>CBDCFM010000001.1:0-11927 GCA_965216035.1 Terriglobia bacterium
AAATCCGCTTCAACCTAGCGCTCGTAAATCGGGATGACGGACGTTTCGAGGAGGCGCTCGAAGGCGTCGAGGGTCTTCTCAAGGACACCGAACGCCCCAACGCCCGCTACACGCGGGCCGAACGTCAGAATCGTCGCGTGTTCCTGACCCATTCAGCCATCATCAATACCATGCTGGAGCAGTTCGATGGTGCGGTGGAAGCGTTTGGCCAGATCAACAGCATGGATCCGGACCGTGACGGAACTGTGGACTCCTACATCGTCGATACCTACCGAACCGCGAAGAATCTGGATCGGGCTGCCGAGCACAACGTGCAGGCGCTCGAAGAGTTCCCCGACAACCGGCAGCTAAAACTTCAACGCGCAGACATCATCGCCGAGCAGGGTGAAGTCGAAGAGGGTATCGCGGCTCTTCGTGACATGAAGACCGATAGCGACGCGGACCTTCAGATCTACTCGGCTATGGTGGGAATTCTGCAGCGCGAAAAGAACTATGAAGAAGCACAGGACGTGCTCGACGAGGCGAAGGAGCAGTTCGACGAAAACGAGCAGGTTCATTTCCTGCAAGGCGCGCTTTACGAGCGGCAAAGGGACTTCGCCGCGGCGGAAGCAGCCTTCCGGAAGGCGCTGGAGATCAACGCCGACAATTCCGCTGTCTTGAACTACCTCGGGTACATGCTCGCCGAGAACAACACGAAACTTGAAGAAGCGCTTGAGATGATCCAGACGGCGGTGGAAAACGACCCGATCAACGGCGCCTATCTCGACAGCCTGGGCTGGATCTACTATCGGCTCGACCAGGTGGAGTTAGCTGAGCGCTTTTTAAAACGGGCCCTGCTTTTTGCGGCAAGCGATCCGACGATTCACGAACATCTCGGAGATGTTTACGAAAAGACGGGACGAGTTGCCGAAGCACGCGCCGAGTATGAGAAGTCTGTCGAATTGGCGGAAGATCAGGAAGAGAGAGACAAGGTTCAGAAGAAACTGGACGAACTGCGCTCCGGCAATCGCATTTGATCACTGGCTGCAACCGAATTTACGTGGTCGATCCCATCTTGATGTGAACTCTTTAGCTCCCGACAGTGTCATAAAGAAAAGCGATCGAAAACCCGACCGACGGGCGGATTTCGTGGTGGACGAGGCCGGATTTGAGGCGGAGGTGCGCAAACACCGAGCGTTTCTGATAAAGATCGCCGTTGCGTCGACACGTAACGTCGCGGATGCGGAAGACATTGTCCAGGAAGCACTTATGCGTGGCCACCGCGGACTCAAAAACTTCCGTGGCGACTGCCCTTTACGGACCTGGCTAGCGCGGATCGTCGTCCGTGTGTCGATAAATCACCGGCGCAGTTTCGTGCGCATGGTCAAACGGTTCGTTTCGTTCAGCGATCTCGACCGTGAGAACGCGACGGGAAAGACGACCGCTTTCGATCCTGAGGACCCGGCGGATCGATTCGATCGCGAGGCGATGCTCGATGTCGAAAAGCACGTCAAGAAACTGCCTGATGAATTTCGAGTGCCGTTGTTAATGCTCGCTGGAGAAGGCATGACGATTCCCGAAATCGCAGCTGTTCTGGAGATTCCCGAAGGAACGGTCAAGTCCAGGATTTTTTACGGACGCAAACGCCTGAAGAGGGCTTTAAGACTATGACCGACTGCAAGCTTGTGGAATCCAGCCTGGAGGATTTCCTGACGGACCAGATCGACGCCGAAACGCGGAATCGCATCGAACAACATCTCGAAGCCTGCAAAGACTGTCGCGATGAGGTAGCCGGATACGAGGAAGTGGACCGCCGGATCGCAGTCTATTTCGATCGGCAGGTGGCCATCGCCCACGGCGGCGGTCCGCAAGTCCCAGTACGTGTTGGGACGTTTGCGACAGCCTCCGTCATGGCAGGAGTGGCCCTTGTGGCCCTCGTCCTGTGGCTTCCGGGGACTTCGGACCAACCCACCGATGCCGTGCCTACAGTAAGCGAATCCCCGGCCACAGTGGCTGCTGTTGTGGATGAGGTGGCGAAGGCGACCGATCTGCCCGCAGCAACAAGGGCCAAGCCGGCGACCGAAAGCGGAGCAAGGACGCCATCCGAAACCGCTGCGGCAGGTGCTGAAATTCGGGCTTCACTCAACTTCTCGGTAACCGACACCGCCGGATACTCCTACGCCCTGTCGGATTTCGCCGGGTCTGTGATCGTGATGGCTGTGTTCGACGACCAATCGCCTGGGGCGCCTGCCTTCCAGGAGGCGTATGATGCGTTCGGAGCGACCCAAGACTTGAGGTTTCTCGGCGTGACACTGACAGTCGGCTCCCAACCGGACGAAATCACTTTCCCGGTCATGCTCAACCGGGGCTCGTCCCTGATGGACACACCTGCCGGAGAGTTCGTGGTCCTCACAGCCGAAGGCAACGTGCACAGCCGAGGCTCGCTACAAGACGAATCTCTCCTCAGCACGATCGCTTCGACACTTCGCGAACTAGGCCTGTAGAACTGCAGAACCTCCGCCTGACCCCAGACGCTCATCCAAGGGTGGGTATCCATCGACGGTAGAGTAGGGGAGGACGCGAAGAGCGACCTCCCCCCTCGTCGCACCGGACGTGCGGATTTCCCGCATCCGGCGCTCCCGACCAATTCTTCTGAAGCACACACGGAGAGCCTTACAGATAGACCAACCCGAGGGTTTGGAAATGCTTGTAATAGCTGACCCCGGCGGGAGGACGAAAGGGTCGCTGGCTCCGCCGCCGCAAATGACGCGTCAGACGGTCGCGTACGAAACGGTTGATCTGGCGCTTTGCAACACGGGGATAGCCATAGCTGAAGTACTGCGCCCAACCGTTGAGGTGCCGATTCAAATCCGCAACCAGGGCCGGTATGGGCATCGAGCCTCGCCATGGGCCAGTCATGTCGCGCAACCTCTGACGTTCCCGAGCCAGCGCCTTCTTTGAGGGGGCCACATTCAGATAGCGTCGTGGCTGCCCGTGCAGGTCCCGATCGTACCGAAACGTGTATCCCAGAAAGTCGAAGCTCTGTCCCGACTCCATCAGTCGCACGACCCGTGTCTTGGCTCGATTCAGTTCGAGCCCCATCCGTTGTTCCAACGTCTCTTCAATCCAATCCTTCAACCGGGGACTCTGGTACCGGGCCAGTATCACCAGATCATCGGCGTACCGCACCAGTTCGGCTCCGGCCCATTGGGCCGGACCCCCTCGGGCATGGAAGAAGTGATCAAACCAGTGCAGGTAGATATTCGCTAACAATGGTGAGATCACCCCGCCCTGCGGAGTCCCGGTCCGGGTCCGCCTAGGCGGTCCCCGTCCCGGGTGTCGGTCACTGGCGCGTTGAGCCACATCCGAATCAACTTGAGCACCGCACTATCGGTCACCCGCATCCGAATCGCCTTGAACAGCTTGTCCCGCGGAATGGAATCAAAGTACCCTTTCAGATCCGCGTCATACACGTCCCGCTTCCTGCCGTGGAGTCCTTGCCGCACTTGCTCCAATGCATTAGTGGTCCCCGTCAAACAGACTGTAACTTATCGAGCTTCTTTCGGGCACGTTGAACTTTTTCAAGAATATCGGAAGCCGTTGCGGTCCAAATGAAGGGCTTCGGGTTCTGATTGTGACCCCCGACATATTCCTCCACGGCCTGGATTAGCTCAGGAACCGAATGGAAAACCCCGCGCCGAAGCCGTTGTTCGGAAAGATCCCGGAAGAAGCGTTCGACCATGTTCAGCCAGGATGCACTGGTCGGTGTGAAGTGCACATGAAAGCGCGTGTTGCGCTTCAACCAGTTGACGACTTTCTGATGTTTGTGCGTGGCGTAGTTGTCGCAAATGATATGGATCTGTTTGTCTTTCGGCACGGAACATTTGATCTGATTGAGAAACCGGATCCATTCCTGATGACGATGCTTCGGCATACAGGTCCCGATAATCGAGCCGTCCAGCGTATTGAGCGCGGCGAACATCGTGGTCGTCCCGTTGCGTTTGTAGTCGTGGGTGAGGGTGCCGCACCGCCCCTTCTTCAGAGGTAACCCGGGTTGCGTGCGGTCCAGGGCCTGCATCTGGCTCTTCTCATCGCAGGACAAAACAATGGCGTTTTCCGGAGGGTTCAGATACAAACCGACCACATCCTCCAACTTCTCGACAAATTGTTTGTCGTTGGAAAGTTTGAAGGTGCGTGCCAGATGAGGCTTCAAGCCATGAGCCCGCCAGATTCTCCCTACCGTGGACTCGCTGACGCCGGTTGCCCTGGCCATCAAGGACCGGCTCCAGTGCGTGGCGTTCGGAGGCTTCCCTTCGACCGTCTTCTTCACGATCCGGGCCCGCTTCCGGCGGCCGATCGAGGGAATCCGTCCACTGCGGGAAGCGTCCTTTTCGATTCCCCCGAGGCCATCTTCAACGAAACGATCGCGCCAACGTCCGGCCTTTTGACGAGTGATGTCCAACTTGGCAGCGATCTCCTGATTGTCCAGACCCCCGGCGGCCAGCAAGACAATTCGAGATCGTTCCGCCAACCGGACCGCCACACTGCGGCTTCGGCTCAGTCGCTCCAGTTCCTTCCGCACAGGAATGTCCAATTTAATCGTCGGTGCTCTCCTCATATATACTCAGACGTAGGAAAGCTGAATAAGTTACATTAACTGTGACGGACTACACTAGGAGCCTGCGCGGCAGAAGAGATCTACTGCGAAAGCAGTAAGAATCGGTCCATATTTCCCCGATTTTTCGTTAAATAGAACCACTATTCGCCTCAAAATCGAGAAAATCTGTCCTCGATTCCCCACTTTCTCGCTACGATCCCTTCTGCCGCGCAGGCTCCTCGGGCTCTCTAGAACTCGGATACCAGGTGGCGGATGATGTCGGCCAGCGCTTCCAGGTCGGTCTTCTCGAGAACTTCGACCGGTGAGTGCGAATAACGCAGCGGCCAGGCTATGGGGATATCGATCGCGCCGTAACGTGTAAAGGTAGAACCGTCATTGCCTCCGTTGGTCGAACCGACCTGAACCGGAACGTTATGCTGGTTGGCAATTCCGATGACGCGATCGACAAATTCGATCGGCGTGATGTTACTGGTGTCCAGGGCACGGATGACAAACCCGGATCCGAGGGGCGCATCGCCAAACCTCTTGTCTTCGCGGGGGGAATCCGACGACACAAAGGTGTCGACGGCGAAGACGAAATCCGCATCGGCCCGAGCGGCCAGGTGTCTGGCTCCGTGGAGGCCGGTCTCTTCTTCGACAACCCAGGCGAAAGTGATCTTCTTTCGCACCTCGGATGGATCGATGTCCTGAAGAGCGAGGATCAGAGCCGTACAGCCGGTTCGATCATCGAACGATCGGGCCGTCGCCCGACCGTTCGCGAGCGGAACGAAACGTTTCGGTACGGTGATCGAATCTCCCGGACGTATTCCCAGAGCTTCGGTGTCACTCCGGGTATCCGTACCCAGATAGACCCGGATATCGTCGGTCTCAAACTCCGCTTTCGCCTCTCCGCTGCGGAAGTAGCCCAGCCGCGGCGAAATGATCCCCGAGATCGGGCCGCGGCCGGAATGCACCAGCACCGGCCGTGCCTCGAAGTATCGATCGAAGTATCCACCCCGCCGATCGACGGCAAGCGTGCCATCGGCCCGGATGTCATCGACCACGTACCCGATCTCGTCCAGGTGGGCTACGAAAACCAGATGCTCGGGGCCGCTGCCGAAAGTGACCAGGAGATTGCCCTTCTCGTCCACCCGCGGACGTGTCCAGGACGGCAGGTACGTCCCGACCTTGTCCCGAACCGGAGCCTCAAAGCCGGAAACACCATAAGTTTCCACGAGGTCGGCCAGGATCTCGAAAGGTTCGGGAGTTCGATCGCCCTTGCGGCCCCGGTCCTGCCCAACCGCTACGGAGGCGAGCATTAGAACCGAAACAAGGCCTAGGAGGCTGTGCGGCAGAAGGGATCGTAGCGAGAAAGCGGGGAATCGAGGACAGATTTTCTCGATTTTGAGGCGAATAGTGGTTCTATTTAACGAACAATCGGGGAAATATGGACCGATTCTACTGCTTTCGCAGTAGATCTCTCTTGCTTATCCGGTTGTTTCAGCAGACCCCAACATGTTGCGATTAGCCAACATCATTCGCGATGTCCCGAGCGCCCTGAATCCGTCGATAGGGAGTTGGAGGCTGTCCCGCACCGAGGCCGAGTAATGTTTGAAAAGCGGCCATTGGACTCCTCCGACGATTGTGCCGAAACACGAACTCATCCAGGTAGATGTGAAGCTGTGGGTTACTGACCCCATGGTAGGTACCGATCAGCCATTGCTTCAGGTTTCCGATCGCGCGGTCCGCAAGTGGCACCACCGAGGGCACGCCTTTGCGCAGGTCGGTCCGGAGAGGTTGAAGATGGGGAATGTGCCGAACGCCTGCTTTCGGAATGCCCTCGAAGCCTTGCAGGCCGTCGGTGTAAACAGTGGATCCCGGTGCGATGTTTTGTTTGACGAAATCGATCATCGTCTTTTTCTTGAAGTTCCGGACGACGGCCATCCGGACACGACCCGAGATACGGCCCCGTTTTTCAACGGCCACCAGCACAATGGCGGCCTTTCGCCCCTTGAGCTGACGACTGCCCCGGAGGCCGGATTGGGATCCGCCGATCCAGGTGTCGTCGATCTCCACCTCGCCATTCAACGGCTCTCGCGTCGCGTTAACCATCGCCCGTCTCAGCTTGTGCAACAGCATCCACGCGGTCTCGTACCGACGCAGCCCCATTTGTCGTTGGAGCAGAAGAGCCGAAATGCCCCGTTTATCGGTGACCATCAGATAGGCCGCCCAGAACCAGACCGTTAGTGGCGTCCTTGTGTTGTGGAGAATCGTGCCGGCCGTCAACGAAACCTGGTATCGGCACCCAACGCATTGCCAGAGTTATTGTCAAAAGTGGTGTTTAGGAGATTGATTCAAGCGGCGGCCTGATCGACGTTTGTCACTTCGATTCCGTCGTTGAATTTCACTCCAGTAATCACCTTGGCCAGATCATCGAATCCTCGTAATCGTCGCCAGTTCTTCTGAGCGCACTGTCCCAGTTTGAACATCATGTGCAGGATGCCATCCCGCGTCAGACAACCCCTGGATCGCTTGGTTCGGTGGCGAATGGTGGCAAAGGTCGACTCAATGGGATTCGTCGTTCTGATGCTTTGCCAATGCTTGGCCGGAAAGTCGTAAAAGGCCAGCAGTTCTTCTCTGTCTTTCTGGAGGCAGACAGTGGCTTTCGGATACTTCGGCTCATAGGTTTCAATGAACAGTTCGAATGCCTTCTCGGCGTCTGCCTTGGTTTCGGCCCGCCAGATCGCGTGCAATGCCTGTTTCGCTTTCGCCTGGGCCGACTTGGGTAGGCAGTTGAGCACGTTCATGGTCTTGTGCATCCAGCAACGTTGTTGGCGTGTCTCGGGATAGATTTCCTCCAGTGCGGCCCAGAACCCCATCGCACCGTCACCGATGGCCAACTCCGGGATATTCATCCCACGGGACTTCAGCTTCAACAAGACCTCGCGCCAACTCTGTGTCGATTCCCGGACACCGTCTTCGATCGCCAGAAAACGCTTCTCTCCGCGTTCATTCACGCCGATCACGACCAATGCACGCAACTTGCTTTGTTCCGCACGAAGTCCGCTGTAAATGCCGTCGGCCCAGACATACACCCAGCGGTTTGCATCCAGCCGCTCCTCGCAGCTTTGGCGGTACTCCTCGCCCCAGACCTGTTTCAAGCGCGATACCGTGCTCGCCGACAGGCCCTGCGCCTGAGGACCGACAAGAACTCTTAGGGCGTCACCCATCTCGCCGCTCGAGACGCCTTTCAAATACAACCACGGCACCGCTGCTTCCAGCGACCTCGTCTTCCGAATGTAGGGTGGTACCAGGGCCGATCGGAACGTCACTGCTTCACCCGTCTTGGCACGGACCTTCGGAATTTGGACCGTTACCGGCCCCAGACCGGTCTGCAGGTCACGTTCAGGCAGATAACCGTTGCGCACCACCCCGGCGTTCCCCGTCTCGGTTCGCCGATCGCCGTGCTGGGATAGCAGCTCTGCCAGTTCGGCTTCCACCGCGCGTTGGATCAGTTGCTGTGCCCCGACTCGTAGTAGCTCTGTTACCGGATCGTCAATCGTTTCTCGACCTTCCGGTCCAATCACGTTACTCTTGCTCACAGTGGCGTATCTCCTATGGTTGCTTTGATGTTTTGTCACAACAGATCGACCAGATACGCCGCTTTTTTCAACCGTCCCAAACACCAGATTCGGTTATAACTCCATTGCCACCGTCGATGTCGCAGTATCCGATACGCCCGCCCGTGTCCGCAGCGGGGACATGTGAAGCCGTTCGTCCAGCGACATACCGCCAAGTAGTCTTGACATGCCTCCTCGGTAGCGAATTGCCGTTGGAACTCGCGCATATTCTTGGGAAACGGAGGGCGTGCCACACCCCTACACTACATATGGTGGCTTGCTGAAACAACCGGATAAGCAAGAGATCTCTTCTGCGCGCAGCCTCCTGGAAAGACCCTTCTCACGATTGCCCTCCGGTGAGAAGGATGCGCAGGAACCGAACCGTGTGCCGCAAATCCTTGAGATCAAGCACCTCGACCGGAGTCTGATGGAACATGATCGGTATGCCCAGCCGCACGACGGCGGTCCCGGGTCGCCAAACTGGTGTCGCGGATGGATCGCCCATCGGGTCATCACGAACCGTCTCGCCAAAACGAGCCAATTGGTCCGAGAAACCCGGCGCAGCACTGGCGTCGATGGCGATACCGCTCCCGAGACGGGATAAGAGCCCGGTGGTCTCGAAATTCATGATCTCGAAAACAAAGACTTCATCGACGGTAAACCGCTCTCGAATCCGATCGATCCCCTTGCGGCCAAAATGCTCCTGCGTGACGAAAGCTACCGTTAACGTCCCCTCTATTGCGGACTCGGGCAGACTCGTGAGCACCGACAACAATGCTGCTGCGCCGACTCGATCCGCAAGGAACGGTCCGGACACACGGTCGGCAGCCAGAGTGCTGAACGTCTTCTCGAGAAAGATCGGATCCAACAGACGAATTCCCACCTCCCGGATGTCGTCCACAGAACCGGCACCGATATCGACATAGGCGTCGGAGAGATCGAATGGGGACTCCTCTTCATTCTGGCCGCGGCGCAAATGCGTCGAGGGAATCGAAGTAACGCCGGGAACCATAGTTCCTCGCGAGTTGCGGACCCACAGCCTCTGGCCTTCGAAGTACTGATCCAGATAGGGATGGGCAGGGGTCAAACCGATCCTGTTCATCCGCAGGTACCCGTCATCGGTCCAGCCCGAAACGACATATCCGGGCTCGTCGATATTGGCCACAATCAAGCGGCGCGGCCTGCCCGATCCAACGGTTACAGTCACATTGGACATCCGGTC
This sequence comes from Terriglobia bacterium, assembly GCA_965216035.1. Lineage (GTDB taxonomy): Bacteria > Acidobacteriota > Terriglobia > 20CM-2-55-15 > 20CM-2-55-15. The sequence continues at coordinate 9,419 of CBDCFM010000001.1, forward strand.
GATGTCGGGAGACAAACCACGCCGCCTCAACCTGTCCGCGATGGCATCCGCCAGTTGACCCTCATGCCCGGAGATCGCCGGGATCTCGACCAGGCCCTCGATAAGGTCTCGCAGTTGGCCCAGCGACTGGGCGGCCCCACTTTGCGGAAGCAAGAGAATCAGGCCAAACAGCACGGAGAGGTGTCGCGGTGTGGGCATAAGGGGAAGCTAGGAGTCTGCGCGGCAAAGCGCGAAGAACTCGGAGCTATTGGGATTCGATAGGGTCTTGGGAGCAGAACCGCCCGATTCTTTCGAAATGACCTGTTCGAAGCTGTGCGGACCTGAGTCGTTGGCCCCGGGGCTGGGTTGGTTGTCCCCGGTTTTGCGGACTAGGCCCATTCGATCTTTCCGTTCATCCGTCGCAAGTTCACCGCCAGAGCCACCAGGTTCCATTCGCAGGTGACGTTGTCCAAACCTCGCAGACTGAATTGTCGAAATCCGAGCACCGACTTGATCCACCCAAACGGTGGCTCACCGATGTGCTTTCGGGCCCGGTAACGATCACGCCCTCGCTGGGTTTTCATCTTGCGGATCATCCGACCCATCGCTGTGCTTTTGGGTGGGAGTGGGGCCGTGTCAATATCCTTCTCGCGGCCCATCGGGACGTACCCATCAATTTCTCGTCGTTCCAGCATTCGCAGATTCGACTCGGATCGGTATCCCGCATCCGCCAGTACCCGGTCCGGACTCTCGGACAGATTCTTGTTCAACTCATCCAGAGTCGGTGTCAACTGTCCGGTATCGGAAGCATTGTTGCTCACCGTTGTGGCGACGATGATTCGCGCCTCGGAATCCACCGCCGCCTGCGCGTTGTAGCATTGTTGGAATCCTTCCGTCGAGGTCTTCATAATCCGGCTTTCCGGATCGGTGAAGTTATCCTGGGCTTTGGGTTTGGGCTCACCCATGGGGCGTTTGAACGGCTTGCCCTTCTTGCCGCTTCCAGGCTTGTCGTCTCCCGGTTTCCTTTCCGCTTCCTGGTCGGCAGCCATCTGACGCTCTTCGAGTCGCTTCATCGCCGCCTGGATCGTGGTCCGTCGCTTCTCGTGCGTCGCCAATCCTTCGGGTAGTTCGTCTCCTCGCCGATCGGCCCCGTAACGCTGGTCTTCTTCCTCATCGGTCGCGGTTGCCCGATTGATCAGATCCCGAATCTGTTCCCCCAACTCGGTTTCCTGCTTCTTCATCCGTTCATAGCTCATCGCTTTGCGTTTGCTCGCATTCGCCCGCATCTTGGTTCCATCCACCGCCACGGTTCCCATCTTCACCAGTCCCGCTTCTCGCGCCATTCTCACCACTTGCACAAACAGGTTCCCGAACTCCTCCAGATGCAGTTTGCGAAAATCTGAAATCGTTCGGTGTGCCGGGAAGTTCGCCGATCCCAACATTCGGAACGCCACGTCTTCGCTCATCTTTGCCGCCATCTTCCTGGACGAAAACACCCCGGTCGCGTACCCATAGATCAGCACCTTCACCATCATCCGCGGATCGTACGCCTGATTGCCTGGTCCTTCACTTCCATACCGCTCTTCAAACGCGCTCAAATCCATCGCGTCCACGGCATCCGATATGAAATAGGACAGGTGATCTTCCGCCAGCCAATCTCTCAACGACGGCGGCATCAGCAGGCTCTGTTCCGGAATATAGGTCCGATAGGTTCGTGACATGTCCTACATCTTCGTTCCGGTACCGCCCAATTCCGGTCCTTCTGCCGCGCAGGCTCCTAGTTCAGCGTCGGGATACAATCAAGGACAAAAGGGGGGATTGGAGGAAGAAGAAGTCCGTGGGCCGTGGTCCGAGGTCCGTGGTCGGGAATCCGAACCGATCTCCCTGGTCCGCACGCAACTTGGAATGAGCATATCTTCAACTTCGGACTTCGGACCTCGGGTTCCGCGTACTCCATCAAAACCAAAGTCTCGGCTGAATGTACATTTCGTAAACGAGGAGTTTCTCGAACTCGATCAGGAAGGTACGGATGTGGCGGACTTCCTGCCACCAGTCGTTCGGGCGAAAACCGTCATGGCGCGATCCGACCACTGCGATCCGCCAGTCGGAATCAAAGAGATATTTCGTTATCAGAAGGGAGCGTCTGGTGTGGTAGTTCGATGTCACGATGATCAGGCTCGTCCAGTTGCGCTCGCGTGCGAACTCCCGGACCCGTGTCAGTTCGTTCATCGTTTCGGTAACCGGTTCCTCGATCCTGATGATGCTTTCCTCCGGCACCCCAAATCCCTTGAGAACCCGCAGGTAGTTCTCGTGGGACCGAACGAGTTCGATGCCGAGCCTGGACATTTCCTCATACCCGTCGGGAGGCTCACCGGTGGTCAGGACGACGGTCGGGGCAAGCCCGGCACGATACAAATCGGCGGCTTCCCGGGCCCTTCCGGGCGCTCCACCGCCGAGAATCACGATGGCATCGGCCGGAAATGCCTCGGTCTCGGCGACGAGCAGGGTCGCGGACCAGACAAGAACTTCG
>CBDCFM010000002.1:0-36394 GCA_965216035.1 Terriglobia bacterium
TCTTCCATCGCCGCTTGAGGAGACCACGGTGCTCGCCAAGCCTCAAGGCTTCCCTCGCAAGCTCGGCGGCTGCGCCGGCCTTGACCCTCGGCTGCGCTCCGCGGTGTCGGCTGGTGTGGGCGATGGGGAACGGGGCCTCCGGCGGGAGGCTCCGGGCACCGGGTGTAGGCGTCCGACCGAAGTGGGTACTGGAATATTCGCCGTCGAACAAAAGAATAAGGTACTTTGTTTCAATTACTTATGTGCGCACAGGCCTTTGGACTGCCCACAAATTCTGCGGAGGAGGCTTTCTTATTTTCGGCCTACTGCTTTTCGCCCCGATGGCATATGGGCAGGGGGAAGACCTGGACGAACCCGGGCTTTACGCGATCTTTGACACGACCCAAGGCGAGTTCATCATCGAACTGTTCTATGAGCAAGCGCCGAAAACCGTCGCCAACTTCGTCAACCTGGTCCAGGGTAAGCAGGACTGGAAACATCCGGTCACAGGCGAAGTCATGAAGGGCAAGCGGTTCTACGACGGGCTGATATTCCATCGCATCATCGACAAATTCATGATCCAGGGCGGAGATCCGGCCGGCAACGGCACCGGCGGCCCCGGCTACACGATCAAGGACGAATTCGGCAAAGGTCTGCGCCACAACAGACCGGGGATTCTGTCGATGGCAAACCGGGGACCGGACACCGGCAGTTCACAGTTCTTTATCACGCTCGCGCCAACCCCAACCCTGGACGGCGTCCATGCCATCTTCGGACAGGTTTACAAGGGCATGAACGTTGTAAGCAGAATCGGTAAGGTCAGCGTGGACCGAAAGACCAGCGAGCCGCTCAACGATGTGGTGATCAACAAGGTTACGTTAAGGCAGATCAACGAGAACTAGGGGGCGATTTTGACGCAGAGGCGCAGAGACGCAGAGTAGGAAGTGTACGGACATTTCGGTTTGCCGAGACGCCTTTGTGTTGGCGAGGAGGCATTGAAGTACGGACCGACTTAAGAAACAAATATCTGCGCCTTTGCGTGCTCTGCGTCGAGTCCCCCTCTTAGCGTCTGGAAGTCTCACCCGAAATCACGTCCACGAACTCCTGTGCGGTGTAACCGGACGGGATCACCCGAACACCCAGTTCCCGTTCCACGTCTTTGATCGTCAGGTCGTCTAGAAACAGGTCATCTTCTCCGATCATCGATTCGGAGGGGAGGACGACGAAGTCTCCATAGACTCTTCCCTTCAATTCGGCGATGAAGTCGCTCCCGGTCAGAAGGCCGGCGACGTTCACGCCGGAACCCCAGAAGCGGTTCTCGACTGCGACCGTTTTCAAATCCAGACCAAATCGCTCGACGGATCGATCGAGGTGTGAATGGAAGAGCCTGCCGGTGCAGATCGTGCCGCGAACCGGTGTGGACGGCGGTATGAACTTTTGAATGGCATCTTCGAATTGATCCAGGAAGGAACGCACCATCCCGACACCGTTTTCGATCTGAGGAAACTCCTGGTAGTGATCAAGAGCCGGTAGCGACTGATCGGCAAGAATGTAAAACTCGTCTCCGAGGAATGCGAACGGGGACCCCCACTTTTCTTCGAAACGTTGTTGGATGGGACCGAGTTCGGCAATGATCCGGCGTGCGTAATCCGGCGTGACCGGTTCGAGTTGGGGCAGGTTCTCGCGATGGTCGGTCAACCCTAAAGGAACGATCGCCACGGACGCGACGGACGGGTGACGTCGTGCTAGATCATCGATCGTCCGTTCCAGATGCTTTCCATCGTTGATTCCGGGGCACAGGACCACCTGACAGTGCAGCATGATCCCGGCTTCGGTCAACCGGTCGAGTTTGGCGTCGAGGCCGTCATATTTTTCGTTCCCCAGAAGATAGGCACGCAAATCGGGATCGGTCGCGTGCACCGAGATGTAGAGTGGGGAGAGCCGCTGGTCGATGATCCGTACCATCTCTTCGTCATCGACGTTCGTCAGCGTGAGGTAGTTTCCGAAAAGGAACGACAGTCGGTAGTCTTCATCCTTGATGCGGAGAGACTTGCGTGTGTTCCCGGGGTTTTGATGAACGAAACAGAAGACACAATTGTTGCCGCACACGAGGGGTTCGATGGGCTCGAACTCGGCCCCGAAGCTTTCCCACTCCCGCCGGACGAATTCGAGCGTTCGGTCCGCGGTCCGTATGGACATCGGCTCACCCACATCGGCCATCCTGAATTGGAAGTCGATAGCGTCCAGTACCGGCTGCCCGTCGAGTTCGGAAACTTCATCGCCTGGTTTCAAACCGATTCGTGCGGCGAGGGATCCTTCGTCTACTTCGAGAACGCGCAGGACCTGTTGATCGTTCCGGCGCCCCGGCATTGCATGGCGGTACTCGTGTTGAGCCCGGATCTTGTCGTGGGGGTCACGCTCGTCGCGGCGAGCGACATAGGCGCTGGCGGAGAACTGCTGTTTGTGGTCCATCGAGAATCAGTCTTCGAGAAGCCTGATGCCGATTCCAAGGTAATGAACACCTGAAACGATCGTCAAGAGGCCCGTCGTGATAAACAGAAAATCGAGGCTGCTGGGATGCACTCCCATCCAGTTGTAAAAGAGCACGGCAAGTACGGTCAGCATCTGAAACACCGTGCTTGCCTTTCCGTACATGGTCGGCGGGAAAACGCGAAAGCCCTGTGTGAGAATGAACGCCAGGCTGCCGAGAAGGATGAACACGTCCCTGAAGATGATCAGCAACATCAGCCACAGAGGTATCGGGTTGAGGAACGCCATCTGCGGCAGCGCGAGGACGACGATCGAGGAGGTCATCAACAGCTTGTCGGCAATCGGATCGAGGACCGTTCCGACGGAAGTCTTCTGTCCGAAGCGGCGCGCGATGACACCGTCCAGACCGTCGGTCAGGCCGGCCACCACGAAAACCGCCAGTGCCCACCCCATGCGGTTGTAAACCAGCAGGATAATGAAAACCGGCACGAAAACAATCCGCAGGATCGTCAACTGGTTCGCGAGCGTCAGGATGTTCGTGCGGTATTGTTCGACTGTGCGGGCGGCTGGCATTTTCTATGTGTAGTTTGGCCCCGAAACACAAAGGACGCAGTCACTGTGAAGCACTGCGTCCTTCTATCCTCTCAAACCCGAGGCGTCTTACTCGACGGTAAGCGGGATTTTCACGTCTACAACCTGTCGGGAACAGAAACCGTCCGCCTTGGAGCAAAAGAAATAGACGAGCTTACCGGGTATCTCGTATCTGCCCGATTCCGCGGACTCCACAGCCAGGCTGAACGCGGGGACATCGACATAATATTCATCGGTCGACTTGGGATCGTCCGGCGATGATGTCATGTTGGTTTCTCGAAGCGTCAGGCCGTCGATTGCGTCCAGTTTCAACTGGATGGATGGAACACGGTTGATGACGTAACCTTTCCTTACATCGAAGGAAACGGTAACCTCTCCCTTGCCAACCGCGACTGCGTCGGTTGAATAGGACGGCTCCATCACCTGCGGCAGGCTGGCGCCGGGGCCGGACAGTTGGGCCAGAACAAGGATGATTCCAACAGCAACGTTCACCATAATAGTCTCCTTTGAAGCATCGCCGGCCTGGTCGCAGGCAACCTGGGTTGAGGCGGCAAATCGTTTAGAATTATAACATGAGAATCATTTCGGTCGCGGGCGCACGGCCCAATTTCATGAAGATCGCGCCAATTGTGGCGGCTCTGGAAGAAGTTCCCGACGTAGAGCACCTCCTCGTTCATACCGGACAACATTACGACCAAAGGATGTCAGACGTTTTCTTTCGCGATTTGTCAATTCCCCCACCGGATGTCGATCTGGAAGTCGGCTCGGCCTCCCATGCGGTTCAGACGGCACGCATCATGGTGGAGTTCGAAAAGGTATGCGAAGCAAAGAGACCGGACGTGATCGTCGTGGTCGGGGACGTCAATTCGACGATGGCCTGTACGCTGGTCGCGGCAAAACTGCTGATCCCGGTTGCGCATGTCGAAGCAGGCCTCCGAAGTTTCGACCGAACGATGCCTGAGGAAATCAATCGATTGGTGACGGATTCGCTCGCCGATCTCCTCTTTACGACCAGCCGGGACGCGGATGAGAATCTTAAGCGGGAAGGTGTCGATCCGGGAAAGATCCACTTTGTGGGCAACGTCATGATCGACACCCTGTTGAAGCATCGTGCACGGGCGGCGGCTCTGGATGTGGCCGGAGATCTGGGACTGGCCGGCAAAGATTACGCCGTGATGACACTGCACCGCCCCTCCAATGTCGACGATCCATCGGTGTTGAAGGGAATACTCCAGGTCGTTCAAGAGATCTCCCGCTCGGCTCCCGTTATTTTTCCCATCCACCCGAGAACATCGGCGCGCATAAATGAATTCAACCTGGACAGTCTGGTTCAGGACGGCGTTCATGTGGCGGAACCAATGGGCTACCTCGAGTTCTTGAACCTGATGTCGAAAGCCAAGCTGGTGATGACGGATTCCGGTGGCCTTCAAGAGGAAACAACCATCCTCGGAGTTCCCTGCCTGACGATCCGTAAAAACACCGAGCGCCCCGTGACGATCTCCGAAGGCACCAACAAGCTGGTGGGTACCGACCCCAAACTCCTCCTGGAATCTGCGGGTCAGATCCTCGACGGAAACTGGAAAGAGTCAAGGGTTCCTGAGTACTGGGATGGGCGGGCGGCGGAGCGAATCGTGAAGGTGTTGACGGCGGGGAGTTAGGATTCACCGCGAAGGCGCGAAGAAAACGGGAGGGATCTTTCACCGCAGAGGCGCGGAGGCGCAGAGGTGGGGGAAGCGTCTACAAAACAGATTCTCTGCGCCTCCGCGCCTCTGCGGTGAAAAATCCTGTCCCCTCCGCGTTCAATCCCTTTCCCAAAATCTCTAATACCGCACATTAGTGGCTCGCCGTTTCCGCGCATTTCTCATGGCCCCTTCCCTGGTATCAACGACTTAAGAACGGTCCTGGTCGTGCACCTATGAAAGCGTTCCGGCGGGCAAGGTCTGGGGGTTCAATTAACCGAAGGGCCGGTGCTTCCGACTTGGCCGCCGGGACATGTTCTCCGCGTTATCTCTCGGCGGTTAGAGGGCGAGACTGTGTATTTGACAATTGTAAAGGGCCGCAGTCCGCAGACCGCCGGGAGGGAGACATCTCCCTGAACCGCAATCCGCAAGGAGGCTCTATGTTCCGCAAGGCTTTCATCGGTCTGTTTCTGGTCACGCTCGTGTGCAGCATGACCCTCAGCGCCCACCAGAGGGGCGAGTCCCAAACCACCCCGGTCAAGATCGTCGATATCAATTCGGCGCCGCTCGCCGAGCTCGAGACTGCCGTCATGGACGAAGATCTGGCGAAGAAGATCATCGAGAACCGACCCTACGCCAACAAGCGTCAGTTGCTGACTCGGAAACTGGTCTCGATGGAAGAATACGACGAGATCAAGGACCGGATCGTCGCTCGACGGCCCGGAGGCTCCGACTAGGAGACTCCGATGTACGTTCGAATGGTGATCTATGTACGTTCGAATGGTGATCGGCGAAGCAGCACATGAGGACCGGATCAACGAGTTCGCCCGGGTTTACCACACTGAGGTCCTGCCGAAACTTAAGATCGAACCAGGGTTCCAGACCGCAGACCTGATGATCGAGGACGGTGGCCGAATGGCCATCTCCCTGACGGCCTGGGATTCACGTGAGGACTGTCTGAAGTATCACTCCAGCCTTGCGTACCGCCAGTTCGTGGAAAAGACACACCACCTGCTGGCCGGTGATTTTGTTGTGAGGCTGTTCCGCTCGATGTAGGGGGGACGGAGGCGGAAGGGGAAGTCCGGGGTCCGGAGTCCGAAGTCGGGAAAAGATCCCGACGTCGGCTCTGGACTTTGGGCCTTCCCGAGGGGGGGAGGAAACAGTCCGGAATCCGGATGACTTCGGACCCCGGCCCCCGGACCTCGGACTTCGGACTCCGACTCCTCCTTCCCGGGCCCTACTTCCCCCGATACGGCCGAAAGTCCACATTGCATCGGTGCCGTCTGAGGAATTGCATCGGTGCCGTCTGAGGAAATCCAAACCGTTTGTAGTCGGAATCGGGCATTTTGAACAGCCGGACGATCTTCCGGTAGTTCCCTCCTGTTTCCGCCAGGCCGCGCCGGACGACGGATTCGACCTGACGCTTGGTGATCAGCCTCTGGGCAAAGGGACGCGCAACGGATTGCCAGAAGTCTTCCACGATGATCTCTTCGACGGGCTCGCGAACCAGCGTGTCGGTCGGCAGGTCGAGATGCTCTGCGCCGATTGTTTCGCCTTCGGAAACGTAGTAGGCGCTCTCAACGACATTCTGCAATTCGCGCACATTGCCGGGGTAGCCATAGCCCTGGAGTTTCTGCTGAGCATCGCCAGAGAGAGTTCGGACCTGAGCATTCTGACAATTGAGTTCGTCGAGAATGCTGCGAGTCAGAAGTGGGATGTCGCCCAGGCGCTTACGAAGAGGCGGAACATCGATCGAAAACACATTCAGACGGTAAAGCAAATCTTCGCGGAAGTCGCCCGAGTGAGCCAGGGCTCGCAGGTTGCTGTTGGTTGCGGCAATCACGCGGACATCCAGCTTGCGGTCGACGAGGTCACCGAGCCGCCGGACCTGTTTTTCCTGCAGGACACGAAGGAACTTCACCTGGAACATCTTTGATGTGTTCGCGATTTCATCCAGGAAGATTGTGCCGTGATTGGCTTCTTCGAACAGGCCGGGTTTATCGGATACAGCCGTGGTAAAGGCGCCGCGTCGGTATCCGAACAGCTCGCTCTCGACCAGATTTTCAGGCAACGCACCGCAGTCGACCGGCACGAACCGACCGGGATGACGATCGGAGATCTCATGAATCGCACGTGCGACCAATTCTTTTCCGGTTCCGGTTTCGCCCTGGATCAAGACGGAACTCGAGGCCCGGGCCGCAGCGCGAATCCTGGAACGCAACGTCTCGATCGCGTCGCTTTGTCCGATAAGTTTCGTTTTTGTCATGACACTACAGCCGGAGGATCCATGGAAAAGGTCACACAGAAATTCAATACTGGAAAATCGGACGCTCTCGACCAGTTGGCCCGTGTCGTTCGGTCCGTTTACGGAAGCCCGCACCCGGACCTGGAACAGGAAGCATTTTTGTGAACGTTCCAGGCCTTCCGAAAGCTGAGCCAGGTTCGCCATCCCAGAGCGCTGATGTGGAAGATCGTCCGGGATACCGTCGCGGACGATTGGAGACAAGAATTGCGCCATCGTGGTGAAAGCGTCGAAGAGATTCCGGAGCGGTTTGCCGCTCGAGCGTGCACGATGGAACTGGACCTGGACCGGGCGCAAAAAGTCGAACTGCTCCGCCACGCCATCCTGTGCTTGGGCTGTGACGTTCGCGGCGCCGTCTACCTCTATTACCTGGAAGGCTATTCAATCAAGACAATTGCCCGGATCTACAAGAAATCCCAATCGGCCATCAAGATGGCACTGCTCAGAGGACGCCGGGATGTCGGCCAGATCATCCACGTGAACGCGACTAATAATCGCGACAGTCGCGACTTTCACGCCTAGCCAATCCGGATCTCATTGAAATCATGGGACATGATGATGGGCTCCGACGTGCCACTAACATCACAGAATCCCGGCCCGATAATCTGGGAGGAAGAGAACAAATGACAAACAATGTACAAGCCCTATCCGCCGCCGAGTTGATGACGACCGGGGGCGGAGACTGGGATTGGGGAGATTTCCAGGGTGGATTCACATCCGCCTTGGCGCTCGGCTGCGCGTTCACCCTCAATCCCGTTTTGTGCGTCGGCACGGCGATTGGCGCCGTCATCGGCGAGTACCTCTAGGAGGCATGTGATGAACATTCAAGATCTTCCACCTTCTACGTTGCTGGAAGTTCGTGGCGGCGACTGGTTCGAGACGACCTGGGGGTTCATGCTCGGAGCAGCCTTCGGAGCGGGCCTCCTTGGTTCGGGCGCCTTTCTCGGCGTGGCGATTATCGCCGGGGGAGCACTGGTCATGGACGACTTTTTCTGAGCCCGGGTTTCGCACCGGTTGCATATTCTCCAGGGCCGGTGCGAAGTCGGGGTTGCCGGCAGGGAGCGCAGGACGCTTCTCCCTGCCGGACCTCGAACACAGCGTCCGACAGTTAACAGGACGAAAGCGAAGCATGGATATTTTTCAACTCGACCAGGTCACCAAGCATCGGGGTGGCGGGTTCACGCTAGGACCACTCGATCTCCATCTGTCTCCCGGCGAGGTTCTCGGTGTCATGGGACCGAACGGCGCCGGCAAGACGACGCTGCTCAAAATGCTCTGGGGATTCCTTCGCCCTGACGGAGGTCGGGTGTCGGTCTTCGGCCGGTCACCACATCTGGAACAGGTTTGGATCCGCCTCCGTGCCGGCTACATGTCCGAATCCCCGAATTTCTACGGCTGGATGACCGCCCGACGTTTCCTGGCTTTCATTGCAGGGTTCTACCCGAGTTGGGACTGGCAACAGGCGAATCGTCTACTGGAGGAGTTCGGATTGAACGGGGACCGGAAGGTGGAGGAATTGTCCAAGGGCAATCGGATCAAGCTGGGGCTGGTTGCCGCTGTGGCCCACCGGCCGCAACTCCTCATACTGGATGAACCGACAGCGGGCCTGGACCCCCTGGTTCGCGTCGACATCCTCGGTTTTCTTGAAAACCTCGTACGGCATGAGGGCGCTGGGATTGTGATGTCGTCGCACGTATCTGACGATCTGGACCGCATCGCCGACTCCGTCCTCATGCTGCACGAGGGCATGGTGAAGGAGTATGCACCCGCCAGAGTCCTACTCGAAAAATACAACCAATCACAATTGGAGGCAGTGTTTTTAGATGCAATCGGTCGGGTTCCCGCAGCTGGCGCTCCACATCATCCGTAAGGACTGGGCCGAATACAGGCGCATGATTCTGGGACTGACCGCGGCACTGTTGGTGCCGGGTCTGCTCATCGTGTTCTCTCCAGTCCGGTCCGCCGATTTCGCCAAAGGTCTCCTGGCTGGCCTTCTCGGTGCATCCGGCTTAGGCTACGCCCAGTTCTGCTTCCTCAACGAGCGACAACGCAGCACCCTGGATCTACTGCTCAGCCTCCCGATCGAACCCCACCAGCTCGTCCTGGCCAAATACGCTTCCCTTTACTCCATGGTCCTGTTCACCGTAAACATCCCCGCCCTCCTGGTCCCCGACCTCCAACTGATATTCATCGTCAACACCGCCGCCCTCACCCTCGCCACCATCTTCATGGCCGCCACCGTCATCTCCGACAAGCCCTGGGCGGCCCAGCTCCCCATCTGGCTCCTCCTGATCTTCATTGTCCCCTCCGAACGCCTCCTCACCCGCTTCTATCCCCCGGGCCTCGACCTTCTCCGCACCATCACCACCCACCCCAACCTCCTCGCCAGCCTGGCGTTGCTCCTGACTGTGATCTTGGTCGGCATATCCGTTTTGATTTTTCACCGCAGAGGCGCAGAGGCGCAGAGGTGAAAGAAAACGAGATTTCGGAGAAAGTTATAGGCGCGGCCATCGAAGTTCACAAGACGTTAGGACCCGGCTTGCTGGAATCGATTTACCAAGACTGCCTCGAAATTGAATTCCGGATGCAGGAGCTCGAATATCAGCGTGAAAAAGCAGTCCCGTTGAACTACAAAGGCAGTACGCTGTCAGCTCCCTTGAAAATAGATTTTCTAGTCGGAGATGCCGTCATAGTCGAGACCAAGTCAGTTCGATTCTTGCTACCCGTTCACAACGCGCAGCTTCTGACCTACCTACGACTAACAGGCCACAAGTTAGGTCTTCTGCTAAATTTCAATGTCGCAACAATGACCAGAGGTATCAAGAGATTGGCAAACAATCTTTGATTTCTCTGCGCCTTTGCGCCTCTGCGGTAAAAAAACTCCGCGTCCTCCGCGACTTCGCGGTGAAAAAAGATCCCACTGTTCGCGACAACACCCCAGCCCAGGTCGTAAATTCAACTACTTAGCTCTGGCAATCGATCTGCATATCAGCTCGTGTGAGTTATCCGATTGTCCATCAACATGACTCTAACGATTGCGGGCCGGCTTGCCTGGCGATGGTGGCGGCTCACTATGGTGAACGGCAGTCTATTGCGAGGTTGAGGGAAATGTCGGGGACGGACCGGCAGGGGACCAATCTGGCCGGACTCGTCAAGGCGGCGGAGCAGGTCGGGTTTACGGCGCGGGGGGTCCGGGCCAACATGGACGGGCTCGACGAGATAGAGTTCCCTGCCATTGCGCATTGGTCCGAGGACGGGCGAAATCACTTCGTCGTGATCTACAAAAGGACCCGACGCCGTGTCACGATCGGAGACCCCGCGCTCGGCTTGCGCAAGCTGTCGGTAGCCGAATTCCAAAAACACTGGACCGGCGTCCTGATTCTTCTTCGGCCGACACCGAATCTTAAGGGACTGGCGGAAACGTCGTTCGCCAAGTTCTGGTCTCTGCTCCGGCACCATCGCAAGATTTTCCTGGATGCGCTTCTGGCGGCAGTCCTGATGACGATCCTTGGCCTCTCCTCGGCTTTCTTCATCCAGGTCCTCGTCGACTTCGTGTTCATCAATGGACGCGAACCTACCCTCAACTGGCTCGGACTGGGAATGCTGCTGGTGCTCGCGGCACGCGTGGCGTTTCTCGGCCTCCGAGCCTATCTGCTGGCCCACCTTAGCCAAAGGATCGATGCAGAGATCGTGCTGGGTTACCACCACCATCTTCTGGGACTGCCGCTGGATTTCTTTTCCACCCCGACGCACCGGAGAAATTCTGTCACGTCTGAACGATGCTGTAAAAATCCGTGTAGCGGTCAGCGGCACGAGCCTTTCCGTTATCGTAGACACGACGGTCCTGATTGTGACCGCCTCGGTCATGGCATGGCTGCACTGGAAGTTGGCCCTGTTGTCACTTTCGCTGATGCCTGTCCTTGCCGGCGCTATATGGATTCTCACCGGACCGATGAAACGCGCCCAACGCTCCTCGATGGAGCGAGCCGCGAATTTCGAGTCCCATCTTGTAGAAACCGTCGGCTCGATCGAAACCGTCAAGACGTTTCGGGCCGAGGAGCGGATGCGCCTGCGCGGAGAAGCGCGATTTCTGGAAATGATTGCCGCCACCTTTCGCTCCCAGATGTTCGCTCTTCATGCATCGACAACAACCTCGCTGCTGGCCGGCGTTTCAAGCCTCGGCCTCTTATGGTTCGGCGGGCACGAAGTGCTCGGGAATCGCCTGACGGTAGGCCAGTTGCTGGCCCTGTACACCATGCTGGGGAACATACTGGGCCCGATCGAACGCCTTGCGAATTCCAACCAGTCGATACAAGACGCTCTGGTCGCAAGCGACCGCCTGGGCGAGATCTTCCAACTCGAAGCGGAGCAGGATCAAACCGGATCGATGGCGATCGATCGAAAGGTCCGCGGGTCCATCGAGTTTCGAAACGTCTCTTTCCAATACGGCAGTCGTCCACCGGTGCTCGAAGGCATCAACCTGACCATCGGTGCAGGCGAATGCCTCGGGATCGAAGGAGAGAGCGGAACCGGCAAATCCACTCTCGTCCGCCTACTGGGTCGTTTCTATACCCCGTCGGCTGGAAAGATCACGATAGACGGCATCGACATTCGGGATTACAGCCTGGCAAGCCTCCGCAAGCAGGTGGTCTTCGTTCCACAAGAGGCGGTCCTGCTGAGCACGTCGATTGCCGACAACATCCGACTCGGCAAACCCGATGCCGATCCCAACGAAATCCGGGCGGCCGCGCGACTGGCTCGTGTCGACGATTTCGTGGACCGGCTTCCTCTGGGCTACGACTCGGTCGTGGGCGAGCGCGGATTGTCCTTGTCGGGCGGAGAGCGACAGAGAATCGCCCTGGCGCGCGCCATCCTCCTGGACCCACCGATCCTCATCCTGGACGAACCGACAAATCATCTGGACGTTCGGTCGACCGAGGCAGTCCAGGTTCTCATAGAACATCGGCGAAATCGCCGGACGACGATCGTGATCTCTCACGCATCGCTTGCCGTCGATCGCACTTTCCAAATGCTGGAGTATGCCTATGCGGTTGGTACCTGAGATCGCTCTCGGTCGGACACCGTCCCTTCTGGGAGCAACGGTCTATGTGCTGGCCGCCCTGTTCTGGGTCGCCCTGATGTGGAGCTACTTCACGAGAGTGGAGGTGGTCGTCCATGCTCCCGGCGTCGTCCGCCCCGAAGGCGAGGTGGTTCGCATCACCACGGAAGTCGATGGCACGATAGCCGCGGTATATGTCCAGGAAGGGGACATAGTGGGAACCGGCGACATCCTCGTTCGTCTGGACGACGGGGAGACCCCTGCCGGCAGGCAAACCCTGCTCGAACAGATCGACTTGCTGGAGTCGCAACTGGAGGGCATCGCACAAACAGGCCGAGATGCCACATCTATTTTCCAATTGGAGGAACGCAAACTGGAGATCGAGATTCGAACTGCCGAAGAAGATCTCGAACGCAGGTGGGCAAGCCACGAGGCCTTACTACAGTCATCCGAATTGGAGTTGGAGCGCGCAAGGAACCGCCACTTGCGCACTGAGCAACTACTGAAGGAAGGATTGGTTTCCGTTCAATCTCACGATGAAATCGAAACGGCGCTGCTCATTGCCCAGTCGGTCCGTTCGGAAACGGAGAGCCGCGCCCCAACCGATACCCCGTTCATGTCTTTAATTCAAGCTCGGGATCTGAACCAGGCACAGTTCGAGGCCAGGCGTCGGGAACTCGAAGCAACAGCAACGCCGATTTACGGACGCCTCGCCGAACTACGTCTCGGGTTGCAACAAGCCAGCCGTACGGCGAATCGGCTGACGATCCGAACTCCTGCGAAAGGAAAACTCACTTCCCTGTCCACGCTTCACCCGGGCGAACACTTACCCTCAGGCACCCTCATCGCAACCCTCGCCCCAACGCCCATCTACCTGATCGTCGAAGCCTGGCTTCCAAACCGCGACGCACCGCTGGTCCACCGCGGCCGTCACAGAGGACTCGGAAACCTTCGACGGCTACGTCCTTTCCATCAGCCCCGACGCCCGCCTGACCGACTCAGGAACCGGTGCCTACCGCGTCCTGATCACCCCCGACACCAATCGCAAACTCCACCTCGGCCTCGCTCTCGAAACCCTCTTCGTTACACGGGAGGAGCGGGTTTTGTCACTATTATTCAGGAAGATCCGAAAGAATTTCGGTAGTTGAGAGGGAGTCGAAAGTCTAAGATGCAAAGTCCAAGGTCGACCTTGGACCTTGGACGTTACTTCCCCAATACGCCTAGTCATCTGACTAGTCATGTTGATAGAATGATAAGTATGAAAACCAGAGAAAGAACCATCAGCATCAGCGAGTTCAAAGCTAAATGCCTGGGCCTTTTGGAAGAACTCGACAACGACGGAATCGTGGTCACAAAGAGAGGCCATCCGATTGCTAAAGTCATTCCAATAGGGGAACCTGACAACAGGAAACTAATCGGTTCTATGAAGGGAAAGATTAAGGTTGACGGAAACATCTTTTCGACCGGAGTGGAGTGGGATGCTGAATCTCGACACACACATGCTCGTAGCCGTACTGGAACGGAAGCCTACTCGAAAATGAGACCAAACAGGTCTTGGATCACGCGGATCCGACTTGAAATCCAGTTCGGTGCTCGTCCGCGCGATCTCCAGGGTGATCGGGATGACCGTCAGATGCAAGTTCCCACAGCACGATATCCGAAATCGCCAGGCCCGAAATTCGGGAGTGGTCGGCTCTCTTGAGGGAACGGAACACGGATTCGATCTGGGTCAGTTGCACGTTAGCGAGTCCAATGGACGGGGGGGGGGGTACAGCCGTGAGATTGGACCGCAGCAAGTAGTGTCCATCACGCAGATGGGCGGCCTGGAGTTTGGCTTTATCGACGTGGAATCGAAACGATCGCCGGGTCACGGGCTGTCCGGGGTCGGGCATCTGGATGCGGACAAAACCAAACGCATCGCGAATTTTTTCCCACTGCAGATCGAACCACTTCTGTTCGTATTGTTTGATCTTGCGTTTGGAGCGCTCCCACCAGATAGGACACTTGACGGGCCGGATCCCGCATCTCGGCCAGGATTTCTTCGGTCGGTATGCCACGATCCATCACCCACAGCCGTTTCGCTGTGCCGTAAGTGTTTTCGATCTTGTCGAGGAGACCCCGCAGTGTCGACTGGTCCGACGTGTTCCCGTCGATCACTTCGTACGCCAACGGAAAGCCGTCTGTCGTGATCACTAGTGCGATCACCACCTGCAAGCAATCGGGCCGGCCGTCACGACTGTAACCGCGCTTGGCTTTCGTGACGACTGGACGCGATCGGCCTTGAGGCTATTCGAGGGGATGCCTTAAACTCAAAGCACTTATGACGACCGACGACGAGTTCCAGATGGAACATGTCGTGCAATCAACTCCGATCTCTTCGGAGTCCTGTTCGGCATGTTGTGAGGTTGATGGTGGGATCTCGTGAGGTGTTAGCTGGCGTTCAGGCTACGCGACTTCCATCACAGTCGCCAACCGTTGGTTCACGACTTGCCAAAACGTCTTGACAGCGTCAGGCTTGCCGTCAAGAAAATCTTCGAAAAAACCGGACTCGTTGAGCGGGTTTGAGTACGCATATCGCTCTCCGTCTTCACCCAGCTGTCGATGCGTGGGACACGCTACAGTTGAAGGCGAGAGAATACAGGAAGATCAAGCCCTTGATACGAAGGTCCGCGTAAGCGCCCTATTGGCACTCCCTTTAATTCCCAGAGCAATCAGGCTGTTTTTGCTTGAATGCCGCCGGCACAGCGCGATGGGAAAGGAACCGGATCGGACTTAACAGACTAGATTAGTCATTTACGTTTGACTATAATAGCCTCATGAATACCGCAAGCGTCTCTAAACTAAAAGCCACACTCTCGGAATTCCTGGCCTTAGTCAAAACCGGCGAGGAGGTGATTGTCACCGAACGGGGCAAGCCGATCGCCAAGATCGTGCCTATACCCCGGGACACCTCGAAACTCTCGCCGCACCTGGAAGAACTAGCTCGATTGGGGTTGGCGCGGGTCGGATCATGCAAACTGCCGAACGGATTCTGGAAGATCCCTCGACCCACCGACAAGACTGGAGCGGCGGCGAAAGCATTGAAAGACGAGCGGGCGAGCGGGCGATGAAGTTTTGGGACACTTCGGCCATTATCCCCCTCTGTCTCAAAGAACCTCAGACACGGCGTGTGAAGACAATCACCGATACCGACCCGACAATCGTCGTTTGGTGGGCCACACCCATGGAGTGCCAGTCCGCTTTCGCACGGCTCCGCCGAGAAGGCAACCTGACGCGACAAGATGAGGATGAAGCCCGAACAGTCCTGGCGGCCTTGGAATCCTCGTGGGTTGAACTCGTGCCAAGCGAGAGGATCCGTGAACACGCCGGCCGTGCCTTGCTGTCCCACCCACTCAGAGCCGCGGACTCCCTACAACTCGGGGCCGCCCTCGCCTGGAGCGATAGCCAGCCACGTGGCTTCGACTTTATCTGCCTGGACCGAAAGCTCAGTGAAGCCGCTCAACTGGAAGGCTTCACGGTTCGACCGTAGGAAAGAAGGGAGGGAGGAGTCCGAAGTCCAAGGTCCAAAGTCATCCGAATTCCGGACTTTCGATCCCATGGAATATATTGGGACAGCTGTTCTTTGTGGTCAGCCGCAAGACCTGATCCAATCCAAGAAGGCGTCGGACCGCCCTGTGGGCCTCGAAGATGTCCGCCTCTGGAATGACCCGGATGAGACCTCTTCCGAGGGCGTCTGAAGCCGGCCCGCCGTTTGTCGAAGCAGTTTCGCCACTAAAGGCCCGCCGGCCCGCCCGTTGCCAGTGAACGGCGCAAAGAATCTGACACTCCGCCCCCCGAACTCCCAATCCCATCTGCGCAATCCGCGTAATCTTCGTACAGACTTCGAACTCCCTCCCCTCCTCCCCATGCTAAACTCCACCCCCATGATTCTCGTAACCGGCGGCGCCGGCTTCATCGGCTCCCACCTGGTGGACAAGCTCCTCGAACGCGGCGAAAAAGTAATCTGCGTAGACGATTTCAACGACTTCTACGACCCGGCGATCAAACGAGCCAACATCCAGTCCCACCTGGATTTCGACTCCTACACGCTGATCGAAACCGACATTCGAGACCGGGACCAGTTCGCTGAACTGTTTCGCAAACACGACATTCGGAGGATCGTCCATCTGGCCGCACGGGCCGGCGTCCGCCCTTCGCTCGAGCAACCCTTCCTTTACGAAGACGTCAACATCAAGGGTACGATGAATCTCCTGGAGCTCGCGCGAAGCTCGAAGGTCGAACAGTTTGTCTTCGCCTCGTCGTCATCCGTCTACGGTGCCAACGAAAAGGTTCCGTTCAGCGAGGAAGACCGAATCGACCGAACCGTTTCGCCCTATGCCGCCACCAAATACGCTGGAGAGTTGATGTGTCACACCTACCACCACCTCTACAGAGTCCCCACGACCTGCCTCCGATTTTTCACCGTATACGGCCCACGCCAGCGCCCGGAGATGGCCATCCACAAGTTCACGCGACTCTTGTATGAAGGAAACTCCATTCCCATGTACGGCGACGGATCGACTGCTCGCGACTACACCTACATCGACGACATCATCGCCGGTGTCCTTGCTTCGCTGGATCGCCCCTTTCCTTTCGAGATTTTCAATCTAGGAGAATCCGTAACAGTCACGCTAAGGTCATTGATCGACACTCTGGAACAAGTGTCCGGTAGGAAACCCAAGACAGAACAACTATCGCTACAACCCGGCGACGTCACAATCACCTACGCCGACGTATCGAAAGCCCGTCGCCTCCTGGACTATACGCCAACCACCTCGATCGAATCCGGCCTTACCCGCTTCCTGGCATGGTTCGAGAAAGTCCTCCGATAGCAAATCGTCGTCACCTCGCTCGGCAATCGCCAACCCCACCCGGACATTCGAACTCCGAATCCGCGCAATCTGCGTCAAGACCTCAGACTCCCACTCCCAAGCAAAAAAAGAGCCGAGAGGTTCCACCCTCACGGCTCTTCAATCACTGATTCTTGTTAATTCTTCCTTTTCTTACGGTGTCGCGGGCGACGCTACAGGAGGAAGAACAACAACAAAATCGTTAAGTACGGGGTCTGCAAGCGTGACGATGTCTATATTGGGGAGGCCCGTGAAAAAGGACGGGGTCGATGTTTTTCGGTGACTTGCTGCGCTTCCTCGGTGAGGCGGTGCGCGTCAGCGGTGCTGCGCTGTGCCTCGGCAACTTTGGTAATGGCGAGGGTCATGCCTTTATGCATGTCACGCAACTCTCGGATATCTTCTTCATGATGAGCTTGATGCTCTGCCACAGTGCCTAGAAGGTTCTCGATTCTGGTGAACCGTTCTTCTGGCGTCATTGGGTTATCCATATCGTAGGTCGAAAAGGCTGTGCTCAGTTTACCATCAGACTAGCGCTCGGTTGACGGCTATCAGTCGCCGTTGGATTTAGCGCCAATCACAAGATTTTGGGAATTAGAAAGAGAAGCTTCGGGATTAGCGGGGAGCGAGCAGAGGGCAACTGGTCGGCAGGATGCGTAATTAGCGTCACTGCGAAACTTGGCAGGCGGCTTCATTTCAGCGATGCTCAGTCTGAGCTTCTTTGTGAATACAGCGGGCTCTTCTTTACTTCAATCGCGTTTGAGCAACTCCTCAGCGGTCAGGCCGATCTCCCGAGCAATCTTGCGAAGCAACGTCGGGGAAATGTCGCGCCCCGAATGAAAAGGGACGTCGTGCTTCGTCCGTCAGCATGCCGGTACTGGCAATGAGATCCGCGCTATCGAACCCTTTGAAATCCAAGACGCTCCAAAAGATCTACCACCACCCGAGGCTTTAGAACCGGCAGCGAACCCACGGCTACGCCATCCGGATCGTTTGAAGACCTACAAACTCAGACTCGAGTTTGGGATCGCCATCCTCCAGAAGCATCTCGATTGCTTCACGGAGATTCTTGTCAAGCTCATCGAGCGTGCTAACCTGACTGTGGGCGCCCGGCCACCCGGGAATGGAACCAACGAAAAGACCGGTATCGGGGTCGCGCTCTACGATGGAGTTGAACATACGCATGCTGTCGCCTCCCTAGCATCAGTATTACTCGTGAGAATAGCGTAACAATCGCCCCCTGAGCAACGTATCGCTTCGCTGGCCCAAGGCAGCGGGGAGCGGGCAGCTATCAGCTGGCGGCTTGCGGAAGTTTCTTCCGGTGGTCAGCTCTGAGCTTCTAGTGGTCCCCGTCAAACAGACTGTAACTTATCGAGCTTCTTTCGGGCACGTTGAACTTTTTCAAGAATATCGGAAGCCGTTGCGGTCCAAATGAAGGGCTTCGGGTTCTGATTGTGACCCCCGACATATTCCTCCACGGCCTGGATTAGCTCAGGAACCGAATGGAAAACCCCGCGCCGAAGCCGTTGTTCGGAAAGATCCCGGAAGAAGCGTTCGACCATGTTCAGCCAGGATGCACTGGTCGGTGTGAAGTGCACATGAAAGCGCGTGTTGCGCTTCAACCAGTTGACGACTTTCTGATGTTTGTGCGTGGCGTAGTTGTCGCAAATGATATGGATCTGTTTGTCTTTCGGCACGGAACGTTTGATCTGATTGAGAAACCGGATCCATTCCTGATGACGATGCTTCGGCATACAGGTCCCGATAATCGAGCCGTCCAGCGTATTGAGCGCGGCGAACATCGTGGTCGTCCCGTTGCGTTTGTAGTCGTGGGTGAGGGTGCCGCACCGCCCCTTCTTCAGAGGTAACCCGGGTTGCGTGGGGTCCAGGGCCTGCATCTGGCTCTTCTCATCGCAGGACAAAACAATGGCGTTTTCCGGAGGGTTCAGATACAAACCGACCACATCCTCCAACTTCTCGACAAATTGTTTGTCGTTGGAAAGTTTGAAGGTGCGTGCCAGATGAGGCTTCAAGCCATGAGCCCGCCAGATTCTCCCTACCGTGGACTCGCTGACGCCGGTTGCCCTGGCCATCAAGGACCGGCTCCAGTGCGTGGCGTTCGGAGGCTTCCCTTCGACCGTCTTCTTCACGATCCGGGCCCGCTTCCGGCGGCCGATCGAGGGAATCCGTCCACTGCGGGAAGCGTCCTTTTCGATTCCCCCGAGGCCATCTTCAACGAAACGATCGCGCCAACGTCCGGCCTTTTGACGAGTGATGTCCAACTTGGCAGCGATCTCCTGATTGTCCAGACCCCCGGCGGCCAGCAAGACAATTCGAGATCGTTCCGCCAACCGGACCGCCACACTGCGGCTTCGGCTCAGTCGCTCCAGTTCCTTCCGCACAGGAATGTCCAATTTAATCGTCGGTGCTCTCCTCATATATACTCAGACGTAGGAAAGCTGAATAAGTTACATTAACTGTGACGGACTACACTAGATGAGTGCGGCAATCATTTTCTTCACTTCGATCGCCTTTGATGCAACCTTGTCGTGCTCCGATTCGGTGATCAGGGTCAGGTCCCGCGCCAGGAGCAGGTGATACTCCAGTTCGCTGGCAGAGCCTCGGGCGATGGACCAGAAGCGGGCCAACTCGGGATCTCCTTCCCTTCCACAGCCTTTCGACGAGGTTGGCGGGTACAGAGGCGGCTGAACGGCGGATTTGGGAGGTCAGGTCGTACCATGCGATCTTCTTTCTGGCCGCCGCCAACTCCGGTCGATGCGTCGCATACGTTTGTGTCAAAATATGAACCCATGAGCGAATCCAATTCCATGAAGCGGATCACTTTTAACTCGAAGCAGTGTGGTGGTATCCCTGCATTCGTGGCATGCGCATTCGGGTCAAAGATGTGTTGGGAATGTTAGCGGCCGGCACTAGCGGGCAGGAAATTCTTCGGGATTATCCGTATCTGGAGCCTGAAGACATTCGTGCCTGTCTAGAATACGCCGCTGCTCAAGCGAACCATCCCGTCGTCTCGGGTACGTGAGGTTCTTGGTCGACGCGCAACTGCCGCCCGCACTCGTGTATTGGCTCGCCGACCAGGGCCACCAAGCGCGACATGTTCAAGACGAGGGTTTGTGCAACGCCGAGGATGGACCCGTCTGGATGCATGCGCTGCAGGTCGGCGCAGTGATCGTGACTACGAGGACTTCGCGGAGCGTGCTGGACGCGATCCGCATGGTCCTATAATCGTGTGGCTACGTATTGGAAACGCGACAAATCGTGCACTGCTGGAATGGTTGCGGACGAGATGGTCCGAGATCATCGAACTTCTAGATTCAGGAAATGGGCTAATCGAGGTCCGCAAATTCACTTCGGGGGATGCCGCGACCCGCGCGGCCGATGAGATCCCTATGCGCGGTGACCATCTGGCATCATTCCCGAGTTCGGGCGTGTGGCTGCGGATCAATCACTATCCGCTCGATGAATCAGCCGCAAAGTTTTCTGCTCTCGGGAACGGTCAGGTCGCCCCTGGAAACTAACCCGTTGGCTTGGGGTGCTGCGAGTCGTTACACCGACGATGGAAGGGAAGGGCCACTGCCAGACTTGGCGGGCGGGTTCGTTCCCCGCGATGCTCAGTTTGAGTCGATTCGCGAATACGGCACGCTGGGAATAAAGCTGCCCGTGGATCCTGTTTCAGAGTGACAAGGCTGTAGTCAGCTCTTGCTTATCCGGTTGTTTCAGCAGACCCCAACATGTTGCGATTAGCCAACATCATTCGCGATGTCCCGAGCGCCCTGAATCCGTCGATAGGGAGTTGGAGGCTGTCCCGCACCGAGGCCGAGTAATGTTTGAAAAGCGGCCATTGGACTCCTCCGACGATTGTGCCGAAACACGAACTCATCCAGGTAGATGTGAAGCTGTGGGTTACTGACCCCATGGTAGGTACCGATCAGCCATTGCTTCAGGTTTCCGATCGCGCGGTCCGCAAGTGGCACCACCGAGGGCACGCCTTTGCGCAGGTCGGTCCGGAGAGGTTGAAGATGGGGAATGTGCCGAACGCCTGCTTTCGGAATGCCCTCGAAGCCTTGCAGGCCGTCGGTGTAAACAGTGGATCCCGGTGCGATGTTTTGTTTGACGAAATCGATCATCGTCTTTTTCTTGAAGTTCCGGACGACGGCCATCCGGACACGACCCGAGATACGGCCCCGTTTTTCAACGGCCACCAGCACAATGGCGGCCTTTCGCCCCTTGAGCTGACGACTGCCCCGGAGGCCGGAGTGGGATCCGCCGATCCAGGTGTCGTCGATCTCCACCTCGCCATTCAACGGCTCTCGCGTCGCGTTAACCATCGCCCGTCTCAGCTTGTGCAACAGCATCCACGCGGTCTCGTACCGACGCAGCCCCATTTGTCGTTGGAGCAGAAGAGCCGAAATGCCCCGTTTATCGGTGACCATCAGATAGGCCGCCCAGAACCAGACCGTTAGTGGCGTCCTTGTGTTGTGGAGAATCGTGCCGGCCGTCAACGAAACCTGGTATCGGCACCCAACGCATTGCCACCGTCGATGTCGCAGTATCCGATACGCCCGCCCGTGTCCGCAGCGGGGACATGTGAAGCCGTTCGTCCAGCGACATACCGCCAAGTAGTCTTGACATGCCTCCTCGGTAGCGAATTGCCGTTGGAACTCGCGCATATTCTTGGGAAACGGAGGGCGTGCCACACCCCTACACTACATATGGTGGCTTGCTGAAACAACCGGATAAGCAAGAGTCAGCTTACCGATTAGACGACGTACTCGTCAGGCCGATACCGATCCATATTCTCGGACACCCAGTCGATCGTGATCTGAAGGCCCTCCTCAAAAGAGATCTTCGGCTTCCAGACGAGCACTTCCTCAGCCAACGCCACGCCGTCTAGTAGACGATCCACTTCGCTTCCCTCTGGGCGGGTACGAGCCGCTTCGTGCTCTAGTCGGACATCTCTGCCAACGAGTCGAACGATCGTCTTGGCCAATTCCCGAATGGAGATTTCCTTGCCAGATCCCAGATTCACGGTGCGACCAACCGCTTTATCCGAAACTGCGGCGGAGAGGAAGCCATCGACCGTGTTCCCAACGAAGTTGAAGTCACGGGTCGGATCCTGACTGCCGATTCTTACGACGTCCCTCATCAAGGCCTGACTGATGATCGTCGGAATCACCGCGCGCGCGGACTGACGAGGCCCGAACGTGTTGAACGGACGGACGGTCACAACGGGTAAACCGAAAGATTGGTGGAAGGCCTCGGCCATCTTGTCGGCTCCGATCTTGGAGGCGGAGTACGGCGACTGTCCTTGAAGGGGGTGCTTTTCGTCGATCGGCACGTATTGAGCGGTTCCGTAAACTTCACTGGTGGAGGTGTGGACGATCCTCTCGACCTCGGACTCCCTCGATGACTGGAGCACGTTCAGTGTCCCATTGATGTTGGTTGAAACATAGGAACGGGGGGCCTGGTACGAATAGGGGATTCCGATCAATGCGGCCAGGTGAAAGACGATATCCCGGTCTCGCGTCGCCCGCCGGACGGAGTCGGAATCCCGGACGTCCCCAGCGATGAATTCAATTTCGTTGCGGTGCTGCGATTCATCAAGCCACCCTCGGCTTCCATCGGAACTGTAGTGGACGAAAGCTGATACCTTGGCGCCGATCTCGACAAGACCCTCGGTCAGGTGACTTCCTATGAAGCCGCCGGCTCCGGTTACCAGGACCGCCTTACCGCTGAGGCTGCTGATAGAGGGTTGCGACGACGGGGGGGAGGGGGTCCGCACAAATAATCGGGTCTTCCGCAGAATTTGTGGGTAAAACCGTCTTCCATCGCCGCTTGAGGAGACCACGGTGCTCGCCAAGCCTCAAGGCTTCCCTCGCAAGCTCGGCGGCTGCGCCGGCCTTGACCCTCGGCTGCGCTCCGCGGTGTCGGCTGGTGTGGGCGATGGGGAACGGGGCCTCCGGCGGGGGCTCCGGGCACCGGGTGTAGGCGTCCGACCGAAGTGGGTACTGGAATATTCGCCCTCGAACAAAAGAATAAGGTGCTTTGTTTCAATTACTTATGTGCGCACAGGCCTTTGGACTGCCCACAAATTCTGCGGAGGAGGCAAATAATCTCCTAGACCTCGGCGGTGGGGCCACAAACCACGATGAACCCCGACCACGGGAAGCGACCGTTCTGCCGCAAGGGTTGGGTTAAATGGTCGACGATGCGAGACGTGTACATTGGGGGAGTCCTGAGCAATCGAGTCATGTGTCTATGCCCCTATGTCTCAATTGTACTGGATCGAGATTCTTTGGTTACTAGCTCTTGGCTTTAGACTGTTACGAGTTGCTTCTCCGACGTGGGAGACGAGGGGAACTGGGAGGCTCGCGAAAGCTATATTCGGCGAGAGCTGTTCCCCCCATCTCGACAGGGTCAACCAGTTTGGTCCTCAAGGCGGTCGAGACGCTGGGATTGGGTTGTAGCCAACTGCCTGAGAATGCGGTTGGATTCAACCAACTCGTCCTGCGTTGTCAAGAGATGGCGGCTGACACCGGTCAGGTCGCCCGTGGTCGCTACCAGATCGTTGGTAGTCGATACCAGATCGTTAGTAGTCGCTACCAGATCGTTGGAAGTCGACACCAGATCGCTGGTAGTCGATGCCAGGTCGCTGGTGGTCGAAACCAGGTCGCTGGTGAGCGACATCAGGTCATTTGTGATCGACGCCATATTATCGATGTTCGATGCCTGGACGTCGAGCCGCTCTCTCAGGCCGTCTATCTGCGCGTCGACCCGATCTTGGCTCTTCGCAAGCTTATCCATTCTGAGGACGGAATCGGCTTGGTTCTTAAGGATAAAGTCCATCGCAAGGTCTAATTCGTCAGGGGTCACGGGCACCTACTTTTGTCGGCGGAAAGAGCTAGCACATAGTATACGCGAAGAGCTTGGGATCCAACGCACTCCGAAACCGGTTGAAGCCACAACGCCCTACCGGTACGATAATCGCCAGCGCCAAGAAGTTGGATGGAGTTCGAAGCGAAACGGATATTTCCTGATACTTTCGGCGCTGATACTGTGTAGCTCCTTTGCACGGCTGGATGCAGTTGGCCGGCGAGTCGACAGGTCTGCAGGGTTTCTGGTTGGCTGTGACTTCACGACCTTTTCGACAGACCGACGGGGCGAAGTTGCGGGAATCACACATGGGCAACGATAGCCCTGAGAATCTGCAGGGGTAGAGGAGAAGCGATGAGAAGGTGTGTAGCCCTGCTGATTTTGATTGTTGCCATTTCGGTTGGCGTGCCGTTTGAAGCCCAGGAGCTTTCGTTGTTCCGGGCACAGTCGACGCAGGCCGTCGGCGGGTTGACGCTCGACCCCACGTCAGGTCAGGTGACGTCTGCCGTTACCGCATTCACGTTTCCCGACAATGGCGGGTTCTCCGCCTCGACGGCGGCTACAGCGGCTAGTACCACTTCCGGTTACGCCAGAATACAGCCGGGCACAGGTGCCACGGCTCCCGCCGGTCTGGCGATCTTTGGATTTACATTCGGCGGCGTCCTTGTTTCCGAGGCCGGCGTTCCAGCCTCGCCGCTGATCGAGAGCGGCAGGATCTATGCCGAGGTTGCCGGAGCGGTCAATACCGGATTGGCCATTGCCAATCCCAACAGCGGGCCGGCAACCGTGACGTTCAATTTCACCGATTCGTCGGGGACTGATTTCGGAAACGGAACGACCACGATTGCCGCCGGAGGCCAGATCGCGAAGTTTCTGAACCAGGACCCGTTCAACAGCGGTGACAACGTCAACGGAACATTCACCTTCACTTCGGACGTACCGATCTCCGTGGTCGCTCTTCGTGGTTTGAGCAACGAACGAGGCGATTTTCTGATCACGACGCTTCCGGTTGCGGCGCTGGCGACAAGGTCGACCGCCACAGGCTTTTTCCCCCACTTTGCGGATGGCGGCGGCTGGACGACGCAGGTGATTCTGGTCAACCCGACCGATGGGACTCTGACCGGAAACGTTCAATTCTTCAGCCAGGGCACGGACACGGCGCCTGGAGCGCCGGCTTCGGTGACGGTTGACGGTGTTGGCGCGTCGTCGTTCACCTACTCGATACCCGGGCGGAGTTCCCGACGGTTTCCGACGTCCGGAACGCCGACCGCCACCACGGCCGGTTCGGTCCGAATCGTGCCGGACGGGGGCACCACGACGCCCTCAGGATTGGGAGTGTTTTCATTCAAACCTGGCCAGTTTACCGTGGCCGAGGCGGGTGTGCCTCTGCTCGAACCGGCAACGACCGTACGCATGTATGCCGAATCCGCTCCGCCCATCCAGACCGGAGTTGCTGTAGCCAACCCGTCGTCGACACCCGCCACGGTGACGTTCGAATTGACGACGCTGGCGGGAGTTTCCACGGGGCTGATCGGAACTGCGACCATTCCCGGGGACGGTCAGATTGCAAAGTTCCTGGATCAGATTTCCGGCTTCGAGACCCTGACCACGCCGTTCCAGGGTGTGTTGCGTATATCGACCACGTCGACTGCGGGTCTTTCGATCGTGGGATTGAGAAGCCGCACCAATTCCCGGGGCGACTTTCTGATCACGACTACGTCGCCCGTCGACGAAAACGCCACGGCATCGACAGCCGAGCAACTGTTCCCTCACTTTGCGGACGGTGGTGGCTGGTCGACGCAATTCATACTGTTCGGCGGTTCCAGCGCGTCGACCTCAGGCAACCTTGGGTTCTTCTCCCAGAGCGGCGACGCCATTGACGTCATCCCTTTAACTTTGACTCTGGATTCGCTCTCGCCGACGACGATTGCCCGAGGCGGAATCCTGACCCTGAATGGAGAATTTGATTCGACCGCCGCGAACAACACGGTCGTCTTCACGACAAGTAGCGAGACGACGAGCGTTACGGCCGACACAGCGACCGCTACGACACTGACGGTGACCGTGCCGGCGACGGCGATCAGCGGGCCGGTTCTTGTGCAGTCGGGAGGGGCAAGTTCGACCTCGCAGATTCTGGCGGTAACCGCTTTTTCTACGGAACTGGTACAGAGTTCAGTGACGGTTGCCGCCGGGCAGACTACGACCGGAGTCGATATCTATGTTCCGGCGCCGGCCGGAACTCTCAACTTGACCGCCATTGGTGCGGGAGATCGGTTCTCGGGTATTTCGTTCGCGAGCAGCAGCGTGGAGCTAACGCGGGGGCAAGTGACGGATCTGATCATATCCGGTACGGGGATCAGCCAGGCCAATGGATCGACGTTGACCGTGAGCGGTGGCGGGCTGTTGTTCGCCAACATTTCGTTTACGGGAAATGGCATGTTTGTCGCGGTTTCGGTCTCGGCGACAGCGGCGATGGGGCCGCGGACGGTCATTGTGACGAATTCGAATCTGGATACGTCGGTGCTTTCCGGAGGGATTATTATCAAGTAGTTTTTACCTGTTGGCTTTTGGACGGAGGCGGCTGAACGGCGGATTAGCTTGGCAGTCGAACGTTGGCGGGCTCGAGGAGGATCAGAATTATGAATGGAATCACAGGTGTCGGTGGGCAGTCAGGTTCGGGGTGGGTTGCTGCAGCCGTAGGTGGATTGGTGTTGGCTTGTGGTTCTCTGTTAGGGAGCGTGGTCGTTCAGATGGATCTGGAAGGTCTGGTGGCCGGGGCGGACACGATTGTTCAGGGGAGAGCTGAGGCTGTCTATAGTCAGTGGGATAGCGATCGGAGAGTTATCTACACTTATATTTCGATCGGTGTGGACGAGATCTTGAAGGGAGAGTCGCGGCGGTCGCTGTTGATCAAGCAGCTTGGGGGAACCGTGGGATCGCTGGTGATGACGGTGTCCGGCATGCCTGGGTTCGATGTGGGGGCGGGGGTCATTGTCTTCCTCGAAGACTCCGGAAATGGGACGTTCCAGATCGTCGGACTCAACCAGGGGAAATATGTGATCGCGGAAGACTCGGCGATTTCGAATATCAGCGGGGTCGATCTGTTGAATCCCAAGACCGGGTTGTTGAGCGGGGCGTCGGTGGTGAACAAGGTACTGCTCGAAGAATTCAAGAACAAGATCCGGGAGCTGGTCCGATGAAGAAAACGCTTCTTCTGCTCGTAGTTCTTGTGGCGGCCACTCCCATGTCCGCTTACATACCTCAGACGAATCTGATTGACGGCAGTGTGACCGCAGTGAAGTGGGCCACGGGTGCGTTTCCGATTACGTGGCAAATGAATCCGACTGTGGGATCGAACGTCACAGGGTCGCGGGAACAAGCCGTCGTTTTCACGGATTCGTTCCAGCAGTGGGTGGAAGTCTCGACTGCTTTGGTCAGTTTTACTGAAGGGGCTTCAACCAATGTATCCGTGAAACCCGGGTTTGATCAGATCAATGTGATCACGACGAATGTCACTTCCGCGGATTTCAGCTCCACTGCCCTCGGGTTGACCGGAACGTTCTCCTTTACGACCACGGGGCTTGATGAATTTGGACGGACGATCGACTTCCCCGGACAAATCATCGAAGCCGACATCATGTTCAACCCCCAGACTAGCTACAGCACCAGCGAGACCACGCCGGAAGGCACGTTCGATCTGGCGTCGGTCGCCACCCACGAGGTGGGTCACCTGCTGGGTCTCGACCATTCCAACATCCTGTCCTCAACCATGTTTCCGACCGTCGTCGCGGGTGCCAGTTTTCCGCGCGACACGGAGGTTGACGACCGCATCGGGATTTCGACGATTTATCCTGCGACATCGTTTGCGTCTTTCGGGGCGTTGAGTGGGACGGTGAGGACAACGGCGAACGTCGCCGTTTTTGGAGCATTGGTGGTTGCGGTGGATTCGAACGGGCAGGCGACGGCCAGTGCTGTTACAGATCCGAACGGGGAGTTTACGATCCAGGGATTGGAAGCGGGAACGTATACGGTTTATGCGGAACCGATGAATCAACCGTTTACGAGTGGGAACGTATTTACGTTGGCGCAGTCGTATCCGGGGAATACGGTGAATAGTAATTTTACGGTTCGATTCAGGTAGGGGTGGGGAGTCTTTACGCAGATTAAGCGGATTACGCGGATTACGCAGATGGGAGGGGGGATTAGTGAGTACAGGATCGAGCGGGGATAGGGAGTGGTTGGCGGATTACTTTGATCTCTATAGGCAGTCGCTGTTCGGGTCGGACGCGTCGGGGCAGATTATCCAGTTGAGGGATGATATGCGGACGGTGACGGAGACGGGTGGGAAGATTCTGATTGGGGGGAATGGGGGGAGCGGGGCGATTGCGAGTCACTGTGCGGTGGATTTGACGAAGAACGCGGGTCTGCGGTCGGTTTGTTTTAGCGATCCAAGCATGATTACCTGTTTTGCGAATGATTATGGGTATGAGCGGTGGGTGGAGAAGGCTCTGTCGTTTTATGCCGACAAAGGAGATCTCGTAATTTTGATCTCCTCCAGTGGCAAGTCGCCGAATATCGTCAATGGGGCGAGATATGCGAAGGGCGAGGGACTGAAGGTGGCGACCTTCAGCGGGTTCGCGGCGGACAACCCGTTGAGAACGTCTGGGGATTTGAATTTTTGGGTGGATAGCCGGGCTTATAACATCGTGGAGATGACGCATCAGATTTGGTTACTGGCGGCGTGTGATCTGGCGATTGGGGAGGCGGAGTATCCGGCTAGCTGAGGATTTTGGTCACGGATTTTCGTGCAACGACAAAGTCTTGATAGCTGATGAACTGTGCCCGACCGCAGCAGGAACCGTAATAGGGACTCTCGACGCGAAAACTGGATTTCTGGAACAATTCCCGAACCGTTTCTTCTTCATAGGCAAGCGCCGACTCGGGGTCGGCTTTGTTCGTCGTCAAACACCCCTCGATTCGGTGCACGAAAGCCTGGCCGCTCGATCCGGATTGGATCAATCGGGCCGACTCCTCATTCACAAGGAAGAAGCTTGAAAAGCAGGTCCCTCCCGGCTTAAGGACCCGAGCGATCTCCGAAATATAGTTCTCAAGGTCGGGGGGGAGCATGTGCGTAAATACCGAGTACAGGAATACGAAATCGAAGTAAGCCTCCTCGTATGGAAACCTGAACCTGGCGGCCGACAGTCCCCCGTCTGCGTTGTAGTGACTGTTGTAAACCGGGCAGTGCTGGAACTGAAAATTTGGATATGACGACGTGATGTTCTTCCGGCACCAGGTGATCCCGTCAACCTTGGTGTCAAAGCCCCTGTATTCCCCGTCCGAAGACATGAGCTTCGTCAAGGGCAATGCCAAGCGACCCG
Source organism: Terriglobia bacterium (assembly GCA_965216035.1). GTDB lineage: Bacteria > Acidobacteriota > Terriglobia > 20CM-2-55-15 > 20CM-2-55-15. Next base: position 29,262 of record CBDCFM010000002.1, read on the forward strand.
TTCCACACCCTACGTCTAACACACAATCCTTGGGCCCGAGGCCGCCGAACCGGACAAAGTAGTCCTTCATTTGCTCTCCGGAACGAATGTATTCGAGCGCCTCGGTTCGAGTCATCGACCAGGGAGGGACCATCTCTTCTCTGCCCACCAGAGCATCCACGGCATCGTTAATCACTTTATAGAGTCGTTGCAGGGCCGGCTTGACCGAAACAGGAATGTATTTCTCAAGTCTCGACTCGAGCCTCAACATCCCCTGCCTGAGCCAGTAAATGATGCTCTTCACGTCGAGTGTTGGGCGGTCTTGAAGAACTCCACCACGTTGTTGGAACATCGGAGTTCCATCGCGGCTCTTGAGGCGGTGGTTAGGGTGGCGACGTGGGGAGTGCAGAGAACTTGAGGCAGCTTCGAGAGGGGACCGTCGTAGGGTTCGTTTTCGAATACGTCCAGGGCGGCGGATGAGAGGCGGCCGGACTGGAGAGATTGGAGTAAGGCTTCCTCGTTGACGAGGTATCCTCGGGACGTGTTGACGAGGCGGCTTCCTTCCTTCATCAAATGAAATTCCGGGGAGCCGAATAACACACCTGCGGCAGCGTCTCTGCCGGCATGGATTGAAACCAGGTCGGCTTCGGCGAGCAGTCGGTCCAGAGAGCAGATGTCGACGTGGTCCGGCACGTCGTTAGGATTCAATGCCGGGTCCGACACCAGAATCTTCGAATCAAACGGTCGAAGTAAGGCATCTACGCGGCGCCCGATCCTTCCGAATCCGATAAGGCCGATGGTCCATTCCGACAGCAAGTGGCCGGTGTGTTTCTTCCAACTGGCGGCTAGGAAGTCGTTCACGTGCTGGGGGAAATTTCGGGCCAACGCGAGAATCATCGCGATCGTCATCTGTGCGACGGGTTCGACGACTTCCTCGATCGTGGTCAGAACTGGAATGTCCAGGCGGCGGGCGGCGGCGAGGTCGATCGCATCCGTGCCGATGCCGCACCGGCTGATGCACCGAAGCTTTGGCAACGATTCCAGTAGATCCGCGGCGTAAGGCTCGACGGCTGCGATCACCGCGTCGACCTGGGCTAGAGCGGACGGCAACTCCTCTCTCGTGATCCTCCGACCGGTTCGATTCTCACGGACTTCAAAGCCGGCATTCTGAAGCAGACGGCGAGGGCTGTCGTCACTGTCGCAGAATTGGGACAAGGTGACGTAAACGATTTTTCGGTTCATGTCATGAAATGCGAGACAGGATGGCTCGCTGGCGTTCGTCCTCCTTGAGATATTTCTCCACCAGAGCGACTTCGTGCGGATAGTTGATTCCAGGGTATCCTCGGGGCCATTCCACAGTCTGAAGCACGATGTCATTTTCTATGATGCGCGACTGCTCGATCGATCCCAAAAGTTCGAGGGGTGTGCGGTCCATGGCGTTGTAGCGCACCAGGAATGGACTCGAGTAGGCGAGGATGCCCAGTATCTTGCGGACTGGTTCGTAGGGGCCTTCGTCGAAGCCGAGGAAGGCGAAATCGCGGGTGCAGAAAAGCACTCGATTTGTTTTGGATACGACACACTTCACGATTGACTGGTCGGTCAGTTCTTCGATACTTTCGATCCTCGAAACCGCGTTCCACGCGGGCGCGTCCGGGCGATCCTCGATCGCTTGAACCATTGTTCGGAGATCTTCCGGCAGGACGAGGATCTCGTCCCCCTGGACGTTGACCACGTGCGTGCAATCGATTTGGGTCATGGCTTCGGCGACGCGGTCGGTGGCGGCCTCATGGTCGGGGGAGGTCATGATTACCCGGCCTCCATGGCTCCGCACCACGTCGGCGATCATCTGGTCACATGTGGCGACGGCAATGTCGGAGAATGCTTCGCTCAAGGACACGCGGCGGCGAACGTGTTCGATCATGGGAAGGCCGGCGACCTGGAGGAGAGGTTTTCCGGGGAAGCGGCTGGCCGCCATTCGGGCGGGGATGATGGCGACGATCTTGGAGGTCATTTGGGAAAGGAGAATGAGCGATCCGAAACCCTAGACTAGTCTTATTGGGGGAGGGTTCCGCAGTCTACGTTCAAGCACTGGCCGGTGATAGCGGACGATTCGTTGCCCGCCAGGAAACAGACCACGGCGGCGACCTCAGTTGCTGTGGGTAGACGACCCAGGGCGGTTTGGCTGACGGCGAACTCCCCGAGGTACTTGTCGACGGGATCGCCATGAGGAGGGGCGGCGGAATCCTTAAGAACGGCGTGGATTTGCTCTGTTTCCACGTAAACGGGGCACACGGCGTTAACTCGGATTCCCCGCGGGCCCAGTTCTTTGGCAAGAGACGGAGTGATGCCGTTCACGGCAAACTTGGCGGCGCATGCCACGGGATCCCAGCGTCCCTCGAAATCAGATCGTTGACACCGAACCCGCATTCGGTTCAACGACGAGGATCCGGTCGACGTCGGGATGTTTCGCCAGAACCTGGCGGTGAATCTTGCCCATGTAGCCGAAACCGAATATAAGACAGTTCATGGCGTCACCGGCCCCTCCCGGTCAGGCCAGTCGCCTCGCTAAAGCGATCGATGCTCTCCTCGCCGACGGGCATGACATAATTCCGGATGTAGCGGACGGCGCCCCGCCACTCCGCTTCAAGATCCCCGGGCGAGCGGCTTTCGTATCGAGCCATTTCCCGTACAAAACCTTCCGTTGAAGTACATCTTCGTCGCCAGGAATCCAGGGCATAAAGCGGATCTGAACCCCACATCGAATCTGTCTTCAGACAAACGGGAAGTAAACCATGCAGGATTCCGAAGAAGACTGTCGATGAACCACGATACAGTATCGCCGAAGCCCTTCGAAAGTCGTCGGCTATCGAGTCTCGATCGGAAATCACGACGTTTGGACGATCCCGCAGCGCAGTCGGAACCAATCCCAACGCCTTTTCCATCGGCCAATTGGGATGGGATCGCAGCACGAAAGTGTAACCGGGAAGAGCGGAGGCACATTCGAAGGCGAAGGAAAACAGGAGTTCGATCTCAGAACCGATTCCTTCAGGCAGCACGAGAACGCATCTCGCACCGGGCCCGGACGGAGCGTCAACGACGGGTCCCTGCTCACGGAAGCTCCCGAATCGCATGACCCGGGCGCCGTGGCCGACGTGACCGTCGCGCATCAGTGTGGCGGTTTCTTCTCCAAGCGCCAGTACGAGGTCCGGCAAGGATCTCTCGGGAACGTCGACAAAAGGTTTCGTCAGCGACAGAGCTTCCGGAAACACGGCCGTGTGCTGATAACCCACGGTCTGGCAACGACGAGATTCAAGCTTTGCCCCCCACCACATCGCCTTCTCCCACCCGTGGCCTTCGTAAAGCGTCAACAACACACGCGGGTCCCAGGTCTTCGCGACCGCCTGGCCAAGCCAAAAGTAAAGGCCTGTCTGTGTGACTACGGGGGAAACGCAATCCCGGGAAACGAACCGATGAACTCGGGCGGTGAGAGCGTCTGATTCTTCGCTTCTTAGTTTCCGCAGTTTGAAAACGGTCCGGATCTGGTCGAACGCCATCCAAAGCGGCGCCCAGCAGGGCACGAGACATAGTTCAGGCAAACGCGCCTTGTCGGAAGTGGAGACGTGAGCCTGGGCGAATTGATTCCAGTCCGATTCGGTGGTGTCACCGCACAGAAGCAGCATCGACACCCCCCGACGGCTCAGACGAGACTGAAGATCACCGTAGTAGAAATCCACGTCGTCGTCGAACCGTCTGGGTCCAAAACACCAGGTCTTGACGACTATGCTGAATGGATGAGCTCGCAGTTCCCGAATCGGACGCCGAAAGCGCCACTGCAGAGATATCAACTTACCGCAGAGCCGAAACGCGTTGATCAAACAGATAAACGCACGCGCCAAAACCCACTTGCTTCGGCTCATCCGACGAGCGAGATCGACGAAAGGCGATCCGCCCAGACTGTCCAGGCCGCCTGGCTCGACGTCCAGTCCCGACATGAGTGCCCGCTGCACAGGATGAACTGGGTGCTTCGGGTGAATCCACAGAATCGACAGAACAGGCAGGGTGGGACACTTCAGCCTGACTTCATTGAGCGCCTCCGCAACTCGGTCAAACTCGTAGGGTATCGTAGCCACCGCGGGACCAGGCGATCGAGGAGACGCAATCAAACAAGTTCAAGAATGGATCGGAGGCGTTCGCTCAAGACACAGACAATCCAGCGAGCCACAGATAGGATCGGGGCAAGTTCTTGAGCTAAGGGATGTTAAACCGAACGGGCCAGTTCCAGTTATCGCCGGTTTCGCTATCTCGATCCGCTTGGACAGGGTTGCACCACGATCTCAAGCTTCTCCCACGCCTTCATGCTGTCCCGCAAGTCCTCGCTGGGAAAGCCGATAATCTGATTAGGTATCGACCGTATGCGTTGCACCGTTCTGGACCTGCTCTTGACCGCTACGCGACCGGGCGACCACGACAAATCAGTTTACCGCAAGTCTCGTCCGTGATGTTCGAATCGTCAACGACGGCTGACCCGTGTCCACGGTAAATTTATTCTCAGAAAGTGCATGATCTGAGGATTGAATTTTTGGTCATCCTCAAGTAGTCGAAGACAAGGCGCGTACTGAACGAGAGCTTGCGCATCAATTGGGCGATCGATTGAGGGGTTTCTGAAAAGACTTGAGAATGCCGACGGCAAAGCGTCGCAGGCGGGAGTTTTCCGGGCCGAAGTCGCTTCGGATTCGGTTGCGGTCCTCGTAACCACTATTCGCCTGAAGCCACTCCACGAGGATACTTTCAGCTGGAATCTATTTCGTGAGAGCGCTTATTGTTCCTATACTCCCGAGCGTCCGTGAACTAGATTCCGGCTGCGAGCAAATCGGCCAGGTGAAGGATACCGACAACACGGTTTCCCTCATCGACGATGGGAAGAACCGACGTCCTTTTCTCTCGGGTGGCCATGACGTTCAAAGCATCCCACGCCTTTTCAGTCTGCAGGATCGCGCTCGGATTGGAATTCATCAATTCCGAGATGGAGAAATCAAAGATGCTTTTCTCCTCCTCAAGAACGCGACGGATATCGAAGTCAGTAACGATCCCGCACAAGCAACCGTTTTCATCCACTACTGACACCGCTCCGGCCTGTCCTTCCGTAATTCGAATCAGCATCACCTTGATTGAATCCCCACGAAATACGACAGGATTAAATTTCCCGCTCCGCATCACTTTCGAGACCGTTAACGTCAGCCGTTTGCCCAACTGCCCTCCCGGATGATGCCGGGCGAACTCGTCTACCGAAAACTTCTTGAGCTTCATCAAGGCAACGGCGATCGCATCACCGACGGCAAGGGCAGCTGTGGAACTGGCGGTTGGCGCCAGATTCAGCACACATGCCTCGCGGGGAACCTCCAGATTCACACAGATGTCGCACATTCGTCCAACAGTGGAGCCGGGCACTCCGGTGAGCGCAATCAGGGTAACGTCGATCGTCTTCAAAACCGTCAGCAGCCCGATCAGTTCCGTGCTTTCCCCACTTTTTCCTAAGGCAATGACCACATCTCCACTTTGAACGATTCCGACGTCTCCATGAAGGGCCTCGGATGGATGAAGGAAAACCGCCGCCGTCCCAGTGCTCGTTAGAGTCGCTGCAACCTTCGAAGCGATGATTCCTGACTTGCCAACACCCGTCACAACCACCTTGCCGTCGCAACCGTTGATCGCCTCCACAGCCCGTGCGAACTCTGGCCCGACCCTATCGTGAATGCACTGCAACCCCTCGATCTCGATGGCCAGGACCCGTCGGATTTCGTCGAGTATCCCTTCGGTCGCCTCGTCGGGAGGAGACGGCTTCTGTTCAGAAGCGTTAGGTTGAAAACCGGCACTCATGTCGAATGGGTATGAGAACGATCAATCTCGCAAGACGGCCAGACCATCGGCATACTTCCTACTCACGGATTTCGAACTGATGTCCTTTGCGTCTACCAGATTGTACAGATCTGTATTTGAAAGCTTGACGGCCTCTTCTGCTGAAAGATTGTGACGGTTCGTGTATACCAGAGCATCGGCGCGCGGGAGAAGTTGGTCGCACTGGTCGCAGTAGGGAAACAACCCAAACTTCTTGGTGCGATGAGCCATCCGCAACATCCTGTACTTCTTGCCGTCTAGAATCTCGAGAATGGGTGTCGTAAACGCATTGCCTAGAACAATCTGATTGTTGTAATCGTAGCAGCAAGGAACGACCTCACCGTTCCACTGAATCTGCAAGGGACCGTTTTCCGGGCGACCGCAGGTGGTCTTCGATTCCGGAGTCTGGTGACGCTCACGGTAGTTACGACCGTCACCGAAGTTGTGAGGTTTCCAGATCTCGATCGCGTCCGCCAGGGGTTCCCAGTATTCGCGGAAAGCATCGGTGTCTTCCTCGTTCTCTTTCAGAACCAGGTAGGAGACCTGCAGCTTAGGAGTCTTCGAACCGAGTTCCTCACGCAGCTTCAAAAAACTCATCAGATTCTGTATTGTCTGGTGAAAATCCAGTTTTTTCATGACGGCGTTGTACGTCTCCGGCCGCGTACCATAAACGCTCACGCGAAGTTCATCCAGTCCTGCGGTAATCAACCCCCTCGCCCGCTTGTCATCGAGCAGCGAAGCGTTCGAGATCAGATAGGTGCTCAGCCCGCGATCGTGTGCGTAGGCGACCTTTTGACTCAGGGTCGAGTCCATCAAGGGTTCTCCAAAACCGGTAAGAACGACCTTTCGGGCACCCATTGGGACTATTTCGTCGATGCTGGATGCGTACTCATCAAACGCCATCACCCCATGTTCACGTCCGTGCTCATGCAAATCACGCGGGCACATGATACAGGTGGCATTGCAGTGGTCGGTTGTCTCGTACCTAACCTCTGTATGGAGCAGTCGCGTAATAGGCGCGTCGCTCTGTTCGGCAACCAGCCGATCTACCTCAGCGCGACTCAGTTCGTTAAAATCGATACTTCCGTCATTGATCAAACGGTCCTGGGAGTATCGATCAGGCTCCTGACGCTTCCCAGCCTGTTGATAGGACATCCCTAAAAATCTCCTTCCTTGCTAGTGGTCCCCGTCAAACAGACTGTAACTTATCGAGCTTCTTTCGGGCACGTTGAACCGACCATGTTCAGCCAGGATGCACT
>CBDCFM010000003.1:0-16444 GCA_965216035.1 Terriglobia bacterium
TTTTACCCACAAATTCTGCGGAAGACCCTTATTTTGTTAGTTGACTCATAACGCAATAGTTGTCCGAATTTGCCTCCGTCCCCGAATCACGGGGACCCACACAATTCGACTAACTGTTCATATCACCGTGATTACGAGAGTTTCGCCTCCGTCCCCGAAATAGGAAGATGAGGGTTATTTCAATTCAAAACTGTACGCGGCGATTCGGGGGGGTCACGGCTGTTGACGGGTTGAGCCTGGATGTGGAGCGTGGGGAGATTTTCGGGCTGGTGGGGCCAGACGGCGCGGGCAAGTCGACGACGCTCCGGATGCTCTGCGGTTTGATCGACCCGACAGAGGGGGAAATCGAGGTGGCCGGTCACGATGTCCGGAGTGACGTTGCCGCCGTTCAGGATCGAATCGGGTACATGGCCCAGCGGTTCGGACTCTACCCCGACCTCACGGTTGACGAGAACATGGACTTTTATTCCGACCTGTTCGGAATCCACCGCGACCAGCGAGAAACGCTCGGCGAGGAACTCCTGCGGATGACCCGCATGACGCCATTCCGTGACAGGCGGGGTGGCCAGCTATCCGGTGGCATGAAGCAGAAACTGGCCCTGATGTGCACGCTGCTGCATCGGCCGGAAATCCTCTTTCTCGACGAGCCGACCAACGGAGTCGATCCCGTTTCCCGACGGGACTTCTGGGCCATCCTCTACGCACTGGTCAAAGACGGACTCACCGTTTTCGTGACGACCGCGTACATGGACGAGGCCGAGCGATGCAACCGTGTGGGCTTGATCCATGAAGGACGGCTCATCCGTTGCGACGCGCCGGATCGACTGAAGGCGTCGATCGTCGAGGAGGGCCACGAGCTTGAAAACCCATCCCTCGAGGACGTGTTCATCACCGAGGTACAGAAAGCCTCTCGCCAAAGGACGACGGCATGACCACGCACCAGGCCGCCACAGTCGAAGTCGAACACCTGGTCAAACGCTTCGGTTCCTTCGTCGCCGTCAACAACGTCAGCTTTTCGGTTCAGCCAGGTGAGATCTTCGGCTTTCTCGGCTCGAACGGAGCGGGAAAGACAACGACGATCCGAATGCTCTGCGGCCTGCTGACGCCGACCAGTGGACGGGCCAATGTCGGGGGGTTCGATCTGGCCACGGAGTCTGAACAGATCAAGAGGAACATCGGCTACATGTCCCAGAAGTTCTCGCTCTACGACGATCTCTCGGTGCGAGAGAACATCGACTTTTTCAGCGGGATCTATGGCGTAGAGCAAGCCCGCATGAACGAACGGCGTGACTATGTCCTCGAACTGGCCGGACTCGGAGATCGGCAAAACACGATGACACACCTTCTGCCCGGCGGCTGGAAACAGCGCCTCGCCCTCGGATGCGCCATCCTCCACGAACCCTCCATCCTCTTCCTGGACGAACCGACCTCAGGTGTGGATCCAATCGCACGCCGAAGCTTCTGGGACTTGATATACAAGCTCTCCGAAGACGGCCATACCGTGTTCGTCACGACGCATTACATGGACGAGGCCGAGAACTGTCACCGCCTCGCCCTGATGCACCGCGGACGAATTATCGCGCTGGGCACGGCTCCGGAATTGAAGAAAGAACTCAAGACACGGACACTGATGCAACTGGAATCGACAGATCTGCTCGGCAGCATGAAAGCTCTCGACCAGAGGAATGAAGTCCTCGACGTGGCCGTATTCGGGAGCGGCCTGCACCTGACCGTCGAGGACGCGACCAGTGCCGAACCCGCAATCCGCCAGGCGCTGGCCACCGACGGCATAGACATTCGCAAACTTGAGGTCATCTCACCATCGATGGAAGACGTTTTCGTGGCGATGATCGAAGACGAGGAGCGCAGAACGTCATGAACCTCCGCCGCACACGTGCTGTCGCCCGTAAGGAGATCGTACACATCATCCGCGATCCCAGAAGCCTGATTATGGCGTTGGCCATACCGTTCACAATGCTCCTGTTGTTCGGGTTCGCGCTCTCGCTCGACGTAGACGAAATCCCAACGGTGGTCCTGGATGCAGATCGCAGTCCTCAAAGCCGCGAACTCCTGGACCGTTTCGAGAGTTCGAAGTACTTCACGGTTCAAGACGTTGTCACGAGCTATCGAGAAATCGAGATCCGGATTGATCGGGGCGAAGCATTGCTCGCTGTGGTCATCCCCGGGGACTACTCCGAAGATCTGGCCCGGTCACGAGAAGCAGCCGTGCAACTGGTTTTCGACGGCAGCGATTCCAACACGGCATCGATCGCCCTCGGCTACGCGGACGGAATCCTGGCGACTCATTCGTTACAGTTGAACGATAAGGGCGGCTCTCCACGCTCGCCCATCGAGCCGGAGGTGCGTGTCTGGTACAACAGCACACTCGAATCCAAGAACTTCATCATACCGGGCCTGATCGCCGTCATCCTGATGATCATCTCCGCGCTACTCACGTCCCTGACGATCGCCCGGGAGTGGGAAATGGGTACGATGGAACAGATCCTGTCGACCCCTTTGAGACCGTCCGAAATGGTCCTCGGCAAGATGGTCGCGTTTTTCATACTCGGCCTGGTAAACGCAGCAACGGCCGTCACGGTCGGACTGTTTGTTTTTGATGTCCCGCTGCGCGGCAACTTGCTCCTGCTGTTCACGACCACCTGCGTGTTTCTGTTCGGATCTCTGTGCTGGGGCATTCTGCTCTCGGCCATCGCACGCTCCCAACTGCTGGCGTTCCAGATGGGAATCATGAGCTCGTTCCTGCCGGCCTTCCTGCTGTCCGGTTTTATATTCGCGATCGAGAACATGCCGGAAGTCATTCAAGTGATCAGCCACATTGTTCCGGCCCGTTATTTCGTGACGATCCTGAAAGGCATTTTCCTGAAAGGCGTCGGCACCGAAGTCCTGTTCCTGGAAATAGGATTTCTGATTCTCTACAGCGCCTTCGTGTTCGTCGCGGCAACGCGGAAAGTCGGGAGCAAACTGGCGTAGGCAAACCCATGTGGCAACGACTCAGAGTCATCATCCGAAAAGAATTCATCCAGGCGCTGCGGGAGCCCCGCATGCGGTTCATCCTGATCATGCCTCCGCTTGTACAGATGATTATTTTCGGACTGGCCGTAAACCTGGACGTGGAAAACGCCAGGATCGGCTGGATGGATCTGGACAAGACGCCGCTAAGCCGCGAGCTCGGTGCGGAATTCGAGGGTTCTCCAAATTTCACGTTGACGCGCTACCCCGCAAGTGACCAGGAGGTCCAGGAGATACTCGACACGGGTCCGGAAGTAGCTGTCGTGCGAATCCTCTCCGGCTTCAGCCGCGCCGTCCATCGTGGCCAGGGCGGATCGATTCAGATTCTCGTCGACGGTACCAATTCCAACACGGCAGCGCTGGTGTCATCCTATGCCACAAGGGTGGTCGGCCGTTTCGCTGCGAGGCAGCCCCCCACCGCAAGCGATGTCCGAAATACCGGACCGCGGCTCGACGTTCGGAGCCGCGTCTGGTTCAATCCCGAGCTCAAAAGCCGGAACTATTTCGTGCCGGGCGTGGTCGTGAACATCATTGCCCTGGTCACGGTGATGCTGACTGCGCTGAGTATCGTCAGAGAGAAAGAAATCGGCACGATGGAACAACTGATGGTCACACCGATCCGGCCGCTGGAACTCATGCTGGGCAAGACACTGCCGTTCGCTTCAATCGGTATGTTTCAAGTCGTGTTGCTGTCGACGTTCGCGATGTTCGTGTTCCAGGTCCCGTTTCGGGGCAGCTTCATCGTGCTCCTGGGTTGTGCCGTGGTTTTCCTGATGACGACACTGGGCGCGGGCCTTTTCATCTCCACCATATCCAGCACCCAGCAACAGGCGATGATGACGTTCTTCTTCATGTTCTTCCCGATGTTCCTGCTGAGCGGATTCGCCTTCCCGATCAGCAGCATGCCGACGTCGGTCCAGTACCTGACGTACGTGAATCCCATCCGATACTTCATCGAAATCGTCCGTGGAATTTTTCTGAAGGGGGTCGGCGTTTCGATCCTGTGGCCGCAGATCTCGGCTCTTGCCGTGATCGGAATCGTGGTGCTGACTTTCAGCACGCTACGCTTCAAGAAAACCCTGGACTGATTCCCGTTCAAGCGCCGTAGCTCTCAATCCTCACAGGCTGCCGACGACTTCCCCACTTCCCCGCCGGGCCGTCAAAAACGCCGGGGCACTTCGTCCCACACCCGGTGCACTTCCCTTCCCCGTCCAGGTTCCATTCGCCCAGTTCGTACCAGTCCCTGCCAATCAACTTCCGGCCACAATCGTGACAGTATGTGCTGCCCGAGTCCGGATCGTGGACGTTGCCTGTATAAACGTATCGGAGACCATTCTTCATGGCGATGTCCCGTGCCCGTTTCAACGCCTCGAGCGACGTGGGAGGCCGATCCTGCATCTTCCAGTCCGGGTGAAACGCCGTGAAATGCATCGGCGTGTCGGGGCCCAACTCATCCACCACCCAACGAGTCATCCGATCGAGTTCGTCATCCGAATCGTTATCGGTCGGGATGATCAGATCAGTCAGTTCAAACCAGACGTCGGTCTCGCGCCTCAGGTAGATCAGGGTGTCGAGAACAGGCTGGAGATGACCGGCACAGATACCCGAATAGAAACTTTCGCTGAACGCCTTCAGATCGACGTTGGCCGCATCCATGTACCGGAAGAATTCTGCCCGCGGTTCTTCGCAAATGTAGCCCGCCGTCACCGCAACCGTACGAATGTCCAGCTTGTGACATTCCTTCGCGATGTCGACGGCATATTCCATGAAGATGACCGGATCGTTATACGTGAAAGCAACGCTCCGGCAACCCAGATCCTTCGCGGCACGGGCGACGGTTTCCGGACCTGCCGCCGATGCCAGCGTGTCGAACTCGCGGGACTTGCTGATGTCCCAGTTCTGGCAGAAACGACATCCGAGGTTACAGCCGGCGGTGCCGAAGGAAAGGACGGGAGAGCCGGGCAGGAAATGGTTCAGGGGCTTCTTCTCGATCGGGTCGATACAGAAACCACTCGACCGACCGTACGTGGTCAGGACGATCTCGTCTCCGGCGCGGGCGCGAACGAAACAAAATCCTCGCTGATCTTCATGCAGGCAACAGTAACGCGGGCAGAGGTCACACTGAACCCGTCCGTCATCGAGTTGATGCCAGTACCGGGTCGGGACAACATTGTCGATCTTCAAGTCCAGGAAATCCGTCCTCCTGCCGAAGTCTATTCTTCAAGGTACCCCTTCTGGACGATTTTAGCCAAAATACGCTCCCCCGCGCGCGGGGATTTCAATGTCGCCGTAGACAACAACGTCGGGATCCGTGGGCGCTTCGTAGGCAGTCTGGAGCCCCGGCACGGTCTCGGACTGTCCATCCATCGCGCTACGGTAGATGCCCTTCGGGTCACGCTCGACACACACCTCGAGTGGGCAGTCGACATGGACTTCGAGATATCGTGGAATCCTGCTGCGAGCACGCTCCCGGTATCGACGCCGGTTCGCAGTGGCATCGAAAATGACCGTCAACCCGTGCCGGGTAAGCATCTCTCCAATGAAAGCGACGGAATTGTAGAACGACTCCCGCTCATCCTCCTCGTAACTGGGCTTGGCCGTGAACACCCGGCGCAGGACATCCGATTCCAGAACCGCGACCTCGAGCCCCCTCGACCGCAGCATGTCGGCCAGCGCAGCCGTTACGGTCGACTTGCCCGATGCCGGCAATCCGGTGATCCAGATCGCAAAACCCTGATGGTTTTCAGGCTTCGCAGTATTCGTTGACTTTGTTCGGGTCGAATACGTCATCGTCAAGAACGTTCCTGATAAAGGAGAAGATCCGGCGGCGGGTCGTCTCCGAAAGGTTCGGGTACCAGACCGGACTGGCAATGACCAGTCCTCTGAAAGCGAAGAAGGGCGCCACGACCGAGAGCACTTCCCGGTCGCCGGTGTGTTCGAGGTATCTTGCCCAGAAGCGCTTGAACAGAACCTCGAAGTTCCCTTCCAGGCGCCCGCTCCGCTGGAGGGAGAAGAATAGATAGTTGATGGTCAGGCAACTCACGTCGTCCCCGGCCTCGCCCCATTCTCCCCGCGAACGGTCCAGGACACGGAACTTTGCACCTTCCTGGAACAGAATGTTCCACGGATGGAAATCTCCATGAACCTGACGTAACCGGTGCGTGTAGTCCTTCAGACGCCAACGCCATGACAGGACACGGTGCTCGATGTTTTCGAGCAACTTGAGGTCGATGAACGCGTGGCCGGTCGGATACCCGTCAGTGATCCCCATGATGCACTCGCCATACCCCATCAGCTCACGGATTCGTCTGGCGTACAAACCTGAATCGAACCGGCGAACGCGGTGGATCTCCGCCAGATAATCGCAGAGGGCGTCCGAGCGCGCCACGTCCAGATCGGTCAAGGCAGGCTCGTCCCGCATTCGGAACAAATCTTCGTTGTGGCCAACTCCCTCCACATGCTCGACCAGAACAAAGAACTCGTCGACGTCTCCAAGCGACAGGAGGTTACCGTTATACTCCAGAGCGCCGACGTCCAATGATCGAGCATGCAGGGGGAGCCGGCCAAAAGTTTCATGAGCCGACAGGAGGAGCTGGGCACGGTCGCCCAAAGTCTAGTGACCGTAAGGTCCGGCATGGACGGTTTCGAACACGGCATGACGCACGAGCCCGTCCAGGCGGTAGGTCACTTTGATAGGCGCCCCGTACCCGGACTGTTTCAAGTCCTCGTCGGTAGATTGTTCGCCGATAGGTACGATGCTGACGATTTCCGCGCCCGCGCCAAAGACCGAATGCAGGTACCTTGCAAAGTTCTTCTTTCCGAGGTCGGGCCCGATCCTGTTTGAAGCTTGTACGGCTAACGTCATGACCACCCCCCCTGGCGGTGCACGTCAATCGTCGTGCCACCGATAGAGGCTGCAACCAGGGTGCCATAGATGCTTCGGAACGACCTCTGCATCACACTGATAATATGAAGGTTACCCAGCCGGCCAAGGGCATGCGGATAGCTCCTCGGACACCGGATGTCGTACTGACCAAGACGCGGGCCGGGACGTCGAGCGGCGTGCCAGATTGGCATCCCGAAGCAACATCCAGGTTGGAGTCTCGAGAAAACGGCAGAGGAGGCGCTGTTGCGCGTCCGGAGGAAATACGATACAAGAATAACGTACGAAACGCGCGCCTGTAGCTCAGCTGGATAGAGCGCTGGTCTCCGGAACCAGAGGTCGGAGGTTCGAATCCTCTCGGGCGTATCAACAACTTAGCCATCAGATGGGGTCTTGAAATGGCCCGATATCTAACAGAAATCTAACAACTCGGAGAATCTCAATCGGCGGCCGCCTTCTCGGACGGAAAGTAAAACCGCGTCCGTCTTCCTTGCAGCCTGCGGCCCGTGGTCGGTCATGGGATGCCGTAAATGTCGATCGTTACCTGGACCGACGTGTGCCCCATCCAACGTTGCACATCGTAGATGTTCTCGCCCTAGATGGAGCGTTGTGTAGCGGTTCGGGCGGATAAGCGTATAAGCAGGGTCTGACGACTATGGCAGTACTGACAGTGTCGTCGTATGGGCGTTATGTCAACCCGCGCGCGGCCGCAGGCCGTCGAGCGAACACTTCCGGGCGTCAAACAAGACCGTGAACTGAAGGGAATCGTTGAACCTGTTACCGCCGGCCGGGTTCCCTGCTAGTGTAGTCCGTCACAGTTAATGTAACTTATTCAGCTTTCCTACGTCTGAGTATATATGAGGAGAGCACCGACGATTAAATTGGACATTCCTGTGCGGAAGGAACTGGAGCGACTGAGCCGAAGCCGCAGTGTGGCGGTCCGGTTGGCGGAACGATCTCGAATTGTCTTGCTGGCCGCCGGGGGTCTGGACAATCAGGAGATCGCTGCCAAGTTGGACATCACTCGTCAAAAGGCCGGACGTTGGCGCGATCGTTTCGTTGAAGATGGCCTCGGGGGAATCGAAAAGGACGCTTCCCGCAGTGGACGGATTCCCTCGATCGGCCGCCGGAAGCGGGCCCGGATCGTGAAGAAGACGGTCGAAGGGAAGCCTCCGAACGCCACGCACTGGAGCCGGTCCTTGATGGCCAGGGCAACCGGCGTCAGCGACTCCACGGTAGGGAGAATCTGGCGGGCTCATGGCTTGAAGCCTCATCTGGCACGCACCTTCAAACTTTCCAACGACAAACAATTTGTCGAGAAGTTGGAGGATGTGGTCGGTTTGTATCTGAACCCTCCGGAAAACGCCATTGTTTTGTCCTGCGATGAGAAGAGCCAGATGCAGGCCCTGGACCGCACGCAACCCGGGTTACCTCTGAAGAAGGGGCGGTGCGGCACCCTCACCCACGACTACAAACGCAACGGGACGACCACGATGTTCGCCGCGCTCAATACGCTGGACGGCTCGATTATCGGGACCTGTATGCCGAAGCATCGTCATCAGGAATGGATCCGGTTTCTCAATCAGATCAAACGTTCCGTGCCGAAAGACAAACAGATCCATATCATTTGCGACAACTACGCCACGCACAAACATCAGAAAGTCGTCAACTGGTTGAAGCGCAACACGCGCTTTCATGTGCACTTCACACCGACCAGTGCATCCTGGCTGAACATGGTCGAACGCTTCTTCCGGGATCTTTCCGAACAACGGCTTCGGCGCGGGGTTTTCCATTCGGTTCCTGAGCTAATCCAGGCCGTGGAGGAATATGTCGGGGGTCACAATCAGAACCCGAAGCCCTTCATTTGGACCGCAACGGCTTCCGATATTCTTGAAAAAGTTCAACGTGCCCGAAAGAAGCTCGATAAGTTACAGTCTGTTTGACGGGGACCACTAGCTTCGGCCGGTCGGGGACTGCTGGCCTTGGCGGCTGGCCGATCGAAAACCGGTTGCTGGGACCCTACCGTTGCTTGCTCAATCGCACTCTCGATCCGCGCCAACTCAGCTTCGGGGTTGTGGAACCATGCGGTGGACCAGACACGGTGAATCTTCCAACCCAGACTCTCGAGAACGGATTGTCTCAGCCAATCTCGATCCCGAGCAGCAGGCGTTGCATTCGAGGTGCCACTGTCGCACTCGATGCCCAGAACATAACGCGTGCCATCTTCCGAAAGCACGGCAACATCGACGAGGGAGCCTCGAACGCCAACCTGGGGATCTGCCGTAAACCCTTTCTCCGTGAGTGCGGCATGTACCGCCTCTTTAAACGGGGATTCGGGTTCCGCGGCCGGGTCAACGCGGACATGCTTCGCGAAGAAATCAATCGGGCTGGCTGCGTACTCGATGTAGGCACGTAAGAGTCTCG
Source organism: Terriglobia bacterium (assembly GCA_965216035.1). GTDB lineage: Bacteria > Acidobacteriota > Terriglobia > 20CM-2-55-15 > 20CM-2-55-15. The sequence continues at coordinate 9,338 of CBDCFM010000003.1, forward strand.
CGCCGTCGGACTGGGTCGTGATGTCTGATGGTTTCAGCGAATGGACCAACGTCATGGTCCTTCGGGCCCGGCTGATTGCGACGTTGAGCCGCCTTCCCCCGCCCTCAGTGCTGATAGGACCGAATCGATCGGGTGTCGCGCCTCCGGATACCGAAGGACCATATCCGATCGTCAGGATCACGTGATCCCGCTCATCTCCTTGCACGTTTTGAAGGCTCTTCACGAAAAATGGTTCAGCCAGCTCATGTGTAAAACAACCATCAAGATGACGAACAGCCTCCCTGCGAATACTTATGCGCTCTTGAATGAGATCCGACTGCGCCCGCGACAGCGCGACGACACCAAGGCTCTGGCTTTCTCCATATCGGTCCATCAGCTCGAAAACGAGATCGACGACGCTCTCCGCTTCAACCGGGTTTACACCCCGCCCGGGCTCATAACGCCCTTCGGTCACGAACACGTCCCGCAATGCCTTCGAAACGTGCGCCGGCTGCGGACCCGGAAAAACGAGGAGTGGACGATTCCAGTAGAACGTGTGGTTGGAGAATTGAATCAACGATTCGCACTTGGAACGGTAGTGTACCTTCAGGTACTGCTCGGTGACGCATCCTCGGCCTGCTAACCCAACCATCGCGTCGAGAATACTCTCCATGCCCACCTGTGAGTCTTCCCCATCCCCCTCTTCTTCATTGGACTCATCGGCCTCGGCTCGACGGAAGAAGCTGGTGGGCGGGAGTTGTTTGCGATCGCCGACAACCACCACCTGGGAACTCCGCATTATGGCAGGAATGGCCTCCGCCGGTGAGATCTGAGAAGCCTCGTCGAAGATAACGGCATCGAAGTAGCCCGGCTCGAGAGGCAGGAACTGACTTACTGCCAGTGGACTCATCAAGAAGCAGGGCTTGAAGTCTCCCACCAGCGGCGATTCCTCAAAGAGCTGCCGTAGCGGCATCTGGTGACGCTTCTTCATGAGCTCCCCGTAAAGCACCCCGATCTGCACGGCGTCTTTAGCCGGCGAGAGTCGGGCCGGATACCGGCTGAGACATCGATGACGAACCTCCTCTCGCATTGCATATGGGAACTGTTCATCAAGCCGGCGAAACTCATCACGGATCGTTTCCTGGGCCGCAACCGAGAACTCTCGAAGAGCAGGGTCGACCTCGAAGACGTGACCCAACCACGCGCTTGAGACCGCTCGACGGAGTATCCCCGGGACGTTTGCGGAGTCATCCGTGCGCTCTCTAATAGCCGCGACTGTTCCTGCCCCGAACAGCTCGTCCACCCGCGCACAGGACCTGCGGTAGTCGTTCCAATCCGCCGCCTGGGCTGCGTGTTCCCTCAGGTATCCGATCCAATCGATCAGCTCATCGAAAGGAGCATCCAACCAGGATTTCCACTCGGACTCTTCCGGAACAAAGTATTTTGACAGAGCCTCCCCGAAGCCACTCTTGAGCGATTGAGCCCGCTTCTGGTAGGCGTCCGAAGATTCGGGGCGTTCACAATGCTGCGCCAATTCGGGTGGAACGTTGTCCGCGGTCAACGCTACCAGCTTCTCAGCCCAACCTCGCCGACGGAGCACCTCGTCCCAATCCGTCTCGTATCCACGAAACAGCACGCCTAACGACTTCGCCAGTTGCGGAGTTCGCCGATCGAACTCCTTCTCCAGGTCCAGCAATCGAGCGCCATCCTTGATGTCTACGAACAACAATGCGACAGTGCGGGGCACTGATTCTGCGGGTTTTATGGCGCGGATGGTTTCAGCTATGACGTCCAACGGCGGGAGCCCGGCTTCGAGAAGCTCGAACAGCGAGTTCAGTTCGGCAGGAAGAAGCCGATCCCCGAGGTCACCGAGTGAGTCTTTGACAGCCTGCACTCCCAACTTGACATCATCGAGAACCTGTCGAAGTGAATGGGCACGCGTACGATCCGTCAACAACCCCCTCAGCATTTGGAGGTCCCCGCGCCATGCAGTGACCAGATCAACGGTCGAACGAACTGCGGTCTCTACACTCTCCCAGTCCGTTTCGATCCCGCTGAAACGCGTGCCATACAGATTCGTGATGTTAGCTATTCGGTCGGCCCACACCCTTCGCATCCGCTGAATCTTCAGGGCTGAATCGATGGAATTGAGCGAGCCTTCAGCCGATATCTCGAACGGTCTGTGCATATGCTCCAGAATCGAACGCCGATCCTTCCAGTATGGGAGTCGGAAAAACCGAAGGGCACTCTGATAGTCGGTCCGGTATCGGGCCGCAAGGTTCTCATCGACCCAATCTATAAAGGAATCATCGAATGCATTGGCGAGATCTTGCTCGGTCTTGGAGAGCTCCATCGCCAGGGCCCTGAGGCTGGAAAACTCCGCAAGGGCAGCAGAGCCGCCAACGAACCAGTCCTCGGGAACTGGACACAAGTCGACTATGGTTGCTCCAATGTGGCATATGTGACCAATCTCATCCCACGTGTCGCAGGACGACCCGTCGAGGAGATTTGTTGCTTCTGCTATGACGTTCTGGAGATGCCGGAGTTCGGAGTCGAGCTTGTTCAGAACGACACACTTTGCGAGAAACTCCTCGGTGGATTGGAGCTCCCAATCCTCTCCCGCGAGAAGCGCAATGGCTGACGCCTTCTCGGGCTCAAGAATCGCCTGGAGTGTTTCCTCCAAGTTCTCGAAGTCGGGCCATTCGCCATCTTCACCAAACAGCGACGCAATGCGCCCCTTGAGGCGATGCCGCTCATCGCAGATCTTCTCTGCAGCCTGGACCTGCCCGAGAAAGTCCAGCGCATTACCTGGTTCCAGCCACAATCGTAGGATTCCGGGCGCCGACATCATGTGCGTGCACAGTTTCGCCAAGCTTTCTCGGCCGACCCCGTTCCGTGGTTCAGGCAAGCCGAACGTTTGTGCCACGTCCAGGTTGCTTCCTCTCAACCGTTCGATGTCATTCTGAATCTCGACGAGGTCTCTTCGGATCTCTTCGCGAGTGTTCAAGTCATCAGTCGTCGTTCGAAGCGGTCGCCAGCGACTGGTCTCGTGTTCACGAAACTCACGCGGCCTCTTTACAAAACCGTCGGCCAGTTCGGTCAGAGCCTTGTACTGATTTTCATCGAGATCCGAGATCCACTCACCCTCAAATTCGAACGATGGCAGGTGCCGGACGGCAGCATAGATACCGGACATCTCGTAGACGCTCCGGCCGAGCGGTTCACGTGGTCTGTGGAGGGCTCTGACGCGCTCATTCAGGGTGCGCCGCAAATCCGACAGGTGGTCCACCCGATCAGGTCTCACGCGGCGCCCACGCGCGTCGACCGACGCCGATTCTCCGAGCTGTTCGTAAACTGCAGCTCGCTTTGCGTACTTCGAGTGCAACGCCAGACAAAAGATCCCAAGATTGCACTCTTCGAGGTTTCTCTTTACGGCGTCCAGGGCGGCCCGCTTTTTGCTGACAAACAAGACCCGTTTGCCGTCGGCGATTAACGCAGCGATTATGTTGGTAATCGTCTGACTTTTGCCCGTTCCCGGAGGCCCATGAATCACCATGTTCTGCCCACTTCGAGAGGCTTCGACCGCTTGAAGTTGACTGAAATCCGCGTTCATGACGGTGAACTGATCGCGGAGATCCAGGACATCGTCGAGTCGGCCTCCCGACAACTCCGCGTCGGGGGGGAAGAGGCTGGGCGGCGGGGCAGACCCGACTTCCGTCGATACTTCCCGTTGTCCTTGAGACGCAGCCATCTCCAGAATGAGGGGATGCGATACACTGTCGGTCCGGAGTCGTTCAAGATCCTGCCACATCGCCAACCTGTGGTACGCGAAGGTACTGACATAGATGTCACGGTCCACACTCCATCCATCCCGGCCGCGGAACAAGTGGCGAGCCAACCTGAAGTACTCCTTAAAACTCCCTTCGCCCAATTCAGGGAGTTCAATACCGAGTTGACCCAATCGGCGGGCTAACGCCGGGTTGGTTTCCGGCTCCTCCGCCTCTCGCCGAAGTGTAAAGGCGTGCTTTGGTGATGTGCTGTGGAGCGAACACGGCAGCAACAGTAGTGGCGCCTTGCCTTCGACCTCATCCTCGTCGACCCAGGACACAAATCCCAAGCCCACATACAGGACCTTCATTCCCTGTTCGTGGTCCCATTCGTTGTCCTTTTCCTGGAGATTCTTCAGACGCCTCTGCAATTCCAGCGGCGGACAGTCCGAGGCGAGACCCCCCCGGTCCAGCCACACGTCGGGGTCGTCGGGTGAGACATCGCCTTTGTGCTCGGGCGAGAACTGGTACCGTTCGGCATAGTCGAAGCTCAACCCAATGTGTGAAGACAGATCCTTCCATAGAACATCTGGCTCGATGTCTACAATCCGAACGGCAAACCCGCTCGGCTTGAAGAACAGGAGTCGGTTCCGACGACTCCGATCAAGGAGACTGTCCTGCCATCGGCCGATAGCGGCCGACGTGCCTCGAACTTCAGTTTCGTCCGGCCTTGTCTGGCGGTTCTCAGTCATTGAGATCGGTGAAGCTTCTCGGGTCTTCGGTTTCGTAATTGGGAGTGTGGATGCTCGAATGGAGAATTGCGGACCGGAATTTCAAAGGAACTCTCGGCCATGATTCCTTCCCGCCCCGAGATTTCTGGAAGACACTCCTGTTGCGTGCTGTTCAATTACTTCGAAGTTCGTATCCTACACTATATAAAGACACAAGGAAGGCGAAGAAACTCGTCGGATCGCCGGTCGCTTAGGGTCCGCTCAAGAATAACTTCACATTTTGGCATCCCATCTTCACGCCATCCTCGCGGGACCTTCGCGCCATCTTCGGCCGCTCCTCAATCGCAGATCTTCTCGACCTTTGAAGCGGAGGTCGACAACCGTTACCTCGTCGAGGATCTGTACGCCGACGCGCGGCCCTGCCTGGAGGAGCTGCAACGAGCGTATTATTTCGTTGGGATAGTAGGCAATCAGCCTGCCGAGCGGGAATCGGACTTGATGGCGATGGAGCTACCTTAGGACCTGATCGCGACGTCAGGCAGATGGGGCGTGAAGAAACCCAACGCGGCCTTCTTTGATCGCATCGTCTCCGAGAGTGGGTTCCCGGCCGGGGAGGTCGTCTAAGTCGGGGACCGCTTGGACAACGATGTCGTTCCGGCATCTGGGGCCGGCATGTTGTCGATCCACATCGTACGCGGTGCCTGGGGGTTCATTCAGCGCGACTGGCCGGAAGTGACGCGCGCCAGGGCCCAATTGACACCCCTTGCGGAGTTGCATCCGTTGCTGGAGGGGTTGTAGGCATGGCCCGCCGCCAGCTTCGCAGTTTCTCGTCCCCTACAGGGAAGGGGACACTTCCAGTCTGACGTTCTGACGCGGGTGACGGGACATCACGCCGCATGCCGACTAAGAGGCGCGACAAAGTTCCAGTGTCGCCAGCAGATAAAATGGGCACCATCTCCGATTTCTGCCGCGTGCTCCGGTTCCTGGGTCAAGCCGAGTACAACGGCGTCACAGCAGAAGGGCTTTTCGCAGTCCGGGCAGACCATGCATTCGACGCCGAACGCAGGTTGATTACTGTGTTGGAATCCGCAAGAGCAATAGTCTTTCATGGCTCGCTCCATCCGTTTGCCGGATTTGGGTTAGTCTCTATTCTTATATCGGCAAAAGCCAGATGTGACTTTATGGGTCGGTCCTCATCGAAGCGACAAAGGCTCCGACCCGTCACAATCTCCTTCGTCGCCGTCGGATTCCCACGATGAGGACGATGACCGCGAGTCCGACGACCAACGCGGCCGGCAGCCAGAACCTTCGATTCTCCACAAGCGGAGGCACTTCTCCGAAGTAGACATAGGCCCGCCCGGTGTTGCCCCGGCCCTCCAGTTCATCGCCATCGTTTTCTCTTGCGCCCACGACGACATTGGCTCGGCCGTCCGCCGAGAAGTCCCCAGCCGAACCAACCGCGTACCCGAACGAGTCGCCGGGCGCCTCGCCGAAAAAGACCTCGTCTGCGCCTGCCGCCAAAATGATGCCGTCGGGGCGATTACCGCCGGCCCCGCCGTGATAGACATATGCGGCACCAGCCGGAGGAACATTTCGAGCGCCAATTATCAAATCATCAATGCCGTCACCGTCGACGTCGCCAGCCCCGGCGACCGAGTTGCCAAAGAAATCGTTGTCGTCGGAGCCGACAAAGATCGCGTCAGCGTCGCCGGCAGCATTTTCCAGCTTGGGAGGGCCGTAGAAAAGATAGGCGTGCCCGGACCGGTCGCCCGCTGCGCGGAAGACTGCAGGGTTGTGAGCGGCGCCAATGAGAATGTCCGCAATGCCGTTGTTGTCGACATCCCCGGGTGATGCCACCGCATGTCCGAACATGTCTATCGGACCCTCGCCGGTGAAGACGTAGTCTGCGGCCGCGGCGGCGATGTTACCTCGAAACTGAGGACCGCCTCGAAAGATAAACGCCTGTCCTTCCGCATTCGGCCCGGCTCCCGGACTGCCCACCAGGACGTCGTCGGAACCGTCGCCGTCGACATCGCCCCGCCGGCGCCACCGTTGTACCGAACAACCCCGGCCCGACAAGTTTCACATCGGCATCGCCGGATTGCAGGTTGCCCCGGAGCAGGTCGTCGTCCTTACCGCCGAAGAAGACAAGCACGCCTTCGCCGTTCGATCCGATAACGATATCGTCGAGATCATCGCCGTTGACAGAGCCGGCGGAAGACACAGCTCGACCAAATCCAGCGAAGTCGTTTCCCGTCACAATTACGTCCGCCGCCTCCGCCTGGATCCGCCCGGAGAGTCGCTCATTCCCAATCCCACCATAGAAAAGAGCCTCCTCCGCAGAATTTGTGGGCAGTCCAAAGGCCTGTGCGCACATAAGTAATTGAAACAAAGTACCTTATTCTTTTGTTCGACGGCGAATATTCCAGTACCCACTTCGGTCGGACGCCTACACCCGGTGCCCGGAGCCCCCGCCGGAGGCCCCGTTCCCCATCGCCCACACCAGCCGACACCGCGGAGCGCAGCCGAGGGTCAAGGCCGGCGCAGCCGCCGAGCTTGCGAGGGAAGCCTTGAGGCTTGGCGAGCACCGTGGTCTCCTCAAGCGGCGATGGAAGACGGTTTTACCCACA
>CBDCFM010000004.1:0-68818 GCA_965216035.1 Terriglobia bacterium
AGGCAAGATGGCTCGCCGAGGAGAGACAGCGGTAGACGGTAACGAACGTCATGCCCGATGAGAGTTCCCTCCGCGGTCGGTTCGAACCGGTGTGTGTGGATCCACTCTTTGTAGGGTCCCCGCAACTGGAGGTCGACAAACCGGTGGGGAGGCTCCCACGCCGTGATCACAGTCTTCCATTTGAACGGAACTCCACACAAGCGAAGCCGGTAGTCGATGCGAGCCCCTTCACCGATGGTTGGCGAGGGAGTGAGTATCCGAAAGCCCAACTCGGCAGGCGTAATCTTCTGAAGGTTCCCCGCGTCGGCAAAGAAACCGAAGACTTCCTCCACCGGAAGTGGAAGGTTCATGGTTCTGGACAGAGAATGCCACATGACTTTGCAGCTATAGACTGGTCCCGGGCCGTTATGGTTTCACTAAAAAAGATCCCCCTTCCTTCTCTTCAGCAGAATGATGAAGAACGGGCCGCCCAGCAGGGCCGTGATCACGCCGACTGGTATCTCCGTGGGGGCGAACAGCGTTCGGGCCGCCGTATCGCACAACACGAGAAATCCGGCGCCGACAAAAAACGATCCGGGAATCAGGATTCGGTGGTCCGGACCGGCGACCAGGCGCAGAGAATGAGGAACGATCAGGCCGACGAAACCAATAGGTCCGCTCACGGCGGTCACCGCGCCCGTCAGCAGCGACCCGAAGAAATAGCAGATTACTTTCAGCCGCTCGACGTTCACGCCACGAGTCGTCGCCCACTCTTCACCCGCCGCAAGGGGATTCAGCTGGGACGCATACCGGAGCAGGAAGAAGACCGACACAAGGATCACGGGCGCTGTCTTGGCGATCATCGAATAGTCCGCATCGTTCACGCCTCCCATCATCCAGCGCACCATCAGGAAGGACTCCGTGAAGTTTGCCGCATACTGGATGAACAGGATCATGGCGGCAAAGATGAAGTTGAGCGTCACGCCGGCCAGCAACAACGTGAACGTCGGCAGGGTGTGGCGGCTCCGGGCAATCAGAAAAACCAGAAAAATCGTCAGAAAAGAGCCGAGCAGAGCGGCAATCGAGATCACCGGGACTCCGAGGAGCACGACGTCCAGGCCAAGCGAAATCGCCAAGACGGCACCAAAAGCACTCCCGCTGGACACACCCAGTGTAAAAGGCGTCGCCAGTGGGTTTCGCAGAATGGCCTGAAACAGAACGCCTGCGACAGCCAGCGATCCACCGGCCAGGGCGCCAAACAGTATTCGCGGCAGACGCGCGACAAAAAAGATCTCTCGATCCGGACTGGCGCCTTCGAGAACACGCTGCCAGGTAATCCCGGCCGAACCCACCCATGGAGTCACAAGCAGGACAACGGCGAGGAACAACGCGCACGGGCCCACAACCATCAGGAAACGGCCCGCCGTAAGCCCCCTAGAAGGAGCCGCGGCGGCAGAAATTGATCTACTGCGAAAGCGGTAGAATCGGCCCATATTTCCCCGATTTTTCGTTAAATAGAACCACTATTCGCCTCAAAATCGAGAAAATCTGGCCTCGATTCCCCGCTTTCTCGCTACGATCATTTCTGCCACCGAGGCTCCTAGTTTGGGATGACGTACTTGCCTCCGCCCCCGGGCCGGTCGAGGACCGTGGCTCGGATTTCAAAGATTTCATATAGCGTGTCAGACGTCAGAACTTCCTCGGGTGCACCGTCGGCCACGATCACACCCTCTCGAATCGCGATCATTCTACGGGCGTAGCGTGAAGCCAGGTTGATGTCATGCGTGACGGCGATGACCGTTATGTTCCGCTCGGCGTTCAGTTGCTCCAGAATCTGATAGAAGTGCACCTGGTGTTTCATGTCCAGGTAGACGGTTGGCTCGTCAAGCAGCAGCACCTCGGGTGTCTGTGCCAGGGCGCTGGCCAGAACGACTCGCTGACGCTCGCCACCACTCAACTCGTTGAACATCTTTCCGCTGAGCCGAGAGGTGTGGGTCAGATCCATAGCGTGGGTGACAAACGCCGAGTCCGCGGCACTGTCGAAGATAAAACCCTGACGGTAGGGGAGCCTGCCCATCAAGATCATCTCGTCCACGGTGAAAGGGAAAACGACGTGTGTTTCCTGAGGAACAAAGGCCACTTGCTGTGCGAGTTCAGCGACCTTGAAGTCCGCGATCGGACGGTCCCGGAACTCGATCGAGCCTCCAAAGTTCGGAAGAATGCCCGCCAGCAACTTGAGCAACGTTGATTTTCCAGCTCCGTTCGGACCCACGATAGCGACGAACTCACCCACGTCGATACTGGCTGACAACTGGTTCAGGACGGGGGTTATACCGTAGCCGAAATTCAGGTTCCGGACGTTGTACATCATGTCGTCATCAGACCCGTGTGGTTTACCAGGGCGTCAACGTCCAGATGCCGGCGGATCGCTTCAGCCAGTCGATCGTAGGCGGCATCTTTCGAAAAACTCGATTCACCGGGTCTCCAATTCAAGCGATGCTTCCCGGCAACCATCGTGAGGAATTCCCGTGCGAAATCGTCGCCCTCAAAAACCCCATGGAAATAGGTCCCACAGACATTACCCGACACGAGACCGTCGGAACTTCCGTCCGCCTTGAGACAAAACGGTTTGCCTTCGCCCCGCACGTGTGTGCGCCCCATGTGAATTTCATAGCCTTCGATGAACGGCCCAAGGAAACTGGCCCCTCCAGCTCGCTGGGTTGTCTTCTCCGGGATCATTTCCGTTTCGACATCGAGCAGGCCAAGCCCTTCGATCGCGCCGCCGCCTTCAACCTCGACGGGATCGGAAATCCGAATCCCAAGCATCTGGTACCCCCCACAGATTCCAAGCACGACCGAGCCCGAAGCGAGCGCATCGCGGATGAATCGCTCGAACCCTGTCCTGCGGATCCATTCCAGGTCTCGAATCGTATTCTTGCTGCCGGGAATAATCAACAGGTGTGGAGAGGGCCCGGTGGGGGTCTTGAGATATTCGACCCCAAGCCCCTCGAAATGTTCCAGGGGGTTGAAATCGGTGTAGTTGGAAATGTGTGGCAGATGGATCACACCCACACGGAATTCGGCCGGGGTGTCGGATCGTTCCTCAAGGGAAACTCCGTCTTCCTGGTCGATGCCGAGCGCATCGAGGTAGGGCAGGACGCCCAGGCACTGACGGCCTGTCCTTTGTTCCAGAAAATCAACGCCGTCGTCGAACAATGCGGGGTCCCCCCTGAAGCGATTGATGATGAATCCACGAACGATCTCTGCCTCGGCGGGTTGGAGCAAGTCGAAGGTCCCGACGATGGAGGCGAAAACGCCACCGCGGTCGATGTCGGCAACGAGAACGGCCGGGGCCCCAACCGCTCTCGCGAACTCCAGATTGACGATATCCCGATCACGGAGGTTGACCTCGGCGGCGCTGCCGGCGCCTTCCAGAATGATGGCGTCGAACCGGCTGGCCAACCTCTGGTACGCCTCTAGAGCCTGTTCGAAAAAGAATGAGCGCTGAGCCGAATACTCGTCTCCGGTCATCGTCCCGTAAACGGATCCGTTCAGAACAACCTGGACTTTACCGCCCGCGGACGGCTTCAGCAGGATCGGGTTCATTTCCGGCTCCGGCTCCAGTCGCGCAGCCTCTGCCTGAACGACCTGGGCGCGACCGATCTCCGCTCCATTCCCGCAAACAAACGAGTTCAGGGCAATGTTCTGGGACTTGAACGGGGCGACTCGAACGCCACGATCCCGTAAAACCCGGCACAGGCCGGTTACCATGACGCTCTTTCCGACATGGGAAGCCGTACCGATGATCATCAGTGATCGGGCCATGCCCATCAGCATATCCCACCCCCTCGGTCGAACTGCATGGATACTTCGCGTCGGGCGATAGGGCGCCGATTGCCGTTTGACCCCGGCGAAGCCAGCCGATAGAATCCGCCTCTATGACAGAGCGGTCGGACTTATGGGTGTTTCGTCTGTCCCTTGCCTCGGTTTCGGCCGTACTGGTCTCGATCGCAGCGGCCCAGATTCTCCTGGGGCTGACACTGGTCACATGGATGATCTGGCGGCCCAGTCGAATCAACTGGCCCGGATATCTCGTCCCTCTCGTGGCGTTCATGCTGACCACGCTGCTTTCGTTGGCCATGTCACCAGATCCGGGGATGGGGACCAAGCCCGTGCAAAAGTTCGTCCTGTTCAGCATGGGGTTGATGGCAGCAACGTTTCTGACCAACAGACGACGCATTCTGCTGACGATGACCGCCATGCTCGTCGTTGCCACCGTCGCCTCCATCGCGGCTATGATTCAGTTCGGCTTCCAGTATGTGGAATTCCTTTCCTCAGGGGATCTGGCGGACGACCCGACGATCCTGGCTCGAATCACGGGTTTCATGGGCCACTGGATGACCTTCAGCGGTGAACAGATGCTGGTTTGGTGCGCCGCAGTGCCGCTGGCCTTCACGATCGGATCGCGCAAGTATATGATACCGCTAACTTTAATAGGCATTGGCCTGCTCTTGAGCTTCACCCGGGGGGTGTGGGTGGGATCCGCCGCCGGGATCGCCGTAGCTGCGCTCTACCTGCCCCGGCGGCAGCTTGTCCGGCTGCTGATTCCCGTCGGGATCGTTGCGGTACTGACTTCGGGCTTGATCCTCCGCCGTGTCTCTACGAATTTACTGGAGGACCCCCGGTTCGAAATGGCGGATGTCGGACTGCGCATGATCGGCGACCATCCACTATTCGGCGTCGGGCCCGAGCGCATCGAAACAGAGTTTCCCGGATACTACCGGGGGGACAACCTGGAAAATTTCTTTTACGGCCACCTTCACAACAACTACCTCCAGATTGCCGCCGAACGCGGATTGCTGTGTCTTGGGGCGTTCCTGTGGTTGTTGGTCAAAATGGGCCTCGATCTGAAACGCCGGGCCGGCTCGACCGATCCTTCGGTGAAGTGGGTGGCGGTCTCGGGACTGGCCGTCCTGGTCGCATTTGCGGTTGCCGGCCTTGGGGAATACAGCTTCGGGGATTCGGAGGTGTTGATGTTGTTCATGTTTCTCGTTTCAATTCCGTACGGGTTAGACAAGAAGGACGCGGATTACGCAGGTTAAACGGATTACGCAGATAGGAAAGAAGCCATGTTGGCCCTACTATGACAAAACAAATCGACAAAGACTCAGTCAAGACAATGGCGGAGGCCGGGGATTGGAACATTTCCGATGACCGGGCCGGCGAGATCGCCCGTGTGTTCCAACCGCTCCTGGACGACACGCGGGCGCTTCGCGCGATGGAGTTGGGAGATTCGGTTCCGGGCGCGGTTTTCGAGGCCGACTGATGCATAAAAATGATCTCGAAAAATTGACGCTGGCATCCGCGGCTCGGATGATCCGGGCCGGAGAGCTGTCGCCGGTGGAACTGACGCGGGCGGTTCTGGATCGAGTCGAATCCTTGAACGATCGGATGGCGATGTTCATCACGGTCACCGCCGATCACGCGATGGCTCGAGCCGAAGCCGCGGAGCGGGCTTTGAAGAACAAGGCTGATCTGGGCGCCCTGCACGGGGTTCCCATTTCGCTGAAGGACCTTTTCGACACAAAGGGTATTCGTACCACCGCGGGGTCGCGGGTATTCGCTGACCGCTTTCCCGAAGAGAACTCGACGGTCACCCAACGGCTCGATGATGCCGGCGCCGTCCTCGTCGGCAAGACCAACCTGCACGAGTTTGCTTTCGGGGCGACGTCGGTCAACCCCCACTACGGAGCTGTGCGCAACCCATGGGATCCGGATCGAGTTGCAGGTGGCTCGAGCGGCGGTTCGGCGATTTCAGTGGCACTGTCGGCCGCTCTCGGTTCGATGGGCTCGGACACGGGGGGATCGATCCGCATACCGGCCGGTCTCACGGGAACGGTGGGTCTCAAGCCCACGTATGGACGGGTCAGCATCGCCGGAGTCGTTCCTCTGTCCTGGTCACTGGATCATGTCGGACCCATGACACGGACCGTGGAGGATGCGGCCATCATGCTGGAGGCCATCGCGGGTCACGACCCCCGGGATTCATACTCGCGGAAGGTTCCGGTACCAGCCTATTCCCAGGAACTCGAAGGAGGGATCCGGGGTTTGCGACTCGGGTTGCCGAAGACCACTTTCTTCGACAGGCTGGACCCGGAAATCGATAGCGCCGTTCAGACAGCTATACGACGAATGGAGGGGATGGGCGCAAGCGTCGTGGAGGTCGACATACCAAATGCCGAACTGCAGCGGCCGATCTTCGCAAACATTGCGGCTCCGGAGGCATTTTCTTTTCACCAGCAATATCTCGACAGCAGTCCGGAATTGTATGGACAGGACATTCGGGCACGAATGGAGGCGGGCAGGCTCCTGCTGTCGGTCGATTTCGTCCGCGCGCAACGGGCACGGTCGATTCTCAAAAGCGATCTCCAGGCGGTCTTCGAGGAGGTGGATTTGCTGGTCACACCGACCCTCCCCATACCCGCACCGTTAATCGATCAGAAAGTGGTCGAATGGGGCGGGGAAACCGAAACTGTCCTTGGCGCCCTGACCCGGAACACGCGCCTGTTCAACATCACCGGCCTTCCGGCCATCACGGTTCCCTGCGGGTTTACGTCGAACGATTTGCCGATCGGACTACAAATTGCCGGCAGGGCTTTCGAAGAAGCGACCGTCCTGCGGGCGGCCCACACCTACGAGCAGGATGCGGGTTGGTTCGAAAGACGGCCGGATCTCTAGCTCTAGTGGTCCCCGCCAGAGATAACGTTACTATCTCCGAAGGAGGTTGCGAGCGGACTGATGAGTGAGATCCACCGCGTGGTATGTGTGACTTTCGACCGTTTTGAGCGTTCGTGAGGGCAACCTCCATCGGCCCTACGGGTTCGGGCGGAACTCCGAAATCTAGTAACGCTAACTCTGGCGGGGACCACTAGCTGCTATAGCTATCGCCGGCTGGCTCTATCCAGTACGACCGAGGACGACTACTCTGCCTCTACGCGCAATGCTATGATCACCGCCTATGTTTGGTAAGGTTCTCATCGCCAACCGGGGAGAAATTGCGGTGCGTATCATCCGCGCCTCGAGAGAACTGGGTATTTCGACCGTCGCGGTTTATTCCGAAGCCGACGTAGGTTCACTCCACACCCGAATGGCGGACGAAGCTTTTCCGATCGGCCCGGCGCCGTCAACGGAAAGCTATCTTGTTATCGACAAACTCCTCGACGCCGCACGCCGTTCGGGTGCCGACGCCATCCACCCGGGTTACGGGTTCCTCGCCGAGAACCCGGACCTGGCCCTGGCTTGCGAAGACGCCGGAATCACCTTCATCGGCCCGTCACCGAAATCCATCGCTCTGATGGGCTCCAAGGTTGAAGCACGACGCGCGGTTTCCGGCTACGGCGTGCCGATGATACCGGGAACGATGGACCCGGTCATCAGCGCCGAAGCTCTCCAGGTCGCCGCGGGGATCGGCTTCCCGCTCATGCTCAAAGCCTCGGCGGGCGGTGGCGGCAAGGGGTTGCGCTTTGTCGAATCTGCCGACGAGATGGAAGGCGCGTTGAGGAACACGAGGGCGGAAGCTCTGGCGGCTTTTGGAGACGACACCGTCTACATTGAAAAATTCCTGGATCGCCCCCGCCACGTGGAGATTCAGATTCTCGCTGATCAGCATGGTCATGCCATTCACCTGGGCGAACGGGAATGCACGATCCAGCGACGCCACCAGAAAGTCATCGAAGAATCGCCTTCTCCGATCATGGACCCGGAGCTTCGGGAAAGGATGGGAGAGTCGGCCCTCAAAGTGGTTCGGGCCGCAGATTACTACAACGCCGGCACCGTCGAGTTTCTCGTCGACCAGGATCGAAACTTCTATTTTCTCGAAATGAATACACGGCTGCAGGTCGAACACCCGATCACCGAAGCCGTCACCGGCATTGATGTCGTGAAGCAGCAGTTCTATATCGCCGCAGGCGAGGAGCTCTCAATCAGGCAGGAAGATGTCGTCATGCGGGGCGCCGCGATCGAATGCCGCATCTACGCCGAAGACCCCGACAATAATTTTTTCCCTTCACCCGGCCGAATCTCGATGCTCCGCGTGCCGGGGGGGCCGGGCATCCGCGATGACAGTGGCGTCTATCCCGGCTGGACAGTACCGCTCGACTACGATCCGCTACTTTCGAAATTGATCGCCTGGGCCCCGACCAGAATCGAAGCGATCCGGCGGATGGAACGGGCTCTGGGCGAGTATGAAATCGGTGGAATCAAGAACAACCTGGGCTTGTTCCGGGAAATACTGCATCACCCCGAGTTCGTTGCCGGCAACTTCGACACAGGGTTCATCGACAGATGGCTCAAGGAACGCCAGGAAGCAGAACCCGGCGACCCTGTGTCGGACACGGAGAGAGATCACGCAATCCTTGTGGCCGCTTTGTTTCATTCACGCCGTAAGGAAACGGCCGTGAACGGCGCTCCGGGCCCCACCGCGAGCCCGTGGAAACTGGCGGGACGGCAACAACAACTTCGAAGAACGATGAAATGAAGTACACGGCGCTGATTGGAGGCCAGGAGATTCAGGTCGAGTTCGAAGGCACGCTACCGACGGTTCGGGCCCGAGTCGGCAAACGCGAATACGAGCTGAACCTACAGGAAGTAGAGCCTGGTGTTTTCTGGTTCAATTCCGAAGATCAGTCGATTGAAGCCACCGTCACCACAAACGGTGATGGTTATCAAGTTCGCATCGGGAATCGCCATCTGCACGTCGAACTCCTGGATGGACGCAGCGCTTTTCTCCGTTCGAGCCAGCCCGACCACGACGGAATCGCGGAACTGCGCTCGCCCATGCCTGGAAAAGTCTTCAGGATTCTAGTCGAACAGGGAGACACAGTCGAAGCAAACCAGGGCTTGCTGGTCATCGAAGCAATGAAGATGCAGAATGAAATGAAATCCCCAAAAAGAGGAACGATTCGAAAGCTTAGCGTGGAAGAGGGAATGATCGTCAACGCTGGAGACTTGCTGGTGGAGGTAGAATGAAGAAGTGGTTAGTTGTTGGGAGCTTTTATGCGAGCCGGATTGCTCCGGTCTAACCACTAACCACTGACCACTAACCACTTCTTCAGGAACTCCCCCCTGCCCTCGCCAGTATCCGCTCCGCCAGAAAATTACTGATGTCGGCCTTGTTCCTGGCTATTTCGAAGAAGGCTCCCTTCAGCGTCTGATCCTTCCGATTGAAGATCAGCTGCCGGATGTCGGCCTGCACCCGGGGGTCGGTGAGATCCTTTTGACCGCCGGCGTCCTGCTCCAGCAACTTCAAGATGTGGTAACCGAACCGGGTTTCGACCACGCGCGGAAACGATTCACCGACTTTCATCTGAAGCACAGCGTCTGCCAGAGTGGGATCGATGCCACCAATCGAATCGATCGGCTGAAAATTGAGGTCGCCTCCCAGAGGCGCCGAAGACGGATCTTCCGAAAAGCCACGCGCTACGGTGGCAAAGTCCGCTCCACCCTGAATCTGTCTCAACAACCTCTGGGCCTTCTGGCTGGCCTCCTCCGGAGTTTTAGCATCGTCGCCCTCCGCATTGTTGATTTCCGTGTCCTCGACAGGAGTGACCAGAATGTGGGCGATCCGGAAAGTTTCGGGAAGGTTGAAGCTTTCCCTGTTCTTGTTGAAAAAGTCCTCGATCTCAACTTCGGACACGGAAATCTTCGAGGTGATTTCCTTGTTGACCAGCTTTTCGATCGTCAAGTTCGTGCGCAATTGCTCTCGTAACTCGGATGTGGTCAGCTTCTGCTCGTCCAGCAATTCCTGAAAGCGCTCCGCGGTATACTGACTCTTGAACTCGTTGAACTGGACATCGACTTCCGCGTCGCTGGCTGTCAGGGCCGCTTCGGCAGCCAGTTGCCGGAGGATCTCGTTGGTGATCAACTCGCCCAGGAGTTGCTGTTTGAGATCCTCGATCTCTTCAACTGCCGGGGACGGATCCGCACCCTCGACACGAGTCTCAAACTCTTTGTCGAGTTCGGCCACCGTTATGTCGACACCGTTCACCCTCGCAACAACGTCTGCTGACGCCGTCGAACTGGATGAACACGCCGAACCAACGGCAAGGACAGCAACTAACGCAACGACCGAAAATAGCTTCAATGGAATCGCTCCCTGGCGGACAGATTGATTGGCTATTCTAGCACTCGTACCTCGTCCTGGAAAAGCATTGTCGACGGCGCATTGAGCCAGAACCCCCGCCTCTGGTATAATTTGCAGGTAATACTCCGTGCGGTGGAATCCGCTGGGTATCCTGAACTTCGAATGGCGGCAAACCGACGACGAGGAGCGCAATAGGTCTATGGCGAAACGATGCGAAATATGTGGGAAAGGCCCGATGTTTGGAAACCGGGTCAGCCACGCTCACAACCTGACCAGGAGACGATGGAATCCGAATCTCCAGCGCGTCCGCGTTCTCGAGGGAAAAACACCAAAACGGATGAGGGTCTGCACGAGCTGCATTCGGAGCGGGCGGATTTTGAAACCCGCTTGATCGACGCTGTCAGGTACAACGATGACCCTAAAGCCCTGTGTAAGCAGGGCTTTTCTATTGTGTGAATCGAGTCGCCCCCTTCATCGTCAAAGGGTTTATGAGGGTAATCAGCCTGATCGCGTTTATTCTCCTCCCGATGGAGGCCGTGCCGGCGCCTCAACACTTCGGTACAGAGATCAGGAGCATTGAGATTTCAGGCGCCCCGGTCGATGCACTCGAGGCGATCACCCTCAGACCTGGCAATCTTCTGAACCCCGACGCGATCCGATCATCGATTCAGGCGCTTTACGATGCCGGTCAATACGGGAGCATCGAAGTCGATGCGATTCGTACATCAGACGGTGGAACGAAACTCACTTTCATCGTAAGCGAGCCTTCCTTCTTCTCCACGATTCGCGTCGAACCTTCGGACTTGCTCGCGCGGCCACTGTCCAGCTATGTGGCCCTGCCTTACGGCGAACGGTTCTCCCGAACACAGATGGACCTCATCGTCCAGACAGTCCGCGAGCAACTTCGAGCAGAGGGTTTCTTCCAGGCCATCGTCAAAACCTCCCGGGAGGTCGACGAAGAGACGCGCCTCGTCA
Source organism: Terriglobia bacterium (assembly GCA_965216035.1). Taxonomy (GTDB): domain Bacteria; phylum Acidobacteriota; class Terriglobia; order 20CM-2-55-15; family 20CM-2-55-15. The sequence goes on from CBDCFM010000004.1 coordinate 11,096, forward strand.
ACGTCGTGCTGTCCGTCGACGTCTCACCCCGGGCCAGGATGGGTGAGACCCGGATCGAAGGCGGCCGGCAGACGTTCACTGAAGCCGAGTTGCAGGAAGCCTTCGGTGTCAAGACAGGTTCTGCTTTTTCCATGGAGCGGTTGGAGCGTGGTATCGCCGATGTGCGATCCGAGTTCGCCGAACTTGGCTTCTTGAACACGGGCGTCGCGCTCGAACAAACCTATGATGAAGATCGCAACGTTGTGGATGTCGTGATCCGGATCGAACCGGGACTTTTCACGCTCGTCCAGGTTCGCGGGCACGACCTGTCCAACAGCGAAATCCGAGAGCTTGTGCCCGTGTTCGAAGAAGGGAGTATCGATCCGGACCTTATTGAAGAGGGGCGCGTTCAAATCCTGGAAAAGTTGCGGCGGGATGGATATTTTGAAGCGACTGCGCGTGTCGAACAAATTGACGCCCGGCCGCTGGACAACGCTTTCCAGGTCAACTACATCGTTCAGCCCGGGGAACGGCATTCGATCAAGGATGTGCGTTTCGAAGGGAACGAATTCTTCGATGAAGAGTTCCTGGACGGACGGATCGGGATATCTGAACGGGGGCTGTTCACCCAGGGGACCTTCAGTACGGACCTGCTCGAGCGCGCCTCAGCCATCATCACTGGATTGTACGCAGCCGCTGGTTTCGAAGGCACCCGCGTCCGTACGACCTACTCGATCGATCAAACCGCTATTACCGTGATTCTCCAGATCGATGAGGGACGCCGAATCCCCTTGACTGGCGTGTTCTTCGCTGGGAACACAATCATGAGCGTTCCGGAAATCGCGCCCCTCGCCAATATGTTGCCGGGCCAGATCTATACGGCGGACGCGATCGAAGCGGCTCGCATCGCCATTACAGCCGGCTATCACGGCCGGGGATACCCCGACGCTCGGGTTCGACCGGAAATTCGGCGAAAGGCCGATCCCGATGGGATGGACGTCACCTTTCACATCGAAGAGGGGCCCGCCTACCAGATCGGCCGCGTCCTGGTTGCTGGAAGCACGCGCACAAAGGAGAAGGTCGTCCATAGAAACAGCGAGTTATTTGAAGGAACGCCATACGATCCGGAAACGATTCTCGAGGCACAGCAGCGTCTTTACTCAACCGGACTTTTCAAACGGGTGGATATCGTCCCACTCGAACGGGCGACATCGAACAAGAGGGACCTGCTGATACAGCTTGAGGACGCGGGCCCGGTTCTGTTGACCTACGGAATTGGCTTTAGTGGTTTAGGTATCGGCGTGCAAGACCGGGAAGGGCCCCGGGGGACCATCGAGTTGTCGCATGCCAACCTGTTCGGACTGGACCGCTCCATCAGCTTTCGAGTCAGGGGTAGCAAGCGCGAACAACGCTTCCAGACCACTTACCGTGAACCCCGTCTCTTCAACCGGGAAGTCGACGGGTTCGTCTCGCTTTTCGTGGAACGCACGAGCCAGCAGTTTTTCGACGCCAGTCGCGTAGATTTTTCGTTTCAAACCCTGAAGCAGCTCCGGAATCAGGACAGTTTTCTTTTTTCGGCCAGCTTCGAAACGGTCAATCTCCGGGACATCCGGGTCAACCCGAGGACTCAGAACTTTCCCGACGAAACGGGCACAATTCAGATCGCCCGGCTCAGTGGATCTTACATTCGCGACCAGCGGAACGACCCCATCAATCCTACTCGGGGGGACTACATCACCGGGACGTTTCAGGTCGCAAACAGGGCCTTCGGATCGGAGGTGAACTTCACATCTCTGTTTGCTCAAGGCAGCTTTTTCCGGCCGGCCAAAGATGCCGTTATCGCCACATCGGTTCGCCTCGGCTGGAACCAACCCTATGGGGGCACGAAATCATTACCTATCACCGAGCGTTATTTCGCCGGCGGATCGACAACGCTCAGAGCGTTCAGCCTTGACGAGGCCGGACCGGAGGGTGGGGGAAACGCACTGGCGATCATCAACGCCGAGTACCGATTCCCCATACCGTTCCTGATCTCGGACCTGGGGGGTGCGTTTTTTTATGATACGGGTACGACGTTCCCAAGGCTGTCGGACTTTAACTTTGGCGACTTTACGCACACGGCTGGTTTCGGTTTTCGTTACGAAACGCCACTGGGGCCAATCCGTGTAGATTTCGGATTCAACCTGAACCGACAACCACACGAGTCTCACAGCAAAGTGTTTTTCACCCTGGGGCACACGTTCTGATGGGTATCGATCCGACTCGAAAAGGAATCTTGAGCTTGCCGCGGGGTCTAATCCTGGTGTGTTTTCTTGCCCTGGCATGGGCACCCGCCATGTATGGCGACGTCATTGACCGTTTGATGGCAGTGGTGGACGGGGACGTCATCACGCTCGGTGACGTCAAAAAGGAACGGGCGGTCCGACGATTCTTTGGTGACGAGGCACCGTCGGACGATCAAGCCATGCTCGATGAAGTGATCGAGGATTTCTTGATCCGCAACCAGGTCGATCAAATCCCGGGCATTCAGATCACATCGGAAGAAGTCGAAGCTTACAGCTTGCAATTGGGCGATCCCGGGGACCTGTCGGCGGAAGTCGTCGCTGTTGCCGTTCGCCAGCGAATGAAACTGGCTCGATACGTGGACCTGCGGTTTCGCCAATTCATCCGGGTCTCGGATCCTGAAATAGAGGAGTACTACAGGGACGTGTTTCTCCCGAAGACGCAATCGAGCGGGTTGGCCAGTGTTCCGACCCTCGACTCGGTTCGAGAAGCGGTCCGCACCAACGTCATTGAAGAAAAAGTAATCCGGGAGATCCGGCTGTGGGTGAATTCACTGATCCGGAGAAGTGATATTGAAGTTGTTGAGTAAAAAGAAGGTTTTCGCCGCAATCAGCATCGCGGGACTGGTGGCGCTAGGACTGGTTGCCGGAGTCGTGTACTTCCTGACCTCACCCGACTTCGACGAGTTCGCCAAGGATTACCTGGTCAATCAGATCGAAGAACGGACGGGCCGCGTGACGACGGTCGAAGAGTTCGATTTCGATTTGTGGTCTCAACTGATTCAGATCGACGGTCTCGTGCTTCGGCAATCCACTGGGGATGCACTTCTCGAAATCGAGAGTATCGACATCGGACTGCGTCTCCGAACGCTGTTCGAAAGGAAGATCGATCTTTCCTCTCTGACGCTGGTCCACCCACGGATCCGAATCGACGTTGGCCCGGACGGCACGACCAACGTTCTGTCTCCTCCGATCGAGGCCGGCACGGGTTCATCGTCATTTGAAGTCTCAATCGGAGAGCTCACAGTCGAGGGCGGAGAGATAACTATCGACGAACGCCGGGTCCACATCGACTTCCTCCTATCCGAACTCGACGGTACGTTTGAGTACTCGGGCGCAACCGGCGTCCTGGGTGGTCGCCTGGAGTATGAAGGTTCGCTCGAACGAGAGAACCGCCCTACGATTCCTTACCGCTTCTCCGCAGACTTCGACCATTCCGCAGGGACGGTCCTGGTCCACCGAGCGGAAGTGACTTCAGGCGAATCCAAGGTAACGCTTCAAGGGCGGATCGACGACGTGCTCCACGTTGGCCATGGAGCCATGGAGTATACCGGTACCGTCGATCTCGGATTTTTGAACTACTTCTTCACCGAGGAGGCATTAGATGGAACGATCGGAATCGGCGGCGCGCTGAATTTCTCGTCCCGCGACTTCTCGACGAACGGGCTGGCGGAAGGGCAGTCGCTTACCGTCGAAGGCTGGAATGCCCGAAACGTCGAGGCCAATTTCGAATACTCGTTCCCAGAGCGAATACTGTCGGCGTCGGATCTGCGGATGAGCCTGGTCGGTGGCACGGTCACGGGTAGTGCAAACGTCCTGTCACTTCCCGGATCACCACGAGTCGAAATCGATCTGGGCTATGAAGAGATCGATCCGGCCGGGCTGCGCCGCGCTTACCCGTGGGACAGGAAGTACATGATCCATTCGGTGGCGACCGGAACGATCGACGGCTGGTTCGAAGGGAAGTTCAGAGATTTTGATTTTTCTGGCGCCGCAACGCTCCAATCCGCGGATGTTCCCCGGGACTCGGACTCCGTGGATCTGGCAGTAGAGGGTTCGACCACATTTCGGGCCACACCGGAATCGGTGCGGTTATCTGAAGCCACGGCCAGATTCGGATCGAGCAACATCCGGGCGGACGGTCTGATTGACCGCGTGGACTCTTCGCTGCAGGTGACGTTGGAGTCGACCGACCTCGGCGACCTGCACTTCCTGTATGAGCCCGCAAACGGAACCGGCCGGTTCGAGGGCTCGATCAGCGGCCCGATAGCATCGCCTCAAACATCAGGAAGGTTCAGCATTCGAAGCTTTCGACATGAAGGCCGAACCATCGACAGCCTGAGGGGCGAAGCAACTTTAACCGCCGGTGGCCTTGAGCTTCGCGAGGTTCAGATCTCGGAGGCGCGGTCTGAGGTTACGGTAAACGGGCGACTGCCGTTCGACGACACAAAACTGGATCTGGACCTTGATGTCATCCAACTTTACGGCTTCGATCTTGCCGAATTCGTCCCCACACCCGTCGACGGTGTGTTTCGAGGCAGGGTGCACCTGGATTCGATTGATCCGATTCGGGCATCGGGTACCGTGTCCGCGTCCGATCTGACGTATGAAGATAACCTGATCGGAAACACCGAAGCCGCGTTCGTACTGGATGAATCCACGCTCGCGCTGACTGACATTTCGATTCGACGCGATGGCGCAGTTCTATCCGGCAACGTACGTTACCAACTCATCGGCGAGCAACTCGGAGTAGAGCTCCGGGCGTCTGGCGTGTCGCTGGAAGACTTGCACTGGCTTGGTATCCCGACCGCGTTCCGAGGCGTGGTTGAGGAGGCAAACTTCGACGTCGAAGGGACTCGATCGCGCCCACAGGTCCGGGGAACAGCAGTGCTCGGAAACCTTCAGCTCGGAGAGCAGACTCTTCCTCAAATGAAGATCCAGGTCCGCACATCCGGTTCAACTATCCGCACCGAGATCGAAACCGACGAACACGTCGTGATTGAGGCCGCCTTCGACACGGCCATAGAAGGCTACCCGTTCGTCGGAAGCGCACTCTTTTCCGACTTTGAGGCAGATCAACTCTTGAACATATCCCTGGGAACAATCGTCGCGACGGGAAGTGTCTCGTTCGGGGGACTTCTAATGGACCTGGCCACTCTCGAAGGAGAAGGACTGGTACGAACTTTGACCGCCCGGTTCGAGGAAAGGGAACTCCGGGTTCTGGAACCGTTCACGTTTCAATTTGATTCGGAACGATTGAAGTTTTCGGAAATGGATTTTAGCGGCGGAGTGACTTCGCTACAGTTGGGAGGAACCATCGCCTTGTCCCGGGATGCGCCGATTGATCTCGATATCACCGGCGACATCGACCTCTCGATCATGTCGGGCGGCTACCCGGGATTCCTGGTCGGAGGAGCTGTCACGGTGGAGGGAAAGGTGGGCGGGACCCTCGGGAGCCCGGAGCTCATTGGACAGGCCCACATCGAGAACGGGTCGTTCGGCCATCGAGGTATATTCCTGAGTCTGTCGGCACTTGACGGCGACCTGGATTTCATCGGAAACAGGGTGAATCTGAACGACCTCCGGGGGAACGCGGGCGGGGGTGAGGTCGTCGTCCGTGGATCTGTTGGCGTCGAAAACCTGGAGCTGGGTGAATTCGACGTTCGTTTCGATGTGTCGAACGTGCGTGTCCGGAACCCGGAAGGGCTCCGAACCATCGTAGACGGCTCCCTGGCGCTCCACGGCACGGCAGAAACGCCACGGCTGGAAGGAGATATCGATGTCACCAGCCTCTCCTACGATGGGGGTTTCGAACAGTTCCTGGATCTGTTCGAAGCCGGACCGGATGCCGCGGAATCCGACAATCCATTTGAGGACATGGCTCTGGCAGTGCATGTGGAGGGAAGTCGGAACATCTCGATCGAAAACGAACTCGCCAGCGTAGACGCAAGGCTGGACCTGGATATCGCCGGCAGTTTCGGTGATCCAAGCATGACCGGCCGCATCGAGGTCGGAACGGGCACACTCACTTTCCAGGGGACCCGCTACAGAATCACCAGGGGCAGCGTCGATTTCGTCGACCCGATTCGCGTCGAACCCATCGTGGACGTTCAGGCCGAAGCCGAGCTCCGGGACTATCGGATCATCCTTGGGATCAACGGCCGAAGAGATAATATGCGGCTGGAAATGCGGTCCGAACCTCCGTTGCCACAACTGGAAATCGTGAGCCTGATCGCCGGAGGTCGGACCCGGGAGGAACTGGCTGAGAATCGGGCCAGCGGCCTGATCCCCACGAGCGAACAACTCTTCAGGGGCAGCGCCGCGACGATCCTGACAGACCTGCTCCAGTCACGTGTCGGCTCCCGCTTTGGCCTGCTCGACCGGTTCCGCATCGATCCGTTCCTGGTCGGCGCGGAAAACGACCCCGTCACCCGCGTGACGATCTCCGAGCAGATTACCAGGGACCTGACCATCACGTATTCCCAGGACCTCTCATCAAACCGCCAGCAGATCATCCTGATCGAGTACTTCCTGAACAGCGACACGTCGTTCATCGCCTCCCGGGACGAAACCGGCGCGGTAGGGCTGGATATCAAGCTGAGAAAACGATTCCAGTAAGAAGGGGATTCGACGGTAGAGTAGGGGAGGACGCGAAGAGCGACCTCCCCCCTCGTCGCACCGGACGTGCGGATTTCCCGCATCCGGCGCTCCCGACCAATTCTTCTGAAGCACACACGGAGAGCCTTACAGATAGACCAACCCGAGGGTTTGGAAATGCTTGTAATAGCTGACCCCGGCGGGAGGACGAAAGGGTCGCTGGCTCCGCCGCCGCAAATGACGCGTCAGACGGTCGCGTACGAAACGGTTGATCTGGCGCTTTGCAACACGGGGATAGCCATAGCTGAAGTACTGCGCCCAACCGTTGAGGTGCCGATTCAAATCCGCAACCAGGGCCGGTATGGGCATCGAGCCTCGCCATGGGCCAGTCATGTCGCGCAACCTCTGACGTTCCCGAGCCAGCGCCTTCTTTGAGGGGGCCACATTCAGATAGCGTCGTGGCTGCCCGTGCAGGTCCCGATCGTACCGAAACGTGTATCCCAGAAAGTCGAAGCTCTGTCCCGACTCCATCAGTCGCACGACCCGTGTCTTGGCTCGATTCAGTTCGAGCCCCATCCGTTGTTCCAACGTCTCTTCAATCCAATCCTTCAACCGGGGACTCTGGTACCGGGCCAGTATCACCAGATCATCGGCGTACCGCACCAGTTCGGCTCCGGCCCATTGGGCCGGACCCCCTCGGGCATGGAAGAAGTGATCAAACCAGTGCAGGTAGATATTCGCTAACAATGGTGAGATCACCCCGCCCTGCGGAGTCCCGGTCCGGGTCCGCCTAGGCGGTCCCCCGTCCCGGGTGTCGGTCACTGGCGCGTTGAGCCACATCCGAATCAACTTGAGCACCGCACTATCGGTCACCCGCATCCGAATCGCCTTGAACAGCTTGTCCCGCGGAATGGAATCAAAGTACCCTTTCAGATCCGCGTCATACACGTCCCGCTTCCTGCCGTGGAGTCCTTGCCGCACTTGCTCCAATGCATCATGGGCCTTTCGCCCAGGCCGAAATCCATACGAACTGTCCAGGAAATCGGCTTCGAAGATCGGCTCCATTATCAGCAGCAGCGCCGCCTGCACCACACGGTCACGAACCGTCGGTATCCCCAATGGCCGCTCCCGACCATCGGGTTTCGGGATATACACCCGTTGGACCGCCTCAGGCTGGTACTTCTTCGAGCGCAGCACTTCGGCCAGTTCGGCCAACCAGCGCTCCGGGCCGCCCTCCGCATCCACAATCTGGTGGATCGTGACGCCATCGACCCCGGCCGAGCCTCGATTGGCCCGCACCTGCTCCCAACCTGCTTCCAACACGTCCTTGCGGTAGATCCGGTCGTACAAACTATAAAACCGGAACTTGGGTTCCCGCTTCGCTTTCAGATATAGCCGCAGCCTCAGGTCAGCGAGTCTCGGACCCATCCGTCGCCGCTCGCACCATCCGTGCTCCGCTGCTTCGGCTCGCTCTCGCTCCGTGCTAGTGTAGTCCGCCAGAATTAATGAGATGTAAGTGCTTGTCCAACGTCTGATATAGATATGAGGAAAGCACCGAGGGTTGATCTTGATGTTCAGGTACGAAAGGAACTGGAACGACTGAGGCGAAGCCGTAGTACATCGGTACGGTTGGCGGAACGATCCCAAATTGTGTTGCTGGCGGCTGAGAGTCTGAGGAACGAGGAGATTGCAGCACGGCTGAAGATGACGCTTCAGAAGGTTGGCCGATGGCGTGCTCGTTTCGCCAAACATGGATTGGGAGGCATTGAGAAGGACGCGCCGCGAAGCGGCCGGATTCCCTCCATCAGCGCACGGAAGCGGGCCCGGATTGTAAAGAAGACGATTGAAGAGAAGCCCCCCAAACGCCACGCATTGGAGCCGTACCTCGATGGCAAAGGCGACCGGAGTCAGTGATTCGACGGTCGGGAGAATATGGCGGGCCCATGGCCTGAAGCCACACCTGTCAGGAACCTTCAAGCTGTCCAACGACAAACAATTTGCCGAGAAGCTGGAGGATGTGGTCGGTCTGTATCTGAACCCACCGGAAAACGCCATCGTCTTGTCCTGTGATGAGAAGAGCCAGATGCAGGCACTGGACCGCACCCAGCCCGGGTTACCGCTGAAGAAGGGGCGGTGTGGCACCTTGACCCACGACTACAAACGCAACGGAACCACCACGATGTTCGCCGCGCTCAATACCCTGGACGGCTCTGTGATCGGGACTTGCATGCCGAAGCATCGGCATCAGGAATGGATTCGGTTTCTCAATCAGATCAAACGCTCCGTGCCTAAAGACAAGCAGATCCACATAATCTGTGACAACTATGCGACCCACAAGCATCAGAAAGTTGTCGACTGGCACAAGCGCAACCCGCGCTTTCATGTGCACTTCACACCGACCAGTGCGTCGTGGCTGAATATGGTCGAACGTTTCTTCCGGGATCTTTCAGAGCAACGGCTTCGGCGCGGAGTTTTCCATTCGGTTCCAGAGTTAATCCAGGCCGTTGAGGACTATGTCGACGGTCACAATCAGAGCCCTAAGCCGTTCATCTGGACCGCGCAGGCTTCCGATATTCTTGAGAAAGTCCGACGCGCTCGAAAGAAGCTGGTTAAAGTGCACTCTGTTTGACGGGGACCACTAGGGTGGTATCCCAATCGGCTCCCTCACCTTCTGGCTGTTGCGTTTGATCGGTGGGGCCGCTTCGCTCCTCCGGCATTACCCGGTCTCATCACTACTATCCGCCCCGCCGACTTCCCGATGTCCCCCCTCAGGCTTATCTTTTCGCCTCAGGCGTTGGGTCCCACCCAAACATCGGGATCTCCCAGGTTCCTGGGCATCCTGTCGACACGCGCCGTCCCCTTCCATCCCGGTGGACCCCTCAGGTGCCTTCGCTCGTTGCTTCCCTGATGGTTTCAGGCTTCGGCGCTCTCTGGTGGCTTGGCCATCCACGATTCGCGTTTCGAGACCGATTCGGGTTCACTTGCGTTACGGCTCGCATCTTCGCCTTCAAGGGCTTCAGCTTACGGGTTACCCCATAACCACTGCCTCGTTGGCTACATGTTGAACGAGCAATTCACATGGCTGACTCCTTTCATTCAGCTAGAATGTCCAAGCTTTGCCTGGCGCACCAGAGGCGCAAAGACGCAGAGAGGGAAGTGTCTTTTCTGAAGCTTTCGATCCAGACTCAAAGGTTGCGGAGTTTTCTTTTCAACAAGATTGACGGATTTGAGATCGCCCGGGTTGGGCCGGATCAAACAATATCCACTCTGCGTCTTTGCGTCTCTGCGTCGAAAAAATCAATCGACTAAGGCAATGCATTCGATTTCGATGGCGACACCAAGAGGGAGGCCGGCGACCTGGACGGTTGCACGTGCGGGTGGGGAATTCCGGAAGAACTCCGCGTAGATGCCGTTCACCTCTTTGAAGTTTCCCATGTCATCGAGATAGATCGTGACTTTAACGACGTCGCGCATGGAGGCGCCGGCACCTGTCAGGATTCCCTGGAGATTGAGTAGAGACTGCCTGGTCTGGGCTCGGACGGATTTGTCTTCGATGAGCTGTCCGGTGGCTGGATCCAGGGGGATCTGACCGGAAACGAACACGAAGTTACCCGCCTGAACGGCCTGCGAATAGGCTCCGATGGCAGAGGGGCCCAGTGGTGTTGAGATCACTTTTTTTTGCATGGTTTGGGTCTATTGTCCGATCTGGGTGGCGGTGTTTATTGGTTTCGTGGAGCGCATGACGTCGTAGACTCCGTCAAGTCCACGGATGGCGGCGATAACCCTCTCCAGATGTTTCATGTCGGGTATTTCGACAGTCATGTCGATCACGCCTCGTTCCTCATCAGTCCTGGCGGACACGTCCAGTATATTGGAGCGGTTGTTGGAGATCGCCGCTGAAATCCCGGCAAGAATGCCGTGACGGTCGGCCGTGATGATCGTCAGATGAACGGCATATGCCTCGGCGGCGACGGCGCGCCCCTCCCACTGAACATCGATGCGCCGATCCGCTTCATACATCAGGTTCTGCACATTCGGACATTTCTTGGCGTGGACGGCGACCCCCTTGCCCCGGGTCACGTAGCCGATGATTTCCTCACCCCGGATCGGGTTGCAGCATTTCGCTCGATAAACGAGCAGGTCGTCCATGCCCTTGACCTTGATCTTGACGTCTTCCCCGAAACCGAACACCTTCTTGACGGCGGCGGTGAACCTCGAATCCGGTGCGGCGGGTTCGCCCAACGCTTCCGGCCGAAGCTTGGCCAGAAGCTGTCGAGCCGAAACCTTGCCAAAACCGATCGCGGACCAGAGGTCATCGACTCGCGCACATCCGTAATCCGGCGCAACTTTCGCCAGCCGGTCATGTTGAGTCAGTTCCTTTACACTGAGTTTGTACTTGCGGGCTTCTTTCTCGAGAAGTTTTCTTCCCAACTCGATGGACTTGGTCCGTTCCTGAACTGTCAGCCAGTGACGAATCTTGTTTCTTGCGCGCGACGTCTTGACGAAATTGAGCCAGTCGCGGCTGGGATGATGCTCGGGCTGAGTCACAATCTCGACAATGTCGCCGTTGGAAAGCTTGGTCTTGAGCGGCGACAGACGCCCGTTGATCTTGGCGCCCACACAAGTGTGGCCGACCTCGGTGTGAATCGAGTAGGCGAAATCGACGGAAGTGGCGTCGCTCGGGAGGGTGATAACCTGGCCCTTGGGTGTAAAAGTGTAAGTCTCTTCCGGATAGAGGTCGACCTTAAGCGTACTCAGAAAGTCCGTGGGGTCTTTCATCTCCTGCTGCCATTCGACCAGATGCCGGAGCCAGGAAACGCGCTGGTCTTCACGATTATCCGCCACCAGTTTTCCGTCCTTGTACTTCCAGTGGGCGGCAATCCCGTCTTCGGCCACACGGTGCATTTCGGCGGTTCGAATCTGGACTTCGAAGGCCTGACCACCGGCAATGACGGATGTATGCAGGGACTGGTACATGTTGGGGCGCGGTATCGCGATGAAATCCTTGATTCGGCCGGGCACCGGACGCCAGGTGTTGTGAATCACCCCCAGCGCGGCGTAGCAGCTCTTGATGTCGTCGGTCACGATACGGATGGCCAGCAGGTCGAAGACCTGATCGATGGTGATTCTCTGACGGCGAAGCTTCTGGTCGATCGAATAGATCCGCTTGATTCTTGCCTCCGTGGTACACCGTATCCCCTGCTCTTCCATGTTGATGGCAATGATCCTCCGAACCTCCTCCAGAAATTGATCGTTGACCTTCCTCTTGGCGTCGAGCGAGTCCTTGATCTCTTTGTACGACTTCGGGTCCAGAAAACTGAACGCCAGGTCCTCGAGCTCCCCGCGAATCTTTCCCATACCAAGCCGGTGGGCAAGAGGCGCATAAATCTCGAGCGTTTCCCGGGCGATTGCCTCCCGGCGTTCTGCACGCAGGTGTCGAAGCGTCCTCATGTTGTGCAAACGGTCCGCGAGCTTGACGACGATGACCCGGATGTCGTCACTCATCGCCAAGAGCATCTTTCGAAAATTCTCAGCCTGTTTCTGTTCTGTAGAGGTGAAATAGATCTGGCTGATCTTGGTGAGGGCGTCAACGATGTGGGCGATCTCAGACCCGAACATTTCCTCGAGCTTCTCGAGCGAAATCATCGTGTCTTCAACAATGTCATGAAGCAGGCCGATGCTGACCGTTACCGCATCCATCTTGATCTCGGCCAGGACATTGGCAACCTCAAGCGGATGGGTCAGGTAGGGCTCTCCCGATGCCCGGACCTGGCCTTTGTGCTCTTTTGCCGAGAACAGGTAGGCGCGGCGCACGACCTCCAGATCGTCTTCAGGGTGATACTTCTGGATCTTGTCCAGTATCTGTTGTAGGCGGATCATCGCTCAATCACCAATGCGTTGTCTACCACAGTGGCAGTGAGGTCCTTTTTTGTCAAACTCGGGAGGGCCTCACGTTATCGCGGGCGGCCGGCCGGCGCCGCAGGGATCGAAAAAAAGGGCCACCCGAAGGTGGCCCGCTGTACTTTCGAATCGTTTGAACTCGACTCGTCGCTTATGTACCTTCGCCACCGAGCTGCTCGGCCGCTTCTTCCGCGTTCCTCTGGCGGGTTTCCAATGCCATGTTGAACCACTCGTCAGCCATCGCGAGGATTGCGACTCTCTTTTCCTCTGCTTCGGCTTCCGCTGCATCCTGGTCCTCGGCTTCCGGATCGGCGACGATCAGCTCGGCGGCCTGGCGATACAGCAGGTTCTTATAACTCATGGCATCTTCGTAGTTCTCATCAAGAGCGAGCGCCGTATCCAGGTACTGTTGTCCCTCTTCGATCAGGTCACTCAGCTCTTCGACAGGCCGCTCAACGGTCTTGTCGAACACGATCATCCAGTTCAGGCTCCCGACACTGTAGTGCGCGACCGGATTATCTGGGGTGATCTGCGCCTGTTGCAGATAGAAATCGCGGGCCTTATCCAGCTCATTCGTGTTCTGGTAGATACTCGCCAACCCTGCAATCGCGCTCACATTCACCCCATCGCGAGCCAGGACGTTCTCAAACGTCTCGATGGCCATATCCGCATGGCGCCGGTTTTCTTCAGACAGTGCGCCTGGGATAAATTGCTGCGAATAGGCAGTCGCCAGGTAAAGTTCCGCATTCACCAGCCCAGGATCGAGTTCGATCGCGAGCTTGAAGAAGTCCACTGCACTCGGGTAGTTGGCCTCGCGGAAAGCCCGGACACCCTTGTTCAGATTGTCCCGGGCCTGCAACCTCTGGCACCCGGTCAGTCCCAGTGAAAGCAGTCCGAGAAGCGCGAAAACAAGTTTCGTTTGCCGCATTTTTAACACACCTCCGCCTTGGCTTAATTACCTGCCGTGATCTGTTCAGTCATCAGACCGATCTTGTCCACACCGGAACCCTTTGCGATGTCGATTACCTGAATCACGTCGTTGAACAGAAGATCGGGGTCCGCGTTGACGAAGACTGTACGGTCATTGCGGGTCTTGAAGATGTCCTGCAACTGCGTGCTCAATGTTCGAAGCTCTGCAGGATCCTGATTGATCATGATCTGCCCACGATTGTCGATCGATATCACGACGGTTCGGTTTTCCTCATCCGGCGGTGGCGGCGGGGTTCCCGGCGGCGGAGGTTGGGGAACCGCTGCGTCGAGCCCCTTCGGAACCAATGGTGTGATGACCATGAAGATCACCAACAGGACCAACAACACGTCAATCAACGGCGTGATGTTGGGTTCGGCTTTGGCCTTGAGTTGTTTTCCAAATTTAGTTGCCATCTCGCCTCCAGTTACTGCCGCACCATGTCGTCGAGCCGTTCAGTCAACAAGCCGATCCTGTCCACACCCGCGGCCCGAACACCATCGACAACCGCTACCACGTCTCCGTATTTCGCCCGGAAATCGCTTTTTATATAGACGGTCCTGTCGAGTCTGGTCGAGAGCAGGTCGAGGACCTTCCCCGGCAACTCTTCGAGCGTGACTCGATCCTTGGTCAGATAGAACTTCCCGTCACGAGTCACCGCAACCAGCACGGCATCGTCCGCGTCGGCTTCGTTCATGTCGATAGGGTTGTTAGTCTTGGCCATCTCCACGCTGACACCCTTCTGCAACATGGGCGTAATGACCATAAAGATGATCAGCATGACCAACATCACGTCGGCCATCGGCGTCACGTTGATCTCAGCCGTTATTCCACCACGCTCGCCGCCACCTGACATACTCATATCAACTACCTCGCCGCTTCACGAAATAATCAATCAACTCGGACGAGGAGTTGGTCATTTCGATCTGGAATGCTTCAACCGAAGTGGAAAAAGAGTTGTAAGCCCAGACTGCGGGGACCGCAACGAAAAGACCGAAAGCGGTCGCTACCAGGGCCTCGGAGATTCCACCAGCCACAGCAGACAGTCCCGCGGTCTTTTCACTCGACATGCCCTGGAAGGCGTTAATGATACCAACCGTGGTACCGAACAGTCCCACGAAGGGTGCCGTCGCGCCAATGGTCGCGAGGCCGGAAAGGCCGCGTTTCAGTTCGGCGTTAACGATCGCTTCGGCCCTTTCACAGGCACGCCGGGACGATTCGATCTGCTCCCCGGATAATTCGGTCGAAGATCCCTGAGCACGAAACTCCTGCAGGCCGGCTTCCACAACCTTGGCCAGATGGCTTTTCTTGTTCTGCTCGGCGACACTGATGGCTTCTTCGATTTTTCCTTCTTTCAGACAGCCGGCAACGGCAGGGGCAAATTCCCGAGACTGCTTGCGCGCCCCGGAAAAAGAGATGTATCGATCGATCATGACGCCGATGGACCACGCCGACTGGATCGCAAGCAGAACGACGACTGCTTTGGCCATCAGGCCCATCTGCGACCACATGGAGCGCAGATCAAAACCGACTTCCTGCAACAGCATCAGCCCCAAAAAATTGAGCTTGTAAAGCAACATAAGATCAAAATCCTCCTACAGATTCGTAACCGGAACTCTTTAAGAAAACACTCCGATAATCGTTTTAGCGACGACGATTGTTAGTTGGCGAACGCGAAGTTAACCGTGACCGTTGTCACGACTTCGACGGGTTCACCGTTCAGCATCGTCGGCTTGTATTGCCACTGGCTCACGGCGTCCTGGGCCGCCTTGATTAACAGCGGATGGCCCGTGATCACTCGCAAATTCTGAATCGTGCCATCTTTTCCGATCACCGCTTCCAACACGACCACTCCCTGAATGCGGGCCTGCTTCGCCAACGGCGGATACACGGGCCGGACCTGGGAAATCATATTCGCCTGTTGCACGTTTCCACCCACGCGAACCCGCTGCGGCGGGGGCGGGGGCGGCGGTGGCGGGGGCGGTGGCGGGGGCGGCGGTGGCGCCGCATTGGCCTGTGCCCTGAGCACACCACCGAGAACCCCAGACAGCACGCCGGTGTTCGTCCCACCAATCACGCCGGCCACGGACGGCGGTGGTCCGGTATCGACGATACGGGCGACTTCATCGGGAATTTCTGTTGGCGCAACCATTGCGCCGGGATCGATCTGGACTTCCGTCACAACAATGGGCGCCGGAGGCAATTCCTCCGGTGGCGGGGGCGGTGGCGGTGGCGGGGGTGGGGGCGCAACCAGGAACGTCATCAGCTGCGAGGCCGGAAGCGCCTCGGTATAGATCAACGGGATCAGGACCAACACGACGATCATGACAGTGTGGACAACTACTGATATCAGAATCGTGACGGGCTTTCTACCTCTCCCCTCCGCTGAAGACTCAATCAAGGAATCCTCAAACATACCGTTCGTGACCTCCTTACTCTAAACTTCAACCTGTTCGATGCCTCCAGAGGAAGGCAATTCCAAATTCTTAAGATCACAGCCCTTCCGAACACAAAGCAGCGATAATCTACGAATGAATCCGTGAGAAGCAAATCGGTGTGGCTTATCTCTCAGAGCGATTCTTATACCAATCGATTCGTTCGCCTGTCAACTATTAATGCCCCTCAGGATGGGCACGCTCCTTCTACTTCGCTCGCGCTGCGCCGGGCAACTTTGCGGGCGCCATGGCCCTGGCTCGCGCCCGATCTCGGTAATTGCTGTAAATCAGTACGGTCGGCGACGCAATCGCGACGGAGGAGTATGTTCCTACCAGCACTCCAACCAGAAGCGCAAACGCGAAATTATTGATCACATCACCACCAAAAAGATACATCGCCAGCGCGGCCACCAAGGTCAGACCCGACGTCAGGATCGTCCGGCTCAAGGTCTGGTTGATACTCTTATTCAGTGTCTCTTCCAGTGTTTGTCTCCGGCTGATCCGAAGGTTCTCACGTACCCGATCGAACACCACAATCGTGTCGTTCACAGAGTAGCCGACCAGGGTCAAGAGCGCGGCAATCACGGTCAGGTTGATCTCTTTGTTGAAGATCGAAAAGAAACCCAGCGTGATCAGCGTGTCGTGAAACACCGCTAGAACGGCAGCGCCTCCATAGATCCATTCGAAGCGGAATCCGATGTAGACCAGTATGCCGCCCAGCGCATACAAGGTTGCCAAAACGGCTTGCCGCCGCAGGTCCGCTCCGACCTTCGGCCCCACTTCTTCCGATTTCAGGATCTCGAACTGGCCTTCGAACCCCTCATTCAAGGCCGCAGTGATGACTTCCCGGCCGCGACCAAGATCTTCCAGGACGACTTCCTGCTCCACCTGGATCAGGATGTCGTTGCCGTCGCCCCCGCGAAGTTCCTGAATCTGACTCTCGGGTGCGCCGCCTTCGCGAAGCAAGTCCCGAATGCGGTCGATTTCCGGCGGATTCTGGAACCGGACATAGACAATCGCTCCGCCCTGAAAATCGACGCCGTAACGGAGCGACCCTTCACTGACAATCGAGATGAGGCCGGCCAACAGCAACACAGTCGATATCCCGAAAAAAAGACGGCGTTTGCCTTGCCAATTGACCTTGATACCACCAAAAAATTCCACCATCAAGCTTTACCTAACTGTAGACACCGGGAACCTCTCACTTGTTCCCGTAAATTCATGTTGTGCTAAATGCTCAGCGTCGGAACCCGTTCTGCCCGACCCAGCGTCCACTCAAAAAGCGTTCTCGAAACAAACACCGCGGTAAAAACGTTTGCCACCAGTCCGATCACCAACGTGACCGCAAATCCCTTTACGGGGCCCGTTCCGAACAGGAACAGCATGACTGCAGAAATGAGCGCGGCCAGGTGGGTGTCCACGATCGTGACGAAGACCCGGTTGAATCCGGTCACGACGGCCGACACGGCCGTCTTTCCGGAACGGAGCTCCTCACGAATCCGCTCGAAGATCAGAATATTGGAATCGATACCCACACCTATGGTCAGGATGATTCCGGCAATTCCGGGCAGCGTCAAAACCGCGTTGAAATAGGCCAGGGCTCCGAACAGGATGATGATGTTCAACAGCATCGCGATGGTCGCGTTGACTCCCGACAGCCGGTAATAGAAAAGCATGAAGCAGACGACGCCAACAAGTGAAACCAGGCCCGCTACGATGCCTTGTCGAATGGAGTCGGCGCCGAGCGAGGGCCCCACGACCCGTTCTTCCAGGTATTCGATGGAAGCAGGCAGCGCACCGGATCTCAAGACCAGGGCAAGATCCGCGGCCTCCTGGAGGTTGAATCCTCCGGCACCACCGGTAATTTGTCCTGAATCGGTGATGCGGCCCTCAATATTCGGCGCCGATTGGATCCTGCCGTCGAGCACGATCGCCAGAGACCGTCCGATGTTTGCACTCGTCACGCGGCCGAAACGTTGCGCACCGTCGGCGTTCAGATTGAAACTGACCGCCGGGCGTCCATTCATATCTCGCGAGGTATATGCATTCTTCAGATCTCTTCCAGTGATCGCGGCAATCTGCTCGACAGCGTACCAGGCCTCTCCAAACCCGGACGCCACGTCTTCAATCGAATCCAGCAACTGGAGGTTCGGGGGTATGGCACCGCCATAACTGGCCACGACAGCCTGCTGGTTTGGAAAAGGTCCGGAATCGACCATCTTCAGCTCGAGGAGCGCCGTGGACTGCATGAGGTTCTTGACCCGCGCGGGGTCGTCTACACCCGGCAACTGCACCAGGATCTCGTACTCTCCCGGACCGCCATGTTCCTGAATCGTCGGTTCGGTAACGCCAAATTCATCAATGCGGTTTCGGATCGTCTGAATGGCCTGTTCCACGGCCTGATCCCGAAAGATAACCTCGGTGGCTGTTTCCAGCCCCATGGTGTAGGTGTTGGGAACCTCACCCGCTGTCGAAAGCAGGTTCCACTCCCCGAACTGGTCCGAAAGGATGCGTCTAAATTCCGAGTCCTTGCTTGGATCCACGCCGACGATTTCGAAGCGGTTGTCGTCCAGACGGGATGTCTGGCGGAACGCGATACCGTCAAGACCCAGGGCTTCGGTCATACGTTCAATCGCCTGATCGGTTTCAGCTCTTATGGAATCTTCCGTGACGACCTGCAACACGAGATGGGTGCCACCCTTCAGGTCCAGACCGAGACGGATACGTTCCTGGACATTCGCCAGGCTGGGAGGAAATCCCGCGAACAAAAAGACAGCTAGGGCCGTGATCGCGGCCGAGACAATCAGACGATTACGAATTCTCTTAGTCATACCGATTTCTACTCGCTCTCCGGCTGTTGGAATGACGTCACGGCGTTACGCGAAATATCGATCTTGACGTTCTCGGCAATCCGCAACTGCAGTTTGTCTCCCCTCAGGGCGACGACCGTTCCGAGAATACCACCCGTAGTGATCACTTTATCGCCCGTCTTCAGGTTGTCGATCATCTCCTGGAGCTTTTTCTGCTTCCGACGGGCGGGCAGGAACACGATCAGATAGAAAATGCCAATGATGAAAATCAGGGGAAGAAACGCAGCCAGGCCACCCGATTGGGGCGCCGGCACCTGTAACAACAAGCTGAACCTCCGGAACGCAAAACGGGCCCAGGTTTACTGGGCCCTGAAACTTCAAGTGACTATTAGCAATTCACTAAACCGTTCAGATTCAATAAAATGCCTTATTTTTCGCATAGTGTCAAGGTAGAAAAACAGGTTGTGAACCGTGTTTAACATCGAAGACAAAATCTCCCGGGACACAAAGAGGTGCCGCAGATAAGCACGGGAGTATTTGAGACAAACCGGACACCGGCAGTCCGGGTCGATCGGGTCGGGATCTTCGCGGTACCTGGCATGTCGTATCACGATATGTCCGTCGCCGGAAAACAGCCAGCCGTTGCGGGCATGGCGCGTCGGCATGACGCAGTCGAACATGTCTACGCCCCTGGCCACCGACGCCACCAGGTCCGCCGGGGTTCCAACGCCCATCAGGTATCGCGGCCTGTCGGCGGGGAGGCAGGCGGCCGTCTCTTCCACCATGTCGTACATCATGGGAATCGGTTCGCCCACTGCGAGCCCGCCAATCGCGTACCCGGCGAAACCGGTTTCGATCAAGCGGGCGGCACTTTCTTTCCGCAAGTCCGGATATGTGGAACCCTGGACGATTCCGAATAATGCCTGGGAAGAGGGCTCGCGGGAATCAAAGTGCACTCGGCTGCGTTGGGCCCAATCCATGGATCGTCGCATGGAGGCAGCCGCATCTTCCCGGGTCGCCGGGTGAGCCAGGCAGTCATCGAGAACCATCACAATGTCGGATCCCAACGCGGACTGGATATCCACAGCGAGTTCGGGCGTCAGGAAAAAAGAGTCTCCGTTCAGATGGGAGCGGAAAGAGACTCCCTCCTCGCTGACTTTCCTGAGGTCGCTCAGGCTGAACACCTGGTAGCCGCCACTGTCGGTAAGGATCGGTCCATCCCAGCCCATGAAAGAGTGGAGCCCCCCCTGACGCCGGATCACCTCATGGCCGGGACGCAGGAACAGATGGTACGAGTTTGAAAGAATGATCTCGGCACCCAGCTCGCGAAGCTGCTCCGGCATGACCGCTTTGACGGTCGCCTGGGTTCCGACCGGCATGAAAACCGGAGTTTCGATGAGCCCGTGGGCCGTGTGCAGCCGCCCCCGGCGCGCGCCAGTCGCCAAATCGGTCTTCAAAAGTTCGAACATTTATTTACGCAGATTACGCAGATAAGCTGCGTATAGATTTGTTCCCCTACTCCACAAAGTGACACGCCGCCAGACGACCGTCGCCGATCCGTTGGAGCGGCGGTTCCTCGGTCCTGCAGCGGTCCTCCACGATGGGACATCGCGTGTGGAATCGACAGCCCGACGGTGGGTTGATCGGTGTCGGAACGTCCCCTCGCAGGATTATCCGCTCCCTCTTCCTCCCGGGTTCCGGCACCGGGACCGCGCTCAACAAAGCCTTGGTGTAAGGATGCTTCGGGTGGATACAGATCTCGGCACTGGTACCCACCTCGACAAGCTTGCCGAGATACATCACACCGATCCGGTTCGAAATGTGCTCGATCACCGGAATTCCGTGAGAGATGAACAGGTAAGTCAGGCCAAACTGCTTCTGAAGGTCGGCCAACAGGTTGATGATCTGAGCCTGGATGGAGACGTCCAGCGCCGAAACCGGTTCGTCCGCGACGATCAGCTTCGGCTTCATCGCCAGTGCCCGGGCAATGCCGATTCGCTGGCGTTGGCCGCCGCTGAATTCATGCGGGTAGCGGTTGCCGACCACCGGATCCAACCCGACGGTCTCCAGCAACCGGGCAACGCGGCGGTCCCGGTCGGAACCGCTGGCCGTCCCGTGGATCGCGAAAGGTTCACCGACTATGGATCGAATCGGCATGCGCGGGTTCAGCGACGCGTAGGGATCCTGAAAGATGATCTGCATGTCGCGCCGGCGTTTTCGAAGGTCTCGTGCCCCGAGCGCCCGGAGATCGATTCCGTCGAACTGAATGTCTCCGGCGTCAGGTTCGATAAGACGCAAGATGGCGCGTCCCGTGGTCGTTTTGCCACATCCCGATTCACCCACGAGACCAAAAGTTTCACCCTGTTTGATCGAGAAACTCACATCATCGACTGCCTTGACATAGTCAGACACGCGGGACAGAACGCCGCCGCGAATCGGAAAGTACTTACGCAGGTTGCGGACTTCCAGGAGGTTCTCAGGCATGGATGCACCGCACCCGATGTGTTTCGTCGATTGTGTCGAGCGGGATGTCCGAGACGGTGCACTCGTCGGTTCTCTCCGGGCAGCGCGACGCAAACGAACAGCCTCGAGGCAGGCGAAGCAGGCTCGGAACCACGCCATCGATAACTTCCAGCCGCTCCTTCTTGCGCAAGCTGGATCCGAGCCTCGGGATCGAACGCAAAAGCCCCCGGGTGTAGGGGTGCCGGGCTTCCTTAAACACCTTTTCGGCCGGCCCGATTTCGACGATCTTTCCGGCGTACATAACGGCGACCGTTTCGGCCACCTCGGCGATCACACCCAGGTCGTGTGAAATCAGCATCAGCGAAAGGTTGTATTTCTCTTGAAGGCTGTTGAGCAAGTCGAGAATCTGGGCCTGGATCGTGACATCCAGAGCCGTGGTCGGTTCGTCCGCAATGAGCAGAGTCGGGTTGCAAACCAGCGCCATGGCGATCATCACCCGCTGTCGCATCCCACCGGACAACTGGTGGGGATAGTCTTTCGAACGGCGGGACGCATCCGGAATGGCCACGGCCTTCATCGCTTCGACGCCTCGGTCCCATGCGTCGGACTTCGAGACCTTTTCATGGGCCAGAACGGATTCGGCAATCTGGTAGCCGATTGTCAGGACCGGGTTCAGGGCGGTCATGGGTTCCTGAAAGATCATCGACACCCGGCTGCCGCGCCAGAGGCGCATGCTGGCTTCGTCAAGCGCCAGAAGGTTCTCGCCGTCCAGAAGGATTTCGCCGCCGACTACACGCCCTGGATGCGCGATCAACCGGGTGATGGAAAGCGCGGTAACGCTCTTTCCCGACCCGCTTTCTCCGACCAGCCCCATGGTCCCGCCACGGCGGATCGTGAACGACACGTCGTCGACGGCTTTCACGACGCCTTCGTCGGTAAAGAAATGGGTTTTGAGGTTCCGAACGTCGAGAATATTTGGGCTTTCCATAGGATGTTCGGACCCGTCAGGACACTATACGGTGACGGCCTCGCGATACTCGCCGAAGACCCGACGGAAGGCGTCGGAAATTTCGCCGACGGATGCATAAACCCGAACGGCGTCCATTATCGCAGGCATCAGGTTCCGATCTCCCCTTGCGGCGTTTTCGAGTGCGACCAGGGCGTCCCGGACGGCGTCGGTATCGCGACTGCCGCGAAGGGCACCGAGGGCCTGGACCTGGGTCACTTCCAGGTCCGGGTCCACCCTGTGGATGGGAATCCGCTCTTTCTCATCCGAATTGTACCGGTTGACACCGACGATGACCCGTTCGTCGGTTTCGATCGAACGCTGGTAGGAATAGGCGGCTTCCTGAATTTCCTTTTGCACAAAACCGCTCTCGATGGCGGCAAGCATCCCTCCGAGCGATTCGATCTTGTCGAGGTATTCGATCGTCTCTTTCTCAATCCTGTCGGTCATCGCTTCGATGGCAAAAGAGCCGCCCAACGGATCGACCGTATGGGTCACGCCGGATTCGTGAGCGATGATCTGCTGGGTGCGAAGCGCAAGACGGGCGGCGTCTTCGCGCGGAAGTGCCAGGGCTTCGTCCTTCGAGTTCGTGTGCAGCGACTGAGCACCGCCCAGGACTGCGGCCAGTGCCTGTAGAGTCACGCGGACGATGTTGGCGTCCGGGAGCTGTGCTGTCAGCGACGATCCGGCAGTCTGGGCGTGAAACCTCAACGTCAGAGTGCGCTCGTTCTTCGCGCCCAATCCCCTGGCAATTCGGGCCCAAAGCCTGCGCGCAGCCCGAAACTTCGCGCACTCTTCCAGAAAATCACTGTGCGCGTTGAAGAAAAAGGAAAGCCTCGGTCCGAAGTCATCGATGTCCATCCCACGGTCCAGGGCCGCCTGGACGTATGCGATCGCGTCGCCGAACGTGAAGGCAAGTTCCTGGACGGCTGTGGACCCAGCCTCACGAATGTGGTACCCGCTGATTGAAATGGTGTTCCAGTTTGGAACTTCTCGATGGCAGTACTCGAAGACGTCCGTGATGAGCCGGATCGACGGACGCGGAGGGTAAATGTAAGTTCCGCGTGCGATGTACTCTTTCAGGATGTCGTTCTGAACGGTTCCACGAAGCGAATCCGGAGAGTGCCCCTGCTTCTCGGCCACCACGATATAGAGCGCCAGGAGGATCGGCGCGGTCGAGTTGATCGTCATCGACGTGGACACGCGATTGAGCGGTATCCCCTCGAACAAAGTCTCCATGTCGGCAAGGGTATCGATCGCGACACCGACCTTGCCGACCTCGCCTGCCGCCAGTTCGCTGTCGGAGTCGATACCGATCTGGGTGGGGAGGTCGAACGCAACCGACAGGCCGGTTTGTCCGTGTTCGAGCAGGTATTTGAACCGCGCGTTTGTAGCAGCCGCCGAACCGAAACCGGCATACTGCCGCATGGTCCACAGCTTCCCGCGGTACATCGTTTCCCGGATGCCCCGGGTGTACGGGTACTGACCGGGATCCCCGAGACGCTTCGCGTAGTCGGCGGCGTCACCGTCGGAAGCCTCGTAAACCCGGTCTACTTCGGCTCCGGACAAGGTTCGAAACCGCTCTTTCCGTTCTTCGCCTTTCATCGGCGTTAAGCGTAGCATATCGTCTGGCGGCAACAGACTCGCCTCACCGACAATTGGATTTCAACGCAAAAACGCAATGACGCAAAGAGCGCAATGAAATCTATCTGTCTTTGCGAACTCGGCGCTTCTGCGTCTTTGCGTTGAGTCCTGTTCCTTCCTACGATTTCCCCATGAGGACAAAGGGGGCCCAGAAATAGGGGTGCGGGAAAGACTCTTTTACGGAAAGGGCGGCCTGTTGCAACGCTTTGGGCTTGGTCAGGCCTTCGGCCAGACCTTCATAAAACCGACGCATGAGCTGAGTCGTTGAGCGATCGTTGACGCGCCAGAGGCTGACCACGAGAGATGGTGTGCCGGCGTACAGGAACCCCCGGGTCAGACCGAGCAATTCATCGCCTTCATACAGGGCGCTCATTCCGGTTTCGCACGCGCTCAGCGTGGTCAGTTCCGCTCCGAGCTTGAGGTTGAAGATGTCCACCAGATTGAGCCAGCTGTCGCCGAGAAGGATAGAGGAAAACATCGGGTTGTCGCTTCGGAACACCCCATGAGCGGCAATGTGGAGCTTGCCGGCGGTCGGTCCATACTTGCGCAGCAAATCTGCCGTGGCCTCCGCTCCCACAAACACCCGCGCATCGGGTAACAGTTCTCGCAGGACGTCGGCTTCTTCCAGTATCGCTGGCGTGGACTCGTCGGCCACGGCCAGAACCAGATCCCTTTCCATCTCGGGCAGTTCCTTTTCGCGACATATTTTCAGGACCGATGCGCTGGCGCTGTAAACCACGTCGTGTCGATCCACGACGAAAGCCTCCCCGTCGAACAGGGCCTGAAACGGAACGTAATGAAGAACGTGGTGTGGAATGATGACCAGGGAGTGTCCTTTGATCTTGTCTTCGAGCGGGGCCATCAGCAGGCGGTAGAGCTCTCCAAGATGGTGCGTCGTGGCTTTGAGTAATGTACCCTGATGTTGCTTGAGGTACTCGGCACTCAGGTGAAATTTTGAGAGCTGGAAATTGAGACCCTTGAGACACGACCGGACCGCGTCGATGGTCCCGAGGTCCCGCTCGAGGTGGAATTGGGAACCAGAGATGACGAACGCGCAAAATCGATCTTTTATCGTGTAATACTCGATCAGCACTTCATGGTCCTCGAGCATTCCCTGGATTTCCCGGAGCGATGGCAAAGCCATCGTTTCGAGCGCCACCCAGCCGTCCTTTTGAGAACCGGCCGCGCGGAGCAGGGCCACCAATTCCTTCTCGCGCTCGTCTATCTCGGTCTGGAGCGACTTGTCCGAGGCCAGGGAACTGATGGTCGTCCCGGCCTGGGACAAGCGGCTGTAGAGCCCGTTCAGATCCTGACGGGCCTTCTGGATGTCAGCAAAACTGGAGCCCGACCCGTTCGATTGCCAAACCGAATCCAGGTTCTGCTCCAGCAGGTCGATCAGCGTTCGTGACTTTGAACGTTCGACGAAGTCGAAAGCCTCGGTCCCCAAATCGGCCCGGATCTTCAAGTCGACCACGTTTTCATAGACCTGGTACTTGTCCCGTCCAAATGACATCCGGAACTCGTCGAGCCCGATGTTGCCGCGGAGCGATTCCATCTCTTCGATGGCCTTCATATAAAGTCGTTCGGCCTCTTCGAGCGCGCCCTCGGAGGCTTGCAGTGATCCCATCAGGTCATAGCACTGATAGGACACCCACTTGGCGTGGTAGCCCTCCAGGCCGGCCAGAGCCCGCTCGGTCTGGCCGATCGCTTCCACCGCCCGTCCCTCGTCCCTGAGGCACTGGGCCAGCACGATACGGGCGTAGGCGCCACGCACCCCCAGCTCCTGCTCTTCAAAGGCTTCGGCGGCCGCAAGGGCCAGATCCTCCGCATCGGCAAAACGTCGCCTTCGTTTGAGGAGTCTCGCCAGCTGCAGGTCGACTGCGGCAACCGAAACGGCATTGCCCTCGTCACTGAACAACTCGCGAGCGCGACGGAAGGTTTCCTCGGCCAACTGCGTCTCGCCACGGTCGGACTGGGCGATCGCAATGTGGGTCAAACACTGCCCTGCTTCAAGGCGATTCGATTGCTCCTCGAAGACCTTGAGCGAGTTCTCCGCCAACTCCGCAGCTTCCTGGGGAAGATTCAACTGCAGATAGATTTCGGCTCGTGCCAGGTCGCAACGTGCCAGGCGTCGGTCGTCACCCTGCTCCAGGTACGTCGGGCGTACCTTTTCCAGGCTCCGGAGAGCCTCTGAGTAACTGCCACGTTTGAAATACAGTTCTGCGATGTTTCGGTCAAGCAGGTCGGACCACAGGACAATCCCATGCTTTTCGCAATGATCTCGAGCGGTTTCGTAACTCCTCAGCGAGTCATCGAATCGGTTAAGCTCCGTCAGCACGGAGGCACGATTGAGTTCCACCGACGCTGTGGAAAAGTAATCGTCACCGTCCGCCAGCCTTTCCAGGGCCTGATCGTATTGTTCGAGCGCTTCCGGGAACCGGTGAAGACGGATGAAAGCATTAGCCCGAGCGACATGAAATCGGGGTAGATACTCTGTGTCCCCGGCCTCTTCAAGCAGCTGTTGGGCCCACTGGGCCAATTCCAGAGCCCGCTCATACTCACTGAGGTATGTCAGATTGTAAGACTCTGCACACAGGCTTCGTCCCAGTTCCCTGTGGGCGCCCGCCTGAACGAAGAACTCGCGCGCCTTTTGGTACAAGGGCTTGGCCTCGATGGCCTTCTTCACATTCATGAAAGCATGGGCCTTACACTGATTCGCAAGCCCCCACGCCAGCGCGGTGTCGACTTCGGAGGCCAACAGGAGTATGGACTCGGTCAAGACTTCGGCCAATTCGGGATCTTTTGGAAGGAATTCTCGGATTCGGGAAGCCAGGGCAATAACGAGCTCGTCGGAGGGTAGGAAATCGGATTCTGAAATGAACGCACGTTGGCCTTCCATATCACGAACCTGGGCCAGCAGGTCCAGAAATTCATGGACAGAGGAAGGCTTCACTTTCCAGTCGCGTCCTGCTTTCCTTTCGCGCTTTCCTATCGCGCGTCGCTGTCAGGTGTCACCGCATCAAGCAAACTTCGGCTGGTTACGATGCACGCAAAAGAGGGTCACCTGCCCTTCGGGCAAGTCCATCGAGAGATGGTACGTGTCCTGAGGCACCTGGTCAAAGGCAAACTCACCCACAGGGTTGGTCCGGGTCTTGTACCGGATGATTCCATGAGATTCCAACCGCACGGGTGTATCGTCAAAAAAGTCGGTCGAGTCCGATAATACCTGCCCGGCCAATGAGATGCGATCATCGTCGGCCGACTCGATCCGAATATCAACGTCTACCTCGCCAGCCTTGAACAAAAGTTGACGCGGTATGCTGCCAACATGGCGGATACCGGCAGGTAACGGCTGTTCGAAACTGTCGAACACGAGCTTGGCAAAGATACGACCCAACTTGCCCTCGGTCGGACGAAGCACGGGCTGAAACAACTGAACACCCCACTCAAGCAATTCGGCCGGGGGCTCGTTAACGGCATCCTCCCGAATAAATCCCAGCAACCCCTTAAACTCTTGTGCTTTTTCACCGCACCGGCTGCATGAGGAGATGTGGTCGGCCACGCCCACCACATCGGTCTTGTTATCGACAAAATTCAGGATCGTTTCAACTGTTGGATGTCGCATCGTCGTCTCCGTTTAGGTCGTTCTACCGTTGCGTCCTTGCGTTCGGTTTTTTCAGCTTTCGATCAGAATTCAACCGCGTTCCCCGCGCTTACTACAAAAGAGCCATGGAGGACGGACAAAAATACAAAAAAGTGGAACAGGCGACGTAAAAGTCCTAAGTCTTTCGCGGGCATCAATCGGGCCGACCGCTGATTGGGCGACATTCGGCCAACAACTGGCCTAGTGGTCCCCGCCAGAGATAGCGTTACTAGATTTCGGAGTGCAACGGTGCCGGATTTGGGGGAGCGACGAGGAATCAATGCTTCGACATTGTGAGGAGGAGCGACGCCAAAGACGGTACCGTTCCGCCCGAACCCGTAGGGCCGATGGAGGTTGCCCCTCACGAACGCTCAAAACCGTCGAAAGTCACACATACCACGCGGTGGATCTCACTCATCAGTCCGCTCGCAACCTCCTTCGGAGATAGTAACGTTATCTCTGGCGGGGACCACTAACTAGTTGATGCCCTTGCGGCGCAAAATGGTCCTCAGCTTGTCCAGACAGCGAGCGCGGGTGGGCCCGATGCTGGCTACCGGCATGTCCAGCGATTTTCCGATGTCCTCATAGCTCGGGCCGGATTTTTCAAAATAAAGCAACTGCAGCAACCGGCGGCACCGCTCGGCCAGAGTCGATATGGCTTCTCGAACCTTCTGTTGCTGGTCCGACTGGATTCGAATCTCCTCCATGGTTTCACCCGGATCCGGGGCCGCTTCAATTTCCTCCTCGTCGGAAATGTCCCTGTATTTCAGTGACTTGACCTGGATACAGTGACGTGTCGTCGTCGTGATCAGCCAGGCGCTGACCTTCGATTCATCCTTTAAACTCCCCAGGTGCTCAATCAGCTTGACGCAAACCGTCTGGAACACATCCGAACAGTCCGCCGGCGAGAAGCCGAACTTAACCGGGATCGAGAAGATCAGCCGGCGATACCTCATGATCAGGACTTCCCAGGCTTCTGAATCTCCACCGAGACACAGGGACACCAGCTTTGGATCGTCCATATTCTGATAACGGGAGGCTGTCACTTCCGGATCTTCCTCGCTTTCCAGAAACTGTGGACCCCAAACCCAAGCATCGACACGGAGAACACTCCGGCGAGCCACAGACGCCACACACCAAATTCGGGAGAATCGGTATAGCGCTGGTATTCCTGAACCACACTGGACGCACCAATGATAAAGAGGGCAAGGAAAAACGCACCCAGGACTTCGAGCACGAGCGTGTGTGCGGTCAGGAAGGCATCTTTGAATGCAGTCTTGAATCTACCGGCCATAAATTCAGGTTGCTCCCTATTTCTTGCGGACAGGCAAAGACTTCCCCAAGAAGCTACTTACTCCGCGTCTCGACTCTGGACCTTGGACTTGGAACTTCTGATCTGCGAGAAGACTTCCGCTCTCTCCCTCCTATTGTGCCCATGGATCCTGAATCTCCCCACAAAAGTTTCGTCCGTCCGAACACGAAATGCAGCCTTTTCCCGGACGCTTGACTGCAGTTCAGACAGTAGAGTGAGCCAGCAACGTTAAGCCGTCCCACCGGGGTCTGGAAGAATCCCAAAACGACAATTTGTGGAAAGATGTAGATTTTTGGGGTTGAAGCGTCGGTATCTGTATGTTATAATTATATACGACATGCAGTCTAAGAGCAAACTGGCGCGATTGAGCCGGTACCGGGCCGCTTTGCGGGAAGCGATCGATGAGTTAGCCGAGTTGATCGAGGTGGGCTATGAACGCAAGCCGATGGTGAAGGGGACCGTGTACGAGTTGGCGCGCAAGTGCGGCAAGGCTGGCTGTGCGTGTACGCGGGGACAGTTGCACCGCTCGATGGTGTTGAGCTGGAGCGAGGAGGGCCGGACCCGGTTGTTGTCGATTCCTGCTGAGCGAGTGAAGGGGTTGCGAGAGAAGAGTGAACGGTATACCCAGTATCGCGCGGCCCGGGCCGAGGTCACCCGAGTACAACGGAGGATTCTGAAGCTGCTGGATCAAATCGAGAAGCTGCGGCGGGAGAAACCCTGATGGGGAGTCCGGCATGACCGTGTTTGAACGCAACGACCGGTTGGTGTGCGACGCGTTCCGGGACGGGGAGTTTGACTCGATCGAGGCGGCCGGAGAGGTCTCCGAGACGGACTTCTTTCGAGCCATCGCGGGCAAGAAGATTCTCGAGAAGTTGGCGGGGAGCTACCCGACCCCATTGAAGAAGCACGACGTACCGGTGTGGGTCTATATCGCCAGCAATGTGGCGATGCGCTTCCACGGGGTGCATCAGTTTCATGCCTATCCCTATGTCGTGCGCAGCGGGGGGATGGTCCAGGCCTTCGGCCCCCAGATGGGGCATCGGGCCATCCACCCGGAGACCGGCGATGTGACCTTGGAGTGTGGGGGGTTCAACGACAAGAACAGCTACGACCGGCAGACCCCCTGTGATCAGGACTATCTGCGGAAGATGGCGCGCAAGACCGACGCGGATCGCCTCCAGGATTGGTTCAACCGCGACGTGGTGGGCATCTTCCGACAGCATCGGGCCTTTGATCGGGAAGGGCTGTTCATCGGGGATGCGACCTATCTGTTCCTACCTGACAACCCGGCCTATGAACACGCCTCCTTGATGCTATTCAACGAGCACAACAAGCCGGTCGACGGTCTAAAACTGACCTCCAAACAGAAACTCCGGTGTCAGTGGCGCCGGTGCTACAAACTGGTGACCCTGATCCACACCAATCGCGCCGGGGACTTCTTCCTATGGGCCGGACTGCGAGTCAGTCAGGGTAAAGATAACGACTTGCCGATACTGTACCGCATGGTCGACGAGTTTGTGGCCTATCATGGCACGGGAATCATCAAGCGGTTGATCCTGGACCGGGGGTTTCTCGATGGCCCCTCCATTGGTCGTTGCAAACAGGATTATGGGATCGACATCCTGATTCCGGCCCGTCGCAACATGGAGATCACCCGCGACGCGATCGATCTGGCTGACGCCCAACCCGGGACGTTCCAATCTTGGACGCCTCCTGCACCGCCGGAGAAACCGGCTCCCCTTCATCGGCCCGCCGCGATTCGCAAACGTGAGCAGGCCCGGCAACGCACCTTAGAGAAACGCCCCGTCGAAAATCCGCCCGATCCGGCCACCACGCGCGTGGGTTCGGAACTGGCCGTGGTCCGGGACCTGGAGTCCTATTCCAACTGTCCGGTCCCGCTCCATGCGGTGATCAACCGTGAACGCTATGCCGATGGGCACACCGATCAGTGGGTGCTCTTGGATACCAAACGCATTGCGGATCCCGCCCAAACCCGCACCGAGTATGCGCTGCGCACCGTGGTTGAAGAGCGCTACCGGCAAACCAAGTGTTTCTCCGGCCTCGCCGAGTTCTCTTCCCGCGCATTCAGTCTCGTGGTCAACCAGGTCGTCTTTGTCCTGCTCACCTACAGCCTGCTGCAGTGGTATCTGCGGCGCATCGAACGCCGGAACATGAATCGGAAGACTCGCCCCCGCATCCTCGATGTGCTCCAGCCGACCTTTACCGTCATTCTGATTTACTACCAAAACTACGTCGCCTTCCTCTCTCCGCTCGAGCATCAGGAAATGGTGCTCACACTCAGCGAAACGGCTCGCAAGAAGATTCTTGCCAAGACCCGCCGGCTCCGTCGCGCCCTGGCAAATCAACTGCAGAATCCTCGGCCTCCATAGCGCACCGGGCCCTCGTCATGGATTTCTATCGACCCTGTTTGCCGCATCATCCGGCGGTCGTCGCACTCGTGTCGCTTCTCGAGCCACACCCATCCCTTTCACCATCCTGCAACTCCCTGTTTCCCACGCAAAACTCCTATCGCCCGAAAAACCACACGATATCGATCGGATAGCCTCAAGGAAATCGCCGCAGTGTCTGAATCGCAGACACTGATTGATTGCTATCAACTCCTTCCTCGCGTACTCTTTTCGAAAGTTTTCCCAGCACAAGGTGACGGAACGTCAGAGAGGCAACGGGAACTCATGGCCCTCCCGGCAGGTACACGTCTCGGTCCCTACGAGTCCGCGACCATTGGTGCTAGGTGCATTACCGTGTTCGATCCTGACTGGAGTGCGCCCCGTGAACTGGAGAGTTATTTCCCTAGGATTAGTACAGGCCGATCAGCGGGTTTCATGTTCACAAGAGCGTCTTCAAACTCATTCGGCGGAACGTAGCCGATAGAGGAGTGAAGGCGCTTGAAGTTATAGACTTCCTCGATGAAGAAGGGAAGCCTTTCGATCACGTCGTCGTAGGTTTCATAGTTCCATAAGTGAACCTCCTCGTATTTGAGAGTCTTGTAGAACGACTCGATGAATGCATTGTCGTAGGGATTGCCCTTGGCAGACATGCTGATCTGGACCCCGTGTTCACCGAGTAGGTCGACATAGTCGGCCGAAGCGTACTGGCTGCCGCGGTCTGAGTGGTGAATGCAGTCGGGACCAGGCCGCCGAGAGTCGAGAGCCATGCGAAGAGCGGCGACGCACAGGGCGCTGTCGATCCGCTTGGAGATCGCCCAACCGACGATCCTGCGAGAATACAGATCCAGAATCGCCGCCAGATAGACGAAGCTGGAGCGAATCCGGATGTAAGTGATGTCGGCGACCCACACTTCGTTGAGTGCACGAACCTTCCGATTCTTGATCAGATTCGGATAGATCGGTAGTTGGTGTTTCGAATCGGTGGTCCGTATGAACGCACGCCAAACGATGGGTCCGAGATCGTACTTGCCCATTACGCGGCGAACACGTTTGGCGTTGACCTGGATGCCACGGCGGTCCAGTTCCCGCACGATGCGACGGTAGCCGTAACCCGGGAATTCAGCATGAATGTCGTCGATCTGGAGACGCAGTTTCTCATCCTCGGCTTCACGCCGCTGCCGGTCCGATCGGTCCGGCTTGTAGTAGTAGCTGCTGGGCGCCAAGCCGGTCACTTGGCACGCTTTCGAAACTGATCCAAGTTGTTCGAGGTGATCGCGGACGTATTGGCGCTTTTCCGCTGTCGAACCCAAACTTGCAGTTTTTTTAGGTGTTCGATTTGCATGACCAGGTCGCCGATCTTCGCCTTCAGCTTCTCGTTCTCGGCTTCCAATTGGCGCTCCTGTCGGGACGGCTGGTCTGCCAGAGCGCTGACGTTGCTGCGATACTGTTTTCGCCACCGTTCGATCAGGCTTCGCGAAATTTGATACTCGCGTGCGGCCTGGGCCATCGTTACTTGCCCGGTCTCGACCTGTTCGACCATCTGGCGTTTGAATTCGGGTTCGAACTTTCGACGGATTTTTCCCATTTCGAATATCGGTGTCCTTTGCGACCGGCCCAAAAACGACTCGCGCGAGAGGCTCTCATTCCACTCGTTTCAGGCCGTCGCTCTATGCCGATAATTCTGTACTAAACTTTTGGGAAAAGTCTCCAGTCGGAAGGGCGCACTCAAGACACGATCATCGACACCGCGACGTTCGAGCAGGACCTGTCGTTCTCGGAAGGAGTGCATCACGTTCTGGTAAACGGTACGTTCGTGGTGAAGGATAGCCAGACTGTTTCAGGAGCCTATCCCGGTCGGCCCGTTGTCGGGAGGTACAAGAACTGAACGAACCCGTGCCGGTGCCATGACGCCCTTCCGTTTCGCTGACAAGACCCCTCCAGCCGCCGGAGAACCGCACGTGGATCGCGGTCGACATTTCGCTGTTGTCGACGGTCCACTTCTACGGGTACCGGATTTTACGAACATGTGACAACGTCATTGGCCTCAAGTTACTTCGGCCCTACTATTAGGCGAGATTTCTGTAGTCCGTTTGAACGTACAAAACGATAAGGCAGCAGTCGAGTTTGAACCCGCGAAGATTTGTTGAATTTGACCTACGCTAGTGTAGTCCGTCACAGTTAATGTAACTTATTCAGCTTTCCTACGTCTGAGTATATATGAGGAGAGCACCGACGATTAAATTGGACATTCCTGTGCGGAAGGAACTGGAGCGACTGAGCCGAAGCCGCAGTGTGGCGGTCCGGTTGGCGGAACGATCTCGAATTGTCTTGCTGGCCGCCGGGGGTCTGGACAATCAGGAGATCGCTGCCAAGTTGGACATCACTCGTCAAAAGGCCGGACGTTGGCGCGATCGTTTCGTTGAAGATGGCCTCGGGGGAATCGAAAAGGACGCTTCCCGCAGTGGACGGATTCCCTCGATCGGCCGCCGGAAGCGGGCCCGGATCGTGAAGAAGACGGTCGAAGGGAAGCCTCCGAACGCCACGCACTGGAGCCGGTCCTTGATGGCCAGGGCAACCGGCGTCAGCGAGTCCACGGTAGGGAGAATCTGGCGGGCTCATGGCTTGAAGCCTCATCTGGCACGCACCTTCAAACTTTCCAACGACAAACAATTTGTCGAGAAGTTGGAGGATGTGGTCGGTTTGTATCTGAACCCTCCGGAAAACGCCATTGTTTTGTCCTGCGATGAGAAGAGCCAGATGCAGGCCCTGGACCGCACGCAACCCGGGTTACCTCTGAAGAAGGGGCGGTGCGGCACCCTCACCCACGACTACAAACGCAACGGGACGACCACGATGTTCGCCGCGCTCAATACGCTGGACGGCTCGATTATCGGGACCTGTATGCCGAAGCATCGTCATCAGGAATGGATCCGGTTTCTCAATCAGATCAAACGTTCCGTGCCGAAAGACAAACAGATCCATATCATTTGCGACAACTACGCCACGCACAAACATCAGAAAGTCGTCAACTGGTTGAAGCGCAACACGCGCTTTCATGTGCACTTCACACCGACCAGTGCATCCTGGCTGAACATGGTCGAACGCTTCTTCCGGGATCTTTCCGAACAACGGCTTCGGCGCGGGGTTTTCCATTCGGTTCCTGAGCTAATCCAGGCCGTGGAGGAATATGTCGGGGGTCACAATCA
This sequence comes from Terriglobia bacterium, assembly GCA_965216035.1. Classification (GTDB taxonomy): domain Bacteria; phylum Acidobacteriota; class Terriglobia; order 20CM-2-55-15; family 20CM-2-55-15. Next base: position 45,529 of record CBDCFM010000004.1, read on the forward strand.
GAACCCGAAGCCCTTCATTTGGACCGCAACGGCTTCCGATATTCTTGAAAAAGTTCAACGTGCCCGAAAGAAGCTCGATAAGTTACAGTCTGTTTGACGGGGACCACTAGGAGGCTGCGCGACAGAAGGGATCGTAGCGAGAAAGTGGAGTCTCGAGGCCAGATTTTCTCGATTTTGAGGCGAATAGTCGTTCTATTTAACGAAAAATCGGGGAAATCTGGACCGATTATACCGCTTTCGCAGTAGATCTCTCTTGCTTATCCGGTTGTTTCAGCAAGCCACCATATGTAGTGTAGGGGTGTGGCACGCCCTCCGTTTCCCAAGAATATGCGCGAGTTCCAACGGCAATTCGCTACCGAGGAGGCATGTCAAGACTACTTGGCGGTATGTCGCTGGACGAACGGCTTCACATGTCCCCGCTGCGGACACGGGCGGGCGTATCGGATACTGCGACATCGACGGTGGCAATGCGTTGGGTGCGATACCAGGTTTCGTTGACGGCCGGCACGATTCTCCACAACACAAGGACGCCACTAACGGTCTGGTTCTGGGCGGCCTATCTGATGGTCACCGATAAACGGGGCATTTCGGCTCTTCTGCTCCAACGACAAATGGGGCTGCGTCGGTACGAGACCGCGTGGATGCTGTTGCACAAGCTGAGACGGGCGATGGTTAACGCGACGCGAGAGCCGTTGAATGGCGAGGTGGAGATCGACGACACCTGGATCGGCGGATCCCAATCCGGCCTCCGGGGCAGTCGTCAGCTCAAGGGGCGAAAGGCCGCCATTGTGCTGGTGGCCGTTGAAAAACGGGGCCGTATCTCGGGTCGTGTCCGGATGGCCGTCGTCCGGAACTTCAAGAAAAAGACGATGATCGATTTCGTCAAACAAAACATCGCACCGGGATCCACTGTTTACACCGACGGCCTGCAAGGCTTCGAGGGCATTCCGAAAGCAGGCGTTCGGCACATTCCCCATCTTCAACCTCTCCGGACCGACCTGCGCAAAGGCGTGCCCTCGGTGGTGCCACTTGCGGACCGCGCGATCGGAAACCTGAAGCAATGGCTGATCGGTACCTACCATGGGGTCAGTAACCCACAGCTTCACATCTACCTGGATGAGTTCGTGTTTCGGCACAATCGTCGGAGGAGTCCAATGGCCGCTTTTCAAACATTACTCGGCCTCGGTGCGGGACAGCCTCCAACTCCCTATCGACGGATTCAGGGCGCTCGGGACATCGCGAATGATGTTGGCTAATCGCAACATGTTGGGGTCTGCTGAAACAACCGGATAAGCAAGAGATCTCTTCTGCCGCGCAGGCTCCTATGGAGAAGCGATGGCTATCGAACATCAAGATATGTGCACGATTGATACTGTCGTAATTGGCGGCGGACAGGCTGGCCTCTGCATGAGCTACGTTTTGCAGGAAGCGGGGCGTGAACATGTTGTGCTGGAGAAGAAGGTTGTACTTGAGCAGTGGCGCTCGTCACGTTGGGACTCCTTCATGATGAATACGCCTCAAGCCTACTCACGCATTATGGGGCAGGACGACGGTCTACCCGATGAGAAGATGAGCATCCCGCTTGCGCAAAGTGTCAAAGCGTGGGACGACTGCGTCAAGCAAAGGCAGTTCCCTGTGCGTGACCACACCGAGACGGTTTCGGTCAAACAAGACCCAGACGGAAGCCTGCTGGTAAGGGTCAAGAGTGACGGAGAGGGCCCCAACGGGTACTGGGCGAGAAACGTCGTCGCCGCGCCAGGAAACTATCAGCTCCCCAACATTCCCGCATGCGCAAACAACCTTAGTCCGGAGATTCAACAGCTGCGTGTTGGCACATATACGAATCCCCAAGGCATCCAGGATGGAGCCATCCTGGTTATTGGTGGTGGCCAAACAGGCATACAGCTGGGTGAAGAACTCGTGCAGGCAGGCCGCAAGGTGTTCATTGCGACCTCGAAAGTAAAAGGTAGTGTCCGTAGCTATCGAGGGGAGGACGTTTTCTTCTGGATGGACCGTACCGGCGTGCTCACAATGCCCAAAGAAGCGCTCCCCGACCCCAACATGAAATACGATCGGATTCCCATAACAGGAAACGACCACCCGATTTCACACCACTCCCTCGCGCGGATGGGCGCTGTCCTCCTCGGGCGACTCAAAGACATTTCAGAGGATGGAGCCGTTGTTACTTTCGAAGACAATCTCCAGGAGAATATCGCGTTCGCTCACGAAGGATACGACTTCATTATCAACGTGTTCGAAGGCTGGATTGCCGAGAACGGAAACGGGGACAAGTTTCCTGCTCCCACCCCGGAACCCGAGTGGGAACCCTATCCCCCTCTTCTGGAAAACCCTGCACCAACTACGCTGAACCTCAACGAGCACAACATCACGTCGGTGCTGTGGGCGACAGGATGGAGAGCTGATCTCGGTTGGCTGCACATCGACGCCGTCCGTAAAGAGTTGGGACCACATGGTCGCCCGGAGGCATTCGAAACTGCTGTGCCTGGTTTCTTCTGGTTGGGATTCCACTGGTTGCGCTTCCTCAATTCTGGTAACGGCACTGGGTTTCACCACGATGCGCCTTACATTGGCGCTATGCTGCGGTAAGTCAGCGCGCATCCAAGTAGCGGATTAATCGAATGTTCATGCGAGGACCGATTGGACCCAAACACGGGATCATTCCTCACCTAGAATGGGGACAGGCACGAGTGTCCCCATTTTTAAACCGTTGACGTCATGGTGGATAGAAAAAGGGACACTCGTGTCTGTCCCCATTTGCGGGCCGCGACGAGAGGGGAAGGGAGCAATCGGGACGCAAGGTATCGGTGAATGGTCGCTGCTTACGGAGTCCTGCCAATGCGAGCCGAATTTGCGCAAACGAACGGGGTGGCGTTATAACGACTTAGCAATGGCACATCGGACGGATGCGGATCGATAATCCGCCGACCAAGGATATACATCATGAACGAACTACAGATAACGGCCCGTTTGAAGATTCATCACGGACGACTCGACGATTTTAAGACTGTCGCACAGGCGTGCATGGACAGTGTTCGCGAAAAAGACTCCGGTACGTTGCAGTACGACTGGTTCTTCAATGAAGATCACACCGAGTGTGTTGTGCGCGAGCGCTACAAAGACTCCGATGCTTTGCTGCAGCATATTGCCAATCTTGGCGACACGATGGGTGCCCTGATCGGCACAGCAGATTTGTCGTTGGAAGTCTTCGGCAATCCTTCGGAAGCATTGACGAATGCTACCAAAGGCATGGACATTACCGTCTACAGTCACTTTCAGAGCATATAGACACGCCGCCACGATCTGACGAACAACTGAACCAACCGGCCCTTCGTGCCACCAGGAGGAAGCATGAGAGTGCTCCGATGTATTGCTGTACTAGCCCGCATTTCTCAAGAGATTTGAAATAAGTCGAAACGAGTAAGAAGGGAAAGGACCGAAAAAGGCCGCCATGTCTGGCATAGAAGGTTTTGACTAGAAACTTTCAAGCCAAGACGGAGGCGGCCTTTGTCATGACAGAGTGTAAAACAGAAACGATTCAATATCACGCATTAGGTACACGGGAAGTGCTGGGGCAATTCGACGGGGGAGACAGACATCAGCACGGACGCGGGCGGTTTGCTGCTACGAGAAACGGAAAATCGGATCAAAGAGCAACAACTCGGATTGTTCGCCGATCGGACCAGCACGGCCACCATGCGCGCCCATCAACTCCGACTCTACCTTTCATCGGTGGCGTACATGCTGATGCAGGCCTTGCGACGGCTCGGCTTGCAGGGTACCGAATTCGCGCGGGCGCAGTGCACCACGATTCGCCTGAAGCTGCTCAAGATCGCAGCCCAGATCCATGTCACGGTGCGTCGAGTCTGGATTCGGATGGCTGGAGGCTACCCCTACGCTACGGTGTTCGCTCAGATTTACGCGAACCTTCAACAAATCCCTCTGCGCTGTTAAGCACTTCTTCTCACACATCCCAACCTTCCCGTCTTTGGTCGGGATAGCTGTCTCTGTAATCCGATTTCACCTCAGCATTCCCTGCAACACCCGTCATCCAGGCCCACTTTCTCAGCTCAGTCGGCATCTTTGCTCCCGCCAACCAGCTTCCGACGCTGTCGAAGCGATGAAGTCGGGTCACCGCGGGGCGTTCTTCACGCTCGAGTACAACGAGACAGACATCCTGAATGCGTTTCGTGCCATCGGAGAAGAGCCAGGCGACTTCGACCTCAAGGGTCACCCCAAAACCGGCCAACGAAGGTCACCTCAAAACCGGCCAATGAAGGCGGCCCGGGACCAGGTTGTTTTACCGCGACTTGCCGTGATCGGGCAAGCCTGTTTGGGTACGCCAACTCCGTGGGCCACACTTGAGAATGTGGCCATGATGGAGGAGGCGGTCGAGCATGGCAGTCACGGCGGCACTATCCCCTAATAGCTTCCCCCAGTCCTCGACCGGACGATTCGAAGTCAGCAGCGTGCTGGTACGTTCGTAACGTCGCATCACGATCTCGAGCAGTTGCTCGGCGGCGGTCGGGGGGAGCTTACGCATTCCCAGATCATCGATGATCAGCAGGGGCACGGTCGCGAGCGATTCCATGTGTTTCCTGCGGTTACCGTCGATAGTGGCTTCGGCGATGTCGTCGAGCAGGGCGTGGGTTTCACGATAGAGGACCCGATAGCCCTGCAGGATGGCGGCCAGACCGATCGCCTGGGCCAGATGACTCTTGCCAGTGCCGGGTGGACCGAGAAACAGCGCATCTTCGTGGCGGGCGATGAAGGTGGCAGTAGCGAGATCGAAGACCAGACCGCGATTCATTTTCTTGTTAAAGGTGAAGTCAAAGTCCTGGAGTGTCTTCTGGGGATCGCGGAACTGGGCCTGTTTTCTGCGCCGTTCCAGCAGCCGGGTACTGCGGCGAGCCAGTTCGTCCGAGACCAGAGAGGAGATCAGGTCGATGGGAGCCATGGCTTCGGACTGTGCCTGATGGAGACGGGTTTCCAGGACTTCGGCGATGCCGCCCAGGCGGAGTTGGCGCAGCGCTTTTTGGAGTTCGATGAGGTTCATTGTTGTTCTTGCTCCTGAATCTTGAGGTTGATGAGATCGCGATACTGGGTCAGTTCGCGAATGAGGGGGTCGACCTGGCGGAGAGTCAGTGGAGGCCGCCGTTCCAGATAGCGGCGGACGAAACGGTAATCATGGACGTGGAGTTCGAGTGCCGCGGCGGAGGCATCCTCGACGGCGGAGACACCGTATTTTTTGGCCAGGGAGAACAGGCCCAGGATACGGCGGATGGCCGCCTCACCCTGGCGGAGATGGATGGCTTTGGCCAGTTCGCCGATGTGATCTCCGGCACGAGCCGCCCGGGCAAGCAATTGAACGGTGGTCACCGGCGTCGTTTTCGGATTGTCCTCGGGACGGACACGGTACCCGCCCCGTTTCTGGCCGACATGCTCGCGTAGTAGCTGATGGGTCTCTGGATCGAGGATCCGGACGTGGAGCGTATCCCACTGCACTTTGACGGCGCGTCCGATCCAGCCGGGAGGCAAACTATAATAGGCAGCCTCCACTTCCACGCAACCGTCCAGATGGACGACGCGGTCCCCGTACTGGTAGTAGCGGAACGGTTCCACCGGCAGTGGGAGCAGTGACGGCTTCTCTTCGGCGAACATGGCGGCGACCTGCCGTTTGGTCGTGCCGTGGATGCGCGTATCAGCCCAGCGGGTTTCCCATCGGTCCAGATGGGCCTGCGCCTCCTCCAGACTCTCGAAGCGGACTCCCTTCAGAGGGGTTTTCTTGGCGTGTCCGACACCCGACTCGACCTTCCCTTTACGATCGGGATCCCGAACCCGGCAGGGTAGGGCCACCACGTCGTAGTGAGCCAGAACATCTTTAAACAGCGGATTCAGAGTCGGATCGTAATAATCCGGATCGATCACGCCCTCGCGAAGGTTGTCCAGGACGATGCATCGGGGACTGCCCCCAAGCCGGCGAAACGCAGTCTCGTGCAGCTCGGCCCAGATTCGGGAACTGGAGCGGAACCGGAGCAGTCGGACCGATTTACGGCTGTAGCCCAACGTCATCACGAACAGCCGGGTGCGTCGGTACTTGCCCGTCTTCGGATGGCGCACCATCGGCCCATCACCGTAATCGACCTGTCCTTCTTCCCCAGGTCCGGTCTGGATGATTCCCACCGCTCCGGGCCGCTGGGATCCACGCAGTTTGCGCACGAAACGCTTCATGGACTGATAGCTGCCCGAAAAACCGTGATCCGAAACCAGATCCTGCCAGATGGACATGGCATTGCGGCCACGACTCAAACTCCGTTCGATGATCTCCCGATACGGTGCGCAGGCGCTGGCAGAGGGCGGCTCTGGGGTGGCGGGCAGATCCAGCTTGGACAGATCGAGGCTCCCAGAGTCGGTGGTCACCCCGTTGGCCGGTTTTGAAATGTCCGGCTTGGAGAGCCCCTTTATAGAGGGGTTTGTCGCCTCAAGATCGGTGGTCACCCCATTGGCCGGTTTTGACGGCGCCCGTTTCCCCCAGCCCCCGGGTGGCCGCACCGCGATCCCGGCCGCTCGCAGGTAGGACCCTGCCGTCTCCCGACGCACACCGGTCGCAGCCTCGATCCGCCGTAGCGGCCATCCGAGCCTTCCCAGTGCGATAACTTGTTGTTTCTTTTCTGTGCTCAAGACATTGCTCATACCGGCGGAAGCCTATTCGGCTTACCGCCGTTGTCAATGTCCCGGGCCTCAGTTCCGTTGGCCGGTTTTCAGGTGACCCTCATTGGCCGCTTTTGGGTGACCCCCGAGGACTTCGAGAACAAATTTGCGTTCGACAACTCAAACACTATCAGCGCTGAATACATCATCAGGCATCTGGAGACTGCGCCGCGAAGAACCATAGTGGTCGTCGACTACTTGCAGCTTCTTGATCAGAAACGGGAGAACCCGGAACTTATGTCCCAGGTCCGCGCGCTGAACAGATTCGCGAGCGACCGCGGACTCATCATCGTGTTCATCTCCCAAATCGATCGGTCTTACGACTCGTCGGCGAACTCCTGTCCGGGCCTTGAGAACGTCCGGCTACCGAATCCTCTCGATCTCACGCTGTTTACGAAGACATGCTTCCTGAACGACGCAGAGGTTCAGATCGCGGCGGTAAGCTGAGGGTTCTTCGGGCCGAATCCGACGGTGTTCGTTCCAACCTCCAAGTCGCCCGACAAATCGCTCAACTCGGACCGCCGAATTCGCCGGGCCTTTCAGTCCTGGTTGATCGGCGGCTGGTTAGCTCAGACGTTAGGTGGCGCTGTCCGATTGACGTGTCTGGTGATACGCCCGCAGATGATGGGTCGTGCTCACAGGGCCAGCACGTAGAGCAGAGGTCCTTCCTTCTCGATAGGGGTGCAAGTCATGAAGATTACTGTCGGCCTCTCTGTTGTCCGCTCGCTGCCGTGTTCTTCCTCGTCACAAACGCAAGCTCTCAGGACAAGGTAGGGGTAGACCCCGCCAACCAAGTCCAGACCGCAGATCTGATCGGGGGCTGGGGGCTGGTAGCTAAACCCAGGACCGATTGGGCAACTCCAAACACTGTGATCATTCCTGACGGGTGGCCAGGGTCGGCCCGCCATCCTGTTGCAATCGTCGAGCGAGTTAAGTTGGACGGACCCGACATGTTTCTTGATTCGAGTAACTAGAATCAGTAGATTGAGTTGGGATGGGATACAAGGACATCATAACGATCGAGGCTGGCAAGAGGGGTGGAAAGCCGTGTGTTCGGGGCCTGCGTATCACGGTGTATGACGTATTGGACTACCTCGCATCAGGCATGACTGAAGAGGAGATCTTGCGGGACTTTCCCGATCTCGAACCGGGGGACATCCGAGCCTGCCTTGAATTCGCCGCTGACCGAGAGCGCAAGCTCGTGTCGCTTCCGCCCGAGTGAAGCTGCTGTTTGACCAGAACTTGAGCCCAAGCCTGGTCGCGGACCTGTCAGGTGACTTCCCGGGGTCCGCGCATGTCCGAGGCATTGGCTTGGAACGGTCGATGGACGAAGCGGTCTGGAATCACGCCAGAGAACATGGGTTCACGATCGTTTCGAAAGACTCCGATTTTCGTCAGCTCAGTTTCTTGTTCGGCCACCCGCCGAAGGTAGTTTGGATTCGCAGGGGCAACTGTTCCACGACCAGTGTGAGATCGCTGCTGGATCGGCGAGCAGAGATTCTGGAGTTCGAACGGAGCGAACATGCAACGTTCCTGGCGCTCCTGCAGCCAGCTCAACGCCTCCCGAAGCGCAACTACTCGGTCCTCAACCAGACCGCGCCGGACAGGAATTCCAGTGGGAAAGCGGGAAATTCGAAAGAGTTTTCCAAGGTCGCATTGAAGTAGTACTCGTCCCCGGAAGCGCGTCTCGTCTGTTCGTGACTTTCGACCTCTCATCCGTCGTTGGCTTCTTCTTCCAACCCGTTAACGGCGTCCAGAACCGTTTTGAAATCGGGTGGGTCTCCGAAGATCATCATACCCATCTGTCGATAATCGCGCTGGAGGCCGGGAAAGTGCGCGACGTTGCCGAAACGTTCCCGGCTTGGCGTCTTCGTAGCGAGCCCAGCCGCAGGGATAAAAGCGCTGTTTGAACTCCACGACTTATTGGAGCAGCCCCACGTCCTGCCGGACGGGGCTCGTGGCGAGTTTGTCGGTGTCGTAATAATGCCGTGAATATCGCGACGGGGTCGCGCCTTCACGGTGCGCTTCCTGATGAAGAATCGTCGCCTTTCCCCAGAACGTTCGTTCCGCGGCGCGCGAGTGCCCGGGCCACCTCTCGAGTTCCGGGCCTGGCTGGCGGCCGAGGAGCTCGATCGGGGGGGTAGTCGTAGATGCCACGAATGACCCGGCAGATCACGCCTTTCTGAAGGAGACGGTGTAGGGGAGATCAATGGACGATCGGCTTCCCGGAAGAGCGAAGTCATGCTGGGAGAAGGCCCATCCTCGGCCTTTGCTTTGTATTCTTTTATATGTTTTTGTTTCTGTGCTTTGATTCACTTTTGTGGCTCTTAGGTTGTAAGAAAAATGGCCTCCTCCGCAGAATTTGTGGGCAGTCCAAAGGCCTGTGCGCACATAAGTAATTGAAACAAAGTACCTTATTCTTTTGTTCGACGGCGAATATTCCAGTACCCACTTCGGTCGGACGCCTACACCCGGTGCCCGGAGCCCCCGCCGGAGGCCCCGTTCCCCATCGCCCACACCAGCCGACACCGCGGAGCGCAGCCGAGGGTCAAGGCCGGCGCAGCCGCCGAGCTTGCGAGGGAAGCCTTGAGGCTTGGCGAGCACCGTGGTCTCCTCAAGCGGCGATGGAAGACGGTTTTACCCACAAATTCTGCGGAAGACCCGATTTTTCTTTCAGAGTCAAGCCAGGGATCAAAGGAGGGGAATGGTCCGAGAGGGACTCGGAAACAACGGCCTCCAGGGTGGTTGAAGCAGGCGCGCGGTGGTATGAGCGAAGACCAGATCCTTGCCGACTTTCCGTCTCTGACCCGCGAAGACATTCGCACCTGCTTATCGTTTGCTGCGCCACGCGAGCGCCGCCTCACTAATTCGTTGGCGTGAAACTCCTATTTTCTATTTTCTGTAGTTACAGTTCTGTAAATTGTTGTTGGGCTGACGGACCGACCACTCATTGCGACGCCCGCGAGTGCCAGTGATCTGGCGACCGCCGGTCATGTGCGAATGCAAGAACCCGGATGACGTCGTCACGATCGATGTAGACGACATGGAAGGGGAATCGCGACGGGTGCCCGGCGAACAGGCAAGTCCAATGGAAGGCCGGGAACTGGATAATACCTAACTGCGTTTAGACATTCGAGGCACAGGGAGAATTCTTGTGAGGGATTACAGTCAAAATGGTGAGCAGGCCAGCATCCTGAATTACTTCACAAATCACCATCCACGGCATCGGTACTTGGTAGATGTAGGCGCTTTCGGTGGACAGAGTTCAAACACAATGGCTCTGTTGAATGGTGGATGGTCTGGCTTGTTGATCGATGCGAATCCACTCAGGGTAAACACGATAGTTCGCGACTTCCACGGATTGGACATTCGGGTCGTCTGTGTAGGGATAGTTGGGGAATCGCCTGGTATGGGCGAAATTCACATGCACATGGTTGACGAACACTGTTCCCTGAAGAAGGACTGGCAGCCCCAAAGCCGGGCTGAATGGTCAGTGACGATAGCAACAATGACATTGCAGGATGTCTTAGACTCGTGCGATGTTCCTTGCGATTTCGACTTTCTCAGCATAGACGCCGAGGGAATGGACGAATCGATTATGACGAGCTTTTTGCGAGACGGTGCATACAGACCCAAACTGATTGTCACGGAGGATGCCTCATACAAAGACGCGGATAGCGTATTTGAGAAGTACGGTTACACCTGCATTCTGAAGGTTGGTGGCAACCTGATGTTCGAGCAGGTTGCGGATGGCGGCATAGAGTCGTTTTCGCAGGATAAAGAAGATCTGGTGGTCTGGGAATACTTTCAGTCCCAGTCTCCTCGTAACCGGTTCTTAGTAGACGTGGGAGCCTGCCAGAAGGAGCAATCGAATACCTGGTCTATCTTGAACGAAGGATGGAGTGGAATATTGATTGATGCAGATCCTGAAAAGGAAGACTGGCTCAAAAGAGATTTTGCGGGTATGGACGTTGAGATCGTCATTTGTGGAGTAGGCGACAAGGACTGCCAGATGGATTTCCATGAAAACAAGAATAGCGGAAGCAGTAGTTTTCTACCGACTTGGGATGTAGAGCACAGAACAGGGAACATCCGGCAACTGAGAGTCAGACCCTTGAAGGATATTCTGAGCGAGTATCTGGTTCCTGAGGACTTCGATTATTTGTCGATTGACGCCGAAGGGATGGATTCTCTGATTCTGGAAAACCTGTTCGAAACGAGCGACTACAGGCCTGGCATAATTGTGACAGAGTGTGGTTTGGTTCCAGTTCACGAGAGGAATGAATTCTTCGAGAAGTTTGGCTATGAGTTGTTTCGAAGAACACACGTCAGCGGAAACTGGTATTCCAATCTGATCTACTGCCAGACGGCACATCGACGGGATTCGTGAGACCAAAGTAACTGTGAGGGAGATAGAGAAACGGCTCGTGACGCCAGTGAGTCCGGGGGCGGTCGCGAAAGCTTGGATCGCACCTGTCTTGATCAGAGCTAAAACATGGCCGGCACATCGGCGGCTAAGAGGCCTTTCCCGCCCCGTTTCGCCCCAGATCGTTTTTCCTCCTGCTTCTGAATTTCGTTGGGTTAGAATTCTACTCTTACAAGGGACTGCAGGATTGGCAGGTCCAGGATGATCTTGTATTGCTCCGGCTCGAAGACGACGCGAGTTCAGGCTGCGAAGCTTTTACAGTTTTCATGTCATGAACAGGGAATCCGACAAGCCGCAATTTCCTGAGAAAGAAACGCCGCTGCACTTGCAAAGCGAGCAGGCGGAAAATGAGGCAGGTCGAGAGCAGGTACCGGGATCGGGGCGCGGGTCAGGAACGACAACCGAACATTCTCCAGGAGAGGAAACGACTTCCCGCCATCGGAAAGAGGAATTTCCGGTTGAAGTCCTTTCTCCAAGTCCCTCGGGCAGCCCCTCTCCGAGCCCATCGGCCAGCCCGATGCCTTCGCCAAGCCCCTCTCCGACGCCGTCGATGTCGCCTTCGCCATCTCCCTCGCCCAGTCCCTCGCCGTCTCCTTAGCCGTCTCCGTCGGTCAGCCCATCGCCCTCGATCAGCCCGAGCCCTTGCACAGCCACCCTGCGATTTCTTGATTCTCAGAACAACCGGATCGATCCAGCGACCCAGGCCCTCAACGTCAGCAACCACGTCTCCGATGACGGCGCCTTACGCGGCTCGAGCGCGTCGTTCAGGCGGACGGCTCGCGACCTGAACGCGTTTCGCCTGGAAGTGGAGGACGACGACGCGGTTCGTCCGGTTCGCGTGACGCTAAAGGTCGGTAGTCGAGATGCCATCACGTATACCCTGAACAGACGAAATCGAAACCGCTATCGGGGACAATTCATTCGGCTGGTGACCGATGAGGAGGATGATGGCAGGTTGAGAGATCAAACCGTCCGCTGCGTCCTGGGAGAGCAAGTCGTTTTGAGTTATTCCCGAACTCCCGACTGCCGCGACCAGATCTCCATCGGGATCGGTCGGCCGCCAAGCCGTCCCGGAGCAGGCAGAAATAATGTCCACCCGAATCATTTGATGCACGATATCCGAACCTTGAACGTTGCGGTAGTCGTCTTCAGCGTTCCAGGGCGAACCCGATTGCGAGGCAGGATCAACCGGACTCAGACTACGATCCGCCTGAGAAATCTGGCCAACGTCAACCCTACCGGTAACGTTCTAATCGGAAGAGAGATCATCTCCTACACCGGAATCAACCAAGGAAACAACGAACTCACGGGCTGCGCTCGCGGGACAAATAGCGCTGCTCATGCCATTGGAGCGAGGGTGTGGTTCTCCACAAGCACTCCCGCAGCTTCGGCGGCCGAGGTAGCCGCGGATCTTCTGACACTGAACGAGCGTTATGCCCAGGCGACGATACGACTGAATGCGAATCCGACCGTGAACCTCGGAACCAGCGTAGGAACCCCGCCTGCCCCTGTGGGAGTGCCGCTTCCGGGAGCCCTGCTGCGGGGCTTCCGTCGAACGGAAGGTATCGTGGCGAACGCCACCGACTCCGAAAATGCATTGGTCCCTTTGAAGAACGCAGGAGCGAATACGGTCACGATCTTCTATGTGGAGAAAGTGTTCAAGGAGGAACGCCCCGCGTCCTCGATCAAAGCCACGGCGTATCCAGCTGTCAAGAACGGCACACGTAACACAAACTTCAAGAACTTTCTCGTCATGGGACAGTCCAGGTGGGTCTTGTCGATATCCCACGAGATGATGCATGTCCTTCGGAATTCTCCTCACAGAGACGGCGACCCGAGAACCTCTTTGCTCCATCCTTCGCGCGGCAGAAATGACAAGGCCACAAGCCGAAACAAACGTGCTGGCCCGTATGCGGCTCTCAACAACGCCGATACACGGTTCATTCGAAACAGCGTTTTGACGTTACCTTAGAGAGTCATCGAAAATGAATCCGCAACGCTACGAATTCAAAGTCTACGCTCTCGGCCTTTCCCTGTTGGCCACTCTGACCCTCTTCGGCTTCAGCCGCACGTCCGCCTTGCTCTTGAGCTATCTGGCGTTTGGGATCTTTTTTTTCATTGCGGCTTTGCTGAAGCGGGATATTGCGGGTTCGAGGAAGATTCTTGAGAGCCTGGCGCTTTTGATCCTGTGGCCGCTCGTCTTGCCTTTCTTTTCAAGAACCCGAATGGCCGATGTCGAATCGGATGAGGACGAAGACCCTCGTTTGTTGGATTTGATCACACGGTTCGGCGGTAAGATAGACGCCACTCCCGACATCGACTTCGATACTGCTGCGAGAATGTCGGTCGTATTCGCCGATCTGATGGAGGAGTGGAATCCGATCAATTTCAGCGTCGACGATTTCTCGAAGGTCGTAGGCGCGCCGACTCGCATCGAGGATGGTGTTTTGGAATACGAATTCGACAATGGCTGGGACGGGGACTTGTGGCGCTTCGAGGTCTCGGGCCCGGATATTTCCGGCGTCGAACATATCGCCTTCGATTGAAGCGTGCAAGCGTGTGAGATGGATTATCGCAGACTGGGGGGAGAACAAAAAGTTCATCTTCGACGACGTGACGGCCTCACTCAAGGCCATCGGCCATCATTGCGTTTTCTTTCAGCGCAACGACATGTCACAGCGAGATGCTGAACCGCCCCGGGTTTCCCGGAGACCGTTTTAGTTGACTCCGGCCACGGTGACTGGAGTTGCTTCGTTGCGATAGTACACCTGCTCGAACTCGACTGGAGGAATGTATCCGATCGGTTCGAGAAGGCGGTGCTGTTGAACCGACACCCATCGAGTGTCGCGTACTTCACATCGTCAAGACCTCGCCAGGGCCCCTCTCTTCGATGACTTCGGGGCGATTACAGATTCGGCCATGGCATTGTCGTAGGAGTCCCCGATGCTCCCAACCGACGGCTCAATTCCGGCCTCGGCCAATCGTTCCGTATACCGATTCGACAGATATTGGACGCCGCGGTCGCTGTGATGAATCAAACCTTCAGGGAGGGCGCGACCAGAGGGCCTGCTCCAGCGCATCCAAGGCAATGTCAGTCTTTAGCGAATGCATCGTTCGCCAACCGACGATCTTTCGGGAGAAGACATCGATGACGAATGCGACGTAAACAAACCCTCGCCATGTTGCAACAGGAGATCCGCGATCCACAGCTCATTGGGACGGGTCGCGCTGAAGTCCCGATCCACAAGATCGGCGGGTCTGAGAGCTACTTCATTCTGGATAGTGGTCTTGATCTTCCGGCCCCGAACCACGCCTTCCAAGCATTTCCCGCATCAATCGCCTTCGTACAACGTGCAACGTCTGAGATTCAATTGGACCTTGCGGACGCCATAGACCTCGGTTTTCCCTCCAGACCCGATCGATCTCGACTGGCTTCGCGTCGCGCTTCGCACGCGCGAGAACGATGGGGCGATCGGCAGCACACTGCAGATCGACTCGTTCATCCGGCCTCGATTCGTCTCGATGAAATCCGCCGTGCGAAAAACGGCCGCAGGATCTCGTTCGCTCGTTTCAGCTCACGATTCTCCCGTTCCAGTTCCTTTAGCCGTTGTTTCTCGTCCTTGGTCAGGCCCCCACGTTGGCCCATATCACATCTGTTTGCCGGACCCACTTACGCAGTGTTTCTGGGGTACAACCATCGCAGCGATTGCGTTTCCCCCTGGTTTCACCATTCGCAACGACATGTCACAGCGATAATGACTCATCTTCTGATAAGGGAGTCTCCGGGAAACCCGGGGCGGTTCATTGATCGGAAGTGGAGACTTCGAGGGCCTGCTTACCTGGCAGCGTTTTTACCCGATGCAGACGGACCTGATCGACGCCGTCGACAATTCGAGTCTGCGAACCGTCTACATGGACTACGGCTTCACGCCGCACTATCAGAGCGTCGTTTTTGATACGCAGGGAGAAAACGCGACTTCGAGTTGGAGAAAACTGTGGGTACAGGAAGATCGACACGATCTTAAGGGATCATTCATAGAGCAAGCGGATAGCCTGATTCAACAGATGACGTTGGCAGGCAGACGCTTGACACCCCCCAGGATGAGCGAGCTGCGGCTCTTGATGGTGCCGTTTGTTTTCATTCCGCTCCAGCGTCCGCAGGATTCGGTCATCAGATACGATTCCAAGGTTGACGACTTCGGCCATCTCGTGAGGAAAATCCTGAGCATGGCGCGTGGTCAGCTCTTTGTAGTCTGCAAGACGCATCCCCTGGATTCGGACGTCGATTTGGGCGTGCCGAACGAATTGCGGGGAAACCACATCGTCATCAGAAGCAAGAATGGCCCCGAGAACGAAAGCGTCTGCGACTACTTGTTGAGTCGCGCGGCGATAACGATTGGCATAAACAGCAACATGCTGTTCAGATCCTTGCTGTTTGGCGCGCCCACCGTTGCGACAGGCGAGGGCTGGCATTCGGAAAGCGGCGCGATGCACGAAGTCGACGGCGTCGAGGGGCTGAATGCTCTTCAGTATCCACCATTGAGCTACGAACGGCAAAAACGCTATGTGGCGACCTGCCTCGAGCGTCAACTGTCGTTTCACGAGCTGGGCGATCCGCAGGCGATGAGGAGAATCTTGAATACAATCGGCATCAAGATTGAGAACGCGAGAGCATTTATATCTTGAGCACACTCGATCCTCAAACACTCTTCCCGTCTTCGGCGGCACGCGAAGAAGAAACCATCGAGCTGCTCCGAAGAGCCGGGGCTCATCTCGAACCGAATTCCCAGGAAACCTTCTGGAGAAGTTGGGAAGAGCTGATTCTCGACCCATTCGACGAGACCTATCCAGAACTCAACGATCTTCCTGGAAACGAACTCGTATTAGGGTTTCTAGGACGCTCGCATATGGGGGATGTGCTTTGCATGTCACCTTTGATTCGCAAGCTGACAGACACGTACCAGTGTCGCGTCAGCATCGTCAGGCACAGAAGTACCTACAGGGTGCTCGAAGGCAATCCCTATCTGTCGCGCTATTTCAATGACAATCGGATTTCTATCGGAGAGTGCGTCCGGGGACCCGGACACATGATACAGAAGCTGGAAAGGCATTTCGGATTGGAAATCTCGTGCCGTCCAAAGCCGGAAGTCTACCTCTCGCCCGAGGAATCGCATTGGGCATGGCAAATCAAGGCGATGCTTCCGCAGAATCGGCCCATCGCGATCGTCTGCATGAATTCCGTTACGGACAACCGGATCGCCCGAACCGACCGACTCAATTGGCAGAGCTGGGTCGACGCTCTCGACGAACGATTCACGGTGGTTCAGCCGGCATTGACCAAAGTCGAGACTCTGGAAGAAGTCGTTCGTCTGCACGAGAGCCATCGAAGCGCCTGGAGGCCGGATCATATCCTGGACAATTGTTTCGTGTTGAAAAACCTGGACACGAGAAAATTCATGGCGCTCTTCTCGATCGCCGACCTCTATCTTGGACCCAATTCCGGCGGGGCTCATCTTGCTGCGGCTTTTGACGTCCCCGCCTTCGTGGTTCTCAATGCCAAGCAATACAAAACCGGGCTGACCTTCCCGGATCGCATTTCCGGAAACCATTGGCGCCACGAGTCATTTCTGTACCCATATCACAATTTCCTGTGGTCTTAGAGCGCATCGAAAACAAGGTCGATGTTGGCCTTCTCCCAACAAGACTTCGCTCTTCGGGGAAGCCGATCTTCTGTTGAGCGTACCGTCTACTTAAGCTGGCAGGAAACGCTTTGACACTTTCTGTGGGCGAACTTCAGGGAATAGAATAGCTTTCATGTCCAAACCTCTGAGCGCAGACGACATTCTCCCGCTGGTCGCCCGCCTGACGCCACAGGAGCGTCTCCGCTTGCTGCGGTTGATCGGCCTGCAGCCCAGAGCAAACGACGGAGATGCCTACAGCGCGTTACCCCCAACACGAGAGGAGTTCTCAAGCGATGATGACCCGCTTGCTTGGGATTCTGAAGGCTGGGAGGATGTCGGTTGAACCGCGGCGAGATCCGTTGGTATACATTTTCGACCGCCGGACAAGCGTCGCCCCGTTTTGATGCTCACGCGAGACGAGGTAATTGATCACCGGAATTAAATTATCGTCGTTCCGGTGACGCGAACTATTCGTTCATTAGCCACAGAGGTTGTCCTGTCGCCAGATGACGGCATGCCTGTTATTTGTGCGTTGAACTTCGACCATTTATCCCTGGCCCAACGCGACCGGATTGGACCGGTGCCCTGTAGTCTGCCAGAGTCAAGATGGCCAGAAGTGCATCGTGCTCTTCTTTTGGCATGTGGCTTCGGAGAGCAGGAAGCTGGCTAACATTACGCTGCAACGGCCATACCGCCCTCGACAACTTCGAGAAATTCTTGCACACCAACTCCGATCTCCCAGACCTCGTACACTGCGGCATAGCTCACGCCCAGTTTGAAACGATACATCCGTTCCTGGACGGGAACGGACGAGTCGGGCGTTTGCTCATTACCTTTCTGCTGTGCCAGAAAGAGATCCTACGGAAGCCCTTGCTGTATCTGAGCCTCTATCTGAGAGCACATCGCGCCGAATATTACGATCGGCTAACGGCGATTCGCGTAGACGGGAATTGGGAAGGGTGGTTGAAGTTTTTCCTGATGGGCGTGTTCGAGGTCAGCCAATCAGCGACGGATACCGTCCAGGCCGTTCTCCAATTGAGGGAGAGCCACCGTGCGATCATTGCCGAGACGATGGGCCGGCGATCACCCGGGGGTCTTCGGCTGCTCGATTTGCTTTTTACACAGCCGATCACTTACGTGTCCGTCGCCGCGACACGCCTCGAGTGCTCTTACTTCACCGCAAATCGAATCATCGAACGGATGGTCGCGCTGGGCATCCTGGTTGAAACAACGGGCGACCAGCGAAATCGGCGCTTCCGATATCAGGCATACCTCGATCTCTTTGATCGACTGGCGCCATCTGCTCCCTCCCTTGGTTCCCCTCCCGGCCGGTCATGACCCATCTCCGACGGCGTCGTCCCAGGGTCCGCCCAAAAATAACTTCGCAGAATTGGCGCCCAGATTTCGGTCAGATCCTGTCGTGCGATCTGTGGAATGGACCGATTGAGCAGACCGGAGGTGTAGCCCAGCAGTGGCTTCACCAGAGGGCGGCCAGCGTATTTCTTGATTCCTGAAGGAAGTGGTCGCCGCAGGTGAGGCAACGTCCGTAGAAGATTCCGCCTCTGGAGTAAACGCAATGAACTATCACGTATTCGCAGCGGAGTATGCATCGAGGTACGTAGTTCTGTAGAATTGTTCCAGGCGGACTTGGTAGCGAGTCTGTAAATTACGGTTATCCTTGGTAGGTGCCACAGTACGGATTCACGGACTATTTCGAGAAGGAAGTGCTTCGAAAACGTCCATACTTGAACAAGGAGCTGTGTATTTGGGTCATTGAGCAAGCGATCCGCTCTGAACCCCAGGAGAACAACCGACACCGATTCTGGGCGAAGGTTCCTGAACTGGGTAGCCGATATCTGAGAGTCATCACTCTGAAGGACAAGTCAACGATCCACAACGCGTTCCTGGACCGGCGGTTTAAACCATGAAGCTAAACTTCATCCGGACACGGATTCACTTTACATCGACCTGTCGGAGCAAGTGAGCACCGACACAAAAGAAATTTCCGAGGGCGTGCTTCTCGACTACGACGCCGAAGGCAATCTAGTCGGTATCGATATCGACAACGCCAGCAGCAAGGTCAATCTCCACAAGCTCACCATCAGCAAGCTGCCGGGCGATGTCGAAACGATCGCCGGTTAGGAGCCTCGGCGGCAGAAGGGATCTGCTACGAAAGCGGTAGAGTCGGTCCTTCCCGATTCTTCGTCAAACACAACCACTATTCGCCTCAGAATCGAGAAAATGCCTCAAAGTCGAGGGGAATCTGGCCTCGATTCCCCACTTTCTCGCGACGATCCCTTCTGCCACCGAGGCTCCTGGGCTGCCACCGATCCCAAGGGCCAGGGTCATCAACGAAACCAACGTGAACACCGGCGCTTTTCGGAGGGTATGAAGAGCGAAGCCGATGTCCTGCCAGAGCGCACCCGCAGATAGGGTCCTGGGCGGTCTGACCGAACGCGACACCCTTTGTACCAAAAAGGGGCGAAGGCCAATACCTGACGCCAATACCACCGGAGGGCGGGGGCTTCGCCATCCCTGCTGACGCGAAGCCGGAACAACTCCTCCAGACCCGCCAACGTCTCGGCTGCCGTGTCGGCGCCGACCAGGAGGGTCAACAGCCGGCGCGCCAACCGGGGCGGGGGTCGGTTCCCCACCCCGGGCTGTCATGACCGACCTCCGACGGCGTCGGCATCGGCGTCATCTAAGAGGGATTCTACGCCGTCCCAGAGGTTCAGGTACCTTTGTCGGGCTCCGGACATCTCCTCCAACGCCTTCGCGGTGAGGCTGAAGTAGCGACGCCCGTGAGCCCCGTGCGTTCCCGGCTCCATCCACTGGTCCTCGAGGTAGTCCTTGTCCTTTAGGCGGCGGAGGGCGACGAGGACTGCGGCCGTGGCGACTTCTCGGCCGGTGCGGGCCTCGATTTCGAGGACGATTTCGACGGAGTAGGAGGAGGAGCCTTTGCGGAGGATTGCGAGGAGGACCTGGTGTTCGAACTCGCCCAGGACTCGTTGGGGCATTGGGTTGTGGGCTCCTTGTTTGGGGCGGATTTGGGTTATGCGACTGGGCGGGGGGGTGGGCTCAGTTGTATAACAGTGCTGTATATGGGAGGGCAAGGGGAGTTGGTCCGAGGGAGGGGCAGAGATTGAGGTTGGGGAGGGGGGAAGCTGCTCATTGACCAACTGATGCTGAAAGAGCATGACAGTCACTACGAAGTCATTCGAAACCGACGGCTTCTGTCAGCATCCTGTTCAGCAGATCCAGTTTCCGCCTTCTAGCTGCTGACATGCGCTCCTGGGCCAGATCACCAGCTTTCTCGAACTGAAAATGCAGAGCTTTGGGTACAGCTTCATAGCCGAGTGCGTTGAGTACTTCACGAAGCGGCGTGTCTATCTCGCGAATCGCAACCACGTCTAGAACGAAATCGAAATCTCGAGTCGCACGGCTCGTCGAGATGGAAAACTTCATCGCCTGCGCTCCAGCCAAGACAAAATGATCTGCCAAATCCCCTAGAGAAAGAAGAAGTTCAAGAAGGTAAGTGCGCTGTGGTTCGTCAATCAAGAACTAGCTCCAGCGCGGCTCGATGTTTCGGCTTAGGAGGTACTCAGCCTGTTTCTGGTCGCGTCCACCGCTGGCGAAAGCGTCCAGATAGGCCTGAACATCTGAGACGACCGGGACACCAGAGATCAATTGGGCATACATGAAGACTCCCATGTCGTACGGGTAAATAACTCTCAGGTCTGGACCGAGCGAATCTCCACTCTGGAATTGTCGAAGTCCCTGCGGCAAAGTGTCCTCAGAAGTAAACAGGTCAATGACATCCAAGTCGACGAAGGGAGCAGTCAGGCTCGCGGCGGCCGACCCACTGAATGCAAACGGAGCCTTGGCGGCCAACTTTCTAAGCCCCTTGGTGACGGCTGCCAAGTCGGAGCCAAACGGATTGGAACACGTGAAAGCCCGTCTCAGATACCAGCGGTATCTATTCTTGTACACCTCCGCCCATTTCATCAGGAGCCGCTTGGGTTCAGGCACTTTCACGGCGGAGTTTGCACGACGGATCAGGAGTTGTTCCTCCAAACCACTGACGGCCTTCGAAACTGTAGCGATCGAAACCCGGAAATCTTCGACCCCAAGTTGGTTACGGAGGTTTTGATCCACGACTCCGGCAGCGAGTTCCGATATTGTCCATTGCTTCGTCGGGGCCTCCAGCAGCACCCTGACTACCCGCGAGCTGCGACCCGAGAATGGGTTTGGAAAAGGTCGCCTCTGCCTGGTCCGGTTCTTGAGCCCAGTCCGCTGAATCAGAAGTCTACCGGCGACATTCATGTAGATGTTTCCGGAAAGATCTACAAAGTCTACGTTGTTGTCGATGCATATCGACTGAGACTCCGGTGAAAGATACGGGCAGATGAGCGCGAACGCGGAATCGGCACGTAGCGATTTCATCTTTGCCAGCCAGGCCACCATCTGTTGCGTAAGTTTTGGCGTACAAGCACTCTTGACTTCGGCATAGACAGCGATTTGGTTTCCACCGAATTTCAGATCGAATCTGAGATCCGCTTGGCTCTCATCTTGATCCTCGGGAAAAATGGCAGAAACCCCGGCAAGGCCTTCAAACGGCTCATTCGTTTTCAGGATTTCGATAATTTCTTGTTCAGTCATTTTTAGTCTGGATCAGCGTTTAAGAGTTTTGTGACTCGGCAAGAAGCTATTTTTCTTGTCGGAATGAATTTTCTCACATGATGAATTCCATATAAAATGAATATTTTCGTATTTGACTTGTGTTTCTCAAATGAGAAACATCAATAATCTGTGAATCACGTTGATTTCAATGGGAAGAGGATGGGATCCGAATCATCAGTTCCCGCTTCGCGACCAAGCGCGAGCAGCGGCTTTACGAGTCTCAAATGGACAAATGGAAATGAATGACACTCCATAGCTGACCCGAGAGCAATTCAACCATGCAATCCCGGCGCGGGTCCGCGCGCGTCTCACGAAGGGAGACTTTCGTTCGGGCGCAGATGCTTCCGCGTTACGAAGGTTGGTCGGCCTCACCCAAGTCAGGTTTGCCAAGGCCATGGGCATTAGTGTTCACACGCTACGGAACTGGGAGCAGGGGCGCCGCCAGCCAGAAGGTCCGGCGATTGCGCTACTGCGAATCGCCGCTCGCCATCCACAGATAATTCGCGAAAACCTCCAATCTGCGGCTTGAGGAAAAGAGTCGGAAGTTGGATTGCAAACCCACGACTTTCTCTTCGCTAATGTCAGGACAAGGGCGATTATTTCGCTGCTTTCCTGTGGACAGGAGGAACGCGGGTTCGGACTGCCAGGGAAAGGGATGCGGCAGTCTGGGCGAATCAGAAGGAGGCTCAGGCCGGCGTATCTATCGAACGAACCGCGAGGAGGTCCGTTTCTTCTGCCGGACGAACGTCATCAGTGGAAAGGGTGACGAGGGCCTTGGTTCTTCCGACAGCAGTAACGAACTCCACTTCGAGTCCCGCCGGTTCATATACCTCGACAACAGCTCCCAGGTCTCCTTCGAGCAGACTGTGTTCAGGCAAATTCCGCGACAGAACAACTGTGTCCAGTATTTTGAATTTCATCGTTAATCTCCTGGATACGCGGTCACGAAACGCGGCACAATCTCGTGGTTCAGCACGATCCAGACGCCGGCAACCTCGGCACCTCGAGACGGTCCTTCGAGCCTAGCAGCCCGTGGTGGAAGTCTGTAGGGTCGCGTTACGAGCGCCATGGGGCTAGATGCAAGGCGCCACGACGACGTCGATGCCCGCCATCGATCTAGGAGTGGCAACGCCGCAGCTGGCCCCATGCCGTCGTAACCCGTAGGGCGCAGGGGTCTTCGGGCCTCAGGCTTTGTCATTCGTCGGTCATGATGACAAAGCATCGTTCCGCTCCTCATTTCGCGCCTGAGCCCCGAATACCCCTGCGCGCGACCCTACAGACTTCCACCACGGGCTGCTAGCACGAATCATGTATTTCGATCCAAACGTCGATGCGACTATCCTCTGGACGTCGGCTGATGCGTGCCGTTGGCGCAAATCCACATCGAGTATCTGCCATGAATCCCTCCTGTATCCCAGCGATTCAAGAAACACCGCTTTGTGACGGCCAATGGGGTGCGAGTGTGACAAGAGATAACTTCGTACTTGTCCGGCTCGACGATCGCCCGGGCGGGGTTTGGAAGTTTCAACAAGATGGTGATGAGACCGACGAAGGGTGGGCGACCGCTCCGACGTGTCCGGAGGGATCCCAGCAACCGACTTGCCAACTTGGCCTTGGTCGGCCTGGGGGCCTTCAGATAAGGACGAGCTGACCGTGAAACGCGCGCAGCTTTCGGATGTGGACAGGTGGAGCTGACTGGTGGAAACCGAAAGGAAGCCGCCGTGATTCTCGGAATCGATCCGAAGAGCATGACGGCTTTACTATCCAAATCCTA
>CBDCFM010000005.1:0-21171 GCA_965216035.1 Terriglobia bacterium
CATGCCCGCGCGCTCGCCTACTGCTCGAAAGAGTTCTTCGCGCAATACCGTCATGAAACGTTCACCTCGGTGACCTGACGACTTCCAGCTATCATTTCTTCCACGAGCATGCTTACCAGAGACGTCCAAAGTGATTCCGATTGGTTATCCCATTCATCTTGATGGACATGTTTGACGGCATTCAAGAGCTTATCCCCGACAACACTGTAGTGTCGGTCCCGGACCTCGTAACAGATATGCCGCAATCCAAGGTCCCGGAGATGCTTTCTCAACACCAGGGGGCGATCCACCAAGTCCAGGATCTCGAGGATTCCTTTCCAGAGTCGTTCCTTTTGTAAATTCAGCTCTGTATTTCGAAACACCCGGGCCAGATCAGGCTGGGATCTGAAAAACTCCTCATAGAAGTGATCGATAAACTCACCTGAACGTGACTGGAGAATGGCTTGTGACTTTTCCAGAAGCTGACGATCAACGACCATGTTTAAGACCCCCTACTGTACCTATCGGTTTGACGCTTTACATCCGTTAAGGCGTTCACATCTCGGACCGGAGGCTCTTCGGCGTCGTCGCAATCTCCTCACTGCATGGGGTAGTGGGTGATGGGCGTCTCGTCGGTGCCGGCGGCGGCGATAGTAAAGATCGTTCATCGACTCGCTCTCCGGGCCTGAAAGACGATTCGAGTCCCGTCCGGGGACCACGACGGAGTGGAATCGTTCACGTCAATGTCGGTGAACTGGATCCATGAGTAGGTGTGTGGCATGCTGTTCTGGCCGTTCGCGTGACGAGAGGCCTCCAAACAAGATTAGTCCGTTCATCGCCCGGTCGCTGGCCCGAGTCATTCGATATCGCAGCGAACACTTCGGATTGAGTCACAACTGGACGCATTCGACGTGTCACACTTGGCAATTTCCGGCAAGAATGTCCCGTTCAGTTGAACTTCCGAGGAGATACGATATGTCGAAGCCTGTCGTCATCCTGGTTTTGCTTTTCATAGTTCTCGTCGTGCTTGACATCATCATTGCCAGCGTTCCAATTGTCGAAAGCCGAGTGGAGAACCTCACGGCTCTGCAGGAAAAGGAACTTGAGACGTACCTTGCTGCCCGGCAGCTGCTTACAACACTTGGAACTCTCTCAATCGGAGCGATGGGAGGGTTTATTGTCAACCGCTACAAGAACGCACCACTACCAAACAGTCAGATTCAGAGAGCCGTAATCAGTTGGACCTGCTCAGGTGCCTCCATCTATTTGGGGCAGGTGTCTCATGACAAAGTTCTATGGATGCTCGGAACCGGATTTTTCAGGCTTTCGAGTTGGCAGGTCGCGTGGCCGGCGAAGGGCCAGTTCTATCTCTTTGTCTTGTCAATATTCTTTCTTGCGGACTTCATCTACCGAGGTCTGATGAAAGAACAGTCCGACCCGAATTAAGAAGGAGGATCGCGTGACTCCCGGATATCGTCGTAAGCGTCTCTGCTATTTTCTTCTGATCCCTTGCTTGATGGGTGGCCTGGGCGCCCTTGAAGCCGCGGCTCAGCGTTCCTCAGATCCGATTAATCTGGTAGCCACCCTCAACGTTTCACTCCTCGAATGGCAAGGCAGGACGGGGATTCTAGTGGTCCCCGTCAAACAGACTGTAACTTATCGAGCTTCTTTCGGGCACGTTGAACTTTTTCAAGAATATCGGAAGCCGTTGCGGTCCAAATGAAGGGCTTCGGGTTCTGATTGTGACCCCCGACATATTCCTCCACGGCCTGGATTAGCTCAGGAACCGAATGGAAAACCCCGCGCCGAAGCCGTTGTTCGGAAAGATCCCGGAAGAAGCGTTCGACCATGTTCAGCCAGGATGCACTGGTCGGTGTGAAGTGCACATGAAAGCGCGTGTTGCGCTTCAACCAGTTGACGACTTTCTGATGTTTGTGCGTGGCGTAGTTGTCGCAAATGATATGGATCTGTTTGTCTTTCGGCACGGAACGTTTGATCTGATTGAGAAACCGGATCCATTCCTGATGACGATGCTTCGGCATACAGGTCCCGATAATCGAGCCGTCCAGCGTATTGAGCGCGGCGAACATCGTGGTCGTCCCGTTGCGTTTGTAGTCGTGGGTGAGGGTGCCGCACCGCCCCTTCTTCAGAGGTAACCCGGGTTGCGTGGGGTCCAGGGCCTGCATCTGGCTCTTCTCATCGCAGGACAAAACAATGGCGTTTTCCGGAGGGTTCAGATACAAACCGACCACATCCTCCAACTTCTCGACAAATTGTTTGTCGTTGGAAAGTTTGAAGGTGCGTGCCAGATGAGGCTTCAAGCCATGAGCCCGCCAGATTCTCCCTACCGTGGACTCGCTGACGCCGGTTGCCCTGGCCATCAAGGACCGGCTCCAGTGCGTGGCGTTCGGAGGCTTCCCTTCGACCGTCTTCTTCACGATCCGGGCCCGCTTCCGGCGGCCGATCGAGGGAATCCGTCCACTGCGGGAAGCGTCCTTTTCGATTCCCCCGAGGCCATCTTCAACGAAACGATCGCGCCAACGTCCGGCCTTTTGACGAGTGATGTCCAACTTGGCAGCGATCTCCTGATTGTCCAGACCCCCGGCGGCCAGCAAGACAATTCGAGATCGTTCCGCCAACCGGACCGCCACACTGCGGCTTCGGCTCAGTCGCTCCAGTTCCTTCCGCACAGGAATGTCCAATTTAATCGTCGGTGCTCTCCTCATATATACTCAGACGTAGGAAAGCTGAATAAGTTACATTAACTGTGACGGACTACACTAGTGGAGGACGAGGCAGCATCAAGCGTTGTCGGTCAGTTTCTGGAGGAATCTCGAAACCTTCAGGACGTGTTTGAGAGGCAGGAATTGAGTCCGGGACAGCAAACTGTCCTTGTGAGAGGCCTGGTGTTTGAGTATCTCTACGAACTGATGAGGGGATCTGAAGCCATGGCGCTACTAGCAGTCAACGCTGGAGCTTATCCGAACGAGATCATCAGAGCATCCCTATATCCGATTCCGGTGTGGCGGCATCCTCAAATACAGGGAGTCAGAATCGTGAGCCTCGAGATGGTCGAGGCCCGAGCCGTGATGGATGTGCTGGCGAAGTTATGGGACGACGTGTGGGTGTACCTGGGCCGAGGGACCGGTTACGCGACCATTGCCTCCCAGCTGGTCGCCTCCATCATTTTTATTAATGACGAGTTCAAGGGCGAAACAGATCGTAGTTTTGTTATGACCGAGGGTTCGTACACAGTTCGTGTAGAGTCGCGCCAGGGCGGAATCTGCGAGAGGGTTTTGACGATTCGAAAGAGCCGAACAGAAGCAATCAAGTGCAGGGAGCAGGACTTCAGATGAAATAGTCTGGGGTCATTCGGCATGCAGGTTTCAGATTGTTCACGAAGGAGAAAAACAATGAATAAACGCCGATGTCTCCGGTTGCTCATTCCAGCGCTTTTGCTCCCCGCGCTTCTTGTTCCGGCAGCTCAGCGGCCCGAGCGGGAGATCCGATTTGGCCGGGCCATCGAGCAATTTCTGGAACAGGACAAAACCAGTCCTCCGCCTGAGGAAGCGATTCTCTTCATCGGAAGTAGCATCTTTCGACAGTGGACGGACCTTCGAGAGCAGATGTCACCGTTGCCAGTGTTCAACCGGGCATTTGGCGGCTCGCGAACATGGGAAGTACTCCACTATGTGGACAGGATCGTGTTGCCCTACAAGCCAAGAATCATCGTCTACTACTGTGGCAGCAATGACGTGAATGCGGGTGCCGACGCCAAGGAAATTTACGATAATTTTCGTGCCTTCTCCGAGAGCGTTGCCAACGAACTGCCGGCCACCCGGACCTTCTTCGTCTCGATCAACCGCGCGCCACAGAAGAGGGATAGCTGGGATGTGGTCGACAAGGCCAATTCACTGATTCGGGAATACGCAGAAAAGAACCCGAAACTCGGTTATATCGACGTAAACACGGTGCTGTTCGATTCCGCGGGAAATCCTCGGATCGAGCTTTACCGTGATGACTTGCTGCACTTCCATCCGCCCGCGTACGTCGAATTTGCGAAAGTCGTTCGGCCAGTGATAGAGAAGGTGTGGAACGAGGGGCCTCAGCGGTAGATTGGGGGAAGAGCCCATGCCCTAATTCGTTCTCCAACGTCCACAACGTCCATGATCCAGGAGACCGTCCATGACATCCCAGACAATCCCGACCGCCCGTAAGCTCCCCCGTGTCGCATTCATCACGGTGCTGTTCGCCGCCACTCTGGCCCTCGGAGCCGACGTGGTCCAGGCTCAGGGTGCCCGCTTCCTTCACCAACCCGACGTCAACGCGACTCACGTGACATTCGTGCACGCCAACGATATCTGGCTGGTTGGCCGAAGCGGCGGAAGCGCGATCCGCCTGACGAGCTCGGAGGGCGCAGAGACCGACCCTCACTTCAGTCCCGACGGGCAATGGATCGCATTCAGCGGGCAGTACGGAGGAAATACCGACGTCTATGTGATTCCGGCGATGGGCGGGCAACCCGAGAGACTGACGTGGCATCCCGGTGAGGACGCGGTACAGGGATGGACGCCGGATGGGGACGTCCTCTTCCGGTCGGGCCGGGAAGCGCATCCGACCCAGCTCTGGAAATTCTTTACCGTACCCCTCACCGGCGGATTGCCCCGCGCCATGGGAGCCCAGGCATACGACGGCGAGATGAATGCGGATGGTTCGTGGCTCGCGTTCCAGGAAATCGGGCTCTGGGATCCGGAATGGCGGAACCACCGGGGTGGGCAAGCGCAGGCCGTTTCCCTCGTTTCGACCTCGACCTGGGAGCGGACCACGCCTCCGTGGGAGGGTGAACGGCACCTCGGGCCGGTATGGCTGGACGACCGCGTGTACTACATGTCCGAACGGGATTACGCGGCCAACGTGTGGTCGTTCGATCCGGTCTCGGGTGCGGAGAAGCAGCACACCTTCCACGTCGACTTTGACGTGAAGAGCCTGGGCGCGGGCGACGGCGTCGTGGTCTACGAACAAGCCGGTTATCTGCACGAGCTGGATCCGACGACGGGCCGGACCCGCCAGCTCGAGATTCACGCAGCGGCCGATCAAAACTGGGCGCTCACATGCTGGGAGGACGTGGAGGCGAATCAGCTCCAGAATCCACGCCTTTCGCCGACGGGAAAGCGTGCGCTCTTCGAGTACCGGGGAGAGGTCCTCAGCGTCCCCGCCGAAGAAGGGTCGTGGCGAAACCTGACGCGAAGCCCGGGCGTGGCCGACCGCCACGCCGCCTGGTCGCCGGACGGTCAAAGCATCGCGTGGTTCAACGACGCGGAAGACGAATACGGGCTCGTGATCGCGAATCAGGACGGGTCGAACCAGCGCCGTTTCGAGATTCCCAACGCCACCTTCTACTTCGCCCCCCTATGGTCCCCCGACGGGACTCGCCTCGCATTCACCGACACCGACTACCGCGTTCTGGTGCTCGATGTCACGACAGAGGAGATCACCCACGTCGACACGGATCGGTTCGCTCACCCGGACCGCTCCATGAATCCGGTCTGGTCGCCAGACTCACGCTGGATCGCGTATTCGCGTCGACTCGACAGTCAGCTCCGGGCCGTGTTCGTCTACGACACCGAATCCGGCTCCACACGGCAGCTCACCGACGGTATGGCCGATGCGATCTCGCCCGTGTGGGACGCTTCGGGTGATTATCTCTACTTCCTGGCGTCGACCGACTTCGGACTGAACACCGGCTGGTTGGACATGACATCGTTCGACCATCCGATCACACGGGCTCTGTACGTGGCGATTTTACGAGCTGACGGTGTCTCGCCGTTCCTGCCGAAAAGCGACGAGGAGGAAGAGAAAAGCGGCGACGCCACCGACACCGAAAGCGTTGAAGGCTCCGACGACGTGGAGGTCGTGATCGACTTCGACGGAATCGAAACCCGCATCGTGGATGCGCCCGGACTGCCCCTCCGGAACTACACCGTCTTGAGGGAAGGACCGGAAGGCTCGGTGTTTGTCGCCGAGACCATCGACAACCAGGATGCCGTCCTGCACAAGTACGTGCTCGAAGACGCGGACGATGTGACCTTCCTCGAAGGATTTCAAACCGTGCAGGTATCGCACGACCGAAAGAAACTGCTGTACCGGAACGGATCGAACTGGAGCGTGGTGGACACGGCGGGAAAAGCCGCCGGAGATGACGGACGGCTCGATCTCGAGGACGTCCGTGTGCTGATCGAACCGCAGGCCGAGTGGAGTCAAACGCTCCGCGACGGTTGGCGTTTCATGCGTGACTTCGTGTATGTCGACAACCAGCACGGCGCGCCATGGGACGACGTGTGGGGCTGGTATGCCGCATGGTTGCCCGACCTCCGACACCGCTCCGACTTCAACCAACTGCTCGACATGGTCTCGGGCGAAATCGCGGTCGGGCACTCCTACGTGCGCGGCGGCGACTATCCCGACCTCGACAATCCACGGACCGGCCTGCTGGGCATCGATCTGGAGGAAACCGACGGCCTCTACCAGATCGCCCGGATCTACTCGGGTGAAGGCTGGACACCGGGCCTGACGGGCCCGCTCTCGGTTCCGGGCATGAACGTGAACGAGGGCGACTATCTGCTCGCGATCGATGGCCAGGACGTCGGCACAGGCGTCAACCCGCTTCGGCTCCTGGAGGGCACCTCCGGGCGCACGATCACCGTAAAGGTCGCGACAAGCGAGTCCGGGTTGGACGCGCGCGACATCGTCGTCCGCCCGATCGGAAACGAAAACCAGCTCCGGACCTGGGCGTGGGTCGCCGCCAACCAGCGCAGGGTCGACGAGATGAGCGGAGGACGCCTCGCATACGTCTGGCTCCCGAACACGGGCGGCGGCGGATACACCTATTTCAACCGCATGTACTTCGCCCAGCAGGATCGTGCGGGAGCCGTGATCGACGAGCGAAACAACGGAGGTGGGTCCGCCGCCGACTACATCGTCGACGTGCTGGCACGGGAGCTGACCGGCTACTTTAACTCCAGGGCCGGAGACCACCGGCCGTTCACGCAGCCGATGGCCGGCCTGTGGGGACCGAAGGTGAGGGTGATCAACGAGCGAGCCGGGTCGGGGGGCGACCTGATGCCCTACCTGTTCCGATTCAAGGAAGTCGGACCGCTGGTGGGGACCCGGACCTGGGGTGGCCTCGTTGGAACCTGGGACACACCCCCATTGATCGATGGCGGGCGATTCGTGGCTCCCCGTGGCGGTTTCTTCGACGTGAACGGCGAATGGGCCGTCGAGGCCGAAGGCATCTCACCCGACATCGAAGTGAGAAACAATCCCGCCGAGGTCCTGGCCGGTCATGACCCCCAGCTCGAAGCAGCGGTAGAAGAGGCACTGCGGCTGCTGGAGACAGAAGCGATTACCCTCCAGTCGGAGCCGGAAGCTCCAGTGCGCTACAGAAGGCCGGGAGGTCCATAAACCTCTCGTTTCAGGAATAAGGAAACGCGATCATGCTCGTTGAACCAGACGCCAAGTTCTTACATGAACTGTTGGCGGACGACTTCATCTGGGTGCACAACCACGCCTCCAGCGTTTTAACCAAAGCACCGCTGCTGGAACGAGTCGAATCCCTCGGGTCCACCGGCCGATCCCGCGTGTCCATTCTATTCTTCGAAGATCGTTTGGATTGGACTCGTCCAGCCGAACGGCCCGGCGTTCCGCAGGAAGCGCCGATTTCGAACGAGGGCCAATGACCATGACGGCAATGCCCGTTCGAGCGGCGCGCTTGGTTCGGCGCTATTACGCCTACGCGGGCATCTACACGCTCGCAGCTTCAATCATCTGGGGCGTCAACACCTTGTTCTTGCTGGACGCCGGGCTCTCGATTGCCGAGGTCTTTATTGCCAACGCGGCATGGTCCGCCGGAACGATGATCTTCGAGATTCCGACGGGAGTCGTGGCCGACACCCTCGGTCGGCGGTTCTCCTTTCTGTTATCGGTAGTTGTTCTTGCCATCACCACTCTTCTGTATGTGGGTCTGGCCCAGGTGGGAGCGGGCCTGGCTGGATATGTGGTGGTGTCGGTGTTGATCGGTCTCGGATTCACGTTCTATTCCGGCGCCACGGAGGCCTGGTTGGTCGACGGTCTGCGCTTTCACGGATATGACGGCGACCTGGACAGAGTGTTCAGTCGGGGTCAGGTCGTCAGCGGAACCGCCATGCTCATCGGCGCGGTCGTCGGCGGCGTGCTCGGTCAGATCCACCTGTCCATCCCGTTTCTCGTTCGGAGCGGGCTTCTGGGGATACTGTTCTTACTGGCCCACGTTGGAATGCACGACCTTGGATTCGTGCCGAAACAGGTGAAGATGCGCCATCTCCCGGGAGAGGCCACCCGCATCGCACGGGCCGGTGTTCGTTTCGGATGGGGACACAGGTCGCTCCGTTTGCTCATGCTGGGCTCCACAGCTCAGATGGGTGTGTTCGCGTGGGCCTGGTACGCCTGGCAACCCTATTTTCTCGAGTTACTGGACCAGGACACGGTCTGGGTGGCGGGTGTGGTGGCCGCCCTGCTCGCCGCTTCGATGATGGTCGGCAATGGAATCGTCGAGATCGTCACCCGATGGTGTGGCCGGCGGACGACCTTGTTTCTATGGGCCGCGGCCGGCTTCTCGTTCGCCCTTGTCGGCGTGGGCGCGGTCACGGCCTTTTTTCCCGCGGTCGGACTGCTGTGTCTCGGGGGAGTCGCCATGGGAGTACAGAGACCGGTTCGCCAGGCGTTCGTCCATCAGATCGTGCCTTCGGAGCAGAGGGCAACGGTGGTCTCCTTCGATTCGATGCTGTCGGGTGGCGGCGGCGTCCTTGGCCAGACGGGTCTCGGGGCTTTCTCCGGTGGGCAGGGCTTCTCGGCCGGGTACATCGTCGGGGGACTCGCAACTCTCATCGCGATCCCGTTCTTCGGCGTGCTTCGCCACGATCGTGACGAAGCGGATTTCTTCCAGGGCTCCAATCCAGACTTTGCCTGTGCCGCTCCCAGCGTACCGGCAGTCTCCCAGGTCGCCAGCGGTGTGACTCCCGAATCAACCCCCTAATTCGGACTCAAAAATGAGCTCGACGGTCGGGGAACTTGCCACAATTGTGCCTCCGTCCCCAAATTGGGACTCACCGCTTTCGCAGTAGAGGTCACCCGCGGCCGACATAAGGCATCTTCGTTGCCATCACTGTGATGAACTGGACGTTGGCGTCCGGCGGGAGGCCCGCCATGAATACCACCGCGCGGGCTACGTCATCCACGTCCATCCGGGGCTCAACAGCAACGGTTCCATTCGCTTGCGGAACACCCTCGTTCATCACCTCGGTCATCTCCGTGGCGGCGTTGCCGATGTCGATCTGGCCGCAGGCGATGTCGTACTTCCGCCCGTCCAGGGACGTGGATTTTGTAAGGCCGGTGATCGCGTGCTTGGTCGCCGTGTATGGCGCGGAATCGGGCCGGGGGGCGTGAGCGGATATGGATCCGTTGTTGATGATGCGGCCGCCCCGGGGGGCCTGGTTCTTCATGACCCTGAAAGCTTCCTGTGTGCACAGGAAGGCGCCGGTTAGATTGATGTCCACGACCTCTTTCCACTGCTCGTACGTCAGGTCCTCCAGAGGGATTGCCGGCGCGCCGACGCCCGCGTTGTTGAACAGCACATCCAGCCGCCCGAAGGCCTCTTTGGTCCGGTCAAAGAGCGCCCGGACCGAGTCCGGGTTCGCAACATCGGTGGGTACGGCCAGCGCGCTCGCTCCGGCCCCGGCTTCGGCACCCGTCGCATTCAGCGGGTCCCGGCGGCGGCCTGACAGGACAACCGAATATCCTTCCCGCAACAACGCGAGTGCAGTCTGCCTGCCGATGCCGGATCCCGCCCCCGTAACGATGGCGACCTTTCGAGTTGAGCTCAATGATCCTACCTCCTGCTCCGGGGTACTAAACGGGCGGGCTGCCGATCAGATAGGCTTCCATGTCGCCCCAGGAGCCTGCACGGCAGAAGAGACCAGCGGTGCAAACAACTTGATAGGACCTCGCCGAGGCTCCTACGGGGTCTCTGCCAAACGCCGGTAGATCGCATGACCAAATGTATGCCATTGGTCGCCCTGCAAAACAGAATCCTCCACGGCGAGCCGGCTCTCGTCCAGCAAATGGTACACCGTTCGACCCTGCTCGGTCTCCGGCGTTCCCCAGAGTGTCGTTAAAGTAGCCTGCTCGGCATTTCCCTCGAGCGGCAGAACGATCCCTCGAGAATCAAACCAGGTCCCGTCGAACCTTCCTGCTTCGATCAGTCTATAGAAAGCCTGCGCCTTGAGAATCCGTTCTGTGCCATCAGCGTCCTGGATTCTGTTTTCGAAGGTCAGACGCACGAATTGCTGATCGAGTACCCATTCCCACTCCATGCTGAATTCTGCATCGGCCCCAAAGAGTGTTCCACGCCCTTCCCATGCACCGATGAATTGATCGATTACCGGGAATTCTTGCGCCAGAGCCTGCTGTGTACATAGGGGGGCCAGCAGGATGACCAGGAGGGTAATAGCCAGGCTTCTACAAGTGGATACGCCAGAGCGACGCACATTCATGGCTTCCTCCCATTGCGACCGCTGCTGAACACCTGACAATTTTTTGGATTCTACCGCCGGTCCCCAGTTGTGGGCCGCAACCTGAACTTCAAAAACCACCAATTGGCCGAAATAGAGTCAGCGTTCATGGACGAGCGTCTTGACGCCATCTTCGAAGACGACCTCGATCTTGCTGCCGGCTTTGACAATCGTCGTCACGCCGACTCCGAAACGGAGGTGATCCATAACGTCACCCTGGGCGAAAGTCTCCTCAGGGGAATAACGTTTTGCCTGCGACACGTCTTGCCCGATCAGGAGCTTTTCGTACTGGCTCACTCGCGGCTTTCGTGCTCGAGGTGCGCCCGAAGCAGCCTTAGTCTTGCGTGCTTTTTTGGGGGCCTTGCCAGGCTCGTAAGGTTTGTATTTGTGTTGTTTCTTGCAGGTGTTGCAATTCACTCGCGCTGGAGTGTCGTCGACCATGGCCTCGATCGTGTGCGCTAAGATAAGTTTGCAGGTACCACACCAACTATCAACATCATCGCCTGACTTTAACATCGTGTCTCCTTATTTCAGCTCACTGGACCCTCCCGCGTCGAGGGTCTCTTACATTATGCCCGACTGCGAGCGTCCGTGGTCGAACCGAATGCTTTAACGTTCTGTTTGTTCTCAAACGCAGAAGGCGGGTAGTATCGACATTGGCCGGGGAATCGAATTCGAAGGACGAAGACCCAGGAGCCTGCGCGGCAGAAGGAATCGTAACGAGAAAGTGGAGAATCGAGACCAGATTTTCCGATTTTGAGGCGAATAGTGGTTCTATTCAACGAAAAATCGGGGAAATATGGACCGATTATACCGCTTTCTCGTTACGATTCCTTCTGCCGCGCAGGCTCCTAGCCTCCTTTTTTCCGCCAGGTGGCCCGTGAAGCCAGGTGAAACTGTTTGATTGACCCTCGATCCTTTCTCCCATACCATTTGCCGAGATTGTTCAGTTTGCTCACAACTCCCGACGGCTCATCCTCCGATTCTCTATGAAAAACGAAATTCCTGCTCGTCGACGACTTCTGTTGATGCAGCACGACATCCACAACATCAGTACCCGGGTCGGCGTGATGAAACGGGGACGATGGTTCCCCGCTGATGAACTCGAAGCAGCCCTCGAACAGTTGGCGGACGAGAGAAAGTGAACTCTGCCACATCCACCTTCTGTCCCTATTGCGGCGAAGCAGTGGAGTTGTCCGTCGATGAGGGCGGAGGAAGCCACCAGGAGTACGTGGAAGACTGTACGGTGTGCTGCCGACCCTGGGAGGTTGAAGTCATCCAGGAGCGGGACGGCGAATGGAGTGCGACGCTCCGAACTTCGGACGAGTGACAACGGCACGGCCTTCTTATCCCGATTATGGGACGGGCAATTGCCCTTTCAACTCTTCGAACCAATTCAGGACGACGCTGAATGGCTGTTCGGTGTCCACCATCGAGTTCACGATGAAAGATTCACCATTTCCCACGACGACATAGTTGTTCCGGG
This sequence comes from Terriglobia bacterium, assembly GCA_965216035.1. Lineage (GTDB taxonomy): Bacteria > Acidobacteriota > Terriglobia > 20CM-2-55-15 > 20CM-2-55-15. The sequence continues at coordinate 12,070 of CBDCFM010000005.1, forward strand.
AGCGCACGACACTCGGACCATAGACGGAAGTTTGAAACAACGCTTGCGGCGGTTCGGCCTCGAAGGTCGACTCACTGCCGACGATAGCCGACATGAGTTTGCGGTCCGGAGCAAGGTAAAATAGCTCTCCTCCGTCCGCGCTCCAGCGCGGCTGCATGCCTCCATCGATCGAAACGGTTTGCCTGCCCCCGCCACCGGGAAAACGCTGGACGTATATTTCGTATCGGCCCGTCTCGTCCGACGAATAGGCGAACCACAACCCATTGGGTGATACCTGGGCGTGAATCTCGTTGTCCTGTGTCCGGAGCAGCGGTTGAGGTTCCGCGTCGAGGGTCGGAGGGAACATCCAGAGATCCCACCCCGTCCCAGGACCAGAGGAATCATAGATGACGAGGCGTTCGTCATCGGACCAGTCGTGGAGGAACCGAACGTTGGGAGGCGTGAGCAGCGAGACGATGGGCGCGTCCGCGCTCCTCGAATAAATCTGGTTGGACACCGTGTCGCGGTCCGAAACAAACAGCGTCTGAGTGCCGTCCTGCGACATCATCGGCGCAGTGTCCTCCGCCCCGCCGAAGGTGAACGGGAACGATGACGCACGCTCCAGGTCCCGCGCCCAGACCGCACGGCTGCTCTGGCGGACGTCCCGGATGTCCATCAACAGCGTGCTCTGATCAGAAGAAAGCTCCGGATTGCCCAGTGAACTCTCTTCGCCGAAGACTTCCCCCTGGACACCGTCACGGTCGAACTCGGCCAATTGACCAATTCCCCAGTTGACCCCGGCGCGATACACGATGGCCCCGTTCCCGGAAGCGGAAAACGTTGACCGGCCAGTCGCGGGATTCAGCCACACGTCTTGTGCCACCGGAAACGGCTCTCCGAGGACACCCAGTGCGTTCGTGTCCAGAGCCTGTGCCATGAGTCGCCCGTCCCGGACGAAAAGAACATGGCCGGCCGTCAACGCGATGTTGGATTGGGCTCTCAACAACTCTCGAGTGTCGACTCGATCGAGCGAGCCGGACCGGATCATTCGGTTTTGGGGTTCATCGCTCCATACCAGGTACAGGAAGCTCCGGCCGTCGGGAAGGAACAGCGGCCAGAGGTGCGCGGTCTCTGTCCGCGTCGGATCCAGTGAGGTGAGCTGGACCGGATCGCCGCCGATCGCCGCCACCCGAAAGAGGGGAGCTCGGAGGTTTCGGGCAAACACGATGGTGCCGTCCGAATTCCACGTTCCGCCGCGGCCGTCCGGGACATCGCAGATGATCGACGACGCCCCTCCCGAAATTGAGATGCGCTGCATCGTCCCCTTGGTGAAAAAGCCTATCTCTTCGCTGTCTGGAGACCAGAACGGAGAGAAGGCGTTTTCGGTCCCGGCCAGTGCGGTCGCGTCGAAAGAATCCAGCGACTGAACCCATAGAGCCTTGGTGCCGTCGTCCTGGAGCGCCGCAAACACGATCTTGCGTCCGTCGGGCGAGATACTGAGATCGGCCGGCGCAGGGCTGATCATCGTCCCCGCGGGTGCGTTCACGAAGAAGCGTGTCGTGTAGGACTCGACCGCCGACTGCGGGGAATACTGCAACGCGATCAGAACCAACATCGCGACAACCGCACCTGCCGCCGCAATCCACAAACTCTGCCCAATCGCTCTGGACTTGCCCGATTGGGGTCTGGCCCCTCCTCCCTGGGAAACCCAGGTCAGCTCGCCGCACAGGTCCTGAGCCGTCTGCCAGCGATCGCCGGGATCCTTGCTGAGGGACTTGTGGATGATGTGCTCGAGCTCAGGTGTAACGTCGGAGAGTCCCGAAACCGGTGTGGGATCCAGATGCAGAATCGCGCCGATGAGGCTGGCCTGGCTCTTCCCTTCGAAGGCCCTCCTTCCTGCAGTCGCCTCGTACATGATCAGGCCGAAAGCAAAGATGTCGCTTCGTACATCCGCGTCCCTGCCTTCCAGTTGTTCCGGCGACATGTACTGGAGCGTCCCTACAACGGTGCCGGCGTGGGTCAACTGCGAGTCCACCGTAGGGAATTCCGAAGAAGTAGTCCCTGTGGTCGCGGCATCGGGCCTCAACTTCGCCAGACCGAAGTCGAGTAACTTCACGCCGGTGCGCGACAGCATGATGTTCGCCGGCTTCAGATCCCGGTGCACGACGCCCTTTTTGTGCGCTTTATCCAGAGCGTCGGCTACCTGAATCGAATACCGGAGCAATTCCTTGATCGGGAGCTTCCTGTCTTTCAAACGTCTTGCGAGGGTCTCTCCTTCCACGTATTCCATGACGAGGTAGTGAGTCCCGTCCTGTTCTCCGACGTCGTGGAGCGTGCAGATATGTGGGTGGTTCAGGCTGCTGACGGCTTTAGCCTCGCGCTCGAAACGTTCACGCAGATCCGCGCGGCCTGCCAGATGTTCGGGAAGAACCTTAATGGCAACCGTCCGGCCCAGGCGGGTGTCGGTGGCTCGATACACTTCACCCATGCCACCGGCGCCAAGCTGGCCGGTGATTTCGTATGGACCGAGTCTGGTTCCTGCCGCAAGAGCCATTGCCGCGCTGCCTCGCAGGCGTTCCTTCGCCAAGGTTGAAGTCCGGTCAAATATTATAGAAGACAGGGAGGCGGGTCACAAGAAATGGAGTGCTAGTGGATAGAACTCCGTATGGCCTCGACGCCGAGGGTGTCGGCGAGCATGTCCATCTGAATGTCGAGTCCCCTCGCTACGCCGCCGCCAAGGACCATCATCACGCGAAAGATCGGGACGAGCCACGTCCCGCGACGGATGTAGGTCTGCCGTCGATGGTCAGCTTGCACCCATCGCCTGCGGGTTCGAGGGTGTACTCCCACCGGCTGGTCATGGGGAGCGACTTCGAGATCATCTCCCGCACCATGTGTCTGGGGCGATCCGACCGGACGGTGTTGACCGTGATCAGTTCCCCGTTGCCCATGTCCTCGATCCAGACCGGCAGGTTGTTTTCTGGGGGAAGAGCCTGGACGCTCCTCATCATCCTGCCTGTCATGGGGTGTTTGTCGTAGTCGAGGAGTGCGCCCCAGACCTCCTCGGCGGCCCTAGCAGCCTGTGGCGGAAGTCTTTAGGGTCGCGTTACGAGCGCCATGGGGCTAGCTGCAAGGCGCCACGACGACGTCGATGCTCGCCATCGATCTAGGAGTGCCAACGCCGCAGATGGCCCCATGCCGTCGTAACCCGTAGGGCGCAGGGGTCTTCGGGCCACAGGCTTTCCCCGATCGGGGGCGGGCCACCATCGGTGATCGGCGAGGTAGGACTCCACCTCGTCCGCTCCGAGCTTGAGCGCCGGTCCGAGTTTGCGGATCGAGGCCTCGGTCAGCTCTCGCTTACCGCGCAGCAACTGAGACAGCGTGGAGTGGTCCACATCGAGATGCAGGGCGAATGATCGCAAGGAGTACTGCGGGTTGGAAGCACAACGCTCGGCGAGTTCCGATTGCAAACGGAGTCGAAAACTGTTGGAGGGTGACTGCGGCGGCGAGGGGCGTGCTTCGCTGATCTTCATCGCCTGAGATCATACGGGAGCTCCCGACGTCCCACAAGGCTCCGGAAACAGAAAACGGGGCAGCACCGCTGCCCCGTCACGCTCCCGGAAGTGTTATCGAGTTCTGGTGCCCGAATTGATCGGCTGAGTCCCTCTATAGAGCCTCGAGGAAACGTCGGATTCTCTTTTTAGTCAAAATCATGCCGCTCAGTTTCTTGTCTCCCGACATTAAGGTGGGAATGATTCGAACTCCATCTCGACGTGAACGTCGAAGGTTGGTCAGATATTCGACCTTGTTAACGTTGACATCCGGGAACTCAGCAAGAAGTTGTGAAAGTGACAAACCTGCCACCTGACAACGCGGTCAAATTACAGAGTGATAGAAAGTAAGGTTCTTCATAATTTACCTCTCCTGTTAACGATGACGAATGAGTCCGAACGACCAGGGCGCCAGGGCGAGGGCCACGAGCGGACCGAGGCTCAATGAAACCATCAGCGCGATGAACGCCGACGCCATGTTGGACTGAAACATTCCGGCCCCTCGAAGAAGGACCAGGTAAACCGTTGCGAAGGCCAGCCACATCAGGACGGCAGCGCCCGTTTGACGCAAGGTGAAGATTCGGTCTGCGAGAGCATGCCGATGCACGTACACAGCGCCGATGGGTATCAGGACGGCGATGATCCAGGCATGCGCCTCCACGAATGATGGGCCCACCCAGTCTCCCGTCACTGCGAACACGGAAACGAGGACGTAAAGCCCTAGAGCCAGCAGGCCGATGATCAGGCGCTTCGCATGCAGGACGAAAAAGACTTCTACCGATGCCAGAAACGCGGCGATCGCCGAAAGCTGAATCGAAGCAACGGCCGCGAGGGCCGCAAGCCAATAGCCGGACTGCGCGGCGAGGGTCCCGGCAAGATTGCGCTGCATTGGACCGAAGTCGGTAAAGTCCCGGACTATAGATAGAGAAAACCAGAGGCTCGTGCCGGTGACCACCCATGCGCCGAGTATGCATGTCACCGTCACCGCCATCTTCAATCCGACAAGTTGAGCTGTTCCCAGTGCGCGCGTTGCGTCGAACGCGCTCATGTATGCGCTTCCTTGTTTGCGTTGGATCCTGAACATCGATAGAAGTCCGATCTTTACCGGCGGCAAGAATGAAAGCATCGCGAAAAGGACCGGCAGATCCCACTGATAGGCATTCGCGGCCAGCAGGAGCACCGGAATCCCCATTGCGAGCATGACTCCGATCGACAACACGGGCACTCCCGTGCTTTTCATCTCCATCCACAATTGCGCCCACATTGGGGAAGATGTCGGACACGGGGCTTGAAACCAGAAGCCGACCCAGCGCGGAATCGCTGGGAACCGGAACACGCCGACTCCTCTTCGTAACAACGAAAACTGATCATCACCGCGACGCTGCCGTTCGACACCCACGATGGTCACGCCGATGGCGGCGGCCATCACAAGCGCGATCAGGCCGTAGTCCGCCAGAGAAAACGCAAACATCTGGGCCCAACGATCCGGAGGGAAGTCGTTGCCTGGAAGGTTGACCGGGTTCAGCCTCCGCATGACGGAAAAGACCAGAACAGCGGCCGAGACCAGCCCGACCCTTTGCATCGTCGTATCTTTGGTCCACCAGAGGCACGTGGTGAAGACCAGCCTTATTGCTGCAAGCGGGGCGGCGGCCGGCAGCAGCGGAAAGGGTATTCCAAATACTGTTCGCAGGACGATCATTGGAATCAGATACAGGACTGCGCACGAAGCGGCGTGGTACGCCATCGGGACACCCACAAGCAACCAGGTCGGCACCGGCCGGACGTAGCCCAGATAAAACGGGAATCCCCCCCGTTCGAGTCCCACCCAGCCAGATGCGGGAAGGCTCAGGATCCCAATCAAGAGCAACACCAGGGTCGCACCGAGGTCTGGCTCCGCAACCGCAAGAAGGATGGCGCTGCCACCGGTGATAGCGATCAAGACCCCGAACGCCGTGCCTCGCCGCGTCAGACGCCAGGACTCCCACAACATCGCTGTCGTTTCGGCTCTCATGTCCTAGATCACCTCCCCGCTCTTCCTGCCACGTCCCACACGGGCCACGAAGATTTCAGCTAACGTCGCGTCACGCGACCCGACGACCTCTCCACCCAGAAGCTCCACCGACTCGCGGAGCCGGTCGATCGAACCGTTGTGAACGACGTTCCAGGACCGGCCGCCGCCATCGATCGACAATGCCCCGTCGATGTTCGGAGCCTTCTCAAATCTGTCCACAAATCGAACATTGGTCCGTTGATGGGAATGGCAGATCGTCTCCAGCTCCCCGGCAAACGCAACCCGGCCTTCCTGAATCATGGTTACGTGGTCCGACATCCGTTCCACCTCCTCGAGCAGATGGGACGAGAAGATCACGGTTCGACCATCGTCAGCCACCGTCCGCACAATCGCGTCCAGGATGTCCTTCCGCACCACTGCGTCCAATCCGGAGGAGGGTTCGTCCAGTATCAACAGATCCGGACGGTGTGCGACCGCCGCCACCAGACCGGCCTGTGCACGCATTCCCTTCGAGAGTTCTTTCACCGTCTTTGAACCGTCCAGGTTGAACGTGGCGAGCAGTTCCCGAGCGTAATCCGTGTCCCAGCTCGGGTGGTACGCCTGGGTGTACCGCATCAGCTCGTCGACAGACATCCATTCCGGAAGTTCCCGCTCTTCGGAGAGATATCCGACGCGCCGGAGCACCCCTTCCGGATTCCGCACCGGATCCAGACCAAACACCCGAACCGAACCCGATTTGGAACGCAGCAGTCCCAGAATATGTTTGATGAGCGTCGTTTTTCCCGCGCCATTCGCCCCTACGAGCCCATATATGCGACCTTCTGAAGCCTCGAAACTCACGTCTTCCAGGGCGAGACGCTGCCCGAACCGACGCGAAAGGTCGTTGACGTCAACCACGTTTTCTGTCATCGCTCTTCTCCCTGTCCGTCTTCTCCGGCCATTGCGGCCTGCCTTCTGCGAAACGCGCTCAACACTTCCTCCGCTGTGAAGTCCAACTGATGCGCCTCGGCCAACAACGCGTCCACCCGCTGCTCGATGATTCTGTTCCGCTCCCGCCTCGCCAGAGGTGACGGCCCCCCGTCCGACACGTACGTGCCGGCCCCCCGCCGCTTCCGGACGATTCCTGCCGACTCCAGTTCGTCGTAGGCCTTCACGATCGTATTCGGCGTCACCTTGAGTTCGAGCGCCAGGGTACGGATCGGAGGAAGCTCCTCTCCCGAATCCAACAGACCGGACGCGACCATGTACCGGATCTGATTGGCAATCTGCCGGTAGATGGGGACGCCGTCTGCAACGCTGATCGTGATGTCCATAAAGTGTCGGTCACAGTTCCCGTGTACCCGTATACTGATACAATTTTACCGAAATGTCAAGGAGAGGGAATTCATGCGGGTATCAACGGGAGAGGAGGCTGGGTGGATGTCTCGAGTCTAAGGAAGTGTCGACAAAGCCCGCGGGCACCCACAGAGGGACGCCCCGACACTCGTTCCCGGAAATGGTTTGCAGGACCTGATGGGTCAGAGTGTCGGGGTGGCCGTCCCTGGCCGTCCCTGGCCACCCGCCCGGCAAGCCGGCAGGTACGAACTCTTAATTCGGAAACGTTATTTCGGGGACGGAGGAACAATTCACACAAGCTTTCAGATACCGAAGGAACGTGTGAGAGTTGTTCCTCCGTCCCCAAATTAGGTGCCCGAATTAGGCGGGGCGGGTCCCTCTCATGCCACGCAGAAAAAAAACAGGTAGACCTTAACGGGTTGTCCCGATGGTTAAGGGTTTCATTGTGCTGAAGTCCGGCTTCTCGTATATCCTCTTGCGAGGCCTTTTATTCAGACGAATTTCCGGGAGATCAGGCGGTCTCGGGATTCGTTGGGGTGAGTTTTTCGGGGAAAAGTGAGGTGTGACCATGTCCTATTCAAACCGACTGGCGTTCTCAGTATGCTGTGCCGTCATCCTGGTCTCTTTCATTGGCTTTGATGCGTTCGCACAGGCTCTTCCGAATCCCTATCGCGCCGCTGATGGCTGGGCCCAGTTACCCGGGGGCAGGCAAATGGGAGCCGTGGGTGGGGTCGATGTCGATCCTGACGGCGTACATGTCTGGGCGGTGATCCGGTGTGACGCGACCGCACCCGAACGGTTCGGGAACGAGTGTCTGGATTCGGACCTGGATCCGATTCTGAAGTTTGACGCTGAAGGCAACGTGGTGGAGAGCTTCGGAGGCGGCATGTTCATCTGGCCGCACGGAATCGACGTGGACCCGGACGGTAACGTCTGGGTGACCGATGCGGTGGCCGCCGCACGCACGCCTGAAGGAACTCGGGGGCACCAGGTCGTCAAGTTCAGTCCTGAGGGCGAGGTATTGATGCGACTGGGGACGCCCGGGACTCCCGGAAGCGGTCCGAACCAGTTCAATGCGCCCAGTGGCGTCGTGGTGGCGGACAACGGCAACATTTTCGTTACCGATGGGCACGGTGACAATACGAACAACCGGGTGATGAAGTTCTCCAGTGATGGAGCCTTTATCAAGTCCTGGGGACAGACCGGCTATGGCCCCGGTGAATTCCGGACATTGCACGCGATTGCCATCGATTCCCGCGGCCGTGTCTTCGTCGCCGACCGGTCGAACAATCGCATCCAGATCTTCGACCAAGACGGGGATTTCCTCGCATCCTGGAACCAGTTCGGACGGCCCAGTGGAATCTTCTTCGACAGGGACGACCACATCTATGTTGCCGACTCCGAATCCGACGACGTCCAAAATCCCGGTTTCGAGATGGGTATCCGGGTCGGGGATGCGCTTTCCGGGTGGGTTAGCGAGTTTATTCTGTATCCATGGGGCGACCCGCGCGAGACCGCCGGCAACGGTGCCGAGTTCGTTACCGTCGATGCAGCTGGCAACATGTACGGGGGCGAGCCGCGCCCGCGGCGATTGCAGAAGTACGTCCGGGTTCGCCGGTAAGGATCCTAATTCGGGGACGGCGGAACAAATTAGGCCCAGGTGTAGCCGAAGGACCTGCAATAATTGTTCCTCCGTCCCCGAATTAGACAGGAGGAGGTGATATGAAGAGTTTTGGCGCGATCGCGCCGGTGATCGTCTTCCTTTCCGCACTATCGGCATCCGCTCAACAGCCGACGGTCCACGAGCTACTGGCCTCACCGGAGACGACCCACATCTTTTTCTTCGACGCTTCACTCGAACCGGTCCTCGAAATCGAGTCTGGAGACCGGGTTCGGCTGGAAACCGCCACAGGCAACCCCCGCTGGTTCGAAGCCCTGGGGGTGCCGAGCGACCAGATACCGCAGGAACTCTACGATGTGTACCGGGACTACGACTCGGAGGGGCGCGGCGATCACACGCTGAACGGTCCGATCTTCGTCAGAGGCGCCGAACCGGGGGACGTTCTGGAGGTTCGAATTCTCTCGGTCGAACTGCGAATGTCAATCTCCGGTCAGGGGGTGGCCGGCCGATTCCACCCGGACCTCGGAAATGTGTCCCGGGTTCTCTGGATCGACCTGGAGAACGAGACGGTGGAGTACGCGCCGGGCGTCGTGGTTCCAACCAGC
>CBDCFM010000006.1:0-10831 GCA_965216035.1 Terriglobia bacterium
CAAGTTGGACATCACTCGTCAAAAGGCCGGACGTTGGCGCGATCGTTTCGTTGAAGATGGCCTCGGGGGAATCGAAAAGGACGCTTCCCGCAGTGGACGGATTCCCTCGATCGGCCGCCGGAAGCGGGCCCGGATCGTGAAGAAGACGGTCGAAGGGAAGCCTCCGAACGCCACGCACTGGAGCCGGTCCTTGATGGCCAGGGCAACCGGCGTCAGCGAGTCCACGGTAGGGAGAATCTGGCGGGCTCATGGCTTGAAGCCTCATCTGGCACGCACCTTCAAACTTTCCAACGACAAACAATTTGTCGAGAAGTTGGAGGATGTGGTCGGTTTGTATCTGAACCCTCCGGAAAACGCCATTGTTTTGTCCTGCGATGAGAAGAGCCAGATGCAGGCCCTGGACCGCACGCAACCCGGGTTACCTCTGAAGAAGGGGCGGTGCGGCACCCTCACCCACGACTACAAACGCAACGGGACGACCACGATGTTCGCCGCGCTCAATTGCGTATTCCGGACGATCGTGATCACTGATTCCGATTTAACGTGATCACCGATTCCGGGATCATGATCAGTGATTCCGGGCATCGTGATCACTGATTCCGGGATCATGATCAGTGATTCCGGGCATCATGATCACCGATTCCGGCGATCATGATCACCCGTCGGTAGCGAAGTTTAGACCTGTTAGGTTCTTCCTTGAAAAAGGAGAACTTGATGGGAACAAGACGGCTATCGATGAGACAGTTACGCGAGATTCTACGACTCAAACACGAACAGAAACTCAGCCACCGGGCCATCGCCCGAGCCTGCCGAGTGGGAGTAGGGACGGTTTCGGAGTACGTCCGACGGGCGGCACGTGCAGGGTTGGAATGGCCGCTGCCTGAGGAACTGGACGAGGCCGCGCTTGAAGCGCGGCTGTTTTCCAGCGCGGGACCGGGCTCCCGGGAACGGGTGGTTCCAGATGTCGAGCGGATCCACCAGGAGTTGAAGCGTGTTGGAGTCACCCTCCACCTGCTCTGGGAAGAGTACCGGGAAGCGAATCCAAAGGGATATGCCTACAGCCAGTTCTGTGTGATCTACGGGCGGTGGGCCCAGAAACTGAAGCCCTCGATGCGGCAGGTGCACCGCGCCGGCGAGAAGACCTTCATCGACTTTTCCGGCAAACGGCCAGAACTGACGGATCCGCGGACGGGCACAACTAAACCAGTCGAGTTGTTCGTGGCCGCGCTGGGCGCCAGCGGTTATACCTACGCCGAAGCGACACCGAGCCAGAAACTCGCCGACTGGATCGGCGTACATATTCGCATGGTGGAGTTCTTCGGCGGATCGAGCCGGATCTGGGTTCCCGATCAACTCAAGAGTGCCATTACCCTGTCCTGCCGCTACGAAGCAGGAGTGAATCGCACCTACCAGGATGAGGCAGAACATTACGGCGCCGTTGTCATTCCGGCCCGGCCTCGGAAACCCAAAGACAAAGCAAAAATCGAAGCCACGGTCCTTCTGGCACAGCGTTGGCTCCTGGCCAGAATCCGGAATCACACGTTCTTCAGTCTGGCGGACTTGAACGGGGCGATTCGAAAGTTGCTGTTGGAACTGAACCAGCGGCCGATGCAGAAGCTTCGCGTGTCCCGCCTGGAACTCTACGAAAGGCTGGATCGACCGGCCCTACAGCCACTACCGACCGATCGGTATGAACAGGCCGAGTGGAAGGGCTGTCGTGCCAATATCGACTACCACGTGACCGTGGATCACCATCCCTACAGCGTGCCCTACCAGTTGATCCAGGAAACCCTGGAAGCGCGTTACACCGCCTCGATTGTCGAGGTCTACCACAAAGGCCGGCGCGTCGCCTCTCATCCTCGCCGCTACGATCACCAACCGTCGACTCTGTCGGAACATATGCCCAGTTCCCATCGAGCCCATGCGGCATGGACACCATCCCGGCTGATCCGTTGGGCGGAGAAAACCGGCTCTCAGACCGGCCGACTGGCCGAGGAGATGATAAAACGGTGGCCCCATCCTGAGCAGGGGTACCGCTCCTGCCTGGGATTGATGAGCCTGGGACGCCGCTACGGCGCCCAGCGGCTCGAAGCCGCCAGTGCCCGAGCACTTCGCTTACAGTCCTATAGCTACCGAACCGTCAAAAACATCCTGTCCTCGGCCCAGGACCGTTTGCCGTTCGAGGATTCCGAAACCCTACCCACGCCCCATCACGACAACATTCGCGGCGCCGCCTATTATGCGGAGCCAGAGGAGAGCACACATGCTAATGGAACAAACCCTGGAGAAGATGAACCAGATGAAGCTATCGGCCATGGTCGAAGCCCTCGAGCAGCAACGCCGCTCGAATCAGTACACGGATCTGAGTTTCGAGGAGCGTCTGGGCCTTCTAGTGGATGAAGAATGGACGGCCCGGGAGCACCGTAAGCTCACCCGGCGTCTGCGCGTGGCCAAGCTGCGCTACAGCTCTGCATCGCTGGAAAACGTCGACTTCAAACATCGTCGCAGTCTGGACCGTTCCCAAGTCCTCGCTCTGGGCTCCTGCGGGTGGATCCGGGACCGGCACAATCTGATCATTTCCGGTCCGACCGGCATCGGGAAAAGTTTTCTGGCTTCGGCTTTCGTCGAACGAGCCTGCCGGCGCGGTTTCAATGCCGCCTACGTCCGAATGCCCCGGCTCTTGCACCAACTGGCGGTCGGCCGTGGCGACGGCTCCTACGCTCGTGTTCTGGCACGGCTGGCCAAGACCGATCTGCTGGCCATCGACGACTGGCTCCTGGCCCCGCTACGCGATGCCGAACGCCGGGACTTGATCGAAGTCGTCGAGGAACGGAGCGAACGCTCCGCCATCTTGATCGCCAGCCAGCTCCCGGTCGCCGACTGGCACGGCGTCATCGGCGACCCGAACCAGGCCGACGCCATCTGCGATCGCCTCCTCCACAACGCGCATCGCATCGAACTGAAGGGACGATCCATGAGACAAACCAAGGCTGCCCCGAAACCCTCTTCCAAGGAGCCGGCATGAACCCCACCTGGCGACGAGGTAGTCCAACTCGGACTGGCGTCCGATCGTCGCGGATACGCGATCCTGGCGCGAAGGATTTTCAGGAATTCAGTAAGGACGGGACGAAGAATGAGAAAGAACCTAAAAAACAAACCAGTGGCCTGTGGAAAATGATGGGCTATGGAAATCCACAAAAAACGTGGATTCCCACAGCCCTGGAAAAGCCTGCGGCTTTCCCACATTTACACACAGGCCCGGCGATGAATATCAAGATTATGGAAGCATTCAAAACAAGAATCGTGGACTTCGGGAGGTCTAAACTGAGATCCTAACCCTCACTTCGCTACGGCGGGTGATCACGATGCCCGGAATCACTGATCATGATCCCGGAACTGGTGATCACGATCAGCGGAATACGCACCCTAATACGGCACTGCTTCATCCGGGTTACCTCCAAATGAACTCGGTGGCGTGTATGCGGCACCCTCATCCGAGGACTACAAACGCAACGGGACGACCACGATGTGTGGAAGCGCTCAATACGCTGGACGGCTCGATTATCGGGACCTGTATGCCGAAGCATCGTCATCAGGAATGGATCCCCGGTTTCTCAATCAGATCAAACGTTCCGTGCCGAAAGACAAACAGATCCATATCATTTGCGACAACTACGCCACGCACAAACATCAGAAAGTCGTCAACTGGTTGAAGCGCAACACGCGCTTTCATGTGCACTTCACACCGACCAGTGCATCCTGGCTGAACATGGTCGAACGCTTCTTCCGGGATCTTTCCGAACAACGGCTTCGGCGCGGGGTTTTCCATTCGGTTCCTGAGCTAATCCAGGCCGTGGAGGAATATGTCGGGGGTCACAATCAGAACCCGAAGCCCTTCATTTGGACCGCAACGGCTTCCGATATTCTTGAAAAAGTTCAACGTGCCCGAAAGAAGCTCGATAAGTTACAGTCTGTTTGACGGGGACCACTAGGGACCCGCCCTCTCCCGGGATCGTTTCACGCCAGGATCGCCGCAACGTACGTCAGCGATAAAGGTCGTGTGGACCACAAACATCCCCGATGTAGCGCACCGCGTCGATAGTCAGTGGATGCTCGGCGATACTCCAAAAAGCACGCTCGCGATCAGCCGGGTACGAGGCTAGAGCGACAGCCAGCCCGAGGACGAAATACCGGTTCCTCTGGACCGGCTTGGAGACAGTCAGCGTACAACGCCCGAATCGTCCTTTCCTTGCGAACGCATCCTGAAATGCGATGAAGTGCTGGAGACCTGTATGGTAGCGAGCCAGCTTCCTAGCCGGTTCGACCGCGTAGGCGAGCGAGTTACCGTAGTAGGCTTTCCACGAGCTTACAGGAAAGAAGTCAGAGACTCGACGCTGGCCGAAGACATCGGCCAAGTGGGCGTCGCCAGAAAGCCGTTCCTGACATGTGGATCAGGCCGGTCTGCCGGAGCGTGAAGTGGCGTAATCTCGAACGTAACATCGGGGCGGTCTGTTTCCAGTTCAGAACATGACCGCTACGCACGGTCGTTGAAATCAAGCGCAGCAGGATCGCCTTCTACGTCTTCGTACGATTGCGCCAGCGTCACGCCGATCCAACGACAGGATAGCCCATCGCGATGTAGGACGGCCGGAAACGAAGCGGTGGTCGCCTTCGGATGACCTCCTTGGCTGTCGGACCACGGAATCGCCGATCACGAGTTCTGGAAGCTTGCGCATGGACATAATGCGGCCTGACAGTTGAATCCTGGCCATCTGGCCAAGGGGATTCTATGCCGCCAGGAAAGTCCCTTCTCTCGCAAACGCCTCGATAATGACATTCATGTCCGATAGGTGGTGGCCTATCTGGTCTGCGAGCGCAAAATCGCGTTCCAATCGACGCGTCTTCGTTCCGTTGCAGCAATCGGCAACCGCCGATCTCGTCGTCGAAATACCTCGGAGCGACACCTGCCTGAGGGTCACCGATGCCCAGGTCCGACTGTCCATCCTCGAGGGTTGAAATCGGGGCTGCAGGCGCGATTGTCATGCCCTGAGTTCCCCACCATCCGACACTCACGTATCTGGGCTCCCGGATCAGGGGTCGGGATACGGCCGATACCGAAACGGCACTGGGCAGTATTGACGTCGTCATCCAGACCCGCCTGGCGAATTCGGTCCGAGCTCGGTCGAAGAATGCCTCTCTTTCGCATTGGGGCGGAATCACCCGCACCGACTGGTGGGTCTCAACCTTGAGGCGAAAGAGAAACTCCTTCAAGCTCGTATCCCAACGACTGATCCGCCTGACCTGGAGCCCGTTGAACGTACAGTTCCGTTGTTTGAACAGATCCCGCCCCGAAACCAGGAGATACAGCATCGCAAGCGCACTCTGGACCCGTGACCATGGCAGGTTCCGCAACCTGGTGAAGCGAATTGCGCGACTGCGACGGTTGCAGAACCATCTTCTCGCCTTCGAACATCGAGAGCAAGTCGACGCGTGTGAATCCGAGAAGGCGGGCAAATGGAGCGCCGAAGACCACACCAGCTCTGGGCAATAGTCATTCTCATGGTGCCGAAAGACGTCAGATCGACTCCCACGCAGATCGAAGGGCGACAGCCCACGCCAAGGTACTTCGGTTGAAGCCAATCATAGTCTGAGCACTCAACTGGCTGATCAGACTCGGGCCATCCGACACCGATGTCGGTAGCGCAGGTTGGCGAGGGCAAACCTCAGTGCTCCCGCCGATTACCAGACAGCAGGATGCTTTCGGTAAGCTTCCTTCTCGTACTCGTCCACCTCGACACGCGCACCGGCGCTCCTAGCGAAAGCCTTGTTGCGAGCTCTTGTCTGAGACGCGCGGATCCACGGGCGTAGTCGGCGAAGCCCGCAGATGTTGGAAATAGCATCGACTCGCCTTCCCAGTAAGAATGCCCCTTGTCGAGCGACTGACATCAGAAGCTCGACGATTTCCGGGACATCGTCGGTTTCCGCACGGCAGATTACCTACGGGTCTTTCGATTCCCAACTTGTCGCTGTCCAGGAGCCAAAGTCGACTGGCAGTTCATATTCGGCCGGTGCCTAGGTCTTGAACGTCGATCTCTTCGTGCACCCACCGCTTTGCGGATGATCCACTCGGGCACATGCGTAATGTTCGAGACACCCCGCAGCAAACGTCCGATCCGGGGCGACTTGATGTCACCCAGTCTCAGTGTCGATCCTGGAACACGAGGGTTCGACTGTTACCGCTATGATCTGGACCCTCGTGAACGGTTGGGACGCATGATGTACGGGATCTGGTCGCCGGAATCGTCCAGACCGTGAGAAACCTTGCGGCATGGACTCCCACGACGGTCAAACGTGTTTGTGAGCTTGAGCGTTATGAGGTCAATGAGTCTGGTCCGAACCGAACATGAACCGGATCTCGGACACTGTCCGTCTAACTTCGGCGTCTGCCAGAATCGGTAGCATCAATACCGCTGACGCTAATGATTCGGATCCCAACAGGTCATCATGATCCTGGCGCTGATGGTTTTCGAGCCGAGGATCGTGGCGAACACCCAACGTTCACCATAAAAGTCGGTGTGGACCCGAAACGAACGTGCACTGTTACGAAGCTGTTTTCGGTGACAACAGGGGCCGGTCGCTCCCCGATCATCCACCCAACGAAGCGATTTCATCGGAGAAGCTGGACGTTCAAGCGTCCCGCAGATCGCGAGGTACTTCGGGGTAGGAGAAAACGAATTCCCGCTGAGCATAGTCCCCAACTAGTGCACATCGAGGGCCTGCGTCTGACACTGTTCGTTCCACGAAGACAGAAGGACGGCCGGTCTAGCTTCCTCGAAGTCCAGGCAATCTGACGCAGCTCCTCGCGGTCGTCATCGGTTACGACCGAACCGTGACGTCTGGTCCACAGGATTTCGGCGAAAACAGCTTCGACCTTGAAGAGTCGCAGCGTTGGCGCCGATGCCGAAATCGGCCAGCGTCAACGACCGCTCTACGACGCGGTGAACCCCGGACTCTGACGCAGAAATCCGGATGGCATAGCGAATGTCCTGGTCGCAAGGGTATGCATCCTGAGGAGCGTATTGTCAAGTTGAGCCGCCAGCTGGCAGACTGAGCGGACCGAAAAGCCGCCGATCGCCGCTCATTACGGAGCGATGCCGGTCATTCCTCCCGAAATCGAATTCAGCCACGCCGTCTGGCACTACTATCGGTTCTGCCTGAGCGGGGTCCGGCGATGTGGAAGCACGCTCAAGGCTCTGTCTGAAGAAACCGGCGGTATTATCGTTGTCCTACGACAACCAGTCCGACAATGGTGTCTGAAGACATCTTCGCTCAGATCGCCGAAGAACTCCGGACGCAGTACAGCCTGGGCTACGTGTCTTGAAGCGACGACACAGGTCGACTCGGAGATATCGCCGGATAAAAATCACTCCACGACGACAGAAAGCTCGAGGTCACGATGCAACGGTAAGAGGCAATATCTGTGCGCGGGCCGAAGATCAGGACGGAGCGCGCTTATTGATGATCCTCGTGCCGGCATCGTCACTCGTCGGGCAACCGTTCCAGTTGCCGCGACACGCGTTGCTCTGGTCAAGCTTCCATTGAAACTGTCAAAGGGTCGGACGACCGCTTCGATCACCGTCACTCGACAAACTGAAGATTTTACAGTGCTACGAAGACGATGACATCCAGGAGATCCAGCAGTTCAGCATCGACCTTCGGTAAACCACTGACGGCCGAACGGTGGTCATCGATACGGGTGTCGAAGCCGAAATGGTTGCTCTCCATCCAGAAGTCCAACCCGGCAGCGCGAGCCGCGTTCAGCAGTCTGGAGGAAGTTCAAATCACCTATGCAGGCTACAACGATTTCAGTTTCAGTTCACGGTCTTGTGCTGAATCTCTTCCGAGTGACCCCGAGGTCCACCGGACTAAAATCGACTCACCATCGACTCCGTTGAGATCCGACCCACGTCATTCGCAACGGTGGGAAGACGGTCGACGGCAGCTTGATCCGACCACCGGCGTGCGTCCTGCCGTCAGCACGGCCGTGACACCTCTTCGGTCCGACAAAGCCTGATCGAATCCTCCACGGGAGCCGGTGTTGTCGATCTACGTACCCTGCAATCGATCTGAGGGCACCGAGCCCCCGGACTTCGGCATGTCATACTACTCGTTTCCGACGGCACCGTCCGGTCGACTAGCGAGCACGGATTTGCGGACTGCCTTCGGGCCCGCTGGTCGAGTCTGAGATCCAGGTCTACGCGATCAACCTTTCCAGTTTCTTCGATGGTGTATTTTCGGAACTGGGGGACTAAATTTGACGTGGACAGAGAGGCGAATGCAACGTTCCCCGATCCGGCGACGCAATCTCGAGCAGTCGCTATGCCGTACATCACCGATATAAGCCCGCAATCAATATGTCCTTGAGCTGATAATGTCCGCCTGACAAGCCCCCTGTCGATTGCGATGATCAAAATAGACGCGACTATCGAGTGATACACGCCAGACAAGCCGTACAACGTAAGCTTCCGCAACCTCGCTTGCGACCAGGTCCTTTGTCGCTAGCAGCTCGTCGGCAGAAGTGGGGTTTTCTGAGTTGAGAGTTTCAGGAACTTCGCCCGGACGGAACGGCGTCTAAATCGATTCTGGAGCGCTGAGGATGGAACGAGAGCGATTCACAGTGGCTCCAGAGCAGTATTAAGGTGAATAAGGCCATGACATGTTGGCCCTGAAGGCCTCGTGGTGTGCCGTTTCCGAAATTGTTCCGAAGGATCAGGCTCAGATTCAAAGCGGCATATTGAATCAGGACGCGCTTGAGAATGTTGTCCCGATGTCGGAGGTGAACCCGACGCATTGCGCCGGTTTCCAGCGTGTGTGCGAACGGTCGTTCCAACATCAGTCCGCGCTGTCGGAGTAATTGCTTGCCCCGGTTGCCTCGGATTCGTCGCCGGTTGGCATAGACGGCCTGTTTTTCTTCGGACTTATCTTTCCAGTTGCGTCGGCCCCGGTCCGGTTCCGAGATGTAGCTGCGAATGTTGAGGTCTTTGAATCCGGTCAACGTATCGTTACTGTGATAGCCCTTATCCGCCACCAGTTCGGAGAGCACATCGTTCCGAAGTTTCGATCCAGGATCGGCGGCCAAGGTCTCCATCTGATGCGCGGCTTGGATCATCGTTTCTTTGATCGTCGTCGTGTCGCCCTGATCGGCACCCTGCACCGTGACCGCCAGGATGGCTCCGGTCTTCATGTCGGCGGCATGCTCCACCTTATGGGCCAGATGCGTTCGTCCGTCCTTCATCTTCGTGATTCGCGCATCCGGGTCGTGGGGATGCTCCCACTCTTTGTTCGATCCTTTCTTCGACCGCTTGCGGTCGAGTCGCCCCAGCTCGGTTTGCGTCGGTGTCTCGATCCCAGACGCCTTGGCCAGCCGTGTCAGGAATTGGGTTGTAGGCTTCTCCGGTGTCCCGGCGTACGATCGACCGCATCGCCGCGTTGGCTTCCAGTGTCGATGCATCCACGCCCACCGTCTTCCCATCGATCAGGCCCTCACCGGCCAACACGCCCAACATCCACGAAAAGACCTTTCCATGTGTTTCCAGATCGATCAACCGTCGCGTCCGCGAGACTGTCGAATGATCCGGCACCCCTTCGCTCAGCCCGACTCCAAGGAATCCTCGCAAACTCAGAGAATCGGCACACCGCCACGCTATGCCACGCTCCGAATCGATTCCTTCGAAATAGCCCACCAGCAACATCCTAAAATACTTGCCCGGCGCCACGCTCGGCCGACCCATCACCTCAGCGTAGAACTGCTCACAGGCATCTTCGACGAACCGGTCGAACTTGGCTTGGTCCAAGATTCGGTTAACCCGTTCGTAGAACACGTGGCCCGCTGTCCGCGGCAACTCTGCTGTCGCAACCCATAACGTGGCTTGTCGGTCCTTTTTCCGTCCCATTCCCATATCGCGTTCTCCTTCCACTATCTTCCTCGCGATACGGTCGCATGGGGTCCGTTGTTAACTATGAAGTTGACTTGCACCACGGGCTGCTAGGATGCCTGGGCGGCAGAAGAGATCTACTCGAGAAGCGGTATAATCGGAGGTCGAGATCTGGTGGCGCCCCGAAGTTTCCAAATCGGGAACATGCTGTTCGCCTCAATGTGCGAGAAAATCTGGGCCTCGGGTCGTCCAGCTTTCCGCTACGGATCGCCCTGATGACCGGGATCGCCCTCGGGAGTTCTCGGAGCGACGCGCAATTCCGAAGGCTTGACACTGATGGAAAAATTTCAGCAATATGGCCGACCACGTGACCGCGTTCTGGCTACCCGACCTGGGAGAAGGCACTTCCTTCTTCCGAATGACTGAGGGAGTCACAGAAATAAGGATTTCGACGTCAAAGGTCGCGTCCACGCCATCTACCGACATCGAACACAACGGATATCACCTCGCAACAGACCGCCTACGTTGAACGAAGGGCTGCGGAATTGCAGGACCTTTTTATCTTGGGGATGAATGCCTCGACGAGCCGGTTCCCGGCTTACGCAAAGTTTCGCCTCCTCCGCAGAATTTGTGGGCAGTCCAAAGGCCTGTGCGCACATAAGTAATTGAAACAAAGTACCTTATTCTTTTGTTCGACGGCGAATATTCCAGTACCCACTTCGGTCGGACGCCTACACCCGGTGCCCGGAGCCCCCGCCGGAGGCCCCGTTCCCCATCGCCCACACCAGCCGACACCGCGGAGCGCAGCCGAGGGTCAAGGCCGGCGCAGCCGCCGAGCTTGCGAGGGAAGCCTTGAGGCTTGGCGAGCACCGTGGTCTCCTCAAGCGGCGATGGAA
>CBDCFM010000007.1:0-16240 GCA_965216035.1 Terriglobia bacterium
CCCGAAATCTTTCAAAAACTGAAGCCGATCCTGGGTAAACGACTCGACACGCTCTGGATTGAATATCAATTGAATCCCAAGCAACGAAGTGAAATCGACGGGGTTCTACGCCTGCTGGCTGCAAAGCATCTGGGACTTGGACGCACATCCGGACAAATTTTCGTCGAGCCACCGCCGTTGAACCAGGTCCAAGGCGAATACAAGCTGGGCACTGTTCTCTACGGGGCCAAAGAATTTGGTTCGTTCGGACTTCGCGACGACGAATGGATTCAGCACATGGGAATTTTCGGTCGAACAGGCAGCGGAAAAACGAATGTCGGCTTCCTTATAGCGAAAGCTCTGGCTGCTAAGAACGTGCCCATTCTCGTCTTCGACTGGAAGCGAAACTATCGCGACCTGCTTGCAGTCGATGGATTCAAAGATATGCAGATCTTGACTGTCGGCAGACAAATTGCTCCTTTTGCGTTTAACCCTTTGATGCCGCCTTCAGGGACTGAGCCGGAGATATTCTTGAAGAAGCTTATCGAAATCATGATGCACGTCTACTGGCTCGGCGATGGCGTGGCCTATCTTCTGCAGAAGGCAATCGATGACGTTTACCGTCAACAGGGCGTTTATTCAAATACGTACAAGGACTTTCCTACCCTATTTGATATCCGGGACTGGCTCCTCGCCTATAAGGTCAGAGGCCGCGAGGCCCAGTGGATGGATTCCACGAGGCGCGTTATTCAAACCTTATGCTTTGGCCAGATCGGAAACGTTGTAAACGCAAAATCAAACGCGTCGTTCGAGAAACTTCTCAAGTCTAACGCGATCCTGGAACTGGACGCACTGGGGGACTCTGACAAGACCTTCCTCATCGAATCCTTGCTGCTCTGGCTTCACCACAAGAGGATGCGGGAGCCGGATCGAGAGAGACTGAAACATGCAATCGTCATAGAGGAAGCTCATCACGTACTGCTAAAGCGCACGGAATCGAAGGAAACTGTTATGGACGTGATTCTCCGCGAGATCCGTGAGTTCGGCGAGTCGATCATCTTCCTTGACCAACATCCATCTCTGGTGTCGATTCCTGCTCTCGGCAACTCGTACTGCACAATTGCAATGAATCTAAAACATGGCAATGACGTATCCGCGCTGGGCCGAGCAATGCTACTGAAGGACGAAGACAAGGAGTCTCTCGGCAAGCTCCCGGTAGGCGAAGCAATAGTAAAGATCCAGGGGAGGTGGACCAAGCCGTTTCACGTTCGATTTCCGGAATTCCAAATTCAGAAGGGAAAAATAACAGACGCCGACCTGAGGAGACGGAATCCAGGTGATTCCGCAAAGAACGCTGTTATTCCGATGTTTCCGCCAACGAAGAAAGAGATTCTGCCTATTCCGTCGGCAGATAAAGAGTTAAATAGGACCGGAACATCTGAAGGGGAAGCCAGATTCCTGGAGGACGTTATGGCCTTCCCCATAGCGGGCTTAAATGAACGGATCGTACGTGCGGGCTTCAGTACGCGTGGGGTTTACTCCGTCATTTCCTCACTATTGGAGAAGGGCCTTATTTCTTCTGCGTCTGTTTCGACGTTACGCGGAAAGAAAAGAATAATAAGACTCACGAATGCCGGATGGAATGTCCTTGGGCTGACTGGAGATCCTAACCATGCCAGGCGTCACGAAAGCATCGAGCACTGGTACTGGAAGCTGACGCTTGCCCAGAAATTCCACAAGGAGGGTTGCCGGGTTCAGGTCGAGAAGGATGGAGCCGATATCGCGCTGGAAAAGGAAGGCAAGAGAATTGCTGTGGAAATTGAGACCGGAAAGTCCGATTCGGCCGCGAACGTTCGGCGGAACCTTGAGGCAGGATTCGACGAAAGTTTGGTTGTATGGATATCCCGGGTACCCAGATCAGCGTCAGACAGAGCAAACGTAACGCATGTGCTTCTCAGAGAGCTATTGGGAGACTTCACTCAAGCCTAACCTCGGCCGTTCTTTCCGATAGCTTTGCACATTGAATAATCCGCACACCTTTTGTCTGGCTCGATGACTTCCCTATACCGACTTCCGGGAATGTGGCGTCACATCCACGGTATGGCGGTTTTTCCTCCAAGTGGCCTCAGCGGCAGGTAAAACGAGCGTTCCTAAACACAAGGCGACTAGTCGTTACTAATCCGCCATGAGTTCGTCTCCGGGCACTTTTCCGGTTTCGCGGGCGATCTCAACCGGTCGATGCAACACAAGCGTTAAATCGTTCTGCCGGAGTTTCGAACCCCAACGTTTTACGTGGCCGTTCGTTGAGCTGACGCGCCACCTTGCTTAGATGAGCCTGCGAGTGCACCGATAAATCGGTTCCCTTGGGGAAGTACTGTCGGAGCAAGCCATTGGTATTCTCATTAGAACCGCGTTGCCATGGACTGTGCGGATCGCAGAAGTACACATCAATGTCGGTGGCCAAGCTAAACCGTCGATGATGGGCCAGTTCCTTGCCTTGATCCCAGGTCAGCGATTTGTACAGCTCGGTCGGTAGTTTCTTGGACTGTTTGATCAGCGCGGGAATCACGGTCTGCGTCTGCCTATTGGCGACCTTCACCAACATCACGTAACGGGTATGACGTTCCACCAGAGTCGCAATGTAGCTCTGATTCGATCCGGCTATCAGATCGCCTTCCCAATGACCGGGCACGGCACGATCTTCGACCACGGCCGGGCGCTCACGGATCGATACCATATCCGCGATCTTTCCCAGTCCAATGCCTTTCTGGCTCGCCTTTCTGGATCGACGAATCGTCCGCTTGGACCGAAGATGCCCAAGTAGTTCTTTCTTAAGCACCCCGCGGGCCTGAACAAATAAGCTGCGGTAGATCGTCTCGTGTGACACGTGGTACGACTCATCATCCGGATACGCCCGCTTGAGCCAACCCGCGATCTGTTCGGGCGACCAATTCCGTCGGAGCTTCCTGGCCACCGCCTGTCGCAACCGTGGATAACGGGCCAGTTGACAACGCTTCGGCCGACGGGCACGGTCCCAAGCCTGTTCATCGGCTCGGGACGCTCGGTAACCATCATAACCGCCATGCCGGCGGATTTCTCGGCTTACCGTCGATGGTGATCGACCCAGCGACTTGGCCATCGACCGTATCGATTGCTCGGTCGCTATGCCTCGAGAAATCTCCTCTCGCTCCGACAGGGTCAGCGCCAGCCTCGAACGACGTCGCGTTGCGGGACGGATGCCCCCGCTATGTGCTAGCTGACAATAAATAGATGATCCCGTCTTACCAAACGCCCGCCCGATCGCCCTCTGGGCCTCCCCTCTCTGCCACCGATCCCACAACTCCGCCTTCTCTGCTGCAGTGAATCCGAAACGCATTCCTTTCCGCATACACTCCTCCTGTTCCTTTTATATAGGTTAGAGTGTTGCGTCGATCGGTTGAGACCACCCGACTTCCCAGGCATCTGGATCGTCTCGGACCGCTTCCAGCTAGCCAACAGAGAGAATTCCACGGAGGGAGTCAGGTCAGGTTGGGCGACTACGGCAGCGGCACCCGTTCCTTCAGTTCTTCAAAGAAGTTCTCGACCACGATGACCTCGGTCGCGGCCGCCTCACCTTCGCCCTCGTAGGGGCGGACCATCAGGAACCGCTGATCATCTGACGTGATGTCGTAGAAGTTGTCGCCCGGGTCCACGAAATATCCCGCCGGTATGGTGAACAGCGTCTCCTGCGCCTGCACCTGCCCCGAGGCTGGATCGAACTGGGCAGCCACCAGCCCACGGTCCTCGTCCACGAAAAACAGCTCACGCCCGCTGTGCGCCCAGAGCGGCCCGAGCCCCCCGTCCCTCGAGACCAGCACCCTGGTCGAGTTCACATCGGGGAGCGGACGCACGAACACCTCGTAGCTGCCCGTTTCGTTCGAACTGTACGCCAGCCATCTGCCGTCCGGCGACAATGCCGGCGCTCCCTCGGCAAACTCGGGTGTCGCCACCAGCGGTGTGGCCGCGCTGTCCTCGCCCGGACGGAAAGCCAGGATGTCGCGCAGGCCAATACCCAAAACCGCGTTTGCCGCGGCGCGAAGCACGAGCCACTGGCCATCGGCACTCCACGACCCTTGGGCGAAGCCGCGCTCTTCGTCGAGCACCAGCACCGCTTCTCCCGTTCCGTCCGCACGCTTAGACCATACGTTCCTGTCGCCCAGGGGACCCGAAAAGTACGTCACGGTCTGACCATCGGGCGTCCAGAATGGCCTGAAGTCATCATCCTCGGAGAACGTGAGCCGCTCCAGCGGACCGTCGGGCAGGTGCTTGATCCAGATGTCCTGGTTGCCCTCCACCGTGGTGGCGAACGCCATCCGCGTCCCGTCCGGTGAAAGCCTGGACCCGGAGTTGGCGGTGCGACGGAATGACAATTCGCGATCGACGGACGTTGCCTGGCCCGAGCGCGTTACCCAGACGAACTCGGACTGGCCGGCGGTCCCACCTCCGGCCTGATACACGAGCCCGCCGTCGTCCGACAGCGCGAGGTGGACCGAACCGAATACGCGCACACCTACACCCTCGGTAAGCGCCACCGGGTCTCCCGCCAGCTGCAGCGCGTCCTGGTCGAACGGAGCGGCCAGGAGCGTTCCGTCCGCCGTCACGTAAACCAGATGCCCCGAGGCCGCGTAGCGGGCGAACACGCCGCCCACGAGTACTTCGTGCTCCCCGGTCTCCATGTCCGCCACCGCGATGTCGTACTGGCTGAAGTCGCCACCGGGCTGGTACACCGTGAACAGCACGCCGCGACCGTTGGGGAGCGCCTGCGGCCAGGCGTGACCCGTCTCGCTCTGTGCCGTGTCGAACACGGTGAACGGCTCCACCTCACCGCTCGTTTCCGGCACGCGGAAAAGACCCGTCCCCCCAGGAGCCTGGAAGTAGATGTAGCCACCGGGACCCCAGGCGAGCCCCCCCGGTCCAACGCCGCTCTCCACGATCGCCAACGGTGGCCCACCGCTCAGTGAGACCACGCGGACCCCGCCACTTTGGGCACCTTGGCGGAAGGCCACCCTCCGGCCGTCGGGAGAGAAGACGGGGTTCAGCGCTCCCTCGGTGCCCGCGATGGGCGTCGCCTGAAGTTGATCACGTCGGCGTAGCCAGAGCTGTCTGCCGCCCTGTTCCCCCGGACCCACGTAGACCATCTGCGTCCCGTCCGGTGAGACGGCGACGCTCGAGCCGACGCCGCTTTCCCGCTGAGTGACAGGTAACTCGATGCTGTAGCGGCTGACGGGCCTCTCCATCGGACGGAGGAGCGACCAGGCGAGGGTCCCCGCCAGGAGGGCGGCGACTGCCGCGAACGCAACCGTCAGCCGTTTCCACGGACCGACGCCCGCAGGGACTCCAGTCCCATCGCCGGTCCCATGTCTGAACCCCGGATCGCCCAGTACTTTCTGAATATCCACCCGAGCATCGGAGATGTCACCGTATCGGTCTTTCGACTCCTTCTCCAAACACCTCTCGAGGAGCAGCCGAATGCGTGGATGCACGTTCGGTGGCAGGCTCTTCCAGTCCGGTTCTCCGCAAGCACCCCGGCGAGAACGTCGGACGCGGTGGGACCTCCATAGGTTTGCCGACCCGTCAGCATCTCGAACAGGACGCACCCGAACGCCCAAATATCCGCACGCTTGTCAACTTCCTGCCCTCTCGCCTGTTCGGGAGACATGTAGGCGGCAGTACCGAGGATGATCCCCTGCTGCGTCGCCGCCATGCTCAACGTTGGTGAGTTTGAGAGGCTGGCATCGGCACCGTCGCCGATGAATGCTTTCGCCAAGCCGAAATCCAGCACCTTGACCTTGCCGTCGGGCGTCACCTTGACGTTGGCGGGTTTGAGATCCCGGTGAATGACACTTTTCTCATGTGCGGCTTCGAGAGCCTCCGCAATCTGTAGAGCGAGCTTGAGCGATTCTTCGACAGGGATCGCGCCGCTCTTCAACCGTTCAGCTAACGTGTCTCCTTCGACGAGTTCGAGGACGAGGAACCGTGTCCCGTCGTCTTCTTCGAGGCCGTGGATCGTGGCGATGTTGGGATGGTTCAGCGACGCTAGTGTAGTCCGTCACAGTTAATGTAACTTATTCAGCTTTCCTACGTCTGAGTATATATGAGGAGAGCACCGACGATTAAATTGGACATTCCTGTGCGGAAGGAACTGGAGCGACTGAGCCGAAGCCGCAGTGTGGCGGTCCGGTTGGCGGAACGATCTCGAATTGTCTTGCTGGCCGCCGGGGGTCTGGACAATCAGGAGATCGCTGCCAAGTTGGACATCACTCGTCAAAAGGCCGGACGTTGGCGCGATCGTTTCGTTGAAGATGGCCTCGGGGGAATCGAAAAGGACGCTTCCCGCAGTGGACGGATTCCCTCGATCGGCCGCCGGAAGCGGGCCCGGATCGTGAAGAAGACGGTCGAAGGGAAGCCTCCGAACGCCACGCACTGGAGCCGGTCCTTGATGGCCAGGGCAACCGGCGTCAGCGAGTCCACGGTAGGGAGAATCTGGCGGGCTCATGGCTTGAAGCCTCATCTGGCACGCACCTTCAAACTTTCCAACGACAAACAATTTGTCGAGAAGTTGGAGGATGTGGTCGGTTTGTATCTGAACCCTCCGGAAAACGCCATTGTTTTGTCCTGCGATGAGAAGAGCCAGATGCAGGCCCTGGACCGCACGCAACCCGGGTTACCTCTGAAGAAGGGGCGGTGCGGCACCCTCACCCACGACTACAAACGCAACGGGACGACCACGATGTTCGCCGCGCTCAATACGCTGGACGGCTCGATTATCGGGACCTGTATGCCGAAGCATCGTCATCAGGAATGGATCCGGTTTCTCAATCAGATCAAACGTTCCGTGCCGAAAGACAAACAGATCCATATCATTTGCGACAACTACGCCACGCACAAACATCAGAAAGTCGTCAACTGGTTGAAGCGCAACACGCGCTTTCATGTGCACTTCACACCGACCAGTGCATCCTGGCTGAACATGGTCGAACGCTTCTTCCGGGATCTTTCCGAACAACGGCTTCGGCGCGGGGTTTTCCATTCGGTTCCTGAGCTAATCCAGGCCGTGGAGGAATATGTCGGGGGTCACAATCAGAACCCGAAGCCCTTCATTTGGACCGCAACGGCTTCCGATATTCTTGAAAAAGTTCAACGTGCCCGAAAGAAGCTCGATAAGTTACAGTCTGTTTGACGGGGACCACTAGCAGTTTGGCTTCACGCTCGAACCGGGCCAGACGCTCTTCATCTCTGGCGAATTCTTCCGGGAGGGTCTTGATGGCAACCTCGCGTCCGAGTTTCTGATCGCGGGCACGCCACACCTCACCCATGCCACCCTTGCCGAGGGCGGAGACGATCTCGTAGTGGCCAAGCTGCGTGCCAGGTTGCATCGTTTAAGCGTCTCTTGGGGCGATCCCCGAAAAACTCCGTAGATGATACGAAAGGCGGGAGTTGGGGTCAATCAATCCGTCACTTTGCTCACTTGCTTGCAAACCGCAATGTCGGAGACTGAGAAGTGCAGTGTTTTGTCGGCACTCCCAATTGGACTAGTGCTCGCAAACCTCTTTTTCCACAGAGGATTTGTCCTCCTGCGATCCGTCGGACTTACCATAGAGATCGAGTTCGTTCTCGGTCCTGTACTTGGCCCATCTACGCTCAACCGCTCTTGTAACGGTTTGAGATTCGATCCCGAATCTGGATGCCGCAAGAATGACCGCACGCACACTGACGCGAGGTTCGGCCGCGCGTCCGCTGTGGCCACACTTTGAGCAACGAATCATCGGAGGGCGGATATGGCGCTCGGTTCGAATCTGAGTCACCTGCAGATCGAGATTGTCGGACAGTTCGATCAGCTCGCGAAACGGCGAGTCAGGCTTCCACCGGCGGCGAAGTTCTTCGACCATCTCCGGAAACCATGTTCTGTGTGCATCTCCCGCAGGCATCCTTCGCCTCCTTTCCTTCTGATTGGCTAAGGTGGTCGATCCTACCGAGCATGATCGTTGATCCGGGTCGAGGTGTGAGGTGCTCCCCAAAATTCGGACAGGTCGCTAAGGTGTAAAATCGCTGCCTCGGGAGAGGCAGATGAAGAAGAGACAGAGGAAGCAGTACAGCGCCGATCTGAAGGCGAAGATCGCGGTGGAGGCGGTGAAGGGACAGCGAACGATCCAGGAGATCGCCTCCAACTACGGGGTCCACCCGAATATGGTGACAAAGTGGAAGAAGCAGTTGCTCGATGGCGCATCGGAGATCTTCTCGAACGGGAAGAC
The DNA here is from genome assembly GCA_965216035.1 of Terriglobia bacterium. Taxonomy (GTDB): domain Bacteria; phylum Acidobacteriota; class Terriglobia; order 20CM-2-55-15; family 20CM-2-55-15. The sequence goes on from CBDCFM010000007.1 coordinate 8,271, forward strand.
ACAATCGATGGAAGCCGATGAAGAAGTCCGGACCGAACTTTACCAAGAGATCGGAAAGTTGCACGTCGAGGTGGATTGGTTGAAAAAAAAGTCCGGACTTTCACGTTAGGACAACGACGGCCATGGATCGAATCAAGCGACAAGAAACTGAGCATCACCGAGCAGTGCCGGTTGGCGGGAGTGTCCCGGTCGGGACTCTACTACACGCCTGTTGGCGAGAGCGCCGAGAACCTGGAGTTGATGCGTCTGTTGGACGAGCAGTACACACGGACGCCGTTCTACGGCGTGCGGCGGATGACTCACTGGCTGGAGAATCAAGGTCACCGGGTCAATGCGAAACGAGTACGACGGCTCATGCGGCAGATGGGACTGGAAGCGATCTATCCCAAACCGCGGTTGTCGACGCCGGCACCGGGACATCGGATCTATCCGTACCAGCTACGGGGGCTGAGGATCGATCGCCCAGACATGGTGTGGGCCACCGATATCACGTATATCCGTCTGCGGCAGGGGTTTATCTATCTGGTGGCGATCATGGACTGGTACAGCCGGTATGTGCTGGCCTGGGAGGTTTCAGTATCGATGGACAGCGCTTTCTGCGTGTCGGCATTGGACTGGGCTCTGAGGCATGCGCAACCGGAGATCTTCAACTCGGATCAGGGTTCTCAGTTCACCAGCGATGCGTTTACGAGCCGACTCGAAGGCGAGGGCATCCGGATCAGCATGGACGGCCGGGGCCGGTTCCTGGACAACATTTTCGTCGAACGTCTATGGCGAACGGTGAAGTACGAGGAAGTGTACCTGAAGGACTACATGAGCGTTCCCGAGGCGGTCTCGAACCTGACTGTCTATTTCAGATTTTACAATCAGGAACGCGGTCATCAGGTATTCGACTATCAGACACCCGAGGCGATGTACTTTCAAAGTGCGAGGAGTACGGCATCGGTCAAGAAAGCAGCCATACTCCAGGTTGCCCCAGACGGCGAACGCCGTTGACAAGCGATCCTGGCGCGATCTTTTCTCTGGAAGTGTTTATCGGAGGCGAAAAGAAAGAAAAAAGAACCAAAAAAGAAAGAAAGCTGCAGCCTGTGGAAACTGCCGCCGCTGATGGAAATCCTCAAAAAGGATTTCCACAACGGCTTGAAAACAGCCTCGGAGACTCGGCTTTTTCACAGTTCCCACAGGCTCGGCGACGGGTAAAACATCAACCCATTTCAACGGCAGCGATCCACCTTAAGATCCGGGATTTTCTGTCCGAAGAATGGGGAGCCCCTCAGTGGAAAGTTACTTCTCTGGGTTGGCGATGGACTTGTGCCAACATTCGGGCCGATGCGATGCCGACATTTCCACATGTACGGGTTCGCGACTTACTGGGGATGTGGAATTCCTACAACCCTGATCAGGAGTCGTTGAAGGGCCAGAGACGGAAGGTCGATCAATTCGTCGGCACCCGATTCTTTAGCTCTTCAAACCAGTTCAGGACCATGATCACGCGTACGGAATTGTCCGGGTCTTCTTGAACCATCAGGAAGCGACCGTCAGCGGCGACGTCGTACCCGGGAGTAATGAATCCCGTCAAGTATCGACCTTCAAAAGGCGGGATCCGTTCGAGAACCCTGAACGGTCCCGTCGCAACTTGGGCCGCCATCATCGTGTCACCGTTCCGGTAGTAGATTTCTGTTCCGTCACGCGCCCACACCGGCTCGGTTCCTCCACCCTCTGCGGGAGTAATGAATCCCGTCAAGTATCGACCTTCAAAAGGCGGGATCCGTTCGAGAACCCTGAACGGTCCCGTCGCAACTTGGGCCGCCATCATCGTGTCACCGTTCCGGTAGTAGATTTCTGTTCCGTCACGCGCCCACACCGGCTCGGTTCCTCCACCCTCTGAAATCCTGATCGGTTGTTCGGGAGTGGCCGGGTAGTTACGCACCCAGATCTCGGTCTGTCCTAAACGATCGGACTGGTAAGCGATCCACCGGCCGTCGGGAGAAAACATCGGCGCTTGCTCCTGCGCCGCGGTCGCGACGAATGTCTCGGTTGCCCCGTCGGCATGAATCACGATGTCCATGGAGCCGTCCGGTCCCGGCTGTGCGATTGCCAGGTCTCCATCTCGCGAATACGAACTCGGGTGCGCGATGCCGCTTGAGGCGAGCGGCTTGCGAGACGGTTCGGTTCCGTCGACAGCCTTCATGCCGTGGGCGCCCACTGCCTTGTAATACATGATTTCAGCGCTGTCCGGGGTCCAGAGCGGTAAGGCGGCGAGCTCGCTGTTCCCGCTGAACGTGAGTTGGCTGGAAAGCCCCGTTTCCAGGTCGTGGATCGAGATGTCCTGGCCCCAACCGAAATGGGAGTCTACGGAAAACGCGATCTTCTTTCCATCGGGAGACAGTCTCGGCGCTGGGCCGTAATACCGAGGCTCAGCACCGCTGACAGGTTCGGCGTTGCCTTCCCTGTTGACCCACACCAACCTGTTCTCAGGTTCCGGCGTGTCAGCTGGAACGTAAACCAGCGTTCCGGTATCCGAGAAGCTGTATTGCGCCCCGCCGTACTGGGATCGCAACACGTCTTCGACGACGGATACGGGAGTGCCCACTTCCATCGTGACCGGATCGAATCGCGCGGCAAAGAGAGCATTCCCTCGAGCGTAGACCAGGTGTCCGGTCGGGCTGTAGTGGGGATTCGCGCCTGGAAACAGGTACCGCGTGCTCTCGTCATCGAATGAATAGACCGCAATCTGGTCGTCGTCGACCCTTTGGCTCTTCTTCCTGACGGTGAACAGGACGGCGCGGTTGTCGGGAAGGAGATCCGGCCAACGATGGCTTTCCTCATCGTCCGCCAGTGTGGTCAGCGGCTGTGCCTCTCCTCCTTCCGAGACCACCCAGAGAGAGGACGTCTGGTCTGGCGAAAAGACGATGGTATCGTCACTGCCCCACGTTGCCCCGCCGATGTATAGGGCATCGGCGACACGGCTTGACGCACCCCCGTTGATCGGTATTGGAGTGCGCCCCGTGAACTGGAGAGTTATTTCCCTAGGATTAGTACAGGCCGATCAGCGGGTTTCATGTTCACAAGAGCGTCTTCAAACTCATTCGGCGGAACGTAGCCGATAGAGGAGTGAAGGCGCTTGAAGTTATAGACTTCCTCGATGAAGAAGGGAAGCCTTTCGATCACGTCGTCGTAGGTTTCATAGTTCCATAAGTGAACCTCCTCGTATTTGAGAGTCTTGTAGAACGACTCGATGAATGCATTGTCGTAGGGATTGCCCTTGGCAGACATGCTGATCTGGACCCCGTGTTCACCGAGTAGGTCGACATAGTCGGCCGAAGCGTACTGGCTGCCGCGGTCTGAGTGGTGAATGCAGTCGGGACCAGGCCGCCGAGAGTCGAGAGCCATGCGAAGAGCGGCGACGCACAGGGCGCTGTCGATCCGCTTGGAGATCGCCCAACCGACGATCCTGCGAGAATACAGATCCAGAATCGCCGCCAGATAGACGAAGCTGGAGCGAATCCGGATGTAAGTGATGTCGGCGACCCACACTTCGTTGAGTGCACGAACCTTCCGATTCTTGATCAGATTCGGATAGATCGGTAGTTGGTGTTTCGAATCGGTGGTCCGTATGAACGCACGCCAAACGATGGGTCCGAGATCGTACTTGCCCATTACGCGGCGAACACGTTTGGCGTTGACCTGGATGCCACGACGGTCCAGTTCCCGCACGATGCGACGGTAGCCGTAACCCGGGAATTCAGCATGAATGTCGTCGATCTGGAGACGCAGTTTCTCATCCTCGGCTTCACGCCGCTGCCGGTCCGATCGGTCCGGCTTGTAGTAGTAGCTGCTGGGCGCCAAGCCGGTCACTTGGCACGCTTTCGAAACTGATCCAAGTTGTTCGAGGTGATCGCGGACGTATTGGTGCTTTTCCGCTGTCGAACCCAAACTTGCAGTTTTTTTAGGTGTTCGATTTGCATGACCAGGTCGCCGATCTTCGCCTTCAGCTTCTCGTTCTCGGCTTCCAATTGGCGCTCCTGTCGGGACGGCTGGTCTGCCAGAGCGCTGACGTTGCTGCGATACTGTTTTCGCCACCGTTCGATCAGGCTTCGCGAAATTTGATACTCGCGTGCGGCCTGGGCCATCGTTACTTGCCCGGTCTCGACCTGTTCGACCATCTGGCGTTTGAATTCGGGTTCGAACTTTCGACGGATTTTTCCCATTTCGAATATCGGTGTCCTTTGCGACCGGCCCAAAAACGACTCGCGCGAGAGGCTGGCTCTCATTCCACTCGTTTCAGGCCGTCGCTCTATGCCGATAATTCTGTACTAAACTTTTGGGAAAAGTCTCCAGTCGGAAGGGCGCACTCAATATTCGATTCATTTCCCCAGCCAAGGTACTAGAGTAGAGAAGCCACTGCCCGTCTGCGGAGAATATCGTCGGCGACCAAAACCGCTCAAGCAGTGGAGCCTGGGGCTCGAGACTAGAGAGCGGAAGCAAGCGAACCCCCTGCCCAATTCCAGGACCGGGGTGGACAACATGAGAGCCGTCCGGCGAGATCAGAATCGTCGAACCTGATCCGGTATCCTTGCCCAATACACCTTTGATGGGCAGTACGAGCTCACTACGAAAGACCTGTTTGGCCGGAGTCTCCACCGGAAGATTCGACCGGACTAGGATAACCACGAGAACGACTCCCAGGACTGCGGTCAGCGCCTGCCAGTACTTTTCGCGACTCTGGATCGGCGACGGCGCCGGGGGCACCTCCCCTGCTCGCTCAGAATCCTCTATCTCGATCCGCGCATCGCCGACATCGCGGAGACGTCCGGTCGGATCTTTGAGCAAACAGCGTTTGAGGAGCTTTCGGATCGAGGGCTGCAATGCGGGTAGAGCATCCCAGTCCGGATCATCTCTGACGACGCGGGCGATGATGTCCGTCGCCGAACCTGCGTCAAACGCACGCTTTCGGGTCAGCATCTCGTACAGCACACAGCCGAACGACCAGATGTCGGTTCGTTTGTCGACTTCCCGACCGCGTGCCTGCTCCGGACTCATGTATGCTGGCGTTCCGAGAATGGTTCCTGCGAGGGTGGGTTCGGGAACCGTTGCGGTTTGCATTTGGGACGGGTTCACCGATCTCCCACCGCCTTCAAACGCTTTCGCCAATCCGAAATCCAATACCTTGATCTTGCCGTCGGGGGTGACCTTGATGTTGGCTGGCTTCAGGTCACGATGGATGACGCCTTTCTCGTGCGCGGCTTCGAGGGCCTCCGCGATCTGGAGGGCAAGCTTGAGGGATTCTTCAACAGGGATGGCACCGCGCTTCAACTGGTCGGCGAGCGTGTCGCCTTCGACCAGTTCAAGGACCAGGAACCGTGTGCCGTTGTCTTCTTCCAGACCGTGGATCGTTGCTATGTTCGGATGGTTCAGCGAGGCCAGCAGCTTCGCCTCACGCTCAAATCGCGCGAGGCGTTCTTCGTCCCTGGCGAACTCTTCGGGCAGTGTCTTAATGGCGACCTCACGCCCGAGCGTGGAATCCCTGGCACGCCACACTTCCCCCATGCCGCCCTTGCCGAGGGCAGAGAGGATCTCGTAGTGGCCAAGCTGCGTGCCAGGTTGCATCGTTTAGGTGTCTTGGAGCGATCCGTGAAAAACTCCGTAGATGATACGAAAGGCGGGAGTTGGGGTCAATCAGGAAGGCACCCGGCCGTACTACCGCCGACACGGAAAAGTGGATCCGTCGAACCCGGCGAAATGTCGACCAGGATTCAGAAGTCCGGTTTGACGACTTTACGATCATGTGGATTGAAGCAGGATAACGAACCGAGAGGTTTGTTGAGTCGAAGGGCTCGAAAAGAGCGACGGCTACGGAACCGGCACCAATTCTTTCAGTTCTTCGAACCAGTTCAGGACGACGTTGATCTGATTCTGTACAGAGTCGGTTTCACCAGCCGAGATCATGAGGAACTGTTGGCCGCCAGCCGTCACGTCGTAGTTCGCTCGCGGGCCTGCGGGGCCTAAAACATACCGACCTTGGAAGACGACTTCGGGCACTCCGATATCCAGCGTCGCTTCGGTGGACACTCGAACGCCCATCATCGTGTTGCCGTCCAAGCTCCGGTAAAACAATTCCCCGTTCCGGGCCCATACCGGCTGCGTCCCTCCATCGGTGGACACCGGGAACCTTCCCCCGGGACCCGGGTACGCCGTGATATAGATATCGTCCTGACCGGATTCATTCGACCGATATGCCACCCAGTTTCCGTCAGGAGAGAAGACCGCAGTGGCCTCGTAAAATGCACCTCCAAGAAAGACCTGCTCTTCCCCTCCGTCGTCTGAAATCGTCAAGACGTCTGTGTCTACCCGGTCCGGGAGGCTGCCATGCCGGTGGAAGGACAGGGTTCCATCGACGGACCAGGCATCGACGTGGGAACCGTATTCACTATCTGTGAGCTTCCGTGCTTCGCCGCTGCCATCCGATGGCTGGACGAAGATATTGTCGATCCCGGACCGCGCCGAGGTGAAGGCCACCTCCGCACCATCCGTGGACCAGACACTTCTGAGACTCACCCCATCTCTGGTCAGAGGGATCCGGCCACCGCGCTCGAGTTCATAAACCCAGATGTCTCGCTCAGCGTCTCCGATTCCAGGTTCTCCGATTCCAAGCAATGCCCGCCTTCCGTCAGGGGATAAGCGTGGCTGGTTATACGCGGCCTCGGGAAAGTCTCCGACGGGCTCGACGGCCCCGTGCCTGTCGACCCACACCAACCTCGAGGTGACGTCGGCAGTCCCCTGCAGATAGACGAGCGAGCCGTTCGCAGCCAATCCGAAGTTTCCCGTGCGGCCTCCAATACCGGTGTTCACGTTGTCCTGGACCGGAACCGGGTTGGTGCTGGTCAGCTCGCGCCGGTCGAGATCAAACCCGACAGCCCCCAACGTGCCGTCCGACACTGCATAAACGATATGTCCGGTCGGCGAATACATGGGATCGCTTCCATTTATCCGCAGGTGTGTGACCTCCCGACTCGACAACGACAGACGTGCGAGTCGAGGCTCCTCGGATTGGTACGCGATCGAGAAGAGGACCGTATCTCCGTCGGGCAGGAGGCTCGCACCTTCGTGCTGCGCTTCATTCGCCTCCTCGTCTACCGTCGTCAACTGCTCGACGTCTCCACCGACCACCGGAATCCGCAAGAGGCCGGGGCGCGTGCGGAGGCTGAACAGGATGGTGCCGTCCGTTGTCCACTCCATGCCTCGAGGCTGTGTGTCAAGCGTCCCGATCGTCGTCGGGGGGCCTCCAAGGGAGGACACACGCTTGAGAGTGTGGCCCATAGTGTCCCCAACGAAACCGATCGACTCACCGTCAGGTGAGAAGAAGGGAGCACTCCCGCCCCCTTCGGTGCCCCGCAGCACTGTGGCCTCCAGTTCATCGATGTGGCGAATGTAGATTTGGCGACTTGCCGCTCCACCTGGGGCACTTGCGTAGGCGATCCGGCTCCCATCGGGTGAAATAGTCACCACTCGCCAGCCATAGGTGGTGACGACGGGGCCGTCCGGTGGCATGTCAATCGCAAAGCGCGCTAGGGTGCGGACTTCATTGGGTGCCCTGTTGGTGAGGCTCCATACAGCCACTCCCGTGATCACGGCTAAGACTATAGCCGCGATCCACGGCAGCTTCGATGGGAGCGCTGCCTCAGCAACCGGCTGGACGATCGCACCATCCGGGTCGGCGAGAACTGTCTGAATGTCGACGCGAACATCGGCTACATCGTGGTAACGGTCCTTGGCCTCCTTCTCCAAGCAACGCTCTAGGAGCAGCCGAATTCTCGGGTGCAGATTCAGCGGAAGGGTTTTCCACGTTGGTTCCTTCGCCAGTACACCGGCGAGGACGTGAGACACCGTCTCACCCGGAAATACTTGCTGCCCCGTCAACATCTCGAACAGGACCACGCCGAACGACCAGATGTCGGCACGTCTGTCAG
>CBDCFM010000008.1:0-9388 GCA_965216035.1 Terriglobia bacterium
TAATGTGCATCGCGGTCGACATCTCGCTGTATTCGACGGTTCCACTTCTACGTGTAGGCGGTAATACATCCATGTGACTGTTTAATTGATCCCAACTCCCTTTTTTCGTGATCTTTACGACACATTTCTCACTTTTCCCAACTGAGGATGCTCCGCCGGAAATCGAATTGAATGCGCTTCAATTTCAATGCCGTCACGCTGAGCAGTCCGTCCTTTTCAAGGATCGGAGACAGAAAGTCGTCGATGGCGACGGCTGACAAGCCTTTCCACAGTGTTGGGCCGAGTTGGACGTCACCGAGATGCACTTCCGACACCCGGGATGCCCCGGCAACGGAGTGCATGACGCGGCTTTGACGCTTTCTTCGGATGCCGCCCCAGCTTTGGATCTGTTCCTGTTTCAGTGTGGTGTAGGCTGCCCCGGTGTCCACCGAGAGCCGGACTTCGTGGTTACCGATAAGAACGGGCACGATCACCAGCCAATGAGGGGAGATGAACGACATCGACGACGACAGTGTGCCAACCTGGTCGAACGTAATCGTCCGTTGCTCGAAATCGATCGTTAAAACAGAGTGCTGTCGGAGTACGTCCAAACCGATGATCGCGTCCACTTTCCACAGGGAAAGGTCGGCAACGACAAAGACCCTATCCCTGCGGATAGGCCCCACTTCCAGGTCTGGGACGATGACCCGCCCGACGTTGGATGTCTGACCGGGGAAGTTGACAGAAGTACTCGATAACTGCTCGAGCCCCAGCTTGGCTGCAACTCGTTTGTCCAGCGCGCTGGTGTTCGCACCCGTGTCGATTATCGCGTTCAACGGCGTACCTGCTACTGAAACCTTCATGACAATCAGGTGGCCCCGGCGAAGCTGGAAATCAACGGTTTGGTCCGCGGCGCGAGCTTCGAACGACAATGTAAAAGACAATGAAACAATCGCTGTGACGACTTTTTTCGGAATCACTTCGACCTCCCGAGTTGTAGGCGACTGGCGATAGATCGCCGGCCGGATTTGGTGCCTCAACTCGGTAAGCGGAAAGGACCTCTGAAAGTCATCATCTGGACCCTGTCTCAACTGTCGGGACGGATCGGCGGCTTGGCTGGAACTGGCCAGGTAAGTGTGGTAATTTGGCGGAAACTCTCCTGAATTTAAGAAATTGGAGGCTTTACCGGACCGTGACGGCGCCCGCTTTCCATGAAGTGACCGGCCTCTTGATTGCCTGGAACGATGGCGACGAGCAGGCACTGGAGAAACTGACGCCGATGGTGCATGACGAACTGCGACGTCTGGCTCACCATTACATGTCCGGGGAACGTAGAGACCACACGCTGGAAACTGCGGCGCTCATCAATGAGGCCTATGTCCGATTGATCGACGGCAAGCGCGTGCGTTGGCAGAACCGGGCCCATTTCATAGCCGTCTCCGCGCGGCTGATGCGACGAATCCTGGTGGATTTCGCACGCGCCCACCGCAGTTCCAAACGTGGAGGCGATCTGTGGCGCGTCACGCTCGATGAAGGCGCCGTCGGTTCCGAGGCACGGAACGTGGACCTGGTCGCTCTCGACAAGGCGCTTGAACAACTGGCCAGGATCGATACTCGAAAGAGCAAAGTAGTGGAGTTGCGTTACTTTGGCGGACTGAGCATTCGGGAGACGGCCGAAGCATTGAACGTCTCTCCGATTACTGTCCAGCGGGATTGGGATATGGCGAGTGTTCTGCTGTTGCGAGAAATGGGCGAGGAAAACTCTGATGAAGCCTGAGCGACTGGCCCGGATCGAAGCGCTCTATCATGCGGCTCTCGAGCGGGAGCCGGCCGACCGCCGAGCGTTCCTCGACGGCTCGGACGAAGACCGAGAGATCCGGAAAGAAGTCGCGGATTTGCTGGCGCTAAAAGGAAAAGCGGAGCAGTTGCTGGAGAAACCTGCCATCGAAGTCGCAGCGGGTGCGCTGGTCGATCACTCTTGGATCGGTCAGACGGTCGGCCCGTATGAGATTCTGTCCCTCCTTGGAACCGGAGGAATGGGTGAGGTCTACCAGGGTCGGGACCCGCGACTGGAACGCGACGTCGCGTTGAAGACGCTGCCGCGCGCCTTCAGTTCGGACCCCAACCGACTCGCCCGGTTTGAGCGTGAAGCCAAGTTGCTCGCGTCGTTGAATCATCCCAACATCGCAACCATCCACGGTCTCGAAGAACACGACGGCACACGCTTCATCGTCCTCGAACTCGTCGAAGGCGACACGATGGCGGAGTTCCTGGCCGCTGGCCCCGTCCCGGTGGAGTCCGCACTCAAAATCGCGCTCCAAGTTGCCGAGGGCCTCGAAGCCGCCCATGAGAAAGGTGTCATCCACCGTGACCTGAAGCCCGCCAACATCAAAATCACGCCCGAAGGCAAAGTGAAGGTGCTGGACTTCGGACTGGCGAAGGCGTTCGCGGGCGATGGGTCGGATGTGAACCTGTCCAAATCACCCACTCTGAGTATGGCTGAGACCGAGCAGGTGGGGACACCGTCCTACATGAGTCCCGAGCAGGCCAGGGGCAAGGAAGTAGACCGTCGGACCGATGTCTGGGCCTTCGGCTGTGTGCTTTTCGAGATACTCGCGGGTCGGAAGTTGAGTGCGCCCTTCCGACTGGAGACTTTTCCCAAAAGTTTAGTACAGAATTATCGGCATAGAGCGACGGCCTGAAACGAGTGGAATGAGAGCCAGCCTCTCGCGCGAGTCGTTTTTGGGCCGGTCGCAAAGGACACCGATATTCGAAATGGGAAAAATCCGTCGAAAGTTCGAACCCGAATTCAAACGCCAGATGGTCGAACAGGTCGAGACCGGGCAAGTAACGATGGCCCAGGCCGCACGCGAGTATCAAATTTCGCGAAGCCTGATCGAACGGTGGCGAAAACAGTATCGCAGCAACGTCAGCGCTCTGGCAGACCAGCCGTCCCGACAGGAGCGCCAATTGGAAGCCGAGAACGAGAAGCTGAAGGCGAAGATCGGCGACCTGGTCATGCAAATCGAACACCTAAAAAAACTGCAAGTTTGGGTTCGACAGCGGAAAAGCGCCAATACGTCCGCGATCACCTCGAACAACTTGGATCAGTTTCGAAAGCGTGCCAAGTGACCGGCTTGGCGCCCAGCAGCTACTACTACAAGCCGGACCGATCGGACCGGCAGCGGCGTGAAGCCGAGGATGAGAAACTGCGTCTCCAGATCGACGACATTCATGCTGAATTCCCGGGTTACGGCTACCGTCGCATCGTGCGGGAACTGGACCGTCGTGGCATCCAGGTCAACGCCAAACGTGTTCGCCGCGTAATGGGCAAGTACGATCTCGGACCCATCGTTTGGCGTGCGTTCATACGGACCACCGATTCGAAACACCAACTACCGATCTATCCGAATCTGATCAAGAATCGGAAGGTTCGTGCACTCAACGAAGTGTGGGTCGCCGACATCACTTACATCCGGATTCGCTCCAGCTTCGTCTATCTGGCGGCGATTCTGGATCTGTATTCTCGCAGGATCGTCGGTTGGGCGATCTCCAAGCGGATCGACAGCGCCCTGTGCGTCGCCGCTCTTCGCATGGCTCTCGACTCTCGGCGGCCTGGTCCCGACTGCATTCACCACTCAGACCGCGGCAGCCAGTACGCTTCGGCCGACTATGTCGACCTACTCGGTGAACACGGGGTCCAGATCAGCATGTCTGCCAAGGGCAATCCCTACGACAATGCATTCATCGAGTCGTTCTACAAGACTCTCAAATACGAGGAGGTTCACTTATGGAACTATGAAACCTACGACGACGTGATCGAAAGGCTTCCCTTCTTCATCGAGGAAGTCTATAACTTCAAGCGCCTTCACTCCTCTATCGGCTACGTTCCGCCGAATGAGTTTGAAGACGCTCTTGTGAACATGAAACCCGCTGATCGGCCTGTACTAATCCTAGGGAAATAACTCTCCAGTTCACGGGGCGCACTCCAGACCGGGGGACATCTTAAGCGGCTTCGCTCCGTCTGAAGACATAGATTCGAGGTGTCTGAGAAAGGACCGCGACATCGGCGTTGCCCGGAAATTGAAGACGTCCTTTCCGCTCCGACACTCGCCCGGCTCCCCAGCCGGTTGTGTAACTCACGCGGGCTCGAGACCGGTGCTGAGTTGCGTCATAGGGACACGCTGTGCTCGAACTCGACTGGAGTTGTCTCCAATGCCACCTGGATCTCGCGTTGCGAGTTCGAACCCGGCGGTCGGCGGGCGAAGTGACCCAGTTGACGTTGGATGTCATGAGTGTCGCGTACTCGGCGCATCGTGCCGACCGTCCCCAGCGTGCGTTCGCGCTGTCTCCCTTCGGAGGGGACTTCGTTTACGTCGGGAACGATGGCGAGGGCACACAGTTGTATCTGCGACCCCTGGGCCAGGACCTGGGGGTTCCGATTCCGGGGACCGAAGGCGCCGACGTTGCGCGCTTTTCTCCGGACGGGCGTTCGATCGTTTTCTTTCTCAGTTCAGGGGAACTGATGCGCGTTCCCGTGGATGGTGGAGAAGCCCGAACCATTTCGGCGACGGAACCTCGGTTCGGCCCCCGCGGTCTCGACTGTGACCGAGGACACCGAATCCTGTTGGCGAGTGTCGGAGGGTGTGCTCGAGGTCCCGGCCAACGGCGGCGTTGCAATCCAGCGCATCCAACCTTGGCGGATATGTCAGGCTTTACCGACAGTTGCATCCGTTCGCGCAACTGTTCTGTACGCCGAGGGTCCTCGTTCCGGAGTTTCCAGTGAAGACTTCAAGATGACGAATGCGAACGCTAAACGAGACCCGGGACCGCATCGTGTGGTCGAAGGCGGCGCCGACCCGGTGTACCTCGACTCCGAGCATATCGCGTTTGTCCGCAGCGGAAGCTGATTGCGGTGCCCTTTGACGCCGTCAGTCTGGCGCTGACGGGAAGTCCGGTGGTTCCTCGAAGATGTCATGCAGGCCGGGGCGTGAGCGCTACTTCTTAACGTTGGTATCGGTCAGTACAGCGTTTCGATCTTCCGGCCACGTTGGCGAACCACGCCTTCAGGCCCCATTTGCCGGAGGATCAACACAGTTGAGGTGGGTACGAACTGGCTGGAAACGTCGAACCGTTTCCTCTGCCTCCAGGGCTGTTCAATCTGCGCGCTTTTCACCCGACGGAACCTTGCGGCTCGCTTATGGGGAAGGGAGGCTCGGGACGCCTCGTTCGACATGGGTTTACAGACCTCGGTCTCGGGATCTCGACCCCGCGCCAAAGCTTCGCGTCGCGCATTCGCAGCACGTTCGCGTGGAGTCCGGACGGCGCGGAGATTGTGTTTGCCTCGAGGATCGCCTGCGATGCCACTAGAACTGTATTCGATGACGGCGTCGGATCGGCAGCGGTCACCCGGCGCGTTTAACCGAAAGCGATGTGACCCCATACCGGTGTCGTGGTCGCGGATTCGGTGTGCTGGCGATGAAATGGGGGTTCCCGGCTCCGGGCCATCTCACATCATGATTCTTCAGGGACGAGGGTCGACCTTCCGCCCTGTGCGGGAAACGCTGGGAGACGCCTCTGCGGCAGGATCTCGTACACGTCGCTCGTTTCAGCTCACGATTCTCCCGTTCCAGTTCCTTTGGAGAGCCGTTCAGGTTTCTCGTACGCGCCCGCTTGCCGTCAGAGCCCCCACGTTGGCCCATAGCGCGGTCACGGACCTCTGTTTAGCCGGAGCCCACGTTACGCAGTGTTTCTGGGGTACAACCGATCTTCGCAGCGATCCGACGCCATTGCCGCCGGTCACTGTGAGGCGTACTCCCGAGCCTGGTGCTCGGCCACATCATTCGTACTGGTTCGCACGTTCCCGAACCTCGGGTGCCATAGCCTGCTCGCTGACCTCTTCAACCACGAACCTTCGTGATGCCTCCCATCGTTCTGCAAGTCCAATGGAGTCTCCGGGAAACCCGTGGGCGGTTCAGATTGCCCATGACCCATTGGCGTCTCTATGCCGACCAGAAATGGGTTTCCTCGCCAGATGGTCGCCTGTCAGATCTGCGCGGTACTCGCTCGCTGTCCCTTCCTCATCTGCCTCTCCCAAGGCAGCTCTTGCTTATCCGGTTGTTTCAGCAGACCCCAACATGTTGCGATTAGCCAACATCATTCGCGATGTCCCGAGCGCCCTGAATCCGTCGATAGGGAGTTGGAGGCTGTCCCGCACCGAGGCCGAGTAATGTTTGAAAAGCGGCCATTGGACTCCTCCGACGATTGTGCCGAAACACGAACTCATCCAGGTAGATGTGAAGCTGTGGGTTACTGACCCCATGGTAGGTACCGATCAGCCATTGCTTCAGGTTTCCGATCGCGCGGTCCGCAAGTGGCACCACCGAGGGCACGCCTTTGCGCAGGTCGGTCCGGAGAGGTTGAAGATGGGGAATGTGCCGAACGCCTGCTTTCGGAATGCCCTCGAAGCCTTGCAGGCCGTCGGTGTAAACAGTGGATCCCGGTGCGATGTTTTGTTTGACGAAATCGATCATCGTCTTTTTCTTGAAGTTCCGGACGACGGCCATCCGGACACGACCCGAGATACGGCCCCGTTTTTCAACGGCCACCAGCACAATGGCGGCCTTTCGCCCCTTGAGCTGACGACTGCCCCGGAGGCCGGATTGGGATCCGCCGATCCAGGTGTCGTCGATCTCCACCTCGCCATTCAACGGCTCTCGCGTCGCGTTAACCATCGCCCGTCTCAGCTTGTGCAACAGCATCCACGCGGTCTCGTACCGACGCAGCCCCATTTGTCGTTGGAGCAGAAGAGCCGAAATGCCCCGTTTATCGGTGACCATCAGATAGGCCGCCCAGAACCAGACCGTTAGTGGCGTCCTTGTGTTGTGGAGAATCGTGCCGGCCGTCAACGAAACCTGGTATCGGCACCCAACGCATTGCCACCGTCGATGTCGCAGTATCCGATACGCCCGCCCGTGTCCGCAGCGGGGACATGTGAAGCCGTTCGTCCAGCGACATACCGCCAAGTAGTCTTGACATGCCTCCTCGGTAGCGAATTGCCGTTGGAACTCGCGCATATTCTTGGGAAACGGAGGGCGTGCCACACCCCTACACTACATATGGTGGCTTGCTGAAACAACCGGATAAGCAAGAGGCGGTTAACCAACCGAGTGGTTGTTAGTTGACCCCCAACTCCTTCCTACCGTACTATTTAGCCAGTTTTCACGATTCGTTTCGACAGACAAATAATATGCAACCTGGCACGCAGCTTGGCCCCTACGAGATCGCTGACCAGTTAGCCCGCATTTCTCATGAATGGTGCCCAAGACTGCATTTAGGAGAAGGAAAAGGCGTCGGAAGCTGGTTGGCGGGAGCAAAGATGCCGACTGAGCTGAGAAAGTGGGCCTGGATGACGGGTGTTGCAGGGAATGGTGAGGTGAAATCGGATTACAGAGACAGCTATCCCGACCAAAGACGGGAAGGTTGGGATGTCTGAGAAGAAGTGATTAACAGCGCAGAGGGATTTGTTGAAGGTTCGCGTAAATCTGAGCGAACACCGTAGCGTAGGGGTAGCCTCCAGCCATCCGAATCCAGACTCGACGCACCGTGACATGGATCTGGGCTGCGATCTTGAGCAGCTTCAGGCGAATCGTGGTGCACTGCGCCCGCGCGAATTCGGTACCCTGCAAGCCGAGCCGTCGCAAGGCCTGCATCAGCATGTACGCCACCGATGAAAGGTAGAGTCGGAGTTGATTGGCGCGCATGGTGGCCGTGCTGGTCCGATCGGCGAACAATCCGAGTTGTTGCTCTTTGATCCGGTTTTCCATGTCTCCCCGTGCACAGTAGGTCTGTTCATAGATGTGCCTTGGGGATGTTCGTCCTTTCGGTAACGAGGTAACGATAAACCGGGGATTGGCGCCCTTGGCCAGATGTTCGGCCTTACCAATGATGCGTCGCTCACGAGTCCAGCTGTCTCGGGTCTGATACAGAAACGTCTTAAAGACGCGCGCCGGCTTTCCGGTCCTGTCGAACCGCTTTTTTGCCGTCGCCATCGGAGTTTCAATCGCGGCTAGCAGCCGATTGTTCTTCGCCAGTCCGATCACGTAATCGACACGGTGTTGGGCCTCGCACCAGGTCAGGATCTCATCGCGGCAGAAACCCGAGTCCCCCCGAATCACGATCTGGACTCTGGGCCACTTCTGCCGAATCTGTCCCACGATCCGTTCCAGCTCCTCTACCGATCCGTCCGCACCATCGATGTCGGAGCGTCGTAGCCGGGAACACAACACGAACTCCCCACAGAAAATATAAAGCGGCAGATAACAATGGTGCCTGTAGTAGCCGTGAAAGAATCGACCCTCCTGATTCCCGTGTATCAGATCGTCGGTCGCATCCAGATCCAGAATGATCTGCCGCGGTGCCCGCCGATGGGCCTGGAGGAACACGTCCACCATCAGCCGATCTATCGCCGCTTCGTCCCGGCCGATCTTCTTGGTCGGGTGCTTTGCCGCACCCTCGGTCGACAGTTCCAGTCGGTTCAACGTGCTCTTGCCCGCCAGGGCCTTACCTCGATCTCGAGCTTGTTTCCGTGTCCGGCCCTTCGGATCGGTCTCACCCACCATCACCGCCAGCACCGGATCCGATCGGAGTTGATCGTGGTCGTTCAGATCTTCATAGCCCAAACACAATCCGTACACCCGTTGCGACACCAGTTGTTCGATCCCGTGTTCCACAAATCGCGGGTCCCGATAATCCCGGAAACATTCGGCAAACTGTTTCAGGATCCCGGTCCGTTTTTCCGTTTCTCGTAGCAGCAAACCGCCCGCGTCCGTGCTGATGTCTCCCCCGTCGAATTGCCCCCGGACTTCCCGTGTACCTAATGCGTGATATTGAATCGTTTCTGTTTTACACTCTGTCATGACAAAGGCCGCCTCCGTCTTGGCTTGAAAGTTTCTATTCAAAACCTTCTATGCCAGACAGGGCGGCCTTTTTCGGTCCTTTCCCTTCTTACTCGTTTCGATTTATTTCAAATCTCTTGAGAAATGCGGGTTAGGCGCTGGTGGTATGGGCGAAGTGTATCGCGCCACCGACACCCGCCTGGACCGCACGGTAGCGATCAAAGTCCTGCCCGAGCATCTGGCCGACCGGGCCGACCTGCGCGAACGCTTCGAGCGTGAAGCCAAAGCCGTCAGCAGCCTCAACCATCCACACATCTGCACGCTCCACGACATCGGTGAACAGGACGGGATTCACTACCTCGTTATGGAGTACGTGGCCGGGGAGACGCTTCAACAGCGTTTGAAGAAAGGACGCCTGCCACTGGATCAAGCGTTGGAATACGCCATCCAGATCGCCGACGCACTCGACAAGGCCCACCGCCAGGGTGTGGTGCATCGTGACCTCAAACCCG
>CBDCFM010000009.1:0-10493 GCA_965216035.1 Terriglobia bacterium
AGTTTTATGTACGTACGAAAGTACAACGGCAGGCTCACCATTTCTGCTCCAACGATTGCCGGCGTAGCTTCCACAACATCGGAAAGTAGCTAGAAGCTGAACAACTGCGTGAATTTTATAACGAGTGCCCTGTCGAGTAACAGCCCGGTCTGCGTGTCGCGTCGTTCGTTGAAGACGATGTAAAGGTCGCTCAAGGGGTGGTGGATCAGGTGGAATCGGATGTTCGAGCTGAACTGCGCCGCATCCGTGTTGTACTGGAGGAAAGCGTTCAGGAACATCTTGTTCGTGAACGAATAAAGGACCCGCGATCCCACCAGATTCGTTGTGAACGAACCATTCGAAAGCCGTACCTGGTTCCTGCTGTAGTCCAGACTGACGTTCAGATGTGGACTCGGCTTGATGGCCAGACCGAAACTTTCCGAGTCCCTCCGTCCGTCCCAGAACTCACCGAATTGATAACTTGCGTTACCCGAAATCTTCCGGCTTCGGTTCGAGTTGAAGCGGATCGAGTACGTATCGTATTGATAGTCGCCCACCGGGATCGTGATATCGGAGCGAATCCGGAAGTCACGCGTCAGTCGGTCGAACGTCCGTGTCGCCGCGAGATTGATCGCCGAACCGCCGTAGAAAGCGACACCGGTCCCGACGGTTTGCTCGCGTGTCTCGATCTGCCCGTCATTGGTGGCGATGTAGTCGATGCCGGTTGAAAGAGTCAGGTTGCGGATGCGGGCGTTACCCTCCAGGCGTGGCCTCCACGAGACGCTTCCGGACGTTTTCTCGATGTTCCGTCGCCGGATGAATCCCACCTCCGGATTGAAGTTCTCCTGGGTCTCGTGAAAGGAGGCTGTCATCGTAAAATCGCTGTCAATCCAGCCTGTTTCAAGCTGGCGGGCCTGATCATTTCCCGAGACGCTCGGAGTGCTGCTCTTGAGGACGTATGCGCTGGTCTCCCACTTCTGGAACAGGCGCAGACGGGCGTCCACGCCCGCAACACGGTTGTAGTCCCCGTCGGTGGTCGAATCACGATTCGTGACCAGGGCGCCAATCCAGGAATTCTGCAGGAAGTTTCGTTTGATTCGGCCGACCGTGTACGTGTTCGACGGCAGGGCGTCAAGCCTCTCGGTCTTCATCGCGAGCAGGCCGATGTCATAGCTCCCGGCCCGACCCGACATCCGGGCTCCGCCGATGATGGGCACGGGTGTGCTGCCCGACAATCCAATTCTACGGCTGAAGAAAGGGATGACGTTCGCCCCGCCTCCCGCCCGGCCACGGATCGGTGCGCCGAAACTGAAGACGCCTGAATTTTCGATGAAGAACTCCCGTTTTTCGGGAAAAAACAGACTGAACCGCGTGAGGTTTACCTGTTGCTGGTCGGCCTCCACCTGGGCGAAATCCGTCCGGAATGTGGCGTCGAGCGTGAGCGATTGGGACAGGCCGAACTTCAGGTCGACTCCGCCGTCGAAATCCGAATCGGTGGGGAAGTCATTGCCGTTTCGAACCTGCCGGAATCCCCCTATGGCAAACGGCTTGACCTTCAGATTCCGTCCCTGCCGGATGTTCTCCAGCCCCTTTAGCGTTCCGGCCATTGAAGCCCGTGTGGCGTTATAAGGGCGTGGCAGGGGCGACCAGTGGCTGTCCTCGTTCTTTCGACGGACCCGCCGGCGAAGCTGCAGGCCCCATTCCTGAGAGCTTTCACTGGTGAATCGCACCGTCTTGAACGGTACGACGAACTCGGCAATACAACGGTCTTCTTCGATGGTCACCTCGACTTCCCAGACGCCATCCCAGTCGACGTTGATGACGCCCCCGTCGTTATCGGTCTGTGCGTCGTATCGGGCGCCGGCGGGATTGGTGCCGAACGCAAAACCCGAGCGGCGGTTGTGGAGCGTGTCCAGGAGAAAAATGATCCCGTCGTTGTCGGTGGATCCGAAGTCCTCACGCAGCTCCGTGACAACGATATGGTCCGGATCGGACTCGTAGTTGATGGTCCCCACGTACAGGTTCAGGTCGTCGTAGAGGAAGTAGGCCTCGGTCGCTTCGGTCGCCGGCATCCCAGGACTGGGTTCAAACTGAATGAAGTTCCCGGCCGGTGTCGCCGTCTTCCACGCCGCCTCATCCAGCTTCCCGTCGATGACGATTCTTTCGTCGGTCCGGGCCGCGTTGACAATGCGGCTGAACCGCGCCGTCGCATAGTCGATCGGATTGACCGGGGCGACGTTGTCCTGTGCCTCGACAGCCTGTCCGAAAGCAAGAAGGACGGAGATCACCGCAAATAAATGTTTTAAAAGGGGTTTCCGTCCCATCGTGACTCTGCCACTGGGGGTCGGTTCAGAGACAAGAGCCCACCGCCAACTCACATGAACGCCTTCAACAGATCCGTCTGGATCGATTTCAAATCCGAATTCGCAGATGCCAATTCCCGGATCTTCTCCTCGACGGTACGAATCAGGGCGCGTTTCTCCAGGCCATTTCGCACTACGGTCCTCACGAAGTCGTTGTCCCACGGCTTTTCGATGAACTGAAACAGGCCGACTTCGTTGATGGCGCGGACGGCGCTGTCCTTGTCCGAGTAGCCGGTCAGCAGAAGGCGAATCGCGTGAGGTTGGAGGTCCTTGAACGCTCGTAGGAAGGTCAGGCCGTCCATGGACGGCATCATGTAGTCGCTGATTACCAGGTCGACCTCCCGTTGCTTTCCCGCTTCGAGAGCGTCCTCGGGGTCCGTGTATGTCAGCAGGTGGTAGTCGGCGCTCAAGCGGAAGAGGTTCTTGAGGGAGATCGTGACCATTTCCTCGTCGTCGACAATCATGACAGTGGGTTTTCCGTTCTTTTCGCTCAAAGTTTCCCCGTCCTCGGCAGAATGATCGTGAAGGTCGCTCCCTTTCCGGGTTCGCTGTCCACCTCGATCCTGCCTCCGTGATTCTGAATGATGCTGTTTGAGATTGAAAGTCCCAACCCCGACCCCAGGTCCGAGGCTTTGGTCGTAAAGCCGGTCTCGAAGATCCGTTCTTTTATAGCGTCGGACATGCCTTGTCCGTCGTCGGAAATGGATATCCGGGCGGTGCCGTCTTCATCCCATGTGCGGATTCGGATTGTTCCGCTCCCCTCGATCGCTTGTGCGGCGTTGACCAGGAGATTCAGGATCACCTGGTTCAACTGGCCCGGGTAGCAATCACATCTGGGGAGGGGTCCGAATTCCTTCACGACCTCGATCCGTCCCTTCAACTCATGAGCTGCAAGCGTTAGAGAGCTTTCGATTCCCTCGTGGATATCGGCAGATTCCTTCTCTGCAGTGTTGGTGCGGGCAAAGCTTCGTGCGCTCTTGACGATTTCGTGAGCCAGTCCGGCGAGCATGCTCCCCGAGTGGCCATGCGTTGAGCTTGAATCAGCCGGGCTTGGGCTTCACTCAACTCGTTTCCATCGTCGCGCGGTCGCCGTTCATTCTGGCCACACTCAACTGAAGTTCCCGGAACCGGGTCGCTCGGCCCCCATCGCCATCCACGTCGCCGATATATTCCAGGTACCCGGTCCAGGCCGACCGAGCGGCCTGGTCGGTCGGTTTCGATCTCGCGATCGAAGCCGACAACGATTGCCCGTCTGGTCAAACTCAATTTGCTCACCGTTCCAGCGCCGAGGCCAGTCGACGCAACCTCTGTACCAGTTGTTTGAACAGTCCCTCGACGATGTCGACGTGATCGGAAAGCATCTCGTAGAATGCGTCGCGTGAGATGAACAGGGCCTGTACCTCATCCTGCGTCTGGGCCGTGGTCAGCCGTGGCTCGTCGTCGAACAGGGCCCAGACTCCGAATGCGCCGTTCACGCGGATCGTGTCGATCGAGGTTTCTCCACGTTTCATCTCCACCCCGCCCGAAATGACGGCATAGAGACCGTCGGGCGCATCCCCTTCACTATAAATGATCTTGCCGGGGTCGAACGTCAACTCTTCGGCAATCGTCGCCAGGAACGACAACTGTTCCGTCGTCACGTCCGCGAATAGATCAATTCCCTGCAGCAGGAGTACACGTTCGATGATCGTCATTATCCTAGGAGCCTGCGCGGCAGAAGGCATCTGCTACGAAAGCGGTAGAATCGGTCCATATTTCCCCGATTTTTCGTTAAATAGAACCACTATTCGCCTCAAAATCGAGAAAATGCCTCAAAGTCGAGGGAATCTGGCCTCGATTCCCCACTTTCTCGCTACGATCCCTTCTGCCGCGCAGGCTCCTAGGGGCTCGGGCATCCCTTCAAGCCCTTGTGCTTACCGGACTGGGATCCTCACCCAGTTGCCGGAGGGCCGACTGGGCAGTCTCTCGCACCAGCGCGTCGCCGTCAACGGCCAGGCGTCGGCAGGCGTCCGCCAACTGACCCAGGCCCCGCGTGCCGATTTCATACAGGGCGCAGGACTTCAGCCAGCTGTCGGACCGTTCCAGTAACAATCGCAACGAGTCCTCGACACTGGTGACACGGATGCCGAAGCGCGTGGTGGCGCGATCGATCAGGTGCTCGGTCGATGCTTCTTCGAGCAGCGGCAGAATGACGGATTTCAGGTCGGGCCGCAACACGTTGTCCATGAACTCGAGTGCCGCGGCCCGGCGGTCTGACTGTGTGCCACGGAGTGCAGTGTACGCGTGATAGATGTCCTTCTGGGGGTACTGGAGACCGATCAGGCGGAAAATGATCTCCAGGTCCTGGTCAAGCCGCTCCTGGATCGTTCGAGCCAGGAGCCCTTTTGGCTTGTCGGCCAGCGACTGGCGGATTGCGAGCGACTCGTAATAATTTCGAATCTCAATCAGAAGTTGGTCTCGGACGGCCCTACTCGACCTCACTGATGCCGGTTCGTGTTCGTGAAGGCGGTTCAGAGCTTTCACCATGCGGTATCTCAACGTGCGATCGTCAGTGCTGATGTTGTCGAGAAGTGGCTGGGCCGCGTTTTTGCCGCCTATGCGAGCCAGGATCCAGGGGATTTCCCGTCGCACTGCCAGGTCGGTCCGTCCATCCGCCAGCAGTTCGGATAGGGTGGGAATGAGCCGTCCTCCGAAGAGGACCAGAGCAGTCTTAGCGTGTGTCCGCATTGCCGGCTTCGCCAACATAGCGAAGACAGGTTCGGCCAACGCCAGGTTGCCCAGCGAGGCTGCGGATCTGGCCGCCATCCCGGCCACCTCGGGTTCCGGGTCCTCCAGGAGCTCCGCGACAACCTGGGTCGCCTGCTCGGTGGCCAGTCGTGTGGCCAGTTCTGCACCGGCAACCCGAGCTCGGATGCGGGACTCGGAAAGCAGTCCGTCGACGACGTCCAGAGACACCTCAAAGTCCGACGGTGCGTTCTGGGCGGCCCAGGACGCTGAAAGGTGCCGAATGTGCTGGTCCTCGTGACCCAGCATTGTTGCCAGCGGCGCGGTAAGGTCGCCTTCCTCGCGCCCGAGGATGTAGTCGAGAGCAGCAAATCGCACATTGTCGGACGGATCCATCAAAAGGCCCTCGGCGACCTGGGTGAAGTCGGAGCCGAGAGCCGGCAGAGTCCGGGCCGCCTCGGCGCGCACGTAAGCCGACGAGTGGTTGAACAGGGGCAAGAGTTGCTCGCCGAAGTCGACGTCCCGGGTCGACTGCAGCAGCTTGAGGGCGTACAACGTCTGTCGTTCCTGCCCCCCGCCCAGAGCATGGATCAGCATCTGGACCGATGCGGGATCGGTGACGAAGTTTGGGATTTCCGAAAGGTCGACCTCACTCTTGTCCAGTTGTCGCCGGAATTCGTTGACGTACGTCCGACGAACGGCAATCGCGGTCGCCACGCCGAAACCCGATACCACGATGATTGCGACCGCGGTTCCCCGGAGTCCGACCGAGAAGTAGGCGCTTGTCAGGACCAGTACGACGATACCGGCGAACGCACGCCCGAGCCGATCTATGAAGACGTCGACAAAAACCTTCAGCCGTTCTCGCACCGTCGGCGAAGGAGGAAGATACAGTAACTCCAGTCCTGTACGGTTTATCGAGTACCGAAATGCGGCGTCGTTTCCCCGGGTCAGGGTCGCAGCCGAGAGGCCGGGTGCGACGAGGAGGCCGAACGCGCCGAGCATCAGGCCGAAAGGGAGGAACAGCATGGCTGCCAATATTCCAAGGTGGCGAACGACGAAACCGGTTGCGGCGATCTGAAGCGTGATCCCCACGATGTTCGTGGCCAGGTAGAATCGACCGAAGAACTGGTTGATCCGTTGGCCTTGCGTGGCCTTGTCCAGGCTGTCGTAGGCCGTCTGGACCGAGTCGTTCAGTTGCCATTCCGCCAACTGTGATCCGACGACGGTGAGGAGAACCAGCCCGACCATCAGTTGGAGGTGTCGTGATCCGGACACCATGCGGCACAGGCCTGCGAATCGATCCCGTGTGACGTCGCGTTCGCGATCATCTCCGCGTCTTGCCGAAGTCGTCATTCGGTTCCGCCAGGCGACCTGGCCCAGGAGGATCAGTCCGGCACAGATCGCGATACAGATCAGAAGCATCGACTCGGTCGACAGCCGGTCCGAAAGAAACCCCGGCACCAAACTGCCTGCCATGGCGCCTGCAATTCCTCCGGCAACGAGAAGCCCATATATCCGCTTTGCCTGCCGGGGATCGTAGATACGTCCGGCAAGAAGCCAGAACTGGGTGGCGGCAAGAACCGAAACGATCTGAACGTAGACGTAATACACATACGGAAGCACGCTGATCTCTCTTGCCATCGCCCAACGGAAGTAGATCAACGTTCCTATGATGCCAAGGTTAGTGACCGTCATGAGTTGGATCAGGGAGACGCGTTGACCATATCTGAAAATGAGCGTGGCAATCGTGCCCGCAAACAGGGCCGTGAGCATGTAGGCGTACGGGAGGTCCTCGGACGGAAAGTTCTGAAGAAAAAGGCTGGCCCGCAGTGGTTTGAGGATGTAGTAGAAGGTGAGAACGCCGAATATGTAGAGGAACATGATCGACGTGATCCACACCTCGGAAGCGCGAACCTGTAGTAGCGAGCTGACTTTAGTGCGCATTGAACAAGGAAAGTTCCGGTTGACTCGACCGCTAAGGGCGAATCCATTGTGACATAATTGACCCAGACCGATGAAACACGTGCAAGAACTTGAGAATCAGATTCAGTTGCTCGACGAGGAGGGCGGAGAAGAGACCCTGAAGGTCGACCTGCTCAGCCGCTTATCCTACGAACTTGCGTCCGAGGAGCCGAAACGGGCGCTCCGACTCGCCGGCGAGGCACGTGAACTTGCCATTGGACTTTCATACGAGCGAGGTGTTGCTTACAGCTTGCTCGGGATTGGTTTCTCACAGTCCATGCTATCGGACTACGGTGCTGCCCTTCCGACGTTGTTTGAGTCGCTCCCGCTGTTTGAACGGCTCGAAGATCGATTCGGGCGAGCGCGAAACCTGATGGCGATCGCCCTGACACAACTGAGTATGGGGGACTACTCACAAGCCCTGGGCAACGGATTCGAAGGGTTGAGGACGTTCCGTGAGCTCGACAAGAGAGCGGATGAAGCCTGGGCGATTTACGGAATCGCTGTCGCCTACCACGAGCTGGGCGACTACGACAGGTCGCTCGAGCAACATCGAAAGTCGATGGAGATTTTCAAGGAACTCGACAGTGGTGTGGGCCAGGCACGGTCGCTGACTGGGATCGGAACCGTTTATCAGAGTCAGGGGGAACTCGAGAAAGCCGCCGAGCATCAGAGACGGGCGCTGGAGATCTTCCGGCAAGAGGGAAACAAGATCGGGGAGTCCCGCGCCTTGAACGACATCGGGACCGTTTATCAACAGCTCAGAAAATTCGACAGAGCGCGGGAATTCCACCTGAAGAGCCTCGAGATTCGAAGGGAAACAGGAAATCGGCAGGCGGAAAGCACGAGCCTTTTGAACCTGGGAACTCTGGAAATGGAAGAGGGCAACCTGCAAGAGGCGTTAAAGACGCTGCTCGAAGCCCTCGAGATCGCTAGGGAGGCCGGAGCTACGCCTCGGATCTACCAATGTCACCATGCTCTCGCCGAGGTTTACAAACGTCAGGAGGACCTCCGACGCGCGCTCGAACACTACCAGCAGTTTCATCGGCTCAGGGAAGAAGTAGCGGGCGAGGAGGCGGTTTCGAGGATCAAGAACCTTCAGATCGGCCACGCCATTGAGAAATCCGAGCGCGAAGCCGAGATCACGCAGACAAAGAACAAGGAGCTCGAGGACAAAAACCGGCAGTTGGAGAACCTGCTCGGAGAGCTCAAGGCCACGCAGGCCCATTTGATTCAATCGGAAAAAATGGCCGCGCTTGGTGGAATCGTTTCCGGTATCGTTCACGAGTTGAACACGCCTGTCGGCGTCATCAATAGTGCAATCGACGTCTCATCGCAATTCGCCACCGACATCATGACCTCCTTGAGTGCGGGCCGATCGATCGATGAAATCCGTGACGAGCGCGCGCTGGCGTCGACGTTGGATGCCCTGGGCGAAAACAACCGTGCCACGCGGTTGGCGACGGCGCGGATCGAGAAATTCGTCAACAGCCTTCGGAGTTTCGCCCGTTTGGATGGGGCCGTGTTTGAACAGGTGAACGTCCATGACGGGATCGAGGATCAAGAACCTCGTCTGGACCTGTTTCGAAGGCCGGCTCCGCCTCGGATAAGTTTTCGGACATCCCCCCGACGAGATTGGACATCTTCCGCCTGGGACTGGTGGCCTGCTACGACATCATGGAGAAGCACGGCGGCGAAATACGGGTCGAAAGTCAGGAGGGGCAGGGTGTCCTGCTATTCGAGCGAGCTGAACCAGGTGTTTCTGAACCTTCTGACGAACGCTATCCAGGCCATCAATCGAAAAGGGACGGGGTCGGGAACGATCACGATCCGGACACGCCTCGTGGCCGGACGGGTAAAGATCGAGTTTTCGGACACGGGTCCTGGAATTCCCCCCGACGAGATTGGACATCTGTTCGACCCCACCTTCACCCGAAAGGGCTCCCGCGTGAAAGCCAGCCTGGGACTGGTGGCCTGCTACAACATCATGGAGAAGCACGGCGGCGAAATACGGGTCGAAAGTCAGGAGGGGCAGGGAAGCACGTTCACTCTGGTTCTTCCTGTTAGTCGCCAGATCTGGCCGCAGATGGCGTAGGGGAAGTGGTCAGTGGTCAGTTTGGGAGGGGAGGAGTTTCTCGAACATGATGACGTCTTTGTCGGGGAAGTTGAGGTCTGCACCCCATCGGTCGGCGAGCCACTCGAATGTCGTTCTGGAGAAGAAGCGGATGTGCGTCACGTCGTCCTTGTAACGCCAGCGGGAGAATCTGTTTCGATCGAGAACCAGTTGGGTCATCAGACCCAGGTAGCCTCCCGGTTCCAGCTGTGCCCAGAGCCTTTCTAACTCCTTCCCTGGATGCTGCAGGTGTTCCACCACCTCGGTTGCCGTGATGAACGTGTACTTGCCTTCGAGAACCGATGGATCCGGGGCATAGAACCGATCGTAGATTGCCATCGAGTGCCCTGCTTCGGCGAACATGACCGAGAGAGTTGGCCCGGGGCCGGATCCAAAATCCAGTCCGCGGCTTCCGGGGGCCAGCTTTTGCTCGATCGGGTCGAACAGACGTCCCAGGAATCGCCGATATGCGGGATCGTCCGGGGAATTCCGGTGCGTGTCGTAGCGGGCTTTTTCCTCTGCCGCCGAGACGATTTGAGCGCGTGGCACGAATACCAGGTTGCAGGTTCCGCAGCGTAGATAGTCGCGCGTCTGATCGTGCCAGTACTCCCCGGAATTTCCTGAATCACACAGCGGACAAGCCTCGGCAGGACGTATTCTATCTGGCATATCATCGAGTCTCATCAGCACTGCGAAAGCGGTATAATCGGCCCATATTTCCCCGATGTTTTGTTAGTGCAGACGTGGCGAAGGCCCGACTCCTCATCAAGATCGCCGGTCCGGACAATGTCGCCGCCGCGGCGTTCAACTTTGGAAGAGTTGGAGTGCGCCCCGTGAACTGGAGAGTTATTTCCCTAGGATTAGTACAGGCCGATCAGCGGGTTTCATGTTCACAAGAGCGTCTTCAAACTCATTCGGCGGAACGTAGCCGATAGAGGAGTGAAGGCGCTTGAAGTTATAGACTTCCTCGATGAAGAAGGGAAGCCTTTCGATCACGTCGTCGTAGGTTTCATAGTTCCATAAGTGAACCTCCTCGTATTTGAGAGTCTGCCTCCTCCGCAGAATTTGTGGGCAGTCCAAAGGCCTGTGCGCACATAAGTAATTGAAACAAAGTACCTTATTCTTTTGTTCGACGGCGAATATTCCAGTACCCACTTCGGTCGGACGCCTACACCCGGTGCCCGGAGCCCCCGCCGGAGGCCCCGTTCCCCATCGCCCACACCAGCCGACACCGCGGAGCGCAGCCGAGGGTCAAGGCCGGCGCAGCCGCCGAGCTTGCGAGGGAAGCCTTGAGGCTTGGCGAGCACCGTGGTCTCCTCAAGCGGCGATGGAAGACGGTTTTACCCACA
>CBDCFM010000010.1:0-18849 GCA_965216035.1 Terriglobia bacterium
GTCCCGCCTTTCTTAAGTAAAAAACCCTTTACAAACGAGTTGTCCCCGTAGGATAAAGCCCCTCTAAGGACGCTCACTCCAAGTCAAGGAAGACGACAGGATGCAACCGAAAAACGAAGGAATCGATTTTCGAACCCTAGTCACAACACGCTGGCAAGAAAAGATCGTGGCACCTCAGAAGCTGCGCGAGGTCGTGCTTTTTCCCAATCGCGACCCGGCCCTGGGCTTCTTTCTTGTCTCTGGCGACCTCAGTGACGTCCTTGCAATATTGTCAGGAGGACAACGGAATGGAACCGAAGAACGAAGGAATCGACCACGCTACGGACCCTAGGCCGCATTTCTCATGAATGGTGCCCGAAACTGCATTTAGGAGAAGGAAAAGGTGTCGGAAGCTGGGTGGCGGGAGCAAAGATGCCGACTGAGCGGGGTAACTGGGCCTGGATGACTGGTGTTGAAGGGAATGGCGACGTGAAATCGGATTACAGAGACAGCTATCCTGAGCAAAGACGGGAAGGTTGGGATGTGTGAGAAGGAACGCTTAACAGCGCAGAGGGATTTTTTGAAGGTTCGCGTAAACCTGAGCGAATGCCGCGGCGTAAGGGTAGCCTCCAGCCATCCGAATCCAAACTCGACGTACAGTGAGATGGATCTGCGCTCCGATCTTGAGCAGCTTGAGGCGAATCGTGGTGCACTGCGCCCGCGCGAATTCGGTGCCCTGCAAGCCGAGCCGTCGCAAGGCCTGCATCAGCATGTACGCCACCGATGAAAGGTAGAGTCGGAGTTGATTGGCGCGCATGGTGGCCGTGCTGGTCCGATCGGCAAACAATCCGAGCTGTTGCTCTTTGATCCGGTTTTCCATGTCTCCTCGGGCACAGTAGATCCGTTCATAGACCTGCCTTGGAGTCGTTCGACCTTTCGGTAACGAGGTGACGATAAACCGGGGGTTGGCGCCCTTGGCCAGATGTTCGGCCTTACCAATGATGCGTCGCTCACGGGTCCAGCTGTCGAGGGTCTGATACTGAAACGTCTTGAAGACGCGCGCCGGCTTTCCCGTCCTGCCGAATCGCTTTTCTGCCGTCGCCATCGGAGTTTCAATCGCGCGCCGCAGCCGATTGTTCTTCGCCAGGCCGATCACGTAATCGACACGGTGTTGGGCCTCGCACCAGGTCAGGATCTCATCGCGGCAGAAACCCGAGTCAGCCCGAATCACGATCTGGACTCTGGGCCACTTCTGTCGAATCTGTCCCACGATCCGTTCCAGTTCCTCTACCGATCCGTCCGCACCATCGATGTCGGAGCGTCGTAGCCGGGAACACAACACGAACTCCCCACAGAAAATGTAAAGCGGCAGATAACAATGGTGCCTGTAATAGCCGTGAAAGAAGCGTCCCTCTTGATTCCCGTGTATCGGATCGTCCGTCGCATCCAGATCCAGAATGATCTGCCGCGGTGCCCGCCGATGGGCTTGGAGGAACACGTCCACCATCAACCTATCGATCGCCGCTTCGTCCCGGCCGATCTTCTTGGTCGGGTGGCTGGCCGCTTCCTCGGTCGACAGTTCCAGCCGGTTCAACGTGCTCTTGCCCGCCAGGGCCTTGCCGCGGTCTCGAACCTGTTTCCGGGTCCGGCCCTTCGGATCGGTCTGACCCACCATCACCGCCAGCACTGGATCCGATCGGAGTTGATCGTGGTCGTTCAAATCCTCATAGCCCAAACACAATCCGTAGACCCGTTGCGATACCAGTTGCTCAATCCCGTGTTCTACAAATCGCGGGTCCCGATGATCCCGGAAACATTCGGCAAACTGTTTCAGGATCCCGGTCCGTTTTTCCGTTTCTCGTAACAGTAAACCGCCCGCGTCCGTGCTGATGTCTCCTCCGTCGAATTGACCCCGTACTTCCCGTGAACCCAATGCGTGAAATTGAATCGTTTCTGTTTTACACTCTGTCATGACAAAGGCCGCCTCCGTCTTGGCTTGAAAGTTTCTCGACAAAACCTTCTATGCCAGACAGGGCGGCCTTTTTCGGTCCTTTCCCTTCCTACTCTGTTTCGATTTATCTCAGATCTCTTGAGAAATGCGGGCTAGAACTGAACCCCATACAGCTCTGGATGAATCGCCCTCTCGAAAATCGACATCGAAGCAGTCATTTCTGATCTTGCTGGTGTGTCTTGCGGTCATTTGGCTTGCCCGCCCTTCATACGCCCAGGATTCGATGAGCCAGGCTGTTTCGAGCCGGTACATTGTTCAATTTAAGTCGGATGTCGATGCGACGATGCTGGCCGAACAGATTGCTGCACAGAACGATGTCAACGTTGAGCATGTCTTCAAAAGCGCTCTGAAGGGTTTCTCGGGAATCATTTCCGAGGCCGATCTGGCGTGGATTAAGCGTGATAGAAATGTACTCCAGATCGAACCCGACCTGCAAACCTATGCCCTGGACCAGACCCTTCCGATCGGCGTGGATCGCATCGATGCGGATCTCAACAGTTTCGCTTCGATCGACGGGGTCGATGATCGAGTCGACGTGGATATCGCCATCCTCGATAGTGGCGCCGATCTCGATCACCCGGATCTCAATGTCTTCAAGAACGTCAATTGTTCCCCGGGTCCGTATGGCGGACTAGGATGCAAGGTGGGTACCGCCCACGACTTCTTTGGTCATGGAACTCACGTGGCGGGGATCGCCGCAGCTCTGGACAATGATTTCGGAGTCGTTGGCGTGGCGCCTGGCGCCCGCTTGTGGGTGGCCAAGGTCCTGAATAATGGTGGCGTCGGGAGGCTTTCCTGGCTGCTCGCCGCCCTCGACTGGGTGAGCGAGAACGCCGCCGAGATCGAGGTTGTCAACCTGAGTCTTGGAATTGTTGGAAACAGTCCATCGCTTCGGACTGCTATCCAGAACGCCGTGAACCTGGGTGTGGTGTTTGTTGCCGCCGCTGGAAACGGCAGCGAGGACATCTATGGCGATGACCTGACGTTCGGAACGGGAGGGGACGACATCCAGCCGGCAGCGTTTCCTGAAGTCGTCGCTGTTTCGGCGCTGGCGGACTCCGATGGACAGGGGGGTGGAACCGGGCCGGCCACTTCCTGGGGAGATGACGACACCCTGGCAACCTTTTCGAACTTCAGCACGAACGTCGTTGCCGGCAATCCGGTGATTTCTCCCGGTGCTGCGATCGATCTGGCCGCACCCGGTATTGGGATTTATTCGACGTGGCCGGGCGCGGGCTACAATACCAAGAACGGAACCAGCATGGCGTCGCCGCACGTGGCGGGAGCATTCGCCCTGTACATTGCGGAAAACGGGCGTGCCTACACGGCTGCGGACGTGGCTTTCATGCGTCAGGCAATGATCAATTCCGCCGATCCACAGACCTCATGGGGGCCTGCCGACACAGGTGATCCCGACAGCAACCCGGAGCGTCTGGTGAATGTCGGCGACCCGGCGCCCTAGCAGCCCGTGGTGGAAGTCTTGGGGACCACTAGGAGCGCGGCAGAAGGACCGGAATTGGGCGGTACCGGAACGAAGATGTAGGACATGTCACGAACCTATCGGACCTATATTTTGAGTGCGCCCTTCCGACTGGAGACTTTTCCCAAAAGTTTAGTACAGAATTATCGGCATAGAGCGACGGCCTGAAACGAGTGGAATGAGAGCCCGCCGTCGAGGCTGTGGAAAATGTGGTAAAGCAGAGCGTTTTTTGCGAGGCTTTTCCAAACGGCTGTGGGAATCCGTGTTGTTTACGGATTTCCATCAGACGTGGCATTTTCCACAGCCTCTCGCGCGAGTCGTTTTTGGGCCGGTCGCAAAGGACACCGATATTCGAAATGGGAAAAATCCGTCGAAAGTTCGAACCCGAATTCAAACGCCAGATGGTCGAACAGGTCGAGACCGGGCAAGTAACGATGGCCCAGGCCGCACGCGAGTATCAAATTTCGCGAAGCCTGATCGAACGGTGGCGAAAACAGTATCGCAGCAACGTCAGCGCTCTGGCAGACCAGCCGTCCCGACAGGAGCGCCAATTGGAAGCCGAGAACGAGAAGCTGAAGGCGAAGATCGGCGACCTGGTCATGCAAATCGAACACCTAAAAAAACTGCAAGTTTGGGTTCGACAGCGGAAAAGCGCCAATACGTCCGCGATCACCTCGAACAACTTGGATCAGTTTCGAAAGCGTGCCAAGTGACCGGCTTGGCGCCCAGCAGCTACTACTACAAGCCGGACCGATCGGACCGGCAGCGGCGTGAAGCCGAGGATGAGAAACTGCGTCTCCAGATCGACGACATTCATGCTGAATTCCCGGGTTACGGCTACCGTCGCATCGTGCGGGAACTGGACCGTCGTGGCATCCAGGTCAACGCCAAACGTGTTCGCCGCGTAATGGGCAAGTACGATCTCGGACCCATCGTTTGGCGTGCGTTCATACGGACCACCGATTCGAAACACCAACTACCGATCTATCCGAATCTGATCAAGAATCGGAAGGTTCGTGCACTCAACGAAGTGTGGGTCGCCGACATCACTTACATCCGGATTCGCTCCAGCTTCGTCTATCTGGCGGCGATTCTGGATCTGTATTCTCGCAGGATCGTCGGTTGGGCGATCTCCAAGCGGATCGACAGCGCCCTGTGCGTCGCCGCTCTTCGCATGGCTCTCGACTCTCGGCGGCCTGGTCCCGACTGCATTCACCACTCAGACCGCGGCAGCCAGTACGCTTCGGCCGACTATGTCGACCTACTCGGTGAACACGGGGTCCAGATCAGCATGTCTGCCAAGGGCAATCCCTACGACAATGCATTCATCGAGTCGTTCTACAAGACTCTCAAATACGAGGAGGTTCACTTATGGAACTATGAAACCTACGACGACGTGATCGAAAGGCTTCCCTTCTTCATCGAGGAAGTCTATAACTTCAAGCGCCTTCACTCCTCTATCGGCTACGTTCCGCCGAATGAGTTTGAAGACGCTCTTGTGAACATGAAACCCGCTGATCGGCCTGTACTAATCCTAGGGAAATAACTCTCCAGTTCACGGGGCGCACTCCAATTCCGGAACAGAGCCTGCTGATGCCGCCGTCGTTGAGAGATTGGCTGGCGGAAGATCACCTGTCCTATTTCATATCGGATGCCGTGGACGCGATGGATTTGAGCGCGTTTGAAGAGCGGTATGGAAGTGAAGGACCAGGCAATCAGGCGTACGATCCGCGGATGATGGTGAAGGTGCTGATCTATGGGTACGCGACCGGGGTGTTTTCGTCCAGGAAGATGGCGGCAAAGATGAGCGAAGACGTGGCGTTCCGAATGTTGGGATCGGCGAACTTCCCGGCACACCGAACGATTTCAGATTTTCGCAAACTGCATCTGGAGGAGTTCGGGAACCTGTTTGTGCAAGTGGTGAGAATGGCGCGAGAAGCGGGACTGGTGAAGATGGGAACCGTGGCGGTGGATGGAACCAAGATGCGGGCGAATGCGAGCAAACGCAAAGCGATGAGCTATGAACGGATGAAGAAGCAGGAAACCGAGTTGGGGGAACAGATTCGGGATCTGATCAATCGGGCAACCGCGACCGATGAGGAAGAAGACCAGCGTTACGGGGCCGATCGGCGAGGAGACGAACTACCCGAAGGATTGGCGACGCACGAGAAGCGACGGACCACGATCCAGGCGGCGATGAAGCGACTCGAAGAGCGTCAGATGGCTGCCGACCAGGAAGCGGAAAGGAAACCGGGAGACGACAAGCCTGGAAGCGGCAAGAAGGGCAAGCCGTTCAAACGCCCCATGGGTGAGCCCAAACCCAAAGCCCAGGATAACTTCACCGATCCGGAAAGCCGGATTATGAAGACCTCGACGGAAGGATTCCAACAATGCTACAACGCGCAGGCGGCGGTGGATTCCGAGGCGCGAATCATCGTCGCCACAACGGTGAGCAACAATGCTTCCGATACCGGACAGTTGACACCGACTCTGGATGAGTTGAACAAGAATCTGTCCGAGAGTCCGGACCGGGTACTGGCGGATGCGGGATACCGATCCGAGTCGAATCTGCGAATGCTGGAACGACGAGAAATTGATGGGTACGTCCCGATGGGCCGCGAGAAGGATATTGACACGGCCCCACTCCCACCCAAAAGCACAGCGATGGGTCGGATGATCCGCAAGATGAAAACCCAGCGAGGGCGTGATCGTTACCGGGCCCGAAAGCACATCGGTGAGCCACCGTTTGGGTGGATCAAGTCGGTGCTCGGATTTCGACAATTCAGTCTGCGAGGTTTGGACAACGTCACCTGCGAATGGAACCTGGTGGCTCTGGCGGTGAACTTGCGACGGATGAACGGAAAGATCGAATGGGCCTAGTCCGCAAAACCGGGGACAACCAACCCAGCCCCGGGGCCAACGACTCAGGTCCGCACAGCTTCGAACAGGTCATTTCGAAAGAATCGGGCGGTTCTGCTCCCAAGACCCTATCGAATCCCAATAGCTCCGAGTTCTTCGCGCTTTGCCGCGCAGACTCCTAGCTGCAAGGCGCCACGACGACGTCGATGCCGGCCATCCTCTCCTGAACGGAATACGACTCGGATCAGGGATCTCTTGTTCGTGACAGGTAAGCGGTTTTCGGCCACCTGAAAGGGACTCGGGTGAACCTGGGAAAAGTAGGAAGTGGGATTCCGCCCAAGGTAGGATAAAGTATTGCGCAATGAACCCAACAACACCACGTCGCAACGACCCCTGCCCCTGTGGCAGTGGAAAGAAATTCAAACAGTGCTGCGCTGGGAAGGAATCAAAGAAGGCCGCCGCCCGGTCGAAACTGATCGTCGCCATCGTGGGAGGTCTCATCGTTCTGGGCGCCGTCGGTCTCGTCAGAGAGGTTGCCACCAGCGACCCGAATGACAGACCGCCGGCGCGACCGGGTCAGGTGTGGTCGCAAGAGCATGGCCACTTTCACTAGCCAGTTTGTCTCAGCGGTTGTCGCCGGTGTCGGACGAATCTGTTTGCTGGCTTTGCTCGTGCTCCCGGGGCCGTCTGGGGCCGTGGCTCAGGACACGGCGAGAACCACCTACCGTACCGGGTACGACGGGGTCTGCCGTGTGGCTTTACGCGGCCCATCCCCAGCCCGATACCGTTGTGCGGCGCCAAACGGGCGGGCCATCCGCATCCCCATCCATCCTTCGATCCTCGATGTCGCCAATGCCGTTCGAGTTTGTGTGCTCGAGAGTCGAACGATCCAGGACGAGGACCATCCCTGCGGTTATCAGGATGCTGTCCTGCTCTGGGAAGGGAAGCCTGTTGGGGACCTCGAAATGTCCCACGCCGAATCCTCGTTCGGCGACCCGTCCCGCACTCCTGACGATGTGTTCGTTGCCGTGGAACTGGACTGGAGCGGCCCTCTTCCGGACGATGGAAATCTGTTTTCGATGGAATATGGTAGCCGGGCGCAGGCACTCCGTGAGATGAAGCTGCGATTGGAAGGAAATCCCAGCGCTGCCACGCGGACGCCGGAAGATGCAACGATACGCATCGGCGAGACAGGGTATGTCCAGTTGCTTGCTGTGCGGAAATCCCAGAGCGCCACGTGGTTTGAACAGGGTGAAGCGAAGCTTATCGGTGATAGTCGAACTTACAACCTGAGATTGCGCGTCCCCAGGGAAGTTCCAGAAGGCGACTACGAGCTTCAGACTAACGGGTACCTTGCCGCGGGCCGTTCGTCCGGCTTTCTCGAAATCACCGTGGAGTATGAAACCGGTCCGTAACGAGGTCCTGTCGCGGCCGTCCCTGGCCGCCAGGCTAGCCGACCTGCGTGTGGAACATGCGCCCTGGATCCAGCCGGCAGGAAAGATCGGGCCTGGAAATCTGGGCTTGTCCGGCGGGTGGCCAGGGACGGACACCCCGACACGCTGTCCCGGACGTTTCCAGGGTGCTTGCGGGGCAGGCGACTATCGATATGAGTAGTCCTACAGAGTCTTCGGATGAGTCTCGAAACTCCTGGGATGGCGATATCATTGCCGGAATTATCAGGACCAGGAACTGGAGCGCCCACCTAACGGCTTCCGAGCAGGAACTCGTGCTCGCAGGACCCATGAAGATGAAGTACCTGCTATCTCCGTCCGAGGTCCAGGAGGTTCGGGTTGCCGTTGCGAAGTTCCTGTTCTGGTCCTGGAAGCTCAAGAACGGAATCAGCATCGTCCACAGCAAAGATGGCGTACCCTCGAAACTTGCCTTCCGAGCCAGGAATGTTGAGGCAACGGCAATCCTCGATCAACTGAAAGCGCTTGGGTACAACGTGTCGTGATTGATGAAGGGCCATCGGTTACTCGTATTGCAGCGCGACTATCGATCCACTCTCGAAGCGCGCCGCGCGGGAAGATAGCCGGCAAATGCCGAAACGAGAATCGGCGCCAGCACGGCCACTGCAACAACACGCTGTTGACCACGCTGAATATCGGCGTTGCGGCACGAATAATTCCAAGACGTTATGTTCTGGATACGAACCCTCGCGAAGCGACTCATCGTTATCTTGCGAAAGAGGCGATTTGAAAGAGACCTCGAATCCGAGTTGCGTTTCCACATCGAGATGGAGACCGAGCAGAACCTCGGTCGCGGAATGGATCCGCAAGAAGCCCGCCAAGCCGCCAGCCGCAGTTTCGGAGGCATCCAACAGATGAAGGAAGAATACCGGGATTCGGGGGGATTACCAGTCGTTGAATCGTTGATCCAGGATTTGGAGTACGCGGTCCGGAGCCTTTGGCAACGCCGCGGGTTCACGTTGGTCGTGATCCTGGTCCTGGCCCTTGGCATCGGTGGGACGTCGTCGGTGTTCACGCTGATCGAATCCACGCTGATCAACGATGCGCCGTACCAAAATGCGGAACAGCTTGTCGAACTCGTCAGCATCGGCGACGTGGACGGTATAGAGCGTCGCGTCTCCTATCCGGACTTCGAGGACTGGAGGGAACAGGCCGAAGCCTTCGAGGGTCTGTCCGCGGTGGGACCCGTCCAGATCGTGTTCACTGATGACGACCAGGGCGCCGAAGCCATCGTGGGTGAATATGTTTCGGCTGGTTTCTTTAATTTGTTCCAGATCGAGCCCCAACTCGGTCGCCTGTTCCTGCCCGAGGAAGTGGATGTCAACGGCGGAATCCATCCGGTTGTTCTCCTTTCCGAGCGCCTCTGGAGACGACGTTTCGGAGCGGATCCCGACATCCTGGGTCGAACGGTGACAACGACGCGAGCTGAATTTACCGTCGTTGGAGTACTTCCCGCCGAGTTTGGAGGCCTGATGGACATGACATGCGGTCTCTGCAATGACGTGGGTTTCTGGCTCCCGGCCTCGGCCGCGGACCTGATCTACCCCGGCTGGGTCCGGGATCGGGCCAGAAGGTGGCACAGGGTTGTCGGGAGGCTCGGTCCGAACGCCCGGGTCCAGACGGCCCAGACCGAGATGAGTGCGATCGCCCGGCGGCTGGCGGACACATATGCCGATCCGAATGAAGACCTCGGGATATCGGTTCGACCTCTGGCCGAAAACTGGAGAGGGGCGGTTCGTCCGGGCTTGCTCGTCCTGATGGTCGGGGCTCTGTTCCTCCTTCTGATCGGTTGTACCAACGTTGCAAACCTGCTGTTGGCAAGGGCCGATGGCAGGCGACAGGAGTTTGCGATTCGGGTCGCCCTGGGGGCTGGACGAGGTCGGCTGGTACGTCAAGTACTGACCGAATCCCTGCTGCTGTCCCTTGCCGGCGGTCTCCTGGG
Organism: Terriglobia bacterium; assembly: GCA_965216035.1. Taxonomy (GTDB): domain Bacteria; phylum Acidobacteriota; class Terriglobia; order 20CM-2-55-15; family 20CM-2-55-15. The sequence continues at coordinate 9,741 of CBDCFM010000010.1, forward strand.
TGCCCTTCTTACGATTTGGCTGGCCGATTCCATTGCCCTTGCCAGTGGCGCCACACTTCCCGACTTCGTTCAAATTTCCGTCGATCGTTCGGTTCTGATCACGACCGCCGCAGTGTCGATGCTTGCAGGCGTGGGCTTTGGGCTGGTGCCTGCGCTTCTTGTGTCGAATCGAGATCCCGGAGAGGCCTTGAAGGCCGGTGGCCGTGGATCCAGTGGAACGCTGACGGGCGGGCTCTTCGGGAAGTCTTTGATTGTCGCGGAAGTTTCATTGGTCCTGGTTTTGCTGATCGGCGCGACACTGATGGTCCAGAGCTTTCGCGAACTCGAGATGGCGGACGTGGGTTTCCGCACCGACAACCTGCTCGTCATGGAGATCAACCCGAACACCGCGCGCTATCAGGACGAAGCGGGGCGTCGCAATTTTATCGATCAACTCGTCGGGAGGCTGTCATCGCTACCGGGAGCGGAAGCGATCACGATTGCTTCACCGAACCTACCACCCCGGACCTTTACGGCAACCGATGTAGTTCCCGAAGAGGGGCCGCTGGCGCTGGCAGGGGACTCCCTCCACGTCGAGCGTCACCACGTGATGCCCAATTTCTTCGAGGTCCTCGGCATTAGGCTGATCGAAGGCCGTCCGTTTGATATCACCGATCGGCCCGACTCGCCGGTCTCTCTCGTCATCAGCGAGTCTGTCGCCCGGCGGCTCTGGCCGGGGGAATCGGCGATCCGCAAGCGAGTTCGCGAGGCGGAGTCGGAGGACGCGGAGGATTGGGCCGCGGTCGTCGGTGTCGTCGGGGATGTGAAGTATTCGGGCATTCGATCCAATCGCCCGGCGGAACTCGACATCTACTACTCGCTCTCGCAGACAACCGCGACCTATTTCACCGTTGCCGCTCGTACCGCAGGCGAACCCACTTCGATGATCGAACCCATTCGGAGTGAGGTTCAGGCCATCGATCCGTTGTTGCCGATCCTGGTCGCTTCAACCGTCGAAGAGCGGTTCGCCCGGCAGGGAGTTCAGACCCGATTCCACGCGATGATCCTCGGTGGTTTTACCCTGGTGGCCTTTCTTCTGGCCGCGGTGGGCATCTATGGCGTGATGGCCTACTCGCTCCGACGGCGCACGCGCGAAATCGGTATCCGCATGGTCCTGGGCGCCGACCGACGCCACGTGTTGAAGCAGGTGACCGGGGGCGCCATGGCCCTGGTCGGCCTTGGCCTGGTCGTGGGTCTGATCGGCGCGTGGGTTCTCACCGGAGCCATGTCGAGTGTGCTGTTCGGCGTCCGAGCAAACGATCCGGTCACGTTCGGAGGAGCCACGTTGATCCTCGGGCTGGTTTCGTGGGTGGCGACATACCTGCCTGCCCGAAAAGCCGTCGGTTCGGATCCAGTTTCAATCTTGAGGGAAGACTAGGAGCCTGTGCGGCAGAAGAGATCTACTACGAGAGCGGTCCGACAGACGATTCCGGCGTCGCGATATCGAGGCCGAGCGCACCGGCTGCAAGCGAGTTGATGCCGCACGGGTACCTTGCCGCGGGCCGCTCGGCCGGCTTTCTCGAAATCAACGTGTCGTGATTGATGAAGGGCCATCGGTTACTCGTATTGCAGCGCGACCATCGGATCCACCCGCGATGCGCGCCGCGCGGGAAGATAGCCGGCAAATGCCGAAACGAGAATCATCACCAGTGTGGCGGCCACGACGGTGTACCCATCCGTTGGGGCGAGGCCGAAGAGCAGGCTCGATATCAGGCGGCCGGCGGCAAGCGTTGTAACGAGTCCGACCGCAACCCCGATCGCCACCAGGATCAACGATTCGCCGAGGACCATCCGCATCACGTCCCTTGCCTCGGCGCCCAGCGCCATCCGGATACCGATCTCATTCGTCCTTCGAACCACGTTGTAGGACGCCAGGCCGAATAATCCGATTGACGCCAGCAGCAACGCGAGGCCGCCGAACAGGGAATAAGACAGAGCGAAGAATCGCTCCTGGCTGAACCGTTGCTCGATCTGCTCCGCCTGGGTCGAAACATTCATGAGCGGCATGTTGGGATCGATCCCTCGAACGGTTTCGCGTACGGTGGGAACCATGGTCCGAGGATCGCTTGCCGTCTTCAACTCAAAGATCATGCTGCCGAACGTGCGCTGCAAGTAGGGCAGGTACACGGTCGGTGGTTCCGGATCCCGGACGTTGGAGTACTTCACATCCCGGACGACTCCAATGACCTCAATGTCGCCGTCGTTTTCCCGCTGAAATCCAAAGCGGAGACCGAGTGGGTTTTCCCCACTGAAGAAGTGTTCGGCCGCCGCGTCGTTGATCACGGCGACCATGGATGCGTCCTGGCTGTCGCGATCGTCGAAGACACGGCCTGCGAGCAACGGTATCTCCAGCGTTCCGAAGAACTCGGGCGACACCGTCATCATGTGCGCGCTGTTCGAGACGTCCTCGATCCTCTCGCGACCCTGGGCGTAAACGCCACTGGTGCTTGTGCTCCCCGACAGAAACGCGGTTCGTGTCAGGCTCACCGACCGCACTCCCGGAATCGCCTGAAGCGTGTCCTGCATCTGCTGGTAAAGGGCGGCCATCCGTTCGTCTTCGTAACCATTCAACCGCGGGTCTACGCGGAACAGCAGGATGTTGTTGGGATTGAAGCCGACCTCGACGTTGCGCAGGTTTCGGAGCGTGTTCAGAAAGAGACCCGCCCCGATAAGCAGGACCAGCGAGACGGCGACCTGCAACACCAGCAGTGCCTTGCTGAGGCGTGTCTTCGAACCGGCGACACTGCGGCTGTTTTCTTTGAGAGAAGATGCCACGTCCAGACGGGTGGCTCGGAGGGCTGGGATCAGGCTGAAAATCACACCCGTCGCGATGCTCAGCAGCGCGACAAAGGCGAAAACGCGCCAGTCGAAGGGCGCCGTCTGACCCTGCGGTAGCAACTGACGACCCCAGTAGGCCACGAGCAGTCCCAGCATCCCGCCGATCATCGACAGCAGCACACCTTCGGTCAGCAGTTGTTGAACCAGACGCATGCGGGTGGCGCCCATCGACATGCGGACCGATATTTCCTTGTGGCGGGCCGTTGCGCGCGACAGCAGGAGGTTGGCGACGTTGGCGCAGACGATGAGGAGAACGAGGACGACGACCGATCCAAGGATCGCCGCCGAGCGCGATGATCTGGAACCCGGATCGTAAATGCCCCGGTTGCCGGAGCTGACATACAACCCCGGGATCGCGTCTCGATCCTGATTACGCTCCATGTTCCGTTGTTCCGGCGACAAACCTTCAAGGTAACTATCCATTCCTTCACGCGATACGCTCCGGAAGACACCTTCCAGGTTTCCCTGGACCTGCTCGGGACGGACCCCGGGCTTCAACCGACCCATCATCTGCAACCACCACCAGGTTGGCTCCCCCAGTCTCTCCCGACCGCTGAGCTGCTCGTCGAGGGCCAGGGGCACATGGACATCCGCGGCCGTACCGCCAGGATTCTGGATCCCCGTGTATCCAACCGGTGTGACGCCGACGATCGTCATCGGGGTTCCGTTGATGGTGACCCGTCTGCCCGCGATCTCGGGATCCAGGCCGAAACGGCGATTCCAGTAGCCATGGCTGATCATGGCCACCGGCGGGGCGCCTTCCGCATCGTCATCCGGTCCGATGGTTCTTCCAACCGCAGGCGAGACACCGAGGACGCTGAAATAACTGCCTGAAGCGATGAAGGCGGAAGCGATATCGGCCTCCCCGTCCACGACCACGTTCACACGCCCGTACGGGGCGCCGACGAACAGGTCGGTCATCGTTTCGTTGCTGTCCCGCAGTTGCTCGAATGCCGCATAGGAAAAAGTAGCCGCAGTCCTTATACCACCCGGTCCTGGCGCCGTACTGCCGTACTCGCTTCTGCTCGTCGCCATGTCGTTATCGCCGGACCACCTCAACCGTACCAGCCCGTCCGGGGCGGCAACGGGAATCTTCCTCAGCATCTGGCTGTTGATGGCGCTGAACAGGGCCGTATTCGCGCCGATCCCCAGGGCCAGCGACAACAGGACCACGGACGTCCAGCCTTTGGATTGAAGTAGCATGCGGACGGCATGCCGCAGATCTCTCAGCATCGGGTCTCCTTGGGTTGAAGCGCTTCCACCACGGGCTGCTAGACATAGACCCGGTCGGCTCAGATTCGTTGGCAACTCAATATGACAATTGAGCTAACCTTTAGAAACGTTAATACGGTGGCAAGAAGAGAATTGTTTACAGAAATTTGGCCCTACAGCGCAGATGGTGATCACTCGTACTGAAGAGCGACCTTCGTTTCGTTGCTTTCCCGGAGCCGTTCGAATGCGGAATTTGAGAAAGTAGCGGATGCCACCTCATTCCCCCGGTCCGGGCGACACACTCCCGTTTCGCTCAGTTTGGTTGGCGGACGTGTCGCGAACACTCCTGCCTCTCGTGCCGTACTCTACGCTGAAGCCAGGGATCGTGATGTAAACTCCAAGTGAAACTCAAAACTGAACTACGCTCTTCTAAAGTCACATGCCCAAGGTCGCGCGCAAAAAAACCAAATCGAAAGCGTCGGGACGGCTTCGCATTGGCGACGACTGGAACGCCATCACCATCATCGCGCTGTCTCAAAGCAATCCTCTCAAAGCGGTGGCGGAGTTCGTGGAGAACAGTATCGACGCCGGGGCCCGGTGCGTCACCATCACCCGGGGTCGGGAGGGGGGTGAGCATTATCTGAGGGTCACCGATGATGGCGAAGGTATACCGAGGGACGATCAGGGAATGCCGGATTTCCGGTATGTGGCCACCCACATCTGCGATTCCATCAAACGGCGCCTCAAGGCGAACGGTGCTCAAGGCATTCAGGGAGAGTTCGGTATCGGCCTTCTCAGTTTCTGGACGGTCGGTGAGGGGCTGACCATGACCTCTGCCGGCACCGACGAGAAGATGTACCAGATGCACATGAAAAAAAGCGATCCGAGATACACCGTGAATCGTCGGCGCGTGCTGTTTCCGGAAAGGGGCACCGAGCTGAAGATCAAGCCCTTGCTGCCCGGGATTCGGCAGCTCAGCGGTGAGAAGATCCAGTGGTACCTCGCCTCCGAGCTTCGCGATCGGATTCGTGACAGCGGCGTCCGTATTAAGGTCGTGGACCGGCAGGCCCGCAAGCAATACGACGTGCAGCCACGCGAGTTCAGTGGACGCCTCATCCATCAGCTGCCGGTACCGCAGGCTCCCCTCGGTGAGCGGTTCGGATCTGGAAGCTCTTGCCGCCCGCCGGCATGATGCGCGATTCCTCATCGGTCAAATTGATCTGATCGTTCTTACGCACGCCCGGCTCGGGAGCTTTCGGGGCCCGACCTCCGGGCCGTTTTCCGATCTCTTTCGCCCGGGCTTTGCGTTTCGCCATCTTCGCCTCGTACTCGGCCTGTTCGGCGGAATGGCGTTCGGCGGCTCGCGCTTCCAGCTTCACCTTTGCAGCGGCAATCGCTTTCAACCGGTCTTCCCGGCGCTTCAGTTCCGAGGGAATGTCCATCCCCTCGGGCACGTCCGCGTCGGCCGCCGCCGCCATTTCCATCAGACGCGCCACTTCCGCCTTCAGTTGCTCTTCCAGTTCCGTCGCGTGCCCCCAGCTCAATGCGCTGTGCTTCGACGCATTCGCCTTCACCTTGCTTCCGTCCAGACTGATCTTGCCCTACCTCGAGCTTTATCTCAGCGAACCGAAGCATGAGCCCCGGGTGGGTCTGTACCGCTCCGGCACACGGGTGCTCGAGAGTTTGACGGAGCTGGAGGCCTTCGAGCATCCTCCCTGGACCGACTCCGGTCCCCGAAAGTGCCTAGAGGGTATCGTCAACGCGCCGTTTTTGAATCTGACGCCAGGCACGCGCACCGGTATCGTTCGTGATCAGGCCTTTTCCGAGTTTTGCACCGCTATGGAGCCGGTCGCGGAGACACTCAAGGGGCTGGTCGAAGAGCAACGCCGAGCAGAAGAGGATCGCACCAGCAGGCAAATGCTCCGAACGATCCAGAAAGCCTTCCGGGAGGCGCTGCTTTCCTTGCCGGCCGAGGACTACGACTGGTTCGACATTCACGCAGGCCGCCCAGATGCCCGCCCACGAGCGAATCCAGGTGTCAACGGCATGATCATGAGCGGTTCGCCCGAGAGCGAACCGGACCGAACGGCTGAGAAGGGACAGAAAGCATTCTTTGAATATTCAGGGCCGCTATTCAGCGTTCGCATCTCGCCCGCCTCTTCTGTGGTGCCGGTCGGCGAATCGAGAACGCTGCGCGCCATTGCCCGAGACCGTTCGCGCCACCTTGTGGAACATGATCTGAAATTCGCCTGGCATGTCGTCGAGGGAGGGGGATCGCTCGAGAATGTCGGAGACGAGATCGTCAAGTTCAGCGCTCCCTCCGAGCCCGGGCTGACCCGTCTGGGTGTGAAGGTTACCCAAGGGACGATTGCTTGCGAGGCCGAATCCCTGCTCACCGTAACCGACTCTCTTCTTCCCGAGACGAAGGGATCATCTGGTCACCAACAAGGGCTGCCGGGCTACACCTTCAAACGCGCGCCAGGAGAGCTTTGGCGTTCCAGATACGATGCGGAGCAGAATGTCATCGTGATCAACAACGGGCACCGTGACTTCGTCTTCGCGTCACGCAATCGGGCCCTCAAGCTCCGCTACATAGCCCGGCTGTTTGCAAAGGAACTCGTCTGCAAGAACTTCCCCGGGTACTCGCCGGGCGAGCTTCTTGAGCGCATGATCGAACTGCTGCTCTACACGGAAGAGAATCTGAAATAAACTCGGGAAACATGCTCAGATGTCCGTGATTGGGTCGCACGATCCGAGGCGCTGCCCTTTCTGCAGTTCGTACCGGTTGACAATCTGATCTCGATCCGGTCGGTGGACCTGCCCGAAACCTTCCACAGAGACCCCGCGGATCGATTCATCGTGGCGACCGCTCTGACGATGGGGGCCCCACTGGCCACGGCTGACAGAAGGATGTTGAAGTATAGGCACGTCAAGACGATCTGGAAATAGATCTACCGGAGAACTACCTGGTAATCGAGAACAAGGAGGAGCCCATGAACCTGACCCTGCGGCCGGCGACCACTGCCGACGTCGAACAATGCAGCCGGATCTGCCACACCGCGTTCAAGACCCTCGCCGAAGAGCACAACTTCCCACCCGACTTCCCTGGTCCTGAAGAGGTAACGGGATTCCTTTCGCTTTGTATATCGCACCCCGGTTTCTACGGAGTTGTCGCGGAAACCGACGGCCGGATCGTGGGGAGTAATTTCCTTGACGAACGTTCGACGATCGCCGGACTCGGTCCGATCACGGTCGATCCCGAGGTTCAGAACAGCACGATCGGCAAACAACTGATGCAGCACGCCCTCGATCGTGTGGCCGAGCACGGTCGTCCGGGTGTCCGGCTTGTCCAGGCCGCTTACCACAACCGTTCGCTCTGTCTGTACTCCAAACTGGGGTTCGAAGCGCGTGAGATGTTGTCCAACATGCAGGGACCACCACTCGACCTCCGGCTTCCCGGCTACAGTGTCCGGCCTGCCACCGAAGGGGACCTTGGCGTGTGCAATGAGCTGTGCCGCCGCATTCACGGACACGATCGAAGCGGTGAGGTCGCAGATGCGATCACCCAGGGAATCGCCACGGTTGTCGAGCACGGGGACCGAGTTTGCGGGTATGCGACCCTGATCGGGTTCATAGGGAATGCCGTCGGAGAGAGCAACGAGGCGTTGAAGGCGCTGATTGGCGCGTCGCCGGAGTTCATGGGACCCGGCTTTCTGTTGCCGACCCGGAACGGTGAACTGTTTCGGTGGTGCCTGGATCAAGGCCTTCGGGTCGTACAACAGATGACCTATATGAGTCTTGGAATGTACAACGAACCCACGGCCCCGTATTTGCCTTCGATTCTTGCTTGAGGCGGGCCGTCAAGTCAGGCCCTGTCCATACAGGCCGGCAACCTAGTGGTCCCCGTCAAACAGACTGTAACTTATCGAGCTTCTTTCGGGCACGTTGAACTTTTTCAAGAATATCGGAAGCCGTTGCGGTCCAAATGAAGGGCTTCGGGTTCTGATTGTGACCCCCGACATATTCCTCCACGGCCTGGATTAGCTCAGGAACCGAATGGAAAACCCCGCGCCGAAGCCGTTGTTCGGAAAGATCCCGGAAGAAGCGTTCGACCATGTTCAGCCAGGATGCACTGGTCGGTGTGAAGTGCACATGAAAGCGCGTGTTGCGCTTCAACCAGTTGACGACTTTCTGATGTTTGTGCGTGGCGTAGTTGTCGCAAATGATATGGATCTGTTTGTCTTTCGGCACGGAACGTTTGATCTGATTGAGAAACCGGATCCATTCCTGATGACGATGCTTCGGCATACAGGTCCCGATAATCGAGCCGTCCAGCGTATTGAGCGCGGCGAACATCGTGGTCGTCCCGTTGCGTTTGTAGTCGTGGGTGAGGGTGCCGCACCGCCCCTTCTTCAGAGGTAACCCGGGTTGCGTGCGGTCCAGGGCCTGCATCTGGCTCTTCTCATCGCAGGACAAAACAATGGCGTTTTCCGGAGGGTTCAGATACAAACCGACCACATCCTCCAACTTCTCGACAAATTGTTTGTCGTTGGAAAGTTTGAAGGTGCGTGCCAGATGAGGCTTCAAGCCATGAGCCCGCCAGATTCTCCCTACCGTGGACTCGCTGACGCCGGTTGCCCTGGCCATCAAGGACCGGCTCCAGTGCGTGGCGTTCGGAGGCTTCCCTTCGACCGTCTTCTTCACGATCCGGGCCCGCTTCCGGCGGCCGATCGAGGGAATCCGTCCACTGCGGGAAGCGTCCTTTTCGATTCCCCCGAGGCCATCTTCAACGAAACGATCGCGCCAACGTCCGGCCTTTTGACGAGTGATGTCCAACTTGGCAGCGATCTCCTGATTGTCCAGACCCCCGGCGGCCAGCAAGACAATTCGAGATCGTTCCGCCAACCGGACCGCCACACTGCGGCTTCGGCTCAGTCGCTCCAGTTCCTTCCGCACAGGAATGTCCAATTTAATCGTCGGTGCTCTCCTCATATAAGACGTAGGAAAGTTGAATAAGTTA
>CBDCFM010000011.1:0-40176 GCA_965216035.1 Terriglobia bacterium
CTTTAGTGAAATTTTCGCCTCCTCCGCAGAATTTGTGGGCAGTCCAAAGGCCTGTGCGCACATAAGTAATTGAAACAAAGTACCTTATTCTTTTGTTCGACGGCGAATATTCCAGTACCCACTTCGGTCGGACGCCTACACCCGGTGCCCGGAGCCCCCGCCGGAGGCCCCGTTCCCCATCGCCCACACCAGCCGACACCGCGGAGCGCAGCCGAGGGTCAAGGCCGGCGCAGCCGCCGAGCTTGCGAGGGAAGCCTTGAGGCTTGGCGAGCACCGTGGTCTCCTCAAGCGGCGATGGAAGACGGTTTTACCCACAAATTCTGCGGAAGACCCAAATTTTCTAGTGATGTGTTGGAGGATCAAGGATGCGATTGAAGATCATCGTTCTACTGGTATTGGTGGTGGTCCTGGGATCGACCGCATTTGCGCAAAACGACAGGGGAACGGCCGAAACGGCCGTCAACTCGAAGACGGTTCGGATCGACTACGGACGGCCCAGCCTGTACGGCCGCGACGTGCTTGGAATGGCCCCGGTGGGTACGGTCTGGCGCCTCGGAGCAGATCAGGCGACGGAGATCGAGACGACCGGCACCTTGACCATAGCCGGCACGACTCTCGAAGCGGGACGGTACTCGTTGTGGGCCAGGAAGACTGGTGACAACGACTGGGTTCTGGCCTTCCACGAAACCACCGGCATCTGGGGACAGCCCGAACTGACCGAAGGCTACCTCGCCGAACTCCCATTGAAAATCGAATCCGCGTCCGAGGAAGCGGACCAGCTGACCATTGCCCTTGAAGCACATGGTGGGGATGCGGCAATCGACATTCATTGGGGGAAAGCGCGTTTGAGCGGCAACTTCAGTGTAAGATGAGATCATGGAGGACAGTCCAGAAGATGCTGGCAAGTCAAGCGATGAGGACTCCTCCGCTCCACTCGATTTTATCCGGTCACGCATCGCCGGTGACGTCGCCGCGAACAAGAACGACGGGCGAGTCCGGACTCGGTTCCCTCCCGAGCCCAACGGATACCTCCACATCGGGCACGCAAAGTCCATCTGTTTGAATTTCAGCGCCGCCTCCGAGTACGGCGGGACGTGCAACCTCCGTTTCGACGATACGAACCCCACGAAGGAAGAAGTCGAGTACGAGGAAGCAATTCAGCGCGACATCCGATGGCTTGGGTTCGATTGGGAAGATCGGCTCTTCTACGCTTCAGACTACTTCGAAAAACTGTACGATTACGCCATCCGACTGATCGAGTCCGGAAAAGCATATGTCTGCAGCCTGAGTGCCGAAGAGATTCGAAAATACCGTGGCACGCTGACCGAACCCGGAAACGACAGCCCCTACCGAAACAGATCGGTAGAGGAAAACGTCGACCTGTTCGGGCGAATGCGGAGCGGCGAGTTCGCTGATGGCTCCCACGTCCTCCGAGCGAAAATCGACATGGCATCGGGAAACATGAGTATGCGGGACCCGACCATCTATCGGATCCGCCACGCCACACACTACAGAGCAGGCGACAAGTGGTGTATCTACCCGATGTACGACTTCACTCACTGCCTGTCGGATTCGACTGAAGGTATTACCCATTCCTTGTGCTCACTCGAATTCGAGGCTCAGCGCCCGCTCTACGACTGGTTTCTCGATGAACTCGGAGTGGACTGCCACCCGCAACAGATCGAGTTCGCCCGATTGAAGCTGAACTACACCGTGATGAGTAAGAGGAAGCTGCTCACGCTGGTCAAAGACGGGCACGTCAACGGTTGGGACGATCCCCGCATGCCGACTCTCGGCGGCATGCGTCGGAGAGGCGTGACCTCGAGGTCCATCCGGAATTTTTGCGACCGGGTTGGCGTCGCCAAACGCAACAGCGTTGTCGCGGTAGCACAACTCGAACACGCGATCCGGAAAGACCTCAACCTCACCTCGCCACGGGTCATGGCCGTGTTGAATCCCCTGCGCGTGGTCCTCGACAACTATCCCGAGGGGCAGGTCGAGGAACTTGACGCGGCCAACAACCCCGAGGATGAGAGCATGGGAACCCGGAAGGTTCCTTTCTCCAGGGTCCTCTACATCGAACGTGAGGATTTTCGAGAAGACCCGCCCAGAAAATTCTTCCGCCTGGCACCGGGAAGAGAAGTGCGCCTGCGTTACGGCTACATAGTCACCTGCACCCGGGTCGAAAAAGATGAAAAAACCGGCGAGATCGTGGAGCTGGGTTGCACCTATGACCCCGCGACGCGAGGCGGCTCTGCGCCGGACGGGCGGCGCGTCAAGGCGACCCTTCACTGGGTTTCCGCCGAGCACGCCCTCCCCGCGGAGGTTCGACTCTACGACCGCCTGTTCTCGGTCGAGAATCCGGAAGAAGGGGGGGCGGAGTTCACCAGGTCCCTGAACCCGCATTCGCTGGAGGTTCGACGGTCTTGCCGGGTGGAGCCGTCGCTGGTAAACTCTGCGGTCGGTGACCGCTTTCAGTTCGAGCGGATCGGCTATTTCGCGGTGGACGCGGATTCATCGACGGGTTCTCTGGTCTTCAATCGGACGGTCACGTTAAGGGATTCCTGGGCGAGAATCGAAAAAGCGATGAAGCAGGGGAAGAAGTAGGGGTGAAGTCTGTCCGCGGATTATGCGGATTGGGATTCGGTCTGAACCGAAAACTGCTCGCTATTCACGTTCCAACCACGTTTCATGGACGTGGATCCATTCCAGACCGTTTGGATTGACCGGCTTGTCACGGAACAATACGGTACTTCGGCGGCGGTTCTTTTTTCCTTGCAGGTCCTGACATTCCTCATAAACTGCCAGGGTCAAATCTCCACTGCGGGTTAATACCACGGTGTTTTCAATCCAGATTTGCAGCCCGTTCTTTGAACCTCCCGCCTCCCCAAGTGCCTCAAGGAGCGGCTGGCTGTGGGTCAGTCGACCATCGGGACCGATCATCGTGAAGTCCTGGGCCAGAACGCCGGAAAACCGATCGAAGTCATCGGCGCCGATCTGACCGTTGAACCAGTCCTCGAAGAATTGGTGGAGTTCGACAACCTCCACCTTGCAGCTCTCCTCATGCCCACGCGGTACGTTCCTCATGATCCCAGTTTATCAAACGCCAGGGAGGGCGTGGGCAACCTGCCTGACGTCGTACGGGCGGATTCCCGGACTTTGGATTTCGGACGCTCATCTGAGCAATCGTCTTCCAAAATCTCCTTTTCAAGTTGAAAATGAAGGCTGCTCTCACTAGGATCTATAGTGCACGCAATTTTTGCACGCCAACGCAAGAAACCTCGGATAGGACGCCGACAACAGTTTCAGGCATGCCGGTTTCGGTCGACACGACCGGCACGAAACTTCGGGCGTCACATGACAAACCGCTCTCGATCCGACGGACAGCCTGATTCCCTACATACGGACTCCGTGGCCCCGACCCAGGCCTTGATCGACACCTTGCTCTGGCCGATCGCTCTGTTGGATAAGGCCGGTCACATCATCCGCGTCAACCGGGCATGGACGGCCGCGGTCGCCGACGAACTGGGCACCCTCGGATCAAACTACATCAAGACGTGCGGTGCCTCCTTTCGGGACAACATCGAGGCTCTCTCGGACTTCGAAACATCTGTCACCGCGATACTCGACGGCCGCCGTCAAGCGTACTTATTTCCGAACTTCAGGTTGTCCCTGGACGGATCCGATTCGCTCACGATGCGAGTTCGATCGTCCGGTGTCACATCCCCCGCGGCGGTCATCATTCTCGAATCGGGATCGACCGACGACGACTCCGGGCAGCCAGAGACTTCGGTAACGACCTTTCAAGGATCCGCAGCCCTGGGCCTCGATCTGGACGGCCGCATCGCCAGTTGGAGTCCCATGGCTGAAAAACTGTTCGGCTACAACAGCGCCGGAGCTGTTGGAAAGAACGTTTCCACTCTTCTGGCCGCAAACTCCCCGCGGTTTCCCGATGAAGCGCTGATGTCCCAACTTCGAGACGGTCGGGTGGGGGGCCTGGACCTTCGATTCCGGGACGCCTCTGGACGTTTCTTCGACGGCCGTCTGTCACTCACACTCGCCTACGAGAACAAGAAACCCTCCGGCCTGATCTGTGAAGCCGGCATCCTGTCGGAACGGCAGCGGGCGGTCGGCGCCCTTCGCCGGAGTGAAGAACGGTTGCGGTATGCGCTCGAAGCGGCCTCCGACGGGCTCTGGGATTGGAATCTGCTGACGGATCGTGTGGTCTTCAGCTCCAGGGTTGCAGAAATTTTCGCCGACTCTCCCGACCAGGAAGGTGTCCACACGACTCATGGGCGAACCTGGCATTCCCGGGTGCACCCCGACGACAAAGCCGGGCGCGAGGCAGCGCTTCGTGCGCACATGGACGGTGTGACGCCGGCCTACGAACAGGAGTATCGTCTTCGAGCGGACTCCCGTGAGTGGAAATGGGTATTCGTGCGTGGTCGCGTCACCGAACGCAGGGGGGATGGAACGCCCCTTCGCATGATAGGCACGATTACCGACATCTCCGAACGCAAGTGGGCGCAGGAGGCGCTACGACGTTCTGAAGAGAACTACCGTAGTCTGTTTGAATATGCCAGCGACGCTGTCCTTCTCTTTGACCCCATGACGGGAAAGGTGCTGGGCGCCAACGAAAAAGCACAACGGCTGTTCCAGTACTCGCCGGGGGAACTCGATCGAATGACCATCTTCGACCTGCACCCGCCCGATCAGGTGGGGCGGGTCGAAGAAGCTCTCGGGGACTCCCGTTCACAGGAAGGAACGCTGTTCGAACTCGAGGGGCTGACAAAGACCGGGAAGCGCATACCGCTGGAGACCAATGCCCGGCTCGTCCAGTACGATGGGCGCCAGGTGCTCCAGAGCTTCATTCGCGACATCAGCGGACGACGAGCGCTGGAGGAACAGCTACGGCAGTCTCAGAAGATGGAGACGGTTGGCCGGCTTGCAGGCGGCATCGCCCACGATTTCAACAACCTCCTGACCGCCATCCAGGGTTATACGACCCTGCTGCAATCGGCGCTGCCCGCGGGCAGCGAAGAACGAGAGATGTCGGAGGAGGTTTTCAACGCCGTCCAGCGGGCAAGCCGGCTCACAATGCAACTGTTGACGTTCAGCCGGCGCGAAATGCGGAATCCCATACTGCTCGACATAAACTCGATCGTCAGGGAGATGGAAAACATGTTACGCCGGTTGATCGGTGAACATGTAACGTTGCGAACCTCGCTGGATTCTTCCCTGGGTCACATCAGAGCGGACCACAGCTCCATCGAACAGATCATCACAAACCTCGTGATCAACGGGGCCGACGCGATGCCTGAAGGAGGAACGCTGAGCCTCAAGACCAGCAATCTGGACCTGCGGAAGGGCTCTCACCGAGGCCGGCTCGAAGGTGCCTGCGTGCAGCTCTCGGTCCGGGACGAAGGGCACGGTATGGACCCGGAAACATTGACCCAGATCTTCGAGCCATTTTTCACGACGAAAGCGGCGGGAACGGGCACGGGTCTGGGGCTGGCCACCGTATACGGAATCGTCAAACAAAGTCAGGGGGACATCTCAGTTGAGAGCGCAGCGGACCAGGGTACAACCTTCAACATCTGTTTCCCTCGACAGCCGAGTCCCGAGCCCGAACGGAGCGCCTCGACCGAACGGCCAGTCTTGCCGCCAGGGAAGGAGACCATCCTGGTGGTCGAGGATGAGCCGTCTGTCCTACGAGTGACACGCAAGTTTCTGGAGATCAGCGGCTACGAAGTCGTCGAAGCGGCCGGCGCCTCCGCGGCGATTCGAGCCACCACGGATCATGCCGGTTCGATCGATCTGTTACTCACCGACGTGATCATGCCCGAACTGTCAGGCCCCGAACTGGCCAAGCGATTGAGGCTCATCCGACCCGAACTAAAGGTCCTTTACATGTCCGGGTACCCCGGCGAGTTCATAGCCAGACACGGCGTATCCGAAGCCGAAATGGGTTATTTGCAGAAGCCGTTCAGTCAGGAAGCGTTGGCGGGGAAGATGAGGCAGGTGCTGGATAGTTAGGAAGTGGTCAGTTGTCAGTGGTCAGGGGTCAGTTGTCGAGGGACGTCAGTTGCTGCCACTCCGACCCCTGGAAACTGACCACTTCCTTCCTGGTACAACCTAGTGGTCCCCGCCAGAGATAACGTGACTCAGGAAGACAATTCGAAAGACCCAGTAGCTGCAGCGCCTGTTACTCCGACCGCAGAGCATCCATCGGATCGACGCTCAAGGCCCGCCGGGCCGGCACGTAGCACGCGATGGCAGCGACGCCGACCAACAACAGGACGACTCCCAGAAAAGTAATCGGATCGGAAGGACTGACCCCCACCAGCAAAGCACTCAAGAAGCGGGTCAGCCCAAAGGCAGCCACAGTTCCCAGGCCAACACCGACTCCGGCCAGCAGCAGTCCGTGACCGACGATCAAGCCCAGAATAACCCTGGGTCCGGCCCCAAGGGCGACTCGAATTCCGATCTCCCGGGTACGCTGGCTCACTGCGTAGGACATGACGCCGAGAATTCCCGTCGCGGCAAGAATCAGTCCGATGACCCCGATTACGCCAAACAGCAATGCTCCCATGCGGGGCAGCAGAAGGGGCAGGCTCAGACGATCCTCCAACATGGCCATGTTCGTGACGGGAACGTCGGCATCGATCGCCAGAACCTCCTCCCTCAGAGTCCCCAGGAACGAAGCCGAAGCACCTGGCGCCAGCACCAACAGATCGGCTATCCCTTCGTTCATCTGAAGTAGGGATCGATACATGAACGGGCGGGGATCCTCTCCAAGGGTTCGATATCGGCCGTTGGAAACGACACCGACAACACGGTACCGATCGCCACCTTCCCGGCCGGTTCGGATGATTTTTCCGATCGGATCTTCGCCTGGCCAATACCGCTCGACCAGGGCCTGGTTCACGATCATCACGTCCGGAGAATCCGGCGTATCCCGAGCCTCGAAGTCCCTTCCCGATAGAACCGTTATCCCCATTGTCCGGAAATATCCGGGCCAGACGTTCGTGTTGTCGATCGACGGAAAGTCCCTTTGAGGGACGACGGGCTGACCCTCGGGCAAGGCACTGCTCGTCCGAATGCTCAGGTTGAGGGGCAGATGTGTCACCAGGCTCGCCGCTTCCACGCCGGGTAACGTGCGCACGCGATCGAGCAGCGCCTCATAGAACTGTGTCGCACGCTCATCGTCGTACCCTCGCAACATCGGCAGGAGCTGGGCCGTGAAAACTCCGTCGGTCTCGAATCCCGGATCGGTCGTGTGAACGTTTAGAAGGCTTCGCAGGAACAGACCGGCAGATATCAGCAACAACAACGACAGCGTGACCTGTGAAACAACCAGGGCGCCTCGAAGACGGAAACGTTTCCTGTCGGAGGTCACGGCGCCCGCCGTGTCCTTGAGACTGCCGATCAGATCCACACGGGAGCTCTCGAGAGCAGGGACCAGGCCAAACAGGACGGCCGTCACGACCGATACCATGAGGCTGAAACCGAGGATTCTCCAGTCGATCCCAAGGTCCAGAGCCAGACGAATGTCCAGTGGCAACGGTACCTGGGTAAGAAGGCCCACGACAAACCCGGCAGACCACCGGGCGAAGACAAATGCCACGACGCCGGCCATCAACGACAACAACAGGCTTTCGGTCAACATCTGCCGGACCAGGCGCCAGCGACCCGCGCCCATCGACATCCGGACGGCGATCTCCTTCCGTCGAGCTATCGATCGGGCCAGCAACAGGTTGGCAACGTTGGCGCAGGCAATCAGCAGAACGGTCCCCACCAGTGCCATCAAGAGTCCCGAAACGGCAAAGATCGCGTTGTCGGCGTCGGGCAGAAAGACGACGCTATTGGTGGGAACCAGCGTGGCGGTGTCCGTCTCTTCCGCATTCGGGTCGTCGAGCGAGAGTTGGGCGGCCAGCGTCTTGACGTCGGCACGCGCGGGATCGATGTCCACACCTGCCTTGAGACGTCCGACGATGAAGAGCCAACGGTTCTCGCGACTGTCCAACTGAGTGGTTCCGGGATTTAGTTGCTGCACCATCATCAGCGGAATCCAGAAGTCGGATGCGAAGCCGCGCATTCCACCGGTGAACGATTCAGGCGCAACCCCGATAACGGTGTATGGATATCCGTTCAACCGCACGCTCGATCCTGCAATGTCCGGGTCCGAGCCGAACCGGACGCTCCACAGGGCGCTACTGATCACGACTACGGGGTGCTCCCCCTTCGTCACGTCCTCTTCAGGACGAAAGAAGCGCCCCAGGACCGGGGCGACACCCAGAACCTCAAAGTAATTTCCGGAAACGGTTTCACCCATGATCATCGAAGCTTCCCGTCCGTCGCCGAGACTCGCAGGAGCGAGGGCATAGGCGGCAAGGCCCGAGAAGACACGATTGTTGGCCCTGTAGTAGTTGAAATCGTAGAAGGAAGAAGGCTGGTTCGCCAGAAATTCGTCGGCCCGCCACGTGTAGAGATTTGCCAGCTCGTGTGGGTTCAGAACGGGAAGCGGTTTAAGGACCACCGCGTTGATAACGCTGAACATCGCCGTGTTCGCCCCGATTCCCAGCGCCAGCGTGAGAACGACGACCGCCGTGAACCCCGGGTTCCGTGCCAGCGTCCGCGCCGCGTACTTCAAATCCCTTATCCAGGTCTCCATAGTTCTCCCTCTGTTGCGCTCTTAAGTGACGCACCTTGCCTGCTAGACGTCACAGTCAAAGGTTACTTACGAAGGCGATCCCGGAATGTTCCATCTGTGGGAGAGGGGGGGACGGAGGTCCGAAGTCCGTACGCAGATTACGCGGATTACGCAGATTGGATTCGCTCTGGTCCACTGAACTGAAAAAATTCTGCGACCTTTGCGTTCTCTGCGTCTTTGGGTTGAAAAGTCAGACCATGAAATGAGTTGTGTTTTTGGAAGCCGAGCAGCCCGTGGTGGAAGTCTATAGGGTCGCGCGCAGGGGTATTCGGGTCTCAGGCGCGAAATGAGGAGCGGAACGATGCTTTGTCATCGTGACCGACGAATGACAAAGCCTGTGGCCCGAAGACCCCTGCGCCCTACGGGTTACGACGGCATGGGGCCAGCTGCGGCGTTGCCACTCCTAGATCGATGAAGAGCATCGACGTCGTCGCGGCGCCTTGCATCTAGCCCCATGGCGCTCGTAACGCGACCCTATAGACTTCCACCACGGGCTGCTAGCTGATCGACTCGGTCGGAATCGGGTTTTCGACGGGCTCGGGAACGACAAAGAAGGTCCTGGGGATGCCCCATTTCGAGGGATCGATCGGACCGGCATCGAAAGACGAAGCCGACGGGTCCAGCTTGGCGCTTCGATACGGTGCGGCTGTCGGGTCGAACGGGAACTCTCGTGTGGTCTCTTTTGAAAACGCCACCGAGGTGTGGCAAAGTCCGAGCGCGTTCACGGGAACTCTCGTGTGAAGTCTCTTTGACGATTCCACTGGGCCGACACCGGTGCTGCAAGTTATTTTGGGTCCTCGGCAAAATCTGTGGGTAGAAACGGGCAAATGAGTGGGTGGAAAGTGGCGACGCTGAGAGAATCCGTTAAGAGACGCGACCGGATTTCCACAGCGACTTGAATCGGCCGGAAAAGACGTGGGGCCGATTGGACACTTCCACACAGGCCGGGATGAGGAGAAACCTGGATGAGAACGACCGAGGGATCTAGCACACCCTGGCTCGAATCACTGTATTACAGGTACCATTGTTATGCACCAAACAAATCTGTGGCAGGAGAGACGAGACCAGGGTGCAATGATGGTGCTACGGATCGAGTGCAGAAGTGGAACGGTCCTTGGTCTACGGAGCAGTGCGATCCAGATCGAATCGGGGGCGAGACGGCACTGTTGGTGGAGATATTTCCACGAGGCGCAACAGCCGGCCGGTCTGCTCGGGCTGCGGGCGTGCGGGACCGGGTTACGACACGCTGGAGGCCCGCCTGTTCGAGTTTGTGCCGCTGTGGGGCTTTAAGTGTTCTTCGTGTATCTGATGCGGCGTGTGGATTGAGGCGTTGTGGCCGTGAAGGTCGAATCGGTGCCCTCGGGCCGAGGGTAAGCAAACCTTGACGCGCACGTATATGCAATTTCTGGCACGGTTGGGACGCGGCGGATGTCCTGGCAACTCGGAGGTTGCCGACGGATCTTCCGGACCACCTGCGGAGAAGGTGTTTCGATCTACCTGGAATGGATGGCGTACATGCTGATGGGCCTTGCGACCGGGACCTGGAGGGTGTGACCGCGGGGCGTGGACGAGATTCTCTGGCGCCGATCGCACAAGTTCCTGTCACGTGCGTCGGTCTATTCGGATCGACCGGCATTCCAAGCCTGCTCGGGTCGCCAGATCGCACGGTGAAAATCCGTCTGCTGCGCTTCTTCCAGCAATTCGGAGTCGAGTCGCGCCGCCGAGTTGAAGTCCGTTGCAGCGACATCCCTGGAAGCCGTATCTGAAGGTGATTTCTCAAGAAAGCATCGATCGGCCCCGCATGTTCTGGATCGGTTTCATATCGCCATGCACATGAATAAGGCACCATCGATGAGGTTCGAGCCCAGGAATTCCCGGGATATGCTGCCGCTCGAATGGTTCCGATCCTGATGCCGATCTGGCACCGGCACTCGGTCGTTGCTCAAGCGCCAGTTCAGAACCGAACCGACAATCGGGACATCATCCTGGCCGACCTGCTCCAGTACAACCCTGCGGACCGTTCGGAGCTTTCTGCTCAAGGAGGACCGCCAGTTCTTCTGGGAGTACACGTCGCCCTACTGGGCCGGATCAATTCATGGATGTCCTGGTGCCGCGTCGGACGATGCGATCCCGGATCGAGCCCATGAAAAAGGTGGCGCGTCATGCTCCGCTCCCACCGGGAACTCCTGCTCAACTGGTTCCGTGGCCAAAAAGCGGATTTCCGGGTGGCATCGTCGAAGGTTTCAACAACAAAGCGAAAGTGACCACTTCAGAAAAGGGTATGGCCGCTTCGGACCTTTAGAGCTGCCCTGGAGTCGCTCTCTACCGCCGTGGAGCGTTACCGGACCCCGATGTCGCCCACGATTTTCCGAGCTACCGGCGTTATTTTGAAGTTCTCGCCCGACTCGCCGTCGAACGTCCTCAGCGATGGTTTCACGCAAATGGTCTGCCGTCAAACGTTAGTTGCCGTATTCGGTGTTGGCAGAACCATACAAAACTGTTCGGCACCCCATGTCCGACCGCGTCGGTAATTCGCGCCGTTTCCATCTGGAGGTAACGAGCAACCGATACCAGGACGCGTTCTGCCGCTCTGGCGCCCTCGGACTTCGTTGAGTCGCCGAAATCGGTCTGGCGAGAATCATTGCGGACCCCAACAGATCTAAATTCCAGATGCCGGGTCTGGCCGCGGCAGTACAGCGGGCCATCTCCATGGAGAGCCTGTCCTCGAACTCCGCGGCTCGTACAGGCCTGTCAATTTGTCCGTGTCGGACGACGACAACGGCCTTCCGTTCGCCCTGTCCGTTGGGACGTCGTGACCGTAGATCACCGTCTGGAGGGACTAACGGACCCGGCGTTCGGGTAGAAATGGAAACTGAATCAATCGACTCATGTTCCCCGTTCTCCCACCCTTTTGTTCGGCTCTCCAGGCACTAGCATTCAGATATGTATGGATCGGCATTCGGGTCTTTGCATTCGGCTGTCGCGGTTTGGCCAGGTTTGGGAGCCGACTTCCGGGGTTCGGGTCGATACGCAGATTCTTCTTGCAGTTGGAGGTAGAAACCGGGGCCCCGGAAGGCTCCGGCTGCCACGGCCATCGAATAGCAAAAAAGGCCCCGGTTCGGTCCGGGGCCTAACGGACCCGGCGTTCTTGCTAAAAACTCGTTCCCAAGGTGTGGATGCTAGTGTAGTCCGTCACAGTTAATGTAACTTATTCAGCTTCGGACCTACGTCTGTCGAGGAGAGCACCGACATTAAATTGGCCTTCCAAACGAAGGGAACTGGCGCGACTGAGCCAAATGGAGAGCCGCAGATGGAGGTCCAGGTTGGCTAAGGAACGTCCCGCGCCGCGATCTCGATTAGGCCGAAGAAACGTTGACCTGAGCGCCGGGCTGGTCTGGAAATGGAATCGTTTGCGCTTTCAGGTTTGACACGCACTTCAACTCTTGTGCCGGACGATAGTTGGCCATCACGTTGAAGATGGCCATCGGATCCGGCGAAAAGGACGCTTCTCGATTTGATTGAGAAGTTCACAAATTCCCTCGATCGGCCGCCGGAAGCAGCTGCCGATCGTTGAGGAAGAAAGCGGCGAAGGGAAGCCTCCGTTGCCACGCACCGGATCCGGTCTGGCGTTGATCCAGGGCAACCGGCGTCAGCGAGTCCACGGTAGGGAGAATCTGGCGGGCTCTGGCTTGAAGCCCAGCCCGGCACGGCGGGTTCAATCGTCCGACAACAAACAATTTGTCGAGAAGTTGGAGGATGTTGGAGGTTTAACGATCTGAACTCGATCCGGAAAACGCCATCGTTTTGTCCTGCGATGAGAACAGCCAGATGCAGGCCCTGTGACCGCACGCAACCGTCGGGTTACCTCTGAAGAAGGGGCGTGTGCGGAATCTCACCCACGGCTCAGTACGCGCCGCGACCGCTTCCACGATCGGTTCGCCTGCTCAGGGACGACGGCTCGATCCTCGGCGACGCTGTATGCCGAAGCATCGTTCAGGAAAGATCCGGTTTCTCAATCAGATCAAACGTTCCGTGCCGGGACAAACGATCCATACATTTGCGACAATCCGCTGGGGTGCATTTCCAAACGAATCAGAAAGTCTCATCTGGTTCAATCGCAATGGCACCGCTTTCATGTGCACTTCCACCGACCTCATCCTGGCTAAAGAACATGGGCGGGACACTAGCATTCATATGTATGGATCGGCATTTTCGGGTCTTTGCATTAGCAGGCTGTGGCGGTTTGGATCAGGTTTGGGAGCCGACTTCCGGGGTTCGGGTCGATACGCAGATTGTGCGGAGATGAGGTAGAAACCGGGGCGCCGGAAGGCTCCGGGCTGCCCGTGCCCGAATAGCAAAAAAGGCCCCGGTTCGGTCCGGGGCCTTTTCTTGCTAAAGCAACTCGTTCAAGGTGTGGATGCTAGGAGCCTGCGCGGCAGAAGAGATCTACTGCGAAAGCGGTATAATCGGTCCATATTTTCCCGATTTTTCGTTAAAAAATGTTCTGCGTATCCGGATTGGCAGATGGAAGCAGGGCATCCGGAGCCGCCCTCACCGTTTGATACAACGGGAAATCCGTAGCTTCGGGTACTGGGGTGTCCAGGGGGTTCATGAAGGTCGCCGAGCGTTCGCGTGTGAACGTGAGTTTCTTTGTCTCGGGGTTCAGGTCAGCTTTAACCACGTCGCCGAGCTCGATCTGCCCTGTCGCAATCAAATTGGACAGCGGAAAGACCAGGTATCGTTCGATGGCCCGTTTCAGATGCCGGGCTCCGTACCTAAAATCAGTTCCTTCGTCGAGGAAGAACTCTCGGGCGCGCTCCGAACAGTGCAGGATGAACTGCCTGCCCGACTGCGAGGCCAATATGCGGCTCCGCACTTCGTTGAGTTCCAGGTCGACAATCTTTCTCAAGTGATCCCGAGTCAGCGTTCGAAACACGACAACCTTGTCTATTCTGTTCATGAATTCGGGCGTGAACTTCTTCTTCGCTACATGGGTTGCGGTTTTGTAGATCTTTTGATCGATGGAGTCGACGTTCGGAGTACTCTGGCCAGAAGAGAACCCGATACCTCCTTCGACAAGGTCACTCATTTCAGACGCACCCAGGTTCGACGTCATCATGACGATCGTGCGGGAAAAATCCACCCTCCGGTTGTCACCCAGCGTCAGCGTCCCCTTGTCGAGCACTCCAAGCAACAGCTGCCAGAGCGCATCATCGGCCTTCTCGATTTCGTCAAAGAGCAGGAGGCTCAGTTTGAGCTTGTCAGTGTGATGCTGATCGAGAGCTTCCTGGGTCAAGAGAGGGGGCGTCTCGCGGTGGCCGAGGTAACCTGGAGGCGATCCAATAAGTTTCGCTATCTCGTGGCTGTGCTGAAACTCCGCGCAGTCGATCTTGATGAACGCGCGGTGATGGCCGAACAGGATCTCCGCGGACGCTTCCACGACACGCGTTTTTCCGGAACCGGTCGGTCCCAGGAAGAGCATCGTGCCCACAGGGCGACCCGGCGTGTTCATCCCCGCCAGAAAGATCTGGTACATGTTGACCATCCGGCGGACAGCACGGTCCTGACCGACAATCCTGTTACGAAGTTGCTGCTCGTAATCGAGGACCTCGGGGCTCCGCACTTCAGGATCGAGAAGCACTTCTTGAGAACGATGTGCGCTCTTCATCTTAGCCCTCCTTCAATCACACGTGTTGGGGCTGGCCGTCGGCGGTCGGACGATGCGTAACGGTATCGACGATCGACACGTCCTCGTTCGGAATCGACGGATCGGCGTCGAATTCA
This sequence comes from Terriglobia bacterium, assembly GCA_965216035.1. Taxonomy (GTDB): domain Bacteria; phylum Acidobacteriota; class Terriglobia; order 20CM-2-55-15; family 20CM-2-55-15. The sequence continues at coordinate 14,498 of CBDCFM010000011.1, forward strand.
GGTTCGAGACCGACCGCGCCAACCAACTCGGTACGCAACCACTCGTCGTAGCCGTCCAACGTCAGTTTGTCGTCAACGTATTTCCACAGTCTGTTGTTTGCCGCATCGATGATTGCGTCACAATCTCTTTCGGAAAGACCGAGCATCGTGCCGGCACGAAGCCAGTCGCCCTGGGCGAAAGCACGCCCGCTCTTGACAAAAGCCAGGGCTGCGATCGGATCGAACGGTGCACGAGTCTCGCCCGTCTTAAGAAAACCTCGAATCTGTTGACTTCGATCCCCGTACTGCCAGTTGAAAACCTCGTGAGTCTCGTTCAGTTCGCTCAAGAACTCTTTCGCAACCATGAAGCACCTCCTGTGCGCCGGTCCGCTGTGTTTTCGAGACCAGCAACTTCAAGTGTCAAAGCACTTCCGATGCCAATCCTGAACGGCATCCGTCCCGCCAGTGGAGGAACTACAAGCCATTATGTTTGAAGTGTTTACGCGCAGGCATAGGGGACGGGCACGGTCAGAAGTGTCAAAAAATAGTCCACCCATGTCCCCTGCCTACCCCCCTGAGCGTCAATTTCGCGACAAAATAGTGGATCGGACCTAGGAGCCTGCGCGGCAGAAGGGAGCGTAGCGAGAAAGTGGAGAATCGAGGCCAGATTTTCTCGATTCTAAGGGGTTCTATTTAACGAAAAATCGGGAAAATAATGGACCGATTATGCCGCGCAGGCTCCTGGCAGGGGAGAGAAGCGCGGGAGCGATCTTCTCGACGGCGAAGACACGAAGTCAACAAAGGGTTGGAATCTGACTCACAGATGGCTTCGTTTTCTTCGTGTCTTCGCGGTGAAAACGGTCAGGAGCCGGCCTGGAGTTCGGCGGCCACACGTTCGGTTTCACGCCAGACCCTCAAGAGGTTCCCTCCCCAGATCTTGGCGATGTCTTCTTCGGAATACCCTCTGCGAACCAACTCGAGCGTCACGTTGAACGTCTCGCTGGCGTCGTTCCAGCCAGGAATCCCGCCTCCGCCATCAAAGTCTGAACTGATGCCAACGTGGTCGACACCGATCAGGTCGACGGCATGGTCAATGTGGTCGACGAAGTCTCCGAGGCTGGCGGGTGGGTACTGTTCGTCAATCGCCTGCATACGTTCGTCGAATTGCGACTGGCGGGCTTCACGGTCCGCCTGCTCGGCTTCGGACAACTCGGCCTGGCCCCGACCCCCACGCCCGCCTCGGCCCCCACGTCCGCCACGGATTCCCAACTCCTCCCGAAGCGCCGCGACGGCTTCATTGCGGGCCGGGTCGACCTTGACGAATCCACCCAGGGCAACGGTCTGCATGACGCCGCCATTTTCCTTGAGCGCCAGCAGCTGATCGTCATCCATATTTCGGGACACGTCGCACAGGGCCCTCGTACTCGAATGGGAGGCAATCACGGGTGCCTGCGACAGGCGAACGGCGTCCAGCATGGATTTCTTCGAGATGTGAGAGACATCGACCATGATGCCCACGCGGTTCATTTCCGCGATGACCTCGACACCGAATTCACTGACACCGTCGTGCTCGCTTTCCGGCTCGTCGCCACGTGGATTGGCGGAATCGCAGATGTCGTTGTTCCCGTTGTGAGCTAGTGTCACGTACCGTGCGCCCAGTTTCTGATACTGTTCGATCAAAGACAGGTCTTTTCCGATGACCCAACCGTTTTCGATACCAATGGCCGCTACGAGTTTTCCTGAAGCCGCGATTCGTTCCACATCGTCAGCAGTGTGAGCCAATTCGATCTCGTCCGGATACATCTCCTCCATTCGGTGAATGGCGTCGAACTTTGTCATGGCCTGCTCTTTGGCACGTTCGTACCCCGCAGCGTCTCGATCGCCCTGACCGACGTAGACGATGAAGAAGCCAACGTCCAGTCCACCCTCTCTCATTTTGGGAAGATCGACTTTGCGGCTCCCTCGAACGCCGGGATCAACCTCTTCGGTGGCGAAGTTGAACGGAATGTCGTCATGTGTGTCAATAGTTATGACCCGGTCGTGTATACCCCTTGCCAGAGCGATCAACTCTTCCTCGGTCGGTTCGGCGGCTGGCTCTTCCACAGGCTGTGCACAACCGATCGAAACAAAGCCCAGTACCAGCAGCGATACCGATAGCCTCAAGAATGTCTCCATGTCATCTCCCCCCAATTGTTACGTGCGGAGCTGCATCCACATGAACGTGTTATTTCAGGTACGGCAAAATTAAACGCAGAGGTGGAAGGTGTCAATGATTTTCAGGAAGTGGTCAGTGGTCAGTGGTCAGTTGGGGAGGAAGAGACCACGAAGTTTTTGGTGGTGGGTTGGCGTCTGCGCCGGCAATGTGGATGGTCGGGCTTTGTGGGCAGCCGCTCGCTTGCCCGGCGGGTGGCCAGGGACGGCCACCCCGACGCGCTCTACTGCCACACTTCCCCCGCCCCTGCCCTCAACTAACCACTAACCACTAGCCACTGACCACTTCCCCAATCCCAACTACTTCTTGAGCAACTCCAGAACTGCCGAGGTCATCGCGGTGATGCCGGTTCGGATGGCCGGTTCAGCCACCGGCAGGAACTCGCTGGAATGGAGAGAGGGCAGTGGCCGGCCGGCAGCCTGGTAGTCGCGATACTTTGCCGGGTCGACTGCGCCCACACGGAACATGAAGATAGGAACCTTGTGGTCCTGGAGGCCATACCGGGAAAAATCCTCTCCTCCCATCACGGGCTGGACTTCGACGACACGCTCTTCGCCAAGAGTGTCGTTGAAGACGCCGACGACGCGTTCGACCAAGTCGGGATCGTTGTAACTGGCCGGAGTGAACTCTTCTTCAGCAATCTCGACGATCGGTTCGAGTTCGGGTGGAACGCCCGCGGAGAGCGCGACTCCCCGGGTGACGCGCCGTATGCCCGCCAGAACCTGCTGCCGAACCTCCGGTTTGTAGGAACGGACGGTCAGTTGCATGTGAACGTCATCGGGAATGATGTTGTGCTTGCTACCCCCGTGAATCGATCCAACCGTGACGACGGCGGACTCCAGAGGTGAAACTTCACGGCTGACGAGCGTTTGGAGACCGGTCACGATGCGCGCAGCGATGACAACAGGATCGATCGTCGTGTGGGGGTAAGCCCCGTGTCCGCCTCTTCCCCGAACCGTAATGTCGACCGAGTCGACGCTGGCCATGTGGTACCCGCTGGCCCACCCGACCTTGCCGGCCTCAACCGCTGCGTGAACATGTAAGGCAAGTCCGTAGTCGGGTTTGGGAAAGTTTTCAAAAAGGCCGCCGTTCAACATCGACCGGGCGCCGGCGCCTCTCTCCTCGGCCGGTTGACCGATCATGACCACGGTTCCGCTCCAACTGTCTTTCATTGCGGTCAACATTCGAGCCGTACCCAGGAAACTGGTCATGTGAACGTCATGGCCACAGGCGTGCATGACACCGACTTCAACGCCGTTCTCATCCGGGGTTGTCACCGTGCTGGCATAAGTAGCGCCCGTGTTCTCGGTCACCGGTAGTGCGTCCGTGTCAGTCCGAATCAGGACGGTCGGGCCGGGGCCGTTCTCCAGGACCGCGACCAGCCCGTACGAGTTCCTCCCTTCGACACCGTAATCCCCCACTTCCTCGCTGACGGTAAAGCCGAGCTCACCGAGTTCGGTGGCGAGAAATGCAGACGTCTCTTTCTCGAAGTACGAAAGCTCCGGATGAGAATGAAGGTAGGTGTAGGTGTCCATCAGAGACGACACTTCCTGGCGGACTCGCTGTTCGAGTTGGCTCTGGGCCGAGGCCACCGAAGCCATCAGAAAGATCGCGATCACGCTGGCAACAAAACGATTCATAAATCCCCCCTCATCCCAGACGGTCGGTTACCGCAGGACGTCGAACTGGCGCGAGAACTTGACGATCAGACTGCGCCGGATCGGACCGAGCCCTTCGAGTCCCTGAGTCTCGTTGTAGACGACGAACAAGCCGGTCCCGGCCGTGTTCAGCCACCCAAATCGGAAGTTGCCGCTCCAGTCGTTGCTGCGATCATTGTATTGAATGAGGGACTGGAAGTTGATCAGCGGCGTAAAACTGTAGTTGAAACGAGTCTGGATCAGGTTGGTATCAAAGACGCCCTGCGGCAGGTTGACGTTGCTGCGACGCCAGACCACCGATCCTCTTACGGCGGAACCGCGGCGTGCGTTCACCGTGGCTGAGAAAGAGCGCTGGTTGCCGGTATAGAACCCACCAATGGTCATCGCGGAGTCGAATGAGAGTGCACGGCTCGCATCCGTGCGGAACCGCCAGTCGAGCTCCATGTTCCGATACGTGCCAGGCGGAATGATGACGCCGGGCGCAATCTCGAACGGGACCTTCAGACCCTCGGTTTCGATGTCGATCGCCGGGCTGAAGAACCATCCGCTCTCGAAATCGACGTGGGAGTCGATGTGCACGACCTCAGTTTCTTTGAAGCCGTCAAGATCCCAGGTCGTTCGCACCGATGAATGGGGTCGCAACTCCCTGAGCCACGGGATGTCGGGAAACCGGCGTCTGATCATGAATCCAACGTCGGTAGCTCGAAACTCTCGTCGGGTCAGGAAACCGACTTCGGGGTTGAAGTCCTCGTCGACCTGCGTGTATTCAAAGTGGACGTCACCGCCGACCCGCTTGTACTCAGCGCGGAGGTTGTAGGCCGCCTCCGACCCGGTTCGGTTCGGAGTTTGAGTCCGGGCAATGAATCCTCGAAAATCCGTGTACGAGCCGATGCCGAACTTCCCATCCAGTCCAAAAGTACGGTTCCAGTTGTCCGACCCTGCTGCGGCTCCGGTCGCTTCTCGATTGACGACAATTCCGCCAAGGGCCGTTCTGTTGGGGAGTTCGCGGTTGACGCGGGCAACGGTAAAGTTATTCTTCGACGTCACACCGGGCACATCGTCGGTCTGCATGTTCAGGAACCCGACGTTGAAAGCCCCGACCTTACCGCTGAGTCGCGCGCCGCCGATAATCGGTACGGCCGCTCCGGATTGATCGATGCCAATCCGCCGGCTGAAGAACAGATCCACCCCGTTCTTGCCGGCCGCAAAAGTTCCGGCATTCTCGAGAAAAAACGGGCGCTTCTCGGGAAACCGGACGCTGAACCGTGTCAGGTTGATCACCTGCTCGTCGACTTCCACCTGGGCAAAGTCCGTATTGTAGGTCAGATCCAGGTTCAGCGAAGGAGTCACGCCAAACTTAGCGTCGATCCCTCCTTCACCGTTGTAATCCGGCCCGGTTTCCGCGGGGTTCGCGAAATTGCGCGACGCCGACGCCACCGCGTAGGGCGTCACCTTGAAATTTCGGGGCGTCTCCAGGCTCAACCCCTGGAGTTCACCGGCGGATGAGAGGCGATACAGGTTGTAGATCCGCTCGATGGGCGCCCAAAATACCTGCTCCCGCTTGCGACGAATGTTTCGCTGGAAATTCATCCCCCAGGTCTGGGGCCGGTCCCCGTAACGGAGGCTCCGCAGCGGAATTTCGAACTCGGCCATCCAACCGACTTCATTCACATGCGTCCGAACGGTCCAACTGGCATCCCAGTTCTTGTTGAAACCGGAACCGGAGCCCACGATTGTGGTCCCACGGCCACCCCCGCCGCCCCCCTGACCTTCGTTCGTGACCTGACCGTCGTATTCGATGCCGGCCGGATTCGTACCGAAGACGAAGCCATTCTGCCGGTCGTGGTAAGTGTCAAAGATGAGCTGGAAAGAGTCCGTGTCGCTCAAGCTCGAATCCCTGCGACTGTCTGTAACGAGGATCTGGTCCGGATCGCTGTCGTATAGGATCACTCCAACATAGACGGCGCGATCGTTGTAAACGATGCGTACGACAGTTTCTTCGGAGGCCGGAGTTCCCTCTACGGGTTCGGTCTGAACGAAGCCTGTGATCGGATCGGCAAGTTCCCAGACGGCTTCGTCGACGACGCCGTCGATGATCGGTGATTCTTCGACAAAGGTCGCCCGCGCAACGCGGACACCTTCCTGCGCCCACCCGGGCGCCAGCGGGATGGCAATGATAACTAGTAGAATAATGAAACGTATGAGTCTCGGCATGGTCGTCCTGTCCCCTCGTGGCTCAACTGGTTCGATTCCCGCACGCTCAAGTCATTATGTGCAAAGAAGAGCGGAAACCGGTCGTCATTGTATCAGCTTCGTCGTGGACGGTCACCCGACCCACTCCGGCCCGGGCGCTCGGTATGCCCTCTCCTTACTTAGCGTCGGGCCAACCGTTCCTCAGTTTTTCCTTTGATTTAGTCTGTTGTCCTTTAGAATCATAGAGTGACGCATCGTTACGGAGCAGCTCGGGAGAGAGCCCGGCGAGTGTTCGTCCTGGCATCGGATGAGGCTCGGAACAACGAAATCCCCCGGATCAGACGTCCCGGACTCGAGGCTGACCTTCCTGATCGGGCGGACCCGGTCGGTACACCAAAACCCGTTCCAGTCTCGCCGGCTACCGTCCTGACAGGCCAGAGCATCGATTCGCTTCTGGAACAGATCGACCGTCAGACGCGCCGTTCCGACGTGCTGAGTGGGCTCACAAGACTTCTTGCATCGTCGCTGAATGTCGAGGAGATACTGGATCAGGTCGTCGACAGGTCGACCGACGTATTGGGCGATACGGCTTTCATAGTTCTCAACCAGGACCTCGGAACCCTGGATACGGCACCGCAAAGTCGGGAGCACCTGGCCATGAAGCTCCGGGAGGTTGTACGGCGCAGCCCGGAACGAATCGCTATCGACAGTCTCGCCGAAGTCCTCGGCCGTGGCCAGCCGGTTGCCGTCTGGGATTTTGGCGAGTCGGGCGTTCCGGCGGAAGCTGCCCGTCTAGCCACTCAATCGCGAGTCCAGTCCCTGCTGGCCGTCCCCATTCGCACCGACCGCCGGATTCTGGGAGCATTCGTTTCGATGTCCCTGGCTCCGCACAGGCTGGTCGACACCGATTTGAACCTCGCGGAAGAACTGGCCAGCTTCGCCGCCATCGCCATCGAAAACGCACGGTTGTTTACCGAACTCCAGAGAACAGCGATCACAGACCCGCTGACCGGCCTCTATAACACACGCTTCTTCCACGAACTCCTGTCCCGGGAAACCGCGCGAGCAGATCGCTTCAGCGTGCCCCTGTCGTTGTTAATGATCGACCTGGACTCGTTCAAACATGTGAATGATACTTACGGCCATGTCGTTGGAAATAAGGTCTTAACTGCTCTCGGCCAGATCCTGGACCAATCTGTCCGAAACACGGATTTCGTGTTTCGCTGCGGGGGCGACGAGTTCGGTGTCGTTCTGCCCGGCACCGACTTAATGGGCGCTGTTCTGGTGGCCGAGAAGATCCGCTCTCGTGTCGAGCAGGCGGCGTTGCTTACGGGGTTGGGATACGAAGGCACCCTCACGCTCAGCATCGGCGTTTCCCAGTACCAGCACGAAACCCACTTTGAAACTCTCGTGGGCGAAGCCGACCAGGCACTTTACGCCTCGAAGCGCGCGTCGAAGAACTGCGTCCGAACCACGCGTTAGCCCGCGTTCCCGGGGCAATCCGAAATGCGGGTCGAACCAAGTTATTCCCTTGACAGCATTGAACTTCCGACCCTATAGTAATTTGGAAGCAGTGCGGGATTGCGCCCACCTGTTGCACACCTTCTGTTCAAGCTCGGTCTCCCCCACCATTCGTGCGCGAAATATTGGATGCGGTTTGTTCGCTGATAGAGGCGTTTGCCCTGTAGCCGCGTTTATGGCTGCTGCAGTAGACTGAATGTTAACAACTACCGGCGTTGCCGGCAGCCTTAACCGGAATGTTCCCCGGGGCCGCGAGGGCGGGCCCAGAGTATTTGTGTCGATGGATGACGATCGAATTGGACAACGACTGATTCGCGCCGGCCTGATCACCGAGGATCAGCTCGAATTCGCCATTGGTGAAAAGGGACGAAGCGAGGAGCGCCTCGGTTCAGTGATGCGACGCCTGAGCCTGATCACCGAAGAAGCGCTGACACAGATCCTCGCCGAGTCCGCGGGCATCGAATACCTGAACCTGCGTCAGGAGTCGATTGATCCGAAAGTCATAGAGACCATTCCTGAAGCCTACGCACGACAGAAGAAGCTCTTCCCTGTGTCCACCGACGACGGGTCCATCACTGTTGCAATGGCCGATCCCCTGGACGTATCGACCGTCGATGGCGTCGGTCGGATGACCGCCCGCTTCGTCAAAGTCGTTTCCTCCAGCGAGTTCGACATTCTCTCCTCGATCGACCGGTACTACAGCGCTGGATCGGAGGGAGCACAGCTGGAACAGCTGCTGGCGGAGGCATCCAAACAGGCTGACGAGGGAGGGACCACCGAAGGGCGCGAGGACCTGGCCATGGTTGCACCAATCATCAAGTTGATTGATATGATCATCCTCGACGCAGTCAGCAAGCGCTCCACCGACATTCACTTCGAACCTGAGAAAAACCTGCTCCGGGTTCGCTTCCGCATCGACGGTGTCCTGCATCAGGGCGCCTACATCCCCAAGAAACTCGAGAGAGCGGTCAATTCCCGGATCAAGATCATGGGCAACCTCAACATCTCCGAGTCCCGTTTGCCACAGGACGGAAAGGCCACCGTCGAGATCTACGGCAAGCCGATCGACCTCCGCATTGCGACCTTTCCAACTCTGTTTGGCGAAAACGTCGTACTGCGCGTCCTCAACAAGGAACAACTCACCATCGGACTGGAAACCCTGGGGTTTTCCGAGGGGAATTTGAACCGGCTGGTCGAAGCTATCGAACATCCAAATGGAATCGTTCTGGTTACCGGCCCGACCGGTTCGGGAAAGACGACGACTCTATATGCGGCGCTTCTCCGGATCAGCACTCCCGAACGCAAAATCATCACGCTGGAAGACCCTGTCGAATACGAACTGCCCTTGATTCGGCAGTCCCAGATCAACATTCGTGCCGGTCTGACTTACGCGACGGGACTTCGAGCCATATTGAGACAGGATCCGGATACGGTCCTTGTGGGCGAAATGCGGGACCACGAAACGGTCGACACGGCGATCCGGGCCGCATTGACCGGGCTCCTGGTTTTCAGCACGCTCCACACGAACGATGCCGCGTCGACGGTACCGCGGTTGCTCAACATGGGAGTCGAGCCATACCTGGTGGCTTCTTCCGTAGTCGGAATCGTCGCACAACGTCTCGTCCGGCGAATCTGCGAGTTTTGCCGCGAGCCGTCAGCGCCCGACCCGCGACTGGCGAGACGCATGACGATTCCCGAAGGCGACTTCTTCAAAGGCGCAGGTTGCAACAACTGCGACAACACCGGGTATCGCGGCAGGGTCGCAATTTCCGAAGTGTTGTTGATGAACGAGGCGATACGAAAAGCGATCATGGACCAGGCCACGGCGAGCGAGATACGGCAGCTTGCCGGCGAGGCAGGCATGACGACGATGTTCGAGGACGGCCTCCAGCGAGCCGCGGAAGGACTGACCACGCTCGATGAAGTCGCTCGCGCCGTGTAAGGCTCCGAGCTCACTTAGTTACCAGAACTGGTTAATAGAACGACGATGGAATTCGAATACAAGGCCAAGGACGAAGGCGGGAAGACGGTAACCGGTGTGCTGGACGCCGATGACGAAGACGTGCTAGCAGACCTGCTCGACGAACAAAACCTCTTTCTGATCGACGCGGCCCCGGCCAAGAGGAAGGAAGACCAGGGTCGCCTGTTCGAACGGATCAGGACCCGCGACGTCCTCAATTTCACCTCGGACATGGCCACCATGCTCGCGGTCGGCATTTCGCTGACTCCGACACTGCGAGACCTGGCCGACGGGGCCGATAAGTCCAAGATGCGGACCATGATCGAAGATCTGCTCGCCAGCGTCGAGGCCGGCTCGAGCCTGTCGGCGGCATTCGGACGCCATCCGAAGGTGTTCGACGACGTCTATGTCAGTATCGTTCAGGCAGGTGAGGATTCTGGAAACCTGGACCGGGTCCTTTCGGATTTGGCGGATTTTCTGGACTGGAAGGGGGATTTGAGACGCGATATCGGTCAGGCCTTGATCTACCCGATAATGGTGATCGCCATTGTAACCGGACTGGTCATCCTGCTGGCGACGGTCGTGTTTCCGGCATTCCAGGGCGTCCTCCAACAGTCACGCGGCGCGATGCCCTTGCCGACACAAATCCTCTTCGGCTTGAGCAAGTTCCTCATGGCTTACTGGTGGCTCCTCATACTAATGACTGTCACATCTAGCACTGGTTTCTTTTTCTGGATTCGGACCGAAAGCGGCCGCCGGAAGTTCGACGGCTGGACGCTGAGGGTCCCCCTATTCGGCGCGCTGGCCCGCGACATCGCGTTGTCACGGTTCTGTCATTTCTTCCAGATCCTCTTCACGGCCGGGGTCGATATTTCACAGACGCTGAAGATTCTGCAGACCGTCGTCGGCAACCGGGTGCTGGGGGAGGCCACGGCCGCGGCAAGGAACGAAATCCGAGCCGGCGAATCGATTGCAAACTCCCTGGCGGCAACCAAACGGTTTCCGCCCATGGTCGTCCGCGTATTCAGAGTCGGCGAGACCAGCGGACAGCTCGATCAGTCGCTGGCGAGAGTGTGCGTGTACTACGACAAACAGATACCGGCCACGATCAAGCGTGTATTCACGGCGCTGGAACCGCTCCTGTATGTGTTCCTAGGTGTCGTCGTTCTGACGGTAGCTCTTGCTATTTATCTGCCTCTGTATCAGATGATGCAGGGCTTTTCGGAGTAAGCCATGGCAGCAGGTCGCGTTCTAGGAGTTGAATATTTATCTGCCTCTGTATCAGATGATGCAGGGCTTTTCGGAGTAAGCCATGGCAGCAGGTCGCGTTCTAGGAGTTGAATTCTCGCCGGAAAGCATCAAGCTTGTAGAGGTTGGGTACGGCCGGCGTCTGAAGGTCTTCAACTTTGCCATCGTCGACAACCGGGCGATCGACCCGGAGCGCAGGTTGGATCAGTTCAACCATACTCTTCAGGTCCGTGGGTTCGGGGCCAAGGATGTCGTCGTCGCAACCAACGCAGTCCAGGTCGAACACCGTCTCCTTACATTGCCACCTCTTTCGGGACGTGAACTTCGGTTTGTGATGCAACGGGAGGCCAAGAAGTCCGCGCCGGACGGCGTAACGGAAACTTACTGGGACTTCGAACTCCTGAAAGCAAAAGAAGAGTTGGGCATCAAGAAGCGACGGATCCAGCTCGTCACGTCCGCAAGGGACATCGTATCCGACGCTCAGGAGTTCTTCGGTCGGACGCGGTTGAAACTCCAAAAGGTAACGACGGTGGGCGATGCCCTGCTGAACCTCGTCAAGCATATCGGCTTCTGGAAAAAGGACGTCGTCAAGAGCATCGTCCATTTCAGCACGAGCAGCGTCCACGTGGTGTTTATCCAGGAAGGCACGCTGCTGCTCTGTCGTGACATCCCGATCAGCTACGGCGAAGTCGATCCGGAACAGCAACGCGAACGTTTGATGACGGAGATAAAACGTTCGACTTTGTATTTTCGCCAGAATTTCCCGCAGGGCCAGATCGACGAGGTTCTGTTTTCCGGCGAAGGAGAGATGATCGGGGCGCTGGTATCGCAGGCAAAAGAGGACCTGGGCATCGACGGCAACGTTCTGCGATTCGACGACAACCTGGACCCGTCTTCCTTCAAAGGGGACTGGGACGAATTCCGCTTTCATGTTCCCGCGCTGTCGGCAGCCTTTGGTGTGGCTTGGCACAAGACGCTGGACACGGGCATCAACCTGATCCCCGGAAAGGCAGGCGCCAAGGAAGGACCACCGGTCTATCAGAAACTGATCAAGATCGCCGCCATGGTCGCTTTGGCAGTGATGCTCCTGTCCGGAGTCCGTTACTTTATGGGTAGTCGCCAGCTGCGGGCGGATCAGTTGGACCTGGAGCAGAAGGTCGCCGAATTGGACCCGGCCATCCAAGAAGGGATAGCGGCAGCGGCGGCACGGAACCTCGCCGATACGCGTGCTTCCTTCATGAATCGCATGGCCGCGGGCAAAGCATGGGAAGAGGCGTTTCGCGCGCTCAGCCTCCTGGTTCCCGATACGGCCGTATTCGAAACCATCGAGATCGGGGGGGGCGACACGAGCTCCATGGTCGTCAAGGGGTACTTGCGGGGAGCTCAGCCTAGCGCTGACTTCGCTCGATTCTTCGAGGAGCTTCGAGGGCTGGATTACTTTTCGACCGTGGAAATGCCCGTCCCCCCCAGGGTCACTTTCGAGGACGCGCAACCCTCAGAACCCGACACGACTACAGCCCCGGCGATATTGAGCCGTCTGGATTTCGAGGTCCGATGCCTGCTGAAATAAAAACTCTGAGAGGGATCGACAAGCAGGTCGTGGCGTACGGCACTCTTCTTCTGCTGGCAGTGGCAACGGCGGCCGGAATGGCCTGGCATCTGGGCGTGCTCCGTGCCGAGCTCGCCGAGCGTCAAGCCGAGCTGTCCCAGAAGGAGATCGAGGCGCAGAGCATCGTGCTCCCGAGCGACGATGAGCGAAGGGAATGGACTACGCAGCAGAACCTGACGGCGACCCGCCTTCTGGCAGACGCCGAGCTGGCGAACTTTTTCGGTGAAATCTCGAGACAGTTCACACTCAATCAGCTGGAACGATTCAACCTGAGCTCCGAGGAGTACATCGTCGGCGAGGGCGAGCTTTCCGAGAACGATTCGCTGATGCAGGCGGTGGGTATTCGTCGCTACGAGGTGATAACACTGCAGTTCAGCGGCGGCTACAGAAACGTCGCGCAGTTCATCCAGGCCCTCGGGCGACTACCGCGCCTTGCGGAATTCGTTTCCATTCAGTTGCGTCGGAACCAGCCGGCGGTGGACGTAACGATGACGTTCCGAGTCTACAAGAGCGAGGCAGCCGATTGAGCGAGAAGGTTCAACAATTGCTGGTGATCTTCGTCGGCGCGATTGTGGTCACGGGCGTGATCTACGTTCAGGTGCGGCGGTCGCGACCGGCACCGCCGGTCCGTTCTGCGGCCGCCTTGTCTGAAGTCGAACCTGCAACGTCAGTTCCACCGGCAATACCGGCAGCGCCCGAGCCCATGGGCGCGGTTCAACCGACGCCGGGACCGGCACTGGAAGCAACGGAAGAACCGGCCGCCCTGGCTGTCCTGATGCAAACGGGAGAATGGGGGCGAAACCCCTTTTTGACTCTTGGCGAAATTGCGGCCCTGGCTCCAGAACCCATCGTCTTCGACATTGTAGACATACCGACACCCGTTTTGACCCCGCCGCCGGCGCAGGCGGATACTCTTCCCGATTACAAGGTTACCGTGATCGTGTCCGGTGAAAATGGAAACTGGGCAGTTATCGGTTCCCGATTGGTCCGTCCCGGCGACCGGCTGGGCGCGGAAACCGTAAAGCAGATCAACGACAACGGGGTCATCCTGGAACTGAATGGGCAAACTCGAGAGGTGAGGATCGATCGTCCTGGCCTCATCGCACCGGGTGGATCCCGAAGGAGCAACGAATGAAAGTGATAGCTGTGGCTTTGGCGTTGATGTTCGCGCAACAACCCCGCCTTCCACAACAACTGAGCGTCTCTCAGATCGCGACAACGGACGGCGGCAGCGCGGGCGCGACAAGCCAGGCCGGACCGCCTCCCGCCGCCCCGGTGCAGCAACTGCCGGCGGTACAACTCGAAGTGGAGCCCCAGGTCGGGACCGGATCATTTGACGTTGAGGTGGTGGACGGGGATTTGCGGTTGCTGCTCAGTGTAGTGGGGGCTAACTTCGGATTGAATGTCGTCATGGACAGAGACATCGCGGAAACAGTGAGTCTCAACCTCATCGATGTAACGCTCGAGGAGGCACTCGAAGTGATTCTGTTTCCGCTGGAGCTGGAATATCAACTCGACGGAGACCTGCTCCGTGTGACGCGTCCCCAGATGGAAAGCCGGACCTTCGAGTTTGACTACGTTACAACCCAACGTACCCTCTCTCGCTCCCTGTCGACGAGCGCGTCAACCGGTGGGGGTGGGGGGGGGGGGAACGCTACGGGCGGACAAACCGCCGGTGGTGGTGCTGGCGGCGGCGGTGGATCCTCGACGTCGATATCGGGAACCGAGGAGACGAATCTGCTGGAAGACATTGAGGAAGGGCTGCAAGAGCTGAAGTCCGACGACGGGACAGTCATCTACAATCAGATGGCCGGCTTGATCTTTGCTACGGATTTTCGGCGGAACCTCGACACGATCGCGACATACCTGGAAATGGTCCAGAACGCCGTCAACAGGCAGGTCGTGATCGAGGCCAGGATCATCGAAGTCAAACTCAACGATGACTTTCAGGCCGGAATCGACTGGTCCGCCATCGTCGGCAACTTAACCCTCACCCAAGCCTTCGGCGCCGCCCGAAGCGGTTTTACGATGCAGGCCACCGACGGCAACTACAGTGCACTGATACAAGCCCTGAACCAGAGGGGAACAGTCAACGTGCTGTCGAGTCCTACTGTTGCCACGTTGAACAACCAGCCGGCGATCATGCGGGTTGGAACACAGGACGTGTTCTTCACGACAACGACGCAGGTGGACCCGCGCACCGGGACCATCATCCAGACGGCGACCACGCCGAACACGATCAACGTGGGAGTCGTCCTGGACGTCACGCCGCAGATCAGCGGCGACGGCATCATCACGATGAACATCCATCCGACGATTACCGAACGGACGGGCCAGGCAACCTCACCGGACGGCAGTTCCGTACCAATCGTCGATGTTCGCGAGTCCGACACGGTCGTCCGGGTGGCCGAGGGCGAAACGATCGTGATCAGTGGTTTGATTTCCGATCGCACGCTCGAAGCGGAGACGAGAGTGCCTGTCCTGGGAAGCCTCCCTCTGATAGGGAACCTGTTCAGGAAAGTGAGCCGGGAAAACCGGAAGACCGACCTGGTCATCCTGCTGACGCCGAGGATATTGACGGTGCGATCTGCGGCCGATTACGCACGGCAAAGGATCGAGGCGCAGGAAAAGTTGAAGAACTCGAAGAACCAGTAGCTTCCCCGAGGTCCATAGCGGGTCAAACGCCGCCGTCAGGCGCCGAGAACGTTCATGTACGAAGAACATTACGGTCTGGTCGAACCTCCGTTCAGCTTGACGCCCGACCCGAAATATTTCTATCGCAGTGAAGCGCACGCGCGAGCTTTCGAACTCCTGCAATACGGGATCCAGCGCCGCGAAGGCTTCATGGTCGTCTACGGCGACATCGGCACGGGGAAGACAACGCTGTGCCGGACCGTACTCGAGACGATCGAGAAGGGAGTCTCGACGGCGCTGCTCCTGAACCCGTTTCTTTCCGAAACCGATCTCATCAAGGCGATTCTGGAAGATTTCGACGTCCGGCTCCCCGGAAGGAAGGGCGATCGAGCCAGCTTGAGTAAGCAGGACCTCATTAATGCTCTGAACAACTTCCTGATTGGAACACTCGAATCGCACGGACGGGCCGTTGTGCTGATCGACGAGGCCCAGAACATACCAACGGCTACGCTCGAGCAGATCCGAATCCTCTCGAACCTGGAAACGAACAAGGAGAAGCTGCTTCAGATCGTCCTGGTGGGTCAGCTCAACCTGATCGACGTGTTGTCGCAGCCGTCTTTGCGTCAACTGTTTCAACGTGTCTCGATAAAGTGCGAGCTGTCGCCGCTTTCCGAGGTGGAGGTCGGTGACTATTTGCGGCACCGCCTTGCCGTGGCCGGCGGGAGCCCGTCAGGCGTCTCCTTTGCACCGGATGGAACAAAGAACATTTACGATTATTCGGGTGGGGTTCCACGATTGGTAAACCTGATCGCCGACCGATCCTTGCTCGCGGGAATGGCGCTGGGCGCGACAACTCTGGACTCGAGCGTCACCAGACAGGCCATCGACAACCTGCAGTTGAAGATACACAGGCCGGCTTCGACCGGTTTGTGGGGACAGATCCGTGCCGCCGTTGACGCAAAGACAGCAGCGCTTGTAGTTGGGTTGTCGATTTTACTGGCGATTGTGTTCGTTGCACTGATAAACGGGTTTGGTGGGAGTTGAGGGGGAGTAGGAAGAAGTCCAAAGAAGTCCGAAGTCCGAGGTCCGAAGTCATCAGGATTCCGGACTTCCAATCCCTCGACCTCGGACTTCGGACCTCGGACTTTCCGTCGACACAAACGTTCAACGATGAAGCTTAACCGATGTCTTTGATTCTCGACGCACTGCGAAAAGCCAAGAGTCTGGCTGGGGGTTCGGTGCCCCCAAAGGCACCGGCTTACCTGAAGAGCTTCGGATTCACCGAACAGGCGCCTCAGAACAAGACCAGGAAGATCCTGGTGACTTACGTCTTGCCTGTCGTGGTCCTGGGGTCGATCATCGCCGCCGGCATTGTGTACTGGGTCAGTCGGACCGCATCGTCTCCCATGCAACAACAAGTGGCTCTGCTCGATACCGCGGGTGAACTGCCTGAGGAACTCGTATTCGACGATCCTGTTACAGGAGATGACCCTCTTGCGGAACAGGAGGAAGTCCCCGTCGATAGTGGCATGGAGTCCGGAGAAGAAACCGAAGCAGAGTCCACCGAAGCTCCAGCCGAGGCGCCGGGCGCCGAACAGGTAGCGGGCCAGGCGAGGGAATCGGAGCCCGAAGCCGAAACGACGTCGCCCGCCCAGGTTCCTGTGTCGCAACCCCCGGGGCTCGAACCGGAATCTGAACCGGAAGAATCGGTCACTGAGGACCCCGTCGCCGCTGAATCCGCAAACGAGGACTCACCGGTCCCGTCGGAGCAACTGCCCCCGGCCGAGACGGCTGACATTGAGGCACCGCACGAAAGCCCGGCAACGGGGAACCCGACGACCGACCCATCCCCGGCTTCGGACACGGTTCAGATCGGTCCTCCAGCCGCAGACCCATTCAGGCTCGGCGTCTTTTATCAACAGCGGGGCGATTACCCGAGAGCTCTCGGATACTATCAGCAGATACTGAACGCCAACCCGTTAAACGCGGTGGTTCACAACAACATCGGGTTGATTCACAGAGCCATGTCCAACAACGAAGAAGCCATTGCCTCGTTTCGTAGCGCGATCTATGTCGACGAAAGCTACGATCTGGCGCATAACAACCTGGGCATCACGCTGATGGAAGAGGGACAAACCGCGGAAGCTACCGGAGAGTTTCGACGCGCTTTGGAACTGAACCCTCGAAACACCGCTGCGATGACGAACCTGGCAATTCTCGTCAAAGACGCCGGAGAACTTGAGGAAGCAAAGTTCGGATTCCTGCGTGCTCTTCAGAACGACCCCTCGTTGGTAGAGGCGCACTACAACCTGGCCCTTATATTCGAAGAACAAGGAGAAAACGGAAGCGCAATCAAACATTTTCAACTTTTCCTCGAGCTTGGTTCCAGTCTTTACCCGGAACGGGTGATCGAGGTCGAGAAAAAGATCCAGGAATTATCCCGGAAGGAGCCTTGAACATCCTGTTCCCGATCCTGCTCGGCGCTGCAGGCACGATCGCCGGCTGGATCGTTTACCGAATCGTCGGCCGTTACTCCAAACAGCAATTCAGCTTCGAACAACACTTTACGATCGGCGCGTCGGCACTTTTCATGCTGTCTCTGGCTTTTAAGCTCGGCGAGACCTCACTCCTGTTACTCACCTATGGAAGCTTCGGAACGGTTCTCATCGGGGTCGCCCTGTTCGACTTCCGCACGCACCAGATTCCTCTTTGGGTGACGGTTCCGGGAACGATCGCCGGACCGATTCTGGCGGCATTCGTCCTGCCCTTTGGATCGTCACCGCGATGGTGTTCACGGGAGTTTTTGGGATGGTCGCCGGCCTCCTGTTGAAAGCCCGGGGCATAGACTCCAGGCCTCAAGCTCTCGGCCCTGGCCGGTTCGCTAATTGGACTGGTGTTCGGTGGCGGAGTTCTGATCGTCGACTGGTGTTCGGTGGCGGAGTTCTGATCGTCACGAGGCGTTGATCGAGGCCGCGCGGAAGAAAGAGGTGGGGGGTGGCGACTGGAAATACGCGGCTATGATCGGATCCTTTGTGGGCTGGTGTTCGGGTATCGTCACCGCGATGGTGTTCACGGGAGTTTTTGGGATGGTCGCCGGCCTCCTGTTGAAAGCCCGGGGCATAGACTCCAGGCCTCAAGCTCTCGGCCCGTGGCTCAGCCTAGGTGCGAAAGCTGAATAAGTTACATTAACTGTGACGGACTACACTAGGTGCGCATTAACCAGCATTCTGCTGGGCTGAGCGACAAGTTACCTAGAACTCAAAAGTTGTGGAAGGCCTTGCAGGAAGGGGTCCTCGCGCTGCAAACTGTGAGGCATACGGGCGGTTGACTTCGGCGTGGGTAAATTATGATCAGGTCCAGATATCGATTTCGGCTCATGCTCGGCATTCCGTTGGTCGTGGCGTGTTTCACGCTCGCGGCCGGCTTCCTGCCGATCGGGATGATCGAGGCGGGAATTGTTCGCATCGACAGTCCCGACGATCTAAGGCCGCTGATCATGACCCTGAAGGTCGCGGTACTGCTGATTGCGCTCGTCGCATCAGCGACAGCGCTGGCCATCTCGCGTTATATCGTAGGTCCGCTCGAGCAGATGATCGGAGAGATCCGGGATCTGAGACAAGACCCCGCTTCTGAAGATGTACTCACGGCAGACGATGAGATCACCTCGCTATCGAACCTGTACAACCAGACGTTCGTGCCGCTCAAAGGGTATCTGAAGTCGGCCGACCTGTTCATGCAAATGAGCGAAGGAATCATCAGCCTGAACTCCGATCGGACGGTTGCGTTCTTGAACGCGCCCGTCGAACAACTGCTGGACATCAAACGCGAAGAATACCTCGGCAAGACATACACGGAGTTGTTTGTCGGCAGCACCGGAAATTTTCAGATTCTCAAAATAATTGATGACGCCCTGACGAAAGGATCCTACAGGACACGGGATATCTTGATCTCAACCCTGTCTGGAAGGGACGTTTACGTGCGGGCCACGGCATCTCCGGTAACCGGACGCGATGACGAATCCATCGGCGCGGTCGTCATGATCCGCAACATTGAGGAGTTCAGCCGCTTGAAAGATCAGCTGCGCAGGATAGACGTTCTGGCGTCCCTCGGCAGCACGATCAGCGGCATGGCACACGAGGTTCGAACCCCGTTGGGTTATATCCGAAGTCTGGCCGAGTTGACCGCGGAAGATCTACCGGACGACGCACCCCAGCAGGAATACCTGAAGACGATCGTCGCCTCGATCGAACGGCTGAACTCCATGGTCGAGGACATTCTCACGTATGCCTCGGTCCAGACGGACACCTCGAAAGTCGAAGACCCGATTACGATCGTCCGTGAAGCCATCGCCTACTCGCGAAACTCCCTGATCGCTGGGGGTCTGGAACTCACCGAAGAGTATCCCGATCAACAATATTCAGTCCGTGGCGACCGAAGCAAATTGATCGAGGTCTTCACCGGGATTTTTAAGAATGCATGCGAAGCGACCCCGGCCGCCGGCACGATCACGGTCCGGGTCCGCCCGGTTCATTTCCTGAATCCAGCGAAACCAAACCAGACGACCCTGATGGTTGAGTTTCACAACGAGGGTTCCTATATTCCGCCGGAGAACATCGAAAAACTGTTCGTACCTTTCTTCACAACGAAGAAAGAAGGTACGGGACTGGGACTGGCAATCGCGAAACAACTTGTGGAGGCCCATGAAGGAACCATTCACGTCGAAAGCGATCCGGTCGGAGGCACACTGTTCAGGATATTGCTCCCGGCGGATTCCGGCGTGTCGGAATCGTCGGATCGAATGGATGCTGCGGTTTCCTGACGAGACGTGGGTGACCGCAACACACTAGCGGTCAGCAAACGATGAAGCAATCGATCCTCATAGTTGACGACGAAGAAGTCTCCCGGTTTGTTCTAAGGGAGGCACTGTCCAAGAGGGGCTATTCGGTCGCCCAGGCCGGGGACGCGGAAACCGGTCTAAAGCAAATTAAACAGCAGCCGTTTGATTTGATCCTGCTCGACATCCAGCTCCCCGGTATCAGCGGTATCGACGCAATCTCGAAATTCAAGGAAATCGATCCATCCGTCGTAATCCTGATGATCACTGCGCTCAGTTCCAACGAAATGGCGATCGATGCGATCAAGCGCGGCGCCTACGACTATTTCGTCAAACCGTACAAGATGGAGGAGATGGAGATCGTCGTGAAGCGCTCGCTCGAACGGCGGCAACTGGAACGGGATCTCCGAACGTTAAAGGAACAGGTCAGCGAGACGTTTCGGGTTCAAAACATCATCGGTAAGAGCGGGGCGATTCAGGAGGTGCTGCACCTGATCAGTCGCGTGGCCGATACGACGGCGACGACCTTGATCTGGGGGGAAACGGGCACGGGCAAGGAGCTAATCGCCAGAGCCATCCATCAGAACAGCCCCCGATCCAACAAGCCAATGGTGAAGCTCAACTGCGCGGGCATTCCGGAAGGATTGCTGGAAAGTGAGCTCTTTGGTTTCGAAAAGGGAGCTTTCACGGGCGCGACCGAACGCAAGATCGGAAAGTTCGAACTCGCCGACAAAGGGACAATCTTTCTCGATGAAATCGGTGACATGAACCTCCAGGCCCAGGCGAAGATCCTGCGCATCCTGCAGGAAATGGAGTTCGAGAGACTGGGAGGCGTGAGGCCTATTTCTATCGACGTGCGGGTCATCGCCGCGACGAATCGGGATCTCACCAAGACGGTCCAGGAAGGGGGGTTCCGCGAAGACCTGTTCCACCGGCTGAACCTGTTCTCCGTGAATGCGCCCGCGCTGAGGGAACGGATCGAGGACATCCCGATCCTCGCGGAACATTTCCTCGAACATGCCAATCGCAGCTTTGGACGGTCGGTCCAATCCATCTCCTCAGACGCCATGAATCGGCTTATCGAGTACCGCTGGCCCGGGAACGTGCGGGAGTTGAAGAACACGGTCGAACGGTCGGTTCTCATCGCCGACGGCGACGTCCTGATTTCGAAGTACCTGCCACCTCATATCAGCCGGCAGGTCGACGACAAAGGCCCGCGGATAGTCACCGGTGGGACGCAGAACCTCAATGAAACGGTGCGGAATGTCGAAAGGCAATTGATCGTGGACTCGTTGGATCGATGCGACGGAGTGCAGCGAAAGGCCGCCAAGATGCTCGGAATTACGGAACGGGTCCTCTGGTACAAAGTGAAGAAGTACGGGATAAAGGTTGCCGAGGAGGTCTCATCCGAC
The DNA here is from genome assembly GCA_965216035.1 of Terriglobia bacterium. Classification (GTDB taxonomy): domain Bacteria; phylum Acidobacteriota; class Terriglobia; order 20CM-2-55-15; family 20CM-2-55-15. The sequence goes on from CBDCFM010000011.1 coordinate 35,758, forward strand.
CGCGACCTGGGCTAGTGTTTCTCGCAAATAACTGATTTCACTGCCTTTAAGCATGAGTCCCCTCTTCCCCGACCCCCTTCACTCCAGGACGCCCGTGTCTCCAACAGCCCGTGGCAAACGAACCCAAAGCAATTGGAGGGGTTGCCACGAAATATGTAGATTCAGTGGACCCTCATCAACGATTCTCGTAGAGCCTTCGATATTAACCATTTTGTTTTCAGTACGTTAACAATGGCCGACGAATTGCTTCCAGTATAGCGAGGTTGAGAACGATGACGCTACGAGACACATTCGCTGATAATCGAGGGGTTGCCAATGGCCTGTTGGAAGTAGTCCTTGTGATAGTCATCGTGGCGACGCTTGCCAGCGTGGTGGTCGGATCCGGGCTGGATCGCCTTCAGGACGCGAATGAAGCGCGAGCAGCCGGTGAGGTACGCGAGATCGCAATGGCGGTGCACAGCTTCATGCAGGACACCGGCGTTGCCCCGGCCTTCAAGTCCGGACTAGCGACGACTCCAGCCGACGACGTTTTCTTCGTGCTGGAGACCGAAGGCGACGACGCGATCGACGAGACGGACACCTGGCCGACCGATGCGGACGAGCGAGACCTGCTGGAGAATCATCTGATGATGAATGAGCCCGACGGCACGGGACCGAGTTATCCACGCGTCGGCGAGATTTCGTTCAACAGGCAGAAGGGCTGGAACGGACCTTATTTCTCCAACGTGCCCGTCGGAGACCCCTGGGCGGATAGATACCTGGTAAATGTGCAGTTTCTCACGCTTCAGGGAGTCGATCTCGTGAGGGAAGGACTGGCGATCCCGACTGGCGGACGTGTGGCAGTGGTCGTGCTCTCGGCTGGCGCAAACCGCACAATCGAAACACGATTCGACCAATTGAGCGAGTCATTCGAAGCCGACGGGGATGACATTATTTTTCGGATTCAATAATTGGGCTTTTGACGATTTCAACGACCAGAAAACTACAAATTTAGGACACGGAAAGGGGAACACAAGATGAAAGCCAAAGGCTTCACACTAATTGAACTGGCAGTGGTCCTGGCGGTAATCGCCGTCCTGGCGGCAGTCCTGACGCCGCTGGTAACCAGCTATATCGACCAGGCCCGCGAAACCCGGGCCGAAGCCGACGTGCGGGCGATTGGTCAGAGCTACCTGCTACACAAACGCGACACGGGACACTTCCCGATTTACACTGACGCCCCCAACGCCACCGCCGACACCTCGGTTGGGGAGGTTTTGCTGGGAGACGGTGACGTTCCGGGAGACGAGGCCTCCGACTTTATCCTGTCGGGAATGAACACCACCGATCTGATCGACACATACCTGAACCAGAACCAGCTGAGCCTTCCGACCACGGCGCGCGGTGGACGTACTGCATATCGCGGACCGTACCTGGATTCAATCAGTGCCGATCCGTGGGGCAACGCCTTCGTGGTGAACATCAACGAACTCGAGAGGTCCAGCGCCAACATCGGTTTCGTGATCTCGGCTGGTCCTGATGGAGCCTTGGACACCGACAAGACACAAGCAAAGACCGGCGCCTTCACCGTGGGCGACGACGACATCGCGTTCCGGATTAATTAACCGATTTGGGACCGTTGCGGTCCGGGGCCTGCCCCGGCATCGCAGCGCTGAGATGCTGTCGGTTGCGGCAGAATGCGACCAGCGATTTTTTCGGAGCGGTGGTGAAAGCAATTCTCTTTCGATTGGGAGACTAAGACAATGAAAGGTATGACACTGATCGAACTGGCAGTGGTCCTGGCAGTTATCGCCGTACTGGCCGCTATACTGACACCGCTGGTTACCGGATATATCGACCAGGCGCGTGAGACCCGGGCCGCGGCCGACGTGAGGGCGATCGGGGCGGCGATCCTCGTTTACCAGCGCGACACGTCGCGGTTTCCGATCTACACCAATATCACGAATGCAAACAGCGATACTGCCGCCGGCACCACCTTAGTCGGTGTCGGCGACAACCCCACCGACGGAGCGGATTGGACGCTTGGCGCGTTGACGACCCTCGACCTGGACGACTACCTGAACACCAACAAGCTGAGTCTTCCGACTACCGGCCGCGGAGGCAGGGTGGCGTATCGAGGCCCCTACCTGAGCATCACCGCGGATCCCTGGGGCAACGCGTATCTGGTCACTGCGCAAGGGCTGACCCGGACGGGCTTTACAGACCATGCATACGTCATGTCCGCCGGGCCGAACGGAACGCTGGACACGAACCGCGTTCAGGTTCGAACCGGCGCTTTCACGGTTGGCGGCGACGACGTCGTCGAACGGATTCGATAGATTGAAACTCAACCAAACGGTTTTCTTTGGAGTGTGGGGCAAGCAAGTCTTTTCGACAGGAGACTAAAACAATGGGGTCCTCGGCAAAATCTGTGGGTAGAAACGGGCAAATGAGTGGCCTGTGGAAAGTGGAGACGCGCGGATTTCCACAGCGACTTGAATCGGCCGGAAAAGACGTGGGGCCGATTCACACTTCCACACAGGCCGGGATGAGGAGAAACCGACGATGAGAACGAAAGGGATGTAGCACACCCTGGCTCGAATCCTGTATTTGGTATTGCACCAAACAAATCCAAAGCAGGAGAGACGAGACCAGGGTGCAAGTGAAGACTATTCTGAATCGAGTGCAGAAGTTCAAGTCCTTTGTCTACGGAGCAGTGCGATGGGAACGAATCGGGGGCGAGACGGCACTGTTGGTGGAGATATTTCCACGACGCAACAGCCGGCCGGTCTGCTCGGGCTGCGGGCGTGCGGGACCGGGTTACGACACGCTGGAGGCCCGCCTGTTCGAGTTTGTGCCGCTGTGGGGCTTTCCCGTGTTCTTCGTGTATCTGATGCGGCGTGTGGATTGCAGGCGTTGTGGCGTGAAGGTCGAATCGGTGCCCTGGGCCGAGGGTAAGCAAACCTTGACGCGGACGTATATGCAATTTCTGGCCGGTTGGGCGCGGCGGATGTCCTGGCAGGAGGTTGCCGACATCTTCCGGACTTCCTGGGAGAAGGTGTTTCGATCTGTGGAATGGATCGTCGGCTGGGGGCTGGCGCACCGGGACCTGGAGGGTGTGACCGCGATTGGCGTGGACGAGATTCTCTGGCGCCGGGGGCACAAGTACCTGACGGTGGTCTACCAGATCGACCGGCATTCCAAGCGGCTGCTCTGGGTCGGCCGGGATCGCACGGTGAAAACGTTGCTGCGCTTCTTCCAGCAATTCGGAGTCGAGCGCGCCGCCGAGTTGAAGTTCGTGTGCAGCGACATGTGGAAGCCGTATCTGAAGGTGATTTCCAAGAAAGCATCGACGGCCCTGCATGTTCTGGATCGGTTTCATATCGCCATGCACATGAATAAGGCCATCGATGAGGTTCGAGCCCAGGAATCCCGGGATATGAAAGCCGCGGGATTGGAGCCGATCCTGAAACACTCCCGGTGGTGTTTGCTCAAGCGCCCCCAGAACCGAACCGACAAGCAAGACATCAAGCTGGCCGACCTGCTCCAGTACAACCTGCGGACCGTTCGGAGCTTTCTGCTCAAGGAGGACTTCCAGTTCTTCTGGGAGTACACGTCGCCCTACTGGGCCGGTCAATTCATGGATGCCTGGTGCCGGCGGACGATGCGATCCCGGATCGAGCCCATGAAAAAGGTGGCGCGCATGCTCCGCTCCCACCGGGAACTCCTGCTCAACTGGTTCCGTGCCAAAAAGCGGATTGCCGGGGGCATCGTCGAAGGTTTCAACAACAAAGCGAAAGTGACCACCAGAAAAGCGTATGGTTTTCGGACCTTTAGAGCTGCCCAAGTCGCTCTCTACCACACGCTTGGAGCGTTACCGGAACCCGATGTCGCCCACAGATTTTACTGAGGAGGCAAATGTTTTTATACCGCTCGGAACCGGGAAGCAACTGAAATAAGTACAATCCGCCCGTGGCCGAAGTGGGGGTACCGTTTTCGTAGGAGCAAAGCCGATGCCTGAGTTGGAGTCACCGCTTGGAATTGGGTACTAACTAGCGCTTCAGGATAGAACTCAAAACAGCCAGACCGACTCCGCCTGAGATGTTCGCAGCAAACTTGATCCCAGCCTCGCCGAGCGCCTTGATATGACCTATCACATCGGCGATTGACTCGTTCTTCCGGGTTGCTTCTTCAACGATTGCGACTAACTTGTCGTAGGTTTCTTGATCAGTCAGCTTGAGGTTTTCAGCGATCGATCGCAACGCGTCGCCTTGCGCTGAAATCTCATTGAGTTCTTCCTGGGTCTGCTCGTTGGCCTTTTCCACAGCCCCGGCGCTGGCTTCTCTCATCTTCTTTTGCCAGTCTTCCTCGTTTGCCATTACGCTCTCCTCATCTTTACGGTTCTATGATGGGTCAGGTTCGAATGCAGTCGCTGCGGTC
>CBDCFM010000012.1:0-50313 GCA_965216035.1 Terriglobia bacterium
TCGAGCTCGGGCCACTAGGAAAGAATTTCGATCCGATCAACGTTCCCGAGGACAATAGCCCTTGGAATCTACACGTCCGCATCCCTTTCAAGCTGCGGAAGCACCGTATTGACGTCTTCCATGCTCCCCATTACGAGGCCCCGCTGATGGTCCCGTGCCGACTAGTCGTCACTATTCACGACTGCGTCCATCTCCTGTTCCCCCAAGAGGATTCATCGAAGTTTGAGAACTACCGTCGCTATCTGTACACGAAGCACATTGTCCGTTCCGCAGCTCACGTCATTGCGGTCTCGGAGTCAACCCGACAGGATTTGATCGGCATCTTCGACCTGCAGACCCCCCTGACGTCCGTTGCACACAATGCCCTGGATGGACGCTTTTCCGTGGCCCACGCTCCTGCCGAACAGATGCAGGTCCTGGAACGCTACCAGCTGAAGAACCCCTTCATTTTGTATGCGGGGCAGATCAAGCCACACAAGAACGTCGACCGTCTGATCGAGGCGTTCGCGGTTTTAAAAAGCGAACTGGGTGGCCACAAGAAGTACAAAAATTTGAAGCTCATTGTCATTGGCGACAAACTCAGCAATCATCAGCACCTTCGATTGACGGTCGTTCGAAGCGGCGTCCAGCAGGATGTACGTTTCTTCGGTTTCGTTCCCTATTCGATCCTTCAGGTGTTTTACGAAGCAGCTGTTGCATTCGCCTCGCCTTCACTCTATGAAGGTTTCGGCCTCTCACCGTTGGAAGCAATGGCCAACCGAACCCCAGTCGTGGCTTCGAACACATCCTCTCTGCCTGAAGTACTCGGCGATGCGGCTATTCTCGTAAACCCCGAGAACGTTTTCGAGATCGCGCGGGCGATCAAACAACTGCTGGTCGATCAGGTGCTACGGCAGGCGGCCATAGAAAAGGGCCTGTTACAGGTAGCGAAGTTTTCCTGGAAGACGGCAGCGGAAAAGGCGATCAAGGCATACGAGCTTGCCGCAGCGGGCCGCAAGAGTCGCAAAGCCGCGGCGACAGCGGAAAATGTCTAGCAGAATCCCGGCCGGTTCCTATTCGGGGATGCTTGGGCGGAGTGGATTGATCTCTCGAACTTCCTCGAACACGATGTTCGAGACCATCGCGATTCGCGTCCCCGGCGTATTCACTTGAGTCGTCGTTCCCCGGCGCACGATGTTCAGATTGCGTCCGACGATGCTGATGGACTGAGGTCCGGGCTGCGTGTTGATGGTGATTGTTTTTCGAGACATTGGCGTAACATACCGATCAATTTCGGCATCGCTGGCCCGCTCGATCTGCTCGTCAAACTCCGCGTCCTCACCTATCATGTCCAGCATCGTGTACGTTCCAAGCCGATTCGTACCACCGGTCACGACTTCGACGACCGTCATGATTTCCGCTGGGAGGCCAAAGTCAGCAGACAAGCCGACGCGGTGATGCAGATCAAACGTGAGCTTCCCGCCTTTCAGCGTATAGGGCAGCTTGATCAGCACACCGTCGGAAGGTTGGCTCGTGATTGTGACGTCGTAGTAATCTGTCCCCGTTGACTCGCCCTGTCCAAAAAACAGATTGGCGTCAGCCCTCATGGCGTATGCCACGTCCTGGGATGCCTCAGGATCCTGGGACAAAAGTGGTGCTGTCCACAGCAAGGTAATCAGCAGGAAACGCATCTGGACCTCCAGCGAGAGACTCAGGAAAGAGCCGAGTTTCCTAGACTATAGCATGAAGTTCCATTTCGAGGACCTCTTGGCCGACAATCCGGTAGGCTCGAATATCCGGTTCCGTGCCGGCCAGTGAAACGAGCACATATGCGCATTCCCGATAGTGCGCTTCGGCCACGTCGCGGGCCGACGGCTGGGCCGGCCCCGCCGGGTGGGAGTGGCAAATGGCCAGCAGATCTTCGCCCCTAAATTTGAGTTTCCGGAATAAATCAAACAGGAACTGGGGTTCCACTTCAAAGGCCGTTCGGCTTCGAAGCGCGTTCGGGGCCGGCACGTATCGTTCAATGCTGCCGGACCGGCCGACGAGGAACCCGCAACTCTCTTCCGGAAAGCAATCCCGGGCATGGCTGACGATCTCATCGAGAAGTCCGGCCTTGACGGCGATCCTCATGTGAAGATCTTGCCTGGATTCATGATGCCGTTCGGATCCAGAGCCAGCTTGACGGCCTTCATCGCAGCGATGGCCGCCGGACTCAGAGCCAAACCAAGGAACGGAGATTTCATGATTCCCACTCCATGTTCGCCGGAAATCGTTCCGCCCATCTCCACGGCCAGCTCGAACACCCTCAACTTCGCGACTTCGGCTCGTTCGATTTGATCGGGATCGGAACCATCCAGCATCAAGTTGACATGGATGTTGCCGTCGCCGAGATGACCGAAGCAAACAATGGGTAGGCCACATTCAACTTCGAGTCGCTCCATTGCTTCGAGATAGTCGGGAATCCGCCGACGCGGGACGACGATGTCTTCGTTGATTTTATTTGGCCGGATGCGTGCCACGGCAGGAGACAGATACCTCCGGAGTTCCCAGAGCTCATCTCCGATGTCCGACTCGATCACGCGAGTGGCATCCGGTTCCAGAACTTCGCGGACGCGTCGCAGATCGCTATCGACCGAAGGCATATCGCCGTCCACTTCGACGAGCAGCAATGCCCTCACACCGTCGGGTAGATCAACAGGCGTTTCTATCCCCTCATCCTGAACATAATTTCGGAGGGCCGCAACGGAGGGCCTATCCACAAACTCCAGCTTTGAAGGGACGATGCCCCGCTCGATGAGTCGATTTGCCGATTCCGCGCAATCCTTCACTTTGGCGTATAAGGCCATCAACGTCCGGGCAGCCTCCGGACGCGGCAACAGTCGGAAGATAATTCTTGTAATGATCCCGAGCGTTCCTTCCGAACCGCACATCAAATCGGTCAGATCGTAACCAACCGCATTCTTTACGACTCTCCCTCCTGTCGAAATGAGCTCACCGGTCGGAAGAACGACATCCAGGCCCAGCAAAAACTGTCGTGTCACTCCGTACTTAAAAGCGCGGGGGCCGCCGGCGTTGTGGGCTACATTGCCTCCAGCTGTGGATTGCGCGAGACTTGCGGGGTCTGGTGGATAGAACAGTCCCCGGGATTCTACAGCCGCATGCAGATCTCCTGTGATCACTCCGGGTTCGACAACGGCAACGAGATCCACAGGATCGATCTCGAGAATCCGGTTCAGTCGTCGCATAGCAACGACGATGCCGCCGGAAACCGGTATCGCTCCGCCGGCATACCCCACGCCACCGCCTCTGGATACGAGCGGAATCCGTTCTGTATTGGCCAGGACAACGATACGGGAAACTTCCGAAGCTGTCCCAGGAAACACCACCACATCCGCTGGATGAAATCGTTTCGTCGCATCCGAGCTGTACTCCCGAATGGACTCGGCGTCTGTCAGAACATACGGACGACCCACAATGGCGCACAGTTTGTCGGCGAGATCGGCAACCTTCATGGAGAGATTATAAAGGCACAGCCGGTGATGGATGGCAGAGAAGGCCTATCCAGACGAAGAACCGAAGGTCACGAAACAGATACGACCCAAGAATTCGTAGTGTCCTGTGTCTAGCAGCCCGTGGCAGAAGTCCCGAGGACCGCGCGCAGGGGTCTTCGGGTTGCAGGCGCGAAGTGAGGAGTGGGCACCGAGGTTTGAAACCGAGGCCGCAGGCGCCGTCTTTTCATCGTGACCGACGAACGCCAAAGCCTGCGGGGCGCCTGCGGCCTCCGTTTGATACGTCGGTGGCCCCCCTGCGCCCAAAGGGTTACGGCGAAACGGGACCGTCTTCGTTGTCGCCGACTCCTCCCAATGAATGCGCATTGTCTCGTCGTCATCTCCTAGAATCCGGTCCCGTTTGGCCGTAACGCAGCCCTCGGGACTTCTGCCACGGGCTGCTAGAGTTCTGCACATGACAAACGCTCGGTCGTTCTTTCAGACTTCCTGTCGGTTTAAACCATCACCGCACTATCCGGCAATGAATCCCATCATACCAACTAGATCAGCCTGCTAGTGTGTGGTAGCTTGAGTTCGCGGCTGAATCGCCGCCGTCCATCTTTCGCCATCGGACACCTCGTCGGGGCAATATCACCCCTTTCTCAGGTGTTCGGAAGATCGGGGGAATCCCAAGCCCGCCGGAGAAACGCTGGGATCTCCAAATCCGGTCGTTCAGGCTCGGCGCGGGGCACCTCCCGCTGCGAAAGGTCTGAAACGCTGCGGTCGAAGCCAGTGGCGATGACCGTAATTTTCACTTCGTCCTCAATGCGCTCGTCCCGAACCGCGCCGAATATGATGTTGGCTTCGCCGTCAGCCGCTTCGTAAATGATACCGGCAGCTTCGCTGACCTCGTGCAGCAGCAGGTCGTTGCCACCCGTAATGTTGATTAACACTCCCAGGGCACCCTTGATGGAACCTTCTTCCAACAATCGGTTCGAAATCGCCCGGCGCGCAGCCTCAACAGCACGGTTGTCACCGCTGGCCACACCAGTCCCCATAAGAGCCATTCCCATGCCGTGCATGACTGTCTTGACGTCGGCAAAGTCCAGGTTGATTAACCCTGGAACGGTGATCAAGTCCGAGATTCCCTGGACCGCCTGCCGCAGAATGTCGTCCGCAATGTGAAACGCGTCAAAAAGGCTCGTTCCGCGCTCGAGCGTTGACAACAATTGTTCGTTCGGAATCGTGATCACAGTGTCCACGGATTCTTGCAAGTTAGCCAGACCGAGATCCGCCTGTGTCATCCGCTTTCGACCTTCAAACGCGAACGGTTTGGTGACAACTGCAACGGTCAGGCCGCCCAGCTCTGCCGCCAGATTCGCGACAATAGGGGCGGCTCCGGTCCCGGTACCCCCTCCCAAACCCGTAGTTACGAAGATCATGTCGGCACCATCGAGAGCCTCGATAATCTTTTCTGTGTCATCCAACGCAGCGTCTCGCCCAATCTCAGGATTGGCTCCAGCCCCCAAACCCTTGGTCAGTTTCGCTCCAATCTGAATTTTCACCGGGGCCCGTGATTTCTGGAGGGCCTGGAGGTCGGTGTTCGCGACGAGAAACTCGACGCCCTCCACTCCCGCTTCCATCATGCGATTTACAGCGTTCGACCCACCACCACCGACACCAATTACCTTGATGCAGGCACCCACCGGTCGCTCCTCATCAAAAAGAAACCTGACAGGATTCTCAGCAGTCACGTTCTTCGACACGGGTTCCCCCTTTTTCCAATTAGTTCACGGCAATCAGATCAGACCCCGGATTCGAGACATCATCCGTTTGAAAGCGGATCCGGATTGCTCATGAAACTCGCCGGTCTTTCGTCTTTTCTGGCCATAAGTAACGAGACCGACAACCGTTGCGTATTCAGGATCACGAAGTCGAGCATCGGTAAAGCCCTCCGGTAGACCGAGTCTTACAGGCAGGTCCAGCAATTCTTCAGTAAGCTCCGGGAGACCTCTGAGCAGGGAGCCACCACCTGTCAGAATCGCTCCCGCGCCCGCTTGACGCTCGTAGCCCGCACCGCGGATCTCATCACGAACAAAATGAATGATTTCTTCAGCTCGCGGCTGAAGGACATCGCTCAATAACCTCGGACCGATGGTCCGCGTCTGCCGCGACCCGACTCCGGTAAGCTCAATCGCCATTTCGTCGTCTGCCATAGAGGCCAATACGCAACCAAACTGTTGCTTCAGCCGTTCCGCTTCAGGAATCGGAGTTCGCAGTCCGACGGCTATGTCGCTGGTGAAGTGATCGCTGCCGATGGGAAGAACGACGGTGTGGCGCACCGCTCCATGGTGGAACACGGCCACACTGGTCTTACCGCACCCGATATCGATGAGGACGCAACCCAGCTCCTTTTCATCGTCGCTCAATACTGCCTCGCCTCCCGCAAGGGACTCCAGGACGGTATCGGCCACCTCCAATCCGCTGCGGTTCACGGCTGTAACTATGTTCTGGGCAGCAGTCACCGAGCTCGTCACGATATGAACATTCACTTCCAGACGAGTGCCTACCATTCCAAGCGGGTCTCCGATGCCATCCTGGTCATCGACGACAAATTCCTGCGGGATGATGTGAATGATCTCGCGATCAGGCGCGAGGGCGATCGCCCGGGCCATTTCAATGACGCGCCGGACATCCTCTCGCACTATCTCACGCGAGTGTTTCGAAATCGGTATGGCGCCTTTGCTGTTGAAGCTGCGAATATGCGGCCCTGCCAAACCCACGAACACTTCATCAACTTCAGAACCGGCCATGATCTCGGCTTCGTGGACACTCCGCTTGATCGTCTCAACGGAGGCTTCCAGGTTAACGACGACGCCTTTCTTGAGTCCTTTGGAGTCAACCTTGCCAAAACCGACTGATTCCATGCCACCGTTGTGCGCAGCTGCAATCAGAGTGCAAACCTTGGTCGAGCCGATGTCGAGCCCTACAATAGTTTTGTCTCTTCGCCCCATATGATGTTTCCAGCCGGCTCATTCTCTCTGGTTTGAACGATGACCTGATTTCGAAAGCGCAGGTCAACACGGAAAGCGTCAGGGTAGTCTTCGTGAATTCGAACACTCAATCCGACGTACTTCTCCCAACGATCACGATGACTGGACAAACCCAGGTCGATCAGTATGGGATGGTCGGTCCCGACTACGGACACCTCGCCGGATTCAGCAACGTGAACCTCGGACAACTTACTCTCACCGATCGCTTCAACAATCTCGCGGTAGATATTGATTTTGGTTTTATTACCCTCGAGATCACCGTCATGAAGTCCGTCGAGAATGGGCGCGTGGATTTCGGTCAGCGGATCCGGTGACAGGACGACACCCTCGATGTCCACCTGAAAGATTTCGGAACTGATTCGGACCAGCGCGATCGGCCGCCGTTCGACCACCGAAATGACGATTTCGTTCGGCCATACCCTCTGAATCGTCGCATGCCGCACCCACAGAATTTCCTCAACCGCTTTTCGGGTCTCTTCCAGGTCCACCTGCAAGACATTGGTTCCGGGCCCGTACCCGATGCGCGCAAAGATTTCGTTTTCAGAGACCTGCTGTAAGCCGGACACAGAAATTCCCCGGAGTTCGAGACGTTCGGTTTCGTAGAAGTAACCCATGGTTTGATAAATTCCGAAACCAAGGCCCAAGAACACAGGGAGCCAGACGGCAAAGCGAAGATAGCTGTTCATCCCAGCGTTCGCACCCGACTTTGATTTAATAGAACGAGACTGAACCAGCCGGGCCCATCTCTGTATGCGGTTCTTATTCATGCGTCACCTTCATAGGTTCAAACTTGGCCAACCGGTCTGCAAGATGGGTAATGTTGCCGGCTCCAAGAATCAGGATGGCGTCTCCCGGGCGAGCCTTTTCCCTCATGTACGTCTCGATGGTCTCCAGGTCAGGCGCGTGAAGAGCCTCACACGAACCCCGCGCGTTCATGCGTTCCACGAGCGCCGACGATGTCACACCCTCGATGGGGACCTCACCCGCAGAATAAATCTCAGTGATCAGAACCGTGTCGGCCTGATCAAATGCCCGTGCGAAATCCTCGAACAGATGGTAGGTCCGGCTATACCGGTGAGGCTGGAAAGCCACCAGGATTCTCTTGAACCCTCCATTACGCGCCGCGACTAGGACCGCGCGCACTTCCGTGGGGTGGTGCGCGTAGTCATCGATCACAGTCACTGGACCCCCAGACTTGATCTCGAAGCGGCGCTCCACGCCGCCGAATGCTTCCAGGCCATCGGCAATGGTGTCCGGCCCCACACCCATTTCCAGCGCCGCCGCGAACGCAGCGGCCGCGTTGAGAACGTTGTGCATTCCGGGCACCCGGAGCGCGCATTCCTGCCGCCGGCCCCCGTTGTAGGACAGAACGAAGCGGGAATTCAGTTTTTCAAATACGCAGTCCGAGACCGCGACATCGGCACCAGGTGATACCCCGAATGTGATCCTGCGTCGTTTGATCTGATCCGCCACGGACCGAACTCCCGGGCAATCAGAGGGAAGGACGACGGCGCCGTAAAAGGGAACCTTGTTGACGAAAGCAACGAACGCGTCCAGGATGTCATCGAGGTTGCGGTAGTTGTCCAGATGATCCGCCTCCACGTTCGTCACCACTGCGATAGTCGGCGACAGCATGAGAAAGGACCGATCGCTTTCGTCGGCCTCGAGAACTATGAACTCTCCGCTCCCAATGCGGGCGTTCCGACCCATCGTATTCAATCGCCCACCGACCACAAAAGTAGGATCCAGGCCCGCGCAGTCCAGAATTGTCGCTATCATCGACGTCGTCGTAGTCTTGCCATGTGTGCCCGCAACTGCGGTCGTGTACTTCAGACGCGCCAATTCGGCCAGCATCTCGGCTCGGGAAATAATCGGGATCTTCTGCTCTTCGGCTGAAGTCAACTCCGGATTGTCTGGCCCCACTGCTGCAGATCGAACGACAACATGCGCTCCCATGACATTTTCGGCGGCGTGCGAAAGAAAAACGCTGCCGCCAGATTTCACCAAGGCATCCGTCACAGCAGTCGCCTTCACGTCCGAACCTGTGACCTTGTAACCCAACGTCAGGAGGACTTCGGCGATACCGCTCATACCGCTACCGCCGATTCCGACGAAATGGACATGTTTGATGCGCTGAAACATCTTTTTTAAGGGACGAGTGACGGGTGTCTCGGATCTTGTTCGTCTCTTGTCACTCGTTACTTCCTTTTCTACCTTTTGCTGCGCGCTCGATCAGGTCCGCAATTCGTTCTTCCGCATCGAGGACCGCCATCTCCTTCGCCTTCGCCTCAATCTGAGTCAATCGTTCCGGATTCCCGAGCAGGGAAATGATTACCATTGCAAGTCTTTCGCCCGTCAGGTCGACAGGGTCGATCATGACCGCCGCACCACGATCGACCATGGCTCGAGCGTTCCGCCGTTGGTGGTCATCGGCCGCATGAGGCAGGGGGATCAAAACCGATGCCCGGCCTGCCACCTGGATTTCGGAAACGGATGTATTGCCTGCCCGGGAGACAATTATATCGGCATCCTGGTAACAACTCTCGAAGCTCGAGAAGAAATTGCTCACATCGGCTTCGAAGCCCGCCTCATTGTAGGACGCACGAACGTCTGCCTCCTGTCGGCGGCCGGACTGATGTACAAACTGCAGCTTGTCCTTCCATGCCGAAAGCAGAGGCAGGGCCTCGATGACGGCTGTATTGATCGATTCAGCACCCTGGCTACCGCCCGTGATCAACACGGTGAATGGTGGTTGATGCGCTTTCGGGCCAATGGCCTTGAACGCTTGACGGACCGGATTCCCCGTGACGACACCGCGACCCGGAAAATGATTGGCCGCCTGAACATCGGGCACCGCCACAAACGTTGCTCGCCTACCCAAGATCCGGTTCGCCAAACCAGGTAGAATGTTCTGCTCCATGATGACCCGCGGTACTCCCCGAACAATCGCAGCACCCACTGCGGGGAACGACGCATAGCCACCCAGACCGACAACGACGTCCGGCTGGAACCGGGCTAACAGCCCCAGTGAGCGGATCAAGGCAGCAACCATCGCAACGAAGCCCCACAGCGCACGGACCCACCCTACTCGCTTCAAACCGCCCATTGGAAAGGTCACAAGTTCAAAACCTTCGCTCGGCACAATGCTGCTCTCGATGCCCTGGTTTGCGCCGACAAAGAGTATCCGCGTACTCGGTTCCCGCCTCAGTAACTCCCGCGCCACGGCGATTCCGGGCATCAGGTGGCCACCGGTGCCGCCGCCTGCGATTATCGCTTTCATAGTGACAGATTAGGACCGGTCGAACTTTTTTGTCCCGTAAAAACAAAGAGATACGAGCCTCCGGAAGGTTTTATGCAGTGCCCATTCGGCCTTACCTTCGCTTGTGATTCAGTTCTCATGTTGAGACACGTTCATTAGAATCCCAACGCTGGCCAGCATGATCAGAAACGAACTCCCTCCATAGCTCAAGAAAGGCAGCGGAATCCCTTTGGTCGGCAACAGGCCCAAAACCACGCTCATATTGATGAACGCCTGCAGGGCGACCATCATCGTGATCCCCAATGCCAGATAGGATCCGAACAGGTCGGGCGCCTTGGAAGCACTTCGCAGTCCACGCCACATGAAAACCGCGAACAAGCCCAGAATCGCCACTGTCCCAATCAAGCCAAATTCCTCTCCAACCACAGCAAAAATGAAATCCGTATGCGGTTCAGGCAGATAGAAGAGCTTTTGCTGCCCCCCCATGTAACCGATGCCGCCGATGCCGCCCGTTCCCAGCGATATAAGCGACTGAATAATCTGAAACCCGCTGTCGAGGGGATCTGACCAGGGGTCCACAAATGCGAATAGTCTCGCCCGGCGCCACGGCACTTGAAAGACGAGCAAGTAGAGCGTTGGCAAAGCCGTGAAAGCGGCTCCAGCCAGCCATCCGACGTTGAGGCCAGCCACGAAAAGCATTATTCCGGCAACTGCGAGGATGGAAATCGCCGTTCCCAGATCGGGCTGGAGAACGATCAAGCCACACACGAGCAGGCTGACCGAAAGTATGGGAATCAGGCTGGTCCTCAGTTCGTTGACCCGGGCTGCTCGCGCCTCCAAAAAGTAAGCCAGGAAAACGATCATCGAAAGCTTTGCGAGTTCTGCCGGCTGAAACGAAAGACCTGCGAGGCGGATCCAGCGGTGGGTGCTGGCTGTCGCTGGCAAGAGGTAGGCAAGCACCAACAATACGGTCACGACAGACAGCAGAGAGAACACGATTGCCGGATGCCGGTAACGATGGTAATCCACTCGCACCAACGTAAACATGCCCACCAGGCCCATCAGCACCGCAATGACATGACGGAAGGAAAAGTGGTTCGGGTCGCCGTACCACTCCTTTGCCAGGACAGCGGACGAACTGAATACCATGGCCACTCCTATGACGACAAGAGCCAGAGTCGCGACAAACAGGACCCAATCAGGTTTTAGCTTTCTGGCCATACATCTAGTAGCGTCGGGCCCACCGGCCCCTTTCTGCCCCCTACTTTCAGCGTGCTCTATCTTTGTCCCGTTCCGACTTCACGGGAACTCCAACGCCGGGCCGGTCCCCCCACGACCTGGATCGCATCAGCGCAGCTCTTAACTTCTAACTCTCAACTTTTAATTGATCATTGATATGCGACCGGACGGCATTCTTGAAGTCCCGGCCGCGCTCCTCGTAGTTGGCGTACGTGTCGAAGCTGGAGCACGCAGGAGCCAGCAGGACCACGTCGCCGGCACGTCCGATTTCGATGGCCTCGTCCACAGCCTCGCTAATGGACGCGACGCGCCGCGTCGGCACGTCTTTGCCGATTGCATGTTCCAGTCTTTCAGCTGCCTCTCCCAGGGTTAGAACCTGTTTGACACGTCCGTGCATCGCTTCAACCAGGGGTGCCAACGGGGATGCCTTATCTCTTCCACCAACAACTAGAATGATGTTCGCCCCAAACGCGGCCAATCCGTCGAACGCCTCCAGCGCCTTGACTGCCGAATCGACGTTGGTCGCCTTGGAGTCGTTCACGAACTCGACACCATCGATTTTGGCGACCGTTTCCAGTCGGTGTTCCACACCTCTGAACTTGCGGATGGCTTCACCCATTTGTTCGGGTGTAATGCCATACACGTCGGCAACAACAATCGATGCAAGTACGTTTTCGATGTTGTGAGAGCCTCTCAGTGAGAGTTCGGATGTCCGAATAACGGAATGGCCACGAACCGACAGGCATTCTCCCTGGAGTCCCGCCGTTTGATCAAACGGCTCCTTCCGGCTGAAGAAACGCTGACGCGAAGCGATTTCAACGGGCATTGGATACGATTGAGGATCATCCGTGTTTATAACGGCGAAATCTTCCTCGGTTTGGTTCTTGAACACATTAAATTTGGCCATCCTGTATGCTTCAAAATCCGGGTAGCGGTCTAGGTGATCTGGGGTGATGTTCAAGAGGACACCCACACGCGGCCGGAATTTTCGTGATCCGTCCAACTGAAAACTACTCACTTCCAGGACATTGATCGTTTCGAGGGTCGACACCGACACTAGGTCCGAAACCGCAATACCAATATTGCCCCCAACCTGCACCGGTCGCCCACTGGCCGCCAGGATGGCTGCCACCAGGGAAGTTGTCGTCGTCTTGCCGTTCGAACCCGTCACTGCAACCACGTCCCCTAGCAAGTATCGCGAAGCCACCTCTAACTCGCTCACAACTCCGACACCGCCAGCGCGCGCCTCGCCCAGCACATCGATATCGAGCGGGACGCCGGGGCTCACGACAATTTCTTCGGCGCGAGTGAATCGCTCGATCGAGTGCCTCCCGGTCTCCGAAGGAATGCCCAATTGATCGAACGCATTCCGCAAGGGCGGTTCCCGGTTCGCGTCAGAGGCAAACACTTCCAGACCGCGCGAACGGAGGAGGCGGGATACCGCCAGGCCGCTCCGCCCCATACCGACGATAACTACCACTCGACACCCCGCCATTGGCACGGATAATAGATAACTGGCGGATTAAGACCCCTATTGAGGCCGCCTCGCAAGTCAAGTCCGAACTGACAGTGCCCCGGAATTTTCATAGCCCGAAACGATCGCTATAATCTGCGGTTCCGCTACCGCAACTTCAAAGTCGACAAGCTAAACATAGCGAACAGCAGTGCTGCGATCCAGAACCGGATGATCACCTTCGATTCGGTCCATCCCGCCAACTCGAAATGGTGGTGCAGAGGCGCCATCCGAAAAATACGCTTGCCGCGCCATTTAAACGATACGACCTGAACCATGACCGAAAGTGCTTCCACGACGAAGACGCCGCCAATCACAATAAGGAGGAGCTCCTGCCGGATCACAACCGCCACTGTTCCGATGGCTCCCCCGAGGGCGAGGGATCCCACATCACCCATGAACACTTCGGCCGGATGGGCGTTGTACCAGAGGAAACCCATGCTCGCACCGACCATGGAACCGCAGAAAATCGTTACTTCAGCAACAGGAGGAATAAACTGAATGTCCAGATATTCGGAAAACACGAGGTGGCCAGTGACATAGGTCACAACCGTCAACGCTCCGGACGCGATCAACACCGACCCGATCGCCAAACCATCGAGACCGTCAGTCAGATTGACGGCGTTCGATGCCCCGACAAGGACGAGGCCAATAAAGAGCAGAAAGGGCAGATAGGCCAGGAAGAACAGGGGCGTGCCCGCAAACGACGACAGAACGAGGTCAGGTGTGAAAGTCTTGATGAATGGCACGGTCAGCCGCGTCGAGAACAGTCCGCGGTCCGCAAGGTCGACCAGGATATAGCCGATGGCACAGGCGACTAGAAGCTGCGCACCGATCTTCGAGCGGGCCCGCAGTCCAAGCGAACGCTTCTTCAGGATCTTCAAATAGTCGTCCGCGAATCCGACCAGGCCAAAAGCAATCGTGGATCCGACCAACAACCATCCGAGCGGATTAGTCAAATCCGTCCACAGCAGTGTCGATGTCACAATCGACACGACGATCATTATGCCACCCATCGTCGGAGTTCCGGCCTTGGACCGATGCGACTCGGGTCCTTCAGAACGGATGTTCTGGCTAATTTGAAACTGCCCCAACCTTCCAATCAGCCAGGGTCCCAGGAGCAGGCTGAGTAGCAACGCGGTCATGCTGGCCGTGGCGGTCCTTACCGTAATGTACTGGAATACGTTCAGCACACTGAGTGGGGACCAGTTCTCGCTCAAAGGGTAGATTCCCTCCCATAGCAGGTGGTACAGCATTACGGCTCCAAACTCGTAAACGAGAGTCGGATGGTGTCGATAGCCTGTTCCAGGCCCACACCTCGGGACGCTTTCATCAACACCAGGTCGCCCTTTTTCACCGTGCTGGCCAGAAAATCACCGGCTTCAACGGCATCGGATACGAAACGCAAGCGGAACTCGTCGACCCCCGCCTCCCGGGCACCGTTGATCAACGCGTCTGCATTGCCGGCCACTCCAACGATGAGGTCGATTCCCGCTTTGGCGGCTTCCTTGCCGCAGGCGGCATGCAATTGCTGGCCCTTACTCCCCAGTTCCAGCATTTCTCCGGCAACGAGGATGCGGCGCTCAAAACCCGGCACCTTGGCCAGGGTCCGAATCATTTCCTTCAGGCCCCTGGGACTCGAGTTGTAGGAGTCGTCGATAACCGCAAATCCTTCGCGAAACTTGATGACGCTACCGCGCATGCGTTGGGGCACCATGCCTTCCACCCCGCGCCGTATATCGTCCCATTCGATACCGTGCGTTACGGCAACACCGATCGCGGCTGTGGCGTTGGCCACGTTGTGGACTCCCAGCAACGGGAGCACAAAGCGGATGTCCCGCCGACGGTGGTGCAGCGCAAACGCCATTCCTTCCAGTCCCATAGACTCTATTTGAGTCGCGCGAAACGCAGCCACCGAACGCACCCCGTAAGTCACGATCTCCCCATCAAAACGGCGAGCCATCGACCGGACCCTGGAATCGTCATTGTTCAAATATGCACGCCGCTCACCAACCAGGCCTTGGAGCAATTCGGCTTTAGCGTCGGCAATCTCGCCGACGGAATTAAAAAACTCAAGGTGGGCGGGGCTTACATTGGTAATCACGCCTTCGTTGGGTTCTGCAATCTCGGCAAGCTTTCGAATTTCACCCGGGGCCGACATTCCCATCTCCAACACAGCCACGTCATGGTCGGGTTCCACACGCAGCAAGCACAGGGGAAGGCCATATTCGTTGTTCATGTTCCCCACCGAACGGAGCACTCGGAAACTTCCACCAAGCAGGGTCGCAACCATTTCTTTGGTCGTCGTCTTTCCGGCACTTCCGGTAATCGCAATGATCCGGCGGCCCCATCGCCGCCGCACCGATTGCGCGAGTTGCTGCAAGGCGTCGACCGTAGAGTCGACCCCAATGCAGGGGAGATTCCGGATCCCAACCCACCTCTTGTTGACTGAGACCACCGCACCCGCAGCTCCCCTGCGCGCGGCTTCGTCAATGTAGTCATGCCCATCAAATCGCGGTCCTGTAAGGGCAAAAAATAACTCCCCTGGTTTTAACGATCGACTGTCGATTGAGTACCCGCGAACGTTGACCCCGGAGTGCCCCACCGGGTGACCACCGATGGCAGTGGATATCTCACCGAGCGTTAAGTTCATCGAGCAACTCCCCAACAACAGCCCGATCGTCGAACGGCAGCTGGACATCCCCAACAACCTGATGCGTTTCGTGGCCCTTTCCAGCGATTAAAATAGTGTCCTGCATTTCGGCCCGTTCGATCGCGAGGCGAATGGCCTCGCGCCGGTCCGGAACCGAGGTGTGTCGGCCACTCTTCGCGGGAAATCCTTTTTCGATCATCCGGATGATTCCAACTGGGTCTTCGCTGCGTGGGTTATCCGAAGTGAGCACAGCAAAATCGCTACAGCCCGCAGCAACCGCTCCCATCTTCGGACGCTTCGAAGGATCACGATCACCCCCTGCGCCAAAAACAACAATCAGCTTCCCTTCTGTGATTTCTCGTGCTGAGGTCAGGGCTTTTTCCAGAGCATCATCGGTATGCGCGTAGTCCACGATAACGCGAAAAGACTGGCCGTGATCGACGAACTCAAACCGGCCGGGCACGTTCCGGAGCGCTCCGACACCATCTACAATCGAAGTCGTCGGCAGGTCCAACGCGAGTCCAATTCCGACTGCCGCAGCTACGTTGTAAAGATTCAGCCGGCCCATCAGTTCGGATCTCAGCCCAACGATCCCGCGGGGTGTCTGGAATTCGGCTGTGAGTCCATGCCAACCGAAACTGAATACTCTTGGAAAAATGTCTGCGTCGGAATTCATCCCGAAAGACAGACTCGTCCGATTTCCCGCCTCGCTAAGCGCTTCGAAGCACCGGTCATCTCTGTTAAGAACGGCCGCGGCCGGCGGCACTCCCCGCAATCCCGTAAACAGTCTCTGCTTCACGCTGAAGTACTCCTCCATTCCTCCATGAAAATCCAAATGCTCCGCGCTCATGTTCGTGAATGCGACAACATCGAAAGACAACTGTTCGACGCGCTTCAACTCGATGGCATGAGACGAAACCTCCATGACGGCATGGCCGCATCCGGAATCGAGGGTGGCGCGAAACATCTGTTCCAAATCCGGCGCCTCCGGTGTTGTGAGCTTCGCGGCCTGGCCGAAACCGGGTCCTCGATGTTCAGTCGTGCCCAGGCTGGCGACCGGATAGCCTGCGGCTTTGACGATCGATGCCACTATATGGGCTGTTGTTGTCTTCCCGTTCGTGCCCGTGATACCCACCAGACTCAGTTGGTCGGTCGGCCTGTCAAAATAATTTGCTGCGAGTGCGGCCAACGCCGCGCGGTCTGAGGGCACCCGGACCCACGGCGCAGAGCCTAACGGAGCAGCTTCGGACACGATAACCGCGGCACCTCGTTCGAGGGCTTCATCGACGAAATCGTTACCGTCGGCCTGTTCACCCCGGATTGCGACAAACACAGATCCGGACCGCACTCTGCGCGAATCGTTGTGGACCCCAGTAACGTCCATGCAGGCGTCGCTCGATCTTGACAGGACGTCGATGTTCGTCAGCAGTTGGTCCAATTTCATCCTGAATGTCCATCCTGACAGTTTCCAGCCAATCCTCCCCCGGGTTGCCTTCTATCTGATGCCTCCTGTGGATCAGTGCCCTGAGCCAGAAATTCGCTGCATCACAGTTTCATCCGGGTGCGCTCCGATCGTTTCCTTGCTCTGGTGGCCACTGCTCCGCATTGTTGTTCAGAAAGTCGACCACCTGCCCCGTCGGGCCGGCGCGGGCCGTCGGGGGACCTGCTTCACCATACCCTCGCTCCATATGGGCCCCGCTATCACCGTAGTGGCCGGGGTCGCCCGTCGTTCAGACCACGCGCGGAACGCGACAGAGAGGGTCATCTGAATGAACACAGGGCGAAATCCTATTTCGCAACTTCTGACTCAGGGCACTAACAGCCCGCGGCAGAAGTCGAACAGCCCGTGGCAGTAGAAAGGGGTTCAACGAACGCGCCGCGAGTCGTGGAAAACTGAACCTGAATGCGAGTGCCTGCAGGAACCGGCGTCCCTGGTGTCGGAGTCTGCGCCACCGCTATGCCGGAACCGCTCGACTGCAGTCGCAGCCCAAGCCGCAGACTGGCGTCCGCCACCTGTCGTAGTGATTTTCCGTAGAAAGCGGGAACTGGGATGCCGACCGCCCCGGAATGAGCTGGTGTATCTTGGCCGGCCGATGCAGGTGGGAAACCGGGATCGTCCTCAAGGGAGGCATCTACGATTTCCAGCTGACTCACAATAACATCGCTGGGAGGAAGGGCCCTCGGCGGCGCGAACCCGGGTTCTTCGTTTTCTTCCGTATGCCGGGACCCGTCTTCAGGGAAATCCGGGGTTATAGATTCATACCGAAGGATTTGCTCCATTATGCGCTTGAACACGGGCGCGGCAACCTCGCCGCCTCCGTCTGGACCCTGCGGCTCATCGATGACGACAATGGCCGAAATCTTCGGGTTTCGGGCAGGGGCGTAGCCCGCAAAAGACGCAACGTGTTTCGTGTCGGAGTACGTTCCGGTTGCCGGATCGAATTTCTGCGCGGTCCCCGTTTTTCCCGCTACTGTGTAGCCTGGTATATGCGCCAGCCGCGCTGTTCCATCGACGACGACCGCGCGAAGCGCGTCCTGAAGAAGCGCTGCCGTAGTCGGGCTCATGACTCGGTGACCGAGAGACGGAGTTTCCTCACTTGGCCCTGTTCTGGGATGGTCAACTCTCTTCACAATGACGGGCCGGTACAGGGTGCCACCATTGGCTACCGTCGAAACAAGGTTGACGATCTGAAGAGGTGTCGTCGCGATCTCCTGCCCCATAGAAATGGCACCCACCGATATCGCCGACCAGTCCGACGCCGGTTTGGTCAGACCGCGTTCTTCTCCAGGAAGATCGATGCCGGAGGGCTGACCGAATCCGAATTGATCGATATAGCTGGCTAGCCGCTCATCACCCAAACGAAGACCGAGTTTGATGATGCCGACGTCGGAGGAGTATTGCAAAATCTCGCGCACCGAAAGAACCCCGAACGGCTTGTGGTCCCGGATTCGATGGCCGGAAATCATGATCGAACCCATCTGGCAGTCGATCAACTCCTCGAGATCGGTCAAATCCTCCTCGAAAGCCGCGGCGACAGTCGCAATTTTGAACGTCGACCCCGGTTCATAAAGGTGACTGATAGCGCGATTGGACCAACTACGCGGCGGAGACCGTCCGTATTCGTTGGGATTGAAATCCGGATAGTTCGCCATCGCGAGGACTTCGCCGTTGTTCGGGTTCATGACGATGACCGACATCCCTGTGGCTCCGGTGTCTCGAATGGCTTGCGCGATTTCTTTTTCGACAATGTATTGCATAGTCTGGTCGATGGTTGTGGTCAGGCTGGCACCACCAGTCGGGGTCTGTTCAAGCCTGTGGAAGCTACGTCCGCGGGCATCGGTCATCACGACGAGCTTGCCCGGGCTGCCTCCGATCAGTTTGTCATAGCGATATTCAACACCGCTGCCTCCGTGATCGTCAATGTTGACAAATCCGAGTACGTGGGACGCGAGTCCGCGGTTGGGATAGAAGCGCTTTGGCTCTTTCTGAAAGTATAAGCCGTCGATGTTTTCCGCCCGGATCCGAGCGCCCTCCCGAGCTGTGACTTTTCGTTCCAGCCAGGTAAAGGACCCCTCAGAATCGAGCCGGGATTCCAGCGATGCAGCTGGAACATCGAGTATCTCGGAAAGAATTGAAGCCGTTGCCGCGGGATCGTTAACCTCCGAAGGCACCGCATAAAGGGAGTCCACTTCGATGCTGACCGCCAGTGCATTGCCGTGACGGTCGTAGATGGCACCTCGACGGGGGCTGATTTCCAGTACGCGCTGCTGTTGGCGCTCAGCGCGGCCCCTGAGGTCTTCGGACCGGACAACTTGAATCGAAACGAGACGCGCGCCAATCGCAACGCCCCAGATGCCCATCACAATCGCGATTGCGATGAGCCGTCTGTGGTTTCGAGCGCCTCCCATTCCCATAGCAGTCCGTTCAGCAGGTCGGTCGAAGGGACGTCTCTCCCTGCTGTCAAATGAAATCAGCGGGCCCCGCCACCCAATTCCCTCCGAGCCAATAATGTTTCGAATCGCTCCGTCGGATCGGCAGTGTCGAAACCCGCATCAATCGTCACGATCTGACCGATCCCGGGTCCAACCATACCCAATTCTGTTCGGGCGATCGAGTCGATCCTCTGTGGATTAGCCAGCGTCGCGCGCTCGACTCGAAGCTGACGCCCCACCTCGGCAAGTTCTTCGATCTGTCGGTGCGACTCTTCGATCCGATACCCGTACTGTATCCATTGATACTGCTGCCAGGCATAGAACAGTGCCCCCAGAACAAACATCGCGCCCAGCAGAGTCAGACATATGTACTCCAGCCGGCACCGTGTGTCGGTTTCGCGAACGATACGGGAGTTGTCGATCTTCTTGTCGAAATGGATATCGATGGTGGACATTAACTTCTCTCCAACCCGCGCAATTTCGCACTGCGTGAACGCGGGTTTTGATTGCGTTCCGTGTCTTGGGCCCGAACGACCTTCTTGGTCAGGACCCCGCCCAGGGCCCTCATTCTGTGTTTCACGATCCGATCTTCGAGTGAGTGAAAACTGATCACGACGAGGCGGCCCCCTTTCTTCAGAAGGTCAGGAACAACGTTCAAGAAAATTTCAAGGTTTTCCAGCTCACGGTTCACGGCCAACCGCAGAGCCATGAATGTCCGAGTCGCTGGATGAATCCGTCCGTACTGCGGCCCTCCACTCACAGATTCAATCGCTCGGACCAGATCTTGGGTCGAGTGATGTGGCCGCGACCGGAATATGGCCCGTGCTATGGGGCGCGACCGTCTCTCTCCTCCAAGTTGGTAGATAATGTCGGCCAGTTCGCGTTCGCGGGTGTGGTTGACGATATCGGCGGCGCTAAGATTCTGACGTTGATCCATCCTCATATCAAGCGGGCCGTCCGATTGGAATGAGAACCCGCGATCTACTTGATCGAGCATCATCGAGGAAACTCCAAGATCGGCCAAGACTCCATCCGCTCTCGGAAAACCAACTGAGCGGACGACGTCATCGATCTTGCCGAAATTCGCCTGAACAAATACCGTTCTCGACTCGTGCGCCGCCAGAGTTTCGCGTGCCACTCCAAGCGCCTCCGCATCCTGATCGATAGCCAACACGCGTCCATCCGGAGCGGTCCGTTCGAGAATTGCTGCAGCATGGCCACCCGCGCCGACAGTGGCGTCTATGAAGTGCCCCCCCGATTGAGGGTTTAGAAAGTGCAAGACTTCTTCGAGCAGGGCGGGCGTATGGGGATGCATGAGATGGCACGGCTAAATTCCCAACTGCTCCTCGTCTTCGACAGTAAAAGGCTCATCCCCAAGCCGTTTCAGATACCTGGCGTCGTTCCACACTTCCAGATAGTTCAAATATCCCAAGACAGCGACTTCGCCCTCCATTTCAGCCGACTCCCGCAAATGGGAAGCAATGAGAATCCGTCCTTGTTTATCCATTGAAGATAACTGGCCGTAGTAATTCGTTCGGTCCAGGAATCTTTTTTTGGTAGGGTTAAAGGCGGGGAGGTTGGTAAGACTTTCTTCGATATCTTGCCAGACAGATAAGGGATAAACACGGACGGATTGACCGGTGATGCTGGTAACGTAAAAATCGCTGCCCCAGGAATCCTCTATGACCCCGCGGAAGACCGATGGAATCTTCAGTCTCCCTTTTTCATCGATTCTTGCGGGTTGATTGCCACGAAGCATAGAGCTTAGTCCTATCTAGACTACTTTGGACCACTTCTGTCCACATCAATCTACTCACAGCCCGTAGGCCTGTCAACCTAAAGTTTGCGGATATATATGCTAAGGTTTTACTTACGAATCCAGCGACATAGCATGAAAGCTAAGCCGAGACCCTCTCAATGAAAGCCGGAATCGTCGGACTTCCCCAGGTCGGCAAAACGACAATCTTCAGAATCCTGACTCGAATGGCCATCGATGTGGTCTCGGTGAGAGGCCGCAAATTACAGCCCAACGTGGGGGTCGTCCAGGTGCCGGACGAGCGGGTGGCTTTCCTCGCGTCCGTGTTTGACCCCGATAGGGTGACCTACGCGACGATAGAGTTCGTTGATGTCGTTGGCCTTGTGGGCGGAAAAGGTAGGGACCTGGCTCTAGATCCGGTCCGAGATGTAGAAATCATGGTCCATGTGGTTCGAGCCTTTAGTGATGCGACCGTCCCCCATTCCGAGAGCTCCATCGACCCTGAGCGCGATATCCGAAACTTCGATGCCGAATTGATACTGGCCGATCTCGCATCGGTTGAAAAACGGCTTGAACGCTTGAACAAGGATCTCAAGAAACTGAAAGACCCAAATTTGCGACACGAGCGTGATTTTCTGGTTCAGGCCCAAAACTGGCTCGAATCCGAGCGACCGTTGCGGGAAATGGAGATCCCCGAGACGGACCGAAAGCGCATGCGAGGTTTCGCGTTCCTTTCCGAGAAGCCTATGATCTACGCCATTAACCTTGGAGACGATAAGATCGAGGAACTGCCCCAGGATCCAGCAGGACCCTCGCCGATCAACACGGAAAGAGTTTCTATCTGCGGGAAATTGGAAGCCGAGATGACAGAACTCCCGCCCGAAGAGCTCGACAGCTTCCTCGATGACTACGGCCTCACGGAATCGGGAATGGTCCGATTGATCCGCTCGACGTATCACTTGCTTGGGCTGATCTCTTTCTTAACTGTGGGAAAAGATGAATGTCGGGCTTGGACGATCCGAAAGGGCACAAACGCTCAGAAAGCGGCAGGTGTTATTCACACGGACCTGGAAAAGCATTTCATTCGAGCAGAGGTCGCACATTTTTCCGACTTCCAGGCCAACCCCGGCTTTGGGCCTCTAAGGGATAAAGGACTGCTGCGGCTCGAAGGCAAAGGATACGAGGTCCAGGACGGCGACATCGTGACCGTCCGGCACAGTGGTTGAGGAAGCGACACGTGAGAAGTGATGAGTACCGAGTAAAGAAGTCTTAGGCGCTGTTCCTGTCACTTGTCACTCGTCGCACTGTCTGCATGATCAAGAGTAGGTGCATATGCCCTCATACGTTCTACCTCTACTATTGGCCGTCGCGGCGGCCGCCACGAATGTGCTCGGTGGAGCGATGGTCACAACGCACCGGTGGGCGCGGTCGAGCTTACGTTACTTCATTGCCCTGGGGTCGGGGTTCATGCTTGGCGCCGTCTTCCTCGAGATGTTGCCTGAAAGCATGGAAATCGTTGGCAACGCATCGATGTGGGTTCTGGCAGGTTACCTGACAGTACACGCCTTCGAACACACGGTTGCCTCTCACCTCCATTTCGGTGAGGAAACACACCACGAAGAGATGGTGAATCGTTCTGTTGGCCTATCTGCGCTAGTCGGTCTCCTCGTACACACCTTCTTCGATGGCGTGGCCATCGGCGCCGGTTTTCAAGTATCCTCGCGAACAGGATTGTTGATTTTTCTTGCCGTTCTGATTCACAAGATTCCCGACGGATTCACCGTTTCCTCGATCGCGCTCAGTTCGGGGTTCTCCAGGCGCCAATCTCTTCACGCTGCTGTTCTATTGGGTGTCTCTACTGTATGTGGGGTTATCGCGGTGTTATCAACCGGCAGTTCGCCGTCGTACGCTCTTCCTATATCCGCCGGTGCCACGCTCTATGTGGCCGCCTCGGACCTGATGCCGGAAGTTAATCGCGAACCCGGCGTCAAACTCGCTTTCGTTGTGTTTGCCGGCGTCGGTCTCTTCCTGATCGCCCAAATGCTGGTACAGTAGGTTTTGGGGAGGGGGGGCGGCGCGTACCTCTAGGTTCGGCTTTGACGAGTCACACCTGTCATTGTGGTCTCTGAGGCATCCTCACGTTCTACCTCTTCCTGGCACGAGATGCACGTCATAGCCCAGGGGACTGCGAGGAGTCGCTTCTCGTTGATTTCTTCGTCACACTCGGTGCACACTCCGTACTGTTCCCGCTGAATCCGCTTGAGCGCATTCTCGATCGCTTTCAATCGGCGAAAATCCGATTCGTGCATTTTGTAGAGAAGTTCCTTGTTGTGGCTGATCAGTGCGAGGTCACCTTCATCTTCAGTCTTCTCAACAAGAATCTCTTCTTCGGCTTCACGGTTCCGATTCATCGTCCGCACCAGAGCTGCATGGTCATCAGACAGTGCCTTCTGGAGCCGCGCTAGCTTTCTCTTGTCCATCATGTCCTCCTTGGACCTACCGTGGTGGACCTTACCTTCTTGAAGGTCCAGTCAGCCTATAGGAATTTCATTCCCCACCTATAATCTAAGCAATTTCGAGGCCACTTCAAGCTGTCTGAATATCTAGTAGACGTTGCTAGACCAGTCTCGTTTCAGCCCGAAGGCAGGCTCCTCCAAATTTCGGCCGGACCCACAAGTAAAGCGCGGGATTATACCACCCAGTCAATCCAAGACAACGGCCATATATGGTAGAGTAGGCGTGCCTGGACTGGAGTGCGCACACTTAAGTCTTTAGTTTCAATAGGTTACAATAGATCGAACCAGGAAAGGACTACGAAAAATGGGCGAATCAACGGACGCGACAACGAAGGTTGTAGCAATCGACCATGGCCCCCTGAGAGTCTCAGGCAGTTTTACTCTGCAAGATCCACAGGGTCAAGAATTTGACCTCACCGGTCGTCCCGCCGTATCACTCTGCCGGTGCGGGGCATCGGCCAACAAACCGTTCTGCGATGGGTCCCACAAGAGTGTCGGCTTTGAGTCGAGCGTCAAGGCGCAATAGGGGACAGAGCACTCAGGCTTCATTTTCCCCGGTTTGATCGATCGATTGTTATCGAACGTTAATGACGGGTTCATCTGGGCTGAAGTCTTTTCCGTCGGCGCCTGGCAAGGAGGTTGAGCTTCCGGTTCTCGACCTGGGAAAGATCCCCGCGCCTGCCCGCAAACCGTTCATCCCACGATTGAAGTTCATTCCAGGTCGCTACGGACTGGATTTCGTGTTTCAGCATGTAAAAGACAGAGTGGTACTCGCCCCGTAGTTCGCGAATGAAGTTGAACGAACTTCGGTGAATGGGACAAGGACCCAGGCGGCGCACAGCATCCTGATGGATGGCAGTGCAGTAGCCCTTATGCTGGGCAAAGCCGTAACCGGAAAAGCGCCGATCCATCTCTACCATCAACCGGTCCCTGAAAACTTTGGCAATGATGGAAGCGGATGCGATCGAAAAACTGATGCCGTCTCCCCCGTCGAAGCTGTTCTGGGGCTGGGGCAGTCCGGGAATCGTGCGGCTATCGACCAACACATGCTGGGGAGGGACTTCTAGCGAATCGACGGCGATACGCATCGCCTGGATGCCGGCGTGGTAGACGTTAAGGCGGTCTACTTCGCCGGGCTCAATAACGCCAACGCCGACACCCGACGCGACCCTCCGAATCTGAAAGTCCAAAGACTCTCTCTCATCCGGCCGAAGGCGCTTTGAGTCGTCGACGCCATCGACTCGAGAGCCGGGCGGAAAGACGACCGCAGCGGCGACAACGGGGCCCGCCATAGGACCGATTCCGGCCTCGTCAACGCCCGCGATATGCTGGAGTCCCCTCGCCCAGAGAAGCCGCTCGAAATGGAACATCGCATCAAGGCGGGCCTGTTCCTTCTTTTCGACGTCGAGCTTTCTCTTCAGCTTCCTGTAGAGTTTCTGTGCGCCGATCCGTCGATCCCTATACAGCTGCTGCAATATCCGGGAAGAGACGGCATCTTCCCCGCTGATATACCGGCTCTCCAGTTCCTTCAAGGACCCTAGACTGTCGGCGGTTGCCATGGCGTAGTATTGTGACGTCCCGTCTACGTATGGGGTGCAGAAATTTGGGTACCGTACTGCCATTCAATCGCGTCAAGCCATTTGCGGGGGTCCTGCTCTCGGACGAAGGTCTGGTCCCAGAGGTTCGGGAACTGCTCGTAACTCTCCTGGGACCGATCGATCATCAGACCGGTCTCCAAGAATTTGAGTCCACTGATTATTACTCAAAAGAAATGGGGGAGGCACTCTATCGCATCTTCTTTTCGTTCAGAAACCTCGTCGAAGCCGACCGACTGGAACAGGTGAAGCTGGAATCCAACCGGATCGAGACCCAGTTTGCTGTTGTCTCGAAAGGGGTTCGGCGGCCGGTCAACATTGACCCCGGCTACATCGAGCAATCTAAGGTCATTCTCTTTTCGACAAAGAATTTCTACCACAGAGCATATATTGGAAGCGGCATCTTTGCCGAGGTCACAATGCACTTCAAGAAGAATACGAATCAGTATTTCCCATGGACCTACCCGGACTACAGATCCCCAGGCTATCAGGAATTCTTTAATCGTATGCGTCTGATTTATCGTGCACAACTGGATGAGGGCGGCCCAATCGACGAAAGTGACGCATGAGGATTGAGGTCCGGGGAGTGAGAAGTGACGCCTTACAAGTGACGGGTTAAGAGCGACCGTAAAACGGCGACACTTGTGGAGCCGTCATCGCTACTTGCGGATCCAATATTTCAGGTGACTCCAACACGGCGACACTTGTGGAGCCGTCATCGTTACTTGCGGATCCAATATTTCAGGTGACTCCAACACGGCGACACTTGTGGAGCCGTCATCGTTACTTTGCGGATCCCAGTTTTCAAGTGATTCAAAAACGGCGACACTTGTGGAGCCGTCATCGTCACTTGTGGGGGTCAAAGCTGGAAACTGGATCTCTTGCGCATCCATTTGACCGCCAGCCCGATGATTTTGGCGCGGACATGTTCCTCGTCCTGATCAGACAGACGCAGAAACTCCAGTCCGATCACCTGTCCAGCCTTCCTGCAAACTCTGACTTCGATATCTTTGATTTCATGGTTGTGATAAAGAGATATCCGCAAAGTGTCGTCGGGTTCGATCAAAGCACCGGGCTCGACCAGAGATACGCATATGCCCTCATCGCTGAGATCTAGGATCGTCGCAAGATGCTGTTCGTCACCAACATGGAATATGACAACGTCTTCATTCGACCCAACGGCAACGATCCGCTTCGAACGCCGCTTTTCAAATTGAATCGCTTGTGCGCTCGTGTCCATAATCTCTCATTCGGCAGATCAGGCCCAGCTCATTAGGAACATTTCCTAACCGAGCCCCTTCAACTGACGGCCTCCCAGAACGTGCAGGTGAATGTGAAAAACCACCTGACCGGCATCCGCATTCACATTAAAAACAGTCCGGAATCCCGATTCATGAATTCTTCTGTCCCGGGCGATCCGGGACGCCGTATACAGCATATGGCCCAGGAGGGCGTTGTCTTCAGGCGTCAGATCGTTCAACGTGGCGATATGGGTCTTGGGCACTACAAGAACATGTGTCGGAGCCTGAGGGTTGATGTCTTCGAAAGCATAAACACGATCGTCTTCGTATACTTTGGTCGATGGAATTTCCCCTGCGATAATTTTGCAGAATATGCAATCGGACATGCGCCGTACTTTAACCCATTTGCTTCCATCCGCAAATGGCAGGCATGGCCTTTCGGGTGCCCTGCCGATCTTCAACGCCGTCATGTTCGGAATCGGAAGTTTGTGCCCTTCGGCCTCAGCAAATCCCGCGTCGGCAACGATCACACTCACTAGACCAGCATGACGGTGGTGATCGTGATCGCGATCCGACGCGGGTGACTGATCAACCGTCACTTTGTGAGTGAGCGACGTCCTTTGACCCTTAGGGACCAGTAAATCGTGCAACTGGACGAGGCCGTACTGGGCGGATCAGATTTGCGCGCCCCTCTTATTTCGCCTATTCTACGGCCCCGCAGACTTCTGTCGCGGGCCACTGGCCACGGGAGGTTCAATGAGCGACACCCTAGAGCGAGAAACGGAGAATGAGCGCATAGGGATCTTTCCGAACTGGCGATGGCTCTATGGGACCGTGGTGGCCTATACAGCTGTCCTTATCGTGGTTCTCTACATCTTCACAGTAACGCTGGACCTCAGCGCCCGGTGAGCGGTCTCGACTGGACAGTCTTCGCCATCTACTTCGGCGGCGTTGTCGGATTCGCGTTTTATCACAGCAGACGGAACGTGGGGGTGGAGGGGTACTTCCTCGCCAACCGACGACTCCCCTGGGCAGCGATCGGCCTCTCGGTCATGGCCACCCAGGCCAGCGCTATTACGTTCATCGGCACCACCGGCCAGGCTTTTGACGACGGGATGCAGTTCATTCAGTTCTACCTGCCCCAGCCCCTGGCGATGGTTATCCTGTGCGCCGTGTTCGTCCCCTTCTTCTACCGGCTGAAGGTCTATACGGCATACGAATACCTCGAACAGCGATTCGACGCAAAGACGCGCTCGCTGACCAGCTTCCTCTTCCTCGTACAACGTGGGATCGCTGCCGGGATTGTTCTCTACGCCCCTGCGATCGTGCTTTCGGTGATCATGGGCTGGGACGAAACTCTGACGATCCTCATCATGGGAGTGGTAACCATCGGATACACGACGGTGGGAGGCATCACGGCCGTCATCTGGACCGATGTCATTCAGATGCTCATGATGTTCGTAGGTATTACGGTCGCACTGGTGGCTCTCTTCGCCACGCTTCCCGCCGACGTCGGCTTCTCCGACGTCGTCTACATCGGTGGCATTCAGGAAATGTGGTCCAGCATCGACCTGTCCTTTGATCTCTCGAACACTTACACGATCTGGTCGGGTATGATCGGGGGACTCTTCCTTGCCCTGGCGTACTTCGGTACCGATCAGAGCCAGGTGCAGCGCTACCTCACCGCCAGCTCTCTGACCCAGAGCCGACTCTCCCTCATCTTCAATGCATTCTTCAAAGTACCGATGCAGTTTGCCATCCTGGCTATCGGCGTCCTCTTGTTCGTGTTCTACCACTTCGAACGGCCGCCTCTGGTGTTCAACGCCGCCGAGGTGACGGTAGTGGAAGCCAGCGCCCGGGCCGAAGAGTACGGGGCTCTGGAGGCGGAACAGGGACGCGTCCACGAACTGAGACGCGAGGCCACCTTCGAGCTCCTTGATCGGCGAGAGAACGGTGCGGACGTTTCGGGCGTGCGTGATCGGATCGGGGCCTATGACGCGGAGTTGGCCCGCCTCCGTCGAGATGCCCGGGAACTGATCACCGAGGTTCGAGGTGCCTCGTCCAACGATGTGAACTACGTCTTCCCGTCTTACCTGGTCCGGTACATCCCGGCGGGAATACTCGGTCTCATGATCGCGGTAATCTTTGCGGCCGCGATGTCATCCCTCGACTCCGAGCTCACTGCCCTTTCCAGCGCCACGGTGATTGACTTTTACAAACGCTACTTCCGCAAAGGGGCGTCGGACGACCACTACCTGGCGGCATCGCGGATCAGCACTTTCATCTGGGGCGGGATGGCGTGCGTGGTGGCGCTTTACGCGGGTCGCTTAGGCTCCCTTATCGAGGCCGTGAATCAGCTCGGATCACTGTTCTACGGCTCGCTGCTGGGTGTCTTCCTGCTGGCATTTGGCGTGAAAAGGGCCGACGGCAACGCCGCCTTCGTGGGGCTCCTCGCCGGGATGCTTTCGGTGTTCGTGGTATCGGTCACGACCTCGATTTCCTTTCTCTGGTACAACGTTGTGGGCGCCGTCATCGTAGTCGTTGTCGGGGCCGGACTGGGGAGGGTCAATGGAGGGAGAGGGGCAACACCCGAAGTGGCAGGGGACCCTCCAGCAACCCTGTAGCCGCCGTTTCAGTCGGTCGGCGGCACCCAAAGGTCTTCAAATCCCTCGGCTGGCTCCAACTGATCAAACCAATCAAAGCCGATCGCCTTCATGATGCGGGTGTTCACCACGACCAGCCGGGCCTCATGGGTGGGATCACTGTTGAAGCGCTTATGCGCGCAGTACGGCGGAATATAGATGAAATCTCCGGGACCCCATGCGTACCGTTTGGGTTCAGTATCCCATTCCCAAACGAATTCTTCCTCACACCTGAAGCTGACATCGTAGTGCAAGTCATAGCCTGCACCTTCGATGACGAACGCGACCTCTTCAGAAAGGTGACGGCTGATCCCGGTGGCACCGTTGGGTGGTAGAAACTGCATGTAGATATCAATGCAGCACTCCTTGGTGTTCATCTCTTCATTGACAATGTGCTTGACCAGTCCATCCGAGGTGCGCTCCATCGGCATTTCATCGGACTTCACCACATTCGCGCGGTTCTTATACTCGGCGCGAAACTCCCGGGATGCTGCAAGCGCTTTGGCGTAGAAATCTGCGCTGATGTCGGTTCGCGCCCTCTTGCGTTCGCTGGCGTCTACAAAAGATGACTTAGAGCTCATGAAAACTCCTCGATTCGTTCAAGCTGGTGAATCCGCTCAAAGTGTGCTCGGCGGCACATAGTTCTCCTGGCCTGGAACCGCTTCCGTCGGCGGCCACTCAACCATTTTTTGAAAAATCAGGTGCATGAAGAGGAACAGCGGTTTCGCCTTCATGATCAGAATGATGGCCTCTTCATCCGGCCCGTCGGAGAAATGCTGATGCACACAGCCGTTCTCCACGATCAGCGCGTCGCCGGCCTCCCAATCGATCCGGCGGCCATCGTGCACGTCATGCCCCTTTCCCTTGAGTACGAAAAATACAGCGCTATTCATGTGACCGTGCTTCTGGCCGTGGCCGCCGGGCGCGAAAGCATCAACATGCGCCTCGATGGACTGCGTGACCTTAACGGCCTGCGGATTGATGACCTTTTTGCCGAAGTTCTGGGGTCCACCTTTCCACTTCAAAACCTGGGTCGGGTAGATCCGGGGTTGGCTGAACAGCTCTTCCATCAGCTCGCCGTAGGTCCCTTCGAGGGCACGAACGAACGTCCTTTTCTTGGCCCAGCGCTCCCAGGTGACTTCGTTTTTCTGATTACTCTCTGAGTCCAACGTGCTGCTCCCTTCGATATTAACTGAGTTGTCCCAACCATCGGCCAACGCTCCAGACACTCACGTGACCGGTCTGTCAACGTAATGCCTCAACTGTAGCGTGTCAACGAATTTGGGTCGTTCGTACTGCCTCAATTTGAAAACGGAGATGCTCTGCAACGGCATGTTTTGATCTTCTTACCACTGCGCCTCTTTACCGTGAAAGCCGTCCATCCGCGCCACAGAGCCGGTGCGGATTTTACTGTGGTCTTTAAACAGAACGGCATGGCCAATCGGCCCGAATCGATTCACATCCCGACCATAGACAACGCTCGGGTGGCGCCCAGGGTGAGCCCCCCGGCCAGCGGCGGTAGGATTAGTACGGACAACAAACGCATACGCAGGAATGAAAACCCCAACAATGGTATCTCGAAAATGACCACCCGGTGGACGGCGAACAGGCTCCAGGCCGTAATGAATGACACCAGGGCCGGAACCGATGCACCTGCACTGGCAAACGCAGCTCCAATCGAAAAGGCAACGACTGGGCCGGACGGTACGATCAAACCCGCCAGAGTCCCGATAAGGATCCCGACCAGACCCACGTCGGCTCCAAGAAATCGGCCGATAAACTCGGTCGGGATGAGTTTGGCCACGAAACCCGCCGCCACCAGGGCACACAGCATCCGTGGAACCAGCTTCCCGAAGTGCTCAACGCCACGGACCAGTCCCCGCTGAAAGCATCCGTCGCCGCGGCACAGGGCCAACACCCCGAGGACGATTCCAAGACCGTATATGACAAAGATACTGAAATTCATCACGGCTGCCCACCCCGCCACCCATCCGGGTGCCGACCGTGTGGCCCGTCAGGTTCCATCAACCTGACCCGGAACCTCAGCCGCCGAGCGATTATGCCGGCCAGGATCGGGAGTGGCAGGCACACCAGGAAACGTATCGCCGAGAAGTCCGCTCCCATCAGCGGTAAATCCCAGACGAGAATACGCTGCAGTCCCAACAGTGCCCAGCTGGTTATGTATGCAACCAGGATGCCTCGATCCGCACCCACGCCGCCAATCAAGACCAGTAGTGAAAATGCCGACGCCGGCCCGCCCGGTGTAATGATCCCTGAGACTGTCGCAATCAGCAGGCCCCGTCGCCCGCTGTCGGGGCCGACCAGTTGCGAAACGCGATCGTGCGGCAGCAAGACCCAGACGAATCCCGCCACCACCTGCGCGGCTGCGACACGGGGAAGCAATGCCCCCACTTGCCCGAGGTTCTCCGAAACCGCGTCGTCAAACAAATCCTGCCCGAGGACAACGTAAGCAATGACCGCGGCGACGAGAGCAAACGCGGCAAACAGCCAGAACGAAAGGCCAAAGCTTTCGCGGAGGACACCCCTCCACCAGTCGCGACTCCCGGGCTCGGAATTCAGCATGCCATTTTATTCCGGAGGAGGGAACCGCCACCGATAACGCTAGACAATTTCTGCGGGCTCGCTGTGCCCCTCAGTCAGGGCGGCGACGATTGTTCGGAACTGGTCGGCCTCGGGCGGAAACAGTCCCGCCAGAAAACCGGCGAGACGCGCAAATACGATGGCTTGCCCGGCCAGTACGTCCACGCGTTCGCCTTCAGGCAGATTCACGGCGTCGCTGAGCACACGCCCCAGCCCGTCTTTGAACAAATCGTCCATGTATGCGATGCGTACAGATTCCCCACTCAACCCGGTCGGCGCATCATGGCCCCACGCACCCGGCGAAACACCGTACCGGTGGGCCAAGTCGAGGAAACGGTCAAACAATTCCTCGTCGACACGATCATGCTCATCAAATTCGCCACACATCTGGACACCTCGCTTTTTTCTAATCGCGTTTTCTAGCCGCTGGGTTGCTGTCGTCAGTCCGAAGCGGACAACCCGAACTTCGCCATGTAGTAGAACCAGCATTTTTCGAAGAGCCCGCGTTTTTCGAGTCCCTGCTGACAGGCCAGCACCTGTTCGTCAGAAAATACGTACGGCTCACCGATCATGGCAGCGCGAACCTGTCGTTCAGCGTTCAATTCGAGATAGATCGCCAGAACCGTCGCTTGGAGAACGTCGTTCGCCACGACGAGGGAACCGTGCGCCCGCAGCAGCGCGGCGCGCCCTCCGGCCAGCGTATGGGCGACGGCATCCCCGATGCGGGAATTGTTCACCGACATCGGCGCCGGAAATACTGGAACGTGACCGAGCAGCGCGCCCTGTGCCATCGTGGGTTGGTAGCTGCGCCCGGCGCTCGAAAGCAGAGTGGACCATTTCGGATGGCCGTGAACTACAGCCTGCACATCGGGACGCGCATGATAGACCGACACGTGCAGCGGTAGTTCGGCGGGTGGCCGAGGGGCGTCATCCGACAGTTCCCCGTTCGGTCCAACGACGACACAGTCGTCTGGGCCGATCGCGCTCCGAATGGAGTTTCCGGCGTTGATCAGAATGCGCCCGTCATCGAGACGCACACTGAAATGGCCGTTGAAATCGATTATTCCCAGTCGTTCCAGGATCGAAATGCCTGTTGTCAGTTCCTGTCGGAGTTCGGACTCGATTCGCGGGTTTGCAGCCATCGCTCACAACGCCCCCCAGCTTGCCGTCACCAGCCGGCCTCCGATGACCATGGCGGCGCATCCGATGGCCGCAGCCATAGCGACGTGCATCCACGGCGCGCTTCGCTCCAGGTACCTCAGGGGATAGGAAGCGACGAACGACAGCGCGGCCATTCCGAGTATCGAACCCACACCGAAGGCGAGTACGTAGCCGACACCGTCAAGCAACGAGCTTGCGGCCGCGGCGAGCACGAGCAGTCCCGCCGAGCCCGCCGCGCCGTGCATCATGCCCACGACAAGAGCGCGCCCGAGACCCAGATCACCGTGTTCGTGGCGATGCAAGCTCTCTCGGTGCATCGGCTCGGCGCTGACGTGGCGGTGGGCATGAATGTGGCGCACACCGTCATCGTGCTGGTGGACGTGGAAATGGGGGCGCTCGCGCCAGAGCCGGGTCAAAACTTTAACGCCGAGGAGCATGACCATCGCCCCGACCGTGAGCTCGAGCAGGATCTCCACACGGGGCGAGATCCTCTCACCCAGAATCAGCAGCAGGCCGCAAACCAATAACAGCGTTGCTGTGTGGCCGAAACCCCAGAAACTGCCCCGGAGAACCAGAGCCCGCCGGGAAGTCCGACCCGCGCCCATCGCCGCTACGGCTGCGAGGTGGTCCGCCTCCATCGCATGCTGAACGCCAACCACGAAGCCAACGAGCAACAGTGTGTAGTATTCCATCGTCTCCCCAGTGCCTTCCTAGTGTCTTCCTAGTCTGTAGGTACGTCTCGCTGCGGCTTCGATGGCCGGGGGCGGGCAGCATTTCTGCGGGAGTTGCCGGCTATTCCCAGGGTATGAGCGACACATGTATGACACCCTCCGCCTCCGTACCACCGACGGATTTTATCGCCAGGTCCGTATCTTTGAGCCCGAAACGGTGGGTGGTCATCAGGTCCAGCGGAAATCTTTCCGAAGCCAGTTGTTTCAATGCGAGCTCACAAGAGAGGAAATTGTGTCCGCGAGCACTTTTGATCGTGATGTATTTGTTCGTCAGTTTCCCGACCGGGAAGTCCGGATATTTTCCAATTTCTCCCTGCATCAGCATGGTACCGCCCTTGCGCTTGAGCGTCTCGATGCTGATCCGGTCGGGCGCGGTCCCGCCTCCAGCCGTGCAGTCCAGGGCCACATCCACACCATCTTCGTCAGTGATTTCCCGAATGCGCTCGATCGGGTCGTCTTCCTCGACATTGATCACGTGGTCGGCACCCAGCTTCAATGCCACATCAAGCCGGGCACTGTCCTTCGACGTGCCGGTGACGATGATCAACGAAGCACCGGCCTGCTTGCACGCTACCGTCTGGGAGAGCCCTTGCTGGCCGGGTCCCTGTATAAGCACCCGCGAGTTGTAACCGACCCCGCAGTCAAACAGGGCCCACTGGATGCCGTTCGCCATCGGTGTGACCACACCCGCAAGCTCGGCCGATACTCCCTGTGGCACTTTGTGCACGACGGCGTTCCAGGGCAGAAACATATATTGCGCAAACCCGCCCCACAAATGTGGCGCGCGATCAATCGAGCTATAACCGTAGCGCACGGCATCGGGACCTTTCCGCCAGTCCGTGGCTGCGCACAGGCGGTACTCGCCCTTGTGGCACCACTCGCATTTGAAACAGGGGACGTAGTGTTCCACAAACACCAGATCCCCTTCCTTGACACCCTTGCGCTCCAGAAACTGGCGGCCGGCCTTCGCGACATAGCCAATATTCTCGTGACCCATGATGACCGGCGAGTCGATGGGTGGGGCGGCGTAGAACTTCACGTCCGTGCCGCAGATACCGGCGACCTCCATCTTCAGCAACGCGCCGTCCACGGGCACCTCGGGCATCGGAAATTGTCTAAACTCGGTCTTGTGGGCACCGGTACGAACCGCTGCCAGGACTTGTTCGGTCATACGATTAGTCTCATTCGGCTGCTATCCAATGCGTCCGACAGCGTCGCCCGTTGATCAGGGAAGAGGGGGTAGAGTTTCCTTCTCCGTTTCGTAGGAATCCTGCATCTGCGGCTCGAGGCCCTTTTCGGCCAGCGCATCCGCGAACATCGTGCGAACCTCAGGTTTCTCGTCGGCATAGTCGATCTGGTGCCCACCGACACGGCGGCTCACCCATGCCTTCGGAACACCCTGGGAGTTACGAATCGCCACGCCTTCGTATTTGAACGCCAGATAGCGTGCCGGTTCCGTGCCGGTGTTGAAATGCTGGTGGTACCACATGATCGGCGGCGTGATCAGCGTTCCTGGTTTCCAGTCGTAACGCTTTGGCTCTTCGCCTTCGGGCCACATCAAAGTATAGCCTTCGCTGGCAAGCGTGATGACGTGCGCGCCCGGGCCGTGCGCATGGGCCTTCTTGTACTTGCCCACAGGAAACGCCGAGATGTGGCTGTTCATCGAACTCTTCGCCAGGTTGAATCGGATGTGCCCTCCCCCCGCGCCGCGTTCCTTCGCCTCAATCAACGGCAGGTTGACTGCATCCGCGACGAAATTGGTCTCGAGTAAGAGGCCGCTGACTTCCTCCTTCGGTGCGAAGTAGTCGGGCTCGCCCGAAAAGCGCGTATTGAAGTCGTACGACGTGTTGAAAATGAATTCGGGCTCTTCAAACACGTTCATGATCGGCGGCATATTGGTGACCGCTACAAAGCGCACGAGGTCCTGGCCGGAGCCATTGAAGTGCTGGTGCCATGTGTTCAGCGGAACCGAGAACAGCGCACCCGCCTGCCACTCGAACGAGACGCTCTGGCCGGCATCATTCCAGACCCGCGTCGACCCACGGCCATCCAGTACCATGATCATCTCTTCGCACAGCTGGCGCTGCGGGTTGAGTTCGCCCCCTGGCCTGATTTCGCAGACATAGCAGTCGTTGGAAGTCCGGGACGCATCGTGATTGATATAAACGCCCCGCCCGTTCCGCCGCGCCCAGGGCTTCAATTCGAGCGTCCTCAAATCCGGAATGTAAGTGCCATCAATGATGTCGAGCCCCTGGTTCCTGACCCAGTGGGTGTAGGGAGTTTCCTTTTCCTTAGCGAATTTCTTAGCTGTGTCCTCGGCAACAATGGCGTCTTTGGTCATCGGTACGTCCTTGGCAAAACTGGATTGTGGCGCGAAACGAAGACCTCGAACTCTCCTGCTTTACAGTGGCAGGATCGAGAGTGTCTCGCGACACGACATGATAGCTCAATCTGGAGCCTGCTTCGGCCCCTCGTTATCCTCGTTGTTCTCGCCTTCCTCGTTATCTTCCTGATCGTGGCGCGGTTCGATGAAAATGAAACAGTTCATTTATTCCGCGCCACCCAGGAGTGAATCCCAGTCGAACTGGAAACCAATATTTCCCCGGACTTCCGCCGCGTCGATGAGTTCGGTACGGTTCGCCCAGCTGAGGGAAAGCGGGATCTTGACCATATTGTCCGAAGCTTTAAAGGTGAGTTTGGCTTGTGCGACAAAGATTCCTCCCTTGGGCCCGAGGAGTGTTGCCGCGCTGCCCGGCAGCGGGATGCCCGTGTGCGGAACCCGAGCGCCGTCAGCAATCTCAATGATGCCGGGCTCGATCTGGTACTGATAGTAGGCCGCAAGCGTGAACAGCGGGGGTCGGTTGGGCACTGCTGTGCTGAGTGGGATATCAAACTGAAGAGCGGCCTGGGCGTCCCGAAGGTGACCGACGTTGACCTTGAGTCCACTCGGGATTTCGTTGTACAAATTCACGCCCGCGTTAAACGAGAGCATGCCTTCCTGGTCGCGACCGACCGAGAACGGCTTACTGATCAGGAACCGTACGTTCGAAGTGGCTGGTTGATTCAGGGGTCGGAGGCTGAGTATTCGAGACTGACGATAGGCTGCTCGAGTTCTCTTTCGAACGCTTCGTTCTCATTCTGGATGAAGGCAACACGAGCCGTCTCCGCGGCCTCGAACTCGGGGAGAGAACGAAGGGCCCTCAATTGGCCCCAGGCTTCCAGGCGCACGGCCCAGACTGCCTCCAATGCTTCCCATCCCTCAGCTCGCGCCTCGACCAGGGCTGTTTCCGATTCCTCTCTCCATTGCTGATACTCGAGCACCTCGGGAGGGACAGGGTAGCCAGGCTCCGTTAGGTCTTCTTCCTCAAGATCAAGTCGTTCCAGCAGTGCGTTCTCGTCCTCAGAGAACTCGACTGCCGCACTTGTAACGGAATCTTCTGCCAGTACGCGGTTCCAGGCTCTCATGAATGAGGCGTTTCTCGCGTCACGTTTATTGTAGATTTCCCACCGCACGCCAAAGCCGGTAACGGATCGTCGTTCGCTAAAGAAGCTCAAGATGTCCGGGCCCGGCGGAGGCGTCATCATGCCTCCCGCATCCGCTACTTCCTGCGGAACGATGTCCACGGCGTCGGGAGTGCTAGTATCCAGCGAAACTGACACCCGTGTCATCGGTTTCCCACGTTAAAAATTGCCACCGGAGGCGAAGACCCTTGAACCATTTGTCTACTGCTGTGCCGCAACTGGCACCCGTGTCATCGCTTGTCAGCACCAGGTATCGGCGGCACGGACTGAGCGAGTTTCCGGCGAAAGCGTTAAAAATTGCCACCGGCTTCAGGCGAATCGTCGCAGCGGTACCGTTTGTCGTTTGCGTGAAGCTGCCATTCTCGTGTGCGATGCTCACCGAATTCACGACTCCCGCAACGGAAGCCAGCGCCGTGGCGCCATCGGTCCGTCCCGACGCGGCAAGATCTTGATCGTTGCGGCGTAGATCGAGCGCTTCGAGCGACTCGCTTCGACGTGCGGCTCGAGTCGCCGCTGTTTTATCGACGTTTCTGTAATCTCTTTCGACACCGCTGGCACTCAGCAAATCGCCAAGCAGATCGTCGCGGTCCTCGTCGTCAGTGGCATCGAAATAAGCCCTCAGGTTGAAAGATTCCTGGCCGTACAGAGCCTCCGGAATCGTCAGAAGAGCGAGAATGAAGATCAGTAGACGGCAAGGACGCATGCTCATACTCCTTTCAACCAGAATGGCACGATTGGATTTGCAGGATTAAATCGGGTTCCACGGAGTTTCTGGCGTTCCCCGCCATCGACTTCCATCACGTCGATCCATGCCTCTGCCACGTTGTATGCGTACACTATGCTGAAAGGTTTCGTGCCGGCTACGAGCGTGACCCTGATCGAGCCGTTTGCATAAATTTTGACGGTTTTATCCCCGTACACTGCCGCAATTGGTTTGACGGTGACCTTCTGTTTTCTGGGAATCAGCCGGAGCGTCGCAGTCTTGCCCGTGGCGCCCCGGAATCGACGCGTCTTGTATTTCTTCAGAACCATTCGTCCCTCCTTATCGACCATGTTGAGGGCGGGTCACGGTTGCCCGCGGTGTCGGCCGGATTGTCCAATCGGGCTAGGACCGTGGACTGCCTGAGGGCTCCCTGGTACCCGTTGATTCCGCCGCCAAACCGGTCGCATTTCAGTTCAATTGACGGTGCTCGCCGTAGTCAGCGATGATCGGCTTCAACCGCAGACTTTTTGTTCAGCGCCTCCCGGGCAGCGTCGAGTCGTTCCGCCATGGCGCCGATGGCCAATTCCCTCTGCTCTCCATCACTTAGAAATCCCTTATGATCGGCTTCCAGTGTGACGAAGATGGGCTCGAAGAACTCCTGTACCGCTCCTTTTTCTCCCGATGCCGTCTTCT
The DNA here is from genome assembly GCA_965216035.1 of Terriglobia bacterium. Lineage (GTDB taxonomy): Bacteria > Acidobacteriota > Terriglobia > 20CM-2-55-15 > 20CM-2-55-15. The sequence continues at coordinate 38,282 of CBDCFM010000012.1, forward strand.
CACGATAGCTGTCCATATCGAGTTTTCGCTGCCTGAGCTGATCTTCAGCACGGCGGTAGCGATCCGCATTTTTGCGATCCTGGTTCACAGCCGACCGCGACACGGCCAATGTTGCGGACGCGGATGCAATTACGCCAAGCCCTGCGATTACTGCCATTTGCGGCACCAACAGCGACAGAAGCCCTGCGAGTGCGGTGAAAGTCGATGCGACAAACACAGCTTGAGTCGACTTTTTGAAGGCTACTCCGGCGGCACTCTCGTGTTGGGCGCCGCGGTCCCGGAAGTAGTCGATCTGATTGTCGAGCAGGAACCTGCGCGTGTATTCGAGCGCAAGCAGTTGTTCCAGGGGTTCATCAGGAGCCCCCTCCATAATGGCCTTGAAGTAAGCCAGCCGCTTTGCCTCGGCCTTGGCGCGCTCGTCGGCCCACTTTTTAGATAGTTCCCCGCCCTTCACCTGATTGAGCCACATCGCCGCGAGGCCTCCAGATATAACACTCAGGACGCCAATCGCTCCTACCGCCCAGCGGCCAGCTTCACCCAACAACTCTTGAAGGCCGCTGGCGACCAGGAGCAGAGCGGCGAGGCTAGCGGTGCAATATACGGCAGTATCCGTCCTGTCAATGGTACGCTTGAAGCTGTCGCGTGCCTTGATCGCCCTGTCATTGAGATCTTCATACATCTTCGCAAGCCCCTCGGAACGTGATCCACGAAGGTTCCGGGCAAGTGAGGCTGCCGTGTCGGCGAGAAATTTGGCGTGTTCCGTCGGAACGATTTTCCAGTCGGTGTCCGAGCCGCCCGCTCCAACTACATCTCGCGCAGCGCCTATCAGTTCTTGAGTATTCGACATTTCAGATTCCCCTTGCCTAAGGGATCGTGCCTCACCTTATGGTGGCCACAATCGATTCAAGTCATGAGACACTCTGTGGCTGGCGTCTGGTTCAGTCAATTGTTATATGGTCCACGCCGCAATCTGGCCACGGGGGGACGGTATCGTCAAGTTAACTGAAATCGGGCCGATTTGGCGACGAAATCAGCCAGCGCCCGAAGTGGAATTCAATAGCCTACCGCTGGCAAGCGTTTACGACAAAGTCATCAAACCGTACAACCTGACAATCCCGGGTGGGCAGGCCCGGCCTTGAGGTTTTGCAGATGGCACTGGCAGGTCAAGCAGCCATCGGCCTGGTCCCCGTCTGCCCCTCCGGTCACTCTCAGAGAATAGGCTCAATCGAAGTATTTCAAGGCGATGCTCTTGCTGTCGTTGGTTTTGATTTCGTTGCGAGGTATTACCCGGCCACGCGAGGCCGGCAGCAGTTCGAATGCTGATCCGAGGCCGCGCCATCGTGCAAATTGCGACACCGAAGTGTTTTCAGTGCTCTGCTCCGCTTTTGCCGTCAAGCTGCAAAAGAGCGTCAGCCCGTGACTATCTGCAGCGGACAGCCAATGCGCCACCGGGAAGTATTCGTTCCAGAGTTCCGATGCCCTCCTTCTCTATAAACCGGGGCTTGATCGGTTGGCCTTCGGGCCTCAGTTCGTTCTCTGGAAGTGGGCGCTTGCCGGGATTCGCCGTCAACAATTTAGGGGCCCTGGGTTTCGGTCTTCCTGTTTTGGATCTTCACTTGTGCGCGATATTCGAAGTGCGTCTGGATTCTGCCTTTCTGCCTTCTGCAACTCAACATTTCAGCCCAGCGGCGACATTTCCGCCGTGCGTTTTGCCACCCTCTGCAGTGCGAACCTCGTTTGGTTCGCTTATCGGCCTCTCCGGCCTTAACGTAGCGCGGTCTCATATGTCCCAAGGCCACTGTGTGTTCATGCGCCCTCGAATCTCAGGGTGCGGCGGCCTGAGGGCGAGCTGATAGACCATCCAGTCATTGGTGGTCAAATCAACGCTTGCCGATCCGGTAAGCCCAGCGACTGGCCAGGTCCGCACATAATTGGCTTGTGCCTGGCTCGTTGCTTCAATCTCATCGCCGTAGCCATTCGTCGGATTGGTGAAGTTCTGGATTGGCCTATCCGAGACCACGAAGAGGATTCCCATTGCCCCGTCGGTATTGGTGGTCACCGAAGGTGCGGTCGCAGTGGCGCCGTCACCGCTGTTTCGGGTCGCGACGGACGGAGCAACTTCCCAGATATTGGAGGTATTGACGTTCTTGAAAACACGAATCGACACCGACCACCGGTTGCCCGACGGAATGGTCCATTGATAGGTCGCCGGCTCTGATGCGCCGGCGATCCGGCTGTAAATCGCGTGGCCATTGGATCCTGCCCCGACCTGGTCTATCTCTTCTGTGAATAAGCTCGTGGGATTGTTATCGGTCACTCTCTGGTTTCCGTTGACATGAACAAAGGCCAGGATGAGGTCATTTGCCTCAATATTGAGGCCGTGCGTCACTGTTATCGACACGCCCGCTCCATTGGATGTGGCGCTGCCGGATTCGGTGATGGGAAGAACGTTGGCCACTGTGACTGGGATCGAGTCGGTGGCGGTGTTGCCGCCTAGGTCGGTCGCTCTGGCGGTGATCGTGTGGATACCTTCGGAGAGGGGGGGAGGTATCCAGGCTGAATGTCCATGAGGCAAGTCCTACGGCCGGGCCGAAGGCCCCGCCATCGACCTGGACTTCCACCAACTTGCCGTTTCGTCGGAACCACTGCAAGCCAACAACAACAGGGGAAGCAGCCACACAACCTGGGTTTTCTGAGACTCCATGATTTCCCTTTCTGTCGAAAGTTGCTCTGTTGCTTAGAAACGCGGTCATTCTAGTCACAAGAAGCGTTCGGCGGCAATCGGAATCTCGAGTCCTGTGTTTGGACTCCCCGATCAAGTGGGCCCACCGATCCCGTCTTCTTAACTTGGACTATATTTTCCAGCGGGGCGAGTGAGAGGTGTAGCCCGTCAGGGCATTTCGTCCAGAAACCACTAAAGAATCAAGAGATATTTTCCTGTCCCGAACGATCTGAAAGAGGATCGAATGAGTAAGAAAGTGTCGGCAGAAAATCGGGTGCGGGAGATACGTCGCAAGAGGCGAAAGAAGTACTCGACCGAGGAGAAGACACGCATCGTGTCGGAAGGGCTGCGCCGATAAGGCCAACAAGCGGGGTTCATGGTGCCAGGGCTGGCCAGACACACCCACACGTTCGACCTTCGGACCGTAAGTCGTCCCTACCGTTTTGAACCCTGCGGCTCAGGGTGCCGCAGGCCGCAGCGCTATCTGGATAGATCAACCAGTCATTGTTGTTCTGCCCCACGCTGGCCGGTCCCCTCGCCCCAGCCAGCGGCCACGCCCGTATATAGCTGACCTGTGGATAAGATCGGAGGGTTATCTACGGGGCAGCATCCACACCATTGGTGTATATATCCAACAATTCAGCGGGACTCAGCGCCCTGTTGAACATCGCGATCTCATCCAGAGCCGCGTTGATCTCGCCCTGTAAGTCCGAAGTATCGAATGCTCCTAGGAAGGTAGACTCCGAGTCCTGCCAAGCGGCTGCGTCGATACCGACAAAACCACAATCGGCAGAACCCTCTTCAACGCCGTCGAGGTATAGTTTTAGAGTACTTCCGTCAAATACAACAAAGACATGCTGCCATCTGTCAAATGCAAAATCATATCCTGAAATAGCCCGGCATCGGTTGGTGATCGTTCCGTCATAGCTGATGAAGGCAAAGAGTCTTCCCCACCTGTTATAAGCGAGCCGGAAAAACATATCGGCATCGGTATAGTCGTACCTTCCGATAATGCCATAGGTTCGACTTGCAGCAGGCTGTCCGTTTGGCTTGATCCACCCGCCGAAAGAGCAACCATTGATACAAAGATCCGAATATTGGGATCCAACCCCGACAGTCACATAATCACCATCCCCGTCCAGGTTGAGTGACCCGCCGATTCCTTCCGTTGTCCATAGAAAATCGCCATTCAGGGTGCCGTGATTGGCATTTCCAGAAGAATCAAGGGCAGTGCCTCCAGAACCATCATCCAGTTTCCATAGACCTTGCAGCTGATCACCAAAACCGGTGGAAGCGGTTGTGATACTCCACGCCGTCGTATCCGCAATGCCGGCAAACTCGTTCGGCGTGTTGGCCTGATCGGTGATCGCGCCCGCATCCATCAACACGTAATACCCGGTCAGCGGCGCCAGCGTCCCGGCCGGATCGACGGTCACCGTGGTCCCCACCACCGTCACCTGCCCACTGGTGCTGTCGATGCTTTCAAACAGCGCATCCCCCACCGTCTCCCGGATCTCGATGTTCCCGGCACCGGCGGCCACCGGCTCATCGAACGTCATCACAAACGTCGCATCGATGGCCACATGCACGGCGTCATCCGCCGGTGCCAGGCCCGTTATCGTCGGCGGCGTGGTCTCCTCACCTGTCATGAAGTTCCACGTCGTCGTGTCCCCGATGCCGGCAAAGTCCGCCTGATTCGCCTCCTGATCCGTGATCGCGCCCGCATCGATCAGCAGGTAGTACCCGGTCAAGGGCGTCAGCGTCCCGGCCGGATCGACCGTCACCGTGTTCCCCACCACCGTCACCTGTCCACTGGTGCTGTCGATGCTTTCAAACAGCGCATCCCCCACCGTCTCCCGGATCTCGATGTTCCCGGCACCGGCGGCCACCGGCTCATCGAACGTCATCACAAACGTCGCATCGATGGCCACATCCACGGCGTCATCCGTCGGTGCCAGTCCCGTTATCGTCGGCGGCGATGGGGCCGCAATGATTGTGATACTCCACGCCGTCGTATCCGCAATGCCGGCAAACTCGTTCGGCGTGCTGGCCTGATCGGTGATCGCGCCCGCATCCATCAACACGTAATACCCGGTCAGCGGCGCCAGCGTCCCGGCAGGATCGACGGTCACCGTGGTCCCCACCACCGTCACCTGCCCGCTGGTGATGTCGATGCTTTCAAACAGCGCATCCCCCACCGTCTCCCGGATCTCGATGGCCCCGGCACCGGCTGCCACCGGCTCATCAAATGTCAGTGCCAGGTTCGTATCGATGGCCACATCCACGGCGTCATCCGCCGGATTGAGAGCCGTGACCGATGGCTGCGTGGTGTCGACAACGGTCGCAAAGTTCCAGCCGGTGGCATCGCCGATGCCGGGGAAGTCGTTGGTCGCCAGGTCGGTAAAGGCGCCGGCATCGACGAGGAGGTAGTAGCCGGCGGCATGCGCCAGCGTCCCGGCCGGATCGACGGTGACCGTATCGTCGACGATGATGACCTGTCCGCTGGTCACGTCGATGGTTTCAAACAACGCATCGCCGATGCTTTCCCGGATTTCGATGTTCCCAATGCCGGCCGCCACAGGCTCATCAAACGTCAGCGCCAGGATCGCATCGATGGCCACGTCCACCGCGCCATCCAAAGGATTGAGAGCCGTGACCGATGGCGATTTGGTGTCGTTGACATCGATCGAGATCGAGTCGGTGGTGGTGTTGCCGCCCGTGTCGGTGGCTCTGGAGGTGACCGTGTGGATGCCTTCCGACAGGGCGGTGGTATCCAGGCTGAATGTCCATGAGTCGAGTCCCACGGCCGGGTCGAAGGCGCCGCCATCGATCTGGACGTCCACCACAGACAGCGCCGTGTTATCGAATGCGGTGCCGGAGATGACAATGGTTCCCGTAACCGTTGCTCCATCCAAGGGGAATGTGATGGCCACGGTGGGCGGCGTGATGTCCGTGGAGACGGTAAAGTCTGCCGACACGGCCAGGTTGCCCAGGGCGTCTCTGGAGAGCACGCGGTAGTGGTCGAGCGTGTTGGGGGACAGGCCGCTGAGGTTCTCCGAGTGCGAAGTCCCCAGGCTGGCATCCAGCGGCGTTGTGGTCCCATAAGTCGTGGTCAAACCGTACTCGACCTGGGAATCGGCGGCTTCGTTGGTCGACCACTGGATGTCGGCGGAAGTTTCCGTAACGTTGATCGAGGTGACCGAAGAGATGACCGGGGAATCGTTGTCCAGCGTGTATTCTTCTTCGGTCACGGTCGGCGTCAGGTCCGTCAACGGATTACCGAGCGCGCCGGCGATGTTCTGCACTCCGGCTAAGTCCAGATTCAACGTCCCGTTGCTGTCGCCGAGCCCCGACACCGGCACGTCATACACTCTGCCGCTCTGTACCCCCACTGCCCCAATGGTCCCGTCGCCGGCCGAGGTGCCGCTCAACGCGAAATCCGCCGCGTCCACGTTCACAACCGTCTCGTCGAATTTCACCCGGAACGTCACGCTGTCCGCGTTCGTGGTCGCTCCCGCCGGTGTCTGCCGTTCGATCGAGCACACCCGTGGCGCTGCGTCGGCAGGGGATTCCAGCGCGCCGATGTCGGGCGCGCAGCCCAAAAGCACCGGTGTCTCTCTCGAATCCTTGAAGAGCCACACCGGGTCCCCGTCGTTTCTGCTTATCGTGTTGGCAAGTGTGATCGTGTCTGTGTCGTAGTCGATGGAAGTGATCTGAACCGTGTTGTCAAGTGTCCCGACCGCGATCGCGTCTGCTTCAGTACCTCCCCAACCGGGCTGGAAGAAATGAGCGTCTTCGAGAACCAGAGATGTGCCACTCCCGATATCCGTCGCGTGAACAAGCGTGAGTCCTCCACCGGCGTCAATCGCGGGAGACCCGCTTTGTAGTGTGAAGTTGCCGGAGGAGGAGTCTGCAAAAAGGGGATCCTGGTTCAAAATCGCATTGGCCTCGTCGCTTATCGAGGGCGACCAGGTGGCGCTGGTGTTGCCTGTCAGAAAGCCGAGATTGTAATCAGCGCCGCTGTCAACCGGATCAGGACCGAGGAAGTAAGCCCGGTTGGGTGGATTGACGTCGATGGCATCGAAGAAGATGTTGTTGAACACGGAGCCGTGATCAGCCGAGCCGCCAGGACCGCCAGTCAGAGACACCGTAACGTGGGTTCCTCCGGAAGAGGCAACAGCGCCCTCGAAAGACGTATTGTTGTAGTACTTCAGATAACTGGCCTCGCTCTCCGAACTGTCGCCCCCGATGAAGCTGGAGGATCCAATATTGTAGATCGTGTTTCCCCTCAGAATCACCGTGTTCGGTCCGGCGCAGCCATTGGTGCCACCGATCTGGGCAAAATGCGTGTGGCCGCTAGGGCTGTCATGGAATGTATTGCCCTCAATCAGCAAGTAATTCACCGTTCCGGCGGGTCCTGCACAGAAAGACTGGATGCCGTCTATATGTGCGATTCCATCCTAGGTCTCCTCAATATAGGAATCGTGAAAATCATTACCTCGCACCACATTGCGGAATCCATGAATGTTTACAAAATCCTCTGTGTGAGAAATATCGTTGTTTTCGATGAGACTGTCGTCGGCCCAAATAGTAATGGCGTTATTTCGGCCGTCGGTGGGGGTCTCCTGAAAATTCGGCCCTACGTTCGTGATTATATTTCCCCGGATCAACACATCCGAACATCCGATTGATCCGAAGCGATTGCAGTGGATTGCAGTCCCTCCGGTGTCATGGATGTAGTTATTGAGGATTTTAATGCCGGTCATCTCGTTGATCCGGATGGACTCGCCCGCATCGCCGGGTTGAGGAGGCATACCGTCGTTCGTGATTTCGAAACCGTTGACGACGATATACTTCTTCGTCTCCATATTGAAGCTGCGCAACTTTGGCCGCGTTCCCGACGCTGCGAGGTACGTGACGACGTTGTCGGCAGTGCCGCTATTGGCCGGCTCTGCTTGCTCATCGTAGGTGCCGCCTGGACCGACGATGACCGTATCACCGGCGACCAACGTGGTGTCGGCTTTGCCGATTGTCTCCCAGGGGAAGGCGGGATCTGTCCCAGCGTTGACATCGCTGGCCGCGGGAATTGTGTTGTCGACGTAGTACGTCGTTAGCCCGGTGAAAATAATCGAAACGGAATGCGTGGCGGTGTTGCCTCCGGCATCGGTGGCTCTGGCGGTGATCGTGTGGGTGCCAAAGGACAGGGCGGAAACGTCCAGGTCGAATGTCCATACGGCAAGTCCCACGGCCGGGCTAAAGGTCCCGCCATCGACCTGGACTTCCAGCAACCATAGTGCGTTGTCTAATGCCGTGCCTGATACGTTAACCGTGCTAAAAACTGATGCTCCTTCGGCCGGTGATGTGATCGCTACGCCGGGGAGCGTCGTGTCGAGGAGGGTCGTAAATTCCCAGGCCGTGGCGTCGGTAATGCCGGAGAAGTCGTTGGTGGCTGGATCGGTCAATGCGCCCGCATCCACGAGGATGTGATAGTCGGTGGATTGGGCCAGGGCTCCGGCCGGATCGATAGTGACGGTATCGTCGACGATGGTGACCTGTCCGCTGGTCACGTTGACGGTTTCAAAAACCCCACCACCGGTTTCGGTGATGACGATGTTGCCAGAGCCGGCGACCACGTTCTCGTCAAACCTCACCACCAGGTTCGCATTGGTGGCCACATCCACCGCGCCATCCACCGGATCGAGACTTGTGACCGCAGGAGGCGTGCTCTCGGCGCGGGTCGCAAGGTTCCAGGCCGTGGCATCGGTAATGCCCAGGTGGTCGTTGGTGGCCACGTCGGTGAAGGCACCGGCATCGACGAGAATGTGATAGACGGTATCGTCGACGATGGTGACCTGTCCGCTGGTCACGTTGACGGTCTCAAATACCCCACCGCTGGTTTCGGTGATGACGATGTTGCCAGAGCCGGCGGCCACGTTCTCGTCAAACCTCACCACCAGGTTCGCATCGATGGCGACCTTCACCGCATCATCCACAGGATCGAAAGACGTGACGACCGGCGGCGTTGTGTCCAGCACAATCGGCCTGAGCGCTAGCTGATAGACCATCCAGTCATCGCTGCTCAGCGTCACGCTTGCCGGTCCCGTCGCCCCGGCCAACGGCCACGCCCGTATATAGCTCGCCTGCGCCTGGGTCGACCCTTCCAACTCGTCGCCGTAGCCATTGGTTGGATTGCTGAAGTTCTGGGACGCCGTATCCGAGAACGCGAAAAGGATTCCCAGTGCCCCGTCCGTTCCGGTCGTCATCGACGGTGCGGTCGCCGTCGTTCCCTGGCCACTGGCCCGGGTCGCCGCTGATGGCGCCACGTCCCAGATATCTGAGGTATCGACGTTCTGGAACACCCGAATCGCCACCGACCATCGATTCGATGCTGGAATCGTCCACTGATAGGTGTCCGGCTCGGATGTGCTCCCGATCCGGCTGTAGACCGCGTGACCGTTGGTGCCCGCACCCACTTCGTCGATCTCTTCGCTAAAGGCGCTCGGACCGTTGGCATCGGTCACCCTCTGGTTGCCGTTGGGGTGCACGAATGCCACCACCAGGTCGTTTTCCCCGATGCTGAGACCGTGCGTGATCGTAATCGCCGTCCCCACACCAGCGGCCACCGCGCTGCCGGTTCCCGTGACCCCAGTCGGTGCCTCCCCGGTCGTGAAGTTCCAGGTCGTAGCATCCTCAATGCCAGCAAATTCGTTCGGCGTGCTGGCCTGATCGGTGATCGTGCCCGCATCCATCAGCAGGTAATACCCGGTCGATTTCCCTAGCGTCCCGATCGGATTGACGGTCACCGTGTCCCCCACTATCGTCACCTGTGGACTGGTCACATCGAGGGATTGAAACAGCGTACCTCCCACCGTCTCCCAGATTTCGATGTTGCCCTCACTGGCTGCGACCGGCTCATCGAACGTCACCACAAGGTTTGCATCGATCCACACATCCACTGCGTTATCCGCCGGATCGAACACCGTGACGGCGGGGGGCGTGGTATCCGGGGTCACCACCGTGAAGCCATTGGTCAGCGTCACCACTTCACTGCCGGTCGTGATGATCAGGTCCCGGGCCCCGATCGCCGCCGCGGCGTCAATCGTCAGGTTCGCCGTCGCGTGCGTCAGGTCGGACACGGTCACGCTATTGACCGTGATCCCCGACCCGACGTCGGCCGTCGTCTGCCCCTGGACGAAGTTCGTGAACTGCCCCGTCACATCGACGTTCAGATTCGCCACACCCTGATCACCGCTGACGGGACTGATGCTGATGGAGGGCGGCGGCTCGGGAACTCCCAAGGGGAACTCTGCATTAGTCCAGTCAACAACCAGGTCGTCATAGTAGGTATCCGAATCGGATTCGTCGTTGTAAGTCAATTCAAAATGGACCCTATTTACGGGATAGTCCGTGATCGGGCTTGCAGCGGATGTACCCAATAGGCTCCCGTCGTCAGCTGAGTAAACGTTCACATAACATTGGTCATTGCGCACCCATTTGAGAGAGACCCAATACCAGGTATCCGGAACAACGGGAATATTGCTGCCACGAGTGGTAACCGGTTGGGCTCCATGCGCACGGATATTGTCCTCGGCAAAATTAACCATGCACGATGCCTGCCCGTTACTATTAGTGACTCCAAGAAAATCATAAAATCGAAACCCAGATACGGTATATTTAATAAATACTCCCAGTGATAAGTTGTCATACGAGGATGGCAAATCCATCTGCGAATACACGTCCTCACCCTCCTGACTGGGAAGCACGTGGTCGAAGCGAAGGCCTCTCGACCCTGTGTCGTGATATGCGGTGCCATCAACGACCACCGGCCGGTCGAGCTGCCTATGCTCGCTGCCGACGGTAAAATTTTGTGCTGGGCTATTAATCCAAGAAGCGCCGGAACCGTAAGTCGAAGAATTAAGATAGGCTACGGTAAACGGATCCCCGATACTGCCCGCTTCAAAATCAACATACAAGTCAGCGAATATTGGGCTCAAAGGGTTGTCCACGTTGACCCCGATCGAGGTCGTGGCCGTGTTGCCGCCCCCGTCGGTGGCTCGGGCCGTGATCGTGGGGTTGCCTTCCGACAGGGTGAGCGCGTCCAGGTTGAAGGTCCAGGAGGCCAGCCCCACGGCCGAGCTGAATGCGGCTCCATCCACCTGGACCTCCACTAGCGACAGCACCCCGTTATCGGATGCCGTTCCGGCAATCGCAATCGTTCCCGTGACCGTGTCCCCGTCCGTCGGTGCCGCAATCGTCACCCCTGGCGGCGTCGTGTCCGCCAAGGTCGCGAAGTTCCACGCGGTCGTGTCTCCGATGCCGGCAAAGTCCGACGGATTCGCCTCCTGATCCGTGATTGCTCCCGCATCCATCAGCAGGTAATACCCCCTCGCGTACCCCAGCGTCCCGTTCGGATCGACCGTCACCGTATTCCCCAAAACCGTCACCTGCCCACTGGTGATGTCGATGCTTTCAAACAGCGCATCTCCCACCGTCTCCCGGATCTCGACGTTCCCGCTACCGGCCGCCACCGGCTCATCGAACGTCATCACAAAGTTCGCATCGATCACCACATCCGCGGCGTCATCCGGGGGCGCCAGTCCTGTTATCGTCGGCGGTGTGATCTCCACAACCGTCGTGAAGTTCCACGTCGTCGTGTCTCCGATGCCGGCAAAGTCCGCCTGATTCGCCTCCTGATCGGTGATCGCGCCCGCATCCATCAGCAGGTAATACCCCCTCGCGTACCCCAGCGTCCCGTTCGGATCGACCGTCACCGTATTCCCCAAAACCGTCACCTGTCCACTGGTAATGTCGATGCTTTCAAACAGCGCATCCCCCACCGTCTCCCGGATCTCGACGTTCCCGCTGCCGGCCGCCACCGGCTCATCGAACGTCATCACAAAGTTTGCATCGATCACCACATCCGCGGCGTCATCCGCCGGTGCCAGTCCCGTTATCGTCGGCGGCGATGCGGCCGCAAAGGTTGTGACACTCCACGCCGTCGCATCCGCTATGCCGGCAAAGTCCGCCTGATTCGCCTCCTGGTCGGTGATCGCGCCCGCATCCATCAGCAGGTAATACCCCCTCGCGTGCGCCAGTGTCCCGATCGGATTCACTGTCACCGTGTCTCCCACCACCGTCACTTGTCCACTGGTGATGTCGATGCTTTCAAACAGCGCATCCCCCACCGTTTCCCGGATCTCGACGTTCCCGCTACCGGCCACCACCGGCTCATCGAATGTCATCACAAAGTTCGCATCGATCACCACATCCACGGCGTCATCCGCCGGATCGAACACCGTGATGGCGGGGG
>CBDCFM010000013.1:0-98837 GCA_965216035.1 Terriglobia bacterium
CAGCGGGAACTCAAAGGCTTCATCTAAGCTCTCCTGCGTCTTTTGCATTTCTTAGGTCTCTGCCCGTGGCACTGATCCATCCTCATCAGTTCGAACGCTATACTTAGTGTTGATTTCGGACACTGAACGCCGCGTACAGTCCAACTCTGCTGCGATATCAGATATCGTCGAGTCAGTTTGTTTGAGTAGCGAAATAATCTTCTGAATCTCAATTTCAGAGAGCGGACATTGTGGTCTCATTGGCTTCCTGCCTTTGGGTGTGGAACCGTCCTGGCTCAACATTGGTTCGCATTGTAAAGATCTTTGTGTAGGCGACATGTCTCCTTCAACATGTACGTCGTGAATAGATCACATGAAGAGGGTGAGCGATGGGACTTGAACCCACGACCACTGGAGCCACAATCCAGCGCTCTACCAACTGAGCTACGCTCACCGTACTTTAGATTCGACTGCTCGCAGCGCCTCCGCTTGTTCGTCCGAACTCGCAATGGGGAGATTCGTGGGGACTCCACATCCGAGTTTCTCCAGTTGTGCCACTGCCGCCCGCTTGTAGTCGAGCGACAGGTGAGTATATCGCATCGTCGTCTCCAGGCGTTTGTGACCCATCAACTCCATTCGGGCCTTTTCGTTCACATCTGCCATGGCTTGGTAGGAACCGAAGCAGTGCCGGAGCTCGTGGAAGGTGAAGTCTGAATTTCCTGCCGCCTTGAGCGCATTCCGGTATGCCGTTCTCCATGACTTCCATGGTTTGCTGTCTGGGATCAACAACACCGCATCGTCCCGGTCGGGTAGACGCTTGATTTTCATGTCTTCGAGTTCAGCCAGATAGCGGTGTCCGTGGTAGCGGGCTTGTGCGCTTTTCATCCAATCAGTGTGGCAGGTATGGTCTCAAGTTGACAACGCCGCTCAAAGTTAGGCAACCCGGTCCGGATACCCAAATCGCAAGAATATTTGCAAACGTTCCGGTTAATTGAGTACCCTGCTTGAAATTTGTCCTGCGGCCTGCGCTTAGGGCTGGCGAGTGGTCGGCATCGTGCCGAGTTTAGGGGAACACGCCACAGACTTTCTGGCAGGCGGGTGTGGGATAGTATCGTAAACGACGAGCGAATTGTTAAGGGGGAGAAAGATGCGAAAGGTTTCAGTTCTGATTGCGGCATGCCTGGTCCTGGCGCTGGCTTTGAACGTGATGGCTCAGCGAGGTCATCCCGACATTATGAACGACTTATCCGCGACCCGGGATGCCCTGGACGCGAGCCGCGAAGCTGGGAATCTAGACGTCGTGGCGACACGAGCCGATGGGATTGCAAGATTGCTCGGGGAAGTGGTTCAGACATACCAGCGCATGTACCGCCATGAGGCCGCGGTGCAAGCGAGGGAGGCGGCCGCGGCGTGGGGTGGAGTGGCCGCCGCAGCGAGAGCCAACAACCTAGAGGGGCTAGGAACCGCATATGACGCCGCTCGAGGAACTTGTGGCGGATGCCACCGGGTGTTGAGGGAAACCGGCCCGGACGGAAACTTCAGAATCAGCGCGCCGTAATCGGGGGCTTCTTCGATAACATTGTCGAAGGAATCCCTCCCTGGGGCCGGTCCCTCTCAAGGGCTCGCTGTGACCTGACTCCGTTAGAACCCAGGTCCATGCGCCTGTCGCTGCGGCGTACCCGCTGGGCGTCGCCAGTCGGTCAGTCTGCATGTCGCAGCGATTTTCAGATGGTTGAAAGATGCCGGAAGCCTGGCGTTGCGCTCTAACCGCGCCCGGCAGTTAGTGCCAATTGGTGAGGCCACCGGTAGCGTCTTGATATCGACTTCGCGTCCGAGCGCGGTGTGGGAGACGCGCCACACCCCGCCCACATCTCCTGTGCCGACTGGAGAAAGGATCTCCATTCGGAAGCGAGTTAATACTCAAGCTGGTGAACACTTTGGGGGAAGCAGAATGAAGAAAATCAATTTTGGTCGGATTGCCGTGTGTATTGGGTTAATTCTTGCCGGAATGGCCGGCGGATTCCATTTGGAGGCACAGGGTCAAGCCGGAACAGCCCTGCCGGCGCTTGACCCGGTGGCTCCCGCGGACACCGAGGAGCTCCGAGACCAGTACGAGCAATGGAGGCAGGACTTCAAGACGTGGGGCCGTTGGGGTCCCGGGGACAATAAGGGCGCCTCGAACCTGATCACCCCGGAGAAGGTTCTGAGCGCCGCCAGGCTGGTCAGGAGCGGGACCGTCGTGTCGCTGGCACCACCTGTGCCGCAGGTCGCCGCGGCCGACGTGAACGAGAATGGCCTGTTCCTTCGGACGACGCTCCGCATCACTGAGGGCGGCACCGCCGATAACTACCAGGTCAGCTACCACGGGCTGACGGTGGCGCATATGGACAGCTGGTGCCACTTCTTCGAGAACGGCCAGATGTACAACGGCATTCCGGTCGAGGGCAACCTGACCGCCGAGGACGGCTGCAAGCAAGGCAGCGTCATGAATTGGAAAGACGGTGTCGCCACGCGCGCCGTCCTGTACGACATCGCGCAGCTGAAAGGCGTCGAGTGGGTTGATCCTGGGGTGCCGATCACGCGCGCGGATCTCGAAGCGTGGGAGGAGATGTCAGGTGTGCGGGCAGGCCCGGGGGACGTCGTGCTGCTCTATATCGGTCGCTGGAAACGGCGTGCCGCCGAGGGGGCGTGGAGGGACCAGGTGGCCGGGTACTATGCCGACACGATTCCCTGGATACACGAGCGGATGCCGGCATTTATCGGCCATGACTTCAATATCGACTGGAATCCGAGACCGGGATGGGAGGGGATGCGCAATCCCGTTCATGTCGCCGTGCTCAACTGGATGGGCATCGGTATTGTGGAGTGTCTCGATCTGGAACAGGCTGTCACTACGGCGAGGGCACTCAACCGTTACGAATTTCTGATTACGTTCGCGCCGCTACCGGTCGAAGGAGGCACGGGGTCGCCACTGAACCCAATGGCGATCTTCTGAGAGACGCGGATATGCGGAAAAAGCAGGGGACGACGACTATGGCAGCGGTGAGAATGTCAGAGTAGGTGGGTATGTAAACTGGGCGCGCGGCTCAGGAATACGATGCTCGCGACTGGCCCCCCGACGAGATCTGATGTCACCATCGCTATCCGCCAACGCGGTCGAACTTCTGCAGGCGCTGCCCGACGTTGACTTCGGTCGTGTACAGGTTCCCACGCGAATCGATAGCCAGGTTGTGCAAACGGTAAAACTGGCCGGCGTTTTTGCCTAGCCGCCCAAAGTAATCGACCACGTCGAGCGAGGCGCGATCCAGTATCCACACGACGTTGTTGGTGCCATCGGGCACGAACAGCCACCGCTGCTCCGCATCCCGTGACAGGACCACGCCCGAGACTGACCCGCTGCCCAGGGTCTCAGGTCGGATCAACGCCTCCCGCACGAACTCTCCATCCTTCTGGAACACCTGTAGGCGGTTGTTCGTACGGTCCGCGACGTACACGAGTCCGTCGCTGGCAATCGCCACACCGTGGACAGGGCTCCGGAAATGGCGGCTGGGTTCCGCCCCCGGATCGTACGCCGAAAGCTCCACGTCATCTGGGCGCTCGCCGTAGGCTCCCCAGTGCCGCTTGTACTCGCCCGTCTCCATGTTGTAGACGATCACGCGGCGGTTGCCGTACCCGTCAGCGATATAGATTTCCTGCGCGGCCTCGTCGAGGGCGAAATCCGCAGGACGTCCCAGGTTTTGCGTGTTGTTGCTGCCGCCGCTCTGCCCCGACCACCCGATCTGGAGCAGGAACTCACCGTCGGCGGTGAATTTGAGCACATGGGCGTCGTCTGGACCGTTGCCCCCGATCCAGATATTGCCCCCTCGATCGACCTTGATGCCGTGCTCGTTGTCAGGCCACTCGAATCCCTCGCCCGGCCCACCCCACGCACGCAAGACGTTTCCGTCCGGGTCGAACTCGATCACCGGCGGCGCCGGAACACAGCACATCCCTTCCTCACCGCGTTGCCGCGCGTCCAGTGTGCGCGGTCGATGCACGATCCAGACGTGGTCCTGGTCGTCGACCGACACCCCGGAGACCTGTCCGAGAATCCAGTCGTTCGGCAAATCGGTTCCCCACAAGGGATCGATGCGGAAGCGCGGGAAGTCCGATGACGCGGTTTCTGTCTCCCCTGGGATCGACGCGGCCGTCTCTTGTTGCGGATCCACGCCAGCACAGCCTGGGGTCCCCAGAGCCAGCGCTATCAGTACACACCTTACATACGAGCGATAGTTACGATTGGTCGACATGCCGGCTCCCCCCATGTTTGATACCGGTGTTCTAATGGCGCCTGAGAATAGGACCTATGAGCGGCGGTTAGGCGGTTCTATGGAAGCACTTGACGGGAAATCCTCGCGACCTTATCTTCGTCGTCGGAGGTCACGCCAGCCTTTCCGATTCGCTCAAAGAATGGGCCAACCTACTTGGGTCCCTTGACCCTCTTACCTACAGTCACGATCTGGCCCGCGCTGTCCTGCATGAACAAATCTACCGTGCCCTTACGATCATCCACAATCTTCCTTACGCGAGATAAGTCCTGAGACTTAATCTGGAGCTGCTACGAGGCGGGACGAGATGAATTCTGAATGCAGCGTGCCTTGTGCCTCGAGGGCCGCTTTCAAACCATGTCACAGCATCCGCAAGAATGATCAAGAATATCACTCTGTTTTGTCATTTCCATGAGTGGAGAGTTTTCTTGCGTTGAGCCACACGAAGAGGAAACCAGAGATGCCGACCAGCAGCTCAACAAGCTCTTCTAGTTCTCCAATCAGTTGATCAAGTCTCGGCAGTGCGGAATGAAAATCATAGGACAGATCAATGCCAGAAATAATGGCGATCACTGCAAACCAAGGCAAGAGAATGTGCGGCGGCGCAATCAAATCCAGGGATCGTCGATCGGAAATCCACACACCTACGAGCCCGACGATGCCGTAGGTCAACGGGAACACTTCCAGAGAGTTCTGCAATTCCCTGAGCCCAATTATGAGGAGTTCTCTCATTGGTTCGCCTTGGCGACGACGGCCAGACCCTCAACCCAGCCTAGGTACGTGGTTTACGCCATTTCCGCAAGACTCGCCGAAAAAAAACCGATCGAAATCAGCAAGTAAAACCAAAAGGCCAAACGCCTGTCTTGCTTTGTCCTGAATCGGAGCGCCTGGCGCACACCCAAAGCTCCGGCTGCGAAGAGGCACACCGCAGTCGCCACGTCCATCGGTTCATTGTTGCCCAATGTCAAAAGCGTCATCTGACGGGTGGGTTCGACCAGAAGGAGTACAGAGCAGAGCGCGACGACAATCGAAGGCAACAGGAGAATTGCTAAGGCTGTGGACGATCTTATCCTGTAGGTCTCTGCAGCGTATAGTCGCCGTGACTTCAACCTGGGGAAAAACATCGTCATTGAAGGACCTCGTCAGTTCTGGTCCGATCTGGGCAGTTGGAAAGAAACAGCGTTAGC
This sequence comes from Terriglobia bacterium, assembly GCA_965216035.1. Taxonomy (GTDB): domain Bacteria; phylum Acidobacteriota; class Terriglobia; order 20CM-2-55-15; family 20CM-2-55-15. Next base: position 5,474 of record CBDCFM010000013.1, read on the forward strand.
TCTGCTGCTGGTTTTCGTATTCTTGGGCGGGCACTTCGTTGACTAGCGGATTGCCTCTCAAGAAGCGCAGGGCCTCCTCGACAGCTTCCAGCTCCATCGTAAAGCGACAATCTTCCGTACACGATCCCATATGACAGCTCAGTACGCAGTTTTCCAGCTCAAGCAGTGGACCGGCGTAGGGTTCATCTTCAAATACATCGACGGCCGCCCCGCTAATCTCCTCCGCCTGCAACGCGTCATAGAGGTCCTGTTCATTGACCATGCCCCCTCGGGAGGTGTTGATCAGGACGGCCGAGCGCTTCATGGTGCGCAGTTGCTCAATTCCGATAAGATTGTGGGTGAGGGGGGTGAGGGGTAGGTGCAACGAAATCACGTCGGCCTCGCTGTAGATCTGTTCTTTGCTGGCTTTGATGCAGTCGAAGTCGGCGCAGAGCTGACCGATGTCGACCAGGTCGTTTACGAGCAGGCGCTGCGGCCGAAAGCCGCTGAGATGGCGGATCACCCGCCCGCCGATGCGGCCTGCTCCGATAATGCCAACGGTGGAGGTTGCGATGCGACGTCCCATTCGGCGGAACCACACCTTCTTGCGCATCTCGCGTTCAGCCCGTCCCAAAAAGCGCAGCAGATTGAGGATGTGTGCCATAGTCAATTCGGCCACAGCCGGCGCCGGCGCATCCGGTGTGTAGGCGACCTTGATGTCGCGCTGCCGTGCTGTGATCAGATCGACGTTGTCCAGGCCAATGCCAACGCGACAGATGATCTGCAACTTCTCTGCGCGATCGAGTGAGTCCTTGGTGATCGGTTCGGTGCCCGCAATGAGCACCGTGACGTCTCCGATCAGTTCGGTGAGTTCAGGTGACGTCAACCGGCGGCCGATCGGGTTAACCAGCACCTCCATGCCCTCATGAGCTTGCAGGAGCTTCAGCGGCTTGGGGTCGATTGCGCCAAAGGGCACGGTCGTAATCAGAGCTTTGTGCATTGCCGAATCCTTGGTGACTTCGTGAGCGTCATAGCTACGCCGCGAAAGCGGCTTCGTTATCGAGCAGGAGGATGGGTGACGGGTGTCCGGCCAGAGCAAGGGTGATCGGGAGGCTGCGATCGTCGGCCAGCAGCCGTCGCAACAGCAGTCCTTTGCGTTTTCCGCTGGCCACGGCAATTAGACTGCGAGCCTGCCACAGCGTTGCAAGCCCTAACGTAATCCGAGGGTGCGGAGCCTTGGGACTCTCTGTTTGCAATACCGTGCTGGTCGTATCTTTGAGCGCGCTGCTGCCCGCAAAGAGTGAGGCGGTGTGTCCATCATCGCCCATTCCCAAAAAGATAGTGTCGAAGATCGCGGGGCTGCCGATGCGTTCGGTCAGCAGAGCCTGATAGCTTTGCACCGATGTCGCGAAGTGCTGCACGTCGGCGGTCCTTCCCAGCGGATCAAAGAGCTGCTCCTTGGCATTGCCCCAATTGGAAAGCGGATCATCGATCGGTACCATGCGCTCATCGACCGGAAAAAATGAGATGCCGCCAAGTCCCCCTCGCTCCACCCACCGCGGGAACAGGTGGGCGAAGGTACTGCCCCCGGAGATTGCCACGTTGGGTCCCTGCGCTCGCGCATGAGATTCATCTGCCAGCCGCTGCCACGACTTACATCTGATAGCCGTCAGCTTCAACCCGCCTTGCTTTCATTCAGCTTGTCGTGAATCTCATACATCAGCTGCAGCATGCCTTGGCCCAGGTCGTGGTGACAATCGGTGCTGTAGCGTACGGCCTGCTCCGGTTTGAACGAATAGGGCGTCATCACATAGTGGCCGTGGTCGTCGGTTTCGGCGGGCGCATAGGTGATCGACAGTTTGCCCCCCATCATTTCATTGATCATGGCAAACAGGTCGTCCACCTTAATCCGTTGCTGGCCGGCCAAGATGATGTGGTGGTTGGCAAGTTCGCTGTTGAGCATGACTTCATAGGTGGCTTGGGCGGCGTCCAGCACGCTAATGTATTCGCGTTGATCGTCTCCACGGCCCTTACGAGTAATGCGACCAAATTCTACAGCCTCTCGCAAGAAGCGGTAGATCGCGTTGGCGGTTCCGGCGCGCGGTCCATAGACCGAGCCATAGCGCATGACCGTAAAGGGGATGCTGTACTGCTTGGCGTACTCGTCAATGAAGAGTTCGCAGCACTGTTTGGTGACGCGATAGATTGAACCCGATTCGCTATACACATAGTAAGTGCTGGCAAAGATGTAGCGCTTGGGTGGATTTTCGCGAATCGCCTCCAACAGGTTGAGGTTGCCGAGTACGTTGATCGTCGTTGCGGTGATGGCCGCTCTTTGGCTTCGCGCAAACCGGCGATGCCGGCGAAGTTGAGTACATAGTCCTGGCCTGCGACAGCCTTCTTGATCGCATCGAGGTCGCCGATGCTACCCACGATCATGTGCTGGCTGGGCTTTAGATAGGCGCTCTCGCTGCGGTCGAAAACGGTGACTTCGAGGCCTTTTGCGCTCAATAGGTCAGCCATGTGGCTGCCGATGAAGCCGGATCCTCCCAACACAATGGCCTTCATGCTTGTGGTCTCTGCTTGTTGCATGTGGGGTATCGCACGTCGGTGCCGATCATAATCGCGTGGAGGCCGTGCTTAGTCGCTCCAGGCCGCTGCGCACGCTGGACACCTCCGCCATCGCTCTGGCGGCCAAGAAACGATCGTCGCTAGCGACGGTGACAAAGCGGTAGCCTTCGCTCGCCATCCGTAGTGCGACATCGGCTGATGGAGTGTGGATGCCCGCCGGTTTGCCGTGGCGCTGACAGGTTTCGACGATGTGCCGCTTGGCGCTCACGACCACTTCATCATCTTGCCCGCTGCGTGCATGACTGCCCAACGCCATTGCCAAATCGGACGGCCCCACGTAGACGCCGTCAATGCCGGATACCTCTAAGATTTCGTCCAGATTGTCGATCGCGGCGCGCGTTTCAATCTGCGGAATCACCAGCAGGTTGTCGTTGGCGTTATCCAGATAGGCTGTGCCGCAGGCATACTTCGCTCGCACCGGGCCGCAGCTGCGGTAGCCCCGTGGCGGGTATTTACTGGCCTGAACCAGAGCCTCTGCTTCGTCGCGGTCATTGATCATCGGGCAGATCACACCATAGGCTCCGGCATCCAAAATTTTCATCAGCCATCCGGGATCGTTCCAAGGAACGCGCGCGAGCGGAATGGTCGGCGTGGTGCAGATTGCCTGCATCATCGTAACGGCGCATTGGTAATCGACGGCGCCATGCTGCAGATCAATCACGATCGAGTCGAAGCCCTGATGGGCCATCACTTCGGCAGAAAAGGAACTGGGAATGGTCAGCCAACCGCTGACCACAACTCCACCAGCAGCCCAAATGCTTTTCACGCTGTTTTCGTGCACAAGCGTCCTCTCCTTCTGTGCCAGGATAGATCTTTGTCAGGATCGATGAAACGTGATTTTACTTGTCGCAGTATAAGGCACTCGATTCGAAACAACGAAGCGATTTGGGCGCCGACCCAATGCCCGCTCAGTCGCGCCAGTTGGGCCCCTCGACGTCCAAGCCGGGCGCGTTATCTCTTTCCGAGCGCCCCAATGATACTATCGTTCGAATCGTCTTCGGTAGTTGGAAAATCACGCATGGGCAATAACCTCAGTACACTGGAGCGATTCGCGCGCGAGGTGCTCGTCGCAGCAGGCGCGGATCACGATGATGCGAAAGCGCTGGCGGAGATTCTGCTGTGGGCTGACCGCGTGGGACGGACCGGACAGGGCGTGCAGCGGCTACCCATTCTCTGCGAGCGTCTCACGAAAAAACTGATCAATTCGCCTGCCCGTTTTGTGTGGTCTACGAACGGCGGTGCGGCGGCCCATCTGGATGCAGCGGAGGGACTCGGACACCTGGCTGCGCGGCAGGCCGCTCTGCGGGCCATAGCATTGGCGAGGGAAAACGGAATCGGCGCGGTGACGGTTTCCAATAGCAACTACTTTGGTTCAGCTGGATATTTTGCCTGGCTGATCGCGCAAGCCGGCATGTTGGGCATCGTGGCCAGCAACTCCTTTCCCAAAGTCGCAGCTTACGGTGGGCTCAAGGCTGTGCTGGGAACCAACCCCCTTGCCTTTGCGGCACCGATCGGGGCAGCCCATCCGCTGCTAGTGGACATGGCCACAGCCGCCGTGGCCGGCTCAGAAATCAGACGGCGAGCTGCTGCGAGTTTGCCGTTGGACCCCGGTATGGCCGTCGATGCTGCGGGTCGCCCACTGTTGGATGCGGCCAAGTTTAGCGAGGGTGTCGCGCTACCCTTCGGTGGAGCGAAGGGTTTTGGCATCATGCTGCTCGTGGAAACGCTGACCGGCGTGCTCAGTGGTGGCGCGATCGGCAGCGAAGTGAACAGCATGTATAAGGACTGGTCTAGGGCTGGGCGCAGCTGTCACTTCCTGCTGGCCATCAACCCCGCGCACTTTCCCGCGGGTGAAGCCGTTGCCGAGCGCATGCAAACGCTACAGCGGATGGTTGAGCTCTCGGGGCCTGGTGTGCGATTTCCAGGTGTCGTACGCTGGCAGTACTACGAGGAGACCGAGCGCGCAGGCATCGCTCAACAGAATCTGCCCGTAGCGGAACTGCGCGAGTTGGCCGCCACCTACGACCTGGGTTTCGCCCTTTAGCTTGATGATTGGGGCCGATGACGTCCGTACCCAGTCTGCCAGTTTACATCGACCTTACATCAACCTTACATCAACGATTCCATGATTTCCTGAAGCGCCTCGGGGCTGGGCTGGGTTTCAGCCTGGGTCAGGGTCGCCAGCGGACGGTCCACGGTATTGAGCTGGGCGATAAAGTCGTCGCCTTCTTCATCGATGTAAACCAGGCCCGTCAGCAACTCACGCTGCTCGGTCGCCTCAGTCAACATCTTCAGAGCTCCGATCTTGTCCGTTGGACTGTATCCCTCGTGCAACTTCCGCAATCTCAGTTGCGACCCGTCGTGAAGTGCGACGTCAATGGATTCGCCTTCTTCGTAATCCACATCAATCTGCTCAAAAAACGGCACGAATGACAGTTCATGGAGCACTTCGTCGTGCGCTTTGGCGAAGGGGTAGCTCTTGGTTGATCCCTCGTGATTGTTGAAGGTCACACAGGGACTGACGATATCGAGAAATGCGGTTCCGCGGTGGCCGATTGCACCCTTGATCAGGGAAATCAATTGCTTGGGATCGCCCGCAAATGAGCGGGCAACATAGTTGCATCCCAGTTCGATCGCCAGGGCACAGAGATCAATCGGGGGCAGCTCATTCACGCTGCCGCCCTTTGCGGTCGAGCCGTAGTCGGCCGTTGCTGAAAACTGTCCCTTCGTCAGTCCGTACACACCGTTGTTTTCGACCACGTAGATCATCGGCACATTACGACGCACCATGTGGCAGAACTGTCCCAGGCCGATGGAAGCGCTGTCGCCGTCACCGCTGACGCCGATCGCAACGAGATCCTTGTTCCCCAAAACCGCTCCAGTAGCCACGGAGGGCATGCGGCCGTGAACCGCATTTAATCCATGAGACTGGTTGAGGAAGTACGCCGGTGTCTTGCTGGAGCATCCGATACCACTGAGTTTGGCCAGCCGATGCGGTTCAATTCCATATTCCCAGAATGCTCGGATAATCTGGCTGGTGATCGCATCGTGGCCACATCCCGCGCACAGGGTCGAGTCCCCACCTTTGTACCCAGCAATCGGCAGACCGATGCGATTTACTTTGCCTCCGGATCGAGGCTTGATCGTCGTCGAAGACATTGCTAGAGCGCCTCCTTCTTCTCGTTCGCGGTCAAATCGTCTGTGATGAAACGAGCGTCGATGGGAATTCCTGTGTAGTGGAGTACGCTTCTAATTTTCGCGATCCGATCCGTGGACATCTCCATTTTCATCAAACTCGCCATTTGCGCATCCCTATTCTGCTCGACAACGTAAACGCGATCGCAGCGGTCGAAGAAATCGGCCAGGTGCGACGTGAATGGAAGCGCCCGAAGCCGATAGTAGCTGGTCTTTAGACTGTGTTCACTGGCAAGTTGCTCCCGTGACTCCGCCGCAGCGACGTCGGTGGTTCCAAAAGCGAGGATGCCGATCCGGGCTCCGTCCACATAGTCGATTATGGGTTCGGGCACGTGGTTTCTGGAGGTTTCGTATTTCCGTGCCAGTCGATCCATATTGTTCTTGTAGTCGTCGGCGCGTTCGCTGTACACGGCCTGCGCGTTGTGTCCGCTGCCCCGTGTAAAGTAGGATGCAAGAGGATGGTCTGTTGCGGGCAGTGTCCGGTAGGGAATCCCGTCACCGTCGATGTCCTCGTAACGCCCGAAGCTCCCCACTCGGTCCAGGTCTTCCTTGCTGAGGACTTTCCCTCGATCCAATTTCCCCTGCGGATATTCTATGGGGTCCGACATCCAGTTGTTCATTCCAAGGTCCAGGTCGCTCATGATGAAGACGGGGGTCTGAAATCGTTCGGAAAGGGTGAACGCTTCCATCGACATTGAGAAACATTCCTTGATATTGCCGGGAATCAGAACGATGTGTTGCGTATCGCCGTGTGAGAGAAAAACCAGCGAGAAAATATCCGACTGCTGAGTTCTGGTTGGAAGACCGGTACTGGGACCGACCCGCGCGACGTCAAAAATAACGACGGGAATTTCCGCATAGTAGGCGAATCCGGTGAACTCGGCCATCAGGGAAATCCCGGGTCCCGAGGTGGAGGTCATTGCCCGGGCTCCGGCCCATCCCGCGCCGATCGCCATTCCTAATGCAGCAAGTTCGTCTTCGGCCTGGATGATGGCGTACGTGGCCTTTCCATCTTCTTCGTGACGGTGCTGTCCCATATAAGCGATCAGGCTCTCACACACCGAAGAGGACGGAGTGATCGGGTACCAGGTCGCCACGGTGACACCGGCGAACATCGCCCCGAGTGCGCACGCTCCATTGCCGTCAATGATAATCTTGCCGTCCGTTTTGTTCATGCGTTCACAACGGTACGGATCCAGTTTATGGATATTCTCTTTCGCGAATTCGACACCGATCGCGATGGTTTGCCGATTCAACTCGATCGCTTTCGACTTGCCTTTGAACTGCTTGACGACCGCCTTTTCGATTTCCGTTGGATCGATGTCGAGCAATTCGCCGACCACGCCCACGTAAAGCATGTTGGCGAGAAGTTTGCGCAGGCGTGAGTCACTTGAAATTTCCGTAGCAAGTTTCGCGAAAGGTACCGGATAGAAGATCAAATCGTCCCGTAGCGAGGACAGTCCCAGCTTTTCCTCATAAACGACGACGCGTCCTGGATCCAGTCCCATGACGTCCTCTCGGGCCGTCTGAGCGTTCATGGCGATCAGGAAGTCGAGTTCTTTGCGGCGAGCGGTCCAACCGTCTTTGTTTACGCGAATGGTAAACCATGTGGGCAGGCCGGCAATGTTGGAAGGGAATAGGTTCTTTCCGCTGACGGGAATGCCCATCCGAAAAATCGATCGCATCAGGACCGTGTTGGCTGACTGGCTCCCCGACCCGTTTACGGTGGCGATCTGAATGCTGAAATCATTTACTACCGGGCCTCCACCCCATCCACCTTCCTCGTCCACCACCGCTGTATCAGAGGATTGCTGTGACACTTTGTCTCCCTTTCTTCACTTCTTTTTCACTTCTTCTTCTGGACGCTACGCCTTGCCAGCGTTACCCAAACGTCAACTATAACATGAATGACTGGAGCATCGGCGTCCCACAATGAGGGCTCAAGAGCAAGAAAACGCGGGCTTTCGGAGAGTCCTCCAGAAGAGGTGAGGTCGAGTTTTTTATGCGGGTTGTCCGGGGGCATCGAGCCTTCGAACTTCGCATACGCCCGGCAGGATTCGAACCTGCGACCGTCGGCTTAGAAGGCCGGTGCTCTATCCACCTGAGCTACGGGCGCTGAAGGTGGGAAGTCTAGCACGGGCTGCTTTTCCGAAAACCGTTGCGCGCTTCCGATCAGGGGCCATCCGTGAGTGCGCAGTAAGGCTCTGAATCGGCAGGTACCGATGATAAACTCTTTCTTGTCTGTGGCGTCAAACACCGTAGCCCGGTTTGATGTGGGTTACAAACGCTGTTCCGGCAGCACAAAAGACCATCTTTGGGAGAGATTTTCGATGAAAACAGGCCTGAAGTACGGAATGTTTGTGGCGGTATTTATGGCGCTCGCGATTACAGGCTATTCGGACACTTTGGTTCTCAAGAACGGCGAGCGGATCAGCGGGTACTTCGAAGGCGGAACAGCCCGGGTGATTCGATTTAGCACAAACACGGGTGTTGAGGAGTACGACTTGCTGTCGATAGCTGGAATTGAGTTCGGAGGCGACGTCGTGACGTCGAGCCCGGGTGTGGAAACCCCGCCTGCTCTGGATCGACGAGAACGAGACCGCGCAGGGGATGTCGCCACCGTCGATATCGCAGCGTCACCAGAGACCGTGCGCTTGCGATCCAGGGACGAGCTTGCCAACCGTCCCGCATCCGATTCGGCAGCCAATACCGCATTTACCATCCCGGCCGGATCCAGCCTCCTGGTGCGTATGATCCATGGTATCGACAGCGAGACCGATGCCGTGGGTCAGTCGTTCTCGGCCCGACTCGAGGAACCCCTGATGGTCGAAAGGATCGAGGTCGCTCCCCGAGGATCGGATATTCGAGGCCGTATTGTCGAAGTTCGGGGCGCGGGTCGCGTCAGAGGGTCCGCCGAACTGCAGCTCGAATTGACCCAAATCTTGGTAAACGGCATTCCGTATGCATTGACCACCACCGAATATTCTGAGGTGGCCGAGGGTCGCGGTGAGGAGACCGCAACGCGCATCGGTACGGGGGCCGGACTCGGAGCTCTCATCGGATTGATCGCCGGAGGAGGCAAGGGCGCCGCGATTGGTGCGGGAGTCGGTGCCGGTGCCGCTGGGGCGGTGCAGGTGCTGACGAAAGGCGAGAGGTTGAATATTCCTGCCGAGACCCTGCTTGGATTTATCTTGAGCCTGCCCTTAGTCATTGCAGCTCGGTAGTGTTCCCGGGTAAATAGGCCCTGTAGCGCCCCGCACGGTCCCGCCGTGCGGGGGAACGGCGTTCAGGGTAAGAAGATGATTGGATCGGAAGCGGACGAAACCGTTAACCTCCGAACTTCTGACTCCGCACCCTGGCCCGCGTTTCTAACGAGCTATCTGCTGCAGCGTCGTTTGCATCCGCCAGGGCTGCGTTGCGCTTGGCGGGGCTCCCCGACGTATCAGTCAAGTACGCCTCCGTCGCCCAACCGGCGCGCGCCTGGCATGGCCATTTGGGCCATGCAGGAAGAATGTTCTGCCGGCGCCTGCATTTTTCACCGGGCCACAACGTGGCCAGGCGGGCTTCGCGACGACAACCCGTAAGAAAAGCGGGCTAGTCCGCCACAGTTAATGTAACTTATTCAGCTTTCCTACGTCTGAGTATATATGAGGAGAGCACCGACGATTAAATTGGACATTCCTGTGCCGAAGCCGCAGTGTGGCGGTCCGGTTGGCCGATCTCGAATTGTCTTTTCTGGACAATCAGGAGCTATCGCTGCAGACGTTGGCGCGTCGTTTGCATCCGCGCAGGGCTGCGTTGCGCTTGGCGGGGCTCCCCGACGTGGCTTCAGTCAAGTACGCCTCCGTCGCCCACGCCATTGTTTTGTCCTGCGGCGCGCGCCTGGGCATACCTCTGAAGAAGGGGCGGTGCGGCACCCTCACCCACGACTACAAACGCAACGGGACGACCACGATGTTCGCCGCGCTCAATACGCTGGCGCTCATGCCGAAGCATCGTCATTGGGCCATGCAGGAAGAATGTTCTGCCGGCGCCTGCATTTTTCACCGGGCCACAACGTGGCCAGGCGGGCTTCGCGACGACAACCCGTAACGGCTTCCGATATTCTTGAAAAAGTTCAAGCGTGCCCGACTGGACGCTGACAGAAGCATGGACCGACAGAGGAAATTCCGTCCTTTCTGCCTTCGCCTTGACGTGTTCGGTTCAAGCGCTCACCTGTATCGCTTTCCACTTTGAAGACTACTCCGGGGTTCCTTCCACAGCGGCCACTTTCGCGTGTATGCGGAGCCGCTTGAAGGCCGTCGGGAACAGCAGGCTGGAGAGTACGGCGACAAGAATGACGCTGGCGCTTTCTATTTCGCTAAGCGCGCCAAGTTCCAGACCAAGAGCCGCAATGGCGACGAGCAACGTGAGTGGCGTTGCCAGAAGCAGCGAAGCGCCGGCAATCTGCCGTGGCCCGAATCGCAACGCGGCCAGTACGATCGAGGCGATGACTTTGACCAGCAGTGACAGGATGAGTATCTGGCCCATCAGCGGGTAGATATCCCAATTCCCGAGTGCGCCCAGATTAAAGCTCACCCCGACGTAGATGAAAAATACGGGGATGAAAAACCCATGGCCGACGCCAGCCAGTTTTGTTTCCAGAATCCCTTTCTCCCTGAAAACGAAAGAGAACAATACTCCAGCCAGAAAGGCCCCCAGGATCGCTTCCATCCCGAGGAGTTCGGAGACCGCGACAAAGGCAATCATCAGCGCCATGCCAGCTCGCACGCCAACTTCAGAGGGATCTTCGATATCGATCATGCGCGAGAACTGTGATGGGAACCACCAGACCAAAAGGCCCAGCGTTTTCAGGACCAGATAGGCGGCGGCGAATACCGCGACAAGGCGAATCAATTCTCCGACGAAGGCGAGGCCGAAACCAAAGCGGAATACGATGTTGTACAGCGTTGCGATGACGATCGTCAGAAACTCGCCGATCGATCCCACGAGAATGACAGTCTGGCCAAAATCCGATCGGGCGGCTCCGGTTTCTCTTAGCGTTACCAGGACGAGGCCAATGGAGGTTGCCCCGAGCACGATGCCCCAAAAAGGGGACCAGTCCATTCGAATAGCGGCCAGAAAGGCCAGTCCTATCGTGAGCGAGGCGATACCGAAGCTCAGCCAGAGTACGCGCCCGCCCTTTCGCTCCAGGTTTGCGAAATCCAATTCCAGTCCGGCCAGGAACATCAGAAAAGCGAAGCCGAACTCGGCGAGAAATCCAAAGAATTCCGTTTCCGCAACCACTCCCAGGATGTAGGGGCCGACCATCATCCCGAACGCAATTTCGCCAACGGCCGCCGGTACACCCACGCGTCCACTCAACAGCGGGACCACGAAGGCTCCAAGCGAGATAACCAGCAGGGTAATGGCTTGAGTAATATCCATGCGGATAGAATCAGGTTGGAAGCACGATGGTGGTGATCGGCGCCCGGCGCATCAGATGCTGGCTCACGTCGGGACTGAAGAACGAGGGCTTCCGTCCCCTCCGGTGACCCAATACCAGTAGGTTGAAATCGTTTGATAGCTTAAGGATTTCCTCCACGGGGTTACCCTCACGATGCAGCTGCTCGACTTCGAGACGATAGAGGTTTGCCAGGTGCCTGATTTTTTCCAGAGCTGCCTTCTGGTCTTCAATTGCGCGTCCGCCGACGACGAACCTGGGAGCCGTCACGGTGGCGATCGTGACACTTGCCTCGTAGATTCGGGCCAGATCGAACGCAAGTCGCGCGACGTCCATTGACGCTTCGCCTTCGGTTATCGGAAGCAGGATGTTCCGATAAGGATTACTGCCGCGCAGGATGGCGATCGGTGATTCCAACTGCTTGAAAATGGAGGTCAGCGCCGTCCGGCGTAGACCCAGGCGTTCCAGGAAACGAAATCGTTCGTCAGGAACGACGAGAAAACCACAGTCGTGAGTGACGACATGCTTGGCCGCCACGCTGCCATAGTCGCCAAAGACCGCCTGCGTCGATGACTCGATGCCGTGTTCCTGAAGGGTTTGGCCCAATGCCCCCTCAAGGCCCGGTTCATGGGGCCAGAACAGGATTTCGACGCCGCGTGCCTGACTGTGGTTGAGCACATAGGCGAATTCACCGACGATATGTTCGAAATCCGCAGCGCTTTCAGTCAGCACGAGAACGTTGGAACCGAACTCCAACGGGAATTCCGGCTCACCCAGCCTGAAGAACTGCCCGATCGAAGGCAGGATTTCCTTTTCCCCGATCAGGACGACGTGATCCTCGGCCTCGATACGCATCGGTCCCGTCGGAACCACCAGCCTGTCGTTTCGGTAGATTGCCCCAACATGCCATCGCCTTGAGCGCACAGAAGAGAGAGGCCGTCCGATCATTGGAGAGGAGGGCAGGATGCTCACCTCGACCACTTCACCCCGAGCTTCCGCAGCACTCAACGAAGTACCGACGCCATGAAGTACCTGGTGTTCCAGGCTCACGGCCGCGGCATAGGACGGCGTCACAAAATCAATTCCGGCCTGAGCGTATCTTTCCCGCTCTGCGAAGCTGACAACAGCTGCGTATAAGTTAGATATGTCAAAGTCTTCGCGGGCAATTCGGCAGACTTCCAGGTTGATCGGGTCGGATTCGGTCACTGACACAACGTAGTCAACCTGAGTAACGCCGGCTTTTTCCAGCACGAGGCGGCTCGTCCCATCGCCGACTATCGTCCGAACGCGCTCAGAATCGATTTCTTCAGGAAGAAGATCCATTTTCCCGGGATCGATATCGACGATCGAAACGGGCCAGAAAGGGACAAGACGCCTGAGCAATTCCCGTCCTGTTGTACCCGCCCCTACTATGAGTACTCGCGGTTCGATTTTGGAGTCGGCCAGTTTCATAAGCTACTAAGTGGGAGGGAGTGTAACCTCGTCGTCGACCGATTCTACGACGCGAGGCCGTCCGACCTGGCGGGGGATGTCGAGCTGCAGCGAAGGAGAAGGCGACGGAGACCAGATTGGCAGAAAGCGAATTCGGTCTCCGTCCTCGATTTCTTTTAGAAGCCCTGGACCTTCCCGGACTTCTTGTAGCAATGGAATACGATGTGCCATCCAAGCGCAATCATCACCAGCCAGAACACCCAGTACAGGTCGGAGGGAATTCCCAGATTACCTCCCGCGAAATAGGTCGTATGCTGCCCGAGCATGGCCCAGAGCAGGGGTAGCGACATATAGGTATTGTGCTTGGAGCGGAGTCCGGCCATTTTGGCAAGGCTAGCATCTGGCGCTTCGCCGTTCTTAATCGCGCGTATGATTTTCTGCTGCGCCGGCCAGATACGGATCCACACGTTGAACGCCATCGCCGTGCCAAACATTGTGCCAGTATGAATCAATGTCCCACGGTAGCTGAATTCGCCCAGATACACGAAGAGCGCGACCACGACGGAGACGAGCAGAAAGGTCACAATCACCGCGGCCCGCACATTATTGGCAATACTGGTTTTCCAAAGGCCGTCGTAAACAAAGACGGCCAGAAAGGCGACCGCTATCATGATTATCGGGCCCGCAGACCATGTTGCGCCGGTGGCCAGAGTCTGTTCGCCCATGTAGTAGACCAACCCCAGCAGAAGCACCCCGGTGATCCATGTCCATGCCGCACCCCACCGGAACCAGTACAGCGCCCGCGGCATGAGTTCGGGAACGACAGCTTTCTTTGTGGGGCCATCCAGCTTTGCCGCCATCGGGCCGTTTACCCAGTTGAAGAAGTAGAGGTGCCCAATCCAGATGATTCCTACGAAGACATGCATCCATCGGAAAATTGCCTCCAATCCGCTCATCGTTCCTCCTCTGGTTCAGTTATGGTGACGGACTCTAGTCTGTGGGGTTTACGACCGGACTCGCAAACCCGGCGCATAATCAGATTCCTGTCGGTCGCACGACGTGCCAGCGTTTCGAAGGCAGACAGGAGAACCGCCGTCGTTTGGTTCTAGGTTTGTGAAATGTCTCCGGGATCGGGCTTCCGCCCGATCGCAGGATCTTCGAATTAGGGGGTCGACCCTACCACATCCCTTCGGAAATTGGAACTGGCTGAGCGCGCTCGTTTCAGACCGGATCGGGGGGAGTATACCGACCGAGGACCCGCAACAAGACCAGGGCCGGCAGAGCAACGAAGAAGGTCGTCAGAAAGAAAAACGGCCACCCCATTACTTCGGCCATTCGGCCGGCCGGTGCTGCGCCCACGTCTCGGGTAAACGCCCACAGCGAGGACAGCAGGGCGTACTGGGTCGCTGAGAAACCCCGGTTGCAGAGGCTCATCAGGAAGGCCAGGAAGGCGGCGGTGCCGAGACCGGAGCAGAAATTCTCTACGGTGATCGTGAGAACCATCAGCGAGTAGTTGTGACCTGCCTGGGCAAGGATCATATATAAAAGGTTTGTCCCGGCCTGAAGTAGGCCGAAAATCCAGAGAGCGCGCATGATTCCCATCTGGCTGAGAAGTGCCCCGCCTGCCAGGGCTCCGACGATGGTGGCGGTTAAGCCGATCACTCCCTGAACAACGCCGATTTCACTCTGGGTGAAACCGGTTTGGAGCAAGAAGGGCGTCGTCATGTTGGTGATCAGGGCGTCTCCCAGCTTATAGAACGCTATAAACAACAACACCAGGACTGCGGAAGCGGCGCCGAATCGGTTCCAGAATTCCGAGAACGGAGCGAAAACCGCGTCGGCGAGCGAGGCCGGTGCTTCGCCCGGGTCTAGGGGTTCGGGGGCACGCAGGGAGGCCATCAGGCCAACGAGCATAAAGGCCGCCATGATGAGGTAAACGCGGGGCCACGATGTGTAATCGGCGAGGATAAAAGCGCCCCCTCCGGTAAGGATTAAGGCAATGCGGTAGCCGAGAGCGGTGATCCCCGCGCCGGCGCCCATTTCGTGCTGATCAAGGACATCGGCCCGGTACGCGTCGACGGCGATGTCCTGCGTGGCACTCAAAAAGGCGATGATGAGGGCGATGGTGGCTATAAAAGAGATGCCGGTCGCAGGCCGTCCGAAGGCCATTGACGCGATGGTCCCCAGCAGTAAGACCTGGGAGAGCAACATCCATCCGCGCCGGCGGCCCATACGCTGAAAGGTAAAGCGGTCCAGTAGGGGCGACCACAGGAACTTTACCGAATACGGCAACCCGACAAGACTCAGTAGCCCAACGGTGGTCAGGCTGACGCCCTCCAGAGTCAACCACGGCTGGAGCGTCCGGGTGGTCAGATAAAAGGGCATGCCTGAGGAAAAGCTCAGGAGGAGCAGGTATCCCATTTTCCGGTTCCGGAAGACCTGAATTAGAGAGGATTGCGGCATCACCAGAGGAAATAGTTACACAGCCAAAGGGTCTTAACGGTGAATGATTCGTTCATATGAATATTTTCGCGCGGCCTGGATGTCGTACTGGCAACCACCTTCTGAAACGGAAGCGTCTTCCTGGGATCCGAAATTTCGTTGGCGTCCTGCCCACTGATGATCATAGAATCAAGGCGTAGCATAAACGCCACGTCGCGCCTCCCAATCGCCAATCGAGCTCCAACGGATTCTTCCCGGACCCTGAGGTTCCGAGCGATTCAGTTTTGGTGTGAACGCTGGATCGATCGTTCCGGCACTCGTATAATCGAGGGCGGATCGTATGCCCGATAGCGGTGATTCGAAATGTTCAAGCGAGAGGAGTGAATACGGCATGAAGATATCCATCGTCTTATGGGGGCTGACTCTGAGCATGGCCGCTGGTGCCGTCGGACAATCCACTATGACTACGACTGATTCAGGACTCCAATATATTGATCAGGAAGTGGGTGATGGCACCGAGGCCGTTGCCGGCGTGACTGTCCTGGTCCACTATACCGGCTGGCTTTGGGTGGATGGCGCGCGTGGCGACAAGTTCGACAGTTCCCTTGACCGCGGCCAGTCGTTCCAGTTCGACCTCGGGGCGGGTAGCGTGATCGGTGGCTGGGACGAAGGTGTGGCCGGTATGAGGGTCGGTGGGAAACGCGAACTTATCATTCCGCCGGACCTCGGCTACGGTAGCCGGGGTGCAGGGGGTGTGATACCGCCAAACGCGACTCTGAATTTTGAGGTCGAGCTGCTGAACGTTCTCTGACAAATGGCGCGATTCTCATAGGCAGGCGCACTGGGAGAGGCGCGGTTTTACTTGTGGAGTCATCCGCTTTATCAACGCGCATGCGGGGTTTCGAAACGTGTTATCTTGGACGGCATGAAGCACGTGGTCCGGCAGGTCGACCCCCAACAGGGTGCTTTGGAGGTACAGTATATCGAAGAAAATTTTCCGGAATTCAGAAGCAAGAAAACTGCGGACGAAATCATGGACCGCCTCTCCGACCGGGAATGTCTAATACTGCTTTCGATGGCGCCCGCGTCAGAAGACGACGATGAGCTGATTCCTGTAGCGTTCAAAGTGGGTCACGAACTTCACGAATTCGAAACTCAGGCCAAACTGGTAGATTTGGTCAGTCAACTCTCCGGATGCGTGCCGTTTCCCGATCGAAAAATTTTCTACAGTTGGATTGGCGGGACGCGTAAGGAGTGGCGGGGTCAGGGACACTACCGCGTGCTGACCGAACAGCAGGAGGAGTGGGCGCACCAGCACGGCTATCACGAACTTGTCGTCAAGACGAAGAACAAGTTCTACCCCATGCGCTCGACTCTCGATCGTTTGCAATTCAATGTCGTCAAACTGCAGCCGGACTTGAACGACCATCGGGAGTCCAAACTGTACCTGAGCAAGCGGATTGGCACTGAATTGCTGAGGACGCATCCGGAGAAACGCCTGATCGAGAGCACGACCTAGCTCACGCCTCTTTTTGTCCCCCGTTTTCAAGGCAATCTCTTTAACATCGTTTAACACACCCTTTCCTCCGATTGCTTGTCCAATAGAGCGATGGTCACGTAAAGGGCTGAACGACAAGGTGCATTCAGTCCATTGGCCCGATCTTGGGCACGCAGATTTCAAGGAGATTATGTGATGAATTCCAAAGTTAATAGGATTAACGACGCTGTGCCTCGCTCTGGCGCTTCCTCTGCTTGCACAGGGACCTCGGGGAAGTCGTCGAGGATTTGGGCCTCCAGCAGGTGCGCATGATGGCGAGCGGACGGGATCGGGAGAGCGGAACCCTCTGGGCCGGCTCGAAGAGGCGTTGGCACTAACGCCATCGCAGGTGGCGAGCGCCGAGGCTTTGTTTGAGCGGCATCGGGCCGAACTGGAGGCATTTCAGACCCGGACAAGTTCAACCCGTGATGCCCAAATGGCGGCCATGGACAGTGGAGACCCAACGGCCATTGGAAATGCAGTTCTGGCGGCACGCGAACTTCGGGCCGAGCGACGCGCGATCAATGAGGATTTCATGGCCGAGTTCAGGAGCTTGCTGACGCTGAGTCAGGGGGACGCTTTCGACGCCATCAAAGCTTTCAATCGCGGTGCTTTGGGTCGTGGGGACGGTCCTCGCGAAGGCCGGGACGGCCGGGGACGTCGGGGACATCGGAGAGGTCCGGGAGATCTGGGAGGCGGGGACGGCAATCTCCAGAGACCCGGCGGCCAGTAGATGCGACGGACACTTTCGGGGTGGCAATCCCATCCCGAAATGTCCACGGCCGTCGCCTACGCCGTCACGGCGCTGACGTGACCTTGACGTGACGTTGACGGCTCCTGCAAGTGTTGCCGTGTTTTCTGCGATTCAGCGTGTGACGCATCGCTCTTTTTCATCCTTCAAACCGGTAACCTTTTCCCCGAACGGTCGTGATGTGACGTGGCAATCTCGGGTTCGGCTCGATCTTCTGTCTCAGCCATGCAACATGAACGTCAACGGTTCTCGTCAACGGAATAGACCGGTAGCCCCAAACTTCCGTCAGCAGCGCTTCCCGGGAAACGACCTCACCCCGATGACGCACCAGATAGCGCAGCAGTCGGGATTCCTGTTCCGCCAGGTCCGTCGGTATCCCGTTGCGGGTCAATTGCTTCCTCGCAAAGTCGACCTGGACATCCCCAAATTCGCATGACATCAAGTTATTACCGGCGTCCTTGTACGTGCGACGCAATAACGCTCCGATTCTGGCCAGAAGCTCTTCCGCTTCGAAAGGTTTGGTCAAGTAGTCGTCGGCGCCGGATCGGAGGCCCCCAACTTTGTCTTCGAGCTCATCGCGGGCGGTCAGCATGATGATCGGTGTGTTGATGCCCCGGCTACGAAGAATACTGGATATCTCGAATCCGTCCATCGATGGGAGCATCACGTCCAGGAGATATGAGATTATGGGCGCCGGTGCTGGCGGCATCCAGTGCCAGAGCACCGTCACCATGCGTTTCGACTTGATACCCCTCTGCGTGCAGCATGTCCCGCACGGTACGTGCCAGAGCGGCTTCGTCTTCAACCAGGAGAACCCGACGTTGTGGTTCGGCGACGACTGCGTTCAAGATTGAGCTCCTAATGCACCAGGTTGTTCGATCGGTGGAATGGCAGGTATGTGGAGCGTAAACCGCGTTTGTCCAGGTTGACTTGATACGGTCACCTCTCCATTCTGGCCCTCGATCATTTTTCGAACCAAACTCAGTCCCAAACCGCTCTCGGATGTGCCTCCGATATTTCGGCCTCGATAAAAGGGTTCGAATATGTGTTGGACATCGGAGGGCTCGAGCTCGGCTCCGGAGTTGGTTACGCTGAGTTGTACTCTATTCGTTCGGGTGTCCTGTCGCGCCTCGATTGCGACCGTGTCATCAGAAACCCCGTATTTGAGCGCGTTCGATATCAGATTTCCCAGCGAGTGTGTCAGAGCGGTTTCATCGGCAAGAACAAGTGGCAGGGTGGGATCAAGATCGATCCTGACTTTCCTGTGTGCTTCGTCTGAGGACGAAAACGTGACGCCGAGGGTCCGCTCGACCACTTGGGGGACAGCAACCCGACGCAGTTCGTAATGGCGGCGTCCGGATTCGGTTTGAGCAAACTGTATGGTTTGATCCACCATCTGAGATAGTCGCCTGCCCTCGGCCTTCACCATGGCCGCATATTCGCGTACTTCTTCAGGTTTGCTCACGACGCCGGAAGCGATCTTGTGCGCGGCGGTGCGGATTGTGGTCAGGGGCGTTCTCAATTCGTGAGATATTCCGGCCGCGAATTCCATTTGGAGCCGGCCGATGGAACGGACCCGCTCAGCCCACACGATTGTCATGATCCCCGACACGCCGAGCATGGCCAGTATTCCAAGTCCAACGGACAGATTGCGTCGTTGAAGTGTCGATACCGCACTCTCGAGTGAACCCGCCTGATGCTGGGCCACCAGCTGCCAAGAAGGCCCAACAATCGTAAAGGGAATTGCCTGAGGACCCCGGTTGCGGCCCCCTTCGCCACGTCCGGATGGCAGACCAAGGTCAGTGAAACGTCGGGACATGATCCCACGACTGCGGCCCCGATGTGGGGGTGCGGGTGCAAAGAGGCCCCGGCCCCGTCGATCGGGAGCGAGCAGCGTGATCGCACGGTCGGGAGAGGTCATTGCGTTTCGGCTCAGCGCTTCTTCCGATCGGAACACAATCCGTTCGGAGTGGGCCGATTCGAACACGGCAATTTTGTAGTCCCGGGCTTCGAAGTGTGTGGCTACCACTGCGGGGAGCAGCTCCGACGCGAAGACTTCGATGTCGATTTCGATCAGCGTCAAGCCTGCGAGAGGCCGCTGAATGTTCCTTGCCGATAAACCTGCTGCCCTCACCTGCGGCACCATCGGCACCATGATCCAGAGTGAGTGATTCTCACCGGGGACCGGAGCTGGGTCGGGGGACGCGGTGGGGCTGTAGTTTGCCGGAGTTCTGGAAGTATCCGGGAATTGAAAGTTCTTGAGTTCATCGAGGCGAACCTTCAGGCCATCCATTGTCGTTGGCCACTCGGTCCTGGCCAGGGATCCGAACTCCGGATTAAACTGGCGCAGGGTCAGTTCACCTCCCCGGTCAAATTCGGAAACGTAGACCGATCGTACGATGTCAGGGTAGGGGGCAGTGGATTTCCAGCGTTCCAGGCTTCGGGAAAGATGAGCTTCCAACCCGAGATCTTCGGAAGTGGGTGGGAACAGAAAGCTTAAGGCGATGCCGGAGAATTCCCGGAAAATGTCGTCAGCAAAGCGTCCGGTCGCAATGTCCAAACCTTCCTCCAGCCGCTCGCGCTCGGACTCGCTTACTTGGCCGATCCACCGGTATTGAAGAAAGGCCAATGCGGGAAGGAGAACGCACAACACCCCGATCATCACGATCGACAGTGTCAGCCTGGGCCGGGTATTTCGATTCGTCCTCATCAGTTGGACCGCGCACGGTGAATGTCGTTTGATTAGACAGGCTTCAATCTGGAAAGGTTTAGTCTCGGCAAGGAATAGGACCGCTAAATGTCCGCGGTGGGAGCTACCAGTGGGCTGGTGTCGGGAACTGGAAGTTCGCCACATAAGATTCTGGTCATTCATTCAGACGGCCATCTCTGTCGCGTTCGACACGTGGTCTGAACGCGTGGCGATCGCCGCCATCATTCTGACAGCGAGGCCTGTTTGGGATGACGGAATGTCGGAACCGGGCCCGCCAGAGGCGGCGGGGCACCCCCTCCGACGGTGAGGGTGAACGGCTTTCACAGTAAAGAGGCGGAGCAGAGGCGTTCAGAGGAAGAAGATGACGTTCGAATGCCGATGAAGCTATTACGTGGCGAAGTTTTGGCTCAGCGTTCAAGCAGCCCGTGGCAGAAGTCCCGAGGGCCGCGCTACGGCGAATCATGGCCGGATTCTAGGAGGCGACGAGGCGCCGACCCGAAGTCGCGACGAGGCGCCGACTCGAAGTCGCGCCGACCCGAAGTCGCGCCGACCCGAAGTCGCGAAGAAGCGCCGGCCCAAAGCCGCGAAGAGGCGCTGGCCCGAAGCCGCGAAGAGGGGACAATGCGCATTCATTGGGAGGAGTCGGCGACAACGAAGACGGCCCCGTTTCGCCTTAACCCTTCGGGCGCAGGGGGCCCACCGACGTATCAAACGGAGGCCGCAGGCGTCCCGCAGGCTTTGTACGGCATTGGTAAGGCCGGTCACGATGAAAAGACGGCGCCTGTGACCTCGGTTTCTAACCTCGGTGGCCACTCCCTACTTCACGCAGCCAACCCGAAGACCCCTGCGCGCGGCCCTCGGGACTGCTGCCACGGACTGCTAGCCAACGTCAAGCACTTCACGGAGAGTTCGGTCGAACTGACCGGGAGAACAGTCCCGGGCAACGCGCTCCAACGCCTGGCGGCGTACTTTCTCCCAGAGATCCGGATTGGTATACAACTCGATTGAACGTTCGGCGAGGTCGTCCGCCGTTTCGCCGATGAGTAATTCCTCGCCATCAGCCCAACCCAGTTGCCGAGCGAGCAATGGCGTAGCAACTACGGGAATTCCGTGTGCCGCCGCTTCATGGATTTTATGAGGGACGCCGGCTGAATAACGCGTCGGCGCAATGAATACCCGCTTGTCCGCATACAGCGTTCGGAGCTCCTTTCGCGGACCAACGATTTGGAGTGCCTCCGACGCCATAGACCATATGCGATCGGATTCATTGATTCCGACGACGGTGAGCGACACGTCTCCTAAGACGAGACGGATCTTGGGTAGGATTGCTTCGCTGAGCCAGATCACCCCATCTCCATTCGGGCTCGCATCGTCGTGAACGGCGCCGACAAACAGAAGTCCGCATCTTTCGGTGAATCGTTCCGGTGTGGGGTCAATTTCGAGTGCGTGACCCAGTACATGGACTCTTTCGACTCCATCCCGACGAAAAGATCGTGCCTCTTCTTCGGATACGGAGACGACGGTGTTCGCCAACTGCGCCAATTTGATTTCCTTCAGGAGCAGTTTCTGGTGCTTCCGGGCTTCTTTGGGGTTTCCCAGGATTTCGTGTTTCCGCACTTCACGCGCCGAAAAGATAGCTTCCGCATCGTAGACAATCCGTGTTTCAGAAAACCAATCCCGATGTCGTTTCAGTTGCGTTGCCAGCGCTTCCATGTTGTGCGGACGGCTCACAACGATGACATTGTAGAAATTGCGGCGATCTTCGAGAAATTCTTCGAGACTTCCTCCACCGCCGTGTAGCATGATCTCCACTTCGCGAGGCAGGTCTGAGTAAGCCTGACTCCAATCCTCGTCGATGACGGCCGTCGGATACAGCGTCACAAGATTGTTCCATTCAACGAGGCGGGTGAGCATTTGGTGTGCCCTCGGGAATCCGGATCCGAGGTAAGGGTGAGGTACCCTGTCATCGATGACCAGGATCCGTTGCTTCGCCTCTCCTGCGGTTCTTGCATACAGAACGTTCTTGTCACTCCTGGACTGGCAGGTATTCATTCGAGCCTGATTCCGCTCGACAAAGAGTTGGCGGTGCCGCAACTGAAGTTCCGATGCTTCGTCCTGACTGCGCGATGCGAATTCGTAGTGAAGGATCGCGGCGCCGGGTTCAAAAACAACCCTGTAGCCCGCATCCCAGAGCCGCACGCAATAGTCTGTTTCTTCGTAGTACGCCGGGCTGAAGACTGTGTCGAATCCTTCGAGCTGGACAAACAGATCTTTGCGCATCAGCAACAACGCACCGGAACAGTAGTCGACGTCTCGACGGAACATATACTGTGGGGCCAGAGGATCGTCTCCCCGGCCGTAGCCGAAGCAATGGCCGTTGTTCCAGATGATGCTCCCCGCTTCCTGAAGTCGTCCGTCCAGGAAGACGATCTTTCCTCCAACGGCTCCGATGTCAGGCGAACTTTCAATCGTGGCCGCTAACGTGTCGATCGCACCCGGGAGTAATGCTGCGTCGTTGTTCAAGAGTAGCAGATGGGCACCGCGGGCCAGGGCCGCGGCTTGATTGACTGCGTGTATGAAATAGAGGTTCTCGTCGTTCCGATAGACCCGGGCGCCATCGACCCTGTCAAACAATGCGGTGGTTCGATCAGTCGACCCGTTGTCGATGACGATCAGTTCAAATCCGATTTCGGATCGCGCGGCCAGAGAGCGGAGGCAGGGAAGTGTTAATTCCGCCCGATTCCAGACGACAAGGATCACGGAGACACGCGGCTGCTCAGTTGTGGGGATAGCCAACCGTGCTCCGGAAGCCAGAAACTCGTCCAGAACGATGCGCGACGCTTTTGCGAAACTATTCTTGAAGTTGACGCCGCCATCGGCTGAATTCGACGTTTGGGGGGAGAATCTCGAGGGCTGATTGCGTCGGCCTCCCCTATTTCCTCCTGCCAGGCTGCGGATTCGGGACGCGGTCGAACGCAGTGCTTCGGTCCACCTCCAGGAGCGTGAGTGAAGAATGCCGTTGAGAACTCTTTCCTGTTCGGCAAGCCTCAGATCCTTGTTCGCTAGCTGTTGTTCCAGAGCGCGAACACGCGCCGTGTCGGTGTTGGAGTGATTTGATGACATCGAGTATCGTTCGACCGAACCGAGAATAGTATTGGTCCACAGGGACGTCAAGCCGGAGCAACGCTATCCCTTCTGAACCTCGAAACTGAATCTCGTGAGCGCGTCGTTTATCGGAGGGCGAGCCTGGCCGTCCGTTGAGGGTCGATGCGGTCACTTTCCTGAACGGTCGCTCGATCCGTATCCAGCAAGGTGATCGGGCTGACGATGTGGTCCTCTACGAATCTGTATATTTCGCGGAGGTGGCGCCGACGGCCTTCCCCCGGATTGCTGGACGACGTCGTGACGACAACCAGCTCCAGGTCCGGCACCAGAAAAATAAATTGTCCACCATAGCCCCAGGCGTAGAACGTCGCGTGGCCCGCCATCTGACGGATCCACCAGCCATAGCCGTAGAACCGGCCTCGCTCTCGAGGCGATGGAGTTCGCGCGACGAAGGAAGCCTCTACCCACTGCTCGGGCACCACCTGACGGCCGTTAGCCCGGCCCCCGTTCAGATACATCTGTCCGAAAATCATCATCTGCCGCGGCGTCATCGTCATATCATTCCCGCCGAAATAAACGCCCTGGGGGTCGCGGGGCCATTCGGCCAGGGAAAAACCCATCGGTTCAGCGAGAAAATCGCGTGCGAACTGCCACGTGCTTGTTCCTGTTACACGGGTCAGTATTGCAGACAGCAAATGCGTATTGCCGGTGCTGTAGTCCATCCGCGTACCCGGTGTTCGAATGAGCGGTTGGTTGAGGGCGTGTCGCACCCAGTTCGAGCTCAGGACCCAGGCGCCGTAATTGCGATTGCTCGTCGTTTCCAATCCGGATCTCATCGTCAGGAGATCTTCGATCGTGATCGCGCGCTTGGGAGTGTTCTCCTCACCGGCGAGCAGATCCGGGAAGAAACCGCCGATAGGCTGACGCACATTCTCTAGGATTCCACGCTCGAGAGCGATGCCGACCAAGGCGGACATCACGCTCTTTGACGCGGATTTCAGATTGGCAAGGCCTGTGGGTCGGCTGTTGTTGAAGTACTGTTCGACGAGCACATCCCCCTTCCAACTGATCAGGAGACTGTGTAGCCGGGGCAGCTCTGCGGCGTCATCAAGAACCCGGTCAAACGATATCGCAGGCGTCGTTTTCAGGGGCTGTGTTTGTAGCCCCGACGCCGGTATCGCCACCAGGGTCCAGAGCGCCAGCATCTGAACCAGCCGGAAACGGATGGCCCTTGACCTCGAAACGCGGTGTTCCATGGTTGACAAATTCTATCAAAAAGTTCGAATCAACGTGACCTGACCATCCGCCTGTCCATGTTGGCAGCCAACACGGCCGCCCCTACGATCGCCATCCGAGACCGGCCCTCTAAGCCAGCACCGAGTCTTGCCTGCAACATGTTGAAATGAGCGGAGATTAGTGCTTGAGATGCGGGTTCCATCCTTCACCCCACCCAGGCTTCATTCTAATGTCCGGCCATCTTGGGGCGTGGTTTATGATCAGTATTGCCGTAGCGGCGCACCCTGAAAGAGCGGCGTCCGGAGGGGGAGCATCGAACAATTCTCTTGCTTCCAGCCCGGGCCGGTAGGACATTGTTTCCGTTATGAAACCCACAATGATATTCAGAGCTCGGGTCCTTGCCGTCCTGATTTTAGTCGGCGCCTCCCTGGCCCAAGCTCAAACGATTCCCAACTTCGGCGTTGAGACATACGGTTTGGATAACGGGATGAGGATAATCGTCCAGGAGGACCATTCTATCCCCAGCGTTGCCCTCTACATTTTCTACGCCGTGGGGTCCCGCAACGAGCGGCCAGGAACCACAGGCCTGTCACACTTTTTCGAACACATGATGTTCAACGGCTCTGAAAATTTTGGTCCCGGCATGTTCGACGAAACCATGGAGGCGGCCGGTGGTTCGAATAACGCGTACACCTCGCGGGATGTCACGGTTTACCAGGACAGATTTCCGCCGTCCGCGCTCGAAACCGTCATCCGGCTGGAGGTGGACCGGATACAAAACCTGAGTATTGACGCGGGGATGGTTGAATCCGAGCGGGGTGTGGTTGCCTCCGAGAGGCGGACGTCTGTAGAGGCGAACAACAGGTCGATCCTGTCGGAACAACTCTTGGCGGCTGCCTTTACAGCGCATCCCTATCAGTGGCCCGTTATCGGATGGATGGTCGACATAGAAAACTGGACAATGGAAGACTTGGCGAACCATTTCAGAATCGGCTATTCGCCGGCAAATGCGACGATGGTCGTGGTGGGGGACGTCAACGCGACCGAATTCATCGAACTCGCCAAAAACAGTGTCGGATCCATACCCTCACGGGATCTACCGCCTCTGGTGACCACCCGTGAACCCGAGCAGCGCGGTGAGCGCCGGGTCGTGGTGACCAAGCCGGCACGACTGCCATTGCTGATGATTGGATATCACGTGCCCGAAGCGAGGCATGCGGATTACTATCCGCTCCAGCTGCTACGGACGATACTGTTCGACGGCGAGAGCTCACGGATGTATCGCCGGATCGTAGACGCGGATCAATTGACGCTCTCTGTCAATGCCCGGTACGGTCTTACACTCGATCCAACGCTGTTTCGAATCGACGCCCAACCCAGAGAAGGCGTTTCGCCTGAGACAGTTGAGCGCGCAATATATGAGGAGTTGAATCGATTGAAGGACTCGCCTGTGACGGACCAGGAACTTGAAAAGGCCAGAAACATACGCTTGGCGGACTTCTACCGTGGGTTGAAAACCCTTAACGGAAAGGCCAATGCGCTAGGTAACTTTGATGTGATCTTAGGGGACTACAGCCGGCTGTTTTTAGTTCCCGACGATTACTATGCGGTGACACGCGATGACGTCAGGCGCGTCGCGCGCAAGTATTTCACGGAAGCCAATCGCACGGTGGCTACCTTGATTCCGGAGGGAGAAGAATGAGGTCTGCCGGACTCTTGGGCGCGAGGGCCGCAATGTTGCTGGCCCTGAACTTCGGCGCGATCGCCTCTGCCCAGAATCCGGACGCGTTGACGCTCCCACCCTACACCACCGTGGTATTGGATAACGGAATGACGCTCCTGTTGATGGAGCACCATGAGCTTCCGATTATCAGTTTGAGTTTTATCGTGAAAGCCGGATCGGTTGCGGATCCAGTGGGACAAGAAGGCGTGGCGACGCTTGTGGGAGAACTTCTGCGGAAGGGCACCGCGACCCGCACCTCTGGGCAGATTTCGACCGAACTCGACTTCATCGGGGCGCGGTTCAACGTGAGTGCGGGGCTTGACTATACGTCGGGTCGTGCAGAGTTCTTGCGGAAGGATATGACGAAAGGTGTGGAACTTGTGGCTGACATCATCCGAAATCCCACGTTCCCGCCCGAAGAGGTCGCCAAGCTGATTGCGCAACATCGGGATGGGCTTCGGTCTGCGAAGGATTTCGCGAACCAGGTCATCGGGTCTTATTTCAACGCATACCTGTTTGGAAATCATCCCTATGGCCGGCCGGTGGCTGGGGATGAGGATTCGATAGGATTCATCTTACGCGACGACATAACTAGGTTCCATGAAAGCCGTTACACTCCCGAAAACACAATACTGGCGGCCGTCGGCGATTTCTCGATTGCGGCAATCCAGGATTTGATCGAAGCGTATTTCGCGGCCTGGCCCCCCCCGTTCGACTCCCGAGATTTCGATCGACGAGCCGCCTCCGGTGACGGACAGCCGGGCACTTCTCGTCGACAAACCGGATTCCACGCAGACGTATTTCTACATTGGTAATCTGGGTGTGAATCGTACGCATCCGGATCGTGTGCCTATCGGAGTCGTCAATACGTTGTTCGGCGGCCGGTTCACGTCGCGTTTGAATACCGCGCTGCGCGTGGAGTCTGGATTGACTTACGGTGCGCGGTCCCGCTTTGATCTCTACCAGCGCTCAGGCCCATTCCTGATTTCCTCGTATACGCGCAACGACACCACCGAAGAAGCGATAGACATGGCGCTGCGTGTGTTGATGGCGCTACACGAAGAGGGGGTCGGCCCGGACGAACTGGAGTCGGTGAAGACCTACATCAAGGGGCAGTTCCCCACCCGTATCGAGACCTCGGACCGGCTTGCTTCAACCATTGCACAGCTCGAATTTTACGGGCTCGATGCGGGGGATATCGACGACTACTACGCCAGGGTTGACGCCGTCTCAATGGAGGAGGTACGCCGCGTCGTCGGGGAGTATTTCCCTTCGGACGACCTCGTCTTCGTTCTCGTCGGAAAAGCTTCGGAGATCGAGACTGTAGTTGCGAAGTACGGGACGACCCTGGACACACGGCCGATCAGCGATCCCGGTTTCTAGTGAAACGCGAGGCCACTGTTCTACAGCGCCTTCCGCTCGCGTGATTCCCATTCTCCCTCGACGGTGAAACCAGTGAAGATCTCGTCCGGGCTCCCCGGAGTGGATACCGAAACTTTTAAGCGAGGATTTTGACCGCCCCTGGATATAATTAGGGTTTTGGGTCGTCGGCCCTGCGGTGTCGAACCCTTCATTTCATTCAGAGCGTGGGGAGTCGTTACATGTGCGCGGGGGTCGGGAGGCCATGTTCGTGGCGAAGCGGAATAACTCGAGCCGCTTGGAGGGTTTCCATCGGCGCCCTTCTGTTCGCCGCTTTTGCCGGCAACCGGGCCGAAGCCGCACGGACGCTCACAGAAGCCGCGCAGACGCTTACAGAAGCCGCGCAGGCGCTGACGTCAGTTCCCGGCGTGGGTGGCTCGCGAATGGCCGAAGCGCTGGAGGTCGCCGCAGGTCCGGAAGTGGACGGCGAGATTCTTGGTGACCCCGTATGGGCCGCGGCGCCCGTGCTGACCGGGTTCTGGCAGACCCGACCTGTTGAAGGTGCGGCCGCATCGGAGCGGACCGAGGTCCGCGTCGTGTACACAGAGGATGATCTCTATGTGGGCGTCGTTGCCTATGATCGCAATCCCGCCGATATCGTCACGACCGATGCCCGGCGCGACGCCTCGCTGAACGACACCGACAGTCTTCAGATCGTTTTCGACACCTATTTCGACCGGCAGAACGGCTTTGTCTTCGGGACAAACCCGGCCGGGGCCGAGTACGACGGGCAGGTGACGGACGACGGGTCTTTCAACCTCAACTGGGATGGCTCCTGGATCGTCCGCACAAGCATTTCCGACATCGGCTGGAGCGCGGAGTTTGCGATACCGTTGCGCACGCTACGCTATCCAACTCAGGACGTCCAGACCTGGGGCGTGAACCTCCAGCGCAACATCCGCCGCCGTAACGAAACCGCGTTCTGGGCACCGTTGACCCGCCAGTACAACTTGAATCGCATTTCCCTGGCCGGACAGCTCCAAGGGTTGGAGATTCCGCCGCCCCGGAACCTGCAGATCATCCCGTATGTGCTCGGCACCACCCGGCAGCGGGGCAGGCAGTTGACGGGCACGACAGCCGTCGGAGATGTCGGAGGCGATATCAAATACGGTGTCACCCCCAGCCTCGCCCTGGACGTGACTTTCAACACCGATTTCGCGCAGGTTGAGGCGGATCAGCAGCAGATTAACCTGGACCGCTTCAGCCTCTTTTTCCCCGAGAAGCGGCCGTTTTTCCTTGAGAACGCGGGGCTGTTTACAGTGGGCGTTAGGCGCGAGGCCCAGCTGTTTTTTAGCCGTCGGATCGGCATCGGCCCCGGCGGGCGTCCCATTCCCATCCTTGGTGGGGCCCGGCTGACTGGCCGTATCGGCGAAGGTCTGGACGTCGGGTTGCTCAATATTCAGACCGACAGCGTGCCTGGAGTTGCGCCGTCAAACAACTTCAGCGTTGCGCGGCTTCGGCGGGAGTTGCCGAACCGTTCCTCAGCCGGCGTGATGTTCGTCAACCGCCAGGCCACCGGAGAGTTCGCGGATGAGGATGACTACAATCGGAGTTACGCGCTCGACGGACGATTCGGGATTGGGCGGAACGGCTTAGTTTCCGGATTCCTCGCCAAGACCGATACCCCGGGCATTTCAGGTGAGGATTATGCCTACCAGATCGGTTCGAGCCTCAGCCTGCCCGTCGCGCGGTTCAGCGCCGACTATGCCGATGTGGGCGATAATTTCAATCCCGAAGTAGGCTTCCTGCCCCGCGGCGGTTTTCGTAAATTGAATGCATCGGTGTTCACCTTTCTGCGCGTGACGAGCCTCGAAGCCTTTCAGGAGCTGCGGCCGCACGTATCCTTTAGAAGTTACTGGAACCACGAGGGTTTCCAGGAGACGATGCAGGTCCACTTGGATTCGCACTTTGAGCTGCGTTCGGGTCATGAATTCCATACCGGCGTAAACATGACGCGCCAGGGCGTGGTTACCCCGTTCGAAATATTTCCGGGCGTCGTTGTACCGCCGGGCACCTACCGTCACGTGGAAGCCCAGCCGGTGATCTTCACCAACCAGGGCGCGCCTTTCAGCCTGAGCCTGAACGGGCTTTTGGGAGGTTTTTTCGGTGGCACCCGTAAGGAATGGAAGCCCTCAATGCGCCTGCGTATTGGAGAAACTTTCGACAGCGAGCTCAGTTTCACACACAACGACATCGACCTGCCGGGCGGCCAATTCACCACGAACCTGTGGACTTCCCGGATTTCTTACTCCTTCACGTCGCGCCTTTACGTGCAGGCCCTGATTCAGCACAACGATCGGGTCCAGGCCTGGTCGTCGAACCTGCGCTTCGGCTGGCTCAGGGACGCAAACACCGGACTTTTCGTGGTCTACAACGACACGCAGAGACTGGGCGGTAATACAGACCTGTTCCGCGCCGACCGCAGCGTGACCGTCAAGTTCAGCCGGATGATCAATATATTCGACTGATCGTGGAGACGGTTCCTCGGGCGCGGTGCGTTCCGGAGGTGTGTGAGTCAAGCAAGTCCACCTGAGCGTGAAACTGACCCTGCTGTTGCGGAAGGTATGCCCGGTCCCTCGATCAGGTGTCCTGTCTGAATTACCGGCGACTCCTGCCAATCGGATGATGGCGGGGTTAATAGGGATTGACGAATTGTTGCAGCCAATCCCAGAAGGACTCGTACACGCCCGGGGGTGCGGGTGGGCCGCGTGGGCATGGCGGCGAGTTCGTGCGTTCCGAGAAAGAATAAGATCGGATCAAGCACCGACAATCGCACTGAGTTGGGACGCGACATCTCAACCTTCTGGAATGTTCCCCCGTGGGTGCCGACGCCTGTCAGAGTTGAGGTGTTTTTCCAGCGGCTCGGGCATTTTGAACAACACGATTCCCGCTCCGAGCAGTCCGATCCCTCCGACGACGACCGACCCTGCAGCCAGGGAAGCCAGAGCGGTCACTACCGAAACGATCCCCGGGCCGCCTGCATTACCCACATCGCCCACGGTCCGCCACACGCCAAGAAACTCCGCTCGCCCGCGGGACGGCGAGAAGTCAGCACCCAGCGTCATGATGATTCCGCTGCCCAGTCCGTTGCCGAACCCCAGCAGCAGTCCAACCATCGCCATGGCCAGGAAGCTCGAGGTCATCGGGAGCAGGATGAATCCCGCAGCCATGATAGATACGGACGGAATGGCGACGAACTTCCGGCCGAATCGATCGGACACAGAACCGGCGGGGTAGAACATGACCATATCTATTGCCGAGGACATGCCGAAAATGACCGCCACTAACGCGGCATCCAGACCGATAAACTGGCCCCACAGGGGGAGTACTGCGTCACGGGAGGATCGCAGCATGCCCACCGAGAGTGCCGCGATACCGGCCGTAGCAAACACAGTCTTGTGCTCGGAAAGGATGGCCCGGAAACGCACCAGAGCGTGTTCTCTCATGTGCTTGGCGGAGTGGGGATCGGGCACCAGCAGCAGGACCAACCAGCCCGCGACCCCAGTCACCAGGTGAACATAGAAGGCCCCGTTAATGCCGACCCCTGTGATCACTATGGCGCCTACAAATGGTCCGACGAAGTTTCCAATGCGGTTCACTCCGCCCATCGTTGACAGCGCCCGCCCTCGCAGTTGGATAGGCATGGCATCGGTCACGTAGGCGAGTCGCGCCAGGAGCCAGATCGACCAGCCGCAGCCCATCAGAAACATGCACGCGCCGAATGCGATTGAATTGGGGCTCCAAACCGCGCCGAGAAGGGACAGAATGAGCACCCCATTTCCCACGGACGTGACAACCCGTTCACCGAGTCGACCGATCAGCATGCCTGCCGGTATGTCCGCCGCCATGGCCCCGATGCCGCGCATTGCTACGATGACGGCGGCCGCCGGTATCGAGGCGCCCACATCCCGTGCCGCCAGTGCCAGGATGGGAACGACGGCGCCCTGCCCGACTGCGAACAGGAACGTCGGGGCGTAGACTGTCATGCCAAGAGAACGGAGTGCGGCCTCGGGCCGGAGGGCGGGATCTTCATTCATCAGGTGACTTCATTTGCTCTCGTCCACCAGGGATTGTGCATCGGATCGTGCTTGGCCTGAGCGCACCCATCTGATTTGCCCGCGCAAGGTGAGTGTGTGCACAATTCAGAGGAAGTATGGGTTCGTGGATGCCTTTCAACGAACGGAAAGGAGCTCTGTGTTGCTGCGGCATGGCTCGAAGTCTTGGATTACATGAAATTCCGGGTATGGAGCCCCGATAGCTGACCCGCTTCTTCTTCGGTAAACCCGAGTTTGCGGAGGCGGCGCCGGCGTCCAGCATCCATCGCTTCCTTCAGGTCGAGTACCTTCCCATAGCCGTTTTGGATCGCTTCGACCGACCACTCTCCGGCGGCAACCACGGCGATGGCGTCGAAAACTTCCTGGTTCAGTCCGGCGGTCGCCTGGAGGCTGGCGTGCCGGTGTTCGATGGCCGATCGCAGACGGGAGCGCAGACTCGGATCCTGCCGAACGTGGCGTCCCAGGTGGGCCATACCAAACGCCACATGGCGGGCTTCGTCCTGAGACGCCAGGGAGCAGACCCGGGCTGTCACAGGATCCGGCGCGTTCTCAGCGACGAAGCTCAGCAATGCTAGAAACGAACCCTCACCCAGGACAGAAAGCAGGAAAATCGCGAGTGCAAAGTTTGGCTCGTCGAATAGTGTTTTCAGCGAACTCTGTCCGCCGGCTGTGGACAATCCCAGCTCGCTTCGGCAGAGCAGGGCACGGCGCGTGAACACCTCGACATGGCGGGCCTCGTCGGCCGTCTGAATCGCCAGCAATTGCATCACTTCTTTGAAGTGTGGATGGAGTCGACCCAGAAACCGCGCAGGCACGAGCAGCGCTGCATTCTCGTTCTCTATCAGATACGTCATGAGCTGAACGACAGCGTCCTCGATTTCGTCGGGGAGTTCGACCGGGGTGTCCCAGGGAATTGCTGTGAACGGATTCCACTGTGACGCAACTGCCTGCCGGTAAAGATCCGCAAGCTCGTCGGACCAGACCTCGGCTTTTGTATCGAGCGTGAAATCAAAATCCGGACTACCCTCTTCTACGAGCGCGCCCCTTGCCGCGACACCCCATCGACTGGGAGGGTGGTCGACGACACCTTGCACGCCGGGCGTTCCCGTCGGCTGGGCACCTTTCCACCGACTGGCCAACGCCGTGCCCCGAATCACGTCGGCCACGATCGCTGAATTGGGACCGGAATCGGAGCTGCCGGAGTCGACGTGAATCGGCTCCACGACGTCACCACGGTTCCGGCACCAGGTTTCCAGATGCATCAGGAGTTGCGGGGCGGTGCCGCGGACCCTCAGGCGTTCGCCGGGTGCGATGGAGGACAGACCGTGCTTAACGAGCAAGTGGCCGCCCTCTTCGAATCCGAGTTCTCGAAGGTCTAGGGCCGCAGGTTGGGAATGTTTGATTGTCACGGGAAGATTCGACTACAGCCGCGCACCTACACCTGAGGTTTAAGCCACTCGTCTATTGCGTGGAAGTCTGCTGTCGCGCGGTTGAGCAGGTTGTAGCCGGAAGTCCGGCCGGGTTTCCATGCCTTAAGTCCCTCCATGTCCAGCAAGGGGCGAACGTTGGGGTCATCGTAACGCATCGAAAGCAGGAGTTCAGTGAACCGCTTGACTTCGGGGCGAGCGGCATCATCCAGGACTGTAAAGTTGCAATGGTCGTACCGTCCCGTACGTTCCAGAACTCGCGTGCCACCAGCAGGCAACGTTCCTTCCTGCGAGAATAAGAGATGGTTCCCGTCGATCATGCAGGCCGCGTCGGCCTGACCCGAAACCAGAGACCGTGCCGCGTCCCGCTCTCCACCGATATGGTCGCCATGTTTGCCACGGAGCTTGTCGTGGATCTGAATTTCGAAATCCGTTCCAGGTTTGAGTCCAGCATCGTCCAGATGCAGCAACGGAATCATCGTCGCCTGCGGAGAATCATCGGCACCCACCGCAACGACGCGACCGCGCAAATCCGTCACGTTGTGAACCGGCCCATCTTTAAGAACGACAATCACCGAAGTCAGATCCTGATCGGTGTCGCGCATCGCCACCGCCGACGCCCGGCGCTTCCCGAGCGCTAGGGCCCGATCCGTCTGGATCCAGGCCAGCGGAGAATTCCACGCGACATCGAAGTCACCGCGGATGTGAGCTTCGACCTGCGCTTCATAGTTGGAGTACAGGACGAAGTCAAAATCAAAACTGTTGGCCAAGAAATACGTCTTGAATCCTTCCCAGATGGGAACGACTTTGGCGTCGTAAGCCACTGCTCCTAATTTGAACATCGATCTAAGAGTCTCCCGGGGCTCCCCGCCCAAAGAATATCAACTGTTGGAATGTCCCGGCTTCAACGTCCCGTGCAGGTGCCGAATCTCGCATCCTCACGATGACTGATCGGGTCCGCGGATCGATCGGTTCCAGGACAACGATATCGACATCCCAATACCGATAACTTGACGGTCAGGATCAGGAACCACGCTATCCGAAAATCGGCAAACCGCATAGTGCGCGTCCAATAAATTCCCGCAGGTGATCCGATGTGGGCGCCATCACCAGGCCCGCGCGGGCGTCGCGGAAACGACGCTCAACACCCACTTCCTTACGAAATGCCACGCCGCCGCAGAATCGCATGGCCAGATCCAGGACGTGCGCGGCCGCATCCCCGGCCGCGGCCTTGCATTCCAGTACTCTCAACTGCGCATCGGCCCGGCCGTTCTCCAGCGCGTTGACCGTGTCGTACACGAGGCAGCGTGCCGCATCGGCGGCGATTCGCATGTCGGCAAGTCTTGCGCGCTGGGTCGGCAGGTCGGCCAGGCTTGAATCTGAGTGTTCAAAGCGTGCTGATGCGTGGGCCGCCGATGCAGCCACGGCGCCTTCCATCAGACCGATCGCCGTCGCACTGGTCAGGACGTTGAACAGTGGCAACACGGTCCCCAGCATCACGTCGAAACCTGCGCCGTCGTCGCCAAGCCGGTCGGCTTCGTTGACCTTCACTCCGTTAGCTGTCACGGGCGTGGAATCGTTGCCGCGCAGACCCATCCCGTCGAACTGGCCCTCGATCTCAAGACCATCGGTATCGGACCTCACCAGCCAGATCGTGCTTGCCCCTTCGGCAGCAACGGGTTTGCTGGACCAGACATACGCGGTTGCGTGATGTGCCGAAGTGACCCAGCTCTTCTGGGCGTTGAGTACAATGGATCCGGCCTCGGCTGCTGCGGTTCCGATCGGAGCCCAAAACAGGCTTCTCGATCCCTTTTCTGAAAATGCGAGCGTACTGAGGTGCTTGCCGGCAGCGATATCTCGCCGCACGCTTTCAGCACCGAATTTCTCAATGACGGCCGCGCCCGAGTAATGCATACACGTGACCATGGCGGTCGTGCCGCACTCGGTCGCGATGCGTTCGACGACACGGGCTGCCGCATCGAAGCCGAGGCCGAGGCCTCCGACCTCGGCCGCGCTTATCAGTCCCAGCAACCCGCTGTCTGACAGAGCATCAACAGCGTCCTGGGGAAACTTTCCATTCGCATCGACGTCGCTGGCGTTGTTACGGATGACTGTGGTGGCAAGCTTGTCTACGGTCCGTAAGTAATCTTCCATTGGATTCTCCTGATCGGATGCTACCGACCGATCAGAGAATCGCTCAGATAGCAGGTGCCAATCTATAAGACCCGACGCCGACGGGCCACTGACGAGTTCAGTGTGGGTAATATTTCATTGCGGTAATTTTCGAACGACTTAGCTTGCCTGATGCCGTACACACGATCAAGCCCGATTTGGAGAACTTGCATGCTGATCAGCATTGTCAGTCTAAGACCGGTCGCGATGTTCCCGCCGCCTGTCAACACCTCTCAATCGCTTAATTCTCAATTTCGCTGCCGGTAATTTGGTCAGCCACACGGACAGATTCCCTTGAAGTGGACCCTGCCCAGCAGAATCTGGTTGTTTCGGGGCCGTTGAACGCATCGGGCTCTGATGCTCACCAGACAAGACGCTCCGGGCCGGCTAGAACCGGAACGTGTAGTTCAGTTTGATGCTGATATCCGCCAGTTCCGATCTGAACACGTTGTCCTTATCCCTGTCCTGCACGCTGTGATTCAGGACGATCAAACCTTCCTGGCCTGCTGTGGGTATCCAGTGAAGACGCGTGCCCACACCAAGAACTTCTGAGACGTCATCATATTGAGTTAGCGTTATCCAGGGCAGTGTCGTAGCGAAATTGACCTCTGTCGAAAGCGACATCAAGCGCGTGCTGAAAGCGCTTTGGGGCAGTTCGATGTTGTTCCAGTCATAGCTGAGCGCGAGGATAAAGTTCCGGGACGGGTTCCAGGTGAATTCGCCCGCGATGTTTTTGCGGCGATCTTCTCGGGTTCGCTGTCGTACATTCAAGCTCCGATATAGAGGGCGTCGTCGTCATAGAGCAGGTAGACCTCGGTGCGTTCCGAGGGCGCGGTAGGGTCACCGGGCCGGCTCTGGTGAAAACCGGTGATAACGTCAGCCCGTTCCCAGGCTGGATCATCCAGCAAACCGTCGATCACAGGTTGCGAATCGATGCGCACCGCGCGGACGACTTTGTCCGGAATAGCATCCGGCGCAACTTTCGGTGAAGCCGGGCCCGCGAACATCGGAATGGCCATGCAGACACACAGCGAACATAAAGTAGCTCGTGTCATTATTCGAGTTCAAATTAAGTTCAGTTAAACGCAATCCTGGAAAAGCACGAAACAGCCCATCGGCATATGCCGCCCGATCCCAAATCAGCTAATACCAGGATGAGCCCGGGGTGGAGATGAGGCGTCTCAGGTGGCCCCTAAAGACTACTGTGTCGGTGCGAGCCTCCACTAAGAAAACACCATGATGACGCACCGGGCGGGTCAGCAACTTAGGATTATCAGAGGTGAAATGTCAAAAGATGATGCGGCAAATCAGTAATTTGCCAGCGGCAGGTTTCAAAGACGTTCAGTCCGACGGCTGAGAGTCCCCCACTACTGCTTCTTCCGGCTTATAAGTTGAGTCCTTCAGTGATCCGGCGGGCCCACCCCAGTGAATCGAGATAGTGACTCCGAATGGTCATCGGCTTGAGGCCCTTGTATCGAACTTGGTCCCACTCGCCCTGCTCATAGGCAACCACACATTGAAGCGCTTCTCCGCGGGATCCTTTCCGACGTGTAAGTGCGGATTTGATTTCATTGGAAACAAATAACTCCTCGATCGCCTCTTCCATGGGACGATTCATCAATGCGTCGACGACTGACAAGAGGCCAACCGTAAAGAATGATTCTCTTGGACCCTCATCTGCTGACGACGCCAGCCTTTCACACATGGCGGCGCGCACGATTGAAGTGATCATCAGCTCCCGCGGCATGTCCTCCATCTTGGAGTACATCGCCAGGCTTGCCCAGAGACGGATTCGGTCCATTCCAACCATTTTCGCCGCGTGACTGATCGACTGGACTCTCCGGTTCAATCCTAAGAACGCGGAATTCGCGAAGCGCAATAAATTGTAGCTGAGCGTAACGTCAGTACTGATCGTTTGCTCCAGGCTGTTCAGGTTGAGGTTTGGATCCTGGAGCTTGCCCATGACCCGCAACGCAGCCAGGCGGTTGACGGGCATTTCGGTGCGTTTTTTCTTCGGAGAACAAAAGAAAATTCCCTGATACATGTCGAACTTGTGCTTTTTGCACAACTCAAACTGTTCGTAGGTATCGACGTTGTCCGCCAGCAGACGGACGCTGAGATGGGACAAGCGATCGACCTGGCTGGACAGTTCTTCATCCCCCAGTTCACGAACTTCAACGCGAACGATATCTGCGACAATTTGGCCGTTACCATTCACGGACTCCGCGGTCCTACTTCGCACAGCAATCGTGTATCCCAACCTGGACAACTCCCGAAGCTCATCGTTGAGAGTGGGTTCGACGCCGATATCTTCGGGCATCACCAAGACAACGCGTTGCTTTGAAAGAGACTTGCAATAGCCGGAAACAACCGCGTCACGGGAGACATTCACAAAGGCACGATGGTCCCCAACGATCTGATCCAGCCCGACTTCGGAAAAAGCATCCAGGTCCGCACGGACTGTTGCCAGTTCTTCATCCGTTGGTGGAGAGTTGCTGATCGTACGAGGCTGTGAGACGAGATCGTAGGCGTGCAACGCCATGCTGGACTCGTATATCGGTTTTCGACTGACGAACGCTTTGTCCATACCCTTTTCTCGAACGCATGGCCGGGCCTGATCTGGAGCGTCAGGTCACCGGCTGCAAGCGCGATTCCACCCTTCGAGCTATAAGCTTCTGACACGCCTGGAGTCAAGCTGCAAACCCGGACACCCGCTTAATTAGTGGAAAAGCATGCCGGAAACTCTACTTTAAGACCGTCTTCCTGGCAGGTAAGCTTACCCAGTGAGGCTGCTTCAGAAATTTGCCAGAGTCCTGTGCACGTTCACCTGTGTTTTTGTATTCGCTGATG
Organism: Terriglobia bacterium; assembly: GCA_965216035.1. Lineage (GTDB taxonomy): Bacteria > Acidobacteriota > Terriglobia > 20CM-2-55-15 > 20CM-2-55-15. The sequence goes on from CBDCFM010000013.1 coordinate 43,580, forward strand.
TTGACACCGCCAAGGCGACAGGGGTATCGGTGGGGACCAACCTGGTGGCCACGTTCGACGAAAACGTGAAGAAGGGGACAGGGAACATCACGATCGTCGAGACGGGTGTCGGGACGTTTGAGGTCATTCCCGTCACCTCTGGGCAAGTGTCGGTGTCGGGTAGGGTGGTCACGATTGATCCGGTCCGAACATTGAAGCTTGCGACGCGCTATCACGTCCTGATCGACGCGACTGCGATCGACGATACATCCGGAAATTCCTTTGCCGGTATCTCCGAATCAACGACCTGGGACTTTACGACGCAGTCTTCAGCGAACCTGCTGGTCAATCCCGGTTTTGAAGCAGCTACAGGAAACCTGGCCACAGATTGGAGCCTGGCTGCCGATGGGAGCATATCGTATGTCGCGTCCCAAAACGGTGCAGGCTATTCCGGATCAGCCCAACAGATCACGATTCACGCTTCCGGCAGTTGGGGACTGTACTTCTAACAACCTGTGGACTTGCAGCTCAATCAGACCTACGAATGGACACTATGGTACAAAACCGATACCCTGAACGGAATCACAGCAGAGATTTCAAACGCGCCGCATACCCACGTCGTCGGAGGGCAACACCTTCCCGGGACGAACGGAGTCTGGCAGCAAGTCCGGCTATCGTTCGTTTACACGAATTCCCTGGCTGACGCGCTCAGAATCACCTCCAACTCTCCGGGTAGCATTTGGCTTGACGACTTCAACCTGCAGGAAGTCCCCACTGGGATATCGTACGTCATAGAAAACCGCGGGGGCATATCTGCAACGAGTTCGGGAGGTTCCGCGGCATTTACGACAGGTTTTGCCCGCCTTCAGTCCGATGCCGGCAGCACAATACCGTCGGGCTTGGCGATCTTCGGGTTCTGGCAGAACGGTATCCTAGTCTCTGAAGCCGGTGTTCCGGCCTCTCCACTCGTGAACGGGGGTCGGATATTCGCAGATCTGAATGGTACCGTTAATACTGGACTCGCCATTGCGAATCCCAATGACGTCGCCGTGACGATCAGCTTCTTTTTTACCGATGTGGATGGCACGGACTTTGGTCACGATATTATCTCGATTGCTGCCAACCAGCAGATTGCCAGGTTTCTGGACCAACATCCTTTTAACGCAGGTACGTCCCTGCAGGGGACGCTGACGTTTACGTCATCAGTTCCGGTATCTGTCATCGCTTTGAGGGGGCTGATCAACAAACGACTCGAATTTCTGATGACGACGTTCCCCGTGGCTTCCCTGACGCCGGCGACCGAGGACACGATCTACCTCCCCCGTTTCGTCGACGGGGACGGCTGGACAACAAAGGTTGTCCTGGTAAACTCGGCCGACCTCGCGATAACCGGCACAGTTCAGTTTTTCGGCACTGGAAACCCAACGAGCGCTGCGGCGCCGGTCACGTTGACGCTGACCGATGGACGAATCGGATCAGAGTTTTTCTACGAGATACCTGCCCGTAGTTCCAGAGTCCTCGAAACATCCAATCCCCTCACCCTGTCGGAGGGTTCGGTGCGGGTCGCACGTGACGCGGGCAGTGCAAGTGCATCCGCTTTGGTGGTGTTTTCGGGTGCTGCCTACAACCTGACCTTCACAGAAGCGGGGGTGCCCGCATCCCCAGCCAGCACTGCGTTTCGGATGTACGCTGAAGTGCGGGGCACCCCAGGCAGGCCAGGTTCCGTCCGCTCTGCCATCGCGATCTCAAACGCGTCGTCTACGTTTACGACTGTGAATTTCGAGTTGACGACTCTGGATGGTGTCTCGACTGGACTCTCGGCATCGGCGGTGGTCCCAGGAAGCGGACACATCGCAAAGTTCATAGACGAACTGTTTCCCGCGCTGCCACTCCCGTTTCAGGGTGAGCTGCGGATGATCTCGACGACAAGCTCCGTTGCGGTCGTGGGTCTACGGCAGCGCATGAACGAGCGCGAGGAGATCCTGATCACGACGATGCCAGCTACGAGCGCGGGAGGGACGGCTACGAACGACGAACAGCTGTTCCCCCACATTGTCGATGGCGAGGGCTGGACCACACAGTTCATCCTGTTCAGTGGCGTCTCAGGCCAGTCGTCTTCGGGCACACTGCAATTTTTCTCTAAAGACGGAACGCCGCTGGGTCTGGACCTTCAGTAACGGAATCTTGCGCGAACCGGTGAAAGTTGGGAACAGCGCTGTCACGTCAAGAATGGGCAATTCACCGGCGCAAGGGTTGGCTACGAAAGATGTCGTAGCTCGGTCGATGGTGCCGGCACCCGTACCTTCAGCTTTGCAAACCAGCTCCCGACGATGGCGAGGGCGGCCGGCCGTTCGGGCCACGCGCGGAGGGCGACAGAGATGGTCATCTGAATGAACGACCGGCGAAATCTTATATCTCGAACTTCGGACTCGGGACACTCGCAACCCGTCTACTCAGTCCGCCACTCATTCATCCGGACCGCGGACGCACAATGCGCGTAAGCCTCTCGAGCTGCTTATTGGGTAGGAATCCTGATCGCCGCCGCTAAAGTACAAACCCCATGCGGCATCCGAACCGCGTCGATCGGAACTCCAGACGAAGAAACCTGTCAGCTGAATCGGATCCTTGATGTGGACCGGCGTAGAAAGGCTCCGCGGAGCGTAGCCCACATCCGGGGCGTATACCGATTCCAGCTGATTAATTGCCGCCAGGCTCCAGTCGGTATATCCCCCCAACGTCACCTCTCTACAGTGACGCGCCGCTGCCTCCCAGGCGACGTCCAGCCCGTTGTCTTCGAGGGTCCACATCAAGCCGTTGAGGATCACAGTCCCTGCCGGCGCACCGACGGGTTCGGCTTCGTCCCCGGTTGGGCTTTCAGTGTCGGAGGTGGGTTCAGACTCTGCGGCGACCTCTGAAACGGGTTCAGGTTGCGCCTCGGGTCCGGAAAGCACCATGCGCCCGATCACGATGGCGAGAAGCACACAAACCCCAATAACGGGGAATTGCGCGGCAACAAACGCGCGCAACCTGGTGAAACCCCGAAGTTCAGGACGCTCTGCCTCGAGGGGAGTCGGTGACGGCGACTCCGTTGGCGGCGCAATGCTCAACAACGCGTCGAGTTCTCTCTCGGTTCTTCCAAGCAGATCCCGCCGTTGCCTGAGCTTCTTGACGAGCTGCCTCGCATCTCTGGCATTTATTGGGTCATGCAAATTCGCTTCTTTGAGGTCTGACACCAGCAGGATCTGTTCTTCCTGGCTCAGCCTGGGGGCCGCTATCCGTGCTGCGAGGCTGCTGAGGTAAGAGATAGGCACCTCCGGTGACTTGGGCAAGGGGTCTGGAAGTGGTTTCGGGGAACGGGCATCCCGAATAGCCTTGCCCACCCGGGCCAATGCCGTTTTGTCCTGCTGCCGATAGTCCACAAACTGAATCTTCGATAGCGTGCCCGGCAACAGGTTGGTGGACACACCTTCAGCGATCAGTACAGGCAAAATCGTCTTGCCCAGAGCGCCTGCATATTCGTACTCCAGCTTGCAGGCTTCCGAGTCCAAAGCCCCTGGAGCCAGAGCAAACACGAACACGTCACAATTGCGGACCTGTTCCAGAATCTGGACCCACCACGACCGTCCGCCAGTCAACTCTTGATCAAACCAGACGGCGTGGCCGAGCGCCTGGATGTCGGCGCTGAGAGTCATCACGAGAGGCTTACTTTCGCGGTCGTAGCTGATGAAGATATTCGACATGAACCCCAGCCCATAGACCCGTCCCCAACACGGTATCCATGGATATTGAAAGTTCCGTAAATCCTACTCGACGATTAAAGAATGGCAAAGGACATTGAAACGCCCGCCCAGCGCCACAGACGGGCCGACGGGTGCTGCCAGCCGGCGAGGCTGGCAAAGGTGGCAATTATGGCTGCCTCTGTTCGAACACAGAGAAGCAATATGACAGGCAAAACGGAGCTTGGAAACCGAATGTCAGCCGCGTCCGTGTGTCAGTGCCAGGGTCAGATTTTTTCTGCCCAATTTACTGATATGTTTTGAAAACTTGATCGAGGGTCCAGGCAATCTCCAAGAAGAACGCCTTTCTCAGTCTTTCGAAGAAGAACGGTTCGTCATCCTCAGTGTCCCTCTACAGGCTGACTTGTGCTGCCTAGTGCACACGTGACATCCGGCCAACCACGCTGTCCCAGTGTCTCCAACATGCGAAATGCTGTTCGTCAGTGACTTCAGCCGCGTGGCGTCCGAGTCCAACATCGAAAGCAAAGGCCTCACAACAGACGGGTCTATCGCAGTTTGAACAGTAGACGAGGCTCCCACTCAGAAACGCTCGATCAATCCGTCGAAAACCGCAGGTGCAATAATCCTTCATGGTTCACCTCTCGTATTTCGATCCTTATCAATCGTGGATGTTGCTATGTCAACGAATCACAACCCGCAGAGAAAAAGAAAGGCGGACTCAGCGCAAGCCCGCCCTTCACAGGGAGAAACTATCTGCAAAGCAGACCTCGTCTTTATCCCAATCGCATGGTGCTTTGTCAAAAAGGAGATCGCCCAGAGCAAAGAGATCGATGGGTCACCTCGGCCTGGCCCGACGTTTTCGACTGTTTACAGGCTCGATCGGCCGGCCGGGCACGCCAAAGTCAGCAATCGCACCCAACGCGCGCTCGAGCTGGCCGGGTCGGGGCGATCGCGATCCGGCGGGTACAGGTCATTACGAGTGGGTCGGATCGCACCGGAGGAACGCGGGGAATTCGTCGGAGGCGCCGTTTTCGCCTGTTTCGTTCAGAGTTATGATCGGCCAACCGCGAGCCTTTGCGGCCCGACGGAGGCGTTTCGTCGGATTCGTTGCCACCGGGTGCCCGGTCTCCGACAGCATCGGAATGTCGGCCGAACTGTCCGAGAACGCGCATGACGCCTTCAGGTCCAGATCTTCAGCCTCGGCGTATGACCGAATGATAGCGGCCTTTTCGTCCCCCGCGACCAGCCGCGGAAGGGCTCTGCCCGTGGCTATGTGATCCAAAAACTCCAGGCGGTTGCAGATGATCTCGTCAAATCCGAGCTGCAGCGCAATCGGGCGCACGGTGAAATCCAGGTCACCGGTGACCAGGACATTGCGGTAACCGAGTTCGCGGGTCCGGCGGACCAGGGCTTCCGATCCCGCATAAATGGAGGGCTTCAGTGTGACTTCAAACAGGTCGTCGGCGAGGCCAATCAGACGGTCCCGGTGCATCCCCCGGTAGGCCCGGAACAGGAACACGTTGAAAGACTCTCGCGAGTAGAGATCCAGAACGAAGAAGACGGGAACCTTTGCAAGCACATTCAGAAACTTGAAGATCGATTTCAGGATCGACCGGTCGTTTCGTGCATAGTAGGCATACGTCATCACGAGATTGCACGAGAGCAGGGTCCCGTCCAGATCGAAAAATGCCGCCTTTTTGGGCTTTTCGGGGTCCAACAGACTGCTACCTCAAGGCCGAATCTTACACCGTGTCCTGACCCCGTCGCTGATTAATGAATCGGACCAGCGCCGGGACCCAAGCCGCGGGGAGAAGTCGGGCGACGAAAACGAAGATGCGGTTGACGAATCCAGGAACGACGATATGCGTTCCGCGGAGCGTTGCGAGGTATGCGACACGGCCCGCGGCATCGGCCGTCATACCCGACCGGCTGCTCCTTTCGGCGATACCAGCACGGGAACGAAACTCGGTCTGTGTGACACCGGGGCAGAATACGGTGACGGTCACACCTGTCCCCCGCAGCTCGTTTGCCAGCGAAGATGAGAAGGAAAGCAGGAACGCTTTCGACGCTGCATACACCGACTGTAGTGGGACCGGGGAAAACGAATATACGGAAGCCACGTTCAGAAAGCGGCCGCTGCCGCGGGAGAGCATGGCCGGCAGCACCGCCCGGGTGAGTTTAAGCGCAGCCGCGATCTGTACATTCAAGAGTCGGATATTTTCTTCAATTGAGGTCGAAGCAAAAGAGCCCTGGATTCCAAAGCCTGCGTTATTGACCAGAACCTCGTAGGTGTAGGGTCTGGACGCGAGCACGGCGATCAATCCCTCCACGCCCTCGACGCTGGACAGATCTGCGGGAACGACTTCGGTTTCGATCCGCTGCCTGCGGGCGCACTCGGCGGCGACATCGGCCAAAGCCTCTTCGTTCCGGCCAGTCAGAAAGACATTGAAGCCTCCGGTGGCGAACTCAAACGCGAGCGCTCTACCGATTCCGGAAGAAGCACCCGTGATAACAACCCACTTCGTGTCCGCACTCATCGAAGTTCTGGATCTTGATTACCGGCGCCAAAAAGGTTCGAGGGATCCAGAGTCTTCTTCAGTTCCCGCTTCCATTGAAGCGCCGTTTCAGACATGATTCGCGGCAGGTATGCGCGCCGGAGTTTGCCGACCCCATGATGGTGGGAAAGGGACCCGCCAGCTTTCAGGATTTCGTCGCGCGCGGCGTCCTCCAGTTCGAGATAAATTTTCTGCGGATTGGGAATGCCCTTGTAGTAGAAGCCGAAGTAGAAATAAATGCAGACCCCGGTGCGGTAAATCTGGGTGACGCGCGCTGTGACGTAGGGCTTTCCGGGCAGTCCCCGGCGGTCGTATTCCTCGATCAGGCGGCGCTTGACGTTTTCGATCAGCCCGAGTGCGTCGCTCCAGGACACGGACGTCTCGAAAGACTCCGCGATGATATAGTAGGTCATCAGAAAGTCACGTATGTAAGCAATGCTGAACGTCAGCTGATACCCGCGCCTGCCGTTTTCGCTGCCGGCGGCCAGACCCCCGTGACGCGGCGCGATTCGATAGAGATCGCGTTCCTGCTGGGTCACTTCCGCAGGGGAACCTTCAAACACAAGCGTGCATGCCACCATCTTCTCAGGCTCGAAGCCTTTAATCCGGGTCACGTAGAAACGTTCTGCCTTGCTCTTCAACGCCGCCATTCCCCCTGCGCCCGACGCCGGTTTCAACGCAAGGCCGAACTGGAACTGAAGATTGTCCACCAGACGCACGCTGGCTGGAGGGGTGGCTTCGCGCGCCAGGTCGTACATGAAGCGGAAACCGTCCTCGAAGGTCGGGAACAGGACCGATCCATATTCCTGTTTTTCCGGTAAGGGGAATATCTTGACGATCGCTGAAGTAATGATTCCGAGGGTGCCTTCGGAACCGAACATCAATCGCCGGAGGTCGGAACCGACCGACTCACGCGGAGAAACCCCTGTCCGCCGCAGTGCGCCGGAAGCCGTCGCCACGTTCACATCAAGCACAATGTCCTCGATGTTGCCGTACCGGTTCTTCTTCATGCCACTCGCGTTTGTCGCAATCCACCCGCCAAGCGTGGAGAATTCAACGCTGTCGGGTTCGTGGCCCATCGTCACACCGTACTTTTCCAGCTCCGCCATGATCTGGCGGCCCGGGGTTCCCGCTTCGATGCAGGCCATCATGTTCTTGAGATCGATCCACAGAATCCGGTTCAAGAGCCGCATGTCGACCGAGACGATAGGGCGCTGTTCGTCCGAACGGCAGCGAAGGGCATCGGTCACGTTTGTGCCGCCGCCATAGGGAATCAGCGAAACATCGTGTCTCTTCCCGGCGTCGACCAGGCGCGCAACCTGATCCTCGCCTTGCGGATATACGACGAGATCGGGAATGCGACCCAAATCGGCGTACTTGATCGCATACATTTCTTCCTGGGTGTGACCGTGTCCGTGCCGCAGCCGTATCTCTCCGCTTGATTCGATTCGATCCGCACTCAGGAACTCGCCGATTTCGGCCAGAAACCCGGGAGCGCTCCGCGGCGGCGGAATCGTGGTGGGGTAGTTCGGGGGGTTGACGTCTTTGGGATCAACATCGACACCGAGAACTTCCCTCACCCAGGGCAGAAACCTCGGCATCTCCTTCCCGCTCAGCTCATATCGGGTTCCCCGCATGACGACATTCCCTCTTTCGTTGAAGTCAAAACGGGAGTCGCTGAATCCCCAGACATCGAGGCTTTCAGCTTCGCTCTTGTCGTCCACGGGTGGCGCTTCGGGAAATATCAGGGAGTCGTCGTCATCCCCGCTCCGCCCGGCGATGGGGCGAGGAGGTGTGTTGTTCAGATTCAAGGGGCAATTCTAATACAAGACGACAGAGCGCGGCCCTCTATCGCTACGGTGAAGTTGAGTGAATCCGGGCCATTTCGGGGGCGATTTCAATCGGCATCCGTATCCGGAATCAATCACTTCGCCCTGGCCAACGATTCCGATCATGTCATCAATCAGCTTAACTTGACAGGACCTTGAGGGTCCAGTCTCCAAATGCGGGGCTGGCATTGCTCGGAAATCGAGTGCGTCGGGACGAGAGCAGAGAACAGAAGATCTCATACACGACATCCGAGCCTGGATGACGAACGCCTTAAGTTCAACATTTTCTATGCCGACAACATTTTCAGTAGGCACAGGCGGCCAGACTGATAGACTCGAACGAGATCTTTTTACTAAGGACAACCGCGACGCTTGTGGGAGAGATACCATGACGAGCGTGATGCTGCTCGCGCTATTGCAGTCCGTAGTTTCCGTGGAGGCCGGCCTGGTCAATCACACACTGGGCGAGGTCAACGTCGTGGTGAACGAGAATGTCGCCGAAGGGGCCCCGATCCGGACCGGGAAGGGGGCATATGTCGAGATTCTTCTCAATCCGGGGTCCTTCCTTCGCCTCGACCAGAACTCGGAAGCGGTTATCGAAGAAACGGCCCTGTCCGGCATCCGTGTACGAGTGGTCTCCGGCGCTGCAATCCTGGAAGCTGGGGAAATTCTTGACGAGTTCCCGGTCACCGTTCTCACAGGCGAGCTTCAGACAATCATTGTCGACGATGGAATTTATTTGTTCGGGGACGGCAAGGCGAGGGTTCTGGCAGGGAAGCTCCATATCCCGGATGCGGCACTCGCCTACGAGAAAGGATGGACCGTCTATTTCGATCGGCTCTATCGGGCTCGGAGATCCACCTCCGACCTGATGGCCACGGGCGTGGAGCGCTGGAGCGCCGGTCGAGCCTCTGTCCTGGCGCAGACGAACCGACGGGCCTATCAAAGCCTCGCGTCTTCGGGCATCCGGCGAAACGCGATTCCGTCGGCCCGCTCATGGTACTGGATGCCCGGCCTGAATACGTGGACGTTCTTCCCCAACCGGCGGTATCTGTCGCCATATGGATACACCCACTATTCGACCTTCGATCTCAACCAGCTTGTCAGAGCTCGCCGTGGAGGGGGTCCCCCCACGACGCGGGCAGGTACGGTCCCTCGCCCGGACAACGGGGGTGGTGGCCTTCCCGCGACCGGCTCCTCCCGACCGGAAGGCGGCGCTGCCAGCCCACCGGCTCCAACCTTCCGCGACATCGTCCCGGCAAAGAGCGGACCGACGACCCAACAGCGAAATTAGTGAGGACCGCTGGATACTCCCTCAGGTGGGTCGCGTTCGTCCTCACGATGGGCCTGCTGACAGGTCCCGCACATAGCCAGGAACGATACGGTGATCTGCGCGGCATCGTTTCCGACGAGACCGGCGCAGTGATTCCCGGAATCTCGATCACCCTGACCCATCGCGATTCGAACCGCACGGTCTCCACGTCCACCGGCTCTTACGGTGACTACGTAGTCTCGGGCGCCGAGCCGGGGTCATACGGGATGCGGATGGAACTCCCGGGTTTCGAAGTCGCGGCGTTTCCGGACATCGATATCCTCCCGGGACAGACCCTGGAGCTCGACGCACGCATACGCATCAGCGACGTTGCCACGACGATCGAAGTGACGGAGGTGATACCGTCGATCCGCCCTTTCGGAGTAGCCGTCGTGCGCAACATTCCCGAAGAACAGTTCCGTCTTCTGCCAAAGACCCGCTCGTTCCAGTACCTTGCAGCCACGGCCGCCGGCGTGCACACCGGCGCGCTCGGCGGTGGTATTCAGATCAACGGAGCCACCGGCGCGGAAAACCGCTTCCTGATCGATGGGACGGTGACCCAGAGCCTCGTGGATGGCAGATCTCGCCAGGACGTTGCGTTTGAATACCTGGATCAGGTTCAGATTGCGACGTCGGGCGTTGCAGCCCAGTACCCTGGCGCGCTGGGAGGGATCGTATCCGCCGCCACTCGGTCCGGGGGCAACGAGGTTCACGGTGAAGTGCATTTCTTCTATGACGGTGCCGCTCTGACTGCCAAGCCCGTCAGACGCCTCGTGCTCGATCCGGTGGACGACCACACTGTCGGGTTTGTTCGGGACTTCGAGGACACGGCGCACAGCCTCGAAGGTGGCTTTTCCCTCGGGGGTCCGATTCTGCGAGACACGCTATTCTTTTACACGGCATGGAGCCCCCGGCGGACCCGCCGGGAAAGGCCCTACCGCCTCGGCAACGGCACCGTCCCCGACACCTTCGAGCGGAAAGAAAACGTCAGGAGTGGCTTCGGCAAGCTTTCTTTCAATCCCAGTCCCGTCGCCCGCACGAGCGTTTCGGTGCTCTGGACATCGACCACCTCGGATGGCGCGCTGGCCGCGTTCAACGGCTTTGGCCCGAATTGGGACACCCGCTCCCAGTCGGGACTGGCCGAGGCCAGAAACCGGGGCTTTGTCCAGCCTCAAGCCAGTGTTTCCGGAAACCTGGATCTGTTCCCGTCGCGGAATGTCGTGCTCAGCGCCCGGGGCAACTACTTCCACGACAACTACAAAGACACCGGCGTCTCTAACACGCGGAGCGTGGAGTACCGAACGAGTGCGATCGGGGTGGCCGGCGTGCCTCCGGAACTTCAACAGGGAGTCGGTTTCACAAACACACCCCGCGTCGTCAGAGTGCAACACGACCGCACCTCGCGCCGGTCGGGCAATGTCGACATCGCCATCACCCTAGACCGGGCCGGGTTCCACAATTTCAAATCGGGCTACGGCATTGCAAAGAGCATCAACAGCGTCGAGGCCGCTTTTCCGGGTGGCGGCTATGTATTTGTATTCTGGGATGCGTCTTTCACGAACGGCCCTGCCGGTCGCGTCGACCGGGGTCCTTTCGGCTACTACGAAGTGCATGACGCCGGCACTCGAGGATCCGCAGGGGCCCTTGCCCAGTCCGCCTACGCCCAGGACCAATGGCAGATCCATCCACGCCTGTCACTGAGCCTCGGTGTCCGGTTCGAGCATGAAAACATCCCTTCCTTCCGGCCCGATGTGAGGGGAAACACACTCGACCTCCGCTTCGGCTGGGACCAGAAAATTGCGCCCCGGCTCGGCGCAAGCTGGGACCCCAGCGGAGACGGAATGACCCGGATTTACGGGAGCTACGGACGATACTTCGACTGGAACAAGTACGAGTGGGTCCGCGGCGCGCTGGGGGGGAAGTTCTCGACAATCCGGTATCGCTCGCTCGAGGGCCCCGATGTCTTGTCACTCGGCGGCGCAGACACTCCCGGCCGCGATCTCTGGAATCCATCGGTGCCCGATTCGTTTCGCGACCTCGGGGGCATCGACTTTCGTAGGGCCCTCGATCCCGAGCTCGCGCCGATGGCAGGGAGCGAGTACGTCGTAGGAGTCGACTATCAATGGAGTCCGGAAACGATTTTCGGAATCCGCTACACACGCACCGATCTCACACGCACGATCGAGGACTTCGCCCGCATCGTTTCAGGGAATGCATTATTCACCTACGGGAATCCTGGCGAAGGCCTCGCCACGGCCAACGAGAATCCTTCGACCGCAACGCCTCCGTTTCCACTTCCACGCCCCAGAAGGTCGTATGATGGATTGGACGTGACCCTGACACGTCGCTTTTCAGGCGGCTGGTTCGGGAATCTCAGCTACACCTGGAGTCGGCTGTTGGGGAACTATCCCGGCCTGGCCAATGTGGACGACGTCCGGACGCCAACGCTCGGCTTTGGCTTTCCGGTATCGCAGCAACAGGAATCCGGCATCGCACGGCCAGGAGGCAACACAAGCCTCGCGTGGGATCTGGACGAGGTGCTTTTCGATTCGAACGGTAATCTGGATGTGACTGGCCCGCTCCCGATGGACCGGCCTCATGCCCTGAAATTCACCGGTGGCTACGAACATGCCTGGAACCGACTGGGCACAACAGACGTTGGCACCTTTTTCTACCTGGCCAGCGGCACACCCCTTTCGACACGCGTGAATACGACCCAACGTCTTTCAGTCTTTGTGAACGGGCGTGGGGACATGGGCCGAACGCCGGTCCTGAGCTACTCCGATCTCAATGTCGGACATACCATCGGAATCACCGAAGGCCAGACGTTGCGCATTGAGCTGACGATGCTGAATGTCTTCAACCAACAGACCGCCCTGCATCGGTTCGAACATCTGAATCGCGGCGCCGGAGGCAGCCGGGATTCCTCGGCCATCGCGCTGGGATCGGTAAACCTGTTCGACGGCTACGACTACGACGCGCTGATCGCGTCCAGTCCCGATGCGAACGACGCGTTCGATCCCCGCTACGGGATGGACGATTTTTTCCAGGACGGCTTCGAGGGACGATTCGGAATCAAGTGGACGTTCTGACCCCGTCTCAACCGAAGACCATAGGACAGCAGGACGGCATGGCGACGAAACCCGTCCCTTCGGCAGCCTGACAACGGAAGATCGCGGGGAGATCGCGTGGCGCCCGTCCCGGGGATGTCGATGGATGATTTCCAGTCGATAGCGGCATCAGCGATAGCGCCGTCGGGTGATTGATCCGGTCATTCCGGCAGGCTTCGGCTCAAGGTGACGACGTCTCGGTCGAAAATGTACCTCGTAGACGGAAACAACGTAATGGGACAGCGTGTCGGCTGGCACCGCGACAAACCAGCGGCTCAACGACGACTGCTGCTGGAGGTTGCCGAAATGATCCGCCATCAACAGGTGGCCGTGACGCTTGTGTTTGATGGTCAGCCCCTGGACGAGATCGATGATGGCAGCGACGTTGATGGCGTCGCGGTCTACTTTGCACATCCCGGATCGGATGCGGATGAACGCATCGTGGAGCTGGCACGGGATGCGTCTGAACCTGAGCAAATACTTGCGGTGACATCAGACAGGCATTTGAGCAAACGTCTCGAGGACCTGGGTGTAGAGACAATGCACTCAGGGCAATTTCGTCGGCTGCTGGAGGAACCATCGAGTCCGTAAGTAAAATCGATTCCAGAACGCACACAACACATTGATAAATAGTTAGTTATCTACAGGCCGGATTTAGCACCCACATCTTTAGTGTGTATGGTTGAAATACAGTAAATGTGGAGATAGCAGCCATGAAGCGGATCAATGTCACACTTCCAGAAGAGGCTCTACGGATGATGGATCGCGTTGCCAGCAAGGGCCAACGCAGTCGTCTTATTGACGATGCCGTCCAGCAGTATATTCGCGAGATCGGGCGTACGGAATCGCGGAAGCAACTCAAAGAGGGTGCCCAAAAGCGTGCCGACAGGGACCTCGACTTGGTTGCCGGATGGTTCAACGTTGAAGAAGAAGCATGGGCGTCGGGCAAAAAGTAGCCCAGCCTTCTCGCGGGGAAGTTTGTCGGGTCAACTTTGATCCGACGCTGGGCGCTGAAATTCGAAAGACGCGCCCGGCTCTCATCTTGCAGAACGACATCGCCAACCGGCACAGTCCGATCACGATAGTCGCCGCGATCACTCCAATGGTTGGAGAGAAAGTCTATCCCACCGAGGTGCCGGTCAAAGTCAGAGGAGGGGGTCTGACCTCAGACTCGGTGGTTCGCCTCAACCAGATCCGATCCGTGGATCGCCGACGCCTCGTCAAACGGCTCGGCATTGTGGAAACCGACACGATGAACCATATCAACCGGGCGCTTCAGATCAGTCTTGGAATGATCGATTTCTAGTCCTACCGCCCGAAGATTTCCATCCTTAATTTCCACTCAAAATCAATGTCCGATATCGCCGTCTTTCGTTACAAGGCGACCATCGGACCCGAAATCAGAGCTCGAACGTTGGCGAGGCAGCGCGTTGAGCACCGGATTGCTTGCGAGATCCTCAACAAGATGACTGACTTGGGAATGCCAGATCGGTATTGCGTCGAGTGAACAGGCGATCGGTGGGGAGGACAACTGTTTTCACCGTGAGCTATGCAACAACGCCCTTCGACTGCTTAACTTGATGCCTAAGCAACGCTCTCCTTGACAACAACGTCCCGATCGCTGACAGCTTTCAAGAGCGCGTCCAGTTTCTCCATGGTCGGGAGCGAATCACCCCTTTCATAACGGGCGTAGGCGTTCCGCGATTTCGCACCTAAACGCTCAGCGACCTCGCCGAGCGAGAGCCCACTCTGCTGTCGGCGTCGCTGCAGAAGTAAGCCGATCATTTTTCGCAGGTCCTGTGCGCTCACCTCGAATTCGCCGCCGCTACCCGGATGGACTTCGACGTTGAATCCGTCCGCGTTCACCATCGTTTCAAACCAGTCCTTGATCATTCTCAGGGCATCGCTCTTCGTTCTCCCCTGGGTCATTGCGTCGAAGACAGGGACTTCTGCGAGCCAGACCCCGGCGTATCGGTAGACTTTTCCCTGAAACTTCATCGCTTAGAATCCCTCCGCGCTCTCTTTAAGATGGCGCGTCCGAGCTTTTCATTAATATCGGCGTGACGTGGGACCGCTTCCTGACCCTCGCCATCCGTCCAGACATCGTGCTTGCGGCCGCGACGGAGCAGATTCCATCCGAGCGCCCGCAGCGCCTTCTCCAGTTCACGCCGCTTCACATTGAAGTGTACACGAATACGTGTACAGCGTGTCAGGAGATTCGGTGCCGCAATGGACACAAATGACCGAAGGCCACTCTCGGTCGTTCGCTTCGTTTAGTTCTAGTGGTAAGTCAATGTCATCATGCGGAACTCTCTATTGACTTCTCAATCCGTACCCTGCATCTCTCGTACCATCAGCAACCTCTGGGCCCACGACTGCTAGTCAACGAATTCTTTGCGAGTTTCTTCGGTACAACCACCTTCGGGTAGCGTCATACCACATATTATCGGTGCTCCCTCCAACGCCCCAAAGTTGCGGCCATCTCGGAGAGGGTTCAGCGTCACGGCAAATATCGTACCGATCGGGAAGCTTTCCACAGTGATCCCCTGACGAGCGAGGGAAATAGCCGAGCCTGTCTCCACTCCCCATCTGACGGGTTCGTGGTTGTCATCCACGGCGATGCTACCGTCAGTCCCTACAACGTCAAAGATGAATTGGGAATGGTTGGCTCCAATGACGAACCGAAACAGCCTTCCCGTCATGGATCGCTCGACGGTCTGGTCATACATCGCAAAGGAATGGTGGGATAGGGCTGAAGGCATCGGGCGGCCGAGGGACAGGGCCGCCGCAACAATTCCCGTCGCAACACAGGCTCTGAGCACCGTGGTCTTCATAAGAAAAGGCCTCCCTTTCATTTGAAATCAGTTGGCTGGCTGCTCCCAGCCCTGTTCGAAATGTTCCTCCCAGTTCTGGGCCCAGGGCCGGCCGAAATAATCGATGTAGCCCTCGTCAAAAAACAGAAGCTGAGTTGGACGACCGTCCAGACCATTGACGATCGTGCTTTGGACCCGGCACTCAACAAATGTATACCTCGCGTCAGTGTCGAGACCCGCCGCGAGATTCCAGGGGGTCACGGTAGCGAGCGGCTGCGCAAATGCTTCCGGGTCATAGAATGTCGCCTCAACAGTGAGGCCTCTTCCGTTATCGTTCGGTCTGAACACCTCTATCACCTCGAGCGAGTTGCTGAACTCGAACATTGAATGCGACAGTGTCCACCCCTGAACGTTGGCCGTCCAGGCTACAAGCGTGTTCCCGTCCCAGAATCCTACTGTCTCGCCATACCACTGCGGCACCAGCCCGATGTGTTCCTGACCAACGTGAACTTTACGGAGAAAATTGTCCGCGACGCCGGAAAGGAACTGAATCTGATAGGGCGTTGCGAGGATTTCAATGTCACGGATCGAAAACTGCGCCCACCAACGCATCAGTCCTTCCGGATAGCAGAACGCAGCGTTCCACTGAGGTGCATTGTTCACCGCTTCGTGGTAGTTCATCTGAGTCATGCGCCTCTGATATTCGGGAGTCAGCATTGACATCATCGTGGCAGTTTGGAGGTTGCGACCGTAGATCCATTGGGGGATGCCTCGGCCGTCCGCATCCGCACTGCCGTCACGGTTGTATCGCCCGTTCCAGTCGGGCAGTGTCTCCCGCGTATGCACGGTCGGTCCGCCAGCGGCTTCAGCTTCGGCCATCAGCGCCCTGTAGTGTTCTTCAGCAGTCGCATAGTCGTAGGGGCTCACAATTTCTTCGACGTCCAGATCCAGATCACAATCGCCCCACTCGCCAACCCTGTTGTTGGTCCACATGTCGGTAAGTTGGCGGGGGGTATTACAGCGCGTATACCTCGGGTCGGTCCAGTATTCGCTATCGAGGTAGAAGTTCTCGGTAGTGAAAAGGTCCACCGGAAGGGGTTCGATCCCGGCCGGTGGCTTCGCCGGCGACTCGCCGTCCTGAGCATGAGCGAAGCTTATCGTCAGTATTGCGGCGGGCAACATTGTGCCGAGAGTTATCCATGATGACTTTTTCGTCAGTACCGTGCGCATTGAAATCCTCTTCGTGGACCGGAACGCGTTATCGAAAGCAGCTGTATTGTGCCACCTGGCGTTGGTGCATGAATCCTGCTTGACGCCGAGGATATGGCGATCGAGACGGTCGGTCAACCGACAATTCTCGTAGGAGCTAATCCAAATGGCAGCACGCACGTCCAGTCGCGTACACTCGAAGTACGTCGGTTAAGAATTGGTCGGAATACGAGCAAGTGCAGGACAATGCCTGTCGCAGAAAAGTCTGAAGTGTAGAAAAACGTGCTTGCAGATATGAAGCACTCGGCATGAGGGACTTTGACAAAATAACGACCGTATATCGTCGCAACGCTCGACTGCTACCGGTGGGAAGAGCATTGCCACGGACTCTATCAGACACCAATCGCAGCTTGAAAACTGAGCCAGGAAGACTCCATTCGAAATGGCCGTCAGCGCCGTGATCGAGGATCAGCGCATGTTCGTCGTTGCGCAAGGCGAAAGCGTTGACTTCCGTTGGACAGAGTAGAAGCGTTACCGTCGTGGATTCAGGATTGAGTCACTCAAAGCGGCAAGCAAATCGAGTGATTTTTCGATATCGCGCGAATTTGCCATGGACACGCCTGACAGACCTGACCTAGAAAGCTGCGACGGTTTCGAAGTCCACACGCACAAGTGACACACAGCGCCGCTAAGTCCCCAGATGTCGCCATCTGGGAAGTAGAGCCTCATGGCCGGGGGTCAGGCCGTGTAACCGGCTTACCGGAAAGTGGGTTACTTCCTGACGTGTCTTTTACAACCCCAGCGAGTAGGCGAGCTTCAGCCGGCCAGACGCCAGGAACAGGTTTGTCACTGTTTCAAATCACCCGTTGCGTCTTCCACACACACCCGGCAGCAGAAGCGGCGCGTTGGATAACACTTGCCTACACGTTCATTGCGATTTCGATATCCGGTTTCATCCCCACGTACGGTTTCGCCAGCGAGATTCCGACGAAAAGAACGAGGGAAACCGCCAGCGATAGAGCTCCAACGTCGATACCGAGAGGTGCGGTGAACCCGGTAACCTGGCTGCCCACGTTGATCACAAGGCTGGCGATAATGGCCGTATTCGCCGCCAGCGCTGAGGCACGCTTCCAGTTCAGACCGATGGCCACGACGGGAACCAGCGCGGCCGCGAACGTGCCCCATCCGAAAGCTCCCAACAGGGCGACCAGGTTGCCGGTGTAGAGCGCGAATATGGAGGCCGCTACGGCGATCGCCACGGTCGCAATTCGGGCCCACACCAGCCGATTGCCGGCTGGGCGTCCCAGAACTGCGGTCGGTATGTCATGGACGATGGCGGCCGTGCCGATGTTCAGGAATCCGTCAGCTGTGGACATGATAGCGGCCAGCAAACCGGCAAACACGACGCCGGCAAGAAGCGGGTGGGTGTAATTCTGCAGGAATTGAGATGCGGCCGCGTCCGGCGTAAGGAGCGCAGGATGGGTGCCACTGACGACAAGGGCCCGCATAGCGAGACCGATCCCGAGCCACAGCAAAGCCGATGCGATGTAGGCGAGAAACGTCAAGGGTACGATGTGCTTGATGTCGCGAAGGCGCCGGATCATCATCGACTTCGTGATGACGTGGGGTTGCCCCACGGCTCCGACCCCGAACATGAAGAACCACGACAGGCAGCCCACAATGCCCAGTGTCCCCCAGGGCCCCATCGCTTCCGCGTCGTCTTCCATGATGATCTGGCTGATCTCGGTCAGGCCACCGTCAAAGGTAGTGAGGACTGTGACAAAAACCAGGATCGAAGCGACGACCATGACGCCACCCTGAATCAGATCCGTGTATACGGAAGCCAGGATACCGCCAGTAACCGTGTAAAAGAGCAGGACGGAACACGATACGGCGACGCTCATCCCCAAGCTGATGTCGATCCAGACACCGGAGCCCCGAAGGATGTCCTGGAGAACGATAGCCATCGCGAGGATCTGCGTTGCCAGATAACCGATGACACCGATAAGAATAACGACCGCCACTGATGCCCGTACTGACTCGCTCTCATACCGGGCGGCCACCACATCAGGCAGTGAAATGCAGTTGCGCAGCTCGGCGAACACACGAATCCGTTTTGCGATGAGAGCAAAGCTGATCACGCCACCGATTCCCGCGCACACCACCATCCACATGGAGCTCATGCCCATGAGGTATACCAATCCCGGGCCTCCCACGAAACCGAATCCGCTGAGGATGCTTGAAAATAGGGCAAAAGCGGTCACGACCACGCCCAGGTTACGGCCCGCCATGAAGAAGTCCTCAGTGGACCGGGTCTTTTTGAACGCCCAGATGCCCATCGCCATGCATGCGATGAAATAGAACGTCACCGATACCAGTACGATGAGGGGTCTGGCTTCCTCCATCAGTCCATGTCCTCTTCTTGGAGCCGCTTCGAGCGAATCAGTTCCTCGATCGAACGCTGATCCTCGTCGGTAAAGTACCAGCGGTCAAAGTAGATCGAACACGCCAGTATCATCAGCATGGGGAAGAGCCACACACCGTAGATCATCCAGGCGGTGGGTGAAGGAAGGCCGCCAAAGAAGCTGTCCTTGTTTCCGGCCACATACTGCGCATAGCTGGCGACCAGCCCGGTGAAGATCAACCCCAGGCACACGAAACCTGCGGCCAGCCATCCTCCGAGCGCGCCAATTTTCCCGTTCTTGCTCACACCCAGCAGGACCAGGGCGGCCATCACCGACAGAATCGCGAGTCCCATTGAATAGCCCAGCCATAGCGTTTCCTGTGATCCTCTATCGGCGATTTCCAACGACGTGTAGACGGCGTGGGGCTGAGCCGTCGGTTGTGCTGACGGAGACAAAAAGAAACCTGCGGCCATGATCAGGAGCAAGACCGCCGCGCTCGCGAACAGGAGCCAGGGTAGGCGCATCAGTTATCCCCGGACTCGAAAATCGCGACGGCCCGGAACAAGGGGTCCGCAGACTGAAGAATGATTTGCCGGAGGCGAATTGGATAGTCTTGCTCCTGTTCGGCCAGAAACTCGCGGACGATCTCTGCGGCCCGAGGTGTGTTGTGTCCCGAAAGTAGGGCGCTCAACCAGTTGCGTGGGAAGAAGATGTCGCCCGTGTCCCGAACTTCCAATAGTTCGTCCAGAGCTGGGCGGATCTGCTCCAGAGATTCCCCGGTTCGCAAGGGATGGTTCAGGAACCGTAACCCACTCAGTACCCAGGGCTCGCGTTCCCGGTTGGACGGATCGCCGATCCGGGCAAAGAACGCGGATCGGTCCTCCGGATCCGTTGATAGCGCCGGAAGGACGAACTGGAAACGCTTCCGGCGGTCGGGATTCTCGATCCGATCCAACTGTTCGGCGAGAATCTCGGACGCGCGCGGATGCGAACGAAGAGCGAGTTGTTCGGCGATCGTCGTCTCATCTGTTTCCGACAGCGGCAGTCCCGGTATCGTCTCCCCCCTGTTCCATACACGCTCGAGAAAGGCGATCCCCTCGGCTGTTGTTACAATCGAATAAAAAGCAGAAAAGTAAGCCGACTTCAGGCTCGACGATTCCGACCGTCCGATTCCGTCCCGAAAAACGCGCTCGAGTCTGGGCGCTTGCTCCTCCCTGTCCGATGCCGGCAGGTGGCGCCAGAAAAGCGAATCGACACCGTCGAGCAGCAACTGGACGATTTGCTCGGTGTCTTCCACGGCTATCACGTCGAGGGCCAGATCCATCAGCGTCTCTGGCAAGATCCGCCCTCCCAACATCTCTTCCCAGAGCGTGACCCAGACCGCGCCGCGAGTCACGGCGTCGTCAAAATCCCCGAATCGCTCAAGGAGATAGACCCGGCTACCCTCGTCGAGCACTATGTCGCCATAGGCCAGCCCGCTTCCGCTGGGGAGTACGAAGTCCGGGCGAATCGAGGAGGCTTCGGCGATCTCCACACGCTCATCGGCCAAGTCCACGGGGACGGTTTCTATGCGTCCGGGGGTACCGATCAGGACATTGATTCGCTGGGTCCACTGGAGGGACCGTCCTTCGGCAGGATCCGACTGGACGAGAGTGAGCCCGGTCATTCTCCCTTCACTTTCAGTCTCGATTTCGGTGCGAATTACGGGTCTGCCAGACTCCTCGACCCAGGCCCGGCTCCATGCCAAAAGGTCCGTTTCTGTCCTTTCGTCGAGGATTTCAATCAGATCCGGCCAGGTTGCGTTGGAGAATCGGAACTGGTCGAGAAAATCACGCATCCCTTCCCGAAAGCGTTCCGGACCGACGATGCGTTCCAGTTGCCGCATCACGATGGGCGCCTTCTGGTAGATGATCGCTCCGTACAGGCTTCCCGCCTCGTCTAGGTTTTCCAACTCCTGCCGGATCGGGTGCGTTCCCGCCGTCCGGTCGACTCCGTAGGCCGCCGGGTAGTTGTTCGTCAGGAAAAGCAGGTTGTGGTTGACCTCGGGGAATGAGGGATTGACGATCTTGGCCGCCATGAAGTTGGCGAACACTTCTTTCATCCACACATCGTTGAACCACTGCATGGTAACTAGATCGCCGAACCACATATGGGAAGTCTCGTGCGATATCAGGCTCGCCCGGCTGAGTCGCTGTTGCTCGGTGGCAGTCTCTTCGAGGAGAATCCCCGAATCTCGATAGAAGATCGCCCCTGGATGCTCCATGCCACCGAACTCGAAGGCCGGTAGGAGAGCGAAATCGAACTTACCGAACGGATAGGGAATACCGGTATAGTCTTCGAGTTGTTCCAGAGCCGCGGCATGAAGCTCGAACACTTCGTCGCGGTTGCGCTCGAGCTTGGCGGTGTCCGTCTCCCGGTGGAACATCCGGAACGTTCGCCCGTCGCGCTCGGCTTCCTCGATCTGGAAGAGGCCCGCCGCGAACGCAAACAGATATGTAGGAATCGGTTCAGTCTGGGCGTAACGGATAAGGACGCGGTCTCCCATGTCCTCGCGGGCGGTTTCGGCGCCGTTTGCAAGAGCCTGCCACCCCTGGGGAATCGTCAACTCGAGTGAGTAGCGCGCTTTGAGGTCGGGCTGATCAAAAGAAGGAAACACCGTGTGAGCAAGGGCAGGGACGAAAAGGGTGTATAGAAATTCAGGGTTCCGATTCAGCGACGCGTCGCCAACGCGAAATACGATCTCGACCGTGTTCTCACCCGTCACGAGTTCGGCTGCGGCAATGACGATATGTCCGCTGGCCAGTTGGAAGTCGGCTTCGGAGCCACCCACGATCACCGACTCGACAAACGTCTCCTCGGAAGCGCCCGCTGCGGCAATCGGCGCGAAATCGAACACAAGAGGTGCCGCTGCATCGGCGAGAACGAAGCGGACCGTGACACGGCCGTTGATCTGTTCCTCGACCTCGCTCGGTATGTCGAACGACACCTGGTAGGCGAGGTCTCGAACCCTGCGTGCGCGCTCCTCGGCCAGTGCGAGCGGTATTCCTGGTTCCAGAATGTCGAAATCGCCCCCTTCCTGTCGGCAGCCCCCCAGTAGCAGGGTCAACCAAACCGCAACCAGACCTGACGACAGGCGACGCCGCTGCATCGCCCGATTATTACTGATCCGAGGCTGAGGGTCCAGACAGGAGATTGAGCGGTGGCGCTTTCAATTCCGCGAGAACCATTCCCCGAGGGCTCTGGTGCAGACAGCCGATGGAAATGGCAACAATGGGTCATGGCGCATCGCAAACCTGAACGGAATCCCCTTTTTGCCGGGCGTTGGTTCGATGACGACATCATTCTCCTCTGCCTGCGCTGGTATTTTCGGTTCAAGCTGAGCTACCGGGACCTGGTCGCGATTTTAGGTGAGCGGGGCCTATCGATTTCGCACACCACAATCTTGCGTTGGGTCGTTCGCTATGCCGAAACCTGCGAAAAGCGCTGGAACCGATTTATCGGTGCACTCGCAGGCGCATCTGAACAAGGTGGCACGCAAGCTCAACGAACGCCCACGTAAGACGTTGGAGTTCGAAACTCCGGCAGAATGATTTAAGGCGTGTGTTGCGTCGACCGGTTGAGGTGGCACCCCAAAACTTCAATGTGACTGTTTCGTTGACCTGAAGTCCTCCCTGTAGTCTTGTTCATTCAATGGAATCCGGCACCCAACTCGGCCACTACGAGATCGGCACACTCCTCAGGAAAGGGTGGGATGGGTGAGGTGTGGAAGGCCAAGGACACCAAGTTACTTATCCGCGCCATGTCGTGCGGAGGCGTTTGACGGCAGTAGAATGTGCAGATGGAAGGTGTGTGATGACGAGCACGACGACGACCTAACGTCCGAGGTGGCTGGAGACGCCGAATAGGAGACAGAAGGCTTTCCAGTGGCCGACGAGCTCGAAGATGAGGACGAAGGCAACCGCCGGGAGAACGAGCCCAGCATCGATGAAGACGAAAGCGAGCTGTGAGCGCCCCCTCACAGCGCCGCGACAATTTTGACTTTTGTTGCTCCTCCATGTTTTCCTTGCGGAGACCGGTGGACTTCCCCGCGATCTCTCGACGAGATTCTCTGTCACCTAGCGTACGGGAAGCGTCCACGGAATCGACTATGCGGTGGCCGCCAAGATTTGCTATCGTCCGTCCACCAATCGCTACATCGAAGAAGAGAGAAACAGCCATGATGATTCGATTTAAGGTGTTCGCGGCTGCCCTGACGGCGGCCACCCTCGTCGCGCTCGGCCCCGCCCTCGTCGCCCAGCAACGCCCCGCTGTCGGTGGGTGGGTCACCGCCTGGGGCACCTCGCAACAGGCGCTGGGAGAGAAACCGGTGTCGAACGCCACTGTTCGCATGATCGCCCGAATGACGATCTCAGGCGATGCGGTTCGGGTCCGGCTCGACAATGGCTACGGGACGAGCCCGCTCGTCATCGGCCGGGCGTCGGTCGGGCAACGCAATCGGGGCGCGGAACTCGTCGCCGGCTCCAGTCGACCGCTGTCGTTCAATGGGGCAGCGATGGTCACCATCGCGCCTGGCGGGAGGGCGGTGAGCGATCCGGTGCCCCTCAAGGTGCTGGCCGGCGAGGATCTGGCAGTCAGCCTGCATATCTCCGGGCAGAACGTCCGACCAAGTCAGCACTCCCGTGCACTGGTCACGTCGTATCTGACGCCAGACGGCTCGGGCGACCACACGGTTGATGCGGCGGGTACGGTGTTTACAGGCACCACGACGTCGATGTTGTGGCTGAAGGCGATTGACGTTCAATCGTCGTCCTCCACCGGCGCGGTGATCGCCTTCGGCGATTCAATCACCGACGGCAGCTGCACGACGCTCGACGCTAACGACCGGTGGGAGGACTGGGTGGCCCTGCGGCTCCAGTTCGAAGCCGCCCAGCGCGGCAGCGCAGGTGCGCACAAGGCGATGGTCAACGAGGGCATCGGCGGCAATACCGTCACAAGCGACGTGCAGCCACCGCCGACCAGCACACCCGGCGTCGAACGCCTGGCGCGTGATGTGTTCTCCCACAGCGGCACGACGCACGTCGTCGTGTTCATGGGGACCAACGACATCCGCCGTGGCGCCTCGGCCGCGCAGGTGATCGCCGGCACCGAAGACATCATCAAACGGGTCAAAGCGCGCGGCCTCAAGGTGATCGGCGTCACCATCATCCCGCGCCACAACGCGCCGGCTTCGGGCACTAACACCGGGTGGGACGCCCGCAAGACCGCGGTCCGCAACGAGGTCAACGCCTGGATTCGTTCAGAGGCGCCATTCGACGCGGTGCTCGATTTCGACCGGGTCGTCCGCGATTCCGCAAACGCCGATCTCATCTCGGCGGCGTACAACTGCGACAACATCCACCCGAACCCGCTCGGCTACTTCGAGATGGGCAAAGCGGTGTCCCTCGACCTCTTCAAGGATGCCTCGGGGAAGTGACCTCGCACTAATCCGGCCCCGCACGAGCTCCACGCCGCTGTTCGAGATCGCGGACCGCCGCCCCGTGCTAGTCGAAGCACGAGGCGAACGTTCCTGGTGCGGCGCGTCTTTACCGCTGAAAAGCCGTTAAGGGATTCGTGTACTTTGGCCAGGGCAATTCCGTGTGTCGGGCGCGATTCCTCGGCCAACTACCTGTCTGGATTCCGCCTTCTGCCTCCTGCAACTCAACATAACACTCCAACTGCGACTGTTACGCTGAGAGACTGGCCACGCCCTGGGCTCCAAACCCCGCTTGTTCTACGTATCCGCACAGGGTACTGTCAAGTTAAACCATTCGAAGCAAAATGAGGCTAGTTGGATGCCCCTTACGCCGCTGTCACCGCTGCCCACACCGTGAAAGATCGCGCTCGCAACATTCGGCAGTGAACCGACCTCAGCCGATGCCGGCTCAACGGTCAGCGCTGCCATAGACGTCAGCCCCCTGCTTGTATCGCTTATCCGCCTGAGTCCGCTTTCCTGGGTTCGGACCGCGACGCAAACCGGTTGCGGCCTCCCTAGCCTGCTTTAGGATCCCGTGCGCTTGACCGGGTTGCCGTAGACCTCAATCCAATCCACCGCGCTGCTCCCGGCCGGGTTGTGACCCACACCCCGGGACAAGTCGGTGAAACCGACCTCGTCTACCTGACTCAGGTCCACATTCGTCTTCCAAGCCGTGTCGGCCCCTTCGACCATTCGCTCTGGGTCGATTACCCGCCAGCGGGGGATGTCCATAATGTAGACCTCGGACAGGCGGAAATAAGTCGAGTTGGGTTCCGCATAGTCTGCCGCCAACATCGTTCCGTCCGCAAGCCGTATGAGGAGACGAAGCGCGGTGAAACTCCGCGGCCGAACCCGCCAGAGGATCCGGGCTGGCCCGGTAAGGTCGACATAGTCGGTCTTATGTCTGAGCGTGACGCCCCAATTCGAATCGGTCATTCCAGACCACAGCCAACTGGTAACTTCACTCCCAGGTAAGCCGTCCCCTCTGTTGATCCGGAATAGTCCAGATTCATAATCGGGGTTGGGAACCGTGCCTGGCCCGTAGAGTTTCAGCTCGAGGTCCGAATTTGCCGCATGGTCTGGCGTAATGACCTCATTCGGACTCGGTACCGGAGGTCCCTTAAATGTTTCTCTGAAGAACAGTGGAATAGGCGCTGGCTCGGCTTCAGTATTGTTTTGGAACGTCGGCTGTGCGTAAGTGCTGCTGGCCAGAGCCAAGAACACCGCCAATAAGCTATAGCTCGTTATTCGCATTGAATCTCCCCTCGTCACGAATGCGGTACCGTCTGCATCGTGCCTCTAGCGTGTGTAAATTTGAGTCATGTGAATTTGAGTCAATATAAGTCGTCTAATTCTGGATGTCCATGCTTCACGCGCCGAGGTTGACTCTCGGCGGGCGTCGCTCCACCTGTCATCCGGTGTTCAGATTCCCTGTCGGTCCCAGGTCGGGACCGGTCCTGTAAGCCAAGGTTCTTGACGTCGACGCCAATAGGAGCCTATCAGCCCGTTTTCAGATTCAAGCCATTCTGGCGTTACCCCTGTTCAAGGACGGTCAGGTTAAAGAACAGCTGGTCGGAGCCGTTTCCAAAGACGCCGTCGTTGGTGCGATCGAAAAACATCTCTACACTGAAATTGACCTGTGACTCAAAGGTGGCGGCAAACTAATTGCGTAGATCGTCCGCGTGAGCAAAACCTTTCCGACCGAGTTGTCAGTGGAATTACCAGGGTACTGTCAACTTGCGGTCCAATGGTCGAACCTGTCCCGGATCAGCGCGGGTCGATCAACCTACCGTGACGGCTTCCCAAGTCGCAAAAGAGCGGGCTCTCAACAACCGGGGGTGAACCGCTTTTAGTCGGTGCCTTCCCAAGCGGAAAAGATTCAGAACGACACCATGAACCGAAAGGAAGAGTTGAGCCTGCCGTACCGATTTGAACCGTCGCATCTGTCGTTCACGTTGTCGCGTCGGTTCCTGTGATACCTCGGCGCGGTTGTTGGCGTATCTTTGTGTGTCGTGGTTGGCCGAAGGCATGATTGTCTGGAGGGCAGCACCGTAACTCTTCAGCTTGTCGGTCACCAGTCGAAACGGAACCTTCCCTTGCCCCTTCAAGAGTTTGCGAAAGAAGCGCTCCGCTGCACGGCGGTTGCGTCGCGACTGGACGAGGATGTCGATCACGTCGCCGTCTTGATCCACGGCGCGCCAAGGATACTGCCGTTTACCATTGACCGTGATGAAAACTTCGTCCAGGAACCATGTCTCTGCGAGTCGACCTTGGCGTCGTTTCAGACGCTTTACGTATTCGAGACCGAACTTCTCGCACCACCGGCGGATTGTTTCGTAGGAAACCATGACTCCTCGTTCGGCAAGTAGGTCCTCAACATCTCGGAGGCTGATACCGAATCTGTAGTACAGCCAGACTGCATGACTGATGAATTCGCGTGGATATCGGTGCCCGTGATAGAGAGATCGGGTGGATTTCATGCTGCATGTCTGGCAGGTATCGTCCCAAGTTGACAGTACCCGACCAGGATCACAAGGCCCGAAATATCAACGGATTGCGCAACAGTTTAGTAATTCGCCATAGACAGGGATTGGCATGCTACCCGACCGGATCTCCTGCTGTTTCGCCGGTCGGCAAGCTCTCGCTTGGAGCCGCGCTGTGGTAGCGTACGACACCGTCCGGTCCACTGTAATAGTTAAAGCGGCCACTGGTTCCCGATACGATCGCGGAGATCGAGTAGTCTGAGGTGCCGCCTCCGTAAATGTTGTACACGTATCCGCCCACCGTCAGGCCATCGGCCGAGAACCGGTCGTCGACCAGTCCTGTTGAGCTCAGGTCCGGAAAAGTGCCGTAGGTGCTGTTCGTCGAAAGATACATCACTTGTGTTGTGTTGAGCGTCCGGAGGTTTGCTACAGCGCCGGACTCGTTTGCGGCCTGCCGAGACCGCAACAAGCTCGGGATAGCGATTGTTGAGATGATCAGAATGATGGCGACAACGATCAGAAGTTCCAACAGCGAGAATCCACGACTTTGTTTCATGTTGTTTGCTCTCTCTCTCTCAAAATCTGGGCGGTGTGATCAGGGTGGCGGAGTTTAATAACACCTGATTTATTCGGTGCTGTCAAGTAACCGACTTTCATGGAGATTTCAGTGATAGCGACGTGGCTAGCTTACTGATTCTGAGCCTCGACCAAAATCGATTTCACATTGAGCGGAAATGAATTCCCGGCACCTTGACCGTATTCTCAAACTGACAACGCCGTTCGACCGTCCTCACTCTGCATTGAACGTGTCCCTGGCGAATTACTAATCAATCGGGCAATCCACTGAAATTTCAGGGTCTTCGGATCTCAGGCACGGTCGCTGAGATTGCCCGATTCGGCAACTAATTATCCTGCCCAAGTCGAGATACCAAGACCCAAAACCCTCGGTCGGCCACTTCCCTTTGACTTTGGGGCGTCCGCATCCGACTTCGAGAGTAATTCCGGGGGTACTGCAGTACCTCCCGCTTCAAGAAGACCTCTCAGAAGCGATTGTCGGAGGGGTTTCTTGAGGGAGGTTTAGCTCGAAGCCCGTTTTTCGCCGGGAAACCAGCAACTACTAATCTGCCCCGCAATTCGTTGAAATTTCAAGCCGTGCGATCGTCGGATGGGTTTTGGCGAAGCAGTGCGTCCAGCGAAGGCTGGCATGTTCAGTGGGAGTCAGTCCCATCAGGGTAAAAGTCAGAATCCCTGTAACCTGGGTCGCATCCGTGGAGGAAACGAAGCGGATGAAGCCGACCGACAAAGCCATCACTATGGATGGTGAGTGAGTGACCGGGCCGTAACGCGAGTGAACCCAATGGTGGCCTCGACAAAAAAGTAGTTCCGGAGGCCGAGCCCCCTGCTTCGGGGTGAAGGCAATACGGTGCGTCGCAAGCTGACTGATGCGACGTAACGCTCCGGCGGGGTGGTTAGGGGCAGCACGGTGATAAGGACATGCCAAGCAACTGGAGAAGCCGTCCTCGTCCCATCGAGAAATCGGTGGAGCAGCTCGGTCGTATAACCGGCACAACCGGGAAGTCGGCTGAAGACGAGACGGTGGCGGCCAGGTCCGTAATAGCGACGAAGCGGGGTAACGCCCGTGGAGCGAAGGGACCTTGCTGCATACGATGTTGACGTCGATACGGGAGGCAGGGGTGAGATGACAAAGACGCCCATCAATCTGCAAGACCTGAGACGGAGACTATACGTCAAGGCGAAGGCTGAACCGTCTTGGCGCTTTTGGGGGTTGTATATCCACGTTTGTAAACGAGAAACGCTCCGCGAAGCCTATCGGCTGGCGAAGGCCAATGACGGGGCCCCGGGAATAGACGGGGTGACGTTCACGGCCATCGAAGCGGAAGGTGCGGAAGAGTTTCTCGACCGACTCCGTCAGGAGTTAGTCGAACGCAGATATCGGCCCGAACGGCTGCGGACGGTGGAAATACCGAAGGAAGGCGGTCAGGTTCGCCGTCTGTCGATTCCATCGATCCGGGACCGGGTGGTCCAGGGCGCAGTGAAGCTGATCCTGGAGCCGATCTTTGAAGCTGATTTCCAGCCGGGATCGTTTGGCTATCGGCCGAAGAAGACCGCGCACGCTGCGATCCGGCGCGTAT
This sequence comes from Terriglobia bacterium, assembly GCA_965216035.1. Taxonomy (GTDB): domain Bacteria; phylum Acidobacteriota; class Terriglobia; order 20CM-2-55-15; family 20CM-2-55-15. The sequence goes on from CBDCFM010000013.1 coordinate 72,677, forward strand.
CAAAAGCCATTGTCCAGGGCAAGACCTACGTGACCGATCTGGATCTGCGATCCTATTTCGATACGGTGAAACATCACATCGTTTTGAAGAAAGTGGCGCAGCGGGTGAGCGATCCGGAGGTGCTGAGGCTCTTGAAGTGGGTGCTGAAGGCATCGGGGAAGCAGGGTGTTCCGCAAGGCGGGGTGATTTCGCCGCTGCTCAGCAACATCTATCTCAATGACGTAGATCGGATGTTGGAGCGGGCGAACAAAGTCACCCAAAGCGCGCAGTGGACGTATGTTGAGTACGCGAGATTCGCCGATGACATGGTGATTATCGTGGATTCGCATCCGCGCTGGAAATGGCTTCGGCAGGCCATCGAAAAGCGACTTCGGGAGGAGTTGGCCAAACTCGAAGTGGAAGTGAACGAGGACAAGAGCCGCAGAGTCGATCTGACCCATGGCAGGAGCTTCGGATTTCTGGGTTTTGAGTTCCGTCGGATTCTGAGTCGACGGGGACGATGGATGCCACTGCTGATTCCGAAAATGAAGAAGCGAACGGCATTACTTCGCCAACTCAGAGCCGTTTTCCAGCGCTCGCGATCTCAGCCCGTTGATCGGATCATCGAGCAGATCAATCCGATCTTACGTGGCTGGGTGAACTACTTTGCGGTGGGTCATTCGAGTCGGTGTTTCTCGTACATTCGAGACTGGGTTGAGAAAAAGATTCGGAGCCATCTGGCGCGGGCCTGCCAGCGTCGCGGTTTTGGATGGAAGCGGTGGAGTAAAGATATGGTTGTACGAGACACTCGGTCTCTACAGAGACTATCGAGTCTCCTACTCCTAATCATTCCGGAAAGCGGCTTCCATCGGATAGGTCTCATAAGACTTGATGTGAAGTGTGCAGGAGCGCGTAGTGCGGTAAATCCGCATGCTGCGTGCGATGCGGCGGGCACTGGAAACGGAACCACGGATACTCCTAAACGGGCACGCAGGCGGAAACGCCGGATACGGCCAAGGAGTTTCCTACGGGTCACCGCGCCAGTGCTCGACCCTACCAGGATTCCAACAGCTGCAAATCTATCTATATTGGCTTTCGCGGAGGCGAAAAGCAGGACTGCACTTCGCTCATCTGCAGGCCAGCATTACGAGACTGATCGACAATTACCAGTCCGGGCTCAGTTCCTGGCCCCTGTTGCAAGTCCATGAAATTTAAGGGAAACTAGGAATTCGCCACAGACACGCCGACCGGCTGCTTGACCGGCGGGACCTGAAGCTCGGGCATCGGCTTTGCGGCAAATATCCAACGGGACGGTTTCGCAATCAACTTCGCCCATCGGCGCCCGCGGCTGCGAGCGCTGTCGGTGGCGAGCCCCGTATTCGCGTACATCTGTGGGAACAGCAAGGAGATCAGAACGTAGGCCAGTCGATCGCGCACCTTGTTCGTGACCCGCGAGCGCTTCCACACGTTCGACAGGCTATAGAAGTCTTTCCAAACCGCCTGCGTTTTCGTCCGGATCTCATACGGCGTCATCGTTGGATGCGGAAGGTAGAGCTTGGGACGTTTGTTCGGCGGGATAAGCCAGAACCGGTTCAGCGGGATCCCGTCCACCGTCTCTTTGGCCTGATCGATCTCGCTCTCCCACTTATTGAAATCGACTGTACCGGGAAACGGTGTCAGGGTAACGAACTGAGCGAAATCGATCCCTGCCTTGGCAGCGAGGTCGGCGGTCGCGTCGAACGTATCGTCGCGATCCGTCGAAAGCCCAAAGATGAACGAGCCGAGGATGTGGACGTCGTGGTCGACAAACTTGCGGAGCCGGTTGACGAGAGCGTCTCCCGCGACGTTGAAATCCTTGAATACGGCCTTCAGACCTTCTTCCGTCACCGACTCGACGCCGACGAGAGCGCCTTTCACGTTCGCGCGTTTCATCGCATCGAGATACTCGTCATCATCCGCAGCTTCCATCGTGATCTGCGTGAAAAAGACCATGTCCTGCGGAAGCTCCGCGAGGCGATCCAAGAGCTCGAAACGCTCCGCACGGATGGCTTTTAACTCTTCCACGCGGGCGCCGGAACGGCGCTCCTCAAGCTCGATGTCTTGCAGTGTGACCGGGTAAAAATTGTCGTCGGCGAGAAGTATGAAACGAAATCCTTTCCGTCGCAGCTCGACGACCTCCTGGACAACGACGTCCGAGCCGTGCTGCCGAGGCATTTGGCCGTCGGTGCGCCAGACCGAGCAAAAGGAGCAATGTTTCGGGCAACCGCGCACGGTCTGCACCGAGGCGATCATGTAGCTCTCTGACGGCGTCAAATTCCACCGCGCAGGAAGGAAGGAGCCCCCTTCGATGCGGCCGCCGTCGTAGATCCGTTCCAGCTCGCCCTTTTCGATATCTTTGAGCACCTGACTCCAGATGTTGTCGCCGTCGCCCTTCACGACCGCGGTCGCGCCGCCATGCCCGAACGCTTCTTCCGGAAAGAGCGTTACATGCGAGCCGCCGAAGACGACATGCGCACCACGCTCGCGCGCCTTTTGTCCGACCTCGTAGCCTCGCAGCGCGTTCAACGTGTGGATACCGATGCCCACAACGTCGCCCGGCTGGATCTTGGAATAGTCCGTCGGACCGAGCGTCTCATCCACGATATTCGGCGTGCCGAAACGAGCCGGTGTCGCGCACGCGATCACGTAAAGCCAGCGAGGAACGATGATACCGATACCAAAGGAGGTGTCGCTTGGGTTTATCAAATGGACGCTCATGCCGTCTCCGTAATGTAGCTTGAAAACCGGACTGGGATCCAGCCAAGTAAAACGGAGAATATAGGAGCACCGCTCCACTGTCAACATCATGTGAGAGGGCAGCATCGGGCTCGATGAAAGACAAAAAAGGGATCTAAGGCCTTCTCGCGCTGGACGAAGTTGATCCCATTCCACCCTCGTCTCTTCCCAATGTCCCGAAAGCACTTCGGACATTTCGCTGGCTCTGACAGCAGGCAGTCAATCTCGCTCCACGATTTCCCGTCGCTTCATCCAGAAGCCAGTCGTCCGGGCCGAACTTTCCGCACCAGCGGCGAACCGTTTCGTAGAACACCACGACTTCTCGTTTGGCGAGCAGGTCTTCGACATCTCTGAGACGGAGGCCGAATCGGTAGTAGAGCCAGACTGCATGACTGATGATTTCAGTTGGATAGCGGTGTCCGTGATAGCGGGATCGGGTAGATTTCATGACCGAGTTTGGCAGGTTTCGAGTCAAGTTGACAAAACCGGACGGGGGACTGGGGGCCGACACCCACCCATCGGAATCCGGTGACTGTGGAGCTGCGCTGGGACGGAGACATGCTAACGTGGACGGTGAACCCCCAGCCGGGGTTCGGTTCCTGGCCCCTTGTGCAAGTCCCTGAAATTTAAGGGGAACTAAGCATTCGCCAGGCACAGGTCGACGATCTATTATAGGTCGAGGGAAGACGCTGACTGTCACGGGGGCTCGTGGAGTGTTCGAAGTTGGGCGAGTGCATGAAGTCTCAGTTCTTCAGCCGCACGCGTCAGGCACGCGACGGTTTCCGTTATCAGGAACGATTACCTCTCTAGCGACATGAATTTCGAGCGACTTTTCGATTCCTCACGAATTCGCCGGGGACCCTCAGACCGAGCGCGTGCGAGAGCTGCGTTGGCTGGGGCCACAGCCATCGGCATCTTGGCACCATTGCTTCCATTTGGTGGAATTGTCGGTTATCCGATGCTTCTCTTGTCAACCTTGGCTCACGAGATGGGCCACGGACTGACGGCAATGTTGGTTGGCCTGGAGTTCGATTCTTTCCGACTTTACGCTGACGGGTCCGGGGTGGCGATGATAGGAGGCGCCGCGGGCAGATTGAGCCGTGCGGCCACAGCGGCGGGCGGGCTCATTGGACCGGCAGTGGCAGGAGCATTCTTGTTTTGGTTGTCCGCCCGCGCGCGCCTTGCACAGATCGCACTGATGGCGTTCGGAGCATTAATGATTGCTGCCTGCGTCCTGGTCATACGCAACGCCTTTGGACTTGCGTTCGTCGGCGTCGCGGGTGGAAGCCTCTTCTATGTGGGTCGACGATTCGGTACCGGAATCGCCCAGATTACTGTCGCGCTCCTAGCGGTACAAATGGCGCTCAGTGTTTTCTCGCGCGCGGACTATCTCTTCACCAGAACCGCGATGACCGGTGAGGGAGCTATGCCGTCCGACGTTGCACAACTCGCGGATCTACTATTCTTGCCGTTTTGGTTCTGGGGATTTGTCTGCGGAGCTATCTCGCTGGGCGTTCTGGTGTTAGGCCTATCCACGTTCTGGAAACATTCTAAGGCGCAGTCACCGGCCACCGCAGGCTAGCAGCCCGTGGCAGAAGTCTTGAGGGCCGCGTTACGGCCAAACCGGGCTGGATTCTAGGAGGCGACGACGCGACAATGCTCACACATTGGGAGGAGTCGGCGACAACGAAGACGGCCCCGTTTCGCCGTAACCCTTTGGGCGCAGGGGGGTTCGGGCCGCAGGCTTTGTCCATCGTCGGTCACGATGTGAAGACATCGTTCCGCTCCTCACTTCGCGCCCGCAACCCGAAGACCCCTGCGCGCGGTCCTCAAGACCTCTGCCACGGGCTGCTAGGTTGAGACCCGAATCGGAGCGGGCCTGTGTGGCCCCATGCAGATGACGTGATCGTTCGCTTCGATCTTGTACGCATTCCCTGGGTTGAGCAGTGCCTCGCTGCCGCGTTGTACTCCCAATACAAGGCACTCTTCTTGTGAAAGATGTGCCTGCAGCTCAGAAAATTCCCAGTGTTGCATGTGTTCAACCGGTACGATGTAGACCTGTTGACCAAATCTATTTGACATCAGTTCGTTGACGACGGCATGCATGCCAGGATCGCAAACCTCCTGAACCAAGAAGGACGATGCGAGACCGGACACGCAGACCACGCTGTCGCATCCCGATCGGCGCATCAGTTCCACACGCTCAGGGTCGAGGCATTCGGCGACCGTGAAGATGTCGGGGTTGATCGATTCGATTGTAAGGACCGCGGCAAGAGTATGGTCATCGGCGCGCACTTGGTCCACTTCCGACGCAAGAACGATTGCATAACGCGCCTTGTCGACGCATGCGCGCCGCAGGACACTTTCCCTCGATGGGCTGCCCTTCACAAAACGGACACCCAGTTTCCCCAGTTCGGGCGGCAGCTCGTCGAGGTGGTCATCGACCAACACTATTGCAAGGTCCTTTGTCTTGGAGTCCTCCCGCAGCTCCTTGACAATCTCTAGATTCCGGCCTTCGCTCTGAAAATTCACTACGAGCACATGTGATTCAACGCGGAGATCTGTCATGCCTTTCAACTCCTTTGACCTCGACTCAATCAACGCAGTTGCCATCACCGAGAGCAGGTAGCCAAGGATGCCGATCCCGACAAACATCACTGGAAGCGCCACCAGGTAGCGACCGTAGGCGGTCGTTGGAAAATAGTCCCCGTATCCCACGGTCGTCATCGTAACGATCGACCACCAAATGGCATCGCTCCAGGACAGCTCGGGATCGACAGCACCCTCGAAAAGTCTATAACCGACCGCACCCAGGGCGATCAGGGCGGAAAACAAGAGGATTACCCTACGGATTTCGCCGTGTCTTTCCGGCCTGAAGCGCCGGAACCATTCCATAATCAACCTGAGCATGGTGATCGAGTCATCCCTTCATTGACGAAGGTGAGCTTACCAATACCGCTAAATATAACCTATTGAGTTATGATTCTGATGAGTACGCAATGTTGTCTTTGAGAAGTTGTCTTCGAGGGAGCTGATTCGTTGGAACTGGTGACCCGCGTGATCCGCTTCGTTCGGGCACAGATCCACGTTGGCTCGAACGGACGGATCCACGCTGATCGTGCACGTGGACGCCAAAGGCAGGCTCGGGGCCACGGTAGCAGAAATACCGAAGCTAACGCCCAGCGCATCGATGCGGAGTTGGCCGAGCTCTATTCCAACCTGGAGGTGCCCTATGGTTCCAGCCTTGTCACGGTCCGGAAGGCATGGATACGGTTGTTACGGAAATGCCACCCGGATCTGCATTCGAAGGATCTCGAGAGACGAAAAATAGCCGATGAACTGACGCAACGGTTGAACGGTGCTTACGAGCGGCTGCGGAAGCGGTCCCAGGGCGAGACAAACAGACAGGAGAAGGAAACATGTCCGAGAACCTAGACTTGGTGAAGGGCTATCTGCTCGATATCGATCTGAAGATCGTCAGCGAGGATGAAGCCGAAGAGTTGGTCGTGGTGGAGGATGAGGAGAATGGGATTCATAACCTGATCATTGACTGCGAACCCCCAATCGTCATCCTCGAACAACTCATCATGGACGTCCCCGAGGATGCTGGAGATTTCTTCAAACGCCTCCTCCAGATGAACCGAACCATGGTACATGGAGCGTTTGTGCTCGACGACGAAGAAGGTAACCGTGTCCTTTTCCGCGATACCTTGCAACTGAAAAACCTGGATTGTAACGAGTTGGAAGGCTCCATCCGGTCGCTGGAGCTTGCCCTGGCCGAAAACGGCCTAGAGTTGCTGGAGTTTAGTCACCGACAGTCGGGGGGAGCTGACAAATGAGTTTTTTTCAAAGAATTTTCAAAAACGTGCAGTCCCAGGCACATTCGGCCGTGGATAAGCTCGAAGACCCGATCAAGATGAGCGAGCAGGGAATTCGCGACCTGAAGAAAGACCTGCAGGGCTCCATGCGGAGTCTGGCGCAAGTTAAAGCGATCGCAATTCGTTTCAAGAAAGACTCGGACGACCAGAAAAAGCTTGCGAAGGACTACGAAAGAAAAGCGATGCTTCTTCTCCAGAAAATGAAGAGCGGGGATCTGCCCGAAGCTGACGCGGAACGTCTGGCAACTGAAGCCTTGGCCAAGAAGGAGGAGGCCCTCCAACGCTCAGGTTCCTTAAAGAAGGATTACGAACAGCAGAAATCCATGGGGGATCAGCTCCAGGCGAAGGTGCAGTCGCTGAAGGAAACCATCAGCCGCTTCGAGACCGAGTTGGTGACCTTGAGAGCCCGTGCCAAGACGGCGACATCGATGCGGAAAATCAACCAGCAGATGTCGAACGTCGACTCCTCCAGTACGATTTCACTACTGGAAAGGATGAAGGACAAAGTGATAGAGGAGGAGTCGCTTGCCGAGGCTTACGGAGACATGACCGACGCGAGCGTCACCCTGGACCAGGAGATAGACAGAACCCTTGCGGTGCCCAGCTCGGCCGAGACCAGCGACTCGCTGGCTGAGCTCAAGAAGAAAATGGGCATCTGAGTATCATCCAGCAATGTCGTCCTTTACACGCCGTCGGTTCCTTCGCCTCTCCGCGGCCGGCAGCCTGCTGGCGGTCGTGCCTTCGTGCTGGAATTCAGGCACTTCGCCTTCGAGGACCTTCAAGATCCCGGGGCAATTCGTGGGCGGGGGCCAGCAGGCGGGGCATCTTCTTCGCGAACCTCGCTCTCGCGATCGGTTTCTCGAGCCTGATGCTCATACCTACGATGTCGCCATCGTCGGAGGTGGCGTTTCTGGACTGTGCGCAGCCTGGAAGCTGATGAAGGCCGGACTGGACAACCTAATCCTGCTCGAACTGGAGCCCTGGCTTGGGGGCACCTCCGCGTCCGGAAGCGCAGAGGCCGCGGAATTCCCCTGGGCGGCACACTACATCAATATTCCGCCCGCGGAAGCGGATTGCGTCAAAGAAGTCCTGTCCGACCTGGGCATAATCGAAGGCTACGATGAGGCCGGACGGCCGAGGATTCCCGAACAACATATCCTGCGATGGCCCACCGAACGGCTCTTCATGGACGGAAGATGGACCGAATGGGATCTGCTCGCCGGGGCCTCAACCCAGGACCGCGAAGCCATACTTGCCTTTGAGGACGACATGCTGACCTGGACGCTTTACCGCGGTTTTGACGGTCGGCGCGCCTTCTCACTCCCTCTCAGCTACAGCACCACGGACTCCCGGGTTCGTGAACTCGACAACATTTCGATGGAAACCTACGTCCGCTCCAAAGGATGGAATTCGCCACGGTTAGATTGGATGATCAACCATGCTTGCCGGGATGATTACGGGAGCACGATGGCGACCGTGTCGGCCTGGGCCGGCATTCACTATTTCGCCTGCCGATACTACGACCAGCGGCTGTGGGACCTGTACCCTTCGGATACGTTGACGTGGCCCGCGGGAAACGGATTTCTCGTACAACGCTTAGCCCAAGACCTGGAGGACTCGCAATACCGGCTCGGATGCACGGTGCTCCGGATCGACAACATCGATAACGACAATCCCGTCGTTCGGGTCGGCTACTTCGATACATCGAGTGAGACATATCGCACTATTTCGGCCCGAACCGTGATCCATGCCTCCAAGCTCCACACCGCGCCTTTTCTGGTCGATGGATTGCCAGGGGCCCAGGTAGAAGCGATCGAATCCTGTGACTACAGCCCATGGCTGACCGCCAGTATCCACGTGAGCGAGTTGCCCACAAACGCCGAAGTCTCGATCGCGTGGGACAATGTACTCGGCGACAGCCAATCCCTGGGCTACATTGTCGCTGATCATCAAACCCGACAGGCCTACAGAAACAACCCTTCGGTCCTGGTTTATTATCTCCCGTTCGTCGAGGACATAGACCTTGCTCGTAGAAAGCTCCTTGAAGAAGACCATCCGTACTGGGTCAACGTGATCATGCGGGACCTGCTGGTGGCCCATCCGGACCTGGAGCGTGTCGTAGACCGCATCGACGTTTATTTGTGGGGTCACGCCATGATCCGGCCAAGGCCGGGACTGATATGGGGCCGAGAAAGCGTCACTCGGAGGGAGCCTGTCGGAAACGTGTATTTCGCCTCGTGTGACACGACAGGACTGCCGCTGTTCGAAGAAGCCTGTTTTTCCGGCATCCGGGCGGCCGAACAGGTCCTGGAGCGCCTCGGCAGGACATTCGAATCATCGATCAAGGGTCTGTCCGTGGAGACGGGCGCAGTTCAATGAGCATCAGCAAAACACCTGACACCAATCTCGCCCCCAACGAACTAGAGTTCGACAATGGCGGGTCGGCAGAAGAAAGGCTGTCGAGGCTGGGTTTGTTCCTGATACTCGCATCGATTTTCGTCGCCGCGGCGTGCGGAATCGTCTACGAGTTACTGGTCGGAAGTATCTCGTCGTATTTCCTGGGCAACAGCGTCGAGCAGTACTCGCTGACGATCGGATTCTTTCTTTTCGCGATGGGCCTGGGCTCGTGGATCTCGAGGGCCGTTCACGGGAAATTGATCCGGCGGTTGGTGGCGTTGGAACTGTGGCTCGGGTTGTTCGGAGGTCTGACAGTTCCCGTTCTGTACCTCGCGAACGCCTACACCAGCGTCTACAGATACCTGATGCTGGTCATCATCCTGATCATCGGCACGCTCATCGGACTGGAGATCCCACTCCTCACACGGATCCTGCGAAGACACGGATCGTTGCGGACGATCCTGTCGAATGTGCTTTCGGTCGATTACGTTGGCGCTCTGGTCGCCGCTGTTCTCTTCCCATTCTTTTGTTTGCCGGTTCTCGGGGCGTTTCATACATCACTCCTCGCCGGCGCCCTCAACGTTGTCGCCGGTTCGGCCATTCTTCTCGCCGTGTGGGCCGAAATATCAGCCGGAGACCGGGCACGACTCGTCGTCCAGGGCGTCCTGATTTCTGCTGTGTTGGCCGTAGTCGCAAGTCAAGCCCAACCTCTGATGGATCGGTGGGAAGATGCCCTCTACGAAGGCCAGGTGGTTTTCAGCACGGAGACCGAATATCAGAAGATCGTGGTTACGCGCTGGAAGGACGAAACCCGACTCTTTTTGAACGAGCATCTACAGTTCTCCTCAGTCGACGAGTACCGGTATCACGAAGCGTTGGTCCACCCTGCCATGGCGTTGTCGCATAGCCGGGCACGGGTTCTGGTCGTCGGCGGCGGTGACGGTCTCGCCGTTCGTGAAATCCTGCGGTATTCCGAGGTGGAAGAGATCGAGCTTGTGGACCTCGATCCGGCTATGACGACGCTTGCCAGGCGTAATCTATATTTTACCGAACTGAACCGGAACGCCCTGAGCTACCCCCGGGTCCGGGTGATTAACGAAGATGGGTTTAGTTTTCTGCAGAGGGAACACGAACCCTATTCGGTGGTGGTAATCGATCTTCCAGATCCGCGAGAAGAAGAGATCTCAAAACTGTTCTCGGTCGAAGCGTACAAGCTGATTCGTCGGCATCTGGCGCCCGGAGGAGTGGTAATTACTCAGGCGACGAGCCCATACTACACGCGCCAGGCTTACTGGTGTATCGGCGAATCGATGGAAGAAGCGGATCTCGAGGTGCTCTCATTTCACGCATACGTACCTTCCTTCGGCGAATGGGGCTTTCATATCGGGTCCGAGGCACCGATCGATCCTGGCAGCGTCCAGTTTATGCCCGGGCTGCGTTATCTGAACAAGGGGTTGTTCTTGGCAAATTTTGATTTCGATGCGGACATGACCCGTGTTGAGGTCGAGCCCAATACCTTGGAACGGCCGACTCTCGCGGGGTATTATCGCGACGATCTCGCTCGATGGTAGTCCGATGCTCTGCGGGGAAATTTAAACAATGGGATTGAAAAAATGGTTTGGCCGTGGGCGTGACGATGAGGAATCCGATTCGCTGGTGGACTATCGGTTGGGCGCATTGAAGGTTGGATACCTGGTCGATTACGATATGGAGACATGGGAGGTCAAAGCGTACAACACCTACGACTACTCCGGATTTGAGACTAGGGAATGGGTTATCGAGACCTCCAGCAAGATCGTCTACCTGGAGCTGGCGGATAGTGACGGCGAGACCTCCTGGACGCTGACAGAAAGCATTTCTATCAACCAGATCTCCGAGGACGTCATTGAACATACGATCCGACATGAAGATCCACCCAAGAACTTGACCTACAGCGGGCGGAACTATAGGCTGACGGAGAGCGGTGCGGGTCTGTTTCATGAAAACGCCACAGGCCCCGGTAAAAGCTTTATTAGTTGGACCTACTGTGATGGCTCGGGAACGACTGTGCTGTTCGTAACACAGTACGGAGAAAGGGATTTCAAGGCCGTCGCTGGTGAATATGTGGAAGAGTATCAATTCACGAACATCCTGCCGAGTGGGAATGCGTAGGAACTAGCAGTATGAGAAACGATCCAAGAAATCTAAGAAAGCCCACCAGGCAGACAAACCAGGACCTCTGGCTCCAGGCGGGGATGGTGGTGGTCGTAATTCTGGTGGGGTTCTGGCTAGTCGGCGACTTGCTCTCCAGGGGTGACCCGGTTCCCGGGCTGGTGCGGGAGCTTGCCGAGTATTCCGAGTATTCGATCATCGTAGACGATGTCCAAGACGGGTTTCTGCGGAATCGCATGTCGCTCACGAGCAGCTTCCAGGTCACCGAACCGATTGGGGAGAACCCCGAAGATGGAGAACCGGCCCAGTTTGATGAACGGGTGGACACGTATTCCATTTCCGACAGGCTGGTGGACCGCTATGAACGATCCATCGGCATGGTCGTGGCCGCAAAGAACGCGGATGGCACCTTGACCGGCTATGACCAGAGCCACCCTCCCTACTATCAGCATGTGGGCCGGAGCCAATACGGTTCCTTTGGTCCCGGCGGTTTCTGGATCTTTTACGGGCAGTACGCGTTCATGAGCGCCGCGCTGGGTGGTCACCGGATCAATCGGGGGGACTACGACTCCTACGTCGGTTCGAGGAATCGCGGACAGGCCTATTACGGCCCTCAGACCGGAGGGCGGCCCACCTTCGGCGCGAACGGTACGTCGACGGCCACAACGCGTCCATCTTTCTCTCAGCGGTATCAAGCCAAACAGTCGCGTTTCCAAGCCAGAGCAGCCAGTCGGGCGGCTTCGGGAGGACGCAGCCTGGGGAAATGATCCGCGATCGACGACACAATAGGATTTTTACTATGAGCAAACAGCCGTCCTTTCACGCCGCCGCACTTCTGTTAGCCGCACCAGTATTCACCGGACTGGAATTTACCCTCGCCGCGCAGACTACTCTTCCACCGCCGCCGCAGGTTTCTCTGGCGGATAATCTCTACCTGATTGCCGAATCCTTCGTTTATATCCTCGAAGCGTTTGTTCTCTTGTGGATCGCGAAGTTTGCTTATTCCAGTCTGTATCGGCGCGTGGAGTTGAATAAGGAACTCTTCAGCCGGGACAACCTGGCACTCGCGGTCTCCACGGTCGGGTTTTACTTTGGAATTCTGATCGCTTTCGGTGGGGCGATTTCGGGCGAAACACAGGGTCTCGGAACGGACGTGGTTGCGATCGGCGTCTACGGTCTTTCCGCGATCGTCCTCATGCTTCTTGCAAGCGTCATGTGCGAGAAGGTCCTTCTGCCTACATTCAACAACACCAAAGAGGTTGTCCAAGATCGCAACCTCGGCGTGGGGTTCGTCGAAGCCGGCGTATACATCGCCAACGGTCTGGTCATTCTTGGCGCCAGTGCGGGTGAATCAGGGGAAGCTTCTCGGACAGCGAGCACATTCGGCGACCTGGGTTCCGGCATGCTTATCTTGCTGGCTTTCTGGCTAATCGCTCAGGTGGTGCTGGTGGTTGCCGGACGACTATACGAGATGGCGACCCCGTACAGATTCCTTGGAGAACTGGAGCGAGATAACGCCGCGGTGGGTCTGGCGTTCGCAGGGGCGCTCATAGGTATCGGCAACATAGTCAGTGTGGCAGTCGGTGGCGATTTCACCGTTGGACCGATAGCCTGCTCCAGTTCGCCGTCTACGTGGCATTTGGCTTCATCGTGTTGTACCTGGTCCACAAATTTACCGACATTTTGCTGGCGCCCGGCGTTAAGCTTGCCGACGAACAGACGCAGGAACATCCAAACATCGGTGCCGGCCTCCTCGAGGCGTTTGGCTACATCGGCGCTTCGATGCTGGTCGTCTGGACCTTCTGAAGCAGGCCGAATCCGGCCTTATCCCGAATCCTTCCGGGTGATATCCCTCGAGCTAGGTATCTCTTTGGGCGGGAATGCTGGCGCGAGGAGTGCGTGTCAAAGTCCGTACGTCGACTGCTTCAGGACCCAACTCGGAAACCAACGCGTCCATGACGCAGGTAGGATCGATACTGCCGCAAGCGAAGATGTCCAGCGCGAGATATTCGCGCTCGGGATAGGTATGAACGGCGGCATGAGATTCCGCCAGAAGGACCATCCCCGTAAATCCCGCGCCACGTTCGACGAAGTGATGTTCCACACTCCTGATGGAGTGAAAGCCTGCCTGCGCCAACGCCTCGTTAAGAACACGCATGATCCGATCGCCATCGCGCAGAAGGTCTGGAGACAACCCCGTCATGTCGGCGATCAGATGCCTTCCAAGGACCTTTCCACTCGCTTCTCCAAATTCCGGCATCCGTTAGTTCATACCACACTTCGCGGGTTGTTTCCCACCTTGTGGAAGGCTGAACCGAACGATCGAAACCCGTGGGCCGTGAATTTGAAGCAGCGCGGGGGTCCCTTGCGCGGGATGAACCGTTGCTGGCCTCGCTCGCCAGCGCCTCGGTCGCCGGACGCATCGCCACGGGTTCCAATGCCTGGTAGGGTCGAGCGCTGGCGCGTAGATTCGCAGGTATCGTCAACCTATCGGTGCGAACGTCAAACTTGTGCCGAATGAGTGCAGTTGGATAAGGCTGCCGTGATCGGGTCCCAAGTTGCAAAAGAACCTGACCGCAGCATCCTATGGTGAACGGCTTTTAGGCTGTGCCTGGACAAGCGGAAAAGATTCAGAACGACGCCATGCGCGGAAAGGAAGAGTTGAGCGTGTCGTGGCGACTTGAACCGTCGCATCTGTCGTTCGCGGTGTCGGGTCGGTTGGTGTGAGACTTCGGCTCGATTGTTCGCGTACTGTGCGGTGTCATGATTCACCGAAGGCATGATCGTGGGGAGTGCCGCACAGTAACTGTTCAACTTGTCTGTGACCCGGCGGAACGGAACCTTTCCGTGCCCCTTCAAGAGCTTGCGAAAGAACCGCGCTGCTGCATGGCGGTTGCGTCGCGACTGGACGAGGATGTCGATCACGTCGCCGTCTTGATCCACCCCACGCCACAAATACAGCCGCTGACCATTGATGGTCACGCATACTTCGTCCAGGAACCACGTGTCGCCGAGACGGCCGTGCCGTTTCTTGAGTCGCCGCGCGTAGTTCGGGCCGAACTTCTTGGACCAGCGTCGGACGGTCTCGTAGGAGACCACGACTCCCCGTTTGGCCAGCACATCCTCGACATCCCGGAGGCTGACGCCTAATTTGTAGTCGAGCCAGACTGCATCACCGATGATTTCGCGAGGATATCGGTGGCCGTGATAGTGCGATCGATGGATTTCATATCGCAAGTCTGGCAGGTATCGTCCCAAGTTGACGGTAGCCGAGAGGATACTGAACACGTTTGTTACCATTTTAGGGCTCAGGTGTCGGACTGCCCGGTTGTCTCGCTATCCCGGCGCCGTTCCAATCCGGGCTTCAACAAGAATTCTCTCGACTTCCGTATTGATAGATGTCTGGGGGGATAGGTCCGCCTGAACTATTCGGGACGCTGAGAGCCACGCTAAGTTGTTGCGTGTGACTTGGCGTCCAGATATACTCCGTCGTCGGAGAATTCTTGAGGCCCACGGAACCGCCCATTCCCACTGCACTTCGGGAACGGCGTCCTAGTTCAACTGTATCTGTGGCAGGCCCCGGCGCGAGGGTCGAAAATGGGAAAGAGCTGGGAACGCATCCACGGCGACGGTGGAGTTCAAGGTGCCGTTCGATGAAACAGTCCATCATCCTCGTCCTCGCCACGCTCGTCATTCTGACTGCGTCCGATCATATTGTCGATAGAGACGTGGTTCTGATGGAAGTGGCCGCGGAGACTTCCGCTCCTGCTGTTGGTCTCGAACTCGCCCCGCCCCGCTTTGAGCATCCGGCGTACGAGTATACCCGGGCCCGCCTGGAGAGCGATCTTGTGGCGATAGAGGCGTTCCGGCCGTCCTATCCGTTCTGGCAGCATGTCTTCACGATTCCGGACGGGCATGTCGCTTTCGGTAGCGCGGCGGACGGAAGGCTCCTGGTCTCGTTTCCCACCCGGGGAAACTGGGCTCGTGAGGGCCTTTGGGAATATCCTTCGTTCGAGTCCCTCCTCGAAGGAGAGTCTCTGCCGTCGCGCCAGAGCCGGCGCCGCGACCTGGTTGCCTCGCTTCTCGAGCCCCGCGTCGGACCCGTCGTCCACAACTCCACCCGGGGGAACTTCGTGCTCCCCAACGCCCGGCGCTACGGTGCTTTTCTCGACGAGTGGAGCGCTATCTACGAACGCTTTGCAGTCCCCGCCGAGATCGGTCTGGCCCAGGCCGTCCTCGAATCGGGCCTGAACGGCAAGATCCGTTCGGAGGCCAGAGCCCTGGGATTCTGCCAGTGGCTCGATCGAAACTGGAATCGGCTCAAGCGGCATGCCTCCCATGTCATCGAAGGGTACAACCAGACAACGCAGGCGCCGTACTGTGCCGCCTACCTGGTGACGCTGGCGACCAAATATGGATCCTTTATTCCGGCGCTTTCGGAGCATCATGCCGGGGCCGCAAACGTCGGACGCACGGTGATTAACGGCTCGCGGTTAGGTGGCCGGGACGTCCGGGAGCAGTATTTCATGGGCGCGGCTTTCGCCGTCGAACTGCGCCGGGTTTCGCTACGCCGTTATCGCGAAATCTTTCGGACCTACGGTCCCCGCTCCTCCCTGTATGCGGAGATGGTGTTTGGCAACACGTTCATCGTGGAGAACCTCAAGACGGAGTTTGTTCAGGTTCCGGTCTATGCCATGCGTGTCCCGAGGGCGATCAGTCTCGAAGAAGTCACCCGGGAGACCGGGCTCTCCGTGGATGAGGTGCGGCGTTACAATCCCGCGCTGATCCGCCGGGTTCCCGCAAACGCCAACCTCTACCTTCCGGTTTATGTCGAGGAGTTTGGTCCCGACGTTTCGTTCTGGCATCACCCGCCCAGCCTTGAGTACGTTGGCGTCCTCGAGGAGTTCGTCAGGATCGACGCGACCCTCGAGCAGTGGGAGGACTCCGAGTTCGAGGGCGTTCTGCGGGATTTCGCGCGACGTTTCGATGCGACCGACACCGAGGAGGGCGCGGTGATGGCAGCTGTTCTGGCTTATGTGATCGACGAAACTTACCGAGGCCGGCAGGGCGCGATCCTCAGAGAGTTTCGAGCCAGTTCCAGGATCCGGAACCTGTTCGACCGGGGTGTCTCCGAACTCCAGAACGTTTCCGCCCGCCGCGTGAACTGATCTCGCAAAAACCATCCCTTTAGCTTCGGAACGGCCAATCAACATCGTCCTGAATTGGTTTGAAGAACTGAAGGAACGGGTTCCTGTTCCTTAGTGCATCGTCCGAATTCGCTCGAATCACCCATCCAAACGGTTCTGTCAACTTATCATCGTCCGGCCCTATCCGCCGTCAGGCTGTTTCAGTCAAGGTACGTTGACATCGCCTACGCGGCCCTACCGGCAGTGAGAGGGCCGGGTCGTAAAGAAAGAAGTGGGTCTAGCGGCCGTAGAGAAGGATCTCCTTGCCGTCGGCCAGCACCGCCCGGTCAAGCTTGACGATCTTCTGGCCGTCGGCAAACTGATAGCCGATACCCGTGATCACGTCGCCTGGCTTCACCGTCGTGTTGGTCCAGCCTTTCGCCTCCATCCGGTTCAGGGCGGGCCCACCGACCAACCACTCCTCGATGCTGCCGTCATTGGCCCGAACCTCGAGGGTAATCATCGGGTGCGGGTTTGCCCACCTGAACTCGGCCACGGTTCCCTTCACCGTCACGAGCTCGGATTCGCTTACCGGCCACGCGTGATGGGCGGACAACGGGGCGGCGGCTAAGACCAGCGAAAGAATGACAATTGTGAGAATCAATGAGGTGTTTGCCACGGTTCTTCTCATTTGTGCGATTCTAGAACAGAACCGCATACGCCAGGTAGGGCTTTGTCACTTTCACTCTGCTCGCCCCACGTCGTGAGAGCCATAAGCCCTCGTTTCTTGTACGCTCTCAATGGGTACGTACAACTCGGTAAAGGATATGTAGGGAAGGGGTTAGAACACATGAAATTCTCGGTGCCCGAGAAACGTTCCCGGACAGTGAGGAACTCCCTGTCTAGAGCAGTTGTCAGATGTCCGGTTTGGGACCATATCGGCATCTGGATATTCAAAGGCTACGCTTGGGGCAAATTTGAGGACGTTTTCTGGGATTGATCAGGCGGGTTCAGCGACGCCTCAGGTGGCCGGAACCCGTCCCTTCAGTTCTTCAGACTCGACCACGACGATGTTGATTCCTGCCGTCCCGGTTTGTTCCAATTCGGCCGGCCCGTGCGGTAAGACCATGATATATTTCGAGGCGCAAACGAAAGGCCCGAACTTGGATGACGGTCGGAGAGGCCGGCTGAAGAGGCCGACAGTTACAGCAGAGGCTCAAAAGCAGACACGCTGGTGCTTAGAGCCTCACTTACCGGCCGCAACAATTCAAAGAGGAC
Source organism: Terriglobia bacterium (assembly GCA_965216035.1). Classification (GTDB taxonomy): domain Bacteria; phylum Acidobacteriota; class Terriglobia; order 20CM-2-55-15; family 20CM-2-55-15. Next base: position 90,261 of record CBDCFM010000013.1, read on the forward strand.
GTCGACTATGGATCCGATCCGACGCAAAATATTGACAGCGGGCGCCGCCGCGGCGGCGATGGCCGCAGCGCCACGCGTGTTCGGTCAGCCGACCGGGCAGGGAGGCGCTGGCTCCTTCTACGAAAGAGGCCCTGTTCGCATTTACTATGAGGAGTACGGTTCCGGCTTCCCGTTGTTGATCATCCCCGGTGGGGCATTGAACTCGACGATATCCGGGTTGGCCCGCCACCCCTTTAATCCGATCGAGGAGTTCATGGGAGAGTACCGTTGCATCGCGGCGGACCTGCGCAACGCTGAAGCCGGCCAGTCCTCGGGCCCGCTCGAGACCAACCGGCCGTGGGATTCCTATACCGACGACCATCTCGGTCTGATGGACCACCTGGGCATCGATAAGTTCATGGTGATGGGCTTCTGCCTCGGTGGCCCCTTCGTCTGGAACCTGCTGGAGCGGGCGCCGGATCGAGTCGTCGCGGCGGTGTTGGCGCAGCCCGTAGGGTTCCGCCCGGAGGTACCCGACCGCTTCTACGACAACTTCATGAGTAGCTGGGGACCGGAGTTGGTCCAGCGCAGACCCGACATCACGATGGAGATGGTCGACGCGTTTCTGACGAGGATGTTTCTCAACATCGACTTCGTCATGACCGTGACACGCGATTTCGTGCGCAATTGTCAGACGCCCGCGCTGATCCTGCCGGATGAGACCGCGGCCCATCCGTACGCCGTCGCCATGGAGACCGCGATGCTCGCGCCGAAAGCCGAGGTGAGCATATTCCCATGGAAGGAGCCTCCGGAGCGGATTCCGCTGGCAGTGCGCCAGGTACGTTCCTTCCTCCGCGCCCATCGGATCGCTGCTGGATAGACGTCTGTGTCCATGAGCAAGGATGGGCGATGCTGTCAGCCGGCGCCTCGGTGTCAGGCGTCAGCGAAGTACAGGTAAATTAAGCGCCCTCGATACGGAGCGGGGGCGTTTGTCCTCGAATGGGAGCGCCCTGCCTGTCACTGTGACTTTCACCTGAATTTAAGCGAGGTGCGGATGGCTCAGCAACGCAAGTGGCCTGGCTTCACGTTCAAACCGGGCTAAACGATCCAAATCCTTCGCAAACCCTTCAGGTAGGGTCTTAATTGCGACTTCGCGCCCGAGTTTCGTGTCAGGCGCACGCCACACCTCTCCCATCCCACCCTTATCAAGGGCAGACAGGATCTCGTAGTGACCGATTTTGGTGCCGGATTGCATAGCATGAATAGGACTACAGGCTGAGATTCAGGTCAATCAAACGGTCACATCAAACAGTCACCTGGAAGCATAGGCGACAATACAGGGCTTGGCATCATACGGACCTGTCCCAGGAAGTCTCGCGTGGAATTTCGGGGGTTGGACAGCCTGTTTTCAGCGACATCCCGGTGGGAATGCCGGTCACCCGGCCCCCCCCCGACAGAGCCGTACGAGCGGAGTTACCGCATACGGCTCCTACCTCGAATGGTTAGCGGCAAAGCGACGCGTCGGATAGGGATGCAGGACACGAGGTTCGGGAATCCAGCGGTCTGAGAGCCGGAGCATCCGATCCCAGCTCACCCGCCCACGTTGGCTACACGACACAAGGTCCGGTGCCATAGGCTCCGTAGGCGCTGCACAAAGACATAGAGCCGATCGGTATTGCCCGGAACGGCATGGTAGTGGTAGCAACCGGTGACGACGCTTCGGAGCCATCGGCCGACTGACGGAATAGGATCATGCATCCGGTAGCACAGCTCCGTTCGGAGTTCACCCAGCTTTGCCGCCATCCGCTTCTTGGCCGTCTTCCGCCAGACGATGAAGGCCCCATCCTTCCGGCGCTCCCCGCAGTTGTGCGTGAAGCGCAAGAAACGGGAACACTACCTGGCCTTCCTCAAATATCCCGACTCGATGAATAAATCCTTCTCCACCACCAACGCCGCCGAAGCTGTCAACGGACAGCTCGAAATCATGCGTTGCGACTCTGGCGGCTACTTTCATTCCGAAGACGCCCTAAAGTTCAATCTCGGACTGGCCATCTCTCTGCTCGAAGACGGCCGTTGGAACAAAGGTCCCGGCACCATTCTCTCCGCTCTCAATCAGCTCAACGCCTTGTTCCAATTTCGATTCGAGAACGCTTCGTGACTCTCCCTTCAAACACAACTTTATTGACAAGCGCCGAAACAGTGCCTTTTCGAAGCTCAATAGTCCGACCCGCTGGTACCTTCGTCTACACTTCGCACAACACCGCACGATGCAGGCGCAAGACTCGAGGGCAGGATGGATTGTTACTCCTTTCCTGTAGGGCTCTTTCATCCCCTACAACATGCCGGTTTAACCCGGCGCTACAGGGGCACCCCTACCCGTTCCTTCAGCTCCTCGAACCAGGATCGAAAAACAATCCGGCGTGCGCCAGCCATGTGCGCCAAGCGCTTGACGTTCCGTTTGTGTTCGAAATTCCGATCTGATAGAGTGTGCCGAAATTTCAACATCGGAGCGAAATTCAGATTTACAGGAGAAGAGTTATGGTGCGATATTTGGCCTCGCTGTTTTGCAGTGTCTTGCTCTTGGCCGGTTGGAGCGCAACTGGAGCGAACGCCCAAGACGCTATAGCCCAGGCTCATGTGGCCGCAGCCAGGGCGGCCGCATACGAACCGGGGCAGGATTTTACGGCTATTTTCTCCATTTGCGCCAAACCTGATCCCAATCCTCCCGCGGCCGCTCCCGCGCCCGCAGCTGCGGCTCCCGCCGAGCCGACGATACCGCCTCGTTCTGAGTGGTACAGGGACCCACAGAAGGTCTTCGACAATGTGTACCATGTCGGTGGTGCCAACAACGAGGCTATCTGGGCAGTGACTTCATCAGAAGGAATTATCGTGATCAACTCGGGTTATGACTACACCGCTGAGGAGTTGATTGTCGACGGTTTGACAAAGATGGGCCTCGATCCAGCGCAGGTCAGGTATGTGATCATCGCTTCAGCCGACACTGACGAATATGGCGGCGCCAGACTGCTGCAGGATCGTTACAACGCGCGTGTCCTGATGTCTGAAGCGGAGTGGGATGTGCTCGCCAGGTCCAATGCTCCGGCGGCCTCCAAGCCGAGGAGAGATATGATCGTCACCGATGGTCAGGAACTGACGCTGGGTGATGTCACCGTGAGCCTCTATGTGACGCCGGGCCATAGTCCGGGTACCGTTTCGGCGCTCGTTTCGCCGCTGAAGGATGGCAATGAAAGGCATGTGGCCAGCGCATTTGGGGGTCGGGCTGCCGGTGGAGCCGAGTACTTCGGGAGTGAAGTTGAAAGTATGAGAGTGTGGAGCGCGTCAGTCAAGCGTTACAAGGCTATTGCGGAGAGCGCGGGCGCGGATGTTTTCCTTTCCCCCCATAATAGTTGGGATAAATTACACGATAAGCTCGAGGCTCTGAAGTTCCGTCAACCGGGCGATCCTCATCCGCTGGTCAGCCGATCCGCCGTCTCACGATATCAGACGATGATTTCCGAATGCATGGACGCACAATTGGCATGGAGGGCAGAGGAGTAGTTCTTTGGCGGAGAACTGAACCACCCTGGGATTTCCCGGAAACGCTTTTAGAGGCACTGTCAAGTTAAACGACTCGAGGCAAAGTGAGGCCAGTTGGATGCACCTTACGCCGCTGTCACCGCCGCCCACACCGTGAATGATCGCGCTCTCAACATTCGGTAGTGAACTGACCTCAGCCGGTGCCGGCTCAATCGAAACAGATTCTGAATGACGCCGTGAACATGCAAGAATTGTTGAGCCTGATCGGGTGATTTGAATCCTCGCATCTGACGCTCCCGTTGGCGCGTCGGCTGGTGCGATGCCTCGGCCAGATTGTTCGCGTATCGGCTTGTGTCATCAGTCACCAAGGGCATGACGGCTCGATGTGCGACACCGTAGCTTTCGAGCTTGTCGCTCACGAGGCGAAACGGTTTCCGCCGCTGACTCTTTAAGAGCTTCCGAAAGAATCTCCGCGCCGCACGCCCGTCCCGACGGGATTGGACGAGAATATCGATCAGATCACCGTCTTGATCCACTGCGCGCCAGAGGTATTGCCGCTGACCGTTGATTCTGACGAAGACTTCGTCCAGGAACCACGAATCTCCGAGGCGACCCTGGCGTCGTTTCAGTCGCCGCGCGTGGTCTGGACCGAACTTCAAGCACCACTGCCGAACCGTTTCGAACGAGATGATGATTCCTCGTTCGGCAAGCGGATCTTAGAAGTGGACCCCAAATTTCGGACAGCGTTGTAAGGTGGGCTCTGCACAGATGAGAGGACGTTACAACGATGGCAAAACGACGGAATTTTTCTGCGGACTTCAAAGCGAAGGTGGCGTTGGCCGCGATGCGCGGCGACGGGACGATGGCGGAGTTGGCGGCGCGGTACAAAATCCACCCGAACATGATCACGAAGTGGAAGCGCGATGCGCTGGATGGGGTCAAGGAGACGTTCCAGCGGGGAAAGGACCCGTCCGTCCGGAACCACGAGGAGGAGATCAAAGATCTGCAAGCCAAGATCGGGGAACTCGTGGTGGAGCGGGATTTTTTAGCCAAAGCCTTCAATCGGTGAGCCTGGATCGAAGGCGCGAGATGGTCCAACCCGACCATCATGAGCTCAGCGTCGTGCGGCAGTGCGAGTTGATCAGGATGAGCCGATCCAGTTGGTACTATCGGCCCCGGGGTGAGAGTGAGCGCAATCTCGAGCTGATGCGTGTGATTGACGAAGCGTATCTGAAGATGCCCTGGTACGGTTCGAGGCAGATGGTGCGTCATCTGAACCGTCTCGGCTATGGTGTCGGCCGGAAGCGGGTGCGGCGGCTGATGCGGCTGATGGGACTGCGGTCGGTGGCGCCGCAACCGCACACGTCCCGGCGAAACCCGGGTCATCCGGTCTACCCGTATCTGTTGAACGACATTACCGTAGATCGGGCCAATCAGGTTTGGTGCACCGACCTCACCTATATCCCGATGGCGCACGGCTTCCTTTATCTAGTTGCGATCATGGACTGGCACACGCGCAAGGTGCTGTCGTGGCGGCTATCCAACACGCAGGACACGACATTCTGCGTCGAGGCCCTCGACGAGGCTATCGAGCAATACGGCTGTCCGGAAATCTTCAACACCGATCAAGGCAGCCAGTTCACCAGCAGCACCTGGACCGATCCACTCAAAGATCAAGGAATCCGGATCTCCATGGACGGCAAGGGGCAATGGATGGACAATGTTTTCATCGAACGCTTATGGCGCTCGATGAAGTACGAATGCGTTTATCTAAGCGCTTTCACTGACTTCAAAGATGCGCAGCACCAAATCGGTGTCTGGATGGACTATTACAATGATGACCGGCCGCATTCCGCATTGGGCGATCTCACGCCGACTGAAGCCTACGCTGGAATCGGACCACTGACTTCGGCAGCCTAACCATGAACGGCAGAATCCACCTTAATTCGGCTGCCGCGCTGTCCAACGAATGGGGTCCACTTCTCTTCGACCTTTCGGAAGCTCAGACTTAATTGATAGTAGAGCCAGACCGCGTGACTGATGATTTCGGGTGGAAAACGATGCCTGAGATAGCGAGATCGGTGATTCTTCATCCCGCTAGTCTGCCAGATGGGGACCTAACCTGACAGTACCTCTTGAACCTATTGGGCGAGCCTAAACGCGCGTCAGAGCGACAACCGGAATTACGCGTGTAGTCTTACTTCGATACTCAGAGAATATAGGCATGACCTCAACCATCTTTGAGGTCGTTCCAATAAGTGTGTAAAAAGAAAAAGGCGGTGTACGCTTTCGGTGAACTATTAACCGTAAGCAAATCCCGGGGCCAACCGGGAGAAAGGTACACCACCCATGGAGAAGAAGAACACACCGGAAGTAGCGGCGTCAACGAAGCAGTATGAGGTTCTGGAAGATTGGGCGCGATCACGAGTGCAGGATAGGCTCCAGGAACTTCTGGAAGACGAAGTGACGCAGTTCTTGGGTCGAAGGAAATCGGAGCGGAGTTCGGATCGACGGGGCTACCGGAACGGTCACGGGAAACCGCGACGGTTTGCGATGTTGAACGGAACGATGGAGGTTCGTCGGCCCCGGGTCCGGAACACGACCGAGCGCTTCGAGAGTGAGATTCTGCCGTACTTTCACCGGAAATCGAAGCAGCTGGGGCAACTGCTTCCCGAACTCTATCTTCACGGCCTGGCCACAGGAGACTTCGAGCAGGCAATGCGCGGACTGCTGGGTGCGGGCGCTCCGTTGTCGCGGGCGTCGATTCAACGGCTGAAATCGACATGGCAACTGGAATACGACGAGTGGAGCCAGCAGGATCTGTCCGAGCTTGAGGTGGTGTATCACTGGGCGGACGGCTTGTACGTAAAAGCGGGGATCGCGAAAGAACGGGCGGCACTACTGGTGATCATCGCAGGCCTGTCAGACGGGCGTAAAGTGCTGTTGGCCTGTGAGAGCGGTCAGAGGGAGAGCAAGGAATCCTGGAGTCGTATTCTGCGGAACCTCAGGGATCGGGGTCTGAAGCTGGGACGACTGACCGTTGCCGATGGTCACCTGGGAATTTGGTCCGCCCTGGCCGAGCAACACCCCGAGGGCCAGGAACAACGCTGCTGGAACCACAAGTCGATGAACGTGGTGGATCACCTGCCAAAGACCGACCAGCCGGCGGCCAGGCAGCTTCTCCACGGGATGGCCTTCGCCGACTCCCGAGCCGCATGCGAACGTAAGCGGGATCAGTTCATTCGCCGATATCAAAAGAACTATCCGAAGGCGGGTGAGACGCTGTTGCGGGACTGGGATCGGATGATCACCTTCTATGCGTTCCCGAAGCAACACTGGGTGCATCTGAGAACGACCAACATCGTTGAGTCACCCTTCGACATGGTGCGGTTGAGAACCAACGCCGCTCGTCGCTTCAAGCGCGTCGAGAATGCAACTGCGATGATCTGGAGGTTACTGCGTGTCGCTGAGAAGGCTTGGCGGCACTTAAAGGGTTCCGATCTCTTACAAGAGGTCTATGATGGTCAGCAATTCGCTGACGGCATCAGAGTCGTGTCCAAATCGAAGGCCGCCGCCTGATGACTTTTACACACCTTTTGTAATGACCTCACCATCTTTGCAAATAGTTCAGTGCGTTCGGGTTCGTCTAATACAGCTGCACTGGCGGTGAATTGTCACGGAGGGGCTCCCCATTCTTCGGACAGGAAATCCTGGGTCTTAAGGTGGATCGCCGCCGCTGAAATGGGTTGATATTTAGCCCGCCGTCGGGCCTGTGGGAACGGTGAAAAAGCCGAGTCTTCGAGGCTGTTTTCAAGCAACTGTGGGAATCCGCATGGTGTGGGGATTTGCATAGCTGCGTCAGTTTCCACAGGCCCTCGGCGCGCGCTGAAAGTACACGGCCTCGGGCGTCTGATAGTCGAATACTTGATGGCCGCGTTCCTGATTGTAAAACCTGAAATAGAGGTTCAGGTTTGCGATCGCTTCGGGAACGCTCAAGTAGTCCTTCAGGTACACTTCCTCGTACTTCACCGTTCGCCATAAGCGCTCGACGAAGATGTTGTCCAGGAACCGGCCCCGACCGTCCATGCTGATCGTGATGCCCTGGTCTTCGAGCCGGCCCGTGAAGATATTGCTGGTGAACTGCGCACCCTGATCCGTGTTGAAAATCTCTGGTTGCGCTTTCGTCAGCGCCCAGTCCAGTGCCGACACGCAAAATCCGCTGTCGATCGACGTGGACACTTCCCAGGCCAGCACGTACCGGCTGAACCAGTCCATGATCGCCACCAGATAGATGAATCCTTGCCGTAGTCGAATGTAGGTTATATCCGTGGCCCACACCTGATCGGGACGCACAATCTCCAGATTGCGCAACTGGTATGGGTAAATCCGGTGTCCCGGGGCCGGCATCGACAACTGCGGTTTGGGATAGATCGCTTCCAGTCCCATGAGCCGCATCAGTCGCCGCACCCGCTTCGCATTGACCCGCCGACCTTGCGTCTGCAACCACCAGGTCATACGCCGAATCCCGTAAAACGGGGTTCGCGTATATTGCTCGTCCAACAGACGCATCAACGCGATGTTCTCGGCGCTCTCGCCCACCGGTGTGTAGTAGAGTCCCGATCGGGACACGCCGGTCAACCGACACTGCTCGACGATGCTCAACTCGTCGTGATTCGATTCGATCCATGGTCGTCGATGCTCTAACGGGAAAGTCCCGACTTTTTTTGAGCCACTCCACCTCGACCTGTAATTTTCCGATCTGTTGGTAGAGTTCCGCCTGCACTTGCTCATCGGCTTCACTGGCCTGTACTCGGCCATTGGAGAAGATGTCCGATACGCCGTCGAGTACTTGCTTTTTCCACTTCGTCACCATGTTCGGGTGAACTTCGTAGTGGGACGCGATTTCCTGGATCGTGCGATGTCCCTTCACCGCTTCCACGGCAATCTTTGCCTTCAATTCTGCGCTGTACTGCTTCCGCCCTCGCTTCTTCATCTGCCTCTCCCGAGGTAGCGATTTTACACCTTAGTGACCTGTCCGAATTTTGGGGAGCACCTCACACT
>CBDCFM010000014.1:0-345747 GCA_965216035.1 Terriglobia bacterium
GGATCAGCTCTTGCGCCCCGGCTCGTAGCAGGTCGGTCACTGGGTCTGCAATCGCTTCTCGATCTTCCAGTTCAATAACGATACTCTTACTCATAGTGGCGTATCTCCTTTGGTTGCTTTGAAGTCTCGTAAACAACAAATCAACCAGATACGCCGCTTTTCTTCAATCCCTCAAACACCAGATTCGGTTATAACTCCCGGGTTTCCCGGAGACTCTATTTCTTGAGAGGATTGGAGTCATTATGGGAAGACCAACTCGATATTCACCAGAGGCTCGTGAACGTGCCGTGAGGATGGTGACTGAGCACCAGGGAGAGCACGGGTCGCAATGGGCAGCCATGGCGTCGATCGCCTCGAAGATCGGTTGCACGGCCGAAACCCTGCGGAAGTGGGTACGTCAGGCCGGAAGGGGATTCGGGCCGATATATTCGATTTCATTGAGTTGTTCTACAACTCACAACGGCGACACAGTCACGTCGGCGGCGTGTCCCCGCGGCAGTTTGAGGCCGACTATTTCGCGAGGCTCCAGGGTGTCTAGAAAACCCTGGGCATTCCAATCATCAGGGAGAATGAGGAATTGAACTCAACGACCTTGCCCCGGGTCATCATGCCAAACCGGGACGAATGGAGTCCTCCATCGGAAACTTCAGGATAACCATCGATCATTAACTTGCTGTACAGCCCCAAAATCCGGGTATTTCCATAATTGTTGATATTTTTTTGGAATGATTTGACTCTGTTATTTGTCACCCCTAGACTAATCTGATCTCAAGCAGTTTTTCCGCAGGACTGGGCAATATTTGGGGAGGTTAATATGGCGCAAAAACAACTGACAAGCCGTAGGCGATTTCTCAAGAGCAGTGCAGCGCTGGGATTGACCGCAGGTGTGGCACCTGCATTTGGCCAGGTACTTCATCCCAATGTCATCGCCGTGACCGAGACCCGTGCCCGTGGACTGTTGTCAAAGTATGAAGATACGGAGCGCATCAGATTCCGGCGGAACAGGAATCCCAATGCCACGGCCCTGACACCCTTACAGGACCTGAACGGCATCATCACACCCTCTGAACTGCATTTCGTGGTTGATCATGAAAACGGTGTATTGCTGGATATCAATCCCGCGGAATACCGCCTGCGGGTCACCGGTATGGTGGACCGTCCACTGGAATTTACCCTAGATGAATTGAAGCGCATGCCGTCGGTATCATCCACCAATGTCCTCACCTGTGGTGCCAACGGTGGGGATGCATTCAGCGAAGGGGCATTGACGGTCCAACAGACCCACGGCAGGACCAGTACCAGTGAATGGAGCGGTGTGTCATTTAAAACCCTGCTCGAGGAAGCAGGGGTGCAAGCAAATGCCAGGTGGGTGATCGCCATGGCCGCTGATCCCAGCGACCACGTGGCCAGTTTCCCAATGGAGAAGGCGATGGACGGGGTGACCATGGCCGCTTATGCCCAGAACGGCGAATCCATCCGCATCGACCAGGGTTACCCGGTCCGTATTGTCGCGCCCGGCTACACTGGCCGCTGGCTGGTCAAGTGGATGACCCAACTGTATGTCACCGATGACACCCATGTGACCCGTCAGGACGGGATGAACATGGAGGACCGCATGCCGGACGGTAGTGGATTCCTGTTGGCAACGGACCTGACCCGTTATTACCGGCTTGAGACTACGCCAAGATCGGTCATTACTTTTCCTTCTGGTGGGCAGAGATTACCGGGTCCCGGTTTCTATGAGATACGTGGCCTGGCCTGGACTGCTGGGACAGTCAAGCGGGTGGAAATCTCTACCGATGGCGGCGAGAACTGGAAGGATGCCACGCTGCAGGAACCGGTGTTGCCCTATTGTCATACCCGCTTTCGTATGGACTGGGAATGGGACGGTCGGGAACGTATCATCCAGTCCCGCTGCACCGATGAGAAGGGTTACGTCCAGCCTGCACCCAATGAAGTCTCCTCGACCTGGGGCGTGGATTCCAGCCAGGAATGTTTTAATGTGATGGGTGAGCTCTGCAACGAGGTACCCAGGGACACCCATAACTCTTTTATCATGAGCTGGAAGATCGCCGCGAACGGGGAAATCACTAACCCGATGCGGGAACTGTATCCCGAGGGACGGCCGGAAAGCCTTGGCCATTATTATTCCGGTGGACATGCCTTCTTCGAGGATTGACCATTAGATCTTTTTTCATCAGTCAATACGAACTGATCAGCGAGAATAGGAAAAGCGTGTGAGAACGTCATCGGGACATTGGTTGGGCTTGGTATTACTCGTGTTCTGTCATTCGGCCCTGTCACAGACCCCCGGCCAGGGATTGGGGCGGACCATGAGTGAAAGGGATCTGTCGGAGCTGATGTACACGGTGGGGCCTAAGGGCAAAGAGCTGCCGCCGGGGCAGGGTAGCGCCAGGGAAGGCGTCTTGATCTACGAGGCCAGTTGCGTTTTCTGTCATGGCATAGAAGGTCTGAACGGAGGACAAAATACCCTCAAAGGAAGTCCGCTTTTACCTTTCCCCACCACCTTATGGGACTATATCCACCGGGCGATGCCAAGGAGTCAGGCCAATGTCGGGGTACAGGACAGACAGCTGAGTAATGATGAAACCTATGCCCTCACTGCGTATATCCTCTACATCAACGGAATAATCGGACTGGATGAAGTGATGGACGCCGAAAGTTTATTCAAAGTGGAAATTCCCATCGAAAAGAAAGCGCAAGAATAGATCCTTCCCGCCTTGGGGAGTGATTCGCAAACGCCGCCCAGCAGGCTGACCGGAATCAGGGCACTCTTAGTCTAGTCGTTGTAACTTAAAATTAACCTCTCTGGCACCAGCCTACACAGGGGCGTCCTTCCTTATAGCGTATAAGCAGGGTCTGACGACTAGGCCAGCGCTGACAATGTCGTCGTATGGGTGTTACGTCAATCCGCGCGCGGGGGCAGGCCGTCGCGCGACTTCGCCAGATGAGGCACCAGCCCGAAGATGCGCAGGCAAGCGCGATCAACCAGTTTCTGCGCGGTCACTTCAACTACTATGAGCTCGCGGGGAATGCAACGAAGCTCCAGGCCTTTTGGGACTTCACCTGGCGGGAGTGGAAACACTCTCTCTCAAAGAGGAGCCAGAAGGGCAGGCTGACCTGGGAGGACTGCAAAGTCCTCTTGGCTAAGCACCCGCTGGTCCGGCCGCGAATCCGGATCAGCTATTCCCAGTTGGCGTCGTACGCCCGGCTGAAATACCACTCTTTCCGAAGAGCCGTATGCGGGAAATCCGCACGTACGGTTCCGTGGTGGGGCCGACCCGGTGACGGGTCGGCCTACCCGATCGCTGGTCACGTTGAACGGCACGGTCACCGTGGACCTCGTACTTAAGGCGCCATTCCTTACTGATGCAGACAAGCGCGCGATTCTGGGCGGCACCCTGACCGAGCTGCTATGAATCGCGTCGTAGGCGCTCGCAACGCGGGTGAAGACGGAGTGCACGTTCTCGATCCTGCTATCCGCCGGACACGAATGGCTGAACCGCAACGGTCCACGAAATCGGCATCGACACCGGGTTGTAGCAGATCTCGTCGTCACACGCCTGGTAGTCGAGGCGGCCTGTGAGCGTCAGGGAGTCTTTCCCTTCGAACGCCGCGATTGCCTCAGGTGTGACGTCGGGAACCACCTCCTGCACCAACTGAAACGTCTCCTGATAGACCGGCACCCGTTCGTCGAGCGGCTCGAAATAGTAGATCTCGGATTCCGGGAACTAGACAGGCAGTGTCCGAACGAACGGCTGCGGTTCGATCGTGAGCGAAATGACCCGATAGCTGGACGCGCCCGGCGCGTAGACGTGCATGCCCGGACGCGGGGTCACGTCGAGGACGAGCGCAAAGCGGCTGCCGAGCGCAACCGTTGAATCGCTCGGATAGGTTGTCAGCTCCAGATGGTTCGTCGACAGCGTCGTGCCTGGAACCTCAATTCCCTGACCGAGCCGCAGCAGGATGCTGGCCACGGTGCTTCGTTCGCGGTAGAAGTCCTCGAAGAACCGTGCCGTCACCAGCCCCTGGCGGTCCACCATGAAGGTGCCGGGAAACGCAATACCCCGATGTCGTTCACTCGGCTCGTTGACCGTGGCCACCTGCCTCAGGCGAGGCCCGAGGGCCGGGTCCTCCCGCGCGTCTCCTTCCTCATAGTCGAGGGCCTCGTCAACGACCGTGTTGAGGATCCCAAAGCGAGCAATCGTCGCAGACCCTACGTCAGACAACAGCGGAAACGTGATGCCATGACGGTTGCTGAACGTCGCGAGGATCTCCGGTGTGTCGTAGCTGATGGCCGCGATTCCGATTCCCTTGCGGCGCAGCTCTTCAACCCGGCCTTGCAGCTCAACGAGCTGCGTTCTGCAGTACGGTCACCAATCCGCAGATCGGTGGAAGACCAGCATGGCCCCGTTCGGCCCCATGACCGATTCCAAGGTTTGGGTCTTTCCGGTCTGATCCTCAAGACTGAAGTCCGGAACCTGCTCCCCCGCTTGCGGCCCCAGCTTCGACACGTCGACTCTATCTTGTATCGTTTCCGGCGCCTCGGCTCCCGTGCCAGAGGCTTGCGAATCCTGCGAAGCCGGGCGCTGCGAAGAGCACCCGGACACCGCGAGCACCATGATGCACCACGCACACAGAACGCGAATCACCAAACACCTCCCGGCCTCGGTGTGCCGAGCCGGCCCCATGCCAACGCTGCGACCCGAGGCTGCGAATAGAAGTTACAAGGTGCCACATATCCGTCTGGCTGACAAGGTCCACGAAGCCCTGCATATCCGCTGACGGGCCCCGTGAATCACAGAGACGGTCGTGGGCATTGCGCTGTACATGGGCCACTGGAATCACTACTTCTACTACAGTCGACCGACAAGACTGCGTTGCCGGAAATCAGCGTCGTCCTTGGCTAGTTTGAACAACTGAAGGGACGGATTCCCGTTCCGTAAGGGCACGGAACCAGGCCACTCGGCCCCAAAAGTTCCGCTCGATGCTTCCTGGATAAGTCTGTATTAAGTCTAAGTCCTGTATTGTGGCCTATACGGAAGTGCACTCCCTTAGGAGGATAAGTAACGAGTAGTCTCCTAGTGTTTAGGAATCCGTGTTCTGAATTCTTGCGGAACCCACTTTGCCGCAGAAACTGCCACGCTTCCCGTTGCCGGACAATCTGGTGCAAGGCTTCACGTTTCCGTATAGGCGACCATACAGGAGTTGGCGGGAGGATTGAGACGAGGCGGAAGGGAGAGGGCAGGGTGAGGCTGCTTCACCGGCACGCGCAATTTGAGTATCTCGAAGCAGTTCAGGACGACGTTGATTGTGGGAGACTGTGCGGCCTCGCTCTCAGCGTCGTCGGCCTTGATCCTAAGAAAGCGCTGGGCGTCAGGCGTAACATCGTAAACACCTGACGAATTGCCATATGTGACGAAATCACTATCTGATCGAGAACGGAATCGCGGAGAAGTCGCCCTCAGGTCTTGTGTCGACCGGCTCGAGCGCGCTGATTTCAAATGGCGCGCCGATACGGTTACCGGCAAGGTCTTCCAGAAAAGAGTATACGAGGATCGAATACTCACCCCGCGCCCATGTTCCATGGGGGATGAATGCCCACCGAGTTTCGCCTTCGCTGATTTGGATCTCTCCTTCAAGCCGGTCGCCCGACTGAGTTGTGACGCTGAGTGCACGTCCGAGAAGGCCGTGGTCCAGCGGTTCGGGAAACGACATCACCAGCCGTTCATGCGTACTGATCCTGGGTAGACGGGACAGATCCCAGCGTGTCAGGTCGAGCGGCTCCGTGTCCGGTGGACCCACACGGAACTCCTTCTGAAATCCCTCCGTAAGTGGATTGCCGTTTGCGTCGGGCCAGGCATTGTCGATGAGGAGTGTATACCTTGCGCCTTCGGTCACTGATCGGCCCAGTTCGTCGCTGAGCACCAGGCCCTGTTTGATTCGACCGGGATCAAAAAAGACGGTATAGCGTTGACGTGAGGGATCCCACAATCCCGTCCACAGAACTTCACCCAGGGGTAGGAATGCCAATTCGACTTCACTGCCAACCTCGTCGACCAGTTTGACGTAGGGCAGACCGTTACTTGCACGCATGGGCGCCGAGAAATAGATGTACACCTTGAGCTGATTCTCGGGTAGCACGTTGGTGGTCGGATAGATTCGCACCACGCGCACGCTGGGTGCCGCTGTGTCCGGGGGCAGATCCACGATCGAAACTATGGGCGGGCGGTTCTCCTCGACATAGTCAGACGGATCGAACGTCACGACGTAGTTGCGGCCTGACTCGAACGGTAACATGGGTGTGAAACGAATAAGGCCATCTAGAACGGCGTAGGATCCCAGTACTGGCGGGATGTCTGAGTCGGCGATGGGCGTCTCTTGCCCGACCGCGATCCTCAGGATCTGCTCCCACTGCAAACGATCCAGCATCGCCGTGTCTAAAGCAGAGAGAGTGAGTGGATCGAGGCCTTGCACTTCGACCGAACTGGAATCGCCGTCCGGGGAAACTGCGAGGTGAATCGCAGGAACGGTTTCGACAATCGATTCCGACCTCGGAGTGCCGACCTGCTGGCCACAACCCAGGATCAAGGTAGTGGTCAGCATGAGGAGGCTGACCCGGACGGTCGTGTGGCGCGGGTCGAGAGAGGCCGGCGCCACGCGATGACGATTCAAGGACATCGTGTTCCGACGTCGCTACGGGAGAGCGATCACGTTGAGGTCGGTCAGCCCGTCACCGTCACGGATCGCAATCACCGCGTGACCCTCGTCCAGCATGACGAGTTACAACGTGCCTTCCATCCGGTCAATGGCTTCGAACGGCACCCCGGCAATATCTTCCATTTCCGGTACGCTTTCGGTTATCGGCTCCTGATCGGCCACGTCATCCATTGTCATTTTCATCACGCCTTTGCTGACAGTCGTGATCAGAAGAATGTCTTCACCATTCTGCTCGTACACGATCATGTCCAGCGGGCGATTGTAAGCGCCCATTTCGGCTATCGTGGTGCCTCTGACTTTTCCGGTGAAGGCGTTCCCGGCAGCCAGAGCGGCGGTCGAGAATCGAACCAGAGGCGTGCAGAAATATCCAGCGATTAGATTCTGTTCGCCGTCGACGACATGGGGTACGAATGTATAGACGGGCGCCCGCGTTTCGAACGCTCCGTGCGAGGCGTGCCAGATTTCGACGCTGCTTCCCGTTCCAGCTCCCGAGAACGGGTAGGCCACCGAACGCAGCTTGGACGCAAATTCCTCATTGGAGAGACCCGACATCAGAAGCTGGCCGTCAAGGTACGCCATGTCCGTGACCGTTTCCATCCGCCGGTTCTGGGCACCCAAATACGGAGGGCGCGGACCTGGACGGCCGGGTTGGACGAAGTCGTCTGCCGGGTTGGGCAACTCGACTCGGGTGTATCCAATCTGATTCAGTTCGATGACGTCGATGGTTCCCGTGCCATCCACTCGGAGCAACACCGGAGCGCTCGTGTCAGCAGAACTCCGGGAAACGGAGAGAAATGTATTCTTCGAGTTGGGACTGACTGCGATGTCATTGATCAGAATCTCTTCCGCGACGGTGCCCAGCATCGCGGCAATTTTCTGGTCGAGTCCGCTGACAGAGGCGGTGCCTTCCCTACGACCGAACTCCTCACTGTCCAACCGTAGGGCGAAGATCGTTGCTGCCATATTGTCGGCCACGAAGAGCGTGTCTTCCGGGCCGAAGGCCAGCGGCCCTCCCGATGTGAGATTCGGATTTACGGTGGGTCGGCGCTGGGCCGATGTCCAGGACGTGCCAAGAATCAGTATGACAACAATCCCGCTGATACCGAATAGCCACTTTCTCATTGTGTTACTCCCTTTTACAAAACGATCCACTCAATTCTAATTGCCTGGCTTCACGCTCAAACCGTACGAGACGATCTGCGTACCTAGCAAACTCTTCGGGAAGGGTCTTGATGGCGACTTCACGCCCGAGCTTCGCACCACGGGCACGCCACACTTCGCCCATCCCACCTTTGCCGAGCGGGGACAGGATCTCGTAATGGGCGAGCTTGGTGCCGGGTTCCATCGATTGAATAAGACTACAGGCGAGGTTTCAGGTCAATGAAACAGTCACATTGACGGTTAGGCGACTACACAAGCACGTGGGTTGCCGTGAGCCGATCTTCAGGCGTTTCTCAACGAAATCGACGTGTTCAGAGGGTCAACATCCGCGAAGATTTAATAGGACTTGACCTTGAAAATCACGGTACGGGAACCCGCTCCTTCAGTTCTTCAAACCAATTGAGGACGATGTTGGTTTCTTTCGGACGTGCCGAATTAATCCGGACCTCAGTCATCGTCCGGATTCCAGTGAGAATCAGTGTAACCGGCGAGGCTTAGCCTTCAGGCACCGTATGGATGGAAAACTGCCAGTGGGCGATCTCCCAATTGTTACCGGACCTTCGGAAGACCAGAGTCATGAAACCCATTCTTGTTTCGTCACCCTGCTCGAAAGTGTAGTTCAGCGAGCCCCACGCTACGTCCCCGGCATTCGACCCTGTAATGTCTGAAGCAACGAGACGCGGTGCAGGGGTAGCCGAGAGTCGTCCGCCCAGAATGCGCATCAACAGCTCTTTGCCGGTCAGCGTGTGTCCGTCCTCATCGAGAACGACGGCATCGTTTGCTAG
Organism: Terriglobia bacterium; assembly: GCA_965216035.1. GTDB lineage: Bacteria > Acidobacteriota > Terriglobia > 20CM-2-55-15 > 20CM-2-55-15. The sequence continues at coordinate 8,688 of CBDCFM010000014.1, forward strand.
CGTTCTGTCGAAATAGGCTGTGTCCTGGCTGTTGTAGGCCATCAAAAATTGTTGGATGAGATTGGATGAGGTTGCCGATGCCGAGGGTCCCGCAGCCTGCCGGGCCTCCGAGATGCTTGTGAGCATCCCCAGCATGAGCGTTGACAGTAATAGTTGCTTCATCACATTTCCTTTCTCCGGCGCAGAATCCGATCACCGGCTGCTAGAGGTTCGCTTAAGATGGCGACGAGTCGATTCAGGATCGAATCCTGAATCGAGTCAACGTTTGCATATCAGTACACGCGCCGTCTGAAACTACGGAACGTATCCTAAGATCTAATCACAGCAAGGGATGGCTGACAAGGGGGACGTCAAGTTCCCGTAACACGGTGCCAACTCAACCGGTAGATGCAACACCTGCGTTCAAAGAAATCGATGCCGATCAAGCAACGCCATCCGAACAGGTGCGGCCCGGCCTATCCTCTGACACAAACGCTGCCCCACAACCTGAAAGCCTGAACACGACACACTATTCCATCTTGGACGGAAGCGGTAGCGCCGTCGCCGTGACCACGACAATCAACTCGCTATACGGCAGCCTCGTGACGGTCGCTGGCGCCGGCTTCCTGTTGAACAAAGAGATGGACGACTTTGCAGTGAACCCCGGCACGCCGAACCGGTTTGGTCTCGTACAAGGCGAACGCAACGCCGTTGGGCCCGAAAAACGAATGCTCTCGTCGATGAGCCCGACAATTCTGCTCGATGCCTCTGGAGGAGTGAAGTTGGTCACGGGCTCCCCGGGAGGGCCGACGATCATCTCCAGTGTGGCCCAGATGATTTCAAACGTAGTCGACTTCAACATGGATATCTGCACCGCTACCGCCGCCCCACGCTTACACCATCAACATCTTCCTGACGTCCTTTACTACGAGAACAGCGGCCCCGCTCCTGATGTCGTGTCGGCGTTGCGTACAATGGGTCACAGTCCTGAGGCCCGACCCGGGTACCAGGGAGACACGCAATCGATACTGGTTCTATCCGATGGAACCCTGGCCGGAATCGCCGACCCTCGCCAGGGTGGAGCCGCTCTGAGTGTTCGCCAGACGCGTGCGGTCATTGAGTGACGGGCGGCATTGGGGCGCGAAAACCGCGCTCACTTCTCAGAGCATGGACCCAGCAGCTAACAGCGCGCCGCTGGGAGGCCCTTCCTCGATCAGGTAGTGCACGGACGAATCACCGCACGAAGGCACGGCCAGTACGGGCCTGCCGGCGGGCGGGTCCAACCGAAAGATAGCGGATTGCCATCCTGGCGAAAGACACTTTTGATTCATGGCAAATGGAGGACAAATTGTCCCGAAATAAGACTGCGACTTGGCACACAGCGGGTCGCATGTCCCCATGCTACAATCGGCCAAACTTATGAATTCTCGGACTCAGGACGCCCACCAGAAGACCCTCGACCTGTGTCAAACGATCAGCAAGGTAATCAAGGGGAAGCGGCAGACGATCGAATTGGCCGTCGTCGCACTCCTTGCCGAAGGGCATCTGCTGATCGAGGACGTCCCGGGCGTCGGCAAAACAACACTGGGCCACGCACTGGCAATGGCTCTCGGATCGAAGTTTAACCGGCTCCAGTTCACCAGCGATCTTCTTCCGTCCGATGTGCTTGGTGTGTCGGTCTATAACCCGATCGTCCACGATTTCGAATTCAAGCAGGGTCCTATCTTTGCCAACGTCGTCCTGGCTGATGAAATCAATCGGACCACTCCGAAGACGCAGAGTGCGCTGCTGGAAGCGATGAACGAGAATCAGGTGACGATCGATAATGTCACATATCCATTGCCCCGTCCGTTCATGGTGCTCGCAACCCAAAACCCGGTTGAACATCACGGAACGTATCCTCTTCCGGAATCGCAGTTGGATCGCTTCCTGATGAAAATTGAAATCGGCTACCCGGACGCATCCGCCGAAAAGGAAATTCTTGATCGTTACACCAACGGAAACCACAGCCATTCGCTGGAACCGGTACTCGGTCCGAGTGACGTTCTCCAACTCCAGAAGGAATGTCGAAGCATTCACGTCGGCGATGCGCTCGTTGATTACATGATCGAAATCGTCAACGAGACCCGCAACCACGCGGAAATTGAACTGGGCATCAGCCCGCGGGGTACCGCGGCTCTATTCCGGGCATCGCAGGCCCTTGCCCTGGTTGAAGGCCGTGATTACGTTTTGCCGGACGACGTGAAGACATTGATTCCAAATGTCTTCGAGCACCGGCTCGTCCTGGCACGCTCGGGCACAGGTCGCCAACAGGCCTCCGAGACTCTGCTGGAAGAAGTACTCGATAGCGTCGCCGTACCTGCCTGACGCCTCTCTCTATATGGCGAGAACACTCAGCTTGGCGCCCGCTCCCTCTCGTGAACGCCAGCGGAAATTTACCAAAGACGTTCGTCCCCAGCAGCGACGCCACCGCCAATTGGCACGGCACTTCTTCAAGTCGATGCTGTTGCTAGGCATCGCGATGCTGGCTGCACTCTATTCCAGCAGTTCGGCACGCGACGGACAGATTGTTTCTGCTGCCATCGGCGCCTTCATTGCCCTTTCGATAGCCATATGGGTGGGTGTCCGGTTTGTACCGCGTCTCGCGGCCGGCGTCGACTGGGACTGGCTGCCCTTCTTCACACGATACCGTTTGACTCGGGAGGGATGGATTTATATTGCGGCCACCGTGATCGTCCTTTCGGCTGCGATCAATACGAGCAATAACTTGCTCTACATGATCCTGTCGGCATTGCTGGCGGTGATGCTGCTCTCCGGGTTCCTTGCAGGACTCAACTTTCGTGTCGTGAAGGTAACGGCGCGACTGCCGGCATATTGCTTCGCCAGTCAGCCTTTTCAGATGATGGTAGCCGTCAAAAACCTGAAACGGGTATTCCCTACGTTTTCCGTCAGCGTCCACGCCGCTGACCCGCGCCGCCTTGAATTCGTGCGCTACTACCTTCCATTGATCCGGGCCCGCGATCAGGACACTCGCAACGTCACAGCCGTTCTTTCAAAGAGAGGCCGGCACGGTGTCGAGAAAGTTCATCTCCGGTCACGATATCCCTTCGGTTTCATAGTCAAACGACGCCCCTTTCCGGTTGATGCGGAATGTGTTGCATTCCCCAAGATCCTGCCCAGCGAAGCGCTCGACATCGCCAGCCAAAACATCCTGGGCACATCGGAAAGCTTCGAACGGGGGGATGGGATGGATCTGTACTTGATCCGGGACTACCAGCCATCCGATAGCGCCCGGCACATTGACTGGAAAGCGTCAGCTAAAACCGATACTCTAAAAACACGCGAATTCGCGGCCGAAGAAAGCCGAAGTATCCTGCTGGTCTTTGACCGGTATGGGGAAGCCGGAGATGAAGAACGCTCTGAAAATCTGGTTTCCCAAGCGGCATCTCTGGCCCTTTACCTTTCGGAGGATGGCACAGAAGTTTCCCTCTTAACCGACGATTGGAGCTCTCCACCGGGGCGGTCCAACAACCTGCTACAATCAATTCTTTACTATCTGGCATTGGTCGAAATGACGCCGAATGCCGCGTTCGTTGGCTCCGACGGGAGCGGGACGGCCGTTTTTTCTCTACGTAGCCCGTCCGATAGGCATACGCAATGGAACGCTACTTCCAAATCTCATTCCATGCGCTGATTCTGACAGCGTTCATCGCTCTGGTGGAAACCGGCCGGATCGACATCGGATCCATCCTGCTGTTTCTCGTCTGCTTCGCAGTCACAACTTATAGAGTTCTAAAGGGACAGCCTCCCCTGCTCACCGCACGCGACGCATTCTTTCTCTCGCTTGGATACATCTTCTTCTTCGTCTTCGACAGCCTGATTCTCTCCAGGTCTTTCGTCAGCGCCATTATCCACCTGGTCCTCTTCCTGGAAATCGCGAAACTGGCCCAGGATAAGAGAGACAAAGACTATCTGTACCTCATTCTCCTCGCCTTCCTGCAGGTGCTTGCCGCATCGTCACTGACCATCAACATATCGTTCGTCTTCACCTTGTTCCTTTTTCTGGTTGCGCTGGTTTCGACGCTGATGAGCTTCGATATCTACCGTTCCGGGAGAAAAACACCGGAAGCCGGACACGTTCCGATCGATCGGCCGTTGGGCGGAATGAGTGTGTGGGCGAGTGCCTGGATTGTCATCATGGGTGTATCGCTGTTCTTCGCCATGCCTCGGATGGGAACGGGATATTTCAGTCGCGCATCGACCCAAGCTCTACTGCTCTCCGGTTTCACCGACACCGTGGAGTTAGGCGAAATCGGGAAGGTCAAACTGAGTTCCGCTCTGGTCATGCGTACCCGGGCGCTCGATGGGGCATTGTCCGCCCCACCGAAGTGGCGGGGTCTCACCCTGGATACCTTTGACGGCCACACCTGGCACAAGTCGAATCGGCGGCGTCAAGGCCTGCGGCGGTCGAGGGACAACCAATACTTGATCCAATCAATGACGGGGACCGGAGAGCCGGTCCGGTTCGAGGTTTTTCTGGAAGCTCTGGCCACGCCCACGCTGTTCGGCCCGCACGTCCTCCGATCCATCACTGGTAATTTTCGAGGACTCGAACGCGACAACGCCGGCGCCGTCTATCAAGGGATTCGGGCGGTACGGCGGACGCATTATGAGGTGCTTTCCGAAATACCTCTGAGAAACCCAGCCTCGGAAACCATCGACCCCACGGACCGACTGCCTGACGACGCGGACGTGTACCTGCAACTGCCTCCGGATCTGGATCCGAGGATCGTCGATCTGGCCGAAACGGTTTCCATGGAAGGCGACACGGTGCTAGAGAAGGCGTCTCTGGTCGAAACGTACCTGCGGGCCAACAACACATACTCGCTCCAGCTGTCCTGGGACCCAGGCGAGCAACCCCTGAGCACGTTTCTGTTCGAAGCCCGGTCCGGGCACTGCGAGTACTTTGCTTCATCGATGGCCATTATGCTCAGAACGGTGGGTATACCCACGCGTATAGTCAACGGGTTTCTACCGGGTGAGTACAACTCGATAGGAGGCTCCTACATCGTCCGGCAATCTGACGCGCACAGTTGGGTTGAGGTCTACGTACCCGGAAAGGGATGGATGGAGTTCGACCCGACGCCCCCTGACCCCAACGGGAGCGAAACCAGCATGCTGATGCTGATCTCGCATTATTTCGACGCAGCCGAGCTGTTCTGGAACGCTTACATCCTGACCTACGACTCCGGGACGCAACTGCAGTTGTTCCAGAGCGCGCAGGACACGGTTCAAACACTGCAGAGCTCGCTCCGCAGCCGATCCGACTCGTGGATCGCCCGGAGCCTGGCGGTGTCGAACCAGATTTCCGCACGGATACGTGAGGCCGTCGAGACCCGATGGTTCTGGTCTCTGGGACTGAGTTTCGGACTGCTGGGACTTGGAGTAAAGTACCGATCAGCGATCCGCACACAATTGAAGATCTGGAACCTGCGGATGGGCCGAGGTGATGCGGACCCCGACATCGTGACCCAATTATTTTACCGGACCGCAGCACTGGCTGCGCCAGGCTCCGCTGGCCGTCTGCACCACCAGACCTGGAGGGAGTGGATGGGGGAGCTCCCCGACGAGGGTCGCAAGCATCTCATCGCGGTTGCGCTCAACGTATTTGAGAAGGCCCGCTACAGTAGCTCGCCTATCACCCCTGAAGAATACATGAACCTCGAAGAAACGATCCAGCAACTCAAGAGTGCGTGAGGCCGTCTCCTTAATGTCAAAAACTACCCCTAACAAGGCAACGCGAGTGGGTTTCGTCAGCCTTGGCTGCCCCAAAAACCTGGTCGACAGCGAAGTCATGCTCGGTTTGCTAACCCAGCAGGGCTATGAGATCACCTCGGAACAGGAATCAGCCGACGTGATTGTCGTCAACTCTTGCGGTTTCATCGACAGCGCGAAGGAAGAGTCCGTGGATACGATTCTTGAAATGGCCCGTTTGAAAGAAGAGGGGCGCTGCAAGAAGCTGGTCGTCGCAGGATGTCTGTCCCAACGATACCGCGAAGAAATACAAAAAGAGATTCCTGAAATCGATTTCGCGTTCGGTCCCGACGATCTGGGAAGCATCCTCGAGGCCGTGCGGATCCAGGGCGACGACCCAGCTCCGGAGTTTTCGATCGACGCTCTCTACACGTCGCGAGAGGTACCGACGATTCCGAGAATCCTAACGACGCCACCGCACATGGCGTACCTGAAGATATCTGAGGGTTGTGATCACACCTGTGCCTTCTGCGCCATTCCCAGCTTCAGAGGTCGCTTTAGAAGCCGATCCGTCGCAGATCTGCTCCAAGAAGCGGAGCGGCTGGCCGACGGCGGCGTTCGGGAAATAGTCATCGTGTCCCAGGACACGCTGGCCTATGGCAAGGATCTTGGCATGACCCACGGCATATTGCATCTGCTCGAAGGTCTCCTGTCGGTTGACGGGCTCGCATGGATACGACTGCTCTACTGCTATCCGAATCTTCTCTCTGAACCGATAATCCGGCTGATCGGAAGCGAAAAGAGGTTGTGCAATTACTTCGATATTCCTTATCAGCACGCAAGCCCTCGAGTTCTTGAGAGAATGCGGCGAGGGGGCGGACGCGCGGTATTCGAGCAGCAGGTTGAACAGATACGGAATCTGGTTCCCGGGGCCGGATTGAGAACCTCGTTTATAGTGGGGTTCCCGGGTGAGACGGAATCGGACTTCCGGGAGCTCCTTCAGTTTGTCGATAGCGTGCGCTTCGACAACCTCGGTGTCTTCATCTACTCGGACGAAGAAGGCACATTTGCCGAAGATCTCGATTGCAGGGTTCCGCGCAATCTGGCCGTCGAAAGACGAAACGTCTTGATGGAGAAACAATCTGGAATCTCACAGAATGATTTACAGAGACTGATCGGTCGTCAGGCACCTGTACTTCTGGAGGGTATCTCGTCGGAATCGGACCTCTTGCTGGAAGGACGAATGGAAACGCAAGCGCCGGAGATTGACGGGAAAGTCCTGATCAATGACACGGCCGAGGAACAGCCCGAAAACGGTCGGTTTTACCTCACAGAGATCACCGACAGCATGGAATACGACCTTCTAGGGCGAATTATCGCCGAGTTATAAGCGGTTCGGTCCATAGCCACAATGCCGGCCCGGTGCCCCACATGCCGAAAGAAAACAGCTTACGAGGAGAATCCGTTTCGACCGTTCTGTTCGGAACGATGCAAGCTTATCGACCTGGGGAAATGGATATCGGACGTCTACCGCCTTCCGTCTGAAGAAAGCGCACCTGGAGATTCCGACAATTCCGATGGAAACGTCGAAGACGACGACTGATCCGGTCCGATCAACCGAAGCGCGGACGCCGCTGGAGGGGATCGCTGTTGCGATCGCAACAGCAGGGGGGGCCGGGTTGATGCCCAGGGCTCCCGGCACCATGGGGTCTCTTGTCGGCGTCGGGATGTTCGGGCTGATCACCTACTCCGGTGGGATTAGCCTTTATTGGCCGCTGGTAGCTGCGATAGGGCTTGCGGGAGTCTGGTCGGCCGGTCACGTGGAACAGATTTTCGGACACGACGCTCCGAGAATAGTCATCGACGAAGTCATTGGGCAAATGATCACGCTTGGGTTCCTAGCCCGTTCAGGGACTTCGGTGAACGCGACAGAGTTGATTCTCGGCTTTTTGCTTTTTCGGTTTTTCGATATCCTAAAGCCATTTCCACTCCGTCGACTCGAGCAGCTTCCCCGCGGACTTGGAGTGGTGGCCGATGACGTTGGAGCCGGGATATACGGTCTGATAGCTTTGATATTTCTAAGGTTCCTGATGGCAAGATTCTCATGAGCGACATCACGATCAAACGGGTGCTTCCCCAGGCTGCTCTCCCGGGAGGCGAAGTGATGATCGAGTACGGAGGCGTCGACCTCCACGGAGGCCACCAACCCGAAGTGCGTTTTGGCGACTACACGGCACAGATCACAATTGCATCGAACGAGGTCATCGTAGCGAAAGTGCCGGAGTCTTCATCGGAGACGGGCACTTCCGAGTTATCCGTCGCCAGCAACGGCAATTCGAGTGGCCCGTTCCCATACGAGGTGGGCAAACGCCTGGCAACCAACCTGCACCCGGTCGCCAATCCCGCAGTCGACAGCGACGGCAATACTTACGCGACTTACAGCGGACGAAGGAGCCAGAAAACTCCGGTCTCGATATACAAAATCACCCCCAGCGGAGCGGTCACTCCACACACGGTTGAGATCATAAACGCCACGGGACTGGCGTTCGGATCGGACGGAGAACTCTTTGTGTCGAGCCGCCATGAGGGAAATGTTTACAAAGTCGATCCCAGCGGAAAAGCGGAACTTTATATCGAAGGAATGGGAATCGCCACTGGACTGGCTTTCGACAGAAAGGGCAATCTATACGTCGGCGACCGCAGCGGTAGTATCTTCAAGATCAGCCCGAATCGGGAGATCTTCGTATTTGCAACGCTTGAACCCAGCATGGCCGCGTACCATATCGCTTACGGCCTGGACGATTATCTCTATGTTTCGGGCCCCACGACGTCGAGCTTTGATTCGATCCACAGAATCTCTCCAACGGGTGAAGTCGAGAAGTTCTTTACGGGACTGGGTAGACCGCAGGGGATCGCCTTCGATATCGAAGGCAACTTGTACGTCGTCGCTTCCTTCAGAGGCCGACGGGGAATACTCCGCTTCAGCGGTGCGAGCCCGACACCCGAACTTTTCGTCTCGGGTTTGGGACTGGTCGGCCTGGCGTTTGACTACACCGAAAACATGGTTATAGCGGATGCCTCTTCGGTGTACAGGATCCGCGCTGGAACCATGGGAAGACCTCTTCCTTAGAGCGACCTCCACCACCCATATCGAAACCCGCGCTGCGGCAAAGCGGCATTGAATTCGACGAGTCGGCGATGAGGAAATAATGCTCTTTCACCGAGGAGAGTTGACCACGACGAAAACGATGCCGTGTCGGCGAAACGCTCCGGACCGATGGGGGGTGCGTGGCGGGATCCTTGTTGTGAGCCGTCGTCAATGCAAACAAATCGACTTCCGTCTCGCGCCTCGACCTCAAACACAAGAGCCAACTTCGCGGGTCCCGGTATCGCTGGAACAGGTCACAGCGGGTTCCTTCTTCCTTGGGTTCCTTCTATGTTGACAGCAGAAATCATTGCGATTGGATCGGAACTGCTGACTCCCCGATTCAAGGACACGAATTCCGTCTTTCTAACCGAACAACTCAACAGGATGGGAATTCCCGTGGCATTGCGCACGATCGTTGGAGATCATGAAGACAACCTCGAACACGCCCTGAAATCCGCGATGGACCGCACGCCGATTGTCATCACGATAGGTGGCCTCGGCCCGACTGAAGACGACATCACCCGGAAAGCCCTGGCCCAGGCAACACGTCTTCAGCTGGTCCTAGACGATGCTGTGCTGGAGCAACTCAAGGCGCGGTTCGATCAAAGATCCATGGAGATGCCGGCGAACAGCGCACGCCAGGCGCTGGTCCCGGCAGGCGCCGAGGTATTGGAAAACCCTAACGGCAGTGCGCCTGGCCTGTGGCTCTCCAAGGAAAAAAACACTTTCATCCTGTTGCCCGGTCCCCCTCGGGAACTTGAACCGATGTTTGAGAGAAGTTGTAGTCCGCGACTGACTCGGATGGCCGGACCGCTCGCGATGTCCCGCCGTATCTACAGAACGACCGGGCTTCCGGAGTCTATGCTCGACGCCCGCATCGCGCCAATTTACACGAAGTGCCGGAATCCGGAAACGACGCTGCTTTCGAAACCAGGGCAGGTGGATATCCATCTGGTCGCACGTGCCAAGACAGGCGAAGAAGCCGATCGATTGGTTGAAGAACTCGGACGTCAGATCGATCAGGAACTTGGAGACTGCGTGTTTGCCCGTTCCGATCAGGATCTGGAAGAAGTCGTCGGGATGTATCTGGTAATGAAGGGTGCCACAATCGCGGTTGCGGAATCCTGCACCGGAGGACTGATGGCCGAGCGTTTGACTTCGGTTCCCGGCAGCTCCCGATATTTCACCTCCGGGATCGTGACCTACAGCAACGAGTCCAAGATCGCGTTGGTGGGTATTCCGCCATTGGTGCTGGAAATGGAAGGGGCGGTAAGCAAGGACGTCGCCGTCGGACTTGCCGAAAGCGTTCGAGAGAAGATAGGTTCGACGATCGGCGTAGGCATAACGGGCATAGCGGGTCCCGACGGGGGAACACCGGAAAAACCAGTCGGCACTGTACACGTGGCCGTATCGGGACCTGAAGGGTTCCGGTACCTTCAATTCGTGTTTCCGGGTGCGCGAGATAGGGTACGTTGGCAGTCATCCCAGGCCGCTTTGGATATGGTCCGACGCTATCTTGAATCCTTCTGAGCGTGCGTCTCTTCGTCGCGATCGCTCTCGCACCCTCTGTCGTCGAAGCCCTGTCGGAAATGCAAGGCGACCTAAAACCCCACTCGAGCAACTTGCAGTGGGTGCGTCCCGAATCGATGCATCTGACCTTGAAGTTCCTCGGAGAGGTATCGCTGCTGCGCTTGGAAACCATTGCAGATCGACTTGGAACTATCCGGAGAGCCGCTTTCAAAGTTTCTGTTTCCGGTGTAGGCTTCTTCCCGAATATGCGCGCTCCACGGGTGTTCTGGGCGGGTGTTGCATCGAAGCACCTGGAACCGCTGGCGGCCGCGGTGGAGAAACAGATGATTGAACTGGATTTTTCTCCAGAGCGTCGAAAATTCACACCGCATCTAACGTTGGCTCGAAGCCGGAGGGGTGGGCGCATGAACCCCGGGCTGGTTCAGGCTTCAGAACGGTTTCGGAACCACGAATTCGGACAATTCACAGTGGATCGATTCCACCTTTACGAAAGCCGCCTCGGTCCGTCCGGTGCAGTCTACGAGAAACTGACCGACTACCGTCTCCTATTAACATGAACGGTTCAATCGCAGTCATCGGCGCTGGAGGATGGGGTACGGCCCTTTCGATTGCGATGGCCCGGGCTCACAAACGAGTTCGACTCTGGGTCTATGAACCCGAGCTGGTTGAAGTCATTCGTTACGATCGCCGAAACCCGATTTATCTGCCCGGTATCCGTATTCCCGAAACGGTTCAACCCAGCGCGTCCATCGAGGAGGCTCTCGAAGACGCGGAAATCATCATAAGCGCCGTTCCCTCCCATGTCTGCCGGAGTGTCTATGAACAGATGCTTCCATTCGCACAGCCGAACATGCTTTTCGTTTCGGCAACCAAGGGCATCGAAAATGGATCACTGATGCGCATGTCACAGGTGATCGACAACGTGATCTCTCCAAAGTTCCCCCCCAGGGTCGCAGCTATGTCAGGGCCAACGTTCGCGCTCGAAGTTGCACGCGGAGAACCGACCGCACTGGTCGTCGCAGCTTCAGCCGAAGAACTGAGGCGGCATTTGCAGCAAGTATTGTCGGTTCCACATTTTCGACTGTATACCAACCCGGATATCATCGGCGTCGAGATCGGAGCTTCAGTCAAAAACATCATTGCGATTGCCGCGGGTGTCGTGTCGGGTTTGAAGCTCGGGTACAACGCCACCGCAGCGCTGATTACGCGGGGGTTGGCCGAAATCATGAGGCTCGCCGAAGCGTGTGGGGGTGAGCCGAACACGTTGGCGGGGTTGGCCGGACTGGGCGACCTGGTCCTCACATGTACAGGACACCTCAGCCGCAACCGCCAGGTGGGAGTCGCCCTTGGGGAGGGCAGAAAATGTGATGAAATCATTTCGAGCATGCGGATGGTCGCCGAAGGCATAAAGACAAGTGAGTCGACGGTCGCTCTCGCAGAGAAGCTTTCGGTAGAAATGCCCATCGCCAGAGAAATTTATTCGGTCCTGTACGAAGATAAAGATCCTCAGGACGCGATCAACGAACTCATGGTGCGTGAATTGAAAGAGGAATAGTTTCGCTGGCAATGGAATTTATCACCCTTTTCGGAACACCGAAACCTAAAGATCCAAGCGTCGTCGTAAAGATTCAGGAAGCCGTTTCGCGAACTAAACATGAATTTACCGAGCGGCTCCAGGAGCTCGTCGAAGGAAAAAAGGAGATCGATTCCCAGCTGCTGGAGGACATTGAAACCATCATGATCGGGGCAGACATCGGAGCCGGAACGACCAGCGAAATTCTGGACGCAATCCGGGATCAGGTGTCGCGGAACACGCTAAAAGATCCAATCGAACTCAGAGAAGCCCTGAAGACGGAACTCAGAAAGACCCTTGATATAGAGACTCCAGAATCCGCGGAGGTAGCCCCAGGGAACCCATTCGTTATCCTGGTCGTTGGAGTGAATGGAGTCGGTAAAACGACAACCATCGCGAAACTCGCACACCGCTTCCTTGGCGACGACAAGAAGGTCATGCTCTGCGCCGCCGACACCTTCCGGGCCGCGGCTATCGAGCAACTGGAAATCTGGGCTGAGCGCATCGGCGTTCCGCTCGTGAAACAGAAACCCGGCGCAGATCCCTCGGCCGTACTCTTTGACGCACTCCGGTCGGCGAAAGCGCGCGGAGTCGACTATGTGATCGTCGACACCGCGGGCCGACTCCACACCAAGAATAACCTGATGGCGGAACTGGGGAAAATGACTCGCATCGCGGCACGCGAAGTCCCGGACGCCCCGCATGAAGTCCTGCTGGTCTTGGACGCCACGACGGGACAGAATGGACTGGTTCAGGCGCGCGAATTCACGAAGACAGCCGTTTTGACAGGTCTGGTACTGACGAAGTTGGACGGCACAGCCAAGGGAGGCGTCGTGACATCCATCGTGAAAGAGCTAAAGATCCCGATTCGATTCATCGGCACAGGTGAAAAGCTCGACGACCTGATCGAATTTTCCGCCGACGATTTCGTTGATTCTCTATTTGCAGCCTGACCTCCCCCCACAATACGCCACTCGCCAACCACGCCATATATTCATCGAAAGGCCAGAAGATGTTAAAGAATCCATATCGATCGAAAATACAACTCTAGTATCTTGAGTTGGGGATTCGTGACTTAAGATCTCGGTCGTTGATTCAAATGGCCGTCTCTGTCGGGTTCCACGCGTGGTCTGAACGAGGAGCGAGGCCTTTTGGGATCGACGGAATATTGCAACAGGTCTTAAACACGACCCGCCCCGGTCCTCCGGTGCGGGTGGACGGCTTTCTAGATAAAGCTAAAGCGGCGGAGCCGAGGCGTTCAGAGTAAATAGATGATTGGATCGGATCCGGACGAAGCTGCCAAGCAATGAACTTCTAGCCGAGCACCCTGTCTCGTTTCCTTGACGTCTGCGTGCTCCATAGTGCCTTCATTGCTATGGTGAAGTTGAGCTGGATTTTCTGATGAACGACGAAAAGCATATGCGGCAGGCGTTGGGTTTAGCCGAACGTGGCCGGGGGCTCACCAGTCCCGGGGCCATGGTCGGGGCGGTCATCGTCCGCGACGATGAAATCGTTGGCCAGGGTTTCTATACATGGGACGGCGTAGACCATGCTGAAATCCAGGCAGTGAAACTCGCCGGCACACTGGCCCGTGGGGCCACTATGTATGTCACCCTGGAGCCCTGCGCGCACCAGGGTCGAACCCCCCCTTGCGCCGAAGCCCTCGTCGGCGCCGGAATTGCCCGGGTCGTCGTCGCCATGGAAGATCCGAATCCGAAGGTTGACGGGCGGGGGATTGAAGTGCTCAGCCAAGCCGGCATCGAGGTCAAATGCGGGCTTTGCCAGACGGAGGCGCATGCGATCAATGAGGCATTTCTCCATTCCGTCCGAAGCGACCGGCCATTTGGCCTTCTCAAGGTCGCAATGTCGCTCGATGGAAAGATTGCGACCGGAGGTGGCGAGTCGCGATGGATCACGTCCGAAGAATCCCGCCGCCGTGTTCAACTCCTGCGGCACGGAGCGGATGCCCTATTGACGGGTAGTGGAACGGTGCTCGGCGACGATCCCCTGTTGACGGACCGTAGTGGAATCCAACGACGGCGCCCTCTCATCCGCGCTGTCATTGATCGACGCGGTCGACTGCGGCCACACCTCCAGATCTTTTCCTCACCCGGCGTTCTCGTGTACACACAGGTGCGGCATTTGGAACTCCCCGCGACCCATGAAGTGGTGTCCGGAACGACCGGACTGCTGGAGGTGACGCGCGATCTCGCTCGTCGTGATGTTCAATCGTTGATGCTGGAGTGCGGTCCTGATCTGGCATTCGATGCGCTCAGACGCGGCATCATTGATAAAATAGTGGCGTTCGTTGCCCCTCGAATTCTAGGCGGACGGGAAATACCAGCGTTCGGGGCCGATGGTGTGGATGCCCTGTCGGACGCCGTAGAAATTAGAAACTGGCAGGTTGAACCCGTAGGGCCGGACTTGATGATTACAGGTTATGTTCACAGGGATCATTGAAGAGGTGGGCGAGATCGTCTCGGTAACGGACACCGGCGACTTTCGGCGTGTCGCCATTCAAGCGCCCGGAGTGATCTCGGGTATCACGGTGGGATCCAGCATCGCCACCGACGGTGTCTGCATTACGGCTCACGAAGTGGAAGGTGATACTTTTATGGCCGACCTGTCGCGCGAGACGCTTGAACGCACAACGCTCAAACATGCCACTGCCGGCACACGCGTAAATATTGAACGCTCGATGCGGGCCGATGGGCGATTCAGCGGTCATATCGTTCAAGGTCATGTCGATGGAATCGGCCGAGTCCACAGCTTTGACCGAACGGGCGACGATTGGCTGCTCCAGATCGAGTATGAGGCAAGCGATGCGGCGCGTCTGGTTTGGAAAGGATCGGTGGCTGTGGACGGGATCAGCCTGACGATTGCCGCGCTGGTTGAGCGGACGTTCGCGATCGCGATCATTCCGTTTACTCTCGAGAATTCGAACCTGCAAGATCGAAGACCGGGAGATGAGGTCAACATTGAATTTGATGTCCTGGCCAAGTACGTTGAAAAGCTTGTCGGCGGATATCTGAAACATATTGAGGGAGCCAAGTAAATAGATGACGTTTGCAGCTGTTGAGGAGGCGATCGTAGAAATCAATGAAGGTCGAATGATCATCATCGTCGATGACGAAGATCGGGAGAACGAAGGAGATCTGATGATCGCGGCCGAAAAGGTCACACCTGAAGCAATCAACTTCATGGCGACGCATGGACGCGGATTGATTTGTCTCCCGATGGCGGGAAGCCGACTCGACACACTCCAGATTCCCTTGATGGTTTCCGATTCCACCAACACCTCCACCTACGGAACGGCGTTCTGCGTTTCAGTCGAAGCCAAACGTAATGTATCGACGGGAATCTCGGCTCCGGACAGGGCTCAGACGATCCTGACTGCTATCGATCCCTCGACGGAGGCCGGCGATCTCGCACGCCCAGGTCATATCTTCCCACTGCGGGCACGGGACGGGGGCGTTCTGGTCCGAGCGGGCCAGACGGAAGCCTCGGTCGACCTTGCCCGGATTGCGGGGCTCGATGCCAGCGCCGTCATCTGCGAGATTATGCGGGAGGACGGCACGATGGCCCGAACACCCGATCTCATCGAGTTCGCCGACCGCCACCGCCTCCAGATTGTCACGGTTGCGGATGTCATTCAATACCGGCTCCGAACCGAACGCTTCGTCCGAAAAGTTTCGGAAACTGTTCTGCCGACAAATTACGGCGACTTTCGGATGATCGCATTCGAAAGTACGCTCGACGGCGAAAATCACGTCGCCCTCGTCCGGGGCAATATCGAAAACGGACAGGACGTTCTGGTCCGCGTCCACTCGCACTGCCTTACCGGCGACGTATTCGGGTCTACACAATGTGACTGCCGGGCGCAGATCGAACGGGCAATGGAGATTATTTCCACCGAAGATCGGGGAGTTCTGCTGTACCTCCACCAGACCGGTCGCGGTTTCAAAATTGCGGACTCAATCGACGGCCGCCAACTCGAATATCACGGCAAGAACGACGTCGATGTGAACGAAACGATCGGACTCGTGGGCGAACAGAGGGAATATGGGATCGGCATTCAAATTCTGGCCGCCCTCGATATTCGATCGCTACGAATTTTGACCAACCATCCGAGGAAGCTCGTCGCGCTGAAAGGTTACGGCCTGAAAGTGGTGGATCAAGTGCCTTTGAGAGACCCAAGTAGTTGAAATATAAGCAGATCCATCTTTCCATCGAAAGCCTGTATAAGGTATAGTAGAGTTACGCGGATTGTATTCTGATTCCAGGGATTCCACGGATTCGACAGAAATGCCGTTCATCGCGTGGATTCGATGCGAAATACGCGATAGGAAGGCATATTAGCTGTAGATGTTGGACCGGGACATCATAATTGAGAGCCTTGCCAAGGCCGAATCCCGCATTCGGACGAACCGCCTGATCGGACGGATCGCTTCAGCCCTGTCCATATTTCTCGCCATCGCCATAGTTATGACTGGGATCAGTCTGTTCGTTTCCCCGGGTTGGATGATTCTTGGGTTGTTCTGGCTTCTCTGGTTGGGTGCGCTCACCATACACGTCGTCAGGATCCTGGGTACAAGGACAGGCTTGACGGAGGCAGCGGCCGATGTCGATCGACAGGCCAACTTGAACGATGAGGTGGTCAGTGCGTATTGGTTCCTGAACCAGGACGTGAACAACCCGTGGGTTGACCTGCAGATCCGTCGTGCAGCCGCCACAGTCCGGGGTCTGGACATCAGAGGCCTGTATCCCAGAATCTTTCCACCCACCTCCTATATCGCCGCCGGAGGTCTGGTTCTTTTGGTCGCTCTCAATTTTGCACCGATCGAACCCGGGGCCGACATTCTGTTTTCAAGCACCCCACCCATTGCTGATCAACCCATCGAAACCGACACACTCTTCGACGAGATTGAAGAACTGCTCGACCGAGCTGAAGAACTGCGACCGTCTCAGAGTATCGAGGATTTCCAGCAACTGCTGGAGTCACTCGAGAACTCCGAGATTCAGCTCGAAGAGGCGGAGCAACAGATGGAGGATGTCGAGTCCCTGATCGACGAAGGCAACCTCACCGTAGCTGAAATTCTGGAAGGTCTGTTGGATGTTGGAGAGGACCTCCGGCAGTCGGAGGACACCGAAGACGCTGGACAGGGACTGATTGAGGGCAACCTTGACGAGGCGGCTTCGGAACTCGAGGGGCTTGCCGAAGAGCTCGGTACAGGGCGTGAACCTCAGTCGGACCTGGGTGATGTCCTGGAGGAAGCCGCGTCGAACAGACGGCCCGGGCTGGATGAACTGGCTGACCAGATGGAAGCAGCAGCGGAAGGACTCGAGAACGAGAACATGGCAGCAACGGAGGAGGCCTTGCTCGGATCGGCAAAATCGCTGGACCGTCTGGCTGACATCATTGAAAGCCAACGATTGCAGAACGAGGCGGCCGCTCGAATGGACGCGCTACAGGACGCTCTGAGACAAGCGGACGCCGAAGCCGAAAGCTCGGAGTTTGATCTCCAGGACGAATTCGTCGCACCGGGGCCGGACGAACAGACTGAAATGCAGGTTTCAGCTGGTGCCGAAGGCACCCCGCAACCGGCGCCCGGAGAAAACGCCGGTAACGACCAAACCACTGGCCAGGACTTGTCGGAACTGGACGAAATGGAGTCGGGTGGCGGGGGCGAACAAGGACCCGGTGAGGGCGGACAACAACCCGGTGAGGCGCCGGAAGAGAACACCGGCAACCTAAGCACCGACAACAGCGGACTTGTGCCGATGGGATATGGCTATTCGCCGTCGATTAATGAGGGCGCACCGACAAGTTTAGACGTTCAGCTCCAGGAAGAACTTGTTGAACTACAGATGGACGACGTCCCCGGTGATAGAGCTGAAGAGCCGAAGGAGTTGGCCTCACGCAGGGAAACGTCGGATCTGGATTACAGGAACACGCCGTCCGATTTGACTCCGGCACAGCAGGACCTGCTGAACCCGGACCGGATTCCGCGAGAATACCAGAACCTGATCAAGGAATATTTCGAGGCCATTCGGACCGAGCCATGATTGTAGAACTGGACCGGCAAATCGAACTGTTCCAAAAGCGGTTCAAATTAGTCAAGGCAGAAGTCGCCAAGGTCATTGTCGGTTACGACGAGATCATCGATGGCATTCTGATGGGACTGCTCGCCAGAGGTCACGTCCTTCTGGAAGGGGTACCCGGACTCGGCAAAACGAAGCTCGTGCAGACTCTCAGCGGGGCCCTGCAGCTTCGTTTCGCCCGCATACAGTTCACACCCGACCTCATGCCCGCCGACATCACGGGGACCAACGTTATCCAGGAAGACGATTCCGGTGAAAAGCTTCTCCAGTTTCAACCGGGACCGTTGTTCGGAAACATCATCCTGGCAGACGAAATCAACAGGGCCACACCAAAGACACAGTCTGCCCTGCTGGAAGCTATGCAGGAAGAAACGGTCACGGTGGGCAAGGAAAGCTACCGGCTGGAGTTACCGTTCTTCGTCCTGGCGACTCAGAATCCTCTCGAAATGGAAGGCACGTATCCGCTGCCGGAAGCGCAGTTGGATCGCTTCTTCATGAAATTGGGGGTGGGCTATCCAAGCCTTCAAAGCATGCACGTCATAATGAACCGGACGACCAACGGCGAAGAGCCGGTACCGGAACGTGTCCTGGCAGGACCTCAAATTCTTGAAATGCGCGAAACAGTTCTCGCCATTCCGATCGCGCGCCCGGTGCAGGAGTACGCTGTGCGACTGATTCTGGCCACGCACCCGGACACACCGGAAGCTCACTCGATGACGAATCAGTATGTTCGGAATGGGGCGAGTCCACGTGGTGCCCAGGCGCTTGTGCTGGGCGGAAAAATTCGAGCTCTGTTGAATGATCGAGTTCACGTTTCGGCCGAGGACATCCGCGCGATTGCGCTGCCCATACTCCGGCATCGCGTGCTGCTGAACTTCGAAGGTGAAGCCGAACAAATCGAGACTGACTCGATCCTGGACGCTATCGTGAGAGACACACCCGAACCGTAGTGGCCTGTATTGAAAACAGTGAAAGTCGCCGGAGCGATTTTCATCTCAGGCTAACCGCACACCCATAAATGCCGACGACAGCCATCGCGGGATTCGACGAACACTTCATGCGAAAACTGGAGTTTCTCGCGTTGGTGTCCAAGCGCTTCTCAGGTCACTTCAAAGCGGCAAGACGAGCCAAGAAACTTGGGTCCGGACTCGAGTTTGCCGACTATCGCAGCTACGTGCCCGGAGATGACTTCCGATATCTGGATTGGAAGACTTATCTTCGGCTGGGTAAGCTCTTGCTGCGGCTCTACGAAGAGGAACAGGACCTGCCTATATATGTGTTCGTCGATTGCAGCCAATCGATGAGTTACGGATCCCCTTCGAAACTGGAGTACGCTCGCAATATCGCTGCCGCGCTCTGCTATATCGGTCTGGCCAACCTGGACCGTGTTACCGTAGTCACCTACGCTGATGGAATACAGCGTGAATTGTCCCCTCAACGGGGCAAAGGCCGGATCTTCCGCGTGTTCCAGTTCTTATCTGAGATTGAACCGAGTGGCGAGACCCGCGCACAGGAAGCTTTCAAGGTTTTCTGCACCGGCAATCGACGCCGCGGTCTGGCCGTGGTGATCTCCGATTTCTTGGATCCCAATGGATTTGAGGGCGGATTGAATTTGCTTCGCTACTTCAGGCACGACGTGTTCGTTGTCCAGGTAGCGGCGCACGAAGACGTGGACCCCGGTGTCAGTGGTCAAGTGCAGTTGGTGGATTCTGAAAGTCGTATCAGCCGGGACATTGCAGTTACACCGGAACTACTTGCGGCGTATAAGAAAGAGGTGGCGCATTTCGCGGACGAATTGGGGCATCATTGTATGAAATACCAGCTGGGTTACGTGCGGACCGTTACTGATTTCCCATTTGAAGATCTGATACTTCAGGTGTTTCGTCAGGGTAGATTCCTGAAATGAGTTTTATAGCCATGTCCACGGCCGAGGCGCTGTTGCTTGCAGCGTTGACCGCGGGTGCGGTTTTGGTGCTGTTTTTCCTCAGGCTCCGCCATCGCCGTGTCGTCGTGGGTTCCTCCCTTCTCTGGCAGCGAATCCTCGACCATCGGGATTCCGTTTCGATTTGGGAAAAATTACGGCGATGGATTTCGCTGGCCATTGCTCTAACAATTGCCCTGCTGATAGCGCTTGCACTCGGACGACCGTATTTCGTCGGAGTATCTGACCCTCCGATCGGGCCCGTAATCGTCGTGCTCGATTCGTCTCCTTCGATGGAAACCCGGACCGCTTCCGGACGTACGCGTTGGGAATCGGCCCTGGATGAAACCCGGCAGATCCTCATCAGCCATGCTGCTTCGGGCTTCATGGTTGCCGACACGGCCGGACGGGTCCTGACACCCTTGACCCAGGATCAAAACGAAATCGCCCGCGCTATTGGGCGGATGCGTCCCTTTGGCGGAACCGGACGGTTCCCAACAATTCCACAGGAAAGCACCAGTGTCTATTTCATTACCGATGGTGTCACTCCCATGGAGATCCCTGAATCGGCAACTTCGATATCGGTATTTGAGACCGCCGACAATGTCGGCATTACAGCGTTCGATGTCCAGGTCGATCCCACGAGCCCGTCCGGTTACATGGCATATCTGGAAGTGGTGAACTATTCGGATGAACCCAAGGACGCACGGGTCCTGCTCAGCGGCGTGGGGGGACAACGACTGACCCAGGATCTCACTCTCAATCCGGGAGCACCCTGGAGCATTTCCCTGAATCTTGCCGACTTCCAGGGCGGAGGAATGCGCGTTAGCGTACAAGCTCCCGGAGATGCACTAGCCCTCGATGACGTAGCGTTTGGCTACCTTCCTACGCCCACAAACAACCAAGTGACTCTGGTCACCGACGCTGTCGGCGGATACTTGGAGACCTTGCTGGAGCTCTCTCCGAGGGTGGAATTGAGCGTTGTCCGCCCTGCGGATTTCGAGAACGATCCCCGCACCGACGCCTATGTGTTCGACGGCTTCGTCCCAGAAGAAGCTCCGACCCGGCCCAGTCTGGTGTTCGGATCCGGAGGCGTCGATTGGCTGCCGAATGAAATCGGAATCCTGGAGGAGCCAGTCATCACCTCATGGGTCGAAGACCACCCGGTCATGCAATCGGTGCCTGTTTACGATCTGAAGATCGATCAGTCTCGAGTGATGGACTTGGACCCCGAATCGGAGGGCCGCACGGTCGTCGCGGCATCGGAGGAAACCGCTCTAATTTGGGTCCAGACCGGCCCGACTCGCCCCAGGACTGTGTGCGTGGCTTTTGATCTCGCGGATTCTGATTTCGCTTTTCACCTTGGATTCCCAATCTTCGTCGAAAATACTTTGGCTTGGTTCTCCGGAGAAGGACTCGCCGAACGCCACAGTCTGGGCGAGATCGAACTGCCCGCAGATACAAGCTCGGTAACACGTCTGGACGGGACAGCGGTACCGACTGAAAATCGATTCGGACGACAAATCATAGAGGCCACCGAGGCGGGTCTGTACACCGCCATTTCCGAGGGGCGCCGTATTCGCGTGGCCGCAAACCTGACGGACTCCAGATTCTCCAATGTCAATCAGACGTCGATGACGTCGGATTCGGGATTCGGGCTGGGCATGGTGCTGGCAGGCAACGAACTCTGGTCTTTGATGCTGCTCACAGCTCTACTGTTGGTCGGTATCGAATGGTGGACCTATAACCGTCGAATGACTCTATGAGACGAATTCCCGAAGGAACGAGAGGGAACACAAGAAGACACTCATGATCACGTTTCAGACCTATTGGCCGCTGTTGTTGCTGGCGACGATTCCATTCTTCTGGTGGGCGAGCCGCCAATCACTGATGGACTTGAGTCCCGGGCACCTGAAGCTCGGAACCGTCTTGCGTTCTGCGATTGTTCTTTGCCTCGCGTTGGCCCTGATGCAGCCCATCTGGATACGATCCGGCAATTGGATTTCAGTGATCTACCTGCTCGACGTCTCCCAGAGTGTTTCGCCTCAGGCGATTTCGGATGGGATCGACTGGATCGAGGAGACCCATGCGGCCGGTGATCCGGACCACTCCAGGTTCATACCTTTCGGGGCGAACTCACTCGTGTTTGAAGAACTGGGCGAGCTTAGAACAGTTCAGGTGACCCGTGTTCAAACGGAGGGCGCGATCGACCAGAGTGCGACCGACCTTGAAGGGGCGATGACCCAAGCGTCCCGCAGTTTCGCTCCAAATCATCTTAAGCGGCTCGTGCTGATCTCGGACGGCAATGAAAACAGGGGCGCAGTGAAGGACTCGATCCTTAGATTGAGTCAGGAAAACGTCGAGGTCTTCTCACGACCGATCGCGGCTCGAGCGGGCTCCGACGCCTGGGTGGATATGGTCATGGCTCCGGCAACGGTCACCGTGGAAGAGTTGTTTCCGCTCGAAGTCCTCATCCAGAGCCAGATCGCTGCGACGGGCGAAGTGGAAGTTCGCTTCGGCACCGACGAACCGGAATCTCGAGAGGTTGAACTGAATCTGGGAGTAAATCGGATTGCTTTCGAAATCCGGCCCACCGACACGGGCCCAACAATTATCGAAGCGGACGTAAGGATAGTTGGGGACAGTTTTCCAGACAACAACGTCTTTCGGCAATCCGTCGTCGTCGATGGACCGCCGCGCGTTCTATATGTTGAGGGGCGACCCGAAAGCGCGGATTACCTCCGGAACGTCCTCGAGGTCGAGGGTATTGAAGTTCGGCTCGCCATGCCGGGGGAGATCCCGTTGCTTCTAGAAGAGTTGGACACCTACGCAGCGGTCATATTGAGCGATGTCGAAGCAGATACGATGACGCCGATCGAAATGGAATCGCTGAGCATCTACGTCCGGGAACTTGGCGGCGGTTTTATGTTGCTCGGTGGCGAATCTGTTTACGGTGAAGAAGGCTATTCCGATACGGCGATCGAAGAGATCTTGCCCGTAAAGTTCGATCTGGAAAGGCCGTCCGTCGCTCTGATCATCGTGCTCGACAAGTCCGGCAGCATGGGTGGGGAAAAACTCGAACTCGCCAAAGAAGCATCCAAGGCTGCAGTAGATGTACTGCAGGATGATCACATGATCGGCATCGTCGCCTTCGATTATGACCATTACTGGCCTGTCGATCTACAGCAGGCAGACGATCGCGAAGAGATCAACCGGAGAATCAGCAGAATCATTGCCGGCGGAGAAACCAATATTTACCCGGCATTGGAGGAAGCCTACAGCGCCCTGATCGACGTTGATGCGGAGGTCAAGCACGTCATTCTTCTATCGGACGGCCGATCACTCCCTGAAGATTTTGAGGAACTTGTCCTGAGAATGAACGAGGAAACGATCACAGTTTCTTCCGTGGCAGTGGGAAACGGCGCAGATCGCGAACTGCTCGCCAACATCTCGACGTGGGGCAGCGGCCGGACCTACTTCATGGAAGACGCCAACCGTGTGCCGCAGGTTTTCGCAGACGAAGCGGAACTCGCGACACAGGGCACGCTGCGGGAGGAGCCTTTCCAGCCGGTTGTTCTAAAGGATGTCGAAGCGCTTAAGGGAATCGATTTCTCGAACAGCCCGCCTTTGCTGGGCTACGTTTCCACTCTCGGAAAGGAAACCGCGGAAATTCTGCTGGAATCCGATATTGAGAAACCGTTACTGGCACGGTGGCAGTACGGCTTAGGAAAAACCGTGGCCTTCACCTCCGACGTAAAAGACCGCTGGGCCGCCGAATGGCTTGATTGGGACGGATACAGCAAGCTATGGCCTCAACTGGTACGCGAAACCATGCGGCGGAGGGACGATGGCCAGCTCGATTTACGGATCGACAGGGTGGCTGACGAGGCCCAGATCTCCATCACGGCACTCAAAGAGGACGGCAGCTTCCAGGAGAATTTAACTTCTCAACTCAGCGTCGTCGATCCACAGCAGAACGTTTCTATTGTAAACCTCCGTCATTCCGGTCCGGGCACCTATGAAGGTGAATTTTCAGTCGACCAACGTGGCCCTTACCTGTTTCGGGTGGCCGGGGAAGAGGCTGGGGTGTCGCGCATCCTGCCCTACTCCTACCCTGAGGAATATCACTTCTATCCGCCTGACGTGGAACTCCTTCGAGAAGTGAGTGCCGTTACAGGAGGCACCTTCGACGCCAATGCATCCGACATTTTCCGCCCGGGTTCCCAACCCACCGAGAGACCCACACCTCTCTGGCCGTATCTGGCCATTGGCGCGCTGTTGCTCTATCTGGGAGACATATTCTTGCGCCGAGTTCGCTTGTTCGAAACGCCCAGCCCATCGAAGCAGGGGGCTCAGACTGGCGAATCGGCGAGCCCGCTGAACATTTCTTAAAACGAACTCGAACTGAAAGGTTACTGTTCCGGTACTTCACCCAACACATCCAAGGCCACATCGACGACACCGATTTCGACACGGCGGTTGCTTGCCCGTGCCTGGGGGCTGGTCCCCTCGACGCGGGGGCTCGACTTACCGTAGCCACGGGTCGAAACGATGTCAGATTTGATGCCGGACGCGACGAGATAGTCGCGGACCGACTCGGCCCGCCTCTCAGACAGCAGTTGATTATATTCTTCCGTACCTACGTCGTCGGTATGGCCATAGACGTAAACGGAATAACCAGTCGACGTCAGGAGAACCCCGGATATTCGGCTCAATAGTTCGCGTTCCTCGAAGCCTAAGGCAGCACGATCGAATTCAAATTCGATCGCGTCGGTTCCGAGATTCATGACCAACCCCAGCGCAGTCCGACGTGTCTCCACGATCGCACCGAGGGCTTGCTCCAACCGGTCCAGTTCCGCTTGGCGTTCCCGTTGGATTCGTTCCGCTGCCTGGCGGGCTGCTGCCGCCTCGGCGGCGGCCGATGCTGCCAGCGCCTCAGCCTCGGCGCGTTCCGATTCGGCAGTCCGTCTGGCTTCTTCCGCAACAACACGACTACGCACGGCATCCCGTGCGTTTTCCTCGGCACCGATCGCCCGCGTCATTGCTTCGTCTGCCGAGTTTACTGCGCCCTGTGCCACATCGAGGGCTTCGGAGACCTGAACACCGATCTCCCTCACCCGCGTATCCACCGCTTCGACTCGTTCTTCGATGTTCGCCATCTGTTCCAAGATCAGATAAGCTATGACCCCAATCCCTGTCAGAACCACAAGAGAAGCTATGATCAGTCCGACCCTCAACACACGATGCTCGGACTTCGGCTTACCCGATTCAGCCGGTTGATTCGAAAACTTCATCTATCTACGTTACTGTGGAGTGCCCGCGTATGGAAACTCAATTCTCCATATCGAACACGCCCACAGAGTGAGAGCAATACTGTTTGAAGTATCCGTCCCTGCAAGCCGATTACGCCTCCCTGGGACGACCGATGTCACCGTTACCCCGAGCCTTCTCAGCAGTCCGCCTCTGGAGGAGTTGCTGCCGAAGATTTTCGTTCGCACTTTTGAGGTAGTCAATCAGGGCGCCGAGCCTCTCCTCGGCTGAGGTCATTTCGAGTAACCTCTGTTTCTCACTAACCTCCATGTCCAGCACATAGGCAACCATGAATGAGAGGTTGGAAGCGGAATCGGGAAGTTCCAATTCAGCCGGTCTTTCGCCGGCGAGTTCCACACCTTTCCTGTAAGCATCTATATAGAGGCCTCCCACTTCGGCCTGTAATTCTTTAAGGGCCGGCCCCGCTTCTTCCAGATCATCGACCGTTTCCGAAACGGCTCTCCAGTAAGGCTCGGGTTCCTTGAGTGCCAGAATCCGAAATCGTTCCGTGCCCTCGGTCATGATGTTCAGGCGTCCATCGTCGAGTCGCTCAAACCGAACAACACGTGCCAGCACGCCTACTTTCTCCATACTTGAAGCTTGTTCAGTATCGCCGCTGAACAAGACAACGCCAAAGAGCATCTCACTATCGATACACGTCTCGATCATCGTCTTGTACCGTTCTTCGAATATATGCAGCGGGAGTCGAACGCTCGGGAAGAGAACGACGTTGGGGAGCGGAAACAACGGGATCACCATGTGGTCGGAGTGCGGCATCAAGCCTCGGAATACAAGCGACGCCACCGGTGGACTGCGGGCTTGTCACCGAGTGTTGCCAGACCGGAGGATGAACGGCGGACCCACTCAGCTTGCTTCTGACATGTACCCCCGGCGCCGATGGGGAGTACCGGCCATTAAATGAAGAGCTCTTCGTCGTGCCGTGTTTCGTCATCCGACTCACGGTCTTTCCGATGTAAGAGGAATTCGAAACCCTTGCTGATGCCTCGCGCCAACGCCCCGACTTCCCGCACCGGCCGAATGATGGAGTCCTGTACAACGTTGACGGTTTCGTTTACGCGTTCGCTGACGTCCCGGCTCATGCGATCAACCCTTTCGAGTTGATCTTGCAGTGTTCGGCCCGTCTCTCCGATCATTTCTTCAACTGTATGCACCTGCTCTCGAGCGGCATGCCCCACATCAACGACATCTTCAGAAACGGTTTTCAGATTGTCCGTAACCGTCTTCAAGGACGGCATCAACTCGCTCAGCTGGCCGAGGGTGAATTCGATCTTTCCGACGACGCGCTTTGACAGCAGAAATAGACACAGTAATATGCCGGCCTGCAGCATCACGGCAGCGGCGGTCAGAGCGACAAAAAGAGTCAGCAAGCCTTCCAAAGTGTCCTCCATTCAGTCTCGTTCAGTCTGTGGCGTCCCTGTCCTGAAGGTAGGCCTCTTTGCCTGCTTCAAAGGCTGCACTGAACTGCCCTTTCTGCTTCTCGAAAACGTCTTTGCCCTTTTCCACGAGGCCATCGAAATCACCCTTGCCACGATCAACCAAAGCCGTCATTTCGTTGCTGACGCGGCGGCCGCGTTCTTCCACAAAGCGCCGGCTCTCTTCAACCTTTCCATCCACGAACTCGCGGCCCTCCAGCGCACGTTTGGAAAGTTCGTCGCGCGTGTCCCGTCCGGACTGGGGTGCGAACAGAAGCGCGATCGCGCCGCCCACTCCCGCGCCAGAAAGAAAGTAAAGAAACTTGTCTCCGAAACTACCACTCATATCGACCTCCTATTAACCTAAACCGATAGTAACACACGAGCCTTTGCGAACAACGGAGGAGCCCGTGGCGGAGCTTAAAGGGCCGCTAGTGGCCTATACCCCCCGAATCGGGAGCAGCGTTCGGGTTGAAGTGAAGGCGAATCGACTCCACCTGGCGCCGGTTCGCGACCTTTGAAAGGTCTTCGATTGATGCTTCGCTCACCTTCTGTACCGACCCGAAGTGATCAAGCAATCTACGTGCCGTCCGCCCTCCAACGCCAGCGATGTCCGTGAGTTCGGTTGCGCGCCCTCTTTGCGCTCGGCGCTGACGGTGAAAGGTGACGGCAAACCGGTGACTCTCGTCGCGGATCTGCTGAATCAGGCGCAGGACTGGGGAGCGCGGATCGAGCATGATCGGCTCATCTTCGCGGCCTGCAATATAAATTATCTCCTCACGCTTGGCGATACTCGCCAACGCTTGATCGACAATATTGAGATCGTCCAGGGCCGCCTGGGCGGCGTGGAGCTGGCCGAGCCCTCCATCGATCAGAATGAGGTCCGGCATCCTCTGTTTCTCCTCTACCACGCGGCGGTAACGGCGGGTGACAACCTCGCGCATGCTCTTGAAATCGTCAGGTTTACCCGATACAGACCGAACCCTGAAGCGGCGATACTCAGACTTCCGCATACCCCCTTCACGCCAGACGACCATTGAAGCCACGATATCGCTGCCCTGGAGGTTGGATATGTCGAACGCCTCAACCCGCCTGGGGGTCTTCTCCAATTCGAGTGTCTCTTCAACGTCCCGGGCAATCGTTGATGCCGACGGGGTGGCCGTACGGAATCGTTGATCGAATGACAGCTTGGCGTTTCGGCGTACCAGTTCCATCATCTCCCGCTTAGCTCCCCGAACGGGCGTTCGAATTTCCACTTTCCGGCCCTTTTTCTCAGTCAAGGTGTCGGCCAGGACCTCCTGATCCTCGAAACCAAGCGGCACATGTATCTCAACGGGGACAAATGGCGCATCTAGGTAGTACTGCTTCAAGAGCGCACCCAGGAACTGGGCCGGATCGAAACCTTGTTCGTCCTCCCAAAAGAGCTCTTTCTTGTTGACGACCCTGCCGCCACGCATGTGGAAGGCGGAGATGGCGACTTGTGGCCCTTCCCGGTGCAAACCGAATATGTCGATGTCATCGGATCCGGCTGAGGCCATTTTCTGTCGTTCGGCCACCTGCTGAATCGTCCGGATCGCATCGCGGTGGTGACCCGCGGCCTCGTACTGCTGGCTATCCGCGGCAGCGGCCATCTTTCCCCTCAACCGGGCAAGGAGGTCCCGGGTCCGCCCTTCCAGGAACAGACGAACGTCCTGAACCGACTCCATGTATGCTTCACGGCTCGCAAGTTCACCAACGCACGGCCCCATGCATTGATAAATGTAGTACTGCAGACATGGGCGCCCCCGATTACCGTCAATCCGGATGTTGCAGTTGCGAACCAGAAAATGTCGTTCGATCAGTCGCAGGGTCTTTCGAGCTAGACCGCCCGGGAAGAATGGACCGAAGTAGAGGGCCCCATCCTTGCGGACTCGCCGGGTAATTATCGCTTTTGGATACGATTCGTTCAGAGTGAGTTTGATAAAAGGGTATGTCTTGTCGTCTCGAAGCAGTATGTTGTATTTGGGCTTGTTCTGTTTGATCAGGTTGTTCTCGAGCGCCAACGCCTCTCCCTCGGTGTCGGTAACGATGAACTCCACATC
This sequence comes from Terriglobia bacterium, assembly GCA_965216035.1. GTDB lineage: Bacteria > Acidobacteriota > Terriglobia > 20CM-2-55-15 > 20CM-2-55-15. Next base: position 37,519 of record CBDCFM010000014.1, read on the forward strand.
CCAAATCTGATCGATCATTTGATCCCGCCGAGGATCGTGCGTGCGGGACTCCTGAAAGTAGCTGCGGACGCGGTTCCGCAAAGATTTGGCCTTCCCGACGTAGATCACCACTGAAGCCGCGTCCCGGTATAGATATACACCGGGGCCGGTTGGGATCGTTTTTAGCTTTGCGTCGAGCTTTGGATTTTGCAAAACACCTGATACCGGAGAAACCGTTCGCTTGATGCACAGGGACGGATGCCGCCGAGTGCTGGAGCAGCAAGGAGTTACGGGCTTTCCAAAGAATTATAACAAGCCGTGACCGCACCTCGCCTTGAACGTCAGGCGCCGCCTGCTAAACGCCCTCACAGACGCCCCCTGATGGAGGCCAGCCCGGCCCTACGCCCGCAGTCCACAGTCGAACACCCTGCCCAGCATTCCGCGGTAGAATTCCTTGCCCAGCAATCCGCAGTACAATGACTACCTCTATCTATGTTCAGAGACCACAGCGATACGCTCGGCAGAGGGGATCGGGCACCCGGATTCGAGTTACATACTGCGACGGGTGAGACCATCTCTGATCGAGATCTACAGGGTCAATGGTCCCTTGTGCTGTTCCTGCGGGGCACCTGGTGACCCAACTGCCGGAAGCAACTGACTCAGTTGGAGTCAGACTGGGATGAATTTAATCAGAGAGGGCTTAGGATCGTCTGCATCGCAGCTCAGAAGATCCACGGCGTCGGGGGCGCGAAGAAATTCATAGAGAAGCACCACTACAGATTCCCGATCCTATTCGACGAAACGCGGGCGACCACGAAAGCCTACGGGGTGTATCACCGGGTGGGCCTCGATGCGTATCGGATCGCTCACCCGGGAGCGTTCCTTCTCGACGACTCGCAAACAATCCAATGGATTGCCGTCAGCCCGAATCAGGCGGAACTCCCCACGAAACCCCAAATCCTCGAAGCTATCGCAGCCGCCGGTAAATATTGAAACCGACTTTGAACGTATCGCTACCGTTCACGGTGTACTGAGCCGTCGTCAGCGGACGGGCAGTCGAGAGAACGAACTCGAATGTATGCCGGAACGTCGCTTTCTGAATACCGAGTGAAACCGCCGGGCGATCGAATATCTCCCCGGTAAATCCCTTGACCCGAGGCACATACTCGCCAACCACGGATACGGAAGGTGTGAGACCGATCCCGGCACCGATGCCGATGGCCGCCGTGTAGTCAAATTCCTCTCCGAAGAGGAACTGGGGCGGTAGAAACGATTCCTCGTTCCGGGTGTTGAAAGCAATGCTTGGCGCGAGGGAAATCGAAAAACGATCTCCGAAACTTCGAGTGGAAACGAATTGAACAAACGGCGCAAACCTCTCCTGAAAGTTATTCCGCCCTTCAACGCCAAGGCGCAATTGGGTCGATACTGGCGCTCCAGACTTCTGGCTGGAGAGTTGGAACTGAGAAGTGAATTCTGTAGTCCGATCCAGATTGCTGCGCATCGCCGCAACGCTCATCCAATCCGTTAAACCGACCTGGACACCGAAGGTCACCAACGCGCTGCTATCGAAACCGAACAGATTTGCCGGCGAATCCCTGTCGAAGACCGGAAACGTGAAACGATGTCCGATCAAGAATTCCACTCCGCCACGCTCCATCCCCTTGCCACTGGGCAGGTTCACGATCCGCGGGCCGAAAAACGCACCTTCCGAAGTGTAGGCATCAACAGGGCTGACGGAAATCGCAGCCGCTACTGGCACGGCATCTCTGGCCGACTCCTCAGGTCTCGCCGGTGTCTCTGGGGCCGACCCCACCCCCGGCGCCACACCGCTAGACGCAAGATCTGCCAGATACCGAACGCCTTCGACCTCCACAACCAATGCGGCATTGTCAGGATCTGAAAAATGCAGAATCGTCGTGTCCCCTAACGGTGTAGACGGGAATGTGAATCGTTCGGAAAATTGGGACCGAAGCAAAGGCGTGATTGTCAACCCGTTGTCGGCAAAAGCCAGTCCAAAGTCGTTTCGGGGTCCTCCACCCGCCGGATTGACGTGACACACGACACAACCGTCGACGGCGGGGTTGCGAAGGGGGTCCGCCTGATACACCTCGAGGAAAGCGGGAAAAGCCGTTGCGGGCAATGCCCCCGCAACCAGCAAGGTCAAACATAAAATGCTCCTGCCAGTTCGCGTCATGGTTCTCCTCAACAGTTCATGGATCAAATTTTTCCAGCGGGACCGCGCACTAACACCGTCGGCGACTTGTTGAATCGATGTGGGGATATATGCGGACTGTTCGCAGCAAAAAACCTCCACTGCTTGTCACGATACACTCCGGCGTAGTCCACTCCGATACGTGGACTGGCAACAATTCTCCCGGGGTTCAGGCCGCGGTCTTCAATCCAGAGCGAATCCGCCTGCAGGCTCACGGCATTCAGGCTCTTGTCAACACCCATGGCCTGACACAGTTTTGCTGGCCCGCTTCCAATGTCAGTATCACGCAAATCACGCTGGCGGTTCATTCGCATCAACTTCAAACCCTCGATGGGTTCGATAGCCCGGATCAATACCGCGGCAGGGTACCCTTCCCTTTCGGTCACCGCGTTCAAGCAGCAGTGGAAGCCGTAAACTACGAACACATACGCATAACCCGGCTTTCCGAACATCACCTCGTTACGGAGAGTTCGACCCTTGGACGCATGGCACGCCAAATCGTCATCCCCAATGTAGGCCTCGGTCTCGACGATCATCCCGGCCGCCCGTCCTACATCGACGGAGCGGACCAGAACCTTGCCGATCAAATCCAGGGCAACGTCGATTGTGGGACGGGAATAAAAAACACGGGGAAGCTTCACTGCCGTGGGGTACTGGTCAGTCCTGCAGAAGGCATGAGAGCCACCGAGAGCAGGCCAATAATGCTCACTACAGTTCCTACGATGAATACCGAGTGAAGCGATTTCGCAAGCATGGACTGGAAGGCAATTACGAGCTCCGGAGACACAGTGTCACGAATCGCCGGCTGCAAGAACGCGTTCGGATCGTCAACCAGTTGCTGGAAACCCCGATCCACGCCAGCTCCGAGACTGGATCCAATAGCTGCAATTTGGGTCGACATGCCCCGTGCCATCACGGCTCCCATTATCGCTACGCCGACGGCGCCTCCGATGCTTCGGAAGAACTGCGCTGTCGATGTTGCAATTCCAAGTCGCTCACGTGCCACGGAGGATTGCACCGCAATCAGTTGCGTAATCATGACCAAGCCCATGCCCGACCCGGTCAGGCCAACATTCCACAACACAGCGCTGATTTCGGTCTGGCTTGTCATCATGGTGAGCTTTACGAATCCGGCGACCATCAGTAACATGCCCGCCAACATAACCCAGCGGAAGTGAAGCCACAGCAAGAGCCGGCCCCCGACGATCGAAAAAACGACCCAACCCATCAGGAGCGGCGTCAGGACCGATCCGGCACGCGTGGCTCCAGTCCCCATAACACCCTGGACAAAAAGTGGAATGAACGAAATCAATCCAAATATGGCCATTCCGGAAAGAAATCCGTTAATCACAGCGCAATAAACTACGCGATGCCGCAAGAGATCGACGGGTATCAGAGGTTCGCCGGCCCGCCATTCTGCTCTGATGAACACGACCATAGCCACAACGGAGCCCGCCGCCAGTAGGAGATTGGTTGGCGCCAGCAACGCGAAGGTTTCTCCAGTACGTACCAACAGAAGCATCAGCAGAGTCACCGATACCGTAAACGAAAGCATGCCGAATATGTCGATCTCCCTGCGCTTTCCTTGTATGCGCTCGTCCACAAACTGAGTCCCGATGATAACGGCCGCAGCGAGACCAAAGGGAATGTTCAGATAGAAAATCCACCGCCAGCTGATCTGTTCCGTGATGATGCCACCAAGCAAAGGTCCGACGATCGACGCCAGGCCCCAAACTCCGCTGAAATACCCCTGGACACGGGCGCGTTCGACAGGCGTGTAAAGTTCAGCGGCGATGGTCATGGCAAGCGGCAAGAGGCCACCCGCACCCAGGCCTTGGATCGCCCGAAAGGCGATCAGTTGCGTCATGGACTGGGCTTGTCCGGAAAGCACAGAGCCGAGGAGAAAGATAGCAATCGCCCACAAATAAAGCGGCCGCCGGCCGTATAGATCGGAAAGCTTGCCCCACGCAGGGACGGTTACGGTTGAGGCCAGCAGATAGGCTGAAAAGACCCAACTGTAGAGCTCGAGCCCACCCAGTGAGGAAATCACTGTGGGCATCGCAGTGCCGACAACGGTGGCCTCGAGTGCCGCCAGGAACATGCCGATCAGTATGCCGATCGTAACGGTCAGTCGCTTGGTGGGGGTTTTCACAATTTCAATTCTGATTGGGGCAGAAACGGAGTTTTGCCGGCGAATTCGCACGGCAACCACGAGGACGAAATTGGAAACGGGGTGCCCCGCCCGCGAGATTCGACTGGCCGCGGGGTTTTCGGAAACCTGGGTGGGAGGTGGTTCAGTCGCTCGAACCACCGGATTCGAAAGCCTTACGCCGCCCTGCTCTTACCCTTGGTTTGCTTCTTTATCTTCCAGTGTGCAAAAGGATACTTGTGCCCACAATTCGGACATTCCCATGCACCCTGACGGGCGTCGGCATCCGATTCGTGGAACATACTGACGACGAGATGGCATTGCAAGCACATCGTCGGCTGGCTGTTAATCCGTTTGCTGTCAATAACCTTAGTCATTTTTCTTCCGCCCTCACTTTCTGCCGGGCAAATCCCGATGATTGAACGAGTACCTGGCGTCTGGGTTTTAGACGGTCGAAATACGAAAACCGCACCATCGTCAATGAATTCTCCGAAAGCATACCCGATCATTAGCGCTTAAGCTACTGAAAAAACGATAGTTTCTCGTCCGGCAGAGCGGAATAATTCATGCTATTATCCCGCTTCATGCGTGTCCCTGTAGTCCCGATCGCGGTTGTAACCGTCCTCGTGGGGGTGGTCGCCGGCCTGGTGACCCTGATTCCACCCGCAGAGCAGTTCCTGGCGGCGCCCGTAGTCAGCGCCCTCATCGACATCGACGGTGTGGAAACCGACGTAGCCGTCGCCCCCGACGGCAATCGGTATGCCGTGATCTCTTCAGGAAACCTCTGGTTTACCAACAGCGAAAACAATGCGCGCTTGCAGCTGACCCAATCCACGGAGCTGGAGTCGTCTCCAGCCTGGACTCCAGACGGGGGCCGGATCACGTTCACACGCGAGCACGATACATTTGTGATTGAGCCGGAAAGCGGTGCCGAAGAGTTATTTTTAGCCGACGCAGTGGATCTGTCCTGGTCTCCGACCGGTCAAACCGCGTTCGTGCGTGGAGGCGGACTATGGGTCGCTACCTCGACGGGCGCAGACGCACGGGAAATCGTTCCATCCGCGACCAATCCCGACGTGGCGATTCGGGGACCACGTTTTTCCCCGAGTGGAAGCCAGATCCTGTTCATCCTCTCGATTCTCAATCTGCACGGCGAAGTCTGGATCGCCGATACATCGACGGGGGACGCAATCCCCGTGATTGCAGATCGCAGCGCTGAAAATCCAACTTCGGCAGAATGGATCATCGACAATCGACACATCGCGTACATGACCGACCGTGGGGGGGGACTCGCGGTCTGGTATGTGGACCTCGACGAATCGACGCTCGTGCCGGTGACCGAACCTATGATGGGACGGTCGCTGACCCCCATCGGGATTGGAGTCCATGGTGACCGAATCGTTACGCCGCGACACTTCGTCGACTCCAATATCCGGACCTCCGACGGCAGATCACTGGTGGCCACCGAGCGTCTGGAGTTTGATCCGGCGGTCTCACTCGACGGTGAATTGATTGCATACACGGTAGAAAACGAAAGCCGCTTCGAGATATGGGTCGCTCGGCACGATGGCGGAGATCCCCGTTATGTTGCCCTTGGAAGACATCCTCGCTTTTCGCCGAGCGGCAACGAAATCGTCTATTCGAGAATCGATTTGGACGGTAACAAAGATATTTGGAAAGTCGATGTGCGGACAGGTGTACCGGAGCGACTGACCGATGCCGCAGAGATCGACGATGTGCCCGACTGGTCCCCGGACGGCCGTTCCATTGTTTTCACTTCCGAGCGAGACGGACAACTGGCCCTCTGGACAATTCCCTCTGCCGGCGGACAACGGCTGAAACTAAACGAAGGCGGGTACGCGCCCCGGTTCTCTCCAGACGGCAGCCGCCTGACCTATTGGTACGGAGGCGGCCTGTGGACTGCCGACCCCGATGGCAGCCATCCCAGTCGAATCGCTGACGTTCCCGAGCCTGTCTTTGGTGTCTGGAGTCCTACCGGGCCCGTCTATTCAGAAAAAGGCCGGATTCAGGCCAACACAATCGTAGAACTCCCCATGGAAATCTGGCCCTCTTTTGACCGCCTTGCAGGTGGCCGTTGGTTGGTTGCGGCGCTCGAAGTCGAAAAGACTGAGCTTTGGGCTCTGGATCTCATCTTTACCGATTAGCAACATGGATTTCGGTCACAAAATCGTTGTCGTGACCGGTGCCACCAGCGGTATCGGGCACGCCGCAGCCCTGGGCTTCGCTCGAAAGGGTGCCACAGTTGCCGGCGTCGGTAGAGATGCATCCAAGTTCGAGGACTTGTCTGCGCAGGGAATACGGAATTATCAGGCAGATCTGTCTTCGGAAAACGAAACGTCTGAATTCGTGAAGGCGGTGTTGGGTGACCTCGGCGGCATTGACGTGCTCGTCAATGCCGCCGGCATTATTGCGACCGGAGGTGTCGAAGACACCACTTTGACAGACTACGACACGATGATGGGCATCAACGTCCGGTCTATTTTCCATCTCACTCAGCTGTGCCTGCCATCAATCATCATGAGTAAAGGCAACGTTGTCAACGTGTCGAGCGTCACAGGCCTTCGTGCTTTCCCCGGAGTTCTCGCCTATTGTGTCAGTAAGGCTGCGTTGGACCAACTCACACGTTGTGCCGCTTTGGAATTGGCGCCCAAAGGGGTACGCGTCAACGCGGTCAATCCAGGTGTCGTCCGTACGAATCTGCATCTTCGCTCAGGTATCGGGTCGGAAGCCTATGACGCCTTCATCGAACACGGCAAGACCACCCATCCGATCGGACGCATCGGAAAACCTGAGGAGATTGCAGACCTGATCATGTACTTGGCCTCGGACCGCGCCGGGTGGATCACCGGCGCTACCTACTCCATCGACGGCGGCCGCGCCGAAACCTGCGCGAGATAGAAATCGGAAACTAGAATTCGAAACCAGAAGCACAGAAAATAAGGAGACGACTGGATCTGTGAAGCTTGGATCTTCCCACGCAGCACATTGGACGCAGGCGTCTTGTCCGGTGTTTTTGTGCGAGTCCGCAGCTCGTTAGCATTCTGTTTCGAGAAGACCCAGGCGGCAGGCAACTCGGACGACCCACCTCTGATATAGTAAGAAACAGGAGGAGTGAATGAAAGCAGGCAATGGCCCTACATCAACAATTAACTGAAGGGTTTCAACAATGGCCAGTCCCCGTTTCACGAACCATCTTGCCAGCGAATCCAGTCCCTACCTCTTGCAGCATTCACATAACCCCGTCAACTGGTTCCCCTGGGGTGGGGCTGCACTGGAAAAAGCGAAAGAAGAAGACAAACCCATCCTCCTGAGCATCGGTTATTCGGCTTGTCACTGGTGTCATGTCATGGAACAGGAATCGTTTGAAGAAACCTCCATAGCCGAGCAGATGAATGACAATTTCATCAACATCAAGGTCGACCGCGAAGAACGGCCCGATCTGGATCAGATTTACATGAGCGCCGTCCAGTTGATGACCGGCAGTGGTGGCTGGCCCCTCACGATTTTCCTGACACCGGACGCCAAACCCTTCTATGGGGGCACGTATTTCCCTCCCGAGGACCGCTATAACCGGCCTGGATTCCGGAGAGTCCTGAACACGATCTCGGAAGCCTACCAGGAGCGGCGAAACGAGGTTGTCAAGAATGCACACACACTGATTGAACAGATCAACTCACAATCGACTCGAGCCGACGCTGAAGGCCAGATCGACCTGGAACTTTTGGAGCAGGCGCAGAGCGGAATCGCTTCGCGCTTCGACGCAAACCATGGAGGCTTTGGCTCCGCGCCCAAATTCCCGCCGAGTATGACAATCGATTTTCTGCTGCGTCATCACCACAGGACGGACAACGAAGTCTCTCTTCAGATGGCCAACCTGACGCTCCACAAGATGGCTTTCGGTGGAATTTTCGATCATCTGGGTGGCGGGTTTCACAGATACTCCACCGACGATCGCTGGCTGGTCCCTCACTTCGAAAAGATGCTCTATGACAACGCGCTCCTGGGTCGCGTTTACATCGATGCGTTTCAAGTCACGCGCTTGCCGTTGTATCAAAGGATCGTCGAAGAAACGCTCGAATTTGTGGAACGCGAGTTGCGGGACCCCGTGGGCGGCTTCTATTCGACTCTCGACGCAGATAGTGAAGGCGTTGAAGGAAAGTTCTACGTATGGAATCGGAACGAGTTCGACGAGGTCGTGGGCACTGATGCGGACGTCCTAGCCCGATATCTCGATGTCACCCCGCACGGCAACTTTGAAGGGCAAAATATCCTTAACGTTCCAGTATTCCCCGACGCATTCGCCAGAGCTGAAGGGGTCTCCTCCCAGTGGTTGGATGAACGGATCAACGACGCACGCCGCCGGCTGCTGGAATGTCGCGAAACACGCGTGAGGCCCGGTCGGGACGAAAAAATCCTGACCGACTGGAACGGGTTGATGCTCCGAACGTTCGCAGATGCGGCGGCATGTTTTGGACGTGTGGATTATCGGCGGATCGCGGAATCGAACGCCGAATTCATGCTTTCGGTAATGTGGGACGGAAAACGGCTCCTACATTCATTCAAGGACGGGGAGGCTCGATTCAACGCCTACTTAGACGATTACGCCAACCTGGCGGACGGCTTGCTCGGACTCTATGAACTGACCTTTGAACAACAGTGGCTCCAGGCATGCATCCAGCTGACGGAACATATGATAGACAATTTCTGGGATGAAGCACACGGAGGGTTTTTCTTTACCAGCAACGACCATGAGGCCCTGGTGGCTCGGACCAAAGAATACTTCGACAACGCAACACCCTCGGGAAACTCCGTTGCTGCGGATCTATTGGCGCGCCTCGGCAAGCTTCTTGACCGCAGCGATTTTACGCGCAAGTCGGAGCGCGTCTGCCAGAGCGTTAGCGATTATGTCCGCCGGTTCCCTTCCGGCTTCGGAAGGATGCTCGCGGCAGGCGACTTCTTGACAGGACCGTCGCAGGAAGTGGCTCTTGCCGGACGACCCGACCCTTTCCTCCCAGCTCTCAGAAGGCGCTACCTTCCCCGAACCGTCGTCGCCGCAGGCGATTCCGGCAACATCGCGCTGCTTCAGAACCGGCACGCTGTGAATGGAGAACCTACAGCGTACGTGTGCAAGGACTACGCGTGCAGCCAACCGACAACGGACCCATCGGTTTTTGAACGCCTGCTAGAAAAACCATGACTTGGGACGATTTCATGGACCGAATGCGTCGCGCGAACCTTGAGCCCCATGAAGAAGAGTTCATGGACGACTACGGTGTGATGGCAAGTCAACGGTATGCCGTTCTCGAAGACCGTTATTTTCGATGCATGTTTGCTACGACTCGAGTCAAGGGATTTCATTTCGAGACCTACGTCTTTCCTTCCGCGACAGACGCGAACGATTTCAAAGAATTGATGCCAGAAAGCGTCCGATGGCGGCGACGTGACAATCTGGTGTTGCACGCAGCACCCGAATATCTGGATCAGCTCGAAAACATCCTTGGAGAGACCTTCAACGGCGAATAGGGCCGATTCCCAGGTTTTATTCGGCGAGATCGATGCGCTTATCACCGGCCTGTTTCAAATTCTGAAGACGGGACCGTGGGCCCACAATAAAGCGCGAATATTGTTCCTTCAGCTCTGCGGCAATCGGTTTTGGCGGATCCGCACGTACGGTCCTCGGATCGATGACGCGGCCGTTGACAGTCATCCGGTAGTCGAGGTGAGGGCCGGTCGCCGTGCCAGTCATTCCGACGCGCCCGATCGTCTCTTTCTGTATTACACGCTCCCCAACGCCTACCGCAATCGAAGACAAATGGGCGTATGAAGTCGTCATCCCGTTGGGATGACGCAGCGTTACCATGCGACCGAAACCGCCGTTTGTCCCGGCGAACGTAACGGTTCCAGTCGATACCGCCCAGACGGGTGTTCCTGTGGGCGCTGCGTAGTCAACCCCGAGATGAGGCCGGACAGTGTTGTAAATCGGGTGGAGCCTGTTATAGCTGAATCCCGAGCTGATCCGGGTAAACTGCAACGGCGACGGAAGCAGAGAGCGTCGAGCGCTCATACCGTTCTCGTCGTAATACTCCTCGCGGAACCGGTAAGCCTGCATCGGTTTTCCCCGGTTCACAAATTCCGCAGCAACCACGGGACCGTATTTCACAAATTGACCATCGTGATATTTCGCATCGACAATCAAGCTGATGGCGTCGCCGGAACGGATGTCCTGATAGAAATCGACCTGCGCCTCAAAGACACTGGCGAGTTCCATAACCAGCCGGTCTCCCTGAGGGTAGCCTTCCAGAGCACCCCAAAGAGAACTGACAACCGTCGTGGAAATCGTGTCAGTCCGGGTTTCGAGCGGCAGGGCGTCGACTCTCGCAACAAACCCATCGTCCCCTCCCGCAACCCTGAGTACGTTCTCGTCGTCAACGGAATACTCGAACGCAAGGAGCTCCCCGGTGGGTTCCATCAGCAGGCGGTATGAACGTCCCGGTCGAAAACGCCGAACGTTGAACACGGAACCTACAGCCTGACCAATCGCATATGACGCCGCGTGTGAAACGTCGTGCCCGACTAGAGTGGTCGATAGCGTCTCGTTGGGCCCGAACGTTCCCTCGACAAACACAGGAGGCGGTGGAAGTGACTCGCTCGCCAACGCGGCCTCGGCTTGAAGTTCGAGTTCCCAACTGCGCGGCACAGCGACAACAACGACCGCTAAGAGAAGGACCCAAATACAGCCCACGTGACACTTGAAAACTCCCATCCAATCTCCAGTCGCGTTGTTTTCAAAAAAAAGCCTGATCCCGGAACCCACAGGGCTCCTGGCGTCAGGCGCTACCGGATCAACCCGAACAGACGGCCAAGTATATTCTACACATTTAAGGCATTTTGTGGACACTTTCGTCGTGTTCTTCGGGTCCGATGTTTCGTTCTCAAGAATCGGAAGTCGTAGCCAGACGGGGCAACACGATCCCTTAGCCGACGCGTCTATCGCCGGGTCATGAGGCACTGATAAGGCTCTAGAAATCAGCTAACGTCGCTCGATCCAAGCCGTCAAAAACTTCATCAGCCCGCGGTGCACACCACAGAAGTAACGGGTTTTCCCTTGCTATTGTGCCCCCAACGGTTATTCAATTCACTTATAGTTCTATAGATTGGGAGGAAAGATCATTTGAGGAAAGGCATTGTCTCCGCAGTGATACTCGCGGCCACGTGCGGCTTGGTTGTGACGCCGGCGATCCTCGCCGGCCAACAAGAGGCCGAACAAACGGAGCCGGCCACCGAACGCGCGACAGACCCCGTGTGCAAGATCTCTGTTCGGCGAGATCCCGAACTTTCGACTGAATACGGAGGACAAACTTACTATTTCTGCATGAAGACCGACATGGAAGCCTTCAAGAAAGATCCGGAGAAGTACCTCGAGGACAGTGACCACACTCATCCCGATCCCAAGGGATAATATTTACCGGCCTCGCCCCATGCCCGTCACTTCCGGTCCGATCTCTTCAGGACCCATCTCTACAGATGTTCCCGGGTAGTAGTGTTGAAGAATTTCTTCATAGGAAAAGCCCTTTGAAGCCATCACACCTGCGCCAATCTGGCACAATCCCACTCCGTGTCCCCATCCCGCACCGATCAGGGTGATCTGTCTCGGGTTTCGGTCCACCACGAAAGCAGAACTGTACAGGTGTGAGCGTGACAACACACGTCGTATCTCGAGTTCCTTTCCGATATTCAGCGCGCCGGAGCTGCCTTCGATCCTGAGCTGGACAATCCTTCCAGAGGCGCCCCGTTCCAAAGGTGTCAGGGTAAGATCCCCTCCAAGATCCACGCCCGTATGCGTGTGCACGAGTTCGGCTAGTTCGCCGAAAGAATAGTCAACCCGCCAACGATAGAAATCGCTTGTCTCCAGATCGAATCCGGGAAGGATGCGAGAAAGCAGATTGGCGTCCTGAGTGTTGCAGTATGCATCCGGGCGGCCGCGAATCCGCTCGGCGTCGACGTCAGGAATGCGTCCGGTTCCGTCATTAGGAATGCGTCCGGGCCCGTCAGGGACTGGCTTCAGATAAGGCACCGAACGATCTTCCCACGCCGAGCGGTAATCTTCAGTTACGCCCCCGCAACACTTTGAAAAGCGTGCATCACACACGGCTCGGTCAAAGAACAAGAACTGTCGGGCGGTATCGCGAACCGCCCGCTTTGTGGTTTCAGACCCGTCTGAATCGAGCCCCTGGTAACGCTGGCAGTGATCATCGGCGCACACGTCGAATTGACTGTGTGACTCCCTGCCGTACCAGCACAGAATTTCCCACTCATCGGGTGCGAGCTCTCGTTGAGAATGAAACGCCCGACTCAGGCTGGGGTTTCGAATCTGGGATAGGAGCCAGCTTCTCGAGATTACCGCATGCGCCTTCAGTAGTTCCGGAGGGCTATTCGCGCTCATCTCGGACGAAATCACGCTTTCAACGTACTCGTCGAGTTCCACGTCATTGATCAGCGTCAGACCATCGGCGGATTCCGCAATGCGTATCCCTCCCCGAAACCCCTGCCGTTGCTGCCGCTGCCAGTGAAAGCCGACACCGATTGTCACGTCGTCAACCGTAAACGATTCAGTTTTCGGATCTGACGGTTTCAGATCAACGGGTCTGTTCAAATCGTATGTGCCGGAGGCATACGTTTGACCCGATGCGGTCTTAAATTCGCCGTGTAGGACTATGCGAAACACAGACCGTCCTTCAATCAGTCCGACAGCTATGTTCACACCAGCCTCAATGTGCGGGCAATAGTCTTAACGGTATCCGCCTCCAGAGACACTTCTCCAAAAACGTTCTGAATATCCACGGCCGTAATCTTATCGAGATCGGACTCAATGGGAAGCACGACCACGCCGCACAGATCGATCGAGCCTGGACTCCAGGTCAATTCGCCAGTATGGAAGACCTGGGGACGATGCTTGGATCGCGGAAACACAACCACGATCCAATTCCCATCGCGATGGAGGGCGACAAGATTGATCATGGGTTCGACGCGGTCTTCTTTGTACAGCTCGAGACTGACGTACAGTTCAGAAAACCGCCGTTCCAACCGGGTCCGGTCCGAGTCTCTTAGGACAAAAGCGCTTCGGGGATAGTCCGGAATAATTCCACCCGACGCGTGCTCCAGATCCTCAACCAAAGGCAGATCATCGAAAAGGCATGCTTGAAAGTGCATGTGATCCGGTGCGGAGGCCCCGCACTCGGGACCGTTGTACAGGATCATGTAGCCTGGCAACACAGCTGACAGTTCGAGCATCGTCAGGAAGTGGCCTTCGATCCGCTGGGGGGTGTGTTCCCGCAAGACGATCGAGAGATGATTGTCGAGGATTGGAAACGGATTGCAGGTGATAACGAACTCCCCGTCGAAAGCCAGGCCCTTCTCCGGACCGGGCAGGTTTTTTGCGCACAAGAAGCATGCCCTTTTCCGGATGGCATCAGAATCGACGCGTGCGATCGTGCTCTCGATTCGATGCGGGATGTGGCGAACGACGACAGGAAAGCCATTGACGACAAATTCCCGGGATCGCGCACGAGCTAAACCCTCCACACCGTGCCTCAGCTGGGACCATTCCTCTATCTGAGACTCGAACAAGCGATCGATGTCGGCAAGGATTGAGACCGGCTCCACGGGAACCAGAATTCGTTCGTCCCAGTTCACGACACATCCTCCATTCCGCTACGCGCTCCTTCGACCCCACGACGCTGTTGAATCCGGGCCTGGAGTTCAACCGTGCGTAGCCAATCTTTGTAGCGATTGCGGAGATTTGCTAGTTCTGGAGAATGATCGGCGTCTGTGTTTTCCTCCCAGCGGCGGCACAGATACAACGAATCATAAATCCGCCCAATCTCGTGATCACGGGACACACGGAGACCCAGTGCATAGTCTTCACCATAGCTGACGTTGGGGAACCCGTATTGGCGAATTACGGCTACGTCGTATGCCCTCGGCGCGCCCAGTCCGTTCACGCGCAACAGGTTGTTGTGCCCGTTATCCGGCGTCCACTCCGTATGCGCCACCAGTCCCGGGACGATCTCTTTCAGGTCGAAATCCACGGTGGTGTATGCGCCAGCCAGCATCGCGTAGTGATTCGATTCCATTTCTTGGACAACCCGGGAAAGGACAGCGGAATTCAGGAAGAGATCGTCGGAATCCAGTTGAAGCGCGAAGCGGCCACATGCCGGAGAAAAGACGGCTTCGTTCCAGCAGCCGCCAATTCCAAGGTCGTGGCCCCCTGGAACCTGCCGCACCAGCCTGGAATCGCCAAACGATTCGATCACACGAGGGGTCGAATCCGTCGAATGGTTATCAACAACGATGACGTTGAAGGTGAAGTTGGTTTCCTGGTTTAGCGCGCTATTGACGGCATCTCCAATTGTCCCTTCCCGATTGCGGACCGGGATCACTATCGTCGCCTCTACTGGAAACACGGCGTCTGTCGGCGGTATCTGGCCCGTGGGCCGGGGCAGAAAGGCGCCGATTCGTTTGAGATGGTTCGTAACGATCGATTCCATCTCGGCCTGATAGTCCGCCTGTGAAGAATCCAGATAGTCGAAGTGGCGTTCGCCACCGGAGCGGGTAACGGGATCCTTCGCAGCGTAAAGCGGTTCGGGAATGCGGACGATCGGATAGTCGATGGACGATTTCAGGCGAAGATCGTACATGGCTCCCCATCGAAGATTCCTATCGATTGGTCCATGGCGTTTGAGGGTTTCTCGCGCCCGCGGCACCGAAACAGCGATCAGGGGTCCAAATTCAAAGTCGTCGCGCAGGCTGCCGCTCTGGTAGTCGATCCGGGATTGGTCCGACGAGTCGGCATAGACAAGTCCTGCACCGCACGCAGCCATGACCTCGATCATCCTGCGAATCGTAAACGCCTGCAGTTCGAGCTCGTATCGAGGATCGGCAAGGAAAAGGACCTCATCCGTGGCATCCGAGAGGAGTCGCTGAAGGGTGGCGGCGGAACCTTCCGGTCGGTAGTTGACGGGGATCATTATCCAGTGCGACGAAGCTCCCAGGGGCGCACCACGATGACACCACTCATTCGATTTACGCTGATGAATTCAGCTAAATCCTGTTCGACGACGTGTCCTCGGCTCAGGGGAGCATGACGCATCCGAACGATATCACCGCGTATGAGAACCCCGCAGTGAAACACATCACAGTCACGGCGCGTTGACGCGAAGAAAATGAGATCGCCACTCTGAACGTCGCGTTGACGTCTCATAAAATAACGCTTGGGCATCGATCGCACGCGAACGGTTCTCTCAGGCAGCCCGTTGAGCACACTGAGACATCGACGGCGCTCAACGACTCCCGGACCAAGGGTCCGGTCACCTACGACGCCGGCGCGTATGTTATTCCGGATCCACGTCGTCATATAGTGATTCCGCTTCTTCCAATCGACGATACCGTCGGCGTAGCGAATGTGCCTCAGGTTCTCAATGAACTCGTCCGGAGTCGATGCGCGCGCAAGCGAGAGTACGGTCTCCATATAGGTGACACAATCGAAGTCGTCGAACGAGGCGGTAAACACTTCTTTTTCATCAACAGTACCGATGAGGATGTTTTTCTTGTACGGGCAATCCAGAAACTGTTCGCTGAAGGCCGCGATACGGGTGCCAATTTCAGAGCCCGACCGCACCCGGGCGAGTGTCTTCCGGACGACCTCTCGATTCAGGCCCTTTGGAATGTTCGACATCCACAGCGATTCTAGCAGAGTCGTGGAAAGCGAGTCTGCGGAGCCTAAGCGGCGACACTCGCTGGAGCCGAAGCGGAGGAAAGTTAAAGGTGATCCCTTGTCAGTTAAGAGTCAAACGTGACAAGTGCCCGTTCACAACTCTTAACTCGCAACTCGTAACCCTTAATAAAAATTCAGGACTCTTCGTCGATCAAGGAGACATCGTCGAAGTTGTCGGGTTCAAAGTCGCCGTCTTCGATTTCGATGTCGCCGTCTTCGATTTCGATCTCGAAGTCTTCGATGCCAAGATCGATGCCTGGGTCATCGGAGCCGAGGTAGTCATCTTCAACGTCCTCAAAGATGTAAGTGTCGGGGTCCTCCTCCAGCTTGACCTTTTGATACCGCACATCGAATTTGACTCGAATTGGAACCATAACGCCACCCTCCTTGGTCGTCTTCTCGTCGGATTAGCAATTGTTGGACCAACTTCGAGCGACCACAAGAGAGCCTTTGAAAAGAATACTTTCCGCCCAAAGGCATCAAATAGATGCGCAATGAGAGCTGTCCCGATTCCTGACGGGGCGTCAAAATACTGCCGCGGGGCAATCTGAAACGTATTGTTTCCAGCGGGATCGGCTGCGTTGGCCTCACGCTCAATCTCAGAAGGCTTTCAGTTCACGCCACCTGCCGATGGCAGCACGGCGTTCGCGCATCTCAGAAATCAGCACGTGAGAAGATCAAAGGCGCCGTAATGATTGAAAAACTGGCAAACCGAGACACGATCGAAACGGAAGCTGCTTCCAGCGTCCCGGGCTGGCTCGCGGCGGTTTAGCAGCCCGTGACAGAGGTCTCGAGGGCCGCGTTACGGCCAAACGGGGCTGGATTTTAGGAGGCGACGAAGCGCCGGCCCGAAGCCGCGAAGACGCTGCAATGCTCATTCATTGAGAGGAGTCGGCGACAACGAAGACAGCCCCGTTTCGCCGTAACCCTCTGGGCGCAGGGGGGCCACCGACGTATCAAACGGAGGCCGCAGGCGCCCCGCAGGCTTTGTCCGGTATTGGTAAGGCCGGTCGCGATGCAAAGACGGGGCCCGCGGCCTCGGTTTCAAACCTCGGTGCCCGCGCCTCACTTCGCGCCCGCAACCCGAAGACCCCTACGCGCGGTCCTCGAAGCTTCTGCCACGGGCTGCTAGGAGCTCATCGGCTCCGCTGAGAGTTTGATTGCTTATGCATCGCGCGTTTTGTAAACTTCCCCCTGTTTCAACAGATCTTAAGCCGGAGGCGTCTGAAGACTTCGACTCACTAAACGGTTTGCTTTCTGGGAGATAGTGTTCTAAGGAGTCACTCATGAATTTGGCACATATTCACATCATTCTGAATCACTTTCCGACGATCGGCACCGTGATCGGTCTCGTACTATTCGTTCTTGCTCTTGTCGGAAAAAATAACGAATTGAAACGATTCGCCCTTGGACTCTTTCTGGTCACGGGAATCCTGGTCATTCCGACGTATTTGAGCGGGAGTGCGGCTTCGGAAATCGTTACAGCACAACGCGTCGGCACGTCAGAGGCCTTGATTCAGGCACACCAGGACGATGCCCTGTTTGCCTTCCTGTTTGCAGGAATCACCGCCGTGTTCGCCTGGTTGGGGCTCTGGCAAATTCGCCGTTTCGGGGCGGAGAAACAGTGGAACGCGGCCCTCGTCCTGCTGCTCGGCATCGTGACGGTCGGCCTGATGATAAACACCGGAACGGCGGGCGGTGAAATCACGCATCCTGAAATCCGGCCCGTAGACGCATCAACCGGGTTACCGGTGGAAGCCACGCTGAACCCCGGGTCCATCACCGCAGCGATTGAATCATATATCATCGTCAGACCCTGGGTATGGCCGACCGCCGAAATTCTTCATTTTATCGGGATGGCGATTCTATTCGGGATCGTGCTCCTCATCAATCTGCGGATGCTGGGCGTCTTGAGCGGGATCTCGTATGCCTCATTGCACGCGCTCCTGCCCTGGGGCATGGCCGCTTTTGCCCTTAATTTGGTCACAGGAATGCTCTTCTTTGTCGGAGCCTCGTCTCAATACACGAGCAACATATCGTTCTTTGCCAAAATTGTGTTGGTGCTGCTGGCTGGAATGAACATCATCTACTTTACGGTGTTTGATGACGCCTGGGCTATTAAAGAAAATGACTCTCCATCGATGTTGGCCAAAGTCATGGCAGTCTCTACGATCGCTCTGTGGTTTGGGGTCATCTATTTTGGCCGCATGATGCCTTACATCGGTAATTCGTTCTAGGATGACAATTCCAAACGCTGGCGGGGCGTCACAGCAGCCCCGCCGGATTCCCCTGAACTGCTTTCGCGCAAACCCTACGTCGTCAGAATAATTCGGACGAAAGGGGTGTTTTTCTAAGAGACGGTTTTCAAGTCAAACCACTCCGATCCAAAGTCCCCAATCCTGCGTCACAGACAACCTGACAATTCCACCAACGTCTTCTTCTCTAAACCTGATAAGCAGTCAGTGGATTTAGGCAATCTAGTATCCATGAATCAAACGGTTCCGGATAGAATGCCGTCTTCGGGTAACGCAGGGGTAACTTCTAGGCTTTCATTTCCCCAAGATTCTTAAGTTCCGCGGAGGGATTTGAACGGATTCCGACGGGCGGCGTGGACGAACCACTTGCCCCACGGCGCCGGCACCCGTTCGGTCAGTTCTTCAAACCCGTCAGACGGATGGACACCATCTTCAGGGGTAGAGGCTGGGAAGTCGCTCGGTTCGAAAGACGGTCCAGCCTTTGGGGCGCTCATCGTCTATGAAAAGTTCAAAGACTTTCTGCGCAGGTGTCTGATGCGTGACTTCCACGATTCTGACCGACCTGTGGCCATTCCCGGCTTCAAGAGGGTTTCCTTCCGCGTCTGAAACGATTCCGCCGAAATTGATGAGGACATTGCCAGTCTCGGGCATCCAATCCGCGTCCGATATAAACCTCGCGAAGTACTTCTCGTCTCCGGGCCCGCCATAAGACCAAACTTCGGTCACGTCCATGGCCTCCTCGTCGATGCTGTATTCGACCGCTCGACTGAACGACTCTGATGGATCCATCGGTTCCTCGAACGGTCGCGCCCTATGGTTGCCGTTGTCGAACATCAAGATCGTTCCTTGAGGCGTAATCATCGGCGCATGCTGATGGTACGGCCACAGGAGGTCCCCTCTCGGCTCCAACAGGAAGCGCTGCCATTCAGGCCCCCAGCCATCGTGGTTGCCAAGAATCCAAACCAGCTCTCCCGTCTCCATATCGATCTTCACAACTGCGTCCTGATGTCGTACAGATGCAATCACATAGCGGCCACTTTCATCCATCACTGCAGCGTTGGTATGAGTCCAATCACGGAGAGGATTCACCGCTTGTTCCCCGTACACGGCCGCCCAGTATTCCTCGCCGAGAGAGCCGTAACCGATCCGGAGAGGATCGAGTAAGTCCAACACCTTGACCTGGCGAAGCAACTCACCTTGGCGCGTGAATTCGACCAGGACATCGCCGACGACGTCCGCTGTGGCTGTGGGAGCGTTTGGATCAGTGTCGCTCGTCGGGTAGTTGTCATAGGTGCGGATCTCGCTACTAATTCCTAGGAAGTTCCCAGACCGAGTCTCAAACACTTCGTGGTGAAGTGTGTCCGTGTTGACTTTGATGCTATTGGCTCCCACCTCATCTGCGGGTGCACGGTTGGCGTTCCACTCGGAGACCACATTGCCAAGCATGTCGACTTCGTAGACGTGACCCGCCCGCCCGGACCTGTATAGGAGATTGCCGTTCTGCAGTCGACGTGCATCCCCCACTGGCTGATCCGCCTTGTAGTACCAGACCACCTCACCGGCCTGATCGACGGCCACGAGCAGGTTATGGTCCAGTTCGCTTTCGTCCTCTGGAGCGTAAGCAGGCTCAAGCATCGTGACACCCGGCTCCATGAGCTCGGGCCGGCTGACGCGCACCTCTATCGGAGGAAAATTCTCGGGTAGAGGATCCGTCGTGACCTCCAGTGGTTCCGATGAGGCACTAACCCCGTCCTCATCAGTAACGACCACTCGGACGGTGTGAGTCCGACCGGGTCGCATGCCCAGGATCGGAACGAAATGATTCGTGGCTGAAGGAACCCGGGTGTTTGCACTCCAGCTCCGCTCACCATCATCAAACTCCAGCGCGACTGTCGTCGGTCGATCCGTCTGTAATGTCACGGCTGCCGCAAGGGGCACTGCTTCATTGGGTCTCGGAATTAGTTCCATTCCTTGGATGACTGGAGGAGGAGCACTGCACGCCCCATTCAGCGCGGCGATCACGAATAGACTGAGAAGTGAGAAATACCTGCTCTGCATCGGAACTCCTTCAGGGAACGCTCACCGTTCAAGGCTGGCGGCGCGCATTCACTGGCAACGTCCTGTTAGATTGGAACTTAGAAAAGCTGGAGGCAGTCTAGCAAATGGGCTGGACAGGGAGTCAATGAAATCTCACTGGGACAGAACGTGATTCAGCAGGCGTTGAGAATGGATTTCAAGCGTACGCGGGAACGAAGGGTCCGCCTTGTGGGACCGGCACTCGTTTCTCCAGTTCTGCAATCCAGTTCAGGACGATGTGGATTTCGGTAGCAACCGGCTTCACGGGAATTCGTTGAACGCCATCGACTCGTCGCGTAACCTCAAGGCCACGACAAGCGAGCGGGACAAGAATGTATATTAGGAGTCCCAAATGCAAATTCGTTACGCGAGTTTTATAGTGGCTTTGGTGGTGCTGTGTTTCGGCCCGATAGCGGTCACCGAAGTCGCCGCGGTTCAACGTCCTGTACTCAACCCCATAGGAAACCTGCCCCGAGAGTATTTCGTCGACGCGCCCTACGGTGCTTTTTATGATGCGCGCGATTTCTCGGGCATCTGGTTCCGGGTTGGCGGCGACTGGAGTCATGGCCCGGCACGCACGAACCCTCCCCTGACGCCGGAAGGCGCGGCGCTGATGAAAACGCATCGCCCAAGCCGTAGTTACCTGCCAGACATTGCGCCAGCCACCCCGGACCCCACCGATTCGAACTATCCCGCACTGACTTGTAATCCGAAGGGTTTTCCGGCAATCGTCGTCGATCTGAACCATGATCATCACGAAGTGATCATGCTCCAGGACCGGATGCTGCAACTCTGGCAAGAGGAACGAATGCCGCGAGAAATCTGGTTAGACGGACGCGCACTACCTGCGGGCGACAACTACGGGAACATCGGGCCGTCGTGGATGGGAATGTCCGTAGGCCACTGGGAAGGGAACACGCTTGTCGTTGAGACGATCGGTCTCGATGGCCGAGCGTGGCTCGATGCCTATGGTTTTCCAAAAAGTGACGAGGCCCGGTTTAGAGAGCGCTACAAGCGGACTGACGAAAAGACTCTCGAGCTTGAAGTAATCATGTACGACCCACTGTATTACACCGCGCCCTGGGTTTCCGACATAAAGGTCTGGAAAAAAGAAGCGCGTGACGCGCGTACGGTGAACAATTTTGGATAGTACGGGTTGTTTTCGGGCGTCAGCGATTTGCTCTGCGCGCCGATGAACGGGGAGGGGATCCCCTCCAATCCGTTCGGCGATGATTGAGTTTAAGCGGTCGTCCTGAGGCTCGAAAAAATCTATAGAACGAATCGCTTGAAAGCAACGATTGGAAACACAAATTGACAACATCAACGACGGGATTTCTCAGGCGCTGATCTCGAAACATTGCGGCACCGGAAGGCGTTCGCGTCACTGGAGAGTTATAACCGAATCTGGTGTTTGAGGGATTGAAGAAAAGCGGCGTATCTGGTTGATTTGTTGTTTACGAGACTTCAAAGCAACCAAAGGAGATACGCCACTATGAGTAAGAGTATCGTTATTGAACTGGAAGATCGAGAAGCGATTGCAGACCCAGTGACCGACCTGCTACGAGCCGGGGCGCAAGAGCTGATCCAACGCGCTGTGGAAGCCGAACTGTCCGAACTGCTATCCCAGCACGGCGATCGGCGAACCGAGACGGGGAAGGCTGGAGTGGTGCGCAACGGTTATCTGCCTGAACGCGAGCTGCAGACCGGCCTGGGTCCGGTAACGGTGCAAATCCCGAAGGTTCGCGCCAAGACGGGCGAAGCTGTGACGTTCCGCTCGGCCCTGGTACCCCCCTACATTCGGAAGACGCAGTCGATGGAAGCCGCCGTGCCGTGGTTGTATTTGAAAGGCGTCTCCAGTGGCGAGATGGGTGAGGCCCTGAAAGTTCTTGTCGGTCCGAAGGCGCAGGGCTTGTCAGCGAGCACGGTATCGCGCTTGAAACGGGTCTGGGCTGAAGAGTACCGCATCGGGTGCGACCAGCGTTTGGACGCCGACCGCTGGGTCTATGTCTGGGCCGACGGTATCTACAGCGGACTTCGAGCTGAACAAACCAAGTTGTGTGCGTTGGTCGTGATCGGCGTGAATGAACGCGGAGAGAAGCGTTTTCTGGCGATCGAAGACGGTGTACGGGAATCGACACAGAGTTGGCGTGAGGTCTTGTTGAAGCTGAAGTCCCGAGGGATGAATATTCCGAAGTTGGCCATCGGTGACGGGGCGATGGGGTTCTGGGCCGCACTGGAGGAAATCTATCCCGAGACACACCAACAACGCTGCTGGATGCACAAGACCATGAATGTGCTCAACTGCTTACCCAAGTCGGTCCAGGCGAAAGCGAAACAGGCACTGCACGCGATCTGGAAGGCTGAGACACACGCAGATGCCGAGAAGGCATTCGATCTGTTCATTGAAACCTATGAGCCGAAGTATCCGAAAGCCACTGTCTGCCTGCAGAAAGACAGAGAAGCACTGCTGGCCTTTTACGGCTTTCCGGCCAAGCACTGGCAGAGCATCCGAACGACCAATCCCATTGAATCGACCTTTGCCACCATTCGACACCGAACCAAGCGATCCAGAGGCTGCCTGACACGGGATGGAATGCTGCACATGATGTTCAAGCTGGGTCAGTGCGCTGAGAAGAACTGGCGACGATTACGAGGATTCGATGATCTGGTCAAGGTGATTACTGGAGTGAAATTTAACGATGGAATCGAAGTGACAAAGCTCGATCAGACCGCCGCTTGAATCAATCTCCTAAACACCACTTTTGACAATAACTCGTCACTGGATGCCAACCGAGCACCACGGTCAGGGTCTTCGAAATACGGCCCGATGAGTTTAGGCCCTTCTTGCTCGGACCATGCCAAAAACCTGTCTTCTTCATGATGTCAATTCCGGGCACGGGCAGGTGAGTCGTGATCAATTCTACGATCTCCACTTCTCTAGTGTGACGCGCTTTTTCGTAGACTTAGACCAATGGCATGGTCGTTTCGATCTCGTCTTCTACCGTATCGTCCACCGAAGCAACGATTCTGTTTCTGTCGAACCAGTCCGGACAGGGCGCTAAATAAGACTCCCCGTCACCTTGATCATCAAATCTCCTAGAAATTCAATGGTTTGTCCGAAGACTGCCGACGACATACAATTCCCAACCAACGTCAATCTGCTTTGACAGGGCTAAGGTTAACCATTCCTCAACACAGGCCATCCGTCACGTGATGAAAATCAATGGGAGTCAAGACCATGAACCCATCAAGAACCGGAAAGCTCTTAGCCATTTTCGTGGCTTTCTGGGCCACCGTCTCAGGTGATGTACTGTTCGGGCAGGAGCGAGGGCTGATCAAAGTGGTCGCTACCTGAGGAACGATCGCGCATTTGGGCGGCGACAATCGCCTTCCGTTTGAGGAGATCATCGCCGATATCCACCGCTGAAGTCCGCCCTCAGGGAACGCTAAATCATCCTCGCGGTCGCCGCCTTGTTCGTCGCCGGGTTCTAGAATCTGGATCGACATCCGTCAACCCCCTTTCGGCCCCCATTTAGCCAGAATTTCTTGAATAAATTACCCTGTGCTTCAAGAATTTAATTCTTCGTTCAAGAAAGCATTGACATGGCTATGTCGACTTAGCGAAAATCTTGCCGGGTACTAATTTCAATTGGAGCTGTTGCGGTTCCACACACAAAACGCAGGAAGCCGATGAAACTAAGGATATCCCCTCTCTGATTCTCAGATTCAGAAGGTCAATTACTTACTCGAAACCACTGATATGTCGATGGTTGATATCGCAACGACCATAGGCTGCGCCAGGAGTACGGTGTCCAAGCTGAATCAGCACCACAAAATCCGTAATTACGAAAACCGCCGCAGCTCGTGGCGGCTGACACAGACGGAAGATTCAGTCGTCCCTTCGTGACCCCCTAAGGCACCCCGACCGATAGTGCTTGCGCGTGGAACCAGTTGACGCTGGAAACGGCCCCAGCTGAAGCTGCCCGCCCGCCGACCCATACACCACAATTCCTCTACGCAACTCCGTGGCTTGATTTCCGGACGGCGGAAAACGAGCCCTTGGACCTTTAGCTGCGAGCCCGAACTGCGGGCGAGTTGCGCATCCAAGACGGGCGACGCGAAGAACCGGACATTTACTGATCCAGAACGGCCTGTTGTCGCATTCGATCACCTGACGCCAGCGTGAGAGATCCTCCGTCATCCAACTCCCGTGGTAGATCAGTCCATCGGGTTACTGGCGTCCGCCGTCGCGGAAGCGATGATATACCGGCACTGGGTTGGGGTCGCGGAAGTCCTCGATGATCATAAAGAGCATTGGCGAACCTACTCGCACAGTCGCCTTTGTGCGGCCACCTGACTAGTGCTAACTAGAACTCGAGATCAGCGAAATGCCGCCAGATACCGCAGCGTATCCGCAGCGCTCACACTGCGATGACCCCTTGTGTCATTATAAGATCTCTGTTAATTGGGATTATTCGATTCCTATTTCTCAGGAGACACTGATGCTCAAACAGCTTGTTGCAGTGCTATTGCTCGTTGCGAGCAGTTCGCTTCTTTCGGGCCAACAGACACCCGCGTCGGCCGGGGCTGCCGACCCGGACATCATCGAAGACCTCGTGGTCGCCAACCATATTCTGG
The DNA here is from genome assembly GCA_965216035.1 of Terriglobia bacterium. Classification (GTDB taxonomy): domain Bacteria; phylum Acidobacteriota; class Terriglobia; order 20CM-2-55-15; family 20CM-2-55-15. The sequence goes on from CBDCFM010000014.1 coordinate 62,622, forward strand.
CGGCACTGGGCTATATCGATGCCGTCGGCCACGTGAGCGCCCGTCACAGCGCCGACCCGAATCGTTTTCTATTGGCGGCGAGAACCGCCTTGCCGGCGGACGTTACGGCCGGCGACATCGTTGAATACGATCTGGATGGAAATGCGGTGAATCTGGAGGGCCGTCTCCAGCACCGGGAACGGTTTATCCATGCCGAAATATATCGTGCACGTCCCGACGTCCAGGCCGTCATCCATAGCCACTATCCGGACCTGGTGATTTTCGCCGGGAGTGCGTTGCCCCTTCGCCCGTTCTATCTCCTGGCCGCATTTATTGGCAATGGCGTGCCCGTTTTCGATGCTCAGGAAGCGACTGGAGATGTACCGATGCTGGTCGGCGATTCGAATATGGGGCGTGACCTCGCAGGGGCGCTAAACGAGGGCCCTGCAATCCTCCTGAAAGCCCACGGTGTGGTCCTCGTAGGGCCGTCGATCCGCCACGCGGTGGCCCGCCTCATTCTTCTGGCCTTGAACGGGAGACTCCTGGCACAGGCAGTTGGACTCGGCGAAGACGTAAGCTATCTCAGCCCCGAGCAGGCTGCGTGGTCGAGGGAGCAACTCGATGCTCCACAAGGCGCCTATGACCGGCAATGGGAACAGTGGAAGCGAGAAGTTGATGGTCCGTAGTTCGCACCTGGGCCAGGGTGATTCTGAGACTTGTGTCTTACCTCATTCGGGGAACACGAAAACATCAGGATTCTGGTGAATTTCACCTTCCTCGCCTCGGACCCACGACTCCAAGTGCGCGATGTCCTGTTCGTAGTCGCAGTCATAAAACATCAGCCGGATATCGGAAGGCTCCCGGCTAAACTCCGTTTGAAAGGTAAACGGATGGACGAAAAACGTCGGATCCTCGACCCTCACCACCCACTCGATTGTGTCCGGTCCCGTCCGGGTGAACCTTTCTATGAGATGCAGTTCGGTGCTGTGCCCCAGCCCGTCGGTGTCCAGGTAGGTGCTGTCGCGGAAGCCGATCGAGTCCACTACCAGGGTGTCGCCCTCCCAGTGGCCGATCGAATGTCCGGCCGGCTCTGGATAGTCGGGCGCCTCCGGCGGATGCTCCCGGCCGTCCATGTAGACTGCCCGCCAGCGGTAGTGGTCCTCGTGCAAGATCATCATCATCTCGAGCCGGGGATCGTAGGCGAACATCGAAAGAGCGTTTGAGAGCAACTGCCGGGTGAGCCCCTTGTGCAGGCATCCCTTGGTGGAATAATCCTTAAGATCGAAGGCCCGGTGCTGCTCGGCGCCATAACGTGTAAACGCGATCTCCTCGCCGGGCTGCAACGCAACCGTGATGTCTCTTGTGCTGTTGTGCCAAATGCCCCCGAAATCCCGCGGCTCCCAATCCGTTTGGGCGGCGTCGGGAACGGGGGAACACATGACGGCGCTGACTAGAATTACGAAACAAAGTGAAAGCTGAATGCCATTCCTCATGTCAATACCTCTTGTGGAATCGTGCGGGTGCAGGGTGTGCCCATCGAACTTCTTTAGGGTTCTCCGGGTTTGACTGGAAGTATCGCGCTGGATTCGTACTTCATCTGCCGCCCAGTTCTCTGCCGTCCGGCAGGATCGTGGTCTGGCTCAAGACGCGAACGAGCTCACTGTTTCTCGGTAGAGAACCTTCCACCGTGACCACGTCGCCAACCTGCAACGATTCCTGCGTCCAGCCCCTCCTGAACATTCTCAAGGGAGGGGTCTGGAACTCCACGCCCCAATTCGTGACGTTCCCATCTTCACCGACGACGTCGATGTAGAACCATATGTGCGGGTTCCGCCACTCCACACGCGTCACGGTTCCCTCCAGGGTGATCGTCGAATCCTCAAGGTATATGGCAGTCGTGGAGTGGTGCGCCACGGCTACGGCCGCGAAGCAGAAGCAGAATAAAGCAATTTGTAGAGTCCCGAACATGCGAACACCTCCTGAGCAACGGCGGAACGGAAATTCGTAAGATAGCCTCGCCTGGGAGAGGACGGGGGTATGCTGCGCCTCGCTTTGAGCAAAGTCTAGTTTTCGCGGAAGTGTTTGTCAATCGTGTCGGCGGACGAAGATCGCACCGGCGGGTGTGATGGATTTCTTGTAGTGTTGGGATGAAGAGATCGTTGCATCACCACCGTCTCCGCGGTGACACGCATGCAAATTCGTCCTTCCTACTCCGGCGGCGCCACGCCCGCCGTCGTCCGTTGCACAAGGTCCGACATGCTGCAGTTCCAGTCACCTGAGGTGGTCTTGTAGCAATTGCCGGTTGCGTTCGGCTCAACATAGGAAATGCAGTTGGCTCCGTCATTGGAGCCATTCTCACGTCGGCACTCGTAGCGCACCAGATTCCCCCGAATCGGAAATACCGGGTGGGCGACGTCGATGTCGGGGAAGTAACTGGTGTCGAAAGATTCGCCTTCGCCGATCTCGCTCACTTCAACGTCCTCAAGTAGCCACAGACTACCGTCGGCGACGCCTTCGGCTATGCACCGGAGGTGCCCCACAACCTGCGCGGGGGTCGGCCGGCCTTGGGCCGGCTCGGCGCGCGACTGGCAGGACACCGGCTCGCGCGCGCCGTAGGCCACGCCGACGTTAGCCTGTTGGCCGCGAAAACTCCGGACCCTTTGCCCGTTTGCGTCGGTTCTATAGTCCAGGCGGTTCCCTGCCTCGTCCAGCAAAAAGAACGATTGCGGGAACTGTATCGGCGATGGCGCGCCCGGGGCCGCAATGCCCTCGAGGATATATAGGCGCCCCGGGCCGCCATGTTCGGACGGCCCCGCGTGCAAGAATATCCCTGCAGCGCTGCGGCTCTGGTCCGGATTCAAGTGGTAGATCATATGTCCCGGAAGGCCTTCCATTACTTGCGGGCTATCATAGGTAATCTCCCCCGAACGGCGGCGGAAGCTCTCGACCGCATGTTCGACGGCGCCCTCAACGTCTGCCGCGCTTGCGTTCATGTAGTGCACGACGGTGACGGAAGCGCCACTCCGGCCTTCCGCGACGAACGTCTTCGCCGGCAGGATCGCGCCTGAAGCCGCGCGATACGTCGTCTCCGTAGTTTGCGGCTCCGAGGGCATACTGACCATGAAGAAATCATCGCGGCTGACATATTCACGCCAGTCCTGCGCAAAGGAGGCGCTTGCGCTCAGCACGACGAAGGCCGCCGATAGAAGTCCGAGATGACGCATCTGATGTTCCTCCGAGTTTGTCGTGTAATGCCTAAGCCACAGGCTCAGTCGAACTCCTTGTCCATGGCCGTACCGTTGATGTTCGTGACGAAACCCATCAGGCAGCCTGAGGACCCATCTCTCACCAGATGGCAGCGCACGCTGATCCTGTCGCCAGGCTTCAGGCTGTCGCGTTGCCAGCCACCGCGCATCAACGCCTGAAGGCTGCCGCCCTCCATCGTCCACGCCCGCGGACGGCCCTGCTCGTCGGCAATCTCCATGTAAAGCCAGACGTGCGGGTTCCCCCAAGCCACCTCGGTGACAGTGCCGGACAGGTTTGTGAACTCGTCGGTGTTGTAATTCGCATGTGAGTGATGCGCCCACGCCGACGCGCCTAAGGCGACAAATGTTGCGACGGCAAGGCTCAACGACTTCAGATTCATCTTGTCCTCCCGAGAAAGCATTGCTTCACGACAAACCTCATGGATCGCCGGAGGGTGAAGCGGTTCGGCTTTGTCACGACTGCAGTGTGAATGCGCCACCAGGATTTGCCCTGCTGGATTTCTTGAACCCGCTGCATAGAGAGATTATTGCATCATTGGGGGCTGATCCAGAGGGATTCACGAGTGGATTGACCCTCAGCAATGTCCGCGGTGGTTTTGCTTCGCCAAAATCTAATCCGTCTCGCAAACGGTTGATTGTCAGTGAAGAAGCCGCCACACTTCCAGCCTCATGTTGAACACAATCCTGTCCCTATCTTCGGGCCACGCTTCTAATTCTTGGCGGCTTTGAACACGTCACGCTCAACCGCCTCATGGCAAGCTCAGGCCACTTCTCATGCCGGGGCCACTCCGCCCGTAAACAGGTATCGTCGGAACTCATCCCGCAGCACCGAACACTCCGCGGTTTTGGCCATCGTCGACCTTGTTTTCGACACTTCAATAGTGGTTCCCTTGCGGTTCTCGTTCTTGCCTTTTACGTGACTCAGTGACTACCGTGTCATCTATACTCTCGACGACGCAGAACGTTTCATCGAAATTGTTGCAGTGCGGCACCGACGGGAAGCCTATCGGTGACCTATTGTTACGAAAACCTTCGTCTGACCAAGTTTCCGTGTAGGCGACGATATAAGCATGTGGAACTTCGCGGGCTGTGTTTAGGCTGCTTGTCGGGGAATCCCATGTTTAAAGGGTCACTCTCCGCGAAGATGATTCGGCAGGAGTCTATCCCGCTCCAGAGTTCCAAGCAGGTCCGGCATGGGACCGCTTGGTTGGAAGATGAAATCGCTTCTATGTCCGTCCATCGTCAACAAATAGCGTGCAATGAACACGGCTGAAGATATAGCATTGGTAGGAAGAGTCTGGAAGAACGTCTCACGTTACTAACGAAAATAGCCACGGAGTTTAAAATGGTTCCTTGCAAACCCCGGTCATCGATTTTCGCTCGAAAAACGGCAGTGCTCAATATCGGTGCATTCTTGGCAACGATAGGAATTTTCACCGCTGGCGGGAGCGCGCAGCGATTGGAGCGAACACAAAATTTTGGAACAGACCGCCTCCTATCCCTGGAGAAGCTGCCGCAACCGAATGGAGCGATCTACCCTCTGGTTTCGGCCGGCGCATCCATGAACCTGTCGGCTGCGATCGAGCAATCGGCGGTGTCACCAGGCGAGGGAACGGCTTCCCGGGATCCGCTCCGGGTGATCCGCGATCCTTACCCCAGCTTCAGCTCGGTGGCGGTCGACATGGAGCGCGGTGAAGTGGTGGCGGGCGACGAGAACCTGTTCCAAGTCCTGGTGTACGACCGGCTTTCGAACACTCCACCCCAGGCGACGCTGACCGAACCCGTGCGAGTGATTGCGGGTGATCAGACGGGACTCGAATTCGTTTGCGGCATGCACCTGGATCAGACCACGGGAGATGTCTACATAATTAACGCCGATACCGCGGCGCAGATGCAAGTGTTTACCCGCTCACAGGAGGGCAATGTGCCGCCCGCCCGAGTGCTGAACACCGGCCACCGGATCAGAGGACGCGGCATCGCCGTCGATTCGGACAACGGAGAACTCTTCCTTGCCAGCCAGCACAACGCCGCGCTGGCGGTTTTCCGCCTCGATGCTGAGGAGAACGAGCCGCCGATACGCCTGCTGCAGGGCGACCGAACGCGACTAGCCAACCCTCATGGGATTGCTTTCGACAGCCAGAATGGCCTGGTCTACATCAGCAACCATGGACAGGTATCGAGTCGGCCGGTGCGGGAGGAGGTGGAAGGCCTGGACGACGTGCAGCCAAACGTCCCCCTGCCAAGAAGCATGGCGTTGCCGGGATCAGGTCGATTCCTGCCGCCGTCGATAAACGTGTATCGCCGTAACGCCAGCGGCAACACACCGCCGCTGCGGGTGATCGAAGGACCCATGACTCAGTTGAATTGGCCTGCCGGCGTCGTGATCGACGAGCGCCGAGGCGAGCTGTATGTCGCCAACGACACCGGCAATTCGGTGCTGGTGTTCCGCGCGGATGCATCGGGCGACGTGGCGCCCATCCGCGTAATCGAGGGACCCAACACTAAATTGGATGCCCCCGGGGGCGTGTTCCTGGATACCCGGAACGACGAACTTTGGGTCTCTAATTATGGGAATCACTCGCTGACCGTTTTCGCTCTAACAGCGGACGGCGACACCGCACCGCTCCGGCTGATCAGAAGCGGACCGGCCGACAGCCGGGCGCTGATGATCGGCAATCCGGGCGCTGTGGCCTATGACACAAAACGGGAAGAGATTCTGGTGCCCAACTGAGTCGCCCATCCGCAGATTGCGGTATTCGCCAGGCTGGCGGATGGCACGAATGGAATGACTCGGAGGATTGAAGGACAGCAGACACTGCTGACTCGGACCATGCACGCGATCCACTACAACGAAGTGCGTGATGAGATCGTAGCGCCAAATCAGTTCGCGCAGGCCATCCTGACCTTCCGCGCCTCGGCCGTTGGGGAGGAACCGCCGATCCGTGTCATACAGGGCGATCGCACCCAGCTGGAGGGATCGTCGGGCGTCGTAATCGACACCAAACACAACGAGATTATTACGGAGCGCAAAGTCTTCCCAATTGATGCGGACGGCAACGTCCCGCCGAGCCGAACGCTCGGGTACTCGGTGAGCGCCGTCGACATGGACAACGATCTTTACATCGGCACGCGCGGACGTGACGGCCAAACCCAGCTCATGATCTTTGACCGCAACTCCGACAGTGCCGAACCGCTGCGGGTCATTAGCGGACCCCGGACTATGTTGGTCAATCCGAGGAGGATTCGAGTCCACAACGGCTGGATCATGGTCGCGCACGACGGAATCCAGACTGACAATCCAAACAATCTGTCTTTTGTCGGAATCTGGAGCGTCAACGACGAAGGCAACGTGCCACCCCGCTGGACTTATGGCGGACCCAACGAGATGCTCGATAAGCCCCGCGGCGTCGATTTTGACCCGAAGCATCAAACAATCATCGTGACTGACAAGACGTTGAACGCTGTCTTGACGTACTATGCGCCGGAGATTTTCGGAGAACCCGGAACCCAGAGCCGGCGGGTTGAAGATCCGGCGGATTGATCAAAGCACGCCGGCCGCGAGTCGGCATTGGCCCCCGTGGAGGCTCTCTGGCGGGGCTTGAGCAAGTGGCTGCGGGCGGCATTCGCTGCCTGCAGCACATGCCTGCATAAATGAAGTGTCCGGTCCTCGAGCAGCCCCCCGACTGGATCAGGAGGCCGTCGAAACCGTTCGCTCGTACACCTCCACGTACCGCGCGACGATGTTCACGCGACAGAATACTACGATGCGCGTGCCCGCGGCCTGCCCCATGCCCAAACGCAGTTCCCTGTCGCCCAGCAGAGCTTCCACAGCTGCCTGTATCACGCCCCACGTTTCCATCGCGGCATGGGCAATCCGCTTGTTGGGGTCGACAAAAGGGTGATTTTGACTGAGAGAAACACAGAGCGCGGCGGCCTTGTCTTTCAGTGAAGAATAGATATCACGGTCTTAGAACGACATCTGAGGTTGAGCCAGCGCAGAGTCTAAGGCACCGAAATCCCGGATTCCGATGGCACCCCCGCCATGCTCAATGACAGCCTTGAGGAGTGCTATCACCTCAGCCAGCGTGAAGTAACGCATTAGGAGAGCCGATGATAAAGCTCGTCATTCTTTTGGAGCACTCGCTCGGCAGCAGCTTGAAACCCGGCATCCGGCGTTGCGAGCAAATCGGTTACAGCGGCTTGAGCCAATTGCTCTGGGGAAACGCCCAGGCGGTCCGCTTCAAAAGAGTGGCACAACCGTGCTCAAAGATGCCAAAATGTGACCCACTACCGGTCACATTTTCGATCTAAGTTACTGATACTATTATGCCGAAGGCGGGATTCGAACCCGCACACCCGAAGGCACCACCCCCTCAAGATGGCGTGTCTGCCAGTTCCACCACTTCGGCTGGCTAATTATTCGTACCAGTCTCGGACTCGGGCGCCTCGGCCGGAGTCGCCCCAGCGGCATCAGCGTCCTCGGCGTCGAAAGGTGCGGCGTCATCAGTAACAGCGTCGACTGGAACAGTCTCGACGCCATCAGTCGCGTCGGCAAGCGGCTCGACGCCGATCGGCTGGACATCGTTGCTGATGACGGAGCCCACACCCGGCTGCGAAATCAGGATCGTCAGTGACAACGATGTCACCATGAACATCACCGCGGCTACCGTCGTCAGCCGATGAAGGAGGGTTGCAGAACTCCTGGCTCCAAAGGAAGCCTGCGTTCCGCCTCCGCCGAAGGTACCGGCAAAGTCCTGTCCTTTGCCCTGCTGCAAAAGGACGACGAGGATTAGAAACACCGAAACGATGATATGGATGATGGTCAGTAGTGAAATCATGACGAAATAGTGATCAAGATGCGCCGTAACGGATTATCGCCGAGAACGAAGCCGGATCGAGACTCGCGCCACCTACCAGGGCTCCATCGATATCAGGTTGCTCCATCAAATCGGCAATGCTGCCGGGCTTCACGCTGCCGCCATAGAGAACCCTCAGCGATTCCGAAGCAGCCTGCCCGTAGGATTTGGAAATCACCCCTCGAATCGCAGCGTGCATCTGCCCGGCTATCTCGGGAGTTGCCGTCCGACCGGTACCGATCGCCCAGACAGGCTCGTACGCGATAATGATATTGGAAAGCTCAGGTGCAGTCAATCGAGCCAGCCCTGACCTGAGTTGCCTCTCCACGAGCTTTTCCGCCCTCCCCCCTTCTCTTTCCTCCAGTGTCTCGCCCACGCATACAATCGCTTTCAATCCCTGGGCCAACACGGCAGAAATCTTTCTGGAAACCGTATCATCCGTTTCGCCAAACAGCTGCCGCCGCTCGGAATGTCCAATGATCGAGTAATCACAGCCCGCATCGCGCAGCATTGGCGCCGACACCTCTCCCGTAAAGGCCCCTTCACCTTCCCAGTACACATCCTGTGCCGATATCGACACGCCAGTGCCGCTGACCGCATCTGCAGCTGCCGATAGAACAGTAAACGGGGGTGCAATTATCACGTCACAATGATCCACGTCGGCGATCCCCGGGAGCAGCGCATCAAAGAACGCACAAGTCTCGGACAACGTTTTGAACAACTTCCAATTCCCAGCAATGATCTCTCGACGCATCTTTATTTTCCTATCTCCTAACAGCCACTGTCGCAGCCTCCCACAGCTGTGCCACAGCCCGCAGACGCTCAACGATCGGTCAACACGTCCACACCCGGCAACTGCCTTCCCGAAAGAAATTCTAAGGCCGCACCGCCCCCCGTGGAAACGTGACTGATCGCCTCCCCCAGACCGGAAGCGTGGACTGCAGCGACCGAATCGCCCCCGCCCACAATAGAAAACGCGCTCGAATGCGCCACGGCCCGGCCAACGGCAAACGTCCCCTCGGCAAAGCTTGAATTCTCGAAAACCCCCATCGGTCCGTTCCACACCACAGTCTTCGCAACGCCAATCACTTCACCGTAACGTTCAATGGTTTGCCCTCCGATGTCGAGCCCCATCTCTTCGGGCGCCGTATCCGCTATTCGAACCGTGCGGATACCGTCACCGTCTAGACCCCGGGCAACGACATGGTCTTCAGGCAATAGAATTCTCCGGCCGCTCTGTTGGGCGAGTTCCAAAAGTTCCTGAGCCAGTTCCACCTTGTCCTCTTCCACGAGCGATCTTCCCGTGGCCACACCCTGTGCTCGCAGAAACGTATACGCCATGGCCCCACCGATCAGAATGTCATCGGCGATAGTGAGAAACTGCTCTATCAGTTCAATCTTTCCGGAGATTTTCGCGCCACCGACAATCGACACGTACGGATGTGCAGGCGCGTCAAGCGCCCGTCCCAGAGCCTCCAATTCCCGCACCATCAGGAAGCCAGCCGCTGCCTGCCCGACATGCGAAACAATACCCACGGTGGATGCATGGGCTCGGTGAGCCGCTCCGAAAGCGTCGTTCACATACACGTCACACAACCGGGCGAGAGCCGCCGCAAATTCAGAATCGTTGGCCTCTTCCTCCGAGTGGAAGCGCGAATTCTCCAGAAGCAGCGCGCCCCCATCTTTTAGTCCTTCTACCATGGCTTCGACTTCGGGTCCAACGCAGTCGGGAGCGAATTTGACCGGGCGAGCGAGCAGTTCACTCAACCTCACCGAGACCGGTCCGAGACTCAACCCGGGGTTGGATCGACCCCCCGGCCTCCCCAGGTGAGAAGCCAAAATCAGACGCCCCCCCTTCGCGAATACGTATTCAATCGACTCCAGCGCTCGGCGAATGCGGGAATCGTCCGAAATCGTGCCACCTGACATGGGGACGTTGAAGTCGACGCGCATGAACACGCGCTGGCCCGAGAGATCCAGATCCGTGATGGACAGTTTGGACAATGAGTTCAGTCGGATGTGCGGTCACTGCGGCCGTGAGTCAATGAGCTGGTCGAAACTGCAGGGGGCTTCGGTGAGCGCCCAATTGATCAGATGCGTACGGTCAATGACCTTCTGTTCTTAGTTCAAGACAATCTTGATCAGGTCTCGCAGGCGGCAACTGAAACCCCATTCGTTGTCGTACCAGGCAAAGACTTTGAGCAAGTTTTTACCCAGCGACTTCGTCAGCGGGGCGTCAACGATCGATGAATGCGAGTTTCGCAAGAAATCAACGGATACCAGCTCTCTCTCCGAGTACTCGAGTACACCCTTGAGGGGGCCAGCGGCCGCTTCCCGAAGCGCCTTGTTTGCAGATTCGGCGGTGACCGGCTTGGAAGTCTGAACGGTCAGATCCACTATGGACACGTTCGGTGTCGGGACGCGAATCGCGATTCCGTCCAATTTCCCCTTGAGTTCCGGCAACACCAATCCGATGGCCTTGGCGGCGCCTGTCGAGGTAGGAATCATCGACAACCCCGCGGCGCGTGCCCGGCGCATATCACTGTGCGGTAAATCCAGGAGTTTCTGGTCGTTCGTGTAGGAGTGCACTGTCGTCATCAGGCCATTCTCGATCTGAAACGAATCATGTAACACCTTGGCCACCGGGGATAGGCAGTTCGTAGTGCAGGAAGCATTGGAAATAATGTGGTGTTTCGACTTTTCGTATTTTTCGTCGTTTACACCGACGCAGATGGTGATGTCTTCACCTTTTGCGGGTGCCGAAATAATGACTTTTTGCACCGGCCCCCGCCTATGCTTTGCTGCCGCTTCTCCAGTCGCAAAGAAGCCGGTCGACTCCAAAACCAGGTCGACGCCGTAGCCCGGCCAATCGATCTGGGCCGGATCTCTCTCTCGCGAAACCCGTATCGTCTTACCGTCAACCGACAACCCGCTCTCGACGGCCTCTACGTCGGAATCGAGATTTCCCAGAACCGAATCGTATTTGAGCAAGTGCGCCAGCGTCGGGGGATCGGTAATGTCGTTCAGGGCAACGACGTCGACGTCGGCGTCGCCGCGAACCGCACGATAGAAGTTTCTGCCAATCCGACCAAAACCATTTATCCCAACCCTTATAGCCATGAATCCTCTCCAAATTATGATTTACTGCAACAGTCCAGCCCCACGTTGGTGGGCAGCCGGGATCAAGAGGACCAAAGAAACCATTCATGATAACCGATCTCTCAAACTTTCAGATATATACTGGCCACGCATGTACGTGCTGTACACGGGGGTTCTGGGTCTGGGTCTCGTGCTGGCCCTGCCCTACTACCTGATTCGCTTCCGAAAATACCTGCCGTCCATCGGAGAAAGACTCGGGTTCCTTGATATTGACCGAGGAAGTCCGACGGTTTGGGTCCACGCCGTGTCGGTCGGCGAAGTCAGGGCAGTGGGCCCACTCCTGGACGGCCTTCGCAGACAATTCCCCGAGAAGCGGATTGTCATTTCGACCACAACGGCCACGGGCCGCCGCTTGGCTCTGGAACGTTCCGACCTCTATCGCGTGGTCTACTTTCCCCTGGATCTTCCCGGTGCCGTGCGGCGGGGTCTGGATCGGATCCATCCCGATCTGATCATCGTTGCAGAAACCGAGATATGGCCCAACTTCATGCGCGAGTGCGATCGCAGGGAGATCCCTGTTTTCATGGTCAACGGACGTATCTCGGATCGGTCACACAAAAAATACCGGCTGGCACAACGGTGGCTGGGGGCGGTACTTGAGCAATACCACATCCTGGGAATGCAGTCGGAAATAGACGCAGATAGAATCTGCTCGATTGGAGCTCCCCGCGACAGAGTCGTGGTATTTGGAAATTTAAAGTACGACCTGTCTGAATCAGTACGCGCGCTGGACTCTATCTTCAAGGCCACACTTGACCGGTGTCAGCCCCTCATCGTGGCCGCCAGCACTGCAGCGGAAGAAGAGCCGTTGGTGCTCGAAGCCTATGGCCGATTGCGCGCAACGCAACCCGGGCTGAAGTTGTTGATCGCACCCCGGCGTCCAGAACGGTTCGGCGAAGTTGAGCGGATGCTTCAGTCAAGCGGGTTGACCTATGTCCGACGATCCGTGCTCCGTCCGGATGCAAAACCACCGGACATTTTGTTGCTCGACACGATCGGCGAACTGACTTCGGTGTTCGAATATGCCACTCTCGTTTTTATGGGGGGCACCTTGGTACCGCGCGGAGGCCACAACGTTCTGGAACCGGCTCGATTCTCAAAACCAGTCATCTTTGGCCCGCACATGGAAAACTTTCGGGACATAGCGCGTATGTTTCTCGACTCAAAGGCTGCAATACAAGTTGCGAATGTCGATGGCCTCGTACACAACATCCGCACACTGCTGGACGCCCCGGCGACGGCGGCCCGGATGGGTCGGAGCGCCCGCCAGTTGGTGGAAAACAACCGAGGCGCCACCCGGCGCTTCCTGGACGCCGTTCGGGTATCCATCGGCCCGGACGGCAATCGGGAGATCGACCGATGAGCCGCATATTCGGGACTTTTGTAAAGACACGGGCCCGTCTTTACGACCGCGGATTGCTTCACACCCGGCGCCTCAACCATCCCGTAGTCAGCGTCGGCAACCTCACCGTCGGGGGCACTGGGAAGACACCGCTCGTGATTGAGTTGGCAAGTCAGTTTCGGAACCTCGGTTATCGTCCTGTGATTCTGTCGCGCGGATATCGACGTCGCAGCCATGGAATCATTATCGTCAGCCGGGGTAGAGGACCGGAAGTTGACTGGCAGGATGCCGGGGACGAACCGTCCTTGATGGCCATTCGGCTGCCGGGGGTTGCGGTTGTTGTCGGTGGGGATCGCTACCGGGCCGGTCTGCTTGCTGAATCAGCCAATCTCGGTAATCTATTTATTCTCGACGACGGGTTTCAACATAGACGCCTGCATCGCGACGTAGACCTCGTGACAATCGACCCCGACGACTGGGCCAGAGAAGACCGTCTGCTCCCACGCGGGCGGTGGCGCGAACCGCGGACTGCACTGAGAAGAGCACATGCGGCCTTGGTTCGTCATTCGGATCTAGCACCCGTTCCTCGTCTGTCCGTTCCGCATTTCGACGTCGACACCCGCATCGACGGTATCGTAAAAGATGGGAGCCTCGTCTCTCCCGACACATTCGCTGGGATACCGTTGTCGGCGTTCGCCGGGATCGCCAAACCGGAACGCTTCTTCCGCGCGCTCGACGATTTGGGATTGCGGCCACAGCAAAAGAAAACATTTCCCGACCACTACATGTTCCGCTCGAAGGACCTGAGCGACCTTGGCCCAGGAGTCTGCATAACAACCGAAAAAGACGCCGTCCGGCTGCCTGGGAGCGATTTTTACATCCTCCGTATTTCTGCTAAGATACGGCGCTTCGAAGCGCTTCGAGACCTCATTCTCGAACGAATCCATGGAACCTCGTAACATTGTGATTCGCGGACCCAACTGGGTCGGAGATGCGGTCTTGAGCGTGCCTGCAATCAAGGCCGTCCGCGCTTGCTTCCCGGATAGCAGAATCACACTCCTGGTCCGCCCCTGGGTTGGGGGGCTGTTCCACTCTGCCACTTTCATCGATGAAGTCTGGACACGACCGAAGCCGAAAATTCGCGAATGGTTTGACACGGCAGGGGAGATCCGTCGAAAAGGGTTTGACCTGGCTCTGCTGCTTCCGAATTCGTTCGAATCCGCTCTGACCGTTTTCGCTGCCGGTATTCCGGAACGGGCCGGATACGCGACCGGTGGCCGCGGCTTCCTGCTCACCCGGCGAGCGGCCCTTCCCATCGAAAAACGGCATCAGGTGGCCTACTATCTGGACCTGGTACGATCTGTATTTGGAGCTGTGGAAGATCCAACCATCGAGATCGTCGCGACCGAAAACGAACAGAGCGCCGCAAAGCGACTGCTCGAATCAGAAGGCCTGGATCCGCAGGCGGGACTGCTTGTTCTGAATCCTGGAGCAGCTTTTGGTTCCGCAAAGCGATGGCACGAGGACCGCTTTGCACAGGTGGCCGATCAGGTTGTCGAAGAGTTCCAACTGCAGACGGTCGTGGTGGGTTCGGCTTCGGAAACCCCTATCGCTGATCGCATTCGCACTCTCATGCAACACCGGGCCGTTGCGCTTACGGGTCGAACGGATCTGCAAACACTCCTGGGAGTGTTGTCGATGGCCTCGATGACGATCACGAACGATTCCGGGCCGATGCACATTTCGGCAGCGCTGGGGATTCCCACGATTGCGGTCTTTGGCTCCACTGACCCAGACGTTACCCGTCCCGTCGGTCCCAGGACTCGCGTCGTGCGGCACGAGGTTTCCTGCAGCCCGTGCCTCCTCAGAGAGTGTCCGATCGATCACCGATGCATGGAAGCCGTCACGGTGGACGACGTATTCGAAGCGGCAAAAGCGATGTGCCCTCACTCAGACGCGCCGGAACCGAACTCGTGAGAATTCAAAACGGAAGCTACGGGGCGGTTTTTCTGGACCGGGATGGAACGGTGTCCGAAGAGATCGGTTACATGTACGACGTTTCCCTCTACCGCGTCTTCCCGTGGACGGGCCAAGCCATACGTAAGCTCAATGAAACCGGGATGCGTGTGATACTGGCAACGAATCAGTCCGGCATCGAACGGGGCTACTTCACCGAACGCATGGTGCATCGAGTCCATGACCGCCTCCAGCACGAAATCGAGCGATACGGGGCTCATCTGGATGACGTTTATTTCTGTCCGCACCAATCGAAATCGGACTGCCCCTGCCGGAAACCTCGACCTGGAATGCTCTACAGAGGCCACAAGGAGTTAGGAATCGATCTCAGCAATTCGTATATGGTGGGGGACCGTTATCTCGACGTGCGAACGGGTGTGGCTGCTGGCACCCGAACCATTCTGGTAATGACCGGCGACGGCAAAAGGCAGCGCGAGCGATTTCAGGGTGAAGAGATCCAGCCCGACCTGTTCGCCGAAGATTTGGCTGAAGCTGCAGAGCTGATACGGAAGGGAAGATGAAGCTCGCATCCATCGTTGACAAATTTCAGGGCCGGCGTGTGGTGGTGTATGGCGACCTGATCGCAGATGTTTTTGAATACGGAGAAATCTCCCGCATATCGCGGGAGGCTCCGGTATTGATTCTGTCTCATCGGGAGACGCAAATGGTACCGGGCGGCGCCGCCAACGCCGCCCACAATCTCTGGGCGCTGGGTGGGGAGCCTGTGCCCGTGGGCATTGTTGGAGACGACGACGCAGGACAACATTTAATCGACTACTTCGCATCACTCAACGTCGACACGAGCGGCATCCGCCGGTTGAAATCTTACCGGACGCCAACCAAAACGCGGGTCGTAGCCGGAGCCGCTCACGCCTACCAGCAGCAGGTCCTGCGACTGGATGCCGGAGCGCCGGTTAAGGCTACCCTTGGGCGGGCTGCGATCCACCGCGCCCTTCGCATGCGTCTGAGGAAGGCGGATGCCGCGCTGATCTCTGATTATGGATACGGATTGGTTCAACCCGAAGTGAGTGCCGAGTTTAGGGGGACCCCCCTCCCGGTAACAGTCGACTCGCGGTACCGCATCGGGGACTACCGGGGCATGACCGCAGCAACACCAAACGAAACTGAGGTCGAAGCGGCCCTCGGGATCAGCATCGGAAACGATCCGAACAAACTGGAACGAGCCGGGCGATCATTGTTGCGTCGGCTGAAACATGAAGCCCTCCTGGTCACCCGCGGAAAGGACGGGATGGCCTTATTCGAACGCGGGCGGAAGACGACCCATATACCGATATGGGGTACGGACGAGATAGCGGACGTGACCGGCGCCGGCGACACGGTGATTGCAGTATTTACGCTGGCGTTGTCCGCAGGGGCTCCGTTCTCCGACGCCGCTCGACTGGCTAACTACGCCGGAGGGATCGCCGTCATGAAACATGGAACCCGAACGGTAACGCGAAAAGAACTTAAGAAAGCGGTCACGGCCGATGAGGGGCCGATGCGAACTGAATGAAACTCCGTAGACTTGACGAACTACCGGCGCTGGTTGCAGGTCGACGCGTGGTCCTGGCAAATGGATGCTTCGACATCCTCCACGTCGGACACGTCCGCTATCTCACCGACGCCCGCAGTTACGGAGACGTGCTCGTGGTAGCCCTCAACAACGACGCTTCCGTTCGCCAGCTCAAGGGACCGGGGCGCCCCATCCTGACGTTGAATGAACGGGTGGCGCTGATATCCGCACTGGAGTGCGTCGACTACGTCATCACGTTCGAAGAGCTCGATGTCTCAGCAGTCATTGACTTCATTCATCCCGACGTCCATGCCAAAGGAACCGACTACACCGAGGACACGGTTCCCGAACGCGATCAGGTCGCCCGGTATGGTGGAGACGTTCGTATCGCCGGCGATCCGAAGGGTCACTCATCAAAAGACACTTTGACGCGGATACTGGAGCGGAATCGTGGGAGACGTGACGAGTGATCAGAAGCTTCTGTTTTTGAGCTAGAAAATGGCAGTATGAGATTGCGCTCAATCGTTCATTCAGATCACCAATTCCGTCGCGTTCTGCGCGTGGTCTGAACGGCCAGCGACCCGCGCCATCATCTCAGAAGGCGAGACCTGAAGGAATCAACACAATTGGGATTACGGCGCTCGCTTCGATGCACACGCATTAATCTCATAACTCTTAGCTCATAACTTTCAACTTCTTGTGGTAGCTTCTGAACTGCTTAATACAGCAAAGCCATGGCCCCCGAAGACACAATCCGAAAAATGTCGGCTGCGCCCAAACGCATTCTCGTCATCAAGTTTGGTTCCCTGGGCGACATCGTCCACTGCCTGCCATCGGTCAGCCAGCTCCTGCATCACTTTCCCGACGCTGAAATTGACTGGCTGATCGAACAAAAGAACAAGATCGTCGTAGAAATGAGTGGCCTGGGTGTACGACTGGTGCCGATCGACACCTACCAGTGGCGATACAGTCCGGGCATAGGCAGCGCCAAGGAGATCCTGGATTTTGTCTGGGCGCTGCGAACCGACGGCTACGACTGCACGATCGATTTTCAAGGATTGCTGAAGTCAGCTTTTGTCGGCTATCTCTCGGCAGCTCCTATCCGAATCGGATGGGAACGGGATTTCCTCAAGGAATCCGCCAGCCGTTTCTTCTATACCGAAGTGGTCAAGCCGCGCCGTGTCCACATCATTGACCAGCAAATGGAACTGCTCAAGCCACTGGGTATTTCACCGGACTGGGACGCGCCCGTGCCGCTTGAGGCCTCAGCCTTAGCACGGGTCACGATCGAACGGAAAATGGGTGACGCCAAAGATTTCGTCCTGATCAACCCAGGTGGCAACTGGGTCACGAAGCGCTGGGAGCCGGAGCGTTTTGGGGCGTTGGCGAGAAAACTGATGGATGACGGCTTGCGTGTTGCACTGACGTGGGGCCCGGGCGAGGACGACATCGTCAGCCGGATCGAAGCAGCAGCGGGCGGGGACATCCTCAAAATCAGTTCTACGCTGCCGGAAATCGTTGCGTTGTGCGAGCGTTCTTGTCTTTTCGTCGGAGGAGACACCGGACCCATGCATTTTGCAGCCGCGGTCGGTGTCCCTATTGTTGCGATCTTCGGTCCGACCAGCAGCGACCGTAACGGCCCATTCAAACGGGAAGATATCGTTGCCGAGCGTCGGTTGGATTGCCGGCCATGCTACGCAAGAGACGCCTGTCCGCTCGAGCATCTCAACTGCCTCAATGAAATCTCGGTCGATCAAGTCTATGCGGCCTGTAAGAAACGGCTGGGCTTTGAAGCACTCCGATCCCAGAACTTCCCTATCGCGCAACGCTAATGCTCAAGCGGCTGGCACGCGCACGCGTTCCGCTCGGCTTTGCTTTCGCTGCGGCCGTTCTCTACCTGGCAAAGCCCACGACGGTGACCCTCGCCATCGGGTTTCCCATCGCCCTGGCAGGCATCATCTGTCGCGGAGCCGCTGCGGGAGTCATCCGTAAGAACGCCTCCCTTGCACAGCAGGGACCCTACCGGATGACGAGAAACCCCCTGTATTTCGGCAGCTTTCTGTTGGCGCTGGGCTTCGCAATCATGAGCGGGAGCCTGGGCGCGGGAATGCTTCTCCTGGTTCCATCGGCACTGATCTATCCGGTCGTTATAAAGAGCGAAGAAGCTGATTTGCGCGATTCCTTCGGCTCGGAATTCGAACGGTTTTGCGGGAGGGTCCCCTGCTTTCTGCCCCGGCGGCTGAGTACGAAATTATTCGAGTCGTTTTCGCTGGATTGCTATCTCATCAACCGCGAGTACAACGCAGCAATCGGTTTCGTTTCGGTGATGGTCATCCTCGGGCTAAAGTACGTCTTCGAATAGTGTCCTGAATCTGAAGCTACCGATAATTATCCGGTTGATTTCAGTGACCCTCGATCCTATACTTTTTCTGTAGACGAAAGTGGGCCGCTGAGCCCACTTTTTGTTTGCATGGGAGTTGAGCTGGATCAAATACGTCAGCTTGTTAATGAAGTTGTTGTTGCCGAAGGATATGACCTGGTTGACCTTGAACTCAAAGGTTCGGGGCGAGCGCGGGTGCTTCGAATTTTCATCGACAAGGAAGACGGGGTTTCGCACCGCGATTGCGCTCTGATCAGTGAGCAGGTTGGAACGGTTCTCGATGTAGAAGATTTAATCCAAAGTTCCTACACGCTGGAAGTTTCTTCACCGGGTCTGGATCGCAAACTGGTCACCATGGACGATTTTGTGCGGTTCGAAGGGCATTTGGCAAGAATCCAGACTCAAACTCCGCTTCACAACCAGAAGATTTTTAAGGGTCGCCTGCAAGGGCTCAGGGGAAACAACATTCAACTGGAGCTGCCCGAGAGCGAGCTACTGGAAATACCGTTCGACGTGATCCGCGAGGCACGCTTGGAAGTAGACTGGAGCTTGGAAATGACGCGCCGTCCAAGGAGTCGGTAACGATGTCTAATGTGCTGTTCCAGACGATTGACCAGATAAGCCGGGAAAAGGGGATTGATTCGCAGGTCGTCATAGATGCCATTGAAGATGCAATCGTGGCCGCCTCCCGGAAATACTTCAAGACTAACGAAGAACTTCGATCCAGAATCAATCCGGAAACGGGTGAAATTGAAGTATTCGGGGTTAAGAAGGTCGTCGATACTGTCGAAGACGAAACCCGTGAGATCTCTCTGGAAGAAGCTCAGGCGCTCAGAGACGGTGTCCAGGTCGATGACGAACTGGAATTTCAAAAACCGACAGAAGGACTGGGACGGATTGCAGCGCAGATGGCCAAACAGGTCATTTTCCAGAAGGTCCGAGAAGCCGAAAGAGAAAGCGTCTACGCCGAATACCACGAACATGTGGGCGAAATCGTCAACTGCATCGTCAAGCGTTTCGAGAACGGCGACGTCATCGTGGAATTGGGTAAGACCGAGGGCCGGCTTCCACGCCGGGAACAGTCTCGTCTGGAAAGCTTCACGGTCGGTGATCGCCTGCGAGTGGCCATCGTTCGCGTAGAAAAGACGACCCGAGGACCACAGGTGATCGTTTCTCGAGCGGACTCGCTCCTTGTTCAGAATTTGTTCCAGACCGAGGTGCCGGAGATCTACGACGGTACCGTGCAGATTCGAAGTATTGCGCGGGAGGCTGGAGACCGGACCAAGATTGCCGTCACCTCAAGGGAGCGGGACGTCGACCCGGTTGGCGCTTGTGTCGGCATGAAAGGGAGCCGGGTCCAATCGATCATCCGTGAACTTAGGGGTGAAAAGATCGACATCATCCAGTGGTCCGACGACCTTGAAACGTTTGCGACCAATGCGATCAGCCCCGCACAGGTCAGCCGTGTCTCGATTTTGGACACGTCGACTGCACAGACCGGAGAAGGCCAAGAACAGCCGCGGATCTTGGAGATCGTGGTCGAAGACAGCCAGCTTTCACTGGCGATCGGTAAGAAGGGCCAGAACGTAAGATTGGCTTCAAAACTCATCGGGTGGCGAATCGACATCAAGAGCGAAGCCGAGAAGCGCGCAGAAATCGAAGATCAGATCAGTCGCCTGCAGGCAGCAACGCCGCTGGAATCCATTGGAGGTTTGACCCCGGGCATCATCAGCAAACTGGCTTTGGCCGACATCAAGACCGTCGAACAGCTGGCCGACCTGGCGCCGGAGGACCTGGAAGCTCTTCCGGGGATAGGCGGTAAAACGATCGACAAGATCCGCGACGAACTGTCCGAATACTATGCCACGATGCCGTCCTATGAAGACGACCTCGAGCGCTCGACCCAGGAACACATGTTTGGAAAAACCGCGGAAGAAGACGCAGCCGAGCCGGACGTCGTCCCGGAGGTCGTGCCTGAGACCGACCGGGAAAAACTCCAGCCGGAGAGTACTCGGGAAAATATAGATGACATCCCGACACCTGAAACTTCCGATGAGGCCGGTCCACCGTCCGTGGGCGGTGACGCATTGGAGACCGAGGGGAGCAGTGTCGCCACAGCTTTGCCCGCTGAGGGTGCAGAAGTTGCCGAGGGCCTCGGCAACAAATAGAGACACAATGACACAGACACTTGAGCTCAAATCCGGTGCGGTGGGGTCATGGTGAAGAGAAGGGTGAAGCAACGGGTAGTGATGTGTCCATTGATCACTTCACAGGCCAACATGGTATTCTGATTTTTTGGATTTCTACCGCATCGAGGTTAAGGTTACGGAATGAGTAAGTTGCGAGTCTACCAGCTAGCGCGGGAGCTCAATCGCGACAATAGCGAAGTGATTCGAGAGTTACAGCTCCTGGGTGCACCGGTCACATCACACTCCAACACGGTCGAAGATCGCATGGCAGAGCAGCTGAGGCAAACCCTCGGCGTTCTCGTTATTGAAAAACCCAAGAGAAAGACGAAGGCGCGGAAGGCCAAGGCTGGGACCCGCAAGCCCGTAAAAACTGAGAGTAAACCCGATGAGGAAAAGCCGCAAAAAATAACGCGCGAACCCAATTTGGTCAAGGCCAAGCCAAAGCCTGCCGAACCCGTTGAAGCACTCCCACCACCGATCACCGCTGAAATGCCAGACGAATCGCTTGAGATCGGTGAAGAATCTAGAAACGCTCAACCCACGCCGGCCGTCGCTGCGGCGCCTCCTGTTCGGACGCCAGAAAAGCCAGCCGATACCGAAGCGGAAACCAAAGTACCTGCTGCCCAGAAACCTGTAGCCCCGGCGCATCCGGTCGAAGCCCGCAAGACCATGCAGCAGTTGGCTCAGGAACGACTTCGCCAACAGAACCGACCGGTACCCGCCCGGGGCCGCAGACCCATTCCAACGCGTGATCCTCGATCCGCACCCGTGCGCCCTGGACACGGAAGTTCGGTTCCTCATCGCCCCCGAGGTCCCGTACCGCCCCGACATGACACACGTCGCGACCGTCCGAGACCGACCCGGGCCCAGAGGGTCGCCCGCACGATGGTACGACGACCGATGCCCCAAGCGAAGCCGGAAGAAGTCCGCAAATTCCGTCGGGTCACCCTGACGGAAAACCTCACGGTTAAGGATCTGGCCGAAAAGCTGGATGCGCGGTCCAAAGACATCATCAAAAAACTGATGGACCGCGGCATGTTCGCGACGATCAATCAGACCCTGGACAAGGAATTGGCCGTCGAGCTCTGCAAGGATTTCAATGCGGAAGCCGATTTCGTCACGTTCGAAGAGAGCGTCATGCTGGAAGCCGTCGAGGTGAGCGAACCGGAAAACATGGAGGAGCGCCCTCCAGTGATCACGATTATGGGACATGTCGACCATGGCAAAACGTCCCTTCTGGATGCGATCCGAGAGTCGCGGGTGACCGATTCGGAACACGGGGGCATTACCCAGCATATCGGCGCATACCAGGTGCAGGTAGGCGAGCGCAAAATTACTTTCCTCGATACACCGGGTCACGAGGCCTTCACCCTGATGAGAGCGCGAGGGGCTTCGGTCACAGACGTCGTTATTCTGGTGGTGGCGGCCGACGACGGCGTCATGCCACAGACCTTGGAATCGATATCCCATACAAAAGCGGCCAACGTGCCTCTTATGGTTGCGATCAACAAAATCGATGTTGCGAACGCCAACGTAGACAAGGTCAAACGCGAGCTTGCTGAGAAGGATGTCCTGGCTGAAGACTGGGGCGGGGACACCGTCACGGTCGAAGTTTCAGCCAAGGAAAAGACCAATCTCGACCTCCTCCTGGAAATGATCTTTCTCGTCGTCGATATGCGGCAACTCAAAGGAGATCCGAATTTTCCGGCGATGGGCACGGCGCTTGAAGCAAAACTGGACAGGGGGCGAGGAAACGTCGCGACGATGCTGGTGCAGAATGGCACCCTGAAAGTCGGCGACAATTTCATTGTCGGCGCCGTATATGGCAAGGTTCGTGCGATGTATGACGAACACGGAAACCAGGTCGCCACTGCGGGCCCGTCGGTTCCTGTCGAAGTGCTGGGTCTTCAAGGACTCCCAATGGCCGGAGATACTTTCCAGGTGATCACCGACGATACGAAGGCTCGCCAGATTTCACAGTTCCGTCAGGAGCAGTTGCGAGAAGTGGCCCTTGCGAAAAAGTCCCGTCTGACATTGGATCAGCTGCATATGCGAATGGAAAAGGGCGAAGTCAAGGAAGTCCCAATCGTGTTGAAGGGCGACGTGCAGGGATCGACGGAGGTCCTAACCGAAATGCTGAACAAGCTCGAGACAGCTAAGGTCAAGGTTCGGATCATACACGCCGCTGTCGGCGCAATCACCGAGTACGATGTACTCCTGGCAGCAACCTCGAATGCGATTATCGTCGGCTTCAATGTCCGTCCCGAGAAGAAATCCGCGGAAATCGCGGCCCACGAGAACGTGGACATCCGATTGCACACCGTCATTTATAGCGTCGTCGACGAAATGAAGCAGGCGATGGCAGGTGTGTTGGATCCGATTGTGAAAGAAACATTCATGGGCACTGCGGAGATTCGCGATACCTTCCGCGTTCCGAAAATCGGAACGATTGCCGGCAGTTACGTTACTGACGGCCGCGTTGTCCGTAACGCACAAGTCAGATTGTTGCGTGATAACATCGTCATTTTTGAAGGCAGAATTGGATCGCTGAAACGATTCAAAGAAGATGCTGCCGAGGTCCGTTCCGGTTACGAATGCGGCATCGGATTGCAGGGTTACAACGACGTTAAAGTTGGAGACGTTATTGAGGCCTTCTCCACTGAGCAAGTCGCTGCGGAGATTGGAATTTAGGGCGCAGCAATTGCTGCACCAGTGACAAGAGACACCTGACCCGTGACGAGGCGGCGCATGCCATTTGCTTTGATCGGTTTGACTTGTCGCGGACCACTCGTCGGTTCTTCTCATGCATATCGGGCTGCTCCAACTCGACGTCCATATCCCTTACGCACATTCACTAAAAGACAAAAGAATGGCCTTGCGTAGCCTCAAGGATCGCTTACGCAAACGCTTCAACGTTGCTGTTTCTGAACTGGAATTTCAAGACCGCTGGCAACGGGCAGGGGTCGGCATCGTCAGTATTGGTCCCGACGCAGCTTACTTGGAACAGCAGTTGAACCTTGCCCTCGATGAGGTCGAGCGGATCTTGCCCGACTGTACGGTCAACGGAAATATCGAGCTCCTCTAGTGGCTGAACAGAAAAGACTGGACCGGCTGGCACAACAGCTGCGGACCGAACTCGGGGCACTGATAGAAAGTGAGATCGACGACCCGCGCGTGGGGATGGTTCAGGTGACGCACATACGTATGTCAAACGACATGAGACACGCGCGCGTCTATGTCAGCACCGCAGGGGCTGCTGAGGGGGAACGCAAGACGGCTCTCGAAGGGCTTGATTCCGCCAAGAATTTTCTACGTAGACAGTTGAGTCACCGGCTGAGGCACCTTAAGAGAACCCCGGATCTGACGTTCGATTACGACGAGTCGGTTGAAAAGGAAATGAGAATCGAAGAGCTTCTTTCTAAGATTGATTCCGAGGAACGATGATTCAGGCAGTCGTCGAAACGATACGATCGCATACGGACTTCCTTGTCGTCAGCCACGTGCGTCCCGACGGCGACTCCCTGGGTTCCCAATTCGCACTCACCTTGATCCTTCAAGCACTCGGCAAGAACGTCGAAATGCTCAGTCGAGACCCCGTACCCGCCCGCTATGTTTACCTGCCTGGCGCGGATCAGGTCCGCGTGGCCAGTCGCCGGGGAGAATCTCACGAGGTGACGTTCGTCCTGGAATGCGGCAACATTGACCGTCCGGGAATTGAAGGGTTGAATCAAGGCATCATCGTTAACATTGACCATCACCACTCTACGAAGCCGTTTGGAAATGTGAGTTGGATCGATCCCTCCGCCTGCGCAGTCGGTCAGATGATCTATCGTCTGATGAAAGCTCTGGGCCTCAAGATGACGCCCCAGATTGCGACTAACATATACGTTGCCGTACTGACGGATACCGGTTCGTTCCAGTTTTCATCAACAACGGGCGACACGTTTCGCTTGGCGGCTGAACTGGCAGACAATGGCGCAGACGTATCCGGAATCGCACTGCAGGTGTTCCACACCAACCCGATTCAGAAGGTCCGGGCAATGGGGAAGATCCTGAACGCTATGGAGTTCGATGCCAGCCGCAGAGTCGTCTCCACCGTACTTCTGCAGGATGACCTGGGAATCGCGGATGGCGACGACATCGAAGGCTTGGCCAACTATCCGCTGACGATCGCCGGGATCGAAGTCGCTGTGCTTCTTCGCGAGCTGGAAGACGGATCATTTCGCGTCAGCATGAGGTCCAAGAATGAAGTCGACGTGTCGACGGTTGCTGAAAGATTCGGTGGTGGCGGACACCGAAAAGCGGCCGGGTGTCAAATGGTGGGTTCGCTTCGAACCGTACAGCGACACATCGTCTCTTCGATTCAAAACGAAATGGATTCCAATGCTTTCCCTGTAAGCCCACCTCGCTATGGTGGATCCGATTTGACGTCCAGTTGAACGGAGTCCTCGTTATTGACAAGCCCGTGGGAATGACGTCCCATGACGTCGTGAGCCGGGTGCGGAAACGCTTGGAAACCCGCCATGTGGGGCATCTGGGCACCCTGGACCCGGCAGCGACGGGAGTGCTTCCTCTGACTCTCGGAAAGGCGACTCGGCTGGCCCGCTTCATTCCGACTGCACCCAAGGAATATACCGGTGAGATCCGATTGGGCTGGGCGACGACGACGTGCGATTTCGAGGGTGATCCTCTGGGTGAGCCGAAACCGGTCAATGTCAGTCGTGAGAGTCTACTAGAGGCGATGGCATCACTCACAGGAACGATCCAACAGATTCCACCCGATTATTCCGCGAAGAAGATTGCGGGCGTGAGAGCCTACAAACTTGCGCGCAAAGGCCGTCCGTTGGATCTGAAACCCGTTCCGGTCGAGATCCTGGCTTTCGAGCTCAAGACGTTCGAGGCGGCCCGTGTCGCCTTCAGAGTTGTCTGTTCGACCGGCACCTATATCCGAAGCATCGCTCGGGACCTCGGCGAAAAACTCGAGACGGGCGGTCATCTGTTCTCTCTCCGACGGACGCGGGCCGGGGCGTTTGACATCGGGGAAGCGATTGGGCCGAATACCGCCTCCTGGGATGACGTCATTCCTCCTGAGGAATTGATGGCGAATCTCACCCGGATTGACATTGGACCGGAGTTCGAAAAGCGTATCCAGCACGGGCGCGCGGTGCCGACTGATCTAGACAGCTCGCCTCTCCGCATCTTCAACAAAAAAGGCCAACTTATAGCCATTGCAGCCGTTGATAGAGGTTGGGCGCACCCCCGAGTTGTGTTACTCTAAATTCTCAAATTTTGAGGGAGAAAAGAACGTAAAGAATGGCTCTGACGACGGAATCCAAAGGCTCGATCATCGACCAATATCGAATCCATCCTTCGGATACGGGGTCGCCGGAAGTTCAGATCGCGATACTCAGTGAAAGAATTTCATACCTGACTGAGCATTTCAAGACACACAAGAAGGATCATGCCTCCCGCCGAGGGCTTCTGAAACTTGTCGGCCGGCGGCGTCGCCTGCTTGAGTACCTCAAACGACACGAAGTGGGTCGTTACAAAGAGGTCATTAAAAAGCTTGGGCTCCGCAAGTAGCCGGCCCAGATCCTGTCCGAGAACTCCGATCGATCGCTCCAATCCAGTCAATATGGCACCCCGAGACAACACCATTAGGGCGCACGGCGACGGGTCTGATTTCAGAATGTTTCGTCGTTTCTTGCCTCCGACCCGCGTCAGGGCCGACAAAAGGAAGTTCACACAACTATGAATGTGCATAAAGTAAGTCGAATGATCGGCAACAGGGAGTTGTCGATAGAAATTGGAAAGCTCGCCACTCAAGCCGACGGTGCCGCCTACATCCGTTATGGAGATACAATCGTACTCGTCACCGCATGTGGTGCCAAGGAAGCCAGCGCGAATGCTCACTTCTTTCCACTCACCTGCGACCACAAAGAGAATTTTTACGCGGCGGGAAAGATTCCGGGCGGCTTTTTCAAACGCGAAGGCAGACCCGGAGAGCGTGAGGTTCTCACCAGCCGCATGATCGACAGGCCGATTCGACCGTTGTTTCCCGAGGGTTATCGAAACGAAACACAGGTCATCGCGATGGTCCTCTCGGCGGACGAGGACAATGACCCGTCAACACTGAGTATCCTGGGCGCGTCGACGGCACTCTACCTTTCCGTCTTGCCATTTACGCAGCCGATCGCTGCCGTTCGCGTCGGTCTGATTGATGGGACATACGTCGTCAATCCGACCTACGCCCAACTGGAAGAAAGCCGGATGAATCTGGTCGTTGCCGGGACCGCACATGGCGTCACGATGGTCGAGGCCGGGGCGGACGAGGTTTCTGAAGAGGTGATGATCGAAGCGATATCCCTCGGCCACGATTCGGTCAAACAGATTATCGAAATGGAACAGGAACTCTACGACAAGGTCCGGCCGGAGAAAATTGAGTTTCAACTGCCCGCAGTGAGCGAGGACATCGTAAGCAAGGTTGAAGGGCTCATTCGCGACGAACTCGAAGACGCGCTCAACACTCAAAAGTACGACAAACTTACCAGCTATGCGAAAGTGGACAATGCCAAGGCCAAGACCATTGAAAGCTTTGGTGAGGTTGAGGAAGAAACCCTTACAGGAGTCAAAAGCGCGTTCAGCGCACTCAAAGAGAAGATCTTCCGAGACCAGATTCTCCACAACAACACGCGCCCCGACCGCCGGTCGAGTGACGAGATCCGACCCATCTGGATCGAGACAGGTGTCTTGCCGCGCACCCATGGTTCGGCTATCTTCACACGGGGAGAAACCCAGGCACTGGTGACGGCCACACTGGGAACATCGAACGATGCTCAAAGAATGGACAGGTTGGAGGGTGAGTCCTTTAAACGATTTCTGATGCACTACAATTTCCCTCCGTTTTCGGTAGGCGAAGTGCGCCGAATGATGGGGACGAGCCGCCGCGAAATGGGACATGGCAACCTGGCTGAGCGGGCCATCCTGCCGATGGTCCCGAGCGAAGAGGAATTCCCGTATACGGTCCGCGTAGTATCGGAAATCCTGGAATCCAACGGATCGTCCTCGATGGCAACGGTGTGTGGAGCGAGCCTTGCCTTGATGGAGGCGGGTGTTCCAATCAAGCGGCCCGTTGCGGGAGTCGCCATGGGATTGGTGTCGGAAGGCGAGAAATATGCTGTGCTCAGCGATATAGCCGGCGCTGAAGACCATTACGGTGACATGGACTTTAAGGTTGCGGGAACGCGCGAGGGCATTACCTCCCTGCAGATGGATATCAAGATCACGAACGTCACGTTCGAAATCATGTCCAAGGCAATGCAACAGGCCAAGGGTGGCCGGATGCATATTCTTGACAAGATGGACACAGCGATCGTCTCTCACAAGGAAGACATCTCACCGTACGCACCCCGGATCCATTCACTCAAGATTCCGGTCGATAAGATCCGAGACGTGATTGGCCCGGGCGGGAAGATGATCCGTTCGATCGTAGAACGGACCGGTGTCAAGATTGATGTCAACGACGACGGCACGGTCAACGTCGCATCCTCTGACGGACCGTCGGCCCTGAAAGCCATTGGGATCATTGAAGATCTGACAGCCACCCCGGAGATTGGCAAGACTTATCTGGGTAAAGTCGTGAGGATTGTAGACTTCGGTGCTTTCGTCGAAATTTTCCAGGGCACGGACGGACTGCTCCACATCTCGGAAATCGCCGAGCACCGTATCCGTGAGGTACGCGACGAGCTCAACGAAGGCGACCAATTAATGGTGAAGGTCATCGCTATGGAAGGCAATAAGGTCAAGCTCTCACGCAGGGCAGTCCTTCGAGACCAGAAGGCGAACGCAGGGTCCAGGGCAGATGCGAGTAAAGACTAGTGGCCTGTACCACCCAAATCGGGACCAGCGTTCGGGCCAAACGGCGTTGGATTCCAGGAGGCAACAACGTGACGACACGACGTCGCGGCGACGAGTAAATGCTCCTACATTGCGAGGAGCTGACGACGACGAAGACATTGCCGTTTCGCCCGAACCCTCTGGGCCGATGGGGTTGCCGGCGATATCGTCGTTACGAGCCGTCGTCGATGTAAAGACATCGACTTCCGTCTCGCGCCTCGATCTCCGCAAGACCCATCGGCGCTGGCCCCGATTTGGGGGGTACAGGTCATTAAGCCCGGCAGTTTGGGAAGGAAGATTTTCTAAGAGAAATGCCTCCTTCCCCGCTTCTCAATCGAGGTCGATGTCCCGGACAGGCATCTCCAACTCGTCGGCACGGTCCATGGCCTCTTTGAACTTCTTGTTGATCAGGTCCTTCCGGCCTTTCTCGACCTCGAACGCCTGATCGAACCTGTCTGATGCCGTCTCCTGATCCTTTCTGACCTGACTCACGGCATCCTCAAACGAAACGGTTTTCTTCTTGGGCTGCTTCGTAAACAGGACATCGCCGGTGAGTGAATCGACAGTCAAAGCCGCGTCACAGCACGTGCACTGGACCTGCAGTTTGTTTCTCTCTGCCATGTCTCTAGTATAGCTACTTAGTAGGGCACTTCGAAATGTTGAGCTAGGAGTCTGCGCGGCAGAGCGCGAAGAAGTCGGATTCATTGGAATTTGAGAGGGTCTTCGGAGGAGAAGGGATCGATTTCTCCGATACGACAAGTTCAGAGCGGTACGGACACCAGTAGTTGGCCGTGTAGCGAGTTTGCCGGGTTCCGGTTTTCCGGATTATGCCCATTCGATCATCCCGTTCATTCGTCGTAAGTTGACCGCCAGAGTGACCAGATTCCACTCACCGGTCACCTTGTCCAAACCGCGTAGGCTGAACTGTCGGAATCCGAGCACCGACTTGATCCACCCGAACGGTGGCTCACCGATGTGCTTTCGGGCCCGGTAGCGATCACGCCCACGCTTGGTTTGCATCTTTCTCACCATCCGGCCAAACGCAGTGTCTTGGGGTGGGAGTGGCGCATCGGCCAGATCCTTCTCGCGTCCCATCGGAACATACCCGTCAATTTTACGTTGTTCCAACATCCCCAGATTCGACTCGGATCGATATCCCGCATCGGCCAGGACGCGGGCGGGACGCTCTCCCAGATTGTCGTTCAGCGCATCCAGGTTGGGTTTCAACTGCCCCACGTCCGAGGCATTGTCGCTCACCGTTGTCGCCACGATGATCCGGGCCTCGGAATCCACCACCACCTGCGCGTTGTAGCATTGCTGGAAACCTTCGGTAGAGGTCTTCATGATCCGGCTTTCCGGATCTGTGAAGTTGTTCTGGGCCGTCGGCTTGGGTTCTCCCATCGGACGTTTGTATGGCTTCTTTCCGCATCCGGGCTTGTGATCTTCCCCGTTCCGGCCCGCTTCCTGGTCCGCGGCCATCTGACGGTCTTCGAGCCGCTTCATTGCCGCCTGGATCGTGGCCAGGCGCTTCTTGCGCGTCGACAACCCGTCGGGCAGTTCGTCGCCGCGCCGGTCGGAGCCGTAACGCTGATCTTCGTCCTCATCGGTCGCGGTGGCCCGGTTCAACAGATCCCGAATCTGTTCACCCAATTCGGTCTCCTGCTTTTTCATGCGTTCATAGCTCATCGCTTTGCGTTTGCCCGCATTCGCCCGCATCTTGGTCCCGTCCACCGCCACGGTCCCCATCTTCACCAGTCCCGCTTCCCGCGCCATCATCACCACTTGCACAAACAGGTTCCCGAACTCCTCAAGATGCAGTTTGCGAAAATCCGAGATCGTCCGGTGCGCGGGAAAGTTCTCCGCTCCCAACATCCGGAACGCCACGTCGTCGGTCAACTTCGCCGCGATTTTCCGCGACGAGAACACTCCCGTCGCGTACCCGTAGATCAGCACCTTCACCATCATCCGCGGATCGTACGCCTGATTGCCCGGTCCGTCCGTTCCATACCGCTGCTCGAACGCGCTCAAATCCATGGCGTCCACCGCATCCGATATGAAGTACGACAGGTGATCTTCGGCCAGCCAATCCCTCAGCGACGGCGGCATCAGCAGGCTCTGTTCTGGGATATAGGTTCGATAGGTTCGTGGCATGTCCTATCTTCAATCTTTATCCGCCCAATTCCGGTCCTTCTGCCGCGCAGGCTCCTAGGTCAAGTGCCCCATATCCCTCGCGGTTAACTATTTCCGATATTCATCCCACCGCCGGTCGACGAGCCTCACCGTCGCCTCATCCATTTCCAGCGGCGCGGGATAGCCTACCTTCCACGTGGCATCTATTCCGACACATCCGCCATATACGGGACGGGCCCCTACGAATTCCTGGGTCTCGAAGATCATGTCACGGGCCGGGTCGAAACGCGTGAATATGCCCCATTGCAGGTTCTCGTCGTCCTCCAGATCAACATCGCTGCTGACCGCCACAATGAAGCCGACACCAAGCGACGCCTTGATCAGCCGTTCGAGCACATCAGTTGCCCCCTGACTGACGACGACGATCAACCATCCGCCGTCAAGAAGCTTCCAACCTTCGACGCGGGAATCAAACCGATCGGGCGCATCCCTCAGCACAGGGTGATCGGTCTGCAATACGGGGCCCGTCGCGTCAATCACCAGCTTGCTCCCGACGTGCATCTTGAACGAGGTGAAATCCAGTGTGTCGAGGGGCGCTACGGGGAGTAACAGCACACGATCGTCCAGTTTACTGCGGTGCCAGACCTCGGTAAGGACACGACGGAAATCAGCAGGATTCTGGTCGCCCCTGACGAGAATCATCACTTTCGTCAGAGATAGCTGTCCCGTCCCGAGCAATGACATCGCCGTTTTCAGGACTTCACGGGGATGACGCTCCTCAACGGCCACCACGAGAAGGTTATGAAAGCCAGCTCCGACGTACGCGTGCATTTGAACGATGTTGGGATTAATCAATCGAATCAGCGGACCGATCATCCGGCCGGCTGCCATGCCGATAAACTTGTCCTCCTGCGGGGGCTTCCCGACAACCGTCGCCACATAGATCGGGTGTTGCCGCCGCGTCAACCGTCGCACGTGAAAGACCGGGAACTGGGCCGAGTCTGAATAGTGTCCGAAGTGGTCGCCAAAAGGGCCTTCGACCCGGCGTTCACCCACCGGTACGACGCCTTCCAGGACGAATTCGGCGTCTGAGGGCACCAGGGCGTGAATCGACGTCGCCGGTGTCATCGAGACCCCGCGCCCTCTCAAAAAACCCGCAAAAGCCACCTCATCCATGTCCTCCGGAAGGGGGAGTATGGCCGCTATCATGAGGATGGGGTTGCAGCCGATGACGACTGCAACTTCGAGGTCTTCACCGCGTCTTTCCGCTTCCCAGTAGTGCCCCCGGCCTCCTTTCATACTCTGCCAGTGCATTCCAGTAGAGCTCTGATCGAAGACCTGCATGCGATACAGGCCAAAATTTCGACGCTGCGTCTCGGGGTGTCGTGTGATGACCGCCCCAAAGGTAATAAATCTTCCCGCGTCACCGGGCCAGCACTGAACCACCGGTAACTGATTGAGATCGGGGGCCTCGATCACTTCCTGGCACGCGGCCTGACTGCGGGCCCGAGGTTGTGATCGCATGGCTTTAATGATGGTCCGTCGTGATCCCCAAAGTTTCCCGAGTGACGGAGGATTGATGCCCCGGGCAGCTTCCAGTAGTTCTTCTGCCACAGCCTCGGGCTCCTGTCCCAGTGCATCAACCACACGGTCCGTGGTTCCAAACAGGTTCATTAGCAGTGGGAACTTTGATCCGGCAGGACGCTCGAACAAGAGGGCCGGCCCACCTTCGTTCAGGACGCGCCGGGCAATTTCTCCAGCCTCAAGCATGGGATTGACTTCGGCCCGGATGCGGCGCAGCTTCCCGTTCGCTTCCAGGTACGTGACGAAGTCGTGCAGGCTGTCGAAAGGCATTAAGAATGGTCCGGACCGCCGAGAGAAACCACACCGGGACAATGCATCTTACAACGAGTGGCCAGACCCCGGCGGGTTTTCCCCGACTACAGCCACGGTCCGGGGGTCGCAACTGGGTCTGTCTCGAACTTCCGACTCAGGACGCTAGCTGTGAATTCTGTGAAGGTTGTTCACACGGGCTAAATCCGAGAAGCTGATTGGGACCTAAACCGATCAGCCCAAGGAGAGAGCCCGTATGAACCTTCACAAGAATGCAAGAACCTGCCCGAAGAGTCGAGCATTGATGGCGATCCGAGTGATTGAAGAGCGCGCTTCGGTATCTTCAGTAGCCGAGCAATTTGGAGTCAGTCGGAGCACGGTATACAAATGGGTCCGACGGTACCGCGATTGGGGCGAAGCGGGTTTAAACGACTTATCGAGCGAACCTCGGATGTTACACCATCGGATGGGCAAGGACGGGGTGGATCTAATCG
The DNA here is from genome assembly GCA_965216035.1 of Terriglobia bacterium. Taxonomy (GTDB): domain Bacteria; phylum Acidobacteriota; class Terriglobia; order 20CM-2-55-15; family 20CM-2-55-15. The sequence goes on from CBDCFM010000014.1 coordinate 95,675, forward strand.
TGGAGATGCGAACCCAATACCGAATGACAGCGCTTCGGATTGCGAATCAGCTCAAGCTGCCACGATCCACAGTCGCGGGGGTGCTGCAACGACAAGGCCTGTCCCAGTTGAAGAATCTGGACCCACCCGAACCGGTGGTGCGATACGAACATGATGGGCCGGGAGAGATGTTGCATTTGGATATCAAGAAGTTAGGGCGATTCTGGCGGCCGGGTCACCGCGTCACCGACAACCCACGACAGGATTCCGAAGGTGCGGGTTGGGAGTACGTCCACGTTTGCGTGGACGACTATTCCCGCCTCGCCTATGCGGAGGTCTTAGCTGACGAACGCCAACACAGTGCGGTCGCGTTCCTGGATCGCGCCATCCGATGGTTCGCCCGGTTCGGTATTACCGTCCAGCGCGTACTCACCGATAACGGCTCCTGCTATCGTGCCAAAACATTCTTGAAACGATGTCACGAACTCAACATTCGTAAACGATTCACTCGCCCGTACCGGCCTCAAACCAACGGCAAAGCGGAACGATTCATCCAGACGCTGCTGCGCGAGTGGGCCTACTTCCGAGTCTACAGGACCTCGAACGAACGATCCGACGTGTTACCGATCTACCTCACCCACTACAATGAGCATCGACTACACGGCCGCATCCAATACAAACCACCGATTTCTCGGTTGCCTGGTGTTTACAACGTTGCTGGAATTCACAGCTAGCCCGAGGACGCGGAGAAAATCAGTTGTCAGAGGGTGTGAGGTCAAGGGTCACTTCCAATTCGGAGCGGTCTCTCACGAGGGTGAGAGCCACAGAATCCCGATTCCGGAAGGCACGCCGGCCGAAATCCGATGGAGAAGCGATATCTCTGCCATCCACGGTGATGATGACGTCGCCGACACGCGCGCCGGCCGAACTCGCCCCTGATTCAGGCTCGACAGAGACGACAAGGACACCGATCTCTGGGTCGACTCCGAAAAACTCTCTGAGCTCAGAGGTCATTCCATCAATCTGAATGCCCATGTTTGACACCGACATCGAAATCTGGATGTCGGGGAAAGCGCGGCGCACTCGGCCGGCTAGATCTCCGAGAGTTCCCGGAACAAAATCCGGGAAACCTCGAAACCCGGACTGGGCTCGGGTTGTCAACTGGAGCGTGTGCTCATTGCTGCTGCGTAGAATTCTCACGGTCACAAGTCTGCCAACCGGGGTTTCCCGAACGACACGCGTGAACTGACGCGCACCGACAACCCGCATTCCATCGAATTCGAGAATTAGATCTCCGGCTTCGAGACCGGCGTCAGCCCCCGGGCTGCCTGCCTCCACCTCAACAACACGCACTCCGGAATCGGAGCCGTCGTTGACCGACAGACCCAACCAGCTGCTTTGGGCGTTCGCAACAACAGTTACGACAAACATAAGCGGAATCGACAGCAGGGTCGATCTCATGACACCTTCACCTCGGGTGGATTATTCCACATATTCTTTTGGACGAGCGATATGTCCGGAGGTTTAACCACCGCTGAGTATTTACGATTTGCGTAGAGTCGACCCGGTCTGAGAGTGGTATTCCTGAAGGCTGCAAACGGTAAGGGATTCCCGTTGGAGATCCCGAATGCCGTTGACGGCCGCCAGGGCGCCCGAGAAAGTTGTAATACACGGAATGCGGTAGTGCATCGCGGCGCTCCGTATTGCTTTTTCGTCGAAGAAAGACTCGCGGCCAAGTGGTGTATTGATGACCAGGTCAACTTCCCCGCTCTTGATCCGGTCAACGATGTGCGGACGGCCTTCATTCACTTTGTAAGTCGGAATCGCTTCAATGCCCGCCAGTTTCAATACGTTCGCCGTACCCGAGGTCGCCATAATTTTGAATCCCATCGACAGCAATTCTGCCGCGATGTCCGCGACGAATCTTTTATCTTGCTGGTTGACGCTCAAGAATGCGGTGCCTGAACGGGGAAGGACGGTTCCAGCACTGATCTGGGCTTTGATGTATGCCTTGCCGAAAGTGTCGTCGATACCCATTACCTCACCGGTAGATTTCATTTCAGGACCGAGTATCGGATCGGCTCCAGGAAACCGGGCAAATGGAAAGACAGGCGACTTGACGAAATATTGGGAAACCGACAACTCATCAGGCAGGTTGAACGAGTCGACGCTCTCTCCCAACATGATGCGGGCCGCTACCTTCGCCAGTGGGACACCGGTGGCTTTGCTGACGAACGGGACCGTGCGCGAGGCCCGCGGATTGACCTCCAAAACATAGACCGCATCCATCTGGACGGCAAACTGCACGTTCATCAAGCCGACGACGTTCAGCGCAAGCCCAAGATCGACGGTATAGCGCTGGATCGTCTTCCGATGCGCGTCGCTCAATTGGTAGGTCGGCAGAACACAGGAACTGTCACCGGAATGCACGCCGGCTTCTTCGATATGTTCCATGATGCCACCGATCACGACCCGCTTGCCGTCGGAGAGCGCGTCGACATCGATTTCCATCGCATCTTCCAGGAAACGGTCGATCAGAATGGGTCGTGCCCGCGACGCCTCTACGGCTTCGGCCATGTACGCATCGAGTGCACGCTCGTCGTAAGCGATCACCATCGCGCGCCCGCCAAGCACATAGGACGGCCGCAAGAGGACCGGGTAGCCGATCTCCTCGGCAACCGCACGTGCCTCTTCCAGGGAAGCGGCGATGCCGTTCGGAGGTTGCCGGATATCCAACTCAGTCAGGAGACGGCCGAAACGCTCACGGTCCTCGGCCAGATCGATCGATTGCGGAGACGTTCCGATGATCGGCACTCCTGCAGCCTGCAGATCGAGGGCGAGGTTCAACGGTGTCTGTCCGCCGAACTGCACAACGACGCCGGCAGGCTGCTCCTCCTCGACGATGTGAATTACGTCTTCCAGCGTCAAGGGTTCGAAATAGAGGCGATCGGACGTATCGTAGTCCGTCGATACCGTTTCCGGGTTACAGTTGACCATGATGGTCTCGCAACCCGCTTCCTTCAGCGCAAACGACGCGTGACAACAACAGTAGTCAAACTCGATCCCCTGCCCAATGCGATTCGGCCCGCTCCCGAGGATCATGATTTTTCTGGCGTCTGTAGGGTCTGATTCGGATTCGCTTTCGTACGTCGAATACAAATAGGGAGTGAATGACTCGAACTCTGCAGCGCACGTGTCGACACGTTTGTACACTGGCTTTACAGAGAACTTCCGACGAGCGGCGGTGATTTCCGATACGCCCGTCGCACGGAGTGACGCCAAGCGGTGGTCTGAGAAACCGGCCCGTTTTGCCTCCAGCAACAGCTCGGCATCAAGTGTGTCTTTATTGTGGATGCGCTCGGCCAGTTCCACTATCTCCCGCATCTCGTCCAGAAACCACGGATCGATTCCGGTCAGTTCGACGATTTCCCGGACCGGCATTCCGTTCGAGAGCGCGTACATCACGTAGTGAAATCGGTCCGGGTTCGGTGTGGTCAGATTTTGCCTCACGCGCTCCGTGTCTGTCTTTTCGGATCCCGGATTTCGTCCTGTTTCCAGCGATCGCACGCCCTTGAGCAGGGCTTCCTTGAACGTAGTCCCGATCGCCATGACCTCGCCGACCGATTTCATCTGCGTACCGAGGACCGGCTCCGCGTCCTTGAATTTTTCGAAAGCCCACTTTGGGATCTTCACAACAACGTAGTCCAACATGGGCTCGAATGACGCCGGCGTCTTCCGGGTAATATCGTTTGGGATTTCATCCAGCGTATATCCGATCGCGAGCTTGGCAGCGATTTTGGCAATTGGAAAACCGGTCGCTTTCGAAGCGAGGGCCGAACTGCGAGACACGCGCGGATTCATCTCGATGACCGCCAATTGCCCGTCATCAGGATTCACGGCGAACTGAATATTCGATCCCCCTGTTTCCACGCCGACCTTACGAATCACAGCAACCGCCGCGTCCCGCAAGCGTTGGTACTCTCTGTCCGTCAGTGTCTGGGCGGGCGCGACCGTTAGGGAATCACCGGTATGCACACCCATCGGATCGATGTTCTCGATCGAGCAAATGACGACGACGTTATCCTTCACGTCCCGCATTACTTCCAGCTCGTATTCCTTCCAGCCAATCACCGACCGTTCAACCAGCACCTGATGCACAGGGCTCAAATCAAGACCGCGTTGAACAGTCTCCTGATATTCCTCACTGTTAAACGCAACACCACCCCCGATTCCGCCAAGAGTAAACGAAGGTCGAATCACAGCGGGAAAACCGATCTGCTCAACGATACACTCAGCTTCTCGCATGTTGGCGACGACGGCACTTTCCGGGGTTGCCAGACCGATCTCCTTCATGGCTTCCTTGAAGAGCAAACGATCTTCGGCCAATTTGACCGCCATGAGCTTGGCGCCGATCATCTCCACATTGTGCTTTTCGAGCACTCCAGTCTCGGCCAGCTCAACAGCAAGGTTCAGGGCCGTTTGTCCACCGACAGTGGGCAATAAAGCGTCCGGCTTTTCGCGTGCGATAATCTGTTTCAGAAATTCAGCCGTCAGCGGCTCCACATACGTACGGTCAGCCAGGTCCGGATCGGTCATGATCGTCGCCGGATTCGAATTGACCAGGACAATTTCGTAGCCTTCCTCGCGCAAGGCCTTACAGGCCTGTGTGCCCGAATAGTCAAACTCGCACGCCTGTCCAATAACGATCGGGCCCGAACCGATGATCAGAATCTTCGAGATGTCACTGCGCTTTGGCATCGCGGATGTTGTTGAAAAACTTGTGGAACAAATAGTAGGAATCGTGCGGACCCGGAGAGGCTTCCGGATGATATTGCACGCTGAAAACGGGCAGCTTTCGGTGTTCGAAGCCCTCGATGGTCTGGTCGTTGAGATTCAGATGGGTAATCCGGACCTCATCGTCGTCGAGGCTCTCCGCATCCACCGCAAAGCCGTGATTCTGTGCCGTGATCTCCACACGACCGCTGTCGATATGCATCACCGGATGGTTGCCGCCATGGTGTCCGAACGGCAATTTGAACGTCCGGGCGCCCAGCGCAAGAGCCAGAATCTGATGGCCCAGGCATATTCCAAAAACCGGCTTCTGACCCACCAACTCCCGCACGTTCCGAACCGCATAATCCACGGCTTCCGGGTCCCCCGGACCGTTGGACAGAAATATGCCATCGGGGTCGAGGTCGAGAACTTCGGCGGCGCTTGTCGTCGACGGAACGACCGTGACGCGGGCACCCTGATGGGTCAGGTCGCGAAGAATATTGGTCTTGATTCCGAAATCATATGCCACAACATGCCAGTCGGTCTTGACAGCAGACTGCTCCGGACCCAGGTTCGAAAATTCGACGAAATCCACCGTCTCCCTCGCGGCTTCATATCGTTCAGGGGTGGTTACCTGGCTTGCCAAATCGCGCCCGACCATTTCGGGGGAATCTTTGACCTTCCGGCCCAGTGAGTCCAGATCATGATCGGTCAGGGAAACGATCGCGCGCATTGCGCCCCGGCTTCGAATGTGACGTACCAAAGCCCGCGTGTCGACATCCGAAATGGCGGGAATCCTATGATGCCGCAGGTATTCGTCCAAGGGCTCCCTCATCCGCCAGTTGCTGGGATGGGGCGTCAGCCGGCGGACGACGAATGCTTCGAGAAAGGGCCGCCGTGACTCGGAGTCCTCCGTATTGATGCCGGTATTGCCAATCAAGGGGTAGGTCATGATTACGATCTGGCCGGCATAGGAAGGGTCCGTGAGAATCTCCTGGTAACCGGACATCGACGTATTGAAAACAACTTCCCCAACCGCCTCCCCAGCAAACCCATGTCCCGCACCACGGAACACGCGTCCGTCTTCGAGAAGCAATGTCGCATTCATTAATCGATGGAACCCATCTTGCTTACTGGCCAGTATCGGAAGACGGCTTTGCCGTAAATATTCTGATCCGGGACAAGGCCCCACATACGGCTGTCGTTTGACTGATTGCGATGGTCGCCCAGGACGTAGTAGTGACCGGGTTCGACATTGACCGGCGAAAAGCTCCGGCGATCAATGAAATTGGCGGGCACATAGTCTTCATCAAGCAATTGTCCATTGACGATGACCTCGCCTTCCTGCACATGGACGACGTCACCTGGAAGACCAACGATCCGCTTGATATAGGACTTTGTCGAATCGAGTGGGTACCAGAAGACCACGATATCTCCGCGCTCGATCTGGTCAATCCTGTAAAGGAACTTATTGACAAAGATCCGCTCCTGATCGACCAGCTCCGGAAGCATGCTCGTCCCTTCGACCTTCACGGGCTGGTAGAAGAAGACAACGATGATGATGGCCGCTCCGACAGCGAAAACGACGTCGCGCGCCCATCCCTGTATCTCACTCAAAAAACTGGACTGCTGCGGCTCGATCGGGTCCTGCGGGGGCGGGGACGCCCCGAGCGCTGACTGTTCCACTTTCATTGGATCGCCTTCGTATATGTGCCGGCTGGCTGAGCTGGACAAGCTATTCTAGAAGATTCAGGTATGAATCGGAAGGGCTTAAACACCGTGACGCGTGACGCGTGATCAATCAGAAGATTAAGAATTAAGAGTGGCTCGTCCACAATTGACGCTCACCGGGAGCGTGGCCCTCACGCAATGCCAGGGGATCGCCTGTCACTCCCCACATGTTCTCCAGTAAGTCGTCTCGCATCCGTTGTCACTGCCCATTTCTCCTCCCTTACCTCCAGAGCACAAAACTATGGGTCGTGCCGAAAACGACTCCAATACGATGATCCAGCCGCGTCAGACCCGCAGTGGCGCCCACATCCCAACCCATTCCCAGCGCCTGCCACCGAAAGCCGAACTGGGCCTGCGCCCTGTCCTCGCCACCGAGGGTCGGAAACGATTGAGGGTTTTCCCGACCGTTGACCTCGAATGCCAGGCTCGTACTCAAGGAAACAGGGACAATCACGGCCAGGCCATAAAGGAGCACGTCCTGCTGCGCGGCGGCCCGTATGGCATCATCAAGTATGCCGAGACCGATGTTTCCAAAAACATACGTCGGCCCGAGGGACTTGCCGATCAATACCTTTCCCAGGAAGTGGTTGCCGTCCGTTCCCAGACCGCTTTCGTTACTCGCATTCGGGAGAACAAACGACGGCTGAAAACTGATGTCCGGGAGAGACCCGGACTCGGTCAAAATCGCAATCTTGGTGGCGATCACCCCATCACCCCAATCGTTGCGCCGTCCGGATCCACCTTCGTTCACCCATAGGAAGTTGTGCAGTGTACCCGTCACCTGAAACTCCGCGCGCGACCCGAGACCGAAGTGGACCCCACCGGTTAACATCGACAGTTGGTTTCCACCCAGGCCCGACACCGGGAAACGTGCCCGTTCGAAATAACCCAGGCCGTTCTCGAGAACCAAATCTCCCTCGGGTATCAGCCTTGGGTCCTCTGTGAGGAGCGGTCGTTGTTGTGCGATGACGCTGGCTGGAATGAGGAAGGCCACACAAACCGTCAAACCGAAAAATCCCCGGATCATTCGCCAGAAGCGTCGGGTCGAATCCAAAGTCACAAAACCCCCAGATGATGACCGATCAGCCCCCCCGCGACGATGGCGGCTGTCTCGGCACGCAAGATGTGCCCTCCCAAGCGCACTTCAACGAATCCTCGGTCCCGGGCGGCCTCCAGTTCTTCATGGGCCCATCCTCCCTCAGGTCCGATCAGATACACAACCGGGGAATCTGAAAGCGCCGACAGTAACGGACCCTTGCTCTCAAGGGTAAACACGATCTTCGACCGGCCGTCCACTGCCAATACATGTTCGATATCGGTGACCGCGTCGAGACGCGGAAGATGGTAATGTTTGGATTGTTTTGCGGCCTCGACGATGATGCGGTTCCAGCGCTTGACGCGCCCCGGTCCCGAAGCATTCGAACGGTGGGCACGAAATGGAATGATCCGCGTTACGCCCACCTCCACAGCCTTTTCGAGCACCCATTCGAACGCCGCGCTCTTGATCATCGCTTGCGCCAGAACGATCTCTGCCACCGGTGGCGGCAGGGCGCGCTGATCAAGAATTCTAATTTCAGTTGAGGTCGCACGGAGTGCAGAAAATTGCCCCTCCCAGACTCGCCCCTCCCCGTCAAATACTTCGACGTCCTCACCCACGTCCGCCCGGGAAACCTTAAGGTGTCGGTGTTCTTCACCGTCGACGGAAAGAAGTCCCTCTCGAATCACAGGGTCAGGCCAATATACGGACTTAATCGCCACGACGCCGAACCTTCATCGCAATCCACTCGCCACGTTGAAGCTCGCTTTGGATCTGGAAGCCCTCCACACGAATCGGCGCCTTGAGCGCATCACGCTGAGAATCCAGAATGCCGGAAAGCACGGCAACACCCCAGGGTACCAGGATGCGGCGTATCTCCCCTAGAAGACTTCGGATGACGTCGCATGTCAGATTAGCCAGAACCAGATGCGCACACCCCGTGCATAGGGCGTCAATACTACCCACGAACAGAGGCACACCGACACCGTTGCGGTGTAGGTTCTCCCGTGCCACATGCAGGGCATCCGCGTCCACGTCACACGCAGCTTCCACTGCAAAGCCGAGCTTGGCGGCTGCAATCGTCAGAATGCCAGATCCAGTTCCCAGATCAACCAGCGCCCCTGTCCCTATCTCAAAATTCTCGAGCGACTCCAACACTAACTGCGTGGTTTCATGGGCCCCGGTTCCAAAGGCAAGGCCAGGATCGATGTCCAGCACGATCCGACCGGACTCGATCCCCTCGCCCTTCTCCCAGCTGGGAACGACTTGAAATCGATCGCCAATGGACAAGCTCGTATATGCCTTACGCCATTCTCGGGTACAATCTTCCTGTTCCTGGGTTCCGAACCGCACTCCGGACACCGGGTAACCGTTACGCTCGAACAGGCGGCCGACGCGGGCTTCAACCAGTGGCGGTGTCTGAGATTCGTCGAAATAAAGAACGAGTTCGATTCGGTGATTGCCCGGTGCGGTTTTTTCCCATACTCCGAGGATGCGGTCGCGCGAAAATTCGCCAACGATTGCATCCTTGAGCTCCTCGGGCACATCAACCGAAATGGTCAACCAGGACATCGGGAAAAATCTGAAGAATAACCCACGGCGACTCTCGTTGGAGCCGTCATTGGTCACACTTGTTGGAGCCCCACACGGCGACACTTGTTGGAGCCGTCATTGGTCACACTCGTGGAGCCGTCATTGGTCACCGTAGATTCAAGCCTGACGTTCCGGGTTGTCGGGTTTTGGATCCGGCGTGCCACTGGCCACGCGTCACTAACCAAAAATCTCTTTTACCTTTTCTAGAATTTTCTTCTGAATGGGATGGTTCTCGACTTCTTCCGTTTCACCCAGCTTTGATACGATAGCGCGCTGTTCGCGAGTCAATTTCGTAGGCACACGCATTTTGATGTTGACGTAGAGGTCTCCCCGGCCATTGGCCGCGGCAATGCCCGCCTTTCGAATGCGAAACACGCTGTCGGGCTGCGTACCTGCGGGAATTTTCAAAATTTCGTCCCCATCCAGAGTGGGCACCGAAATTTCGGCTCCGAGTGTCGCCTGCGCAAAGGAAATCGGAATATGGCAGAAAAGATCGTCATCGCGGCGCTCGAAGAAATCGTGACGACCTACGTTGAGCAGGACATAGAGATCACCCGGGGTTCCTCCACGAGGGCCCGCGTCACCTTCATTGGCGACCCGCAGCCGTGAACCTGAATCGACCCCCGCCGGTATCTTGAGTTCGAGCGTTTTCTTTTTAACAACACGACCGTCGCCATGGCAGTGCTTGCACGGATCTTTGATGAATTGACCACTCCCCTGGCACTGACTGCAGGTACGGGTGATTGAAAAAAAGCCCTGCTGATACCGGACCTGGCCGTACCCGTCGCAGGTGGAGCACGTGGTGGGACCACTTCCCTTGAGGGCGCCGACACCCCCACACTTGGAACAGGTTTCCTGGTGGGGAACTTTGATGCGGGTTGTCTTTCCAAAAGCCGCCTCTTCAAAACTCAATTCAAGATCGTAGCGTAGGTCGGCGCCGCGGCTCGCTGACCGGGAGGCCTGGCGGCCTGCCCCACTAAAGGTATCGCCGAATCCGAACAGATCGCCAAGGATGTCGCTGAAATCAGAGAAAACACTGGGATCGAATCCGCTGGCTCCGGGGCCTCCAGCCCCGCCGACACCCGCATGTCCGAAACGATCGTATCGGCCACGTTTCTCTAAGTCGCCCAGCACCGAGTAGGCTTCCGCCGCTTCTTTGAAGCGCTCCTCCGCTTCGCGGTTCCCGGGATTCCTGTCCGGATGGTATTCGAGCGCCAATTTCCGGTAGGCGCTCTTGATCTCCTGCTCTGATGCATCACGCCCGACACCTATGACTTTGTAATAATCGCGCTTCGAGCTCACGCTGCAAGCTCCCCAAGTTGGGGCCAACCATTCAACATCACCGGTCGTTCCTCTCGCCCGATTCGCGACCCGGCGCTTGGGCCACCGTCACCATAGCGGGTCGGAGCAGCTTCCCCTGCAACAGATACCCTCTCCTCAACTCCGCGAGAACCGTTCCTTCCGGGGCGTCGTTGGATGCCTCCGTGTTGACCGCCTCGTGAATGTTGGGATCGAACGGATGCCCCTCTGCCTCAATAGTTTCCAACCCGAAACGTTTCAAACTGTCCAACAATTGCTTGTAGATCAAGTCGAATCCCTGCCGAACCCTCACGCCTTCTCCATCCCCGGAACCGGTATCGTTGAGGGCAAGCTCGAATGAATCTACGACGTTCAATACTTCTCGCATCAGCTCCGATGAAGCGTATTTGACGAATTCGGCGCGCTCCCGGTCCGTTCGTTTCTTGAAGTTTTCAAACTCCGCCTGCTTCCGGAGCAAGCGGTCTGTGACATCGTCCCGTTCCGATGTAAGTTGGTGAACGCTTGCCGACAGCGCGATGGGATCGAGTTCGGCATCGAGCCCTCCCTCCGCAGCGTCTTTGGGTCCGAAAGTCGAATCTTGATTTTCGATGTCTTCACTCATCGCCGGATTTCAATTCGTTGTCACTCATACCGAAGCCGCCACAACCGGCAAGGCAAAAGATCATTATAATAGCAGGACGCGGAATATCCCTATCGGGACGTCAGGCTGCTGAGTGATAGTGTGAAATACAGGAAGATGGGGGCGGTCAGGCGCTAATCATCCGGTCGAAAACGTCCGCCACATAGCCGACTACAGAAATCCCCTTGCGGTACTCCATTCGCGTAGGTCCAATGATTCCGAGACAGCCCGCAGTACCGTCTCTCCTTCCGTACGGCGATGTGATGAAGGTCAAACCCTGCATGCACGGCGCGCCGAGTTCAGACCCGATCATGATCTGAACACGCTCATCCCGGTAGCTCGGCAGACATTCGTTCAGTATCTTGACGAGGCTGTCCTTTTCCTCAAACAAACGGAATAGTTCTTCGATCCGCGCCATGTCCCGAAAGTCAACTTTTGACAATATGTTGCCAGTGCCCTGCACATAGACGAACTCCGCAGAGGTGCCTTCTTCGTCCAGACTTTCACTCCAGGATTCAAGCAGGTGGGCCAGCAGTCGGTCGTACTGCAAACGCTCTTCGCGCATCATTTGTACGAGTTCTCTTCGGATCTCGGGCAGGGTGCTTCCGAAAAACCTCTCGACGAGGTAGTTTCCCGCGCGCGTCAGCTGGTCCTGACTAAACCCATCCTTTACGCGGATCAGTTTCTGCTGCACAATCCCGGATTGCGACACCAGAATGACGAGGATCTTTTCGCCGCCCAGCCCAACAAACTCGATATGTTGCATGGCGCTGATTTCAAGCGGCGGGGCAATAACGATCCCCACGTTGTGCGATATGTCCGACAACAGGTGACAGGCCGTCGACATCATGGCTTCGGGAGTGCTGGCCCCGGCAAGCGCCTGATTGATGTAGTCTTCGGCCGAGCGCGTGGGCTTCGCCGCGTGCCCCAGGCCCTCGACATAGAACCGGTAGCCAGTGTCCGAAGGCACGCGGCCGGCCGAGGTATGGGGCTGAATCAGGAATCCCGCCTCTTCCAGATCTGCCATGATGTTGCGGACCGTGGCTGGAGAAAGCCGGCGCTGCATCATCTTTGAGACGGTGCGCGAACCGATCGGTTCACCCGAGCGGATATACTCGCTGACGATGAGCCGGAGGATCTCTCGTTCCCGTTCGTCCAAGCCACCTCCGGTGACCCCCGTGGCTACCATAGTTGAACCATATAACACCCGAGTGTCAGTGTGTCAACGCAGTCCGGCTGCGGGTAGTTGTGCAGTTTGAATCCACAGGTGATTTCCGACTCCATCCAATTATATTTCTTCCACCGACGCACGCTCTTGCCTCGTTGTCGATCCACACCGGGGAAGGGGGAGACTGAATTTAAAACTGAGCCACTACCGGGCTGAGGGGGCCAACGTCGGGGTTCGATGTTCGAAGGTGGTTTCGAAATACGCTTCGAATGCCTGAACGAAAACCGGAGTCATGTCCTCGATGCTGAGGTACGCATCCAGGAATTCCGCGATACCCGACATTCCGCTCTCCAGGGCCTCCGGATCTTCAAACCGGGTGACCCGCGCCAGCAGATCGCGATCACAGGTGATCGGCATGGAACCATGCTGCAGAAAGCCCCGCCGCAGCCGCCGCTGCGCACTCCCCACAATTTTTCGGCCGTCCACCATCAACTCATATCGCGAAAGGGAGACAAAACAGGGGTCGTCATAGGCCTTAGTCTGGCCCCTCTGCCCTCCATTGCGCCGCCGAGTGTCGGGCGATAGATTCGAATCGAGGCCCAGGCGACGATAACCCAGGGACAAAGCCTCCGATATTCGACGATAGCTACCATAGATCGAACCCCCGTCAAACTGCGACGGATCGTTGGACGCGATCGCATAGGTGAGTTCGTCGGCGTGCAGAACCGCGCGGCCACCGGTCGGACGCTGCACAACGCTCAGGCCGTGGGAGCCGCAATACTCAACGTCGACCGCTTTTTCCAGATTCTGATTGCGGCCCAGAGAGACCGTCGGCTGGACCCAGGAATAAAACCGTACGATGGTCAGCGGCGCATCGGACTGGTCCACTTCTGAGAGAAGACCACCATCGACGGCCATATTCGTCTCCCCGTCCAAAGCGGGGTCCAGCACCAGTTCCCAACTGCCCTTATCCAACACGCGTTCTCCCGATCCCAATACAGGAATCCACCTCAAAGACGCACAGGACGAAATTCAGGGATTGAAACAAAGACCGTCGCGCCTCTTCGCTTGAATCCTGTTCAAACAAGAAGGGGCGCCAAAAGACGCCCCTGATTCTGTCGTTTCGCCGATCGTTTTGCCGGTCCGGGATTATGGCACAGTCATCGGCAGGAATTGATTGACGAATTCATTCGACTGAGGATTTCGAATCATCACCATGAAGGCAATGGTCGTACCCGCTTCCAGACCCCGTAGGGCAGCCGTAAAATCCGCGACGCTGGCGATTTCGAGGTTCTGGCGTCCGGCAACGATTCGGGAAACGATCATGCCGCGCGCCAAACCCGCTTCGTCCGCCTCACTGCCGGGATCGACCGATTCAATCATCACACCACGCAGATTCCGGCCACCGGGCAGCGACCGTGCCTGCGGAGTGATTTCCTGCACACTAATTCCCAACTCAGTCTCACTGGCCCCGCCATCAGGGGGCGGGGCGACCGCAGCCGCCTGGCCTCCGAAAAGCACCTCGCGATCCGCGATTGTGACATTTAGTGTCAACGCCTCTCCGGAACGGTAGACCGTGATCGGCACCGTTTGGCCCACCCCCTGCCTGGCGACGATCTGGAGCAGCGTCTCGCCATCGGTGACGAGTTCACCGGCGATCTCCGTGATGACATCGCTGGGCTGGAACCCAGCATCTTCTGCCGGACCCCCGGGATACACACTTTCAACCACCACTCCATTGTCCAGTCCGAACGCGCGTATCAGAGCCGGATCCGGATTGCCGTTATAAGTGATGCCGATCGATCCTCGTGTCACGCGACCGCCTGTGACGATCTGGTTGTATACGTCGATCGCAACATTCGAGGGCAACGCAAAGCCCAAACCAGCGAATTGCTGCGTGTTGGAGATGATCGCGGTATTAACACCGATGACCTCTCCTACCATGTTGACGAGGGGTCCCCCACTGTTTCCGGGGTTGATCGCGGCATCGGTCTGGATGAATCTCTGAAACTGTCGACTGCCGGGAACGTCCCGCCCTTTGGCGCTGATGATCCCCGCCGTCAGAGTCTGGTCGAACCCGAAGGGACTGCCCAGCGCCAACACCCAGTCTCCTGAGTTGACGGCATCGGAATTCCCCATCCGCGCAACCGGCAGGTCACGCCCAACATCAATCTTGACGACAGCCAGGTCGGTTTCCTCGTCTACGCCGATGACGGTTCCGTCAAATTCAGATTCGTCGTTAAGCCGGACCGTAATGGCGTCTGCTCCGTCAATCACATGGTTGTTGGTCAGGATGTAGCCGGATGCATCGACAATGAAACCGGAACCGAGACTCTGGACGGGTCGGCTCTGCTCGGGCTGAGGAGACTGGTCGCCGAAGAAGTCGAAGAACTCTCGGAACTGATCGGGCAGCGCCCCCGTCCTTGATTGCTGGGTGGACTCCACGTCGATATTCACTACGGCGGGCCCGACCTGACTCGCAATGCTGGCGAATCCATTCGATAGATTCACGGGATCGGGAATGGTCAGAGTATTGGGCTGCTGTGTCGCCGTGACCCGTTCTGATACGATCGTGCCGATCGCGATACCCAGCACCAGCGTGATCACGATAAAGCCAGAGTAGAGCGTGCGTCGTCTGTTCATCGGTCAACCTTCCCGTTTAATTAAGTTGTTTGCTTCGCCGATTATAGCTCACCCGGCGCCGTCGGCGAAGCCAGTCGAGCTTTAGGATCCGGAAGCGGGCCTGGGAAACTCAAGCACCTGTTTTGACGGAGCCAATCAAAAATCGTCTTCCCCTATCGCAATTTTGCGCTCATCTTCCGTCCAGCGATGCCTTTCGCAGCCTTCAAACGTTCTTCTGCCCGAGCCAGGGTTTCTTCCTTCTTACAAAACGTGAAGCGGATCAAATCTCGTCCGGCAGCGGGATCCCGGAAGAAGCTGCTGCCTGGAACGGCGGCAACGCCCACTTCCGTGACCAGGAACCGGCAGAACTCGACATCGTCGGCGTAACCCCGTCCTGCGATGTCGCTCATCAGGTAATAGGCGCCTCGGGGCACGATGGCGTCAAAGCCAGCGGCCTCGAGAATCTGGATCAGCCTATCCCTGCGCTTCTGATAACCCGCAGCAAGTGCCTCGTAGTAACTCGCCGGCAGCCCCATCGCAGTGACGCCAGCTTGTTGTAACGGCGCCGGGGCCCCCACGGTTATGAAGTCATGCATCTTGCGGATGGCTCCGGCCACGCGGGGAGGTGCAATCGAATACCCGACGCGCCAGCCGGTCACGCTGTAGGTCTTCGACATGCTGCCGATCACAACCGTCCGCTCTCGCATTCCGTCAATCGTCATCATCGAAACGTGGCGGGCGCCGTCGAAAACAATGTGTTCATAGATCTCATCAGTGACGGCCAACACGTCCCACTTCTGGCAGAGGCGGCCGATGCATTCCAATTCTTCCGTGGAGAAAACTTTTCCCGTTGGGTTGTTCGGCGTATTGATAATGATGGCCTTAGTCCGGTGGTTGAACGCTGCTTCCAACTGCGCCTCGTCGAAGATCCATTCCGGATAGTGCAGCTCGACGTAACGCGGTGTCGCACCTGAAATAACGGCGTCCGGCCCATAGTTCTCGTAGAAGGGTTCAAAAACGATCACCTCGTCACCGGGATTGATGACCGCCATCAAGACGTCCATCATCGCCTCGGTGGCCCCACAGGCGACAGTGATCTCCGTCTCCGGATCCACTTCGATTCCCATGAATCGCCTTGTTTTCGCGGCCAGAGCGTCTCTGAAGTTCTTTGCGCCCCATGTAATCGCGTACTGGTTGACGTCGGCAAACACAGCGTCAGCGGCCGCTTGATTGAGCGCTGCGGGAGCAGGAAAGTCCGGATAACCTTGCGAGAGGTTGATTGCATCGTGCTCGGTGGCCAGCCGAGTCATCTCCCGGATCACGGACTCGGTCATCTGTCCGGCTTTATGTGAAATGGGTTTCTTGAACATCACCCTCATTGAGTGGCCGGTCACCGCCATACCGGTGCCGACGTTCGGCGCCCAGCGGTGCCCGATTCTACTGGTGGGGAGTGAGACAATGCTCGCTGATTTCGAGCGCGACTCGACAGGGTCCCATTTGGGCTGTTACGGACCACCGGGACCCGGGTAGTCCTTCCCCAGTCGCTGGGGGTCGTTGTCGGCGAGTATCCTGACGAGCGCTTCGTGGAAATAAGCGTCATCGTCGTCGATCTGTCTCCGATAGGTCTCGCGGCCCTTGTCGATCTCTTTCTGCAGGCGGGAATATAGATCGGCATGGATCCGGCCTTCGAGGACCTGCGCCTCGTGACCCACCTTGATCTCGGAAACGAGCATGCGGGCCAGCTGGTGTGCATTCGCGCCGAGGTCCCCACCCTCGCCCTCGACTGAGCTGGCTCTCTCGAGGGTGGGGTCGAGGGCGTCCGATGCAAACGTCCCACCATGGCCGAAGAAACGGATTCGAAGTCCGAAGTTCTCGATCGCCCGCCGCAGCCCGTCCGTGATAATGCCAAATGCCTCCCGGTCGGCGATCCCGGCAGCGCAGACTGCGGCGAGGGTCTTGGACCGAATGACGATCGGCGCGAAAAACCATTCAGGATCCCGGGTGTCCTCGGAAACCAGATCAGGAAAACCCGTTTCACCTTGCGCCTTCCAGAGTTCCAATCCGTCGGGCTGATTCAGATAAATCGCCGCACCTTCGGAAAGGTGATCCGCTGTGGCCATGAAGCGCCGTAGAATCTCGGCCTGCGAACGTGCATCGCCGACGCGCCGTTGAAAGTCGGCCACACTATGCCACCGCTCCGCCACAGCAATCAGGTCGGTTCTCTCATTGTTCCATCGCTGGGCTTCTTCCCTCCGTTGCTCCGCCACCTCTGCCGCTTCGTTCTCATGCGTTCGCCGCAGCCCGTCGAGTTCCGCCGCCAGGTGTTTCTTGAATCGGGCCTCCAGCAGAGCGGTGACATCTGCACGCACCGTCTGCTCGGTTGCCGCACGAATCCGGCGGTCTTCTTGCGCCGCATGGGTACGATGCTCGGCATCCTTGTCGAGCAGCGCTTTCTTCAGGCGTACTTTGGCTTCAGCTTCCAGAGTGGCGCGGAACTCGTCGACCATGCGATCGAGTTCGGTGGATAGCCCGGGTGCGGCCGCTTCGAGAAGACGGTCGATGGACACTTTGCCTTTCGCTGGGTCTTGAGGAACCTTGGCGGACACGCTGAGATGCACCTCCGGAGAAACGCGAAATTATACCATAGGGACCTATAAGGCTATTGCTGGTAACAACTTAAAAAGGAGTCCGCAGACCGTTAAGAAAGAAACATCAGGGTCAGATCCCTTAATCTTTGAGACATACATACTATAATGGTATAGACCTGCGGGGGCGCACCGGTTTCGACGGATGCGATGATGCAGGAGATGCATACCGAGGTTCCACGATCCTCGTTAAACGCGTGGAAAACAATCAACTGCTGACAATCAGTTAGCATTGGCTGCTTAATACCCAGCCACGTCCTTGATTAATCCGCCTGTAGGTTGATTAAAGGGCGTCACTTTTTGCAGGATAGTCTCCCGCGGCTGGCCCGGCGGTGGGAGATGAAACTTAACGGGCTGGTGTTCCGACCGGGTTGCAGGTGCCTTCAGGCCGGGACATGAGACAAATAGGAACCTGACAAGTATGTAGATTCTTCTGTTGAACGTTTTCGGACGCGGGTTCGATTCCCGCCGCCTCCATTCTAGAATCAGTAGCTCAGGCTCAAGAAGGGACCATCAATGGGTCCCTTTTGGGCATGTTTGGACATGGTTTGGTCCCCTTTCTGGTCTCACTTTCACGGAACGATTCTTTCCGGTCCAAAGCGTCTGGCGCCGACAAAGAACAACCGCGGTTCACTCTTTTTGCTGTGTCAAAGCGCTGGAGCAACACACCGAAATGTAGGCGACCGCGCTTCCAAAAAATAAATCACTCGGCACCGGCAGATTTGACAAAACACCCTCCAGTTGCCATGGAATGAAGCACTTGGCACGAATGGCGTTTACAAAGTGACGTTCGTATGGTGTAAGGAAACCCGACAGTTTTCAAAATCCATCGAAATATACCCATAACAATAATGGAATCAACGATATATGTGTCATAGGTACTTTAGCGACCGTCGGGTTTCTTTACAGTCTTTGCCTGGAGTTTCGGACGCATAATTTGCGTCAGTAGATCTACTGTACTTCTACTTGTTGCTAAGTTCTTGACCCCGTTGGGCCTCGGGTCATGAAAAAGTCAACGCCAATCGATCACCACAGAATGGCCTTCTACGTGCTGCAGAAATTCGTGCTAAAGAAACAGGTGGACCGGCGTTCGGCAGAGGACTATCTCTGATGGGGATGGGTCACTCGTCGAGGGAGAAACCAAGGAGTTCGCTGACCCAGTCATAGTGGCCTTGGGAAATCAGGCTGTCGGACCGGGGGAGTCAGACCCATCAGCAAAAGGACTACCAAGATGGAATCAACCAGACTGTGTCACATTCGCATCGCGGCTCTTGTAACATGCCTGCTGGTGGCGCTTACGATCGCGCCGACGGCAAATGCCGACTCGTTCCTTTTGTTTGGAGTGAGCGGAGACGGCGCGGACACAGATCCTGAGACGTTGTACACAATAGATCCGGCCACCGGAGTGCCGACACCCTTGTTAACATTGGGCAATGGCACTGACGGAGAATCCATTGCATTCAATACCAATGATCAGTTGCTTTATCATTGGTCCGGGCTCAACCCCGCCATTATGGAGACCATCGACCCGCACACATCGACAATTACCAATGTTCCGCTGTCCGGCTACAATTATGATGAATTTACCGCATCGGTCTTCAACCCGTGGTCCGGCGAGTTCCTCCTCGCAGACCTCAATGACGACTTCATCAGTGTGACGACCGCAGGCGTAGTGACTTTGATTGGAGCTATGGATCACCAATCCAAAGGATTAGCCTACATTGGCTCCACATTGTATTCCGTAACTCGGGGCGACAACCAGCTCCGCATTATCAATACGTCAGACGGAAGCACCACATCCCAATTGACTCTGACCCATGCCACCCTGGCTGTTGATGGTTGGACTGGCCTCGCCACCAACCCACTTACGGGCGTTTTATATGGGGTCGCGAAGCAGGGCGGCGCCAACCGTCATCTGGTCACCATCGACCACACCACAGGGGCCGTCACTGATCTCGGTAATATCGGAACCCAAATCGCCGCAATTACGTTTGTCCCCGAACCCGCGACGCTTACCTTGTTGGGCGCGGGCCTTGGAATGATCGGCCTCGCAGGTTGGAGACGCCGCAGGAACGATCATTCCTGATCGATTCAATATCGATTCAATATCGATTCAATATCGATTCAATGAAGGGTAGGGGCTGGGGTCTCGAATGATGGCAGCCCTTCGTCCTTGCACCCGGGTAACAAGACGGGTCGCACCTTGCTCGTAGAGCCGGATTCCACGTGCGACAAACCGCGTAACAGTCGGCCCGGCGGCGTCCGCCCGCACCGTCGAACCACTTTCATATCCTAGAAAATCAGAACGCCCGTCCGAATCAATCGGGAGAGCTGCGGTGCTCCACTCGCTTGGGAGCCGGGCCCACACAAGGGTGATTCGTTCAGGCTTTGGAGGGGCTCTTGGGAGCCCGGCGGCGGGAAGGTTTGGGTCGGCAACGGAGGTGATACCACTTCCCTTTGCTCTCAATCCGCTCTTCGTGTGGCGCAATGCGTATACAGCACCGTTCGCACCAGACTTTAAGATCGGCTTGACCCGGCTTCTCTTCGGCAGGTTTCATGGACTACTCGGCCTCGGCAATGGCGTCGGCGCCATCCCCACTTTTTCGAAAGCGCGAGACCGTTGCGCCGCTGTAGTCGGCCTGCCTCGCGCAGTCTGTCTTCGCGCAGGTCAGTACAAGTTTCACCGAACGGCTTACCGGTCCGTTCCCTTCACTCCGATCCAGGCTGAACAGAATCGGCGAAGCACAGTGCTCGCAGAGCACGCCAAGGTACCACCTGTTGTCCTTCGTTCGAGATGTACGCCACACTTGCATATTGGGAATCATTCAAGCTCTGAGCTTGAGATTGCCCTTATCCGTACTCTTACCCAACTCTTATCCATTTCGGAGCAGAAGATGCCAAACGATTGCATGTACAACGCATGCGGCTCCAGCAATAAGTCTGGAAGCCGTGTCCATGGCGGCCCAGCGAAGACTTCTAAGGGAAGCTACCCTCGGGAGCCTCGCAACCCCTGGGGGGCGCCCCACGAGGTTCGAATTCGACGGAGAGAATCCCGGACGCCCTGTACGCGCCGGAAGTGCGAATCGTCTGCAGTGGTCTCAGGCGATAGGTTCCATGCCTGTAGATCTTTAGTCAAAAACGGGCCTCGGGAAATAGCGCTTGTCTGTAGGGCCCTTCGTGAACCTTGCGGGAAAGAGAGAGGTCGGCAGCGGGAAAACCGAGTACTTTCCGGAAAGGGACACGTGGCTCCGAAACAGGAGTCCGAAACGAATCCGCTACTTCGACGATACGCTCCAGCGGGTACAAGGTCAACGTTCATCGCCGAAAACGGAGGGGGAGCCCACCCCGAAACAACGGCGAAGATCCCCGCGCGCTCGCCTTGGCGGAAGCGTGGGCGGAGCGTGAAGCTAAGCGGGCACCGATCTCAGTTGCCGGCCACCAGCTTGCGGATGGTGCCGTCCTGCTTGTTCAAGATGAACACCTGCCCATCCGGTCCGGCACCGAAGCGCAGATCGGCGCGGGCCGCGGCATCTTTGCCCTGTTCTCGATTCTTGGCTTGAATCAGTTGGAGCAGCGTCCGGGCTTCACCCCCGTCGTTGAGCAAAACCCGGCGGATGGCATCCTGTCCGCCGTTGGGAAGGTTGTCCGCATCGAGGTGAAAGGTTTCTCCGCTGGGCAGGTCACCGAAAAGGATGTGGTTCTGTAGTTGAGGAATCGTGTTCTGACGGTAGACGATCAGGCCGATCGACGCAGATCGAGGCTGGAGGAGCGGATCCAGCTGCCCGTACTCCGCAATCGGATAGGTCACGCGGGGATCGCTCCGCGGGCCCTCGAGGCTCACCTCCTGGCGGCTGATGAAACCAAAGCTCCCTTCCCAGATGTTCCATCCGAGATTCGCCCCCGCGGTCACCGGGCTGATTTCCTCGACGATATTCTGGCCGATGTCGGTAAAGAACATGTTTCCGTTCTGAGGGTCCCAGGCGAAATTCTGGGGATTGCGGACCCCGTAAGCGTAGATCTCGCTCAACGTCGCGTCGTCACCGTCATTGAACGGGTTCTCGGCGGGAATGCCGTACTGTCCGTTGGCGCTATTCGAACCCAGAGGGTCGATACGGAAAATCTTCCCGAAACCCGAATTGAGTTTCTGTGAATTGAAGAGCGGATCGCCGCCGCTGCCGCCGTCGGCTACGCCCACATACAGCAGACCAAAATCCGCGTCTCCCGGTGCGGCGAGCGGATTGAATCCGATCTGGCCGCCATTGTGGTTACGAAAGGGCTGCTCGAAACGAAACAATTCCCTCGGAGCGCCACCATCGTAGGTTGTGGCGCCAGGCGTTCTGGCCCTCCACTCCAGCAGAACGGTGTCATGCGTGTTCTGTCCGCCGCCGGGCACGAAATCGGGTGCGGGTTCGGTGTTCGTCACGTCGCTCCAGGTGTAAAACTTGCCCACACCCGGGGCGCCGGCCTGACCGAACTGCGGGTGGAAGGCGAAGCTCTGCATACCCCGCTCCCGGCCGGTCGACTCGACGCTGAAACCCCAGTTGTCGGCATGGGTATCGACATACTCGGTGACCGTGTCCCCGTCATAACTGACGCTGTAAAGCGGGCCACGCATGTCGTTGACGAAGAATCGAGCCGTACCGGGCTCATCGATCAAGATCATCGGGCGCGCCACCTCTCCCGCGAGATCCGGAATCGACGCGAACTCGACGAAATCGACTTCGATGACGCCCTCAAGGGCTTCAATCGGTTCAGGAAAGGGATCGTTTGTCCGCTGAGCGAGGACGGGAGACACCACCATCGCCATTGCCACGCTCACACGAATTATGTATGTAGTCATGCTGCTTGCTCGGCTGCCGTTCGAGAGAAATGCTACCATCTGCCGGTAAAAATCGGAATTCCAATTGAGTGGGTCCGACACCCGCTCATAGCCTTGAGGCGTCGAGCACCCGAGTTCATTTCGTGAACGAGAACACAAAACACCCGGCCGGGCGCTCCCTTGTATCGACGCGACGTGATTAATGATCTGATTTGGAGGTCCTTGGAGTTCCATGGTGGGAACCCGACTTGGGAATGTATACTCACCTCCGGATAGGTGGTCGCACTGTCTGTGCGGGGCCTCTACCACGCTTTTTCTGCGGAATTCGACCGGGACTCGCCTGCTACGAGCGGGGCGGTAAAGAATTTGGAGGAACGATGAAAAAACGAATCATGCTCGCAGGCTTGTGTCTGGCGGGCATTCTGATGGCCGGCGCCGTTGCCTTGAAAGCCGCGCAAAATCCGGCAGTGGCACCGTGCGGTCCGAATCCTGGGGCCGATATTAAAAACGTGAGCCCGGACTCGCGCTGCTTCGAGTTGAGGACGTATACGGTCGGAGAGGGCAGCTCGATCGATCAGTTGCACGCGCGCTTTCGCGAACGGACGACGGCACTATTCCGGAAGCACGGTATGACAATCATCGGCTACTGGCAGCCGGCCGCACCGCCAGACACTCTGATCTACGTGCTGGCATACGCGAATCGGTCCGCACGGGAGGCTTCGTGGGACGCGTTTAGAAGCGATCCTGAATGGATCAAGACACGGGCCGAAATGCCGGTCAACGTCCAGGTCGAAAACGTCTTCATGAGCGCGACCGATTACTCGCCGATGAAATAGTGCGTTTCGCGGTATCGCCTGTGGCGGCCCGACGGCCCCGGAAAAATCACGCCGGCTTGAATGGCTGCCCCCGGCCAATCGGTCCGCTGGGTGCCGTATCGGCGGCCGGCATCGGCGCCGCTTGCCCCAGGTCCACCGATCGCATACGTGGCCCCAGCCCAAGCGAAAGGCAATACGCTCCAAAGGTGTTATGAAGACTGCAGGGATGCCCTAGCTCAAAGTGCAGCATAGCGATGGGCAGGGACCCGCCAGCTCTTCTCGATTTCGTTAATCGCGATCACCCCGCGGAAGCCCAAAAAAAGCCGCAATTCAGCATGGCCGCCCCACATCGGGAAATGCTTCAGAACCGGTCCGTCCAAACATAGCGTCTATACGGTGACGAAGCGTATGTGATGGAATACCGCTTGGAAGCAGCCAAGCCCGTCAGACTATGAACAAGCCCCAGTCACAACCGGGTTTCGGAGAGTTCGTCGCCTTGATGGCGATGATGATGTCTCTGGCTGCGCTGTCGATAGACGCCGTCCTGCCGGCGCTGCCCCAAATCGGCATGGATCTGGGGACCCAGCGTCCGAACGACACCCAACTGGTGATATCGCTGCTCTTTTTCGGGTTCGCCGTCGGTCAAGTGCTTTACGGACCACTCTCCGATAGCGTCGGCCGAAAACCAGCAGTGTACCTGGGCTTCGGGCTGCTGACGATCGGTTGCGTCTGCTCCCTGTCGGCGCTCAGTTTTCCCGTCATGCTGGCCGGCCGGTTTCTGCAGGGCGTCGGCGTGGCCGGGCCCCGCACGATGACCCTGGCGCTGGTACGGGATCGCTACGAGGGCCGTACGATGGCCCGGGTGATGTCGTTTGTGATGGCGGCGTTCATTCTGGCACCCGTCGTCGCGCCCGCCCTGGGACAGGTGATTCTGATCGTGTCGGGGTGGCGCGCGATCTTCGCCGCTTACCTCGGGCTGGTCCTCCTCGTTGCGATCTGGTTCGGATTCCGGCAGCCGGAAACACTGCCCCCGGATCGTCGAATTCTATTTTCCGGAACACGCATCACGTTGGCCGCGCGCGAAGTTCTGGCGAATCGCACCGCGTTGGGATATACGGTTGCGGCGGGATTCATTTTTGGTGCGTTCATCGGCTACCTGAATTCTGCCCAACAGATCTTCCAACAGCAGTACGGTCTGGGCCGCTTGTTTCCCCTGTTTTTCGGAATAGGCGCGTTGTCGGTGGGTTGCGCGTCGTTTCTCAACGCAACGCTCGTCATGCGTCTTGGCATGCGGAGGCTGGTTCTCCGCTCCCTGCGCTCTATGACCGGGATGTCCGTCCTGTTTCTGGCGATTGCGTACACCCAGGCGGGTCACCCGCCCTTATGGCTGTTTATGAGCTACCTGCTGGTCGTGTTTTTCAGTGCGGGCATTCTCTTCGGAAACCTGAACGCGCTTGCGATGGGACCCCTCGGTCACATCGCGGGTACCGGAGCCGCTGTCGTGGGATCTCTATCGACTTTTATCTCACTTCTACTCGGAACGGCCGTCGGGCAAAGCTACGACGAGACGGTTCTGCCTCTGGTCGGCGGCTTCGCGCTCTTCGGTCTCGCTGCACTTGCCGTCGTCCACTGGATTGAACGTGAGGCTTCGGAACCCGACAGTGCCGAAGCGGTTTCGATCGAAGACTGATAGACTAGACGGTGTTCGGGTTGCGCTCCGGAGTTTCCCGATCCCAGCCATGAAGCTCGACCGATCGCATCGCCGGTTCGTCATCCCAGTGGCCCTCACCCCCCTGATGGGACTGGGACTTCTATCCGCGGAAGCCCCCACGCCGCCCCAGACAAGCACACCCCCAACCTTCGTTGTCTATTTCGACGACGGCCCCTTCACCCCCTCAGTCTCGATCCGCGACAACGGAATGTTTGTGGAGCTGACAGGTCTGATACGACGCATGCAACTGCCCTACACGGATGCGACGTCTGCAGGGACTTTCACGATTCGCGGCCCGCTGGGCACATTGATCGCGACGAGTGAAGAAGACACGCTGACGATAGACGGACGGACTCTGCCAATGGCGCTTGCGCCCTTCCGGGAAGATGCCCGCTGGTATGTACCTTTAGAGTTCCTGACGACGGGTCTGGAACAGATTTCCGGTGTGGACTTCCGATATCAGCCCGGCACGCCGCGCATTTTCGCCGGCACTGTGACCCCCACCCGATTGACCATGAGTGCCGTCGGAAACGAAGGCGAGACGCGACTGACGATACGCTCCGACGTCAGCGTAAATATTCGAGTGCAACAATTTCCGGAAGAACAGCGAGTGGTCCTGGCGATTGATCATGCACCGATCAATCCAATCCCGGAGATGCTCGAATACCGCGACGGGTCGATTCGGTCCATTCGGTTTAATGATGCCGACGGGCATTCCAGAATTCTCGTCGATACAACACCGCAGGTCTCCAGCATACGGCTGACACCCACGGATGAGAACCGCACCTTTTTTGTAGATTTTTTTCCCGAAAGCGCCCCGACGGAAACCCTCACTCCACCGCCGGCGCCGGATCGGGAGGCTCTGCCCGAGGCCGGCAGGATACGGGTGATTGTCATCGATCCCGGCCACGGGGGCCTCAATGGGGGCGCCCAGGCATCGGGGACATTCGAGAAAGATTTGACCCTCCAACTGGCGCGGCGGATCCGCACGCGACTTCAGACTGGACTCGATACGACCGTCATTCTCACCCGGGACTCCGATATCGAATTGAGCGGCGAAACACGTTCTGCTATCGCCAACAACAACGCCGCCGATCTACTGATTAGCCTGCATATTGGTTTTTCGCCGGACCCCGGTGAGACCAGCGCATCGCTGTTTGTCATGAAGGACATGTCCCCCGACACGACTGATGATGCGAACGATACTGATGCCACTGACGATACCGTCCGCGAGGACACACTGTTCAAGCCGTGGTACAGGACCTACCTGCCCCATCTGGCCCGCAGCCGGGTACTGGGCGCAATCCTTCAGAGAAGGCTGGCGGTGGCATTCCCCGGTTGGGAGTTTCCGCTCCGAGAAGCTCCGATTGGTGTACTGACGAGCGCCGGGATGCCGGCGATACTGATTGAGCTGGGTAACGCGAACAACCCTGCGAATCTGCGGGCACTCACGAACGCCGCGCTGGAGTACCGTCTGATCGAGGCCATTGTGCAATCGGTCACCGAGTTCGGCGCCATTGAAGATGAAGGTGGGTGAATGACGCGCAGCCTTTTTGTCAGTCTCCTGTTCGGCGTCGTCGTCGCTGCGGGGTCCGCGATTTACATCATCGTTACTGCCCCCAGGGTGCGACAGGATCCGCAGCCGGTAACGGATCCCGTCTTCGAAGAAGCTGTCGAACCCCTCTACGCACCCTCCGATCCAGCGATTGAGGCACGCCTGTTCTTCCCGGGTCCCAACAATGACGTGCTACTGCGGACTCGGGACGTAACGATCTTCGCTTCGGTGGACATAGAAAACCGTATCCGCCAGATCGTAGAACTGTTACTCCAGGGTGGGGACGACCCGGTTCTCTTAGGCAGTCTGCCGCCAGACACGCGACTGAACGAGGTGTTCGTGGCTGATGATGGTGTCGTGTACCTTGACTTCAACAGCGCGATTTCGGATAACCATCCCGGGGGTGTGCTTGCTGAGCAGGCGACGATATATTCGATCGTCAACTCGCTCACCTACAACCTTGAAGCGATCGATCGGGTGAAGATTCTAATCGGTGGCACGGAGAAGGAGACTCTCGCCGGACACTGCCTGCTTCTGCTACCGTTGAACATGGACCTTTCGATCAGCGATATGGCGCGGGGCATCGAAGGCTCCGCTACTCCCCGGATGGAACGACCTCGCGACAACTCTGATGAGAATTGACGGACGAAGCTCAAACGATCTGCGGCCCGTTCAGATCACCCCGGATTTCATTCCGCATGCCGAGGGTTCCGTCCTGATCGAGGTCGGCCGGACCCGTGTCATTTGCACGGCGAGCGTTGAGGAGTCCGTACCCCTCTTCATGCGCGGCACTAACAAAGGATGGATCACGTCGGAATACTCGATGCTGCCACGCGCTACTGAAAGCCGGGCGCCACGGGAGGCTTCGCTGGGCCGCAAGTCCGGCCGAACCCAGGAGATCCAGCGCCTGATCGGCAGGTCGCTGCGAACCGCCGCCGACCTCAAGTTGTTGGGGGAACGGACGATCTGGGTGGATTGCGATGTCATCGAGGCTGACGGAGGCACGCGGACGGCTTCGATCACGGGCGCTTTCGTCGCCATGGTCCAGGCGATGGACGAGCTGGTCGACAAGGGGTCAATCGACACCGTGCCCATCCGCTCCAAGCTGGCAGCGGTCAGCGTGGGCATCGTTGACGGGATACCGATGCTCGATTTGAACTACGAAGAAGACAGCAACGCCGAAGTTGACTTCAACGTGGTGATGACGGATGAGAGGGACTTTGTTGAACTTCAGGGAACCGCGGAACGGCAACCGTTTTCCAGAACACGCCTGGACGAACTCCTCGATCTGGCAGAGTCCGGTATAACGCAACTTATCGCAACGCAGCAGCAGGCGCTGGGCGCGATGCGCAAGCGGTGAAATCCCTCGTCGTTGCCAGTAAAAACCCCGGCAAGTCGCACGAGATAGCCACTGTTCTCAGCTCCCTTCACGACTGGAGCGTTCGATCGCTTCCCGAGGGCATCCCTGAAATACCTGAAACCGGAACCACCTTCATCGAGAACGCGGTTTTGAAGGCGGAGTACTACAGCCGTTTAGTCGAGGGCTTGTGTGTCGCCGACGATTCCGGGCTGATCGTGGACGCACTCGGTGGGCGGCCCGGCATCTATTCGGCTCGATACGCACCGACCGACGAAGCGCGCAATCAGAGGCTGCTGGAAGAACTGGAAGGCATCCCGCCAAACAAACGTGACGCTCGCTTTGTCTGCGCTCTGGCTCTGGCCCGGGAGGGACGTTCGATCTGGACCCTCGAGGAACGTGTCGAAGGGCAAATCGCGCTGGCACTTGCCGGAGACTACGGTTTTGGCTATGACCCGCTGTTTTGGCTGCCCGAATTCGGGGGGACGACGGGCCAACTCCAGCCTGAAATCAAGAACCAGATCAGCCACCGCGGGCTGGCGCTTCGGCGGCTCAAGGACTATCTCGAAGGGTAGGGTCAAGTGAGCTGAAATCGGCCCAGATTGGCGACTGCATTAGCCGGTGCCAGAACCCCCAATGATGTTTCAGCCCCTCCGGATTGGTGCTCGATAACCCAAAGTAGTTCTGACACGTTTCCGGCCTGCGCCGAGGGGGCCAGGGCCTCGGGTCTTAGTCTTCCACGCCCACATCCCGCATCGCTTCGAGGCCTTCAATATCAAAACCGAGGACACCGCCCCGGAATACGTCCGCCGGGAATCCCGTCGCGTCGGAGTTCACGAGAAAGCGGTTAACCAGCACCATGTTGAGCTCGTGTGTGCCGCCGACCTTGGATATCCGTTCGTGAATCATACGGCCGTCCACTCTCTCGGTCCGTTCAGACATCTCGGCGTTTTCGGACTGGATCTCTATCCCCATCCAGCCTGCCAGGCCCATCAGGCCGCTTGCACCGCCGGTGTCGATGACCTCGAGATTGGCCGTGCGGCCCGCGCCATCACTGAAGGTGCCTGTCGCTCTTGTCGTCATCAAGGGTCCGATGCCGTTCCTCTCGGCGTTCGAGCTGGTGCGGGGCAGTCCGAGGAAAGCCTCGGGAATAAAGTTCTGAAGTTCGGTGATGTCGATAGGTTCAACAGTCCGTCCCCCGCCCGCGATCGCGGCCAGACCTCCAAGCGTCGCCGCCACTTGGGCTTGAGTATCGCCGCTTGCCTGGGCGGCTTCCATGTTCTCGGCTTGCTCTCCGAGCGCTTCACCGATCCCCTGAAGCACACCCAAGGTGCTGTCCGGGTCGAACACCACCTCGGCGGCATCGCCGCTGGGGGTGACGCTACCCAGCGCGCCCGCTCCAACCAGCCCCGCCATAGTCACCGATCCAACGATGACACCTGAGATGACCATCACGATCAGGCTGCAGACCGCCACTACGGCGGTGTAGGCAACCGCTTTGTCCTCGGCGCACTTCATCAGCCGGGGTAGACCCAGATAAAGTAAGTAGAGGCCGTAGAGCGACATGAGAAGACCCAGGATGCCCAGGAGCGGAACGATCTGGAGTATTCCCCCAATCCAGGCCGGGGTAAACGAGTAGACCGTCACTTTCAGGGCCTGGCTGCTGTTGGGCTGGGCCCCAAAGGTGGGTGCAAGAGCGTTAACGACCACCGAGATGAGAAAGACCGTCACGATCGCCATAGCGATGGCGACGATCGCACCTATGATTCCGGCGCCCATCGGGGTCCGGAACGTACCGATTAACGGTATCGTCCGTACGACAATGGATCCACCAACAAATCCCGCAATGGCACCGATCGCCGCTAACGGAATAACGTAGCCGGTCAACAGTTCAGCGGTTGGCGTTTGCTCCTCGTCGATCACTTTCCATTCAGGGCCCGGATCCAGACAGATTTTCTTCGCGCGCTCGATAATATCCATTGAAATTGCTCCCTGTTTCAGCAAAGATTGCCCCATCTTACCCTCCGATGGGCCCCAAGGTTCAACAATTATTCGACAGGTCCCGTAACGCAAAGCACACCGGATGCCGCGTGGGGCCAGGGCGGGCGTCACTCGATAATTGGCCCTGGCCAATCGCGAATCGCGTGTGTGTAAATTCAAACACCGTCTGTCCGCAGCCGTAGACACGCCAAATGGGCACGGGCATAATTGTTGTGAACCGGAGCCAAAGGAGGGTAACTGATGACCGACACAAAGCGCTTCGCACTGTTGATTCTCTTCACTGTGTGCGCGGCGACGATCCCAACGCGGGCCTTCGCACAGGGCGGGCCGTATCCGACTGAATTCGGCACGATCGAATACATGGTGGAGGGGGCCCAGAACGGTACCATGATCCGCTACTGGCGGAATTGGGGCCTCGAACGGACCGAGTCGAACGACCTGACGCTGTCGATGTTCGGAATCACTCAGGTGACCCAGACCTATTCGATAACCAACGCCGAAACCGTGACGACCATCGACCTGACGGACAACACGGCGACCCAGATACAGAACCCGGCCTCCGATTTCTACGACATGTCTCCGGACCAGATGGCCAATGTAAATCAATCGATGATGCAGGCCATGGGCGCGCAATTGGTCGGCACCGACGTGATTCTAGGCCAGGAGTGTGAAGTCTGGGAATTGGCCGCGATCGGCGGCGACATGTGCCTGTGGAGCGGCGTTGAGCTGCGAAACGCGGGTGGGGCTGCAGGAGTGATGATGTCGATGACGGCAACCAGCATCGATACGTCCGCCCTGGGCGATGAGCCTTTCACCGTCCCCGCCGGTGTCACCTTCACCACGGGGGGACCCGGCACCGGCAACCTCCCCAGCCTCGATGACATTCTGAACAGCATAGGCCAGTAATAGGCCTTTCGAACCCTGTTCGGGCCTCCGTTTCGACCGGGGGCGTCCTCGAGGGAATGGGACCGCTCCGGCTCCCTCAATGACGACAGTCTGGAAGCGGGTGTGAACGTGATCGGAACCCACGACGTCGCCCTGCGAATCCACCCGCATCAGCATTTGCACCAAGAACTGTTAGAAGTGGACCCCAAATTTCGGACAGCGTTGTAAGGTGGGCTCTGCACAGATGAGAGGACGTTACAACGATGGCAAAACGACGGAATTTTTCTGCGGACTTCAAAGCGAAGGTGGCGTTGGCCGCGATGCGCGGCGACGGGACGATGGCGGAGTTGGCGGCGCGGTACAAAATCCACCCGAACATGATCACGAAGTGGAAGCGCGATGCGCTGGATGGGGTCAAGGAGACGTTCCAGCGGGGAAAGGACCCGTCCGTCCGGAACCACGAGGAGGAGATCAAAGATCTGCAAGCCAAGATCGGGGAACTCGTGGTGGAGCGGGATTTTTTAGCCAAAGCCTTCAATCGGTGAGCCTGGATCGAAGGCGCGAGATGGTCCAACCCGACCATCATGAGCTCAGCGTCGTGCGGCAGTGCGAGTTGATCAGGATGAGCCGATCCAGTTGGTACTATCGGCCCCGGGGTGAGAGTGAGCGCAATCTCGAGCTGATGCGCGTGATTGACGAAGCGTATCTGAAGATGCCCTGGTACGGTTCGAGGCAGATGGTGCGTCATCTGAACCGTCTCGGCTATGGTGTCGGCCGGAAGCGGGTGCGGCGGCTGATGCGGCTGATGGGACTGCGGTCGGTGGCGCCGCAACCGCACACGTCCCGGCGAAACCCGGGTCATCCGGTCTACCCGTATCTGTTGAACGACATTACCGTAGATCGGGCCAATCAGGTTTGGTGCACCGACCTCACCTATATCCCGATGGCGCACGGCTTCCTTTATCTAGTTGCGATCATGGACTGGCACACGCGCAAGGTGCTGTCGTGGCGGCTATCCAACACGCAGGACACGACATTCTGCGTCGAGGCCCTCGACGAGGCTATCGAGCAATACGGCTGTCCGGAAATCTTCAACACCGATCAAGGCAGCCAGTTCACCAGCAGCACCTGGACCGATCCACTCAAAGATCAAGGAATCCGGATCTCCATGGACGGCAAGGGGCAATGGATGGACAATGTTTTCATCGAACGCTTATGGCGCTCGATGAAGTACGAATGCGTTTATCTAAGCGCTTTCACTGACTTCAAAGATGCGCAGCACCAAATCGGTGTCTGGATGGACTATTACAATGATGACCGGCCGCATTCCGCATTGGGCGATCTCACGCCGACTGAAGCCTACGCTGGAATCGGACCACTGACTTCGGCAGCCTAACCATGAACGGCAGAATCCACCTTAATTCGGCTGCCGCGCTGTCCAACGAATGGGGTCCACTTCTGTTGGAGTGGTCCAGTATCGATTGCCGGAACACGGACTGGCTTCGACCCGACCCCCGACATGCCGGTTTCGGTGTGATCGCGCACCATCGAGGGGCCCCGCCCAGGGTCTTCGCCGAAGGTCGATCCCGGAGCCCACAAGTGATTTTTTACATTATTCAACACCATCAATTGCTAACGTAGTAAGAATCGAGCCGATCTAAAGAGAACGGTCGAAGAACCGCGAGACGATTATAGCCAAGCTTTTGGAGGTCTACGATGGTGACTTCAGTGTTGATGCTATTGACGCTTCTGGGTCCGATGGAACAGGGACCGAGAGAACTCACGGTCCCCGATGAGTCGCAGATCAAGCCACCGCTGGTCGTACCCGAAGGGACGGTCATCCCAGTGAGCCTGATTAACGAGATCTCCACCAAGAACGCCGAAGCCGGCAACGGAGTCTATGCTCAAACGATTTTTCCAGTCACCGTGGATAACGAAATCGTGATCCCGGTGAGCAGCTACGTCCGCGGCCGAATCGTGAACGCAACGCGTCCCGGAAGAGTGACCGGGAAGGCAGAGCTGACGATCAATTTCCATACGATCATCCTGCCCAGCGGTTTGACGCTACCGGTCTTCGGAAGCCTGGGGGGCGTCGGTGGCGTCGCCGAAAGGAACGGAGAAGCGACGGTCAGTGGCGACTCGTCTAAGGGCGAAGACGTCGGTACCGTTGCCCAGACCGCGGGCACGGGCGCGGTCATCGGGGCCATCGGCGGTGGTGACAAAGGCGTCGCGATCGGAGGCGGAGCCGGCGCGGCGGCTGGAATCGCTCAGGTTCTTCTCAGTCGTGGAAACGA
This sequence comes from Terriglobia bacterium, assembly GCA_965216035.1. GTDB lineage: Bacteria > Acidobacteriota > Terriglobia > 20CM-2-55-15 > 20CM-2-55-15. Next base: position 128,598 of record CBDCFM010000014.1, read on the forward strand.
TCTGACGCTGCCCCGCGGTACGACAATCGAAGTGGTGCTCGACCGTTCGCTCGAGCCCTGATCGGATATCGGGAAACGACACCGACGGCCCCGCCCCCGCAGGACGGTCCATGCGCCTGTCATGGGATCGGGCCGACTGACCGCAGCCGATTCCTGAGAAATCAAGAAATGAATTCCGGGCCCAATCCCCCTTTGCAACCCGTCCCTCTTTCCTTTACCTTTAACGGACACGGCCCGCGGGGCCGCCACCGGGGCGTAGCGTAGTCTGGTTAGCGCGCCTGCTTTGGGAGCAGGAGGCCGGGAGTTCGAATCTCCCCGCCCCGACTTTTAGAATCAATACTTTGGGCCGCATCTCAGCGGCCTTTTTGTTTTTTGAGCTTTGCTATGTAACACAATATGTAACAATCGGCGGTTGCTAGGAAGGCCAAAAAGTGGCCCCCGTGGCAACCTATGGCAACCTATGGCAACCTATGGCAACCTATGGCAACCGGGATCATGTTCGCGGGAATGGTGTGAGAATGTGAGAGTTTGTCGCCGGGGACATATTTCCACCTTTCCTGTTCCTACCGATGTGCCTGCTCTGCTACAGTAATTTTCGTGATGGACCGACATTGAAGTAAGATGAGTTCAGACAAGCCCATTCCAATAGTTCGTGCGTTTCTGGTTTGCGACTTGATAGTGGCAGAGCAAGGAACGGGAAAGAAGACGCTTATCGGAGTATTTGATGAGATAACCTCAAAGAAATTCCCAAGCGCGATTCAGAGACTGAGCGTTTACGTGCGGACAGTAGATGCAGTGGGTAACAATAGGTTTAATCTGAAGCTTGTCCATCTGGACACTGATACCATGGTAGGAGAAAGCGGTTTGGCGGGCGACGCAGGCCCTGATCCTCTTGGCGGAGTCGATCTGACCTGGAACATTCCGGTTCTTACGTTGCCGGGGCCTGGCACATATGAATTCCAGCTTTTTGCAAATGACATCTGGATTGGCAGGACGACTTTGACAGCAAAGAAATTATGAGCACTTTAGTCATCGAAAAATCGACCTTATCAGCTTCAGGTGTTCAGAGGGCGCCTTCCAAACCGGAATCTGGCAAGGTGAGAGGGGAGATCACCGACCCAGCAGCTGACGACGGCCAGGTAGTGGTTGAGATCATCTTCAAGCGCTCTAAATATATCCGGCCTGTGCACATCATGCTGGGCCAATTATTCAACCCGGAGCTAAAGCTGATACAGCCGATCCCCGCAGACGTGTCCGAGGAAGCGGGAATCATCGTTGCGAACTGGGCTAAAACTGGGGAGTTTGGATATGGCCCGACGTTGTCTGATGCACTCTCAGACCTAGCGAGAGCGAGCGAAGAACTTTTCTTTGAGCTTGAAGACGCATCGTCTCTTAGCAGTGACCTTCTTGAAACACGTGGTATTCTCCAGCAGTATATTTCACGCGCTCGGCCCTGATGAAAACTCACGAGTTTGAGCGCATAGTTAGCAAGCTGGGCCTTCAAACAAAGAATTCTTACGACCGACTGGCATGGCTGGAAATTGACGGACGAAAGATCGTTAGAACCCGCCGCTCACATGGAAAAAAATCGGAACTGCCCAGCCATTTTGTCCGCAGGCAGCTAAAGCTTACAGAAAATCAACTTGCCAACCTTATCTCGTGCACTCTCAAGCGGGAGCAATACCTGGATATTCTCCGCGAACAGGGTGTCATGTGATCGATATAACCGGAGTCGTCGTGACTCTGGGTGCAGGGGCTGGGGTCACCATCCTTCATCCACTTTACGATGCTATGTGATGGGAGTGCCCGCTAACCGTCTCGCTCCATCGGCGTCAGGCGGTTCTCATCTCCTTATTGAATTGATTTAGCTACCTCTTCCTCGCCCTCTGTTACCTGACAACCGCCTTACGCTCAATCGGGGCGGCCGGACTTGAACCGCCCCAACTCGTGGCTACGGCTGGTGGTTATTGGTCACCGCGTGTAGCCTGCATCGTTATTCGAATCTGTTTCTACTCGACTATCGGCATGTGCTGCGGGTCGGCGACGATTTTCCCAATATGCCGGTTCACCATCTTGCCGCCCTACGACTTGGCTGGTAGGGGGGGGCGTGGAATTTGGTGACAACCGGCAGGGCTATGATTCCAGGACGTCGGGTTAAGAAGGACGGGCTGATTCTCTTCGTCGTCGCGGTGCTCCCAAGCAACCTGGCTAGCTGCTCGCCGAATTGTTGCGGTTAATCCAATCTTCGCTTTTCGAGTTAGGTGAGGCACGGTTTTCTTCCTCGAAATTCTTGATCGGGTTGGAACTGACCAGCTTGGGAGCACCTCAAAATGTCTTCATATGGAAACACTTTTCCGCGCTAACTTCCCACAAGCCGACTTCTGGGACCTAGAGTGCCGTTTCGGGGAGTCAGTGCCGACGATCAGGTGTCGCGATCGTCGCGCCACGTGAAATGCACTTTGCCGAGAAACGACGGCCAGACAATCCAAATTATTAGAAGCCAGCGACGCAATAAAACCCTTCCATCACAGGCGGCTTTGGATAAACTTATAGTCGGTGAGCTGAGCGTTTCCTTTGAGTTTTGCACATGCTTACATCGACATTTCAGGTTGTTCAGGAATTCCGTAACGCCGCACGACGGCTGTGGCGAGCGCCGGGATTTCTTATTGTTTCCACCCTGTTAATTTCAATTGGGATCAGCGGAATCACCCTCACTTTCAGCTTGGTCGACGCTCTTCTGCTCCGCACTCTACCTGTCCGTGATCCCGAGAGCTTGGTTCAACTCTTTGAGCTTCGCCCCCGCCTTCGTCCGGGGGAATACTTTCCGGTTGATCTTCGCCAGTTGATTGCGGATTCATCGACCACGCTGGTCGACGTAATGGGAGAACTTGAGGTCACAACGTCGCTCGAACTGTACTGTCAAGTTAAACCACTCGAGACAAAATGAGGCCAATTGGATGCACCCTACGCTGCTGTCACCGCTGCCCACACGGTGAAAGATCGGGCTCGCAGCATGCGGTGATGGACGGCCCTGATCCGGTGCCGACCCACTCGAAACAGATTCTGAACGACACCGTGAACATGCAGGAATCGTTGCGCCTGGTCGGGTGATTTGAAGCCTCGCATCTGCCGCTCCCGTTGTCGCGTCGGCTGGTGTGACACCTCGGCCCGATTGTTCGCGTATTGGCTTGTGTCATGCGTGACCGAAGGCATGAGCGTCCGGTGCGCGACACGGTAGCTTCCAAGCTTGTCAGTAACGAGACGAAACGGTTCCCGTCGCTGACTCTTCAAGAGCTTCTGAAAGAATCTCCGCGCCGCACGCCCGTCCCGACGGGGTTGTACGAGAATGTCGATCACATCGCCATCCTGATCAACGGCGCGCCAGAGATATTGCCGCTTTCCGTTGATGTTCACGAACACTTCGTCCAGGAACCACGTATCTCCGAGGCGACCTTGCCGTCGTCGCAGTTGCCGCGCATAGTCGGGGCCGAATTTCCGGCACCACTGCCGCACCGTTTCGTACGACACGATGATTCCCCGTTCGGCCAGTAGATCCTCGACCTGTCGGTAGCTCAGATTGAAATGATAATAGAGCCACACCGCGCGGCTGATTATTTTGGATGGAAAACGATGCCTGAGATAGCGAGATCGACGGCTTTTCATACCGCCATTGTGCTGCGTCGTGCGTTAACTTGACAATACCTTGCCCGAGTACCGAGATCTCATGCAGAACAACTTGACCTGACGGTCTTGACCGTTCATCCGGACCCAGGCCGTACCCCAGTCCACCTCGGCTTCACGGGCGTGTTCCGGGTCCAACGGCACCACAGCACCGGTCTGGTTCCAGCCCAACCGTGTCTTCCGTTCCCGAACCCAGCGGCGTACCGTCGGCTCGGCTCCGATAAATTCATGCTCCTCCACCAGACGTTGCCACACCCGGTGCGCGGTGTGGCGTTGCTTGACTGGCTGGTCCCGGTCCGCCTGGAGCCAGGCATCTACGATCCCGGCGACCGGGTCCATCACCGGACAGGCGGGCTCCTTCTCTCGCCGATACTTGGGCTCCTGTCCGGCCAATACTTTCCGGACCGTCCGTCGCGTGTGCCCGGTCTCCCGGGCGATCTGTCGAATGCTTTTCTTGTAAACCCGATGTGCAGTTCTGATCAACTCGTACTGATCCATCCCTATCAATCCTCACCTCCCACTCGCGTGCCTGTTCATCCAGTTCACGCTTCGGGGGAGGCTATCAGGGGTGGGTCCCTTTTCCTCGATCAGAGCCCCGTTTGGTGGGTCCCTTTTACGTTATCGAAATCACCGAGGTGTCACACCAGCCGACGCGACAACGGGAGCGGCAGATGCGAGGCTTCAAATCACCCGACCAGGCGCAACGATTCCTGCATGTTCACGGTGTCGTTCAGAATCTGTTTCGAGTGGGTCGGCACCGGATCAGGGCCGTCCATCACCGCATGCTGCGAGCCCGATCTTTCACCGTGTGGGCAGCGGTGACAGCAGCGTAGGGTGCATCCAACTGGCCTCATTTTGTCTCGAGTGGTTTAACTTGACAGTACCCTTGAAGTAAATGGCTCACTCCACAATCGCTTGGTAAACAAGGGCGGGAACGAGCTGACGGTTATACCGACGAATTGTGCCCGGTGTCTGGGCCATGAACACGATGACAAGATCTTCCTGCGGATCGACCCAAAAGGCCGTGCCGTGAGCCCCAGGCCAGTGGAATTCTCCGGGAGATCCCATCGTCCCTCCAGATCCAGTCTCACGTCGGACCGCCACACCCAAACCAAAGCCATAGCCATCGTCATGAAGGGATGCGTAATTGTGCAATCGACTGAGATCAATCCCGGACAGTACATGATCTGCCGTCATATATTCGACTGTCTTCGTCCCGAGGATTCGAACACCGTCCAATGTCCCTTTGTTTAGGAGCATCTGTGCAAAAGCGAGATAATCCAAGGCTGAAGAGGCAAGGCAACCCCCGCCACATTCAAAATTTAGCGGAGCATGATCAGTTGTCCTCTGGGGGTCGCCTGTGAGTGGATCGGTAGGTAGTACTTGAGCATGTCTGATCTCCTTGCTAGGTGGAATGCTGAAAAAGGTATCGATCATCCCAAGAGGTTCAAATATTTCATCCTGTAGATACTCACCAAGCGTCAGTCCAGAAACACGCTCAATTATCAATCCGAGTATGTCCAATCCGAGGCTGTAGTCCCAGGTTGTACCAGGTTGATGATGAAGAGGAAGATCATGCAGAGTTTGCAAAAATACGGATCCCGTCAAATCCGTATTCAAAGGTGACACCGCTGGATACAGGCGGTGCAGTGGGCTGCGACCTTGGCCCCGGTAAGTAAACCCAGATGTGTGACGCATCAGATCTCTCACGGTCGGCTGGCGGGTGGCTGTCTCAGTTCTCAAGCGCTCCCCGTCGATAGCCACGGTTCTGTCAGCGAGTTCGGGAAGGTATTTCTCAACAGGATCATTAACAAGAAGCTCGCCGCGCTCAAATAGCGATAATGCGCCAACAGACACCACCGGTTTCGTCATTGACCAGATGCTGAAGATTCCATCCTTCGGCATCGGTATTCCCGCAGCCTTGTCGAGATATCCGAACGCTTCGTAGTAGACAAGCTTGCCTCGGCGGGCAATGGCCACCACAGCACCGGGCATTCGGTCCTGTTCAATCTCTCTCTGCAAGGCTTCCCCAATTCGCTGTAGGCGCTCGGAAGACATTCCGACTGACTCGGGGGATGCTGTGGGAAGTGGCTGGGCTATGCTGGGTGCAGCAAGTGCGGCGACCATCAGAACGAGGCTCATTGCGTGTATTCTCATTCGCTCACCTTCCGTTTGATGCTGTTAGGTCCGAAACTCGATTCTCCACTTCCGCTAACCGGATTTAACAGGACCTGACCCCGTTCTTTGGAACTGCACTAGCGGTCCGAACTATGATTCGGGTCCCGGACGCTCACCTTCGGTGTCGAGCCGAATGCGATACAGGCCAGTGCGAGCAGTCATATACAAATTGTGGCCGTCGTCGCCCCACGCGAAGGTTGGCAGGCAACTCGGTCGGCTGGATGGTTCCCAGATGCGTACCGTCCGAGGCGAAGACCCAGACACCGCCCGGACCGGTAGCAAAGATATTTCCAGAAACGTCGATCTTCATCCCATCGGGGTTACCCTGGGCCTCGATGCTTGTCACGTCGTAGAAGACACGAGGGTTTGACACACCATTCTCGTTGAGATCGTATGCCATCCAGACCGACTCCTCCGCGTCGGCGTTGGCCACATACAGCGTCGATTCGTCTGGCGACAGCGCGATGCCGTTCGGACGTATTTGCTCGCGATAGAGGAGCTCAAGCTCACCCGATGGCCACAGTCGATAGACCCCGTTGAAGTCGAGCTCACGGAGCGGTGAATCATCTAACCCCTCTAAGCCGTTCGGTGGATCAGTGAAGTACAACGAACCGTCCGACCCGAAGAGCAAATCGTTCGGGCTATTCAACTGGTCACCCTCATAGTTATCGGCCAGCACCGTCCGGCTGCCATCCTCTTCGAGCCGAGACACTCGGCGATAACCCTCCTCGGCGATGACGCGCCGTCCTTCGGGATCGAGCGTCAGCCCGTTGGAGCCCCTGACCCCACGTAGTCCCTCCATGTCACCTTCGTAGACGGGCCGCATGAAAACACTCGCCCCGTCTGTCTCGGTCCACTGGTAGATCGTATTGGTGCGAGTGTCCGAGAAGAGCAGGCGGGACTCACGGCTCAGCCAGACGGGTCCTTCGGTGAATACGAAACCATCGGACAACTTCTCGATCGTCACGCCGGCGGGCACTAGCGCATCGAATCGTGGATCGACACGGAGCACGGATCCTGCACCTGCAGAGACGGGCCGGTTCTCGGCAGCTGGCGTGACTGCCTCCGCTGGCAGCCCGACCTCCGGTGATTCACACGCCACGACAACGACGCACGCGATGACGAGCCCTAAAACGAATCGATTCATATTAGTTCTGCAATTGGTGCAATCTAGCTCAACTTCCGCCAACCGGATTTAACAGGACTTGACCTCGGAAATCAGGGGATCGGCACCCGTTCCTTCAGTTCCTCGAACCAGTTCAGGACGATGTTGATTTGGATCGCTCCAGAATCGGCATCGGCCTCAGAGAAAGAACTCACAACCAGAAAACGCTGCCCGTCCACGCTGAAGTCGTAGTTTCTTGTCAAGCCGTTCTCTAGATTGGCACCCACCTCCGACTCTAAAAACAACAGTGTGGGATTGGTCTGCGTGAGTATCGACTCGGTCGTGATCTCTATGGCCTCAAGCCTGTTATTTCCGGGCTGGAATATCAGTTGGACAAGACGGCGACGGCCTCGACCTCCAGAACGAAGCGAGGATCGGTTGCGAGCCGGACGATCTCCACGGTAGTGCTCGCGGGCCGATGGTCCTCGCCCCAGTAGCGGTTCATGACGGCGTTGATTGCATCCTGATTTGCCTCGATGTCGACGGTGAAACGTGTCACCTGAATGATGTCGGTGAGCTCGCCGCCCGCAGCCTCTATCGTCCTCTGCAACCCCTCCATGACGGCCTCGGCTTGAGCCGTAGCGCTGAAGTCCAGGTGATCGAACTCCGAGGGTATGTGAGGATGGCTGTGCGGAACCGGCGCGGCCGTAATCCCCGACAGGAACACGATGTTTCCAGAGGCCACTCGAATGGCGGACGTAAACGGCATATTCGCTCCGGCCGCCGGCTCCGTGCCTGGCAGGTGAATGTATTCGAAACTTGGTCCTGGGCTGCAGCCTGCGAGTAATAAAACGATTATGGTGCCCGGCAACATGCGGACTGGGAAACGGTACTTCATCGCTAGTTCTCCTGAGGTGTCGGTGCGGTGTTAGATTTTGTAGCCGGAAACAGGCCGCTAGTCCTCGGTGCCTTATCCGCCTGCAGCGCCCGAAATGGCGTGTCGCTCAAGGGCTCGACGAGTCACGCCACACTTCACCCATTCCACCCTTGCCAAGGAGAGTGACGATCTTGTAATGGCCGAGTTGTGTGCCGGGTTTCATGGTCGGTGGCTTGTTAGGTCAGGACTTAGATCGCTGGGGGCAGTCTAGCAAATGGGGTGGACAGGGAGGCAATGAATTCTCACTGGGCGAGAAGCGGTGCCGGCTCAACCGGTCGATGCAACACAAGCGTTAAATCGTTCAGCCGGAGTTTCAAACCCCAACGTCTGGCGGGAGCGTTCGTTAAGTCTCCGGGCAATGAAGTCCAGCTGTTCCTGTGAGTGTACAGACAAGTCCGTTCCTTTCGGGAAGTAATACCGCAACAGACCATTGGTGTTTTCGTTCGAGCCGCGTTGCCATGGACTCTGTGGATCACAGAAGTAGACGTCAATCTTCGTGGCCAGAGTGAAGCGCTTGTGATCGGCCATTTCCCGACCGCGATCCCAGGTCAGCGATTTGTACAGTTCTGTCGGTAGCTCTCTGGCGTGCTCGATGAGCGCCGAGATGACCGTCTCTGTTTCCTTGCTCGACACCTTCACTAACATCACGTAGCGCGAGTGACGTTCGACCAATGTGGCGATGTGGGTGTTCTTAGATCCAGCCAGTAGGTCTCCCTCCCAGTGACCGGGCACGGCACGATCTTCGACTGAGGCCGGACGCTCACGGATCGATACCATATCGGCGAGTTGCCCTTTACCGTGGCCTTTCCGGGTCGCATGTTGGGATCGACGGATCGATCGCTTTGAACGCAAACACAGAGTCAGTTCTTTCTTTAGAGCCCCGCGGGCCTGGATGAAAAGGCTGCGATAGATAATCTCGTGCGACACGTGAAGCGACTCGTCTTCCGGATAGGTGTGCTTCAGCCACCCGGCGATCTGTTGAGGCGACCAGTCCAGGCGGAGCTTGTCTTCGACCAGCTGCCGTAGCCGGAGACATTGGGCCAGGCGGCATGGCTTCGGACGGCGTGCCCTGTCCCACGCCCGCTGATCGGCTTCCAACGCTCGATAGTTATCATAGCCGCCATTGCGACCGATTTCCCGACTCAGTGTCGACGGTGAGCGACCCAGCGCCATGGCCATCGACCGAATCGACTTCTTCGCCGCAATACCCCTGGAAATCTCTTCACGCTCGATCAGAGTTAGGGCCCGGGATGAACGGCAACGGGGCCGCGGACGGATGCCGCCATACACGGCCAGTTGGCGATGAATCGACGTCCCCCCTCTGTCCAGTACACGACCGATCGCTTTGGTGGACTCCCCCCGCTGCCACCGATCCCATATCTCGACCAGCTCCGTGGTTGTGAACCACCGGCGCTTCCTCATCCGTCGCTTCTTTCTTTTCTTCGGCATACACTTCACCTCGCTTCCTATGTGAAGTGTTGCATCGACCTATTGAGACCACAGGATTTCTCGGGACTTGACCTCAGAAATCAGGGGATCGGCACCCGTTCTTTCAGTTCCCTAGTTCGGCAGTTTCGTGAAGTAGGTAAGTCGTTCTGAGATGACACAACTGGCATTGGCTTTGATCAGGCCGCTACCCTTAATCGAAGTGCCGGGAATCTCCCACCAGCACCAACCGGTAAGAACGCCGTCTTGTTCGTGTGTGACAACTTCGGTGATTGTCATAAACGGTTCGCTGGATGTGCTACCACGCGCTGAGGCCACGATCTCTTTGAGTCCGCCCATATAGTCCACAAACCCCGCCTTGGTGATCTCTCCGGCGTTTGGATCGTCCAACACATAATCATCGGCCAACGAACCTACAATGGCGTCGGCGTCTCCGGCACGCCAACCTTCGGCGTATTTTCCAAGGTAATCCGCTGCATCCATAATCAGTTCTCCCTCCACTTAATGCGTGACGACCTACCGCACCGGCACCCGTTCCTTCAGTTCTTCGAACCAGTTCAGGACGATGTTGATTTGGGGGCGTGAGAGTTCGCTATCTTTTGAGGCTCCTCCGCACCTGCGGCCTACTAGCTCCCACCGCCATCCGTTGTCCGGCCACCGACAAAGGACTGGAGCATGCTGGTGAACTCCATGGGGAAGATGAACTTGGTGGCAGCACCTTCTCCGAGTTGCTTCAGCGTCTCAAAATATTGCAGGCTCATGGTCCGGGCGTCCACGGTCCGGGCAACTGTGTTGATCTGAGTGAGGGCGTTGCTGAACCCTTCCGCGTTCAGGATAGCGGCCTGGCGAGTCCCCTCAGCACGGAGCATGGCGGCCTGCCGCTCACCCTCAGCTTTAAGGATGGCTCCCTGCTTCTCCCCCTCGGCCCGATTTATCTGGGCCTGGCGTTGTCCTTCCGACTCGGTGATATCGGCCGTCTTGATGGCCTCCGCCGACTTCTCCCTCTCCATGGCGGTCTTCACCCCCTCGGGTGGGTCGATCTCGTTGATTGCGGCCCCGCGCACCTTGACCCCCCAGCGGCCGGTATTTTCGTCCAGTGCCATCTGGAGCCGACTTTGTATCTGCTCCCGTTCGCCTAGCGCCTCGGCCAGAGTTATATTGCCAATGATGGACCTGAGTTCCGCCACGGCCAGGTTCCTCACCGCCAGTCGGTGGTCCGCCACCTCGAGGACCGATTTCTCCGCCTGGTCCGGTAGGACGCGGTAGTAGAGCACAAAGTCCATGTCCACCACCACGTTGTCCTTGGTGATGTACTGCTGAGTTGGCACTCGCTCCGGCACCTCGCGGGTGTCTACGACCTTGCCGTAATAGAAGAAAGGTACAAGGAAATGAAACCCGGCGCCTTTGAGACTCCCCGTGTACTTGCCCAGGGAAAACACCACCATTTTCTCGTACTGTTTGACGATCACTATGCCTGTTGCCATCGTAAACCTCCTGAATTTTCTGCACTCGTAAGCTCATCATTCCACCGTACGCCTCTCCCCATGGGTTGTCTCCCGAGGCTACTGAGCTGGTTCTATAGGTTGGCCACTCTGCTCTGGCCGCATCACGGTCAGAATGATACCCTCTACCTTCACCACCTCTACCTTTTCTCCAGCACGTATGCGGTCGCTGCCCTGGGCCACTGCAGTCCAAATCTCGTTTTCCAGGCGCACTGTGCCCCTGGGGACAAGATCGGTGGCCACCTCCGCCATTTGGCCCACCAGGCCAGCCACACCTCGGTCGAGCGGCCCTCTTCGCGACCGTATCATGGTGGTGACCACCCACCCTCCACCACCACTCAGCACCAGCGCCGTGGACACCAGGAACCACAGGCTCACACCTATACGCGGCATAGTGGGCGATGGCGCACCCGTATGGAAGAATAAGAAAACCCCTCCCAAGATGAAGCTAACGATGGCCCCCACACCCAGGACGCCAAAGCCCGCCACGTAGACCTCCAGCACCGCCAGGGCCACCGCCAGGAGAATGAGCACCACACCTGCCCAGTTGACCGGCAGGTTCCCCAGGGTGACGAAGGAGAGAATCAAGAGGATGACTCCCGTGACTCCCGGCACGATCAGACCTGGGTGCAGCAACTCCACAAAGATGCCCAGACTGCCCAGAGACAGGAGAAGAAAGGATACATTGGGATCGGAGAGGAAGCGCAGGAATCGCTCGACCAGGCTCATCTCCAATGTCCGCATTACCACTCCTTGCGTTTCCAGTACCTGGCGTGGGCCACCGGGAGGCTGTACCATAGCCTCCCGCCCGTGGAGCTGCGCCAGAAGGTCATCCAGGTCACCAGCTACAAAGTCCACCATGCCGGACTCCACCGCCTCTTCGCCGGTGAAAGACAGCGCCTGAAGCACAGTCGCCTCCAGCTTCTCCTGGTTCCGGCCCCGCAGCTCTGCGATGGCCCTCATCTCGGCAGCGGCATCGTTGGTGGCCTTGGACTGGAGGGTCTCTGGAAGCTCCTCGCCGCCACCACCGACAGGGCTGGCCGCACCGATGTTGGTGCCCGGCGCCATCACGGCAAAGGTAGCGGCGGCAGTTATAAAGGTACCCGCCGAGGCGGCCCTTGCCCCGCGGGGGGCTACGTACACCACCGACGGCAGCTCGGCGTTGAGCAAGTGCTGGGTAATGTTCCTCGTGGAATCTAGAAGGCCACCGGGGGTATCCAACTGAACTATGATCAGACCGGCACCCTGCTCCTCGGCCTGCTCCACACCTCGGGCAATGAATCCCTCAGTAACGGGGCTGGTGATGCCATCCACCTCCAGGAGCAGGACGTGGCGCTGCTGCGCCTCGGCAACACTCAGCAATCCCCGGCTATGGCCACAGCCAATAGCAACCCCACCAGCAGGCGAAGCTTACCCATACCACCTGCACCTATCTGTGCGGCGATCTGGTACGGGCCCGAGTTGTGTGCCTGCTATGAGGGCCATCACTTTCGCTGTCTGTTTCAAGAGAAAAACTCGATAAATCTAATCACAGGAAGGGATTGGGAACAAATAGAATCTCAAGTCCCGAGAAACGCTGTGGTCTCAATAGGTCGATGCAACACTTCACATAGGAAGCGAGGTGAAGTGTATGCCGAAGAAAAGAAAGAAGCGACGGATGAGGAAGCGCCGGTGGTTCACAACCACGGAGCTGGTCGAGATATGGGATCGGTGGCAGCGGGGGGAGTCCACCAAAGCGATCGGTCGTGTACTGGACAGAGGGGGGACGTCGATTCATCGCCAACTGGCCGTGTATGGCGGCATCCGTCCGCGGCCCCGTTGCCGTTCATCCCGGGCCCTAACTCTGATCGAGCGTGAAGAGATTTCCAGGGGTATTGCGGCGAAGAAGTCGATTCGGTCGATGGCCATGGCGCTGGGTCGCTCACCGTCGACACTGAGTCGGGAAATCGGTCGCAATGGCGGCTATGATAACTATCGAGCGTTGGAAGCCGATCAGCGGGCGTGGGACAGGGCACGCCGTCCGAAGCCATGCCGCCTGGCCCAATGTCTCCGGCTACGGCAGCTGGTCGAAGACAAGCTCCGCCTGGACTGGTCGCCTCAACAGATCGCCGGGTGGCTGAAGCACACCTATCCGGAAGACGAGTCGCTTCACGTGTCGCACGAGATTATCTATCGCAGCCTTTTCATCCAGGCCCGCGGGGCTCTAAAGAAAGAACTGACTCTGTGTTTGCGTTCAAAGCGATCGATCCGTCGATCCCAACATGCGACCCGGAAAGGCCACGGTAAAGGGCAACTCGCCGATATAGTATCGATCCGTGAGCGTCCGGCCTCAGTCGAAGATCGTGCCGTGCCCGGTCACTGGGAGGGAGACCTACTGGCTGGATCTAAGAACACCCACATCGCCACATTGGTCGAACGTCACTCGCGCTACGTGATGTTAGTGAAGGTGTCGAGCAAGGAAACAGAGACGGTCATCTCGGCGCTCATCGAGCACGCCAGAGAGCTACCGACAGAACTGTACAAATCGCTGACCTGGGATCGCGGTCGGGAAGAGTTATAACCGAATCTGGTGTTTGAGGGATTGAAGAAAAGCGGCGTATCTGGTTGATTTGTTGTTTACGAGACTTCAAAGCAACCAAAGGAGATACGCCACTATGAGTAAGAGTATCGTTATTGAACTGGAAGATCGAGAAGCGATTGCAGACCCAGTGACCGACCTGCTACGAGCGGGGGCGCAAGAGCTGATCCAACGCGCTGTGGAAGCCGAACTGTCCGAACTGCTATCCCAGCACGGCGATCGGCGAACCGAGACGGGGAAGGCTGGAGTGGTGCGCAACGGTTATCTGCCTGAACGCGAGCTGCAGACCGGCCTGGGTCCGGTAACGGTGCAAATCCCGAAGGTTCGCGCCAAGACGGGCGAAGCTGTGACGTTCCGCTCGGCCCTGGTACCCCCCTACATTCGGAAGACGCAGTCGATGGAAGCCGCCGTGCCGTGGTTGTATTTGAAAGGCGTCTCCAGTGGCGAGATGGGTGAGGCCCTGAAAGTTCTTGTCGGTCCGAAGGCGCAGGGCTTGTCAGCGAGCACGGTATCGCGCTTGAAACGGGTCTGGGCTGAAGAGTACCGCATCGGGTGCGACCAGCGTTTGGACGCCGACCGCTGGGTCTATGTCTGGGCCGACGGTATCTACAGCGGACTTCGAGCTGAACAAACCAAGTTGTGTGCGTTGGTCGTGATCGGCGTGAATGAACGCGGAGAGAAGCGTTTTCTGGCGATCGAAGACGGTGTACGGGAATCGACACAGAGTTGGCGTGAGGTCTTGTTGAAGCTGAAGTCCCGAGGGATGAATATTCCGAAGTTGGCCATCGGTGACGGGGCGATGGGGTTCTGGGCCGCACTGGAGGAAATCTATCCCGAGACACACCAACAACGCTGCTGGATGCACAAGACCATGAATGTGCTCAACTGCTTACCCAAGTCGGTCCAGGCGAAAGCGAAACAGGCACTGCACGCGATCTGGAAGGCTGAGACACACGCAGATGCCGAGAAGGCATTCGATCTGTTCATTGAAACCTATGAGCCGAATATCCGAAAGCCACTGTCTGCCTGCAGAAAGACAGAGAAGCACTGCTGGCCTTTTACGGCTTTCCGGCCAAGCACTGGCAGAGCATCCGAACGACTAATCCCATTGAATCGACCTTTGCCACCATTCGACACCGAACCAAGCGATCCAGAGGCTGCCTGACACGGGATGGAATGCTGCACATGATGTTCAAGCTGGGTCAGTGCGCTGAGAAGAACTGGCGACGATTACGAGGATTCGATGATCTGGTCAAGGTGACTACTGGAGTGAAATTCAACGATGGAATCGAAGTGACAAAGCTCGATCAGACCGCCGCTTGAATCAATCTCCTAAACACCACTTTTGACAATAACTCCTCGGAAAGTCCGGCGTCCAGAAACGCAGTGGCACTCGCTGACACTACGGGAAACGGAGTCAGCTGTAGCGACGTATCGTGACGCCTTTGGGGTCCCGATAGAAGGCCAGTCGATTCAGGCAGGCCCTAATCAGAGTGTAGGACGATTCCTAGACGAGATAGTGGGCGACCTACCTGATGGATTTGGATGGGCTAATTTTGATTGCAGCTCTGACGTGTCTGCGCTGACCCTCAGCCTGAATCCCTCGACGGGCAACTTTACCGCTGGCAAGTCTTTCTCCGTCCCTCATAAATTCAACAGGGGGGCGTTGTTCGCAAGAAAACTGCCTGCTAAACATTGTGGGTGTGCGGTGGCGAATCCCCGCTGCCTTTGGTCCACAGGCAACGAGTTTATTACGATGTTTGACGGCATGCGGAGGAGTCCACAATGAGTTATAACCGAATCTGGTGTTTGAGGGATTGAAGAAAAGCGGCGTATCTGGTTGATTTGTTGTTTACAAGACTTCAAAGCAACCAAAGGAGATACGCCACTATGAGTAAGAGTATCGTTATTCTGATTGCAGACCCAGTGACCACCTGCTACGACGGGGGCGCAACAGCTGATCCAACGCGTGGAAGCCGAACTGTCCGAACTGCTATCCCAGCACGGCGATCGGCGAACCGAGACAGGGAAGGCTGGAGTGGTGCGCAACGGTTATCTGCCTGCAGAAAGACAGAGAAGCACTGCTGGCCTTTTACGGCTTTCGAGCACGGCCAAGCACTGGCAGAGCATCCGACGCCGACCGCGACTAATCTACCATTGAATCGACCTTTGCCACCATGAACGTCTGGCGATCGACACCGAACCAAGCTGATCCGAGAGGCTGGCCTGACACGGGATGGAATGCTGCACATGATGTTCAAGTCTGAAACAGGTCACGCGATCTGGAAGGCGAGACACTGGCAGACGCCGAGAAGGCATTCGATCTGTTCATTGAAACTGAGCCGAAGATCCGAAAGCCACTGTCTGCCTGCAGAAAGACAGAGAAGACTGCTGGCCTTTTATTGGCAGAGCATCCGAACGATCCCATTGAATGGCCACCATTCGACACCGAACCAAGCGATCCAGATGCCTGACACATGGACGAGGATTCGATGATCTGGTCAAGGTGATTACTGGAGTTTAACGATGGAATCGAAGTGACAAAGCTCGATCAGACCGCCGCTTGAATCAATCTCCTAAACACCACTTTTGACAATAACTCGTCCACAATCAAGAAACGCGTGATTGCGGTAGGATGCCTCTTAGCGGTGTGGACGTGCCTGCATGGTTGCGATGCTGCGCGGGGACAGAGCACGCGAATCTTACCCGGCCACGGGTTGAAGCACTATCAGACTTTCGTCATCAGTCGGAGGAGCGGAGCGAAACTTGTCCACTCGATCGAGCATAGCCTGGCCCGCCTCAGCCGCCGAACCAGGGGGCAAGAGTTGAGCCCATTCCAGCAACCGGTCGGGTCCCAGCTGTTCGCCAGAATGATTCTCTGCCTCAGTGATGCCATCCGTATACAGCAGGAGCCTGTCAGAAGGAGCTAAGGGGACCACCGTCTGGCAGTACTCTGTTCCGGGAATCAGGCCCACCGGCAAGCCCGCAGCCTTGTCGCTACTCGAAGAAATGGTGTCATCCAGCCAGCTCCATGTATGGTCGGCGCCACGATACCAGAGTGGCGGCGGATGTCCTGCGTTGGTAACCGCCAGTTGGCCGTTGGTGCTGTTGTAGCCCAGTATGACGAGAGTTGCGTATTGGACTCCGATGATACCGTCGCGGAATGACCGGTTCAGTTCCTTCATTAGATCGGACTGATCCCAGGTATTGATGTGTTGCTGCATCATGCTGTGCAGCTGCTCCGCCATCGTGCTCACGCCTTGGCCGTGGCCCATCACGTCAGCGAGCAGGATCCGGGATAGAAATCGTGAGAAGATAGCGTAGTCGCATACCGACAAGTAGTGCAGGTCGCCACCGCTATTGCTCTTGAGGGGAGACGAATGAACCCAGGCCACCAGACCTGAAAGGGTGACCGTGCGGGCTACCTTGCGGTTTCCGCCCCACACTTCGTTGCACCCCAATGAATATGACTCCGGTATAGGTCCGGTTGCCACTCCGCGGTCTTGTTCTTTCGAACTCATGTCTCCCTCTTGTCTGATGCTGACGCTAAGCTCCGAAGAACATTTCAGGTGGAATGTCCTTGAAGCAGCCCGTCCCCTCTCCGGGCCGCTTCACTCTCTGATCTCTCATGGGTGCAGGTGGAAGACCTTGTTCATGATCTTCCACTCTCCATCGACTTTCAACAGTGTGAACAAGTCCGTAAACCGGTGACCGGTCCAATTGTCGAGTTCAAGCCGCACGGTGGCGACGGTGTCAACGACGTCGGTGCTGGCGATCTGTGATTGGAGCTCCGCTGCCGGACCGTTCGCGTCATTCCAGTCAAAAAGCTGCTGTATAGGACCCGCGAACAGGTCCGCACCGACATAGCCGAAGATTGAGGCATCCCTATGGAATGCCGGTTTCATATCGTCGCCCTTCCCGGACCGTGCGCCATCGATGTAATGCTGGATGACCCTGGCGATCAGGTCAATATCTCTTTCCGTTTCCGCAACCACATCAGTTGTTTCGTTGCTGAGTACCATATCGTTTCTCCTTTTATTTTCGGTCGATTTCTCGCACTATGTTCCGACACAGCGGCACAACTCCGGGCGTTCGCAGTGCGATATCATAAAGTGAACAATCGGCCCTCAGGCCGCATATCGATCCAGTAGATCCGTGATCGTCCGCTTGGACTGAGTACCGATCAAGCGTTCTTGTTCCTTTCCGTCCTTGAAAAGGATGAGCGTTGGAATCGCCTGGACTTGATACTGGGAGGCCGACGACCGATTGGCGTCGACATCCAGCTTGGCGATCGTCGCCCGACCCTGGTAGCTGTCGGCCAGTTCCTCTAAGGTGGGTGCGACAGCGCGACATGGACTGCACCATTCGGCCCAGAAATCGACCAGCAGAGGCTGTCTCGACTGCTGAACCTGCTCTTCTAGAGTGTTGTCGTTGAGTTGAGGTAAATGCTTACTCATTTTCTCTCTCCTTCGAGGTTGTTGTCTGATATCGGTTCCGAGTTGAGGTCATTACAAAAGGTGTGTAAAAGTCATCAGGCGGCGGCCTTCGATTTGGACACGACTCTGATGCCGTCAGCGAATTGCTGACCATCATAGACCTCTTGTAAGAGATCGGAACCCTTTAAGTGCCGCCAAGCCTTCTCAGCGACACGCAGTAACCTCCAGATCATCGCAGTTGCATTCTCGACGCGCTTGAAGCGACGAGCGGCGTTGGTTCTCAACCGCACCATGTCGAAGGGTGACTCAACGATGTTGGTCGTTCTCAGATGCACCCAGTGTTGCTTCGGGAACGCATAGAAGGTGATCATCCGATCCCAGTCCCGCAACAGCGTCTCACCCGCCTTCGGATAGTTCTTTTGATATCGGCGAATGAACTGATCCCGCTTACGTTCGCATGCGGCTCGGGAGTCGGCGAAGGCCATCCCGTGGAGAAGCTGCCTGGCCGCCGGCTGGTCGGTCTTTGGCAGGTGATCCACCACGTTCATCGACTTGTGGTTCCAGCAGCGTTGTTCCTGGCCCTCGGGGTGTTGCTCGGCCAGGGCGGACCAAATTCCCAGGTGACCATCGGCAACGGTCAGTCGTCCCAGCTTCAGACCCCGATCCCTGAGGTTCCGCAGAATACGACTCCAGGATTCCTTGCTCTCCCTCTGACCGCTCTCACAGGCCAACAGCACTTTACGCCCGTCTGACAGGCCTGCGATGATCACCAGTAGTGCCGCCCGTTCTTTCGCGATCCCCGCTTTTACGTACAAGCCGTCCGCCCAGTGATACACCACCTCAAGCTCGGACAGATCCTGCTGGCTCCACTCGTCGTATTCCAGTTGCCATGTCGATTTCAGCCGTTGAATCGACGCCCGCGACAACGGAGCGCCCGCACCCAGCAGTCCGCGCATTGCCTGCTCGAAGTCTCCTGTGGCCAGGCCGTGAAGATAGAGTTCGGGAAGCAGTTGCCCCAGCTGCTTCGATTTCCGGTGAAAGTACGGCAGAATCTCACTCTCGAAGCGCTCGGTCGTGTTCCGGACCCGGGGCCGACGAACCTCCATCGTTCCGTTCAACATCGCAAACCGTCGCGGTTTCCCGTGACCGTTCCGGTAGCCCCGTCGATCCGAACTCCGCTCCGATTTCCTTCGACCCAAGAACTGCGTCACTTCGTCTTCCAGAAGTTCCTGGAGCCTATCCTGCCCTCGTGATCGCGCCCAATCTTCCAGAACCTCATACTGCTTCGTTGACGCCGCTACTTCCGGTGTGTTCTTCTTCTCCATGGGTGGTGTACCTTTCTCCCGGTTGGCCCCGGGATTTTCTTACGGTTAATAGTTCACCGAAAGCGTACACCGCCTTTTTCTTTTTACACACTTATTGGAACGACCTCTCCGAGTTTTGTCTCCAATCGTGACGTCCTGGCGCTGCAGAATTTCCAGGTACGCCTTCTGCAGATTCCATTTATGCAAACCGGAGATGAACGACCGTGCGGCGGCTAACTCTGGAGGCAGCTGGTACTCGGGTCCCAGATCATCCTCCAGGACTGTCGCCAAGGGATAGCCCGAACGGTCTGCTTTGCGGACGAGCTCCATTAATTCGGTGAGATAGCGGACGTAGCGACCAAAGATCGCTGCCGTCGTCGGGATTCCGTGGCCGGGTATGACGGTCCGAAGCTCCAACGAGGCGGCGAATCGGGATATCGTCTCCAGGTAGGCTCCAGGCCGGCCCTCGATGAGCAAAGGAATCGTTCCTTCACCGATGACGAGGTTTCCTGTCCACGCCATCTGGGTCTGTGGCTCGTAGACGACGGTATCACCGGTCGTGTTCCCCGGACCGAAGTGGTAGAGGTCGACGTAGCGGCCACCAAGGTCTAGCCGAATGTGATCGTCAAACTCGACATCTGGGAGCCGAAGTTCGACCTCAGCGAACACTGTGGCGTCGTCATCGACCGCCGGCAGGAGAAATTCGCGTTCCTCCTCGAATCGCGTCATGTGCCGTGCCGTCTCCCGATGGGCGACGATGATCGTTTCATCGGGGAAGGCGTAGTTTCCGAACGTGTGATCACCGTGATAGTTGGTGTTGACCAGGTAGATGATCGGCCTTGGCGTCACCCTTTTGACGGCGTCCTGGATTTGTTGCGCCATGTCCCGGTTGATGTGGGCGTCAATCACGAGAACACCTCGCTCACCCACAATGAACCCACTGTTGTCGACTCCCGGATGATTCGAGAGCAAGGCGTAGACGTCGCTTCCTAGCGGCACAGCTTCCAGCTTAATGCCTGCCGGATGTAGCGGCGGCGGGATGAAACCCTCCGGGCCATCCAAACTCAGTGTCCGCTGCTCGGCCGATGTTGGCATGGCCAGCGTGACGAGAAACATTGTTGCGATTGCTGTTGTTTTCAGTTTCATTGTTCATCTCCTTAAATGAGTTAATGACCTAACGTTCCAAAATAAAGTTCCAAAGAAGAAATGGTAAACGTGAATGTCAGAGCAGCTCCGGCCGCATGGCCTTGCCTACCATCCCGCTGAACACACGTGAGATGCCGCTTCGCGAAAGGATCCGCTTACCAATGAACGCCATAACGTTGTTCGTGGTGCCGGGGATGGCCGAGGGCCGCTGGCCCAGACTGCGCAGTGCGGTGCGGACGACCGGAGCAACCTCCATCAGAGGGATGGGCGTCTTCGAAAAGTCGACGCCATCCATTTCCCTAGCCATTGCCGTGTCGGTCAGGCCCGGAGATATCACGGTGACATCCACGCCTCTGTCCTTCAGCTCGAAGTGCAATGCCTCACCCAAGGAAAGGATGTAGGCCTTCGAGGAGGCGTAGTTGGCGAAGTACGGCACCGATTGATACCCAAGGGTGCTGGATACGAAGACGATTCCCCCTTTCGAACGCCGAGTCATCTTCCGGCCAAAAACGTGAGCCAGCTCCATCGGACGCACGACGTTGAGTTGCAAGAGACTTGTTTCATCGTCGAGGTCTGATCTGAGAAAGGCTCCATGGGTTTCCACGCCGGCGTTGTTGATCAGAAGGCCGATGTCGAGATCAGCGGTTGCTTCTTCGAGAGCCTCTGCCGTTCCAATCCGGGCTAGATCGACCGGGACGGTTCGGACCGAGATCCGACGGGCGGCGACCAAATCCTCGGCCAGCTGCTCGAGTCGGTTTTGGCTGCGGCTCGCCAGGATCAGGTTCAGTCCTTCAGCGGCCAGCTGCCGTGCGAACTCTCGGCCAATGCCGGCCGAAGCGCCGGTGACCAGAGCCCAGGGCCCATACTTAGAGCCGAACTCCGTGGGTGTCCGCCCCTGTCGCGTGGACGTGAAATCCCGGGATTCCGCCAGTTGTGAATCCTTGCTTTCAGATAGAGCTACCATTTTGTCTCCTTTATTAATGACCATTCATTCCAAAATAGAACAAAAAATATAAGCGCCTAATTCAGCGCAAACATCGCAACATCGACGACTTCGTTCAGCTCCTTCCGAGAATGAGCCGTTTTGCCCATAACGATCAGTCCATGGATCGTAGCGAGTACAAAACGGGTCTGGGATCGGGTATCCGAATCCGCTGAAAGTTCGCCCGCTTCCACTCCTCGGTCCAAGGTCTCACGAACAAGGTCGCCGAACCGACTAAAGACTCGCTTCAGCGCTTGGGCCACGACCGGATCCCGCGGGGCCAGCTCAATCGCGCTGTTGGTGATCATACAACCACGCTGCTCTCTGTCGGTCGCCATCGCTATAACTTGATCGAGCATTGTCCGGACGTTCCCCAGCGGTGACCCGGGAGCATGCAGCACGGACTCAAATCGCTTACCGAACCCATCCACATAGTGTTCGAGCGCCGAGATGAACATGGAATGCTTGTCACCGAATGTGTCGTACATGCTGCCGCGGTTGATGCCCATCGCGTCGAGCAGATCCTGAACGCTGCAGGCCGCGTAGCCCTTAGCCCAGAAGGCTTCCATCGCCTTTTCCAGCGCCTCATCGCGATCAAACTGCCTCGGTCTTCCGACTACCATGCGGCAAGCATCTCATATTATGGAACGATCAGTCAATAATTATTTTACAGGGGGCGTGAGTCCGCAGTGGGAAGTGGACCCCGATCGTTGGACAGCGCGGCAGCCGTTTTAAGGTGGATTCTGCCGTTCATTATGCTGCCGAAGGTACCGGTGAGGTGCTCCCCAAAATTCGGACAGGTCACTAAGGTGTAAAATCGCTACCTCGGGAGAGACAGATGAAGAAGCGAGGGCGGAAGCAGTACAGCGCAGAATTGAAGGCAAAGATTGCCGTGGAAGCGGTGAAGGGACAGCGCACGATCCAGGAAATCGCGTCCCACTACGAAGTTCACCCGAACATGGTGACGAAGTGGAAAAAGCAAGTACTCGACGGCGTATCGGACATCTTCTCCAATGGCCGAGTACAGGCCAGTGAAGCCGATGAGCAAGTGCAGGCGGAACTCTACCAACAGATCGGAAAATTACAGGTCGAGGTGGAGTGGCTCAAAAAAAGTCGGGACTTTCCCGTTAGAGCATCGACGACCATGGATCGAATCGAATCACGACGAGTTGAGCATCGTCGAGCAGTGTCGGTTGACCGGCGTGTCCCGATCGGGACTCTACTACACACCGGTGGGCGAGAGCGCCGAGAACATCGCGTTGATGCGTCTGTTGGACGAGCAATATACGCGAACCCCGTTTTACGGGATTCGGCGTATGACCTGGTGGTTGCAGACGCAAGGTCGGCGGGTCAATGCGAAGCGGGTGCGGCGACTGATGCGGCTCATGGGACTGGAAGCGATCTATCCCAAACCGCAGTTGTCGATGCCGGCCCCGGGACACCGGATTTACCCATACCAGTTGCGCAATCTGGAGATTGTGCGTCCCGATCAGGTGTGGGCCACGGATATAACCTACATTCGACTACGGCAAGGATTCATCTATCTGGTGGCGATCATGGACTGGTTCAGCCGGTACGTGCTGGCCTGGGAAGTGTCCACGTCGATCGACAGCGGATTTTGCGTGTCGGCACTGGACTGGGCGCTGACGAAAGCGCAACCAGAGATTTTCAACACGGATCAGGGTGCGCAGTTCACCAGCAATATCTTCACGGGCCGGCTCGAAGACCAGGGCATCACGATCAGCATGGACGGTCGGGGCCGGTTCCTGGACAACATCTTCGTCGAGCGCTTATGGCGAACGGTGAAGTACGAGGAAGTGTACCTGAAGGACTACTTGAGCGTTCCCGAAGCGATCGCAAACCTGAACCTCTATTTCAGGTTTTACAATCAGGAACGCGGCCATCAAGTATTCGACTATCAGACGCCCGAGGCCGTGTACTTTCAGCGCGCGCCGAGGGCCTGTGGAAACTGACGCAGCTATGCAAATCCCCACACCATGCGGATTCCCACAGTTGCTTGAAAACAGCCTCGAAGACTCGGCTTTTTCACCGTTCCCACAGGCCCGACGGCGGGCTAAATATCAACCCATTTCAGCGGCGGCGATCCACCTTAAGACCCAGGATTTCCTGTCCGAAGAATGGGGAGCCCCTCCGGAGGCTCACCGCCAACGTTTCCTGGCGGCGGGCCCACCGGTCCAAGAACGACCGGTACGACGGTTCCCCGAGACATCCTGAACATGGATGTTTTAGAACTCTTCGGCAGGATAAGCGGCGGCCGGACCTGGCTGGTTTCGGGATTCTCGGACAACAGTCGACGAAACCAGATCTCGGAAGCCCTCGATGAACTCGCTGACGAACTCAGGAATCAGTACAGTATCGGATACTACCCAGGGCATTCCCTCGACGACGGTCAGTGGCACAGGATCGACGTCGTCACGAGAGACCCAGCCTACCGTGTTCGACATCGAGAGGAGTATTTCGGAGGCTCCCAACAGGACTGACCCGCCCGAACGTGCATACCATTTGGCGATGGTGTCTGAACGGTACTGTCAGGTTAAGTCCCCATCTGACAGACTAGCGGGATGAAGAGTCGCCGATGCTCTCTCTATGGCTCGCCTGGAAGTGGCCCGAATGCCGGCGGAGGCACTCTGTGATGCGTAGCCGCTTCATAGGCAGAAGCTGTCTTGATAACTGCTGGGTCGCTACCCGGACCAGCCCACAACATCATGCTAATAGGCATTGGGTGAGGAAGTTGCGACTGGACGGAGCCGGTGACAGAGTTGTAACTCGTCTTGTCTGAACTCAAAACCCACTGAGGCTCGTAGACGGTTTGGACATAGCCTGCAGGAACATCAATCTCGGGGCCTCCAATAAGGGCAGTGAATTGCCCACAGCAACTCCCCGAATTTCGATTGTTTATTCCAGGTTCAGAAGGGCCGCCAAGCTTATTGTGTGGGATTGTATTCTCCGGATTCACAAACACATCGATGTCATTTTCGTGCATCACCT
This sequence comes from Terriglobia bacterium, assembly GCA_965216035.1. Taxonomy (GTDB): domain Bacteria; phylum Acidobacteriota; class Terriglobia; order 20CM-2-55-15; family 20CM-2-55-15. The sequence goes on from CBDCFM010000014.1 coordinate 152,902, forward strand.
TCAGAACCACCAGCCTTATGACCGCCTGCATCTTCAGGAAACTCATCATGCCTGTCCGAGCCCGAATGTCTTGCAAATTTACGGCATTCTCGGAACCCGCTCGCTGTGCGTCATTTTCCCATTTCGCGTTGGCGACCCAGCTTGCCCAATCCTTTATCCGTTCATCTCCTCTTTCGCGCAGATATTTGTTCACCGTGAACGGACTTTTGAAATTGTCCAACCCCCTGCTGATGCGGCGCAGATTGACTTTGTCCGACAAGGGCGCTTCGCCAAGCGCCAGTGCAATCGCGTAATCCACCGTCCGCACATCCCAGCCGGGCACGGCGAATTCCAGTTCGCCAGAGCTTGTGGTTTGCCAGAAATATTCCGGTGCGTTATGTGCCAGGATCTCGGCGAAAGCGTCCTGGAAGGTATACCGCATGTTGGGAATGGTCGGATCATCGAGATACAGCGGATCCACGGATTCGACAAGTTCCGCTCCGAGCTGGTCGCGTAGAATCGCCTTGATCTCCTTGTCAATCTGATCGCTGATCGCGACATCATTTCTTGTATGCTTGACCATGAATTCGCGTACAACGCCGACGCGCATTCCCGTGAGCGGCTTGTCGTCGATATCTCGAACAACAAAACTGGAGAACGGCTCTTCTGGGATCAACGCTTCTGGCAGCGCGGTAAACATATCAGTGGATTCGAACCCCTTGACGGCATCGAGAACCTGGGCTGCATCTCCGACGGTGCGACAATGAATACCGGCGCGGTCACCTACACGTTGACTGTTCATGCCGCCGTGCATCATCAGTCCTTTGGTGGTCAGGAGATTCACTACATTATTTCTGGAAGCCGGCCCCTTACAGGAGGCGTTGCCCTGTTCGCAAATAGAACAGGTGACCAAATTTGCGGCGACAGAAACGCCGGAACCCGTGCTCGTCCCTCTGGGCACGCGCTCGGTATCATACGGGTTGCAAGCCTGGCCGCCCCAGACAGCGAGCCCGGTACTTCCATACACGACAGATCTTGCTCTAACTGGAGCACCTGTAGTAGGGGTTCCTCCTGTCAATCCCGTCGAAGCGGCGGTGGCGGTGGCGTAAATGATCGCCCCTTTTTCGCGAAGATTAGCGATATCGGGTGAGTCCACCTTCGGCGCATCCATGGCGAAGTTCACGTCGTTCCCACCTGTGGACCGCATGTCCGATGCGTCATACCAATTCTTGTGGGAGAACGGCACGCAGTACATCGGTAGATTCTCCAGATCAGGATTGGTGCCGTATTGCAGATCGAGTTCCCACGCCCGTTCCAATGCGTCCGGTTGCTGGCGAAAGGCATCACACGCTAAGGGACATGATGCTGGAAGCCGGCCGGTCGATGGATGGGCATCACACGTCGCTTTGCAGCTCACTGATCGCTCCCCACGAATGTTGATCGTTTCAAGTGCATTGAGCTGGCCCGCATTAGGTATGCCGACCCTCATACCAAACTGTTGCTGCACACTTGGATCAGATATTGTGGGTTCCATTCTGCCAAATTCAATCGGCAATCCTTGGTACTGGTCAAAATTCGGAAGCACGCTCGATACGGGCACCGTTTCAGTTGGATACGTTATGAGCGATCCTGCCCGCATAGCACCCTGAGCGGGAGCAATCAGCCCCCCATCTTCGGTCACAAGTTGAGTGCACATGCCGTTATAGGACTTCGCTCGATTGATATACGCTTGCACTAATCCCTGGCAGCTGATTTGTCCTGCCTGGATTGCCTGGTGGATGTTATTAATCGTCGCTTCCTCGAGGTGGAACTGGCTCTGCGCAAGGACCAGCCCAGGTGTGAGCGCCAACAGGACGCCGAGGACGAACGGTCGAGGCAAAAGCCAACTGAAACTACTTTGACTCTTCGAGATACTCTTCATGATGCGCTCCTTCTAAAATGTCTCGATCCTCCTTGACTTCCAACGCTTCTGCGATCTCGAGAGCGAGCCTGGAGAGATTGTGCGACGGGAATGGGACCGCTATTCACCTGGTCGGCCAAACTGTCGCCTTCAACCAATTCGAGAACGATGAAGTGCCTACCGTCGTCTTCTTCGAACCCGTGAATAGCGGCGATGTTCGGCTGATTCAGAGACGCCAGCAACGTTGCTTCACATGCAAACCGTGCCAGTCGATCGGCATCCTTAGCAAACTCTTCAGGCAGGGTCCTGATCGCAACTTCACGCCCGAGCTTGGTGTCCTTGGCACGCCACACTTCTCCCATACCGCCTTTGTCTAGAGGCGAGAGGATCTCGTAATGCGCGAGTTTCGTGCCGGGTTGCATTGGTTGAATAAGACTACAGGTGGACTTTCAGGTCAATGAGACAGTCACCTTTTGTAGTTGTTCAATGATTCTGTCACCCCATAACTGTTCAGTGAAAATGTCACCCTATGAGGATGATGGAGACGATTACATTGAACTCAAAGGAACAGAAGCGGTTACTGGTTTTAAATCGCGTCAACGACAGCAAGATGACTGCCCTACACGCCGCCGAGTTGCTGGGTTGGAGTGAGCGACACGTCCGGCGGATGTTGGCCCGATACCGGGCGGAAGGAGCCGAAGCGCTGGCTCACGGAAACCGGGGGCGGGAGTCGGAACGTCGGATCCAGCCGGGCCAACGGAGCCGGATCGTGTCGCTGGCGCGGGGCCCATACGCCGGGGTCAACCAGCAGCACCTGTCCGAACTGCTGAACGAGCGCGAACAGATTCCGGTGTCCCGATCCACCCTGCGCCGGGTCCTGGCCGATGCCGGCATCGCCAGCCCCCGCCCTCATCGACGACGGCGACGGCATCGATTGCGTCGGGAGCGTTACCCGCAGGAAGGCATGCTGGTCCAGATCGACGGTTCGCGCCACGACTGGCTCCAGGGCCGCGGGCCACGGATGACCTTGCTCGCTGCAATCGATGATGCCACCGGCAAACTGCTGGGCGCCGTGTTCCGTCCCCAGGAAGACGCTCAAGGCTATTTCCTGCTGCTGCGCCAGATCACCGAACGGCACGGGCGACCGTTGGCCCTCTACCGCGACCGTCACACCATCTTCTAAGGACAGAAGAAGAAACTCACCATCGAAGAGCAACTGCAGGGCCGCCCCGACTCCACGCAGTTCGGCCGTCTCTTAACCGAACTCGACATCCGTTCCATTGCCGCCTGGTCCCCCCAGGCTAAAGGACGCGTCGAACGACTCTTCGGTACGCTCCAAGACCGCCTGGTCAGTGAACTGCGTTTGCACAAGGTCTCCACACTCGAACAGGCCCAGACATTCCTCGATCCCTTTCTCCCCAACTTCAACAAACGATTCGCAGTCCCGGCCGCCGAGTCCGGCACCGCCTTTCGTAATCTGCCGCGAGCCTTTAATCCGGACACCGTGTTTGTCTTTAAGTTCGATCGCATCGTCTCGGCCGACAACACCGTCTCGCTGGCCGATCACTGCATCCAGTTGGAACCCGACACCCATCGCGTCAGTTATGCACGCGCTCGGGTCCAGCTCCACATTCGCATGGATGGCTCTCTGGCCGTCTATTCCGGCAAGCGTTGCCTCAAGACCACGACGGCCCCCGCTCACGCGCCTCAGCTCCGTCTCAGAGGCTTACAAACCCGTCGTCTGAAACCGTCCGCCACGCTTCCAAAGGCCAAAACTAAAGAGGCACCCTCCCCCTTCAAGCCCCCGCGTCAGTGGACGCCTCAACATCCCTCTCATACCTGGTATCTCGACTATCGCGAGATGCCCAAATACGAACCTATGGCTCCTGCCGGTGACATCCTCGCGGACATTTTCAATGAACACTTACCCTGACATTTTCACTGGACAACAACATGAGACAGTCACCTTTCCGTATTGGCGACGATACAGGCAGGTGGAATTGCTACCGACCTCCTCAGCGCTATTGGGAGAAGTTTGAAGTTTTTGGAGGCTGCAAGGCTGAGTCAGTGAGCAGCTTGTAACCGGCACCCATTCCTTCCGCGCCTTAAACCCCTGCCACGCTGGCCGGAGCCGCCAACGAGCAGGATGCGCTTCATCGGGATGATGCAGTCTGTTCGGTAATCGGATGCTGGTGGCCCTTACTTGAGGGTCAGTCCCTGGCCCGGGTCGACCCGTATGACGGTATAGGTAATCGACTCTGTAACCTCGGAGAAATAATGTGGCGTGCCTGCAGGAACAATGATGATGTCGCCCGTGGTCACCTGCCGGGTTACCCCACCTTCGATGCCGGTACCTGTTGACCCAGGCCCGGACACCATGCGTCGGCGAGCGGTGTTTTCGCGCGGCTTGGGATCGATCAGGCGACCACCCGTGACGAACGTTCCGGATCCCTCGAGCACGTTGTAGACCTCAGTGACTTCGGAGTGGATGGTGCCGGCGACGACGTTCGTCGCCGGACCCCGATGGATCACGGCGACACCAACGTGGTACCCGCCGGCATCGATTGTGCGTATCGGCGTATCGGTCTCGCCGTTTGCGATTCCCTCCTCGAGAGCGTTCTGGATGTCGGCGGCGGTGACATCAACCGCCGGAATCGACGTCGTACCCACCTGCGCAAGCGCGAGCAAGACTGCAAGAATGTTCAGCACTGCCTTCTCCCTTTCGGATGATCCACCCGACGTGACGCCAACTACTCGTGAGTCGATCCCGTCCCGATCGCCTCCAACACCTCTCGCGTCAGGTCCCAGCGATCGAAGCCCTGCCGCCCGTAGTCCAGTCCGCGGCGCACGATGACGAGATCGTGTGACGGCACGACGATGACGTGCTGGCCCCGATTTCCGGACGTCGAGTACGCGGTCTTCGGCACGTCGGTACGATCGTCCGGCACCAACCACCATTGACCGCCATAGAAGTTGCCACGCTCGCCCGTGGACGGCGCCGGTGTCCGTGTAAATTCGATCCATTCCTCGGAAAGCAGTCGCTCGCCGTTCCACACGCCGTTCTGCAAGTAGAGCATCCCGAATCGGGCGAGATCGCGCGCGTTCGTGTAGACCTGGCTGCTCAAGATGAAGTCTCCGAAGCGATCCACGCTGAGTAACGTGTTTCGCATTCCGATACGATCCAAGAGGGCGCGTCGGGGATACTGCAGGTACTCCTGGTCATCGCCGATCGCCAGTTTCATTGCATACACGGCAAGCAAGGTATCGTAGTTCTCATAGTCCCAGTTCGTGCCCCGCTCCCGGATCAACGCGCGGTGTCGCGCGCCTCGGACCGAGCTCGCGCCGGCCCAGTAGGCCAGGCCCGACCCGGTCGCATACTCGAGCCCCGCGTTGTCAATGGGATAGAGGCCGCTCGACATGTTCAGCACATGCCGGAGCGTGATGGCGGATCGTGGATCGCTTTCTGGAGACGAGGCTTCGGGAAACCAGTCGAAGCCAAGAGGCTTGTCGAGAGCCATCCGTCCCTCGTCGACGAGCATGCCGAACAACGTCACAGCGATGCTCTTCGCGGTCGACCACGTCCGGGTGCGGGTCGAGACCGTGACGCCCGGCGCGTATCGCTCATGGATGAGCCGACCGCCGTGGACGACGAGAAGACTGAGGGTCACCTGTTCGGGCGATTCACGATCGAACGCCCAGTCGGAGGCTGCCTGCAGTGCAGCAGGATCCACACCGGAGGGCCCTCCTTCGTGCTCGATGAGGTCCCCATCGGGCCACGGCGTGCTGGCCGGGTCGCCTGGTGGTGGCGGCAGGTCGAGGACCGGCAAGCTGTCAATGTCCTCGAACGTCTGGTCCGGCGCCATGATGACGCAGCCGAGCCCCTCTCGGAACACAGCCCGCATCGTGGGCGTACCGCCGGGCGCCCCGATCGCCACGGCCCGGCGCTGCTTGTCGATGACGTAGTCGCCGCCGCGCGCCGTGCCGACCGGCTGCCGAATGTAGGCCAGCTCCCGATCGAAGACCTGGTCGAGCGTCCGATGAGACGTGAACAGACCATTGCACATCATGATCGCCTGTTGGCCGTAACGGATCATGTCTCGGTTGAACCGCCAGTAGTCGTAATTCTCTTCCTGCTGGGCGCTGGCGAGCGCGGGCACAAGGAGCACGAGAGCGATGAGCGCAGCCAGAAGATTCTTCATCGAGGCCTCCGGTTCTGAGAGATGTCGAATTATAGCTGGTCGGCGTTCCGAGCCGACCGACGTCTGAGTGGCCCGCAACACTAGCGGCGCTGCGACCGCTCGCGTCGCGACAGCTGACATTCCGGCCACGATCCCGCCTCACCCGTCGTCGGATTCACAGGAAACTCGGTCCGACCGTCGCAGGGCATACGAGCCTTACTCGCCGGCCAGACACGCCATTCCGGGCTGAACGAATGGATCAAAGCAATGAGCGGTGCGACAAGGAGATCGGCGCTCCTGAATACAGGATTAGAGAGTTCCAGCGGAACTTTGTCCTGACGCCCCGGGAAAAATGATCTCAGACCCGGTACTTGGACTCGGTCGTCACCGCTCACCGGTAGTCTCCGGCAGCAGATGACGGAAGTCAATGCCGAACAGAATGCAACCGGGTCCGTATGACACGTGCCGGAGGCCACCAAAAGATCTCGATCCTTCCTCGAAGAGGTTCTCTCAGAAAAACCAGCGGATCTCGACGCCGGGCATGGGTCTTGTACTCCTGCCGCCAAGCACAAACTAAATGTACGGTTTGGCGACCATACCGGCAGGTGGAATTCCAACGGACCAATTCAGCGTTGTTGGGATCAGTTTTTGGGGGATCGAACGCAAGGAAACGCTACGGAACCGTTACCCGTTCCTTCAGTTCTTCAAACCAGTTCGTGATGACGTTTAACTGGGTGGCGGGCGGGATCGCCAGTACCCGTTTCGTCCAAGGGGAGCACCACCAGAAACCGTTGATCGTCTAGCATGATGTCATAATTTCGGTACGTAATGACTCTGGAGAACCTATCCACTGGTAACGGACGACGTACGGCTCCGAATCCGGATGGACCATCGGTGGCGATGTCTACCGCAACTTACTCTCTATCTGGTCGCACGAAGAACAGTTCGAAGCCTCCTTGCTATTGGCTCACATGCCCTCGTCGAGAAACTCACCGTTGACTTCGATACGGCGAGCGAACCCGACAGTTGGTGCGGTGCGATGAGGGGAATACGTTACGCTGACCGTGTCCCCGGGCTTCAAGGAGTCACGGGACCAGCCTCTCTGCCGCAATGCAACCGGGGACAGCCGCATGACTGCAGCCCAGTGCACGACGTTACCGTTCTCATTGGTCAGGTCGAAAAAGACCTGGGGATGAGGGAACGCAAAATTGAATCGGACCACCGTCCCGCTGATCGGACCCAGCGTCTGGCCCATGTGATACTCGACGCCTCCGCCATGGTGCGCAAACGTGGAAACCGAACCTGCGGCGGTAACGACTGCTGCCAGAACAATCCACACGAACATTCTTCTTAGAGAATCAGCCATTCGGTATCACTCGCCCCCGACAGCCTTCGGACTTGCACCGAAGCTGTTGGCCATCTCGCCGCCTGGGGTTGCCATGAACACCAAGAACACGATGGCGCCCACGATTGGTACGAGCAAGATCAGGAGCCACCATCCGCTGCGGTCGGTGTCGTGAAGGCGCCGAGCAGTCACCGCAAGTCCCGGAAGCACCACGGCCAAGGTGTAATACAGTGGAAGAGCCGGGACGTCAGCCCCCATGAGCCCATTGACAATGCCCAGCACAAGCACCACCACCGCGCTGATGAGCACGAACATCCAGTACTCCTTGCGCCGAGCTCGTCCCGCAAACATGGCGTACTTGCGTAACACTGTGAAGTACCACTCCATAGTCACACCTCTCTAGCTCTTGAGCTACGCTCGAAGGACTGGCGAAGCCTCGGCTCGGCGGGGACGTCGGCGGACGGGACCTTGATGGCGACCGTCCGGTCCAGGCGGGTGTCCCACGCCTGATACACCTCGTCCATGCTGCCTTTTCCGAGGGCGGACAGGATCGCATATTGGCCAAGTTTCGTGCCGGATGCCATTGGATGAATAAGACTACAGGCGAGGTTTCAGGTCAATGAAACAGTCACATTGACGGTTAGGTGACCATACAGGGAAGTGAAATTACTACGGACCTATCAGGAGCTACTTGGAGAAGTTTTCGGAGGTCGAACAGGCCGAATCAGTGGCACCTGAGAGGACCAGCACCCGTTCCTTACAGTTGTTCACACCAGTTGACTGCGTTATCCGCCTGCGATCAGATAAATCCCGCCGGCGATCATCGCCAGCCCCGGCAACTTGGTAACCCAGGGGCCGTCCGGGAGCAAGCGTTCCAATAGGATAAAAACGCTGATCAGCGCCATGACGATGACGCTCATCATACCACCGGCGAACATCAACAACATCAGCGCCCAACAGCACCCGAGGCAATACATGCCGTGTTCGGTGCCCATACGCAGCGCGCCCCAACGGCCATCGCGCCAGTGGCCGAGCAGAAATCCCATGGGGGTACGGCAATGGGCGAGACAAACATCCTTGAGCGGAGTGAGTTGATAGAGCCCGGCGCCAACCAAAATAGCGCCCGCAAGTAAGGCCTGCAGATTCAACATGTGCGTTTCGAATAGCCCGGCCGAGTGCAGCGACCGCTGGAAAATGGCGGCGACGATCCCGAACCCGATCCACGCGACGAAATAGCCGACGACGAAACTCGCGGCGTGACCGACACCGAGCGCCGAGCGCTCACCGCCCATCCGCATAAAGACGGTGGTGACAGGTGCTGCGGCCGGCATCATCATCGCCAACATCATGGCTAGCCACATCAACGCAGCTGCGGCGATATAGCTGGAGCCGACCTCCGGCGCCATCATGTACAGCATCAAACGACCGGCGAGACCATCACCGCGCATGGTATCCATCGCGTTCTCGCTGGCAATGAGGAACCCCCAGGCAGCGATCCCGGTCGCTGCCATGGCGGAGAATACAACCAGACGATACGCGTTACCGCGCAGGAGGTTCTTGAGAAACGTCAGGCGGCCTCGCCCTGCCAATCAAACGGGGCAAAGTGCCCGTTATTCGTGTTGTCCACACCGTCCCAGTCGATGCCAAATGCGTGGATGAGGTTCTTGACCGCGGTCGCCAGAAACAAACGCTTGTTCGATGGATGCGCGGTGTTGTCCAGGCAGACGTAACTGCCCGGCTCGGACACGCTCTGTACGCCTTCAACGGTCTGATCGATCATGCCGGGCACCCGTAAGGACCGATGCTCGCCGTCGAGGGTAAACTCGACGGGTTGACGCTCGACGCCGCGAAATTCACCGATAAGCGGCGCCAAGCCGCCCATCGGACCACCGGCCTGGCCGCTGGCAATCGTGGAGACGGCCTCGACCTGGGCGTCGCTGGCATCAGAATCGATGATCAGCCCCATCGCCCAGTTTCCTTCCGCCATGATTGCGGGAGTCTGTGCGACAACGATGAATTTCACACCGTTGAGATCGACGTCGCCGAATGTTCCTTGTTGGATGTCATAACCCAGCGTCACTCTGCAGAAATCATTGGTCGCCGGCGTCGTCAGGTTTTTCGAGACACACGGGCACAGAAAATCGCAACTGCAAGCTTCGATGTAATCACCCTTGATCGTCCATGCTGTACTCATCTTAAAGATCCTCCCAAAAATGCCAGCGGATTCACCAATAATCGGTCCAAACGCAAAGCGTATCAAGCCGGTGCGCCAGTTCCGCAGCGGCCAGCGGTCGTTCGGCTTGGCTCTGTGCGGAGCAACCTGTTAAATAGCGCCCTCGCGGTTACCGGAACAGCGTCGGTCGAACTAACGGACACGCTGGTTTTAGCCCACTTCGTTCAGGCTCATCGTGCACCGTGTTACGCCTTGCGAACTTGCAAATCAATAGAGTCCACGCTGTCAAATGAACTGCTCCCCAATATTCGGTCAGCCCTTCGGCACCGGCACCGGTTCCAAAGGCTGTGGGATCGGCGGCCATTGCTTCGGGAAGGACTTTGATGGCGACTTCACGCCCGAGTTTGGTGTCCCGCGCATGCCACACTTCTCCCATACCGCCTTTGCCCAGGAGGCTGAGGACTTAGTAGTGGCCAAGCTTGGTGCCGAATTGCATTGGTTGAATAAGACTACAGGTGGAAAGTCAGGTCAATCAAAGAGTCACATTGACGGTTGGGGGACGATACGGGGAGGTGAAATTCCTGCGGACTTTCGCACGCGCAATTGGGAGCAGTTTTCGGGGGTTGAACAGGTGATCTTGACCGAGACAGGGTCGAAGAACCGGCTCTACGACACAGACTGAGGTCGATTCATCGCCGGGTGCTGTGGGCCCGATCTTTCCCAGGTTAGCAGATGATTACGGCTGCCGGATTCTGGGGCCGCGTCTAGACTCACTGTGTCCCCAGCGGGTTAAGCTGACAATACCAGCGAAGATGATCATGGAAAACCAGCGCGTGCTGTGAAACGATCCAACAGAGAAGAACCTCTCGTGCTGAAGGCGATTTGGGAAGGATGAACACTTTAAGGAGATCTGAATGATGAAGGTGCCTTCGATTCGATATCTAAACGCTGTTCTGGCCATCGTGGCCGTGATCGCCGTTTCCCCGGTGATGCACGGGCAAGGCGGCGGCCCGGACTTCGACAATGTTCAAATATCTACCACTCAACTGGCTGACAACCTCCACTACCTCCAAGGTCAGGGGGGCCAGATCGGAGTGTTAGCCGGCACCGACGGTATCTTGATGGTCGACACGCAGTTCGCGCCGCTGACCGACCGGATTGTCACCGCGATTCGGCAGATCTCGTCCGAGCCAATCAAGTTTGTTCTGAACACGCACGTACACGGTGACCATTCCGGCGGGAACTCCAATCTGGCCGCGTTGGGAGCGACCGTTATGACACGGGACCAACTCCGTGCGGCTCTAGCCGAGTCGGCGAATCGGCCAGCCGCATTGCCGATGGTCACTTACGACGGGCCTGTCACTTTTCATATGAACGGCGAGATCGCCAGAGCGATCCCGGTCCCTCTCGCACACACCAACGGCGACACCATGGTGTATTTCGAGAACGCTGACGTCCTAATGACTGGGGACTTCTATCGGTCGGAAGGGTATCCGAACATTTCTATCGGCAATGGTGGGACACTGGAAGGCATGCTGGCCGGCCTGGGGCAGGTGATCGGTAGGTCTGGGCCCAACACCCGGATTCTTCCCGGCCACGGTCCTATTGTTGACCGGGACGACGTTCGCGCTCAACGAGATATGATGCTGGTCCTGATGAATCGGGTTCAGCCACTTCTCGACCAGGGCATGACCGAGGAGCAGATCGTTGCCGCGGGTTTGACCGACGAGTTCGATTCACAGGTTCGCAATCCCGGTACGACCAACGAACGCTTCATCCGCCAGTTGGTCCAGGAGTTGCAGTAAGCACTACTATCTACGTGCAGTGTAAAACCGCACAATGGGGCGCTCATACAGCGCCCTTACGCCCAAAGGGACCGGCACCCGTTCCTTCAGTTCTTCAAACCAGTTGGTCAAAACTTTCAACACTCCTGGCCTAGCTAGTTCGTAGTTCAGAACGACAAGTGACTGACCATCCGAAGAGGTCTGGCAAATACGGCGTGGCATTGGGGTATCCGCGTAGTCTGGCTAACCCACGACCTTGGGGCACCTCCGCTAGTTTCCGTTCGAAAAGGATGACTTCGAACAGCATGTCACCAATGTTCTCGGGCAAGTGTCGAAGGACACCGGGTCTGAACGGACCGCATCCAACCTCTCCTGCCTTGTGGTCTTCCGTGGTTATCTTTCCGTCTGGATCTGTGCTGTTCCCGTGAAACTCTGTCAAAAACACGGCGCACGTGGCAATCGGGTGTTCATGCATGACCGACTTCTCGCCGGGACCATAGGTGACACGAAGTACACGGATGGTCGCGTCCTCGTAGACAACATTGTAGTGGTCCGAATCAACCTGAGCTGGATCTTGGCCTACTGCCGGTAACGAGACCAGGAAGACAAATGCTGCAATTGTTGAAACTTTCATTGGAAATCTCCGAGGAGCGCGATGATCTCACAGTGGCCGAGTATGGTGCCGGGTTGCATTGGATGAATAAGACTACAGGTAGGATTGCAGGTCAATGAAACAGTCACATGGAAGTGTAGGCGACAATACAGGTATGTGGATTGTTGCGAACCAGCGAGTCAGGGCGCGAAGGGCAAATGGACGTGTTCAAAATGCGAATTCTTGGGGGAGTGCGATTGGATTAGTAAACGCCGTGGCGTTACTCGGGACCTAAAGTCTTTTCTTGCCTCAAAGTCCCATCCGTAGTTAACCTTTCCCAGATCTACGGATAAGCGGTATAAGCAGGGTCTGATGACTATGGCAGCACAGACATTGTCGTCGTATGGGCGCTATGTCAACCTTCGCGCGGCCGCAGGCCGTCGCGCGGAACTCGGTCAGGCTGCGCCCGGTATCGAACGGCGGGGCTTTCATCGGGGACGGCCTGCCAAGGAGCAGAATAGGCAATTTCTCCCCGACGGAATCCATCGTTTACGAGTCCCGAACTCGGGGCGATTCTGGCGGATATGATCGGGAGCCAGTCTGCTGCTCTGCTGACGGGCAACGGGATAGCGCTTGCCGATTCTTCAATATATGGTTGGGTGAAGAAAACCTATGACCTGCGCATGAACGCCTGGATCCAGCAACGAGCAATTTTGCTGGGTGGGCAGATTACTTGTCCTGACGGGGAAGCGGACATGCTGCTGCCAGCCCTCGTGCCGAACGGATCTGGCGGCGCCGGCGCCGCGCGCTTCTGGGAGCACTGGAAGCGAATGGTGCCCATCGACTTTTAAAATGTAAACCGAGAGTTGGGGTGGTGGCTGTGCTGAAAAGAACGTTGCTGATATGTGTGGCGTGGGCGGTTTCGGGCGGTTTGGCCTCGGGCGAGATAGGAGGCCAGGGACCCCAGCAGCCTGGCGGACGAGGAGGGGCACCGTCGACTTCGGCGCCGCCTTCCCTAAGGGGGCGGCTGGTTACGAACGCACCTCAGTTGGAGGTCCATCCCATTGAAGTCCGCCTCGAAGATGTGTCAACCCGGGTGTTGGAAAGGGCCTATACGGACGGGGTGGGGAATTTTAGCTTCTTGTCACCTCTCAATTCCGGTTCCTCTCTCTTCTTCGTGATTGAAGTGGACGGGTTCAAGCCGATCCGGCAGCGCGTGGAAATGGAGATGACTCGGAGGCAAGGCCAGGAAGCCTTCCCCACGACGGTTTTCCTGGAGCGATCGGATGTCGTCGCCGTTCTGCGCGACAGGGTTGAACCGAGCGCGGTGGACTTGCGCCAGTTGCTCGCCGACATTCCTGAAGAAGCGATCGAAGAATTCAGGGAGGCGGCAGACGAGTCTGAAAAAGGAAATTACGTGAACGCGGCCGAACACCTCGAAAAAGCGGTAGAGCTCGCCCCAGACTATTACGACGCTCAGAACGCCCTGGGCGTCGAATACACGCGACTCGGTCGCTACCGAGACGCAGAGAGGGCCCTGGTGCTCGCGACAGAGCTGAATCCAAACGTGGCATTGCCGCTCATCAACCTCGGTTTGCTGTACCTCCAGGTGAACGATCTGCAGGGTGATGCGGGACAGACCGAAGTGGCGGCCTCGACGCTCGAGAGAGCGGTGGAGTTGCTGGAGCGCGCAGCCGAACTGGAGGCGTTGTCTACCTCCGCGCGATATTACCTTGGAGCTGCACTGTACAGGGCGGGCTCGTTTGAACGCGCCAGGTTGATGCTAGACCGCGCGCTTGAGCTGGATGTAGAGATGGATATGGCCAGACTCATCTTGGTCGACGTCCAGGTAGCCCAGAGGGATTACCGGGGTGCACTGACACAACTGACAGCGTACCTGGAAAGGAATCCGGAAGACCCACGACATGAGGCATTCGAAACATTGAAGGCGGAACTCGAAGGGCTGTTGGAACCCTAGCACTGTGTGCGGATAAGCGGAATAAGAAGGGTCTGAAGACGATCGGAGCGCGGACAGTGTCGCCGTATGGGTGTTTTGTCGAGGGGCACGCAGCAGAACACCCGATTACTCCTCCGTAGTCGCCTTGTGTTTAGGAATCCGTGTTCTGAATTCTTGCGGAACCCACTATGCCGCAGAAACTGCCACGCTTCCCGTTGCCGGACAATCTGGTGCAAGGCTTCACGTTTCCGTATAGGCGACCATACAGGACTTGGAATCAATACAGACCTATTACAGGAAGTATCGGGAGGATTTTCGGGGGTTGGACAGCCTGCTTTCAGCGACCGCTACGGAACTGACACCCGTTGTTTCAGTTCTTCAAACCAGACGTCCATGAGTGGGCGCTCACCCCAAAAGATGAAAAATCGGCATTATATTGTTGGGGACGCTGCGGAAGGGGCTCAGAATAGCTGGGCGGATTCTAGAGGACTTACGCAATATTTTCGTAACAGTTCAAGATTATGTTGAATTGGGGGCGGACGGGTTCGTCGGGCTCCGCTTGATCTGCTGGGAAGATCATACTCGAGGGCATCCGTCCCGGCCGCTGAATAAACCATTAAAAGGTGTTCGCCGTCCGGCGCTGTATCGTAGTCCCGGTAAAAGCTCGCTACGTTGAACTCCTGGATCGGCAGCGTCTGCTCGGCTGGGTATGTCAAAGCGGGTTCCGTTGCAACTTCGACAACCTTCAGAATTTGCCCGCTCGTCCGCGCCGTTGTCGTCCCGAAGAACAATTCGGTCCGTCGGCACTCCGGAAATGACAGAGGGGGCCGAAGCCCCCTCCGCCGTCGCGTCGATCGATTATTCGTTACCAGCCTTCCCCAACGTAGACGATCCGGCCGCCCACCATCGTCATGACCGGATTGATGTCCTTGATCTCATCCGCCGGCACCGTCAGGTAGTCGCGGTCGGTCACGACCAGGTCGGCTAGATGCCCCGCCTGGATCGAGCCAATATCGTGCTCGCGGAACACGATAAAGGCGTTGCTGCGCGTATGGGCGATCAGGGCCTCTTCGCGCGTCACCGGGTGGGTGTTGACGACGTCACCGCCAACCATCTTCCCCGTCACGGCCCAGTACAGGGTCTGGAAGGGACGGTACTGATTGACCTCGAACGCGTCGGTACCGAGGCCCCACATGATGCCGCTGTCCTGAATCTCGCGCAGCGGCGGCATCGCGTACTTCTTATCACCCCATACCCGAAGCAGCAGCCCGCCCGTAACGATCTCGCGCGGATGCACCGCGATGCCCATGTTCAGATCACGGAGCCGTTCGACTTGATCGACCGTAACGCCTTCCATGTGCATGAGACCCCAGCGTAAGGATCTGAGCGGAACGATCTCGTTTATCCGCTCGAACTGGCGGATCTTGCCTTCGATCGCAACCTCGGTCTGAGTGTGGATCAACGCCTGGGCACCTGTCTTTGCCACTTCGAGCGCAAGATCACTGAACAGATCCCACTGCTCCTGCGACACGGGTTCCTGGGTTGCCGAGTAGAGGTTGTCGCCACCGCCGCCCGGAATGTTCTCTCCAAGGGTGGTGTTGTCCATCCACTCGTCGCCGTCGTGCCAGGTCAGTTCCGAAAGCCCGGCGAGAAAACGCTGAGGTGCATCGGGCCCGCGCCCGGCACTCGGCCCCTGCATGCAGAAAAACCGCATGCTCTGGACACCCTCTTTCTGGAACTCGCGATAGAGATCATCCCACTGGCATGCGCCGCCTGAAGCCGTCAGACCCGCGGCGTTGAGATCGTGGAGCATCGCAAGGCTGCTGGAACGCACCACGTCCATCGGCAGGTTCGCCCGCGCCCCGTTCGGCGCGTCGATGAAGTTGGCCATCCGCCTCACGGCGCCTGCACCCTGCGGTGCAATCTGACCCGTGGCTCTGCCGTTGGCGTCACGGTAAATCCACGGCTCGTTCATCTCTTCGAGGCCGATGGCCTCGATGGCCCGGCTGTTGATGTAGGCGTCCGAACGGGAGAATATGAGATAGACCGGATTGTCCGGCGAGTACTGGTCGAGTTCATCCCGCGTAAACGGAGACTTGTCTTCGACGAACTGGTCCGGTGACCAGCCTCCGAAGTTGAATATCCATTCGCCGTCCGGCGTCTCGTCCGCTTTTGCGCGGAGCCTGTTCAACGCCTCTTGGCGAGACTCCACGCCGTCGATCCGCAGCTCGAGATCCCAGTACGCACCCTCCTCCATGAAGTGCGCATGATTATCGATGAAACCCGGGACGACGGACCGCCCCTCGAGATCGATGCGCTCCGTGTTCGGTCCCGCGAGCTCGGTAATCTCGGCATTCGTACCGACCGCAACGAATCGATCTCCGCGGATCGCGATTGCCTCTGCGATCCGGAACTGATCGTCGACCGTAATGACCTTGCCATTCGTCAGGATCGTGTCCGGCGCCTGCTGGCCGTACACGACGGGAGCCGCGAGACCGGCCACGAGGATCGTAACTAGGTATCTCTTCATTGCAATTCTCCGTTCGATGCCCAATTCCAGAACGTGAGTACCGGGCCTGTTGAAATCGTCAGCGGGACGCTACTGCTAGTCAATATTGTTCTTCTTGCCCTTCTTCACGTAGGCGCCGCTGTCATGGATGTTGCTGCGGCTGTGCACCGCCTTGTCCTTGGCGAGATGGCCAAACATTTGGATGCCGAAACCGCCATCGAGATCGTCGCTGATCCGCTGGCGCCACGGACGCCGGACGATCTGCGTCGTCAGACGGCGGGTGGTGCGCGGCTGGGTCATAATGTGATCGGCAATCTTGTAAGCCCGCTCTACCAGCTGGTCTTTGGGCAGTATCTCGTTGACCATGCCATATTCCAGCGCCGTTTTGGCATCGATCGCCTCGCCCGTCAGCAAAGCGTAAGCAGCACGCTTCACACCCAGCAGCTCCTCAAAACAGCTGTGGATACCGTCGCCCGGAACCGAACCGATGTCATAATGCAGATCGTAGATGACAGCGTCTTCGGCCATCAACGTAAGATCACACATCAGGCATATTTCGCTGTGGAAGCCGCAGCCGTTGATAATGCCAATGGTCGGGATTTCCAGATCATTGACCAGAGAGCTGACATTGATGCGGCCGTCTTTGTACGCATACTCGTAAGCCCAGTACGCATTGTCTTGCCGCTCGAGCTGGAAGCCTTCTGGATCAGCCTCCATCATGAAGTCTTCGCCGGAGCCGGTGAAGATCATCACTTCGTTTTCGGGGTCGGCGCCAACGGCCTTGAACAGCAATCCCAGCGAACGGTGATTCTGGACGCTCAATTGGACCGAACCGTCCAAGGTGTGCGCCTGCGCCAGGATCACGCCATCAGAGCGACGCTCCAGCTTGTAGTGATCCTTGAAACGTTCCTTGTATTCCTCGAACTTGGGACAAACGATAAAATCTTGTTGTGACATGATTGCTCCTTTCCATGCTCGCACTTCTTAATTCAACTCGTAATGAGCGATTTTCGTGCCGGGTTGCATTCGATGGATGAGACTACAGGCAGAAATTCACGTCAATCAAAGAGTCACATGGAAGTGTAGGGGACGATACAGGCATGTGGATTTTCGCAGGTAGCCTTGCGTTCTTCAGCGAAATCGACCTGTTCAGAGGGGCAACATCCGCGAAGATGATTTCTCGAGACCTGAGGCCCCCATCAGTCCACCGGCACGTGTTCGAGCGACTCGCGGTGTCAGTTGAGGACGACGTTGATTCGCTGTCCTATACCGCTATCTTCCAAGTGCCGCCTGCCAGCCCGAGACCACCGTGAATGGCGCGTTGGCAACCTCGCCTTCGGCCGGTACGTTGACCAGGAAGAGTTACCCGTCATCCGAAGAATCGTAATCATAGTCAAATCTTCCACGGCGCAGTCCATCCACGTTAAACAGAGCTTGCGGCGTCCCGTGCTGTAAGGTCTCGCCGAGAGTCATGGAAACTGCCATCAACTGGTCCATACTCCAGAAGAAGAGTTCCCTGCCGTCCTGCGGCAGATTCCAACCGCCTGATCAACTAGCGGACTGTCATAATCCACTAGCCCAGCGAGCGACCGGCGATCCAGCTTCCTCCGATGATCGTCCCAAGCGTGCTTCCCAGGTTCGAGAGCACGACGACCAGTAGAATGCGACTCACCGGGTTGGTCCAGAAACCCTTGACCGTGCTGATCGATTCGGGCAGATTCTCGAGATCCTCAACCGTCGGCTTCTTGAGGATCGCTTGCGCCAGGCCCGAGACCCAGCCGGCGGCGATCATTGGGTTCAGGCTGGTAAGCGGCGCCGCCACGAAGGCGGTGAGAATGGTCAGCGGATGCGCCAACGCAAGGAGTGCACCGAGTGCGGAGAACGTGCCGTTGACCAGCACCCAGATGGTCAACGACTCCAGCGAGTGCTGTGCTCCGCCTTTGAAGAAACCGAAAACAATCAGTCCGACGATCGCCGCAGGGATGCCCCACTTGAGGAGCTGCGGCCAGAACGAGGGCTTGGGTTGCTGTTCAAGGGGCCCCAAGGGGGTGTCCTTCTGGATCTCCTCCAGGATGCCGGGAACGTGGCCTGCGCCCAAGATCGCGACGACAGTCTTGCCTTCGGCGCTGCGTATCTTCTGCGACAGGTAGATGTCTCGTTCATCGATCAATGTGCCCTTGACGGTGGGGAATTGGTTGGCCAGGAGCCCCAGCACGTCGGCAAGCTGTTCCTCCTGCTTGATCTCCTCGACGGTTTCCGCGTCGATCTTGCCGACGAAGAACAGGCTCATCATGAGCTGTCCCATCATCCTCAGCTTGCTCCAGAACCCCAGATTGCCCCAGGTCCGGCGCAGCGTGATCTGAATATCGCGGTCGGCCAGCACCAACGCTGCCTGCCGCTTCTTCGCCAGCCAGATTCCTTCGACCATTTCTGCGCCCGGAGTGACGCCGAGTTGCTGCGCGATGCGGCGCTGGAACGAGCTCATGATGAGAAAACTCAGGAGAAGCATGGCCTTCTTCTCGCGGATGATCTTGACGATGTTGGTTCGCTTCCACTGCTCGCGATCCATGATGCTGCGGTAGCGCGACTCGCAGAGTTCGACGCATATCGAGTCGGGATTGACGGCGTCGATGGTATCTCGAACGTCCTGAACGCTCTGCTTCGAGACGTGGGCCGTGGCGACGAGGTAGATCTTCCGGTTGTCGAGTTCCACCTTCTTGACGCAGGCGGGGATCTCTGGCGTGGGTTTGCTGGGCTCGATTTCCGTCATGGAGTGTCCGCTTATCCCTTCAAGGCCGTGCCGTCGGTTTCCTCTAGTCCATGAATGGCAGCGATATTGGGATGATTGAGGGAAGCCAGCAACTGAGCTTCACGGCGAAAACGGGCGACACGGTCGGCGTCTTGTGCGAACTCCTCGGGTAAGACCTTGATGGCGACCTGACCGCCTAGCTTCTCGTACCTGGCCTGATACATCTCACCCATTCCTCCCTTACCAATGAGGGACGAGATCGCGTAATGGCCAAGCTGAGTGCCGGGTTGCATTGGATGAATAAGACTACAAGTGGGATTTCACGTCAATCAAAGAGCCCCATCTCCGTATCGGGGACCATACAGGCATGTGGATTGTCGTGAGCCGACCTTCAGGCGTTTTTCGGCAAAATCAACGTGTTCAGAAGGTCACCCTCCGCGAACCGGTCTTGTCAGGACTTGGGGAGTTGTTTTCGGAACCCACAGCATCGTTGACGACTTTTTCCATTCTTCGTAGTATGCACAGAGTTCTTCCTGAGGCATTCAGACCATGGCGTCACTGAATCGCGCGCTCGTTATCGGCGGCAGCATGAGCGGACTTCTGGCCGCCAGCGTACTGTCGAACCACTGTCGTGAAGTTGCTGTCTTGGAACGCGACGTCTTCCCAGCCGTCGGCGAGAACAGGAAGGGTGTTCCGCAAGGGCGACACGCTCACGCTCTGCTCGGAAGCGGTCTGAGCGTGCTTGAAGGCTTCTTTTCCGGACTGACGGAGGAACTCGTCGCCCAGGGAGGCGCCAAGACCGACATCAGCCGTGTGCGTTGGTTCGACAATGGGGGTTACCACGCTCGTTGTACTGGCCTGGAGGCCCTTCTCGTAAGTCGGCCACGACTTGAAGCTCACGTCCGACAGCGCCTGCTCGCGCTGCCAAATGTGCAAATAAGGGAAAACTGCACCGTCGAATCCCTGCTCACAGATGCTGAACAGACTAGGGTGACTGGTGTTCGCGTCATCGATAGCGGTTCACAAGAATCCCTTCAGGCCGAGCTCGTCGTGGATGCGTCCGGTCGAGGATCTAGGTCTCCGACGTGGCTAGAAGCCCTCACATACCCCAAGCCGTCAGAGGAGCGGGTTGAGATTAACGTTGGCTATAGGAGCCTGCGCGGCAGAAGGACCGGAATTGGGCGGATAAAGATTGAAGATAGGACATGCCACGAACCTATCGAACCTATATCCCAGAACAGAGCCTGCTGATGCCGCCGTCGCTGAGGGATTGGCTGGCCGAAGATCACCTGTCGTACTTCATATCGGATGCGGTGGACGCCATGGATTTGAGCGCGTTCGAGCAGCGGTATGGAACGGACGGACCGGGCAATCAGGCGTACGATCCGCGGATGATGGTGAAGGTGCTGATCTACGGGTACGCGACGGGAGTGTTCTCGTCGCGGAAAATCGCGGCGAAGTTGACCGACGACGTGGCGTTCCGGATGTTGGGAGCGGAGAACTTTCCCGCGCACCGGACGATCTCGGATTTTCGCAAACTGCATCTTGAGGAGTTCGGGAACCTGTTTGTGCAAGTGGTGATGATGGCGCGGGAAGCGGGACTGGTGAAGATGGGGACCGTGGCGGTGGACGGGACCAAGATGCGGGCGAATGCGGGCAAACGCAAAGCGATGAGCTATGAACGCATGAAAAAGCAGGAGACCGAATTGGGTGAACAGATTCGGGATCTGTTGAACCGGGCCACCGCGACCGATGAGGACGAAGATCAGCGTTACGGCTCCGACCGGCGCGGCGACGAACTGCCCGACGGGTTGTCGACGCGCAAGAAGCGCCTGGCCACGATCCAGGCGGCAATGAAGCGGCTCGAAGACCGTCAGATGGCCGCGGACCAGGAAGCGGGCCGGAACGGGGAAGATCACAAGCCCGGATGCGGAAAGAAGCCATACAAACGTCCGATGGGAGAACCCAAGCCGACGGCCCAGAACAACTTCACAGATCCGGAAAGCCGGATCATGAAGACCTCTACCGAAGGTTTCCAGCAATGCTACAACGCGCAGGTGGTGGTGGATTCCGAGGCCCGGATCATCGTGGCGACAACGGTGAGCGACAATGCCTCGGACGTGGGGCAGTTGAAACCCAACCTGGATGCGCTGAACGACAATCTGGGAGAGCGTCCCGCCCGCGTCCTGGCCGATGCGGGATATCGATCCGAGTCGAATCTGGGGATGTTGGAACAACGTAAAATTGACGGGTATGTTCCGATGGGACGCGAGAAGGATCTGGCCGATGCGCCACTCCCACCCCAAGACACTGCGTTTGGCCGGATGGTGAGAAAGATGCAAACCAAGCGTGGGCGTGATCGCTACCGGGCCCGAAAGCACATCGGTGAGCCACCGTTCGGGTGGATCAAGTCGGTGCTCGGATTCCGACAGTTCAGCCTACGCGGTTTGGACAAGGTGACCGGTGAGTGGAATCTGGTCACTCTGGCGGTCAACTTACGACGAATGAACGGGATGATCGAATGGGCATAATCCGGAAAACCGGAACCCGGCAAACTCGCTACACGGCCAACTACTGGTGTCCGTACCGCTCTGAACTTGTCGTATCGGAGAAATCGATCCCTTCTCCTCCGAAGACCCTCTCAAATTCCAATGAATCCGACTTCTTCGCGCTCTGCCGCGCAGACTCCTATAGCACTCGCATTTATCGCCGTTCACCCGACCACCTCAATGGCGACAGGGCGATGATCCTGGCAGCAACACCACCTGGCCGACGCGGGGCAGTGATGTTGTCAATGGAGGGTGACCGCTGGA
Organism: Terriglobia bacterium; assembly: GCA_965216035.1. Classification (GTDB taxonomy): domain Bacteria; phylum Acidobacteriota; class Terriglobia; order 20CM-2-55-15; family 20CM-2-55-15. The sequence continues at coordinate 174,881 of CBDCFM010000014.1, forward strand.
TGCTCACACTCGCCGGGCTCCTGGGAGATCATCCCCCGACAGACGAAGCCGGCTCTCTTGATTTCGCAGGCACGCTGCCTGCACCGGACATCTACGACATGATCAAGAATGCAGAACCTTTGACAAGTCCGGAACCGTTCAAGTTTCCGGCCAGCGCGCGCCGTTACTATGAACGGTTAAAGAAGTTCCCGGAAGGTTATCTGGTGTTTGGGGACGGCATATGCAGTTTCAATCCTATCTACGGACAGGGAATGTCCGCGGCTGCGCTTCAGGCCGCAGAACTTCAGAACGCACTCACCGAGGGTTCTGACAGACTCGCTTTCCGCTTCTTTCGGAAGGCGGCGAGGGCGATCGATGGACCCTGGACTATTGCAGTCGGTGGAGACCTTCGGTATCCGGAGGTTGATGGCCCTCGGACTCCGATACTAAGATTCATCAACTGGTATCTTGGAAAGCTACATATTGGGGCACGCGCAGATCCGAAACTGACCTTCGCCTTTCAACGCGCTGCGCAGCTCTTGGACCCACCAACCAGTCTGCTAAAACCCGGCGTCGCACTACGTGTCATGCGCGGCAATCTGTTGGGTCAGCACCGACCGGTTTAGGGCAATTGTCACATCTCCGGTTAGGCGACTATACAGGATCTGAATCCGCTCAGGCCCTGCCAACACTCCGACGTACAGGCAGGGACTCAATCCACCGGCACGCGCTCGAGCAGTTCCTGGGTCCAGTTCAAGACGATGTTGATCGTATTGACCTGGGGCATCCCGTCCGTGCCGTCAGCCCTCAGCGGTTGCGTGACCATGAGGAAACTCTGTCCGTCAGGCGCAACGTCGTAAGTCCTCCGCTGGTCGGGCTCTCGCAGGTCGTACACGTCCGGAAACATGACCTCGGCAGTCCCGAGCTCGAACGTTGGTTCGATCTCAACGGGAACCACCATCATAACGGGGCCCTGAACCACCCCGGGTTTTCCGGAGACAGTTTTAGTTGAGTCCCGCCTCGACGAGGCGGGACTGTTGCTGCTGATAGTACATCTGTTCGAATTCGGCCGGTGGTATCCCAGGAGCCGCTGCTCGTTGAACCAGGACACCCAGTCGAGAGTGGCGAACTCGACATCGTCGACTCCCTTCCACGGGCCGTCCTTTCGAATCCGGTCTACAGGCCGATCACCGATTCGGCCAGCGCGTTGTCTCCGAGGGCTCGTACAGGCAGGGACTCAATCCACCGGCACGCGCTCGAGCAGTTCCTGGGTCCAGTTCAAGACGATGTTGATCGAATTGATCCGGAATGGGCGTCTCCCGTCCGTGCCGTCAGCCGACCTCAGCGGTTGCGTGACCATGAGGAAACTCTGTCCGTCAGGCGCAACGTCGTAAGTCCTCCGCTGGTCGGGCTCTCGCAGGTCGTACACGTCCGGAGCCCTCCGCGCTGCCCCGTATCTCGCTCGGCCTGCCGGACCCATGACCTCGGCAGTCCCGAGCTCGAACGTTGGTTCGATCTCAACGGGAACCACCATCATAACGGGGCCCTCAGGTGTCGAACTTCGATAGAACAGTTCGTTCCCCAGTGGAGACCAAACGGGTTGGTGCCCACCACCGACAGAGACCAACCTGCGGTCGCCCATCTCTAGGAAGCGCTCCATGTAAACCTCGGGTCGGCCACTCACGTCGGAGGTGTAAGCGAGCCATCGGCCGTCAGGAGAGAGCGCGGGATGACTCTCATCCGCCTCAGTCTCCAGCAGGGGCCGCCACGTAGTATCTTCCCCAAGTTCGAGAACTCCGAGATCACGTCGTGTCTCGGCCGAACCAAATACGAAGACGGCACTATTTCCGTCGGGCGACCAGGCATAGCCACGGAGAATGTTTGGCGTCGGAACTAGGTCGTATATTCTGGCGAGTTCCTCTACTTCGCCAGAGCCATCGAAAGCCCGCGAGAATAACCCAACGCCTCTACTAGAACCCCGGATTGATGAGAACACAACACGCCGACCGTCGAGGGTCCACCAAGGCACGGAATCGACGTCTTGATTGGTGGTCAGGCGACTGAGCGTACCCCGTGCAAGTTCCCCCACCCAAACATCGTTGTTGAAGGGGTCGCGATCGTCAACCGCGACATGTGTGCCGTCCGGCGACAGACGTGGCACGTTAAAGGCGCGCGGCGCAAAAGGCAACACTTCCGCCCGGCCCTCGCGGTCGACCCAAGCCAAGTTTCGCAGGACGCTGCCCCTAGCGTTCGTCCCAGACGCATACGCCAGGTGGCCATCAGTTGAAACGCTGAACGAAGCGGCGCCCCGGTTGTTTACTGCGACATCCGAGAGAAGTGGTACAAAGGAACCCTCCAACTCGAGCGTCTCCGCGTTGAAGTTAGCGGCAAGCAATGAGCCGTCCTCGGCCACCCATATGAGGTGCCCCGTGGCTTCTATATAGTGCGGGTAACTGCCGCCCAGCTCCAAGCGCTTGACATCTCCGCTGCCGAGGTCCAAAACGGCCAGCGTCAGCCTGGTCTCGCCCAGTGGCGATTCGACGACAAAGAAAACGGCATTTGCGTCTGGGATCCAATTCGGCCATGCATGCGCCTGTTCGACCAGCCTGTTTGTTTCCGTTAGAGGTTCCGGCTCTCCGCCCTCCGCAGGGACGTGAAGTAGCCCCACGCGACTACCAATAATGATCCCGTCATCCGTCCAAGTGGCTCCACGTACCTCGGCCGGCACTTCAGCCAGAGACACGGCCGGCCCGCCTAGAATCGAAGTGCGCTTGAATACGTTGCCTTGAATAAAACCCAACCACTGACCGTCAGTTGAGATAAAAGGATTCCGGGAGCCAGCTGTACCCGGAAGGAGGGCTGCTTCTAACTCGTCGAGCCGTCGCACGTACAGCTGACCACCACCCGTGGGATCGTCCTCAATATTGGCCCTGTTCAAGTACACGATCCGGTCCCCGCTTGGAGAGATCACGAGGTTTGGATCGGCACTCGAACCGAGACCCAAGAAGGAAAGCTCTGGAGTATCGATATAAAACCGTATGACGTCGCCGGGTGCAGCCGGCGCGGGCCGCAGGTTCCAGACCACAAGCCCGACCAACAATGCTGGAGCTACAACCAACACCACCTGTTTCCAGCCGGGCTGCACCCACCCTGTTCCTTCAGCTACTAGACGTACGGGCGTCTCAAATGCTCCCTCCAGCACCAGTCGAACGTCCCCGATGTCTTGCACCCGCTGTTTCGTGTCCCGTTCTAGACACCGCTTCAGGTAGGTCTGAATCGTCGGGGACAACTCCTTGGGTAGAACGCTCCAATTCACCTCGGCGCGAAGGATGGCCGCTAACGTGTCCGATACATCGTCAGCCTGAAATGCCAGCTCGCCGGTCAACATCTCGTACAGCACCGCCCCAAAGGCCCACACGTCCGTGCGCTTATCCACCGTTCGCCCCTTGGCTTGTTCTGGACTCATATACGCCGCTGTACCTAGGATGATCCCGGCCTGAGTCGCCGCCATACTGAGCGTCGGTGATTGCGACACGCTCGTTGGATCGCCCACAGGATTCATTGCCTTAGCCAGCCCGAAGTCCAACACTTTCACCGTGCCGTCATGCTTCACCTTTACGTTGGCCAGTTTGAGATCCCGATGGATGATCCCTTGTTCGTGAGCAGCTTCCAGGGCTTCGGCAATTTGTTTGGCGATGGGCAGGGCTTCATCAACAGGAATCGCACCTTGAGCAATACGGTCGGCGAGGGTCGGACCCTCAACCAGCTCCATAACCAGTGCCTTGGTATCGCCCGCATCCTCCAGGCCATAGATCGCTGCTATGTTGGGGTGATTGAGGGAGGCCAGGACTTCGGCTTCGCGTTGGAAACGCGCCAGGCGTTCAGGATCAGACGCGAAGTCAGAGGGCAGGACTTTAACGGCGACGTCGCGTTTGAGCTTCGTATCGGTCGCCCGGTACACCTCACCCATGCCGCCCGCACCGATCTGCTCGCGGATCTCGTAGTGGCCAAGTTTGGTGCCAGATTCCATATTTTGGCGTGTCGCTCAGAGAACTGGAGAAATCTGGCTAAATACTACGAGGGAAGGGACTTGAGGTCAATCAATCAGTCACATCCCTGTATGACCCCCTATGCTTCCTTTTGTCGGAACTACGATTCACATTTCCGCATTGGCGACGATACAGGCAGGTGGAATTTCGAGGGCTCGCCTTCAGGCGTTCTTCGGCGAAATCGATGTGTTCAGAAGGTCAACGTGCGCTAAGAGGATTCCTCAGGACGTGAGACGGTCAGTTGTCCGAATATCCGGGAATTTTTGTCTACTCGGTATGTACAGTCAGCGTTTCGTCAATGCTCATGCGTTTGGTCGCATTCGGATCGGGGCCGGTGTAGCTAGCAATGATCCTGAAGCCTGTGTTGCTTGTCTCAGCGGAGTATGTAAAGTTGGCGCGACTGTCACGAGTGATGTGCGTGTCTCCGCTAGCGCCCAGATCATCCAGCGAGGCATACTTACCGTTTGAAGCAAGGTAAGTGCGTTCGGCATTGGCGATTGCGATCAGGTCCATTCGCACCCCGACCATGTCAACGCCCGTCACCGGCGTATCGCCCGCGGGCGTGATGTCGCTGAGCTGCGTCGAGTAAAGGTAGCCACCGACTGCCACGGCAAGAATCAATGATATGAATCCAATGCCACGTCCCATTCCTCCGACTATAACGCGTGGTCAAGACGGCCAACCGCTTTTCGTCCAGGCCGCGGGGGGATTGACGGCTTGAGGTCACCGCCTCGTCTGGCTAAACACTTTTAGAAGAAACATTTAGAAGCCGTCGGAAGGTCAAGTCTTACGAAAACTCCTTGTAGGACAGTGAGACATCCTTTGTTTAGAACGGTTATCACATGGACGGTATGGGGTGTGGTCTCAATAGGTCGATGCAACACTTCACATAGGAAGCGAGGTGAAGTGTATGCCGAAGAAAAGAAAGAAGCGACGGATGAGGAAGCGCCGGTGGTTCACAACCACGGAGCTGGTCGAGATATGGGATCGGTGGCAGCGGGGGGAGTCCACCAAAGCGATCGGTCGTGTACTGGACAGAGGGGGGACGTCGATTCATCGCCAACTGGCCGTGTATGGCGGCATCCGTCCGCGGCCCCGTTGCCGTTCATCCCGGGCCCTAACTCTGATCGAGCGTGAAGAGATTTCCAGGGGTATTGCGGCGAAGAAGTCGATTCGGTCGATGGCCATGGCGCTGGGTCGCTCACCGTCGACACTGAGTCGGGAAATCGGTCGCAATGGCGGCTATGATAACTATCGAGCGTTGGAAGCCGATCAGCGGGCGTGGGACAGGGCACGCCGTCCGAAGCCATGCCGCCTGGCCCAATGTCTCCGGCTACGGCAGCTGGTCGAAGACAAGCTCCGCCTGGACTGGTCGCCTCAACAGATCGCCGGGTGGCTGAAGCACACCTATCCGGAAGACGAGTCGCTTCACGTGTCGCACGAGATTATCTATCGCAGCCTTTTCATCCAGGCCCGCGGGGCTCTAAAGAAAGAACTGACTCTGTGTTTGCGTTCAAAGCGATCGATCCGTCGATCCCAACATGCGACCCGGAAAGGCCACGGTAAAGGGCAACTCGCCGATATGGTATCGATCCGTGAGCGTCCGGCCTCAGTCGAAGATCGTGCCGTGCCCGGTCACTGGGAGGGAGACCTACTGGCTGGATCTAAGAACACCCACATCGCCACATTGGTCGAACGTCACTCGCGCTACGTGATGTTAGTGAAGGTGTCGAGCAAGGAAACAGAGACGGTCATCTCGGCGCTCATCGAGCACGCCAGAGAGCTACCGACAGAACTGTACAAATCGCTGACCTGGGATCGCGGTCGGGAAATGGCCGATCACAAGCGCTTCACTCTGGCCACGAAGATTGACGTCTACTTCTGTGATCCACAGAGTCCATGGCAACGCGGCTCGAACGAAAACACCAATGGTCTGTTGCGGTATTACTTCCCGAAAGGAACGGACTTGTCTGTACACTCACAGGAACAGCTGGACTTCATTGCCCGGAGACTTAACGAACGCCCCCGCCAGACGTTGGGGTTTGAAACTCCGGCTGAACGATTTAACGCTTGTGTTGCATCGACCGGTTGAGCCGGCAGGACTACACGGGCATCTGGATTGTCGCGGGCCTCCCCAGCATCGTTAGGAGCAGCCGTAGGGAGTTGATCGTTTGCCGATGGAACCGGCACTCGCTCGGGATGTCTGAAAAGGAGAGTCAGGCGGCGCTGAGATTCCGAATCAGGGCGCGGGCAGGTCTGGCTTCGCGTTCAAACCGGGCTAGACATCAGTTGGACAAGACGGCGATGGCCTCGACCTCCAGGACGGAGCGGGGATCGCTTGCGAGCCGGACGATCTCCACGGTAGTGCTCGCGGGCCGATGGTCCTCGCCCCAGTAGCGGTTCATGACGGCGTTGATTGCATCCTGATTCGCGTCAATGTCGACGGTGAAACGTGTCACCTGAATGATGTCCGTGAGCTCGCCGCCCGCAGCCTCTATCGTCCTCTGCAACCTTTCCATGACGGCCTCGGTCTGAGCCGTAGCGCTGAAGTCCAGGTGATCGAACTCCGAGGGTATGTGGGGATGACTGTGCGGAACCGGGCCGGCCGTAATCCCTGACAGGAACACGATGTTTCCAGAGGCCACTCGAATGGCGGACGTAAACGGCATATTCGCTCCCTCCGCCGGCTCCGTGCCTGGCAGGTGAATGTATTCGAAACTCGGTCCCGGGCTGCAGCCTACGACTAACAAAACGATTATGGTGCCCGGCAACATGCGGGCTGGGAAACGGCACTTCATCGATAGTTCTCCTGACGTGTCGGTGTGGTGTTAGATTTTGTAGCCGGAAACAGGCCGCTAGTCCTCAGTGCCTTATCCGCCTGCAGCGCCCGAAATGCCGTGTCGCTCATGGGTTCGACGAGCACGCCACACTTCACCTATTCGCCCTTTACCGAGTTGTGACAGGATCTCGTAGTGGCCCAATTTCGAGCCGGGTTCCATTGCATGAATGAGACTACAGGAGGGCGACAGGGTCAATCAAAACGGCACTTGTCCGTATGAGCCACTACACGGCAGTTAGAAGCAATGCGGAGCTGTTCCAGGAAGTTCCGAACAAGATTTTTGGGCTTGAGCAGCCGTTGCCGCGTGGAGCCTGAACCTGACAATACCCTTCAAAGTCTGAAGAGTCTGTTGATTTTGACGACGAAGGCACGGTTGACAAGCGGCGGAAATCCGTCGGATCCCGTGTCGCGGCCATCACTGTATACCACGAACAGTTCACTGCCGGGACGGTATTCCCAGCGGAATCGCGCGTTGGTAGTGAACGTCTGGCTGCTCGAGCTGTATTGCGTCAGAGCGCTCACAAACATGCGAGGCGTAATCGTATAGGTCGTGCGCTCGGCGATCACCGACGACGTGAACTGTCCTCCCGGCAGACTCACCCAGTTGAGGGAAAAGTTCGGCTCGATCGCAAAGCGCGACGTGAAGTCTATCCGGCCTCCCCGCAGCCCCAGCGTCCGCTTCGTGCCGCCATACAGCGACCCCTGCTGAAAGGACACCGTCCCCGACAGCTTATGCTGCCTGCCCAGGTTATATTGGGCCAGCAGGCTCTGGTACGTGTAGCCCCCCACCGGGACCGTGACGTTTGAGGCGATCGCAAACGGTCTTGGGATGAACTCGTAATCGCGTGTGTACTGGATCGTCAGGCGATCGCTGTTGAAAAACTCGATTCCGAACTGTCCCGTCTGTTCGCGGAAGTCAAGACGGCCCTGATTGTTCTCGATGTACTCGACGCTGCCCTGATAGATAAAACGGCGGATCCGATCCCCCCCCGGCCGCGGGCTAAACCGTGCCTGTGCGAAATGCCGCACGAAATCGGTGCGCCGGAGGAATCCGACTTCCGGATTGAAGCGTTCACCCACCTTCAGGTGCTCGACCTGAAGGCCGTAACGGTCGGCAGCGTAGTCGAAGCGCGTCAGATAGCTGACGTTGCCCTTTGTTACACCCGGCTTTTCCGTCTGTGCATAGTAAGCGTTGAAGTTCAGCGACGGCGAAAACGAGTAGAGTCCGTCCACGCCAAACGTCTGTCCGGCCGCCGCGCCCCTCTCGTCGCGCCTCGTGTAGAGCACACCGACATTGCTGCGCTCGAAGACGTCCCGCTTCACACGGATGACGGAGAAATTCGTCGCCGGCGAGTTCGATGGCCCATCGTCGCGCGCCTGAATGTTCAGCATACCCAAAGAATAGGCCCCCACGCGTCCCGTCACGCGCGCTCCACCGGCGATTGGGACCGGCCGGCCGTTGTTCAGCCCGATGCGCCGGCTGAAGAACAACAGCGGCGTGTCGGTGCCCACAGCCCGACCGCCAAGAGCACCGCCCGCTCCGAACGTAAAGAGGCCTTGGCCTTCGAGAAAAAAATCGCGACGCTCAGGAAAAAACTGGTTGAACCGTGTCAGATTCACCTGCTGCGTATCGTCTTCCACCTGGGCAAAATCGGTGTTGTAGGTTAGATCGAGCGTCAGGCTATTGCTCAGGCCGTACTTCGCGTCAAGGCCCACGTCGCGATCGATCCTGTTGTTGAACGCCGGCGTGGCCTCTCGATCGGTGCGAAGACCGGCGATGCCATACGGCTTCAGTTCGAGATTCAGACCACTCGGCGGTGTTTCAATGCCGACCAGGCTGGCGCCCATCGATACGAAGAAAATGGCGCGGTTCCCAAGATACGCCGGCATCGGGGTGATAAAGACCCACTCGTTCTTCCGCCGAATGATGCGGCGAAGTATCAGACCCCAGACCTGGACGGGATTCGAGTCATATCGTAGCGATCTGAACGGAATCGCGAATTCGGCCGTCCACCCCTGATCGAACCGCTGCGTCCGGACGTCCCACACTGCGTTCCAATTCCCGTCAATGTTGTTGCCGTCATCCGTCGACGCCTGGTCGCGCTGGACACCGAGCGGGGTCGTCTGGAAAAAGACGCCGTTCCGCTTGTCATTGAACGTATCGAGGACAATAGTGAAGTTCTGGTTTTGGAGGATGTTGTTCGAGTCGCGCCGCATCTCATTTGCAATCATCTGGTCCGGCTCGCTGTCCCAGCACAACGCAGATACGTACAGGTGGGTATCATCGAAGAAGATCCAAACCTCGGTTTTCTCCGTGGCTGGCGCGCCTTCGACCGGGTCCAGCTGAATAAAACCGCTGATGCTGGGGATTTCGCGATAGTACGGTTCGTCCAGTCGGCCGTCGAGTGTGAGGCCCTCAGGGATTCGCACCGCTCTGATGCTGACGGCGCCTTCGGCCGTGCGCGTTATGGTTTCCGGGGGAACTGGCTGGACCGTCTGAGCGTATGTTGGCTGCGACGTGACGAGCGCATACAGGATGAGTCCCGCCCGCGTCAAGCCTATCTTCCGGATCACATGCATCATCATTCCTTCAGGTAATACGAGAGATGTGATTGTCGCACGTCAGAGTGATCAGGGCTCGACCGTCTGGAGCCATGGCCCAGAATGTCGCTCCGTTTGGCAGGTCTGCCCAGCGGGGCGTCGGCCTTTCGGCCTTGGCCCCCTGTGGTCTTGACTTCAGAATTGTCAGCTGATCTGTCCTATACCAAGGTTCCGAAACAGTTCTAGCGACTGGTTACCCTCTGCTCTTCAATACTGCGTCCGGCAACTCTTCCAAGAACTGGACCCAATCGCTGGGCTTCCGGAAATCCTCACTCGTGATTGTCTTTACCGCTGCCGCCCGGCGGCGAAGCCGCTCGAGCCGAGTTGTCCCCTCAAGGTCGCCCAAGATTGACTCGTCGAAGAACTAAAAACGTTCACGCCCCATCTCCTCTTCTTCACCCTTCGTTTCAGGCCAGTAATCGACGTTCTTCCATTGGCCTTTGAAAATCAGTACGTCTCCTGCCTGAAAATGGTGTTCCCCTGCCTTGATTCCTTGAAACGGTACCGCTAGCCCTTGACCTTGCCTGGATTCGACGTACACCAGTTCCCTAAGCAGTCATAAGGTTGGACTCCACATCGACCGGAGTCTTGTAGCCGATCGATGAGTGTATCCGTCTTTGATTATAGAAGCCTTCGATCCAGTCGACGATATCGAGCCTGGCCAGGGCTCGAGTGTCGTAGCGCAGCTGATGGATGCGCTCGACTTTCAGCGTTTTGAAGAAGCTCTCCATGGGGGAGTTGTCCCAGCAATTGGCCCTCCGGCTCATCGATTGAATCATCCGGTAGTCTTTGATCAACCGCTGGTGGCTGTCGCTGGCGTATTGAGTGCCGCGATCCGAGTGCATGATCAGACCCACAGCTGGCTTGCGACGCCAGTACGCCGACTTCAAGGCCTGGCAAACTAAGTCGGCCTTGATCCGATCACTCATCGACCAGCCCACGATTCTGCGGCTGGCCAGATCCATGACGCAGGCCAGATAGAGCCAGCCTTCGCCCGTGGCGATATAGGTGATGTCACCGAGCCATGCCTGATTGACTTGCCAGCCATCAAAGCGTCGATCCAGTATGTTGGAGGCGATCGGCTTGTGATGGGCCGAATCGGTCGTCACCCGATAGGGCCTCTTGTAGACCGGCCGCAGACCCTGTCGCTTCAGGCTATGGCGCACCCGTTCGTGGCCGACCTGAACACCCTGATCACGCAGCCCCCGCACGATCCGTGGCCGACCGTAGCTGCGCTTACTGCCCGCGTGAATCGCCGCCACCTGGGCATCGAGTACCGCATTGGCCATTGAGCGATTACTGGGTGCTCGCTTATTTCTCTGGTAATACCCGGTCGGCGACACATCAAGCTGGCGGCACATTCGGGTCACGCTGTATTGGTCGCGATGTTCTTTGATCCAGGCATACTTCACCGCGACTCTTTCGCGAAATACGCCGCCGCTTTTTTTACGATTTCTAAGTCCAGCTTCGTGCTCGCCAGCTCCCGGCGCAATCGGGTGTTCTCCGCCTCGGCCTCCGCCACTGATCGCTTCACCCCCACCGTGGCGCCATCAGCCGCCTTGAGCTTGCCTGCACGGCTTAGCTTGATCCAATTCCACAGACTCGAATCCGGAATGCCCAGTCGCTTCGCGGCACGGCTACCTCCGATCGATTCGCCCAGCCTTACGGCCTCCACCTTGAACTCATCGGTGTACTGCCGATTCGGAACCCCATCCTTCTCGCCCATTTTCGCCCTCCGTTCATCAAAAAGTTATCAGCATTTTGATGTACGTGAAACCAGGGCAGGGTCACCTTCCGCAAACCAGGCGAATGAAAGAGTAGAGGGACCTGACCTATGAGCCACCAAGCGACAACGAACCCCACTATGGCGGCGAATGCATTGAGCGCCTCTAACATTCCCGCGAGACTCGCCAGCCGTTCCCGGACCTCTCCATGGGATACGCATCATCGATTGCATTTGCAAGACTTTGTGCTTTCCCGGGCTAAAACCATCTCCGTTTCCCATGGCATCAGGACGCACCGATCTAAGAGAATGACCAGAGGCCGCGTTCCATTCTTCGTGTGCGTTTTAACGAGTCGCTGAAACTTGGCTAAACACTAAGAGGGAAGGAACTTGAGGTCAATCAAACAGTCACCTGCCTGTATCACCCCCTAACCTTCCATGTGGATCGTGTCAGTAAGACGACAACTGAACAATATACTGAACAAATTCCTGCCTAATACCAGCTAACACCGTCGCCTCAGAAGAAGTAGAGACAAGAAGAACCAACAAGATAACGTGTTTGAATTGTTGTGTGAAGCAGGCGCTCTTCCAACTGAGCTACGATCCCAAACACATTAGATTCCTCAGTTTGCCACCACTGTTTTGTCAACCACGTCGGAAAAGTGGCCAATCGCTGCCAATTCGGCCGCGATCGTCTCCACTGCGGTCCGTTTCGCCGTATGATTGGAAGCGTTTTTCGGGATTGGACAGCTGATTTGCGCGAGAGGTTACCGGGCCGCATTCAGCGGTGCGATCATCGCCTCAACGCCTACAGTTTTTCCTACTGGCATCATGATGAGTTGCCCCTCAGGGCCGCGAACTCTGAAATTCTTACCCTGATCCGTCGGTCCATTCCACCGTACTCGAAGTGCCAACGTTTGAGTTCATTCGCCTCCCGGTGTCGGATCCCCTGATGAGGAGAGCTGCGAATCCAGGGAAGTACGCGATCGTCCAGGCGCCAAAGTGCACCATAAAATCCCAACCCTGTGGATCGAAGGGAAACCAGATCCCCGAAACCAAGTAAAAGGCTATTCCAGCGGCAATGGCCGCAATCCCACCCCGTGTCAACGCAACGCGAAGCGCGACTCGACGAAAGTGAAGACTTTCCTGCAATGCCCCGAGAGCTACCCAGACAGCGATCCAAAGCGGGAACATCACGGAAGGTCCCGCGAACGGAAGGAACGCATAGAAACCCACCGACGCTAGTGCACCGATCGCCGCTGCCCCGATGGCGCCAGCCAAGGGTCGTCTGGCCGGTGCACCCAGAATAAGGCCGACGCAGAGGAACAGAATCGCGCCGTGTATGACACCGTAGATTGCTGGGTGCGGCCGCGGAAGAACCGCTGCCCAGAGAAAGTCCCCAAACGTGCTGACTCCGGCCATCTTCAAGGCTGCTGCAATGGAAGCTGTCACGCCAGGCTTCATGGAATCGATCACTTTATCGCTTTCAGACAAAGACCGTTGTCATTAGATCGCAGACCCGCAGTTTCACTCCCCATCCACCCTTACGAGTCGTGAAAATCTCAAGAAACCAAACCACGGGTGAGGATTGAGGATGCCACAGTCGGTTCTCTGTATTGGCGACAATACAGGACTTAAAAGCAATCCAGAGCTATCCAGGAAGGATCGAGCGGTATTTTCGGGGGTTGAACAGCCTATTTTCAGCGACCCTTAGGGCACCTGAATCCGTTCCTTCAGTTCTTCAAACCAGGTCTGTCGGTTCGGCCGGTTGCAATCGATAGAGCGATGGATCGGCGACCACCACGTATACATACGTTGCAACGGTCATGATTCCGACGATAATCAACGCAGCCAGCCGAGCGTAGAGACCGGGAGCCATCAGTATCCCCACGGCAATCTCGGAGTTATTGTCAAAAGTGGTGTTTAGGAGATTGATTCAAGCGGCGGTCAATCCGACCGCGTCAACCTCAAGACACAATCACTTTTCCATCCGGTCCACAACACATACTGTCTTCGGATTCTTGGAGACGATCGATGGCGATCCCAGCTTTCTCTAATCGATCCTCGAATCCTTCCCGCCAGCCGGGCGATAAGGCTCGGATCTGAATCACCTTTTTGCAGTCTTCGAGGTTCTGGCGGTCGAAGTAATATAAGTGGCATACGTCCCGAACGCTGATTCCCGCTGAGTCCGGTGTTAGAAGTTCGATTGTGTCTCCTGCACCGACCTCACCTTCTTGCAGCACCCGAAAATAGAATCCCACACGGCAGCTCTGGAGAAACATTTTCGGAAATTGCACGTTCTCCATTTTGATGCCGAGCCGGTAGCAGGGAACCCGTGGTTGGGTAACCTCGACACGGGCATCGCCGATTCTGAAAACATCACCAACGTGGATCTCGTCTTCCGACATTCCTTCAACGGTGAAATTTTCTCCAAACTGGGAATGCTTGAAGTCATTGCGGCCGAGTTCCTTTGACCAGTAGTCGTAGTTCTCGATCGTGTACACACAGGCTGCCTTGTAAACTCCACCGTGGCCTTTCAAATCCACCTGCTGGTCTCCGTCCAGATTCAGCGTTCGAAGCATCACGCGGCCACCGACCGGCTCCTTGAAGATTCCCGTGGCGACCACCTTGCCCTGGTAAGACGCTTCTTTCCTGAGGGATACACTTACAGTGAGAAGCTTCATGACGTTGACCCCTTTCAGCTCACGACGGCTTGGCTGTTGGATTGTTCCCTTGCGGAATTATAGGTCAATCGTAACCCCACATCTCCGTATTGGGGACCATACAGGAGTTGGAAACGATGCCGACCTATTCACGAGGTTCGGAGCGGGCTGTTCGGTGAGTAAACAGACTGGGTCGGCGACACGCTACAGGATCGGCACCCGTTCTTTGAGTTCTTCAACTCAGACGCCCATGAGTGGGCACTCACCCCAAACAATGAAAAACCGACGTTCTCGTGTTCCCGATACCACGGCAGGAAGCCCGAAGTGCCTGGACTGATTCTAAAGGGCTTACGCTAAATTTTCGTAGCAGTTCTGGACGGTGTTGATTTCAGGGGGTACGTGCCCGTCACCGCTGTCGTCGCTGTGCGGTGTGTTCGCCAACTTCGGGAACAAGAACTGCTGACCTTCTGACAGCCCGTGTTTCGCTCGATCAAGAGTTTAAGACGCTCCGAGTTGCTCCCTCATGATGCCGATGTCTGTGACACCCCAGTGCTCGGCCACCTTGCCGTTCTCAAGGCGGAAGCAGTCAGCGACTGGCACCTCGACTTGCTTGTCCGTGGCAGGCATCCCCATGAACTCGCCAACGTTGGTGCCGGTCATGGTTACCCTGGCAAAAACCTTGTCACCCTCTGCAATCATGTCGTCTAGAGTTAAAGTTAAACTGGAAAACGACTGTCTCATGCCGGTGAAGAACTGGATCACGCCCGCCTTGGTTGGCGGGATACCGGGGACAACATCGTGCTCCACCAAATCCTCAGCGAGAACCGCAGCCAGAGCGTCAAGATCTCCTTCATTGATCGCCGCGTAACCGCTGCGGACGACCGCCTTGTTTTCTTCTGACATCTTTACTCTCCCTTTCTTCTTCCTAAAGAAGCTCTTATTGTTGATCTTCTAATCAGTGACTTTTACGTTTGTTCAGCCCAATGCCTACCCGATAACTTCGGCGATCTCTTCGTCTGTGAGCACGAGTGTGATCTCAAACGAGAGCAGGTCAGTCCAGCTCTGCATCCATTTGCCGATGGCTACTGCGTCCGAGGACTCGGCAATCAGAAAACCAACATGGCCGGCAGCACTGTGCCATCGATCATGCATCGTTACGCCAGCTGGTGGGGGAGCGCCTGTCTCTTTAAATCGCTTTTGTGCATTGTCGCGGTCCTGCGGAGAAAACTCATATGTAATGTGGAAAAGCATGTTCACCTTCTTCCGATTATGTAGTGAAAGAGTTTCGTGCCGGTTCGCATCGATGGAATAAGACTACAGGTAGGATTTCAGGTCAATGAAACAGTCACATCCCTGTAGTTGTTCAATGATTCTGTCACCCCATAACTGTTCAGTGAAAATGTCACCCTATGGGGATGATGGAGACGATTACATTGAACTCAAGGGAACAGAAGCGGTTACTGGTTTTAAATCGCGTCAACGACAGCAAGATGACTGCCCTACACGCCGCCGAGTTTCTGGGTTGGAGTGAGCGACACGTCCGGCGGATGTTGGCCCGATACCGGGCGGAAGGAGCCGAAGCGCTGGCTCACGGAAACCGGGGACGGGATCTCCTCGCGGAACGTAGCCACTCGCAGCGCCCTACCGAATCTCTGCCTCGGCAGGAAAGCGGGGTCGAACCGTAGTTTTCGAGCGATCGACGCCCCTGTCCGATCGTGTGCTGCGCCTGCCCGTGCAGGAAGTATCTCGGTTAGGCCGGTAACGGTGTGTTCTTCGCAACGACGAGGCACAGTAGCTACCTCCATGAGCGATGTCGACAGATCAAAAAAATATCGCGGTTCGACCCCTGTTTTCCAGTATCATAAACTACTATAAACCTGTGATGGCTGGTATAAAACTCGCTGGACGTCTTATCGGCATTTCTTGTGCCGTCGGTATCGTTTCGGTTCCCACCACCGTCTTTTCCCAAGGCGCGAACCAGGTCGCGCCGGATCCCGAACAGCAGTGGGCCGTCGTCGAGAGCTACTGCGTCGGTTGTCACAACACCGACGTTCGCGCCGGCGACATCATGTTCGACCAGCTCACCGCAGAGTCCGTGCCCGAGTACGCCGAGGTCTTCGAGACCGCCGTGCACAAATTGCGCGGGCGCCTCATGCCGCCGCCCGGCAATCCCCAGCCCGCACAGGAGGAAATCGACGCGCTGGTTCGCTGGCTCGAGAGCTCCATCGACGAGAGCAGCGAGGCGCCCGTGGCGGGCCACGTCCCCGTCCAGCGCTTGAACCGAACCGAGTATGCCAATGCCGTGGAGGATCTCCTGGCTGTGGAGATCGATCCCGAGGAGTACCTGCCGGCCGAAATCGAGGTCGAAGGCTTCAGTAACATCGCTTCGGCGTTGACCGTGTCGCCCGCCTTCCTGGAGCAGTACGTCAGTGTCGCGCGAGCGGTCTCCCTCATGGCAGTAGGCGATCCGGTGCCACAGGTCGCCAGCGCGTATTTCCCCCCGCCTAGCGGCGACCAGGAAGGCTATGTGGACGGCATGCCGCTCGGCACGCGGGGCGGCACGAGGTTCGAGTACACGTTTCCGGCGGACGGGGAGTACCGCATCAATATCGCGGACCTTGATATCGGGGTCTACCCACGGGCGATCGAGAACGAGACGACGGTGGTTGTGCTGATCGATCGCGTGGAGGTCTTCCGGGAAACGATCGGCGGCGAAGCGGATCGCGCGTTCGTGGATCTCGGCGGCGGTGCACCGGCGGGAGCGGAGCTCATGGAGCGGTTCGCCAACATCCCCGTTCAGGTGTCGGCCGGTGTCCACGAAGTCGTCGTGACTTTCATCGAGCGCTCCCGGGTGGCAACCGACGACCCGATTGCCGGCGGTACCCAGTATCCCGGATGGGCCATCGTCGGGTACCTGCGTCTGCCGCGCCTGATCGGCGGCATCGAGGTCGTGGGTCCGTACGCGGCGACGGGCCCCACCCGCACACCCAGCCGGGAGAAGATATTCATCTGTGTGCCCGAGGTCCCCGAGCGCGAGCGCGCCTGCGCCGAGCGCATCACCGCGGATCTCGCCCGGCGTGCCTTCCGCCGGCCCGTCACTACGGAGGATATCGACCGGCTGATGGCCTTCTACGACGCCGGCTATGAAGGACCCAGCGGATTCGACGCCGGGATCGAACAGCTGGTGGCCGCGGTGCTGGTGAGCCCGGATTTTCTCTATCGCGGAATCGCCCCACCGCCCGATACCCAAGACGCGAAATTCCATGCGCTGAGCGATCTGGAGCTGGCCTCGCGCCTGTCTTTCTTCTTGTGGGGCCAGGGCCCCAACGATGAGCTGCTCGAGCTCGCGGCGTCGGGCGAGCTGGGACGTCCCGACGTGCTGGACGCCCAGGTACGGCGTATGCTGGCCGCTCCACGGGCCGAGACGCTGGTGACTAATTTCGCGCTTGGCTGGCTCAACCTCGATGAGATCGACGCCTTCGAGTGGGACCGGCAACTCTTCCCCGAATTCAGCCCCGAGTTGCGCGAGGATTTCGCGACCGAGATCGACCTCTTCCTGCGCAGCATCCTGCTGGAAGACGAGAACGTGCAGGAGCTGTTAGCGGCCGAGCATACGTTCCTCAATGAAAGGCTGGCCGAACACTACGGCATCACATCGGTGCGCGGCGCGCAGTTCCGGCGCGTAATCCTAGAAGACGAAGCCCGTCGAGGGCTCCTCGGCAAGGGCGCCGTGCTGTTGCGCACGTCATATGGCGACCGGACTTCGCCGGTGTTGCGCGGCGCCTGGGTGCTTGAGAAGCTCGTCGGCACGCCGCCGACGCCGCCGACGCCGAACGTGGAGACAGATCTGACCACGCCGGCGGGCGAGCAGCCGAAAACCATTCGTGCCCGGCTCGAGGAGCATCGCAGCAATCCGAGCTGTAACTCTTGCCACGGCGTGATCGACCCCTACGGGCTGGCGCTAGAGAACTTCACCGTCACCGGCCAGTGGCGCGACGTCGATTGGCTCGCCGATGCGCCCATCGACGCGAGCACGGTCCTGCCCGGCGGTAAGCCGATCGAAGGTCCGGCGGACCTGCACCGAGCACTGCTCGGCCGCCCCGACCAGTTCGTCCAGGCGCTGACGGAGAAGCTCATGATGTACGCGCTCGGCCGGGAGCTCGAGCATCATGACATGCCGCAGGTCCGGGCGATCGTGCGCGCGGCGGCCGAGGATGACTACCGGTTCTCGTCGATCGTGGCGGGAATTGTATCGAGCGATGCATTCCGCATGCAGGCGCTGGGGGAGTGAAGGCCATGTATCTGACCAAAAAACATCTTTCTCGCAGGACGGTGCTCAAGGGCTTGGGCGTGGCCATCGGGCTGCCGTTGCTTGATGCGATGATCCCGGCCGCCACCGCGCTCGCGCAGACCGCTGCCGCACCGAAGCTGCGGGCAGGATTCTTCTACATTCCCCACGGCGCGATCCTGTGGAACACGCCCCATGGGCCGGACATGGATAACTGGACCCCGAGCGGCGCGGGCGCAGATTTTAAGCTCAGCCCGATTCTCGAGCCGCTCGAGGACTACAAGCACGCCGTGACTTCGTTCTCCAATCTCGAGAACAAGGCCAGCGCCGACTCCGTGCACAACTACAACCCGGCGACCTGGCTCAGCGGTATCAAGCCCGATCTCGAAGCGCCCGGTCCCAGCATGTCGGCGACGATCGACCAGATCATTGCCGGCCACATCGGCCAGGAAACTGCGCTGCCGTCGATGGAGGTCTGCTCGGAGGGGAACATGCAGCCGGTCGCGTGCGGCGGCGGGTACGGCTGCCTCTACAGCTCCACGCTGTCGTACCGGAATGCAAGCTCGCCCCTGCCGATGGAGTTCAACCCGCGCAAGGTTATCGCACAGTTGTTCGGTGAAGGCGCTACACCGGAAGAGCGCGTGGCCATCGTCAGGCAGAAACAGAGCATGCTCGATCTCATCGCCGGGCGTACCCGGGCGCTGCAACGGGACCTGGGTCCGGGCGACAAAGTGATTCTCGACGGCTACCTGGACACGGTGCGAGAGATCGAACGGAGGGTCGAGCTTGCCGAGGCCCGTGATCTCTCGGACGTGGAGGTGCCCGAGGCGCCGCTGGGCGAGCTAGATTCGTTCGACGAGCAGGTGCAGTTGATGTTCGATCTGATCGCGATTGCCTATCAGGCCGATCTCACGCGCGTGGCCACCTACATCATGGTCGCCGAAGGCACGAACCGGACCTATAATCACATCGGCGTGCCGGATTCCTTCCATCCGCTGTCACATCACGCCAATAATCTCGATCGGCTGCACAAGCTGGTCAGGGTCCAGCGCTATCACGTGGAGCGGTTCGCGGAATTCGTCGCGAAGCTCGCCGGGATACCAGACGGCGAAGGCACGCTGCTGGACAACTCCATGTTGCTCTACGGCTCCAACATGGCCAACAGCGACCTGCACAACAATTTTCCGGTGCCGAACATCCTGGTCGGCGGTGGCGCCGGAGGGCTCAATGGGGGACAGCAGATCGAGCTGCCCGAACGCACGACGGTTTCGAATCTGCACCTCACGCTGCTGAACAAGGCGGGCCTGGAGATGGAGAGCTTCGGGGACAGCACCGGCGAGATCGCCGGAGTCTGAGCGCCCGGATCACCGACGGTGAACCGCAGGGTAATGATGAACCGCAGGGTAATATTGAAAGGTGGGTTAGGCGGCGTCGCGGGTCTGACCCTGGCGCCCTTCGCGCGCTACGGTTTCTCCCAAGAGAGCCCCGCCGCCCCCTCCATTGTCCCGGTGAGGGACGGTTTCGTCATGCTCAGCGGCGCCGGGGGCAATATCCTGGTGCGGCCCTCGAGCGCCGGTCAGGTGCTGGTGGACAGCGGTGGGGCCGAATTCACCGACGCGGTGCTTAGGAGCCTGGGCGAGCTGCCGGGAGCAGGCCGGGTCGAGACCGTGTTCAACACGCACTGGCACCTGGAGCAGGTGGGCGGGAACCTTGCCCTCGGGCAGTCGGGGGCGACGATCATCGCTCACGAGAAGACCCGGGCGCATCTGGCGACGGATTATTACCTGCCCGACGAGGATCGGTACGAGAAAGCGCTGCCCGCGGAGGCTCACCCGAGGGAGACCTTTTTCGACGGTGGCGAGGCCCTCGCCCTCGACGAGCGGGTCGAGTACGGCCACCTGCTCGAGGCCCACACCGACGGCGACATCTATGTATTCTTCCGTGACGCGAACGTGCTGGCCGTGGGTGATGCCGTCTCGCCGCTCAGGGATCCGGTGCTCGATTGGTTCGGCGGCGGCTGGCTGGGCGGGCGCGTCGATGCGCAGGAAAAACTCTTGGAAGTCAGCGATGAGGAGACGCGGATTGTACCGAGCTACGGTCCGGTGGTGGGCCGCGCCGAGCTACAGGCCGAGTGCGACATGACGCTCGTGCTCTTCGATCGCATGCTCGAGCTCGTCAGGAAGGGCATGAGCGCCCAAGACATGCTCGATGCGGGACTGATGGAGGGTCTGTATCGGACCTTCGACGACCCGTTCAGGTTCGCTTATGACGCCCATAAGGGCTATTGGGCGCATCACAATTCCCTCGCACCGAATCTGCTCTGATAGGTATCGATATGAAGCTGGGTATCGTTATGAAGCATGCCGTACTCGCAGTCGTTTTTTGGCTCGCAGCCCCCGGCACGGCCGCCGGCGAAGACACCCTCGCCGGTCTGATCCAGGCCGGGGATCGCGACGCCGCGCTCGAGATGATCGCCGCGGGCGAGGACGTGAACGCAGCCCAGGGAGACGGTACCACGCCGCTGCACTGGGCAATCTACAAGATCGACGCGGACCTTACCCGCGCGCTGCTCGAGCGCGGGGCGCAGCCCGATGTCATCAACAACTACGGCTCGAACCCATTAGCGGAGGCCGTGAAGGTTGCCGATGCCCGCCTGGTCGAAATGCTGCTTGATGCGGGCGCCGACGTGGAGGTGCCGAACCAAGAGGGCCAGACGGCCCTGATGCTGGCCGCGCGCGCGGGTTCGGTGGACGTTGCCGGGCTGCTGGTCGGCCACGGCGCCGATGTCAATGCACGAGAGACATGGCGCGGGCAGACGGCGCTGATGTGGGCGGCGGCCGCGGGCTCAGTCGAGCTGACGCAATTTCTCATCGACCACGGGGCGGACGTCAACACCCGCGCGCTGGCCAACGACTGGCCGAGCCAGATGACAGCCGAGCCGCGCAACCAATATCGCCCCACCGGCGGCCTGACACCGTTGCTCTATGCGGCCCGCTCGGGATGCAAGGACTGCGTGGAAGCGCTTCTGGACGCCGGTGCGGATCCCAACCGGCCGAACCCCGACGGCGTGACGCCGCTGATCGTGGCCATGGACAATTTCGCATTCGACACGGCAAGGCTCCTTTTCGAACGCGGCGCCAATCCGCATGTCTGGGATTGGTGGAGCCGCACCCCGCTGCACACGGCGATCGACATGAATACTTACAGTCTGGATGCCTACGCCGAACACACCGGGCCGCCCATCGTGACGGAGGAGACCACCGCGCTCGAGCTCGCACGCCTGTTTCTGGACGCTGGCGTCAACCCCAATCCTCAGTTGAACATGCACCGGCCCGGGCGCGGCGGCAACGCCGGCCGCTTCGCCGACGAGATCATAACCACCGGTGCCACCCCTCTGCTGCGCGCCGCCGCGGGACAGGACAGCGAGGCCGTGCGGCTGTTGCTGGATTACGGAGGGCGTGTCAACCTGCCCAACGTGATGGGCGTGTCGCCGCTGATAGGCGCCGCGGGGCTAGGCATGGAACCCGGCCCGCGCTTCAATCCCAGCGCCGATGATGTGGAGGATCGGGCGATCGCGACGCTCGAAATGCTCTTGGCGGCCGGCGCCGACGTGAATGCGCGAATCACCGACGTCAAGGGCAGGACCGCGCGCATGGGGCGTTCCACAACGCTGCCGGAGCGGGGCGGGCAGAGCGCGGTATTCGGTGCGGCGCAATGGGCCTGGCCCCGCGTAGTCCAGTATCTGATCGATCACGGCGCGGAAGTGGACATCGTGGACGACCTCGGCGTGTCGCCGCTCGACGCGGCTTTGGGGCGCGCCGGCAGCGCCGACAATCGCCCCTCCGACGAGGTCGCCGAGATACTCCAGACCGCAATCGACAAGTAAAACGTAGGATTAGCGGTGAGTCTTGTGCCTGCTGCAAGCGACATCTAGGTGTACTGCCTGTTTCTAGAGAAAACTTGATAAACAACACTAGAGGTGGGGGTTGTCATGATAGCTAGAGCAGGCATTGTGTCACTTCTCGGTCTTCTATGCGTCCCTCCCACGATTGAGGCGCATCATAGCGTTTCCGCGTCGTTCGATGTCGGCAGCATGATCGAAGTCGAAGGCAACGTCACGGCGATCCGTTGGCGAAATCCTCACGTGCAATTCACGGTTGAAGTCAGAGCAGGTAACGGCGAAGAAGAGCTCTGGGAAATCGAATCGAACTCGGTCAGTATTTTGCGGCGGATGAACGTCTCAAGTGATGTCCTCAGGGTCGGGGAAAGGATTCGGGTCGCGGGTAATCCGGGCAGACAGAACCGAAATCAACTCTATGCGCGTAACCTGCTGTTGCCGGGCAGGGAAGAAGTCCTGATGAGTCCCGGGTCGGAAGCGCGCTGGGCCGGGGAAACTATTGGCACCTCTGAAACCTGGTTCGCTGACACGGGCGACGGGTCGGATCCGGCCCGGGGTGTCTTCCGCGTATGGAGCACGCCGCTTGGACCGCGGCGCGCCGGGCTCGGCTTCTGGAACGCGAGCTATCCGCTAACAGCCCCCGCCCGAGCTGCAGTCGAAGCCTACGATCCCGTCGACGACAGTCCGATTCTCAACTGCGCTCCCAAAGGCATGCCTACGATTATGGAGCAACCCTATCCGATGGAGTTCGTCGAACAGGATCAGTCGATTCGACTCCGGCTCGAAGAATACGACACGGTCCGCACGATCGACATGGATCCTGACTCCAACAGAGTGCAACGGCCTGCCACGGATCTGGGCTACTCCGTGGGGCGCTGGGAGGGCCGGACGCTGGTTGTCGCAACAACCGATATCAGTTGGCGCTACTTCAGCGTCGTCCTCGGCATACCGCACAGCGATGCCGTGGAACTGGTGGAACGCTTCACCCCAAGCGTGGATGGCAGCCGCCTGGACTACACGATGACGGTCACGGATCCAGCGACTTTTACGGAGCCGGTCGTACTGGAAAAATACTGGCTGTGGCTCCCCGATGTGCAGGTCGAACCTTACGAATGCACCGTGTCCGAATAGCATTGGAAGAGACGGGATTTCAGACCTCCTCCAGCCGGCCCCCTAAAGCTTCGCCATGCGGGGGCGTCTGCTCCGAGAGAGCAGATCGGTGCCTCAGAAATTGAACAGGTTCGTAAACTTGACAATGATAGCCCGGCCGACAAGTTCGCCCCGGTCGGTGTCGCGCGTGTCGTTGTACACCACATAGAGGTCGCTCAGCGGGCTGTGCGTCCAATTGAAGCGGATGTTCGAGCTAACACGGTTCGCTTCGGCGTCGTACTGGATATAGGCATTGAAGAATGCGGATGGGCTGAACCCGTAGATGAACCGCGCGCCCGCAAGGTCGGTGGTGAAGCTGCCGTCGGGAAGGGCCACCCGGTTCCGAGTGTAGTTGAGGTCAAGTCCCCATCGATAGTTGGGTTTGAGGCTGAGTGCACCCGAAATCGCCGTACGGTTCCCGTCCCAGAAGTCGCCCCAATCCACACGACCGTTGCCACTGATCGTCCGGCTCGGATCGCTCGCGGCGCTTACGGAGTGTTCACGGAAGCTGTGGTCTCCACCCCGGATCGTGGTTCCCGGCCGAATCGAAAACGGGCGATTGAGCCGCTCGAACCTCTCCGTCGTCGTATAACGAACATAACCCCCGCTCCAAAACTGAAGTCCAGTCGTGATGGCGTGGTCTCGCGTCTCGATTTCCCCCGAACCCGCGCCCTGGATGTTGGTCACATCGGTCTGGAACTGCAGGTTCCGAATCATAGAGCTGCTGCTTATCAGGGGCCTCCAGGCGAATGATCCATCATACTGAGTCATGTTGTCCCGCCGCACGAACCCAACCTCGGGATTGAAGTTGGGCTGAATCGTGAGATAACCGGCTGACACGGTCACCTCGTCGTCAACCCACGACGTTCCGAACTGGCGGGCCTGGTCCTGGTCCAACTTTCCCGGCGTTGTGGATTTGAGGACGTAGGAATCGAAGTTCAGACGGCCAAAAAATTGAAATCGGCCATCCGCACCGTATACCCGGTTATAGTCGCCGTCAACGGTTGAGTCACGGTGAGTCATGAGGGCGCCGATCCATGAGTTCGTCAGCAGATTCCGCTTGATGCGCCCTACGACGTAGTTGTTCGATGGTGTCGCCCCGAGCGGGCCGACACCCGGAGTTTCGGGCGGATCCAGTTTTTCGGTCTTCATCGTGAGAAAGCCGATATCGTAATGTCCGGCCTGGCCCGAAACGCGTGCTCCACCGAGGATTGGAACCGGCGCCAGAAGGCTGTTCAAACCAATCCTCCGGCTGAAGAACGGCACCAGGGGGCCGGGACCACCAAAACCGGTGCCGCCAAAGGAGAAAGTCCCGGCATTCTCGAGAAAGAAATCCCTTTTCTCAGGGAAAAAGAGATTGAAACGGGAAAGGTTGACCTGTTGCTGATCGATTTCAACCTGCGCGAAATCGGTGTTGTAGGTCCCGTCCAACGTCAGGGACGGTGTCAGGCCATACTTGAGGTCCACACCACCGTCATAGTGATCCTGCCACCCGAAGCCGCGGCTTCGAGACTGTGCAAAGCTCGTGGTCACATAAGGCTTGATCTTCAGATTCCGGCCCTGACGGATATTCTCGAGCCCGCGCAGTGTCCCGGCCAACGACACCCTGCTGAAGGTATATCGCAGTGGAAGCGGGGACCATTGGCTCTCCTCGCTGGCGCGCAGGATATGCCGGTTGAGGTTGAGCCCCCATTCCTGGGTGGTCGCGCCCGAAAACCGGAGCGTCTTGAACGGAATCGCCAACTCCGAAATCCATCCATCTTCGTTCCGACTCGCCCGGACGTCCCAGACCCCGTCCCAATCCCAGTTGTATACGCTGTCGTTGGTGACCTGGGAGTCGCGTTTGGCGCCCACTGGGTTGGTCCCGAATATAAAACCCGAACGATCGTCGTTCAAGCTGTCAATAAGTATCGCGACGCCATCGTTTCCGCTGAAGCTGTAGTCTTCCCTCAAGTCGTTGATCCGGATCTGGTCGGGTTCGGAATCATGACTGATCACGCCAATGTAGAGATTGTCGTCGTCGTAGAGGAAATAGACTTCTGTGGTTTCGATTGCTGGCTCGCCGGGTGTGGGCCGCCACCGGATGAAATTGGTGGCCGGCTCGGCAAGACT
Organism: Terriglobia bacterium; assembly: GCA_965216035.1. GTDB lineage: Bacteria > Acidobacteriota > Terriglobia > 20CM-2-55-15 > 20CM-2-55-15. The sequence continues at coordinate 200,182 of CBDCFM010000014.1, forward strand.
CCATGAAAACTCGTTGAGGAAACCGTCGAGCGTGATTTCTTCATCAATCCGGATCGCGGTCACAATCCGGTCCAGGTAGGCCGTTTCATAATCGATCAGAGGCGCGGCGGACTCCTGGGAATAGGCAAGCTGGACCAGGAGAAAAAAGGCGACGAGTAGATGCGGGAGCGTCCTCGTGTGCGCGTCCCTATACCCCACACCTGTCATGCAATACCCATGTCTATTCTCATCTTTAATCAAACGATGGCGGTTGTAACCCGACGCCCTCAGAATAACTCGCCTGGGAGGGCCTTTCTTAACCTATATTGAGTGGATTCAACGACGGGGAGCCGTCCCGCTTCCTACTGAGACCCCGACAGTCGGTCCCGGCAAACTCATCAGGCGGGGACTTGATGACAAGCCCACGACGGAATTATATGGCCGCCCACGCCAGAGTGCGCCACCTCCACGACTCGGTGGGCAGACCCCGATTGCGTAGGGGTCGAGCTGCGTGCCAGGTTCCATCGTTATGAGATGAATCGGGACGAACCGTCTAGAAACCCGCTGAAGAAAACGTGCGGAAGGATTTTGAAGCCACCCTTGAAGCAATCAATGTCTCAGCCCTGCACGCGAGGCGATGACTGGGTTGCCAGGTCACTAAGACAAACAGTCCCTCGTCCACCCGCCGCTTGAACGCGTACGGACTCTCAGAAAATTTCTGGCACTGAAAAGACCAGAACACCCTGGTTGCGCATATCTGAAACAATCACTTCCTGATCTGCGGGGTTCAAGACCACTCCGAAGGGCTTCTTGAGCATGGTCGCTGGATTGGCGGGTATCTTCCACATCGGAGGCACATCGCCGTTATCATCGATGCTCCAAACGCCTACAAAGGCGCCCTCCGGTTCCATTTGATCCCGAATACCCGGCATCGCCACAACGATCAGCTTCCTCTGAGGATAGACCTGCATCTGGTTGATCCGAATGATCCCTGATTTCGGACCTCGGATGACGGCCCGTGGCGTTACGTTTCCACTGTCGGTCCGGTTAAACACCAGGATGGCGCCCCTCTCCGGATCTCTGGAATCCCCCAAGCCTGCGCGATAGGTTCCAAAGCCGCTGTTCAATCCAATGACCAGAACGTCGTTGATTGGATCCACGGCAATCCCGTAAACCGCTTCCAACTGTGTGTCCGGGCCTTCGATCACTCGAATGGGGGCAGCGTCGCCGTTGGCTTCCCGCGGATAGACCTTAATGCTGGTACTGGTGTAGGTGAAAATCTCATCGTGAATCGGGTCCACATCCAGTCGGCTGCCGATTGATCCGGTCTGAGGGCCCTGAATGATTCGAATGGGCGCTTCCTGTCCATCGGCTTCTCCGCGGAACGTCAGGATGGACTCGGAATACGGAACGGGTACGACGATTTCATCGTGCACTGCGTCGTAGCGGACGTCGTGCATTGTTCGGGACAGTTTGCTGGCCTGACCATACAGCGCTCGGACCGGGGCGTCTCCGCCGTCCGCCAACCTGGCGAACATCGCAATCTGCGGATGGGCCACTCAGTTGGGCACCAGGATCTCTCCCCGTCGGCTGTCGTAGCCGACCGCTCCGGGATTGCCGATCATCAGGCTCTGGGTCCCCTCCGGCGCACCTCGAATCGTGCGTAACGGCCGGACATCCCCGTTGGCCGTCACCGGGAAAACCGTTACCGAGGGCGTGCCCATGCTCGCGACATAGAGTTCCCCGAGTCTCGAGTCGAGGGCGATCCCGGGTGGATGCTGAATTCCGGTGTTGGGACCTTTGATGACGCGGATGGGCGCCGCATTTCCCTCGGCGCTGGCGCTGAATACCAGAATCGAATTGTCGGCGTCATTGGCAACAAACAGTTCCTGGCGTTCTTGGTGAAACGCCATGTGGGCCGGCCAGTTCATCAAGGTGCGGGGTCCTTCGATGATGCGGAGGGGTGCGACGTTTCCTGAAGCCCCCATCGGGTAAACTGTGATCGACGGCGGCTCAAACTTTCCGTACTGTCCCGATCCGGCCGACGTTTGGACCAGTCCGTTCCCGAAATTGCTGACGAAGATCAGCTGGTTTTGCGTGTCGAGTGCGAGTCCGTGCGGATCCTCCAGTTGGACGTCGCTACCCTCGATGGTCCGCAGGGGTTGCTCTTCCCCGTCGGCCTCCTTGCGGTACACCGCGATGGAGTTTCGACTCTGGATCGTCATGTAGATTTCCTGCCTCTCCTCGTCCGCCGCCATCTGGAAAGGATGGCCGGGAACGTAGAGAGCCCGACTCGGCGTCGCATTGCCCCGAGCCTCTGTCGAAAAGACAGGCATCCAGTGCTGCGTGTCCCCGTTGAGGGCGTAAATCTCCTTGGTCACGGGGTCGATATAGAGCCCGCATATCATTTCGGCTTTCGTGTCGGTTCCCGAAATGACGCGACGGGGTTCGGTGAAACGCGCTTGAGGCGGGGTATTGTCGCGCGTGTCGTATTCCAGGATCTGAAACAGATTTTCGTCCGCCACGACCAGCATGTTGCTTTCGGAATCGACAGCCACGGCGCTGAAGGCGGGGTTGGGATCCTTGATGAAACGCACTGGAGGTCGCTCGATCACCACCGGGGTTCTGTCCTCCGAACCCTGGAGGGCCGGCGCCGCCGCATATGCCACATCTGCAATCCCGCCCGGACCGATCAGAATACTTTGTGCCAGAGGGACGATCAGGCCCGCCAAAACGAGCTTAAGCCCCCGGTGATTCCCTTCGCGAAACGTTTTGATCATTGCTCAACCTCCAATCCGTGAACCTCGACGGATCCCAATAGTTAGCGCGATTATCAGAGTACGGATAATCGAAGTCAAGCGCACAGGTCTGAAACGAAACCTGATGGCAGCGAAGCGTCCACGTGCGGCTGGATGTCAGCGTGGCCTCGACATGCTTCAGTTCTTCCATCTGCTCTGATGAAAAACGTGGGTGTGGAGTTCACTTGCATCCGGAAGCCGAGAACAACGTCATCGACGCCCTCCAACACTCACATGACCCTGCGCGCATTGGAGGGTTCAACGTCACGGAGCGATCGGCTCCAGACCGTTGTTCCTCAGGGCCGCTCCAAAAGCAGGGGTTGATAAGAAGTTGATCAGCGCTCGTGCTGTGTCGGGGTCCTCGGTGCTTCGGCTCATTGCCGCCTCGAAGTGGACATATGCCTGGACCTCAGGAGGCAGTGGCCCAAGCAACTGAACGCCCGGCTCGCGTAACAACTCGCTGACCAGGGTCAGCACCAACTCGATCTCACCCTCTGCGACAAGACCCGGTGCTTCACCCGGGCCTGTCAATCGCGCCTTGCTCTGCATTTCGGCGTTGATGCCCAGGGTCTGGAAGCTTGCTTCGTTGCTTCGGCGGCTCTGACCATTCGCGCCGTAGGCAACGGATTCCGCCTCTAGGAATACCTGTCGGAGGTCCTCCAGAGTATCTACACTCTTGGCAGGCGTTCCCTGTCGACTCCCTACGCCGATGCCCACTTGAGCGAACTCATTGCGCGAACCGGGTTCCACGTTCTGCGATGAGATCAGCCGATCGATCAGTCCCGGCGTGAGTATGGCTACATCGAATGCTTCGCCTGCCTCGATCCCTTCCGTCAGAGTTTGCGAAGTGCTGAATGCAAATGCAAGCCGTCATCCTACGCTCTGTTCGATCCGCGGCTGCATCTCCTCGAGTACAACCCGAACTCCATTGGAACTCAGGACGCGCAACTCGCCCCCGTCCTGCGCCGGGGCGCACCCGCTAGCTATCGCCGTGACGACGATCAGTGCACTCAGGGGAAAATTCATGGCATAACCCTCGGGTTTTATCGCGTGCGGGCTGTGGCTGAGGTTCTTGAACGTCGATGCCCGGATAAACGATGCCGACAATCAGGCCGACCATCTTCGCCTACCTGCTTCGCCACTGCTCTCTCATCCTGCTTTGAAATGGCCCAGCTGTCGGCCCGATTCCACTGTTTTGGTGTATTGCTAAGAGAACTGAGAAAATCTGGCTGAATAATACGGGGGAAGGGACTTGAGGTCAATCAACCGGCCAAATGACCCCTATACCCGCGGGAGCGGAACAGTGGCGTGCATTCAACAAGACCGCCGCCTTTGGATGGCCCAACTGCAGGCGGGTCCGGGCCCCCAGCGACATGGGGTCAGCGTTGATCAGGACGCCGCACTCACTGCCCACCAAGACGAGATCGACAATTTGAAACTGCTGATCCCGAAGCTGTGGCGGATGCAGTTCGGATGGCGTTCGGAGATGCTGTACCCGCAGATCGAGTGACAGGAATTCCGGCTGGAAGATTCGCAAGCGACCGGCTTCCAAAAAAAAAGGCGTGTGACCGACTAATTGACCTCCAGTCCCTTCCCTCGAATTTATTTCGCCAGATTTTTGCTGTTCCCTGTGCGACACTCCAGAAAATGGAATCCGGCACACAACTCGGTCCCCGTGAGATCACTGGCCCACTTGGCAACGGTGGCACAGGAGAGGTCCGCCGCGCCTACAACACCGAACGTGCACCGACGGGTCGCAATCCCGGTGCGTCCGGCGGAATTCGCTCAGGACCCAGGACGTCAGGCCCGGCTTGAGCGTGAGGCGAAAACTCTGCGATCGTTCAACCACTCACATCGCTGCGACATACGGCTTTGAGAAGTCCACCCGTATTCACGCCCTCGTGATGGCACCCCTCGACGGACCCACGCTGCCCGACCATATTGGCCAGGGGCAGATACCCGTGTCGGGGGCTGAAGGGACCGCGTTGTTCCATGAAACGGCGACCCAGGCGTACGGCCTGACCCACATTACCTCAAGCGGAATACACACACAGGAGTTGTGAGTTACACATGATCACTGACCCCCGACCCAAGACGCCGCACGAGAAATCCCTGGCGGTCAACCTCGACCAACGACGGTACGGCACCTTCGCTGAAATCGGCGCCGGACAAGAGGTCGTACGCTGGTTCTTCCTCGTCGGCGGCGCGGCCGGCACAATCTCCAAGAGCATCTCCGCGTATGACATGACCGTCTCCGACGCAATATACGGTGACTGCGATCGGTACGTGTGTCGGGAGCGGCTCGAATCGATGCTGCATTACGAATACGATTTGTTCATCGAGCGATTGGCCAAAGACAGGGGTGACAACACGGCATTCTTCGCTTTCGCCGACACGGTTTCCGCGCAGAGCTTTTCGGGCAACAAGGAATGCCATGGCTGGATGGGGGTCCGCTTCCAATCTCATCCACGTGATGACGTCAGCCAAATCATCATGCACGTGCGCATGTGGGACTCAGAAAACTCGGCGCAGCAGGAAGCCCTCGGCATCGTTGGTGTCAATTTGATCTTCGGAGCCCTGAACCTCTTTCACGAGCCGGATCAGCTCATCGTATCGCTGTTGGATAGCCTGTCGACCGAGCGCATCGAGATCGACTTGATCGAGTTCAGCGGTATCGAGTTCCGCCACGTGGACAACCGCTTAATGTCCTTGCGACTGGTGCAACTGGGATTGACTAATGCGGCGATGTTTGGCGGTGAGCGCCACCAGGTCCTGCAGCCTTCGGAAGTGCTGCGCAAGAAGTCTGTGATCGTCGAACGGGGTCGCTTTCGGCCCGTGACCCTGGTCAATCTGGACATCCTCGAGTCCACCGCCCACCAGTTAAAGCGGCTGGAAGGGGTCGAGGACCCAGAAACGGTGACGCTGCTGGAAATCACAATGCACACCCTCATGGCCGATGGCGAAATCGACTTCAAGGATTTTCTATGCCGTGCCGACGTGCTGGCGGCCACGGGTTACACGGTGTTGATCTCCAACTACTTTGAGTATTTCCGTCTGGTTGGCTACCTGTCGCGGTATACCGATCGATCGATCGCAATCGCCATGGGCGCTGGCGGCCTCAGTTCACTGTTTGACGAGATCCACTATCAGCATCTGCAGGGGGGAATGCTTGAGGCTTTCGGGCGCCTGTTCAAGAGCGACGTCAAAGTGTTCGTCTACCCCATGCGGGTACCCGAGACCGGCAAGTTGATCACCGTGAGCAATTTCGAGCCGCCTGCGGCTCTTTCCGGGCTGTTCGAGTACCTTGTTTCGAGTGGAGTGATCGTGCAGCTCGAGAAATATCGTGAAGATGTTCTGCACATCTACTCTCACGACGTCCTCGCGCTGATCGAGCAGGGTGGGGATACCTGGCAGGAGATGGTGCCTCCAAAAGTGGCTACGGCGATTCAGGAACGCGGTCTCTTTGGCCACGGACACACGCGAAAACGTTAGAGGGGTCAGAACATGCTTGTGGCTCGTCACGAAACGGGCCCGGCCACAGACCCCGCGTCAGGAATTTCGATGCGTCATGAGTATTGACTGTCGTTGGGGCTGCCCATCTTGCCTGAGAATCGCCCTGCATTGGGCTGCGTCTCAGAGAATGCCCAAACTGTGACCCCGGTGTCCACGCGTTCCACTCCGTCTCTCATATTTTTTTTGCTGAAGTTCACCGGGATTGAGAATGCCTTCCATGACGATCCCGGAACCTGCTGAAAACTCGACATCTGTGAAATTCTGGTTCAATGACTTTCCGGCCTCGCCCTTGAGGCTACCGATGTAGTCTTACTCGGACTCGGTCTATGTCCGACGATTGCCACCATCAGCCGCCGCTCTTGTCATGCCGGGCCCGCTGCGGGTTTGTTTGTGCCACCGTAGCCGGGTCAGGCGCATCCGTAGCGTCCGCAGGCGGTGGCACGATCGTGTCGGGAGTCACTTCAGCATCCGTCTCATCCTTGGACACACCGGACACACCCGACACACTGTAAATCCGGGGCGCGCTGCGGTTGACGTGCAACTGGAAAACGTCGGGCCGATTATAGTGGCCGGCGAAATCGTGGCGCAGTTTCATTCCGATGCCCATTTCCAGGTTGCACTCGGCGTAGAGGATGCCCTCTTCAGGGCCCATGGGGCCGGCCAGGATACGGCTGTTGGGTCCGACGATCAGGCTGCCCCCGGACGAATCGGGATTGCGCAGAAATTTCTCCCCCTCGGGTCCGACCTGGAGCTTGCGGATCATGTCATCGTCGACTGTACCGCAGGCGGAGACCACGAAAGCTTTGCTCATCTGGGCGAACGCCTGTGAATCCACAGCCACTCGATTTCGCAATGGGTCACCGCTGGTGGGAAAATGGTTGGGCCAGCTCATCATGTGAATCCGGCTGCCTTCCGCCGTCAGCCCGAACACCTCCAGGGGATTCGAGTTCTCGCCACAAATCAACCCGCTTATCGGCCCGAATTCGGTCTGAAACGCCCCAAAGGTATCGCCGAAGCCGCCCATGTGCACGAGGCGTTCGCCGACGGTGGGCATGAGCTTCTGATGCTTGCCGACGAGCTCTCCGTTCGGCCCAATCCACACCTGACTATTGAACATCGTGCCGAGCGTGTTCGGCAGCTTCTCGCACACCCCGATCACCACATAGGCGTTGGCGGCAGCGGCGGCGCTTGAGAGTGCATCTGTCTGGGCCCCCGGAATCTCCACCGAGTTCTTGAAGAGTTCGACTGCGAGCCGGTTGGCGATCACTCCGGTCGCTGGATGGTGGTGATACCAGATCGGATGGGCCGGGATGAAACCCTCGGGAAAGGCAATGATCTGAGCGCCGTTGGCGCCAGCCTCGCGGATCAGCCGGCACGCCTTGTCGGTCGAGCCTTCACGATCCAGGAACACCGACGCGGCCTGCACTGCAGCCACTTTCACAACAGGGTATTGATCGCCCATGGTCGCCTCCTAGAAGGTCATCCTCCTCGAAGCGGTCCCAGCTCAACCCCTCGGTGCAACCCAGGGATTGAATCGTTCCGCCGGCGTGTGAAATTCCAGCGTCTGTCGCCCTCGTTCGTTGGGCTTCCTTGCGATCTTATCCGGCTGTTCCCGGGAGTGCGCGAATAAGTCCGTCCCTTTCAGGAAGCAGTCGCGAAACAGACCGTTCGTATATTCGTTTGAGTTCTTCAACGCTGGTGTTGCATTCGGGTTCCATGACTAGGGAAGAAGTCCTTCACTGTTGTTGGGCCAGCTCCCTTGAAACATCTTCGTAAAAGCGGCGATAAACGCGCTCTACGGTATTGCCTGTGTTGGGCGACTTGTTTTCGCTGGCGAAGCGAGCATCGAACTCCCTCGACGGACGCGCTTGGGTGATCTCCTCGAGTGTCATCCCCTGTGCGACCATGTCGCGGATACGGGCATAAATCACAATCACGGCGTCACGTACCGCGCTCAACTCCTCTCTCGGCGAGAGTTGCCCGTGACCGGGAACAAAGATCGTGTTCGGGGTCGTCATGTCGAGCGCCATGTTGTAGATATCAACGAAATCCTTAACCGTGCCTCCACCCGAGGACGGATAGTCGGTCCGATACACGTCACCAAAGGCCCACACATCGGATCCGCTGAAGTACACTGCCGCATCTCCGTCCGTGTGCGAAGGCTTCAACGGCACGAAGAGGATTTCCTCTCCGTTGAAGTGAAACGACATCGGTTCGTTCGATGTGACAACAGGCAATCCGCCCGGAAGATCCGAACCGCTGCCCTCTCCCATCAGCGCCCGGCGCAGGTTGGGCTGTGTGACGATCACCGCGCCCGCCCGGGCAAAGTTTTCGTTGCCGCCGGAGTGGTCCGGGTGAGAGTGCGTGTTGACTACAAAGCGGATGGGCCCATCTGAGATTCGTCGGATCAGGACCATGATCTCGTCGTAGAAGACGGGGTAATTGGTGTCGACGATGAAAATCCCATCATCGCCCGCCATGACCGTCATATTGCCACCTGCGCCGGCAACCACATATACCTGGCCGGCAACATGGCGGACGACCATCTCGATCGACGCCACGGCCTCGGGATCGTTGACCTGGTCGTTGAATCCGCGTATGTCCGGAATCGTCCCTCCCGTCGGAATAGCTTCCTGGGAAGCGGCAGCGCCAGAGGAAAGCATCGCGCACACTGCCGCCGACGCCACATATGCCATAGCTCGTTTCATTGAAGTTACCTCTCGCTGTAACGTATAGAACAGTCGAAAACCTGTGTAAAGAATATAAAAGGAAAGGGTTGGACTACTCGTCATAAACTCCGTAGCCTTGATCGATCGGTCTAACAGAAATCACCAGGAGAACTGCAATGCCTGGAATCTTGAAGCTCATGGCTTTTCTGACGGAACAATTCCGACGGATGGCGGGGGACAAAGAAATACAGTCGCCTGTTCCAAGAGACTTTCATTGTTTTCAGAGCTCAACGGCTGCTATGGCCTCGTGTCATGCCTTGAGATTTGATTGCCTCTCGACCCACCCATCCTATAGACTGCCCCGAGCAACCTCAGTCCCGGTCTGACGGTTCGATGACCATGCAGTCCAGCACAAAAATCGGCCACGCCGAGATTTTCTCTGCCCTTGTTAAGGGCGGAAGTTGTGAGGTCTGCGTTTGATCCTGATTGTGCATCAGCTTGGGAGACAGGTATGAAAAAAATCTGGGTAGTTGTGTGTTGTGCGTTGTTCGCCACTCTCAGCGCTCGAATCGTAGCTCAGCGAAACTTCGACGACGTCGAGATTCGGACGACGTTCTTGACAGGTCCGATCCACGTTATTGAGGGGAGTGGCGGCAACATCGGTGTGTCGGCCGGAGAAGATGGGATCCTTATTGTGGACGACCAGTTTGCCCCCCTCGCGCCGCGAATCGAGTCCGCGCTCTCCGATATCAGCGAAGGGGATCTCCGCTTTGTCGTTAACACTCATTTCCATGGAGACCATACAGGAGGCAATGAGTTTTTCGGCGGTCTGGCTCCGATAATTGCGCATAGCAATGTGCGGAGGCGTCTTCTGGATCAACCCCGGGGTGCGTGGCCGACCATCACGATAGACGGTGACGTGTCATTACACCTGAACGGCGAAGAAATCCGGCTCGTGCACTATCCGACTGGACACACTGATGGCGACGTTATCGTTTTCTTTACCGAGTCCAACGTCGTGCACATGGGTGATCACTTCTGGGTGGATACGTTTCCGTTCATCGATATCGACGGAGGCGGGAACGCGCTAGGATACGCGGACAATATCGGCGACGTTCTCTCACAGGTCGCTCCTGGGGCCAGAATCATTCCGGGCCACGGACCGGCAAGGGCGGATGTCGACGACCTGCGACGTTTTCACACCATGCTCGGAGAATCCATTGAAATGGTAAGACAAAAGCGTACCGCCGGACGGAACTCGGAACAGATTCAAGAGGAAGGGGTTCTCGCGGCTTACGCTTCCTGGTCAGGAAACGCCGAGCGGTTCCTCGACAGCATTTACAGAAGCCTGCAGTAGCAGCAAGGCTCCACATGAAGTGTAGGGGTGCGGCCGCTGCAGCTCCATCGGGATCCGCTGCACGATGCAGATGCCAAGGCATTTAGAAAAGAGGAGGATCTTCCATGCGTGGTTTTGCCTTATTCGTGGTGGGAACGCTTGTCGGATTGGCCGTCCAGTCTGGTGTCGCACAGACGGGTAGTCGCGGAATCGTTGGCCTGAATCATGTGGGACTGAGTGTCCCGGATATCGACCGAGCGTTGGAATACTACACCGAGATCCTGGGATTCTCTGAGGCCTTCCGAGTCACTAATGACCTCGGAGAACCCACGTTGATCTATATCCAGCTTAGCCGGGACACGTTTGTGGAGTTGCAGCCAGCCAACCCGCAAAGACCCGCAGGTGTCAGTCATTTTTCCCTGCAAGTGGGAAATTTGGATGAGGCCATTCGCATATTCAACCAGCGGGGAGCCAACCCTTCCGAAGCGCGTGTCGGCTCCACCAATGCGCTGATTTCGGACATCACGGACCTGAACGGTATTCGGATCGAGCTGAACGAACTGCCTCCCGAGTCGCTCCCGTTGCAAGCCATCCAGAGCTGGAACAGCCTCCCGTAGTCGATGGATTTCGTCATGGTCGGCCGGACTCGATGCCCGAAGTCTCAGAAGGAAGTCACCAAAAAGACGCTGAGCTGGGCGCAAGAAGGGCACATTGCAGATCAACTTCGGTCTGATGTGCGATCGTGACGGACGCCCCCTAGCCATGGAGGCCTTCGAGGGAAACACGGCCGATCCGACGACGATCGCCACGCAGGTGGAGAAGCTGCGCAAACGCTTCAAATTCAATCGCGTCGTTGTGGTCGGGGACCGCGGCATGATCACCTCGGCCCGGATTCGCGAGGACTTCCAATCGGTCGATGCGCTGGACTGGATTAGCGCACTGCGCAACGCGCAAATCCGCAAACTGGTCCACGTTGGCAGCCTGCAACTCTCGCTGTTTGACCAAAAGGACCTGGCCGAGTTCGAAGACCCGACATTCCCTGGCGAGCGTCTGGTCGCCATTCGCAACCCTCTACTGGCGGAAGAACGACGGCGAAAGCGCATCGAACTTCTGAGGGCCACCGATAAGCTGCTCGACAAGATCGTTGTCGCCATCTCGCGCAAGCGACGATCACTGACCGGACAGGTGTCGATCGCCAGACGCGTCGAGCGTGACGCCAACACGTACAAGATGGCGAAGCACTTTGAATTCGAGATCACCGACCATTCGTTCAGCTACCGACGCAAGGATAAAGAGATCGCCGAGGAAGCTCGATTCGACGGCATCTATGTCATCCGAACCAGTGTCCCCGAAGCTGCGCTCTCCGTACCCGGGAGTGTCGCAGCCTAAAAGTCGCTCTCCACCGTGGAGAGGGCCTTCCGGACGATCAAGACCGTCGACCTGAAGGTCCGGCCGATCCATCACCGCCTCGAGAATCGCGTCCGTTGCCACATCTTCCTCTGCACGCTCGCCTACTACGTGGAGTGGCACATGCACCGCGATCTGGCGCCGATCATCTTTGACGACCACGATCGCGCTGCAGCCAGGGCGCAACGCGGGGCCATCGTCGAACCGGCACAGCGCTCAGCCTCGTCGCGCGCCAAAGCCGAGACCAAGCGGACCATCGATGGCCAACCCGTTCACAGCTTTCGAACTCTGCTTACGGACCTCGGATCGATCGTTCGCAACACCTGCACGCCCAATACAATCGGCGCATCTGCGTTTGAAAAGACCACCCGGCCGACCCCCCTCCAGCAGCGGGCCCTTGACCTACTCGACGTCAAGCTCGCACTGTGACGGCCCCCTGTTCCCAGGCCCGCACACTCTGATTTACCGAAATATTAATGACACCAGATGCTTACGCTCTTGTCGCTCGGGATCTGCGGGCTAATTGTGAATTCCAGCAACGTTGTAAACACCAGGCAACCGAGAAATCGGTGGTTTGTATTGGATGCGGCCGTGTAGTCGATGCTCATTGTAGTGGGTGAGGTAGATCGGTAACACGTCGGATCGTTCGTTCGAGGTCCTGTAGACTCGGAAGTAGGCCCACTCGCGCAGCAGCGTCTGGATGAATCGTTCCGCTTTGCCGTTGGTTTGAGGCCGGTACGGGCGAGTGAATCGTTTACGAATGTTGAGTTCGTGACATCGTTTCAAGAATGTTTTGGCACGATAGCAGGAGCCGTTATCGGTGAGTACGCGCTGGACGGTAATACCGAACCGGGCGAACCATCGGATGGCGCGATCCAGGAACGCGACCGCACTGTGTTGGCGTTCGTCAGCTAAGACCTCCGCATAGGCGAGGCGGGAATAGTCGTCCACGCAAACGTGGACGTACTCCCAACCCGCACCTTCGGAATCCTGTCGTGGGTTGTCGGTGACGCGGTGACCCGGCCGCCAGAATCGCCCTAACTTCTTGATATCCAAATGCAACATCTCTCCCGGCCCATCATGTTCGTATCGCACCACCGGTTCGGGTGGGTCCAGATTCTTCAACTGGGACAGGCCTTGTCGTTGCAGCACCCCCGCGACTGTGGATCGTGGCAGCTTGAGCTGATTCGCAATCCGAAGCGCTGTCATTCGGTATTGGGTTCGCATCTCCACGATTAGATCCACCCCGTCCTTGCCCATCCGATGGTGTAACATCCGAGGTTCGCTCGATAAGTCGTTTAAACCCGCTTCGCCCCAATCGCGGTACCGTCGGACCCATTTGTATACCGTGCTCCGACTGACTCCAAATTGCTCGGCTACTGAAGATACCGAAGCGCGCTCTTCAATCACTCGGATCGCCATCAATGCTCGACTCTTCGGGCAGGTTCTTGCATTCTTGTGAAGGTTCATACGGGCTCTCTCCTTGGGCTGATCGGTTTAGGTCCCAATCAGCTTCTCGGATTTAGCCCGTGTGAACAACCTTCACAGAATTCACAGCTAATCCGCCGTCAAACCAAAGCGAGAATCAGGTAATTATTACCGTTTCATTGCCTCCGTATTAGGGAAATATCTCCCTGACCTCTCAAGGGAAAGCTTATTAATCAAGCAGTTTCATTGTGAAAACTATTTGGAATGGCGCGTGCTGTCAAGATACCGGCAGGGGCTGAGCCACAAATATCGTTTTGATGTGAAAGACGAAATGAGAAATCAACGAATTTGGGTCGTTGAGGACGAGCGGCAGTTGGGTCAAACCATTGGCACGCCACGGAATGCTCTTCAGTGCGGAACGGACCTAGGCGGGGACGGAGCCGAGGCGTTCTGGCTCCCTGAGAACGTCGACAGCGGGATAGTTTGATGCCACCGAACTTAACGACGCCTGGCACAACAGGTCCCGTTCTCGCTGAGAAGGCCCGGGGCCGATTTCCGAAAACACGAAATCAGAGCCGGGCGCCCTCATCAGTGCGCACATGGACCGGGTGGAGCGCATCGGGGGTGCGGAGGCATGATTTCAAGCACTCGCACATGATCGAGTCAACTGATGACGCCCGCCCGCGATTCGGCCCGCGATTCGGATGGTTGCGTGTCACAGCCGCGATAGCGTGCTTGTTGGGCGTCCTGGTTCCCTCCTTGATTGCGCAGGCGCCCGGCCGGATTCGCCAGCCGGTGTTCAATCAGATTCCGAACCCGCTCCGCGACGACTGCCTGGGATTCCAGGCGCGCAGCAGCGCCCACTCGAGTACCGGCTTACTCCGCTTCGTCGGCACACCGTCGGGCCAACCCATTCCACACCCGAGGCCAGCGGAGGCCGCCGCTTCTCCGGAGAGTGCTGCCCGATCCTACCTCCAGCATTGCGGTGTGCTGTTCGGACTGAGTGATCCCACAAACGAGCTGCAGTTGAGAAGCATCACGCAGGTCGACGACCAGAGAACATCGGTTCGTTTCCAGCAGCACTGGAGCGCAATACCCGTGATCGGGGGAGAACTCGTCGTCCAGATCGATGCCCAAGGCAATGTCATTTCTATTTTTGGAGAAATCAGTCCGCCGCCGACCGTGTTCGGCATGGCGCCCGCCATATTGCCCGACACGGCGGTCAGAAACGCTCGCGACGTTGTCTCAAAGGAATACGGCCTGGAATCGGCGGGTCTCAACACCACCGCAGCGGAACTCTGGATCTACGATCCGGCATTGATCGGACCGGGGTCGGGATCGCCTCCGGTACTGGTCTGGAGGATGAACCTCAGCGCTGGCCCACTGCTGCCAATCCGCGTCCTGGTGCTTGTCGACGCGCTCCACGGGTCGGTGACCCTGCACTTCAACTAGATCGAATCGGTTCTGGATCGAGAAACCTATACGGCCGGCAACGAAACCATTCTGCCGGGCACGCTCGTTTGCGATGAATCCAATCCGACCTGTACTGGCGGCGACACCCATGCCGTTGCCGCCCACAATCATGCAGCGGACACTTACCGATTCTTTTCTGCAACGCACGGAAGGGACAGCATCGATGGTGCGGGACACAAGCTCCTCTCGACGGTGCGTTACGGTTCCGGCTATGCAAACACGTTCTGGACCGGCAGCCAGGTGGTGTACGGCGATGCCCTCGGTTTTGCTATGGCCGATGACATGGTCGCCCATGAGTTTACCCATGGATTTACTGATTCAACCTCCGACCTGTTTTACTACTATCAGTCCGGCGCCATCAGTGAGTCATTCTCCGACATGTGGGGCGAATTCGTTGATTTGACCAATGGCACCGGAAACGACTCGACCGCGGAGCGCTGGATGCTGGGAGAAGACCTCACTGGCCTGGGCGCGATTCGCGATATGGAGAATCCTCCCGCTTTCGGTGATCCCGACCGGGTGACCAGCCCGCTCTATCATCCCGGTCCGGCCGACAACGGTGGCGTCCACCACAACAGCGGGATCAACAACAAGGCTGTGAGCCTCCTGGTCGACGGAGGAGTCTTCAACGGGCACACCGTTGCGGCGCTGGGAATCGACAAGACCGCCCACATCTACTACGAGGTCCAGACGAACCTTCTCACTTCAGGCGCCGACTATGCGGACCTCCACGACGCACTGTTCCAGGCTTGCAATAACCTTGCGGGCACGGGTGGCATCACCGCCCTCGACTGCCAGCAGGTGCAAAACGCTTCGTCTGCGGTAGAAATGGACCTGCAGCCCGTGGCGGGATTCGACATCTACGCTCCGATCTGCGCGCCCGGCGAGTCTTCCAGTCCTGTCTTCTTCGACGACCTCGAGCTGGGTTCGGGAAACTTCGCGACCCTTACCCCGATCGGTACGGAGCGCTGGACCTTCGGCTCGCCGTATGGAGGGTTCGCGCACTCGGGTCAGAATTTTCTGTACGGCAATGATTTTCCAGGAGAGGTGACTGACAGTTCCGTGGTGACACTGGAAAGCGTAGCGGTCCCGGCGGGGGCATATCTCCATTTCACGCACGCGTTCGGTTTCGAACCGCCCGATTGGGATGGAGGCGTGGTGGAGTACAGCACGGACGGTGGCGCCACCTGGATCGACGCCGGTTCGCTGTTCGACGCGAACGGATATGGCGGTGTCATTACCACGATGTCGGACAATCCCCTGGCAGGGCGCGCAGCATTTGTCTCCGACAGCCACGGCTACATTTCGAGCCGCCTGGATCTCTCCTCTCTCGCGGGCCACAACGTCCGATTCCGCTGGCGCATGGGCCTGGACCAAAGCGTATTCAACTGGGGCTGGTGGCTGGACGACGTGGGGGTGTATACCTGCGACCCGGCGAAGGTCACCCCGATCGTCCCAAACAGTGGCAAGCAGGGACTGACACCGGCAGAGGTCGAGTCAGGCATTACCCTCGACAGCCCCGCGTCATGTTGAGTCCCCTCAGCCTTCCGGATTTCGCCCTCATTGCCTTACCCTCGACACTCCCCGTGGCCGTTGGCGATGACGCCGTTTTCCAGATCGATGTCATACCCCAACCGGGTTTCACCGGTGATGTTGCCTTGAATTTTGCGACGCAGACCTCAGCAAACCTCCTGGTGAATCCCAGTTTTGAAGACGTCACAGGAGATCTAGCTACAAATTGGAGCCTGGCTGCCTCTGCCTCCACATCGTATTCCACGTCCATCGACGCGGCTGGCCATTCTGGGTCAGCCCAGAAGATCACTATCAGTTCTCCCGGCAGCTGGGGCCTGTACTTCTACCAGTTTTTGAACTTGCAACTCAATCAGACCTACGAATGGACACTGTGGCACAAAACCGATTCCCTGAACGGAATCGTTGCGGAGATTTCAAATTCGTCGCATACACAGATAGTCGCGTCGCAAAGCCTTCCCGGGACTAACGGGGTTTGGCAGCAAGCAACCATATCGTTTGTTTACACGAATTCTCTGGCGAACACGGTGAGAATCGCCTCCAACGCTACGGGTGACCTCTGGCTTGACGACTTCAATCTGCAGGAAGTCAATGCGACTGCCGAGTTTCCAGGGGCCGTCTTTACGCCATCTGTTATTACCGGCGGTGCCGGTTCCAGTGTCCTCACAATTCCGACCGTCGTCCCAGGTTCGTTCCCGCTCACCATCGAGGGAATCGTCGGCGGTGCCGGTTCCAGTGTCCTCACAATTCCGACCGTCGTCCCAGGTTCGTTCCCGCTCACCATCGAGGGAACGAGCGGGTCGCTCATCCACCCGGTCGACATCACGCTGGATGTGGTCGATTTTGCGCTCAATGCCTCACCATCCACTCTGGAGGTGCTCGTTGGCGAAGACGCCGTGTTCCAGATCGATGTCACGCCTCTGGACGGGTTCGACGGCGACGTCACCCTGACTCTTCCAGCCTCCCCGGGCGCCGTCTTCACATCATCGGTCATAGTCGGGGGGACCGGTTCCAGCGTCCTGTCCGTGCCTGCCGACGTAACGGGGACGTTTCCCCTGTCCGTCGTGGGCACCAGCGGATCGCGCACCCACACGGTCGACATCACGCTGGATGTGGTCGATTTCGCACTGACAGTCTCCCCGTCGACATGTCTGGAGGTGATCATTGGCTACCGGTTCCAGCGTCCTGACCGTTCCGACCGCCGTCGCGTCTCAGGCACCAGCGGCTCGCGCACCCACACGGTCGTTCCGACTGTCGATGTCTCACCCCTGGCCGGCTTCACCGGCGACGTCACCCTGACTCTCGCCGTCTTCACCCCACCGTCATCGTCGGCGGTGCCGTCGACATCCACGCTGGATGTGGTCGATTTCGCACTGACAGTTCCCCGTCGACACTGGAGGTGATCATTGGCTATGCCGCCCAGTTCCAGATCGATGTCTCACCCCTGGCCGGCTTCACCGGCGACGTCACCCTGACTCTTCCAGCCTCCCCGGGCGCCGTCTTCACCCCAGCCGTCATCGTCGGCGGTGCCGGTTCCAGCGTCCTGACCGTTCCGACCGACACTGCGGGGACGTTCCCCCTCTCCGTCTCAGGCAACAGCGACTCCCTCATCCACCCGGTCGACATCACTCTAGATGTGGTCGACTTCGCACTGACCGTCTCCCCGTCGGCGACACAGGTGATCGTTGGCGATGCCGCCCAGTTCCAGATCGGTGTCTCACCCCTGGCCGGCTTTACCGGCGACGTCACCCTGACTCTTGCCGGCTACCCGGGCGCCGTCTTCACCCCAGCCGTCATCGTCGGCGGTGCCGGTTCCAGCGTCCTGACGATTCCGACCGACACTGCGGACACGTTCCCCCTCGCCGTCTCAGGCACAAGCGGGTCGCTCATCCATCCGGTCGACATCACGCTGGATGTCGCCAACTTCGCACTGACCGTCTCCCCAGCAGCGATGCAGGTACTCGTTGGCGATGACGCCCAGTTCCAGATTGATGTCACAGTCCTGGGCGGGTTCACCGGCGACGTCACCTTAACTCTACCCGGTTCCCCGGGCGCCGTATTCACACCAGCCGTCATCGTCGGGGGTGCGGACTCCAGTGTCCTCACCGTTCCGACCGACACTGCGGGGACGTTCCCCCTCTCCGTCTCAGGCACAAGCGGGTCGCTCATCCATCCGGTCGACATCACGCTGGATGTCGCCGACTTCGCACTGACCGTCTCTCCGCCGACATTGGAGGTGATCGTTGGCGATGACGCCGCATTCCAGATCGATGTCTCACCCCTGGCCGGCTTCACCGGTGACGTCACCTTGACTCTGCCGGGCTACCCAGGCGCCGTCTTCACCCCATCCGTCATCGTCGGGGGGACGGGTTCCAGCGTCCTCACCGTGCCTGCCGACACTGCGGGCACTTTCCCCCTCGCCGTCGTGGGCACCAGTGGATCGCTCATCCACCCGGTGGACATCACGCTGGATGTCGTCGACTTCGCACTGACGGTCTCCCCGCCGACACTGGAGGTGATCGTTGGCGATGCCGCCGTATTCCAGATCGATGTCTCACCCCTGGCCGGCTTCACCGGTGACGTCACCTTGACTCTGCCGGGCTACCCAGGCGCCGTCTTCACCCCATCCGTCATCGTCGGGGGAACGGGTTCCAGCGTCCTCACCGTGCCTGCCGACACTGCAGGCACTTTCCCCCTCTCCGTCGTAGGCACCAGCGGATCGCGCACCCAACCGGTGGGCCTCACCTTGGATGTCGTCGACTTCGCGCTGAGTGCCTCCCCGTCGGCACTGGCCGTGATCGTTGGCGATGACGCTCAATTCCAGATCAATGTGACACCCCTGGCCGGATTCACCGGCGACGTCACCTTGACTCTTCCAGCCTCCCCGGGCGCCGTCTTCACACCAGCCGTCATCGTTGGGGGTGCGGGTTCCAGCGTCCTCACCCTGCCGACCGACTCCAGTGGCTTGTTCCCGCTCACCGTCGTGGGGACAAGTGGGTCGCGCACCCACACGGTGGACATCACGCTGGATGTGGTCTATTTTCTCGGTTTCACTGGCGTCCCCATACAGAGTTATGCAGGCGATGAGGATGGTGAACATGGGCACCCGACAGCGTATACGGTCGAAGATGGCGGAGCGACATTACACCTGACGGGTAACGCCTGGAAAACGATTGAGTTGGTGCCACCCTACACGGTGACGCCGAATACGGTACTGGAGTTTGATTTCTGGAGCGATGGGGAGCCGGCGGAGATCAACGGTGTCGGCTTGGACACCCAGCTCGCGACAGCAATTCCGGAACAGGCGTTTCAAATTTATGGGACGCAGACGTGGACGAACAGTATCCAGGATTTTTATGGGTACGCAGGTGGCTGGCAGCATTACGTGATACCGGTGGGTTTGTATTACCCGGCGGGTGACTTTGCCTATCTGTTCTTTGCCGACGATGCGGATGCGGGGCAGAACACTTCGGTCAGGTACCGCAACCCGCAGTTCCATGAAGGGCCCGGGGCGCCGATAGCGCAGGACGACACCTTTACGGTTATCGAAGACAGCACCAACAACTTGCTGGCTGTGCTCGCCAACGACACCGATCCGGGCGACACGCTGACGATCACCAGCGTGGACACGACCGGTACACAGGGGACGGTCTTCATCCACGATAACGGCACCCCCGCCGACCCCAGCGATGATGGCATCAACTACTCGACGTCGATAGGCTTTACCGGCACCGATAGCTTCAGCTACACGATTGAAGACAGCGGAGGCTTGAGCGCCTCGGCTACGGTGACGGTCACGGTCGATCCGCGGGCCTTCACTCTGACTCCATCATCGTCGGCACTGGCGGTGATCGTTGGTGATGACGCTTTATTCCAGATCAATGTGACCCCCCTGGTCGGGTTCACCGAGGACGTCACGTTAAGTCTTCTGGGCTTGCCCGGTGCATTCTTCACACCATCCGTCATCGTTGGGGCTGTGGGTTCCAGCGCCCTCACCGTACCGACCGACTCCAGTGGCTTGTTCCCGCTCACCGTCGTGGGGACGAGCGAGTCGCACACTTACACGGTGGACATCACGCTGGATGTGGTCTATTTTTTCGGTTTCACTGGCGTCCCCATACAGAGTTATGCAGGCGATGAGGATGGTGAACATGGGCACCCGACAGCGTATACGGTCGAAGATGGCGGAGCGACATTACACCTGACGGGTAACGCCTGGAAAACGATTGAGTTGGTGCCACCCTACACGGTGACGCCGAATACGGTGCTGGAGTTTGATTTCTGGAGCGATGGGGAGCCGGCGGAGATCAACGGTGTCGGCTTGGACACCCAGCTCGCGACAGCAATTCCGGAACAGGCGTTTCAAATTTATGGGACGCAGACGTGGACGAACAGTATCCAGGATTTTTATGGGTACGCAGGTGGCTGGCAGCATTACGTGATACCGGTGGGTTTGTATTACCCGGCGGGTGACTTTGCCTACCTGTTCTTTGTCGACGATGCGGATGCGGGGCAGAACACTTCGGTGAGGTACCGCAACCCGCAGTTCCACGAGGGGCCGGGGACACCGGTAGCGCAAAACGACATCTTTGCGGTTTTCCAAGACAGCACCGACAACCCGCTGGCTGTGCTCGCCAACGACACCGATCCGGGCGACACGCTGACGATTACCAGCGTGGACACGACCGGTATACAGGGGACGGCATTCATCCACGATAACGGCACCCCCGCCGACCCCAGCGATGATGGCATCAGCTACACGACCTCGATTGGCTTTACCGGCACCGATAGCTTCAGCTACACCATTGAAGACAGCGGAGGCTTGAGCGCCTCGGCTACGGTGACGGTCACGGTCGATCCCCCGGACTTCGATCTGACTGCATCTCCGTCGACACTTGCGGTGATCGTTGGCGATGCCGCCTTGTTCCAGATTGATGTCACTCCCCTGGCTGGCTTCACCGGTGACGTCACCTTGACTCTTCCAGCCCGCCCCGGGGCCGTCTTCACCCCTCCGATCATCGTCGGCGGTTCCGGTTCCAGCGTCCTGAGTGTTCCGACCGACGGCGCGGGCCTGTTCGGGCTCTCCGTCGTGGGGACCAGCGGGTCGCTCGCTCACCTGGTGGACATCACCCTGGATGTGGGCGACTTCGCACTGACGGTCTCCCCGTCGACGCTGGCGGTGATCGTTGGAGATGACGCCGAATTCCAGATCGATGTGACAACCCTGGGCGGGTTCACCGACGACATCACCCTGACTCTGCTGGGCTCCCCGGGAGCCGTCTTCACCCCACCCGTCATC
Organism: Terriglobia bacterium; assembly: GCA_965216035.1. Taxonomy (GTDB): domain Bacteria; phylum Acidobacteriota; class Terriglobia; order 20CM-2-55-15; family 20CM-2-55-15. The sequence continues at coordinate 221,614 of CBDCFM010000014.1, forward strand.
GTCGGCGGCGCCGGTTCCAGCGTCCTGACCGTTCCAACCGACGCCGCGGGCACGTTCCCACTCTCGGTCGTGGGCACCAGCGCCTCTCTCGCCCACCCGGTGGACATCATCCTGGATGTGGGCGATTTTACTCTGAATGCCTCGCCCCCGACGCAGGCGGTGTTGGTTGGCGATGACGCCCTGTTCCAGATCGATGTCGCACCCGTGGGCGGGTTCACCGACGACGTCACCCTGACTCTGCCGGGGCCCCCGGGAGCCACCTTCACCCCACCCGTCATCGTCGGCGGCGCCGGTTCCAGCGTCCTGACCGTTCCAACCGACACCGCGGAGTCGTTCCCACTCTCCGTCCTGGGCACCAGCGGGTCGCTGACCCACCCGATTGACATCACCCTCGATGTGGTCGACTTCGCACTGACTGCCTCCCCGTCCACTCTGGAGGTACTCGTTGGCGATGCCGCCGATTTCCAGATCGATGTGACAGCCCTGGCCGGGTTCAGCGGTGACGTCACCTTGGCGCTTCCCGACTCCCCGGGGGCCGTCTTCACTCCACCCGTCATCGTCAGCGGTTCCGGTTCCAGCGTCCTCACCGTTCCGACCGACACCGCAGGCACGTTCCCACTCTCCGTCCTGGGCACCAGCGGGTCGCGCACGCACCCGGTGGACATCACCCTGGATGTGGTCGACTTCGCACTGACTGTCTCACCGTCCACTCTGGAGGTACTCGTTGGCGATGCCGCCGATTTCCAGATCGATGTGACAGCCCTGGCCGGGTTCAGCGGTGACGTCAGCTTGACGCTTCCCGACTCCCCGGGAGCCGTCTTCACCCCACCCGTCATCGTCGGCGGTTCCGGTTCCAGCGTCCTCACCGTTCCAACCGACGCCGCGGGGTCGTTCCTACTCTCCGTCCTGGGCACCAGCGGGTCGCGCACGCACCCGGTGGACATCACCCTGGATGTCGCCGATTTTGCGCTGAATGCCTCCCCGTCGGCACTGGCGGTGATCGTTGGAGATGCCGCCGAATTCCAGATCGATGTTTCACCCCTGTTCGGCTTCACCGACGACGTGACGTTGACTGTTCCGACTTTCCCCGGGGCTTTCTTCACCCCTCCGGTCATCGTCGGCGGTTCCGGTTCCAGTGTCCTCACTGTGCCGACCGTCGCCACGGGCGAGGTCGGGCTCTCCGTCGTGGGCACCAGCGGCTCGCTCGCCCACCCGGTGGAGATCACCCCGGATGTGGTCGATTTTGCGCTGAATGCCTCTCCCGCTATGCAGGCGGTGTTGGTTGGCGATGACGCCCTGTTCCAGATCGATGTCACACCCGTGGGCGGGTTCACCGACGACGTCACCTTGACTCTTCCGGCATCCCCCGGGGCTGTCTTCACCCCACCCGTTATCGTCGGCGGTTCCGGTTCCAGCGTCCTCACCATTCCGACCCTCGCCACAGGCACTGTCGGGCTCTCCGTCGTGGGCACCAGCGGGTCGCTCGCCCACCCGGTGGACATCACCCTGGAGGTGGTCGATTTCGCGCTCAATGCCTCACCGTCCACTCTGGCTGTGATCCTTGGCGATGCCGCCGAATTCCAGATCGATGTTTCACCCCTGTTCGGCTTCACCGACGACGTGACGTTGACTGTTCCGGCTTTCCCTGGGGCTTTCTTCACCCCTCCGGTCATCGTCGGCGGCGCCGGATCCAGTGTCCTCACCGTTCCGACCCTCGCCTCCGGGGCGTTCCCCTTCACCGTCGTGGGTACCACCGGCTCGCTCACCCACCCGATTGACATCACTCTGAATGTCGTCAATCCTCCGGATTTCGCCCTCAATGCCTCTCCCGCCACGCAGGCGGTGATCCTTGGCGATGCCGCCCTGTTCGAAATTGATGTCACAGCCGTGGCTGGCTTCACCGACGACGTCACCTTGACTCTTCCGGGCTCCCCGGGAGCCGTCTTCATGCCATCCGTCATCGTCGGAGGTGTGGGTTCAAGCGTCCTGAGCGTTCCGACCGACGCGACGGGGTCGTTCCCGCTCTCCGTCGTTGGGACCAGCGGGTCACTCACCCGCCTGGCGGACATCACTCTGGATGTGGTCAACTTGCTGAGTTTCAATGGTGGTCCCGTACTGAGTTATGGCGCTGGCGGTGTTCGGCCCGATACTTTCACGGTGGAAGATGCCGGGGCGACATTGCACATGACGGGCAATACCTGGAAGGCGATTGAGTTGGTGCCACCGTACGCAGTGACGCCGATCACAGTGCTGGAGTTCGATTTTTGGAGCGATGGTGAACAGGCCGAGATCAACGGTATCGGGTTGGACACCCAGCTCCAGACAATAACGCCGCCATGGATATTTCAAATTTACGGGACGCAGCAGCCGTTTCAGACGAGCATCCAGGATTTTTACGGCTACGGGGGTGGCTGGCAGCATTATGTGATTCCAGTGGGTTTGTATTACCCGGCGGGTGACTTCCCCTATCTGTTCTTTGTTGACGATGCGGATGCCGGGCAGAACACGTCGGTGAGGTACCGCAACCCGCAGTTGCGTGAAGGGTTGGGGGCGCCGGTAGCGCGAGACGACGCCTTTTCGGTTTTCAGAGATAGCACCGACAACCTGCTGGCTGTGCTCGCAAACGACATAGATCCGGGCGACACGCTGACGATTACCAGTGTGGACGCCACCGCTGCACTGGGGACAGCCCTCATCCACGATAACGGCACCCCCGCCGACCCAAGCGATGATGTCATCAGCTACACGACCTCGATAGGCTTTACCGGCACCGACAGCTTCAGCTACACCATTGAGGACGACGGAGGCTTGAGCGGCACGGCAACGGTGACGGTCACAGTCAATCCTCCGGACTTCGCTCTGACCGCATCACCGTCGACACAGGAAGTACCCCTTGGCGTTGCCGCCGATTTCCAGATCGATGTCACGCCTATGGGCGGCTTCACCAACGACGTGACCTTGACTATTCCGGATTTCCCCGGGGCCGTCTTCACCCCACCCGTCGTCGCCGGCGGTTCCGGTTCCAGCGTTCTGACCGTTCCGACCTTCGCTACGGGCGCATTTGGGCTCACCGTCGTTGGGACCAGCGGGCCGCTCAACCGCGTGCTGGACATCATTCTGGAAGTGGTCGATCCCCCGGATTTCGCGCTGGATATCACAACATCCACTCCGGAGGTGATCGTTGGCAATAATGCCCTGTTCCAGGTCGATGTCACACCTATTGCCGGTTTCACCGACGACGTGACCCTGATTGTTCCGGCCGTCCCCGGGGCCTTCTTCACCCCGCCCGTCATCGTGGGGGGGTTCGGTTCCAGCGTCCTCACCGTTCCGACGGTCGCCACGGGCCCGTTCCCACTCTCCGTCGTTGGGACCAGCGGGTCCCTCACTCACCCGGTGGAGACCACTGTGGATGTGATTCCCCAGCCTCCGGATTTCGCTCTGACCGTCTCACCTTCCAGTCTGAACGTGATGGCTGGCGATGACGCCCTGTTCCAGGTCGACGTCACACCTCTGGGCGGCTTCACCGGCGACGTGACCTTGACTGTTCCGGCCGTCCCCGGGGCCTTCTTCACACCACCGGTCATAGCCGGCGCTGCCGGTTCCAGCGTCCTCACCCTTCCGACCGTCGTCACGGGTTCGTTCTCCATACTGATTCACGGCACCTACGGCACGCCCGGCGCGGAGGTCGGGACGAACATGGTGGTCACGTTCAACGAGCACGTGGTGAAAGGAACGGGAAACATTACGATCGTGGAAACGGGCGTCGGGACATTTGAGACCATTCCCGTGAGCTCGGGGCAGGTGTCGGTATTGGGTCGGGTGGTCACAATTGATCCGGCTGGGACGCTGACCAATGGGACTGACTATCACGTGCTGATCGACGCAACGGCGATCGACGACACGTCCGGAAATTCATTTGCGGGCTCAGAGCTAGAGACGGACTGGGATTTCACAACGACAACGATTGGGGCGATCTCCCACCCGGTGGAGGTCACGCTGGAGGTGGTCGATCCCCCGGATTTCGCGCTGGACGTCACACCGTCTACTCAGGCGGTGACAGTGGGCGATAACGCTCTGTTCCAAATTGATGTCACACCCCTGGCCAGCTTCACCGGCGACGTCACGTTAACTATTCCAGCTTTCCCCGGGGCATTCTTTACCCCATCCGTCATCGTCGGCGGCGCCGGTTCCAGCGTCCTCACCGTTCCGACCGACGCCGCGGGCACGTTCCCACTCTCCGTCGTGGGGACCAGCGGGCCGCTGACCCACCCGATTGACATCATCCTGAATGTCGCCGATTTTGCACTGACTGTCTCCCCGTCGACACTGGCGGTGATCGTTGGCGATGCCGCCGATTTCCAGATCGATGTCTCACCCCTGGCCGGCTTCACCGGCGACGTCACCTTGACGCTGCCCGGCTCCCCGGGCGCCGTCTTCACCCCACCCGTCATCGTCGGCGGTGCCGGATCCAGTGTCCTCACGATTCCGACCGTCGTCCCAGGTTCGTTCCCGCTCACCATCGAGGGAACGAGCGGGTCGCTCACTCACCCGGTCGATATCACGCTCGATGTGGTCGGTTTCGGGCTCAATGCCTCACCGTCCACTCTGGAGGTGATCATTGGCGAAGACGCCGTGTTCCAGATCGATGTCACGCCTCTGGACGGGTTCGCCGGCGACGTGACCTTGACGCTTCCCGTCCTACCCGGGCCCTTCTTCAACCCAGCTGTCATCGTCGGCGGTTCAGGTTCCAGCATCCTCACCCTTCCGACGACCGCCTCAGGCACGTTCCCACTCTCCGTCTCAGGCACCAGCGGATCGCGCACCCACACGGTGGACGTCACGCTGGATGTGGTCAGTCCACCACCGGATTTCGCGCTCAATGCCTCACCATCCACTCTGGAGGTGTTGGTTGGCGACGATGCCTCATTCCAGATCGATGTCTCACCCCTGGACGGGTTTACCGGCGACGTCACCTTGACTCTTCCAGCCTCCCCGGGTGCCGTCTTCACCCCATCCGTCATCGTCGGCGGTGCCGGTTCCAGTGTCCTGACCGTTCCGACCGACACTGCGGGCACGTTCCCCCTCTCCGTCTCAGGCACCAGCGGCTCTCTCATCCACCCGCTGGACATCACGCTGGATGCGGTCGATTTCGCAGTGACGGCCTCTCCGTCGACGCTGGCGGTGATCGTTGGCGATGCCGCCGTGTTCCAGATCGATGTCACGCCCCTGGCCGGCTTCACCGGCGACGTCACCTTGACTCTTCCAGCCTCCCCGGGCGCCGTCTTTACCCCATCCGTCATCGTCGGCGGTGCCGGTTCCAGCGTCTTGACCGTTCCGACCGACACTGCGGGCACGTTCCCCCTCTCCGTCTTTGGCACCAGCGGCTCGCGCACCCACACGGTCGACATCACGCTGGATGTCGTCGACTTCGCACTGACCGTCTCCCCATCGGCGACACAGGTGCTCGTTGGCGATGCCGCCCTCTTCCAGATCGACGTCTCACCCCTGGCCGGCTTTACTGGTGACGTCACCCTGACTCTTCCAGCTTCCCCGGGCGCCGTCTTTACCCCATCCGTCATCGTCGGCGGTGCCGGTTCCAGTGTCCTGACCGTTCCGACCGACACTGCGGGCACGTTCCCCCTCTCCGTCTTTGGCACCAGCGGCTCGCGCACCCACACGGTCGACATCACGCTGGATGTCGCCGACTTCTCAATGACGGTCTCCCCGGCGACGCTGGAGGTACTCGTTGGCGATGCCGCCATATTCCAGATCGATGTCTCACCCCTGGCCGGCTTCACCGGCGACGTCACCCTGACTCTTCCAGCCTCCCCGGGCGCCGTCTTTACCCCATCCGTCATCGTCGGGGGTGCGGGTTCCAGCGTCCTCACCCTGCCGACCGGCGCGACGGGATCGTTCCCGCTCACCGTCGTGGGGACGAGCGGGTCGCGCATCCACCCGGTGGGCCTCACCTTGGATGTCGTCGACTTCGCACTGAGCGCCTCCCCGCCGACACTGGCGGTGATCGTTGGCGATGATGCTTTGTTCCACATCAATGTGACACCCCTGGCCGACTTCACCGGCGACGTCACGCTGGCTGTTCCAGCATTCCCCGGTGCATTCTTTACACCATCCGTCATCGTTGGGGGTGCGGGTTCCAGCGTCCTCACCGTACCGACCGACTCCAGTGGCTTGTTCCCGCTCACCGTCGTGGGGACAAGTGGGTCGCGCACCCACACAGTGGACATCACGCTGGATGTGGTCTATTTCCCGGGTTTCAATGGTGGTCCCGTACTGAGTTATGGCGCTGGCGGTTTTCGGCCCGATACTTTCACGGTGGAAGATGCCGGGGCGACATTGCACATGACCGGTAACACCTGGAAAGCGATTGAGTTGGTGCCAGCCTACACGGTGACGCCGAATACGGTGCTGGAGTTTGATTTCTGGAGTGATGGGGAGCAGGCGGAGATCAACGGTGTCGGCTTGGACACCCAGCTCGCGACAGCAATTCCGGAACAGACGTTTCAAATTTATGGGACGCAGACGTGGACGAACAGTATCCATGATTTTTATGGGTACGCAGGTGGCTGGCAGCATTACGTGATTCCAGTGGGTTTGTATTACCCGGCAGGTGACTTCGCCTATCTGTTCTTTGTCGACGATGCGGATGCGGGGCAGAACACTTCGGTCAGGTACCGCAACCCGCAGTTCCACGAAGGGCCGGGGATACCGGTAGCGCAAAACGACATCTTTGCGGTTTTCCAAGACAGCACCGACAACCCGCTGGCTGTGCTCGCCAACGACACCGATCCGGGCGACACGCTGACGATTACCAGCGTGGACACGACCGGTATACAGGGGACGGCCCTCATCCACGATAACGGCACCCCCGCCGACCCAAGCGATGATGTCATCAGCTACACGACCTCGATAGGCTTTACCGGCACGGATAGCTTCAGCTACACCATTGAAGACAGCGGAGGATTGAGCAACACGGCAACGGTGACGGTCACAGTCAATCCTCCGGACTTCGCTCTGACCGCATCACCGTCGACACAGGAGGTGCTCGTTGGCGATGCCGCCGATTTCCAGATCGATGTCACGCCTATGGGCGGCTTCACCGACGACGTGACCTTGACTATTCCCCCAGAAAGCATCATCGGTGTCGATGCGCCACTTGATCGCCTCGGCGTAAGCGAGCGCCGCCTTCTGACGGCCAGTGTATTTGACCGATTTCTCGAAGGTCATCAAGTCGTCTATCTGGCCCTCATTGACACCCGCCTTCTGGCCGTTGATCGAGCTCTGATTGGGGCAAAACTCACAGACCACAGAACGGGAGACATAGACGCGGCATAATTCCTTGACGGCATGGTCGAGAATCCCGTTGCAGATAATGTTGTTCCAGGAGTCGGCGAAGAACCAGAAACAGTCCGGCACGTGGGCCCGAACGGCGCTGCTCTCGGGGCGGGGTGTACCTTCGCGTACGCAGCGCTCCATTTCCCCGCGCATCTTCTCATTCATGTCCTCGAGCGCGACATACATGTCCTCGAGCGCGACATAGCTGGTCCGCTGTTAATCTGCCATCGGTGTCCCTCCTTCCGTGACGTTGGTCGTCTATTCAAACCCATGCGATTCACACGGGACCATAGCTGGCAGAAAAACCGAGGTTATGGGCGTTGAGGAGGGAACTGGTAACCGGCGGGACCATCGGCCAGCTTCAGGAATCAAAAAACATCGGAATCAACGTCGATGAGAATCCACTGCCCTGGAAAGTCGATGGCCTTCGTGTCTACTCTATACACGATAAGACTGTCCGTATGTACTTGGGCCGTTTGACGGCCAATGTGCTCTCAGCAGACAGGGATCCTGAACAATTCTGAAGAACTGTTGCTGGAACTTAAGTCGACTCTAGCGTCGAAGAGGGGGTGTGCAGGGTCCGCCGTGTCACGACCTTGGCGCGAAGGTGATTACCTTTGCGCCGATTCAGCTCCAGCAAAGGGTCTACTGTGCAATCGAAACCGTCTCCGTTGGTTGACGATTCCAGAAGTCGATGAAACTCATGACGTTGTAATTAAACTCATCCGGATACTCCCGGAAATGCAGGTGCCCCGCTTTATTGATGAGCAGCAGCCAAACCTTCGGGTGTTGGGCGGCCAGGATGTCGTACAAGGCCACACCGCGATCCACAGTAACTTGCGGATCATTCTTCGACCAGTAGAGCAGCACCGGCACGGGGATGACCTGTTCGGCTCTCAGCCGCTCGTGCAACCGCTTCTTCCACTCGTTGAACTCGGACCTCAGAGGTTGGCCGGCGCCACCGGCCATCTTTGCCTGAGCCTCCTGCCCCTGTGGCAGGCCAATCATGTACTCGCCAGCCGCGTAGTACTCGTCATCCCAGGTGTCGGCGATGTTGGGCGCGTAGGATTGGACTTCCATTGCACACCGGATTTTCCAGCTCCGGTCGCCCACCGCGCACGGCTCCATCACGGACGCCCGTGTCGTTGGGTTCGTGTCCGGCGACACCGTGCCGGAATTTATGAGAACAAGAGTTTTGACGACCTCCGGATGTTGCATAGCCAGCAACAACCCCAGCCCGGCTCCTCGCGACTGACCCACCAGATGCACTGGAGGGAGGTTCATCGTCTGGATGAACTGGTACATGTGAGCGATCTCGCCCTGGATGTTGTAATCGCTGTCGTTCGGTGGGTTGCCGGTCATGCCGGCGGCAAGCTTGTCGACCGCAAAGACGTGAAACCGCTCGGCCAGGCCGGGGATGTTCCTGCTCCATATGTTCGCGCTGTTAGCGTTTACATTGCCGAGCCCTCCACCGTGTACCAGCAGTAGCGGCTCCCCTTGGCCCTCTTCATAGTATCGTGTCTGGATGGTCCCGCCCAGAGCCTTGATGTCGATAAACTTGGCCTCGAGATTAGCGATGGAGCCGGTTTCCGAAGGCGTTTGGGCGTTGGCATTCTGGCTCGCCAGCCACGATATGACTACCAAGACAAGAAGTCTGATCCAATTCCCGGAGCGATAGCTGTGACGAATGACAGACCTGCTCATGATGTCCTCCCCGTACTGAAGAAGATGGAGCGTTGCCGATCACGAAACCGAACAACGAAATGAGAGTGAGAGGTATTACGGTGCGCCGCAGAGTCTAGCACGAATGACGATATGACAGCGGGGTTAAGCACTGACTCTGCAGCATGCGATCGATGCGAAATCGTTTCGAAGTCTGAGGACGCACGAAAGTTTGCCAGAGTTATTTGTCTGATTGACTGCTTGACAGCAGCTCGTTTTTCAGGACTTGACCCTTTTCTTGCTAATAACCCTGTCTCGCGAGTCGAGTTTCTGGTTACGTCTAATGCTTTCCATTTAGTATATTTCTTGGCGAGCTTGCAGAGATCCAAAGACGACTACTGAATCGAGCCGAAAACGAGGTTTATCCGTGAACCAAATCCTGACCCGAATAGCCGGGGTCGCTCTGGCCTGCGCTCCCTTTCTGGTTTCGTGTAGCACCCCTCCACCACCTCAGCCAGACCCTGACCTCGTCGTATACAACGGTCACATCATTACGCTCGATTCCGACTCGTCTGTCGTCGAGGCCATTGCGGTACGTGAAGGCCGGATCCTCAGCACGGGAACGAACGAGGAGATCCTCACGCTCGTCAACGATCAAACCGAACGGATAGATTTGGCCGGGCGCACGGCCGTCCCAGGGCTGGCCGACAACCACTTCCACAGTGCGGGCGGCGGGCCTGGCGTGGATCTGTCGCAAACGCGCACGATTCAGGAGGTGCTCGACGCCATCGCCAAGCGAGCGGATCAGACTGAAGACGGAGAGGTGATCGTTACCAATAGCGATTGGCACGAAGGTCAGCTCGTCGAGCAACGGCTGCCGTATCGCGACGATCTGGACCGCGCAGTTAGAGATCACCCTGTGGTGGTCGTTCGCGGTGGACACGAGTATGTCTTGAACAGCGTGGCTCTGGCGCGATGGGGGATCGACCAGGCGAGCGTTGAGCCCGAAGGCGGAGCCCTCGGGCGGTATTCCGATGGGCGGCTGAACGGTGAGGTCATTGACCGCGCCAAGGATCTGGTTCTGCTGAGAATTCCCCAGCAGCCGGACTATGAAGCACGCATCCGGGCAATGGTCGAGGAACACCGAAAACTCAACGCTGCAGGTCTGACGAGCATTCGCTATGGAGGCGCATCCCCTGAACTTTACTCTGTGCTGGTCGACATGAAAGAGCGCGGGTTGTTGAACATCCGGACGAGTGTTCTCTTTCGGCTGGGGCCGTCGACCGACCTGTCCAATCTTGACCAAACCCTTCGGGAATGGGGCATTGGCCCTGAACAAGGAGATGAATGGGTACGTGTCGGCGGCGTCAAATTGGGAGTCGATGGTGGTTTTGAGGCTGGGTGGATGCGAGAACCCTACGCCGAACCGTTCGGGCAGGATGGAACATTCAAAGGCCTCCAGACGTTTCCGACCGAGTCTTATGTCTCGCTTGTCCGCGCTCTGAATCAACGGGGTTGGCGTGTTGCTACGCATGCGGTGGGCGACGCGGCGATCGACCTCGTCTTGGAGGGTTATGAATTGGCGAATGCGGACTCACCGCTTGCTGGAAAGCGGTGGACCATCGAACATGCATTCGTTCCGCAATCGGATCAACTGCCGCGGATGAAGCAACTCGGACTCCACATTTCCGCGCAAGACCACCTCTATGTTGCTGCGCCAAGCGTTCGAAAATACTGGGGAGCGGCTCGGGCTGACAGCCTGACGCCGGTCCGCTACTATCTAGATGCGGGCCTGCCCGTCTCGCTGGGTACAGACGCCCCCGTGATCCCCTACTCCCCGATCACAGTGCTCTATCACTTCATTACGCGAGATACCATAAGTGCGGGTGTGGTGGGTCCAGAGCAGAAACTACAACCGGAGGAAGCTCTGCGGCTTAGTTCCATCGGAAACGCTGAATTGAACTTCGAAGAAGACGTCAAGGGTTCGCTTGAGGCGGGCAAACTGGCCGATTTCGTGGTCTTATCCGAGGACATCCTGACGGTCCCTGAGGACCGGATCAAAGACATCGATGTGATGATGACTGTAGTCGGTGGGCGTGTCGTTTATCGTAACGATTAGATAGCAGCATCGGTAGGGTGTGTCTGATCCACTCGCGATCTCATCTTGATCCTGACCTGTCACGAAAACATACCGTTAGTGGCGTGCGCGCGACACCAAACTCGGGCGTAAAGTAGCTATCAAGGCGCTACCGGAAGAGTTCGCCAAGGACGCAGTCCGCTTGGTACGGTTCGAACGTGCGGCCAAACTTCTCGCATCGCTGAACCATCCGAACATCGCTGCGATTCACGGGTTTGAGGAAGACAACAGTACGCACTTCCTTGTTCTCGAACGGGTCGAGGGAGACGCGTTAGCTGACCGATTGAAGCGCGGTGTCATCACTGTTGAAGACTCGCTGAAACTAGCCTTGCAGATTGCCGAGGCTTTGGAGGCCGCGCATGAGAAGGGCGTCATTTGTCGAGACCTGAGGCTCGCGAACGTAAACGTCAATCCCAGGGCAAATGGGACCGACATATTCACGAATTCCTGTGGCGCGGAGGAGAGTTTCCAGAGCGAGATCCAGCTGGGCATGGTCGGCATCAACATCCCGATTCCGGTCCCAACAGCCTTTTATCGTGGGGGCTGGAAGAACTCGCTTTTCGCAGATACCCACGATTACGGTTGGAGGCCATCAACTGCTACACCCACACGAAAGGAGTGATGACCCGCTGGCCAGACCCTGGCGCACCCGGTACCAATCTCAATGCGACCAGACTGGGCTGATACACTGAGAATGGCCGCGTGTCGAGGGGGCAACATTACGTTCAAATGGAGCATGGCGGTGGGTCTCCTGACCCTCGGGGGGCTCCTGGTCAGGGCTATCCAGCTGGCAGGGCAGGCCGCGCAGAAGAGGATTGCTCTCGACGAGGTCCAGTGGCCCTTTGGCCGATCCTCGCTCGAAGGGACATCGTTCGCGACGGGGATCGAATGGGTCATCCTACACGGAGATCCTTCCAGACCCGGCCTGTACACTACGCTTCTCCGGGTACCTCCCGATACGAGAATCGACGCGCACGCACACCCCGACGACCGCGTTGCCACGGTGGTGTCCGGAACGTGGTATTTCGGCTGCAGTGAAGAGTTCGGCGAATCCCTTCTCAAGGAGCTGCCGGCCGGCAGTGTTTACACCGAACCCCCCGGAGCTAACCACGTTGCGATGACCCGGGACGAAGGGGTGGTCGTCCAGGTGACCGGCATGGGTCCCACCGGCATGACGTACGTCGATCCGGACCTGGATCCCTCGGAGCGGGAATAGCGGATTACTCATATCGCCTTGACTTTCCGTCGGGGTTTCCCAAAGTATTAGCGTTATACTGTGCGGCCAAGGTCAACCGCTGCGGAGGCATCTCGATGAGAACAATACTGATAGCGACATTCCTCGGCGTGGTGTTTTTCGCGGCCAGCTCCTTGTCGGCCCACCACAACGCTTCGTCGAAGTACGATATGAACAAGCCGATCACCGTAACGGGGCAAGTCACGAAAGTGGAGTGGATGAATCCTCACATCTATTTCTACATCGACGTGACGGACGAAAGCGGCAACGTAATCAACTACGCGATTGAAAATGGCTCGGTCGCCGGCTTCTTCAGGCGCGGCGTGAGCCGGGACTCTCTGAAGAACGGAGACACGATTGTTGTTTCCGGCTTCCTGGCCCGCCTGCCCGGCCTCAGCCATATCAACGGCAGGAGTGTGACATTCAGCGACGGCAGACAGGTCTTTGTCGGTTCTAATGATGGGTTACCCGATGCCGCAGGCGGCCAACGCTAGATAATCAATTGCGAATTCCCCTCCGGGTCCCGCATCGGCAGCCTCTTCACCGGAACGGATTGGACTGCTCCCGTCCGTTCATCGTCTAGGGCCGATTCCTCGGCCGAGGGAAAACAAACTACGGTCTATTCGTCGGCTCGAACTGCGTGATGTTGCCGTTTTCGTCCATCATCTTGGGGCGCCCGATGCCCCCGATGATCGGCTGCATGTGCTCCAAGTCCTTTTCGTTTTCACTGCACCAGTAAGGCAACAGCAGCTCATCTCTCCGGAGTTCAAAGCTACGCCCCACCGTGAACGGCTTCACGAAGAACACGGGATCCTCGACCGTCAGCGTCCAGCGGATCGTTGTCGGGCCGGTTTTCTGGAATCGTTCGACAAGATGAAGCTGGTCGCTGTGCTCAAAAGCATGCGGATCGATCCAGACGCGTTCGTCCACCGCCACCGTGTCCACGACGAGCGTGTCGCCTTCCCACGTGCCAATCGAGTGGCCCATGAATTGTGGAATCTCATATGTCGCTTCCGGGTGTTCGCGTCCATCCGTGTAAATGATTCGATAGGTCCCCGAAAATTCCAAGGCGATCACGATGAGCCCGGCGCTCTGAACGATGGCTATCGGTTGAGGCAGACCCCAGAGGCCCCGGATAGGACCTGGCGGCAGGCACTGGGCTCCGGGATCGCCGGGACCGATGTCGACGTTTCGGTACCTTTCGGCCCCGTACGGAGTGAGTATCAACTCTTCTCCGGGAAGCAGTTTCGACGTGAGATCTTCGCCGAACTGGAACCCGTTGGGAGGAAGCGACACATAGATTCCGCTGAGATCAGGACGCGTGCCCGATTGCGCGACCAGAGGCTCGACCCAGAAGCTGACGAGCACCGCCGCTGCTGCAATCAGCGTCAGAATTCGTGTATGCATTCCAAACTCTCCACTTTGCCAGGCCTGCCGAAGGGCGAGCAACCAGGCAGAAGCCGGGCATTGACAGGTCATTCCGTTTCAGAGAACTGAAGCGTTCTCGGAACCAGTGTAGCTTCGCCCCGGACAATGTCAATTTCAAGTTCCCGTCGTGTCGGAAAATTAGTGACGCGAACGCCTTAGAGCTCTGAGCGAATAGAGATGTTTGAGGAGTCGTTTCTTCGGCAGTGCCCTTTTCCACTCCGACTACAGGAGTCCCAGAAGTGGTCCGACAAGGATCAATCAAGCAGTCATCAGTGCGGTCCAGATGAGGCTTTCGTGTTGGCGTGCCGGCGAGTTCTCTCGTTTCTGGAATGCCCAGACTTTGGTAGACACTTTTGAGAGCTAAAATGAGCCAACCTCAGACGCTGCTGGAACAGGCGTCCTAGTCTAAGCCTAATCATGTGAGCCTCACACTTTGCAAGTCGCTCTTTACTCTGCAGTCAGAGCACGCGTAGCGTCCGTCGCGCCAGCGGCTTCGTTCTTGTCGCCGATACAGACATGTGCTGTTTTGATTGACCCCGACTCCCACCTGTAGTCTCATTCACCCCATGAGTTCCGGTTCCAAACTTGGGCGCCACGAAGTCCTGAGCCTCCTCGTCAAGAGAGGCATGGTCTGTCCTGCACGGTAGTTCAACACGGCTACATCGCTGTTAGGGACCGCATTGAGACAGAGCTGCGATGGCGAAACTGTTGACCAAAACGCTAGGTCCTGAACGCCAAGCAGCCTAACAACTCACCACAGCCGCTAGAGCTCCTAAGATGGCCATCAGAATCAAACGACTCGGTAGTGACCGAGAACTTGACGAGGGACTACGAATCGGAACAGTGCGACGACCACCGAGGGGAATGCGCAAGGCAGAATACTCGTCGAAGAACATCTATGATGTCTGGTTCCCAAACCTTTCTCCAAGCGAAGCACTGTTAAAGCAATTCTTCCCTATCAGTGACGAAAAAGGATGGCGAACATTCAAGCGACGGTTTCTCTGGGAAATGAAACAACCTGGACCTGCTCGGGATCTGGATATACTTGCCGCGCTGTCTCATCAGACGAACTTCTCTATCGGATGCTATTGCGAAAGCGAAACGCACTGTCATCGATCGATTCTCCGAGATCTTCTTGAGAAGGGAGGAGGGGACATCTATAGGTCGTCAGAGTAATTCGGACAGAAGCGCTATCTTCCTGACGGACAGCGTTTCCTACACGATCATTGCGGCCACTTTTTCCATTGTTCGATGCTCCTCAAGGTCGTTCCGATCCGAAAAATGTCTCTTAGTTTTTCAGGGAACTCTGTGCGAAATGCTCTGACGGGCTACTCCCTGAAGACCATTCTCAAAGTGCTCGGAAGTCCTGTTCTAGGACCGTGAAATTTTGAAATTGGGGCCGTTACACCTGACCAAATCACCCCCAAAATGCGGGGCTAATCCTGATCAGAGCTGAACATATCCACTGCAAGCGAGAATGATGTCGATACCCGAATCGAGGAAGGGCCACTGGAGATACTCGACCGATATGCGCTGATTCGGCGTATCGATGCCAGTACGGCCGGTTCGCTGATCGAAGGACGAAGGGTGACGGCGAACCCGCCCACTTCCCGTGAGACGGCCGTCCGGGACCCTCAAGGGGCAGGCTCGATACGCAGGAGCGCACCTTCGTCCTCGTCCGTGAGCAAGTACAGAAATCCGTCGGGCCCTTCGCGCACTTCCCGGATGCGTTGCCTGAGCTCCCTCAACAGCGACTCGCGTCGCAGTTCCTCTGTCCTCTCGTTGAACACGATGCGCTGCAGGTGGCCCGTGCCCGGGATGCGGCCCTCGCGCATCGCGCCAACGAACACGTTGCCTCTCCAGGCCGGAAACTGGTCGCCGGTGTAGACGGCCATGCCGGCGACCGCGATGCTGGGCAGCCACACCACGAGCGGCGACTCTATTCCCTCGCGGGTCGGATGTTCGGAAATGCGCGGGCCTGAATAGTCGCGTCCGAAGCTCAGAAGCGGCCATCCGTAATCGCGTCCCGGCAAGATGATGTTGATCTCGTCGCCGCCGAGGGGGCCGTTTTCGTGTTGCCAGAGCATCCCGGTCTCGGGGTGGACGATGAGGCCCAGCGTATTGCGATGCCCCAGGGTGTAAATTTCCGGCCGATAGCCCGCGTGGCCCACGAAAGGGTTGTCTGCCGGTACGGAGCCATCGTCGTTGAGGCGCAGGATCTTGCCGCGCAAGCTCATGGAGTCTTGCGCGAGGTTCTCAATGTCGTCTTGGGACCTGCCGCCGGTGGACATGTAGACCTTGCCATCTGGTCCGAAGACGACACGGCCGTTGAGACCCGAGTTGCCCTCGTGCGCCTCAGTGACGAGAAGGTCTCGGACATCGGCGAGCGCGTGGCCCTCGAGCCGGCCCCGCGCGAGCGCCGGAGCGCCCATGCCGCTTCCGACCGCTTTTGTGTAGGTGAGATAGACCAGGCGATTCTCGGCAAACTGGGGATGGAGGGCAACATCCATCAGACCTCCGTTGCCGTCGGTCCGGACCTGGGGCAATCCGGACACTGCCTGTGGGTCGAGCACTCCGCCTCGAACGACGCGCAGGCGACCGTCCCGCTCTGTGATCAGCATGTCGCCACCGGGAAGGAACGCGATGGCCCATGGATGTGAGAGCCCCGTGGTCACGACGCTGACGCGGATCTTGTGCTGCTCGGCCGTATCGAACACCCATGGTCCCGCACCCAACGGCGGTACCCCTACGCCGATAGGCGGTTGCTGCCGAGCGTGGCTGAGCGCAACAATGCCGAGCAGCAACGCCGCAGCCCACCCAATGGATCGTTTGATTCTCATGCAAACCTCACACGTGAGCCGAACTGAAACTAGCCGGCCCTTCGCCCCGAACCGCCGCGAGCACTACGCGGCCCTCCGAAGCCCTACCCTGGCCCAGCCAGCCGCGCTGTGCGCGTCTTGGCCGATTCCGATAGTCGGGCAGAGTAGAAAGAAATCCGTTCAGGCCCTAGAACGGGCCAAACCGGATCGAAATCACCACCACATACTTTATCCGGTTGAAACCGAGAGGGCATAAGAAAAACAATAGCCGCCCGTCGATCCGGATTCGGTCTGGCCGAAGAGCTGCGGCGCCTCGTGCCCGTAGAGGGTTTCTGAACTGGCTTGTCCGAACACCTTTCACTAACCCCACAAGCCCTCTTTGAGTGAGCCTGAATCGGACTGCAGAACTTCCAGAAGAATGTAAAGTCGCCTTCACGGTATTGTGGATTTCGCTTTCCCTTACCTGACACTTTTCTTGCGAGTTAGAATCTAGCAAACTGACTTTATCGAAGCTGCGGCCCGCTCATTAAAAGGGCGGGTCGGATCAGGTCCGATAATCGTTAACGGTTAGCCGATGTCCGCTTCTGGTCGAAACCTGCCGTTCTCTAGAGGAAACTGAGTGGCGTTAAAAGAAAAAAGAAGAAAATCGTGGAGCGGAACCAGAAGGAGAAAGCTCGATGTTCAGAAATGTACTAGCCACAACGGCCGTCGCCCTCACCATAGTCACCACCGCCTGGCAGTCAGGACTCGGGTCCCAGGGGCCGGGCGTGCCCACCGCCGAGGCGCTAGCAGCATCCGAGGAGGCTCAGCGCCACATCGCGGCGGCGATAGCGCTGGCCGGATCCGATCTGATCGATGAAGCGGAAGCACTCTGCTCCCCTGCGGGCCCCAGGCGGGCCGCACTAGTGAGGCAGGCATCGGGGCTGCCGCCGGTCGAGGACTATGTCCTGGAGCCGACGCGGGTATTCGAGAACCTGTATTACATCGGCTTCAACGACGTGGGCGCTTGGGCCATCGAAACGAGCGAGGGTCTGATCCTGATGGATACCCTCAACTCCCCTGGCGAGGCGCGGGACGTGCTGGTGCCGGGCCTCGAGAAATTGGGCCTCGACCCGGCGCAGATCGAGTACATCGTCATCGGGCATGGTCACAACGACCACGTGGGTGGGGCGTCCTATCTCCAGGAAACGTACGGGGCACGGATCCTGATCACTGGCCCGGATTGGGATCTCGCGCTCTCCGGCGGGCGGCCGGATCGGCCACGGCCGGCGCGGGACATGGTCGTGACCGATGGCCAGCAACTGACCCTGGGAGATACGACCGTTACGCTGGCGCTCACCCCCGGCCATACGGCAGGCACACTGGCCATGCTCGTACCGGTCGAGCACCTCGGGCGCACTCACACGGCGGTGATCTTTAGCGGCACGCAGATGCCCGATCAGGAATCCCGCTCCATCTTCGAGCACGTGTTCGACGACTTCGCCCGTCCGCTGAGGGCAGAGACCGCACTTGGCAGTCACCCTGGGGTCGCGGATTTGGATCAGGAGCATCTTGAACGCTGTCTGGAGGCCGGGGGGCCGTGTTGGACGCAAGCAATGAACACGCTGGAGCTGCAGGAGCAGCTTCGCCAGCGGTATCCGGTTGGACCGCACCCCTTACTTCTGGGCGAAGAACGATTCGACCGCTACATGTCCATCATGCTGGAGTGCGCCAGCGCGAAGCTCGCGGCGATGGAGTAGTGACCGCTCCTGGCCGTTAGCAGTCATTCACTCGACAATTGGATATGGCGCTAGTGTAGTCCGTCACAGTTAATGTAACTTATTCAGCTTTCCTACGTCTGAGTATATATGAGGAGAGCACCGACGATTAAATTGGACATTCCTGTGCGGAAGGAACTGGAGCGACTGAGCCGAAGCCGCAGTGTGGCGGTCCGGTTGGCGGAACGATCTCGAATTGTCTTGCTGGCCGCCGGGGGTCTGGACAATCAGGAGATCGCTGCCAAGTTGGACATCACTCGTCAAAAGGCCGGACGTTGGCGCGATCGTTTCGTTGAAGATGGCCTCGGGGGAATCGAAAAGGACGCTTCCCGCAGTGGACGGATTCCCTCGATCGGCCGCCGGAAGCGGGCCCGGATCGTGAAGAAGACGGTCGAAGGGAAGCCTCCGAACGCCACGCACTGGAGCCGGTCCTTGATGGCCAGGGCAACCGGCGTCAGCGAGTCCACGGTAGGGAGAATCTGGCGGGCTCATGGCTTGAAGCCTCATCTGGCACGCACCTTCAAACTTTCCAACGACAAACAATTTGTCGAGAAGTTGGAGGATGTGGTCGGTTTGTATCTGAACCCTCCGGAAAACGCCATTGTTTTGTCCTGCGATGAGAAGAGCCAGATGCAGGCCCTGGACCGCACGCAACCCGGGTTACCTCTGAAGAAGGGGCGGTGCGGCACCCTCACCCACGACTACAAACGCAACGGGACGACCACGATGTTCGCCGCGCTCAATACGCTGGACGGCTCGATTATCGGGACCTGTATGCCGAAGCATCGTCATCAGGAATGGATCCGGTTTCTCAATCAGATCAAACGTTCCGTGCCGAAAGACAAACAGATCCATATCATTTGCGACAACTACGCCACGCACAAACATCAGAAAGTCGTCAACTGGTTGAAGCGCAACACGCGCTTTCATGTGCACTTCACACCGACCAGTGCATCCTGGCTGAACATGGTCGAACGCTTCTTCCGGGATCTTTCCGAACAACGGCTTCGGCGCGGGGTTTTCCATTCGGTTCCTGAGCTAATCCAGGCCGTGGAGGAATATGTCGGGGGTCACAATCAGAACCCGAAGCCCTTCATTTGGACCGCAACGGCTTCCGATATTCTTGAAAAAGTTCAACGTGCCCGAAAGAAGCTCGATAAGTTACAGTCTGTTTGACGGGGACCACTAGAAGAAAAGTGTGACTCGGTCGTGAAGGCCGGATAACAAGGAGAAGAAGATTCTTGTATCTAATAGAAGTCGAAGGCTCGATGGAGAAGGCCACGGAGATCGTCTCGCCGTAAGTGGCGGATAAGCGATATAAGCAGGGGCTGACGACTATGGCAGAGCTAACACTGCCGTCGTATAGGTGTCATGTCAACCCGCGCGCGGCCGCAGGCCGGCGCGTAGCGCCCGATCCCCAGCGCGGAGCGCCCGATGAAGGTTCCATCCGCCAGGTCGGAGGACTGTCTCAGGGCAGCCCGGGCGGGCGCCATCTTCACGGTGGACCTGGGAAACAACCGGGTCGCCGCAGATTCGCTGGCCTTCGATTTCCGGATTGACCCGTTCGCCCGCAACTGCCTACTGGCCGGCATCGACGACCTCGCGTACATCCTCCGGCATGAGGACGCGATCACGGCCTTCGAGGCTTTGAAGGGAAGTTCGGGCTAATCTGGGGACGGAGACCGAATTCGGTCTCCGTCCCTGATTTCAGTAAGTCGAAGCGATCGACTCGAGCCGCTGCTGGATGTCGGCTTCAAGTATCCACTCCCCGCGAACCATCACGCCCCGACGCTCGGCGACGTGGCCCACATCCTCGAGGGGGTTGGCTTCCACAAGAATCAGGTCGGCGCGCGCGCCGACGCTGATCGTTCCGAAATCATCTTCGTTACTGAAGTACTCCCCGACAGCACGCGTGCCGGAAGCGATCACCTGGTATGGCGACATCCCGGCCTCGACCATCCGCTCCATCTCTCGATGAATGGAGAAGCCCGGGACGCTGAAGACCTGAGGCGAATCGGTCCCGAGCATGATGCGGACACCTCCCTCGTGGAGCGCCGTGAGGACGCGCATCCGGTTGGCGATCAACCTCCGGGCTGCGGCCGCGTCGAAGGCTGGATCGCCGAGAGCCCGGTCAACCCGCGCCGTCCACTGCTCGACCATTGCCGGCGGCATGTACTTCGTTTCAGGATACGACAGGACGGTTTCGCGCGGGATCGTGCCCCGGAGAACCTCCCATAGCGCCATTGTCGGGACGGCCCATGCACCGGCTGCTCGTGTCATCTCCACGACTTCCGCCAGACGGGCCTCGTCGAGATTCCCCGCCGCATCGGCTAGATACTGCACGTAACCATCCAAGTGGTCGAAGGTCTCCTGGCCCGACTCGATTGCATGAATCAGGCCGACATCGGCCGGCACATGACCCCCGAAGCGAATCCCTTCCTCTTGGGCTGTCTGGGCCATCCCGTCATAGGTGGGAACGCTCAAACCGTTCTGAACCTTCAGCAGATGCCAACCCTCTGATTTCTGCGTCCGGACTCTCTCGATGGCGGCGTCGGGTGAGGTGACACTCTCGCCGTTGAAGCTGGGGCCGGCCAGATAGACGTTGGGCCCCACAAGCTCACCGGCATTCACGCGATTTCGCAGCGCGAGTTGGCCATCCCTACCCTGCATCCCGCGGACTGTGGTGACGCCGTTGGCAACATAGAGGAAAAGGACGTCTTCGGTGAGCTGCTGTGGCTGGTCCGGCCCCGGAATGTGGCCGTGCATTTCACCGAGTCCCGGCATCAGATACAAGCCGTTCCCATCGACGCGTGCGGCATTCGCGGGCACATCGACGCTCTCGGCCGGCCCGACGGCCACGATACGACCCTCGCGCGTGAGGACGGTCTGACCGGCCACAACCTGTTCGGAGTCCATCGGCACGAGATTGACGCCGATAAACGCGAGGCCGGAACCGCCCGGATCGGCCGCAGGCGGAGCCTCGGCCGGCGCGCACGACACGGCCAGGATGAGAAGTCCAGTCAGGAAGACAGGCAATTTTGCGTTCATTTGAACCTCCGCGATTCAGAGTGAGAAGGACCTACGATTTCACAGGATGGTGAAGGCGTCAAACAATAGTCACCTGTCTTGGAAGGATCGCTGGGAGGGAACCGAGGTCGGCTATGTCGATGCCCGCAGCGGAGCACCGATGATCGAGAGCAGAATGGCCGCCTGGACGCCGACAAGCTAGTTGAACTGTCGGGAGACGTCTTGACGGAGCCGGTCTGTCTTCTGGTCAAGACTGTCGATGCGGGAAGGCAATTCGGCGCGAAAGCGGTCCACTTTCTGGGCCAGGGCGTCGATGAGCAAAGCGAGCGCATCCACCCACCCATCCAGGTGCACGACAAGCCCGCGAACTACCACTTTTTGCAGTTCTATCAGAACTACGATGCAACGCCGGGCAGCGAAAGAGTTCTTGTAGTATTACCTCCAGACCAAAAGAGTGAGCTTCCACGCCAAGTACCCCAAATCAACATCGTCACAAACTGGTTTGAAAAACTGAAGGAACGGGTGCCCGTGCCTTGATTGGGGTCAAGTCCTGTTCAAATCATCTTGTAGGACATCGAGCAATGAACCCGCCACTTGTCAGGTTAGCCGGTAGGAACCAAGCCGCAGGCGCGTCGGAAAGAACGTGTTATTGCAACGCTTACAAAGTGAACGGACCCCACGGTAAGCCCACCCCGCGAGTGGCGGGCATTCGGGCAATTTGCGGTTTCTGCGGAAATGACTTTGGCGACTTGTCCAAACAGGCTTCTCAAATCGTCCGCCGTGGATTAGAGTGACAGGTCTCGAACGCAGAGTCTTGTACACACGAACAGCCTTCGCGAGATTGATCGTTTTCGGGTTTGTCATACAGATCTCTGAAGGATAGAGAATAGTGAAGGAGTCTAACTACAATGCAAAGTCGACTCGTTATCTCGGCGGTGGCCGTAGCGTTGGTAGTGTGGCTGTCGCTCGCGCTGGCACAGGACGGTCGAGCGGGGGTTCAAGCCCAAGTCCCGGAGGGTTGGAACCCTTGCCCGCGGTGCCAGAACAACGCGGACAGAACCGAAGCCCGAGCAAGGAACAACGTCGCCAATATAACGGACTACGATCGGCGTGATCTATCGGGAGTATGGGGATATGATGGCGTCACCGATGCCTTCAGAAACCCGCCTCCTCTGACAGAGGACGGACAGGCGGCCTTCGAGCGCACGTGGGCCGAACTAAGGAACTCAAACGGGGAATGGCTCTACCGCTCAGGTTCGGAAAAAGACTACGGGCTCCTGGACTGCGATCCACTGGGCTGGCCGCGTATGCATACCTACAACTACGGGTTCGAGTTCGTGATGTTGCCCGACAGGGTGATCCAGTTCTTCGAATTGGAGCACACCTGGCGCACCATTTGGACCGACGGACGGGAGCTTCCCGAGGATCCTCCGGTGCTGAATTGGCTGGGATGGAACGTCGGCCACTGGGACGGAGACACCTTCGTTGTCGAGTCGAACGGATATGACGACCGGTCTTGGATTGAGAACACCCGCTCGGAGGGCGACCAGCCTGGCGGAGGTCTTCCCCACAGCGACCAGATGCGAATCGTCGAACGGTGGACACGTCCGAGCTACGACACGCTGGAGACCCAGGTGACGATAACCGATCCGGTGGTGTTTACCGAGCCGTTCGTGACGGAGATAGGGACAATCGGACTCGTTCCCGGCACGGAGATTTGGGAGAATATGTGCGTCGCAACCGAGGTAGAGGAGTTTAACGCGCGGGATAACATTCGATAAGGCTGTTGACGGCATTGTCAACTTGGGTCGATAACTGCCAGATTAGAAAAGCCTGGTAGCCCGTTCGATAGTATCGATCCGCGGGCCTGTGGCAGACATCACGGATGCCGAAAGCATGCGGCGTCTAAATCGCCGACCGCCCGCCCGTCTCGTCGATTTGCGGCCATTCCTCATCTTCTTCAAAGCTGCGAATATCGGGCGGCGTTCCTTTGAATCCCAATTCACTCCATCGGCTGGCAACGCGCTCGTAGATTTCCTTGCGCAATTTCGACCGCTTCGAGAATGTCTTGATGTGCTTGTGGTCCATGCAGGCGTTGATCAGTGCCTTCGAACTATAGGGTCTCTTTTCAGGCGGATTCTGCGCGGGATCGAGCCACGTGGACCAGGTGTTGCGCAGGATATCGATGCCCTCGATCGGGTTGCAGCGGGTGGACATTGCCCACATCACCTGGTCGAGGTCCGTCGGGTCGATGTCGTGATCGACGGCTATAATCCACTTGCTGAAGTACGCTCCACCTGGGGACTGCGCCGCGATTGCCAGGACCTGTTGCGCATGCCCTGCATACCGCTGCTCCAGGGAAACGACATTCATGCCGAAACCGCCGGCGGCACACGGGTGGGCATAGACGCCTCGAATGCCCGGGATACCGAGCCGGTCCAGGTCGTCCCAGATCCGGGCGGAACGGATGACGGCAAACTGCAGGGCGCTGTCATTCGAGGCCCAGTGATCCGTCATCAGAGCTGCAGTAAGAATCGGGTTGTCCCTGAAATGGATGGCTTTGATCTCAACCTGCGGCGACGGATCGTTGGGCCTCCCGTAGTATCCGGTGAACTCTCCGAAAGGTCCTTCATTCTTGTAATCCTGCGGATAGACAATGCCTTCCATGACGATCTCGGAACCTGACGAAAACTGGAGATCTGTGAATTTCCCGTTCAATAATTTTACGGCCTCGCCCTTGAGGCCACCGATGTAGTCCCACTCGGATTCGGTCTTTGGCATTGTGATCCCCGCCAGCAGGAACGTGGAGGGATCCACCCCCCAAACGGCCACGACCTCGCAAGGCTTTCCGGCCTGCCACCAGCGCTCCATCTGCAGCCGGGCGTCTTTTCCGGGGGACATATAAAGACCGACGTGATTGCGGTCATGGATCATCATCCGATAAGTCCCCACGTTGAGGTGACCGTCTTCGGGGTCGCGCGTGATGACGGCATCCGCCGTCCCGATGTAAGGCCCACCATCGAGAGGCCAGTGCACGGGTGCCGGAAAACGATAGACGTCAATATCATCCCCCGTCAGCGTGTTTTCGAACACCGCGGCCCCATTTGAGGGAACAGTCACCGGCGCGATCTTTCGTCCCAGACGATTCCGTGTGGCCAGCACCAGTTCCTGAAGGCTCAATCCCATAGGAAGACCCATGGCTGCCGACAGGCGGTTGCTGCTGGATCCCCACATGTTCCAAAGCACAGGCGAGGGGTAACCTTTTACGTTCTCAAACAAATATGCCGGCGCCGCCACCTCACGGGCCGCCAGATAAACGATCGCGGACATCTCTTCAGCGGGATCGACCTCGGCGGTGATACGCTTGAGCTCGCCTGCTCGCTCGATCAGATCGATGTACGCTCTGAGATCCGCCGGGCCAATCCCATCCAATTGCCAGATATCGGATTGCTCCTGACCCGCAGTGGGCCGCTCGGGCGCTACCGACATGTCGCCAGGCTCCACTTCTTTCACGGTCAGTCTCCTTGTCCAACTTCAAAATGTAATTGCGCTTCGACATCCTACACCGGCTGCGTCACCCTCTGCCAGGGGTGGGATGTAAAAGTCGCCGAAAGCTGTAAGGGCGGTCTATGACCGCCCACTATTGTGCGCTCAGGCATGGATCGACCGTCCGGATCCACGGATAGCCACGGCCGCCACCCGTGGGTCATCTCCCCGCCGACACGGCTGGTTTCCAGAGTTCCACGATTGCAACCGTGCCCGGCAAGTGAAACTATGGACCTTTCGTGGGGATGCCTCTATGGCCAAGTTGATCGACAAGGTTTTGAACGAGAATCTTGAACGGCGGTTGTGCGGCCGGTTTGTGGAGGAACGGACCGACCAGGTGATCCTGATTCACACCCTGGATTCCGAGCTCTGGCCACACCCGGCGGTTTTAAGCTATTTTGAAGTGGTGGCCACTGACACGGCGCACATCCGGCTGGCAACTTACAAGACCAGTCGCACCAGCGAAAACATGCGGCAGAGGGGAAAAGTTACACTCTCGATCTTCGACACACAGGCGACATACTACCTCAAAGGGAGTGCACAACAGTTGCGACAGGAAATGCTATCGGCGCCCCACAATTCGATGTTCAACGTTTCATTGGCCGAGGTTCTGACCGATCATGCCGACCCGATCCTGGAGCCTGGAGCCTACGTTCTGAGCGGTATCACCTGCGTTAACCCACACCTTGTGTCAGATCGAATCCGCTACGCTGCAACATTAAAAGAACTCTCAGAGAATTGGCCCTCGGACTAGTTTTTGTGAAACTTATCGTCGGTATTACAGGCGCAACCGGAACGATCTTTGGAGTCCGGCTGTTAGAAGCGCTAAAAGATTCGGAAATCGAGAGTCATCTCGTCCTGAGCAAGTGGGGTGCCCGGACGCTGGTTCATGAAACCACCTATACCGTGGATGCGGTCAAAGCACTCGCGACATGCACCTATTTGGAAAGTGATCAGGGGGCGGCCATCTCCAGTGGTTCGTTTGTGACCGACGGCATGATCATCGCACCCTGCAGCGTGCGGTCCCTGGCAGCGGTCGCCCACGGCCAGGGGGACAATCTTATTCATCGCGCTGCCGACGTCGTACTCAAGGAAAGGCGGAAGCTCGTTCTGATGGTGCGCGAATCTCCCCTCAGCGACATTCACCTTGAGAACATGTTGAAGCTTTCGCGGATGGGAGCCGTCATGGTTCCCCCGGTTCCCGCTTTCTATAACCATCCCAATTCCGTGGATTCCGTCATCAACCACATCGTGATGCGAGTGCTGGACCAGTTCAACGTTCACACCCAGGCGTCGACGCGATGGGACGGGGAGTTGGGTAATCTGGGAGCGTCGGACTCGAAGGAAAACTGACGTTCTCTCCATGCCCTGTTCATTGGATAATACTGGGAACGATCGGACGGAATAGACTCGCAACCGTTAAAGCTGTCATCGGGTCCAATAAGGGAGGCCATTTGTCAAAAGCTCTGAGAGTCGTCATTGTAAAACCCTCCAAGTACTCCCGCGACGGCTACGTCGAGAGATTCCGGAAGGGTTTTATGCCCAACAGTACGCTGGCCTATATGGCAAGCCTGACACCGCCTGCGATAGACGGCGTCGGGATCGAAGTCCACACCGTGGACGAGCATGTGCACACGGACCTGGACTATCTTCAGCTGCTACACCCGGAAACGTCTGGAACCACACTGCTTGCCGTCGTCGGCGTGCAGAGCCACCAACTCCACCGTGCCCTGGATCTGGCCGCCTGTGCCCTGGACCGCGGCACGATGGCGGTGCTGGGCGGTCCCCATCCGATGACATGTGACACGCGGGAGTTCTATGACAGCGGAGTGAGCTTTGCCCTCGCGGAAGCCGAGCTGATCTGGACGTCGATCCTCAAGGATGCGATCCGTGGTGGTCTAATGCCCGAATATGGAGCGGATCAGCGATGGCAGGTCGAGCTCGACTCGCCCGTCATACGCCCGCCCGATCGGGCTGACAGCCAGCGTTATATATGCCCAATGCTGGGGCTTTACCCTGTACGGGGCTGCCCGTACTCGTGCAACTTCTGTTCGGTGATCAAAATCTCGGGTCAGCGCATTCGGTCCCAAAGTGTGGATATCACTATTCGAAGCCTCAGGGCGGCCAGAGATGCCGGCATCCGGAAAGTCATGTTCACTTCGGACAACTTTAATAAGTATCCGGAAGCCGCCGAACTGCTGGAAGCGATGATCGCCGAGAACTTGCGATTCCAGGTGTTTGTGCAGTGCGACACCCAGATCGTCCGGCAAGAAGATCTCGTGGATTTGCTGGGACGGGCCGGGTGTTGGCAGATGTTTGTGGGTGTGGAATCGTTTACACGCGAAACGCTAGTCAAGGCACAGAAATTTCAGAACCGGCCGGAGCACTACAAGCAGATTGTGACGCTCACCGCGAAGTACGGCATCGAGTCTCATTTTTCCAACATCATTGGATTCCCTGAGGACGACGCCCACGACATCATGAATCACCTCGAGGTTCTGAAGGAGATTGGTCCGAACTCGGCTTCTTTTTACATTCTCTGCCCGATACCGGGGACGCAGCAGTACGATGAGTTTCTTGAAGCTGGAACGATAGTCGAGAAGAATCTGGATCGCTTTGATGCGACCTGTCTCACGTGGAAGCATCCGGTCTTGTCGGGCACCGACCTCAACAACCTGCTGTACAACTGCTATAAGTCGTACTATTCGATCCGGCGGCTGGCTTCCAATTTGAATCAGATGTTGCGGTATGGGGTCTCGCCGATAGCTGACTACAGTGCTGCGTTGGGGTCGGCTCTATTCCACAGATGGAGCGCGCACAGGAACGTGCATCCGATGTCCGGGGGGATTGGCCGGGTGAAGATCGACAGGGCGAGCGATTACCGGGAACGACGGGTGTCCACATACGGGATTGAACTGGCCCAGCTACCTCAGAGCATCGCCTTGCCGCTTGCAGATGCAGCCGCAAGGTAAACCAACTCGGGCGAAAACGTACCTGTCCCTGCCGTAAACGACATCGGCGCTGGAGACGATGAACTGAAGCCCTATGAGTCGTCTGCTCCGCGCGTACTGCGGCGGGCTCGAACGGCATCGGCGAACACGTCCAACAGGGGCACGGTATCTTCCCAACCGATACAGGCATCCGTGATGCTTTGACCGTATACCAATTCTTTGCCCGGCTCCAATTCCTGCCGGCCCGCGGTCAAGTGGCTTTCGACCATCACCCCGATGATTCGGTCGTCACCGCTGGCAATCTGCGAAGCGACGTCATGACCGACGTCGATCTGACGCATATGGTTCTTCTGACTGTTGGAATGACTGAGATCGATCATCAACCGTTCGGCTAACCCAGCTCCACTCAACTGGTGCGACGCCGCTTGCACATTGGCCGCGTCGTAGTTCGGCTCTTTGCCACCCCGCAGGATGATGTGACAGTCTTCATTGCCGCGCGTCAATACGATTGCAGAGTGACCGGCCTTGGTCACCGACAAGAAATGATGGGGATTCTGTGAGGTTCGGATCGCGTCCACGGCGATTTTCAGATTGCCGTCGGTCCCGTTCTTGAACCCTACCGGGCACGACAACCCGGAAGCAAGTTCCCGGTGAATCTGGCTTTCAGTCGTACGCGCACCGATGGCGCCCCAACTCACAAGATCAGCGAGATACTGTGGGGAGATCACGTCAAGGTATTCGACACCCGCCGGCATTCCAAGATCGTTGAGCTCCAAAAGTAACTGGCGCCCTATCCGGATGCCCTCGTTAATCTGGAAGCTGCCGTCCAGATGCGGGTCGTTGATAAGACCCTTCCAACCGAGGGTCGTCCGGGGCTTCTCAAAGTACACCCGCATCACGATGACCAGATCTGCCCCCAGACGCTCCTTTTCGGCCTTTAGCCTGCCGGCATACTCCAATGCCGCCGCTGGATCATGGATCGAACAGGGGCCGACAACGGCAAGTATTCGGTCGTCCTCTCCTTGCAGTATTCGATGGACGACCTGCCGCGTGTCGTGCGTCAGGGTTGCGGCTTCCTCACTGACTGGAAATTCCCGCAGCACGTGACTCGGAGGCAGCAAATCCTTGATTTCGTCAACGCGGAGGTCATCGGTCCTGTGGAGTGTCTCGGTCATCGCTCAATCGACTATTATAGACGGAACCGGTTTCAAGTTTGTAATGCGTCAATCGCCGCGATCGCTACCTGCTCGTCCTCGGAGGACTTTACACCGCTTACACCGACCGCTCCGAGGACCTTACCCGCGACCACGACAGGGACACCTCCCTGGATCGGTACAATGCCATCCACAGCCATGAAACCGGGACGGGGACCGGTGACCATCTCCTCCAATTCCTTGCTCGTCCGATTGAATTTTGCCGCTGTCTGCGCCTTTCCAATCGACACGGCAAGGCTTCCGGTTTGCACGCCGTCCATTCTCTGAAACATGATCAGGTTGGCCGCGGCATCCACGATCGCGATAGCCATCGTCCAACCTTTTCGACGCGCCAGGGCGTCCCCGGCAGCCATCATGGCCTGTGCGCCTTCCAAACTAATGTATTGATTTGATCCAAGCATCTTCTACTCCTCCGATAATTCCTCCGACAGATCTTCAGCCGCAGACTTCATACGATCGAGCCGGCTAGTCTGGGACAAGGAATTCTGCCTTGGAACGGGTGACTTTTTCCATCAAACACTGAATATAGCGAGATTTCAGAAAATCGGAAGCCTAGCAGGCCGTGGCAGAAGTCCCGAGGACCGCGCGCAGGGGTCTTCGGGTTGCATGCGCGAAGTGAGGAGTGGAACGATGTCTTTTCATCGTGACCGACGAATGACAAAGCCTGCGGCCCGAACCCCCCTGCGCCCGAAGGGTTACGACGAAACGGGGCCGTCTTCGTTGTCGCCGACTCCTCCCAATGAAAGAGCATTGTCTCGTCGTCGCCTCCTAGAATCCGGCCCCGTTTGGCCGTAACGCGGCCCTCAGGACTTCTGCCACGGGCTGCTATTGCGTCGGAGCCTACCCCTCGGGGCAAGTCCTGTCAAAACACATCCGTTGTCCCCCCCAATCTGTGGGGAAACCCATCCAGAGCGGACGTCATGGCTCACTCAAACCCGGACGCACGTGCTCAGAGCACCGCAGTTCGGAACGCGGACACTCGCCACAGACACAGCGCACTCGCCGTGGATGGCCCTCCAGGCCTGGATTCCAGCAGATAAGGGGCTCGGATCGAGCGCAGATGTTGTTGGCTCAGGATTTCGACCCGCACCCTGGGGCCGGATTCGCAGAGCTAGGACTGCGAAGTTCGGGCGCGGCTAGCGGGCCGGGCCATCAACCCACATACTGTGTGGCTTCACCGATGGGCTGTTGTATAGTTTTGGGATCAAACGACACGCAGTTGACCACCGCTATTATTTCAGTAAATGTGCACCGGGGGGAAGTATATGAGTCCGAGTCGCGACAGGGAGCGGTCAGGGATGAACCGTCGGACCTTTCTGGGAACAGGAGCGATGGCCACAGTCAGCTTGTTCGTCGGCGGCGCTCGGAGGGAGACATCGGCCCAGGATATGCGCCTGACGATGATGGGCGGTACCGTGTCGACGCAGTCGGGACGTGTCAGGGGCCTGCTAAAGGACAGAGTGCATCAATTTTGGGGTCTGCCCTATGGCGCACCCACAGACAGTCGGAATCGCTTCATGCCCCCTCAGAAAGCCGCAACCTGGTCCGGTGTTCGAGACCACTTTCAAATTGGCCACCGAGCGCCACTCCAACCCGGCTCCGGCCCATCGGCTCCAGTCGTGCTGGCCATGGATCGCAGAGGCGAGGAGGGCGAAGACTGCCTTACCGTCAATGTATTCACGCCGGCTGTGGACAACAGAGCCCGGCCGGTGATGGTTTGGATGCACGGCGGTGGATTCTCGGGAGGATCCGGTAACTATCTTCTCTATGACGGCACCAACCTGGCCAAGAAGGAAAACGTGGTGGTGGTGGTCGTCAATCACCGCCTGAACATTTTCGGATTCCTGCACCTCGCGGATCTCGGCGGCGACAAATGGACACGGTCGACCAATCTGGGTGTGCAGGATCTCGTCGCAACATTGGAATGGGTCCGTGACAACATAGAAAACTTTGGCGGAAACCCCAACAACGTCACCATATTCGGTCAGTCCGGAGGGGGCGGGAAGACAAGCACGTTAATGGCCATGCCTTCGGCCGAGGGCCTGTTCCATCGCTCGATCGCCCAGAGCGGTTCCGCCTTCAGAGGCACACTCGCTTCGGATGCAAATGAAGCTGCGGAGCGATTCCTCGGCAAGCTTGGACTCCGAACAAACCAGTTGGACGCTCTTCAGCGGATGCCTTTCCGGCAAATTCAGGATGCCTACTATAGCGAGCCACGGATCCAGCAGTTGGGAACGGGCCCCGTCATCGACGGCAGCATCATTCCGAGACACCAGTGGGATCCAACAGCGCCCACCTATTCGGCTCGGGTTCCCCTGATGATGGGCTCCACGGAAACGGAAAACGGTTGGAGGGGCCCGCCCCCATTCGAGCTGTCCGACGCGGACATGCTCGATCGTTTCACCACACGGTTGGCAAACAACGATGTGGAGAAGGGACAGGCGTTGCTGGAGGTGTACAAGAGACTCCACCCGGAAAAGAGAAACCAGATGCTCTGGTTGACGGCGGAATCCGATAATTCGCGGCGCTGGAGGGCTCAGGCCCTGGGTCAGCTCAAGTACGAGCAAGGCGTCGCGTCCAGCTACCTGTACTTCTTCGACTGGCATTCGCCAGTCCACGACAACCGTATGGGCGCCTACCACACGCTGGAAATTCCGTTCGTGTTTTACAACATGGATCTCGGAGCGTCGATGACGGGTTCCTCACAATCACGCTATCAACTCGCTCACGTGATAAGTGCAGCATGGGCTGCGTTCGCCAGAAACGGCGATCCGAACCATGGAGATATGCCGACCTGGCCGGCGTTCAACCCGATGGAATTTCCGACAATGATGTTTGGCGACGCAGTCAGAGTGGTGAACGATCCGAACCGGGAAGAGCGGCTGGTGTTGGCCGACTTGAGGGGAAACCAACTGAGCGACGGATAGGAATCTACGGAGTCCGGAGTAATTTCTATGATTGATGCAGGCAAGGTCGACGCCAGAGGAACGTCCGCCTACCTCGCCCGGCCGCAAGGCACACCGAAAGGTGCCATCGTCGTGTGCTTCGAAATCTTTGGATTGACCGGACACATCGAAGAGCTTTGCAGTCGGTTTGCGGCGAACGGATACGTGGCTGCTGCGCCCGACTTTTACCATCGAAACGAAGGCGAGCGCGTCATTCCTTACACCGACAGGGAAAGCGCCCTCCGACTGGCCGACACCATTACCGACGCCTCGGTCATGTCCGACATCGACTCTGTCTTCGACTATCTGAAATCGCAGCCCGATATCGATGACGCTCGCCTTGGAATCGCAGGTTACTGTATGGGGGGCCGCGTGGCTTTTCATGCGGCGTGCCGCAATCCGGAGTTAAAAGCGTGCGTGTCGTTCTACGGCGGGGGTATTGTGACCCGGAGTCGTTTCCGGGGCCTCACGGCGATCCCACTCGAGGAAGCCAGTTCGATACAGACGCCGATGTTCCTGGCCTACGGAGGACAGGACCCGAGCATTCCTCCCGAACACATCCAAGCCACGAGGGATCGCCTGGCGGCACTCGGCAAGCGGGCCGACTTCCAGATCTATCCGGAAGCCGGACACGGCTTTCTCTGTGATGAGCGGGAATCCTATAACGCTGACGCCGCCCAGGACGCCTGGAGCAGGACGATCGCATTTCTGAACGAGCACCTGAGCTAGCTAGTATCTCCGGGTGTCATCCAGTGAAACTCCATCTAACCTCGACCAGTCGGATACAACTCCGCTGATCGTAACAATCATCGTGCTGGTGCACCCGGCTCCGAAGAGCTGGCTTTCCCGGCTAAGGGACTTCACACACCCTGGGGAATCGACTCAATTGGCAGCGAAGCAGTAAAACAGGCCGTTGCCGCCCGTGCCTACCAGATTCTCCTGGCTGCATCCGTTACTGCTGTGTACGGCATTCCATGAGGCATTCGGGCCACCCAGGCGGTCATGATGACCGACTATTGCGTTACCTTCGCCGTTACTAGTCCAGTTGTTACACGTCGTCTGTTGCGGACGGCCGATCATCGCCATGCCGCGTGAGTCTGACCCGGTCAGCATATCGTGTTGGTTGGGTTGATCCCCGACACCGTTGACCGCATTCCCGTCTTCATCGACTGCAGTCGGCTTTCTGATGTTGTTGCGGTCCCGCTGTACGTCTCCGTGGAGGTCGGCGACGTTCTGGGCAACCATCTGGCCGTTGGCGTTATACCAGGGTCCGGAACCGATACGATCGCGCGCGTTGACAGCCATCGTGACGCCGCCCCGGCCGCCTGCGCCCGTCTGGCTCAAATAGGCGCGCCACGTCCGGTTGCCGGCCCCCGCGGCAGCGGCCAACCGCTGGCAGTGGGCGTCGGCGCCGGCCAGTCCACCCAGGTTGGCCCCGTCACCGGGACCCGTGCTGGTCACGAAGAAACTCATCGGCTCCTGCGCACTGACCATATGAGGAGCTGCGAGGAGGGTTGCGACTACGAGCGCAACGACTATGCCTGTGGTCCTTTCCATGATGCTTTCCTTTTCTTATTCTCGGTTTGGTTTGTCTGGATGTTGTCCGATCAACAGGCTGATTCCGCAAAGCGAAATCAGCTGAACGCTTTCTGATACGCGAATCATAGTCTGGCAGGACATGCGTTTACAAGAGTCAGACCGAAGAGGGAACCGAATTGAGGCTTTCAGCCCAGGCGTAACTTAGAACGGCACACGCCCATCGCCAATTCCTCCTCGCTTCGCCTCGCGCGCATCCTTCATCAACTTGAAATGCAGGCTGTCGGCCAGCGCGATCCAGCTGGCCTCGATGATATTTTCCGACACGCCGACCGTACCCCACACCTCGCTCCCGTCTGATGACCGGATCAACACCCGAACTTTACCTGCCGTACCGTCGCCGCTTGAGAGCACGCGAACCTTGTAATCTTCCAGATGCACGTCGCGAATGCTTGGATAATCCCGCTCCAGCGCCTTGCGCAAGGCCTGGTCCAGAGAGTTCACAGGACCGTCTCCACCCGCCACCGTGTGGTAGATCTTGCCGTTCACCTTCACCTTGACGATGGCCTCCGCCTCCTCGGCCGCGTCCCCGATCCGGCGGTTGATTGTTCGAAAATCCACCAGATGGAATACATCTTCGTAGGTGCCCTGAATGCGCCTCGCCAACAGCTCAAAAGAACCTTCCGCCGCCTCGAACTGATATCCCTCGTGCTCAAGCTGCTTGACGCGTTCCAGCAACTTGGCCACCAGCGGATCCTTCTTGTTGATCTCGGGCAGGTAGCGACGCAGCTTGCTGACGATTGTGCTGCCCCCGGACTGATCAGAAACGAGGAAACGACGCGCGTTGCCTACGGACTGGGGAAGCACATGTTCGAAGGAGTGTGCCACCTTCATCACCCCGTCGACATGTGCGCCACCCTTGTGCGCAAAAGCACTGTCTCCCACGTAAGGCTGGCGGTGATCGTGATAGGCATTGGCGATCTCGCTGAGGAAACGGGAAAATTCGACCAGGTCCTGAAGCTTGTCAGACCCGAGGGTTCGCTTGCCCATCTTGAGTTCGAGGTTGGGGATGATCGAACACAGGCTGGCATTGCCGCAGCGCTCCCCGTAACCGTTGAATGTGCCCTGCACCTGAACTGCTCCCAGCTCAACGGCGACCAGTGAATTTGCGGCGCCCACGCCGGCATCGTTGTGGGCATGAATACCGAAAGGCACATCGATCTTCCCTTTGACCTCGCTTATGATGCGGCCCATCGGGGTGGTAAGCGTACCGCCGTTGGTATCGCACAAAACAACGATGCGCGCACCACCCTTCTGGGCAGCCAGCAGGGTCTCCACCGCGTAGGCGGAATCGGATTTATAGCCGTCAAAGAAGTGCTCGGCATCATAAACAACCTCGCGATTCTGACTCACCAGGAAAGCCACGGAATCTTCGATCAAACGTAGATTTTCTTCCAACGTCGTGACCAGCACTTCTTCAACGTGCAAGGTCCAGCTCTTCCCAAAGATGGCGATGCTATCGGTGCCCGCCATGAGCAAAGTTTTCAGGGTGGCGTCGTCTTCGGGGCAATTCGTCGCGCGGCGCGTGCTGCCGAAGGCCGTCACCTTGGCCTTGAGGCCGAGTTGACCCACTTGCTCGAAGAACGCCAGATCTTTGGGATTGGTGGGATTGGGCCAGCCACCCTCGATATAGTGAACTCCGAGTTCATCGAGCCGCCGGGCGATGAGCAGTTTGTCCTTGAGGGAAAAGGCAATACCCTCGGCCTGGGCGCCATCGCGCAATGTGGAATCGTATATTTCGATACTCTCGGACATCACCAACTCCTGACGCGACGCCCATACGGCACGGGCCGCGAAGAGCCATGTCGGACAATGCCCTCGCGGCGACGCTGTCGAACCGGGCCAACAAACTTCCGGGTGGGCTTCGCGACGATCACGTCTCATCAAAACGGGCTTCGAACAGTGAATGTCAGCCACCGAGGGCCCCATGTCTCGGCCGGATTCACTGTAATTATTGCGAAAGGAAGGAGTTGGAAGCAAATCGAAGCGTCGACTTGCTCACAGATGTGGTAGTCCTCAGCGTTCTCCGGCCCGGGTCGTGCGATTGGAGACGCGTGAAAATTTGAGCGGATCTAAGTACAGTACGGGGTTGTGGGCAAGTATAAGCTCGAGTCTCGCGTGCAGAACGACCCGTGCTGTCAGAAGCCCGAGACTCCAACAATTGGGCTATCGGAGAAGCAACAATGGCTGCAGATTTCAGGTACATCCAGACGAAAGTCGTCCGAAGCGGGGAACCCGAGCCTCGGATAAACGGCGCGATCACGATGCCAATCTTCCAGACAGCGATGTTTGAGGATGATGGCGAAGGCGGATACGACGAGATCCCCTACATCCGACTCAACAATACGCCGAACCAGCAGGCAGTTGGGCAGAAGCTCGCCGCACTCGAGTACGCTGAAGCGGCCGTTGTGACGTCGAGCGGCATGGCTGCCATTTCGACGGCCCTCCTCACGTTTCTTTCCGCCGGAGATCACCTGCTTGTCCAGGACTGCCTTTATGGAGGAACCCACCGACTGATTTCTGAAGACTTCGTCTCCTTCGGCATCGAATTCGATTTCATCAATGGATCCGATCCCCAGTCCTGGGCCGAGAAACGGCGGCCGAACACTCGAGCGATTTACCTGGAGACGATATCTAATCCAATGCTCCGCGTGCCCGATATCCGGGCCGCAGTAGAGTTTGCCAGCTCGAACGGACTGGTGTCGATGATTGACAACACCTTTGCCAGCCCGGTCAACTTCCGTCCCTCTGAACTGGGCATCGACCTGTCGCTCCACAGCGCTACGAAATATCTGAACGGACACTCCGATATCGTTGCTGGAGCCTGCATCGGACGGGCTCCTCTGGTGGAACGCATCACACGCAGGCTGAGCCATCTCGGCGGTTCGCTCGACCCGCATGCCGCGTTCCTCCTGCACCGCGGAATCAAGACATTGGCCCTACGGATGGAACGTCAGAACGCAACAGCCTTGACGCTCGCCCGACTGCTCGAAACACACCCTAAGGTCGTCCGTGTCCATTACCCCGGACTGGAATCGCACCCCGGCTATGCGATGGCGACACAACTCCTCGACGGATCCGGCGGCATGCTGAGCTTCGAGCTGGAAGGTGGAGTTGATGCCGCCCAGCGGTTCATAGAACGGGTCGTGCTGCCAATCAACGCAGTCAGTCTGGAAGGGGTTGAAACGCTGACCACGCGACCCGCAATCACGACGCATGCTGCAATGCGACCCGAGGAGCGTCATCGCTTGGGTTTCCCGGACGGCCTGCTGCGGCTGTCGGTCGGTATCGAATCGGATGTGGAGCTGGTTGAAGACTTCGAGCAGGCGCTCGGTTAGAGGCTCCGTCTATGGAGGACGGGCCCGCCATACCCATCCGATACCTGCCCGGTCAGCGTTTTCCTGTGTCGCTTTGTCGACTTGGGGCGAAGAATGAAGGGGCGCGTCGGACAATAATGCCGATCACGCTCAAAGTCGCGAGGGCTGAACTTCCAAGGGTTCGCCGAAGAACGAGTCATCCTCGCCCGCACGCCAAGGCTACAGTTCGGTCACGAAATCGACGATAAGCGGGGAGAAGAATTCCACCCCCGGGAGGTGCAGGATGGCCCGATTCGAAATTGGAGACCCCGTTCAATTGACGGCGTCAATTTACCAGGACGGACCCAGTCATATTGGATTTGTTATGGAAGTTCGAGAGGATGGAGGCTCCGACCATGCCAATCAATACGTTGTGAAGTTTAACAATGACTGGACGGAGGTTCTCAACGATTTCCAGCTGGCGGGGCTGACGCCTCCATCAAAGCTCTTGAACGTACCCGGGAACAACCCGACATCGGCAAGCTAATACGGAGCCTGTTTCCTCTTCCAGGCAACACAAAGAAAACCCCCGCGGCCCCTGGGTGAGAGTCGCTGAAAACTGCAGGGCGCCTATGATAGTCCCTTATTGTGCGCTCACAAAGCGCAGGTACAGCGTGGACACAACTTGCTGAGCGATCGACCGGCGCCGGGTCATCACCAATGATGACGGGGTCCTCGGCGACAACCCGAACCAAGGCGCAGGCCCTCGAGAACCCGCCGCGATTCTCCTCTCGAGCCTAACACCTACCTTTACCGCCGGATCGAGGGCTCCAAGTCCCGCAGGAGCAAGGTCCAGGAAACTGGCACGGAACTCGGGCTGTAACAGATGCTGTCGTCACAGGCCTGGTAATCGATCGTGCCTGTCAGCGACAAGACCTCGTGTTCCCGAAACGCCGCCCGCGCCCGAGGTGAGCCCTCCAGCACAACCTCCTGAATCAGAGTGAACCCCACGTCGTAGACCGGCACGGTCTCGTCCAGGGGTTCGAAATAGTAGGTGACCGATTCGGGATACTCCATCGACCGGATTCTCACGAACGGCTGAGGATCGATTATCAGCGCGATCACCCGATAACCGAGGGCTCCGGGCGCATAGACGTGCATTCCTGGACCCGGCTGGATTTCGAGAGCCAGCGAAAAACGGTTCCCCGCTGACACTTCCGTATCGCTGGGATACGTCGTGATGTCGAGCTGAGGCGTGGATATTCTTGTGGCTTCGACAGGAGCTTCACCCCCTCCCAGCCGCATGAGGATGCTAGACACTGTATTTCGTTCGATATAAAAATCTTCGAAATACCGGGTCGACACGCGGCCGTCGCTATCGAGAATGAAGGTACCCGGAAAAGCGATGCCAATCATCGCCGCCCTGGGATTGACGACGGAGACGTAGGTCGCCACATCGGCAGCCACGACGGGATCATCGCCGTTCGGCCCGAGGGCCCATTCCGGAACGGGATTGAGAATCCCAAATCTCTCGATCGTCTCAGACCCGAAATCCGACAGCAGAGGGAAGGTAATACCCTGTACGTGGGAGAACGCGGCCAGAACCTCGACCGGATCGTAGCTGATCACGGCCAAACCGAGGCCCCGTGCCTGGAGTTCTTCGACCTGACTTTGCAGCTCCACGAGCTGCGTTCTGCAGTAGG
Organism: Terriglobia bacterium; assembly: GCA_965216035.1. Classification (GTDB taxonomy): domain Bacteria; phylum Acidobacteriota; class Terriglobia; order 20CM-2-55-15; family 20CM-2-55-15. The sequence continues at coordinate 260,282 of CBDCFM010000014.1, forward strand.
GTCACCAACTGGCCGAACGGATAAACACCAGCATCGCGCCGTTCGGTCCCATGATCGCATCACGCGTCCATATTTCTCCGTTCTGGTCCGTCAAGCTGAAATCCGGGACGATCTCCCCGACTTGAGGGCCAAGTTCAGACACGTCAATCTTTGAGGGTTCGAGAGCCTGTGCCACGCCCTGAACTGTTCCAGTCAGGCTCGCGAACAGGACAACAGTGAGTGATAGAAGTATTGGGATTCTCATGGTCCCCCCAAATATGCAAACTTCGGATCGTTGAGTCTGGAACCTCGATTGCGTGAGTGTACCGGCTGGATGCGCGCGGTTCCAGTTTTGATTCTGGAGTATTGTCTCACCGCCACACCAACTGTCTTGCCGAATGAAAGTTCCGAGACCCCCTGTTCATAGGGTGGGGAAATGCCAACCGATGTGCGAGCAACTGCAGCGCCAGATGGGGGTCGTCGCAATAGTTGATATCGGGGATATCGGAATAGAGGCGATCGCCAACGATTGGAAACCCGATCGACGCCATATGGACTCGGATCTGGTGTTTCTTTCCGCTCCTGGGCCGAATCCGAAAGAACCCGATGCCTATGCCGGTTTCGACCAGTTCGATTTCCGTAACAGCGTTCGCCGGCCCGTCGACAATCCGTTGCCTGTACCACGGCTCCCCGGCTTCGACCCTGTTCTCGACTCGCCACGCTGTCTTCTCTGCTACGCCGGCCATGTGCGCCACGGCCTGGTACTCCCTTTCGATCGTCCCATCGGCGAACAGCGAATGGTAGTGCCCACGCGTATCCGGATTCACGCTCAGAAGGACTACACCTGCGGTCTCCCGGTCCAGCCGGTGCGCGGGTACCAGAGTGTTCAACCCGGTTCGCCTCTGGAGTCGGATCAGGAGCGAGCGTTCGACATGATCGCCCACCGGCGTCACGACCATCCCGTGGGGTTTGTCGACCACGAGGATCTCGGAATCCTGATAGAGAATCACTGCTTCCTCAAGCGCCTCAGGTTCGGAGGCCACTTCCTTCCGATATAGGATCGTCATGCCGTGGCGATACGGCGTCGCAGGAGTGAGGGTGTCACCATCGTCAGAGGTGACGCCACCACACACGATCCGGCTGTGCCATGTTTCGGCGGACACCTGCGAGAAACGTCTGATCAGATGCTCCAGTATCGTCGCTGGAGGCGAGTCGAGCTTGGGAAGGTATAGGCGTGAAAGTGGGGGCACGGGCACGTCACCTGGATTGGGTCTTTGCATACCACCTCAGCCGAGGTCGGGGGAAGTCAGCTGCACTCAGGTGAAGCCGACGCTTTTCGGATCTTTCTGTTGCTCCCCGCCACCAAGTTGAACTCGAACAGCCGGCAGTCGAGCGCTCCGTTGAAGAGCGGCGTCCGTTTAGACGCGTTCAACCGGATCAGATTGGGCAATCGCTTGTCCGGGGTCAAAACATATGCCGTCCAGCCACTGTATTTCTTCTTCAGGACATTGCCAAGCTGGGGATAGAACTCAGCCAACTGCTGTTTTTCATCCATGCGTACGCCATAGGGCGGGTTGGTGACGATCAGGCCGGATCGGACCGGTGGTGACGTGTCCAGCACGTTCGCTCGTTTCAGGCCGACCTCACTCTCCATGCCAATGGCGGAAAGATTTTCGTGTGCCCGTCTGAGGGCTTCGCTACTCCGATCACTTCCGTAGATACGGATTTCATTCAACTTGCTCTTCCGTGTCCGTGCACCCTCACGCAGGGATTGCCAGGCCTTGGCGTCATGAGCCTTCAGCTTTTCGAATGCGAAACGGCGGTAGGCACCCGGGGCCATGTCGCTGGCAATCATGGCGGCCTCGGTCAGAAGAGTGCCACCCCCGCACATCGGATCGAAAAGCGCAATTGCGGGCTGCCAACCGATAAGGCGCAAGATACCGGCTGCGAGGTTTTCCCGCATCGGCGCTTCGCTGCTACGCCCACGATATCCGCGCTTGAACAACGCCTCGCCCGAAGTGTCGAGGTAGAACGTGCAATCCGTGGCAGTCAGGAATGCATGGATGCGCACATCCGGGTTTCGAGTATTCACATCCGGGCGTCTCGCCCTCGCTGCCCGGAAGACATCACACACCGCGTCTTTGATTCGCAGGGTTGTGAAATCGAGGCTCCGGAGCGGGCTCTTGATCGCAGAAACGTTGACGCGGATGGTCCGGCGAGCGTCGAACCACTCACACCACGGCAACCTGCACGCGGCTTCGTATATATCCTGCTCGGAGAGGTAGCGAGCAAAACCCACTCGCCACAGGACACGGCTGGCGATCCGGCTTTCGAGGTTGATCGTGCAACAAATCGAGTAAGGACCACTGAACTGAACGCCCCCTTTCACCGTTTTGACCTCATCAGCCCCGCACTCCTCAAGCTCCGATGCAAGAACGGTTTCAAGACCTCGGGGGCAGGGGGCGAAGAATTGCTCTCTTGTATTCACAGGCGAGTCAAATCGAGAAATCCGGAAACGCCGACCTGCCCTGAGAGAGATGCCCGGACACAGTGTCCGGGCGATGCCATTCCAGAGCGGGAGATGGGGATCGAACCCGCGACGTCCAGCTTGGGACAGGGGGACGCGATCCGCTAATAATGAGCCTATCTGTCGAAAGGGTCAAATACGTTTACTGAAAACCGCCGAGTCTCGGGGATTCGCGTTCTGGCCCGGCTTGAGGGAGTCAACGGAGCGTTGGCACGTTCCCAGATACGACGGTCGTGGCCGGACTCTCAACCGGGTTCTTCACGCGTCCCAAAAGCTTTCGGGCTCCCCGCCTGCACTTCACCCGTAGCAGAAGAATCAGCTGCATCCCTCCACCGAGTACCGCTCTGCGTCTGGCATAATGACTTAGTGTGTCGGAACCCAGAAGATCAGTTGGCATGCAACCATGTGGCTTGAACGTCGCTTGCAAGAAGGAGACACAATGCTAAAGCCGGGCGACAACGTTGACAGTTGGTGTGGTGCCTGCAAACTCATTTTGGCGCACACGATCGAAAGTATTGCCGCGGACGGTCCCGCCAGGGTGAGTTGCAACACCTGCAACGCGCACCATAAATACAGACCGCACAAGCCAGGTGAAGGTCCCAAACGTGTGCGCCAGCGCGAAACAGCGGCGTCGGGCGGATCTCAACCGCGCAAGACCCGGTCGAATATTTATCAAAAGCTTTTGATTGGAAAAGACATGGCACTTGCCAAGCGCTATTCCCCCAAGGATAGGGGAGGGGCTCCCCATTCTTCGGACAGGAAATCCTGGGTCTTAAGGTGGATCGCCGCCGCTGAAATGGGTTGATATTTAGCCCGCCGTCGGGCCTGTGGGAACGGTGAAAAAGCCGAGTCTTCGAGGCTGTTTTCAAGCAACTGTGGGAATCCGCATGGTGTGGGGATTTGCATAGCTGCGTCAGTTTCCACAGGCCCTCGGCGCGCGCTGAAAGTACACGGCCTCGGGCGTCTGATAGTCGAATACTTGATGGCCGCGTTCCTGATTGTAAAACCTGAAATAGAGGTTCAGGTTTGCGATCGCTTCGGGAACGCTCAAGTAGTCCTTCAGGCACACTTCCTCGTACTTCACCGTTCGCCATAAGCGCTCGACGAAGATGTTGTCCAGGAACCGGCCCCGACCGTCCATGCTGATCGTGATGCCCTGGTCTTCGAGCCGGCCCGTGAAGATATTGCTGGTGAACTGCGCACCCTGATCCGTGTTGAAAATCTCTGGTTGCGCTTTCGTCAGCGCCCAGTCCAGTGCCGACACGCAAAATCCGCTGTCGATCGACGTGGACACTTCCCAGGCCAGCACGTACCGGCTGAACCAGTCCATGATCGCCACCAGATAGATGAATCCTTGCCGTAGTCGAATGTAGGTTATATCCGTGGCCCACACCTGATCGGGACGCACAATCTCCAGATTGCGCAACTGGTATGGGTAAATCCGGTGTCCCGGGGCCGGCATCGACAACTGCGGTTTGGGATAGATCGCTTCCAGTCCCATGAGCCGCATCAGTCGCCGCACCCGCTTCGCATTGACCCGCCGACCTTGCGTCTGCAACCACCAGGTCATACGCCGAATCCCGTAAAACGGGGTTCGCGTATATTGCTCGTCCAACAGACGCATCAACGCGATGTTCTCGGCGCTCTCGCCCACCGGTGTGTAGTAGAGTCCCGATCGGGACACGCCGGTCAACCGACACTGCTCGACGATGCTCAACTCGTCGTGATTCGATTCGATCCATGGTCGTCGATGCTCTAACGGGAAAGTCCCGACTTTTTTTGAGCCACTCCACCTCGACCTGTAATTTTCCGATCTGTTGGTAGAGTTCCGCCTGCACTTGCTCATCGGCTTCACTGGCCTGTACTCGGCCATTGGAGAAGATGTCCGATACGCCGTCGAGTACTTGCTTTTTCCACTTCGTCACCATGTTCGGGTGAACTTCGTAGTGGGACGCGATTTCCTGGATCGTGCGCTGTCCCTTCACCGCTTCCACGGCAATCTTTGCCTTCAATTCTGCGCTGTACTGCTTCCGCCCTCGCTTCTTCATCTGCCTCTCCCGAGGTAGCGATTTTACACCTTAGTGACCTGTCCGAATTTTGGGGAGCACCTCAAGGTACCTGCTGGATGACGTTGTCGATCACCCCACATTCGGAGTCGGCGTGACGACGACTATTAAAGACGGCAACAAATTCGAGATAGTCTTTGAAGACGGCATGAAGACGCTCATCCATGGCCGATGACCCGTTGCGATCTCGCTCGGGGTAGCAAGGGGTAGAACCTCAAGAGTTGATCTTGGACGCGGGAACGAGTAGTAGCCTGTTCCCGCCAAAACATGTAAAGCGTTACGGGAGGGTAAAACAGCGTGATTCCATTAAATCAGCAGTCGGCCATCCGCGTCGTGTTCCTGTTGACCGCAATCCTGATTTTTTCTTATCCACTGGCGGCACAGCTTCCCGTCGGACTTCGTGCTGGAATCAGTGCGGATCCCGATCAGTTCTTCTTCGGTGGACACGTGGAATCAGAGCCCCTGATTCAGACCGTTCGTTTCCGCCCTAGCGTCGAGGGAGGTTTCGGGGACCACCGAACGCTTCTGGCGCTCAACGCCGAGTTCGTTTACCCGTTCGACCTCAATAACGACTACACAGCTTATCTGGGTGCGGGTCCCGCCATCAACGTTATAAGTATCAACCGAGACCGCCCCGATCCAATCAGCGATACGAGAGTCGAACCGGGATTCAACTTTTTGGGAGGACTCGAGTTTCCCAACAATATGTTCGCGGAATTGCGTGTCGGTTTGATTGATAGCCCAGGGGTCAGGGTTGGATTCGGCTACACCTTCCGCTAACCCTTGAAGTGGGTCCCGTGGGGCGGGGGGCCCCGGGCACACCGCCCCCTGTTACTTATGGCGGCGGCGTGTCCGTGGCCGCCGTTTTCTGTCGAGCCGCCGGGTGGCTACACAAAAGACCGTACTTCAAAGCTACTGCTGCGATGATAGGGACAGGCTTTCGTCGGAGGCAGGACTCAGAACAACGATGTTGACGGCACGGTTTTTCTGCCGTTCTTCTAGCGAGTTGTTCTCGTACAAAGGACTCGCCTCACCGTAGCTGACACCATGAATTCGATACACAGGAACTGACAGGTCGATCACCAAGTGCTGCCGGACCGCTTCCAACCGTCGCTCACCCAGGCGGACATTGTAGGCATCGTTGCCAGTCGAGTCCGTTCGCCCTTCAAGAACAACAATGGCATCGGGATTCGCTTGAAGCTCGCGACCTACCCCATCCAGCAACGCGCCATGCTCCGGACTCAATTGAGCGCTGTCGAAGCCGAAGTGAACCTGAAGCTCCGTCTCAACGTCATAGCTATTGCGATTTCCGAACATCCAAAATAACATCGTGTTGCGCTCCAAGGCCGTGTCGGCCGTGCTCATGGCCTCGCCGGCGAGGCCCTGCGCGGCAATCACTCCCTCCCGCGCGTCATTGACATCTTCCCGGGTTCGAGCCAACGCCGCCTCGGTCTCGTCAAGCCGGGCGTCCTGACCTTCAGCCTGCTCTCTAAGAACTTCGATCCCGTCCTGCGTCTCGGCGATTTCGCCCTGCACACTCTGAATTTCAGCCGACATCTCAGCCGACATCTCAGCCGACATCTCAGCCGACAAGGCCTCGGCGCGCGCCCCGACCTCGTTCCGGACGTAGCCTCGGGTTGCGCATCCCGCTACCAGGAAAAGTGCTGCCAGGAATGTAGGCAACACGCGCATGGTTCGACAGTGTATTCGCATCGCGGTCCTCCTTTTTGACCTGTGGCGCTGTTTAGACGCTGGTGTTCGCCACGCACGTGTTCTGCCACAATTGGGCCGCGATGGATAACAGGCTCTGGAGCAATAGGTTCCGTCTAGAGTAGGCTTGACCCGGAGATCATAAGGAAATTCAGAATCCGGGAATTTTTGTCTGGTTTCCGTGGTATTAGAAATGCGATGATCTGCCTTGCTCCGAGCCCTCACCCGCGGCTATGCTAGGTCTCACACACAGCAGGTGCGACGTTTATGAAGACCCCAAAAGTTCTTGTCGTTGAAGATGATCCCGCAATGCGGGCCACCTTGGAAATCCGCATACGAAACTGGGATTTCCAGGTGTGTTCGGCCCGTAACGGGATCGAGGGGCGGGCGCTCGCAGAGACATTCGATCCCGACATCGTTGTGACAGACCTGGTTATGCCAGAGTTGTCCGGGCTGGAACTCCTGAGCGCATTGAAGATCGACAATCCTCACCGACAGGTTCTTCTCGTGACAGCTGAGGGAGGCGTCGAAGACGCCGTCAACGCAATGAAACAGGGTGCACGGGACTTCCTGACCAAACCTTTGGACTACACCAAGCTTCGGCTTTTGCTGGAAGACGCAAGCCGCGATGTGGAGACCCGCCGCCGATCCGAACGCTTGCGGGGGCGGGTGGCGGCAGACAACAACAGCGGTGGCCTGACTGGAGCCAGCAAGAGGATGCGCGAGGTGTTTGAGCTGGTAGAACGTGTGGCGTTGACGGATGCCTCGGTCTTCATCACCGGTGAAAGCGGCACTGGAAAGGAATTGGCCGCCCGCCGCATTCATGAACGGAGCCGCCGTGCAGACCACCCTTTTCTCGCCGTCAACGCCGCCGCGATTCCCGAGGGACTCGTAGAAAGTGAGTTCTTCGGCCACGAAAAGGGAGCGTTTACCGGAGCGCTGACACCGCGGCCCGGTTCTTTCGAGCTCGCCAATCGCGGCACGCTTTTCCTTGATGAAATCGCCGACATGGCCCCGGAGGTTCAACCCAAGTTACTTCGCGTCCTCGCCGCGGGCTGCGTCCGCCGGCTTGGAGGTCGGCAGGAAGTGCCCTTCGATGTCCGAATTATTGCGGCCACGAATCGCAACCTGACGCAGGCAATCGGCAAAGGGAGCTTTCGGGAAGATCTTTACTATCGCCTGGCCGTGTTCACGATTGCCATGCCTGCCCTGCGAGAACGGACGAGCGACATCCCCTTACTGGCACAGCGCTTCGTCAGTGAGTTCCGCACGAAACATCAGACGCCCGCTGAAGGCATTCGCGACTCTGCGCTGGCCCTTCTGAAAAAATACCCCTGGCCCGGAAACGTCCGGGAACTGCGCAACATCATCGAACGCGCTGTTGTGCTGGCCGATGGACCATGGCTGGAAGATCGGCACCTGCCTCCCTACATTTGCGAAACGCGGGTGCCTGGGTCCGGAGAAATCGTATTGAAGGTCGGATCAGCGACAGTAGATGCTGCTGAGCGCGAGCTTATCGTGAAGACGCTGGGAAAAGCCGGCAACAACAAGGCCGAAGCGGCACGCGTTCTTGGGATCGACGTCAAGACTATTCGAAACAAGCTCCACCGTTACGAGACTGACGGAGATCTCGGCTAGCGAGGAGAATCGACACCGGGCACCGTCCTCTCACTGATGGTATTGATGAAGGTTTCGACAAAAATCATCGTTGGCTACTCACTTCTGATCCTGCTGATGGGCGGGGCTGTAGCCTATCAGGTGCTCCTCATTCACAGGGTACAGCGGATCAGCAGTGAGCTTTCGTCAGTCAACTTTCAGGCCGCGCTTATAGCCCTGCGCCTGGACGGGAACCTGCGCGCGGTCGAAGAATTACTCAGCAAGTACCTCCTCCTGGGTGATTCCGATTACGGTGATCTCCTCAAAGCCACCGAAGCGCAGTTCGAAGGCCATCTCGTCGAGATGAGCGAGGTCACGCGCACCGACGCCGAAACGGAGGCGCTACAACAATTGCAGTCCGCCTGGCGGGATCTTTTGGTTGATATCGAACGGGTAGAATCCACGGTGCCCGCCGGTTCATACACTATCCTCCCGGTTTCCCTCGAAAACCAGATCCGGCGAACGTACGTACGGGTCGATACGATTTACGCCACCATCGGAAGCGGCATCGACGCGGAAGTCCAGGTATCGAGTCTCGTCAGCGAACAGGCGCGACGAGTTTCATGGACAGCCGGATCACTGGCGCTGCTGCTGGCCGGCAGTGTGGGCTTCCTCACGGTCCGCTCGATCAGCACCGGACTGGATCGGTTGACGGGCGGCACACGTGCCGTTGCCGCGGGACGTTTTGACCACCAGATTTCCGAAGATCGAAACGATGAATTTGGCGAACTCGCAAAGAACTTTAACTCGATGGCCGGTCGTCTTGCGGAGCTGGATCAGCTGAAAAAAGACTTCGTGTCGTCAGTCTCGCACGAGTTGAAATCGCCGATTGCGTCATCAAGACGAAGTCGTTCAGCTAATGCTCGAAGAAGTTCCCGGACCTCTCTCTCCCGAACAAAAGCGATTGCTGAAATTGAACCTCCGAAACTACAGAAAACTGTCATCCATGGTCGGGGGGTTGCTCGAGCTGGCGCGAACGGACGCGGGAATAGTGACGTGTGAACGCAGACCGAACGATCTGGGCACCCTCATCCAGAGGACGGTGGAAGACTACGAACTGGCACTGAAGGATCGGGACCTTCGGCTCGAGACAGATCTGCCGGCAGGTTCGCTGCTGGTCGAGTGCGATGGCGACCGCATCATGCAGGTCCTCGGCAACCTGCTGGAGAACGCCATTAAGGTTTCTCCGCGCGGCTCAGCAATTCGCATCGCCCTTCAGATATCGGCGGCGCGGGACAACGCCAAGAGCGAGATACAGGTTTCGGTTTTCGACTCCGGGCCCGGGGTCCCGGACAAACACAAGCAGCGTATCTTCGACCGTTTCCGGCAGCTTCGCTCAACGAGCGGAACGTCACGCCCTGGAGTTGGCCTCGGCCTGGCGATCTGCCACAGCATCGTGAAGAGGCACGAGGGGAAGATTTGGGTCGAAGACAACCTGCCGGGGGGCAGTATCTTTCGCGTAAAGTTTCCTGCACGGGTGCTCCCGGTCAAAGCCGCAGCACACGCGGCGACTACCCTGTTGCGACCCCTGGTGCACGCGACGCAGGGACGGGCGCCAGCAATACCGAGAATGGATCCTTCATGACGCAGTCATCAATAAATCACCGACGAATTGCGATCAGCAGACACATTGCCGCGATCTGTTTTCTGGCACTGATGATCGATGGCTGCAATCGTCAAGCGCCTGTGCCTTTGCCCATTGCGCCTCCCCCAGCGAGCCCGTATCAGGAAGCCGAAGCCTCGTTTGCAGCGGGCAACTACACGGGAGCAATCAATTCCTACGTGAAACTTCTCTCGAATCCGGATTCCGAGAACACCCCGTCGAAGTTCAGACAGGAACGCTCCCTGTTTCGCCTGGGCGTAATCTACGCTTTACCGGAAAACCCGGGCCGGGACTTCAATCAGGCCCGCGTGTATCTCGCACGCCTCCTTGAACAGTTTCCGCAAACAGAGCTCGCCCCCGAAGTCCAGGCGATTCTGGGGCTTCAATCGCAGCTGAAAGGCATAGAATCGGAACGTGATGCTTTGGAAAGCGAAAGACAGTGGCAGGGCGACCAGATTGAACGGCTGAATGTCGCACTCGAGCGAGTTGAGACCGATCTGGCGCTACAATCGCAGGCCCTCAACGACACTTTGCGGTCCGAACTTGAAGCCTTGGAGAGCGAACGAAAGGAGCACCGCGACCAGATCGAGCGAGTAAATGCCGAACTCAACCAGGTTCGAACCGAATTGGAAACGCTCAAGCAGATCGACATGGGCAGGCAGCCCATCGACTGATATCCGGAGGGCCTGTCCAGCCCGTAGCCACCGACGTCATTTCGATCAAGAGTCCGGGCAATCCGCTCCATATGCAGACTGCCCGGTACGTGAGCATGGTATTTCATACTCAGAATTCGGCCCATTTCGCCCTGACTCCGACTTTCCCGGGTCCGGCCATTCACCCGGTTTCGCAACGTGAGCCCATGTTCACCTCACGCACCGAGACGGTGCCGGCCTTGGGGATGCCAGGCCAGACCACAGACGATCAGAAACGGGCTTCCACACCGAACGACGCCCTCCGGGCTGGCGCCGACTGGATCAAATGGAGGTGAATGGGATGAGAGACGTGAATCGGGCGTCCAGCCCGAGAGGTGCGCTCTTGCCAGATCCATAAATCTCTGGACGATCCGATCACGCAGTCAGCTAGTCCTCCGTCAAACCAAAACCCGAATCAGGTAATTATTCCCGGTTCATTACTCCCGTATCAGGGAAATATCTCCCTGACCTCTCGAGGGAAAGCTTATTAATCAAGCAGTTTCATTGTGAAAACTATTTGGAATGGCGCGTGCTGTGAGTCTGTCCGAATAACCCAAGTTGGACCGAAGTTGACGTCGAAATGGGCGAGGCTGGGGAATGGCTGAAACATTTCGCGAATGGGACCTGGACCAGGGGATGCTATTTCCGGCACAGGTAAAGGGCAGACTCCTAGGTAGGCACCTTTGGGGATCGAGCCACAAATATCGTTTTGATGTGAAAGACGAAATGAGAAATCAACGAATTTGGGTCGTTGAGGACGAGCGGCAGTTGGGTCAAACCATTGGCACGCCACGGAATGCTCTTCAGTGCGGAACGGACCTAGGCGGGGACGGAGCCGAGGCGTTCTGGCTCCCTGAGAACGTCGACAGCGGGATAGTTTGATGCCACCGAACTTAACGACGCCTGGCACAACAGGTCCCGTTCTCGCTGAGAAGGCCCGGGGCCGATTTCCGAAAACACGAAATCAGAGCCGGGCGCCCTCATCAGTGCGCACATGGACCGGGTGGAGCGCATCGGGGGTGCGGAGGCATGATTTCAAGCACTCGCACATGATCGAGTCAACTGATGACGCCCGCCCGCGATTCGGCCCGCGATTCGGATGGTTGCGTGTCACAGCCGCGATAGCGTGCTTGTTGGGCGTCCTGGTTCCCTCCTTGATTGCGCAGGCGCCCGGCCGGATTCGCCAGCCGGTGTTCAATCAGATTCCGAACCCGCTCCGCGACGACTGCCTGGGATTCCAGGCGCGCAGCAGCGCCCACTCGAGTACCGGCTTACTCCGCTTCGTCGGCACACCGTCGGGCCAACCCATTCCACACCCGAGGCCAGCGGAGGCCGCCGCTTCTCCGGAGAGTGCTGCCCGATCCTACCTCCAGCATTGCGGTGTGCTGTTCGGACTGAGTGATCCCACAAACGAGCTGCAGTTGAGAAGCATCACGCAGGTCGACGACCAGAGAACATCGGTTCGTTTCCAGCAGCACTGGAGCGCAATACCCGTGATCGGGGGAGAACTCGTCGTCCAGATCGATGCCCAAGGCAATGTCATTTCTATTTTTGGAGAAATCAGTCCGCCGCCGACCGTGTTCGGCATGGCGCCCGCCATATTGCCCGACACGGCGGTCAGAAACGCTCGCGACGTTGTCTCAAAGGAATACGGCCTGGAATCGGCGGGTCTCAACACCACCGCAGCGGAACTCTGGATCTACGATCCGGCATTGATCGGACCGGGGTCGGGATCGCCTCCGGTACTGGTCTGGAGGATGAACCTCAGCGCTGGCCCACTGCTGCCAATCCGCGTCCTGGTGCTTGTCGACGCGCTCCACGGGTCGGTGACCCTGCACTTCAACTAGATCGAATCGGTTCTGGATCGAGAAACCTATACGGCCGGCAACGAAACCATTCTGCCGGGCACGCTCGTTTGCGATGAATCCAATCCGACCTGTACTGGCGGCGACACCCATGCCGTTGCCGCCCACAATCATGCAGCGGACACTTACCGATTCTTTTCTGCAACGCACGGAAGGGACAGCATCGATGGTGCGGGACACAAGCTCCTCTCGACGGTGCGTTACGGTTCCGGCTATGCAAACACGTTCTGGACCGGCAGCCAGGTGGTGTACGGCGATGCCCTCGGTTTTGCTATGGCCGATGACATGGTCGCCCATGAGTTTACCCATGGATTTACTGATTCAACCTCCGACCTGTTTTACTACTATCAGTCCGGCGCCATCAGTGAGTCATTCTCCGACATGTGGGGCGAATTCGTTGATTTGACCAATGGCACCGGAAACGACTCGACCGCGGAGCGCTGGATGCTGGGAGAAGACCTCACTGGCCTGGGCGCGATTCGCGATATGGAGAATCCTCCCGCTTTCGGTGATCCCGACCGGGTGACCAGCCCGCTCTATCATCCCGGTCCGGCCGACAACGGTGGCGTCCACCACAACAGCGGGATCAACAACAAGGCTGTGAGCCTCCTGGTCGACGGAGGAGTCTTCAACGGGCACACCGTTGCGGCGCTGGGAATCGACAAGACCGCCCACATCTACTACGAGGTCCAGACGAACCTTCTCACTTCAGGCGCCGACTATGCGGACCTCCACGACGCACTGTTCCAGGCTTGCAATAACCTTGCGGGCACGGGTGGCATCACCGCCCTCGACTGCCAGCAGGTGCAAAACGCTTCGTCTGCGGTAGAAATGGACCTGCAGCCCGTGGCGGGATTCGACATCTACGCTCCGATCTGCGCGCCCGGCGAGTCTTCCAGTCCTGTCTTCTTCGACGACCTCGAGCTGGGTTCGGGAAACTTCGCGACCCTTACCCCGATCGGTACGGAGCGCTGGACCTTCGGCTCGCCGTATGGAGGGTTCGCGCACTCGGGTCAGAATTTTCTGTACGGCAATGATTTTCCAGGAGAGGTGACTGACAGTTCCGTGGTGACACTGGAAAGCGTAGCGGTCCCGGCGGGGGCATATCTCCATTTCACGCACGCGTTCGGTTTCGAACCGCCCGATTGGGATGGAGGCGTGGTGGAGTACAGCACGGACGGTGGCGCCACCTGGATCGACGCCGGTTCGCTGTTCGACGCGAACGGATATGGCGGTGTCATTACCACGATGTCGGACAATCCCCTGGCAGGGCGCGCAGCATTTGTCTCCGACAGCCACGGCTACATTTCGAGCCGCCTGGATCTCTCCTCTCTCGCGGGCCACAACGTCCGATTCCGCTGGCGCATGGGCCTGGACCAAAGCGTATTCAACTGGGGCTGGTGGCTGGACGACGTGGGGGTGTATACCTGCGACCCGGCGAAGGTCACCCCGATCGTCCCAAACAGTGGCAAGCAGGGACTGACACCGGCAGAGGTCGAGTCAGGCATTACCCTCGACAGCCCCGCGTCATGTTGAGTCCCCTCAGCCTTCCGGATTTCGCCCTCATTGCCTTACCCTCGACACTCCCCGTGGCCGTTGGCGATGACGCCGTTTTCCAGATCGATGTCATACCCCAACCGGGTTTCACCGGTGATGTTGCCTTGAATTTTGCGACGCAGACCTCAGCAAACCTCCTGGTGAATCCCAGTTTTGAAGACGTCACAGGAGATCTAGCTACAAATTGGAGCCTGGCTGCCTCTGCCTCCACATCGTATTCCACGTCCATCGACGCGGCTGGCCATTCTGGGTCAGCCCAGAAGATCACTATCAGTTCTCCCGGCAGCTGGGGCCTGTACTTCTACCAGTTTTTGAACTTGCAACTCAATCAGACCTACGAATGGACACTGTGGCACAAAACCGATTCCCTGAACGGAATCGTTGCGGAGATTTCAAATTCGTCGCATACACAGATAGTCGCGTCGCAAAGCCTTCCCGGGACTAACGGGGTTTGGCAGCAAGCAACCATATCGTTTGTTTACACGAATTCTCTGGCGAACACGGTGAGAATCGCCTCCAACGCTACGGGTGACCTCTGGCTTGACGACTTCAATCTGCAGGAAGTCAATGCGACTGCCGAGTTTCCAGGGGCCGTCTTTACGCCATCTGTTATTACCGGCGGTGCCGGTTCCAGTGTCCTCACAATCACGCGCCTGGTGGCGATCCGACCGTCGTCCCATTGACTGGCGAAGACGCCGTGGTTCGTCATCGTCGGCGGTGCCGGTTCCAGTGTCCTCACAATTCCGACCGTCGTCCCAGGTTCGTTCCCGCTCACCATCGAGGGAACGAGCGGGTCGCTCATCCACCCGGTCGACATCACGCTGGATGTGGTCGATTTTGCGCTCAATGCCTCACCATCCACTCTGGAGGTGCTCGTTGGCGAAGACGCCGTGTTCCAGATCGATGTCACGCCTCTGGACGGGTTCGACGGCGACGTCACCCTGACTCTTCCAGCCTCCCCGGGCGCCGTCTTCACATCATCGGTCATAGTCGGGGGGACCGGTTCCAGCGTCCTGTCCGTGCCTGCCGACGTAACGGGGACGTTTCCCCTGTCCGTCGTGGGCACCAGCGGATCGCGCACCCACACGGTCGACATCACGCTGGATGTGGTCGATTTCGCACGGCCTCTGACAGTTCTCCCCAGATCGATGTCACGCCCCTGGTTCAGACGTCACCTTGATCAGCCTTGCCGGCCGTCATCGTCGGCGGTGCCGGTTCCAGCGTCCTGACCGTTCCAGACACTGCGCACGTTCCCCCTCGCCGTCTCGCGCACCCACCTCGGCCGGACTTCTGACCGGCATTGGACGTTCGACCCTGTCTCACCCCTCTTCACCGGCGACGTCACCTTGACTCTCCCCGGGCGCCGTCTTTACCCCATCCGTCATCGTCACGGGCTCCGTCCACCGTTCCGTGCGGGCACGTTCCCCCTCGCCGTCTCAGGCGGATCGCGCACCCACACGGTCGACATCACGCTGGATGTGGTCGATTTCGCACTGACAGTCTCCCCGTCGACACTGGAGGTGATCATTGGCTATGCCGCCCAGTTCCAGATCGATGTCTCACCCCTGGCCGGCTTCACCGGCGACGTCACCCTGACTCTTCCAGCCTCCCCGGGCGCCGTCTTCACCCCAGCCGTCATCGTCGGCGGTGCCGGTTCCAGCGTCCTGACCGTTCCGACCGACACTGCGGGGACGTTCCCCCTCTCCGTCTCAGGCAACAGCGACTCCCTCATCCACCCGGTCGACATCACTCTAGATGTGGTCGACTTCGCACTGACCGTCTCCCCGTCGGCGACACAGGTGATCGTTGGCGATGCCGCCCAGTTCCAGATCGGTGTCTCACCCCTGGCCGGCTTTACCGGCGACGTCACCCTGACTCTTGCCGGCTACCCGGGCGCCGTCTTCACCCCAGCCGTCATCGTCGGCGGTGCCGGTTCCAGCGTCCTGACGATTCCGACCGACACTGCGGACACGTTCCCCCTCGCCGTCTCAGGCACAAGCGGGTCGCTCATCCATCCGGTCGACATCACGCTGGATGTCGCCAACTTCGCACTGACCGTCTCCCCAGCAGCGATGCAGGTACTCGTTGGCGATGACGCCCAGTTCCAGATTGATGTCACAGTCCTGGGCGGGTTCACCGGCGACGTCACCTTAACTCTACCCGGTTCCCCGGGCGCCGTATTCACACCAGCCGTCATCGTCGGGGGTGCGGACTCCAGTGTCCTCACCGTTCCGACCGACACTGCGGGGACGTTCCCCCTCTCCGTCTCAGGCACAAGCGGGTCGCTCATCCATCCGGTCGACATCACGCTGGATGTCGCCGACTTCGCACTGACCGTCTCTCCGCCGACATTGGAGGTGATCGTTGGCGATGACGCCGCATTCCAGATCGATGTCTCACCCCTGGCCGGCTTCACCGGTGACGTCACCTTGACTCTGCCGGGCTACCCAGGCGCCGTCTTCACCCCATCCGTCATCGTCGGGGGGACGGGTTCCAGCGTCCTCACCGTGCCTGCCGACACTGCGGGCACTTTCCCCCTCGCCGTCGTGGGCACCAGTGGATCGCTCATCCACCCGGTGGACATCACGCTGGATGTCGTCGACTTCGCACTGACGGTCTCCCCGCCGACACTGGAGGTGATCGTTGGCGATGCCGCCGTATTCCAGATCGATGTCTCACCCCTGGCCGGCTTCACCGGTGACGTCACCTTGACTCTGCCGGGCTACCCAGGCGCCGTCTTCACCCCATCCGTCATCGTCGGGGGAACGGGTTCCAGCGTCCTCACCGTGCCTGCCGACACTGCAGGCACTTTCCCCCTCTCCGTCGTAGGCACCAGCGGATCGCGCACCCAACCGGTGGGCCTCACCTTGGATGTCGTCGACTTCGCGCTGAGTGCCTCCCCGTCGGCACTGGCCGTGATCGTTGGCGATGACGCTCAATTCCAGATCAATGTGACACCCCTGGCCGGATTCACCGGCGACGTCACCTTGACTCTTCCAGCCTCCCCGGGCGCCGTCTTCACACCAGCCGTCATCGTTGGGGGTGCGGGTTCCAGCGTCCTCACCCTGCCGACCGACTCCAGTGGCTTGTTCCCGCTCACCGTCGTGGGGACAAGTGGGTCGCGCACCCACACGGTGGACATCACGCTGGATGTGGTCTATTTTCTCGGTTTCACTGGCGTCCCCATACAGAGTTATGCAGGCGATGAGGATGGTGAACATGGGCACCCGACAGCGTATACGGTCGAAGATGGCGGAGCGACATTACACCTGACGGGTAACGCCTGGAAAACGATTGAGTTGGTGCCACCCTACACGGTGACGCCGAATACGGTACTGGAGTTTGATTTCTGGAGCGATGGGGAGCCGGCGGAGATCAACGGTGTCGGCTTGGACACCCAGCTCAGCTCGCGACAGCAATTCCGGAACAGGCGTTTCAAATTTATGGGACGCAGACGTGGACGAACAGTATCCAGGATTTTTATGGGTACGCAGGTGGCTGGCAGCATTACGTGATACCGGTGGGTTTGTATTACCCGGCGGGTGACTTTGCCTATCTGTTCTTTGCCGACGATGCGGATGCGGGGCAGAACACTTCGGTCAGGTACCGCAACCCGCAGTTCCATGAAGGGCCCGGGGCGCCGATAGCGCAGGACGACACCTTTACGGTTATCGAAGACAGCACCAACAACTTGCTGGCTGTGCTCGCCAACGACACCGATCCGGGCGACACGCTGACGATCACCAGCGTGGACACGACCGGTACACAGGGGACGGTCTTCATCCACGATAACGGCACCCCCGCCGACCCCAGCGATGATGGCATCAACTACTCGACGTCGATAGGCTTTACCGGCACCGATAGCTTCAGCTACACGATTGAAGACAGCGGAGGCTTGAGCGCCTCGGCTACGGTGACGGTCACGGTCGATCCGCTGGACTTCGCTCTGACTGCATCACCGTCCATTGTGGAGGTGTTCGCTGGCGATGACGCCCTCTTCCAGATCGATGTATCACCCGTGGGCGGGTTCACCGACGACGTCACCTTGACTGTTCCCGCATCCCCCGGGGCCGTCTTCGCCCCACCCGTCATTGTCGGCGGTTCCGGTTCCAGCGTCCTCACCGTTCCGACCGACGCCGCGGGCACGCTCGGGCTCTCCGTCGTGGGGACGAGCGGGTCGCTGATCCGCCTGTTGGACTTCACCTTGACTGTCGTCGACTTCGCCCTGACGGTGTCCCCGTCGACACTGGAGGTGATTGTTGGCGATGACGGCCACGTCCAGGTCGATGTCATACCTCTTGCCGGCTTCACCGACGACGTGGCATTGACCGTTCCGGACTTCCCCGGGGCCGTCTTTACCCCATCGGTCATCGCCGGGGGTTCCGGTTCCAGCGTCCTCACCCTTCCGACCGTCGCCAAGGGCGCGTTCGGGCTCTCCGTCATTGGGACCAGCGGGTTACTCACCCACCCGGTGGACATCACACTGGACGTGGTTCCCCCGCCCCCGGACTTCGCTCTGACGGTCTCACCGTCCGCTGTCGAATTGACCGTTGGTAATGACGCCCTGTTCCAGATCAATGTCACACCTGTGGCCGGCTTCACCAGCGACGTGACCTTGACTGTTCCGGACTTCCCAGGAGCTTTCTTCACCCCATCCGTCATCACAGAGGCTTCCGGATCCAGCGTCCTCACCCTTCCGACCGTCGCCACCGGTTCGTTCCCCATACTGATTCACGGTACCTACGGCACGCCCGGCGCGGCGGTCGAGACAAACCTTGTGGTGACGTTCAATGAAAACGTGGTGAAGGGAACGGGGAACATCACGATCGTCGAGACGGGCGTCGGGACATTTGAGGCCATTCCCGTGAACACGGGGCAGGTGTCAGTGTCGGGTCCGATGCTTTCAATTGATCCGGCGGGAACGCTCGCCAACGGGACTGCCTATCACGTGCTGATCGACGCAACGGCGATTGACGACACGTCTGGAAATTCATTTGCAGGCTTGGAGCTGGCGACGGACTGGGATTTCACAACGACAACGGTCGGGGTGATCACCCACGCGGTGGGGATCACGCTGGATGTGCTCGATCCTCCAACGTCACCCTGACATTTCCGGCCTTCCCCGGGGGCCTTCTTCACCCCGCCCGTCAGCCCCGGGGGTTCCGGTTCCAGCGTCCTCACAATTCCGACCCTTGCCACCGGCCAGTTCCCGCTCTCCGTCGTCGGCACCGGCGGGCCCACACTCATGCGGTGGACATCACACTGGATGTGGCAGCCTGCTTCGTTGTGGAATCGCCATGGCAGTCTTCTGAATTATGTTTCTCCCCGCGATGGCGGACTCCTACCCAGCCCACCTCCTTCCTGCAGCAGGTCAACACAGCGTCACTCCACTTGGCCCTCGCTCTCAGCGAACCGTTTTCGTTTGCACGCAAGGATTTTGACTAAAGGCTGGCCGAAGTCTTGCCGATAACAATAGGAGACCCGTTCAAGGACAACTATGAGGCGCGCTATGAACGACTACTGCTCCTGCAGGCTCGAACGCACTGATGAACCGTCGCTAAAGGGTGGGGTCATCGTCTGCCCAGATTGCGAAAGACCTATCTGCTGTGACGCACTTCTGGTCGGTTCGCCCGAACAGCCGGAACACCCGGCGGAAATCGGAAACGGCACATATTTCATCTGTTGGTGGCACAACTCGAACGTACTAATGAACCGTCACTAAACGGATACGGGCTTCCTCACGAGTCGGGTTTCGTTTCAGCCCGATCCCTTCTATTCCGGCGGGCTTCACTATCACCCGGACGAAACCGTCAAGCACCGGACTTCTGATTCAGGACGCCTGCTGCTCTTTCTAAAGTTATCGTGGTGACTGGCCGATTCTCAGATTGTCGAGCCATCACCCGAAGGACTGATTCTCTACCCGAGTGCGTGAAGGATAAGGCGCGATGTTTAGCGCCGGGAGTCTCCGGCGCACCGGAAAGCAAAGCTATGCGTGTCCAAGAAATCAAGGAATGCATCTATACGACAAAAGATCTGCCGACTCTGCCAATCGTCGCGCAACAGATTATGAGCGCGACCAATCAGGAAAACGATAGCTTTAAGCTACTGTCAGAAACCATCAAAAAAGACCCTTCCCTCACCATGAAACTTCTCGGGTTGGCCAACAGTGCCCTTTATGGTCAGCAAGGGCAAGTCAGCTCAGTTCATCGCGCGGTCACGGTTGTGGGGACTGAGACGCTTAGGCGGTTGGCCCTTAGCGCTTTCGTTAAGGACGCGTGGGAGAATGACGTTGGACATGAACACTTCTGGAGGCACTCGATCGCAGTGGCCTTCGGAACCTCTTTTTTATCGGAACACTACGCTGTTGTATCTGGTGACGATGCGTTTTGCGCGGGGCTTCTGCATGATGTCGGCGTGCTCGTTCTGGAAACTGTCCTCCCTGAGGCGTACCGAGATGTCGAACACCGGATCGTGGAAACAGGCTGTCGGCAGGAAGCTGAGCAGAATCTTCTCGAAGTGGATCACACGCAGGCGGGTGGTTGGTTTGCCGACCGATGGCAACTGCCTCATGTACTGATCGAAGGAATCAGTGAACACCACACCGGTGGCGAAGGTTCGATTTCCAACATGATTCGAGCTGTGGAACAGGCGGCACTCGGTGCAGACCTTGGATTGTTTGGGGAATCCGAAGAGGCGCCTGTGGAATCCCAGGCCGAAGTCGAAGCCTACCTCCGCTCGAAAGGCGATGAAATCGATACGTTCTTTGGAATAATGACATCGAAACCGGCTGCTTGATCAACGGTGGATTCGGGTAGTCAAGAGGCAGAGATCAAGAAGCACTCGGTGCACGTCTTCCGAATAATTCTGACACAATCCTGGAAGTTGGGACTAGCAGCGTGACGCTGAGAAATTCGCTGGTATCTTGATGCGTACGTGTGAAGTTGACACTGCCGCCAGGACCGTGATCTCTATTTGATTTGAGCTATCGTGGACGTGTACACGACCCGACTACCCTGCAGCTCCTGGTCGCCAGTGTAGGGGCAAACCTCAGTCCGAGGATCGCCCGCCGATTTCCCGGCACACCGATTTGTGCCGCCTCTGAATGCAAACGTCCAAGCGGTCTCACTGCGGCAGGATATCGATCAAAACTGCCTCCGGGTCCGCACCCCAGCGCCAGGGCAATCCGACGCAACCCAGCCCACGCGAAACGGTCAGCATCGATGAACGAAATGAATAAATACCCTCATCGAGACAGAAAAGGCTTTGTCGGATGATGGGGGTGCGGTTGGGAAGACGGATCTGGCCGCCGTGGGTGTGGCCGGACAACGTCAGCGCAATACCGTTGGCTTCCGCCTCGAAAAATTGATCCGGATTGTGGGCCAAGAGAAGGTGAGGTGGGCCATGTTGAGAAAGCAAGCGGTTCCAATCCGGTTTGCCGAGAATCAGGTCGTCAATGCCGCCAAGAATGAACTTCCTCTGACCGTGCCGGAGGACCACCGACTCATTTCTCAGGGTAGTGATTCCGATGGAGCGAAGGTCCTTTGCGATCCCCTCGGGATCCCCGTCGAAGTAGTCGTGATTTCCGTAACAATACCATGCGCCAAGCGGAGCCCCCGACAGCGGAGCGAAGGCATCAAGGTAAGGGCGAACCTCGCTCGAATGGCCCGTTACGATGTCGCCGCCGATCGCTACTAGATCCGGGTCAAGTACCATGAGTGCGTCAACAATTTCAGACAACGTCTGCGGTTTGAGGAATATTCCGGTGTGGATATCCGAGATGAACAGTACTCGAATCGGATCGATATCTCGAGGCCAGTTCGCGGGTGAAACCGACGCCTCAGCCAAACTGAAACGCTTCCTGAGCAACCAGCTGTAGGGATGCCAAACACGGCTCAAATGGGGATATAAAAAGCGCGACACGAAGATATCGATGTTGCGCTCCAGCACCTTGATCATGCCTTTCTGCGGATCGATCCGGCGACGCTCTTTGCCGGTCATAACGCGCGGGGGGCCCAATTGACGTGTTCTGACAAAATCGGTGTATGGCCGTGTGACAGTCTCCTGGATTGCCTGTTCGTTCATCGACGGTGCATTCTCGATCATTATCAGCTGCTCTTCATCGCCGGCAGCGTCCAGGATGTCGACGCTGTCTGTGTAGCCTTGCTGGACCTGCTGTATGTCCTTCATATGCTTTAGATGTCTTCGTCGTCTTCGTCGTCTTCGTCCGGGGCCCCGACACCAGCCCCACCTCGCGCCGGGCCTGGGGCACTCCACTCCGTTCCTCAACGTTGCTGATACTCTAACCCGATGACAAGTTTCCGGGATCAGCAACTCTGCGGCCGACTCCAGTAGTGATTAGATAACCTGTCCCACGACAACAATGTAGGGAGGGGGTCGTCGTAATAAGCGGCTTTTCTTCGAAGAAGTCAGGGTCCGTGTGCATGATTGATGACACTCCATCGTGTTAAGTTCGGCATGCGGGGAGACGGGAAGACTGAAGAAGCGGGTGAGGGATGAAAATGAACCCGGCAGACTATCCCCCCGCGGCGAGTCCCGTGATCGGGCCATGATCTGGCCCGGCGGCATCCGTGTCGGTCTCTTCAGCCGGGGACTGTTCTTTCTGTCCGCTATGCAGACAAGGCCAAAACCGTCGCCGATACAGGGTCACTGGAGACAGCACTTCTTGAACTTGAGTCCGCTCCCGCACGGGCACGGCGAGTTGCGGCCGAACTTCGGCCGACCCTGCGTCAATACGCGCTGCCACTGGAGGGAGCGCGTGCGCAGGTCCTGGTTGAACACTCGCTCGAGAGCCGCGTATAAGGCCGGATGCTTGCGTTCGAGGACACCGGGTCGCTCGAAGAAGTACTCCGACGTCACGGCGAAGAACTCCACTTCGCTTGTCAGCGCATAGCGGTCGATGTCGGATGTCCCGGCCTCGATTTCGGCCATCTTGCGTCGAACCAGATCAATCCAGGGCCCGATTGCCTGCCGGTCGAGTCCCACCTCGGGCACACCGTCGATCACCCCATCGGTCTTGTCGACCAAGTGTGCGAACTCATGGACGCCCACGTTTCGCTTGTCGGTCGCGTTCCGGAAGCCTTCGATCAGATCAGGCTTGGAAAGAATCATTAGTCCGTTCATGCCACCCGTCCCAACCATTCCGAGGATGTTGTGATCCCGATTGTCGCCGAACTGAAACTTGCCGTCGAACCGGTTCGGGTAGATCAGAACTTCGTTGATCTGGCCCCACTCCCAGTCGGGAAATCCGAAGATCGGAATGATGGCGCTGGCGGCGGCCAGCACGCGTGTCGTCGTGTCGACCCGCACTTTTATGCCGGTAATCGACTTCTCTCCCAAGAACACCTGGAGTTGAATGCGGAATCGCTGCTGGGCCACCGCGTCCAGCACCCGGAAGAAGACGACGTCCCCCTGGAGCACCGCTTCCCACTCCGGCGGGAATGGTTCACGCAGGATCGCCTGGCGGCGGCGGATTTTCCCAGTCTGCCAAACGTACACCCCGAACACCAGGACTAGGGCCAGCACCAGCGTGATTCCAGCCGGCCAACCCATACGGATCAGCACAAATGATGCCAGCGCAGACACCACCAGCGTCGATGCGGCAAAGACGAGCGCCCAGAGCCGCGTGCGCCGCTCCCAGGCTGTAAACAGCCCGGGAGCGCCAAACTGACCGTTCGTGTCGCTCAATGGTGCCGTCTGCTTGTCGCCGGAGCTCGTCATCGCGACCTTATTCTCACACGAAGGGGACAAGGTCAACATCCTCGAATCGGGGGCGAACTACGGCTGGCCGTTCCTTTTCAACACCAACTCAATGGAGGGTTACCGCCCCTGGCTCTGGGAGCCGGTCCGCTCTACGGGGGTGCCGTAGACTTCGACCCAATCGACGATGAGATTCCCCGACGTACCATGGCCTGCGCCTGCCGTCAGTGTGGTGAAGCCGATCTCGTCAACCCTGCTCAAGTCCACGTCGGTCTTCCAGAGCGGCTGCCCCCGTACGTTGCGGTCTTCATACATCGTGTCTGGATTCAAGGGCCGCCATCGGGGGACGTCGACAAGGTACACCTCGCTCCCGCGCAAGTAGGTCGAAAGGGGCTCCTGATAGTCCCCCACCAGCAGGGTTCCATCCGCAAGCTTGATGAGCGGACGAATCTGGTGAAGACTTCTCTGCCGGACCCGCCAGCGAAGCCGGCCGGTGCCCCTTAAGTCGAGAATGTTATTCCTATCCTTGAGCATGACAGCCCAATTTCCTTGGGCAACGCCCGTATAGACAACGCTCACCAGTTCCCCGCCGGAGGTGGGGTCTCCCTCGTTACCCAGCAGCAGCCCGGAATCCCTGCCGACTCCCGGTCTTGAACCGGGTCCGTATACCTTGAGCTCCAGATTCGGATTCGTCAAAGCGTCCTGCGTCAACTGTACCTGGCCAGCGGGTCCCGCCTTAAAATCTTCACGGAAAAGCAGCGAAGCCGGATCTTGCGCCCCTTGCAGCGCGAAGGAATTGAGACCGAAGCCCAGAACCACTAGTACCGATAGGAAACAATGATTTGACCCCCGACTTTCCTCGCCATCAGGCGTCCTCCCGGAAGAAGCTTGCGTTTCTCAGTCACTGAAAGCGCGTGGCGACTTGTCTGATTAGTTGGCAAATGATATGGATCTTTCGCCGGAACGTTTTCTGATTGAGAAACCGGATCCAATGACGATGCTTCGGCATACAGGTCCCGTCGTCCAGCGTATTCGCAGCGGGGAAACAGTCCAGTTCGCTCTTTCGCAGGACAAAACAATGGCGTTTTCCGGAGGGTTCAGATACAAACCGACCACATCCTCCAACCCGACAAATTGTTTGTCGTTGGAAAGTTTGAAGGTGCGTGCCAGATGAGGCTTATGAGCCCGCCAGATTCTCCCTACCGTGGACTCGCTGACGCCGGTTGCCCTGGCCATCAAGGACCGGCTCCAGTGCGTGGCGTTCGGAGGCTTCCCTTCGACCGTCTTCTTCACGATCCGGGCCCGCTTCCGGCGGCCGATCGAGGGAATCCGTCCACTGCGGGAAGCGTCATTCCCCCGAGGCCATCTTCAACGAAACGATCGCGCCAACGTCCGGCCTTTTGACGAGTGATGTCCAACTTGGCAGCGATCTCCTGATTGTCCAGACCCCCGGCGGCCAGCAAGACAATTCGAGATCGTTCCGCCAACCGGACCGCCACACTGCGGCTTCGGCTCAGTCGCTCCAGTTCCTTCCGCACAGGAATGTCCAATTTAATCGTCGGTGCTCTCCTCATATATACTCAGACGTAGGAAAGCTGAATGTTACATTAACGACGGCTACACTAGTACCGATAGGAAACAATTTTCTTTTCGCATCGCGTCCTCCCTTGCGTTTCTCAGTCACTGGCGACTTGTCATTGGGCTATCCGCCGCTAGAAATCATTTGTCTCTCGCAGCGGGGAAACAGCCAGTTCGCTTTCCCCGGGCACCCGTGGTCAATGAAGTATCAGAAACTGTCGACGGAGTCCACATCGAAAGGAAGCTGATCTGCGAGCGACAGGATCTCCCAGGCGCCTACGGATCACCATTTATTGACCTGACCGAGGCCCTTTGCATTCTAGGCGCTAACTCCGATCAACTTCGAGCGTTTAATTGAAGCCCATCCACGATCCCGGCCCATCGACTCACATGGAGCTGCCCGCTCATCGCCAGATCCAATCTCCGGTCCGGACATCAGCCCATCCGCTGTCCACGTTCCCGGAAACGTCTTTCTCCAGTCGCCGCGCGTGGAACCGATCTTCTCACCTGCTTCGACCACCAGCCACATCTTGCTTGGCATTAAACGATGGGGTAGACTCCGCCGTGTAAACGCGCAACCGCAACGCATGAACTTCGACCCTCTTTTTCGGTGGGTGGAACAGAGCGCCCTGAGCACCTGGCTGGTGGAATCACCAACCATGTTTGCGTTTCCGGGCGTCCTGGTTCTCCACGCCGTGGGCATGGCCTTCCTGGCGGGAGGCAATATCGCCCTGGATCTACGAATACTCGGGTTTGCCTGGAGTATCCCTGTGTCTTCGATGGAGAGATTCTTCCCGGTCATGTGGTTTGGTTTCTGCGTAAACGCGATATCAGGGATCTTGTTGTTGATCGCGTATCCGACCAAGGCCCTGACGAATCCCATCTTTTACCTGAAGCTCGCGCTGATCCTGCTGGCTATGGTGAACATGCGCTGGTTCCAGGTCCGGGTACTGCAGAACCGTGGTCTGGAACAGGATTCCGTCTCGGGGAAAGCCAGGCTCCTGGCGGGCGTCTCGATCGTTATGTGGTGTGGAGCGGTCACTTCGGGCCGCCTGCTGGCCTACACCGCGACCCGTTTAACGGTAGACCAGCTGAATTTCTAGGGCCTACTCCCATGAAGACGGTCAGAGACTGAAATGGAAGCATTCATGGAATCGTTCCGGATCTGGATCGACAACACCTCTGTGTCCGCTTTCATGAGCGAAAGCTGGTGGGCGTGGCGCGCGGCGGAGAGCGTCCACTTCATCGGTCTGTCCCTCCTGATCGGCACGGTCGGGATGTTCGACCTGAGGTTGATCGGTCTGGTAAAAAGTGTCCCGCTGACCGCCTTGCACCGCTTGGTGCCGTTTGGCATCTTCGGATACCTCATCAACGTCTCCACCGGGATCATGTTCTTATCCGGCTTCCCCGACCAGTACATGTACAACCCTTCGTTTCAGCTCAAGATGCTGTTCATGGGCCTGGCCGGGGTCAACGTCCTCGTTTTCTACGTTGTCGTCTACGGCAAGGTCAAAGCGCTGAAATTGGAAGATGAACCCCCTCGGGCGGCCAGAATCATCGGGTTGACATCCCTGTTGTGTTGGATCGCGGTCATCACGTGCGGCCGTTTGATCACCTTCTACCGCCCTCCCTGGTACTGGTGCCCGTGGTGCTAGCGACCGGAAACATTCATACCGGCGGGTTCGGGATGGGTCTTCCGAGGCAAAGTTGAGGAGGAGGAGGCGTGTCCAGTTTTGATGGTGTTCTGCGAGAGAGTCGTGTGGGATGCTGGGCGTGGGTGAACGACCGCGTCGAGTGGGATGAAACAACCCGGTTGCTCTTCGATCAGAAAAAAATCCGGCTGACTACCAAGCTTATTTGGAGTGCATCCACCCCGAAGACCGTGAAGCGGTGGCCGCAAACATCGAGCGGTTCGTCAAGGACGCTCACTATGAAGATATCGAGCACCGGGTCATCCGTTCCGACGGCGTCTGCCGATGGCTCTTTGCACGAGGTTCTGCAATTCTAGATGGCGGCGGCAATGTGTGCGGCATCCGGGGGATCGTGATGGATATCACGTCGCTGAAGGAGCGAGAGGAAAAGCTCACCATTGAGGCCGAAACGGATCCGCTAACGGCCCTACGGAACCGGCGCTGGCTCCGACTTGAAGGCGCCCGGGCAGTCGCGCGCTGCGCCCAGCACATGGAACCTTTTTCACTGGCTTATCTCGATGTCGACGACATGAAACGCGTCAACGATGGACCGGGCGGGCACCAGGCCGGAGACCGACTGCTCTCCGATCTTGCCCGACGTCTTGAAGATCAGCTCCGGCTGGGTGACATACTGGTTCGGGTGGGGGGCGATGAGTTGATGGCGTTCCTGCCAAAAACGTCTCAAGAAGAAGCAGAAGCAGTCGCCTACCGACTCGCCTTGGCTGTAGCCGACAAACCGCTTGCAGATACATGGGCCACGGTTTCGGTCGGGGTTTCCACTTGGGAGCCTGGCGAGGACTTCGAGACCACGTTGCGCCGGGCGGACAGCGCGATGTATAGAGCGAAAGCAGCGAAGTCGCATTGAGTCGAGTGAAGGCGAGGTCGGCGCCATGTGGAAGAACGGTTCAATGCATCTTCAAATCATCTTCAATTCATCTTCGATTCTTCCAGGATTGGACACAAGGCAGCGATTCGGGTCCACACGACGGGGCACGACATGTCCCAAAATAACGGGACCATTCGCCAAGCCCCAGGTATGGATCCCTGATTCCGGCGCCAATCGGGCGCATGCCTGTGGACTTCACCCTACCCCAATCAGTCCCCATTTCTGCGGCACCCTTTTTGGTTTGAGTTCGTCAGCTGTGCATTCGCGGCAAATCATTTCCGGTCTCGATGATCTTCGCCTCTTCAGCAGCTAAAGTATCCAGACGTTGACGAACCACGTCTTCACGACCATACGTCTTGGCGAGCCGCACGTAAATGGTGTGGTGGCGGGCTTCGGATTCAAAGAGGCTATCGTAGAAATCAGCCAGCCCCCGATCATTGAGGTTCTCACGCAACAGGCCAAAGCGTTCACACGAACGTGCTTCGATCAAGGCTGCAACGAGCAACCGATCGATTGCCCGCTCGGGTTCTGACTTCCGAACGAGATCGTGCAGTTTCCGACCATAGAGAGTCGGCTTGTTGCGCTGGAATAGAATGCCCCGGCGCTTGATAAGCTCCAGCACCATGTGAAAATGCTCAAGCTCTTCGTTGACGATCACCGTCATATCGCGACACAGTTCTTCGTTGTCGACGTAGGCAAAGATCAGATTCATCGCGGTGCCGGCCGCTTTTTTCTCGCAATGAGCGTGGTCAATCAGCACTTCGTCCAGATGTGTTTCGACCTGTTCGAGCCAGCGCGTGGGCGAAATTGAATTGAGATTGAGCATTGCTGACACGGTGTCGGCTCGACGGCTTTGCCTGAGCCTCTCGAAGACGCCCCTTCGGTTGATGGGCCAGACCCCGTTCAGAGCAAGAATCTCGAGAAATGATCCCTGCCCTGATCTGTCGAGGGCAAGGTCAACTACCGCCAACGATTTGACAGGACATCAGCCCCCGGTCACGGGACCGACCCCCGAGCTTCAGGGCCTCAGACAAGCTCACGACGCACCGGGTCTGCCCGGAGACCCAAGCCCCCGGGCGGGGCCGTCGGTCACGATTCCACAAGGCAACCACAAAGCTCAAACAGGCTCAAACGTCGCCACACTAATTATACAGACTGTCAATGAAGCCGCTCTCGTCCAGCTCACGAATGAAGCTGTCGTCGTATAAGTCTTCCGCCGCATACCGCCGCATCTCGTTCGAATCATAGAGTGCCAGCGTGTTCTGGATTCCCTCACGACACGGGCAGGGCTTGCGCGGCAAATAGTCCGCTCTCTCGTATCTCGTTTCGGCAAGTTCCCTGTCCGTGATACCGTTCCAGCGCGCCATCACATTGAGAACCAACTCCGGCCGCTGATGGAATAGAGCCAGGGCCTCAACCGTGGCTTTGAGGAAACGACGGGCGGCCTCCCGATTGGTTTCATCGTCCAACCACTCCGGGTGCACCAAGATACTGTTGCCGGCCAGCTGATCGTTCCAGACCCGTGTGTCTACCAGAACTGGGAAGCCGCCTTCCCGTTCTGCCGCCTCAATTAACCCATCACCGCCCACGACAGCGTCGACCAAGCCATCCCGCAATGAATCGAATCCTCCCGGACGCATCACCGAGATGTCCAGGTCCCGGTCCCATCCCATTCGCTCTATCATCCGGAGGGCAGAGAATCCAGCGGTGCTGCGATCGGCGTTTATGCCCAGACGCTTGCCTTTGAGTTCCTCCAGGCGACTGATGCCAGGTCGGCCGACAACATAGTAGCGAACCGAACAGTCGGTGGCCGCCAAGGCGATCCGTTTCGGGAATCCCGCTGTACGTGTCATTTCGACGATCACGGGTGTATGACCGTCAATGAAAATGTCGTTTTGCCGGAATTCACGGAGCCCCAATCTTCTCCAGACCCTCGACCAGAAGTCGAGCTGCGCATTTCTGCCGCCTTCGAACTCGGGCGGGGACATTCTCAGCTCGACATCCAGGCCGTGCTTTTCATACAGGCCTTGGTCCTCGGCTATCACAAAGGGCAACTTGGTCATGCTCCGAGACGGCACATTCAGGACGAGGGGAAGCAGGTCCGGATCCGCAGGAGAACAGGCCGCTGCTGCTGATCCTAGTACGAACACTAAACTGAGCTTGAAAATCCCCAGCGCGTTGAATTGACCGGGTCGGGTTCTTGTCTCGGGCACCACAGCCTCCTATCTTGGTGGCCCCACATCCGCAATGCTCCGGATGAAGATGGGAGGGCTCTCGTAATCAGGTCCGGAGCAGCCCGTGGTTCATCTACAACTAGGGTCGTGGATGGTGAAGCCACTGAAACTTAATAACACCGTCGGGTCGAAGCACGCCGATCCCCCCACGGGATCCCAAGACTTCCACGCGCGGCGGCATTGCCGAATCGCCTACGGCAACCGCGCGCCCAGTCGCTGGGACGGAGGGCAATTTTTCGCGATTGGCGGCAACTGAAGTTGTCCGTCGTGCCTGAGCTCGGGTTCGTGTCATGTTTCATCAGCCCCGTTGTCCGATCAGCATGGGGCACAGGGCTGTCGAGGGCGGTCGAATCCTGATTGGGTTGGGGGGTTGAAGAAGCGTTACTTGCGACGGCGGCGACGAGCCAAATACCACCCTATGCCGCCCATCGCAGTTCCCACACCACTGACCGTCAGTAGGGTGAGTGTGCCCGGTTCCGGAACAGGCACAGGGTCATCAAAGGCAAACGCGGCAATAGCGAAAAGCAACACGCCACCCACAACGCCCATCATCGGTTTCAGGGAACCAATCATCCTAAGCCCTCGTAGTTATATGTTTGAAGCATCCATGTGACTGTCGGCATTGCCGACGTGACTGCGGACGTGCGTGACTATTATGACCGTATGTATCTTTGTCAACGAAAAACGTACACCCTTGTTTGTTATTCGGCGGAAGCTCCGAGAAGCGCTGAGAATCACCAATCCTCAACTTCGGCCCGAGTTCGCGCGAGCCTCTGCGAACGCCTACAGGTCACCACGGATGTTCCCGCCCGTCCCAAGTCCAAAAACGGCCATGTTCGGCAGGTGTTAAGCGGTCAACGACGCCTATGATCCCGGCCACGCTATCGCCGACTCCAAGTGGAGCATTGGGACCGCCCATGTCTGTACGGACCCATCCCGAATGCATGACGATTGCGATTAGACCTTTGCGGGCCCATTCCGGCGCCCGCCGACGGAAAGCGTCGTTCAATGCCGCTTTGGAGTCCCCGTATGTACCCAGGTCATGGAAGCTGCCGCGGCGTGCCCCAAGCTGGCTTGTCATCAGGACCACTTTTTTCTGCGTGCTGCGCCCAACGGCAGGCAACAGTGCTTCTGCCACTCTCAATGGTGCATCGGCATTGATCTGCTTGACCTCATCGGGGGGCAGGATATCGTCCCCTACGCCCGCATTGTGGATCAGGACGTCGATGCCTTCATCTTGAACGGCCCTCGATAGATCTGCAATCTGGTGTGCATCACGGACTTCGAGTTGATGCAGCATGACATCTCCGGGCAGCTGTCCCAGTGCGCCTGGATTTCCCGGGTCTCGGGTCGTTGCGTGCACGCGCCATCCCGCATAAGCATATTGACGGGCGAGTTCGAGCCCTATTCCCCGGCTAGCGCCCACGATCAATGCGGTCGGCATGAGGTGTACTCCCTATGACTACAATGAGAAACCGATACTTCTTCCCCCTGGTACGGAAACTTCTGTGCGCGAATACGTTTTTCTGGCACTATTGCGCGAGGTGGGTATCTTGGGAGGAGGAGTGATGCGGCTTAGCGGACTCATTCCAGCAGCGATCGTCCTGTTTATTTCACAGCCGGCCTTCGGGCAAAGCTGGATAACCCACGTCAGTTTAGAGGATCGCTTCAGTGTCAATCTCCCCGGCGAGCCTCAGGTGCGGGACATCACCTACCCCTCGGAGTATGGGGCCATCTTCCCAGGGCGGGTCTATACGTACGAAGAAGGCCCCAACCGTTACTCAGTCACTGTGGTCGATTACACAGATGCGGAGAGAATACACGAGGAACGAACCAATAAGACTGAAGCCGACAGCCTGCCAATTTACTGGCAGATTGATGTGCAGGCATCCATCGCCTATGCGGCGTGGCAATTCCGTCAAAGGGACGCCAATGTTACGTATGATGCATGGCACTACATAGACCTCGTCGAAGGACATCAGTTACAACTGACTAACTCCGATCAATCCCGTACTTTCGCCGCAATCTATCTGCACGAAAACCGTCTCTATATCCTGGAGGCCGTGGTACCGCCGGGTGCGCCACCTCCGGGGCTGTTTCAGCAATCCCTGAGTTTCATCGACGAGGAGGGGAACAGGGTTCGCTACGACTCGATCTACACCAATCGGCCTTCACCTGGCGGCTGATGAATCCCCCTGAGTGGGTCGAGGAAGACGTTGATCCCGACATCCGCAGCAATCGCAGCAATCGCAGCATAGTTCCTCGTGCTATGCGCCCCTGATGATGTGAGGAGGGAAGCAGATGCAGTTCAAACACCTGGGTCCTGCCGCCATGTGTGCGCTCGTCTTGTCGTTGCCGGTTCTCGCGCACCATTCCCACGGCAACTACCAGATGACGGAGTACACGCTCTTGAACGGTAGGGTGACGGAAATTCACTGGATCAACCCGCACAGTTGGATCTACCTTGAAATCGTCGACGACAACGGCGGGCCCACAGTGTGGGCTCTAGAAGGAGCGAGTGCCACCCAGCTCAGGAGGATCGGTTGGACGGAAGACAGCGTCAAAGTGGGCGACCGTATCGCCGCGCGGTGCCATCAGCTCAGGGACGGCTCCAATGGCTGTCTTCTGGGGTTTGTGACACCGGAAGGCGGCGTCGAGAAGATGTTCGACTGATGGCCCGCTCAGCGTAAACGCAGCCTATTTTTCTTCCTGCTCACGTCTCTGATCTTCAAGTCTGAATTCGAACGCCTGCTCCTGCCGGGACATCTCGTCCTGGCACCCTTGCGGATCGATGAACGGATTGGGGCCGGCGCCCAGCTTGGCGTACTTTTCCTCCATTCGATGCATCGGCGTATGCGGTCCGAGAGGCACGTCGCATTCCAGTGACCGGTGGAACTCGAAAGTGGTCCTGAACTGGCTCTGGAGCTCCGGGTCACCCACCAGCTGCTGGCGTGGAGTTACCGAGCCGCCCAGTATGACGACATCATAATCAATGCCGTCTTCCTCGGCTGTTAAAACCCAAGTCGTGGTGCCGGGACTGTGTCCGGGAGTCCGAACGGCCGTCAGTGTCGTGGAGCCGAGTGTCACTTCATCCTCGTGATGGAGGACCCGGTCGATGGATGGAGGCGCAGTCCCCTCTGGAGTGACCCGTTCGAAAAGCGGCACGTCCTCGGCCATGACCATGATTTCGGCTCCAGTCCACTCTTTGAGCAGTGCGCTGCCTGCCATATGATCTCGGTGTGCATGGCTGCCCAGGATGATTCGAATGTCCTCAACCTGGAATCCCAAGGCCTCCATCGATTGGCGAACCGTCGGCAGGGTCTCTTCAAATGTGCTGTTGATCAGGATGTGCCCTTCCGCGGTAGTGATCAGATACGCGCCCAGATTCCGGGTGCCCACGTAGTGCACGTTGCCGATTACGTTGTGTGGCGGCCATGTCTCCAGCTGCAGCTCCCTGGATGGATTAATCGCATAAGAGACAATCTCCTCGGGCGTCCAAACTTTTCCTGTTTGCGCCAAGAGCTCCATCGCATCCAATCCACTGACCAGAAACCACAAGATCAACATGCCAAATCGCATTTCAGTCCCCTTCCAAAAAAGTATCGTGCGTGGCGTTCACCCTATTTACTGACAGATCGGAGCCATGTTAGTTAGGGTCATACAGAGAGGCAAGCAGTTTCGCTTCGGGCTCGAATCGAACGAGACAGACGGCACTCTTGAAAAACTCGTCAGGCAGCATCTAAATGGAGTGACTACAGCCAATGAGCACTGCTGAATCGAATGCCCTCATCGAAGAGTGGCCTGGCCCATACGGCGGCGTGCCGCCGTTTGATCGTATGAACCTTGAAGACCTGAAGCCGGCCCTGGAGGCCGGGATGGCCGTGAGTCTGCGTGAAATCGACGCGATAGCAGCTAACCCCGAACCACCGACATTCAAAAACACCATCGTTGCCATGGAGGCGTCCGGACGCCTGCTGGATCGCGTACACCAGACGTTCGGCGTCTGGAGTGCCAACTTGTCAACGCCCGAATTCCGCGAAATCGAGCAGGAGATGGCCCCACGGCTTGCGGAATTCAACTCCAGGATCACGCAGAACGCGGGGCTCTTCGCCCGGATCAAAGGCGTCTATGAAGGAAATGAGAGAGGCAGCTTGAGTCCCTCACAGCAGCGGCTCGTCTGGCTTCTATACGACAGCTTTGCGCGAAATGGGGCGACGCTTGAGGGCGATGCCAGGGAGCGCTACTCCGCGATCAATCAGCGCCTCGCCGAACTCCATACACGATTCTCAAACAACGTTCTCGAAGACGAGGAAGGCTATGTCCACTACCTGACGCGAGAACAGCTCACCGGGGTACCCTCCTCGTTCGTCGAAACCGCCGCGGTAGCGGCAACCGAGCACGGGCACGACGGGGAGTATGCGATCACCAACACGCGGTCGTCAACGGATCCGTTTCTCACATATTCCGCCGAACGCGATTTACGTGAGAAGGTATGGCGAACATTCTACAACCGCGGTAACAACGGCGATAAGCACGACAACAACGCGATCATTACCGAAATTCTCGAACTTCGTCACGAACGTGTGCAACTCCTCGGCTATCCGAACTACGCAACCTGGCGTTTGGAAAACCGAATGGCCCAGACACCGGCTCGCGCCCTCGCATTGATGGAACAGGTATGGCCTGCCGCGCTGGTCCGGGTTTCCGAGGAAGTCACTGACATGCAGGCACTGGCGGATTCCGAAGGCGCAGGTATCAAGATCGCACCTTGGGACTACCGCTACTACGCCGAGAAAGTTCGGGAATCGCGGTACGCCCTGGATTCCGATCAGGTACGACTCTACCTGCAATTGGACAAGCTCCGGGAGGCCATGTTCTTCGTGGCGGGAGAACTGTTCAACTATGCATTTTCACCCGTTCTCGAAGAATCGGTGCCCGTCTTCCACGATGACGTTCGTGTTTGGGAAGTCACCGATAAAACTTCAGGACGCCATATCGGTGTGTGGTACCTCGATCCCTACGCTCGCCCCGGCAAGGGTTCCGGCGCCTGGGCCACTACGTATCGCCGCCGCGAAAGTTTCGACGGGGAACGGACGGTTCTCGGATCGAACAATTCCAACTTCATCAAGGGCCCCCCGGCCAAACCCGTCCTGGTTTCCTGGGATGACGCACGGACGCTGTTCCACGAGTTTGGGCATGCGCTGCACTACTTTTCCTCGCGTGTCGATTATCCGTCATTGAACGGAGCCCTCCGCGACTACATCGAGTTCCAGTCGCAGCTCATGGAACGCTGGCTTCTGACCGACGAGGTTACCAACAACTATCTACTGCACCATGAAACCGGCGCGCCGATCCCGAAGGATCTCGTGGCCAAGATTTCCAACGCCGCCACGTTCAATCAAGGATTTGCGACGACGGAGTATCTGGCCTGTGCGCTGGTGGACATGCGCTACCACACAATCGATCCGACAGGCATCGATCCCCAGAAATTCGAACGCGAGGTCCTGACCGAGTTGATGATGCCCGAGGAGATTGTCATGCGCCACCGCAGCACGCATTTTGGTCACGTCTTCTCCGGTGAGGGTTACTCGGCCGGCTACTACGGCTACATGTGGGCCGACGTTCTGACGGCGGACGCCGCCGAAGCATTCGCCAATTCTCCGGGCGGCTTCTATGATAAGAAACTGGCCCGCAAGCTCGTCGACCACTTGTTTGCGCCGCAGAACTCAGTGGACCCAGCCGACGCCTATCGGGCGTTTTGCGGCAGGGATGCGGGAATTGCAGCGCTGATGAGAGATAGGGGTTTTCCTGAAACGTAACGGCGTTCCGCACGCCATCGTGGGCGTTTGAGTGCGGTGGTCAATATGAAGATCCGCAACGGAAGGATCTTCATGGCTGGTAAACGGATCGTTGAGGGGGGATACTTCATGGAATGGCCCTCCGGAAGGGCCTGGGCCAATAGCTCTATCCGGCGGACGGATGTGCCAGACGAAGGAGTTCCGTATGGAAAATGAAGAAATCCGAGAAGAAGAGAAACGCTTGGAGGCAAACGACCTTTCTCCAGAAGTCATGAGATTCGTCGACGATTACGTTCACGGCATCATCGATCGCCGCGGGTTTCTGGACGGTGTCGGGAAGCTGGCATTGGGTCCACTGACCGCTGCAGCGATCATCGATGCTTTTACACCAAACTATGCTTCGGGCCAAATTACCGCCGCGAACGACCTGCGAATTCGGGCCGAGTATTTGCAGTTTGATTCCCCCGAAGGCCACCGGGGGATGGGCGGGTATTTCGCGCGACTTGCTGATGCTTCGGCACCACTGCCGGGCGTCGTCTGTATCCATGGTGGCCAGGGCCTCTACTCGCATCACGAAGACATTGCCCGACGCATAGCGCTCGAGGGCTTCGTAGCCTTCGCGCCGGACGCTATTGCTCCCCTTGGGGGGCATCCCGGTACGCGTGAGGGCGCGCTGGCGCTAGATGGCTCAGTTGGACCCCGATAAAAGGACCGAAGACTTCATTGCTGGTGTGAATTTCTTAAGGAATCATTCGGCGACAACTGCCCGAGTCGGCGTCGTCGGCTTCTGTTGGGGCGGAGGCATGGTGAATCGTCTTGCTGTACGGATGCCCGATCTCGATGCCGCCGTTTCTTACTATGGCGTGCAGCCCGATGCGGCAGATGTTCCGAAGATCCGAACTCCATTATTGCTCCACTATGCAGGACTGGACGAACGTGTCAACGCGGGATGGCCTGCGTATGAGTCAGCTCTCCGAGCAGCGGGAACCGACTTCACGGCGTACATGTATGAAGGTGCTCAACATAACTTCAACGGCGATACGGACGACCTCCGCTACAACAAGGCTGCCGCGGACGTCGCCTGGCAACGCACGATAGAATTCCTCAACGAGCACCTGCGCCAGGATCCCCTGCCGTAGATATCGAATCTATTGTTACTTGCCAAACGGCCTTGAATTCCCACGGGCGTCTCAAGTTCCATCGAGAGAATCTGACGTTCCACGGCATTCCGTGGTGTGGCCAGTGGTGTTGCATCCCAGGCGTTCAAGGTCCAATCGATCTGTTCCGTGCTTACCTTGTGAGCCGCCCCTGCCCCGCGATCCGATCCGCCAGATGTCCGACAGCGATCGCGAAGAAGTGTGAGCGGTTCCAGCGGAGCAAGGCCCGGTAGTTCTGATAAACGAGAAAGGCTGGCGCGGAGCCCTCAGAGGGCAGAACGATCGAGGCCTCGATATCAACGTCCGTCAGCAGGCTGCCGTCGATCCGCCGGACGCCTAAGCTCGCCCACTGATCCAGTTGCATCGTCGTGTCCAGGCCGGCGAGGCTGAGGTCGAAACCGGCCGGGAGCTGAATCTGGCGCCCCCAAATGTATCCGCGTTGCCAGGCCTCGGACATAAAATTAGCCGCGGATTCTAACGCATCCGGCGTACTCTCCCAGATGTCAACCTTCCCATCTCCATCTCCGTCCTCGGCAAAATCAACGAAAGTCGATGGCATGAACTGGACCTGGCCCATGGCCCCGGCCCACGAGCCCCTCATGGTGTCGGATTCGACGTGGCCCTCATCGAGGATCCTCAGGGCATGGATGAGCTCCCGACGGAACATCGTGGCACGGCGTTCGTCGTAAGCCAGAGTGAGAAGAGAATCAATCACGGGAAACCCCCCTAAGTTTGAGCCGAAACTACTTTCTGAACGGCCGGGAACATCATTGACAGAATAGTCCAGGCACATCCTTTACAGTTTGTACCTCTTTCTCATTCTATTCCCCAAAGCATCTTGAATGGTAAAGGTCCGTTCGTCCATTTGTCCGAGACGAACGGTGCCGAAGTAGACATCCCAGACGCCGTCGTCGACTTCCTCGAGTCCGACGTACTCACCTTCAAGGGTGTGGGTGATTGGAACACGATGGGCCGACCACCGGAATCCCCCGTTCCGACTGACCAGCCGCGTTTCGAAATGAGACGGATACTCGATGGGAGGCAGGCCCAACGGAAACTCCCGTGAAGAGGTTTGATAGCGGGAGTCGGGCGTTTCCTGGTCCAGCGCCTCATGGGGACGCACAGTGTTGAATTCCTCAACAAAACGATTGAACCGGAATTGCTGAGCCCGCATCGTGGCCGCTGGCGGCCGAGTGGTCTCTTGTTTCAAGGTTTTGTGCATGCGTTCGTGTCGGCCGTTTTGATCTGGCCGGCCGGGCTGAATCAATTCGGGGAAGATTCCGAGGCGGATCCACCAGACCGATAGCCGGCTCAGTCGCCCGATGGCCGTGGTGGCGAACGGCGGCCCGTTATCGGTCCGGATGATTGCAGGGAGACCGAAGTTCCGGAAGACACTCTTGAATACGGACTTCGCGCGAACATGATTAGTCGAGTAGAGGCCCTTACATGCGAGCAGATACCGGGTGCAACCGTCGGTGATCGTCAACGGATAGCAATAGATGCCATCCCCAGTTTTAAACTCGCCTTTATAGTCCGCACACCAGACATCATTGGACCGATCCATTGAAGTCACGGGCTTGCCCGGATGACCCGGATAGGTGCGTCTCCGCTTCTTCTCCACAAGCCCATGACGTTTCAGCAGTTCCGAGATCGTCGATCGGGCGGGCCAGTCGACCTCGGGATGCCGGGTATTCAAGATCTTAAGAAGCTTCTTGGCCCCCCAGTGAGGATGTTTGCGGCGCAGATCGATCACCCGCCGCACCACATCGTCTGACGTCCGATGCGGGCAGCCGACAGGACGACGGGAACGCTCCTCCAATCCGGATTGGCCATTCTCCAAGAATCTGTCAATCCACTTATATCCGGTGGGCCGGCTCACCCCGTAGCGCGCACACAGTTCGACGATCGAGAAAGATCGAGTAAGATAATCGGCAATAAATAATCGTTTTTGATCCATGGTCGTTGATTGATCCCAGGGCATATGAAGTCCTCCACGGAGGACTTCATCGTGATCGATCTGTAAACCATGTACCCGGACAGATATGTAAACGATGTACCCGGACCGTACCATCGATGCCCCAAACAGCCACCAGCACCGGGGCGGGAATCCCATGGCGCCGAGCGATGTCATCCAACAATTCCCTGTGCTGCGATAGCAGGCGTCGTCCCTGCTCGATCCGTTGCGCTGAAGCAATCCGATCCAGGTACGTCCAAAAATCCAAGCGGACCTCCGGCTGATTGCGATCGAGTTGAATCACTCGCTCGATAAGGGTTACATCACGCAGGGCATCGTCGAGGGTGGCCTCTGAGATCCCCGCGCCCAGCGCTTCAGTTCGAAGGTCCTCCAGCCACTCGGTGAACGGCACGGTCTGCGGGCTTTCGAACCTCCGAGGTTCCAGCGTGGCCGGTCCCGCAGCCAGCAGAAGGACCCAGATCAGCATCGCAAAGTTCATTTATGCGGCCTCGATTTTGTATTTCGATAATTGGGCCTGAGCAGGGCACTCGGGTTCTTCAGACGTTCTTAGTCGACGATCGTTCCGAATCCGGCCCCACGATAATGTCATGTAACGCCGTCTTTCGCACTGTTTCTTGAAAGGCACGGGCACTCTTCCTTGATTTCTTACAGCTTCAGACTTCAATCTCGAGATCCCCGTTTGCAACGCGGATGTTGTAGCAATGAACCGGAGTGAATGCCACGCGTGATAGGGCTTCACCCGTCGTGACATCAAACCTAGCGCCGTGCCAGGAGCAAGTGACCTCCTTCCCTGTAACATGACCGCCCGAAAGTGGAGCACCCTGGTGAGTGCACGAGTCGTGGATCGCATAGTAAACACCATCCACATTGAAGACGGCGATCCGCCGGCCACCCACATAAACCGCTTTACCGTGCCCTGCGGAAATGTCTTCTTTCTTCGCCGCTTTCACGAACTCTCCCATCCCTCACCTCCTGGGTCCTGAACTGACGAAATCATACCTAAACCCTCAACCAGACGATTGACATAAACGAACGATCCACCGGAGGCATTTGGTCGGTCCGCAGGCGCCGACAGCGTCCCCACGCAGTGTCTCTCAGGAACCCGTTGCGTTCAGCAGATGACCCGGTGTGGTTGGAGGCTGCCGTCAACTTCGGAATGAGGCGTTTCCCAGTACTGGACTTGGGAAGGCAGGCGGTGTCCGATGGCTCCGGCAAACGGTGCTCGCGCTTCTGCAACCCGTTCGAGACGTCAGCAAAAACGGCTAAATGCGATTTTGCTCTGTGAGATTGCTAAATATATTCGGGTGACACGTCTCCCAGGTTCTTATACGGGGCCGGTGGCGTGGCTTGAATATACCGTGACCACCTGCTGATCCGGGTCTTGAATCTCGAACACGAAGTGTCCATAGGGCCCGTCATCGATCGGTCCGGGTTTAAGTCCTCTATCGACAAGTCGCCCATGATAGGCCGCAAGAGCATCACGAGACTTACCACTGACCATCAACTCGAAGCCTTCGTCAGTACCGATTCGTGAGGCCGGCAGAGCTTGTTTCATTCCTTCACCGTCGATAAAAAGAATATGAGTGCCACCGCGCAATTCAAGGAGCGACATACCCGGTTCTATCGCGACGCTGCGGAGGCCAAGTTTCAAATAGAACTCCGTACTCGTACCGACGTCCGAAACATGCATCACAACGTGCCCAATCGCCACTTCAGGTCGCTTTCGGTTCATTTCAATTTCCGATCACCCACGGCAACTTGGAAGGTCCTCTAGACTCACCTTGGTTCCGGGGGACAACCTTCTGGAATCACTAGCTGTCGGAACGATGTCATAGTCTCTACAAGGAAAATGAATCTGGAAACATCGAATCGGCAGTATCCGCTCACGTCCGAATCCGATTCGAGGAGAGTTTGTGTCTGTCCCTCACAATTAAACGGGAATCCACCACAACCCCTGTCCCGTATCGACTGTCCCGTATCGACGCAAAGCTGTGGACAGAGGCAGCGGAAACTGCGACCGGCCAAATTGACTGGGGTTCAGTGCGTGGCCATCACTTCCCGCACGAATTTTGCGGACGGATCGCGCGTCAGCGCAAGCATGGCGAGGATGCGGGCCTTCTGCGGCGTCAAATTATCAGCCGATATATACCGGTTGTCGGTGTTGATCCGACCCAGCCCGCCACGGTTCGACATGATCACGATTGTGCCCTGATCGCGCAGTCGGTCGAGCGTCTCATACTGGGCCGGCGTCGCTGCACCCGTCGGAAAGCCGGCAACCACGATCGCCTGGGCTCCGGCTTCGACAGCCGCCTCAGCCAACCGACCGTCGGCGTCGGCATAAGCGTAGATGATATCCACCCGGGGCAACTGACTCTCCCGGGTAATGCTGGCCTCAAGCCGCACGTCGGAGCGGACGGTGTGCTTATATACGGGCTGATTGTAAAAGCTGACTTCGTCTCCATCGACCAGGCCAAGCACGCCCGCATCGCCCGACTCCCAGGTTTCCACGCGCACCGTCATCCGCTTGGTCACGTCACGAGCGGGATGAATTTTTTCGTTCACTACGAGCATGGCGCCCTTGTCCGCAGCCCCCGGATGGGCGGCCACGCGGATTGCATCGAACAGGTTCCGCGAACCTTCCTGGCCTAAGGTGTTCTGTTGGCGCTGGGCGGCAGTCACCACGACAGCTTTCGTGTGATTGACGGTGAGTGAAAGAAAGTATGCCGTTTCCTCAGAAGTATTCGAGCCGTGCGTGATGACGATGCCGGCTACCTCCGGCTCGGTTTCAAAGATCTCGTTCACGATAGTCCCGATGTCGATCCAGTTCTGCATCGAAATTGCCGACGAGCCTATGCGGCTATAATCCACGACCTCGATCCGCGCGTACTCGGCAATTTCGGGTATCTGCGCCAACACCGTATCCACAGCCATGCGGCCCGCGGGCGAGTTGGCAATGGTGCCGCCGGTGGCAACGATTTTTACCAGGGGCTGGGGTGGCTGCCCCTGTTGGGCCGCCACCCGGTACGCTGTGGGAGCGACGACGATGCCCAGCATGAGCGCAGTCAATACGCGTCCACGGAGATCAATTTGCATCGTGTATTCCGTTTTTCGGATCTGTCTCCATAAACCGCTGCAACACGCCCTTCAGGGTAGTACAGTCGGGCGCCAGAGAGCCACACTATCAGGGGATGTTGTGGGTTTTCTTAAATTCGGCCCAGTTTTCCTTGAGGTGGAGAAACTCTTCGTAAGTCTTCGTCAGCAGGAAGGGGTTGGTGGCGATCTCGTGGCCAATCGTGGACGACGGTTGCGCTCCATAGTCGTGCCCCGGCCATACCTCGGTGCTTGGGTCGAGACGCATCAATCGATGCAGGCTCTCCCACTGCTGGCGAGGATCGCTTCCAGGAAATTGTGGGCCGGTACCGCCGATTTTGCCGACGAAAAGAATATCGCCGCTCAGCAATTTGTTTTCTGCCAACACGCAAACGTGGTCGGGAATATGCCCGGGGGTGTGCAGGAAGCGTAGCGAGAGACCCCCCACCGCCAGTTCATCGTTGTCATTTACACGCACACGGCAGGGTAGGGGGGCGCTTTCGTGCAGAACTTCCGGCGCCCCCGTGCGTTCGACAAGATAGCCATTACCGGCAATATGATCCGGATGTGAATGCGTGCTGATGATATGGCAAACCTCAAGCCCGATCCGCTGGGCCCTTTCCAATACACGCTCGGGCCCGTATGCCGCGTCGACTATGACGGCGCGTCTGCTGCTCTCATCGCCAATCAGGTAACTCAAGTTACGGTCACCGTTGACCGGGATCTGTTCGAAAATCATGGTCTTTCAGCCTCCTGCAATTCTCATCGGATGCCCTGCCTGGACAATTATAGATACAGGTTCAGATATAGATACAGGTTCAGAGCCCAAAAACCACTTTCATTCGCTATCGGGGTGCTATCAGGCGGCAATGCTCGCGTCGACCGATAATTGGCGTTTCGGTGCTTCCGCCGAATGGAAAACAAGGGTGTGCATTTTTCGTTGACAAAATGACATGTTTTATCATTGACAAACGAACATACGGTCGCAATAGTCACCTTCGCCTGCAGCTAGGTCGGCCATGCCAACAGGCGCATGGATGCCTCAGAATGGATGCCTCAAAGATGTAATTACGAGGACTTAGGGTGATTCGTTCCCTCGCAATTACACGCAGTGCGTCGCCAGTAGAGCGCAGCCTAGTCTATTTTGCTTCTGCAGGAGACCGGTATCTTTGCAGAATTCATCTTTGCAGAATTCATGGATACCGATGCAATCAATTCAATCTATAACTTCAATCCTGACCGGTCTCCCCGAGGCATATCAATTCTCGACGCCTGGATGGACCTCGATCGGGACCCACCGTAAATTTCAGGGGAGTGATCAATGACACAGATACTCAAATCTGCTGTGTTTTGCATGGTTTTGTTGCTGATTCTGCCGAGGGAAGCAGAGGCATCATTGCTGTATATGGATCCTATGACCGGCAGCATAATTCTGCAAGTTCTTGCTGGAGGAGTGCTGGCTGGCGGTGCCGCGATCAAGATGTATTGGAATCGTATTCGGTCGATTTTTGTCGGTGGGAGGCAGGCTGAGGTGGCCCCCAAGACTCGTACCCATCGCTAAGCCGAAGTTCCCCCGTGTCGTTACGATCCCCAGGCGGATCCTATGGTCCAGGTATTGCCGAAAGCTCGAAAAGACACTTTCTATGATTACAGCGAGGCAGAATTTCGTAAAGAATTCGCTGCTTATTTCGATGTCGAGCAGACATTTGCTAGTGCCGATACGGTTCGGACACTGTTCCTGTTCAGGAGGCGAGGTCTGATATGAACGATGTTTCCAGGCAACCACCGTGGCTGGATGCCTCCAATTACTCTCTACGGCTCTTAGTATTATCATCGTTGTTGATCTATTCGTTCATCCGAATGCTCC
Organism: Terriglobia bacterium; assembly: GCA_965216035.1. Lineage (GTDB taxonomy): Bacteria > Acidobacteriota > Terriglobia > 20CM-2-55-15 > 20CM-2-55-15. The sequence continues at coordinate 303,930 of CBDCFM010000014.1, forward strand.
TGCAGCATGAATATGGATTTCTGCATTTCGAAGTGCTCGTAATGGGGCTGACACTGCTTGCTGTAGCTGCGAGTCTCGCGGTCGTGACTCGCTGGCAGATTGCTTTCCAAGCGACCCTGGCATGCCTCATAGCTATCACTGCTAGTGATGGAGTGAACGCTCAGTTTTTTCCGACGAGTCGGACTCGATATGTTCTATTGGGACTCTTAATTTTCGTTGCTCTTCTGCAATTGATTTTCAGAAATCAGTTCTATTCTCTCCTTCTTGTCTTCTTGTTCGGGTCGGGGGCGGTCGACGTCGGTATCGCGCTCTCGAATAATTTGCCGGACAGCGAGCGTCCAGAGCGCGCAGCGGTCGGTGAATATCAACATGTTGTTCATTTGATACTCGACGAGATGGTGGGACTGGGAGCTGTCCCAACCGAGTGCGGAGAATGTGTCCAGGGAGTGAGTGAAGTGCAACTGGCGCTTGAACGGGGCAAGTTTAAGACGTACCCGTACGCGTTTTCCAACTATGATCGAACGAAGTACTCTATCCCAAGCATAATGAACGGCCCAGACTGTGTGAAAAGTCGGCGACAGCCGGGCGGGAGTCGGTGAACTGGCATCAGGTTCCCCATGGCGGTTGGTAAAATGTGTCATGGCACATATCACCGGTGAAGACCGTTCCCAGCTTCTGCTTCTGCCCGATACTGTGGACGACTACGTGGGACCGGACAACCCGGTCCGTTTCATTGATGCGTTCGTCGACGGCCTCGACCTTGAGGCGGCTGGATTCCAGCGCGTTCGGCCCAACGACAAGGGCCGTCCAGGCTACGATCCCGCGGATCTGCTGAAGCTGTATATCTACGGGTATCTGAATCGTATTCGGTCGAGCCGCAGGCTGGAGACAGAGACGCATCGCAACCTCGAGGCGATCTGGCTGCTACGCCAGCTGAAGCCCGACTTCAAGACGATCGCCGACTTCCGGCGCGACAATCGGCATGCGTTCCGGGCGGTGTTTCGGCAGTTCGTGCGGTTGTGCCGGGAACTCGATCTGTACGGGCGGGAGTTGATCGCCGTGGACGGCACGCGCATTAAGGCGGTGAACCACCGGGACCGCAACTTCACGCGGGCCAAGCTGAAGACGGACCTGCAGCGTATCGACGACCGACTCGACCGCTACCTCGACCAGGTAAACGAGGCCGACGCGGATGATGCCGGCGGCAGAGCGGCTGCCGTGGCGGATCTTCAGGAGAAGATCGCATCGATCCGTAAGAGGAAGGAGACCTTGGAGGGGCATCGGCAGACGCTGGACGATACCGGAGAAGCCCAGCTGTCGCTTACGGATCCGGACTCCCGGTCAATGCATTCCGGGACACGGGTCGGAGTGGGCTACAACGTCCAGATCGCTGTCGACACCAAGCACAACCTGATCGCCGAACAGCAGGTCCACAGCAAGGTCGCGGACCTCGGTCTGCTCGCGGAGACGGCTACAGCGGCTCGGGAGAACTTGGCTGTCGACGAGATCGACGCGGTCGCGGACCGAGGCTACTACAAGATCGAAGACATTGAGGACTGCGAAGCCGCTGGGATCACGCCCTACGTTCCGAAGCCCGACCGGAGCACGGCCAGACGCAGTGGCCACTTTCCGAAGTCCGATTTCCAATACGACGACGCCACGGACACCTACCGGTGCCCCGCTGGTGAGCGCCTGGTGCCGTTGTATCGCGGAAGCGTGGGTAAGTCGCGCACAGGCACGTATCTTGTCAGTTACGCCAACCGCGCCGCATGCAGAGGCTGCGGCCTACGCGAACGATGTACCAAGAACACCTATCGGAGCATCACGCGCTTCGAGAACGAAGCAACGATGGAGCGCATGGCGAACCGTCTCGCCGCCCGGCCCGAGGTGATGGATCGTCGCCGGGAGTCGGTCGAGCATCCCTTCGGTTCGATCAAGCAGTGGATGGGCCAAGGCGCGTTCCTGACGCGCCGGCTCGGCAATGTCCGCGGGGAGTTCAGCCTCACCGCCTTGGCCTACAACATGCGACGCGCAATCAACCTCGTAGGAATTCCCGCTTTGATTGCCGTCGCAGCGGTTTGACCGGGTAATCCGCCCGTTTTTGGCGCAACAGTCCGCCTCCATCCCGCGTTTCCCAGTCACAGCAACACCTCACGCCACCGAAAAGGCTGGCAGCCCCGAGTGATCTGTGCCGCCACGGGTCCGTCATCGTGCTTGCCCTTCGGTGTTGCCGGATCAGCGATCCACGACTTGGACTTTTCACACAGTCTGGGCCGTTTAGTAGAGCGATCGTACTACGAGCGATCGTATGACGGAATTCGTTTCTTAGAGGAGAACCGATATTTTGATGCCTACCGGGCGAAAGATTATGCGATCCGAACTTACCAATCGGAAGTGGACCCCAATCGTTGGACAGCGCGGCAGCCGTTTTAAGGTGGATTCTGCCGTTCATTATGCTGCCGAAGGTACCGGTTCGATTCCGTCGTAGACCTCACCCGGGGTGAGATCGCCGAGGGCGGAATGGGGCCGGCGGTTATTGTAGTACTCCATCCAATCCCTTATATGAAGATCCGTATCTTTGAAGTCATGGAAAGCGTTCAGGTAGACACATTCATACTTCAATGAGCGCCAGAGCCGCTCGATGAACACGTTGTCCATCCACTGGCCTTTGCCGTCCATCGAGATCCGGACGCCGTGATGCTTGAGAACGCTCGTCCAAGCGGTGCTGGTGAACTGGCTCCCCTGGTCCGTGTTGAAGATTTCCGGACAGCCGAACCGTTCGATAGCTTCGTCGAGAGCTTCGACGCAGAACGCAGTGTCTTGCGTGTTCGACAGTCGCCAGGCTAGGACCTTTCGGGAATGCCAGTCCATGATCGCAACGACATATAGAAAGCCATGGGCCATCGGAATGTAGGTCAGATCCGCGCACCAGGCCTGATTCCCTCGCGTGACCCGGATGTCGCCGAGCAGGTACGGGTACACGACGTGTCCGGGGGCGCGGCGGGACGTGAAGGGCCTCGGAGCGACCGATCGCAGGCCCATGAGTCGCATCAGGCGACGGACGCGCTTCCGGCCGACACGATGCCCAGCGCGGCGCAGCTCGCACGTCATCTGACGCGATCCGTACCAGGGCATCTCCAGGTACAGTTCGTCGATGACACGCATCAGAGCCACATTCCGCTCACTCTCGCCGCGTGGCCGGTAATACCAGCTCGACCGACTCATTCCGACCAGCTCACACTGTCGTGCCACGCTCAGGTTACGCTTCTTCGGTTCGATCATCTTCCGCCTCCGATCCACGCTCAGCGGTCGAAGGCTCCGGCCAAAAAATCCCGCTCCACCACAAGCTCTCCGATCTTAGCCTGGAGCCGTCGGATCTCGTTCTCTGTGTCCTTACCCGACGCCTCACGGCGCCCTTTGAACGCGTCTTTCACGCTGTCGAGCGCATCACGTTTCCACTTCGCGATCATGTTCGGATGGATCTGGTAGCGGGAAGCGAGTTCCGCCATCGTCCCGTCGCCTCGCAGCGCTGCGAGCGCCACCTTCGCCTTGAATTCAGGGGAGAAATTCCGTCGTTTTGCCATCGTCGTAAGGTCCTCTCATTTGTGGAGAGTCCACCTTATAACGCTGTCCGATTTTTGGGGTCCACTTCTATCGGACTCTCTCGACTTGTCGCCTCCGGGCGATCCCTCAGTGACTGCGCAAACCTATAGGGTCGACGATTTAAAAATCTTACACAGTTTTCCAACGCAATGGACCGAGCGGTTCAGCATGCTTTTTCACGCATCTTTGCGGCCTAAGGAGTTATTTAGGGGGGTCGTGTCGAGAGTCGGTCCGCTCGAGACGAGGCTGATCGAGTACAGGTCCAGCCCCGTAAGCCTCTCCGAAGTGTGGCCCGTCAGACTGCTTGAAGACTATCGGAGGGCCACTAAAAACACGCTATTCATGGCCCATCTTCTGGTTCCCCACTTTCCATACGTATATCGATCTGACGGTTCGCTCATAAACGTTTTCGAATGGGATTCTCTAGGCAAGTTGGTTTTTTACGAAGGCGAAGAGTCAGCGTATTGGGAAAAGTGGCGTGCGTACGGAGAACAACTCCAGTGGGTCGCGACTCAGTTAGATAGCTTCCTGAAAGACCTAAGTGATCATCCGGGGTACGATTCCACCACGGTGGTCATACACGGGGATCACGGTCCGCGACTCAGGTTGCTGAATGCATCAGGCAGCGAACGATATAAGCAGTTATTCCTCAGAAGAACAGGCGTAAGCCCATATGAGTATCAGGGGAAGCCGCCGGATCCTCAGGAATTGCTGAATCGGTTCGCTACGCTGTTCGCGATCAAACGTCCAGGCGCAATGACACCCAGTGTGTCGCCAGTCGAGGGCAGCGTAATCTATTTACTTCAGCAGGAGACCGGCATCTTTGCAGAATTCATGGATACCGATGCGATCAATTCAGTCTATCAATTCAATCCTGACGGATCTCACCGAGCCATATCAATTCGCGATGCCTGGAGGGACCTCGATCGGGACCCACGGCAAATTTCAGGGAAGTGATCAATGACACAGATCTTCAGATCTGCCGTGTTTTGCATGGTTCTGTTGCTGATTCTGCCGTAGGGCCAACCGTAGTTGCTGGTGGCGATCGCAGATCATGCCCACCGCACTGGCCGCCGACGCACCCAATCGGCCGGACGGGCTCAGTCGCCCTGCCAGTAGCATGTGAACTGGTTTCCGTCCCAGTAAATGAGCGCGCTCGATGAATCTTCCTTATCACGGCCGACGCGGCGAGTTTTACAGTATCGCGGGCGGACCGATTGCGGGCTGGTTGCTGGCGCAGACCTGGAGACGCCCTTCGGCTTCTCTCACGGAAAGCCAGGCCGGCCGTGCGTCCCAGGACGGTCCCTCGTCGCCCTCCTCAATATTGATTCCGCCTTCGAAGTGGACCTTGACATAGCGGACCGCCGTCATGAAGTCCGGTTCGGCTTCAGTCAATCCCTGGCGCGAGTGATCGGCCCTGGCGGTACGTACTGTCAATTTAAGTGGCTCGAGACGGGCTGAGGCCGATAGGATCCGCCTTACGAGGCTGTCACCGTGGCCCAAAATGTGAACGATCATTTGCGCGACATGCGATGATGCACCGCCCGGATCTGATGCAGACTCGGTCGGAACAGATCCTGGAGGTGTGGCGTGCGCGGGACACGAAACTTGGACGTGAAGTAGCGATCAAGACACTGCCTGAAGAGTTCTCTAAAGATCCTGACCGTCTCGCACGGTTTGAACGCGAAGCCAAACTCCTTGCCTCGCTGAACCATTCCAACATTGCTGCGATATACGGCCTGGAATAGTTCAAGGGGAAGCGGTTCTTGGGTCTCGAACCTGTGGGCGACACGCTGACCGGGGGCGCAATGCGTCCCTATGGCAGTGATTGACCTCAACTCTCTTTCTTCGTAATATTTTGCGAGATTATTGACTTCGTAAATCTCAGTTACCATTTGCGGGGGATTATTTCGTTGTCAGTAGGCACGAAGCCCGGTCCATACAAAACCATCGACCCTATAGATGCAGGTGGTATGGGCGAGGTGAGTCCAGTTCCAGAAGCCACGGCGGCAGTCAGCACTGCCCTTTCAAATGGCTTCTTCGCCAGCCAGCTTCACCGGCCAAAATCGCGAGTTTCCGTGGCTCCTAAACTCCATTTATTCACGCTACAGGAAACGGCTTCGCTTCACTCGAGGTCCCGGTGTACACTCACATGCTAAGAAAGCAGCCCACTGGAAAATGGAATCGTTGCATGCGAAACAGGCCTAGAAGCGTGCTCCTTGTGATCGTTGCTGCCGCCGTGATGGGGGTCCTCGCGATGGCGGTCGCGCCGGCCGCCGCTCAGGACGCATCCTATAGCGCACCCCGTTTGGTCGGAGCAGACAACCCTGATCTGAACGGTATCTGGCAGGCTCTCAACACGGCCCATTGGGACATCCGGCCCCATGCGGCAGGATCTTCCGCGTTCCCCGAACTCCTCGGTGCGATCGGGGCTGTGCCCGCAGGGCATGGCGTAATCGAGGGCAATGAGATTCCCTATCAGCCGTGGGCCGCGGAAAAACAGAGAGAGAACTTCGACGAGCGGTTCACTCGGCCCTCCGACCTTCTCACCAATGAGACAGATGGGGATCCGGAGGCCAAATGCTATCTTCCGGGAGTACCGCGCGCCACCTATATGCCCTTTCCGTTCCAGATTTTCCATACTCCGGGATTGATCTTGATCTCCTATGAATACGCGAGCGCAACTCGCCAGATCCATCTCGATCGTCAGCCACAGAGTCCCAATGTGTCGTGGATGGGCTGGTCGATCGGCCGCTGGGAAGGGGATACGCTGGTGGTCGAGGTAACGGATCAGTTCGGCCGGACGTGACTCGACCGTGCGGGGAACTTCTATAGCGAGGCCGTCCATGTGGTGGAGCGTTATACTCCGATCAGTCCGAATCACTTGATGTACGAAGCGACTATCGAGGACCCGAACGTGTTTACGCGGCCGTGGACGATCCGCATGCCGCTCTATCGGCGCATCGAAGAACAGGCGGAACTCTTGGAATTCAAGTGCATAGAATTCGCTGAAGAATTCATGTACGGGCACTTCATTGAGAACGCGAACGACTGAACTGGGGTTGGGAACAACGGACAGGAGGTTTCAGATGAACGATCGATTTCTCACCCGAACGGGGGTACTGGCGACGGTCTTTGCCCTCGTCCTGCTGGTAGGGACACCTCTTGTGGGTCAGGCACCAGACGGAGCGACGCAACGGACAGCGTGGGGGGACCCGGACCTGCAGGGCGTCTACACGTTCGCGACGACCACGCCGATGGAAAGACCGGAAGCGCTTGGTGACCAGGAGACTTACACCGAAGCGGAGCTGGCTGAACTGGAAGCACAAGTTGCCGAGCGGTATGTAATACCCAACCGTCCGGCCGCGGGCGCCCCAGTTCCCAACAGCTTATGACCGAATCTGGGCGGCGGGCGAGGAAGTGGATGCCCAGCAACCGCACGTCGCTGATTGTAGACCCACCAGACGGGCGCATACCTCCGTTGACGCCAAGAGCGCAATCGGAGTTGGCCGAGCGCGAAGCCGAAGCAGAGTCGAGGCGTGTGTCGAGAGTTGGGGTTGATGGCGCAATCACCCTGGACACGGTTTATAATATCTGGACCGACCTTTCCACGTACAACCGTTGCCAGGCAAGCCCCGTACCGCGAACCGGGGGAGGGTACAACAATGGCGTTCAGATTGTGCAGACGCCTGGATACGTCGTGCTTCACTACGAGAGGTTGCACGACGCTCGCATCATACCTTTGGACTCACTTTCAGCTCTGGATGGGAGCATCCGCCAATGGAACGGCCGTTCCAGGGGCCACTGGGAGGGCGATACGCTGGTTGTCAACCTGACCAGTTTCACGGACAAGCAGACGGCTTTTCGGCATCCCATGGGCGACATGGAGTTTGTGGAACGCTTCACGAGGATCGACGAGAAAACGATCGAGTACGAGGTCACGGTCAATGATCCCACGACGTGGACCGAACCCTGGACATTCATCCTCCCCTTTAAGAGCGATCAGGAGTATCAGCTTCCGGAACATATATATGAGTTCGCCTGTCACGAGGGCAACTACAGAATGATTGAGGGCACAATCAGGGGATCGCGCACGCTGCTTGAGCAGGCCCAATAGTGAAGAATATTGCGCCTTTGGTGTGCGTGGGTACCTCACCAGCGAGAATGGGTGTGACCAAGAAGGAGGTGTATCGGATGCGAACCAAAAAACTGGCTGTTGTGGTTCTCGGCTTGTGTAGTTTACTGCTCCTGACAGTTGCGCCGGCCGGGGCACATCATGCGTTTACCTCGGAGTATGACCGGACCAGGCCAGTCGAGTTGCAGGGAACGATCACGAGGGTGGAACTGATAAATCCGCACAGTTGGATCATGATAGACGTCAGGCTTGACGACGGGACAACGGAAGCTTGGGAAATCGAAGCCGGCGCTCCGAACTCTTTGTACAGGAGAGGCTTTACGCGTAATTCCCTGCCGGTTGGAACAGAGATCACGGTCCGAGGTTACAGGGCCAAGGCCGAAGGATTGAGGCGGGCCAACGGCGGAAATATCACGTTGTCCGATGGATCCACGATATTTCTGGGAGGTTCCAATCCGGACAGAGGGAACCGGTAAGCGGTCTGCCTGTCCCTACAAGAAACTCCATCCCACCTTAAATCGATCACATACGCTTGCCGCTGAATACAGTGGGACGTGATCCAGGCGAGCCATAAAGATCAGGTGATCTTCAGAGAGGTCCGATTCAGCAGAGTGCTTGGCAGGGTCAAGTCCTGTCCAAATCCGGTTCGCGGACGCCGAGATTTCGTATATATCCAGCCATCCGGGTTGTAGACTGCACCCAGTTCTCTAAGTCCTGATCTGACAAGCCACTGGCCGTGCAATCGGCCACCAAACTCAGCCACTACACCATCCTGGCTGCCCTTGGTAAGGGGGCATGGGAGACGTGTGGCGTGCCCGCGATACAAAACTCGGGCGTGCAGTCGCGATCAAGACGCTACCGGAAGAGTTTGCTAAAGACGCCGACCGCCAGCTCGATTTGAGCGCGAAGCCAAACTCCTCGCTTCACTGAACCTGTGGTTCGCCAAAACACGTCCGAACCATTTTCGCTGAGCAAACTCCTTGGACTCGGGATAGCCTGGAGACACAGGCAGTCCCGAAAAAGCAATTCCCCACGATGCGTCCTTCCAGAACGGGCACAGGGATCGTGCGGGTATCCAATGCCGAGTCCTACACCCGGGATCAGGCGGCTCGACGTTTGTATCGATGATGAAGTCCGCCGACCTCGGAGAGTTCGACGATCCTCCCTGAGTTCGGTGATTGAATCCTGCGAGGCTTTGGCAAATCCTTGTCTAAATCCAGGTGAGTTCGCGTATCCAGATTGTGTTACCGAAGCCGACTTCCGTTTCCTCGCGATATAGTAGACTGAGTTAGCAATGAAATTTGAGAATCTGGAGGTTTCCATGAAGAGGCTAATTGTAGTTGCCATGCTGCTTTCGGGACTGTTGGTTGCCACTGTGCCCCTGTCGGCGCATCACGGACGGGGAAACGTTTACAACATGGAGTCACCGGTCACATTGAACGGGAAAGTCACGCAAGTGGCGTGGCGCAATCCGCATGTGTTGGTGTACATGGACGTCGAGGGTGAAAATGGCGATGTCGTCCAATGGGCATTCGAGAACAGCAGTGTCAATACGCTGGCCGAACAGGGCTATCACCGCAATACACTGCGGCCCGGCCAGGAAATTACGGCCATCGTCAATCCATCTAGAGCCGGGGCACCGACGGGCATTGTTCTGGCGGTCATCCTCGAGGACGGCACAGAAATCATGTCGCGGCGACGGGGGGAGAATCCCATCACTAACGTTCGATGGCAGAATCCGAAGCCAGCTGAGGAGATTTTTTGGGTAAGGAGTATCAGATGCACAACCGTTTCACTTTCTTGACTGCTGTCATTGCGTCCATTTTCGTTGCCTTTGCAGCAGGCTGCGCCGAATCAGTCCCCTCTTCGGAGGAGGCACCCTCGAGCGAGCGAAGCGGGACCGATGGATTCGACCCGCGGGATCTCTCCGGATTCTGGCATCTCAGTGGGGGCAACGGAGGCGAGATCGGTCCCGATGTGCCCCCGCTGACGACCGTGGGCGAAGCGGCAGAAAGGGAGAACGTTTCTGCCAACGAAACCGATAATCCGACGGCCTCCAACGACCCCGCCTTCGAGTGCAATCCGGTCGGCTTTCCCCGGATAATCTTTGATGCCGAACCGGTGGAGTTTACGAACACCGAAGGCCGGATCCTCCAATTGTTCCAGTGGACCCGGGTCTTGCGTGAGGTATGGCTGGATGGCCGAGACCTGCCCTCGGGTGAGAATCTGGAAAATCTGGGACCCGCCTGGTACGGACATTCGGTCGGGGAGTGGCAAGGAGACACCCTGGTTGTCACAACGGTCGGTCTGGAGGACCGTGCCTGGCTCACGGAAGCTGACGGACGTCCGAAGAGTTTTTCCGCGCGAATCGAAGAGCGCTACCGGCGCGTGGACGCCGACGTGATCGAGCTTCAAATGACCGTCTTTGATCCGGTGATGTATGCAGCCCCGTGGGTGGGAAACACCAAGCGGTTCGAGCGTATGGCGCCGGAGAGGCACAACTATTTCGGGTGGGGAGGCTTATTCGGCGGTATCACAGAGGCCATTTGCGCACCGGTCAACGAGGTGGAAGGCTTCAACAAAGGATTTCGAGATCCGGGAGTGTACGGAATAAGCAATCAGTAATTCGATCGACGTCAGCCGGTAAGTGTGCAAGTCCCACGATTTGGTGGGCGTCGAGCAAACCCGGCAGAAATCACCGGAGGTCTACTCCAGTGTGCTTCAGTTTATCGGACATTCCTGAATGGTTCTTTGTAGAAAGACCGCGCGTTCGGGGCGCGGAAGTTATCCGTGGGCTGGCACTGATGTACATGTCCGAGTCCACGCAGGCCCACGACGGACTCAGCGGAATCTGAGATCCAAATTTTCTGGTGACCAAGGAGGTTGGCATGGCTCGTCGAATGGCACGATCATCGAAGCCAATTCATAACGCAAGTGTGTTCGGACTGATAGTTGCTTTCCTGGCTCTGACTGCGGGATCAGTCTCTTCAGGCCCTAGACAGAAAGGAGCGGTGGAAACGCAAACGTTTGGCGAGGAGCGGCTTATTTCCCGCAAACCACTGCCGGGAGGGAACAGAGAATTGGCCCTGTCGGGGGCCGAAGAACCGATCAGCCTGGCTGCTTTGCGATCGTCACCAGCTCGCGTGGGATCCCCGGCCGTGCGCCAGGGGGAACCCGCGAGGGGACAGCAGCTCGACCGGGATCCTATCCGGGTGATCCGGGACCCGTATCCCAGTTTCAGCGCGGTGGGGGTGGACATGCAGCGCGGGGAGGTCGTGGCGGGCGACGAGAACCTGTTTCAGATCCTGGTATACGACCGGCTGTCGGATACGCCGCCGACGGCGGCCTTTACCGAACCCCGTCGAGTTATCGCCGGAGACCAGACGGCGATCGAGTTCGTCTGTGGCCTGCATGTCGATCCGGAAACGGGTGACATTTACGCCATCGATGCCGATACTGCCGCGACGTTGCAGGTATTTACCCGGGACCAGGAGGGAAACGTGCCGCCATCGAGGCAGCTGCACACAGGAAGCGAGGTGCGGGGGCGCGGTCTGGCCGTCGATTCGGTGAATAATGAGCTGTTCGTCACCAGCCAGCACAACGCCGCCGTGGTCGTGTTCCGCAAATATGCCGAAGGCGAGGAACCGCCACTCCGCTTGATTCAGGGCGACCGGACGGAGCTGGGCAACCCGCATGGTATCGCCATCGACACCCAGAACGACCTGATCTACGTCACCAACCACGGACAGGCGGCCAGCCGACCTATCGCAGGGAACGATCCGGCCACGCGGCCGCGACCCAACATGCCTCTGGGAAGACGAGTGGCGATTCCGGGCACCGGCCGCTTTTTTGCACCGTCGATCACGGTATACGACCGCACGGCAAGCGGCGACACGCCGCCACTGCGCAAAATCGAAGGGCCGCGAACGCAGCTGAACTGGCCGGCGGGAATCGTAGTCGACGCCAGCCGCGGGGAGCTGTTTGTCGCCAACGATACGGGCAATGCGGTCCTCGTTTTCTCCTTGGATGCGTCGGGTGACGTGGCACCGATCCGCGTGATCGAGGGTGCGGACACATCCCTGGATAGCCCCGGAGGAATCTTTCTGGATACGACCAATGACGAACTGTGGGTGTCCAATTATGGCAACCACTCGTTGACTGTCTATCCTCCAAATTCGGACGGCAACGTGGCGCCGCTGCGGACCATTCGAAGCGGACCGGCCGGCACCCAGGGCTTGATGATCGGAAACCCAGGCTTCGTCGCATACGATACGCTGCGGGAGGAACTGCTGGTCCCCAACTGAGTGGCCCATCCGCAGGTTGCGGCCTTCGCCAGGCTGGCGGAGGGACCCGACGAGCCCGTTCGGAGGATCGAAGGACAGACGACGTTGCTCGGACGGACCATGCATGCCATCCATTACAATGCAGACCGCGACGAAATCGTCGTACCCAACCAGTTCGCCCAGGCCATCTTGACTTTCCGCGGTTCGGCCCGCGGGGAGGAACCGCCGATCCGCGTGATCCAGGGAAGCCGCACACAGATGAGAGGCTCATCGGGCGTCGTCATCGACCCGGTCAACAATGAGCTGATCACCGAGGGCCTTGTCTTCGCGATCGACGCGAACGGCAACGTGCCGCCGATCCGAAAGTTGGAGTACGAGGTCGTAGCTGTCGATACCGTGAATGACTATTACATCAGCATCAACAATAACGAAGCCGGAGAAGTTGAGCTGACTGTTCACGACCGCGAGTCTGACGGCCCCGAGCCGCTCCGCGTCATCAGCGGACCCAGTACGATGCTGGCCAATGCCAACCAAAATAGGGTTCGTGTCCACAATGGCTGGATCCTGGTCGCACACGACGGGGTTCAGATTCGAAATCCGACTCACCAGTCGTTTGTCGGAGTCTGGAGCGTCTGGGACGAAGGCGATGTTCCGCCCCGCTGGACCATTGGCGGACCGGATCGGATGCTGAACAAGCCCCGCGGTGTCGAGGTGGACGCGAAAAACCAGACCGTTATCGTGTCCGATAAGACGCTGAACGCGGTGCTGACCTATCATGTGCCGGAGTTGTTCACCGAGTCATCGCGGAGTTCCGCGGTCCGGCAGGATCCGGAAGCGACCCCTGCCCGGGACCGTTAGAGGGGGACGCTACAGTTATCTCTGGCGCTCGGTGAGCCATTGGATGATTCGGGCTCGACTCGGCGATGCGCTGGATTGAGCGTTTCGGATCGATGATGTCCATCAATGATCTCCCCGGTGGCACTGTGCGAATAAGCGGAATAAGCAGGGTCTGACGACTATGGCCGCGTTGACAGTGTCGTCGTATGGGTGTTATCTCCACCCGCGCGCGGGGGCAGGTCGTCGCGCGGGCGATTCAAGGCAGAATTTTTCGGGCAGGCGCTGGATTCAAGTCAAGTATCTGTCTTGCTGAGGCACACCTGTCCTGCCGCGTCTTGACGTCGACGTTCAGAAGGCGTCCGTCTGGCAATCGTAGTCGGAAGAGGCGGGCGCCAGCGGCGGGGCGCGGGAAGGCAGGCCCAGGCACTCCAGGATTCTTACTGTCGCCGTGGGCGGACGAATTGCTGCAAGGATTTTCATCCTGCCGCCGCAGTGGTCACACTGAAGAACGTCCACCAGATAGATACGGGTCGACGGCTTTCGCAATAGAGAGGCAGAGCCGAGGCGTCCGTGTAAGAAAACGATCAAACCCAGCACCGATCATCGTTGGGGCGACTTTAAGCACGGGCTGCTAGGGCTGTACCGGAAGCGACGGTGTCGTGGGGGGCGACCTGCGATGACGCGTCGCCTGTTCGTATGCATAGGCGAGCTTTATCATCGTGCCTTCGTCGTAAGGCCGTCCCATAAACGTGATCCCGGCGGGAAGGTCGTCTACTGTAAACCCGGCCGGAACCACAATCGCAGGAACGAATACCAGGAACGTGTTCAAATATGGAACGCCCTTGGTATTGACGTAAGGCGGATTGACGCCGTCCTCGATGAGCGTCGGTTGGTGCTCCACGGCCTTGTAGACAATCGCGTCCAGATCACTGTCCGCCATGACTTTCAGAAAGTTGATCATCAGTTTCTCCCGCGCCACTACGGACCGGCCGTGCCTTTCAGAATCAGTAAAGGCCGTCAGCCGGTTCCGCGCGTACCGAAAGACCTCTGGGAAGTCTGCCGACTGAGTCATCTCCTGAAGAGACCTGAAGGGTGGATCACCGCTCCCGCTGAAAAATACTCGGAACGCCTCCGCCGTCATTTCGGTGGAATTCGAGGCCTGCAGCTCGAGCGACTCCTGCAGCTGGGGAATCACGACAGGATCTATGACGACTGCCCCCGCGGCCTGCAGCTCTCCGACGGCTCTGTCGAAAATTGGGTTGATCTTAGCGAAGTCTTCGGATTCGGGTTCTGAATCCCGGCCCATCGACTCGCGCAAGACACCGATGCGCGCTCCTCTCAAACCCTCTGTGTCGAGAAAATCGGCGTAGCTTTCGGGCACATGGCCGACGCCCCTGGCGGTCAGGGGGTCTTCGGGATCGTAGCCCACCATCGCATCCAGAAGCTTGGCCAGATCTGTCACCGTGCGAGCCATCGGGCCGAGAGACCCATCGAGCTGTGGCCAACCGTCAAACACCCCAGTGCGGCTGACCAGGCCAGCCGTGGGTCTCATTCCGACAATGGAGTTCCAGGTCGAAGGCCGGCGGACGGATGCGAAGCCCTCCTGGCCAACGGCCACGGTCGCGAAGTTCGCGGCCACGCCCGCGCCGGATCCACCTGACGAACCTCCCGCCGTTCGATCCAGCGCATATGGGTTTCGAGTCGAGCCGAACAGCGAACCATGCGTATCGCCTCCGCCCAATTCTCCCAGAGTGGCCTTTGCCAAAATGATCGCACCGGATTCTTTCAGCTGCTGGATCACGAACGCGTCTCGGTTGGGATAGTAATCTTGAAAGAGAATCGAGCCCAAGGTCGTGCTCATCCCTGCGGCATTCATCTGATCCTTGAGAATCACCGGGATGCCGTGTAGTGGACCCACAAAGCCGGATGATTCGAAGGCGGCATCCAATCGATCCGCCTCTTGGAGAGCTTGAGAATTAACCGAAATGATCGCATTGATGCCCGGACCCTGTTGGTCATACGCCTCGATCCGGTCCAGATAAAGCTGGACCAACTGACGCGCTGTCAGAGTTCCGGCGTTATAGGCTGCGTGAATATCCTCAATCGTGGCCTCCACGAGCTGGAAAGATTCGATCTGTCCTTCCGCACTCCGAGGCAGGAGCGAGAACAAAAAGATTGGACCTAGAATTAAAACCAGAGCCACTATCTGCTTCGCAGGACTGGAAGCGCGACGCGGACCCATCCAATGATGCAACATCACATTCTCCTTATCGAGTGCCGAGGCAGCTTATCGTTGTTTTCGTAATCGTAATGTCGGGCCGTTGTACGTCGTCCGCACGATTCGGACAGAAGTGCCCTTTTGCAACGAAACTGTTTAGCAAGTTATACCACTCCATCCCTAGGATTTTCGATCCCGCACCAAGCGGGATGTGTCAGATTAATTTTTCGTCGGGCGGACTGACGAGATAAAAACTCGCCCAACGTGCGAGATACGGCATCGCCTTCGACTCCGAATCCCAAGAGCACAATTTCTTGGGGTGTGGGAAGCACAACAGCAGTCTGATCCGTAAGCGTTCCAGTCACGTGCTACCGTGAGCGCGTCATGTTAACGGCATCCTTGATGTGACCACCGGAACATGTTCTATAATCGCACCCGGCGGCGCGGTCACATGGGCAGTCTCAGTCCGGAACCGCTTAGAGCAGGCGCGAAGCTGCTGGAAGCCCGCCAGGAGCATGAGCTCTCTATGGTCGGGCGGCGATGATAAATAGTCGCCTGAGTTCATTCGCAACGGGAGGTGAGTGATGCATGCCCGCACTCCAATGTCGGACTCTCTCAGGAAGACTCGAAGGCGTTTCCTGCTCTTCATTCCAGGCATCACGCTGGTTTTTCTTTACCTGTTGTGGCCTTCACTGTCGAACGGCACCCTCGACTACGCGGACATTGGCGATCATTTCAAGTACGGTTCGATCGGCAGCGAGCCGGCCAATGGTATTCCCTACTGGATCTGGAAGGCGCTTCCGGAATTGTTTGCCGACAAGCTTCCAGGTCCAGGGTATGCCTCTCTCGGATTCATCCAGGAAGAGGGACAGGATCGGCCCATTGGTTTTTCAAGCAGAAGGGTGCTGATCGATCGTGTCTCGCTGAATTGTGGCGTCTGTCACACGGGCACCGTTCGAGATCAGCCAGGCGCTCCCCCTCGCGTCATCCTGGGGATGCCGGGCAACAGTTTGGATCTGGAGGCGTACACACGGTTTCTCTTCGATTCGGTCCGGGACGAACGATTCACGACAGACCGGATCATGGAGGCCATTGAGAACGTTGGGGGGCGTCTCGGTTTCATCGAAAGATATATCTATCGCCAGATTGCGATTCCGCGAACGAAGGAGGAACTGCTCTTGCGGGCAGCCAGGCTCGAGTTTCTTGAACGCCAACCCGACTGGGGGCCGGGACGCGTTGACACGTTCAATCCTTATAAGGCCCTGCAGTTCAATTTTCCGATGGACAAACTCCCAGATGAGGAAATCGTCGGGACCGTCGACCTGCCATCCATCTGGCTACAAAGGCAGCGCGAAGGCATGCAGTTGCATTGGGATGGGAATAACCCGTCGGTTGAAGAAAGAAATAAGAGCGCAGCCCTGGGGGCCGGAGTGACTCCCGTGACGATCGATCTGCCACGTATCAAGCGAATCGAAGACTGGCTCCTTGATTTTTCCCCGCCGCTGTATCCCTACCCGATCAACCGCGCTCTCGCTTCTGAAGGAAAGCCAATCTACCGGCAATACTGCGCGGACTGCCACGGTGAGAACGGCCGTCACTTTGCAGGAGAGTATGTGGGTCAGGTAGTGCCTGTCGAGGAAGTGGGAACGGATCGTCAACGGCTGGACTCATACACCTACGAGTTGTTGTCAAACCAGAATACACTTTACGCTGGCTATCCATGGCGCTTTAGTCAGTTCCGGAAGACGAACGGCTACGCGAATATGCCGCTCGATGGAATATGGCTACGCGCGCCTTACCTGCACAACGGATCGGTGCCGACACTGCGGGACCTGCTGGAGCCTCCGGAAAACCGACCCAGAGTCTTTTATCGAGGCAACGACGTATTTGACAGGGAAAACGTCGGCTTCATTTCCAATGTCAGTAAAATGGAGGGACGCCGATTCTTCATGTTCGACACGTCCCTTCGGGGCAATTCTCCGGCCGGACACCTCTACGGCGTCGATATCAGCGCGGCGGACAAAAACGCCCTGATCGAATTTCTGAAGACGTTCTGATGGGAAACACGATGAAAAAACCTAAACGTAAATGGCGAAGATTCCTCCTGGTCGTTGCCATTGTGGCCGCCGTCTTTGGAAGCGTGGCCTGGTGGTACCTTCTCCGACAGGTCCCTGTCTACTATGCCTCCAGCGAAGAACACTTCAAGTACGGGTCCATCGGAATAGAAGAACCCATCGGTATGCCGTACTGGCTGTGGCTGGTGATGCCCCGGATATTTCCCGAAAAACTGCCCGGGCCCGGAGGATACACGTCCCTGGGCATGGTGTGGGAAGAGGGGCAGGAGTTGCCCGTCGGCTTCACCAAGATGACAATCGGTATACCCCGTGTCGGCGTGAACTGCGCGTCATGTCACGTCACTTCAGTTCGAATCTCGCCTGAAGATAAGCCCCTGTTGATCCTCGGCGGACCCGCACATCAATTTGACATCCAGGCCTACCAGCGTTTTCTGATCGCCTGCGCGAAAGACCCGCGATTCACAGCCGACGTGATCCTGAAAGAACTGGAATATGTACATGAGTTTCCGTTTATCGAGAAGATTCTCTACCGATATCTGATCATTCCGTTGACAAAGAGAGCTCTAATTGACCAGGAGCAACAGTACGAATGGATGAACCTCCGACCCGACTGGGGACCGGGAAGGACGGACATGAATCCGTTTAAGTTGATGGTGCTCAAACTCGATGATGACCGCTCCATCGGCAACACCGACATGATGGCGATCTGGAACCAGCGGGCCCACGACGGGTTCCTGCGTCACACGGACGGCTTGGATTCGATGCTGATTGAGGCGAGTTATTCAGCGGCGCTGGCGGCCGGTGCGACCGCCGAATCCATTGATATACCCGCGGTCCGACGAGTAAACGAGTGGCTGGCCGACCTGCCCTCTCCCCAATATCCCTTTCCCGTGAATCAAGAATTGGCCGCCCTGGGAAAGTCGCTGTTCACCGAACAGTGCGCATCTTGTCACCAGTTTGGGGAGTCGAGAGTAGGCAAACTGATCCCCCTGGAGGAGATTGGAACGGATCCCAACAGGGCGGAACACTGGACTGTGGAAGCTGCCGATGAATTCAATCGTCAGTTCGACCAGTTCAGTTGGGGGTTCGACTATTTCCAGGGCCAGACCGGAGGATACGTCGCGCTGGCCCTGGACGGCGTGTGGGCTCGCGCGCCCTATCTGCACAACGGCTCGGTGCCGTCGCTCCGGTATCTTCTAGAGCCTGTCGAGAACCGGCCGGATGTTTTCTACCGTGGATACGATGTCTATGACCCGGAGAGCGTCGGTTTCATCTCCGATGTTCCCTCTAGGGCAGGACGCCGGTTCTCTGAATTCGACACGTCTCTTCCGGGCAATGGAAACATGGGCCACCCTTACGGGACCGGCCTCCCTCCGGCGGATAAAACCGCGTTGATTGAGTATCTCAAGACCTGTGACCGCGAACCGAGCGGCTGCGAGGAGGATAGGTCATGCAACAACCTTAAAACCTCAGCGACGCCGCCAAACTGCCGCCCCGGCTCGCGGCACTACTGGACGATCCCCTCTTGTCCGCAATTCGCGAACGGCGCACGCGGCGGATAAGCCAGGGCTCATCGGTGGAATCCGGACCGTCCGTAGCGGCTTCGTGAACCCGGATAAATTTGCGCCGCTCCTTTGCCTATGCGGGAGGGACCCGAAAGATACGGTGGCGGCACCTCCTGTTCAGTCAGCGGTTTCCCCCGGAATGGGAGGTCGCGCTTCAACGCGACGCATAAAAGAAATTGACGCTGAACAGCGTTCTCCGCCTCCAGGGCCTGGTGAACGACTTTCACTTTCGCTTCGATGGATTCCTGGAACCTGCGAATATAGTGGCACCCGTCAATGAAGAAACCATTCGACGCTATCGTCATCGGCAGTGGCTTTGGAGGAGCAATCACCGCCTGCCGCCCTGCTGAAAAGGGGATGAATGTTCTCATCCTGGAACGAGGCCGACGGTGGGACGTTCAACAATACCCACGAAAGGCGGGCGACGCCTGGATCTTCAGCCATAACAAGCCGGCGCGTCACAACGGATGGCTCGACATGCGCTTCTTCAAACACATGGCTGTGGCCCAGGCCGCGGGTGTGGGCGGTGGATCGCTTGCCTACAGCAGCGTTGCGCTCGAGGCGAATCCGGACATATTCAAACAGGGATGGCCCGAAGAGATCAGCTATGAGGAGTTAAAGCCTTACTACGACACGGTTGCCCGGGAAATGAATCTTCAAGTGGTTCCTGACAATCAACTGACCCAGCGCTTCAAACTTGCACGCCAGGGGGCGCACAAACTCGGCTACGGCGACCGATTCAACAAGGCGCCATTAGCTGTCAGTTTTTCGGAAGATTGGAACTACGAGCTCGACGATCCCTTCAATTCAAAGCACTCGAGACAATTCGTTAACGCTCACGGCCAGCCTCAGGGAACGTGTGTGCATCTGGGAAACTGCGATCTCGGCTGCGATGTGAGCGCGAAAAATGGCCTCGACCTCAACTACATCCCTCGGGCCGAGAAACACGGGGCTGAAGTGCGCCCACTGCATCTGGCTCGATTCATCGAACCGCAGGGCGGCAAATATCGCGTGGTTTTCGATCGCCTCGAAAATGGACGGATGATTCCCGGCGAAGAAACCTCCCAACGCGTGATCGTGGCTGCGGGAAGTCTCGGAACGACGGAATTGCTTCTTCGCTGCCGCGATCAGTACAGGACGCTTCCGCAGCTGAGTCCACTGCTCGGCATGCACTGGAGCGGTAATGCGAATTTCATTTCAATGGGAACGTATTCTGGAAAGGGCCGCGTTAGTCAATCCACCGGTCCGACGATTTCCAGCGTGCTGGATTTCACGGACGGCAGCTTCAAAGGTCAGCGATTCGTTGTGGAAGATGATGGGTTCCCAAACCTTCTTCTGAACGCGATCAAAGCGTATCTCGGTACACGCGTGAAGACTGCGTTTGGCCAATCCCTTCTCAAAGAATTCGAAGAGCACTTGCGCGACGATACCCTGCTCAGGAACCTCATGCTGTGGCTGGGAGCGGGTATGGATGCCGCAGACGGTCGCATCCGCCTGAAGCGGCGATGGTTCATGCCCTGGAAACGCGTCCTCGATCTGATCTGGGATCCTGAACATTCCGAAGGCGTGCTCGATGCGATGCAGGAAATGCAGCGAAACCTGACGGAAGCCACTGGAGGGAATCCAGGCGTCCCGGTGACATGGAGCCTTTTCAAGAGCCAGTTGACACTGCATCCGCTCGGAGGCTGCAAGATGGGTGATTCCTCCGAATCCGGCGTCGTGAATCACCTTGGTCACGTCTGGGATTATCCCAACCTGATCTTAGCCGATGGCGCGATCGTGCCAACGTCCACGGGACGCAATCCGTCCCACACGATCGCGGCAATGGCCGAACGCATCGCCGCGCACGTTCCATAGTTGTATAATGCGACGAAATCGCGCTACCAGGCGGCAATTCGTGCTGGGACTTGGTGCCACCCGTGGAACATCGGGCTATTTGAAACGCCCATGAGGTCCCCCAGGGATGAAGGGAATGCGGGGGATGATGAAACCGATTGCAAGGCCTTCCACCGAGCCTCCACCGCATTGAGTTGAAGGCTCGAATTCACGAAGTCCACGACGTGAACTGGAAGAAGGGATGTAGTCGCATATCAATGAGCAATTCGTATCAGGGATCGACATTCAAGGAAGTCAGGGACCAGGTGTTTAGCGATCCCTATTCGGTATTGCCTCAGGAGAAGGTGACGTTGGGCAGTTTCTTCCAGGGTCTGACGAACGTGCTGGCGAAGGCTGCCCTGAGAACGCTGGATGATCCGACAGATATCGTGCCATATTTTCAGAAACTGGTGCATCCCAACGGAGTCGCGCTCACTGGAACCTGGAACATCACGGAAAAGTCTTCCTACTCGGGTTATTTCAGCCAGGGATCCAAAGCTCTTATCATGGTGCGGTGCTCCACGGCTCTATCCCATACGACTCGCGGCCACTACCGCGGCTTTGGATTCGCCGGAAAACTATTCCCGACGACCGATCCATCGCAGCGGGTTAAGACAGCGGATTTTTTCGCGATCGATGTGTTTGCAGGCACAAAAGCCGCGCACTTCACGGATGTGGAGCTGACCAACGATACGCCAACGGGCTTCAATATCGACGCGCTGCTCAACTTTGCCTCGGGACTGGTAGCTGTCCTGACTTTCCGGCGCGCCGACGGAAACAACAATTTCCGGCCTCTCTATCCGATCGCTGAACTTGGATTGCCAGAGGGCGCAGACTCAGTCAGTCCGGAGTGGATCATGGTCAAGGCATGGCCCGGAAGCGGGAAGTCCGAGAAGGTGGATTTTCGCGACGAGCTTATGGTCGAGAACTACGCAAACCAAACGCTGCGTTTCGAAATTTGGGTTGCGGATACGACACTGCCCTCGGGAGAGAGGGACGTGAAGAAGATCGGATACATCGACCTTACCGAGAGCGTTGCCTCCGAATCGTGCGATCACCGGCTCTTATTCCAACACCCCAGACTCAGGAAGACATAGAGTTCGCGACGTTCTATCCAATGCAAGAGTGCACTGATCGAGCGCCTCAAAACGTTTTGAAAGAGTTCGAACCCTGAGCCGACGATGAAGGGGTCCAGTTGAACCAACCTGTAAATGACACATCCGGCGGTTCGGCGTTGCCTCCGGGCCTGGCGGCGCTGTTGGATTATCCCCTCCTTTCGTCAATCCGTGAACGGCGCACCCGGCGAGTCAGTCGAGGGACATCCGTCATGGCGGGTGAACTCAGCCATCACAGTCAGAACAGACCCGCACCACTAAGTCCTCTTGAAGAGGCGATACTGATCGTTTCCACGGGGCTGACCGGTCTCACCACGATGCACGACGTTCCGTTGCAAAAACCAGATGGCAGCAAGGAGCTGGGCACACCGATGGTGGGGGTTCTCGCGCGCTCGGCCCCCAGCTCGGACAACTGTCAGGCAACTTCCTTCTTCATGATCAACGATGAAGGCACGTGGCTGATCCAACAACCGAAGGGTCTAGAGGCCATTGCGATGCTTCGTGAGTTCCCGCCGAAGTGGGAGGACTGGTCGGAGAAGGAGTGGATATCGGCGGCAAAAGCCGTCAAACTTCGGATTTTTGACCGCCGCATCGAGTTTCCCCGACAATGGCCGTTCTACCTGGGATGGAACAAGCAACTTTCGAATGTGGCAGGAACAACCGTCTTCGTGCCGGTTGTAAACCTCGCCTACCAGATGATCAACGTCCTGCTGTTCATCCTGTCGGAGCCCGACGGCCAACGACCTCTCGTTATCGACGACTGGCAAAAATTCCGCCCCAAAACGCTGGTGGACTGGGCGGCGTGGGTTGGCAGTCTCCTTCGATTGGTTCCGAGGATTTCGTATCAGCCCGTTGGCGGAGTTCAGCGCGCGCGCTCTGGATTCGTGAATCCCGAAAAGATAGCGCCCCTGGGTCTGGCGTCTGCGATGCAGTCGGACTACGAAGCCATGTTTCATATGCAGAACCTGATGTTGATGGCACAGGCGATGGGGCTTGGAGGATACATCCACGCTTCGGTTCCCGCTCCGTATATGTTCGAGCGAGATCCCGAGAAGGAAGTCAACGGCCTGGGTTTTCGTTTTGAGGAGCCGACGAAGAAATGGAAACGGTGGCCGCCCCTGCCATCGACGCAGCCGAATCCGGTCGGGATCGACGGAATTCTGGAGGGTCATTGTCCCCCGTATGTAAAGTCGATGAACGAAGCCGTTGACATGGTGCTCGAAGAGAAATTCGGAAGTCAGGGAACATACCGACCGGATGGGTTATTCAATCGGCAGTATCGATCGGCCGGGAATGCTGCGTATTCCGGACCATCCTGAACACTGATTCCGATCCATCGTGAACACCGATTCCGGGATCGTGAACGCGGATTCCGGGATCCTGAACAGTGATTCCGGTGATCCTGAACACCGATTCCGGCCATCGTGATCACTCGTCGGTAGCGAAGTTTGGAGCTTTTAGGTTCTCCTGAAGCACAGGAGGGCCTTGATGGCAACGAAACGACTACCGATGAGACAGATACGCGAGATTCTACGACTCAAACACGATCAACAGCTCAGCCACCGGGCGATCGCCAGCGCATGTCGCGTGGGCTTGGGCACCGTTGCGGACTACTTGGGACGGGCCAAGCAGGCCGGACTGGAATGGCCGCTGCCCGAAGACCTGGACGAGGCAGCGCTTGAAGCGCGGCTGTTTCCCCGCGCGGGACCGGGCTCCCGGGAACGGGTGGCTCCGGATGTAGAACGGATCCACCAGGAGTTGAAGCGTGTTGGAGTCACCCTGCACCTGCTGTGGGAAGAGTACCGAGAAGCGAATCCAAAGGGATATGCCTACAGCCAGTTCTGTGAGATCTACCGGCGTTGGGCCCAGAAATTGAAGCCCTCGATGCGACAGGTGCACCGCGCCGGAGAGAAGACCTTCATCGACTTTTCCGGCAAACGGCCACAGCTGACGGATCCACGGACGGGCAAAGCTATTCCAGTCGAGTTGTTCGTCGCTGTTCTGGGCGCCAGCGGTTACACCTACGCGGAAGCGACACCGAGCCAGAAACTCCCCGATTGGGTCGGCGTGCATATCCGCATGGTGGAGTTCTTCGGCGGATCGAGCCGGATCTGGGTTCCCGACCAACTCAAGAGTGCCATTACCCAGCCCTGCCGCTATGAAGCAGGCGTCAACCGTACCTACCAGGATGAGGCCGAACACTACGGCGCCGTTGTCATACCGGCCCGGCCGCGGAAAGCTCGGGACAAAGCGAAAGTTGAATCGACCGTCCTGGTCGCACAGCGGTGGATCCTGGCCAGGATCCGGAATCGCACGTTCTTCAGTCTGGCCGACTTGAACGGAGTCATTCGAGAGTTGCTGGTGGAACTGAACCAGCGGCCGATGCAGAAGCTTCGAGTATCCCGCCTGGAACTCTACGAGCGGCTGGATCGACCGGCATTACAGCCCCTCCCGACCAACCGGTATGAACAGGCCGAGTGGAAGGACTGTCGTGTCAGCATCGATTACCACATTACCGTGGACCGCCATCCTTACAGCGTGCCCTGCCAGTTGATCCATGAGAGGGTGGAAGCGCGTTACACGGCGTCCATTGTCGAGGTCTACTACAAAGGCCGGCGCGTGACGTCCCATCGCCGTCGCTACGATCACAAGCCGTCGACTCTGTCCGAACATATGCCCAGTGCCCATCGGGCCCATGCGGAATGGACACCGTCCCGGCTGATTAGTTGGGCGGAGAAAACTGGCCCCAAGACCGGCCGCCTGGTCGAGGAGATCATGAAACGGTGGCCGCATCCGGAACAGGGGTACCGGGCCTGCCTGGGATTGATGAGTCTAGGTCGCCGCTCCGGCGCCGAGCGGCTCGAAGCCGCCAGTGCGCGGGCGCTGCACTTGCAGTCCTATAGCTACCGCACCGTCAAGAACATCCTGTCGTCGGCCCAGGACCGGTTGCCTTTCGGGGACACCGAAACCCCACCGACGCCCCATCACGACAACATTCGCGGCGCCGCCTACTATGCGGGCCCCGAGGAGACGCACTCATGCTAATGGAACAAACCCTGGAGAAGATGAACCAGATGAAGCTATCGGCCATGGTCGAGGCCCTGGAGCAGCAACGCCGCTCGAATCAGTACACGGATCTCGGCTTCGAGGAACGTCTGGGCCTACTGGTGGATGAGGAGTGGACGGCCCGGGAGCACCGCAAGCTCACCCGACGCCTGCGCGCGGCGAAGCTGCGCGACGCGACGGCATCGCTGGAAAACGTCGACTTCAAACATCGTCGCCGTCTGGACCGTTCCCAAGTCCTCGCCCTGGGCTCCTGCGGGTGGATCCAAGACCGGCACAATCTTCTCATCACCGGTCCGACCGGCATCGGAAAGAGTTTTCTGGCTTCGGCTTTCGTCGAACGCGCCTGCCGGCGGGGTTTTAACGCCACCTACGTCCGCATGCCTCGGCTCTTGCACCAACTGGCGGTCGGCCGTGGCGACGGCTCCTACACCCGAGTCCTGGCCCGTCTGGCCAAAACCGATCTGCTGGCCATCGACGACTGGCTCCTGGCCCCGCTGCGCGACGCTGAACGCCGGGACCTGATCGAAGTCGTCGAGGAACGGAGCGAACGTTCCGCCATCTTGATCGCCAGCCAGCTCCCGGTCCCCGACTGGCACGGCGTCATTGGCGACCCGAACCAGGCCGACGCCATCTGCGATCGCCTCCTCCACAATGCGCACCGTATCGAACTGAAAGGGGCATCGATGCGGCAAACCAAGACCCAACCCAAGACGTTGAAGGAGTCCCGATGATCGGCGCACCGATGCATCCACACGCCGCCGCCAGGGGGTACTCCAGGCCGGCCCCGGACCCAATCGTCGCTCCTGCGCAATCCTCGCGCGAAGGAAGTGCGGGAATCCGGGTCCGGGCGCGGAACGCGCGCCTCACGCAGGGCACGGGGCCTGTGGAAACTGCCGCAGCCGTGCAAATGGGAATGGTGGCCTTCGGCCGACTTTCTCTTGATCATTTCCACCGCTGCTTGCAAAAGCCTCCGCGAAAAACGCTCCCGGCTTTCGCACAGTTACACACAGGCCGGCGGCGATTTATCACAATAATTTTGGAAAGGACTAAAATAGGGAAAACCTGGACTCTGAAGGAATAAACTGAGACGCTAACCCGTCGCTTCGCTCCGGCGAGTGTTCACGATGGCCGGAATTGGTGTTCATGATTCCGGAACTGGTGTTCACGATCAGCGGAATACCCAGAATGCCGCGGAATTTCTTCGGGTGGCGATGCCCTATCCCAAGGAAACGATTCAGTACGTGAAGGACATCTGTAACTACGTTTACGATACGTACGGACGATTTCCGGCCCACGTCAGTGCGTTTCACACTCCCGGCGTCTGGTTGCAGATTCATCACGTGGAGATCGAGTACTACGACAAATACTTCGATCCTGCTCTATACAAGTGGCAGGCGGAACATGACAACATCTGGGGCAATCACTAGCAGGATGTGGGAAAAAGCCATCCATGACTTCTTCAGCGCATCCGGTGCCGCATAGCAGACTGCCGAATAACGAGTGTTTATCAGCAGCCTGCTAATACTTGAACTCAACCACGGAGAACACGCTGGGCGCGAGCTTCTGGCAAAGCGAAACTTTCTGGAAACGGATGTGGCTGGTTGCGGTCTGGCATAACTTCATCGGCTTCGGTGTTCTGGTGTTTGGCCGCAACTGGATCTACACCTCCGCGGGCGAACCCGAACCCTTGCCGATTCTCAGTCTGCACTACGACACCTGGATTGGCCTGGTCCTGGTGTTCGGAATTGCGTATTACATGGTTTACAAGAACATGTACGAGAGCCGGAGCCTCGTAATCGTTGGGATACTGGGTAAGATCACGTCCGCTACGCCTCAGCTCATCTACTGGATCTTGTATCCGGACCGATTCCCGCCAATGCTCATCGGTCCTATCTTCACCGACTACGTCTTTGCCTTCCTCTACTGGAGATTCCTGAAGTTCCTGGACCAGCACGGCCAGAAAGCTCGGATTCCGTAACGTCAGCCCGGAGGGCCAGGACATGGACCTCCAGACAATAACAACGGTCACAATTGCGATGATGGCCAGAATGATCCAGTTTCTTCGGCGCGCCCGCGCCTGGAAACGATCGACGGGGTTTTCATACAGCGGGTCGCTCAAGACTCTGTCCGCGAATCGAACGCGCACTTCACTCATGACTCACTCCAAACGTTAGTTAAAAGATGTCGGCCGATACACGGACATGACCTCTTCAATCATCTTGCCGTGATCTCCGTCGAACCTGCGGATGTCGTAGCAGCCCAGAGGATTGGCAATCGCGTTCACCAGACACCGGTTGCAGAACGTGCACGGCCTTTCGGGTTGGTCCTGTCCCTGCTGCAGCATCTGTGGCAGGTTATTGTTCGCGATCAGCGGTCGCGCAATGGTGACACCGTCGCAATAATCTTCTGCGAGTGCCTTGCGGATTAATTGTCCGTCCTGGAATCCTCCGGTGCACAGGACGGGAACCTTCACCATTTTTTCACTTCCCGCGCTTCATCGAGGCAAACGCCTTCGACCGGCCGGGTTTTCTTGATGCGATTCCAGAACCAGTAGATCAGCGGCCGAAGCAGGGGTAAATGGAAGCTCGTGTAGTTCATATAGCCGCGAGCCCCGCCCGCCATGATGTTGCCATACCACCAGTTCATTTCGTCGGGAGGCGTACCGCCAGGAGGCATCAACGGATGGGGAAAAATACTTCCGATCGAGGCATGAATAGCATCCGCTCCCTCACGTTCAGCCCACTGGCAGATCTTGAGAGACTCCTCCAGCGTGTTTCCAGCCGCATCGAAGGGCCACAGCGCATTGTTGAAATCGAGCGTGTTGAGCTTTACCTGTAAATGAAAGTCGTCGCCGACGCTCTTGCGGATGGCCCGGATCACGTCCAGCAGAAAGCGCGCCCGGTTTTCGAGGCTGCCGCCGTATTCGTCCTTGCGGTCATTGATGCCCGAACTCAGGAACTGGGTGAACAGGTAGCCGTGGGAGGCGTGCAGTTCCACGCCATCCAGACCGGCTTCCCGGGCACGCCGGGCGCCCTGCGCAAAGTACTCGATGACGTCGTGAATGTGTTTCGTCGTCATGGGCTGGCAAAGAAGGCCATGAACCGGGTCGGGCTTGCCTGTGGACGAAAAGGCCAGTTCTTTATGATTTTCGACGCCCGGGTTGTCACGTTGGCGCCCGGAGTGGCTGAGCTGAAGAATGTACTTGCAGTCGTATTCGTGAACCTTCTCCCCCACGGCGCGCCAAAACGGGATTTTGTCGTCGGCGTCGATCATCGCGTAGTTGGGTTGGATGCGCCCTTCAATGTGCACGGGAGCGAACGACGAAATGATCGCGCCGACCACGCCACGCGCAAACTTTTCCTCCCAGTTGATGCGAGTCTGGCTTCCGGATCCGTCGTAGTTGTCGAATCTGCCGGAAATGCTGGACCGAAAGACCCGGTTCCTGACCTCCAGATTCCTGAACTTCAGCGGCTCAAATATGATCGCGTTATCCACGGGCGTTCTCCTTTGGAAAAGTCAGGATTTGTTCATGCGCCGCCACGGAGCGAAGGGATTTGCAATATGTGCCAGTGCAGGTTGCACGGCCGGGAAATGGCGGACCAGAATGGTTGAGAAGTCGCTGTCGCGGATCCAATCCAGGCCCGTCTGGGTATAGACTTTGGGTGTGTAGTCCACGGTAAAGAAACGGTCGCTCTTCAACCGCTGGGGCGCCATCAGCAGAAAGACGCGAAACGCGGTTTCGCTGAAGCCGAAGCCCGACGGCCGAGGACTCTCTGCCAGCAATCCCACCATCAGATCGACGCTGTCGATGTCGTCGTTGTAGGTCCGGCGAAGTTGCTCCGCCCATTCCCTGTTGTCGGTGATGTCGTGAAAGGATTTAACCGGGGGCATGTGCAGGAGCTGCCGGAAGCGGTTGTAACGTGGCACCCCCCGCTCGCGGTCACGCAGGATGTCCACTGCGGCCAGATCCTGAATCGTGCCGTCGTCTTTCTCCAGTCTCTGCAGTAGCTTCGGAAAATTGTGAAGCACGAGTGCACCCGGATGCGATACCCCAAAGGAGTAGAACAAATCCGGCATGGACACCGTTGTCATGATTTTCCGCGTGTTCCGGCCGGAAACGGCTCTCAGGCTTTGGTCGGGATGGACCGTTTCATCCGTGCGAGCTGACCTGAACTCGAACTGGTCGGGCATCAGTCCATGCATGCGGTAAACGGACGTAAACTCCTCGGTCATCGCGTACGGTGCGCTGAAGTGGTCCGTCAGCGAACTCGGGATTCCGGTCAGGATATCACCCCTGCCAAAGCGGCCGAGCGCCTCCGTGATCTGCTTTCCTGCAATGCCCCACCAGGCGCCGTCCATCGAAAACTCGATGGTCGGATGCCCGAGAATTGCAGGCGTCCACTCCACGGTATGGATCTTGGCAGCTACAGCAGCGTTGATCAGCCTGGCGCGGAGATACAGGTCCTGGTCGGACCATGTGGGGTAGACCGACCGCAGGCGGTCGCAAATCAGGTTGTGCTCCCGGACGAAGATCGTGTGTAACATGCTCAAACCGATCCACCAGTTTCCGTTCACCCCGGTGTCGTCTATGCCCCGGCTGTCGAGCGGCAACAGGCCGTCCTCGCTGATTTTCAGCTTGCCATCGTGCCTCGCGCGCAGGCGCGATTCGGTCTCGCGGTCCGATCCGTAGATCTGCGATCCATCCCACCAGTGCGTCACCCTGTTGAGGGCCGTCGGCGGGCCATCTTTCGCCCCGGGAGGCCGGGTAGGGTCGGATTGAGTTCGAGAAATTCGCATTGGCCTCTCGTGCCACTCATCATCAGCCGCCAGTGGGATCTCGAAAAAGTGCTCGTCGTCGTTGTCTCCATGGCTGAACCAGTCATGCACCATGAATTGGAGCCAGGCGGTTGCCAGCATGTTCAAAGTGGTAGCGGGTTGAAAGGTCTTGCGCGTGAGCAGTTCAAGACTGACCGTTCGCGGATTCGGCGACAGAATCGATGCCTCGTCGGGATAAACCTGGTCCAGCGCAAAGTTGCGGCCGAACCGCGTCCCCGCCGCCCCCATCGTGGGCGCGCTGAGGTCGTTGTACGTTCCATCCGCGGTACGGCTCACGAGAAAGGCCGGCTCACATGGGGGCGCCTCGAGGGCGCCGTCCGACTCAAGACTGTTTGCATTGTGAAGATTGATACGCCGGAGCCGGTCCCTCAAGCCGTATACCAGGACCAAACCGAAGGTTCGGGGCAGCCTGTGCCACGGGATGATCTGGTTGAGGACCTGGCTCGTTGAATTAAAGATTCGTTGAAACGTGGACTCAGCCAGCAACAGCACCTCTCCTTTCCGGGGAATCCATTGTGCGTTGGCCCTCTTGCCGCATTCAGGTCAAGGTATATCAAGGCCTATTCAAGGTAGGGAAACCCCAGCAGCCCGTGGCAGAAGTCCCGAGGACCGCGCGCAGGGGTCTTCGGGTTGGCTGCGCGAAGTGAGGAGCGGGCACCGAGGTTTGAAACCGAGGCCGCAGGCGCCGTCTTTTCATCGTGCCCGGCCTTACCAATGCCGGACAAAGCCTGCGGGGCGCCTGCGGCCTCCGTTTGAAACGTCGGTGGCTCCCCTGCGCCCAAAGGGTTACGGCGAAACGGGGCCGTCTTCGTTGTCGCTGCCTCCTCGCAATGAATGCGCATTGTCTCTTCTTCGCGGCTTCGGGCCGGCGCTTCTTCGCGACTTCGGGTCGGCGCTTCGTCGCGACTTCGGGTCGGCGCTTCGTCGCCTCCTAGAATCCGGCCCCGTTTGGCCGTAACGCGGCCCTCGGGGCTTCTGCCACGGGCTGCTAGAGTGTCGGGCAGACACGATCTTTCAATTTCCACCCTCGGGTCGAGACGCGACAGGTCGAAGGTCCGCGGGGGCGTCACCGTGTGTTAATCCGATTCGCAATGGGATCCCTGGGGCGGATCGGTTCGCCGTTCAGGGTCAATTCAGTCTGCCGGGCTATGCGTTCAGCCTCGGCACGGATGTCCGCCTCTGCCGTCCCGGTCAAAATCACCGACCTATCCTCGACGCGCACGTGGATCAGGCTGAGCTGTGTATCGGCATTGTCATTCAGCCTCTTCGCGATCGCAGTCTGCAGGATGATGTCCACCGGGTCGGCGGACGCCGGGTGGAGGTAAAGATCGACGTCCAGGCCCAGAGTCGGGGGCCTGGATCCGCCGCAGCCGGCCGACGCTAACATAATGAGAAGCACTGTGAATGTGACTACTTTGTTTGTCATCGTCCTTCACTTTCCGATGCAGAAGTAAATCCGCCCAACATATTGATCAGGTCCCGCAGTAGTATGCGCTCTCCGGGCCGGCCCAGGCTAACCTTGATCTCGCCCTCGACATCGACGAAATCCGGCGCGAAGATCTGCAGACCGCCAAGCTTAATGATCTCGCGGTCGTTACGCACCCGCCCTTGATCGACTTCAAAATCAAAATTAAAATCCTTATAGGTCATCGCCCGTGGAGGCGCCGAGAACCGCAGGCCATTCAAGATCCGGTTGAGTACATCGTTCGCGAGATCGATTCCGACACCGGTGCTCGCCTGAAGAACTCCTGGAAAAACTTTTGCTTCGGGCGACCGGAGCAGGTGGACCGACATGCCGATCTTTCCAAGTTCATCGGCGTTGGCTTGTCCGGCGAGCAGTGAGGGGAGCGTATTCCGATCGAGTGTCAGCCCATCCAGGCGCAACGAGACGTTTCCATCGAGTTCGTCCTCGACGGCGGCAGCGTGGGCGCCGTTCGTCGCGGTTCCAAGGGCGCCAGCTTGGATATTCTTCAGGTCGAAATCCAGCCGCATGTCCACCGACGCAGCGTCTCCGGAGAAAGTCAAATTCGATTCGAGCTTTCCCGCCACGCCGCCAAACAAGGCGCTTCCCGAAAACGGCAGGCCCAGCTGCAGCGCATCGGAGTACCCGACGATTGCACGGATCGGTTCAACGGGAAAGCGGACCTGGCGTAGGGACAGAGGTCCGAGCATCAGTTGGCCCATGTCAACCGGCGGCACAATGCGCGCCCCAGAAAATCTGGATGGATGCTCGCGCCAGAAACGAGCGTAGTCGTCGGTGTCCCACAAGGAGTCCGAGCGGGACTGCGACTGATTCAGCTGGTCGCTGAACATCACTTGAATTGGCAGGCTGGATTCAATTCGCGTTTCGGGGCGGCCACCAAGCGTAAGCGCCACGTCAACCGTTGAAAGGGCATCCAGGAGAACCTGGTTGCCGTCCAGGCTGATCGTCGAGTCCAGCGTGAGGGAACCCGCGATCTTCGATCTCTCCTCTCCGTCAGGCCCGTCCCATGCGGCATCGAAAGAAGCGGCGGACCCGCTGATCAACAATGCGTCCGGATCGAATCGAATCATCGGCAGTGCGGGAGAAGTCTGCTTCAGGTTCAGATTCCACTGGACGTTGCTGATGTGTTGCCCCATGCCGCCCACGTCAAAGATGTCGGCAAAGGGCGAGGCGTACCGGCTCAGACCAGCACTCACATGGGCAACCTTGTTCAGCACCGGGTTGAGGGGTGGATCGATCGACTGGAAGAGGGCGCCCCGTGCGCCCACACGCACCTTCGCATCGACGTCGAAGGCGGCTCCCCGGAGGGTGGCAGCAGTGATACCCACCCCAGACACATCGGCCAGCGCAACGATGCTCCGCCTCTGGCCGGATTCAAGCGGACGGCCGATATTCAACCGTAGGACCGGTCCCGGACCGGACAAAGGCGTCGAGACGTTCATCTGCAGATCCCGGGTATCGACCTGAGCGATCGTGCCGCCAGCAAGCTCGAGCACAGCTTCCGCATCAAGCAGTTCGCCCGCTTCGAAGTTTGCCCCCGCGTGCAGTCGCGTGAAACGACCCCGCCAGTCGATGCCTCCCATGTCGAGGCCCATATCTTGAAGGTACGATCTGAGTTGAGAGAGTATTTGATCGGCCGAAACGTGTTGCGTTCCATCTAGCGTTATTCTGGCCGGAGTCCTGACCAGTGCGGTTTCGAAAAGCAGCGTCCCGTCTGACGCTAGTGGTCCCCGTCAAACAGACTGTAACTTATCGAGCTTCTTTCGGGCACGTTGAACTTTTTCAAGAATATCGGAAGCCGTTGCGGTCCAAATGAAGGGCTTCGGGTTCTGATTGTGACCCCCGACATATTCCTCCACGGCCTGGATTAGCTCAGGAACCGAATGGAAAACCCCGCGCCGAAGCCGTTGTTCGGAAAGATCCCGGAAGAAGCGTTCGACCATGTTCAGCCAGGATGCACTGGTCGGTGTGAAGTGCACATGAAAGCGCGTGTTGCGCTTCAACCAGTTGACGACTTTCTGATGTTTGTGCGTGGCGTAGTTGTCGCAAATGATATGGATCTGTTTGTCTTTCGGCACGGAACGTTTGATCTGATTGAGAAACCGGATCCATTCCTGATGACGATGCTTCGGCATACAGGTCCCGATAATCGAGCCGTCCAGCGTATTGAGCGCGGCGAACATCGTGGTCGTCCCGTTGCGTTTGTAGTCGTGGGTGAGGGTGCCGCACCGCCCCTTCTTCAGAGGTAACCCGGGTTGCGTGCGGTCCAGGGCCTGCATCTGGCTCTTCTCATCGCAGGACAAAACAATGGCGTTTTCCGGAGGGTTCAGATACAAACCGACCACATCCTCCAACTTCTCGACAAATTGTTTGTCGTTGGAAAGTTTGAAGGTGCGTGCCAGATGAGGCTTCAAGCCATGAGCCCGCCAGATTCTCCCTACCGTGGACTCGCTGACGCCGGTTGCCCTGGCCATCAAGGACCGGCTCCAGTGCGTGGCGTTCGGAGGCTTCCCTTCGACCGTCTTCTTCACGATCCGGGCCCGCTTCCGGCGGCCGATCGAGGGAATCCGTCCACTGCGGGAAGCGTCCTTTTCGATTCCCCCGAGGCCATCTTCAACGAAACGATCGCGCCAACGTCCGGCCTTTTGACGAGTGATGTCCAACTTGGCAGCGATCTCCTGATTGTCCAGACCCCCGGCGGCCAGCAAGACAATTCGAGATCGTTCCGCCAACCGGACCGCCACACTGCGGCTTCGGCTCAGTCGCTCCAGTTCCTTCCGCACAGGAATGTCCAATTTAATCGTCGGTGCTCTCCTCATATATACTCAGACGTAGGAAAGCTGAATAAGTTACATTAACTGTGACGGACTACACTAGCAAACCGGACTTCACCTCGAATGTGCTGCCGGTCTGATGAATGTTGGCCCGGACACCGACGTCCCCCAACCCTTGCAGGTTCTCGATACCGGAAACGTTTACATTGGTTTGTATGTCTGTAAGCCGGCCATTGCTGATTCGCAAGTTTTGAATTTCGCTCTCAACATCTCTGATGCGAATTCCCTTCCCGGTCGCGCCCTCCAGCCCGAGGGCATATTCCTGCGGTCCCGAAGGGTAGGCGCCAGAGAGTCGAAGCCGGATCTCTCCGGAAGTTGGGTCCAACGACGTGCACGTCGAAGGAGCAGGAGTCACCGCTTGCAGGTCGATGCCTGCTTTCGGAATGCCGGATACTGTCCCGCCGGCCGAAATATCGACTGTCGAGATCTCTTCCAGACACAAAGCGGTGGGGCCCGGTGGAAGTTCCAGGCGGGCCCAGCCTGTCTGATAGCTCACTTTGGCCGAAGCTCCGCGTTCGTCCCAGTCTGCCCGGCCCCTCAACCGGGCATCGTTCAGTGTCACGTGCGCTCGGCCCAGCATTCCTTCGAAACGCGAGATCCCGGCCGTGGCCTCGAGGACTGCCCCGAACTGTGGGGAGATTGACGACACCTGCCCCGACAATCCTATCTGAACGGGAATCTCTGTCATCGCTTCAGAAACAATCGATTCACGAACCCTCAATTGCTGTTCGGGGATGTCGAACGAGCCCTTCCACAGATCCACGTTCACCGATAAGGGACGGTCCATACCGAACAATTCGGCGACCGGGTTGGAGCTGGACGCACTGAAGGCGGCCGTTCCCACAAATTTGCGCGGGATGATCTCCGGTGACGTCCGCCCTGCGACAGTGGCCTGCAGCAGGGGGAAGTCAGCTTCGACCCCTCCGTCACGTTCGAACCGGACACCTTCGACGCGAGTCCGCAATCCCAGGGGTATGCTGGTCCCCCCCGACGTGCGATCGACGCTGACGTCCCCTTTCGCAAAGCGAATCTGCCAACCTTCCGAAGGCCGAATGACTGTTGGCCCGAGGGCGGCCGAGACGGTTTGCCGGCCGGATTGTCCCAGTGGCGGCAACGATACCGAGATTCCAAGGGAGTCCAGGGACAATTGAGCATTCCCGAAGGAGCCCCCGATTGCTCCGAGATTCAGACCTATCTGGGTCGCGCCGTTCAGCCCGACACGCCCGTTACCGCCTTCGATTTGAAGGTTGGACCCTGGCAAGCTGCGCAGCGCACGGATATTGACGTTATGCGCGTCTCCGTCGGCTCGCGCCGTCAACATCAACGGTCTTGAAAGTATTCTTGCGGCCAGCGCGTAAGTCGCCGTGCAGTCGGCCGGTTGCAGGGTCGCGGCTGCATTCACGGCAATCGGATTGCCCGATTCGGGAAATTGTTCCTGGATCTGGGGCGTAACCCCCGGACCGGCCACGGTGAGGTCGATGTCAAAGGCCAGCGGATCGAACCGGCTGTTAATTCCGCGCAGAAATTCAATGTTCCGAAGTTCCCGCCAGATCACGTCAGATTCGAATGCCCCGCCGAGCCGCGCATGGGCGGAGATGCCGCTGAATTCCGTTCGTGCCGGATCGAACATCACACTGACATTCTCAACAAGAGTCTCGTCGAGACTGACGCGTGATGAGGCCGAAGCTGTGATATCGACGGCCGGGATCTGCAGAGTTGCGACTTCAAGTGCCGCCACGTTTCTAACGCCGTCCGGCAACGACAGACTCACGCCGACGACAGAAGTCTGCGGAATATTGAATTGTGCACTGCCTTCGGATCGCCCGGCGACATTCGTCACCTCGATTCGGTCGAGACGCAGTCCCGGAGGCGCCACCGGAAGAGACGGAAGCTCAAATCCGTAAGCCAGCAGTGGCAGCAGCACCAGGGCTGCAGCCACATCCGCGGCAAACGGTTCCCATCGCTGATACCACTTCGCCGCACGGCGGTACACGAAGACGCGGCACACTATGCCTATGCCAAGCAATACCCGCCGGCCACGACGAAGAGATTGCCAGGGGACAACGTCCCCCGCAGTGCGAAATAGATTGCGAAGGGTGTCACCCCAGGGATTGCCGCGAGTAGTCCGAGAGCGAGCCATCGCCGGAGCCACAAGACGGATAGAAACTTCAGGCCGAGAATAACGGCTGCCATGGCGAGCGCGACACGGAACAGGTCGCCTTGCACTGTCAGAATCGTCTCGCGGACGAATGGAACTAAGGGACGAAACCCCGCGGCGGCTTCCCTCCCCAGAGCGATGGTCGAAGGCAACTCTTCGCAGAGCGTCGCATTTGTGGCGCTTGTCTCGAGACTGAGATCCACTCCGGCTACATCGATCCGGTCGAGGGTAAACCATCCATCAGCGGCTGGGGCCGTCCTCCCATCAAGATGGATCTGTTCCACGCCGACAGGCGGCCGGCCTTCAAGTTGCAGCCCGATGCGGCGCGCGATCAGTTCCCTTTCAGCTCCATCGAAGTCCACGGTGTCGATCGACACAGGCGGAGTGTTCGGAAGCAATCCGATCCGCAGGCCATAGCCGGCCGCCTGCTGTGCGGCGGGATCGATCTGAAAGCCGTCCACGGAGATCAATGGAGGACGATCGCCGGAGAGAAACTCCAGTCCACCGACGGTGAATCCACCCGCACGGCGCCATTCCGCGTCGTTCAGGTGAATTCGAAACGGCACGGGCGTCTGGAGTTCGACCTCGATCCCGCCCGCATCCACTGCTCCGGCACAATTGCGGGCCAGACAACCAATCTGGAGTGACCGCAGGCTGTATCGAATGCCCCAGCGTGAAGCGATCGTTTCCACAATGCGCGAATTAAGGATGGCGTGGGGGACAGTGAAGCCACGCAGGTAGATCGTAAATCCTGATATGGCCAAGGCGACCGCGGCTACGGCTACGACGCTATAAACCAAGGTGCGGACACTGAGGTGTGGTCGCATTGAAAGCCCGCTTGCTCCGTTACTGATTCAACTTCTGATGGACAGTGCTAACCGCGCCGAAAGCGCGTCCTGCGAACAACATCCGGTGGGCAAAGTTGTTCGAGCGGCGAGTATAACCGATCTCGCCCCACACCGTGTTTGGCCCCGACATCGCCCCCGACATCGCGATGGTGTCGCAGATCAGCAGGAGCTAGATCGAGCTTGACTGTGCCACGGTCGGGTCTCCTCCGCCGAGGTCACTCAGGCCAGCGAGGATGTGTGCACCACCTCGAAGCCGCCGATAGGCGCAACCTCCTGCTTCTTGAGAATCTCGTGCACGCGGTACTGGCTGGTCGTGTTTCCGGTCAAGTGATTGACGAGGACCTCGCCAAACAAATGGCTGAACGGGCGCTTGAACAGGTCAATGTCCGCGTCCACATTGACGTGTTTGGTGCCGGCGTCCACCTTGGGCGCGAAGCTTAGCTGCAGACCGCCCTTTACGGGCTTCTTCTGTTTATAGCTGCCCTTGTTGAACCGATGCAGCCCTGCGGGAGCCGTCTCGAACTTCGATTTCTGCCCTCTGACCGTCCTGATCAGGTCGCCGCGAGCTTTGAAGTAGATCCGGTCTGGAAAGACCAGCCAGATGGTGATGGCGAAGCCGGGGTCCAGGAGGTCGACGGCGCCAACCTCTACGGCCTGCATGCGGGCCAGGATATTGAGCAGCGCAAACTTCTGCGCACCGGCCAGTCCCTGATAGAGATCCTTCGCGATGAGGCGTCGTAGGGATCACAGATCTTCCCAGGCGGGAAACAGTGGCACCTCGATCTCGAAAAGGCGCCTGCGCGCCTCCAATGCGATCCCGCGCACCTCGTCGAGAAGGGAGCCGAATCCGGAAAACGCCTTGTCTTTCTTCTGGACACGGGCCTGCTCGGCCAGCTCTTTCATGGCCACGCGGTGAGACCTGACGCCGTCTCGAAGAGTGTCCATGTCGACCTGCTGGGTGCCCAACTGATTGAGGAATCCATTGAGCGCAGCGAAATTGGCTTCGACCTTTGCGGAGGCAGCCTGAACGACTCTGCGCCGGGCGCCACTCCACTTCCCCTTTTGCTTCTGACGCTCGACTTCGCGCTGGAACCGAGGCAGAACGAGCGGCCGGAGCTTGAACAAGATAAGGTCGTTGACCCCATCGAGCCCCCGGACGCTCGACGGAAATAGCCCGCCCGCTGCGAGCTGCGCCTTTTCTTCGAGCTCCAGCAGTCGCAGTTTCAACTTCTCGCTCTGACCGATCCCCTTCGATGCGAGGCCGTCGATACGTTTGAGAGGATTGACGAGCTTCTTGGTTTCCTTCACCATCCGTCCCTGCAAGTCGATCACGTCGAGCCCGGTCCGCTCGAGAATCTCGATCGTCCAGAGAAGCTGGTCGATCGAGCCTCGCGCCTCCGGAATGGCCCGGCGGAGCTTCTTCGCCTCATCTATGGAGAGAGCGCTCGGAGCAGGAATGCCTGAAAGATCGTTGAGCGCCGTCTGAAGGTCGTACAGGCAGTTACGAGCCTTGTTGCAGTAAGCCCTGGGTGTGCTGGGTACTACGGACATGTCGCCTCCGGTGAGTGGTTGGGCGGCTCCAATGGGGCCGGTGGGGCCGGTGGGGCCGGTGCGGTCGATGCCCCCGCGCGCTCGGTTCTGACCTGCGCGCAGGTTGAAAAGGTGGTGATGGCCCCGACACTGTAATGAATAACCCGATAGGCTACCACCCTCGCGGCGGGTTCGTCACACGATGCGCCGACGGAGTCACCGCCGCTCGGTGGGCCCACGATCCTCCAAATTGAGCTACCGGGTCTTGTCGAGTTGGGCCCGTAAGCTCAATTCCGAAGTGGCCGTCCGAATCGCTCGTGAGCCCTGATCGCATCCACGTTAATTTGAGTAATTTCTCCTGTAGCCGGATCGCGCTGAAATAGCTCGGGAACACGAGGGTCAGATTCCAGGACACGGAGAAGCACGTCCGTTGTGCCGGGAACCTCAAAAGCGAAGTGCTCCGATATGTCCTGACGAGTCGGTATCCGACCCGTATCGATGTAGAAGCGGGCAGCGAAGGCCGGGATCTCAATCGAGGAGTTGTAGAGGCGTTCTAACGCCTCGCGTTCCTCAGGAACCGTGAATACATTGTTGTAGAGGTCCGTGATCAGCACGAAATCGCCCGGATCGACATTCTCGTCCAAATACTCGACGATTCGCGCCTCGGGATTACCGGCCGCCGTATCCTCTGACGAACCCGGGCCGAGGACAGCTATCACGGCCACACCCAGAAAAAGGGCCAGCAGAGATGGAATGAACCATTTAGACATGATTCCAAGAGACTAACAGAAACCGGCCGCACTGAGCCGATTCGCTACTGACGGCGCCCGCCTTCTGTCATACGCTGGTGACACTAATGATAGTTCCTGCTTCAACTGCGACAGACGGTCCGGTCTTACCCTGGCGAATGTTCGGCCCGATTCTCGCAGTGAACTTCTTCGGCACGCTCGGATTTTCGCTGGCGATTCCGTTCCTGGTGTTCATCGTGGATGACCTGGGTGGGGCCACGTGGACGTATGGCCTGCTCGGTGCAACGTACTCCGCGTTCCAACTCGTAGGCGCACCGACTCTGGGCCGCTGGTCCGATCGTACGGGTCGGCGCCCGGTGCTGGTCGCCAGCCAGGCGGGTACGCTCGCCGCCTGGTTACTCTTCCTCGTTGCGCTTTCGATACCCGTCGAGGGCATCGTCAATATCGCGGGGGCTATGCTGACTTTTCCGTTGCTTCTGGTGTTCGCAGCCCGGGCACTGGACGGCGCCACCGGCGGCAACATCTCGGTAGCCAACGCGTACGTGGCCGATCTCACTCGGAACACACCCCAACTCCGCCAAGTCGCGTTCGGACGCATGGGTATGGCCGCGAGTGTGGGATTTGTCATCGGCCCGGCGGCGGCTGGATTACTGGGTGGAACGTCGTGGGGGCCGCAGTTGCCCATCGGGATCGCTGCGGCGATGGCGGCGATTACCACCGTGACGATCATAGTCTGGTTGCGAGAGCCTGGCGGGCGCTGCCCCGAAGGCCCTGAGGCACCCTCAGCCCTCGAAGCCGGCTTGAGCCAGCAGGCCAAGCCATGCGACCGGGCTCCGGCGCCATCGATCATGCGGGCGACCCTGCGCCGCGGCCCGGTGGCCGCGATTCTATTCGCGACCTTCATTGTCTTTCTTGGCTTCAACTTCTTTTACGCGGGTTTCCCGGTGCACGCCATGCAGACCTATGGCTGGAATACAGGGCAGCTTGGAATCTATTTTGCGGTTCTCAGCGGCATGATGATTCTAGCCCAGGGCCCGCTGCTCACATTCGTGTCGAAGTACCTCGGCCGGCGAATGGTGTTCGGTGCGGGTATGGGGTGCCTGATGCTCTCGCTGCTGTCGCTCGTCCTCCCGGCCGGGCACGTTACTTATGCAGGCGCGGCTTTGTTTGCGCTGGGAAACGGGCTGTCCTGGCCAACATTCCAGGCGAGAGTCGCCGAGGTCGCCGGCGACGCACAGGGCACCGTCCAAGGCGCAGCCACCAGCGCCAGCAGCCTGGCCAGCATCGCCGGGTTGATCGGCGGCTGGGTATTGTACCCCGCGATGCAGAGTGGGCTTTTCTACGTGGCAGCGGCCCTGTTCGCAGTGGTGCTTGTCCTAACGCCAGTCTGGTTCCCGCGCGCACGACGAACGTATTCGTAGCCGATCTCTGTGTCCGACGGCGGGTATACACGACCCCCTGGCCCGCCTGACTCAGATGGGTATGCGAACCGACGTTGGCGGGGTCACCCCACCCACAAATCCCAGCCATTCTGGCTGCCTGCCAAGACCCAGAGTGTGGGAGCGTCTAGGCCACGAACGAATCGCAGGATGGACTCACCATTCACCTTGAACAGGCGGGTGAAGCCGAAGCAGTCCACAGCGGTCAAAGCCCGATACAAGATTCAATCGCCTGAAAACTGTAACAAACGCCGACACCGGCCGCATCTGTCGACATCTGCCTCGAGATCAAATGCAATCAGCGACATAGGCGATGCACGCCCCCGAGCTGCCGTCGGGTTTCTTTACGATTTCTGGCTGGAAAATCCACCTCCAACACGCGCGGTGGTGGGTTTATTGCATTTCGGCTAATTCGTAAATTATTGATTCTAATATTGAACAGGCAATAAAATAGTCCGGCTACTTCAGGATGGCATTTGTATTGCCTGTCAATCTATTGACGCTGACTTTGGATGATCGACTGGAGCACGTCAAGAACTGACCCTACAACCGGTCAATTTATCGGGGGACTTAATCATGAAAAGTGTAGTAATGGCCAGCCTGATAGCGTTATTTCTGGGTCTTCCACTAATGCTGCTTGTCTCACTTTCGAGACTGGCATTGGGCGATTGACCCGGAGCCCATCAGGATACTGATCCGACTTCCGGTCAATTTTTCAGGAGGACTTAATCATGAAAAATAAGCTAATCGCAGGGTTGATTGTGTTGATGCTGGCTGTTCCAGTAGTCGCCGTGGCTCAAGGTACATGGTACATCGTTTCAGGTCACGTTCTGGCTCTTGCTGACCTGAGCCTACTGGACAGGAGCAGCTGGTCGTCGTGGATGTCCACGGCCCCTCTTGTAAGGCAGGATATGGAACAGAGGATGGATATGGCCCTTTATGAACTCCGTCGACAGAATCCCGTGTTCTTTGCGGAGTTATAACCGAATCTGGTGTTTGAGGGATTGAAGAAAAGCGGCGTATCTGGTTGATTTGTTGTTTACGAGACTTCAAAGCAACCAAAGGAGATACGCCACTATGAGTAAGAGTATCGTTATTGAACTGGAAGATCGAGAAGCGATTGCAGACCCAGTGACCGACCTGCTACGAGCCGGGGCGCAAGAGCTGAT
>CBDCFM010000015.1:0-372135 GCA_965216035.1 Terriglobia bacterium
TAGCGGCGAGGTACCCCTGGCCGGGGGCATCCGATGTAGTGGCGAACCCGGGTCAATTAGGAGACTCAATGGCAGAAGGTAAGGACCCCAACCCAACTGAATCAAACGAAGGGCAACAACCGGGATCATGTGACACGACCCCGCTCCGACCCGCGATCACGCGAAGGGATTTTCTAATCCGAGGTAATGCGGGGGCCGTCGCGGTCGGTGTAATGAGCGGTGCCGGTTTCGCGTCCACGCTTATTCCCGAACCCGCCGAGGCCGCACCGAAGCAAGCGGAACCCATAGATCCGATTCGGTCGCGCAGAGTCACGTTGAACGTCGATGGACAGGCACACGACGCAACGGTGGACGTCCGCGAGAGCCTATGGGAGACCATGAACCTCCGCTTGGGCCTTTCCAACTCCAACCTGGGCTGCGACCGCGCCCAATGCGGTGCGTGCACTATCTTGATGGACGGGCGGGCGGTTAACGGTTGTGCTGTACTGACAGCCCGTTCCGGTCGGGGCCAGGACATCCGGACGGTGGCTGGGATTGCGACTGGGCCGGGCGTGGCAGGACTGCACCCGATTCAAAAGGCGTTTTGGTATGAGGGTGGGTTTCAGTGCGGCATATGTACGCGGGGCTTCATCATGGCCACCTACGCTCTCCTTGAAAACAATCCCAACCCGACAACCCAGGAAATAAAGGAAGCGCTTGCCGGAAACATCTGCCGCTGTGGTGAGTACACGAAGATCTTAACCACTGTTCAGAAAGCCGCAGCCGACATGCGGGGTGAGCAGATCACCTACACGTCTACCCCTATCGCCGTCGAAGAGCCGGAAGTGCCTCAGGTGGCAGTCGGGGAGACTCAATCCCAACAGTTCAATTTCGTCACGGCTATGGGAACGATCGAAGACTACGACGACCTGGCCCTGGAACTGGGTGGGCGACCGGGAATAGTTGGCGTCTCAGGAACGGAACGTACGATAACGCCTATTTGGGATCCAGCCGTGCTCGACGAGTCTCGGGTCCGGCAGATCCTGGAAGAGCTAGGCTCGCCCGTAGGTCCGTAGTTAAGGAGAAGTGACATGATCAGAGATTTGGATGCCCTGAGAATCGCACAAGATCCGGTGTATGCGGCCAGCCTTTCGGACGAAGAATGGAATAGCCTGTCGACTAATCCGGAGTGGAACGAGCTCATCGGCGAATATCCGGAAATGGTCGAACCCGTCATCACGCAGTATGCGGGAGCCCTGAACGTTCCCTCGCCCCGGACACCGCCGCCGCCGTCCCCGCCTCAGGCGGGTGCCGTACAGGATTTTCAGATCATCGGGCGACGCATACCCCGCCTCCACGGCTTGGGTGTCGTTACCGAGCTCGGAAAATACGTGCAGCATATGCATATGCCCGGAATGCTCTATACCCGAACGCTCCGGAGCCGCTATCCCCACGCCAGGATCAATGCTGTCACGACGGACCGGGCAGAACAGATCCCCGGTGTCGTTGCCGTCCTGCACCGCTTCAATTTGCCACCGGAGTATTCAGACGTCCGGCTGGGCGGCAGCCCTCCGGACCGGTACTTGTTCAACGAAGAAGTATTCGAGGTCGGAGCACCGATCGCGATTGTCGCGGCGGAAAGCGAGCATATCGCCGACGAGGCGATCCGGCAGATCGACGTCGAATATCAGGTTCTTCCAGCCACGCTGGGCATGATGGAGGGCACCAGCCCCTTCGCGTTGCAGCAGTGGGACAACGCTGAAGACGGCACGATTATCTCGGTTACGCCGGCCCTGGTTCGGGGCGACCCCGACGGCGCCCGAGCCGACACCACGCTGAACGCGGTTATCGAAAAATCCACCGAACAGCACCTGGCGCTGGAAATGACAAACTCTCTGATGTACTGGGATCAGGACCGTCTTGTCGTTTACTACACCACACAGCACGCACACGGAGCCCGCGCCGGTCTGTCCCGGGCTCTGAAGATTCCCGTCAACCACATCCGCGTCATCCAGCCGGGCTACATGGGTTCGGGATACGGCTTTCGTGCAGGGGTTGACCTCAGCGAAGTGCATACGGCCATTTTGTCCAGGATCACGGGTCGCCCGATAAAGACGATGTATACCCGCGAAGAGGACTTCATCACCCGGACGCATCGGCCGCAGTTCCGCAACGAAATGCGGATGGGTGTGAACCGGGACGGCCGCATCCAGTCCGGACAGTTCCGTGTCTACGCTAACGTCGGTGCTCAGCGTGGTGGGGGTGCCAACGGCGCCTGGTATGGGATGCAGCACCTCTACAACATCCCGAACCTCCGGCTCGAAGCTACGGACGTCTTTACCAACAGCTTCAAGTCCGGTCCCTACCGTTGTGTCAGTCATCCCAACGGAACATTTGCGTTGGAGATGATGGTCGAGCGCGCGGCGGACGCAATCGGCATGGATCCGGTCGAATTCCGGCTCCAGAACCTGAACGAAACCGGAAACCCCGATACGGGCAGACCCTTCAGCAATCCAGGTATCCGCGACTGCATCAACTCTGTCGCCGACCGCATCGGATGGAGTCAGACCTGGCACCCGCCCCGCGCGCGGGAGTTAAGCCCGGGTATCTACCATGGCATCGGTATCGCCGCTCATGCCTGCAGTCACGGCGGTGGAACGAATCCGGCCACCGGCCAGGTCATTGTGAACACGGACGGTAGCGTTCAATGTGTCTCTGGCTCGACTGAAATCGGGCCGGGTCAGCGGACCCAAATGGCCATGATCGCGGCCGAGGCGCTCGGCGTTCCGTTCGAGACCGTCAGTATCGCGACTTATGTCGACACCGACAACACGACCGACACGGGAAGTTCGACCGGAAGTCGACAGACCAACACCGGCGGTCGCGGAATGTATGAAGCGGCCG
Source organism: Terriglobia bacterium (assembly GCA_965216035.1). GTDB lineage: Bacteria > Acidobacteriota > Terriglobia > 20CM-2-55-15 > 20CM-2-55-15. Next base: position 2,884 of record CBDCFM010000015.1, read on the forward strand.
TCGACGCAAAGAACCAGATCCTCAGATATGCGGCTGACCGACTCGTCAGCGATGCTGCCCGCCGCAACGAACAGATCCAGGTCAGTCCGGACGATCTCGACATCCGCGACGGTGAGGTTTTCATGACGGCAGAACCGTCCACGCGCCTGGCAGTGGGCGTGGTGGTCCAGGGCGCCGGTTTCTCCATTCTGGGACGGGCGGTTTACAGGCAGGACACCGACTGGCAGAGAACTGGGTGGGCATCGCACGCCGCCGAAGTCGAGGTCGACACCCTGACGGGAACCGTTACGGTGACCCGTTACGTGGCGGCGCACGACGTCGGACGGGCGATCAATCCGTTTGCTCTTGAACAGCAAATTGAAGGGGGTGTCGTCATGGCGCTAGGTGCCGTTCTCGGGGAGGAACTGCTCGTGGATACATCGACAGGTCTTCCGGTGAACCCAAACATGCTGGACTACAGGGCGCCAAGCATCTTGGAGGTGCCCGATGAGATCGAAGTGATACTGGTCGAGCATCCCAAAGCATACGGGGTGTTCGGTGCTCACGGGATAGGTGAGCCACCGATGGCACCCGGGGCTCCGGCGGTGTCCGCAGCAATCTATAACGCGGTCGGGGTGTGGATGGACAGCATGCCGATTTCGCGCGACAAACTACTGACAGAACTCAGGAACGTGAGGTAACAGCGATGAATAGCTTTGAACTATACGAACCCATAAGTGTAAACGAAGCCGTTGATACGTTGAACAGACTTGGTTCCAGAGGCAAGGTTCTCGCCGGCGGCAGTGACCTGGTGTCGGGCATCATGAAAGACTGGGTTGAGGGTGATGGCATGCCAATGCCGGATGCTCTCGTCGACGTTACGACGATTCCACAGATGACAGGCATTACAGCCGACAACAGTGGTGTCACCGTTGGCGCGAACACGACACTCGCAGAGCTCATTGAATCGGACGTGGTGAGAGAAACGTTTCCTCTATTGACCGAGTCGGCGAAAAGCGTGGCGTCTCCGTTGATTCGGAACTTTGCGACGCTGGGCGGCAACATCAACCAGCGTCCGCGCTGTTGGTTCTTCAGAGGGCGGGAATTCAACTGCCTGAAGAAGGGTGGCGATCTCTGTTACTCAGTGGGTGGCGACAACCGGTATCACGCGATCATCGGCAACGACCAGTGTTTCATCGTGCACCCTTCCGACACGGCAATGGCCTTGCTGGCTCTCAACGCCCAGGCGACGGTCGCGGGCCCCAACGGCGAACGCAGAGTCGCCTTCGACGACTATTTCGTCACTCCGGGAGAAGACATCCTGAAGGAAAACATCCTCGAGGAAAATGAGCTCATGGTGGACGTGTTCATTCCGACGCCGGCACCGGGCACCCGGCAGGCGTGGTCGAAGCTCAAGAACCGTCAGGTTTACGACTTCGCCATCATCTCGGTAGCCACCGCGTTTACCGAGGCAGGCGGGGCTTGGAACGACGGTCGGGTTGTTCTGGGTGGGGTGGCCCCGGTCCCGTATCGGGCCACGGTCATTGAGAATCAACTTCAGGGCATGAACGTCACGAGCAGTGCCCGACAGGCTGCAGCACAAATTCGCACCGTGGCGCGTCCAATGAGTATGAACGCCTATAAGGTGGACGTCGCCCAGACCTTGGTGGAGCGCACGCTTCTCGCCGCAATGGCCTAGCAGCCCGTCATCCAGACACGAAGTCTGAATGAACAGCCAGGCGAAATCTCAACTTGGGATTTTGCCCTCAGGGCATCATCAGCAAGGTAGCGGTCACGATCGACAGCGCACAGCGCACAGCGCTCAGTCGAACTCTTTGGGAAGGGGCGTTTGATCCCTGGGGTCCGGTAGATTGGTGACCGCCTGGATACAGCTCAGGGCCCAGCCATGGATGACGTTGTTGCTTGCAATGTAGCCGCCGTCCGAATAAAGCCAGGAATTGCCATTCCGGTCGGTAAGGACACCGCCCGACTGTTCCAGAATCAGGCCCGGAGCCGCGACATCCCAGATCGTGAGATCGAGGTGCCAGTAGAGGTGGAGTCTGCCGGCTGCGACATAGCAAATTCCCAGGGCAGGTGATCCCATCAGGTTGCAGTCGATGACCTGGTTTTCCATAATTCCCAGGATCGTTTTCGTTTGTGCGCGAAGATCGCCGCTCTGGGCCCAGTCCGCACCCACCATTGCGTTGTTCCAGGCTTCCTGACCCTCGAGTATTTGTCGGACAACGATAACTTCGTTATTGAGCCGAGCCGGGGTATTCGGTGTTGCCTCGAACATCTCGTTCCGGCAGGGATCATAGACGACCCCGAGGCGGATGTTGCCCCCCGCACGCAGTGCTATGGTGATCGCGAAGTGCGGAACGCCATGGGCGAAGTTCAGGCTGCCCGAGGCGGAATCGACGATCCAGAGTTCAGAGGCGTCAACCGGGACTACGGCGTCTTCCGGGCCCAGCTTCGCCAGTATTCCGGCCTCTGGAAACTCAGCCGCGATCGCGGCGACGATTGCCTCCTGAGCTTCCAATGACGCTTCGGTTGCGACATCGCGTCGGCCCGTCCATTTCAAATACCCTGGACTTGCAAGTCGGGCCCGGGCGATTTCGCCGCCCGTGCGCGCCGCACGCTTGGCCACCTTGAGCGCGTGGTTAATGTCGGAGAGTCCCATGTCTTTCGAATCGATTGAACTTTCCCCGGGGTTTCGTTCCGAGTGGCCGGCTCCCTTCCCGGACACACTGTATCAGGGATGACTGAGCGTTAACCAGATCGGGCGTCGGATCGTCAGGGTACGGATTGCTGGAGGTCCGATCCACCTGATTCACCTCCCGTTTCGGGGTCGCAGTCTCGAAAGCGGACAGGGTCCGGGTCCAATTCTCCAGCATCCCAGTGAAGATGGAGCTAGGGATCTCGCTTGCCGTAGGTTTCAGTCAGATATACCACCAACAGTTCTATCTCCGTCGCTTCAAGCGAGGCGCCGTATTCGACCATTGCGACGAGCAGATCGCGAAACTCGGGCTCCGTAATAGAGGCCCGGGTTGTCCGTGATGCCTCGTAGGTCGTGACAGAGCGTGCACGCGGATTCGAAGAGCCGGTTACCCTCGGATCGTTCACCTTCCTGGGTTGTCGCCTGGAACGAGACCATCGGCCTTGCCTTCAGATTCGGCCCGGCTTGGCCATGTTCCGTCCCATGCCCGTAAGGCTCTCCGGGTCCAAGGAGCATGCCCAAAGATAGAACGACCGGAAGACTGATGAATGGATGGCGCATCCCTCCCAACAGTACCCTATTTTTCCTTACGGCGCAGGTTGAACAGGCAACCGGCTTCTGGATAACTGGCAAATTCGGGTTATACGAAAAACGTAATTGAGGAGAGTAATGTCAGCACGATGATGAGCATTTCGAATACGCGTTGGGGAATGCGATGGACGATCCAGACGCCGAGTACATTGCCCACAAGAATGATGGGCACCATTGTCAAATTGAAGGCGAATCCCTCACGGCTGTACAGATCGTGCCAGACGTATATAGGTGCTTTGGCCAGATTCAGGACCAGGAAGAACCATGCCGCGGTTGCCACGAATCTTTCTTTTTGGAAGCCCCGGCTCAGCAGGTACATATTCATGACCGGCCCGGCATAGTTGGCGATCGTGGACGAGAACCCCGCAGCGATTCCAAAGAAAGACCTGTGGCCAACGGCGCGAACCTTCGGATTGCCCCGGAACAGTAACAGAACCACCATGACCAGTACGACGCAACCAATAATTGGCCGTACGACGGCTTCGGGCAGAACCAGTGCTGCAGCACCGCCGATCATGCCGATTGCGACCCAGGGTATCAGCGAGATCAGCTTTCCAATATCGGCTTTCTTGTGCCAGTAGGCGACAGCATAGAAGTCGCCCACCGAGAGCATCGTCACCGTCCATGCTGCTGAGATGCGCGCGTCACCCACGGTCAAGACCATTAAGGGCACAATTAAGGGGCCCGCGATGGGAACGCCGCTCTTGGCCAGCCCAGCCAAAAAAGCAGCCGTACCGCCCAGCAACCACTGCCAGAGTTCGAAGGTAGGCAACTAAGTGGGTCCTAGTGGCCTGTACCACTCGAATCGGGAGCAGCGTTCGGGCCAAACGGCGTTGGATTCCAGGAGGCAACAATGTGACGACACGACGTGGTGGCGACGAGTAAATGCTCCTACATTGCGAGAAGCTGACGACGACGAAGACAATGCCGTTTCGCCCGAACCCTTTGGGCCGATGGGGGTTGCCGGCGATATCTTCGTTACGCACCGTCGTCGATGTGAAGACATCGACTTCCGTCTCGCGCCTCGATCTCCCCGGCAACACCCATCGGCGCTGGTCCCGATTCGAGTGGTACAGGTCACTGGTCCGCAGGTTAAAGTCACGTAGGAAGATGGAGTTGGGCCGCAGATGGCTGATTTCATTGCCAATTCTTTAGACAATCTTCACGAATCAAGACTCTTTCGACGGGTGTGTAGATCTAAGGCCGGCTCAGAATTCGTAATCGTCGCCTCCGGAAAAGCAAAAGCCCCGATCGCGTTCGCCCTCGAGGCTCTCCGTTACGCATAGTGGACAAAAGAGAAGGTGTAACCACGTTCCTGGGCACGATTGACTGCGACGATTCCTGCCGGGACAATGTGTGAGTTATCGACGAGGTTATGCGTGAATTCCTCGAAAACACTGTCGGCGTCGCCTCCTATCGCCCGGGCCACTCTTCCCGCAGCGCCGCGCGCGGCCACCTCGCACACTGCAAGTCGCACACCCCTTTCAAGCAGGCTCTCCAGCATTAACCCCCGGGTGGGCAGCTCGTCCCCGTAGCCGGCGGTGTTGAAAAAGTTAACTGTGGGTGGTGCATTGGTCTTGGGATCGATGATGTTTTCGCGAGCCGATAGAGGCACCCCGTACTTTGCCCAAATGGCGTCGTTGAAGGCGAACGGCGTGGAATTGTGACGGGCGACTATCACGACTGCGAGATCGTTGTCCTCCAGGCCGTAGGCGTCCCTGTTCACCCGCATATAATTGTTCGCGAAGCGCATCGCGCCTCCAAATCCAGCAAAATCTGTGTTGTCAAATATGAAGCGGTGAACACCGGGCACTTCGTCCATCCAGTCGTCTTCGGAATGGCGGGCCGGCTTCCAGCTCTCACCGCCACCGGATTGCGCTTTCACCTCGGGGGTTCCGATCGCCAATGCCCCTCCCAGAACGGGTACGACGCCGCCCATACCCCTTAGAAACGAACGCCGCTTGAGCAGCGATTTGAAATAGTTTTCTGTCATGGTCCCTCGCTGATTGCTGTGTTGGTAACCGGCCAAGTTTATGACACAAATTGTGTCTAAGCCAAATTTTCGAGTTTATTGTGAGAGAAGCCTTGACACGTTCGGTTTGTTGCAGCATTTTTAGGGATCATGCTGAAATCACTGTGCATACCTGTTCCTTTGACAGTTCGGACCGCCCTGCGGGGGTGGATCCTGCTGGCTATGCTAGCCGCGGCGGGTTGCTCTCCGGACCCGCTTTCTCCTGAGCTCGGCAAGCTGACCGGTCCCCTGATCTCGTCTAGGACGACGATGGTCACCGCCTGGGAGTATCCCAATAATCCTCTGACCGACCCCACGCTGGGCAATTCGCGGGTTGCGGACCAGATTCGATTGGGGTTCCGCATCTTTACGGAAACGCCCGTCGAAGCGGCGGGGCTCATGCATGGCCAAATGTCGTGCAACAACTGTCACATGAACGGTGGCCAGCGCGAGCTCTCTCTTCCCCTGATCGGTGTGGCGGCCATGTTTCCTGAATTCAACCGGCGAGCCGATCGACTTTTCAGCCTCGAGGACCGGATCGTGGGATGTTTCTACCGGAGCCAGAATGCTACGGGCATAATCGATCCGACGGAGTTGGGGTCGGCGCTCCCGGACGATCATGCAGACACGCTGCCGGGTCCCGACAGTCCGGAAGTACTCGCACTCTCCGCCTACCTCCGATGGCTGTCGCGTGGCTACGAGCCTGGAGTAGCCGCACCCTGGCGCCGCAAGAATGTGATCGATCCGGCGAACCGGATCCCGGTTGAACAGTTGGATCCGGAAAGAGGCGAAGCGCTCTTCATGGAACACTGCACGAATTGCCATGGAGAGGACGGCCAAGGTGTGCAGATCGGAACTAAGAAGGCTGGCCCTCAATGGGGTCCGAATTCGTGGAACGACGGTGCCGGGGCCGCTCGGATCTACACTCTTGCCGGTATTATTCGCTATGCCATGCCCTATCTCGATCCCGGCCGTCTGACCGACGAAGAGGCACAGCTGTTGGCGAGATTCATCAATTCGAAAGAGCGCCCCTCGTACCCGTTCAAGGACCAGGATTACCTGGCCGTCGATCTTCCCGTAGACAGTGTCTATTACCCGAAACCCTGACGGAGGTCAAATATGAAGCACGTACTTATGGCGGTTGTTGTAGGGGTGTTTGCGTTTTCTACAATCGGGTTCGCCCAAGATTTGCCGATCCGGAATTTTCTGCGCGTGAATACTGAATTCTGCACCGCGGGTCAGCCGACTCCGGAGCAGATATCGGATCTGCAGGCGGACGGAATCCGGGCCGTTCTGAATCTGAGAGTTCCCAGCGAGCACGATGCGGCTGCGGAAGAAGCCGCGGTGCGTGCACACGGCATGAACTACTTCAACATTCCGGTTGATGGCGCAAACGTCCGTGAAGAGCAGGTGGAGGAGTTCCTCGCATTGACGGACGATGTCACAAACCAACCCATGTTCATCCACTGCGGCTCGGCCAACCGCGTCGGTGCCTTCTGGTTGATTCGTCGTGTGATCCGCGATAGTTGGAGCGTGAGTGATGCCGAAACCGAGGCGGTCGAGATTGGATTGACCTCCGCTGCGCTGAAAGATTTCGCGCTTCAGTATATTGCGACTCACGCCACGCGTTAGCGGCCGGAGACCCTGAAGCGGTGGGATCCGATGCTCCGCGAACTTCCCGGGCGTCGGACTCGCCGTATGCAGTCTCTATGAAATCATCACAGTGCGCGGGAATTGTGCATTGTGTTCCAGACGCGTCAGCTTGTTTTCCAGATCGGCCTCCGTGGGCTGCACGTTCCCGTTCGCATCGGTTGCTCGTGAGACCATCGTGTGTTCTCCCGCCGTTGCGCCCGCCCACCTATAGTTGAACAGCTTCCAGGAATACTGTGTGTTGGAAGACTCCAGGGTCGCCCGCCGCCAATTACCGCCGTCAATTTGAACTTCGACCGACCGGAGCGGCGTGCCGTCGTTTAAAACGAATCCGAAGACCTCGTGGTTATTGCCCCTTCGGGTAACCCGTGCGATCACCGATTTCAACTGCATGCGGGAGACTTCGGTTTCCCTCCACTTCATTTCACCGTCGATCATTTCCCCTCTCAGGGAGCGATACCATCGCGCCTGGAACTTGCCCAGGTAGCGCCCTTCCTGGACGTGGATATTTCCGAGCCACTTCACGTTCGCGACCCCATACCAGCCGGGCATGATCACCCGAAGGGGGGATCCCTGATGACGCGTTAGCCCTTCGCCGTTCAGCACGTAGGCCAGCAGCGGGCCTGGACCCGCGGCATTGTCGATCGTGATACTGCGGCCGAACTGCTGTTCGACGGCAAAGTCCGTTCCCCGGAAATTCACCTGCTCCTCACCGCGGTCGATTCCGAAAAAGACGACTTCCTTACCGTTGGGACGGACGCCGGCGTCGGAGAGCACATCGCGTAGGGGCACACCCGTCCACAATCCGTTTGAGGCCAGGCCATGAATCCTGCGGCTGCTGTTGCCTGAGCATTCGTAACCTGCCGATATTTCGACCGCGGGCCGGGCGCGAAGATCGTCCAGAGACAACTCCGTTTCCGTGTCGACGAGGCCCGTGATCTTCAGGCGATAAGTGGCGGGATCAATTTCAGGTTGTCCGTAGTGTTGTATCGAGAAGAACTGATCAGTTGGCGTGAACGGGCCGTCGATCGTCCGGATATCGAGAAAACGGATGGCGGCGTCCGGGCCCGAAGGAAAAACCATGTCCTCAGGAATATCCGTAAAAGGAACAAGCGTTTCGTTCTGAGCCAGGGCGGGCAGGGCCCATTCACCCAGACCCATGGCCAGTAGACTCGCAGAGGCTATGCCTCCCTTCAGAAGCGTTCGACGGTTCACGTTTTTTGCCATTATAGATTCCCCCCGATAATTATATAGGTAGCCGGCATCAATCCTAGACACCGTCCGCGCCTTCGGACACCGATCGATCGTTCCAACCCTAGACTCTGTCCGCGCCCTCGGACACCGGTCGATCGTTCCAACCCTAGACTCTGTCCGCGCCTTCGGACACCAGCCGATCGTTCCAACGGTCCATTTCAGAACTGCCTTCGAAAGTCACGCCGATGGGCCTTCCTGCGGGCGATCCATCGTTGCACTATGTTGCCCCAAAACGTGCGTGTCGAGTGTCGTTGGCTTCGGTGACGCTCTGTTTATATTACGCATTCGTCCGCGAGTAAATATTTTAGCGGTTCCCCTCGGGAGGTCGAAATTGAGATCTTCGTCCTGGTGATTGACAATGAACCGGTCGGCTTCGGAGTCGAGACAATAGAGACCAGGGTAGGGATTCTCGTCGTCGAAGATGATCGGTCTATTTTGGGCCCTCCGTGTCTAGCTTTTTGCGGCTCCCAGCCCCGACCCCGTCAGCCTCGTATCCGTTCAAATTCGCCCATGAATTCGACTAGGAGGTCGACGCCTTCCACCGGAAAAGCATTGTAGATTGAGGCTCGAATGCCTCCAACGGATCGGTGGCCTTTCAGTCCGTCCAATCCTGCGGCTGTGGCTTCCTCGACGAATGTTTTTTCTAGGTCTCGTGTCGCCAGGCGGAATGTGACGTTCATAAGGGATCGGCTTTCGCTGTCAGCGTTTCCTGTGTAAAACCCTGTTCGATCGATCTCGGCGTACAGCTTGTTCGCCTTTTCTCTGTTCATCCGAGCGACACTGGATAGACCGCCGAGTGACCGCAGCCACTTCATCGTCAGTCCAAGGATATAGACGCCAAACGTATTTGGAGTGTTGTAGAGCGAATTGCTGTCCGCGAAGGTGCGGTAATTCAGCATCGATCCCAAGGTGTCAGGCCCGCTCGCAAGCAGGTCTTCATGAATGATCACCAGCGTCACCCCGGACGGGCCAAGGTTTTTCTGCGCACCGGCATAGATCAATCCATGGCGTCCGACATCAATCGGCCGGCTGAATATATCCGAGGACGCATCACTAACGAGGGGCACCGTGCCGACATCGGGGAGTGTCTTCCACTCGGTGCCTTCGATCGTGTTGTTGCCGGTCATATGCACGTAGTCGGCGTCCGGTCTCAGATTCAGTGTGTCGCCCCCGGGAATGCCCTTGTAGTTTTTGCCCGCGATGTTCACGGGGCCAACGCGCTCGGCCTCTCTAATGGCTTTCTTGGAGAAATACCCGGTGTCGATATAGTCCGCCCCAGCGCCCGAGGTCAGCAGGTTCATCGGCACCATTGAAAACTGCAGGCTTGCGCCACCGGGCAACATCAAAATTCTGTATGCAACAGGCACCTCGGCCAGTTGCCGGATGTCTTCGATGGCTGTGTTCAGGAGGCTTTCGAATGTCTTGGAGCGGTGACTGATTTCCATTACGGACATCCCCACACCGGGGAGTGCCATCAGGTCGCGCTGGGCTTCTTCAAGTACGGGAAGCGGAAGCGTTGCCGGACCGGCCGCGAAATTGACAATGCGATGAGTCGTAGTCATTCGTGATCTCGAGTTGGCTTATTCAGCGGAAAGCGATCCACCAGCTTGCCAGTCCAGTCGTCGTTTCTCAACCCCCACCAGACGATAAGTTCGCCCGGGTGGGGCCGTGATTTGCCGTGCGGGGGTTTCGCGTCTTCAGTCGGTCCGAGCCTCGTACATCTTGCTGAAGCCGTTGCGGCTATTGGTGACCGTGAATGATCCGTCACGGCTACCCGACGCCTTGACCCAGTACGCCTGGCCATTGTGCACTGGAGGCGGGGGGACGCCGGCACCGCGTCCGGGGTTTGCTATACCTCGGATGGGCATGGCCGTCAGCGGCTGGTCGACATCATTGGCGATGAACAGTCCAGGTACCGTGTGCTCCTGGCCGCTTAAGACTGAAAAGTGAAGTTGCCAGAGATCCTCCAGTCCGGGAGCTGAATGCAATACTCGCATGGCTTCGGGTTGTCCGCCCTTGCGGGTGCCGTTGTTGACGATTCCCACCCGGGGGGCAATAGCGTGGACGAGGACTGGAGCGTTTGACGTGGGCTGTCCGTGATGGGATACGACAAACAAATCGACCGTGCCCATTGGGTTGTTCGGGCACATCAGATCGAATTCAGTATTCACAGTCAGATCACCAAGGTGAAGCGCTCGAAACGCACCAAAGGTGATCAGGACACCTACGGACTGGGCGTTCTCGCCGGTGTCTTCTGCCTGAGGCGAGAACTCGCCACAATATGGGTTGGGGCCACTCTCCGATGTAACGGAGCGACCGATGACGCGCCCTCCTGAGGCGAGGACATGGATGTCGAGGCCGTTTACAGCGATCGTATCTCCCGGTTGGACGACGGTATGTTGCGCCCCGTCACGGAGTCGGGGGTATGTCTCCAGAAACGCGTCGGTAGCGGGGGCGGACTGCACGCTGGGTCCGTGGTCGATGAAGTTTCGGATGGGGATGCGCGAGGCCAGTTCTGTCATTCCGCCGAAATGATCGCCGTGCCAGTGGGTTGTGATCAGATGATCGATGGCGTCCACACCCGCATCTTCAATGGCTGCCATGATGCGACCGACATCGCGATCTGCCGCGGCTCCACCGTTGCCGGTATCGATCAGAAGCGATTCCCCGGAAGGTGACACTAAGAGCGTCGCGTTCCCGCCTTCCACGTCGACTACGTAGATGTCCAGTGTATCGCCCGCAGGAGTTTGGGCCCGGGCTCCGGTAATAGCCAGCAGGAGAGCAACGACGGTTGCCAAGAATGTGCGCATGATAGAGCTACCTCGATGTAATCTCAGTTCGGATTAAATGGGACCGTTGTTCGAGAGTGTAGGATACCTGAGGGCGAGGGTACGCGTTTCGCATTGGGAAAACGCACTCTCACCAAAAAACTTCCGCCGTCGTGGATCGCCAGTCGCAACCGTATCTGAGCTAACGATGGTTCATCGTTTGCAGGAAGCCCCAGATTGTCCACACTGCGATCGCGGCCGGAGTGACGAAATTCAATACAAGTGGAAAGGTGTTCATCGGAAACCTCCCTTCAAAACCATGGTACGCCCACGAAAGGGCCTCTTTCCAGCAAAAGAACCGGGATTTGAGTCCTCATTCTCAGAGTTCACTTGGGCCAATAGTACGGCGCCTGCCAAGAACTGTTTGATCGGGGAGCAAGTTGGAGAGTGACTGTGAACGATGACGTGTAGACGTTGGGAAACGGCTCCAGATGGCATTCAACGTAGATGCAGTTTTCCGGGACGACAAATCCTTATCGCGTGCGCGGCTTCTAGGGGCATTATGTCCCAACGCAAATTCACGAGCAGCTGTCGATGCTCGCAATGTGGATGGTTGGTGTCTTGGAGCAACCACCAGAAAGGGTAAAAATGAAACGTACAGTAATTGCGGCTGCCAGTCTTTTGGTCCTTGTCGCGATCCTTGTGGTTCCGGCCGCGTCCATGCAGCGGGGTGGCGGTGGGGGACCCACGAACCTTCAGGTTCTACCGGAGGGAGCCCCAGTGGGTATGATCATGCGCAACATCAGGGACGCATTGGGCGTGGACTGTGCGTACTGTCACGTCGATGGAGACCGTGCGTCTGACGATATCGATAAGAAGGTTATCGCCCGCGGGATGATGAGGATGACGCGAGCGATCAACGACGATTTCCTCACAAACGTTGACGCGCGAATCAACTGCGCAACGTGCCATCGGGGCTCGGCGACGCGATCTTTAACCTTTTGATGGGCGACGGGATTTCCAAAATTTCCGAAGCAGCAGAGTAGTTGCGGTTTAGGCAAGTGATCCGGCTTCGCGGCCTGGTTTCCCAGGAAGACGCTCTCTCTGGAATGTCGATCTGGGAAGTAGGGCTTCAGAGTCCGAGTGCGTCCTACCTCAGATCAGACCCGATCTTATGTGGCTTCCCTTAATTCACTATATTGTCCAGCTGCGTGTGAAATAGGCGGCGACGCCTCACACGTCTACGTCCACTATAGGGAAGAAAGCAGGGCGGAGAACGTTAGATAAAGCAGGCGTCGGCGTCAATCGAAGACCGGCGGGTTGAACCGGCTCCAGACCCCTACGGCGTGGGCATGGGGCGTCTGATCCGGACAGCCCGAGTTCTCCACGTCTAAGCTCTTGAACCCAAAAGGGCACTTCCGGTAACATTAGCACTCGTCATATTGGAGTGCTAATCAAAGATGCCTAAATATTAGGCATCATCTGTGGCTGAACTGACAGAGGAGTATCTATGGCTGCAACAGAAATAATGCTTCGCGACGAAGCTCGAAACAGGATTTTAGGCGGCATCCGCGCGCTCGCCGATGCCGTCAAGGTGACGCTCGGACCTCGCGGTCGAAATGTTGTCCTTCAACGCAGTTACGGTTCCCCCAACATTACGAAGGATGGAGTCTCGGTAGCGAAGGAGATCGACCTCAAAGACCGTTACCAGAACATGGGCGCGCAGATGTTACGTGAAGTTGCGTCCAAGACAAACGACGAGGTGGGTGATGGCACAACGACGGCGATTGTGCTCGCCGAGGCAATTTACCGAACGGGATTGAAGAACGTTGTTGCCGGTGCCAATCCAATGGATCTCAAACGCGGCGTCGATATTGCCGTCAAGACTGTCGTTGAAGAACTCCAGAATGCGTCCAAGCCTGTGAAGGGTCACGCGGAGCAGCAGCAGGTTGCTACGATTTCTGCTAACGGCGATGCCCGCATTGGTGAATTGATCGTCGAAGCGATGAAGCAGGTCGGTGTTGACGGTGTGATCACAGCCGAAGAAGCCAAATCGACCCAGACCGAGCTGGAAGTGGTCGAAGGCATGCAGTGGGACCGGGGTTATCTTTCGGCGTACTTCGTAACCCATGAGGAAGCGTTGGAGGCCGTCCTGGAGAACCCCTACATTTATATTCGCGAGAAAAAGATATCGGCTATGAACGATATCGTGCCACTCCTGGAATTGGCCTCGCGGGAAGGGCGGCCTTTGTTGGTGATTGCCGAAGACATCGAAGGCGAGGCTCTGGCAACGATGGTCGTCAACAAGCTGCGGGGAACGTTGCAATGCGCCGCAGTCAAGGCGCCCGCTTTCGGTGACCGCCGGAACGCTATTCTGGGAGACATCGCCACGCTGACCGGCGGCCGGTTTATGACGGATGATCTGGGAATTTCGATAGAGAGCATCGGCGTGGGCGAGCTTGGCCAGGCCAAGAGGGTTGTTGTGGATAAAGATAACACGACGATCATCGAGGGCAAGGGCGCGCGGAGCGCGGTCGAAGGCCGTGTCCGTGAGATCCGTTCCCAGGTCGACAAGACTGACTCCGATTACGATCGGGAGAAACTGCAGGAGCGATTGGCGCGGCTGACCGGCGGTATTGCTGTGATCCGCGTCGGCGCCCACACGGAAACGGAAATGAAGGAAATGAAAGCCCGCGTCGAGGACGCGTTGCACGCGACCCGAGCTGCGGCTGAAGAGGGTATCGTTACCGGTGGTGGTGCTGCGCTGCTGCGCACGCAGCCATCGGTTTTCAAGAAGGCTGAGACATTGTCGGGCGATCTCAAGACCGGAGCGCTGATCGTCGCGCAGTCTCTGGAGGCTCCGCTGCGCATGATTGCCAACAATGTCGGACTCGAAGGGGCCATCGTCCTGGGACGTGTGCGTGAGGAGCTCTCACCCCAGGTTGGCTTCAATGCTGAGACGGAAGAGTACGAAGATCTGGTCGCTTCAGGTGTCGTCGACCCTGCCAAGGTCGTGCGCGTCGCGCTTCAGAACGGGGCATCTGTAGCGGGACTGCTACTTACGACTGAAGCGGCAATCGCCGAACTGCCCGAGAAGGCGCCACCCATGGCAGATGGACATGACGACCACGGCGGAGACTTCGGATAAGTTCAGTTTCGTTGGAACGGGTACTACAAGCGGCGGTGTCTTCGGGACCGCCGCTTTTTCTATTCGGGGTGATTCTTATCATGCAGAATTAAATCCGGTGTTCACGATATGATTGGTATACGTATCTGGCGACCGGGGTGCCCAGCCCACAGGTTTTACCGGCAGGGATTGTCGAACACGAACGTCCATTGGTGGAGATGTAGGCAGAATGAAACCAAGAGTGATTCGCAGAATTGAACGGGCGGGTCCAGACGTCGCGAAAAAACTTGGCGAATATGGAGTCGCAACGGTTCATGAAGCCCAGGGCCGTAAGGGGCTCATGAAGCCCTATATGCGCCCGATCTACCCAACGGCCAAGGTAGGAGGGACAGCGGTGACGGTGTTGTCGCATCCCGGAGACAACATCATGATCCACGCTGCGCTCGACGTGGTCCAACCCGGCGACGTGCTCGTAGTGGCCCTGCTGGCCGATTCTACGGATGGTATGTTCGGCGACCTGATGGGCGTGTCCTGCCAAGTCCACGGGGTACGGGGTCTGGTCATCGACGCAGGTGTGAGGGACACGACTGATCTGACTGCGATGAATTTCCCAGTGTGGTCGCGGGCTATCCACTCCCAGGGGACTGTAAAGGCCACTCCGGGTTCGGTAAATGTGGATGTGGTTTGCGCAGGAGCACTGGTGCGGCCTGGAGACGTCGTTGTCGCCGATAACGATGGCGTCGTCGTCGTCCCACGCGAAACGGCTGAAGAAACCTGCCGGAGATCCGAAGAGCGCATCGCCAATGAGAAAACAACTCGGCAGCGGCTGCGAGCCGGCGAGTTGAGTTTGGATGTTCACGGATTGCGGGAGAAGCTGCGCGGGATGGGCGTCGAGTTCGAAGAGTAAACTCGGGACAGACACCGGATCCAATGAACGTGCGGATTACACGGTCCGGTGTTCGCGTGAACCCGCAGCGTAGCAAATTGAGGCATGGCGCCGAGCACAGTGAAAGTCCGGAGCGCATGAGAAAGAAGTATGGGTGAGATCGTTGCGGCAATGGCGACCTGCCATGCGCCCTATCTTCTCTCCGGATCCCCCGAAGAGAAAGATAGTGACCTGGACTTGACGGCGGCGGCCATGAGGGAGCTGGGGACAATCTTGGATGAGACCCAGCCGGATGTTCTCCTTTTCATGGGGAGTGACCACCTGGAGACATTCTCCATGACCTGCCTGCCGACTTTCGCAATTGTCGCCGGGAGCACGGCCGTCGCCGAATACGCTGGACACGAATTCGAACGTCCCATTCACAGGGAGCTTGCCGAGCACCTGCTCGATCAACTCGTCCGCTCCGGTTTCGATATGACCTATTCGGAGGATGCGCTTCTGGGGCATACCTATGCCGTCCCATTCGACATCATTCTGGGGGATCGCGACATCCCGGTTGTCCCCTTTCATACGAACGTATATTTGCCACCGCTCCCCAGTCTCCGTCGCTGCGAAGCATTGGGCCGGAGGGTTGCCGAGATCATGGAGTCGCGTCCGGAGCGCTTCGCGATACTGGCCAGTGGCGGGATGTCGCACTTTCCTGGAACAGAGCGATATCCGGCACCGGCCTACGACTTTGACTACTGGTTGCTGGGCGAGTTGGAAAAGGGCAATACCGACGCTCTGCTCGAAATGACCGTCGAACAACTCGACGAGGTGGGTAACACGGAGTTGCTCAACTGGGCTGTGATGTTCGGCGCCATCGGCAAACGGAAGGGAGAATTGCTCCAGTACACACCGACCTGGCACCACGGACATGGGATGGTGCTGTTTATCCCTGAAAGAGGGAAGAGACCTTCGAATCTCAAGAAAGTGGGCCGATATGACTTCAGGAACAAGGGGTTTGAGTTTTACGCCCACCCGGATGCGGAGGCCTACAAGCTGAACAAACTCCTTTACGCGGTCCGCACGGAGTCCGGGATGCGGGCGCGCGTGATCGACGATTTCGATGGTGTTACCGCTGAGTGGGCATTGACCTCTGAGGAAAAGAAAGCGGCCGAGGCGCTGATCGATGTGAAGCAGGCCGGCTCCGTTAGCGATTTCTGCAGGCCGCTGGTCAAGGCCGGCGTTCACCCATTGCAGGCGCTGATGGCATTGCACGTGATTTACGTTGATCATTGCCGACGGAGCGAATCGGCTGAAGACGGCTCTGAAGGGTAAGAGGCTTCTGCCCCACCTCGCGCAATGGGCAGCACTAAATTTCTGGCTGTAGGGAGGACCACGCGCGGAAAGGTGTGAATGCTCCACGGAAGCCGCTCGAGGCAGATTCGGCTGCTTTTTGAAGACCGGTCATGATGTAGGAGGGCGCCCTGACGTCGACGGTCACGTTGTGCAGGTTAACGGGTCGCGCCATTCTGGGTCATGTGAGCGATAGACAAAGGATCAATGATCGGCGAACGAACTGACGTCCTCGTGAGTCAGAGCTGGGGTAGAATCGGCTATAACGTCGTCCGAAGTCTGGGCAGGCGAGGGCTAACGGTGGTCGTCGGGACCGACAAGTTCGGGGGGACGGCGCCTTTGTCGAAATACGCATCCGCACGATTCCGACACCCTTTACCGAACATCGAGACAGCGGCGTTTCTTAATAGCATCAAGACAGCCCTCGTCGAATACGCCCCTCGGGTCTACCTTCCATTGGGTGACGATACCTACGTCGTCGCGAGACACCTCAGCCAACTTGAGGACAGCGGGGTCTCGATTCCCGTGGCTCCTTTCGAAACGATCCGGACCCTATACAAGAAAAACGAAGCCATGGCTCTGGCGACGTCGCTCGGAATACCCACGCCGGAGACCATCGTTCCGACCTGCAAGGAGGACATCATAGGCTTCTGCAGGCAGTACGGTTCTCCTATCGTTTTGAAGTGTTTGAGTGCGTCGGCGAGCCGGGGCGTGTTCTACTTCAACGCGGACCAGATACGCCAATGCAATGGCGATCTGCCTCACCCGAAACTCGATTTCGGAAATTTCCTCCTGCAGCAGTACGTCAGAGGTGTGGGGTACGGTGTCTCTCTGCTGTTCAATCAAGGGCAGCTCCGGGCAAAATTTACACATAAGAGGTTAAGGGAACGATTTCGGGCGGGTGGGATGAGTACTCTGAGGACCGGCGTGGTGAATCCCGTGCTTGAGGAATACGCGGAGAGGCTTCTCGAGGCAGTCGGTTTTCATGGTGTCGCTATGGTCGAATTCAAGCACGACGATAAATCCGCCGAAACCTGGCTTCTCGAAGTCAATCCGCGCTTCTGGGGTTCCCTGTCGTTAGCTATTCAGTCCGGAGTCGACTTTCCCTATCTCCTGTACAGGATGGCGACAGACGGCGATATCTCGCCCGTAACCCGTTATGAAACGGGCAAGGTAGTCAAGTGGATACTAGGTGATTTGAGCAGAATTCTGAACTGGAATGTGGGCAGTGGGCGTTGGCCCGGCCGGGTCAACGGATACGACGACTTTTACTGGGACGAGCCGTTTCTCTTCATGCGCGATGCAGGGCTGTCCCTGCGGAAGCAACTTGGGACCAGAAACTGGACCGCCGAGGATTGGGACCTTGACATTGAACAGCTGTAGCAATTGAGGACGGACGGCATGGGGCTGGTGTTCTTTGATTTCGACGGGACGCTGACAAGGCGCGACACGATCGTGCCATTCGGTCTTTTCCTTGCTCGCAGGAGCCGGCACAAGTATCTTAAAAGCGCCCAACTCGTAAGGCTGATCAGTCTCCTGAAGTTCCGTATTCTCTCGAATCATCAGTTTAAGGAGCGATTCTGCGATTCGTTACTCACAGGTGAATCCGAGCGGACTATTGAAGGTCTTGCTCGTAGGTTTGTCGATGGGTATGTGCAGAGGAACCTCAACACTCCGGTGCTCGAAGTGATGCGCGGTCATCAGGAGAATGGCGACCATGTTTGTCTGGTGTCGTCCAATTTCACTTTTTTGCTGCGTGTTTTCGGGGACACGCGGGATGTAAGTAGTGTATTCGCAACCGACGCTGAGACGGCCGCGGGACGTTTCACGGGAAGGCTCAGCGGACGTGCGTGCGATGGCCCAGAAAAACTCTCGCGCGTACTGGCTTATTTTGAACACAAAGACGTCAGGGAAGCCACAGCATATGGCGACAGCAGAGGTGATCGTCCGCTGCTCGCTTTTGTGAAGAATGCAGTGTGGGTGTGAGCGACAACGAGGCACATGAGTTCAGCGTAATCATCACGTCCTGGAACCAGCGGGAGTTCATAGGCGACGCGGTCGATTCGGCGTTGGCGTTACGCCCGGCTCCCCTGGAGATTTACGTTGTCGATGACGCTTCTAATGACGGCAGCCAGCAACTTCTTAGGGCTTATGGGGAGGCCATTTTTCTGGTCTGCCTGGAGGCGAACCGAGGGAAGGGAGGCGCACGGAATTGTGGCGCCGCGCTGTCAACGGGCGAGTATCTTGTATTCCTTGATGGGGACGACACCTTCCTGCCATGGGCCCTCGATGTCTACCGCCGACTGGTTCACAGGGAGCCCCCCGAACTGATCGTTGGCCGCATGCTCTGGTTTAGGGGAGGCATGCCACCGGTCCCGCCGCAACCGCATCATATCAAGTTCGTCGAATACGACGACTATTTGCAGAAGGACCGGCCGACCGCTATCGGTGCAAGCGCCTTGGTGGTCCGCCGTCAACGCCTGGCAGAAGCTGGGGGATGGGGCGATATGCCCGTCAATCAGGACCAGGATCTGGTCATCAAATTGGGTGCTTCCGGCCGAACGATCTGCATACTATCGCCGCCAACGACGTATCACAGGGGGCATCCGGGGCAGACCGTGAATCAGGTGCTGCCCTATATCGCCATAATGTACGAGATCGTCCGCAAGGAGCGGGAGGGTCTTTACCCCGGAGGCCCGGGGCGCCGGGTCGACAGGTTGGCCCTCCTGGGCGGTCTGGTGTATCACTGGGTTAAACGTCCTTTTAGGGACGGACTCTACAGTGCTGGTGCGCGGCTGCTGGTGCGGGCGTGGTTTCCCGTATTGATCGCTATCACCAGAAAGGCCCGTGTCGCAGTGGCCGGCAGGCGCCCTTTCGAAACGATTGATCTTTAAGAACCGACACGATAGATGTCATCGGTTCGATCCGAGTCGCGCTCAATCTTGTCTTCAACAGGGGGCAAGGTTAAACAGGCATATCGGAGTCATCCGACACAGAAACCTGGTCCGTCGCAGGAGTATCGGATATTTCTCCTGGATTGACAAATCGATCTGCCAACAGGCCACTCTGTTGCGTATACAGATCATGGTAGCGGCCGCGACGATCAAGCAATTCTTCGTGGCTGCCCCGTTCGCGGATCTCTCCCTCCTCAAGAAACACGATCTGGTCCGCCCCTCGGATTGTGCTCAACCGGTGCGCGATCGCAAACACCGTTCTGCCTTTCATCAGTGCGCTCAACCCTTCCTGCACGTATGCTTCGCTCTCAGAATCCAGACTCGATGTCGCTTCATCCAGAATCAGTATCCTCGGGGACGCCAGAATCGCACGCGCAATCGCAAGCCGCTGTCGCTGTCCGCCCGAGAGCTTGACTCCACGCTCACCGATGATTGTTTCGTATCCTTGCTCAAATCGTTCTGCGAATTCGTCTACGTGGGCGATTTGAGCTGCGCTTAACATTTCGTCGTCTGAAGCGTGGGGGCGCCCGAAGAGGATGTTTTCCCGTAAGGTTCCATCGAACAAAAAGTCTTCTTGCAGCACGACGCCAAGTTGAGAACGATACGAGGCCGTTGTTACAGTGGAGAGATTGACGCCGTCGACCAGCAATCTGCCCTCCGACGGCTTGGCGAATCCCGCGACGAGGCTGACCAGGGTACTCTTTCCGGCACCGGAAGGCCCGACGAGCGCGGTGACGGTTCCAGGAAGAGCCTCGAAGTCGAAGTCTCGTAGGACAGGATTGCCTGGACTATACTCGAACGATACCTGTTCGAAGCGAATATGACCTTCTATTTGGTCAATCACCTGCGTGCGTTCAGGATCCTCATCCTCGGGCCGTTCCGAGAGCACTTCGTTGATACGATCGAGTCCCGCCGCCGCTTCGCTCACCTGGTTGCCGATCTCTACGAACCGAACCGCGGGAGAGGTCCACAGGCGAACGTACAAGGCGAACGCGGAAACTTCGCCGATACTCATCGAACCATTCAGGAGTACGCGGCCTCCGACGACGATGCCTCCGACGGTAACCAGCCCCAAAAACGACGTTGAAATAAACTGCATTCTTGCCTGAGCTTCCATAAGATGCCGGATCTGAACGAACAATCGTTCCGCACCGGCGGCGAACACTCCTGTCTCCCTTGCTTCCGAATGAAAACCCTTGATGACCCTTATCCCTCCCAAGGACTCGACGAGGCGTCCGGTGAGCTCTGCCTGGATCCGGCTTCTTTCTCGGAACATTGGACGCAGAGTCAGGATGGGTTTTCGAATGACGAGACCGAACGTCACGATGGCAAGAAGCGCGACGAAACTCAGGAAGGGGTCGATGCGAAGCATCATGACGAATGCAAAGATAGCCGTGAGCGCACTGCCCACGAAATTGACCATTCCAACGCCGACTAGGTTGCGGACGCCTGCGACATCGGACATGATTCGCGAAACTAGGGCCCCTGTCTTGTTTGCGTCGAAAAAACGTAGCGGCAGTCTGGCGATGTGCTGCTGCACGCGGATGCGCATGTCGGTAATCAAACGGAACGCAGGAATACTCACGACTCTGTAGACGAAGAATGAAGTGATAGCCTGCACCAGGATCGCCGCGCCTACGGCTCCCGCGATTGGGACCAACAGATTCTGCCTTCCGCCGAGGACGACGTCATCAAGGATGAATTGACTCGATCCGGGCAGAACCAGGCCCGCCGCCCTGTTGATAGAGAGCAGCAGGAAACCGACGAGGAAGGAAGCCCTACGGTCCCGGATGAGCTCGCGGACTTCACTATAGATTTGCAATGAGGGCACAGGCTCTAATTCCCATAGAAGACATCATCCTACCCGCTAGGAGTATTGTATCCGATGGCTTGGCATTCAAACTTCGAGCGACCTGTGCTGCAGTGAAGACGAGTCTGGATTCACGTTCCCTTTGTTGGCTATAGTCGTCGGTCGCAGATTGGGTGATGATGCTCGGGTTTATGGATTGGCTCTAAAGATGCGGAAACCTATGTCTCGCGCATTGCTGAACTAACCCCCGACTGGTGGGTGAGCCGCGATGGTTGAAGGTCAGGAGAGTGGTGTGTATGGATGAAACCGCGAGATCGATCGCTTCCTCCGACGATGGGCGGTTTGTCAGTGTGATCGTTCCAGTGTACAACGACCACGAGCGACTGCTCAGGTGTTTGTCTGCCCTTGAGAGTCAGCACTATCCGAGCAATGGCTACGAGGTCATTGTCGTGGACAATGGGTCCGATTTGGCGGTTGGACCGCAAGTAGCACGTTTTTCTCACGTTCGGACACTCCTAGAAGCTACGCCCGGTTCGTATGCAGCGCGAAATAAGGGAATCTCAGTGGCACGGGGATCAGTAATCGCGTTTACCGATTCTGATGCGGTTCCATGTCGCGACTGGTTGCAGAAGGGAGTCGAGGCGCTACTGGCAACGCCGCACTGCGGCGTGATCGGCGGTCGAATCGAGCTGTTCTGCAGAGATCCTGAGCGACCGACGGCAGTCGAACTGCACGATCTGGTGTCGGCGTTCCCACAGGAGGCGTACGTCACAACATCCAATTTCGCGGCGACAGCCAACGTGTTTACCTTCAAAAGCATCCTGGATTCGGTAGGGTTGTTCAACGCCGCATTGAAGTCTTCTGGCGACAAGGAATGGTGTCAGCGGGTGTATCAAGCTGGATATCAGGTGAGATATGCCCCTGAGGTCCGGATCGAACATCCGGCACGCCATTGCCTACGGCAGGTTTATCGAAAGATCCTGCGAGTGACCTGCGGAACCAGGGATCTGGAACGGCTGAGAGGTGTCGGTTCAAAGAACAGAGAGATCCGTGCCATCCTCTGGGACTTCCTCCCACCAGTCCGGAGGGCTTTCGTGTTAGCCACGAGCACGGCTTTGAAGGGACCTGGCCAACGACTGCGTGTGGCGGCAGTGGCCACCGTGGCTCGTTACTTTCGAGCATGGGCAAGGATTCAGCTGTTGTTTCTCCCTCCGGGTCGAATACGATAGTCCGTACCAAAAGAATCTCTAACCAGCACGGTGTCGCTCCAGTTCCTGGCACTACGCGATTCTTTCTCGGTGCTCAGGCGACCAAACACCAGTGGGAGTGCAGTTTCGTGTGCCCGCAGTGTCAAGGCACTCATGGCCTCCAAGTCTTCACCGCCATCAGATCGATGCGTGGGCTCTCGAAGGCCGTCCGGCGCTCCTCAAGGGTTCCCGGCCTCATCCCTCGCCGCAGCCAGGGCACTGACGAGGTATTCGAGCGCAGATTTAGAATTGTCGAACAGCTCGATCGATTCCTCGTCGGTTTTCGACTGTAGAGCATCACCGAACAGGTCGTAGAGTCGGTCCAGTGGATCGTGACTTCCGGGCTTAAGGGGCGCGGACAAGATTCTTGATACGAGTTCGATCTTCTGTTCTGCCGTTTTCGATTCTCTTACGTCTTCCAAGTCTCCAAGTTCCTGTTCCGGTCCGTCCGCGTTTCGAGGTGCCTCGATGCTGAATTCCAGTATGCCGTCCAGTGTATGTCCGACAACCCGGCGTAAGTACGAGACGGCTCCGATGCCAAAATTCGAGTTCCGATTGCTCAGCGCTTGCCGATAGTGTTTCAGGTCAGTAGCCGACAGCGCGTCCGTGATTTCATGAGGAACGTCGTGGAAGTAGTGAAGAGGAGGGTACTGGCCCACTTTTTTAAAAATCCCGCCCTGATCAGTCAGATACCAGAAAAACGTGAAGTAAACCTCTTGCCGGTCGCAGTTCGTGCACTTGTAGATAGCGTTGTGAGGTTCGGAGTTAAGGTATATCCGACCCTCTGCCTGCACTCGATTTCCCGTCCGTCCCCAACGCTGTTCGGCTTTGCAGGTCTTACACGGAAGAATGATTTCTTGAGGGAGGACCCCAAAGGTTTCGCCCCCTGCGTCGAGAAAGTGCCTGTCGTGGTCGGCATATTCGAACCGCCTGTATAGAGGCCATGTTTGAAGAACCTCGATCAACCCTTCTGTCAATTCACGGAAAACTTCAAAACCGCCTGGCATCTGCTGAGTCATGAGTTTGTTGATGGTTTTCAGGACCTTCGATACGCCTTTATCCGGCAATTCCCTGATGACGCTTGGAGGAGTGGAACCTCCGAGCGCCGGTTTTATGAAAGCCAGTCGCCACCGAGGATAGTCAATATAAGGGCATTGGTGCAATCAATATACGGTGATCGTGTAGCGATGTCATCGCACTTTCGGGAGCATACCCGCGACGAGGTCCAGCGAAGAACAAAGGGGTGGCACACGGACTGAAAAATGATCCCTGAAGGAGGCACTCCTCAAGGCATGACCGAGACCCGGGAGGCCCTCCTTCGGGGATGTGGACTCACCGATTCTAAGACGCTTCGAGGCACTGGGTTAGGCGCGCATTACACGGGAGCCATCGCAGCAAGAACGAAGAGAGCTTCTGGACCGGATGGGGTCTCAACCAGGGTCTCTTCAGCCTGCCGGCGGCGGGGCGGATCGAAGTAATCCGCGAAGTGACCCAGGGACGTGGCCTGGATATCAAACCTTACCTGATCGGAACCTATACCGACTCGCCGGGGGGGTAATCCAGCCAGATACCAGGGAGATGCCAGTCTCGATGTCTTCCCCGTGGACGAGAGCCGGACTTTCGCTGTTCGCAGTCACAAAAATGACCGGCAGCTCGCTTAGAGAGTAGTTCTCCCGAATGCTCTTCAGGACATCCAAACCGCTGAGGCCAGGCATCTGGACGTCCGAAAGCACGAGATCGAACGCGTCCGAGTTCACCAATGCGCAGGCTTCCTCGCCGCTGGCGGCCAGGTTGAAGGTGAAACCTCATCTTAGCCAGCCGGCGAGACAGCATGTCCCTGTTCAGGACTTCGTCGTCGACAATCAGGATATGTCCTTTGGGCGGACACACGACGTCGATTCGCTCGAGACGCCGAGTAAACGATTCATGATCTCGACGAGTTTGTTGATATTGACCGGCTTTGTTGCAAAGTCATCGAATCCCGAAGCCAGAGCTCGCTCGCGCACCGACACCAGTGCATGGGCGGTGAGGGACACTACCGGGATGTTGCGGGTTACCACGTTTTCACGAATCAACCGGGTCGACTCCCATCCATCGACTTCGGGCAAAGTCAGATCCATCAGTATGAGATCGGGCTCCTGCTGGCGGGCACATTCGAAACCCTCGGTACCGCTTACAGCCACCGCAACATCAAAACCACGACGGCGTAGCCTGCGCGACAGCATGTCCCTGTTCATATCGTTGTCTTCGACCAGTAAGATGTCAGGCACTTCGGTCCACCCGGGACTCCGTCGTGATTTCTCCCGGCTTGGGTTGCCGTATCTTACAGCCTCTGATCGCCTGCTGGAATGTGGCAGTGTTGATCGGCTTCGTGACATGTGCAACTGCGCCCATACGTTGGGCTCTCCCCATATCGTCGTCAACGGTAACCATGACCACAGGGATATGCCGCAGATCGGAGTCGGCCTTCAGGAATCCCAATACCGTCCAGCCATCCGTTCCGTCCATCATCACATCGAGCGTGACCGCCTTGGGACGATGCCTGCGGATGGCATCGATTCCCCTCTTGGAGTCGTGGCAGAGGACGGGGCGCAGTCCTTCCTTTAGGACCAGCCACGACAGGAGTGCGCAGGTGTCATCGTCGTCGTCAATGATGACCACACAGTCTTCGGCGACTGCATCGTAGAGAAAATCTGGAGTCAGAATCACTGAGTCAGATCGGGTCGGCACGTCTTGCTTCTGAAGAGCGATGGGAATCCACGCATGGAATATCGACCCTTTTCCGGTAACGCTCTCCACCGTAAGGTCTCCAGCCAGTAAACGGCACATTTGTCGGCTGATCGCTAATCCAAGACCGGTGCCTCCGTACTTTCGGGCCGTGGACGCGTCAGCCTGCACGAACGGCTCGAACAGCGACTCGGCCTGGGCGGGCTCCATGCCAATGCCTGTGTCTTTGACGCTGATATCGAGAAGTGTTTCCTGGCCTACTTCACGCAATTTGGCTGTTAGAGTCACGCTTCCATTTTCGGTAAATTTACAGGCGTTGCTGAGAAGGTTGAGCAGGATCTGTTTCAGCTTGGTTGCGTCCGACACCATCCGGATCGTATCGGGAACAACCACGTGGAGTTCGTTGGAGTTTTTCTGCGCGAGCGGGCGAACCGTCGTCACTACTTCCTCGAGAAGTTTGTTGAATTCAAGGGTCTGCAGGGACGCCTCCATCCGTCCAGTTTCAATTTTCGAGAGGTCTAAGATGTCGTTTGTGATCGACAGGAGATGCTTTCCGGCAGAATTGATCTTGTTCAAATCATCGAGATAGTCCGAATCTTCGTTCTCTTCCATCTGTTCGACCAACATCTCGCTATAGCCGAGAATGGCATTGAGCGGTGTTCGAAGTTCATGACTCATGTTCGCCACAAACATTGACTTAGCCCGGCTTGCGGATTCCGCCGAATCCCTTGCCCCTCGTAGTTCCTGTTCACGGAGCCTGACGGCAGTAATGTCGCGGAACACCAGCACACCGCCTCCATACTCGCCCGTGAGCGGACGTGCGTTTACAGTCAGCCAGACGTCTTCGAGGCTCTGGTTGATGGAGGCGAGGTACTCGGCCCCATCCACCGGGACGCCTCCGATGGCGCGCTGAAGTGGATGTTGTGCCCACGGGATCGGTGCCACCGTGCCCGGCAGGTAAAGCAGCAACGCTGTGTCGGCGCGAACTGTTTTCTCTTTCCAGGATTCAATGCCGAAAAGGGCACTTGCAGTATGGTTCGACAGGATGAGGTCTCCGGATTCGTTGGCTACCAGGACCCCGTCGGCCATGCTGTCGAGTACAGACTCGAGAATCCGCGTCTGCTTCTTGAGCTCGTTCTCAGAGTGCGCAAGCTCCTTGGATCGAAGCTCCGCAGCGTGGCTGCGCTCGGCGACGCGTTCTTCCAGTGTTTCGTTGAGCGTCTTCTCTTCGGCAGCCCGCATTTCGAGTTCATCGAGCAATTCGTTGAAGCCGACGGTTAGACGTCCAACCTCGTCACTGGACTCGACTCGGGCCCGGAACGAATAGTCTCGGCTCCGGGACACTTTCTCGATCGAATTTTCCAATCGCAGTAGCGGCTCTGAGACCACGCGTTGAAGACGGGACGACACCGGAACGGTCAGCAGTCCGGCGAATGAACACAGTCCGGCCAGAAGTCCAATGTGCAGGTAAATGTACGCATACCATTGATCGAGGTTTGAAGAGATTTGCACCCAACCGATCGTCGCTCCATCCAGCGTGACGACGCGAACGACGTCCAGATAATCCCGACCGAAGATAACCCTGGATTTCAACGCCGATGCCAGAGCTTGCCCGCCAGACGGCGCATCTCCGTAGGTCGCGAGTGCGGCACCCTCGCTCGTATACAGCGCGGCAAATTCGATTTCAGACTTTGCAGACAGAGCTGAAAGTATCTCTGAGGCCGCAACGGCATCTTCGAAGACCAGTGCCCCTGTGCTGTTATTGGCAACAATATTCGCCTGCGTGACGAGGTCGTCAGCCATGTCCCGGCGAGACGTCGTCACGAAAAACACCGTAAAGATTCCGGACGATAGTAAGACGGCCAGGATGCTCGTCAAGAGGGCTGCGAGTGTCAGCTTCCTGCGAACCGGCAGCTGATCGACAATGCTGACAAGACGATTGAACATTCCGACGCACTTCCTCATTGGACAATCCTCGCCAGATGAAGGAGACGTGAACTGAGTGTCAAGCCGGCGTCTTCAGCAGCACTGATATTTATTTCAAACGTGATCCGCTCATCGACGATCCGGAATCGCACAATTCTCCCAGCTTCGAGGAATTCTTCGGACTCTCCGATTGTCAGGACGGATTTCCCTTTCAGGGCGGACAAGTTCTCGAGGTTTTTCGCATTTTCCGTAACGAAGAGGACGTCAATCCCAGGCTGTAGACGCTCGAGGGCAACCAGTCTCACTTCTAACGTCCGATCGACCGCGTTTGTCCCGTCGACCGCCGTCTCGATCGCTCGTAACACGGGACCATCTCCTGCAAGTCCGACGACGATGTGCCCGTCCTCCGTCAAGCTGTCCTCCGGCGGCCACGTAGTGAACAGTGTCACTTTGCAGGTCAGTGCGGCCTTCAGTCGGATTCGTCGACAGGCTGCGCCAGACCCACGCGGAGCGAGACGACACTCAGATAAGAGAGCGGCAAGAATCTGGAAACTGTTAAATGGTCTGCCGTTCACCTAGCGATCTTCTTGAACTCAGTCGCAACCGTCGCGGTCTCAACACTTCGTCTCATGCCAATTCCTCTGTCACTCTGGCCCGTTCATGAGATCTCTGTCGGGTAGATTCAAAGGACTTATCGACCTCGGATGATCGAACCCTTAGCAGGTAGGTTGGATAATGTGCTCTCCACCCAGCACATATCTCAGCGAGTGACTCTCAGCGGATGGAGGTCGCCTGGCTGGCCAGACGGTGAGATCTGACGGCAGGCAGATCTCGACCTGCGATCTTTCTGGCAACAGGGATGTCCAGCTGTTGACGCTTGAAGGGGACAATGACAGACGGATCCGGACACCGAATGAAGAACCCTGACGATTGCCTTGGTCTGGAAAGCTACGACAGGATTTGCCGGTGGGTTGCGGATGGATCCGGCATTGCCGAGCATCTGAGACAGACCGAGTCTGTCGAGTCATCCCGCGCCCTTGCAATCAACACGTACACGTTGAACGGCTTTTTGTCGCGAGTGTGTCCTCCCGATCCAAGCCTGTACTCAGGGGCGGCATTGCTTGTAGCACTTGCCAGGCATCCGAGCGTTCGATCGTGTTCAACTCTCCCCTGTCTCAGTATTGACGCCGCTTGAGAGTACGGTGGGGAGTCCGAGCAGGCGCAATACAGCCCAGATGGACTCGGTGCTGGGGCAGACTCAGGGTGAGAAATGCGGGTCAGTGGTGTGAGGTCAAGCCGACGCCGGTGCCGCATCGTCCGCCCCGGCATCGGTCAGCTGCGTTCCTGAAGTAGCTTTTCCAGCCGATCCAAGGTTTCCATCGCAGGGAGAACCTGGGCCACGCTCGGGTTTGGCTCGCGCCCTTCCCGAATCGCAGAAACGAACTCGCGATCCTGGAGTTCGATGCCGTTCATCGACACGTCTACTTTGGAAACGTCTACGGTGCCTTCATTGCCATCCACAAGGTCGTCATAGCGCGCAACGAATGTCCCGTTGTCGCAGATATATCGGAACAACGTTCCCAGCGGGCCGTCATTGTTGAACGACAATGCCAGCGTGCATACAGCACCGGAAGGAACTTTCAAACCGATGCTCATGTCCATCGCAATGCCCAGTTCGGGATGAATCGGGCCTTCTAACGCCTGGATTGCCGATGATACTTCTCCGGTTTGATGGTGAAACAGATCCACCGTATGGCATGCGTGATGCCAGAGCAGGTGGTCCGTCCAACTGCGGGGTTTGCCTTCGGCATTCATATTGGTCCTGCGGAAGAAGAAGGTCTCGACAACCAAATGCTGAAGCTTGAGTTCGCCCGCCCGAATCTTATTATGAATCCACTGGTGGCTGGGGTTGAACCGGCGCGTGTGTCCCGCCATGGCCACGACCCCGGTTTCCTTAGCCACGGCGCCGATCCGCTGAGCGTCGGCGAGAGAATCCGATATCGGAATCTCAATTTCCACATGCTTGCCTGCCCGCATGACCGTCTCAGCTTGATCGGCGTGAACCTGTGTGGGTGAGGTCAGAATCACCGCCTCCACGCCTGGCTGCGCGAGCGCTTCGTCTAAGCGGGTTGTCCAGTGGGGTATGTTGAATTTCCGTGCGACGGCTTCGGTCGTTTCAGCCGTTCTCCCACACAATGTCACGACCTCTGCATCTTCTATTTCAGCCAGGCACGCCAGATGTTTCTTTCCGAATGCGCCCTGGCCCACCATACAAATCTTCATAGTTCGCTCCGAATGAAAAATCAATAAGCGTCCCAGGCAACCGACCTGTGCATCCCCCAATCATCCGTTTATACGTCGAATGCATGGGAGGCCAGTATGCCCTGCATCCCGTCCCGCCATGGTTCGTATCTGGCAGGGTCGACATGATGCCCCATTTCGAACCCTCGGTTCCACAAATACCGTGACCACTGTTGCAGTTCAGCGCCACTTTCTGACAGATTATGCATAGACTGTTTAGGAACTCTTTCATGATACCCACGCTATGATAGGCACCTCAGCGGGCGAAGCTGAAAGACTGGTGGAGAGACTCTCGATTGCGTATCCTTGTCGTAGAAGACGAACCCAAGGTGACCGAGGCCCTCAAGGAAGGCCTTGAAGACGAACACTACGAAGTTGCTGTCGCCGAGACCGGTGAGGAGGCATTTTTTCGCATTTCCACGGAGAGCTTTGACGTCATTCTGCTGGATCTGATGCTCCCCGGGCGAGATGGCCTCGAGGTTCTGAGGAAAATTCGAGAGCAGGGAATCACGACCTCGGTGTTGGTCCTCACGGCGCGCGACACGGTGGAAGATCGAATCGCCGGGCTCGACAGTGGGGCCGACGACTATCTGGTGAAGCCGTTCGCGTTCGCTGAAGTAGTGGCTAGAATACGGGCATTGGTGCGGCGTGGGCGACCCACTGAGACGCTTCGCTTGAGTGTGGGCGACCTGGAGATGGATCTGGTAACGCGCAAAGTCATTCGCGGCGGAGAAACGGTGGAGCTGACGGCGCGGGAGTATGAACTGTTGGAATATTTACTGCGGCACGCAGGCCATCCCGTTCCGCGTGAGACGCTGGCCCGGGATGTCTGGAAGGAGACGGATCGGGGAACGCCGTTGAACAATGTGATCGATGTGCATATCGCCCGGCTTCGAAGGAAAATTGATGTGGAAGGTTCAATCAAGCTGGTTCACACCGTCAGGGGCGTGGGCTTCATGCTGAATGAGGCACAACCTTGAACCGACGGCCGCCTTTAAGTATCCGTGTTCGGCTGACGCTCTGGAACGTCAGCGCGATGATCGTCGTTCTGGGTGTGTATGTCGCCAGTGTCTTCGTATTCGTGAGCCGCATGGAGTCAGGAGGCCTAGATCAGATATTACACGACGATTACTTGTGGGCCGCTGAGATGCTCGATCAGGATCCGGACGGTACCATCACCTGGCCGACTTTGAACGACACGGGTAGTCCCGTCGATGGTCCGTGGTTGCAGGTGTGGAGCCCGGACGGCAACCTTTTTGTACCGCACGCTGATCGCGCGAAATAATCCGCTGCCTGAAACCGATCTGCTGGCCATGGAAGCCAACGACGAGATCGTATCCGTGGCGGCAGTCAGTCCGCCCTACCGCGTTTTCAGTGTCGAGACCCGGATCGGCGACGAGCCTGTCGTTATCCAGGTGGCCCGATCGGAATTCGTGATGCGACGGGACCTCTATCAGTTGCTGGTCGTATTGCTGCTGGGGCTGCCACTCAGTGTGGCCGCGGCAGGCCTGGGGGGGTACACTCTCGCGCGGCGGGCCCTCCGGCCGATCGAGCGTATGGCTGATCATGCACAATCGATCACGGCCGAAAGGCTTGAGGACCGACTGCCCATCGACAATCCGAAGGACGAATTGGGCCGCCTGGCGTTCGTTTTCAACGACACGCTGACCCGGTTGGAATCCTCGTTTGAACAGATGCGGCGCTTTACTGCACACGTGTCCCACGAACTGCGCACGCCGTTGACAGCGATTCGCAGCGTAGGCGAAGTGGGATTGAGGGGAAGGCGAAAGGAGTCGGCCTATCGGGAAATCATCGGCAGCATGCTCGAGGAGGTCGATCGATTGGCTGGGCTTGTCGATCGTCTGCTGACCCTCTCTCGCGCTGAGACCGGCCCGGCAAAGCTTACTCTCGATGCTGTCGATTTGTTTGCTCTGGCTGGGGAAGTGGCAACCCAACTGGAGGTGCTGGCTGAAGAAAAGCAGCAGACGATATCCCTCGAACGCACGGGTGCGCCGCCCGAGTGGAGGGGCGACAGAACGGTCTTGAGACAAGCGCTTCTGAATCTCGTGGACAACGCAATTAAATACACTCCTGTCGGCGGCCGGATCACCGTGAGGGCCGAGGGCTCCTCTTCGGGAGTGATTCTCGAAGTGAGCGACACGGGACCGGGCATACCGGAGTCTTTGCACTCGCGGATCTTCGATCGCTTTTATCGTGTCAAGAGGATGCCCGTGTCGGAGCAAGAAGGGACGGGACTCGGACTCTCGATCGCTAAGTGGGCGGTTGAAAGCAACGGCGGCCGGTTGACGTTACAGGAATCGAGCAGTAGCGGGAGCACCTTCCGAATCACCTTGCCGCAGCGTGCGGCGAAAGCGCCGTTCGTACCATCATCCCGAGCCGGCTGAACGCACCTTATGATTTTGTTCCGCAAGTGGCTGATCCTGTCCCACCGCTACCTGGGCATAGCGCTCAGTCTGTTGTTCGTGGTGTGGTTTGCATCGGGCATCGCGATGATGTATGCGAGAGGTCTGCCGAGCCTCACTGAGGATGTGCGGTTGGAACGGCTCCCCCAGTTAGATCCCGCAAGCGTTCGAGTGTCTCCCGCCGAAGCCCTGGAGTACGCCCTGTGGGAAGGCAGTCCAGACCGGGCCACGTTGCTCACGGTAATGGATCGACCGGCTTATCGTTTTGGCACTAACGGTGGATCGGTCACGGTTTTCGCAGACGACGGTGAAATCTTAGCCGAGATTAGTGAAGCTGAGGCGTTGGCGATTGCCAGCCGATTCATGGATCTTCCCTCCGATCAGTTCGCCTACTCCGGCCTTCTAACGGAAGCGGATCAATGGACGATCGATTTCCGTAACCAGATGCCGCTCCACAAGATTGAGGTGGGCGACTCTGACGGAACCGAACTGTACATTCCAGAGTACGCAGGTGAAGTGGCGCTTTTGACCACAAGGAATGGCCGCATGCTGGCCTGGATTGCGGCTATTCCGCACTGGCTCTACTTTGCGCCTCTACGTTTGAACGACAGTCTCTGGAGACAGGTCGTTCTGTGGACCTCGGGTCTCGGGTGCGTCCTTGCGTTAATCGGGATTGTAGTGGGACTCCTGCAGTTTTCACCGTCGCGGCCGTTCAGGTTCAAGCGCATTCTTTCTTACGTTCCCTACACCGGATGGATGCGGTGGCACTACGTCACGGGCGTTGTATTCGGCATGTTCACGCTGACATGGGTTTTCAGCGGAATGTTGTCGATGGAACCCTGGTTCTGGTCCACACGGGGCGGTCTGGGTCCAGGTGTACGGCAGGCGCTCAGCGGAGGCGAGTTGGACATGGCGCTCTTCCCCGCAATTGATGCCGCCGGGTGGGAGCGCGTTCTACCTGGACAGGCTATCAAGGAGATTGATTTCCGCCTCATTCAGGGGGATCCCTATTTTCTCGTGATCGGCGCTAGTGCAAAACGCGCGCTGGTTCAGGCGAGTCCATTGCGGGTTTCTGAGCATGCTTTCAACACGGAGTCCCTGATCGATCGAGTGAAGGGTGTGTACCCGGATGTTGGGATCAGCGAATCGCAGTTACTTTCCGAGTACGATTCTTACTACTATCCTCGTGGTGGGTCTGCACCCACTTTACCGGTGCTTCGAATCAAGTTCGATGATCCCGCCAAGACTTGGTTCTATATTGATCCCGGCTTCGGTCAATTGGTGGGCCGTTACCAACAGCGGCAGCGGCTCGAGCGGTGGATCTACAACGGATTCCACAGCCTCGACTTCGGCTTCTGGTATTACAACCGGCCCTTATGGGATATCAGCGTCATTGTTCTCTCAGCGGGCGGAATCGGAACGAGCGCGATCGGCCTGTTTCTGGGATTCAAGCGTCTCGGTCGGAACGTAAAACGAAAAATCCGTCCGGGCCGCAGTGTTTCGAAATAGAACTCTGTTCTTGGAATTTTCTCACCTGGACTAGGTCCCCGCCTCTGCTTGAAAACGCGGGTGCTTGCGAATCCTATTCAATTATCTTCTTCCGCTGACGTCTCGGTTCTGCTGCTTCCACTGGTGCCGATCGTGCCACTTCAAAAGGTCGGACTGTCCAACAGCCCTCACATTTATGGTGATTGTGAGCGTCGCCGGCCGTTCGGACAGGATGTCCGATTAACCGACCGAGCAACAGCGCTTTGGTGGCCGGAGACTGAACTTCAAACTGAGCCACTCCCCCGATTTCTACACGTTGCCATCTGCCGGAATCTTGTGCTAGTCTCGTTTACGTTACCGATCAGCCTGAATGTCAGGCCGATTAGGGAATCCGGTGAGAATCCGGAACTGTCCCGCAGCGGTAAGCAGGAACGACAGCCGTTTTTAAGCACTGGCTCACTGAAAATGAGCTGGGAAGCAACGGCCAGTAGGAAGTTTTTCATTGCCTGTAAGTCCGAAGACCTGTCGGTAGCCGGCGTTTGCTGCGCCGAATTCTGTTCGAGCCTTCGAGAGAGGGGCTGGATGGCACCGACACATCGAATTTCTCAACACACAACTGAAACGGGCCGCTCGGTGACTGCTGCCGTCCTTGACGGTGGGAGCATGATCCGGTGACGGCGAAACCCATGTTTGTCGGCCGGACTGTGTCGTGGGCAGGGTTGAGTTGGGCAGTGACCGAGCTGTCGGGGTATCGCCAGCCGACGGGTTCCCCATGGCGCCT
Source organism: Terriglobia bacterium (assembly GCA_965216035.1). Classification (GTDB taxonomy): domain Bacteria; phylum Acidobacteriota; class Terriglobia; order 20CM-2-55-15; family 20CM-2-55-15. The sequence continues at coordinate 36,861 of CBDCFM010000015.1, forward strand.
TTATAACGAGTTATCGAGCTCATGGAATGGACCTTCTTGAGGCACTTCTCGGTAAACGGAGGAGACTTATGACGGAACTGTACAAGATCCGCAGAATATCTCTGATTATTTTCACCCTCGTTCTCGCGTTGCCGGGTTCAGGTTGGGCCGACAGCCTGACTGGCGTGGTTCTGGATCCCGACGGACGGGCAGTTCCAAATACATACCTTCGATTGTTTAACCGGAACACTGGAGAACTACATCAGGCGGTGAGTGCCTCCGACGGCACCTACACGTTCGCTGGTATTTCTACAGGGGAGTACTTGCTCGACGCGGATGCGTCTTCATCGGCGCTAGGCGCGTCCGAGAATGTCTCGGTCAATGGCAATGGGACTTATGATGTCACGCTGGCAATCTCCGCCACAAGCGTCGACGTCCTCGTTACGGCGTCGGGTACCCCGCTTTCGGTTCAGGAGATTGCCAAGGCCGTCGATGTCGTCGATTCCGAGGAGATCGCGCTACGAAGTGAGTTTTCCCTATCTGAGGCCATTCGAAATCTCCCAGGTCTGCGTGTCCAGCAACTGGGGGGCCCCGGCAGCTTTACCACGATTAAGACGCGCGGTCTTCGCAACCAGGACACCGCGGTCTTAATAGATGGCATGCGTTTTCGGGATGCTGCCAGTATTCGGGGCGATGCAACGGGGTTTCTATCGGACCTGACGATGGTTGATACGGAAAGGATCGAGTTTCTCCGCGGTGCCGGATCCTCACTCTACGGCTCCAACGCCCTTGCAGGTACGATCAACGTCATTTCACGTGAGGGTAGTGGTCGTCCCCACGGACAGTTCGTTGCAGAAGGCGGCGGGTTGGGAATGTTCCGTGGCGTCGGCAGTGTCAGCGGTGGCCTTGATGGCGACCGACTCCGCTATAGCGGTACTCTGTCCTACTTGAACGTCAGCAAGGGTATTCGCGGCAACAGTCCACACCGAAATACGAGCGCGCAGGGATCCTTATCATACAGCTTCACACCCGAAATTTCTCTGACCGGGCGGCTATGGTGGTCCGACGCACGGGTGCAGTTGAGTGACGGCCCGCTGTTTAACGGGGATGTCCTGGCCAACTTCCCAAGCAGTGGCGCGGTGCCGGCCGTAGCGCTCGATGTCAAGCAGTTGGATCTGGCGGACGGGGGCTCGCCCTACAGCGTAGGCAATGCGACCTACGTTCCAGGGCAGTCGGATCCTGACGACTGGCGGGATTCTAAGTTTCACAACGGCGCAATCATCTTCGAACACCAGCTTACGGGGGACAGTTCATATCACATGGCCTATCAGGGCGTGGACACGGAGAGCATGTTTTCCTACGGTGCCGACGGACCGGGAATCGTGTCTTTTGCGGAGTCTCCCTTCGATACCGCAACCAACGGGCGCATCGACACGCTTCAATTGCGGACCGATCACAGGATTGGCGGCCATAACTTCGTTTCGATCGGATACGAATTCGAAAGCGAACGCTACCACTCTTCCGATCTCAGCTCCGGACAGACAGGTACGAGTGACCTGGAACAGACAAGCAATGCCCTGTTCGCCCAGGATCAGATTCGGCTGTTCGATGGGCAGTTGCAACTCGGACTGTCCGGACGCGTCCAGTTCTTCGACGTCAAGACACCCTCCTTTTCTGCGACCAGAAGTCCATATGAGGGCGCATCCCTCGGGTCTCCGCGCAATGCCTATACCGGAGATGCGGCGTTGGCTTACTTCTTTCGGGGAACCGACACGAAGTTTCGCGCCCACGTAGGAAGCAGTTACCGGGCGCCATCGTCATTCGAAAGATTGGGGGCGTCATTTTTCCAGGGTTCATTCAATTACTTCGGTGATCCTCGTCTGAGTCCGGAACGATCGATAGCCGTCGATGGAGGCCTGGATCAATGGCTCTTCAATTCCAAGCTCCGGCTAAGTGGAACAGCTTTCTATACTCACCTCCAGGAGACGATCCTTTTCGATTTTGTGAACATACCGCCGAATGATCCGTATGGACGCTCTGGTGGGTATTACAACTCCGAAGGTGGCACCGCTCGCGGCGTTGAGTTGAGCGGACAAGTGTCGCCAACTCAGAACACGAACGTTCGAATGTCGTACACTTACACGAACTCCGATTCGAACACACCCACCATCAGAGGCACGAATTTCATTGAAATACTCGGCGTATCGGACCACACGTTGACGGTGACAGCGACCCAATGGATCGCCAGTCGCTTCAATGTGACCTTCGACCTGTTTACGGTCAGCGACTATTCTCTGTCGCCGTTTGGTGCCGACAGCCGCCGTCTAGTTTTTGACGGACCCCTAAAAGCCGACCTGGTCCTTAGGTATAGCCTGCCGCATCAACTGGAACGTACGGTTGAGATCTACACAAAGATTGAGAATGTTTTCAACAAAGAACACTACGAAGGTGGTTTTCCAACGCCCGGTGCATGGGCGGTCGCAGGGTTGCGTTTCAACTACTAGGGACGTTGTGGGAGGGACACTTCATACCGCCCGGCAATCAACTGCGTATTCGAACGGAGGCATTGCCGGACGTCTACATGCCTCGCTCGTGTTGCCACGCCCTTTGTCCGGGTACCGATTTACTCAATGCCGGTGGCCGGGGCTTGCCCAACACCGGCGAGATAGTCTTTCCCGCGCTTCATCATCGATTCGAACGCTTCGGCATCGCCTGCACGAACAACCAACTGAATCCGCTCAATGGCATCGCGCAATGCCGTCAGGGCTTCGCTTCCATAGTCGTTGAGTGACTGGATTTCGAAATACATCTGGGGGTTGTCGCCCGCGACAAGGCGTGCCACCTCCAACTGGGCATCGAAGGTCGTACTCGATAGTGTTGCCAGTCGTGGAGCGTCCTCTCCACTCTCAGCCAGTGCTGTGAAGAACGCAATGTTGAGTGCGTGTGACAGGCCCAAAATGTAGGCGATCAGCCTGTCGTGGGAATCCAAGTCCATTTCGACATGGGCCACCATCGTCGACGCAAACAACTCGCGGGCCTGGCGCGTCGCCTCCGGTGATCCGACATCGACAAAGATCACGTGACGTCCAGACAGCATGTCGGTGTTCGGCCCGAACATCGGATGGATGGAAGTCGCCGCCACGCCGGCTTCACTGAGAGCCGTCAGTCCGGGGCGGACCGGAGTCTTGAGCGATCCGATGTCGAACACGATGCCTTTGGGCTTTCGCCTTGCGAGTGCCTCGAGGATCTGATTGGATCGACGCAGGGGGGTAGCTACGATGACGATGTCCTGGTCCAGGGACGATTCTTCCCAGTTGCGAATCTGAGGGAAGTCACCTGCCGCTTCAGCGGGATCGGCGATTTCGACGTCGAAATTCTGTGACGCGAGAAAGCGTGCAAGCCAGCTTCCCATCTTTCCCGCTCCGCCAATGAGCAATACCTTCCGTCCACTACCACCGCCCCATTCCTGAACCCGGTCCCGTTCCTGGGCCGCTAGAGACGCCCGAATCAGCAGAAGCATCAACTCCTCGGCGAGGTTGGGGGTCAGACCCAAACCTTCGGCCTTCTCACGAGCTCTCTGGATGACGTCTTTTTCTTGAATGTAATCGCGCGTCGCTTTGCCAACCGAGGCCTTGGAGCGTCCGATTTCGGTAACGATAGTCTGCCGGTCCGCGATTCGTGCCAGGATCTCCGCGTCCAATTCCGCCAGTTCCTCTCGCAGTTGTCCGAGTCTACGGGCGTCATGGGATTGTGATTCCATCAAACAGATTCCTGAGCCAGTGAGCCTACGGCGAAGGCAAGGAAAAGCATGCCGTTATAAGCCGTATGGACGATGACCGTGGGAATCAAGGAACCCGTGCGGGCACGCAGTGTCGAGAGAATAAACCCAACCGCAAAAATTAGCAGCATCCCGGCCCAGCTTCCCCAAAGTTGCGGCACATGCATCAGGGCAAACAGCACCGCCGTCACGCGTATCGCAGTGGAAACTCCCGCGGTTTGTTCGAGGACGCGGAAAAGGAAACCTCGAAACAGCAACTCTTCCAGGAAAGGCGCAACAGCTATACCGAAGATCGCGAAGACCGCGATCGCCTCAGGAGTACTGAGGAGCTGTTCGATCGGCGGGCTGGATGGGGGAAATACAGTAGAGACGATCATCACAGAAAACGCCAGCCCCATCCCGAGCGTCAAAAGTGTACCGTTACGGACCTTGTAGTCAAGCGACCACCGCATTTCTTCCATAAACGAAAGCCCATGCCCGTAGCGGGCGAGCGCATAGATCAGGCCGATCAGCGTTAGTTCGACGATTATCGTTCCCACCAGAGCCCGGAAGGCGTCGGCGCTCTCGCCCCGGAAGGGGAGCTGATTGACGAGGCCCGGCGCGAAAATGTTCAACGCGATGAAAGCACATCCGAAGTAAACCATGTCCCGGCCTCGCCATTTGGCGTTGTCTTCAAGGTTGAGGTGGACTTGTGTCTGCGGTTCGTCGTTCATGGTGTCGGAGCCGATTGCTTTAAGGCCGCAGCGATCAATGGGAGCATGATCTCATGGTGGCCTGTCAAAGCGATCGACTGGCCGCCATTCTGAGTCGGCCGTTTCAGCACATTCTGCGTTGGTCTGTAGTGTTGAATGAAGTCCAGGTTTGCCGTTGTTAGATCACTCAGAGGGGTCCCCAAATTCCGCACTACCGATACGGCTTTCAGGAACACCTCCGGCAGAATGACCGCCGAACCGAGGTTGACGTAGACGCCCCCAGTGAGGATTTTCACCATGGCGCAGAGCAGTTTAAAATCGTGCATCGTCGCCCGGCCCATGAGTTCGCCTGAGGCTGACGGATGAATCTGTGTGATATCGGTCCCGATCGCCAGATGGACGGTGACGGGGATTCGCCGTGTATAGGCCTCTGAAAGGATGCTCGCCTCAGAATGCTTGAAGCCGATGCCGTGATCTGTAACCGTGAGGTACCGGCCAACGCTTTCTCCGATGCCTATGCCGTCCCGAGCGCCGTCATTGACCGCCGTGTTGAGATACTCGCCGGTTTCCTTGGCCATTCCGAAGCGGCCGCTTCCTATTTCGTTCTCGACTTCTTCAGAGGTCGACCCGTGCAGAGCCACTTCGAAATCGTGAATTACCGCGGCGCCGTTCATCGCAATCCCTGTTACGAACCCGTCGCGTATCATATCGATCAATACCGGACCCAGTCCGCACTTGACGACGTGTCCGCCTATGCCCCAGATCAGGCTTCGTCTGCTCAAGCGCGCTACGGTGATTGCTTTGATCAGCCGCCGTAGTCCGCTTGCGGCCAGAATCTTTGGAAGCTTTTCGATGAAGTCTCCCACGGTGTCGGTTTTCCGAGCGGGCTTGCCAAAGAGTTCTGTGCTGACTTTGCTCTTGCGCTCACTCAGGGGATACGTCGAGATATCGTCGAATGCCAGAGGCCGGACCGAATATCGCGAGTCAGTCATCGTAGGCCTCGGGAAAGAGGCTACGGTCGATCAATTCGCACATAACATGGCCGAGAAGAATATGAGTTTCCTGAATCCGAGGAGTGATTTCGGAAGGAACGCGGAACAGAACGTCTACACGGTCGAGCATCTTCCCACCGGATTTACCCGTCAGACCGAGTGTGTAGAGTCCGCGCTCCCGTGCAGCGTCGATACCGACTAATACATTGGGCGAATTGCCACTTGTGGAAATCGCGATCGCCGTATCGCCGTCATTGGCGAGTGCTTCGATCTGGCGTGAAAAGATGTGGTCGTAGCCGTAGTCGTTGCCTATCGCGGTTAGTACTGATGTATCGGTTGCCAGAGAAAGTGCGGGCACGGCTGCCCGGTCGGGAATGAATCGACCGACGAACTCGGCTGCCAGGTGCTGCGCGTTCGAAGCACTGCCACCGTTGCCGAAAAGAAGAACCTTGCCGCCGTCGCGTAATCTGTCTGCGACGCGGTCGGCGGTCTCTATGATTTGTGCTCGATGGCCGCTAAAGAACCGCGACTGAACGTCGTGGCTGAGGGTGACGAACTGATCGACAGCCTTCTGGGCACCTTTCACCGGTTCTTCCTGCGGGTGCGGGTGCGCGACTTTGGAAGAATTCTGGAAAGAGCCTCGCCCGTGTAGGAGTCTTTCGAGTTCGCTACCTGTTCCGGAGTCCCCTCTGCCACGACACGACCTCCTCGTTCTCCGCCTTCCGGTCCCAGGTCCACGATCCAATCTGCGGTCTTAATCACATCGAGGTGATGCTCGATTATGATCACCGTGTTTCCGAGCTCTGTCAACCGCATCAGAACGTCCAGAAGTTTGCGGACGTCGTCGAAATGAAGGCCTGTTGTGGGCTCGTCCAGAATGTATAGGGTCTTTCCCGTCGCGCGGCGGCTGAGTTCCTTCGCCAGCTTGATGCGTTGGGCTTCCCCGCCCGAAAGCGTCGTTGCTGATTGTCCCAGATGGATATAGTCGAGACCCACGTCGACAAGCGTCTGAAGCTTCGACCGTATCTGAGGGATGTTTTCGAGAACGCCCAACGCCTGTTCTACTGTGGCGCTCAAGAGATCGGAGATCGACATGCCACGGTATCGAATAGCTAGAGTTTCGGAGTTGTAACGTTTTCCCCGACACACTTCGCAGGGAACATAAACGTTGGGCAAAAAACTCATTTCGATTTTGCGCAAACCGTCACCCCGACACGCTTCGCATCGCCCTCCTTTGACGTTGAAGCTGAAGCGACCCGCCTTGTAACCGCGCGCTCGCGATTCGGGCATCATGGCGTACAGATCCCGGATCGGGGTGAACATGCCCGTATAGGTTGCCGGATTGGATCGCGGTGTCCGTCCTATAGCCGACTGATCAATTTCGACAACTTTGTCGACGTGATTGATGCCTTGAATGTCACGATGGGCACCAGGTTCGTCCAGAGCCCGGTACAGCTTCCGAGCCAGTGCCCTGTACAGAATGTCGTTAACCAAGGTCGATTTGCCTGAGCCCGACATGCCCGTGACGACCGTCATCAATCCGATTGGAAACGATACGTTGATGTCCTGGAGGTTGTGTTCGGAGCCACCTCGGACGCGCAACACTTGTCGCGAAGCCTTGCGCCTGGTTTCGGGAAGTGGAATCGTCTCGCGATGCGACAAGTACTGTCCCGTGCGACTGTCCGGAGAGTTCGCGACCTCTTCGGGTGTCCCAAACGCAACGATTTCACCCCCATGCGTTCCCGCGCCTGGTCCCAAATCCACAACGTAATCTGCGCGCCGTATAGTGTCTTCGTCGTGTTCCACGACGATGATGGTGTTGCCCAGGTCACGGAGCCGTTCCAATGTTTCCAGTAAGCGGTCGTTGTCACGGTGGTGAAGGCCGATGGAGGGTTCGTCCAATACGTAGAGCACGCCGCGAAGTCTGGATCCGATCTGGGTTGCCAGGCGGATCCGCTGGCTCTCGCCCCCTGAAAGCGTACTGGCGGACCGATCGAGACTGAGATAATCCAGGCCGACGCCGGTCAAGAACTCCAATCGCTCCAGAATCTCACGAATGATGCGGCTGGCTATCAGTGTTTCCCGCGGTCCAAGCTTCACGCTCTGAAAAAACCTGAGCGAATCGGCGACGGGGAGAGCTGTAATCGCCGCGATCGTTTCACCGGCGACAGTCACAGCCAGACTTTCCGGTCTTAGCCGGGTCCCCGCACACTCGTTACATGGATTGGTTGCCATATACTCGCTGAGTTCTTCGTCGTCGTTATAAAGGCGGTTCAATACGTCGATCACTCCTTCGATTTTCCTGCCGCGGTCATGAACGCCGTGGAAGACCGCCTGCCGCACTTTTGCGGGGAGCTCGTCAAACGGGACGTCGAGATCGGTGCGGAAAGATTTGGCGATTTTCTTAAGGGCCGCTTCAATTTCGCCCTCGAACCCACTGCTCAAGCTGAGTCCTCCATTCAGAATCGATTGGGAGACATCCGGCAGTATGCGTCCGGGATCGAAGTCAAAACGGACGCCCAGTCCGCTGCACTTTGGGCATGCGCCATAAACGCTATTGAACGAGAACGTCCGTGGTTCAATAGTGGTCATGTTGACGCCACAGTCTACGCATGCCATTGATTCCGAATAGAGCTGTTCGTCCCCCCCCACGATTGCGATCTGGACGAGACCGCCTGCGAGTTTGACGGCCCCTTCGATTGAGGTCTGAAGTCTTTTTTCGATTCCTGGCTTGATCATGAGGCGATCGACCACGATCTCAATCGTGTGGTTCTTGCGGCGATTGAGTTCGATCGGTTCATCCACGTTATGCAGCTTGCCGTCGATTCGGGCACGGACGTAACCGGCCTTTGCGATGGATGCCAACTGAACTTTGAACTCGCCTTTACGGCCACGAACGACGGGAGCCAGAACCATAACGCGCTCACCCTGGGGCAGGTTTTTGAGACTGCGAACGATCTGGTCGGGACTTTGCTTGGAAATTTCCTTGCCGCACTGCGGACAATGGGGTGTGCCGATCGAAGCGAATAAAAGCCGGAGATAGTCGTAGATTTCAGTAACTGTTCCGACCGTGGAGCGGGGGCTGCGTGAGGAGCTCTTTTGTTCGATGGAGATCGCTGGCGACAGACCTTCGATCGAGTCGACATCGGGTGGTTCCAGTCGGTCCAGGAATTGACGTGCGTATGCGGATAACGATTCGACGTAGCGTCTTTGGCCTTCCGCGTAGATTGTATCGAATGCCAGGCTCGACTTACCCGAACCGCTCAAACCCGTAACCACCGTCAAAGCGTTGCGTGCAATCTCCACGTTAACGTTCTTCAAGTTGTGCTGCCGGGCTCCGCGGATAGAAATGGATTCAATCGGCATTCCGGTGTCAAAGGCTCCTCGGACTGTAATCGGAGGGGGGTTTGGAACTCTACATTTTACCCATAGTGACGGGTTCGATCAAAGTGGGGTTCGATCAAGCGCTGAGTTTTGTAGGGCTGTGACAGTGTAGGGCGGCTGTCATCGCGGATCAGCAGTCTCGAAACGAAGAACTCGCAACCTATACCAGCGGCCAGCAGCCCGTGGTTAAAGTCGACCGAGTGATCATCGTGCTCGGTTTGAACGTTTTCTTACACTGACAGACTGGCTTGCCGCTTTTTTGTGAATGCCGTCCGCCTTCACCGTCGGACGGGTGAGGGTTGTCCCAGGGCATGATTTAACATTTCATCGATCCCTGTAGGTCTCGCCGTCAGGACGATGTCGAGGGTTGCAGGCCCCTCAGACACTATGTCTGAATGAACGGCCGGCGAGATCTAATAGCTCGATTTTCCGGCTCAGGACACTACTCCAAGAGCGCAGCTTTGTGCGCCAGTTCTTGATAAAGCCGCTCGACTTGGACTTTGAGTTCTGAATACCGTTGGTTCGCGCTGCCCCATTCCAGGTCTTTCGGGGATTCCTGGAATAGCGATTCCATTGTGTCTATCTCGTTCTCGCTCTCCCCGATTTTCGTCTCCAGGCGCTGCACCTCTTTCTCCAATTGTTCGCGCCGGTTCTTGCTCAACTGCGGTGTGGGTGGTTTCTTGAGGTTCTGTTCTTCGGACCGGCCTTGGGCTCTTTTACGAGGGGACGCGGCCACGTCTTCTTCCAACCATTCCTCGAACGCCTTAAACCGGTCGAACAGCCTGACGCGCTTGTCTTCAACGTAGAGAATGTGAGTCGCTATGCGCTCGACTAGCCGACGGTCGTGTGTAATGAACAGTAGTGTTCCCGGATAGGCGCCCAATGCAGGTTCCAAAGCTTCGCGCGAAGCGATATCCAGGTGGTTTGTCGGCTCGTCCAGTGCTAGCAAGGGGGGAGACGCGTATATGATCCTTGCCAAGGCTAATTTGGATCGCTCGCCGCCACTGAGTGAGGCGATTTCCTTGAACACATCGTCCCCGCGAAACTGAAATTGCGCAAGGAAAGTGCGGAGTTCCCCGTCACTGGATCGTGAATCCAGGGATCGGATTTCATCCAGAACCATTGCCCCTGGGTCGAGGTCCTCAAGTTGCTGATCGTAATAACCCACTTCCAGGCGGAGGTCCCAATCCAATTCCCCGGAAAGCGGAGCCAGTCGGCCAATCAGGGAGCGCAACAACGTCGTCTTGCCCGACCCGTTCGGTCCCACCAGCGCCCACCGTTGACCTCTTTCAATATCGATAGACAGGTTCGTGATTACAGACAGGGATGGGTATCCGACTCTCAGTTCGCGCGCGCGCAAGAGGTAACGTCCGGTTTTTGTAGACGACATGAACCGAAAACGAACTCTGTCTCCCGCAGACGGAGGTTTCGCGATGGGTTGGATCCGGGCGAGTGCTCTCCGGCGTGACTGCGCCTGCCGGGTCTTCTGTCCCGCGATATTGCGTTGGATGTAGTCTTGAGTCTTCTTGATCCACTCCTGTTGCCGGCGCCATTCCCTTTCCTGGTGTTTCAGGCGCTGGTTGCGCTGGCTGACGTATGCGGAATAGTTGCCCGTGTAGCTATAGATCTTGCCGTTTTCCAGTTCGAGGACCCGGTCAACGATGCGATCTAGGAAGAATCGGTCGTGTGAAACGATCAATAACGACTTGTTGGTTCCTTTGAGATAGCCTTCCAGCCACTCGATCGACCGGATGTCCAGGTGGTTGGTCGGTTCGTCCAGCAGCAGCAGATCAGCTTCGCCCAGGAGCAATCGTGCAAGGGCAAGACGGTTTTGTTCACCACCGGAAAGCAAGTTCGCGGGTTGGTCGAACTGATCCCGCGTGAAACCTACACCGAAGAGCGCCCCCTCAGTGCGAGCCCGATAGCTGTAGCCGCCCCGGAATTCGAATTCCTCCTGGAGTTTGGAATACCGGGTCAACAGCTCCGGATTCCGGTCCTCGGCCATCGCTCCTTCAATGTCCCGAAGCTGCCGTTCCCCTTTCCGGAGATCCTCGAAACCAGTCAACGCCTCATCCAGGACTGTTGATTGACCGAAGTCGGGAAGCTGATCCAGGCGGCCAATTTGAATGCCGGTGCCTGTGGTGACCGTGCCGCTGTCTGCGTTGTCAGGGGATTGGAGGAGTTCGAGCAGCGTGGTCTTGCCGGCGCCGTTGGCGCCGATCAGGCCGACCTTGTTTCCGGGATGGATTTCGAAACAGACGTTCTGGAGGACGTCCAAGGACCCATACGACTTGGAAACGTCGTGGAAGCGGACCAGCAACTTGTTTTAGGCCGCTTCTTCCAGCGCCTCTCCGAGAAGGATCTCGACAGCCCGGTCGAGTTGTCGATCCGTGGCCTCTGGAGGGTCTTCCGGCAGGTTGAGCGGGTCGACGGTGGCTGTGACCGTCACTTCGATGGTGGGGATGACGCCAGTTTGCTGTATTTCAGAGCCCGATGGGCTGTAATACTTAGCCACAGACAGCAGTAAAGCCCAACCGTCATTGAGCGGCAGCAATTCCTGAACCGAGCCCAGGCCGAAGCTCCGGACACCGACAATTTCGCCCCGGCCATTGTCGCCGATGGCGGCAGCCGCGATCTCGGCCGCTTCAGCAGTGCCTCCGTTAATCAAAACCACCAGAGGTAGGTTCGACACCGTTCGTGCCGCATCGGCGGAGAACGTCTCCCGTTCCGTGGTCTGGCCCTCAACGTATCCCAGGCTTCCCGACTCGACAAATAGGTCAGCCAATGCGAGAGCTTCCTCGCGATTTCCACCGGCGGAGTTCCGGAGATCCACGACAAAATGCGCGGCTCCTTCGCCGGAGAGTCTTTCAATCTGGTCCCGGGCCTCGGCCGCTTTTCCCGGCGCCAGAAGCGGTATTTTCAGATAACCGATGTTCCCGTCCAGCATGCGCCCTTCAACCGGAGGCGGGGCCACAACTTCAAGAGTGAGGCGGATGTCCGCTGGCTCCGGCCGGCTGCGGCGGATAACAGTCATGTCGACCATCGTTCCGGCCTCACCCGACAGTAACTGTTGGACTTCTATCAAATTGTGCTCCCGCAGGGATTCGCCGCCGATTCCCTCGATAGTATCGCCGGATCCGAGACCCGCAAGGTCGGCTGGCCCGCCCGGCACCGCGGCCACTATGACGGGGTAATCGAATTTCTTGGAGAGCCGTACACCGATTCCTGCCGATGTGAGGGGGTCGTAGTTCCTATAAAAATCAGCGCCCTCCGGAGACAAATAGCCACCGTGAGGGTCGATCCGTTCGACCATGCCCCGGATTGCGCCGTCCATTGCGTCCGTCAGGCTCGGGGCATCGACGTAGTCGTTTTGAATTCTGTTGATCACTTCCATGAATATGGAAAGTTGGGGATAGGCGCTGTCCTGTGCACTGACGCGCCCCATCATGCCGCCGATAATCGCGTATACGACAATGACGGAGGAAACCAGCAGAATGGTGTACTTCGACCTTGAGTTCAAACCGAGCCTCCGGTGGGAGACGGATGCCGCAGAAACCGGTATTGGAGTCGTTTCACAATAGACCGAGACTTTTTCTGTAGGTCGCTGCCATGACCCGGCGACTGCAGCATCTCTCAGCCATATTCCGGGATGGTGCCCACCGTCTGTCCGACCAGTCCCCCCGTGCCAGGGTGCGCGAGACGTACGCGAAACTTTTACGGCGTCCAGTCAGATACCGGACTTACGGCAGTGACGGCCCCGGTCCCTATAAACTACATTAGCATAGCAACGGACGCTTACTTCACAAATGTAAAACACGGGCTATTTCAAGGCGCACCGGATGAAGAGTCCGTCCATCTAAAGTATGCTTGTCGCTGGAGTTATAACCGAATCTGGTGTTTGAGGGATTGAAGAAAAGCGGCGTATCTGGTTGATTTGTTGTTTACGAGACTTCAAAGCAACCAAAGGAGATACGCCACTATGAGTAAGAGTATCGTTATTGAACTGGAAGATCGAGAAGCGATTGCAGACCCAGTGACCGACCTGCTACGAGCCGGGGCGCAAGAGCTGATCCAACGCGCTGTGGAAGCCGAACTGTCCGAACTGCTATCCCAGCACGGCGATCGGCGAACCGAGACGGGCAAGGCTGGAGTGGTGCGCAACGGTTATCTGCCTGAACGCGAGCTGCAGACTGGCCTGGGTCCGGTAACGGTGCAAATCCCGAAGGTTCGCGCCAAGACGGGCGAAGCTGTGACGTTCCGCTCGGCCCTGGTACCCCCCTACATTCGGAAGACGCAGTCGATGGAAGCCGCCGTGCCGTGGTTGTATTTGAAAGGCGTCTCCAGTGGCGAGATGGGTGAGGCCCTGAAAGTTCTTGTCGGTCCGAAGGCGCAGGGCTTGTCAGCGAGCACGGTATCGCGCTTGAAACGGGTCTGGGCTGAAGAGTACCGCATCGGGTGCGACCAGCGTTTGGACGCCGACCGCTGGGTCTATGTCTGGGCCGACGGTATCTACAGCGGACTTCGAGCTGAACAAACCAAGTTGTGTGCGTTGGTCGTGATCGGCGTGAATGAACGCGGAGAGAAGCGTTTTCTGGCGATCGAAGACGGTGTACGGGAATCGACACAGAGTTGGCGTGAGGTCTTGTTGAAGCTGAAGTCCCGAGGGATGAATATTCCGAAGTTGGCCATCGGTGACGGGGCGATGGGGTTCTGGGCCGCACTGGAGGAAATCTATCCCGAGACACGCCAACAACGCTGCTGGATGCACAAGACCATGAATGTGCTCAACTGCTTACCCAAGTCGGTCCAGGCGAAAGCGAAACAGGCACTGCACGCGATCTGGAAGGCCGAGACACTGGCAGACGCCGAGAAGGCATTCGATCTGTTCATTGAAACCTATGAGCCGAAGTATCCGAAAGCCACTGTCTGCCTGCAGAAAGACAGAGAAGAACTGCTGGCCTTTTACGGCTTTCCGGCCAAGCACTGGCAGAGCATCCGAACGACTAATCCCATTGAATCGACCTTTGCCACCATTCGACACCGAACCAAGCGATCCAGAGGCTGCCTGACACGGGATGGAATGCTGCACATGATGTTCAAGCTGGGTCAGTGCGCTGAGAAGAACTGGCGACGATTACGAGGATTCGATGATCTGGTCAAGGTGATTACTGGAGTGAAATTTAACGATGGAATCGAAGTGACAAAGCTCGATCAGACCGCCGCTTGAATCAATCTCCTAAACACCACTTTTGACAATAACTCTTGTCGCTGAGGTATTATGGGGACGTGAAATCCGATATTCGCTTGAGAACAATGGCTTTGGACGTCGGTGACAAGCGCATTGGGATCGCGGTCACCGATACCCTTGGCGTGACGGTCCATGGCCGTCCGACGCATCGACGAAACAGCCTGTCTGCGGATGTAGAACACATCCGCGCTTTGGTCGAAGAGGATGGCGTCGTCGAGGTTGTCGTCGGCCATCCACGGCATATGGATGGAACACGTACGCGCCAAACCGAGAAGACGGAAGCGTTTGCCGGGCATCTAAAGACGGTCCTGCCGGTGCCGGTGATTCTGTGGGATGAACGCCTGACGAGCTTCGATGCCGAAGAACGTCTGGAAGAAATGGGTCTGGACTGGCGGCATCGTCGGGCGCATGTGGATGAACTGGCGGCGACCTTGATACTCGAAGACTACCTGGGGCAGCGCCCGTGAAGAAATTGGTGTTGATGGCGCTTTTGCTGGGTCTCCTTGCGTCGGGGGCGACCGGCTACTCCTGGTATCGGGTGCACGAGCCCTATCAAGGTCCCTCGGATGAAACAATTGTCGATATTCCGCCCGGACTCGGTTCGGTCGAGATCGTAGACCTCCTGATCGCGCGCGGTGTCGTCCAGTATCGCTATCCATCTCTCGCCTATCTCTACGTCAGTGGTTTCCGGGGGCGCCTTCAGACTGGAGAATACGTGTTCGACGGGCCGCTTTCTGCCTCCGCCGTGTTCGCAAGGTTGGCCCGGGGTGACGTTCGGCTCTACACGTTCACGGTACCGGAAGGCCTGCGGCTCGATCAGATCGCCAACCGCTGGGAAGAGTCCGGATTCGGTGATCGCGCCAGCTTCCTTGAAGCTGCCGAAGCGGCTTTGCCGAAGGTTCGAGAGATTGATCCAGCGGCCGTCTCGGTGGAAGGTTATCTCTTTCCCGAAACTTATTCCTTTCCCAGAGCTGTTACGGCTGAAGATGCCATTCAAGCCATGACCCGTGGGCTTCGCGACGCACTCGTTCGACTTCAAGAAGAAGTGAACCCGGATTTGTGGCCCTTGGATCTGAACAGGATGTTGATCCTGGCATCCCTGATCGAAAGCGAAGCGGCTGTTGAGGAGGAGCGGGTGCTGGTTTCATCGGTCTTTCTGAACCGCCTGGAAAGGGGAATGCGGCTGGAATGCGATCCGACGGTGATTTATGCGTTGATGCTGGACGACAACTATCGGGGACGGCTCTTGAGGGAAGACCTCAGCTACGATTCACCCTACAACACGTACGTTCATGGGGGCCTGCCTCCCGGGCCCATCGCCAACCCGGGGTACCTGTCGATGCTGGCCGCAGTTCGGCCAGCGGAGACGGACTACATTTTCTTCGTCCGGACCGAAGGCAGCCGCCACGTTTTCTCCCGCACTCTAACCGAACACAATCGCGCGGTGGCTGCCTACCGCCGCTCGCAATAAGAGCAGCGGTAGATAGCTACATTCAGAAGGCCGGGTTTGCCGCGCTGAATGCTGTATAGAGCGCTTCCAGGTTGGCTCGCATCAGTTCGAGGTAGCTGTCTTCCCTCAGCCGTCCGTCCTCGACGATTCCCAAGTCGATCATATCCAGCACGACCAGACGCGCTTCGGCGCGATCAATTGTGTCCTGAATCGGTTCGTCCGGCTCCCACTTGTGGATCGCAACTTCGATGTCGTTGTCCTCTAGATACGATTCGAAGTTCTCCACATCCTCGTCCGTCCAATTAATGTCTTGCTTCAAGAAATAGCCATCGACGAAAAGGCCCATGTCGGACGTCAAGTAGACAAATTCCGGCGCCAGTGCAAACACGGTGAGGTCGAGTAAGGTCGCGAGTTTAACCTCATACTCTCGCTTGAGCTCCAATAGCTGCTGCCGATAGTGGGCCAGATTCCGGGCGATCTGCACGCTGTCGGCCGGTGACAGGCGCATAAAGTCAGCGGCAACGATCTCTGCGATACGGACACCGTTGGCCGGACTCAACCAAAAGTACACGGAAGGATTTCGATCCCCCTCCTCGCCCTCGGTCCACTGAACGTCCGATTGCGGCTCGAATGCTACAGAGACTCCTTCCAGAGTTGTAGACCATGGCTTACTCGCGTCGATGTTGACGACGCGGACATTCGCAGCCCGTACGGCTGTAAAGAGGGGGTCACTATTCCAAAGCTTGCCGATCGTGACAACTGCATCAGTGTTTCTAAACTGGTCACTCAACTGATCGGCGCGAGATTCGTAATAATTGCCCAGGGCGCTCATCGGGCGGGGCCGTTCAGGAAGAATTCCCACGGTGATCGATGTATTCTGGGCGAGTGCCGAACTGATCGAAAAAGTTGCCGGTAACGCAGTTAGCACTAAGACGGGCTCGTCTCGAGGCTGCAGGGCATTCTGAGCTTCTGCCCTTTCCTGCGCACTGGTGGCTTGTCCAATGCCGACTGCTACGGTTAACGCCGCCAAATAGAAAGCCAAAGTTCGCATGCTAAACCTGCGCCTCCCGAAACCGTCCCAGTGTCATCCGAAAGACGGTGGTGAGAAAGAAGATGCTGGCTGCAACCATGATAATCGCGCCGCCGGAGGGGATTGGAAGATCAAACTGCATGGGTATCAAAACTCCTGCGATGCAGCTCATGGTCGAAATGATCACACTCCAAAAGATGAATCCCCGCATCGAGCTGACAATGTTTCGTGCGGCTGCGGCCGGTATCAGCAACAGCGCCTCGACCAGCACGGCCCCGACAATCTTCAGGCAGGCGACCGTCAGCAGTGTGATCATCAGAACAAATACGTATTCCATTAACTGGACGCGAACACCGCGCACACTCGCCAAACTCGGGTTGAGACTGGCCAGCAGCATGCGGTTGAACAACAACGGTATACCGACCGCTACTACGACAATCGTGGCGACGATCAGTACGTTCATGTCGGTGTCACTGACCGTCAATACCGAGCCAAATAACACGGCCTCGAGAATGTGGGTATTGACCTGCGCGGATACGAACAACAGCAACGAGGAGCCAATGGCCAGAGAAATAGACAGAAACACGCCAATCAACACATCGGCCGAGATTTGGGTTCGACCCTTTGTGTAGTTGAGCACCAGGCCGAAGAGGATGCAGAACGAAAACGTTGATATATAGGGCTCTGTGTAGGATTCGCCTAGTAAGACGCCGATCCCAACGCCCGTCATCGCTGCATTGCCGATCGCCTGGAAAAAAAACGCCATGCGCTTGGTCACGACCATCGTACCGACACCGCCAAGTACCGGTCCGATCAGAAACGCGCACATCAGCGCATTGACTACGAAGCCGTACTGAAACGACAGCGGCAAAGTGCCTGCATAAGCCAGCTCCTGCAGGGTTACGCGTACGAACTCGTAGAATTCGGTCACGCCAAACTTCCCATCTGGCCGAACAACACATCGGCGTGGCGCTCGGTCAGCACTTCCGCTGGCGGACCGCTGAACAGTATCGTCCGATTGACGCAACTCACTCGGTCAGCGGTCGCCCTAACCTTGGCAAGATCGTGTGCAATCCAGACGATCGTGACGCCCTCAGCCGCGAGTTCTTTGATCGAAGCAACGAAGACATCTGCCCCGACCTCGTCCATGCTCGTCATCGGCTCGTCGAGTACCAGTAGCGACGGCGCCGGGATCAAAGCCTGAGCGAACAGCACACGCTGACGTTCGCCGCCAAACAGGCTGCCGAGCCTGGCTCTCCGCTTGTCGCCCAGGCCGACGCGATCCAAGGCCACGCGCGCGCTTTCACGATGGCGTCCGAGGCCGGTGAAGGCAGGCCGATACTGATGGCAAATCATGGCCATGAAGTCGGTCACGGTGAGCGGTAAAGATTTATCGAAATCGAGAAATTGAGGAACGTAGCCGATCGTCCTGTCCCTGTCCCAGTCGGCGGCAATTGTCCCGGTATGCGGCAACTGGCCGAGAAGACAGCGAATCAGCGAGGTCTTGCCTCCCCCGTTGGGTCCGATCAGACAATGGATGGTGCCGGGCTCAACCGACAGGTTGACGTCGCGCAGGATTTCGTTGCCGGAAAGCTGGAGATTGACTCCGTTGAAGGTAATTCTAGGACCCTTCATTACGGTGTCAGTTGCTTTCGGCGACCGACCTCATGGCCGTCAGCAGAGTTTCCAGGTTGGCCTGAGTTTCCCGTTCGAAGAGTTCCGGCGTATAGGCACCGTCGGACATATGGGAAAACGAGTACATCTCGACGCCGGTGGCATCCTGAATCGTTTCAGACAGCGCGCTCGCGAAAAATTTTTCAGCGAACAGTACGTTGACATCGGCTGTCCTGATCTTGTCTATCGTATCAGCCAATTGACGTGCCGTCGGTTCCACGCCGTGCCGAGGCTCGATGACGGCAGTCACCTGCAGACCGAATTCCTGCATTAAATAGCCGTAAGCCCCGTGCATCGTTGCGCATTGAAACGTCGATGTATCCAAATCAACAAGCTCGCTCATGAACTGGGCCTTCAAGCGCCTGATTCTTAATGCGTATGCGCGCGCGTTGTTACGATAGTAGTCAGCGTTGTCCGGGTCGAGATCTCCGAGTTCGCTCGCAATCGTATATATCTGCTGAATCGCGGCGGTCGTCGAGACGAAGGTGTGCGGGTTGACCACCTTGGCCTCACCTTCATCGGCAGCGATCGGAATCAAGGCCACGTCGTTGTTTGCATAAAGCAGGGGCAACTTGCCATCGAGACCGGCTGCTTCCACGATTTCAAATGCCCACTCATCGTGACCAATTCCATTGACGATCAGGACGTCCATAGAGAGCACCCGCCGCATGTCATCGGGTCGGGGCGTGTAGTTGTGCGGGTTGGCCCCGGCTTCGATCAGCGGTATGACCTGGGCCCGATCGCCCACGATGTTCGTCGCGAAGCTGAAATAGGGATGGAGGGTCACCCCGACTTGAAGTGACTGTGCCCCCGCTATGCCGAGACCTGAGCAGGCTAGCAACAACGACACCAGCGCCGCCCGAATAACAGTTGTTCTAAGACCCGGCATCTTACTCTCCTCTGAGGCGGTTGACTTCCATGGCCCCGTTGTAGGGCACCACTTCCTTCCAGCCGTTAGCAATCAGTGAGTCGCGTTTGATCGTCGGTGGTGAGGGAACGTTGGCATCAGGATGAACCCAGATTGTCTCACCGTTGGCCCAGATTGCCCCCTTGTGCACGTGCGACAGCATGACAAGATAGGCGCTCTGGCCCGGTAGTGTGCCGCCCGATCCGAAATACACGGTCGACCCTTCAAAAGAATACGATGCAATCCGCTCCCAGTTGATTTCGCCCTGTTGAGACCACGCCACGTCCTCTGCAAACGGCGGTAACAGATAATCGACGCTGAGTTCTGCAATCGTCGGCCAGGGATCCGCGAGCTGTTCCGGTGTGCTGAAACTGAGGAATTCGTCGTGAATCCACCAGAGCTCTTCAGACGCGGCCAACAGAGCGTTGTAAACGGCCTGGTCCGTCGGGTTTAAGTCATAGAATGCGCTGATCTGCCAACCGAAAAGAGGCTGCTGGGTATCGTCTACGCGGCGGCTGGCTACCGCAAATCCGCTTGCCAATAAGATCAGAATGGCGAGGCCCGCGATGATCCAGGATTCGGTGCGGCTGCTCAACGGTCTAATGATCTTGGTTTCAGTACTCATTGAATGTCCTTGGCCTGGACCCAGATGACGGCGTCCTGCGACAACGGTTTCCCTTCGTGTTCTGTATCCGGTCCGGTGGCCAGGGCACAGACGCCCCACCATCCTGCCTTGGGCAGACCGATTGTAAACTCACCTTGTGCGTTGGCCCGAATCGACATCGTGCCGAAGGAGCTCTGGGGTAAGACGACATCCGGTTCTGCGGCGAAGCGGTGACCGGATAGATCCGGAGCATGGCTAATATATTCCACTTCGAGCTCTGCATTCGGTACCGGACGCCCTGCGGACAAAACAATCCCCCGAAATACGCCGCCGGTCCAGTTCGCATACGGTTTATCCAGGGCCAGGATTTCGGTGGGCAGCCCGACGGGTTCGGCCCAGTTGCCGGGCACGCCGCCGATATTGATCATCATTTTTGTGAACTGTTGTATGTATTTGTCCTCTCCGCTTTCATAGTAAGGCGACGGCTGTAACACGAATACATAATCCCCAAGCGAACGCGTTACCGCGCGTGGCAGGCTGGCTGCATACGCCTGGCTGGAGCCCTGCTCGCTGGTCCACGTAATCGGTTCCAGGTATTCGGTCAAATCCGTGGTCACTGCGTCGGCGTCTTCGCCACGTTGGCTGACGACAAAGAAGGCTTCAGGTACCCCCATATCCATATTAGGGCCACCGTGCGCAGGATGGGTGAACAGCAGCAGCAGTTCGGTCGCCTGCCCTCCGTTGAGCGCCGCCTCTTCGGTGTAGAGCAACTGAAAGTGCGCGCTGAGGGGCACCGCGATCCCACTCACCAGGACTGCAGTGGCGACAACCACACGCCTGCAAAAGGGCATATTCTTGACGTTCAACTACTCAATATCCTCTTGATAGATCGTGACAATGTGGCTCTCACCGGCATCAAAAACAACGTGAAACTCTTCATCCGGCTTTGTAAACGAGTAAGTGCTGTCGGTCGCCATCTTGGCATCAATCAGGACTCGGTCGCGGACATCAAGGATTCGAATAGGTACGCCTTCAGCCGACCCTCCGTCGGAGAATCCACCTTCGCAGGTTACTGTTTCGTCACCGTTGTCATAGCAATTGCATATCGGAGTGTGAGCAGAGGCTGACGGAACCCCAATAATCAAACTGGTGACGAGCAGGCCGGAAAAAATCAACTTTGCATGCTTCATGCTTTTCTCCAAATTTCGGCCGCGGCAAGATTCTATCGGCTTAAACTGCGAACTAAACACTTTTGTACACCTAAGTCTATGCAATTCCAGCATCTAGCGATTACTGAAAAATTAATGAATTTCTCGTCAGGATCGGACCCTCCGGTCTCGAGGCAATTTTCTACTCAGAAGGCGGGATTCTGCTTATACTCGGCCAGACTCATTCCGCTTTGATCACGGTTCGACAGGATCGGATTGGATACAGGCCAGTCGATTCCGACTTCGGGGTCATTCCATAGTATGGATCCTTCCGCCAGTGGGGTGTAGAGGCCTGTTTGCTTGTATTGAATTTCGGCGACATCGGAGAGCGTCGCAAACCCGTGGGCAAAGCCGACGGGCACATAAATGAGCCTCTTGTTCTCCGCGCCCAACTCGACACCGAACCACTGGCCCAGGGTGGGCGAATTTGCGCGAAGGTCGACGGCAACGTCGAATACAGTACCCAGCGTGCAACGGACCAGCTTTCCCATCGGTGCGGTCATGTCCTGATAGTGCAACCCGCGCAACACGCCCTGCTTCGAACGTGAGTGACTGTCCTGCAAAAACTGGAGGTCCAGACCCTCTGCTGCGAAGTCTCTTTGGTTCCAGGATTCGATGAAAAACCCGCGTTCGTCTTCGAAATAGTCGATGTCGATGACGACGAGGTCTTCGAGGGGTGTTTTGGTTAGATTTGTTTTCATGTGATTGGAACACCGGGACCAGCAGGCATACCGGCAACTTTCCCCCCTCGCCCGGCCTGACAACGCGTCAGGACAGGGGCTAACAGCCCGTGGTGGAAGCCTCGAGGGCCGCGCGCAGGGGTCTTCGGGTTGCAGGCGCGAAATGAGGAGCGGGCACCGAGGTTTGAAACCGAGGCCGCGGGCGCCGTCTTTCCATCGTGACCGGCCTTATCGATGCCGGACAAAGCCTGCGGGGCGCCTGCGGCCTCCGTTTGATACGTCGGTGGCCCACCTGCGCCCAAAGGGTTACGGCGAAACTGGGCCGTCTTCGTTGTCGCCGACTCCTCCCAATGAATGCGCATTGTTTCGTCTTCGCGGCTTCGGGCCGGCGCCTCGTCGCCTCCTAGAACCCGGTCCCGTTTGGTCGTAACGCGGCCCTCGAGACTTCTGCCAGGGGCTGCTAGGGCACGGTTCTGGCTAAATCGACCCGGCATGTTCTAATGGTTGCATGTTTCGGTGTTACCTGGCTCTGGGCTCCAATGTCGGCGATCGTCTGGGACATCTAAGAGCCGGTCTGTGCGGCTTGGAAGCCCACGGTGTCTGCGTCCTTCGAACCGCCTCGGTGTACTCGACCGAGCCGAGGGAAATCCTCTCCCAGCCCTGGTTTCTGAATACCGTGGTGGAAGCTGAAACGGAATTTGAGCCCGAAGGCCTCATGCGGATTTGCCTCAAGATCGAGAACCGCAGCCAACGTCGCCGGGATGTGCGAAACGGGCCCCGCACGCTGGATATCGACATCGTTTTGTTCGACAACCGCGTTGTTCAGACTCAGGCCCTCAAAATTCCGCATCCGCGGTACGCCGAACGCCGATTCGTTCTCGAACCGCTGTCTGAAATTGCTTCTGATCAGATGGACCCTGTCCGGAACCAGACAGTAGGTCGACTCCTTGAGGCCGTTCAGGATGCATCGACGGTGGATCTGTTCGCGCCGCCTCTCAGTACCAGTTCCCGATTATAGCAGAGCGCGGAGGACGGCAGTTGGGGTCAAAAAGGGCTTTCGTTTTCCCCCAGCCGGGCTTTGTCTTCATCGACGAAGTAGAGCAGAATGAGCCCGAGGACGAAAAAAATGACGAGCGAGATGATCGCGTTGCGAGAAGAACCTGTGAGTTGGTTGATGAAGAAAAAGACGAATGGTCCCCAAATGGAGGAGAACTTGGAAAAGACGGAGTAAAATCCGAAAAACTCCGCGCTGGCCTCGGCTGGAATCATGGAACCATAGAACGACCGGCTCAGCGCCTGGGAACCTCCGAGCACAAGACCGATGACGCCGCCCAGCATGAAAAATTCCGTCGCTGTCTCTATAAAGTAGGCGTAGCTGACGGCGATGGACCAGACGAGCAGCGTTAACATGACCGCCTGCTTCGCGCCGATGCCCTCCGCCAGCCAGCTGAAGAACAATGCCCCACCGATCGCTACGACCTGGGTCATGAGCAACGTGCCCAGAAGCGCCCCGTAACCCAATCCCAACTCATCGGCGCCGTACAGGTTGGCTACGACCAGCACCGTCTGGATTCCATCGTTGTAGAGCATGAAGGCGACGAGAAACAAGATCAGATGACGGAACCGTCCCACTTTACGCATTGTTTGAATCGTACGGGAGAATCCGAGTGACAAATATCCGAGCATACGGCCCATTCGCCGGTAAGCGTCTGGCAACGGAGTAACAGTGCGGGCTTCCTTGAGGTAGAGGACCGTGAACAGTGTGAAGCCCGCCCACCAGATACCAGCTGTACCCAGACTGATTTGAACCGCTCTCCCCTGTGTTATCCCGATCTGCTCGTATCCGACAACCAATAGCAAACTCATAGCAAACTGGAGCCCCCCGCCCAGGTAGCCATAGGCAAAACCTTTTCCGGACACACGATCCATGTCTTCTTTCGAGGCGATATTGGGCAGGAAAGCATCGTAGAACACGTTAGCGGCGACAAAAGCCGTTTGGGCCACCACGAACAGCACGAGGGTAAATAGAACGTCTCCGGGTCCCGCGAAGTACAACGGTATGGTCGCCAGCGCACCCGTATAGGCGAAGAATAGAAGGAAGTGTTTTTTTGCTCCCGAAAAATCTGCAATCGCGCCGAGCACGGGAGCGATTAGAAAAGTTATTGCAGCGGAAAAACCGACCGCAAGAGGAAACAAACTGGACGCACCAAATGCCGTTCCGAACAGGAGGACGCCGGAATCGGGGACCACGACGTTCAGCAGATAGGGGCCCAGCAGGCCAGCCGAAACCGTAAGGGCGTATGCCGAGTTGGCCCAGTCGTACATATACCAGCCGAAAATATCGCGGGGCTTATCTTTCAGCCGAACGGAGGCTCTCATCGAGCGATTTACTGTGCGGGGGGGCGCCCTAGCGTGGGCGAGTCCAGGTCTAACCTGGCGAGCGGGATCACTTCGACCGGTCCCAGAAATTCGAGCTCTTCGAGAAATGCCTCGGCGTTCCCGAAGAGCACGATGAGAACGTCGTCGTCGAGAATTTGATCACTCGCTACGCGCGCCACGTCTTCGGACGTAATCGCAGCCAGTTCATCCCTGTACCTAGCGAGGTAGTCGGCACCAAGTTCATAAACCGACAGGTTTGCCAGACGGCTGGTTAGATTGTCCGGCGTCTCGATCGTCAGCGGGAAACTGCCGATCCGGAAAGCTTTCACCTCTTCCAATTCGTCTTCGGGCACACGGACCGTCTGTAGTCGTTCGATCTCGGCCAGGATCAACTCGATCGCCTCGATCGTCGCCTCGGTTCGGGTTTCCGTTGCGGCATAGAGACTTCCGGGACCGATACGTGGAACCATTGCCTCGTAGGCCCCATAGGTCAGCCCGCGCTCTTCTCTCAAGGTGTCTCCCAGCCGTCCTTGCGGTCCTCCCAGAACATCGCTCGCGATCAGGACGGGAAAATAGTCCGGGTCCGTGCGCGAGACCATCGTTTGCCCGATCCGTATTTCTGTCTGGACGCTCTCGGGATTGTCGATGACGACGATCCGTCGACTCTCGAGCCGCTCGGAAAGCGTCAGATCCACGGGTGTGACGTCTTTCGCTTCCCACTCCCCGAACCACTCTTCAACCAGTCGAAACGTTTCAGGCGGTTCCAATGCTCCGGCAACCACGATCGAAGTTATGTTGGGTGCGAAGTAGGTGTCGTGAAAAGCGACGATGTCCTCTCTCTGAATGCGTTGAACCGAAGACGGTGTTCCATCGGCAGGATGGCCGTAAGGATGGTCTGCATAAAGCACCAGGTTGAAGACCGTATCGGTGATGAAGTCCGGATCCTGAAGATTGGCAGCCATGGCCGAGGCGGTTTGCCCCCGCAGGCGCTCAATTTCTTCGGGTGCATAGGCGGGATTGAGCACGATGTCCTGAAGCAATTCGAAGGCAAGGTCGGTGCTGTCAGCGAGGAACGATGCTGATACGATGATGGCTTCGCGCGCTGCACGGGTCGAGATGTCACCCCCTGCGAAGTCAATCACCCCGGCGAATTCCTGGGCCCTCCGCGTTGCCGTCCCGCTCATCAGCAAATCGGTTGCGAATGTTGCGAGTCCAGGCAGTTGGGCCGGATCATGGGCGCTCCCGGCGGCGACGATCAACTGGATCGAAATGACCGGTTGTTCGTCGTGTTCAATAGCAAATACACGCAGGCCATTCCCCAGCGTCCGTTCCTGGTAAGGTGGAAACTCAACGCGGCCGAGACGTCTTGCCTCAGGTGGCTCCTGACTTTGTGCGTGTGAAATCAGACCCGCAACCAACACGGCGCCGACGATTAAGGCGATGACATGTTTTCGGCTCACAGTCTCATTCTCCCGGGGGTACAACGGTTAGAGCCGTCCGGTTTTCAGGGTTCAGGTACCGCCGCGACACACGCATTATGTCTTCGGCGGTCACGTCGAGGAAAAGCTCCAGTTCGTCGTTCGCCGATGCCGTATCCTGGTGGATGACCGCGGCGTGCCCCAGGGCACCGGCTTTATCTTCCACTGATTGCCGTCCCATGATGTAGGAGGCCCGCATCTGATTCCTGGCCTTTTCCAACTCTTCCTCGGTTACCGGCGCATCCATCATGCGCTGGAATTCGGCGTTCAAGCGGGCTTCACCCTCCTCGATCGAAGCGCCCTGGTTCATGATCAGGATTGCGAAGAATAGGTTGGGGTGTTCGCGGAAACTGGCTCCAGAATCGGCCTGGAGTGCGAGCTGGCTATCGTACACGAGGGATGTATAGACGCGTGAACTGCGCCCTTCAGCAAGAATGCTGGAGGCGATCACGAGAGGATACGAATCGGGATGTCCGTCTTCAGGGACGTAATAACCCGCTACGTAAGCCGGTAGCGGCACCGCCTTTTCCCGGGCAATCCGGCGCTCGGCCTCATGGGCGGGTTCTCGCACACTAACTCTTTCCACGGGAGCCTGCGGGGAGGAAATGCCTCCGAAATACTGTTCGATCCACGTCATAGCCTGCCCGGTATTGAAATCTCCCGCCAGGACCAGGTAAGCGTTCGACGGCGCGTAGTAGGTTTCATAGAACTCGCGGACGTCGTCGATTGTCGCGTTGTCGAGATCTTCCATGCTCCCGATTGGCGTATGGCTGTACGGATGGACATCGAAAGCGGCTGCATAGAGTGTCTCGAACAGGTCGCCGTAGGGCGGACTTTCCACACGCACCCTGCGTTCTTCTTTCACCACTTCCCGCTCGGAAGAGAAATTCTCCTCCGACACATCGAGCGAACCCATTCGATCGGCTTCAAGCCAGAGCACGCGTTCCAGGTAATTTGACGGCACGGTTTCCCAGTAAACAGTGACATCATCGCTGGTATAGGCGTTCATAATGCCGCCAACGCCATTGATCAGTGCATCGTGCTCTCCAGGCGCCACGTTCGCCGAGCTTTGGAACATCAAGTGTTCAAAAAGGTGGGCGAAGCGGGTCCGCCCCTCAACTTCGTTTTTGGCACCCACGTGATACCAGAGCTGGGCATTCACTACGGGTGTGGAGTGATCCTCATGCGTAATAATGCTCATTCCATTACTCAACTGATGTTCTTCGTAGACTAGAGGGTCGGGCATTGAAAGCGGGCGTTCCGAATCGTTAACCTGCGCCGCCAGCGATGGGCTCAAGACGGCTCCCACCAAGAAGAAGACGGCTGCGAAACACTTCATCGTAAGGGTCATAGTTCAAATCCTAACAAACAGTTCCTCGAGAAAGCAGGTAGAACAATAATAGATTTTTCTGATTCCCTCCAGCCGCGACAGTTATTGGGATCTTAGGGATAGCCTTTATGGATTTCTTGATCCGGAATGCGCGGGCGCGGAACCATTGCAGCGATCGGCATCGGTACCACGAAGAACTTGCTCGTGTCAGTAGCGGATTATAGATTATAGTAGTACCGACCTATAATAGCGGTGCCTGACGCGTCTCGTGTTTGTCGGGGAGCAGCCCTGAACGATCCGGGAATGGGCACGACGCCGACGTGAATCATTAGAAGATCGAGGTAAGACTTATGCGAAGCTATGTGTTCTCAGTCCTGACTGTCGCCATGTTCTTCTGTTTGGCTGTTGCCGTACCGGCCCAAGCCCAAGAAGCCCGAGGCGGCCAGCCTGATTTGTTGCCGGCAGGAGCCGGCCAGGAACTGGTTCAGAGCCAGTGCACTCTGTGCCATGGACTCAACCAGATCGCCAACTCGGCGGGATACGACAAGGATGACTGGGATATGCTGGTCGGCACCATGGTGGCGCTGCCCGACGCCCAGGCCAACACCGTGGCCCAGTACCTGGCCGACCACTTCCCCGAGCAGCCGGGGCGGCGTCCGACTCTCGTTTCCGGTGACGCATCGATCGAGATCAAGGAGTGGATGGTTCCGACGCTCGGTCAGCGCTCGCGCGACCCGGTCGAGGCGCCCGACGGCTCGATCTGGTGGACAGGAATGTGGGCCAGCCTCGCAGGGCGGCTCGATCCGGAGACCGGCGAAATGGAAGAGTTTCGGCTGCCACCCGCTTCCAAGCCGCACACCATCGTTCCTGACGTGGACGGAAACATCTGGTACACGGGAAACAGCAATGCCACGGTCGGCAAGCTGGATCCCAGAACTGGCGTGATCACCGAGTACGAGACCGAGGCCCGGGATCCCCACAGTGCCACGTTCCATCCGAACGGCAGGCTCTTCTTCACGGCTCAGGGCGCCGGCATGCTTGGGCGACTGAGCCCGGAAACCGGCGAGATCACCGAGATTCAGACGGAGCCGAGGCCATACGGCATCCAGGTGGGTCCTGATGGAACTCTCTGGGTCGCATACAACGGCACCAACAAGATCGGCGCTCTCAATCCGGAGACAATGGCCGTCCGCTATTACGAAGTACCGAACGAAGAGTCGCGCATTCGCCGTCTCGGGCTCACCAGCGACGGCATGGTCTGGTACGGGAACTCCACCCAGGGCCGAATCGGCAGGCTCAACCCGGAGACGGGCGAGATTCGGGAGTGGGATTCACCGAGTGGGCCGGATTCCCATCCCTATGCTTTCACAGTAATTGACGACGTGATCTGGTACAACGAGTCGGGGATGCGGCCCGACGCGCTGGTACGGTTTGATCCCGAAACGGAAAAGTTCCAGAGCTGGGAGATTCCGTCCGGGATCGGCATCGTTCGAAATTTCTGGGTAACGGAGGCCGGTAATTTGTTGATTCACCAGACCAGTTCAAACCGTATCGGCCTGGTGGAAATATCGGACTAATTCGACAGGAGGGCGCGGATTCCCCGCGCCCCTCCGAACAAGATTGGTGCAAGTGTGGAACAAGTGTGCCGATCCCCACTATCAAACCCTGACAATCAATGCGGCCAGGGCCCAGGCATGCACGATGGCCGCAAATAACGCTGCGGCACCAGCGTGGCCAGTCCTGCGGGCGATGAACCCCGTCGTCCACCAGAGCAGGAGCCAGAACACCACCACAAAGTGCATGATCAATACGAGAAACGAGTTCTCCGTGTTCAGGAACAAGACTCCAGTGACCACTCCCGCCCACAGGATCAACCGGGTCAGCAGGAACGTTCCCCATCGCTTCCAAGCGATGGGGATTGGCCGAAGCGTCTGCTCGTCATGGAGGAACAGCGGCAGACCTGCCACCGTCAGAGCGGGGAACCAGAGCCACTGAATTCCGGACGGAACCAGATCCACCAAATGGCCCCCGATACCCACCAGCCCTACACCAATCACGTAAGCTGCGGCAATCAAACTGACCGCCATACTCCTTCCCGTAAATGAGCAGCCTCGCGCTCTCCACAGCAAGAGACCCACAACCAGAATGAAACCGATCAGATAGTCGGTTGCGAAGGCACCCATCCAAGCCATCGGGTTTATGAATCGCAGCAAGCCCACGACGGCGACCGAAGCTACGACATAGCTGACCAGGGTGTGTGCCACCGGAGTGGAATAGGGCGGCGAAGCGAGGGTGTTTCCACGTCTGCGCGCGAGCGCTGCGGCGTATGTGATTGCGGCCAGAACTGTCAGCATCAACCATCCGTAACGTCGCATCGTCCGCAGTGGAGCCTCGCCGTCCTCGCTGTCGATGACCCACTCCACCATTTGTCGGATCTTGGCTGGGTGAAAGAGGGCGGTGGAATGCGCGGCGTCGGGAAACTTCCACCACAGTGTTTCACCGCCTGCGGCCTCTATCACCTCGGGGACAAATTGGTTGATGCGCGGGGCTTCCAGTGCCCCTGTCACCACCAGAAGCCGCTGATTGGGGAAGTCGGCAAGGGGTATCGGTGCCGGTGAAAGAAGGAGCATCGTTTCGAACCCGCGTTCAGGTGCGAGATCGATGAGCAGAGCGCCACCCATCGAGTGACCGACGACAATAGGATTTCCAGCACTCCCCTTGACCATATCGAGCAATGCCTCGACGGCTCGAAGACTGTCCCTATAGTTGAAGGGTAGGGACGAGTCTCCGTGACCGGGAAGGTCGATGATGTAGGTTTCCACACCGGCGTCGGTTAACGCCATCGCGAACGTCTGCATGAATTCTTTGTTGGAGTTCAGCCCGTGAACGAGGATAGCCGTCGCGATCGGTAGAGAGTCGGGGATGAAATGGATGTAGGGTGTTGCTGGGTCGAGCGGTAGAAACCCTCGTACTGAATCGGGCGTCGCGGTCGTAAGACCTACCCATCCGAGGACAAAAGCGCCCGAACATACCGCTACGGCAGTGAAGCGGAGACGCACAACGGCGATGCTATACTACTTTGAGACCGCATTGCTAGAGGGCTGGATCCTCTGTCAACCTCGCACGCGAATGTCCATCCACAAGATAGATGCCATTGATTCTCTTGCCGAGACCGTTCGCGACTTGAAGGCCGGAGCGAAGCGCGTTGTGTTTACCAATGGGTGCTTCGACATACTGCACATGGGGCATCTTCAGCTGCTTCGGGCGGCACGTGAGCACGGCGATGTTCTGGTCGTTGCTATCAACAGTGATCGATCGGTCCAGCGATTGAAGGGGTCGGGCCGTCCTATATTTGATCACTCGGAGCGGGCCGAAGTATTGATTGCCCTGGAGACCGTCGACTTTGTATGCGTCTTCGACGAAGAGACTCCTTTGGAGACGATCCTCAAAATCCGTCCCGACGTGCTTGTCAAAGGCTCCGACTGGGCGGAAAAGGGCATCGTCGGACAAGATAAAGTCGAGGAGTGGGGAGGGGAAGTGGTTGCGGTACCGCTGATCGCCGGTCAGTCGAGCACCGGTGTCATCGAGCGCGTCGTCTCCCGTCTGGGAAAGATCTAACGTGTCCCCACAGCATGCTCCCCGAAACAAGCTCCGGGAATCTCTATCCAGAATTCTGGAGATCGCTGACGTTCGTCAGATCGCCACCGAAACTTTAAAGAAACAGAAACCGGTGACGGTCGCCGGTCTCGGTAGCGGGTCCGCGAAAAGCCTCTTTCTCGCGGCCCTGTGGCAGGGGTTGCGGCGGCCGATTGTGCTCGTGACGGCGAGCGACACGCCTATCGAGAGTCTTTCGGCCGACATCGGTTATTTTCATTCCAAACTCAATGAGCGTTCGGTGGATCGTGTTTCCAGTTTTCCTGCATGGGATACCGATCCCTACTCGGGGCTTTCGCCTCATGCCGATATCGGCCAGGCCCGGGCGCGGACGCTCTGGCGCCTCCGTTCAGGGGAAACCGACATAGTTGCGACCAGTGTTCGAGCGCTCGGTGCCCGCCTGCCACGTCCGGCCAGCTTCGACGCGTATGGCCTCCACATCACTCTGGGCGATGAAGTATCTCAGGAACTGATGCTCGATCACCTCTCGACAGCGGGCTACTTGGCCCGGGAACCGGTGGCTTCGGTGGGTGAGTTCTCAAACCGGGGCGGCATTGTCGATGTGTTTTCACCGCTGATGCCGAAGCCCGTTCGGATTGAATTCTTTGGAGACTCGGTAGAATCGATCCGCGAGTTCGATCCTGACGATCAGAGATCTACGAATCCACTCCGCCGAATCGACATCCTCCCGATGCAGGAGCAGTTCGTAACGCGTGAGATGTTCCGGGATTGGGCGGCAAACGCGCGGCGTCGCTGGGAGGATGGACGTTACCAAGATGATCTGAACGAAAAGCTGGTCTTTGCTGACGACGGTGCACCCTTTCCGGGTTCCCAGTTTTTGCTTCCGGCCACACAGCCGTTGGAAGCAAAGCTGGTTGACTACCTCGACGAAGCGGTTTTCGTCCTGGATGAACCGGCGCTCCTCAATAAAGGGTACGAGGAATATTTTTATGCATTACAGCGCCGACACGACCAAACCGAATCCGTGGGTGGACTGGTGCTCCCGCCCGAACAGTTGATCCTTTCTTCCGATCAACTGACCGGTTCGTTGGAGAAGTACCCTTCGATGGCCCTGGAAGAACTGGGAGAGAGTGGTTCGAACTTCCTCATCGTCGGCCAGCCGGCCCGGCGCTTCCACGGGCGCATGCGCGAAATGGTGGAAGCAATGCGAGATTCGTTCGAGGCAGGCCGTCAGGTTCTGCTGATGGGTAGCACGCTCGGCATGGCCGAGCGCCTGCGCGATATCCTGCACGAGTATGAATTGCCGATTCGTACCGAATTCGGAGAGGCGCAGCTGAAAATATCCCCAGACGGGAATGCCCCCATCGTCGTAGTCGGGCGAATCTCGGGCGGATTCAGACTGCCCGACGTCAATCTGGAGGTTTTTGCCGAGACTGATGTTCTTGACGAAACGGAACGTTTCACGCCGTCACCGCGTTCTGCGTCCAAGACGTCGGCCTTTCTTTCCGACCTGCAGGATCTCAAACCGGGCAACTACGTCGTTCACGTCGACCACGGCATCGGCAACTATGGTGGACTGGAAACCATCCACGGGCACGAGTGCATGGTTCTGACCTACCACGACGACGCTCGCCTGTATGTTCCTCTGGAGAGATTGGACCTGGTTCAGAAGTACTCCGCCACGGAGGGCAGCCACCCTAAGCTCGACCGATTGGGCGGTACGAGTTGGATTAACAAGAAGACGCGAGTCCGCAAAGCGATCCGCGATATGGCCCAGGAACTGTTGCAGCTCTATGCCGAAAGGAAGATGTCCCTGGGGCATGCGTTTCCACCCGACACGGCGTGGCAGAGGGAGTTCGAGGACGGATTCCAATACGAAGAAACCCCGGATCAGGTGACCGCTATTCAGGAGATCAAGCACGACATGGAATTGCAGATCCCGATGGATCGGTTGGTCTGCGGTGACGTCGGGTACGGAAAAACGGAAGTCGCGATGAGGGCTGTCTTCAAGGCGGTTACCGACGGCAAACAAGTTGCGGTTCTGGCTCCAACGACAGTCCTCGCATTCCAGCACTTTGAAACCTTCAAGGAGCGATTCGCCGCCTTTCCGATGACGATCGCAATGCTCAGCAGGTTTGTTGGACCGAAGATACAGAAACAGCTCGTCGCCGACATCGAAGCCGGGAAGTTGGACGTCTTGATCGGGACGCACCGGATCCTTTCAAAGGACATCCACTTTCACGACCTCGGACTCTTGATCGTCGACGAAGAACAGCGCTTCGGTGTGGCCCACAAGGAACGGTTAAAGCAGCTCAAGAAAGAAGTTGATGTCCTTACCCTGACGGCGACCCCGATCCCGAGAACACTCCACATGGCCTTGACCGGACTGCGGGATATGTCCGTCATTGAAACACCTCCCCGAGACCGGCTGGCTATCAACACGACCGTCGTCAAGTTCAACCCCCAGATCATCGAGAACGCGATCAATTTTGAACTGGACCGAGAAGGGCAGGTCTATCTGGTCCACAACCGGGTGGAGTCGATCTATTCTCTGGCGGATTTTGTTCGGCGCATATGCCCCCGCGCGCGTATCGGTGTGGGGCACGGTCAGATGGGGGAGAAGGAGCTGGAGCGTGTCATGTTGCAGTTCATGCACCACGAGTTTGATGTCCTCGTTGCGACCACCATCATCGAAAACGGGCTGGACATTCCGCTTGCCAACACCCTGATCGTGAACCGTGCCGACTATTTCGGTCTGGCGCAGCTCTATCAGCTCCGCGGGCGTGTAGGCCGGTCCAATAGACGCGCCTATGCATACCTTATGATTCCCTCAGACAGTATTCTGACTCCGATCGCGCGGCGACGGCTTGCTGCTATCCGTGAGTTCAGCGAACTGGGCGCCGGATTCCGCATTGCGGCTCTGGATCTCGAACTCCGAGGTGGGGGAAACCTGCTGGGGGGGCAGCAGCACGGGCATATCGAGGCGATCGGTTTTGACTTGTATTGTCAAATGTTGGAACACACGATGCAGGAACTGCGGACGGGCGAGGTCGGGCGGGACGTTGAAACCGCGATCCGGTTGGGCGCAGATTTGAAAATACCGGAGAGTTTTGTTTCTGACGAGATGATTCGCCTGCGCGTCTATAAGAGCATTGCGTCGGCGCGCACGGAAGCAGCGATCGACCTCCAGCACGAGGACCTGGAAGACCGTTTTGGAGTGCTCCCACCTGCGGTCGAGAATCTACTCGAGTATGCACGCCTGAGGCTTGCGGGCCGTTCGATCGGCGTTCACACCATCGAACGCAAACGGGATTTTATCGATATTGTTTTTGATCAAAATGCTCACATCGACCCGGAGCGGATCGTCCAACTCGTTGAGGGAAATCCGGATGTCATCTTCGCGCCCCCGGCAACCCTCCGAGTCAAGACTCCGGGCCCGGCCCGAAGCGTTTTCGAAAGGATACAGAATGTGCTCGCGGAACTGTCTTGACATATCCTTGAATCTGTTGAACCTTACATTCGACGGGGAGATTTATGAATCGCTTAGCGCTATTTGTTCTTGGAATTATTCTGTTGCCAGGGACGTACTTCGGCCAGAGGACCCTCGACGAGATCGTCGTCAGAGTGAATAACGACGTAATCCTACGATCGGAAGTTGAGCAGCAAAGGACGTTGCGGCGCGAGGAATTGGCCGCCCAGTTCGAGGGCGCAGAGCTTGAAGCTGCTCTTGTCCAAGCTGAACCAACCGCACTGCGGAACCTGATCGACCGTAGCTTGCTTCTCCAGAAAGGTCAAGAGCTCGGGGTTCGCACGGACCTGGAAGTGATCCGAACTATGGAGCAGATGCGTCAGGAATTTGGCTTCGATGCACTCGAGGATCTTGAAGCCGCGATTGTCGAACAGGGGACGGACATCGAATTTTTCAAGGACACGATTCGGACGCAGTACGTGACTCAGCAGGTCATTCAACAGGAGGTTTACCCGAAGATCGTGCTCACGACCGAGGTGCTGCGGACATACTATGATGAGCACCAAGAGGAATTTGACAGACCCGAAGGTAGCCAGATTCAGGAGATCGTGTTCGTAATCGCCGACATGACACCCGAAGAGATTGAAGATGCCAGAAACCGTGCCGAGGCGGCGCGTATCCGAATCGAGGAGGGCGCTGAGGATTTCGGAGTGGTGGCGGCAGAGGTTTCAGAGGCCCCGTCAAGATCGAATCGGGGCGATCTGGGGTATTTCGCGACTGGATCTCTGCGGGAGGACTACGAAGAAGTCGTCAGCCAACTCGAACGCGGGGATGTGAGTGATGTGCAGGAGCTCGGAGGCGAACTCGTCATATTGCAACTGCTGGATCGGCATGTAGGCGGGATACTGTCTTTTGAATTGGCACGGCAGGAGCTTGAGAGTCTACTGTTTTCCCAGCAGCTCGATGGCAAGGTTCGCGAGTATTTGACCGAACTGCGAGCGACCGGCTTCGTGTCCCTCGGAGACGGCTACACGGATGCAGGTGCTGCGCCTTAAGGCCTGTCGAAATTTGGATCCTTCCGGTACACCTTTTGCGACTCGATCAGTTTTTTAAGTGGTGCCGTGTTATTCCTCGGCGTTCCATGGCTAAAGCGACCTGCGACGCAGGTCATGTCCGAGTCAACGACCATGTCGCGCGGGCAGGGCGAGATCTTCACGTTGACGATGTAGTGTCGGTTCTCCTGCCTCGGCGGGTGCTGAAGTTTCGCGTCCGGTCTATTCCGGGGCGGTCTCCCAGTAAAGCCGAGGCAAGGGAGCTGATAGAGATTCTAGAAGACCTGAAAAGAGAGCCTGATTTGTGAGCGTTCCTACCAGCTTGACACCCCTGGAACTGGAAATCATGAAGTCCCTGTGGCGCCGCCGCTGGGCAGTTGTACGCGACGTGCAGGCGGATCTTCTCCCCGACCGCAAGCTCGCATACACGACTGTCATGACAGTGATGGATCGTCTTTTCAAGAAAGGAGCTGTACGTCGAGTCAAGAAATCGCGCGCACACTTGTACGAACCCGTTTTTACGGAAAGCGAGGCCCGGGCAAACGCCTTAAACAAACTCATTGACGGTTACTTTGATGGGTCGAGGGTTCGGCTCGGTCAGTACCTGGATCCGAAAACGAACAACCCGGGGGAAGAGATCGAGCACCGAAGCGTGCCAGCTCCACATCCAATCGACGATTCGCTGCTCTGACCTTTCTTCGCTTTTCAGCGACCACTATTACTAGAGCAACTTCTGAACCTTCTGCGCCAGGCTCATCGGAGTGAACGGCTTTTGGATGAAGTGCAAGCCTTCGCTCACGAAGTCGTCCT
Organism: Terriglobia bacterium; assembly: GCA_965216035.1. Lineage (GTDB taxonomy): Bacteria > Acidobacteriota > Terriglobia > 20CM-2-55-15 > 20CM-2-55-15. The sequence goes on from CBDCFM010000015.1 coordinate 72,620, forward strand.
TGCTGATCTGGTCATCGGTATAACCTGACATATACAGGACCGGTGTGTCGGGCAGCAACGTCTTGAGCTGCTGCGCCATTTCCGGGCCGCCCATTTCCGGCATGATCACGTCGGTGATCACCAGATCAATCGGCATGGCGCTGTTCCGCACCAGATTGAGACCCTCCACGCCGTTGCCGGCTTCGAGCACATTGTAGCTGGGAGGCAAGCCAGCGCAGATCAGTTCGCGGAGTACCGGCTCGTCTTCGACCAGCAAGATCGTCTTCTGGAGAGGCAGACTGACGCTCCCCTTGTCAACAAACTCGGGCGACTCTGTGGGGTCACAGACCAAGGGCATGAACACCTTGAAGGTCGTCCCATGATTCAAATCGCTGTGCACAGCAATGCAACCTCCACTCTGCTTGACTATTCCATACACCGTCGCCAGACCCAGGCCGGTCCCGGCACCTTGCTCCTTGGTCGTGAAGAACGGTTCGAAGATCTGTGACACGGTTTTGGTGTCCATGCCGGAACCGGTGTCGCTGACCGACAGCATGACGTACCGGCCGGGCTTGGCTCCGAAATCCGGAAACTGATCCAGTTCGTGTGGAGACGGTTCGGTGTTAGTCGTTTCGATGACGAGGCGGCCGCCGCCGGCCATCGCGTCGCGCGCGTTCACTGCCAGGTTGATGATCACTTGGTCCAATTGTGCCGGATCGGCGTTGATTCGACCGACATCTTCGCCCAGCATCGTGACCAGCTCTACATTTTCTCCAATCACCCGACGTAACATTTTTTCGACCTGCCCAACGGCGCTGTTCACATTAAATACTTTAGGTTGTAGCATCTGCTTGCGGCTGAATGCGAGCAACTGTTGCGTAAGGGATGCCGCACGATCGGATGCCTCCTTGATGGCCTCGACGTGACGGAATGTTGGGTGGTCCGGCTCGATGGCATCCATCAACAGCGCGCTGAAACCGCCAATGATCGTCAGCAGGTTATTGAAGTCATGGGCTACGCCACCGGACAACCGGCCGACGGCCTCCATCCGGTTCGCCTGCCGGAGTTGGCTTTCCAAATGTTCCCGGTCCGTGACGTCGCGGCAATTCAGGACGACCGACGAGATACCCGAAGCGCCCACAAAGCTCTTACAGTCGGATTCAAATGTCTTCCACGTTTCGTCCAGGTGCTGGAAGCGGACTTCGAAAGTCTCCGTTGTTTCCGGTCCGTCCAGTACAGCCGCGATCGCGCGAAGGATCGTTTCTCTATCCTCGGGCTGTACGATTCGTTCGATCTGACTTCCAATCAGTTCCTCGGGCCGGTATCCGAGGAGTTTCGTGATTGAAGGGCTTTCGTACTGGATTTGGCCCTCGGCGGACATCAAGGTCACGATGTCGAGACCGTTCTCGATGAGTTGTCGGAATATCGGTCCGCCTTGAGGCACCGGCCATCCCGATTCCGCTCGTTCGGGCGAGGGTGCATGGAGGTGCGGGCCCCGTGACGGTTCGTCGGGCATCGGATGCGGCTCGGGCAGCAACGCGGGACCGACTAATCTGTCGTACGGACCATTGGACAGCAATGTGAGCGTGCCTCGGCCTTCCGTGCTTCGGATGAAATTGACGAAGGCCTCCACCAGCGTCGGGTCGAACTGCGTTCCCGAGTTTGATATCAGGTGCGCGATGGCGTCGTCCGGGCAAATGCCGTCACGGTATGGCTGGTGTCCGGTCATGACATCGAAGGCGTCCGCCACGGCAATGATTCGCGCGCCGAATGGAATATCCTCGCCTTCCAGTCCTGAAGGGTAGCCTTCCCCGTTCCACATTTCATGATGGTGCAGAACCAGCAGACTGGCCGTCTCGCAGCCAGGGATCTGCCTCATCACCTCCCATCCGTATTCGGGATGCATGGCCATAAGGGCGTTCTCGCCGGGTGTGAGCTGATTGGGTTTGGTCAGCAGAGGGTCGGGAATCCCGATCTTACCGATGTCGTGGAGCGCGGCGGCAATCTCGATATCCCTGACGTCGGCTTCGGGGAGATCGAACAGTCGTGACAGCTGCATTGACCATTCGACCACCCGCGAACTGTGACCTCCCGTAGTCCGGGTCTTCAGCTCTAGAAGCTCGGCAAGCGACTGAAGCGTCGAAAGCGTGATTGTTTGGGACCCCGTGTCCGTGTTCTCGAATGCTATTGCGGCTTTCATTTCAAGTCCTTTCGATCGGGCTTTCTACTTATGCCGTCGCGTTCAAACGCACGGCCGCGAGCTATAAGACCCACTTCGCGCATATCTTGCTTATCGGCAGAAACATATGTTCCTTTATGGAATTTCAAGCAATAAGCATAAAATCTGCAATTACTTCACATGCGCGGGCCAAATCAGCTGCCTAGATTTGAGGAGAGGCCAGAATTGTCGGAGTTCTAGGTTGGGGGGGACTGTCTGTGCAGGCACTGAAGTGGCAAACTTGCCGGATGTACGGGCTCCCATCCGGTCCGGCCACTACGCCGGTGACAGCGGGCCCGGCCGGGCCGTCGGAAAAATCGAACCTGGGTTTAATGCGCCGGCACGGATGGGGGGTGCGCTGTCGGCTTCTACCCCGATTCGACTGGGTATCCACTGGCGGGCCCGGCATCGGTCTCGAGCGGGCCCCGGCCCAGCCCGCCGTCGCGCCGAGCGCGAAACAGAAACCCATCGACAACTCAGGCCAGACAGGAAATGCCCACTATCCGCTGCTCTCGAACTAGTTCGAGCCGGGCCAGACCACACCCTGGTCCTGCTCTGTAACTGGGCCGAGACCCATGTATACGAACTTCTGCAGACGTTTTCCTTCGTAGGTCTCTGTCGTATAAATGTTACCGGCCGAGTCGGTCGCGATGCTGTGGACGCCGAAGAACTGGCCCGGATAGCGTCCGCCATCGCCGAAGCTGGTCAGGATCTCCAACGTCTCTCGCTGGATGATGTACACCTTCTCGTTGACGCCATCGGCGAGATAGATATAGGTTTGTTCCGGATCTCTCGAAAACGTAAGATCCCACACTGAACCTGAGCCGAGTGTTTCAGGTGCGACAAACATTTCTCTCACGAATGTACCGTCAGTCTGGAACTGCTGAATGCGGTCACCCGCGCGGTCGCAAACGTATACGAAATTATCGTTCGAGATCTCGGCGCAATGGACCGGATTGCGGAACTGTTGTGCGGGTGGCGCGTTCGGGTCGTAGGGCCCGAGATCGCTATCGTCGGGCATGTTGCCGTATGCGCCCCAGTATCGTTTGAATTCTCCCGTGCTTGCATCGATCACGGCGACGCGTTTATTGAGATAGCCATCGGCGATATAGACCTCATTCGTGTTCGGGTCGACGGAAATTTTAGCCACGCGCCCGAAGTTTTCCAGATCGTTGCTGCCGCCGTTCATGCCGGCGTGGCCCAATTGCATCAGGAACGTTCCATCGCGCGCGAACTTCAGCAAATGCGCGTCCGTTTCCCCGTTGCCACCAATCCAAACGTTATCCATGTGATCGACCGTAATCCCGTGATTGGACTGGGGCCACTCGTATCCTTCACCCGGCCCACCCCATGAATTCACCAGGTTTCCTTCCTGATCAAACTCCAGTATGTTCGGCGCGGGGATACAGCACTCGCCGATCGGAGGATCAGCTGCGGCTCCGATTTCCGTGACCGGATTGAGAGTGGTTTGGCGGTGAATCACCCAGATGTGATCCCGCGAATCGACCGATACGCCGATCGTTGAGCCCAGGATCCAGTGGTTTGGCAGGGGCTTGGGCCACAGCGGATCAACCTCGAACATCGGTGCCTGAGGACCGGTGGTCACTGCGTCCACAGCGGCACTCTCGAGGGCCGTCCCGGTCTCACAGCCGAGGGCTAGGAGAATCGAGAGACAGGCCATCGCGACATGAATCTTCGACTTCTGCATAATCTGGGTCCTCCCTTAAAGGAGCGAGCTGCTGAAACATACAATTGGGGTGTGGTTCCAAACGTCGCTAGTATATACGGCTTCGGCAACGGGCCCAAGACTATTGCCTGGACCGATCGAAATCATCGACACGCTCAACACTCGGCCCGCACCCAATCCTTGAGGGTAGGTTTTGAGACCTTGCCCATGGCGTTTCGCGGGAGCGCATCTACGATCGTTAAGGTCTTCGGGATCTTATACGGAGACATGCGCTCCCGGCACCAGGCTTTCAATGCTCCCAGACTCAGGGTAGTATCCGGCCTGAGAACAACGAACGCAGTTACCGCTTCACCCCAGGTCTCATCCGACACGCCGATGACTGTACATTCGCTGATATTTTGATGGTTGAGCAGAGCACCTTCGATTTCCAGAGCAGACAATTTGTAGCCACCCGACTTAATAATGTCGACAGAAGAGCGCCCCATAATCCGGTAGTAGCCCGCCTCCACAACCGCAATATCTCCTGTACAGAACCATCCGTCATGAAAACTGTCCTCGGTCGCTTTGGTATCATTCCAGTATTCAAGAAAGACGTTGGGGCCTTTTATTCTGATTTCCCCGGGAACGTTTTCTTCGAGGATGAGCGCGTTGTCCTCGTCAAACAATGCCGCCTCCACTCCAGGCAAGGGTACGCCTACGGAGCCCGCCCGGCGTTCTCCGGCGTATGGATTCGAAAGCCCCATGCCAATTTCCGTCATTCCATAGCGTTCCAACAGCGTTTGATCGGTCAGCTCCAGCCACTTATTGAAAAGATTGACTGGACACGCCGCCGAGCCTGAAACATTGAGTCGCATAGCCTTGAATCCTGCGCAGGTTTGACTCCGATCCTGCTCGGACAGGGTCTCAAGGTACTGAATCAATTTGACGTAGATCGTGGGTACCGCCATGAAAAGCGAGTACTTACGTCGGGCTACCTGGGCAAGAATAATCGGCAACTCAAGTTTTGGGAAGAGGTGAACGCAGGCACCCGACCATAGTCCACAACACAATACATTGATAATTCCGTGGATATGGTGAAGGGGCAAAAACAGAGGAATGTTGTCATCTTCTTGCCAGGCCCATGCTTCGATAAGTGTGCTGATCTGCGAACGAATATTACTATGAGTGCTGATCACCCCTTTCGGTTTGTTAGTGGTTCCACTCGTAAACAAAATCATTGCCCGCCGGCTATCGGTGATGGTCGGTAATGGCCGGATTTCGCCCCGCAAAACTTCGTCAACAGTAGACATATTGATTTCGCGTGCAGAGGAGAGTCCTGACAGTTTCTTCTGATATTCGGGGTTTGCTATCAGACAGCTGACACCCGCACAGGATAGTGCGTGGTCCAGTTCAGGGGTTGTGGAGGTGGAGTTCAAAGGCACCGCAATACCCCCTGCTCTCCAGATGCCAAGCAGGGTCGTCACATAGTCCAGGCTGGTCGGCACCATAAATGCGATACGCTGCTCCTGCAGATCCGCCGCATCCCCTAACAGCCCGCTGGCAAACTGACTGATACGCCGATCTAACTCGGCATACGTGCATGTGCTTTCCCCAAAGACCAATGCTACTTTTGTATTCACGTCGGTTAACTTGGGAAAACGGCCTGGATTGTCAATTGCAGAATCTTTCATGGATGACTTTTGCCCTAGCCTTGTGTTGTGGCAACTCGTCTCAAGGGATTCTGTCCCCGTCTATCAGGCGAGCGCTCTTACTATGAAATACAACACGGATGGGGCCATCAGGGCACCAAAACCCGTGTAGAACGTAGCGGTCATCGCACCATAGGGCACCAGCTTGGGATCAGTCGCTGCTAAACCACCGGCGACACCACTGGTTGTCCCCATGAGCCCGCCAAAAACCATGGCAGATTGGGGATTATTGAGACCGATAAAAGGTGCCACCATCGGTGTCCCGACCATAACAAGGATCGATTTGACCAGTCCGGCCGCAACGCTGAGTGCGATTACCGCATTGTCGGCTCCAATAGCGTCACCCGTTACCGGACCCACAATATAGGTCACGGCACCTGCGCCAATCGTCGTGATGCTGATGGCGTCGGTATAGCCAAACGAAACCGCCACGATCGCCCCCACCACGAATGAAACCACGACACCGGCAACAATCGAAATCACGCCGGCAAGTCCTGCTCTCCTGAGTTCGCTCAAATGGACACCAAAAGCCGTAGCCACTATGGCGAAATCTCTCAGCATGCCGCCGCCCATCACACCGATGCCCGCTAGCAAAGGAATATTTGCCACCCCAGTCTGGCCACCTGAGAGCGTTCCGCCCCAATAAGCGGCGAACAGGCCCGCAATGATTGCGATGGCCGAACCGTGGATGCGACCACGAGTCAATTTGTTGGATACGAGGTAGGATACCCAGACGGTTACGCCGACTACGGCGAAGGCAAGCACAAGGTAGTTTCTGTCGGCGACCTTTAGCAGCAATTCCATCATTCCGCTCCCGTCCCCGATTTGGACTTATCCGCAGAGCCTGGTTGCGTCCCAACGCTGTAATCGCGCCTGTTTCCACTGGTGGAACCTATTCTGCTGAGCAGGGGTACCAGAGCGAAGCTCACGAGGACCGCAGCGCCCCCGGCAACCAGCGCCAGCAATCCCCCGGCTGCCGCTGCCGCCACGTTCTGACTGGCGGCCATGGCAACGACGATGGGAATATACATAGCGCTCCAGAACTTGATTCCAGTGCCAGAGGCTCCATCAACAAGGGATCTCAAAGGTTTCGAGCTGCACGCAAGAACCAGAAAGAGCATCGCAATACCGACACCACCGACGTTGGCACCGACTCCGAGCAGCACACCCAATACCTCCCCCGCAAGCATGCCCGCCAGCAGGCAAGCAGATAACAATGCAACACCGTAGATAACCATCACGGATCCTCTCGATTTTCCTTAAGCCATATCCAGCTGGCCCCAGACCCAACTGGCCCAACTCTGGGTTAACACTCGGCTGCCCGCCTGCCGGGCGCGGCAAGCCGGCAGAAATGTTTGAAATGGGTCTCGTGGCAACTTGGCGAAGTTCCTAGGGGTCGACGATCCTGAACTTCTGAATGCGTCGACCCTCCTGTTCGGCAACATAGACATTGCCTTCTGAATCGACCCCGATGCCGTGCGGCAGGGTGAACTGTCCGGGATATCGTCCGGGACCTCCGCCAAAACTGGACAGGACCCGTCCGGTTTGCCGATCCAAGATGTCGATTTCGCTGCTGTGCTGATTCGCGACGAACATGAAGCGCTGATCCGGATCGTGGGAGAAAGCCAGGACGACGGCAGTGCCCCGCGTCCCGCTCAGACGGCCCTCGGGCGACGTGTAGGGTTGCCAGGGGACGTCGATATTCCGGATGAAGTTCCCCATCCGGTCGAACACCTGGATCCGGTCCGCCTCCCGATCGCAGACATACACAAGGCCGTCATCGCTTAAGCGAAGACAGTGCGGCAGGGGTGTGAGACCGGTTTCAGCCTCGGTCCGGTGGAGCGGCCACTGGCGGAGAAAGCGCCCGTTGGGATCGAGTACGGCAATCCGCTGGTTTCCTCCCGGCACCTCCCCATCGGCTACATAGATATCGCCGGTTTCGGCGTCCACATCGATGCTCGCAGGCAGAAAGAACTGCGCTCGATCCGAATTCAAGGGGCGGCCTTCGCGAGTCCCATCCGAGGAGTCGTAGACGCCCGATTGCCCGATTTGGAGCTGGAGCTCATTCCCATCGTTCGAGAACTTCTGTGCAACGCCCGTACCGGAGGCGATGATCCAGACGTTCCGGTCTTCGTCGGCATGGCAATCATGCAGCCGGTCCCCGAATAGGCCGGGGTCTCCCCAGGAGCTGACGACATTTCCGTCTGGATCAAACTCGATCACTGGAGGCGCCATGCTCGCACCATCGAGGTCTTCGGGGACTACGTTCCCCCGATTGAGGATGAACACGTGATCCCGGCCATCGATGCACATCCCGCCCAGACCGCCGGTGATCCATCGGTCAGGCAGAGGCAGTTTTGGCCAGAACCGGTCGACTGCGTACTGGGGGACTCGCCGCGCCTGGGCTCGGGCCGGGTCGAAGCTACCCACCGCAAGGACCAACAACGCACAGGTACCCACAATGGGAAGAAAATATGTAGTGCCTGATTTCATGTTTCCCGTCGCACGTTTCGGCCAGAATACGCCGCACCGAAGAGGTCAACGACAGCACAACTGAAATGATTGGCCTTTGGAAAATCAACAACATGAAGAACGCGATCAGTGCGCGGGATTTTGAGGCGAGGAGCCATTGGTGTGCATTTTAATGTGAAATGACATTGTCTTCTAGGAGAAAACGGTGACTGCGAGATCGGGTGTTGACGAGGGAGAGTCCGTTGAAATCCGTGGATGCTTCGATGGCCGAACTGACGAAAGGCATTATTGGACGGAGAAATCGCTTGACTTTTCTCATGGTCCTGCTGCCCCAGCACAAACTTTACGATTTGGGTAACTGTTTGATTCTGCCTGGCTGGAGGATTCCCGGCCCATCGTAACAGCCAATCTTTTTTGTTGCCTTGGGGTTCGTGGCCAAGGCAATTGTCCAATTTGGATACCCTCCCGGGGGACACAGGCGGACATTTCTGGCGGCTTTCAACGCTTTTCGCTTGTCAGGCTGCTGCCGGTCTCATTACCCTCGCCAGTAGGACGGACGTTTCATTCGGTAGATCAAAGACGGTTCTCACTCGAAAAGTGATACCGAATCAAGAGCAGATTCCCTGGGAATTCATGATTGCTCGAGTCAAAGCAGTCGGGTTGATTTCTTATCTGGTAGTCTCGACTTTCGCGTTGCTGCCCCTGGAATCCCTTGCCCACGAAATCCCCAGCGACGTTACCGTGCAGGCGTGGATCCGGCCGGAAGCACAGCAATTGAGGGTACTGATACGTGTCCCGCTGGAGGCCATGGCCGACATGGAGTGGCCAATGCGCGGACCCGGTTATCTGGATCTTGCCCGAATCGAGCCTGTACTGCGGGATGCGGCAACACTATGGATCGCAAACGACATTGAGATCTACGAAGGCGATCGGCGCCTTCCCATTCCAATGGTCACTGCGGCGCGGGTGTCTCTGCCTTCAGATCCCTCGTTTGCGTCCTACGAACAGGCCAGCCAGCACATCACAACAGGGCAATTGACCGAGGACATTGATCTCTACTGGCAGCAGGGAATGCTGGACGTGGCGCTTGAATACCCGATTGGATCGGATCAGTCGGAGTTTTCCATACGGCCCGGATTGGAACGGCTGGGCCTTCGGGTGCTGACCGCGATTCGCTTCGTTCTGCCCAACGACACAGTGCGCGCATTCGAGGTGCTGGGCGATCCAGGCATCGTCAGGCTAGATCCGCGGTGGTATCAGGCTGGGGCACGGTTTGTGGAGTTCGGATTCTTCCACATCCTGGACGGGATTGACCATCTGCTGTTCCTTTTGTGTCTGGTAATACCCCTCCGCCGCCTGCGTTCACTGGTTATGGTGGTGACGTCCTTCACCTTTGCTCACTCGATCACGCTGATCGCGTCCGCTTACGGTCTGGCGCCCTCGTCGCTGTGGTTTCCGCCAATGGTTGAAACGTTGATCGCGATGTCCATCGTCTATATGGCCATTGAGAACGTTGTCTCCAAGAATGTGGAGCGCCGATGGATGATTACGCTCGGGTTCGGCCTGGTTCACGGCTTCGGATTCTCATTCGCCCTTCGCGAGACTCTCCAGTTTGCCGGTTCGCACCTGCTGGGCTCGCTCGTGGCATTCAATATTGGAGTGGAACTCGGGCAGCTTTTTGTCCTTGCACTGGTCATACCGGCACTGGGTTTGTTGTTCCGCTATGGGGTCGCCGAACGCATCGGAACGATTGTCCTTTCCGTGCTGGTAGCCCACACGGCGTGGCACTGGATGGTCGATCGAGCGGAAATACTCCGTCAATACCCATGGCCGGAGTTGAGTGTTTCGCTCATAACCATGACCGTGGGTTGGCTGATCTTCGCCCTGGTTCTCGCCGGTCTGGCCTGGTCGGTATCGAGGCTTCTCAGTCGGAGAACTACGACGAATTCAGGTGACAGTGCAATATTGGAAGCCCGGGAAATCAGGGATTGATATTCAATTCCAGGATCCAACAAGCTGTCAAGCGGTCTGTCTCTGGATTTCACTTTAGAAAGCGTAACCTTGCGTGAACAGGTAGAGGTCTGGCCGGGATTCATCGTTGAACGATGGGCCAATCGGCGGGCTGGGCGCATCGCAGGTCAGTGCGTTTTCGGTTGCCAAGGCAGTCGTGATGCATACAGAAAGTCTCAAAGATGGTTTATCACCCCTGCAGTTCCTGACAGTCGCTGGGGGGTTCGGTAAATCCCTACTCCTCTTTCCGGTAGAGGGCCTCATACAACTGCTTCCGGCTCACACCCATGGCCCGGGCGGCAATTTTCAGCAATTCTTGCCGCGAGGTTCCGGCGAGATCGACCTCGTTGGAAGACGAGTCGACGGGCTCGGCTCCCTGGAGGACAATAACGGCTTCTCCCCGATTAGTGATCCGATCGATGACCTCGCTGATTCTTCCGAATACATACTGTTCATGTAGCTTGGTCATTTCCCGGCCAACGAAAACTTGACGGTCCCCCAGAATCACCCGCATATCCGAGAGGGTAGAGCGCATGCGCCGCGGTGCTTCGTAGAAGACGAGAGTACAGGTTATTGCCTTGACGGACTCGATCCTGCGGCGGCGCGCTTCCTTCCGAGACGGGAGAAAACCGGCAAACCAGAATTCGTCGGTCGGTAGTCCGGATACAGAGAGTGCCGCGATTACGGCGGAAGGTCCAGGGACCGGTATCACGGGAATGTCGTTCTGGCGGCAGAGGCGCACGAGTCTGAATCCGGGATCGGAGACCGTTGGTGTGCCCGCGTCGGAGACCAGGGCGAGGTTCTGTCCGGTCCTGAGCCGTTCGATTAACGCCTCAGCTTTTGCGGTCTCATTAAAGTCGTGATAGGCCTCGAGCGGCCGCCGAATATTGTAACGCTGGAGTAATTTGCTTGTGTGACGGGTGTCCTCGCAAACAATGACGTCAGCATTTTTTAATAGATCGGCTGCCCGCTTGCTGAAGTCGTCGAGATTGCCGATCGGCGTGGCGATCACGTAGAGGATTCCGGGCGACATAAACTATCAAACGATCAACTATTAACTGGCTATTGATTAACTGCTAACCGTCAAACGAAGCAGAGTGTGAAGATTGCTATTGAATCAGAAGACCCGCTAAAATTATCTGTTTGGCATACGTTGGAATCGTCATCCGTGCGCAGGAAAGTCAATGAATGTTGATCCCACCATGAAATACCCCATCCAATACGAACCACTGTTTAATCTTAAGAGCAGTCCCGCTGATATGACTATTCTTCAATACTTATTTCCTCACAGAAAGCAAACGCCCCGGTTTTACTAAACCGGGGCACCATTCCGACTCCCGTCCACCTGGCGTGACCAAAACGATGCCAGCTGGGGACTTCCCCTGCCCTGCCCCCATAGGGCGCGTACGCACCATCTGTGGGACCGGGACTACAAATCTAAAGATCGGAGGTACTCGCCAAAGTCACCGCCGAGGTCGTCTCTCTGGAGCGCGAACTCCACCGTTGCTCTCAGAAAACCCAGCTTGTCTCCAGCATCGTATCGGGTGCCCTCAAACATATAGGCATAGACCGGCTGTTGCTCGAGCAGCAGGCGGATCGCATCCGTGATCTGTATTTCTCCACCCGAACCCGCTTTCGTGTTTTCGATTGCGTCGAAGATTTCGGGTGTCAGGATATAACGGCCGATGATCGCCATATTCGATGGCGCCTCGTCTCGGGATGGTTTCTCGACGACGTCTTCGATCCTGTAGACGCGTCCGTCATAATTGTCCAGGGGGTGGCCTCGGATAATGCCGTAGTGTGATACCTCGCTTTCGTTAACAGCGCACGTCGCGATGATCGACGATTGTAGTTTTTCGAACAGCGTCATCATCTGCTTCAGGCAGGGAACTTCAGCATCGATAATATCGTCGCCGAGCATTACGGCAAAGGGTTCGCTTCCGATCACGTCCCGGGCCATTTTGATGGCGTGTCCAAGCCCAAGAGCTTTCTTCTGGCGCACGTACGATACGTCGAGCATGTTCGAGATTCGGCGTATCTGGTCGAGTTCCCGGTCCTTCCCGCGTTCGGCCAGAACACTCTCCAGTTCGTACGAGGTGTCGAAATGATCTTCGATGGCGTTTTTGCCCCGGCCCGTTACTATCGTTACGCTCTGGATTCCCGACGCCACGGCTTCCTCGACCACGTACTGGATTAGAGGCTTGTCTACAAGCGGTAGCATCTCTTTGGGTTGGGCCTTTGTTGCGGGCAGGAATCGGGTGCCTAGACCGGCGGCCGGCATAACGGCTTTTCGTACCTGCATCGTATGAGTGGTGGATTCGCGATTCAAAGTTCTGTTTTTCCGTTCATTTAATAGTCATGCCCATACGAAACCACCGGGTCCGCGTAAAGAAATGGCCAACAATGGATGCGTAGCCCGCTATGCGATCTCTGATCGAGGGTCGGCCCGCCACGTAGGCGTCGCCGGCATAAGACCAGTAGACAAACATGGGTTTGCCAATGACGTCCTTGCGGCTGATGAAGCCCCAGTAGCGGCTGTCGTTGCTGTTGTCGCGATTGTCTCCCATTACGAAGAACGCGTTCTCCGGTAGCGTTACCGGCTCGTAGTTGTCACGGATCACATATTCACGGGGCGTCCACGGATGATCTTCATAGAGGTTGCCGTCGACGTGGATCTTGTATGGCTCGTCGATTTCGGTCCCGTTAATCCATACATTCTTGTTGCGGATCTCGATCACGTCCCCCGGCGTTCCAATTAACCGCTTTACGAACGGTATGTCCCCTTGGGATGGAGCACGAAAGGCCACGATGTCGCCTCGCTCCAAGGAACGTTCGGGCAGATACCCGTGTAACAGCTCGGGATAATTGGCCAGGAACGCGAGTTTGTCGAGAAAGAAATGATCGCCGACCATGATGGTGGGCTTCATCGATTCGGTTGGGACCTGAGTCGCCTGGGCAATAAACTGGGTGAAGATCAGGACGAACAACACCGTGAAAGCCAGGCTTTCGATCCACTCTCGAATCTTACTCTTCCGCGGGCGTGGATCGGGCGCGGCCGTGGCAAGATTTTCGACGGAGCCCGGTTCCGTCGATCCAGAAATTTCGGTAGTGGGCTTGCGGGAGGGTTCGAATTGCGGTTGGTTCTCTATCATACTCACTGTAGAGCTTCTTTCACCCGCATGCTGACAAGCTTTCCGCCGACCGACTTTCCAGTCAGTCGAGCTTTCGTTGCATTCATGACTTTCCCGATGTCCCTGGGTTCCCGGGCACCGGTTTCTTCGATCGCAGCTGCAACGGCGGATAGGATTTCTTCTTCGGTCGCGGGGGCAGGAAGATACATCTCGATGAATCCGATTTCTTTTTCCTCGTTTTTGGCCATCTCCTCACGATTCCCTTTTCTGAATTGTTCGGCGGAATCGCGACGTTGTTTTACCAGCGTCTGAAGAACGGATTGAACCTCTGCATCGGAGAGTGTCTCGCGCCTTTCAATTTCTTTGTTCTTAATGGCTGTCTTTACCATGCGCAGGGTTCCCAGACGCAGGGCCTCCTTGCTGCGCATCGCGGCTACAAGGTCGGATTGGATAGCGTCTGAAAGCGACATTGTCTGATGAAATCGGTAGCATCCAATTCGATAAATTTGCCGTGTAATTCGGCGGCGCAGGCGGCACGAACCACTGGGGCTATCTCCCGCCTGGCCGCCCACACCTATCATGATACCTTGCCAATCCAGATTGCTTCGAAAAATGGCGTCAGTGCTCTCTGTCCCCAATTAGCGGAGAAGGGGAGATAGGGCTCTGACCGCATTCATCATTTTTCCTAGAGATCCAGCTCTACGTTCCAGTAGAGATAGTCCCTCCATGCCTCGGGCGGCGACTTGATCTTGAAAGTTAAGTGGTAAGCGGGCAGCCAGCGGGGTTCGGTCGGAAGGCGAATCAGTTCCATCCGGGCTTGGGCTGGGGTCCGCCCGCCCTTCCTGTGGTTGCACCTAAAGCATGCAGTTACGATGTTGTCCCACTTCTTCTTCCCACCACGTGCAACCGGGACGACATGATCGAAGGTCAGGTCTTCTGTGGGATATCGCTTGCCGCAGTACTGGCAGTTGTAATCATCCCTTGCATATATATTGGCCCTCGAAAACTTGACGCCGTTCCGATTCTTGACCCGAACGTAACGGACTAGCTTGCAGATCGATGGGAGCTTCATCGAAAAGGTAACACTGTGGACCTCGCGATCGTACTCATCGATGACCTCGACTTTCCCAGCAAACAGCAGCGTCAGCGCCTTTCTCCACGAGATAATTCGGAGCGGTTCGTAGGAGGCGTTCAGTAGAAGTGTGGCCTGCATGCTCTTGACTTTCTCGCGCGTGTATCCAAAAAGTCTGAAAGCTTGTCCGTGTATTTGTCAAGGGTTTTAAAGGGAAAACCCTTATCCAGCGTGGGTTTGGGGCGAACCTCCAGTTGGATACGAAACGCTGGTACAATGGCACTCTCCGTGAGAGGAAGGGGTAATCGGTGAGAGCCGTTAAGAGTCGAAAACTAAGCGTCATGAGCAGGTGAGCCGGAGAGCCACCGAAGTTTTGACTTCACTTATCTTCCCGGGCTGAAGGAGTCTTGTGACGGGATCGAAAGCCAACGAAAAGGAAGTGCAACTCAGGTACATTCTCAAGGAGATGGGTTCTTGCCTGATTGCTTTGAGCGGTGGTGTGGACAGCGCATACCTTGCCCTTGTGGCCCACGAGGAGCTCGACGAGAATGCGCTTGCCGTAACCGCGGAAAGTCCCAGTTACCCAGCGTACCAGAAAGAAATGGTTCTCGACCTAGTGGACCGCTACGGTTTGCGCCATGAATTCATCCGTTCCGAAGAGCTGGAAGATCCTGACTATGTGGAGAATTCCTCCAGCCGCTGCTTCTTCTGCAAGCACGAGTTGTATACCAAGCTGCGTGCGATCGCAGCGCGGGTCGGGTTCCACTGGGTGAGTGACGGAAACAACGTCGATGACACCGGTGACTACCGCCCCGGCCGGAAAGCGGCGGAAAAATTGGCTGTGCGCAGTCCGCTGATCGAAGCTGGCTTGACCAAGAACGAGATTCGGATGTTGTCGAAGGTTCGGGGTCTGCCGACCTGGGATTTGCCGGCTTCGGCCTGTCTGTCCTCACGGATACCCTATGGTTCTCCTGTTACCGTAAAGAAACTCAGGATGATTGAAGATGGGGAGGCCATCCTGAGAGCGCTCGGATTTCGACAGAGCCGCGTCCGCCATCACGATGAGATTGCTCGAATCGAAATTGCGCCGAAAGAGCTCGAAAAGGCGCTGTGCCTGGACCTGTTTCAGGTCTTAGCCGACCGATTCAAGGGGATCGGCTTCAGGTTTGTTACTCTCGACGTGGAGGGGTATCGCACCGGCCGGCTCAACGAATCGCTCGTCTCTCTCTCCAGTATCGAGACTCCCGAAAAGTGAAGCTGTTTGTGATTGGATCTGGCGGGCGTGAGCATGCCATCGTGCACGCATTGGCGGCAAGTCCGAAGGTCTCGAAGATCTATGCTACTCCTGGGAATGGCGGAATCTGTCAACAGGCGGAAATCGGGACGATTAGGGCCGACGCGGTCGACGCACTCGCCACTTTTGCTGAAAGCCGCGCAATCGAATTGACCATTGTCGGGCCTGAAGTCCCCCTGAGCCTCGGCATTGTCAACGAGTTTCAAAAGCGTGACCTTCCCGTCATTGGGCCAACCGCAGAGCTGGCACAGCTGGAATCGAGCAAAGGATTTACCAAGCGTCTGTGCTCGAAGCACTCGATTCCCACTGCTGCCTACACCGAGTGCGCGACCCCGAATGAGGCCTACCGGGTACTTGAGGGAATCGACTACCCGACCGTTATCAAGGCGGATGGACTGGCTGCAGGTAAAGGCGTCGTAATTGCAGCGTCCGCCGACCAGGCCATGCACACCGTGCGAGACTTTATGGAATTCTCCGCGCTGGGAGATGCGGGATCCCGACTGGTCATCGAAGAGTTTCTCGAAGGCGAGGAGGTCTCATTTCACGTTTTTGCCGACGGTGGCGAGTTTCAATCGATGGTTCCATCCCAGGACCACAAGCTGCGCTTCGCGGGTGACACAGGCCCCAATACGGGCGGCATGGGTGCGTATTCCCTCGACACATTGCTGTCCGATCCAGTGCGCCAGGATGTGATCGATCGCCTGATTCGTCCGGCGTTGGCGGCCACCAAAACGTATTCTGGAATCCTGTATGCCGGCCTCATGCTGACCGCTGACGGGCCGAAGCTAGTGGAATTCAACGTTCGTTTTGGAGACCCTGAGACCCAGGTAATTCTGCCCCGGATGGAAACCGACCTTGTCGATATTCTGATCGCGATCCGGGACCACCGGCTGGGAGAGGTGGTTCCAAAGTGGCGACGGCTTGTGTCAGCAACTGTTGTATTAGTATCGAGGACGTATCCGGGAAAAGTCGAAAAAGGTAAGGAAATTCTTGGTCTGGACGAAGCTGGGCGGATCAGCGACGTCACCGTATATCACGCCGGCACATTCCGAGAAGACGGCCATGTCTACACGGCCGGTGGGCGTGTGTTGAACGTGACCGCCGTCGGTTCGACGCTTGAGGAGGCACTGGAGAAAGCTTACTTCGTAGCTGAAATGGTAGACTTCGAGGGCAAAGACTACCGGCGCGATATTGGACAGAAGGGACTGGATAAGAACAGATGACACCTGTTGTAGGCGTTCTCATGGGAAGCGACTCGGACCTTCCTGTTATGAAAGGCGCGCTGAAAGTATTGGCCGAATTCGGTGTCGATGCGGAGGTTGAGGTGGTCAGCGCCCACCGCTCACCCGGCCGGGCTTCGGAGTATGCCCGGACTGCGCAGGACCGGGGCCTTCGGGTGATCATTGCCGGCGCCGGCAGTGCGGCGCACCTCGCCGGCGTGATTGCGGCAGAAACGATCCTGCCCGTAATCGGAGTGCCCATTGACAGCTCGCCTCTAAAGGGTTTCGATTCGCTGTTGGCGACGGTTCAAATGCCGCCTGGAGTTCCGGTGGCCACGATGGCTATTGGTGCGGCGGGTGCTACAAACGCGGCACTATTTGCTGTCCAGATCCTTGCGACTGGAGACGCGGCGCTCACCCAGCGAATGGTGGAGCATAAGGAACTGCTTGCGCGCGGTGTTCGCGAGCGGAACACTCGACTCCAGGAGCAATTGAAGGAAGAGTAATGTCGGAAAAGAAGTTCCACGTCGCGAACTTCGGCTGCCGGGTGTCCCAGGCCGAGGGTGGCGCTATCGATGCCGAACTCTCCGCAAACGCCCCCGATACAGCTCGCGCCGAATCTCCCTTCCACGCCGATGTATTGATCATTAACTCGTGTACCGTCACCGAGGAGGCCGACCGCGATGTCCGCCGCCTGATTCGCCGGGTCGCGCGACGGAATCCGGAAACCGAGATCATTGTAACCGGCTGTTACGCGCAACGGCGTCCCGAGGAACTGGCTGCGATGCCTCAGGTGCGCTATGTCGTAGGCAACTCTCACAAAGGCACGGTTGGGTCATTGGCCCGGGGACGCTTTGAAGGTTCTCTCAACGACGGTCGCGTTGCGGGTTCCAGCAACGACGGTCGCGTTACGGGTTCCAGCAACGACGGTCGCGCTGCGGGTTCCAGCAACGACGGTCGCGCCGAGATATTTTGCAGCGAGATTTTCATTGATCGCCGCCTGTCCAAACCTCCGTATCAGGGATCCGGGGGGCGGACCCGCGCTACTGTAAAGGTTCAGGACGGGTGTAACGCGACGTGCGCCTTCTGCATAATTCCGACTGTCCGGGGGCCGGGCCGGAGCCTCGCGCCGGAAAGTGTCATCGGGCAGGTCCGCGATCTTGTGGAGCGTGGCTTTCACGAAGTCGTGTTTTCGGGCATTCACCTGGGTTCCTATGGGCGCGATATCGGACCTCGATGCTCGCTGACAGAATTGGTCAGCAGGACACTCGTCGGCGTGCCCGCTTTGGAACGATTGAGACTGAGTTCGATCGAGCCGTTGGAAGTCACGGCCGAAATCATTGATCGGGTGGCAAACGATTCGAGGGTAGCGACGCATCTTCATGTGCCAATGCAGAGCGGATCGTCCCGTGTTCTTGAGGCCATGCGGCGTCCGTATCGGGCTCCGGAGTATGCGGCGTTGGTCGAACGCATTCGGAGGGCCGCACCCGATGCGGCAATTGGGGCGGATGTCATGGTTGGATTTCCAGGTGAAACAGACGACGACTTTCTTATGACGTATCGCCTGATCGAGAAATCATCGCTCACCTACCTCCACGTTTTCCCTTATTCCCCACGCCCGGGTACAGCCGCTGCGGCATTTCCGAATCCGGTTCCCGAACACGTCGCCCGGTTCCGGGGACAGCAACTCCGAGAGTTGATCGGGCGAAAAAACGACGCTTTTCGACGCCGGTTTGTGGGTCGGGATATCTGGGTGCTGGTCTTGGATGAGGAAGCCAAATCCGGTTGGCGGTCAGCAATCAGCGATAATTTCATCAAGGTCCGCGTGCCCCAGGCCCTGGCAGCGAATCGTTGGTACCGGATGCCCATTTCTGGGGTTCAGGGCCAGGGCCTTGAGGCTCGGGATTACATGATGACGACAGCAGCCGAGGTCGTCTGATCGTGCGTCAGCGGGGTATGACATTTCCTGAAACTGCCTGAAACAACTTCTCCCTAATAATCCCTAGATTTAGCCCCATTTTAGTGATTCAATAGTTTTCACGATGTCTCATTCTGTTTCGTATGCCTGGTTACCTATTTAGCTTTTCCTTCACCTGACTGACTGATTCTGGAGTTCTCAAGTGCCAAAACTGAGTCTCACGATCCCGACGCTCAAGGCCCTCAGGCCCGAGCCTGGCCGGCAGATCGACTATCACGACACAACTCTTACCGGGTTTGCGGTCCGCGTATCGCCAGCAGGGAAGAAGACCTTCTGCATCTTCTATAGGCGCGGTCGGCTCTCCCGGAGGTACACCATCGGGTCATTTCCGAACATTTCGCTTGCCGATGCACGCGGTGAAGCGAAGCGGGCGCTGCGCGATGCCGCTATGGGTAAAGACCCAGCAGAAGAGAAAAAGAAGTCCCGGAACGCCGAGACATTTTCTGAATTAGCGGATCTATACCTCGAAAAACACGCCTCCAAGAAGAAGACCGGCGCGGAGGATCGTTGATCGTTATCTGTTACCCGAGCTGAAGCGGGTACGGGCTCAGGACGTGACGCGGCGGCAGATACGGAAGATCTTGGAGGCAGTGGAGAAAACGGGACCAGTCATGGCAAACAGAGTACTGTCGTGTGTAAAGACGATATACAACTGGGGTCTCGCTCACGATGTTGTTGAGGGCAGCCCGTGCGTCGGCTTGGCCCGACCCACCGTGGAGAGGTCCCGCGACAGGGTGTATTCAGAAGAAGAACTCAAAAAGGTATGGAACGCTGCGGAGGCGGAGGCATCGGTTGTCGGCGCGCTGTTCCAGCTCCAACTCCTGACCGCGACTCGTGTGTCGGAAGCCTCAAATATGAAGTGGTCCGAGATCGAAGAGCGGTGGTGGACGATACCGGCGCAGCGGTCCAAGAACGGGCTGTCGCATCGCGTGTGGCTGTCTGATCCGGCGGTAAGGGTTCTTGAGCGACTCCGGGAGAAGGACCGCACCATAGCCGAGGCGAAGCAGCAGCAACCATCAGAGTGGGTGTTCCCCGGACGGCGTGTCGGCCAGCCGATCAGAGACGTGAAGTCTTGCCAAAACCGCTTACGCCAGGCGACGGAGATCAAAGACTTCCAGAGCCATGATCTTCGCCGTTCAGCGGCCACGACGATGACAAGCATGCGAATCGCCGCGTCAACCGTGGACCGGGTGTTGAATCACATCGAGTCAGGCGTCAGCGGGATCTATAACCGCTATTCGTATGATTTGGAAAAACGCGAAGCGCTCGATGCTTGGAGCCGACGGCTGATGCTGATCGTGTCGGATCTGGAAGAGGTTGCTGAAACGCCAGCGCGTTAACGCGAACCGCACTCAGGTGGGCTGGCAGGTTGTACAGCCGAGCCCGGTGCTCCACCATCGGATCCGCCCTTTCCCGATTCACTGTAGAGAGTGGAAACATGGCGAAGAGATCAGATGGCCCGCCAAGAATAAACCCGAAAACGATCACAAAAGCCACTCAGCTTCCCGATGATGGCCTTGTGGCAATGCAGAGCCTTCTTGATTCGGACACGCTGAAAGAGATCGACGAACAGCTTCTCAACCGCTTCCGAGGTCGAGAAGTTACGGGGATGGACCTGCCTAAATTTTATGATTGGGTGGGCATTCGCCACAAGCATCAAGTTGACGCGTTGCTTGAGCTTCTTCCGGCGCATGCAATTCACTACTGTTGGCGGTGGTCGTATTCGCTAGAGAAGCACCATACGCCCCAGTGGCTTTCATCGAAGTTGATGGCCGAGACTGAGGTAATTAGGGCAGGTTGCACCAATCTTACGACCGTATTTGCCGCTCCTTTCATTCACAAGGCCATGAAGAAAAACGGCCTGATGCCGATCGTCAAGCACGGCGAACTGCTCCCGGAGCAAGAAGCGAAACTGTGGATTGCTTGCAAAGATTTCCGAGAGCTTATTGCTGAGAATAAGCAGCCGGACGTATATAGCGATGGGCGGCTGGGCGAGCCACCCGAGTGGATGTTGCTGTGGGAAGACCCTGAGTCGGAGTCCTATTTCAAAGACGCTGCCGCGATGGTGACTAGCAAAATTGGCCTCGAGATGGCAGACGCCCCCGACAGGGACGGGCAGTTCCTATGGCTTGATTATATCTGTCAGGAGCCGAATGGCGGGTACACCGTGGATTATGAGATTAAGGAGTGGCGAGGCCAGGAGCCCGTGGTCGCTCTCGAGGGTCGATTCACGGAGCCGGGGCCTGTTGAGTTGTCCCTCAGGGTCGCCAGGCGGCTGCATTACAAGACCATGAGTTTGTCAGACTCGCAAACGGCTGCAACAGTACCAGACGCGGCGACGATTTACGGAGGGCGAGGCGGCCGTAGCGGAGTCAAGGGCAGCCGCTGACACGGCCCTGAGGTGGATGAATTTCCAGTCCGCTCTGAGTGGCTCAATCGAATTATGGCGGATAGGGAATTGCGGACGGCCTCTCAGGCCGCATTATCGTTAGGCATAGACACCCGCACCGTGCGAAAGATATTGAATGGACGTTCTGTGCGGAACGACGTGCTGGAAAAGATTGCTTCTGCACTCGACATCGATCCAGCGAGTATCCCCTCCGAATAGATAGAAAATATTTCCTGCATCTTCTGCATTTGCAGGAAATGCTTGTTCTGTTGAGCGATGCTGTTCGCCATGAACAGCACGCGATCACCTGAAACACAATCCGAGCGCCCCCGGCTACTGTCAATCCGCGAGGTCGAACGGCTTACTTCACTCTCGCGGACGACGCTCTGGAGACTCTCCCGTTCAGGACAGCTCGCCAGGCCAGTGCAGGTTTCGCCTGGCCGGACAGCCTACTTCACCGAAGACATCGACGCCTGGTTTGACGGACTCCGGGACCAAGCGTCATGAGGCGCGGATGGACACTCATCCGCATGGCGAACAAAGTCATGATCGTGAACGCGTATAGGTATCCCAGCCCGTATCGACGGTGATCAGGACCATCTGGAGGGGGTTTCTTGGTGCATAACACCAACATAGTGCCGATCGATTCCGGCAACCGCCGTAACCATGACAACGATCACGTTCTCGGGATCGATATCCGGGGAACCGTAACTGAAACCCACCTCGATCTACATGACGATCTCAGTTTCGATGATTGGGCTGAGATCGGACGGAAACTCCAAGCCGCGCATTGCAGTCTTCTGTGGTGTATTGGCGACTGGCTGAATTATGGAGAGCGGAAGTATGGGGAGAAGTACGACCAGGCGCTTCAACTAACGGGCTACCAGAAAAAGACTCTCCGAAATGCGGCTTTCGTTTGCCGCCATATCGAAATGTCCCGCCGGCGGGACACTCTTACTTTTTCCCATCACGCTGAGGTCGCTAGTCTGTCCGTCGAGTTGCAGGAAGAACTCCTGTCCGACGCTGCGCACAATCGACACACACGCGAACAGATCCGGGAGGGAGTGAAGCGGATTAAGAGTCTCAATATGACGGCAGCGAGAGCGGCCGCAGCAGTGGCCGCCCCAGTAAAGCCAGCAAAACTATCCAAGCAAGGGCGGATCAAGCGCATCCGAAAGTTGTCAACCCGAGGCCACGACTCAACCCAGATCGCAAAAGAAATCGACATCACTCCTGAACATACAAGAAAGCTGGCAAAGGACAATGGGATCAAGATTCAGGCCGACGCAGTGATGCGCGGCGCTAGAAAAATCGATCATGTCCGGGTGTTTGAACAGACGGTGACGAGCCTCGAATCCGTTTTTTCCGCTGCATTGATTGATGGCAGTCTCGAAAAGCTTAACGACTCCCAAATTGAACCGGATTGGTTGCCTCGGTTGCAGCAATCTAAGAATGATATCTGCCGCCTGATCCGAAAGCTGAAGAGTGGGCAGACTTCATGAACAAGGCGGCCGAACGGTTTCTATCACATCTCGACGGTGTACGGTCGTTAGGGAGTGGGCGCTGGCTAGCGAAATGCCCGTCTCACGATGATCGGACGCCGAGCCTCTCGATCACCCAGACCGACGATCGGGTTCTCGTTCACGATCACGCCGGGTGTTCGGTCGATGCCGTCATGGAGGCGATGGGGTTAAGGACAGCAGACCTCTTCGATAATTCCTGTCCCAGACAATTGAAACTCGATCGTCAAGCCGACCTTGAGCAGCGCGCCTGGAGCGGATTGGAGGACTGGCGCCAAGTTCGGCTGACTGAGTGCTGCCAGCTTATCAGGGGGTTGGAATCGCTAGCTGACGACGTGCATCGGCAGCTCGGAAATCACGGTGCTGATTTCGGGATTCGAGGATTCTTGGGTCCGGAAGATCACGGTGACCTTCTCGACATGTTACGCCTCTGTTATCACGCCCTGCCCACATTGGAGCGCGAGTTCCAGCTACTGAACAGCGCCAGCAGGGTCGATCACCTGACAGCGTGGCGAGAGTCAAGGAGGGCGGATGCCGTCACAGCGTGACCCTGTCTCGACAGAATTCGAGCGCCTACACGCTTCAGAGGTCGCTGAGCTCGTAGAAGAGCGAAAGTCCATCCAGGAGGAATCCAACGAATTTCGGGCCGAAGGCAACGATCGATACACGTTCGTTGTTAGGGAAAGGGGCGTCACTTTTGAAGCCGACAGGCTAAGGCGTGAACATCACGAACTCAGGGGGGAGCTTACGGTCCGATGTGATATGCCGGGCGCTCGATCCGTCAACGGTTGTCTGACATCGGGCAGTTTTAACCTGTCATCGGTTCGGGCTCGTCAGGACCGCGCAAAATTGCTCGGTCAGCGTGCAAATACGCAGGATCTGGACTGGTTCGGGCTGCTGGAGGAGTTTTGCCAGCGAGTGCTCGAAGCCGAGAGACAAGGACAGCCCGCAATCGACCTCCGCGACTTGCCCCGGCCCGATCCTGACGACGAAATCAGGGTGGACGGCTTGGTCTTTCCACGACGGCACCCCACGACAATATTCGGCGATGGCGGTAGCGCCAAGAGCCTTACGGGGCTGTACGTTGCCGGACATCTTGCAGAGCGTGGCCTGACCGTGGCGTTGTTCGACTGGGAGTTATGTGGCGAGGATCACCGCGACCGGCTGGAGCGACTCTTCGGGAATCCGATGCCCAGAATCCTTTATTGCCGCTGTGAGCGTCCCCTGACATCGGAAGCCGATCGGCTGCGCCGGATTGTGCATGAGCATGGTGTCGATTATGCCATCTACGACAGCATTGCATTCGCCTGTGACGGCCCACCGGAGGCTGCCGAAGTGGCCGGTCGATACTTTCGATCGGTTCGTGAGATCGGCATCGGGTCACTTCACATTGCTCACGTAAACAAGTCCGATGATCACGATCGAAAGCCGTTTGGCAGTACGTTCTGGCACAACGGTTCCCGGAGCACCTGGTATGTACAAGCTGCCGAGCCTGCAAGTGATGGTGTGTTGCGGCTAGGATTCTTCAACCGAAAGACCAACCTCGGTCCCATCCGCCAGCCAGCCGGCTTTCTCGTGAAATTTGGGCCTGAGCGGACGGAATTCCTGCGCTCCGACGTGGCCGATACACCCGATTTAGCCCGGAAATTGAGTGTCCGGCAGCAGATGTGCCGAATTTTGTCCGGAGGTGTCCGGTCTCCAGAGGAAATCGCCGAGGAAATCGAGGCTGAAATCGAAACGGTCAAGCGAACGATTCGGCGCAATAAGACTGATTTCATAGTACTTGACGAAGGTCGCGTCGGTCTAAAGGGGAACGAACGGTGAGGGCGGACAAAGTGTCCGGCTTTGTGTCCGGGGACTGTCCGGGGGCAGGGCGGACGGACACCACCCCCCTTTAGGGGGTGTCCTGTCCGGCTGTCCGCCCCGAAGTTGGGAGGTTGATTACGTTATGAATCGATGGAGACCGAAGAAACAACGACCCGAGAGGACGAACAATGACCCGATGTGCCAGATGCGGCGACAAACACCACTGCAATGTATACAGACGCCGAAATATCCATTTGTGGGCCGTGCCTCAACCTAATCCAGCTCGAGTGGCGCTTCAAGTATCAGAAAATTGGTGCTTTAAGCCAATCATGACAAATGAGGCTGGAAGACAGACAGGCGGGGCCGGTTGGATCGCCAAAAAAGCGTGTCGAGGGTTGCGTATAAAGAGCTGATTTTAAGGCATTAACGGCGATCACTAAAGTTTGCCACATTGCAAGGGGGCCACGATGGAGACATTTAAAAAGTCAACGTTTTCAGAACCTTTTCGCGTATTACCCCATGGGCAGCGAAACCGGGGAAGGCTGAAAAACGGCAACCGCAGCGGCGACGTTACTAAAGCTCCGAGGTGTGGGGCACGGAACCGCAAGGGCTTGCCGTGCGGGTGTCCGGCAATGCGGGGCAAGCGTGTCTGCTATATGCACGGTGGCGCCTCCACAGGGCCGAAAACGAACGGTGGTCGGCAGCGGATCAGGCAGAGTCACTGGCGGCACGGGATGCGGTCGAAGCGCTTGCAGGCCGAGTTGCTCACGAAGCTTTATGCCGAGGCTGCCGAGCTACAGAAACAAATCGGCTGGCCTGTTGGCGTCAGCCGCGCCCCCGGAATACGCTTGGGCAGGCCACCGGAGGAATGGGGCGAAGAAGGAGGGGGATCGGGTCAGGCGAGTCAGTCAAGCGATTGACCGACTACCACATGTTGTGGTCGGCCCTCAAACACCCTGAATCAGCACATTATGGGGCACAATTACCTGAATATACGAGTCAATGGAATCAATGAGTTAGTGTTGTAGAAGTGAGTTAAGTGCCTGATATCGTTACGTGTAGTCATAATGGCTCTTATGAGACATTGAGCAGCCTGGCAGGGTGAGTCAGATCGGCCATTTTCAAAAGCGATCTACAGCGAAGATTTTCTTGTGTGATCACTATGGGTGGTAACTCAAATACGACTCAAAAAATAGCGAAATGCCATGAACCCTTCCTAGCCAGACCAATTCGAGGCGCGTTTACTTTCACCTCCTGACCAGCGTGAGCTTGAGGAGCTTAAGGACAGAGCGGTGGGGGGAGTTGCTGAAGACGTTCAACTCGCAGGGCGGGCGTCCAGAGCAAACTTTCGACGGTGCCGACAGAAAGTCACAGAGGAAGTCGCAGACGCAGCGAGCAGGCGAGAGACAAGAGCTGACGGCCGTGCGTGTCGCCAATGTACCTGACGAAGACTTCGAGGCCGCTGCTTGCCTGCTATAGTTGGTCCGTGAATCAAAAGAAGTCTGATCTGGACATTGACGAGACATGCTTGAAAGCCTGCGCCTCTAAGATTCGGTGGCTGATAGACGAGATGTTGATTGATAACGACGAACTGAGAATTACGGGTTGGGCGATCTCTCGACAAAGACCCTCCGATGCTCGATTTCTCATGAACGGTCAGGCATTCGAACGAGTGGCGTATCCGATCAGCAGTCCGGGCATTGCACAGCACTTTTGCAACATACCGAATTCAATGGATGCCAACTTCGTCTGTCAGACTGACATTGCTGACAAAGAGATTTTCAATGACGGTTTCGCCTGTTTCCAGTTTCTAGATTCTGAATCTGATTTACCCGGAGCCACTTACCCCTCAGCTTGGTACTTCGCCAATCCAGAGCAGTCTATTCCGATGCCTGAGAGCGATCGGATTGAGCGGATCAACTGTAATTCTGATGTGTTTCAGTTTGTACAAGGTGGAGCCTCGATCTTTAAACGATTTGAGCAGTACCTTGCACGTAAATTGCAACGCGATTTCAGCGATTTTCGCCGCATTCTTGATTGGGGCTGCGGCTGTGGCCGTGTTGCCAGACACTTCTATTCCGTTCCCGGTTCCGAATTCTATGGTGCTGATATTGATGCCGACAACATTGATTGGTGTGCTAAGAATCTGTCTTACGGCAGGTTTTCCCACATACCCTTGTTGCCGCCCACAATGTATCAGGATGGGTATTTTGATCTCGTCATAGGAATCTCGGTGCTAACCCACCTATCAGAAGAAAGACAGTTTCGCTGGCTCCGGGAGCTCAAGAGGATCACTAGGCCCGGAGCCATTCTCATGGTTTCATTTCAAGGCCCAGCCATGGGTGGACTTGGGCGAATTTCACGGGGGAACGCCCGCAGCGTTGAAGAGAAGGGATTCGTTGTGACCGGCGGAAACGATCAACTCGGGGCAGTTCTCGATGACCCCACGTACTACATCAACGTGATCCACTCACCAGCCTATGTCCGCAAACAGTGGGCAAGATACTTCACCGTTCTCGACATCGTGGATGGGATCGCGGCAAATCAAGCTGTCGCCGTGTTGAGAAATGATTCTTGAACCAGACATTTTTTTCGGGGGCGCTCAAGGCAAAAAAGTGGAGTACCATCGAAGCACCCCACTTTGACTGATCTCGGCTTGAGCCCCAAGGAATCTTCGGTCAGCAGGTTTCTGGCCACCGTCCGAAAGAAGCGGCCAGCCGACTTCAAGGAAGTCCGGGCCGCGGAATTCTGGGATGTGGACTCAAGGTGGCGGGGGCCGTCTTTCAGGCGGTGCCATGCTGGAACCACCTGAAAACATACCCACCATTGAAGGATCTCGGCATAACTAAGAAGGTGGGCGAGCAGCGGGAGTTTGTGGCGTGGTGGGAGGCCAGCGTTCGAGGGAGGGGCGAAAAAGCAAATAGCGCCGGTCGCGGCTATTTCCAAGAGGACGCTGAAAAGCTGACCGGCATTCAGCATCAGCAGGTATCCCGCTGGACCGACACTCCCATTCCACCAACGTCTCTTCCGCAATCGCCGCCGCACACCGCGGACACGTCAGCGCCTCTGACAACACGTAATCAGACGTCACTCCACTCCGGCCTGTCACGCGGTCCAGAACCCAGTTCAGCGAGATCCCGGCGTCTTCAGTACAGGCTTCGCACCGAGTATCTGGCGTTGGGCCTTAAGGGCGGTGGCTTTGCTGATTGCAATGAGCGCTATTCGCATGGCACTAGGGTTTGCAGGTGGCGTGCCAGATGGTAAGTCACAACACGCGGGATTTTGCGCTATCGGTCCGGACGATTTGAGGTGCTCCCCAAAATTCGGACAGGTCACTAAGGTGTAAAATCGCTACCTCGGGAGAGGCAGATGAAGAAGCGAGGGCGGAAGCAGTACAGCGCAGAATTGAAGGCAAAGATTGCCGTGGAAGCGGTGAAGGGACAGCGCACGATCCAGGAAATCGCGTCCCACTACGAAGTTCACCCGAACATGGTGACGAAGTGGAAAAAGCAAGTACTCGACGGCGTATCGGACATCTTCTCCAATGGCCGAGTACAGGCCAGTGAAGCCGATGAGCAAGTGCAGGCGGAACTCTACCAACAGATCGGAAAATTACAGGTCGAGGTGGAGTGGCTCAAAAAAAAGTCGGGACTTTCCCGTTAGAGCATCGACGACCATGGATCGAATCGAATCACGACGAGTTGAGCATCGTCGAGCAGTGTCGGTTGACCGGCGTGTCCCGATCGGGACTCTACTACACACCGGTGGGTGAGAGCGCCGAGAACATCGCGTTGATGCGTCTGTTGGACGAGCAATATACGCGAACCCCGTTTTACGGGATTCGGCGTATGACCTGGTGGTTGCAGACGCAAGGTCGGCGGGTCAATGCGAAGCGGGTGCGGCGACTGATGCGGCTCATGGGACTGGAAGCGATCTATCCCAAACCGCAGTTGTCGATGCCGGCCCCGGGACACCGGATTTACCCATACCAGTTGCGCAATCTGGAGATTGTGCGTCCCGATCAGGTGTGGGCCACGGATATAACCTACATTCGACTACGGCAAGGATTCATCTATCTGGTGGCGATCATGGACTGGTTCAGCCGGTACGTGCTGGCCTGGGAAGTGTCCACGTCGATCGACAGCGGATTTTGCGTGTCGGCACTGGACTGGGCGCTGACGAAAGCGCAACCAGAGATTTTCAACACGGATCAGGGTGCGCAGTTCACCAGCAATATCTTCACGGGCCGGCTCGAAGACCAGGGCATCACGATCAGCATGGACGGTCGGGGCCGGTTCCTGGACAACATCTTCGTCGAGCGCTTATGGCGAACGGTGAAGTACGAGGAAGTGTACCTGAAGGACTACTTGAGCGTTCCCGAAGCGATCGCAAACCTGAACCTCTATTTCAGGTTTTACAATCAGGAACGCGGCCATCAAGTATTCGACTATCAGACGCCCGAGGCCGTGTACTTTCAGCGCGCGCCGAGGGCCTGTGGAAACTGACGCAGCTATGCAAATCCCCACACCATGCGGATTCCCACAGTTGCTTGAAAACAGCCTCGAAGACTCGGCTTTTTCACCGTTCCCACAGGCCCGACGGCGGGCTAAATATCAACCCATTTCAGCGGCGACGATCCACCTTAAGACCCAGGATTTCCTGTCCGAAGAATGGGGAGCCCCTCCCACAACTTGGTTTGTTCAGCTCGAAGTCCGCTGTAGATACCGTCGGCCCAGACATAGACCCAGCGGTCGGCGTCCAAACGCTGGTCGCACCCGATGCGGTACTCTTCAGCCCAGACCCGTTTCAAGCGCGATACCGTGCTCGCTGACAAGCCCTGCGCCTTCGGACCGACAAGAACTTTCAGGGCCTCACCCATCTCGCCACTGGAGACGCCTTTCAAATACAACCACGGCACGGCGGCTTCCATCGACTGCGTCTTCCGAATGTAGGGGGGTACCAGGGCCGAGCGGAACGTCACAGCTTCGCCCGTCTTGGCGCGAACCTTCGGGATTTGCACCGTTACCGGACCCAGGCCGGTCTGCAGCTCGCGTTCAGGCAGATAACCGTTGCGCACCACTCCAGCCTTCCCCGTCTCGGTTCGCCGATCGCCGTGCTGGGATAGCAGTTCGGACAGTTCGGCTTCCACAGCGCGTTGGATCAGCTCTTGCGCCCCGGCTCGTAGCAGGTCGGTCACTGGGTCTGCAATCGCTTCTCGATCTTCCAGTTCAATAACGATACTCTTACTCATAGTGGCGTATCTCCTTTGGTTGCTTTGAAGTCTCGTAAACAACAAATCAACCAGATACGCCGCTTTTCTTCAATCCCTCAAACACCAGATTCGGTTATAACTCATTGCGGGGTATTCACCGACTCTTGGGCAATTCGCACTGTTAGACACCGGAACTATTATTGATAAATTTTTTGTGTTTGATTTAATCGGAACCAATACAGCGTCTGGCTGTTACTACCAAGTGAGCCCGCCGGGCTCTATGCAATTAAGCACCTGTTTTGAAATGGCCGGTGTCCGCACCAGCACCAGCGCAATATCCAGCGCCGCAGAGACAGCGAAGACCATTACCGCTAGTGAATCGCAAATGATCATGGAATCTGGGCAACGGCAGTTGCGAATTGATGAGGGTCAGGAGGTTGGGCAAGACATTATCCGGGAGCTTGAGGCAGCCCGAAGAGCCCTATTGCTGCATACGGGGGATGTTTCGCCGTGATCAATCCGAGTGCAGTGCCGCGCGCAGAAGCGAAATGGCACGATCGTTGTTGATAGGTCAGACCACTGGAATCTGTTGCTGATTCGGCGGACAATCAGATCAACATCGTCCTGAACTGCTTTGAAGAACTGAAGGAACGTGTCATGGTGCCGTAGTTCAGCGTCTCGTTCACTGTAGCGGTTTTTGTAGAAAGTGCTTGTTTCTTCATTTTTGCAGCCGCTCCCCGCTTTCATTTTCAGCCTGTATTTATCGCGCTCTGGTTATCTATTTGTTACCTAAAAAGAAAAAGCTCCTGTCCGCGGGTCTTTAAAGCATTGATTCTAAGGTGAGTTCTGAAGGAATCGAACCTTACACCTATTGATCGTGCGTCAGCGGAGGCCGCCGCTCCAGATAGCGGCGGACCTCAGCCTCCGGGATGCCCTCGGTTAGGCCGGCGGCTTCCGTGCGCACTCCTGGGGTCTCGTAGAATCGTCGCTAGGTCCTCCCAAGCCGTCCCAAGGAAATAACGAATTCTCTTTTTCTGCGCACCCCGCAGAGCTGATGCCAATGGAGATGGTTCCGCTGATCTCTATGTCGCAGGCGTGTTGAGCGTTGGGCCGTTTTCGGGCGACCTCTCATCACTGGTTTTGGGGTCGTCGAGAAATACGTGGCCGTTGGCCGATTCGGGTTCGCCGTTGGATTAGAGGTTTAACTGACGCGCCTTCCTTATGCCCACTATCGCCCCACCGATTCCGAGAAATCCAATCAGTCCTATACTGAGCGACACAAGGCTGTTGGGCTCGGGCAGAGATGTGATCTCTTGCTCGCTGTCACCTGTGACGTTCAACAGGCTCCATCGCTCCGCGATCTGCGGTTCCCAGCGAGCCGTGTTTTGATCCATCAAGTGGGTTTGAACGTAGTTATTCGTAAACGAGGAAATCATCAAATATTGGGTATAGGCGGCGTTTCCGGCTCCGTAGTCGACGTCGACGAATACGAGATTAGTCTCTAGCCCGTCATAAGAAGCAACGGCACATTCGCTCATATACCCAAAGATAAAACAGTTGTCGAACAAGCTACCCGAAGCAGTGAAAGGGGTTCCATCGTATTGAACAGTGATATTCCAAAGTGAAGAAACAGTATTACCGCCTGCGTCTTCTGTGCCGTCGAATGTGCCGGAAACCACTGTTCCGTCGCCGAACTCGTATGAGTAATGGAAGCTGTCCGCGAAGGCCACGGGGGACAAGGTCGCCGCCCCGAATGCAAGAGTCAGAACGATCCGCAGTGCGTTTTTCATCTTTTTATGTCCCTGTGTGAAGTGAAGCCTTGACCCTCTGTTGTCCAATTGCTCCGGGGTCCATTGCCAGAGCGACATTCGAATTCCCCGTTGATCCTTGTGATAGAAGCCCGGGTACAGTCCATCTGTTCAGCGATCATCGACATGGGCAGATCCGAGTCCTCCAGTAACATCCGGATTCGTCCAATGTCGTCCTTAGCGAGGGGTTGCCCCTGCGTCCGTGACATCCTTGCGCCTCCTTTTTTTCATTGCGAAGCAAGAGTTGCATTTCTGTCGCCTAGATAATGACCACGGCACGTTGGACTCCAGAATTGCAGTCGGATCTAACTTATTGAGATAAAAGGCCCATCGTCCATGTTGGTCCCAGATCGGTCCACAAAGTTGATAGATGAAATCAAGAAATTGCTACGGGGTGGAATGCGACAAGATGATCTGCGGTTACCGCGCTTCCCTCCGAGCAGCCTGGACCAGCTTTGGCCGTGGAGCGGCTCGCATGATGAAAATCGATGGCCCGGGAAGCGGCGTGTGGGAGACGCGTATGCAGCGAACAAGCGGGGCGGCGGGAGCCGACTATGGCCCGACGTGCACATTCCCCTCAGGGCCTTCGGCCACCAGTATTACGGCCTTATGCACGAACACATGTTACCGTCGACGGCCCTTCCACCGCTGCAGCGACGAGCGTGACCGTTTCTGCTCGGGGAATCAATGTGGACTTGCCGTTGCCCGGTCGGCCGAATCGAGAATGGGCACATGGAGATCGCCCGAAGCCGTGACCCAGGCGTTTGACCCGGATTGGAACTCGAACTCGATGGCAGCGCCCTCGCCCCCTGCGCCCGAATCGGAGGAGCTGACGGTGATGATTCCAGATCCCTGGAGCATCAGCTCTGCGCGGCGCAGGTAGATTTGCTCGCCTTCGTTCGCGGTTACGATCGTGCCATTCGTGCTCTGGTCGACAAGCACGAATTTGTTCTGCCGGAGTTCGGCCCGCGCATGGCGGCGGGACGTCCCGGAATCGGATACGACCAGATCGCACTCGAGATCCCGGCCGATCGTGGCGACCGTAAGGGTGTCTCCGACGTCGACCCGCGGGTCCCCGTACCGGAGCAGCAGGTAGCTCGCCGCGGGCTGTGGATCGGGGACCGCCTGGTACATGGCCGTGAGTCCGGCGCTCTGCCAGATCACCTCAAAGATTTCGATCCGCTCGCCCCTGCCCTTCACGGCTCGAAGATCGATCCGTCGCCTTCCACCGCGCTGCTCCATGGGCAACGCGTCCACCACCTGGCGAGTCGTCAGGATCTGGCCGGGCTTCGGCAGCGAGACCATGCGCGCGGCCAAGTTCACCCCATTGCCGAATACGTCGCCGTCCGCGAGTACGACCGGGCCGGCGTGGAAGCCGACTTTAACGCCCATGTGCAGCTTCCGGGTGAGTACCGCGTCTGCCAGGGACTGCTGGATGGTGCAGGCCGCCTCCATCGCGGACGAGGCGCTCGCATAGGTGCTGATGACTTCGTCTCCAATCGTCTTGTCGACCCTACCGCCGGAGCGCGCCACGGCATCGACAATCAGGGAGACAGAGTCGCTCATGACCTCGTGCGCGCCCAGGTTCCCTAGCTCTTCGTAGACGCGTGTGCTGCCCTCGATGTCGGCGAACAAAATCGCGAATGAGTCCGAGGCTCCTGCCATGTGGGTGTCTCCCGTGTCCGGCGTGAACGTCGTCAAAATGATTCGGACAAAACCGCCGCTTTGCTAAGAAACGGTTTTCACGCTATACCACTCCAGTCCTAAGGGTGGCGATCCTGCATTGAGGCAGCGTTGTCTGTTTGAATTGTTTCCGACGTGAAAGGAGCTGTGGATTTCGTCTGGTCCGCAGAGTTGAACGAACGGGTGCCGGTGAGTGGTCAACCGGTGGTCCGTCCCTGCCAACCGCTGCAATCAAATCTCCCATCATCAAACATTTGTGTCGTCAATTGAGAATTGGCAATGCCATCTTGGGAGAGGCGGATTGTATTGTAGCGAGTGAGTGTTCCGCTGGCGTCCGATTTGGCTCCAGAGGCTCGATCTCATTTTTCGGCAACTCGTAATCAGGCAACCCTGTAAAATCGTTGATGGTCGAGCTTGAAACTTGTTCCTTAACTGGCAGATGAGGCAGTCTATATAGGGCCGGGGGAGACCGAATGGACGGGGGTGTGGCCTCACCCCTACGTTAACCGAACGGGAATTACTCCCTACGGCAAGCGGAATCGCTCATTTATAATCAGGATTCCACGATGACGACCGCAGCCGAGACTGTCCGATTGTGCGTGAGGGACACAAGGAATCGACCCGCGCCCAGCGCGTTTGCCCGCTCCAGTGCCCCGCCATAGAGATGCAATATTGGTTGCCCGGATGGGAGACGTTCGACTTCAACGTCTTTCCAGTGGACACTGGCTGCCCAACCGGTTCCGAGAGCCTTGAACGCGGCTTCTTTAGCGGCGAATCTGGCGGCGAAGTGAATCGAAGGATGCGCGCATCCGTGGCACTATTCCTTTTCCCGTTCGGTGTAGATTCGAGAAACAAACCGCTCGGGGAACCGTTCAATGGATTGAGCGATCCTCTCGTTCTCTATGATATCGATGCCAAGGCCAACAACCAACTCGGGTCTCCTTACGGTTGGACCGGTCGTACGTGAGAAACCGATTTGACGGACAGGTCACTGAAAACGGCTCTATGTTACAAGCTCACCACAGTGCCAACGAAACTTTTCTCAAGGCGCCCATACTTGACAGGATTTCTGGAGTCGTCCATGCGTTTTCCACTCGTGGCGAAGGGTCCCCTAGTCCTGCAACTGGCGGGGGCAACAATCGAGTGGAGGACGAGCGGGACGGTTTTATGGCCGCTCTGGGACTGGCTGGGTGGCCCGTCGGACGCCTGAGCCAGGTCCATTCCAACGTCACCCATCACGTTGCCGACGTTGATTTCGCGAATGCGGCCCCGGAAGGCGACGCGGCGTACACCGGTTTGACTGGAATCGCACTCGAAGTTCGCACCGCCGACTGCATACCTATTTTGTTTGCGGACAGCAGTGCTCGCGTTGTGGCGGTGGCGCATGCGGGATGGCGCGGTACATCCGAGGGCGTGGTTCGGAAGATCGTGGATTCCATCGTTTCGGATTTCGGCATATCGGCCACGGATCTCGCTGTGGCGATGGGCCCCCATATCGGGGTCTGTTGCATGGAAGTGGGGGAGGAAGTCTTCGACTGGTTTGCGGTCCCGGACATCTTTGAGCGAAAACCCGAATGGGCGAATCCCCACCTCAATCTGGCCGAGGCGAACCGGCGGCAACTGCTCGACGCCGGTGTGGGGTCCGATCTGATCCAGGCTTCGGCACTGTGTACCCGCTGTCGCCCTGACCTTTTTCACTCATACCGGCGTGACGGCGCCGGCGCGGGCAGGATGATTTCCATTATTGGTATCCAACCTTGAATAGGGATCGATTCGAAGGCGCCCGCGAACACATGGTCACGGCCCACCTCCAGGCGCGGAGCATCCGAGACGCTCAGGTGCTCGGGGCGATGAGCCGGGTTTCACGCCACGCCTTCCTGAGGGCCGAAGAAGTTGACGAGGCGTACGCCGACTCACCCTTACCGATCGGGGAAGACCAGACGATATCGCAACCTTATATCGTGGCGTTGATGACCGAGATGCTCGGTCTTCAGACGGAGTTTCGGGTACTTGAAATCGGGACCGGCTCGGGATATCAGGCGGCTGTGCTTGCTGAGATTGTTCGGGAGGTCTTCACTGTCGAAGTGAGGGCGGGCTTGCTCCAAAGGGCCCGTCAATGCCTGGACCGGCGGGGCTACTGTAACATTCAATTTCGCCATGGAAACGGTTGGGATGGCTGGCCCGAGTTTGCACCGTTCGACCGTATCATCGTCACTGCTTGCGCCCGGCGAGTTCCACCGCAGCTGGTCGATCAGCTGTCCCCGGACGGCGTCATGATTCTTCCCATTGAGCGCGAACCAAGTGCACAGGTTCTCTGCACGGTAACCCGAACCGGAGTCTTGGGGATGGACATTCAAGACGGCATTCCGGTACGCTTTGTACCTATGATCTCGGAAGGGGAGTCCGAACAATGAATACAAGAATGACTCAATATTGGGTAATCGCCTGTCTTTTGGTGCTGGTGGCGATCCCGGGTGGGGCGCAGGATCGTGAAGCCCCGAATATTACCGGTATGGCTGTGCAGGGGGTTTCCATCAACCTGGAGTACTTCGAAGGTGACAAGAATGTCCTGGTCGTGTTTTACAGGATGCACACCTGACCGTTCTGCCAAGCGCAGCTCGGAGAGTTGCAGACATATTACGAACAGATTCAAGAGCTCGATGCCGAACTCATCGCCCTAAGCTCAGATCCCCATCTGACGGCGCGACAGACCGTTCTGGAGTTGGGGTTGAAATTTCCCGTTCTGTCCGATTCCCTGCGGACATTCATCAATGCCTATGACGTGCTCCATCCGCAGGAAGGAATTGCCCGCCCATCGGCCTTCATCATCGATCGTGAAGGCGATATCCGATGGCAGTTTGTGGGCATGGCCGCCTCGGAGCGGGCTCCGATGGGGATCATAATGAACGAACTGCGAGCGCTCCAATAGCTCGCGATACGTCGCGGAGACCTGGGGACAGACCGACCTGTCCCCATTCCCTCCAGGCCCCTTCACCGTGGACAGAGCGGTCCGTCCGCTCGACCGCGACCTCACCTCGTGAACAGACCTACCCCGTTCCTGCATGCTAAAATCGAATTCAATATGGGTGGTCGCAATCCTTATTTCGACGAGTTGGCGGCGGTTGAGGCCCCGACGCAAAAGTTCACCGTCACATTTCTGCCGATGAACCTGACCGTCGAGGTCGATCCGGATCGCCTGCCCTACGGCGATACCGGCCTGCCTGGCAGCATCCTTGACATCGCTCTCTCTCAGGGAATCGACCTGGACCATGCATGTGGAGGCGTTTGCGCATGTTCTACATGCCACTGTATTGTCCAGGAAGGCGGGGAGACGCTATCGGAAATGAGCGACGAGGAAGAAGACCAGCTCTCCTTTGCTCCCGGACTGACGCCCGACAGCCGGCTTGCGTGTCAGGGAGTCGCAAATGGCACCCGCAACCTTGTTGTTTATATTCCCGATTGGAACAGGAACGCCGCCCGCGAACCTCACTGAGTCAATGGAATAGGCCGTTATCAAGCTGAATTCTCTTTTCGCTTTGCTTGATCTCCGCATCTCATCCGTATCTCAAACTCGGTTCCACATCTCAAACTCCGTTCCACCGGGTCCCTTACGAAACCCTGCGCCCTTTCGCGCCGATCTGATTTCGTATCATTGAGATAGCTTAAGGCACGTGCCGAAGTAGATTGTCGAGAGACGGACATTCGACAATGTCCACCCATTTTCGCCAGATTTTTGTTGACTGGTTACGGTCAGTGACCTAAAACTATTGGCCATCATGACAAAAATGGATTTTCAGGTGGTGGTGGCGCTTGTGTGCTTGTTGTCGGGGGGTGTATCTCTAGGTCAGACCCCGGAGGAACGAAGCCCGCAAGTTGCGGATGAAGTAGAGCAAGGCACAGAGTTTCAGCTTGCGGTCGAAGTGGAGTTGGTCAATGTGGTAGCGACCGTCCTGGATGGTCAAGGCCGTTACGTCGACGGTTTGACCGCCGCTGATTTCATGGTCTTCGAGGACGGGGTCGAGCAGGAAGTCTCGTTCTTTTCCCACGATCGGCAGGTACCGGTAAGCATGGGGATTCTCGTAGATACCAGCGGCAGCATGCGGCACAAGTTGCAGCAGTCTTTACAGGTTGCGCGGGAACTCGCCATGGCCCTGTCTCCGGAGGACGAAGTCTTTGTAATCTCCTTCTCAAACAATAGCAAGGTGCTGACCGAGTTCACGGCGATCGGACCGGACCTGCCCCAGGTATTCAGAGGTTTGCGTTCCGGCGGTGAAACGGCAGCCTTCGATGCAATTGCCTTGGCGTTAGAAATGATGGACTCGTCCGCGCAACACGACAAGAAGATCTTGCTGTTGATTACCGACGGTTTCGATACTCGCAGCAAGCTCCGGTCTGAAGACATCGACGAGCTTCTGAAGCGCAATCAGGTTCTGGTATATGCGATTGGGATTGATGACGATGACAGTGATCCCGAGGTGATGCGCCGGACCCGTTATCACGTGTATCACTACATGCTGGCGCTGCTTACCGATGTCACCGGTGGTCGAGCGTTCCGTCTCTTTACGGGACGACGCTACGCGTTGAGGAGCCTGGCCGAGATCCTGATCGAGGAGTTACACCAGCAGTACACGCTGAGCTATTACCCCAGAGGTTTAGCCAACGAGAACTGGCGGGACATACAGGTGGATCTGGACCGTACCGACGCGACTGTACGCCATCGCGGTGGTTACTACATGTCGCTTTCTTCCCGCGGAGACGAGTAAAGCGGTTACAACTGATAGTTGACAAGCTTGCGCGGACTTAAGCCTGCCGAGAGCAGTTCAAAGACGAGTAAGCCTTGCGTCCGGTGCGCCTCTCCGTTGGTACTTCCCGGCTACACCGGTACAAGGGGTTTCTGGTCCAACCCTATTCTCTTGATCTTCTCGATCAGAGTCGTCCGCTTGAGGTTCAATAGTTGGGCAGCGAGTTTCTTGTTGCCACCGGTCTTGCGCAGGCTCTGGAGAATCAGGTCCCGTTCCATCCCGGAAACAATATTTTGGAAATTGATGCCTTCGTCCGGGATTTCAATGACTGGTGGGAGATGGGCATCGGAGCGGCTCAGGATTTCTACTGGCAGATCTTCGCCAACGATGGTCGTCCGCGTACTGGTCAGGGCCACCATCCGTTCGATGATGTTCTCCAACTGCCGGATGTTGCCAGGCCAATCATAGTTCATCAGTGCTTTAACGACTTCCGGGGCCACCGTCTTCGATTCGAGGCTGTGCGTTACGGTAAACTGGTGTACGAACCGCTGTATAAGGAGCGGGATGTCTTCCCGTCGATCCCGCAAGGGAGGTAGACTCACCGGAATAACGTTCAAGCGGTAGTAGAGGTCTTTTCTGAACGCGCCTTTACGGACCATTTCCTCAAGATTGGTACTGGTAGCCGTGACGATCCGAACATCAATCTTCACCGTCGAGTTGCCACCGACCCGCTCGAATTCGCGTTCCTGAAGCACGCGCAGCAGCTTGACCTGCAATGTTTGGGGCATGTTGCCGATTTCGTCCAGGAACAGAGTTCCGCCATTTGCCTGTTCAAACCGGCCGACCCGAGTCTGAATAGCCCCGGTAAAGGCGCCTTTAACATGGCCAAATAACTCCGATTCCAATAAGTTCTCGGGAATGGCGCCGCAGTTGATGCTGACTAGTTTCTGAGTCCGACGGGGGCTATTGAAGTGAATTGCCTTCGCTATGAGTTCTTTCCCGGTTCCTGTTTCACCCTGTATGAGAACGGTCGTATTCAGCGCGGCAACGGTACCGACCAGTTCAAAAATCTCCTTCATCGATCGCCCGGTGCCGACCATACTATCGACGGAATATCGGCTTTCGAGCTGCGTGCGGAGATACTGATTCTCGAAACGTAGATTCCTCTGATTGAGGCCCTTGCGGACCCGAAGCGGTAGTTCGATCAGCTTGAACGGTTTGGTCAAGTAGTCGTACGCACCTTTTTGGATCGCCTCGACGGCCGTATTGATCGAAGCATGACCGGTAATTACGATGCCCACTGTCTCGGGGTATTTGGCGAGCGTCTCTTCGAGAAGGTCCACGCCGTTCTTGCCCGGCAGCATCAGGTCGGTGACCAAAACGTCATAGGGCGTCTGGGACAGCTTCTCCGACGCCTCTTCGGCCGACCCCGCGGAGTCAACCTCAAATGCGTCGTGTGTCAATATATCGACGATGGCTCGTCGAAGCTCCGCTTCGTCATCCACCACAAGTATCTGATTCTTCGATACTTCCATATCGGCAACGCCTCCAGCGTCAAAATATTGTCTTATAATAAGTGCTTCCACACTAATATTTCAACTCGAAATGCCGAAATAGAGATATGTATGCATTCCGATAATGAATTCTCCGTTGCCAATATCCGCATGATGATCGTCGATGACGATAGCGACCTCCGCATGATTCTGGACGACTATTTCGAAAAGCGGGGCTTCAACGTTGTTTCGCTTCGCTCTGGCGCCGATGCAGTTAAGATGCTGTCTTCGGAAAACACCCCGTTCGACATCGTTCTTACCGATCTCATGATGCCGGGGGTTGATGGCATGGATGTATTGATGGCCGCACGGGGTCACAATCCCCTCGTCCACGTTGTCGTCATGACGGGTTATTCATCCTTGAAAACCGCAATCGAGTCTATTCGCTGCGGTGCTTTCGACTACCTTGCCAAACCGTTCGAGCTCCTCGAGATTGAGATTGTCGTGAATCGAATTATTGAGCATCAACGCCTCGCCGCCGAAAATCAGAGGTTAACCCGAAGACTGTCCCTGCTGTCAGAAGAGACTCGCTCCGTCGATTCGCGGCTGAATACCATCGAGTCTCTATTGAGCAGTCTGGTTGCCAATCTTGACAAGGGCGACAACACGTTGACACCGCTAGACATTTGACACACTGTCGGCTTTTTGGTTTGTCAATGCGACGTCAAATCCCCTCCGATTTCATGTCAACACTCTGACGTCGGAGCTTTCCTGACCCCGAAAACGACATTGCCCACCGCTAGGAAAAATCTGCAGCCAAGCGTCTGAACTGATTACGCGAGGGGCAGTATCGGATCTCCACTTCCCGAACCAAACCGGGTATTGGCACGCAAGCTGCATGATTCGACCGCATGACGAACTTAGAGCGTCGAGCGTCTGATGAGCAACTGAGAGGCTTCGAGAGCCTGATATCAAAGTTCCAAGTGACCTCTGAGTCTCTAGAGTGGTCCTATCGCCAACTTCAAGATCGTGTCCGCGAACTGTCTTCCGAGTTGGAACAGGAGCGCGAGCAACGAATCCAGCTTGAACGTCTGGCCGCGATGGGCGAGATGGCCATGGAACTGGCCCACGAGATCCGGAATCCCCTCGGCAGCATCGAGCTCTATGCCTCGATGATCGATGGCCCGTACGCCGACCAGATCGTTCGTAGCGTCCGGCTGCTGAACCACTCGGTGACGAACATTCTCGAGTTCGGGCAGCCGATTCACCCCCTGTTCGAAAAGTTTTCGCTGGAAGAGTTGCTGGAAGGCGTGCAGATTTTTCTGGGTCCGATTGCTGCACAGAAGGACATTCGAATTTTCTATACGGTATCGGACGGATGTAGGGTCGTGGGTGATTACGGGCTCCTCAATCGGATGCTGCTGAATCTGGTGCTCAACGCATTGCGCGAAATTTCGACTGGCGGGACCGTGCAACTGATCGGTGAAACGCTCGAAGATGAAATTCGGTTGATCGTCGAAGATGACGGGCCGGGTATTGGGGCCGAAACCGTATCGAGGATCTTCGATCCAATGTTCTCCACAAGCAAATATGGTTGCGGCTTGGGGCTTCCCATCGTGAAGCGGATTGTTGAGAGTCATCGCGGACGGATTTCCGTTGAGTCGTCTGAGGCCGGGACCCGCTTCGAGATACGACTGGAAAATGTTTCATCCAAGCTTGACCCGACGGATTCGAAGCCTGGAGTCTTCGCGCAGGCAGGAGGTCGAGGGTGAGCCTGTTGTTAGTCGTCGATGATGACGTTCAGATGCTATCTGCGTTGGCGGCGGCGCTGACGAGTCGAGGTCATCAGGTGGAAACGGCTTCGAATGGAATCGATGCCGTTTCAAAACTTAACACGCTCAGGCCCCGCGCGATAATCACCGACCTTCGCATGCCGGCGATGGACGGCCTTGAGTTGTTGGAGCATGTCCGCCGGAGGGAGCCCGACTTACCGGTCATCTTGCTTTCCGCGTACGGAACAGTACCCACCGCGGTTCAAGCTATCCGCGATGGGGCTAACGACTTTCTGGTGAAACCGTTTTCACAAGAGGCGCTGGACGCCGTTCTTGAAAGGCTGCCCAAGGAGGCAACCGCTCGTGGGGCAATCGCAACGAATGAGATCGTGACCGAAAATCCGGCAATGCGGACACTGCTCGAACAGGCAGCCCACGCAGCCCGCGCTAACGCCACCGTCCTCGTCCAGGCAGAGAGTGGCACCGGCAAAGAACTTCTGGCCCGGTGGGTTCACGAAAGCAGCCCCCGGAGCAAGGGTCCGTTCGTCGCTGTCAATTGCGCTGCATTACCCGAGAGCCTGCTGGAGTCGGAACTGTTCGGTTACGAAAAGGGCGCTTTTACAGGGGCGAACGCGTTCAAGCCCGGCAAGTTTGAGCTGGCACAGAACGGGACAATTCTGCTCGATGAAATTGGAGAGATGGCCCCGCTGCTGCAGGCCAAGTTGCTGCGCGTTCTGCAGGAGCAGGAAGTCGACCGTGTTGGTGGCAGGAAGCCTATTCCTATCAACATTCGAGTTATTGCGACGACCAACAAGGACCTGAAAAAACTGATCAGCCGAGGCCGGTTCCGTGAGGATCTATTCTTCCGGCTCAATGTCGTGCCGCTTCGCATCCCTCCTTTGAGGGAACGTAAGGACG
Organism: Terriglobia bacterium; assembly: GCA_965216035.1. GTDB lineage: Bacteria > Acidobacteriota > Terriglobia > 20CM-2-55-15 > 20CM-2-55-15. The sequence continues at coordinate 114,712 of CBDCFM010000015.1, forward strand.
ACATCCCGATCCTGACCCGGCACTTCGCCAACAAGTATGGTGCCAGCGACAACATCGAGGTAGGGGACGAAGCGTTGCGGCTTCTTGGCACTTATGGTTGGCCTGGAAACGTTCGAGAACTGCAAAACGTGATTCACCGTGCTTTTGCCCTGCGCGGGAGGCTCAAGATCACGCCCGCCGACCTGTTCGATCACAGAGTGGAATCTGCGGACAACCTGGACCTCCAGGCTGGTTACTCAGTCAGTGAAATGGAGCGAAAATTAATCCTGGCGACGCTCGAAGAGACCAACGGGAACCGGACACACGCCGCTAAGATGCTGGGGATATCGTTAAGAACTTTACGCAACAAGTTGCGAGATTATCGAGTAGAGGAGGTGACAGCGTGACCACGATTGACAGCAGCCTTTTGACGTTCATCGAAAGCCAGCTGCACGTCGCGACTCGAAGACAGGAGACGCTCACGGCCAATATCGCTAATTCCGATACTCCGGGTTACATCGCTCAGGACGTCAGCTTCAGCGAAAAAATGCAGATGCTCAACACCACTACCACGTCCCCGATCCATATCACGTCGCCTGGAAGTGACAGCCAGACGCGGACGTTCGACGTCGGAACCGATGTCAAGCCGAATGGCAACAGCGTCGATCTGGACCGGGAACTGACCGAAGTCACAACTAACGGTCTGGAGTTCATCACTTTGATGCAGTACCTCCAGCACAAATTCCGGACGCTGCGATCCAGCATTAGCGAAGGAGGGAACGGATGAGTTTGCTTACGGCTATTGATATAAATGCAACCGGCATGAGCGCACAGCGGCAGCGTGTCCAGGTCTTAACAAGCAATCTAGCGAACGCACAGACGACGCGAACCGTTGAGGGCGGACCGTATCGGAGGCAGGACGTCGTCTTTGAGGCGACCTCATTCTCCAGGACTCTAGAACAGAAGCGGGCAAACCGTTGGGCCCCTCGTGGTGTTGAAGTCGCCGAGGTGATCGACGATCCCACGCCGTTCATTGAGAGTTATGAGCCGGGCCATCCGGATGCGAACGCGGCCGGCTATGTCTCCTATCCCAACGTCAACACGATGCAAGAAATGGCAAACCTCGCAAACGCTGCTCGAAGCTATCAGGCGAACATTTCCGCGATCAGCGTTCTGAAGACAATGATCCAACGCACCCTGGATATCGCTCGATGAGTGACCTCGCACTTTATAACGAACTCCGAAACTCCATCCAGCCACCGGCTCCGACGCAGCCGAAGGAGGACTCGGGTTTTGGAAAGCTCCTAAAGGATGCCGTAAGCCAGGTCAAAAACCTCGAGAGGGGTTCCAACGAAGAACTACAGAAGTTCATGAACAGCGAAGCCGACCTCCATTCGGTGATGATCGCTCTGGAGAAGGCTGATCTGTCGTTTCAGGTCATGATGCAGGTCCGAAACAAAATAGTTCAGGCATACCAGGAGATCATGCGCTCTCAGGTCTAGAAGAATGGGAACGGAGCCCTGTTTGCAGGGATTCTGGCCAGCGGACATTGAGAAAGTGAGAAAATAGGGCTCCGACCCCACTCTTTTCTATCCCTCGAACTAAATTATGGCTGTACCTTCTAACATCGACCAACTCAAAGAGTGGTTTGCTTCCTACACGTTGTTTCAGAAGGTGGCGATTTTCGGGTCCGGTGCGCTGGCCATCGTCCTGATGTGGACGCTTGTGTACTTCGTCAACCAGGTTGAATATCAGGTGTTGTATACGGAGTTGGAGTCCGCCGATGCCCAGGGTGTTATCCAGCGTCTCCAGGCGATGTCGGTCGATTATCAGCTTTCTGATGACGGCAGAACTGTTCGGGTCTCTCGGGACCAGCTTTCCGAGGCTCGGATCCAACTGGCGAGCGAAGGCCTGCCGTCTTCGGGGCAGGTCGGATTCGAGATTTCCGACCGCACCAATTTCGGCCTGACTAATTTCCAGGAAACGGTAAACTTCCAGCGAGCCCTGGAAGGAGAACTTGCGCGTAGCATTAGCACGCTTTCTGAAGTGGAAGTCGCCCGGGTTCATCTGGTCCTGACATCGGAGTCACTGTTTCGGCAGGAACAAGACGACACCAAGGCGTCCGTCATCCTTCGCCTGAAACGCGGGCGTTCCCTTGGGGACGCGGCGGTCAACGGCATCGTGCATCTGATCGCAAGCTCGGTCAAAGGGCTGGACCCATCGAACGTCACGGTTGTCGACTATTCCGGCCGGATGTTGTCTCAGAATGACCAGGGTGGACCCGTCTCGGGACAACAGCTGAATACGCGGCTTGGTGTTGAGGCCGATCTGGCCAACAAGATTACCCAGATTCTCGAACCCGTTGTCGGCGTTGAGAAGGTACGACCCCAGGTTTCCGTCGTCATGGACTGGCAGCAGGTCGAAGAGACCGTTGAGGAATACGACCCCGCCGCATCGGTTGTGCGTTCGCAGCAGCGGCGGACTGAGCGTACGTCGGATGCAACCCCGGCTCAGGCGCTTGGCGTACCCGGGCCTCTGGCTGTAGCTGCTGACGGTCTTCCGCCGGAAACGCCGGTTCCGGGAACTGAAGAGTTTTTCACTGAAGACGAGGTCCTTAACTTCGAAGTCTCGAAGTCCGTACGGCACATCGTCAATCCCACCGGAGAGATCCAACGGATGTCGATTGCCGTCATCGTCGACGACAAAACTGAGATCAACGTGGACGAAAACGGTGTGGCGACTCCCGTATCGGAACCCTGGGCTCTGGAGGACATGACCCGGTACAGGGACCTGGTTGCGGCGACGGTCGGTTTCACTCCTGAACGAGGGGACACCCTGATCGTCGAGAATGTATCGTTCGGTAGCGAACAGCTTCCCATCGAACCGTCAACGATGCTGGAGAGGCAAGCGCCATTGATTTTGATGGGGTTGCGCTATCTGATCATTCCAATCGTGTTTTTCTTTGCATACCTGTTTTTCTTCAGACCGTTGCAGAAAGTGATATTTGCGAACTGGGAACCGCAACTCCGTCCACAACTGGCTGCGGAGCAGTACGCGCAGCCAGCCTCGATGATGGGCGGAGTCCAGACGCCGGTTTCAATCGGCGAACTCGAACAACAGATGGCGGCGAACCCGCAGTCCGCAATCCTCGGTCAGCAACCGGGCATGCATTCCGCTGACGGTTCCGCAGCAAGCGGTCTGACTCCTGGGCAGGAACTCCTGCCGCTCCCGTCGTCCAACAAAGTCGATTTGATCCAGTCCCGAATCATCGAGCATGCGAGACGTGATCCCGAAACTGTCGCCCGCCTGGTACGTGTGTGGCTTAACGAGGAAAGGCAGGCGTGAGCGACGCAAAAACCGCAGCAACGATGTTGGTACTGGTGGGCGAAGACGTGGCCTCCAGCATCATGAAATATCTCAATGAATCGGAAATCGAGCAACTGTCCAAAGAGATATCCAACGTTGGTCTGATTTCTGCGGAAAAGGCCGAAACCAATGCGGAAGAGCTCTACGAGTTGTTGGTAGCCAACCGTTTTGTGTCCGAGGGAGGTGTTGAGTATGCCCGCAAGGTCATCTTAAAAACACTGGGTGCGGGTTCGGCAGCGCGTATCATCGACCGGCTTTCGTCAAGTTACACCAGTTCCACTACGTTTCAGTCCATCGACAGGGTCAATCCGCTACAGCTCTCACAGTTCATCCAGCATGAACACCCGCAAACCATCGCTCTGATACTGGCGCATCTCCCTCCCCGCGCTGGCGCCGCGCTGATGGCGTCGCTTCCAGAGGAAATTCAGGCAGAGGCCGCGGTACGCATGTCCAATCTCGCTGAGATTTCTCCCGACGTCATCGGTTCCATCGCTACGGTTTTAGAAGAAAAGCTCAAACCGGTCGGCAATTACGGTGACGGTGCAGGTCTAGGGGGTATCCGTGCGGTTGCCGAAATGTTCAACCGGTTGGATCGACGAATGAGCCGAACGGTCCTCGAGCAAATTGACAGCGAACAACCTGAGATTGCGAATTCTATCCGCCAGCTGATGTTCATTTTCGACGACATCAGCGCTCTCGACGACACTGCCATGCGGGAAATCCTGCAGCGCGTGGACAAGAAAACGATTTCACAGGCTCTTAAGGGTACGTTGCCCGAGTTACAGAATCAGTTCTTCCGAAACATGTCCCAGCGTGCTGTCGAGATGTTGAAAGAAGAGATGGACATCATGGGACCGATCAAGGCCCTGGACGTCAGTGCCGCGCAGGCGGTCGTTGTCGAAATCGTTCGTCAGCTCGAAGAAGAAGGAGTCATTGGGGTCGGTGGCGAGGCCGAGGAATATGTCGTCTAGAATCATTCGGGGCGGGAAAAGCAATAAGACGTCCCGCATCAACACCCTGGGTGGGGATTCTTTGCCGGGTCTGCCCCAAAGCCACATTATGGGGGTCGAGAAGCAGGCTTTCGAGAGGGGTTATCAAGAAGGTAACGAGATCGGGAAACAGATGGGCGAGCAGATGATGGAGACGGCCGTTAAGAGGTACGATCAGACCATCGTGGATATGGCGGTATCTCACAAGAAGCTCGTCGAATCGATGGAAAGGGAAACGGTTCGGCTCTCGCTGGCGATTGCCAAGAGCATCCTTGGACGGGCGGTGTCCACGGACCCTGACGTCGTCACCGTGCTGGTGTCGCTGGCTCTGAAACGGCTTCAGGGGCACCACGAGATCGTTCTCAAGGTCAGCCCCGATGATTTTGAAAGAGTTCGAAGCGGCATCGAGAACATCGACTCCGCGGTCCGTGTCGAGCAGGTTTCGTCTCTTGAGCGGGGCGACTTCATTCTAGATTCCAGCAAGACCCATTTTGACGGGCGGATGATGAGCCGGCTGGACCACATTGGTCGCGAGCTGCTGGACGAAGCGTAGGCTCTGTGAGTCCGACATCTACACGATTCCCAGCTGCACTCGACCTGGGGGCCCCCCATGATCGACTCGGGGGTCTGGATTCACTGATCGAGTTCGGCGTGATCGAGAAGGTCGTCGGCAACTCGATCGAATCCCATGGGCCGAACGTAACGACCGGATCCGTGTGCTGGACCAAAATCGGGGACCGCAGAGTACCACTGGAAGTCATTGGATTTAGCGAAGGCCGGATTGTCACGATGCCGCTGGGAAAACCCGATGGTATCAAGCAGGGAGATTCGGTTTATGCTTCCGGTCAAATGGCGACGATCGGTGTCGGTGAGCAATTGTTGGGCCGCGTGCTCGATGGTCTGGGCCGCCCGATCGACGACCGTCCTCTGTCCGATACGCTGGAGCGCCAGAGCCTCTATGCGGAACCTTCCAATCCGCTGACCCGCGATCCAATTCGACAGACGATCCAGACGGGTGTCCGATCGATCGACGGCATGCTTACGTGCGGACTCGGGCAGAGGGTCGGAATCTTCGGAGGCAGCGGGGTCGGCAAGAGCACGCTTCTCAGTATGATCGCGCGGTACACCAGTGCGGATTTGAACGTCATCGCAATGGTTGAGGAGCGCGGCCGTGAAGTGCGCGAATTCCTCGAGAACGACCTCGGTCAAGAGGGGTTAAAGCGATCTGTCGTATTTGTTGCGACCTCTGATCAGCCAGCTCTGGTACGTATCCGTGCTGCCTTTGCAGCGACTGCAGCTGCCGAGTACTTTCAGGAGCAAGGGAAGAACGTTCTCCTGATGATGGACTCGGTGACACGGTTCGCAATGGCGCAACGAGAGGTTGGCTTGGCTGCTGGTGAACCACCGTCAACCAAAGGCTATCCCCCATCAGTATTTTCACTTCTTCCGAGATTGCTCGAACGTGCCGGCAACTTCGACAGAGGTAGCATCACTGCTTTCTACACGGTGCTGGTCGAAGGCGACGACATGAACGATCCGATCGCGGATTCGGTGCGGGCCATCCTGGACGGCCACATCGTTCTGGACAGGGATCTCGGTTCCCGAGGGCACTTCCCCGCGATCGATGTCCTGTCCAGCAACAGCCGACTGATGATGCAGATGATCCCTCCCGATCATCAGAAATCAGTGAACGAGATTCGAGACCTGATGGGAAGCTATAAAAATGCAGAAGACCTGATCCAGATCGGTGCGTATAAGAAGGGCACTGACGTACGGGTTGATACCGCCGTAGAACGCCGCGATTCGATCAACCGTTTTCTGCAACAACACGCAGAAGAACCCTCTGGAATGGATGTGACCCGGGAGCAACTGATCCAACTTGCCGCCCTCGAATCGACTTAAGACGCTGTGAACGGCCGGGAACATCATTGACAGAATAGTCCAGGCACATCCTTTACAGTTTGTACCTCTTTCTCATTCTATTCCCCAAAGCATCTTGAATGGTAAAGGTCCGTTCGTCCATTTGTCCGAGACGAACGGTGCCGAAGTAGACATCCCAGACGCCGTCGTCGACTTCCTCGAGTCCGACGTACTCACCTTCAAGGGTGTTGGGTGATTGGAACACGATGGGCCGACCACCGGAATCCCCCGTTCCGACTGACCAGCCGCGTTTCGAAATGAGACGGATACTCGATGGGAGGCAGGCCCAACGGAAACTCCCGTGAAGAGGTTTGATAGCGGGAGTCGGGCGTTTCCTGGTCCAGCGCCTCATGGGGACGCACAGTGTTGAATTCCTCAACAAAACGATTGAACCGGAATTGCTGAGCCCGCATCGTGGCCGCTGGCGGCCGAGTGGTCTCTTGTTTCAAGGTTTTGTGCATGCGTTCGTGTCGGCCGTTTTGATCTGGCCGGCCGGGCTGAATCAATTCGGGGAAGATTCCGAGGCGGATCCACCAGACCGATAGCCGGCTCAGTCGCCCGATGGCCGTGGTGGCGAACGGCGGCCCGTTATCGGTCCGGATGATTGCAGGGAGACCGAAGTTCCGGAAGACACTCTTGAATACGGACTTCGCGCGAACATGATTAGTCGAGTAGAGGCCCTTACATGCGAGCAGATACCGGGTGCAACCGTCGGTGATCGTCAACGGATAGCAATAGATGCCATCCCCAGTTTTAAACTCGCCTTTATAGTCCGCACACCAGACATCATTGGACCGATCCATTGAAGTCACGGGCTTGCCCGGATGACCCGGATAGGTGCGTCTCCGCTTCTTCTCCACAAGCCCATGACGTTTCAGCAGTTCCGAGATCGTCGATCGGGCGGGCCAGTCGACCTCGGGATGCCGGGTATTCAAGATCTTAAGAAGCTTCTTGGCCCCCCAGTGAGGATGTTTGCGGCGCAGATCGATCACCCGCCGCACCACATCGTCTGACGTCCGATGCGGGCAGCCGACAGGACGACGGGAACGCTCCTCCAATCCGGATTGGCCATTCTCCAAGAATCTGTCAATCCACTTATATCCGGTGGGCCGGCTCACCCCGTAGCGCGCACACAGTTCGACGATCGAGAAAGATCGAGTAAGATAATCGGCAATAAATAATCGTTTTTGATCCATGGTCGTTGATTGATCCCAGGGCATATGAAGTCCTCCACGGAGGACTTCATCGTGATCGATCTGTAAACCATGTACCCGGACAGATATGTAAACGATGTACCCGGACCGTACCCTGTAACCAATTGGGGACAGGCCTGTGCACCACTTCGTAGTTGAGCCGAACCACTCAGCTGTGGCACGGCTCTGCCCCCATTGTTTGTATAGCAGCCCGTGGCAGAAGTCTCGAGGGCCGCGCGCAGGGGTCTTCGGGTTGCAGGCGCGAAGTGAGGAGTGGAACGATGTCTTTTCATCGTGACCGACGAGGGACAAAGCCTGTGGCCCGAACCCCCCTGCGCCCAAAGGGTTACGGCGAAACGGGGCCGTCTTCGTTGTCGCCAACTCCTTGCAATGAAAGAGCATTACAGCGTCGTCGCCTCCTAGAATCCGGCCCCGCTTGGCCGTAACGCGGCCCTCGAGACTTCTGCCACGGGCTGCTAGGCCACGACGGCTGAACGAATGGGAATGACAGAAGCACGGAAACGCCTAGAACGGCTCAGCCGGATCCTCAAGGTGCGCCAGATCGCTGTCCGACGAAGCCGAGGGGCGAACCCGCGAGTGCGAGTTTCGGATCCGGGGCTTCGAGGAACGGCGTGACTCGGAAGAGAGTAGAATCCGCCAGACAATGGAAGAATTTCCCCATGCAGACGGACAGACGGGGCTCGGTCTGCAACGATGGGAACAGGTGATCCAGACGGGCCGAAATTGTCTGACCAGAATCCGACAAGATATTGAAGAAACAAGGGCTAAGCGGGACGAACACCGCGCGCAGTGGAGAGAGGCCCTGCGTGAGTACAAGACGGTCGAAAAGCTTCGGGAACGCCAATTGCAAGAAGTGTCGCAGAACGAAAGGATCTTGATGCAGAAAATGACCGATGAAGCATCGATTTCGTCACACTGGCGGAAAACTGGAAACGATCCTGAAAGTCAATAGTGGAAGACTTAAGGCAACTCAACGTCCCGTCGGCGGTCGAATCCGTTGTCAGGGCGACGCCTGCCAAGGGCCCGAAGACGGATTCCGACAGCGCTTCGTTCGAGGCGCTGCTTGCCGAGACCGGGGTGGAGACTGCGACAGCTTATGGCAAAACGTTTCCTGAAACCCTATCCCAGCCCGCGCCTGCAACTCCAGCTACTACGGCGCTGATTCCGTCCAGTGATGAGGTTGCTGTGGTGGTTTTGGATGCGCCTCAGAGTTCGGTTTCGAGCGTTGGTTCTGTCGAACCCGGCGACTTGACGCATTTTGACCTGGCCGAAGAGGTGGCCTCCCGATCTCTAGATTCCTCGATTGCTCGCCTGCGGGCGCCGGGTGGTCCGAATGTGGAACCGGGGCCTTTATCGGGAACCGCTGAAGACTTTGTGGAGGCTTTGGGTGCTCGCAATCCCGAGACACGTGGGTGGACACCATCAGCAGGGGAGAGCGGGCCCGTCGAAGTTACTTCGACAAGCGGCGCCACGAAGTCCCCAGCAGTCGTCCATATGGGGGTGTCGAATCCCGTTGTCGGGCCTGTTGGAGGGAAATCGCTTGAATCCCTGGATCTGGCAAGCGTCGGTGTCAATCGGATGGAGGTTGCTGGTGAAGACTCTGCAGAGGCATTGGTCCCGCGGAATCTGGAGACCGGTGGGCGGATACGATCGGCAGATTCGCCAAGCTCTGGAGTCCGTCGGATGGAGGTCGCTGGTGAAGACTTAGTCGAGGCATCGGGATCGCGGAATCTGGAGATCGGTGGGGAGACACGATTGGCACGGGAAAGAGGGGCCGCCGGCGTTACTTCGAAAAGCGTCGCCCCGACGTCTCCATCAGTAATGCGCCCAGGGGTGTCGAATCCCGTTGTCCCGTCCAGCGATGGGAAATCGCTCGAGTCCTTGGATCTGGCAAGCTTCGGAGTCAATCGGATGGTCGTAACCGCTGAAGGCCGTTCAGCATCCGATGCAACGGCTAGACCGCAGACTGCGGTCGTTTCATCGGAAGCTGTCGTGTCCACGAACCCGCGGCGTGAACCCACGCCTGCGACAGAGGGCCATCACCCCCTGGCCGGTCTTGCCGGGCGTTTCCCCGCTGGCAGGGAGAGTGCCTCAGTGTCTGATAGCGTCAATAGCCACACGGCGACTACCCAGGCCCACCGACCTGAGGCCGCGATTCCCTCTGGCGCCGTTCTCGAATCGAAGATCACGTCAACCTACATAGTGAACGGACGGGAGATCCGTCCGACGACCGCGGAGGATTCAAAAGGGATGACGTCGGATGGTTCCCTCAACACGGTCGAGACACGATCGACCCGTTCCTTTGTTCAGATGACAAGCGAGATCCCGGCTGAGACGGGTGGGTCAGCCTCTCACACTGAAGCCCAACTGGCCCGACCGGCCCAGCCGGTAAAGCCTATCAACCTGCCGAAGTTCTCTCTTGATCCTGCGCGGCGGGTAACCATGATGGTTGGGGAGGCCGACGCAGGTGTGCGTGTTCAGTTGAGTGAGAATCGAGGCGCAATAGCCGTTCGATTCGATGCCCCGGCACTCATTCGTGCCGGTCTGGAAGCATCCATCCACAACCTTCTGGAATCGTTCACCCGCGAGCAAGTCCCGCTTTCCGGTGTCCAGTTCTCGGGACGTTTCGATACCGGAACGGATTCGGACCAACGGCATCGGGATGACGGACGCGGTTTCGGGCATGCCGCATCGGCTGTGACCGAGATTGAAGACCGCGACTTCATGACCGAGTTCGAAGCCTCCGACACCGACTCCGTCGTCAGTCTCACTGCCTAGGTAGGATTTTACTCACACGTTGTTACCACAGGGCCCAGGACGTTTCGCCGCAAAGTCATAAGGTGTAAACGGTTCTTCCCGCCAAACCATCATGAATTTCGAATGGCATTGTTGCCAAGCCTGACCGCCCTGGCCCGACTCTGCCGGGGCAGGCCTTGCTTCTTTCTTTTCGTCTTTGCAACCCTGCGTCAATGCACCTTTGCGTTTCAATTGTTTTCCTGTCGCGGCCTGAAATAGGCTACCACCGGGTGATGAGGTGTATCGGCAAGACAGAGAGCCCACATAAGCAAAAAGTGCCAGGCGGAGAAAAGTTTCATCCAAAAGCTCGTGTCTGCATGTTGAATATGTCTTTATTTTAAACTACTTACGCGCAAGAACCGTTCGGTCCGAAGCGTGCTTATAGTGGTGTCAAGGAGCAAGATCATGATTGAGAATATTACACCCCCATCCCTGACCGAGCAGGGTCCGCAAAGTACAACGTCAAAGGCCGAGGAGCAGAAGTCGCAGTTTCTGCTGTTGCTCGTCGCTCAACTGGAATCGCAGGACCCTCTCAATCCGATGGACGGTACGGAGTTTGTAGCTCAGCTGGCGCAGTTCAGCAGCCTCGAAGAATTAATCAATATCCGGGAAGTGATGGAAGACGTCCAGCAGGCCCTGGGGCAGATTGACGCAAGCGCGGGTCCAGATTCGACAGAATCGGGTGCTGCGGAAGTTTTTGCTTAAACGAGAAATCAACTGATGGGAATTCAGGAGAATTAAATGTCATTTACGACCTTTTCGACCGCCCTGTCTGGGCTTCAAAGCAACACTGTGGGATTGAACGCTGTCGGTAACAACCTCGCAAACCTGAATACTGTTGCATACAAGGCGACCAACATCACGTTCCAGGACGTGCTTGGAGAATCGATTACAGGTGCCGATGGTAACGGCGCCAACATTGGATTGGGCGTGCAGCTCGGCCGCGTGTCATCGGTATTTAACCAGGGCGGTCTGGAAACGACGAACAGCCCAACGGACGTTGCAATTCAGGGAACAGGTTTCTTCGTGGTCAGCGATGGCACTGCACAGCTCTACACGCGGGCGGGCAACTTCCACGTCGATGCTGAAGGCAAACTGGTGACGCCGACTGGACACAAAGTCCAGGGTTTCCCCAGGGATCCGATCACAGGGATTATAGATACCAACAGTGAGCTCGCTGACATCACGATCCTGACCAAATCCGGAAATTCAAAAGCAACATCAGAGTTTGAGCTGGCCCTCAATCTGGATGGGGGCGCCGCGGTCGGCGAAACTTTTTCAACGGCGACCCCAATTTTCGATCCCCTGGGTCAATCCCACCTGGCTACTCTTGAATTCGTCAAGACGGCGGTGACCGCGACAGACGCGACCTGGTCCTTCGACATCACTATCCCTGAAACAGACCTGATAGGTATCCCCGCGACCAGTACGAATAGGTTCAGCTTGCTTACCGGAGCGGTCGCCACGACACCGCCGGCAGCCGGGTCCCTGGTCTTCGACAGCAACGGCACTCTGATATCGGTCTACACGGGGGCGGCGCCCAGTCCGCTGCCGCCGGTCGCTGATCTGCCCGTTCCGCCGCCCGCCGTGACGATACCGTCGTTCTCGAACAGTGGGACACTGAATCCATCGGGCACGGTGTGGAAGTTGGTCTCGGCCAGTGGCGACCCCAACGCGACTGGGTTGGCGTCAGCCAGTAACATATCGTTCAGCCACCAGGACGGCGTCGCTCCCGGAGACATGAAAACATTGTCGATTCTGCCGGATGGGGCGGTCGCCGGTCTCTTCAGCAACGGAGTCACCTTGGAAGTGGCCAAGATCGCCATTGCTCAGTTCAACAACCAAGACGGTTTGACGCAGCAAGGTAACGGCCTCTTCGCCGAGTCGACGGCATTGGGATCGCTCTTGTTGGGAATCCCGGGACAGGGCGGCTGTGGCCGACTGGTGGGAGGTGCACTGGAGCTGTCGAACGTCGATCTGGCCAACGAGTTCACGAAGATCATCACCTACCAGCGGGGTTATCAGGCGAACGCACGGATGATCAGTTCCACTGACGAGATTCTGCAGGAAACGATGAATTTGAATCGATAACAGGAAGTGACGCGTGACAAGTGACACGTCGGATTGCTTGGTGTGTCACTTGTCACCGACCACTCGACGTCCTCGGCTCCAACAAGTGTCGCCGCTGTTTGTCACTTGTCACTTCAGAAGGGAATTGCTACCGTCGAAAGCCATGATTGAAGATAACGCTCCCTCATCTGAGGAACTGGAATACTTAAGGGCAGCCATACACGACCTGAACAATCGGGTCGGCGTGATACTGACGTCGTCAGAACTGTTGAAGCTGGACGCTGCTGAAGGCCAGGTAAAAGCCCGTTACGAGGTGATCGAGCAGAAGGCGTTGGAGGCTCGGGAAATTCTTCGAGGGATGTCACATCGCTATTTCGACTGACCGGCCTTCGTCGGCCTTGACCCCGGTTACCGCTCACGCCATTAGTTGTAGGTGCCGATGGCCGCTTGACCGGACGCCAGCCACGACACGTCAATAGTCCATAGCGGCGACACTGGTGGAGCCGTCAACGGTCACACTCGCTGGAGCCGCCAACGGTCACACTCGTGGAGCCGCCAATGGTCCCGCCAAGGGTGTAGCGGCGACACTGGCTGGAGCCGCCAACGGTCACACTCGTGGAGCCGCCAATGGTCCCGCCAATGGTCCCGCCAATAGCCTTGCCAGTGGGTCAAGCCCTTGGCGCGTTCTGAGGTTTGTTGACGGTTTGGATGTCGGACCGGTGTCGGTCCGGTTCTGTAGTTTGGACTTGAAAGTCCCGTAACCTTCCTATTACCAGCATTTTGCTGGTCCGATCCAATGCGCCTGTGAACCTTGGAACATCGCGTGCATTTCCGTGTGCACGGTAAACCAGATTCACGGAGGCATTTTGTGTCAGACGAAGAACAAGTTGTAGCTGGAGCATCCGAACCGTCTTCGGGCAGAGCAAAGGGTTTCGCACCATTGGTCGCAAAGGCATTGGCGCTTGTGATTCTTGTTCTTGCGGCAAGCGCGGGCGGTGGTGTGGTGTCCTGGGTTCTCCTCAGTCGAAGCGGTGTCATCTCGGGAGCGGGGGCCGAAGATCATCCCGGCGTTGATGGCGAAGCCGCTGCCCTGCGTGAGCTCATGGAAAACGGAGCCGTCATCCCAATGGAACCCTTCGTTGTAAACCTTGCGGATACGGATTTTCCCCGCTACCTCAGGGTGAGTGTCAGTTTGATGGTGGACGACAAGACGATGGTGGAAGAAGTCTTCGAGAACACTGCGGTCCTGTCAAAGTCCCGCGACATCATCTTGCAGATGCTCAGCCGGCAAACGTCGGAAGAGATCCTTGGCGAAGAAGGAAAAAATCATCTTCGCGCTGAAATCCTCGAGAGCCTCGAACCCTATTTCCACGAACCTAAAGTTGTTGATGTCATGTTCACAGAGTTCGTTATTCAGTTATGACCGACCAGGATCTTGCCCAGATTCCAGGTGGGGGACTTGCAGCCCCAGAGGTTCCCGAAGCCCCTTCGGCAGCCACAGCGCCTTTGGCGCCGCCGGTCGCCACCCGAACGCCTGCAATGCCCAATTCGAACCCCTTGAAGGCGTTCGCGGACGTGCCGTTTCGGCTGACGATTGAGATCGGGCGGTTGCGGGTGTCGCTTAAGGCGCTTGCAGGACTCAAGCTGGGCAAGGTTTTCCGTATTGGCAAGCCGGCTGGAGAGCCCTTCGAAATCTGCGCAAACGGGCAACCCGTTGCGCGAGGTGAAGTCGTTGCCGTCGAGGACAGCGCGGGAGTCAGAATCACAGAAATCACCCCGCTGTGAGTGTGAAGTAATGCTTTACATAGAAGTCATAGGAGCACTCGTTCTGATTGCCGGAGTGATGATCTTTGGTTTGAAATTCCTCAAGAAATATGTGCCATCGATGGCTGGTCCGACCAGTATGGCCGTAATCGAACAGCTTCATCTCGGCGATCGTTGCCGTGTCATGGTCGTTAAAGTTCGCGACGACGAGCTCCTCCTTGGAGTGACTCGAGAAGCTGTTTCTATTCTCGAAAAACTTCCTAAATGAATTTTCTCCCTCCACCCTTTTTCCTGGTGCTCCTGCAGACGACGCCCAATATCAGCATCGATGTAAGCGGCGGCGACGGTCAAATTCAGATGAATCTGCCCGTGCAGATGCTGATCCTGCTCACGCTCCTGACTTTTCTGCCGTCGATCATCATCTCGCTCTCGTCATTCACACGAATCATCATCGTTTTCCATTTTCTCCGCCAGACCCTTGGAACCCAGGAAGCTCCTTCGAATCGACCTTGTTGCATGGATCATCCCGAAGGATGTCTTATCATTGTGTTTTTCAACACCGGGGATAACTTAGATGCCACATAAGTTCAACGCAGCCCGACGACACAAGTTTGATAAGGCACAGTACCGGGTGATCAACTGGGCGGAATATAACGAGAGCCTGCGCCAGCGGGGTGATCTGACGATCTGGGTCAGTGATGAGGCTCAAAGTGTGTGGCGCGCGCCGCGCCGCACGTCACGGGGTGGCCAGCGGAGATACTCGGATTTGGCGATCGAGACATGCCTGACGCTGCGCACGGCGTATCGGCTTGGGTTGCGACAAACGCAGGGGCTGATGGGTTCCATTGGCACGCTCATGGGGCTGGATATACGGGTGCCGGATTACTCCACACTGTCGCGTCGCGCAAACGGCTTGAGCATCGCTCAGGTGATGAGGCAAGCCGGGTCTGTGCCTGTCCATCTGGTGGTGGACAGTATCGGCCTCAAGATCTTCGGAGAAGGAGAATGGCTTGCGCAGAAGCATAAAACCAGGGGAATACGCCGCCGCTGGCGCAAACTCCACCTCGGACTGGACCTCCATAGCGGTGCGATTGTTTGCGCCAATCTGACTCACGATGACGTTGGAGACAGCACCGCCTTACCCGGGCTCCTGGATCAACTCGATGCCCCTGTCACGGGCTTTCTGGCGGACGGCGCCTATGATGGAGCGTCCACACGGGATCTGCTGAGGGAACGGTATGGGGAGACCCTGGATGTGGTTATACCGCCTCCAAAGAACGCAGTGACCCGACCGCAATCAGCGCGGGATCCAACCGTTCGGGATCGCCATATTGCCGAGATCCGCAGCAACGGCCGCATGGCCTGGCAAGTGGCCACAGGGTACAACCCGCGCAGCCGGATAGAAACGCAGATCGGCCGGTGGAAGAGCGTCATCGGCCCCAGACTCAGATCCCGCAGCTTCTCCAGGCAGATCACGGAGATCCAGGTCGGCCAGAAAGTCCTGAACACAATGACCGCACTCGGACGGCCTGTGTTCGAACGTATCGCCTGACGCTACCGCTTGGGAAAGGGCGAATTCCATCTCCGCCCCGATCTATGCAACAACGCTCATCTGGATGTGCTCCCGGCAATCCCGGATGATCGCGGTTGGCTTGTTGCCCTCGGCGTGCCAAAGGAGTGGGCGGAGACTGCAATCTTACTGACCGACCGCAAGACCTGGAGCGAGCCCTACTCAGAGTGGCCGCGAAGCAATCCAAAGGGATACATTGCCTGGTTCAAGGACCGCATGCGTGTGAGCCTCAAAGAGGCCAAGCAACTCCGGGCGATGGAAATACACGCAGAGGTGGAGGAAATCGAAGACTTCGACGTCCGCACCCCGCTTCAGCGGCTTATCCAGATCCTCAAGCGCCACCGAGACGTGCGCTTCAACGACGATGAAGATAAGCCGATCTCGATCATCATCACCACGCTCGCCGCACAGGCTTACAACAACGAAAGCGACCTCGCGGATGCCGTGCTGGACGTGGTACCTCGCATGCGCGCTTACATCGAGAATCGAGACGGCGCATGGTGGGTGCCGAATCCCGTGAACCCGGAGGAGAACTTCGCCGACAAGTGGACAGAAACACCGCGCAAGGCAGAGCTGTTCTTCGAATGGCTCAGTGTACTAGAGCAGGAGTACACCGAGCTCCTAACGGACCAAGGATTTGCGAATATCGGAGACTATCTGCACGAAGCCTTTGGCAAACGTGACGCCGAAGCCGTGATGGAAAAGCACTCCAATAAGAAGCCTCTCCAGGAAAGTGCAGCCGCAGTTGCGCCAATAGTACTCGCGCCGCGTAAATCCGAGCGCCCAACAACTCCGGTGATCGAGCTTCCGTCGCGACCAAGTAAGCCATGGAGCCCCTGACCCATCGTGGATGAAGGAGTCGAACAATTCGTGATCGATCAGGTAACCGAGGCGCAGGCCCGGCACCCACACCTGGAGCTTCTTCGCCACCCGTCGGGTCTGCTCCTGATACGCGGTCGTGTCGGCTTTTCGATAGAGTACGCATCCCACACGGTTTCAGATCATTACCTCTTGGATTTGTGGATACTAAAGGACTATCCCGCTTCACCCCCTTTCGTTTTCGAGACGGAAGGAAGAATCCAAAAAGACTTTGGTCACTTCATGGCGGCAGGCAACTTTTGCCTTGGGGCCCCTGTCGAGGTTCGCCTAAGATTCGCGGTCCATAAGAACCTACTCTGCTTCATAGAGGATCAAGTCATCCCCTACCTCTTCGCCTACAGCTACAAGAGAGATTACGGAAAGCTGCCCTTTGGTGACCTTCGGCATGGGTCACACGGATTGCTCCAGTACTACATGGATTTCTTCGAAACCTCTCACGTTGGAGCAATGAAGCTGCTGAAGTGCTTAGCGGATGATTGTGCTCCGCCGTTCATGGCGTGTCCGTGTGGTGGTGGACGCAGGCTACGGGACTGTCACGGCGAGAAACTTGCTGAGCTTCGCCCCCATCTACTGCCCAAGGAGTTCGAAACAGAGTTACGAGAAATGATCCGACTTGCGCGGGCAGAAGGGATCCGATTTCCGGAAAAGAAGGTTATGCCTAAGCAGATGTGGAAACAGTGGCGGAAGAGAATCAAGCGGACACGATAATCTGTGCGCGGGGGCAGTCCGTCGGTTGCCGCTGCCCGGCAGAAAATCGTAAAGCAGCTCGGCAATGTTTCCGACGACTTGCGCCTCGCCTAGCGGCAGCATCTTTCAACACCTTGACAAAAACGGGCGTGAGTAACGCCAGTGAGTGGGCTCACACTGTTAGCGCAACGGCTATTGCTGTGCACACCACTCAGAATATCCGTGAACGATAGGCTGCCACGGAACCACAGAGACCGCAATAGTCCCTTGACAACCGGGCACCAGGGATGGCCGGGTCTGGCTGATTCATGCAGCCTGAAGGGTCCGACGAGCACACCGAATCAAGACGAGTTCCAGCTTCCCGACCAGTTCGAGCAGCCCTCGTAGTGATTCGTGGCGGAGGATCGGGAGGCGGCCCGTGCGCTGTATAGAGTTCGGTTTCTATCAACAGATCCTTGGGCTCGCGGATACCTACTACTAGGTCTGAAGCTCTCGTTCATTTGTGCTGTGGCGCAGGGTTTGAGCGGTAGCACAGCCAGGAATCTGCCCCAGTGGTGTCCCGGTGTGTGGGAGACGGAACACACGTGAAGCGAGACGACGGGCCTGAAACCGGCTGAGATTGTCCGGCCCGAGCCGAGGACGCCGGACGCCATGCTGCTGCGCCCCTTCCAGATGCTCGACCAGGTCAACGCGATGGTAGTAGCCTGCGAGGCCGATCCGGAGCTCGGTTTCATGGGCCGGATGCTCGCACTGTGCCGCTTGCTACGGATGAATCCAGGCAATGAGCGGTACCAATACATCCGGCGGAACGGGGCGTTCAGGCTGGTGATGACCGCAGGCTACCGGTACAAGCTGACTTTCGGGAACCTTCCGCGTGTCTTGCTGGACCGGCGCGACCAGCATCCACATCAACCGTTCAGATGTGACCGTCGGCGTCTCGCCGTCTCGTACGGACCAGTCACGACCCGTAGAGCCGCCGTGACCAGGCCGGCCAGATCGCGGCGGCCGACCGCTTCGAGCCCAGCATCCGATCCCTGACGAAGCAAACTGATCGCTCCGGTCCAGCACGACGATTCGCTGGATTCGGCGTTGCCAGAGCCGCCTCGCGCACGAACGCCGTCGGATGCATGCGTCGCGATCCACTTCTCGCATGACTCGGCCATCCACCTCTCAAGCCGATTGAAGCCAACCTCGGCCTGACGTACCAGATCATCCGGTGCAAGCTTCCTCAGTTTGCTCGCCCGTGTGTAGTTGTGCAGCGCGTTCCCAAAGGCCACGAACCGCTCCAGTGTGAGCCCCTTGACGAATCGGCGCCGGTACGTTTCGGCGTCGGGGTGCCGGCTCAGAATCAGGGCGATCTGCCTAGGTTCGCGGGTTCCGAGGACGAAGCCCCAGGGCGTCTCGTCGGACGATCTCATACTGTTCCGTCTACTTGGCCTCGAATCGAGCACATCGGAACTTCTGGTCGACGCGGCGTGGCGATCGATGCGGAGGATCCTGTCAGCGGCATCCGGCCGCAGAGCCGGAACACCCGCCACCGCAGTGAACTCTGCCCAGATATCCGGCCATCGCGTAGCGTATACAGACGCAACGTACCCGGTCAGCTCCGGGTCTCGCCCAACTCGCTGCCAATCGGCCTTGGGCACATAGAACAGGTTGAGTGGGTGTACGTTCCGCACGAACCGCCGCGCCGCATTGGCCCGTGTCCACGACCGCCAATCGACATCGCCGTCCTTGGCATCGAGAATGTGGGCTGCGTGCCAACCAGCGGTGTAGACGGTGTCGTACTTGGAGACCTCAAAAATATGGGTGGGTGTGGTCTTCACGAATTCGGCGAAGTTCTCACTGGAGACGTCGACTTCATGGAACATCCTCATGTGCCACCACCAAGCCGGGGAGTTATCGGACGGCAGCAACCGGGTTCCATCGAGGGTGCAGACGCTCTTGCCCCGCGTCTGACCTCTGACCCTTCGCGTGATGAACAGCGCCCTAGCGCCAGCGATGTACCGCATCAGTTCCCGGTGATACTGGAGGATAGCCGGCTCGGGTGGCAGCAACGGGCGGAGCTGCTCTTCCACGAACTGGGCGAACGAAACCTCGAAGGGCGCGGGAGGCGCAGCGGGCATGCAGCGGGCTGGAGTTCTCAACTTCATGACCGGGGAGCTGGTGGAAGAGAAGTCTGTACCTCCCCTGATTTCTTGGACAGGTAGAGTTGACCATAATCAAGCCGCATACCACAACCGCACCGATCGTTCCAGCCGGATGTATCTGCGAACGGTTTCACAAGACCGAGCTCAAGAAGATCTATTATAAGATCCGTTTCGGCAAGAAACCCTACGGCAGGCTGGAGTCGGCCAGGGAGGAGTTCCTCTCCACAGAAACTGGCAATGCCTCTCCGGCTGTCATGGCGGACTGTCAGATGAAGTCGTGCATTTTATAGCTGAGAGCAGGGAGTCGCCGTTGAATGCTGAAGTGCCCATCCGCGAAGGGCAAGTTCTGACCGGTCCGCTGTTTAGCGAACCGATGCAAGTGGAGACAGTTCGGCCCAACGGTTTCGGCGTCTGGGTAGCGGGTCTCGTCGGGCAGCGCTCAGAGAGGTTCCGCCGGGTCACGCTGACGTCGGATGACATCTCGAACCTGAGTATCGCCGACTCTGCTCTCACCTACGATGGCGATGGGCGGCTTTTGCGGATCGCCCTCCAAGCTTATTCGCTCGGCATTGCCTACGAGTTCGACCCCTATTTCGGGCTTTCCATCTCGCGTGTGGACCCGCTGCCGCACCAGCTTGAAGCGGTCTACGGGCACCTCCTCAAACTTCCCAGCGTGCGCTTCCTTCTGGCCGACGATGCGGGGGCGGGGAAGACCATCATGGCCGGTCTCCTGGTCCGCGAGCTCAAGCTGCGGGGCCTCATCGAGCGAGTGCTCGTTGTCTGTCCCGCCAACCTTTCGTTTCAGTGGCAGCGCGAGCTCAAGGAGAAGTTCGACGAGAAGTTTCTGGTGCTCAAGGGCAGCGACATCCGAGATCAATTTGGTGTCAATCAGTGGATGGAGCAGAAGCAGATCATCACCTCGCTTGATTTGGCCAAGCGCACGGAGATCTTGCCCGGACTACGGCAGGTCCACTGGGACTTGGTCATCGTGGACGAGGCACACCGGATGTCGGCGCGGGATGAGACCCACAAGAGCCAGCGGTACAAGCTTGGGGAACTGCTGCGCGACAGTAGCGATCACGTGCTGCTGCTGACTGCCACACCCCACAAGGGTGATCCGCAGAATTTCACGCTGTTTCTACAGCTGCTCGACAGGGACGCCTACGCCGACGTGAAGTCGATCCACGAGGCCATGGAACGGAGGCGGGCACCCTTCTACCTGCGTCGCACGAAGGAGGCGATGGTCTATTTCCCGGAGCGTGAGTCGGATGGAGGGTGGGCCGCGAAGCCTCTTTTCACCAAGCGCATCCCGCGCACTGCCGACTTCGCTATCGATGGTCCTGAGTTCGAGCTCTACCAGAAGATCACGCGGTTCGTGAAGCGACAGAGTGCTCGGGCCGCGGCGCAGGGCGACGATCCGCGGGCTCGGGCGGTCGGGTTTTTGATGTCGCTTTACCAGCGGCGTCTCGCCTCGAGTACCTACGCTATGCGGCGGTCGCTTGAGAATCGCGCAAAGCGACTGGATGCGGGCCTCAAGCGCGCTCAAGAGTTGGTACGGCAGGTGCCGCCGGACCTTCCCGACTGGGACGAACTCGATGAGTTCGAGGACGCCGAGCGTGAGAGGCTAGAGAGAATGCTGGAGGCGATCACGTTGGCCGGCAACGCCGACCAGGTACGTGAAGAGATTGCCGAGCTTCTGGAGTTGGCCGAAGAGGCGAATGCCGTCGAGGGTGCGGGTACCGAGGCGAAACTCGGACATCTTCGGAAAATCATGCAAGACGAGGGATTTTTTGACCGTCCCGACCAGCGCTTACTGCTATTCACAGAGTTCAGGGACACCCTGGACTACCTGATGGAGCAATTGAAAACCTGGGGCTTCAGCGTCGGGTGCATCCATGGCGGCATGAAATCCGGCTCCCGCGATGAACTCGGGACTCGACTCTACACCGAACAGCAGTTCCGCGAGGGCGCCATCCAGGTTCTGGTGGCGACGGAGGCGGCCGGTGAAGGCATCAACCTTCAGTGCTGTCACATCCTTTTTAACTACGACATTCCATGGAACCCGAACCGGCTCGAACAGCGCATGGGCCGCATCCATCGCTACGGTCAGCGGCACGACTGCCTGATCTTCAACTTCGTTGCCACCAACACTATCGAGGGCCGGGTGCTCGAACGCCTCTTGGACAAGCTCCAGGTAATCCGCGATGCGCTTGACGACGACGCGGTGTTCAACGTCGTGGGCGAGGTGTTGCCGGCTGCCCACGTCGAGCGCGTGCTCCGGGATTACTACGCGGGCAAGTTGGGCGATGCCGATCTCGAGGAGCGGCTGTTGCGGGGCGTGGATGAGGGCCATTTCCGCGCCATTTGCCAGACGGCGCTAGAAGGCTTAGCCGCTAAGAAACTCAACCTCGACATGCTCATTGAGCGAAGGGCCCGGGCGCAGGAACGACGCGTTGTTCCCGAGACCATTACGCGATTTATCGTGGACTCCGCCCACGACGCGGGCTTCTCCTTGAAGCCGGTAAGCAAGCTGGCCCATACGTTTCAACCGGGTCGAACACCGTCTATCCTGAAGAAATACGAGCGGGAGTCAAACTGGAAACTCGCGGAGTTGGCGATCCGCTACCCACGCCTGTCGACGGACCGCGATACGGCCGCGGCGAACAGTCTTGAATGGGTGACTCCCGGGCATCCGCTGTTCGAGGCTCTGCGCCGGCACAGCCTTGACACAGGGCAGGCCGCCTTCGCCAGGGGCGCCTGCTTCCATTCACTGGCGCACGAAGCTCCGGCGCGGCTCGATTTCTACCGTGCACGAGTCGTGGATGGCCTTGGCCAAGTCATCCACGAACGTCTATTCACCTTGGAACTGACGAACGACGGTTCCCCTAGCCTCCGCGAGCCGGATGTCCTCGGCGACATGAATCCCGGCGCGGTGTCCGATGATTTGCCGTCCGTAGCCACCCTCCCGGAGGCGACCACCTGGCTCAACGCGAACGCCCTGGTACCCTTCATCGAGGAGGTTCGTGCGGAGCGACTGGCTGAGGTGGAACGTATCGGCGAACACGTTGAGCTCTCCTTGACCGAGGTCCTACTGCGGATCGATGAGGAAATCGGCCGCGCCGCAGACGAAGTGGCCAATGAGGTCACTGGTGCCGAGGGGCGTCTCGCGCAGGCCGAAAGCCGCCACGCGGAGGTGCTGGCGCGGCGGGAGCGGCGGCGCGAGGAGCTCAAGCGGCAGCGGGCGGTGACACTGCAGGGCGTCGAGCGGCTGGCAAGTGTGCTCATCTTGCCCCACCCAGAACGCAGCACGCTGGATGTCCATCGCCTGCGCCCGCACCCCGAAACTGAGATGACCGCCATGCGGGTGGTCATAGAATACGAGACCGCGCGGGGACGTAAGGTCTATGACGTCCATGAGAAGAACCTCGGCTACGACGTGACCAGCCTCGATCTGCAGTCAGGCGAGTTGCGCCTGATCGAAGTGAAGGGTCTTGCTGCCGCTACAGGAAGTATCCTGCTCACGCCAAACGAACGTCGCGTCGCCGAGGATCGTCCCGACTGCTTCTGGCTCTACGTGGTGACCAACTGCGCGAGCGCGCCTGAACTGCAGGAACCGATCAAAGACTCGGCTCGATTCCCCTGGCATGAAGTCACCAAGGTTCAGCACTACTGGCTGGACGTCAACGCCATGACGCAGCCGATGGACATCCGGGACAACGCAGCCCCTGATCGGGGGAAGGAAACGCCATGACGCCGCCGACCGAGAAATCTGCGGTGCTTGAGGAGCAGTACCAATCGGTCGTCGACGATGTGACCGGGCTTATCGACGCGGCCCGACGCTCGGCGGCCCGCTCCGTGAACGCCGTCATGACTGCCGCCTACTGGCTCGTCGGACGGTACATTGTGGAGTTCGAGCAGGCGGGCGAGGACCGAGCCGAATACCGGGCAGCGCTCATTGAAAGGCTGGCGTCAGATTTGACGAAGCGGTTCGGTCGAGGGTTCTCTCGCCAGAACATTTGGCAGATGCGCCTGTTCTACCAGACGTATCCCCCTCAGCGAATTCTCCAGACACCGTCTGGAGAATCAGAATTGATCCCGTCAAGCCCAAGACCGGAAACCGCGTCTGCAGAATCCTCGCTGGCCGACATCACTTCACGCTTTCCACTGCCGTGGTCCGCCTATGTGCGATTGCTCTCGGTCAAGAACTTGCGTGCCCGCCAGTTCTACGAGACCGAGGCCCTGCGCGGCGGTTGGTCGGTACGCCAAATCGACCGGCAGATCGACTCCCAGTTCTACGAGCGCACGGCTCTCTCGAAGAATAAGGCCGCTATGTTGACCCGGGGCGGGAAGGCACGGGCTGAAGACGCTGTGCTTCCCGAGGAGGAAATCAAAGACCCGTATGTCCTCGAATTTCTGGACCTCAAGGATGAGTACTCCGAGAGCGATCTCGAAGAAGCGCTGATCCGGTGCCTGGAAACCTTCCTCCTGGAACTCGGCGGGGACTTCTGCTTCATGGGAAGGCAAAGGCGCCTCCGCATCGGTAATGAATGGTATCGGGTGGATCTACTGTTTTTTCACCGGCGTCTGCGATGCCTGGTGGTCGTCGACTTGAAGATTGGCAGATTCACGCACGCCGACGCCGGACAGATGCACCTCTATCTGAACTACGCGCGGGAGCACTGGGTCCATGAGGATGAAAACCCGCCTGTCGGGCTGATTCTCTGCTCCCAGAAAGATGAGGCCGTTGCTCGATATGCTCTTGAAGGGCTACCGAACAAAGTGATGACCGCGGAGTATCGAACTACGCTGCCGGACGAGGAAGTTCTGGCCGCGGAAATTGAGAGGACACGGCAGGCAATAAACTTACGCGCCTGGCCTCTCAAGGCCGGCGTGGGGATCTCACGCGCCAAAGTGACGGCTGGGAGTCCCAAACAAAGGGCAAAGACCATGACGAAAAGGGAACGTGGCGACAGCGGGAAGGACGGACGTAAATGATGCGGATCAAGCATCATCATCCTGGATGGAGATCCACGACGCGACGAGTCCGGTTGGGCCATCCACACGCTCGCTCCCTCGCGCAGGTGGAAATCCCATGATTCCAAAGGAATGCAAGCGACTGGCTGAGGTGGACTTTCCGATAGCGGAGGTCTCTAAGCACGCAGTGCGGGAAAAGCCGATCCGTCACGGGCATCCGTCGACGTTGCATCTATGGTGGGCGCGGCGGCCGCTGGCCTCGTCGCGGGCGGTGTTGATGGCGTTGCTGCTACCCGACCCGTGCGACGAGCACTGCCCGGAAGCGTTCAAGCGGAAAGCCCGCGAGATTCTCCTCGGCATGGATGGGCGGCCGCGCGGATGGACGGAGACTATCGTGCCGAACGAGGGATTGCGGCAGATCATCCTGAAGTTCATTGCCAATTTCGCCAACTGGGACAATGCCGGGAAACGTGCCTATCTCGATACGGGCCGTGCGCTCGTGAAGGCGGCGTACGGGAAGGAGTTGCCCCTGGTCGTGGACCCGTTTGCGGGGGGCGGCTCGATCCCGCTCGAAGCGCTACGGCTCGGTTGCGAAACGTTCGCTAGCGACCTCAACCCGGTGGCGTGCTTAATTTTGAAGGTGATGCTGGAGGATATCCCGCGACACGGGCCGGAGTTGGCAGAGGAATTGCGTGAGGTCGGCGACAAGATCAAGGGGGAAGCTGAGCGAGAGTTGACAGATTTCTATCCGAAAGACCCAGACGGCGCGACCCCGATCGCCTATCTCTGGGCGCGCACTGTGTACTGCGAAGCGCCGAAATGTGGGGCCGAAATTCCACTGATGCGGTCGTTTTGGCTGTGTAAGAAAGAGAAGCGTAAGCGGGCGCTTCGGCGCCGGGTGACGCGGTCCCAAGGAAAACCGACGCAGGTCGAATTCGAGGTTTTCGAGCCGAAGGCAGACACCGAGGTGCATGGCGGCACGGTGACCCGGGCGAAGGCGAGCTGCGTTTGTTGCGCTGTGGTGCTGCCGCCGGAGAGAGTGCGGTCGCAACTCGCGGCCCAGCGCGGCGGCGCGGACGTTATTTTCGACGCGGAGGGACGGCGGACAGGGGGAGCGCGACTGACCGCGGTGGTGACGCTCCGCCCGACACAGGCAGGGCGACACTACCGGCTGCCAACAGACGCGGACTACGCGGCGGTGTGGAAGGCGCAAACACGGGCGTCCGAGATACTTGCGGAGTGGGAACGCGGAGGCGAACAGGAGCTCTGTCCGGTGCCGGACGAGCCAACACCCGCTGGCGGAGGCTCTGGGGCCGGCCGAGCTTTCAGCGTGCGGCGCTACGGCATGCTCCAGTGGGGCGACCTGTTCACAGCACGGCAGAAAGTGGCCTTGATTGGACTCCTCGGACTCATACAAAGGGCGAAGATCGTCGGCACAAAACAGATGCTCGCCTGCGCATTCAGCCGCGTAACAATGAGCGATATGTCTTGCACGCGATGGAACGCCGTAGCAGAAAAGATGCAACACACATTCGGCAGGCAAGCCCTACCTATGGTTTGGGACTTTGCCGAGGTCGTGGTTACTGCCGAAGCTCCTGGAAATTGGAAAAGCGGGTATAGGCTCATTGGTGATGTCGTCGATGCAGCGTGCAACGAACAGGCTGGGCAAACTCAACTCGCCGATGCAACGGAACACCCTCTTCCCGATCAGACCGCAGGTGTCTGGTTCACCGACCCGCCCTACTACGATGCCGTTCCCTACGCGGACCTCTCCGACTTCTTCTTCGTCTGGCTGAAACGTGCGTTACCCGATCACCAATTGCTGCGCGACCCGTTCGATCCAGACAACCCACTTTCACCGAAGACGGCCGAGGTCGTGCAGGACGAAACCAAGCAGTTCGCCGGCCGACCAAAGGACCGCACGTGGTTCGAGGAAACGATGGCAGACGCCTTCACGGAGGGGCGCCGTGTGCTGCGCGAAGACGGCGTGGGTTCCGTTGTCTTCGCACATAAGACGACCGAGGGTTGGGAGGCGCTGCTCTCCGGCATGATCCGCGGTGGTTGGACAATTACCGGCTCTTGGCCGATATCAACGGAGATGAAATCGCGACTACGTGCCCAAAAGTCCGCAGCCCTCGCCACCAGCGTCCATCTGATTTGTCGGCCGCGCCCGGACGACGCGCCAGTCGGCGATTGGGCCGAGGCCCTGCGCTCCTTGCCTGTCCGTGTTAGCGACTGGATGGAACACCTCCAGGGCGAAGGCGTCCGTGGCGCGGATCTGGTTTTTGCCTGCATTGGTCCCGCGCTCGAGATCTTCAGTCGCTACGGTGCGGTCGAAACTGCGGAAGGACGTAAGGTCGGTCTGCCCGAATACCTGGAAAAAGTCTGGGAAGTCGTTGGCCGCGCGGCGCTTGAGCAAGTACTCGGCACGGCGGAGGCACAAGCGCGCAACGGTCTAGCCGGAGCACTGGAGGAGGACGCCCGCCTGACCGCGCTCTTTCTATGGACCCTCCAGAGCACTGAGGTCTCAGATAAGAACGGCAAGAAGGAAGATGAGGAGGAGGAAGCGGTCTCCAAGACAGCGGCCAAGGGATTTGCTCTCCCCTTCGACGTCGTGCGCCGCTTCGCCCAACCGATGGGCATTGATCTCGATCTTTGGACCGACCGAATCATCGGCCAGAAAAAAGGCGTGGTGCGACTGCTGCCGGTGGCTGAGCGGACCAAGGCGCTTTTCGGCGAGAATGGCACCCAAGCCGCCGCCGACTGGATCGAGAGCGATCCGAATGCCAGCTTGCAACAGACGCTCTTTCCCGAATTGAACGACGTGCCGAAGACAAGGCGCCGCCACAGAAAAAGGAACCTCCTCGACGGCGATGCCGAACTTCAGACAATCGATGCCACCGCACTGGACCGAGTACACGCAGCCATGCTGTTACAGGCCAGTGGCCACGCCAACGCGCTACGGACACTGATCGGGGCCGAGCAGGATCGCGGCCCCGACTTTCTGCGGCTCGCTAACGCGCTTTCCGCCCTGTATCCGCGCGGCAGCCAGGAAAAGCGGTTGCTGGATGCCATGCTGTTGGCGGTACCCCGTTGATGGCATGACAAGCGAAAGCAACAAGCACGCAATCTGGCAAGTATCTGCCGGCCCCTCTGACCGGTCCTATGCGGATCAATTCTTGAACCACGGCGTCGCTCTGATCGGTCCTGGCGATCCTGGAGAGTGGCGTTCTGATCGGTCCGATGAGGACTTTGAAGGCGGATTTGTCCGCAGGTTCGCCGACGAGATGCGCACGGGCGACGTGCTGCTACTTCGGACGGGCCTATCCACCATTCGTGCGGTTGGCCTGGTTGCATCCGAGTACCAGTACCTACGGCAGTTCGACGACGTGAATGGCTGGGACTTGCAGCACGGACGACGTGTGCAATGGTGCCCGCTTCCCGATCCGTACGACTTCGGGGGACGGGTTTTTGGATCTCACCCCCCTCGGCTTTCGCGTATCCAGGTACCGAGCCTTATCGAGTATGCGAATCGCTTTGTTCGATCGCCGCCGACGGACTGGCAAACCAGGACTTTGCCGAGCCTGCCGGAGGAGGAAGCGGAACTCGACGCACTACCGGTCGAGTTGCAAGAGATTGTTGCTCAAGTCCATGACCTCTCGAAACTCTACTGGGATGTGGATTCTTTCGGGGAGCGACCCATGGAGGACGAGTTGGTTGTGCACTACATCGTTCCTCTCCTGCGCGCCTTGGGTTGGCCCGTCGAGAGGATTGCCGTGAAGTGGCGCAATATCGACGTGTGTGTGTTCTCCGGGCTGCCGAGAATCCCGGAAAACTGTCACTGCGTGATCGAAGCAAAAAGATTAGGCGCGGGCGTTGAAGGCGCGCTCGAACAGGCCATCGGATATGTAGAGGCCCTCGGCGTACCGTGCGACGTGGTCGTTACCGATGGCATACGATACCGAATGTACGATGCCAGCAAGGGTTTTGCGCCTGTAGCTTATGCAAATCTTGCACGCTTGAAACAATCGTCTAGGGAACTGTTCGCACGTATGCAAAGACCGTAACCGGAGGAAACAGTGGAACCTTGGTACAAAGTTGTGACGCCTCGCAAGGAAGTGCGGGAAGGCCGCTCGTTCAGCCCGGATGAGTTTGCGATCGCCCTAGAACAGATACTCGCTAAGACGGCACCCGAGGACTACAGCGATCCAGCTCGGTTCTTTTCGCGCACCTGCTTTACGCGGGCGTTGAAGGAGCATGCCGGCATGGTCCTTCGGCGACTTTCCGGAAATACCGAAAACACGGCGCCAGTCCTCACTTTGATCACCCAATTCGGCGGTGGTAAGACGCACACACTCACCTCACTCTACCATCTCGCCAATGCCGGCCCGGAGGCCTCCAGGTTCCCCGGCGTTGCCGATCTCCTAAACACGGGAGGGATGACGGAAGCTCCCTCCGCCCATGTTGGAGTGTTCGTCGGTAACGCCTGGGACCCGGCACCGGGGCGGGAGACTCCCTGGATCGATCTGGCTTACCAGCTGGCTGGCGAGCAGGGCGTCGCTGCGCTTGGCCCTGCCGCGCGGACCACGCCGCCGGGAACTACTTCTCTGGCCAAATTGTTTGCTGCCGCGGAGGCACCGGTATTGTTGCTGTTCGATGAAGTCCTGAACTTCGTGAACCGTCATCGTGGCATGGCCGAAAGCTTTCACGCCTTCCTTCAGAATCTGACCGTCGCCGTCACCGGAACCACTCGGGCTGCAGCGGTCATCAGCCTTCCCCGCAGCCAGGTTGAAATGACCGATTGGGATCAGCAGTGGCAGGACCGAATCACCAAGGTGGTCCGCCGAGTCGCACGCGACCTGATCGCCAATGACGAATCCGAAATCAGCGAGGTCGTCCGCCGGCGCCTGTTCGAGGATCTCGGCAACGTGCGGATTCGTAAGAGAGTCGCCAAGACCTACGCAGATTGGTGCTTTGAACGGACCGCCCGCCTGCCCTCCGAATGGCTGGCGGTTGACACTGTGACGACGGAGTCTAAAGCGAGGGAGTTTCTGAGAAGCCGGTTCGAGGCGTGCTACCCCTTCCATCCTGCGACTCTCTCGGTGTTTCAACGGAAGTGGCGGGCGCTCCCCCAGTTTCAACAAACCCGTGGGGCGTTGGCCCTGCTGGCACAATGGATTTCCTGGGCAGCTCGCGAGCATTTTCAGAAAGCGCGAACAGAGCCGCTGATCACGTTAGGTTCGGCGCCGTTGGACGTGCCCGAGTTCCGCGCCGTGGTCCTTGGTCAATTGGGCGCGGCGCGGCTCGACGTGGCCATCGATGCTGACATCGCCGGGCCAATGGCGCATTCCAAAGCCCTGGATGCGGACACCACGGGACCTCTCCGCGAGATTCACCGCCGTGTGGGTACCGCCATCCTGTTCGAATCCTCCGGTGGACAAGTGGACAAAGTGGCTCACCTGCCCGAATTGCGTTTCGCAATCGGCGAGCCTGAGGTCGATACGGCCACCATCGATAGCGCCGCGACCAGCTTGGAAGCGTCCGGATTCTTCATTCGGAAGGTTGGGACGGACGGCTATCGCATCCACCACCAAGCGACATTGAAGAAAGTTGTCAGCGATCGGCGGGCATCGCTCGATGAGGAAACGGAGATCAAACCGGCGGCCCGCAAGCTGGTCGAGGGCGAGTTCAGACGCGGCACAGCCCTGCCGATAGTTTTCTTCCCGCAGGACAGCACCGCAGTCCAGGACTCGCCACGTCTTGTGCTCATCGTCCTCGACCCCGATTTGGAATGGATGGATAGCAACCAAGTGATCGAGCACGTTGGCCATTGGACGAAGCAACGGGGCAATTCGCCTCGGCTATACCCGGGGTCGCTGGTCTGGTGTGCGAGGAAACCGGGGAGGGAGCTTCGCGAGAAGGTTGAATTGTGGCTCGCCTGGCAGCGCGTGGCACACGAGATGGCCGAGGGCGTCCTCGGCACAGAATACGACCGCGCAGATCGCTCGGAGGTTCATACCCGTGTCCGGGATGCAGAGGAATCCGCTAAGGACGAAGTGTGGGCAAGCTATCGCTTCGTCGCGCTTGCGGCGACTGAAGAGAAACATGGTCTCAAGATCATTGATCTTGGAGCCGGCCACTCCAGCTCAAACGAAACGCTTTGCGGACGGATCATCTCCACGCTGAGAGCCGCGGCACTGCTCAACGAGACCGTGGGTGCTGGCTACATTGACCGGCATTGGCCGCCTGCGTTTAAGAACACTGCGACCTGGCCGCTGACGAGTCTGCGGCAGAGCTTTCTGAATGGCGCATTGACGCGGCTGATTGATCCTGACCTAATTCTTCGGCGGCAGATCGTTGAGTTTGTGGCGCGAGGAGACTTTGGACTGGCGTACGGCCCCAAGGACGATGGTGGATTCGAACGGTTGTGGTATGCGGAGCCGATCCGTGACGAAGAGGTGGCGTTTGAGACGAACGTCTTCTTACTGACCAAGACCAGGGTCGAGCAACTCCGGGAAATCGGAGATCCAGATCACCCGGAATGGAAGCCGGCGCCAAGACCAAGCCCCACTCCTAAACCGGAGCCAGGCCCCGATCCGATTCCGAGCGATCAGAAAACAACACTGCGACTTGCTGGTGCCGTACCTCCCGAAGTCTGGAACCGTCTAGGAACCAAAATGTTGCCCAAGTTGCGATCCGGAAACGATCTCAGAGTGGGTGTCGAGTTCTCAGTGAGCGTCAGCTCGGAGTTTGCTCAGAACATGGAGATTGAGTTGCGGCAGATTCTGGATGATCTCGGGCTGGGCGACTGTGTCCGTGTCGAACGATCTGCGAGCAACGAATCTAAACGTGACAAATGACGACCTTGTTGCATGGATCATCCCGAAGGATGTCTTATCATTGTGTTTTTCAACACCTGGGATAACTTAGATGCCACATAAGTTCAACGCAGCCCGACGGCACAAGTTTGATAAGGCACAGTACCGGGTGATCAACTGGGCGGAATATAACGAGAGCCTGCGCCAGCGGGGTGATCTGACGATCTGGGTCAGTGATGAGGCTCAAAGTGTGTGGCGCGCGCCGCGCCGCACGTCACGGGGTGGCCAGCGGAGATACTCGGATTTGGCGATCGAGACATGCCTGACGCTGCGCACGGCGTATCGGCTTGGGTTGCGACAAACGCAGGGGCTGATGGGTTCCATTGGCACGCTCATGGGGCTGGATATACGGGTGCCGGATTACTCCACACTGTCGCGTCGCGCAAACGGCTTGAGCATCGCTCAGGTGATGAGGCAAGCCGGGTCTGTGCCTGTCCATCTGGTGGTGGACAGTACCGGCCTCAAGATCTTCGGAGAAGGAGAATGGCTTGCGCAGAAGCATAAAACCAGGGGAATACGCCGCCGCTGGCGCAAACTCCACCTCGGACTGGACCTCCATAGCGGTGCGATTGTTTGCGCCAATCTGACTCACGATGACGTTGGAGACAGCACCGCCTTACCCGGGCTCCTGGATCAACTCGATGCCCCTGTCACGGGCTTTCTGGCGGACGGCGCCTATGATGGAGCGTCCACACGGGATCTGCTGAGGGAACGGTATGGGGAGACCCTGGATGTGGTTATACCGCCGCCAAAGAACGCAGTGACCCGACCGCAATCAGCGCGGGATCCAACCGTTCGGGATCGCCATATTGCCGAGATCCGCAGCAACGGCCGCATGGCCTGGCAAGTGGCCACAGGGTACAACCTGCGCAGCCGGATAGAAACGCAGATCGGCCGGTGGAAGAGCGTCATCGGCCCCAGACTCAGATCCCGCAGCTTCTCCAGGCAGATCACGGAGATCCAGGTCGGCCAGAAAGTCCTGAACACAATGACCGCACTCGGACGGCCTGTGTTCGAACGTATCGCCTGACGCTACCGCTTGGGAAAGGGCGAATTCCATCTCCGCCCCGATCCATGCAACAACGCTATGTCGAGCGGTACCGGGGTAGGGTCGAGCACTGGCGCGGTGGCCCGCAGGCAACTCCTTGGCTGTGTCCGGCGTTTCCACCTTCGTGCCCGTTTAGGATTCGCCGTGGCTCCGTTTCCAGTGCCCGCCACGTCGCACGCAGCATGCGGATTTCCCGCACTACGCGCTCCTGCACACTTCGTCTCAAGGGTTATGAGACCTATCGATGAGGAAGCCGCTGAACAGAGTGGCCGTAAATGGGTCACCCGGTACGCCACCGCTTCCTGTCGAAGACTCGGCCAGGCGCCGAGACCCTTCAGCCTTCACCTTGAGGTATAGCCGTCGCCTCAGGTCTTGCAGATTGCCGGGTGCGTTTATCAGTTCACCCCTGCCTCCCATCATTGGCTTCGACCTCATGTGCAGCAAGGTCCCTTCGCTCCACGGGCGTTACCCCGCTTCATCGCTACTACGAACCTGGCCGCCACCGTTTCGCCTTCGGGCGACTTCCCGGTTGTGCCGGTTATACGACCGAGCTGCTCCACCGATTTCTCGATGGGACGAGGACGGTTTCTCCAGTTGCTCAGCCTGTCCTTGTCGTCGTGCCGTCTCTACCACCCCGCCGGAGCGACATGTCTCATCAGTCAGTCTGCGACACATCGTACGGCCTTCACCCTCAGCCAACGGGCTCGGCCTCCGGAATCTAATCTGACGAGGCTACCTCTGAGTTCACTCACGTTACGGCCCGACGACTCGCTCACCATCCTGAAGATGGCTTTGTCAGTCCGCTTCATCCGTTTCGTTTCCTCCACGGATGGGACTCTGGCTACAGGGTTCTGACTTTTACCCCGGCGGGTCTAGCTCCCACTGAACAGACCAGCCTTCGCTGGACGCACTGGCCGATGATCTCCTCGAAGAATTTCTCACCCAGTTCAATCTTGCTTGCCCAGAGCACGGGATCGTCGGGTCGCCGTGGGTTCCACCAGAGTTCGGTGCGGTCGGCGATCGGCGAGTTCACGGTGGCTTTGCCCCGCGTGTCCTCGTAGATCAGGGAGACATAGGCGTTGAAGAGCCGGTCCATCTGATTGCGGAGCCGCGTCTGAACGCCGCCGCGGCCTCCGCTGTTGTGGTAGATACCCAGCTTGCGCATGAACTCGGCCAGTGAACGACCTAGAACTAGATCGCGGCTCTGGGTGCGCACCGCTTCGGTGCACACCCAGGCCAGTAAGAGTCGCGGCAGGTTGCCGAAGGGGAGTTTGCTTTTTCCACCGGCAGTCATAACCAGCGTGTACGGGCCGTTTTGACGAGTGTAACGAATCCGATCGCCAGGATTGGTGCGGGGCAGGCTGCACAGCGCCATCAGACGCGTCATGAAGCCTATTTCCGGGTCCGCTTCACTGGCCTCGACAAGCTGGTTCACCTGATCGAGGCGGGTGTAGTGGTGCCGCGCTTGTGGCGTCACGAGAGAGAGTGCAGCTTTTGATTTATCGTTCATGTCCTCGTAGGGCTCCATATCCTTATCATGTTTTACCGACCAGATCGGGGCCGTTAACCAGAGATTCTTTGCCGCGTTGTATGCGCGAACGAGTAAAGAAGCATCGCCCTGATAATCCCGGCCCGCCTCTGTTGCATCGTCCTGGCAGCGTTGTCGGGCATCACCGCACCTGTGCCCGTTTGAGTTGGGGGTCGGCGAACACAACGGGCCTGTAGTGCCAGCGCCGCTTTGCGGCGTCGTAATCGCTCACGTGGAGGGCTTCTTCGACGTACCGCTTCCCCTCGCGCCGCGTCATGTGAATCACCATGGAGATCCCGTCCACGACGCCCCTGCAGGTGACTTCCCACGGCAAGTCCGTCTCGCCTTGCATGGCGCAAGTCGCCAGCCGGGACAGGGCTGACTCGGCATTGTTGGCGTGGATCGTGGTCAGGCTCCCGCCGTGCCCGGTGTTGAGCGCCTGCAGGAGATCGGCGGCCTCGCCGCCCCGGACTTCCCCGACCACAATGTGGTCGGGCCGGTGGCGCAAGCGCGTGCCTGACGAGGTCGCGGATCGTCACCGATTCGCCGTCGATCCCCCGCGCCTCGAAGCGGACACAGTTTTTCCGGTCGATCCGGAGTTCCAGGGTGTCCTCGATGGAAACAATGCGGTCGTCGGCGGGGAGCAGCTCGACCAGGGCATTGAGCAGCGTGGTCTTACCCGAGCCGGTCCCGCCCGACACCAGGATATTTCGCCGACCCAGGAGCGCGGCCCGCGCCGCGTCCAGCACTTCTTGAGGCAGTGAGCCGAAGCGCACGAGATCCTCGGGCGAATAGCTCCGCTTGCCGAAGCGCCGGATGGTGATGGCAACATGCGGCGCGGCCGGGGGCACACAGATCGCCACGCGGGACCCATCGTCCAGGCGGGCATCGAGGATCGGCGCGGTGGCCGGATCGAGGCCCAGGGGCCGCGCGATCTGAATGGCCGCCCGTTCCAGCGCGGCCTCATCGAGGCCGGGCGCGGGATGGGGCCGGATTTCACCGCGGCTTTCGATCCAGACGTTACGAGGTCCGTTAATCATGATCTCGCTGACGTCCTCATCTTCGAGGACCGATTCCAGCCCCGGCAGGAACGGGCGCAGATAGTCCATGCCGCGTTTGTCGCTCATATCTTCCCTGCCTCGACCGCGCGCCAGTAGGGCGTCGTTTCGGGAAGGTAGTAGGGTTTGAGATAAACCCGAACGGCACTGGTCGCGTGGGTGCCGTCATAGGGCAAGCAAATGGCCTGGCAATTGGGCAGCAATCCAAACTCCCTCGGCTGAAACAAAGCCTCCCGCTGTTCCCGGAATGATTTACTCGTGCCTACTGAGCCCTTGGTTCCACCGGCCTTTCCAGAGAGCAGGGACACCTGGGCCTGTTGTGCGGATTCGGTGACGGTCCAGCTCGGCTTGATCCTGGCCACCTGCCCGCAGAGTTTCGAGGCGATGTCGGCGCTCGCGTCGTCGCTGAGGGAGAGGAAGATCCGGGTGCGGAGCGTCTGCAAAAGCGCCCGCCAGGCTTCGGAGGTGCCCAACACGGATCGGAGCGAGGATATGGATTGGGTGGCGACGATGGGGATGACGCGGCACTGCCGGGTGAGGGCAAACGCCTTCTCGTCCCCCGAGGGGTCGTCCTCGCCGACTGAGGCGAAGGACTGGTACTCGTCGCAAATGAAAACGGCCGGCCGGAAATATTCGTCGGGCTCCTGTTTCATCCGTGCCGGCCGCCGGAGCAGGGTCTGGAGCCAGGCGTTTTTGAGGAACACGCCGATGGCGCGGGCCAGCGCCGGATTCGAGCCGGCGGGCATGTTGAGGGCCAGAACTTTCCCTGTCTCGATCAGCTCGTCCAGGGGTGGAAGGTGCCGCCGCATCCTGGCCTTATCGGTCGGCGGCCGCCCGTCGGCGTTCTCGTCCTCCTTGCCGCCGTCTTCCCCCGACTCACGGGGTTTCCGTGCCGTGCCGTCCTCGTCCTTCACCGGCGGGGCCTTCGGACAGAAAATGGCGGCGACATCCGCCATGTCGAACAGGGACAGGAAACTGGAGATTCCCTCGACACACGAGGTCCGCAATTTCGGGTCCAGCTTCATCCAGTCTTGCTCGTACCAGGTGTTAACGCTTTCTAGCCGTGCCCCTAATTCATCGGTGTCGGTGTGGGCCTTCACGGCCCGGCTGCTGTAGATCGCACCTTGCGCGTTCAACCACTTCGCGGCGGCTCCCCTCCATGGGGTTTGGTATTCCCCGCCGGGAAGTTCGACCCAGGGGCCGAGCGCAAGTAAATCCTCTTCACGCTTGGCCCACTCATCAGCCGAAACCACGATCGCTCCATTCGCTTGTGTCTCCACGACAATCGCCGCCTCCCCGATCTTTTGTTTGAACAGCTCGGGGTTGATCGCGCATCGGTAGACATCCCGCAAGGTGACCCAACGGTCGGGAAAGATCCGGTGCAGCTCGATAATCCACTTCACCAGGTTCGTGTAGGCTTGCTGCCAGAACGGGTCTTTCCCCTTGCCGAACAACTGATTCAGGAGCGACGACACGGTATAGGCCAGTGAGTAGGAATCGAGCCAGTGGGCGGCCAAGGGATTCCACTGCCATTTCCCGCCCATGCCAAGCTCCATGTAATCGTCTTCCCGGCCGGCGACTTTCAGAATCTCCCGGATGTCGTAGCAGAAATCCCCTTTGACTTCGAGGATCAGGGCGGCCGCCCGGCGCTCCGGATTCGTGGCTTGCCAGCCGAGCAATTGCCGGGCAAACGGGTGCATGCAAGCCGCGGTCTTCCCGGACCCGACCGCCCCGAAGATAGCGATTCCGGTATAGAGGCCGCGCTCCGGGATCACGAGCCACTCCGGGTTCGGCACCTCCCGCGCCTCGACCGGGTGATGCGTCTCCCCGACGACGATGGCCGGGTTCTCATCCGTGTCGGCAACCGGCCACGGCGGCAGCCCGCCCTTGCCCTGTGTCTTCGTTGGAGCCGCCTCGAACCAGACCCGCCATACGCCGGAAAAGAGCGTCACACCGATCACCACCATGACACCGGGCATGGCGGCATACCAGCCATGCGCGAGCCAGAGAAGCACGGGCGCATCGAGGGCCATCAGCGCCACAACGGGGTTCTCCGATCCGGCCGGAAATGGACTGGAAATATAGCGCGCGATCGAGGCGTCAAGCGCCACGAAGAAGAGGAAAACATGACTCCATTTCATGCCCGATCAGCCTCCGGAATCCGAGCCTTCCCGCAGGGATTATTGTGACGGGAGCGACCCCCACCGGGGAGAGCGGCGACCGACACCCGAAATGCGCATTGAAAAGGGTGTCGCGCGCCGCACGAGGCACAAAAAAGTGGGGTCGCTCCCGTCACTCCCTCCCCCTCCCGACCGACGCTGAGCAGGGGTTTGTGCATTGAGCTAACCACAAGGAAACACGAATGATATGGGACATAGAAATGTGTGCATTGACCGTGTGCATTGACCCTCGTTTTCAATGCACACACCTGAGAGGCGTCGGATTTGTGCATTGAAGGTCCAATTTCCGATGGCTTTGCCACCAGTTTTCGAGGCTGAATCAAGACGCATATCCTTCCAACAAATGAGCCATCTGTGATCTCATGCTGGAGCTTGATAGAGGTTCACACCGTCGGGATAAATCCGTTCGGAGCGCCATATCTCGAACGTGTCGATCCGAATGTTGTACGGCAACGGTCTTGCTAGCATGTCCTTCAGTTCCCGGTAGCGCCGGACGGTTTGTTGCTGGCCCCCGTAGCGCGCGAAAACCTCGGAGTTGAAGGTGTCGATGCCTCGGGAGACCGTGTCCCGTTCCTTCTGTAATTCCGCCTCCCGATAGCTCCCTGCCTTGATGCCCTCCCGATCCCGTGCCCAACCGTTCAAAACAGACCGCGCCCGATTTTCGGCCTTGGAGTTGAGTGCGATGGCCGCCACATGAACCTGCATCCCGTGCTTGCGTATGCCAGCCCAAACATGCTCGTGTGACTGGCCCCAATGCCTCAGTTCCGTGATGGTGTCGTTCCCAGGATCGACATAGACAAACGTGACGGTCCTGCCCGCGGCAATGGGCAATTTCAAGGGGAAATACCGGGTGAGAGTTCCGGCCGCTCCGGTATAGAGCCGCCTCGGCAGGCGGTCCTTCCTGATGTCGAGATGTTTGCAGAACCAAACCTTCTCGGTTTCGGTGGGGAGCCATTCGAGCTCCGGGTGGTCGATCACGTAATCGAGCGACAGGAGCCGCCGGAGATAGACAGCGGGATCGGCGATCCTGCGGTGCCGAACGTTGGGAATCCCCAGTTCCCGGTAGATGCTCTTGTGGGTGATCCGACAGGCCCGCGTGCGGTTCTTGGTGGTGATGACTGGAATCTCCTCGTCCACGGCAAGTTTCAGGTTCACGAGGCTTTGAACGAAGCGCGCCGCGCGGAGGTGGTACGTGTTGAAATAATCGGAGTATTGAACGCGGGTGAACACACCGCTATGGAGACAGACCATCGCAACCCACTCGGCGTCTTGCTGGCTCCACCCGAACGGTTCAAGGTTTTTTTCGCGCTCTCTCAAATGAGCAATCATGGGGTTTCGGTGATGAGGGCTCTATCCGTTTCGAGGTATGTAACCTGGATGCCCATCGGGTTAAAAATGACCAGGTCGGCCGGTATGACCGGCATGAAAACAAACTGCATCGTGGCCGTCCATTGTTCCCTGGAAACCTCGCGCTCCTGTTGGGTGCGGACAAGGACGAAGTCAGCGACCGCCCCGTGCGGCTCGGCCGGATTGGCCTGAATCCGAAGGATGACATTCTCGACCCGGAGTTCTTCCAGGGTGATGCCGGCGGCCAGCATGGCGATTTCCTCGTTGTTGGCGGTGAAGGCCGCGTTGGCGAGATCGGTGCTGAGGAAACGGAGGCTGCGCGGCCAGTATTGCTGGACTGTCGGCCGCCGCCGGCCGAAATGGTCATGGAGAAAGCGGTTGAGGAAATACTTGGTGGTGGGGTCGCGGGGATCGGCCTGGGCCTGGACCGTCTCATAGGCCAGGGCTTCGGCCCGGCCGACTTCATCCACCCGAACGACAATCGGCCGCGGCGGCTCGACCGAAGACAGGCGCACCACGGCGATGGTCACGAATAAAAGCAGCACGCCGAGGACGATGGTGAACACGCGCAGGTGACGGTTCGAGTGGATCGTCTCGCCCCATATCTCGGCGTATTGTTTTCCGGCGTCGGATGCGTTGTCTTTGGGTTTCGCCACGACGTTTATACTCCCTTGAATTTAGAAAGGCTCTGCCCGGCCTGGCCGATCATGCCCATGATTCCCCCGCCCGCGCCGCCGCCGGTGATTTGTGAGGCGAGCTGGCCGATCATGAGTGAGGACAGGAGCCCGGCAATGGTGAGAGGCACGATGCTTAAAAACCAGGCGGTGCTATGCCAGAGCATGTTTGTGTCGGGCGGTGGACCATTCACAATGGCATTCATCCAACCGATACTCGCCGCGAGGAACACCCGCATGAGCGCCGCCGCTATCGCGCCATAGAGGGTGTAGGTGAACATGCTCTTGAACCATCCCCAAAACAGGAAGGCGAGGGGCTCGACCAGGAGGAAAGGAATGAAGAGCGGCCCGAGGATCACGAGGACGCCCAGGGCGAGCTGTGCCCATAGAACCTGGGCCATTGAAACGCCATAAATCACGACGAGGCACAGGAGAATGAACAAAAGAAATAGCTCGAAGATGATGGTGTGGATAAAGGACATGAGCAGGTAGGAGAGGTCGGTCAGGCCATTGATAAGCATGTCCATTATCCCGCCCCCTGTCCCCAGCTCCATCGACTGTGCGCGAGCGAAGAGATTTTGAGAAAGCCGCGAGAATGTGACAAGGAAATCCTCGCCGGTATTCTGAATCAAGATGAGTTGAAGCCACTGCCCACCGTCAGTGATGGCCTCTGTAAAAGAGCGGGTCGATCCGGGAAGCGGATCGTGATAGAAGGTGAGCATTGCCCACGGAAACCAGAGAGCGATGACGACTCGAACAATGTCCCACGGACGCAAGTCGCCGGTAAAAGCGATCCGCAATCCGGTCCAGACAATGAGAATGGCGGCCAGGCGGCGCCACAGGTCCAGCCCCGCGGCGTGGACTTGCGGCGCGGCCGCAAGAATCACCTGATCCATGATGCCGGAAACAACGGTCGCGGGGTCCGGAGCCGCGGCCGGATCGGTCGGGATGGTGGGGACAAGCTGGAGCATCATCACGGGCGTCATCATGGTCGTGAGTTCCCGCCCAGGCCGGCCGGGATCTGAAAGCCGCCATACATGGATTGGATTCTCTGATCGGCCGCCGCGGCTATGGCTGCCTGTTCCCCGGCCCACCGCGCTTCAAGAGCGGCCCGATCGGCCAGTCGGCGCGCCGCATACCCCCGCCGGAGTTCCTCTTGACGAAAACGAGCCGCCGCGTCTTGGGTTGCGGCGGCGGCGCGGCTGCGTCCAACTGAGATCAGGGTGCGGATTTCGGCGAGCGAGCCGAGAACATCGCCCTCGGTGAGCGCCGCCGACGAGCGGTTCGGCCCGCCGGTATCGGGGTCCGTATCCACCCGCTCCACGATGCGACCCAGGGCCGCGGTGGTGGCCTGGTGGACTGCGACCAGATCGGCCCCGGCGTCGGCCCTGGCCCCGGCATATTCCAGGCTGCGATCGGCGTAGTCGCGCCGGCGCTGAAAAACGGCCACCGCTCGATCGGCGCTGCCCGGGTAGACGTTCCGAATATCGCCCTCGGTGACGGTGTCCGCGGCTTGCAACACGTTACGCCAGCTCCGACTGAACGACTCCCCGTTGGCGGTGAGGTCGCCGAGAGAAGTAACCATGTCGCCGGCCGGGCCGGTGAAATCGGAGTGCCAGTCGCGCGTGGTGTTGAGTAGATCGGTCGGAGCGGCAACAAGATCGGCGATGGGGTCTGCAATCGGACCCACCAAACCCTGCACGGAATCGGTGACGTGGGTGAGCTGGCTCCGGGCAGTCTGTAACTGTTCCACGAGCTGCCGAAGCCCCTCAAGCTGGTTGGCGATCATTGCCCGCTGATTGCCGTGCATTATGGGTCGTAGAACGAACCAGATAAGCAAGTCTTCGGGACTTGGAATGCCGAAGATGCCGAAGGCCGGGACCGCCACGGTCAGTGCAACCAGGAGTGTCCAGGTAATAACCCGTTTTTTCATCATGGTATTTAGTTCCCGCCCAGGCCGGCCGGGATCTGAAAGCCGCCGTACATGGATTGGATTCTCTGATCGGCCGCCGCGGCTATGGTCGCCCTCTCCTCGGCCCACCGCGCTTCAAGAGCGGCCCGATCGGCCAGTCGGCGCGAGGCGGCCTCTCGCCGCGCCACTTCCGCGTTATAGGCATCCGCGGCGGCGGCGGATGCTTCTATAGCTTCCATCTGTGCCAGTGCTGTAGTGAGCTGTCCTTGAGATAGATTGCCGGCAAGGATCGCTTGTTGGAGCGCCGTGTCGGAAACATTGTTTTGCCCCGCTACGGTGTCGATCTTGTCCTGGACCTCAACCGCAGTCGCCGCAAGTGAGGCCGCGGCATCGGCGCGTGCATGTGCCAGGACAATGCTGCGATCGGCGTAGTCGCGCCGGCGCTGA
Organism: Terriglobia bacterium; assembly: GCA_965216035.1. Classification (GTDB taxonomy): domain Bacteria; phylum Acidobacteriota; class Terriglobia; order 20CM-2-55-15; family 20CM-2-55-15. The sequence goes on from CBDCFM010000015.1 coordinate 156,142, forward strand.
AAGACGGCCACCGCTCGATCGGCGCTGCCCGGGTAGACGTTCCGAATATCGGCCTCGGTGACGGTGTCCGCCTCTTGCAACACGTCGCGCCAGCTCTCACTGAGCGATGTGCCGTCACTCAGTTCTGTCAGTGCCGTCACGAGGCTCCCGGCCGGGCCGGTGAAATCGGAATGCCAGTCGCGCGTGGTGTTGAGCAGGTCGGTGGGCACGGCAACGAGATCGGCGATGGGGTCTGTAATCGCGCCGATCTGTCCCAGAGCGGATTCTTTCAGATGCTCGAACTGCCCGGTGAGTTGGTCGATATGGGCCGTCATGCGTGTGAGGGCCGTAAGTTGATTAGTAATCTGTGTGCCTTGGTTGGCGATCATCACGAGGTAGGCGGCCACGCCGCCATCTTGGGCGGTGACAGTCTCGAAACCCGCGCTCCCGATCAAGGCGACGATTGCAAAGAGGACAATGAGTGTTTTCTTCATTGGGGATGCTCCTTGATGAATGTGGCGGTCGTTAGTTCCCGCCCAGGCCGGTCGGGATCTGAAAGCCGCCGTACATGGATTGGATTCTCTGATCGGCCGCCGCGGCTATGGTTGCCTGTTCCTCGGCCCATTGCGCTTCAAGAGCGGCACGATCGGCCAGCCGCCGCGCCTCGATCTGCCGCCTCGCCACTTCCGCGTTGTAGGCATCCGCCGCTTGAGCGGCTGCCTCGTGAGAGCGAAGGTTAGAAAGCGCGACGAGTAAGCGCGCCCGAGTGAGCGCGGCAGCCACTTGAGTTTCTGCAAGAGCCGTGCGGGTGACGCTGTTGCGTGCTTCAAGATCCGCAACAGCGGCCTGGGCCGCGTCCAAAGCATCCGTAAGTGCGGTCGAGGCATCGGCCCGCGCATGTGCCAGGACGACGCTGCGATCGGCGTAGTCGCGCCGGCGCTGAAAGACGGCCACTGGCCGATCGGCGCTGCCCGGGTAGATGTTCCGAATATCGGCCTCTGAAACGGTATCCGCGGCTCCCAACACGTCGCGCCAGTTGGGAAGCGGCGCGGGGGTATTGAGCAGATCGGTGGGCACGGCGAGTAACTGTTGGTAAGAATCCCTGAACGCGCCGATCATGTTGAGGGTGTCACAGACAACGGCGGCCTCGTTTATAGGGGTTGCTTCGGCGCCGGTTGCCATGCCCTGCGCTGAACAGTCGAGGCGGGTGAATTGAGTGAGCTGTGCCGTGTATTGAGTGACCCGATTGAGGATCTCCTGAAGCTGAGTGCCGATCTGGGTGGCTTGCAGATCCAGGTCGAACTGCGCGCTCGCGCGCGGTGGCATTGCAAGGACCACAGTGAGGGTGAGAGAGAAGGCGATCGCGTGTTTCATCGTCATTGGATTCCCCCAGTCGGCGGCGGTTCCGGCGGTACGAGGACATCGCCGGTGAACCAGATTCGCAAGCGGTGGCCCGCGCGAATCGTGATGGTGGGCAGGCGATTGAGGAAGCGGTCGAGAATCCGCACAGCAGTTTCCCCAAGCCCTTGACTGGCTCCGGCCTGGAAGCCCTGTTGGCCTCCGGCGTAGGGGTTTGAGCCGATCGCGGTCAGGCCGGAAAGGATGCCGACGGCGCCGGCCGCGGCGAACATCGAGAAATAATGCCGGTTGACTGCGTCCTTGAGCGCGCTTTCCCCAATCTGGTTGAGGCCGTTGAATTGGAGCGAGACGCTGCGGCCGTCGGGCCAGATGATGCGGTGGAAGGCAACGGCCAGCCGCTCCTGATCGGCCCCGGAAACGGCCTGAACGCTGCCGACAACCCGCGCGCCACGGGGGATCAAGACCCGTTGGCGGTCAGCGGAATAGAAAGGGACCGATACGTTGGCGAGGACCGGACCGGGAAAGTCGCCGCTGAGCTGTGTGACAAGGACGGCCTCTAAAAACGATCCTTCATAAATACGGTCCCAACCGGCCGGATCGGAAGGCAGCCCGGCGACGGGAGTTTCGGTTTCAGGCTGCACGAGGGCAAGGGCAGGGGCCACACCGGCAGGGGCCGGGCCGCCCGCCGCCAGCGCGGGCTGCCCGGTAGCGGCCCGTTCCCGATCGTTGAGTTCGGTGAGCAATTCGAGAAAGTCTCCGGCCGTCGCAACGGCGTTTTCGGCGGTGACGGCGGGAAGGGCGGCCTGGGGAGTCTGGGCGGACCCTGTGCCAGCCTCGGAAAGTGCGTCCGGCACTTGCGCCCCCGCCGCTGCGGTAGCGTCCGCCCCCGTTTCGGAGTTCCGGTAGGACAGCACAAGCGGCCCGGTGCGCAGGGAGCGACGACGGCGCTCCATTTCCTCGAGCCGCAGTGTTTCCAGCAACACCGCCTCGGCCTCGGTGCGGGGCGCGTCGCCGCCGAAGGGGACAGGCTGATCGTCGGGAAGCAAGACCCCGCCGGGGTTTTGACCGGGGAGCGGCACGATGCTGGCTCCCAATAGGGCTGCATTCGATTCCTGTTCGCCCTGTAGCTGAGCTAACTGGCGCTCGGCCGCATCGGCCTGTAGCCGGAGCTGGGCGGCTTGCCGGCGCGCCTCGGCCTCGATCGCGGCCTGGGCGCGTTGTTGAAGGCCGAGGTCCGCGGCCTCGGGAACCGCGATTGCAGCATCCTGCGCACCGCCGCCGGTGAAAGTGTAGGTGAGTAGCATGGCGGCCAGGAGCAAGGACGTGGCCGCGATCCCGATTTTGGTAACGAGGCCGCCCGGCATCACACCGCCAGGCGGAATGGGAATCTTTTTCCATACACTCATGCTTAACGCTCCGGTTCGTAGCGCCAGATCGCCCGCCGCTCTCCAATTTGCAGCCAGCCTGAATTGAGGCGCCGCCGCACAATGAACAGGCCGTCTTCGGTGAGGTCATAGGCGACCAGCGACGGGTCACCGTCCACGGCTTCATACAGGGCCGGTGATTCCTGGGCGTGTGAGCGGAGATAGGTGAACTGCCCGTCGTGCCACATCGCTTCGACATTGAAGGGAGGCTCCTGTGCACGATCCGACAGGGTGTAAACAAAATGAAGCCGCGTGGGATAATCCGCCCGAAACTCCTCCACTGCCGCCTCGGCCGCGGCGCGGGCTTGGGCGGTCCGCGTGTCGGCTGCGATCTGGGCCGTGCGCGTCGTCTCCTGGGCTTGTTGGGCGAGTGCCTGATAGGCCGTGATTTCGGAACGGGCAACGAAGGCGGGGGCATGCGGTTCGGCCGCTATGAGTGCGTCGTCCTCGTCGGCCGGCGGCTCGATCCGGACCACCAGGTGCGGCTCCCCGCCCTCGGATGCGAGGAACGAATAGATCTGTCCGGACTCGCAAATCAGGGCGACGTTGGTTTCCACACCCGTTGCAATCGGTTTCAGGAACGCCACATTCGCCGCGCCGGTCAGATGCCAGTATTCGGAATCTCCGACAACGAAATCGAGGATATTTTCGTTCTCCGGCAGGACGATGACGGTGGTATGGCGCACCTGGGTCTGAATGTCCACGAGTTGATCGACGCCGGGGATCGCCTCGATGCGCAGCATGGGGCCGCCATCCTGGCCGGTACTGACCGGAGGCTGTCCAAGCCACAGAAGCGCGGCAGTGATGACGGCCGCAAGCGTTGGAGCGCGCCGCCGCGTGAAAGGCCGTGTGAAAGCTCGATGAGTCATAACGGTTAACTCCCTGCGCCCAATATTTCCAGGGCGCGTTGCAGTCCGTGTTCTTCGATCAGATGGGCGCGCCGTTCGGAATCACGGGGGTTGGACGTATAGAGCCAGTAACTGGCCCGATCGACTTCAAGCCGGAGGATCGCGGCCCCTGCGGCGCGCTTCAAATACAGTTCCATCTTTGGAACGAGAGATTGGATCGTGTCCATTTCGCTTGGATTGAGACGGAAGATCTCGCCGACCTTTTCGGGGAGATTCGGGTTCGCGAGGAAAATCTTGGTGGGCATGGATTCGAGCAACGCGGCCGCCTCGGGCGTACTTGTGACGTCGACGGCGCTCTGTGTCGCCATGATGAGGGCGGCGTTTTTCTTCCGCCAGGTCTTGGCGGCCTCGGCGAGATAGGACAGCACGGCCGGGTCCTTCAGATAGCGCCACGCCTCGTCGACCACCATGAGCTTGACGCGCGCAATTTCAGTGGGATCTTCAAGAGCGATCCGCAAGCGTTCGAGCAGGTAGAACATGGCGGCTTCGCAGAGGTCTTCATGTTCGGCCGCCCCGGCCAGGTCGATCACCTGCCAGTCGGCAAATTCCAGATCGTCGCCATCGGCCGGGTTATCGAAATACCGGGCCCAGGTGCCCGCGCCGTGCCAGCGTCCCATCGCGGCCCACATGCTCTTGGGCAAGGACCGGACCAGCGAGCTGAGGTCGCGGCGGTCCGGAGAAAAGGCATAGAGATCTTCGATGCGATTGCGGATTTCAGTGGGATCGTCGCCGGAGGTTGTCATACCGCCGAGACGAAGCAATCGCGTGACCCATCCGGTCAGGAATTGAAATGTGCGTTCCCCGGGAGGGAGGCTGAACGGGCGCAAGCGGAAGGAATTGCCCGATCGGCCGTCGTCGGGGGACAGTTCCAGGTAGCCCCCGCCGAGGAAGCGGGTGAGCGAGCGATAGCTGCCGCCCAGGTCGAGAATCAGGACGCGCGGGCGGTACTGCAACGCTTGAACGAGCAGGAAATTCAACGTGAAGCTCTTGCCCGCCCCGGTCGCCCCGAGGATCAGGGTGTGCCCGACATCGCCGGCAAAGAGGTCATAAAAGAAGGGCGTCTGCCAGTGCGTTTCGAGGGTGGTCATCGCCGACGCGTCCAGATGCGCGCACCGCTCGGTGCCGCGCGGCGGGCCGAACAGCGGCGCGATCGAGGCGGCGGCCCCGGCGGACACCAGGACCTTGCGGAGTTGCCGGGAGCGGGGCTGGCCGGGCATCCGATTGAACCACTGCGCGAGTTGCCCATAGCCTTCCCGGATCAGTTTGGCGTCATGGGTTGCGAAGATGCGCCGGAGATCGCCGTCCAGGCGCTCGATGTCTGAAAGCTCGCCATGGAGCGCAATGGACAGGCTGATGTCGCCATAGGCAATGCCATCGGTTTCCAGCTCGACCAGGGCTTTGGAGAGCCGATCCGACTCCGCGCTGGCCACGCTGTCCTCCATGGCCACGGCGCTGCCTTCGGTTTCCTGAACGTGCGCCATCATCGAGTACCGCTGCGAAAAGTAGTGCTTGCGCGCGGAGTTGATCTTCTTGCGGCCCGCCTCGGTCGTGTAGGGCCGCCATTCCAGCGACACCGTCATGCGGGCGTTCAAACGGTACAGGTCGTTGAGCATGTTGGCGCGCGCCGCGCCCGGTGGCGAGAGCAGGGAATAGAGGATGGCGGGCTCCCCATCGAGGCGCAGGAAGCGCCGCTCGGCATCCAGCTCAGATACGGCGAGGCTCCAGTTCAATCCGGCCCCGACCGACCCATCCCAGGGCAAGCCCCGGGCCGGTTGACCAGCTCACTCAAGAAACGGCCTCCGTCGGGGCCGTTCAACAGCGTGATCTGGGTCAGGTCCGAGACGAGCTTCGAACCCGCATCCACAAGCTGCCGGAACCGCGAGGCCGCCGTCTCGATCTCGTCGTAAATGTAGACGGCCTCATGGGGCGCGCGCTGGCGGGCGAGCCAGGCCCGCGCGGTGTTGAGCCACCACGGCCCTCGGCCATCGGTGGCGGTGGCCTGTTGCAATCCCGGATCGTGACACCAGACCAGATATGCCTGGACGTCCTGCAATCGTTCGCTAAGGAATGCCTTGCGCCGCCGGCGCGCGATGGCCGACACGCTATCGCCGTGATCGGATTCCTCGTCGGGAAGAACAACCGGCCGCCGGAGCAGATAGAAATGGAGCCGGCCGCCGGGCTCGACATTGGAGAGCAGACGGGTCCAGCGTTCCAGCACCGCATCGAGCGCCTCGGGGGTGCGGCCATCGAGGGGGCTGGGGGTGATGCGGCCGACGCATAACAACTGGCCATCCCGGGTCAGACAGGTCCGGCCGTCTTTGAGATAACTCCACCAGGGCAACTCTTCGGCCAGCGCTCCGGCCGCATCGTATTCGGTACGTTCACCAACAAGATTCATTCATGCAGTCCTTTCAGGATCACGCGCCAGGGCTCGGCGATCCACTTGCCAGGGTCGTAACGCGCCTTGAAACGGGTCGACGCCTTGAGGATCGCGAGCATGTTGGGGTCCTGTTTCCAGGCGAGATAACCCGCACCCCACAGCGCACCGAAGACCACCAACGCCGTGACGATGGCATTCAAGGCGTTCCACAGGGCGAGCGCGAGCGTGGCGCTCAGAATGAACCACGTGCGCTCGACCCCCATGATGGTGAGCGGGCGGCTCAGACTTCGGTAACACGGCCAGAGCCGCTTTCCTTGCCGCGCCATCAGGGAAACAGCCAGCCCATGAAATTGACCGCGCCCACGGCCATGCCGACGCCGAAGATGATCCCGGCCATCGCCTTCTTGCTGCCGCCCTCGCCGAAGGCGAACATCAGGCCGCCGCAGACAATGCTGATCAGCGCGAGCCCGCGCGCGATCGGCCCGGTAAATGCGTTCTGCAGAACCGTGATGGCCTCGAGCCAGGGGCTCTGCGCCCAGACCGTGACCGGAGCGCATAGCACAATCGCTACTGCCAATAAGGCACGGTGTTGCCATGGGTTGTTTCGAAACAGAGTCATCGTGGACCTCCATGTGCGTTTGTTAATCGGGATACACACCGGCATCGCTCCGTTCGAGGGCATGTTGCAGGTCCGCATCCCCTGAGCCGCGGCGGATGCCGCGCTCTACCAGATCGACCCGCCGCCCCAGATCGGCCAGGCCCAGCACACGCGCCAGCGCGTAGAAGACGACAACGCTGGTGACGAGCAACGCGGCCGCATGCAGGGCGAGTTCCCACCCATACGTGCGAAGGATCGTGCCCCACCAGGGCGAGAGAAAGTCGAGCCGCGGCCCGGCTAAAAGAACAGACAGCTCGGCCCACGCCGCCGTGATGCCGACGCCAAAGAAGATGGGTTTCATAGTTCGATAACTCCCTTGTCCTGCTGTGCTCGAGGGCGGCCCCCACCGTCACGACTGCTCGAGCTGGCCAGTTTCCCGGCATTGTCGATGAGCGACTGAGCGCGGTCGCTCCCGTTGCCGTGCATGCGGAACCCCGCCGCGGCCTTGGCCGCGATGTCAGCGGCGCGGTAGTTGCCGGAGACGACTTCGATGTTGACGTGGCTTCGGGTGAGGCCATCGGGTTCGAGAAATTCCAGCTGCGCGTCGGGATACTGCACCTGGCCGTTCCGGATGGGAAGGTGCAACGCTTCGGCGGCCTCGAAGCGCGCGCGGTCGGCGGCCTCCCGGCCGCCCTGTTGTCGCGCGGCCTCCGAGCGGCTATTGATCGCCGCTTTCAGTTCCGCGTCAGTGCGGACCCGCCGAAGCGTTGCGCCGCGCTCTTCGATGCGCGCCTGTTCGGCTCGCGCGGCGCGGTAGATGGCGACATCGTGTCCCATATCGCGCGACTTCGACCCGGCACCATCCCAGGCTCGCTGTTGCGGGTCCATTCCCCAGAAAAGGTCCTGCGTCCGGGCTTCGCGGGCTCCGGCGGTGGTGGGGGACAGGACGCGGTATTTCCCGCCTTCCGGTCCCTCCAGAGTGCGTTCGGTGACCCATCCATCAGCCTTCATCTGATCGAGGGCTTTCCGGGCCGCGTAGGGGTTGCCCCCGAAACGCTCCCGCACAATGTCGGCGACGGCGACAACGCGGTAATGACTGACATCGGCGACGGCGGCATTTTTGCGCTCGGCGATGGTGTGCTTCTCCCGTAGCGGGTCGTGGTTCCGCCGATGCCCGGGGCGCTCCGGGACTCGCTCGGGCCGGCGCCCTCGTTCAGGCTCCGGCCGCCGGTCGAGAGAGGGTGTCTCCCGGATGTCAAAACGAGCCATGCGGTTATGCCTCCGTTCCCACCGCGGTCGTCTCGGCTCTGTCATCCTGCCGAAGCGCCGAGATCCGGGTGTGTGCGATGTCGGCGACCTTTGCCAGCAGCAAGAGGTCGTTGGGGCCGAAGCTGTGTGTCGTCTTCCACTGCTCACCTTCGCGGTAGAGGCGGGAAAAGACGACGTTGTAGCGGGGCGCTCCATCCTCGGCGGTATTCATCCATATCGTTGCCTTGACGCGGCCAATGCGGATCTCATCGGCCGGTTTCGTGTCAGTCATGGGCAAAACACTCCTTTCTGTGAGTTCTGTTAACGGCTCAACTCGATCTCGGGCGCTTTCACAGCAACGGGCGTTGCCGGTTGGGGTTCGCGCGCCGCGGTCGGCGCGTCAATGGACCGTTCCTCCTTCGTCTTCCCGGTGGCAAGCGGCCCATCCTTGGCCTTCTCGATTTCAGCGGCGCGGGCGCGCTCGGGAGCGGCGCAGACATAGTCGGAGATGCGCCCGGCTTCGGCCGCCGCCTTGTAAATTTCCTGCGGGTCGTCCTTCAAGGCTTTGACCCACGAGGCCACATAAGCGGCGCCATGTTGCGGCTCGTATGCGACGCCCAGGCGCTCGGACGACATCATGGCGCTGATTTCCGCCCTGAGTTCTTCCCGCGCATACGCCTGGGATCCGAAGCCGTCCGTGGTGCCTTGTTGAAGACTCTCCCGGTTCATGCGGCTCTTGTGGCCGGTACTGTGGCCGACTTCATGGAGTGCGGTCTGGTAATAGGCTTCGGCGCTCTTGAATTGCGCTCGCTCGGGCAGCACGATGTGATCGCGGGCCATGTTGTAATACGCCCGGTCACCGTTCACCTCCCGGATCGTGACCCCGCTGGCCCGGATGACTTTTTCCACGTTCTGCTGCGCTTCCCATTGGGGAATTGCCACGCCTTTGCGCTCGGGGAGCTTGAGGCCCTCGGCTTGCTCGACGTTGAATACCGTGTAGTGCCTCTACGTTCCCCGCCTGTGCTTCTCCGCATCGCGGGCGTCGCGCTTTTCTTCGGCCCCTTCTCCGGGCGTCGTCGTTTCCTGGGTATCGCGCCGCTTGGGCGGTTTGTAAGCGAGGATGCGGGTGCCCTGTTCGCCTTTCCGGACATGGCCGCCCGCTGCTGCGATCTGGCGGTAGGTGCCCCATCGATGGTCGTTGTAGCTGTTGGCTGTGCGCTGCACCATCAGCTCCAACGTATTCCCGCCCTGATACTGCTTTTCGGTCGAAAAGTTCTCAGGGATCCGGTTTTCGCCGCGCTTCCAGCTCTTTTGCCACGGCGCGGTGCCCGCCTCGATCTGCTGGGTGAGTTTGGCGGCAAAGTCATTGGTATATTCCTCTGCCGTTTTCCCACCCCGCCGGCCACCGCGTGGCTCCTTATGAACGGGCCCCTGCTGTTGTGCGCTAGCCGCGCGCAACACGGTCACGGTCGGGGTGGAATCGGGTGCGGGGGCCACGTCAATGGGTGTTCGGCCCTCCCGATCGGCGGTATTGGGATCGGCGCCGGCGTCAAGCAAACGCTGGGTCACGTCCGGGGAGCGATTACGGGCCGCATAGTGCAACGGCGTGGCCCCGTCTTTGTCTGCCGCGTTGGGATCGGCCTTGGCCTCGAGCAGATAGTGCACCGTTTCGGGCGAATCGGACTGGACGGCCAGGTGCAACGGCGTCCGCCCCTCCCGATCGGCGGTATTGGGATCGGCTCCGGCCTGGAGCAGTTTCCGGACGCCGAGAACCGATTCGTTTTCAGCGGCGCGATGCAATGGTGTCCGCCCCTCTGAATCGGCCGGATTGACAGCATTCTGAATCCGCTCGTACTCTTCCGGGCCTGTTCGCAAGCTGTGGGGAAGATTGTCCATGTCGCGAATTTCGTTGGAGTCGTTGGCTCTCTGCTCTTGCTCGTGTTCCCCTCTGGGGTCGTCCGTCGGAAGGTGTTGGATAGGGACGCGGCCCTCCTGATCCCGCGCCTCCAGGTTGGCCCCGGCTTCGAGTAGGCGGTGCACCATGTCTTGCCGCTCGGCGGCATAGGCTAAATGCAGCGGAGTCCGGCCTGTGTTATCCGGAAGGTTGGGATCGGCTCCATGCTTGAGAAGAATCTTCGCGCCCGCATCCGCACCTTTCCCGGCCGCCTCATGCAAAGGAGTGGAACCGCCTTTGTCTCGGGCGTTGACATCCGCCCCCGCCTCAATCAGGAGATCGGCGCGGCCCGGGGACGGTTGCCCCGCCGCGCGATGCAACGCAGTGGCGCCCGTGTCGTCTCGGGCGTTGACATCCGCCCCGGCGTCGATCAAGGCGCGGTGAACATCCAGGTCGGGATTCCGAATAGCGGCGCGATGCAATGGGGTCTCGCCCCGCCAATTCCGCAGGTTCGGATCGGCCCCCTGGTTGATGAGGTCGCGGACCTGATGTTCGGTTTCGGTCGCGGCCGCGCGATGCAATCGAGACGCGCCATCGAGGAGAGAATCAATGAAGTCTTTTCTTCGGCTCATCTAATCCGCCTCCGGCTCGTTCGGATCGGGCGGCCCGAAAAACTCCGCGTTGCTGACCACGTCCTCGGCAGTCGGAAAGAATCCGAACTGGGCGGCCAGCGCGTCGGACGCCTCGAACGCCTCGCCGCTGGCGAAGCATGCGTTGAATTCCTCCCGCGTCGTTGCAACCCGGACAGGTCTCACCCGGGGTTCGCTTCCGCTTTGCATGACTGCCCTCCTCTGTGTTGTCCTGATCACGGATGAAAAACACGGGCCACGGTTTCCCACAGTGCTTCGACCGGAACAAGGATGCGTCCCAGGGCGATACCGATAAACAACACCCCGAGGACGAGCCACTTTTCGCGCTCGATGCGATGGCGTAAGGACACCGGGGCGAGGCGTGCGCACTGCAACGCCTGGATGTGTGTACGGAAATCCTTTTCGACTGCTTGAAACTCCCGCCGCAAGTTGGCCTTGAACTGTCCCATGTCCTCGCTTATGGATTGCACCAGGCTCTCCCAGAAGCGAGACTTGATCCGCTTGTATGCGAGCATCGCTTCTCTCATGTTGTTCGCGCCCTGGCTTTCCTCAATCGTGTGGTTGACCCGCTTTTGAACAGCGACCAGGGCGTGCGTCAGTTGCTGTATGGTCGCTTCGATGTTGCGTTCAAATTCCTCAATCTCAGCCGCTGTCTCCATCAGTAGAGCGTCCCGCCTGGCTCCAAATTCACGTGCGGCAAGGACGGGGTTTTCGCCCCCTTCAATCGCGCGCTTTAGCACGTCTAAAATCTCTTCCTTCCGATCCGGTTCCTTCCCCGCCGGCCCCTGGCCTTCCTGTGAAGCGTCGGCCTGTTGAGGGACCGTGTCATCCGCGGGTACGTCTCGATCGGATTCCTTCCCCGCCGGTCCTGGGCTTTCCTGTGAAGCGTCGGCCTGTTGAGGGGCCGCGTCATCTGTGGGCACGTCACGATCGGATTCCTTCCCCGCCGGTCCTGGGCCTTCCTGTAAAGCGTCGGCCTGTCGAGGGACCGCGTCATCCGCGGGCACGTCACGATCGGATTCCTTCCCCGCCGGTCCTGGGCCTTCCTGTGAAGCGTCGGCCTGTCGAGGGACCGCGTCATCCGCGGGCACGCCGGGCATAACCTGATCGGTCGCATTGAATACGTCGGCAAGCTCGGCTGACTTGCGTCTCAGATGGGTGCCCCGCTCACTCATCGCATTCAACCTTGACCGCGGGCCGATTCCTCACCCGCCAAACGGTGGTCACATCCGCGACGGCCGGAAACAGGACGAAGCAGCGCCCATCGCTGTCTTTATCGGTCAGTGTCAGACCCCCGCTCCCGCGGTTGAGCCGGTCCAGGGTGTCCTCCTTGGCGGCGATCTGTTCGGCAACCTCCGCGCTCTTGGTCACTTGCCACCGGAATTGCTGTTCGGTCCAGGCAATGCCGATCCATGCAGCGGCTACGATCCCGGCGAATATGAAAGCGCCGGAGAGAATGGCCCGGCCCCACACCCCAACGATGCCTTGCGCCTGGGTAATCCCCTCCCGGACGCTCTCCGCGTGTGATTCGCGAATCTCGTTTCCCAGGGAGTTGAATTTGCCTTTGATCGCCTTCAAGCCGGTTTCCAGTTCCTTGTCCATGAATTGCAGCTCGGCGCTCACCGCGCCGCGATACTGTGAAAGCTGTTGGTGAACCTCCTGCGCGATCAGCCCTCGGAGTTCAGCGCGCAGTTGCTCGTCGTCCATCACCGTTCGATCTCCCGGGCCGGTGACTCCCGCTCCATCCGCTTCCGCGCCCCCGGCCGCGGTCGGAGAGTCTCTCGAATCCATTGCACGCCGGCCTTCAGGCCCGCCGCCGGCCGCGTTCGAATCCTCTCCCACGCAACGCGCCGCCGCGCCGTACTGATTTCTGAGTCCAACGCCCGTATCTGCTGCTCCAGATCCCGGACCTCCGCTTCCGCGCACTCGACCTGGCTCCTGTGTTCGGCCAGTTCTGCTTGATCGGCGCGGTTTCTCCGCTCGATTGCCGCGGCCAACTCAACGACCCTTGAGTGGCCGCCGCGCGCGGCCCGGTATCGCTCCGAGCCCAGGTGGATTCCGGGGATGCGGTCGAGCTCCGCCGCCCGAACCAGCTCCCCGCGCTCGAGGGCCTCGGCGCGTTGCGCCTCGAGACTGCGGTGGTCGATCCGCTCGGCCCGGCCCGCCGCCTCCAGCGCCCGGTTGGCCGCCCGCGCCCAGCCTCTGCGGGTGTTCTCCAGCCACTCCTTGCCGTGCAGCGAGCGGGTTTTCCGTGCCCCACCTTTCTCCGGCGCCTTCCGGTTGTAACGTTTGAACCATCGCTCGGCGTCGCGGTCATGACCATCGAGGGCGCGTTCGGAAATCATCAGGTGGACGTGGGGATTCTCCCCGCCGCCCCGGCGGAGGGCCATCGTGTAGGGCAACCGTTCCCCTCCGGTGAGTGCGTCGGCGAAGCTTCTGGCGAGGGTCCGCTGCTGGGCCGCGTTCAGTTCCTTCGGCAGCGCGCACTCCACTGCGACAAACAACCGCCCGTTGACCCGTTCGTGTGCGTCCGCGGCGGCCCAATAGTGCCGGGGATCGTCTGCGGCCCACTCCGGCATGTGCCCGCTCTCGCTGTGAGCGAGCTCATTGCGGTCTGTCTCATCCTTCCCTTCCCGCACGATGTATTGGGCCCGGGCGCGGGCCGATTGCCCACCGTCACGGCTGCCGGTCTTCACATTCAGATGATAGATAGCCATCGGGTTCCCTCTGCCCGGCCGGGTTCCTCATCGGCCATCAGCGTTCGATCTCCGTGTCCGGTATCTCTCGCCGAAGCAATGCGACCGCGCCCTCGACCGTTTGCTGCACTGCGCGTGCTCTCTTCGATGCGCTCACCGGAAACCGTCTTCGCGTCGTCTTCCCCGCGCTGCCAAAAGGACTTCTCCGCCATCACGCGCCTCCATTCCGGTGCGTGCAGCTCACTCCACGCCGCGGTGATCTCTTCCACGGCGCCCCCGTCCTCGACCATCCGGCCGGTCCGCTCTCGGGTTCCCGCGTCAGCTCGAGCTCGAGCCGACGGTTCAACGCTCCGAGAAATTGAGTCTCCGTCCGGGCCGGGACGCACTTCACCCGTTCGCTTCCTCTTTCTGGATCAGGGTTTTCGCCTCTTCGGGGAGCTTTCGCCTGGAAAATCGTGGCGTGTACGGCCGCAGATGATACAGGCGGGTTCAAATTCGGGTGGACGCCATATCGAGCCTCCCCGGAGACGCTTCCCGGTCCGTTTATGGAGGGGAAAGGCTCCGGTGGGCCGATAGTGTCTGAATCGGAGGGGGCGGGGGAAGTATGATCCGTCACGCGCCGGAGCCGGCGGCGTGCCCGGTAGACCCGGTTGTGGTCACGGTGATCGTCCCGTCCCTCCGGGCTTCGCTGGTGTTTCCGTCTGGCGGCCCGCTTTTGTAGCGTGCGCCTTCTCTGCCGGCAGCGGAGACTGCAGTATTTGTGGCCCCGGTAACAATGACGGCAGATCCAGAAGGCCCGACGGCAGTCGTCCCCCCGGCAAAACCGTTGGCGCAGTGGCTCTTCATGGGTCCCCATGGCGGCGTTTCCGGCGGGCCGGAACACCGCGACAGAGCATGGCAAGCGGGATCTTATCTACAGAGGATGGTCGGTGCGGTTCTTCGGCCCGGTGCAAAAAGCTCGATCGGCAACGGACGGTCGGGGTTTTCCCATACCGCCTTCGGCGCCGCCCCGCCAGAGCCTCGGCAAGCCTCGGCGCTGATGACGGCTCAATCCCTCACTGTCGGCGCTCATCACAGTGCCGTAGCGTCGATGGCGCCCTGTCTGTGCGTTGGCGCATGACCCCTGATGGGTGTCTTCACGGAATTGTTGGAGCCGTCGTCGGGGCCACGGACAGCTCAAGAGGTTGCCCGTCTTGCCCCGTGAACCGGATCACTCCGGACGCGCGCTGGCCCGTGGACCCGCTGAAGAGAATGAACTGAGTCGTCCAGCCGCCGGAATCCACAAAATGGGGGAAGAACAGGCCGGATGAGCTTCGGGCCACGTTTTCATCCGGCGGTGGGGTCGTCGTGACCAGAATGTCCTCGCGGGGGTTGATCGCCAGCCGAAGTCCGACGGCGGCGATGTCGGGCGCCGCGGAGGCAATCCTGAGAATTCCCGAGAACGGGGTGGTCAAGGCGGGGAAGAATTCGTCGATGAATCGGGCCACATGGCCCGATGCGGGAATGCGGAGCGACGCGGTGGATCCGGTCGCGGTTCCGTCCAGGTCCGTCAATTCGAGCGCGACCATCGTGAGCGCATCCGACGTGTTGGTCAGGGCGATGCCGCTTCGGACCGAATGGGGCTGGTCGGGTGTGCCGCTCGCCTCGACGTACAGGCGGAAGGCGGTGCCGGCGGTGGATGCCGGGACACCGGCTTCGGACACGGTCGTGCCGTCTTTCTGGAACGTGAAGATACTGACCCCTGATGGCGCGGGCTGTCCGGGGCCGGGCACCGCGCGGACCGATCCGACCCGCAGTGGACCGGCGGGATTGGCAGTCCGGAGGCGCGTCGCACTGCGTGGGGGAGTCGCATAGGAGAAGGTCGATCCGTTCCTTCCATCGGCGAGCGTCAGAGTCGCCGGTGCCGCAGCTTCCGTCTCGCTGCCGGGTCCGAAGAACTGAACGCTTCCACTGATGGGGGCATGGGTGGGGTTGACGAGGATGACCTGGGTCGTCCAGCCGCCGCCGGCCGCAAAATGCGGAAAGTAGACCGTGTCGGCCGGGCCGGCCGTGAGCGGTGTGACGGGAAGCGTCGTCATCAGGAACTCGGAGCGCTCATTGACGAACCCGCGCAGCGCGATGACGGCGACCGGGAGGTTGGATGTGAAGGTGAAGGTGCCCTCGGTCGCGCTGCCGCCGTTAAAGGGACCTTCGTCGAGAAATCGTGAGATCTGTTCCCGGGGCCCCAGCGTGAAGGTGCCGTGTCCGGAGTCGATGCCGGCACTGTCGGTGAAGAAGAACGCGACCGTGGCGGGGGCGTCGTTGGGGTTGGCCAGGGCGAGGCCGGTGCGGACGGGCCCGTCGGTCTCGGCAAAGATCCGTCCCTCGAGAACTGGGGCAGCGGCCGGGACGCCGGCTTCAGAGACGAGAATCCCGTTCAGCCGGGAACTGAATATGGCGAGTCCGACCGGCGGTGTCATTGCAGGATCGGTCTCCACCTGCCCATATCCAACACGGAGCGCAGGCGATGCGCCCTGGGAGGTGAGGGAAATCCCGCCCCGGTCGGGGACGGAAAACGGCAGGACGGAGGCCGGGCCGGCCAGTGTCAACCCTTCGCTTGGCTCGGACCATCGGCCCGTGCCTTCCTCGTTGCGCGCCCGCACCTGCACCTGGTAGAGCGTGGCCGCCTCGAGCCCCGTCAGGGTGGCGGTCCGGCCTGTTCCTTCGTGCGGCGCATTGATGAAGAACCCGCTCGTTCCTTCCCGGTATTGCACGTCATAATCGGTAATGGGGGGGCCGGGATTCTCCGGTTCGGCCCATTCCACCGTCAGGCTGGTATCGAGCGCGAGGGTCAAACGCGGTGCATCCGGTGTCCCCGGACTCTCCCTGCCCGCGTCGATGACCCGCACGGCGAACGCCTGCTCCACGGTCCGGTCCCGCGAGAGCGGGCCGCTGGCCACGCGCACCACGACGATGTATTCGTTGTCCCCGGCCCCACTGGGCGGAGCGGTGCTGAGGACATCGGCGGGCGCCTCGAAGTTCGGCGGCTCCCGGAAGCTGAGCACTCCGGTATGCGCGACGATGGAGAAGCGGTCCCCGTCGGCGCCCCCGGCAATCGCATAGCTCCGGATCGCATCTCCCGGGTCCGTATCGACCGCCTCGATGCGGGCCACCCGCGGCTGATTCTCTTCGACCTCGAACGGCCCCGGAGTCGTGATCACCGGATCCGTGTTGACCGTCGGCCTCGCGGGGGGGGCACCCCCACCGCCTCCTCCTCCCCCGCCTCCGCCACCACCACCCGTGATGACTGCGGGTGCCGCTATCGCTGTCTCCGTCGAGCCCTTGCCCAGAGCGTTAACTGCCCGCGCCTCGAAGACGTACTCCCGGCCGTTGATGAGGTTCTCGACAGTGACTCCACGCGCCCGGGCTGCTGCGTTTTCCCAGTCATTCCACTCCTCCCCTTCGGCCCGATACCGGTATTCGTAGCGGACGATCAGATCGCCGCCGGTGTCCGCCGGGGTATTCCAGTTCAGCGTCACCTGGCCGTTGCCGGCGTGCGCCCTCAGACCGATCGATTAGATCGGCACCGTCACCCCCGGCGGCGCTATACGGACTTCCAGAGCCGCGGCCTCGTTCGCTTTGTTGCCCACGACTGATGTCACTGCGTTCGCGGGCACCGTGATCGTGAGCGTGTAATTGTGGGCCACCCCTTCGGTCCTCGGGGTCACGGTGGTGGTGAAGATCCGGTCATCTGTGGTCTGTAATGCCGCAAAGCTTGGGTTGCAGAAAACCGGGTTGTTTGCATTATCCGTGCAGGCAGGTTCCTGCTGCGTTTCAATATCGCTGCGGGTGAAGCCTCTCACCGTCTCGGAAAAGCTGAGCCGCACCGTAAAGGGGCCCGCCACCGGTGGCGGCAGGTCGGTTGCCATCTGAACCGTCAGCAGCGTGATGGTCATCCCCTCGCCAGACTCGGACCAGTCGCTTCTCCCCTCGTCGTTGGTGGCCCGCACCTGCACTTGGTAGGAGGTGTTGCCGGTCAGCCCGCCGATGGCGGCGCTGGTGCCGGTGACGTTCTGCGGGCCGTTGGTGAAGCTCCCGGTGGTGCCCTCGCGGTATTGCAGGTTGTAGTTGTCGATGTCAGGGCCGGTGTTCGCCGACGCGGTCCAACTCACGTCCAGGCTCGTGGTGGATCCCGAGGTCGCCGACACCATGGGCGCCGCCGGTCGCCCCGGGGGCTCGTTCACGTCCGTGACGGTGATCGTCACCGTGATGGTGGCGGTGCCGCCGTTGCTGTCGTCGGCCTTGACGTCGACGGTATAGGTGGACTTGGCTTCGTGGTAGTAGGTCACGCCCGTCTTGGTGCGGAGCTGGGCGGAGCCGGAGGTCGTGGCGAGGTCGAAGGAGGCTTGATCGGTGCCTTCGAGGGTGTAGGACAGCGTGTCGGAGCCGGCGTCGGTGGCGGTCAGGACGGCGCCGACATCGGTGCGGGCGGGGCTGTTCTCGGCCACGTTGCGCGTGGTGCTCGTGGAGGGAAACGTCGGCGTCTCATTGTCTTTGATGGTCCCCGTGGCCTCCCCGTCACCGATGCGGGCGTTCGACGCGTTGCGCAGGGTTACCGTGAAGTCCTCGTCAGTCTCGCCGAGCGAGTCGTAGGCCACTGTCACGTCGATGGTCTTGGATGTATCGCCGGCGGCGAAGGTCAGGATGCCGGAAGCCGCAGTGTAGTCCGAACCCGCCAAGGCCGTGCCGTTGGAGGTCGCGTAGTTCACGGTCACCGTTTCGCCGCTTGCCACGTCCAGCGTTACCGTGAATTCAGCCGTGCCGTCACCTTCGTCCACTGTCACGTCATTGATCGAGAGTTCAGGCTGAGGACTATCGTTGCGTACCGAGCGGCTGAAGAATCCGGGCGCATTGTTGCCCCACACATCCTTGAGCGCGTCCGTGCCCGGCGCGTAGCCGACCGTTACCGCCTGCGCATCGCCCACCGAAGCGGAGAGCGTGAGCGTCACCGTCGCGCCGTCCACCGCGACGCCCGACACGGTCCGCACCGCCGACTGCACCCGTACCGCGAAATCGGTCGCCGCTGGCACCGAGTGTTCGTCCAGGTGCTCCGCGACGCCGGCCTTCAGCTCGAAACGAAGCACCAGTTCCGTGCCATCCACCGCCGCGCCTTCGGCGCCGGCCACCAGCGCCGGCCCGGTCGTGTCCGCCTCCGAGTCCGTGGTGTATGCCCCGTGGCGGATGTTCACGTCCCGGGCGCTCGTGTCCCGGATGGTCCCGTCGTTCAGCACCAGCCCGGCATTGGTCAACAAGGTGACGCCGCTACCGACGTTTCCGGGAATTTTGATCGGGTCCTCGGTACCTGGCACGTCCGCCGGCACCGTCCAGGTGAACACCAGATCCCGGGTGCCCGATCCGCTCGCATAGGCGGCGTCCTGCCGCCCCTGATCACTGGCGTTGAACTTCAATTGGGGAGTACCGGAGGCCGTGTCCACCGTGACGGCTTGCGAGAAGGTCACCGTGAACGCGACCTCTTCGCCCGCCCCATAGACCGGGTGCCCCGTCAGGGTTTCGGACACATCCGGCGTCGAGGTCACGTCGATGTCCGTGATCCACCGCGTCCTGACATCCAACTCGGTAAACATCAGGGCGTGCGAACGGTCCGCATTCACCGTCGTGCCCTTGTTGCGTATGGTCCCTCGGTTGAGCTGCAGAGAGTCGGCCCCGACCCGCAAGCCGTCCGATGAGTCGTCAACGTCGCTCGTCACCGGAAGCTTGAAGACGAGCACTCTGTCAGTGCTGACGCCCGCGTCGTAGTCGGCGTAAATGAAGTGATAGTGGCCAATGAGCTGAGTAATTTTGATCCTCGGCGTACCGGTCACCGCCACATCTTTGTCGAACCTCACGCGCACCTTGATTACGTTGCCGAGGCGGCACACCCCAATCCGGTGGCGTACTGGCGAACCGGATGCTCGATATCGCCGCCGGATCCGTGTCGTCGTCCTCGATGGTGCCGGTCGCCGTCTTCTCGGTGCCAAGCGCGGCATTCGACGACGGGTTCGACAGCGTCAGCGTGAAGGTCTCGTCGTCCTCGTCCACATTGTCGTTGCCTGTGGCAATGGAGATGGTGCCGGTGGTCTGCCCGGTGCTGATGGTCAGTGTCGCGCCGTTTGTCGGCGCCGTGTAGTCCGCCCCGTCTGGATCGGTGCTGTTCGCTGTGGCTGTGCCGTCCGTGGTGGCGTATTCCACCGTCACGTCGGACGCCGACGCCGGGTCGAGCGTCACGGTGAACTCGACGGGATTGCCCTCGGTGGCGCGAGCGTCGGCGATGGTAAGAGTCGGCGTGCCGTCGTTGTCGGTGAGGGTCCCGGTGCCGCTTTCATCGAGGCCGGTCTGGAAGTCGATGAAGATGCGCCCGCTGCCTTCATGATGGCCAGCGACGCTGTGGGTGTCATCGTCCGTCGTGTCGATGTCGATGCCCTTGAGGGTGAGCTTGATCTCCTTGCTGGAATCGGCATCCTCCGTGCACAGGACTCTCTCCCCGGTTCCAGGGGTTTCGCTGCAGACGGCGGTTTGCTGGGCCTCTGTATTCCTGGCGCCGATAATCAACACGGCGGCCAGGCACAGGACGGCTATTGAGATCCGCGCACATCGCGTACCCAGGCGGAACGCCGGGATGAAGAAAGCGAGATTCAGTACAAACCTTCCATAACTCAAGAGCCGCAAGATCCTCTGTGGGGTTGCCGGCTTATTGCTCCGCTCGGCCCCCAGGGCGCAACCGTGCTTGAACGCGGCCTGCCGCCCATCGGGCCGGCGCACTGTGGCAGCGGTCGGTGGCGCCGGAGAGGTCCACACCTTGAAAGGTTTCTTTCCGTTAGCCGTAAAAGCTTAGTGTTTTCAATGCCTTCCAGTCACTACCAGGATTGGCAGGATTTGAAGAAATGTGGCAGTTTTTTGAGAAAAAGAAGGGGGCAAGCATCCGGACTGCCGACCGAACGCGGCGACCGACAGTACCCACCGCACCCCAACCCCGTTGGATGCGGTGTTGCGGATGGTGGAATTGAACCATGTTGCCAAAAAGCTTTCTGCGGGCTGATTCACTGGCGCCGGGGTACGCCGACCGTCCTCATGGCGCGGGGCATCCTAATGTTCCACCGGCACGACGGGCAGTGTCGTAAAGATGCGGTTGATGAGATCATTGACCGCCGGGTCAAAAATCGTTGAGATATTGAAACCGTTCTGTTGTCCGGGCGTCGGCGCGCGGAACCCGCTGCTCACGCTGGCCCGCATGAAGGCGTAGCGGGCGGAGAGTTTCCCGTTGATCGTTGGGCCGAAGTCGCCGAAGTGCTCGAAGCGCACCGCGCCGCCGAGCCTCCATCGGTCGTCGACATCGTTGAATTCGAGGTCGGCATAGGTGGCGACGTTCCCCCGCCCCCAGGTGCCCGCGGCCTCAACCTGCAGGTCGTCGGGCGACAGGTTCATGGCCCGGATTTCCTCGACCGGCATGTCGAGGGCGCGGCTCAGCTCCGCGTACTGCGCGTCGGTGAGATCATCCTGTGCGATCGCCGGTATCGTCAGGGCAATGAGGATCAGCACGGTGGTGGCAACAACCCTGGATTGGATCATATGAAAGTTCCTCCTTAAATTATGGTTATGTCTTCCGCCGATGCCGTCATCTGTCTTGCCCATACGCCGAACTGTAGAGCCCGTGTCGGGTCCGTGTTGATGACACTGTATGGGAAACTGCGAGTGCGGGCGCCTGAGAGGAACCCATGCGACGGTCCTTATGCGGCCCAACACGGTTAACGTGACAATGCCATCCGAACAGTGTTGTAGAAAAGATCCTTTGTACACGCACCTCCGTTCGCTGATCGCGAAGCAAATTCGAGCGGACTTCATGGGCCAGGTATTCGGTCATCGTGTGCCCAGGCCCGTGCCGAAGGAATAACTGAGCCGGGCATAGTAGTAGGCGCCGTTGAAGCCCCACGGCGTGAACGGGCTGTAGGGCATGCCGAAGAAACGCATGGTGATCGGCGCACCTCCGATGTCGGTGAAGGCGGTCTTATACTCGTCCGAGAATGTGTTGAAGACGTTCTGTCCGCCGAGTGCCAGCGTGACCCTTTCGGCGAGTGCCAGGGAAACCTCGAGATCGACAATCGGCTTGCCACCGAAGACGGGGGCGGCCTCGCCCCGCCCGAGTAACTTTGCGTCCCAGGAGTCTATCCATGATCCGTAGTAGTTCAGGCGGCCGAGGATACTCGCCCGGCCGGCGCGCTGTGTGACACTGACGTTCCAGCGGGTGTCCGGCACGTAATGCTCCAGGGCGACGATGTCGCCTTCACCGAGCAGGGCCGTCTCACCCGTCACCTCGGTATCGGTGTAGTTGTAGACGGCGCTGAACACCGTATTCCCGCCGAGGGCAGGCGGCGTCCAGGTCGAAACCAGGTCGATCCCCCGTGTTCGGGTTGAAAAATCGTTCGTGAAGAAGTTAAACGAGGTCAGGGTGCTGGCGCCCTGGACGCCCGCCCTTTCGACCTGGGCGGCCTCGTCCGCTGTGAGGGTGAAGTCCCGCGTCAGCGTGAGGCGGTCATCGACGTCGATGTGAAAGTAGTCGGCGGTGAGGGTGAACGCCCCGGTATCGATGATCATGCCAATGGTGTAGTTGACCGATGTCTCCGGCTTGAGTGCCTGTCCGCCCTTCAGCATCGCCACCGCGGAGTTCGACTGAATGGTGCCTCTATCGACCAGATTCCCGTTCGCGTCGAGCGTGGTCTGTACGTTCTGCGCATATTGCTGCCCGACCGTCGGTGCGCGAAACCCACTGCCCACACTGCCGCGCAGGGCGACGGCAGGAGCGAACCGGTAGCGGCCGGAGAGCTTCCCGTTCGTCGTGGCGCCGAAGAGATCGAAGTGCTCGAACCGGACGGCACCGCCGACGGTCCATGCACCATCCAGGTCGCCTAGCTCAAGGTCTCCGTAGACCGCGCGGCTGTTGCGGCTCCACCCTCCCGACCACGCCTGGCTGAAACCGGGAAAGCCGTTGGACCCGGATGTGAAGCCCTGGCTCGCATAGGGGCCTATTGCGTACGATGCCCGGTCACCTTCCCCGATCTCAAACCGCTCATGACGCCACTCGGTACCCGCGGCGATGTTTAACCGGTCAGTAGCGGCATAGGAAACGTCGAAGTTGAAGCCCAGTTCTGCCTGCCGTAAGAGGCCGGGGTCGAATTCGGTCGGGCTCTCCAGCCCGAGCGAGGCGTTGACCGTGTCCCGCAGGAAGAAATCAGTCTGATGGGCTCCGTAGCTGGTGCTCACATCCCAGGTGAGGCCGGCCGTCGTGAATCCACGCAGACCGGCGACCACCGACCCGTCGGTCACTGTGCCGCTGAACCCTGGCGTGAAGCCACCCGGAAACCGCTGTGCAAAGGCAAAGCAGTTCTGGTTCTGGTTCAGCCGGTCGAGGGCCGATGGATCCGGCACACTGTCGACGATCGGAACCGCGGGGCAGTCTGCGGAACCCTGCCCTCCCGCCTGGATCCGGTCGCCGACCCGCAGTCGCTCGCCGTCGCCAAAGAGCGCATTATCGGTGGGGTTCCGATAGAAGAAGTTTCCCCTCACCTTCCGCCCGGCGTAGTTGGTGTGGCCGTAGAACTGCAGGCCGTTCGCGACCAGGTGGCCGAAGTTACCGAAAAACTTGAAGTTGTCGTCGACATCGGGCGCACCCCATGGCTGTGCCGGGCTAGCGACGGAGAGGTTGCCGGCGGCGATGAGTCCCGCTGCGTCGGCACGCTGAATGCTGACGTCAGTCCGATTCGTGTTGCCGTACTCAAGGCTCAAGTTGGCGAATCCGGCCGGGCCGATCGGCAACCCAACATTGCCGGCGAAGGTGTAGCTGCCGCCCCCTTCCTTGCCGTAGCTGCCGCTGTTGATCTCGAAGCGGCCGCCCGAGTTGGCGTCCTTGAGCTGAAAGTTCATCACACCGGCGATGGCGTCCGAGCCGTACTGGGCCGACGCGCCATCACGCAGTACCTCGACCTGCCGTAGCGCGATTGATGGGATGGTCGATATGTCCGGGCCGTGATTGCCGACCGTCGGTCCGAACTGCCAGGCGATGACTGACGAACGGTGGCGCCGCTTGCCGTTCACCAGGACCAGCGTGTGCTCCGGTGACAGGTTTCTCAGGCTCGCTGGCCGGACAATCGTCGCCGCATCGGCGATCGGGTGCACGGAGACGTTGTAGGAGGGAATGACTGTCCGTAACTGATCGCTCAGGTCGGTGTTGCCTTGACTAATGATTTCTTGGGGCGAGATGGCATCAACCGGCACCGTCGACTCGGTCGCCGACCGTGGCGCCGCACGCGTCCCAACCGTGATAGCCGTGGCGACCACGCCAATCTCAAGTGTAAAGTTCCGTAGGACCTGTTGGCCCGCATTCAGTGCGACATTGCTATCGATTCCAGTTTCAAAGCCGGCCAACTCCGCTGTGAGCGTGTAGAGCCCGGGTTGCAGCATGAACGCGTACTCGCCGAGCTGGTTCGTCAGACTCCGCGTGGCCATCCCGGTGCCGTTATGGGTCGCCGTGACTTCTGCGCCGGGAATTAATGCTCCGGTGATGTCGGTCACGGTTCCACTCATTGTGGCATTCCCTTGGGCAAACGTGGCGGTGGATAAACCCAACAGCAATGGAACGCCCGCCACGATGACCGCCAAAAGTCCTCGAATAGCTTTCCGGATGGTAGCTATCCTCTCTGTACCGCCCCTGATTTCATGGGGATGTGTTGCAATTTTCGAAAAACAGCAAGAGAACGACGGGTCGGGTCGACCAGACTCCGCCTGATGTGGCCACCCCGAACAGCGTGTTGATGCACTGAATCTGTCACTGAACATCGGAACGACTCCCCCGCAGCGCCTGCCCTTTCCGGCTCCGTCCCGGGCGAGCCCGATATCGATTGGAGCCGATGAGCGATGGCTGCTGACTAGAAGATGCGGTCGAGAAGGGTCGCGCTCAGTTCCTGCGCCCGCGCGATTTGGTCTGGGGTCATGCGCGTCCCGAGATTATTTTTACTCTCGATGGCCGATTCGTGCCCTTGCTCGGCGGCAAGATTCAACCAGGCATAGCCAAGCACATAATCCTCCGGGAGACCATCACCGGTGCCGTACATGAGGCCGATGATGTATTGGGCATCGGCGTTCCCCTGCTCGGCGGCCAGGCGGTACCACCGCACGGCCTCGGCATCGTCCTTGAGGACGCCTTCGCCATCACGGTACATGAGTCCGAGGGCGAACTGTGCCCTGGCGTCACCCTGCTCGGCGGCGAGACGGGTTGCAGTGATCAAGTCCGGGGCCTGCCCGATCGCCCAAGGCGCGATTAGCGTCAAGGCCAGCACGGAGACGGCAAGTGTCGTTCGTATGCTTGTTGGCCGCTGTTCCATTTCAACCTCCGATCCGCGTCACTGGGGAGTGGATTGATGCTTGATGAATCCTTCCGTCGCCACCTTGAGTCTGGCTATGCGCCATAACCCATTATCGCCAAGTCCCTTCGCTGTCTGCACCAGAACCCCTCATGGTTGTGGGCTCAGAACCAGCGGTTGTCCGGACGCGTCGATGAAACTCAGGGTTCCGGACGAGGCTTGCCCGGCTGTTCCGCTGAACAGGATGAACTGTGTGGACCAACCCCCTGAGTCCACGATGTGGGGGAAAAACGTCTCCGCCGTGGTTGAAGGTCCCGTTTCGTTCGATGGTGGGGTTGTCGTCATCTTGATTTCCCCCTTTTCGTTGACCCGTAATCTCAGCCCAACAATGGCGACTTCGGCCGTGGAGGTGACCCGGACCACCCCGGAAAAGTTGCCCCGCAGTGAAAATATCTCGTCGAGGAAACGGGCAATCTGACCCGAGGGTGGAAGCGCCAGGGTCTCTGGTCGAAGCGCCAGCGTTCCATTTGGACTGGTCACCTCCAGGGTCACCGTATTCGCTGTGTCTCCCGTGTTGGCGATGGCCAGTCCGCTCCGGATCGAGCCGGTTTGGCCTGCCATCCCGGACGCTTCGACATAGACACGGAATGCCGACCCTTTGGGCAAGGCAGGCACTCCGGCTTCTGAAACGGTCTTTCCACCGGAGGCAAAAGAAAAGACGACCAGACCCGAGGGGGCATCGTTTCTGCTGCTGGGAATAGCTCTCACCGAACCGGTGGCTACTCCGCCGGGAGGGTTTGCGGTGGTGAATCTCTTGACGCTACGGGGAGGAATCGAATAAGCGAAGTTCGACCCTGTCCGACCATCATCCAGCGTCAGGATCACGGGCGCGGCCGCCGCCGTGTCGCTCCCCTTTCCCAGGAACGCAACCGCTCCCGTAATCGTCCGATCCGTTGGATTCACAAGAACGACCTGCGTCGCCCACCCGCTACCATCGGCAAAATGTGGAAAGTAGACCGCATCCGAAGCGGCCACCGACAGGGGCGCGACCGGGAGAGTCGTCATCAGGAACTCGCCGGCCTCGTTGGTGAATCCCCGAAGTGCGACGACAGCAATAGGTACCGATGAAGTAAATGTCAAGGTTCCCAATACGGAGGGGCCACCGTTGAATGGCGCCTGATCCAGGAACTTCGCAGTCTGCTGGTGCGCCTCGAGTTCGAAACTACCTTCAGCGAAACGGGTGCCGCTGGTGTCAGTGAAATAGAACTGGATGAAGGCCGACCCCTCGTTCGGATTGGCGATCGCCAATCCGGTATTGACCGGTCCGTTCACTTCGGCGAATATCCGCCCCTCTTGGACCGCCTCGGTGGCCGGCACACCCGCTTCGGAAATCAGCACGCCTTCACCGTCCCTGAATTGAAAGATCGCGATCCCGGAAGGCGTGGTGGAACCCGCGTCAGCACGGATTCGCGCATAGCCCACTCTCAACGACTCCGCCGTCCCGCTACTCGTGGTGGATCTGCCTCCACGATTCGGAATGGAGAACGATGTGCTCGCATGAGGGCATATGGATCCAATGAAACGTCTAATCCTCGCCAACCACTCCTGAAACGTGCTATCGGGAGGCACACACAAGCCCGTGTTTTCGATGTTCAACCGATCGAGTTGTGTCAGCTGGGTTAGCTCTGATGGGAGCGGCCCGGTCAACCCGTTCTCGCTGAGATCCAGCCATTCGAGGCTGGACAGCCCCCCCAGGGATCCCGGGATCGGCCCCGTCAATTCATTCTCGCTGAGATCCAGCCATTCGAGGCTGGGCAGGCCCCCAAGGGACTCCGGAATCGGCCCCGTCAAGCTGTTCCTATTGAGATATAGATCTATGAGGCCGGACAGGTTTCCCAGCGACTCCGGGATTGCTCCGGTCAACCCGTTTTCGTCGAGACGCATCGAAAAGAGGTTGGACAGATTTCCCAGCGACTCCGGAATCGGTCCGGTCAATCCGTTCGCGCCGAGAGACAGAGATTTGAGATCGGACAGGTTTCCCAGCGACTCCGGAATCGGTCCGGTCAATCCGTTCGCGCCGAGCCACAGAAATCCGAGGTTGGACAGGTTTCCTAGTGACTCCGGGATTGCTCCGGTCAATCCGTTTGCGCCGAGAGACAGCGTTCCGAGGTTGGACAGGCTTCCTAGTGACTCCGGGATTGCTCCGGTCAATCCGTTCCCGCTGAGCTCCAAAAGTCTGAGGTTGGACAGGTTTCCTAGTGACTCCGGGATCGGCCCCGTCAACCCGTTTCCATATAGATACAGAGATCCGAGGTTGGACAGGTTTCCTAGTGACTCCGGGATCGGCCCCGTCAACCCGGTCTCGGTGACCTGCAGCGTTTTGAGGTTGGACAGGTTTCCCAGTGACTCCGGGAGCGGCCCCGTCAACCCGTTCACGTTGAGAGCCAGGATCTGGAGGTTGGACAGGTTTCCCAGCGACTCCGGGAGCGGCCCCGTCAACCCGTTCGAGTTGAGCCGCAGAACCGTAACCCTGCCTGCGGCGTCTGTCGTCACCCCTTCCCACTCGTCCAGCGGCGCGGTCGTCTTCCAGTTCGAGCTGTTCGACCAGGCCTCACCGCCAGTCGCGTCGTACAACGCTTCCAGCACCGCCCGATCCGTTTCAACGCTACCCTGCGCGACGGCCGCGGGCGCAAGACTCGCGTAAACGACCAAGGCCACCAGCACCGGCCACGCCAGACGGCAGCATCGATATCCCATCAACGCTGGCAGCATCGTACCCTCCATCGGCGGTATGCCGGGCGCGTATCGACGCTCGGCTGCACCTGTTCAAGGCTTTCCCTTATATCCTTGGAGTTTCCGTGCCCGGTTCCGCCAGCGATGTTGAACCACATGTGCGCGAGCACGGAATCCTTCAAGACCCCACGGCCATTGCCGTACATGAACCCAAGGTTGTACTGCGCGAAGGCGTCGCCTTGCGCAGCTGCTAACAGGTACCCGCACACGGCGCAAAGAATCAGTTCGGGCTCGGTTTGTCTCCACTTGAAGATCGGCGGTCTGGTTGCCTTGCGACCCGACGCCGCCGGCCAAAATTGCAACACAACCAAGCCTAGTGCTTTCAACACCTTTCAGTCACTACCAGGATTGGTAGGATTTGAAGAAATGTGGCAGTTTTTTGAGAAAAGTGAAGGCGGCAAGCATCCGGACCGCCCAACGAGGACGCCAGTAGCGGGGCGGCTACCTGAATTCGGCGATCGACAGCACCAACCGCACCAGGTCCACCTGCCGGGAGATCGGCAGTCTGTGGTAGATCTGCTTCAGGTGCCAGTAGATGGCGCCTTCCGTGATCCCCAGCGCCCGGGCGATCTCGCGCACGTTTTTGCCTTCAGCCAACCTGACCGCCACCTGACTCTCGGCCGGGGTCAGCCTGAGGGTCCGCGCCACCAGGCCCGGATCGATACGATGATGGTGCCCCGGCTCGACAATCAGGACCAGGGCGGCGACGGGCCGCGCTCCGTAGTCCGGTTGCGGGTCAACCACGGGTTTGACGTGCACCACGAACGGCGGCAACTTGGATAAACGGCCCAGCAGCATCGACCCGCTGAGGGCGACAGCACCGGAGGCCGGCAGCGCGGCAGCCACCAGACGCTCCAGACGCACCTGGTCGTCCGGGTCGCGGGCCGAGAGCAGCCCGTTGTTGTCCGACAGCCGGCCACCGCGCAGGAGGATCCTGCGGGCACGGTCATTGACCTCCAGGATCCGCCCGCGCCGGTCCAGGTGGATGACACCAATCCGGGGATTGTCCAGCAGGGCGGTCGCGGTCGTGTCCCGAGCCTCGGCCCGGACCAGCGCCTGCCGGACGTGGATGAATTGTCGAATGTGGGGCACGAGCCGCCTGACCATCGCGATCTGCGAAGACCCCCAGCCCTCCGAGGCGACGGGATCCGCGAGCGACCAGGTCATGCGGGAGCCCCCCGGCCCGCTCAAAAGCACGTTCAGGCCATTCTGATACTTGGCCCGGAGTAAGGCCTCGTTGTAGGTACGCGAGGTTTTCAACTCCTCGGCCGTGTACAGGTCTTTGATAGGCACAAGATGGCCGTCGGGCAGTTGCCGCAGGCGCGGGATGGCTTCGTTGATGGGACCGTAGATGTCGAGGTACTCACGCTCCAGATCTTCCCGGCGCTGCCCGCGGTAGTAGAGCCCGACGAAGAGAACCCGGATGTCGTCGGGCGGTCCTTCGCCGACCAGGAGGGCATTACCCGTCAGGCCGCAGCCCTCGTCAATCAGGGCCGCGGTGTCCGGCCAGTAGGTATCGTCGAGCATGGCCTCGTACAACGACCGCAGGATGCGCTCGAATGCGTCCTGCTCGCTCATATCCCTGAGAACACGCGGGTCATGCGGTTGAAATCATCAAGGAAGCGTCGCCTGGCCTTTCCAGGTCCTGTCGGCAAATGCCGGTTCCCGTTTCCTTCTAGCCCTCGGCCCGCGATTTCGATACCCTTCCGGTTGAGTTCGATCTCGTTGCTGGAGGTGGCATCCTCCGTGCATTCGACTCTCTCCCCGGTTCCGAGCGTTTCGCCCCACACCGCGGTTTGCTGCGCCCGCACATTTCTAGCGCCGATCGCCCGCACGGCGGCCCGGCACAGAACGGCTATTGCGATCCGCGCACATCGCGTGCCCAGGCGGAACACCGGGGTGAAGAAAGCTGGATTCAGCACAAACCTTCCATAACTCAAGAGCCTCAAGATCCTGTGTGGGGTTGCTGGCTTATTGGTCCGCCCAGCCCCCCGGGACCCACCGTGATTGAACGTTAGCTGCGCCCCATCGGGCCGCCGCACTCTGGCAACAGCCGGTGATGGCGGCGAGGTCCACCCGGAGGGACTTGGTGCCGTTAACCGTCAAAGGCTAGCGCTTTCAATACCGTCCAGTCACTACCAGGATTGGTAGGATTTGAAGAAATGTGGGTCGATTTTAGAAAAAAGAAGGCGGCAAGCATCCGACTGCCGACCGAACGCGGCGACCGACAATACCCACCGCACCCCAACTGCGTTGGATGCGGTGTTGCGGATGATGGAATTGAACCATGTTGCCAAAGAGCTCTCTGCGGGCTGATTCACTGGCGCCGGGGTACGCCGGCCGTCCTCATGGCGCGGGGCATCCTAATGTTCCACCGGCACGACGGGCAGTGTCGTAAAGATGCGGTTGCCGGGATCCATTTCCAGGGCCACGGCCGTAAACAGCCCCTCCCCGGTCGCGGCGCAGCGCACCGCCCCTGTGAAGTCGGACGTATCGGTACCGGTGAACATCTGGTCGATGAACCGGGCATCCTGGCCGTTGGCCGCCAGAGAGATATTCGCGGCGTCGAGCCGCACGCCCTCTTGCATCAAGTCGCACCGCACCAGTTCCGGGCTCGATTCCAGGTTGTGGATCGCAATCCCCGTGTTGAGCCCGTCCTGCTGGCGCCGCACCGGGACGATGGCGTCGCTGACGGGTGGGCTCGCCCCCACCCCGGCGACCCCAACCTCCGGGAGGTCAAAGCGCAGGACCCCGCCGATGGGACCGCCGGAGACCACTTTGACCGATCCCGACAACAGATGTCCGCGGCCGTGGGTCGAGATCGTGAGCACTCCCAACGGCTCAATCTCCGTCTGGACCGTCAGGGCTCCGTCCTCGGTGACCACCAGATCACCCGTGAGGTCCACCACCGAT
Source organism: Terriglobia bacterium (assembly GCA_965216035.1). GTDB lineage: Bacteria > Acidobacteriota > Terriglobia > 20CM-2-55-15 > 20CM-2-55-15. Next base: position 186,374 of record CBDCFM010000015.1, read on the forward strand.
GCAGGGTCGATGAGAGCGCCTCCCGGATCGTAAAAGTAGAGAACGGGCAGGCTGGGAAGAATGTCGGAATGAAAAGGAGTGGGGGCGGGACGGCTTGGCTCGATGGAGAGATTCACGAAGACCAGTTCAGAGGTGATGCCGGCCCCATTGGCGAATTGAGCAAAGTCCAGGACCGTCTCCCCGCCCCTGCTTCCCGACGGGTCGACCGGCACCACCGGCAGTGTGGTGAAGATGCGGTTGGCGACACCGAGCTCCAGCGCGATCCCGGTAAACCGGCCTGTCGCGGTGCAGCGCACCGACCCCACGAAATCGGACGTATCGGTACCTATGAACACATCATCGATGAACCCGGAGGTCTGCCCGTTGGCCGCCAGAGGGATCTCCACTTCTTCGAGCACGGCACCGCCGCGCATCAATCGGCAGCTCACCCCCATCGCTTCCTCTTCCAGATTGTGGAGGGCAACCCCCGTGTTGATTCCTCCCGCCTGGCGGCGGGCCGGGAAAAGGACATCCCGGACAGGTGGGCTGGCTCCCACCCCGGCGACTCCGATGTCCGGAAGATTAAAGCGCAGGAACCCGCCCATGGGACCGTCCGCAACTACTTTCACCGATCCGCTCACCAGCTCGCCTCGCCCGTGGGTTGAAATGGTGAATTCGCCCACAGATCCCATCTCTGTCTGGACGGTCAGGGCTCCGTCCTCGGTGACCACCAGGTCACCCGTGATATCCACCACCGATTCGGGGTCGATGAGATCGCCCCCTGGAGCGTAAAAGTAGAGGACGGGCCGGAGCGGATAGGGCGCCACATTCACGAGCACAATCTCGGAGGTGATGCCGGCCCCATTGGCGAAATGCGCAAAGTCCAGAGCCACATCCGCTCTCGGCGTGGCCTCGGCCGGGTCCGAAGCCGGGCTCCGGCCAACCCGGTTCACCGCCCGCACCTGGAAGACATAGAGGGTATCGTTGACCAGACCGGTGACTGTATGGATGGTGTCGGCGGAGCCGATGGAAGTCCACCCTCTCCGGTTAATCCCGTACTGGTAGTCTGTGATCGCAGAACCGCCGTCGGCCTCCGGTGCCTCCCACGTCAGCACCACCGCCCCATCTGTGGCCTCGGCCACCAGGTTTGTGGGCGCATCCGGCACCGTTTGGCGCGGGCCTCCACCCCCACCGCCGCCTCCTCCTCCGCCAGGCGGTCGGGGTGGAGGAGGTGGCGGAGGAGGAGGAGGGGGTGGTGGGGGAGGCGGCGGCGCGGCGCCGCTGAAGACCCAGGGGCGGGCCTGCTTGATGGCCAGAATATCCTCGCTGGTGATCTTGAACTCGATCTCTATGGCGAACGGTTCACCGGTCGCGGGGTCGTACAGCGCCTCGAAGTGATCATGGATCGTGGAAAGATGCTGTACGAGCTGCGCGAGTTGGGCGTCGCTCATCAGGAGTTGCCCCGGCGTCACTTGGTTCGAGGTGGCAAGTACCCTGTATGTTCCATCCTTGTATAACAGGATTTCCTCTGGCACCGAGTGGGCTTCGGGGTTGGTGACCAGATCCTCACCCACCTGGGTGTTAACGTAGTACCAGTCGTCACTGCCGGAGGTCAGGGCGGTCGGGTCAAAGCTGACGGCCACCCCGTTGGCCAACTCGTCTTTGTAGTTGGGATGGACCAGCACCCCCATCGCCGCGGCCAGATGATCGATGCGATAAAACTCGCGCTCGGTGAAGGCCCGGAAGGTCCACAGGCTAGCAAACACCCCCTTGAGGGACTTGTCGATGCCGTCCTCCACCGTCTCATCGGGATTCTGGGTCTTGGAGTCGTACAGCCCCGCCCCGTTAAAGCCCGGCAGGTCTTCGTTGTTCGTGCTTGACCGGTAGCGCAGTGATTGCCCTTCGGGATAGGTCGCGTGCATGCTGGTCAGGGCGTCGACTATCCACTGGGGCGAGTCCGCGTCCTCGATATCGTCGCGCAGATCGTCGAGCATGTCGTCTTGGACGTCGAAGTCCATCTGGAAGTCCTCATCGGCCAGCATCGCCTCAATGCGAGTATAGAAGTCGTGGGCCTTCATGAACTCGTCGTAGAAATAAAACGGGATCGCAAACCCGTCGGGAACCGTTCCCTCTGGAAAACCCAGCGTCCCCAGCACAGCCACGTTGGCCGCCTTGACTCCGAACGCCTTCCAGTCCTCGAACCCGATCTGACTGAGGGGCTTGATCCCCGTGACCGAGAGATCGAATTCCGGCGTCTGTTCTTCGGCTGGCCGGGACGCCTCGTAGTGGGCATCGACTTCCGCCTTGGTGGCCGCGCGTATCGAGTATCCGTCCTCGGTTACCTCGTAGCGGACGAAGTCACCTATCAGGGGCGCGATGGCAGGGTCGTCGCGGATGTCCCGGATGTAGGCGTTGGGGATGCCGTCCTGGATGGCGCGCAGGTTGACGTGCGAGAGCGGTGTTTGGGGCACGGTCGAGATGATGCCGGCCACACGGGGCAGTTCGTTGGGCAGGGCCTCGTAGAGCACGATGTCGCGCGAGTGGGGCCGGTCGTCCGGGTCCAGGACTTGCAGCCGCCCGACCCCTTCCCCCAGGTTCAACGCCAGGAAGTCGATGTTGGAGTAGACGTCCCCGTCGAACACGAGGTTGATGCGGGATTCCCGGTACAACGGCAAATCGGACTGGATATACGGAAGCTCACGGTTCCGCACATACAAGGCCAAGTTGTCTTCGAGCAGCGGCATGCTGGCGGCGAGCAACGTATGGGTACGCTCCATAAGGCTGAAGGAGAAAGAGTAGCGGGAGGGGAGTGTATTTAACGAGTAAAGGTAGACGCCTTGGCTGCCATCGGGGGCAACGCGGTTCTGCCTATAGGCGATCGTGCCGAGAATTACCCGCTGCCGGTTGATATGCCTGTCATCCAAGAAGGTTTGATGCGTAGGGTGCGTATTGGCGTTGATGAAATAGACACTCGGTCGGTCGGTGTCCATGCCGAGCAGAGCGAACTTGAAGTATCCTCCTATGGCAAGCGCATCGTATGTGTGCGTATCGGGAACAGCCACAGCCCCGTCGTTCAGTGGAACGTCGGCGGCAGGGTTGACTGGGTTCATGGCCCCCAGATCATTGAGTTCCGTGATGTCGTCGACACAGTCGCCGTCCACGTCAGCCGGGTCAGCGACGAGGTACTTCTCCACCCGGTAGCGCTCGGCGGGCTGCGCCTCCACGTTTTCACCCAGCGTGGTCGTGCCGGCTTCACCGCGCTTGACCAGTACCGGAATATCCACGGTCGTGTCTGCGTCCACCTCATGACTCACGTAAAGCACGAAGTAGTCGGCGGTTGTGGACTCGACGACAATGGGCACGGCCGTCACTGCCACCGCCGTCGGAACGGGGGCCTCTGCTGGACACGGCTCCAATTGCGCCTTACCCGCCGCCTGTATCGGCATCGGGGCCGCCAGTAGCGTGGCCAGCGCAAGCAGTAGAACTGCGCTCAACGGACTGGCAAAAGACGTCAGTCGGCGGGCTGCGCTCCCGAAACCTCGGGCAGGAACAGGCTTCAGTTGCCGGAATTCAGAGGGTTGTTGGGGGGAACAGCGCCACTGCGCGCAATGCGCAGTCATGGCTTGCGCGATCGCCTGTGTGCCGGAGGTGAACACGAACACGTGCGCCAGCAGGAACGCGACTGCGTCCGCGATGGCGGCGAATACCCGGGCCGCGAATGCTCCCAGGTAAGTCCTGATCAAGGCGTCCTCCTATAACGCAAGCGCCGCAGCTCCTGTCTGGGGTTGCTGGCTCATTGCTCCGCCCGTCCCCATGGACCCACCGTGATTGAAAGTTACCTGCGCCCCATCGGGACTCCGAACTGTGGCAGCGGCCAGTGGTGGCAGAGAGGTCCACCCCGGAGGGGCTTCGTGCCGTTAACAGTCAAAGGCTAATCCTTTCAATGCCTTCCAGTCGCTACCAAGATTGGTAGGATTTGAAGAAATGTGGCAGTTTTGAGAAAAGTGAAGGCGGCAGGCCTCCGGGCTGCCCAATGAGGACGCCAGTAGCGGAGTGGGCACGGTCAAGTTAACTGATTTCCTGGAGTGTTGATTTGCACCCAAAAGCGATCCACTTGAAGGGGGTATTTGCATTGAAAATTGACCCACGTGTAAACCCATTCCTGCCGATTAACCGAACAGGAGGGCAAAGGAGTGATAGACGTGGCGATATTGAGTGTGATCAGACGCTGGCATGTACGAGAGGGCGTATCGATTCGAGAGATCAGCAGGCGGACGAAGCTGTCGCGCAATACGATCCGGAAGCACTTGGCGAACGGGGCTTTGGAGGCGGTCTATTCGAAGCGCAAGAGCCGGAGCAAGCTGGACGGCTACGCCGAGTTGCTGGCGTCGTGGTTGAAGCGGGAATTGGCCCGGGGTCGCAAGGAGCGGCGTAATATCAAGCAACACCACGGCGAGTTGATGAAGCTTGGCTCCACGGAGCGTTGTTGCATGGATCGTGGCGGAGATGGAATTCGCCCTTTCCCAAGCGGTAGCGTCAGGCGATGCGTTCGAACGCAGGCCGTCCGAGTGCGGTCATTGTGTTCAGGACTTTCTGGCCGACCTGGATCTCCGTGATTTGCCTGGAGAAGCTGCGGGATTTGAGCTTGGGTCCGATGACGCTCTTCCAACGGCCGATCTGCGTTTCTATCCGGCTGCGCGGGTTGTACCCTGTGGCCACTTGCCAGGCCATGCGGCCATTGCTGCGGATCTGGGCAATATGGCGATCCCGAACGGTTGGAGCCCGCGCCGATTGCGGACGGGTCACTGCGTTCTTTGGCGGCGGTATAACCACATCCAGGGTCTCCCCATACCGTTCCCTCAGCAGATCCCGTGTGGACGCTCCATCATAGGCACCGTCAGCCAGAAAGCCCGTGACCGGGGCATCGAGTTGATCCAGGAGCCCGGGTAAGGCGGTGCTGTCTCCCACGTCATCGTGAGTCAGATTGGCGCAAACAATCGCACCGCTGGCCAGGTCCAGTCCGAGGTGGAGTTTGCGCCAGCGGCGGCGTATTCCCTTGGTTTTATGCTTCTGCGCGAGCCATTCCCCTTCGCCGAAGATCTTGAGGCCGGTACTGTCCACACCAGATGGACAGGCACAGATCCGGCTTGCCTCATCACCTGAGCGATGCTCAAGCCATTTGCGCGACGCGACAGTGTGGAGTAATCCGGCACCCGTATATCCAGCCCCATGAGCGTGCCGATGGATCCCATCAGTCCCTGCGTTTGTCGCAACCCCAGCCGATACGCCGTGCGCAGCGTCAGGCATGTCTCGATAGCCAGATCCGAGTATCTCCGCTGGCCACCCCGCGACGTGCGGCGCGGCGCGCTCCACATACTTTGAGCCTCCTCACTGACCCAAATCGTCAGATTACCCCGCTGGCGCAGGCTCTCGTTATATTCTGCCCAGTTGATCACCCGATACTGCGCCTTATCAAACTTGTGCCGTCGGGCTGCGTTGAACTTATGTGGCATCTAGGTTATCCCCGGTGTTGAAAAACACGATGATAAGGCATCCTTCGGGATGATCCATGCAACAACGCTCCGGACAATGACCTTCGGGTTCGCGCGAGCTTCCTACTGGACGTCCCGGAGCGGCCGTCCGAAGCGTTCGTGCGCTCGGACAGCTTCAACATCGATCTCGGTAATCTCTCCGGTCGCGGGATCGCGCGCGAAAAACGGCGGAAGTCGAGGATCCACTTCTAGGACGCGGAGAAGCACGTCGGCTGTCCCGGGGACCTCGAACTCGAAGCCATCGGCAATCTCCTGAAGGGTGGGGATGCGGGCGGTGTCGATATAAACCTGGGCCACATATGCGGGGATCTCAATCGCAGAGTTGTAGAGTCGCTCCAACGCGGCTTGTTCCTCGGCGGTCGTGAAAACATTGTTGTACAGGTCTGTCACCAATACAAACCGCCCCGGGCCGACATTCGCGTCGAGATATCGAACGATGCGCGTTTCCGAATCGCCAGCCTCCTGAGGCTCTGATGAACTCCGGAAGAAGCCTATGCCGAGTACGCTAACGATGAGGGCCAGCAGAATTGGAATCAGCCATTTATACATTACTTCATTCAGATTAGCAGAACCCCGCCTCACAGGAAATCCGTCCTCCGAACTGCGGCTGATACCTACAGTACGAGTGAGTAACGACGTTCCTCCGTGCTGCAGGGTTCTGGTGCAGACAGCGAAGGGAATTGGCGATAATGGGACATGGCGCATCAGAAAGCTGAACGGAATCCTCTATCTGCCGGACATTGGTTCGAAGACGACATCATTCTCCTCTGCCTTCGCTGGTATTTTCGCTTCAAGCTGAGTTACCGAGATCGGATCGCGATTTGAGGTGAGCGGAGTTTATCGATTTCGAACACTACGATCTTGCGTTGGGTCATTCGCTATACCGACACCTGCGAAAAGCGTTGGAGCCGATTCGAGCGGCAGGTGGGTGGGAGCTGGCGAGTTGATGAAACGTTCATCAAGGTTCGGGGTCAACTGAAACATCATCGAGAGCCACACAGCATCACCCTGGATGGTCACCGGCCGAGCCATAGCGCGCTGCGGCGCATGGGAATGAACGGGGAGTCCAACTTCCGGGGGCGGAAACCGGCGGGATTCTTTGCTGTCAATACCTGAACAAAGTTGTGGAACAGGACCACCGCCGGGTGAAGGAGCGATTGCAACCGATGTTGGGATTCAAGACATTCTACAATGCGCGATGCGTCATTATCGGCATCGAACTGGCGCAGAAGATTCACAAACGCCAGTGCGCAATTCCGATCCCATGGCGGTCGAATCCCGCGGTGATCTGGCGTCACGTCATGGCAGCATAGGCTGCATCGCCGCGGCGCACTCCTGATCTTATCGCTCCGAGAATCCTATCTACACCAGAATCCCCTCTGGACTCCTTGACGAAGCAACGAAGAACCCAAACAGCGAATTGGGGCGATTCGTCGGAAGGGTTATTGGAGCAGTTGCGCTCCTGGCCGTTCTCGTAGTCGTATTGATCGCCGTGGCCGTAGGTAGCGGCACGTATCCTCTACGGCTGGCTGAACAGCGGGGTCGGCAAGAAGTGTAGGTGGTCCCGACATTCCATACTCATTGAATCATTTATCGATCGGATTCGGCGGTGTCTGCGTTTAGTAAGAGGCTCGCCACGTCGGCATGGTTCCTTTCCATCGCTACGCGCAATGCGGTTAGTCCTTGGTTGGTTTGCGCAGTCAAGTCTGCTCCTGCGTCCACAAAGAGTCGAACCGATTCGATGTGCCCGTCCGCTGCTGCCCATATCAATGCTGTAGTCCCGTCAATAGCACTTGTGTCGACATCCGCTCCGGTAGTCAGTAATAGCCGAGAAACGTCGACCCAGTCGCCTTGGGCCGCCCACATCAAGGCCGTCCAGCCATCTTTATCCGAAGCGTCAACATCGGCACCGGCGCCGAGTAGAGTGCGCACTATATCTAAGTGACCTTGGCCAGCAGCCACCATCAGGGGCGTCGCTTCAAATTCGAAGTCTCTGGCTTCTACGTTGGCTCCTGAATCCAACAAGGCCTGAACGGCCTCGCTGTCTCCAAGTTGAGCGGCTTCCAGTATCTCAAGGTCTGGATCATCGATCACAAGACCAACAACCATTGTAGCTGCCAAGAGTAACGCCACGCAGCCCGCTCCGACTCCGAGCCAAAGATCTCGCCTTCCCCCAGAAAGTTCACCGTTTTCCGTTAGTCGAGAAGGCTTCGGGATGAATTCTCTTATGAAGTGGTTGGAGTGGTAGACACTGATTGCTTTTTCGATTCCCAGAAGAACAGCCACGACAGCAAGGCTAATGATGGCACCCTCTTGATCTTGGACAGTGGCTATCAGTGCGCCCAGTACAAGGACCAACAGTATGAGCTCTGTCAATGCGTCGCCAACCCCAAGCACGGGGTGACGCGTGTAAAAGTAACCACCACCGGGAAAGAGGAGCGAAGTCCTTTTGGCTTCCGATTCATTCTTGAATTCCAGGAAGCAAGAAGGACACACGTAGTCGGCTCGCTTGAGAGGCTTTGTGCAGCGTGGGCACAAATGTGTCCGCCGTTGAGATTCACTTGGCATGCCTTCAAACGACACGGTTTTAGGATGTTCTTGATCTTCTTACTGTCACTTTTCGTCAGGTAAGGGAATTTCTCTGTCGTGCCATTGAGGTACTCGACGATCAGCGTCCTGCCCTTTACCGTAATTGACCGGCAATCAGCGTAACGAATTTCCGCGATGGAGTTCCGGAACGTGTAATCACTTCTCGTTGGGATGTGGAATATGCGTTGTTCGGTGAAGACGAACATGCAGCGTTTGAGGTAGTAGACAATCCAGCCCGTCAGAAGTTGCTTGAGCATTCCCATCGGAGAGCAACCCGTTGACAACAGAAGAACCCGCTCTCCTTCGTCTAAGAATCTCGCTAGAAAGGGCACCTTCGCCGCGAGACGTGTCTGTCGACGTTCGATACTCTTCTTCCGGCGTCCATTGTGATCAGAAAACATGACGCCAGGATTCGCTGAGAAACTCATGGGAACCTCAGAGCCGATCTTCGTGATGCTGTCACGACTGGCCTCCTCAATGAGTAAGACGATGGAATGCTGTAAAGCCAATAGAAGCATCCAGTCGTCGAAACGTTGAGGATCAAAACAGGGAGATCTTGAGACGCGACAACGGCTGTCATTTCAGCCAGCAAAAAGGAGACCGGCAGGAAAAATCCGATCCCTATCTTTGGGAGTCGACTGACCCACATGCTGTCATCCACCATGTGGCCTTCCTCGCCTTGGCAGCGGGTGCCCTTGGATGCCATTACTGCTTCATGAGAACTACAGGAGTTTGATTCGCTCCAAGGATTTGTCGGAAAAAGTCTTGCACCCGAGCGTAGTCCTTAACTGGAATCGTTGCCGCATGCTGAGTGTGCGTCCGAGTGACTAGCAGGTAGCCAGCCTCCACTGTGTAGGTCGTCGCATAGCTACCAAAGGATTCTTCGAGCTGGACCGGACCAGGAAGTTCGTCCACCTGAAATCCCGCTGGGAGCTCAATCCGTATGACATCTGAATAGGTAAGCGGTTGAAGGACCACGGGATGCTCCCGCACGGCCTCAGCCATGACAAGGGGCTCTCGGTCCAGGACGACCAACGGGTTAAACACGAGCAATCGACTGCTCATGGCTTGACCGTAATCTTTATCTTCAAATTCCAGTTCCAAGACAAAACGGCCGTCTCTTCCGCTTTCGGTTTCGATCGACAGTAGGTTTGCACCTCGAGCACCGCGGGTGACCCAACGCTCGATCACTCCGACATACTCGTCGGATGGAAGTTGATTGAACAGCCTCAGTGAATCCGCCGCTTCTTGCCCTTCGGCCTCTTCACGAATGGAGACGACGATGCCCCCGCCTTCGTCCAACCTGGCGTCCACTTGGCGAGTCGTTCGGTTCTGTTCCGGCGGCGCCGACGGTAGGCGAAGAAGATCCCCCCCGCCTGATTCAACGACCAGAGCGAAGCTGTCCTGTTGCAGATACGGAACAGCACCAACCGGTGTGTTCGGATCCGTGGGATCGAAGATCAGCAAATTGCCCAGTTCCGAGTGGTGGAGAATGCTCGATGCCTCATGTTCGGCGGACATCTGGACGGCAATGACCATGTGGTTGAATTGTTGTGGTGATGGCCACTCCTCCCTAACATATTGTGGATCGCCTGAAAACACGGCGACGGGATAGGAGCCGATGCCGACTGCGGTCAGCATGGCGCGCATGAGAGTCACCTTATCTTTGCAGTCGCCGTACAGTTTGGCGAAGACTTCGCTGGCTGCATGCGGTCGGTATCCCCCACCGCGCCCTACACCCGTCTGAATGGAAATGTAGCGCACGTCCTGCACGAACCGGCCGATCGCCTGCACCCTTTCGATCTCCGATGTGGCAGCCGACGTAAGTTCCCGTGCCCGCTCTTCAATCGCGGTATCGGCTACTGCCTGTGGATCGTTCAAACTGCTAAGCCACCTGGACACATCACCCCAACTGCTGAAGGTCGGTCCCGTGCGAGCAATATCTTCCTCGGACGGAAAGAAGCTCACCGCCAAACGGGGCACCAGACTTGACAACCTGGGACTCGCCGGTTCCGGGACAACGTACTGCAAGTCGTGCAGCTGCCACGTATAGGTCGAGCCCACCACGTTTGGTTCGACAGGGGTATGACTGAATGTGACGCTATCGGCGTGCCAGTCTTCCGGCAGTGTCAAGACGAGGCGCGCAGTAATTACGGGAAGGCGTGTCTGAAACTGATGCTCGAACTGAGTAAAGATGGATCGGTCCTCGGTTTCAGCTTCGTATCCGAAGACCACTCCAGGCCGTGCATCGTTGCTTGCGTCAATGACTTTGAGTCGAGCTTCATTGTAGACATCGTTACCGACCAGAGCGATATCGATCAGATCTTCTTCTTCGTATTCAATCAACTCATTCGAAGGATCGATCAACCAGGCACGGAGCCTACGCACTCGACCTGTATCTGTTCGGTACAAGGCGCGAGCGACGGCTGTGCTACGGGCTTCGCTGGAAAATATCTTTACTGCGTATATTTTCGAGGTTCGCATCCTACCGTTCCGGTCGATGTCGACCCGTTCTTCATCAATGAGAACGACGGCGGGCGAACGTTCCTCGTAGCTGCTGGTTGCTGCAGAAGCCGCTAACCTGAGCCATGTGGGAGCGTCAGCTGCAAAGGTAGGAGAGGCAAAGAACCCCAAGATCAAAATTGACCGCATCATCCTAGGGAACATTACCGTCGACCTTCTCTTCAATCTGCGCAGGTGGAGGATGGTCTCCTGATCGATCCATCCCATCCTTGTAGTGGGTGTCCGAGCAAGCATCGCTATCGTGCCTCGACCGACCGCAGGGCGATCACATAGTTGTCTTGGTCGGCGAAGGCGTCGAAAACCTGTTTGACAAGAGGATACTGATCAACCGAAAAGGCAATCGCCCCTTGATGTCCGAACGAAAGACCTCTCTCGTAGTGGAGTGTGCCATCTTCATCGAGAATCATTTCTGCTCCATATTGAGCCACTCCTGCGTTGACTGCGCTAGGCGCATCTGCGTTTTCAATAGTGAAGGCCTCTGGTAAGCGGATGACAACGGAATCTTCCTCCGACCACGGATGATCGAAAAACAAGTCATATCGCCTCTCACTGGTTTCTAGTAGCGGGTCCAGTCCTTGCTGGAAAAACGCTGGCATGAAGAAGAGGCGCTGGCCCGTGCGCTGCCCGTAACCGGGGATGCGGACATCATAGGAAACCACAAGGGGCAGTTCTGGGTCGGCAGCGTTCTCTATCTCTACGCTTCGCACTTCGGCCGTAGGCAACCGATTTCGAAGTGTATTGATTAGACGCTCTTCACGCTCGGCCGCTGACAAGGCGTCGTATGACTCTTTCATCGCAGCCCCGATGTGGCCGGTCCGAACGATGCGAACGTGCCCTTCGAGGCTCCCGTCCATGTCCAATCGCATCTCCGCAGACCGCCTTTCAATGGAATTCCCTGGAAGTGCGATAGGCGTGGAAACGAAGACGGGCTCCCGTCGATCCGTGACAAGAGCGGTTACCCCTTCATGCCGCCACTGAAGCATTCCATAAGGCACATACCGACTTGCCGGATCAAAGAATCGCCACTCTTCTTCCTCCCTGACTGCGATTACTCCGTAACGTAGAAAGTAGCCTTCAGACAGCTCAGGGTTGAATAAGAATTCGCTGCGGTCAGAAAGGAAAGCCCATCGCGCTTCAAAGCCCGCCGCCGAAGCCATTGCTCCAAAAAGCATGTTGATTTGCAGTGGTGTCCCATAACCGCGCTCCAGAACATCTGACGGGGAGTCATCATCTTCTTCCAGTTCCTCCCTCTCCGCGGGAGTGAATGATTCAACATCGTCCTCTACGTTGCGCACTTCCGAACGGACCCACGTAAACAACCCCTGTAACTGCTCCTCAGGAGTCGATGTGTCTCCGATGGCCTCCTTTGTCGCTGCACGAACACGATTGTTGACGTTCAGCTCCATGAAAGAGCCGTGCAGATCCTTTCCCAGTTCCCTCCAATAGGCGTCGCCGTCCAATCCTCTGTCAGGTGTGTCAGAGTAGCGGAGCAACAACCACGGCCCGAGGATACCCTTTGGCGGCATGAATTCTTCCTCCCGGGAAGCGGGAACGTTATCCAAAACCATTGCGGGGTACCCGTCTCGATTTTTCGTCAACGGCGGCGCATTCACAGCAGTGATCCGCCAACCTAGGCTGCGTAGCGGCTGAACAGAATATTCGAGGTGTCTTACGGGGACATCACGATACAGATCGAAGCGTGTATATGCATCGACGAAAAGACTCAGTTCGTACTCCGTCCATTGATATTCGACAATCGAACCTGGCTGTACGCCTGGCATGGCGAATAACTTGGATTGAATCTCTCGATCGGCAGTTTCGACAATGGTACGATCGAAGATGGCATCTTGACCGAGCTCGACAACGGTCCCGTCTGGCTGTACCGTGCGGCCTCGAATTCCCGTTATGCTGACATCTTCGGAGTACGGGATCTCAACTTGGCTTTGGGACTCCACACCACGATCCGTGAAGACTTTCAGCCGCAGATAGTGACTCCGTCCCAGGCTAAACCCTTGAGGGACATTGAGGTGGGCTACGTCGACCTTCCAGAAAATAGCCTCCGCGTCCGCATCCGGTTCGACAACGGGCGACGTCATCGACAGCTGGCTTGGATCGATCGGTTCCCAATTCTGGGCGGTGGCTGACGCTGGAAAGACGATCAGCGCAACAATCAAAGCCAGAAGAGAACCTCTAAGCGATTGGAAGACGACCAAGCTACACAGTCCGAGTCTTGTCGACGTACCAGCCTGCATCATGTACCTCCTAGAGTCCGTGCGGCTAAACTTCGAGAAATCAGAAGTTTCGGACTGTACAGATGTAATACTGCAAATGCGCCATTAAGTCACTGCCACTATTGGTAGTTTACGAAGATAAAGTAAACGGCCGGGGGGTTCTGGTGCAGATAGGATTGTCGGAACGATAAGACCCGGAGTGCGCCGTGGCGATGCGGACTATGCGGCCATGACGTGACGCCCGATCACCGCGGGATTCGACCGCCATGGGATCGGAATTGCGAACTGGCGTTTGTGAATCTTCTGCGCCAGCTCGATACCGATAATCACGCGTCGCGCATTGTAGAACGTCTTGAACCCCAACATCGGGCGTAATCGCCCCTTCACCCGGCGGTGGTCCTGCTCCACAACGTTGTTCAGGTATTGACAACAACGAATCGTCACCGGGTTCGGGCCCCGGAAGTTGAACTCCCCATTCATTCCCATGCACCGCAGCGCGCTATGGCTCGGCTGGTGGCCATCCAGAGTGATGCTGTGTGGCTCCCGATGATGCTTCAGTGCCTTGCGAAAAAAGGCCTTCGCCGCCGCAATGCCGCGTGTTCGACTCAGATAGAACTCCACGGTGTTGCCTTGTCCATCCACGGCGCGGTGCAGATACATCCACTGGCCTCGCACCTTGATAAACGTTTCATCAACCCGCCAACTCCCACCCACCGGTCGCTCGAGTCGGTGCCAGCGCTTTTCGCACGTGTCCCCATAGCGAACGACGCAACGCAAAATCGTGGAGTGCGAAATCGATAAACCCCGCTCACCTAAAATCGCGACCAGATCTCGGTAACTCAGTTTGAAGCGAAAATACCAGCGAAGGCAGAGGAGAATGATGTCGTCTTCGAACCAACGTCCGGCAAATAGAGGATTCCGTTCAGTTTTGCGATGCGCCATATCCCATTATCGCCAATTCCCCTTGGCTGTCTGCACCAGAACCCGAACGACAGATGAGAGGCTTCAAATCACCGGATCTGGCTCAGCGATTTCTGCACATCCACGGTGCCCTTGAGAATCTTTTCCGACGGAGTCGGCATCGAGTTCGGGCGGTGCATTACCGCATGCTGCGAGCACGATCTTTCCACGTGTGGGCTACGGTGAGAGCCGCCTAAGGTGAGCGCCACTGGCCTCATTCTGGCTCGAGCGAGTACCATTCGCAATCAGTTCGGGCGTGCGGTAGTCTGTCTGATGGTGGGGGCCTTCTGGAGACGGATCTTGGACCTCGAAACACGAGAAGTGGAGGAACACATGAGGTATCGTCATTCATTTCCGCAGATACTCGCCGCCGGCCTCACGGTTGTCTTCCTCGCCGGCGCACAATACGCCTGCCGGGCGGATGCACCGAGCCAGACGGATGCAGAGCAGCAGATGGACGCGGGGCGCGCGCAGGGCGCAGCGGCTGGCGAGGTTCACTGGAGCTACGAAGGCGACACCGAACCGCACCTGTGGGGTGGGCTGGATTCGTCGTTCGCGGCCTGTGACAGCGGCGTCCAGCAATCTCCGATCGATCTAACGGATGCGATCCCGGCAGGCGGAGGGGGACTCGAAATCCAGTGGCAACCCACGGCGGGCGAGGTCGTGGATAATGGACATACCATCCAGGTCAACATAGACGCCGGGAGTTCCATCACCCTGGAGGGCCGGCAATTCTCGCTCCTGCAGTTCCACTTCCATCTGCCGAGCGAGCACACGGTCGAGGGGGCAAGGTATCCGATGGAGGTCCACTTTGTGCATCAGGCCGAGGAGGGTGATCTTGCGGTGATCGGGGTCTTCATGGATGGCGGCAGCGGGCACTCGGCTGTCCAGAGCATCTGGGATGCCATACCAGGCGTCGATCAGGAGCCCACACCGCTAGCCAGCCTCGATCCGAACGCCTTCCTGCCCGGAGGCCGGAGCTACTTCCGGTACGCCGGCTCCCTGACGACGCCGCCCTGCTCCGAGGTGGTCAGCTGGGTGGTGCTTGCCGAGGCAATTGCAGTTTCGCAGGCACAGGTCGATGCCTTCGCGGCCCTGTATCCAATGAACGCGCGTCCGCTCCAGCCGCCCTATCGACGGTTCATTCTGACGAGGTAGCGAGGGGAGTGACCGTTACGCGCCGCAGCGACTTATGCACGATCTTTCCTCGGAGCAGCGTCCGCGTCCCGGGTCCTCCGGTATGGAAAGCACTGTCAGGAGATGTGTTGCAACTTTGAAAAAACAGCAAGAGAGCGACGGATTGGTCTGCTGAGGGAACGGTATGGGGAGACCCTGGATGTGGTTATACCGCCGCCAAAGCACGCAGTGATCCGACCGCAATCGGCGCGGGATCCAACCGTTCGGGATCGCCATATTGCCCAGATCCGCGGCAACGGCCGCATGGCCTGGCAAGTGGCCACAGGGTACAACCCGCGCAGCCGGATAGAAACGCAGATCGGCCGTTGGAAGGGTGTCATCGGCCCCAAGCTCAAATCCCGCAGCTTCTCCAGGCAGATCACGGAAATCAAGGTCGGCCAGAAAGTCCTGAACACAATGAACGCACTCGGGCGGCCTGTGTTCGAACGCACTGCCTGACGCTACCGCTTGGGAAAGGGCAAATTCCATCTCCGCCCCGATCTATGCAACAACGCTCGTCCTCGTTGGGCGCTCCGAATGCTTACCGCTTTCACTTTTCTTAAAAAACTACCACATTTCTTCAAAACCTACCAATATTGGTAGCGACTGTATGACCTTGAAAATACTAGACTTGTTAGTGATGCAATTGTGGACAGTCGCCTCGCTTGTGTTGCAATAATGTCAAGCGGCGGCTGGTAACCTGAAGAGATCGTGAAAAAGACAATCCGACCGGCGATCTGCAAGTGGCGACAAACCGAGCCCGAGCTGATTCTTTGTGCCGTGCGCTGGTACCTGCGGTACTCGCTCTCGTGCCGCGATGTCGAAGATCTGCTCAACGAGCGCGGCATGGAAGCGGGCCCCACGACAATCTGGCGCTGGGTCCAGCGCTACGGTCCCGAACAGGAGGCGCGGTTGCGCCGTCATCTCAAGCCAACCAATAAGTCCTGGCGTGTCGATGAGACCTACGTTCGTGTCTAGGGGGGTTGGTGCTACCTCTACCGAGCCATCGATTCCACCGGCGCCACGATCGACTGCGTGCTCTCGGGGTTGCGCGATGCCGCAGCGGCCCAACGCCGGTTCCGCACGGCGCTGACGGATCCGTCGCATCGACAGCCCCGCGTCATCAACACCGACGAAGCACGCCTCTACGGGGCGGCGATTTCAGGAGTGAAACAGGTAGGAATCCTGCGACGCCGTTGCCGCCACCGACCGATCCAATACTTGAACAACATCCTGGAGCAGGATCATCGGGCGATCAAGCGACGAGTGAAAGCCAAGCAGGGCTTTCGTGAATTCCACGCGGCACGGCGAACGATCCAAGGATATGAGGCCATGCACATGATCCGGAAGGGGCAGGCGCGGCGGGTGAGCGGTTCGGATGTTCAGCAACAGATTCAGTTCATCAACCAGCTGTTCGAGGTGGCTGTATGAGGCGGAGTCTGGTCCACCCAATCAGCCGCTCTCTTGCTTCTTTTTTGAAAGTTGCAACACAACCATCAGAACGCCAAGACTCTACTGGCCACCGGTAGAACAAAGGAGATCCCCCCATCCATGAAACGGTACATTGCATGCTGCTTGCTTATTCTCGGCTTACAAACAGTGTCCTACGCTCAATCTAGGACACATATCTTCCCTCACATTGCTGACGGATTTTTCACAAACGGCTGGTACTACACGTCAACGATTGCAGCGGCTCCTTGGCTCTCTTTTGGTGCAAACTGCGAGGTCAAGCTACAGGGACTCGAAGCCGATTTCGGATCGGGAAAGACCAACTCGTTTACATTTAACATGTCTAGGGGAGACGGCTACTGGATCGAATCGACCGATGGTAAACAGGCTATAACGACTGGATACGCAGTAATGGAGTGCGACGCGAATGTGGATGCCCATCTCGTTTTCAGTTACTACACACCAGACGGCCAACTATTCGGAGAGGCCACGGTGTTTTCGTCAGAAGAGGGGTTTTCCCCTACTGCGGATTTCCTTGTCGATATGTCTGGCGGTGCTCGATTCGGAGTAGCGATAGCGAACCTGGGAAGTCTTCCATCTAATTTTGTGCTGACATTCAAGTCGGCTGGAAGAGTCGACACCACCGCTACTGTTACCGTTCCAGAGCGGTCAAATCGGGCCTTCTTCCTTGATGAACAGATGGCCATACCCAGCGGCTCAAAGGGAATTCTCGAAGTCAGGAACGAAGTATTCGAGAATTTCGGAACGGTCGGACTGAGATTTGTAGGGGAAGTGTTCTCTACGGTCCCGGCCAACTAAGTAATTTTCCGCGCCGTTGCGGCTCAAGCCCCTATCCGGTCCGAACACCACAGGGGGAGCGACTCCACCGCCTCCGCCAATTTCGTCTGCTTGCGCTGCCGGGCTTGTGGTTCAGATCGGTGGATCATGCGATGTAGTCGTCGGAGGTAGCACTGTAGGCACTTTCAGTGTTTCCAGCACAAGCGGATGTCTCCGGATAGGAGGCATCAATCTATGTAGCGGTGCGGGCCACAATATCCAAGGATCGCGGTTCAATCAGTACCTGATCACCTTTGTAACCAACCGAAGACAAGACGGAAGTTGGGAGATTACTAGCTACTCCATATCATCGTAAGGGAGTGGATTCCATAAAACCCCGTTGGAACGCAGCGTCTGTCACGGGGCCTCTAAAAGGGGTTCCGGCCAGAGATCGGAGACGCAGGCTACGAAGCATTTCGGATCGATCGGAAAGAGTACCTAAACAAGATTTGATGATGAGATCCTTGCCGAAATTCAGAGATCTCGCCTTCTAGTCGCGGACTTCACACAAATGGGCAACTGGACGGCGCGGTGTCAACTCGGACGGCTGAAGAACGGCGAGTATTGTCGGCGCTCGAATCCAGGGAACCTCTTTCTTCGTCTGAATCGCGGGAGTTAGGCCGGCTAACGGACTTGCTGCAGCAGATCCGCGACCTGCGTCGCCAAGTTGAAATGCGGACCAGTCCGCAAAGTCCTGCATCTTTGCGCGCATACCCGAACGATGAACTCCAGATCGTTCTTCTGGAGTCGGATCTTCTTGTCGACGATACGTATCTGGGTTCGACAGTCGTGCTCGAACGCTCGGTCCTGGATAAGCAATTTCTGGAAATAAGATAAGGATGACAGGACCCTGATGACGTTGAGGTTTACCCCCGTCGAGCAGTGAGCGTGTTCCACAGGAGAGCCCGAAATGTCCTTAAAAGATAGCCACCTTCTCTCCCCCGCCGTGGCGGTTTGGAGCCTCGCCGCACTCCTTCTGCTGGCCGCTGGCAGTCCGCTTCTGCAGTCCCAGAACGATACGGCTCCCGTCGGGACCGAATCGTTCTCAATTCCAGATCGTGGAGGCAGATCCACCACGAGTAGTGGGACGGCCGAGTCCCTGAGACAGGGCTATGGGCGCATCCGCGCGGACGCGGGTTCGAGCACGCCTTCCGGGATCGCCATTTTCGGGCTCAGACAGGACGGCGTGCTCATTGCCGAAGCGGGCGTCCCGGCAACCGAACCGGTCCAGGAGGGGCGGATATTTGCCGAAGTGAACGGCCCGGTCAATACCGGGCTGGCGATCGCCAATCCGAATGACGTGCTGGCAACCATCCGCTTCTATTTTACCGACACCAGCGGCACCCGTTTCGCTGAAGGTAGTTTCGATCTCGGTGCGCACGAGCAGACGGCGAAATTCCTGGATCAGGCGCCATTCAACGGGGGAAGTTCGGTATCGGGAACCTTGACGTTTACCTCATCGGTGCCTATTGCTGTCGTCGCCCTCCGTGGATTCACCAACGAAGCCGGCGAGTTTCTGATGACGACCCTTCCGGTCGCGCCCTTGGTGTCGGCCTCTTCGGATCCGGTCTACTTTCCACATTTTGCCGATGGTAGTGGATGGGTGACCCAGGTTATTCTCGTGAATCCAACGGATCGGACGATCACGGGAACGGTCGGGTTCCTTGGACAGGGTAGCGGCGCGGTTGCGGCCTCTCCTGTGGTCTTGGCGCTGGACGATGGTTCAACGGGATCGAACTTCGATTATTCGATTCCTCCCCGCAGCGCTCAGAGATTTACAACGTCGAATCCCGCTGTCAGAGTGGCGGTTGGCTCTGTGCGAGCGACTCCCAGCAGTGGAACTCCCGCGCCCTCGGGACTCGTTGTCTTTTCTTTTGCCCCAGGTGGAAAGACCGTTTCGGAGGCCGGGGTGCCCGCGTTGCCAAAAGGATCGGCATTCCGTGCCTATGTCGAAGCGTCTGGAACGCCCGAACAGGCGGGTTCGATCCGAAGCGGACTGGCCATCACCAACACGGCGTACACATCCAACACTGTGACGCTGGAGGTGACACGCCTGGATGGATCGCTGGCAGTCCCACCGGCCACACTAGCGCTTCCACCGTTGGGGCAGGTTGCCCGTTTCCTCGACGAAATCTTTGACACCCTGCCGGACAACTTTGCCGGAGTGCTCCGGGTCACTTCCTCCGCCGAGATCGCAGTTGTTGGACTGAGATTGCGGATCAACGAAAGAGGCGAACTGAAGGTAACGACAACATCTCCATCGAACGAGATGGATCCTTCGACCTCGGAGGACAGATTCTTCGCGCATATCGTGGATTCCGCGGGGTGGTCCACGCAGTTCATCCTGTTCAGCGGGACCGCGGGCCAGACCTCGTCGGGAACATTGAGTTACTTCGATATCGCGGGGGAACCATGGGATCTGTCCACCACACTCAGCGCCAGCCACCCGGACCGCGCGGCGCTCGTGGCGCTCTACAACGCCACTGACGGGCCGAACTGGGTCAACAACGAGAACTGGCTGACCGATGCGCCGCTGAGGGATTGGTACGGGGTGGCTACGGATGCTTCGGGGCGGGTCGTGCGGGTGGATCTCGCCGGCAGGTGGGACAGTGAGGCGCAAGAATGGATCCCCTATGGCCTCAGCGGCCCGATTCCGCCCGAACTCGGCTCTCTCGCCAACCTGCAGGACTTGTATCTCAACGCAAACGAGCTGACGGGCACGATTCCGGCGGAACTGGGCAGTCTCGCCAACCTGACCAGGCTGGACCTCTTCGAGAACCAACTCAGCGGCCCGATCCCGCCCGAACTCGGCGATCTGGCGAACCTGAGATTCTTACTGCTCTGGTCCAACGACCTTTCGGGCCCGATTCCGCCCGAGCTCGGCAGGCTCGCCGACCTGGAGTCGCTGGATGTCTTCGGTAACGACCTTTCGGGTCCGATCCCACCTGAGCTGGGTGAACTTGCCAGCCTGACCCGGTTGCAGCTCGGCTCAAACAGCTTGACGGGTACGATCCCGCGGAGCCTTCTGGATCTTACCAAGCTCACGCGTTTCTACTTCCAGGGAAACAAGGGTCTCTGCGCGCCGGGCGTTGCCGGCTTTGCCGACTGGCTGGGAGCGATGGAGGATACCTCCGGACCGTACTGCAACGAGTCGGACCTGGGCGTGCTCAACCTGCTGTACGAGACCTCCGGGGGTCCGGACTGGACGAATTCCAGTCGTTGGCTCGAGACGCCCGCACTCGACGAATGGTACGGCGTGACGGCGGACACCCTCGGCCGGGTCGTGACGCTCGACCTGAGCCGCAACGGGCTCGCGGGAGAGCTTCCTGGCACTCTGGGCGAACTGGCCCACGTGACCGAACTGAGGATCGCGGACAACCCGGACCTGTCCGGCCGCCTTCCATTGTCGCTGGCCCGCCTCTCGCTCCGGACGCTTCACTACGCTGGGACGGAACTGTGTGCCCCGGCCTACGAGTCCTTTCGCGAATGGCTGCGTGCGATCCCGTCCCACGAGGGCACGGACGCCGAGTGTGCGCCGTTGTCGGACCGCGAGGTGCTCGAAGTCTTCTACGAAGCGACCGGCGGGCCGGACTGGTACCACAACGACAACTGGCTTACGGATGCGCCGCTCGGAGATTGGTACGGCGTCGAAGTCGACGGCCACGGCAGGGTCACCGAACTGTATTTCAATTTGAACCGCTTGACTGGCCGGCTCCCGCCCGAACTCGGCAGCCTGGCAAATCTGCGGTCGCTGTTCATCTGGCTGAACGGGACAACCGGCCCCATCCCGCCCGAGCTCGGCAACCTCGCCAACCTGCAGTCCCTGCGCCTCATGGGCATGAGCAGCCACCTGACCGGCTCGATCCCGCCCGAGCTGGGCCGTCTCGCCAACCTGCAGGTCCTGGAGTTCTGGAACAACGACCTGACGGGCCCCATTCCGCCCGAGCTGGGCGGCCTCACCGACCTGAGGCACCTGGCCCTCGACCAGAACCGCCTGACCGGCCCGATCCCACCCGAGCTCGGCCGTCTCGCCAACCTGAATTCCCTGCATCTCTCGACAAACGACCTTTCGGGCCCGATCCCGCCCGAGCTGGGCGGCCTGGCCAACCTGCGGAGCCTGAATCTCGCTACGAATCGCCTAACGGGCCCCATCCCGCCCGGGCTGGGCAGCCTCGCCGACCTGGAGTCTCTGTACCTTGGCGATAACGAGTTGACGGGTTCGGTGCCGCCGGTGTTGGGCGGCCTGATGCACCTGCGCCACCTCGCCCTGCAGACGAACGCCGGCATGTCTGGAGCCCTTCCGGCCAGCCTGACGAATCTCGCGTTCCTTGAGACGTTGCAGACCAGCGACACGGGCCTCTGCGCGCCCTCCGACGCCGGGTTCCTCGACTGGTTGGAGCGCGTCGCGAGCCGACAAGTGGCTCTCTGCGGACATGAACCCGCGATGGCATATCTCGTTCAGGCCGTCCAGTCGCGAGAGTTCCCGGTTCCGCTCGTTGCCGGCGAGGAGGCGCTGCTGCGCGTCTTCGTCACCGCCGGCCGTGACAACGACGAGCGGCTTCCCCCGGTGCGGGCCTCGCTTTACCTGAACGGCGCCCTCGCGCACGTTGCCGAGATCGCCGACGGGCCGGGCCCGATCCCGACCGAGGTCGACGAGGGATCTCTGGCGACGTCGGTCAACGCCGTGGTTCCGGCGGAGGTGGTGCGGCCGGGGCTTGAGATGGTGGTCGAGATCGACCCGGACGGGACGCTAGATTCCGGGTTGGGCGTGGCGAGACGGATCCCGGAGATGGGCCGAGCGGCCGTCGACGTGCGGGCCGTGCCGCTTCTCGATCTCACGCTGGTGCCGTTCCTGTGGGCAGCGGATCCGGACTCGGCGATTCTGGAGCCGGTCGTCGGGATGGCCGCCGACCCCGAGGGCCACGAGTTGCTCGGGTTCATGCGCATGCTGCTTCCGGTGGGCGATCTGGACGTGAAGGCCCACGAGCCCGTGCTGAGCTCGAGCAACGACGGATTCGAACTGGTCGAAGAGGTCCGGGCGATCCGGGTGATGGAGGGCGGGTCCGGGTACTGGATGGGCACGATGTCGGGGTCCTTCGGTACTGCCGTCATCGGCACTGGGGGCATCGGCCTGGGCGCGGCGAGTTTCGTCGTTCTGGACAAAGCACAGGATGTCGGACCCACCCGTCACTTCGCCCGCGTCACCGCGCACGAGTTCGGCCACAACTTCAGCCTTGGGCACGCGCCGTCGTGTGGGGCGGGTATCCCGGACTCGGCGTATCCGAAGCCGGACGGGTCGATCGGCGTATGGGGATACGACTTCCGCGACGGCAGTCTGGTACCGCCAAGCTGGACCGACGTGATGGGCTACTGCGAGGGTGACCCCGAATGGATCAGCGACTACCACTTTTCCAAAGCGCTTCACTTCCGCCTCTTCGACGAGCAAGAGCTCCTGGCGGCGAACCTGACCGCTCAACAAACAGAGTCCCTCCTCCTGTGGGGCGGTGCAGACGCCGACGGCGAACTCTATCTCAACCCCGCCTTCGTAGTCGATGCCCCGCCCGTGCTGCCCGATGCCGCTGGTGAACACCGGATCTCGGGACGGACGGCCGACGGTGACGAGCTCTTCTCCCTCGACTTCGCCCTGCCCGAGACGGCCGACGGCGACGGGCGAGGTTCTTTCGTCTTTGCCCTACCCGCCGACCCCGCGTGGGCCGGGAACTTGGCAAGCATCACGCTCTCAGGACCCACCGGCTCGGCGACACTGGACGGCGATACAGATCTCCCCATGACCGTTCTGCTCGATCCGGTCAGCGGACAGGTGAGGGCCATCCTGCGCGACCTACCGCAGGCATCTGCGGCGGCGGGCCTGGCCCCGCAGGCGGGTTTCGACAGTCTCGACGTGCTCTTCAGCCGGGGGATGCCCGATGCCGAAACCTGGGGTCGCTGAAGACTTGGCGCTAGCAACCTGGGTCACCTCACGCAACGGAACAATCGAACGATATTGAGACGACAGCGCTGGCCCGCGTGGGCGACACCCTAGGCTACTCTCGTGGGTCCAACTCCCATATGGCAACCCGGTCGTCCAGTTTGTCAACAGGCTTACCGAACCGCTGTTGCAGCCGATCCAGCGAGCACTCTCGTCCATGGGCGGACTGGATTTCTCGCCAACGATTCTTCTGGTTGGACTGCAAATATTGAAAGGTCTTCTTCGCGGTGCCCTGTAGAGTTTCACGTCCGTATGGGGATTTCCCTTTCCCTCACCCCGGCCACGACCCACTGATTCTCTGTTGAACGATCGCCGCTCATAGATCTTCCCAGTCGAACGGGAAATTCTCAGTGTGCAATTCCCTTCTCTGAGCCAGGATCGGATCTGGAATAGAACCGTTGGGGGTGAGCGGATGGCGATGCACCACGAATCAGTTTGCGGTCGTCCCAGTCTTGTACAATCCTCGCTAATATGACCGAAGACGAACGACAGGATCTGCTCAGAACAGTCTCCGAGAGCCACGCGAGCCTGTCTGAGGTCGCCCTCAAGTTACGCCGTCACCTGCCCCCGAAAGCTCCGGCGCTCAGGACAGCGATAAAGGCCGAGCGTGGGGCCTTTCATCTCAAACGCACACTCCAGCAACTCGTTGTGGAGGATCTTGAACACGCCAACGAGGGCAAATCGTTGCCCGAAGTGCGCCGAGGCGGGAAGGTGGTCGACATGGGACCGCTGCTGGAGTCAAAGGCTCGGCACGAGAAGCCATGAATGGCCGTGATCCCCAGCCGTGCCTCATTATGATTATGGCGGAGCCTTCTCCACGCGCCGCTCAACGGCCATCCAATCATTCCTCATCACATGGGTCAACTCCAAGATCCGGGCTGCCAGGTCCACGGCTCCGTCAAATACGACCCGCTCTCACCGGGCTTGAGCGTGATCGCCTCACTGTACGGTCCTCCACACACCCCTTCCCCCCACATCTTCCAGCCTCTCGATCAAGGCACAGCGAGACACTACGACGGCGTTGCCGGCCCGGATGCCGGGTAACACGGCCATCAATGTAGGCGCAACCTAATCGATTGTGGCAGCCCCGCCGCAGGGCGGTCTCGCATCGGTTGGTTTCGAGAAAGCGGGCATCGCGGATCAGGCGGAGGTGAGAGACGTCGGGACCGGAGACCGGCAGGATTCTGTCAGGAAGAAACGGACAATTTCCTGAACACCAGGGACATCCTGCTGGCCTCGGCGAAACTGTGGCTCTTGCGGGACTGGCTTCGAATTCCCGCGCACCCGGTCATTCTGATTTCCGGGTTGTTCCCTCGGGCAGCGAACGTCTACGTGCTCAACATCCTTCCCGATTTCCTGATTCGTTTCGTGTTGTGGCTCCTGACGCACAGCGTCGCGCCGGAGTCTCTTCTTCAAGGAATTGTTGGAGCCGTCGTCGGCGCCACGGACAACTCCATGGGCTGCCCGTCCTGCCGGATGAACCGGATCGTCCCGGACGCGGTCTGGCCCGGGGAGCCGCTGAAGAGAATGAACTGGGTCGTCCAGCCGCCGGAATCCACAAAATGGGGGAAGAACAGATCGGAAGCGATGGGTGCCGCGTTTTCATCCGCCGCCGGGGTCGTCGTGACCAGAATGTCGTTGCGTGGGTTGATCGCCAGCCGAAGCCCGACGGCGGCGATGTCGGGCACCGTGGAGGCGATCCTGAGAATTCCCGAGAACGGTGTGGGCACGCCGGCAAAGAATTCATCAATGAATCGAGCGATGTGGCCCGATGCGGGAATGGTGAGTGACTCTGGGAGTCCTGTCGCCGTTCCGTCTAGGTCCGTCAATTCGAGCGAGACCGTTGTGGGTGCATCCGAACTATTGGTCAGGGCGATGCCGCTGCGTACCGAGTGGGGCTGGCCGGGTGTGCCGCTCGCCTCGACGTACAGGCGGAACGCCGCGCCGGCGGTGGATGCCGGGACACCGGCTTCGGACACGGTCGTGCCGTCTTTCTGGAACGTGAAGATGCTGACGCCCGAAGGTGCGGGCTGGCCGGTATCGGGCACCGCGCGGACCGACCCGACCTCGAGGGGACCGGAGGGATCAGAAGTCCGGAGGCGCGTCGCGCTCCTTGGAGGGATCGCATAGGTGAATTCCGATCCGTTCCTCCCATCGGCGAGCGTCAACGTTGCCGGAACTGCGGCTTCCGTC
The DNA here is from genome assembly GCA_965216035.1 of Terriglobia bacterium. Classification (GTDB taxonomy): domain Bacteria; phylum Acidobacteriota; class Terriglobia; order 20CM-2-55-15; family 20CM-2-55-15. Next base: position 211,852 of record CBDCFM010000015.1, read on the forward strand.
TCGCTGCCGGAGCCGAAGAACTGAACGCTCCCACTGATGGTGGCGTGGGTGGGGTTGACGAGAATGACCTGGGTCGTCCAGCCGCCGCCGACCGCAAAATGCGGAAAGTAGACCGTGGCTGTGGTGGGGAGCGCGAGTGGCGCGACGGGAAGCGTCGTCATCAGGAACTCGGAGCGCTCATTGACGAACCCGCGTAGTGCGATGACGGCAACCGGGAGGTTGGATGTGAAGGTGAATGTTCCCAACGTCTCGGAGCCACCATTAAAGGGATCCTCGTCCAGGAATTGTGCAATCTGTTCCCGGGATCCCAGCGTGAAGGTGCCGTGTCCGGAGTCGATGCCATCGCTGTTGGTGAAGAAGAAGGTGATCGTGGCGGCCGTGTCGTTGGGATTGGCCATGGCGAGGCCGGTGCGGACGACCCCGTCGGTTTCCGCAAAGATCCGTCCATCCAGAACGGCGGGCACCGCCGGGACGCCGGCTTCAGAGACGAGAATCCCGTTGGGCCGGGAACTGAATATGGCCAGTCCGGCGGGCGGGGTCATCCCGGCATCGGTCTCCACCTGCCCGTATCCAACACGGAGCTCCGGCGACGTGCCCTGGGAGGTGAGGGAAACCCCGCCCTTGTCCGGCATGAAAAACGGCCGCGTGGAGGTTGGATCCGGAGATTTTGAGCCGCCGCTCGGGGTCAGTCGCACCCGATAGCTCAGCCCATCAGTGCATTCAAGCAAAAGCGTGGTTCCATGGCTGGTGCTATTCAGCGAAACTCCCTCCACGTCTTCTGCCAAACGCCAATTGCCGCGCAAGCTCAGTTCCAGGATATGCACTTTCGCCTCCTGGTGTCTGAAGTGGTCGTTTGCAGCGGACAATCCCTGGGACACAATCTCTCGACCGAATTGCCATCCTATATCCGGGACGCTCGCAGCTAATGTGACTCCGTCAGAGTCCTCCTGTGTCATCACGACTGCAGGCAGGTTGACATGCCTTACAAGTTGATCGTTGGGAGTTTCGGCCAGCTCAAAAAAGGCGTAGCCGGTAATCCGCTGCTCCGGGAAATACACCAGATGAATGTCCCCGTCCTCGACCACTTGGTAATAATCCGACGGATTGGCTGCTAAGGCTTGCAACTTCAGGCCATCCGGATCCGACGGGATCACCACATACTGATAGCTATCCCCTAGAGGCTTGATCCCATGGTTGAGATAGCCTTGGACGAATGCCCCTTCGGTCGGTTCATACTCTGGCGAGAGGCTCTGTTGGACCTGTCGGGCCAAGAATAAGTCGGAGGTGCTACTCGCCAGAAAGTAACTGTTGCCAACACTGTCGGTCATCGCCATCGTCAAACCGGCGGGCTGCGAAATCAACGTCTCCAAGCCAGCGAGTTGATCGCCGTTGGCCCAAGTCGGCGTATCGGCACTCGCTAAGCGAGTCTGGAAGATCGTGGTGTGGGTCTCGTCTTCGTTCGTGCCTCCTCGGATATGAGTTCCGAGCGCCAAGATCTTATCGCCGATGAAGAAGTAGCTCTTGCGGGCCAGTAGATCGGTAGGGGCGGTGAACGGCAAAGCTTCCAGGTCCTGTACGAAGAGACCATGGTCTCCAATGCTGGCTCCTCCTACGAAGGTCTTGCTGTTGTAATTTCGGTGTATCGACCGCTGGACAATACCATGCTCCTGGCGGTCTTGTTGGACGGCTTCGGAGGTCCGCTTCTCAATCGGATAGTGACTGGCAGTGGTCCCTGGAACGTGATACCAGTCCCAGCCGTTAAAATAGTCGTATCCTGAACCTCTTTCACTAATGGGCCGTCCGGCGCTGAATACCTGCAGCAAACCGTACGCCCAATTCTGACCAAAGCTGTTCTCTCCCGTATCCAACGGCCCCTCATAGTCCCAGAAATACTGACTGAAGCCTTTGGCGGTCACCAGCCAATCATCACGCCGGAAGAAAGCTCCCGCGGCATAGGGTTTGATCCAAACTCCCGACGGTGTTTCCGCGGCCTGGGTATGGAGGCTCTGCAGGTCGGCGATCAATCGGAAACTTCCTAAGCCTCGGATCGAGACCCCACGCTGGCCTTGATACAACGACGCAAGCTTCCCGTCTTCATAAAAATAGGGGGCATCAAAGAACTCCGCGAACCGTGATCGCATGTCCGTATCGTCCACACCATCCGGATGGGCCAAGAATGCCATCGCCTTGGCAACCGCGACCGAGGGGGACTCACCGCTCCCCTTGATTAAGCGGCCCCTGAACGCACTAGAAACCGTATATCTGTGCACCATGACGCGATAGCTCTGCAGAGCCCACTTGAGGGCTTCCACGTTTTCAGGGCGATAAAATTCAGTCCCTCTCAGCAAATAGAGCAGTTGCGCCATCGCTTCAAAGGCAAAGGGGCTATAAGCGCCCACATAGGCTGTCGCATGGTGATATCCGGTTCCGTCCGGTTTGATCGTGCCCTGAACACCGGGTTTGATGGCGATATTCGCACCGATCACCTCCCTGAGGACCGGGGTCATTTGATCCCGCTCATTAACATCCTCGATCACAAGAAAGTATGGAAAAAAATAATCCGCAAAAAGGCGGATGCCGTCCGCATTAAGGTGGTGCCTTTCCTCGACGGCTATAGGCGTTGTACGCGAGCCCGCAACTTCTGAGCGAGCGCTCTCGTAAAAGACGGTGTACATCGCACCATTGTTGACCACGAGATTTCGCGCTACAGCGCGGTATTTGTCGAGGAGTCCCCTCTCAGCGAGAGGTTCACGCATTAAGAAAATACTTTGAATGAACCCGCCAAGCCGTAGTATTTCCGTGGAAAAATCGCCCGAAGTTCGCACGAATCCTCGTTCCAGCGCTCTGCCGCTGCCGCGTCCTGCGTTATCGATGATCCACGCATCTTCGGTCAGCCCCCGGCTGTAACAGTAGTCGAGCCCATCCAGATAAAGCGCGAGCACTACGTCATTCTGGTAATAGGGGTTGGCCCCTGGACCCGGCCCGGGAGTCTGATACGCGTACGCCAACATTGGCAGGGTGTTACGGAAAAATTGAAGAAACCTACCGTTCGCTTCCTCTAGGGCTTTTTCTTCCTCCGTACTGGCGGGTTCCCTTTTCTCGTAATATGCCGGCACTCCCCGGTGATCGTAGGAATACGATTTCGCATCTTGAACTGCCCTGGACAACTGCGGCTGAAGGTGATCTTGAAACACCGTAACAGCCACGTCCACCATTCGATAATCATCGGTCGTTAGCAGAAGTAAATCCTGATACCTTTGGACCAAATCCTCCGTTCCCACGGATTGGCCACGAACTGGTACTGCGGCTATTAATGTGACGATCAGGAATGCCATCTGCCTCAATTCAGACACCTCCGGCGGCATTGCGTCAGTTTACTCCGCCAAGCGGTAGGTAGTGTCTCAGTTTGAAATCGCGAGTCTAGTTTTGTAAGGGACCGCGGACACTGTCAAGTTAACCGGAATTCACTCTTTTCGACGCGAAATCAATTCTAGCCAGCATGAACAATCAGCGACTTAGCTGGCATATCAATCAGTGTAACCTCCAGCAAATCACTTAACTTGACAGTGCCATCCTACCGAAAGCCCGGACGGGCAATCTTCGTGGTGCTGTGCCGGACCTGATCTAGAATGAAAATCTAATAAGAAGAAAAAACCATGCCGAAAGGATGCGTTGACGAGACGTCGGGACCGGAGACCGGCAGGGTTCTGTCAGGAACAAACGCTCGTTCTGACCGAACAGTTTAGTAGCATGGAACGTGACGCATTCCATGTTTCGTATCTGTCAGATAAAATACCCGAAGATGCATTCCATGGTCAGGCTGTGAAAACCGTTGCCTATTTGAGGGTCTCGACCGCACAGCAAGACGTAGGCAGCCAGCGCCTCGCCATCCTCGAGTACGCACGCAAACACGACTTCCGCATCGACGATTTCAGCGTCTCACGGCTCAACGTCAAGGAAGACGACATCCGGCGCTTCCTCGAGGATTTGAGGTGCGGCGCGTGGATCGGGCCAAGAAGATAGTCAAACTGCACCGGGCGGGGCTGTCTACGCGGGCTATTGCCGCTGAGATTGGATGCGCTCAGAAGACAGTTAGCAACGAATTGCGGCAACCGCTAGCAATTGCAATAGATTCATTAACTTATGGTGAGTGAGTAAAAAAGGGGTCTATGTATTGGTGGCGGAGCCAATTGGTCCCCTGATTTTCTGACCCAATTGATCGAAAGTGATGCCGGGGGGTCCGGGGGGCGGAGCGCCCCCCGGCTTGTATGGGTCGGGGGGCTGAATCTACATGGTGAGATCTTGGGATGCCGGGGCTGGGTTGGTCGGCAGGTGTCTTTTCCGACTGCGCCACGTTTTTTGCCACCACCGCGCCCCGGATCGGAGTCGGAAGAAGACCCTTTTATGGTGAAAACATGGAGCAATCGGAATCGGATGGGAGCAATGCCGCCCTGGACGGCAGGACCAGGGGAAGCCCCCCTGAAACACCGAGGCCGCCTAGGAGTCTGCGCAACCCGGGACTACATATCTACGCTAAGCGCTGTATACCCACAACATACCGTGATCATAATGGCTTAAAAACGTTCTGCCGCGCAGACTCCTAGCCTAAATTCCCCCGCCCCACGATTTCTTTGGACAGTGATTTGAGAAACTACAACGCAGGAGGATCACGATATGTCCAGAGAAACGAAGGAGGAATCCGGAATCGCGAAGGGAGCCCGTAGGGCGACCGAAGCGGGACCGGATTTTCGAAGCCGCGGGAAGGGCCGGTGGTCGGCTCGGCGTAAGGTCACGGTAGTGCTGGAGTTGTTGCGTGGAGAAGATCTTGAAGCGATGAGCCGGCAGTATGGCGTGACGGCGGCGGCGCTGACCCGTTGGCGGGAGGCGTTCCTGCAGGGAGGCGAGGACGGCCTGAAGAGCCGGATCGTGGATGTGGTTGACGAAGAGAGGAAGACGCTGAAGTCAGCGGTGACCAGTCTGGTGATGGACAACGAACTGTTGCGGGAACGGATCCGGCATCTGGAGGACGAGAAGCCTTTTCTACGGTGGAGGTCGAAGCGATGAGCCGGACCCTGTCGCCCTCCACACACCAACTGTATGGTCTGGCCCGTGTCGCAGCGGCCGGGGGGTTGCCCCGGTCGACGTACTATGCTCGACGGGATCGACGGAACCATCCGGCCGAGCCGCGTAAACGGGGGCCCAAGACCCCGTTTACCGACGCGGAGTTGACCGGACGGATTCGGCAAGAAATTGCGGCCTCGCCGTTTACTGGGGAAGGACACCGGAAATTCTGGGCGCGGCTCCGGGTCGCCGGCGTCCGCACCTCCAAGGCTCGGGTCTTGCGCCTGATGCGGGAAGCTCAACTTCTGGCACCCCAACGCCAGACCGCACCCGTTGCGCGCAAGGCGCATACCGGAACCATCACCACCGATCGCCCGAACCAGATGTGGGGCATCGATGCCACCGCCACGGTGACCCTCGACGATGGTGCGGTCACTGTATTCGCCGCCATCGATCACTGCACGGCCGATTGTGTCGGCATTCACGCCGCCAAACGGGCGACGCGTTTTGAAGCCCTCGATCCCATCCGGCAAGGCCTCAAAGAGTACTTCGCCGGCTTTCACGCCGACGCGGCCGCCGGGCTTCGACTCCGTCATGATCATGGGTCCCAATTCATGAGCGACGATTTTCAAAACGAGATCCGATTCCTTGGCATCGTCTCCTCACCGGCGTTTGTCCGGGAACCGGAAGGCAATGGCTGTATCGAACGCTTCTTCAAGACCCTGAAAGAGCAGTTGCTCTGGGTGCGTCACTTTCGCTCTATTCCGGAACTGGTTCGAGCTCTTCAGGACTTTCGCGCTCTCTATAATCAGCACTGGTTGATCGAGCGCCTCGGCTTTCAATCTCCGGCTCAGGCTCGACAACGTCTTGCAATTGAGTCAGCGGCTTGATTATGGTGGGTTCACTCTGTCCAGGAAATCAGGGGCGGTACAATAGCATTCGTCGGGCCCTAAATGACTGTCATCCTTCGAAGGACAAAGACTGGGTGGTGCCATTCATGATCGCGATGGATGCATTTAAGGAATCGCACTATCGAAGGTTACTTGGTCTTCCAGATGTGCTAGCCGAACAAGATCCGCTAGGACACGGGGCACCACTTCATTATTACAATTGTCTTAACGATGTATTGGACGGTGCAAAATATCCGAACTTTGAGTGGGAAAAACGAGGCGTAAATATTATTGCTCCTCGTCCTGAACCGTAACGGTTTTGGTCGAGTGTCTGGATATTCACCGACGAAATGTATTGAAGCTCGACAGAGGATGAGCCAGAGTCACACTGCTAAAAAAGAGATAAGCGACGACAGCAATTGACCTAAGGCGGAATAGCCTGACAGCAAGCGAAAAACGACGCCTGGAAGCGGTCAAAACCTTTGGTGCAGATAGGATTGTCGGAGCGATAAGATCAGGAGTGCGCCGCGGCGATGCGGACTATGCTGCTATGCCGTGCCGCCAGATCACCGCGGGATTCGACCGCCATGGGATCGGAATTGCGAACTGGCGTTTGTGAATCTTCTGCGCCAGTTCGATGCCGATAATGACGCGTCGCGCATTGTAGAACGTCTTGAATCCCAACATCGGTTGCCATCGCCCCTTCACCCGGCAGTGGTCCTGCTCCCGAACGTTGTTCAGGTATTGACAGCAACGAATCTTCACCGGGTTCCGCCCCCGGAAGTTGAACTCACCGTTCATTCCCATGCGCCGCAGGGCGCTATGGCTCGGCTGGTGGCCATCCAAGGTGATGCTGCGTGGCTCCTGATGAGGCTTCAGTGCCTTGCGAAAGAAGGCCTTCGCCGCCGCAATGCCGCGTGTTCGACTGAGAAAGAACTCCACGGTGTTGCCCTGTCCGTCCACGGCTCGATACAGGTACATCCACTGGCCCCGCACCTTGATGAATGTTTCATCAACTCGCCAGCTCCCACCCACCTGTCGCTCGAATCGGTTCCAGCGCTTCTCGCAAGTTTCAGCATAGCGAATGACCCAACGCAAAATCGTGGTGTGCGAAATCGATAAACCCCGTTCACCTAAAATCGCGACCCGATCTCGGCAACTCAGTTTGAAGCGAAAATGCCAGCGCAGGCAGAGGAGAATGATGTCGTCTTCGAACCAACGTCCGGCAAATAGAGGATTCCGTTCAGTTTTCCGATGCGCCATAACCCATTATTGCCAATTCCCTTGGCTGTCTGCACCAGAACCGCTCTATCTTCATAAGGGCCAGTTCCGTATGGCGCGTTAAACGTTCACTTCAAATGCTTTAAACCAAACAGGGCGGCCATTTTAGGTCGCACCCACGAGAAATAGGGGCTAGTCTGTTAACCTCTTGTATTTCCAAGGATCTTTGTCGTATCGATTATGGCATTCCGCTTCGTTCACACTGCTGATATCCATCTTGACTCCCCGCTGCGGTCTCTAGCCCTTCGAGATCCCGCACTTGCCGAATTAATTGGTGGCGCAACCCGCCTCGCATTTGAGCGGACCATTGATCTGTGCCTCGACGAACAGGTTGATGCTCTGATGATCGTCGGCGATCTCTACGATGGCGACCAGACGTCGATGAAAACCGCTCTCTTTCTCACCACTCAGCTGCGGCGGCTAGATGAGTCCGGGATTCGGGTATTCATCGTGCGGGGCAACCATGATGCGGAATCGCGGATCACCAGGGAACTCCTACTGCCGGAAGGTGTGAAGGTCTTCGAGGAGCGGGGTGAAGCGGTCGAGTTGGAACGGCCCAGCGGTGAGATTCCCGTCGTCGTACACGGAATCAGCTTTGCGAAACCGCATGTACCGAAGAGCCTCGTCCCCAAGTTCAAAGCGCGTATCGAAGGCGCGCTCAACGTCGGGCTGCTTCATACGAGTTTGGGCGGTTCCGCGCACCACGACGACTACGCGCCATGCAGCGTCGCCGAACTGGTCGACACAGGTTTCGATTATTGGTGCTTAGGCCACATACACAAGCGGGAGGTGCACAGCCGCGAACCGTTCATCGTCATGCCCGGTATGCCGCAGGGGCGTGACATCAATGAGGCTGGCCCCAAATCGGTGACGCTGGTCACTGTCGGGAACGACGGCTCGGTCGAGTCCCGGCCGTATCCGACGAGCATCGCGCAATTCGAGCGTCTTGAGATCGACCTGACCGGCATCCATGACTGGCGTGACATGGTCGAGCGCGTCGGTGCGAACCTCAAACAGACTCGGGACACCGTCGATGTGGAGCATATGGTCGTTCGGCTTACGTTGAAGGGTCGTACCGACTTGGCTTGGCGTCTCCGCCGCGACCAAGATGTCGCAAAGGCCGAGGCTGACAGCCGTGCCGCTATGCTCAACCGCACATGGGTTGAAAAAGTCGAGTTGAATGTAGAGCCGGGGACAGACCTCACCGTTGGACCTGTGAGCGATCTAGCCGCCAAGATGCTGGGTCCGCTCGCCCGGTCGGATGATTTCAAGCGAACGGCCGCCCAGCTCGTGGAAGATCTGGAGCTAAGCTTGCCGTCCGCAGTGCGCGGCGTTCTCGGAGACAACCAGACATCTCGCATCGAAATCATTGAGGCGCTGACGGCCGAGGGCTGCGAAGCGGTGCTTGCCCATTTGAAGGAAGGCGTGCCCGATGGAGACGCCAACTGATGCGCCTGCGCCGACTGGGCTTGTCGCGTTACGGCATGTTCACCGACCACACCATCGACTTTGGCGAGCGGATCGATGACAGCCCTGATCTGCATATTGTCTATGGCCCCAACGAAGCTGGAAAGTCAACAGCCCTGGCGGGCTTTCTCGACCTGCTGTTCGGGATTGAGCTGCGAAATCGATACAGTTTCATGCACGGCTACGAAACCATGCGGATCGAGTCCGATCTTGAGATAAGCGAGCAGACGCACCGGTTGGTGCGCGTTCGCAAGACCACGGCCAGCCTGCTTAACGAACATAGCCAATCAGTTGCCGACGGCCTGATTGCCAACGCCCTCGGGGGCATGGATCGCGCTGCCTACAAGGCGATGTTCTCGCTTGATGACGACACCCTGGAAGGAGGCGGCGAGGAGATCCTCAGAAGCGAAGGTGATCTGGGTCAGTTGCTTTTTGCGACCAGCGCCGGACTTATTGAGCTAAGTAAGACCCTGAAGGAGCTTCGCGAGGACACCGGAAAATTTCATAGGGGCCGTGCCCGAAACACGGAACTTTACAAGTTGAAGGCGGAGCTTCTTCGGCTAGACAAGGAGAAGAAGGAACTCGACACCGTAGCGAGCGCCTTTACCCGACTCATCACGGAGCGGGGGCGTGCTAAATCGGCCTACGACAAGGCCCTATCGGCGCGGGCCAAACGCGAGACCGAGCGTGAAGACGATGAACGTCGCATTCAAGGGCTACCATGGCTTGATGAAATCCATCGACTGCGCGGCGAGATCATGGAGCTTGAATCGTTGCCAGAGGTTCCGCAAGTCTGGTTCGAGCAGATCGTCAGTCTAATTGACCAGGAACCCAGGCTGACCACTCGGCTCGACGGCCTCAAGCGCCAGAAACTGCAACTGAACGAGAAACAAGAGACACTGGCCGTCGACAGTGCGATCCTCAGGCTCGAGAGTCAGATCACCCAACTCACCACCGCGCGCGCCCGCCATGTGACAGCAGCGACGGACTTACCCGAACGGCGATCCACGGTCAGCGAATACGATGGGACACTCCGGACCGTTGTGCGGCGTTTGAACGTAGCGTCCGGCCTCGACCCTGCTTCTCTCGTCGTTCCCGCCAGTGTCGTAGGCTCATTGAATGACTTGGTCGAACGGCGATCAGGTCTCGATGAACGGTTGAAGACGACGACGACTGAAATGGAGAAGGCAGCGACCGCCGTCGCCATGGCGTCCCATGCTCTCGAAGAAACTGGTACAGAGGGTGGCGATGGCGACAGTCGTGCGTTTGATCGCCTGGATGCCACGACCAAGTCCATATATGAGGATGACCATCATGCACGGTTGGCGATGCACATGCGGCAACGAGACGAGATCAAGACTCGGCTCGACGCACAGATGGCACAGTTCCATCCGTGGGACGGCTCCGTCGAAACCCTCGCTGGGGTTCGGGTGCCGGAGCCGGGCGAGATAGATGTCTGGCGATCCACTCTTGACCAAGCCGCCAAGGACATCGACCGACTTGAAGTCGAAAAAATACGTTTCCTGGCTGCCCGGAACAGACTCTCCAGTCTGATGGAGGCGAAGATGACGGAGACTGGAGTTATCGGCGATGAAGATGCCGCGCGATTGCGAGCACTGCGGGATGAAGCGTGGCAGACTCATCGCGCGACCCTCAATGCCGTAACCGCCGACGCCTTCGAGAAACGGCTGGAGAAGGACGACCACGCAACGGCTACCCGTATCGCGCATGCGACGGAACTCGCCAACTTGAGGCAGGCGAGCGAGGACCTGCGGGAGAACACCTCGGAACTCGAGCGGAACGCCGGAGAGCTCGCACTGACGCTCAAACAACAACAGCAGGTGCTGGATGAGATGGCCGCGGCCGTTCTGGTCATGGCAGGGGCCGGAGCTGGAGGCCTGCCGGCTACTGTCACGCTTCCCAAGCTGACGGCTTGGATGGATCGACGCGTGGAAGTCCTCAGGACATGGGAAGACATCGGCAGTCATGACATTGAAATCGCGCGAGCGCGCGAGGATGAGAGCAGGCACCGAGGGCGGCTTGCGAAAGTCATGACAACCGCGCGGGTCCCATATGATCCAACGTTAAACCACGAGGATCTCGTCGAGATCGCGCAGGCGGCCCTCGCGTCGGACAAAGAACGGCGAGTCGCATTGAGTGCCGCGCGACAAGAGGTTGAACGGACGCGGGCAGAGTTGGAGCACCGGCAGCGCGATGCGGCACAGGCGAGTCGCGACGACGCCAAGTGGCATGCCGACTGGACCGCATCGCTGTCTCGTTGCTGGCTCGCGGCTGCTGATCCGGAGCCTTCCCCCCCAGCGGTCCGGCGTATTCTCGAAGACGTGGTGGTCCTGGAATCGACGCTCGAGAATCGGGCCGCGATGGCCGATCGCATCGGGAAGATGGAGCAGGATCAGGCTGCCTTTACCGCCGCCGTGCGAGCCCTCGTGGAGCAGTTGGACGATACTTTCGACGCCGGCCAGGTCATCGCAATCGGCGACGGATTGAACTCCCGTCTCGGCAAGGCAATCCATGATCGAGAGGTGTGCAGCAGAGGTCTCAAAGAGATTGCAAGGGTCGACGAAGACATTGCCGAAGTCGAGAATAAGCTTGTGGAATCACGCGCCATCGCCGACGAGATGTTCAAGGCATTCGGGGTGGATTCCTTCAGGGAGGTGGACAACAGCCTGAAAAAGGTGGCACACCGGACTACGGTTCGCGGGGAACTATCCGACCGCGAAACCAAGCTGGTGAAATCGATGAAGGCGAAATCGTTGGAAGAGGCAGTATCGGCTCTCGAGAATACCGACTCGCACGAACTCGAAAGGGAACTCGTCGAGATCAAGGCTCAACTCGAGGACGCGTCCGGCCGCACGAACGAGCTTTATCTGGCGCTCGGCCGCGCCGAGGATGCGATCGATGCGGTGGGAGGTGACAATGCAGTGGCTCGGCTTGAAGAGCAACGGCGCACGGTTCTTCTTGAGATCGAGGAGGGGGCACTTGCTTACCTCCGGACACAGCTTGGCATCGAGGCCGCCGAGCGAGCCCTGAACGCGTATAGGGACGAGCATCGCAGTTCGATGATGAAACGCGCCTCGGAAGCGTTCCGAACGATCAGTCGCGGCGCCTATTCACGGTTGGATACGCAGTTGACTGACAAGGGCGAGGTACTCATGGGCATTGGCGCCAGCGGCGGTGCGAAGATCGCTTCCGAGATGTCAAAGGGTGCGCGCTTCCAGCTCTATCTGGCGTTGCGTGTCGCCGGCTATTTCGAGTTCCTCGACCAGCATGGCCCGGTACCATTCGTAGCTGACGATATTTTGGAGACCTTCGATGACTTCCGTGCTGAGGAGGCTTTTCGCCTATTCACAGAAATGGCCGGTGTGGGGCAGGTCATATACCTGAGCCATCATCGCCACCTATGCGAAATCGCGCGCGCGGTATGCCCCAACGTCACGATCCATGAGCTTCCCGAGCTTGTCTTGCCGGTGGCCGCAGCGGGGGCTGATCGTGACCGGGCCACGTGAAGTAGGACCGACAAGGGATGTGTTGCAACTTTCAAAAAACGACCAGAGAACGATGGGTCGAGTCGACCAAGCTCCGTCTCATGCAGCCACTTCGAACAGATGGTTGATGAACTGAGTCTGTTCTGAACATCCGAACCGCTCACCCGTTGCGCTTGCCCCTCCCGGATCATGTAGATGGTCTCTATCCTTAGATCGTTTGCCGCCCCATAGAGGCGTGCTTGGTCCGTATTGATAACCCGGGGCTGTGAATGCGACGGATCCGGCAGCGCCTTGCGGCACAGACGTTTGGCCGTAGCGGCATCGCGCAACCCCGAGAGCACGAAGTCGATCGTGGCTCCGGTGGAATTGATGGCTCGGTAGAGGTAGCACCAGCGGCCCTTGACACGAACGTCGGTCTCATCGACACGCCAGGACTTATTGGTTGGTTTGAGATGACGGCGCAACCGCGCCTCCAGTTCGGGGCTGTAGCGCTGGACCCAGCGCCAGATTGTCGTGTAGTCTGCCTTCAGGACGCGCTCGCCGAGCAGCTCTGCGACGTCGCGGAACGAGAGCGAGTACCGCAAGTACCCGCGCACGGCGCAAAGAATCAGCTCGGGTTCGGTTTGCCGCCACTTGAAGATCGCCGGTCGGATTGCCTTCTTCATGATCTTTTCAGGTTACCCGCCGCCATCGGCCAAAGTTGCAACACAACCCTTCATCGAGATGCCAGACCGATAGCAGTTGGCTTTCCCCCGCCCCACGATTTCTTTGGACAGTGATTTGAGAAACTACAGAACAGGAGGGTCACGATATGTCCAGAGGATCGAAGAGGGAATCTGGAGGCGCGACGGGAGTCCGTAGGGCGACCGAAGCGGCCCCAGATTCAGCGCGGGGCGGAAAGGGCCGCTGGTCGGTCCGTCGCAAGGTGACCGTGGTGTTGGAGCTGTTGCGTGGAGCGGAACTGGAGGCACGAGCCGCAAGTACGGAGTTACGGCCGCAACGCTGACAAGCTGGCGCGAGGCATTTCTGGAGGGAAGCGAAGCCGGGTTGAAGAGCCGGACTGTCGATGTCGTCAACCAGGAGAAGAAGACCCTGAAGTCAGCGGTGACCGGTCTGGTGATGGACAAGGAGCTGTTGCGGGAACGGATCCGGCACCTGGAGGACGAGAAACCTTTTCTACAGTGGAGGTCGAACAAATGAGCCGGACCCCGTCGCCCTCCACCGGAACGCCATACGGTCTGGCCCGTGTCGCGGTGGCCCGGGGCGTGCCCCGGTCCACGTATTATGCGCAGCGGAAGCGACAGAACCATCCGGTCGAGCCGCGCAAGCGCGGCCCGCGAATGCCGTTCACCGATGAGGAACTGACCGCACGGATCCGACAGGAGATCGCCGTGTCGCCGTTTACCGGGGAAGGCCACCGAAAGTTCTGGGCGCGCCTGAGGGTGGCCGGTGTCCGGACCTCCAAGACCCGGGTACTGCGTCTAATGCGGGAGGCCCAGCTGCTGGCACCCCAGCGCCAGGCCGCTCCCATCGCGAAGAAGGCGCATAACGGAACGATCACCACCGATCGTCCCAACCAGATGTGGGGCATCGATGCCACGGCGACCGTCACGCTCGACGACGGCCAGGTTACCGTCTTCGCCGCCGTGGATCACTGTACGGCCGAATGCGTCGGTATTCACGCCGTGAAACACGCGACGCGTTTTGAAGCCCTCGAACCGATCCGTCAAGGTATCCATGAACACTTCAGCGACTTCCAGGCCGATGCCGCCGAGGGACTCCAACTCCGACATGATCACGGCTCCCAGTTCATGAGCGACGACTTCCAGAACGAGATCCGTTTCCTGGGCATCGAGTCGTCGCCGGCCTTCGTCCGCGAACCGGAGGGCAACGGTTGTATCGAACGCTTCTTCAAAACGCTCAAGGAACAACTGCTCTGGGTCCGCCACTTCCAATCGATCCCGGAACTGGTCGCAGCCCTCGAAGACTTCCGCGCTCTCTACAACCAGTCCTGGTTGATTGAGCGTCTTGGCTTTCTGTCTCCAATTCAGGCGTGAAAACGTCTTGCTCTCGAACCGGCGGCTTGATTATGGTGTGTTCGATCTGTCCAGGAAACCAGGGGCGCTACAATAGCAGTTGGCTTTCTCTTTTTGGACGACACCTTAGATGCTTAGCACGCGGGCGCTGTGGGATATTCGCCATAGGGCGAACTACTTCATCGCGTCGGCTGGCGGTTTCCGCGACATTGGACTCGTCGTCATCCGAGGCACAGGTCGAGCGTTTAACATGGTTCATTACAATGCCTTTATTTTGCGATACAGCTTGCGTAAGTGATCGTCCGACATATCAACAATGGGCTCATACATAAACGAGTTCACATGGATATTCTCCGGCGTCATCAGCGCAACCTGTTCCAGCATTGTTATGGTTTCTTGATCGGCGGCGAAAAGTTTCTTGAATTTTGCGATTAAGACCTGCATTTGGTTGGCTGTAATTTCCGCCACAAATACGGGATCGGCAATGCGATCAATCATGAACCGTTCCGCTTTTACTCGTATGGCAATGGCAAGAACGATCTTATTCTCAAGGTTCATGCCCACTTGCGCGCCCAAACACGCTTCGGCCTCTTCCGCTACTAGCTGCCAAACCAGCTTTGTTGGGTCTGCCGAAGCCCCATCCGTCTTGCAGATTGAGTTATTTATGTCGTCCAACTGACCTACCGTAATCGCGTCCGACCCCACCTTCCAATGCAGCATGGCCGTAAGGGTTTGGTAATTCGGGTCCGACTCGCCGCTTGTCATTTCGACAATATTCCGAAGAAACGGGATTGAGGCGATCTTCTTTTTACCATCGGTAAAACACTCATCTTTCCAATCGTTCGCGAAGACATTCTTAATTCCAACTGCTTGGCCCAGCGTTATTCCTCCTGCGTTTTTGGAAGCCATCAGACACTTTGAATATTCGACAAACCGGCTATTCAAAGTGCGAAAAAAATCGAAGTTATGCGTCATTATCAACAGCTTGAATAGGCCGTCGTCACTTATATCCTTAAGATATTGGATGATTGCGTACTTGTTTTGGTAGTCAAAGGAGTCCGCAATATCGTCGATCACAACAAACGTTTCCTGCTGGCGTTTCATGCGAGTCTCAATTTCGAAGATCACGTTCAGTACATACAGTGCCTTTCTTTCACCCATACTCAACGACGTTAGAAGCAAGGACCTTTCCACCTCTATCGTGTCTACGCCGTCCACATAAATGAAGCCAAGATCGATGATCGATGTTTGGCCAAGACTGACCTCTGCCTTGTTCCTTGCTTCCAATCTGAATGGAACAACAAACCGATCGTTAAATATATCTATCACCCTTTCCCACTGAGTACGCTGCTCGCGCGCCTCGACCTCAAGTTCCTTGCGGCGCTGCGCTGCTGCGTCGTACTTCGCAATCCAGTCGGCGTACAAGTTCTCGTGAACCTTAAGATAGGATTTCAGAACGTCTTGTCTTAACTTCTCTGGATTATTCAGCCGAGAAAGCATGGCCTCGTCGTCCTGAACGTACTCGCAGAACTTTCTCAGTTCCGCATTCTTCTGCAGTTGCTTCGCCACGTCTTCAAACTTCTTACGAAGCGCTTTGTCGGTAAGAATCTCCTTCTTCTCTTTTTCGATTACGGCCTCAAGGTCTTTCTGATTTCTGATTTCTTGGTTTCCGGAATCGGCGTTCAAGCGGACCGTGTGTCTTGCATCGAAAAATCCATTGTCAGCAAGGCTCTTCGCTATCTGGCCGGCGTTGTAGTAGTCAAACGTTCCCCTCTTGAAGTATGTCGACCCGGCAAGAAGGTCGTTGTACCGCCTTAAATAGTCCTCAATGGCATTTTTAAGGTCTTTCGTGTTAAGTGCGTATTCCGGACCATCCTGAACACTGATTCCGATCCATCGTGAACACCGATTCCGGGATCGTGAACGCGGATTCCGGGATCCTGAACAGTGATTCCGGTGATCCTGAACACCGATTCCGGCCATCGTGATCACTCGTCGGTAGCGAAGTTTGGAGCTTTTAGGTTCTCCTGAAGCACAGGAGGGCCTTGATGGCAACGAAACGACTACCGATGAGACAGATACGCGAGATTCTACGACTCAAACACGACCAACAGCTCAGCCACCGGGCGATCGCCAGCGCATGTCGCGTGGGCTTGGGCACCGTTGCGGACTACTTGGGACGGGCCAAGCAGGCCGGACTGGAATGGCCGCTGCCCGAAGACCTGGACGAGGCAGCGCTTGAAGCGCGGCTGTTTCCCCGCGCGGGACCGGGCTCCCGGGAACGGGTGGCTCCGGATGTAGAACGGATCCACCAGGAGTTGAAGCGTGTTGGAGTCACCCTGCACCTGCTGTGGGAAGAGTACCGAGAAGCGAATCCAAAGGGATATGCCTACAGCCAGTTCTGTGAGATCTACCGGCGTTGGGCCCAGAAATTGAAGCCCTCGATGCGACAGGTGCACCGCGCCGGAGAGAAGACCTTCATCGACTTTTCCGGCAAACGGCCACAGCTGACGGATCCACGGACGGGCAAAGCTATTCCAGTCGAGTTGTTCGTCGCTGTTCTGGGCGCCAGCGGTTACACCTACGCGGAAGCGACACCGAGCCAGAAACTCCCCGATTGGGTCGGCGTGCATATCCGCATGGTGGAGTTCTTCGGCGGATCGAGCCGGATCTGGGTTCCCGACCAACTCAAGAGTGCCATTACCCAGCCCTGCCGCTATGAAGCAGGCGTCAACCGTACCTACCAGGATGAGGCCGAACACTACGGCGCCGTTGTCATACCGGCCCGGCCGCGGAAAGCTCGGGACAAAGCGAAAGTTGAATCGACCGTCCTGGTCGCACAGCGGTGGATCCTGGCCAGGATCCGGAATCGCACGTTCTTCAGTCTGGCCGACTTGAACGGAGCCATTCGAGAGTTGCTGGTGGAACTGAACCAGCGGCCGATGCAGAAGCTTCGAGTATCCCGCCTGGAACTCTACGAGCGGCTGGATCGACCGGCATTACAGCCCCTCCCGACCAACCGGTATGAACAGGCCGAGTGGAAGGACTGTCGTGTCAGCATCGATTACCACATTACCGTGGACCGCCATCCTTACAGCGTGCCCTGCCAGTTGATCCATGAGAGGGTGGAAGCGCGTTACACGGCGTCCATTGTCGAGGTCTACTACAAAGGCCGGCGCGTGACGTCCCATCGCCGTCGCTACGATCACAAGCCGTCGACTCTGTCCGAACATATGCCCAGTGCCCATCGGGCCCATGCGGAATGGACACCGTCCCGGCTGATTAGTTGGGCGGAGAAAACTGGCCCCAAGACCGGCCGCCTGGTCGAGGAGATCATGAAACGGTGGCCGCATCCGGAACAGGGGTACCGGGCCTGCCTGGGATTGATGAGTCTAGGTCGCCGCTCCGGCGCCGAGCGGCTCGAAGCCGCCAGTGCGCGGGCGCTGCACTTGCAGTCCTATAGCTACCGCACCGTCAAGAACATCCTGTCGTCGGCCCAGGACCGGTTGCCTTTCGGGGACACCGAAACCCCACCGACGCCCCATCACGACAACATTCGCGGCGCCGCCTACTATGCGGACCCCGAGGAGACGCACTCATGCTAATGGAACAAACCCTGGAGAAGATGAACCAGATGAAGCTATCGGCCATGGTCGAGGCCCTGGAGCAGCAACGCCGCTCGAATCAGTACACGGATCTCGGCTTCGAGGAACGTCTGGGCCTACTGGTGGATGAGGAGTGGACGGCCCGGGAGCACCGCAAGCTCACCCGACGCCTGCGCGCGGCGAAGCTGCGCGACGCGACGGCATCGCTGGAAAACGTCGACTTCAAACATCGTCGCCGTCTGGACCGTTCCCAAGTCCTCGCCCTGGGCTCCTGCGGGTGGATCCAAGACCGGCACAATCTTCTCATCACCGGTCCGACCGGCATCGGAAAGAGTTTTCTGGCTTCGGCTTTCGTCGAACGCGCCTGCCGGCGGGGTTTTAACGCCACCTACGTCCGCATGCCTCGGCTCTTGCACCAACTGGCGGTCGGCCGTGGCGACGGCTCCTACACCCGAGTCCTGGCCCGTCTGGCCAAAACCGATCTGCTGGCCATCGACGACTGGCTCCTGGCCCCGCTGCGCGACGCTGAACGCCGGGACCTGATCGAAGTCGTCGAGGAACGGAGCGAACGTTCCGCCATCTTGATCGCCAGCCAGCTCCCGGTCCCCGACTGGCACGGCGTCATTGGCGACCCGAACCAGGCCGACGCCATCTGCGATCGCCTCCTCCACAATGCGCACCGTATCGAACTGAAAGGGGCATCGATGCGGCAAACCAAGACCCAACCCAAGACGTTGAAGGAGTCCCGATGATCGGCGCACCGATGCATCCACACGCCGCCGCCAGGGGGTACTCCAGGCCAGCCCCGGACCCAATCGTCGCTCCTGCGCAATCCTCGCGCGAAGGAAGTGCGGGAATCCGGGTCCGGGCGCGGAACGCGCGCCTCACGCAGGGCACGGGGCCTGTGGAAACTGCCGCAGCCGTGCAAATGGGAATGGTGGCCTTCGGCCGACTTTCTCTTGATCATTTCCACCGCTGCTTGCAAAAGCCTCCGCGAAAAACGCTCCCGGCTTTCGCACAGTTACACACAGGCCGGCGGCGATTTATCACAATAATTTTGGAAAGGACTAAAACAGGGAAAACCTGGACTCTGAAGGAATAAACTGAGACGCTAACCCGTCGCTTCGCTCCGGCGAGTGTTCACGATGGCCGGAATCGGTGTTCATGATTCCGGAACTGGTGTTCACGATCAGCGGAATACCCATTAAGCGCCGACAGCACCTTTTCATTAAAGACCGTGTCGTATTCGACAGAAGCAAATAGACTGTCCTTTTGCTCTTCCACTTCCCTCTTTATGCGAATTAGTGCGGCATCTAATTCGACGCTAGTGGGCATGATCGCAGACGATATCTCGATTCCCAGATTCTTCTTGGAGCCCGATTGAGTTTGAATTGCCCTGAGAAGCACCGCCTTGGCCTCTTCAGTGTCGCGGAGCAATGCGTCAAACTCCTTCTTCAGTCTGGGTTCTAGAAGCAGAGTAGACGTTTGCTCCGTGATGCCGAGCTTCTCGTCATAAGGGGCCACCACCAGAATGCGATGACCGCTCACGTCTTGGCCCACTTCGTCTATGATCTTCCGTACAGTCTTGCGCGTCTTGAAGATACGATCCACGGAATCATTTCCACCGGCGGCGTCTTGGAACGTCTGGGCCAAAGACGACTTCATCACACCGTTGGGCGCGTATAGCGCATAGGTCCCAGACTGTGTGAAAAGTCCAAGTCGTGGATCGCTGATCCGGCAACACCGAAGGGCAAGCACGATGACGGACCCGTGGCGGCACAGATCACTCGGGGCTGCCAGCCTTTTCGGTGGCGTGAGGTGTTGCTGTGACTGGGAAACGCGGGATGGAGGCGGACTGTTGCGCCAAAAACGGGCGGATTACCCGGTCAAACCGCTGCGACGGCAATCAAAGCGGGAATTCCTACGAGGTTGATTGCGCGTCGCATGTTGTAGGCCAAGGCGGTGAGGCTGAACTCCCCGCGGACATTGCCGAGCCGGCGCGTCAGGAACGCGCCTTGGCCCATCCACTGCTTGATCGAACCGAAGGGATGCTCGACCGACTCCCGGCGACGATCCATCACCTCGGGCCGGGCGGCGAGACGGTTCGCCATGCGCTCCATCGTTGCTTCGTTCTCGAAGCGCGTGATGCTCCGATAGGTGTTCTTGGTACATCGTTCGCGTAGGCCGCAGCCTCTGCATGCGGCGCGGTTGGCGTAACTGACAAGATACGTGCCTGTGCGCGACTTACCCACGCTTCCGCGATACAACGGCACCAGGCGCTCACCAGCGGGGCACCGGTAGGTGTCCGTGGCGTCGTCGTATTGGAAATCGGACTTCGGAAAGTGGCCACTGCGTCTGGCCGTGCTCCGGTCGGGCTTCGGAACGTAGGGCGTGATCCCAGCGGCTTCGCAGTCCTCAATGTCTTCGATCTTGTATAGCCTCGGTCCGCGACCGCGTCGATCTCGTCGACAGCCAAGTTCTCCCGAGCCGCTGTAGCCGTCTCCGCGAGCAGACCGAGGTCCGCGACCTTGCTGTGGACCTGCTGTTCGGCGATCAGGTTGTGCTTGGTGTCGACAGCGATCTGGACGTTGTAGCCCACTCCGACCCGTGTCCCGGAATGCATTGACCGGGAGTCCGGATCCGTAAGCGACAGCTGGGCTTCTCCGGTATCGTCCAGCGTCTGCCGATGCCCCTCCAAGGTCTCCTTCCTCTTACGGATCGATGCGATCTTCTCCTGAAGATCCGCCACGGCAGCCGCTCTGCCGCCGGCATCATCCGCGTCGGCCTCGTTTACCTGGTCGAGGTAGCGGTCGAGTCGGTCGTCGATACGCTGCAGGTCCGTCTTCAGCTTGGCCCGCGTGAAGTTGCGGTCCCGGTGGTTCACCGCCTTAATGCGCGTGCCGTCCACGGCGATCAACTCCCGCCCGTACAGATCGAGTTCCCGGCACAACCGCACGAACTGCCGAAACACCGCCCGGAACGCATGCCGATTGTCGCGCCGGAAGTCGGCGATCGTCTTGAAGTCGGGCTTCAGCTGGCGTAGCAGCCAGATCGCCTCGAGGTTGCGATGCGTCTCTGTCTCCAGCCTGCGGCTCGACCGAATACGATTCAGATACCCGTAGATATACAGCTTCAGCAGATCCGCGGGATCGTAGCCTGGACGGCCCTTGTCGTTGGGCCGAACGCGCTGGAATCCAGCCGCCTCAAGGTCGAGGCCGTCGACGAACGCATCAATGAAACGGACCGGGTTGTCCGGTCCCACGTAGTCGTCCACAGTATCGGGCAGAAGCAGAAGCTGGGAACGGTCTTCACCGGTGATATGGGCCATGACACATTTTACCAACCGCCATGGGGAACCTGATGCCAGTTCACCGACTCCCGCCCGGTTGTCGCCGACTTTTCACACAGTCTGGAGCGCTTGTTCGAAAAATCAAAATCTCTTTGAAGATCCTTTATCCCATAACAGTTTTTAAGGTTGATTCTGATCTGGTCCATGACAAAGCCCCTGTAGCCCACGGGTGTATCCCGCAGAGTCTTGGCCCTTCCCCCGGAGATAACTCCATCCTAAAGGAGAGACTGATTCGCCTGCCAGTTCGGTCGATATCGCGTTGGGGGCAGGTATCCCAAGTCGCAGTGAGGACGTTGCTCATTGTAGGTCACCATCCACTCGTCGGCGATGCGCTGCGACTCCTCGCGGTCGGTGAATGTATGCTGGTCGAGGATCTCCGTCCGAAACGTGCCGTTGAAGAGCGTTGTTGGATGGATCGGGGCGGAGATGGAATTCGCCCTTTCCCAAGCGGTAGCATCAGGCGGTGTATTCGAACACAGGTCGTCCGAGTGCGGTCATTGTGTTCGGGACTTTCTGGCCGACCTGGATCTCCGTGAGCTACCTGAAGAAGTTGCGAGATTGGAGTCTGAGACCGGTGACGCTCTTCCGATGGCCGATCCCCATCTCTATCCGGCGACGCCTGTTGTACCCTGTTCCCGCCTGCTAGGCCATGTGGCCGTTGCTGCGGATCTGGGCAACAGCGCGATCCCCTCTCACCCGGAAAAGCCGTTACGTAACCTGATGGTCCAAGGTGGCGATGTCCTCGCCGCACAAGATCGTGAAAAGTTTCTGGAAGTCAATGAAACCATGCGAGTTTGGCAGGAACCCGGAATCTCTCCCATTACTCCACGTAAGAGCGCGATCCGGCATTATATGACATATGATTCTATGGAGATTGAGGCGGGAATTAATAATGAACGATAAAGGATGCCGGCTCAACCGGTCGATGCAACACATGCATTAAATGTTTCTGCCGGAGTTGCGAACTCCAGCGTCTTGCGTGGCCGCTCGTTGAGTTGCCGAGCAACCGCGTCCAAATGTTCCTGTGAGTGTAGCGACAGATTCGTCCTTTTGGGAAAGTAGTATGGAAGCAGACCATTGGTGTTCTCATTCGATCCGCGCTGCCATGGACTCCGTGGGTCGCAGAAATAGACGGCAATGTTTGTCGCCAGAGTAAACCGCTTGTGATCCGCCATTTCCAGACCGCGATCCCAGGTCAGTGATTTGTAGAGTTCCGTCGGTAGTGGATGCGCCTGTTCGATGAGCGCGTTGACAACAGTTTCGGTCTTCTTGTTGGGAACCTTCGCCAGCATCACATAACGCGAGTGACGTTCGACCAGAGTGGCGATGTAGGTGTTCCTCGATCCGGCGATCAGATCCTCTTCCCAGTGACTGGGGACCGCACGATCTTCGACTGAAGCCGGGCGCTCACGGATCGAGATCATGTCTTCGATCTGTCCCTTTCCATGGCCTTTCCGGCTCGCTTTTCCAGATCGGCGAATCGTGCGTCTTGTCCGCAGATACTGAGTCAGTTCTTTCTTCAAAACCCCGCGGGCCTGGACAAAAAGGCTGCGATAGATCGTCTCGTGGGACACGTGAAGCGACTCGTCTTCCGGATATGAGTGTTTCAGCCAACCGGCGATTTGCTCGGGCGACCAGACCTGCCGCAGCTTCTCTTCAACAAGCTGCCGTAAGCGGGGACTGCGGGCTAACCGGCACGACTTCGGACGGCGCGCCCGCTCCCAGGTCCGCTCATCGGCTTCCGATGCCCGATAGCTATCAGAGCCCCCGTGTCGGCTGACCTCCCGGCTCACCGTCGATGGCGACCGACCCAGTCGCACGGCAATCGAACGGACCGATTCTTTGGCCGAAATACCTCTGGAGATCTCTTCACGTTCGACCAGAGTCAGTGCCCGCGATGACCGGCAACGGGACTGCGGACGGATGCCCCCGTACACGGCCAGTTGACGATGAATCGCCGATCCCCCTCTGTCCAGCACGCGTCCGATCGATTGGGACGACTCCCCCCGCTGCCAGCGATCCCACACCTCGACCCGCTCGGTCGCTGTGAACCATAGCCGCTTCCTCATTCGCTTGTTCTTTCGTTTCTTGGCCATACACTTCACCTCTCTTCTTATGTGAAGTGTTGCATCGACCCCTTGAAATCACCATAGCGAGAGGGAACTGAAGACGGTCGCGCTAGACTCGCGGCCGGCAGTGCCCGAACTCAAGGAATTCAAGCGAGGTTACAACGACGGGCCTGAAAGAAATTAAGGAGACACATGACGAATACCGATAAAGAACTCGCCCAACTTGCGGCGGAGGAAAAGAAGCTGCTCGAGCAGCAAAAAGCCGAGCGGGATGCGCTGAAGAAAAGACTTGCTGCGGTCAAGAAACAGATCCGCGAGGAAGAGCGCAAACTGAATGAGCGGCGAGCGGAACTGCTGGGTCGCTGCATGATGCAGAAATTCAGTTCGGACGCTGGAGCGAAAGAGGCCATGCTGCAGGATCTCGATGGCTTCCTGTCGAAGCCGGAAGACCGGGAACTGTTCGGACTGGTTTAAAAACAAACGACTGCCACAGAAGGTTTCTGAAACTGCGCCGGGTCTTTTCCTATTCCCGGATCGCCTGCTTTACGCGCTGGCGGACTGGCATAGCCTGTACCCTGGAAAGGGCGTGACACCGCAGAGGTGAACTGTTTTTTCGGACTGTGGATGCAGTTGGTCGACGGGGTCGGCGCGGGTTGCGATTCGCGATATAAGCAGCGTTGTTGCATGGATCGGGGCGGAGATGGAATTCGCCCTTTCCCAAGCGGTAGCGTCAGGCGGTGCGTTCTCCGAGGTGGAGTTTGCGCCAGCGGCGGCGTATTCCCTTGGTTTTATGCTTCTGCACGAGCCATTCTCCTTCTCCGAAGATCTTGAGGCCGGTACTGTCCACCACCAGATGGACAGGCACAGACCCGGCTTGCCTCACCGCCTGAGCGATACTCAAGCCGTTTGCGCGACGCGACAGTGTGGAGTAATCCGGCACCCGTATATCCAGCCCCATGAGCGTGCCGATGGAACCCATCAGCCCCTGCGTTTGTCGCAACCCAAGCCGATACGCCGTGCGCAGCGTCAGGCATGTCTCGATCGCTAAATCCGAGTATCTCCGCTGGCCACCCCGGGACGTGCGGTGCGCTCCAAACACTTTGCGCCTCCTCACTGACCCAGATCGTCAGATCACCCTGCTGGCGCAGGCTCTCGTTATATTCCGCCCAGTGGATCACCCGATACTGCGCCTTATCAAACTTGTGCCGTCGGGCTGCGTTGAACTTATGTGGCATCTAAGTTATCCCCAGTGTTGAAAAACACAATGATAAGGCATCCTTCGGGATGATCCATGCAACAAGGTCCGTTTCAGGGGCGTCCCCGCAGGTAGAGCCGTGCCCGGTGAAACACCGTCTTCGGGAAAGGGCCTGCAGAACGCCGCGATTTGACCGCGTGTAAATCCGGTGTCGTTGAAAGTCACCTTCCAGTGCCGCGCGCTGAAACAAGAGATTCTTGATCCGGTCCGTCTCTGCTCATTATGAATTGTGAGACTGCAGCGTCAACGGTCCCAGGTGTAGGCGATGCGCGTGTAGAAATACGCTCCGTTGAATCCCCAGGGTGTGTACTCGCTGTACTTCTCGCCGACCGAGGCGGCGCGTGCGCTGACTTGCGGATACGTGTCCCACACGTTCTGGGCTCCGACCACGAGCGTCGTGTCCTCGCGGAGCGCGATGCTGGCTTCCATGTCGATGATCGGCCGGCCGTCGAAAAATCCCTGCTCAATCCCACCGGACGGGATGAAGACGTTTCCGAACCCGCTGTCGTAGTCGTACCAGCCGCCGTAGTAGCTGAGGCGTCCCAGCAACTGGACCCGTCCGATCCGCTGGTCGATCCCGACGTTCCACCGCGTCCGCGGCAACGCGTAGGCGTACTCGGCAAGGCGCCGTGCGTTGAGCAGACCTTTCTGGTTGTCGGTCACCTCGGTGTCGGTGTAGTTGAAGAGGAAGCTGAGAACCGTGTTGCCGCGCAGCGCGACCGGCGTGTAGGTCGAAACGATGTCGATCCCTTCTGTCGCCGTATCGAAGGCGTTGGTGAAGAACCGGAAGGTCTTCAGGTCGCGGGCGCTGTCGATGCCCTCGGCGATCAGGCCGTCGACCTCGCCGCTGGTCAGGCGGAAGTTGCGGGTGATGCCGATGCGGTCGGAGACGTTGACGCGGAAGTAGTCGGCCGAGAAGTCGACAGGACCGGTGTCGAAGACCACGCCCGCGCTGTAGTTGACCGAACGTTCCGGCTCGAGCGGCAGTCCCCCTTTCAACGCCGCAACCGGTGAGACGGATGGGATCGTGCCGTTGTTGATGAGATCGTTGAGGGCCGGGTCAAAAACCGTGGAGATGTTGAAACCGTTCTGTTGGCCGGGCGTCGGCGCGCGGAACCCGCTGCTCACGCTGGCCCGCACGAAGGCGTAGCGGGCGGAGAGTTTTCCGTTGATCGTCGGGCCGAAGTCCTCGAAGTGCTCGAAGCGTACCGCGCCGCCGACCCTCCATCGATCGTCGATGTCGTTGAATTCGAGGTCGGTGTACGCGGCGACGTTCCCCCGTCCCCAGGTGCTCGCGGCCAGCGGGCCGTAGCCGAAGAAGCCGTTGGATCCAGCCGAGAAACCCTGGCCGCGGCCGTAGGGACCGACCGTCCACGAATCCGGCTCGCCTTCGGTGGTTCGATACTGTTCGTGCCGCCACTCGGTGCCGGCGGCGATGTTCACCATTTCGGTCGCGGCGTATGAAACGTCGAAGTTGAGGCCGATCTCGCGCTGCCGGTTGCCGCCCAGATCGAACCCGGTCGGCGTGTCGTATCCCAGCGAGGCGTTGACGGTATTGTTGATGAAAAGGTCGGCTTCGTGCTGACCCACCGCGGCGCTGGCGTCCCAGATGAAGTTCGCGCCAATCACGCCGCGGATGCCGCCGACCACCGACATGTCCCGCGCCTCGCCGCCGAAATTGGGCGTGAACCCGCCGGGGAAACGGCTGTACAGGGTGAAGCAGTTGGTGTCGGATGCGACGGCGGCCAGCGCGTTGCTGTTGGGCACATTGTCAACGATCGGCACGGCCGGGCAATTGCCGGCGCCCGGGATTCCGGTTTCGGCCCACTGCCGGTCGCCCACCAGCAACGTCTGTCCGCCGTCCGCGCTGAAGACGCCGCCGCGTTTGTTCGGGTTGCGGAAGAAAAACCCGCCCGTCACCCGCTTGCGCGCGAAGTTGGTGTGAGCGTAGGGCTGAAAACCGCTGTCGGATGTGTAGCCGAAGTTGCCGAAGAACTTGATATCGCCGGCCACTTCCGGCGAGCCCCAGATCTGGGGCGTGTCCGACAGCACGTCGTTGTTGCCCGCCGCGCGGAGCGCGATGGCATCGCCGCGGGGCGCGCTCCGGTTGGTCGGATTCGCGCTGCCGTATTCCAGGCTGAGATTGGCGAAACCGCCGCGGCCCAGCGGCAGGCCGACATTGCCGGCCACGCTGTAGGTTTCGCCGTCACCCTCCAGATGCGTGCCGGCGTTCACCGACACCGCGCCGCCCGCGGCGGCGTCTTTCAATTGGAAGTTCATGACACCGGCAATGGCGTCGGAGCCGTATTGCGCCGCGGCGCCGTCGCGCAACACTTCGACCTGCCGCAGCGCGATGGCCGGAATCGTTGAAATGTCTGGCCCCTGGGAGCCGAAGGCCACGCCGTTGCCGCCGTGCCAGTCGATGATCGCGGAGCGGTGGCGGCGCTTGCCGTTCACCAGAACGAGCGTGTGGTCCGGCGCCAGGTTCCGCAGCATCGCCGGCCGGACCACGGTCGAGGCGTCGCTGATGGGCTGCGTGTTGACATTGAATGAAGGAACGACGGTCCGGAGTTGTTCCTGCAGATTGAAGCCACCCTGCCGCGTGAGGTCGGACGTGGAAAGGATGTCCACGGGTACGGTCGAAGCGGTGACCGTGCGCGCCTCGGCGCGGGAACCCACGACAACGATGGCTTGGGTGTATCCCTCCAGCAGGACCTGCAGGTCGTCGAACGGCAGGTTCATGGCCCTAATTTCCTCAACCGGCATGTTGAGGGCGCGGCTCAGCTCCTCGTACTGCGCGTCGGTCAGATCATCCTGTGCGATCGCTGGTATCGTCAGCGCAATGAGGATCAGCACGGTGGCTGCAACAACCCTGGATTTGATCATAATTTGAAGAGTTCCTCCTTACTCATGGTCATGTTTTCTGTCGATGTCGTCATCTTTCTTGCCCATACGCCGAACTGGGCGCCGGCCCGTTGACAGCGGCCGCGTTCCGGGCCTCGTCCAGGACCCATTGCCGAAACGCCCGCACCTCGGGCCGCTGCCGCGCGGCCGCCGTGGTGATGAGGCAGCAGCGTTCGGGTGACTCGGCCTGGCGGTCGAAGAGCGGGACATCGAGGTGCTTCTCCAGCATCCGGACCCGGTGGGCGACGGCGGCCGGGGTGACGCCAAGCTCCTCTGCGGCGCGGGCGAAGCTCTGCTGGCGGGCGGCGGCCTCGAAGAAGCGCAGGCTTTCGAGCGCGGACGAGTCCCCGCGCGACGCGGGCTCCGTAGTCCTCGCTCTGCAGATAGCCCAGCGCATATCCGAGCGCCCGGAAGTCTTTCGCGTAAATGTGCGGTACGCCGTAGTCGGTGCGGATCACTTCGACCTGGCGGGCCAGCAACTCGGCTGGCGGTGCACTTCCTGGAACCGTTGCCCCCGGCCGTGCCGTACGTAGAGCGCAACCATGGAGAAGCAGCACAAGAACTGGAAGCAGAACGATGGTCCTGCAGTGGTCCATCACGTTGAGCGAAAGTTTCTTCATTCGTTCCTTGTGATTCGGTGCCCCGGATTTACACCGGGCTGTTCGCATTCGATTGCCCTGGACGGGACGTGTTTTACCGGTTCCGTTCCGGATCGTTTCTCGCCCAGATATCCCGATCCACCGGCTCGCCTTTACCGATCGCATCCAGGACGGCCAGCAGATGCTCCCGCGTGATATCGGAAGGCGTGTACGGTTGCCCGCCGGGATTGAACAGGACTTCGGCTTCCGGTTCCTTCAGACCCAGCCATCGGGCAACCCACTCGAATCGCTCGATATCGTCAGACGATTCCTTCCGGCCATCGGATTCGTAGCGCGGGTTCGTTTCTTGTGCGTATCCTCCGATATCGGATGCCGCTCGAAGGATCTTCTCCATGTCGAATCCGTCCCCGATTCGGACCGCTTCCGCCAGCCGCTTCACATTGTCGACGTTCACACTTCGCGCCGATGCAGTCACTTATTTCTCCCCGGATGGCGATCGCCAGTAAGTCTACAACGATCCGATCATGACCCAATGGTATGGCCATTGCCAAGAGCGACAGTTCCTGGAGAAATGCTCGCCGGTGAGTTGTACGATCCATGGGCCATACCGACCGTTGGAATTTGGTCTGAAGACGGTGGGTACTCATTTTTCTTCCCTTTCTGATGTAAGGAGCAGCGATGCTGTGGTTCGGGTACTGTAGGATCAGGCGCGACGCTTCTCCGGGGTGGTGGTGGAAGCAACCTCGAATTGGTTGGCCGGGCTCCCCGCCCTGCGTCCTCGGGCTTCCTTCTTTCTGGTCGGCCATTCTCTCCCTGTAGTTCCTGTTCTGGAGGCGTGGGAGAATGGGCAGACTTGATTGTAAGAAAGATAGAGAGGCCACCATGAAACCGATCCCCTGTCTTATCGCGGCCGCCAGCCTGTGCGTTGGGCTGGGTGACGCCCAGGCACAGTCCGCATTCTTCCTGCGCCTCGCTCCCGAGGTGGGTCGGATTACGGTCGAACACACCAAGAAAGTGACCCTCCAGGGGGGATCGAGTTCGAGCACATCCTCCTCTTCGAGCCTCGCGCTGGCCGGCACCCTTTCGGCCGGTCTGCGCCTGAAGCTGCCGGGGAACTGGCTCCTGGGCGGCGAGGTCGAGGGCGTCGTCTCCGGCCGCCGCAAGCTCGAGGGGACGATTTCCCCGACCCTGACCGGAAACATTCACGACATTTGGCCCGGCCAGTGGAACTTCAGCGACCTGGCCGGGGCGGGCGGCAACATCATCTTCGGCCGCAGGCTCGGAGCCGGCCCTTCACAGGTCTACCTCTTCGGCGGGAAGCGTCGCATGTGGACTGATTTCGCTTCCGGATGGACGAATCCCGAGACCCGAGAGCCCGGCGAAGACCACGCGCGCATCGGAAGATGGCCGTGGACGGCCGGCGCGGGAATAACGCTGTCCCTGAAGTGGCCGATGGACTTCCGGGTCCGCTATCTCCGTTCGCACACCGACTGGATAATCGTCGATGAGGCGCGGCTCGACTACGGGTACACGGCGAGCGGGGTGGTCGTTTCCGTAGGCGTTCACATCTTCGACTGACATGCTGACTGATGCCACGGAACGGGCGGCACAGAACACGCAAGTCGAACACGGCGGCTTTTCCGGCCCCTACCGCGCCTCCAATCGACCTTGAGCGTACGATTTTCCCCTTTCGAGTGGTACGGTTCGGGGATTATACCTTTGCGGTGGTTGAGTTCAGGGTCGCCTGGCCGGTGGCCGTCAGATACTCGAGCATTTGCGCCCGAAGGCCTCGGGTGTGGTCGTGGGTGGCCTCCAATCCGTCATAGTGCGAAATCTCGCCCAACGACTCCGCAGCATGCCATGCCGCGACCGAGTGACGGAGGCACACCCAATGGGCCACAAGGCCGCGGGTTTTCCGGGGGTCACTCCCGGCACAAGGCGCGTCGCCTTGGCCGCTCCGTCGCTTGGGCCGAAAGGGTGGTTGCTCCCGTGCCAAGGGCGTTTCCGAAGCGGCGGCGTGCGGGCAGGGTGTGATTCGGGGCGTGACCGGGAGGGCCGGGATACAATCCCACGCCGGGGTGGCCCATTGAGGGGGAGGCGGCCCCGACGAAGCGGCCTCGGCATCCCGCCCGCCCGATCACCGGCGCGGCCAACGCGTTCCTACGTGAGCCACTCTTCCGGATCGAACGCATGAGTGCGGATAGAGGTACCGCTGCAATGTCCAGCCTGCTTGCCGTCGTCGAGCGGTTCCCGAGGGTGCGGCTCGGCCACGCGCCGACACCGCTCGACCCGGCCCCGCACCTGGGCGCGGCCCTCGGGGTCGAGCTGTGGGTCAAGCGCGACGACTGCACCGGCCTGGCCTTCGGCGGCAACAAGGTGCGCCAGCTCGAGTTCCACTTCGGCGAGGCGCAGGCGCACCGCGCCGACACCGTGCTGGTCACCGGGGCGGTGCAGTCAAACCTCGTGCGCCTTGCCGCGGCCGGGGCGCGCCGCCTCGGGATGGACGTGCACGTGCAGCTCGAAGAGCGCGTGGACGACGCGGGCGCCCTCTACCGGGCTTCGGGAAATCTGCTGCTCGATCGGTTGCTGGGCGCAACGCTGCATGCGTTCCCGGTCGGTGAGGACGAGACGGCGGCGGATGCGGCGATGGAGGGTCTCGCCCGGACGCTTGCCGACGCGGGCCGCCGCCCGTACGTGATCCACTCCGCCCCGGGGCATCCGCCAATCGGCGGCCTCGGCTACGTCCTGGCTGCCGAAGAGATGATGGCGCAGGCCCGGGCTCTTGGTATCGGGTTCGACGCGGTGGTCTGCGCCTCGGGAAGCGGGCTCACCCACGCCGGCGCTCTGGTCGGGCTGCGAGCGATGGGTGAGACGATGCCGGTGTACGGCATCTGCGTGCGGCGAGACGCGCGGCGGCAGCGCGACCGGGTCGCGAAGGTGGCAACCGAGCTGGCCGGCATGATCGAACGCCCGGCGGCGTTCGATTCGGGCGACGTCGCAGTGTCCGACGCGGTGCACGCGCCGGGATACGGCCGGCTCAACGACGCGGTGCGCGAGGCGCTGCTGCTCGACCCGGTGTACACCGGCAAGGCGATGGCCGGCCTCGTCGCCCACGTGCGTTCGGGGCGCATTGCCGCAGGCAGTCGGGTGCTCTTCCTCCATACCGGCGGACAGCCGGCCCTGTTCGCCTACGCCGACAAGCTCGGCTCCTGGCTCACGAAAGTACTCTGGGCGCCGGCCCGCTGACGGCGGCCCGGGCCTCGTCCAGGACCCATTCCCGGAACGCCCGCACCTCGGGTCGCTGCCGGGAGGCCGCCGTGGTGATGAGGCAGGGGTCATCGCAAGGTTTGTTCGTAGGATTACTCTAAGGGGTCGCTTTCGGCGTCGAACGCTAAGCGCGGATCCTCGCGGGATAGAAGTTCAACGGACGGGCATTGGTCCGCACCGCGGCCCCGGAGTTCCAGTCGTAGTCGCCGGTCAACACGATGTGCTCCCATCCCAACGGCGAGACATGCCGAAGCAGGTTCGGGTCCGGTAGCCGTTGCTCACGGCGCAGGTGGTTGGCGGCCTTCTCGATGTATGACGTGTTCCAGTAGACGATGGCGGCGATGGCGAGGTTCAGCGCCATGACGCGTTTTTGCTGGGCATCGTGAGAGCGGTTGTGGACGCGGCCCTGGGAATGCGCGAACACGGCTCGGGCGAGGGCATGTCGCGCCTCGCCCTTGTTGAGACCCGCCTGGCACTCCATGCGGAGCTGGGGGCTTTCCATCCAGTCGAGCATGAACAGCGTGCGTTCGATGCGCCCGATCTCGCCGAGCGCGATATACAGGCGGTTCTGCTGGCGGTAGGCGCCAAGTTTGCGCAGCATCGCCGAGGGCTTTACGGACACGGTTTTGATACTGGCCGTCAACCGCAAGGCGTCGTTCCAGTGCTCAAGCACGACCTCCTCGTTGATCGGCTTGCCCATGAGGGGAGCGAGTTCCTTCCACCGCCCGGGTCTGCCGAAGCACGCCAGCCGCCGGTCCGGAAAGTCGCGCAGACGCGGCGCGAACGAGAGGCCGAGCAGGTGGAACAGGGCGAAGACATGGTCGGAGACGCCGCCGGTATCGACATGGTGCTTTCGCTGCCCATTTCCCAGTCGATGAGCACTCGTTCGCGGAGATCCAAGACTCGTATCGGTATGTTCTTCGCCGATGCTCCGTCGGAAAGCCTCCCTCACAAGTTACCGTGTTATCGGAGCTGTCATAGCAGTTGCATATCGGACTGTACGCTGAGACCGGATAGACCCCAACCAAGAGGACAGCGGCGAAAAGACCTGCGGCACCAAGCGTTTTCTCATGTTCGCTCTAAACATGTCAGTATTATATCCGCAGGCTAACACCTTCATTGTCTGTCATCCCTCATTTCAACTTTTAGAATCTCAATTCCCATTGGGGAACTCAACTGGAGAGTTTCTTGGTTCCTGGTGGAGAGCGGATGGGGAGCCTGAATCCCGGCAGCAGAGCAAGGCAATTGAACCGGACCGGCGATGTACTATATGCCCAACGGCGGGTTTCCTTCTGTTCCTCCTGATCCCCAGCGTTGTTGCATGGATCGGGGCGGAGATGGAATTCGCCCTTTCCCAAGCGGTAGCGTCAGGCGATACGTTCGAACACAGGCCGTCCGAGTGCGGTCATTGTGTTCAGGACTTTCTGGCCGACCTGGATCTCCGTGATCTGCCTGGAGAAGCTGCGGGATCTGAGTCTGGGGCCGATGACGCTCTTCCACCGGCCGATCTGCGTTTCTATCCGGCTGCGCAGGTTGTACCCTGTGGCCACTTGCCAGGCCATGCGGCCGTTGCTGCGGATCTCGGCAATATGGCGATCCCGAACGGTTGGATCCCGCGCTGATTGCGGTCGGGTCACTGCGTTCTTTGGCGGCGGTATAACCACATCCAGGGTCTCCCCATACCGTTCCCTCAGCAGATCCCGTGTGGACGCTTCATCATAGGCGCCGTCCGCCAGAAAGCCCGTGACAGGGGCATCGAGTTGATCCAGGAGCCTGGGTAAGGCGGTGCTGTCTCCAACGTCATCGTGAGTCAGATTGGCGCAAACAATCGCACCGCTATGGAGGTCCAGTCCGAGGTGGAGTTTGCGCCAGCGGCGGCGTATTCCCCTGGTTTTATGCTTCTGCGCAAGCCATTCTCCTTCTCCGAAGATCTTGAGGCCGGTACTGTCCACCACCAGATGGACAGGCACAGACCCGGCTTGCCTCATCACCTGAGCGATGCTCAAGCCGTTTGCGCGACGCGACAGTGTGGAGTAATCCGGCACCCGTATATCCAGCCCCATGAGCGTGCCAATGGAACCCATCAGCCCCTGCGTTTGTCGCAACCCAAGCCGATACGCCGTGCGCAGCGTCAGGCATGTCTCGATCGCCAAATCCGAGTATCTCCGCTGGCCACCCCGTGACGTGCGGCGCGGCGCGCGCCACACACTTTGAGCCTCATCACTGACCCAGATCGTCAGATCACCCCGCTGGCGCAGGCTCTCGTTATATTCCGCCCAGTTGATCACCCGGTACTGTGCCTTATCAAACTTGTGCCGTCGGGCTGCGTTGAACTTATGTGGCATCTAAGTTATCCCCGGTGTTGAAAAACACAATGATAAGACATCCTTCGGGATGATCCATGCAACAAGGTCCTTTGGAAGCTGGAATGAAATTGAAGATGGGGAGTGTAAAGCCAGCAAGACGCCCGCGTTGAAGGAATGAACCGCCCCGGGTTTTCCGGAGACAGTTTTAGTTGAGTCCCGCCTCGACGAGGCGGGACTGTTGCTG
Source organism: Terriglobia bacterium (assembly GCA_965216035.1). Taxonomy (GTDB): domain Bacteria; phylum Acidobacteriota; class Terriglobia; order 20CM-2-55-15; family 20CM-2-55-15. The sequence continues at coordinate 245,691 of CBDCFM010000015.1, forward strand.
CTGATAGTACATCTGTTCGAATTCGGCCGGTGGTATGTCGCCAATCGGTCCCAGGAGCCGCTGCTCGTTGAACCAGGACACCCAGTCGAGAGTGGCGAACTCGACATCGTCGACTCCCTTCCACGGGCCGTCCTTTCGAATGACCTCGGTCTTGTACAGGCCGATCACCGATTCGGCCAGCGCGTTGTCATAGGAATCACCCCGGCTTCCAACCGAGGGCTCGATCCCGGATTCGGAGAGCCGCTCCGTGTAGCGGATCGACAGATACTGGCTGCCGCGGTCGCTGTGATGAATCAGACCGTCGGTGTCGGAGCGCGCCCAAAGGGCCTGCTCCAGAGCATCCAGGGCAATGTCGGTCTTCAGCGAGTTCATGACCCGCCAGCCGACGATCTTTCGTGAGAACACGTCAATGACAAAGGCGACGTAAACGAAGCCGCTCCAGGTGGCCACATAACTCAGATCCGCGACCCAGAGCTGATTCGGACGTGTGGCCGTGAAGTCCCGGCCCACCAGATCCGGCGGCCGGAGCGCCGCCTCATCCGGAATCGTCGTCTGGGGCTTCTTCCCGCGGACGACTCCCCGCAGACCCATATCGCGCATCAACCGTTCGACCGTGCATCGGGCCACGGGGATGTGTTCCCGGTTCAGCTGCTTCCAGACCTTGGGGGCGCCGTAGACCCGACGGTTCTCCCGCCACACCCGGTCGATCTCTCCCCGCAAGGCCGCATCCCGTTTTGCCCGGGTCGGTAATCGATCCGGATTGCGCCATCGTATCTGATGCTCATAGAACGTCGACGGGGCGATCGGCAGCACACTACAGATCGACTCGACCCCATACGGGTCCCGATTTTCTTCGATGAACTCCGTCATCTCCGCGGTCGGCGGTCGAGCTCCGCCTGCGCGAAAAACGCTGATGCTTTCCGCAGGATCTCGTTCGCCCGCTTCAGCTCGCGAACCTCCCGCTCCAGTTCCCTCATCCGCTGCTTCTCGTCCGTGGTCAGCCCTCCGCGCTGCCCCGTATCTCGCTCGGCCTGCCGGACCCACTTCCGCAACGTCTCGGCCGTACAGCCGATCTTCGACGCGATCGAGGCCATCGCCCTCCACTGGGAGTCGTACTCCCTCTGGTGCTCGAACACCATCCGGACGGCCCGTTCTCGAACTTCAGGTGAATATCTGTTCGGTCTTCCCATGACTCACATCCTCTCAAGTAATTCAGTCTCCGGAAAACCCGGGGTGGTTCAGAATGGTTGCAAACCGAGGGGATCCCATACCGCGTCACAGTGCCCAAGAGTCATAGCAAACCGGAACGGTTGCTCGCGCGCTGGCAAAGTGTAAAGACCTGGTACGACCACGACTGGATGAAGCTGGACCCGAAACTGCGGACCTCGTGTGTCGAGAGTATTTCCAGTTTCCTGTCTCTCTTTGACATGGAGGACGTCGCTGACATTTTCTGTCCCCAGGCACCGCCGATGGAGGACGCGGCCGAGAGGCCGCGGTGGGAGCCGACGGAAGCCGGCGGAATCTGGAAGCATCTTCCACCCCTGGACGAGCTGATCGAGAGCGGGAAAGTCCTCGCCCTCAACGTGCCCGCCGGCTCGAATCCGGCGCTGGCCCGCGCCGTGGGTGTGTTCCTCAAAAACGCCTGGCTCCAGACCCTGCTCCGGCGGCCGGCACAGATGAAAGCGGACCCGAAGCGTTACTTCCGGCCCGCCGTTTTTATTTGCGACGAGTACCAGTCCTTCGCCTCAGTGGGCGAGGACGACCCCTCGGGAGACGAGAAGGCGTTTGCCCTCACCCGGCAGTGCCGTGTCATCCCCATCGTCGCCACCCAGTCCATATCCTCGCTCCGATCCGTCCTGGGAACTTCCGAGGCCTGGCGCTCTCTCTTGCAGACGCTCCGCACCCGGATCTTCCTCTCCCTCAGCGACGACGCAAGCGCCGAGCTCGCTCGAAACTCTGCGGCCAGGTGGCCAAGATCAAACCGAGCTGGACCGTCACCGAATCGACGCGGCAAGCTGAAGTGTCGCTCCTGTCCGGAAAGGCCGGGGGCGGCCAGGGTTCGGTCGGAACCAGCAAGTCATTCCGGGAACAACGGGAGGCTTTATTTCAGCCCAGGGAGTTTGCCCTGCTTCCCAATTGCCAGGCCATTTGCTTGCCCTATGACGGCACCAATGCCACAAGCGCCGTCCGCGTTTATCTCAAGCCGTACTACCTTCCGGAGACGATGCCCTACTGGAGGGCCGTCGAGGCGGGGAAGATATGAGCGCGGCTGATAGGGAGGGACGCGGCATGGACTACCTGCGGCCGTTTTTGCCGGGACTGGAATCGGTCCTCGAAGATGAGGATGTCAGCGAGATCATGATCAACGGACCGGGCAACGTCTGGGTTGAAAGCCGGGGGGAAATCCGGGAGCATCCCGCTCCCGGCCTCGATGAGGCCGCCCTGGAACGGGCGGCTATTCAGATCGCACGGCCCCTCGGCCTCGATCCGGCCACCGCACCGATCCTCGATGCGCGCCTGGACGACGGCTCCCGTGTGGCGATCTGTGTCCCCCCGGCCGCACCGCACGTCGCCATCACCATCCGGCGATTCGGCAAGCGGAGCTATTCGCCCGAAGATCTCGTACGCTTCGGCTCACTACCCCAAGAAGTCCTGGACGAGGCGCGGGCCGCGCTCCTGGGCCGGCGGAATATCCTGGTGTCGGGCGGAACGGGCTCGGGTAAGACCACGCTGCTCAATGCCCTGGTCGAGCTGCTCCCCGCCGCCGACCGCATTGTTTCCATCGAGGACACGCTGGAGCTCCGCATCGACCGGAAAAACTGTGTCCGCTTCGAGGCTCGGGGCATTGACGGCGAATCGGTGACGATCCGCGACCTCGTCAAGCACGCGCTCCGGCATCGGCCCGACCACATTGTTGTCGGCGAAGTCCGGGGCGGCGAGGCCGCCGATCTGCTGCAGGCACTCAACACCGGACATGGCGGGAGCCTAACGACGATCCACGCCAACAATGCCGAGTCGGCCCTGTCCCGGCTGGCTACTTGCGCCATGCAAGGCGAGACGGACTTGCCCTGGGAAGTCACCTGTAGGGGCGTCGTGGACGGGATCTCCATGGTGATTCACATGACGCGGCGCGAGGGGAAGCGCTACGTCGAAGAAGCCCTCCACGTGGGCGATTACGACGCCGCAAAGCGGCGCTGGCACTACCGGCCCGTTGCGTTCGCCGATCCCCACCTCAAACGGGCGCAGGTGCGGTGATGCCCGACAACGCTGCCAGGACGATGACACAGAAGCGAGCCGGGATTGTCAGGGCGATGCTTCTACTGTTTCGCGGATACAACGTGGCAAAGAATCTCTGCTTAACAGCCCCGATCTGGCCTGTAAAACATGATAAGGATATGGAGGCCTGCGAGGACATGAACGATAAATCAAAATCTGCACTCTCGCTGGTAACGCCCCAGGCGCGGCACCACTTCACACGCTTCGATCAGGTGAACCAGCTTATAGAGGCCAGTGAAGCGGACCCGGAAATGGGCTTTATGACGCGGTTGATGGCGCTGTGCTCCCTGCCCCGCACGAACCCCGGCGACCGGCTCCAGTACAAGCGCGTCAACGGCCCTTACACTCTCTACATGACGGCAGGTGGCGACAACAAACTCCCCTACGGCAACTTCCCGCGCCTGATCCTGGCCTGGCTTTGCACCGAAGCGGTGCGGACCCAAAGCCGAGTCATCATCTTGGGGCCATCGCTTGCCGAATTCATGCGGAAACTAGGCGTCTACAGCAGCGGCGGCGGGAACGCGGGCATCAAGCTCCGCAACCAGATCAAGCGGCTCTTCGATTGCACCATTAAAATGACCTACAAGGATGAGCGCGCCGAAGCAAGCGTGAAGGCCGTGATTGCAGACCGCACCGAGTTCTGGTGGAACAAGCCCGGCGAGAGCGCACTGTGGAACAGCAAGCTTGAACTCAGCGAGAAGTTCTTCAACGAGATCATCACCCACCCGCTGCCGATTGACATGCACACCCTCAAGGCGCTCAAGCGTTCTTCGCTGGGTCTCGATCTCTACCTGTGGTTGGTCTACCGCACCTTCACCCTTCGCGCTCCGCTGCGGCTCTCCTGGCGGCATTTATACCGGCAGTTCGGAGCGCACCCGGCCAAGGCCAGCAACAAATTCACCGTCCATGCCTTCCGGTACAAGGTTCTCCGCGAGTTGAAGAAGATCAGCGTTGTTGCATGGATCGGGGCGGAGATGGAATTCGCCCTTTCCCAAGCGGTAGCGTCAGGCGATACGTTCGAACACAGGCCGTCCGAGTGCGGTCATTGTGTTCAGGACTTTCTGGCCGACCTGGATCTCCGTGATCTGCCTGGAGAAGCTGCGGGATCTGAGTCTGGGGCCGATGACGCTCTTCCACCGGCCGATCTGCGTTTCTATCCGGCTGCGCAGGTTGTACCCTGTGGCCACTTGCCAGGCCATGCGGCCGTTGCTGCGGATCTCGGCAATATGGCGATCCCGAACGGTTGGATCCCGCGCTGATTGCGGTCGGGTCACTGCGTTCTTTGGCGGCGGTATAACCACATCCAGGGTCTCCCCATACCGTTCCCTCAGCAGATCCCGTGTGGACGCTCCATCATAGGCGCCGTCCGCCAGAAAGCCCGTGACAGGGGCATCGAGTTGATCCAGGAGCCCGGGTAAGGCGGTGCTGTCTCCAACGTCATCGTGAGTCAGATTGGCGCAAACAATCGCACCGCTATGGAGGTCCAGTCCGAGGTGGAGTTTGCGCCAGCGGCGGCGTATTCCCCTGGTTTTATGCTTCTGCGCAAGCCATTCTCCTTCTCCGAAGATCTTGAGGCCGGTACTGTCCACCACCAGATGGACAGGCACAGACCCGGCTTGCCTCATCACCTGAGCGATGCTCAAGCCGTTTGCGCGACGCGACAGTGTGGAGTAATCCGGCACCCGTATATCCAGCCCCATGAGCGTGCCAATGGAACCCATCAGCCCCTGCGTTTGTCGCAACCCAAGCCGATACGCCGTGCGCAGCGTCAGGCATGTCTCGATCGCCAAATCCGAGTATCTCCGCTGGCCACCCCGTGACGTGCGGCGCGGCGCGCTCCACACACTTTGAGCCTCATCACTGACCCAGATCGTCAGATCACCCCGCTGGCGCAGGCTCTCGTTATATTCCGCCCAGTTGATCACCCGGTACTGTGCCTTATCAAACTTGTGCCGTCGGGCTGCGTTGAACTTATGCGGCATCTAAGTTATCCCCTGTGTTGAAAAACACGATGATAAGACATCCTTCGGGATGATCCATGCAACAAGGTCTCTGTACACTCACAGGAACATCTGGACTTCATTGCCCGGAGACTTAACGAACGCCCCCGCCAGACGTTGGGGTTTGAAACTCCGGCTGAACGATTTAACGCTTGTGTTGCATCGACCGGTTGAGCCGGCACTCCTTGTCGAACACATACCGGGTCCGGATAGCAAGCTTGCGAGTTACTACACCTATCTGGATGAGGAAGGGAATAACTTATTCGATTTTACGAAACGTGTCATTCGCCGCTATCCGAAGAATATGGGTATCGGCTCTTACCACATCACCGACCGAGTTCAGCTGATCACCGAAGAATCGCTCAAGCTGTTTAGACATGTTGGGCTGCTAGGACTTGCCAACGCTGAGTTCAAGTACGACGATCGCGACGGCCAATGGAAATTGATCGAGGTAAACGCGTGCCTGACTGCCGCGAACGGTCCGGTCGCGAAGGCTGGATTTGACTTGGGCACCCTTGTATACAATCGAATCCTCGGGATCCCGAATCCACCCTTGGTCAACTATAAATTAGGGCTGCGGCTGTGGGACCCTCTTCGAGACCTTGCAGCATTCTTCGAGCTTCGCAAAGGCTGTGACATTACATTCATGCAGTGGCTTTCAAGTGTCTGGTATCGACAGAACGTCCCCTTGTTTTCCTGGCGAGACCCTCTGCCCACTGTGATTCGGCTTGCCTTAAGATTCAGCAAATTGAAGAGGCATTTTAGGACAAGGCGTCGATTTGCGGCGTCATAGGTGCGGGCCCGCTGATAGTGAGAACACGGCCAGGGAGGGCTGGTGAACATTCGCCGGAGCGACGCTGCCACATCACCAGGTTCGTAACTTCGGTTCGCAGATGATTGACCATGAACCAGCCCACGACGCGACGGCTGAAGACGTCGACAGCGCCGGCCAGCTACAGGGAGCCGATCTACGTCGGGATCGAGGTGAAATCGGTCACCCACTTCCCGTCGCGACGCTCCACCCGGGAGTTCAGGGTGACTGGATCCGGGGCCAGACAAACACGATTACGAGCCGTTGTCCGGGGCCGCTTCCACCAACTGAAGTTTGACAAACCGACTGCCTGCATCAGTCGGGAAACGCGCTTCCTTCAAAAGCCATGTCCGAAATCGATCAGTTTGGCATGAATGCGTGGGGTCCCCCAGGTCGAAGCGGAGAGCTGATGAACCTGCCGGATCCCGACGTCGAACCGCCTACCGGCCCGGCGATGGACCGATGGTCCGCGAAATCGCGTCAACTCCATAGCTTGGTTCATGGAGTCATGCGTGCATAAAGTTGACCCGTTGACCTATCCAGACTGGAATGAGTGTGTACTGACATCAAAGCACGCATCTGTCTTTCATACGGCAAATTGGTTGCGGGTGCTCCATGAATCTTATGGGCATCGGCCATATTACTTTGCCTCCTTTCGAGGAGGCCGCCTCGTCGATCTATTGCCATTTGTGGAAGCGAAGAGCTGGATTACGGGAACCCGAGGCGTTTGCTTGCCATTCTCCGACTACTGTGAACCGCTCATTGATGAGACTTCAGCTTATTCGCAGATATTGCATTCGATCATTGTGGCCGGGCGCGAGCGTCGGTGGAAGTATTTTGAAATCAGAGGGGGAGGCGCACCGCAACCTGGGGTCTTGCCTTCAAGTGATTACTATCGACACGTCTTGGTGCTTCGGAGGGACGAACAGGAACTATTGTCCAAAATCCGGAACAACTACAGGGCAAAGATCCGCAAGACGGAGGCGGGCGATCTCAATGTCAGCATTTGCAGGTCGGCAGGCGCGATGGCTGAGTATTACCGTCTTCATTGCTTGACGCGCAAGCGACAAGGGCTCCCTCCTCAACCGCCTCAGTTCTTCCAGAAACTCCAACAACATGTAATCGCCCCGAATCTAGGCTTCGTCATACTGGTGTCGTATCAAGGAATCAACGTGGCCGGGGCGGTGTTCCTCTGTTTTGGAAGGGGGGCTCTTTATAAGTTTGGTGCTTCAGACATCCGATATCAGCAATTACATCCTAATTATATGTTGTTTTGGAAGGCGATTCAGTGGCTGTGCCAGCAGGGCTACGAGCAACTATCTTTTGGCAGAACCGAGGTCGGCCACAAAGGCTTGATACAATTCAAGGACGGCTGGGGCTCGACCAAGACTCAATTGAACTACTATAGATACTATTTTGAGAGCGAGTCTTTCGTGAAGGCGCATAAGTTGGCCAAAAGCCATACGCACCTGAGAAATAGCGCAGCCTTTGTTGCAGAAAGGATGCCTCTGCCGGTATTGAGACTGATCGGTACGGTGCTTTACCCACATTTGGAGTGAAAGCCCTTGTCCTCCTCCTCGCTTCAAGGAACTCGACTCCGGACTCTATTCCAATTCTAGATTCACTTCAATTTCGGGAGGGGTGACGTCATCCGAACGTTGGCCTCGCAGACTGGGCGTATGGCCAGAGTGCGAACTGACATGATCCGGCGTCTTGTGGACTCCTACGCGGGCGTCGTCAGCTTCCGACCCACCCGCATTTCTCACCAGTGGCCTGCCCCAGCCCCGGACCCATCCGGCCCGGCGGGCTTTGCGACGACAACGGGTGAGAAAGGCGGGCCGAATAGAGGCTGATGCTGCCTGCTGGATTTCCGAGAGCATTTCCGAACCGCCGGAACCAGAATCTTCAAATTGTCCCGGCCGCTCGCCAGAGGGCAAGTTCCTCTGGCCGGTGACCGAGGAGTTCACCGAAGATTTCTTCGTTGTGAGCCCCCAGGGCTGCCCCGGGCCAGTTCACGCCTCCCGGCGTTTCCGACAGTTTTGGAAAAACATTCTGCATGTGGAGATTCTGGAAGGTTTCGTGTTCGACTTTGACAAGCGCCTCGCGCGCGGCGTAATGCTCGCACGCCAACATCTCTGGAGGCGTGTAGATCTTTCCGGCCGGGACATTGAACTGGCCCATCAGGTCCTGCAACTGGTTCGTTGTGAACGTCTGTGTCCATTCATTGATAATTGCATCGAGCTCTGCCTGATTCTCGCCACGCGCGACATGCGTCGCGAACCGAAGGTCACTGGCTAGATCTTCGCGGTCCATCGCGGCCACAAGACGATTCCATACACTATCCTGGTTGGCCCCGATCAGCAGCTCGCCGTCTTTGGTCGTGTACACGTTAGAGGGGGCGAGCTTTGGAATCGTTGATCCGGAGCGCTTTCGAAGATGCCCGGCCTCGGTGTATTCGAGCACCGTGGATTCCATCATCGCGAGAACGGATTCATAGATGGCCGAATCGACAACCTGACCTTTGCCGGTCTGCTCTCTATGGTGCAGGGCCATCATCGCCCCCAGGCAGCTGAAGGTTCCCGCCAGCGAATCCCCAATCGACAAACCGGCGCGGCTTGGCGGTCGATCTGGATACCCCATCAGCGCACGCATACCACCCATCGCCTCACCCACCCCTCCGTAACCGGCCTGCTTCGCATAGGGGCCGGTCTGCCCGAATCCCGACACGCGGATCATTATCAGTCGCGGGTTGATCCCGCGGAGCTCCTCCCAACTCAGACCCCATTTTTCCATGGTCCCGGGACGAAAGTTTTCGAGCAGGAAATCGCTCTTGGCCACCAGCTCCTTGAGGATCGACTGGCCTTCGGGGACACGCAGATTGAGCGTGATCGCCTTCTTGTTACGGCCAATCACCGGCCACCAGACTGGCTTCCCGCGGCCCCACTCCCGCATCGGGTCACCCGCACCCGGGGCTTCAACTTTTATGACTTCCGACCCATGATCGGCCATGAGCTGACCGCAGAACGGGCCGGCAATCAAATGGCCGAGCTCAATCGTCCTGAGACCTTTCAGGGCCCCCCTCTCACCCGGCTTGTGCTTGTTTTCTGTCATCTGCGAACAACGCCGCGAAAGGCGCACCAATTTTATTATTGACCCACCGATAGCCGGTATCGGTATTATTTCATACGTCACGAGACACCCGACAGGCTCGAGAACTTCCCAATGATACAGCTCGAAAGCAAGCGTCAACGCCGGCAAAGCCGGATACAGATATGTGAAGTCGGTCCGCGCGACGGGTTGCAGAACGAACCCACGCTGGTACCGACCCGGCAAAAGCTCGCCTTGATCGGGCGCGCCATCGGCGCAGGTATTCGCCGGTTGGAAGTCGCCAGCTTCGTGCACCCGAAAAAGGTGCCGCAGATGGCCGATGCCGAGGCTATCGCAGCCGGCGTAGAGGCCCGGAGCGACGTCACCTACATCGGGCTGGTCCTCAACATGAGAGGCTATCTCCGCGCTAAAGAGACGGCCATAAATGAAATCGGCACCGTCGTCTGCGCGACCGATACATTTGCACAAAAAAACCAGGGCCAGGCTACGTGGCCCGAGAGCATGGAAGTTGCCTCAAACATCATTCGCACGGCCACCCGGGACGGCCGGGCCGCGCAAGCAACGATCGCTGTTTCTTGTGGCTGCCCATTCGAGGGTGAAGTGGATCCGCAACGAGTAGTGGAGATCGCGAAAAACCTTGCTGAAGCGGGTGCGGTGGATATCGGCATCGCCGACACGATCGGCGTCGGCGTTCCGAACCAGGTGCGGGACCTGTTCGACCGGGTTCACGAAGCTGTCGGAGATGTCCCCTTGCGCGCACACTTTCACAACACCCGCAACACGGGTATCGCTAACGCTTGGGCGGCAGTGGAAGCCGGCGCCAAGACCATAGACGCATCGATCGGAGGTCTAGGCGGATGTCCATTCGCGCCTCGCGCCACAGGCAACATCGGCACTGAAGACCTCGTCTACATGCTGGACCGCGCCGGCGTGGAAACGGGCACCGATCTTGCCAAGCTGATCGAACTGGCCCACTGGGCAGGGAGTCTCCTAGGGCATTCCGCCGCGTCAATGGTCTCCAAGGCCGGCGGATTCCCGTCTTGATGGCAAGCAAAGGAACCGCGTTTCATGTTATTGACCCATATGGAAAGTCGTCCAAGTTCGGTCGATCGCTGCGGGTGGGGTGCCTTTCCGGGCGGTCGTGGCGGAACACGGTCCAACGATCGTGATATCGTGGCGGGTCCACAATGACCGATAGGGAGTTTCAATGTCGCCTAATTTTCGTTTCTTAGTTCTGCTAAGTCTGGGTTGTGTACTGCAAGCCTGCTCCTCCGCGCCCTCCGGCGTGGCCGGCCAAGCGGACGCTGGTGTTCTGGAAACAGAGGACCAGAAAATCCTGTATACGCTTGGGCAGATTATGGGTCAGAACGTCGCAAACGCCAAATTCTCGGAAGAAGAAATCGCTTTCATACATATGGGCATGAGCGATGTCGTGCTGGGACGGGACCCGAAGGTGGATGTCGACGAGTATGGCCCGACGGTACAGGCTTTCATGGAGGAACGCATGCAGGCCTCGGCAGGGGCAGAACTGACTGAATCGCTGGCCTTCGTCGAGGAACATGCGGCGGTTGAAGGGGCGGTGCGCACAGACTCGGGATTGGTCATTCAGGAAATTACAGCCGGCAGCGGCGCCAGTCCGGCGCCTACCGACGTCGTCACCGTGCACTATCATGGCACGCTGCGGGACGGCTCGGTCTTTGACAGTTCCGTAGACCGCGGTGAACCGGCCACCTTTCCCCTCAGCGGGGTTATTCCGTGTTGGACAGAGGGCTTGCAGCAAATCCAGGTGGGGGGCAAGAGCCGGCTGATCTGTCCGCCGGACATTGCCTATGGCCCGACGGGCCCCCCGGGAATTCCGGGTAACTCTGCCCTGGTGTTTGAAGTCGAGTTGCTAGAAATTACCCAGTGAGTGCGGATCTGAACATGAATGTCCGCGCCGTCCCCCAGCGTGCCCTCGATTCAGAAACCGGTCCCCGCGCAGACACTTGATCGGCCTGACGAATTCGGGTTGAACGGCAATCGATCCCCTTTCGTTGACGAAGGAGTTCGTGTCCCGGTGGCCGTGGGAACATATCGTCTGCCCCTTCTACGATCAGGCCTCGACGTCGACTGAGCCCACCTCGAATACCCACTCCCCATCCGCGTTGGTATCGGCCACGACGTGCGCGCCGGCGGAAATTTCACCTTGAAGAATCTTCATCGACAGTGGATTTGCGACGAGCCGCTGGATTGCGCGCTTGAGTGGCCGTGCGCCAAAGGCCGGGTCATAACCTTCACGGAAGAGCCCCTCGCGCCCACGCGCCGTGAGCTCAAGCGTAATCTTTTTTTCCTCAAGATGCTTTCTCAGTATGGCAAGTTGAATGTCGATGATCTGGACAATCTCGTCGCTACCGAGCGAATGGAAGCGAACAATGTCGTCAATTCGATTCAGGAACTCCGGTTTGAAGTGCGCCCCCAGTGTCTGCCGCACGTCAGCTTCGCTGCCGGACACGGCAATGTTGGACGTCATGATGAGGACCGTGTTCTTGAAGTCCACGGTACGGCCTTTCCCGTCGGTCAGGCGGCCGTCATCAAATATCTGGAGCATGATGTTCCAGACATCCGGATGTGCTTTTTCGATTTCGTCGAGCAGGACAACCGCGTACGGTCGCCGCCGGACGCTTTCTGTGAGATGTCCACCTTCTTCGTAGCCGACGTAACCGGGAGGCGCGCCAATCAAGCGGGACACCGAGTGTTTTTCCATGAACTCGCTCATATCAATGCGGACGATGTTGCGTGCATCATCGAACAGGAATTCGGCTAGTGCGCGGGCTGTTTCAGTTTTGCCCACTCCAGTGGGTCCAAGGAAAAGAAAAACTCCGATAGGCCGGTCCGTGTCCTGCAACCCGGCGCGTGCCCGGCGGATGGCATTGGCCACGGCAAGCAGGCCTTCTCTCTGACCGACGACACGCTGTTCCATCATGTCTTCCATATGGACGAGCTTCTGCAGCTCGCTCTCGAGCATCTTGCTGACGGGAATTCCGGTCCACTTCGCGACGATACGCGCAACGTCCTCCTCGTCGACTTCTTCCTTGAGCATCCGCTCGTCCTGGCCTTGGTCGGACAAGCGCTGGTTAGCGTCCTCAATATTTTTTTCCAGATCACGAACGCGACCGTAGCGGATTTCGGCCACGCGGCTCAAATCGCCCTCGCGTTCGGCCTGCTGTTCTTCGATGCGCGCCTGCTCGAGCTGTTCCTTGAGCGAACGGATCGCCTGGATCCCTTCCTTCTCCGACTGCCACCGGGCTTTCATACGTGTGGATCGCTCGTTCAAGTCGCTGAGTTCTTTTTCCAACTCAATTAGACGGTCCCGGGAGGCGGTGTCGTCCTCCTTACTTAGCGCCTGACGCTCGATCTCCAACCCCACAATCACGCGGTCGGCGGTGTCGATCTCAACCGGCATCGAGTCGATCTGCATCCGCAGACTGGCTGCAGCTTCGTCGATCAGATCGATGGCCTTGTCGGGCAGAAACCGGTCTGTGATGTATCGGTGGGACAAGAGGGCTGCGGCCAGAATGGCCGAGTCCTTGATCCTGACGCCGTGGTGCACTTCGTAACGTTCTTTCAATCCGCGCAAGATCGAGATGGTGTCTTCGGGAGTTGGCTCGCCGATCTGTACCTTCTGGAAGCGGCGTTCCAGCGCTTTGTCATTCTCGATGTACTTCTGAAATTCGTTAAGCGTCGTCGCACCAATGCAGCGCAGTTCACCACGGGCGAGCGCGGGCTTGAGCATGTTGGACGCATCCATAGAGCCTTCGGCGCCGCCGGCCCCTACGAGCGTGTGCAACTCGTCTATGAATAAAACCACCTGACCGGCCGCCTCGTCTATTTCTCTTAAGACGGCTTTTAAGCGGTCTTCAAACTCGCCCCGATATTTTGTCCCAGCGATCATCGAACCCAGATCGAGCGAAACGAGTCGCTTGTCTTTCAGGGATTCGGGCACATCGCCGCCAACGATGCGCTGGGCAAGGCCCTCAGCGATGGCGGTCTTGCCGACTCCGGGCTCGCCGATGAGAACGGGATTGTTCTTGGTGCGACGGGACAGCACCTGAACAACGCGGCGTATCTCTTCATCCCGACCAATCACAGGATCGAGCTTGCCCTCCCGTGCCATTTCAATCAGATCGTGGGAGTAGCGCTCCAGCGCCTGATACTTTTCTTCAGGATTCGGATCGGTAATTTTCTGGGAACCCCGGATGGACATCAGAACTTCGAGGATGGCGTCCTTCGTAACACCGTGCTCCTGAAGTAGTCGGGAAACAGCTCCATCTTTCGCACCCGTCAAGGCAATGAGCAGGTGCTCGGTGCTGACGTATTCGTCTTTGAATTGTGCGGCCTCGGCCTCCGCCGCCTGAAGGATCTTCGCGAGCTGGGGAGAGAGTGGAATTTCGGCCGGAGCTCCCAGGCGTGGAAGCTTGGCGACCGCATCTGCCATTCCCTGGGCCAGCTTGGAGACGTCGGTGCCGAGCTTCTCGAGGACCGGAAGCACGACACCGTCTTTCTGTTCGACTAAAGCCCAGAGCAGATGTTCCGCTTGCAGCTCCGAATGCCGGTGCTCGGTGGCATGTCCCTGGGCCGAGTGGAGCGCCTCCTGGGCTTTCTGGGTGAATCTATCAAATCGAATCATGTCGTCTGGCCTCGATCAGATTTCAATCTTGATCTGCTTTGGCTTCGCCTTTTGCGTTTTTGGAAGGGCAATCGTCAACACCCCATCCTTGTACTCAGCACGGATCTTGGTTTCGTCCACAACGGCCGGAATCGAGAACGACCGGCTGAATAGGCCATAGGCACGCTCGATACGATGATAGTTTTCGTCCTTGGCCTCTTTCTCGAACTCCCGGCTTCCCCTGAGCGTAAGCACGTTGTTCTCCAAATTCAGCTCGATATCCTTCCGGTCCATGCCGGGAAGCTCTGCCTGGACGACGATCTCAGCGTCGGTTTCGTGGATGTCGACTGCGGGACTCCATGCGGAGGTACTCGAAGGGTCATCGGCCCTTGAGCCGCGGTTTGTCTCTTCGAAGAGCCGGTTCATCCGGTCCTGTAATGTATTGAGATCTCTAAAGGGATCCCATCGAATAACAGCCATCGTCTTGTCTTCCTCCAATAAGTTAGTGATGTCCCATCATAAAATCTGAGTCTATTAATATCAATACTTAAAATGAGACATGGCCACTTTTCCCTATCGAACGAATATGTTGTTACAGTGATATACTTAAACAATTCGGGCCGTTTATCGTCGCCAAGCCAGCTTCACTGATTATGGACCCAGTCAGGACAGACAATGACTCGAAAATGGTGCAGGGCCCCCTGTCGCTGGCCGATTACGACTACGACCTACCCCGCAATTGTATCGCCGAAAGCCCAGTCCGCCCACGGGATCAGTCCCGGATGCTTGTGGTGGACCGGACCCACGGTCGTTGGATGGATTCGGCCTTTGAGGGCCTGGCGACCCACCTCAAACAAAGCGACCTGCTGGTTCTGAACAATACCCGGGTCTTGAAGGCCCGGCTCTTCGGAACGTTGGAACGCACCGGGCGGCGTGTCGAAATACTGTTTACCGATCCAATCGACCGACGCTCTTGGCAAGCCCTGCTTCATCCAGGTCGGCGCATTCGCGAGGGTGATCGGATCACCCTTAAAAATAGCATTGTCTTCGAAGTGGGTGTGCGGGGTGCGCATGGTCTCCGGACTCTTTCGCAGGTCGATCCTTCTGGACCAACGATTCTCGAGATCCTTGCGAATGACGGTCACCTCCCTTTGCCGCCCTATATGGAACGGGACGAGGGCTCCGAAGACGAAACCGACTACCAGACCGTTTACGCCAACCGGGACGGCGCCATCGCCGCACCCACCGCTGGGTTGCATTTCTCCGACAACGTATTTTCATCGCTCGAAGCAGCTGGCATTCAAACCACAGAACTGACCTTGCATGTTGGTATCGGCACTTTCATGCCAGTACGCACGGATGACCCGACCCAACACCAGTTGAAAGCTGAGCGCTTCGAAATCTCTGAAGCAGCCGCGGACCGGTTGAACGAGGCGCGGGCCAATGGCCGGCGTATTGTGGCCGTCGGCACGACCACAACGCGCACTCTCGAACACGTCTTCGCGAAACACGATCGATTCCAAGCCGGCAGTGGCCAAACCGACCTCTACATTCTGCCCGGTCACCGTTTTACCGCCGTCGATGGCCTTTTGACGAATTTCCACCTGCCACGCTCTACCCTCCTGTTGCTGGTTTCAGCCTTTGCCTCGCGAAATCTCGTCCTCGACGCCTACAGTCATGCTATCGATCACGGCTATCGCTTTTACAGCTACGGCGACTGCACGCTTTTTCTCTGATCGCCGGCAGTTCGCCAGAATTCGCTCCCGAATCAAGCAAAGTCCGAGTTTGAACGTCTACATGCGGCGTCAGTCCCCGGGCCAATTCCGTGGGGGTTGACACGCTTGGAGCCTAAGATATAATGCCGCCGTTCAGATCTCGCGGCCAAAAAAGATGAAGAAAAGTGCGGCCTGCCAGAACCGAATCCCGTCCACGGCCCCCTTTTCATGCCCCTTGGATCCGGTCGCGAAACAGTTTCACATGTAATTAAGGAGTTGAGAACCATGAGTAAGGAAACAGGTAAGGTCAAGTGGTTCAACAATAAGAAGGGTTTCGGTTTCATTGAACGGACCAGCGGCGGGGATGTGTTCGTCCACTATTCGGCGATCGAATCCGAGGGGTACAGGACATTGAAAGAGGGGGAGGACGTAGAGTTCACTATCACGGAAGGACCCAAAGGCTTTCAGGCTGAAAACGTTACGATGGTCGACTAGACGACACGATTTCTCTTTCTGCAGAAAGAGAAGACCCTGCGTACTGCTGCGCAGGGTCTTCTTGTCATATAAGGTAAAGAGATGTCATGACTCTATAGACTGCGGCCGGAACTCGAATTCTCGACGCAAACGCAACACGGCAAGAATTACGTCGTCGTTAAGGATCCGGTTACTCTGCGATATTTCCGCTTCAGTGATGCTCAGGCGGTGATACTGGATCTGGCTCGCGCGCCCATCGACATCGAAACGCTCGCGGCGGCCGTATCGGAACGCATCGGAGCCAACGTCAAGCGAGCCTCCCTGGAAGGACTGCTCGATTCCCTCGATCAGAAACTTCTGCTTGACACCCCCGCTGCTCACGCCAAACTCGAGGAATACAGAGGGCGGAAGACACGCGATACCGACGGCAACCTTCTTTACCTCCGCCTGGTTTCGCTAGACGCCGAAGCTGTCTTCGAGTGGCTCTTCCCGAAGGTCCGCTGGTGCTTCACGCCAGCCTTCAACTTCTTTGCGGTCTTCATGATTCTTTGTGGCTTCATCATCACCTTTCAGCATTGGGAGCGGCTAGGAGCCTGCGCGGCAGAAGGACCGGAATTGGGCGGATAAAGATTGAAGATAGGACATGCCACGAACCTATCGAACCTATATCCCAGAACAGAGCCTGCTGATGCCGCCGTCGCTGAGGGATTGGCTGGCCGAAGATCACCTGTCGTACTTCATATCGGATGCGGTGGACGCCATGGATTTGAGCGCGTTCGAGCAGCGGTATGGAACGGACGGACCGGGCAATCAGGCGTACGATCCGCGGATGATGGTGAAGGTGCTGATCTACGGGTACGCGACGGGAGTGTTCTCGTCGCGGAAAATCGCGGCGAAGTTGACCGACGACGTGGCGTTCCGGATGTTGGGAGCGGAGAACTTTCCCGCGCACCGGACGATCTCGGATTTTCGCAAACTGCATCTTGAGGAGTTCGGGAACCTGTTTGTGCAAGTGGTGATGATGGCGCGGGAAGCGGGACTGGTGAAGATGGGGACCGTGGCGGTGGACGGGACCAAGATGCGGGCGAATGCGGGCAAACGCAAAGCGATGAGCTATGAACGCATGAAAAAGCAGGAGACCGAATTGGGTGAACAGATTCGGGATCTGTTGAACCGGGCCACCGCGACCGATGAGGACGAAGATCAGCGTTACGGCTCCGACCGGCGCGGCGACGAACTGCCCGACGGGTTGTCGACGCGCAAGAAGCGCCTGGCCACGATCCAGGCGGCAATGAAGCGGCTCGAAGACCGTCAGATGGCCGCGGACCAGGAAGCGGGCCGGAACGGGGAAGATCACAAGCCCGGATGCGGAAAGAAGCCATACAAACGTCCGATGGGAGAACCCAAGCCGACGGCCCAGAACAACTTCACAGATCCGGAAAGCCGGATCATGAAGACCTCTACCGAAGGTTTCCAGCAATGCTACAACGCGCAGGTGGTGGTGGATTCCGAGGCCCGGATCATCGTGGCGACAACGGTGAGCGACAATGCCTCGGACGTGGGGCAGTTGAAACCCAACCTGGATGCGCTGAACGACAATCTGGGAGAGCGTCCCGCCCGCGTCCTGGCCGATGCGGGATATCGATCCGAGTCGAATCTGGGGATGTTGGAACAACGTAAAATTGACGGGTATGTTCCGATGGGACGCGAGAAGGATCTGGCCGATGCGCCACTCCCACCCCAAGACACTGCGTTTGGCCGGATGGTGAGAAAGATGCAAACCAAGCGTGGGCGTGATCGCTACCGGGCCCGAAAGCACATCGGTGAGCCACCGTTCGGGTGGATCAAGTCGGTGCTCGGATTCCGACAGTTCAGCCTACGCGGTTTGGACAAGGTGACCGGTGAGTGGAATCTGGTCACTCTGGCGGTCAACTTACGACGAATGAACGGGATGATCGAATGGGCATAATCCGGAAAACCGGAACCCGGCAAACTCGCTACACGGCCAACTACTGGTGTCCGTACCGCTCTGAACTTGTCGTATCGGAGAAATCGATCCCTTCTCCTCCGAAGACCCTCTCAAATTCCAATGAATCCGACTTCTTCGCGCTCTGCCGCGCAGACTCCTAGGGACCCAGTTTCTTTCGCTATTGAGCCTCCATGGGATTCTGGCGGGGATTCTGATGGTGTCGATCGTGGTGTATTTCGTCACTGTCATGCACGAATTCGCCCACGGCCTCACCTGCCGCTACTTCGGCGGCAAGGTGCGCGAGCTGGGATTCATGCTGATCTACTTCATGCCGGCCTTTTACTGCGATGTCAGCGACGCGTGGATGTTCACCGAACGGAGGCAACGTGTCTGGGTGACGTTCGCCGGAGGCTACTTTCAACTCGTCATGTGGGGCATGGCCACCGTCGTCTGGCGTTTTGTGGCCGAAGATACGCTTATCAGCAGCATGGCCCTCAGCGTGATCCTGTTCAGCGGCGTCCAGACCCTGTTTAATTTTAATCCGCTGATCAAGCTGGACGGTTATTACATGCTGAGCGATTATCTGGAGGTTCCGAACCTCCGCGCCAAAGCCTTTCAGGCGGTCCGCGCCTGGATCGCCGGAAAGGCCGAACCGTTGCTCGATGGCGAACACCGCCGGGCCCTGCTCCTCTACGGCGGGCTATCGCTGACGTTTTCCACGTTACTGCTCACGGTTGTTTACGTTAACATCTTCAGGTTAACGACCACGTACTTCGCTTTTGCGGGGTTGGTCGGTTTTGTCATGTTTGCAGGCCTTACACTCAAGCGCACCGCTACTGAATGGGTATTCCGCTGATCGTGAACACCAGTTCCGGAATCATGAACACCGATTCCGGCCATCGTGAACACTCGCCGGAGCGAAGCGACGGGTTAGCGTCTCAGTTTATTCCTTCAGAGTCCAGGTTTTCCCTGTTTTAGTCCTTTCCAAAATTATTGTGATAAATCGCCGCCGGCCTGTGTGTAACTGTGCGAAAGCCGGGAGCGTTTTTTGCGGAGGCTTTTGCAAGCAGCGGTGGAAATGATCAAGAGAAAGTCGGCCGAAGGCCACCATTCCCATTTGCACGGCTGCGGCAGTTTCCACAGGCCCCGTGCCCTGCGTGAGGTGCGCGTTCCGCGCCCGGACCCGGATTCCCGCACTTCCTTCGCGCGAGGATTGCGCAGGAGCGACGATTGGGTCCGGGGCCGGCCTGGAGTACCCCCTGGCGGCGGCGTGTGGATGCATCGGTGCGCCGATCATCGGGACTCCTTCAACGTCTTGGGTTGGGTCTTGGTTTGCCGCATCGATGCCCCTTTCAGTTCGATACGGTGCGCATTGTGGAGGAGGCGATCGCAGATGGCGTCGGCCTGGTTCGGGTCGCCAATGACGCCGTGCCAGTCGGGGACCGGGAGCTGGCTGGCGATCAAGATGGCGGAACGTTCGCTCCGTTCCTCGACGACTTCGATCAGGTCCCGGCGTTCAGCGTCGCGCAGCGGGGCCAGGAGCCAGTCGTCGATGGCCAGCAGATCGGTTTTGGCCAGACGGGCCAGGACTCGGGTGTAGGAGCCGTCGCCACGGCCGACCGCCAGTTGGTGCAAGAGCCGAGGCATGCGGACGTAGGTGGCGTTAAAACCCCGCCGGCAGGCGCGTTCGACGAAAGCCGAAGCCAGAAAACTCTTTCCGATGCCGGTCGGACCGGTGATGAGAAGATTGTGCCGGTCTTGGATCCACCCGCAGGAGCCCAGGGCGAGGACTTGGGAACGGTCCAGACGGCGACGATGTTTGAAGTCGACGTTTTCCAGCGATGCCGTCGCGTCGCGCAGCTTCGCCGCGCGCAGGCGTCGGGTGAGCTTGCGGTGCTCCCGGGCCGTCCACTCCTCATCCACCAGTAGGCCCAGACGTTCCTCGAAGCCGAGATCCGTGTACTGATTCGAGCGGCGTTGCTGCTCCAGGGCCTCGACCATGGCCGATAGCTTCATCTGGTTCATCTTCTCCAGGGTTTGTTCCATTAGCATGAGTGCGTCTCCTCGGGGTCCGCATAGTAGGCGGCGCCGCGAATGTTGTCGTGATGGGGCGTCGGTGGGGTTTCGGTGTCCCCGAAAGGCAACCGGTCCTGGGCCGACGACAGGATGTTCTTGACGGTGCGGTAGCTATAGGACTGCAAGTGCAGCGCCCGCGCACTGGCGGCTTCGAGCCGCTCGGCGCCGGAGCGGCGACCTAGACTCATCAATCCCAGGCAGGGCCGGTACCCCTGTTCCGGATGCGGCCACCGTTTCATGATCTCCTCGACCAGGCGGCCGGTCTTGGGGCCAGTTTTCTCCGCCCAACTAATCAGCCGGGACGGTGTCCATTCCGCATGGGCCCGATGGGCACTGGGCATATGTTCGGACAGAGTCGACGGCTTGTGATCGTAGCGACGGCGATGGGACGTCACGCGCCGGCCTTTGTAGTAGACCTCGACAATGGACGCCGTGTAACGCGCTTCCACCCTCTCATGGATCAACTGGCAGGGCACGCTGTAAGGATGGCGGTCCACGGTAATGTGGTAATCGATGCTGACACGACAGTCCTTCCACTCGGCCTGTTCATACCGGTTGGTCGGGAGGGGCTGTAATGCCGGTCGATCCAGCCGCTCGTAGAGTTCCAGGCGGGATACTCGAAGCTTCTGCATCGGCCGCTGGTTCAGTTCCACCAGCAACTCTCGAATGGCTCCGTTCAAGTCGGCCAGACTGAAGAACGTGCGATTCCGGATCCTGGCCAGGATCCACCGCTGTGCGACCAGGACGGTCGATTCAACTTTCGCTTTGTCCCGAGCTTTCCGCGGCCGGGCCGGTATGACAACGGCGCCGTAGTGTTCGGCCTCATCCTGGTAGGTACGGTTGACGCCTGCTTCATAGCGGCAGGGCTGGGTAATGGCACTCTTGAGTTGGTCGGGAACCCAGATCCGGCTCGATCCGCCGAAGAACTCCACCATGCGGATATGCACGCCGACCCAATCGGGGAGTTTCTGGCTCGGTGTCGCTTCCGCGTAGGTGTAACCGCTGGCGCCCAGAACAGCGACGAACAACTCGACTGGAATAGCTTTGCCCGTCCGTGGATCCGTCAGCTGTGGCCGTTTGCCGGAAAAGTCGATGAAGGTCTTCTCTCCGGCGCGGTGCACCTGTCGCATCGAGGGCTTCAATTTCTGGGCCCAACGCCGGTAGATCTCACAGAACTGGCTGTAGGCATATCCCTTTGGATTCGCTTCTCGGTACTCTTCCCACAGCAGGTGCAGGGTGACTCCAACACGCTTCAACTCCTGGTGGATCCGTTCTACATCCGGAGCCACCCGTTCCCGGGAGCCCGGTCCCGCGCGGGGAAACAGCCGCGCTTCAAGCGCTGCCTCGTCCAGGTCTTCGGGCAGCGGCCATTCCAGTCCGGCCTGCTTGGCCCGTCCCAAGTAGTCCGCAACGGTGCCCAAGCCCACGCGACATGCGCTGGCGATCGCCCGGTGGCTGAGCTGTTGGTCGTGTTTGAGTCGTAGAATCTCGCGTATCTGTCTCATCGGTAGTCGTTTCGTTGCCATCAAGGCCCTCCTGTGCTTCAGGAGAACCTAAAAGCTCCAAACTTCGCTACCGACGAGTGATCACGATGGCCGGAATCGGTGTTCAGGATCACCGGAATCACTGTTCAGGATCCCGGAATCCGCGTTCACGATCCCGGAATCGGTGTTCACGATGGATCGGAATCAGTGTTCAGGATGGTCCGGAATACGCACACAGCCGTACTGGTGCTGCTGACGTTCGTCATCCGGTGGGATTTGAGGATTGCCTCGGAGTTCACGATCCTCCCGCGCGATGAAGCCGTCGTCCGTTCGGAAACCGAAGGGACTGTGGCCGAACTTATGGTCCGCGAGACCTTGTTGCATGGATCATCCCGAAGGATGTCTTATCATTGTGTTTTTCAACACCGGGGATAACTTAGATGCCACATAAGTTCAACGCAGCCCGACGGCACAAGTTTGATAAGGCACAGTACCGGGTGATCAACTGGGCGGAATATAACGAGAGCCTGCGCCAGCGGGGTGATCTGACGATCTGGGTCAGTGATGAGGCTCAAAGTGTGTGGCGCGCGCCGCGCCGCACGTCACGGGGTGGCCAGCGGAGATACTCGGATTTGGCGATCGAGACATGCCTGACGCTGCGCACGGCGTATCGGCTTCCCTTGCGACAGACGCAGGGACTGATGGGCTCCATCGGCACGCTCATGGGGCTGGATATACGGGTGCCAGATTACTCTACACTGTCGCGTCGCGCAAACGGCTTGAGCACCGCTCAGGTGATGAGGCAAGCCGGATCTGTGCCTGTCCATCTGGTGGTGGACAGTACCGGCCTCAAGATCTTCCGCGAGGGAGAATGGCTCGCGCAGAAGCATAAAACCAGGGGAATACGCCGTCGCTGGCGCAAACTCCACCTCGGACTGGACCTCCATACCGGTGCGATTGTTTGCGCCGACCTGACTCACGATGACGTTGGAGACAGCACCGCATTACCCGGGCTCCTGGATCAACTGGATGCCCCGGTCACGGGCTTTCTGGCTGACGGCGCCTATGATGGGGCGTCTACACGGGATCTGCTGAGGCATCGGTATGGGGAGATCCTGGATGTGGTTATACCGCCGCCGAAGAACGCAGTGATCCGCCCGCAATCGGCGCGGGATCCGACGGTTCGGGATCGCCATATTGCCCAGATCCGCAGCAACGGCCGCATGGCCTGGCAAGTGGCCACAGGGTACAACCAGCGCAGCCGGATAGAAACGCAGATCGGCCGTTGGAAGGGTGTCATCGGCCCCAAGCTCAAATCCCGCAGCTTCTCCAGGCAGATCACGGAGATCCAGGTCGGCCAGAAAGTCCTGAACACAATGACCGCACTCGGACGGCCTGTGTTCGAACGCATCGCCTGACGCTATCGCTTGGGAAAGGGCGAATTCCATCTCCGCCCCGGTCCATGCAACAACGCTGTGGAGTTGCAGGATGCCGATGAACTCCCGGGTGCCCCGGCTGTACCCATGCCGATCCCGCAACCGTTCCAGCACCGCCTCGTAATGGGCCGGCCACTGGGGCCGCCACTGCCGGATCGGGCGGGCACTCTCAAACGAGGCCACCTTCCGCCGAATCAACTCCAGGTAGTGCAACGGATCGATCCGCCAGTCGCTATGACCGAAGGCGCGGGCATGTTCGGCCACCTTCTTCTGATCCGCGTAAAAGCGCACCCGGTCACAGCCGATATGGGCCCAGAGCCGACGTCCCACATACGCGGTCGGCACCGAGTACCGGTTCGAATCCACCTGGGCGGTCTGGTACCGGCTGATCCGCACGCCCACCACCTTCGTGTTTTCGAATGGCGTCTCGGGCAGTGCCAACAGCCGCTCGGACTCGGCGGCATGCCGTTCCCCGATCGTGCGGGCGTCGGACCGGCCGCCGATCCGGCGCTGGTCGTCGGTCGCGCAACGTTCCAGCAGCTGCGCGTTCAGTTCCTCGAAGTCGGCCACCTCGGGAACCGGCACCAGGAAATTCCGGCGTGCGAAACCAACCAGGCCCTCGACACCACCTTTCTCCTGGCCCCGGGCCGGATTACAGAACCGCGATTCAAAGGTGTAGTGTGCTCGTAACGCCGTGAACCGGTCCTGCTCGATCCGGGCCTTCCCCCTCAGAATCCGCCTCACAGCTGTCTTCAGGTTATCGAAGACCACGGTCGGGAATACGCCGCCGTACCAGTCGAACGCCCGGATGTGACCGTCCAGGAACATCTCCTGCCGTTCCCGCGGATACGCCCGCACGAACGACTTGCCCGAGTACCGGCTCCGCATGCAGAACAGTTTGACCTGAACGTCTTCACCCTTCATCCGGACCCAGGCCGTGCCCCAGTCCACTTCGGCTTCCAACGCCTGTTCCGGGTCCAACGGCACCACGGCCCCCGGCCGGTGCCAGCCCAAACGCATCTTCCGTTCCCGTACCCATCGCCGCACCGTCGGCTCGGCTCCGGTGAACCCATGCTCATCGACCAGGCGCCGCCATACGCGGTGCGCCGTGTGCCGCTGCTTGGCCGGCTGCTCCCGATCGGCCCGCAGCCAGCCCTCCACGATCCCGGCCACCGGGTCCATCACCGGACAGGCCGGCTCCTTCTCCCGCCGATACTTCGGATCCTGCCCGGCCAATACTTTCCGGACCGTCCGTCTCGTGTGCCCGGTCTCCCGGGCGATCTGTCGAATGCTTTTCTTGTAAACTCGATGTGCGGTCCTGACCCATTCGTACTGATCCATCCCTAACAACTCCTTATCCTCCCTCCGCGTGCCTGTTCATCCAGGCACTCGCCGGGGGAGGCTATCAGGGGTGGGTCCCGTTTCCTCGATCAGAACCCCGTTTGGTGGGTCCTTTTTACGTTATCGAAATCACACGGGCTCCCAGTCCCGTACTTCGAGCCGTTCGATCCGCCCGAAATTGACTTCCTGCATCAGCTCGACGAGGCGTCTCCGGGCAGGAGTCAGAGCCGCCTTGGTCGTCCCTTGCCGGGGGATGCTTTGGGGATCAATAGCGCTCCCGGGCTCCCCGGCACGATCTTGTTGTTTCATGCACTTACTTCCGTTGCCGAAGGCTTGATACGCTTCAAGCCTTTGAACTGAGATAAGTGTCAGGTTTGGGAAGATTTATGTTGAGGACAGGTTGAAAACAAATCAGACAGGTGGGGCCGGGGCGCTGTCGGGAAACCTGCGCAGGAGCAGGGGTTTCCGAACCCTGCGTCAATGGGGATCGGACAGGTTGAAAATAAATGAGACAGGTCTTCCGTAAAATGGCGATCTGCAGGGATTTTCAAGAACGACGGCAAGCGGTAGCCGGCTCAGGGGCTTGAGATCGACAACGCGTTTGAGGGCGATTCGTTAGAGGACGTGACGCAGGAATTGATTCACTGACTGCTACTCAGGGTCCTCAAGACCTGTCAGGCAGGAATGGACGAGCGGCGACGGTGAAGGGGTTGATGCGGTATCCGTGATCGTCCTCGCCTTGCCCCTTCCAGCGGCAGGTTTGGACGATGTCCTCCCGGTCGATAGGCAGGCCGAGCTTCTTTTTCACGGTGGTTTCGATGTCGGACTGCAGCCGGTTGAGCGCGCGACGGACGCTGGTCTCGTCGTAGATATACTCCCCCGTGCGCGTATGAAGCTCCTCCATCAGGCCGGCGAGATTGATGGGGCTGTGATCTTTGAGGGGCGTAGAGCTTCGCAAGTCGTCCAGAAACCGGTCCCACAGAATGCGGAATACCTCGAACCGTATTCCCGCCTGAGGGGACACTACGATCTCTCCCTCAATGCGGGCGGTATGGGGACCGCATTCGACGACGAACAGGCGCCCCACCTGGTGGGGGCCCACCGGCTCAAAAAGGATCGGCAGCGCCCCCTTCGTATAGACCGGGATCGAGGCATGGCGCAGGGACGGCGGCGGACCGGACGTGGCGGCGCCTCCGATCCACTCCTTGACGTCGACCTCGCCACATACGAGATCGGCCAGGGAAGCACGATGAATCCACTCCTCGTCGAGGAAGCGCTCATCGATGTCCGTGGGGTTCACGACGAGATAGCAGGTGACTTGCGCGGCCGCCCAGTCGCGGGTGAGGAATGGCCGTTCCGTGCAGTAGTCGGCGATGCACAGGGTCACACCCAGGTCGCCGATATCGACCCGGAATACCCCTCGGGAGATCTCCTTGACGCTCGACTTGAGCTCGGCAAGCCGGCTTCGGACAAATGCCAGAACGCCCTCCCGATCGACTTTGACGCGGAGTTCCCTGCGCCTCCGTTTCCTATAGCGGAAGGGGAAAACCGGCCGTTCGCACTCCGGGCACCGAAAGTCGTGCCCAGCCTCGTCCAGTCCATCGTCAACAAAAACCCGGCCCGGACAGTGCCGGTTCTTCGGAGGAAAGTCCCGATCTTGGGGATCGGCGCAGAGCACGTATTCACGGATGCGCGTCTCCAGGATTCGGGTCTTCTCCAGGTCGGCTGCCGTATGGAGCAGCGCCGGCGGCGGCTCCCGATATACAGACCCGTCCCGCAAGAGCCGATCAACCTGTTCCCGGCTAACGCTTGAACCGCTTTTCCGTCGAGAGGACAGGGATGCCATGGATGTCTCTCATGTGATCTTCAAACGATTGCCGCTCCGACGCATTCAGCCGGTGGTCCGAGTACCGGACGATGTAGGCATCGTCGGCTTCCTCAACCTCGTTGAAGATCAGGCTGACGCGCTTCTTGTGGTAGTAGACCTTGATACTGTCGATGCTCTCGATGCCGCTCAGGACACCGCCCACGGCTTTCTCGAAGTGCCCGATGGCAACGCCAATCGCGTTCGAGTCGGGATCGGTGATCTTGATCTTGGGAGCGCCTTCCAACGGCGAGTTCGAGACCACCAACTCCACAAAGCGAAGTTGTTCTGCCTGGTCGTCCTTCAGGATGCTCAGAAACCGCCCCAGCTGCCTGCCGTACGTGATTCTGCTCTCGTTCTCGTACTCGCAGGGCTTGTCGAAGTATCGGGAGGCGAGGCGGTTGGCGATCTCGAGCGGAACGCTGACGCTCACCGAGGAGATGTTGACGCGTTTTCCACCGTCCTGAAAGTCGAGGATGATCCACTCGGGCCGATGGCCGTGAACCACGCCGCCCGACCGCAAAATGAGATCGGGGCGTTCCGCACGGCGTATGAAAACCAGCTGGGAATCTCCGTGGGTCACCACCTCCTTGAACTCGCTCCTGCGCCCATCCCTCGCAGTCGCGTCGAAGTCGGCGAGCGTCCCCTTGACGGTGTCGGGGCGAAGGAATTCGTCAAAGGACTCGTTAGGGCGCCGAGCCGTCTCCCGGAGTTTCATCCGGGCGAAGCCGGACTTATGAATCTTGTCCAGGTGAAACACGACTCGCAGATTCTCCGGACGCCGGTGATAGATGGCAAAGAGCAGCGCCGTCTTGTCGAACTCATCGTCCTGGATGCGGCAGGTATTCAGGGCGTCTTTGGTCAGTACTCCCTTTGCAAAATCGATGGTGGCGATCTTGGACTTGAACTTGGCGAACTGATCAACGAGCAGATAGGGCACAAGATCGTCGTGGCTGGTTGATCGCAGGACGTTCTTCTTTTCTCGGACCGAGACGGTTCCGTCCGTACCGAGGTCGGCGCACAGGACGTTGACTTGCCTGCCTGTTCGCTTGCCGATCCACTCGTCCATGGCGCCGTTGCGGCGGGCCCGCGCGAGGAGGGGTTCAAGCGCCGTCTCCAGATCATCCTCCCAGAACTCCCGGGCAGCGGAACCTGACTCTTCGAGGGAATCCATGGTGAACGGGGTCATTGGCTCTTGGTCTCCGTCGTGCTGGGCTACCTGTGGTTCGTCGCAACCACCTTGCCCAGAATCCTGAGCTCGTCTTCCGGCCCGACCCTGATCGGCCGGTGGCCGGGGTTCTCCGGTCTCAACTCGATGGTCTCGTCTCGGATGTAAAGGCGCTTCACGGTCGCCTCCTCGCCCAGCAGGGCCACGACGATGTCCCCACTCTCCGCCAAGGGTTGTTGCCGAACCACCACCAGGTCACCGTCGTCGATGCCGGCATCGATCATGCTGTCGCCTTGGATTTCCAGTGCGAAGCTGCAACCGCTACGGAGGGCCCGACTTTCGACCAGCACTTCGCCGATGATGTTCTCCTCGGCCAGGATCGGCTGGCCGGCGGCGACTTTGCCGACGATGGGAACGGCCCGCAGCTTGAGCACCTCCTCCGTCGGCTCCCGCAAGACCGTCAAGCCGCGGGCCTTTCTCGCCTCTCGCTTGACGTAGCCTTTGCGCACCAGCTGGCTGACTTGGTCGCGCACGCTCGGGGTCGATATCTCGAGGATGTCCGCGAGTTCCTGGATGGTCGGGGGAAACCCCTGCTGGCGGGTGAAACGGCGCAGCTCGCCCAATGTGCGCCGCTGTGGGTCGGTGATTTCCTCAACGCGTGGTCTGCCTCTCGACTGACTGATCATGGCAAATCCTCTCTCAGGGGAGATTACAGTGGCTATGCCCAGGGACCGGAGACCATGACTGTCAAGCAGTCCGGCCTATCGGACAACACGGCTCACCTGGGTCAACGGGTCGAAGAGAACAGTATATAAACCTCCTATATAGAAAGTCAATAGACACAAATAATAGGATGCCGGTGGCAGCTCACCGGACGGAGGCAGCCTGATGGCAGGAGTGTGTGGACAGCGCAAAAGCCTGCGGAGGTGAGACCGAACAGGAGCGCAAGGACAAGGGCCGATAATCTGGCCCGACCCGAGGGTTGCGGTTACTTCAGCCGCTGTGCGACCAGCCGCGCCCACATCTTGCGCTGCCGGTTCCAGTGCGGCACGCTGGCGATGGGGCGAAGGTCCTTCTCGCGGATGGGATCGCGGCCCTGGAGGGTGCGAGGCAGGAACAGCAGCGCCTCCTGAATGTCGGGCGCCAAGTGGAGCAGGCACATGATCTGCGAAATTCGAGCCTGCGTCACATAGCCGAGTCGTGCCAGGTCCGCATGGTCACTAACCTCGCCACGCCGGACCAAATCGTCGAAGCGGATGGCCAAGGCCATAATCCTCGAGACACGGGGCACGTTCCCCGGTTCGACCGCTCGGTCCTTGCCTCCATGATTGCGATTCCGGCCGTTGGCGGTGCGGAAGGTAAAGGAGACCTCAACCGAACTCGGCTCCGGGTTCGTTGAGCTGGATGGGGTTGCTCTCATGTTGTCGCCTCCTTTCCGGCGATGTTCCCTTCGCTGCAGAGCGCCTTGATGCCCACCGAGCGAAAGGCCACTGTAACCCTGCCGTCCCGCCCGTCGTACCCGATCCGCTCAATGAGCAGCCGGATGATGCGCGCCTGCTCGCGAGGCGACAGCGACTCCCACACCGGATCGAAGTGGGCCAGGGCCTGGGTCAACTCGCTTTCGCCCACGGTTTCCCGCTCCAGCGCAATGACCTCTTCGCGGATGGCAGTGATCCGCTGCTCGGAGGCTCGGATTCGATCCTGCAGGTCGGCCAGCTGATCGGTCGTGGATCGGCCGTTGGAGCTTTCCGAACCGGCCCCGTGAACCAGCTTCTCGACGCTGGAGTACAGCTGCTTAAGCTCGCTTTCCTGTCGAGGCCGTTCGACCTCCAGTTCCGTCATTCGCCGGTCGCTCTGCTCACGCACCCCCTTGATCGTCGCCTGGACGATCTCCTCGTTGCGCCCGACCCCGCGAATGTGTTCCACCACGGCGGTTTCAATCTCGTGAGCGTTGAGCGCCTTACTCGGGCACGACGACCAGCCCCGCTGCTGGGCGTTGCGGCAGACGTAGTAGCGGTAGCGCTTTTTTTGCTTGCGGGTGTAGGCGTGCGCCATGCCGGATTCGCAGGGCGTGCAATACAACAGGCCCTTGAGCAGCGCCCCGTGCTTGTTGCGCACCTTCCGTCCTCCCGAGAGGCCGTTTCTGCGCAGCGTCTCCTGGACCTGTTGCCACACGTCGGCATCGACGATAGCGTCGTGTTCGCCCTCGTAGAGGATTCCTTCGTACCGCACCTTGCCGGTGTAGAGTACGTGGGTGAGAAGCCGATACAACGCGTTCTTGGTGAAGGGCTTGCCGCCGCGCTCATGGCCCTTCTTGGTGATCCACTGTTTGGTGACCCAGCCGCGGCGGTTGAGCTCCTGGACGACGGGGAGGGCGGCCTGGTGTTCGAGATACAGATTGTAGATCGCCCGCACCTGAGCCGCCTCCTCCGGGTTGACGATCAACCGGCCCCCTTCCGGTGCCACGTCGTAGCCCAGGGCGGGCTGGCCCCCCACCCACTTGCCCTTGCGACGGGCCGCCGACATCTTGTCCTTGACGCGTTCGGAGATGATCTCCCGCTCGAACTGGGGGATGTTCATGGTGAGCCGCCCCATGGAGCTGGTCGTGTTGAACTGCTGGGTGACCGAAACGAAGCTCACCTTGTGGCGGTCGAAGAGCTCCATGATGCGGGCGAAGTCCAGCAGCGACCGGCTGAGACGATCCACCTTGTAGACCACCACGCAGTCGATCCGGCCGGATTCGATATCCGCGCATAGGCGCTCGAAGGCGGGCCGCTGCATGTTGCCGCCCGTGAAGCCACCGTCGTCGTAGCGGTCGGGCAGGCAACTCCAGCCCTCGTGTCGCTGACTGGCGATGTAGGCTTCGGCCGATTCCCGCTGAGCGTCGAGGCTGTTGAAATCCTGGTCGAGCCCTTCCTCCGTTGACTTGCGGGTGTAGATGGCGCAGCGGACGGCGTCGTTTTGAGTCGGGGCAGAAGCCGGGGTCATCGACGGAGCGGAGTGGAGATTTCTGTTCATTCGCTCACCCCCTGATGGTGACGCTCGCTCGCGGGT
Organism: Terriglobia bacterium; assembly: GCA_965216035.1. Classification (GTDB taxonomy): domain Bacteria; phylum Acidobacteriota; class Terriglobia; order 20CM-2-55-15; family 20CM-2-55-15. The sequence goes on from CBDCFM010000015.1 coordinate 276,112, forward strand.
GCGTCACCACCGGTGAGGCCGAAGAACAAGAACCCGTTCCATTTGCTGCCCGTGATTTCCTTGGCGATGGCCGACAGAGACGGATAGCGCCGGTCCTCGAACTCGAAGCCCTCATCGAGCACCTTGACCACCACGTCGCGCCCCCGAAACTCCCGCACCAGCAGTGTGCCGGGCACGGGCAGTCGCGGATCTCGCGAGGGCGGGATGCGGCTCTTCGCCGTTCGCGCCCTTACTGCCGCCGATCCAGCCCGGATCGGATCACGCGGGGCGCGCATTCTGAGATCGGCGTCGTTGGCCAGTTCCTCGGCGCGCCGGCGGGCCCGCTCGGAGAGGCCGCCCTCGGCCAGGGCCTGCAGGCGCCAGGCGATGCGCTTTTGCAGAGCCGCCTTCTGGTGGCAGCGGCTCTCCTCGCCGAAGACATCCAGGTGCTTGTCCCGGAGCTGGCCCACGGTCAGTCGGGACAGCTCCTGGATCTGTTGATAGGTGCTCGCTTTCATCCAATTTCCTCCTGTTCATGGACTCACCCTCTGGCGGGCGGTCCCCTCCGCCTCGCCGTCTCGGGGCGTTAACTCGTTCATTCATGAACGCTTCGGTGGCCCGAACGATCAAGTCGATTCTCCGTAAACACCTTGGAATGCTTGTCTTTTCCGGCCTCGTTCCCGGATGTGGGCGAAATTCTTTGGCTCTTCCGGAGGCGCAGGCAGCCTTGGGCCAGGATCGAGGCGATCTCCGCGATCACCTCATCGCGGGTGGGTGGGATGTTTGCGTTGGTCGGCATCCGGTCCTCCTTGGCGGGAGGCCGCGGAAGAGGAGGTGCTGTGGATGCCGCGTGGGACGGAAACGGTTGTCAGGAGCCGTTGGAGTCCGCTCGACACCGCACCTGGCGATGTCGCCGGCACCCACAACGGGCTCCGTCCTCACGGCCGCTGCCGCTGTCTGGTGATCCGCCGGACCCTCTTGGCCCGGCTTCTATAGATACATACCGGAGCGAGTGAAAAAGTGTCACTTTCGGTGGTCCGCGTGCAACCGGGCCGTTAAATAAAGCGGGATGTTAAATGGAGAATGGGAGAATCCGTAAACGATATCTTGGGGGGGCGTGCGCAACCCCCATGGTTGCACGCGCTACCCCGTGCGTCAGTTTACGAACCGGAGAATCGGAAAGAATGTGTAGGTCGGCGCAAGCGATTGGAAAAGCGCCAGATACGACAAGACCCCGACGGGGCCGTCCGTCGGGGTCTCGCGTTAACTAACAGACCGCAAAAGTTCGCGGTTATGATTTTGGCTCCTCAGGTAAGACTCGAACTTACAACCCTCCGGTTAACAGCCGGATGCTCTACCGATTGAGCTACTGAGGAGCAACGGCACGGGTGTGCACAAGACTGCACCGTTTCCATCGGCCGTGCAATCCACTGAGATTAGCAAAGGGCTTTAGAAAGTTCAATCTGGAAGCCCGGGGAAAATGACGAGTGGCCCTTGCCGAGCAAGATCTGTTGTCGGAATCCTGCTTTGGGTTACGTTTCGCACCGGCGCTGGGATCTCGGGCGTAGCCGAGCAACGGTTGAGCCGCGATCGCCAAGGTCCCTGAACGCGGCCACATCAGGATGCTTTTCGAGGATCGAGCGGACAATTTCTCTCTGAACGCCGATCCCTTTGCCGTGGATGATGCGGACTTCCTCGAAGCCGCGCTGGATCGCCTGATACAGAAACTCTTCCACAACCGCGCGTATTTCTTTGGATTGAAACGTGTGCAGGTCGATCGTGTCTTCGATCGGGACTTCGTGCATGGGTTGACTCTACCGTACAAACGTCTGCACTGGAGCTGTGATCTATTACCTTACATCTTGCGCGTGCGTTCCTACGCGCGCACCGGCACAGTTAAGAACAAGACCAATTAGGTTAGAATCAACGGATCGGAATGAAGTACTACGTGCGCACCTACGGCTGCCAGATGAACGTGGCGGATTCGGATGAAATGGGTCGTCATTTAAACGAACGCGGCTTGGTAGCGACCGAAGATCCCAACGATGCATCGATCTATCTGATGAACACCTGTACCGTTCGGCACCACGCCGAGGAACGGGCGTTCTCTGAAATCGGCCGGCTCCGGGAATGGAAGGCCGCTCAACCGGATCGTCAGCTCGTCATAACGGGTTGTGCCGCTGAGCGGACGAAGGAAGTGTTGGAGGCCCGGTTTCCGCATGTCGATCTCGTAGTGGGCGCCAAGTCCATCGAGACTTTTGGCGACATTGTGGATGGCTTGCTCGGGTGTCGAGCGAGGGATGAAAACCTTGAATATGCGGCCGGTAGCACGAATGGCAAGGTCGCGACCTTCGTGACGGTCATGCGCGGCTGTAACTATTCCTGCACCTATTGCATTGTTCCATATGTGCGTGGCCGGGAAAAGTACCGCCCGATGGAGGAGATCCTGTTGGAAGTGCGGCGAGGTGCCGAGGCCGGTATACGCGACTTTACCCTCCTTGGGCAAACGGTCAACTCCTATCACCGCGATCCCACACGCGGGGGCGGTACCGATTTCGCAGCTCTACTCGAAGCCGTTGCCGGAATAAATGGTGTCGAGCGCATTCGCTTTATCAGCCCACATCCTTACTACATGACCGACAGAGTGATTGACGCGATGGCTTCAATACCGGCCGTGTGCGAGGGTCTGCATCTGCCAGTTCAATCTGGGTCGACGCCGATTCTGAAATCGATGCTCCGGAACTATACGCGTGACTACTACCTGGAATTGGTCAGCAAACTGCGGTCCAGGATGCCGGACATTACGATTTCTACGGATCTGATCGTCGGTTTTCCAGGCGAAGGCGATGACGATTTCGCCGAGACCCTGTCTTTAATAGATGACGCACGATTCGATCGGGGGTTCGTGTTCAAGTACTCGCCTCGCGCGGGTACACCGGCAGCGGGGATGGAACCCCACCCTGAGGTTTTGATCGAAGCCCGTCATCAGGAATGCCTTGACCGGGTCGAGGCGATCGCTCGGGAGCAACGGGCCAGTCGCGTTGGCAGCTTTCAGGAAGTTCTGATGGAAGAACCGAACTTCGGGCGGACCCGCGGCAACCAGAAGGTGCGGGTTGAAGGTGTGCATCGAACGGGCGAAACCGTTCGGGTCCAAGTTACGGGTATCGAGCGATCCACACTCAAAGGCGTTCCCGCCCGGCACGAATCTTCCGTTTAAACGGGGTCAGAAGCCTATGTTCCTATTCTTCAAGAAATGGGGACATAGGCCTCCGACCCCATTTAGATTTCGACTTCTTTTAAATCGCGGGCGACCGTGATGTTTTCATAGGTGGAGCGGGCTTCCTCGGCGATCCGCTTCACGTCGTGGTGATCGTAGCGGCTGCTGAAGTGCGTGGCGATCAATTGCTGGACGCCTGCTTCGGCGGCAACATGCGCGGCGTCTTCCATCGTCGAATGCTTCCTTTCCCGGGCCATCATGATGCCGTCGGGTCCGAAGGTCGTTTCGTGAATCAAGGCTGTGCAACCTTCCGCCAATTCGATAGACCGTTTCGAATACTGAGTGTCCAGGCAATATGCAACGGACTTTCCGGCCCGAGTGTTGCCCAAGACTTCTTCGGGATGAATCGTTTGCCCGTTCTCTAGGGTGATTGGATTTCCGTTCTGAAGTTTGCCGAACAGGGGACCGCGAGGAATTCCCAGCGCTTCAGCCCGTTCCAGGTTGAAAATGCCGGGCCGATCCTTTTCCTGAAAGCGCCACCCCAGACAAAAAATCGAATGGTCCAGCGGCATTGCGTCGATATAAAACTCCTCTTCTTCTAGCACGCGGCCGTGGAACCCGCGCGAAAACTCTTGAACCGCTATCGGGTAACTGAACTTGAGGTCATTTGTCCTGAAAGAAGCATTCAGAAAGTGCAGTAAACCTTGCGGTCCATACACGCGGAGCGGGGCTTCCCGCTTGTCCAGATGCAAGGTGCTCAGCAGGCCGTTGATTCCGTAGAGATGGTCTCCATGAAGATGGCCGATGAAAATCGAGCGGATTTTACTTCGTCGCACGCCAGCACGCATCAGCTGTACCTGCGTCCCTTCGCCACAGTCGAACAGATACACGTCCCCGTCGCGGACTAGAGCTGTCGATGACAGGCTTCGATAAAGCGTTGGAACGGCGGAACTCGTGCCGAGCAAAACGATTTTCATAGCGATCAGCTGGGGTGATCAATGGGAACAATCACGATTTCTCGAATAACGTAGATTAGCATGGACCGTTCTCTACCCTCGCCCGAGCATTGACCGAAGGACGTATCCCGCGAGTTTCGGGTTCTCCCTAAGCCGGCGCATGGAATAGCGATACCAATCGCTGCCAAAGGGTACATAGACGCGTACCCGCCGCCCCGACTCCAGGATCCTTTGGCGCAGTCCTTCGGCCACGCCCAGGAGCATCTGAAATTCGTAGGCCGTTCGTGGTAGCCCGAGCCTGTCGACCATGAGGCACGCTTCCTCGACGAGGGTTTCGTCGTGAGTTGCGAACGCGACGTATGAGTCGGCCCTCAGAAGGGTTTCCGATAGATTCATGAATTGATTACGAATCGCGTCACCGTCGGGGTAAGCGATGCCTTCCGCTTCCACGTACACGCCTTTGACCATTCGGACGTTCGGTGAAAATCGAGAGATAGCCTCGACGTCGGCCGGACTGCGGCGCAGGTACGATTGCACTACGACTCCCATATTGTCGTGGTCGGCAAGGAGCGTGCGGTAGAGTTCCACCGTGAGTTGGGTGCAGGTAGAGTCTTCCATTTCGACCCGCACAAAATACCCCAGCGAACGCGCTTCTTCGATAAGTCCGCCAAAGAGATCGGTGCACAATCCAAGGTCGAGCTTCAAGCCGAACTGCGTGGGTTTGACTGAAATGTTTCCGTCAATGCCTCTGCGCACGCAAGCTTTAAGAATCTTGCTATAGTCATTCGCCGCACGGTGCGCGAGTTCTATGCGGGTGGTGTCTTCGCCCAACAGGTCGAGGGTCGTCATAAAGCCGCGACGATTCAAATCGATGGCGACATCCAGGGCTTCCTCCAGAGTGTCACCTGCGATGTAGCGCTTTGAAACAGCACCGACCACAGACTTTGGAATTAGAGGCAGACTGTGTGCGAGCAGACCGTTAAATAGGCTCATGGGCCAACTCGACCTTCACGAGATACACGTTTCGAGGTTGGTGGAGATTCGATAGGGAACAGCAGCATGGGAGGCATGCGCCAAATCGAACGGAAAAAAGTCTCAGCTACCGATACGGCGGGATGACGCGTTGATGGTTGGTATTCCGCCGTATTCGGAGAGAATATCTTTCACAAAGCCGTCTTGAAATCTTCGGTACTGCATCACCGGGCCATGCGAGTTGAATATGGCAAACAGCAGCGGGCCATGATCTTCGGTGTAGAGAACGCCAGCCAGCGTGCTGATGCCGTCATCGGTTCTAACCAGGGTTCCCGTCTTGGCGACGACGGCGCCGCGGTGAGTCCGGCCGTTGAAGCGAAGACGAAGCGTGCCCCTGTCTACTCCCGCAACGGGGAGCACATGCTCCGGAAGCAAGCCATGGTCTTCCATCCAATACGTCAATTTTCGGAAAACCATGATCGTGCCTTCTGGAGTCATCCGATTTCGCCGCAGTCCAGATGTGCGCTGAATGCGGATGTCCCCAGCAGGGATTACGACCTCGTGAATCAGGTAGTCCTCCACGGCCCCAGGGCCGCCCATCGCCTCACCCACACGGTCTGCCGTAGCGTTATTACTCTGCGCGTTCTGTTCAAACAGAATCTCCAGCAGAGGCTCAGAGAATCGCCGGGCGATACGGGTGCCGGCCGCAGGGCCGTAAGTCACTTCGTCGGGAATCCGTATGCCGAGACGCCGGAGTGTACGAACGACGTACGGGTCGACGCGACGCCTTGAATGCAGGTTGCCAATCGTGAATGGTCCGGATATGACGAAGTTGCCATCCACCTGCCGCACGCCGGCACGGATCACTTCCCGCACGAGCCGATTCAGATCGGCCGTGCCCATCACTGGATCACCATCGCTGGCAAGAATCAGGTTGCCGTGGAGAACACCTGAATCGTCGACGGGACCGTCAACGTGGAACGCCGTTTCAAAGCGATGATCAATTCCGAAATGTTCCAGTGCCGCAAGCGAAGTGGCGACTTTAATGACCGACGCCGGGTTGAAAACCGTGTCTCCCTGGTGATCGGCAAGAATCAGTCCGCCGTCGAGCGATTCGACCCGAACGCCCTGCGCGTCAAGGGAAATGCCACGGGAGGATAGTTCGTCGAGGTATTCGGCGGCGGCGGCGGTCTCGATTCGGGCAGGTTCTCGCAGCTGGTCCAGATCCGACGTGGCTTCCTGGGTTCGGACGGGCCAGACGAAAACAATGACTCCCAGCAGTAACAGGAAAACCAAACGGTTAAACATCAGTTCTACGCTGACTTCCTTCCGCCTATTCAGACCATGGGCTTAGGCCCGCCAATAAACAAAATCATTCTGCCAGAAAGACTCGAAAAATAGAAGAAATCTCCAACTATAAACAACCTGCGCCACCGTCTGTTGGGCATCCGTTCGACCTAGGGCGAGTCGGGTATTCGCTATTTTTGGTATTATTTAGGTGTGCCACGGACTCTGCCTAAGCGAGGAGTCTTATGCTTATAGTCGCCCGCCGGACGCACCAAAAGATCATAATTCCTGACGATATCGAAATCACCATCCTGGACATCAGTCGAAACCGCGTCCGATTCGGTATCAAAGCGCCGAAGGAAGTTTCCATTCAGACCAAACTACGGAGCCTTCCCGAACAGGAATCTTCTTCCGACGACACTTCGGAGGATAGGCCGACCGCTCGGGCCGTTGCAGCCACGAAGTCCAACCGCAAACGCTGATTCGGGTCTATCTGGAATCTTCACTTCCGCTCCCATTTAGCAGAATAAGTGACGCTAATAGAACGCATTGGCATGTTGATGCGGCTTTTCACCGGTTGCGCCTGCCTTGACTTTGGCTAGGAATTTCATTTATAAGTGGCCGATATACCTATACTTCTGTCCACAAGGCGGCTTCCTAAATCATGGCAGCAAAGAAACGAACTCAGCTCAAGAGCCGAAAGGCGCCTAAGTCTAAACCCACCAAGAGTTTAGCGGTCAAGTCGACCCAGAAGAAGACGACATCTACGAAGAAGAAAGCGACCACGGCTAAGAAAAAAGCTAGGCTTTCGAAGAAGACGCTGACTCCCACGGCGAAGAGAGTATCTGCCAGCAAAAAACCTGCCGCGAAAAGGATAACGACTCAGAAAAAGGCCGGTGCCAGGAAGCCTGGAGGCCGAGCTCAGGCGAGCCAGGCGAGGGCCGCAGCCCAACGAAAGCGGGCCGGTCAGCCCAAGAAAACCAAGAAGACGGCCGGTGCGAAGGCAAAGGCGTCAAAAAAGAAGTCCACCCAGAGGCCTCGGCTCTCCACTTTTTCTGCAGCTCTCAAGCTTTACGAAGCCGGTTTCAAGATGATGCAAGCTGAGAAATTTGACAAGGCAAAGGCAGCCTTTGACGGCCTGATCAGCGAATTCCCGAATGAAACTGAGTTGCTCGATCGGGCCCATGTCCTGATCCAGGCTTGCGAGAATCGAATCCAAGAGGCCAAGAAATCTCCGCGGCTTCATGGCGCCGATGAATACTATGACGTCGGCGTTGCCGAATTGAACGGACAAGAAATCGATAAGGCGCTTGAGCATTTGCAGCACGCATTGAAGTTGTCTCCGGAGGCCGACCATATTCACTACGCGCTCGCAGCCGGGTTGGCGCTTAACGGTAATCGGGATGCGGCTCTGGATTTTCTGGAGAAAGCTATCCAGTACCGCAACGAGAACCGCTTCCTTGCAGTCAACGACGAACATTTCGAGTCCCTGTCTCAAGATTCGGACTTCATCGAACTGACTACGTCCGACGTAAGCTGATTTCGGACGAGGCTCGAAGGTAAATGCGTGTCGAACGCGTCACCACTCCCTCATCCCGTTCTATACGATAAAGACGTTACCCATGGGACAGGACACCAAAGTCGTTTCGATCGGGGGAGGCACCGGTCTATCCAATCTCTTGCGGGGACTAAAGAAGAGAGATGTAGACATCTCTGTCGTTGTTGCAGTGACAGACGACGGAGGCAGTTCGGGCCGCCTGAGAGAGGAGTTGGGCGTCCTGCCTCCCGGCGATATCCGCAACTGCATGGTTGCGCTGTCTGAAGACGAAGCCCTGATGTCGCTGCTCTTCAGACATCGATTCTCGAGTCCGGAGACTGCCGGTGGATTAAACGACCACAGCTTCGGAAACCTGTTCCTGACGGCGATGGCCAGTGTCACTGGAGACTTCGCCGAAGCCGTCCGGCTGACTTCGGAAGTGCTCGCCATCAAAGGCACCATCTATCCATCGACGACCTCGAACGTATCGTTGAGGGCCCTGCTGGCCGATGGGGAGTGGATTGAGGGGGAAACCCGTATTACAGGGGAACGCCGGCGCATTTGCCGCATTGAGCTGAATCCTCCTGACGCCCATTCGCTTCCGGGCGCGCTGGAAGCCATTGCAGCCGCTGACATCATTACGATCGGTCCCGGGTCCCTTTACACGAGTCTCATTGCCAACCTCCTGCCCCTGGAGATCGTGTCCGCGATTCATTCGTCGGGCGCTCACAAGATTTACGTCCAGAACATCATGACGCAACCGGCCGAGACCACGGGTATGACCATAGCCGACCACATTCAAGCGATTATCGATCACGCTGGGCATGTGCTGTTTCCCACTGTTGTCGTAAATACCCGCTCTCCTTCAAATGTCATTCTGCGAAAATACCGGGAACAGAACGCGCAGGTCGTTGAAGCCGATGAAGCACGTGTTCGCGATATGGGAATAACGATCCTCAAGAAAGAGCTACTTTTAGAAGCCAACGTGATCCGTCACGACACGGATTTGCTCGCGGAAGCGATCCTCGAAACATGCCGAGGCTAAGCGTATTGATCCTGGCAGCGGGTGAAGGTACCCGGATGAAGTCCAAGAAGGCGAAGGTTCTTCATCAGGTGGGGGGGCTGCCGATGCTGGAGTTCGTGGTACGGGCGGCACGCAGCGTGTCCGACGAGGTTCACGTCGTTGTAGGTCATCAGGCCCAGGCCGTTCAGGCTGTGGTCGAAGGGGTCCACTTCATCCGGCAGGAACAGCAACTCGGCACCGGGCATGCGGTAATGGCAGCTCGCGAATCGCTTTGGAATGCGGGTGACATACTGATCCTGCCCGGGGACGTGCCCTTGATCCAATCGGAAACGCTGCGGACACTGGCTAATTTCCATAGGGAGGGATCCTTCGGGGGTTCGCTGGTCACGGCCACGGTGGAGGATCCGCACGGCTATGGCCGGGTTGTTCGCCGTTCTGAGAACGAAGTCGCCAGCATCGTCGAGGATCGGGACGGGAATGCCGAGGTGCTCAGAATACAGGAGATCAATTCCGGCGTGTATCTGTTCGATTCTTCACTCCTGTTCGACGCGCTCGAGCGAACACGGACTGACAATGCCCAACATGAATACTATCTGACCGACGTGGTGAGGATTCTGTCCGAAGAGGGGCACCGCTTCGGAGCTTTTGAGCTTGAAGACCCCACTGAGGTGCTTGGAATCAATTCGCAAAAACAATTGGCCGTTGTGGATCGAGAAATTCGCCGCCAGAAGTGTGAATCCCTGATGGCCGGCGGTGTGTCAATCCTCGGCCCAGACACGGTGCGGATTGACGCCGACGTCCAGATCGGAGCAGATTCCGTCATTTATCCCTCAGTCGCTATTGAAGGCGCATCAATTCTTGGTGAAGACGTAACCGTGAGGTCCTGTTGCCGGATCACGGATTCAAAAGTGGGTGACGGGTCCACCATCCTCGACGGTTGTGTCATGGATCAGTCCGAAGTTCGAAGCGACGTTCGCATCGGTCCCTACGCCCATCTGAGGATGGGTACCATCCTTGAGAGCCACGTCAGAGTCGGAAACTTTGTCGAAATCAAGAAGTCTAAGCTCGACGAAGGAACCAAGTCCATGCATCTGACGTATCTGGGGGACGCCGATGTCGGGAAGGATGTCAATGTGGGAGCGGGAACGATCACGTGCAATTACGATGGTGTGAACAAGCATAAAACGACTATCGAAGAAGGCGTTTTCATTGGTAGCAACTCTTCGCTCGTGGCTCCCATCCGAATCGAAAAGCACTCCTATGTGGGAGCGGGTTCGACAATCACCGAGGATGTTCCCGCCGACTCCTTGGCCATTGGTCGCGGCCGCCAGGTGGTGAAGAAAGACAGGATGAAGATTAAGGGCAAGGAGAATGGAAGTGACACATGATGAATGACAAATGGAGCCTCTCGCGTCACTCGTCACCTGTCACTCGTCACTATAAACGCTATGTGTGGAATTTTTGGATCCATCGGTAATCGGGACGCCGTTCCATTAATCGTTGAGGGACTCCGGAGCCTTGAGTATCGGGGATACGATTCAGCTGGCATCGCGGTCGTAAATGACGGTGAAGTGGTCGTGCGTCGCTCCGAAGGCAAATTAAGCAATTTGGAGTCCCTTCTGGGTAAGGACCCTCTCAGCGGCAGTTACGGTCTGGGCCACACACGGTGGGCAACGCACGGTCGGCCGACCGAAGAGAACGCGCATCCCCATCGTGACTGTAAGGGGCGGATCGTTGTCGTCCACAACGGGATCATCGAAAACTACCTGGAGCTCAAACGTGGCCTGACTGGGGAAGGCCATCAGTTCACGACAGAAACCGACACTGAAGTGATCGCGCATCTCATCGAGAAGTACTTTGAGGGAAACCTTGAAGTCGCGGTTCTGGCCGCTGTGAAGGAGCTGCGGGGCTTGTTCGCATTCTCTGCCATTTCAGCCGACGATCCTCAGAAAATTGTGACCGGGCGCGATGGGCCGCCCACCGTCATCGGCCGCACGAACGGAGAAGGGTTCGTTGCTTCAGACATTCCGGCTCTGCTCCCGCACACCCGTGACCTGTTGTTCCTGGACGACGGTGAACTGGCCGTCGTCGAACCCGACGGGATCAGGTTGATGGATTTTTCCGGATCGCAGCGTCAACCCCATTTCGAACGCATTACCTGGGACCCTGTGCAAGCCGAGAAGGGCGTCTACAAGCACTTCATGTTGAAAGAAATCCACGAGCAGCCACAAGCGGTCAGCGAAACGCTGGTGGGACGGCTTGCCCAGGATTCAAACGAAGTGCGCCTCGACGATGTGGGACTATCGGAGGAGGATTGGAAGAGCTTTAAGAATATTTGTCTCCTTGGGTGCGGGACGAGTTGGCACTCGTGCCTGGCAGGCAAGTACATGATCGAGGCGATAGCGAATGTCCCGGTTCAGGTCGACTATGCCAGCGAGTTCAGATATAGGAGTCCTGTGGTCGACCCGGAAACACTTTTTGTGGTGATCACACAATCGGGCGAAACTGCCGATACTGTCGCAGCCCAGCGACTGGCGCGCACGATGGGCTTTCGCGTTTTGACGATCACGAATGTCGTCGGCTCAATGACGACCCGGCTCGCTGATGGAGTCCTGTATACCCGCGCTGGTCCTGAGATTGGCGTGGCATCGACGAAAGCGTTCGTCACCCAGATGGTTGCCCTATACCTGTTGGCGCTACAGCTGGGTAAGTCGCGCGGGACCATGACCCCGGAGCAGATCAGCGCGGCTCTGTCGGAACTGACGGCGCTCCCTCCTAAGATCGAGCATGTGCTGGCCTCGGCACCTCAGATCGAAACGATCGCCCGATCGCTGGCCCATTCAAACGATTTCCTTTTTCTGGGGCGCGGTATCCATTTCCCGATTGCTCTCGAAGGCGCGTTAAAGCTGAAGGAGATCTCCTATATCCACGCTGAGGGGTACCCCGCTGGCGAAATGAAGCACGGACCTAACGCTCTCATCGATGGCAATTTGCCCGTTGTGTTCGTGGTCACCAAGGACGAGGCACGGGAGGCCTCCCTTCAGATTTACGAAAAAGTGCTCAATAATGTTCGGGAAGTAAAGTCGCGTGACGGCATCATCCTTTCTGTTGCTGTTGAAGGAGACACTGCAGTTGCGGAGGAATCGGATCACTGCATTTTCGTTCCGAAGGCGACAGACTTTCTGCTACCCATTCTAGAGGTCATTCCGCTTCAACTGCTCGCCTATCAGATTGCGGTACAGCGGGGCTGCGACGTAGATCAACCTCGCAACCTGGCAAAAAGCGTCACCGTGGAATAAGAGATCAACCGCAAAGGAATATGATTGTCTTGTCGACGGATGGTGCAATCACGAGCGGGAATTCAAGAGGCAACGTTTCCATGCCCCGGAAACTCAATCCTTAGACTTTGCTCCTTTACGCCATTGCGCCTTTGCAGTGAAAAAGGTATTTCCTCAAAGCGATGGGTATTGATCTCAAAGAACATTTGAATCCTCAACAACTGGAAGCCGCCCAGGCGATTGAGGGGCCGATTCTGATTCTCGCTGGTGCCGGTAGCGGTAAGACCCGGGTCATTACGTATCGCATCGTTCACCTGATCGAGAATCTCGGAGTTCGTCCCGAATCCATTCTTGCCGTGACGTTTACGAACAAGGCGGCGGATCAAATGAAGGCGCGGGTTCTCGATCAGCTTCAGGGTTCCCGTTCAGCGGATCCGTGGATATCCACCTTCCACTCGCTCTGCGTCCGTCTCCTCAGGCGTGAGATCGAAGCGCTCGGTTACGCTCGCGAGTTTACGATCTACGACTCGAATGACCAGCTTCAGGTCGTCCGATCCACGATGAAAGACCTTTCCGTGGACGAAAAAATCGTGACCGCGCGGGTAATCCAGTCGCGCATCAGCGCGGCTAAGAATCAGCGCACTCTTCCGGACAAGATGGCCGAAGACGCATGGCAGCCAGATTGGGAATTCACGGCCCGAGTGTATTCGGAGTATGAAAACCGATTGCGAAAGGCCCATGCCCTTGATTTTGACGACCTGCTGGGAAAGACCGTCGAGCTCTTCGAAAAGTTTCCGTCGGTAGCCGAACAATACAGCCAGCGCTTACGCTACATCATGGTCGACGAGTATCAGGACACCAATCGCATTCAGTACGAGTTGGTCCGGTATCTGGCCGAGCAGCACCGTAACGTCTGTGTAGTCGGAGACGAGGACCAGTCCATCTACAGCTGGAGGGGCGCAGACATCCAGAACATCCTTTCGTTCGAAAAGGATTATCCGAACGCGCAGATCGTCCGGCTCGAACAGAATTACCGCTCCACAAAGACCATTCTGGCGGCTGCTGGTGCTGTTGTCGCCAACAACGAGGACAGAAAGGGTAAGGAATTGTGGACTGAAAACCCGTCCGGCGAACAGATCCAGTTCTTTGAAGCCCGAGACCCGGATCAGGAGGCGGCTCACGTTGCCGAACGGATCATGGGGCAGCGCCGAAGCCACCCGGAACGCAACATCGCCGTTCTCTACCGTACGAACTTTCTTTCACGCGTCCTCGAAGAGATGTTTCGCCGGTTCGATATCCCGTATCGTGTCGTCGGCGGGCTCAGTTTCTATGAACGCGCCGAGATCAAGGACCTGCTCAGCTACCTCACCTCTGTTTTGAATCCGAACGATTCGGTTCACCTGCTGCGGATCATCAACACGCCCGTGCGTGGTATCGGACGGACGACGATCGAGGCTCTCCTGGATCTGGCTGCAGAGCGGGAGGTATCTCTGTGGGATGCCATCGGTATCGCGATTGATGGAGAGGGTTTGGGACTGCGGTCCAGGCGGTCCCTGGGAGCCTTTCACACGCTGATGACGGACTTTCTGGAATCCGTCGATCAGATGTCCGGTATTGAATTGCTTCAACGGGTCATCGAGAAGGTTCGCTACGTCGAAGTGCTCCAGCAGGAAGGGACCGAGGAAGCACTCAGTCGGATCGACAACATTCGTGAACTTCTGACGGCCGCCGAAGAAAGCGCGGTGCGCGGCGAGAGTTTGCGCGATTTCTTGGACAACGCTGCCTTGGTTTCTGATCAGGATGACTACGATGAACGCGCACCAGTCACCCTGATGACTCTCCATACCGCGAAAGGATTAGAGTTTCCAGTGGTCTTCATCGTCGGTATGGAAGACGGCCTGTTTCCACACAATCGATCCCTTACTGAACGGGCTTCGCTCGAAGAAGAGCGTCGGCTTTTCTACGTCGGTATGACGCGGGCCGAAGAACGCCTCTATCTCAGTGCCGCTCGCTACCGGCGGACTTTCGGGACGATGGATCCCATGATTTCGGAAGTTTCACGGTTTCTCTCGGAAATTCCGGCCGAATTGATCAACGGCCTCGCGCTTTCGGCGCCCCTGAGGGATGAATCCTGTGAAAGGACGCCATATTCGGGAGAAACATTCAACACCGTTGGTGCGGTCCAGGATTTCCTCAAGTCCAAAGTTCCGCCGGGAAGAGGTCTGGGGCGTGGAGGCAGTACCGGGCGGTGGAAGCAGGGTACGCGTGTGAAGCATCCAAAGTTCGGTGTTGGAACAATACTCCGTATGGAAGGCGCCGGCGACGACGCCAAGTTGACCGTGAGCTTCAGCAATTTCGGCCTGAAGAAGATGATTGCCAAATACGCATCCCTTGAAGTGGTCTAAGAAGTGATGTGTGACAGACCGAATCTGACGGACGATAACTTTAATGCAGAGCCGCAATGTGATTCCTTATCTGAACGTCCCAGCATCGTGATCTTCGTGTTTTCGTGTTGAATCTCCTTCTTCAACGCGTCGCTTGGAACGCACCACGCGTCACTTCCTCTGTGATTCTCGGGTTCTAGCAAGAAAAAGATGCGTTCAAACGGCGTAATGCTGTCCCTTCGAACATCTGCATTGTGAATCCGATGGGGCGTTAGTAGAATGCGCTCCTACCATGATGTTCTCAGAAGCCGAACTAAGGCAGCAAATCGCCGATTTCTCACAACTGACCTATCAAAAGAGTTACCTGGCATCGACAGACGGGAATTTGAGCGCCAGGCTGCCGGATGGCAATGTGATTTGCACGCCGACGATAATCAACAAGGGCTTCGTGCGTCCCGAGGATCCCGTTGTAGTCGATCTCGAAGGCCGACACGTTCGTGGAGAGCGCAAAGCCTCCAGCGAGATCGCCATGCATACCCTCATCTACAAACTCCGACCCGATATTAACGCGGTAGTGCACTGTCACCCGCCGTGCGCCACGGCGTACGCGGCAGCGGGAATTCCGCTTAACAAAGCCCTGATTTCAGAAGTCGTCCTTGCCCTCGGATGTATACCCCTTGCGGAGTATGGGACACCCGGAACGCCGGAGTTGACCGACCGCCTCCAACCCTGGGTCGCAAACTATGATGCGCTGCTGATGGCCAACCACGGTGTGGTCACCTACGGTGCCGACATGATGGAGGCGTACAATCGGATGGACACGGTCGAGCACTTCGCGAAGATCTCCATCAACACGAGAATTCTTGGACAGGAGCGGCTATTGTCATCGGAAGATGTCGAAAAATTGTGGATTCAGAGGCAGCAGTATTTTGGCTTGGATACCGCCGATGAGGCGCATCCGAAGGACCCAATGTGTCCGGTGACCGACGGAAGATCAGAAACGATCTCTCTTTCCAAGGACGAATTGATCGATCTGATCCATCAGGTCGTTTCGAGTTTGGTGAAGTAGTATGTCAACAGTGACGGGGAAGTCTAGGGACGAAGCTCTCATTTCCCGAATTGTTGAAGGCCCCAAATCACATGGTCGTGCGGAAATCAGGATTCCGTTCTGAATTTCCATAAGGAGCAATTGAATGGCAAAAGAGGGAGAAACGATTGGTGAAGCCCTCGGGATGATCGAGACTCGCGGTTTGGTGGCGTTGATCGAAGCGTCCGATGCGATGGTGAAAGCGGCAAAGGTTACGCTGATGGGCTGGGAAAAGATCGGGTCCGGCTACGTGACGGCCCTGGTGCGAGGCGACGTGGCCGCTGTAAAGGCCGCCACCGACGCTGGCGCGACTTCAGCGCGCCGTGTGGGTGAGTTGATCAGCGTCCATGTGATCCCGCGGCCGCATTCGAACCTTGAAGACGTGTTCAATATTGGCAAAGCGAGCGACTAGAACGCAATGCAACTGGCCAGGGTCATCGGCACGGTCGTTGCTTCCCGGAAGGATCCCCGGCTCGAAGGCAAGACACTGCTGATTTGCCGTCCGATTAACCCCGACGGCGGTGACGAGCCAGGTTACGTTGTGGCTGTGGACACGGTATCAGCGGGATTCCGGGAACACGTGCTCGTGGTCCAGGGGAGTTCGGCACGGATGTCGGACGGGTGCCAGGACACGCCTGTAGATGCCGCTATCGTGGGCATCATCGACGAGATATCTCAGGAATGACGTGGGGCACCCCAGATGTACCTTGGAGACGTTATCGGCACCGTCGTTTCAACGGCCAAAAACGCATCACTCGTTGGTAGGAAGCTCCTGCTCGTCCGCAGGCTTTCTGACGACAAGGTGGTTGTTGCGATCGATTCCGTAGGGGCCGGGTCCGGCGAACGTGTATATGTTTGCCGAGGCCGGGAAGCTTCGTTCGCTTTCTACCCTGAAGAAACTCCCTCCGATGCCACCATCGTCGGCATTGTGGACAGCATTGACGTACTCGACACCGATGTCGAGAAAACCCTCGACGAAGCGGCCAAAGTGGCCAAAGCAGCCAAAGCTGCAGAAGCGGCCG
This sequence comes from Terriglobia bacterium, assembly GCA_965216035.1. GTDB lineage: Bacteria > Acidobacteriota > Terriglobia > 20CM-2-55-15 > 20CM-2-55-15. Next base: position 292,855 of record CBDCFM010000015.1, read on the forward strand.
TGACGAGTTAAGACTTGACGGCCACCAGTTATGAGTTCGGCGCTCGGAAGTTTTAATTCTTAATGTGTAACTTCCGAAGGTCGGGAAACCCTGCCAAAGGACCTTAAGTGTTGTTAGCCAGAGTGATGGGCACGGTTGTGGCGACGCAGAAAGACGGCAGCCACGTGGGCCGGAAGGCCCTGTTGGTACAACCGCTCCGTATCGATGGCACCGCAGGCGGTGCCAGAATCCTGGCCCTGGATGGTGTCGGTGCCGGAGTGGGCGATCGCGTTTTGGTTGTTCAGGAAGGCTGGTCGGCGGCCACAACGGTGGACAGTGAGGGTGGGGCAATCGATGCGGCCATCGTGGGTGTCGTCGATGAGGTCAGCCTGATCGACGAGGTCGCATTGGCGTGATTGCCCGACTGCGCGGCCCACTGTTGGAGAAGACCCCCGAACAGGTTGTGTTGGATATCCACGGGGTTGGCTACCAGGCTTTCATCTCACTTCCTACCTATTCGTCCTTGCCCGACCTTGGCGATGAGGTCGTGCTCGATATTCACACGCACGTGCGTGAGGACGTCATTCAGCTTTTCGGCTTCTCGACCAAACGTGAACGCTCAATCTTCGAGCGCCTGGTGCAGATACCGGGAATCGGCCCCCGACTGGCCATGACGATTCTTTCGGGAAGTCCCGTAGATGATCTGATCGCATCCATCAAGAGAGAAGATCTTGCCCGGCTAACATCAATCCCGGGTATCGGCAAGAAGACGGGTGAACGGATAATCCTGGAATTGAAAGATAAGTTACGTGGTTTTATCCTCGATGAGGAGCCGGGCGGCAGTGAGGCCGATGTTATTTCGGCGATGGAGAACCTTGGCTACGATCGGGGCCTGATCGAAGGAGCGATCAGAAGGGCCCTCGATGGGAGTGGGGATCCCGGTTTCGACGAACTCTTCAAGCGGGCTCTGCAGATTCTGACCAAAGGGTAATGAACGACCGAATCACTACCGGCGCGGCGTCGGAAGATGAAATCCCTTTCGAACTATCGCTGCGTCCGAAAACGCTCAGCGAATACATTGGACAAACTCTGGTCAAAGAGAACCTGGAGGTTTCAATCGAGGCTGCCCGGAAACGGGGAGAACCCCTCGACCACATCCTGCTGTACGGCCCATCCGGGTTGGGTAAGACGACCCTCGCGGCAGTCATAGCGAACGAAATGGGAGCTCACTTCCGTGCTACGGCAGGACCATTGGTTCAGATCAAAGGTGACCTGACCGCGATTCTGACGAATCTTCAAAGCGCGGACATCTTCTTTGTTGACGAGATTCACCGCTTGCAGCCAAGCATCGAAGAGATTCTCTATCCCGCGATGGAAGACTATAAGCTCGACATCATCATCGGACAGGGCCCCAGTGCCCGCACCCACCGTCTCGATTTAGAACACTTCACGTTGATCGGTGCCACAACTCGGATCGGGCTGATCACAGCCCCTTTGCGTTCCCGGTTCGGAATCGTCCACCGCTTGGATTACTACGCGCAGGCGGACCTTGAGGTTATTGTCCGGCGGTCCGCCGACATCCTCAAGGCCCCAATCACCGTCGCGGGGGCCACCGAGATTGCGAAGCGCTCCCGTGGAACACCGCGCATCGCCAACCGGTTGCTGAAGCGAACGCGGGATTTTGCTGAAGTCCGCGGTAACGGCGAGATCAACGACGCGATTGCGCGTGACGCGTTGCGGTTGCTGGACGTCGATGAGCATGGCTTTGACGAAACAGATCGGCGGCTTCTGCGGGCGATTATCGACAAATTCGACGGGGGACCTGTGGGTGTCAACACGATCGCCGCTGTCTTGAGTGAGGAAGTCGACGCGATTGAAGACATCTACGAACCGTTTCTGCTCCAGATTGGATTCCTGCAGCGCACTCCACGTGGTCGCATCGCCACGAAACTGGCGTATCAGCACTTTGGCCTCGATTTCAGCCAATCCAACCAATCCGGTTTGTTTGAAAGAGAGTGACGAGTGAGAAGTGGAGAAGGGTGGCTCTAAACTCTTGACCCGTAACGATCTTGCGTGTCACTTACACAGGTAAAGCACCGCGGCCGGGGTAGACTGCACTGGGGCCCAGGGCTTCTTCGATTCGGAGCAGTTGGTTGTACTTGGCCACGCGGTCGGTCCGCGAAAGCGAACCTGTCTTTATTTGCCCGGCGTTGGTGGCTACGGCCAGGTCGGCGATGAACGTGTCTTCAGACTCGCCAGAACGGTGCGAGATGACGACGCCGTAACCGGCTCGCCGAGCCATGTCGATGGCATCCAGCGTCTCTGTTAATGTGCCGATCTGGTTAACCTTGATCAAGATGGCGTTTGCCACCCCGGAGCCCATGCCACGGGCGAGCCTTTCGGTGCTGGTGACGAAGAGGTCGTCGCCTACAAGTTGGACTTTTTCTCCGATCTCGCGCGTGAGCATCGCCCAACCGTCCCAATCATTCTCGTCAAGACCGTCTTCGATCGACAGGATCGGGAAACGACTAACCCAATCGGCGAAGAGTTCGACCATCTGTTCCGAAGTCTTTGCCGACTGGCCGCTTTTCCGGAAGATGTATTGACCGTTGTCAAATAGTTCGCTCGACGCGGTGTCCAACGCCAGCCCAACTTGATCCCCGGGAATGTATCCGGCTTGTTCAATCGCCCTAAGGATTAACTCAATCGCTTTTTCGTCGTGTTCCAGGTTCGGGGCGAACCCTCCTTCGTCTCCGACGGCTGTGGAGTGTCCACCGTTGCGAAGAATTTCCTTAAGCACGTGGAAGATTTCAGCGCCCATGCGCAGGGCTTCGTTGAAGCTGGAGGCGCCCACGGGCATGATCATGAATTCCTGGAAGTCCACGTCATTGTCGGCATGTGCGCCCCCGTTGACGATGTTCATCATAGGCACCGGGAGCGTCTTCGCGCCCACGCCGCCGATGTAGCCGTACAGCGGCAAACCATGAGATTCGGCTGCTGCGCGTGCGGTCGCAAGAGATACGCCGAGAATCGCGTTGGCGCCGAGTTCTTCCTTGTTCTTGGTGCCGTCAGCATTCAGCATGATCTGATCGATGCGTGACTGCAGCGTTGCGTCGTGGCCAACAAGCGCGGGTGCAATCTTTTCGTTTACGTTTTTGACTGCGTTTCGTACGCCTTTTCCTAGATACCGCGCTTTGTCGCCGTCCCGGAGTTCGAGCGCCTCGTGTTCCCCAGTGGAAGCACCGGATGGCACAATCGCTCTACCAAACGCACCGCTACTCAGTACGCAGTCAACTTCAACAGTCGGGTTCCCACGAGAATCGAGTACCTCTCTGGCTTTGATTTGCTGAATCTGCATGGTCTCGCTCAGTTCCTCAGTATCGCCCGAACTGGGGCGCCGTCGGCGCGGTTCAGTTTGATGGGCAGCGCGACGAGTTCATAGTCTCCCGGTGGCACGTCCAGAAGATTCAATCCTTCGAGAATTACAACGGATTTCGTGAGCAACACAAAGTGCAATGCGTGGTCCGCTGAACCAAAACGGTCGATCGAGAGATAATCTATGCCGACCAGGCGGATGCCCCTTTCGACCAGAAACTGAGTTCCCTGAGGCTCAAGGTAGACGAACCGTTTCCAGAAACCCGCGTCCTGCCAGTGGGATGAGTTGTCAGTGCGGAAAAGTACGCGTTTCACCCCCTCTCAGTCGTGCGATTCCAGATCCGGCTGTCCAATCGACGCGACTCCCCGCAAATCAACGACGCGAGCAGGTCCGACGAGCTGTTCGAGTGGGATGTCGCCGAGCGTCGGCGCATCCGAGCCCATCATGTGGACGGGTGTGTCCAAATGCGTGCCTGTGTGTGATCCACAGTGGATAGTCGTGACCTGTATCGTGTGAGACTTGTCTTGCGTCAGATGGCGGCTCTCCTCGAGACGAATCCTCAGGTCGGTTGGCCAGACGTGCATCTCGTTGTGAATCGACACGGAAATGTCGTAGATCGGCATCTATCTCTCCCGTACCACTTTACAACATTTGTCAGGATAGGAATGTGCAACTGTAAAGACTCGAATAGGCAAGGGCTGATTGGCTATGACATCCCGGCTGATCGAACTTTCCAGGCCTAGCAACAACGCTGTTGGAACCCGAGTGTGGCTGAGAAATCGAAATTCCGCAGAACTTAACATTTAGCGTGTTCGAGACTGCGCGATGGAAAACCGTTGATCTGCATTCGGCCATTCAATCGTGGTATCATGAACACGCCTACCAGAGTTTTAGTTCCTCAGAACTCATGCCCCAGACCGAACTTGTTCCCTCACCCCGGTATCCCACTACTTCACGACTTCCTGTCCCTGAGAGTCGGGCGGGATCAGGCTCTTCACCGAATTCGCCGCTGCTGGAAATACAACATCTCATCTTTAAGGAGGCATTCCGGCTGGGAGCCAGCGACATACATATCGAGCCCGGCCGTCACCAGACACGAGTTCGCTACCGCATTGATGGTTTGATGCTCCACACCCTCGAACTTCCGCGATGGCTTCATGAGCAGCTCGTTGTCCGGATCAAAGTGATGGCCCGTCTGGACATTACCGAACGGCGTTTGCCTCAGGATGGGCACATCGTCGATCGATCCGAAGGGATCGATGGGCGGCTATCGACGATGCCGACGGCAGGGGGTGAGGCGCTCGTCGTACGGATCTTCAGGAACCGGGAGTGCCTTCCGACTATTACCGGTTTGGGAGCCGGCCGAGCCATCGAAACGCAGTTGAGGGCGCTCAGCCGGCGGCCCCAGGGATCGTCATCGTTGCAGGTCCTACCGGCAGTGGTAAGACGACGACGCTCTTCGCTCTGATCGAGGAACTGAGAAGTCTTCCGTTAAACATTGTCACGATCGAAGACCCCATCGAATACCGTGTGGACGGAATCCGTCAGGTTCAGGTCGACCACAAGTCACAGTTGACGTTCCATCGGGCGCTGCGCTCGATGCTCCGACAGGACCCGGACGTGATCCTGGTGGGTGAAATCCGCGATTCCGAAACGGCCTGCATCGCCTTTGAAGCCGCACTGACCGGGCACCTTGTGCTGTCGACATTGCATGCGATCGATGCGCCTTCGATTCTGCTGCGCCTCGCGAATCTGGGTGTTGAGACCCATGTGCTTGCTTCCGCCATGATCGGTGCAGTCGCTCAGCGCTTGGTGAGGCGAAATTGTCCCCATTGTATCGGGGCCGACTTGCCGGCGGCTTTTTACGTCGAGAGGCTTGGAATCCCAGCGTCCGAGGCAATCCGCTTTCGGAGGAGTCACGGATGCGCGAAATGCCGGTTTTCAGGTGCTGACGGTCGCATTCCACTCTTCGAAATTCTCGAACTGAATCGGGATACGCGAGAGTGGGTTGTTGCCGGAAACGATTCCGAGCTACGGCGTGCTGCCGCTCGATCCGGATACATTCCGGTGCTGAATCAGGCACGGGAACAAGTGCTTGCCGGTGAAGTCGCGATCGATGAAGCCTACCGCACCTGCTACTTCGGGGATATCCAGTGACTAGACAGCATCTTCCAGAGATAAGCAATGACAGCCGACAATTGGAGGCGACGACCCAAAACGACCTGTGGCGGTGGCCCCCCAAGCCGACACTTGCTGGAGGCGACAAATTTCAGAGGCGAACAATGCTAATTGACTACTATCGTATCCTCAGCGTGGGGCGCGATGCGAGCCTGGAGACCATTCACAGCGCTTACCGCGCACTGGCCCGCCAGTACCATCCGGACCGAAATTCCGGAACCGCTGTCACTGACTTGACCAGGCACATGGTTCTGGTGAATGAAGCGTACGCATGCCTCCAAAACCCCGTCAGTCGTCAGGCCTACGACCACACCCAGAGAAGCGCCGAACCGCTGCCGTTACAGATTGCCGTTCTGAGTGCCGCCGATCAGTTACTTGAACGGTCTGGATGGCAACAGGTGGAAATGGGCTTTGGTGACAAAGTCTTCAGCAGTGGCCCACGGAAGGTCGCGGTTCGGTTTCGGCCCGTCGTTGACGGGGATCAGCTCGATCGTTGGGCCCAGGTAGCCGGCAGTTTCTTCGAACGGAAAGTGGCCGACTGGGCTGTCGTTCTTGCCTACCGTCTGTTAGCGATCGATGCCGTTTCCGGGACCCTTTCCGGCCGGAGGCGCCAAATTACGGCAATCGATTTAGTCGACTCCAGGGCTTTCGGTGATCAGTTCCCTGACCCCGAGTACAAGGGGCTCTTCCAGCCCTTTCTAATTGACTCGTAGGCGTTCGGACCCGTCTTAGTAGTTGACAGCTCAGAGTCAAAAGATCGGACTGTGAAATAGAGCTTTTGCCTCTTAACTTTATATTTCGTGGCCTGTACCACCCAAATCGGGACCCGCGTTCGGGCCAAACGGCGTTGGATTCCAGGAGGAGACGAGACGACGACCCGACGCCGCGGCGACGAGTCAATGCTCCTACATCGCGAGGAGCTGACGACGACGAAGACAATGCCGTTTCGCCCGAACCCTCTGGGCCGATCGGGGATGGGAGCGATATCTTCGTTACGTGCCGTCGTTGACGTGAAGACATCGACTTCCGTCTCGCGCCTCGGTCTCCCCGGCAAGACCCATCGGTGCTGGTCCCGATTTGGCTGGTACAGGTCACTAAGTGATATCATCGACCCGATGAATCGGGATTCCTACCTCCTGCTGATATCGGGCCTTCTCGTCGGTTTCATTGCGACTTATCTGGTGGTGCGTGACCGGGATCTGGGCCCTATTGTTATTCGGGATGCGCTTGTCACATCCCCGGCGCCGTCCGCCGAAAACATGCAGGATGATTCGCAGATGATCCAGCGGCTCGAAGCCGAGTTAATCGAGACGCCGGACGACTCTCAGCTGTTGGTGAACCTTGCCAATCTCTATTTCGACATCCAAAGCTATCAAGGCGCGATTGCGTACTACGACCGCGCGTTGGAGCTTCGTCCCGATGACCCCAGCCTGAGAACAGACATGGCGACCGCACTCTACTATTCCAATCAGGTCGACAGAGCGATGGTCGAATTCGAGACCTCGCTTGCAATTGCGCCCAATCATCCTCAGACGCTATTTAACATGGGTGTTGTTCTTCTGGAAAATCGCAACGATCGCGAAGGTGCCATTGAATTGTGGGAAAAGCTCATTCTGATGAATCCCACCTATCCGCAACTTGATCTGGTCCGAACTGAGATCGAACGGGTGAGAAACCAGCCTTAGGAGCCTGCGGTCCTGAAGGGCTGCATCCAGTGCTGCTGACCTGAACCGTTCCGGAACCCGTCTACGAGTTGGCATGAATCAGGAAATCATCGGCCGGTTGAAAGCGATCGTGGGTGAAACCGGTGCGACGGCAGACGAAACGGAATTACTGGTATACGAGTGCGATGCCCTCGCCCTGTTCAAACACATGCCCGACGCCGTTGTTTTTCCGACGACGACGGAACAGGTGTCCGCTATTGTTCGCGTGGCCAACGAATTTGACGTACCTTTCCTGCCCCGGGGTGCGGGAACGGGGTTGAGCGGCGGCGCGATGGCCGCGGAAGGTGGAATCCTCATCGAGTTGCAGAGAATGAATCGCGTTCTTTCGATCGACCCCGAAAACCAGGTAGCCGTCCTGCAGCCTGGTGTGGTCAATCTCGATGTAACCCGGGCTGTCGCTGCGCACGGTTTGTATTACGCCCCAGACCCCTCAAGCCAGATGGCCTGCAGTATTGGAGGCAATGTAGCTGAGAATGCGGGGGGGCCGCACTGCCTGAAGTACGGGATGACGACCAACCATGTGCTTGCAGTTGAAGCAATCCTCGCGGACGGAAGCGTCATGCGTTTTGGGAATTCGGTCGGAGAGCCCCTTGGCTACGATCTGGTCGGTGTCCTGGTGGGTTCGGAAGGCACGTTTGCCATTGTGACTGAGGTCACAGTACGTCTGCTCCGAAAACCTCAAGCCGTGAAGACCCTTTTGGCCGCTTTTCACAGCGTTGAGGAGTGCAGCAAAACGGTTTCCGACATCGTAGCTGCTGGAATCGTGCCGGCAGCATTGGAATTTGTGGATCAAAGAGCGACGGAAGCCGTCGAAGCGTCCGTTTTCAGGGCGGGCTACCGACTCGATGCTGCTGCCAGTCTATTGATCGAAGTCGATGGTTTCGAGGTCGCAATCGAAGATACGACCGCAAGCATCGTCCGAGCCTGTGAGCGAAACAACTCCTATGAGATCCAAGTGGCAGAGGATGAACAACAGCGTGCTCGATTGTGGATGGGCCGCAAGGGGGCCTTCGGCGCCATGGGCCGGATCAGTCCGGACATGATCGTGATGGATGCCGTCATTCCGCGGACACGGCTTCCAGAAGTGCTTTCCAGGATTGAGGCGATTTCCGAACGGTTTGATCTGAAAATCGCCAATGTTTTCCACGCCGGCGACGGAAACCTGCATCCGCTGATTCTTTTTGACAGTCGCGACAAAGGCCAGGTCAATCGGATTGATGCCATGAGCGAGGCGATCCTGGATGTCTGCGTCGGAGTGGGTGGCGCTTTAAGTGGTGAGCACGGCATTGGCGCTGAGAAAAAAGAATACATGTGCATGATCTTCAACGATGCGGATCTGGATGTGATGCGCCGCACGCGCGGTGTTTTCAACCCCCGGGGCTTGCTCAATCCCGGGAAGGTGTTTCCAAGTCGTGGTGGCTGTACTGAGGTGGGTCCGGGCATCACAAGTACGGCCGAGGCCGCGCGCCGCGTCGCGCGGCATGTTTTTGGTTTGGAGGGGAATTGATCGTCGACTCGCAATCAGTCGACCGTGTCCTGGCCCCGGCCTCGATCGAGGAACTCGCGGATGCGATGGGGCTCGAGTCCGGAACGATCGCGCCGGTTGGATCCGGCAGCGCGCTATCGTCCGGCAATCCGCTCGGCCCGATCGATTCGGTGATGGACACCCGCCGATTGAATCGCATCACCGAGTACGTTCCAGCCGACCTGACCGTTCATGTTGAAGCCGGAATCCGACTCGGCGACTTGCAGGACGCCCTGGCCGAGCACAATCAGATGCTTCCGTTGGATCCGTGGAACGGGAAAGATCGAACGATTGGCGGCATCGTCGCAACCAACGCACAGGGGCCACTCCGCGCGGTAGGGACCGTGCGCGATTGGATCATCGGGATGAAGGTCGTTGATGCGGATGGACGCATATCTCGCACGGGAGGCCGCGTCGTCAAGAACGTCTCCGGCTACGACCTCGCAAAGCTATACACGGGCTCTCTAGGATCGCTGGCCGTAATTTCCGAAGTCAGTTTCAAGGTGAGCCCCCGCTATCCGACTACGGCAACCGCGCGGCTCGAGGTATCGACTTTGGCCGAGGCATCTGAGATCGTTCGCAGCATCCGTGCGAGTCCGCTCAATCCCGCCTCCTTCGTCTGGCTCGGACCAGAGCATTTGTTCTATATCCGATTTGGAGATACAGCCGCCGCAGTGCAGTGGCAGCTAGATCATCTGCCCGGCGGAGATTGGGAACGATTGGACCCGGATGCGGAGCCAGCGGCATGGGAATCGGTCCGCGAGTTCTATGAACGCCTTGGAGACGTTGTCGCTCGAGTCGCCGTTTCACCGTTGGCGATGGGTGATGTATTGAATCGGTTCGAACCGGCGTCCTGGTTAGGACACGCAGCTCGCGGCATAGTTCTGATCAGTCTTCCACCGGAGGTCATCACCGCATTGAGACAGGAGTTTCCAGTAGTTGTCGAACGCGCGCCGCTTGAAGTGAGACGTCGAGTACCTGCCTTTGGCCTTCGTGGTGCCGAACACCGGTTGATGGTTCAGATCAAAAATGCGTTCGATCCCGACCACCGTCTTAATCCAGGTCGGCACGTCGACGGAGAACGTCCCCAATGAGCGCAGTTGCGGGTCAGGGTATCGTGAACGACCGCGTCTCGGGGAGCGGCGCTGGCGAAGCCTATCTCGATTGCATCCACTGTGGTCTGTGCCTTTCGGCCTGCCCAACGTATCGCGTCCTGGGGACGGAAATGGATTCTCCTAGAGGCCGCATCTACCTCATGCGCGCGTTCTCTGAAGGCCGGACGACCATAACCGATACGTTCGCGCGGCACATGTCCAGCTGCCTGGACTGTCGAGCCTGCGAGCCTGCGTGTCCCTCAGGCGTTCGTTTCGGAAACATGATGGAAGAGATGCGGGGGCACATCGCCCGAGAGCGTGCCCCGAACTTGGTCTCGCGAATCGTACTCAAACACGTCTTCCCGTTTCCGGGGCGGTTTCACGTTGCGGCACGCTTGTTGCAACTTTATCGGACGTCGGGAATGTCCGGAATTTTGAGAACAACGGGTCTGCTGAAGCGATTCGCGCCTGCATATGCTGCGGCGGAAGAGATGACACCAGAAGTCGAATTCACCTCCGGCGTCCGTCCCGGGAACATCTACCGGGCCCGCGGGCGACGGGCGGGCACGGTGTCTTTCCTCTCCGGCTGTGTGATGAACTCGTTGCTCGGGGCAGTCAACCGGGCAACCGTGGGTTTGCTTACGGCGGCAGGATACGACGTCGTCGTGCCCCCCGACCAGATCTGCTGTGGGGCGCTGGCGAACCATGCCGGATTCAGAGAGACGGCATCCGATATGGCGCGAACGAATCTCGTTGCGTTCTCCCTTTCTGAGGTGGATGCGATCATCGTAAACGCGTCCGGATGCGGCGCGATGCTGGTCGAATACCCGCTCCTGATCGATGGGGCCGAGGGATTTTCAGCAAAGGTCATGGATGTGTCCTCTTTTTTGGCGTCGACTTCAATTCAGACTCGGCTGACGCATCGCCTGGAACTGCGTGTCGGATACGACGATCCGTGTCATCTGATTCACGTTCAAGGTGTGAGTTCAGCCCCGCGGGAATTGCTCTCCGGAGTTCCCGGTGTGGATCTGATCGAGGTCACGGGGGCAGACGAGTGTTGCGGCAGCGCTGGAGTTTACAACTTGACCGAGCCCGAACTGTCGATGGAAATCCTGGACCGTAAGATGGAAAATGTGCGTGCTGCGAATCTGGACGTGCTGGTTACGGGTAACCCGGGTTGCCTGTTCCAACTCCAGTACGGAGTCAGGCGCCACGGCCTCGATCTCGCGGTCGTTCACATCGCGGAGTTTCTTTCCAGGGCAATGGGGAGCGGGGTCGGTGAATCCACAATTTGACAATGAGCTCTTGACGCATAGAATCAGTATGAAGAAATGACGGGTAGAACTTGACGAGTGACGCGCTGGGATCGAACCACTAGGAGGAAGTAATGAACGCTGCAAAGACAGCTGCCCTGATGACAGGGATGACCGTCTTGCTCGTGCTTGCCGGCGGAGCCCTGGGAGGGCGGAATTGGATGGTGTTTGCCTTCCTCATCGCGATCGGCATGAATGCCTTCTCCTATTGGTTCAGCGACAAGCTCGTCCTGAAGATGTACAAGGCCAAAGAGGCCGGCGAGCGTGATGCCCCGGAACTGTATCGCGTGGTGCGCGACCTGACGTCTCGTGCAAACATGCCCATGCCCAGGGTCTACGTCATCCCTTCAGCGGCTCCGAACGCGTTTGCTACCGGCCGCAATCCGAGTCACGCGTCTGTAGCCGCGACCGAAGGCGTGCTGAAGTTACTGAGCCGCGAGGAGTTGGCTGGTGTCATGGCGCACGAGCTGGCTCACGTTCGCAACCGCGACATACTGATCGGCACGGTTGCCGCCACGATCGCAGGTGCGATTGGTATGCTGGCCAGCATGGCCCAGTGGGCCATGATCTTTGGTGGGGGCCGGCGGGACGAGAATGGCGGCGGCGGCATCATCGGTATGATCGCGATGATGATCCTCGCACCGATCGCGGCCGCACTGATCCAAATGGCCATATCGCGTTCGAGAGAGTATCAGGCCGATGCGACCGGTGCCGAGCTGTGTGGCAACCCCCTGTGGCTTGCCAGTGCTTTGAAGAAACTGGACGCTCAGTCCAAGCGCGTACCGATGACGGCCTCACCGGCCACCGCCCACATGTTCATAGTGAGCCCGCTCCGTGGCGGTGGAGCGGCCAGGCTGTTCAGCACACACCCTCCAATGGCCGAACGGGTTTCCCGCTTGGAAAAAATGGCCCACGGCGCCATCGGATAAGATGGCAAGTGAAAAGTGACGACCCGGGACCTTGCCTGTCACCCGTCACTTGTCACTTCTTTTCACACGCGCCTTCGCGTTTTCACGCGCGCCTTCGCGGTGAATCAATCAGTAAAGGGAAGGTTCGCCTTCAGGACGCGTTTTCCATCGTTTGTGGATCCATAACCACTGGTTCGGGAACTTCCGGACGAACCGTTCGAGGATTTCGTTGAACAGGCGGGTGTTGGCGACGATGTCTTCCTGGGGATTGCCCGTTTGTTTCAATTCGACCGGCGGTTCGAACGAGAGGACGTGGCGTCGTCGTGCGGAATCCCAACGAATGAAGCCGGGCACGACTGCGGCTCCGGTCCGGAGAGCGAACGTCGCCAGAGCGGGTGTTGTGGCTGCTGGAATTCCAAAAAAATCGGCGAAGACGCCTTCGGACCGGATCGTGTTCTGATCCACGAGAATGCCTACGGTTTCATTGTTCCGGAGCGCCCTCAGAACCGCACGCGTCGCGCCGTTTCTATCGATGGCATGGTTTCCGGAAAGCGTTCGTATGCCTGTAATCAATGACTCCACCAGTGGATTGTCCAGTGGACGGGTCAGGAACTTCATGGGGTAACCGTAAAGACAGTGTGCGAAAGACGACAGTTCCCAGGCACCGACATGAGCTGTCAGAAACAACACACCCCGGCCGCGCCGGAGTCCGTCCAAATAGTTTTCCAGGCCCTCATATTCGACCGTTTCAGAGACGTTTTCCGGACTTAGTTTTGGAAATTGGCTGAACTCTACAAGCAGCCGGCCGAGGTTGGAGAAAATGCCGCGAACGATTTGGTTTCTCTCGACTTCGGACAACTCCGGTAGTGCCATGCGGAGGTTGTGAAGAGCGGTGCTGCGCTGGGGTCGAGCGAGATGGTACCCGATCTGCGCAACAACGCTACCCGCCCGGGAGGCCATCTTCCGAGGCATCTTACCGAAGAAGCCAAGTATGAGTCTCGCTAAGATGTACTGTATATGAGCTTTTGCTCCCACGCGCATCCGTGGTATTTTCACATATTTTTAAGATGAGACTGAAGCCGGACCAGGACCTCGACTACTTCATCCTCGCTGCACTTGCCGGACTCTGTTACGTTCTCTTTTTCCACGAGTTGGGTGGAATTGGGTTCTTGGGGCCCGATGAACCGCGATATGCGGCGGTAGCGCGCGAGATGTATTTGAGCGGGGACTACATCACACCCCGGCTGCTGGGTGAAAACTGGTTCGAAAAGCCCGTGTTGATGTACTGGGGCGCGGCCCTGGGGTATGCCATCTTCGGCATAGGCGAAACAGGCGCGCGACTGCCTTCGGCCCTGGGCGCCACGCTCTCGGTTTTCATGGTCTACTGGGCCGGCCGGCGCGTCTTTACACGCGGCATAGGCTTCAGCGCGGCACTGATTTTGGCCACGTCGGTCGGTTTCTTCGGCCTCGCGCGAGCTGCCTCGATGGATATGCCATTGACGGCGACGCTGACGGCGGCGCTCGCCTTCTTTCTCGTCGGCCATGAAACTTCAGGAGGTTTCCGGCGTGGGTACTTTTATGCCTTCTACGCCGCGATAGGGTTAGGCGTTCTTGCAAAGGGACCGGTTGCAATCGCCCTGCCCGCGTTTGCGCTGGTGATGTTTCTGATCTGGCGAGGTCCGAGTGGGGACTGGAGGAAGTGGCATCCGGAGGGAATCTTAGTGACTTGCCTGGTTGCGGGTCCCTGGTACGCGGCCGTAGCAATTGCGAACGGTTGGGAATTCATTAACGTTTTTATCCTGGAGCACAACCTTAATCGCTTTACCAGTGACGTGTACGGGCATGAGCAACCCTTCTATTTCTACCTTCCGGTGCTTCTGCTCATGACATTCCCGTGGAGCTTTCTGCTGATACCCGCGATGCGGCGCCGGTTCGCTCGGAATGAGCAATTGATACTGATGTGGGCTCTGGCGCCATTCATTTTGTTTTCGCTTTCGGGCTCAAAGCTTCCCGCATACATTCTTCCGATGGCACCACCGCTCGCGCTGTTGTGCGCCCGGGAGGTGACCCAGCGGGGTAGCGTGCTCTCTTATCGGATTTCGGTTTTCTGTCAGGCTGCGCTTTGGGTCGCCGTAGGCGTGGCTTTTGGTTTCTTTGGAGATCAGATCAACATTGACATTCTGGTCAGCGGAATAGCCATTCTGGCTGTGACGCTCGTGATAGCCGCGGCTCTGGTCGCGATCGGAATCTGGCTGCCACCTCCGGCGTTCGGCGCATTGAATGTGCTTTCGATCGCGATCCTGGTGTTCGCGATATCGGCAGCGGTATTCCCGCGAATCCAGAGTGTCGAGTCTATGCGTCCGTGGAAAACGGAACTGAATCGCTTCGTTTCCGAGGGTCAGGACGTGGTTTTGTACAGACCGAGTCCCTGGATGGAGTACGGGCTCGAGTACTATCGTGGCAGACACGTCGAGATCGCACTTTCCGAGGAAGGACTCACCGCACTGGCCACCCCCTCCCGCACCCTCTGTATCACCGACAGCGGCATGCTCGACGAACTGAGCACCAGCGAAACAGTGGCCATAGACGTCGTCCATTCTGTGGGTGATCAGGCCGCTTTTTGGTTCTGGCTACCTTAGCGGGGTCCAAGCATCCGCGTAGGCGTCGTTGTCCTCGCTCAGTCTCATCGGCGGTTTTACCAATACGCATCCTTCGCCTTTGTTTCGGACGCCTCGCCTACGCGGCGCCTGAACCCCCTCTGGGAAGATTCCCCCCGGGGGGTCCAAGCATCCGCGTAGGCGTCGTTGTCCTCGCTCAGTCGAACTTCCAGTAGCTCTGCTCGCCGTAGCTCTCTGAATAAACGGGAGATGTTTCTGTTGGCTGAGCAGTTAGGCAACTACGTGGTAAATCGTGCTGCCTGATTGCATGGCTCCGACGCGCGCTGTTCAGGTGTAAGATATGCGGAACAAACCGTTTACACCAACCCTCGATCGAACGGCATTAAGTGTGATTGCCTCCAGAGGATGAGCGTTCGGAATTCGGAACCGGCCCTCGATTCCGATAGCAGGCGTCACGCGATGTTATATGCAGCGTATGGTTCGAACCTTCACCCAGGACGACTGCGAAAACGTGTCCCGTCCGCGGACCTCGTGGGATGTGCGAAGATCGAAGGGTGGTCACTGAACTTCAACAAACGCGGCAAAGATGGCTCCGGAAAGTGCTCAATAGGCATTTCCCGCAATTCTTTCGTGTACGTAGCGGTTTACGACATGGACCCGGAAGACACATCAATCCTCCATAAGGTAGAAGGGTTGGGCTACGGATACGACGAAAAAGAGGTTGGAGTTCCAGGATACGGTGACTGCTATACCTACGTGGGAACCGATCTGGACCCTGAGCTTAGTCCATATGAGTTGGTATAGAGACCTCGTGTTGGCTGGCTGTGAGTTTCTAGAAGTTCCAGTCAGCTACACACAAACCATTGCGACGTTACCTTGCATAGTCGACCCGGACAGAGCGCGCGCGGAGAAAAATCGATTGTTGCTCGAGGAACTCGCCAATGACGTCGAAGAAAGCGATACATAGGCCTGCCCAAAGCTCGCTTCGCTCACTTTGGGCCGCCGCCGATCGCCAAGCCCCTGACTCGAGAAGCACCCCCTTTGACTGTATAAGCGTTTGCTTGCTTCCGCACTCCCCGAAATCTGCAAGATGTGAAATTTCGATAAAACACTCCGAGCCGCAGCCAGTAAACTGAAGCTCGTTTTGAACTGAAGCACGTTCAAATCGTCACGTCCGGATACGTGAACCCTAAAAATGCACCGATACTCTGTCCGCGGATTTCCGGGCGCACCGGACCCGGAACGATCTAATCGCCGTTGGAGCATTAACGGAAAGAATTCGCCAAAGTCAAACAAACTTGGGATTTATGGCCGTTTAGGTTCTGGTGCCTCAGAAGCCCTGTGGTCTCAATAGGTCGATGCAACACTTCACATAGGAAGCGAGGTGAAGTGTATGCCGAAGAAAAGAAAGAAGCGACGGATGAGGAAGCGCCGGTGGTTCACAACCACGGAGCTGGTCGAGATATGGGATCGGTGGCAGCGGGGGGAGTCCACCAAAGCGATCGGTCGTGTACTGGACAGAGGGGGGACGTCGATTCATCGCCAACTGGCCGTGTATGGCGGCATCCGTCCGCGGCCCCGTTGCCGTTCATCCCGGGCCCTAACTCTGATCGAGCGTGAAGAGATTTCCAGGGGTATTGCGGCGAAGAAGTCGATTCGGTCGATGGCCATGGCGCTGGGTCGCTCACCGTCGACACTGAGTCGGGAAATCGGTCGCAATGGCGGCTATGATAACTATCGAGCGTTGGAAGCCGATCAGCGGGCGTGGGACAGGGCACGCCGTCCGAAGCCATGCCGCCTGGCCCAATGTCTCCGGCTACGGCAGCTGGTCGAAGACAAGCTCCGCCTGGACTGGTCGCCTCAACAGATCGCCGGGTGGCTGAAGCACACCTATCCGGAAGACGAGTCGCTTCACGTGTCGCACGAGATTATCTATCGCAGCCTTTTCATCCAGGCCCGCGGGGCTCTAAAGAAAGAACTGACTCTGTGTTTGCGTTCAAAGCGATCGATCCGTCGATCCCAACATGCGACCCGGAAAGGCCACGGTAAAGGGCAACTCGCCGATATGGTATCGATCCGTGAGCGTCCGGCCTCAGTCGAAGATCGTGCCGTGCCCGGTCACTGGGAGGGAGACCTACTGGCTGGATCTAAGAACACCCACATCGCCACATTGGTCGAACGTCACTCGCGCTACGTGATGTTAGTGAAGGTGTCGAGCAAGGAAACAGAGACGGTCATCTCGGCGCTCATCGAGCACGCCAGAGAGCTACCGACAGAACTGTACAAATCGCTGACCTGGGATCGCGGTCGGGAAATGGCCGATCACAAGCGCTTCACTCTGGCCACGAAGATTGACGTCTACTTCTGTGATCCACAGAGTCCATGGCAACGCGGCTCGAACGAAAACACCAATGGTCTGTTGCGGTATTACTTCCCGAAAGGAACGGACTTGTCTGTACACTCACAGGAACATCTGGACTTCATTGCCCGGAGACTTAACGAACGCCCCCGCCAGACGTTGGGGTTTGAAACTCCGGCTGAACGATTTAACGCTTGTGTTGCATCGACCGGTTGAGCCGGCACCGTTTTGTTGACACTAGATTGGCAGTTCAACTAAACTGCAGACTCCGCTTATTATTTGAAAATATTGGGCTTATGAGGTTTGACCGACATCTTGTGCGGTATCTAAGCGAGACCGCGCCATGCGGTATGCTTCTATCCAAACCTCGTTCAGTCGAACATGTGGGTAACTGAGACTATGACGCGATGGATTCCGTTGGCCGTGTGCTTTCTGTTGGTGACCCAGCCGCTGGTTGCACAAGATTCGGGATTTTTCCCCGTGGACGAACTTCGGGAAGGTATGCGGGGAATCGGACGAACCGTCTTCCATGGAACGACGATCGAGGAGTTCGACGTCGAAATCCTCGGTGTACTCAAGAATGCAGCTCCGAAACAGGACATGGTTCTGGCGCGCCTCTCAGGCGGTCCCCTGGCCCAGACAGGCGTGATGCAGGGGATGAGCGGCAGCCCGGTGTATATCGATGGCCGTCTCCTGGGAGCGGTAGCGTTCGGGTTTGCTTCATCGATGGAGCCCATTGCCGGAATCCAGCCCATCTCCCAGATGGTCAGCATTCTGGACCAGCCCGACGGTGGGGAAAGCGCATCCTTGGCTGCGGTAGGGACGCTGCCGACCGAGGGTGTTCGGAGCTATATGAACCGGGTGATGACGGGATCGGTCGCGGGTAACTTTACGGGAAGCTACTTGCTGCCCCGGTCCTGGACGGAGTCCGCAGCCGCTGCAGCGCTCGAAGCCACGGGACTCGGGCCGATCCGGACGCCGTTGTTTCTTTCGGGAGTATCCCCTGTTGCTGCGCGTGAGTTCTCGGGCGTATTTGAGGCCTTTGGATTCACAGCAGTTCAGGGGGGCGGAACGGGCAGCGCTGCCTCGATTGCTGCCGGGGAAGGCGGGGAGATACTGCCGGGCGCTTCGATCAGTGCTGAGCTCGTGCGGGGCGACATCAGTGTCAGCGCCAACGGCACCGTCACCCATGTAGACGGCGACAAGGTGTATGCATTCGGACACCCCTTCCAGTCCACCGGTCCGACTGATCTTCCAATGTCGCGCGGTTACGTCATTTCCTTGCTGCCGAGCCGGGTGACTTCCTTCAAGCTTGCCGTGCCCCTGGATATTGTGGGGAACTTCGAGCAGGATCGGTCCACCGGGATTTTTGGCCGTCTGGGCGGGACGGCGAGCATGATTCCGGTCAGCGTGGAAGTTCAGACTTCGCGAAATGGAGTCGAGCGCTACGAGTATGAAGTCATCGACGACCGGTTCATGACGCCGCTGATGATGAACATGACCTTGTTCAGCCTGATCCTGGCAACGGAGCGAAGCCTTGGAGATTTGACGCTCGAAGTCAGCGGGACGATCAATCTGGAGGGTGGACAAGAAGTGGCGATCGACAGTGCCTTCTCCGGAGCTCTGAATGCGCCCGTTCGGGCGACTCTGGCTACGGTAGCGCCGATTACTTATCTGCTGTCAGGCGGATTCAAAAATCTTGAGATCGAATCCGTCGAACTCAGTGTCAGGTCGACCGATCGTCGCCGAAGCGCCCATCTGGACGCAGTGAGCGTCGACCGGACCGAGGTTCATGCGGGCGATACTGTCACGCTGGAGGCCAGGCTGAGAACTCTCGATGGGAACGCGTTCGTAGAACAGTATCCAGTCGTGGTTCCCCAAGGTCTAGCGCCCGGCCGCGTCCAACTGGTGATCGGTGACGGTGTCACGATGACGGCCTCCGACCTCAAGCGCGCGCCATCAGCTGCGCCGCACGATCTCGGGCAGGTCATCCGCGAGCTGAACGATCTTAGAAAGACCGATCGTCTGTACGTGAAAGTCTTCAGTAGAAATCCTGGAGCCGTTGTCGACGGCGAAGAACTCCCCTCGCTGCCGCCTTCCATGCTCGCCCTGCTCAATCCGGAACGCTCTTCCGACAGCCACACGTCCGGCACACGGGTCTCTCCCGTCAGCGAGCTTGTACTCAGACCTTCGGACTTGGTGATTCAGGGGCAACGATCGCTTACCCTGACGATTGTCCCGTAAGAATCGGTCGATCAGAGAAAAAGACAGATGAAGAAATCCCTATGGCTGCTACCCATCGCGCTTGCTCTTCCCGCACTTGGGGTTATTCCTCAGTTCTGGGAGACTCGTACGTACGACGAGTTCCGGCAAGGCGACTTGAATGGTCTGTCGGTCACCGGCGATGGTCAACTCATGCTCGCGCCGAGCTTCGACCTCGTATTTGATACTCCGGACCCTATTATATTCAGCGCCGTCACGGACCTGGAGGGAAACGTCTATCTGGGAACTGGGCATGACGGTAAGGTTTACAAAGTTGATGATGGCGGGACCGGCAGCGTTTTAGCCGATCTGGCTGAACTCGACGTGCTGGCTTTGGCCCTCGGCAACGACGATACCCTGTTTGCGGCGACGTCTCCCAATGGGAGAGTCTATCGGATCACGGCGGATGGGGACACCGACGTGTTCTTTGAACCCGAGGCACGCTACATATGGTCAATGGTTTTTGATCGACAAGGGCGGTTGCTGGTGGCCACCGGCGACGGCGGCGTGATCTACCGCGTTGATGTCGACGGGGAGAGCGAGATCTTCTACGATAGCGAGGAAACCCACGTGATCACGATGGCGATGGATCGAGCCGGGAACGTGATTGCCGGCGGGGATCCCAAAGGCTACGTCTACAGAATCTCAGACAGCGCCGAACCCTTTGTTCTCCATGACTCCAGGATGAGGGAAGTTCGTTCCGTGATGGTCGCCGACGATGGAACGATCTACGCGGCCGTGCTTGATGCCCCTGGAGGCCCGGGTCTAGGCGGCCCCGCTTCTTCCACCGAGGGCACCGTACAGGGTGCTGAGGTATCGATTACGGTCGGAGGAAACCAGGGTACCTTTGCTGCGCAAAACGGAAATGGTCAGGTAAATGGGGGAGGTGCAACGCCTGCAGGACGGGGTCGAGACAATGCCCGGGGCCCTCGCCCTGATGCGGGCCCTGGTGCTCAGAGCGTCATTCTCCAGATATCGCCGGACGGCGCGGTAACCCGCATCTGGGAATCGGACGAAGAAATGGTGTTTGCCCTGCTGCCCAGACCTGACGGGTTGCTGTTTTCCACAGGTACGCGAGGACGCATTTATTCGCTCCAGACACCGGAACCGCCCACACTCCTGCTGGAGTCCACTGAAGAGCAGACGACCGGCCTGTTCGCGCGCGGAGACCGAATTTTCGCAACGTCATCCAACGCTGGAAAGCTTTTCGAGCTTGGGGATACACCGGCCGTGTCGGGATCCTACGAGTCGATCGTGCGCAACACAGGGGCAACGTCCGCTTGGGGCAAGGCCACATGGACCGGTGCTGGCGTCGAGATTCTTACCCGCAGTGGAAACACCGAAAGTCCCGATCAGACCTGGTCGGATTGGGCCGCGCTGAACGTGGAAGGGAGAGTGACCAGCCCTCGGGCCCGCTATGTTCAATGGCGGGCTGTTTTAACTGCCGGAGGGGATGAAAGCCCGATGCTTTCCTCAGTCACGATTCCTTACCTGCAGCAGAATTTCCGTCCTGAGATCAGCGAAATCGATGTCTTTCGACCCGGCATCGGACTGCAAGCGCTGCCAGCCAGCAACAACAACACGCGAGCTGGTATTGCGCTCAATCGGAGCGGAATTTCCGGACGTGTACTGCCGACCAGGCCCAATGTGGTTGCCCGAACCGTACTGCGGCCGGGAGCGCAATCGTTTCGGTGGAATGCGGAGGATGCGAACAATGACGTCCTGATCTATTCCATTCTTTACCGTGCGGGGAATGAAGGGGAATGGAAGGAACTCAAGACGGATATCACGGAGCGGTACTACACCGTTGACCCGGATACGCTGCCCGACGGGACGTATGTGTTCCGAATCGTTGCGAGTGATGTCGGATCGAACCCACCCGAGCGGTCCCTGACGGGGCAGATGGAAACGCTGCCGTTCGCGATTGACAACACTCCTCCGGGAGTCACAGTAGAACAGCAGGGTCTGGAAAGCAGCCACGTGAATCTGCACGTCGATGCCACTGACGAAACTTCCACTCTTAAACAGGCCGAGGTATCCGTCGATGCCGGGCCATGGCAGCCGGTATTTCCCGTGGACGGGATCATTGATTCCCAGTCTGAGATTTTCGAGTTTACTTCCCTAGAGTTGGATTCGGGAGAGCATGTCGTTGCGTTTCGTATCTATGATCAAAATGAAAACGTGGGTATCGGGAAGGCGATCGTTCAGATTCCGTGACGACGTATTTGAGTTCGGACGTCTAACTCTGATATGTCTCTAACAACACGCCGAGGAACCATGAGGAATCTTCGAATCGCTCTGGTTTATTTTCTGCTAACACTTCCGGGAGCCGCCCAGGTGCTGGTGCCAGCATCGGTCGACTCAGACCGCCCCCAAATAGACGTCGAGTCCTATTCCATCAAGGCAACAATCGATTCCTTTGAAAGGGAGTTGGTTGCTTCGGCCGAAATTCGCTTCATCCAGCAGGACCGGCAAGCTTATGCCGTGTTTGATCTGGACCGCGACATGCGCGTTATCGACGTCTATCTCGGAGTAGAGGAGCCGCTGCCGGTTCGTTTCCGTCAATTCGATATCGACTCCACGCTGGAAGTCGACCTGAGCGATCTGGGGCAGTTCGACCAACCCGTCATTCGTGTGGAATACGCGGGCGTGTTCAGACCCCAGGAGGGCCGCGGTGAGCCGATTCTGGCCCGCATCGGTGCCGATTCCGCATTCTTTCTCGACGAGGCCAAGTGGTTTCCGATGAATGGAGTCGGGCAGGATGCGGCCATCATGAATCTTCAGCTGACCATTCCATCCGACTGGCACGTAGTCAGCGCGTTGTCTGAGGTGAATTCTACGCCCCCGGATTTTGTGACGGGAACGATCGACGTGGCTCTCCAAGGCGCGGAGCCCTCGTTCTGGGGAACACTGGCAGCGGGTCCGTACGAATCTGTATCGGTCCCATCTAACGATGGACCTGAAGCGGAGGCCGTAACCGCTGCGATTGAGGCCCTTGTTTTCGAAGACTCCGTGGAAGCCGCCCGTGCAATGAGCTCGGCAGCCGTAGAAATGTTCGGTTTTTATACAGAGACCTTTGGTGAGGCGGTAGCGCCTTCTTTCCGAATCGTAGAGATCGAAGGAGCAAACTGGGTATCGAGATCGGTGCCTGGAATGCTACTGATGCCGGCCGAGGCAATTCGCACCGACTTTGATCCATGGGAGCTGGCACAGCATGTAGCAAATCAGTGGTTCCCTTTGAGGTATACCGTCAGCGATCCGGAAGCCGACGCTTGGCTGGGTGAAGGTATGGCTGTGTTTGCGAGCTTGTTTTATTTCGAAGAGACGTTGCCTGCGGGTGATGCGGACGAATACGTCGAGCGAACGCTCGTGAAAGCGCTCAGCTATGAAGGGGATTTGCCTCTGGATTCGGTGGGCAGCCTCGACAGGGACTCCGCCGAGTACCGCTCCCTTTCAGGTTTCAAGGGCGGATTCGTTATCAGGATGTTAAGCAACGTGATGGGAGAAGACGCCTTCCGCGGAATGTTGGATGAATTTTCAGTGACCTTCACTGAAGGAGGATTGTCGACCGAGCGTCTCCTTGACGTGTCCTCGCAGGCGGCCGGGCAAGACTTGACGTATTTCTTCGATCAATGGGTCAACGCTTCCGGTATTCCTGAATTCACACGAGACTACACAGTTTTTCGGACGCCGGACGGCTACAAGATTATGGGTCAGATCAATCAGGATCTCGATCTGTTTCGTATGCCCCTCGAAATCGAAGTCCTGACCGACGGGGAATCTGAATTTCGCCAGACCTGGATTTCCGGACCTTCCAGCGACCTCGATCTGATTACAGAACGAAAGCCCGGAATGATCCTGATCGATCCTCGGATGCGGGTCCTGAGATTGTCTCCGGAAATCCGGGTAGCCGTGAGCGTCAGCCGTGGGGAGGATCTCGCCAATGCCGGAGACTACAACAGAGCTATTGACGAGTACCAGGTTGCAGTCGACGAAGATCGACTGAGTTCCCTTGCATACTTCAGAATGGGTGAAGCCCTCTTTGAACTGGGCAACCTGCAGGCCGCCGCAAACGTATTTCGTGAAGCGCTAAACGGCGATCTGGAACCCCGATGGGTTGAGGTGTGGGCCTATGTCAACCTGGGCAAGATTTACGACATCCGGGGTCAGCGGGAACGCGCAGTAACCGAGTACCAGAAAGCCATCAATACCAGCGACGACGCCTATGGTGCCCAGGGAACGGCCGAGCAGTATATTGCCGAACCGTTCCGGCGTTCGGGCAGCCCGACAATCGGTTAGCGGCCAAGGGTCAGAATCAGCGGAGGGTCAGAATCGGCGGAATGATGACGGTTGTTTCATCCGATCCCTCTGGTCTGACTCACGGGTTGCTAGGGTGATCGTCGGATGGACTCCTTGGAGGCAAAAGGAGGAACGAAGAAACGACGCAATTCAGATAGCCGAGAAAGCATTTTCTTTACACACCCAACTTTAAATGTCACCCAGCGATTTCCGCATCCCTCGCAGTCTCGACCACCCTGCGGATCGTCAGTCCCTGAACGATGATCGAAAAAGCGACCACGCCATAGGTGATCGAAATGATCGCGTCCCGTTCCGGGCTCGCAGGCAAAGACAGGGCCAGAGCGACTGAAATCCCTCCGCGCAGGCCGCCCCACGTTAATATCAGGATGGCGCGTTTGCTGAATGTCCGAAACAGACTCAAGAGTTGAATGGGTAGGCCAACAGAAACAAACCGTGAAAACAAGACGATGGGGATGGCCAGGAGAATCGCTTGCAGGTAGTCAAACCTGAAGGTCATGTCCACGACGACCAGTCCAATGAGCACGAAGAGTATCGCATTTAACAGTTCATCGATCAGCTCCCAGAACGAATCCAGGTGCTCCCGTGTCGCGTCCGACATTGCAAATCGTCGTCCGTGATTGCCGATAAGCAAACCGAAGACGACAACCGTGATAGGGCCGGAAGCATGCAGCAGGCTGGCCAGCCGATAACCACCCATCACCAGTGCCAGAGTGATCAGGATCTCGACTTGATACTGCTCCGTCCTTTGCAGCATCCGATAGGCCGGGTATCCGAGGGCCAGCCCGATCACGGTGCCTCCGATCGCTTCGCCGATAAAAAGAGTCGCGATAGCGGGTGCTGAAACCTCACCGCTGAGGGCAACGTCAAGAAGGACTAGAAATACCACGATGCCGACACCGTCGTTGAATAAGGACTCTCCAGTCATCTTCGTTTCGAGAGACTTGGAGGCCCGCGCAAGTTTCATAATGCCGACTACAGCTATAGGATCAGTCGGTGAGATCAGTGCGCCGAAAAGGAGACAGTAGATGTAGGGCAGTTCGAGACCGACCAGCTGGAAAGCGTAGTAGCCAGCAGTACCCACGATGAATGTAGAAAGGATTACGCCAACCGAGGCCAGAATTGCGATGATCCACTTCTGCTGGAAGAGATCGTCAAGATCAACGTGAAGGGCGCCTGCGAACAGTAGGAAGCTCAGCATTCCCTGCATCAGGGTCAGGTTGAAATCGATGCCTTGGACGAAGGCGCGCGCATCAGCCGCCAAACCGATGCCCAAGGTGTTCAATAGAACCAATCCGAGGGACATTGCGAGCGCAATGACCATCAATCCGATCTTAATAGGGAAATTGAGGAGGCGGTGATTTAGGTACCCGAACAACGCGGATAGACAAACAAGGAGGGTTACGGTGTTGATTAAGTTCAAATGTTCAGCCTCTAGTCACGCCAACCTTTCGATCAGGCGGGCCCACCCTCAGGTCATCGAATTAAGACTTTACACTAAACGCCCGGATCTTAACCTCCGACACTGCGGCTCGAGTATTGACACTTTCCTTGCGTATAACCCCCCCAGCTAGATGCACTTGCACATCTTCTTATCCTCTAACCGTACGTGCTCGCTCACCGCTGAGCCGCCGCGATAATCGCCAATCGCTGTAGGGGTGGGCCTATGACCGCCTATTGATTCTGCGCTCACAGAGCGCACCGGCAGGTACCCACACGCTCAGATGTTGAGTGGCGTGGTTGCCGGGCCCGACCAGATCTGCGTCGTTGACTTCGGGTCTGGGCACCGTCAGACTTCATCGCCAGCACGGACGTATTCTCCCTAGTTTGACAGTGCCGTATCAATGTCGTCCCGAATGGGTTTGAGGAACTGTAGAAAAGAGTACCGAGTCCGAATCCTCGTTCTTTGGTATTCTCAGACATCAATAAGTCCTGCTAAGGAATCTTGAGCCCTTTGGGGTAGCTGGAAAACACCTATGGACATCACCAACAATACTCGAAAACCTCTGAGCCTTCCCTTACCCGGCGGGAAAAGACTGTTTCTCGGACCGGGAAAGACCGGGCAGGTGTCTCCAAAGGCTCTCGAACACCCACTGCTGATTAAACTTCTCGAAACCGGCGAAATCGAAACAGCCGACGGGGGACTCAAGCGAAAGGCAGGAGGCGATGGCAATGCCGGGGCGTCTCCGGGTTCCCGCCATCGCGGAACGAGTGCCACGCGCCAATCCGGTGACCGTTGAAGTTCTCTAGCGACGCGCAAGGCCGCGAACATGCTGAGAGGTGCTGATTCGAAAACTGAAGAAGCCGGTACCGTGGGTCACCAGGTCCTGGGTCGGTCCAGTGTCGTCAGATTGAAAAGATCCCAAACGATCGAGGCATTCGCCGCGCCAGCAAAGACATTTTGCGAGCAGCGCCGGCTGTTCCCAAGAACATTGGGTTCGGCGACGTCGATGTGATGAGGGAAGCTATCGCGGTGAATTGCCCCTACTGCGGCGAAGCTATCGAACTATACGTCGATCAGGGCGGCGGGAAACACCAGGCTTACGTGGAGGACTGTCCCGTCTGCTGTCGGCCTTGGGTCGTGGATGTCGTCCAGGAACCCGGCGGTGACTGGAGTGCGACGCTCCGAACATCGGACGAATAGCGTCGTATTTGCTCATTCTTGATGCTGTAACGCTTAGCTTTCTTTTTATTCCATCTGATAGTTGGGAGCTTCCTTGGTGATGAAAACGTCGTGAACATGGCTCTCCTTCAGAGACGCGTCGGTTATCTTCATGAAGCGGCTTTTGGCCTGAAGTTCCTCGATCGTGCTGCAGCCGCAGTAGCCCATTCCCGAGCGCAGGCCTCCTACGAGCTGGTGGATCATTGACGCCAGGGGCCCCTTGTGGGTGACCCTTCCCTCGACCCCTTCCGGAACGAGTTTGGATGGTTTTTCCTCGTTCTGTGCATAACGATCGCTGCTGCCGTCCTGCATCGCCCCAATCGATCCCATGCCTCTGTACGATTTGTACGTGCGTCCCTGATAGAGAATGACCTCTCCCGGACTTTCATCGGTGCCGGCGAAGAGCGACCCAATCATGACCGTGTCAGCACCTGCCGCGATCGCTTTGGCGATGTCGCCCGAGAACTTGATGCCACCGTCGGCTATGAGCGGTATGTTTCGTTCCGCACACACGGTTTCGCACTCCATGATCGCGCTGATTTGAGGCACACCGACCCCGCTTACGACGCGGGTCGTGCAAATCGAACCCGGACCGATACCTATCTTGACTGCATCCACACCGGCGTCAATGAGATCGGTCGCGGCCTCTGCCGATGCGATGTTGCCCGCAACCAGGTCTGTATCAGGAAATGCCTTCTTGACTTCCCGTATCGCCGCGATGACTCGCGAAGAATGTCCGTGGGCAGTATCGATGACGATGACGTCGATCTTGGCGACCACTAGAGCGGCGGCACGCTCCAAATAGTCTCCGGTCGCTCCAATCGCAGCGCCTACCCGCAACCGGCCGTGCCCGTCCTTAGCTGATGACGGGTACTTGATCTTCTTGGTGATATCTTTGACCGTGATCAGTCCCTTCAAGGTCTGCTTGTCGTCCACAACCAGGAGTTTTTCGATGCGATGCTTGTGGAGTATTTGTTGGGCCTCGTCAAGCGTCGTTCCCACCGGCACCGTGACGAGGTTGTCCTTGGTCATCGCTTCGCGGATCGGCAGATGGAAGCGATCCTCAAAGCGTAGGTCTCTGTTGGTGAGGATGCCGACCAGCCGTCCCCCATCGGTGATGGGCACACCTGAGATTTTGTACTTAGCCATCAGGTCGACGGCGTCCTGAATCCTGTCCTCGGGCGACATTGTGATCGGATCGACGATCATTCCGCTCTCAGACCTTTTGACTTTATCGACTTCCGAAGCCTGCGACTCGATCGACATGTTCCGGTGGACGATGCCGATGCCACCCTGTTGGGCAAGTGCGATGGCCAGGTGCGACTCCGTGACCGTGTCCATGGCGGCGCTGGCGACGGGGATGTTCAGTGAAATGCGGTTGGTCAATCGTGTGGTGGTGTGGACTTCGCTGGGCAACACGTCCGATTTCATTGGAATAATCAGGACGTCGTCAAAGGTGTAAGTTTCCGGAAAGTTCTGCTCCTTCAAGCGGCAACCCCACAGCACTTTTTATATTTTTTTCCGCTTCCACACGGACATGGTTCGTTTCGGCCAACCTTGGCCGCGTCCCTTCTGGCGGGTTTCTTAGGCCCCGCCTGGCCGCCCTGATTGGACGTAATAAATTGTTGCCGTTTTCGCCGGCGTTCCAATTGTTCCGCCTGCTTCTGTTGATCCACCGGTTGGAGTAGGAACAGGAAGCGGACTACGTCTTCTTCGATCCTGTCCATCAGGCCTTCGAAAAGCTCAAAAGATTCCTTCTTATACTCCATGAGCGGGTTGCGCTGTCCATACCCTCTCAGGCCGATACCTTCTTTCAGGTGGTCCATCGCCAGAAGATGGTCCTTCCACTGGGAGTCGACGATCTGCAGCATCAACATCCGTTCGTGGAAGCGCATCGCCTCCGAGCTGATGATTTGTTCCTTGTCGTCGTACTTCCTGTGCGCGACGTCGAGGAGTGCTGTTTTCAGTTCCTCGGAGGATAGGTCATCCGGATTGATTCCCTCTGCCTTGAAATCGAACGTGTACTGACTCCGCACGACCTTGCTGAGACCTTCCAGGTCCCATTCGCCGGGATGAATGTCTTCGGATGCGAACTGCGACACGAGCGATCCCATGATTTCGTCGCAAATCGAGCGGATATGCTCTTTCTGGTCCGACTCTTCTAGCAGTTGCTTGCGCAGGCCGTAGATCGCTACGCGCTGCTTGTTCATCACGTCGTCGTATTCGAGCACGTGTTTCCGGGATGCGAAGTTTTGGCCTTCCACCCTCTTTTGCGCGCTCTCGATCTGTTTGGAGACCATCTTCGACTCGATCGGAATACCTTCGTCCATTCCCAGACGCTGCATGATTCCAGAGATCCGTTCAGCGGCGAAGATGCGCATCAGGTCGTCTTCTAGGGAAACGAAGAAACGCGAAGAACCTGGGTCGCCCTGGCGTCCAGAGCGGCCGCGCAACTGGTTATCAATACGGCGTGCCTCGTGGCGCTCGGTGCCGATGATATGAAGGCCTCCCAGTGCCACAACTTCTTCGTGTTCGGCGTCGACCCCAGGACGGACTTTCATCAGGGCATCCGCAATCTGTTCGGGTGTCGCCTCGTCCGGATTCACGTTGGATTTACGCAGCACGTCACGGGCGAGAGAGTCGGGGTTGCCGCCAAGCAAAATGTCTGTTCCACGTCCAGCCATGTTCGTAGCGATTGTGACGGCGCCTTTGCGGCCCGCCTGGGCGACAATCTCAGCCTCCTTCGCGTGATACTTGGCGTTCAGAACGATGTGCTTGACTCCTTTCCGCTTGAGCATCGAGCTGAGCTTTTCAGACTTGTCGATTGAGATTGTGCCGACCAGTGCGGGCTGCCCGCGTTCGTTGAGCTCCGTCACTTCTTCGATCACAGCGTTGAATTTCTCGCGTTCTGTCCGGTAGATGATGTCGGGAAACTCGAGGCGCTCAAGTTTTACGTTCGTCGGTATAACCAGGACATCGAGGTTGTATATGTTTCCGAATTCTTCGGCTTCGGTTTCAGCCGTTCCCGTCATGCCGGCCAGCTTCTCGTACATCCGAAAATAGTTCTGAAAGGTTATCGACGCGAGGGTTTGATTCTCTTGCTGGATCTTCAGTCCTTCCTTAGCCTCCACCGCCTGGTGCAAACCATCGCTCCACCTGCGGCCTGGCATCAATCGTCCCGTAAACTCATCCACGATCTGGACGTCTCCGTCCTTGACCACGTAGTCAACGTCGCGCTTAAAGAGCGAGTGTGCCTTCAAGCTCTGGTTGATGTGGTGGAGGATGTCCATATTGGACGGGTCGTAAAGGTTTTGTACCGAGAGCAGGCGTTCTGCGCTCTGGACCCCTTCTTCCGTGAGTGTCGCCGTCCGATGCTTCTCATCGATCTGAAAGTCGATGTCCCTCCGCAGACGCGGTATGACCTTGTCGATCCGGAAGTACTTGTCGGTCGCCTCATCGCTCGGGCCCGAAATGATCAATGGCGTTCGGGCTTCATCGATCAGGATAGAATCGACCTCGTCAACGACCGCTAATTCGTGTCCTCTCTGGACTAGCTGGGACACGTCGAACTTCATGTTGTCGCGCAGGTAGTCGAAGCCGAACTCGTTGTTTGTCCCGTAAGTAATGTCGGCTGCGTAGGCCGCTCGACGCACTTTCTCGTCTATCCCGTGCTTGATCACACCGACTTCGAGTCCAAGGAAATGATAGATCTGGCCCATCCAATCCGCATCGCGATGGGCAAGGTAGTCGTTGACCGTTACGACGTGGATGCCCTTTCCACCGAGCCCATTGAGATAGGCGGGAAGTGTGGCGACCAAAGTCTTACCTTCTCCCGTTTTCATTTCGGCAATCCGGCCTGTGTGAAGTGCATAGCCGCCGATCAACTGCACGTCGTAGTGACGCATGCCCAGTATGCGTTTGCCCGCTTCGCGTCCGACAGCAAAGGCTTCAGGGAGCAGATCTTCCAGGGAGGCGCCCCGATCGATTCTTTCCCGGAATTCTGGGGTCTTGGCCTGGAGTTGAGCGTCGGTGAGACCCGACAGGGAGGTTTCGAGTTCGTTGATAGAGTGAACGACTGGCTGGATCTTTTTTAGCTCACGATCGTTTCGTGAGCCGACGAATTTCTTAACGAGACCGCCAAGCATCCTTAAGGATAGCGTGAATCGAAACCGCAGGGTAGAGGGAGAGCTAATTAAGGAGCCAGATTACCCAATGCCGGAATTGACATCAGAATTTCTGAAACTGTGAATTCTGGATTTAACGCGTCTGTTCCGCCAGTGGTCATTCGATCAGTCGGCGATTGCAGACGTTGCGACGGGGAGGTAGTTTATTGGATTGAGCGGTCGGTCGTCTAAGCGCACTTCATAGTGGAGATGCGGTCCTGTAGTGCGGCCCGAATTGCCAACGTAACCGATCACATCGCCCTTCTCCACCTGATCACCGACCTCCAACTCGAAGCGGGATAGGTGGCCGAAGCGTGTCGTGATACCACTCCCGTGATCGACCTCGATCAGGTTCCCATAGTTGGCGCGGCGCCGGGCGTATATCACCCGCCCATCCGCCGGAGTTCGTACGACTGTACCGTAGAGCGCGCCGATGTCGAGTGCACGATGTATTTCACTTTCGCCCGTAAACGGATCACGTCGGCGGCCGTAGGCACTACGAATCGGCCCGGCGACAGGCCACATCGATGGTGTTGACAGAAGTTTGCCCGCCCGCTGTTGAGCGATCTGTTCGACGAACCGGAGTTGGTCTTCCAGACCCAGAGTCCGATCGCGAGCAATTTCGATGTTGTCGCGAACTGTCAGGCTGGCGATCATTGACGCCGTGGGATAGTCTTCAAGGGCCCCGCCAATACCCCCACCCTCCAGCAGACCGAAGCGCTCGTTCCAGGTATCGGTCAACATCATCTCCTGAATCTGGCCGGACAATTCTTCCAGTCCCATGATCTTCGTGTTGAGCTGGCGGGTGGCTACTTCGAGGTTCTGGTTTTCCACTTTGAGTTCCGTGTTTTGGGCATGGAGCTTGTTGTAGTCAGCTGATTGGAGTCCCATCCGTGCGTAGCTGAATCCAAGGCCGACGATGCCGAAGAAGCCCACGATCAACAGCAAGCAAACGGCGTAGAGAGCGGCGAGAGGAATGCGAACCTTGTGAAGCGCCGAACTGGCATTCGGGACGATGATTAGCGTATAAGAATCCTTGGCCATGCGTGTATCGATCAGCTAACCTATGACAGCCGCGGGCGCAAGACCACCGAGGCACTCTCTATTTCTATGATTTCTAAAGACTTACCCGCAAGCAAGAGGGCTGAATTGTAACAAATAGGGTTAGAGATGGTCAAGTCAAAATTCCTCAGACGTTTACTCTGGGGCCTAGCGGTGCTGGCTCTGGCGTCGTTGATGCTGTCGTATTTGGGTTGGATTCCGTCAAGTCTCGTCGAGAGCCTCTACGCGAGACGGGTTTATCCCCTCGTCTCGTCGCTGATGGGTTTCCTGGCTGATGCCGTTGGGTTTTCATGGCTGGATCTCCTTGTTCCGCTTGCGATCCTAAGTACCCCTTACTTCGTGTATCGGCGAAAGTTCCTTCAGCTTTTAGCTTTTATTTCTGCAGGGTACCTCCTTTTTTTCTGGACGTGGGGGCTCAACTACCACCGGCCGCCATTGGTGACCAAGTTGGACTTCAGCGCAGAGCGCGTCAATGCTGAGTCGATAACCGAGCTGACCGGGGAGGCCGCGGCCGAGCTCAACGATCTGTACCCGCAACGTCGCACAGTCGACTTCGACGATGCCCGGCTGGGGGCGGAAGCGGACCGCCGAATGGGCGCCATAGTTGCCGAGCTTGACGGCACATCCTGGCCAGCGAGTTCGGGCGCCAAATCTTCGTGGGTCCTCGATCCATTTTTCCGTGCCGCCGGTGTCGAGGGGATGTTTAACCCGTTCGGACATGAGGCCATCGTCACCCGTGGGCTATTGCCTTTCGAGATGCCCATGGTCATATTGCATGAATTGGCTCATGTCCGTGGCTACCCTCACGAAGGCGACGCCGGTTTCATTGCTTTGATGGCTGCGTTGGGTTCTTCGGATGCGGCATTCCGCTATAGCGGCTGGTTGACTCTCTGGTTCTACCTACGGTCGCCCGAATCAGACCTGCTCCTCGAACAGGGGCCACGGGACGACATCGAAGCCGTGTATGCCCGACTTGCCAGCCAGCGCATCGAGTGGGTCAATCGTGCGCAGACCCGGAGCCTGGATCTGTTCTTAAAGGCCAATCAGGTTGAGGAGGGTGTACGGAGCTACGCCGAGATCGTCAATCTTGCGGTTGGAACCCGAACCTTCTGGAACCGTTTTGCGGAGTCATCTGAATGAAAGCGGTCGCGAAACTCCCTACAGCAAGCTCCTGACCGAGGACCTTCCGATTCCATCACAGAATTCAGCGCGGCCGGCCCGATGCTTCTCACTAGAATCGTCGTTGGACGTATCCATATACGATGTTTTCGCCGCCGTGGGTGTCGCGGCCGTAGAGGAGGGTGAATGCGCCGGTCGGTGTTTCAAAGCGGAGTCCCGCGCCGACATCGTTGAACCATTCACCTTGGCGGAAGACCCGTTGGCGGTCGTAGGTCTTTGCAGAATCAAAGAAGCCCAGGGCTTTGATCTCTATAAACGGAATGCTGAGGGCGTTGAACAGCGGGATTGTGACCAACCGATGTTCGATTTCGGTATTCAGCAGAACGAAGTCCGTTCCCATCGGGGCTTTGCCGTAGCGGCCGCTCTCGGATGCAACATGGGCCCGCAGCCGGTGGTCGGTGAGACTGGTCAGTCCCAGGATGAAATAGTGGTCAATTGGCAGATCACCCCGGGACGTGCCGCCCGTCACGGACCAGTTGAAGCCTGTTCGGGCATCTTCGGTAATGTGGATGCGATTCGCGATCTCCACCGATCCCCCGCTGAAGCTGAAATCTCCGAGCAAAGTCTTCCGTGCCAGGAATCCCCTGAACCGAAGCTGGTTGTTATATCTTCCGTCGACAGTATTGAGTACCAGGCCGAAATTGAGCGTGGCGGAATTTCTGTCGTCCATTCCCAACACGGCAATGCTTCCGGTGGCGTCGCGATTCCTGTATTCGAAACCCATGTCTATCTCGACTTGATGGACTGGCGTCAAATTGAGGTCGACGCCCGCGCTGTTGACCTTGTAATTGAAGGTCGCTTCGGGTGCAAAGACGTCTCGAATGGACGGGCCCAGGTCCCATCGCTCCGACCGCCACGTGTCCCGAAACTCGACAATCGGCAGGGAGGGAAGCGGCAGAGGAACGATCAGTGCGCCGTGGAGCCTGCGCCGGTTGTTGTCCCATCGAAAATTGGACCTCCAACTGATTCCGGAAAAGCCAATATCCCAGAGGTCTAGATAGGTGGTCTCGATTGGCAGCCCACGCATCAGGTCAATGAGGATCTCCGAGGTGTGTTATTCCGGTTCGAAGTCCGGACGATAGTGTTGTAGAGGTCTTCCGGACCGGACGGTTCCACGTCGAGTCCGACGTTAGAGAAGAGCCGACTCTTGAACAGCCGCGCCTGGGTGGTTTTCCACGCGTCATAGGTCAGCACTTCCCCGGGCCCAAACGTCAACGCGCGCCCGACGGTCCAATGAATGAAATCGGGCGAGAAGTTTTCAAGCACCCCATCGATCCGTGGTCGACCGACCTGGTTCCAGACAGAGAGCGCCTCTTCGACGTTGCCGGTGGACAGCCGAATCGAAGCCAGGAGGTCGGAAGCGTATTCGTCATTGGCGTCGACGATCAGTGCGCGATCAAGGGCCGCGACAGCAGCTTCGACATCCCCGTCTGCCAGGTGAACCCCGGCTGTTTCATTGTGGAACCGTGTGTCGTATGGATAGAGGCGGGCCGCCTCGTCGAAGAGTTCCAGCGCACGATCGTTTTGAGAAAGATTAGCGTGAGCGAGACCCAGGTACAGGTATGCATCCGGAGTCGGGTTGTCCGCTATAACAGGGGTCAGGATTTCGATCGCCTCCAGATGTTCTTCCGCATCGATCGCCTGGCGGGCCTCATCTACCTGCCCCAGCGCAGGCTGCGCGAGCAGCGCGAAAAGCAGTAGTAAACCTAGAGGCGTGCACCGCAATCGGCACCTTCTTCGGATGAAGAAGGTTGCCTCCCTTTTTGGTGAATCGTTGGTCCCACGGGTTTGATTGCCGCTATCGTTACGCATGCGATTGATTATAATTTCTGAATGAAGTACTTCTCGCGTTTTCTTGTCATCCTCGTTGCGGCTCTTCCTCTCAACGCCCATGACTTCACTCTTTTTGGTGGATTTAATCATCCCGACAAAATAACGCTGGGCCAGACCGCGGCAGGCGTCTCCGGAACCGCGGGACAACTTCTGACCGACCCCAAGGACTTCGGTGTTTTCGGTGCGCGACTGTATCGATCGAATGCGCCGATCGGTCTCGAACACACGCTGGCTTTCAGCCCCAATTTCATCGACAGTCGGGCGAATGCCCTGATCTACAACACGAACCTGCGCGCCCATGTTCCCGCACTTCCCGTGCAACCCTACGCCACTGTCGGAGTTGGAGTGATTCGCGCAGGGGGGAGTGGACCGGCTTCGTTCAGCACGAAGCTGGGCGTCAACTACGGAGCCGGCGTTCAGGCATTGGTGTTCGGTCCTTTGGGAGTCCGTCTGGATGTTCGGGGATATTCGATCCGGGGTGTGGCGGATCAAAACCTCAGTTTGTGGGAGTCGAGTGTCGGCTTGTTTTTTGCCTTCTAGGAGCGTATGAAAACTCATCGGTTCATAGGCCTCATCGCGATCGCTCTGACAACGTTGTTGTCCGCGGGGGCGCTGTCTCCCGAGAGTCTGGAGACTGACGTGCGGTGGTTGTCCGATTCCTTGCGTGACGGCCGGGCCTCAGCCAGTCAGGGAGCTCGGGCGACAGCGGACTACGTGTTCGAGCGGTTCCGTTCCATCGGTCTCGACACTGAATTTCAAGATATTGATGCGAACAGGCGAAACGTTATTGGGCGATCGGGTACGGCCTCGCGGCATATTGTGATCGGCGCCCACTACGATGGTCAGGGAAGAGGGTTCGCCTCGGCCAGCGATAACGCGGCCGGGGTTGCGGTGATGCTGGAAATTGCGCGCGAGCTAAGCGCTGTGGACTTAGGCGTGTCGCTATTATTTATCGCCTTCGATGACGAAGAGCGCGGCTTGTTTGGATCCCGGCATTACGTTGCCAATCCGATTCTGCCCCTGGATGATGCTCTGGCCGTTATCGTTATGGACACGATGGGTCGCAGTTTCATCGATCTGGAACGCTGGACCCTGATTGTGCTGGGCACCGAGTTTACGCCGGAGCTTGGAGAGATTGTGAGTCTGCATGGCGGTTCCGAACTCGTGTTTCTCGGAACCGATCTGGTCGGTCCACGGAGCGACTTTGCACCCTTTGCCGCCGCACGGGTTCCATATCTGTTTTTTTCGAACGCCACGCATGCCGACTACCACGGCCGGGGTGATACACCCGATCGATTGCGCTATGACCGCCTCGATACGGATGGAGAGACGATCGGGCGGGTGATCGCAGACATCGCTGCCCTCGACGCGCGTCCCGGATATATGGAGACACCCGTCTACCCGGACGGTGAGGCACGTGGGTTGGTTTCTTTAATGGAGACGATCGAGAACGAGCGCAGCGATCTCTCCGGTGCGTACGCGGTGCTGTTTAATGACCTGCGAGACCGCTTGTCCCCGACACCGTCGCGCGCAGATCTGCGACTGGCGACCTCGGTTCTGCTGGCGATTGCGACGCCCAGCGTGTCCTCGTTCTCGCTGTCTTCACTGATTGGACCCTTTTACGAGGCGGAGGGGAAGTCCGATGAGGCGGTCGCCGCCTATCGGGAAGCCCTGCGCTGGACGAGCAATCCCTTCGCTCGAAGCACGCTCGAAGAAAAAATCCAATCCCTCGATTGAGGACGAATCGCAGTTCCCGTTGACTGACCCCCCACGCCGCCGCTTCTACTGATCATCAACCTCCGCTTGGGCGTAAGATTTGCGCGATCCGCATGTCGGAGTTGTCCCAGTGACACGGTCGCCAGGCAGAAACCGAGCGATTTGCCGTCACGCGGCATCTCAAGATGTACATTAAGCACCTTGATATATGCAGTTTAGCGGCTATAAAGCAAATATTTGAAGCGCTCGCTTGAATTATTCGATTGAATTCTGCTACATTTATTTTGTTATGGCTGATACGAAAGAACAGATTCTCGACGCCTCCGAATCTCTATTTGCCGAGCACGGAATCGGAGCAGTGCCCCTGCGTCGCATCATCGCTGAAGCAGACGTCAACTCCGCTGCGATCCATTACCACTTCGGTTCGAAAGAAGAGCTGGTACGGGCCGTCTTCAAGCGGCGTTTTGATCCGATCAACCGGGCACGCATTGATTTACTCGATAGAGCCGATCAGAGCGCGATCGAAGGGCAAACCTCCGTTGAGGCCGTGCTGTACGCGATGGTCGCGCCGCCGTTCCGATTGGATCCCGGGGTGCAGTATCGACGACTCGCAGGGCGGCTCTTCACCGAACGGTCCGGTTATATGGAATTGATATTCAACGACCTTTTCAGAGAAGTGGAGCATCGTTTCAATGAGGCGCTCGCCAAGGCATTGCCGGAAATCCCCAATAAAGAACGATTTTGGCGCACGTTCATGGCCGTGGGATCGATGACTTTCATTCTGAGAGAGCAGGAGTTGATTGAAAAGGCCAGCGGTGGAATCTGCGTCGTCGAGGATGCCGAACGCATGATCGATCGCTTGGTGCAGTTCATGGCGGCCGGACTGAAGGCGCCTGTACTCGAGGGGCCGCTTCCGTCCGATACGGCTGAAGTTTTCGTACCGGTAGAGAGGAGTTCCAGATGAGACCGGGGCACGCTAACGTTTTAGCGCTGGTGTTGATCGTGACGGCTGGATGTGCGAAGAGCGTTCCGATTCCTCAACACGACCTTCGGGTTTCAAGTCCCGACCAGTGGACTGGCGGCGAACTGGATACGGAGACTGACGTTCAGGAATGGTGGACATATTTCGAGGACGCCGACCTCAACCGGGCAATTGCAGAAGCGCTAGAGGGAAACCACGATCTTCGAGCTGTGGCGGCGAGGATCGAAACGGCTCGCGCGGATGCGGTCATTGCGGGAGCCCCACTATTGCCCGACGCGAACCTGACAGTCGGTCGCGGTCAGCAGCGGCAGAATTTTATCGGCTTTCCGATCCCGGGGAGCGAATCCGGTGTTTTGAGCTCGACCTCGACCAACTACACACTGCGTTTGAACGCCAGCTGGGAGCCGGACGTCTGGGGACGAATTCTTTCCGGTGAGCTTGGGGCGGTCACGAACACGCGAACCCGCTATGCCGATCTGGCGGCGGCCCGCCTTTCGTTAACGGGTCAGGTTGCCCGGGCCTGGTTCGCCTTGGTCGAGGCCCAAAGGCAGGTCGAGTTGGCTGAGATATCGCTTGAAAGCTACCGCGTGTCCTCCCGGCGGATCCAGGTGCGGTTCCAGAGCGGCCTACGCCCGTCGTTGGATTTGAGGCTGGCCCTCACCGAAGTCGCGACGGCGGAAGCCACACTCGAACAGCGGCTCGACCAGCTCGACCGCGCCCGTCGAGGACTGGAGGCTTTGATGGGCCGGTACCCGTCGGGAGACTACGCGGTGCTTTCCGAATTACCCGATCTGCCGACATCCGTTCCCGGGGGACTGCCATCAGAGCTGGTACATCGCCGGCCGGACCTGGTTTCGGCCGAACTGCAGGTGCTGGCTGCCGATACACGGATGGCTGAGGCCCGCGCGGACCTGCGTCCGCGATTCAGCCTGACATCGGGAACCGGCTCCTCCAGCGACGACCTGATCGGATTGATCGACCACAATCTCTTCGTCTGGAACCTTGTGGGAAATCTTGTCCAGCCTCTGTTCAATAACGGTCGTCTAAAGGCGACCGTGGACCGGAATCAAGGCACCGTCGACGAATTACTGGCCGATTATGAGAGTCGCATTCTTCAGTCGTACCGGGAAGTTGAGTCCGCCCTGGCCTCGGAAGAGACCCTCCTCCGGCGGGAGCGGGCGACGGAAGAGGCGGTCAGTCAGTCCCTGGCGGCCCAGGACCTGGCCGAGGAACGCTATCGCCTGGGGTTGGCCGACATTATCACTGTGCTTTCCGCACAACGGGCGGCTTACAGCTCGGAAAGCCAGCTGCTGGCACTGCGGCGCGCGCGTCTGGATAATCGAGTCGATCTCCATCTGGCGCTGGGCGGGGGCTTTGACAGTGGTGACGTACCTTCGGCTCTGGATGCGACGGCCATGGCTAATTTCGAGGGTGAATCCAATTGATCAAACAATTGCTCAGAATCTTGTTGCCGATTTTGGTCATCGTTGCGGCCGGATATGCGGGCCTGACGATGATTCAGAACCGGCCCATTCCCGAAACGCGTGTCGTCGAAGCCACGATTCCATTGGTCGAGACGATGGAGGTCGCCTATTCCAGCGTCAGAATGCGGGTGAGGGCTGAAGGCACAGTGGCTCCCCGGACCGAGGCCGAGTTCGTTCCCGAGGTGTCTGGGCGGGTGATGGAAATAGCGCCATCACTGGCTGTAGGCGGATTTTTCGAACAAGGAGACGTATTACTCCGACTCGATTCCCGGGAGTACGAACTGGCGGTGACTCGTTCTCGAGCATTGATCGCGCAAGCGGAGTTGCGCCTGGAGACCGAGCGCCAGGAGGCGGCTGTTGCCATGGAAGAGTGGGAGTTGTTGGGTGCGGGTCAGCCAACGCCGTTGGCAATGCGGGAGCCTCAAATAGCGGAAGCTGAGGCGTCCCTGGCTTCCGCCGAGGCGACTCTCGAACAGGCGGAGTACGACCTGGAGCGAACCCTCGTGCGTGCCCCGTTTGCCGGCCGCGTCCGTTCAAAACGCGTCGATGTAGGACAGTTCGTTCAACGTGGAAGCTCCCTGGCCACGCTTTACGCCGTCGATGCTGTGGAAGTCCGGCTTCCGATTCCCGATAGCGAACTCCAGTTCGTCGATCTACCCCTCGCCTATCGCGGTGATGGTGGATCTGAGTCCGTCGCTGGACCCGAAGTTGTTCTACGGGCTAACTTTGCCGGCAGTGAACATGAGTGGCGCGGACGGATTGTCCGCACTGAAGGGGAGATCGATCCGCGCACGCGCATGGTGCACGCGATCGCCCGCGTCGAAGATCCCTACGCCCGAACCGAAGAGCGCCTGCGTCCACCGCTTGCGCTGGGCATGTTTGTGGAAGCGGAGATCCTGGGTCGATCTTCCGGACAGGTGGCCATTCTTCCGCGATCCGTTTTAAGGGGTGCGGATCAGGTTCTGGTTGTAGATCCAGAAGGCGTGTTGCGCTTTTACGAGGTGGAAATTTTCCGCCTGGAGCGGGACCTGGTAATGGTGCGATCCGGCTTGAAGGCCGGTGATCGAATCGTGGTGTCTCCCCTGGAAAACGCCGTCAACGGAATGCGTGTCCGTGTGAGCGAAGCGGTTCCGGATCAGGAATCCGCGGGAGAAAGTGGCACTGCGGGCGTGGATTCGGCAGGGGAGTAGTCAATGAAATCGCTGATCGAGTGGTTTGCACACAACGGCGTCGTCGCCAATCTACTGATGTTCATCATCATCATTCTGGGTGTGATGGGGATCTTTGCCGTGAATCAGGAAGTGTTCCCCGAGTTTGAAGCCCAGATGATCTCGGTTTCGGTGCCCTACCGAGGTGCGGCGCCTGAAGAGGTTGAGGAAGCGGTTTCGGTCCGTCTTGAGGAATCGATTCAGGGCTTGGAAGGCGTGAAACAGCATACGTCTACCTCCTCCGAAGGCTCGGCGTCATTGTTGGTTGAGGTTGAGACGGGCTACGACACGCGAGAGGTTCTCGACGACGTAAAGGCTCGCGTCGATGCGATTTCTACGTTCCCGCTGGAGACAGAGGAGCCCATCGTTCAAGAAGTGTTGATCCGGATGCAGGTGATCAACGTCTCGGTGTACGGGGACACGGGTGAACTGAATCTCAAGCTGCTCGGCGAACAGGTCCGGGACGACCTTCTGGCGCTGGACGGCATCAGCCAGGCCGATCTTAGAAGCATTCGACCCTACGAGATTGCCATCGAGGTGTCCGAGGATGCGCTCAGACGCTATGGCTTGACGTTTGACGATGTCGCGCAGGCCGTCCGGCGGTCGTCAATAGATCTTCCCGGTGGTTCGGTCAACTCCGAGGCCGGAGAAATCCTTCTGCGCACTGAAGGGCAAGCCTACATTGGCGAAGAGTATGAAGACCTGACGCTGCTGACACGGCCGGATGGCAGTCGCCTGAGGATCGCCGACGTGGCGACGGTGATCGACGGCTTTGAAGAGACGGACCAGTGGTCGAGGTTCGACGGCCAACCTGCGGTCATGATCCAGGTATATCGCGTGGGGAATGAAAACGCTCCAGATGTGTCTCGGATCGTGCGTGACTACGTTCAAGAGGCGGGCAATGTCCTGCCTCCAGGCATTTCGATCGCGACCTGGCAAGACACCTCCGAGATGCTGGAAGACCGTACCAACATGCTCCTGCGTAACGGCTTTACCGGACTGTTGCTCGTTTTTGTCGTATTGACCTTTTTCTTGCGCCTGCGCCTGGCGATCTGGGTGGTTATCGGTATTCCTGTCGCGTTTCTAGGTGCCGTGTCGACGATGCAGTTCACGGGGATGACGATCAACATGATGACGTTGTTTTCGTTCATCCTGGTTCTGGGAATCGTTGTTGACGACGCGATTATCATTGCCGAACGGATCCACTACCGTCAGGACGCATACGGTGATGGCTTGAAAGGTGCGATCGTTGGAACCCAGGAGGTGGCCCTTCCTGTGATATTCGGAGTTCTGACGACGGTGGCCGCTTTTACTCCATTCATGATGGTTCCGGGCATGATGGGCAATTTTACCCGGGCAATTCCCTTGATCGTCATTCCGGTCCTACTGTTTTCGCTCGTTGAATCGCAACTCGTGCTGCCCTACCACCTCTCCCATCACGCTCCGAAACAGCAAGAGACGAAGCGGCACTTGCTCGCGCGGGCGTGGAATGGTTTCTTCGACGGATTTACTCATATGCTGGAGTGGTTCGTTCGCGTGGTTTATACCCCCGTTCTGAGTCAGGCCATCGAGTGGCGCTACCTGACCGCATCGATAGCCGTGGCCGCCCTGGTCCTGACCCTCGGGATGATCTATGGCGGCCTGATCAATTATGTCTTCATGCCCAACATGGATTCCGACAACGTCATCGTAGCGCTGACGATGCCGGAGCAGACTCCCGCTGAAGTCACGGCGCGGGCAATAGAAGATATCGAGCGAGCGTCGCTCGAGTTAGGCGCGGACCTGGAGGCTGAATTTGGCTATCCGCTCTTCAGGCATGTGCTATCGAGCGTAGGAGAGAGGCCGTCGGAGGCCCAGAATCCGATGGGGGGTGGTGTGTCACCGTCGCAGGCCTACCTTGGAGAGCTCAACATCGAGCTCATTCCGGGAGATACCCGTCCACTCTCCAGCGCACAGATTGGCAATCGCCTTCGAGAGCGAGTTGCGCCGATTCCCGGCGTCGTGGAACTGGCTTACAACACGGACTTGATGACCGGGGGCGGGAAGCCCATTGATGTCCAGTTGGCCGGGCCGGATGTCGATGAATTGCGCCGGGTGGCGGCCGAGGTCCGAAGCCGTTTAGCGGAATATCCCGGCGTGATCGACATCACGGACTCCTTCCGAGGCGGCAAACCCGAAATCGAGTTGACTATTCAACCCAGCGCGGAATCCCTCGGCTTATCTCTCCAGGATATGGGCCGGCAGGTTCGCCAAGGCTTCTTCGGCGAAGAAGCCCAGCGGATTCAGCGGGGCCGGGACGATGTGCGCGTCATGGTCCGCTATCCTGCCGAGGAGCGTGAGTCTATTGGCGATCTGGAGTATATGAGGATCCGTACACCGGATGGTGGACAGGTGCCCTTTGCTACAGTTGCGGTCGCCGAGGTGGGGCGCGGTTTCTCCAGCATCCGGCGGGTGGATCGACAGCGGGCGATCAACGTGACGGCCGGCGTGGACGAGGAAGTGGGGAATGCCAACACGATCCTCTTCGATTTTTCGGCCAACCACATGCCCGAAATTCTGGAGGATCATCCACAGGTGACCTACTCCCTCGAAGGAGAGCAGCAGATGGAGGGTGAGTTTATCGGAGGCCTGATCAACGGATTTCTAGTGGCCCTCTTCGTCATCTTTGCGTTGATGGCCATTCCGTTTAAGTCGTACGTGCAGCCTGTGATCGTGATGTC
Source organism: Terriglobia bacterium (assembly GCA_965216035.1). Classification (GTDB taxonomy): domain Bacteria; phylum Acidobacteriota; class Terriglobia; order 20CM-2-55-15; family 20CM-2-55-15. Next base: position 335,517 of record CBDCFM010000015.1, read on the forward strand.
TGCTATTCCGTTCGGCCTGGTTGGCGCCGTGATTGGCCATGTTGTCCTCGGGTTTACGCTGAACTTCATGTCGATGCTGGGGATGGTTGCGGTTGCTGGCGTTGTTGTTAACGACAGTCTGGTGCTGGTTCATTTCATCAATCGGCAGGTGGCTAAGCATGGATCTTTGAAGAACGCAGTGGCTGAGGCGGGCGCGGCGCGTTTCCGACCGATTCTGCTGACCTCCTTGACTACAACCGCTGGCGTTACGCCGTTGATGCTTGAAACCAGTCTTCAGGCCCAGTTCATGATACCGATGACTGTGGCGATGGCCTCCGGCGTTCTGTTTGCCACACTGATCACGTTGCTGCTGGTACCATCGCTTTACATGATCCTGGAGGATTTAAGAGGCATCTTCGGTTTTCGGAATCACTTGTTAACGGAACCGGCGCTGGAATCTCCGATCTCCGGCGATTAGAAGTGAATAGGGTCAGAGCCTATTTCCTTTCTAACCCGCCGGTATGCCGTCGGTTCCTATGGCAGTGAGGGCGGGGGCAGTGGGCCAGGTCGGTGTAGGGTCGGAGTCGTTGGCCAGGGGGATCGCCCCAATGGAGATTGGCCTAACTGCACAGCGTCAGAATCAGCAGTGGCAAGGCAGTGGTAACGCGTTGGAAAGGAGTTGACACCTTTACTCGGCGCGGACTACGATCTGAAATAATCAGGCAATTCAACTACTCGCTAAAACCCGAAATCTGTTTCGCTGAGCGTACTCGCGTGGAGGTTTCGGGCCCTCGAACTTAGAGCAATCAGGAGGATGGATGAACAATCACAGGATTGGACTAATCTGTGCCACTTTCGCCCTGGTGGCTGGCCTGTCCCTCGCAGTTGGACCGCTATTCGCCCATCATGGCCGCGGGCAGACCTACAATGGGGATCAAGAGCTCTCAGTAGATGGGACGGTGACTGAATTCGCATGGCGCAATCCTCATGTTACGCTCTTCCTGGATTCGATCGACGAGGACGGTAGTATTGTCAGCTGGGGCTTCGAAGTCAGCAACGTGAGCACGATGTCCCGGCAAGGCTGGAGCAGAAATATCTTCAAACCGGGACAGGAAATCAACGTCACCTATAATCCCGCCCGCTCCGGCGCCCCAATAGGTGTTCTCCGCAAGGTCACTCTGCCTGACGGCACGATTGTGGGGTCACGGGGCAACGCGAACACGATCGAATAGCCGGGTCTCGGAATGCACAGGACGCGCCCGGCGACTTCAGTCCTAACAAATAGCTAAGGAGCTCAGGATATGCGAAATCGGTCGACGGTCCCCGTTTGGATACCGGTGCTCGTTATTGCGCTGGCAGTCCTTGCCGTGGCCCAACCGTCGTTGGCCGAGCAACAGTCGGCCGAGTTTGATCCGCACGATTTCTCCGGCTACTGGATCGGGGATACCCCTCGAAACAACGATCCTCCTCCACTGACACCGGCTGGCGTTGCAATGATGGAGGGGCGTGTTCCGGACTACCTCACCACCCTGCCCAACGAAAGTAACGACCCGATGTACATGTGCAATCCACAGGGTTTTCCCAGGCTCGTGTGGGAGGAGAATGAACCCATCGAATTCATTCACACTGCAGATAGGGTCATACAACACTTTCAGTGGGAGCGAACCCTGCGCGAACTCTGGTTGGATGGGCGGGATCTGCCCTCTGGGGAAAATCTCGACAACCTGGGACCGGCCTGGTATGGACACTCCGTTGCTGAGTGGGAGGGCAATACGCTTGTCGTCCGAACAACGGGTCTGGACGAAAGAGCGTGGCTCGATGAATTCGCCAATCCATTGGGATTCGATGCGGTGTTCGAAGAGCGGTACACTCGGACCGGCGCCAACACGATCGAGGGTCGATTGGTTGTCAATGACGCGAAAAATTACACTGCGCCCTGGCGGCATGAGGCCACCGTCTTCACCCGCATGCGACCCGAAGACGTGAGCTTTTTCGGATGGACAGGCTTGTTTTCAGGGGTCACGGAGGCAATTTGTGCGCCCATGAACGAGTTGGGTGAGTTCAACCGTAGAATCCGTGATCCGAGTCTCGCGGGAGGCAACTAAACGGTCTTTGCAACATGGAGTCTGAAGGTCGAACTCGTCCCGTGTGCTCGCGAGTTGATCAGCCTTCAGTGACCGCTTCGCAATTCATAACAGAACGCGCCCGCAACATTTGATTTCGGAATCCCCGTCATCGACGATGGCACCTACACGGCTGAGCGTGCCGGTCGGGCGATTCGCGGCCGGGGTTTCGCACACGATTCGGCTCGGGCTCCGGAATCCACATGAACACGCCAATCGTCGAGACGACACGGGAAGGACTCGTTCGCGTCATCCGCCGATGGGACCTCGGCGCAGTCGTCCTGAACTCCACCATCGGCGCCGGAATATTCGGCCTGCCATCGGCCGTCTTTGCCCTCGTCGGTGTGTATAGCCTGTTCGCATTCATCACCTGCGCAATCCTGGTCACGTTGATCATCACCTGTTTCGCGGAAGTGAGCAGCCGCTACACTCAAACCGGCGGCCCGTATCTCTACGCACGTGAAGCTTTCGGTTCCGTCATAGGGTTCGAAGTCGGATGGTTAATGTGGATCGCCAGGATCACGGCTTTCGCTGCCAACTGCAATCTCCTCGTCGCCTACTTAGGTTTCTTTATTCCGTCGGTCGAGAGCGGGGTTTCACGCGCAGCCACAATAACCATCATCGTCGTTGCTCTCACAGCGATCAATGTCATCGGCGTCCGCAATGCCACGATTCTCACCAACGGATTGACGATAGCCAAGCTGCTGCCGCTGACTTTATTCATAGGTGTTGGATTCTTCTTTGTCGAGGGCGGAAGCTACGCTCTAGGCTCGCGGCCGGCTTTTGGAGACTTCTCGGTGTCCGTCCTGCTGCTCGTGTATGCCTTCACGGGTTTTGAGACGGCAGCAATACCGGCTGGCGAGGCTCGCAATCCCAGGCGCGATCTCCCATGGGCACTGTTGAGCGCGATTGCCGTCGTGTCGGTCTTATATTTTCTGATTCAGCTGGTCGCAATCGGAACCCTTCCAGAGTTGGCTGGATCGACGCGGCCGCTCGCCGATGCCGGAGCACGGTTTCTGGGTTCGATGGGTGCCGCCATTATCTCAGCAGGAGCCTTGGTTTCAATTCTTGGAAACCTGAACGTCACCCTGATGGTCACACCGCGGCTGCCTTTTGCGATGGCCGAACGCAAGGAACTACCTGCCTTCATCGGAGCCACCCACCGACGGTTTCACACGCCGCACATCGCCATATATCTGACGGGATTGATCGTATTGCTCTTGACGCTGACAGGCACGTTCGTCTACGCCGCCACGATCAGCGTCATTGCAAGATTGTTGGCGTACGCAGCCACGTGTGCCGCCCTCCCATTGCTTCGCCGCCGCAGGAATTCGCCCGCGGCGACGTTCGTCGCGCCTCTGGGAACAGCCGTTTCCGCAGCCTCTCTTCTCCTGACCGGATGGCTCCTAACCAACAGCACCGCGATCCAGGCCAGAGACGCTGGGATAGCTGCGGCCATCGGGCTCCTGATCTATTTCGCCTCGGGCCGCGGGGCCGCATCGGATTCGGATCGACCGTGAAAAGCCGATGGCACCATCCCCAATACCTTGCAGAAAGTCGAGATCGCGAGCTGGCGCGAGGTCTGCAAACCTCGTTGCTGAACTGTTCTGAAAGACCAGTATTGAGGAAATTCGTGAGCGGGAACACAGGACTGCGAAATCGATTTGATCGGAACCAGTGAAACGTCCTCTAACAATATTGCCGGGCTCTTCCTCCGGATACCACACCTGCGGCATCGTGCACTCGCGGCGCTTCAGTTCCTCGAGGATAGAAGAGGGGAGGTCGACGAACGTATCGGGTTGCAGCCGTAGTGTTGCCTGATCAGCGCGATCAAAGGCAGGATCGGGCTCAGAGGACGGCCGTTGCCCCGCCGTGGTCCCCGAAAGCAATACGACTGACAGGCAAAGGTGAGTGAGTGTTCGCATTAGTCGTCGTCCTTTGCGGCCTAGGTCCTCACCTCGGTTGCGGACAGCCACACGCGAAAACGCAGGGGTGGTGTCAATCCATGGCTTCAATTTACCTTATACCGCCCGGCCAGCCATGATGCTTTCCTTTTCTTCCTCTTGGTTCGTTTGGGTGTCGTCCAGGGGACTCGCTGAACTAAATAGCTCGATCGTGCCGAGCATTGCAGGTAGCGCGAATCAAAGTCCCCTCGCAGGCACCTTGACTAGCAGCCCGTGGCAGAAGTCCCGAGGGCCGCGTTACGGCCAAACGGGGCCGGATTCTAGGAGACGACGAAGCGCCGGCCCGAAGCCGCGAAGAGGACACAATGCGCATTCATTGGGAGGAGTCGGCGACAACGAAGACGGCCCCGTTTCGCCGTAACCCCTTGGGCGCAGGGGGGGCACCGACGTATCAAACGGAGGCCGCAGGCGCCCCGCAGGCTGTGTCCGGCATTGGTAAGGCCGGTCACGGTGAAAAGACATCGCTCCGCTCCTTACTTCGCGCCTGCAACCCGAAGACCCCTGCGCGCGGTCCTCGGGACTTCTGCCACGGGCTGCTAGCCCGCATGTTTCACCAATCGGGGAATCGAGGTGAATTGGGCAACAAGAATCGATTTCCTGGGCACCTCGGTTCCGATCAGGCATGAGGGGGAGTGATTGGTGGGTGTTGATGTCGACAAATGGCGGGTTTTTGGGGTTCGGAACAACGTGAAGGCGGGCAGTCAGGCACACCTCGGCATGAGCGAAAGAAACGATTTCATTGTGCGGACAGTGGAGCGGGTCGGGCCTCAGCAGCGCAGGGGAACGCCTGGAGGTTTCGAACGACGACGGCGAAGATATCGCTGTAGGGATAGGCCTCCGACATCGAGATCCAAACGTTGCGGACTGTCAGGCGGATTTGAGCTCCGATCTTGAGCAGCTTGAGGCGGATGGTCTGGCACTGAGCGCGGGCCAGGCGGGTATGCTTCAGTCCCAGACGCCGCAGCGCGTGCATGAGCATGTATGCGGCCGAGGACAGATAGAGTCGGAGTTGATTGGCGCGCATCGTGGCCGCGCTGGTGCGGTCGGCGAACAGATCCAATTGCTGTTCCTTGATGCGGTTCTCCATGTCACCCCGTGCACAGTAGAGATCTTCATAGAGGGCGCGGGCACCCAGGCGTTCCGGTGACAGTGAGGTCACAACGAATCGGGGATTGGCGCCTTTCTCCAGGAACTCGGCCTTGCCAATGACGCGTCGCTCGCAGCTCCAGCTCTCTCGTGTGCGATACCGGAAATCCTTAAATACCCGCGCCGGTTTCCCGGTGTTCTTAAACTCGACTTCGGCCTGATTCATTTCCGCGGCGATCTTTCGCTTGAGCCGGGCGTTCTTGGCAAAGCCGATCACGTAGTCGACATGATGGTCCTCACACCAGAGGAGTAAGTCATCCCGGCAGAAGCCCGAGTCGGCACGGATGATGATTGACACTTCCGGCCAGCTCTGACGGATTTGGCCGATGATCCGGCTCAATTCCTCGACCGATCCGTCCGCCCCATCGATATTGGAGCGCCGCAACCGGGCACAGAGCAGATGCTCGCCCGAGAAGATGTAGAGCGGCAGATAACAGTAGCTGCCGTAGTAGCCGTGAAAGAACCGGCCTTCCTGATGACCATGGATCGGGTCGTCGGTCGCATCCAAGTCCAACACAATCTCCTCGGGTGCGGTTTCATGCGCCGACACAAAGGCAGCGACCATCCAGCGGTCGACCTTGTCTGTGTCCATGGCGATCTTCTTGTATCGCTCCTGGCCATCGACCGGGGCACCGGTCAGTTCCAATCGGTTCAGCGTGCACTTACCCGCCAGAGCTTTGCCCCGGTCTGGGGCCTGTCGCCGGTTCGTCCCCAACGGATCGGCCTTATCCACAGCCACTGCCAGCATCGGATCCGTCCGCAGTTCGGCGTGATCGTTCAGGTCCTCGTAGCCCAGACACAGTCCGTAGATGCGCTGACCCAACAACTCTCTCACCGTATGCTCGATCAACCGCGGGTCCCGATGATCGCTGAAACACTCGGCCAGTCAGGCCATCAGACCCGTCCGCTTCTCGACCTCTCGCAATAGCAACACCCCCGCATCGGAGGTGATCTTTCCACCGTCGAACCGCGCCTTCAATTTACGTTGGAAAAGTCCGTGAAATTCGAACGTGTCTTGGTTACACTCTGTCCTCATAAGGGCCGCCTTTGTTTGGTTTGTGAAACGTTCTCGTCAAACGCTTTATGCCAAACAGGGCGGCCTTTTCTGGTCCTTCTGGTGAACTATGCGGGCTAGGTGTGAATTCCAGCAACGTTGTAAACACCAGGCAACCGAGAAATCGGTGGTTTGTATTGGATGCGGCCGTGTAGTCGATGCTCATTGTAGTGGGTGAGGTAGATCGGTAACACGTCGGATCGTTCGTTCGAGGTCCTGTAGACTCGGAAGTAGGCCCACTCGCGCAGCAGCGTCTGGATGAATCGTTCCGCTTTGCCGTTGGTTTGAGGCCGGTACGGGCGAGTGAATCGTTTACGAATGTTGAGTTCGTGACATCGTTTCAAGAATGTTTTGGCACGATAGCAGGAGCCGTTATCGGTGAGTACGCGCTGGACGGTAATACCGAACCGGGCGAACCATCGGATGGCGCGATCCAGGAACGCGACCGCACTGTGTTGGCGTTCGTCAGCTAAGACCTCCGCATAGGCGAGGCGGGAATAGTCGTCCACGCAAACGTGGACGTACTCCCAACCCGCACCTTCGGAATCCTGTCGTGGGTTGTCGGTGACGCGGTGACCCGGCCGCCAGAATCGCCCTAACTTCTTGATATCCAAATGCAACATCTCTCCCGGCCCATCATGTTCGTATCGCACCACCGGTTCGGGTGGGTCCAGATTCTTCAACTGGGACAGGCCTTGTCGTTGCAGCACCCCCGCGACTGTGGATCGTGGCAGCTTGAGCTGATTCGCAATCCGAAGCGCTGTCATTCGGTATTGGGTTCGCATCTCCACGATTAGATCCACCCCGTCCTTGCCCATCCGATGGTGTAACATCCGAGGTTCGCTCGATAAGTCGTTTAAACCCGCTTCGCCCCAATCGCGGTACCGTCGGACCCATTTGTATACCGTGCTCCGACTGACTCCAAATTGCTCGGCTACTGAAGATACCGAAGCGCGCTCTTCAATCACTCGGATCGCCATCAATGCTCGACTCTTCGGGCAGGTTCTTGCATTCTTGTGAAGGTTCATACGGGCTCTCTCCTTGGGCTGATCGGTTTAGGTCCCAATCAGCTTCTCGGATTTAGCCCGTGTGAACAACCTTCACAGAATTCACAGCTAGAGCAACGCCCACAGGTCTGGCGAAAAACCTTGTTTTTTCTCAAGAAGTGAAGTACCAGGCACCTGAATTCTCTATTTGACTGCGGCAATTCGAAGATGAACGATGATGAAAGAAGAAATTGACGTTAACGTTACGGACGACCGGCGACGACAGCGGAAACGAGATGGGCCGATTCGATGCACCGCAAGGGGATCCTCGGGTCGTCGGTGCGAATCAGTTTCAGCAAGGAGAGTGAGGAACGAAGTTATGGCGCGAACTAGAATGCAGGATGCTTTGTCGCTGACGGTGGGTTTGTTGATGGCTTCAACGTCGATGTTTGCCCACCACGGACGAGCCGGTACATACGACAATCCGGAACGCGTGACCTCGGAAGCAACCGTGATCGAATTTCATTTTCGGAATCCGCATGTCCGACTCTATTTCGAGACGAGGGACGATAACGGTAACGTCACACGTTGGAGTGGGGAAATGGCCAACATCTCCCAGTTTGTCAGGGCCGGCTGGACTAAGACGCGAATGGAGGAGGAGCTGCGGCCGGGAACCGTACTTACCGTAACCTACCTGCCGGCGACCGTTCCGCAGCCCACCGGCACTGGCGCCTCAATCGTAATGAGGATGCTGAATGGGAACGGCCAGGTAGTGGGTCTTGTACGCGGTGGACTAGCGGAGGCGCTGGAGCCGTAGCTTAGGTTACTTACCAGTGTCCGACAAGTTTTGAATGGGTAACGAGGGTTCTAAAATGCGAAGTCTATTCACGATGGTGACAGTACTCCTTGGAATTTCAATCGTCTTGTCGGCTATACCTGCAGAGAGCGGTCAGAGCGCCGCGGGGCCATCGGCCAGTGGGATCGATGCCGCTGGATTTGATGCGAATGATCTGTCGGGAATTTGGGGGCGCTTTGGGCCGCGCGAAGGAAGAGGGAATGCCCAGGGCAGCCCTTTCCCGGAGGGTGGAGACAACGGCTTTGGCAATGATGTTCCTCGCTTTACGCCAGAAGGGCAAAGGAAATTCGATAGCTATAAACCCGGATACGGTCGTCCGTTGGGGAGCCCCGAAGCTGGGGCAAACCCTGCGGAACATATCGGCCGACGCAGAGCCGTCCCGCCCAGCGAACAAAATGACCCGGCCTCCTCCTGCTCCCCGAATGGTTTGACACGCCTTATCCTTACGAGTTATTTCTCCGCGATGGAGTTCGTTCATGCGCGCGACAGGACCATCCAGAACTTCGAGTGGACGAAAGACTCGCGAACAGTCTGGATGGACGGACGAGAACTTCTGACTGAAGTGGACCTTCCCAGATGGAACGGGTACTCGGTTGGCCGCTGGGAGGGGGACACACTCATCATCGACTCCTACGGGTTCGAGGAAAGTACCTGGATTGATCGTTACGGATATCCACATGGAGGTGAGATGCGATTGGAAGAGCGCTATCGGCGGATCGCTCCGGACAGGTTGGAGCTCATCATGACGATCAGCGATCCGGAGATATATACGGAGCCTTGGATCAGCGACAGAAAAGTGTTCAGATTACTGACCAGAGAAGAAGCGAGTCTCAACGGATGGTACGGGCTGTTGGAAGAGCGGTGCGTACCAGCGGACGAGTTCGATTTCAATGAAAACGTCCGTGCGGGATAGCGTCCTGGGGCAGGACAACGGGATGTAGTCTTTACACGCTGGGGGCAACGGTTGCGTTCCTCCGATGAACCCATAAGCAGCAATGGACACGGTGCCGTTGTGCTAGCTGTGAATTCCAGCAACGTTGTAAACACCAGGCAACCGAGAAATCGGTGGTTTGTATTGGATGCGGCCGTGTAGTCGATGCTCATTGTAGTGGGTGAGGTAGATCGGTAACACGTCGGATCGTTCGTTCGAGGTCCTGTAGACTCGGAAGTAGGCCCACTCGCGCAGCAGCGTCTGGATGAATCGTTCCGCTTTGCCGTTGGTTTGAGGCCGGTACGGGCGAGTGAATCGTTTACGAATGTTGAGTTCGTGACATCGTTTCAAGAATGTTTTGGCACGATAGCAGGAGCCGTTATCGGTGAGTACGCGCTGGACGGTAATACCGAACCGGGCGAACCATCGGATGGCGCGATCCAGGAACGCGACCGCACTGTGTTGGCGTTCGTCAGCTAAGACCTCCGCATAGGCGAGGCGGGAATAGTCGTCCACGCAAACGTGGACGTACTCCCAACCCGCACCTTCGGAATCCTGTCGTGGGTTGTCGGTGACGCGGTGACCCGGCCGCCAGAATCGCCCTAACTTCTTGATATCCAAATGCAACATCTCTCCCGGCCCATCATGTTCGTATCGCACCACCGGTTCGGGTGGGTCCAGATTCTTCAACTGGGACAGGCCTTGTCGTTGCAGCACCCCCGCGACTGTGGATCGTGGCAGCTTGAGCTGATTCGCAATCCGAAGCGCTGTCATTCGGTATTGGGTTCGCATCTCCACGATTAGATCCACCCCGTCCTTGCCCATCCGATGGTGTAACATCCGAGGTTCGCTCGATAAGTCGTTTAAACCCGCTTCGCCCCAATCGCGGTACCGTCGGACCCATTTGTATACCGTGCTCCGACTGACTCCAAATTGCTCGGCTACTGAAGATACCGAAGCGCGCTCTTCAATCACTCGGATCGCCATCAATGCTCGACTCTTCGGGCAGGTTCTTGCATTCTTGTGAAGGTTCATACGGGCTCTCTCCTTGGGCTGATCGGTTTAGGTCCCAATCAGCTTCTCGGATTTAGCCCGTGTGAACAACCTTCACAGAATTCACAGCTAAGGGGCTGAACGAAATCTTGAAGCAGGGACTGCAGGACCCGCACCGGTTTAACGGCGCGGGTGGACGGCTTTCATAGTAACGAGGCGGAGCCGAGGCGTTGGGGCAAGAAGACGATCAAACCGAAGACCATAGCTCGGGGGAATTCAGCCGCGCCCTAGGGCCCGGTTTCGTATTCTGCTTCGACTTCCAGAAAACCCGCCGCAGATGGATTGGTGACTTCGGGGAGGAATCCATTGGAAAGGAACTCGTAATCGCCTTCCGGCACTGTTGTTTCCCTGCCCAGCCTTAAGTAGTACGTCTGCTCACCCTCTAGTAACATTGCTTCGCCCTCAGGAAACCACGTGGCGTTTGGCGACTTCCGTGCACTCAGCAACTTGATCAATCCCGATTCCCCGACTCGTATGTGGGTGTTCTCGGGCGTAAGGGTGGCCGCGCTCGGTTGGCCCGCCAGTCGAACCTTGATAACTCTGAGGGCCCGTGGTGCGTTACCGTATTGAAGCGTGAAGAAATTGCCCTCGTCGGGGAAGACGCCGTCCCATCGCAGTTGCACGGCCACGAATATCTCGTCAGGTTCGGTCAGCCCATCTCCGAAAGAAGATCCGGTATGGGAGATTTCAATGTCCCCCCCCGGTTTGCCTTCCCAGAGAAGCAATCCGCCCGGAAAACCGCAGGGCGACTCATCATCGCGTCGTGTCAGGGCCTCAAGCGCGCAGACGCTAACCGTTGTCAGGGCGTCGACATTCACCGGTTCCATCGGTATGCGGATAGCCCGCCCATTGGGAACCCGGCACCAGTATCGCGCCGGAGAAGACTCCGTGAACCGGATGCTCGAGCTGCAGGGTCCACTGTAATCGGAACGGTATGTCGTCCGGGAGGTGTCTTGGGACATGGCCTTGAACGGTCCCAAGACGAAAACCAGAGTGAGCATCAAAGCAGTTCGTTCAATCATTAAGATCACCTCGGCGCTACCGTTTGGCAATGTGGGCGAGCGCCTCGGCGGCGACATCGTAAACGTAGTGCAATTCGTCAGGCTGTATGACATACGGTGGGAGAATATAAATAACATTCCCGAGAGGCCGCAGCAGGACACCGTGGTTTACGAAGAAGTCGTAAAGCACAGGTCGGATGTCAGACAGGTAACCCGGATCAGTCGTTTCCAACTCGAATGCGGCGACAGTGCCAATCATCCGCGTGTCGCCGACCGCGGGACTCTCCCCCAACAGTGGAAGGCGTTCCCGATGAATACGTTCGATGGTTCGGATCCGGTCGAAGACGGGTTCGGATTCGAAGATTTCGAGGCTTGCCAGAGCTGCCGCGCAACCCAGGGGGTTGCCGGCGTAGGAATGGCCATGAAAGAACGTATGCATGCGGTCAGGCGCTCGAAAGGCCGCGTAGACTTCCTCAGAGCAGAGCGTCGCTGAAAACGGGAGAAACCCGCCCGTCAATCCTTTCGAGAGGCACATGATGTCGGGCGCCACTCCGGCAAGTTCCGAGGCGAACATCGCGCCTGTTCTTCCGAATCCGGTGAAGACTTCGTCGGCGATCAGAAACACGCCGTGATCCTGGCACAACTGGCCGATCCGTTTCAGAAATTCTGGAGGATGCATGATCATTCCGCCCGCGCCCTGGAGGAGGGGTTCGACGATGACCGCGGCAACCGTTCCTGCCTGTTGTTCCAACAACGTCTGTATAGATGCCACACATTCGATCGAACAGGTTTCACGTTTAAGTCCCACAGGACACCGATAGCAATATGCCGAATGCGCGCGCCGAACCTCAAAGCGCATATCGTCAAACGCTGCAGTAAAGGCTGAATCCGCGCTGACCGACATCGCGCCCACCGTATCACCATGATAGGCATGTTCGAGGGCAATGATGTTCGTTCGTTTGCGTTCACCGCGGTTCTTCCAGTATTGAATCGCCATCTTTAAGGCCACCTCTACTGCGGTTGAACCGTTATCAGAAAAGAAGATGTGAGAGAGCCCCTCAGGCGTGACCTCCCGGAGTTTGCAAGCCAGCCGTTCGGCGGGCTCATGTGTGAATCCGGCGAAGATGACGTGTTCCATTTCCTGAGCCTGTTTGCCGATCGCGGCGCTGATCCGTGGGTGCGCATGCCCGTGAATGTTGACCCACCAGGAGGAAATCGCGTCCACAAGCCGCCGGCCATCATCGGTGTACAGATACACTCCTTCCGCTTTCTTGATGCGGATCGGTTCAGGGTCGAGTGACTCCTGCGTGTACGGGTGCCAGATGTGGAGTGGCTTAGGCATTGAAGGCCGTTCGGTCGAAGTAGTTCTGAAACGCACGGAGCAAGACAGCTCGATCGATTGTCGGCAGGCGTGGTATCCACCCTACAACGGGCAGGTGACCGTAATGTTCAATCGCCTTCGTGTTTTCGACGTTTTGCGGACCGATCATGACGACTCCGACTAGGTTCAGATTTGCCTGTCGCACGATGTTGACAGTAAGTAGCGTGTGGTTGATCGTTCCCAATTCGGTGTGGGTGGCGATCACAACAGCGGCATCGAGTTTCTTCATCAGATCAATCATCAGGTCGCGGTTGTTGATCGGTACGAGCACGCCACCCGCACCTTCGATAATCAGCCGCTTGCCAGAAACTGCCGGTTTCCGCATTGTGGACACTTCGATCCTGACTCCAGCTGTGCGTGCAGCCAGGTGAGGTGAAACCGGCGGATCAAAAATATAAGCCTCTGCCGGAGCGGCCCCTTTGTCTAGGCCTGTCAAACGAATTACGGTTTCCCGATCGGTCTCGGCGTCTCCACCCAGCCGACCCGACTGTATCGGCTTCCAGTAGGCCGCGTCGAGGCCAGCGACAAGGGTAGCGGAGAGAACGGTCTTACCGACTCCGGTGTCGGTTCCGGTGACAAATACGTCTTTCACCGGATTTGATCTCTATCACGTCGACAACGTGTCATCGCATCCACAAGGCCATCGATGGCATCGGTTGGGAGGTCGGCGGTGAGGGAAAGTCGAAGGCGTGCGGTGCCTTCCGGAACCGTAGGCGCGCGGATCGCTCTCACTTCAAAGCCTTCGTCCCGCATAGTTTGGGCCGTGCCGAGGGCACTTTCGTTGGTTCCGAGCAGAACAGGAACGATTTGAGTATTGCTCCGTCCGGTGTCGAAGCCGGCACCTCTGAGGCCCTGTCGCAGGCGTTCTGAGATGAGGTTGAGCCGGGCCCGCTCGTCTTTCGCAGACGTTGCAAGTTTGATGCCGGCGGCGACCTGAGCGGCCATGTACGGAGGCAGGCCGGTTGTGTAGACAAAGGGGCGGGCGTGATTGATCAGATAGTCTACGAGTGTCCTCGATCCCGCGACGAATGCTCCGGCAGCAGCCAGCGCCTTTCCGCAGGTATGGATGCTGGCGACGAGGGCGTCTGACCGACCCGAAGCAGCGATCAGGCCGCGCCCGTTAGGTCCAACAACGCCTGTTGCGTGCGCTTCGTCAACGATCAAACTCGCATCGTATCGTTCGGCCAGAGTGGTGAGATCATCGACGGGTGCGCTATCGCCATCCATGCTGAATATGCTTTCGACGACAATGAATCGCTCGCCTGTGCGGGTGTCAACGTCCCGAAGAGCATCTTCGAGAAAATTCAGATCGAGGTGCCGAAATATGACCTTCCGGCAGCCTGCCAAACGAATACCATCAATCAGGCTGGCGTGATTTGCGGCGTCGGAGAAGACCGTATCCTCCTTGCGAAGAATCGCCGTGAGCAAACCGGTATTGGCCGCATAGCCGGAATTGAAAAACAATGCCGCTTCGACTCCCAGGTAGTCGCTGAATCCCTCTTCGAGCTTTTCCCAGGCACCCACGTGGCCGGAAAGCAGGCGCGAACCAGTGGACGCCATCCGGTCAGAAACTTCGATCGCAGAGCGGAGGGCTGCGGCCAAAGCTGGGTCGCGGGAGAGCCCCAAATAGTCGTTCGAAGAAAACTGGACTCCGCTCCCGACTTCGGGATAGCGGTAAAGGGAGCGCGACCGCAGTGAGGCCAGGTCCGTTTCGAGTCGCTGGAGTGTATGTCCTGCTGATAACTTACGCGTCATGACCCGATGAAATGAGATCCAGGTCTTCAAGCAACTGGGCGTCTTCAGCGCGTTCAGGGTTGGGAGTCGTGAGCAGCCGATCACCCACGAAGATCGAATTAGCTCCGGCCAGGAAACAAAGCGTGACACACTCCCGGTTGAGAGATCGTCGGCCAGCACTTAACCGGACCCGGGAATGGGGCATCAGGATGCGGGCCGTGGCGATCGTCCGAACCAGAACGAACGGATCAATAGTATCGGCGGGTGCGAGTGGCGTTCCCTCGACCCGCACCAGTACGTTGATGGGAACACTCTCCGGGTGTGGATCGAGGCTGGCAAGCTGGTGGAGCAACCCCACCCGATCTGCGTCCGTTTCTCCCATACCCACGATTCCGCCTGAGCAAACCGTAATGCCTGCCTTGCGCACGGCCGCCAGGGTGTCGAGCCGTTCCTGGTAGCTTCGGGTCGTGATGATCTTGTCGTAGTACTCGGGAGACGTATCCAGATTGTGGTTATAGGCATGGAGTCCCGCATTGGCAAGCTGCCGCGCCTGTGATTCGCTCAACATGCCGAGCGTACAACACACCTCTAGCCCGGTCTCAGCAACTCCCCGCACCATTTCGAGGACGTTTTCAAACTCCGGACCGTCTTTGATTTCCCGCCAGGCGGCTCCCATGCAGAAGCGCTGGACACCTTCCTTTTTTGCGTCATGTGCAGCCTGGACAACGTGATCCACCTCAAGCAAACCGTGGTTGTCGACGTCGGTTTCGTAGTGGGCGCTCTGCGGGCAGTAGGCGCAGTCTTCCGGGCACCCTCCAGTCTTAATCGATATTAACTTGCAGAGTTGGACGTCGCGGGGATTGTGGTGGCGCAGGTGAACCTGCTGTGCCTGGCCGATGAGATCCAGGAACGGCTGCCCGTATATGGCCGCAATCTCCGGGCGCGTCCAGTCATGACGAACCTCAGGCGCTGTCTGTGTTGTCGACATGGATAATCCTGGGCAATCCTGCTTGAGAAGCGAATTATACCGGATTGTGAACATGACTGCATTGACCGGGTGCGGACCCGATTTCCAGAATGAGTTTGATCAGTACGGGGCCTCTCGTGTACGGTCGGAGCGATGGAAGGGGGTGTGGGTCGGGGGCCCCGGAGCAAGACCTTCTGCGGAGATGCCGCGGAAGGTCCTTTTTTTGGAGGAACGTGTCCCCCTCGAGTGAGATACCATGCCTTTGGATGACGTTCAACCGAGTTCCTCACTGATACCACGGGGCAGTCGTAGAGGCGGGTTTCCGTTCAAAGACGTAATCGGCTATTTCCTGCAGTCGCTCCCAGCTGGTTGCGGTTCCCGTCCAGCAGTGGCCGGCTCCGAATCCATATTCAAAGTAGCCTTCGTAGTGCGGGTCAGTCGTAGTCAGCATCCACTCTTCGAGCAACTTCGTGGAATTGTTCAAATAAAAGTTGTCCATCGTGCCTGTATAGATGTGCAGCTTGTCGACAAGCTTCGGGCCCACCTCAGACCAGTTCTGCTCGAGGTAGTAGCGCAGGTCGTAGTTCTCGCGCCAGTATTCGGCAACGTCGGGATCGATCTCGCCCGTGAACTTGTCAAATAGTGGTTTGAAGTACCCATCTTCGCCGACCGGCCCGTAGACCGCAGACCATGCATCGAGCTGTTCACCGGAACGGCCCCGCGTTCCGCTGACCAATTCAAAGTGGTTGCGCTGTTCGGAGGTCAATCGAATCTCGCCGTTGATTTCCCGTGTGTTCGGTGTGGGCACGCGCCGCCATTCGTGCTGTTTGTAATAGGCGTTCACATCGTCGTAAATATTGATCCCTTCGACGTCGTGAAAATCGACCGGGTCGGGACAGTAGGCCCAGGTGCCGCCAAAGAAATCGGGATGAAAGATCTGTAGCGCCAAGGCTTCCCATCCGCCCGTGGACCCACCGGTTAACATTCGAGCCCAGGATTCCCGAATAACGCGGAAGCGCTGTTCAACCTCGGGAATGAGTTCCGCCAAGATGGCATCACCGTACGGGCCGACGTTGGCGGAGTTCACTGCGTAGGAGTCGTCGAAATAGGGCGTGGGATGTTGGAAGGTGACGACGATCATGCGGGGGAAGTCATCTCGCATCCACGCCTCATAGATCCGACGCCCTTCTGAAAAACCCATTGGTGCATTCAGTGAGAAATGACCCTGGTCGTAAACGACCGGGTAGCGCATGGTGTTCGCGTCGTAGTCGGGCGGCAGGAGAACGGTCGCTCCCAGGTAGATCGGGCGTCCCCAGAACTCGGTGAGCTTTGGGCTCTGGAAACGAAAGCGCCGGACCCACTCCGTGTCATCCGGTGTCCGGATTGGAGGAATCATGTGGTTGGCTTCCAGCCGGACCACGCCCCCGGCTTCGGGGTCGATACGCACACGCTGCGGATCGCTGTACAGATTGCCGGGCGACCGGTTCCAATGCTGCCCTTCTCCCTGGTCCTCGTGCATCCAGACGACATGGCCGTCGGCCCTCTGAAATTCCGAGTAAACATTAACGAAGGCTTGGACGAAGTACTCGCCGGGCGGGATGTCACTGAGGTTGGGGATGGGGCTACCGAGATCGTATTCGTCGATGACGGCAATGGCGCCAGGAGCCAACGCCTCAACGTCACTTCCGAAAAAAGGAATGCCCGTGCGACCTACCTGAAGAAAGGGTGTGCGCGAACGGTTCTGCGAAAACATAACGTATACGCGCCCTGTGAGCGGCTCGGATCGCACCGCATCAGGTACAGAAATCTCGAATCGCAGCTGGGTCTGGGCCAGTGAATCCCCTACGGCCCACCATGTGGGAAACAGAAGGCCCGCGAGAACTGGTATCCAAGGTCGAAAGCGCCGATTTCGCTCCATAGGTGACCATTATACGGTCATCGACGGGCCCGACATACTCTTCCTCTTCGTCCGGCACGCGTCAATCGGTGGGCCCCGAAATGATATGATTCGGTGCCGAGTAACGCACCGCCCCCTCGGGCGCCAGATTCTGCTATTGAACGATGTCACTCATGGATTAGTCAACGAGAACCGCTTGTGATTGCTCAGGTCGCCGATGACAAGGAAGTTTTCTATACGGTTGAAGGATCTGGTCCGGAGATTCTCTTTCTACACGGCGCAGCCTCCGATTCCGACACCTTGGCGCCACTGATCAGCGAGCTTTCCGGCGCTCACCGCTGCATTGCCCTAGATCGATTGGGATACAGGCGATCAACGCGACTCCACGAGAACACGACGATCGAAGAGCAGGCAACTGCAGTAGCGGCCGTTCTCGCTGAAGCCGCAACGGGTCCGGTGTGGTTGTTCGGCCACTCTTCCGGAGGAATCGTCGCCCTGGGGTACGCCAGTCTGTTCGCCGACCGCGTTTGCGGACTGGTTGTCATGGAACCCGCCGTGTACGCGCTCTATCCCGATGATGCTCTCCTACCGGAACTCACGAGAATGAAGGAGGAAATCGTTCCCATGTTTCAGGGCGGTGACATCGAAGGTGGGATCCAGAAATTCATGGATCACCTTGAGCTCCTGCATGACACCAAAGTCGCAATCGCTCAAATGCCTAGCGAGAAAGGCATAGACAACTGGCTGCCCCTCCGAAACGAACTCGACTTTGCCCTCCGCTGGCCCGATCCGACATCCGATCTTCTGCAGATGAATCATCCGACGCTGGTGATTAAAGGGGGCCGAACAACGCCCCTCCTGGCGGGCGCCTCAGAAATTCTGGCCGCGGCCCTTCCCCGGGCTCAGTTGTCAACGTTGGACAACTGTGACCACTTGGCCCCCCTCGTTAGACCCGCGCTGGTTGCACACCAGATTTCCAGCTTCATCAGGGCGCACCGGGACTAGGGCTGAACCACCTAGGCGCAGCGTCCCGGGCCGGAGCCGAGTGCACACGAGGTTCGCGTCTGGACCTCCCGACAGCGGTCATCCATCCGATTCCGCGCGGCCAGTTCGAGCGGACCGGAGTGCGGGGCCATGCCGATCAGGCCCGCAACGGTTGATCGCGTGCCCACGAATCGGCCGCTTCCTGATCGGCATCTGGACTTTGGCATCGGCTCTCCAACTGGACACGTACATAGCAAGCGACACGGTCGGCCACCTGAGAATCTACGCCTTTCACATCAACCTTGAAACGCTTGACCCAGTTCGGTGGGCAAGGGACACTGTGCAGGACTTGCCGGAGAAGATTGGCTGGCACAGAGGAGTTCTTGACATGATGAAGTCTGCTGTTGGGGTCGGTTTATTGCTGGTGGCTGTTTCCTCGGCCTTCGCGCACCACTCGGCTGCGACGGAGTTCGACATGAACGACCCGGTCAGCGTGGAAGGCGTCGTGAGCAAAGTCGAGTGGAGAAATCCTCACATCTGGTTCTACGTCGATGTGACGGCCGAAAACGGTCAGGTGACAACCTGGGGATTCACGGGCAGCCCGCCGGGTATGCTGGCCCGGAGAGGCGTGACCCGGGATGTCCTGAAAGACGGCGTCGAGGTCAAGGTCGATGGCTTCCGTGCCCGCGACGGTTCACCCAACGCGGTCGGCCGAAATGTCACGTTTGCCGACGGCCGAAGTGTGTTCGCGGGAACCCCCGGGGAATTCCCTGCCCAGAGGTAGTCGTCGGGCCGGGTTGAGGATCACTGTTCGAGCCGTGATCTCTGCGTTTGTAGACCTAGCCCACCGATGCCCTTCTCTGGGGCAGCGACGCTGATCAGGCCAGGCATAAGACCTGGCGGCTCGGGATCTCGCTTTTGCGGAGTGAATGAACCGGCCTGAGGCGCTCCGCAACCTCGGAGAAACCAGCACAATCACCCCGAACCGGATGGTACTGGGAGCGAATTTCGACATTGGATTCAGTGTGCATTCATAAGGAGAGTCAGCCATGAATAAACATGTCGTATTGTCGATTATTGCTGCTGTAGCCATCCTGGGGGGGCTGGCCGGAGGTTCTGCTAACGGTCAGGACATGCCGCGCACTGCGGATGGCAAACTCGACTTCACGGGTGTTTGGGCCGGTCCGGGTTTTGCACACACCGGTGGGCCCCTGGACCGGCCGACGGTCTCGCGATACTCGGAGGAGAACTTCGCTCCTTTGAAGCCCGGGGCGGAGGAGATTTTGTATCGGGACTACACCGGGAACATCCGCATTGACGATCCCACAGCAATTTGCCTGCCCAATGGACTGACGCGGCAGATTCCTTCTCCGTACGCCCAACAATGGATTCAGACGTCCGATCAACTGGTGATTCTCTACGAATATATGCACTTCTTTCGAGTGATTCCGTTCGGGGAGCCCAATCGGCCTCATGCCTCCAATATCGAGCCAACCTTTATGGGGACCTCGATCGCCTGGTGGGAGGACGACACATTAGTGATTGATACCATCGGTCTTCAAGAATGGGTGCTCGACGCCTACCATCCGCCCGACGGGGGCTCTCGTCGCCATAGTGACCAAATGCACGTGGTCGAACGGATTGCGTTCACCTCAGCGAGAGATGTTTCCTATGACGTCACGATCGATGACCCGGTCATTTTCACGAGACCGTGGGTCCAGCCATGGAGAATGGAACTCAAACCGACCTGGGACGGTCTTTTTGAAATGGTGTGTGAGGATAACAATCGGTGTCGGGGTGGGGAATGCGCGCCTTCCGACGTGCAGTTGGATTGAGCCTGGATCCACCGTGTTCGCTGTCGTGTGAACGTGGAAGTCCACGCCAGCACTCGTCTCTTAACGGGTCTACTGAGAGGTGTCAGATGAAAACGAAGCGACCGACATCTTCGCTATTCGTGATCGGGCTTTTAGCAGTTTGCCCCACGACCATCGCCCACCACGGGACCAACATTTCCTACGACCAGACCAGAGTCGTCGCCTTAACTGGCGTCGTGACGGAGTTTCGCATGGCAAACCCCCACAGCCAGCTCTATTTCGATGTCACAGACGAATCCGGTTCTGTCGTCCACTGGGCCGGTGAGTTGAACAGCCCCGGCATTCTACTGAGAGCGGGCTGGACCCGGGATATGATGAAGCCAGGCGACGAGATCACTCTGAGCCTCCACCCATCCAAGGCGGGCACACCGGTTGGGGTTGTCGAAAGAGACGAGCCCATGGTTCTCAACGGCGAGCAGATTGTGGGCACTGGAGATCGATAAGATCCCCGCAACGACAGGGGTTTCAAGAATGCAAGATCGTTTGATCAGTTTCGCCTGTGTTCTAGTGGCAAGCCTGGTTTGCTCGTCTGTCGCAGCCGCACAAACCGCCCAGAGCAACCTCAATGGTGTGTGGACCCGGACCAGCCGGGTTCTGACTATGAGCGACGAGGTGCCTCCTTTGACGGCCTGGGGGCAGTCTAAGTTCGCCAGACACGGCCTGGATACGGATCCAGAGCGGTGCCTCCGGGCGTGGGCAATGACCCCATGGGGACCTGTGATCCTCTGGGCATGCCCCGCAATCTCTTTCTCGAAGTCTCGATTTATCCCATGGAGATCCTGGAGACTCCTGGCCGCGTCCTGCAGTTCTTTGAGTGGGCCCACGTATGGCGGGAAATCTGGACGGACGGACGGGAACTTCCAGAGAATCCTTTTCCGAGATGGATGGGCTATTCCGTCGGTCGGTGGGAGGGGGACACCTTCATCGTTGATTCAATCGGTTTTGACGAACGCACGTGGCTCGATCATTTCGGACATCCGGTCAGCGACGACATGCGTCTGGAGGAGCGCTATTGGCGGGTTGACGCGGAAACCTTGGAGCTTGTCATGACGATTGACGCCCCAAAGGCCTACCTGACACCCTGGGTTAGCGAAACTAAAGTCATGCGACTGGCTCCGGAAGGCCAGGAGATTGTAGAACTGTTCTGCGTGCCCACCGAGGAGCAGGAGTTTAACAGGAGAGTCCGCGATCCCGCTGCCGGTGTGGTCCCTTAGACGAAGATTGATGTTACCTGTCGAGTCTGAGCGGTAAAGCACCGACGCGCACACCGCGCCACAGTACCCCCGCGTTTCCCGCAATCAAGTACCGTCATTGAACGGCGTACATCGAAGGATGTTCACTTTGCGTGCGTTCGCCCCCTGCGCGCCGGAGACGGCGGCTCAATCAAATTGCATCGAAAACGTCCCGCCGGCCCCGGCACTTGAGGTTGACCGAAACCCTCAGTCTCGGGCGGTGAGGGAATAGTACAGGTCCTCGATAAAGCTGTCGGTCGCACCCAGCCCGCTCGTCGCGCCGTATAAGGGTTCATATTCGCGTGTGGGCCGGGCAGCCTTTACCTGCTCGAGCGTCATGCCCTGGCGGATCATGTCCTGGACGCGGTATCTCAGGACGATCGACATGTCCCGATACTTGATGACGTCTTCTCGATCGCATAGCCGGCCGTGCCCCGGAACCACATAGGTACGGCTGTCTGCATTGATGGGATTTGAGAGCGCGACGATCTGGTCCAGCCCGGCGATCATCCCCTGTACGCGGCCGCCCCCATCGAAATCGACGATCGGATACCGAGTGATGGCGAATACATCTCCGCCGCTGATCACGTTCGAGCCTTTGAAAAACACAATGCTGTCACCGGTGGAGTGGGCGGCTGGGATGTGAATGATGTCGATGTCTTCGCCGTTGAAATGAATCGTCTTCCGGTCCGTGTACGTTTCCGTCGGCCAGAACCCCCGGCCCACAATGAAACGATCGTTTGGGGTGCCGGAACGTTCGGAGCTCATCACCTTGACAACGTTTTCGTGCCCGATGATCGTCGCACCGCTCGGCGCGGCCAGCGCCTCGTTCCCGCCGGCGTGATCACCATGGACGTGGGTGTTGATGATGTAGCGAATAGGCTTGTCCGACAGTTCTCGCACCGCTGCCAGGATTTTCGGAGCGATCGGAGCGAACTGAGTGTCCACGAGCAAGACGCCATCATCGCCAACCTGTATGGTGACGTTTCCGCCGGCACCGACGAGCATGTAGACATTTCCCTGCACCCGTGTGACCTGAACCTCGACCGCGTCGAAATTCCTTCCCTGGGCGTACGCGGAAGCCAGATCTCGTGTGCTGCCCAGAAATACGGCGAGGCCACACGCGACGACACACAGCCGCAGAATCGACCCTCGAAGGTTTCTTTTCATGACGTTCACTCCTCGTGGCTTGTCACTTGCGTAGTGGGCGGTTTTCAGTCTGCCCGGCATGATACGACGGACCCGGACGTGAGCCCCACCATTTAAATGCGGCACGGGCGGATAGTCGGGGCCCGACGGTCTTCAGTGCTCCTTCTCGCCTACGCATGCTTGACGGCGGCTACGTGGTGGGGAACCCGGAATATTTGAGCTTGAGACTCCATACCTGTAGACGTTTCCAATAAGTGATGGGGAATCGGTCCTTCC
Source organism: Terriglobia bacterium (assembly GCA_965216035.1). Lineage (GTDB taxonomy): Bacteria > Acidobacteriota > Terriglobia > 20CM-2-55-15 > 20CM-2-55-15. Next base: position 358,104 of record CBDCFM010000015.1, read on the forward strand.
TCTTGGGGAAGGAGTCTGCCTGCGCCGAGACCACCCTCTGCAAGATCGATCACCGGTTCCTCAACCTGGACTATTGCCATTGACTTCTAAGGTGAACGTCACGAACGTTTTCCAATGAATCGGCTCCAGAATGCGTTTAACGATGAACTCAATCGCGACCGTGATAAACCCATTGAATCGGACCCCCGTCTCCACACTCACACGCTGATCCCCTTTCGACCGTCACTCCGACGACGTTTCCGACAGTTTTGTGGCTTCCAGGCGCGGTGGGACTCCCTCCCCCGGAGTCATATCACGATCGCTGCTGAAAGGCCTCCGGCCGGGCATGAATAGTTGTAAAGCGCACATTAAAAGGTCTATACTGATGCTGGTACGCTCCTCGAACCGGCGGCGGCGAGCGGACACCGCAGGCGGACCCTTCAGGAATAGCCGTGGCAAGCCGATTGCAACTCCATGGAGGGGGATGCGCACTCGACAGAGACGGAGGCCGCGCTGTGACGAAATCCGGGGCAGGCGACTTAAATCACACATTCCTAAAGCCTTGTCTTTCGCCAACCGATAGAGCTCAAAGAGCCACCGGCCCAAAATCGAATTCCGATACACGGGGGTGCAGGGTCAGATCGCGTTTAACTGATTGATTTTTAAGGATATTTAGTCGTTTGAATCTGTCGCAGACGAGGACATGCTTACTCCATTTCCTCCTTCCGCGTTCATTGGGGAAGGCCCCGCTATATTTGCGTCACATTGAAGGCCCGAAGGGCCCCTCCCACCCACCATTCCGGAAAGAACCTGACTCAGTTTCCATCGACCGTCTACGAGGTGGGGCTGTGATCGGGTCTCACCTGCCGCGAGTGTTGGCCGGCGCCCGCCGGTGGACAAGCTGCGTGCTTCCCGCCGTTTCCTTGACGGTGCTGGTGCTGTTGCTCGGATTTTCCGGCCAAGCGCTGGCGCAGCCGCCGGGGTTCACGATCGTGGAATCGGGTGGGAGCACGTCGGTCTAACGAGAGCGGCACGACGGATACGTTCACGGTGGTGCTGGACGCGCAATCGGCGACGAACGTGGAGTTGACGGTAACGAGTGGAGACACGGGCGAGGCGACGGTCAGTCCGTCTCCGCTGACGTTTACGAATACGAACTGGGACACCGCGCAAACGGTGACGGGTGTCGATGACGCCCTGGTTGACGGGAACCAGCTGACGACGATCACGATCAGTGTGGATGACGCCAATTCCGATGATGCGTACGACCCGTTGTCGGATCAGACGGTGTCGGCGACGACGGTGGACGATGAAGTCGCCGGCTTCACGATCGTGGAATCGGGCGGCAGTACGTCCGTGAATGAGAGTGGTACGACCGACACATTCACAGTCGTATTGGACGCGCAGCCGGTGACGAACGTGGAGTTGACGGTGGTGAGCGGCGACACAGGCGAGGCCACGGCGCTGCCGACCCCGCTGGTATTCACGACAGGCAACTGGGACACCGCGCAGACAGTGACTGTAACGGGAGTGGACGACGCCCTGACGGACGGGAATCAGAACACGACGGTGACGGTGAGCGTGGATGACGCGAACTCCGACGATGCATTCGATCCCCTGTCGGATCAGACGGTGTCGGCGACGACGGTGGACGATGAAGTCGCCGGCTTCACGATCGTGGAATCGGGTGGCAGCACGTCCGTGAATGAGAGTGGCACGACCGATACCTTCACGGTCGTATTGGATGCCCAACCGGTGACCAACGTGGAGTTGACGGTGGTGAGCGGCGACACAGGCGAGGCGACAGCGCTGCCGACCCCGCTGGTGTTCACGACGGGGAATTGGGACACGGCACAGACGGTCACCGTAACCGGCGTCGACGATGCCCTTACGGACGGGAATCAGAACACAACGATCACCGTTAGCGTGGATGATGCCAATTCCGATGATGCCTACGACCCGCTGTCGGATCAGACGGTGTCGGCGACGACGGTGGACGACGAAGTGGCGAGCTTCACGATCGTGGAATCGGGTGGCAGCACGTCCGTGAATGAGAGTGGCACGACCGATACCTTCACGGTCGTATTGGATGCCCAGCCGGTGACGATGTGGAGTTGACGGTGGTGAGCGGCGACACAGGCGAGGCGACAGCGCTGCCTACCCCGCTGGTGTTCACGACGGGGAATTGGGACACGGCACAGACGGTCACCGTAACCGGCGTCGACGATGCCCTGACGGACGGGAATCAGAACACAACGATCACGATAGGCGTGGATGATGCGAACTCCGACGATGCATTCGATCCACTGTCGGATCAGACGGTCTCCGCTACCACTGCCGATGACGAAGTCGCCGGCTTCACGATCGTAGAATCGGGTGGCAGCACGTCTGTGAATGAGAGTGGCACGACGGACACATTCACCGTGGTCCTGGATGCCCAGCCGGTGACGAATGTGGAGTTGACGGTGGTGAGCGGCGACACAGGCGAAGCCACTGCGCTGCCGACCCCGCTGGTGTTCACGACGGGGAATTGGGACACGGCACAGACGGTCACCGTAACCGGCGTCGACGATGCCCTGACGGACGGGAATCAGAACACAACGATCACAGTTAGCGTGGATGATGCGAACTCCGACGATGCCTACGATCCCCTGTCGGATCAGACGGTATCGGCGACGACGGTGGATGACGAAGTGGCGAGCTTCACGATTGTGGAGGCGGGTGGCAGTACATCCGTGAATGAGTCCGGCACGACGGACACGTTTACGGTGGTCCTGGATGCGCAGCCGGTCACCAATGTGGAGTTGACGGTTACGAGCGGGGACACGGGCGAAGCCACGGCCCTGCCGACCCCGCTGGTCTTTACGACCGGAAACTGGGACACCGCGCAGACAGTGACCGTAATCGGAGTGGACGACATCCTGGGTGACGGGAACCAGAATACAACGATCACAATCAGCGTAGATGACGCGAATTCCGACGACGCATACGACCCGTTAGCGGATCAGACGGTATCGGCGACGACGGTGGATGACGAAGTGACCGGCTTCACGATAGTGGAGGCGGGGGGGGTCGACGTCGGTGAACGAGTCTGGAACCACCGACACGTTCACAGTCGTGTTGGATGCCCAACCGGTGACGAACGTGGAGTTGACGGTGACGAGCGGAGATACGGGCGAAGCGACGGCGCTACCGACCCCGCTGGTGTTCACCAATGGGAACTGGGACACGGCGCAGACAGTGACCGTAACGGGAGTGGACGACGTCCTGGGTGACGGGAACCAGAATACAACGATCACAATCAGCGTAGATGACGCGAATTCCGACGACGCATACGACCCGCTAGCGGATCAGACGGTATCGGCGACGACGGTGAACGAGTCGGGAACGACAGACACGTTCACAGTCGTGTTGGATGCCCAACCGGTCTCGGATGTGGTCCTAACGGTGGTCAGCGGGGACACGGGCGAGGCGACGGTAACTCCGGCGAGCCTGACGTTCACCAACGGGGACTGGGCCGCGCCGCAGGGTGTGACCGTCACGGGCGTCGACGATGCCCTGGACGACGGGAACCAGAACACAAGCATCACGGTCAGCGTCGATGACGCGAACTCGAGTTGATGAATATGATGCTGTAGCCGACCAGATCGTGACGGCGATGACGAAGGACGACGATGCGGGCGAGCCCGAAGAATCCAGCAACGCCGACCTGGGGACGTTGACGCTGTCGGTAGGGACCATGACTCCGGAGTTTGATCCTGAAGTGACCGACTACATGGACCAGGTCGCATTCGAAGTGAGACAAGTCTGGGTGACCATCGAGACCGCCCACAGTGACGCCAAAATCAGGATCAACGACCAGACGGGGGGTCGCTCGGGTCGGCGCTATCGAGCCGGCAACCTCCCAGTCGGTGAGACTGTGATCACGATTCTTGTCACCTCGTCCGACGGCACGAAGCGGACGACGACGTTGCGGCTGATCCGGGATGCCACGCCTACGGCTGTGGAGCCGAACGTAGAAGCGTTCACCGTACCCGATCTCGGCGGTACGTCGCTGTCAATAAACGGTGGCCCGGGGGAGATTGAGGTCGGCTATGCTCACATCACACCGGATGCGGGCCAGAGTGCGCCGGACGGTCTGGCCATCTACAGCTTCCGCCAGAACGGCGTGCTGATCCACGAAGCCGCAGTGCCGGCGGCAGCTCTGACCCGGTCGGGCCTGATCTACGCGGAAGTCCTCAGTCCGGTGAATACGGGAATCGCGATGGCGAATCCGAATCTGCAGGACGCCACGGTGTCGTTTCATTTTACCGACAGCGGCGGCATCGACTATGGCTCGGGCGTGATGGTCATTCCCGGCAACGGGCAAATCGCAAAGTTCCTGAGCGAAGAGCCCTTCAATGCCGGCTCTGTTTCGGGCACCTTCACCTTCGAGTCCTCGTTGCCCGTTTCCGTCATCGCTATTCGTGGGTTTACCAACCAGCGGTCGGAGTTTCTGGTGTCCACGCTGCCGGTGGTGGACTTAGATTCTTCTCCATCGTCGGGAGTGACGATATACCCGCATTTCGTCGATGGTCGAGGGTGGATCACGGAACTGGTGCTGGTCAATCCCACAAACTGGTGGATCACGGGCACGGTTGAGTTCTACGGCCAGGGGGACTCGGTTACGCCTGGCGTTCCCGTAGCCATAAGCGTAAACGGAGTTGTCCATACTAGCTTCACCTACACGCTGCCGCCGAATGGCTCGCGAAAACTTCAGACGTCGGGGACGGGAAGCAGCGTGCAAATTGGTTCGATCCGCGTCACACCGGCGAAGGCGGACGGATTGTCTCCCATCGTCGCCCCGACCGGGCATGCCGTATTCTCTTACCGGAATATAGACACCACGATTGCGACGGCGGAAGTGCTCGCGGTGGACACGTCGACTGCCTTCCGGCTTTATGTACAAGCTGGTGTGAACCTCGGTGCCCTTGGGTCGGGATGGGTACAGTCGGGTGTCGCGATCGCCAATCCTTCGGCGGTTCCGATAGCCGTGGATTTGGAATTGACGGACTTGGCGGGCACCTCGACCGGACTCAGCGAAACGCTTATCATACCGGCCGACGGCCAGCGCTCCGTGTTCCTGACCGAGATTGAGGGATTCGCATCCCTGCCGGAATACTTCAAAGGCGTCTTGCGCGCTTCGACGAGTTCTGCGTCGGGCATGTCCGTGCTGGGAATGCGGGTCAATTACAATGAGCGCGGTGAGTTTCTGATGGCATCCACACCGGCTTCGGACGAAAACGCCCTCCCCCAGACCGATCTTTTTTCCCCTCACATCGTGAATTCGGGCGGCTTTTCTACTCAGGTCATCCTCTACAGCGGAACAAATGGCCTCACCTCTTCGGGCCACATGCGGTTCCTCACCCAGTCGGGTCTCCCCTTCGAGTTGAACATCGATCGCACCGAAGGTGAACCCGGTGTGGCGGACCCGGCGCAGCAACTTTTTCGACCCCCAGCAGCGGACCCACAATGATGGGAGTCGTGCCCTTCGGCCGGGGACGCTGGCCCAGGGGCAGAGGAAGGTCTCCAGGTGTTCAGCAATGACTGAATACTGGAGGCTCGGGTCGGGGGCCCGGTTGGCGACGATGCCCACTCCCCGGGTCCCAACTTATGCCTCCTCCCAGTCTCAAGAATCGTCCCCACCCGACGGCGGTCAACACCCCCGTCGACCCTCCGCCGCCACGATCATTTGATGGGCTGTTTTCCCTCGTTGACGACTGTTCAACCTGCATTTCTCGCCGGTTTTTGTCGCAAAGCGCACCGGGCCATTTGATGGCCCGGTGTTCACAACTCTGCTGGAATTCATAGCTAGACGGTCTTCGGTCTCGAGGTGACGACGGGAGCGACCGCCTGCATTGACGCGGCGGCGCGAAACTTTATAAGCTAGCCCGGATGGGTCACCAATCCGGGAATCGGCTGGTTTTCGGGTACGAGAAACGAATTGCGGCGAGTTCTGAATCCTGGAGTCGGTGAATCGGGGGAATCAGTCGTTGTTGAGGACGTGAGGTCGACTCGTTTGGCACGACAGGGGCATGATTCGGCGTGTGGAGGCAGACCTCGGCCCTGTGCAGATGAAGAAGTGAGTTTTTCGGTTGCGGGTGAATCGTGTCGTCAGCAACGAAGCGGAATCGACTGCAGGTTCCGCATGATAAGGGCGAAGGTTTCGGGATAGGGATAGGCCTCCGACATAGAGATCCAGACGTTGCGGACCGTCAGGCGGATTCGGGCGCCGATTTTGAGAAGCTTCAGACGGATGGTCCCGCACTGGGCATGGGCCATCGCGGTATCTTTGAGCCCGAGGCGTCGCAGGGCATGCATGAGCATGTACGCAGCTGAGGAGAGATAGAGCCGGAGCTGATTGGCGCGCATGGTCGCCGCGCTGGTCCGGTCCGCAAATAGGTCCAACTGCTGTTCCTTGATACGGTTCTCCATGTCGCCCCGCGCGCAGTAGAAGTCCTCATACAAAGCGCGGGCTTGGAAGCGTTCCGGCGGCAGGGAGGTCACGATGAATCGGGGATTGGCGCCCTTGTCCAGGAACTCCGCCTTGCCGACGACGCGTCGCGCGCGGGTCCAGCTGTTTAGAGTCCGGTACTGGAAATCCTTAAACACCCGCGCCGGTTTCCCGGTGGCGTTAAACTCCGCTTCCGCCTGAACCCTTTCTTCAGCGATTTCTTGCTTGAGACGACTGTTCTTGGCCAACCCGATCACATAATCGACCGGATGGGATTCACACCAGGCGAGCAGTTCATCCCTGCAAAAGCCCGAGTCGGCCCGGATGATGATCGATACTGTGGGCCACACCTGTCGGATCTGACCGGCGATGCGCTCTAACTCATCCACCGCTCCGTCGGCCCCGTCAATGTTGGAACGCCGGAGCCGGGCGCACAGCAGATGTTCTCCCGAGAAGATGTACAACGGCAGGTAGCAGTAGTGGCCGTAGTAGCCGTGAAAGAACCGTCCTTCCTGGTTGCCATGGATCGTATCGTCGGTGGCATCCAGGTCCAGAACGATCTCAGAGGGCTCCGATTCGTGGGCCGCGATAAACGCGTCGACCATCCACCGGTCGATCTTGTCGCCATCCATGGCGATCTTCTTGTACCGCTCCTGGCCATCGACCTGCTCTGCGGTCAGTTCCAACCGGTTCAGCGTGCACTTGCCTGCCAACGCCTTTCCCCGGTCTCCGGCCTGCCGCCGGTTTTTTCCCAGTGGATCGGCCTTCTCCACCGCCACGGCCAGCATCGGATCGGTCCGTAGCTGGTCGTGGTCGTTCAGGTCCTCATAGCCCAAGCACAGTCCATAAATCCGCTGGCCCAACAACTCCTTCACGCTGTGTTCGATCAACCTCGGGTCCCGGTGATCGGTAAAACACTGCTCCAGTCCGGCGATCAAACCCGTCCGCTTCTCGACTTCCCTCAACAGCAGAACACCCGCGTCGGAGGTGATCTTTCCGCCGTCGAATCGCGCCTTCACTTTCCGTTGAAAAAGTCCGTGAAATTCGAACGTGGCTTGGTTACACTCTGCTCTCATAAGGGCCGTCTCCGTTTGGGTTTTTAAACGTTTCTCGTCAAACGCTTTATGCCAAACAGGGGGGCCTTTTCTGGTCCTATCCGTGAAATATAGGGGCTAGCTGTCACTGTGACCGATGCGGCCGCAGCTGCCGCGCCGAGCCCGAACAACGATTGCTGTTTCGAGGCACGCGGTGTCTGTGGCGGGCGATCGATAGCTGGGGGGAAACGATGTTACTGAGAGTCTTTCAGTCGATCCTGTCATCAATATTGCTTCTCGGCGCGCTGACCTCGACTGAATTCGGGTGCAGCGGAACCGGTCAGAGCACTGGAGAATCTGAGGTTTCCCGTGCGCTCGACGGCGCCGTTGATATCCACGTGCATGCCTTTCCGGATGACCGGGCACGGTCAGTCGATGGGATCGAAGCTGCAGAACTGGCGCTGTCGGCCCGAATGCGCGCGATTGTGTTGAAGAACCACTACGTTTCAACCGCAGGGCTCGCTTACATCGTGCGCCGGCAGGTTCCCGGCATAGAAGTGTTTGGGGGGATCGACCTGAACCTCACCGTGGGCGGAATCAACCCGGCGGCTGTGCGGTACATGACACGGGTTTCCGGAGGCTGGGGCCGTTTCGTCTGGATGCCGACCTTCGACTCCGAGAACCAGGTGCGATATTCCGAAGAGGACCGCTCCTTCGTGCGTGTGTCACGTGGGGGTGAGCTGTTGCCTGAAGTGAAGGAAGTCATCACGATCATCGCTGAACACGACCTGATACTCGCCACCGGTCACTCGACCGCGGAAGAGGGCCTGATGTTGTTGCGCGAGGGGCGTATGCAGGGCGTCGGGCGCATGGTCGTCACCCACGCGATGAATGAACCCATACTTATGGATATCGGCCAGATGCGGGAGGCGGCAGAACTGGGCGCGTTTATAGAGTTCGTCGGAAGCTCAATGAGAACCCCGGACGCGCCGGCACGGGTCGATCGGTTCGTGGACGCCATCCGGAGGATCGGCCCCGAATTCTGCATTCTGTCTTCAGACTTAGGGCAGGAGGAAAACGAGTTACCGCCGGACGGCTTCGCGGATTTCCTGGTTGCCTTAAAGGCAAGGGGTTTTACTGAAGCGGAAATCGATCAGATGTCGAAGCAGAACCCCACGCGATTGCTCGGTCTCCTTTGATACGCTCGGCTCGTCCCTTAGCAGCCCGTGGCAGAGGTCCCGAGGACCGCGCGCAGGGGTCTTCGGGTTGCAGGCGCGAAGTGAGGATGGGCTGTTGCCCCCTTGGCAGGGTTCAAAGTCAGCGGAGCTCTCGAAGGGTGCCGCCGCTTTGGAGTGATTCTCTCCGCGTGAATCAATGCAAAGGTGCGGTTTCAATCTTGACCGCGGCGCCTGAAGGTTCGGGTTCTCGGATTCGGTCGACCAGTTTCCGTGTCGTGGCGCTTGGAGGCGGGAAAAACCGGGTGAGTCCCAGAGTGACAGCGAAGTTCAGCATCATGCCAACTGTCCCAATCCCCTGGGGGTCGATACCTGCGGGGAGGAATCCGAATGTCCATCGGTCCATTCCAAAGAAGACCGTTGCGATGATGTAAAAGGCTGTAAAGGAAATCCCGATCATCATGCCCGAAACGGCAGGCACGGTTCCCACGCGTCTGCTGAAGATACCCAGAACTATTGCGGGAAAGAAGCTGGCCGCAGCCAGCCCGAAGGCAAACGCGACGACCTGGCTGACGAATCCGGGGGGATAGATGCCAAAAATCCCTGCGATGACGACGGCGATGCCGATCACCGCTCGTCCCACCAGCAGCCTTTGGGCTTCGGTGGCACCCGGCCGGAGGATGCGGAAATAGAGATCGTGGGCGACGCTGGACGAGATCACCAGCAGGAGGCCGCTGGCGGTTGAAAGCGCGGCGGCAAGGCCACCGGCCGCAACGAGCGCCACAATCCAATTGGCCAGCCCCGCCATTTCAGGAGTGGCCAGCACGATAATATCCCGGTCCGGCCCTGACAACCCGGCGTTCCTCAGTGCAATCCGTCCGTCGCCGCCCTGAGCGCCTGCGGTGTCGAGCCACTGCTGATGACCGGTTCTGAGCGACGCCAATTCCGCTGCGGCTAAGGTCCCGTTTCGAAAGACTTCATTATCGTCGCCCTCGGCGTACCGGAACCTTCCGTCGCCGTCGTCCAACCATAGAATCAAGCCGGTCCTTTCCCAATTTTCAAACCACTGCGGCAATTGCTCGGCGGTTCGGCCGTTCAGGCTGTCGATCATGAAATAGCGCGCGAACGCCGCGGTCGCGGGTGCCGTCAGGTAGAGCATTGAGATGAAGAACAGTGCCCAGAACGCACTCCATCGCGCGGCCTTAACGGACTTGACTGTGTAGAATCGGACGATCACGTGTGGCAGTCCGGCCGTGCCGACCATCAGCGCCAGAGTGACGAGAAAGACGTTGGCCCGGTCCCAACCGCCGACGAACGTGTCGGTGTAGGCCGCAAAGCCAAGATCGGTCTGAATCTGATTCAAGCGTTCCAGCAGGTATACGCCGGAACCATCGACGCCCTCAATCAGTTCGCCTCCAAGACCTACTTGAGGAAAGAAGTTTCCGGTGAGTCGGATACTGATAGCGATTGCGGGTATGAGGAAAGCGGTGATCAGGACCCAGTATTGGATGACCTGTGTCCAGGTAATCCCTTTCATGCCGCCCAGTGTGGCGTACACAAATACAATCGCCATGCCAATGACCACACCGACGTTGATATCCACCTCCAGAAAACGGCTGAAGACGACCCCGACGCCGCGCATCTGTCCGGCGACGTAGGTGAACGACACGAAGATCGCGCAGATTACCGCAGCCATCCGGGCTACGTTGGACTCATACCGGTCGCCGATGAAATCCGGCACCGTGTAGTGCCCGAACTTTCGGAGATACGGGGCGATCAGGAGAGCCAATAGCACGAACCCACCGGTCCAGCCCATGAGGTAAACACCCCCTGCGTATCCCATAGTTGAGATCAGACCCGCCATGGAAATGTAGGACGCGGCGCTCATCCAGTCCGCCGCAGTCGCCATTCCGTTCGCAAGTGAGGGCACTCCCTGTCCGGCGACATAAAACCCTTTCGTGTCACGAACGCGGCTCAGCCAGGCGACTGTGAGGTAGAGGCCGAAAGTGAGCCCGACAAATACGTAGGTCCAGGCTTGTACGCTCAACGGCCACCCCCGTCACGGGCCTGCTCAATCTCCCGATGATGTTGGGCGTCCAGGCTGTTCATCAAAAGACAATAGGCGAGGATGATCAGGACAAACGCAATGATGCTTCCCTGGTGAGCAAACCAAAAGCCAAGAGGGAATCCGGTTCCCGGAAGCGTGTAGGCGTTTAACAGGTCCGCGAAGAGCACTCCTGCCCCCAGGCCAGCCAGCGCCCAAACAAAAATAAGCGTTGCCATGATCCGGATGTTGCGACGCCAATACCTTTGGGGCACTGTTTCGGACTTCGATTTCGTTGATGGGGATTGAGTGCTCATGTGGGTGGCCAAAGCGCTGCGATTCTATCGGAGGCGCTACTTGAGGTCAACGCGAGACGATCAAGCGTAGTGTCTCAGTTCGAAGACGAAGGTGATTGAAGAGTAAAACTTTGTGTGCCTGGGGTTCCGCCTGTTGCCGACAGCCCGTTCAAACTGGATGTGCATCTCGAAACGTTCGCCTGTGGTCGCAGCAAACGTCCAGTCCTACGAGTCCAGGATCGGGCTCGATCCGCTGTCGGTCGAGGTGCGTTCCATCATATGTGTGGTGGCCGACGGGTAGACGCCGAACGGCTCGAAAGAAATCATTTATGGACATGTTCTATCCTCCGGTCTGCTCCATGCTAAGTTATCTGGCCCGTTCGGGCAAAACCGAATCGTGGGCGAATACATCGGTGCTGTCAGGGTGGACCGAATCCCGCACTTCGACCCTCGGGTGGGGATCACGAAAAGCTAGCTACTCCGGCCCTACGCTCCGGGCCAACCGGAATCCGTAGTCCGTATACCTGTAACCCGGAGGGAGGCTGCTTCGCTGTGCGGCCCTCGACGCCTTGACCTTGTGTCGCCAGGATCCACCCTTGGAAACACGGCGGGTGCCGGACTCCGGTCCCATTGGATTCCTTGTCGGAGAGATCTTGTAGTAGTCGGGCGCGTACCAGTCTGCGCACCACTCGTGGACGTTGTCTCCCATGTTGAACAGGCCATAGGCGTTGGCGGGTGACGAGGCCACCGGGCGTGGAGCAAGCCATTCGCCTCGAAAGTATTCGAGGGATTCAGGCGCCTCGTGGCCCCAGGCGTATGGTCTGTCGTCAGTACCTCCCCTGCATGCCTTTTCCCATTCCGCCTCCCTGGGCAATCGATAGGTCTTTCGGTTTCGTTTGGACAACCACTCGCAATAGGCAATAGCGTCAAACCAGTTCACACCAACGACCGGCTGATTCGGGTCGGCAAATGCCAGCTCCTTCCATCCCCGCGGCTCGGTCCAATCCGTAACCTTGAGGAAGTGTGCATATTCACGTCGCATCACTGTCGTTTGCGCAATATCGTATGCGTCGGTGAAAACCCGGTGCCGCGGGGCTTCCCCAGGAAGGTGATGATTGGAGCCCATCCAAAACCGTCCTTCCGGAATGCGCATCATGGATGGTGCGTCGTGTGTTTCGCTGTGTCCTGCTTGAATTTGCATTGTGAAGCTGACCGACACATTGCGAAAGAACCCGAAACGGGGAGGTTCGCGTCCGGACAAACCGAAAGCAATCGTCAGTGTAAATAGAACTATAGGTGCCTTAGGTCGGCAAGAATAGTCTCAAGGCGTGTAATTGTTTAATGATTGTGTCACACGACAACTGTTCAGTGATTCCCTCACCCTGTCGGGATTATGGAGGCAGTCACATTGAACTTAAAAGAACAGAAGCGGTTACTTGATTGGGAGTTGAGGCGACCCCACCCCCCAGCCAACGCCGGCTATCGAGGTGACCAGAACCGAGGTACTGAATCGGGGGCAGGACGGGCCCCGCTCCCCGATTTTCTAGCTCAGGCAGTAATTGACTTCAAACTACGAATGTCGCCTACCACATGCGTCGAACATTGATCCGGGCCGCGGGATTACGCCAGTCGCGCCGTGCCGGGTCAAAGTCTCCGATCCCGTGGATACCGGCGTGGATGAAAACGTGTCCCTCCTCTTCTCCTGCCGGTGAACCTCCAAGGCCGGGTCCGCCACACTCGTCGTAAGGCGGACCGGGGATCGACGCGCAAGTCTCATCATTGCGCTCGGTACCGGCGTCATAGACAGGGGAGTCGATCGTCAACAACCGCCTGCCCCTGGGAAGCGGCGACCCGTTGACGGCGAAAAATGCGTCATTGGTGGGAATCAGCATCGAGGCGAGACTGAAATGCCTCATGTTGCCCCCGGCCCGCACCTGTAGAGTCACTGACTCGCCAGGAGGAAGCAGTCCCGCACTTGCGGCAATGTCAAGCACCCCGTCCCTACCACGGAGTGCGGTCATCAAGGGCGTAATGTCGCCACTCTCCGCCAGGATTTCCAGCTCTTCGCTGGCCGGGGCGCCGAGCTCGAACAGCCTGACACCTTCATTGTGAGTGACGGCGAGGATCGGCGTGAATTGCTGGTCCCGTGTGAGATTCGTGATCGTGATTTCGTAGTCCCCGTACCGCGTTATTATGGATGTTCTGCTGCAACAGCTGCGACCGTGCCATTTCGGAGCCGACCGATGTCGTCCAGAAGTGGACCCCAAAAATCGGACAGCGTTATAAGGTGGACTCTCCACAAATGAGAGGACCTTACGACGATGGCAAAACGACGGAATTTCTCCCCTGAATTCAAGGCGAAGGTGGCGCTCGCAGCGCTGCGAGGCGACGGGACGATGGCGGAACTCGCTTCCCGCTACCAGATCCATCCGAACATGATCGCGAAGTGGAAACGTGATGCGCTCGACAGCGTGAAAGACGCGTTCAAAGGGCGCCGTGAGGCGTCGGGTAAGGACACCGAGAACGAGATCCGACGGCTCCAGGCTAAGATCGGAGAGCTTGTGGTGGAGCGGGATTTTTTGGCCGGAGCCTTCGACCGCTGAGCGTGGATCGGAGGCGGAAGATGATCGAACCGAAGAAGCGTAACCTGAGCGTGGCACGACAGTGTGAGCTGGTCGGAATGAGTCGGTCGAGCTGGTATTACCGGCCACGCGGCGAGAGTGAGCGGAATGTGGCTCTGATGCGTGTCATCGACGAACTGTACCTGGAGATGCCCTGGTACGGATCGCGTCAGATGACGCGCGAGCTGCGCCGCGCTGGGCATCGTGTCGGCCGGAAGCGCGTCCGTCGCCTGATGCGACTCATGGGCCTGCGATCGGTCGCTCCGAGGCCCTTCACGTCCCGCCGCGCCCCCGGACACGTCGTGTACCCGTACCTGCTCGGCGACATCCGGGTCACGCGAGGGAATCAGGCCTGGTGCGCGGATCTGACCTACATTCCGATGGCCCATG
>CBDCFM010000016.1:0-485468 GCA_965216035.1 Terriglobia bacterium
CGTCGCCAGTTCTTCTCAGCGCACTGACCCAGCTTGAACATCATGTGCAGCATTCCATGCCGTGTCAGGCAGCCTCTGGATCGCTTGGTTCGGTGTCGAATGGTGGCAAAGGTCGATTCAATGGGATTGGTCGTTCGGATGCTCTGCCAGTGCTTGGCCGGAAAGCCGTAAAAGGCCAGCAGTTCTTCTCTGTCTTTCTGCAGGCAGACAGTGGCTTTCGGATACTTCGGCTCATAGGTTTCAATGAACAGATCGAATGCCTTCTCGGCGTCTGCCAGTGTCTCGGCCTTCCAGATCGCGTGCAGTGCCTGTTTCGCTTTCGCCTGGACCGACTTGGGTAAGCAGTTGAGCACATTCATGGTCTTGTGCATCCAGCAGCGTTGTTGGCGTGTCTGGGGATAGATTTCCTCCAGTGCGGCCCAGAACCCCATCGCCCCGTCACCGATGGCCAACTTCGGAATATTCATCCCTCGGGACTTCAGCTTCAACAAGACCTCACGCCAACTCTGTGTCGATTCCCGTACACCGTCTTCGATCGCCAGAAAACGCTTCTCTCCGCGTTCATTCACGCCGATTACGACCAACGCACACAACTTGGTTTGTTCGGCTCGAAGTCCGCTGTAGATACCGTCGGCCCAGACATAGACCCAGCGGTCGGCGTCCAAACGCTGGTCGCACCCGATGCGGTACTCTTCAGCCCAGACCTGTTTCAAGCGCGATACCGTGCTCGCTGACAGGCCCTGCGCCTTCGGACCGACAAGAACTTTCAGGGCCTCACCCATCTCGCCACTGGAGACGCCTTTCAAATACAACCACGGCACGGCGGCTTCCATCGACTGCGTCTTCCGAATGTAGGGGGGTACCAGGGCCGAGCGGAACGTCACAGCTTCGCCCATCTTGGCGCGCACCTTCGGGATTTGCACCGTTACCGGACCCAGGCCAGTCTGCAGCTCGCGTTCAGGCAGATAACCGTTGCGCACCACTCCAACCTTCCCCGTCTCGGTTCGCCGATCGCCGTGCTGGGATAGCAGTTCGGACAGTTCGGCTTCCACAGCGCGTTGGATCAGCTCTTGCGCCCCCGTTCGTAGCAGGTCGGTCACTGGGTCTGCAATCGCTTCTCGATCTTCCAGTTCAATAACGATACTCTTACTCATAGTGGCGTATCTCCTTTGGTTGCTTTGAAGTCTCGTAAACAACAAATCAACCAGATACGCCGCTTTTCTTCAATCCCTCAAACACCAGATTCGGTTATAACTCGTATCTCAAATCGCGCGTCGCCTTGTCACAGTTCGTACCATAAGGACATTCTTATTTTCAAGGGCCAAACGGACAAAAGTGGTCCAGACCGTTGAACGTAAATGCTAGAAAGAGGCAGTCGCCGGCAGTGAGTTATTGTCAAAAGTGGTGTTTAGGAGATTGATTCAAGCGGCGGTCTGATCGAGCTTTGTCACTTCGATTCCATCGTTGAATTTCACTCCAGTAGTCACCTTGACCAGATCATCGAATCCTCGTAATCGTCGCCAGTTCTTCTCAGCGCGCTGACCCAGCTTGAACATCATGTGCAGCATTCCATCCCGTGTCAGGCAGCCTCTGGATCGCTTGGTTCGGTGTCGAATGGTGGCAAAGGTCGATTCAATGGGATTGGTCGTTCGGATGCTCTGCCAGTGCTTGGCCGGAAAGCCGTAAAAGGCCAGCAGTGCTTCTCTGTCTTTCTGCAGGCAGACAGTGGCTTTCGGATACTTCGGCTCATAGGTTTCAATGAACAGATCGAATGCCTTCTCGGCATCTGCGTGTGTCTCAGCCTTCCAGATCGCGTGCAGTGCCTGTTTCGCTTTCGCCTGGACCGACTTGGGTAAGCAGTTGAGCACATTCATGGTCTTGTGCATCCAGCAGCGTTGTTGGCGTGTCTCGGGATAGATTTCCTCCAGTGCGGCCCAGAACCCCATCGCCCCGTCACCGATGGCCAACTTCGGAATATTCATCCCTCGGGACTTCAGCTTCAACAAGACCTCACGCCAACTCTGTGTCGATTCCCGTACACCGTCTTCGATCGCCAGAAAACGCTTCTCTCCGCGTTCATTCACGCCGATTACGACCAACGCACACAACTTGGTTTGTTCAGCTCGAAGTCCGCTGTAGATACCGTCGGCCCAGACATAGACCCAGCGGTCGGCGTCCAAACGCTGGTCGCACCCGATGCGGTACTCTTCAGCCCAGACCTGTTTCAAGCGCGATACCGTGCTCGCTGACAGGCCCTGCGCCTTTGGACCGACAAGAACTTTCAGGGCGTCACCCATCTCGCCGCTGGAGACGCCTTTCAAATACAACCACGGCACGGCGGCTTCCATCGACTGCGTCTTCCGAATGTAGGGGGGTACCAGGGCCGAGCGGAACGTCACAGCTTCGCCCATCTTGGCGCGCACCTTCGGGATTTGCACCGTTACCGGACCCAGGCCAGTCTGCAGCTCGCGTTCAGGCAGATAACCGTTGCGCACCACTCCAGCCTTGCCCGTCTCGGTTCGCCGATCGCCGTGCTGGGATAGCAGTTCGGACAGTTCGGCTTCCACAGCGCGTTGGATCAGCTGTTGCGCCCCCGTTCGCAGCAGGTCGGTCACTGGGTCTGCAATCGCTTCTCGATCTTCCAGTTCAATAACGATACTCTTACTCATAGTGGCGTATCTCCTTTGGTTGCTTTGAAGTCTTGTAAACAACAAATCAACCAGATACGCCGCTTTTCTTCAATCCCTCAAACACCAGATTCGGTTATAACTCAGGACTAGATGGGCTTTCGGCCAAAGCCGTATGCTAACCGCTTATCGGATCCTCACCCTCGAGAGTATTGTTCCGATGTAGCCCGTCAGAGCATTTCGGACAGAATTCCCTGAAAAACTAAGAGACACTTTTGTCATCAGAACGATCTGAAGGAGGATCGAATGAAGGAGAAGGTGTCGGCAGAGAATCGGGTACGAGAGATTCGCCGGAAGACGAGGAAGAAGTACTCGTCTGAGGAGAAGGTACGAATCGTGTGGGAAGGGCTGCGAGGCGAAGAAAGCATCGCAGAACTGTGCCGACGCGAAGGGATTCCGTCCAACCTTTACTACCGGTGGAGCAAGGACTTCCTGCAGGCGGGGAAGAAACGACTGGCTGGGGACACGAAGCGGGAAGCCACGTCGAGCGAAGTCACCTAACTGCGGCAGTGACGTTTCAATCTGCGGCAGCCCAAGGCTCAGGCTACGGTGTCGGCAAGTCCGTCGTTTCTCTGGAATCCGCTTCATCATCATGGAGGCGCGGGTTAGCCCGGGTCGAGCAGCATGGTCGTGTGGATGAGCTGGCGTCTAGGCGATCTCAACTGCCAGGGGCCGTTTCTGCCACAGAAGAGATGAATGCCGTGACTGCTTCACGCCTGTCAACTCGCATTCGGGGTGTCGAAAAGTGGCAGCGGGATAAGGATCACCACTTCGGCACCTGGCGGTACGATGTGAGTTCCTCACTAAGCGTCCTGTGGCTTTCATATGGGGACCTCCGAAGTCGCTGTAAGCGCCCAGATACGATACCGGCAGATCTTTCTCTCGCTGAAACGATCCTATTTCTGCTGAAGTACAGCGCTATGATCCTCGTACAGGGAGTGACACATGCAAATGGTCAGCCGTGCCAACATGGCGTAGCGTGGAAAAGCCCATCAGCCTGAAATAGCCGGTCATGATCATATTACTCAGTTGCAAGCGGCCTTCGGTGCGGATGTCCACCGCATGAACGAAACCGTCTCCCTGTCTGTAGTGAAGGGACGTTCCTGGAGTCCTCAGGCCCATATCACGGTAGTCTTCCGGAGTACGCATCGTATCTGTTATGACAGCCGTCCGATCGAGCAGGACAAACGAGCTGATGGAAACGCGGAGGACTGGATGCAGTTGAACATAAGTGGCTCTCACGGCGTCCGTTTTGACGTTCGCGGCAGACACATAGAGAAGCAGATACGCACCATAGACGGCGAACACGAGTCCGATCAGCCAAAAGATCTGTCGGCCCGGCTGCAGTCCCATTCTTCGGCCGATGATCCAGAAAACGGCAGCCATCAACAGCGTCGCCGCAGCTGTTCCAGCCCCAACGGATGCCCAGCCATTGAGATTCTGCTCTAAATAGATCCAGGTTGAAATCCGAACAAGCAATGCAAACGGTAAGACGAGAGTGATCGGAACAACCAGGATCCATCGTCTCCAGTGCCAGCCCCATCGCTTCGAGAACCCCTGCTGTCTTTTCGACCCGAGCCGACGTTTTCGCTTAGTCATCGTCAGGTCCAGCCTATCGAATAAGGACGCCCCTTATCTGGTGGTTCTCACGAAAACACTCCAAACAAGCCGATCAACGTTGCCGCGTTGATCCCAGACAGGAGCGTGTGTAGTGAAACCAGACAAGTATATGGGGATGGATGGCTTTGCAGCATCCTGCTAATAGGTAATCGTGGCGCCTTCCGGAGCGAGAGCGATTTCATCGATACCCCACGGGATAGGAAAGTCCTCGTTAAGATCGACCTGGGGAAATCGAGGCTTAACGAACCTTTCGACCAGGGCCTCGACCACTGCGATCGGAACGGGAAACCCGTCCACTCGGACCTGCTGCAACCCGAATGTGCCTTCCCCGGCGTGACCCTCCAGGGTCCCTCCCACGAAAAGGCTGTGGGGGTTCCGCAAGAGGATGTCTACGATCGGATTACCCGATCCCTCCTGGGAATCGAAACTCAATTCTGCAGCGACTGAGATCGAACCTGACTCGGTGGTCACATTGATCGACCGCACATGGGCAGGAATCTCATCTTTCATTGAAAAGAAGATGAAAGATTCCATTTCGACATCGGTTACCCGAATTGACGTTGCGGCGTCCGGAGCCCGCGCCGGTGAAGTTTCAGCCGCTCTTATTGCGACGAGCTTGGCCCGGAGTGAATCTGCGGCATCCCGCGATACGTTCGGAGGGATGGTCTCGGAAGATTCCTGGGCCTTGACGGAAGCGGCGAGAAAGAGGCCAAGGAGGACTGGAACGAGGAAAAGGGGTATCCGAACCTCGGGCATGATCTATCGGATGATCATGAACGTTCGGTTCCAGCGTGTCTTAGTAAAGAAGTTCGTTCCCAGTTCTACGAATTGGCTTAACCGGTCACTGACAGCCGTCTGCAGGTAGTCGTCCGAATCGCTTTCGTAGGACCAATAGATGACGAGTGCCTTGCCGATGATGTCCGCGCTGGGAACGAATCCCCAATAGCGGCTGTCGGAGCTGTTGTCCCGGTTGTCACCCATGGCGAAGTAGTGTCCCGGGGGCACAAGGATTTCATCATCGACCATGTAGTCTTCGTACCAGTACGGGTCCTGGTCCACACCGCCATAGCGTCGACCCGGATGCGGCCGGGGTGGAAAGTAATCCCGGAACGGATCGGCATACGAGCCCGGAGGACTGACATGCATCTTGTACGGCTCGTCGAGCGGCCTTCCGTCGATGAAAACCTGCTGATCGACAATTCGGACCCGCTCACCCGGAAGACCGACTACTCGCTTCACATAGTGCTTGGTGAGATCCTTCGGGTACCGGAAAACGATGACATCGCCTCGGTCGACTTCACGAAAAGGAAGAACCGCGTCGGCCAAGGACCCTTGATTGCCAAACGCGAACTTGTTGACGAGGAGGTGGTCACCAACGAGAAGGTTGTTCTCCATCGACGGTGTGGGGATCTTAAAAGCCTGTACGATGAACGTCGTCCCGAACAGGGCCAGAATCACCGTGACTACGAGTGACTCGAAGTACTCGCGGGGGACGGATTTCTTGTACGTCGGTTCGTCTGTCATTGTGCGCGTCGCATGTTCGGCCGGCGGCCTGAACGTGATCAGTCCAAGCCCCTAACCCTTACACTATATCGTTTCTGCTGGATTTGATCCAGTTTAGAGACAGACCGGCAGAATTAGCCAACTAGCAGCCCGTGGCAGAGGTCCCGAGGGCCGCGTTACGGCCAAACGGGGCCGGGTTCTAGGAGGCGACAACGAGACAATGCTCTTTCATTGGGAGGAGTCGGCGACAACGAAGACGGCCCCGTTTCGCCGTAACCCTTTGGGCGCAGGGGGGCCACCGACGTATCAAACGGAGGCCGCAGGCGCCCCGCAGGCTTTGTCCGGCATTGGTAAGGCCGGTCACGATGAAAAGACGGCGCCTGCGGCCTCGGTTTCAAACCTCGGTGCCCGCTCCTCACTTCGTGCCTGCAACCCGAAGACCCCTGCGCGCGGTCCTCGAGACCTCTGCCACGGGCTGCTACACGAGATCTTCTACTGTAGGTACGCTCTATGAACCCACAAAGAAACGTCTATGTCGTGGGGACAGGTCCCCGCCGGATAGGGAGTCAGGAAGCCGGATCTCTTTTCAGCATATCCATCTTCAGCATATCCATCTTTAACATATCCATCTTTAACATATCCAGGGCCTGCATCGCTGCCGCCTGTTCAGCCGCCTTCTTGGTCAGGCCCCGGCCCTGGGCAACGCCGACATTGTCGATCACAACCTCGACGGTAAACAGCTTCTGGTGATCCGGGCCCAGGGCTTTGACCAGCTTGTAATCCGCCGGCTTCTGGCCGCGAGCCTGCAGGCGTTCTTGAAGCGCCGACTTGAAATCCGGAACATGACTTACGGCGTCTGTAATATCGTCGATCTGTAAAGTGAAGAACCGAACAACAACGGTTCTGACGCGTTCCAATCCGGCATCGAGATAAATAGCGGCAATCAGTGCCTCAAAGGCATTGACCAACAGAGCCTGCTTCCCTCGACCCCCTGTCTTCTCTTCTCCCTTGCCCAGACGCAGGTAGTGACCCAGGCGGATCTGCTCGGCACATTGCACGAGGTTCGCCGAGCTGACAAGAAATCCCTTTAGCTTGGATAACTGTCCCTCGCTGAGGTTCGGCCTCGACTTGCACAGCGCTTCGCTCACGAGGAACCCGAGGATCGAGTCTCCGAGGAATTCCATCCTCTCGTTGTCCTCCATCGGGCCAAGATTGTTTTCGTGTGCGTATGAACGGTGGGTCAGCGCCCGTTCGAGCAGTTCGCGGCGGGCGAAGTGGTGACCGAGAGTCTGCTCCAGTTCTTCCAGGTTCTTCATCGAATCCAATCAGTCCAGATCTCAGAAATCGCAGCCGGGACCGAATGGCTGGTCAATTGCCCCGGCTGCGGCAGTCCGGGCCCCCTGGGAATCGTCTCCTAAATCGAGCGCCGAGCGGTAATGTTCAAGTGCTGCCTCGCGTTGACACTGAATATCGGAAATCCGTCCGAGGTAGATATGGGACCATACGCGCATCAATGGTTCAGCGCTTACACTCTCCAGAGTCCGGCTGAAGTATTCGGCGGCCAGAGCCGGATCCCCGGCACGGCTGTGGATCAGGGCCAGACCGTAAAGCGCCGGGCCATTTGGTGGATCGAAGTCGGTGAGTACCCGTTCGAACGCGGCTCGGGCCGTGTCATCGTCTCCGGAATTAAACGCGACCTGTGCCTCAAGGAGAACTCCTGGAACCGGGTTCACCACAGGCGGAACCTCCGCCACGGGGCTCTCTTCGGCGACAATGGGAATGGAATCGAACCGGTCCGCAAAACGCACTGTTTCCACGTCGATCTCGACGGACTCGAGCATTTCGGGAAAAAACTCACGAATACCGACCTCGGATGCTTCGAACCGCACCAGCCCTTCGTAGAAGTGCGGTGCCAGCAGAAGTCCGCTGCGGTAGGCCGTGTCGATGAGAGGCTGCAGGTCGGACGCGGTGTCGTCCATGCGCAACTCCACAGATCGAATCAGCGACTCGGTGACAAGCGTTTCAAAGTCCTCGGCGTATTCGGAACGGACACCGGCCGCACCCTCAATCAGAGAGGTCAACCGTTGTTCTCGTGCCAGTTCCGAACGCTTGAGGCCCACGATGGGATCGAGCAACAGGTGGAGGTACGCGTGCCTCACCTCTTCCAGGCGCGCTGCCATGGAGTCACCCAGCACGATGTAGAGATTGTCCGGGTAGTTCCGCACGTTAACGCTGTTGATCGGAGCTGCAAGTTCGACGAAGATCACCAACTGCCTCATGTTGCGCTGACCCAGCGGCACCCGGAGATAGGCATCGGTCTGAAGAATTGTTTCCCGCAGGAGAGGCGCCATCTCATCGAGCGCCTCGTCGTAACTCGAAGCAAGAGCCGCCCAGAGCCGCGTGATCCGGGCAGCATCGAAAAACTCCCGCAACAACGGCAGAAAATCCCCAAGTGCCCGGGCGTCGGGCGGAACGAATTGTTGATCGTACGCGAATTCCAGGGAGGGCGGGTCTGTCAGGGTCAGGGCCAGGGAAACGTAGCTCGCAAGTTGTGATTCGTCCAGAGCGTCGCCTTTGTGATCAGTGTAGAACTCGCGGAGGCGGCGGATGAGGTCTTCATCAATCCCGGCAACGGCATCCCGGACCCGTTGCCGAACCGGGTGGTACTGAGCGGCGAGTTCTACGTCAAAACCTGCGGCATTTAGAGCGACGACGACGGCGAAAACCCTTATGTCTCGTTCGATTATGGCGGTCACACCCTGTGCCCGGGCGGCACCGGCGGTGAGCCCAAGCCAGAGGCAGACGATTAACCCCAGCTGTTTACGTGACATACAAAGCATCATAGCATGAGGAGTTTGGAGGAAATAACAGGGATGGACTTCGGCATTTCAACCTACGGGTTGGGCGATGAGAAAATCTCTCCGGCCCTGCTCGATCACCTGCTGGCGTCCGGCTTTAAACAGTTTGAGCTCTTTGCAAACCGACCGCACTGGGACTATCACGACCGTAGCCTCGGGAAAGGCCTTGCGCGCTGGTTCCAGGCCAACAATGTCGACCCGCCATTTCTCCATCTTCCGTTTTTCGAACAGAAAGGACCCGGCGATGTGCGCCCGATCTCGGCGCTGACGGACAACGAACGCGACCGGGAGCACGCCATCGACGAAATCAAACGGGCGCTCGAATTCACGGACCTCCAGCCCGTCGCACATGTGGTGGCACATCTCGGTTCGCTCGATCAACCCTTCAGCCCTCTTCAGTTCGAGCGCGCGTACGCTCTCGTGCGTCATATAACGGAATTTTCAGGGGTCAATATCTTGATTGAGAATATTGACAACGAAATATCCACTATAGAGCGGATCCGGGAGTTCCTGACCCTGGCCCAGCTGCACGATACACGGATCTGCTACGATACCGGTCACGGACGGTTGCAGGGTCCGCTCGCTCGACTCGACGGCATCGGGGCGCTCCACCTCAGCGACAACAATGGCAACAGCGACGAGCACCTATGGCCGTTTGACGGAGTCATAAACTGGCCTGAGATCGTCACGGAACTTGTAAGATCCGGCTTCGAGGGCCCCATGGTATTTGAAGTTTCCAGTCTGACGGATCTTGGGCGCAGCCGGGGGTCCGCAAGAGGTCTCGAACGTTTGTTCACGGAGGCACACGCTTCATCCATCGAGTTCGAGAGGGAATACGGACTGGATTCATAAGACGATGACAACGATCTACATTGAGGACATCGGCAGCCACGTCGGCGAAGCAGTAACCATCCGCGGCTGGCTCCACAACAAACGCTCGAGTGGAAAGCTACGCTTTCTTATCGTGCGCGACGGCACCGGCTATCTGCAGGCCGTGGTCTTCAAGAAAGCGGTACCTGAAGAGACCTTCCAGACGGCTGGCGATCTGACGCATGAGTCGTCGTTCACTGTGACAGGTACTGTCCGAGCGGATGAACGCGCGCCCGGCGGGCACGAAATGGACGTGACCTCAATCAAAGCCTTCCAGATTGTCCCCGCCCAGGAAGAATTCCCGATTACACCTAAGGAACATGGTATCGAATTCCTGATGGACCATCGGCATCTGTGGATCCGTTCGCGCCGCCAACGCGCAATTCTCAAGATTCGCCACGAAATTATCCGCGCTGCTCGCGACTTCCTCGATGACGGCGGATTCACCCTCTGTGACACACCCATTCTGACGCCTGCAGCATGCGAAGGAACGACAACGTTGTTCGAGTTGGACTACTTCGAAGAGCACGCTTTTCTCGCCCAGTCGGGACAACTCTATAGCGAAGCTACAGCGGCCGCTCTCGGAAAGGTCTACAATTTTGGGCCGACATTCAGGGCGGAAAAATCGAAAACTCGAAGGCATCTGACCGAATTCTGGATGGTAGAACCCGAAGTGGCCTACGCCACACTAGACGACGTGATGGGCCTCTCCGAGCAGTTCATCAGCCACATTGTCAAACGAGTCCTGGAAAAACGGAGAGCGGAACTCGACGACCTGGAGCGGGAAGTATCCGCTCTCGAAAAGATCACCCCTCCGTTCCCGCGCATTTCTTACGACGAAGCCATCGAAATACTTCAGGAGAATGCTTCGGACATTCAGTGGGGCAGTGACTTCGGCGGCGGTGACGAAACCATTCTGTCCGAACATTTCGACAAACCGGTTCTCGTTCACCGGTACCCCTCCGCGATCAAGGCCTTTTATATGGAACCGGATCCAGATCGGCCCGAACTGGCGCTCTGCGTGGACGTGCTGGCGCCCGAAGGTTATGGAGAAATCATCGGCGGCGGCCAACGCACCGCCAGTTATGAACTCCTTCTCGAACGTATCGAGGCACATGCACTCCCGAGGGAAGCTTTCGAGTGGTATCTGGAATTAAGGAAGTTCGGATCTGTCCCCCATTCCGGATTCGGAATGGGCATCGAACGTGTGGTCGCATGGATCTGCCACCTCGATCACGTCCGGGCAACCATCCCGTTTCCGCGAATGCTGTATCGGCTGAGGCCCTAGCGCGACAAGCCTGCTAATTCCCTATAAATTTCTTTGACACGCCGCTCGGTGTCTTCCAGTGATCCAGAATTATCGACGACGAAATCGGCGTGCCCGGCCTTCTCGTTGATGGGCATCTGCGATTGAATCCGGGCTTCGATATTTTCCGGTGTCAAACCGGGCCGGCCCGCGAGTCGATCGCGCTGCTGTTCGGGCAGGCACACAACGACGACCAGCCGGTCGTATCTCTTGTAGCTTCCCGTCTCCACCATCAGGGCCGCATCGACAATCGCGATCGCGTTGGCATCTTCCCGCCTGACCTTGTCCAAAAACGCGTCCTGACGTTCCTTGACTGCAGGATGCACTAAACCATGCAATTTTTCTCTTCGGCAGAGCTCATTGAAAACGATTGCAGCCAGCCTGGAGCGGTCAATCCGTCCCGCGTTGTCGGCTATCTCAGTACTAAACTCCCGAACCACCGCATCATGAACTTGTTCGCCAGGTTCAAATAGCTCGTGGGTGATTTGATCCGAGTCAATCAGACGGCAGCCCAGGGCGACGAACATCTTACCCACCGTCGTCTTGCCGCAACCGATCCCTCCGGTGAGACCGACTGTCAACACTAGAGGCCTCTCCGCAGGCGGGCTCCGGTTATGGTGTTCTTCATCAACATCGCAATCGTCATCGGTCCGGCCCCTCCAGGGACGGGAGATAACTTGGACGCGACCTTCAGTGCCTCCTGTTCATGAACGTCACCTGCCCAGACATAGCCTCTCTTGTCGAATTGTTCCAGCCGTGGCGAGGTGTCCCCGAACAATCGCTTGACCTCGGCCCGGTCGGTAATCTGATTCGTGCCGACATCGACAACCACAGCCCCGGGCTTGATGAACTCGCCGGTCACCATTGCAAGGCGGCCGATAGCGGCGACTATGATGTCCGCTTCTTTCGAAATCGAAGCAAGGTCACGGGTTCGCGAGTGACAAATCGTAACCGTTGCGTGACGGTGCATCAGAAGCATCGCCATCGGCTTGCCCACGTCATCGCTACGGCCCAGCACGGCCGCGCGAGCGCCTTCGATCTGAACTCCGGATCGGATCAACATTTCCAGCACACCGAGAGGCGTGCAGGCCACAAGGTTTTCGTGACCGAGAACGAGTGATCCGATATTTGAGGAATGGAAACCGTCGACATCTTTGACCGGGTCCACGGTCTCCAGGACCTTGTGCTTATCAATATGTTTAGGCAGGGGCAGCTGAACGAGAATGCCGTCGATGGAATCGTCCGCATTCAGTTCTTGGACGCGGGAAATCAGCTCAGATTCTTCAATGTCTTCTGATAGAACCAGCTTCTTGCTGGTCATTCCCAACCGATCACACATGCGCGCTTTCATGCCTACGTAGGAGGCCGAAGCGGGATCCTCGCCTACCAGGACGACTGCCAGGCCTGGGTTGATCCCTGTCGCTTTCAACGACGCGACTTCGAGTTCAACCTCGTCCTGAATCTCTCGTGCGATCTGCGTTCCGTTAATTAAAGCTGCTGTCACAATAGGGCCCCTGTCTTCAAAAAATAGGTCTCATAATACACCGATTGATTTGGACCCAACGGACTCTACAACAGGCGCCGAAGCACACGACGCAAAGTACGCCCACCTTTAGTAACATCTTTGTTGCTTCTTGAATCCGATATCCGGAGGGCCCGACTTTAGCCGGCTGCTGACAAACGCTCGTTTTTCGGCAGTCGGCTATGTGGCACAGGATGTGCCACCATTTGCGATGGCTGTAAGCCATTGAAAATGAAAGCCATATGAGAATCACACTTCTCAGATGGCGTTGCTGAAAAAGTCATGGATGGCTTTTTCAGCATCCCGCTATTTAGCAGGCTGCTGACAAACGCTCGTTTTTCGGCAGTCGGCTAGTGGCACAGGATGTGCCGCCATTTTCGATGGCTGTAAGCCATTGAAAATGTAAGCCATGCGAGAATCACACTTCTCGGATGGCGTTGCTGAGAAAGTCATGGATGGCTTTTTCAGCATTCCGCGATAGGAAACCGGCAGAAAGGAGAAGACAGCTGTCATACGAAAAGTCACTGGACAAGGTCAAGCAGCCCTGGTGAGAGCGGGCCAACACCTGGGGGCCCGAGCGCGGCATAAACTGGACGGAACACGCAAGGGTCCAGTCTCGTATCAATCAGAAGAGCACGGGGCGGAAAAACTCGGAGCGCTATCACCATTTCATCTACGAAGATCTGGGGGGACGGGTACCCGTTGGAAGCGCTCTGACTCTCGGATGCGGTGGGGGAGACCTCGAACGTGGAATGGTTCAGTACAATGTTAGCCTCCGGCACGGTACGGTCCGGGTACATGGTTTACAGATCGATCACGATGAAGTCCTCCGTGGAGGACTTCATATGCCCTGGGATCAATCAACGACCATGGATCAAAAACGATTATTTATTGCCGATTATCTTACTCGATCTTTCTCGATCGTCGAACTGTGCGCGCTACGGGGTGAGCCGGCCCACCGGATATAAGTGGATTGACAGATTCTTGGAGAATGGCCAATCCGGATTGGAGGAGCGTTCCCGTCGTCCTGTCGGCTGCCCGCATCGGACGTCAGACGATGTGGTGCGGCGGGTGATCGATCTGCGCCGCAAACATCCTCACTGGGGGGCCAAGAAGCTTCTTAAGATCTTGAATACCCGGCATCCCGAGGTCGACTGGCCCGCCCGATCGACGATCTCGGAACTGCTGAAACGTCATGGGCTTGTGGAGAAGAAGCGGAGACGCACCTATCCGGGTCATCCGGGCAAGCCCGTGACTTCAATGGATCGGTCCAATGATGTCTGGTGTGCGGACTATAAAGGCGAGTTTAAAACTGGGGATGGCATCTATTGCTATCCGTTGACGATCACCGACGGTTGCACCCGGTATCTGCTCGCATGTAAGGGCCTCTACTCGACTAATCATGTTCGCGCGAAGTCCGTATTCAAGAGTGTCTTCCGGAACTTCGGTCTCCCTGCAATCATCCGGACCGATAACGGGCCGCCGTTCGCCACCACGGCCATCGGGCGACTGAGCCGGCTATCGGTCTGGTGGATCCGCCTCGGAATCTTCCCCGAATTGATTCAGCCCGGCCGGCCAGATCAAAACGGCCGACACGAACGCATGCACAAAACCTTGAAACAAGAGACCACTCGGCCGCCAGCGGCCACGATGCGGGCTCAGCAATTCCGGTTCAATCGTTTTGTTGAGGAATTCAACACTGTGCGTCCCCATGAGGCGCTGGACCAGGAAACGCCCGACTCCCGCTATCAAACCTCTTCACGGGAGTTTCCGTTGGGCCTGCCTCCCATCGAGTATCCGTCTCATTTCGAAACGCGACTGGTCAGTCGGAACGGGGGATTCCGGTGGTCGGCCCATCGTGTTCCAATCACCCACACCCTTGAAGGTGAGTACGTCGGACTCGAGGAAGTCGACGACGGCGTCTGGGATGTCTACTTCGGCACCGTTCGTCTCGGACAAATGGACGAACGGACCTTTACCATTCAAGATGCTTTGGGGAATAGAATGAGAAAGAGGTACAAACTGTAAAGGATGTGCCTGGACTATTCTGTCAATGATGTTCCCGGCCGTTCACACGACGCGCTTGACGTGTCTGAAGGTGCTGTCGAAAAGGCACAGGCACTTGCCAAAGAAGAGGGCTACACGCATATCCACTATCAGGTCTCTGACAACAACAAAGCGACCCTGGCAGAAAACGCTTACGATGTCGTCTTTGGGATCTCGTCGATTCACCATTTCGCTGAAGTCTAATCCGTATATGAGAATGTCTATAGCGCTCTGAAACCCAATGGCTATTTCTACATGGATGAGTTTGTCGGACCATCTCAGTTCCAATGGTTCGACGCACAGCTTGAAGCGGTCAACGATTTTTTGACGCGGATACGTGAGCACCTCAAGGTGCGCCGATCGGATGGTAAAACGATCCGAAATGCCATAGTACGCCCGACGATTGATCGGATGAATGCCGTGGATCCGTCCAAAGCGATCCGGTCGAGCGAAATCATTCCACAGCTGTCAGAACACTTTCTCGACTTCACCGTACGCGGCTACGGAGGCAACATCCTGCGTATGCTGCTGGAAGACATTGTCGGCAATTTCGTCGAAACCGATCCGGACGCCGTGGAGTGGCTGGACCGTATCTTTGCTTACGAGGATGACTGGCTTCTCAAAGAAGGCGTTCGAGACAATTTCAGCGTGATCGAGGCGCGGAAGCCTCTTAAATGACTCCTATCGCGTTCAGGAACACCAGGACGATTCCGATAGGAACGACGAACTTCAGCAGCCACAGCCAGGCTTTATAAAAGAAAGCGAGGCTGCTGCCTTCGAGGAATTCACGGTGACGTATCGCGTCGTCAAGGCGCCATGCTGTAAAGACGGAAATGCCCAAGCCACCCAAGGGCAGAATCCAGTTCGTCGCCAAATAATCGAGCGTATCAAACCAGTTTCGTCCGAACACGCCGGCAAACGACTCCCCGAACAATGCGGTACCGCCACTGAGTGCCGACGGAATTCCTACCAACGCGATGATCCCGCCGAACAACAAAACAGCCTGGCGCCGCAACCATCCTCTTTCGTCGATCAGGTACGAAACCGCCACTTCCAGTAAAGAGATCGCACTCGTCAGCGCCGCAAAAAATAGCAGCGCGAAAAATACAAGGGAAAAGAACGTGCCCGCACCCATTTGGCTCAACGCGATCGGCATACTCACAAATACGAGACCGGGCCCCTGACCGGGCTCAAGACCGAAAGTAAAGATGATGGGAAAAAGAACCATGCAGGCCGTCAAAGCGATAACTGTATCCAGGATGGAAACAGTAACCGCTGCAGTCACGATGTCGTCATCCCTCTTGAGGTAACTGCCGTATGTCAACATCGCCCCCATTCCGGTGCTCAAGGTGAAAAACGCGTGGCCCAGAGCTTCCAATACACCGGCCGCCGTCAGGTTTTCCGTGTGAAATCCGAACACGAAGTCCGCAGCCTCGCTGAAGCCTTCCATCGTGAAGGAGTTCACGAGCAGAATAACGATGAACGCGAACAGGGTCGGCATCAATATCCGCGCCCAACGTTCGATACCTCGACTGATACCTCCCCAAACCACGCCGACCGTGGCTGCCATGAAGAGCAAATGCCAGAAAAGGTTCAGCCCGTTCGATGTGAACAACTCGCCAAATACCGGGCCAACCGCTTCCGGACCGAGGCCGACAATCTGTCCCGTAAGTGACAGGTAGGTGTAATGAAGCGCCCAGCCGGCGACAACGCTGTAATAGGAAAGGATGATGAATGCAGCCGCGACCCCCAGCCAGCCGAACGCAACCCAGAGGCCACCACCGAGTTCTTTGAGAGCACCGACGGGGGACTTCTGGGTGGCTCGGCCCAGCAGTATTTCAGCCGTCATCACGGGCAGCCCGACGAGGGCGATACAGGCCAGATAAACCAGAACGAACGCGCCGCCCCCGTTGACACCGGTAATGTAAGGAAACTTCCAGACGTTTCCCAACCCCACCGCCGATCCGGCAGCAGCCAGGACAAATCCGAGTCGTGATCCCCAGTGCCCTCTCTCCGCCAGAACAACCCCCCTCTTTTCGCTCGCTTCAATTGACAGGGCCTATGGTAACATTCCCGCGCCAACGCTACCTGTAGTGACCCACGGGGGAAGTAACGAGGTTCAAACATGAGCGCAACAGAAGAAAAAGACAACACCAAGAAAGTGGACAATGTCGGAGAATCCCGTGTCGTCATGGTCCGGAACTCAGACCAGGGCTTATCCCAGGAGATCATTGTTGGGCCGCACCGCCTTAGGTCCGACGAACCCGCACTCCCGGGCACAGACACAGGACCGACACCGTATCAACTGCTTAGCGCAGCGCTCGGTGCCTGTACTTCGATAACTCTCATAGCATATGCGCGCCATAAGGAATGGCCCCTGGAAAGCGTCACCGTGGTCATGACCCATGGAAAGATCCATGCTGAAGATTGCGCCGACTGCGAAACCAAGGAAGGCAAGGTAGATCGTATCGAACGAGCCATAGAACTAGGAGGTCCCCTGAGCGAGGAACAACGGCAGCGATTGTTGCAGATTGCACAGCGGTGTCCCGTTCACCGGACACTGACGTCGGAACTCAACATACAAACTCGGCTGGTGGGATCGGGCTAACTGCTTTCGGCGGGTTCTTCCTTTAACACCGGAAGTGCGTTCGTGTCCCCACTCTTCGCCGGTTCCGGCGGCACATCCTTAACCTGCAGCGAGAGAATGATAACAGCCGCGGAGCATACCATGCCCGCGAAGAATGGAACGGCATGACCGAGTCGTTGAAACAACATCGTGGCAACTATAGGCGAGATCGTACGTGACATGCCTGCGAAGGCCTGAGCGGTTCCCATCGTCGTCCCCAATTCCGACTGTTCAGTCCATCTCGACGTGAGCGCCGTCGTCGAAGGAAAAGTCAGCGCCGTGCCGACGGACATGAGAGACATCAGCGCCAACAAAATCCAGAGCTCACCCGCGAAGGGAAAGCTTGAGAAACCAACAAATAGGCTGATTGCGCCCAAGCGCAGCGTCCATGTCTCGCCGAAATGACTGACAATTGGTCCGAGTAACAGTAAGCGCATTACGACCGACAGGCTGCCGAGATACAGAAAAACGTAGCCGATGTTTCTCTCGGTGATGGCAAACTCAAAGTTGAGATATAGCGTAATAACGGAGGCGAACGCCGAGAACGCCAGCATTCCAAGAGCGTAAATCCAGACGAGGCGTGAAATCGTGCGGGTCGGGTGCTTGACGATCGTCCACGCGGTCTGCCACACCGGTCCTCGTTTTTTTATCCGGCTCTCATCGTCCACACCGGACGATTCCTGGAGCCATCCCCAGGCAAATACAATGTTCACCACGCAAAACCCAGCCGCGACCAGGCCGGGAGCCAATTGCCCCCAATACGCCGCAGTCGACCCGATGACGGGGCCGACCATCACGCCCGCCGACGTTGCCGCCGAAAGCCAGCCCAGCGAACGCGTCCGATCCTCCGGTGGTACGATATCGGCAACGTAGGCGTGCAGCACACCCGTTGTGCCTCCACCCGCGCCCTGAATGAACCGGGAGGCCAACAACAACCAGAAGGAATGGGCAACACCGAATACGACGTATGAAATTGCCGCCGCAATCAAACCGACTAACAGGGCAGGGCGGCGCCCGTAGCGATCGGAGAAGCGTCCCCAGAGGGGCGCCGACATCAACTGCGCCATCGAAAAGGAAGCGATGATGACACCGATCAGCTGCGGCGAGATATCCAGATCTAAGGCGTAAAACGGCAGCAGCGGCAAAATCATCGCGAAGCCGAGCATATCGACGAATGCCACCGCAATCAGTACCGATAGGCTCCGGAACTGGGCTGACTTGGAAGATCCCGTTTTCGATTTGCTCACTGAATCAGACAAGAAAAGTTCTGAATTTGGGCTCTAGCAGCCCGTGGCAGAAGTCCCGAGGACCGCGCGCAGGGGTCTTCGGGTTGCAGGCGCGAAGCGAGGAGTGGAGCGATGTCTTTTCATCGTGACCGACGAGGGACAAAGCCTGCGGGGCGCCTGCGGCCTCCGTTTGATACGTCGGTGGCCCCCCTGCGCCCAAAGGGTTACCGCGAAACGGGGCCGTCTTCGTTGTCGCCGACTCCTCCCAATGAAAGCGCATTTTCTCGTCGTCGTCTCCTAGTATCCGGCCCCGTTTGGCCGTAACGCGGCCCTCGGGACTTCTGCCACGGGCTGCTACTAGCCGCCCGTGGCTAGAGTCGAGTGCGGTTGCTACCAGAAGACCACGGGCTGCTATCCACCCGAAACCAGAGCTTCGGCGGCGACAGCGGGCGGCGTCTGATCGTCCAGATCGTCGAGATATCCCTCAGGAAGGGCGACCTGCTGGCGACCACCGCGCTTGCCTCGTTTCATCCGCATCGCCGAAATCGGAAAGGGTTGATCCTTGTCGACCGCCCGAAAAAGATTCTCCAACTCCGCAACTGTTCTTACATGCATCATTCGGTCCCGCACGAATGAACTGAGGCTGAAACCCTTCGTATACCAGGAAGCATGCCTACGGAAGGCGACCATGGCCGGTTTCTCGCCAAACCAATCGACAAGGCGCTCGGCATGCATGAACATAGTGTCGAGCACTTGCCCGAAACCAGGAGGGTCCCCCGGCTCGCGACCTTCGAAAGCGTCAACGAGATCGCGGAAAAGCCACGGGCGACCCAGACATCCCCGGCCCACAATGACACCATCGCATTTGGTCTGGCGCATCATGCGAAGAGCATCGGCGGCCTCCCAGATATCCCCGTTCCCGAGAACAGGAATGCTCACCCTGGATTTGAGTTCGCCGATAGCCTCCCACTCCGCGATCCCGCAATACAGATCCGCCGCAGTACGTGCATGGAGCCCCACGGCGGCACAACCCTCCTCCTCCGCAACTCGGCCCGATTCCAGATATGTCAAGTGATCCTGATCGATCCCCAAACGAAACTTGATCGTGACTGGGACGCCTGATGCGGACACCACCCCAGCCCGTACTATGCTCTGAAGCAATCGAGGCTTCAGCGGAATGGCCGCACCGCCTCCCTTGCGCGTCACCTTGCGGACCGGACAGCCGAAATTCATATCCAGATGGTCGATCTGACCCTCCCCCACCAATCGTTTGACCGCCTCCGATACATAGTAGGGATCTACGCCGTAGAGTTGCAGGCTGCGCGGTGTCTCGTCGGGCCCGAAATCTGCCAGTTTTAGTGTCTTCTCGCGACATTCCACCAACGGCCTCGCGCTGATCATCTCGCTCACGTACAGACCGGCGCCGAAGCTTCGACAAATGGACCGGAAGGGATAGTTTGTCACCCCGGCCATGGGAGCCAGAACCACCGGGGGCCAAACCGTGTGATCCCCGACTTCGAGGGGCTTGAATTCCCCCTGACCCGCTAGAGGCACGCTCTGGTTCAAATCACTCTTGTAGTGCGGCTGCATTGTCCTGATATTACACCATGTCGGCACCGTGCAGTTCTCCGCTGCCGTTCGAGAACCCTGGCGGCTGGGCCGGTCGGCCAATGAAAAAACAGCCGTGATTTCTACAGTCGAAATCCCTGGATCCACCCTCGGGTCGAGTTAAACAAATCGATGAGAATATGAAGAAGAAGTCGAGAGTTAGAGGTTTAGAGCTAAGAGATCAAAACCGTTGGCTTGAATCGATCAGGATGCCGGGACTCAAACGGATCCTTCCAGTAGAAAAAAGAACAATGCGCCTTTGCGGCGAACAGGAGTGAGGGAATTCTTGACACGTAACTCAAAACCGCAAACTTCAAGTAGGGATGCCGACCTACGACGCCAGTCCCATCGGCTCCATACACATAGCCGCAAACTTCTCCAGAGGCGAGAACACCAGCCGGAGGCGGCTTCCTGTCAGTCTTGATCCACGATGCTCCACAATGTCGGACATCATGGTCAAAAGGCAGTCGTCGCGTAAGGTGATGTCCTCGACTGTCATGGTCTGAGCAATCGACTTCGACATCGCGAGCGCGTTCCCATCCCAGTAGTGCAGGTGTCGCTCTGAGGCGCGGTCTGATTCCAGAATAGGCGCGGCCATCTCCAGAGGGAGTCCCGGGCGGACCCGCTTCTCGTCATCTATCCAGAATACGACGGCCTTGGTCCTGGGCGGAATGGCCTTCCAGATTGCTTGGATGGAGACCGAATCCAGAGTCTGAAGGGAAACATTGGGTCGGGAGAAGGAGAACAGTTCGGCGGCTCTTTGCACCTCGGCGTTGCCTACCGCTATGAATTCTAGGTGCTGGCCATCGATTGATCGAAGCGTCTCCAGTCGCTCGTATGGCTTCTGTCCCCTGTAAATCCAGACTAGAGCCACTCTTTGATCCGCTCGATCCATCGTTACCTCTCCACTGGCACAAAACTGACACTCCGCACTCCCCTATCTCATCGGCGGGTGGGCCCGATGCGTGTAGTCAAAAATATGCTATTCTTGGCCGGATGGAGCGCTTGCTGATATTGTCATCCGACACTGGTGAAGGCCATAACTCGGCAGCTCAAGCGCTGGGGAATACCGCCCTCGCAGCAGGATGGGAGGTGTCGGTCCGGAAACCTCTGGAAGCGTCGGCCACTGGAAACCGTTCGCTAGGAAGCCTTTACAACTTCCTTTCTCAATTGCGGAGTCCGTGAGCTGGGTCGCCCTCCCAGACTGGGTCGTCCTCCCAGAATGGGTCGCCCTCCCAGACTGGGTCGTCCTCCCAGAATGGTATATGGCTAACGTATAGGTGTGGTTGAAGATGTCGGGTGCATAACCGGAGGCATGCACGGCATGTTCGAGCAGACGCGCCGCGCGAGCATAAGTCCGCGCCTCAAAAGCCCGGAATGCCGCTTCCTATTCCACGATGCTGGCGGTGACATGGCCCGTTTCGAAGTGCACATGGCGTCATCGCGATATAAGACGGTGATTCCTTCCAGCGATTCATGATAGTTATAATGTTCTCTGACGGGAGTGAGTAGGGTCCGGTGACTCTCCTGGCCTTCAAAGCCAGCGGGATGTCGGGGAACCGGCGTCCGGTGGGTTCGACTCCCACGCACTTCCGCCAAAAACGGCGGGCCCTCGTCAGCCTTTCAGGGAAGCGAGGGCGTCGGCCTCTTCGTCGAACGTGTCGAAGACCGTCAGAAGTTTGGTCATCTGCAACAGATCTTTCGCTTTGGCCGTCAGTTTCAGAAGCTTGACGTCACCTTGCTTGTTCTTGACCGTGGTGTAAATAGAAACGAGTTCCCCAAGCCCCGAGCTGTCAATGTAACTGACGTTGCCAAGGTCTAGTATAATCTTCAGATCGTTATCCTCGACGGCACCCCGAATGGTGTCCCGGAGCGAAAGAACAGGTTCTCCAATCGTCAACCGACCCGACAGTTCCAGCACCATCACCCCATCTACATTGCGTGTTTTTATCGACAAGCTCATTCAGCCTCCTTAAAACTCTAAATAGTGCAGATAATGTGGCCGGCGCGTAGGTTAACTTCAACGACCGACAGTTTCAAGAGCGTTTTCCACAAGAAACACTGGCTTTCGCGCATGGTTGCCGATGCACGGAAGAGGCCTGCACCTACCGCAGGGCGAGTTCCGACAGCACGGGGTGCTACTAGATTCATCAAGAAGAATCTTGATGTTATTCTGCAGAAATATCGACTTGACTCAGGCCTTGACTCAAGCGAGGAGGCAGCTCTCCCGGGTATCCTTCCAAAGTGCGATGCTCCTCGAAGTACTGCCCGGCATCGTTCAGCTCGGCCCGCCCCAGTGCCGTGTGGCACACTACGCAGCTACGGTCTTCCGATTCCGCTATTTCCGGCGTTCCGTACCCAGCTGGAACGAACGCGACGACTGCGACGCCGGCAATGAACACAGCCAGCAAGAATTCTTTCAAGAAACCCTCTCCTGAACCGGGCATTTTCCGAGAGTCCCAGGACCCAATCAGAGCCCAATCAGTGCACTAGTTCTTGTGCTACGATACCACAAGCATGTTCCCTACATTTAGACGCTTGCCGCCCGGTCCGGTGAGCAGTCTGGCGGCTGGCGTCGTGAGCGTGTTGGCCGCTGGCACGATGAGCATCTCAACCACCGTCGCGCATGCTCAGGACTTCACCCTGAGTGTCGACGTCCCTGTCGTCAGCCTCGACGTGTCGGTCATTGATGAGGCTGGCCAGCCTGTAGACGGCCTGAGGCTCGAGGACTTCGAGATCCTGGAGAACGGAGAGCCGCAAGAAGTCCGCTACTTCGGCTCGAGCACGGCCCCCTATAACGTGTACCTTCTTTTTGATAGCTCCGGCAGCACCCGGCATAAGTGGAATTTCATGCGCCGTGCGGCTGCAGGATTCATCGAATTCATAAAGCCTCAGGATCGTGTTTCGATTGGAATCTTCGATGCTCGCCTGAAAGCTCTTACGGATTGGGATGATTCTCGCGAAGACACCCTGGATGCACTGAACCCCATTTCGGAGGGCTGGACGTCAGCCGGCACGACAGAATTTTATCGATCCGTCAAGCGTGCAATCGAACACTCATTCGATGGTATCCGGGAACGCCGCGCGATCATCGTTTTGACCGACGGCAGAGACACGTCCCTCTATAGGGAAATTATTAGCCACAATCGCGTAATGACGCCTGAGGAGGATCGGCGATTCAAAGGACTGTATCGGGCGGCTGCAGAGGAAGGTGTACCGATCTACTTCATCGCCGTCAACACAGATCTGAATCTCGACGGAAACACCGAGGGGGCGGATGAACACCGCAATCTAGAAATTATCTATGGAGAATCTCTCGTACCCGATCAATACCTGGAGCAGGTACGGGTTCGCATGGAGCGAGCTGCCGAGATATCCGGAGGCCAGATTCTGTTTCCGAAAACTTTGGACGACATCGTCCCTATGTTTGAACAGATCGGAAGGGCCTTGGGCCACAGCTATAGTATTGGCTATGTCCCGGAAATAGAAGGACCGGACCCGGCGCTACGGCGAATCGTTGTCAAGACGGGGAACGAGGCGCACTCACTACGACAGTCTCGCGCCGGATACTATGTCACTCCTCCACAGTAGCCTCCGATGGCACGATCCGGCTGGAATGCCCGGCGACGCGGACGACAAGGAAACCAGAAACAGCGGGGAGCAAATCACTGATCGGTTCTCTCCCCGCTCGACATCAGAATATTTTCGACTGTCTTAGTTAGCAGACCTAAGGACCCTGACTTCAACACGCCGATTCTGCTCGCGGCCTGCCGACGTGTCATTCCCCGCAGCCGGATTCGCTTCGCCAAGGCCAACAATTTCGATCCGGAACAACGGAACGTTCTGGCTGACCAGGTAGCGCTGTACCACAGCCGCCCGGCGTTCGCTCAGACCGATGTTGTAGTCAGCGTCACCGGTGGAATCCGTGAAGCCCTGGACTTCCAGGAAGTCTCCCTGCTGAACCTGGCCCGCGATACGGCCCAAGGTCGCCATGCCCGGATCGGATAGAACGGCGCTATTGAGCGCAAACGCCACTGAGACCGTCTGTGCAACGGAATAATCATGCATGTTAAATGAATTAAACCGGTTCTCAAGCGCGCTCACCTGGTTTGTCGCCTGATCGGCGCTCTGCTGTGCGGCTTCGGCCGTTCGGTCCGCATCCGCAGCTGCGGCATCGGCTGCATCCGCACTTTGCTGGGCGGTCTGTGCGGCATCGTTTGCCCCGGCGATCCCCTGTTGGGCACGGTTGTCGACCGCATCAATCCTCTCCGCTTGCTCTTCGGTCGTAGACTCCAATTCCGTTACTCGGCCTTCTACTGGTGCGATCTGGTCCCGGACATAACCCCTCGACGCACACCCAGAGAGCGTCACAACTCCAACCAGCGCGAAGATTGCCAAAAATGAGAACTGTCGATTTGAACTACACATTACCTTACCCCTTTTGAAATCAATTGATTTAGGTGCGCGTTTATCCAAGGGCATTCATCAGGAGTTCGAACCGAGACATTTAGCTCAGGATCGGGTCCCTCGTTCTGCACCAGACAACGTGAGCTCCACAGTCCGGCGTGTCGGTTCCGTGACGCCCATAAAAACAGCCCATTCTATAAGAATTAATTGCTTCACGCAAATATAAGGAATTGCCAGTTTCTCCCGATTCGTTCCGTTTCCACACCCAATTCCGACACCCAATTCTCACACCTCAATTCACCACCCGATTCATACGGCGGGCAGCCTCTGACTCAGCGGCCTCGATTCACAATCTTCCTCAAGCCCGCACCCGGTGAAAACTTGGCGACCTTTCGTGCTGGGATCTTCAGGCTGTTACCTGTCTGCGGATTTCGGCCTGTTCGAGCCTTCCTTTTCCCAACCGAAAATGTGCCAAAACCGACAAGGGTCACTTTGCCGCCCTTCTTCAGCGTACCTTCAATGCCCTTCAGAGCCGCATTCAGAGAGTTTGTGGCCTGCGTTTTCGATAGTTTCGCATCTTTAGCAATGCGTTCAACTAACTCACCCTTGTTCACAGCAGCCTCCTACAGAGAGTCTTGAGTCACTACCTTCTTAAGTTATGCCGGCGGGCCGTCGGATGTCCCACGACTCCGGGGCGCTGTGTACCACAGGGTGTGTGGCAAGTCAAGCCGCGGGTCCCCCCGGGGCGCACGACACGGAAGTGGTGGTGGGCGTTGACGGGTATTGCGGGGGCATCTTCTTGCGGATATAATAGTCGCAAGGAGGTTTCATGTCCAATCCTACGGCTCCCGAGGAAGTTCGCGTTCTGGCTAGTCAACTGGCGGAGCCCCGGCCAATGCGACGGGGTTCGGTGTCGGAGCGATACGTCAAGTGCAACAAGGCCGGCTGCGCCTGCGGCGGCGACCCTGAAGCCCGCCACGGCCCCTACTACAGTGTGTCGCGTGTGATGAAGGGCCGCACACGGTCGCGTTGGCTGGATGCGAAGCAAGCCCGGCAGGTGCGCGAGCAGGTCGAGGCCGGGCAGGAATTCCGCAAGGACGTGGAAGCGTACTGGCAGGCTTGCGAAAGGTGGGCCGACGCCCAACTGGAAGCACGCGAGGCGGCCTCGGACGAGGCCGCTAAAAAAGGGGCTTCAAAACGGCGTTCGAGGCCGAGATCGTTGCCGAGATCGAAACGCTCGTAGGCACGGGCGCCGTCGAGGACTGGGATTTTGAGGCCATCGAGACCGCCACCCGCCGTAAGGCGATGCGGGTCGCGGCCCGCGCCATCGAGGAGCGGTTCAATGCCGACACCTCGGATCATGCGGGGCCGACGGTCGTGTGTGACTGTGGCGGGTCGGCGCGCTACGTGGACCGGCGGTCCAAAACCTTCGATAGCGTGCTGGGCCCGTTGAGACTCGATCGTGCCTACTACCACTGCGCCGCGTGTGAAGTGGGTTTCTGCCCGCGGGACCGGGCGCTAGGTTTGGATGGCGCGTCGGTTTCGCCTGGCGTGTTGCGCATGGTCGGGCGTGTGGGCGCGATGGTCAGCTTCGAGGAAGGCCACCAGTTGCTTGGAGAACTGGCCGGCGTCGAGGTGACGGCCAAGCAAGTCGAACGCGAGGCCGAGGCGCTGGGCCGGGAGATCGCTCAAGACGAGAAGCAGGTCGTGGCACTACCCCCAGCGAACGATCCGGTTCCGCCGACGCTGTATCTGGGGATGGATGGCACCGGTGTGCCGGTGCGCAAGCAAGAGTTGGTGGGCCGGGCTGGCAAGCAGCCCGATGGCTCGGCCAAGACGCGCGAGGTCAAGCTGGTCACCGTCTGGAGCGCTGAAAAACGCGACAAGAAAGGCATACCGGTGCGCGATCCAGGGTCGATCAGTTACTCGGCCGCGATCGAGAGCGCGGCGCAGAAAGATACCGACGACACGCCAAGCCAGTTTGCGGCACGGGTCCAGCGCGAAGCCATCCGCCGCAGCTTCGATCATGCGACCCGCCGGGTCGTGCTCGGCGACGGGGCCAAATGGATCTGGAACCTCGCTGCCGAGCACTTCCCCGATGCCATCCAGATCGTCGACCGCTTCCATGCCAAGCAGCATCTCTCCGATGTGGCCAAGTCCATCTACGGCGCCGGTAGCGATCTGTGCACACAGTGGTCCCACCAACGTTACGACGAGTTGGACGCGGGGAATATCGACGCTATCCTGTCTGCCTTACGGCTACACTCGCCGAAAGATGAGGAGGCGCGCCAGTGCATCGACTACATCGAGAACAACCGCGAACGCATGCGCTACGCCCAGTTCCGGGCACAGGGACTGTGCACCTCGACCGGGGTCGTTGAGGCCGGATGCAAGACCGTGATCGGTGTGCGTTGTAAACGGGCCGGAATGCATTGGACCGTGGCCGGAGCTGACGCCATCATCGCCCTGCGTTGCTCCCTGCTCAGCGGCCGCTTCGAGGATTTCTGGGAACGACGGGCTCTGCGTGAGGTCGCGGCTTGACTCCTATCTCACAAATCTGTCGTGCGC
The DNA here is from genome assembly GCA_965216035.1 of Terriglobia bacterium. Taxonomy (GTDB): domain Bacteria; phylum Acidobacteriota; class Terriglobia; order 20CM-2-55-15; family 20CM-2-55-15. The sequence goes on from CBDCFM010000016.1 coordinate 26,848, forward strand.
CCGTCCCGCCGCGCATCTCCGCTCCGAATAGATAGTTGGAGAAGTTCCCGAGCGATTGGCACTAAGCGTGTTTTCGGTGACCGACGACTCACACGAGGTTCACATCTCCAATAGTCCCCGGATGCGGAAGGATGCGGAAGATTTCCTGACGAGCGTTGGACGCGGGACTCAATGCCAGCCCATTTGGTGTTGCCGTTCACATGATACATTGAGGCCTGATGCATCATACGATCACGTTGTTTCCAGGGGACGGCATCGGCCCGGAGGTAGCTTCGGCCGTGGTCCGCGTGATCGACGCAACGGGCGTCACCGTTACGTGGGAGGAATTCAGTGTGGGCGCGGAGGCCCTTGTCGCTGGAGGCCCTGTATTGTCCAACGCCGCTCTTAATTCGGTCCGGCGAAACACGGTTGCTTTGAAAGGACCGGTCACCACGCCGGTCGGATCAGGGTTTGAGAGCGTCAACGTCAGGCTCCGCAAAACACTCGAACTTTACGCCAACCTCCGTCCAGTACGAAGCCTTCCCGGAGTGTCTTCCCGATATGGTGACATCGATCTCGTAATTGTTCGCGAGAACACTGAGGGCTTGTACTCAGGTCTGGAACACGAGGTCGTCCCAGGCGTAATCGAATCTCTTAAGATCATCACCGAATATGCCTCCGCTCGGATAGCCCAATTCGCATTCGAGTACGCGGAACGCAACAACCGAAAGAAAGTCACGGTTGTTCACAAGGCAAACATCATGAAGAGATCCGACGGACTCTTCAGAGAATGTTTCTGAAAGGTCGGCAGCTACTACCCCGATATCGAGCAGGACGAAAAAATCGTTGACAATGCCAGCATGCAATTGGTGATGAATCCCAATCAATTTGATGTCATGGTGATGGAAAACCTCTACGAGGATATCCTTTCCGATCTGGCCGCGGGACTGGTTGGAGGTCTGGGTGTCGTTCCCGGATCGAACTTCGGCAGCGGGATGGCTGTCTTTGAAGCGGTACATGGAAGTGCGCCCGACATCGCTGGCAAGAACCTGGCCAATCCAACCGCACTGCTACGTTCCGCCCTGCTGATGCTGAACCATATCGGGGAAGCCAGTGCCGCCGGGCGAATCCAGACTGCCCTGGAAACCGTTCTAGTCGAGGGAAACATCCGGACCGGTGACATCGGCGGCACCGCTTCAACCGATGAATTCACCAACGCCATCATTGCAGCACTACTGAACTGACAGGTCGAACTTCAACACGAAGACACGCAGGACACGGGTGGCGTCTCAGTTTGTCTGAGATTTATTCGTTGTCGTTCGTTCGCTGGGTTGCCTTCGTTGCCGTCGTGTTGAAAGAAATCGTTCACAGAACGTGCCGACCGCCGTCCACGTGGAGAACTTCCCCGGTGATGTAGTCGTTTTCGATCAGAAATACGACGGCCCGAACGACGTCCTCCGGACTCCCGGATCGTTTTAACAGCGTCCGCTCGATCGCCAGTCGTTTCTGCTCTGGGGTGTAGGAGTCAGGAAAGTGGACGGGACCGGGGGCTACAGAGTTGACCTGCACTCCGGGAGCGAGCGCTTTTGCCAACCCCTGCGTCACTCCCAGCAAGGCCGCCTTCGACACACTGTAAGACAAATAGCCCGTCCAGATTTTTTCACCCGCGGTATCCGCAATGTTCAGGATTTTTCCTCTACCGGATTCGCGCATCATGGCCGCGCAGGACCGGGCGAGAAAGAATGGAGCTCGAGCATTGGTGTCCATCTGTCTGTCCCACATTTCAGGTGTGCTGTCTTCGAGCTTCCCCGGTGCAAACTCCGAAGCATTGTTAACCAGGATATGAACCGTCTCGAACTGGGACCGAATCGCCTCGATCAATCGATCCCGGGAGGCATCGTCGGCCAAATCCGCCTGAAACATCGCACCATCAGCTCCCAAGGCTCGCACCATCTCGAGGGTCTGGGCCGCCTCCTCCTCGGACGATCTGTAGTGAACTGCAATTCGGGCACCCCGTCGGGCCAGTTCAACCGCGATAGCCCGGCCAATGCGCCGTGCGGAACCGGTCACTAGGGCAATGGAGTCGGATATCTGCATGGTTCGACAAGCGTCACGTTAAAACATACATCATGCCTCGCATGAAAGTAGTCCTGTTCCACGCATACGGCAGAGCTGGATTGTCGCGAACCATGGTGATCCGCGAGGCCAAGGCCTCGTCGGACGAAGTTCTCATCGAGGGCCGGGCAGCAACCATCCGTCGTGGCACCTGGACATCAATCATTGATTTTGTCGCGCATCCCCTCATACACTGCGGGGGAAATTTCAGGAACAGACCGCTGTTTCCGCAGGGTGACATTATCAGCAAGGAATGCTGACTCACGAAGTTGAGCTGAGTCCGGATATTCGGACTGAACAGGAGATTCTCATGGCAAAGGAACTGAAGGTGGGCCAGAAAGCCCCCGACTTCACGCTGGAGGCAGGTGACGGCAAGAAAATCAAACTCTCGGACTGCCGGGGGAAGAAGGTAGTTCTCTATTTCTACCCACGCGACAACACTCCTGGGTGAACACGCGAAGCCTGCGCGTTCCGGGACGGAATGCCTCAACTGACACGTAAAGGGGCCATCGTGCTGGGAGTCAGCACCGACAGCGTCGCCTCTCATAAGAAATTCGCAGATGCCTACGACATCAATTTCTCACTGCTGGCAGACACTGAAAAAAAGGTCGTCGAACAGTACGGCGTCTGGAAGGAAAAGAGCATGTACGGCAAAAAGTCGATGGGGTTGGTCCGAACTACTTTCATAATCGATGCAACTGGCAAGATTTCCCGAATTTTCCCGAAAGTCAAGGTCGACGACCATTACGACCAGGTCCTGGAGGCAGTGGAGGCATTGAAAGCCTAGCAAGGCGCGACACAACGCTGGAGAGTCGAAATGACGTCGGTGCTAGAAAGCGACGACGAGACAATGATGAGCCATTTGGGAAGTTGACGAGGACTCTTTGCGGTAAGCGCGCGGGGTGCAGCCCTTCTGCGCGGATGCTGCATGGTTCGTCGATTGCGATGAAGTCGGCCCACAGGGTTCGGGTGATACGGCATTGTCTTCGTTGTCGTCGCCGCCTCGCAATCTAGGGGCATTTACTCGTTGTCGGCTTCGAGAATTCAACGCTGTTTGGCCCGAACGCTGCTCCCGATTCGGGTCGTACAGGCCACTAATTCAACGGGTTGGGCTGACGGCCCGAAAAAGGTAGGGACTGATCTCCCTGGAACGCAGGAGGCTGGCCGGAACCCGGACCGGGTACCGGAGTCGCTGCAGTGACCGCACCGAACCCGGGTATCGCGATAAATTCCCACTCATTATAAGCCGCGCGCTGGTTGTAAACCTTCAGAGAGGGCCCCTCGTTCGCGGGCGCGACACCGACAATACCACCCGTGGCGATGGGTTCGGACGCCGGGGTGCCTCCCCCACGTTGTGGCTGCTGCCTCCCCTGCCCTCCCCCTTGCTGAGGTTGTCCTGGAGAGCCACCACCGGCAACGCTCCCACGCCCTTGGAATCCACCCGCACCACCGGCCTGCTCGAAGCCGCCGGGACCTCCGAACCCCGGACTATTGGGTGAAATCTCCTGGCCGAAGCCTGTCTGTCCACTCCCGGTTGGACCGAATCCCTGTTGCTGTCCGAATTCAGGGCCACCTTGAAAGCCGCCTCCCCCATCTCCCCGGCTCTGGCCATTGTCTCCGGCGCCGACTCCTGTCTGAGAGAAACCGGCAGCACCAAACATCTGGGGCGTCCGGCCCTGGAAGAGCTCTGGATTGGCCCCTGACTGCAACAATGTGGAACCGTTTATCGTGCCGTCAGGATTGACACTGAGCAATCGAAAACTTTCTCCTGTGATGGGATCGGTATAGGCTCGCCGGAGATATCGAATCCCGTTCGTGTCGATCAGCGCATCAATTGAGGGAGGATAGATTCCGAATTGGTGTTGGTACTTTTGAATCGCACGCACGTATTCCTGCCCGCGAAATATCAGTTCTTCCTCGAGTTCCCTCTGCGCCTGAACGCGATAGGCAGGCACAGACGCCGCAAGGACGATGGACAATGCGGTTAGGAAGATAATCAATGCCGCAATCGCGAAGCCTCGTTCATCTGAGCCGGACCGCTTCATTGGGTGACTTTCATTGAGTGATTAGGGGCAGGCGCTGACGGGGTCCAAACTCGAGATCTTCGATTTCAACAAACGCTTCTGTGATCTCAATAATTCGATATCGCCCCACCACCACGTCCTGGGCGGAAACAACAAACGATCTTTCAGAGTCGAACAAGAGGGCCGTTGTCTCACCGGATAGATCTACGACGGCATAACCATTGTACTGGAACGGAATCGGGGGCGGTGGAGGGGCCGATGGGGCCTCCACGACGGCGGGCGGTCTGGAGACTGCCCCTGGCTCGGGCACCAACGGCAAGGGCACATCTGACTGAGAGCTCGGCGGTGAGGATTCGGGACCAAACTGAAAAGGGTTTCTCCCGGGGCCGTTGTCAGGAACGGATCTGACACTCAATCGATCGAAATCAATGCCCTCGGTCGCCAGAGATTCGGCCCTGCCGGGCTCTGGCACACTTAGGTCACCTGCACTGCTTTCGGGTGTCGCCTCCGGTACATCATAGACCGTACGGCCCACCCACACGGTGGCCACAAGCACCGCCAGCAGGATGAACAATATCTTTAATCGTTGGCGGTTGCTAGGATCCATAGGAAAAGAACGTCGTCAGATTGAGCGAAAGTTCAAGATCATCGGGTTCACCCGCCTGAGAACGGTTCAGGCCGATGGAATCCAATATGAAAACTCGATCAGCACCTTCCAGCTCCCGTATAAACTGGGTGACGGCTTCATACGGCCCCTGAACAGGAATGTTGATATTCACAGAATAGACTCCGAATTCAGGAACAGGGTCCAGGTCGTATTGCACCTGATTGCGACGAATGCCCGCAGCCTGGGCCAGTTGCTCCAAATCAGGCAAGACCGCGGCAAACCCTTCTTCCCGGGCTATGGTCCTCGTTGCCAGGAATCGAAGCCGTTCTCTGCGTGAACTATCCAACTCGATCTCTACGTCCTGAAGCTGTTCCAGCCTCTGGGCAAGATCGACACTTTCCTGCCGCAGCCGTTCGATGGACACTTCCAGCCTGCGGTGGTCGGCCCGAACCGGCAGATACAGAATCAAAAAAGCTAGGAGTGAGACGACAACGAGAACAGCAACGACGCTGCCAAACACGTATTGTTGCTTCTTCCGCCCGTATATCCGGCTCATTGAGCTACCCTTGATCGAGGCATGTACTGGACGCTCATCGTCAACTGAATCTCCGAATCTCCATCAGTATCAAGGCGCGCTTCGCTCGACACACCCACATCCCGGAAGGTATCCGTTCTTTCCAGGTCGCGAATGAACTGGCTCAGCGCATCGATGGTTTCCCCTCTCGCTTCGATACGCACCAAAACTTCACCGGAATCATCGATCTGTGGCTCGAGCGCCACCAGATAGACGGCACGCGGGATCACTCGCTCGATTTCGTCGAGCAGGAGCGTCCAGGAAAAATGCTGTCGTTCTACAACCGTGTTCAGAAACCGAACTTCTTCGATTTCGGCTAGCGCCTCCGGCCGCCTCAGGCGTCCGTCAATTTCTGCGACCTGATCCCGAAGCAACTGCCATTCGACTCGCGCTTCCTGTTCAGTCGCCGATAATTCCCGGACCTCATCGACATACACGATTAAGTTGACGAGTTGCCATGCGGAAAACGCCAACGTCAGCACGACAATCCCACTGAACACAACGTTGGCTGCCCTGTAGTGAGGGAACCGGTTATTCGAAACGTTCAAGTGATATTTCATGACGGCAGCTGAAGCACACCCAGTGCTGGTTTATACACATCTCCTAGTTCGGAAGAATGAAGTCGCCCGATTCGAACACCGATACGGCTGCCCAATTCTTCCTGTTCGGACTCGTTGATTCCTTCTCCGCAGATGATCCCTTCGCCTAGGCCGCTACCTCCGAGTCTGTCCTGGTAGTACATTAGCGTTGGGTAAACAGCGTCATAGAGTGGTCCAAGAGCCACCCTCCGGTAGAAGCGAAGCGTCCCTCCCATCATGATCGATGTCGTCACTGATGCAGGGCTCTTCTTGATGAACAGGACATCACCCGTGGCATCCGGCAGGAGATTGAGCGAAGAAGTCGTTGACGGGCTCAAGACTCCAGCATGCAATCCCACGGACTCGACCAATTCCTGGTACTGATCGACGATGACCTGTCGCGATAACGCGACGAGCATTTCGACGCTCCCGTTCTCTGTGAGAATCTGATACGCGACCTGGGCCGAGTCGACATCAAAAGGAACGTTCTTTTTCAACTTCCATCGGATGATTGCGTGGCGCTCTGCATCCGCGTCCGGCAAGGAATTGGTATTGAGGAGTGCGATTCGCACGGCCTCGTCCGGAATCACCAGGGACAACTCCGAGCCCGAAAACCCGGCTCCGTCCAGCGCTGTCTGGACCGCAGAGCGAACCGCTGCCGGATTGATGATGTTGGTCTCTCTGAGATCGCCTATGAGCGCGCCCGCCTGAAGCGGGGCGACGGCCTGGGAGACCACCGTCTTGCGATCCGGCGAAGCTTGGATCGCCGCCGCGTAGTTCGTGGAGACCTCCAGGGCCCAAAGAGGAACGTCGGGCCCGAACAACCCCGCAACAGCCGAGAGGAAACCTCTAGTCAAACGAACGTCACCTTGTTGATTTCCCGCAGAGTGGTCACGCCTTCCAGAACCTTTGACAGCGCGGAGTCCCTCAGGAAGATCATTCCCTGATCGTGGGCTGCACGCTTGATTTCGGCGTTTGGTTTTCGGTCGACGATCATTTCGCGAATCCTGTCGGACAGGTCCAAAAGTTCGTATATGGCCGTGCGGCCCCGATATCCCGTACCGTTGCATTCAAGGCAACCTTCTCCTTCATAGAAGTCGATCGTCGAATATTTGTCGGCTGCGAGGTTGGATTCCAGCAGCGTCTCGCCCGAATATCGCACGGCCTTCTTACAATTTGTGCAGATCACCCGAATCAGGCGCTGGGCTAAGATACAGTTGAGTGCGGAAACAAAATTGTACGGATCCACACCCATGTTCAGGAACCGGCCTAGAACATCAACAACGTTGTTAGCGTGCACAGTAGTGAAGACCAAATGTCCGGTCAGTGCAGATTGGATCGCAATCTGAGCTGTTTCCATATCGCGGATCTCTCCGACCATCACCTTGTCGGGATCGTGGCGCAGAATGGAGCGCAATCCACGGGCGAACGTAAGACCCTTTTTTTCGTTCACGGGAATCTGAGTAATCCCGTTTATTTGATATTCAACCGGATCTTCGATCGTAATGATCTTGTCTTCGTCGTTGCGTATCTCCATTAAAGCAGCGTAGAGCGTGGTGGTCTTGCCGCTACCCGTGGGTCCTGTCACGAGAACCATGCCGTAAGGTTCGTTGATGTAACGACGGAACTGCCGCATTTCTTCATCGGCAAAACCCACCACTTCCAGGCTCAGCGTCCGGAACTCCTCGTTGATCGATTCCTTGTCGAGGATCCGGATGACTGCATCCTCGCCGTGAATCGAAGGCATGATCGAGACGCGAAAATCTATCGAACGTCCCTTGTAGCGCGTCTTGAACCGGCCGTCCTGCGGTACACGCTTTTCAGAAATGTCCAGCTCCGACATCACCTTGATACGGGAAATAATCGTCCCGTGATGTTCCTTGGCAACGGGTTCCATAGCGAAACCCAACGTCCCATCGACGCGATATTTGACCACGACTTCCGACGCCCGCGTTTCGATGTGAATATCACTCGCCCTGCGTCCCAGAGCTGTGAAGATGATCGTATCGACCAGGCGGATGATCGGGCTGGACTCTCCCTGAGTGATGTTCTCGATCGTCATCGTCTCATCGCCGCTATCGTCATCGCGGATCAGATCGAGCCTGAAGCCCTCGGTCGCTTCGTCCAGCACCCGCTGCGTAGATTCCGACTTCTTGAGGAGCTCGCTGATTTCAGACTGAGCCGCGACCTTAATGACCAGCGGCTTATCGAGAAGCGACATCACTTCATCTACTTCAACAAGATTGCTCGGGTCTGCCATCGCAATAACGAGGGACTCACCCTCGACGGAGAGCGGTACGAAGTTGTAGCGGAACATCAGATCGACGGGCGTCGACCGCAGCAATTCCAGATCCAGGTGAGCGTCTTCGAGGTCCACAAACTCGTATCGGTAGCGTTTGGCCAGCGCGCGTGCGCCTTCCTGTCCATTGACCTCCATAGTGGATTCATCGACCTTATCGATGGACTCATCGGCTTTATCGATGTATTCATCGACGGGATGTTTCTCGTTCATGACTCGTTACTCGAGGGCCGGGCTTGGGCTAAGTCGCCACGGCACCGATACTGAAGATGGGCAGATACAATGAAATCAAGATCGCCGCAACGAAAGCCGCAACGAAGATCAGGATGACCGGTTCAACCCAAGCCAGCAGAGCAGTCAGCCTCAGATCCAGATCTTCATCATAAAAATCGGCGACGTGATTCAACATGTCGGGCAAAGCGCCCGTCTGCTCGCCAACCTGAATCATTTCCAGCGCCAAATCCGGAAACCGTCGGGTTGTCTCCAGCGAATCTGCCAGAGACATCCCTTCACGTACCCGAGTCGTTCCTACGGCGATTGCATCGGCCACGACGCGGTTGCCCGAGGATTCGTGCGCGACCTCGAGCGCGGAAACCAAAGGAATTCCGCCCGACAGGAGTGTGGAAAGCGTCCGCGCCAGCTGAACGATCGCAAACATGGACCAAATCGTCCCAAGAATGGGCATACGCAGCTTGAAGTCGTCGATCCAGATCCGTCCGCGGACGGAACCCGTCCACATTCTGAAGATGATGATCAGTCCCACTACCAGGGGTATCCCCAAAAATAGACCACCCTGGATGGTCGCGGAAACTGCGATCAGCACCTGGGTCGGCAAGGGCAAGCCCGCATTCAAGCCCTCATACAGCTCTGCAAACCGGGGAATGACATAGCCAAGAATCACCCCGACCATCACTATAGAAAGGACAACCAAAAAGGCCGGATAGATCAATGAATTGCGGAATTTCTTGGTGGCCGTCAGGATAGTTTTCTCGTAACGAACATAGCGTTGGATGACCTCCTCAAGGTTTCCACTGCGCTCGCCCGCGAAAATAGACGCCGTATACACTCTTGGGAATACGCCCTCCTCTTCGAGCGCATCCGATAGAGAAATCCCCGTATACACCCGATCCCTTACTTTCTCAATATGGGAGCGCAGGCTCGGGTTGGTGATCCGAGTCCGAAGCAGGTCGAGAGACCGCAGGATTGGTAATCCTGCTCTAATCAACGCAACGAACTGCTGATTGAAAGCGATAAAGTCCTGCGGGGTGAAATGTTTTGTTTTTGCGCGGCCCAGGGACGGCAGCGACCAGATCCGGGGTTTGACAGACAGGGCGAGGCAACCCTGTTCGCGAACGCGGTCCTGAATTTCCTCGACAGTCTGCCCCACAAAGACTTCTCGGACGACATCACCGTTTGGCTTGGAATACCTGCAGTCGAATTCCATACCTTACCTACAGGCACCCACTGGTGGAGCTGGAGGGCTACTGTGCGATCCCGTCCACAACTTCAGCTCCGGCCGGGGGCATAAATTCGAACAACGATCGATCCAGACCTGTGTTGGTTTCGATCCGGTCGAAAACGAACTCCGAAACGGAATCGTCCACATACGTCATCCGGAGTCTCCGGATATCAAAGGTCGCCGGGTCCACATCCAGCACGACTTCGTCGACGTCCGATTCCCGCCGCGGGTACATCCTGAGAACCTCCGTGCCAGGCACCCTCGGGGGAATCCCCGCCGGGTTCAACCCAATGCTCGTAAACTCGCTCTCGAGATCCGACCGGCCGAGCAGGAACATGATGGGAATCCGGTCATCGAAGGTATTACCCACCCTGTCACGGTTCACCTGCTGCTCGGATGGAATGTAGAGGTATGCGGTTTCGCCGTCTGTCACGAAGAGTTTCTCCTCTGGCGTCCGATACTCCCACCGCATCATCCGTGGTCGCCTCAGGTATAAGTGACCCTCCTCCTGTACCGTTCGGTTCAATGGATCTTCATAAATCTGCAAAAAATCCGCGGACAGGTCATTCATGCGTTCGAGTTTGTCTTCGAGGCCATCCAGGAGAGTCACCAATCCAAGCGACTGTCCCTGGGCATTCGCAGACCACAAGATCAATGCCCCGACAAGTGGCGCCAGGGCCGGCAGGATATTTTTCCCGCTGTTGAGGCTCATGAAAACAGTCTAACCCAGATCGGGAAGAAATCGTTTTGGGTCCAGATGGGCTACTGACTCGGCGGGCAAAGGGCGAGGGCTCTGGGAAAGACCGGCGACTATCCCACCGGATCTCCAGCACTGATGCCGGAGGGCAGGACTTCCCCCGCGGCTGCGTCTCGATAACGGACGACGTAGTCCACCCCAGAATAGTAGTTGTATCGGCCGCCGGTACCCGATACGACTGCGGAAATAGTGTAGTCAGCACTTCCAATTGTGTACGCGCTGTAGGCATAGCCGGCCACCAATACTCCATTTGTCGTAAAGCGATCGTCGATCATTGCCGCTCCGGACAATGCCACAATATCTCCGAAAGTGCCGTTTGTAGAAAGGTAGTTAATCTGCGCCGCATTGATGTTCTTCAGCGTCGAGACCGCTGCGGTCTCGTTCGCGGCCTGCCGGGATCGAACTAGACTGGGAATCGCAATCGTTGCAATGATCAAGATGATTGCAACTACGATCAGGAGTTCCAGGAGGGAAAAGCCGTGGGGTGCGGAGATTTTTTTCATCTTGACCTCCCCTCGAAACATTCGTGCGGCGGGTGATGAGGGGACCCAGTCCCCTCATCACCTGGAACGCTCAGGCGAGCAGTCTCTGAAAACATCCGGTCCGAGAGCCCGAAGGCTAACCGACTGGAGTCCCCGTAGTCGCAGTGCCCGGCAGCGTCTCTCCTGGCGCCGCAGAGTTATAGCGCACGACGCCGTCCGGACCGCTGTAATAATTGAATCGGGCACTGGTGCCGTCGACAGTCGCTGAAACCACGTAGTCACCCGTGCCGCCGGCTACCGGATACAGGTTATAGGTGTACCCGCCCACAATCAGGCCGTCAGCCGAGAACCGGCTATCGAGCAGGCCCGAAGTATTCAGGTTTGGAAAACTTCCGAAGTTGCCGTTTGTGGAAACATACGTTATCTGTGATGTGTTGATCGCCCGGATGTTCGAAACAGCACCGGACTCATTCGCAGCCTGCCGCGACCGCAGCAAGCTAGGGATAGCGATCGTCGCAATGATCAGAATGATCGCGACAACGATCAGCAACTCTAAAAGCGAAAACCCACGATTCTTATTCATTCTTTCGTTCCCTCCCAGGGAATGGGGCCGGATGGCTCCAGGACCTTCATATCTCTCTCGTCTAAAGCACGTTACGGTTGCGACAAGACCACCGTCAACAATAAATTTCGTCCCTGTCGAGGGTCCCGTTGCCAGCATTCTGGTGGTCACAATAAGCACTGAAAACCGGACCGCCATTCTAGTATGCAATCGCGAGGCCACAAGATCCAGAGCGAGTCTTTCCTTGCACTTGCGGATGCCATACCGCCCTGAAAGAGACAAATTTTGTCACTTCACGTACAAAAAAGGGCATATGAATACCATCGAGTAACGCTGACAACCGGGTAGTATCAGGAACCGATGATCGAGCCAGAGACAGTGAAGCCCACAGCGGCAGGGGCGACGCAACAGTCATCGAGACTGCGTCTCCTGGCTGGATTCGCGGTCGTTCTAATGGTTTTCATCACTCCATTCGGAAGCGAATCCACCGCCGGATGGGCCATTTTCGTGCACCGTGCATTGTTGTTAAGCATCGCCGGGATCTGCCTGGCCAGCCTTCGCGATCGGGAGACGCTCGATTTCGGGATCGGATTCTACGCTCTGGCCGGCGCCAGCCTGTTCGTGATGTTACTGACGGTCTGGGGCAGCGAAAGAAACCTCTTTGACGGTTTTCACCTCTGGTACCACCACGTGCTCTTCGCCCTTTTCTTCGTCTCAATCGCACGATTCAACTGCACTCAATCGCTTCGATGGAGGGCGAAAATACTGGCATCGGTAACGCTCGTAATCGTTGGCCACCTGGCCTGGAGTCTCTTCACGGAAATTCCACCACTTTCGGGGCCTTTCGTGAACCCCAACTATTTTGGCTCCTATCTGCTGGTGGGTTTCTCAATCAGCCTCGCAACAGCTGCCCGTCACGAAGCGATTCGCTGGCGCGTTCTGGGAGCCTTCTCAGCAGTGTTTCTGCTGTATGGAATCACCCAGACACTGTCTCGCGGCGCCCTCGTGGCCGCAGTCGGCGTCACGGTCCTGGCGCTGTACGATATCAATCGGAAGCTGCAGGTCGCGGCAGCAATCGGGCTGATCGTCCTGCTGGCAGGCTTCAGCCCGCAGCTGGTCAACAAGTTCACTGATATCGGGACCTTCGATCCGTACAACTACATGCGCCCTCAAGTATGGAGAAGTACTTTAAATATGATAGGCGAGCACCCACTGTCCGGGCTGGGGATGAGCGCCTATGAGGACTCGGCCAGTCGTTTCCCTGCAGCAGTTGAAGGAACGGTCGGTCGTTACGCGCGACGCCACAAGATGGCCCACTCCGAATACCTCCAATACACGGCTGAAATTGGCATTCCCGGAGCCTTGCTGTTTCTGTCCCTTCTAGCCTATTTATTTCTGGCCATGGCGAGCGCACGGGCGAGACCCCCGGCGAACGTAGCGTTTCTGAGAGAAGCGGGTTTTCTGGCGGCCGCGGGCATCGGCGCGCACGCGCTCGTGGACAACAACTTCAGCGTCCCAGTTGTGGCTGCGGTCCTGACGGTAGTGGCCCTGGCGCCCCTGCCCCTGCCGCGTTACTCCAGCATCCGTCTGCCGCGCTCCGTTGAAGGCAAGACGGCCTTGGCGCTCGTGTGTGTCGCACTGTTCACCCACTCCACCGTCGTTCCGGCCTTGGCGATTTACTTCAACGAGGCCGGACAACGCGAGTTTCAGAACCAACAGTTCGACGCGGCGGAACGGGCCCACCGGCGTGCCGTCGCACTGGCTCCCGACCATCCAATGCTTCTGACAAATCTGGGCACGATGTATCTGGACCGATTCTCACGGACTCGGGATTTGCACTGGCTCAACACTGCCGATGCATTCTTCTTGCGTGCCGTGACCCTGAATCCCAACTTCATAGTGGGTTGGAGGCAGCGCCACGCGGTCCTCACGCGGAAACTGAACACCAATGGATTTGATTCTTCCGAACTGCAATTGCAGTTGATCGAAAACGCACGTGAAGTCCTGAAAGTCGATCCCGTCAGCGTGTTTGTGCGTCGCAACCTTGCTGAAGCTCTGAATTCGCTGGGGAGGCGCGACGAGGCAATCCGGGAACTCACTCGCGCCATCGAGCTCGAACCAAATTTTGTCCCGGCATTCCGGGGGCTCGCCCAGTTGTATGAAGAAGCGGGCGACAGCGCGCGGAGCGAATCGGCAGGCCGGGAAGCGGAGCGAATCTTAACCGAGTTCCAGAATACAGAAGAGATGAACGGTTACGAACGCGACCTGCTTGGAATCGGAATCCAGGGACTCGGACCTCAGGCAAGGCTGACCGACGAATGAACCAAGACCGGGGAAGAACAGCCCAGCTGCTGGCGCTGTCTGCGATGGCCGGAGTAATCCTCGCACCGCCGGAGGTGTTCGGCTCCGGACGTATGCTTCTGGTTTTGTGCTCGACCTTCGCTCTGTTAATTCTGATGCTGGACGGAAAGATCCCGTCTCATTTCCTGTGGAGCGGCGTGGCGGGCACGGTGTTTCTGGTCTGGCACGCGTTGTGGATTTCGATCGACGCTTACCGATCCGTGGAGTTCTTCGAAATCCTCTGGTCCTACTATTGTCTTTTTGGCGTCTTCTACTACACCTCTCAGGACTCCAGAGTCCGGGTGGCTGTTGCGATTGTTCTGCTATCGGTTGTCGTCTCAACGTACGGAATTTATGAGTTCGTGTGGGGCAACACCAGTTACACCCTGTCGATCTCAGCCGACACGAACGAGATCATCCGGACACCGATTCTGGACGCGACATCCAGGCCCCGCATCATGTCCACGTTCGCAATGCCGGGCACACTCTGGGGCTTCTTGCTCATTGCGCTACCTTTCCACGCAATGTTGTGGAAACAGTCCCGAACATCGATCCGGACCGGCCTTGCCCTCAGCGTTGGGCTGGGGCTGACGGCAAGCGCCCTGACCCGGTCTTTTGGGTTTGTCGCCGGCCTTCTGGCTGTTGTGCTGGCCTGGTTGCTTATGCGGCCGGGAGACTGGCGCCGACGTGCGGTCGGGTTTGCTGTCATCGGGCTGCTGGTGCTGTTGGGCACCGGGATCTATTCCGTCCGTGCGGGCGGGTATGATCCCGTGTCCCTTCGACTGCAGAACTGGTTAACCGCTGTAGAGATATTTGCGGCCTACCCATTCGGCACAGGATTGAACAATTTTGCTGTTGCATACCTTCAACATCAGCAGCTCAGCGCCAACGAAAGCCAGTACGCCCATAACACTCCCCTGCAACTGTTGTCAGAAACAGGGGCCTTTGGACTGGTCGCCGGGATCCTACTTGTCGTTTATCTGGTGAGACACCGGAGGAGTCTTTCCAAACTGGTGCGCGAAGACGAGTACATCGCCCTGGCACTGGTGATCTGGATCGTTCACAACCTGATCGACATCGATCTGTATTTCGCCAGCGTAGGAGCGGTGGGCGTCATCCTCCTAAGCGTCCTGTGCGCTTCGATGCGTCATGAAAGCCTCCCCATCACGCCCGCGAAGCCGCTGTCGAAATGGGTGCTGGGAAGTATTGGCGCGGTTTCGGTCGCGATCATAGTTTCCTCCGGTGTCGTCTATGTTAGCGGCGAACTACTCCGAAGGGCCCAAACCGAATTGAGTTACCTTGAAGTGGCCCAGGCCCATCAGACTCTGGAGTCCGCAACCACGTTCAACCCGTTCAACTCAAGCATCCTCCACGAAGCGGGCCAGGTCGCCCTGGAGATGTACCAGGACACACAGGAGGGGCACTATCTGGAACAATCCCGGGAATACTTTGCCGACGCCGTGCGCCTCAGTCCAAACAAAGTAGGTCCCCATCTGGGCCTGGCACTCACGCTGTCGACCGTGGATCGAACCCACGAGGCACTGGCGGAACTGGAGATCGCCCAGTATATGCACCCGTATAGCCGATACGTGAGTTCACTCCGCCGGTTGGTCGAAAATAGGCAATCGCCCGAACCCCCGCCGGAAGTCCCAGAGGCTCAAGACATCCTGATCGGTCCGGACGTCCCAGAGGGCACGGGTGCTCCGGGTCCAGTCGAAGCGACCCCGTAGCTATTTAGAGTTTTGGCAGGGCGGGTGCTCTTACTTCAGCGGATGTACACCGTGACCGATCATCAGAACACCCACATTGTCAGGGTCACAACAAACGACATCCAGCTGAATCAACAGGGCTTACAGTTCACCCGTAGCAGCTCGGACTCCTCCCCGAACCTGATTGCTGTCCTGACTTGTGCCAATATTTTGGATAGAAGTCGGAATTCTGACATGCTATTGGGATTGACTATCAAAGCGTTGTCATGATTCAACCCGCGTCCATGGCCTCGCTCTGTGCGCAAACGCCGGTAGTCATTTTGGCGGGAGGCAAGGGATCCCGACTGCTGCCTTACACAACCTCCTTGCCTAAACCGCTGATGCCGGTCGGAAACTACCCGATCCTTGAGATCCTCCTGAAACAGCTCGCTACACAGGGGTTTCGAGACGTCACGTTGGCTGTGGGCCATCTGGCCGGACTCATCCAGGCATACTTCAAGGACGGCCAGGACCTGGGTCTGGATATATCCTACGCCTACGAGTCGACACCTCTAGGAACGGCGGGTCCGCTGTCTCGCCTGCCCCGATTCAATCGGAGCATCCTGGTCCTGAATGGCGACGTGCTGACCGATGTCAACTTCGGTCAGATAGTGCGGCACCACCACAGAAATGAAGCAACCGCTACGATTGGCATGACGTTGCGAACCGAATGCGTGGACTTCGGTGTGATCGAAGCGGGATCCGACGGCTGCATCGTCAGTTTTCAGGAAAAGCCGAAGATGGAGTACCTGGTGAGCATGGGAATCTATGCATTCACGCCCCAGGTGATCGAATTCATTCCTAAATCCACCCGCTTCGACTTTCCCGATCTCCTTGACAGACTCCTGGACCACGACGCAAAAGTGATTGGTTATCATAGCGAAGCCTACTGGATGGATGTGGGCCGCCCGGCGGACTACGAGAAGGCGAACGAAGACTTCCCGCTGAAGGAACATCAGTTTCTGGAACCCTATGTGGAATACGAGGCTATCGGAACTCGAGTTTGACGGGAACGAACTGGCGGCATCGCTCGGTGCGCTCGAGTCCGGTTGGATAAGCGCGGGTCCGCGGACTGAGGCCTTCGAGGAAGCCTTCGCGCGGGTGGCCGGCACGACCCATGCTGTCGCGGTATCGAACGGGACTGCCGCTCTGATACTGGCGCTTAAAGCTGTTGGCATCGGCCCGGATGACGAAGTCCTGTGCCCTTCTCTGACGTTTGCTGCTACCGCCTCAGCGATCGTTCACTGCGGGGCGACACCGGTATTCGTCGACATTGCCAGCCTCGAGGATCCTACGATGGATCCCGACGACGCGGCCCGAAAGATCACCCCGAACACCCGGGCTCTCCTTCCGGTTCACTACGCCGGCATTCCGTGCCGTATGGAGGCACTGGAAGCACTGGCGCGTGACCACGATCTCGTCATTGTCGAAGACGCCGCTCATGCGCCGGGTGCGTCCTATGGCGGACGGCCGGCAGGCAGCCTGGGAACCGCAGGGTGCTTCAGCCTCTTCGGAAACAAGAACATCACCACGGCCGAAGGTGGCCTCGTAACCACCAACGATCCAGCAGTGGCTGAAAAAGTACGACTCCTTCGAAGCCATGGCATGGCATCGTGCGATGGCACGACATCGTCGAGTTGGGATAAAGGAAGCGGACGCCATCCACACTACGACGTCGTGGAAATTGGCTTCAACTTTCGCTTCGATGACATCCGCGCATCGATCGGCCTGGCCCAGCTCCGCAAACTGGACGACATCAACTGCCGCCGCGGAACTCTGGCCTCCTGTTACAACGCGCGCATCCGAACCGAGTTACCCGATCTCGTACTGCCCCTCGCGTCCGTCACCCCGGAGCGAAACCCCGCTTACCACATCTACCCGATTATCCTGGCGAGTGCGGACGAACGGGACCGTATGGAAAACCGACTCACAGAGGCTGGAATCCAGACCAGCCTCCACTATCGTCCGGCCCACCAATTGTCTGCATTTCGAAGGCTTTTCCCCGACGTGAGCCTACCGCAGACCGAGTTGTACGGAGCGCGCGAATTGACACTACCTCTCTACCCTTCGATGCTCCCCGCTCAGATTGACATGATCGTGGACTCCATGATCCACTCCTACACGCATATATGATCAGCAATCAGCTTCGATCGTTGAAACAGACGACTTAATCCCCGATTTCGCACTGACATGAGTTCTGAACGTTGTCTCAGCCGTGGAGAAGCAGACTGACTCGACAACAACCTTCATGTGAGCCGGCTGTGTTCGCAGGCGTTCGGCTCCGAGACCGACCAAGGACAAAGAGGCGTAATGTCAGAGAGTTTCCTAAAACTCGCAAAAACAGCGATTCGAGATTATCGACAAAAACGGTTCCGCAGCAGGCAGCCTTTAAAGAGTTACACGAGCGGTTTGAATGAGATCCAGTACGTCGATCCGTTGAGCGACGCAGATTTGGTCAGACTCAACAAAATGTTGCAATGGAGTTGCTTCACAGTGGATCGTCACGGCAGGCGGTTCGGCAACGCGACATCGACAGCGAAACGCAACGACCCGGAAATCATTCCCGACAGGCGCACCCTTCTGCTCCATGAAAGATTCGACCTGGGGGGCAAACACGTTCTGGAAATCGGCTGTTTGGAAGGTATCCACACCATCGGCCTGACCCGGATTGCGAAGAAGGTGACGGCGATCGACGCGAGAGTCGAAAACGTTGTCAGGACCATTGTCCGATGTGCCTTCTTCGGGTGTAATCCGACGGTCTTGAAATGCGATCTAGATCAGGAACCGCTGCCTGTCGGTTTACTCCAGGCCGACGTCGCCTATCACGTCGGCGTTTTGTATCACCTCAAGGATCCAATTCGTCACCTGAAAGCTTTAGGTGATTTCATCGGCCAGGGCATCTTGCTCGACACTCACTACGCTTTGGACAATGAAACCGATCGGAGCTACGAAGTGTTCGGTCGGCGCATTCCGTACAAGAGGTATGTGGAAGCCGGCTACTCCGATCCTTTTTCAGGTATGTCCGCGGATTCGAAGTGGCTCCGTTTGGGAAACATCGTAGACACTCTGAGAGCTGCGGGGTTCCCCAGCGTAGACCTGATCGAGGAACGGCAAGAGCGAAACGGCCCTCGAATCTTGCTGATCGCCGAAAGAACACCGAAGTAAAAGCACCTCAGGTCGGGCTAGCAGCCCGTGGCAGAAGTCCCGAGGGCCCCGCGCAGGGGTCTTCGGGTTGCGGGCGCGAAGTGAGGAGCGGGCACCGAGGTTTGAAACCGAGGCCGCGGGCGCCGTCTTTTCATCGAGACCGGCCTTACCAATGCCGGACAAAGCCTGCGGGGCACCTGCGGCCTCCGTTTGATACGTCGGTGGCCCCCCTGCGCCCGAAGGGTTACGGCGAAACGGGGCCGTCTTCGTTGTCGCCGACTCCTCCCAATGAATGCGCATTGTCTCCTCTTCGCGGCTTCGGGCCGGCGCTTCGTCGTCTCCTAGAATCCGGCCTCGTTTGGCCGTAACGCGGCCCTCGGGACTTCTGCCACGGGCTGCTGGAGGCGGGCGAAGCCGGCAGGTATCTGGGAGACCTCGATAGGTCTCTCCCCGAATTCCTTTGTCCGACTACACCCTGTGCCCACTAAGAAGCTGAAATCGTATTGCCCATTAGCAGGATCCTGAAAAAGCCATCCATGACTTTTTCAGCAGCCTGCTAGACGCCGCACTATGCCCATGGGTACACGACCCAGGCTCCTGACGACACGGTTCTGACGCACAAAATACTGCCATGCCCGGGCGTCGAGCGCGCGTATTCGATTCCACCACTCGCGATAGTCACTGCTTCTGTTGAGTTCCGGACCCCTTTCGCCTCGTGTGCGCCGCATTAGGGAGCGCAGGGAAATTGGATGCATCGGTGGCTCATGCCGCTCTATATCAATCGCCGTCAGCCCGGCAGCGTCGCCTGCCAAGCTCAATGCAGCCGACGAGAAGTGATAGAGATGCGCAATGTGCAGTGCCTCGATTGACCGATAATCCAAAACGCTTGGAACATCTATGTAGACGACTCCTCGCTGCGATAGAAATCCTGAAAGGCGCCGCAGAAAGGTAACCGGATTACTGACGTGCTCCAGGACATGATTCACAATGATCAAGTCGTAGGCAGTCGCCGTGGACTCGGGAAGCTGATCCAGGTGTTCGAATATAGTGCAGCCCGCATAGCTTCTAGCAAATGAAGAAAAGTTGATGTCAGGTTCGATACCCAACAAAGCCAAATCCTGCGAGCGCTTCCCGATTTCTCTTAATATGCTGCCCTCCGCGCATCCTACATCTAAAATACGCATGCCCTCATGTCGAAGAGCCATCCTCTCCAGGTAATCTACAGTGTGTTTTGCACGCTCGTATTTCCCGTATCGACGAATATATTCGATCGTCGGCGCAGACGCGTTCTGGTAGTAGTTGCGATAGAACCTCAGGTAGAAGTCATTCAGTGCCGCCTCGGTGGGTTGTGGATTCGTCAATACGAACCCACAGCCGATACACCCCACAGTGCGGACACCCATGCGATATCGATCTTTACTTGAAAGGTCCTCGAAATCGTGTCCGTTGCAGATCGGACAGGGTATTTCCTTCTTTTCCAATGCCGCGTAGTAAACGCCGCCTTCATGCACGGGGATGATCCAGTTCGCGTACCAGCGCCCGATGTAAGAATGCCGCATTGAAGATCTGGTAAAACGCTATTCCCAGGGCTATGCCGTAAACTCCCAGCTGGAAGAATCCGGCCGCCTTCACCAAGATACTCAGCCCGAAGCCTATCAGCGCGATCCCTGTCACTACCCTCGTTGCCCCCATTGCATTGAGACCTGCAGCCGAAAGCTGCCCAGCCACGCCACCCAGCAGCATGCCTCCGAGCACCACCATTATCCCCCACAAGATGGTTATATTTTGTTCATAAACTTGGCCGTATCTAAGGGCGAAATCCAGCAGATCCCTGCCAAAGACTACGAAACCTGTAAATATCGAAAATGCGATCGCGACTACCCACGCCAGTCGGACTTTGTATCCGCGCCAGAGGGCCGCAAATTCTCGCCCGCCAACATACTTGGCCGCCCGCGGTACGAACGGACTTGCCACAGCTCTGTCGCTCACCTGAAGGGCAGCCGCATAAACTTGATGCCCGAATGCGAGTAGTGATAGCGCACCGGTCGGTGCCAAAGATGCGAGATACCGATCAATGATCGGGCCCAGTTTGAATACGGTTGAACCCAGCAATAATGGCTTCATCCGCGCCCATGCAGCCGAAAAAAGAGGCTCCGAATCACGAACGGCCCGATACCGGCCAATTCCCGGTAGCAGAAGAACAGTCTGTATCGCGGTCCTCAGCACGCTTGACCATGCAACTGCCCAGATTCCGTATTTCGGCAAAGCCCAGACTATGCCAATCAGCATCGTGACGGTTCCAAGCATGGCGGCAACCTGCACCCAGTAAAATCTTTGCCTGGCATGATAGGCCGCCCCCAAAACCACTGACAAGGCCATGAAAACTATACTGGGGAGCTGAACTCGAGTCAGCCCGAGAGTTATAACCGAATCTGGTGTTTGAGGGATTGAAGAAAAGCGGCGTATCTGGTTGATTAGTTGTTTACGAGACTTCAAAGCAACCAAAGGAGATACGCCACTATGAGTAAGAGTATCGTTATTGAACTGGAAGATCGAGAAGCGATTGCAGACCCAGTGACCGACCTGCTACGAGCCGGGACGCAAGAGCTGATCCAACGCGCTGTGGAAGCCGAACTGTCCGAACTGCTATCCCAGCACGGCGATCGGCGAACCGAGACGGGGAAGGCTGGAGTGGTGCGCAACGGTTATCTGCCTGAACGCGAGCTGCAGACCGGCCTGGGTCCGGTAACGGTGCAAATCCCGAAGGTTCGCGCCAAGACGGGCGAAGCTGTGACGTTCCGCTCGGCCCTGGTACCCCCCTACATTCGGAAGACGCAGTCGATGGAAGCCGCCGTGCCGTGGTTGTATTTGAAAGGCGTCTCCAGTGGCGAGATGGGTGAGGCCCTGAAAGTTCTTGTCGGTCCGAAGGCGCAGGGCTTGTCAGCGAGCACGGTATCGCGCTTGAAACGGGTCTGGGCTGAAGAGTACCGCATCGGGTGCGACCAGCGTTTGGACGCCGACCGCTGGGTCTATGTCTGGGCCGACGGTATCTACAGCGGACTTCGAGCTGAACAAACCAAGTTGTGTGCGTTGGTCGTGATCGGCGTGAATGAACGCGGAGAGAAGCGTTTTCTGGCGATCGAAGACGGTGTACGGGAATCGACACAGAGTTGGCGTGAGGTCTTGTTGAAGCTGAAGTCCCGAGGGATGAATATTCCGAAGTTGGCCATCGGTGACGGGGCGATGGGGTTCTGGGCCGCACTGGAGGAAATCTATCCCGAGACACACCAACAACGCTGCTGGATGCACAAGACCATGAATGTGCTCAACTGCTTCGCTTTGACAACGTAAAAAGGACCCACCCCGATCGAGTAAAAGGGACCCACCCCCTGGTTAATGGTTTGTAAGCGATTCCGCCGTCGAGGCTGTGGGAAGTGTGGGAGCCGAAGGCTTCCAAGCCACCGTGGGAGCGCGCTGGCTTTGCAGCGGGTTCCCATGGGGGCGGCACTTTCCACAGCCCGCCGCGCCCGCGGTTTTCACGCGGATCCTCCGGCGGACCGGGGTTTGTTCTTCCGTTTGCTAGCGGCGCCGAGACTGTCGGTAAACCGGATACTTTCCCACTCGAACTGGTGAATGGCGCAGTGATGGGTCAGCCGGTCCAGCAGGGCTGTGGTCAGTGCGGCGTCACCGAAGACGCTGGTCCACTGTGCAAACGGCAAGTTCGATGTGACGATCAGCGAACCCTTTTCGTAGCGGTCCGAGAAGACCTGAAACAGCAACTGCGCCCCCTCGGCCGAGAACGGGATATAGCCGACTTCGTCCACGATGAGCAGCTCGAAGCGGGACAACTTCGCCAGGTGCCGCTTTAGTTGCCGTTCCTCGCGCGACTCGATCAAGGTGTTGACCAGCCCGGCTGCCGTGGTGAACCCGACGCGGTAGCCCCTCCGGCAGGCTTCCACACCCAGCACCGTGGCGGCATGGGTTTTACCGGTTCCGTGCTTGCCCAACAGGACGACGTTCTCGTGCCGGGTAATGTAGCCGCACTCGGCATAGTCGCGAACCTGGACCGCATCGAGCACTGGCCACTTCTTCAGGTCCGTGGTCTCCAGGGTCTTGAGCAGTGGGAACCGGGCCTCCCGCAGTCGACGCTGGACCTGATTGGCTTGCCGCTGCTCCAGCTCGCGGCTGGCCAGAGCCAATAGAAAGCCGGTGTGCCCCTCGCCGGCCTCTTTAGCCTGTCGGGCGTGTTCCCGCCACTCCCGCACCATGGCCGGAAGCCGGAGTTGCCGCAGTGCGTCGTCGAGAACGATCTCCTGACCCGGACTCATCGCACACCCCCAGCCAGGAGACGGTCATATTGATCCAGATCGGCCCGGGCGATCGTCAGATCGGTGATACCGGGCATCAACCCGGACTCGAGCGGTGCATGGGATCGAGTCGGCGTGTCCTCCCGCATCAGAATGTGCCGCACCGCTTCCACTCGATACAGTGGGCATCGAGCGCTTCCTGGATGGCCGATGACACCCGATCCAGATCCCAGTCCTGGTGGAGTTGCAGGATGCCGATGAACTCCCGGGTGCCCCGGCTGTATCCATGCCGATCCCGCAACCGCTCCAGCGCGGTCTCATATTGGGTCGGCCATTGATCCCGCCACTGCCGGATCGGCCGGGCGCTCTCAAACGAGGCCACCTTCCGCCGGATCAACTCCAGGTAGTGCAACGGATCAATCCGCCAGTCGCTATGACCGAAGGCGCGGTCATGTTCGGCCACCTTCTTCTGGTCCGCGTAAAAGCTCACCCGGTCACAGCCGATATGGGCCCAGAGCCGGCGTCCCACATATGCGGTCGGCACCGAATACCGGTTCTGATCCACCTGGGCCGTCTGGTACGGGCTGATCCGCACACCCACCACCTTCGTGTTCTCGAATCGGGTGCCCGGCAGCGCCAGCAGGTACGCGCGTTCTGCTCCATGGCGTTCCCCGATCGTCCGATCGTCGGACCGGCCGCCGATCCTCCGCTGGTTGTCGGCGCCGCAGCGTTCCAGCAACTGCGCGTTCAACTCGTCGAAGTCGGTCACCTCGGGAACCGGCACCAGGAAGTTTCTCCGTGCGAAGCCGACCAGTCCCTCGACCCCGCCTTTCTCCTGGCCCCGCGCCGGATTGCAGAACCGTGCTTCAAACGTGTAGTGCGCCCGAAACGCTGTGAACCGCGTCTGTTCAACCCGACCCTTCCCACGCAGAATCTGTTTCACGGCGGTTTTCAGGTTATCGAACACTAACGTCGGGAAGACGCCTCCGTACCAGTCGAACCCACGGATTTGACCGTCCAGGAACATCTCCTGCCGTTCCCACGGATAGGCCCGCACAAACGCCTTGCCCGAGTACCGAGATCTCATGCAGAACAACTTGACCTGACGGTCTTGACCGTTCATCCGGACCCAGGCCGTACCCCAGTCCACCTCGGCTTCACGGGCGTGTTCCGGGTCCAACGGCACCACAGCACCGGTCTGGTTCCAGCCCAACCGTGTCTTCCGTTCCCGAACCCAGCGGCGTACCGTCGGCTCGGCTCCGATAAATTCATGCTCCTCCACCAGACGTTGCCACACCCGGTGCGCGGTGTGGCGTTGCTTGACTGGCTGGTCCCGGTCCGCCTGGAGCCAGGCATCTACGATCCCGGCGACCGGGTCCATCACCGGACAGGCTGGCTCCTTCTCTCGCCGATACTTGGGCTCCTGTCCGGCCAATACTTTCCGGACCGTCCGTCGCGTGTGCCCGGTCTCCCGGGCGATCTGTCGAATGCTTTTCTTGTAAACCCGATGTGCAGTTCTGATCAACTCGTACTGATCCATTCCTATCAATCCTCACCTCCCACTCGCGTGCCTGTTCATCCAGTTCACGCTTCGGGGGAGGCTATCAGGGGTGGGTCCCTTTTCCTCGATCAGAGCCCCGTTTGGTGGGTCCCTTTTACGTTATCGAAATCAACTGCTTACCCAAGTCGGTCCAGGCGAAAGCGAAACAGGCACTGCACGCGATCTGGAAGGCTGAGACACACGCAGATGCCGAGAAGGCATTCGATCTGTTCATTGAAACCTATGAGCCGAAGTATCCGAAAGCCACTGTCTGCCTGCAGAAAGACAGAGAAGAACTGCTGGCCTTTTACGGCTTTCCGGCCAAGCACTGGCAGAGCATCCGAACGACTAATCCCATTGAATCGACCTTTGCCACCATTCGACACCGAACCAAGCGATCCAGAGGCTGCCTGACACGGGATGGAATGCTGCACATGATGTTCAAGCTGGGTCAGTGCGCTGAGAAGAACTGGCGACGATTACGAGGATTCGATGATCTGGTCAAGGTGATTACTGGAGTGAAATTTAACGATGGAATCGAAGTGACAAAGCTCGATCAGACCGCCGCTTGAATCAATCTCCTAAACACCACTTTTGACAATAACTCTCAGCCCGATCGCCAGACTCTGAGTGGTATCGGTAAAACCAGGGAACAACAGCGGCACCCAATAAGGAGCGAGAAAGTAGAGCAGGGCGCAAAGGCTCAGGAGAGTCAGGCCGACGACCGTAAAGAAGCCCCATGCATCCTGACTGAACCGCTCGGGATCAGTTACTGCAAGCAGTGGCACCAGGACAGGGTTCAAAGAGGCGGTCATGATAGCGAGCAATGTCAAAGGAATTGTCTGGCTTGCGAAGAACGCGTCCAGCTCAAAACTTAGCCCAACCTCAACCAAGATGTACCATTGCACGATGACGGTGATAACGATGTTGCTGACCGCTATGCTCCCGAGCGAGATGGTTAGACGCATGTCATCGTGAACTCTATGGCTGTTTCTCTTTTCACTGGCACGTCATTTCTTTCAAAAGATCTCTGGACAGCAACACGTATGCCTCGACCGTTGCCCGGGCTCGGGACCCGGACCCCTTCGCGATAGCTTCCGCGATCCTCAGGATCAACTCCACGCTGAAGGTCAAGCTGACGATAATCCACGTCTGGACAGGTCCCAGGTGCTTCCGCGCGTATCGAAAGCGGCTTCTCAGCAGATAGAATAGCCGACGTGCCTTGACCTGTTCTGACGTTCCCCCGCTCTTGTGATAGACCTGTGCCTGGGCCAAGTAAAACGAGTTCCATCCAGCCTGCCGGGCTCGAAGAGAAAAATCCAAGTCTTCCAGATACATAAAGAATATCTCGTCAAATCCCTGAAGTGATTCAAACAGACTCCGGCGCGTCAAAGTAAAGGCCCCCATGACATGGTCCACCTGCCGACTCTGGTCATGATCCCAATCCCTCATAAACAATCCCCGACAGTATTTCGGAAACAGTCTGGAGAGACCCAGCATTTCGTAAAGTAGACGGGGAAAGGATGGGAAACGAACACAGCTCCGATGGGGACAGCCTTGCTCATCGACCAGTTGCACGCCAACGATTCCGGCGCTTTGATTCTCTCCACCCTCCAGGCATGCAATCGCCTGCGCGAGAGCCCCGGGGTAGATGCGAGTGTCCGGGTTCAGAAAGAGAAGCAGATCGGCACTGCTGCCGTACGCTCCCTGGTTGCCCGCGGTGCCAAATCCACGATTTTCCCCGTTTCGAACGATCGTCAGGGGCAATCCGAAGTCGTCTATGCCGACCAGGGAATCATCTTTCGAAGCGTTGTCAACGACCACGACCCGCCCCAAATTCACACTCTTCGTTTCTACGACAATGGATGAAAGGCAATCATGCAATTGAGATCCGGTATTCCAGTTGACGATGATGATGTCGAGAGAGGAGGACAAGCTGAGTTCCTAGGAAGACCTCTTCCACAGACGACGAACCATGCCGTGGACGGGGCTTTTGTGGTAAGCCCGTCTCGCCAGTGCTTTCACGTACGGCGCTGAGCCTATCCAGGGTGAGGTTTTTTTCAATTGAGATTGAAAAGGTTGTGCGAACTCTCGGTCGAGCTGTGTTGCCTTGCGTGGCAGGAGTAACGGGTCTTCGATTCCGTTTTCGACTTGATACAGGAGAGACGGCCGGATGAATTTATTGCGCACGTTTTCTTGTATTTCATCCAGGAGGATATACCCCCTCTCCACAGACTCCATCAGTTCTCGGACCCAGAGATATCCCAGCGGATTCCGCGCCGACACCCATGGTTGCGTCTCCATATCGGTGTAGTGAATCAGCGCCGTCTCTCCTTCACGGTAATTTTCCAGTGAATTCCATATCCCGGGCACATCCGCTCTTACCTTCCCTCCAACCGCCATGCGATACATCAGATCGTCATAGGAAAGTTCGCCCGCATTCAGTCGTCGCACAATTTCCTGAATGTTCCAGTCCAGGGAAGCACAGTCCAGTAACATCACGCTGAATTGAGGAACACGGCCCAGCTTAGGGTCTCCCTCGACGGCCAGGATATCGGCTCCATCGAAGGGGAGGTTCCACAATTCGCGGATGTCCTTGAACACCTGCATATCGGAGTCCATGTAGATGGCACGGCCCCGGTAACCGGTGCACTCAGGAATCAGGAAGCGTTGAAATGAGAAGGGTGTCCTGGGCCTGTTGGATTTTTTCGCTGGAATCGGGATATCAATTCCGCATCGATGGAGAGGAGCGACACTCACGCTCAAACTCGCATGCTTGCTGATCGAGTACTCCAGAACCCGCACGGCCAGCATCTGTCCCTCGGTTGTTGCAACAAAGACACGGACGGGGGAATCGATATCCAGTGGAGCGTAATCCACGCGCGTATTGTGGCGAATCTTTGCAATTTCCCGAAACTGGATGTCAAATGAAGGTTGCTTATTGGACAGGAGCGTTGTCTGCCGCAGATCACCGAATTCCCCACTGTAGGCCGCCCCCCCATCCACACCCAGAGACCTGACTGTTCTTACACCCGCCGTTGTCAAGAGGCTCAAAGCTGCCTCGGAGCTGAAATACCACACACCGACAACAGGAGACGTTCCGCGCTTTTCCCAACCGGTACGGAGGTTGTACCAGAGGAGTCTTCCCTGCCCGTCCAATCGCTTCAGCATTCCGTTGTCCTGGACCCAGCCCGTCAAATTCTTCCTGCCAGGCTTGTTTTGAACATGGGGAATCCATGGCATCACTAACACCTGAGCATTTTGTTCCAGGGCTGCTCCGCAAGCATTCAAGACGTCATAGTCGATCACGTGGGCTACATCGACCGCTTGTTCGCGAACCACGTGGTTCAGCGAGAGCGTCCGAAACTTTTGTGTATCGAACTGATCCTTACTGGCATAACTGGGCCCCTTGCCCAAGATGAGCCAGGGCTCTTCGAGCCCGATCTTGCTTTCCTCAAACCAGTCGAAAAAGTTCTTCATCAGGCTTCGGTTCTCGGTGTGGATTCCGTCCGGAAGCGCCCCTCGACCCAACGCCGTGGTTGGGGGAACTCAGGGTTCGAGATACCCAGTTTCTAAGATCAACACCGTGCCAGGCAGGCGCCAGTCCGGATCGTAGGGGCTCAGTACGGCACCTAATACCTATACAGCGCACGGCGAGACCGCTTCCGAGCTTGATAGCTTCCCACCACCCGCTATTGTGCCAGATTGACTCCTGCACAGCATTGAGTGAACCCGGACATCAAAAATTTCGCTGGATGATCTGCTGTCATGGTTTCAAAATGTAACTGTCTGACTCGCATGCCGCAAGTCGCCAGATAGTTGAAACAGCTACGCTTATGACTTCGCTGTCCACAGCATCGATGCCGCCGCAGAGTCCGGATGGATACTCCGGCCTCGAATTGCTCGCCACGCAACAATCGAAGCCCAGAAAATGGAAAGTCTTTCACGTCATCACGAAACTGGAATTGGGTGGTGCTCAGAAGGTGACGTTGATGACTCTGGAACGACTGCCTCTCGAATCCTATCGGCTGGGTCTGGTTACCGGCCCGGGAGGGCTTCTGACCGAACGCGCGGAGAGCATTCCCGACCTGAAAATATTCCGAATCCCATCTCTCTCCCGAGACATTCGCCCGGTCAAAGATGTACGGGCATTCCTCGACCTGTATCTGCTGTTTCGCCAAGAAAGACCCGACATCGTGCATACGCACAGTTCGAAAGCTGGAATCCTCGGACGCTGGGCCGCGTGGCTGGCAGGGGTTCCAATCATCTATCACACCGCGCACGGTTTCGGTTTCAACGAAAACCAGAGTTCATTGCACAAAAAGTTTTTGATATGGCTCGAGCGGTGCATGAAAAAGGCAACGACGCAGATGGTTGTCGTTTCCAGATCGAACGAAAGGACCGCACAGAAGCATCGAATGCTCAAGGCAGATGAAGCGATTCTGTGCCGCGATGCGATATCGCTCGATGAGTTTCTGGCGCCCGGGCCCCGCGGAGAGAAAAGAGCTTCCTGGGGCGTGCCCGATGGAAAAACCGTTGTCGGAATGGTCGCCTGCCTCAAGCCGCAGAAATGCCCCCTAGACTTCGTGGATGTGGCCGCACGAATCCTTCGAACTCGAAACGACGTACACTTCGTGTTGGTGGGCGATGGAAAGTTGCGATCCGAGGTCGAAGATCGAATCCGACACCATGGAATCGAAAAACACATTTCAATGCTGGGTTGGCAACAAGATATGCCCGAAGTTTATCGAAACCTCGACATTGTTATACTGACATCCCTCTGGGAAGGCTTGCCATGTGTGTTTTCAGAAGCGATGGCATCGGAACTCCCCATAGTGGCGACCAACGTTGACGGCGCTGCTGAGGCCATCGTGGACCGAGAGACGGGCTTCCTTCACGAGCGCCACGACATCGAGGGCATGGCACGCTCTGTCGATATGCTGCTTTCCGATGCCAGCCTGAGGGAAGCGATGGGAGAGAGCGGCCGGTCGAGAGTAGCGGAGTTCGACATCAATACAGCTGTCTCTAGTCTGGAAGCTTCCTACGGTGTCTTCACCCGTGCCCTGAACCCATGATCGGCTTCATCGCAGCCTTCCTCTTGAGTCTAATATTCGGCCTTTACGCGACTCCGGTCATGGCAAAGGCCGCTACCCAGATGCGAATCGTCGACCGCCCAGGTGGCCGGCTCAAAGGACACGCCCGAGAGGTCCCCTATCTGGGTGGTCTCGCCGTGTTCACATCGTTTCTCCTGACCGTCGGCGTCCTGAGCGATTTCGAGCAAGAAACCCTTGGATTGCTTCTATCGGCAACAATCATTCTGATGGTCGGGCTGATTGACGATTTCGGCATAATGGATGTTTGGCAAAAACTGCTGGGTCAAACTCTCGCCGCGCTGGTGCTTGTGAAATCCGGAATTTACATTCGACTCGAGTTCGTCCCCACGTATATCGCGCTTCCTCTCACGGTACTGTGGATTCTGGCCGTTACGAACGCGTTCAACATCATCGATGTTCTTGACGGTCTGGCTGCCGGCGTCGGTGCAGTCGCAGCACTGATCCTCGCTGTCGCTAATATGATGGCCGATAGAGATTCTTTCGCGTTCTTGTGTGTCGCTCTCGCAGGCGCCACGCTGGGCTTTCTCAGGTACAACTTTCACCCCGCCAGGATTTACCTCGGCGATGCGGGCAGCCTCTTCCTCGGCTTCATGCTTGCAGCGCTTTCAATGAACGCGGGTTACACCCGAATCAACCTGTTAGCCGCCATCGCACCAGTGCTGATTCTTGGAATTCCTCTGTTCGACCTGGCGTTTGTGGTCTATGTCCGCTGGAGAAAGAAGCTGCCTGTGACCCAGGGCAGCCCCGATCATTTCGCACTGCGGCTCCGCCAATGCAGGCTCACGGTGCGGGAAACAGCCGTAACGACTTATGCCGCCACCCTCGTTCTGGGAGGTGCAGCCCTGGTCATGAGCCAGGTGACTCTCGAGTGGGCACTCGTAACTGTGACTGGCACTGTTTTGCTCGGAGTTGTCTTCGCTTTTCTGCTATTGAAGGTGGATGTCGAGAGCCGCCCAACCTCAGGCGCTGTGCGGCGAGCTGAGAGCTGACGCGGCACCTATGAACAAGACCGTCGTCATTGGTGGAGGGTTGGCCGGCCTCAGTGGGGCTTTCCACCTGAAAGACTCCGAGCCGATTGTATTCGAGCGCGAGGACCGCATCGGCGGCCTCTGCCGGTCTTTTGTCCAAGACGGATTCACCTTTGACGTCACCGGACACCTCCTCCATCTTAAGAACCCGTACACGCAAGAGCTGGTCGAGGAGATTTTGCCGGCTGCTTTCCACCCCCACGAGCGGCAGGCCGCCATTTACTCGAAATCAGTGACGACACCCTACCCGTTTCAGGCCAATACCCACGGATTGCCGGTTGAAGTGGTCAAGGAATGCGTCCTGGGTTTTGTGGAAAGCCTGAACAGCAATCATACGGAATCAAAGAACTTCCACGAATGGGTCGTCAAGACTTTCGGCAGCGGAATCGCAAAGCACTTTATGCTTCCGTATAACGAAAAATTCTGGAAACGGGACCTGAGAGACATCACGGCAGACTGGGTAAGCTGGTCCATTCCGAAACCGACACTGGAAGAGGTCCTAAACGGCGCTCTCGGATTGACGAACACCGGGATGGGCTATAACCCCCGCTTTTCCTATCCGAACCAAGGCGGAATCGAGTGCCTGCCGAACGCACTTGCGGCGTCTCTCGATTCGATTCACACGGGCCACACCCTGGCTCAAATCGATGACAAAAACAAAGTCCTCTACTTCACCAACGGCAGGGAGGAAACCTACGACCAGCTTTTGTCGACGGTGCCGCTCCCAGCGTTTTACGAGTTCCTCTGGGAACCGCCTGAAGACCTCCTGGCTGCGGCCCGCGGACTCAGCGCGATTGCGATATTGAACATTAACATCGGAGTCGCCCGGGATCGCTTAAGCGAGAAGCACTGGATCTACTTCCCTGAAGATAAATTCGTCTTCTCAAGGGCCGGATTCCCTATGAATTTTTCCACCAGTGCAGGGCCCGCCGGAACGAGCTCCGCTTATATCGAAATCACCCACGACCCTTCTGAGCCGCAGGACGTTGAGGCCCTATACGAGCGCTCAATCCAGGATCTGAACGCGTGTGGAATCCTCAGGCCAGATGATTCCATTCTGACCCGGCATGTCATACACATCCCCCACGCCTACGTGGTATTCGACCACCATCGACAGCGGTGCCTTCAAGATCTCGTTCTTTATTTGAAAACGCGCGATATCCACACTGCGGGGCGATATGGGCTATGGGACTATCACTCCATGGAGGATTCCATCCTGAGCGGCAAGGCCGCGGCCGAGGCCATTACCGATAAAATCACGGCCTGCGCTTAACCACCCGATGAACGTCCTTCTCTTATCGCGGTATTCCCGGTCGGGAAACTCGAGCCGTGTCCGTTCTTACCAGTACTTGCCCTTCCTTCGGCGAGAAGGAATTCAGGTCACGGAAGCGCCACTGTCGGAAGGCAGCTTCATTGCGGACTTATATGCCCGAAGACCCCGCGATTGGACTTCAGTCGGGAGGTCCTACATCAAGAGGCTTCAGACGCTCTCACGATTAAAACGTTTCGACTTACTCTGGATAGAACGCGAGCTGTTTCCGTACGCACCCGCGCTCGTGGAATTCGTTCTGTCAATGGCGCATGTCCCATTCGTAGTCGACTACGACGACGCCATCTTCCATAACTACGACCAAAACAAGAATCCATTAGTGCGCAGACTGCTCGGCCGAAAGATCGAACACATCATGCGGCGCGCACGACTCGTAATCGTCGGAAACAGCTACCTGCAACAATATGCCGAACGTGCCCGGGCACCCTGGATCGAAACACTACCGAGTGTTGTCGATTCCGATCAGCTCCACCCCCTTCCGACAGGGAAAAATGAAAATTTCACGATTGGATGGATCGGAACGCCGTTGAATGCAAGGTACCTATACTCGATCCAGGCTGCACTCGCTGAAGTCTGTGCCGGAGGTAAGGCGCGCGTGGTATTGGTCGGTTCAGGCGAAGTCACACTCAAGGGCATATCATCGACGATCCGCCCCTGGGTCGAAGCAAACGAGGCGAGTGATATCGGAAGTTTTGATGTCGGTATCATGCCACTTCCCGACGCACCATGGGAGCGTGGAAAGTGCGGCTACAAGCTCCTGCAGTATTTCGCGTGCGGCGTTCCAGCAGTGGCATCCCCGGTGGGTGTCAATCGATCGATCGTCGAGAACTCAATCGACGGTTTCCTGGCGTCGAGCCCGGATGAATGGTCCCGTGCGTTGGAGACGCTACGAGACGACCCAGGGAAACGGCGTGCGATGGGAAACTTGGGCCGGGAAAAGGTCGAACAACAGTATTCGATCACCGTTACAGCACCGAAACTCGCCGACCTGCTCCGGCAGGCTGCCGGCGTTTGATGTTACGGCCGGGAGCTGGCTGAGTCAACAACGCCGAATCTTCCTTGAATAGGGAGTGGTTGAGGCAGTCAAGTCAAACCGTTGGAACTGATCTTGAACTTGTGCATGTAGTGCCGGAACGAGCGATACGGGATTCCGAGAAGTTCCGCCGCCTTTACCTGGACCCCATTCGTACGCCGAAGCGCTTCCTGAAAATAGTCCCTTTGGAGATTTTCAACAAAGGAATCCAGATCTAGACCCTCGGCCGGAATAATCGGAGCGGCCTTAGGCCGCGCGCCGCCCCCGGACGGCGTCAAAAGATTCCCCTCAGTAATTTCGTTTGACGTCTCCAGTATGAACGCGCGTTCCATCGCGTTTTCAAGCTCTCGCACATTGCCAGGCCAGTCGTGACTCTCCAACTTTCGGAGTGCTTGTGGAGAAATGCTTTCGATGTGACCACCCATCGATTGCGTGAGTCGGTCCAAAAAGTGATGAGCCAGAAGCGGGATATCTCCTGTGCGCTCGCGCAACGGCGGCGTGTCAAGCGGAAACACGCTGACTCTGTAAAACAAATCCTCCCTGAACTGTCCTTCCGACACCATCCCCGACAAATCGTGGTTTGTTGCTGCAATAACCCGCACGTCGATCGGAATCTCGTCGGATCCCCCGACCCGGCGGATCTTCCGCTCCTGCAGCACACGCAGAAGCTTGACCTGCATCGCTGTGCTCGTTTCACCGATTTCATCCAGGAAGATCGACCCTTTGTCGGCAACTTGAAAAAGCCCCTTGCGGTCACTCACCGCTCCAGTAAACGCACCTTTGACATACCCGAACAGCTCGGACTCCAGCAAAGTCTCGGTCAACGCGCCGCAGTTGACCGACACGAACGGCTGCTCAACCCGGGAGCTGTTCAGGTGGATCGCTTTCGCCGCGAGCTCTTTTCCCGTACCGCTCTCGCCGGCTATCAAGACCGTGCTGTTCGTACCGCTGACAACTTCGATCATGCGAAACAACTCCTGCATCTTTTCGCTACGACCGATCAGATTGCCCATTCCGTGCTGTTTCTTGAATTCCCGCTTAAGGTACGTGTTTTCCTCCCGCAGGCGCCGTTCTTCCAGCGCGCGGTCAATGATGTGCTTAAGCTTGCCCATAAAGTTGTCAGTCTTCAGAATGTAGTCGAAAGCCCCCATCTGCAGGGCCTGGATCGCAGTGTCTGTAGTCGCGTAAGCGGTCAGCAGAATGAATTCGCCCGGCGCCCCTTCAGAACGAACATGACGCAACAGTTCGATGCCAGTCATGTCGGGCATGTTGATGTCTGAAACGACGACATCGAAATTCCCCTTCCGGATGCATTCCAGACCCGCTTCCCCGCTTTCGCCCAAGGTCACGTCGAAACCCTCTCGCCGCAGAAAGATCTGGAGCATCTCGCGGATCGACAGTTCGTCGTCAATCACCAGAACCTTGGATTTGGGATTCATATCGGTTTTCGCCCGGATCGATGTAAAGTCACACTCCGTGCCCGACGGGGACTTCGTCATGGCGATCGTGCACGTACTGGGTTTCCCCCGCTTCCGACGCTTCTACCTTTTCCCCCGCTTCTGGACCCGCAGGCAATGCCACGTTGAAGACCGTTCCCTGTCCCGGTTTGGAGTTCGCCCAAATGTGCCCATGATGGGCCGTGACGATCTGGTAAACGATCGAAAGTCCCAAACCAGTGCCGCTGCGGAACCCCGAATGGAAGGGCAGGAAGAGACGGTCGATGTCTTGCGGAGTCATCCCGATACCCGAGTCCCTGAATTCGAGCCGGGCACGGTCCCCGGTTTCCCGGAGCGCGATTTCCAAGGTCCCTGATTCCGGCATGGCTTTGAACGCGTTCGAAACCAGGTTATGCACGACCTGACGCATCATACTCTCATCCGCCCTTACAGTGACGGGGTCCAACGCAGTGTGTATCTCGTGGTCCGACCGACGGTCGGGACTGTTTCCGATCAGCTGAAGAACGTCAAGAATCACGGTGTCCAGGCGGAGAGGCTTTGGTTGCGGCAAGCTCGGGCGTGCGTAGAGCAGGAAATCGTTGATCGTCTGATTGAGCCTCTCCGTTTCCCGAGCTACGATGCTGACCAACTGCTGTTGTTCCGCGCCCAGTGTTAGCTCTGACTGCAACAGGCCCAACGACCCTGTTATCGATGCCAGCGGGTTTCGTATCTCATGTGCTATACCGGCCGACATGACACCGATCGCGGCCATGCGTTCCCTCCGTCGAAGTTCCTGTTCCATTTCTCGCATATCAGTGACGTCGTCGAAACACCACACATAACCGGTGGGACCTCTTTCATCCACAGCGAGCGCTGTCACCAGAAACTGAAGACACATTGCCCTGTTTCCTGGCCCAGGAGTCTCGATTTCGAAACCTCCCACGCCTGCGCCCTCCGGAAGCTCCGGGAAAACCTCCCAGATTCCACGTCCTACCACGGCTGAGGAACTGCGGCCCGATATCTCAGCGGCTGCCGGATTGAATAGAAAAATCCTCCCTTCGAGGTCGGTGGTGACCAAACCGCTGCCCAGGCTATCGATGATATGCGCCGTCAACGCCTGCAGAAACTCAAACTGTTCCGTCGATTCCTCCAGTGCCGCGTCGGACGTATGCCAGTTTTCGGCCATCACGTTGGCCAGAAAACCGACCGCACAAAAACCAAAGATCGTCACGCCCACGATGTACTGGAGCGTGATGAGCTCAGGAAAAGTAGTGGTCGTCGAAGGGAGCACCCCGAAATGTGCCAAGTCCATGTGTACTCCGTGAAGCATCGAGGCTGTGATGGCTACAACGTAAGCACGCCGCGGTTTGAGCAGAATGCTGGACATGACAATTTCGAGAAAATACAGGGAAGAAAAATAACTGTCCAATCCCCCGGTTCGATTCACCATCCAGGTAATCAGGAGCAAATCGACCACAATCTGAGCGTAGGCCTGTGGGAGATATGACTGGTTCAATCGAAGAAACGCGAACCACAGGAAGGAGAGCACGTACACAGCCGCCAGCAGAAGCAGCATGTCCAGGGACGGCTGCGCCGCGACGAAGATACTGAAGACAACGACACGGACCCAGATCAATCGCAGCAGCCACTTACCGCGATCGATCAGCATGCGTGAGTCGGTCGCTGGATCGGCCACGCTACCCGCTCAACTCGCCAACGAGACTGAAGATCGGCATGTACATCGAAATGACGATTCCACCCACGACCACCCCGAGCACGGCCATCATCGCCGGCTCGATCGCGGTCATGAGATCCCCAACGGCTGAATCGACTTCATCTTCGTAAAAATCAGCGATCTTGTTCAGCATCTCTTCCAGCGCGCCGGATTCCTCACCCACGCCAATCATCGAAATGACCATACCCGGAAACACCCCGGATTCCTTCAAGGGTTCTGCGATCGTATTGCCCTGTTCGATCGAGGACCTCACACTAACGATGGCCTCTTCCACGACGGCATTGCCCGCTGTACGGGCCGTAATTTTGAGAGCGTCCAGAATCGGCACGCCGCTGGCAATCAGTGTCCCCAGGGTCCGGGTGAATCGAGCGACAGCGATTTTGCGAACCAGATTCCCGAAGATGGGGAGTCTCAGAATTAAGCTGTCAACGATGTAGCGGCCTTTAGGGGTCGCGTAGTACGACTTGAACAGGTAACAGCCGATACCGAGGCCGATGATAATGAACATCCCGAAGTTTTGAACGAACATACTGGCGGCAATCACTATACGGGTCGGAAGCGGCAGGTCCGCGCCCATACCCTCGAAAAGATCGGTAAACGCGGGCACGACCTTCCACAGGATCAGCGTGATCACAGCGGTAGCGATAAAAACGATCGCCGCGGGGTAGATCATCGCCGACTTCATCGCTGCTTTCAGTTTTACGGCCTTTTCAATGTAGACGGATAGACGCTGAAAGATCGTGTCGAGAATACCGCCCGCCTCTCCGGCTGCCACCATGTTCGTATACAGCTCGTCGAATATTTTAGGGCTCAGCATCATGCCCTCGGACAACGTGTTGCCCGTCTCGACTTGCGTCTGGATGTTTTGGATTGCTTCCGCGAACTTCGGATTCTCCTGCTGTTTGCCCAGTATGTCCAGGCAGTTGACCAGCGGCACACCGGCATCGATCATGACAGAAAACTGGCGGGTGAAGATCGCCAGGTCCTTGGCCGTCGGGGCTCCGCTAAACTCAATTTTCCTCAGGTCGAAGCCCTTCTTTTCCTTGGCTTCAACCAACATGACGTCTTCCAGACGGAGGGCCACCGCCAGATCCTGTGCGCTGGCGGCTGAACGGGTTCCACTGATTTCCGCACCACCCCGCTTTCGACCCCTGAACGTGAACTTCGCCATAGTCTTACCTCATTCGCTTGACCGTACGGAAGACCTCCGCCCGGTGCACCTGCCGACCGAATCTCGAGCAAGCTCTTCGACGCCCATCAACGGCTCTCCGATCGTGACCGCGCCGCTTCAGTGCAGGGTGACCATGCACTCTTCAACAGTCTTGTTGCCCTGCCCGACCCTCGAATCAGCCCGAAATACGGCCTCACGCAATGGTCAGTCATTGCCATGATTTCGTACAGGTCAATCTTTCCCGGCACCCGCTATCGCAGCACACGGTGCAATTGGTATTTTCAAGGTCATGCGAAAGGAAAGAGCAAAGTATTGACCGGCATGCAACTTTACGTGCTTCTTAAATAAGGGGTACGTTAACATGGTGAAACGATGCAAGCACTAGACCCGAAAGCGGGCTCGACATCCAGCAACACGAGAAAACTTTACCTTGCCGGGATCGCCCTTTTAGGGCTGGCTTTGCTCGTTTTTGTGCAAGCCGCATTCAACCTGGGTCCCTTCATTTCTGCATCGCTGCCCAGCCAGATCCTGTTGCTCTATGCTCTCTCCACTTTTATATTCCTCATCCTGATTATCTTCGGCACGGTTCTGGCTCGGAGCCTCTTCAAGCTATGGGTTGAACAAAAAAGTGAGAAACCCGGCGCTAAATTCAAAACTCGGCTTGTTTTATCTCTTATAGGTCTGACGCTGATCCCTGCCACGTTCCTCTTCCTGTTCGCGTTCGGACTCGTGAACCGAAGTATCGACAAATGGTTCAGCGTTCCCGTGGATTCGATCTTCCGGGCAGCCGAACAGATCGAAATCGAATGGGCCTTGGAACATGAAGCGATTGCCCGGGGAACCCTCAGTTATCTGGCCAGGGAGGCCGCTGAAGACCTGGCTGCAGCTCGGGAGTATTTCCCGATTGAGGCAATTGTCGTTCTGAACTCCAACGGCGACGTTCTCCGAAGTTCATCCAGCTCTCCCGAATCGATCCAACAACTCCAGGCGCAATTAGCCGATCAGCTACTAGACGAAGGATCATCGGGCGGGAGCGGCGTGACGATCAACGAAGACGGGTCGCTTGTGGGTGTAGCCAGACTCGAACGGGGCGGTGCGGTCCTGGCAGCACTATTCTACGGTCCCGAGCACTTTGAACAACTGACCTCGGCGATCGATTCGGAAAGACTCAACTATAGCGAGCTGATCCAGAATCGACGATTCTACAGAGACACCTACGTCTACATTCTCCTCCTGATGACCACGCTCGTCCTGTTTGCCGCTGTGTGGACGGGATTGCACCTGTCCAGGCGCATAACCGTCCCGATCGAAGCGCTAGCCGGCGCTACCCGTGAAATTTCTGCAGGCCACCTGGACTATCGTGTGAGAGTCGAAGCAGACGAGGAGCTCGGCATGCTGGTTGGACTGTTCAATGATATGGCAGACCAGCTCCAATTGACGACTCGTGAATTGGACGAACGCCGCCGCTATACGGAAACCATTCTGGAATCGATCCCGACTGGAGTCATATCGATCGACGACGAATACCATGTCACTAAAGTCAACCGTGCTGTACGCACAATGTTTTCAATCGAACATGCGGAAACCCTTCAAGACATTTTTGTTCCCGACGATTTGGATCAGATCGGCCAGCTGTTGCGGGTGTCGAACCAGGAAGGCACTCTGACACGCGAAATGACACTCAGCGCACATGGGCAGGCGGTTCACAGCGCCGTCATCGCCAGCAAATTGACGACAGGTGGATTTGTACTGGTCGTTGAAGACCTGACCGAAGTCGTCAAGGCTCAAAAGGCAACAGCATGGCGCGAAGTGGCCCGGCGCCTGGCGCACGAGATCAAGAATCCGCTGACGCCGATTCAGCTTTCCGCAGAACGGATCGCGCGAAACGTGGAACGGGTACCCTCGATTGACGGGCGCACAGGCGCAGTGATCCAGGAATGCGTAGACGCCATCGTCGGAGAGGTGGGCAGTCTCAAAGAATTGGTTAACGAATTCGGCCGTGTGGCCCGCCTGCCGGCCATAGCACCCGAACCCACCCCAATGAAGGGCCTGGTCGATCGTACGTTGTCGCTTTACGAAGATCGTTTCAACGGGACGTTGATCAAGACCGAGTTTCCGGAGAATATGCCTGACGTTCTAATGGACGGGCAACAGATCAAGCGAGTTTTGATCAACCTGATCGACAATGCGCTAGACGCCATGTCGGGCGAGGACGACAAGGAACTGACGATCGAGTGCGAGTTGGTTCGTGGCGAGACAACAGCCCGATTGACGGTGACCGATACCGGACCCGGCATTGCGCCCGAAGACCGGGATCGTCTGTTCGCTCCGTATTTTTCCACACGTAAGGATGGTTCGGGCCTGGGTTTGGCCATTGCCAGCCGGATTGTTTCCGACCACGGGGGCTACATCGGCGCTGAAACCAATGGCCCTCGTGGCGCCCGATTCGTGGTTGAGCTTCCTCTATGTCAAAAGTCCTGATTGTTGACGACGAAATCGGTATACGGCGATCGCTCAAGGGCGTCTTTGAAGACGAAGGCTATTCGGCCGACGTGGCTGCAAGCGGAGAAGCGTGTATCCAGATGTTAGAAGGGGACAGTTACGATCTCGTATTGCTGGACGTCTGGCTCCCGGGCATCGACGGCCTTGAAACCCTGCGGCAGCTTCGCCAGACGGATGCGACAACTGCCGTAATCATGATTTCAGGTCATGCCACGATTGCTACAGCCGTGTCAGCGACCAAGCTCGGGGCGTATGACTTTGTCGAAAAGCCGCTGTCGATCGAGCACATTCTGCTCACCGCCAGAAACGCTCTGTCACACCGTCGACTGGAACAGACGAATGCCGTTCTGAGCCAGCAAATCGAAGCCCGCTACAACATCGTGGGCGAGAGTATTCCCGTCAAAGCCCTCCGGAAGCAGATTGCCGTAGTCGCCCCCACCAATAGCCGCGTCTTAATCTACGGCGAAAGCGGTACAGGCAAGGAACTGGTCGCACGTAATATTCACTTCCAGAGTGCCCGCAGCGGCGGCCCGTTTATCGAAGTTAACTGCGCAGCTATTCCCGAGGATCTGATCGAAAGCGAACTTTTCGGCCACACCAAAGGCTCTTTTACCGGCGCCGTATCGGACAAGAAAGGGAAATTTGAACTGGCCGCAAGTGGCACGATTTTCTTGGATGAAGTGGGCGACATGAGCCTCAGGACACAGGCGAAAGTCTTGCGCGCAATCGAGCAGCAGCGATTCCAACCCATTGGCGCCCATTCGACGCGCAGCGTCGACGTGCGCATCATCGCCGCAACCAACAAGAACCTGGCCGGAGAGATCAAGGCGGGCCGCTTTCGTGAAGATCTTTTCTATCGACTCAACGTCATCCCTTTCTTCGTACCGCCATTGAGGGAGCGTGGCAAGGACATCCCAGTCATGGCACGCCACTTCATCGATATCTTCTGCGCCGAGGAAGGACGGCCTCCGAAGGTGTTGACTCCCGAGGCTATCGAGACCATGGCTGGCTATTCCTGGCCGGGGAACGTGCGGGAACTGAGAAACGAAATCGAACGACTTGTCATCATGGTGGCTGGTGACACGGTTGGAACAGCCCAACTCTCCCTCCCGAACGGTGGCGGCACCGAATCTGGCCACACTCTCCAGGAAGCCCGTACCCAATACGAACGCGATCTAATTCTCTCCAAGCTGGATGACAATGCCTGGAACATCTCTCAGACCGCCCGCGTCCTGGGTCTGGAACGCAGCTATCTGCACCGGAAGATGAAGACATACGGGATTTCGAAGAAAGGCTAGCAAAGGTGGGGGGTACCGGGCGTCTTCTCCTGCACTCATGCGTTTGACAGTGCTGGGATGGAAACAGGCAATCAACTTTAAGGCGCTCGAAAGGAGAACTCTCATGCCTCGCACGATTCAACTTGCTGCCTCGTTACCGGCCTCGCCTGATCGACTGTTCGACATGTACCTCGATCCAGTGGAACACTCGGCCTTCACGGGATCCCCCGTCACGATTTCGGATCGGCCTGGCACAGCTTTTAGCGCTTTCGACAAAGTTCTTACGGGCACCATCCTGCAAGTCATCCCGAAGCATCTCATCGTTCAATCATGGCGTTCCCAAAATTGGGGTCCCACGGACGCCGACTCCACCCTGGTCCTCACGTTCTGGCCCGAGAAGGATGGCGGCCGCATCGAACTCGTCCATGCCAATGTCGCAGACGTGGATTTTGCGGGTGTCAGCGAGGGGTGGGAAAAGTACTACTGGTCACCGTGGCGGGCCCAGCTCACCAGACCTTGACGTCTGCCACCATGACCGGAAGCAACGTTATCGAAATTCGAAATCGATTGCAGGTTGGCCGTGTTTCCTGACGCTCGTATGAGGTGTCAGTCGCGAATTTCCTAAGTGACAGTGCCTTCAAGCGGCGAGGATGCCGCCGCGTATAGCTTCCTCGGGATCCGGCCTGCTTCGTAAGCCAGACGGCCGGCACGTACGGCATAATTCATCGCTTCTGCCATGGCCCCCGCGTCTTTTGCTCCGGCAATGGCGGTATTCATCAGGACGCCGTCCGCACCGAGTTCCATCGCCACCACAGCATCAGATGCCGTGCCGACACCGGCATCGACAATCAACGGCAATTCGGTGATCCGCTCGCGAAGAATACGCATCGACGTGAGATTCTGAATCCCCATCCCAGAACCGATCGGTGCACCCAGTGGCATGATAGCGGCCGCACCGGCATCGATCAACCGCCGTGCAACGATCAAATCGTCGTTCGTATACGGCAGGACAACGAATCCGTCTTTCGCAAGAGTCGCGGTGGCTTTAATCAGCGCCTCGGTGTCAGGGAACAGGGTCTGTTCATCCCCGATGACTTCGAGCTTGACCCACTCCGACAGGCCCGCCTCACGCCCCAGATGGGCCGTCCGGACGGCATCTTCGGCATTGTAGCAACCGGCCGTGTTTGGCAGGATCATCAACCTGGACGTATCGATGTGATCGAAGAATGACTTTCCTTTGGGAGCATTCAAATCCACACGTCGAACGGCGACAGTCACCATTTCCGCACCGGATCGTTGGTGTGCCTCAACCATGATGTCCATGGTTTCGTACTTTCCCGTACCCACGATGAGCCGTGAAGAGAATCGCCGACCGGCGATCACCAAACCACCATCGGGCGCGGCCCCTGAGCCGCCACCTACGAAGTGCACCACCTCGATCTGGTCCTCCGCCACAATGGTGATCGCCTCCCACTGGCTCCTGGGAACCACGGACTTGTTTCTTTCCACCGCGATACGTTCGCTCGGCAGTTCCAAGCGATCGACCAATTGGCGGATGTTCAAAGCTTCGGGTATCCGGTGAAGCTCTCCGTTAAGTTGAATACGCACGCAGATGATGCCCCCTGTTGCTATTGTCCAAGCGCCCCATATTATCAGAACAGCCCTCGAACCGGTCTCGACTCGGTGGTCAGCGCCTGTGCCCGGCTGATCTAGTGAACTCCACGT
This sequence comes from Terriglobia bacterium, assembly GCA_965216035.1. Classification (GTDB taxonomy): domain Bacteria; phylum Acidobacteriota; class Terriglobia; order 20CM-2-55-15; family 20CM-2-55-15. The sequence goes on from CBDCFM010000016.1 coordinate 69,714, forward strand.
TCGGACGCATGTTGCACGAGAAGAAAATCACGAACGAACAAAAAAGCGGTCGAGGCGCACGCCCCGACCACCTTGTTTTTATTCATTTGAACGGCGCCTAGCAGCCGGCAGTTGAGATCGGTTCCAGACTGACCCTAGGCCTGGGCTTTTATTCTACTCCGGCCCGCCCACAGTCGGACGGATCACCCAACATCCAGCATCCAGTCAACTCAATCCACTGCTACGCGTCACGTCTTGCTGTAGGTGCGCTCTATGAGCGTGCAATAATCCCGAACCTGCGGCGGTCACGGACCGCCCCTACCGCTGTCAGCGACTATCGCCACAGGCTGCTAGACGACCTTCACAAAGATGATAAACAGCGTGTACAACGCCAGAGACTCGATCAGCACGAGACCCAGCAACAGTGCAAATCGAATTGGAGCAGCGGCTCCGGGGTTGCGGGCCAGCCCTTCACACGCAGCGGAAATGGCCCGGCCTTGAGCCAAGCCACAGACCGCTGACGCGATCGCCATGCTGAAACCCGAAGTCAGGGCCACCCAGTTGACGCCTCCCCCTTCTCCACCTTCGCCTTCCTGCGCCAGGGCGGGAGTTGCCATCACCAGCAATATGAACGACAGCATCAAACCGGCTTTGAGTTTTCTCATTCTCGACTCCTCTATAAAAAATGTCGTATGGAGGTGGTTACCGAACAACCCTCGTACAGTCGGTCTCACACATGCGACGGGTTTAGCGGGATAGTGGCTAGTGATCTTCGGTCGCCACGGCTCCAGCCAGATAGACCATTGTTAGGATAATAAAGATAAAGGCCTGAAGCATTCCTCCAAACACTGCGTATGCCATGAACGGCAGTGGCAACAGCAACGGTACCAATCCGAAAAAAACAACGACTAAGAGTTCCTCCGCAAAAATGTTTGCGAAGAGGCGAACTGTGAGAGAAAACGGACGGGCCACATGAGAAATGATCTCGATGGGAATCATCAAAGGTGCAAGCCACCATACCGGCCCCATGAAGTGCTTCAAATATTTAAAGAGTCCCTGCGCCCGAACACCCTGGAGGTTGTAATAAAAAAACACGACCAGCGCACATCCCAAGGTCACATTCATATTGCTGGTGGGCGCCACCAGACCTGGGATCAGGCCCATCATGTTGGAAAACAGTATGAAAATCCCGAGTGTCCCAACGATGTTCAGGAATTTCCGGCCGCCGTGGCCAATGATCTCTTCGAGTTGGTCTCCGAGGAACTCGACGCCCACTTCGAGTACCTGTTGCAGATGTCCGGGATTCTCCATCGACAGCCGCGAGCGGGCAAACGCAAAGAACGCGAAACAGAACAACAGGACGAACGTCGCCATGACGATCTGCACCGGAATGATATGGACACCTTCGGGAGCACCTAGGGCGTGGTTGACCCACTCGACTATGATTGGTTCATGTTCTTCCATTTGGATCTGAGCGGAGCAGAGAACTGCCTATTTCGAGAATGCATTCAAGCAGTACTGCAAGGACGTAAGAGAAGAGACCCGCCAGCAGAAGAGTCACATCCAACAGCGTAAAGCGGATTGTAACAAAGAGAACGATGCCGATCAACGCGTACCGCCCCGCATACTGAAGTCCGACGCGGCGGCCTACCTGCCCCTCTCCTCCCTGTAGAATGACAAAGTTAACCGCCTGCTTGAGCCAACGAAAATTGACATAGGAGATCACACCGCCCGCCCCTATGCTCGTGGCTCCCCGAAGCGAATCTAGAAAGCCCGCGAGTGTGATGGCGATGACGATGATGACAAAATTCGTCCGGTCGAGACGTCTTTCGAAGTGTGCATAGTCCTCAAACACAGTCTGCGCTCAGCTTACAGTCCTCAGCCGAATGCCGATCGCGGATTGCCTCAATCCTCTGTGCTTCTCGAGCAGCCTGCTGAAAAACGTTAATTTTTCGGCAGGCTGCGTATGTGGCACAGGATGTGCCACCATTTTCAATGGCGCTAAGCCATTTAAAATGTGAGCCATGCGAGAATCACACTTCATCGGATGGCATTGCTGAAAAGGTCATGGATGGCTTTATCAGCATCCTGCCCGATATATAGCTATTCATAGTTTCGATACGGTCCGAAAAAAACTCACGAATCCAGCGGCAATCCCAAACAAGAGAAAAACGATCGTCAACCAGGTGGTCCCGAACCACCTGTCCAGGAAATATCCCATGCCGTAACCGATAGCGAGCGACACTGGAAAGACCATGCCCGCGCTCATCAAGGCTCCCAGTTCCTGATACATCTCGCGCTTGTCTTTTCTGCTACTCATGGCAGGTTCCATTGTTATATAATTCTCGGCCTACATACACTAAACTCTTTGCACTGAAATCATTTATCTATAACGACGACACAAGGAGACGTCGAATGTTAAAACAGATGGTGTTGTTCGGTTTTCTTAGCATTCTGGCAATAGGACTGTCAGTAGGAATCGTTGCTTGCGCACCCCCGCCCGAGCCTGTGGTCGAGGAAGAAGCGCCGCCCCCGCCGCCCCCGCCGCCGGTCTTCGAACTGACCGAAGTGGATCTCACGGATGAAGAACCGGATTTTACCAGTCGTAATATCAGCGTCTTGGGTGTCAAGGTAGGCGATCGGACCAATGACGTGGGCGACGTCCTGGGCGATATCGCAAACACACAGACCGACGTAGACGACTACATCACGGCGTACCAAGATGGGGGCGTTGTCATTTACACCTTCAAACTTACGGGCGCGGCTCGACGAATCGAAATCACTTCCCTGTTCAGTGAAGATCTTGTCGCGGTGGGGCTGCAGGACTGGCTGGACGACGGCGATGTCGACGGCCTGCGGGAACTGATGGGCCCGGAAGAATCCATCGAGGAGAATCCCGACAGCGATGCGACTGAATACGTTTACGACTCGCGCGGGATTCGATTCATCCAGTATGATTTGAGCGGTACGGAAGTCAACGCGATCCGTTTCAGCGAATTCTTCGACTAGCTACTTCTAACGGGAGGTGTCCGAGGCGCTCGGACGCCTCACGGCTCGCACACTTCGCGGCTCGTTTGGACTTGCACACCGGACAGCCGCATTTCCTCGATCGCCCGCTCCCCATCCCCCGGTTGAAGTTCGACTCCGCGAACTCCGTCTTCGATCACTGTTGTGGGAAAACCCAGTTCCCGGGCGTCGAGGGCGCTGTATTTGACGCAGTAGTCGGTGGCCAAACCCACTATGTGGACCGCTTCCACGCCCGTCTGTGTGAGGTATTCTCCCAATCCCGTTGACTGGCGATGGCCATTGTCAAAGAACGCGCTGTAACTGTCGATCGCGGGATTCGTGCCTTTATAAAAGACCCGCCCGATCCTGGCGGTCTCCAAGGTGGATACCAGGGCCGCTCCAGCGGTGTTTTGAACACAATGTGCCGGCCACAGGACTTGAGAGATCCCGTCTATATCTATGACGTCGCCGATCTGGCGGCCGGGATGGTTTCGGGCGAAGCTGCTGTGATCCGGGGGATGCCAATCCTGGGTTGCTAGGACCAAACCAAAGAACTCCTGCAGCTTGTTGGCAACGCCTACGACTTGATCGCCTTCGGGCACTCCCAGCGCACCACTCGGCATGAAGTCGTTTTGCAGGTCAACTAGAATCAGCACCCGCGTCACGGCTGCTTAAGCTCCAGTATCATCCGGTTTCGCAGTTCGAATAGGTTCTCGGCTACACCGGCAGGATATGCATGGGGATTGACGAGGCGCTTGATGCCAGCGTGGAACCCATTGAGCTGTGAACTACAATGGCGCCGGGATTCTTCAAGAGTGGGCAGGTCTATCACCCGCCGGCCTGCCCGCAAGACCGGAACCAAAAGATCAGACCCCGAGGCATCACCAGGAATCCGTTTCCGCCGTGTTGAATCGGTGGGATCTACGGCGATGAGCGGGTCCGGGAGGCCCAACTGCAGGTCGTAAATGACGTCGCCCAGGAATTCCCCCCCCTTAGAAAAGCGTCTAATTTGCAGGATCCCGGGTATGGAGATCTTGTTCACTTGCTCGGAAAGTTTGAGGCGATAGGTCCACGGATCCCCAGGGCTGTCCCGGATTGCCGTCAGCTTATACACGCCGCCCAGAGCCGGCTCGTCGAAGGCGGTTACCAAATGGGTGCCCACGCCCCATACGGCAATCGTAGCTCCCTGTTCCTTCAAGCTGGCGATCACATGCTCGTCCAGGTTGTTGCTCGCCAGAATGACCGCTGTGGAAAATCCAGCATCGTCCAACATTCGCCGGGCCTCGATACTCAGATAGGCAAGATCGCCCGAATCCAGTCGTATCCCGATCATGCGATGCCCCATCTCCCGAAGCTTGACACCTACCGCGATCGCATTCCGGACGCCCTCCAGAGAATCATACGTATCGACCAGGAATACGCAGTTATTCGGCATCGCGTCAGCGTATGTCTCGAACGATTCCAGCTCGGAGTCGAAACACATTACCCAACTGTGCGCGAGAGTGCCTTTGACGGGAATACCGAAAAGCTTCCCGGCCAATAAGTTCGAGGTAGCCGCACACCCTCCGAGGTATGCCGATCGGCTCGCACTGAGTCCACCATCGATACCGTGGGCTCGACGCAACCCAAACTCGATGACGGAATCCTCGCGCGCGGCGATCGAAACGCGAGCCGCCTTCGTCGCGATCAGAGATTGATAGTTCACAAGATTCAAGACCGCCGTTTCCAGGATCTGGCATTGCAGAATTGGCCCCATCACTCGCAGGAGAGGTTGTCTCGGAAAAACCACAGTGCCTTCTGGAACCGCGTCCAGATCACAGGCAAACTCCATGCCCGCCAGACAGTCCAGAAACTCCGGATCGAACAAAGGTTTACTGTCGTTGCCCGTCAGTTTTCCCAGGTAAGCTCGGTCGTCTTCAGTAAAGTGAAGCGACTCGATCCACTCCACGATCGACTCGAGGCCCGCTGCAACGGTATAGCCCCCTTGGAATGGGTGCTCCCTGAAAAGCACGCTAAACACAGCTTCACGCTCTGCGATCCCGGCCCTCCAGTACGCATACGCCATAGTAATTTCGTAGAGATCGGTCAGGAGAGAGAGGGATTCTTTGTAAATGGTAGGAGAGGCCATGACCAATCAGTGGCGAGCGGCCAGTGACGAGTGACACGTTGAGAAATGGGTACGTGTCACTTCCGAAGGCTTTTCACGCGTTAAGCTCAACTATCACTTCTTTTAGAAGCCTTGCATGGCCGTCTGGGCCATCGTAATGAAAGGATCCGGGTAGAGGCCGATGAAAAGCGTGAGGATCAGCGTGATGGCCAGCACAGATACCATACCCGGCGACAGAGTCAGTCCGGTTTTGTCGGTGGCTTCAGACATGAACATCGCGACGACGATCCGCATGTAATAGTACAGCCCCACGGCGACGTTCAGAGCAGCAATGACTGCCAGCGTGATATGCCCGGTCTCGATAACAGAGGCAAACAAATAGTATTTGGCGATGAAGCCGGCTGTCGGCGGGATACCGGCCAGCGACAACAGGAAAACCAGCATCAGTGTCGCTGCAACTGGATGTCTGAAGAACAATCCGTTGAGGTCTTCAACATAGTCTCCGATTATATCCCGGCGCCGCAGGGCGACGATTATCGACCACGCACCAATGTTCATAAAGGTATATACGAAAAGGTACAGCGCGACAGCGGTCATACCGGTGTCGTTACCCGCGATCAGGCCGAGGAGAACAAATCCTGCGTGGGAAATCGACGAGTACGCCAGCATGCGTTTGACGTTGGTCTGGGTTAGCGCCGCAACGTTGCTGACGGTGATGGTCATCACTGCGACCGCAGCCAGAATCGGCACCCATTGATCGCGGAGGGGATAGATTGCGGTCATGAAAATACGGACCATCATCGCAAACGACGCCGCCTTCACGGCCACTGACATGTACGCGGTCACGGAAGTCGGCGCGCCTTCGTACGCGTCTGGTGTCCACTGATGGAACGGAACAGCAGCGATCTTGAAGAAGAGCCCGGCCGCAACTGCAATCATCGCAAGCAGTGAGATTGGATCAGTCACGGGTCGGCGTGTGAGTGCATCAGCGATCTCGGTCAAGTTCGTTGAACCCGATATGCCATAAAGCAGCGACATCCCGTAGAGCAAGACACCCGAAGAAAAAGCACCGAGAAGAAAATACTTCAACACGGCCTCGTTGGATCGCTGGTTGGCGCGCAGGAATCCGACCAGGATATACGTCGCAATCGCCATCGTCTCCAAGCCGATATACAAGGTAACTAGATCCGTGCCACCCGCCATGAACATCATTCCCATGGTGGCGAAGAGGATAAGAACGTAATACTCGCCGTGCTGTTCCCGCTCGACGTCCAGGTACCGAATCGAAATTCCAATGGTCAGACCGGCCGCGATCAAGAACAGGAACTTGAAGTAGGCAGCGAAAGGATCGACGGCGAGTTGGCCACCGTACGCCGAAATGTTGACGCCATCGAGACGGAACAGGAGGACACCTGACAACCCTAACCCTGCGAGCGCAAAGTATCCGAGCATGCGCTTTTCGCGAACGATCAAGTCCAATAGCAGAAGCGCCAATCCGAAAACCGTCAGCGCGATCTCAGGCGCAATCGCCGCCAGATCCTGTAACTGGAAAAAATCGCCCACCTAATTGTTGTCTCCGCCGTCTGGCCCGATTTCGAGATCGGGTTCGAGAACTTCAGCGACCGGCACGATCGCTTCAACGCGACGGGCCTCAAGAGGATTTGCATCGAAATAGCCCGGCCTAACGGTCTCCACAATCTTGTTGACAGGACCATCGAGCGCTCTGAAGAAGGGCGCAGGATAAATTCCAATCCACAACGCCAGGACAATGAGAGGGGCCAGGGTGGCAAACTCCCGCAGGTTCATGTCGGGCAGTTTTTCGTTGGCCGGATTGTCGAGTTTTCCTAACATCGTCCGCTGATATAACCAGAGCATATACGCCGCCCCCAGGACAATTCCGGAAGCACCGGCAACAGCCCACCAGAGGTTTTCCTGCAATGCTCCCTGCAGGATCGTGAACTCTCCAATGAAGCCGTTCAGCAGCGGGAGTCCAATCGATGACATCGTCATAATCAAGAAAACCGTAGCATAGACCGGCATAATTGTTGACAGCCCACCAAATTCAGAAATCTGACGCGTATGCCGGCGGTCGTAGATGATGCCCACAATCAGAAACAGGCCACCGGTCGAAATTCCGTGGTTAATCTGCTGCAGAATGCTTCCGTTCAATCCGTTGGGGTTCAACGCAAACATGCCCAGCATGATAAAGCCCATGTGGCTCACCGATGAGTAGGCCACCAGGCTCTTCATGTCCTTTTGCATCATCGCAACCAGTGCGCCGTAGATGATCGCGATGATCGCTAGCGTAATCATGTGGGGCACAAAGTGAGAGCTCGCTTCGGGCAGAATGGGCAGGCTGAACCGCACAAAACCGTAGGTTCCCATCTTCAGTAGAACGCCCGCAAGGATCACCGACCCTGCTGTCGGCGCCTCAACATGGGCGTCCGGTAGCCACGTATGAAACGGAAACATCGGTACTTTGATGGCAAATCCAACAAAGAACGCGAGGAAAACCCAGTATTGAAGGTCGAAAGACAGATACTGGCCTATCGCCTGGAAGGCGAGAATATTGAAAGTGTAGTTCGACCCAAACTCATTGGCGATTTCAGGCACCGCCGCTGCTATTGCAGGGTACTGGAAGTAGAGAGACAGAATACCGAGGAGCAACAATACGGATCCGACCAGGGTATAGAGGAAGAACTTGATAGCCGCATAAAGCTTTCGAGGTCCACCCCAGACGCCTATCAGGAAGTACATCGGTACAAGCATGACTTCCCAGAACACGTAGAACATGAAGAAATCGAGTGCGACGAAAACCCCGAGCATGCCGGTCTGCAACATCAACATGAAGATGTAGAATTCCTTGGTCCGATCCTGAATAGAATCCCAGGAGGAAAGGATCGCGATACTGCCCAGCATCGTCGTCAGAAGGACGAGCAAAAGGCTGATCCCGTCGATGCCCACCGAATACTGCACACCTAAAGTGTCAATCCATGGCACCTGCAGGGTGAACTGCATTTCACCGCTGTTGTCGTAGTCGAACCAGAAGAACAGCGGAACCGACACCAGGAAACCCGCGAGGGCCACAAGGTTAGTCCACAGTCGGATCGCTCCCTTGCTCTCCTTGTTGAAGAACATCAGGGCAATCGCACCGGCCAGAGGCAGGAAGACCACGATGCTCAGGATGTGTGTTCTATAAAACTCCATGTATCGAAACTCCGAATGAAATGATGGGTCAGAGCTCTAACTCGCTACGTGAATGCCTTCGCAACATCGAATCTGGTAAATTTGGAATCTGACCCTGATTTCCAAGATAATGGCCGTTAACCCAAGACAACGTACCCGATAAAGACCAGGACGCCGAGCATCATCATTAACGCGTAATTTTGGACGTCGCCGGTCTGGAGCAATCTCATCGGCCAACTGAATGTCTTCACAAAGCCGCCAACAAAACGCACCGCGCCGTCTACGATCCAACGGTCCCACCAACCCGAACCGTCCGCACTCTTTAGCGTCGCCCAGGCGGAACGATTGACCGTGCCATCCACATAGTTGGCGTCGAACCACCACAAACCTGTCCCAAAGCTTTTCGAACGGTTTACGAAAAGAAAGTCATAGAGTTCGTCAATATAGTATTTGCTCAGCATGGCCTGATAGGCGCCCTTATATCGGGTGGCCAGGTCCCGGGCTCTAGTGCTCTTCTTGAAATACATTGAATACGCGACGAAAAACCCGATGAACGCGATGGCGACCGAAAAGGCCGCCATTCCAGCCTCGAATGCATGTGAATATTCTGCAGCTTCGGCAACTTCCCCACCTCCGGCTGCGGTTTCAAACGGCAGTGGTTCGAAAACCGGCTCAAGAAAATGCTCGAAGGTATTTGTTTCCGCAATCCAGACGGGCAGGCCCACATAACCGGCGAAAACAGCGCCTATGGCCAGAACGATCAGCGGAATCGTCATGGCCTTCGGCGATTCGTGGACGTTCAGGTGGGGATCCACCCGCGACTCCCCAAAGAACGTCATGAAGAGCATGCGGAACATGTAGAAGGCCGTCATCCCGGCCACGACGACCCCAATACCATACAGGACAATATTCCCCTGCGGGTTTGAAAACGTTCTCCAGAGAATCTCATCTTTGGAAAAGAAGCCGCTCAGCAAGGGTGTTCCCGCTATCGCCAGCGTGCCGACGGCCATTGTTGCAAACGTCAGCGGGATGCTCTCCTTGAGCGCACCCATCTTTCGCATATCCTGCTCGTGATGCACGGCGTGGATCACGCTGCCCGAAGCAAGAAACAGGAGCGCTTTGAAGAACGCATGTGTCATCAGGTGAAAGATGCCTGCAGCGAAAGCACCGACTCCGAGAGCCAGCATCATGTATCCCAATTGGCTGACCGTCGAGTAGGCCAGTACCCGTTTAATGTCGTTCTGCACAAGCGCGATCGATGCAGCCATAAAGGCGGTCAGCGCACCTACAACGGCAATCAGCATCATTGCCGAGGGCGCGAGCTGATAAATGAAGTTGCTGCGGGCAACCATATAGACACCTGCAGTCACCATCGTCGCTGCGTGAATCAGGGCGCTGACCGGCGTGGGGCCTTCCATGGCATCGGGTAGCCAGACGTAAAGAGGTATCTGAGCCGATTTCCCCGTCGCACCGATAAACAGGGCAATCGCAATACCCACGAAAAGCATGTCCCCCGCATGGTAGAGACCGCCTTCAACGCCGGCATGGATGGCTTCATTGACACCCGTGAACTCCAAAGTGCCAAAGGTAAAGAAGATCAACATGATGCCGATCGAGAAACCCCAGTCGCCAACACGATTTACAACGAAAGCCTTCTTGGCTGCGTCACCCGCACTTTTTTTCGTGATGAAGAAGCCGATCAACAGGTACGAACACAAGCCCACGCCTTCCCAACCCACAAACAACATCAAGTAGTTGCTTCCCAGGACGAGAGTCAGCATCGCGAACATGAACAGGTTCAGGTAGGCAAAAAATCGATAATATCCGTCTTCGGCAGCCATGTAGCCGGTGGAATAGACATGGATCAGAAAACCGATTCCACTCACAACCAGCACCATGACCGACGAGAGAGGATCCAGCAGGAAACCCCATGAGACTTCGAAGCGCGTCAGTTCGCCACTGGAGGTGTGCGCCGCACCCGCGTTGATCCACTCGAAAACTGTAACGGTATATGAGCGAGCTTCTTCTTCCAGACCCACCAGCTGAAGAACCGCACCCAGCGCGTAAACAAACGACAACAAGACCGAGCCGCAGGCAACGGCGTTGATCACGGCTTTGGGCATCCGCTTGCCGAACAGCCCGTTGATCGCAAACCCAAGGGCCGGGAAAAGAGGTATCAGCCAGATTTGGCCCAGGAAATTCATGCTTAAGGTCTAGCGATTACCACTTCATCAGATCGATCTCGCTGACGTTCACTGTTTCTTTATTCGCAAACATGGCGATCACGATTCCCAGGCCCACTGCAGCCTCAGCCGCCGCCACGACGATGACGAAAATTGCAAACACTTGTCCTGTGACATGTTGCAGTTGCGCCGAAAACGCAATGAGGTTGATGTTGACGGCATTCATCATCAGCTCGATCGACATCAGGATAATCAGAACGTTACGGCGGGTGAGAACCCCCACCACGCCAATCGTAAACAGTGCAACGCCAAGAAAGAGATAGTGATATACAGGTACCATAATTTTTTCCCGCTAATCGAGAGCCTCCTGGCTGTTCTCTTCCATGTCCTCGACTCGCTCTTCGGAAGGCGGATCCTTTGAAAGAACAACGGCCCCGATGATGGCCACAAGCAGCAATATCGAGGCGATTTCAAAGGGTAGCAGGTAATTCTGGTACAGAACCGTACCCACCCACTGGGTGTTCCCTTCGATGACGGGTTCGGCCACGGCCGCAGCAAACTCGAAGTCCGCGCCGGTATAGATCCCATATCCCAACTCGGAAACCAGGATAGCCGCCACAGCGAGAGCTACTTTCCCCTGCCTGTTGTACCGGCGTTCGAAAACAGCCCGGTCTGTCGGAACCAGCATGATTACGAACACAAAGAGAACGAGAATCCCGCCCACGTACACAATCACCTGAACTCCCGCGAGAAACTCAGCGTGAAGGCTGAGAAAGACGCCAGCCACTGAGATAAGCGTCGCAGCCAGGAACATCGCACTATGAACGGCATTCTGTCGTGTGATCACCAGAACGGCCGACACCACACCGACGGTCGCGAACGTATAGAAAACGATCAGTTCAAGCATTCGACACAACCAAAACACTCATCTACTTCAAGTACAGAACCGGCTGATTACCGTCTTCAAGCTTCTGACGGTCCCACTTCATGTCCTTGCGGCCATAGAGTGCTAATTCGAAATCCTGCGTAAGCTCCAGGCATGGGGTTGGACACGCATCTTCACAGAGGCCGCAAAACATGCACCGGGACAGATCAAACGTAAACGTGGTCAGCGCTTTCTTCCCAGCTTCGGTCCGATCCCAGGCCACTTCGATGCAATACTCCGGACAGGCTAGAGAACACAGGTTACACGCTATGCAAAGTGTTGCACCCGTTTCCGGATCGTTGTTTAGCCGCGGCGCGCCGCGGTAACGCTGCGCAACTTTCGGTCGCACCTTTGGATACTGCTCGGTATAGTTGGCCGAGGGACGCTGGTAAGAAAACGTCAGCATCAATCCCTTGATCAGATCGAAGAGAAAGATTTTCTTCAGTAGGGACAGTCCTTCCGAACGAGCTACATTCATATGCCTATCCTCTCAGCACCAATACCAGCACGGCGGTGACAATGACGTTGGCGATCGCTATTGGCAACAGATAAAGCCAACCCAGATTCATAAGTTGGTCGTAGCGGTAACGGGGCCACGAAGCCCGGAACCAAAGGTAAAGATAGAGGAACATCAGCACCTTCAAGCCGAACCAGGCGACGGAGGGAATCAGGTCCAGGAAAGCGAGCGCCTCCACGTTTGGAAACGGACGGAGCCAGCCGCCCCAGAACAGCGTAACCGCCATCGACGTGATGACAATCATACTGGCGTACTCGGCCAGAAAGAATAAGGAAAAACGAAAACCACTGTATTCGGTGTGGAAGCCCGCCACCAATTCCGTTTCCGCTTCCGGCAGATCAAAGGGGGCCCGGTTGGTTTCGGCTACACCACATACGAAAAATAGAATAAAGCCGATCGGTTGCAGAAAAACGTTCCAGTAGCCCGAATCCCTCTGTGACTCGACGATGTCCACAAGGCTGAGAGAACCCGACAGGATGAGAACGCCGATGATCGAGAAACCCAGTGCGACTTCATAACTGACCATCTGTGCAGCCGATCGAAGCGCCCCTAACAACGGGTACTTACTGTTTGAAGCCCACCCGCCCAGGATCACACCCAGAATTCCAACCGAAGATACGGAGAGCACATAGAGGACACCAATATTCAGATCGGTAATGTAGAGAGAAACATCCCGCCCAAGGATCGAGACGGTCGGTCCAAAAGGAATAACCGCGAAAACGATGAACGCGGGAATCAGCGTTATAATCGGCGCCATCGTAAAGATCAACCGGTCTGCTCCCGAAGGAACGATGTCCTCTTTGAGCATCAGCTTCAGGCCGTCAGCTATCGGCTGGAGAAGACCGTAAGGCCCGACTCGCATGGGTCCCAACCTCACCTGCATGAATGCAATTACCTTGCGTTCAAGGAGAGTAAGGTAGGCGACCACAAGTGATACGGCCCCAAAGACCACACCGATCTTAATCAACGGTATCAGTACGAAATCGACCAAGAAATCCATGGCTCAGCGGTCGACCTCCCCCAACACGATGTCGAGAGTCCCGATAACGGCCACCACATCGGCAACCATGTGCCCGGTGACCATTTGGCGCAACGCCTGAAGGTTGACGAAGGAAGGTGGGCGGACCCGGACACGATACGGCAGCGTCGTCTGGTCGCTGACCACGTAATAGCCCAACTCGCCTTTCGGGGCCTCGATCGAATGGTAGACATCTCCAACGGGCGGTTTGATGATCTTGCTGACCTTGGCCCGAATGGGGCCGTCCGGTATTTTTTCCACGGCCTGGGCGACGATCCGATTCGACTGACGCATCTCTTCAATCCGGCAAAGATAGCGATCGTAGGTGTCGCCGTACTCGCCGACCGGAATTTCGAATTCAAACTCGGAATAGGCCGCGTAGGGATTGGACTTGCGGATGTCCCACTCGAGTCCGGACGCCCGCAGACAGGGACCGGTGACGCCCATGTCGACCGCTTCTTCTGTCGTCAGGACACCGACACCACGCGTACGGCCGATCCAGATTCTGTTTTCTGTAAGCAAGCGTTCATACTCGTTGATCTTCTTCGGGAAGTCGTTGACAAACGTCCGCACCTGCGCTTCAAATCCGTCATAGATTTCGTACTGCAGGCCGCCTATTCGAAATATATGGGTGGTCAAACGGGCACCGCAGTAGTTTTCGAAGATCTTCAGCACCTCTTCCCGCTCACGGAAGCAATAGAGAAAGACCGTCATCGCGCCGATGTCCAGCGCATGCGTTCCCAGCCACAGCAGGTGGCTGGAAATCCGGTTCAATTCGGTCAGCAGCACACGAACGTACTGCGCCCGAGGCGGCGCTTCGACCTGGAGCAGCTTCTCGATGGCCTCGCAGTATCCCAAACAGTTGGAAACAGCCGCGATATAGTCCATCCGGTCCAGAGTCGGCAAGAATTGACCGTAGGTCTGGTGTTCTCCAAGTTTTTCCACGCCCCGATGCAGATAGCCGATGACGCATTCCGCATCGATTACCCTCTCCCCATCGAGCGTCAATTTGACCTGCAGTACGCCGTGCGTGGACGGGTGCTGCGGCCCCATGTTGAGAGTGATCTCGTTCGAATCGAATAAAGTGTGTTCGTGTGTCGTCATTTAGCGCTCAGTCAGAAGTTGACGTCTCTTCTTTCGCTCTTAGCCTTCAATCGTTAACTGGCCCCATTACTGATCTCCATGCTTCGCCTTGCCCACATAGTACTTCTGGCCTGAATCAATGCCCAGATGCTTTCTTACCCACTCGACGTCCTGCAAGCGCATGTCATAGTCCTTTCGCAACGGAAAACCGACCCAGTCCTCCGGCAGTAGAATCCGCTTGAGGTTCGGATGGTTCGCGAACTGGATCCCGAACATGTCGTAGGCCTCCCGCTCCAACCAGTCCGCCCCCGGCCAGACACTCACCAGGCTTTCGATCGATTCCCATTCCTTGAACCGCGTCTTCACACGGACACGCCCGTTCGTTTCGAAGGAGAACAACATCAAGACCAGTTCGAATTCTTCGTCTTTAGGCCAGTGCGTGGCTGTTTCGTCGCTGAGGAAGTCGAAGGGCTCGATCTGATTGCGACGGAGAAACTCCATGATGTCCGTGAGCTGGTCCTTTTTGACGACCAGCTGCCTCTGCGACACAAACGTGTATGCATCGAGAACCTGACCGGGGAATTCTTCTTTGAGCGCATCGACGAGAGCGTCTGACCAGGGTTCGGGCTGTGGCCCTTTAGGTTTCGCAGGCGGGGTGGGTTTCTTCGGAGGCGGTTTGGGGACAACGGGTTTCGATTCACCCGATCCCGCAGAAGCAACCGGCTTCGCCCCAGCGTCAGTCGGGGGCGATGGGGGGGGCGTGGGGTCTGGGGGTGGGGCCTCGTTTCCTCCCCCACCGTCGGAACCGGGAATGGAAGTCGGCTGTTTGTCCTTATCCTCTGCCATGATATTACTTTCTTCTGGAAGGGACCGGTGCTGTGTCTTCGACGGAGCGACGGTACGACGAGCCAATCTCTCGAAAGCCTCTAGTCCAGCGCTTAACGAGTCCTCTTTCTCACATGCGGACCTGTCATATTAGCGCAGATTCGGGTGGAAAGACAGACGGTATTTTCTTGAAACGATGCGTCAAGACGTGGTTTTCCCGAAGCCCGGAAGATCACAGGGTTCGATCGCTTTTTTCTGGAGCAGAACCTTGAATCGCTCCCCCATCATTGGCGGCAACAGCAGGTTCTTGAGTGCCTGGAGGCGTCTTACGGACGCGGCATCGCCCCGAGCGGTGAGCGGCTCCATCAGTTCCAGCAAGCCCAGATCGATCAGGAATTCCATTTGGCTTCGATACCCAACCTGCTCCAAATCCATCCCCGCGCCGCGTTCAATCAATTCAGAAAAGTTGACGTGGGCGGTCATGTCTTGCTCTCCAATCGCCACGTAAGGGTTTTCCTCAGTGTGGTGGGACCGATAACACATCAGCGTTCCTTCCCGGTGGGCGAAAAACTCGTCGCGCAGATATCCGTAGTCGATCGCCAGGTGATAGCCGGTCTCGATGGACCGGCCTATCCGGTCGATCCACGCCGGTGCATCGAGGCTGATGTCGGCACGATACCCTTCCTGAAGGTGCGGCAGCTCGACGGGAACGTCGGGATCACCCTCCACTTCGACGAAGTCGTGGGCCACGAACAGCTCTCGAATTGTTCCCTGACGCCGAACGAACCGGCGAACGGGCAGCGCGTCGAAGAACTCATTGGAAAACACACAACCCCGGATCTTTGGGGGCAATGCGTCACGCCATTCCACTTCGAACCCCGTCAGTGTCTCCTGCTGACGTTCCCGCATAGCGGAGCTTTTCTCAATGATTACGTAAGGAAAGCGTTTTGATTCGAGGATGTGCCGTGCGAGCAAGCCCGCACCGGCTCCGATCTCGACAAGGCAAAAATCTTCGATGTCCACCGCCATTCGGGCAAAGAGCTTTGCCAGAAGTATTCCCATCGCCGGATCGACGTTTGCAGCGGTATAGAAATCACCTTCCGGACCGATCGGATTTCGGGCCCGCACGTAATAGCCGTATTGCGGATGGTAGAGAACCAGATCCATGTACTCGCTGAACGCGAGAGGTCCTCGTTCATGGATCAGTTGCTGGATGTGTGTGATCAGTCGGGGGTTGCCGGACACTCGTTGTCAGCCCTCAGCCGACTGCTAAATCTTCATCTTGATACGATCCGTTTCAGTCAACGCTGCCTGCGATATACGTGCATCGTCCCTGACCTCGTCCAGCCCGACGTCTGTGGGCCGCTTGGCGATCGTCATGCGGTCGATTTTATCCTGCAGCCGCATCAAACCGTAAAGCAAAGCCTCCGGGCGCGGGGGACATCCCGGAACGTAAACGTCGACAGGAACCACATGGTCTACACCCTGTAGAACCGAATACGTATCAAAGGGTCCACCCACGTTCGAGCACGCACCCATTGAAATGACCCACTTGGGATCGGGCATCTGGTCGTAAACGCGCCGGACAATGGGCGCCATCTTGAGCGTGACCGTACCGGCAACGATCATCAGGTCCGACTGCCGTGGGCTGGGCCGGAATATGCCCGCACCGAAACGGTCCATGTCAAAACGCGAGGCCCCGGTCGCCATCATCTCGATCGCGCAGCAGGCCAAACCGAAAGTCATCGGCCACAGGGCCGACTTGCGAGCCCAGTTGAAGACCGTGTCGACCGTGGTCGTAATGATGTTCTGTTCGAAGCGGTTTTCTATCCAGGCCATTTTTCGCCCCCTATGCCCACTCGATCGCGCCTTTTTTTACGATCCAGACGTACCCGACGATCAGAATAGCCAGAAATACACACATCTCTATCAGACCGAACAGGGCCAACTGGCCGTAAATAACGGCCCAGGGAAAGAGAAAGATCGTTTCCACATCAAAAATGACAAACAGGATTGCTACCAGATAGTAGCGGATGGCATAGCGTTCGCGGGCATCGCCTTCCGGTTCCACACCGCACTCATAGGGACTGAGTTTGCCGACACCTCCGGTTTGGGGTCGTACCAGTTTTGCGATCAACAGCGTGACGACAGGAAACAGGAACGCGATGCCCAAGAACAGGAAGATCGGGATATAGGATGTCAGTACGGTCTCAGACATGGTGACCCAACAGGATAAACGAAACAGCTTCGCGACTTCAACTGCAGGCGATAATCCTCGCTCCCACCGTCATGCTTCCCTAAGTAGGACCCGCACGGTTCCCCCGTGCGGGTGATCAACGAGGCGGAAGCCGAGGCGATAGCCTAAGCAAAATAATCGGATCGGTAGGCAAGTCACGCGATGACCGGCCCATCGTTAACATAGCCCATTCTCACAATCCTGTCGTGCACCCCTAACTGTAGGCTAAGGGTCGACATTACCCGCCCTACTCACCGCAATCCAAAGAAGCGTGCCCCATCACCTGAACGGCATGCTCCAGGATCGGAACCACCGCCCCCAGCGACTCCCGAACGCCCTTCACGCTGCCTGGAAGATTGACGATCAAGGTGCTGCCTCGCATGCCCACGACTCCCCTGGACAGAGCGGCTCGTGGCGTCTTCTTGAGCCCTTCCGCGCGCATCAGCTCCGCCAACCCAGGCACGTCACGATCAAGGACGCCTGTCGTTGCCTCGGGCGTCACGTCGCGGGGCGAAAGTCCCGTACCTCCGGTGGTGACAACCAGCCGGACCTGGTCCCGATCACACGCCATCCGCAGATGGTTCTGGATTAGCGCACGCTCGTCAGCCACAATCTGGACTTCACCCAGTTCGAACCCCGCGGTTTCGAGGATCCGCTTGGCTTCCGGGCCCGACAGATCTTCCCTCTGCCCAGCGGCGGCCGAGTCACTGACCGTCAGCACGAGGGCGCGTCCCAAACTCATGCCCCTGGATTCCGGCTCCACTCTCCGCTTTTGCCGCCACTCTTTTCCAGAAGTCGAACGGGGCCGATCTCCACGCTTTTGTCCACGCCCTTACACATGTCGTAGAGGGTGAGAGCGGCAAGAGATGCCGCAACTAGCGCTTCCATTTCAACTCCGGTTTCGGCCGTAGTCGCCGCAATGGCCTCAATGCGGGCACCGGTCGCGGTGAGTTCGATATCGACATCAATCCGCGAGAGCGGTAACGGATGACACAGTGGTATCAGGTCCGAGGTCTTTTTCGCCCCTTGGATACCCGCGATCCGCACCACTTCGAACGGATCGCCCTTTGGCAAGGTCTGTGACGTGAGCCGCTCCAACAAGCTTGGGCTCATTACCACCAAGGCCTCCGCACGGGCCGCACGCGCCGTCTTCTTCTTGCCGCCCACGTCGACCATACGCGCGCGGCCCCTGTCGTCCAGGTGACTGAACTCGTTCTTCATGCCCGTGAATCGCCTGTTAATATTGCGTTGATGCCATGGGAATAAATCCTACCGGCATTCCGGCCGCCAGAGACCCTTTCTGTTGCGGAATCAGGACATACGCGTTGGCCCGCGCAAGCCCAACCAGGTCGGAGGACCCTTTCCATTCCACGGTCTTCAACTGATATCCTCCGCCACTGAAATGGACCCAGGCCGGAACGCACGCAGCCCGCTCCGGATCACAACGGACGTCCTGCTCCAAATTCGCTTCGAGTAAATTATCACCCACATTGTGCGCATGCAACAACCTGCGGATTAGCGGACGCACGAAAAGCTGGAATGAAACGATGGTGGACACAGGGTTGCCCGGGAGCCCAAACACGAACGTCCGACGTTTCCATCCGAACACAGTCGGCTTGCCCGGCTTCATCGCAACTTTGTTGAATTCGATTTCAACTCCGTGATCGGCCAGCACACCTTCCACGAGGTCGTACTTCCCCATTGAAACACCCCCGGATGTAATAACGATATCCCGTTCGAGGGCTTGGCTGATCTTCTGACCCAGAGCCTCGACATCGTCCGATACGATGCCCAGCATTTCCGGTTCCCCACCGGCAGCCCGGACCTGCGCAAACAACGTAAAGCTGTTGCTGTTGCGGATCTGGGCACGGCGCGGCGTCTGATCTACTTCGACAAGTTCGTCCCCGGTGGACAGAATTGCGACTCTCGGTCTCTTCGATACTTGCACCCGGGAACAACCGACCGACGCTAGAATCCCAACCTCGGGTGCCTGAATCTCGCGACCCGAATCGAGAATCCGATCTCCCCTTTTGCATTCGGTCCCTTCGGGCTGGATACTCTGACCGCTTGTTACACTTTCGAGAATGCGCATCCTTCGCCGGGAAACGTTCCTGGTCGATTCCACCATGACCACAGCATCGGCACCCGCTGGAACCTCTGCGCCGGTCATGATCGCAACGCACTGGCCCTGACTGATGGAACCGTCATACGAACTTCCAGCGCGCGATTCTCCGACCACGTCCAGTTCTACTGGAACACTCCGGACATCTTCGGATCGGACCGCAAATCCATCACGAACGGATCGGTCAAAGGGCGGGGAGTGCAGGTCAGCAAAAACATCCTGGCGCAGCGTGCGGCCGAGGCTGTCGGAAAGGCTGACATCTTCGGCAGGCATAAAGTCTTCTCCGGCCTCTGCCTGGAAACGGTTGGAAACGATTTGAAGGCCGTGCTCAATAGAAATCATTCCGCAAAGGTCTCGCCCGAGAAATACCAATCAAATTCCACTTCATGCCGATACAGCTGCATGTCCACAGGAACCGCGTAGTACACCGAGACTACGAAAAAAGGCCCATCTCGCGTTACGTCAACGCGGACTTCGTCGGCGACGTCCATGAAGGGCGCCGCGTACTCTTCGGCCCGTAGCATGATCGATCGGTGAACCGAATCAACGGTTTGCCGACTCGTTCCGGCAAAACGCACCTCCTGCCGGATTGAATCATGAAAGAGCCAGGCGCTGT
The DNA here is from genome assembly GCA_965216035.1 of Terriglobia bacterium. Taxonomy (GTDB): domain Bacteria; phylum Acidobacteriota; class Terriglobia; order 20CM-2-55-15; family 20CM-2-55-15. The sequence continues at coordinate 89,517 of CBDCFM010000016.1, forward strand.
AGTAGACAGGGACGAACTGGATCCCGGCATAGAGCACAATCACCAGGAGGAGAATATAGACAGTCCCCCGGGGCAGGAGGCCAAACATCATGGGAGATTATAGCACGGCATGTTAGAGTGGCTTGGATAGAGCCCTGGGAGGTTTTGATGGAGAATGAGACACTCACCGGAACGGTTGAGGTGCCCTTAAGAGACTTAGATCCAGAGGTTTACCAGGCAATAAAAAACGAAGAACGGAGGCAGTCCAGCTGCCTCGAATTGATTGCATCGGAAAACTTCACATACGAAGCCGTACTCGAAGCCACCGGCTCCGTGTTCACCAACAAGTATGCCGAAGGGTATCCCGGTCGACGGTATTATGGGGGCTGCGAGTTCGCCGACGTAGTGGAACGTCTGGCCGTTGACCGCGCGAAGGCAGTCTTCGGCGCCGAGCACGTCAACGTTCAACCTCATTCGGGAAGCCAGGCCAACATGGCCGTGTACCTGGCGGTACTCCGACCCGGCGACACGATCCTGGGAATGAATCTGTCCCACGGCGGGCACCTGACCCATGGCCATCCGTTGAATTTCTCGGGCAAGCACTACAACGTCGTGGCCTACGGTGTCGGCAAAGATACCGAGGTGATCGACTATGACGAAATGGCCTCACTTGCCGCGGAACACAAGCCCAAGCTGATCGTTGTGGGCGCGAGCGCTTACCCCCGCACCCTTGATTTCGCACGATTCGCTGAGATTGCACGCGAAAGCGGTTCCCTGCTGATGGCAGACATCGCACACATCGCCGGCCTGGTCGCGGGCGGACAACATCCGAGTCCTGTCCCGCATTGCGATTTCGTTACCAGCACGACGCACAAGACCTTACGCGGTCCGCGTAGCGGTTTCATCATGTGCCGGGAAGAGTATCGAAAGGATCTGAACCGGTCAGTCTTCCCTGAAGTTCAGGGTGGACCGCTGGTACACGTGATCGCCGCGAAAGCAGTCTGTTTCCAGGAAGCTGCGACCGAAGAATTCAAGACCTATATCGGCAGTGTCGTCGGCAACGCGAAGGTTTTGTCCGACCGAATTGCGAGCCGCGGTTTCCGTTTGGTGTCGGGCGGAACCGACACGCATCTGATGCTGGTAGACGTCTTCTCCAAGGGCATCGATGGGAGCCGGGCCGAAACCGCGCTGGAACGTGCAGGAATCACGGTCAACAAGAATGCAATTCCATTCGACACGAACCCGCCTATGAAGCCCAGCGGTATACGGATCGGCACACCCGCACTCACGAGCCGCGGCATGGGAGAGACCGAAATGGCGGCGATCGGCGACTGGATCGCCGACGTACTGGAAGACGTGGACGACGAAGCGATCATTTCCCGCGTCCGGGACAAAGTGTCGAACCTGTGCGAACGCTTTCCGCTCTACTCAAGCCGTATTTAGCGCCTTTGACCCGGGCACTGGATGAGAACAAGAGAAAAAGCGGTGGCCTGAGCATCACTCAGACCCCTGCGAAAACGGCCAGAACGCACCCGACAGGGCTCCCTAATCGCTTTGGCTGCCCAGCCGCTCGTAATACTCCTCTACAAGCCTTCGATAGCGTGCCGGGATCTCGTCTTCCTGCGCCGAACGGATGTTTTCACGTCCGATGAGGAGTTGGAGTTCCCGGCTCAATTCGAGTTCGACCGAGCGGAACGGAAGGATGATCTCACTGACTAGAGCCTCAATTTCGGCAAGCTGACCGGGTTGCCCATCCATCCGGCGACGAATGGCATTCATGATTCGGTTTAGATCTTCCTCTAACGGGTCGCCTGAACCCAGCAAGCTGCGAATATCTTCGACGTCCTGCAGCCGCTGCTCCCATTCGCGAGTCAGCTGCCGGATGTCATCCCCGCTCAATGGACGTCCGCCGAAACCGCCGACGCGGCCGCCAAGACCATCATTGGGCCCACCGAATCCATTCCCGGCCTGTTGACCCGGCTGACCCGCCTGCCCCTGGCCGCCCTGCTGACCTTGCTGGTCCTGCTGGTCCTGCTGCTCCGCCTGTTCGTTTTCAAAGCGCCGTTGCATTGATTCCAGGCGCCGGATTGCGTCGCTCGTCTGATTCAGCGCGTTCTGAACCTGTCGCTCCTCAGTGTCGGCTGCACTGGCGACAGCCTGTGCCAATTGCCGCTCGACGTCGTCGATGGCATCGGCTACTTCCTCTTCTCTCTGGGCCGCGTATTCCAAGTAACCGCTGTCGAGCAGTTCCTGGCCATTGTTCATCTTGTCTATCAGGCGATTGGACCGAATGGCGTTCGCAGCACCACGGATCTGTCGTGCGGTCTCCTGGCTTGAGGGACTCCCCTGCAGGGAGTCGAGGTCTTCCTGAAGCGCGCGCAATTGCTCAACCGCGTCCTCTTTCTGTTCAGTGATCTGCGCTGCCCGACGCTCGGCATCAGTCTCCGGATCGGCAGCCAGACGGCCTGTCTGGTCTGCAATTTCTCGCTGCTGGTCCGCCAAACGGCCGGCCTGACGCTCGAGGTTGGCCAGCTGCTCCTCTAGGCTACCTCCCTGGGCGCCGGAGAGAAGATTCTCCGCGCGCTCGAGTTCGTCCATCGCCTGCTCGGCAGCCTGTTGTTGCTGTTGGCTCGTGCCGTTCTGGGCGCGCCGCATGTTGTTCGCTGCCTGCTCCAGCGCGCGGCCCACATCAGCCATCTGCGGATCATTATTTTCACGGGAGAGACGGTCCAACTGTCGCGCCAGCCGCTCGGTCTCCCGCCGAATCTCATCGGCTGCCATCTGCTGGCTACCGCCGCCGCCACCGTTGCCCGACAGGGCCTGCTGGCGCTGCTGTTCCATCATCCGCTGCTGGCGTTCGGCCAGTTCCTTGAGCTTCTCAAGGGCTTCGTCCATTTCCTGACTACCGCTCTGGGCTCCCTCACCACGCTCCAGGGTCTCGTACTGGTTCGTGTTCTGATCGAGTTCAAGATCAAAGAGGTCGGCAAGGTCCTCAGCGTTCTGGGAGCCGCCGCCACCACCGCCGCCGCCACCGCCCATCGTCACCTGAACCTCATTGAACAGGGCTTCGGCACGCATCAGATACTGGAGCGATTTCTGCTCGAAGGGGCGAGCTTCAACCAGATCTTCATCGCGCAGATGCTGAGAGGCGGGACCCATCTGTTCGAGCGCCAGTTGAAGGTTCGCGGTCAGCTGAGCAATCTTTTCATCCTCAGCCAAACCGCGACGGGTGAGACGCCCCATCAGAGTTTGGGTCTGTTCGGCCAGAGTGCTTTGGTTTTCGGCTACAGCCTGGATGTTGTCAGAATACTCCCCGGCACCGAAGCTCTCCTCGTCACGGACGAGTCTGAATGTCGCCGCGATAATTTCCTTCTGGCGCTGGGACAACGCCGCGGCCGAATCATCACCGCCCCCGCCACCCCCACCACCGCCGCCCTGCTGGCCTTGGAAGTATTCCATGCCAAAAGGCCGGACTTCGATGAAGTAGATGTCGGTCAGCACCTCATTCGACGGCCGGTTCGAATCCACTGCCTTGCCGTAATAAGTGATGAAATCGCCTGGCTGGATCTCATATTCCTCGAGGAAAAACGTGTAGGATCCCGATATCTCCTTGGGTGCGGTTCCGTTGTTGGCGAAGAGATCGATTATCTGTTCATCGCCTCCGTTCACTGCGAAATAGATGTCGAGTGTTTCGATTCCGAGATCGTCCTCAGCTTGCAATTCAGTGAACACTTCTTCAACAGTGGATGCCCGGTAGTCGCGTCCCGGCTCGGCGAATTGAACGATCGGTTTCTGATCGTCAAGCGCTTCCATCGCGTACTCGGACAGGCTGAGATATTCCTGGCCACGCGTATTTTCCAGCTCTATCCGAAACGTGGTCGTCCGGTCGACTGTGAGGTTGGAGGTCGCGATCTGCCCTTCTCCGGGCGTCAGCGCCAACTCGCTCCCGTCGGCGAAGATCAGACGGCCACCCCGCAATTGCTGGCTTGCATGGACGGTAACCTCCACTTCGGTTCCACGCAATGCCACGATGTCGAGCGCATCTTGTTCCGTGCGGGCGCTGAGACGGGTATAGCTAGGGTAGTTATAGGTGTAGTCGATGCTCTCGACCCGAGGCAGGTCGGCCACTGAAATCACGAATTCGGCGGACTGAAACCCTCCGGCTTGCACGTAGTAGCGAATCGGTTCCTGAACGTTGAACAACAGGCGACGGAACGTAGGCACGATTTCAGGAGCAACGTCCATCGTAGAAGCTTCCCACTGGGAACTGTTGTCGTAGCGCAGATGGACCTGGGCCCGTTCTGGATCGAAACCAACCGCGATCGCCTCGAGCACGACATCACTTCCCCGGGGCACGGTCGTATCCCCAGGGCTTACCTCAATCGAGTAATCCGGACCCGGAGGCGGCTCAATCAATCCGGCAAACAGGCGGGCGCTGCCATACGGAAACAAAATCGCGGAAAAATACAAGGAAACAGCTAGGGCCAGGGCAAAGGCAACGGTCAACACCGCGAATGCGTTGAATTTCTGCCGATTGACGAGATCGTCAAAATGAATACGTCGAGTCGCCTCCACTGCGTCGCGAATCAACAGGAACCTGAACGGCCCTCTGTCAGCATCGGGCGTATTGACAACCTCGACGGCGCTGACCAAACGGTCTTCCAGCCCGGGGTTCTTCTCTTCCACGAAGCGAGCCAGCTGTATATCGTCGGGCTTTCGGGTGAGCGGAAGAATCAGCATCTTGATCGCTGTTCCGACAAGCCCTCCAAGGAGCGCAAAGCGCAGAGCAACAATCACCCACCCAGGTATCTCGGTGGATTCGGCAACGCTCATGCTCACAATCAGCGCGGCGATGCCAACTCCCAGGACCCAGGCCAGCCCCCTGAACCAGACGAATTGGTTCCATCGCTGACGAACTCTTCGGATTCTTCGTGAAAGTTCCCGTCTCGGTTCCATTTCGGCTCCTTCAATTGTATTCGAGGCCCGATGAAGAGCGTAGATCCTATGTACTAGGGTAACACTAGGACGCTTTGCTGGCAGCGGGCGATCGCTGGCTCACGGATTCGGTAACACGGTTCCCTAGGTAAATTTCACCTATTCCCAACAAAAGTGCAAACAAGAAAAGATACCACCACCAGTTTTGACGTTCAGCGTAGTCATTCCCACCCACCTCCTCAATCAGAGCACCCCGGGTGACCTCACCCTCTAGACGCTGCACGCTGGCCATCAAGTCGTCGGGAACCATGCGATCGAGGATGCTCTCACTCGTGGGAGCGTTCACCGCGATATGCGTCGTATCCGGCCCGATGCGGAGTTCGTGAAAACCCGCCAGATCCGGCGAAAAAAGGCGTCGGCCTGTCGTGGAAGTTTCTGGTACAGAGATCCGGTCGCCATTCGGGTCGATCAGGGCGGCGGGCTCTTCCGCCCCGACAGTCAACCCCACGGCTTCACCCAGCTGGTACCAGGCACTGCTGTCATTGTAGCGGGCCAAATATCGCGCCATCTCATGGACGAGGGGCAGGAACGACACATTCAGAGGCAGGTCATTCCAAACGTTATCCACCGGTGATCCGACCACGAGCAACCCCGGATCGTCCGCGCCTGAATCGACGATGGCTGAGGAGCCGTCCTCGAAACTGGCAACAGTCACAGCGCCCTCTTTGGGTTCGATCTCAGAGAAAGCAAAAAAACGGGCCGAGTTCAGCGTCAGCCGGGCGCCTTCCTCCAAAGGCGAAAAGACGTCGTGGCTTCGCTCGTATGTTGTGAGCGAATAAAACGCCTGATCCCGATCGCTTTCCACGAATACTTTTGCACCCAGACGAACGGGTAGAGCACTATAAGTGTTCCACCAATCGATGTTCGCGTTCTCTCCGAGGAATATCAGCTGCCCCTGTCCCATCGCACGCAACTCGTCGAGTTTGTCCCGAAACGCATCCGTCAGTTGAGGCACGTCGTTGATGATGACGACTTCAAACTCTTCCAACTCGGCCGGGTTCACGTCGTTTGCCTGGCGCAATTCAATTTCAAAAGGAAGATCCGGTGCCGCATTGAATGCCTGCTCCAGGAAAAAGCTCTGCTCGGAACGACCGGCGTCGGCAACGAGCACACGCAATCGATCCCTGCGGAGTATCACGAAACGAAACTCGTTGTCGCTGGCAAGTTGATCTTCTTCCTCGATCTGCACGCGTCCCCGAGAATACCCAAGGGGAAGATCAAAACCCGTAAACTCGGCCAGCACCGAGGAAGCGGCCGGAATCGCTACATCCTGGCGATCCACGATACGATCGTTGATTTCCAATGCGACACTGACGTTTCCAGGGTTTGCCAGGTTATGGTTATTAACCCGTGCCAGCAATTGACCTTCATACGTGCGGGTGAAGACCGTTGCGTCCACACCCACGGTGTCGATCCCGACGTTATCCGGATTCTCGACTCCGAGATCGACCAATTCGGTCCGCACGTTCGCATCAATGACGCTCTCGCGGGAGGTCCGGGTCCAACCGTTCCGCTGAAAATCCGATACGACCACCAGTTCCCGATCGTAGCCTGCCAGCTGGGCCAGAACACGATCGGCCAGCGCAAATGCCTCGTAGTAGCTGGTCCCGTTGGAAGACGGCTCCACAGTGTCCAACAAAGCTTTTAATGCTGCCGGATCATCACTGGGACTACCCAGCAAACTTGCGCGGTCGCTAAACGACACCAGGGCCGCCGGTTCTCCCGGCGCCAGCGCATCGATGCGGCCAGACACCTCGTCCTTCATCCGTTCGAAAGTCGTTCCGTAGGTCATGCTGTAGGAATTGTCCAGCATGATTACGACGGCCTGATCTCCGCTCTCGGGAACGAGGGCGTCATCGGAACGGACAAGGTAGGGACGCGCGAACGCAGCGATCAGGAAGGCGATCAACAGCAACCGCATCGCCATCAGCAACAGGTTCCTCAGTTTCTGCTGACGGATGGCTTTCTTAGGAATCCGGAGCAGGAACATCAATGAACTGAAGCGAACGATCTCGGATTTGTCCTTCTTAACAAGATGTACAAGAATCGGGACCGCCAGAACAAGCGATCCGATTAAGAATAATGGGTTCAAAAACGACATTGTTGTTTAGTTGTGGCTGGCCGCTAACTCCTCGTTTTGGCCCGGCGCGCCAAATAGGCAAAAAGTCCCACGTCGAGCGGCTTACTGCTGTTCATCAGCGTGTAATCGACGCCGAGCGAAGCGAATTCTTTTTCCAGTGCGCCGAGGTGTCCCTGGAGCAGTTGAAGGTACTCCCGTCGCAGGTGCTGCGGGATGACATTCAATTTCTTCATCGTTTCCAGATCTTCGAACTCGGTCATTGTGTCGAATGGGAAATTCAGCTCAAAATCGTCGAGAACATGAAACACGATGACATCGTTTCCTTTCGACCGAAGGTGTTTCACGCTGGAAACGATGTTCTCGACTTCATCATAAAAATCGGAAACGATGACGATCATGCCGCGCCGCTTCAGAAATTCCGCCATGTAGTCTAGCGGTTTTCTGAACTCGGTCACCTTGCTGGCTTCCGCCCGGTCGATTTCGGCCAGGAGACTGAAGAGCTGACCGGTCTTTCGGCCTGCGGGTATGTGCGCTGTCACTGCCTCGTCAAAGGTCACCAGCCCCACGCCATCCCGCTGGTGATATGCAAAATAGATGAGCGACGCCGTCAGATACTTGGCGTAGTCCATCTTTGAAACCTCACCTGAGCTGTAAGCCATCGAACCGCTGGCATCCATCAGGAAGTGGACGTGGGTGTTGGTTTCTCCCTCAAACAGTTTGACGAACAACCGGTCCAGCCGCGCGTAGACGTTCCAATCGATCCTCCGGATTTCATCTCCGGGGTGATATTGGCGATACTCGGCAAAATCGACGCTGAAACCCAAGAATGGGGACTTGTGCAGTCCCTGAACGAAGCCTTCAACGACCGTACGCGCCAGCAACTCCAGGTTCTGGATCTTCGTCAAAACGGTCGGATCGATGAAGCGATTTGTCGCTCCGGTTTCTACAGCGGTACTCATCATCACACCTTTTTCGGACCTATTCAGACCTAGCTAGCAGGCTGGGGAAAGAGTCACTGGCGGCTTTGTCAGCATCCTGCCCCTGGGCCAGGTCAGTCCTTCAAACCAGACTCAGGCACCGGCACAGCTTCAAGCAACTGACGGACAACGTCTTCAGTCGTAATCCCTTCCGATTCCGCATGGAAGTTTGTAATGATGCGGTGCCGGAACACCGGGTACGCCAGCGTCTGGATATCTTCGATGGCCACATTGTAGCGTCCATTGATCAGTGCCAGAGCCTTGCTGCCAAGAATCAGGAACTGCGAAGCTCGAAGGCTGGCGCCGTAATTGACGTACTGCTTCACGAAATCCGGGATGTCCCCCTCACCCTTCGGCCGACTGGATCGCGCCAAACGCACCGCGTACTGCATCACCGGATCCGCAACGGGCATCTTGCGCACGAGGCGTTGGAATTCCATGATTTCGGGTCCGCCGATCGTCTTCTCGAAACTCACTTCCCGCAAAGAAGTGGTCTGGCTGACGACCTGGATTTCGTCGGACTCGCTGAGGTAATCGATGATGATATTGAACATAAAACGGTCCAATTGTGCTTCCGGCAACGGGTAGGTCCCTTCCAGTTCGATCGGGTTCTGAGTGGCCAGGACATAGAATGGTTTATCCAGAACGTAGGTCTCGCCTTCAACTGTTACCGACCCTTCCTGCATAGCCTCAAGCAAAGCCGACTGTGTCTTGGGAGGCGTCCGGTTAATTTCGTCGGCCAGGATAATGTTTGCGAAGATGGGGCCTTTAACAAAAATACGCTCACGCTGACCGGTCGTGCGATTGTCTTCAATCATCTCCGTCCCGGTGATATCGGCCGGCATCAGGTCCGGTGTGAACTGGATTCGCTTGAAATCCAAGCGTAAGACCTGCGCCATGGTCTGAATAAGCAACGTCTTGGCCAGACCCGGCACCCCTGTAATCATCGCGTTTGCGCCGGTCAACAACGATACGATGATCTGGTCCACCGCATCCTTTTGCCCGACGATGACCTTCCGGACTTCTTTATCAATTGCAGCGATATCGGTATGAAACTTCTCCACCGTTTCGAGATCTTTTTGTTCTTCAACGCTTTCCATTCAATTACCTCACAATCCTCAATAGCAACTCCTGCGCCGCCTCGAACGACGGTGCAATTTCTAAACTTTGCAGGATGCTTCGACGCGCCTCCGTCATCCGGCCCGCGCCATATTCGGCAGAAGCAAGATTAAAATAGGTATTCGCAAGATCTGGAGCATTCAACGCCAACAACACTTCGTATTCGCGCGCCGCGTCGGTAAAGTCTCCGCGCTCCAGCAATACCGAACCCAAGTCCCGGTGCCCTTCAAGATCCATCGGATGGATGTACATCGCCCGGCTCAGGATATCGGCTGCGCCTTCAGTGTCACCAACCTCTCGCATCAATCCAGCCAACTTCCGATAGGTGCTGTAGGCGTATTCGGAGAGCGCTGCGAAACGGCTGAGCGTGTCGATGGCCGCTGGAATTTCACCCATCTGTATATATAAGTCGGCAAGGAGTTCATAGGGGTTCTGCTCCGCGGTGTACTCCGGATAGAGCTCGATAGCTCGTACCAGAGACTCGATCGCTTCATCCAGATTTTCGGCTTCGATCGCTTCCATACCTTGCTGAGTGAGATTTCGGAACTGCTCAACGTCTATGAAAGCGGTCCGGGCACCCAACCAGCCCATGAACTCTCGATCGAACGCGCTGAGACTGACGCCCAGGGCCTCGGTAAACACTGCGTCGGTATTGAGCCCATCCCTGTAACCCGACAGCATCTCAAGGATCGCGTTGAAACCGTAGGTTTCGTCGATGTAGTCGCAAACCAGAGACGCCTGGTAGTAGGAAAGAATGACCTGTCCCGGATTGGTCGGTCGCACGAAACCGTTATTGAGTTCCGCGATGGGCAGGAACTGGTCGTCGTTGATGGCGGACAGGTACTCGATCTGGAGATCATCGCCCCACCCCGGTACGGCCTTTCGCTCCTCATAGACGGACAGGCCTTCGGAGAACCATCGGGGAATCTTATGGTCGGTCGTTCCCAAAGTAATCACATGGGCAAACTCGTGCCAGAGCGTTCCTCCCCAATTGAACTCTTCCGGAGGCCTCGCCGACGGGGAATCCATCACCACGACTTTGCCGAAGGCGACGCCAAGCGCACCCAGTCCCGGCAAACCGAGAGTGCGTACTGCGAAATCTTCGTGGTCGGGAAACATCTCGAAGGTAATCGGGGCTTCGGGCACGTACTCATACTTGGCGCTGAGAGTGTCCCAGGCTTGTTCTAGCAGTTCGGAAACGTAGGGCGCCAGCGCCGCACTCTCTTCCTTGTGCAGCTTGATCTCAAAGTGCTCGGTCTCCAACCGGTCGAAGTTCGTAAAACTGTCGAGCAGAGTCAGCGTGTTTACCGTCCATACATTGAAAGCATCGCCTTCGTAGGCCGCCTCGAGTGTCGCCTTCCCTTCGTCCTCTTCTCCAATACGAAGCAAGTTAATCCCGAGCAGGCTGCGCGCTTTCCAGTCTCTCGGGTTGAGCCGGATCGCTTCCCGGGCGAAATCCACCGCCTGACGATACAGCCGGACCGATACGCACAACTCGGCCAGCGTGTAATACATTTCGCTGTAGGCAGGGTTGGCCTGGAGAACTTCCTGGACATACCCTTCAAACTCCTCTTCCTCTCCCCTTAGATAATTCGTCGCGGCCAGCAGCGAGAGCGCCTTTGCATATCGCGGGTTGATCTCGAGGGCCTTGGCAGTCTCTTCGTCGGCGGCATCGTACTCCTCGGCGTCGATACGTTGTCGTGCCCGCAGCAGGTACCCCTCAACAAGGCTCGGATTGACCTCTAAGGCCCGCTCCAACGCCCCCTGGCTGCGCTCGGGGTTGCCGCCGGTCAAAACCCGTGCGATTCCCAGGTGGGCTTCTGGCAAGTTGGGATCAATCCCAAGCGCGTCTTCGTAACTGGCGACTGCTTCCGGATCGTTGTACTTCTCGGCGAGCAGATCGCCCCAGGCCAGAAACGCTTCGGCGTCCCTCGGATTCGCCTGCGTGACGAGTCGAAACGCATCGTTGGCGTCGTGAAAGAATTCCAGTGCCCACATCGCTCGCGCAATGTAGATCAGTTCATCAGTCCGACTGATCAAACCGTTTCGGAAACCCTCGATCAGATCGCTGTATATCTCGTCTGCCTCCTCCCGGCGCCCCAGATCGCCCAACACCGCAGCCTTCTCGTTCTGCGCTGAGGTGCCGACGTCGGCAAAATCAAGAATTTCTTCCAGGTGTTCCAGTGCCCGCTCGTAGTTCCCGGCAATGCGATTCGCCCGGGCAGCGGCCAGCCGGATTGCACCCACCATCGGGTCGAGGCCGGAGAGTTCTTCGAACTTCGTCAGAGCTGTTCGGTATTCGCCCTGCCGGACCCAGGCGTAATACAGGCTTTCAACGACCTCCGGATCCGTGCTGCCAGACTCCACCATCGATACCAGGGCAGGTACGGCGTCGTCATAGTCGCCCCGCCTGGCTCGCTCCACCGGATCTGCATTGTCGGATTGGCCCAGAGCGCCGCAACTAGTAACCAGCAACGGAAGCAACACGCGGAGCATGATGAAGGAGCCGAGACTGCCACGCTTCATTAATCAGGCACCCCCGAATTGGGCCCCACCGAGCTTGGTTCCGGTGCACTCGCTTCCCGGGCCCGGGCTTCCTGGTTCTTCAGGGCAAGCTCAATCAGGAGCTCTTCCATCCGGCTTTCATACACTTCCCGGGACATCGTGTCCTCGATCAAACGCAAGGCTTCAATGTCGCTTTCGAGCTGGTTTCTTTCTTCCAGCAACGTCCGCAATATGGGATCTTCGACGTCGATCGCTGCAACAGCATTGAATTGGATCAGACGGGCGAGAACGGGCATTTCATCGGGATCGACTCCGGTTTTTTCCATTCCGTTGTCGGAGATCTGCGGGTGCTCCGTGGCCAGCCTGTTTTGTTCTTCGTAGAATCGTTCTACGGCCAGCGTTGTGGACCGAAAGACCTCCCACACCGACAGGCGTTCGTTCTTGTCCTCGTCGCTTGCAGCGTCTTGGAGCGCTTCAAGAAAATAATCATAGAAGATCGTGTCATTGCGTTCGGTTCCCGTCCGTGTCGCCGTCACGACCACCCGATTCTCTCCGGCGAGCGGCTCTATAGCAGCGCCACTGGAATTGGTCGCGTTCACAATGACCGCTCTTCCCGCGTCCATGGAAGCAAGCATATCGCTGTAGTCCGCTGCAGTAAGGTCGGCCCCCATCGTATTGAACTTGTACTCTGTACCGTCGAAGCTACCGTGGCCAATGAAGAAGAGAAAGAAAGTGTCGTCAGCAGTGAGGCGCTCACCGAAGCTTGCGAAGGCATTGCGGATGTCATCTGCTCTCGCTTGACGATTCTCAAGGACGACAACATTCTCTTCTCCGAATCCGAATGTCTCAATCATCGCGGCCCGCGTCGCCTCGGACCAATCTGCGAAACGCGTCTCGTGGAGGGGACTTCCCGGAACTCCGCTGAGGATAAGCGCGGCCGAGTCGGCCCAGCCCGGAACCGGCGCCGAGAGCGTCCCCAGCAGTGCAATCCGACCCATCGTCCGACAAATTACGGAGCCCCAACCAATCATCAAGCCAGTCCCTTCTGCTTGCGCCAGAACCATTCCCCGCCAAGAAACACGGTTAGCAACAGAAACAGCACCGGCACGTCCCAGAGCTCGAGCTGTTCGACGATCGAAGACTCGCCGTCGACATAAACGGCGTCGGCGGGCAGGTTTCCGATGTCCGATAAGGGGTAGTAACGGCCTCCGGAGTCTTCGGCCACAGATTGAAGAAAACGGCTGTCAAGGGCAGCGTCGTAGAATTCGATCGGACGGTCACGCACCTGGAACGTACTCTCATAGCTCCCGATATCTTCACCTGCGAAGCTGGCATCCACCTCCATCGTGTAGATCCCCGGTGCAGTTCCCGACATCATCGCCTGATAGGTACCGTCTTGGAGTCCGGTCCACTCGAAACGCAAGGGTTGGGAATTCCCCTCGGGATCGATCACACGTCCCACAACGTCGGCATTGTTCATCCGTTCAAAGCTGGCATCGGAAATATCCGCAAACAGACGGACACTCTCGCCTGGCACATAGCTGTCTCTCTCCGAAGTCGCCATAACGGGGTCGGGGGAGTCCGTGACGAGCCACCGCAGTATCTGACGCCAGAACATTTCGTGCGTCATGTCCTCGTGATCCATTTCCATCTGCCAGCGCCAACTGCTGGATGCGGTAAATGCCATCGCACGCCCCCGACCGTAGCGTTGGTAGGCGAGCAAAACCGGCCGGTCTCGCCCTCCCGATTCCAACTGGGCAGTCGCCAATACGATCGCGCCGACTTTCGCTTCATCGACGCGGTTGTACTCGGTCAACGGTGGAAGAGCATCCCACTCGCTGACGTTTTCCTCCTCGGTCGGGTTCAGGTTCATCAAAGGATGCGAACGGCCATAATCGGACACCTCTACAGCCAGATTCTCGACGACGAAGTCGGACTCGCCGTCGCTGAGCCGGACCGGAAGGATATCGGCGATCGGCGTGTTCTGGTAGCGACCCTCGCTGAAAGAATTCCGCCCACCCAGCATCATAAAACCACCGCCGCGCTCGCTGACGAAATCGACGATCATCTGCAGTTGATCCTGTGTAAAAAATGTCGACTCGATACTGCCCAGGATCAGACCCTTGTACCGGAATAGCTCTTCCCGGGTCGTTGGAAATCCATCTGCCAGCGTTTCTTCATCATCGATGCCCTGACGATAGAACTTGTTAGGGGACGTCCGAAGCAAGGTCACCACGCGGACGTTCGGGTCATCTTCGAGGGCACGTCGCAAGAATCGATACTCCCACCGCGGTTCACCTTCGACGTACAGAATTTCCGGTTGCTCGTTCCTGACCTCGATCAGCGTGCTGAGTGTATTGTTCTCCACGATCCGGTCATTAGGGGCTTCAATCGAAAACTCGAAAACGCGAGAGCCTTCGTTTGTCACCGGCAGATCAATTGCCGCCTCTCCAATCTGACCGTCTCGAGGAAGCGTGATTTCTTCCGACTTGAGGAGTACACCGTTTTCCCGGACCTGAAGCGTGGCCGTACGACCGGCAAGCCCCTCGCTTCGGAACGAAACCTCCGCAACCGCCGTCGCATCGTCGAGGCTGTTCCTCGGAGTCGATGCCTGAACCAGCTCGACATCGCTTTCGATCGCGTCCTCGCCGATGCCCACTGTATAAATCGGGATGCCCCGGGATTGGACCCGGGACAGCGCCTCAGTCCACTCTTCTGAGGAGTTGTCGACGCCATCGGTAAGGAGAACGATGCCAGATAGAGGTACGGTGCCCAGTTCCTGGTAGAGCAACTCCATAGCACTCTCCATTCGCGTTCGAGTGCCATTGAACGTCATTCGGTTCAGGTCCTCGATGCGTTCGGCTTCCTGATCGAAACGATAGACGCGAACACGGAACCGTTCAGCAAGGTTCGCGAAAAACTCACTGGATTCTAGTTCCGCCATCAGCAGGTCAGCGCGGCTGTCCTGCCCATTGTCCTGGATCTGCATGCTCTCGGAATTGTCTATGACAACGGCAAGGTAGGATTCCTGCGGCAACACCGTAGAGATATTTAAAACCGGCCGCATTAGAATGAAGGCAAGAATCACGAGTGTTCCCGTTCGCAGGGCAACCATTCCCCACGACGAGAACGAGGGCGATTGCGTTTGAATCTTTCGGTACAGGAAATATGCGCCGACCAGCGCAGCGACAGCGAAGAGGGCAAAGTAAGCGGGATTTTCAAGAAGCTGAAATCCTAAGGTGCCTCTCTGGTAAACAATCGGCTGATATTTGAATAGCGTTTCAAACCAAGTCATCAATTCTTCCCGACACCGTCCGATTTTTATTGAATCAGAACTCGGTCGACTCCCGTTAGCCCACTCAGTGAGTCATCGAATAAACGATGAAGTTCAGCCCCATGCGATACGCCATCCCTGAAAACTCGTGAGGGTAGCACGGTTGATCCGCCCACTCCCATGCGTCCCCCAGATCTGTATTGTAATTGATCACCATCATCGGGCGGCGTGCGTCATCGAAGATGGCCATTGCGTACGGCGTGTAGCCATCCTGCTCGTGTGTCCGGTTGCCGCGGCAACCGTTATTGACGTTGGGAACCTGCAGAATTTTCTGGATGTCGAAGAAAGAGTGAAATATTTCGTGCGACATGTCGAGCTGTTCGATTTCCCTACTCGGGAAAGATCATCTTGGCCTGGCGGGCAAAACTCTGCCATTCGATAGGTTCCCCAGAAATCATCCACGACCAGAAAACCGCCGCGCATCATATATTCGCGCAGCCTGTCAGCTTCAGGCGGGGTCAGTTCCATGTGACCCACCTCAACGGCATAAAGAAACGGGTAGCTGAAGAGCTTCGGATCCATGATCGGCACTGCAACATCCTTCTCCAACACAATGCGGACATTCGAGAGCCGATCGATTCCAAACATGAACTGTTTGTCCGCTTTGGGCCAATCTGTCCTCCAGGAACCACCGCGCCGGCGGGAGAAACGCGCCAAACCGGAACCGTAAACCAGACGCGCAAAAACGAATTCCGAACCATCGGCACCCGTGTCTCCGATGATCTGAGCGCGAGGCAACACCTCTGCCGAGAGCAGGAGCATGAGACACATCACTGGAATCAGTCGCTTCATTTCCGCCTTGACGCAATCGAAGTCGTGGAATAGAACGCCCTCATTCTACCCGTAAACCTGCTTAAACCGAAGCCATTACACCCGCACTACGACCGGGGGTCCGGATAATTTACAACAAACCTGAACCAAGCCCCAGTGGCGTTCGCCGCTCGTCGAAACTCACACCCTCGGAGCACCTGAAGGGGCGCCATCAGCCACATGACGCAGCTCAAAAAAGTTGATCAATCCATGGCCCAAGGCGACAGCGAGCAGGCTTCCCGTGGACTGGTAGACCAGGCCGAAAACGAATCCCATGGCAAGGGCGCTCAGGGTCCAGGGAATCAGCCGGCGATTGATTGGGTAGTGAAGGAGTCCAAAGACCAGGCTGGTGATCCAAAGTCCGAAGACCGGCTGCATGATCGCCCGAAAGAAGGTTTCCTCGGCGATGCCACTCGCCACGGCCAGAATCAATACCCCGGCAAAATCCAGCGGCGCTAAGAAGAATCGAAATTCTTCTTCCAGTGTTCTGGCCCACTGAAACGTGCCGCGCATAGCCCGCGCGCCTGAAAGTGCAGCAACGGCAATCAGAACACCAATCAAAACGTTGGTTCCCATTTGCGGCCAACCCGGAAAAGTGAACAGCGAAACCAACCGGCCCTGCCAAAAAGCCAGGACGAGGGACATGCCGAAAAGAAGACCGTATCCGATGGCCGAGGACCGAACGATCGAAAGCGGCAGCGTCATCGAAAGCAGCAACCTCATGGGACGCCATTCACATTTTCGCCTGAATCCTCGCTGGACCGCTCCGTTTCAACGCCCAATTCCTCGAAAACCCGGCCGAGTTCGGAATACGAAGAGAATCGATGCACCTGCAGTCCGAGCGCAGCCCCGGCGACTACGTTTTCTTCCCGGTCATCGATAAACAGGACCTCTTCAGGAGGGTGGCCAGTCAACCCAATTGCCTCTTCAAAAATCTTCGGGTCTGGTTTCAAGACTCCGACTTCGTAGGAAAGAATGTGGTGGGTAAAACAGCCGAAAACGTCATAGTTGCGCCGGATGTGGTCCGCGTGGGCCTCGTTCGTGTTCGAAATCAAAGCCATCGTGTAGCGGCGGGCGAGTCCTGATAGAAGCGCAGACGGTAAAATCGGAATCGGATCGAACACATCTGACCACACCTGGCGAAATTCTTCGTAACCCAGTTTCAGTGCCCCATTTCTGCTGAGAAACTGGTAAAACTCTTCGGTTGATAGCTCTCCCCGCTCATAGCGGCGAATCGAGCCGCTATCCCACAACACGCTGAGGAAGTCTTCGCTGTCGAGCCCGGATCGTGAGGCAAGCGCCGATTCGCATGCCGCCATGTCGAAGTCCACGATGACACGGCCAAGATCGAACAAAAGAGCTTCTATTTCCACTCTCGAATTCTAGCATTCATGAACGAGTTAAAATCCCGCAGCCTCGGTCCTTTTCAACTTTCAGCATGGCTGGTGGGTGCACGGTCTTAGCGCAGGGGCCCCCGCCCATAGAACATGTGTGCAGAAAAAGATTGCAGGGTAGGGGAGCGGATCACAGAGCGCGTCAACTGAGGAAAATCACGATCTGTTTGAAAGGCCCTGCGAGGGTTCCCAAGAGTGTGTTTTTTCGCGTGGTTGTATACTGGTGACGTATGGCACGAATCAGTCAGTTCGGTAAAGGAAAAGGCGCCGCAATGCTCACCGGGCGGCGACGTCAGACACCTACTGAATCCACCCGCCGGGAATCCGAATACATCGACTGGCTGTCAAAAAACCACATTCCAGTCGTCGTCAAGCTTGTTGATGATGAAGAAGTGCGCGGCTGGATCGAATACTACGATCGCGACATCGTGCGGCTGACCCGCGACAAAGAAGCGAACCTCTTTATCTATAAAGAGCGTGTCAAATATATCTACGAAGATCCTGCCAACGGGCACCGACGGCGCCAACCCCGCAACACATAGGACCCAAAAACCTCTCTCTGGGCGGGTTCAATGGTGCCGGATCGCGATGGGCCTGAATGGCAATCCCTGGGCTGCGTTGCGAATCTTTTCCGAATCGTATGTGATCCCACCGCTACCCTCACCCCCCGTGTCGAGGC
This sequence comes from Terriglobia bacterium, assembly GCA_965216035.1. GTDB lineage: Bacteria > Acidobacteriota > Terriglobia > 20CM-2-55-15 > 20CM-2-55-15. The sequence continues at coordinate 107,389 of CBDCFM010000016.1, forward strand.
AGGCCTCGGCCAGAGTGTTGCCGTGGGTGCTTGCGACGAACAGACCGCCGTTTATTTCAGTTCCACCGTGCAGCGTGACCGCGTAGTGCGTCCCAGCGGATGGATTCGTGTCGCACCGCGCGGGATCCAAGACAAAGATCAAACCGTTCCACTTGACGTTTTCGCCCATCGTGAGGGCCCCATCGACGACCAGCTGCCCCCAGCCCGTCGCGTAGCCGCTGATCACGCAATCGCCCGAAACCACCACAATGACCGGAGACACCGCCGATCCCACGGACCCTGGCGGGCACATGTTCGACGTCGCGTTCGATTCGATCGCCCGAAACATGGCATTCAAGCCCGATACGGTCATCATGTTTGGATCCATCAAGCCTGAAATATCTTTTACATCCGGGCCCTGGTTGGCACCCGAGTCACACGGCACTGGAAACGTGGTCCCTCGCCCACAATACTGGCCCGAACGATCCGGGCCTGACGCCACTTCGTTCATAACACTGACGCCTGAGGCATTGTCAACGACACCTACGCTGTAAATAGATGGCCCGCCGGCCGCATCGTCCCCTTTGATCGCATATCCGCTGGAGCTTGCTTTTCGGAATCCATTGTTAGGAACAGGGCCGTCCAGAGTCAGAGCGGCGGGAGGCAACGGAAATTGGCCCTTCTTCAAATCGACTTCAATCAGCATCTCGCTGCTGCCGATCACACCGATCGAAACGAGTGTAACGACTTCATTGGCGTCGGTGTTCGACGCCGCTCCATCGGCTGCATCGTTTCGGACAAAGACCGTATAGGTGCCGATCGTCGCAGCCCCCGAGGTCACGGCGACGGTGTCGGCAAAGCGGATATCGTTGGTCAAGCCCGAATTCATAAGCATATCCACATCGAGTGACGTCGACATCAGCGTATCGGTGCCGTCATAATCCTTCAACACCTCGGTGATACCCTCTGCCAAGGTATCGATCGCATCCACAGCGCTGGCGTTGATCTTGACCTCGACTGCGCTTCGCAGAGCCTCCCGGGCAGCTTCGATACCGGCTTCGGCAACAAATAGAAGTTGAGTGTTCGTTCGGTAGTTCATCCCGATTTGCATGTCCACGGTCGCAGTTGACAGCAATGCGCCCCCGACGATCGTCAAAAATGCAAGCAGCATCAGAGACGTGATCAGCGCCATACCACGCTGTGATTTCACCATTCGGTTCTCCATGGGATCTTTCATGCCTCGACCTTAACTCCCGGACACGACCTTGGCATGGCAATTCAGCTTGACTCTGAGGCCCCGACCTACCAACATATGTCAGGTGAAAGGTCTGACCACAAGACAGGCCGAAATTCTCAACTTCATAGCGAGCCACACGCGGCGGCTTGGATTCCCCCCATCCGTGCGGGACATTGGCGATCGATTCGGCTTGAATCCCGCTACGGTCCACGACCACATCAAAGCGCTGGAGCGCAAAGGCCGCCTTCTCCGACAGCCCAACCGGTCGCGCTCACTGGTTGTGATCAAACCGGAGGGGCCCACAGAAGAACACCTCACACCGAAGGAAGTGCCGGTCATTGGCCGGGTTGCCGCCGGCGCGCCTATCCTTGCCCAGGAAAACATTGAAGATGTCGTGCGCCTTCCCTATAGCTGGGCGCCAGAGGGCGCGTTCTTGCTTCAGGTCGAAGGCGAAAGCATGCAGGATGCCCATATCCTCAACGGAGACTACGTCCTTGTGCGCCCCGCTAAGACTGCGTCGAATGGCGAGATCGTCGTCGCAATGATCGAAGATGAAGCTACCGTCAAGCGCTTCTATCGAACACACGACAGGGTGGAGTTGCGCGCGGAGAACGTGGCGTACCCGCCCATCGAAATTCGGGAGTCGGATGCGACCGGGTTCGGAATCATTGGAAAAGTGATCGGCGTCTTCCGAGTGTGACGCATTCGGGGACAGAGACCTCATGCCTGATGGGGGTGAAGTCGGTTAGTTGGGGCGGTCGGAAATCCGGCCTCGGCTCCTGAATGTCCCTCCTGAATTGCAATGGACGTGGCCGAAGCAAGAAATAGATTACGCTGCGTCTTTTCGCCTTGGCGTCCACAGCCCCCAGGGCACGCCCGGGCCTACCCGTTCGATCGCAGCAGGACGTATACGGCGCCCCCTCCCCCGTCAATCCGCCGCGCGGAGGTAAAAGCGATGATGGAGCGTGCCAGCCTGCGGTGACTGAGCCACTGCTCGACCTTCTCCTTGATCAACGGACGCTTATCCTGGGAGTGAAGCCCCCGGCCGTGGACGACACGCACACATCGATAGCCTGATCGAACCGAAGCCTCAATGAAAGCATCCAACGCTCGGCGTGCCTGATTCAGCGTGAGGCCGTGGAAATCCACATGGGCCTGTATTGCGAATCGGCCCGCACGAAGGCCATCAAGGTAGAGGCGGCCTAGGTGTGAATTCTGTGAAGGTTGTTCACACGGGCTAAATCCGAGAAGCTGATTGGGACCTAAACCGATCAGCCCAAGGAGAGAGCCCGTATGAACCTTCACAAGAATGCAAGAACCTGCCCGAAGAGTCGAGCATTGATGGCGATCCGAGTGATTGAAGAGCGCGCTTCGGTATCTTCAGTAGCCGAGCAATTTGGAGTCAGTCGGAGCACGGTATACAAATGGGTCCGACGGTACCGCGATTGGGGCGAAGCGGGTTTAAACGACTTATCGAGCGAACCTCGGATGTTACACCATCGGATGGGCAAGGACGGGGTGGATCTAATCGTGGAGATGCGAACCCAATACCGAATGACAGCGCTTCGGATTGCGAATCAGCTCAAGCTGCCACGATCCACAGTCGCGGGGGTGCTGCAACGACAAGGCCTGTCCCAGTTGAAGAATCTGGACCCACCCGAACCGGTGGTGCGATACGAACATGATGGGCCGGGAGAGATGTTGCATTTGGATATCAAGAAGTTAGGGCGATTCTGGCGGCCGGGTCACCGCGTCACCGACAACCCACGACAGGATTCCGAAGGTGCGGGTTGGGAGTACGTCCACGTTTGCGTGGACGACTATTCCCGCCTCGCCTATGCGGAGGTCTTAGCTGACGAACGCCAACACAGTGCGGTCGCGTTCCTGGATCGCGCCATCCGATGGTTCGCCCGGTTCGGTATTACCGTCCAGCGCGTACTCACCGATAACGGCTCCTGCTATCGTGCCAAAACATTCTTGAAACGATGTCACGAACTCAACATTCGTAAACGATTCACTCGCCCGTACCGGCCTCAAACCAACGGCAAAGCGGAACGATTCATCCAGACGCTGCTGCGCGAGTGGGCCTACTTCCGAGTCTACAGGACCTCGAACGAACGATCCGACGTGTTACCGATCTACCTCACCCACTACAATGAGCATCGACTACACGGCCGCATCCAATACAAACCACCGATTTCTCGGTTGCCTGGTGTTTACAACGTTGCTGGAATTCACACCTAGGGGGTGCGCGACGTGCTCTACGTATTCGCATGTGTGCTCGGTTTCAACCCGGCCATTTCGGCAGAATTCTTCTAGCGCCCTCAACGCTTCTTCTTCGTCGCGGTTCGATCGAATTGCGATAGGTTCCGGCATTCGTGCCGGTCCTTCGTTTCCCTCCAGGGGGCGGACGTCATGCATCGAGGCTTCGAATATTTCTGAATCTGACGGACCGGGTGAAAGGTCTACAATCGGTCGTTCTGCGCCAGCTCGGGCAGCCTCGCTGTTCATCGGTATCTCAGCGTCGGTCAGACGGATCCGTCCCTGTTTGACCCACTCTTCTAAAATAGTAAAAGGACGGTGCATTTCGACTCGCTGGCCGGGAGTCCGAGCAGGCCCTCTAATGGGATGCAGAAAAAGCCATCCATGACTTTTTCCGCAACGCCATCCGAGAAGTGTGATGCTCGCACGGCTCACATTTTCAATGGCTTACAGCCATGAAAAATGGTGGCACATTCTGTGCCGCATAGCAGACTGCCGAAAATCCAGCGTTTTCTCCCCAGCCTGCTATTGACCGAATCGGTTCGTGATCGGCATGCGCCGATCCCGCCCAAAGGCGCGCGGCGTGATCTTCACACCCGGCGCCGCCTGACGGCGCTTATATTCGCTGAAATCCACAAGGCTCACAACATGACGGACGGTATCAGGATCAAATCCCATTTCGATCATCTCATCCACGCTGTGATCATTCTCAACATACGCCTGGAGAATCGGATCCAGCTGATCGTAGGGCGGCAATGAGTCGGTGTCCTTCTGATCTGGACGCAGCTCAGCCGAAGGCGGTTTCTCAATGATGACCAGAGGTATGCGTTCCCTTCCCGCGACACGATTGCAGTAGTGGGACAGTCTGAAGACCATCGTCTTGGGGACATCTTTAAGAACGGAGAAGCCACCCGCCATATCACCGTAGAGCGTACAGTAACCTACGCTGACCTCACTCTTGTTGCCTGTACTGAGCACCAGCCATCCGAACTTGTTCGACAAGGCCATCACCAGATTGCCACGAATCCGAGCCTGGAGATTTTCTTCCGTAACGTCGGGATCGCGGCCTTTGAAAGATGGCCCCAAAATGGACTCGTACGCGTCCATAGCCTCGGAGATGGAAATCGTCATCAGCTCGATACCCAGGCTCCGGCCAAGTGCTTTCGAGTCTTCGACACTGCCTTTGGAAGAAAACTTCGAAGGCATGCTCACGCCGACGACGTTCGAGTTCCCGAGGGCGTCGACTGCCACGGTTGCCGTCAGTGCCGAATCAATTCCACCGCTCAGTCCGATGACAACCGTGTTGAACTTGTTCTTACAGACATAGTCCCGGGTACCGATGACAAGCGCTCCATAGACCTCGGCATCCTCGCCCAGGGGCTCTCGGAGTTCCACTTCGGGCAGAGGTTTCCTTCTCTCACCTGGCGCGGGAACAGACACCATAGTGCTTCGGTCAGAACCGGAACCCTGCCGATGCCGCGGATCTTTGAGGCGGCCGCGGCAGACAGCCTCCATGTCCAGATCGACGACGACCAATTCTTCCTCAAATTGGGCGCCGCGTGCGACTATGCTGCCGTTATCATCGAACACCAGACTGTCCCCATCAAAAACGAGTTCGTCCTGCCCACCCACCATATTATTGTAGGCCACGACAGCCGTATTCTCGCTGGCGCGGGTTGCGAGCATACGCTCGCGGCAATGCCGTTTACCCGCGTGGTAGGGAGACGACGAAATATTGATAAGCATCTCGGCCCCCCCGCCCATCGCCTGTTGGGCAACCGGACCATCGGAATACCAGATGTCCTCACAGATGCTGAGACCGACGCGGACGTCACCGATTTTGATCAACGTCGACCGCTTCCCGACCTGAAAGTAGCGGACTTCGTCGAAGACGCCGTAATTAGGAAGGCAGATTTTGTGGTAAACGCCTGCCGTTTGACCGTCCTTCAGGATAGCGGCAGCGTTGTAGATGCCGTCCTGCCGGTCCACAAATCCCACGACGGCGGTGATGCCGCTGACGGCGGCGGCCATTTCTTTGAGAATCTCAAGATTACGTTCGATAAACCGGGGCTTAAGAAGCAGATCTTCCGGGGGATAGCCAGTGAGGGCAAGTTCGGGAAACGTTACGAGGTCGGCCTCCAGATCCCGCGCCTGTCCGATCCAGTCGAGGATCTTAGCTCGGTTCCCTTCCAGATCACCGACGACGGCATTGATCTGCGCCATCGCCAGCCTCAGATTCAACCCTCCGGCCATGCTCGTCATCGTAACACGCAGGGAGAATCAAACGCCGCGCTCCGGAAGGTGCCGACAACGGGGTTGGCATTGTGGGAAATCCGTCATGTGTCTTCGGAACCATCGTCCGACTCGCTGAATCCGTAGACTCGCATGACGTCTGAAAGGCCCACGATGCCCTCGAGTCGACGCGCATCCAGACGGCTCACCACCGGAAGCACATTCACTCCGGCCTGGCCCATACGCTCGAGGGCGAGATCCAGGACATGGTCGGCGTGGAGATGGGCTCCGGGCTTCACATGGGCGGCCTCAACCAGCGTCTCACCCGAAGCCCCGAGCAATGCGTCCAACGTCACCATTCCCACGAGTCCCCGCTTGTCGACGACAGGCCAAGCGTCGAACGGACTGTTTCGAATTCGCGATCGCGCTTCGTCGAGTGTCAGGTCGGCATCCAGAACGACTTTCGGCACGCGCATAGCACGACGGACACGCAAACGCCCCTGGCGATGCTGTATCGCTGCTGCCGGCAAATGAATCCCGTCCTGTTCGGCGAGCGCTTCGTAGACTGGCTTTCGCTGATACCGTCGTGAAATGAAGTAGCTGATCATGTTTGAGACCATCAGCGGCACGATGATCGAATAGTCACGCGTCAACTCGAAGATCATGATCACTGATGTAAAGGGCACACGAATGATGCCGGCAAATGTGGCGCCCATCCCGACCAGAGCGTAGGCCCCGGAACTTCCGGTAAACGCAGGCAACAACCAGTTGGCTGCGCTTCCAACGGTGCCTCCCACCATGGCCCCAATGAACAGGCTGGGACCGAAAATGCCGCCGGCATTGCCGGAACCGTAACAAGTGGCCGTGGCTATCAGCTTGAGCACCACGAGCAATGCCATAAACCATATCGTCATCGTTCCGTTCAAAGCGTCTCCGACCCGGTCATAACCCACACCCAGGACGTCGGGAACAAAGAACCCCAGCAGTCCCACGGTCAACCCGCCTGCAACCGGCTGGAACCATCGCGTACGCTCGGGCATATCCAGGAACCACTGACGGATTTTGAGCAGCAAGCGGACAAAAAAAACGGACACGAATCCCCCGATGACGCCGAGGATTGCGTAGAAGGCGAGTTCTGAAAAGTGAACCAGTTCGTAGGCGGGCACATTGAAGAGCACCTGATCCCCCAACATGAGGTTCATCACCATCCATGCGGTCGCAGTGCTCAATACTACCGAACCCAGTAGAGGGGCGTGGAGATTCCCGACCACCTCTTCCAGAGCGAAGAGAACCGCCGCGATCGGAGTATTGAAAGCCGCCGCCAGCGCCGCCGACGCGCCGACCGGAATCAGGGCTTCGATCTTCTGGCGCTTCAGACCCAGGGCCCGGCCCATGACCGACGCGATCCCGGATCCGACCATAACCGATGGGCCTTCGCGGCCGAGCGCCACACCGCTGGCCAGAGACCCGACCGAAAGCCAGAATTTTCCGAGAACGGTCCGCAGTGTGATCCGGCCGCCATGTACGGCAAGCGCGACTTTCGTCTGTGGAATTCCACTGCCTCGGGCGTCGGGGAAATAGCGATAGATTAGGAAGCCGGTCAGCAGCGACCCGATGGCGGGAACCAGAAGTCGCCGAAACTGAAACTCCGGACCGATGGGATACATCCGGGCGCCCAGACTCTCAGTGAGCACGATGAACGCCACCGTCGTCAGACCCACGACCGCGCCGATCACGAGCGTCAGGATCATAAACAGCTGGTCCTCGCGATGGCGAATCTGGATCGCTAGCTTTCGGAGCTGGAGTCGCAGCACGTCCCGGTCGTTCCACCAGCCGTCGATTCTCTTGATCGCATCAGAAAGCTGCATGTTTTTCAAAGACTTAGGCGGGAATCCCGGAGAATTGGGGTCAGAGCGCTAGGTCCCCCATTTCTTAAGGGCATAGGTGGGGACATTGGGCCCTGACCCCCATTTCCTACGCTTTTGATTGCGCTCGGAGGAACCTGAATCCGCAAGACGTAAAAGGGTTTTCGCGCCGAAAGAAGTCAGAAATCCTCACACGGTGTCACGATTACAAACGTCAATCGTTTGCACAGGGAGACCGGGATCATGGAACTGCTGGAACGGGTCCTCGCGCTTCCAGAATTGAGCTTGGTCCAACGAAAACACGTCGTGTGCGGAGGCAGCTCACGCGGGCCACCGATGCAATCACGGATTCTCCGCATGACCTGGATCGAACCGGGGTTTCAACCCGACGCCTAGCTAACCAGGGCCTCCTGTTCGGCCATTCGAATCCGCCCATAGTCGGACGACTTCTCGCGGGCCTCGTACCGGCAGTAACCGCAACTCCACATCTCGACGCGTTCGACGAAGACAAAACCCCAGGGTTCACCACAACGGGTGCAGCGCGTCAGATCAAGCGAGGGCCCCGACCCACCCCATTCCGATGACCCAGGATAGTCCAACTCAAAATTAAGTACTTTCACGTGTGTTCTCCAAACTTCGCGCAGCCGGAATCAGATTCTCCCGCAGATATCGCAGGATGTCGGGCGTCGATACCAGCACGCAGTTGGCCTCGCGCATCACCCGGACAGGTGCAGACGGGCTTATGGGCGCATTGAAAGACCACAACTGTCGTCTCAAGGTTGGTCGACCCGAAGGACAGCTGAGGTCCCAAAAGGCCTTTCTTTTCGAAAGACTGGGATTAGAAGATCAGGCTGACGAGAAAAATCGCGGCCACCGTACCCAGCGCCACGAGGCCCGCATAGGAATAGAACAACATTGCCTTTCCAGGACGATATTCGGACGGAACTGCGGCGGAGGTGATGACCTTCAGATTCAGGAAGCCGAGGACGGGACCCGTCAGGAACGCCACGATCGTGACAAAGTCGACCATTGGGGTCAGGTTGCCGACGAAAAAATACAACAGCAGAAGCGTAAGGGAACCGACGAGACACATGGAAATCCAGTACACCAGCGAGACTTCCCGATCGGCGGTCACCGCGGGATTCTTCTCGCGAATCACCTGGATGGTTCGGTCGATCACTCGAGGGTATCCATCGATGATCGTAAGCGTCGTCGAAAACATCGCGGTGACCGCCGTGCCGGCTATGATCGGCTGGGTCCAAGAACCGAGAGTCTCGGCGTAAAGATCGATCAGCTGTGTTGAAAACACCATCCCCGCGGCGCTGAACACTTCTCCTGAACCGTGCATGACCGTTGCACCCAGGGTCAGAAACGCGAAAGCCAGAACGCCGGTCGCGACATAGGCAATCATGAATTCCGAACGGACCGTCGCCACGCTGGCGCGAACGCCGCTGATCTTGTTCTTGGCAAGAGTCCAAAGTGAGCTGAAAACCGAGATTGCGATATCGGTGGGCATCCATCCGGCAACCGCAAGGATAAAGGCCAATGGGACCGTGGTTTCAGGCGGGGGCACGGGCATGAAACTGGTCGTGGAAAAGTCTGCGCGCGGAATTGCAACGAAGGCCGCAATCAGTGTCGATACGGCCAGAAAAAGAAGGACAGCCTTGATGGAATAATCCAGAGCCTTGAACCGTCCGAACCACAACAGCGCGATACAACCAATGTAGAGAGCGGCGGCAGCAAGCGTGACCGAAGCGTCCGAACCGAGGGCAAACAAGACCAGATACGCAGTAAAGAGAACGATGGCCGCATGCGTAATGACGCCTGTCGTAAGAATGACTGAAAAGAACAACCAGAGGGCCCAGGACCCGATTCTCTGATAACCTTCAATGAGGCTTTCGCCTGTCGCCGCGGCGTAGCGGGGACCGAAATCAAAGAAGGGATACTTCAGGATCAACGCGAACAGGATGACGCCGACCATCGCGAATCCGGCCTCGGCCCCAGCCCGTGTGGACTGCACGAGGTGAGACACGCCGATGGCGCTTCCCGCCCACAGCAATCCCGGGCCGAAGCTACTGAGAAAATTGCTGAGCTGGGACCCCGACCCGTCCGTCACGGCTCCCCCAGATTCGACGCGAGCGTTCATAGACAGCGGAAGATTAACGAAGAATAAGCCACACACCGCCCCACAACATGCCGATGCCTGCTACACGTGCAAAGTCCAGAGCCCGGACAGTCTGACCGAACAGGCCAAAGTGATCGATCAGCGAGCTACACACGAACTGCGTTGCCACGACGATGACAAACGTGGAAACAAGCCCGACGCGGGCTGCAGAAAAGGAGATACCTCCGATTATTAGCAGGCCAAAAAAGCCGGCCGTCAACACGTACCATGGCATACCGATGCCGTCCATCAGGTTGCCCCCACGCCGGATAAGGACAACAAGTCCGATTAACAGCGCCCCCACGCCGTAGGTAATGAATACACTTTCAAACGTCCCCATCCGTCTATCCATCTGCGCCATGAAAACAGCCTGCATGACGATGGAAATACCAACCGCGATGGGCATCAAGATCAACAATGCAGAACCTGTCATGCAATCTCGTCCTTTCATTTTTGTTCGCGTGAATGCTTCAATGACGCTTCGGTGACCCGGAAACAGAAGAACTAATTCCGCGCATCGCGCCCGCTCGGAATCCTGAAAGTTGTCGGCAGGCTTCACGGGTTGATGCCGATGTGAAATGCCTGGGGCGGGAATCGAACCCGCACGTCCCGCAAAGGACTCCGGATTTTAAGTCCGGTGCGTCTGCCAGTTCCGCCACCCAGGCTCAGGCACGATTCACGGGGAGTGCACGGACGCTGTCCTTGACCTTGGTGGACACGGGTCAAACCCCCATGCAATCGATTGACAGGAGAGTGTACCGCAGTGTTCGATTCGGATTCTCGCGCCTAAGTCAGTTTCTGCCTGAACTTCCATATAGAATAGATCCAGCAAGTTGGCGGAGGCCGTCGGGCCGCTGCCCGTTGATCGACGATGGACAGACTACTGCTACACGATTCAGGGTCGAGACCGAGGGTGAACCCCGGTGGCTTCACGCGGCGTCTTTTCCGCCTGGCGGCGTGGTCCGTCCTGATGGTGATCGTCACCAGCGTCGTGATCGTTCTGCCATGGCGCTGGATACCTCCCCCGGTCACCGCTTTCATTCTTCGGGAGCGCCTGGTGCGGGAAGAACCCGTCTACTATCGATGGGTTCCATGGTCGGAAATCTCGCCGCAGTTGGCGATTGCTGCCGTGGCGACCGAGGATCAAAAGTTCCCGTTCCACCATGGTTTCGACCTGGATGCGATTGCCGATGCCCTCGAGTCTAATCGCGACGGGAGCCGCATCCGCGGGGCCAGCACGATATCGCAGCAGGTCGCGAAGAACCTCTTCCTCTGGCCGGAACAAAATCTGATCCGAAAGGGAGCCGAAGCCTACCTGACTGTGTGGATCGAGTTGCTCTGGCCCAAGCGGCGGATCCTGGAGGTGTACCTGAACGTGGCCGAGTTCGGACCGGGAGTTTTTGGCGCAGGCGCTGCCGGAGAACACATTTTCGCCAAGTCGGCACGCGAGCTCACCGGCCGGGAGGCAGCCAGCCTTGTCGCCGTGCTGCCGAGTCCCAAGCGGCTGTCGGCCCTCCAGCCTTCCGACTATGTCCTCGGTCGAGTGGAGCAGATCGAACGGGCCGTAGGGGCCCTGGGCGGTCCACGGTATCTCGCCGGTCTATGAAAGTCGTTGTGCGTCCCGGCGCGGTAGAAGAACCTCGGCCAGCATGCATCGGGCACTGCCGCCGCCGACCCTTTCGATCGTCGGGAGCGGAGACGCCACGATTTCGACCGAGTCTTCGAGCATCGCTAGCTGTTGCGGCTCGAAAGCGGCCCTAGCCGCCGTGGACATGACCAGGGCACGGTGGGCGCCCCTACCGTTGAGTTCTAAAACGTTGCCTGCGAAACGTCTCATCTGATCCAGACCGATCCGGATCAGCCGACGACCGGTCGCTTCCAGCCGATCGAGGACCCACCCGCGCTCACTGCGGTCACGAATGGCCTCTGCAGCGACAACGGCAAAGTCCGTGCCCACGCTCATAACGACGTTCGTGTGATAGATGTCGTGGCCTTCCCCGTCGGTGGCATGAAACACCAGATGGTCATATTGCAACAATTCAGCCAGCCGAGCGAGGAGGCCGGGGTGGGTTCGAGCGGAGGGGTTTGCGTAAGCGCACCGATCGAGATGGTCGAAAACGATGCTGCCTGTGCCCTCGAGGAAGCGGCCTTCCTCTTCGTGATGGGTCAAATCGAAGACACGTGTCACTTCGAACCCATAACATCGCTGGAGTAGGGGGATGAGGTCCTCACGTCTTTCCAGACGACGGCTCGGAGCGCACATCGGATACAGCACGACAGTGCCGTCGGCATGAAACGAGACCCAGTTGTTGGGAAAGACAGCGTCTGGGGTCCGGGGTTCCCGACGATCTTCAATGTCAATGACCTCAACGCCGCAGCCCCGGATCGCGTCTGTCAGGGACTCGAATTCCGCAACCGCGTTCTCGTGAACCGCATCGGAGTCTGTGTCTTCGGGCCGAGTCTGAAACAGATTCGTTGCCGCGGTACCTTCGTTGAATCCAAACCCGGCCGGGCGGATCATCAGAACCGCGGAGGCCCCACTTCCAATCGGACGATCGCCCATCCACCCTCCGACCTCCAATGTACTACGCCATTAGGCAACACGCGTTCAAATTCCTAGAATGGAATCCATGGCAGAAGCGGCATGCCAGTATCGGGGCAGGGGGGCGGCCCTGGCGGGACTTCTGGAGGAACGCATCGCCATTCTGGACGGCGCCATGGCGACGCGAATCCAGACCTTCGGTCTTGGCGAAATGGGTTATCGGGGTGCCCAGTTCCGAAACCACGACCGTCCCCTCATGGGCAACTACGACTTGCTTTCGATTACACAGCCCGACCTGATTCGTTCGATCCACCGTGACTTCCTCCAGGCCGGCGCAGATATCATCACGACCAACTCGTTCGGGGCGAACGCCATCAATTTAGGCGGCTACGGTCTCACCGATCAGGTCTACGCGATCAATCTCGCCGCGGCCCGTATCGCCACCAGCGCCCGACGCACAATGGAACAGGCAGCCCCTGAATGGCCCCGATTCGTGGCCGGGGCAGTGTCCGCTCCGGACGCTCCGGCCGAGGTGTACACCGAACAGGTTCGCGGCCTCCTCGATGGAAGCGTTGACTTGCTCCTACTGGAAACCGTGTTCGATACCGGCAATGCCATCGCCGCTCTGGATGCTTTCGAGGAATGTTTCCAGATCTGGGGCCGCCGCATACCGGTCATTGTCTCGGCGTCGATCACCCACCTGGGCCGCCTGCTTTCAGGGGAAACCCTCGAAGAGTTCTGGAATGTCATGTCCGCGCGTGGCTTGTTCGGTGTTGGAATCAATTGCTCCGTGGGCCCCAGCTTGATGGAACCCTGCCTCGAGCAGCTTTCCAATATCGCGACACCATTCCTTGTCTGCTATCCCAACGCGGGACTACCGGATCCTTCAGGACAGTACCTTGAGTCACCCGACGACATGGCATCCGTGATGGAAAAATTTGCGGATAAGGGTTGGTTGAATCTGGCTGGCGGCTGTTGTGGAACCCGTCCCGAGCATGTCCGCCGCATGGGTGAGAGGCTCCGTCAGAAGGTGCCTCGAAGGCGCCCGCAAGCCATTCTCTGAGGGACGAAACGCGCACATTTCATTGTGCTAAGATTAAGTGTTTATGTCGAAAGCGACCCGCGAACTGACGGCCGTCGACACTACCAATACTTATTGATGGAAATCTATTACGCCAGCCAAGATCAATTGTCGGCAGAAGCGACTGAACGGGTCGAATTCGACGTAGGCTCAATCCGCCAGGTTGTGGCAGCCGAAGGCGGAGACGAGCCGGACGCCTGGTTGGTCGACCCGAACGGGTATCAGGCGAACGGACATTCACTTAGAGACAGCGATACCATCCGGCTGATCGCATATTCAAAAAGCTCATGGATCGTTTACGGGACCGATGGATGCAACACGTGCCGCCACATCCTGGACAGGCCTCTTGAGACGACCCCGGACGACAAATTGGCAGCGCTCTCAGAACAAACGCAACTGCCACGCTCCTTGCTCGGGCACATCGCCCGGATGATCAAAAATTAACGGCTCCTCTTTACGCCGACGCGATCACAATAGGTGGCGATCGGGCAGATGGAACAGTGCGGGCTGAGCGGCTTGCAGAGGTTCTGGCCGAAGGCCACCAGCAGATCATTGAGTACGATCCAGTATCGTCTGGGCAGTTTTTCTCTCAAGGCCATCTCGGTTTCATCCGGTCCCCGGGTGGCCACATACCCAAGACGGTTCGAGATTCGGTGAACATGAATGTCCACCGCAATCCCGGGCTTATGAAACGCAAGCGTGACGACGATATTGGCGGTCTTCCGGCCCACACCCGGAAGCGTGAGCAGTGAGTCCATCGATTCGGGAACCTTACCACCAAAGCGTCCCAGCAGAATCGACGAGATTTCGCGAATCCTGCGGGCCTTGACCCGATAGAACGAGACCGGATAGATCAGACGTTCGATCTTCGTGGCCGGCAGTTTGAGGATTGCCTCCGGTGTGTCAGCGACCTTGAACAGACTTTCGCTAGCCCGCGTTGTCGTCCGGTCCTGCGTTCTCAAGCTGAGAATGCAGGACACAAGAGTCTTAAACGGCGTCTGCGTATAGTGGCCAATCGCAGGCACCCTCCAGCGGCGGATCTCTTTACGGAGAATCCGGATCACATGTTGAAGGTCTCGATCTTTCACGCTAACCGTCGGGTTGTAGTTCTATCTGAGCGCATCATAGTTCCGAACGTTGTGGGATCATAGCAGCCCGTGGCAGAAGTCCCGAGGGCCGCGTTACGGCCAAACGGGGCCGGATTCTAGGAGACGACGAAGCGCCGACCCGAAGTCGCGAAGAAGCGCCGACCCGAAGTCGCGAAGAAGCGCTGGCCCGAAGCCGCGAAGAAGCGACAATGCGCATTCATTGGGAGGAGTCGGCGACAACGAAGACGGCCCCGTTTCGCCGTAACCCTTCGGGCGCAGGGGGGCCACCGACGTATCAAACGGAGGCCGCAGGCGCCCCGCAGGCTTTGTCCGGCATTGGTAAGGCCGGTCACGATGCAAAGACGGCGCCCGCAGCCTCGGTTTCAAACCTCGGTGCCCACTCCTCACTTCGCGCCTGCAACCCGAAGACCCCTACGCGCGGTCCTCGCGACTTCTGCCACGGGCTGCTAGGCCCGCACCTACGGTTTTTCCCAATCAAAGCTGCATCTTGAACCCGGATTTGGTCATTGTGGACGTTGGCGCACAGAGTGGCATACTTGACGCGGGCGATTTGTTACGCAAAATGGCGCATACGAGTTACGATCATGACCAGCAAGCGCCGTACGTTCTCGAAAGGACGATGAATACACTGCATAAAGACCTGCTGACTCAATTACTGGAGGGCGAAGCACGGCTGAACCCTCAAGTGGTTGCTGAAATACTGGGTCGCGGAGTGGATTTCATCCCCAGCCTGGAGATGCTGTTGGGCAACGTCCGTCTCTGGCATACGGACACCGCGGGACGTATCGCCGTTTTCCACGCCGTCAAGCTGTTGGGAATCATGAAGGCCGCAAGTGCGCTCCCGAAATTGATTGATGCAATCTTCCTCGCCTACAGTACAAAAAACGAAGACGTGCTGGAAGAGCTGCCGATAGTCTTTTCACGCATCGGACCCGATGCCATTGAACCCCTCCGTTCTGTCCTGGAAGATTCGGGGCTTGATTCGACGATTCGATCCCTGGCTGCATCGGGTCTGGAAGGAATCGGTGTATTGCACGCGGACTCCCGGGGCAGGGTGCTCGACGTACTCCGCAGACAGCTCCAGAGCTCCGGACAGGGGGTCCTGTTGCGCGCTCATGTTCTGGGACTGATAGTGCATTTTCGAAGACCTGAAGATCGGCAACTCGTGGGCAGCACCCTGAGCTTGATTCCAACAGCGCCGGACATGACCGAAGATGAAGTCAACCTTTATTTCAAAGGTTCAGACGAACCCTGGGAATGGGCCGAGTATCGGATCGACCCACTGGAATTCTACGACGGAGAGCACGGACGATGAGCTGGGTTCGATTGGCACTGGGCCTGATCCGCGAGGCCGCTACGACGGACCTTGGCCAGGACATCATCCGTGATCTGCGGTCGAACGCAACTCAGAAGAGGCAAGCTCCGCCCTCGGATGCACAGAGTGTGGCCGAATGGAGGAGCGCTGTGGACGAACGTATTTCCGTTGTCGACCGCAATATCGAAATGCTCGTACAGATGCTGAATTCACAGGATGAAGCCTTTGTCAAAATTCAGAAAAGGCAGCGGGTCTGGAACCTGGTCCTCTCCGGCGCGATCCTCGCCGCTTTGATAGCCGTCACTGCGCTGGTGCTCGCTTGAGTACCGATTCCCAACCGGTTCCGGGAACAGGCCATGAGTGATCAACCCGAAGGCGAACTGCGATTGCTCTGGATTTTCCCTGTCGGTCTCCTCCTGTACATGGCGATTCTGGCCGCCATCGGATACTTCGTCTTCCTTCGCTAACTCGGATCTATGGAACGCGCACTTCACTCCCCAGGCTTCCTGACGGGATCCAGACTCAAGTATCGGGCCGTCTTTGCTCTAACTTTGCTGTTGTTCGGCTGTGCGCCGACGCTTCGTCCACCGACGCCCACGACCGGGCCTGGGGCCCGATTGCGGCCGGAGACGCTAGCCGAACAGGTGGAAGTCATTCGCACAGATTATGGTGTTCCGCACGTTTACGCAGACAACCTCCAAGTGCTGGGCTATGCGCTGGGTTACCTCCAGCTCGAAGACTACGGCGAGCGCGTGCCGATGGGACTGATTCGCGCGCGAGGAGAACTCGCTCGCCATGTAGGACGCCGCGCACTGGACTCTGATTTTGAGAACCGGCCATATTACCTCCTTGCTGGGGACATCTATATGCGACTCGAACAAGGCACGCGCGACGTCTATGAAGGATTCGCGGCCGGAGTCAACCGCTACGTCCAACGCTACCCGAACGAGTTCCCATCGTGGATGCGTCCCCAGTTCACAGGCCTTGATGTGGCGGCCCTCTACGTCTATCGGCCAAATGCACGTCAGGTGCGACGCTGGGTCAACCGCATCCGAGAGGCCGATGAAGCCCCCCTGCTGGATCCGGGCGGAAGCGTCGGAAACGGATTGGCACCCGATGGGAAAGCAGAGAAAGAATCCACCGTCGACACGTCCATCGTCTCTGTGGAAGAAGGTTCCAGTGCTTGGGCTCTGGCACCCAGTCGTACGGTGAGGAATGTCGCGATCCTGATGCGCAACCCTCACCTGGGCTGGGATGCGGGTTACTGGGAGGTACATACCGTCGTCCCCGGCCGTCTGGATTTTTATGGCGACTTCCGCATTGGGGGTCCCCTGGGGATCATCGGTGGATTCAACCGTCAGCTCGGCTTTGCGACGACAAACAACTCGGTAAACAACACGGAAGTCTACGCGCTGGAAGCCGACCCGGCCCGAGAAGATCATTACCTGCTCGACGGCGCATCCGTTCCGATCGATCGGCAATCAATCACGCTGTCATATCGCGACGGCGCAAGCTACGCCACCGAGACCCGCGAGCGGCTCTCCACTGCCCTGGGTCCGGTCATCTATCAGAAGCACGGCCGAATATACGTCCTCCGGACTCCTCAAGACGGGGAGTACCGCGCCGGCGAGCAATTCCTTCGGCTGATACAAGCGACAAACCTGAATGAGTGGACCGATGCGATGCGGTTGCGCGCTCACCCGGGTTCCAATTTCACCTACGCCGATGCCGAAGGCAATATCTTCTATATCTGGAACGCGGCGATTCCTATCCGCCCACATCCGGCGGGCGGAAATCTGGCGGTCCCCGCTACGCGGATGGATCAGGTCTGGACCGAACTTCACGACCTGGATTCGTTGCCGCAGCTGTTAAACCCCGCAGGCGGCTACGTCCGCAACGAGAACGACGGCCCATGGTTCGCCAATATGCGCGAGCCACTCGATCCGGCCGACTATCCCGACTATTTCGAAGAGCAGGCGTTCGGGCTGAGAAGTCAGCATTCCGTTCTGCTGGTAAACGACTCCGGCCCCCTTTCGCTCGAGGATGTCGTCCGGCTCAAGCACAGCTACCGAATGCTCTTAGCGGACCGCGTCAAGAACGAACTGATTCAAGCAGTCCGCGGTCTCAACAAGACTTCAGAGGAGGATTCTCAAAGGGATGCAGCGCTCACTCTGTTGGAAGGCTGGGACAACACGGCGGCCCCGGAGAGCCGGGGGGCACTACTGTTTACCGAATGGTGGCGGATCTACACCGAGACGCTTGGAGGTGGGGACGCAGGCGACGCCGAAGGGTTTGCCGAAAAGTGGACCGTAGAACGACCGATGGATACGCCCCGCGGCCTGGCGGACCCGGATCTCGCTGCACGTCTGTTTGACGATGCCCTCGAAGAGACCACACGACGCTTCGGGTCCTGGGATGTCGCCTGGGGTACGGTCCACAGAGTCAGGCGCGGCGCGGTGGACGAACCGGTCGGTGGCTGCCGAGGTGCGCTGGGTTGCTTCAGGGTCCTCAACTTCACAGACGATGGCGACGGCAGGCGCCGCGTCGACGGCGGTGACGGATGGGTGATCGCAGTGGAATTTACAGACCCTCCACGAGCTTATTCGATCCTCGGATACGGTCAGAGCGCGAGGGAGGATTCACCCCACTACGCCGATCAGGCTGCGCTCTTTGCACGAGGTGAAATGAAGAGTGTGGCTTACACGCGAGAAAGCGTGGAGCGTCGGGCCATCCGCCGCTATCGGCCGGGATATTAGGGTCGGAGGAAAGCGGAGGCGATACCTGACGCCGTCCGTCGGATTCTCGAACAAGAACACGCCCCCGAGGGAAGGTTCGGCGTTTTGTCCGCCGAGAAAGGTGACAGACTCAGCTGAGACCACGCCTTCAAAGGATTCCCCGCCAATTCGGGAGCTGTGTCTTCCTTCGACGAATCGGGCCGGAGGACCCAGAACGAAGGCCATCGAAAGCGTCATCCGGTCTTCACCCCGCGCAAAAACACCGATCGCATCCACATCTGCCCCTGTTCTCCGTCCGGACATCGACTCCACAACCACTGGACCTAATTCGAGCCACGCAGTTTCATCAAACCGCTCCAGGCCCGGGCTAGCCGGCGAACAGCCCGCCAGGGAGCAAACCCACCCAAAAATCCAGGCGAGCCACACAAGCGATGCAGATTTCTTCAATTCAATTCCGTGGCAACGCCTGAATGATTCGACAGGAATCGGGATACCGCCGTGTTAAACGCCTCCGGCCGTTCGAGATTCGAAATATGACCGGCGCCGGGGATCAGGACCAATTGCGCTCCGGGAATTCGCTTCGCCATTCGCCGAGCCAGGGACACCGGTGCCAATCGATCCAGTTCTCCCGACACCACCAGAGTGGCGACTCCTATGTCTTCCAACTCTCCGACGGCCTCCTGCATGGCCAGGGCCCGGGCTGTCTTGACGTAAGAGTCCGTGCGCAGATTAGACAGGCTTGACACAAGACGCTCGCGTGCACTCTCCGGCGCACTGGGTGCGAGTAACAGAGCGGCAGATGCCGGTGCTAGATCAGCAGGCGTGGCGCCCTTCGTCAGCGGTTCGACACGAGCGGAAAGAAAGCCTTTAACCACGTCCTCTCCCAGCGCTTGAAAACTTGGGAACGTGTCGGCCAGCACGAGGCTGGCAACACGATGTGGGTAGGCAAAATAGAAGCATTGGGCGATCATGCCACCCATTGATAGACCTACAAGATGGGCCCGCGCCACGCCGAGTAGATCGAGAGTCGACATAAGGTCGCTGACGAAATCGCGGGCGAAAACGAGCCCATCGTCATAGTCATCACTCTCCCCATAGCCGCGGGCGTCCCACGCCAAGGCCCGATGCGTCCGACCGAAATGAATGAGCTGCGGGTACCAATTCTCTTTCGTACTTCCCAGTCCATGGAGAAACATCACAGCCTCTCCTACTCCTGAAATTGCTACAGAAATTCTAGGCGTTGTCGGAAGCAGTCTGGATGCGACGCTACCCACGGGGCCGCTCTCTCCAGCAACTCAAACGTTCCTGCGCCCTCTGGTCCGAGAACGAGAACCCGACCGCATCCGCGCTCGCTTGATGTCGGTAGACGGTCCGGGTAGGCAGCACAAACACGTCGTTCTCGGTCCACTCGCTCGAGGTTGATTCCAGTTCTCTACACCCTCTGCCGCTGACCACGACGCACACGACGCTGTCGGACGATCGATAGCGTTCCCCGCTGAAGTCACCGGGGAGATAGCTCAGATGCGCGGCCATTGTAGGTAAGGGATCGCCGTCGGTTTTCGGATCGAGATACCGAACTCGATATCCGTAGGACGGATGCCGAGCCCCGGATTGGCACTGCACATCCAACTGGCCTTTCATCGTTGCCATGCCGGATTCCTTCGGGACGGATGCTCAACAATTGCGGAGTAGTGACACCGCGACGACTTTCGAGTGGATCGCAATTGTAAAATGTATATTGCCAGAAAGCGTTACGACACGATTGACCTGAATTGGAGTTTCCTCTCCGAATGTCTGGGTGGGAGATCGGCGACAGCTACGCAGCAACGCTACCCATGATCGCCTGAAGAACCTTGTCAGGATCGATCCTCTCGGCTTCGCCCTCGAAGTTCAGGATGATCCGGTGACGTAGCGCAGGCAGTACGACGGCGCGAACGTCTTCGGCCATCACCTCGTTCCTTCCGGCCAAAAGGGCGCGTATCTTACCCCCGACCACTAGAGCCTGCGAACCTCTCGGGCTCGCACCATAACGCACGTATTGCTTGGCGAGTTCGTGCGCATACTCGGTGGAGGGTTGCGTGGCCATCACGATGCGGATCGCGTAATCCTGCACCGACTCAGGAATTGGCACCCCAAGCGCAATTTCCCTCATTTCGAGGATCTTCGCCCCGTCCCAGACCCGTTCCACTTCAGGAGCTTCCGTCTGTGTCGTACGATCCAGAATTTCGTGAAGACTGTCTAAATCCGGGAAGCCCATTCTCAACTTCATGAAGAATCGGTCTACCTGGGCTTCAGGTAAAGGATAGGTCGCTTCCAGCTCTAACGGATTCAGTGTTGCGAGTACGACGAAAGGCAGATCCAGCGGGTAGGTATGGTTGCCGACTGTTACGGTCTTCTCCTGCATCGCTTCCAGTAGAGCCGATTGCGTCTTGGGAGTGGCGCGGTTAATCTCGTCGGCCAGTACTACGTTGGCGAAAATCGGTCCCGCCTGGAATTTCAGGAACTTGTCGCCGCCTTCACTCTCCTGAACGACGTTCGTGCCCACGATGTCGGCGGGCATGAGATCAGGCGTGAACTGGATTCTTGAAGACGACAGCTCAAGGACATCACACAGGGTCTGGACCAGACGGGTCTTTCCGACTCCGGGGACACCTTCCAGAATGGCATGCCCGCGGGCGAGGATCGTAATCAGCACTTCGTCAATGATCCCTCCGTACCCGACGATTACTTTGGCGATCTCGGACTTGACCTTATGAAATTCGGCCCGAAACTCCGCGATTCGCTGCTCGTTGATTTCCAGTACAGATTCTTCCACTCGGGCCCTCGCTGTTAATCGAAACTGATCCTACCCCGTCTGCCACGGCCGCTGTCAGCCCGTTGTTGAAGGCGGGTCCAGACTGTCGGTGCGGGCGCTTCTCACCATCTCTGGCGATGGGAGCCCACCAGGCTTCGGCCGGTGGGCCCCACGCCGGAACATACAATAACCGGCGGTCATGGCCGCACCTGCGGGTTTCAGCCACTTTCGCTCCTGCACTCCTAGCGGCTGGCTGGGGCTGCCATTATATCGATCTTTTTGGCCTGAAGGGCGGGGATTCTATCTGCCGCCGGGGACCGAAAAGGCGTCCTTTGTTTTCACCCCTGGGACTGCCGCTGGCTCTTCGGTGTCAGCGCATCTCTGACAGCGGGATGCGAGATTTCTCCATTGACCGTATTCGCGGCATTGGCGAGAACCGGATCGCGGAGGTCCGGATCTGCCCCGAGCCTCAATGCATATGGCAGGAGAGCGCTGGAGAGGGCTTGCGAACCGGTCCTCGGCACAGCGCCCGGCATGTTTGTCACGCCGAAGTGAACCACGCCATCAATCGTGTACGTCGGATCTTCATACGTCGTCGGGCGAATGGTCTCAACACACCCTCCCTGATCTACGGAAACGTCTACGATAACGCTGCCTGCATTCATCCGACCGACCGTTCGAGCATCAACCTATCTGGGTGCCCGGGCTCCAGGAATCAGAACGGCGCCGATCAACAAATCCGCATCGACAACGTACCGCTCCACGAGGCCGGCGTAGGCCGGCAGCGCGGTGACGTTCGCGCCCAAGCTGTGAGCCCGCATCTGGCGTTCACGCCCTGGAGACAGAACAGTGACCCGGGCTCCCAGCGCGGCGGCCACCGATGCGGCACCGAGACCCACGTTTCCAGCGCCCAGAACGACAACATGGCCGCGTTCGGCAGAGGGAAGGCCCCCGAGCATCAATCCGCGACCGCCGTTGTGCCGCTGAAGCAAAGTGGTTCCGATCTGTGTGGCCAGCCGCCCGGCAATCTCGCTCATCGGCGCCAGGATAGGCAACCGGCCCCCTTACCTGAACAGTCTCAAAGGCTACGGCATTCACTCTCTTTTCGCACAGCACCCGAGCCAGCTCCGGAACGGCGGCCAGGTGCAGGAAGCAAAACAGCAGGTGATTTTCATTGAGAAGCTCATACTCCGCGTCGATCGGTTCCTTGACTTTGATCACCATTTCCGCCCTTGCGTAGAGGTCGGCCGCATCCGATGCGATCTTCACCCCCACGTCGGTGAAACGGGCGTCGGCGTACCCACTCCCTAGGTCGGCTCCGGACTGAACATAGACTTCGTGACCGGCCCGAACGAGTTCCCGAGCGGCAGCGGGGATCAGAGCCACCCGTCCTTCCTGGGGTTTGATTTCGGTTGGAATACCCATGCGCATGGTCACCCCGCTTGCCGCTCTTGGCGTTAACTTAAGCGACTATACCGCTTCCACGTGCGTCAGCACCGGCCAATTTCGACCGAGTCGTCATCCTCCCGCGTCACAGCGTCGGCGAGCGCACGGTCCACTCCAGGAGAGCCGTTGAGGGTCTGGGCCATTGCCAGGATCTGGGAAGTCACAACCGCACCGCCGTCGAGTAGAAGTTCCACAGCCTGGACGTTGTCAGCCCAAACCGCCCACGCGAGGGCTGTCCAGCCGTCGTCGTCCATAGAATCGGGATTCGCTCCCGAACGAATCAGGTAACCCATACTGACGATGTCTCCCATCTTGACGGCCTCAATCAGATCACTATCGACACCGACCTCCAGAGCGGATCCGGGAATCGCAGGCTGCCAGCGGCGCCAGGCAGCCACAGCACCGATGGCCAGGATCGCAATCAACCCCCCGAATCCCCACGCATTTCCACCGCGGACGAACACAGGGGGCAATGGCCACCAGCGCCACCAGAGTTCAGCATTGAGCGCAAGATCTTCATAAGATGGCAAGTCCATCGCTTGATACAGAATCGACGGATCGACGTTCTCCACCGATCGCCGCACTGCCTGGCCAAATCGGGCGGCGCCCAGTTCGGACTCCAGGTAGCGAAACACCCTTTCGTATTGCTCGTACCGATCCGTTGGCTCGATCCGCATGAGGCCGCCGGAATTGGGATCGATACTGATGTGCGCCCGGCCGCGATCGCTATAGTGAATCGCCATTCCTTCGTGAAACCAGCGGGAAAACCCTTCCGGCGAAAGCTCTGGATCCAGACGCGCGTTCAGGAACGCGTGGACGAGTTCGTGGGACAGCGTTGCCGCCAACGCCGGGTCGACAATCCCTGTCTGTCCTAGGGTTCTGGAAGGCGATGTCAGGACGGCGACATATCGGGACGCCATCGTTACGGCCTGTGTTTGAGGACTCTCGAATGCCCTCTGGATGTTCTCCGGCATCTGTTCACGGCGTTGAAAATATCGCACCAGAACCAAGCCCTCAGGGGGAGCGAGACCCACCTCTTCGACCAGCCGGCGAACGGCAGGATCCTGGCTGGCCTGGAAATCAATCAACTGCAGCAATGAACCCCGGGCGTTGACCTCGGAGGGAGCAGCAAAGGAGAGGAACAACCGCAGGTGATACCTCACCCTACGAGCCCAAGCCAGAGACGTGGCCGACACCGCGACCGAATCGAGGCAGGACAACATCTCTCTGTACTCGTCTACGCTGGCCTCGATCTGGGCCCGATTCCGTAGCACGGGATTTACGAGGTTTTGAAACCCGCGTTCAGCATCCAACAATTCGGCGATAGAATCGCACGCAGCCAACACATATGGATCCGCAGGATCGGGTTGTCGGGCGCCCTCCAAAGGCCTTAGCCCGACACAGAGCAGGAGAACTCCAATCGCCGATATCGCACGAAAACAGATCACGAAATGCCTCCAGGACAAGTTTAGCAGTCTGAGACGAACATTCGATGAGGTGTCGAAATCGTCCGATACCACAAACTTGGAGGGCAGAGACCATCACGCTACAATAGCGCGTTCCTGTGTGCGATCGTGATCCTGTCCGTGGCCTTGATCTGGGGTTTCTGATACAGGGACATCTGGAGAGACACCCAGAAAGACGCTCGTCGAGGAGCATATGACAAACAGACGAAACGTGATCAAAGTTTCCGGACTCGAACACATGAACCCGATCCCGTTAGCCACACGAATGGGTTCGCTGCTGGTGACCGGTCCCATCCCGGGAAAGGACCCCGAGACCCGCCAGACCGGGGCTGACCTTGAAGCCCAGTGCGCTTTGATGTTCGCGAACATTCTGCGCATCATGGAAGCCTCGGGCGGGTCGATCGACGACATTGTCAAGCTGTCGGTCTGGCTTAGAGGTGACGATAAGACTTACCTCAATAAAGAATGGCTCTCAATGTTTCCCGATCCGGAGTCACAGCCCGCCCGCCACACATTTCAGAACCAGGATCTACCGCAGAACTATCTCGTACAGTGCGAAGTCATGGCCGTGTTCGAGGACGCCTAAAGGATGGAGCAAACGCCAAGCACTGCGAAAAACAATTCCCCAGGATGGGGAATCGTAGGGGCGATCGCTGCCACATCGGTGGTGTTGATCCTTCCCAACCCTGAGGGTCTGCCCGAGGCAGGCCAGCGACTGGCTGCCTTACTCGCCGGAATTCTCGTCCTGTGGGCGACCGAAGCGTTGCCGATCGCCGTAACCGCGCTGCTGGCCATAGTCTTCCAGCCGATTTTCGGATTGAGCACGCTCGGCGTGGCTTTCGGCAACTTCATCAGCCCCGTCTTCTTCTTCGTCCTAGTGATGTTTCTGATTTCCCTGGCCTGGCTCAAGACAGGACTCGCGCACCGGTTTGCGCTCTGGATGATCTCGCTGGCGGGCACGGACTCGAAGCGGGTGCTCTATGTATTCGTCGTCGGCAGCGGCCTGATATCTCTAACCATGTCGGACGTACCGAGTGCGGCTGTGTTTATGGCCATCGCGCTCGGCATTTTTGCGAAGTTGGAATTGAGACCGGGATCGCAGTTTGCCAGATCCGTCATGCTGGGTATCCCGATCGGCGCGCTGATCGGGGGCGTCGGCACTCCGGCCGGCAGTTCGATAAATATCCTCGGTCTGCAAATGATCGAACAAAACGGCGGCCCCCGCATACCCTTCCTGTCCTGGATGGCAATCGGAATTCCCATGGCCATCATATTGCTGCCGATCGCCGCCTGGGTCCTGGGCAGGTTCTTTCCGGCCGAGATCGCGTCAATTGGAACTCAGCAAGAAATTGAGGAAGAACGTCGCCAGCTTGGCCCCATCAGTTTGGACGAATGGAAGGTTGTCGGTATCGTGGGAACCTTGATGGTGCTCTGGATTCTAAGTACCTGGGTGCCGGCCCTCGACGTCACTCTGGTCGCAATGTGCGGTGGATGCGCGATGTTCTTACCCGGCATTCGGCTGTTCTCCTGGCAGGAGGCTCAAGATGCCGTGGGCTGGGGCATTTTGGTCATGTTAGGCGGTGTAACGACATTGGGAGGGGCGTCATCGGGCAGCGGCCTGGCGCAGTGGCTCGTCGATTCGGCCCTCGGCGGTTTGACCGACGTCCCCACACTCTGGCTTCTCATTCTGATCAGCGCGTTTACCGTTGTCATTCACCTGATGCTGCCGATCAATCCCGTCATCATCGTAGTGATGATTCCCCCGATCATGCTCCTCGCCGAGGCTGGGGGGGCAAATCCCGCCCTCTACGCGATCCCCGTTGCGTTCACGGCCTCGTGCGCATTCCTTCTCCCACTGGATGCGGTGCCCCTGATCACATACAGCAAGGGTTATTACAACATGACGGATATGTTCTTGCCCGGAGCCGTCATCAGCATAGCCTGGGTGATCGTGATGACAGCGGTTATGATGCTTATCGCGCCCTTCGTCGGCATCATTTAAGTTCCGGGCACAAACGACCGAATCCCCGAACTCCAGAGTCCAAAATGAAAATAAGGGGAGGGTTGGTCGTCTATTCCCACCCTTGGAAACTGACGCTTGATACTCAATCTGGACTACGGCACAACAGGCTTAGAGGTCGAACTTCCTGACGAGGGCACCACCGTTATTGAACCCCACGACCGGCCCGGGGCCCCCAACCCGACCGAATTGTTGATCGACGCCATTCGAACACCTATAGCTGGCATCGCTCTCTCGGAGCTCGTACAACCCGGACAGCGGGTCGGTATTTCCGTCTGCGACATCACGCGGGCCCAGCCGCGGCGATTGATGCTGGAAGCACTGTTTTCCGAAATGCCCGGAATCAGGCCCGAAGACATCACGCTGTTCATCGCAACGGGAACGCATCGGGCCAACACTCAGGAAGAACTCGTCGAAATGCTCGGGACGGAAATCGCGGCAAACTATCGCATCGTATGCCACGATGCCGGCGACGATGCGTCCTTGATCGGGGCCGGAGAAACGCAGACCGGCGTGCCGGTCTTCTTGAACCGGCAATGGCTGGAAGCTGATTTCAAGATCACCACGGGCTTCGTCGAACCGCACTTCTTCGCAGGTTTCAGCGGTGGGCCCAAGATGGTGGCGCCGGGTCTGGCGGGCCTGGAAACCGTACTCCACCTTCATGATGCCCCACGCATCGGGCATCAGAATGCGACATGGGGCATCACCGAGGGGAACCCGATACACGATGACGTTCGGGAGATTTCCGAGATGACCGGGGTCGATTTTGCAGTGGACGTTACACTCAACCGGCAGAAGGAAATTACGGCGGCATTTGCCGGAACTCTACTCCAGGAACATGCCGCGGCGTGCCGCTCGGCACGGACCGATGCCATGCAAGCGGTCAATGCCCCCTTTGATGTCGTGGTGACGACGAACTCGGGATACCCCCTCGATCAAAACCTGTACCAATCGGTCAAAGGCATGTCGGCGGCTGCGAAGATCGTAAAACCCGGAGGTACGATCATCTGCGCCGCTGAATGTCGCGACGGTATCCCCAACCACGGCGCCTACGGCGAGATCCTGGCCTCCTGTAAGTCCCCCCGGGAAATGCTCAACAAGGTCACGGCTCCCGACTATCGACGACCGGATCAGTGGCAGGTCCAGGTCCAGGCGCAGATCCAGCTCAAGGCAAAAGTCCTCTTGAAATCCGATGGCCTCTCGGATCGAACGGTCCGGGCCGCGCATTTCGAACCCATCATCGACGTCGCCAAAGCGACACGAAATGCCTTGAGAGACGCCGGGGCCGGGTCCACTCTGTGCGCCCTTCCTCAGGGCCCACAAACCATTCCGTACTTGAAGCAATGACCCTTCCTGTCTGAATCCTGAAAAGTATTTCCGTCGGGCTCGGGCGTCAATCCCGTCTGAGAGAAACGCTGCAGCGCTATCGGAAAGTCTCATCCCCTCGCAACGCAGCGCCGGGACACGAGCCAGTTCCGTTGCTATTTACGGCTGTTACAATAGCAGTCACTATCCCGGAGCTCACCCGCGTCAGGAGGCGAATTTTGAGCGACCATGACCCGACCCGGCCCTTCATCGAATTCGCAGAGAACGGGCCCATCCGAATCCACTATCTCGACCGCTTCCTGAATTCGAGGGGCGAAACGATCGCTTCCCGCAAAGTCCTCTCCCTGTGCCGATGCGGTGACTCCAAGACCAAGCCCTACTGTGACGGAACTCATGTCACAGCAGGATTTCGCGACGACAAATTCGTCGATCGCGTTCCTGACAAGCTGGAGATCTACGAAGGAAAGGGAATACGCATCCGCGACAACCGCGGCGTTTGTTCCCACGCGGCACACTGCACAAACGACTTACCCAAAGTCTGGCGCACAGGTATCGAACCCTGGATTGACCCCGACGGCGCCTCGCCCGAGCAAGCCATCGAGGTCATTCGCAAATGCCCCTCCGGCGCACTCGGATACGAGCAGGATGGCGAAGTCCAGATCGAGTACTCGGACGTTCCAGAGGTGCAGATTGCTCGCAACGGTCCATACCACGTTCGGGGCGGAGTCCTGTTAAGGGGTGAGTCTTTCGGGGAAGGCGCAACCGAGGAGCATTTTGCTCTGTGCCGCTGTGGCGCATCCGGCAACAAGCCCTTCTGCGACGGCAGCCACTGGTACAGTGGATTCAAAGACGATGAAGGCCTTACGATCTCCCAAGCGAACCGATCGGGCGCCGAACAGGAACAGGCATGGGTTGGCGTCGGTCGGGCGAGGGATTTCGCAATCGATCGAATTCATGCGGTATCGGTCGGGGAAAAGTCCGTGGCGCTGGTCAAGACGAACGACACATGGCACGCCCTGGAGGGACGGTGCCCCCACCAGGGGGGTCCCCTCGACGAAGGGCTTCTGTGCGACGGGGCTGTTCGATGTCCGTGGCACGGATACGATTTTTCGCTCAAGACCGGTGTAGGTATTGGCAACGAGGATGCAGTCGACGTACTGAAGGTCTGAACGGCCGGGAACATCATTGACAGAATAGTCCAGGCACATCCTTTACAGTTTGTACCTCTTTCTCATTCTATTCCCCAAAGCATCTTGAATGGTAAAGGTCCGTTCGTCCATTTGTCCGAGACGAACGGTGCCGAAGTAGACATCCCAGACGCCGTCGTCGACTTCCTCGAGTCCGACGTACTCACCTTCAAGGGTGTGGGTGATTGGAACACGATGGGCCGACCACCGGAATCCCCCGTTCCGACTGACCAGCCGCGTTTCGAAATGAGACGGATACTCGATGGGAGGCAGGCCCAACGGAAACTCCCGTGAAGAGGTTTGATAGCGGGAGTCGGGCGTTTCCTGGTCCAGCGCCTCATGGGGACGCACAGTGTTGAATTCCTCAACAAAACGATTGAACCGGAATTGCTGAGCCCGCATCGTGGCCGCTGGCGGCCGAGTGGTCTCTTGTTTCAAGGTTTTGTGCATGCGTTCGTGTCGGCCGTTTTGATCTGGCCGGCCGGGCTGAATCAATTCGGGGAAGATTCCGAGGCGGATCCACCAGACCGATAGCCGGCTCAGTCGCCCGATGGCCGTGGTGGCGAACGGCGGCCCGTTATCGGCCCGGATGATTGCAGGGAGACCGAAGTTCCGGAAGACACTCTTGAATACGGACTTCGCGCGAACATGATTAGTCGAGTAGAGGCCCTTACATGCGAGCAGATACCGGGTGCAACCGTCGGTGATCGTCAACGGATAGCAATAGATGCCATCCCCAGTTTTAAACTCGCCTTTATAGTCCGCACACCAGACATCATTGGACCGATCCATTGAAGTCACGGGCTTGCCCGGATGACCCGGATAGGTGCGTCTCCGCTTCTTCTCCACAAGCCCATGACGTTTCAGCAGTTCCGAGATCGTCGATCGGGCGGGCCAGTCGACCTCGGGATGCCGGGTATTCAAGATCTTAAGAAGCTTCTTGGCCCCCCAGTGAGGATGTTTGCGGCGCAGATCGATCACCCGCCGCACCACATCGTCTGACGTCCGATGCGGGCAGCCGACAGGACGACGGGAACGCTCCTCCAATCCGGATTGGCCATTCTCCAAGAATCTGTCAATCCACTTATATCCGGTGGGCCGGCTCACCCCGTAGCGCGCACACAGTTCGACGATCGAGAAAGATCGAGTAAGATAATCGGCAATAAATAATCGTTTTTGATCCATGGTCGTTGATTGATCCCAGGGCATATGAAGTCCTCCACGGAGGACTTCATCGTGATCGATCTGTAAACCATGTACCCGGACAGATATGTAAACGATGTACCCGGACCGTACCGTCCGCGAGACAAACGGGATCATCGAGGTCGAAGCACCCAAACCGACACACTCGCCATGGACCGTCAGCCATGTGATTGCTGAAACCCTGGTCGAGTGGGGCGTGGATACCGTCTTTGGAATGGTGGGCCATTCGAACCTGGGACTTGCCGAAGCGATTCGGATTCAGGAGGGCCGGGGTAAGATTCGTACATAGGCGTGCGGCACGAAGGCGCGGCCTCGTTTGCATGCTCAGGCTACGCCAAGGTCTCCGGAAAGCCTGCCGCGTGCCTTTCGATTGCCGGGCCGGGAGCGACGAATCTGCTGACGGGTTTGTGGGACGCCAAGGTGGACCGCGCGCCGGTTATCGCGCTGACAGGGCAGATCAACACTCAGGTCATGGGACCTGGTGCCTTCCAGGAAATCGATCTGGCTTCTACCTTCTCAGCGGTCAGCCGCTTCAGTCAAACCATCCTTCCGGAAAGCAACCATGCCGAACTTGCGGCTCTTGCACTCAAAACAGCCGTCGTCGAGCGCGACGTCGCCCACCTCATATTCCCAGATGAAGTACAGACATTGGACGCCGGGACCCAGGGTCCCGCTCCAAGAGAAGGCCGCATCAGCGCCGTGGAAATTTCCCCACCGCCCGAGGCCGTCGATTTTGCGTTGTATCGGATCTGGCGCGCCAAGCGTCCGGTGATCATTGTCGGTTACTGGGTATTCCGCTGATCGTGAACACCAGTTCCGGAATCATGAACACCGATTCCGGCCATCGTGAACACTCGCCGGAGCGAAGCGACGGGTTAGCGTCTCAGTTTATTCCTTCAGAGTCCAGGTTTTCCCTGTTTTAGTCCTTTCCAAAATTATTGTGATAAATCGCCGCCGGCCTGTGTGTAACTGTGCGAAAGCCGGGAGCGTTTTTCGCGGAGGCTTTTGCAAGCAGCGGTGGAAATGATCAAGAGAAAGTCGGCCGAAGGCCACCATTCCCATTTGCACGGCTGCGGCAGTTTCCACAGGCCCCGTGCCCTGCGTGAGGCGCGCGTTCCGCGCCCGGACCCGGATTCCCGCACTTCCTTCGCGCGAGGATTGCGCAGGAGCGACGATTGGGTCCGGGGCCGGCCTGGGTACCCCCTGGCGGCGGCGTGTGGATGCATCGGTGCGCCGATCATCGGGACTCCTTCAACGTCTTGGGTTGGGTCTTGGTTTGCCGCATCGATGCCCCTTTCAGTTCGATACGGTGCGCATTGTGGAGGAGGCGATCGCAGATGGCGTCGGCCTGGTTCGGGTCGCCAATGACGCCGTGCCAGTCGGGGACCGGGAGCTGGCTGGCGATCAAGATGGCGGAACGTTCGCTCCGTTCCTCGACGACTTCGATCAGGTCCCGGCGTTCAGTGTCGCGCAGCGGGGCCAGGAGCCAGTCGTCGATGGCGAGCAGATCGGTTTTGGCCAGACGGGCCAGGACTCGGGTGTAGGAGCCGTCGCCACGGCCGACCGCCAGTTGGTGCAAGAGCCGAGGCATGCGGACGTAGGTGGCGTTAAAACCCCGCCGGCAGGCGCGTTCGACGAAAGCCGAAGCCAGAAAACTCTTTCCGATGCCGGTCGGACCGGTGATGAGAAGATTGTGCCGGTCTTGGATCCACCCGCAGGAGCCCAGGGCGAGGACTTGGGAACGGTCCAGACGGCGACGATGTTTGAAGTCGACGTTTTCCAGCGATGCCGTCGCGTCGCGCAGCTTCGCCGCGCGCAGGCGTCGGGTGAGCTTGCGGTGCTCCCGGGCCGTCCACTCCTCATCCACCAGTAGGCCCAGACGTTCCTCGAAGCCGAGATCCGTGTACTGATTCGAGCGGCGTTGCTGCTCCAGGGCCTCGACCATGGCCGATAGCTTCATCTGGTTCATCTTCTCCAGGGTTTGTTCCATTAGCATGAGTGCGTCTCCTCGGGGTCCGCATAGTAGGCGGCGCCGCGAATGTTGTCGTGATGGGGCGTCGGTGGGGTTTCGGTGTCCCCGAAAGGCAACCGGTCCTGGGCCGACGACAGGATGTTCTTGACGGTGCGGTAGCTATAGGACTGCAAGTGCAGCGCCCGCGCACTGGCGGCTTCGAGCCGCTCGGCGCCGGAGCGGCGACCTAGACTCATGCAATGCAGCGCCCGCCAGGCAGCCGCTCGGGCCGGAGCGGCGGTCCCAGGCACCCCTGTTCCGGATGCGGCCACCGTTTCATGATCTCCTCGACCAGGCGGCCGGTCTTGGGGCCAGTTTTCTCCGCCCAACTAATCAGCCGGGACGGTGTCCATTCCGCATGGGCCCGATGGGCACTGGGCATATGTTCGGACAGAGTCGACGGCTTGTGATCGTAGCGACGGCGATGGGACGTCACGCGCCGGCCTTTGTAGTAGACCTCGACAATGGACGCCGTGTAACGCGCTTCCACCCTCTCATGGATCAACTGGCAGGGCACGCTGTAAGGATGGCGGTCCACGGTAATGTGGTAATCGATGCTGACACGACAGTCCTTCCACTCGGCCTGTTCATACCGGTTGGTCGGGAGGGGCTGTAATGCCGGTCGATCCAGCCGCTCGTAGAGTTCCAGGCGGGATACTCGAAGCTTCTGCATCGGCCGCTGGTTCAGTTCCACCAGCAACTCTCGAATGGCTCCGTTCAAGTCGGCCAGACTGAAGAACGTGCGATTCCGGATCCTGGCCAGGATCCACCGCTGTGCGACCAGGACGGTCGATTCAACTTTCGCTTTGTCCCGAGCTTTCCGCGGCCGGGCCGGTATGACAACGGCGCCGTAGTGTTCGGCCTCATCCTGGTAGGTACGGTTGACGCCTGCTTCATAGCGGCAGGGCTGGGTAATGGCACTCTTGAGTTGGTCGGGAACCCAGATCCGGCTCGATCCGCCGAAGAACTCCACCATGCGGATATGCACGCCGACCCAATCGGGGAGTTTCTGGCTCGGTGTCGCTTCCGCGTAGGTGTAACCGCTGGCGCCCAGAACAGCGACGAACAACTCGACTGGAATAGCTTTGCCCGTCCGTGGATCCGTCAGCTGTGGCCGTTTGCCGGAAAAGTCGATGAAGGTCTTCTCTCCGGCGCGGTGCACCTGTCGCATCGAGGGCTTCAATTTCTGGGCCCAACGCCGGTAGATCTCACAGAACTGGCTGTAGGCATATCCCTTTGGATTCGCTTCTCGGTACTCTTCCCACAGCAGGTGCAGGGTGACTCCAACACGCTTCAACTCCTGGTGGATCCGTTCTACATCCGGAGCCACCCGTTCCCGGGAGCCCGGTCCCGCGCGGGGAAACAGCCGCGCTTCAAGCGCTGCCTCGTCCAGGTCTTCGGGCAGCGGCCATTCCAGTCCGGCCTGCTTGGCCCGTCCCAAGTAGTCCGCAACGGTGCCCAAGCCCACGCGACATGCGCTGGCGATCGCCCGGTGGCTGAGCTGTTGGTCGTGTTTGAGTCGTAGAATCTCGCGTATCTGTCTCATCGGTAGTCGTTTCGTTGCCATCAAGGCCCTCCTGTGCTTCAGGAGAACCTAAAAGCTCCAAACTTCGCTACCGACGAGTGATCACGATGGCCGGAATCGGTGTTCAGGATCACCGGAATCACTGTTCAGGATCCCGGAATCCGCGTTCACGATCCCGGAATCGGTGTTCACGATGGATCGGAATCAGTGTTCAGGATGGTCCGGAATACGCAGGTTACGGCGCCCGCAGTGGCATCGCCGATGTCATCGCCCTCGCCGATACCCTCAATTGCCCCGTTCTGACGACGTTCAAGGCCAAGGGACTGATCAGCGACGCGCATCCGCTTGGAGCCGGAGTCCTGGGCCGCAGCGGAACACCAGTCGCCAGTGGGTTCATGAACCAAGCCGACCTGCTGATCACTTTCGGCGCATCGTTCTCCGCGCACACCGGCATTGCGACGAACAAGCCAATTATCCAGGTCGATTTCGACAGAATGCTCTGGGCAAGTTCCATGGTGTGGACCAGCCGATATGGGGGGACATCGGGACAACGGCCAAAATCCTTCTGGAACGACTTGGGGAATCAACGCGCCAACCCGACCAGCGCGACGAACTCGCCCAACGCTGGCAGAGCTGGCGGGAAGAGAAACAGGCGCGTGCGAAACAGAACAACGGCACGGGTGTGAATTCCGCCCTGATCTTTCACGAACTGAGCGAAGCCGTGCCCGACGACGCCATCATGAGCGTCGACGTCGGAAACAACACGTACTCGTTCGGCCGCTACTTCGAATGCAAACAGCAGTCGGTCCTGATGTCGGGCTACCTGGGTTCCATCGGATTTGGATTTCCGGCAGCAATGGGGGCCTGGGCCGCCGCTACGGACCGCAAAGTAGTGTCGGTGAGCGGTGATGGCGGCTTCGGGCAATACATGGGTGAATTCATGACCGCCGTGAAGCGCGGCATGAACATTACCCACGTTCTACTGAACAATTCTGAGCTGGGAAAAATCTCCAAAGAACAACGCGACGGCGAATGGAAGGTGTGGCAAACCCAGCTGCACAACGTGAACTTCGCCGACTATGCCCGTCTGTGTGGGGGCACAGGGTATCGTGTGGAAAAAGCCGCGGACCTCGGTCAAGCCCTTAAAGACGCGTTGACTCAAGATACTCCGTCGTTGGTTGAGATCATCGCGGACCCGCTTCTGACGTAGTGCCGACGTTCACAGACGTTCGCAATATAAGACTTCGTCCGGTTGAAGAATATCCGATTGGACCCGCACCGGCAGAGCGGTGCGGGTGGACTGCTTTCACCGTAAAGCGACGGAGTCGAGGCATCAGCGTAACAAAACGATCAAACCGAGCACGACGATCGCTCGAGGGACCTTAGCCACGGGCTGGGAGTGTCCTACACTCTGGCTGCGCCGGGGTCGCCTTACGGCCAAATGGCATCGCCTTCCTCAAGGGAGACAGGTTTGTGCCATTGGCCCCTCTCCTCTACCCCTCTAGGCCACATCACGTGCCGCAGGCACATATGCGAGAATTGGTGCCAGCCACCGTTCACAGTCGGAGTGGCTGATCCCCTTGCGCTTCCCGTAGTCTTCTACCTGATCCAGCGGAATCTTACCCACACTGAAGTACCGGCTCTGGGGGTGGCTGAAATAGAGACCGCTGACGGAAGCGGCGGGCCACATCGCATAGTTTTCGGTCAGCTTCATTCCGACCCGGGACTCGGCTTCGAGTATGTCAAACAGGAAGGCTTTTTCGGTATGGTCCGGTTGCGCAGGATAGCCGGGTGCCGGCCGAATCCCTCGATAGCTCTGCCTGATGAGATCCTGGGCGCCGAGATCTTCATCGGCCGAATAGCCCCAGAACTCACGGCGGACCCGCTCGTGCATGCGTTCAGCAAGGGCTTCGACAAAGCGGTCGCTGAGCGCCTGGAGCATCAGAGCCGAATAATCGTCGTGTTCGCTCTCGAAGCGCTCCACGCGCGCCTCTACGTCAATACCTGCCGTTACGGCAAAACCACCAAAATAGTCGGACACGCCCGACTCAACCGGCGCAATATAGTCTGCGAGCGCGATGTTCCTCTTACCGGACGCCTTCATCAACTGCTGGCGTAAGGTGTGGAAGACCCCACGCGACACCTGTCGTTCTTCGTCTGTGTAGACAACGATATCGTCCCCCACGCTGTTGGCCGGCCAGAAACCGATTACGGCGCAGGCCGAAATCCAGCCTTCGTTGACAATCCGCCTCAACATCGCCTGGGCATCGTCAAACAGAGCACGGGCCGCTTCCCCTTTTCGGGGATCGTTCAGGATCTCGGGATAGCGTCCGGACAACTCCCATGTGTGGAAGAAGGGCCCCCAATCAATGTAGTCGACTAATTCTCGGAGGTCGTAGGGAACAAATTCCTTGAGACCCATCAACCGGGGTCGCGGCGGAGTGTATGCCGACCAGTCGGTGAGCACGCCGTTGGCCCGTGCCTCAACCAACGTGAGACACTTCTGGCTCGGGTCGTGGTTGCGATGCACTTCGCGGACCCGTTCATACTCCTCAGCAACGCCGGCCAGGTACGTTTCCCGCTGTTCATCGGAAACGAGTTTTTGAACCACACCGACGGCCCGGGAAGCGTCGGACACATGAATCGTGGGTCCTTTCAGGTAGTTTGGGCTGATCTTGACCGCTGTGTGAAGGCGACTCGTCGTGGCGCCGCCGATCAACAACGGTATCCGAAAGCCCTGCCTTTCCATTTCCGAGGCAACGTGGCGCATCTCGTCCAGGCTCGGCGTAATCAAACCTGACAGCCCGATCACGTTTGCCCCAATTTCGCGGGCAGTTTCGAGAATCTTCGCAGCCGGAACCATGACGCCCAGGTTCACGACTTCGAAATTGTTGCACTGGAGCACGACTCCAACGATATTCTTTCCGATGTCGTGGACGTCTCCCTTTACCGTGGCGAGTACGACACGTCCCGCCGCCTCCGACGTGTCCCCCCGCTCCAACTTTTCTTGCTCCATGAAGGGGACCAGGTGGGCTACGGCCTTCTTCATCACGCGGGCACTCTTGACGACCTGCGGCAGGAACATCTTTCCTGCCCCAAACAGGTCACCGACTTTGTTCATTCCATCCATCAACGGCCCTTCCAGAACCTTCAGTGGGCTGCCTATTGTCTTTCGTGCTTCCTCCGTATCTTCAACGATGAACTCTGACAAACCATGGACTAGAGCGTGTTCCATGCGTGAGGCAACCGGCACACGCCTCCAGGAGAGGTCCAGCCCCGTGTCGGTCCCCGTCTGCCCTTTCAACTGCTCCGCCTGGGCGACGAGCCGGTCGGTGGCATCGGGCCTCCGGTTCAAGATGACGTCTTCGATCTGCTCCCGGAGTTCCGGCTCAAGATCTTCGTAGATCGCAAGTTGGCCCGCATTGACAATGCCCATATCCATACCGGCCTGGATGGCGTGGTAGAGGAAAACCGAATTCATCGCTTCACGGACGACGTTATTGCCTCTGAACGCAAACGACAGGTTGGAAACGCCACCGGACACGTGCGCATGCGGCAGTGTGGCCTTAATTCGCCGAACGGCCTCGAAATAGGCTAGACCGTACCCATTGTGCTCTTCCATCCCCGTGGCGACGGCAAAAATGTTGGGATCAAAGATGATATCTTCCGGCCAGAAACCCACGTCGCCGGTCAGCAGATGGTAGGCGCGCGTGCAGATCTCAACCTTGCGGTCCGCCGTATCGGCCTGACCGGCTTCATCGAATGCCATGACCACCACCGCCGCACCGTAGCGTTTCGCTAGCCTGGCCTGTTCCAGAAAGGGATCTTCACCTTCTTTCAGGCTGATCGAGTTGACAATCGCCTTGCCCTGCACGCACCGGAGACCGGCTTCGACAACAGCCCATCTGGATGAATCGATCATGACCGGGACCCGGGCGATGTCTGGCTCTCCGGCTATCAGATTCAGAAACTTCACCATGACCGCTTCCGAATCGAGCATGCCTTCATCCATGTTGACGTCAATGATCTGGGCTCCGTTCTGGACCTGCTGACGGGCTATTTCCAGAGCTGCCTCGAAATCACCTGCAGCGATGAGCTTTCTGAACTTCGCTGAGCCAGTGACGTTCGTCCGCTCGCCGATGTTGATGAACGTCGCCGTTCGTTCAGCCCCTCGGTCGGGACCATGGTTGAAACATTCGAGTCCGGAAAGGCGCAATTCGTTCTTCCGCGCCGGGCGGACGCGCGGGGTTACCCCTTCAACAACGCTAACGATCTGCGAGATATGGCTGGGGGTCGTTCCGCAACACCCACCCAGAATATTGACGAGGCCCGATTTGGCAAATTCACCCACCACAGCAGCCATGGTTTCGGGAGGTTCATCGTAGCCCCCAAGTTCGTTGGGCAGTCCGAGGTTCGGATGGGCGCTGACGAGGCAATCAGCAACCTCCGAAAGCTCTTCGATATAGGGCCGGAGCTCCTTGGCCCCGAGGGCACAGTTGAGCCCGACGGCAAATGGCTCAGCGTGACGGATTGAATTCCAAAAGGCTTCCACCGTCTGCCCGGAGAGAAGTCGGCCAGAGCGGTCCGTGATCGTCCCTGAGATCATTAGGGGTACCGTGCTAGGGAGTTCTCTGAAAAGCTCGGCGATTCCGAACAGAGCAGCCTTAGCATTGAGCGTGTCGAATATCGTCTCCAGCAGCAGAACGTCAACGCCCCCATCGACAAGAGCGCGCGCCTGAGCGCTATAGGCGTCTTGCAGGACTTCGAACGTGATATTTCGAAATCCAGGATCGTTGACATCCGGCGACATCGAAGCCGTTCTGTTGGTTGGGCCCAGCACGCCGGCAACGAAGCGGGGACGGCCGTCCTCGGCCTCAGCCCTCATCGCGGCATCTCGAGCTATAGTTGCGGCTGCATGGTTGAGTTCGTGAACCAGGTCAACCATGTCGTAGTCGGCTTGTGATATTGCGTTCGCATTGAACGTGTTTGTCTTCCCGATATCCGCGCCGCCCCGGAAGTACATCATATGGATATCGCGCAACAGATCCGGTCGAGACAGAGCAATAATGTCGTTGTTGCCCCTTATTTCCCTACTGTGCTCCTCAAAGCGCTCGCCACGGAATTCGGCTTCTGTCAACTGATGTTGCTGAATCATCGTTC
Source organism: Terriglobia bacterium (assembly GCA_965216035.1). Lineage (GTDB taxonomy): Bacteria > Acidobacteriota > Terriglobia > 20CM-2-55-15 > 20CM-2-55-15. Next base: position 146,048 of record CBDCFM010000016.1, read on the forward strand.
CCATAGCACCATCGAGGACGAGGATGCGAGACTCGGCTTCTTTGTGAAGCAGTCCAACGCGTTCGATTCGTGTCATGACGGCTCAACCTCTGCGGGAGCACTGACGTCGACCGGCTTGACGCCAAGGATTCGGCAGGTTGCCGAAGCGAGTTCGGGACGATTCAAAGTATAAAAATGAAAGTCATCGATACCATGCTCGCGAAGATCGAGGCAAAGCTCGGCGGCACAGCTCGCCGCAACAAGCATCTGGGTTGAGGGGTCTCCGTCCAAATCTTCGAACAGTCTCACCAGCCGTACCGGTATGCTGGCACCGACCTTGGCCGCAAACTTCCGAACGTTTTTGAAGTTGGAAACCGGCATGATACCCGGCACGATGGGAATCGTGATTCCCACCGCTCGCACCCTCTCAAGAAACCGCAAAAACACGTCCGCATCGAAAAAAAATTGCGTGATTGCGCGGTCCGCGCCCGCAGCCACCTTAGCTTTAAGCACCTCCAGATCAGCTTGCCAACTCGAGGCTTCAGGATGCACTTCGGGGTAGCAGCCGACGCTGACTTCAAATGGCGCGCACTGCTTGATTCCGGATACCAGATCGGCGCTCGAAGCGTACCCGTCAGGATGGGGCTGGTAGGCGTAGCCTGGCCCCTCGGGTGGATCCCCACGTAGCGCCACGATGTGCCTCACCCCAACGTTCCAATAGTCCCGAGCGACGGAAATGACGTCCGCGCGCGAAGCGGCCACGCATGTCAAGTGTCCGGCTACGTCCAAAGAAGTTTCCCGAACGACTCGCTTGACGGTCGCGTGCGTTCGCTCGCGCGTGCTTCCACCCGCACCGTAGGTCACCGAAACGAACGTGGGACGCAAGGGTTCGAGCTTTTGAACGGCGTGCCATAGGTTGTCCTCCATCTGAGCTGTTCGGGGAGGAAAGAATTCAAACGACACCCGCGGTGGCTTGAGCGTCTCTGTATGGACGCGGTTCACCCGGCCATCTCCAGTCCTGCCCCAGCGTGCGACCCCTGAGGTAGGCTGGCAAGCCACAACGACACGATCGGAGACCCCACTTCGCTGGACGTGTCGCTTACGGGCTTCACTTGCCGGACCTCTTCTGCTTTGAGTCCCGCAGCACGACACCACTCGAACACCTCGTCGTCGGCAAAACCAAGCCGTCGATGTGCATGTTCCGTTCGGAGAAACTCCAGTGTATGAGGAGCGAAATCGACGATCAGGAGTCGACCATTCGGCGCCAGGAGTCGCGCAGCCGAGAGGACGGCGGCCGCGGGGCTGTCCAGATAGTGCAGGACCTGATGGATCACGACGGCGTCAGGCGCGTCCAGCGATTTCGGTAACGACAGGAGGTTTCCGTGTTGCACATGGGCGTGACGAATGCGTGCCCGATCCAGATTTACACGCGCGACACCCAGCATAGCGTGATTCGTATCAAAACCGACCGCGCGCCCATAAACGCTGCTCAATGCCTCCAGAACACGCCCTGTACCGGTACCGAAATCCACGAGAAACTCAAGCGGATCAGGTCCGAGAAGCTCTAGCATCGCCGCTTCAACTTCAGCTACCGGCTGGTAGATTGCACGTATCCGCATCCATTCGGCAGCATGCTCTTCGAAGTAAGCCGTCGCCGCGGCCACACGGGACACTTTGACCTGCATCAACCGTTCCAGATCACCGGCGATCACGGGGTCGCTTCCATCAAGCCTATCGATGAGCATCTTCGCCAGATTCGCTGAGACACTTTCTTCGCTGCCTTCGGCCAGGCGATAGAAAACCCAAGCACCCTCTGGGAGCCGCGTCACAAATCCACCGTCCAAGAGCAGCTTTAAATGCCGACTGACACGAGGCTGGCTCTGGCCCAATACTTGACTGATCTCGCTGACAGTCAGTTCCCCGTGGGCGAGAAGGTGGATCAATCGTAGTCGTGTCGGTTCGGCAATCCCACGCAAACGATGTACGGCGCTCAACAGTGGTAGATCGCGGGGCCCGGCCATAGAATGTATATAAACATATCTTTATATCTTTAATCAACCCTATTTTGAGTGAATCACACCCAACTAACCGTACTCTCCGGACCGTTCGGTTCCTCCGTCGTAATCAGCAAATCGGGTTGTTGAGCCCACCGACGTCTCAACGCACCGACGAGGGCGCCCATGCCGACGGCGGCCAGCCAAGGGCCCACTGCACAACGGAGAGCGGCCGAGGGGCCCTGAATTCGCAGCCCTGAGGCGAAGATTGATGCGCCGCCTCCAGTCAAACCGAACAAAAAACCCACCATCCCTCCAAAGAACAGACTGAATGAGTACGTCGCATCAATCCGCTGTTGAAGGTGGGGTCACGGGACGTCTTGCCGCAACCCAGGCCTTGTAGCCGCCGACGAGATCGAACACGTTGTTGCGACCTTCTTTTTCGAGGAGGCTTGCGGCGATTGACGAGCGATATCCACCCTGGCAGAGCACAATGACCGGACCGGTAGTCGGGACTTCGGCCAGGCGATCCTCCAGATGATTCAATGGAATGTTTACGCTGTCCTCAATGTGGCCCGCAGCCCATTCGCCAGGGTTTCGGATGTCAATTACGGTCGGTTCACCATCAACTTCATGCACCGCCGCGAGTGGAATCCGTGTGGTTTTCGATATTAACTCAGGTCGATGCCGCAGCGCTGACATGCCGTCCTTGAGATAACCCGCGACGTTATCGAAGCCAATGCGACTCAAGCGCATCATCGCTTCTTCGACGCGGTCCGCTTCGGAAATCACAACGATCGGCGCGTCCTTCTTTAGCATCGTCCCGGCCCAGGTGGCGTACTTGCCATCGATTCCTATGTTCAAGGATCCGCGGAGATGGGCACCTGCAAAACTCGTCGCGTCGCGCACATCGACGAGTTGGGCGCCGTCGCGGTGGAGCACCAGCACCTGCTCCAGGTCGAGCGGTTTGAGCGACTGACTGAGCGTTGCCTCCATGCTCGGCCGATCCTGCCGATTCAACATCGCGTCATGAGCGAAATAGGCCGGTGCTTCGGGCTGATCGGCAGTGACCATCTGCACGAACTCGTCGGGCGTCATCGGCTGAAGCGCATGATTGTATCGTCGCTGCTCGCCGATCGTGGAGACTGACTCGTCGCTCAGTTGTTTGCCGCACATCGAACCGGCCCCATGTGCGGGGTAAACCAGTGTATCGTCGGGCAGCGTCATTAGCTTCTCACGCAGCGAATCGTACAACATCTCCGCCAATTCGTTGGCCGTGACACCGATGGACGCCAGCAAGTCGGGCCGACCCACGTCGCCCAAGAACAAGGTGTCGCCACTGAAAACCGCGTACGGTTTGTCGGCGTCATTTGCGTCATCATAGGCAAGGATCGAAATGCCTTCGGGCGTGTGGCCGGGGGTTTCTAATACAACCAATCGCACCTGACCCACGTCGATCGAGTCACCGTCACCCAGTGGCTGAAACTCGAACTCAGCTTCCGCCCGCGCCCCAAAATAGATGCGGGCGCCGAGTGTGTCTCGCAGTTCGATATGCCCGGAAACAAAATCTGCATGAAAGTGCGTCAAGATGACGTGGTCGATCGTGAAGCCGTGCTCACGCGCGTCGTTCAGGTAAATATCGATATCACGCTGCGGGTCGATCACGGCAGCCAGCTTCGTATGTTCGTCCGCTACCATGAACGAGGCGTGCGACAGACATTCGAGGTAGTAGCGTTGTAGATACATGGTTCAATTCCCTTCCTGCTTCAAACTGTAAAACTGTCATTCACGCCGAATACGAATTGTCCTGCCATCCGCCCTAAGACTGATTCCAGAACATCCTGGTCGGCATTGTCAACCAAACAACCGCCGAGCAAACGGCCTCGTGAGACACGACGAATCAGGGTTCGATCAGAAGAACCTCGACTGATCCAAAGCCGACGCCCGATCTGTGTCGGCTCCGGACGGCACGCTTCTACAATTCATATGGAAACCGGGACCGAAAAAGGGGATGACAGGGAGCGTGTCATTAATCCGATCGTAGGACGCGATCCGGTGATCGATCTGGCCGCGGGATCAACGGAACGCACCTGGACACAGTTCTGGGTCTGGAATCAAAGAAATAGCTCAGTCGATGGTCGACCCATTTCGCAACCATTGTCTATGTGGCGTTCAATCAGCAGCGCCTATTACAGCGAAGGACTCCGACCGGACGATGGACCCGCGCAACCGGAGACGCCCGCCCTGGCCTCTGCGCCTCCTACCGGCACAATACTTGGTGCAGGACTTCGAACCTAATGTAGAATAACCGGCTTGCGGGGCGTCGCCCCGTGAGCAGCCGGCCACCACTTCAAGACAAACTCGGTTCGTTCTATATGGAGGTTTCACCCAACGATGACACCCGCTGATGTACTTAAGCTCATTAAAAATGAAGACGTGGTATTCGTCGATCTTCGCTTCACCGACACCAAAGGTAAAGAACAGCACGTCACCGTGCCCGCCGCAGAGGTTGATAAGACCTTCCTCACGGGCGGAAAGATGTTCGACGGATCGTCGATTGCCGGCTGGAGATTTATTAATGAATCGGACATGATCTTGATGCCCGACACAAAGACGCCTGTCATTGACATCTTTGCAAAGCACAAACAGCTCAACATTCGCTGCGACGTCGTTGAACCGCTGACTGGCCTGGGCTACGAAAGGTGCCCGCGTACCTGCGCGAAGCGAGCCCTCAAATACCTCAAGTCAACCGGGATCGCCGACAACGCGTTTTTCGGACCGGAAAATGAATTCTTCGTGTTCGATGACGTGAAGTACGGCTCGGAAATGGAGGGCGCGTTCTACGAAATCCATTCTGAAGAAGCATCCTGGGTCTCCGGCCATGACCTGCCTGGCGGCAACCTGGCCCACCGACCCGGCATAAAGGGGGGATACTTTCCCGTTCCGCCAGTCGACTCACTCAGCGACCTGCGCGGAGACATGAGCGTTGCGCTCAACGCCATGGCTCTGATTCCCGAAGTCCACCATCACGAGGTGGCTACCGCGGGCCAGTGCGAAATCGGCGTCGGCGCCGGATCACTGGTCGACAAGGCGGACCAGATCCAGGTCTTGAAATACATCGTTCACAACGTCGCACATCAGGCTGGAAAGACAGCCACCTTCATGCCGAAACCTCTGGTTGGCGACAACGGAAACGGCATGCACGTCCACCAGTCACTAATGAAGAAGGGCAAGAATGTATTTGGGGGCAAAGAAGTCGGCGGCATTTCTCAACTCGCCCTTTACTACATCGGCGGCGTCGTTAAACATGCGCGTGCGTTGTGTGCTTTCACGAATGCGAGCACCAACAGCTATAAGCGGCTTGTGCCGGGCTTCGAAGCACCGACAATACTGGTCTATTCGGCGCTCAATCGCTCGGCCGCTATCCGGATCCCGTACGTCGCCGATCCGGGCAAACGCCGCATCGAAGTCCGTTTCCCCGATTCCACTGCGAACCCCTACTTTTGCTTTGTCGCCATGATGATGGCGGGCCTGGACGGCATTCAAAACAAGATCGATCCGGGCAAACCGGTTGACAAGGATCTGTATACGCTGACTCCAGCGGAGGAAGCGAAGCTGCCCACGGTGGTTTCGTCTCTGGACGAAGCGCTGGAAGCGCTCGACAAAGACCGTAAATTCCTCACCCATGGGGGCGTGATGACCGACGATCTGATCGACGCCTATATTGCTCTGAAGATGGAAGAGGTCACCGAATTGAGGCAGTCGACCCACCCCGTCGAGTTTCAGATGTACTACAGCTGCTGATTGGGGACCGAAAACGTCGGAACCGAAATAGAGCGCGGCATAAACCGCGCTCTATTTCGGCCTGTGCAATGCCACACGTGGAATCGACCAGATAAGCTCGATCCGCGACTTTTCTCTGCGTATTATGACCGCGCGTATCCGGCAGGGTGGGACCAATCGACGCTGCCTCTTTTTACGTTGTCAAAGCGAGAGCGGCACTGACTCAATGAAACCCCTGGAGTTGCTCGGAGCATCCGTAACCCCCGACGGTACCGGCCTTACACTGGCCCGGCGCGATCGGGAGTACATCATTCATGCCAACGGAAAAAGTCTGATGTCGAGCCTCATGCACGGCTCCGAGGAGGCGCTGGCCACGCTCGCCTGCCGCACGCTGCGGACGGTGGAGCAACCCTCGGTGCTCATCGGAGGCCTCGGAATGGGCTTCACGCTACGGACAACGCTGGATCTGCTGCCGTCGGACGCTTCGGTTGTTGTCGCAGAAATCGTGCCCGCAGTCGTTGACTGGAACCGCGGGGTGCTCGGCCCCCTGGCCCGCCACCCCCTGCAGGACACGCGTGTCCGGGTCAATGTCAATGACGTCGCGGTCACGATCAGGGAAAGTCCTGGCCGGTTCGATGCCGTAGTGCTCGACGTGGACAACGGGCCCACCGCGTTTGCCACATCCGGCAACAACCGGCTCTACGATGACGGAGGTTTGTCGGCCTCTCGTAAGACACTCAAGAGCGGCGGGGTACTGGCGGTCTGGTCGGCCCGGGAAGATCGGAAATTCGAGCAACGCTTGCGTTATGCCGGCTTCAGGGTCGCGGTAGAGCAGGTTCGCGGGCGAGGGAAGAAAGGCGGGCCGCGCCACATGATTTTCTTAGCGCACAAGAATTGAGAGCCTCGAGCCGAGAGGACACCCCGGCCCATCTCTGGGGCCTCTCCACTACCTGTCCTGACTCGATCATCCGGTTTTTCCGGGCCATGTTCACAGTACTCTTCACAAACTTTTCGCAGAACAGTTGCCCAGTTATTTTTCGTGGCCTGTAGTCCCGTTCCGCTCAACCCGGGCTGCTAGGGAGGTCGGCCACCTACGCACTCTTCCAGACATGACGCGCCGTGTCGACGACGCGCGCCAACTTCTTCCACTGCTCGTCTTCAGTCAGCAGATTGCCTTCCTTCATCGACGCAAATCCGCACTGCGTGCTGATCGCCAGGTTCTCGAGCGGCACATATTTAGAGGCTGCCTCGATACGACTGACAATCTGGTCCCGTGACTCCAACTCGGGTACTTTGCTCGAAACAAGACCCAGAACGACGACCTTGTCTTCAGGGACAAAGCGCAGGGGCTCAAAGGAACCCGAACGCTCGGATTCATATTCGAGGAGAAAGACGTCTACATTAAGTTCGTTGAAGAGCTTTTCGGCAATCGGATCGTAACCCCCTTCGGCATACCACTGGCTTCTGTTGTTCCCCCGGCAGAGATGGATGGCGATCGTAACGCCCTCCTTCTTTGCACCTTCAAGGCATGCGTTGTCGACCCGAATCGCTTCGTCCAGGGCCTGGTCGGGATCAACGCCCATCTCGTCTTTGACGTAGCGGCGCCATTTGGGATCGATGTAGTAGGTATAGCGTGGCGCATCGATCTGAATGTAGGACACACCCTCATCCACAAGCGACTCGATCTCGGATTTAAAGATCGGAACGATATCCCACAGGAAGTCCGAATAGGTGGGGTACGCGGTCTCGCTGGTTCCCTTCTTGTACATGATCGCCGGAAACTGGTTCGCAGTCGGCAGCGTCATCTTGATGTCGCCCGGACTGTGCTGGATCAGAAAATCCAATTCGTGCTTCGCAAGGCGTTTTGTCTGCTTGATGGGTTCAACGACGACTCCGAGGACGGGTATCGCCGATGTGGGGCTCTTACTTCCTCTGTTTTCACCCCGTGTCCACTTCCGCTCGACGGCCCCTCCTGTGTCCAATCCTTCAACCGAATCGTAGAAATCGCCCATGAAACCGCTGCGACGGAACTCTCCATCGGTAAAGATTTCAAGACCGAGATCCTTCTGCCGCGCCAACACATGAAGAATGTGCTGATCCTCGATCTCTTTAAGCAGCTCCAGGGTAATGTCAGGATCCTCCCGCGCCATCAACAACGCCTCGGGACGCAGGAAGCTTCCCACCTGGTCTGCGCGGTAATTGAAAGCCATACTTCTCCTTCGTTCTTATATGAGCGTCTTCTCTGGATGTCAGTCCAGGCGACAGATCGCATGTTCCCCAGGCGACAGATCGCATCTTCCAATGTTACTATTACTCCGGTCTGATTTGCAGCCTGGGGGTCGATCCGAGCCACTTACTGAACCCACCATTTTAAAGAGTAAGTTTCTTCACATAGAAGGCGGGAAAACGAATGCAGATTCCGGGGCAGGTTCGCCCTCATCCATGGACACAGCCGTGGTACAAAACCGAAAACGGTGACCGTTCAGTTTTCGTCTATCTCATATTGATCCATGCATTAGCCACCCTAGGCCTCGTCCTGTTTCCTCTACCCGGGTGGCCCGTCTTCCTGACCGCGCTTGCAATGACGGGTCTTGGAGGTTTGGGAACTACTGTTGCGTATCACCGTGCGTTGTCTCATCGCGCTCTCAAGTTGAACCCGTATGCGGAACAACTGCTCATTTTCTTTGCAGTATTCAACGGTTCCGGTGTTCCCGGCACCTGGGTTGCCAATCACAGATACCACCACGCACATTCAGATACGGTGGACGATGTATCCAGCCCCCGCTACGGCGGATTCTGGTGGGCTCACTTGCGATGTCTCTACCAGACACCGCCGTGCAGTCTGAGCCGATGGTGTCCGGACTTACTGGGCGCACGCTATCGATTCTGGCAGCGAATCCATATCCCCCTGGTGGCGACGTCGTTGGCATGCGGATGGTTTGTGTTTGGATGGCCCGGACTGTTCTGGCTCGGCGGAATTCGGCTCGCCTATGCTCTGCACCTGCAGGCTGCGGTCAACAGCATACTTCACATGAAAAAGGACGTACCCATCGGAGAGGAATCGGCGCGGAACATATGGTGGCTGGGACCGCTGCAGCTAACGGCGTGGGGCGAAAACTGGCACGAAAACCACCACGCCGCTCCAAACTCAGCATCGTTCAGCCGACACCTGTGGCAGGTCGATTTCGGTTGGTACACAGTCCGCCTGCTGGAGAGTCTCGGGCTGGCCTCTAAAGTCCGCCGGCAATAAGTTGTAAGTTCAGGGACGGAAATCCGATTGCGCATCAGGTCTCTGTCCACGAACCATTTATTCTGCCCCATCCAGCAAATCGTAGATCCGCTGAACGGCCAGAGCATTGGCGCCCGGGCCCTGAATCTCCGGATAGGCGTTGCTGTGGACCGTCAGGTCCACCATGGCCGCGGCATCTGCAGCTGAAACACCCTGTCCGTGGAGTTGGTTTGTCTGTGTCCAGAGGTCTGCGAGTACGGATTTGAAAGAAGCGATTTTGTCCTTCCCGGTAAAGGCCGCTCCATGTCCGGGCAGCACGGTATCGAATTCCAGTTCAGCCACGGCATCCAGGGTGTCAATCCACTCGTTGACGAATGCGTCTCCCATAAACGCGAGGCCCTCAACCAGCAGATCACCGGTACTCAGAATGCCGTCGGCTGGCAGGTAGACAAGAACGTCACCGCCGGTGTGCGCACGGCCAAGGAACAGCAACTGGATCTCTCTGTCCCCCGAAAAGATCGTCATCTTTCGATCCAGCGTCAGATTCGGTGGCGTGGGTCGGACTTCGGCAAGGGCGTCGCGGTAGTTCTCTAAAACAAAGAGCTGCTCTTCCAAGTCCGCGCGGTCTGTTTCCGGCCGAGCGGCGACATCGCTTTGCAACTGTTCGATCTGCGCTGGAATACCTGAAGTGAAGGTCTGGAACGTCCGCCCCTCCAACGGATTCCCTTCCAGGGCCTCACGCGTGAATCGATGACCAATCAGCTCCACTTCTTCGCCAAACACCTGGTTCCCGTCAGCGTGGTCGAAGTGATAGTGGGTATTCACGACGTAGCGGACCGGTTTGTCTGTTATGTTGAGGAGTTCTTCTTGGAGCACGAATGCGGCAGCAGGAGTGATGTGGGAATCGACCAGCATCACATCCTCGTCATTAACGATCGCGACGGAATTCGCACCGGCGGTCAGCGACCCCGTACTCACGATATGGTAAACACCCTCGGCTATTTCATTAAACTGGAACGCGGGCCCGTTGTGCAGCGTCCCTGCAGGCACGGCGCTACCCGCCGCGTCGCCATCAGACACACCAGACACCCCAGTCGCCATGGGATCGCCCGGGGCACAAGCGCTCAGACTGACAAACAGGGCCGGTAACACGATACGGAATCGATCGATCACAGCAACCTCCTGAGAATGGGCGCCATTATATAGTTTCGTTAATCTTTACGGGTATTCTTTATTCGCGGACCCGGAAGGTGGAACGCGAGAACGTGAAACTCCTTCGCGTTGAACTCAAAGTCACCCACCCACTCCATCCCGAGCTTACGCCGGTGCGCCTCGATGGATCGATGGTTGTCGGCGGCAATGAATAGCACGCCCACCTCGAATCGACCGGCGATTTGGAGCAGACACTCGCGAAAGAGACTTTCGAGGACTCCCTGCCCACGGACGGCCCGGCCGACACAGACAGGGCCATACACATAAGACCGGTATTCGCTGAGGAGGCGCCCGTCGAAGTGAAGCGAGTCGTAGCACTCGATCATCTTGACGAGAATAGGAATCTGGGCGCTCTCGCTCAGAGTGCTTCCCATCAGAAACCCGACTATAGACTGTCCCCGTTCTGCAACGATAATCGGAACGCTCCGGTTGATTCGCACTACCTGCTCGGGCGAAAAATCGACAGAAAGGAAACCGTCGGTGCGTGCAGATTCGGACAGGTTCCAGATCAGGTTTTCCTGAATGATCCGCAGGATCCCGGGCAGGTCAGATTCCTGAAATCGGCGAAAATGGAAGGGTTTGTCGATGGCGAACCTCTATGCTGCAATTCTCATACGTCGTCTGCCCCAGCACCGCATCCATCCGCCCCGACAGCGTTGACTCGGGAAGGGTTCCTCAACGAACTATCAACTACGCTTCGTTCCCCCTACCGCCACAGGCCTGTCCTTATTGTGCCCGTAATGGCCCGCAACGGGCCATGCGGAAGAGCAGTCAAAACTTACCAATCGATGGGTGTGTCCCCGTGGGGGGTGACAATGTTGTCAATGCCGGCAAGGCGGAAACTCCGATCCCAAGTGAGGCCTGTGTCGGTCAGGTCTATTTTTACGACGTCCGGATTTCTCAACCGATCCGCCTCTTCCCACCCGTAGCCGGGCTCCACGTGATTGAGCATGAGAGCGATAACGTTTCCATGAGCGCTGATCGCGATGGTCGGGCTCGTCTCGTCGGTCACGATTCGGCTCACTGCCTGTAAGCGAACGTTTCAGATGAGAAACAATAAACACGTAGATGATAAATTCGAAAATATTCCAAAATATTATGTTAAGTCATGGTCTCGGCCTCCACGCGGGTGGTGTAGCCGCTGCTGCCCACCTCGTGAGTGACCTGGGTGGCGATCCACTCCCCGTCGACGCCCGTCCTGAAGCCGGAAAGAGTCAGCCGGGCTTCGGCGGCGACGGTGGGATCGCCGGGTTTCAGGGTTAGACTGATTGTCGCGTTCCCGCGACTCAAGGCGTTCAGTTTGGCTTGAGCCGCGGCCCGAGCTTCCTCCGCGGTCGGGTAGGCATGGCGGAGGGTAAAGACCGGCTCGCCGTCCCCCACGCGCTCGGGCATGCGTTCACCCCCTTCCAGATCCTGCCAATAGGCGAGAACCGCCTGGTGCTGTCCCCGGTCGGTCAGCGTGACGCGGTGCTGGCTTGTCTGGGCGCGATGGATCGCCACGGCGGTGGTGGCCTGCCCGCTGGCGCTCTGGGCCTCGCCTTGGGGAACGAAGAGCAGATAGGGTCCGGCAGGCTTGGCGACGGCATCATATTGTTTGCCCAGCCGCGTCAGAAAGTGCAGATCGGATTCCCCGGTCTGGTCGATGTGAGGGAGACGGATCGCGCCCAGCGTGGGGTTGACGCGAGGCTCCAGGCCGTGTTCCTGGGCGATCGTGTGGACGATGTCCTGGATGGTGGTGTTGGGCCAGGCGCGGGTCTTGTGCTGTTTCAGGGTGGCGCGCATATCGGCGGCCTTGGCCTGGACGGTGAGGGTATCGGGCGGCCCGCTCAGCTCGATTTCATCGACGGTATAGCGCCCCACCCCGGCCAGCTCGCGTTCGTCGTAACCGAGCCAAACCTCCAGCGCGGCACCCTTGCGCGGTAATTCGATCTTGCCATCCCGGTCATCGAGCCGGAGGGAGAGGGTATCGGACTGGTAGCCGGCCGCGTCGGTAACGGTCAGGGCGAGCAACCGGTCGCGGATAGCAGCGGTGACGTCGCGCCGGTCGGCTAGGATGCGGTAGGCGGGCCTCATTTCGGGTCAGTCCCACAACCTCACGGTGTCAACGGTCTGGCCAGGCTGGGGCAGCTCGGGCAGTGCGATGACGAGTCCGGCTGGCAGGATGGGACCCGCGTCCGACAAGCCGGGATTAACCTCAAGCACGGCCTCCACGGCTCCGGCCTCCACGGCTCCGGCCTGCCGGCCGTAGTGCCGCCAGCAGATCCAATCCAACATGTCGCCGTCCCTGGTGCGATACTGCATCAGGCAACATCCTCCCCATACCGGGCGAGTTGCAAACGAAACTCCAGTTGACGTGGCGTGCCGTCGTGGGACGGGACGCGGTGGGTTTCCTCGACCTGGGTGATGACCCACTGGCCCCATACCCGTCCGGTACCGTCAACCAGCAGGAGGGACTCTCCCTTTCCGGCCTCCCCGCGCATCCGGTCGAGCTGTTCCAAGCCTCCGCGAAAGGCCGGATAGATCGTGCCGTTCAGGGCGATCTCCTCCCGCCCGGGACCCAGGTACTGTTGAGCCGGACGCCGCTGGAGACGCTCCTGAGATTGCCAGCGGTATTCGGCCGAGCGGTTCAACTCCTGGTAGGCGGCGGTGGAGAGGGAGAAGCGGTAATCTCCCAAGGCCATCATATAGCTACGGGGTATCGTAGAGCCCTTCTCGCCGGCGTTGCGCCTGCCGGCGTTCGATTTCGCGCAGAATGTGGCTGGCCAGGGCCTCGGCATCCTCGCCGGGCTGCTGGTGGATGGTGATCTGATTGTTGCCGTAGTGGTAGTGGATGGCCGGTTCAGCGGCCGGGGCCGGGGTGGCAGCCGAGATGGGCACGGGCAGCGCCAGCGAGGCCGGGGCCGATTGAGCCACAATGGAGGGGCTGGCGATAGCCAGATTGGGCACCGCGGCCGCGACGGGCCAGGCCAGGGTCAGTCCAGCTGTGGCTGTAGTGAGTGCGCGGGCCAGCGGCCGCTGGAGGGGCCCGAGGGCCGGCCTTCCGGACGCCCTCGCCCAGCGTACCCACAATCGACCGGCCGGAGGCGGTCAACCCCGACAGCGGACCCTCTTTGGCGTCGGAGAAGGGCAACAAGTTGCGGGCCTTGCCAAAGACACCCTTGACCTTCCCCAGCAACCATTTTCCAGTGCCGAGGATACCCTTGCCCAGCGTGGTGAGGATGGCGACACCCACGTCGTAGAGCGAGACGCCGCCCAGCCAATCAACCACCCCCTGCCAGGCCGTCGTAAGGATCGATTTGGTACCCTCCCAGAATGAGGAAAAGATCGATTGAACCCCACTCCAAAGTCGGCCGAAGAAAGCCTTGATCGGCTCCCAGTGTTTGATCACCAGGCCCAGCGGATGGAGGTTCAGAAAGAGCCATTTGATGCCCTCCCAGGCGGCGGAGAAGACGGGTTTAATGCCGCCCCAAAGCCCAAAAAAGAAGGCTTTAAGCGGCTCCCAATACTTGTAAATGAGAAAGCCGCCCAGGGCGATGGCGCCGATGATCAGTCCGATCGGGTTGGCCATCACGGCTCCCGTCAGTGCCCGCAACCCACCGATCGCCATCGGAATGGCCCGACTCGCCAAGCCCAACAGCGACCTGCCGAAACTCTTGATCGCACCACCCGCGGCCAAAGCCTTCGTACGAGCCGCGGTCACCAATGCGGTGACGTTGAAAGCAGCCAGCCGCCCCCGGGTCCAATTGAGCGTCTTGCCCATCACGCGGGAGGAGCGGGTGTTGGAGTCCATGAAACCTTTCCAAAGCGAGGAGACGTAGCTGGAGGCCAACCCCGTCGCCATGAGTCCGCCGATGCTGAGTGTCACTCCGCCGATCACGTAGCCCAGGACGGGGAAGCGGTCGACCAGGCTGCCAACCAGGCGGGCTGCCGCGGCAAAGGGCGATAGCACGGCATTGAGCGCGGGCAACAGTGTCCCACCGATGGTACTGCTCACCGCCGACACGTTCTGCGTCAGCATCTTCCATTGGCCGCCCGAGCTGTTGAGAAACTTCTGGTAGGATTTGTCCACCACGCCTCCCGCCCCCTCTATCGACTCCAAACCCTTCTTGTACTGCTCCAGTCCGTCCATCAGCGGGATGATGCCCTTCATACCCTCGTCGCCGAAGAGTTCCTGGATCTTCTGATTGCGCTCGTCCAGATCGTCATAGACCGCCAGTGAGTTCCGCAGTCCCTCCACCGTGGCTCCGAGGTTCAGGTTGCCCTCGGCATCCCGGTGGATCGTAAACCCCAATTCCTCCGAGGCCTTGTTCATTTGACGCAGGACGGCATTCATGGCTGTGCCGGCACGACTGCCCGTGACTTGCGCGGTGTTCATGATCCCAATAGCCACCGCCGTCCGCTCCAATGACAGCCGATTCGCACTCGCGCTCGCCGCAGCCTCCGCCATCCCCTCGCCCAACTGCCGGAAGTTGCTTAAAGCGAACTTGAACTGCGTCTGCGTGAGCACGTCCCCGATGCGTCCCAGCTTTTCCTCGACGTTCGATCCCTCGATCGAGTCACCCAGGTTGTTGAACACACCGCCCATGATCTTAGCGACCTGCCCGACATCGCCCTTGGTGACTGTGGCGACCTTGCTCGCTACCTCGCTACCGACACGCGCCGCCGACTCCGACAGCGAAGCCGAGTTGAGTTCGTATTGGATCTCCAGCAGCTCGGCTTCGCTCGACAACGTGCGCCTGGCGACCTCGCGGGTGTGTCGCACGGAGCGTTCGACGGCCGCCGCGGTATCGCCATCCTCGGCGTTTATCACCGTGTTGAGCCGGATGGTCTGCTCCTCCAGTCCCATGGCAGTGTTGAAAATGCGGCCAGCGACGTACCCCGCACCTAGCAGACCCGCCGCTGTGCCAAGACGATTGCCGCGTGCCTGTTGCCCCACGCGGGACTGCTTGCGTTGCTCTCGCTGCAGGTGGCCAATCTGGCGGGTGGCATCTTTCGCCGTCCGGTTGAAAACAGTGTTGAAAATGCGGCCAGCGACACGACCTAGCAGACCCGCCGCTGTGCCAAGACGATTGCCGCGTGCCTGTTGCCCCACGCGGGACTGCTTGCGTTGCTCTCGCTGCAGGTGGCCAATCTGGCGGGTGGCATCTTTCGCCGTCCGGGAAAACTCACGATGCCGGTGTGCGGCTTGGCCAATTTCGACGCCGTAGCGCTTGGCGCGCCGCGTCGCTTCCCGATATTGCCGCTCGGCCTTGGCGATCTCCCGGGCGAGCTTCTTGCTGGACCCGCCGGCTTGCGATTGTTTTTTCCGCAGTTGGTCGAGTTGTTGTTTGTATTGGACAACGTCGCCGGTGAGAGCAGTGCCCAGGCGAGCTTTCTTCAGCGTATTTCCAAGCTTCCTGGAGCGCTGCTCGACGGATTTCAAAGTCGAGCCGAAAGTTTTACCGAGGGCGGCACCGACAACAATGCCTACCTTAAGAGAGCCGTCAGGCATGCAGCACCTTTAATTGAGGCCATCCTACCGGGACCCGTAAATCGCCTTGACCAGAGTCTGGGCGTCTTCGGCCAGTTCCGCCAATTCATCCAGATCCAGCGCGTCGATCTCCGACAACGGCTGATGGAAGACGTGAGCGACCAGCGCCCGGTCGCGGCGCAGGTTTACTTGCGGGACAAAAAACCCTCGTACGTCTCCTGGATCTTGGTGTAGTCGGCCATGTCGATCTCATCCATGACCGCGGGCGCCACCTCGCACAGATTGGCGAACAGGTGGATCTCCATACTGGACGCGCTGCCGCCGGACGCCTTCTCGGCGGCCCGCATGTCGCGCACCTTGGCGCGGCGCATCTGGAGTTGTTTGATCTCGGTCCCATCGGCGGTCACGGGAAATTTCAGTTTGATCGTGGCGGTCGTCATGCGTTTCTTCTCCACTTAGATTCCCAGCGCGTCGCGCTGCTGTTGGAGCTGATCGACGCCGGCGACGACGCGGATCATGTTTTCGACGTCGATTTCGTGGACGAGCTCGCCGCCGTGGGTGAGCTTGTAGTAACGGAGGGCGAGCATGATCTTGAGCGGCGCCTTCTCGCCCGGTTTCCAGGTGCCCCAGTCGATTTCCTTGACCTGGCCGCGGAGGCGGACCTCGACCGTCGTTACCGTGCCGTCCTCCGACTGCAGGGAACCCCGGACGCTCAGCGGGGTGATGTTGCCCGGCGCGACGCCCCAGAGCTTGAGCAGCTCGCGGTCGACGCCACTGACGGTGAGGGTGGATTCGAGCTTCTCCATGCCCATGTCCAACTCCACGGGTGCGTCCATGCCGCCGGCGCGGAACTCCTCGGTTTTGACGGTCAGCTTGGGCAGCTCGATTTCCTCGACCCGGCCCATGTAGCCGCGCCCGTCGACGAACAGGTTGACCTGGCGCAAAATGTCTTGAATCGGCATTAGACAATCTCCTCGATGTAGTCATCGACCAGGGACGAGCGGAACGTGATCTGCTCGGCCGGGTAGGGCGGGGTGAAGTCGAAGTTGAAATAGACCTTGCCGTCCCGGATCTGGTCTTTCGCGTTGAGCTCGGGGTCGGCCCAGCAGCGGCCGCCCAGGATGGCCCCGATTCCGGTGAGGTGGCGCAGGTAGGCGTTGACCCCCTCGGCGACATCTTCCAGGTAGGTCTTGGTGATATTGCGGTCCACGGCCCAGAGATGGGACCGCAGCAGCGATTCGTTGATCGCATCGGCGGTCCGCACGACGGACAAGAACGCCCATTTCGGGTCGGAGGCGCAGGTCCGGTTGCCCCACAGCCGGTAGCCGTCCTGCTGGATGACGGTGGCGACCGCGTTTTCGTTGAGGTGGTTGGCCCGGGAGGCGGGATCGCCCAGGGCGAAGTCGACCGGGCGTCCCACGCCGATGATCCCGGCAATCTCCCGGTTCGACGGCGACCACCAGAAACCGCGCTCGTGGTCGCTCCTGGCGATCAGGCCGGCGACGCGGGCCGAAGCGCTCTCCAGCGCCTCGGCGCCGGCCTCCGTGTCCCAGACCTTGAGCCAGGGATCGACGACATAGACGCGGCGGGAGCCGAACAGCCCGCGGTAGGCGAGGGCCTCGGCGTCGGTGGTGTTGGGCCCATCGGCGATGATGACGGCCCGGAGCCGCTCGGCGATACCGATCAGCTCGGCCACCACCGGAGCGCCGGTGATCGTCCGCACGGTCCGCGTCACCTGGGCGGTGAAGCCCGGAGCGACGAGGATCCTGGGCTGGACGCCGACCTCGGATTCCGCACCCAGCAGCGCATGCACGCCCTGGTAGGCGCCGGGGCCGGGCCCGCCCACCGCGTAGGCAACCTTGACCGTGGCTCCGGTTCCGATCGTGCCGGCCGCCACGCGGGTCACGACGCCGGTGTCGGGGTCGTGGGTGTAGTCGGTCTCCGCCGCGTAGGTGGTGGCGCCGTCGGAGGATTGCACCTCCAGCGAGTGGGCGTGGCGATGATCGAGTGTCAACGTGCCACCGTTGCTGAAGGTATAGTCCTTGGCGGCGACGGCCTCATGGGCGGTGGCGGCATCCACCCCGCCCACGACATCGCGGACGCCGACGGCCGTTTCGTCGGGCCGGTCGTAGGCGATCTTGACGGTCGCCCCGGCTCCGATCGCGCCGGCCGCCACGCGGGTCACGACGCCGGTGTCGGGGTCGTGGGTGTAGTCGGTCTCCGCCGCGTGGGTGGTGGTGCCGTCCGAAGACTGAACCGTCAGGGAGCCGGCGTCGCGATGGTCCAGCGTCAGCCGGCCGTCGGAGCCGAAGGTATAGTCTTTGGCGGCCACCGCCACTTTGTGGGTGTCGGGATCAAGGACATTGACCACGACGACCGTGGCGCCCGCCTGGTCGAAGATGGCATCGAGGGCGTCGGGGATGGTCCCGAGGCCGGAGCCGAAGATCCGGGCCGCCTCGCGGCGGCTGCCGGCGATTAAGACCGGCGTGTTGACCGGCCCCTTGGGGGCGGTGCCGACCAGGCCGATGACGCTGGATCGAACGGTGCGGATGGGGCGCGGGCCGTTCTGGATCTCGACGACCTCGACGCCGTGCAGAAATTGTTCGGGCATGGGTGCCTCCTCTTCTTTTTAAGTTCCTTCACTTCCGTCCGGGGGCGGCGTCACTCGGCGGGCGGATCGGAAAACGTATCGGTCGCCGCTTCGTAGACCTTCCCCAGGAACGGGCCGTCGGTCCGGGCGGTCACGTCCATGTGGCCGGGGGCCAGGACGGGGGCTTTGGTTTCGCTTTGGTATTCGAACTCATGAAAACAACGGTTGCCCTCGTCCAGCTCGATGATCTTCTTGATATGCAATGGGTGCCTCCCTTAGGCGAATTCGATGACCTCATAGGACACAGACTCATGGGGCTCAGACGAGGCCTCATTAAAATCAAAACGGATCTGCGTGGCGCTTTCCAGCCGGACCGTTCGGAGGTAGGAACGGTAGCCGTCGCCCGAGGATTTCAGAATATTGACGAACGTCTTACTCATCTCCACGCTGGAAATCGTCACCGTCGTATGGCTAACGGAACTGGCCGCAATGGCTTTACTAATGCTCCCCCGGTGAATCGAGGCGATGGGCGAGGGCGGGGAGGCCGCCAGCGCCGACTCGGCGGCCGATTGCGCCTGGGCCTCGGTCAGGAAGCTGTGGGCACTGAGCGCGGCGGCGGCCGCGGCTTGAGCCTGGTCCGAGGTGAGCGGCGTATCGAAGCTGTGCGCGGCGAGCGCCGCCGCCACGGCCGCCCGAATATCGGCGGAGGTCAAGCCGGGTTTGGTGCTGGTGATTCTCCCCATATCCAGATTCCTCCTAACTCGCTGCGGTCACGTACCCCGACCCATGGATTGCCAGGGCGGTGGCGCGGTTGGACCGGGCGATGATTTTGTCGCCGGCCGCCAGCACCTGGCGGAGCGGCACTTTCAGGGTTTCCCCGGGCGCGATCGTCAATCCATAGGTCAGCCGGTTCCGGTCGGCGCCACTGGAACCGCTGTGGCCCAGATAGCTGGAGACATTGGCGGCCGCGGTGGAGACATTGCAAATCACCAGCTCAAAGTTGAAGCAGATCGTCCCGGCCGGCACAGTGTAGAAAGTGGTGGAGGCCGCGGGGAGCAGCTGCGGGGCGAACAGGCGCGCGGGAATCGCGCCAGCATCGTCGATCTCGACGCCGGAGGCATGTGCCACGATGCTGGAGCCGTGCGACGCCCTGGCCCAGAGACCGTCGCCGGCGTGGAGGACCTGCCGGGAATCGACGATGTAGGGCCAGTGCTGTGTTCGGCTCTCGATCCGCAAGCCGTTCGGGCTGCTTTGAGAGTAGAGTTGCGTGCTGTTGGCAGCCGAGGTTCCCAGGTACAGATCGACCCCGCGTTCCGCGTTGATGGTATTGGCCAGGATCAGCTCGAACCCGTCCAGGCGTTTCCCGGCGGGCACGGTGTAGAGCTGGCTGGCCGTGGCCGTCAACAGAACGGGATCGCATAGTTTCTTCAGGGCCATTCAGTCTCTCCAGAAGTAGTGGAGCGCCAGATCGGGGCCCGCACCTTCGGCGGCGCTCAACCGGGTTGCGTGGTCGGCGATCCGGGCGGCGTTTTCCGTGGCCGACGCCTCGACCGTTTCAATCCGCGTGGCGTGGCCGTCAGCCTGATCCTTCAGGTACTGCGTCCGGTTGGCCAGCTGCCTGGCCTGGGTGTTGGAGACCCCGTCGGAGCCGCCCTGAACCGGGTCGTCGACCTCAAGCTGATAGATCCCCTGGGGCCACTCGCTCGTCTCGGGTAGTTGTGCCACGCGCTGACTCCGTTCAGAAAATAATCGTCCAGGTTCCGGTCAGGCTCAGATCCGCGCTCTTCTCGATCATGGCCCCCGCGGGCCGGACCTTGCGGGCGATGAGCGTCCCGTCCTCCGCCAGCAAGCCGAACTCCCGGATCTGTTTGCCGTTGGCCTCGGCCGGCCCCAGAGCCCAGCGGAACCGCACCCGCCCGGCGGCCGGGTAATCGTGTCCGGCCAGGGGCTTGATGTAGGCGCCGACCAGCGCGGTGTCGCTTTCCAGGGCCGCGGTGGCCGAGATGCCGAATCCAATCTTCGTGGCCGCCTGGCCCTGGCCCTCGCCGGCCAACAGGCGCGCCAGAGGTTCGGAGGCCGCCGCCACGATCAGGTTGTCGCCCCGGCCGGATTCGATCAGCCGTCCCCGGTAATACACCTTCAAAGCGAACGCGCCGCGCGGGGGCACGATCCGATCGTTGACAATCACAACGTCACCGCGACGCGTTGCCCGTTTCCGATCACGGCGAACTCCAACAGGTCGCCCCGGATGCCATACGTCCCAAAGCCGTCATAACCGGCGCTCCCGTCATAGCGCGGTCCTTCCGGGAGCGTCTCTTCATAGGTGAATACCGCCTGGCCGGCGACCGCGTCCCTCACCCCGACCCGGTCTTCCATCGACGCCTGGCGGGAGACCGTTCTCAGGTGACGGCTGGCTGGGGCGTAGCGTTCGATGATCGATCGCATCAGCCGGGACTCGGCGGCCGAGACGCCCACCTGCTCGCCCAGATCGAGCAGCATGTCGAAGCGCGCCCAGTGCTCGCTGCCGTCGTAGGTTTCCGTGCCGTCGTGACCGGCGCTGCCGTCGTAGGCCAGCCTAAAGGGTCCTTCGTCGAACTCCACCGCGGCGTAGCCAGCCCGCCGTAACGCTTCCCGGACCGACCAGACCGTGCCCTTGTGGCGGTGCAAGGCGGCGCTTTGGGCAATGGCCTGGCGTTTTCTTTGTTCGGGCCAGCCGCTGTCCCATTCATCCACCGACAAGGCCCAGGCCAGCCACGGGAGCCATTCGACGGGACACCGCTCGGGCGACCAGAGATCGCCTACCGGTACGGGCACGTCGCTCAAGCGGGCGGTGGCGGCCGCCAGGGCGCGCTCGAGCGGAGTGGCGTTCGGGGGCAGCAGGTCACGCATTCGAGACCTCCACCGTCAGGCTCTGGCAGTACGGGGCCTGTGTGACGGACGTTGCCACGTCCGCCGAGGGACTGGCCAGGGTGACGCGGCGCACGCCGCCCGTGTGCAAGGCGGCGTAAAGACCGCTCTCGGTCACATCCACGCCCAGCCGGTGCGCGCGGTCCACGTACCGCCGGGCTGATTCATCGGCCGCGGACCGCACGAGTTCGGTATCGGGCGGATCGTCCAGGTCCAGGGTTGCCGTTACGGTATAGGGGACGATGGTGGCGGCTGCGACGGTGACCGAATCGCAGAGCGGCCGGACCCGCTCGTCATCGAGCGCGGCCCGCACGGCCACGATCAGGTCGGCCTCGGGCGTGCCGTCGCCTTTACTGGAAAGCACCACGACGCGCACCTGGCCGGGACTGGGACTGGCAACCGAGATGTCCTTGACGCGCGGGTCCGCGCCCCGCGCATGGAATTCGTAAGAGGCCGCCGGGCCGGCCGTCGAGAGACCCTCCAGCGCCAGTTGCGCCCGTTGGCGCAGCCGGGAGTCGGACTCGTAGGTGGGGAGAACCGGAGGACGCGCCTCCGGGTCGCCCGGATGAATCACCTGCCGCCCGACCCCCAGCAGCGCCACCAGGTGATCCAGGTCGGCCCCGGTCGAGTAGGCCAGCATCACCGCCCGGCCCCCGTCGTTGACCCGCTGGCGTATGAGCAGGTCCCGGTAGGCGATGACCTCCAGAATCTTGTAGACGGGCTCGCTTTCGAGGTCCGCCGTGAATTCGGGCACACTCGCGCGTAGATAGGCCACGAGCGCGGACAGGATTGCTTCGTAGTCGAGCGGCTCCACCACGTCGGGCGGCGGCAGCTGCGCGAGATCGATGGGCGTGTAGGCGGCGCTCATACCAGAATGCCGTCGAGTTGGATCGCCCGGCCCTCGGGCCGATAATGCCCTTCCAGGTCGATGCGCACCTGTCCGCCGCCGAGCGGCGTGGCCCGCACCCGTTCAAGCCGCAGGCGCGGCTCCCAGGCCAGCAGCGCCTCGGCCGTGGCCACGTAGATCGCCACCAGGGTGTCTTCGTTCACGGGCGCATCCACCAGATGGGGCAGGCGCGAACCATAGTCGCGCCGCATCACGCGGCTGCCGACCGGCGTGGTCAGAATGTCCCGGATCGATTGACGCAGGTGGGCGATGCCGCTCAAGGCCCGGCCCGTCTCCGCGTCCATGCCGATCATTTCCGGCCTCGTGTCCGGCCGCGCGGCGCTTTCTTCTCCGCCGCCGGGGTGTCGCCATCCGGTTCGGGCCGCTTGCCCGCGTGTTTCTCCGGGCGCGGCTCCGGTTCGAGGAACCCGCCCAGGAGCAAATGGCGCGCCTGCCTGCCGGTCAAGGCCACCGTCTGGCCCCGGCGGTGCATACGGGCGCCGAGTACAAAATCGCGCTCGACTCGATACGGTTGTGTCTGAGTCATAGGCTCGCTCCGTGTGTGGGGCCGCTGACGATCAGCTCGCCGAACTTGCGGCGGTTTTCTCGTGCGATCGAATACGGCGCCTGAACGGCTTCGATGTCGAAACCGGCAAACAAGGCGCGGGTCTCCGGTGTGTCGTTGATCGATAGAATGAAACGCCCGGCGAGATTGCCGAGCAATTGGGCCAGCCGCGCAAAATCCGCGCGCTCGAACACCGTCTTGCCATAATCGGTTTCACAGCCCCAATAGGGCGGATCAAGATAGAAGAGTGTCTGGGGGCTATCGTAGCGCCCGATGAATGCCGCGTAGGGCAAACACTCGATCACCACCCCGGCCAGGCGCGCGTGCAGACGCTGCAACATCGGGCCGATTCGGGTGGCGTTGAAGCGCGCTGGCCGGTCTTTCGAGACGCCGAACGTCCGGCCCCACACCTTGCCGCCGAATGCGGCGCGCTGCAGGTACAGGAAGCGGGCCGAGCGCTCCAGGTCGGTCAGCGTCTCCGGGTCGGTGGCCTGAAGCCGGTCGAACTCGGCGCGGGAGGTCAGCGTGAAACCGAGCAGGTCGACGAATGCGTCGTAGTGGCGCTGCAAGATGCGGAACAGCGTGGCGACGTCGCGGTTGATGTCGTTAACGGCCTCGGTCCGCGGTTTCGTCCGTCGGCGCAGAAACACCCCGCCCATGCCGACGAACGGTTCGGCGTAGCACTGATGCCCGATGGCCTCGATGCGTGCGATGAGCCGCCTGGCGAGCCCCCGCTTGCCGCCCAGATAGGGCGCGGCCGGAGCCACGGGATCGACGGCAACGCTGTCTGTCATGGTGGGTTTCGCCATCGTTACATCCGTGGGCCCGGCCCGGCCGGGGAGTGGGCGTGGTTGTTATAGGCGTCCCGCATCGTATGCATCGAGCTGGTCTTGTCCACGACCTCCTGTTGCGACTCAATGTTTGCCGTGGCCGTGATCTTGCCGGTCACGGTTACGTCCCCCACGACCGGAACCCCGCCGTCGGCGACCAGCTCGGCGGTGCCTCCACCGGGCAACACCGCCCGCAGATAGTGCGCCGCGCGGTCGTATTCCACGATTGCGCCGTCGCTGTAGACGCGGGTCTGCTTGTCCGGATCGCTCTCGGGCGCCGGGTACGCCTGCCGGTAGAGGGCCGGCAGGACCACGGCCTGCGCCAGCTCGCCCGAGGGCGCCAGCAGCAGGACCTGTTCGGCCACTTCCGGGGCCCACCAGCTCCGGTCGCCGCCGGCCCGCGCCGTGATCCAGGGCAGCCAGCCGGTCAGGACGGGCCCGCCGCCTGTCTCGGCGTATTGGACCCGCACCCGGGCGGTGGAAGCGTCCACCTCCTGGATGGTGCCAACCCGTACCAGGTTGGCCAGCCGGCGGGCCAGTTCGGCCAGTTCGAATTCCGCGTTTCGGTCCGTTCCGGTCATCCCGTCACTCTTTCGTAGTCGGCTGCGTGCGCCCGGCCGGTCTCCGGCTCCTGGGACAGGTACACCTCCGTCGGCAGCAGCGGGCAATCCACGTCCTCGGAGGCAGCGGGAGCCAGTCGAATCGGCTGCCGCCAGGTCAGAATCCAGAGCGCCACGCCGAGTTCGGCCAGCACGGTGGAGAACTCGTTGCGCAGCCGCACTTCGGTGGCGCCGCCCAGGCCCGTCTGTCCCCATTGCTCAGCGGGAACCCGCGCGAGCAAGGCCGCGCCGATCTCTTCGGCCACCTCCTCGGCGCTTCGCTCGCCGACGTCGCGCGTGAGGATCGAGGCGGCGAATTCGGCCTCGACGTTGCGGCGCCCGTCGCCCACGGCCGTGTTTCCGTGCGTGCCGATCACGCTCAAATAGATCGCCGGGGTCGCTGTGGAGAGCCGTTCCAGCTCGCTCCTGGAAAACACCCCGGCATGGACGCGGCACTGCTTGAGGCCGGGCAGCCAGGCCCGTATCCGCTCAGCCGCCGCGTCGGCCACCTCCATCAACCGGGCCATCTCAGTACGCCTCCAGGGCGCCGCCCGGCCCGGCGAACTCCGGCTCGCCCGAGCTCATGCGAACGCGGGGGCGCTGCGGGATCACCGTACCGTCGGCGTCCACCAGGACCCGTTCTCCCTTGCGCAGCTGTTCCAATAGCTCCTGACTGCTTTTGTGCCGATCCTCCAGGCCCGCGGGCACCGTATCCCCGTGGAGGTGAAACAAGGCGCGGTCGGCCACGAGGCGTTTCACCAGCGGCGGCGGGTCCGATTCCAGGGGCAGCGCGTAGCGCGGCGCCACCGCCGATTGCACCTCGGAGATGGCGTCGGCGATCGCGGTTTCAATCCGGTTTTGAATGCGGACGGTCTCGGCGTCCTCGATAGGCTCACCCGCCCGGATGGCCGCGACGGCTTCCACGGACGCTTTGACGGCCGTTGCGACGCGCTCGTCGGCGTAGCGTTCCAGCAATTCGGCGATCGTTAACCAGGTCATCGTTTCCTCAACGGCTCCGGGTTTCCAGATAGTTTTCCCAGGCGGCGGCGCGTTGGGCGGCGGACAATACGTGTCCGCGCCGGCGCAGCTCCCCCACTTCCGGCTTGCCCGCGCGCGTCCACCAATCCGGGCGCTCGCGGTCCGGGTCCACCGTGTCCATCTCCTCGAGCGTGGCCGCCAGGTCGGTGCCCGTCTCCGGATCATCCGCTTTCGGCGCGGGTTGCGGTTCCGGTTCCTCGGCCGGGACCGCGCCCGCGCCCAGAAGCTCGCGTTCGGCGGCGGCCAGGTCGAGGACCGATCCGGCCGGGAGAAGCCGCCCGCCCTTGCGGTATCCCGTCGTCAGGCGGCAACGCATCAGGCCGCCGCTCCCGAGATCAGGTACCCGAATCCGGTACCGCCCGCGATCACCTCTTTCGAGCTTTCCCGGACGATCAACTCGGTCGCGCCCTTGATGCCCAGCCCCTCGTTGAAACGGGAAGAGGCGTTTAACGGCACGTAAACGGCCGTGAAACCGAACGTCACGCGGCCCAGGTCCGAGCGCAGCCCTTCCTGTTGCTCCGATCCGGCCACCCCGCCCGGCGCCGCCGCCCCGCCGTAGGCGCCCCGGTAGAGGCAGGCCACATGGGGTCCCCAGGCCCGCTCGAGTTCCAGGTCCTGGCCTTCGCGGTTCGCGGCCACGCGGCTGCGGCCCACCAGCACTTCGTCCACTTCCAGCAACTCGGCTACCGCCCGCCGGGAGGCCAGCCCCGACTCGGCGCCGCTTTGCGTCGTAGCAGCCAAGACGGCCTTGTGCCGGCGGAAGGCGCTCCATGCGGTTTGCCCGAACACCACCACGTTCGACCGGAAGATCGGCGTCGTCAGCGCCGTCTCCAGGGTTCCTAGCGGGTCGGAACCTTCCGCGTCAAAACGGTCTCCGGCCGCGAGGGTTTCCTTGTAGCCGGTCCCGTAGTGGCCCGCCCCGAACACGAGGTTCGCCACCCGGACTTCCCGGTCCAGCTGCAGCAGGTGGGTCATGCGAATCGCCGCCGTATCCACCGGATCGGCCCACTCCCGGGCGCTGGTCCCGGTCGCTCCAGCCGCGTCCACGTCTTCTTGCGGGACGCTATCGCGCAAGCCGTGGTGCTGGGTCGCGTCGGTGACTTCCTCGCCCTCGAACTCGACAAGGCTGGGCGTCGACCGCCGGCCCAGCCGGGTGTCGGGCACCAGGAAACTGTCGTCGATCAGGTAGCGGAACCACTTGAACTCGCTCTTGCCCAGCGGCGGGGTCGGCGGCAACACCCGGCCGGCGATCATTCCCGGCTCGGCGTACATCTGCACGATGGCCGTCCGGGCCGGATCGTGGGGAAACGGGCTCGCTCCCTCGGAGGTGATTGTTTTCGGCATTATTTCGGCTCTCCTTCAGTCAAAGATTAAGCGCGGATCAAACGGCTCCCGGAGCCAGCAGCACCTGGCCGATGTCGCCGTCCGCGCCCGCCACCAGCGCCCGCCCGATCACCGCGGCGGCGGGCGTGCGCCACACGACGAGCAGCTTCTTCGATGTCGTGGCATTGGTAATCCGAATCGTGCCGGCGGCGTGAATGGAGGCTTCCGGCAGGTGGCTCGCGCTGGAATCCCCGTCGAGCAAGACGACGGCGGCCAATGCGTCACCGGTCCCGATCCCGGTCACCGTGATGTCGGTATTGGCGGCCGCGCCGTCGACCACCGCCGACTGGATCCGGGGCCGCTCCGCTTCCACGGCTTTGCCGTCGGCTCCCGCGCCGAGCCAGGCCCCGCGCGTCACCGCGCCGCCGTACTCCACGGCCACGATGCCGGAAACGCACACGTCCACGGTCTCGCCCTCCGGCGCGGGCCGGTCCGTCACGCCCAACGCCGGGTCCACCCCCGCCACAGCGTGGATGACCTGGGCGTCGGCGTCACCGTGTTTCACGATGCGATGTTTCTTAAGCGCCGCTCCGGCTTCGAACGGCACGGTGAATCGATATCTTCCCTTCGTGCTCATGCTCCCCTCCCGGTCACGTGCCGGACCGCCTCGGCGTCACTGACCCGGCGGCCCTTCTCTTGTTCGGTCGCCTGATATTCCAGCGCCGCCCGCCGGATCTCTCCGGCATCGGCGAGATCGGGCCGCTCCGGGCCCGCGCCGCCGGTCTCCCGGTTGATCTCGACCTGGACAGGCAGCTTCTCCAGGAACGCGAACAACCATTCGTTCGGGCTGGTGTGGACCGTTGCGGCCCCCTCGCCCCGGCTGAACTCCAGCGCGGCGGCGCCTTCCAGCACCAGCGCGAACTCCACCAACCCTTCGGCTTGCGCCGGCGTCACCCGGCCCGCCTCGATCAGCTCCTCGACGCGGCTCTTCAGGCGGCCCCGCGCCAGGGCCCGGCGTTCTTTCTCCAGCGCCGCCTCGCGGGCGGCAAACTCCTGTTTGGCCTTGGCGGCCGCTTTCTCGGCCGCCGTATCCAACTCGGCCTGGCTGTAGGTCGTGGCTCTGCTCATATCTCCCTCCTCGTCAACTTCCCGGGCCGCCCGTTCCTGGGCGCGGCCCACCTCGCGTTGGGCGTCCTGGACCATCCAGTCCGGCATCACCGCCTCGGCGTCGTCCGGCTCCAGCAACCGCTGCGCCAGCCGCCGCACCACACCCGCCAGATCGGCCCAGCGCGACACCGCCTCGACCTGCTCCCAGGGCTTCTCGGACGCAAACACCACGCCGGTGGCCGCAAAGCGGATCGGCTCCAGGCCCTTGACGGCCGGAGGCTCCGCCCCCAGAAACGCCACATGGCCCAGCCGCCAGCCCGCGTCCTCGTCGGGCAACAGCTGCACGCTGCGGTTATAGAGCCGCCCGTCGGCCACCAGCGCGGCAAACTGCGGCTCGATCGTGTCTTGCCTGCAACGCGCTTCCAGCACGTCGCCTGCGCCTACCCGCAGATCCGCGATCTGCGCATAGGCAAACGGGGAGTACAGCTCGTTGTGCGTGATCACGCAGGGCGAGGGTTGCCCCGCGCCGTCGTAACGCTCCACGATCCGGTCCAGGTCGGACCGGGTGACCGTGCGCGTCTGCCCGCTCAAGGCCGTGTGCCGTCCCGCGCGAAATACCGCGAACCAGTCGGCGAGTCCAGTCATGGACGCGATTTTCCACGAAAAAAACACCAAAGATAAGGGGGGCGCTGCCCCCCCTAAAACAGAGGTTTATCTATTGCGCTTCATTAAATTGATTTAATTGGGTTTGAACGTGTTGAGAAGTGGATTCTCAGTGCAGGAGGCGCGGGAGTGGAACGCGCCTTTCAGAAGCTCTTAAACCTTTCAAACGATAAGGCTTAGTCTCTCAAAGTGTTTCCCGTTTCTTAGGGGGGGCAGTGCCCCCCTTAAAAAAGCGGATTTTTTCAACTATTTTTTCTCCCTGGGAGGAAAACCATGAAGAAGAAAGTGCAGAGTCGCGCCACGTTCTGGCCCGGGTTGTGGGGCAATCTCAAGTTCGTCGTCGTCTGGAAGAGCTTCGCGGCACTCGTGTTGTTCGCCGCCGACTTCCTGTTGGGCTGGCTGCTGACGTGACCGCGTCGGTCGCCGCCCCCCACTGGCGGGACATCGACGCCCGTCAGTGGCCCTGGACCCACTTCGCCCCGCGGGAGCTGGCCAGCCGGGGCGACGGGTCGGTCAAGACGCGCATCGCGGCCGGGGACATGCTGGAACGGTTGCGGCGCCTTATCGGGCGGCCCCTGATCGTCAACTCGGCCTACCGCGACCCCTTGCATAACGCGCGGGTGGGCGGCGCCCCGCTGTCCCGGCACAAAGTGGGCGACACCTTTGATATCGCGCTTTTGGGCCTGAACCGCTTCGAGCTGGCCGCGGCGGCGGCCGAGGCGGGATTCACCGGCATGGGCAAGTACCAGACGTTTCTGCACGTGGACGCCCGTCCGGGGCGCGCCCTGTGGTTCGGGGGCGAAATGAGTAAACGGCGATGGACTTCCTAGCGTCATTGGGATCGGGACTGTTCGGCGGGGGCTTCCTGGGGGCCGTGCTGGGCATCAGCTCGAAGTATCTCCAGGAGCAGCAACGCCAGCAGTGGGAAGAGAAGCAGTGGGCGCACGAGCTGAAGCTGATGGAGTTGCAATCTCAGGCCCGCGCCTCAGAAACGGAGGCGGAACTTCAGATCGTAAAGGAAACCGGGTCCTGGTCGGCGCTGTCGGCTTCGATGGCCGGAGAGCAGGCCATGCTCGGCTCGGACAAGTTGTCGCCGTGGGTGTTGAACGCCCGCAGTCTCTGGCGCCCGGTACTCACCCTGATTCTGGCCTTCCTGGTGTTGTGGGTCTGGATCAGCCTGACGGGAATCCTCAAGGGCGAGTCGAGCGTCCTGGAGTTTCTGTCTCCCGAGGCCGTGGTCGGCCTGCTCTCCTACATCGTCTATTCGGTCGTCTTCGCCGCCTCCACCGCCGCACTGTGGTGGTTTGGCGACCGGGCCATGGCGCCGCCGGGACAGAAGCACCGCTAAAGCAGGGAGGACCCAAATCATGGGCGAGGACAACACAATGAACCGGGCGCTGGGGCGCATCGAGGGGAAACTCGACGCCCAGGGCGACAGTATCCAGTACCTGACCGGCAAGGTCGAGGGCATGGATAACCGCCTCCGCTCGGTCGAGACCCGCGCGGCCCTGTCGGCCTCCACCATCGCGACCGGCGTGAGCATCGGCGTCTCCCTGATCGTCGCCAAACTGCGCTCCTTCGTCGGACCTTGAGGGGCCGTGCGATCGATCGATCAGCGACAGCAGGTGCGGACCGCCTACGTGCGGGACCGGGCGCCCTTGCCCGAGGCCGCCCGCCGCGCGGGCGTGCCCGCCTCCACGGCCCGCGGCTGGAAGCGCCGGGCGCGGCAGGGGGGCGACGACTGGGACCGGGCACGGGAAGCCGCCCGCATGGCCGAGGGCGGACTGGGATCGGTCACCGAGCGCGTCCTGCACGATTTTTCGACGCTCTTTACCTCGACCCTGGCCCGGTTGCAGCGGGCCCCGGGCGACCCGATCGAGACGGCACAGGCGATCGCCAGCCTCTCCGATGCCTACGCCAAGACCGTCAAGGCGGCCGGGGGCGCCGACCCGCGGCTGGCCCGGCTGGCCATCGCGCTGGAAACGCTGGAGCGGCTGGGCCGCTTCCTCCACGAGCATCACCCCGAGCTGGCTCCCGGATTGATCGAGATCCTCGAACCCTTCGGGGCCGCGCTCTCGGCGGAGTGGAGTTAGCCATGGACCGGATCGCGCCGCGCAAGTTGACCGCCGGCGAATTCAGCCGCGAACTGGCGGCCTATGCCGACGCGCTGCGGCGCCAGATCGAGATGGAGGTCGAGGGCTTCCCCGCCGACCGCACCGCCTCCCGCAAGCGGACCGAACGGGCCCGGCGGGATTTCCAGTTCTTCTCGGAGACCTATCTCCCCCACTACTTCGCCTTCGGGCCGTCCCGGTTGCACCAGTGGCTCTATGAACGCCTGCCCCAGGCCATCGACGCCCCCAAGGGAACCCGGATCGCCGTCGCCGCTCCCCGCGGGGAGGGCAAAAGCACCATCGTCTCGCTGGCCCTGGTATTGTGGGCCACCCTCACCCGCCGCAAACGCTACGTCCTGTTGATCTCGGATGTCTATCCGCAGGCCGCCACCCTGCTGGCCGCCGTCAAGGCCGAGCTGGAAGCCAACCCGCGCCTGCGCGCCGACTTCCCGCGTGCCACCGGCATCGGCCGCCCCTGGCGGGAGACCGTGATGGTCACCGGCGACAACCGCAAGCTCCAGGCCCTGGGCAGCGGCCAGAGAATCCGGGGCCTGCGCCATGGACCGCATCGTCCCGATCTGGTCATCGGCGACGACCTGGAAAATGACACCTTCGTCGCCACTCCCGAGCAACGGGGAAAGCTCGGCCGATGGTGGCGCGGAGCGGTGCGCTACGTGGGGCCGCCCGACGGATCGCTGGACTTGATTGTGATCGGCACCAAGCTCCATTACGACTCCCTGCTATCGAACCTCATCGACTCCCCGCTGTGGGCAGGCCGGATCTTCCGCTCCATCCTGCGTTGGCCCGACCGCATGGACCTGTGGGACGCGTTCGCCGCCCGGGCACAATCCCACGGCGAGGCGGCCGCCCGGAACTATTACGCCGCCCGCCGTGCCGACATGGACATGGGAGCCGACGTGTCCTGGCCCGAGGCCCGTCCCCTGGTTGACCTGATGTTGGAGCATGCGGAAGATCCCACCGACTTCGCCCGGGAGAAGCAAAACGATCCCTCGGCCGGACCCGATGCCGTCTTTGCCGGCTCCATCAGCTATTGGTCGGAGCCCCCCGCCCAGGCCCTGGCCACCTTCGGCGCGGTCGATCCCTCCCTGGGCCGGGCCGGGGCCGGACGCGATCCCTCCGCCATTCTCGTCGGCGCCCTCGACGGCGACGGCACGCTCTATGTTCTGGAGGCCCTTATCCGCCGCCGTCCCCCCGATCAGATCATCCAGGACGTGATCGGGTTGCAGCGCCGATACCACTGCCGGCTCTGGTCGGTCGAGGCCACGCAGTTTCAGGAGTTCTTCCGCTCCGAGCTGGTGAAGCAATCCGCCCAGGCCGGCGTCCCGGTCCCGGCTCTGGGGGTGATGCCCCACACCGACAAGCGTCTCCGAATCGAGTCACTACAACCGCACGTGGCCAACAAACTGATTCAGCTCCACCGCGAGCAGACGACCTTGATCGGGCAGCTCGAGCACTTCCCCCATGCCGCCCACGACGACGGGCCCGACGCCCTGCACATGCTCTGGGCCCTGGCCGTCACCCGCGGCCGCTGGGCGGGCGCTGGGGCCATCCGCTCCGCGCCCCGGCCCGACCGCGCCCCCATCCACTGGGAGGCCTACTGATGCCTGACGTCACCGGACCCGAAATCGCCGCCCGCTGGACGGACCCCGGCCACGCCTACGCCCTCCTCCAGCGCCTGCCCAACCCCGATCCCGTCCTGCGCAAGCTGGGCCGCGACCAGCACGCCTACGAGGCCATCCGCTACGACCCCCACGTGATGGGCGAGTTGCGCTCGGTCCGCGCCGGGCTGCTCGGATTCGAATGGCGGCTCATCCCCGGCGATGATTCGAGGAAAGCCCGCCGGGCGCTCGACCTGGTCCGCGATGTGATGGCCCGGCCCCCGGGCCCGGATCTGGACTGGCGCGATCTGATCTGGACCATAGGCTATGCCATCTTTACCGGCTACGCCGTCCACGAGGTCGTCTGGGAACGGGATGGCTCCACCCTCGTGCCCGCCCGCATCCTCGACCGGCCCGCCGCCCGCTTTACCTTCGCCTCCGAAGACAACGCCTTGCGCCTGCTGACCCGCGGCCAGCCGTTGCGGGGCGAGGCGGTGCCGCCCCGGCGCTTTCTGCTCAGCCGCCATATGGCGTCTCACGACAACCCCTACGCGGTGGCCGTCTTCTCCTCCTGCTTCTGGCCCTACACATTCAAGCATTCCGGCTTTCGCTACTTCGTCTCCCTGTGCGAGAAGTACGGCCTGCCCTGGGTCATCGGCAAATACCCCGAAGGCACGGCCGAGGGCACGGCCGACGAACTCCAACAGCGCCTCTCCCGGCTCGTCCGCGACGTCACCGCCGTGGTCCCTCAAAACACGGAAATCGAAATCACCGAGGCGGCCGCCAGCCAGTCGTCCGCCACCCCGCAGGAACGCCTGATCGACGTCTGCAACCGCGAACTCTCCAAGGCGCTCACCAGCCAGACCCTCGCCACCGAAATCCAGGGCCAGGGCTCCCGCGCCGCCTCCGAAACCCACCGGGGCCGGGAGCGCGCGGTCCAGCAGTCCGACCGGGAAATTGTCAGCGCCACCCTCAACCGACTCTTTCGCTGGATCACGGACCTGAACTTCGGACCCGAGGTCCCCGCCCCCCGCCATCAGTTCTACGAGGAATCCCAGGCGCGCAAGGATTGGGCCGAACTGTTCGACACCGCCCGGCATTACCTCCCCATCGGCGAGGGCGAAGCCTACGAGCGGTTGGGCCTCACGCCGCCCCAGGCCGGAGAGAAACTGCTCGCCGGCGGCCCCGGCGATCCCCCGGCAGACGCCCACGAGATGACCGCGTGTCCCCGTTGCGGTGGGCTGGAGTTTGCCCGCGATGTGGGTGAGGATTGGGAACGCGCTCTCGATGCCGCGATCGACGCCGTTGAAGACCCCGAGGCAATGGAAGGCATGGAGGAGGATCTGGTCCGGCCGCTGCTTCAGGCGGCCGATGACGATCCCGAACAGCTCCGCTCCCGCCTTGCCGAACGCTACCCCGACATGGACGCGGGCGGGCTCGAGGACCTGTTGGGGCGCGTGCTGTTCACCGCCCGGACCTGGGGACAGTTGAGCGACGCCGATGCCTGACCCCAACTCGGTCGACCTCGGCCACGCCATGACGCTCCCGCCCGAGCAGGCCGTTGCCTACTTCCGCTCCAAGGGGTTTACGATCAACTGGAACTGGTGGGAGACCTGGCAGGAGGCCCACGACCGGGCCTTCACCGTCGCCAGGATGACCCGCTTCGACTTGCTGGCCCAGACCCGGCAGATTGTCGGTCGCACCCTCGCCCAGGGCCGGACCCTCCGGCAAGGCGCCCAGGAACTGGAAACCGCGCTGCGCAAGGCCGGCTGGTGGGGCAAGCAGACCATCGTCGACGAACAGGGCCGCGCCCAGCGCGTCCAGCTCGGATCGGCTCACCGCATCCGCACCATCCTGCGCACCAACATCGACACCGCTTTCGCCGCCGGCCGCTACCAGCGTCAAGCCGAAACGGCCAAAGCCCGGCCCTTCTGGCAATACCTCGCCGTGCGCGACAAATCCACCCGCGCCTCCCACCGCGCACTGCACGGCCGCGTCTTCCCCGCCGATGATCCCATCTGGAGCTCGATCTACCCGCCGAACGGCTTTCGCTGCCGTTGCCGCGTGCGCTCCCTGAGCCGCCGTCAGGTCCAGGCTCGTGGACTCAAAGTGGTCGAGAAAACCAGCGCGCGGGAGATCCGCCAGGAAGCCGGACTGGACAAGCGCACCGGCGAGATCATCGAGCGGCCCGGCACCCGCGTCTCCTGGTCCGAAGGCAACAAACGCCGCGCCTTCACCCCCGATCCCGGCTGGTCCTATAACCCCGGCCGCGCCGCCTTCACCCGGCCCGTCGACTCCGCCGCCCGGGCGGTTTCCGGCCAGCCGGACTGGAAGCAGTATGGCTTGCCCCATGCGCGGGATCTCTCCCCGACACAGGAACCGCCGGAGCTTCCCGCCGGGAAGACCCCCGCGCAGGCCGCGCGAACCGTCCAGGCCACGCTGGGATTGTCCGGCAAGCGCCCCCGCCGCCGTGTACGGACTCCCGTCGAGGAAGTCCTTCTCGACCGCGACAAGATCGCCCACGTCACCGCCAAATTCGACCAGCACCGCGAACGCTATGCCAACCGCATCCTCCCCACCCTCGCCGATCCCGATGAAGTCTGGATGACCTACTACTCCGACGGAACGTTCCGCAAACGCTACCTGAAGGTCTTCCAGGGGAAAGAGGGAAAGCAGCGCGGCTCCCTGTCCGTCGTCGCCGAGACGCCCGACGGCCAGATTCTCTACAACTTCATCCCGTTGGACCCCAGTGGCGTGAACCGCAATCGGGCGGGAGCTTTGCTGCACCGAAAAGAGGAATGAAACAGTGGGGACAGGACGTCACGCTTCGGGGAGCGCCCTCCTGCAAACCACAGAGCTATCGGACCCCGATCCAGCCACAGCGGCCTGTATGCGTCAGATTATGACCGCTGGCTCGTGGGATCAAGCTCCGGGAACACGATACGAGGGATTCAAGGCCACGCTTCGCGGAGCACACTCCAGACGGCCCCGCCGGAGTAAGTGAACCGGGTTCGCCTGCGGACCGCGGAAAGACGCAAACCGGGCAGGAAGGACTTCGGGGTCGTTCCAAGAATGCTGGGCCACTTCCTGTCGACGACGTATCGACGCTGCCATGATCAATGACCGCCGGACCTTCCTCTCAATCTTCAGCTACGTACGGGATGGGTTCTCACGGGTGCTCGTCGTTCCACTCCCGCGCACGGCGCTGGGCCTCCGCGAGTTGCTCGCTGGATAGCCGCGCGGCATACTTGTCGCGGGACGCAACAATGAGCGGTTCAGACATGCGGGTGGCCCGGGATGCGGCCAGGTTGCACCACATATAGGCCATCTGATAGTCCTGCGGCACGCCTTTCCCGTGGCCGTACAAGCTCCCCAGCCAGTACTGCGCGATCACATGGCCATGCTCGGCAGCTTTCTGGTGCCAGGAGAAGGCCTCAGTTTCGTTCTTCTCGACGCCCATTCCGTTCCCATACATGAACCCGAGTCGGAACTGGGCTTCGACGTGATCCTGGCCGGCAGCTTCGCGGTACCACTCAACGGCTTTGGCTTCGTTCTTCTCGACGCCCATTCCCCTCGCGTACATGAACCCGAGCCGAAACTGCGAACGGGGGTCACCCTGCTCGGCACGTGTATTTAGATCGTCGTCGAGGACGATGGGCTCTGCCTTCGGTGCCTCGTTCGCGTTCTGCTCCACTCTCATACGAGCGAACTCGAACTCGATAGCGTCGTCGGTACCCGGGATAGGAACGCGCTTGAGTCGACGAATGAGCTCCCTAAACGGGTCCTCGAACTTCCGGACCACGAACCACACGAGAACAAGCGTCACTAAGGGCCACGACGTCAGCAACAGGCTCATGCAATCGAGAACGAACCTTGCGATTTCCATGTGATTACTTTTTGCCGAAGGCTACCAAACCCCGGGCTACCATCCTCACGCCAGGGTCTTTCCTGTCCACATCACCTGCCCGATCATCCGCGCCTCCCGTGGCCAGGGCAGCGGCTTGTAATGTTTGTTGTCGCTGACCAGTTGCCAGTGGCGGTTGTCATGCGCCAGCCGCTTGACGATCACTCCATCATCGATCCCCACCACGAAAATACGATTCTGGAGACGGCGGACGCGCTGGTGATCCACCAGGATCATGGCCCTGGCTTGCAGCGTCGGCTCCATCGAATCCCCGCTCACTTCGATGATGCTGCAGTGCTTTGTGTTGAGCCCATACTTGGCCAACCAGTCCCGGCGAAACGCCAGGTATCCCATGATCGTCTCGTCGTCATTCATGGCCCCGTCTCCGGCGGCGGCCCGGACCTCGCGCCGGAGCGGGACGGGCAAGACGTCGGGAACCAGGGCGGCCTCGTGGGCCACCCTCGGGGAAGCCAGCGCACCATCGTCTTCGAGTTCGGAGTCCGGCTGGGTCTTCGCCTTCCGCGCTTGCACCGCCTGCGCGGCTTCTGCTACAGACGTCCCTGGACCTTGCGCCTTCATTTCCTTCATGATCGCCCCAACCACATCGATCGTCTCCGACCGCCACTTCTGGATCGCGACTTCCGCCTCGTCCAAGTGCTCCTTCAGAGCAGCCGGATCCCAACGTCTGAGCGACTCGATTTTTTCGATGACTTCCTCGACACCGGTCGGTGGGGGTAGTCCCAGGGCTTCGGCCACCTGCGCGATTACTGGAGACGGCGCAGAGTCGGCGGCACTACGCGGCGGGCCGATGTAGAACTCCAGGCCAAGAGCGTCCACTAATTCAACAACTCGGGAAAGCCTGGGATCATGTCCATGCAAAACGCTGCGAATTGCGTCTCGTGGTAGTCCAGCTGCTGCAGCAACGCCGGCAAGGGGTCTAGCACCCACTGCTCTCCTCACCTCTTCTCGGAACGCATCTGTCCACTTCACGGTTGTGGCAATCATGCCACGCCAGAATAGGATAGGTCTATGCCGTCGAAAAAATTCGATTCCCAGCTTGCTCTGTAATCGAAAATATTCTACTATTTTCGCATGTATTCGACGAACCAAGCCATCAGGCTCGCTCATCTCTATGCGAACACTCGGGGGATTGGGATGTCAACCCTCGGCCGTCTTACTGTCGGGAATTCCAACATCTTCGACCGGCTGGCAAGAGGTCGAGTCACGATTCGCACATTCCAAAGGCTCGTCCAATGGCTCTCGAACCACTGGCCCGCCGACCTGGAATGGCCAGCAGACATCGAGCGCCCGGAGCCGAAACCGTCTGATGATTCCAGCAACCACCTCAAGGAGGGAACCGCATGAGCCGAGTCCCATCCATTCGTTCGAAGAGCGATCCAGAAAAGCCCGCGACCCTCGCCCGCGATCAGGGCCGCCAAGCGCGACGCTATAACGCGCCGCGCCACTGGTGCCCGATCGACATTTCGGACGCCAAAGGCCAGTACCTGGCGTCACAGTGGCTTCAGGGTTGGGACGAACAGGATGCCGATATCTTTGGCGGCGGGGAAGCGGCCTGATGGGTTTCACGCTCCTCGATGCCAATCGAACAATCCATCCGATCTTCTTTGGCAGAGCGGCAAAGGACAAGGAAATTGAAGACCTGGTGGGCAAGTTCTCTGAGCTGAACGAAACAGACCGCCTGTTGTTATTCACTGCACTCGCGTTCGAGGCGAGCCGTCAAGTCCGCATGTTGATCGAAAGGCTAGACCTGTTGGGTATTGCGAAGGGGAAAGAGAAAATATGAGTCGCTCACTCGACGTTTTCCATTCGCTTGAGGTCGTCCAGCGTCAGGCTCTTGCATTCGTGTGCTTCCTCGTCCCGGTGCCCGCACGCACTGCAAACCCGCGCGGTAGCCTGCCAGACCGACCAGTCACTTTTCCAGTGACGAACCTCGATCTTAACCTTACCGACTCTACAAGCCCGGCAGGTCATCGAGTCCAGCTCATTAGAGAGAGCATCCAGCAGCTTTTGCTCCAGCTTGTCTATGCGGTCAGGCGCCTCACGGATGCGGCGCCATTCGCCCCATCGATCGAGCGCCTTAAGGATGTCGTCAAGAAGGCCCATCGACTTTACTTCATTAATCGTATCGCCAAGCGGACATATTCAGATAGAAATTCCGAGCCCACGCTGGGTGGATTGCTTTACGCCATGGAAGTTGCGGCGACGGCCGAGCGGGGACGGGTGGGGGAGCCGACGGAGAAGGAGGCAGCCTGATGCACGCCGCCCGATTAGGTCGTTCGGCGCGGTTGCGGCGCGTCCACGAACTGCTGGCGGATGGCCGGGAGTACTCGACGCTGGAGATCGCAATCCGGCCGGAGGTCTGCGCGGTGAACTCCTGCGTTTCGGAGTTGCGGGCGCAGGGCGCCGAGATCGCGTGCCGCCAGGAACGTGACCCGAAAGGGCAGCGGATCTGGCTGTACCGGATGCTGGTGTCCGTACCGGAGGCGGCGTGATGAAGTTGTCGTGGGCGAAGTTCTGCGTGGAGTGCGAGGAGATCGTGGCTCCGGGTTGCCGGGCATGCCCGAGCTGCACCTGTACACAGTTCGTTCCGCTGGCCATCTTGCCGGGCGTGTTGAGAAACGACAGCCCGGAGAATCACGGGCCGATGGTCGAGACGGTGGTTGAGGAGACCGATGGCGAGAAGATACCGGCGTAAACCGACCCGCCCGCCGCGTGAGGTGGCGCAGACGGCCGCGATGGAAGCGCGCGACCAAATCAGGGCGAAGGTGCAGCGGATGGAGTCGGAGATGGGTGAGCTGAACCAGCGGGTACTGGTAGCCGACCTGGAGGTGGAGAAGCTCCTGCACGAGAAGATCCTCCTGGCGCTGGAACTGCGCGAGGCCCGGGGCCGGATCGACCTGCTGGAGGGACGGAAGGCCATCCGGCCGGAGATCTTGTTTTGCGTGAACAATCGCGCCAAAGCGGTTCCCCCCTACGGGGGGAACCGGAAACGGCTCGCCGGGTAACGCTCGGCGGATTGGTGCGGCAGGGCAAATACGCGGCATGTCGCGCATTTGGAATTATGCAGTTATCCCCAATGATCACAGTCGGTTACAGAGGAAAAAATTACCGAGAAATTCGACACTGGGCTGCGGGGTGCAAATACGCGGCATGTCGCGCATTTGGAATTATGCAGCTATCTCCAATGATCACAGTCGATTACAGAGAAAACAATTGGCCAGAAATTCCCCGATGAAAGCCAAGCCCGAGAACGCACTGGCCTTGGTGCCCACGGCCAATCCCGCAGCCGGGATCGAGGAGTCGGCCCGGGAGATGGTCGCGCATTTGCAGCGTCTCGGGGAAGAGATCGAGGTTTTCCTGCCCGACGATACGGACGTGCTCTGGGAGAGCGCCATCGGCAACCTCAACCGGTCCGTTTTCCTCTTGGCGATGGCGGGAGCGCAGTTCGCCAAACTGAAAGCTATGCTTCCATACGGCGAATTCGGAAAGGAGCTCAACGCCCGGCGGATTCCGGCTCGCCGAGCGCAAGAGGCGATGCTGTTGGCGAAGCTGCTGATGCATCCGATCGCGAAGAAGTACGACCTGTTCCGTTTGCCGAAGGCCAAGCTCGACATTCTCGCCAGCGTCGAGGTGGACCTGCTGGAACAGTTGCACGAGTCGGGGCAGTTCGACCTGATTGAGGACGTGGACCTGATGCCGCGCGACATGATCCGCGAGAAGATCCAACAGCTGGAGCGGAGTAACGCGCGTCTGTGCGAGCGGGTCGCCTCCCAGGACGTGGAGTTGCAGGAGCGGCGCTACGCGACGGGAGCGGCGGCGGCGGGCAGCGAGTTGCCGGCGGCGGTGACGCGGGCCCGAGCGGAAGCGGCGGCGCTGGCGGACCGGGCGCTGGCCGAGATGGCGGCGCTCGGGCGGCAAGGCAGTGCGATGCTGGCGGCGCCGGATCTGGGCGCGACGCGGGCCGAGTCGGCCCGCAACCTGTCGGAAGGGGCGCGGTCGATCCTGCTGCACGCGGCCAGTGTACTGGCCACGGCGGCCGAGGTCTACGCATCGCTGCGCGCGGAGCTGGGCGAGTGGCTGCCTCCGAACTGGGACGATCTTGCCTGTCAACCCGATCCGTTGACCCTGGCCGAAGCCCATCAGTTGGCCCAGTGGCGGGAGGTGCATGTGCGCCGCCAGGAACAGGAGGCGGCGCTGCGCGAGCAGCGGCGGCTGCGGGAAGGCGAGATCCGGCGGGGTCCGGGACGGCCGCGCGGCAGTACGAACGCGAAAAAGAAACGCAAACGCGGGCGGCCACGGAAGAGCGGATGAAGGCGGCCGCCACCACACCCGTCCCCCTTGCCGGGGAAGAGCCTGAAAGCCGGGACGGGGGGAGCGCCTCGGCTCTCAGCGCTCCTCCAGTTCGGACCCACCACGAGGAATCTCCGGCTCCGGAGAAGCCGCCGGGAGCCCGGGAGCTGGCCCGCCTGGGGGCGTGCAACCGTCTGGCTCAACTCTGCACCGAAGGCCTGTCGCTGAACCAGGCTATCGCGGCCTTGCGCGATCGGGACCCGTCGTTGCCCAGCGCCGGGACGCTCTATCGCTGGTACCGCGCCTGGCAGAAGGGCGGAGGCCGGGCCCTGACCGATGGCCGGGGTGGGAGGCAGCGGAAAGAGTATGGCTGGGAGGCGCGGGCCATTGAACTATGGCTGCCCACGCGCCCGTCCCGCTCCACGGTGGCCTACTGGCTGCGGGGCGAGGGCCACGACTCGGCCACCCCGTCGCGGGTGCGCCGCTACCTGAATCAGCTGCCCACCACCGTGGGCGGCGAGCACGCGAAGAAACGAGCCGGCATCCACTACTACCGGCTGAACGTGGCGCCCTATGTGGTGCGCGATTCCAGTTGTCTGGACGTCGGGATGATCTATGAGGGCGACGGGCACCGCGCGCAGGTTTTCGTCGAGCATCCGCGCTCGGGAGGGCACTACCGCCCGGAGCTGACAATCTGGATCGACGTGCGCAGTCACTATCTGGCGGGCTGGTGGCTGGCGGAAGATGAAAGCGCCGTCAATACGCTCTATAGCCTGTCCCGGGCATTGATTGAGCAGGACCACGTGCCGGGAGCGATTCACGTGGACCCGGGCCCCGGCTTCAAGAACAGGCTGTTGCTGGAGGCGTCCACCGGCTGGCTGAGCCGGGTCGGCGTCGAGGTGATGTATACGCGGCCGGCCAACCCCAAGGGAAAGGGCCTGGTCGAGGGCTGGTTCCGCTGGTTCGAGGAGCGGGTCGGGAGACGGTTTTCCAGCTTCTCCGGGTTGTGCCGCACCGACAACGATATCCGCCGGTTGGAGAAATCGGTCCGCGACGGGCGGGTCCGGTTGCCGACCCTGGCCCAGTACGCCGACGCGGTCCGAAACTATGTGGCCGCCTACAACACCACATATCAGGAAAACCTGGGCTGCGCGCCGGCGGATCTGTGGGCCCGGCTGGAACGCTCGCCCGTGGAGTTGCCCGCGGCGGTGCTGTTGCGTCCCGCCGAGACATGCACAGTGCGGCGCGGCGGGATCACGCTCTTCAAACGGCTCTATCGCGCCCCGGAGCTGGTCCTGCTGGAAGGACGGAAAATCCAGGTCGAGTACGACCTCACCGACGCTGCCCGTGTCTGGATTCGTCTGAAGCGTCAGATCGTCGAGGCGCAACTGGTAAACGCCCGGCCCTGGCTGCCGGCGAGCCGGATCGAAGATCTACAGCAGAAGCGCAAGACGCAACGCGAGAAGCGGATCGAGCGCAAATGGCTGGAAGTCCAGGCGCAGGAGCGGCCGTCCCTGGACGTTGAAGCGCGGGAGCTGGACGCGTTCCTGCCGTCGGCGGAACCGGAAGCGCCGGCCGCTGAAATCGATCCCTACGACTGCATCGAGGAGGACTAAGACATGGCCCAGAAACCACATCCCTACTCCCCGGACGATCGGGCCGCGGCCGAACGGATTCAGGACTGGCTCGAGGAGGGCGAGGCGGGGCGCACCAAAGCGGCGCTGGCCCGCGCGGCCGGCATCTCGACGGGAACGGTCTCGCTGGTGCTTTCGCGCCAGTACCCGTCCTCGCCGACGGCGCACCTGGAGGCGATGGGAGCCGCCATCGGGCGGGAGCGGGAGCGCGAAGCGGTTCCCGAGATCCCCTACACCGCGACTTCGGTGGCGCGGGCGGTGCACCAAATCATCGGACGCGTTCACAACGACCGGGACTTCGGCC
Source organism: Terriglobia bacterium (assembly GCA_965216035.1). Lineage (GTDB taxonomy): Bacteria > Acidobacteriota > Terriglobia > 20CM-2-55-15 > 20CM-2-55-15. Next base: position 188,106 of record CBDCFM010000016.1, read on the forward strand.
TGTTTTGCGGGCGCGTGGGCGTGGGCAAGACCGTGGCGCTGCGCCAGTACGCCCGAGAGCATCCCGGGGTGGCCTTGCTGCTGGAAGCCTATCCGGGAGCGGGCGCGCCCGTCGTGCTGCGCACGCTGGCCCGGGCGCTTGGCGGCGTGCCCGCCCGGCGGCGCACGGTGGCGGATCTGACGGCCGCGCTGGTGGAGGCGCTGGGACCGGGCGACCGGGTGATTCTGGTCGACGAGGCCGAAACCCTCACCGACCGGGCCCTGCTGCACCTGCGCCGCATCAGTGACGCCGCCGGCGTCGGTGTCGTGCTGGTCGGCACGCCCGCCCTGATGAGCCTGATCTACGACCCGGACGGCAAGTTCGGGCAGATCACCAGCCGGATCGGGCTGTGGCCGCCCACCTGCCAGTCGATCACCGAGAAGGACGCCGCCGCCCTGACGGCCAGCTATCTGGGCGAGAGTCCCGATGCCGAAACTCAGGCGGCGATCTGGACGGCCTGCCAGGGCTCGGCCCGGGCGCTGCGCAATCTGCTGCGCAACTCGCGGCGCTGGTGCCGCAAACACCGCAACGAACTGGACGCGGAGGTCGTGCGGCAGGTCGACCGGCACGCGATGGGAGGCCGCCGCCAGGCGGCGTAAAGAGGAGGAGAGAAATCATGACGGACACGAGGACCCTGGATCTGGAACGGCTCGCCGAACGGTACGCGGACACGCACGCCGCGCTTTCCGAGTTGATGGCCGCTTTGGAAGCCGAACTCCGCGCGGTCAAGCGTGCCTACCTGACCCGGATCAAGGCGGTCGCGGGTCGAGCCGGGACACGCAAGCAGGCGCTCGTCGAATACGTCCAGGCCTATCCCGGGCAATTCGAAAGCCCCCGGATGCGGACGCTCCACGGCGTGAAAGTCGGGCTTCAAAAGGGCCGGGGCAAACTGGCGTGCGCCAATGCCGACTTCACCATCCGGGCCATCGAGCGGCGTCACCCCGACAAGATCGACGTACTGCTGAAGACCACCCGCAAGCCGGTCCTGGCCGGATTGCAGCAACTGGAAGCCAGGGAGCTGCAGGTGCTGGGCGTGGAGATCGTCGGCACCGGAGACCGGATCGTGGTGCGCCACGTTGACTCCGACATCGAGAAGATGGTCGATGCTTACCTGGAAGAAGACGAGGCACCTCTGAAAGCGACTGTCTGATGGGCGCCGGCGCACAGGCCGAAGATCGCCGCCGGGCCGAGCTGGCCAAGATCCACATCGGCAGGAAACAGCTGGGCCTGGACGAGGAGACCTACCGGGAGATGCTCAAGGCGGTGGCGGGGGTACGCTCCTCGGCTGAGCTGGACGCGGCGGGCCGGAAGAAGCTGCTGGCGTATCTGCGAAAGCAGGGCGCCGAGTTCAACCGCCGGGGACAGACCCGGCCGGCGGCGGAGAAACGGCCGCTGTTGGGCAAGATTTACGCGCTGCTGGGCGACCGGCCCGCCGCCTACGCCGAGGGCATCCTGCGGCGGATGTTCGGCCGCCACGCCCCGGCCCGGCTGGAGTGGGCCACCGCGGCTCAACTGCACAAGGTGGTCGCGGCTCTGGAGTACGACCGGAAGAGAAAGGCCCGGGCGGCGGGGCAATGACCAGAGAAACGCATGTTGGAGGAATTGCGGAAACTCTTGGGCTGGGACGGCCTCCAGGAACTGGCCCGGCGCCTGGGGGGACGCCGGATCTACATCCCCCGCGACTCCGAGGTGGCGGAGATCCGCATGGCCCTGGGCGCGCGTAGCGCCGCCTTCCATCAACTCTGGGCCGGCAACCGCGTGGAGGTGCCCCCCTACCAGACGGTTCTTCAGGAGCGCCAGCGCCGCGCCACTCGCGACTACGCCCGGGAACTGCTCCGTGCCGGCGGGTCCATCCGGGAGGTGGCCCAGCGGACCGGACTCTCCCGGCGCACCGTCCGGGGGATGCGGCGGGGGATGCGGTGATTCGCCCGTGTGGGACGACTGCGCGCCTATGGCAACGCGATCGTCCCGCAAGTCGTGGCCGAGTTCAATCCGGGCCTACAGGGAATTGAAAGGAGTTGTATGACCAATCAAACGAACAAAAATGCTGACCGTTTGGGCGACGCGCCGATTGAGACGAAACACCGCGAGGTAATGAACGAGGCCGCACGGGAACTGGATCGCACCTTCAACGGCGACGCAAAGGGTGAGGGCCGCAAGACCGGCTTCATTCTCATGGTCTTCCCGTTCGGCGATGGTGAAGGCCGCTGCAACTACATCTCGAACGCGGATCGGAAGGACGTGGTGGCGATGATGAGGAGCCAGATCGCTCGCTTCGAGGCGGGGGACAGATATGAGTGAAATCATTCGTGTAAAAGACGCTATCCAATCTGCCTTAGAGGACGTGATTGACTTCAACGTCCGAGATCGCGGTGGTGCAGCGCCCCAAGACTATCTGAAAAATTTTCTTCGGGTGTCGCGGGAATTCGGATACGCGACAGAAGATGGATCGTGGGGTGAACTTGAAAAAGAACTGACGGTCGCGTTCCGCAACCTGGTGGAGTATGAGCGCGCCTTGGCGTTTATGGCTGACGCGGTCGCTGGTGATGGCGCTGTAGAGGCTGCCCGAGAGTGGCTGCTGTTGCAAGGCGAGATGCATCACCAGGAGAAGAAGAACGACCAGTCTCGCAAGCGTCGCCTCTCCGACCGAATTTTCAAAACCCTGGAACGATTGGACCCGAACCTATGACCGCGGCGTGCCGAGGAGTTCATCCAGGCGTACCGGGACGTGAGGGGTGCCGCATGAACGACCATCCATACGAACTGCCCGAGGGTGAAGGCCCGTATGTCAGCGTTGCCCGAGACTTTTCGAAGACGCCGGGGGCTACGAGTTCAGCGGCGATCCGGGGACTGCCTGGTGAATCGCTGAAATCCTGGGCGGCATCCTGTCCCCAGGCGATGCGCGACCGCGGCAAAAAGAACGCCGAAGCCGTGCGCCAAGTGATCTACTTGCTCGAGTTGGGCGAGCGGATTGGTGCCGCCATCGGGCAGATTGCAGCCGAGGAGGGATTGAGCGTGGGGACCCTGCGACGCTGGTATGATCGGGCGCGCCGTTATCCGCCCACTTCCTGGGAGGCGGCGCTGACTCCCGGTTGGAAGGGACGACGCGCAAGCCCGATCTCGCCTATCGTCTGGGACTGTTTCCTATACTGGTACTGGAAGATGCCCACTCCGCAAGTCGCTAGGGCTTGGCGCCGAACCCAAGAGGTCGCTGCCAGCAAAGGATGGGGGGAGATTGCTTCGGTCGGGATCTTCCGCCGCCGTTTGAAGAAGTCCGTCTTATGATCGAGATCGAATACGACCACCGCGAGGCCCTGGATGCCCTGAACCGGCTGGCTCGGGCCGGCGCCGACCTCCGCCCCGCCATGCGCGAGATCGCCGCCGCTCTAGAGGTCGGCGCCAAGGACTCCTTCCAGAGCGAATCCTCCCCCGGCGGAAACCCCTGGGCAGCCCTTTCCCCTCACACCCAGGCCAAGCGCGCCAAGCAGCGGAAATGGCCCGGCCAGATCCTTCAGGTTAGCGGCCACCTGGCCAAAAGTCTCACCAGTCACTCCGACTCCCACACCGCCGTGGCGGGTACCAACCTCGCCTATGCACCAACTCACCAACACGGCGCCGATCGCGGCGCGTTCGGATCGACCCGGACCGGCCGTCCTATCCCTTTCGGCGACATTCCAGCGCGACCTTTCCTCGGCCGCTCGTCCGATCTGGATCAGGAAATCCTCGATGCCCTCCAGCGCCACTTCGCCGATGCCTTGCGTCGTCGCTAGCTCGCTCTCGACCGTTTCAAGACTGTCCAAAAATGCGTGAAAACTGTTTTAAATGCGTCCAGAAGACGCTTAAAAAGTGACCAAAAGAGCGATTCTTTTCTAATCTAGAACGTTAATTTCTGGCCGCGCGCGAGCACCAATAAGACCCTACCGCTCTATCCTTTAAACGCGATTCTCACTCCGAAAAATAGTTTCTCATCTGAAACGGTACCCTCCACTGCCCCAACGAAGCGGCGCTGGGCATCGAAGGAGTTCTCGCATCCAGGCAATGCAAAGGAAAAATCTTTCCAGGATCGCATCCAGAGTTGCGGAAAATCTTTTCGAACCCCTTCGGTGATTTTGCGCTCACGCAGATCGGGGTCAACAACGACCTCCAGTCCCAGTTTCTTCACAAACGGGTCTATGGTGCTCAGTGTCCGAAGGTAAGGGCTGGAATACATCCGGTCGATATCGAGCGATTCCAGCAGGGGGCCGAGCTGGGTGGCCTGCTCCTGTCCGCGCTTGCTCAGGGGCCAGGCCGGCTCCGCCACTTTAGATGACGGGCGGCTCTGAGCGTGGCGGATGAGATAAGCAGTTTTTCGCGTCACGTTGTGATCATAATGCAAAGCCATGGCCTTCATCCGGAGTCATAGGCTGTCCGGGTTGATATTTGCGCGTTCCTGCCCGGTTTACGCAAAGAAAAGGCTGGGTCCAGCTCGATCACCCCGAGGTGTAGCTTCAGACCGTCCAGGCTTCGATCAACCGACCTGAGCAATGGAAGATTAAAGTATACTTTCGCGTTGGACGCGTTGTGAGAGGGACCCACCGCAACGCTGATCTCAATTCTCACCGTCTGAAAAGGAGCTTTTCATGAGTGGAGTCATCCCTGAAGAAATGAAGGACCTATTAGAACAACCCATCGTTGCGTCGCTTTCGACCGTGATGCCTGACGGCAGCCCGCAGGTCACACCTGTCTGGTTCGACTACGACGGCAGCCGTATCCGCATCAACTCCGCGAAAGGTCGAGTCAAAGACAAGAATATGCGCCGCGATCCCAGAATTGCAATCGTCATCGCGGATCCCAAGAATCCCTACCGCTATCTGGAAGTCCGCGGACGCGTCGAAAAAATAGATGAAGCGAACGCGAACACACATATCGATTCACTGGCAAAGCGCTATATGGATGTTGATACCTATCCATACCGGGCCCCGGAAGAGGTTCGTGTCACCTATACTGTCGTTCCAGAACGCACCACGCACATGAACCGGTAGCCCCACGTCAGCGTCACTCCCACGCCCCCTGGGCATGGAGGCCCAATGCAATGCCGGCAGATCAGTCAACACCCGTTCCGGACTTCCTCTATGGAACTGCATGGAAGGAAGACCGGACACGAGCCCTCACCGAGCTTGCGCTCAAGCTGGGGTTTCGCGGGATAGACACCGCCAACCAGCGTCGGCACTATGACGAAGCCGGAGTGGGCGCGGGGTTGACTGCGGCCTACCGTGCGGGCGTGGTCCGACGCGAAAACCTCTTCCTGCAAACCAAATTCACCTACCTGGCCGGTCAGGACCACCGGCTGCCGTACGACCCGGGAGCCAGCCTGTCCACGCAGGTCGCGCAATCGATGGCCAGTTCGCTTGAGCATCTCGGTACGGATTACCTCGATTCCTACGTTCTCCATGGCCCCTCTGCGCACCATGGATGGACCGATAAAGACACTGAAGTCTGGACTGCGATGGTCAGGGAACGCGATGCTGGCCGGACACGACTACTGGGTGTCAGTAATGTTTCCCTGGCCCATCTTGAACAGATGAGTGCCATCCATGGTGAAGCTCCCCGCTCGGTTCAGAACCGCTGTTATGCCGTCCGAGGATGGGACCGGGAGGTGCGATCGTTCTGTAAGGAACGCAACATCGTCTATCAGGGCTTTTCTCTCCTCACGGCCAACCCTGACGTCCTCGCTCATCCCTTTGTCAGAGAGATTGCCGCACGCGAGGGAGGCACATCAGCTCAGATCGTGTTCTGTTTTTCGCGGGCGATCGGAATGCTGCCGTTGACCGGCACCACAGACGCCAGCCATATGGAGCAGGATCTGGCAACGACTGACCTCGTCCTCACGGATGAAGAAGTAGAAACGATTGAATCGCTTACCGGTTGAGTGTCAGCCGATACCCCCGGCCTTCCGCAACCGGGCATACTTTCCAACATTCCGACTCACTCCTGATCCTTTACACGCCGCTACAAGCCGCGGTCTTATTCCTTAGCTGCTGGCATCTCTCAGCTTGGGGTCCATCTTCGGCCGCCCCCCCCTCCTGACCCCACGACAGTGGCCGGCCTGTGACCGCCCGGCAGGATACGCAGGACGGGCTGCTTGGGGTGGGGTGGGGAAGCGGCACGACCATCAACCGTGCACCGCTATCGCTTTAAGAAACGGCGATCACGTTGAGAAAGGTTTCGCCGTAGCGCTCAAGTTTCGATTTTCCAACGCCTGAAATCTCGGCAAACTCGGCCTCCGAGCGCGGCCGGTGACGTACGAACTCGATCAGCGTCGCGTCATTGAACACGACGTAGGCGGGAAGATGCTGAGCCTGGGCAATCTTCAGACGCTGAGCCCGAAGTGCTTCGAAGAGGGCCCGGTCCTCGGGCGAGGAGATCTCGTATGGGATGGCCGCCTGCCTTTCGGCCTTGGGTTTTCGCTCGGCCTTCGGTTTCCGCAACCCCCGCTCGGGTTCCCGCCTGAGTGACACACTCGCCTCTTGCCTCAAAACGGGCATCACCCGGTCGCCGAGGCCCAGTCGCAAGACGCTGTGGTTCTCCAGGTCGACGCGAATCAATCCGAGGGCCACGAGTTGCCTCAGAATACCCAGCCACTGCCGGTCGTTCAGATGATTCCCCATACCGAAAACGTTGAGTCGACCATGCCGGAAGCGCTGAACTTTCTCAGTCGTTTTTCCGATAAGTACATCCACGATGTGCCGGCTACCGAAGGATTCACCGCAACGGTGGATGGCCGAGAGAGCCAATCGCGTCTCCCTGCTCGCGTCGATCATCTCCACGGGTTCCAGACATGTATCGCAATTGCCACAGGGATCAATCTGTTCACCGAAGTATTCGAGCAGGACCTGGCGCCTGCAGCGGGCCGTTTCACAGTAGCCCAGTAGGGCTTCGAGCTTTCTGTGTTCGACACGCCGAACCTCATCGGGAGCCGTCGATTCCTCCATCAGGCCCCGCAGCAGCGCCAGGTCCTGGAGACCGTAAACCATGAAGGCGTCGGCGGACAGCCCGTCCCGCCCGGCCCGTCCAGTTTCCTGGTAGTAGGCCTCGAAAGACTTTGGCATGTCCATGTGCGCAACGAAACGCACGTCCGGCTTGTCGATGCCCATACCGAAAGCGACGGTTGCCACCATCACCACACCATCTTCCATGATGAAACGCTGATGATTACGCGCCCGGGTTTGAGCGCCGAGTCCGGCATGATAAGGCAACGCACGAATACCTTCTTTATCCAGAAAAACAGCCATTCGTTCCACACTTTTACGACTCATTGCATACACGATGCCCGCCTCTCTGGGATGTGCGGTCTTGATGAAATCCAGAACCTGACATTTCGGATTGTCTTTCGCTCGGACTCGATAACGAATGTTCGGCCGGTTGAAGCTGGCGATGAATACCCGGGCCGATTGGAGACGGAGCTGATCGACGATGTCGCGTCGAGTGACCTCGTCCGCCGTGGCGGTCAGGGCAATTCGGGGAACCAATGGGAAACGGTCGGCGAGCAGGGCAAGCTTTCGGTATTCCGTCCTGAAATCGTGTCCCCACTGGCTGACACAATGCGCCTCGTCGATGGCAAACAGCGCGATCTCGCACCGGTCGAGCTGTTCCAGAAGACCGTCGGTGAGCAATCGTTCCGGCGACACATAGAGGATGTCGAGTTCGCCAGCGTCGATAGACCGGCGCGCGGCCTGAGATTCTGCCCGGCCCAGGTGGGAGGTCAGGGCGACAGCGCGGACGCCGGACTGCCGGAGCTGAGCGACCTGATCCTCCATCAAGGCAATCAGAGGCGACACCACCACACCCATACCGGGTCGGCACAGTGCTGGCACCTGGTAACAGATGGATTTCCCTCCCCCGGTCGGCATGAGAACGAGGGCATCACCTGAATCGACAATATGAGTGACAATTTCTTGCTGAAGGCCGCGAAAACCGGCATGGCCAAATACACGGGCCAGAACCTCATGCGGGTTCTGCGGAATTCGGAGCGGGTTGGAGAAGGCTTCCGACATTGTGATGACTCATCATACTCTCCACAATGGACGGCTCCGGGCCAGGGAAAGGGGACACGAGGGAAAGAATGCGCCCCACATCGCTACGTAGCCATGGCTGAGGAGCCATCTGCCGCGTAGGTGGATCAGTGCATGGTGGCGGGCTGATTAAGGACTTTAAGATTCAGTCGTCAACGCGAATTTCAAACAGCTTTGGCCATAGCTTCCCGGTTACAAAAACACGCCCCGCCTCCTCGTCATAAGCAATTCCGTTCAGAACGGCCTCTGAATCAGACACACTCACTTCCTCAACGAGGTCAGACAAGTCCATCCGGCCAACGACCTGTCCGGACTCCGGGGCAATCTTCAGAACTTCATTCGTATACCAGACGTTGGCGTAAATGTGGCCTTTGATGTACTCGAGCTCGTTGAGTTGACGAATGGGCCCTGATGCATCTCTGACCTCGATCTGACGTGCCAGCTCTAGGGATTCCGGATCGAGGAAGTACAAGTACGCGGAACCATCGCTCGCGATCAGGTGAGTCCCATCCTCGGTCAGACCCCAGCCCTCCCGTGGATACGTGAATCGGGCTTCCATCTCGAACGACTGCTTGTCATATATGAAGCCGATTCCGGAACTCCACGTCAGCTGGTAAATCCGGTCTCCAAACACTGCGATGCCTTCACCGAAAAACTCTGATGGAAGGGCGGTTTCCTGCGCGACGATTCCCGTGTCGAGATTGACTCTGCGTAGATACGACGCACCCCGGCGTCCTGTGCCTTCGAACAGAAATCCGTTCTCGAAGTACAGTCCCTGAGTGAATGCGCTGGGATCGTGTGGATAGACCGTAACGATTTCATAGTCGATGGAGTCGGCAGTATCCTGGAAGCGGGAGAAAACAATCGTGGCCGAGATCAGTATCAGGGCGGTTCCCGACAACCACATTGCTCTGCGTCTAGAAGGCGTTTTCTTTCTGCGTTTGCTCATGTACGGATCACGACCGCTGCTTGTTGCCGGGCCAACCCTTTATACCAGACCCGCAGGGCCGCGTACACAGCCCAGACGACCCCTCGATTATGGTGCGTGGTTGAGCCGGAGGGTTGAAACGAGAGCGCTTCCGCGGTGAAGATCGCATTGTCAAATTGCGACGACCACTGTCAGACTGAGGGGATGATCCGCCGCCGAACCCCCTCGATCAGTCCTGAGATCGGCTCCACACGCCAGCGGCTGCTCAACGAGCATCCCTGGGTGGCTTTCCTGCTTCCGCTGACCGTCTTTATGCTGGTCGGCACGCTCGAAGCAACGGACCTGTCTGGCTCGAGGTTCTTTGGCCTGATTCGATACGAATTCTATCCGCTTGTCTACGCGACCAAAATCACCCTGACTACGATGGCGCTCATTTTCGTGTGGCCGATGTATGGCGTGTTCCCCTTCAGGTTGAGCCCTCTGGCCCTCGGCGTGGGGGTCGTTGGCGTGGTCGCCTGGATTGGTCTGGTTCACCTCGGTTTGGAACAGATGCTCTCCCTGGGGTGGCTCATTGAAAGAGGCGAACGTGTCGGATACAACCCGCTCGAGGCGCTCGGGCACCGCCCGGCGGCCGCATACGCCTTTCTCGTCGTTCGCTTCTATGGTCTGGCCGTGGTGACGCCGGTGGCCGAAGAGATGTTTCTCCGCGGGTTCCTGATCCGCTATGTCGAAGACCCCGACCGCTGGAGTACTCAGCCAATCGGCAGGGTCGGCTGGGGGGCGCTGATGGCCGGCACGGTTTTCCCCATGATGACACACCCGGGTGAACTGTTCGCCGCACTGGTGTGGTTCTCGCTCGTCAGTTGGCTGATGATCCGGACCCGGAACATCTGGGACTGCATTGCCGCCCACATGATCACGAACCTTCTGCTGGGCCTTTACGTCATGGCCACTGGCAATTCTGGTAACGGATTGGCGCGTTGGGCATTGCCCGGTTGACCCTACCTCTGGCAGACTGAGGAGCTGGGCGATCGCTACGACAGGGCGCGAGTCCCTTCCGTCCCTCATCAGGCTCGGTCCCCGCGCATCACTGCTCTCGTGCGACGCATAGACTCCTGCGCGCTACGCTCGAGAGTTCCGCCAAGGCTATGGCAAATAGATCGAAGCCAGCGTGTCGCGTCTATCAGCTTGCTGCGGCAACTACCATCAGCGTATCTGTAAGCGTCGGCGTATCCGTCGCCGGGGGACAGTAAACCATCTTTCCCTTTTGCGCCATAGACTGGTCAATGGCTTCAAGCATCTTCACGACACGCAGCCCTGCGTGTCCATCGTTAAACGGAGTTTCCCCGCTCGATATGCAATTGACGAAGTATCTTGCTTCTGCGGCGAGGGCTTCTATCTGCTCCACACGCGGAGCCCACATATCGCCTGCCCGGTAATTGACCCGGACATCGTACCCCCCGTTGCCGTCATCAGAGCGTTCGACACCTTTGTCATAAACCTAATCTTCTCGTCGGCCTCGAGATCGTTCCAGAGGAGCATCTTCTTCTCGCCCCCAATCATCGTGCTCCGCACTTTGACCGGAGAAAGCCAGTTAACGTTGATGTGTGCGATAACCTTTTCGGGAAAGTACATCGTGACGTACGCCATGTCCTCGATGCCACTCACGTGATTCTCTCCAGTCGCAACGATGGCCTCGGGTTGTCCCGGGATCAGGTGGTCGATGATCGAAAGATCGTGAGGGGCCAGGTCCCACACAACATTGGCGTCGTGCTGGAACAGTCCCAAATTGACTCGCGTGGAGTCGTAGTAGTAGAGGCGCCCTAGCGTCTGCTCATCGATCAACTCGCGGAGCTTCCTGACAGCGCCCGTGAACAGGAAGGTATGGTCGACCATGATTTTCAGATTCTTCCGTGCCGCCAACTCGATCAACTCTTCCGCTTCTGCAACTCGCCCGGTAAACGGCTTTTCAACGAAAATGTGTTTTCCGTTCTGCAGGGCCTTCTTGGCGAGCGGGAAGTGATGCGAGATTGGAGTGACTATCGCAACTGCGTCAATTTCAGGACTCGTAAGGATATCGTCAGCATCCGTCGTCACTTCCATCGAAGAGTAGATCTGGTGAACCCTGTACAGGGCTTTCGGACTCAGATCCGATACCGCGGTTACGGTTGCGTCGGGGGTGTTGTAAAAGTTGCGTACGACGTTGGGTCCCCAGTACCCGTAACCAATCACGCCGATCCTCAATTTCGATGAATTCATGGGTTTAAGCGGCTCCGTAGAAAAAAGGGTTGCGATTGAATGGACACCGTCACCGGTAAGCACGGCTGGAGGTGTCTCCAAAATGACTTCTTAGTCCAGCCACCGGGCCTGTTGGCGGACATCCCGCGGGCCGATTTCGACTCTGTCATCAGGCGTAGTGGCTGCATCCGGTCACCATCATTCGTTCTTGATCTTCTTCCGTTGCGGGTGACCGGCGTCGGTCGGACTTGCGCATCACACCAGTGCTGCTGTGGCTATCTATTGCCATCGCTTCAAATAGCTGCAAGCGGAGTGCCATTCCGAAGCCGATGTTCAGTTCCCCTCGTGTCATGCACTAACAGCCCGAAGAGGCCTCCCAACCACGTGCCCATTCCACGAAGTTGATTGCAAAGCGATCAACACCGTGGACCAAACAGCGTGCTCAACTTGAAGGGGATTAGAGACGGAGAAGTGTCCAATCGATCTTTCGCGGCAAGCTTGTCAGAGACTGCAGCTGCTTAACCGACCGGATTCTCGGTGGTGAAGGGCGCTCGTGCACCCAGTCCCCACAGTTTTCCTCCGCGTGTTGCGGGTCGTTGACAATGCAACGACCCCGTTCGATAACAAACGAAGCATGAGAGGTGAACTATGAAGGATTTTTGTACCTGCGGTTCTCGACCGATTGAGGGAACATTTCGGCAAGGAAATTTCGTCCGCTGCTCGAACTGCAGCAAGCCAGCCCGCTGTGACGCTGGTGCCCGCGATGACGCCGTGGGACCGCACGCGGCTGAAATCACGCAGACAGACCATTTGCTATGTTGGCGCCATCACTGGCAAGCAATTGCGAATCTGGACGTATCCCACTTCGTATCCCGCAAGGCTACTCCGCAGACTCAAGCAAGACTGTGGCCGCTAGGGCGGCTTCGACTAGCCTCCGCGGCGGATCAATGAATCGAGGCTGTAGCGCCCCGGCCCGAGCACGACCAGCATCAATGCCGTTGCACAAAACACACTGGCATGATGGCGCGGAAAAAGCTCTCCCGTAAACAACAGCAAAAAACTGATCATGCCCAGCATTGTCGCATTGACGGTCGCTGGCACCCGTCCGAACAGACCAATCATCAGGAGGAAGCCAAAAATCACTTCCAGCCACGGCCAGGCATAGCCGAATGGCGCTGCGAATGCTGGCGGCAAGATAGCCGCACGGTTCTGGAAACCATCAATCGTGATAAACGTTCCCGGCCCATTGCTGAGTTCAGCCACCACCTTCTCCCATCCCGCCGACAAGATATACCCACCCAGGGTCAGGCGACTCAGCAGGAGAATTAGGATGCAGAAGCCGGCTCGATGGCAGCCGGTCGGTGTCCGCAACAGAGGTCAACTCCCGCCCGGCTGTCCCGATTTCAGGATCCTCGTCGTTGTCGATACTTTTGGTCACTGGCCCCATCTCCTTGTTCCGGTTTAAAGCAGTTTTTCGATATCTTCGTGGAGTGTACGGAGTCGATCCTGCGTTTCGTTCTTGGGAAGGAGCTCGATCGCTGTTCTAAGGTCGTCGAGCGTGGTCGTTAATTTCCAAGGAAGAGCCCCGTCGCGCTTAATCTCGGCCGCAAGCTTCTTCGCTTCGTCAACGTTGCCGTCATCGAACGCAGCGCCCAGCAGTGTCGGCCGTATCCATTCATCAGAGGGGTCGCGCCGCAGAGACCGGTGTACGGCAGCAAGAGTGATCGCCGCCGCTGACTGGGCCAGTTTCTCGTCGCCTTCGCGACCGCGAGTGCGATACAAACGCGCTAGATTGCAGCTTGGGTAGTAGTCGTTCAGGTCGAGATTGGTACCAAGCTGGTAGTTCTCGATCGCTTTGTCAAGGTAGTGGGCTCGGTCGGCCTCCGACTCGGCAATGCGCATGAGCTTCTTATAACGGCCCCCGAGCAGGCCGTAGCGCTCCGAGCTCCCTCCGGCCATCTGGATGAGCGCTTCGAGACCTGCAATAGCGTCGTCGTGGTCACCCGCCTTAGACCGGGCAAGGGCGAGCTGCTCCTGGACGATTGTAAGGTCCTGCATCTGCTTCGGCAGCTTCTCGATGTACGCCTGGGTCTCTTTCCAATCGACCACGTCGCGCAGCAGATAAAGCAACTCGAGCGCCACCGCTGGGGGAACCTCGCCCACGCCCAGAACTTCTTCCACCAAGGAACGAGCCTTGCCTGCACGTTTTGACGGCGCGGCTCCACGCGTGGCGCGCGCCTTTCCCTGAAACTGGGAGAGCTGCCTGACGAAACCCTTGAACGACTCCCCAGCCGCAGGCTCCGTGTCGGGGTAGCCCGTAACAGATTGAAACACCGGTGAGGTTCCCGCCACCAGCGCCGGGAGCTTCTCGACGATGAGGTTATGCACTGCTGTGGCCGCGTCCTCGCCGACTGCGCCGTCCGCAAGCGGGTAGACCAGTCGTGGCATCTGGTCGATGTCGAACAGCGGCTTTGCCCACTCGGCGGCCAACAACACACACCCCTGTTCCTTGGCTGCGTGCCGCACGCCGATTTCGTAGTAGACGTTGCCGTTGGGAATCGAGATGTCGGCGGCGACGACATGGGCGATCACCAGTCTCTCGAGCATCTCCTTGATGATCAGCGCACCGAGGTCCATGTCCGCGCGCACCGGATCGTAGCCGAGCTGCTGCAATGCAGGCTGATAAGCCTCGTCCCAAAGGCGATCGAAGTCGACCTCTTTCGGAACGCCGGAATCCGTCAGCCCAGTCGCACGTTTACCGTAGGGCATGACCACAAAACAGACCTTCTTCGGACCTGGCACATCGGGCATCGCATCCTCACACCAGACAAGCGTAGCATTGCTCCGCCCGCAGTCGCTTGAACTATCGCGAACTCAGGATGGGGAGGCTCCAGGACTCATTCTTTCTGTTCCTCTGAATGTCGGGTTTCATTGACAAAGTACCGTCCGCGCGCAATAAGAATAATAGGAGGTACACCATGAAGAAATACTGCTCTTGCAAAGCGGATCGTACTGGTGAAACTTCCCTGGACGGCGGAATCGTCGTCTGCACAGATTGTGAAAAGCCTCTATGCTGTGACGCCGTCACCCTGGGGCTGACTTCGGAAACACCCCACCCGGCGGAGACTGTGGACGGCACGTATTTCATCTGTTGGCGACATTTCCAGCAAACGGTCTGGGTGGACATCCCGGGCGGGGCTGCGATGTGGGAGAATCGACGACTGCGTGCCGTCGCTACCGGGACTGTCCTCGCACTGCTTGGACTGGCTGGGCTGATTGCCGTGCGGAGACGTAGCGCCTCAGGCGAAACGATTACGTGAGTCCCTGCAAACCTCTCCCGGGCCACATTTGCAGGATCAGTTTCCGATAGAGACCTTAGCCGCTCCCACTTTCGCTCTGCGCGTTTTTCTTTCTTCAGATTCTAATCCAGGGATAATAGGTCCGGTGGACGCGCTGATACCTGGGTCAAGGATTAGCGCAGCCCGCCACTCGGCTGACTTTCTCGCAGAAGCCCCTTTGCCTGCTTGGCTATTCCCGATTCGCCCCGAATCTCGAGAAGTAAAGCCCTCTCCGAAAGGTCAAGGGCAAGCCCGGAGAATCCCGTGGGCGGGTACCCACTCGCCTTTCGGAGCTTGATGTTGACGATACCGACCGTAGGACCGGAATAGAACCCACGGCGGGGCGCCGTGTACTATAGGGCAGCGCATGAACGAAAAGAAGCCGAAAAAGAAGGTTAATTATTCCCACGCGATGATCGAAGCCAAGGCGCTCGTGCACCGTCATCGGCGCCGCCTGATGCTCGGCTTGGGCTTGATGCTGATCAATAGAATGCTGGGGCTGGTGATGCCGGCATCGACGAAGTACGTCATCGACGAGGTGATCGGAAACGGACGGACCGAATTGTTGATGACGCTGGCCTTGGTCATCGCTGGCGCCACCTTGTTTCAAGCGATTACCACGTTTGCGTTGTCGCAAATCATGGGTGTGGCCGCACAGCGGGCGATCACCGAGATGCGCAAACGCGTGTACGAACATGTCAGCCGCTTGCCTGTGAGTTACTTCGATTCCATGAAGACGGGCGAGCTGATTTCAAGAATCATGACTGACGCCGAAGGCATCCGCAATCTGGTCGGTACGGGGATAGTGCAACTGACGGGTGGTGTTCTGACAGCTGTGCTGGCCCTGGGTGTGTTGTTCTACCTGAACTGGCACCTGACACTGATTACGATGGGGGTTCTGGGGCTGTTCGGCGCGGTGTTGACAGTCACGTTCAAGCGCTTGCGTCCCCTGTTTCGGATGCGAGGCCAGTTGACGGCGGATGTCACGGGGCGCTTGTCGGAATCGCTGGCAGGCGTCCGTGTAATCAAAACCTATACTGCGGAACGGCGCGAGGATCTGGTGTTTGCACGGCACGTTCACAGGCTGTTCCGGAACATTGCCAGGTCTCTGACCGGTTCGTCTTTCGTGATGGCGTTTTCCTCCGCTGTTATCGGTACGATCGGCCTGGTGATCTTTCTGGTGGGTGGACAGGCCGTGTTGCGCGGCGACATGACGTTGGGCGACCTGATCATGTACGTTGCCTTCACGGGAACCATGGCGCTCCCTGTGGTGTCGTTGGCCAACATTGGGACGCAGATCACTGAAGCCTTTGCCGGGCTGGACCGCATCCGGGAAATCATGGAGATGCGGACCGAGGACGATGAAGACGCCGAGCGGTCTCCAGTCGGCGAGCTGAATGGCGACATCGAGTTCCAGGGTGTCTGGTTTGAGTATGAAGAAGGCGTACCCGTTCTCAAGGATGTGTCCTTTCGAGCTCCAGCCGGATCGACGACCGCCCTGGTGGGTTCGAGCGGCTCCGGTAAGAGCACGCTGATCAGCCTCGTTCTGAACTTCAATCAGCCACAGGAAGGCCTCGTCTTGATCGACGGTAAAGACCTGTCGGACCTTAAGTTGCGAGAGTACCGCAAGCTCCTTGGTGCTGTTTTTCAGGATAACTTCCTCTTCGATGGAACGATCGGCGAGAACGTTGCCTTCGCTAATCCGTCGGTGAACAAAGAAGAAGTCGCCAGGGCTTGCCGCATCGCCCATTGTGCGGAATTCATCGACCGGTTTGAGAACGGTTACGATACGATCGTCGGCGAACGGGGGGTCAAGCTCTCCGGTGGCCAGCGGCAGCGAGTGGCCATCGCCCGGGCAGTTTTAGCCGATCCCCGAATTCTCATTCTCGACGAAGCCACATCCAGCCTTGATTCAGAGAGCGAAGCGATGATCCAGGACGGGCTGCGGGCGCTGCGACGGGGCCGCACGAGCTTCGTCATTGCTCACCGTCTATCGACGATTCGCAGCGCGGATCAGATTCTGGTGCTCGAGGGCGGGGAAATCGTCGAGCGCGGCAGTCATGACATGCTCATGGCGCTCAACGGACGCTACAAAGAACTGCACGACCGGCAGTATCAGTTCGAAACGAATCAGTTCATCAATCCAGGCGAGGACTTCACGCCCGAGCAGGAGGAAGGGATGCCGGCCAGTCCGCGGGGATAGGCGGATGCCCGGGCATGACGCATCCTCTTGAGGACACCGGCAACCGTTCCTTCAGCGCATCAAATTCCGTGCTTGAATCGAAGAACCCCCTGCAAAACCCACCTCACTGCTGAGCGGTCAGCCGGAGGGACAGTGCCATTCCAAGTTCACGCTTCCGCTCAACGTTCGACGCTGCCCCGAAGAACGCCACATCCACTCCGAATCCATCCGTGATGTTGAACCCGGCACCCCAGGCGGGATGCAAGAGCTCATTGGAATAGCGTGTCCCTCCCCGAACGTCGATTGGGCCGAGCCGATATTCGACACCCCCGCGAAACTCAATGTCCTGAAAGCCGTGAGCCACCTCCGTAGTCACGGACCAGGCATCCGCGTGGTAGGCCGCGCCGCCTGAATAGCGGACGGGCAGCTCGACACGCAGGGATTCCGACGGCGAGGGAAGGACCGTTTCTTCGAAATCCGAACCGTCTATGACACTGCGGATCGAATATCGCTGTGCCGTCAAATCTTCCCAGTCCATGCGATTCCCCACGCCATCAGCCGCCACCGTAAATTCCCATCCGTTTCGGACTACTGCTCCGGCAAAGTCGAGTGCGAACCCGGCACCGCTGTTTGAAGCGAGCACGTCGATACCGACAGGCTCGGTGGTGGGAAACAGTGTCAGCAAACCCATGTCGTCGGTGTCGAATCGAACGTCGATGTCAACATCGGTATAGTAGATGCCGTAAAGGTACTTATAGTTCACTGCGATATAGACGCCGTCTCGATCACTGACCGCATCAGGAAGGAAGAATCGCCCCGATAGCCCAAAGTCAGCGCGGCGGCCCCCTGAGCAGCGGTCTGGCTGTCAATCGCATAACTTGCATCTGGGTCAGGACCGTTGAACGCTGCCACGAGGTCGGGATCAAGACTCAAGCCGGCATCCATTGAAATGTAGGGCCCTGCCGCAACGCGAAAACCATGGTCGGAACCTACACCGTCGCCAGAGATCCAGAATGTCTTTCCCCAGTCCGGGGACGCGACACCTCCCCCGGTAAGGCTGCTCCGGGGCACAAACCCGCTGTATGTGCTCAGATCCCGGCTGATCTCAGCGTTGACGATATCGAGCAGGAATTGCCGACCCACATCCGAACCACCCCGGTTGAACGAATAGTGCATCGGGCTTGAAGCGTAACTCATGATCAACGCAGGATTGAATTCTTCGGAATCCGGGTCGAAAACGTCAAAGTCGCTCAATACTTGAAACAAGCCGATAGGAATGGGTATCGAGCGATATCCGGATTCCTCCCCCACCAAGTCCCATGCCGTGTTACCCCAGTCTCCGGCCCCTCCCATGCCCACGCGACGTGCGTCGCCGATGTAACCCTGGGCCATTGCCGGATCTGCGCCTGCTGCGAACACGAGCGCAATCAGACCGCCCAACAGTATGTGAAGCAAAGTTAACGGGGTCGCAATCTTTGGCAACAACACCTTCCTGACAAGATCAAGCGGCACGGCGGCGAATTTTGACATGGGGTTTATTGCCTCCATCATTCATCTTGATTTTCTTTAATCGAGCAACTGCCGATCGTGGATCAACCTGTATTGGGGTCGTCTGGGTAAAGGGCAACCTCTGTTCGACTCCAGCCGGAGAAAGTTCTCACGCACTTCGGAACAAGTTTGGAAAACCTGGAAGAAGTTCAGGGAGAGCGTTGATCCACAGGCGCATGCCCGAATTTCGTATCACCCGCGCTCCAGAAGGACATCAATTCGCATGGCTGTACGTATATCATGCGCTCGGGACACACAGGTTTGAAACCCGGTTAATATTGGCTCCGGACGCACGCAGCCTGAGCCTGCCAGGTCAAGACACGGAAACTGAACAGGAGATGAGAATTGCTTGCTGAGGCCCTGCGCCACGCTTACGCAGCGTGAACCGGCCCCACACGGGACGGATCAATCGGGTTCGGAGCCTCCGTAGTACTCCCCGCGATGCCGGACACTGTAGGCTGGATTTGTTGTGATGACCTCGATCCTGTGCAGCCTGCCGTCGTCCAGGGGGTGGGGCGGATAGTATCCGATGCTGTACTGATTCCTCAGTTCGTCCGCAACATCTTCCAGGGCTTCCGCTATCTGGTTTTGCCGGTTGTTATCCGAGAGTCCTGAAACCAGTCGGGCCCAACCGCCGCTGATGGCGCCGAACACTTCCAAAACATCCATCCTCAGGAGGTCCCGGGGTCGAGGAGGGGAGGGGCGTCCGGAGATCCTGCCTGGACTATACTCTCCGCTAGGCGATGTGGGTGGTGTAGCCCTGTCTCGCTCGGTCTCAGCCTCCTCCCCCTCGGGCGCTATTCCCAAGGCGTAGACGAGCGTTTCTGACTCGCGAACATAACGCTGTGCACGCTCCAGCGACGTGGTGCTCATGGTGTTTTGACCGTCGCTGATCAGGAGGATAGCCTTATTGTCATGTCTTCCGTTCCGGATATGGTCGACACCCAGAGCCACAGCGTCGTAGAGTGCGGTGCCGCCTCTTACCCGCGTACTGCGAAGCGCCCTCGCCAGGCGGTCGCGGTCATCGGTGAAATCCTGGAGCAGCCGGGGTCTGTCGTCAAATGCGACAAGAAAGACGTCGTCGTCCGGGTGAATCTGACGCAGAAACCGCTCGACGGCTTCGATGGCCGTGTAGATCTTGAGTTCCATGCTGGCGCTGGTGTCGAGAAGGACGCCGACGCTCACCGGAAGATCCCGCGACTGTGCGAAATGATTGATCGCCTGAACCTCGCCATCCTCGAAGACGATGAAGTCCTCGGGGGCGAGATCGGCAACATAGCGGCCTTGATCGTCTAGAACCGTCGCCACAACGTTGACCAGCCCGACATCGACACGGATCTGTGCTACAGATGAAACTGCTGCAGTCGCCACTAAGAGCACGATTGACAGCATCCGGCTCATGAGCGCCTCCTGGGATGTCCGTTGGGCCTTCAGGCCTCGAAAGCGGCTATGGGTCTAGCTATGTTGCATGTACACCCGATCTCCGGGTGGATCCAGCGGGCATTGGAACCAACTGTGTCCTACAGTTCTGGTATGGACCGGATGGAGGACATCTCTGAAGCACTCGGCAACGACATTCCTCGACGGCGAGTACTTCTATCATTATCCCATGGAGTCATCGTTGGGGGTCTTCAGTTGTGCAGCTCGTGAGGAACAATGCTTGCCGACACCTTATGGTCAAGGACCCGGGACAACGCTGATTTTAGCCCAATTCACCTGGGTGCCACAACCGCGCCCACCCCCCACGACCATCCTCTCCCGAATGGATGTTCCAGCGGCATGTCTGTGGGAACGCGTGAGATTCCGGTAAGAGTATCGCCCGTCAGGAGTTCCAGGCAGGCCGCCAGCGCCCGTGATACGCGATAAGGAAGGCCCTCCCTCTGTGGGGACTCCTGAACATCGTGGCCGGTTCGGGAACCTGGACCTCCTGAGACCGGTTGCGACGGAGCCTCGCAAGCACTTATTCCCCGCCCCCGAGAAGGCCGAGGTGGTTCCGCGCGACGGCGTGCATGTAGCCGCCTCCCCTGAAGCGATCTTGGGCAGCGATCCGAATGTGCTCGAGCGCGCGTTGCTCGTCGCCAATTGCCTCGAAGTACAGGCCGGCATAGAGATGGGCATAGAACTGTGATTGGGCACCTTCACCGCCGGCCCGCAGGACGTCTGCCGGGCTGAGATCGCCGCGGAACATCTCATAGATCTCACGCATCGGAACCCGGCGATCGGGTCCCACAGGCAGCAGTGCGGACCGGGCCTCCTCGGGAGATTCCCCACGCGCCACGCAGAGAAAATGCCAGGCGGCATTCTCGACATCATTCGGGTTCACCGTACGGTGCGATTCGAACTGGTCACGGCAGTCGTCATAGCGGCCGGTGTAGTAGAGCGCGATACCGCGTTGCCACAATTGCGGCGCGAAGGCGGGGACAGTTCTGGCCACTTCATCAAACCCTCGGACCGACTCGACTATCCGGCCAACCTCAAAATCGCTGATGGCCCCCTCGAGGATCGCCTGTGGTTCAGCGGGTGACTGCGAAAACACAGGAAGAGCAAACATCAGTATCGTGAACAATGGCTGGAGCATTATCTGCGATTCCTCCCCGGTTTTCGGCACAATACTCCGATCCGACGAACGCGGGGCCCTGTTCGTCAGCGGCTCAGGTCGAAGGAAGCGAGGGTGTTCTGGTTCCGCACGTAGAGAAAGCCATCCGCCAACGCAGGATACGCACGCACGGTTCCCGGAAGCAGTTGCGCCCGTGCAATCGGCCGGAATGCGTCAGGGGATGCCTCGGCGAGGACAAGCTCGCCGCCCTCTCGGAGGATCAATACGCGATCGCCTGCAAGGACAATGCTTCCCGCCCGAAACTGCTCCTCGCTCCAGACCACCTTCCCCGTCGTAAACTCGACTGCACGTAGGCTTGGGCCAAATTCCTGGCGGCCATGGTATCCATACAAGTAACCGTCGTGAAACACGCTCGTCGCGTAATGGTTCGAGAGCACGTCGTTTGACGTCCACAGCGCGCTGAGTTGTTCCCCGTCCAAGCGCAGCACCGCGGCCCCGGGGCCATACTCAGCAGAAATAAAGATCAGGTCGTCAATGACGACCGGCGAGGCAGCGTTCACTGACGAGGCCGAACGCGACCGCCAGCGCTGGTTGAACCGCACATCTCCAGTTGCTGGATCCAATCCGACCAGACCATTGCGCGTCAAGAAAATCGCATAGCGGCGGCCTGCAATTGTGGCACCCACCGGTGATGAATAACTCGCCTCATCTTCAGTGGCGGTCCAGAGAACGTCTCCAGTTTCGGCATCGAACGCCACGATCCCCGCATCCTGACCGCCGACGTTCGCAATCACTCTGCCATCCTCGACCAACGGCGAACCACTGGCGCCGAAAAAACCTTTCGCCACGCTGAAGCGCCGCATCGTGTCTTCGCTCCAGATGCCACGTCCGGTCTCAAGCTCGACGGCGTGCAACTGCCCCTGGGCACCGAAGGTGTACACCACGCCGTCGGCGATGACGGGAATGGCGCGCGGCCCCTCGTCGAAACCGAAATCGTCGCGGTAAGTTGTTGGATAGGCGTATTGCCAGAGACTCGCCCCAGAACCCGCATCGAAGGCTTCGACCACCTCACGGTCCGAGAGACGATGGAACAGGATGACACGGCCACTTGCGATCACAGGCCCACTGAAACCCTCACCGACTTCATGGCTCCAGACCCGCGGGGGACCATCCGGGCCCCATGTCTCGGCCAGTACCGGGCCGCTGTATACGCCATTGCGTTCAGGACCGAAAAACTGCGGCCAGTCCTGAGCATGGGCAGCACCTTCGAGGCCGATCGCGACGACTGCAGGGATTACAACAGCCGCCGCCCACGGCAGCTTCAATCGATCAGCGAGTTTGGTGCCCGACTCCATGGTTTTCATGTGCTGCTTCGCACGCCACCGAAAACTCGCTAAACGATACTAGAGCTGGAGTTTGTTAGCAATCAGAAGGTCAAAGCCTGTCCGTGAATCATAGAAGGGATCACGCGATTCCGAAGCCGGGCCAGTAGGTCGCGAGCAGGTAGCCCACAACAACAATCGTCAAGACAACCCACGCTGTCAACCACAGGCCCCTGGAAAACATGCTTTTTAAATTCGCGCCGTAACCGGCAGCAATGGCGGGGCCGCCGGCGGATGAGGGGAGCATGAACCCGCAATTGCCCGCGGCAGCAACGATGTAGACGAAGGGAATCGGGTTTAATCCCAGACTCTGAAACGTACTTATCGTGATCGGTACGACGATGGCGACGGCTGCGGTATTGCTCGTAATCTGTGTGATCACTACGGTCATGAACGAAAAAACCAGGACGGCCAGAAAGGCTCCGCCGCCGGCCAGCGGAATCAACGCGTCGGCCATAATTTGTGCCGTGCCGGTCTCGGTGAGAACCTGACCCAGGGCCGAGCCGCCGGCAAACAAATAGATCAGACCCCACACCATGTGACCCTGGGCATACTCCCATTTCAGAATCGGCTCGCCATCGTGGCGGATGACAAAGCACAGTACGGCGCAGACCAGAAACGCAAACGCTGGCGTCAGTCCAGGTAGAAGCGAGGCATAAAACTGGCGTGAAAACGCTAATAGTATCGCGGTAAGGAACAAGCCCAGGCCCCACTTCTCGGGCACCGTCAGGTTTCCGAGTGCGCCCAGCTCCCGAGAGAAGTATCCCCGAGTCCCTTCCACCTGATCCAGTTCGGGCTTGAAGGCGTATCTCATGAAGACGAATGAAACCGAAGCAATTAGGACGGTCAGTGGCAGCATCCGCGTCACCCACGTGGTGAACAGAAACTCGTGCGCGGTCACTCCCTGTTCTACGAACCGGACGGTGAGCAGATTCGGCGCTCCCCCCAGCGGCGTCCCCAATCCGCCAACGCTGGTTCCCCAGGCGACCGCAATCAGCAGCGCTGACCCGAACGCGCTCTTTCCGACGTTTTCGATACCTATGAAACGCAGCATGGCCATCACAATCGGCATCATGGACGCCGCCACGACAGTGTTCGGCAGAAACGTGCTCAATACGGTCGCGACTCCAAACCAGACGATGATCTGTTTTCGGGTGCTGACACCCACTCCGATCAGGGAGACCAATGCAATGCGGCGATCCAATCCCCAGCGGCTCCACAGGGTCGCCAGGATGTTGGCCCCAAGCAACAGAATGACAAGCTCTTGCGCGTATGCAGGAAGGATGTTCCCGACAGGCAGAAAATTGAAGACGGCCAGCACGACGAGAGGTAGAAACCCGGTGACCGCGAGATGGACCGGCTGGAAGATCCACCACCAGGACATCCAGAGCAGCAGGCCAATACTGCCGCGCACCGGAATCGTCATCGAGGAAACGGGAGCCAGCAGCAACAACAGAAAGACTGCGGGTCCGCCCAGAACGAGGAACGCTTTCCGATATTGTGGCAACGTCACTTTCCAAGAGCAGCTTGCCAGGCCTCGGCGTACTTATATCCGCTCCCTGTGTTGAAAACCACAACCGTTTCGTTGGCTGTAATCTTTCCCGCCTCGACCAGCTTTTTCACGGCAACCAGCCCGGCCCCTCCTTCGGGCGCTGCGAAAATCCCTTCTAGTGCAGCCATCTCGCGGCACGCGGTCATCATTTCATCGTCGTTCCCTGCCACAGCCTCTCCGTGGCTGTCATAGACACCCTTGAGAATCAGAAAGTCTCCCAGGGGCTTCGGGACGCGCAGGCCCGAGGCAACAGTCTGGGCGTCTTTCCAAAACTCCGCGTTTTCACTGCGATCTTCGAAGGCTCTAACGATCGGTGCACAGCCTGCCGCCTGCGCAACCACCATGCGCGGGCGCTGGGCACCGATCCATCCCATGGTTTCCATTTCGGCAAAGGCCTTCCACATGCCGATCAGTCCGACGCCACCGCCCGTTGGATACACAATCACGTCGGGAAGCTTGCCGGCGAATCCCTCCCACAATTCATAGCCCATCGTCTTTTTGCCTTCGATCCGGTACGGCTCCTTCAACGTGGACACTTCGAACCAACCTTGTTGGACCTTGTTATCCGCAATGAACTTTCCGCAATCTGAGATCAGGCCATCTATCAGGCGGACGTCCGCACCGAAGGCGCGAGACTCGATGATGTTAGCCGCCGGCGTATCGACCGGCATGGCGATCACGCAAGGGAGATTGGCCTTTGCCGCATAGGCCGCTGCGGCTCCACCTGCGTTTCCAGCGGTCGGAAGGGCAACCTTCCTTGCGCCAAGAGCGTCAGCCATGGTGACAGCGGCCGAAAGCCCGCGGGCTTTAAACGAACCTGTCGGATTGAGTCCTTCATCCTTGATGTAAAGCCCGCTGAGTCCCAGACGCTGGCCCAGGCGGCGGGCGTGGATCAACGGCGTCATACCCTCTCCAAGTGAGACCGCGGACGCGGGCGGAAGAACCTCTTCATATCGCCACATGTTCTCCGTGCGCGAGCGCAGTGATTCGATCGAGAGCGTTCGTTTTGCAAGGGCAAGGTCGTACTGAGCGAGTAGGGGGGAATGACACACGGAACAAAGATTCTGCAGAGCAGAATATGTCATCTTCTCCTTGCAGTCCGGACGGGAACACTCGAGGTGCGTGAGGGTTGAAGGCATCCCGACAGCGAGTCTAGCACGGGCTCCGGCCACGCCATTTTCCGCCTGGACCATGAAATGACATCGAGTGGACCTGAGGACAGCACATTGAGTTTCATGGAAGGCCTGAACGGGTTGGCACCTAAGGGATTGGAACACGGACCTGGAGTTGGGCGTTGGCGGTGCGGGGGGCATCGCGATGCGGAAATTTGCGCGATGGCACGTGTAGCGTTGATTCCCGATCAGCTACAATAGCGCGGGGTGAGGTCGAGCGAGCCTATCTGAGGCTGGGGGCGCTGTGGCTCCAACCTGTTCGATCGACCTGAGAATTGTAATTAGCGCGTGAGATCACGTGAGACCAATGGAGGGTTACTATGTCTCGATTGTCGTTTTCCTCTAGCGCCTTCGCCCTGCGGGTGTCGGCCGTGCTCGCCACAGTGTCTCTTGTCATGGCGGCGGCAATCGCCGATGCCCAAACCTTGATGCAACGAAACATCTCAGTGGCGCAGGCGATGGCCGTTGTCGACGGAGTGATCGAATCTTGCGGGCGTAACGGAGCGCTGGTCACGGTCACCATCGCGGTTGTGGATCGTGCCGGCCTGCCCCGCTTGATGCTCGCCGGCGACACCTCTTCGCCGCACAATCTCGACCTGGCTCGGCGCAAGGCCTATACCGCGCGTACCTTCCGGCGCCCATCTCTGGAATGGGCGGGCCGAACAGCGGGCGATTCTACACGAGCCGGCCAACGCCAACTGGTGGACGTGATTCCGTTAGGCGGCGGCGTGCCAATCATGATCGGTGACGACCCCATCGGTGCGGTCGGCGTATCCGGTGCGGTGGGCGGTCAGCCGGCCGACGAAGCGTGCGCGATGGCGGGTGTGGCGGCGATCGCCGATCAACTGCAATAGCACAATCAGCGACCCCCGTCATCGTCGTGACGACGGGGCCTGTAGGGACAGCCCAAACGTTGGAGCGTGCACAGAAGGACCCGCACCAGTCCGCCGGCGCGGGTGAACGGCTTTCGCAGTAAAGAGGCGGTGGCCGAGGCGTTCAGCGTAAGAAACGAGTCGGATCGGACCATGACGAAACTGTTAGGCGATCAACTTCTAACTCAAGGCACTAGCAGCCCGTGGCGGAAGTCTCGAGGGTCGCGCGCAGGGGTCTTCGGGTTGCAGGCGCGAAGTGAGGAGCGGAACGATGTGATTCCATCGTGACCGACGAGGGACAAAGCCTGCGGGGCGCCTGCGGCCTCCGTTTGATACGTCGGTGGCCCCCTGCGCCCAAAGGGTTACGGCGAAACGGGGCCGTCTTCGTTGTCACCGACTCCTCCCAATGAAAGAGCATTGTCTCGTTGTCGCCTCCTAGAATCCGGCCCCGTTTGGCCGTAACGCGACCCTCGAGACTTCCGCCACGGGCTGCTAGGGGTCGACGACCTCCGCGATCTCAAAGTGGATGCCTTCGGGGCCTTCGAAGAACATCAAGTCTGAGCCAGGCGGGTTGGGTCTAACCAGATAGGGCTCGTATCCGGAGGCTTCGAGAACCTCGCCGAACGCTTCCAGCGAGGGTACGCGGAAACCCATGTGATCGAGTGAGCGGTACCGGCTCCCCGCCGCAACGCCTGCCGGGACCTGCGATATCTGGACCCATAGGTCGCCGTACAAGATGGTATGAAACTGACCCTTGCCACGCGCCGGGACATCCTCGCCGCCAAACACTTCAAGGAACCAGTCGTGAACGCCGTCCGCGTCGGCCGCCATCAGATGCACATGATTCACTCCGGTGTAGACCGGGTCCTCGAGTAGTTCGATTAGCGTTCCCCAGGGATCCACGATAAATGCAATGGTCGATGCTGTGATGCCGACCCGCGGCTCGTCCCGGATCTGTGCGCCCATTTCCCTGGCCAGGGCCACGGTCGCAGCAGCGTCATCAACGGCTATGCCAAAGTGATCGATGACACCGCCCTGACTCGGCGGCGTCTCACCGTCGGCCGGCATCGTCATCACCATGCCGTTGCCATATACGACAGCCTGTCCCGGGCCACGCGGAACGACCTCGCCGCCGAGCAGCGCCTGATGCCACACCGCCGCTTCCCTCGTGTCCGGCACGCGCATGTGCACATGCGTAAAAACGCTCTGCGCCAGGACGGAACCTGGTAGTAGGATCACGCCCAGCGTCAGGTAAACGAGCTGCATTCGAAGCCGTGGACTATCCGCGTGTGACATGGTGATCTCCCCGTATTCACGTCGGCTGGCCTAAATTATTCCTATTGAACTGACCGGACCCCCGCCAGCCCCATGGAATCCGGTCGGTACGGCGTCATTCTGCCATGGCACACCGTGGCGGCATGGCAATATGGATAGCGGCTACGCTATGTCTTTCAAGATCGCACTCTATCACGGTTACCTGCTCGGCGGGTCGGGCAGCGAGGAGTACACGCGGTACCTCGCCCGCACGCTCGCGCGGCTCGGCACCGAGGTCGTCATCATCTGCGACGACCGCCACCCCGAGCGGCTCGGCTTCGTCAGCCGTGCGGTCGCCTACGACAGGAGCGGGGCGGCGACAGAGCTCTTCTCACGTCAGCCCGAAGACCCGCAGACAGCACTGGTCAGCGTGCACCAACTACCGCGCGTGTCGGTCTACCCGGTCTTTCTCACCGACAAACAACGCGAAGGCGTTGTCAAGTCGTTCCTCGAGCTTACTGAGGCCGAGCTCGCCGAGTATCACGCCGCGATGGTCGCCACGGTCAAGGCCGTGCTGGCGGCTGAAAAACCCGACATTCTGCACTGCAACCATCTCGTCTATCAACCCACGGTGGCCGCCGAGGCGTGCACCGAGACGGGCACGCCCTACACCGTCGTGCCTCACGGCAATTCGATCGAATACACGATCAACAAGGACAGACGTTACTTCGATCTCGCTCGCGCCGGCCTCGAAAAGGCCGACGGCATCGCCTGGATCGCACGCGAGTTGCGCAGCCGCGTACTCGAGCAGCTCTACCCCGAGATCCGCTCCGAACTCGAAGCCAAGAGCCACATGGTCGGCATCGGGACCGACACGTCTTTGTTCAAGCCCCTCGCCCGCGCAGATCGGCGCGCGACGCTTCGTGAGATGGCGAAGATGTTTCGTCCGGGTGGCAAGACCGCCGTGCAGCGCGCCGAGCTGCGCGCCGCCCTCGACGCGGGTGACGTCGATGCGACCGGGCGCTACTGGGACGCCTACGACCATAAGGTCGAAGACGCCGATCTGCCGGAGCTGCTGGATCGCATCCCCGTCGGCACGGAAGCCGATGTGCTTTTCTTCGTCGGAGCTATGACCTACGGCAAGGGCATCCACTCGATCATCGCCGCGATGCCGGGCATTCTCGCTCGCCGCCGGGACACGCACTTGGTCCTCGTTGGGTCGGGCACCTATCGCGAAGTGCTCGAAGCTCTGACGCACGCGCTCGCCTCCGGCAACCTCGATCTGTTTGATCGCCTCGTCGCGCGGGGCCGCGACCTCGAGCGGCAGGTGATGGATGGGCCGCTGGAAGATCTACAGGCCTACGCCGCCAACGAAAAATACCGAAACCTGCTGCGCGAGCACGGACCCATGCTCGCCGAGCGAGTGCATTTCCTGGGCCGACTCGACCACCCGCGCCTACGCTGCATCTTCGGGTGCGCCGACGTCGGCGTGTTCCCCTCGGTCGTCAAAGAGGCCTCGCCGCTCGTCTTCCTCGAGGCGCTCTCAAACGGCGTCGTACCCGCCGGCTCCTACCACTCGGGCTTGCGCGAGGGGCTCGACGAGCTGCGCGCATACCTTCCGGGGGAGCTCTGGGAGTGCATGAAGCTGCCAACCGAGCCTGCCACCCGCGTTGCCGGCATCGCCGAGAACCTCGCCACTCTGCTCGCCGCCGTGCGCGAGCACGATCCTTCATCCTACCTGCGCTCGCTCGCGGTCAGCCGCTACGACTGGACGGCCGTCGCCGAGAAGATGCTCTCGATCTCTAAAACAATCCTCGAAGGCAGGGCGGCATCGTAAATCAGCGAAAGCGAACAAAGGAATCGCCTTCGCTCCCGAAAGCGCTTAACAACAGAAGACAGCGGGATTGCTCATCGTACAAGACAGGGACTTCCCGGGCCTTCGGAAGCAACGATCGGAATCATGACGTTTGAGGGCGCCCGCATCAGGCGAAAACGTTTGCAGCCCCCATGGATAATTGAGTACTCTGCTCCAAATCGGCTCCAGCGCCCCCACACGTCGCTCTGTTGACTGTTATCCTACATCCGACATTCGTCGCTAGGAGGTCTCTTATGCATCGCCCGTTGATGGCCGTCGCACTCGCATTCATCTTTGGAATGGCATCGACGCTGTTCGCGCAGCAGCCCGTGCCCACCGGGTCGTTTGCCATCGAACATGTATCCGTCATCGATATCGAGACCGGCCGACGTGTGAGCGACCGGACCGTGGTCGTCGTCGGCAACCGAATCGCCACGGTTGGACCGGCGAACAGCGTCGAGATCCCCGACAGCGCTCGTATTGTCGACGGCCGGGGAAAATTCCTGATTCCGGGGATCTGGGACATGCATGTCCACGCGATGCGCAGCCCGCTTCGCGTATTGCCATTGGCCGTTGCGAACGGCATCACCGGGCTTCGGGATATGGGAGCCAAGTTGGAGAACGCAGTCGACGCGCGGGAGGCGATTCGGAACGGACTGGTGTCGCCACGCCTGTTCCTCGCCGGCGAAGGCCTGGACGGCATTGAAGTTCCCCCGAACGGACTCCCCCCACATCCGGTGGTTCGTACGCCCGAGGAGGGACGGGCGATCGTTCGACGCTTAGACGAAGGCGGTGTGGACTTTATCAAGGTCCACAACGGTCTGGCCCGGGAGACGTTTTATGCGGTCGCCGACGAGGCAAAAAAGAGAAGGCTCCATTTTGACGGCCATCTGGCACCCGAAACCGACATTATTGAGGCTTCCGACGCCGGACAACGAGCGATCGAACACCTGTCTGGATTGCAGGTCGCGTGCGCCGCCAATCCAGGGGCCCTCCGCACTGAATCGGAGAACCCGCCACCGATCGAAATCGACCGGGAAAAGTGTGAAGCGACGATCCGCCACCTGGTGCTAAACGGAACATGGTTGACGCCCATGGTCGGGGCTCCGGGGAGAGGTGACCCTCGAACGCGCCAGTTCAACCTGGCCATAACCCGGATGGCAAGTCAGGGAGGCCTGAGGCTCCTGGCCGGAACAGACTGGCCCGGACGCGGATTCGCGCTGGGCGACTATTCCGGTACGAGCCGCACGATAATGGCCGAACTGGCTGGCCTCGTCGAAGCGGGACTCACACCACAAGAAGCCCTGCGGACGGCAACGATCAATCCGGCCATCCTGTGGAACATGCGGAACGACCTTGGCAGCGTCGAAGCCGGGAAGCTGGCCGACCTCCTGCTGCTGGATGGCGATCCACTCGCCGATATTACCAACACCGGCTTGATTTCGGCGGTGATCATCAACGGCCGGCTGATCGACTCGGATGCCCGCCAACGGCTGCTCGCCGACGAGCAGGCCGCTCGCTCGCGAGAAACCGGTCCGTAAGGACAGGTTTGCCAGTTCCAGGTTCAGCTAAATCGCCCGACACACCGCAACGGGCTAATTTTCGTCGTCTGCGGCGATAAACTGCCTCATCTGGCGAGTGGGTCGGGACGCAGCTGGAAGTGCATCACTTTGCTCGTCGTCCCTTTACCGCCCTCCATATGGAAGGGTGCCCGCGTGCTCACGGTCGACCAGAGGCCCCTGCCTTTCCAGCCACCGTTCGGATCGTCAATGCGCCCATCCATCCATTTTGTATAGAACCCCAGCGGATAGGGGACGCGAAGAACGACCCATTCGCCGTCCTTGAGCGCCAGTAGTCCTCCCGACGCGTTGCCGGTGTTGATCGGCACGTTGGGGCCCAGCCCGAGCGTATCGAACTGATCGACCCAGGTGTAGTAGCTGGACTCGGCGCTCCCCGATTCGGTAACGCCCTTCATTTGCGGTAGCGGCTCCGTATAGAAAGACCACCCTTCCGGACAGTGTTGCCCAGTCGCCGCCGGTCCGTTGAGCGGTCCCTCGCACTTGCGGCGATCAAAACTCGCAAGATGTCCGCTCGCCAGGGCGGCCCAGAAGACACCGTTGCGGTCAACATCGCCTCCACGCGGTGAGAATCCTTGAACGGGTGCTTCCGGACTCTCCAAGGGCAGCTCGTAGACTTCCGCGAGCGCGGTTTCGGGCGGGTTGGTCCCTGGGTCCAGCCGTACGACAGCGCCCGGAAAATCAAGCGCTGTGCCCCAGACCGAGCCGTCGGGTGCCGGGGCGACGGCATAAAAAGCCCGACCGAATCGCTTATCCTTGGCGGGATCGGTGGGTTGGTCCGGTTCCACATATTCGTCTCTCCGGCCGTTCCCGTTCGTGTCCATGATCAGGGCGGTCCAGCCCTGCGACCGTTGCTCATCGCCGGTCTCTTCGAACATCCGGGTGTTCAACCAGCCGACGACCTGCCCGCCGCCGCTCGTCCAGAGTGTATTGTCGTCATCCTCGGCAAACATCAGGTGATGGGTGCCGAAACACGTGCTGATATGGGTGAGCCGTTCGGTTTCCTGGTTGTACATGGCGAGGTGCCGGCGGGCACCTTCGAGCGGGTACAGCTCAGCCGAGGGATGAGTCGATCCTTCCTTGCAATAGTCCGGATTATCGGAAGGGCGCACTGACGAGGTGATCCAGACCTGCCCCTTCTCGTCGATCATCGGATTGTGGACGTTGTTCTTGCTGTCCCAGAGAACCTCATCGTCCCAATAGGGTGACGGCTGAGGCATTCGCGGCGATGTCGCCGGTGTGTCCGGGTCGCGGACTGTTAGGATCGCCCGGCTCGCAGTGTGGGTGACCGGATCCAGAATGGGTAGATAGTCGGCGCTGAGTTCAAGCGCTCCGTAAATGGGCCCGTAGGCATTGACCGTGGGATTCCGCCTGTCGGTTGCGACCTCGTCGTGGAGATAATCAGTTGGGTCGGCCCAGTCCCACTGAGTAATGACGACGTTTCGTTCCTCGCCCTGCGGTCGGGGTGGTTGGGGCGGCAGTTCTCCGGCGGCGATGCGGTCCGTCCAGTCCGCGAACATCTCCAGAGCCCGCGTTCGGCCAAGCCGGTTGAGGCCGTTGCTCATCCCGCCACCAGCCTGTCCGGACTGTATGCGCCGGTCCCAGGCGGCCACTGAGGAATCGAAGGTGCCGAGGCTGTCGGGGATCTCGCGTGTCGCCTTGTTGCCCAGTTGATGACAGGCCATGCAGTTACCCGATTTCACATTCCGAAGCCATTCGGCCTGACTTCTCATATTCGTCGAAATGCCGTTTCCCTCGGGCCCTGTGCCGGGGAACTCGTTCTCATTCGGCGGCTGGAGAAGGGAAAACCAGTACCCGGCCGGGTAGTATTCCGCCGCCGCGCGATCATTCGGCGCCACAACTGCTGTCAGGTTCACGATCCGGCCGGGTGCGCTCTGAATCTTTGGCGAATCCACCAGCCCGTAGCCCCGCACCCAGACGCTGTATTCCGCGCTTGGCAGATCCGGCAACAGATAGCGCCCCGCGTCATCGGTAACAACGATCTTGACAAATTTGGTGGGTAGATCCGTGGTTTCCGCAATCACCCACACACCTGCCTCCGGCCCGTTCGCGCTGGTGACCACTCCACCGAGATCGTCGTTGTCGACGTCGACCCCTTGCCCGGTGGCCTGACTCCCTCTCGTAGAGAGCGTCGAAGTAACCACAAGCACCGCGACGAGGGCGGCTACCACGCCGAAACCCACCATTGTTTTCATCGTCATGTCAGATCTCCTGTTAGTGTTGCCACGCTTTGCCAAGATTGATCGATGCGACCGTTTCCTGGGCCCAGTCGCCTGTTTGTCGCCGGACGCACGTGTCCGATTTCCCCGCAGCAAATGGCTCGGTTAAGCCGTTGTGACCCAGCGTGGTGCCTGTCGAAATGGCCATGGACTCTCTCCCCGAGTGCTGTCGATTGCACAGAGAGAAAACTAGAGGCAGTCTATAGAACGAGCGAATTGGAAGCAACGCAATGTTAGATGCCGCCAAACTGACTGGAGGCCTTAGAATTGTCAGCGCGTACCCCGAATCGAATGTCCTTCGGTCTGTCTTGATCTGAGAATCCTCTTTGTTTCCGGTGTGGGTCGAGCAAAAGCATGGGCATGTCTCAGGACCTGATGCCACAAAACTACAAAGCCTATCGCGAAGGCGGTGTCGAGCCACCGGAATCCGGTATGAGCATGCGGACCATCCCGTCCTGCCTTGACGTAATAAAGAGTTCTCCGTCGCGGCTGCGGCTGATATGCAGGTCGGCCCGCGTGGCGCTGGCGCCATTCGTCGCTTCGACAAGCTCCCGGAACGTCACGTAGATTCGGTCGCCTCGCGAGTTGCGGGTGTAAAGCTGGATCTCCTCGATGGGGGCCACCGTCTGCGGAATGCCGTCATCAGCCGCCTTCATTGCTTCAAGGTCGGCCGCGAAGAGCCGGCCACGACGGAGATCGCCAAACACGAACTTCCCGCGGAGTGCCTCGATGCGGCCGTGGTAGGCGAATCCGCCCGAGACCGCATTGCCGTCGCTATGGTCGTAGATCGCCACCGGATAGGTGAAGGTATCCTCTCTTTGTCCGTTCAAAACCTCCGTAGACAGCGGGAACAACTGATCGAGCGCCCCTCCAGGTCTGGTGATACCGTTCTCGAAATATCCCTCGCGCAGCATCCAGCCGTAGTTCTCGCCGTTGCGAACGATGTTAATTTCCTCGATGTGGTTCATCCCGATGTCCGATGCGAACATCGTCCCGTCGGTGAGATCCCAGGAAAGCCTGTGGGCGTTCCGGAACCCAGAGGCGTAAATCTCGCCGAGCGTATTGGAATCGCCGTCCGCGGCGAACCTGTTGCTCGCGGGAATCGTGTAGTCCCCAAGCCCTTTCACTCCCCCAGATACGGATGGACTGCGCGGGTCGATCCGCAAAATAGCACCGACGACGGTGTCCAGTCGCTGCAGCTGGCTGGGATTTCTCGAGTTCAACCCGGCGCCGTTGCTGAATCCGAGATCGCTGCCGCTGGTGTAGAGCAAGCCGTAATCCTCATCGCCAGGCATCGACGTCGGATTGAACCCCACATAGCCGAACGGGTGTGTGAGGCTATCGACCACGTGTGCCACACGGAGCAATTCACGCCGGGTCCCATCGAAGGTGTTTGCCGCCGGGTTCGCCGCCTGCCACTCCGTGATGACGTTGTGGTAGGTGACATCGGCTGGCCCGAATCCCGGGGGAATGAAATCCGGTGTAGCGGGGTTGCCCATCGCGCGCTCGCCGTGCACGGTGTAGAACAACCCGTTCCGCGCAAATCCGGGATGGAAGCCGAATCCAATGAACCCGCTCTCAAGCCTGTTGTAGGCCGCAAACGGAAAAGCGTCGGCGACGTTTGCGTATATCGTGGGGCGGTTGTCGGGATCGAGGAGGTACAAGAAGCCGCGTGAGTCGTTGACGAAACGGCGGCCATCGGGAAGGTCGCGGACGAAACTCACACGCGCCCAGCCCGCCGGATTGACGTCCTGATCAGGGGGACGCATCCCGCGCGTGGGGGGTAGTCGCACGAGGTCCGCGATCTCGACCATCAGGCCACGTTTCTCAATCGGAGCAGGAAGTGGGTTCGTCACCTGGGGAGGCATCGCATCGGCGGTCCCCAGGGCCAGTGAGACGATAGTGGCAAGCAACGTCCAGATGCGCATCAATCCTCCTATGGGCAGCCAACTGCGAATATAGGGCGGTTCAACGAACGGACGAGGTGCGCCGCCCGAATCCACGCTTCGCATGTGCCTTGTAAGTGTGCATTTTTCAAACCTAAATCTAATCATACGAAAGGCATGTTGCCAACACTGTAATGTCAACTCCAGCCGGAGACAGCGCAGATACAATCCCATTTGACCTGCTGCGCGACGCTGGCTCGAACTCTTTGAGGAGCCCCATAAACCCCTGGATCAACTGACCATCCAGAATCAGGCGGCCCATACCTGGGTCCGTGAAGCATCGATCTGTCGGCTGCTTCTTAAGCTTATCTCGCCTCTGCCCGCTGCTTGGCCAATTCATCCTGGAACTGTTGTTCGTAGACATCCACGTGATTCGGAAGCGTCGTCGTGTCAATAAACGGATTGGAAGCCCCACCGACCTTCGCAAGCTTGTCGAGAAGGCCATAGTGGTGTCCATGAGAACCCAGGAAGACGTCGGCATGGAGGGTTCTCGCAAGCTGGTAGGTGCGTGTGAAATCTTCGATCCTTCCCGGGTAGTCCTCGTTGTTGACGAGAGCACGCCCCCCTGCTCCGAAACCGCAACCAAACACGACATCGTAGGTTCTGTCTCCTTCTTGAGCCTGCATCGTGTATGTCGTGCATCCCTCCGAATGACCAGCCGTCAGCAAAGCCGTGAGGGTGACGCTGCCCAACCCGACGGTGTCTCTGTCGTGGAGAACCCTATCGATCGGGTGTGGCTTGTCGCCGGGCGTGATGTTTCGCAGCAAAGGAACGTCCTGTTCCATGGCCATCACTTGAGCGCCGGTCAATTCCTTGATCTGGGCATCTCCTTCCTGATGATCCACGTGAGCGTGACTGCCAAGGACGACCCTGATGTCGCTAAATGTGAACCCGAGTTTTTCGACACTTTCCCGGATCGTCGGAAGCTGTCTTTCGAATCCACTGTTGATCAGGATATGGCCCTCCCCTGTGGTAATCAGATACGACGAGTGCTCCGCCTCTGGTCCCACAAAGTAGACGTTTCCAACGATCTGGAATGGTTCCACCAACATGTCTGCAGGTCGGGTCGCCGCTTGTCCTAAGAGTTGTGTCGAACTCAAGATGACGAGCAGCGAACAGTAAAGCAAGTTGTGTGTTTTCATAGCGAGAGCTATACCAGAGGGGAGAAATCAATGCAACACGCGGTCTTTTCAGCGTCTCCCGGCATAATACTTGGGGAAAGCCCGGTAGATGGAGCTCAGCGCACGTTGCGCACTTGGGAACGGCGGGCGACAACACAATCAGTGCTGCATTGTCCGGCATCGATCGCCTGAGGCACCGGCACCCGATCCTTCAGTGCATCAGGCTAGCAGCCCGTGGCAGGAGTCCTGAGGGCCGCGTTACGGCCAAACGGGGCCGGATTCTAGGAGGCGAAGACGCGACAATGCTCTTTCATTGGGAGGAGTCGGCGACAACGAAGACGGCCCCGTTTCGCCGTAACCCATAGGGCGCAGGGGGGTTCGGGCCGCAGGCTTTGTCACTCGTCGGTCACGATGCAAAGACATCGCTCCGCTCCTCACTTCGCGCCTGCAACCCGAAGACCCCTGCGCGCGATCCTAGGGACTTCTGCCACGGGCTGCTAGAGTCGCTCTTCCCTCCACAGCCCCAAGGCCTGCTGAGCGGCGCGATCCGAAAAACTGAACAGGACAGCGCCCTTTTCGCTTTCGTGCGAGACGGGGCACCATGGGGGGACAACGAACACGTCGCGCTGTTTCCACTCGATGGTCATGTTACCGACCTTACTTCTTCCACAGCCTTCGGTGGGACTGAAGACCGTCCCATCGGTCGAACGGTACGGCTTCCCGTTAAACCCCGGTGGCAACAACTGCATAAATCCCGCAATCACTGGCATCGGGAATCCACCCGTTACCGGATTGACGAACTGCAGCTTCACGCCATGGCAGTCATGGATTGGACCGTTTTTGTACAGCTGTTCGACGACTTCCCGGCTTCGCGAATAGGGATAGTTCAAGATCGGCGATGTCATCGTTGAGGGCTTGTATTCGACGGGGAGCAGATTGTACCCGTACCGCGTCTCAGCGTCCCCTTCGTTCTTAGTGACCGGAAAAGTCGGCTCCGCCCACTGTTCAGTAAAGGTGACACCCATCATCTCGATGAACGGGTTATCCAGGCCGTCCATCCAGATCGTCGGCGCGCTCCCTAGATTCCCGTGGTCGTGGAAGGTCCACGAAGGTGTTAAGACGAAATCGCCCGCTTGCATCATCGTGCGCTCGCCGGCGACCGACGTATAGCCACCCCCATCCCCCTCCAACATGAACCGCAAGGCGGAGGCCGAGTGGCGATGGGCCTGGGCAATCTCCCCCGGCATGACCAGCTGAAGGGCGGCAAAAAGGCTCTGTGTGATCCAGGACTCGCCCCGAATTCCGGGGTTTTCCAGTATCAACACCCGGCGTTCCGCCTCCTCGGGTGTGATCAAGTCCGCGGCCTCCATCAATATTGGCCGTATCTCGTCGTAATGCCATATCGCCGGTACACTGCGTGGTCTCGGTTCCGCTGTTGCGAGATCGCCGAAGACTTCCCACAATGGAGCGAGGTTTTTCGCGTCCAGCCGCTCGTAGAATGCCTGCAGCCGCTCGGTCAGCTCGGGTTTTTGAAATGACAAGGCTTGCCCCTTTGTTTCCTTCGCCTCTGTCACGTCCAACCTCTCGCCCCTGTTCGGCACTGCATGCTGTTGTTTCGGATTTTTAAAGAATTTTTCACTCCACCTACATGTCTCACTGAGCCCCAAAACACGCTAAAGGATATGGAAGGAAGGGGCTAGAAGCTATCTAAATCTCATGGCACGATAAGCGAGCTTCTCGTGGGCTGAGCAAACCCTTTTGTTTTGGCTGCTTGCCAGGTAGACGGACGGGGATTAGCACGCTCTGGGGGAGCCGAGTCTGGCTCCTTAGTTAGGATGGTATAGTGGGCTCCACTTGGCACCCCCGATTGCCTGTCAGAGCGTAGCCGCAAACCTGATGAGCCCAGAAACGCAAAATCCCAAGGAAGCAAACGCAGCGATAGAGGCCACAGGGGCGATCTTCATCAGCTATCGGCGGCAGAACAGTCAGGGGTTCGCCGGTCGACTGGCCGATGGTCTGGCGGACATTTTTGGTGATGCGCAGATCTTTCGCGACGATGAAATTCCGGAGGGTCGCGACTACACCGCCGTCCTGTCGAGCGCGCTGGATTCCTGTCGTGTACTGATCGTCGTCATTGGGCCGCGATGGGTCGGTGCTCGGAATGAGAGCGAGCAGCCCAGACTCGCGGATCCCAGCGATTGGGTGCGGTTCGAGGTCGAACAGGCGCTTGCCCGCGGCCGGGGAGTTCTGCCCGTACTGGTTGGCGGTGCCAAAATGCCCACTGAAGCCGATGTGCCACCAGGCATGGCCGAACTATGCAGAATCCAGGGTGTCGAAACTTCCGACCGCAGTTGGAACGCCGACATGGAGCACCTCGCGAAGCTCCTGAGACAGAGGGTGCCTAGCCTTCCCCCACAGGCCATCCCCACAGGGCCAAAACGCGCGATCCGTCCACTTCCACCGCGGCGTACGACAGTCGAACATTGGGCCGATCAACTGGGACGCCTGTTGCAAGGAAGACCATCCGGGCCACGCAGACTATTAATGCGTCCCCTTGTCAACATCGTCAAACGGCTGATCTTTACAGGCGTCGGTTTGCTGCTAGCCTATTTCGTTCTGGAGCGCTACGCCAGCGCCGAAGTCCGAATCTTCGTCTACGACTTCTTCCGCTTCGCCTGGGAATTCATCCTCTCCCTCTGGAATCGCCTGATTTCTCGATTCTAGCTGGCGCTGGGGCCCACAAGTCGGTAGTGTTGCGGACACTCCCCGGTTGGGGGTGCTCTTCGGGGCATGGTCGCAGTAAGACAAGACGCCCCTTATCTTGTGGTTGTCAAGAGAACACTCTTAACAAAGGGACCAACGTTGACGCGTTGATCCCAAAAAGGAGCGTGTGTAATCAAACGAGACAAGGATATGGGCATAGATGTCCACCAGCCAACCCGAAAACGGGAGCGGCAGATCAGGCAGTTCCAGCCTCCACGCCCAACGCACGTCTTGCTTTCGGTGTACGGAGTCGTTGTAAATCTATTCCGATTTGCCAGGCACAGGCTAAGGGCGTGGCACAAAAGTCACTGCACCGCGGTGTCGGCCATGCGGCGCCCCGCAGCCGCGCTAGGGGCCCTGGTAGTAACCTGCCCGGTGGACAATATCGTAGCGTTCATCGGACAGGACATCGATCCTGCGAAAGACGATCGTGTCGGAAGGCGCCTGATTGGAGGAGACATAGGTCAGGACATACTGGTTACGCGCCTGCTCAGTTACACGCGGGAACGTTTCTTCCAGTTGATCGGATCCGATGTGATAGAGATCCCCGCCCGTCAATTTCGCGTAATTATCAAGTGCATTTCTACCCTGGCCGGTGAGCCTTGTCAGGAAATTGTTATCGAGGACTATAGGATAGACTTGGATTTCTTGCTCGATGAGGAAGAGGCGCGTTTCTCTCAGATTCCGATTGCTGCGAAAGTCGTTACCGTCTGCCACCAGAATGATAATCTTGCGCCTGTAGTCAGCTCGTGAGCGCAGGTCCAGGCCCGCCGTCCAAACGGCGTCGTGGAGGACACGCTTATCCGGCCTGCCCGGGCTGCTTGCCGTGCTGATAACCGGTATACCGTTGATGACTGGCCCGGGCTGTGCTGGCGCCCTGGGATAGAACTGGACTACCGGCCGGTAGTCTTTCAATTCGTCGAGTGCACTCCGCAGCATACCGGAGTCTTCGCTGAAGGGCTGTACCTGCACGACGTCGTTGTCATACCGGTAGACGGCCACTTCGTCCAAAGGGCCAAAGCCGAAGACGATAGCTGGAATGGCCTCCTGGATCGCGACCAACGAGTCGGCAGCTACACCGGTGTCGATCACTACGGCCGCGGAGAGAGGGACCGGGTCGATGCTGAACCTTTCGATGGACTGCTCGACGCCGTCTTCGAGAACGGTGAAGTCTTCGGCCCCCAGTCCCGAGATCAGAGCGTTGTTGTCTCCCGTGACGCTGAACGGGACGACGACCAGGTCGACAACCGTCCGGATTTGGAATTCCTGCGCCAGGAATGGAGAAACCGCCATCAGTGGCAGGAAACTTATTGCCACTGTCTTCATAGGGTGCATCGCAGCCTCTATACCGGAAGGAGCCCGGAGATCGCGGCTTCGTGGCCGAATCCTGATCTCCCTTTATGTACTATCTTACTCGGGTTCCGCTGGAAATGTAGCCGGGATTGTACTGCGACCGAACTGCTACTCCGACCTGTGCAAAGATCTCTTCCAACGGCTCGGGGCTTTCGAGGACAGAAACTGCTCTCCCGGTTTCTTCCCACCAAGACTCGAGTGTTCCGATTCTGAATGCTTCGCGAGTCGTTCCCGTCCGATACGAGAATGATCACTCTTCGACAATGCCTTGTCGTGCAAGGAAAAGTGACCCCACGGCACCGGCTGGCCCACCTCTCGCCACGCAGCACGCGCTCGCTGATTTCGCAGTTTCCGGAGGGTCGGAGAGGCGCATCGTCATCGGCGGGTTATCATTGATTGGAACGTTTGGAACGTTGTTCGGTGTAGTGCTATGTCAGAGATGCTCGCTGGCTAAAACCGCGATCCGTACGGTTATCCTGGAGCGCCCCAAACGATCAGCCTGGACCAGAACATGGTTGTTACCGCGCGCGCAATCGTTGTCATTGTCGGGTTTTTTATTCTCGCGGCCTCTTGCTGCGGAATTGCCGCCCCGACTCGTATGCTTCGCACGGTAGAGGGCATGATGGCCTCGGGCCTGGGGATGTTTATTGCGGTCAGCGTTCGACTGACACTAGGTGTGGCCCTGATAACGGCAGCACCCACGTCATTGACCCCGAAGCTATTCTTTGTGATCGGCGGGTTTAGCTTAGTCGCGGCGATCGCGCTGCCCTTCATCGGCCGAAAGAACGTAATGAAATTGGTCAAATGGCTACAGCGATGGCCTCTCTATGCCATTCAATGCTGGCTTGTCTTCGGCGCCGCGTTCGGTGCTTACCTGATCTACGCGGTTATCAACTAGACCTTCCCCGGGTGCGAGAGCCGGACTGATCGGGCTACACGTCGAGTGATTCTATGCAGCTTCCGGCGTGTCCAGCGGATTGCTACGATTGGCCAGCCCGACAATACCAGTTGATAGACTGCGAACGATCCGATACCGTTTTAAGGGGTTGCATTAGCTTCTACCGGCGGGCATGACGTTTTCTTCGGAATATAGAGAACCGCTGGGGCGAAGGAGTCAGATCAATGTTAAACCGTATCACCTCACTCGTATTTCTGTCGGTACTGGTTCTTGCGTCAGGGTCGCTTCCCGAGGCATGGGGACAGGGCCCGGCAGGCGATTTTGACCCCCGGGATTTCTCGGGAATCTGGGAAATCGGCGGGGCCAGCGCGTTTCAGGGTTTCGGCCTCGAGACCCGGCCCGAGCTGACGCCACGCGCAATGGACGTCATGCGCGACCGTATCCCGTCGCCAGGTGCGGCCCGCTTTCATCCGTTGGCACCCGACGTCCCTTACGCGCATCTGTCCAATGACCCAGACTACCAATGCAATCCGCAGGGTTTTCCGAAGCTCCTTATCGATGCCGAACCCCTGGAAATGGTCATGCTGCCCGACCGGATCATGCAGATCTACCAGTGGGAACACCGGATACGTTACATCTGGTTGGACGGCCGGGAACTGCCGTCCGGTGATAACCTCGATTTCCTCGGACCGGCCTGGTATGGGCACTCGGTGGGCCGGTGGGAGGGAGACACGCTGGTCGTCAATACCACCGGTCTGGACCAGAGAGCATGGCTGGACCGTCCGGGCCACCCCGTCGACCTGAATACGCGGATAGAAGAGCGCTACAGGCGCGTCGGCCCCGATGTCATCGAACACGAGATGACCCTCTACGATCCAGCATTCTACGCCGCACCGTGGCCGGCGGCCCCTCGAAGGTTCCAGCGGGAGCCGTCGGAAAACTACACGTTTTTCGGTTGGTCGAGTTTGTTCAGCGGGATCACCGAAGGCATATGCGCCCCGGTCAACGAAGTCGAAGGGTACAACAAAACGTTCCGAGACGTTGCAGCAGGCCGCGAGGATTAGATCCTGGGGGCCTTAGATTCTGGGGGCCCAACACGCGGGTTGCGCTCTCGCCAGGGATCGGTCTGAACTTGAAAGGGCAGTGTTAACTTTTCAGACGCGGGTCAGAATACGGCAGATCTCGCGAGAATCATCCTGCCCTCACCCCGGGCCCGATTCCGAGACTTCGTGCGCGAAGTATGTGTGGGTGGGGCGCCTTCAACCGGTGTCGGCCCACTCGCAATAAATTCTGAATGCCTCCCATGTCAGAGCAGATTCCCGACATCCCGTAAGCCGATGCTGTCGCCCTAGTCGAGCTCCACCCCGGTAGGGTCGAGCACTGGCGCGGTGGCCCGCAGGCAACTCCTTGGCTGTGTCCGGCGTTTCCACCTTCGTGCCCGTTTAGGATTCGCCGTGGCTCCGTTTCCAGTGCCCGCCACGTCGCACGCAGCATGCGGATTTCCCGCACTACGCGCTCCTGCACACTTCGTCTCAAGGGTTATGAGACCTATCGATGAGGAAGCCGCTGAACAGAGTGGCCGTAAATGGGTCACCCGGTACGCCACCGCTTCCTGTCGAAGACTCGGCCAGGCGCCGAGACCCTTCAGCCTTCACCTTGAGGTATAGCCGTCGCCTCAGGTCTTGCAGATTGCCGGGTGCGTTTATCAGTTCACCCCTGCCTCCCATCATTGGCTTCGAC
Source organism: Terriglobia bacterium (assembly GCA_965216035.1). Taxonomy (GTDB): domain Bacteria; phylum Acidobacteriota; class Terriglobia; order 20CM-2-55-15; family 20CM-2-55-15. Next base: position 230,712 of record CBDCFM010000016.1, read on the forward strand.
CTCATGTGCAGCAAGGTCCCTTCGCTCCACGGGCGTTACCCCGCTTCATCGCTACTACGAACCTGGCCGCCACCGTTTCGCCTTCGGGCGACTTCCCGGTTGTGCCGGTTATACGACCGAGCTGCTCCACCGATTTCTCGATGGGACGAGGACGGTTTCTCCAGTTGCTCAGCCTGTCCTTGTCGTCGTGCCGTCTCTACCACCCCGCCGGAGCGACATGTCTCATCAGTCAGTCTGCGACACATCGTACGGCCTTCACCCTCAGCCAACGGGCTCGGCCTCCGGAATCTAATCTGACGAGGCTACCTCTGAGTTCACTCACGTTACGGCCCGACGACTCGCTCACCATCCTGAAGATGGCTTTGTCAGTCCGCTTCATCCGTTTCGTTTCCTCCACGGATGGGACTCTGGCTACAGGGTTCTGACTTTTACCCCGGCGGGTCTAGCTCCCACTGAACAGACCAGCCTTCGCTGGACGCACTGGCCGATGATTGCAGGCGGAAAGCGATATCGAGCGGCCCGTGGTTAAGGTCGCATCCACACTGCAGGTGCGCTCGGTGAGGGCACAATAGTATTGGGCTGTCATAGACCGCCCCTGAAGTTTTCAGCAACCTTAGCCGCGGGCTGCCAGTGTAGGGGGATCGGCGAGTTTTCATTCCCCTGTTGTGGGGTTCGGTGAATTCAACTGAATATGCTTTTTGGGGATGGACCGCGGCGCTTCGAGTGAATCTCCCGAACGCCGATCTGACACTGCGATGTTTCAAAATTAGACAGACCCCGGAAAGCCAAAACCGGCTAGGCTGGAGATGATGAAAACAATCCCTGTGGCTCGGGACACCGTCGATACCGAGATCAGCCCCCGTGGAGCTTTGGAGGTGCTGTCACAGCGCGAGGTGGAGCAACTCCGGCTCGCGTCTGAATCGGGAGAGAATTCCCAGCTCTTCGAGCTGCTTCGGCGTTGTGCGCTCGCCGTAATGAACTCGGGCACCGATGTGGACGATGTCACAGCGGTATTCGACCGCTATCGTGATTTTTCCATTGAGATCGTACAACGCACGCGTGGGCTCAAACTCAAGATCAAGAACGCACCCGCAGACGCGTTTGTCGAGGACCGGATGATCGAGGGGATTCGCCAGCATGTATTCGCCGTCCTGCGCGATCCCGTCTACATCGGGACTGAGATCGAGCAGCGCGAGCGGTTCGATCTCGGTCGAGGTGATGGCATCACGGATGCCGTCTTCCACATCCTGAAACACGCACGGATCCTGAATCCGAAGCTCCGGCCTAACCTCGTCGTGTGCTGGGGCGGGCACGCTGTTTCACGTGACGAGTACGAATACGCGAAGGGCGTGGGGTACCATCTGGGGCTGCGCGGCCGCGATGTGTGTACAGGTTGCGGACCGGGCGCCATGAAAGGCCCGATGAAAGGAGCCGCCATCGGCCATGCCAAGCAGCGCTTGCGCAATGCCCGTTACGTGGGTCTGACAGAGCCGGGGATTATCGCGGCCGAACCGCCTAATCCGATGGTCAACCACCTGGTCGTGCTGCCGGATATCGAAAAACGCCTGGAGGCGTTCCTGCGCGTCGGCCACGGGGTGATCGTTTTTCCCGGCGGAGTGGGCACAGCGGAGGAAATTCTGTACTTGCTGGGCGTGCTAATGGACCCAGCCAATGCAGACCAGGTTCTACCCTTCATTTTCACCGGTCCGAAGGAAAGCCAGGACTACTTCGAACAGATCGACCGCTTTGTGACCGGGATCTTGGGCGATGCGGCAAGCAATCTCTATCAAATCATTATCGACGATGAGCTGAAGGTTGCTCAGCACATGGATCGCAGTGTCCGCAAGGTTCAAACACAGCGTCAACAAAGTGGCGATGCCTTCTACTTCAATTGGCTGTTGAACGTTCCTGAGGACTATCAGCGACCATTCGAGGTCAGTCACGAAACGGTTGCAGACCTTGTTCTAAGTCGCGATTTGCCGAGCCACGAACTGGCTTTGAATTTACGATGTGCCTTTTCAGCGATCGTGACGGGAAACGTCAAAGATCACGGAATTCGACTGATTCGACGGGACGGACCGTTCGAGATACACGCCGATCGCGCCATCATGAAGTTGCTGGACACGATGCTGAACAGCTTCGCCGATCAGGGTCGCATGAAACTTTCCAACGGATCCTACGAACCCTGCTATCGAGTCGTCCCGGTGTAGACGGGAAACAACGGGAACCAGCGGATTTCGCAGTGCACGGGGTGGCGGGACGCACCTCGGAACGGTCGCCGTTGGCTTGTAATTTTGAGTTGCAGGAGGCAGAAGACCGTAGTTGCCGAATGCTTCAGCGGGCATCGATCTGCTCGCGCAGGGAAACAAGAGCCCACAAGACCCGGTTGACTGGGGTGGGAACACCCAGCGCCTCACCCTTGCGGGCGATCACGCCATTGAGCGAGTCGATCTCGGTGGGTTTGCCCCGCGCGATGTCCTGCTGGGTCGAGGAGGTTGCCTGGCCCAGCGCACCGTAGATTGTGGCGGCCCCAGCGGCAACCGCGTCCTCATCCAACTCGATCCCCGCCGCCCGCGCAACGGCGAACGCCTCTGCGGCGACCTCCATCGCAGCAGTCATCGATGGTTTGTGCGCCGCGATGCGGGCGTAGGGCGCCCCGGTCAACGCGCTGATCGCGTTGGCCATGGCATTGATCACCAGCTTGCCCCACAACTCGGCCTCGATCTGGTCGGAAACACGAGCGCGTACACCTGCCGCCTCGAACCAACCGGCAACACGTCGCACGTCGTCGCCCCGCTTGGCATGCCCCAGGACAAGGTCGCCACGGCCGCGATGCTTGACCACGCCGGGCCTTTCGATGGCAGCGGCGATGTAGACCACGGCAGGCAGCGCATCCACCCCGACCTCCGCCAAGCGCTCGACGTTGTCCACACCGTTCTGCAAACTAACGACGATCGCGTTCGGGGACAGATACGGCGCTATGGAACGTGCGGCCGCGACGGTGTCCAAGGTCTTTACGGCAAAGAGCACAAGGTCGGCGTGACCGACCACGCCGACGTCGTCGGTGACCTCCACCGGTATGGTCGCCTCGAAATCGGTCGCCTCGATGCGCAGGCCGTTCCTTGCGACCATCTGCATGTGCTCACCGCGACCACCCCGTCGCCCCACCAGCGTCAGCCCCGCACCGGCGAGGGCCAGCTTGCCACCGAAATATCCGCCGACGGCACCGGGGCCGATCACGACAACCTTGGGTGGAGCGTCCATGCTTCCAGTGTACGCGAAGCTCCTTGGGGCGCGTTATTGGAGTGACGTTGGTGAGACTAACGATTTCCCTCAGTGCTCACCCTGGGCCCGTCGTGAAAGTCGCTGAAATCTGTAGACGCGGTCTGCGACCCCCCGTTATAGTCTGCTCACGGAGTGCCCCTGCAGTCTGGATCCGACTGCAACCACGAACTAAAGTTCTGCAGGGGGAACAATGTATATTAATACTGGAAAGACAAGCAGCGTGTCGGCATTGGTGAGCTTGCTGATTATGTCGGGCGCAACGTTGCTCAACGCCCAAGGAAAGATGCAGGAACGCCTCGACACGTCGGCAACGGTCCTCCAGGAATTGATTGAAGCCCCTGATTCGGGAATTCCTGAGCGTTTGCTTGAAGACGCTGAATGCGTCGGCGTAATTCCAGGTGTGAAGAAAGCTGCGTTCGGATTCGGTGGCCGCTACGGTCGCGGCGTGACCGTCTGCCGGACAAACAACGGGGCGGGTCCATGGGGATCGCCATCGATGCTGGCGCTCGACGGCGGGAGTTTCGGTTTTCAATTGGGTGGTTCTTCCATGGATGTTGTGATGTTGTTCATGACACCGAACAGCATGAGAAGCCTGTTGAAGGACAAGGTCACCCTGGGAGGTGACATTGGTGCCGCCGCCGGACCGAAGGGACGCAACGCTTCGGCAAATACGGACACACGTTTTCAAGCAGAGATCCTGACCTATGGTAGAAGCCGTGGCCTCTTTGCCGGCGTTTCCATTGAAGGGGCATCCCTGCGTCCGGATCACGACGCCAACGAAGACATCTACGGACAAGAGATCGACGCGGAGGAACTGCTGACGGGCACAGGCATGGTTGTTCCATCAGCGGCTACCAAATTCATGTCGACTCTCCGCCGATTGACTGGGCAGTAGGCGGTATCCTGCCCCCGAATCTTGAGCACGGTACCACTGGGCATTCCAGACACCCTGTGACGTCCTACCGCCCTTTCCGGGCCGACTTGGCTATCAGTTTGCGAAAGGAAAGGGGCCTCATGTCGGTCCACACCTCCTCGATGTGGTCCAGGCACTTCTGCCGGGTGCCCTTGAATCCCACGGGCTTCCAACCGGAAGGGACGGCTCGGTCGGTCAACCAGATGGAGTACTGCTCCTCGTGATTGATGACCCCCTGATAGACACGTTCATCTTCCTCATTGTTCCAGTCGACCGTGACAAGTTCCTCCTCGAGGTTTTTCGAGAATGCTATTTCTTTACGTTCACACAGCGCGTGTGTCCGTCGTCAGAAAATTTCGAACAAAAGAGCGCTTGTGCTCAGAGGGGGTTTATAGTTTTTGCCACTCCGGTCCTCAGGCCCCTTCCGCGCCGGTGGGTGGGAAAAGCCTGCCGGGCACGTCGGTGCCTACTCAGCTCTAGAAGCCTGCGCCCGCGACAAGTTTAATGTCCTTGGAACCGTAGCTATATGTTTCCTCGCAGCTTTCACAGGGAACGTCGGCATTGAACTGCGGGTTCAGCGAATAAGCCGACCGGTCGCTCGACGACTCAAGTGTCCTGATGGTGATGCTGGCTCCGCAGCCCTTGCATGCGACTGTTTCGTATGCGGTGCTCGTCATGTGACTTCCTGCCCCAAAATGGCGTTGGTTGGAATCTTATAGATACTGGGAATTTGTCGCTACCTCCAAAAGCAAAGTTATCCGATCACAGCGCGGAGAGCCACGGGAAAACGAGTATGTGCAGCAGGAGAACAACGACCAACGCTGTCACCGCGCGCCCTCCAAATGATAAGGTCGCTCATTGAACGATGCCAGTAGTACGAACAGCCAGCCGCGACAACGCTCATTTCAACAAACCACCAACCTACAGGCAAGGCACGCCACAGGCCGATGGCAAGGCGACCTGATGAACCGGACCACAGCGCCAGATCGGGCGAATGCATTACGAGATCTAGTGTTATTTCACGTCTGAAACGTCGTAAAGAGGCGCTTCAGCTTAATTCGTTCGTCACGGGTCGTAAACTGCCATTCGATGTCGATGGCGGAGAGGATCGTGTAATCGCCGAGTTGCGTTCCCGACTGCATGTCTTGGTGAACCCCGAGAATCTGCGCGAATTCAACTACAGGTGGGCTCTATAAGCAAGAAATGTCTCAAGTGAATGTAGTTGTTCAATGATTCTGTCACCCCATAACTGTTCAGTGAAAATGTCACCCTATGAGGATGATGGAGACGATTACATTGAACTCAAAGGAACAGAAGCGGTTACTGGTTTTAAATCGCGTCAACGACAGCAAGATGACTGCCCTACACGCCGCCGAGTTACTGGGTTGGAGTGAGCGACACGTCCGGCGGATGTTGGCCCGATACCGGGCGGAAGGAGCCGAAGCGCTGGCTCACGGAAACCGGGGGCGGGAGTCGGAACGTCGGATCCAGCCGGGCCAACGGAGCCGGATCGTGTCGCTGGCGCGGGGCCCATACGCCGGGGTCAACCAGCAGCACCTGTCCGAACTGCTGAACGAGCGCGAACAGATTCCGGTGTCCCGATCCACCCTGCGCCGGGTCCTGGCCGATGCCGGCATCGCCAGCCCCCGCCCTCATCGACGACGGCGACGGCATCGATTGCGTCGGGAGCGTTACCCGCAGGAAGGCATGCTGGTCCAGATCGACGGTTCGCGCCACGACTGGCTCCAGGGCCGCGGGCCACGGATGACCTTGCTCGCTGCAATCGATGATGCCACCGGCAAACTGCTGGGCGCCGTGTTCCGTCCCCAGGAAGACGCTCAAGGCTATTTCCTGCTGCTGCGCCAGATCACCGAACGGCACGGGCGACCGTTGGCCCTCTACCGCGACCGTCACACCATCTTCTAAGGACAGAAGAAGAAACTCACCATCGAAGAGCAACTGCAGGGCCGCCCCGACTCCACGCAGTTCGGCCGTCTCTTAACCGAACTCGACATCCGTTCCATTGCCGCCTGGTCCCCCCAGGCTAAAGGACGCGTCGAACGACTCTTCGGTACGCTCCAAGACCGCCTGGTCAGTGAACTGCGTTTGCACAAGGTCTCCACACTCGAACAGGCCCAGACATTCCTCGATCCCTTTCTCCCCAACTTCAACAAACGATTCGCAGTCCCGGCCGCCGAGTCCGGCACCGCCTTTCGTAATCTGCCGCGAGCCTTTAATCCGGACACCGTGTTTGTCTTTAAGTTCGATCGCATCGTCTCGGCCGACAACACCGTCTCGCTGGCCGATCACTGCATCCAGTTGGAACCCGACACCCATCGCGTCAGTTATGCACGCGCTCGGGTCCAGCTCCACATTCGCATGGATGGCTCTCTGGCCGTCTATTCCGGCAAGCGTTGCCTCAAGACCACGACGGCCCCCGCTCACGCGCCTCAGCTCCGTCTCAGAGGCTTACAAACCCGTCGTCTGAAACCGTCCGCCACGCTTCCAAAGGCCAAAACTAAAGAGGCACCCTCCCCCTTCAAGCCCCCGCGTCAGTGGACGCCTCAACATCCCTCTCATACCTGGTATCTCGACTATCGCGAGATGCCCAAATACGAACCTATGGCTCCTGCCGGTGACATCCTCGCGGACATTTTCAATGAACACTTACCCTGACATTTTCACTGGACAACAACATCAGAAGGTCACATCCCTGTATGACCCCCTATGCTTCCTCGTGTCGAAACGCCGATTCACATTTCCGCATTGGCAGGACGATACAGGCAGGTGAGTTTTCAGCAGCCTTGCTCAGGATTTACGGTGGACGCTTTCGGGGATAGGAAAGGCAGTTTGACGCAAGCCGGGACGAAAAACAAATGCGCCATCCGCATCGCTTGTTTTTCGAATTGATACTTCGTTCACTCCATTTAGCGACCGGGGTAGTCGGAAAAACCCAACACTACACCAATTTATTTTCCTGAAAACAAACGACTTGTAGAGTCGTGCAATTAGACTTCACCGACCTTCGTAGTGATTCAAAATGTCCCGGAGGCCTCTTCCTGCGTTGTGTATCCTAAGAATGGCCCTTGGAGGTGGCTGAGACATGGCTACAGTGAGATACATCGTCAACGACGTGGAGGCGGCGATCGGCTTCTATACCGGCCTTTTTGGGTTCGAACTCAAGCAGGATTTCCGGCCCGCGATGGGCATCCTCGTAAAGGACGACCTCGAGCTGTGGGTGGCCGGCCCCCCTGCCTCGGCGCAGCGGCCGATGCCGGACGGCAGCCAGCCCGCACCCGGTGGATGGAACCGGTTCGTCGTCCATGTTGAGGACATCGCGACGACCGTAGCTGCTCTGACGGAGGCGGGAGCGAACTTCCGCAACGAGGTCATCTCTGGCCCGGGTGGGCAGCAGGTCCTCGTGGAGGACCCGTCAGGTAACGCTATTGAAGTCTTCCAGCCGGCGAACCGCAGACCTTAGCGACTTCTGAAAGCACACAGATTCACAGCTCCGGCCAGGCAACTTTACATGCATACAGATTGTCGCGGGGCGACCTTCAGGCGTTCATCGGCGAGATCGAAGTGTTCAGAAGATCGACGTCCGCGAAGGGGATTTCTTAGGAATTGACGTCGTAATGCGAGTGAAGCTGCGGCACCGAGACCCGTCCCTTTGATAGGACATTTTTTCCTGTCTACGACGGTCCTGAGCCGGGACGTCAACTTTTGCTCGAGTTGAAGCCGCAAGCGTTCGCACACCGGCGTCCGGTGAGGGCTTCCCGATAGCAGTCGCCGATCAGATTCCCTGCGGTCAGCACCCGCTGTCGGGCATGCGGGCCGGTGGCTCTGGTTGGAATGGTGGAGTTGATAGTTGGCTTCGAGACCCATGCCCCGTGCCAGGAGGCATGCACACGGCCACTCTCGATAGGCGATTCTGCGGGACTTCCGGTCTCGGCCATTCTTGAAAGACCGTGCTGGAATTCGAGCTATTGAAACAGCAAATAACTCAGCTTGATGAAGAACTGCCGGCCTACAGGGACGAATGAGTCGTCCGTGAACGCGCCTGGCGTGGAGGACAGCGGATTCATCGCGAAGTGTTCCCGTTGGTCGGTGTAACCGGCAAAGACTGCCGTCCAGGGATTGAGCCGGTATTCCAGTAGCAGATCGGAGGTGAATCCTTTGAAGGGTTCCAAAGAACTCAGAGACGTGTTCGGCAGTAACGCAAAATAATCGAGAATCAGCCTGAGCGAAAGCTCTCGGGTAAACTGGTAGTTGAGCTTGGACCGGGCAAGATGGTTGTTGAAAATCGGGGTTCGTGCGGGTAGACCGGGTTCGGAATTGGTTCCGGTTCCAAGTCTGTCATAGAGATACGTGGCATCGATTCGCAGGCGTGGAGAGGGGCGCAGCGTCATCGACAAGGAGGCCGTCATATCATTGGCCAAAAAGAAGCGCTGGCCTTCTGCCGGACTGAAGTTGATCACATCACCCTGGCCCCACGTTCCACCCAGCGACAACCATGTCAACCAGCCGGTAGAGACGGAGACATCATATCGGCTCTTCCGAAACCCGCGTCCAAAGAATTCGTAATCGTCTGTTCTTGAGATGTTGAGGAAAGTCTGACCCGTGAATTCCACTGCGAAATCTGCAAATCCAGACCAGTCCTGGAGGCGGCCACTATGATCCCACTTGGCACTCGCGGCAAATGAAGGTCCAAAACTCTGCAGCTTTTCGACTTCCGGCCACCAGCGATAACCCACTGACTGGGTCCCCTGCCGGACATCCACGCGGCGGACAAAGCCCAGGCGGGAACGGAAGTTCGGATCATGATCGGCGTAGCTGGTAGAAGAGACGAAACTTCGACTGGAATAGTCCAGGCTGCCTGTAAAGGCTGCTCCATCACGCTCTTTCCGGTTCAAATTGCGGTCCATACTTCTGACCGCCTGGCCGATGAACGACCAGCTCGGCGACAACTGTAAGTAGGTGTCGAAACCGGTAACGCGGTTGAAATCGTCGCCGAATTCTCTGGCCGTGAAGATTCCGCCCACGTGGGACTGCTCTCCGATATCTCGCTGAATGCGCAGAACACCCGTCTTCGCTTCAACACCAGCGAGATCGTGGGACCCGGGTAGACTTCGATCCGCTGCACGGTCGTTCGCCGCCAGAACACCTATGGTCCATCCGCCGCTTCTCCCCGTGAAACGGGCTCCCAAAGCCGGATCAACGATGCGCCTTGAGAAGAAGAGGTTGATTGGAGTCCGGAAATACGCAGCGTTCTCGGTAAAGAACGGTCGTTTTTCGGGGAAGGAAACCTCAAACCTCTGGTTGACGGTCACCTGAGGATCGTCGGATTCCACCTGGCTGAAGTCCGGGTTAACTGTGAGATCAAGAGTGACATTGTCACTGAAGACGAACTTAGCATCCAGTCCCACGCGAGCGTCCTGCTCGGTAACAAATGTGGATTGTTTCCTATCGAGCAGACGTGCATGCGCAAGGTTGGCATAGGGAATCAGTCGAATGTTGCGGCTTCCAGAGACGTCTGCGAGGCCGGTCATGCTTCCGAACTGAACGATGAATCCCTGGGTTCGAGTTGTGATGAAAGGCCAATAGGACTCTTCAGCCTCCCGTTCGATCGTTCGTCGGAATGCAATTCCCCAACGGTCGAGGGACGCATCGGAAAAACGGACACTCCTGAACGGTATGCGCATTGAGACTGCATAGCCTCCTTCAAACAACTGCCCCTCCGAATACCAAACCGCGTCAAACTGCCGATCCTGCCCCTGTCCTTCGGTAAAGAATCCATCCTGCTGAACGCCGAGTGCGTTTGCCGAAAAGACGTAGGCCCGGCGGTTGTCGTCGTAAGTGTCTAGATAGACCGTCACTCGATCATCATCCCCGATGATCTCGCGTTTGGCCAGGTTGGCCCGAAGGTTGCCGGCGTCGTCGTCTTCACACACGAACACGACATAGAGATTCTGGCTGTCGTAGGACAGATACGCTCGCGTCGGCTGGCTGATTGGAGTTCCGTCTCCGGGTCGCCGCTGACGAAATCCCGTCACAAGAGCACCTACTGGAGAACCGTCTGGGGAGATGTAATCCTCAAGCCGGGGGGGTGCGCCCACGAGTTATTGTCAAAAGTGGTGTTTAGGAGATTGATTCAAGCGGCGGTCTGATCGAGCTTTGTCACTTCGATTCCATCGTTAAATTTCACTCCAGTAATCACCTTGACCAGATCATCGAATCCTCGTAATCGTCGCCAGTTCTTCTCAGCGCACTGACCCAGCTTGAACATCATGTGCAGCATTCCATCCCGTGTCAGGCAGCCTCTGGATCGCTTGGTTCGGTGTCGAATGGTGGCAAAGGTCGATTCAATGGGATTAGTCGTTCGGATGCTCTGCCAGTGCTTGGCCGGAAAGCCGTAAAAGGCCAGCAGTGCTTCTCTGTCTTTCTGCAGGCAGACAGTGGCTTTCGGATACTTCGGCTCATAGGTTTCAATGAACAGATCGAATGCCTTCTCGGCATCTGCGTGTGTCTCAGCCTTCCAGATCGCGTGCAGTGCCTGTTTCGCTTTCGCCTGGACCGACTTGGGTAAGCAGTTGAGCACATTCATGGTCTTGTGCATCCAGCAGCGTTGTTGGTGTGTCTCGGGATAGATTTCCTCCAGTGCGGCCCAGAACCCCATCGCCCCGTCACCGATGGCCAACTTCGGAATATTCATCCCTCGGGACTTCAGCTTCAACAAGACCTCACGCCAACTCTGTGTCGATTCCCGTACACCGTCTTCGATCGCCAGAAAACGCTTCTCTCCGCGTTCATTCACGCCGATCACGACCAACGCACACAACTTGGTTTGTTCAGCTCGAAGTCCGCTGTAGATACCGTCGGCCCAGACATAGACCCAGCGGTCGGCGTCCAAACGCTGGTCGCACCCGATGCGGTACTCTTCAGCCCAGACCCGTTTCAAGCGCGATACCGTGCTCGCTGACAAGCCCTGCGCCTTCGGACCGACAAGAACTTTCAGGGCCTCACCCATCTCGCCACTGGAGACGCCTTTCAAATACAACCACGGCACGGCGGCTTCCATCGACTGCGTCTTCCGAATGTAGGGGGGTACCAGGGCCGAGCGGAACGTCACAGCTTCGCCCGTCTTGGCGCGAACCTTCGGGATTTGCACCGTTACCGGACCCAGGCCGGTCTGCAGCTCGCGTTCAGGCAGATAACCGTTGCGCACCACTCCAGCCTTCCCCGTCTCGGTTCGCCGATCGCCGTGCTGGGATAGCAGTTCGGACAGTTCGGCTTCCACAGCGCGTTGGATCAGCTCTTGCGCCCCGGCTCGTAGCAGGTCGGTCACTGGGTCTGCAATCGCTTCTCGATCTTCCAGTTCAATAACGATACTCTTACTCATAGTGGCGTATCTCCTTTGGTTGCTTTGAAGTCTCGTAAACAACAAATCAACCAGATACGCCGCTTTTCTTCAATCCCTCAAACACCAGATTCGGTTATAACTCCTGAATTGTAGCAGTCTGCCAAAGGCTCCGAAACGGACACCTCCGTTAGTATCGCGAGGCAACAGGCTATGGAAAAGGAAGCAGGAGAACGTTCAGTGATCGATAGGCCCGGGCACTTGTAGCGGGTCTGGTATAATCGACGTATGATTCGACCCCATGCTGAAAGGCACCCGGGCATAGCCGCCCGCGGCCTGGCGTGTGGCATCCGGAAGCTCTTTCGGACCTGTCGAAAACGGCCGTGTCTTCGACGCGCACTGGCTGTTGGCTGCATCGCAGGGGCGCTGGCCGGCGCTGTTCCCTCCTTCATGTCTTCCGCGGCTCAAGGGCGGACGATAGTCCAGATTGAACTCTCCGAGATCATCCACCCGGTCAGCGCTGACTACGTTGCTGCCGGATTGGCAAGAGCGGAGGAAGTCGGTGCTGCGGCTGTGATCATTCGATTGGACACTCCCGGAGGGCTCGTCGATTCGATGCGGGCCATTGTTGAGGATATTCTAACTTCGGATGTTCCCGTCATCGTGTGGGTGGCTCCCAGTGGTGTGCGTGCCGCATCGGCCGGTTTCTTCATCCTGCTTTCAGGCGACCTGGCTTTGATGGCATCGGGTACCAATACAGGTGCGGCGCATCCGGTTTCATCTTTTGGCGGCGAGATTGACGACGTGATGGAGCAGAAAATCGTCAATGATGTTTCTGCGTTTCTCCGAAGCTATTCAGCCAAGCGTGGCAGAAACCCTGAACTTGCAGCACTGGCGGTTACGGAAAGCCGATCATTCACTGCGGAAGAGGCCCTCGAGAATGAGTTGATCGATGCCGTCATCGGTGATGTTGCCGAGATGGTCGAGGTCTTCGACGGACAGGAAATAACGCGTTTCGATGACACCGTCGAGGTGCTGGCTCTTGCAGGTGCTTCGGTTGAGGTTTTCGAGATGACCTCAAGAGAGAGATTGCTCTCGATGATCATGAACCCAAACGTGGCGCTTGTGTTGGGCCTGCTGGGCTTGCTGGGGCTCTATCTTGAAATAACGAGCCCGGGTATGATCTTCCCCGGAGTAATCGGCGGTATCAGTCTGATACTCGCGTTATTCGCATTTAATCTTCTTCCGACCAGCCTCACTGGAGTCCTGCTGCTTCTGCTTGGAATCGCTCTTTTCGTGGTTGAGGCGACGGTGCCCAGTGGTGGAGTTCTTGCGATGGGAGGTGTTGTCGCGATGGTTGCGGGTGGCCTCTTGCTCGTTGACGGGCCTATTCCCGAACTCCGCGTTCAACTGGCGACGGTATTGTCGGTAACCCTGCCTCTTGCGGTGATTACTGTTTTTCTCGTGCGCCTTGTGTTCGTTTCCCATCAGCAGAAGGCCGTTACGGGTTCGGCTGGTATGGTCGGGATTACAGGTACCGCAACCACCGGCATTGACACCCACGGCAAGGTGATGGTGCATGGTGAATACTGGCAAGCGCACTCCCAGTCTCCTATTCCGCCTGGGGCCCGTATTCGGGTCGTAAAGATGGACGGACTCGACCTTGAGGTCGAAACCGAAAACGAGGAACAGCAATGAACGAGATTAATTTTGGAATCGTAGCGCTGATAATCATCATGATCTGGCTCTTCAACTCCCTCAACATCCTGCGCGAATACGAGCGCGGGGTCATCTTCAGATTGGGCCGGCTTCTGGTGGATCCGAAAGGCCCGGGATTGATCTGGGTCTTCTGGCCGATCGATAAGATCGTCCGTGTGAGCTTGAGGACGATCACGATGGACGTTCCCACGCAGGACGTGATCACAAAAGACAACGTTACAGTAAAGGTCAACGCCGTCGTTTATTTTCGCGTTGTCGAGGCGGACAGGGCGGTCGTCGAGGTTGAGAACTACCTTTACGCGACATCGCAGCTGGCGCAGACGACGCTTCGTTCAGTTCTGGGAGAAGTGATTCTGGACGAATTGTTAAGCCATCGTGAGAAACTGAACTTGAGGCTGCAGGAAATCCTCGACTCACATACCGACACCTGGGGAATCAAAGTATCGCTCGTAGAGATCAAGGGTGTGGACCTGCCTGAGACAATGCAGCGCTCGATGGCGCGTCAGGCGGAGGCCGAGCGCGAAAAGCGCGCCAAGATCATTCATGCTTCGGGTGAATATGAGGCGGCTGCCCGCTTGTCCGACGCTGCCAAAACGATCTCCGCGGAACCTATGGCCCTCCAGTTGCGCTATTTGCAGACCATGACGGAAATTGGGATAGAGGGCAAAAACACGACACTCGTTTTCCCGCTTCCCATCGATATCCTGGGTGCCCTCCATAAAGCTTTGACGGAGAAGGATGCGGACAGTAGTAGCGAATAGAGAGCCGAATCGATGGATGACAATTCCTGGAGAGGACACAACTTCACGCTGTTGATTTTCGGCGGAGTTGTTGTTCTGTGCTCGATTTTTTTTATTCTTGGAATGATGGTCGGCCGCGCTCAAGTTCCTGCGGTTTCGGAAGTTAGGGCCGTCACTGACGATACCTTCCCTGAGGACGAAATCGAGGACCTCGATCTACGCTTCTACGAAGCGGTGGAGGAAAGCGAGCCGCCTCCCTTCGAGGCGTCCGTGCCCGAAGCCGGTTCTAGCGCCGATGCTGTGGCCGCTAATCAGCCTCCGCCGATTACGGCACCCCCTCTCGCTGCTGCGCCTGCGCCTGAAGTCGGCATCGCGATCACTCTTCAAATCGCAGCTCTCAGCAGTTCAGGCCAGGCTGAAACCCTGCGCGCACAAATCGCCGAGAAAGGTTTTCCATCCTTTGTTGTGCGTCCAGGGCCAGAGGACCCGTCGGGTTTTCATCGCGTTCAGGTCGGACCTTTCAGCGATGCGGCTGAAGTGACGCGCGTCCGCGCGTTGCTGGAGGCCGAAGGATATCAGCCCATCGTCAGGAACTGATCGATGCATGGTCGGCGATTTCTTGCTGAAACCTCCACTGCGGTTAAGTTCGCTGCGGCCGGGACGTCCGGAGCACTTCTTGTCCTGGCTCTCCCGAAGCCTGACCTGTACTACCTGTCCTGGGTTGCTTTTGTGCCGTTGCTGTTAGCGCTGTCTCCCGAAGATTCGAGATTGAAGACATTTGGCATCGGCTACTCGGCGGGCTTGATTTTCTTCGGAGGAAGTTGTTACTGGATCGTCAATACGATGGCAACTTATGGCGGACTGTCGTTGGTGACGTCCCTGGGCGTCTTTGCACTATTCGTCGCTGTCTTTGCCCTGCATACCGCCCTGTTCGCAGTGTTGTTGCACCTTCAACTGGCACGCTTCGGACATTGGGGCCTGCTGTTGGCCCCACCCACCTGGGTGGCGGTCGAACTGATCCAGACGTATGCGATATTCGGCGGCTTCCCCTGGATGCTGGTCGGATACGCCCTTGCACCTTACAATGGCCTCCTTCAGGGGGTGACGTTTACGGGGGTCTACGGACTGTCATTCCTTCTGGTCGGCGTCGGATCGCTCCTGGCTCTCAGCCTCCGGGCAAGGAGTACGAAGCTCGTCCTCGTCGGGGCCAGTATTATGCTCATCGCCACCTTCATGCCGGCCCCACAAGGCAGCCTGCCCGAAGATCGACTGTTGGTCCGGGTGGTGCAGACAAACATCGACATCGAGCAGTCATGGGAAAGTACTGCTAGAGAGCGTTTGATGGACGAACTGCAAACGTTGTCAATCGGCACGCCTGCAAATCTGGATCTGGTAATCTGGCCCGAGACGCCGTCTCCATTTTATCTGGGTCGCGATGCCGGCTTTCGATCCCGAATGGGAGAAATCGCAGGGGCGCTAAACGCTCACTTTCTGTTGGGATATATCAGTTTTGACGGTGAAAAACCGTCCAACAGTGCGGGTGTCCTTTCACCCTCTGGAGAACAGATTTCCCGTTATGACAAAATTCATCTCGTGCCGTTTGGCGAGTACGTTCCGCTACGGAGCATCTTTTTTTTTGCAGAATCACTGACCCGCAATGTGAGTGATTTTGTGCCCGGATCTGAATACACACTGACGTCGGTGGACGATCACCGGATCGCAGCAACAATATGCTATGAGGACGTTTTCCCCGGACTCATGCGGCAGTTTACCCGACGTGGCGCCGAGATCATCGTTAACGTCACCAACGACGGCTGGTTTGGCTCGACTTCAGCGCCATACCAGCACCTTCGAATGTCGATTGTTCGAGCGGTCGAGAATCGGCGGTATTTCGTCCGCGGTGCCAATACCGGCATTACGGCAATCATAGATCCTTACGGGAGGGTCGTGTCTCAGACTGAGCTGGGTGAAAGGACCGTGCTTGACGGCATGGCCGGGTATCGTTCCGATCTGACATTCTATGTGCGTTTTGGCGATCTGTTCGCTTTTATGGCGGCGACCCTGGCTATAGTGGCGGTCTTCATGGCATGGAGAACGGGAGCGACCGGGAAGCGCCATGCCGGAAACCGATAGGACAATTCGATATGAATGATGAACTCCTGGAACGATTTTCCCGCCTCAAGGACCAAAGTCAAGAAATACGGAGGTTCCTTTGACTCGCCTGACAAGCAGAAGCGCATCGGCGCGTTTGAAAAAGCCATAGCCGAACCCAATTTCTGGTCGGATCAGGGGCGATCCACAGACATACTCCGCCAGAAAGCCCGCCTGGAAGAAAGCATCGAGTTGGACAGCAAAATCAGAGCCTATGTCGAAGATGGGGAAGCACTCGCGGAGTTGGCGCGTGAAGGTGAGGACGTTGGCAAAGAACTTCCCGAGTTCCTGAACGAACTTGCCGAACTGATCGAACGTGTGGAATTCCAGATGCTGCTTGGCGGGGAAAATGATCGCTTGAACGGGATTGTCACGATCCACCCAGGGGCCGGCGGAACCGAAGCGCAGGACTGGGCAGCCATGTTGATGCGCATGTACCTGAGGTGGGCGGAGAAAGGCGGCTATAAGACCCAGATACTGGACTATCTGGATGGAGAGGAAGCCGGTCTGAAATCGGTGACGTTCACTGTTTCAGGCGACTACGCGTACGGATATCTGATGAACGAATCCGGGGTCCATCGTCTTGTTCGCATATCTCCGTTTGATGCGACCAAGCGCCGTCATACTTCTTTTGCCTCGGTTTCGGTCTATCCGGAGATCGACGATCTGGTGGAAGTGGCGATCGAGGACAAGGACCTGCGCATCGACACCTACCGTTCCAGCGGCGCCGGTGGGCAGCACGTCAACGTCACGGATTCCGCCGTCCGGATTACCCACATCCCAACCGGTATCGTTGTGCAATGCCAGAATGAGCGATCCCAGCACAAGAATCGCAACGTCGCGATCAAGCTTCTTCGGGCGCGCCTGTACGAAAGGGAAATAGAGCGAAAACGGGCTGAAGCTCAGGCGGTTGAGGACAGTAAGCTCGACATTGCCTGGGGCAGTCAGATTCGATCCTACGTCCTCGCCCCGTACCGTATGGTCAAAGATCATCGAACCAAGAAGGAAATGGGCGACGTCGATCGGGTCCTTGACGGTGATCTGGACGCATTCATTAAGGCCGCTCTCCAATGGAGAGTCAATCCGAAATGAATGCACTTTATCTTGATTCCGAAATCCAGTACGTCAAAGGCGTCGGCCCGAAACGGTGCGTGTTGTTGAGAGCTCGAGGAATTAACACGGTTCAGGATCTGTTGCTGCGTTTTCCTCGTCACTACGAAGACCGAAGCCGTCTCGCTTCTCTGGACACACTGGTTCCCGGTCAATCGACGACGATTCTTGCTAAAGT
This sequence comes from Terriglobia bacterium, assembly GCA_965216035.1. Taxonomy (GTDB): domain Bacteria; phylum Acidobacteriota; class Terriglobia; order 20CM-2-55-15; family 20CM-2-55-15. The sequence goes on from CBDCFM010000016.1 coordinate 248,165, forward strand.
CTTCAGCGTCCGATTGATTCCCACCCGGTCGAGGGGCCGCATTCTTGATGTTGTCTTGAACGATGGCACTTCATATGGCCACGCAAAGTGGTTCAATGGTGGCCCACTCCATCGACAAAAGATTTTCGTTCCCGGTACGAACCTCGTCCTGACGGGTAAGGGTGAAGTAGACAAATACGATCAGGGAATCGTCCTGTTTAATCCTGAATTCGAAGTCCTCCCCGAAGAAAAGGCAAGTTCCCCAGGCGAGTTGGGCCGCTACGTTCCCATATATGAGGAAGTGTCCGGCATTAGCAGTCGTCAATTGCGCAGCATGATATCGGTAGTTTTCGAGAGCTTGTCAGGGTCGCTGCACGACCCACTACCTGAGGCGATGCGTTCGCGTTTAGGCCTGCCCGGTCTGAAAGCGGCACTGGAAGGTTTGCACCAACCGACGCTCGACGATGACATCGACTTGCTCAGCCGGCGCCGTTCGCCTTATCATCGCCGGTTTATTTTCGAGGAGTTTCTGCTCCTCGAGCTGACGCTGGCGCTTCGCAGGTATCGCTTGCGCTCAGCGGATGGTGTTCGGTTTCGAACGAACAGCAGCATTCGGGAGCAGCTCAAGGCGATTCTCCCCTTCCATCCCACTCTCGCTCAGAAGCGTGCTTTCGCCGAAATCGTTGACGACCTGAAGGCGGCTCATCCGATGAATCGCCTGCTGCAGGGGGATGTGGGCTCGGGAAAAACGCTGGTGGCATTCGAAACGATCGTTGTGGCCGTTGAAAATGGTTATCAGGCAGCCTTGATGGTGCCGACAGAAATTCTGGCGGAGCAACACTACATCAGCGCGCGACGGATCCTGGAACCTCTCGGATACAAGGTCGCTCTACTCAGAAAGGGTGTTGGGAAAAACCAGCCGGAATTGCTCCAAGAAGTGAGCAGTGGCACGATTAATCTTGCGATTGGGACACACGCACTTCTTGAGGATGGCACTGGGTTTTCGCGACTGGGACTGGTCGTCATCGATGAACAGCACCGCTTTGGTGTGATGCAGCGTCTGCGTCTGATGGAAAAAGGGCGGAGTCCGAACACCCTTGTAATGACGGCGACTCCAATACCACGCACCCTTGCGATGACGTTTTACGGGGATCTGGATGTTTCCGTAATCGACGAAATGCCTCCGGGCCGGTCACCGATCCGGACGGTTCACATCGGCGAACGGCAACGGCGGTATGCCGAGCACCTACTGGGACAAGAGTTGGAGAAGGGAAGACAATGTTATGTCGTATATCCGCTGATCGACGAGTCGGAGAAAGTGGACCTCCGCTCAGCCACCGAAGGGTATCGCCATCTCGTGGATCTATTCGGAAGCGAGCGTGTGGGCCTACTGCATGGGCGTCTGAAGGGGGAGGAAAAAGAGGGCCTCATGCGCGCCTTTAATACAGGAGATATCGGAATTCTTGTGGCGACCACGGTCGTGGAGGTCGGTGTCGACGTTCCAAACGCGACGTTGATGCTGATCGAGCACGCCGAACGCTTCGGGATCGCGCAGTTACACCAACTGAGGGGGCGAGTCGGGCGGGGAACAGAGGCGTCTCATTGTGTGCTGATGACACCGGAGGGTATTGGCACACTTGCCCATCAACGTGTGCGCTCCGTTGCCGCCACCACCGACGGTTTTCGACTTGCTGAAACAGACCTCCGCTTGAGGGGGCCGGGTGAACTCACCGGGACGCGCCAGTCGGGTGTCCCTGAGTTTCGACTGGCTGATCTGGCAAAGGACCTCGATATCCTGATTGAGGCTCGGGCAGAGGCCGAGCGTTGGGTGCGGAACGAGTCTCAAAGGGACAAACTGATCGCCGACCTCAGTCGGCGCTCGGGCGCCTCCACTCTGGCTACGGTCGGGTAGGTAAGGCGAAGTGACGAGTGATCAGTGACACGGCATGGGCAGGTGGGGGCGGCGGCTTGTGCGAGGCGGCTGGATCAATCTGCGCATCAATGTTTCAGATCGAGTGAATGCCTGATCGAGTCATAGATGAGGCTTGAGCAACTCGGGTAAAAGGGCCCGGCTTGTCACTCGGCACTCATTTTTTGTCACCGCTTTATTTAGATGAGAATTATTGCCGGCCGATACAGGAGTCGCCGTCTGAAGGCCAATCCACCTCGCCAGACGCGGCCCACAAGCGACAAGCTTCGGGAGACGGTGTTTAACATTCTGGGGCGTCGCGTAATAGAATCAGTATTTCTGGATGCCTATGCGGGGGTGGGTGCGATCGGGATTGAGGCGGTCAGTCGGGGCGCACGATCCGTCTATTTCATAGATCGCGCAGCCAAGGCGTGTGCGGCGATTCGCACCAACCTTGAGTTCCTTAATGTCGAGGCGGAATGTCACGTTCTGCGGATGGAGTGCGGCGAGGCTTTTAGCCACTGCCTGAGTCAAGGGGCCCGGTTCGACATCATATTTCTCGATCCCCCATACGAGCGCGAGGACCTCTATCGAAGGGACCTGGAATCCCTGGGTGGGGATTCCCTGCTGAAAGAAGGGGCCATCGTGATCACCGAGCATTTGGGCTCGGTTGAAATGCCCGCTAACATTCCTGGGCTCGTCCAATTGAGGACACACCCACAGGGCGATAGCGCGTTGACTTTCTACGTGCCGGAGGGCGAGTGAAACGAACGAGTGCAATTTATCCAGGGACTTTCGATCCGGTCACCAATGGGCACCTGGACATCATCGAGAGAAGCAGCAGGCTCTTCGGTCAGATTGTCGTCGCCATTCTCGTCAACCCTCAGAAGGAACCGCTGTTTTCAGCCGAGGAAAGAGCCGAACTGATCCGGAAGTCGATTTCGGCCGGGACCACTAATGTGGACGTGGCCGTCTTTCATGGATTGCTTGTGGATTTCGCGAATGAAAGACAGGCAGATGTAATCATACGCGGTATTCGGGCGGTTTCCGATTATGAATATGAACTTCAAATGGCCTTGATGAACCGGCGACTCCGACCTGAAATCGAAACGTTTTTCATGATTCCCGCTGAGAACTATTCCTACCTGAGTTCGCGTTTGGTGTGCGAGATTGCTGAAAACGCCGGATCCATCAAAGGGTTGGTTCCCGAAGCTGTTGAGAAAGCTTTAAAGGTCATTTTCGCGAAGCAGTCCGCGGACGGATAAAGTGAGGATCGAAGAGAACATGGGTCTGAAACTAACTAAGAGAATATCCCGCATTTCGGCGTCCCAAACCATGGCAGTCGCCGAAACCGCTAGCCGGCTGCGCGAGCAGGGATTGGATGTTGTGGATCTCAGTGCTGGTGAGCCCGATTTTCCAACGCCGGAAAATATCAAGCAGGCGGGGATTCGCGCCATCAAGGCAAATTTCAGCAAGTACACTGCTGCGAGTGGAATAACGGAGTTGAAGCAGGCGGTTGTCGACCGTCACAGTCAGGATTTCGGTTCTGCCTACAGCACCTCGGAAGTCATGCTCAACGTCGGAGCGAAACACTCGATCTTCAACGTCTTCTCGGCGCTGATCGAGGGCGGGGACGAGGTCGTGATTCCAACGCCCTACTGGGTGACGTTTGCCGACGTGGCTCGCTATGTAGGGGCTCAACCCGTATTTGTCGAAACACTGGAGGACCACGGGTTTCGATTGACCTGCGATATGGTCGAGGCCGCGATTACGCCGAAGACACGATTGCTCGTTGTGAACTCACCCAGCAATCCCAGCGGAGCTGTGCTCGACGACGATGAATTCGTTCGGATTGCTGGGCTGTGCAAGGATCGGGGTGTCGTGCTCCTCTCAGACGAGTGCTATGCCTATTTCCTCTACGAAGGCCGGCGACCGTTTTCGATCGCTTCACGTTCGGAGTTCAAGGGCACGGTTGTCATCGTTGGGTCGGTGTCCAAAACTTACGCGATGACTGGATGGCGTGTTGGTTTCGTACTGGGGGACGGGGGACTGATCAAGGGCATCAGCAAGCTTCAAAGTCACTCCACTTCGAATCCGACAGCGAACGCCCAGAAAGCCGCCGTTGAAGCGTTCCGGGGATCCCAGCAATCCGTAGGCGAGATGCTGGCTGAGTACAGCCGGCGTCGTAGATACGTCGTGGACCGGCTCCGTGGGATTCCGGGTTTTCGATGTGAGGAGCCGGGCGGCGCCTTTTACGCGTATCCTAATGTTTCGGCGGCTTTTGAGCGTGGCGTCAAAGACGTCGTTGATTTTTCAGTCCAGCTGCTCGAGAAGAAGCAGGTGGCCGTTGTTCCCGGCGTCGCGTTTGGCACGAATGAACACGTTCGCATTTCCTACGCCGCCTCGATGGACCATCTTGAAAAGGCACTCAACCGGATAGAAGATTTTATGTCGCAAATCGGCTGAAGAAAATAAGACGATTCTGGCATTGAGTGTAGTCTTGAGATTATCGTAAGTTTGGAGAGTCCATATCACCAGTATTTTCAGCAAGAGGAGACACCACATGTTTAGATTCCAGTTTATTTTTGGCTTGATTGCGATCAGTCTGCTGGGCTCGGGGCTTGCCCTTGCCCAGGAGAATCCGATGACCTTCTTTGTCACGAGCCAGGGCCCTGGTGAGGGCAGCGATTTTGGTGGGATAGCCGGTGCCGACGCGCACTGTCAGATGCTCGCCGCTGACGAGGGTGCCGGCGACCACACGTGGCGCGCCTACCTCAGCACGCAAGGCCCGAACGCCGTCAATGCCAGAGACCGTATCGGATCGGGCCCATGGCATAACGCTCAGGGCGTCCTTATCGGTGCTGACGTCGATGAGATCCACGGCATGGGACATCGATTTAATTTCGCGAGGATGCTCGATGAGGGTGGCAATTTGATCCCCGGTGGAGGCTTCTCTCCGAACCGGCACGATGTGCTGACGGGTTCGCAACCCGACGGCACGGCCTTTCCGGCCGGTGAAGACATGACCTGCGGCAACTGGACGAGCAGTAGTGGGGGAAAAGCCAGGATCGGTCATCATGACCGGGCAGCGTGGAATTCGGCCCATGACAGCCGCGGTTGCAGTCAGGAACAGTTGCGGTCTTCGGGCGGCGACGGCTTGATCTACTGTTTTGCCCAGTAAGGGGCTGTTCCCGCCAGAGTCTGTGACGAGGTCATTTGGCCGTTCTTAACACGAAGGTACGAAGGAACGAAGGTCACGGAAGAACACGATCAAATCAGGACTTCGTGTTTTTCGTATCTTCGCGTTGAAAGATTCCATAGATTTTGCGGGTGAGCGATGTGACCGGGAGACGATCGAATTTGACACGCCGGTATCCTGAACCTCGTCCAAGTTTTCCCTGATAGACCTGAACGTGGACCCGGTGGTGGGTGATCGAGTGCCGTGTGGTCCCGATCTGCTCGAAGGATTCAGCAGGAGGCTTGGGGAACAAGGGGAATTCCCAGAGCCCGTCTGTTTCGCGCATCAGCACGCCCCTCTGGTTCCGATCGATCACTGCGTGGAGGTCGACTCGGATTGTTTTCGGTCTCTTCCGCGGGGCTGGGAGCTCCCCCTGGCGTCCGGTCCGGAACGCGTAACAGGTCCTCATCCAGGGACATGCTGAGCACTGAGGGGCTTTCGGTGTGCACAGCGTGGCCCCCAGTTCCATCATCGCCTGGTTGACGATGCGGGGTTCACCCGAATGTACAGCTGTGTCGGCCGCCTCCCAGATGATTGCGTCCTTCGCCTGTTCCCATCCATTGACGCGCGACAAGACGCGGCGCACGTTGCCGTCCACGATCGGATACGGTTCGTTGAACGCGATGCTCATGATGGCTCCGGCCATGTAGCGACCGATGCCGGGAAGCTTGAGCAGTGCGGCGTGGGAATGGGGCAGTTCCCCTCCGTGTTCGACCATGACCTGTTCGGCTGCGGCTCTGAAGTTGCGGGCGCGGCTGTAATACCCCAGTCCGGACCAGAGTCCGAGAACTTCGGATTCGCTTGAACGGGCCAGTGTTTCGACTGTGGGGAAGCGTGCGAGGAAGCGCTCGTAGTAAGGCAGGGCAGTATCAACCTGCGTCTGCTGCAACATCACTTCTGAAACCCAGACGTGGTAAGGATCGTACGTCTCACGCCATGGTAGTTGACGGTGAGTCTTCCTGAACCAGTCTTCGAGAGATCGGGTCACAGGCCTTGAAGGGGTCAGTTTACGTTGCCGCGAGGTCGTTCTCACGCGTGTAGGCAGAGTCTTTCAGGTCCCGTTCTACCTTCTTGATCTGAATCAAATGCTGCGGGTTGAAGGCGAGGGAAGGGTTACGGCAATTGCGTTTCGCGTATACATTCTCGAGACTTCCGCCACGGGCTGCTAGGGGTTCTCCGAAACCGGTTCTCCTCCTTCTCCTCGTTCCCTTCCTTCTCCGCCAGGTGCGTAGTAGCCAGGTTTGGTCCGGACTTCCAGTCGGGGAAAGCCTCTGGGAGCATTGGTGCGGACCTCGACTTCACGCCATGTGCCGTCGAACGCCCGGTTGGTGGGGTTGTAGCCTATCGTAAAGTGATTGCGGAGATCATGTGCGACCCTCCGGCACAGCTCTTCTACCTCATCCAGGGATTCGGGAAAGTAGGCCTGTCCTCCCGTGGACTCTGCGATCTGGCGGAGTTCGCGTTTGGCTCTTGAGGATGGCGAACGACGGAATAGACCGCCACGCTGATCGTTCAATTCGAGCAGACCGATGACGTATACGGTAACTTCGGCTTCCCGCAGGCGTTCCATTACGCGGTTGAAACCGAATTTGCTTGCATTGTCCTCGCCGTCACTGATCACGAGCACTGCCTTCTTGTCCATTCGTCCGTTGGCTTCCACGTGTTCGAGCGAGAGATAGATTGCATCGTTCAAGGCGGTCTCGCCCCGAGTGTCGACATTTTCGAGCGTGTCGATCAGGTTTCCGATGCTGCCGGTGAAATCCTGCTCCAGGTAGGCGTCATCGTCAAAATTGACAATGAAGGTTTCATCTTCGGGATTGCCCTCTCGTGCAAAGACCAGCGCCGCGCTGTTGACTCGCTCTCTCTTGTTCCGCATGCTGCCGCTGTTATCGATCACAAGCCCGACGCTTATTGGGACGTCTTCGTGGAGGAACAGTGTAATGTCCTGACGCACACCGTCCTCGTATACCTCGAAATGCTCTTGGTCGAGACCGATGACTGGAGCGCCATCGCGGTCTACGACCGAAACCGGAAGCTGGACGAGCTCGACATCGACGCTGATCTCGAATTCCCGATCTTCGCCGCGTTCCAGTCGTTGGGCGTCGATGGTTACGGGGGAGGCGAACAACAGAAAAGGAAGAATGTAGCGATACAATGCGTACGAATTGGGGATGAGTCGCATGGCGCCGTGTATAACTATCGGATGGGAGCGTAGTAACCCTGTTTGGCACGGACGGAGAGGCGGGGAACACCCCGGGGGGGATTCACTCGAACCTGAATATCGCGCCATTCGCCATCCATTTCCTGGTTGGTAGAGAAGTAACCGATGACGTACTGGTTCTTGAGCTCGACCGCGATTCGTCGCGTGATGTCTTCAAGTTCAAAAACCGAATTCGGGAAGAACGAACGGCCCCCAGTCACGTCCGCCAGTTCCTCAATCAATCCCCGGCCCGTGCGGCCCAGTCCCAGCTGCGAGTTGAACGAGTCAACGATACCGATGGCGTAGAGCTGCACGTCCGACTCCCTGACGTATTCGCGAACGTTTCGGAAAGTGTAGCGGCTGCGATTGTCCTGACCATCGGTAATCATGAGGAGGGCTTTCTTCGGGTTCCTCCCCTCCTTGACCTTTTCGAGCCCGAGGTAAACGGCATCATAAAGCGCAGTCATGCCACCGGCAGGCGTAAAAATCAGCTGATTCTGCAGTCTGGCGATGTCGCTGGTAAAGCCCTGCGAGACTTGCGCCCTGCCGCTGAAGGGGACGAGGAAGTGCTCGTCCTGAGGACTGCCCGTCTGCAAGAAGGTCACCGCAGCGTCGCGTGCAACCGACATCTTTTCCTTCATGCTGCCGCTGACGTCAAAGATGATGCCGACGCTCAGGGGAACGTCTTCGGCAGAGAAGTATTGGATGTCCTGCTGAACTCGATCTTCATAGACCTCGAAATGCTCGCCTTGCATTCCCGTCACAGGCCGGCCGGTCTGTGAATCGCTCACCGTCGCGTTGACTAAGACAAGATCGACGTTGACGCTCAACGTTTGTTCGAGGGCATCCTGCAAGTCCTGGGAGTGCGCGGCGATGGTGACAATCATCAACGCACATGAGACTAGGCCTGACGCTAACTGCCACTTTTTCAACAGCATCTGCAGTAATCCCCCCAGGATCCTTATCATGTGGGTCTGGATCCACAAATTCAACGTGACAAAAGATTTGTCCGGCAGGACTGTCGTGATTATAGTCCCCGGTACTAACGGGTGCAAGCAAATGATGCTCGCCGGGTGTTTAGAAACTTAGGTTTAGGCCAGATAAGGTCCAATCCAGCAGGGAATTCTTTTCGGCCTTTAAGCACAGCCCCCGAAATGAACCCTGTGCTATAGTCACCGAGGGACTCAGGGAACTTCACCCTTTGGATGAACGGTAACGGCTCAGTTGCGATCATACCTGCACGCTATAACTCGAGCCGACTCCCGGGAAAACCCCTAAAAGAAGTCGAAGGTCGCACCCTCATTGAGCACGTATACCGGCGTGTGGAACTTGCGCGGGGGGTGGATCGCATTTTAGTTGCGACTGACGACGATCGCGTCCAGAAGGCGGTCGCGGCTTTTGGTGGAGACGCTGTTCTAACCCGTGGGGACCATCAGAGCGGAACCGATCGTCTGGCAGAAGCTGCCGCCGGCATGCCAGAGGACACTATTGTCGTCAACGTACAGGGCGACGAGCCACTGATAGAGCCTGAGGTTATCGAACAGGCCTTAGCAGTAGCCCGTTCGAGGGATGCCGACGTCGTGACCCTGATGACGCCACTTTCTGAGCCCGGCGCGATCGCCGATCCCAACAACGTCAAGGTTGTCGTCGATCATGCTGGATTGGCGATGTATTTTTCCCGTTCTCCAATCCCCTCATCTGGGCCGTGCTTTCTGCATCTTGGATTGTACGCATACACAGTTCGCTTTCTTCGATCCTTCACGGGCCTGGAACCCACTGAACTCGAGAAAGCGGAGCGGCTCGAGCAATTACGAATCCTCGAACATGGATACACTATTCGTGTTGTGGAAGTTCATAGCGATTCCTGGGGAATCGATACGCCTTCTGATTTGGCGGCGTTTCAAACCCTTCTGGAGAGAAATAGAGTGAAGAGCGCAAGCAATGGATAAGAAATTCATATTCGTGACCGGAGGAGTTGTGTCTTCGATCGGAAAGGGTCTGGTGTCTGCATCGATCGGATGTCTGCTCGAGAGCCGTGGTTTTCGGATCAGCATCTTAAAGTTTGATCCCTATTTGAATGTGGATCCGGGTACGATGAGTCCTTTTCAGCACGGGGAAGTCTACGTGACCGACGATGGCGCGGAAACCGACCTGGACTTGGGCCACTATGAGCGGTACACGCACGCGGAGTTGACCCGAAAGAATAACGTCACCACCGGAGGCATTTATGAAAAGGTGATCCACAAGGAACGGCGTGGGGACTATCTGGGCAACACGGTGCAGGTCATCCCGCACATTACCGATGAGATCAAGTCGGCAGTCCACCGGGTTGCCGAAAAAACCGACATTACGATCGTCGAAGTCGGCGGTACGGTGGGTGACATCGAGTCTCTACCGTTTCTAGAAGCCATCCGGCAGTTACGCCACGAAATCGGGCGCGACAGCGTCATATTCGTCCACCTCACACTGGTCCCTTTCATCTCGACCGCGGGGGAGCTCAAGACCAAGCCAACGCAGCATAGCGTGAAATCTTTACGGGAAATCGGTATCCAACCCGACATCCTCCTGTGCCGGACCGACCGTTATCTTTCTCCCGACATCAAAGCGAAGGTCGCCCTGTTCTGCAACGTCACCACAGAGGCTGTTATTACAGCCAGGGATGTCGGCAGCATCTATGAGGTCCCGTTGGCTCTCAGTGAAGAAGGTCTCGATGACCAGATCGTTGCCCTGCTGAAGCTCCCTCCCAGCGAACGGCGTATGGGCCGTTGGGTAAGCCTGATTGAGCGTCTGCGGGTTCTGGATGAAGAAGTGTCGATTGGCGTGGTCGGCAAGTACGTCGAATTGGAAGACGCCTACAAGAGCTTGCGCGAAGCTCTCGTACACGGAGGCATTGCGCATGGGGTGAAAACCCAGATTCACTGGATCGAAGCGGAGCATCTGGAAGGAACCGGCGACGTGTCCGAACTGGAAAAATACGATGGCATTCTCGTGCCAGGTGGATTCGGGAAGCGCGGCATCCCTGGAATGATTCGTGCGATTCAGTATGCGAGAGAGTCCAGGGTTCCTTATTTCGGTATTTGCCTGGGTATGCAGTGCGCCGTGATCGAATACGCACGTAACGTGGCTGGAATTGAGACAGCGAACAGTACGGAGTTCGATATCAGCACTTCCAATCCAGTCATTTACAAGTTGCGAGATCTTTTAGGTGTGGACACAATTGGCGGCACGATGCGTCTGGGCGCTTATCCGTGCGAGCTCAAAGGGAAATCTCTGGTGAACCGAATATACGAGCAGTCGATGATTTCCGAGCGTCACCGCCACCGCTATGAGTTCAATCGGGCCTTCGGACAACAGCTGATCGACAAAGGCATGGTGATTTCCGGAATTTCTCCAGATAAGAACTTCGTTGAAGTCATCGAGGTTGAAGACCATCCGTGGTTCCTGGCCTGCCAGTTCCACCCTGAATTCAAGTCCCGTCCTCTGGACCCTCATCCGTTGTTCAGGTCGTTCGTGGGTGCGGCACGGGAGCATCGGACCCTCGGTCAGAAAGCGGGTGAAATCGTCGCACGGTGATGCGGAGCCTGACAGTTCCTGGGTTCGACTACGATCTTTCCCGCGATTTCTTCCTGATCGGAGGGCCGTGCGTCATCGAAAGTGCCGATCACGCCAAGTTTATGGCGTCGGAGATTCGCGAAATAACCCTCCGCCTAGACATTCCCTATATATTCAAGGCGTCTTACGACAAGGCCAACAGGACTTCGATCCATTCCTTTCGAGGGCCCGGGATCGATGAAGGTCTGGAGATTCTCGCCGAGGTGCGGCGTGAGGTCGGCGTGGCTGTGCTGACTGACGTCCATGAACCTTCCCACGCCGAAGCGGCCGGGAAAGCGATCGACGTGCTTCAGATCCCCGCCTTCCTTTGCAGGCAGACCGATCTGATCGCAGCTGCAGCTCGCACCGGCAAGATCGTCAACATAAAGAAAGGGCAGTTCGCGGCGCCCCTCGACATGGAACACGCGGTGACCAAAGCCAGGGAGGCCGGTAACGAAAACGTCATTTTGACCGAACGGGGCAGTTCCTTTGGTTATCACAACCTTGTGGTGGATTTCCGCTCGTTTCCCGTGATGCAGGGTTTTGGCTGTCCCGTTGTCTTTGACGTTACCCACAGCCTCCAACTGCCTGGCGGGCAGGGCCACGCGTCGGGCGGACAGCCGCAGTTCATTCCGCATCTGGCCCGCGCCGGAGTGGCCGCCGGTGTAGACGGTGTATTCATGGAAATTCACGACAACCCCGCCCAGGCGCTATCCGACGGCCCCAATGCCCTGGACCTGGCGCTGCTTCCAGCTTTGCTGGAAGAACTGCTCAAAATCCGCCGATGTCTCAAGAAGCCTTAGACACGCGCATACGTAAGATCACTCTGTTGCTGATGGACGTGGATGGGGTCCTGACCGACGGCAAGATGTGGTTTGCTCCTGATGGTGGGGAACTCGTCGAAGTGAAGTCGTTTCACGTTCTTGATGGAGCCGGTATCGCGCTCGCCCACCGGGCAGGTTTGAAAACAGGAGTCGTTTCAGCCCGCACTTCTTCCGGCGTAGGAAAACGAGCTGAAGAGTTGTCCGTCGACTTTATCCATCTTGAGGTTCGTGACAAGCGGACCGCTTTGGACGACATCTTGGGCGCGAGCGGAATTGCTGCTGAAAACGTGTGCTTCATCGGTGACGACGTCGTGGATCTTCCAGCCATGACCCGAGTAGGTTTTCCCGTGGCTGTTTCGAACGCGTCGTCCGAGGTGCGGGCCCGTGCTGCGTACGTGACCGACGCCGAGGGCGGCAACGGCGCCGTGCGTGAAGTGATAGAGTTGATCATGAAGGCGCAGGGAACATGGGATGCTGCTATCGCCGAATTCCTCAAGTAAGACGGAGTAAGACAGAGAGTTAAGAGTTGAAACTTGGAGTTCGGGGCGTGCGGTGTTCTCAAGCGTAAAGTATTGACTTTTAATGGCCCGCGCTATTACTGCCCAGCCAGTTCGGCCACCCGCCGTGCGCTTGATTCCAGCAGTTCCGATCTTTCCTGGACTTCCTTTAGCAGGATGAAAGCAATCGAGAAATCGCCGCGATCGTAATCGGCTTCGGCCTGGTTGAGCGTGGCGAAAACACCGGCCAGTTCATCCTCGAACGATTGTATTTGCTCGCGCGTGATGGGTCCGCTACGGGCCCCTTCCACGGCCTCGAAGGCTGCTTGAAATGCGACCTGAGACAAGGGTCGGGCGCGCTGCGCCTGTTCGAAAACGTTGGCCTTGTTGGCGTCGGCGATCGCCTGTGCCTGCACGGCCTGCGCGGTGGCGAGTTCCAGGAATTGGAGCGACATCGCGTAGTTTCTACCCCAGGCCGGCAGCTGCGCCTGTTCGGCAATCGCAATCTCACCACTCTCGAGATTGAATTGAGCCATCTCAAATTCTGCTGGCGCGTATATGTCCGCTTCGAAGTCCAATGCCCCGGCTATCGCTTCACGTGTTTGCTGGAGTTCGACGACGGGCTTTTCCGCACAAGCGGTCAACAGGACGAGGACCAGCAGGCCCGGACCAAACATGTGCGGTTTATGGGTATTCCGCTGATCGTGAACACCAGTTCCGGAATCATGAACACCGATTCCGGCCATCGTGAACACTCGCCGGAGCGAAGCGACGGGTTAGCGTCTCAGTTTATTCCTTCAGAGTCCAGGTTTTCCCTGTTTTAGTCCTTTCCAAAATTATTGTGATAAATCGCCGCCGGCCTGTGTGTAACTGTGCGAAAGCCGGGAGCGTTTTTCGCGGAGGCTTTTGCAAGCAGCGGTGGAAATGATCAAGAGAAAGTCGGCCGAAGGCCACCATTCCCATTTGCACGGCTGCGGCAGTTTCCACAGGCCCCGTGCCCTGCGTGAGGCGCGCGTTCCGCGCCCGGACCCGGATTCCCGCACTTCCTTCGCGCGAGGATTGCGCAGGAGCGACGATTGGGTCCGGGGCTGGCCTGGAGTACCCCCTGGCGGCGGCGTGTGGATGCATCGGTGCGCCGATCATCGGGACTCCTTCAACGTCTTGGGTTGGGTCTTGGTTTGCCGCATCGATGCCCCTTTCAGTTCGATACGGTGCGCATTGTGGAGGAGGCGATCGCAGATGGCGTCGGCCTGGTTCGGGTCGCCAATGACGCCGTGCCAGTCGGGGACCGGGAGCTGGCTGGCGATCAAGATGGCGGAACGTTCGCTCCGTTCCTCGACGACTTCGATCAGGTCCCGGCGTTCAGCGTCGCGCAGCGGGGCCAGGAGCCAGTCGTCGATGGCCAGCAGATCGGTTTTGGCCAGACGGGCCAGGACTCGGGTGTAGGAGCCGTCGCCACGGCCGACCGCCAGTTGGTGCAAGAGCCGAGGCATGCGGACGTAGGTGGCGTTAAAACCCCGCCGGCAGGCGCGTTCGACGAAAGCCGAAGCCAGAAAACTCTTTCCGATGCCGATCGGACCGGTGATGAGAAGATTGTGCCGGTCTTGGATCCACCCGCAGGAGCCCAGGGCGAGGACTTGGGAACGGTCCAGACGGCGACGATGTTTGAAGTCGACGTTTTCCAGCGATGCCGTCGCGTCGCGCAGCTTCGCCGCGCGCAGGCGTCGGGTGAGCTTGCGGTGCTCCCGGGCCGTCCACTCCTCATCCACCAGTAGGCCCAGACGTTCCTCGAAGCCGAGATCCGTGTACTGATTCGAGCGGCGTTGCTGCTCCAGGGCCTCGACCATGGCCGATAGCTTCATCTGGTTCATCTTCTCCAGGGTTTGTTCCATTAGCATGAGTGCGTCTCCTCGGGGTCCGCATAGTAGGCGGCGCCGCGAATGTTGTCGTGATGGGGCGTCGGTGGGGTTTCGGTGTCCCCGAAAGGCAACCGGTCCTGGGCCGACGACAGGATGTTCTTGACGGTGCGGTAGCTATAGGACTGCAAGTGCAGCGCCCGCGCACTGGCGGCTTCGAGCCGCTCGGCGCCGGAGCGGCGACCTAGACTCATCAATCCCAGGCAGGCCCGGTACCCCTGTTCCGGATGCGGCCACCGTTTCATGATCTCCTCGACCAGGCGGCCGGTCTTGGGGCCAGTTTTCTCCGCCCAACTAATCAGCCGGGACGGTGTCCATTCCGCATGGGCCCGATGGGCACTGGGCATATGTTCGGACAGAGTCGACGGCTTGTGATCGTAGCGACGGCGATGGGACGTCACGCGCCGGCCTTTGTAGTAGACCTCGACAATGGACGCCGTGTAACGCGCTTCCACCCTCTCATGGATCAACTGGCAGGGCACGCTGTAAGGATGGCGGTCCACGGTAATGTGGTAATCGATGCTGACACGACAGTCCTTCCACTCGGCCTGTTCATACCGGTTGGTCGGGAGGGGCTGTAATGCCGGTCGATCCAGCCGCTCGTAGAGTTCCAGGCGGGATACTCGAAGCTTCTGCATCGGCCGCTGGTTCAGTTCCACCAGCAACTCTCGAATGGCTCCGTTCAAGTCGGCCAGACTGAAGAACGTGCGATTCCGGATCCTGGCCAGGATCCACCGCTGTGCGACCAGGACGGTCGATTCAACTTTCGCTTTGTCCCGAGCTTTCCGCGGCCGGGCCGGTATGACAACGGCGCCGTAGTGTTCGGCCTCATCCTGGTAGGTACGGTTGACGCCTGCTTCATAGCGGCAGGGCTGGGTAATGGCACTCTTGAGTTGGTCGGGAACCCAGATCCGGCTCGATCCGCCGAAGAACTCCACCATGCGGATATGCACGCCGACCCAATCGGGGAGTTTCTGGCTCGGTGTCGCTTC
Source organism: Terriglobia bacterium (assembly GCA_965216035.1). GTDB lineage: Bacteria > Acidobacteriota > Terriglobia > 20CM-2-55-15 > 20CM-2-55-15. The sequence continues at coordinate 263,311 of CBDCFM010000016.1, forward strand.
CGCGTAGGTGTAACCGCTGGCGCCCAGAACAGCGACGAACAACTCGACTGGAATAGCTTTGCCCGTCCGTGGATCCGTCAGCTGTGGCCGTTTGCCGGAAAAGTCGATGAAGGTCTTCTCTCCGGCGCGGTGCACCTGTCGCATCGAGGGCTTCAATTTCTGGGCCCAACGCCGGTAGATCTCACAGAACTGGCTGTAGGCATATCCCTTTGGATTCGCTTCTCGGTACTCTTCCCACAGCAGGTGCAGGGTGACTCCAACACGCTTCAACTCCTGGTGGATCCGTTCTACATCCGGAGCCACCCGTTCCCGGGAGCCCGGTCCCGCGCGGGGAAACAGCCGCGCTTCAAGCGCTGCCTCGTCCAGGTCTTCGGGCAGCGGCCATTCCAGTCCGGCCTGCTTGGCCCGTCCCAAGTAGTCCGCAACGGTGCCCAAGCCCACGCGACATGCGCTGGCGATCGCCCGGTGGCTGAGCTGTTGGTCGTGTTTGAGTCGTAGAATCTCGCGTATCTGTCTCATCGGTAGTCGTTTCGTTGCCATCAAGGCCCTCCTGTGCTTCAGGAGAACCTAAAAGCTCCAAACTTCGCTACCGACGAGTGATCACGATGGCCGGAATCGGTGTTCAGGATCACCGGAATCACTGTTCAGGATCCCGGAATCCGCGTTCACGATCCCGGAATCGGTGTTCACGATGGATCGGAATCAGTGTTCAGGATGGTCCGGAATACGCAGTTTAGTCATAGCGGCTATCTCAGGCCGACTATATAGAGTTGAAGGCAACCTTGCCAACGGGTATGGGAGGGGTCAAGTGTTGATTTGCGGGCAATCCCCAGCGTGAATCGGTGATCGTTAGAATGCCGGCTTCCCAAGCTGAGTACATCTTCATTGTTTCGAACGCCATCAAGTGGCCTTCGGGCTTCGCGACGACAACTGGCGTGAAATGCAGGCTATCGAAGAGTCTTATTTAGCCACGGCGACGTGGGAAACAGCAAGATCCGCAACGTTATCCCAGTGTCTCCAACACACGAAATGCTCATTGCTAGTGATTTCAGCCGCATGGCGTCCTACCCCAGAATCGAGAGCAGTGGCGTCACAGCAGACGGGTGAGTTGCAGATTGAGCAATAAACGATGCCCGCACTCAGAAAGGCCCGGTCAATCCGTTGAGAACTGCAGGTGCAATATTCCTTCATGGTTCACCTCTTGTGTTTTGACCGTTATCAACCGGGGATGTTGATTTGTCAAAGAAACGCGAGCTGCAGAGAAGAAGACACGCGAAATGGCGTACACCCGCCCTTCACTTGGAGAAAGAATCAGCGAAGCAGACCTAGGCCGTATTCCACTCAAATGGCAGTTTGTGAATGGAATTTGCACTCACGGTTTTGTCGTCGCGTGGATTAGGCTGGCTTGTGGGCTTCCAAATAGTACTGTGGCTCCTGGCGTCCGTGTTGACCGTTGCGGGTTTTGCGGGCTTGGTGCTGCCGGCGCTGCCGGGTGCTGTCCTTCTTTTTGCGGGCCTGTTTGCCGCGGCCTGGGCGGAAGACTTCGTCTACATCGGGTGGGGCACGTTGACCTTGCTCGGTATTATGGCGTTGTCTACCCACTTCTTAGACTTTGCAGCGACGGCGCTCGGGGCCGGCCGCTTCGGCGGATCCAAAAGGTCCGTTGCAGGGGCATCGATCGGCGCGGTTGCGGGACTCTTCTTCGGAATATTTGGGGTCCTCCTGGGACCGTTCGTAGGCGCGGTCATAGGCGAAATGACCGCACAGCGCAATCCGCTGACCGCGGGCCGAGCAGGCTTGGGGGCGACGCTTGGCCTCGTCGTCGGTGCAGTGGCAAAAGTGGTTGTCGCCCTCTCAATGGTGGCGGTCTTTGTCCTGATCCGATTCCTGGGAGGCAACTGATCGCCAGGCGGTTTGCGATCAAATACGGCAATTTTTCAACAATCCCGGGCCCGCTGGTACTGGGCTGCGATCGAGTCAGGCCAGGGGCGCACGGACGGCACAGAGGATCCGCGAGGCGGTCAGACCTACGGGCATAGGCCCGGCTGCTATGTCCGCCTGCAGCCCACAGTATCGGACCCGCCTACCGCTGCAGTTCATTCTCAATTCCCGTGAACTCTCTTCTCGTCACTCGAGATTTCATTGCCTGCTGTCTCATTCCTTCGGTAGACTGCCCGCAGCAATCTCGGTCGTGATCGGACAGGCCATTAAGAATGTATCCGGCACACGGCTCACACATTAGGAGATCTTTTGCTCCGCTCGGCGAAGCCACTATGGGAGAAGTGAGGCGTGCTCCCGATGCCCCGCTCGGACGTGGAGACGCGACGAAGGAGCTACCGGAAGAGTTCGCCGAGGACGCGTGCGAGCCGTCTCGTTTGTTCGAGATCATCGTTCGAAATCGTCAGTCAACTGGCCAGATTGCAGCAGGTGGTAAAGCATAGCGCGCGATTGAGGGGGAGTGGTCGCCAGCTTCAGCTGAGGCGACTTCCAAATCCAGAGAGGTCACTTTGTCCCCACGAAAAAAGAACAACCTGACGCTCTATATCCTGTTGGCGATCATAGCGGCAGTGGCTCTTGCCGTGGTCGATCCGCAGCTGGCTATCGGCTTCGAGGTCGGAGGCCAGATCTTTCTCAGACTCCTGACCATGATGGTTGTGCCGCTCGTCGTGGCGAGCGTTATGAGCGGAATCATCGGTCTGGGAGACGTCCGCAAGCTAGGTCGTCCCGGCGGGGCCGCGATCACCTACTATCTGACCACCACCGTCATGGCGGTGATCGTCGGACTGATCATGGTGAACCTGATTCAGCCCGGCGTAGGGGCAGTCGATCAGGAAACTTTGGATAGTGTCGCTGCAGAGGGGGCGCCGCTTCAACCCGATGACGCCACCCTGGGCACGATCCTTCGAAATCTGCTGTTGATGCTCTTTACCGACAACCTGTTTGCTTCAGCGGCGGAAACGAATCTGCTGCCGCTGATTGTATTTTCGGTGATTTTTGCCGGGATGTTGACGACGATGGGAGAGCGAGTCGCCGCTATCAATCAAATGATCGTGCAGGTCAATGAAGCTCTGCTGTCGTTCATTTTGCTGCTGATGAAGATTGCTCCTCTGGGCATCTTCTGTCTCGTGACTGCCCGCTTCGGCGAGGCCCAGGCCGAAGGCAACCTGCTGGACGTAGTGCGTCAGACAGGCGCATATTTTTCTACTGTGCTCGCCGGTCTGGCCGTTCATGCCTTCGTCACGATGCCGTTGATCCTGTGGACTTTCACAAGGCGAAACCCGTTTCGTTTCATGTACCAGATGTCCCAGGCTCTGTTGACGGCCTTTTCCACGGCCAGCTCGACGGCGACGCTTCCGGTGACGATGGAATGTGCAACCACGAACGCGGGTGTCTCCAAACGGTCGACGGAGTTCGTACTTCCGCTGGGCGCCACGATAAATATGGACGGGACGGCACTCTACGAAGCGGCCGCAGCCATTTTCATTGCGCAGGCGATTGGCTTTGAATTGAGTCTTCTCCAGCAACTTGTCGTAGCTGTAACTGCCACGCTGGCAGCGATCGGAGCCGCAGGCATCCCCGAGGCCGGTCTGGTCACAATGATCATTGTGCTCAACGCAGTGGGCTTACCTGTCGAATATATTGGGCTGATTCTATCGGTCGACTGGTTATTGGATCGCTTCAGGACCGCCGTCAATACTTTCGGCGATGCGATAGGATCCGCGGTTGTCGAAAAGAGTTTCACAAATTAGACCGCAGGATTTCGGTTCAGAGCCCTAAAGCGTTTCATAAACTGAATGATACGGGTTCCAACGGTAGGGGAACTTCCGTCAGACACTCGATTGACCGCATGCATCACCCCGTCGTGAGACCGCAGAACGGGAGAGTTATTGTCAAAAGTGGTGTTTAGGAGATTGATTCAAGCGGCGGTCTGATCGAGCTTTGTCACTTCGATTCCATCGTTAAATTTCACTCCAGTAATCACCTTGACCAGATCATCGAATCCTCGTAATCGTCGCCAGTTCTTCTCAGCGCACTGACCCAGCTTGAACATCATGTGCAGCATTCCATGCCGTGTCAGGCAGCCTCTGGATCGCTTGGTTCGGTGTCGAATGGTGGCAAAGGTCGATTCAATGGGATTAGTCGTTCGGATGCTCTGCCAGTGCTTGGCCGGAAAGCCGTAAAAGGCCAGCAGTGCTTCTCTGTCTTTCTGCAGGCAGACAGTGGCTTTCGGATACTTCGGCTCATAGGTTTCAATGAACAGATCGAATGCCTTCTCGGCATCTGCGTGTGTCTCAGCCTTCCAGATCGCGTGCAGTGCCTGTTTCGCTTTCGCCTGGACCGACTTGGGTAAGCAGTTGAGCACATTCATGGTCTTGTGCATCCAGCAGCGTTGTTGGTGTGTCTCGGGATAGATTTCCTCCAGTGCGGCCCAGAACCCCATCGCCCCGTCACCGATGGCCAACTTCGGAATATTCATCCCTCGGGACTTCAGCTTCAACAAGACCTCACGCCAACTCTGTGTCGATTCCCGTACACCGTCTTCGATCGCCAGAAAACGCTTCTCTCCGCGTTCATTCACGCCGATCACGACCAACGCACACAACTTGGTTTGTTCAGCTCGAAGTCCGCTGTAGATACCGTCGGCCCAGACATAGACCCAGCGGTCGGCGTCCAAACGCTGGTCGCACCCGATGCGGTACTCTTCAGCCCAGACCCGTTTCAAGCGCGATACCGTGCTCGCTGACAAGCCCTGCGCCTTCGGACCGACAAGAACTTTCAGGGCCTCACCCATCTCGCCACTGGAGACGCCTTTCAAATACAACCACGGCACGGCGGCTTCCATCGACTGCGTCTTCCGAATGTAGGGGGGTACCAGGGCCGAGCGGAACGTCACAGCTTCGCCCGTCTTGGCGCGAACCTTCGGGATTTGCACCGTTACCGGACCCAGGCCGGTCTGCAGCTCGCGTTCAGGCAGATAACCGTTGCGCACCACTCCAGCCTTCCCCGTCTCGGTTCGCCGATCGCCGTGCTGGGATAGCAGTTCGGACAGTTCGGCTTCCACAGCGCGTTGGATCAGCTCTTGCGCCCCGGCTCGTAGCAGGTCGGTCACTGGGTCTGCAATCGCTTCTCGATCTTCCAGTTCAATAACGATACTCTTACTCATAGTGGCGTATCTCCTTTGGTTGCTTTGAAGTCTCGTAAACAACAAATCAACCAGATACGCCGCTTTTCTTCAATCCCTCAAACACCAGATTCGGTTATAACTCGTGGCTTTCGGATACTTCGGCTCATAGGTTTCAATGAACAGATCGAATGCCTTCTCGGCGTCTGCCAGTGTCTCGGCCTTCCAGATCGCGTGCAGTGCCTGTTTCGCTTTCGCCTGGACCGACTTGGGTAAGCAGTTGAGCACATTCATGGTCTTGTGCATCCAGCAGCGTTGTTGGCGTGTCTGGGGATAGATTTCCTCCAGTGCGGCCCAGAACCCCATCGCCCCGTCACCGATGGCCAACTTCGGAATATTCATCCCTCGGGACTTCAGCTTCAACAAGACCTCACGCCAACTCTGTGTCGATTCCCGTACACCGTCTTCGATCGCCAGAAAACGCTTCTCTCCGCGTTCATTCACGCCGATTACGACCAACGCACACAACTTGGTTTGTTCGGCTCGAAGTCCGCTGTAGATACCGTCAGCCCAGACATAGACCCAGCGGTCGGCGTCCAAACGCTGGTCGCACCCGATGCGGTACTCTTCAGCCCAGACCTGTTTCAAGCGCGATACCGTGCTCGCTGACAGGCCCTGCGCCTTCGGACCGACAAGAACTTTCAGGGCGTCACCCATCTCGCCGCTGGAGACGCCTTTCAAATACAACCACGGCACGGCGGCTTCCATCGACTGCGTCTTCCGAATGTAGGGGGGTACCAGGGCCGAGCGGAACGTCACAGCTTCGCCCATCTTGGCGCGCACCTTCGGGATTTGCACCGTTACCGGACCCAGGCCAGTCTGCAGCTCGCGTTCAGGCAGATAACCGTTGCGCACCACTCCAGCCTTGCCCGTCTCGGTTCGCCGATCGCCGTGCTGGGATAGCAGTTCGGACAGTTCGGCTTCCACAGCGCGTTGGATCAGCTGTTGCGCCCCCGTTCGTAGCAGGTCGGTCACTGGGTCTGCAATCGCTTCTCGATCTTCCAGTTCAATAACGATACTCTTACTCATAGTGGCGTATCTCCTTTGGTTGCTTTGAAGTCTTGTAAACAACAAATCAACCAGATACGCCGCTTTTCTTCAATCCCTCAAACACCAGATTCGGTTATAACTCGGTCACGCCTGATGGAAAAGTGAAGGTGCTCGACTTTGGGTTAGCTAAAGCGTTTGCGGGAGATGGCAGTGAAGTAGACATTTCCAACTCACCCACGGAAGTGGACCCCAATCGTTGGACAGCGCGGCAGCCGTTTTAAGGTGGATTCTGCCGTTCATTATGCTGCCGAAGGTACCGGTTCGATTCCGTCGTAGACCTCACCCGGGGTGAGATCGCCGAGGGCGGAATGGGGCCGGCGGTTATTGTAGTACTCCATCCAATCCCTTATATGAAGATCCGTATCTTTGAAGTCCTGGAAAGCGTTCAGGTAGACACATTCATACTTCAATGAGCGCCAGAGCCGCTCGATGAACACGTTGTCCATCCACTGGCCTTTGCCGTCCATCGAGATCCGGACGCCGTGATGCTTGAGAACGCTCGTCCAAGCGGTGCTGGTGAACTGGCTCCCCTGGTCCGTGTTGAAGATTTCCGGACAGCCGAACCGTTCGATAGCTTCGTCGAGAGCTTCGACGCAGAACGCAGTGTCTTGCGTGTTCGACAGTCGCCAGGCTAGGACCTTTCGGGAATGCCAGTCCATGATCGCAACGACATATAGAAAGCCATGGGCCATCGGAATGTAGGTCAGATCCGCGCACCAGGCCTGATTCCCTCGCGTGACCCGGATGTCGCCGAGCAGGTACGGGTACACGACGTGTCCGGGGGCGCGGCGGGACGTGAAGGGCCTCGGAGCGACCGATCGCAGGCCCATGAGTCGCATCAGGCGACGGACGCGCTTCCGGCCGACACGATGCCCAGCGCGGCGCAGCTCGCGCGTCATCTGACGCGATCCGTACCAGGGCATCTCCAGGTACAGTTCGTCGATGACACGCATCAGAGCCACATTCCGCTCACTCTCGCCGCGTGGCCGGTAATACCAGCTCGACCGACTCATTCCGACCAGCTCACACTGTCGTGCCACGCTCAGGTTACGCTTCTTCGGTTCGATCATCTTCCGCCTCCGATCCACGCTCAGCGGTCGAAGGCTCCGGCCAAAAAATCCCGCTCCACCACAAGCTCTCCGATCTTAGCCTGGAGCCGTCGGATCTCGTTCTCTGTGTCCTTACCCGACGCCTCACGGCGCCCTTTGAACGCGTCTTTCACGCTGTCGAGCGCATCACGTTTCCACTTCGCGATCATGTTCGGATGGATCTGGTAGCGGGAAGCGAGTTCCGCCATCGTCCCGTCGCCTCACAGCGCTGCGAGCGCCACCTTCGCCTTGAATTCAGGGGAGAAATTCCGTCGTTTTGCCATCGTCGTAAGGTCCTCTCATTTGTGGAGAGTCCACCTTATAACGCTGTCCGATTTTTGGTGTCCACTTCTCACACTGAGTATGCAGGCTACGCAGCAGGGAATGATCCTGGGAACAGCGGCCTACATGTCGCCGGAACAGGCCAGCGGCTTAGAGGTGGACAAGAGCAGCGACATCTGGGCATTCGGGGTAGTGCTGTTCGAGATGCTGACGGGTCAGAGACTGTTCACTGGTAAAACATCTACACACGTGCTGGCATCGGTGATGAAGACCGAACCGAACTGGAACACCCTGCCACCCAACCTTCATCCACGCATTCGATTCCTTCTCGAACGCTGTTTAGAGAAAGAGTCCAAAGACCGGCACCACGGCATTGATGACGCCCGTGTGGAGATTCAGAAGGCACTGGCCGAACCGGGTGTCGCATTGACGCAGCCTAGTGCTGAAATTGTTCAGGCCAGACCGCCATCGAGACTTCCGTGGGTGGCTGTCTTCGCTCTTGGACTGGCCATCGCTGGAGTTGCAGTGTGGAATCTCAGACCCGCACCGATCCCTGGCCAGGTCATTCGGTTCCCGTTCGTTCTGACCGATGGCCTAAGTTTCACGGACAGGTCAGGTACTTTAGTTAGTCTGTCGCCTGACGGGACTCGTCTAGCTTACATTGCGAACCTCCAACTCCACTTGCTGAATTTGAATCAAATGGAATCGCGTCCAATTCCGGGTACAGAGGAATCCCCCGGCAATCCGGTGTTTTCTACAGATGGGCAGTCGCTCGTCTATGGAGCTGCGAATGGAAGGATTCTAAAGAGAGTGCCTATCAGCGGAGGAACGGCGGTCACGGTGTGGGAGGGCAACGGTTCCCCTCTAAGGTCCATGAGTTCGACTGGGAGCAACACGATCATCTTCTCCCAACCCGACGGCTTGGTCCAGATACCGTCACTCGGAGGTATGCCTGAAATCTTAGTCGCAGCCCAAGATGGCGAGGAGTTCGGTAGTCCGCAAGTCTTACCTGTCGGGAACTTGATACTGTCCTCTGTGAGACCCGCCGATGGAACTTGGGACGAAGCCCACATTGCCGTGCATGATCTCGACTCTGGAGAACGAAGAGTGCTCTGGGAGGGAGGCAGTGCGCCACGATACCTACCCACTGGTCATGTCGTGTATGCGCAGGCGAATACCCTCTTCGCCTTGCCGTTTGACCTGGAGAACCTCGAAGTCAAAGGTGCCCCGGTCCCGATTGTTGAAGGCGTCGCACGGTCGAATAGCGGCCGCACCGACACGGCCAACTATGTCGTTTCGGATAACGGCACGCTCGTTTACGTCCCGAGCGGTCCTGCGGCAGTCGAAGACCGGACTCTTGCGCTCGTGGATCGGCAAGGCACGACGCAGACCCTCAACGTTCCCTCCAACCAATATTTGAGTCCACGGCTCTCGCCAGACGGCAACAGGGTTGCGGTGCAAACCTCCAGCGATGAGGGGCAAGCAATTTGGATTTACGACCTGTCCGGCGATACGCAGATCCGACGCTTCACGTTGGGACAGGAGGGCAACAACAGCCAACCCATATGGACGCCCGATGGCGAACGGATTACGTTCACCTCGGACAGAGACGGAACGCCAAGCATTTATTGGCAGCTCGCAGATGGAAGTGGCATTGCCGAACGCCTAACGACAGCTGAGGAAGGAACTGAGCACAGACCCGATTCTTGGTCACCGGACGGGCGAACCCTTTCTTTTACGACCTTGTTGCATGGATCATCCCGAAGGATGTCTTATCATTGGGTTTTTCAACACTGGGGATAACTTAGATGCCACATAAGTTCAACGCAGCCCGACGGCACAGGTTTGATAAGGCGCAGTACCGGGTGATCCACTGGGCGGAATATAACGAGAGCCTGCGCCAGCGGGGTGATCTGACGATCTGGGTCAGTGAGGAGGCTCAAAGTGTGTGGCGCGCGCCGCGCCGCGCGTCACGGGGTGGCCAGCGGAGATACTCGGATCTGGCGATCGAGACATGCCTGACGCTGCGCACGGCGTATCGGCTTGGGTTGCGACAAACGCAAGGGTTGATGGGTTCCATCGGCACGCTCATGGGGCTGGATATACGGGTGCCGGATTACTCCACACTGTCGCGTCGCGCAAACGGCTTGAGCATCGCTCAGATGATGAGGCAAGCCGGGTCTGTGCCTGTCCATCTGGTGGTGGACAGTACCGGCCTCAAGATCTTCGGAGAAGGAGAATGGCTCGCGCAGAAGCATAAAACCAAGGGAATACGCCGCCGCTGGCGCAAACTCCACCTCGGACTGGACCTGGCCAGCGGTGCGATTGTTTGCGCCAATCTGACTCACGATGACGTTGGAGACAGCACGGCATTACCCGGGCTCCTGGATCAACTCGATGCCCCGGTCACGGGCTTTCTGGCGGACGGTGCCTATGATGGAGCGTCCACACGGGATCTGCTGAGGGAACGGTATGGGGAAACCCTGGATGTGGTTATACCGCCGCCAAAGAACGCAGTGACCCGACCGCAATCGGCGCGGGCTCCAACCGTTCGGGATCGCCATATTGCCCAGATCCGCAGCAACGGCCGCATGGCATGGCAAGTGGCCACAGGGTACAACCAGCGCAGCCGGATAGAAACGCAGATCGGCCGTTGGAAGGGTGTCATCGGCCCCAAGCTCAAATCCCGCAGCTTCTCCAGGCAAATCACGGAGATCCAACTCGGCCAAAAAGTCCTGAACACAATGACCGCACTCGGACGGCCCGTGTTCGAACGTATCGCCTGACGCTACCGCTTGGGAAAGGGCGAATTCCATCTCCGCCCCGATCCATGCAACAACGCTCCCTGACAGCCAGTCGCTGGGGTTCAGCGCGGGGGACACCCTCAAGACACCAGCTCTGGCGGGCGGTCAACCTTTCACGCTGTGCGAACGATGCTCTGCTGCCAGTTCGAGCGGCGCTTGGAGCCCGCTCGGCGACTCGATTGTTTTCGGTCACGAAGGCTCCCTGTGGCAGATCTCAGTGCAAGGAGGGGACGCAACCCGGCTGGTCGGCCCAGGGTCAGCGGAAGGCAGCGGTGACGATCGGTTCAGGTTCTATGATCGACCAGCGTTTCTACCTGACGGAAAGGCCCTGGTGTTTCAGGCTAGTAGCAACACCGGTAGGAGTGTTCGAGTCGTGCGGTTAGACGACAACGAGGTGCGAACAATCGTGGACAGTGGGAGCGACCCCGCGTACTCACCGACTGGTCACGTTTTGTACGCTGCTCAGAACTCGTTGTATGCAGTGCCATTCGATGCCCGTCAGCTTGAAGTGGTCGGTGAGCCCGTGCCCATCCGACGTGATCTACGGGTCGAGACCTTCGGCGCGGCACAGTACAGCGTCTCCGACGACGGAACCCTAGTTTATGTTCGCACGAGTGGTATTAACGAGGATACCGCGTTGACCTGGATCGATCGTAGTGGCGGGCGAACGTCGTTGTTATCCGCCGAGGGCCGATTCTTCGAGCCACGAATATCGCCAGACGAGCAACGAGTCGCATTTTTGATGGAAGACGAGCTCGCCAGCCCCGAGCAAATCGCCGACTCCAGACGGGCTTATCTTTACGAAGTCACTCGTGACATTCGCTCGCCGCTGACCCCGGACGCATCAACTCTATCCTTGGAGTGGTCTCCAACTGGCGAGTGGGTGTACTTCTCGTCCGACCACGGCGGCGAGGAAGACATCTTTCGGATCCGGGCTGACAGTAGCAGTGCTTCCGAGTCAGTCGTGACAAAGGAGCACAGCCAGAGAGTCACCGCGGTCTCCCCCGATGGCACGGTGCTTCTGTATACCGAGAGTCATCCCGCCAGCGGGTCGGATATCTGGGCGGTGTCTCTGGAGGGAACAGGATCTGAAGAACCGTTAGTAAACGATCGCTTCAACGAGAGCCAGGCGCGGTTTTCTGCCGATGGAAACTGGATAGCCTACGTGTCGGATGAATTCGGCCAGCAAGAGGTGTTCGTGCGTCCGTATCCAGGTCCTGGCCGCCGATTCACCATTTCGAACAATGGCGGTGTCATGCCTCGCTGGTCCGCAGATGGTCAGGACCTATTCTACGTTGAGGGCGGCCGAGTCATGGAGGTCAGTGTGGATGCCTCATTTGGTGAGCTGTCCGCCAGTCCCCCGCGCGCCTTATTCGAAGCCTCTTTGGGCAGCGGCTACGACGTCGCTACTAGTGGCCAGCGTTTCTTGACGATTGAACGCGTTGGCGAGGAGCTGAGCCGAATCGATGTCGTCTTGAACTGGCACCGAGAGCTGCTTGAGCGCGTGCCGATCCCGTAGCGGTCGGAAAAAGACAGGCTCTTCAACCCCAGAAATTCCACACGATGCTTCCTGGAAGGGGTCTGTATTGATTCCAACTCCTGTATTGTCGCCTACACTTCCATGTGACTGTTTCATTGACCTGAAATCCCACTTGTAGTCTTATTCATCCAATGCAACCCGGCACCAAACTAGCCCACTACGAAATCCTCTCCCCGCTTGGCAAAGGCGGCATGGGAGAAGTGTGGCGTGCGCGGGACACCAAACTTGGGCGTGAAGTCGCCATCCAACGAGGAGATCAACATATGAAAAGGATTCAATTTGCTTTCGCCGCCACCGTACTTCTGTTACTGGCGGCCCAACCGGGAAACGCGCAGCGGGGTCAGGACGCGCCACAACCCATGAGTTTCTTCATTACCAGCGTCGGCCCCGGTAACGGCGCCGATCTGGGAGGGCTTGACGGGGCAGACGCGCACTGCCAGTCGTTGGCCGAAGCCTCAGGTTCTGACAAGACCTGGCGGGCGTATCTGAGTACAAGTGGTTCGGGCGCTGTCCACGCGCGGGACCGGATCGGCAACGGTCCCTGGTACAACGCTAGCGGTGATATGATCGCCCGCAACGTCGCAGAACTTCACGGAGACGTTCAGCGCGACCGAAATAACCTGCACAAGGGTACGGCAATCAGCCAAACCGGTGAAGTGATCAACGGTCGAGGCGATCAGCCCAACCGGCACGACATCTTGACGGGCTCCAACTCCGACGGACGCGCGTCCGGCATGACGTGTAACAACTGGACAAACAGTGGCGAAGGGAGCGCGATGGTCGGTCACGATGATCGCAGTGGCGGCGGCAACACGTCGTGGAATTCCGCGCACGCTTCACGGGGTTGCAGTCAGGAGGCACTCCGCGGCTCGGGAGGTGACGGGCTCCTTTACTGTTTCGCTACAGACTAGCCAGTCCCAGGACAGACATCGGAGTCTCGCGGGCAACCCCAATGGGCCGAACCGTGCGATGGGTGTCTGTTCTCTCTCAGTTCCCTGCAGAAGGGGTACCTTCTGCCGCCAGCATCAACGAACACCTGGTATCTCTGCAGATCAACATCGCCCTCAATGGGTTTGAAGAACTCAGTGAACGGCTGCCGATCCCGTAACGCGTGGCTGGAAGCAGGCTGTTCACTCCCCGAAAATTCCGATCGGAACCTCCTGGAGTAAACCCCATTGTTCCTAACTCCTGTATTGTCGCCTATGCTTCCATGTGACTGTTCCATTGACGTGAAACCCCACGTGTAGTCTTATTCATCCAATGGAATCCGGCACCAAACTCGCACACTACGAAATCCTGTCGCCGCTCGGCAAGGGCGGCATGGGAGAAGTGTGGCGCGCGCGGGACACAAAACTTGGGCGTGAAGTAGCGATCAAGACGCTACCTGAAGAGTTCGCCAGAGACGCAGAGCGGTTGGCCCGGTTTGAACGTGAAGCCAAACTCCTCGCATCGCTGAACCATCCGAACATTGCTGCGATCTACGGACTTGAAGAATCTGACGGCACACGTTTCCTTGTTCTTGAGTTGGTCGAAGGCCCGACCCTGGGCGACCGCATCAAGCAGGGGGCGGTTCCAGTTGAAGAGTCTCTGAACCTCGCTCTCCAGATTGCCGAAGCTCTCCAAGCGGCACATGAAAAAGGTGTCATTCACCGGGACCTGAAACCGGACAACATCAAGGTCACACCTGAAGGAAAAGTGAAGGTGTTGGACTTCGGGCTTGCCAAAGCCTTTGAAGGCGATGCTGCTGATGTCAGCGTTTCCAATTCACCCACCCTCAGTATGACGGCAACGCAGGCCGGAATCATTCTCGGGACCGCAGCGTATATGAGCCCCGAGCAGGCCAAAGGGCGGACCGTTGATAAGAGAGCTGATGTGTGGGCGTTCGGGTGTGTCCTGTATGAAATGCTCACGGGGTGTCAGGTGTTCGCAGCGGAAGATGTTTCTACGATCTTGGCACGGGTATTGGACCGTGAACCAGACTTCACTCCGCTGCCTGCCAACCTGAATCCGAGATTGCGCGGCCTGTTGCGGCGCTGTCTACAGAAGGATGCAAAGCTGCGATACCACGACATGGCGGATGCGCGCTTGGACATTCAGGAAACACTCTCAGACCCCAGCGGTGTGTTGGTCCATCCGGTTGTTGAGGTTGTCCAGGCACCACCGCAATCAAGACTGCTATGGGTTGCGGCCATCGCTGTGACAGCCATGATCGCGAGTCTGGCGGTCTGGCTACTGCAGCCATCACCGGCCCGGGTGGTCAGCCGTTTTGATTACGAGCTACCCGAAGGAAGTGGATTTGCAAATCCAACGAGGCCAATGGTTGTAATCTCACCCGACGGCGCACAATTCGTGTACAACGCTACGGAAGGGTTGTCGCTCCGTGCAATGGACGAACTTGAGGCTCGGGTGATTGTAGAACGCAATGAGCAAAGTTATCTGGACCCGATCTTTTCACCCGATAGTCAAGAGATCGCCTATCGAAACTCCACATCGAACTCCTTGATGAAGATTCCTCTCACAGGTGGTGTACCCATCGTCCTCGCCGACAATGGCCCTGACTTCGGTATGAGTTGGGAATCCAATGGCATGATTCTCTACGGACAATCGGATGGAATCTGGCAGGTATCGGAGAATGGAGGCACGCCTGTTCAGCTGATTGCAACCGAAGCTGGCGAGCAGGCTTTTGGTCCACAACTTCTACCGGGAGACGAATGGGTTCTGTTCACACTCTCTACCGTGACCGGATCCACTCAATGGGACGAAGCCGATATCGTGATCGAGTCGCTCTCCTCGGGTGAGCGTCGAGTCTTACGGCAAGGGGGCAGCGACGCTCGTTATGTTCCGACGGGCCACCTGATTTACGCCCTCGGAAACGTACTCTTCGCCATGCCCTTTGACGTGAACAGCCTGGAGCTCAGCGGCGGCCCCGTTTCAATAGTTCAAGGTGTGCGACGTGGCAACACTACCGGCACGGCGCAGTACAGCTTTTCTGATGATGGGACACTGGTCTATGTTCCGGGTACAGCGGCCAGCAACGCTTCGTCCAGCCTTGTATCTCTCGATCGCGAGGGTAACGCGGAAATGCTATCCGCTCCGGAGCGAGACTATGGCTATCCACGATTTTCCCCCGACAATACGCGCATCGCCATAGAGGTGCGGGAGGATGAGGGAGAAAGCAATATCTGGGTCTATGAGGTTGAAGACAACCTGCTCAATCAGCTCACGTTTGACGGGGGAGAGCGTCCTTTGTGGTTGCCTGATGGAAGTGAGGTTACGTTTCGCAACGGAGACACGCTCTGGACTGTGCCATCCGATTTCAGCGGAGCTCCAACGATGTTGCTCGGAACCGAACTGGCTGGAAACCTGGGGCCGGAATCCTGGTCACCGGATGGAGCGGCCCTGCTTTTTGTTTCCGAAGAGGGGATTCACGCGTGGCGGCGAGAAGACGCAGCGGACGACGCATCTGAAACTGCCGAGGTAATCGTGCCGGCGCCGGTTGGTGCTTTCGTTCGTCATCCCGAATTTTCCCCGGACGGCGGTTGGTTTCTCTATACGTCCAATGAGGCCGGCACCATGGAGCTTTACGCGAATCCGTTTCCGGTCGGTATCGGCGGCCGGCAGCGGATCACAACTGCTACTGGAGAGGCCGCGAAGTGGATTCGGCACCGACCGGAAGTGATATATTCGACTCGCGGTGGCCGGATTGTTCTGAGCATCGCCATGACTACGCAGCCTACGCTGGAGCGGAGCAATCCCGTTCCATTTTCGTTTTCTGAACAAGACTTAAATGCGAACTTCGAGCTTGGCGCCAGAAGAAACTACGATGTCAGTTCCGACGGCGAGCGGTTCATCTTGCTGTCATCTGGGGCCGCCGACCCTGCATACGCCCAGGCACCCCCCGCAATCAACATCGTCCTCAATTGGTTCGAAGAACTGAAGGAACGGGTGCCGGTGCCCTGATTTCTCACAAAATCTTAAGCAATCAAGAAGACTCTACCGCAGGTGAAATGGCCCGTGCTCTGTTGGACTTCATACTCAAGAATCCTGGTCTTTCTCGGTAGTCCTATACTTCAGGTTGGTAGTAAAGGAGACGAAGATGCCAATGTCGACATTCACAGAACGCATGATTCGCGCTGCGAAGTTAGATGTGAACCTTTATGAAGAGGTGGAAGCCGATAGGACGGCCATGCGCCAGGCGATGGGCGTGGTGTTGTTGTCTTCTCTTGCCGCCGGCATCGGCAGTATATCCATGGGCGGCAGAAATTTAATTCTCGTGACCATTGCCGCTTTAGTGGGATGGTATATCTGGGCGTATCTCACTTATTTTATCGGCACCAAAATGCTGCCCGAAACGCAAACAAAGGCCGATCACGGAGAACTGTTAAGAACGATCGGATTTTCCAGCTCGCCGGGGCTGATACGGATTTTGGGAATCATTCCAGGGTTCGCCAATTTAGTCTTCTCGGTTGCCGGAATCTGGATGCTCATTGCGATGGTCATTGCTGTGCGTCAGGCATTGGACTATACAAGCACCCTGCGAGCGGTGGGTGTGTGCTTGATCGGCTGGATCATTCAGAGCATCTTTCTAGGGCTCTTATTGTTATTTGCCCAGGGTGGAGCTGAGTTATAACCGAATCTGGTGTTTGAGGGATTGAAGAAAAGCGGCGTATCTGGTTGATTTGTTGTTTACAAGACTTCAAAGCAACCAAAGGAGATACGCCACTATGAGTAAGAGTATCGTTATTGAACTGGAAGATCGAGAAGCGATTGCAGACCCAGTGACCGACCTGCTACGAACGGGGGCGCAACAGCTGATCCAACGCGCTGTGGAAGCCGAACTGTCCGAACTGCTATCCCAGCACGGCGATCGGCGAACCGAGACGGGCAAGGCTGGAGTGGTGCGCAACGGTTATCTGCCTGAACGCGAGCTGCAGACTGGCCTGGGTCCGGTAACGGTGCAAATCCCGAAGGTGCGCGCCAAGATGGGCGAAGCTGTGACGTTCCGCTCAGCCCTGGTACCCCCCTACATTCGGAAGACGCAGTCGATGGAAGCCGCCGTGCCGTGGTTGTATTTGAAAGGCGTCTCCAGCGGCGAGATGGGTGACGCCCTGAAAGTTGGAGGGGCTCCCCATTCTTCGGACAGGAAATCCTGGGTTTTAAGGTGGATCGCCGCCGCTGAAATGGGTTGATATTTAGCCCGCCGTCGGGCCTGTGGGAACGGTGAAAAAGCCGAGTCTTCGAGGCTGTTTTCAAGCAACTGTGGGAATCCGCATGGTGTGGGGATTTGCATAGCTGCGTCAGTTTCCACAGGCCCTCGGCGCGCGCTGAAAGTACACGGCCTCGGGCGTCTGATAGTCGAATACTTGATGGCCGCGTTCCTGATTGTAAAACCTGAAATAGAGGTTCAGGTTTGCGATCGCTTCGGGAACGCTCAAGTAGTCCTTCAGGTACACTTCCTCGTACTTCACCGTTCGCCATAAGCGCTCGACGAAGATGTTGTCCAGGAACCGGCCCCGACCGTCCATGCTGATCGTGATGCCCTGGTCTTCGAGCCGGCCCGTGAAGATATTGCTGGTGAACTGCGCACCCTGATCCGTGTTGAAAATCTCTGGTTGCGCTTTCGTCAGCGCCCAGTCCAGTGCCGACACGCAAAATCCGCTGTCGATCGACGTGGACACTTCCCAGGCCAGCACGTACCGGCTGAACCAGTCCATGATCGCCACCAGATAGATGAATCCTTGCCGTAGTCGAATGTAGGTTATATCCGTGGCCCACACCTGATCGGGACGCACAATCTCCAGATTGCGCAACTGGTATGGGTAAATCCGGTGTCCCGGGGCCGGCATCGACAACTGCGGTTTGGGATAGATCGCTTCCAGTCCCATGAGCCGCATCAGTCGCCGCACCCGCTTCGCATTGACCCGCCGACCTTGCGTCTGCAACCACCAGGTCATACGCCGAATCCCGTAAAACGGGGTTCGCGTATATTGCTCGTCCAACAGACGCATCAACGCGATGTTCTCGGCGCTCTCGCCCACCGGTGTGTAGTAGAGTCCCGATCGGGACACGCCGGTCAACCGACACTGCTCGACGATGCTCAACTCGTCGTGATTCGATTCGATCCATGGTCGTCGATGCTCTAACGGGAAAGTCCCGACTTTTTTTTGAGCCACTCCACCTCGACCTGTAATTTTCCGATCTGTTGGTAGAGTTCCGCCTGCACTTGCTCATCGGCTTCACTGGCCTGTACTCGGCCATTGGAGAAGATGTCCGATACGCCGTCGAGTACTTGCTTTTTCCACTTCGTCACCATGTTCGGGTGAACTTCGTAGTGGGACGCGATTTCCTGGATCGTGCGCTGTCCCTTCACCGCTTCCACGGCAATCTTTGCCTTCAATTCTGCGCTGTACTGCTTCCGCCCTCGCTTCTTCATCTGCCTCTCCCGAGGTAGCGATTTTACACCTTAGTGACCTGTCCGAATTTTGGGGAGCACCTCAGTTCTTGTCGGTCCGAAGGCGCAGGGCCTGTCAGCGAGCACGGTATCGCGCTTGAAACAGGTCTGGGCTGAAGAGTACCGCATCGGGTGCGACCAGCGTTTGGACGCCGACCGCTGGGTCTATGTCTGGGCTGACGGTATCTACAGCGGACTTCGAGCCGAACAAACCAAGTTGTGTGCGTTGGTCGTAATCGGCGTGAATGAACGCGGAGAGAAGCGTTTTCTGGCGATCGAAGACGGTGTACGGGAATCGACACAGAGTTGGCGTGAGGTCTTGTTGAAGCTGAAGTCCCGAGGGATGAATATTCCGAAGTTGGCCATCGGTGACGGGGCGATGGGGTTCTGGGCCGCACTGGAGGAAATCTATCCCCAGACACGCCAACAACGCTGCTGGATGCACAAGACCATGAATGTGCTCAACTGCTTACCCAAGTCGGTCCAGGCGAAAGCGAAACAGGCACTGCACGCGATCTGGAAGGCCGAGACACTGGCAGACGCCGAGAAGGCATTCGATCTGTTCATTGAAACCTATGAGCCGAAGTATCCGAAAGCCACTGTCTGCCTGCAGAAAGACAGAGAAGAACTGCTGGCCTTTTACGGCTTTCCGGCCAAGCACTGGCAGAGCATCCGAACGACCAATCCCATTGAATCGACCTTTGCCACCATTCGACACCGAACCAAGCGATCCAGAGGCTGCCTGACACGGCATGGAATGCTGCACATGATGTTCAAGCTGGGTCAGTGCGCTGAGAAGAACTGGCGACGATTACGAGGATTCGATGATCTGGTCAAGGTGACTACTGGAGTGAAATTCAACGATGGAATCGAAGTGACAAAGCTCGATCAGACCGCCGCTTGAATCAATCTCCTAAACACCACTTTTGACAATAACTCGGTGGAGCTTGAAAGCCCGCTGATACCTCTGTCTACTTGACGGGGAAGCTTACGGTGAAACCAAATCGCCTTCCTTTCCGCATCCACCTCACCTCTTTCTTTATGTGAAGTGTTGCATCGACGGATTGAGACCACCCCTCAATACGGAGATGTGAACCGCTGCACGAGATGGTCCAGTAACAGTAAGCAGCGCCGCTCATAAGGCCAAGTCGCTTGGGTAAGAAGTCAGAACACGGATTCCTAAACACTAGGCGACTAGGGAGGAGTAATCTTGCTGTTCGTTGCTGTGGGGCACTTTACCGGGCAGCCGACATTACCGATTTGGTGGTCAATGTGCGCGAACAGGGGCGGATATAGACTTCCCGCTGTCCGCTTTCATCAGATACATAGGCCACGTATCGAGGGTCGGGAGAAAACATCGATGCCATTTTGGCAAACTTGCGCACCAGAAAGTCCTGCGGTTCGGCAGCTTCCTCACCCACGGGTATGGTCAGGATATTGACCGGTCCTTCGGGCGAACGACGATGCGCCATCATCACGTCGCCGTTCGGCGACCAATAACCAACTTCGACGTGCGAAAGGCTCTGATGGGCTACACTCAGTCGTTGCCGGCCGTCAACAGGTTATACGCCGCCTCAATGTTGCGGTCGCGCTGCGGGACGTAGTTGGGAAGATCGCCGTATTCTCCGAGCGTGTCGCTCGCCAACAGGTCTTCCAGCGACGTTCCCGACTCCACCGCGCCGGTGACGGCGGCCTGGAGATCCTCGAAGAACTCTCGGTATGCGGTGAAGTCCGCTTTCGTGCCGACGCTGCTGTGGCCGGGTGAAACCATGTCGAAGTCCAGAGCTTCGACTCGCTGGAGTGAGTCGATCCACTGCGACAGCGTCCCGGTGCCGGGGAACCCCAGAGCGAGTCGCTTGACGTTGACGAAATCCACCCCGTAGATCACTCGCTCCTCGGGAAACAGGAGCACCGTCGCGTCGATGGAATGGTTCGGACCGGGATGGATGAGCTCCACGGTCTTGCCGCCCAGCTTGATCGTCATGCGCTCGGAGTAGAGCAAATCCGGCGGCAGCACGTCCGCCAATATCTCCCCCGCGTCGAGATAGCCGTCGGCGTTGGTGTCGAACGCATCGAAGTCCAGCGCCAGATCGTCGCCGGCTTCGTTTCTATCGAGCCGCTGATCGCCGTCGGCATCGACCAGCGTCACTTGGATGGGAAAGCCAGCTATCGCATCCTCGAGCGCGATGGGCAGGTTCGCGTGACCCACGAAGGTCGCCGTGTCCTCGAATACCCGGCCGCCGGAGGCATGATCCCAGTGATAGTGGCTGTAGAGCACGTAGCGCACGGGCACCCCGAACCGCTGCGCCAGTTCACCCTCCAGCCAGGTTGCGAAGTCGGCGTTGAGAGGGTCGGCAAGGATGATACCGTCGGCTGTGACGAGGAGCACCGTGTAGTGGGTGCCGTCCTGTGCGCGGTAGAGATCCCCGGCGATCGGCACGATCTCCCGGGCCCGCGCCTCGCTCTGGGCTTGACCCGCCGCCTGCGCCGGGTCACCGGTCGAGAGGTCGGCCGGCTGATCGCTCCCTTGCTGCGAGCACGCAGCAAGGAATAGCAGCAGACCCACGAGTAGTATCGGTGCGGGATATCTCATCATCATTATTATCCCTGGCGACGTGCCGATCTGATCGGTGAATTGCATGAGACCTGCCCGTCGATTCTACCGGAACCGTAGTCGGCACGCCTGTTGTTCGGACCCGCTGGAGCGATGCGGTATGCTCGGACGGACAATGAGCGAGCCTAAGCGATACGACCTGAACCTTGGGCAAACCGCGGCGAACTACGTCCCGCTCTCGCCGCTGAGCCTCGGCCGGTGCAACGCGAAGGTGTTCTCCGACCGCACGTTGGCGAACACTTCAGAGAGAGTCTTGATTGCGACCGCACGCCCAAGTTTGGTATTCCACCCTCGCCACACCTCCCACATACCGCCCTTACCGAGCGGTGAGAGGATCTCCTAATGCGCGGGGTTTGTGCCAGGTTCCATCGTTCTTACGGCGCCGCGTCGGCTGCCGATTCTGCGGGTCCCGGCTTCTTGCCCCACCCCAGAAGGCGGTCCAGCGCCCAGGGGCCCCCGCCCACCGCCGCAAGGTATAGGAAGGCAAAACTGAAGAAAACGGCGTCCTCGCCCTGGTTCACGATGGGCCAGAACGCCCGGGGCTGGTGGCTGATGAAGTAGGCGACGGCCATTTCACCGGAAAAGATGAAGGCCAGCGGTTTCGACAGCAGGCCGAGGAGTAGTAGGGGGCCTCCGATCACCTCCATCACGTGCCCGACGCCCTGGAGTCCTTGGAGCGCCTCCCCCGGTCCCGGAAACTCTTCGCCCGCCGGCCACGGCCATCCGAGCAAATCCTCCGTTCCGTGAGTGAAGAACAGAAACGTCACGACGATCCGGTAAACGCTGACAAGCTGTGGCTTCCAGACGGCCAGATAGTCGGTCCTCGGCGTCGTGAGGCCCCGGAACTTCGCGTCGAGGCTCCAGGGACCGCCGCCCGCAGCGGCCAGATAGAGTAAAAAGAAGCAGTAAAAGAAAGCCAGGTCGCCGCCATTGAGCCTCGGATACAGACCCTCCGGCGCAAAGACCGTCAAATAAACGATGGCCTGTTCGATGGCCAGGATCAGGGAGATAGGCCGGGTGAAGATCCCAAGGAGAACGGCCAACCCACCGAACGCTTCCAAGACCCCACCCAGAGCTGTCCACGTAAACAGGTCGAGTCCATCGAAGCCTCCCCCGGGTGGGGGATAACCGAATATTGCCTGCGTCCCGTGCGCCATGAAAAGGACAGCGACGGCGATCCTCATGATACTCAGGATCTGTGGGCTCCATTGGTCGAGAAGCTGATTGAGCTTGCTGATCATAAAGAGTTTACCTCCTCGTGAGATGAGCAACGGGTCGATGTCATGGCCCCGCAGGTCTGGACACCAAACCGCGTGTTCCGGAGACGTTCTCCACGTGCGCGATCAGAATCTAACAGACAACCCGGCGATTCGAAAGGAACTAAATGACAAAAAGTGCGTCCCCTAGAGGCCATGTCGTTAGAGCCTACAAGACTGCTGTGCAATCAACCTTGGGATACTTGCGGTCCCGTTTCGTGAGGGATGGGCTTTGGTAGTCTTTCACTAAGTCCTCCTTGTTGGGAAGTTGATGCACCCAGGAAGGACTTTCTTATTTACTGCCGCTCTCGGTAATACCTGTGCGTGTCGCCCGGGCTGAGCCGGGAGTCTACCTATTGGAACCGACAGGTCACCCGGAGGTAAAACCGCCTTACCGGAGAAGTGGCTGCGGATATGAACCGTTCCGCAATCTTTGGGGATTACGCGCGAGTAACGCCGTAGTGTTTACTAATCCAATCTCGATTCCCAAAAATTCGAATCTTGAAAAGGTCCATTTGCCTTCACGCCCTGACCCGCTCTGCCCCAGAAAATTCCGCCGGGTACGTCCTGGGTAGCTTTGTATTGGTTCCAACTCCTGTGTTGTCGCCTATACGGCAAAGTGTCCTGAAACGCGACCAGCAGCCGATTACTCCTCTCTTGTCGCCTTGTATTAGGGATTACGAAGGAAATGTCGGAACTTTCAGGGCCCCAACAGGCCTGAATTCATCACGGTCCACTCGACGGTCTTTAGCCGGTCGAGTTCGTGGGTCGTTACTATCGGAAACCGGTCCCGGAACGTGGCTGAATATTAGCATTCAATCGTCCGCGTACGGGGCGAACGCCATCTCGAATCCCGGGACCGTTTTGGCGTCCGCGTTGAAGGACATGATTGTGGGTTCTAGGACGGGGCCAACGGAAAAGGTTCATCTCCAGACCGCTTATACTGCTGAAGCCATGAAATATCGAACACTGGGAAGAACCGACATCAAGGTGAGCGTCATGGGTTTGGGAACGATGACGTTTGGCGAACAAAATACTGAAGCGGAAGGTCACGCACAGATCGACTATGCGCTGGATCAGGGTGTGAACCTGATCGACACGTCGGAAATGTACGCGGTTCCGCCGCGTGCGGAGACGTACGGTTCGACGGAGCGCATTATCGGTAACTGGATCAAAAAGAGCGGTAAGCGCGGCAAGATCGTACTGTGCAGCAAAGTGGCCGGGCCAACCTCGATTTTGCAAGTGGATTACGTGCGCGGAGGTAAGAACGCGCTCGATCGCAAGAACATTACCGCTGCAATCGAATCCAGTTTGAAGCGTCTCCAGACCGACTACATCGATCTCTATCAGTTACATTGGCCGGATCGCAGCACCAATTTCTTCGGTCAACTGGACTATCTCCATAAGGAGAACGAAAAGTCGGTCCCCGTCGAAGAGACATTGGAAGTCATGACCGACCTTGTGCGTGCTGGCAAGATTCGTCAAGTCGGGCTGTCGAACGAAACGCCGTGGGGTGTGCATCGATTTCTGCAATCCGCGGATCGGCGTGGCCTGGCCCGGGTGGTGAGCATTCAGAATCCATATAGCTTGCTGAATCGCACCTTCGAGATCGGATTGGCGGAGATGGCGATTCGCGAAGATATGGGACTCCTGGCGTATTCGCCTTTGGGTTTCGGGGTTTTGTCAGGCAAGTTCCTGAATGGAGCCCGGCCGTCGGAAGCGCGCGTCGTGCGTTGGAGCCGCTTTGCTCGGTACAGTGGTGAGATCGCCGAAAGGGCAACGGCGGCCTATGTGAAAGTCGCGCGCCGGCATGGACTGGATCCCGCGCAGATGGCCCTTGCATTCGTGAACCGGCAGCGTTTCCTAACCAGCAATCTGATCGGCGCCACCACTATGGCGCAGCTCAAGACCAATCTGGCCAGTGCGGCCATCGACTTGTCGGATGAGGTGATCGATGCCATCGAAGCGGCACATCGAGAGCAGCCGAATCCGTGTCCATGATGGCGGCGTGCTGCGCTCGACTTGGGAATGAAAAGGGCCGATCTAGACTTGAAAGAAACAGTTCCCCTGCCGTGATTCTGTGGAGTAAAGTCCCGGGAATCCTGTTCGGGGATGGTGACCCTCTGCACACGTCGATTGCGCCGAAGAACATCTGCAGGCAGAACCCTGAAAATCCACCAGCCGGTATCGTCGCCAAACCGTCAATGTGACTGATTCATTGAACTGAAATTCTACCTGCAGTCTTATTCAACCAATGCAACCTGGCACTACACTCGGCCACTACGAAGTCGTCAGTCTTATTGGTAAAGGCGGCATGGGCGAAGTGTGGCGTGCTCGTGATACAAAGCTTGGGCGCGAAGTGGCTATCAAGACCCTTCCTGAAGAGTTTGCCAAGGATGTAGATCGGCTCGCACGGTTTGAACGTGAAGCAACGCTCCTGGCCTCACTGAGGTACGGTCAAGTTATGCTGTTGGGTCGCGTTTAGCCCGCCCCCTACCACCTCTAAGTCATTGATTCCTGGTCTCGACTGCAGCAGATTCAGTCCCCAAAACGGGCGGATTCGCTTTAACTTGACAGTACCTCCCCGCGAAAGTCCGCATTACCCCAGAATCCGGACATTGGCGCCGCACTGCAATTTCTCTAGCGTGTTCAAATTACAGATGAGATACGCTCAAACGTTCGCTGGCCTTGTGATACATTCGGTGTCAGCCCTTCTCGAATTGAGGAATAACGATAATGTCGATTGAGAGACTTCGGCGATTTTGCCGTCTTAGAACGCTCATGGCGCATTCGATCCTATGTTTGTTGCCGGTCGCCGCAGCGGCTCAGGATGCTAGCGATCCCTCCACTCTTTCTCCGGGATTTCATCGTCTGAGTTTGCCGCGTGCGGATGGGCCCGAATTCAACTACGCGATCCTCGTTCCGGATAGCTATTCTCCCTCGACGCCCGTCCCTCTCATTCTTGCATTGCACTTCGGAGGAAACCCGACAGGCGCGGGTGCGAGCGTACTGCAAGTTCTGATTGGTCCGGCGCTTAGCGAACTCGGCGCCCTTATCGTCGCGCCGGATTCGGTGGGAGGAAATTGGACTACCCCCGAAAACGAGGTCGCTGTGAACGCGTTGCTCGACACGGTCTTGGACCATTATGCAATCGACGAGGAAAAGATTGTAGTTACCGGCTTCAGCATGGGCGGCTCAGGCTCCTGGCATTTTGCGCAGAGTTTTCCGGAACGCTTCAGCGCGGCAATTCCTATCGCCGGCAGACCGCCTGCATCAGCCGCCGGGTGGCAGCTTCCGGTATTGGCTATTCATTCCCACGACGACCAAGTTGCACCTTTTGAGCCCACTGAGGCACGAATCGCGGAACTTCAGAACGCCGGTGCGGACGCGACGCTGATCGCGCTTTCCGGCATCACGCATTATGAAACCCACCGCTTCCAAGATGCATTGCAGCAGGCGGTCCCGTGGTTAAGAGAGATTTGGGAGTAAAGCCTTTAGCAGGATGGCGGATAGGCGTTTTAAGAAGGTACCAACGACTATGGCAGCACTGAAAGTGTCGTTGTATGGTTGTTGTGTCAAACTGCGCGCGGCCGCAGGCCGGCGCGCGCGGGTTGCAGGAATGGAGACTGAACTCTGAGGCTCTCAACCCAGAATCGTCCAAATCTGATTCGAGGAACTGAAGGAACGGGTACGGGTGCCATAATTTCCGACGTCAGCGCCTGTTAAATCCGGTTAGCACTCAGTGAGATTTCGTTGCCTCCCTATCCACACATTTCGCTAGACTGCCCACAGCGATCTAAGTCCTGATCTAACAAGCTACTGACCATGGAATCCGGCACCCAACTCGGGCACTACGAAATCCTCTCAGCCATCGGCAAAGGCGGCATAGGGTGAGGTGTGGGTCTTGATGGTAACTTCCCGGCTGGACTTGGTGTCTGGCGCACGGTGTGTATCAACGGTGTGTATCAGAGGAGGGCGAATAATACGCGGAGCCGGCCCGGATCGGCTTACTTCCGCATGGCGTACGGCTAGCGATCCCGACACCATACATAGGGCACCGAGACGTTTTACTCGACGTCTTCGAAAAAACCGCTCGCAGTGAGCTTCACCACGACGTCCCTGTCACTGCGGTTGTTGAGGTACCAGCCATGTATTCCCTCAAACGGCGCCTTCAGCGTGCCGTTTTCGCGGCCTTCGTTGTGCACCTTGTAGAACATCAGGTCGCCCTCGCCGTCAACGGGTTCGGTATGCCCGTGGAATTCCACGTCCAGCAGAGCCGGGTCCGTCACGTCGGACGTCCAGGAATACACCATGAAATCGCCGGCCTTCATGCTCAGTTTGAACTCCAGGCCGACGCCCGTCGGGACCAGGATTTCATAATCGCTCTGCTTGTAGGGAGTGGTGGCATCAGAGAAGGTGCCGGGGCTTAGGGGCATGTCGTTCCATTCGACCTGCGCCACGCCTGTAACTGAAAAGATGCAAAGTACCAGGGGAACAAACAGTTTTCTCATACCGGACTCCTTACATGTTGCCTGTTGACGCGTGCGCCATATTACCAACGATGGGTCGTAGCCGGGAAGGAATTTCGTCACGGCAGCGTGCCGGTGCCCTAATTTTTCGAAGTCAAGTCCTCAGAAATCCGGTTCGCGGACGTTGACCTACTGAACGCGTTGATTTCGCCGACGAAGGCCTGAAGGCGAAACCCCGAAAGTCTACTTTCCTGTATGGTCCCCTATGCGGAGAGGTCGATTCTGTTCAAGACACCCATCGTTCAGGGAGGTTTTCTAACTTCCGGATAGGCGTTACACAGGAGTTGAGCTTTTCTTGCCGTCGTTTCCTGGAACGCGTAGCGACGCCGGGGCTCACGTCCCCACGATCTGAACGGGAAACCCTTCCGGATCTAGGACGTGGAATCCCCAGTCCAGGTTCTGATCCGGAGTCAACCCGTGCCGGGCAAGTGCCTGGGTCACTTGATCTCTGTTGAACCCGTCAACGGTGATCGCGTAATGATCGACGATTCCAGTGGGGGGCTTACGGTGCAGAGAGACGATCACCCGCGTCGTACCTATTCGAACTATTTCGTTGGCTTCGTCCCGGTTCAGAATGGAAAGGCCGAATACGTCTTCGTAGAATGCAATCGAGCGAGGCAGGTCGGTCACCTGAATACTGATGTGGTCGATCCTACTGGAAGTGAACGGCGTGTCCTGGGGCCGGGTCGCGGCGGCTGCCGTGCCCGAGCCTGCCAGCACCGTCAGACTCCGCATCAGGTCGCGGCGCGATATCGTGGGGTTCTCAAACATCTTCACGAGATTAGAGATTCTGCCTTCCATAGGCCTCTTCCTCGTCTCTTACCGCGGCTCCAGCTGCATTTGGATACTGGTTCTTAAGGATCCATGAGGCGGAAAACGTAAAGCGCGTTCGCCTGTTCGGGGCTGACGAATTCGGTTGCGAGGAACGTGGCGATGCGCCAGGGGCTCCCACCCTGCCGGGCCGCGGTCATGGCCACGTATTGTACGCCGTCCACCTCGAACGTCATCGGGAATCCCTGTACCGATGTGCCGAGGCGGGTTCGCCACAGGATTTCTCCGGTCTCAACGTCGAACGCCCTGAACCACCGGTCGTAATCGCCCGCGAACACGATACCGCCCGCGGTGGTCAGCGTCCCAGTTAGAAACGGCGCCCTCTGCTCGACGCTCCAGACTTCCTCCATCGAGGCGACGTCATATGCTGCCAGCTTTCCAACGTTGCCGTCGGTTCCAGGCATCTCCATCCATGCACGGTCGGCTCCGCTCTCCCCGCCTCCGGCTTCCAGGAGGATCTCCCGCCCGGACATCTCCATGCAGCTCTGGCTCAGGGGGATCACCATCAAGCCGGCGTCAGGGGAATAGCTGGTGGCGTGCCAGTTGTGGCCGCCCGCCGTTGACGGACAAACCGAAACCCAATCCCCGACCCTGGCGTTCGCGATGTCCTCCCGGTATTGGACCTCTCCGGTCGTCGCATCGATCGAAAGCACGTTCTGGTACACCGTCTCCTTCATTCCAAGGAACGTCCCGTCCCGCCGGTCCAGCTTCCACAGGACGCCATGCTTGCCGATGGTCAGCAACGACGGACGGCCGTCGATGTCGGCCAGGACCTGCTCGAATCCTTCGTCCAGGTCCAGCGATTCTCCCGGAACGTGGTTTCGGTACCAGACGATGCGCCCATCGTCGGTGTCGAGGGCCAACGTCGAGTTGGCGTAGAGTGTGGCGTCATCGGTGGTGAGGCCCCGGCTGGCCGCGACCCAGGGCTTTGCCTGAGCCGTTCCGAAGTACACCAGACCGAGTTCGGGATCCCAACTGCCCCCGTTCCAGAGGTCTCCTCCAGCCCGGAGCTCCCATGGAAGGTCGCCCCAGGTTTCGCCGCCTGGTTCGCCCGGTCGGGCGATCGTGTAGGTACGCCACAGTTCTTCTCCGGTCCGGACATCATGAGCGGTTATGAAACAGCTCTCCTCGATGAATCGAGTGCAACCGTTGATCCCGTTGATGACTTTGCCGTCGGCCACGATGGGCCCGGCGGTGTTTGCGAATCCGAGATCGGAGCCCTCGATCTGCGTCTCCCAGCGAACGACTCCCGTCCGGGCATCCAGCGCCACCATGGCGGCGTCATTGGTGGACACCAGAACCTGGTCCTCGAATAGGGCAACGCTCTGCACCCGGGCTTCTCCGCTCGCATCCTTGCGCTGGTACTCCCACAGCAGAGACCCCTCAGCAGCATCCAGCGCCTGCACGAGGTCGCCGGCGCCGGTCAGGAACAGCACTCCGTCGCGCTCGAGAGGCGCGGTCCGGTAGCGGCTGCCATCAGGAAGCCCCCATACCCATGCGAGTTGCAGGCGATTGACGTTGTCTCTATCGATCTGGGACAGCGGACTGAAACCGTTCGAGCCCGGCGAACCGCGCCAGTGCAGCCAATCCCCCCGGGGGGGATTCCGCAAGTCGGCGTCCGATACCGGAGTGTAGGAATCCACAACGCTGTAGGTCTCGGTAATACCGCCGGCGGATTCCGACACGTCTCCCAGGAACTCGGGAGGGGCCTGAATGGTGTCGGGCGACCGGACGCGGCCCGACCTGCCCGGAACCGGTGGAACCCCCGCGACATCGGTAACGACGGGCGCCATCCCCGGGATAAGCGTTCCGGGTGAGGCGACGGTCAACGCGACCGCCCCCGGCGCGACCTCGTTGGCCGCGAGAATATAGGAGACGATAGCGGCGACCTCGGCCTCTGCCAGCGATCCGATGTCTCCGGGAGGCATTGTCGTGGCGATCCGTTGCATGAACTCCGCCACGAGCCGTCCGCCCCAGTTGTTCCGGAAGTTCGGGCCGGCCAGCTCGGGCGCCTCGAAGGAACCCTGGAGGTCGGCCAGATGGC
Source organism: Terriglobia bacterium (assembly GCA_965216035.1). GTDB lineage: Bacteria > Acidobacteriota > Terriglobia > 20CM-2-55-15 > 20CM-2-55-15. The sequence continues at coordinate 292,982 of CBDCFM010000016.1, forward strand.
ACGCCGCGCAGGCAGAGGCATAAACGCCGGCGCCGGACTCGGCTTGCGCGACCGTGTATGTTGTCTGAGGGCCCTGGGAGAATCCGAGTGTCGATTGTGTCAGGAAGATCACGACGGCCAGAGCGCACGTGTCGCCTCCTGGGCGTGCGCTCGCAAGACGCTGGAATAAACTGTGTACGAGGGAGCCTGGTTTCTTTTTCATTTGTGGTCAGAATAATACGCCGATCCGACGAGGGGGTAACGGAAAAACCTGTGACTCTTTTACCTTTGACAGGACGCGTGCAGGGGTTCAAATCAACTCATTGAACGATATCTCGGCGACAAGCCATGAACGCCCCATAAAACGACGTGTCATTTTAAGCTACGCTCGCGAAGACGCCGACATCGCGGATCGGCTGGCCCGAGCGCTACGCCCGGCAGAATACGATGAGTGGATCGACTGCGAAACCGTTCACGTCGGGTTCTTCACAGAGCGTATCGTCGACGCCATCGAGAGTACCGACGTTTTTCGGGTCCTCCTCTCGCCCAACTCCCTCCGATCGGAATGAGTATGGCAGTGCCCTGACCCTGAATGGATGCGATGATGGATGCGATGTCTCCCAAACTGCATCCCGAACTCTTACAGCTCTCTTTCGCAGGCGCCGGGCCTGTCAGCACAGATAAAGACATCGTCAAGTTCAAGCGCTTCGGATTTTCGAGGCGAGCCGATGAGAATCACAGAACTCGGATTCAATGCTCAACGTCCGAGAAGATTTGTCATTACCTTGAGAAGTGCAAGGAGAAATCAATGGGAGCGGCACGGTGGATTTCATGATGGTGGAGACGGCGAGGTGCCCGAACTGCAGGCAAACGTTGATAGAAAAGACCCTGATCGAACCGAAGTAATGCGTCTAGTTGCGACCAGATTCACTTGTCCGGGTAGGCGGTGATACCGGGATGTGACTGTTTGATTGACCTCAAGTCCCTTCCCTCGTAGTATTTAGCCAGAATTTCTCAGCTTCCTTAGCGATGCGCCAAAAAATGAATTCCGGCACCAGACTCGGTCCCTGCAAGATTCACGAGCAGCTCGGTGCAGGTGGCATAGGCGAAGTGTACCGAGCGAGGGAAATGCGGCCCGACCTGTCGGTTGCCATCAAAGTCCTTCCTGAACATCTCGCTGATGATCCGCCGACGGTGCCGTATGGTATGGAGATCGATCGGTCAAAAGACTGGAAACTGCTATGACAACATCGGCCGGAAGCGTCCGGCCGAAAGAATGGGAGACAATCAGGCATGCCTAATCGTAGAGAGTTTCTTCACTACCTCGGACGATCGACCGCCGGGCTGTACCTGTTGGGCCACGGGCTCGAAGCAGGGGCCCAGGGCGGCCGCAAGGAAATCACCGTGGGCGGTCGCCGCGTCAGGACAGTCGACATCCATGCCCACACAGTCATACCCCCGGTTGAAGATGTCATCGGCGGCACGAGGTTCGGCGGCCGTACCTACGCGGACTGGTATGTCATGGGACCCGATCGCATCACTGCCATGGATGAGCGGGGCATCGATGTGGCGGCCCTGAGCATCAACCAGTACTGGTGGTACGAGGCCGACCGTGATCTCGCGAGCCGGATCGTTCAGACCCACGATGAGCAGCTCGCGACATGGGTCAATGCCCACCCGGACCGTTTCGTTGCCCTGTCGTCGGTCGCCTTGCAATATCCCGAGCTCGCCGCGGAGCAGTTGGAGTACGCGATCAACGAGTTGGGCCACCGTGGCGCGTCTGTGGGTGGAACCGTGCTCGGCGAGTCGAACGCCCTGGCCAAGTATGATCCGTTCTGGGCCAAAGCCGAGGAGCTCGGCGTGCCCGTGTTCATGCATCCAGACAACTCCGCCACCATTCTCCGGGAAGCGGGGCTGCCCGAGGTCGGAAATCAGGGCAACATCATCGGCAATCCGCTCGAGACCACGGTGTTCCTGACGAACCTGATCTTCGAGGGCGTGTTCGATCGCTTCCCGGGACTCAGGGTCTGTGGGGCGCACGGCGGCGGCTTTCTGCCATCCTACTTCGGCCGCACTGAGGTCGCTTGCGCTCGGAACAACGCGAACTGCAAGAATCAGAAGCAGCCGAGTGCGTACTTGAGGGAGCAGATCATGGCCGACTCGATGGTCTTCTCGTCAGAGGCGCTCCGGCACCTGGTGGCCGAGATGGGCGTCAGCCAGGTCGTCTATGGATCCGATCAACCGTTTGCCTGGCCCGATACCATGGATTTGGTTCTGGATGCCGACTTCCTGAGCGATGCGGAAAAAGAGTCGATCCTCGGAGGAAACCTCAGGCGGTTGCTCAAGATCGAATTGTAGACCCGACAAAGCGCAGCAACTCCGGGCGCCCTCTGTGCGTTTAAACCCCCTCGGAGTCGGCCCACGTCAACGGATCACGACCGACTCGTGTTTGCGGTTCAGGCTATGGCGATCAATACCGAGCCCACACGGGTGTGGAGCAATTCCGTGCCGTTGTTTCGCCAGGCAAACGTGGGCGCCGATCTTGCGGCGGGCTTCATACGAAACAATGACGTCACCGCAAACGGCGAGCGTTTTGGCGTATTGCAGCAACGTGGGTCGCCATCACCATGGGAGACGCTACCGTAGAGTCCCCGCGAATCAACATCGTCCAGAACGGGTTTGAAAGACTGAATGAACGGGTGAGGGTTCCTTAAGTGTCGGTCTCCCTCGCCTGATTCGATCTCCGATCCCACGCGCAGCTCCCGTCAGTTCCTTGCCTCATAGCGGTCGGTACAGATCCATACTCCTGTAATGTCGCCTGTGGTCCAAAGCGGTTCGCATCTGAACGGCCCCATTTTACAGGAATTTCAAGTTACCAAGATGGCGGTAATACAGGATAGTGACCTTCTGATTTCTGTTAACCCTCGACTGTAGTTATATGTACGGGTGATCCAACCCGGCTCCAAACGCGCACACTATGAAGTCGTTTCTGCCCTTGGTAAGGGAGGGATGGGTGAAGTCTGGCGTGCGCGAGACACGAAGCTCCGACGAGAGGTGGCGATCAAGACGCTGCCGGAAGAGTTCGCACAGCATGCTGCTCGCCTCACTCAACCATCCGATGAGGTGGTCGAGGGAGGCAAAAGCGCGAACGAACAGCTGAACTTGACATTGCCCTTGGAACAACGAAGACGGAAGGGAGGCAGAAGATGACGAGTCGCTTGAGTTTGGTATCACTCTCCGCGCCGTTCCTGACGGTTTCGGGTTGCGTTTCTCACCGACGTTGTAAGGCTCGGGTGGACGGACGCCTCCCATTCGACCAAGAGTGACTCGATGCCCTGGACGCGCTGACCGTCGCCATCGAGGCCGATCTGCTGCAAATCAAAGTCGCCTCGAGCCACGTCGCGCTGCTTTTGGAGGCTCGTGAGGACGTTTGATTATGTCAAATTAAGGGTCTTCCGGACGTTGTTCGAGTTTCCTGCCGATCCTAGGCGTTTCCCCTAAAGTTCTCCCCAATTCCGATCGATAAATATACTGGTGCGGGCGGCTTCCGTTCGCGCCTTATGGGGCGCTGTTGGTAAGCCTGCCAGGACAACTCGAGCGCGGATGCATTCTAGGGAGCCGTCGATCATACCCGAACTAACAACGCAACTGGAAGCCTGCAAGACCTTACCAAGCCCGCCCGGAGTTGCCATCCAGATTGTCGGCCTCGCCAACGACCCCGAGGCCAACATGAACAAGATCGCCAAAGTCCTCGCCACGGACCCGGCGATCACGGCCAAGATTTTGCGCATCGCGAATTCGCCGATGTACACCCAGCAACGCAAGACCGAGAACCTTCGCCGGGCCGTCGTGGTGCTGGGCCTCAATGCCACCATTTCACTCGCTTTGTCGTTCTCACTCTTGAAGTCGTTCCGATCGGAGGATGAGGGTGACGGGCTCGATTATCCGTTGTATTGGCGTCGAGCGCTCCTGTGCGCGACCGTCAGCCGTAGCCTGGCTGAGGTCGCCGGTATCGCCGATGCGGAGGAGCTCTTTCTCTCGGCACTGATTCAGGACATCGGGATGCTGGCGCTGGACCAGTCCGTTCCGGGGGTCTACGAGCACCTGGAAGGACAGGCGCACCATGCCGTGATCACCGCGCGTGAGATCGAAAAGCTCGGTGTGGACCATGCCGCTGTGGGCGGATGGTTGCTGGAGCGCTGGAATTTCCCGGACCGAATTCAGCAGGCCGTGGCCGCGAGCCACGACCCCGAGATCGTACCGGCCGGTCACGAGAACGGCGCTTTCGTGCGTTGTGTGGCGCTGAGCGGCCTGGTGGGGGAGGTCTTCCTCGATCAGTCAGGCGAGGGCCGCTTTCAGGCGCTGGCGGACGCCGCTCAGGGGCACTTCGGCATCGACAACGAAAAGGTCGGCGAGCTGCTGGAGGAGGTCCGTACGCTGATCCCCGAGGCGGAGCGCGTGTTCGAGACTCAGATTCTCGTCGGCGGCGCCGACGACAGCATCATGGACGAGGCCAGAGAAGCCCTGATGCTCCGGAGCCTGCACGCGCTGCAGACAGTCGATAACCTCCAGGACCAGGCGGAATCCATCGAGACCCGCACGAAGGAGCTCGAGGAGACCAATCGCCGGGACGCGCTCACCGGGCTCTTCAACCGCGGGCACCTGGACCTCCACCTCGAGCAGGCTCTTCAGCAGGCGAGTACGGATGGACAACCCTTGAGTATCGCCTTTGCGGACCTCGACAGGTTCAAGAGCATCAACGACACGTACGGCCATCAGGTGGGCGATCAGATACTCAAGACGGCGGCAAAGATTCTGAAGGCCAACGTGCGCGGAGACGATCTCGTCGCTCGCTACGGCGGAGAAGAATTCATCATCGTTCTTCTTGGCACCGACTGCGAGTTGGCCAAGATCATCTCGCAGCGAATCGTCAAATCATTTGAAGCGACGCGCCACAATGTGGGCGGAACGGACGAGCTGGCGGTCACGATATCGGTCGGGATCGCGACCCACAACGATGGACGCAAGTTCGACTCCGTCGATGAATTCGTTAAGGCGGCTGACAAAGCGCTGTACACGGCCAAGCTTCAGGGACGCAATTGCAGCATTCCCTTCGACGTCATCGAGAATCTCCAAGTCGCCCAGACGTAAGGGCGGCTCGGCGCCGAGCGGCGTTTCTCAGTTGGTTGCGGTGCCGACGCTCTGCGCAGCGTCTGCTGCCGCCGTGTCCACTCGGCTGAAGCGATCGATATCGACCTCGATCAGCGCGAGCTCCGCATCCGCCTCGCGCTCGTGTTCCTGGGTCTCTTCGATGGGCGCCGTGTTCCAGGTCTCATCCAGGATTTCCACCAGGTTTTCCACGACCCGGGGCGTGATGAGGACGATGGTCTCGGTATTGACTTCGGACCTTTCTTCATTGCTGAAGTGTCGCCGGAGGCCGGACACGCGGCGCAGCCCGGGTACTCCCTCCTGACCCAGGCATCCTGGTTCTCGAGCGCCAGCAGCTTCGGCGTCGACAGCGTGCGGACCCGACACCGGGCTTCGAGCGCGTTGAAGAGTATTTCGACCTCGGGGGGGTTAGTCAGGTTGAGGAACAGCCCGATTGAGCCTGCCGCGCCTGCGGCCTCCAGGCCCTGGGTGCCGATGATCCCGTCCCCATCGCCACCGAACGTAAAGAGATCCGACCCGGCGATCCCGAAGGAGTCCTCGGAGTTGAGCGCGATCTCCAGGATCTTCGCTTCGATGAGGATCTGTGTCGGCTCGTGATCGATTTGCCGGATCAGCCCGTTGAACCGCTCGAGGAAATCCGGCACGTTCTCGATGGTGACGAGCATGCGCTCGGGGAGCGTTGACATGACCCCGTGTTCGGACATTGTAGGAGGAATGAGAGGGTTTGTCGCAGAAACCTGCCGGTGTCGCAGGGCATCCTGTTCGCTCGCTGAATCATCTTCCCAATTCCCAAATCTCCCCGCTGACTTCTGTGCAGAGATGCAGAATTTTCACTTCGGCGTATTGGGCGTCAGAACTCAGCCGCGGGCGCTCGGAGTCGGTATACAGCGCAGATAGAGTCTGTCCCATGAAGTGGCGGTCATATGGAAGTGGCTTATGACCCCACTAGGCAAACGGATGCTTGATGAACTCCGGCGACGCTACTACTCCCCAGAGACAATTCGTGGCTACATGCACAACACTGGATCAGTTCCGCCAGTACTGCGGCAAGTCTCCCGCATATGTCGGAGTCGAGGAACTGCGACGGTTCCAGCTGCATATGCCGCGGAAGCAGAAGCTGGCGGTCGGAACCGTTGAGATTCGCCAGCAGGAGGGCATCAGGTCTGGACGTGGGCTGACTTCGAAGTCTCTGTGGTCACGGGCGATCTGTTTTCCGGTTCGGACCACACCGCGCCTCAATCGCCGGTTTTTCGCCGGAGTTTCAAAAAAATCGGGAGTCCGGAACCCCGGACTCCCGGAGGACTCACCTGTTCTCAGAAGATTTCCGGTACCGAGTAGACCAGGATGCCCTGATTCCGCATATCGGAGACGATCACCTCCCGTTCCGCAGGGTTCAGGACAACCCCGAACGGCTTTTTCATTCGGCTCACCTCTCCGATCGGCATCTTCCACATCGGGGGCACATCGCCGTTGTCGTCGTAACTCCAGACTCCGACAAACGCACCTTCCGGTTCCATCTGGTCCCGGATTCCCGGCATCGCCACGACGATCAGCCGCCGCTCCGGATTGAGGTCGATCTGATTGATCCGGATGATGCCCGTGTTCGGGCCGCGAATGACGGCCCGAGGCGCCACGTTTCCGCTGTCGGTACGGTTGAATATCAGAATCGCGCCCGGTTCCGCGCCGTCGTCGACCAGGGCCGCTCTCTCGGTTCCGAAGCCGCTGTTCAATCCGACGACGAGGATATCGTTGATCGAATCGACGGCGATTCCGTATGCCGCCGTGATCTGGGTGTCCGGCCCCTCGATGGTTCGGATGGGCGACACGTCGCCGTTGGCGTCGCGCGGGAAGACCTTGATCACGTCTTCCTCGTCGTTGTAGGTGAAGAGTTCGTCATGAATCGCGTCCACGTCCACCCGGCTACCCACGGTGCCGGTCCGGGGGCCCTGGATGATTCGAATCGGAGACTCCTGGCCGTCGGCGTCTCCCCGGAACGTCAGGATGGCTTCCGAGTAGGGAACGGGGACGACGATTTCATCGTTGATCTCATCGTAGCGGATGTCGTGCATGGTGCGAGAGAGCCTGCTCGCTTGACCATAGAGCGCTCGGGTGGGTGGGGTTCCTCCGTCCGCCAGCCTGGCGAACGTCGCAATCTGCGGGTGAGCCACTCAGTTGGGCACCAGAATCTCTCCCCGCAGGGTGTCGTAGCCCACGGCTCCGGGATTGCCGATCATGAGGCTCTGGGTGCCCTCCGGTGCTCCCCGGACCACGCGTATGGGCTCGACGTCTCCGTTAGCCGTGACCGGGAAAACCGTCACCTTCGGCGCTCCCATGTTGGCAACGAAGAGCTCGTCCGTCCGTTCGTCGATAGCAATCCCCGGCGGGTGAATGATTTGGGTTCTCGGACCTTTGAGGACGCGGATCGGCGCGGCGTTGCCCTCGGCGGACGCATCAAAGACCAGCACGGAACTGTCGCCATCATTGGCCACGAACAGTTCCTGTCTTTCGTGGTGGTACGCCATGTGAGACGGCCAATTCAACAGAGTGTTCGCCCCTTCGATGATCCGGATAGGCTCGGTATTGCCTGACGCGTCGAGGGGATAGACCGTAATCGACGGCGGCTCGTAGTCGCCGTAGACTCGACCGGTTTCCGGGTCCTGCCGGTGGACATTCCCGAAATTGCTCACGAACATGAGGTTGTTCTCGGTGTCGAGTGCGATCCCGTGGGGATCTTCCAGCTGCGTGTCGTAGCCTTCGAGAGTGCGCAAAGGCCGCTCCTCGCCCTCGGCCTGTTTGCGGTAGACATAGACCGCGCCACCCTGCCCGTCAGGGGCCCCGTACCGCCCGCCTTCCTGGTTGACGACGAACAATTCATTCCGCTCTTCATGGGCCGTGATCGAGAAACCCCGAATGCCCGCGATGTAGCGAACCGGTGTGGCGTTGCCCCGCTGGTCGGGAGCGAACACGGGTATCCAGCCCTGGGTGTCGTTGTTAAGGGCGTAGATCTCGAGCGTCTCGGGATCGATATACACGCCGCACATCATCTCCGCCCGGGTGCTCAATCCCGAGATGACGCGCCGCGGCTCGCTGAAACGGGCCCGGGGCGGCGTGTTCTCCTCGTGGGCGTACTCCAGAATCTGAAAGAGGTTTTCGTCCGCCACGACCAACATGTCGTTCTCCGAGTTGACGGCCACGGCGGCAAAGGCGGGATTCGGATCCCGGATGAAACGCAGCGGCGCCCGCTCGATCACGACCGGCGTGCGGTCCTCCTGGGGCTGGATGGCCACCCCCGCGTAGGCAACCGCTGAGATCGGGGCCCTGTAGACCAGAGTGAGCTGAGCCAACAAGAGGATCAGGCCTCCGACGACGAGCGGAAGCCGCCAGAGTTTCCTATAGGCTAAAATCTCTTTCATGAGTCACACCTCCAATGCAAGTGCCGGCAAATTTGAGATCTCCCTGAATTCAACTACAGGTCGGCTGTCGAGACAAGAAAAGTGTTGTCTTTTGCCCAAGGGGTTTCGACACCAGCCCTGGAAAATCGGTTCTGCTGAAGACTACTACGGGCCCACAGCCGTGTTTTTGAGCGTGCCGACCCCCTGATATCTGCGCGAAGTCCGGTCGCCGCTCTCAACGTCGTCTTGAATTGGTTTGAAGAGCTGAAGAAACGGGTCCCGGTACCCTGATTGTTCGACTTCCACTCCCGAAAACTTGTTCCGACGGCATTGGAGAGGAACGTAGTAATTCCACTCGGATGTGTAGTCCTAGCCGTCAATGTGACTGTTTCATTGACCTAAATTCCTGCCCGTAGTCTTGTTCATGCAATGCAAACCGGCACCAAACTCGCACATTACGAGATCCAGGCTCCCTTCGGCAAGCGCGGCATGGGAGAAGTGTGGCGTGCACGAGACTGGACTGCAAGTTGAATGCTGTATGCAGGTGGCCGTAGGCCCTGGGTGGAAAACCTGCTCACGATCATCGACCCAAAGTTATACACTACGCCTTGGACAACACGTGGGGTAAGCTAGCGCATGTCCAGGCACCGCGATTGGAGAGTCTTTCTGTGTGGCGTCGCGGTCAGCTGAGTGCAATCAAGTAACGCACGAGAAATGCTGGACTCTGGCCGGGCAAGCGCCTCAATAAGTGGAACCGTGCCTTGCCGGAGGGCCAAAGCCGCACCCACACGACGGAGGGATCTCCACAACACGCTGCGGTTCCCGAACCCGATGTTTATGGTCTGGCCCAGACTGGGGACCGAAAGGGCAACAACGGCCGGGTTGAGGAATAGGAAGGAGCGTTTATCCTTGTCAGAGATACGTCAGCTTCATCAAATTGATTTGCAAAGCGGGTACATATCAAAACCGCGCTGGTCACCCGGTGGACGCTTTCTCGCCATTCCCACGCAATTCGGATCGACAGCAATTTTCGATATCGACGCCGAGCAGATTGCACGTACGTTGGAAAGCGATTCGGGGCAGGTTACTTCAGTGGGCTGGGACCCTAGAGCGGATGTGATCATGACCAGCTCCGTTGATCGGTCACTGATGTTGTGGGAGTTGAAGAGCGGAAGGAGCACGCCGTTTCTCTTAAGTGGTCACAGCAAAGCAGTACACTCCGTCGAATGGACCGCGGAGGGGGCATTCGCGATCACTTGCTCCTCTGACCGGATTCGTGCGCTGGATGGAGCTTGCCTGCTGCCGGGCTGGACAAAACCAATGGAAGACTCGGTGAACAAGCACATCGGCTTTACAGCGGTCGCATCTTCTTGCCAGTTCACATTTCTCCTTGCGTTGGCTGCTGAGAACGGTGCTCTTTTGGTTCTTGTAAGCCTTCTGTCAGCGGATGTGCTGAGTCGTATTCAAATGGAGCAACCGGTGCGATCTCTGGCATGGTCGCCAGCCGAAGATCTGCTTGCCGTAGGTACGGGCGACGGGATTGTGGCCTTTCGTGCCACTCAAGAAGGTTTTACAGAACCTTCCCGCGAACTGACCTTGCATACTCCTCGGGTACATGCCCTCTCATTTTCAGGTGACGGAAGCCTTCTGGCATCCCGCGACGCTCAGGGCTTAAAGATTTGGGATGTCGAAGGGGCACGGTTGATTGCGGCACTTGACGAAAATATGGAGACACTTTCTATCGGACGTCCACCGCCGGAAATCGCGTTTCATCCTGCCAGACAGCTACTCGCAACCGTCACGACGAATGGAACCGCCTTGCGTGTTCTGGACTTGACTGGGCTAACTTGAGATTCAGCGTCCCTCAGTTTCAAAGATCAAGTTGACCTTCCCCCAATTACATAAATCCGCCCGGTACCGTCAAGTTAAGGCCAATCCGTCAATGTGAAATCTCGCTGTAGGGAGTCCTACAGATGGAAGAGTAGGGGGTGTTTCAGGGATGTGACTGTTTGATTGACCTCAAGTCCCTTCCCTCGTAGTATTTAGCCAGATTTTCTCAGTCCCCTAGCGGCACGCGAAAAAGACGGATTCTGGCAGCACAAGTCGGCCGCTATGAAATCTCGATGCTCCTTGTCACGGACGGAACACCTCTTCGGTTCATGTCGTCGATCCCATGCCCCCTGGCGCGATGCGCCGGAATCATCACATATCCACACCTGCTTCCCTGCCCAGAGGCTTCTTATTTCGCCTATGCGCTTGACTTCGATTGTAGGCCCTCTGATAATCGCGCCAATACTTAAGTAAATAATGGTTCTCCCATTGGAGGTTGAGCAATGGCCAAAACTTTTCGCGACGGGAAATGTTGGCGACTTCAGTTCGTCTTAGCGGGATTGATCGTCTGGGTGGCTCAAGCCGTTCTAATCGATAGCGGCGACATTGCCGGGGTTGCTTCTGCGGCCGTGCCGGCCGTGCAGGGCCAGGAGGACAGAACGCCGGTGGTGATTGAGCGACCTCCGCTGCGTTTCATCCGAGATCCGAATCCTGCGTTCAGCGCCGTGGCCGTCAATTCCGAAAGCAACATGCTAGTGGTCACGGACGAGAATTTGTTTCAGATCCTGGAGTATGACAGTCGCGAAGATACGCCGCCTCAAGCCCGTTTCACAGAACCCCGACGCGTCATTTCGGGAACCAACACAAAAGCCGAAATGATGTGTGGGGTCTACATTGACCCGGTGACCCTGGACATCTATGTCCTCAATAATGATACCCAGGACTGGCTGCCGGTTTTTTCGACAGACGCCCGGGGCAACGTCGCGCCGGATCGGTTCCTGGCAAGCATTCGTGGATTCTCCGTTGCCGCGGACGAAGAACGGCAGGAGTTGTTCGTCGTGAATCAGAGCGGTTACGTGCATGTGTTCCGCAAGCAGGCCGAAGGTGAAGAACAACCACTTCGGACTCTCGAAGGACCGGATACGCAACTGGAAGATCCGCACGGGATTGCCCTGGACACGACAAACAATCTCATGTACGTGAGTAATTTCGGCAATGCTCAGAACCTGAATCCGGAGACCGGTGAAACCTATGGCAGCTTTGAGCTGCCATCGATCACCGTGTATCCCCTGAACGCTTCAGGAAATATTGCACCTCTTCGGACTATCGAAGGACCTCGAACGTTAATGAATTGGCCTTCACACATGGCACTGCACAATGAAAGGCAGGAACTGTTTGTGGCCAATGACGCCGACAGCTCTATACTGATATTCAACGCCTCGGACGAAGGCGATGTGGCTCCGATCCGCGTCATCGCGGGACCCAATACTGGAATCCAACATCCTCCTGGTATTGCGCTGGATCAACGACTGGACGAGTTGTTTGTGGCGAGCATGGGAACCCCCTCGGTGACGGTTTTCCCGGTGACGGCCAACGGGGATGTCGAACCCATTAGAACGATTCGAGGAGCGCCAGTAGGGACGGAGAGCCTCATGATCGGCAATCCCGGAGCCGTTGGCTACGACAGCAGACGGGGAGAGATCCTGGTGCCCAACTGAGTGGCCCACCCGCAAATTGCGGCGTTCGCCAGGTTGGCGGACGGAGGAGAAACACCGGTCCGAACACTCTATGGACAGGCCAGCAGGCTGTCCCGCACCATGCATGACGTACGCTACGACGCGGTCAACGATGAAATCGTTGTACCGGTCCCATATGCAGAGGCCATACTGACGTTCGCCGGAGGAGCCGATGGACAGGCGTCGCCTATTCGCACTATCCAGGGCCCCAATACCGGTGGGATCGGCAGCCGGATAGACGTGGACAACATTCACGATGAGATTTTCACCTATACCAACAACAGTATTAAGGTCTATCCGCGCGAAGCCAACGGTGACGTTGCACCGATTCGAGTGCTCACGGGTCCGGACACCGGGTTGAGGAGACTTCATGGTCTTGCCGTGGATCCGATCAACGATATTCTGGTCGTCGGAACACAGAGCAGCTTCGGAACCTATGAGGCCAGCATAGGGCGAAGTGACTCAGAGACAGGCGCAATCCTGGTGTTTAACCGGACGGACGAAGGAAATACAGAGCCACGGGCTGTTATCCGCGGTCCGAGGTCGGAAATTATACGGATCAACCAGATGCAGACCTATCCCCAGCGGAGGCTGATCATTGCCGCGATGCCAGGGATTCAAGATCAAATGGAACCGGAGGAAGCGTTTATAGGCGTCTGGAGTTACGATGATAACGGGGATGTTCCTCCGATTTGGAAAATCCCTGTGGGCCCTACAACCCAGCTCAAGAAGCCTTTCGGAGTGGTTCTGAACCCGGACGATCAGGAAGTGATCGTCTCCGACATGCGCAATCAGGGTGTTCTGGTGTTTTCAGTACCTGAGATCTTCTGAGAACCGATATTCCTTAAGCCGGTGGGCGGATCCGGATACTGGAGGAACAGCAGTCATTCCAGAGGACGCTCACCGGCAGGTGTGGAGGATAGCGAAGAAGCCGATCTGGGCGCCGAGCCTCTTCGGAATGGCAGCGACCTCGATAACAGTGTCGGGGACGAAACGAAACAGCAGGTTGTAGAGTGGGACCGGCTTGGCCCGGATCAAGGAATTGAGTTTAAGCGGGAGCGTGAACACCAGATAGAAGTACGGCGTGGGGAGCAGTTCAGCTTCGCGTGCCGCCCGCCGGCGTTGACGGGCTTGCGCCTGGCACTTTGGACAATGGCGGTCCCGGCAGGAATTGTAGGATAGGCCCCAGCCTTTGCCGCATCCGGTACAGGTATCGATGTGGCCGCCCAGGGCAGCGGGTGATCGCCCGGATGACCTTGTGTAGTTGGAAGCTGACCCGATGCCATCGGAGAAACCCGGCAGCGGCGGTCCGGAAAACATCGGTCAGTTCCACATCAGGTTGAGTCATGATGGCTGATCCCAGTGCAGTCAACATCCGGACCATTGCAGATCACCTTACATCGAGCCACCCAGTGCGGGATATCTACGCGTAGTGGCCGTAGGCCGCTACCGTTCACATCCGGTTCCCGGACAGTGAGCCTCTGAACACGGGATTCTCCCGAAACACGACCGAACCTCACCCCGCGACAATCCACATGACTGTAATGTCCCAAACCGGACATCTGACAACTGCCCTAAATAGGCCGTTTGTCATTGTCCACGAGGGTCGTATCTCAGGCCCTGACCTTGTGATTGCCTAGAACTCCGACCGAGTTATAACCGAATCTGGTGTTTGAGGGATTGAAGAAAAGCGGCGTATCTGGTTGATTTGTTGTTTACGAGACTTCAAAGCAACCAAAGGAGATACGCCACTATGAGTAAGAGTATCGTTATTGAACTGGAAGATCGAGAAGCGATTGCAGACCCAGTGACCGACCTGCTACGAACGGGGGCGCAACAGCTGATCCAACGCGCTGTGGAAGCCGAACTGTCCGAACTGCTATCCCAGCACGGCGATCGGCGAACCGAGACGGGCAAGGCTGGAGTGGTGCGCAACGGTTATCTGCCTGAACGCGAGCTGCAGACTGGCCTGGGTCCGGTAACGGTGCAAATCCCGAAGGTGCGCGCCAAGATGGGCGAAGCTGTGACGTTCCGCTCGGCCCTGGTACCCCCCTACATTCGGAAGACGCAGTCGATGGAAGCCGCCGTGCCGTGGTTGTATTTGAAAGGCGTCTCCAGCGGCGAGATGGGTGAGGCCCTGAAAGTTCTTGTCGGTCCGAAGGCGCAGGGCCTGTCAGCGAACACGGTATCGCGCTTGAAACAGGTCTGGGCTGAAGAGTACCGCATCGGGTGCGACCAGCGTTTGGACGCCGACCGCTGGGTCTATGTCTGGGCCGACGGTATCTACAGCGGACTTCGAGCCGAACAAACCAAGTTGTGTGCGTTGGTCGTAATCGGCGTGAATGAACGCGGAGAGAAGCGTTTTCTGGCGATCGAAGACGGTGTACGGGAATCGACACAGAGTTGGCGTGAGGTCTTGTTGAAGCTGAAGTCCCGAGGGATGAATATTCCGAAGTTGGCCATCGGTGACGGGGCGATGGGGTTCTGGGCCGCACTGGAGGAAATCTATCCCCAGACACGCCAACAACGCTGCTGGATGCACAAGACCATGAATGTGCTCAACTGCTTACCCAAGTCGGTCCAGGCGAAAGCGAAACAGGCACTGCACGCGATCTGGAAGGCCGAGACACTGGCAGACGCCGAGAAGGCATTCGATCTGTTCATTGAAACCTATGAGCCGAAGTATCCGAAAGCCACTGTCTGCCTGCAGAAAGACAGAGAAGAACTGCTGGCCTTTTACGGCTTTCCGGCCAAGCACTGGCAGAGCATCCGAACGACCAATCCCATTGAATCGACCTTTGCCACCATTCGACACCGAACCAAGCGATCCAGAGGCTGCCTGACACGGGATGGAATGCTGCACATGATGTTCAAGCTGGGTCAGTGCGCTGAGAAGAACTGGCGACGATTACGAGGATTCGATGATCTGGTCAAGGTGACTACTGGAGTGAAATTCAACGATGGAATCGAAGTGACAAAGCTCGATCAGACCGCCGCTTGAATCAATCTCCTAAACACCACTTTTGACAATAACTCACTCCGACCTTTAGTATCGTTTATCCAGTTTTCGGCAGTTCACTGTGCTGCACACCAAAACAATGGAGCGTGGCACCGCAATCGGCCCCTACGAGATCATTTCTCCGTTTGGTTGAGGCGGCGTGGGAGAAGTGGCGGACAAGCGGCTCGAGCTTGAGCCGACGACTAGGGCTGCAGTGCGAAGGTCAGAGTAGGGGTGTGCCGGGCGGGGGCCTGGCGGAGGGTGTGACCATGAATCGCGTAACGTTCCTTCGGTACCTGTTGATTGTCGGCTGCCTCCAGGTCGCGTCGAGCGCGACGGGTCAGCGTGGTCCTGCGCCAGACCCGCTAGTGAGGGAGGACGCGACGGTCAAGCTCGCGGAGCACACGTACGTGATTCCAGACTTCAACGTTCGGATGGTCCCGAACGTGGGCATCGTCGTTGGTTCCCGCGCAACGCTGGTGATCGATCCTGGGCTCGGGAGACGCAACGGCGAGACGGTCCTGCGCGAGGTTGCCAAGATCAGCCAGAACGCCGACATCTACATCGCGTCCACGCACTTTCATGCTGAGCACACGACGGGGTATCTGGGTTTTCCCGCCACGGCGCAATATGTGAACTCGGTGGTCCAGGAGGCCGAATTCGCCGAGGGCGGCGCGGCCCAGATACAGAGGTTCGCCAGCCGGTCGCCGATGACGGCGGAGTTGCTGGCCGGAGCTACGGGGCGCACTGCGGACATCACGTTCGACCGTAACTACGTGCTGGACCTGGGCGGCGTCCAGGTGCGCTTCCTGGTGGTCGGCCCGACGCACACGCGTGGCGATACCGGGATCTTTGTGGAAGGCGATGGCGTCCTGTTCTCCGGTGATGTCGTAATGAACAACTCGTTCCTCGCGGCAGGGCAGGTGGCGAGCATGACGGCGTGGCTGGCGGCGTTCGACGCGTTCGACGCATTGCGTCCCACAACGATCGTTCCGGCGCACGGAGCGGTGGGCGAGGGGGCGATCATCGCCACGAACCGGGCGATCATGCTGGGCGTGCAGACCCGCGCGCGCGAGCTGAAGGCAGAGGGCCGTTCGGCGGACGACACGGCGACGGCGATACAGACGGAGTTCCAGGCTCAGCACCCGGACTGGCCCCGCGGAAACGGCCTTGCCGCGGCTGCCCGCGCCGCGTACGCCGAAGCGCCATAACGAACCTCCGCTTCGGTACACTGTTCTCAGCGTGCTAGGCGCTGCGCTGGCCGACTGTAAAGATCGAACCCGGCGCAAACCTCCAAATAGCTCTAAGCAAGATTGTGTCAATTTCACTTGCCTGTGTGGTCGCCTACACTTCCATGTGACTGTCTCATTGACCTCAAATCCTTTCCCTCGTAGTATTTAGCCAGATTTTCACAGTTCTCTTAGCGACACGTCAAAAAATGGAATCTGGCACGCAACTCCGCCTAAGCTGCCACGACTTGAAAGGGGAGACCGTTTGCAAAACATTTGAACAGAAAATGACCATGTAAGACTTTTAACATTGGCACGTGGCTTGAATCACGGGAGTCCGATTCGTTTGCTGTGCGGCACGAAACGCCGGACACTGTGAAGTAGACCAAGGGGATTGAAGGTGACGTGGCGGTCCTGAGCACTGGGAGAGCGGCACAAGAGGTAACTGAGCCTTATTCTGCTGGGAGAGACATAAGATATGAAGACTGTCGTGGAATCCATCGAGACAGTGTGTCGGCGCTACAAGTCGTTAGCTGATGCCGCGATGGCTCAATTGGACGAGACTGAACTGAGCAAGCCGGGTCCCAGCAGCGGCAACTCTGTCGCAGTGATCGTGTGGCACATCGCTGGCAACCTCACTTCTCGCTTCACAGACTTTCTAACAACGGACGGTCACAAACCGTGGCGGGACCGCGAAGATGAGTTTGCAGCGAGAACACCCACGCGCCAAGAGCTAACCAACCGTTGGGAACGCGGGTGGGACACACTCTTTGATTCGCTTTCGCACCTGACCGATAATCATTTGCAGCAAACGGTAGTAATCAGAGGAAAAGAGCTGCAAGTCAACGAGGCATTGCATCGATCACTCGGGCACATGAGCTACCACGTCGGTCAGATCGTATACCTTGCGAAGGCATTAAAGGGCGAGAAATGGCGATACCTGAGCATCCCTCCGGGTGAGTCGGAATCCTACAATCGGGACCCCACCCTCGAACGTGCTGAATCTCGCGCCACTCGATTGAAGGGTTCCACGGAGAAGAAATCCACCTGAGTTGAGCCGGGCGCGCTGATGATAGACAGTCGTGGTTGGCCCGAATGCACTTGCCGTGAGCCATCGCCGGAAAACCTCCTCCAAATTCCATAACTGGCACTCGAGAAATTCCAGATGCCTGCGTAGTCGCCAATCCGGAAATGTGCCGTTTTGATCGACCCCAGATCCCGCCCGTAGTCTTATTCATCCGATGGAATCCGGCACGAAACTCTCCCACTACGAGATCCTTTCACCGCCTGGCAGGTGTGGAATGGGAGAGGTCTACCGTGCCAACGATACCAACCTGAATCGTCAGGTTGCGATCAAGGTGCTCCCGGCTGAGTTCGACCAAAACACCGAACGACTGGCTCGGTTTGAGCGCGAGGCCAAGACCCTGGGCGGACAAGCGGTATAGGTAGGGGCCGACAACTATGGCGGCGCTGACAATGCCGTAGTAAGGGTTGTTATGCAAACCCGAGCACGGCAGCAGGCGGTCGCGCTCTCGTCGGCCATATCGTTTACGGCGATTTCTTTGTCCATGCGATAATAGTGCCATTGCACTTGCCGCATCCTACCATTTGGGAAACAGGGTTCGTGGCCAACCAGCGACGGACTTTTTTGGCAGATTTACCCATTCCGCTAGCTGCTGCGTATTCCGGACCATCCTGAACACTGATTCCGATCCATCGTGAACACCGATTCCGGGATCGTGAACGCGGATTCCGGGATCCTGAACAGTGATTCCGGTGATCCTGAACACCGATTCCGGCCATCGTGATCACTCGTCGGTAGCGAAGTTTGGAGCTTTTAGGTTCTCCTGAAGCACAGGAGGGCCTTGATGGCAACGAAACGACTACCGATGAGACAGATACGCGAGATTCTACGACTCAAACACGACCAACAGCTCAGCCACCGGGCGATCGCCAGCGCATGTCGCGTGGGCTTGGGCACCGTTGCGGACTACTTGGGACGGGCCAAGCAGGCCGGACTGGAATGGCCGCTGCCCGAAGACCTGGACGAGGCAGCGCTTGAAGCGCGGCTGTTTCCCCGCGCGGGACCGGGCTCCCGGGAACGGGTGGCTCCGGATGTAGAACGGATCCACCAGGAGTTGAAGCGTGTTGGAGTCACCCTGCACCTGCTGTGGGAAGAGTACCGAGAAGCGAATCCAAAGGGATATGCCTACAGCCAGTTCTGTGAGATCTACCGGCGTTGGGCCCAGAAATTGAAGCCCTCGATGCGACAGGTGCACCGCGCCGGAGAGAAGACCTTCATCGACTTTTCCGGCAAACGGCCACAGCTGACGGATCCACGGACGGGCAAAGCTATTCCAGTCGAGTTGTTCGTCGCTGTTCTGGGCGCCAGCGGTTACACCTACGCGGAAGCGACACCGAGCCAGAAACTCCCCGATTGGGTCGGCGTGCATATCCGCATGGTGGAGTTCTTCGGCGGATCGAGCCGGATCTGGGTTCCCGACCAACTCAAGAGTGCCATTACCCAGCCCTGCCGCTATGAAGCAGGCGTCAACCGTACCTACCAGGATGAGGCCGAACACTACGGCGCCGTTGTCATACCGGCCCGGCCGCGGAAAGCTCGGGACAAAGCGAAAGTTGAATCGACCGTCCTGGTCGCACAGCGGTGGATCCTGGCCAGGATCCGGAATCGCACGTTCTTCAGTCTGGCCGACTTGAACGGAGCCATTCGAGAGTTGCTGGTGGAACTGAACCAGCGGCCGATGCAGAAGCTTCGAGTATCCCGCCTGGAACTCTACGAGCGGCTGGATCGACCGGCATTACAGCCCCTCCCGACCAACCGGTATGAACAGGCCGAGTGGAAGGACTGTCGTGTCAGCATCGATTACCACATTACCGTGGACCGCCATCCTTACAGCGTGCCCTGCCAGTTGATCCATGAGAGGGTGGAAGCGCGTTACACGGCGTCCATTGTCGAGGTCTACTACAAAGGCCGGCGCGTGACGTCCCATCGCCGTCGCTACGATCACAAGCCGTCGACTCTGTCCGAACATATGCCCAGTGCCCATCGGGCCCATGCGGAATGGACACCGTCCCGGCTGATTAGTTGGGCGGAGAAAACTGGCCCCAAGACCGGCCGCCTGGTCGAGGAGATCATGAAACGGTGGCCGCATCCGGAACAGGGGTACCGGGCCTGCCTGGGATTGATGAGTCTAGGTCGCCGCTCCGGCGCCGAGCGGCTCGAAGCCGCCAGTGCGCGGGCGCTGCACTTGCAGTCCTATAGCTACCGCACCGTCAAGAACATCCTGTCGTCGGCCCAGGACCGGTTGCCTTTCGGGGACACCGAAACCCCACCGACGCCCCATCACGACAACATTCGCGGCGCCGCCTACTATGCGGACCCCGAGGAGACGCACTCATGCTAATGGAACAAACCCTGGAGAAGATGAACCAGATGAAGCTATCGGCCATGGTCGAGGCCCTGGAGCAGCAACGCCGCTCGAATCAGTACACGGATCTCGGCTTCGAGGAACGTCTGGGCCTACTGGTGGATGAGGAGTGGACGGCCCGGGAGCACCGCAAGCTCACCCGACGCCTGCGCGCGGCGAAGCTGCGCGACGCGACGGCATCGCTGGAAAACGTCGACTTCAAACATCGTCGCCGTCTGGACCGTTCCCAAGTCCTCGCCCTGGGCTCCTGCGGGTGGATCCAAGACCGGCACAATCTTCTCATCACCGGTCCGACCGGCATCGGAAAGAGTTTTCTGGCTTCGGCTTTCGTCGAACGCGCCTGCCGGCGGGGTTTTAACGCCACCTACGTCCGCATGCCTCGGCTCTTGCACCAACTGGCGGTCGGCCGTGGCGACGGCTCCTACACCCGAGTCCTGGCCCGTCTGGCCAAAACCGATCTGCTGGCCATCGACGACTGGCTCCTGGCCCCGCTGCGCGACGCTGAACGCCGGGACCTGATCGAAGTCGTCGAGGAACGGAGCGAACGTTCCGCCATCTTGATCGCCAGCCAGCTCCCGGTCCCCGACTGGCACGGCGTCATTGGCGACCCGAACCAGGCCGACGCCATCTGCGATCGCCTCCTCCACAATGCGCACCGTATCGAACTGAAAGGGGCATCGATGCGGCAAACCAAGACCCAACCCAAGACGTTGAAGGAGTCCCGATGATCGGCGCACCGATGCATCCACACGCCGCCGCCAGGGGGTACTCCAGGCCGGCCCCGGACCCAATCGTCGCTCCTGCGCAATCCTCGCGCGAAGGAAGTGCGGGAATCCGGGTCCGGGCGCGGAACGCGCGCCTCACGCAGGGCACGGGGCCTGTGGAAACTGCCGCAGCCGTGCAAATGGGAATGGTGGCCTTCGGCCGACTTTCTCTTGATCATTTCCACCGCTGCTTGCAAAAGCCTCCGCGAAAAACGCTCCCGGCTTTCGCACAGTTACACACAGGCCGGCGGCGATTTATCACAATAATTTTGGAAAGGACTAAAACAGGGAAAACCTGGACTCTGAAGGAATAAACTGAGACGCTAACCCGTCGCTTCGCTCCGGCGAGTGTTCACGATGGCCGGAATCGGTGTTCATGATTCCGGAACTGGTGTTCACGATCAGCGGAATACCCAAGCTGACGCGGTGTCCGCTTGCCGATCGGTTGAATTAAGAAGTGAGAGCACGGAAAGGAGCAATCATGTCACAACAAGATTTTATCGTTTGTCCCAAGTTCGAGGAATACAAGGAACGTTTCAAGGATCACTTCAAGCTGGAGCGTCGCTCTGATGGCGTGATCCTGGCGCAGGCGCACACCTTGGGCGGTTCGGTCCAATTGAGCGTTCAGAATCACCGTTCGCTGGGACTGCTGTTCAAGGCCGTTGGCGCCGACTCCGAAAACGAAGTGATGATCTTCACTGGCTCAGGCGAAGACTTCATGATGGAGGCTGATCCGGAAGGCTTCCAGCTCGAGCGGCAAGACAATGCGTACTGGGCTTACGAGTATGCGTACAAAGACGGTCGCATCAATGTCAGCTCTCTGGTCAATGACCTGGAAATTCCGACCATTGGCATTATCAACGGCTGCGGCTTCCACAGCGAAATATGCCTGATGTGTGATCTTACGTTGATGGCCGAAGACGCTGTCATCTACGATCTGCATTATGACATCGGTTCGGTTCCCGGCGACGGTATCCACAGCTGTTTTGAGGAGCTGCTGGGTGTGAAGCGTGCTGCTTACGCTTTGCTGACGGGCGAGGCGATCGATGCCAAAACGGCGCTGGAATATGGCATGGTCAACGAGATACTGCCCAAAGACCAGCTGGTAGAGCGGGCTTACAAGATTGCCGATCACATTATGACCCAGCCGCGCACCACCCGCCGTCTGACGACGCAGATCGTCCGGCGTCCGTGGCGCCAGCGGATCAGCGACGATCTCGATGGCGGTTTCGGCATCCAGATGTTTGGCCATCTCGCCAAGGACAAGGCGGTGCACAGCCGCAGCAACATCCATGACAGCGGCGCCTACGTAAAGAAGGGTAGGAAGAACAATATTGACTAGCAGTTTTAGTGCGTCTGAAAAGAATTACCGTAGATTCGCCTGATACTGGCCATCTAAGAGCAGGCTGTCTAACTCCAGAAAGTTTCCACGATGCTTCCTGGATAGAACTGTAATGATTCGAACTCCTGTATTGTCCCCAAACCGTCAATGTGAAATCTCGCTGAACTGAGTCCCGCAGATGGAAGCGTAGGGAGTCATACAGAAATGTGACTCTTCGATTGACCTCAAGTCCCTTCCCTCGTAGTATTTAGCCAGATTTTCTCAGTCCCCTAGCGGCACGCGAAAAAGACGGATTCTGGCAGCACAAGTCGGCCGCTATGAAATCTCGATGCTCCTTGTCACGGACGGAACACCTCTTCGGTTCATGTCGTCGATCCCATGCCCCCTGGCGCGATGCGCCGGAATCATCACATATCCACACCTGCTTCCCTGCCCAGAGGCTTCTTATTTCGCCTATGCGCTTGACTTCGATTGTAGGCCCTCTGATAATCGCGCCAATACTTAAGTAAATAATGGTTCTCCCATTGGAGGTTGAGCAATGGCCAAAACTTTTCGCGACGGGAAATGTTGGCGACTTCAGTTCGTCTTAGCGGGATTGATCGTCTGGGTGGCTCAAGCCGTTCTAATCGATAGCGGCGACATTGCCGGGGTTGCTTCTGCGGCCGTGCCGGCCGTGCAGGGCCAGGAGGACAGAACGCCGGTGGTGATTGAGCGACCTCCGCTGCGTTTCATCCGAGATCCGAATCCTGCGTTCAGCGCCGTGGCCGTCAATTCCGAAAGCAACATGCTAGTGGTCACGGACGAGAATTTGTTTCAGATCCTGGAGTATGACAGTCGCGAAGATACGCCGCCTCAAGCCCGTTTCACAGAACCCCGACGCGTCATTTCGGGAACCAACACAAAAGCCGAAATGATGTGTGGGGTCTACATTGACCCGGTGACCCTGGACATCTATG
This sequence comes from Terriglobia bacterium, assembly GCA_965216035.1. Taxonomy (GTDB): domain Bacteria; phylum Acidobacteriota; class Terriglobia; order 20CM-2-55-15; family 20CM-2-55-15. Next base: position 315,826 of record CBDCFM010000016.1, read on the forward strand.
TCCTCAATAATGATACCCAGAACTGGCTGCCGGTTTTTTCGACAGACGCCCGGGGCAACGTCGCGCCGGATCGGTTCCTGGCAAGCATTCGTGGATTCTCCGTTGCCGCGGACGAAGAACGGCAGGAGTTGTTCGTCGTGAATCAGAGCGGTTACGTGCATGTGTTCCGCAAGCAGGCCGAAGGTGAAGAACAACCACTTCGGACTCTCGAAGGACTGGATACGCAACTGGAAGATCCGCACGGGATTGCCCTGGACACGACAAACAATCTCATGTACGTGAGTAATTTCGGCAATGCTCAGAACCTGAATCCGGAGACCGGTGAAACCTATGGCAGCTTTGAGCTGCCATCGATCACCGTGTATCCCCTGAACGCTTCAGGAAATATTGCACCTCTTCGGACTATCGAAGGACCTCGAACGTTAATGAATTGGCCTTCACACATGGCACTGCACAATGAAAGGCAGGAACTGTTTGTGGCCAATGACGCCGACAGCTCCATACTGATATTCAACGCCTCGGACGAAGGCGATGTGGCTCCGATCCGCGTCATCGCGGGACCCAATACTGGAATCCAACATTCTCCTGGTATTGCGCTGGATGAACGACTGGACGAGTTGTTTGTGGCGAGCATGGGAACCCCCTCGGTGACGGTTTTCCCGGTGACGGCCAACGGGGATGTCGAACCCATTAGAACGATTCGAGGAGCGCCAGTAGGGACGGAGAGCCTCATGATCGGCAATCCCGGAGCCGTTGGCTACGACAGCAGACGGGGACAGATCCTAGTGCCCAACTGAGTGGCGCATCCGCAGATTGCGATGTTCGCCAGGTTGGCGGACGGAGGAGAAACACCGGTCCGAACACTCTATGGACAGGCCAGCAGGCTGTCCCGCACCATGCATGACGTACGCTACGACGCGGTCAACGATGAAATCGTTGTACCGGTCCCTTATGGAGAGGCCATACTGACGTTCGCCGGAGGAGCCGATGGACAGGCGTCGCCTATTCGCACTATCCAGGGCCCCAGAACCGGGCCGATCAGCGACCGGCTGGACGTGGACAACATTCACGATGAGATTTTCACCTACACCAACGACAGTATTAAGGTCTATCCGCGCGAAGCCAACGGTGACGTTGCACCGATTCGAGTGCTCACGGGTCCGGACACCAGGTTGGGGAGACTTCATGCGATTGCCGTGGATCCGATCAACGATCTTCTGGTCGTCGGAACACAGAGCAACTTCGGAACCTACAGGGCCAGCATAGGGAGAAGTGACTCAGAGACAGGCGCAATCCTGGTGTTTAACCGGACGGACGAAGGAAACGTAGCGCCACGGGCTGTTATCCGCGGTCCGAAGTCGGAAATTATCCGGATCAACCAGATGCAGATGTATCCCCAGCGGAGGCTGATCATTGCCGCGATGCCAGGGATTCAAGATCAAATGGAACCGGAGGAAGCGTTTATAGGCGTCTGGAGTTACGATGATAACGGGGATGTTCCTCCGATTTTTAAAATCCCTGTGAGCCCTACAACGCAGCTCAAGAAGCCTTTCGGAGTGGTTCTGAACCCGGACGATCAGGAAGTGATCGTCTCCGACATGCGCAATCAGGGTATTCTGGTGTTCTCAGTACCTGAGATCTTCTGAGAACCGATACTCCTTAAGCCGATGGGCGGATCCGGCATTGTCAACTTAACCACCGCCAGCCGAGGCGATGGTTAATGGGCAGCAGTTGATCAGGCTGCTGTGACCGCCTGCCAAGTTGCAAAAGAACGTGCCCTCAACCTGCGGTGGTGAACCGCTTTTAGTCTGTGCCTAGAAAATCTGAAAAGATTCAGAACGACGCCATGCACCGACACGAAGAGTTGGGCTTGTCGTGGAGACTTGAACCGTCGCATTTGTCGTTCTCGCTGCCGCGCGGGTTGGTGTGAGACTTCCGCTCGATTGTTCGCGTATCGTTCGGTGTCATGGTTGAGGGAAGGCATGATCTTCCGGAGCGCCGCACTGTAGCTCTTCAACTTATCTGTGACCAGGCGAAACGGAACCTTTTCTTGACTCTTCAATAGCTTGAGAAACAAGCGTTCTGCCGCCCTACGGTTGCGCCGCGACTGGACGAGGATGTCGATCACGTCGCCGTCTTGTTCGGACTGTCTCGTAGGACACCACGACGCCTCGTTTGGCCAGCAGATCCTCGACATCCCGGAGGCTGAGGCCAAACCTGTAGTAGAGCCAGACTGCGTGACTAATGATTTCGTATGGGAAACGGTGTCCGTGATAGCGGGATCGGGTGCTTTTCATCCGATCAATGTGGCAGGCATCGGCTCAAGTTGACAGTGCCCAGAGCCCGCTGATATGCATTCTCACATCTCCATCGACGCTGAGGCCATCGGACATCTTCACTGAATAATTATCGGGTGACAGAATCATTGAACGATTACAAGAGCTGAGCCTTTTCTTGCCTCCGACTTCAACCTGTAGTTTCATTGTCCATATTGCGGAGCATCGCTCTCGGAAACGGAAGCGAACCCATTGATCTGCGATTCCGCTGGAGGAACCATGATTGCCTCGTTTAAAGTATCTCTCTTTCTCGCCTTCGTACTAATGCTCGGTCTCAGTCACTCCCTAGCCCAGACAGGAGCTGTCAGCTCCGTCGAACGATTGACGCCGGAGCTGGACGCGATCATCTCCCCCGACGCCAGGGTGGAGATCCTCAAGGGCGACTATTTCAGCAACGCCGAAGGCCCCTTATGGATCGACGATCGACAGGGTGGGCATCTGCTGTTCAGCGACATCGGAGCCAACACGATTTACAAATGGCAGGGTGGAGAGCTGTCGGTGTTTCTCGAGCGGACCGGCCTCAACTCAACGGACACGACGCCGATGCAGGCTACCGGCAACATAGGGTCGTTCAACGGGCGCTTCTTTACCGTTTCTTTCGGGTCGAACGGGATTGCTCTGGATCCGGAGGGCCGGATCGTGTGGACTGCACAAGGGGACAGGGCCATCATGCGGCTCGAACCCGATGGGGTGACACGGACTGTGCTGGCCGACCGCTACCGGGGGCTCCGGCTCAACCGTCCCAATGACGTGGTGGTGAAGTCAGATGGGTGGGTTTACTTCACCGATCCGCGTTCGGAGCGTCCCGGCGCGGGACACGAGTTCCCCAGCAGCCTCTACCGGGTCCGAGATGGGGACCTGCAGTTGCTCGCCGATGATATCCGTCCGAACGGTCTTACGTTTTCGCCCGACGAGCGATACCTGTACGTGACCAACGCCGGAACGATCGTACGCTATAGCGTGCGGACCGACGGTCAGCTTGGAGATCGGATCGATTTCAGTCCCATCGGATGCGATGGGATGAAGGTGGATTTGACGGGCAACCTTTACTGCGCCAGCAATCGGAGCGGCGGGGTCGCCATCATCTCTCCGGCGGGTCGACACATGGGTACGATTCTTACACCGCACGACAACGGTCCCGGACCGACGAATATCGGTTTCGGTGGGCCGGACGGAAAGACACTGTTTATCACGATCAAGAGATCCCTGGCTCAGATCCGCCTCAACGTTGCGGGTTTTCGTCCGAATTCCTAGCTGCCGAGCTACTCGGGCAGCACCCGCGCCGTGAGTGTCGTACCTGCCGGCGCCAGCACATGCTGTCGTCCGTCCACCATTAAGGGGACCGGCGACGTGGGGTGCATCCGCACGCCCATTTGATAGTAACGATTTCTTTCTACCTAGAAACCCAAACTACCGCCTGATGCCGGACAGCGAACGCGTCCTGGTTGTGTTGCCTGAGAATCAGCCGGATACCGCCGCACCTGCACTCCCTCAGATCAACGTCGTCCTAAACTGTTGCAAAAATATAGCGTAAATCCTTTAGAATCAGCCCAGTCACTTCGGGCCATTGTCCGTAATATCGGGAACACGAAAACGTCGGTTTTCATTGTTTGGGGTGAGCGCCGACTCATCGACGTCCGGTTTGAAGAATTGATGGAACGGGTCCCGGTTCCATAGCTGACACGGCCTGTCTCGCCAAAATCATCTTTCCGGCCTCAAAAACCTCCTCCAAATAGCCCTAAACAGGACTGTGTTAATTTCACATCCTTAGTACCGTCCCCAAACCGTCAATGTGAAATCTCGCTGCACCGGGTCCTACAGATGGAAGCGTAGGGGGTGATACAGGGATGTGCCTGTTTTCCGACTGTTTGATGTTGTTGTCCAGTGAAAATGTCAGGGTAAGTGTTCATTGAAAATGTCCGCGAGGATGTCACCGGCAGGAGCCATAGGTTCGTATTTGGGCATCTCGCGATAGTCAAGATACCAGGTATGAGAGGGATGTTGAGGCGTCCACTGACGCGGGGGCTTGAAGGGGGAGGGTGCCTCTTTAGTTTTGGCCTTTGGAAGCGTGGCGGACGGTTTCAGACGACGGGTTTGTAAGCCTCTGAGACGGAGCTGAGGCGCGTGAGCGGGGGCCGTCGTGGTCTTGAGGCAACGCTTGCCGGAATAGACGGCCAGAGAGCCATCCATGCGAATGTGGAGCTGGACCCGAGCGCGTGCATAACTGACGCGATGGGTGTCGTGGGTATTCCGCTGATCGTGAACACCAGTTCCGGAATCATGAACACCGATTCCGGCCATCGTGAACACTCGCCGGAGCGAAGCGACGGGTTAGCGTCTCAGTTTATTCCTTCAGAGTCCAGGTTTTCCCTGTTTTAGTCCTTTCCAAAATTATTGTGATAAATCGCCGCCGGCCTGTGTGTAACTGTGCGAAAGCCGGGAGCGTTTTTTGCGGAGGCTTTTGCAAGCAGCGGTGGAAATGATCAAGAGAAAGTCGGCCGAAGGCCACCATTCCCATTTGCACGGCTGCGGCAGTTTCCACAGGCCCCGTGCCCTGCGTGAGGCGCGCGTTCCGCGCCCGGACCCGGATTCCCGCACTTCCTTCGCGCGAGGATTGCGCAGGAGCGACGATTGGGTCCGGGGCCGGCCTGGAGTACCCCCTGGCGGCGGCGTGTGGATGCATCGGTGCGCCGATCATCGGGACTCCTTCAACGTCTTGGGTTGGGTCTTGGTTTGCCGCATCGATGCCCCTTTCAGTTCGATACGGTGCGCATTGTGGAGGAGGCGATCGCAGATGGCGTCGGCCTGGTTCGGGTCGCCAATGACGCCGTGCCAGTCGGGGACCGGGAGCTGGCTGGCGATCAAGATGGCGGAACGTTCGCTCCGTTCCTCGACGACTTCGATCAGGTCCCGGCGTTCAGCGTCGCGCAGCGGGGCCAGGAGCCAGTCGTCGATGGCCAGCAGATCGGTTTTGGCCAGACGGGCCAGGACTCGGGTGTAGGAGCCGTCGCCACGGCCGACCGCCAGTTGGTGCAAGAGCCGAGGCATGCGGACGTAGGTGGCGTTAAAACCCCGCCGGCAGGCGCGTTCGACGAAAGCCGAAGCCAGAAAACTCTTTCCGATGCCGGTCGGACCGGTGATGAGAAGATTGTGCCGGTCTTGGATCCACCCGCAGGAGCCCAGGGCGAGGACTTGGGAACGGTCCAGACGGCGACGATGTTTGAAGTCGACGTTTTCCAGCGATGCCGTCGCGTCGCGCAGCTTCGCCGCGCGCAGGCGTCGGGTGAGCTTGCGGTGCTCCCGGGCCGTCCACTCCTCATCCACCAGTAGGCCCAGACGTTCCTCGAAGCCGAGATCCGTGTACTGATTCGAGCGGCGTTGCTGCTCCAGGGCCTCGACCATGGCCGATAGCTTCATCTGGTTCATCTTCTCCAGGGTTTGTTCCATTAGCATGAGTGCGTCTCCTCGGGGTCCGCATAGTAGGCGGCGCCGCGAATGTTGTCGTGATGGGGCGTCGGTGGGGTTTCGGTGTCCCCGAAAGGCAACCGGTCCTGGGCCGACGACAGGATGTTCTTGACGGTGCGGTAGCTATAGGACTGCAAGTGCAGCGCCCGCGCACTGGCGGCTTCGAGCCGCTCGGCGCCGGAGCGGCGACCTAGACTCATCAATCCCAGGCAGGCCCGGTACCCCTGTTCCGGATGCGGCCACCGTTTCATGATCTCCTCGACCAGGCGGCCGGTCTTGGGGCCAGTTTTCTCCGCCCAACTAATCAGCCGGGACGGTGTCCATTCCGCATGGGCCCGATGGGCACTGGGCATATGTTCGGACAGAGTCGACGGCTTGTGATCGTAGCGACGGCGATGGGACGTCACGCGCCGGCCTTTGTAGTAGACCTCGACAATGGACGCCGTGTAACGTGCTTCCACCCTCTCATGGATCAACTGGCAGGGCACGCTGTAAGGATGGCGGTCCACGGTAATGTGGTAATCGATGCTGACACGACAGTCCTTCCACTCGGCCTGTTCATACCGGTTGGTCGGGAGGGGCTGTAATGCCGGTCGATCCAGCCGCTCGTAGAGTTCCAGGCGGGATACTCGAAGCTTCTGCATCGGCCGCTGGTTCAGTTCCACCAGCAACTCTCGAATGGCTCCGTTCAAGTCGGCCAGACTGAAGAACGTGCGATTCCGGATCCTGGCCAGGATCCACCGCTGTGCGACCAGGACGGTCGATTCAACTTTCGCTTTGTCCCGAGCTTTCCGCGGCCGGGCCGGTATGACAACGGCGCCGTAGTGTTCGGCCTCATCCTGGTAGGTACGGTTGACGCCTGCTTCATAGCGGCAGGGCTGGGTAATGGCACTCTTGAGTTGGTCGGGAACCCAGATCCGGCTCGATCCGCCGAAGAACTCCACCATGCGGATATGCACGCCGACCCAATCGGGGAGTTTCTGGCTCGGTGTCGCTTCCGCGTAGGTGTAACCGCTGGCGCCCAGAACAGCGACGAACAACTCGACTGGAATAGCTTTGCCCGTCCGTGGATCCGTCAGCTGTGGCCGTTTGCCGGAAAAGTCGATGAAGGTCTTCTCTCCGGCGCGGTGCACCTGTCGCATCGAGGGCTTCAATTTCTGGGCCCAACGCCGGTAGATCTCACAGAACTGGCTGTAGGCATATCCCTTTGGATTCGCTTCTCGGTACTCTTCCCACAGCAGGTGCAGGGTGACTCCAACACGCTTCAACTCCTGGTGGATCCGTTCTACATCCGGAGCCACCCGTTCCCGGGAGCCCGGTCCCGCGCGGGGAAACAGCCGCGCTTCAAGCGCTGCCTCGTCCAGGTCTTCGGGCAGCGGCCATTCCAGTCCGGCCTGCTTGGCCCGTCCCAAGTAGTCCGCAACGGTGCCCAAGCCCACGCGACATGCGCTGGCGATCGCCCGGTGGCTGAGCTGTTGGTCGTGTTTGAGTCGTAGAATCTCGCGTATCTGTCTCATCGGTAGTCGTTTCGTTGCCATCAAGGCCCTCCTGTGCTTCAGGAGAACCTAAAAGCTCCAAACTTCGCTACCGACGAGTGATCACGATGGCCGGAATCGGTGTTCAGGATCACCGGAATCACTGTTCAGGATCCCGGAATCCGCGTTCACGATCCCGGAATCGGTGTTCACGATGGATCGGAATCAGTGTTCAGGATGGTCCGGAATACGCATGTCGGGTTCCAACTGGATGCAGTGATCGGCCAGCGAGACGGTGTTGTCGGCCGAGACGATGCGATCGAACTTAAAGACAAACACGGTGTCCGGATTAAAGGCTCGCGGCAGATTACGAAAGGCGGTGCCGGACTCGGCGGCCGGGACTGCGAATCGTTTGTTGAAGTTGGGGAGAAAGGGATCGAGGAATGTCTGGGCCTGTTGGAGTGTAGAGACCTTGTGCAGACGCAGTTCACTGACGAGGCGGTCTTGGAGGGTACCGAAGAGTCGTTCGACGCGTCCTTTGGCCTGGGGGGACCAGGCGGCAATGGAACGGATGTCGAGTTCGGTTAAGAGACGGCCGAACTGCGTGGAGTCGGGGCGGCCCTGCAGTTGCTCTTCGATGGTGAGTTTCTTCTTCTGTCCTTAGAAGATGGTGTGACGGTCGCGGTAGAGGGCCAACGGTCGCCCGTGCCGTTCGGTGATCTGGCGCAGCAGCAGGAAATAGCCTTGAGCGTCTTCCTGGGGACGGAACACGGCGCCCAGCAGTTTGCCGGTGGCATCATCGATTGCAGCGAGCAAGGTCATCCGTGGCCCGCGGCCCTGGAGCCAGTCGTGGCGCGAACCGTCGATCTGGACCAGCATGCCTTCCTGCGGGTAACGCTCCCGACGCAATCGATGCCGTCGCCGTCGTCGATGAGGGCGGGGGCTGGCGATGCCGGCATCGGCCAGGACCCGGCGCAGGGTGGATCGGGACACCGGAATCTGTTCGCGCTCGTTCAGCAGTTCGGACAGGTGCTGCTGGTTGACCCCGGCGTATGGGCCCCGCGCCAGCGACACGATCCGGCTCCGTTGGCCCGGCTGGATCCGACGTTCCGACTCCCGCCCCCGGTTTCCGTGAGCCAGCGCTTCGGCTCCTTCCGCCCGGTATCGGGCCAACATCCGCCGGACGTGTCGCTCACTCCAACCCAGTAACTCGGCGGCGTGTAGGGCAGTCATCTTGCTGTCGTTGACGCGATTTAAAACCAGTAACCGCTTCTGTTCCTTTGAGTTCAATGTAATCGTCTCCATCATCCTCATAGGGTGACATTTTCACTGAACAGTTATGGGGTGACAGAATCATTGAACAACTACAGAGTGTTGAAACTTTAATTGCTTATAACTCCCGCCTTTAATATCCTTTCCCAAGCTTTTCTCTATGCCCAGTAGGCGCACGTCCTATGGCCGTCCCAACAAGCAAACAACTCGGTCCCTACGACATCACTGGCCCACTCGGTAAGGGGGTATGGGAGAAGTCTGCCGTAGGGCCAACGCCCACCTATACCGACAAGTGGCGATCAAAGCGCTCCCGACGGATTTCGCCCAGGAAACCGAAAGACTTGCAAGGTTTGAGCGCGATGCCACGGCTCTGGCGACATTTAACCACCCGAACACCGCCCAGGTTTACGGCTTTGAACAGTCCTCCAGCGTCCACGCTCTCGTGATGAAAGTGGCCAACGGACCGACCCTTGCAGACCTTGTTCCCGAGGGGCCGATCCCTGTTAATGAGGCACTCACCATCGTCAAACAGATCCCCGAAGCTCTGCGATGTCCCAGCACTCCAAGCACGAGTTTTTCATGGAATGGTTAGCATCGTCATTTGTACCTCAAATCGAGCTGAAAAACTGAGTCGCTGCATGAACGCATTGGATCGGAGTACTGGCGACCTTCAGCCAGTTCCGGAGCTCATTGTCGTTGACAACAACTCCAGTGACGACACCCGTGCCGTCGTTGAACGCTTTCGCGAGGCTTCTTTCCTTACAGTTAAGTATTTGAAGGAATCCAAACAAGGGCTTTCCTTTGCTCGAAATACAGGGGTCAGAGAGGCAACCTCCTCGATTATTGCCTTTACCGACGACGACTGCGTTCCAAGTTATTGTCAAAAGTGATGTTTAGGAGATTGATTCAAGCGGCGGTCTGATCGAGCTTTGTCACTTCGATTCCATCGTTAAATTTCACTCCAGTAATCACCTTGACCAGATCATCGAATCCTCGTAATCGTCGCCAGTTCTTCTCAGCGCACTGACCCAGCTTGAACATCATGTGCAGCATTCCATCCCGTGTCAGGCAGCCTCTGGATCGCTTGGTTCGGTGTCGAATGGTGGCAAAGGTCGATTCAATGGGATTAGTCGTTCGGATGCTCTGCCAGTGCTTGGCCGGAAAGCCGTAAAAGGCCAGCAGTGCTTCTCTGTCTTTCTGCAGGCAGACAGTGGCTTTCGGATACTTCGGCTCATAGGTTTCAATGAACAGATCGAATGCCTTCTCGGCATCTGCGTGTGTCTCAGCCTTCCAGATCGCGTGCAGTGCCTGTTTCGCTTTCGCCTGGACCGACTTGGGTAAGCAGTTGAGCACATTCATGGTCTTGTGCATCCAGCAGCGTTGTTGGTGTGTCTCGGGATAGATTTCCTCCAGTGCGGCCCAGAACCCCATCGCCCCGTCACCGATGGCCAAGTTCGGAATATTCATCCCTCGGGACTTCAGCTTCAACAAGACCTCACGCCAACTCTGTGTCGATTCCCGTACACCGTCTTCGATCGCCAGAAAACGCTTCTCTCCGCGTTCATTCACGCCGATCACGACCAACGCACACAACTTGGTTTGTTCGGCTCGAAGTCCGCTGTAGATACCGTCGGCCCAGACATAGACCCAGCGGTCGGCGTCCAAACGCTGGTCGCACCCGATGCGGTACTCTTCAGCCCAGACCCGTTTCAAGCGCGATACCGTGCTCGCTGACAAGCCCTGCGCCTTCGGACCGACAAGAACTTTCAGGGCCTCACCCATCTCGCCACTGGAGACGCCTTTCAAATACAACCACGGCACGGCGGCTTCCATCGACTGCGTCTTCCGAATGTAGGGGGGTACCAGGGCCGAGCGGAACGTCACAGCTTCGCCCGTCTTGGCGCGAACCTTCGGGATTTGCACCGTTACCGGACCCAGGCCGGTCTGCAGCTCGCGTTCAGGCAGATAACCGTTGCGCACCACTCCAGCCTTCCCCGTCTCGGTTCGCCGATCGCCGTGCTGGGATAGCAGTTCGGACAGTTCGGCTTCCACAGCGCGTTGGATCAGCTCTTGCGCCCCGGTGGGTATTCCGCTGATCGTGAACACCAGTTCCGGAATCATGAACACCGATTCCGGCCATCGTGAACACTCGCCGGAGCGAAGCGACGGGTTAGCGTCTCAGTTTATTCCTTCAGAGTCCAGGTTTTCCCTGTTTTAGTCCTTTCCAAAATTATTGTGATAAATCGCCGCCGGCCTGTGTGTAACTGTGCGAAAGCCGGGAGCGTTTTTCGCGGAGGCTTTTGCAAGCAGCGGTGGAAATGATCAAGAGAAAGTCGGCCGAAGGCCACCATTCCCATTTGCACGGCTGCGGCAGTTTCCACAGGCCCCGTGCCCTGCGTGAGGCGCGCGTTCCGCGCCCGGACCCGGATTCCCGCACTTCCTTCGCGCGAGGATTGCGCAGGAGCGACGATTGGGTCCGGGGCCGGCCTGGAGTACCCCCTGGCGGCGGCGTGTGGATGCATCGGTGCGCCGATCATCGGGACTCCTTCAACGTCTTGGGTTGGGTCTTGGTTTGCCGCATCGATGCCCCTTTCAGTTCGATACGGTGCGCATTGTGGAGGAGGCGATCGCAGATGGCGTCGGCCTGGTTCGGGTCGCCAATGACGCCGTGCCAGTCGGGGACCGGGAGCTGGCTGGCGATCAAGATGGCGGAACGTTCGCTCCGTTCCTCGACGACTTCGATCAGGTCCCGGCGTTCAGCGTCGCGCAGCGGGGCCAGGAGCCAGTCGTCGATGGCCAGCAGATCGGTTTTGGCCAGACGGGCCAGGACTCGGGTGTAGGAGCCGTCGCCACGGCCGACCGCCAGTTGGTGCAAGAGCCGAGGCATGCGGACGTAGGTGGCGTTAAAACCCCGCCGGCAGGCGCGTTCGACGAAAGCCGAAGCCAGAAAACTCTTTCCGATGCCGGTCGGACCGGTGATGAGAAGATTGTGCCGGTCTTGGATCCACCCGCAGGAGCCCAGGGCGAGGACTTGGGAACGGTCCAGACGGCGACGATGTTTGAAGTCGACGTTTTCCAGCGATGCCGTCGCGTCGCGCAGCTTCGCCGCGCGCAGGCGTCGGGTGAGCTTGCGGTGCTCCCGGGCCGTCCACTCCTCATCCACCAGTAGGCCCAGACGTTCCTCGAAGCCGAGATCCGTGTACTGATTCGAGCGGCGTTGCTGCTCCAGGGCCTCGACCATGGCCGATAGCTTCATCTGGTTCATCTTCTCCAGGGTTTGTTCCATTAGCATGAGTGCGTCTCCTCGGGGTCCGCATAGTAGGCGGCGCCGCGAATGTTGTCGTGATGGGGCGTCGGTGGGGTTTCGGTGTCCCCGAAAGGCAACCGGTCCTGGGCCGACGACAGGATGTTCTTGACGGTGCGGTAGCTATAGGACTGCAAGTGCAGCGCCCGCGCACTGGCGGCTTCGAGCCGCTCGGCGCCGGAGCGGCGACCTAGACTCATCAATCCCAGGCAGGCCCGGTACCCCTGTTCCGGATGCGGCCACCGTTTCATGATCTCCTCGACCAGGCGGCCGGTCTTGGGGCCAGTTTTCTCCGCCCAACTAATCAGCCGGGACGGTGTCCATTCCGCATGGGCCCGATGGGCACTGGGCATATGTTCGGACAGAGTCGACGGCTTGTGATCGTAGCGACGGCGATGGGACGTCACGCGCCGGCCTTTGTAGTAGACCTCGACAATGGACGCCGTGTAACGCGCTTCCACCCTCTCATGGATCAACTGGCAGGGCACGCTGTAAGGATGGCGGTCCACGGTAATGTGGTAATCGATGCTGACACGACAGTCCTTCCACTCGGCCTGTTCATACCGGTTGGTCGGGAGGGGCTGTAATGCCGGTCGATCCAGCCGCTCGTAGAGTTCCAGGCGGGATACTCGAAGCTTCTGCATCGGCCGCTGGTTCAGTTCCACCAGCAACTCTCGAATGGCTCCGTTCAAGTCGGCCAGACTGAAGAACGTGCGATTCCGGATCCTGGCCAGGATCCACCGCTGTGCGACCAGGACGGTCGATTCAACTTTCGCTTTGTCCCGAGCTTTCCGCGGCCGGGCCGGTATGACAACGGCGCCGTAGTGTTCGGCCTCATCCTGGTAGGTACGGTTGACGCCTGCTTCATAGCGGCAGGGCTGGGTAATGGCACTCTTGAGTTGGTCGGGAACCCAGATCCGGCTCGATCCGCCGAAGAACTCCACCATGCGGATATGCACGCCGACCCAATCGGGGAGTTTCTGGCTCGGTGTCGCTTCCGCGTAGGTGTAACCGCTGGCGCCCAGAACAGCGACGAACAACTCGACTGGAATAGCTTTGCCCGTCCGTGGATCCGTCAGCTGTGGCCGTTTGCCGGAAAAGTCGATGAAGGTCTTCTCTCCGGCGCGGTGCACCTGTCGCATCGAGGGCTTCAATTTCTGGGCCCAACGCCGGTAGATCTCACAGAACTGGCTGTAGGCATATCCCTTTGGATTCGCTTCTCGGTACTCTTCCCACAGCAGGTGCAGGGTGACTCCAACACGCTTCAACTCCTGGTGGATCCGTTCTACATCCGGAGCCACCCGTTCCCGGGAGCCCGGTCCCGCGCGGGGAAACAGCCGCGCTTCAAGCGCTGCCTCGTCCAGGTCTTCGGGCAGCGGCCATTCCAGTCCGGCCTGCTTGGCCCGTCCCAAGTAGTCCGCAACGGTGCCCAAGCCCACGCGACATGCGCTGGCGATCGCCCGGTGGCTGAGCTGTTGGTCGTGTTTGAGTCGTAGAATCTCGCGTATCTGTCTCATCGGTAGTCGTTTCGTTGCCATCAAGGCCCTCCTGTGCTTCAGGAGAACCTAAAAGCTCCAAACTTCGCTACCGACGAGTGATCACGATGGCCGGAATCGGTGTTCAGGATCACCGGAATCACTGTTCAGGACCCCGGAATCCGCGTTCACGATCCCGGAATCGGTGTTCACGATGGATCGGAATCAGTGTTCAGGATGGTCCGGAATACGCACCCCGGCTCGTAGCAGGTCGGTCACTGGGTCTGCAATCGCTTCTCGATCTTCCAGTTCAATAACGATACTCTTACTCATAGTGGCGTATCTCCTTTGGTTGCTTTGAAGTCTCGTAAACAACAAATCAACCAGAGACGCCGCTTTTCTTCAATCCCTCAAACACCAGATTCGGTTATAACTCAAGAAAGCAGACCACTCAAATCGAAAACCGAACCCAGCCGCCGCCGCGCTTTGAGTCTCACGTTCGTCGGTGACTACCGGCGATTGAAGTCCGGCCTGTGACTCAAAGGCAGCGAAGGTTCGGCCATTCAAGGTATTGAGTGCTTCGAAGACTGCCACGCTGATGCAGAAATTCCGTTTGATGGCCTTTCGGTGAGGTCACCGGCAGAGGCTGCAGGGCGGACGTTGTTATCTTAGAAATCGCAAGGTGCCCGCGGTGTTCGGGAGGGATTCGGGGGAAAACACAGGTGGAGGCGTCTCATTCATCCTTCTACGGCATGTCGATATTTCATTGACAGAATGACCTTGCCTCAATAAAAAAGCGCTAGAACCCAATTTTAGTAATTGGACCAATTTTAGTAATTGGACCAGGACGGTTCGACACCCAAAGGCAGGAAGCCAATGAGACCATCACGTCCCCTCACTGAATCAGAGGTTCAGAAAATCATTTTGCTACTCGAAACCACCGACATGGCGATCTCCATTATTGCGGCAGAGCTGGAATGTACGCGGCGTTCAGTGTGCGAGATCAACAGGAAGTACAGCGTTCGGAGTAACGAGAAGGGATCGCAACCTGAGGTGCTCCCCAAAATTCGGACAGGTCACTAAGGTGTAAAATCGCTACCTCGGGAGAGGCAGATGAAGAAGCGAGGGCGGAAGCAGTACAGCGCAGAATTGAAGGCAAAGATTGCCGTGGAAGCGGTGAAGGGACAGCGCACGATCCAGGAAATCGCGTCCCACTACGAAGTTCACCCGAACATGGTGACGAAGTGGAAAAAGCAAGTACTCGACGGCGTATCGGACATCTTCTCCAATGGCCGAGTACAGGCCAGTGAAGCCGATGAGCAAGTGCAGGCGGAACTCTACCAACAGATCGGAAAATTACAGGTCGAGGTGGAGTGGCTCAAAAAAAAGTCGGGACTTTCCCGTTAGAGCATCGACGACCATGGATCGAATCGAATCACGACGAGTTGAGCATCGTCGAGCAGTGTCGGTTGACCGGCGTGTCCCGATCGGGACTCTACTCGCTTTGACAACGTAAAAAGAGCCCACCCCGATCGAGTAAAAAGGACCCACCCCCCGGGTTAATGGTTTGTAAGTAAATCCGCCGTCGGGGTTGCGGGAAGTGTGGGAGCCGAAGGCTTCCAAGCCGAGGTGGTAACCCGCTGCAAAGCCAGCGCGTTACCACGGTGGCGACACTTTCCACAGCCGCTCGCTCGCGTGTGCTTCACGCGGAGCCTTCGGCGGACCGGGGTTTCTTCTTCCGTTTGCCCGCGGCACCGAGACTCTCGGTGAAGCGGATGCTTTCCCAATCGAACTGGTGAATCGCGCAGTGATGGGTCAATCGGTCCAGCAGGGCCGCGGTCAGGGCTGCATGGCCGAATACGCTGGTCCACTGCGCAAACGGCAGGTTTGAAGTGACGATCATGGAACCCTTCTCGTAACGGTCCGAGAAGACTTGAAACAGCAACTGGGCCCCTTCGGCCGAGAATGGGATATAGCCGACCTCGTCGACGATGAGCAGCTCGAAGCGGGACAACTTCGCCAGTTGCCGCTTCAACTGTCGCTCCTCACGGGACTCAATCAGCGTATTGACCAGCCCCGCGGCCGTGGTGAACCCGACGCGGTAGCCCCTCCGGCAGGCTTCCACGCCCAACACCGTCGCGGCGTGGGTCTTGCCGGTGCCGTGCTTGCCCAACAGCACGACGTTCTCGCACCGGGTGATGTAGTCGCACTCGGCATAGTCGCGCACCTGGACCGCGTCCAGTGCCGGCCACTTGTTCAGGTCGGTCGTTTCCAGGGTTTCCAACCGTGGGAACCGGGCCGCGCGCAACCGGCGCTGGATCTGATTGGCTTGCCGCTGCTCCAGCTCGCGGCTGGCCAGAGCCAATAGAAAGCCGGTGTGCCCCTCGCCGGCCTCTTTAGCCTGTCGGGCGTGTTCCCGCCACTCCCGCACCATGGCCGGAAGCCGGAGTTGCCGCAGTGCGTCGTCGAGAACGATCTCCTGACCCGGACTCATCGCACACCCCCAGCCAGGAGACGGTCATATTGATCCAGATCGGCACGGGCGATCGTCAGATCGGTGATACCGGGCATCAACCCGGACTCGAGCGGTGCATGGGATCGAGTCGGCGTGTCCTCCCGCATCAGAATGTGCCGCACCGCTTCCAACTCGATACAGTGGGCATCGAGCGCTTCCTGGATGGCCGATGACACCCGATCCAGATCCCAGTCCTGGTGGAGTTGCAGGATGCCGATGAACTCCCGGGTGCCCCGGCTGTACCCATGCCGATCCCGCAACCGCTCCAGCAGCGTCTCGTAATGCGCCGGCCACCGGGGCCGCCACTGCCGGATCGGGCGGGCACTCTCAAACGAGGCCACCTTCCGCCGAATCAACTCCAGGTAGTGCAACGGATCGATCCGCCAGTCGCTATGACCGAAGGCGCGGGCATGTTCGGCCACCTTCTTCTGATCCGCGTAAAAGCGCACCCGGTCACAGCCGATATGGGCCCAGAGCCGACGTCCCACATACGCGGTCGGCACCGAGTACCGGTTCGAATCCACCTGGGCGGTCTGGTACCGGCTGATCCGCACGCCCACCACCTTCGTGTTTTCGAATGGCGTCTCGGGCAGTGCCAACAGCCACTCGGACTCGGCGGCATGCCGTTCCCCGATCGTGCGGGCGTCGGACCGGCCGCCGATCCGGCGCTGGTCGTCGGTCGCGCAACGTTCCAGCAGCTGCGCGTTCAGTTCCTCGAAGTCGGCCACCTCGGGAACCGGCACCAGGAAATTCCGGCGTGCGAAACCAACCAGGCCCTCGACACCACCTTTCTCCTGGCCCCGGGCCGGATTACAGAACCGCGATTCAAAGGTGTAGTGTGCTCGTAACGCCGTGAACCGGTCCTGCTCGATCCGGGCCTTCCCCCTCAGAATCCGCCTCACAGCTGTCTTCAGGTTATCGAAGACCACGGTCGGGAATACGCCGCCGTACCAGTCGAACGCCCGGATGTGACCGTCCAGGAACATCTCCTGCCGTTCCCGCGGATACGCCCGCACGAACGACTTGCCCGAGTACCGGCTTCGCATGCAGAACAGTTTGACCTGAACGTCTTCACCCTTCATCCGGACCCAGGCCGTGCCCCAGTCCACTTCGGCTTCCAACGCCTGTTCCGGATCCAACGGCACCACGGCCCCCGGCCGGTGCCAGCCCAAACGCATCTTCCGTTCCCGTACCCATCGCCGCACCGTCGGCTCGGCTCCGGTGAACCCATGCTCATCGACCAGGCGCCGCCATACGCGGTGCGCCGTGTGCCGCTGCTTGGCCGGCTGCTCCCGATCGGCCCGCAGCCAGCCCTCCACGATCCCGGCCACCGGGTCCATCACCGGACAGGCCGGCTCCTTCTCCCGCCGATACTTCGGATCCTGCCCGGCCAATACTTTCCGGACCGTCCGTCTCGTGTGCCCGGTCTCCCGGGCGATCTGTCGAATGCTTTTCTTGTAAACTCGATGTGCGGTCCTGACCCATTCGTACTGATCCATCCCTAACAACTCCTTATCCTCCCTCCGCGTGCCTGTTCATCCAGGCACTCGCCGGGGGAGGCTATCAGGGGTGGGTCCCGTTTCCTCGATCAGAACCCCGTTTGGTGGGTCCTTTTTACGTTATCGAAATCACTCTACTACACACCGGTGGGCGAGAGCGCCGAGAACATCGCGTTGATGCGTCTGTTGGACGAGCAATATACGCGAACCCCGTTTTACGGGATTCGGCGTATGACCTGGTGGTTGCAGACGCAAGGTCGGCGGGTCAATGCGAAGCGGGTGCGGCGACTGATGCGGCTCATGGGACTGGAAGCGATCTATCCCAAACCGCAGTTGTCGATGCCGGCCCCGGGACACCGGATTTACCCATACCAGTTGCGCAATCTGGAGATTGTGCGTCCCGATCAGGTGTGGGCCACGGATATAACCTACATTCGACTACGGCAAGGATTCATCTATCTGGTGGCGATCATGGACTGGTTCAGCCGGTACGTGCTGGCCTGGGAAGTGTCCACGTCGATCGACAGCGGATTTTGCGTGTCGGCACTGGACTGGGCGCTGACGAAAGCGCAACCAGAGATTTTCAACACGGATCAGGGTGCGCAGTTCACCAGCAATATCTTCACGGGCCGGCTCGAAGACCAGGGCATCACGATCAGCATGGACGGTCGGGGCCGGTTCCTGGACAACATCTTCGTCGAGCGCTTATGGCGAACGGTGAAGTACGAGGAAGTGTACCTGAAGGACTACTTGAGCGTTCCCGAAGCGATCGCAAACCTGAACCTCTATTTCAGGTTTTACAATCAGGAACGCGGCCATCAAGTATTCGACTATCAGACGCCCGAGGCCGTGTACTTTCAGCGCGCACCGAGGGCCTGTGGAAACTGACGCAGCTATGCAAATCCCCACACCATGCGGATTCCCACAGTTGCTTGAAAACAGCCTCGAAGACTCGGCCTTTTCACCGTTCCCACAGGCCCGACGGCGGGCTAAATATCAACCCATTTCAGCGGCGGCGATCCACCTTAAGACCCAGGATTTCCTGTCCGAAGAATGGGGAGCCCCTCCACCCGTGGCAGACGTGTAAGAGAACAGGGGAAGCTTAGAGTAAACCCCTGAGTTCCTGCTGGCTACGCTCGACCTCACCACAGACCGTGCAGCCACAGCCGCCAGGCAGCCAACGATGGAAGCTCCGAATTATCTTCTGCAGCTGGGCGAGTTCCTCGGAAGATCGGACGTCGTTCGCAAGTAGCCCGCTGAGGGCCGCTTGGTTATTCGTCAGATCGGACTCAAGGACGGCAATCTGGGCTTCAGCCCTCGTCAGAGCCGTGGCCAGTCGGTCAATGATTGTCGGAATCCGTCCAGTACCCGTACCCTCAGGCTGCATGAAAACTCCCTAGCGGAGTAGCGCACGGCTCCTGTAACCGCGTGCGTGGGATCGCCCGCTTCACGCATTTCAACTGTGGATGTTGCATTGTCAATGAAACGCAACATCCAGAGAATCAGCACGGCGGACCGGTCCCGCCCCTACCTGGGAGAAACAGGCTGAAGATTAGACCGCATCCTTATTCCACGTGTATGGTTCTCTGTCAAAGGAATTCACACTCACAGTTGCGTCTTTGCCTGGAGTCGCTGGACTTGTAAGCTGAAACATCGTTCTGTGGCTCTTGGTGTTCGTCCGGACCGGTGTGAGCTTCGCGAGGTGTTTGAAGTGATCTGTGGCAGGATCGAGAACTCTAGGGCTGGAGTGGTTTAACTTGAAAACCGTCTCTTAGAATAATTGCGTTTCCGTCCGATATCCTCTGACGACCTACCGCTGTCCGCACCGGTTACGATAAGATGGCTGGAAAGTGTGTGATGGCATTGGGCACCCCCGGCAGTGGTCAGACCGGTCTGATCTGCGCCCTCGGCCATGAATTCGCCCTGGGGGCCCATGCTTCCGGCGGAGTTCGCCCAGGATACCGGAGGGCTGGTCCGGTTCGAAGAATCACGTGGCTCGGATGCACCCTCAAACCGTCGTGCGCCCTAATGTGAGGGATTGGGGCGCACGCACTTGCTCTCCTTTTCGGACCTCGCGCTAACCTTGAGGAAAGGTCGGTGGATTTTCGTGGTCGGCGCCGGGTAGGGACATCATGTGTTCAGCGTCCACTTCATTATCCGCACAACGTGCCGGCAACAGACGAGGATAGTCGAGGCGCGCCATTGGCAGCTGATACGTCCACGGTTTCGTGAAGAACATCGGGTCTTCCACGGTGACGGTCCAATTAAACGTATCGGGTCCGGTCTTGTCGAAGCGCTCAACCAGGTGCAATTGTTCGCTGTGCATGAGACCGCCTCGATCCAGCCAGGTCTCAGGTCGCATCCCGATGGTATCCACGACCAAGGTGTCACCCTCCCACCGGCCGGTCGAATGTCCCATCCACTCGGGATAGTCCAAAATGTCTTCGGGATGGCTTGCATCCATATAGAAGACGCGATAGTCAATGTGCTCCATGACTAACGCAATGTTCTCAGGGGTCTGCACGATCATGTACGGGTTAGTGGCGGCCATTGCGCGGTTGGGGCCATATGGCTGGCAAGTGTTTCCGAGGAAGGTTCCATGGTCGACGGCCCGGTACCTTTCCTCCCCATACTCGGTCAGAGAAATCTCCTCTCCGGCAAGCAAGAATTGAGTGAGGTCGGCGGTGAAAAACTGCCACATGCCATTGAAATTGCGAGCATCCGAAAGGGTTGCCGTTGTGTCACCCACTGTCGTCGTCTGTGCCGTGCAGGAAGCGCCCATCAGGACCAGCGCACTCCACAAAACTATTTTCAGGGCAGGTTTGCTCATCATGATCCTCCGTTCCGCATACTGTACCCAAATACTGTACCCAATACTGTGTCTGGGCCCGGTCAGAAGCCCTTGGCTGTTCTCGACACAACTCCAACAGATACCGTCATAGGTGAAACTGCAAGTCACCCGCGACGCAAAGTTGTGTGCACAATCCTCGTTCGCCGCTTCAGGACGTCTTCAGGGAGTCCCTAGCTGGAGTCGCTAAGATTGGAGTCCCTAGTTCCTTCCGCTGAAAAGCTGGCGTCCTTCCGCCGTCGTTACGGAGCCAAGGTGCACCCTCGGCGATCCATTTCTCGATGGGGCGGCACCCTCGATCGTGACGACGTCTCCCGGTTGCAAGACATCCTTCCTCCATCCCCGCCGGTAGAGGCTGTTGGGCGTGCCCCCTTCGACCGCATAATTGACGACATTGCCATTTTCGTCCGTCACATCAATGTAAAAGTGAATGTGAGGGTTCATCCACTCCATTTTCGTGACTGTGCCCGTCATGCTGACCTCAGCATCATCGGCCACGTTATAAACAGTAGCGGCATTGTGGTGGGCGAAAAGAGGGAGGGTCATCAAGAACGCTCCCAAACCCACTACCAGAACAACACGTACGCTCGACATCGTAAACACCTCCTGCTGGCGTTAAGTCTCTGAATGAGTACGGCAAGATTATTGCTTGCCCAATATTTCGTGTCAAGCACCGTGACTGACCGTAACTCCACGATGGGCGCAACGGGACTGTGGGGTGGGCAGGGTCTAGAAAAAATGTTCTGATCCCTACCTCCAGCGCGCAGGACCCTCCTTTTTCTCTTAGAATTCAAGCTTGGTGGTTCTAGAATGAAAACAATATAATCTGAAACGCTTCGGTAGCCGGAGTTCCAGTCATTTTGGACCCATGGCCCGGTCAGTGGTTATGGCAGCTGTGGCTGCCCAGCGACAGCTTTAGGAACAGTGAGCAATCTGGCGAGATTAATGATCTACAGCGATCGGGAACGCGCCAAACGGCGAGCGATGTCTGCTGTGGTGCCAGCAGCGGTGAGGTTATAACAGTGAGGTTTTAGCAGTTAAGGAAGAGCAGTTCTCGGTGGCACAGAGTCTGGCGGGGGCGGCTTCCCTAAGTTCGACGGTGACGCGAGGCAACACTATTCCTTGCGTGAAGTGCTGATCGGCCCGGCAGAGGCCCACGCACGTGGCCGGAAAAAGATGGAGGTATGCGCTGATGAAAAATCTGATGTGGATCGGGTTAGTGGCAGTGTTGACGGTATGCGGGGCTTCCGCTCCGGCTTTGTCGCATCACTCGCATGCGATGTTCAACTACAACGAGGAAGTGCACATTACGGGGACGGTGACGGAGATGGGGTTCCACAACCCGCATGTCTTTCTCTATGTTGACGTCGAGGAAGAGAACGGCGAGACGGTGAATTACTGGGTCGAGATGTCGAACCTTCCGAATATGATCCGCCGCGGCATCGGGTTGAACACGTTCAAGCAGGGCGACGTGATCACGGTCAACATGCATCCGCTGAGGGACGGCCGTCCAGGCGGCAGTTACACCACCGTCGTCGCTGCTGACGGGATTACGTACGACTAACGCGCGTCGGGTCGAAAACGAAGGACGCGAGACTGAATTCAGATGGGAGGAAGAGTCGTGGGAGAAAATCTGACGGCGACGGTTTCATTGGGCGCGCTGCTTATCGGCCTGCTCATAGGCACGCCTGCGGAGGCACATGACATTTTCACCACCGCAGACTTTCGACAGGACAGCGAGCATTGGACTGACCCAGCTTACTACCGGAACAATACCGCGGGTCAGCTCAGGGGCATGGCGTTGGATCTTGACATCCAGGGGGCCTCCGGCCAGTCGGCCAGTGCCCGATCATACGGCTCAGAAGGTACGGGCCAGGTGGGCGCTTTGGATCTTGCGAGCCCATATCCCTTCCAGAGCTCGACGGAGCACTATCAGGCGTGGCTCGACGCGGCCGACGGCGGCACCCAGCACACGAAGGAATCGATTCCCGATTGGAGTGGCCGCTGGGCGGGCGGCGGCGGTGGGTTGGGCGGCGGGCGGAATCCGGCGAGCTCGGTTGCCGCGATGCTGACACCGCAATATCAGGAGTATTTCGTTCAAGATATAAAGGCCAGGGCCGAGAAGCGTATATGGAGCGCAGGCGCCATCTGCCTTCCCGGTGGCTTTATGTCTTCGGTTACCAGCGTCGAGGAGTTCATCGTTACCCCGGAGAAAACATGGACGCTGGGCGCGGGGAATGGCGGGAACTACATCCGATGGATTTACACTGACAGCAGCGGACACACCGCCGAGAATTTTCAGTATCCCAAATGGCACGGCGAATCGATCGGTTTCTGGGACGGCGACGCGCTGATCGTCCACACCAACCAGATCAGAGGATGGAAGGGCGGTCTGTCGGAATTCACCGACAATTTGAGTACGGTCGAGCGCTACCGGCGCGTGGGCGATACCATCGAGGGCGAGATAACGCTATACGATCCCGAGGTCTTTGTGCGGCCCACCTACTCCACGCTGACATTTGATCTGGACCCCGAGACCCGTCCCGAACTGAGGCCGCTGTTTAACAGTTGCACCGACACCAATGGGCCCTCGTCCAAAGTCTTCATGGACGAGCGGGGCATCCTCAACGAGCGCCTTCCGGGCGATCCTCTCTATTGGGATGCGACGGATCCCCGCCCGTGGGGCACCTACCTCAACGAAAGCGACGAGAGATATGAGCAGTACCTCAGGGCAGGTGGAGCGCCGAGCGGGGGATAGGCCCCTTGTACGTTGTCAGAATAATTCTTACAGAATCACCGGATGGCTGAGAGACAGTTTCCAAGCTATACCACTCCAGTCCTGGGATGAATTAGCTCAGAGACCTGAACCGACTTCGGATCGTTCCAATCAGGAAAGTGTCCCTGAGTGCTAAACGGGATTCCGTTCGAAATGCTCCGACCTGCTGAAGGCCGGGACGCACCCCGAGTCGGACATCAGCGAGAAACCCGAGTTGCTCGAAGCCTACGATAGGTAGGTGGAGCGCGTCTCGAATCGCAAGGATTTCCGGACGACCCCGGGCGCAGGACTGTATGACAAGTGAGTGCAATGCTACGCGCCGGAAGCAGCGGCAATCACATGACGGTTCGGGGTAAGAAGGCGCGGTCAACAATCCAGCCACAGCTTACTGACAACGAAGCGGTCCGCGTTTCTCGCTTCAAAGCAGCCGTCCGGAAGATTGTCCGAGCCCAGTTTGGCCGCCCCGAGGGCCTGATTGGTTCGCTCGTGGGCAGCAGGATCATGTCCTACGAGGAGTTTCTGCGCTACCTCAAACCGATCCAAAAGGACACCTGACCCAGGGAGCCGGCGCGGTCAACTTGGGACGGTACCTGCCCGACCGGCGGCAGTTAGAACGCCTGAACGTGACTCAACAGGCAACAAATAGGCAACATGAACGAGTTATTGTCAAAAGTGGTGTTTAGGAGATTGATTCAAGCGGCGGTCTGATCGAGCTTTGTCACTTCGATTCCATCGTTGAATTTCACTCCAGTAGTCACCTTGACCAGATCATCGAATCCTCGTAATCGTCGCCAGTTCTTCTCAGCGCACTGACCCAGCTTGAACATCAT
This sequence comes from Terriglobia bacterium, assembly GCA_965216035.1. Lineage (GTDB taxonomy): Bacteria > Acidobacteriota > Terriglobia > 20CM-2-55-15 > 20CM-2-55-15. The sequence goes on from CBDCFM010000016.1 coordinate 339,621, forward strand.
GTGCAGCATTCCATGCCGTGTCAGGCAGCCTCTGGATCGCTTGGTTCGGTGTCGAATGGTGGCAAAGGTCGATTCAATGGGATTGGTCGTTCGGATGCTCTGCCAGTGCTTGGCCGGAAAGCCGTAAAAGGCCAGCAGTTCTTCTCTGTCTTTCTGCAGGCAGACAGTGGCTTTCGGATACTTCGGCTCATAGGTTTCAATGAACAGATCGAATGCCTTCTCGGCGTCTGCCAGTGTCTCGGCCTTCCAGATCGCGTGCAGTGCCTGTTTCGCTTTCGCCTGGACCGACTTGGGTAAGCAGTTGAGCACATTCATGGTCTTGTGCATCCAGCAGCGTTGTTGGCGTGTCTGGGGATAGATTTCCTCCAGTGCGGCCCAGAACCCCATCGCCCCGTCACCGATGGCCAACTTCGGAATATTCATCCCTCGGGACTTCAGCTTCAACAAGACCTCACGCCAACTCTGTGTCGATTCCCGTACACCGTCTTCGATCGCCAGAAAACGCTTCTCTCCGCGTTCATTCACGCCGATTACGACCAACGCACACAACTTGGTTTGTTCGGCTCGAAGTCCGCTGTAGATACCGTCGGCCCAGACATAGACCCAGCGGTCGGCGTCCAAACGCTGGTCGCACCCGATGCGGTACTCTTCAGCCCAGACCTGTTTCAAGCGCGATACCGTGCTCGCTGACAGGCCCTGCGCCTTCGGACCGACAAGAACTTTCAGGGCGTCACCCATCTCGCCGCTGGAGACGCCTTTCAAATACAACCACGGCACGGCGGCTTCCATCGACTGCGTCTTCCGAATGTAGGGGGGTACCAGGGCCGAGCGGAACGTCACAGCTTCGCCCATCTTGGCGCGCACCTTCGGGATTTGCACCGTTACCGGACCCAGGCCAGTCTGCAGCTCGCGTTCAGGCAGATAACCGTTGCGCACCACTCCAGCCTTCCCCGTCTCGGTTCGCCGATCGCCGTGCTGGGATAGCAGTTCGGACAGTTCGGCTTCCACAGCGCGTTGGATCAGCTGTTGCGCCCCCGTTCGTAGCAGGTCGGTCACTGGGTCTGCAATCGCTTCTCGATCTTCCAGTTCAATAACGATACTCTTACTCATAGTGGCGTATCTCCTTTGGTTGTTTTGAAGTCTTGTAAACAACAAATCAACCAGATACGCCGCTTTTCTTCAATCCCTCAAACACCAGATTCGGTTATAACTCAACATGAACTCGTTGCCCTTAAGGGTATGGAAACCGGCCAGCTCTTAAGTTCTTTAGAATGAATGCCGGAGGGGGGACTTGAACCCCCACGAGACTAAGTCTCGGCAGATTTTGAGTCTGCTGCGTCTGCCATTCCGCCACTCCGGCAGGATAGGGAAACAAACTACTGAGCGAATCCTACCACCTTCGTCTCTTCCGTGGATGAGAAGACTTGTAGGGACTTGCCTGCGGATTTCTGGTCGACACGGGGAAGTTTCGCCACTGCGAGTTTTCAAGCAAAACCCTAGCGGTTCTCGACCACTACGGGCTCGAACTTCTGAATGCGCTTGGCGTGTTCAACTTCGCCGGTGTAAATGTTACCGTTTGAGTCAGTCGCAATAGCGTTGACCCAGTGCAGCTGGCCCGCATATCGGCCATTGCCACCGAAAGAACCCAAGGTCTCTCCGTTCCGTCGGTCCACAATCCACACCCGGTTATTGGTTCCATCAGCCATGTAAAGATACTGCTGCTCGGGATCCTTAGAGATCGCAAGCTTGTACATCGTGCCACAGGGGGGCAGTTCGGTAACGCGAAGATTGCCACACCCCTCGCCGCGAGCGGGTGTATGTGCGGCCACATAGAAATCCTCAACCCAGGTGCCATCCTTCTGGAAGACCTGGATCCGGTTCTGTCCCCGCTCACCGATACAAACGAGCGCGTCATTTGAGATTGAGTTATTGTCAAAAGTGGTGTTTAGGAGATTGATTCAAGCGGCGGTCTGATCGAGCTTTGTCACTTCGATTCCATCGTTAAATTTCACTCCAGTAATCACCTTGACCAGATCATCGAATCCTCGTAATCGTCGCCAGTTCTTCTCAGCGCACTGACCCAGCTTGAACATCATGTGCAGCATTCCATGCCGTGTCAGGCAGCCTCTGGATCGCTTGGTTCGGTGTCGAATGGTGGCAAAGGTCGATTCAATGGGATTAGTCGTTCGGATGCTGTGCCAGTGCTTGGCCGGAAAGCCGTAAAAGGCCAGCAGTGCTTCTCTGTCTTTCTGCAGGCAGACAGTGGCTTTCGGATACTTCGGCTCATAGGTTTCAATGAACAGATCGAATGCCTTCTCGGCATCTGCGTGTGTCTCAGCCTTCCAGATCGCGTGCAGTGCCTGTTTCGCTTTCGCCTGGACCGACTTGGGTAAGCAGTTGAGCACATTCATGGTCTTGTGCATCCAGCAGCGTTGTTGGTGTGTCTCGGGATAGATTTCCTCCAGTGCGGCCCAGAACCCCATCGCCCCGTCACCGATGGCCAAGTTCGGAATATTCATCCCTCGGGACTTCAGCTTCAACAAGACCTCACGCCAACTCTGTGTCGATTCCCGTACACCGTCTTCGATCGCCAGAAAACGCTTCTCTCCGCGTTCATTCACGCCGATCACGACCAACGCACACAACTTGGTTTGTTCGGCTCGAAGTCCGCTGTAGATACCGTCGGCCCAGACATAGACCCAGCGGTCGGCGTCCAAACGCTGGTCGCACCCGATGCGGTACTCTTCAGCCCAGACCCGTTTCAAGCGCGATACCGTGCTCGCTGACAAGCCCTGCGCCTTCGGACCGACAAGAACTTTCAGGGCCTCACCCATCTCGCCACTGGAGACGCCTTTCAAATACAACCACGGCACGGCGGCTTCCATCGACTGCGTCTTCCGAATGTAGGGGGGTACCAGGGCCGAGCGGAACGTCACAGCTTCGCCCGTCTTGGCGCGAACCTTCGGGATTTGCACCGTTACCGGACCCAGGCCGGTCTGCAGCTCGCGTTCAGGCAGATAACCGTTGCGCACCACTCCAGCCTTCCCCGTCTCGGTTCGCCGATCGCCGTGCTGGGATAGCAGTTCGGACAGTTCGGCTTCCACAGCGCGTTGGATCAGCTCTTGCGCCCCGGCTCGTAGCAGGTCGGTCACTGGGTCTGCAATCGCTTCTCGATCTTCCAGTTCAATAACGATACTCTTACTCATAGTGGCGTATCTCCTTTGGTTGCTTTGAAGTCTCGTAAACAACAAATCAACCAGATACGCCGCTTTTCTTCAATCCCTCAAACACCAGATTCGGTTATAACTCGATCTAAGCCCTGACCTATCAAGCCACTGACCATGGAACCCGGCACACAACTGGCCAAGTACCCGTTATTGACATATCCGCGCTCCTCGAAGACTCGGCGTCCCTGGCCGCGCTCGACAAGGCCTGCCGAAACTGGGGCTTTTTTCAGGTTACGGGTCACGGGCTGGATGAGGGCTTACTGAGTGCAACGCATGAGCAGATGAGGACCTTCTTCGCGCTGCCTGTCACAGAGAAGCGGCGTGTCATCCGAACGGCCTCCAACGATTGGGGCTTCTATGATAAGGAGCTAACGAAGAACGTCTTGGACTGGAAAGAGGTCTTCGACGTCGGTTACGCGGAGACGGAAGGGCCTTTGGCAGGGGCGATGCCGAAATGGCCCGAGCCGTTGCCGGCATTCAAGGGCACGATGCTGGCACTCATGGATGCCTGTCGGGTGGTCGGGCATCGTCTCCTTTCAGGGATCAGCATCAACTTGGGTATGCCCGCCGACTATCTCGCGGCTGCATTCCTACCACGGGACACGAGCTTCTTGCGTTTGAACCATTATCCGGTTTGTGACGACGCCGCGCCGGCCGACGCGCAGACCTTTCCCAAGTCTGGCCACTTCGGGGTCAACCATCATACAGATGCGGGCGCACTGACCGTGCTGCTCCAAGATGCGCAGCCGGGGCTCCAAGTCTATCGCGACGGCACCTGGCATCTGATCGAGCCGCGGTCGGATGCCCTCGTCATTAACATTGGTGACATCGTGCAGGTCTGGTCGAATGACCGCTATCCGGCCCCGCTGCACCGTGTGATTGCGAGCAGCGAAGTCCCCCGCAACAGCGCACCGTTCTTTCTGAATCCGGCCTACGCCGTTGATTATGCGCCGTTGTCTTCGCTGTGCGACGAGAACGATCCGGCCCGGTACCGGCCGATCAACTGGGGCGATTTCCGGGCGCGCCGTGCCGCCGGCGACTACGCCGACTACGGAGAGGAGATCCAGATCTCTCAATTCCGCTCGTCCGGTCCTCCGTCCCGACTTTTAGTGTGATACGCCTTTTCAATATAGCTGGAGTCAGCGATAATCAGCGGTTTGACGCGAGCACGGAAGGCCGATTGCCGCGTGAGCGGTCGAAACATACATGGACTTTAGCCAATCCGAAGAACTTCAGGCCATCCGCCAGACCATCCGCGAGTTTGCGGAGAAAGAGATTCGTCCACACGTTATGGATTGGGACGAAGCCCAGTATTTTCCTCGCGAGGTTCTGAACAGGCTTGGAGAGCTGGGTTGCCTGGGGGTACGGGTCCCCGTCGACTATGGCGGCGCGGGCCTCGGATATCAGGAGTATGTGGCGATCGTCGAAGAGTTATCTCGTGTCGACGGATCCATCGGTATCTCCGTTGCGGCACACAACTCGCTATGCGCAGCACACATCTACTTCACCGGAAGCGAAGACCAGCGACGGCGATTTCTTGTGCCTCTGGCACGAGGTGAAAAGATCGGTGCATGGAGTCTGACGGAAGCCTCTTCCGGCAGCGACGCCGGAGCCATGCAGGCGACGGCCAAGCGCGACGGTGATGTGTGGGTCCTGAACGGCGAGAAGGCCTTCACAACCCACGGGACTTCCGCTGACGTCTGTGTGGCAATGGCCCGAACCGATTCCACCAAGGGCCATGACGGCATCTCGGCTTTCATAATCGAAAGAGGAACGCCCGGATTTCAGTCAGGAAAAAAGGAAAACAAGCTGGGCCTCCGCGCCAGTGACACCTCAACGATCATTTTAGACGACTGCAGGATTCCCGCATCGAACCTCCTGGGCACGGAAGGCAGCGGTTTCCGCGACTCGATGGAAATTCTTTCCGGCGGCCGAGTCGGGATTGCGGCTCTCGGGCTCGGAATTGCGCAAGGCGCCTACGAGGCTGCGTTGAACTATTCAAAGGGTCGCGTCCAATTTGCCAGACCGATTTCTGATTTCCAGGCCATCCAGTTCAAGCTGGCGGACATGGCCACCGAAATCGATGCGGCAAGGCTGCTGACCTACCGTGCTGCCTGGTTGAAGGAAAGCGGCGCAAAGACCACACGGGAGGCTTCGATCGCGAAGCTGTACGCATCCGAGGTAGCCGTGCGGGCGGCGAACGAGTGCGTTCAGATCCACGGCGGCTATGGCTACGTCAAAGACTATCCCGCGGAGAAGTATTATCGGGACGCCAAGCTCTGCACTATTGGCGAAGGCACCAGCGAGATCCAGCGCATCTTAATCGCAAGGGAAATTCTTCGCTCATGACCGTGAAATCCGATTCCAAGGCCCAAGAAAATCGGCAAGCGATGGAATCTCTTGTCGATGAGCTGCGTGAGAAGCTTGCCCGTGTCAAACAGGGGGGTGGAGAAGCCTCTGTGGAGAAGCATCGGAGCCGCGGCAAGCTCTTCGTGCGCGAGCGGGTCGACGCCTTGCTTGATCCCGGGTCCGCATTCCTCGAACTCGGCGCCCTCGCCGCCGAAGGCATGTATGGCGGGGGTGCGCCATCGGCCGGAATCGTAACCGGCATAGGAACGATCCACGGACGGGAAGCCGTCGTCATTGCCAATGACGCGACGGTCAAGGGTGGGACCTATTTCCCTATAACCGCGAAGAAGCACCTGCGGGCCCAGGAAGTAGCAATGGAGAACCGCCTGCCGTGCGTCTACATGGTCGACTCCGGTGGTGTCTTCCTACCTCGACAGGCCGAGGTCTTCCCCGACAGAGACCACTTCGGAAGGATTTTCTATAACCAGTCCCGCATGTCGGCCGACGGCATTTATCAGATCGCTGCCGTTATGGGCTCCTGTACGGCAGGCGGTGCATACGTGCCGGCGATGAGCGACGAATCGGTGATCGTCAAGAATCAGGGGACGATTTTTCTGGCCGGACCGCCGCTGGTAAAAGCCGCCACGGGAGAAGAAGTGACCGCAGAAGAGTTGGGAGGCGCCGATGTGCACTGCCGGATCTCCGGCGTCGCCGACCACTATGCCGAAAACGATGCGGATGCCCTGCGGATCGTGCGCGAGATTTTCAGCTCCATGCCTCCCCCATACAGGCGACAGCTTCAAGTTGCCGAACCCGAAGAACCTGCGGAAGATCCGGCCGAGATCTACGGAGCCGTCCCGACCGATCCGCGAAGGAATTACGATGTCCGCCAGATCATTCGTGGAATCGTGGACGCAAGCGTGTTCCACGATTTCAAGGCACTTTACGCTCCCACCCTCATCTGCGGCTTTGCCCGCATCCGCGGTTACCCCGTCGGGATCGTAGCGAATAACGGAATCCTCTTCTCAGAAAGCGCATTGAAAGGCACCCATTTCATCGAACTCTGCTGTCAACGCGGCGTTCCCCTGGTGTTCCTGCAGAACATCACGGGATTCATGGTCGGCAAACAGTTCGAACACCGAGGCATCATTAAGGACGGCGCAAAAATGGTAAATGCGGTCGCCAGCGCCGCTGTTCCGAAGTTCACGGTGATCATCGGAGGATCTTACGGCGCGGGCAACTACGCCATGTGCGGACGGGCCTACCAACCGCGGCAGCTTTGGATGTGGCCCAATGCCCGAATTTCGGTCATGGGCGGTGAGCAGGCTGCCAGCGTCCTGTTACAGATCAAGCTGGACCGGTTGCGCTCCGAAGGTGAAGACATGACACCGGACGAACAGCGGGAGTTCCTCGAGCCGATAGTGAATCGCTATCGCTCAGAAGCCAGCGCTTATTTCAGCACGGCTCGCCTGTGGGACGACGGTCTGATCGATCCGGCCGAGACCCGAGATGTTCTGGCTCTTGGAATCTCGGCTGCAATGAACCAGCCGGAAAAACGGACAGAATTCGGAGTGTTCAGAATGTAGGTCCCATCGGACCTCCTTTCGAATAGAAGACAGAGCTGAAAGTCAGAAAGACCGCATGCTTCAAACCGAGATCAATGGAGCCGTTGCATCGATCGTCCTGGATCGTCCGGAGGTGCACAACGCGTTCAACGATGAGTTAGTCAGCCGCATTACCACGGCGTTTAAGGACCTCGGGAACCGGGCGGACGTTCGGGTAATCGTCCTCCGGGGGAATGGCAAATCGTTTTGCGCTGGAGCGGATCTGAACTGGATGCGACGGTCGATCGGTCAAAGTTTCGAACAGGCCCGGTCGGTTGCCGTCGAAATCTCTCGAATGCTTCAGACGATCGCCGCCTGTCCTAAGCCCGTCATTGCCCGCATTCACGGCGCGGCGCTAGCAGGAGGCGCGGGTTTGGTTGCGGCCGTCGACATTGCATTGGCTGTAAGGTCGGCGATCTTCGGTTTCACCGAGGTTCGCATCGGCCTTGTCCCCGGGGTTGTCTCCCCGTTTGTTCTAGCTCGGATCGGTACAGGGCGCGCTCGGGAGTATTTCCTGACAGCCGAGCGGTTCCCCGCCGATACGGCTCACGAAATTGGCCTGGTGAACGATGTGCTTCCGGATGTCGAAGGACTGGACAAAGCGATGGATTCCAAGATTGAACAGATTCTCAGCGCAGCGCCAGGCGCGATAGCGGCCACCAAGAGCCTGATCGCCGAAGTCTCCCGGCTCGAAGCAGACCGGGGCGTCGACTACGCTGCGAAGGCTTTGGCCAAGGCACGATCCAGTGACGAAGCGCAAGCTGGCATGAAGGCCTTTCTTGAAGGGCGCAAGCCGCCATGGGCGCGACCATGATCCGCAGGCCAGTTCGAAGGCTTGATCGAGGGCCTCAGCTTCTTTGCCGTTTCCGCCAAAGCTGATAGGGCCCGCCATGCTGGGAATGCCCATACGAAGGACTCATCGACAAGATCCAAGTGGCTGGGATCGTCCAGGAATTGCTCGCCCTCGGTGTAGGCGAGGTCTCGATAGGTGACACGCTCGGCGCCGCAATACCGGCCGAGGTGGAATCGACCCTGGCGTTTCTGCTGAGAGAGTGCCCGACGGAAAGTCTTGCCATGCACTTTCAAGACACCTACGGGATCGGGGTCGCCATCACGTACCAGGCCCTTCGGATGGGAATTTCGACTCTCAATGTTTCCACGGTCGGCTCCTCATAACTGCCAACACAAGACGCATCGTCACGACCGAAAAGATCAGAGAGCCGAGGCTGTAGGCCAGTCTGGCCGGGTAGAGTCGGAACGTCCCTTCCACCGTGCCCGTCAGGCACACCTTAGAAAAATCGGGCTCCAAAGCAACGTCAATCCAGGTGGGTCGGTTACAGCAGAGTGTTGCGGGACCGACCAGCGCCCAGAGTCGGCCTGTATCGGCTGGGTCGCCGGTTCCCAGACGCACCCTGCCTCTAATCTGAAGGACCCGCACCGACCGGGCTAGTGTAGTCCGTCACAGTTAATGTAACTTATTCAGCTTTCCTACGTCTGAGTATATATGAGGAGAGCACCGACGATTAAATTGGACATTCCTGTGCGGAAGGAACTGGAGCGACTGAGCCGAAGCCGCAGTGTGGCGGTCCGGTTGGCGGAACGATCTCGAATTGTCTTGCTGGCCGCCGGGGGTCTGGACAATCAGGAGATCGCTGCCAAGTTGGACATCACTCGTCAAAAGGCCGGACGTTGGCGCGATCGTTTCGTTGAAGATGGCCTCGGGGGAATCGAAAAGGACGCTTCCCGCAGTGGACGGATTCCCTCGATCGGCCGCCGGAAGCGGGCCCGGATCGTGAAGAAGACGGTCGAAGGGAAGCCTCCGAACGCCACGCACTGGAGCCGGTCCTTGATGGCCAGGGCAACCGGCGTCAGCGAGTCCACGGTAGGGAGAATCTGGCGGGCTCATGGCTTGAAGCCTCATCTGGCACGCACCTTCAAACTTTCCAACGACAAACAATTTGTCGAGAAGTTGGAGGATGTGGTCGGTTTGTATCTGAACCCTCCGGAAAACGCCATTGTTTTGTCCTGCGATGAGAAGAGCCAGATGCAGGCCCTGGACCGCACGCAACCCGGGTTACCTCTGAAGAAGGGGCGGTGCGGCACCCTCACCCACGACTACAAACGCAACGGGACGACCACGATGTTCGCCGCGCTCAATACGCTGGACGGCTCGATTATCGGGACCTGTATGCCGAAGCATCGTCATCAGGAATGGATCCGGTTTCTCAATCAGATCAAACGTTCCGTGCCGAAAGACAAACAGATCCATATCATTTGCGACAACTACGCCACGCACAAACATCAGAAAGTCGTCAACTGGTTGAAGCGCAACACGCGCTTTCATGTGCACTTCACACCGACCAGTGCATCCTGGCTGAACATGGTCGAACGCTTCTTCCGGGATCTTTCCGAACAACGGCTTCGGCGCGGGGTTTTCCATTCGGTTCCTGAGCTAATCCAGGCCGTGGAGGAATATGTCGGGGGTCACAATCAGAACCCGAAGCCCTTCATTTGGACCGCAACGGCTTCCGATATTCTTGAAAAAGTTCAACGTGCCCGAAAGAAGCTCGATAAGTTACAGTCTGTTTGACGGGGACCACTAGGCGACGCGCGAACCGTCGAGCGCTCGCCCAGAGTCCCGGGACTTTGCCGACCGCTATCAGGGTCCGGAGTGGAATCGGACCGGGCCGCAGTCGTCTGGGTTGGTTTTTAAACCTTGAGCGCGTCGGGGCCAGGTCTCGCCGCACGCGGAACAACAGCCAACGGAAGCCCACGCGCACGTGGAACGTTGGTCTGCGTTCCAGTTCCAGCGATAGGTCTGCCGGCACGAACAACACTAGGAGCAGCGCGATCCACAGTGCCACCAGCGACATTAGCCACATAATTCAGTCCGTCGTATCCGAACCCCCTTGCGAACGCTTCGCGGCAGCGCCCAGGGCCGAACCAATCTTTTCGATGACGTTGGCCGTAGCTCCCTTGATCGATTCCACTCTCACACCGTCTTCGGTGATGACCACTACGGCTACGGGCTTGAATCCCCCGCCGCCACCGGTTCCAGCGCCCTGACCTTCACCTGTCCCCGGCTTCTCGGCCTGGCCTGCCCCCCCGGCGGCACCAAAGGCGAACCCGATGCTGATGAGGGGGATCAGCGTGACTCCCTCAACCTTGATCGGTTCACCCACAACAGTTTTTGTGCTAAGCAAGCGCTCGACCTCTTCGAGGTTTGCCTTCAACAGATCCCGTACGTGCTCCATGTGTCTGCTCCCTCCTAAACATTGAATTGTCGCAAGGACTTCACGGTTTCCCGCGCATCCACATCCAGTTTCGCAGATGTTCTGAGCTGCCGACACCAGGAAAAACACGGATTGATACATGACACGCGGCTTTCCGCATCTGGGATCTGGGTGAGGGCCGCTGGCAGCTGTTTCCGGCGGCAGCAACCAACGCTGAATATATCGGCCGAATAGCGACCCTGGCCGGACCCAACCGCAATGTTGACGTCTTTCCGTCCCACTTCTTCAGGGCGTGCGTGTCGAAGCCAACACTGCCCATCTTGGGGTCTTACGATCTGGTAATCTTGTGGCCGGACTCGTTTCGATCGCATCGTGTGTTCCAACCTCCGTGTTCGATCAACCTGCCCCTTCGATGAACCTCCCCCATGGTGTCGCCGCGGTGGCGGAATCGGAGCATCAGGCGACCCGCAGCGCTTCGGGCTGGGGACGCCACAGATCGAAATGGGTCGTTTCGGCGGCCGAGGGAAGGTTAAGCTACTGTTTGCGGAAGGGTCTTCATTTGAGGGAGTGTGTTTGCGCACGGCGAGACCTCGCCCCCGACTCCGCCTGGAAGAGATTTTCGCCGTGTGTGCGACCCGGGCAACCGGATTCCGCCTTGTGGCCATCCGCGGTGATCGATGTGAAGGTTGCCTGCCCTCGGCAAGACAGATTGTAGGGAAGAATCGTTCAGAGTTTCGACACGCCCATCTCTCTCATTACCTGAAGGAATTCATGATGCATTTGATCCTAAAGATGGGCTTGCCCGCGGCGGGTCTCACTCTGGCTGTGCTCGGCGTGTCGCCGCTCATGTCCGCAGAGACCGTGCAGTCGGTTCCCGCAGAAACCCTCACGCGCACCTCTGACGGCGCCGTCAATATCACGGCGGTGCGCATCCTGGAAGGCCTGACGCTAGACGGCCAGCTCGACGAACCCTACTATCGCGAAGTCCCCAGCTTCACCGGTTTTACCCAGCTGGACCCTGTCGAAGGCGCGCCAGCCACGGAGAAAACCGAGGTCTGGATATTCTTCGACGATACCAACCTGTACATCGCTGCGCTGTGCTGGGACAGTGAGCCGGACCGGATGATTGCGAATGAGATGCGGCGCGACTCAAACAACATCCTCCAGAACCAGAACCTGACGATTGCCCTCGATACGTTCAACGACAAGCGGAACAGTGTTTTTTTTCAGACGAGCCCGCTCGGTGCACAGCGCGACCAGGCGGTCACAGATGACGGCGCCAGCAGTGATTCGAACTGGAACGCAGTGTGGGACGTGCGGACGCAACGCTTCGATCAGGGCTGGTCGGCCGAATTTGCGATTCCGTTCAGATCCCTACGCTATGACTCGAATCCGAATCAGGTGTGGGGCGTGATACTCCGCCGGATTATTCGCCGAAAGAACGAATGGGCTTTCATCCCCCCGATGCCGGCGTATCTCGGGAACAGCGCCATCTTCACCATATCGCTGGGCGCCAGCCTGACGCTTGAAACACCGCCGAGAGGTCTCAATCTCGAACTGAAGCCGTATGCCATCGCTGGTGTTCGCACGGATCGAGAGGCAACGCCGGCGTTCGAGAATAGAATCGATCGCGATGTCGGCCTTGACGCAAAGTATGGGCTGAGCAATAGCCTGACGCTCGATTTAACCTACAACACCGATTTTGCTCAGGTGGAAGAGGACACGCGGCAGGTGAATCTGACACGGTTCAGCCAGTTCTTTCCAGAACGACGGGAGTTTTTTCTCGAAGGCCAGGGCCTCTTTACCTTCGGCTCGGGCGGTGGTCTTGGCGGTCGCGCTGTAGGCAACAACACTCCAGTGTTGTTTTTCAGCCGCCGCATCGGGTTGAACAACGGTCGGCCGGTCCCGATCGGCGGTGGAGCGCGCCTGACGGGACGCGTAGGCGCCTATTCTTTGGGTATGCTCAACATCCATGCGCGAGAAGACGCGCCATCGAACGCGTCACCTACGAATTTTTCCGTCATCCGCGTGAAGCGGGATGTTTTCGAGCGCAGCAATATCGGTGTGCTTTATACCCGGCGCGACGAGACAGGGGTTCGCCCCGGACAGACGTTCGGGGTGGACGGACTCTACTCGTTTTCGCCGGCACTGAACATGAACGCTTACTATGCACGGACCGACAAACCGGGTGTCACAAGCGGCAACGTCAGCTATCTGACGCGTTTCAGCTATGGGGGTGACCGTTACGGTCTTCAGGTCGAACGCCTCAAGGTGGGCGAGCAGTTCGATCCGGAAGTCGGATTCCTCCGGCGCACCGATTTCGTGCGGCACTTCGCGCAGGCACGGTTCAGCCCGCGGCCAGGAGGGAATCGGATCCGTCGGTTCATCTATCAGGGCAGCGTCGACTACATCGAGAACAACCAGGGTCGTCTTGACTTCCGTGAACAGAGAGGCGAGTTCGGCATCGAGTTCTTTAACAGTGATCGCCTGACAATCCGGTACACGCGCGACTACGAGTTGATCCCCGAGCCCTTCGATATCGAGTCGAACGTGACTGTCCCCGTTGGGGGCTACACATACCGGAGCCTGTTTGCCGAATATTTCCTTGGCAGGCAACATAAGCTGTCAGGGGGACTATCGTATCAACAGGGGTCGCTTTATGGCGGTACGCAGCGGACGCTGGGCCTGCGGGGAGGACGGACAGATTTCACGCCGCGTTTTGCACTCGAGCCAAATTTTTCCCTCAACTGGGTGAGTCTGCCGGGAGGACAGTTCACCACATCCGTCATCGCCGGGCGCACCACTTATACGATAACGCCCCGCATGTTTGTGAGTGCGCTGACCCAATACAGTTCGAGCAGCCAGACCTTCTCGACCAACGCGCGGTTCCGCTGGGAGTATCGTCCCGGCAGTGAACTGTTCGTCGTGTACAGTGATGGTCGCGATACCGGATCCAGCGGGTTCCCGCCGCTGGTCAACCGGGCCTTCATCGTCAAAATCAACAGACTCTTTAGACTGTGACCAGAATGCAAAGTTGAAGCGCTCAGCCCGACCCCGGATAGATGCACACTCGCCATTCCCGCTGCATGTCGCATCGCTTTCCACCAGACTGTTTGCTGTTGCGATCTGTGTCGAGAACCCGGGGGAATACTGACTATTTCTAACGCAATCGTGGCCGACGTACAATAGCAATCGACCATGACTGCGGGTGTTGACGACGAAAAGTTCCTGTACCTGACGACCCTCGGCCGTACGACCCGCCGTCCACGGGAAATTGAGATATGGTTTGTTGAACGGGACGGACGGTTCTTTGTGCTGGCAGAGCATGGATTCAACGCCGACTGGGTCAAAAACCTGCTCGCTACACCCGAGGTGACGGTAAGAGTCGGCGGTCTGAGGTGGAACGCCACCAGCCGTGTCCTGGACCCCGACGCGGACAGCGCGTTGTTCTGTGACGTGCGGCAACTTGCCAGAGACAAGTACGGTTGGGGCGACGGGCTCCCAGTCGAACTGCGACTGGGCCAACAGCTAACCTGATTCGCGCTCCCCGCCGTTTTCAATTCCCGGACGGAAGACCATGCGACGGCAGCAGTATCCGGTTGTTGTAAACATCTGAATCGGATGGTACGCAGAAATACTCCCCGATCTCGGCACCCGGGGTCAGGAAGATATCGCTGGTAGTGACCCAGGGCTCGGTGTACGTCAGCGGATCGATGACGGTCAGGGTGGCCTCGATATCGTTGTGGCTCACTCGCCGGTAACGCTCCTCCAGCCGCATCGCGTCGCTATGCGGCCAGCCCCATCGACGATCTTGCCGGTTTTCTGTAACCCATGATCTGTCATCAAAGCCGTTTGACTCGACAACGAACGTGTCTCCCTCCCATCGGCCCACGGCATATCCCAACCAGCGTGGATCCGGGTTCTCGGGAAGCGCCCGCCCATCTGTCCAGATCGTGCGCCAAGCATGGCCCCACTCAAAGAACTGGAACATCCTGTCAGGCAGCTGGACGAACTCGAATCCGTAGTTATATGTGAACAAGCGCGGCCAGCCCATTGGATCACAGGTCAGAATCGGGTCTTTCGAATTGGAAATCGATTCCCCGTCCGGCGTCTCCTCGGACCTCGTGGCATCGTACCGCTCTTGTCCCAACGATGTGAGAGGGGGCGGCGGTACGCTGAACTGCCGTTCCGCGCGGGGCTTTGGGCCCCAAACTCCGGACAAGTCTTGAGCGTCAAAGGACAGGTCTGCAGTCTGTCGGCGGGCTTCGGCTGTCGCTTCGTCACTCATGCATTGTGGACACGGCAGCCACGCGCGAGGTTGCGAGGTCTGAGCGGACACGACCGGCGAAGCAGCCATTATTGCCACTACCATCAAGCCAATCGATAAAACAATTCGGTTTCGCATTTGCCGTATCTCCCCAATGTCTGAAGAATGAGTCATGCGCCATGTCATCCCTTCTCGCTCGGGCGAGGTGGCGCCTCCGAACTTCAATCGACCCCGGTCCGTTCCAACACTTACCGGAAGGCTTCCTCCGGAGTTTGATCCACCACAACTTTACCATCCGCAGTCATCACGATCTTTTGAACGATGCTGACGGGCGCACCCCGCGTAGCGGGAAAGGCGGTCACTGTCACTGCGTCCCCGGGCTGGAATGAGCTACGCGTCAAACCCCAACTGGTCACCGTCTGGATAGACAGCATTTCACCCGCCCACTCCACCTCGTTCCCCGCGTCGTCCGTCACCGTCCAGACAAGAAACGTGTGGGGGTTTCTCCACCTGAATTCCGTAACGACTCCTGTGAGGGTAATCGTACGCTCACTTTCGTAGCCCGTGCGGGAGTGGTGGGCTGCTAAAACCACTCCGCCCAGCATGACAAACACGAGCGAAAAAACCACAGCAGCAACACTTCGTTTAATGCTCATGACGCACCTCCTGATTTCCGGATTGGCACAACTATGGCTGAAGTAAGTCTTGAGGCCAAGCTTTTAACATACATTTTGAGTCTCGGTGAAACTCCGACCATCGTGCTTACCAGTACGTGGCATTTGGGGACGCTCACTATCACACTTCAGAATTATGCCTCATCCCGAAACTCCTACGCACTTGAGCATAGGAAGAATAAGCCGTCCCACGAAATACAATCCAGCTGAAGGAACCTTCGTGGGATGGAGGAGGCCGCAGCTCATCACGAAAGATGGCCCTGAAGCTCGCCGAGGGACGCCTCGGAGATGATCGGAAAGACCCGTGCGTTACAACCCGCGGGCAGCCGCCTGAAGAGTGAACTGTCGGTCACGATCAGACTCGTACGATCCCAAGGACAATTTGTGTTTTCAGCTGTTCTTGAAGAGACACGGCCCTCGTCTTCGACAGTCAGCTCCTCATGGGCGATTTTTCCCATCGTCGGCCTGATCGATGAGAGTGTCAGTTTCCCGGCGTTCCTACAGAATCCCGACCCGTTTGTCACAGTTGAAAAACTGCGACAGTCGGGGCCCTGACCCCGACGGACGAAGCGTAGTGTGCAGTGGTGAGGTGATGGGCATGACGAATCGACCAATTTCCCGGAATCTTAGCACCAGGATCACACAGGTTGCCCTCATACGTCGACGCAGCCTGTGCGCTCTGCTGGTTGTTGGAGTATTCCTATCGGGATGCATGACGCATACCGCCAAGGCGCCGGCGGGCGGCATCGGGGTCTCCTCGACTTCTCACGCTGAATTCACTTTCGAGCAGTACGAGGTCGTCATCGGCTCCGCGAAACGCCAGACCGTTCTGACGGGGTTCCTTCTCGGTGGCGCTGTCGCGGAACTTGCCGTGGTGAACATCGACGAGAACGACGACCCTCGCTTGCGCATCTACGCGTTCGGCGACGGGACCTGGGTGCCGAGACTCGACGGCACGCTCGGTCCCGAAGTGTTGTTCGTCGACGTGGCCAACATCGGCGGGTACGACCGGTTGATCACCTACAAGCGCGGTAGCCTGAGCTGGTTCGATCCCGAATCTGCGACAGAACGCCCGTTGGTGGCGGTTGCGTCCAACTTCAACCCGCCTCGCAGAGAAGAAATCCCCCACGTAGACCTCACGCGGGACGTAAACGACGACGACCGCGACGACCTGGTCGTGCCGGACGTCGATGGCTTTTGGGTGTTCATCCAGATGAGCGGCGGCGCGTTCGCCGATCCAGTGAAGATCGGCCCCCCCACCGACATGAGTGGGATCTACGGAGCCGACGGATATCGGTACGACCCCTGGTCTCAGAGTCGTGTCCACGAGATCGACTACAACCACGATGGTCGCAGCGACCTGGTGTTCTGGAAGGAGAACCACTTCGAGGTGCACACCCAAGACGAGCGTGGGCTGTTTGCCCCGGCTGCCAGGACCTTCATTACCGATGTGGCATTCGACTCTGACGGCCTTTCTTCGCTCGCTACCGGAGACATGACAGGAAGGGTGCTGCACTCGTTGGCCGACCTGAACGGGGACGGCGTCGGTGATCTCGTTGTTTACTCGCTGGAGGGCAGGAGCATGTCCGGCAAGCATTCCACCTATGAGGTGCATTTCGGCGCACCGACAGCCGATGGCGGCACCGTGTTCGCACAGGGCGTCGACATCGCGTTCCAGTCGGATGACAGAATTCAGCTCGGGATGGAACGCCACGACTTCGATCGAGACGGCCAGATGGAGCTGATGTTCACAACCATCCAGGTCAGGTTCCTCGAAAATGGCCTCTGGAAGAGAATCAAGGGGTTCATGGGTGATGACGTCTGGCTGGATCTCGAGTTCTACCGAATGGAAAATGGTCGCTACCCCAACACACCCAACACCACCCGCAGAATCGCGTTAGACGGCGTGCCCAGCCATCGCGAGCCGGGGTGGGTGCCGCTGGACCTCGTGCTTCGAGGAGCGACGCACGAGAGCCGGAACAATCAAAAGAGTTGGCCGCGTGCGTTCAACACGACGTTGCGCATCGGGGATGTGACTGGCGACGGCCGCTCAGACCTGCTCATCGCGGATCACCCTCGGATCATGAACGCCATTGTCGGCGTGCCGGGGCCGAGTCTGTTCGCCGCGCGGCATCAGGAGGTGGCCCTCGCCATCCCCAACGACGAGGAATACACCTGGCTGGTGGACCTCAACCAGGACGGCAAGCAGGACATCCTCATGCATCGCCCGTTCACTCTAAGAGATGCTCACGGGGCCCGGAGACTGGGGCCGGGAACCGAGCCGCATCGGGTGACGATGCTGATCGCACGATGAGCAAAATCATAGCGGAAGAACAGCGCACATGACCAAGGCACTCGCTGCAATACTGTTCTCGGTCCTGCTCTGCCTCGGGTCCGTTGTCGACGGCAGCGCTCAACAGTCCACGACTGAAGGCTGGGTATTCGGTCTGGATCTCGGAGGGACGGCCATCGCCTTCCAGCACGACCCGAGTGACAGAGGAGGACTGGTGGGCGGTCGGGTCGGCTATGGCCTCAACGGGATCGTCACACCGTACATGGGCATATACGAAGCCGACGTCGACGTCCGGGGGTTTGATGGGTTCGACAAAGTGACATTTGGCCACATCGACCTCGGGGTGAGGCTGCACTTGGCCAATAGCCGTCGCCGGTGGGTCCCTTATGGCGACCTTGCCGTTACATTCTGCCTGTGAGCGACGTTCTCAAGCACCGGGAACGGACCACCACCGACTTCGGGGGAAGGGCGACCTCCAGCCTGGGAGGCGGACTCGCCATCTTCCTGTCTGAGACGTGGGCCCTCGATGTGAACTTCAAGGGGAGCAAGGGAGGGTTCAAAGACGTCGAGGTTGGCAACATCTCGGGTGGCGGGACGAGCGAACATTCGCACACATTCCTCGACATCTGGGCCGAATCGGTTCGGTTCACCGTTGGGGTTTCGTGGTGGCCGTAGCCCGAGAGCGGAAGTGGGTAGCGCCGCGAGAAGCGAGGGCACACTTATAGAGGACGGATGGAAGATTCAAGACGCCCATGCGGCCTGCGGAGCAAGGTCGGCTGAGCCTTTCGGCGGGCTGATTGACTCTTCGAACTTTCATTTGTCATCATCTCGAGTGGAGTTCGCGAGCGCAGGGTTGAGATCGCTTGTCGCTCAAGACCGAAGAAACCGTATCCGAGCGGAGAACGACCGGGGTCTTAGCATGTTGGAAAGAGTTCTACAGGTAGGCAACGCCTATGCGTGGATGCCCACGGATGAAGCCGGCACGGATGGCACAGGTTTTGCTCGCATGGGGTCCAAAACGGTATTTACAACCACAGCCACAAATACCTGCGTTTCGCCAAGAATGGCATCAACTCGGTTGCGTCGCAGAGCGAAGATGTCATCAGTTACAATTTTACTGGCTGCATCATGGCGGCGTTCACGCATCAAGGTGTGAGGAAAGTGTGCCACGTGTCGACAGGCGCCGGGCAGGATTGCAAGGCGGAATGGGACAGGGTCAAGGGCACCGTCAACGTCTTTAGAATTTAGGCCTTCGGATTTCATCGACACAGGCGGTGGCGCTTTCGCGTGTTGCTATGGATTGATCACGTCCGACCTGCAGACCCTCGCGATAACGATGGTGCGGTCAAAAACACATGCCATCACGGTAGCAAGTATCAAGAAAGCCCATCTCCGGCGTGACTAGCGATTGTTCTGAAGGAGGATGGGATGATACAGACAGTGTCGACAGAAGTGTGCGCAGGAGAAATCCGTCTCTTAGGAAAATAGCTTATGGGTCCGATTGACTTTGTCGGCGCGCAACTCGAATCTCGGTCGACGAAGTTTATCGCCACAGACTGCAACGTTTACAATGCGTAAGAGTTTCTGATACGTACACGTGATTGCTACCGAACCAGAAAGCAAAGCGAGGTGAACCGCCCTTCGGGTGGTCGTCCATCCTTGCCTGGGACTGAATTCCATTCTCCATTCTTGACGGATTCCCTGATCGCGCCCGTCGGTCAGTTCCCGGCCGGAATCAGACGCGGCAGGGCCTGTACTTGATCGGCGTGCTCGACACGGATCCGCTCACCCCAATCCTCGTAGCGACGCACAAACTCCGGATCCCGGTAGGCGCCGGTTGGGGCATCCTCCCATGCAAACACGCGGTAGTTCCCAGGAGCGATTCCCCGCATCGAGAAGCGACCGTACTGGTCGGCGCTGGCCACCTTATAGAGTTCGGCTCGTGCCGGGTCATCCGGGATCAGGACGACCTGGGCCCCGGTGAAGGGCGCGTCAGCCACGCCCACTGCCCCATTGAGGCGTGCTCCGGAACCACTGATCCAGAACTCCAGGCCGGGCATTTCGGGTACAACCTGGAATCCGGACGCCAGCACATCCTGCCCTCCGACCCTCGCGGAGGCAACGTAGGCGTCGGCGGGAAGGCCGGTCACCGAGAGGCGGTGTCCCGCCCTCGGCACATTGTTTACGACGAAGCTGCCGTCGTTGTCCACGCGTGCGTTGGGTTCGTCGATCGGCAGCCGGTTGATCGGCTCCAGGCGGACACGCAACCTGGAAACGTCAAGCTCGTTAGCGCTCTCATCGACGAGGACCTGGCCGGAAATCTGGATTCCGGTTTCTACAGGAATGATCAGGTTCCCGACGTCTTCATCCCGGACCTCGATGTCGAAGAAACCGGTGAACAGTCGTCGGCTACCGCGGTCGGGTCCACCCATCCTCACAATAGCTGCCAGGGTGTAGGAGCCCGGGGCCACGCCGGTCAACTCGAAACTGCCGTCCCGGTTGCCGCGATTGTTCCGGTTACCGTTCCGACGAAAGCTGATACGGTTCCGGGTCACACCGCCCCGTGGAACAATGATCACGTTCGGTGACGCGTCCTCTTCAGGAGAGAAAGGTCCAATCACCGTTCCCCTGACAGCCCGGGCCCGGGTCGGCAGGAGTGTGAAATCGATGGCCCGAATATTGACACCGGGTCCGACCGAGATTGGCGAAGCCGAAAGGGGATCGTTGACCCCGGGGTAGTACGTGGCAACGTAGATTTGCGCGAGGGTTTCCGGCATCCGTGGCCCAGACGGCGGCAATGTTCCACTACCAGGCGGGGCAAGTGGAGCCGCCGCCCGGACAGCTTCGCGCAGGGTTCTCAATTGGCGAAAGCGGTCTTCGTAGGTTGCACTGACGTAGTAATCGTCGGGGATCAGCCAGTACAGGCGGTACTCGCCGAGGTCGTTGGTATTCGCGGAGCGGGAGCGGGAGAGGACTTTCTCGCCATCCACGTAGTCATACCACAGCACGCGAACGGTCGCCCCCTCAATCGGCTCGCCATCTTCGTCGAATATCCGGCCCGAAATCGTCCCTGTCGGTACCAGGCTGATGACGACGTCTTTGACTTCCTGCCCGGGCGCCAGTATGAGGACAGTGCCCGGTCGAGCAGGGCTGACCTGTCCGTACTGCTGGTCGACGTAGCCCTCCCGTTCGACATGGAGTCGGTAGCTGCCCGGGCTGATGTTTGCTACCCGGAAGCGGCCGTCCAAATCGGTGAGAGCGCCGAACACGGGTCGTCGGCCCTGCTCGGGTCGGAGTATCACCTGCGCCTTCGCCAGGGGTTCTCCCGAACCCAGACGGACGACGAAGCCTTCGATCACCGAGGTTTCCTGCGGGCTCTGGATCGGAGTCTGGGCGAGCGCCACCGAGGCGATCAGCACGGCCACCGGAGTCCACATCTTGCGATACTTGTACATCACGATCACCGCCTTCGGCTCTGCGTAAGGGTGTCCGAACGTCGCGTAGATTTAACACCATAATACGCCTTCGTTCGATGATTTGTTAACGCAGGTGTAGTTGTTCAATGATTCTGTCACCCCATAACTGTTCAGTGAAAATGTCACCCTATGAGGATGATGGAGACGATTACATTGAACTCAAAGGAACAGAAGCGGTTACTGGTTTTAAATCGCGTCAACGACAGCAAGATGACTGCCCTACACGCCGCCGAGTTACTGGGTTGGAGTGAGCGACACGTCCGGCGGATGTTGGCCCGATACCGGGCGGAAGGAGCCGAAGCGCTGGCTCACGGAAACCGGGGGCGGGAGTCGGAACGTCGGATCCAGCCGGGCCAACGGAGCCGGATCGTGTCGCTGGCGCGGGGCCCATACGCCGGGGTCAACCAGCAGCACCTGTCCGAACTGCTGAACGAGCGCGAACAGATTCCGGTGTCCCGATCCACCCTGCGCCGGGTCCTGGCCGATGCCGGCATCGCCAGCCCCCGCCCTCATCGACGACGGCGACGGCATCGATTGCGTCGGGAGCGTTACCCGCAGGAAGGCATGCTGATCCAGATCGACGGTTCGCGCCACGACTGGCTCCAGGGCCGCGGGCCACGGATGACCTTGCTCGCTGCAATCGATGATGCCACCGGCAAACTGCTGGGCGCCGTGTTCCGTCCCCAGGAAGACGCTCAAGGCTATTTCCTGCTGCTGCGCCAGATCACCGAACGGCACGGGCGACCGTTGGCCCTCTACCGCGACCGTCACACCATCTTCTAAGGACAGAAGAAGAAACTCACCATCGAAGAGCAACTGCAGGGCCGCCCCGACTCCACGCAGTTCGGCCGTCTCTTAACCGAACTCGACATCCGTTCCATTGCCGCCTGGTCCCCCCAGGCCAAAGGACGCGTCGAACGACTCTTCGGTACCCTCCAAGACCGCCTCGTCAGTGAACTGCGTCTGCACAAGGTCTCTACACTCCAACAGGCCCAGACATTCCTCGATCCCTTTCTCCCCAACTTCAACAAACGATTCGCAGTCCCGGCCGCCGAGTCCGGCACCGCCTTTCGTAATCTGCCGCGAGCCTTTAATCCGGACACCGTGTTTGTCTTTAAGTTCGATCGCATCGTCTCGGCCGACAACACCGTCTCGCTGGCCGATCACTGCATCCAGTTGGAACCCGACACCCATCGCGTCAGTTATGCACGCGCTCGGGTCCAGCTCCACATTCGCATGGATGGCTCTCTGGCCGTCTATTCCGGCAAGCGTTGCCTCAAGACCACGACGGCCCCCGCTCACGCGCCTCAGCTCCGTCTCAGAGGCTTACAAACCCGTCGTCTGAAACCGTCCGCCACGCTTCCAAAGGCCAAAACTAAAAAGGCGCCCTCCCCCTTCAAGCCCCCGCGTCAGTGGAAGCCTCAACATCCCTCTCATACCTGGTATCTCGACTATCGCGAGATGCCCAAATACGAACCTATGGCTCCTGCCGGTGACATCCTCGCGGACATTTTCAATGAACACTTACCCTGACATTTTCACTGGACAACAACATGATTTGTTAACGCAGGTCCAGACCGGGCAGCTCCAAAGGACCCGCTGTCCAGAACCCAAAATTGATCGCTGATAAACGTAAGCCCATCGCCCACTCTTCGACTTGGACTCGCCAGGGGAGTGCGCATTTTCTTTTGTCAAGTCGACGGGAAGCCGCTGCACCGGTCGATCCATTGTCAAACGGTTGCCGCTCTGAGGGTTGACGAATTCGAAATGTGAAATTGGTCAAGATTGTCGCCTTTGGAGCGGAATTGCGGTCAGGGGGATCGCCTTGCAATGCGATTGACTAAGTTTTTCACGTTTCGGACTAATCGCACATTCAAAGCATTCGCATTTTCCCGGTCTCTGGATTTGTTCGCATGTGGAAATAACGCATTCGGGATGTCTACTCCCAAAAACGGGCACAATTTGTTCCCACCATCCCCTTTGGGTAAATCCAATACCAGCAAATCCTCTGGACGATCTTTGAAGTATTCTCTGACCCCCTCAATGTGACCTTCGAATCGCTTGACATAGATTGCCTCGTTGCCTTCAGGGAAACCCACACCGTATATCCAACGCCGCATTGGCGTTTCCTTGCGACCGAAATGCCTGACCTGGCTGGAGATTCACGAATCGGGATCTCTTAACATCAAAATAAATTCGCTATCGGGATACTTTACATCGAGTCCTTTATAAATTATTGGCCAAGGGTTGTCCTGAAAGGCATCGTATTGAGCCACCAGTGCATAGGCCATAGTGATTGCATGGTTTCCGTATTGGGATTGTTCACTCCGTTGGGACCGGTGACTCGATAGCCGAATGTTTTCAAAGCTACAGCAAGGCTGGAGGTGCCGGTCTTGTGGAAGCCTATACAGAATACTTTGGTCTTCACCAGTGCCCCTAGGATTTCACAACAGACTGCCCTGGACCGTTGTCCAGGTTCAGTCAGACATTGATGGACGCGAGCATCGTTGTTGCCCGACGGCTCAGAAACCGGGCTTGTCGGTTCTGTCGTAACAAGCCGTCAAGATAGAGTTGCCGGGACCCCAGGCGTAGCTATCCATGTCCGGATGCATTGCCAAACAGCGCCTTTAGTTTTCTCCGGGCCAGAAAATAGAGATGATGATGCCGTAAACGCACCTGAATCGCTTTCCAGATCGCTCCCCTGGCGATGGTCCGTAGCCTGTGTTGCGAAAAGTGCTCAGACTGGCGACTCTGTGAAAAATCCGGCTCGACTCCGTCAAGCAACTTTTCCCAGGAATGGTCCTGCTCATAACCGAATTCGATTAGATCAGCGGTAATTGAACCATGAATTTCGAGCTGAGCGGCGATGCGTGGCAAATGCTGTCGCCATAGACCAATGCTCGTCGGCGAGATAGGCCGAACAGATCCTAGCGCTTTTACGGATGCATCTGATGCGTGGGCTAATTCGTGGTATCGGGTGAACGCGGCACGTTTTCGGAGAAAGGGCAGACGCGCCGAAATCTCGTCCTGGATCTGATCAGGTTTCGTTGCTAGATCCTCATAACGGACCGTAATGACACGAGGGTGTTTCGAGATTCTTCGACCAAAGGGCGTGTAAGTTTTCCAGAACTTAAGACCCGCCCAGTATTGCTCGGGAGCTTTTCCGTGCTTGCTGACGATCATGTCCCGTGGATCACGGATCATGTAGATTACAAACAGGTTTGGCATGATCCGAAGTACTTTCTCGACGAGCACAATATCCCGGGGCCTTTTTGTCAGATAAACGTTGGCCTGTCGCGGTGGCCGGGTCCAGATTCTTGCCTCGTGTTCGTTGTGCAAGTCAATTTCAAAACACGCGATCATGGCTTCGGCCATCAGCGTGGTTCCTGATCGCGGCCCGCAGCCGACAACGTGTATCCTTTGCATACGGTGCATACTGATCAGAGTTATAACCGAATCTGGTGTTTGAGGGATTGAAGAAAAGCGGCGTATCTGGTTGATTTGTTGTTTACGAGACTTCAAAGCAACCAAAGGAGATACGCCACTATGAGTAAGAGTATCGTTATTGAACTGGAAGATCGAGAAGCGATTGCAGACCCAGTGACCGACCTGCTACGAGCCGGGGCGCAAGAGCTGATCCAACGCGCTGTGGAAGCCGAACTGTCCGAACTGCTATCCCAGCACGGCGATCGGCGAACCGAGACGGGGAAGGCTGGAGTGGTGCGCAACGGTTATCTGCCTGAACGCGAGCTGCAGACCGGCCTGGGTCCGGTAACGGTGCAAATCCCGAAGGTTCGCGCCAAGACGGGCGAAGCTGTGACGTTCCGCTCGGCCCTGGTACCCCCCCTACATTCGGAAGACGCAGTCGATGGAAGCCGCCGTGCCGTGGTTGTATTTGAAAGGCGTCTCCAGTGGCGAGATGGGTGAGGCCCTGAAAGTTCTTGTCGGTCCGAAGGCGCAGGGCTTGTCAGCGAGCACGGTATCGCGCTTGAAACGGGTCTGGGCTGAAGAGTACCGCATCGGGTGCGACCAGCGTTTGGACGCCGACCGCTGGGTCTATGTCTGGGCCGACGGTATCTACAGCGGACTTCGAGCTGAACAAACCAAGTTGTGTGCGTTGGTCGTGATCGGCGTGAATGAACGCGGAGAGAAGCGTTTTCTGGCGATCGAAGACGGTGTACGGGAATCGACACAGAGTTGGCGTGAGGTCTTGTTGAAGCTGAAGTCCCGAGGGATGAATATTCCGAAGTTGGCCATCGGTGACGGGGCGATGGGGTTCTGGGCCGCACTGGAGGAAATCTATCCCGAGACACACCAACAACGCTGCTGGATGCACAAGACCATGAATGTGCTCAACTGCTTACCCAAGTCGGTCCAGGCGAAAGCGAAACAGGCACTGCACGCGATCTGGAAGGCTGAGACACACGCAGATGCCGAGAAGGCATTCGATCTGTTCATTGAAACCTATGAGCCGAAGTATCCGAAAGCCACTGTCTGCCTGCAGAAAGACAGAGAAGCACTGCTGGCCTTTTACGGCTTTCCGGCCAAGCACTGGCAGAGCATCCGAACGACTAATCCCATTGAATCGACCTTTGCCACCATTCGACACCGAACCAAGCGATCCAGAGGCTGCCTGACACGGGATGGAATGCTGCACATGATGTTCAAGCTGGGTCAGTGCGCTGAGAAGAACTGGCGACGATTACGAGGATTCGATGATCTGGTCAAGGTGATTACTGGAGTGAAATTTAACGATGGAATCGAAGTGACAAAGCTCGATCAGACCGCCGCTTGAATCAATCTCCTAAACACCACTTTTGACAATAACTCTACTGATCACTCGGTTGGCACACACGTGACACAAGGGTCACGGCTACTTGCGTCTGGCCGTGAAATCGCCAGTCTGTCTAAATTACTTTCCCGAGTCCTAACTTGTATATCGATTGTGCGAATTGTGGCATGCCGATGGGCATCAGATTTCGATAGGCCACGTCGATCAGCCCGACGCCGATTGCTGGAATGATCTTCGGAAATACCGCTTACCCGATGTTCACAACGCAGCTGGAATTTACAGCTAGGAGTCTGTCCGAGTAATCCCAAGTGGACCGAAGTTGACGTTGATGTGGGCAAGACTGAGCCATGGCTAAGACATTTCGCGAATGGGACCTGGACCAGGGGATGCTATTTCCTGCACACGTGAAGGACTGGGTGCCGGAAGGACACCTGGCGCACTTCGTACGCAACCTGGTGATGGAAGAGCTGGATCTGC
This sequence comes from Terriglobia bacterium, assembly GCA_965216035.1. Lineage (GTDB taxonomy): Bacteria > Acidobacteriota > Terriglobia > 20CM-2-55-15 > 20CM-2-55-15. Next base: position 366,013 of record CBDCFM010000016.1, read on the forward strand.
GTGCGATTCTGAGCTGCTATCAAGAGGAGCGGGGATATCCGCCCTATCATCCGGGGATGATGAGCGCGCTGGTGCTTTACAGCTACTGCCAGGGAGTGTATTCGTCCCGACGGATCGCGCAGGCGTGTCGGGAACGGGTGGATTTCATGGCGATCGTGGGGACGAACGCGCCGGATTTCCGGACGGTAAATGACTTTCGGAAACGGCATCTGGAGGGGCTGAAGGGGTTATTCGATCAGGTCCTGCGGTTGTGCCGGAAAGCCGGGATGGTGCGGATGGGCCACGTGTCTCTGGACGGGACGAAGATCCGAGCCAATGCATCAAAGCATAAGGCGATGAGTTACGGGCGGATGAAGAAGGTCGAACGGGAATGGAGCCAACAAATCGACGAGTGGTTCGAAAAAGCGAAAGCCATCGATCGGAAGGAAGACGAGCAGTACGGCCCGGACCGACGAGGCGATGAACTACCCGACTGGGTGGCGGACAAGAAGAAGCGGCTGGAGAAAATACGGCAAGCCAAAGCCGAGCTCGAGGCTGAAGCCAAGGCAGAAGAGGAGCAAAAGCCACCACCGAAATACCGCGGTGGGAGGAAACCCAAGACCCCGCCGGGCATGCCAAAGGAGAAGGCGCAGAAGAACTTTACCGATCCGGACAGCGAGATCATGAAAGGAACGGATGGCTTTGTGCAAGCCTATAACGCGCAAGCTGCGGTCGACGCCGAGAGCCAAATCATTGTGGCTCAGAGTCTCACCAACAATGCCAGCGATTCACAGGAATTGAAACCGATTCTGAAACAGATCCGGGACAACAACGGGCGTCAGGCACGAGAACTATCGGCTGATGCGGGATACTTCTCCGACGATAATCTGAAAGAACTCGCGCGCCGACACATCCGCGGCTATGTGGCACCCGGAAAACTGAAACATGGAGAGGCGTCCCCGGGAACCGCTGCCCGCAAACTGACCGAACACGGACAGCAAATGTACCGACGATTGCGACAAGGCGGCTTTCGCTCCCGATACCGGTTGCGAAAACACACCGTCGAACCCGTCTTCGGGCAGATCAAACACGCACGGGGCTTCCGGCAGTTCCTTCTCCGCGGGAAGTCTCAGGTGGCAGGAGAATGGAGTCTCCTCTGCACGGCGCACAATATTCTGAAGCTGGCCGCCGTTACAGGGTAGTTCACAGTAGCCCCGTGCCTGTCGTCTTAATGACCAACCGCCAGCGTGCAGATAAACACGGATCCGTGGAACAATTCGCAAGGTTCCAACACGGACCTGGTGCCCTCGGATGTTGTCAGATCCGGTTACTCAGACAGACTCCTAGTTCTGCCTTCTCCAGACCAGTCTGAAGGCGTAGTCGGCCGCGCCTCGCGAATCATCCTGTATCCTGACAACGGCGGTGTAGTCGTTTCCTTCCCAGGGCCTTTCGACCAGGTCTACTTTCCCACGACCTCTGACATCGACGATCTCAAAAGACTCCATTCGTCTGGCTGGAATGGGCTGCGAAAAAGCGAAGCGCTCGCCCCGGGAGCGCGAACCCGTGAAGACCTGCGTGCGCACCTGGTCGGAACGGATGTAGAACGCAGTGAGGCCATCCACGCGACCCCGGAAGGCAAACTCCCCGTTCGCGTCCCGATCATAGTCCCGCGCCCTGCTGACGTTGGCCTGAACCGACTCGCCGCCCCGGATTCCGGGCGGGTTGGATGGGTCGGTCGGATTCCATGTCCACTCCAGACGTACGTGGTAGAGGTCTGCACCCCCCCGTGTGTCGTTGATCCTGAGGACAGCGGTGTAGTCGTTGCCGGGAGTCGGCTCCTGGTATAGCTCGACGCTGCCCCGCCCTGTGATTTTCTGCATGTTGAAAGTACCGAAGCGGGCGCGTGGAATGGGCTGATTATAGTTGGATCCAGCGTTGCGGGGGAGCGTGCCGTTTTGCACCTGATATGTGATCTGATCGCCCTGGACCGAGATGAAATTCTCACCGTCGACGTAGATGACTAGGTCGAACGCCCCATTCGTAGACCGGGGATTGTACGCGTCGCTCCTCTGGGCGGGAAGCGTCTGGGACATTGCGGAAGCCGATGCAAATAGTATGCACATCAGTGTTGAAGCTGACTTCATAGGTCTTCCAGTTGCGGTTGCGCGCCCACGATGAAACTCCCGCGTGTTTTCTATTAGACCGCCGTGTCGCTGTTCGGTCAACGCGGCGCTCGGCCAAGAGTTGGACCGAAGCTGTGCCCCGCTGAGACTCCTCCTGCGCCACGGTCCACGGGGTCGGCCTGGAGCGACCTGTCGGCTGTTCTGGACGACTGCCCGCTGATATCCATACTGTCAGACGGTTTTTGAGCGAAAACCTGTTAGTCTATATGCCTCCCGCTGTAGAAGGAAACCGGTGGCACTCTATCAATCAGGAGAAATCAATGGTCGAATCGAGGCCGAAAAAGCCTAAATGTGCTCGTTGTGGCACTGAACATACAGTTTCAGCGATCAGTCATTGGAAGAAGGGTTGGTGGATGTGCCGGGTATGTAATATCCGCTGGGCGGGGTGATACTTAGGGGTTTAGAGTCAAAAGCGAGTTGAATGTCGGAGGCTGGTGGCTCGGGACTTGCCCCGACACTCATCCCTTTGCGATCAGCGTTCTCGCAAGCCCGAATACTTCGTCCAACATCTTTTCAGTCAGCCTGCCCGTAAAGGTGTTCTGTTGGCTGGGGTGATAGGAACCGATAAGGGCGATGCCGCCCCGCAGTTCTGTCGTATGGCCATGGCCGAATCTGGGCGCCGGTCGTGGGTTTTCCATCCCCAGTTCCTTCCGGGCCCGTAGATACGTATTAAAACCCACCTGACCCAGGCACACAACCACTCGCAGGCTCTTCAGGCGTCCCAGTTCATCAAGGAAATAGGGCCGGCACTGGGCCAATTCCTCCGGAGTCGGCTTGTTGTTCGGGGGCGCACAGTGGGCTGCGGCGGTGACCAGGCAATCGTTGAGCTGGAGTCCGTCGTCACGGTCGGTGGACGTGGGTTGGCTGGCAAAGCCCGACCGGTGAAGCGCACGGAAGAGCCAGTCACCGGAACGGTCGCCCGTGAACATTCTGCCGGTACGATTCGCGCCGTGGGCGGCAGGTGCCAGACCGACCACAAGCAACCTTGCCCTGCGGTCTCCGAAGCTCGGCACCGGGCGGCCCCAGTAGTCCAAATCCCGGAAACGTCGGGTCTTCTTTTCCGCAACGTCTTCTCGGTGAGCCACCAGGCGCGGGCATCGCCGACACGTTGTGATCTCAGCGAATGACGGCCACGACGCCATTCTGAATGATGATGGTGGTTGCACCGAAGATCATCGTTTCCGAATGTTGATTGAGGATCGCTACATTGGGCCTTCCGAATTGTGCGATCACGTCGCCTCTCGAGGTCCCCCGGCTGATGTTGACGGGTGAGACACCGGAATGACGATCGCGTGCGCTGACGGCAACGGAGGGTCCGAATCCAGACTGAATAACTCGAATGCCCCGCTGAACTCCGTATGGAGCCCTGGAGCGCCTGCCGTTGAGGGCATGTCGGGTTCCCGGTTCGATGAGGGTCAAGCTCGGCGCTAAGACAGGATGGTTGGGTGTTCTAGGTTCGTGTCGCGGAGCATTCGTGACGGCCGGTGGACCCGCGAAAACGACCGAGCCTCTGGGAACAGCAACGCCGTGTCGGGGAAATGCCGTCCCGCGGTGGGGAAAGGCGGTTCCGCGGTTGGCGACAACCCCCCTACCGGGGACTCTGTGCGCGGGACGCGTCCGGTCAACACCAAGTCCTGGAGCAATGCCGGCGGCAACAAACCCCGCGTGCTGCGCGCTAAGGCCGGCAGGGAAGGCAACCAGAATGGCGAGTGCTGCAAAGATGGCTTTGCTCTTCATGACCGTGTCCTCCTGGTGTTTCTTATCCCGATTCAGATCGATGGTCCTAACTGTGGGTGAGGTCTCGGCCCATACATCTCAAGATGCGTCGCTTGTCCTCCCCATAGGGGGGTACCAGCGAGGGCGATGGGTACAGGAGCTAACAACAGGGCCCGCACCTGCACAAGAAGGCCATTACGAATCTTGTCAAGTATAGCGCCGTAGAGACTGCGAGACTGAAGAACAATGAAATCATTGACTCAGCGTCATCTGTCACAGAACGATCATTCCGTGTAATCTGAGTGCGATGACGTCCCCGGTAGCCAAGCTGATTGAGTCTCTGTCCTCGATGCCGGGCATGGCCGTCGATGAGGCCGGCCGTAGGATGCTGGAGGCCTTGTCCGGGGGGGCTGTCCCCGTTGAGGCATTTCGAGTAGATCCCCGTGTTCTGATGGGCTCGGAGCACGGCGTTTCGCGTTATCTTGCTCAGGTGGTGTGGCGCGCATTGGCGGCAGACTACGAATCCGTTGATGAAATCGTGGCGGGCCTCTATGGCGTAGTGGATCGAAATCCGCCCGTTCTCGAGGCCGCATTTCCCGAACGGAGCGCAGGCGAGGACCATGTTCTGATTCCCGAAGCGCGCGTACTTCGGGTCGTGCCCCTTGTCCGCTTGGACTCTGACGGCTGGGAGGCATCCTTCGAAGCTCAGGTCACCAGCGGGCCACTCTGCGATCGGGAAATCAATGTACGCGTGCGCTCGTCTGTAAACCCTTCCGCATGCTTTATCATTCCCTATTTCTGGATCCACTCTCGAGTGGCTGCTTACAACCTTGTTCCGGACGAGTCTGCGGGCTTCACGGGCGGTCCGGACACCTTCTTCGTACTCGAACCTCTACGCCAGGTCAATGCGACGACCGTGGCGCGGAGCCTGCATTGTCCCAAACCCCAGATCGATCAGATCCGAAAGGGGCGGGGAGACGTCACCGCACACACGTTGAAAGGAATGGTCGTCCATTCGATTCTGGACCGGATTATCGAAGGCGAGGACGATCTGGATGTCTGTTATCAGGCCGCACTGGGGGACTCTCTCGTCCAATTGGCTTCAATTGCGGACGATCGTTTCGACGAAGATGCGTTTCGGAAGGACGTGTTCAGGCATGCCGGGGCGCTCAAGGAGTTCGTCGACGTCAATCCCCACATGCGCAGAGATCCCCAGGTCGAACTGCGGCGGTATTCCGCGACGATCGGCATTCAGGGCCGGATTGACGCTGTGTTCGAAAGCGACGATCGGCTGGATATCGTCGAGTTGAAGACGGGCCGGCGGATTCGTCGTGAGGATCACGCGCAGCTTTTCATATATCGATTGTTACTCTCCGATCAGGTGCGGCGCGCGCGCAAAGCAAATCCAATCACATTGACCGCGCGTCTGCTCTCCTCCCATGACGGTACAAGCACCCCACTCAGAACCGACGCGGACTTCCTCCAGGTCCTCCAGGCGCGAAACCGCGTCGTGGCCCATGTCAACGATCTGGGCCGGTCCCAACCGCATATGCGTCTACCTTATGCGGGTTATGACAGCGAAGTCTGTGATGCGTGTCCCTCCTGGACCCGATCCCGGTGTGGTACAGATTCTGTAATGTTTGGAGACCTGCCCGACGCAGCTGAAGCGACAGATATGACGTTCTACCGAAAGTATTCGCGGCTTGTTCAGCAGGAGGGGGCATACAGGGACCGGGATCTGGCCGATCTTCTCGACGACAGCCGTTTGGGGTATCGCGTTCGCAAATTCAGAACTCTGTGCGGTGTCCGGTGTGTCGGAATGAAATCCGGAGCCTTTACCTTCGAGTTTGACGAGAACACGTCCGATCTTACTGTCGGCAATCGCGTGATAGTCCATTCAGGAGCGATATCGAGCACACCTTCCTACCACGGTTATTTGCGATCGATAGATGCCCACCAGGTGAATGTCCGGATCCCTCTGAACAACATTTCTCTGGACACCTTCGGGGACGGTTTGTGGACAATCGACCGCTTTCCCTCTGATCAAACTTCGCTCGCCAGCCAGACCGCATTGTTCGACTTTCTCCGTGCACCGCCCGGTCCGTTGAAACGGGTCGTCCTTGGAGACTTGAACGGCCACGTGAACGGCCACGTGGATAGCCAAGTCGATGGCGAGTTAGACGCAGTTTCCCCAGGGCTGCAGGTCGCTCGCGACATGAAGGCGTCCGGATTCAAGACGGGGCTCAATTCCAGTCAGACCGATGCCGTGGGTCGGGCGATCGGATGCCCGACATTTCATCTGGTCTGGGGGCCGCCTGGAACGGGGAAGACACGCGTGATCGCTGAGATTGCCGCGAACGCTTCAGGTGGAGTCCTTCTGGGCGCTTTTACCAACACAGCGCTCGATAAGATGTTGCTGTCCGTGCTGGACGGGTATCCGGAAATTGAGTTCATACGAATGGGCCGCTCCACAGATTCTCCCGACTTAGCTCGGCGATTGGGAGAGCGAGCTCCCGAATACTTCAGCGAAGACCTCGCGAAGTCGATGCAGAGTCCGAAGCAATTGCGCCGTCGTCTAAACCGGGTGCCTCTGATAGCAGCCACGGCGCACCGCGCGTCGATCCATCCCTATCTGCGGGGGCGCTCCTTCGAGATGACCATTGTTGACGAGGCCGGGCAGCTGACCGAACCGCTCACACTGGGTCTCATTTTGCGCGCCCGGCGTTTCGTTCTGGTTGGGGACGATCGGCAATTACCCCCGGTGGTGCACACCGACGGCCTGCAGTCCTCGTTATTTGAACGGCTGAAAAATGCAGCCCTTCAAGGCAATCCCGATCGACTGACCTTGCTGAACGTGCAATACCGGATGCATCCGGAGATCATGAACGTTTCGAACCGCCTGTATTATGGCGGCGCATTGTCGGCTGGTATCCAAGCCGGCGACCGTCAGCCCCCGATCGGGCAACCGCTGGCATTTGTTCCTGTCGATTCCGAGTGCGAGGGACGCGTCAACCCTGCTGAAGCTTCGGCTATCGATGATCTCGTCCGCTCGCTGTTAGTTCACACCGCGCCCGAAGGCATCGGCGTGATTTCGCCGTTCCGGGCACAGGTTGTCTTGCTCAGACGCTTACTCGAAGACACGGGTGTGACCGTGGACACAGTGGAACGCTTTCAGGGTGGAGAACGCGAAATGATTGTCATTTCGTTTGTCCGGTCGCGTGGCAGCACTTTTGTCTTCGACGACCGCCGCTTTAATGTCGCCATGACGCGCGCGCGCAGAAAACTGGTGCTGGTGGCACACCCCGGTTTATTTCAGAACACCAAGTACGCGTGGATGTGTGAATTTCGGGAAGATCCGGACTGACAACTTCCGGTTTTAACTCGACGCGCAGGCATGTCTCCGCATCGAGCCACAGTCGTTCGGGGGCAGGTTGCCTCCGGCTGCAGCTGCGCTCGGTAAGCGTCCAATCAATCAGATGCTGAGGTTTTAGCCCGGACTTCTCACGAGTTTTCGTCGCGAAGGCCGCCTGGCCACGTTGTGGCCCGGTGAAAGATGCAGGCGCCGGCAGAGCATTCTTCCTGCATGGCCCAAAGGGCCATGCCAGGCGCGTGGCGGGAGGGCGATCGAGGCGTACTTGACTGATACGTCGAGGAGCCCGACCAAGCGCAACGCAGCCCTGGCGGATGGATCCGGCGCTGCAGCAGAAAACGCGTGAGAAATTCGGATTAGCTGTGAATTCTGTGAAGGTTGTTCACACGGGCTAAATCCGAGAAGCTGATTGGGACCTAAACCGATCAGCCCAAGGAGAGAGCCCGTATGAACCTTCACAAGAATGCAAGAACCTGCCCGAAGAGTCGAGCATTGATGGCGATCCGAGTGATTGAAGAGCGCGCTTCGGTATCTTCAGTAGCCGAGCAATTTGGAGTCAGTCGGAGCACGGTATACAAATGGGTCCGACGGTACCGCGATTGGGGCGAAGCGGGTTTAAACGACTTATCGAGCGAACCTCGGATGTTACACCATCGGATGGGCAAGGACGGGGTGGATCTAATCGTGGAGATGCGAACCCAATACCGAATGACAGCGCTTCGGATTGCGAATCAGCTCAAGCTGCCACGATCCACAGTCGCGGGGGTGCTGCAACGACAAGGCCTGTCCCAGTTGAAGAATCTGGACCCACCCGAACCGGTGGTGCGATACGAACATGATGGGCCGGGAGAGATGTTGCATTTGGATATCAAGAAGTTAGGGCGATTCTGGCGGCCGGGTCACCGCGTCACCGACAACCCACGACAGGATTCCGAAGGTGCGGGTTGGGAGTACGTCCACGTTTGCGTGGACGACTATTCCCGCCTCGCCTATGCGGAGGTCTTAGCTGACGAACGCCAACACAGTGCGGTCGCGTTCCTGGATCGCGCCATCCGATGGTTCGCCCGGTTCGGTATTACCGTCCAGCGCGTACTCACCGATAACGGCTCCTGCTATCGTGCCAAAACATTCTTGAAACGATGTCACGAACTCAACATTCGTAAACGATTCACTCGCCCGTACCGGCCTCAAACCAACGGCAAAGCGGAACGATTCATCCAGACGCTGCTGCGCGAGTGGGCCTACTTCCGAGTCTACAGGACCTCGAACGAACGATCCGACGTGTTACCGATCTACCTCACCCACTACAATGAGCATCGACTACACGGCCGCATCCAATACAAACCACCGATTTCTCGGTTGCCTGGTGTTTACAACGTTGCTGGAATTCACAGTTAGACCGCACCTCGAGTACAGCCCCCACTAATTCATCCACCCCGTAAATCTGTCGCGTCTTGGCGGATCACTCATCCACGACGTATCCGGGAGCGGTAGTTCCCGCGCGTCGTGCACGCTTAGCCAGCCGTCCACCAGTGGCATCTGGCGCTTTTGCCCGCGGCGTGTGATCCAGGCCATCTTCTGGCGCTCCTCGCATAACTGGGCCAACTCGGCCGTCGCCACAGCGTCCTGTTGTACGTAAGCGAGGACTTCCTTGTACCGGGCCGCAGCCCAGGCCGCGGGCGCTTCGGCTCCGCTCATGTCGGCGAGTTTGCCCGGAATTTCCATGCCTTCGGCAGCCTTCTGAAGGCTGACCGGATGACCGAGCACGCAGACGGCATGAAACAACATGTCGACGTGATTTGCGGCCAGTTCAACACACTCGCTGCGCATCGCCGATTCCTCGGCCAGGATGTCGAAGTCGAATCCTGCACCGTTCCACGTGACGAGCGTGTACCCGTCACGAACATAGGCAAGCAGGTCATTCACCATCGCCCCCGCTTCGGTTTCCGACATTTGAGGCGCCGGCTCTCCGCTTGATGTACGGCCGTACCAGGTGACTGTCTGCCTGGTGTCACTCACATAAGCCGCCGCGCAAGTGATTCCGAGCGGCCTGTAGGCGAGAATCTCCGTCACATCATCCGGTAAGAGCTTCGCCGTTTCGATGTCGAAGGAAAGGTAGCGGGTTTGGAATAGGTTTCGTGTCATATCCTCGTCCGGGTTGCATTGATGTTTTGATCTATCCAGACAATTTATTAGCAGTCATTCTCGTTTATTCTGGGTTCAACCCAGGTCCGGACACCTGGGTTGGCGGTCCGATGTGTTTGCCCCTTCCTCCAGCGACAAAGATACGCGGAGCCGACCGGCAAATGCTAAGAGTCTCTATCATAGGTAGGGAGAAAATGGACGTCGGAGCGACAGGCGCTTAAGGCTCTGACGTAGTGTGGTTTCAGGTTGTGGGTCCCTCCGAAGCCGTAATCCTTCAGTTCCAGCAGCCTAGGAGTCTGTCCGAGTAATCCCAAGTGGACCGAAGTTGACGTTGATGTGGGCAAGACTGAGCCATGGCTAAGACATTTCGCGAATGGGACCTGGACCAGGGGATGCTATTTCCTGCACACGTGAAGGACTGGGTGCCGGAAGGACACCTGGCGCACTTCGTACGCAACCTGGTGATGGAAGAGCTGGATCTGCGTGCGATTCTGAGCTGCTATCAAGAGGAGCGGGGATATCCGCCCTATCATCCGGGGATGATGAGCGCGCTGGTGCTTTACAGCTACTGCCAGGGAGTGTATTCGTCCCGACGGATCGCGCAGGCGTGTCGGGAACGGGTGGATTTCATGGCGATCGTGGGGACGAACGCGCCGGATTTCCGGACGGTAAATGACTTTCGGAAACGGCATCTGGAGGGGCTGAAGGGGTTATTCGATCAGGTCCTGCGGTTGTGCCGGAAAGCCGGGATGGTGCGGATGGGCCACGTGTCTCTGGACGGGACGAAGATCCGAGCCAATGCATCAAAGCATAAGGCGATGAGTTACGGGCGGATGAAGAAGGTCGAACGGGAATGGAGCCAACAAATCGACGAGTGGTTCGAAAAAGCGAAAGCCATCGATCGGAAGGAAGACGAGCAGTACGGCCCGGACCGACGAGGCGATGAACTACCCGACTGGGTGGCGGACAAGAAGAAGCGGCTGGAGAAAATACGGCAAGCCAAAGCCGAGCTCGAGGCTGAAGCCAAGGCAGAAGAGGAGCAAAAGCCACCACCGAAATACCGCGGTGGGAGGAAACCCAAGACCCCGCCGGGCATGCCAAAGGAGAAGGCGCAGAAGAACTTTACCGATCCGGACAGCGAGATCATGAAAGGAACGGATGGCTTTGTGCAAGCCTATAACGCGCAAGCTGCGGTCGACGCCGAGAGCCAAATCATTGTGGCTCAGAGTCTCACCAACAATGCCAGCGATTCACAGGAATTGAAACCGATTCTGAAACAGATCCGGGACAACAACGGGCGTCAGGCACGAGAACTATCGGCTGATGCGGGATACTTCTCCGACGATAATCTGAAAGAACTCGCGCGCCGACACATCCGCGGCTATGTGGCACCCGGAAAACTGAAACATGGAGAGGCGTCCCCGGGAACCGCTGCCCGCAAACTGACCGAACACGGACAGCAAATGTACCGACGATTGCGACAAGGCGGCTTTCGCTCCCGATACCGGTTGCGAAAACACACCGTCGAACCCGTCTTCGGGCAGATCAAACACGCACAGGGCTTCCGGCAGTTCCTTCTCCGCGGGAAGTCTCAGGTGGCAGGAGAATGGAGTCTCCTCTGCACGGCGCACAATATTCTGAAGCTGGCCGCCGTTACAGGGTAGTTCACAGTAGCCCCGTGCCTGTCGTCTTAATGACCAACCGCCAGCGTGCAGATAAACACGGATCCGTGGAACAATTCGCAAGGTTCCAACACGGACCTGGTGCCCTCGGATGTTGTCAGATCCGGTTACTCAGACAGACTCCTAGTGCAGAATTCGATACTTGAACCGGCGACCTGACCCGTGGAAAAGAGCTTGATATGGGTCGGGTCTCGCGTCACACTCTGCCTGGGCGACTCAATACAAGGTGAGGCCAACATCATGAAGAAAACCCTGTCCATACTTGCCCTCGCGCTTCTGTCTTTGGGCGCGGGCGCGATCAACGCGAGTCCCCAGGAGAATAATCCCGCGATGTCCGATGTCCTCGATGTCATCGTGACGAACATTGAAGGCCGTCAGGTCGATTTGAACAGCTACCGTGGAAAGGCCGTCCTGATCGTCAACGTCGCCAGCGCATGCGCGTACACGCCGCAGTGCGCCGGTCTCCAGAGCCTTCACGATCGGTATGCGAGCCGGGGACTTGCCATCCTGGGATTTCCATCGAACGACTTCGGCGGACAGGAGCCCGGAACGAACGAGGACATCGTCGAGTTTTGCGAAAGAAACTACGGCGTCGAATTCGACATGTTCTCAAAGATTGCGGTCAAGGGCGCGGGCAAGTCACCGCTGTACGATTTCCTGACGTCGGCGTCAACCCATCCTGCATCGCCGGGCGAAGTCGAATGGAACTTCGAAAAGTTCCTCGTCTCACGCGACGGAAAGATCCTCGAACGCTTCCGTTCGCCTGTCGAGCCGGAATCCGGTGAAATGGTCTCTGCGATCGAAGCTGCGCTGGGAAGCTAAACGGAAACGTCGAGAGCGATCAGCCGGGTCCATGTCTCAGGCCCGCCACTTCCGGCGGATCTCTCAATACCCGGCACGATGACTTCCCCGGCGGCCACGGCGAGTTACCCACTCCTGGATCCCATCTTCGTATTGGCGATCACATCATTTAGAAAGTCATGTTGCGATTGTCCGAAATAAAACTGCCACTAGATCACCCCGAAGGCGAAATCGAAGCAGCGATTTTGAAGCGGCTGGGCATAGTGCCGGGCGATCTCATGCGCTGCGTCATATTCAAGCGGGGTGTGGATGCGCGCAAGCCGAATGCGATCCTTTTGACCTACACGCTGGATGTGGCTGCGCGCGATGAAGCAAAGATTCTGGCGCGATTCAAAAACGATCGGCATGTTAGCCTGGCACCGGATACCCGCTACCACGCCGTCGCGCAGGCGCCACCGAATCTGTCGTTGCGCCCGGTGATCGTCGGCATGGGTCCAGCCGGTTTGTTCGCCGGATTGATACTCGCCCAGACAGGCTTTCGCCCGCTGATCCTGGAGCGCGGCAAGGTGGTGCGCGAGCGGACTAAGGATACTTTCGGATTCTGGCGGAAGGGCGTGCTCCATCCTGAATCCAACGCACAGTTCGGAGAAGGTGGCGCCGGGACATTCTCTGACGGCAAGTTGTACAGTCAAATCAAAGACCCCAAACACTACGCCAGGAAAGTGCTGGATGAATTCGTTAAGGCGGGCGCGCCGGAAGAAATTCTGTATGACAGCAGACCCCACATCGGCACGTTTCGTCTCGTTGCTATGGTCGAAAGAATGCGCGCCACCATCCAGTCACTCGGTGGAGAGATCCGTTTTGAGAGCCGTGTGGACGATCTTGAAATCATTGACGGTGCAGTGCGGGGCGTGGTGCTTGCCAGCGGTGAACAGATTGCTGCCGATCATCTTGTACTGGCCGTCGGACACAGCGCCCGGGATACGTTTCAGATGATCCACGAGCGCGGCGTGTATATCGAAGCCAAGAGTTTTTCCATTGGCTTTCGCATTGAGCATCCACAATCGCTGATCGACCGCAGCCGCTATGGAATCAATGCAGGCAATGCCGCACTCGGTCCAGCCGATTACCGACTCGTGCACCACGCCAGCAATGGACGATCCGTGTATAGCTTCTGCATGTGTCCGGGTGGCACGGTGGTTGCCGCAGCTTCCGAGCCCGGGCAAGTGGTTACCAACGGCATGAGCCAGTATTCGCGCAGGGAGCGCAACGCTAACAGCGGTATCGTGGTTGGTATCTCGCCGGAAGACTATTCCGCCACCGCAACCGGTCCAGACAGCCCACTTGCAGGAGTGGAATTTCAGCGATACTGGGAATCACGGGCATTCGAGTTGGGAGGCCGCAATTACCAGGCTCCCGGACAACGGGTGGGTGATTTTCTGGCGGGCAATCCCTCAGCGCACGTCGGCACTGTGGAGCCGTCCTACACCCCTGGAGTACATTTCGGCGATCTGGGCTCCGCCTTGCCTGATTTTGCCATCGCTGCGATACGCGAGGCCCTGCCCGCTTTCGCCCGACAGATTAAGGGATTTGATTTGCCCGACGCCGTGCTGACTGCTGTAGAGACGCGCACGTCTTCACCAATACGTATCAAGCGCAATGACGATGATTTGCAAAGCATCAACATGCGGGGCCTATACCCGACCGGAGAGGGCGCGGGCTATGCGGGGGGCATCCTGTCGGCGGCGGTGGATGGCATAAAGGTTGCTGAAGCTGTGGCGTTGAGTTTGACGCGTGCAAAGAACTGAGGATCTTGAGCAGCATATGCAAACCCGTGGCCCACGACCCTTACGAGCCGGACCCGTTCGATTCAGCAAAAGCGTATGCGCCTCGTCATTCTCGATCAGTTCCCCGCGTGTGGGGTCGGGGGTGACGACTTCGGTAACTTCCGGCAGGTAGCTACGCGTGGGGCGATGCGTCTTCATCCGCGCCACGCCTTCCGGCGTCAGGTGCGGTTTCGTGCGTTCCGGGCCATCACTCCAGTCGCCGCCAACCCGGTTTTCAATCTGTGTACATCCATGGCCGACGTGCGTACAATCGGGGACAATTCTTGGAACCTGTCAGAGAATAGAGAAGTCACCTTACCCGGAGAGGAGTTGCAGTGGCCATCTTCGAACTGAGTGTCAATGGCCGGAACTACACCCTGGACGTGGATCCGGCGACACCACTCTTATACGTGCTCAGTGACGATCTCGAGCTGCGGGGTCCGAAATTCGGCTGTGGTCTGGGTCAGTGTGGAGCCTGCACGGTCATAGTCGCGGGGCAGGCGCTGCGTTCCTGTATCACGCCCGTCGCGGGTGTAGCGGGATCGCAAATCACGACGCTCGAAGGACTCGGGACACCCGAGGAACCCCATCCGATTCAGGAAGCGTTCATCGATGAGCAGGCGATGCAATGTGGATTCTGTATTAACGGCATCATTCTGACAGCCAAAGCCTATCTGGATCAGAACCCAAACGCGGCCGACAGCGAAATCGAGCAGGCGATGTCGGGCGTGCTGTGCCGGTGCGGCACCCATGTGCGAATCATGCGCGCCATCGGGCGATATGCGGAGGAGGCGAAAGCATGAGACCTCCAATTGCGTTGGAGGCATTGACGAGGGATGCGGTCGACGCACTCGAGAGTGCGGGTGTGTCGCGCAGAGACTTCCTCAAGCGTTCCGGTGCCATTCTCGTCGGATTCAGTATGGCGGCAACGACGCCCCGACAGGGTTCTGGAGCCTCACGATCCGTGCCTCAGGGGCTGAACGGTGTAGGCAGTAACCAGTTGGATTCATGGATCGCCATTGGCGCCGACGGCGGTGTGACGGCCTTCACGGGCAAGTGTGAGCTGGGCCAGGGGCTGTACACGGCACAAAGGCAATTGATCGCCGAAGAACTGGGTGTGGGGTTTGATCGGGTAACTCTGATCCAGTGCGACACGGCGCGTACGCCCGATCAAGGCACGACCTCGGGTGCGCAGTCCCATCCCGCGAATTTTAACCATGACAACCTTGCGCTCGCCTGCGCGACAGTTCGTGAGGCACTGTTTGACCGGGGCGCCTCCCGACTGGGCGTGCCCGTCGACCAGCTTGAGGTGAGTGGTGGTGTCATTCGTGTCATGAGGGACCCGTCCCGGAGCGTCCCTTACGAAGAACTCGTCGATGGCCGGGGCTTTGGCATGACCCTCAACCCCAGCGCAAGCCGGAAAGATCCGAGTAGCTGGACGGTGCTTGGGCAATCGGTGCCGCGGGTGGAGATCCCGGCGATGGCGACCGGCCAATTCGAATACGTGCACAACGTGCGGGTGCCCGGCATGCTCCACGGCCAGGTGGTTCGGCCGCCAACTGTTGGGGCTACGCTCGTGGAAGTCGATGACCGGTCCGTTCAAGATTCACCCGGCTTCGTGCGGGTGGTTGTCAGGAACAACTTCGTCGGCGTGGTCGCAGAAAAACCCTGGCAGGCGATACAGGCCGCCAATCGCTTGAGAGTCGAATGGACTCCGGGCGCCGGGCTACCGAGACAGGAAGGGTTCTACGAGTATTTGCGGAATCGCCAACCCACGCGTGACACGCTTGAGGTGAACTCGCAGGATGTCGATCGGCGTCTCGCGGATGCCGCGAATGTAGTTGAAGCCACGTACTACTATCCGTATCAGATGCACGGTTCGATCGGCAGCTCCTGCGCAGTTGCAGATGTTCAGGCCGGGGAAGCTACGATCTGGTCGGCGACGCAGGCCGTCTACCCCATGAAGAACACGGCCGCCATGGTCCTGGGCTTGCAGCCGGAAAACGTGCGCATCATCTTCCGAATGGGTTCGGGTTGTTATGGGGTCAACGGTGCGGATACCGTTTCCTACGACGCGGCGCTCTTGTCTGCTGCCGTCGGAAGGCCGGTGCGCGTCCAGCTCACGCGAAAGGATGAGATGGCGTGGGAAAACTACGGCTTCGCTTACGTGATCGATGAGCGCGCGGGCCTGGATGCCGATGGCACGATCAAAGCCTGGGATCAAGAATCGTGGTCAACGACGTTGGGCGGCCGGCCCGGATACAACACGCCGGGTAATGTCGTCACCGGGTTCTTGGCCGGATTCGAGCCGGAAGCGTTTATCGCCCGCGCATCTGCGCCGGATCCGAGGAACTTCAATAACAATAGAAACACAGCGCCGTCATACGTCACGGGCTGCGTGGAAGGGCGGTGCGGTGGCACGGGCCTCGTCGCCAGCCAACGGGTCCTCACGCACACCGTCGAGTCTCCATTCTGGACTGGACCCCTGCGTTCACCGTGGCGCTTGCAGAATACGTTTGCCCACGAGTCGTTCATCGACGAGATCGCGGCATTCCTCCGACAGGATCCCGTGGACTATCGCCTGCGTCACCTCGCTGATCCCCGCCTGATCGAAGTTCTGACCGCCGCGTCCGATGCAGCACAGTGGCAGACCCGACCGTCTCCTCGGCCAGGTATTCGGGGGCAGGGGAGGGCCCGGGGCCATGGCGTCGCGTGTGTGCTCTATGAAGGAGGTAACGGATATTGCGCGATGGTGGCCGAGGTCGCGGTCGATCAGGGGACAGGGGCTGTGAGCGTAGATCGACTTGTTATCGCGAACGATTGCGGCCCGATTTCGAACCCGGACGGTTTGCGGAATCAGCTTGAGGGGGGTGCGCTCCATGGTGTCAGCCGGACACTGCGGGAAGAGGTCACCTGGGACGACGAAAAGGTCACGTCGATTGACTGGCAGACGTATCGGCCGCTCTACTTGGGCCCGGGTGTTCCCGAGATTGAAACCGTGCTGATCAATCGCACGGAGGGGGAAGCGATGGGTGCTGGAGAGACGGCGATCACGCTGGTCGCGGCAGCGATCGGGAATGCGATCTTCGACGCTACCGGGGCACGGGTGCGTCAGGTCCCGTTCACGAGGGAACGGGTGAGGGCCGCCCTGGAAGAACTCGAAGAACGGTAAGCAGATGCCCGGCCGTGACCGATGGGCAAACCCACGGGAGCGTCTCTTTGATCGCTCGGTGCCTGCCCATAAACCACTCGTCTAAACCGGACTACAGTTCGGAATCACGATACACGCCGCCCTTTCTTGTCAGCGCTCAGCTCATAACCTATTTGAAACGGAGGGTCGGGGGATAGGTCTTGCCTGTCCCTATCGCGGTCACCCGAGTAGTTACCTTAGCAGGCCGGGACCTTTGTTGGTGGCCGGAGGCGACAAACTGGGGCATACCCGTATGACCGTCATTACCGCAACGACCCGGCTGTCCCGCGAACTGGGCCAGGAATACGATCGGGGACAGGTCGCCTCTGGCCTTTCATCGTGGCCCACCGCCCACATCCTGCCCTTCTCTGAGTGGCTGTCCGAACTGTGGACAGAGTGCTTATATTCCGTTGGAACGGCGAAGGCCTTGCGCCTGCTCCGTCCCGCAGAGGAACGGGCGATCTGGGAAGACATTGTGCGTTCCACAGCGGACAACCTGTTGCTCGAAGTGCCCGCGACGGCCGCGGCCGCGCTCGATGCCTGGAATCTTCGGTGTGCCTGGAACCTTCCATTGGATGCCCCGGAGTGGAACGATTCCTCAGATTCCCAAGCGTTTCATCTTTGGGCCGGGGAGTTTACTCGCCGCTGCCTGGAAAACGGCTGGCTGTCCGGTGCCGAGCTGCCGGCGTATATCGCGAACCGGATCGATGAGGGGGCGCTACCGGTTTCGGAGCGCATCGAAATCGCCGGATTCCTGGACCCGACGCCCGTCCAGAAGAGAGTGTTCGATTCGCTGGTTCAGCATGGTGGGGACGTTCACGAGCGCGGGCCCGGCGATTCCCCCGGCCATGCTGTCCGGGTGGGGCTTGTTGATGGCGACCGGGAGATCCGTGGCGCCGCTGCGTGGGCCCGCCACATACTGGAGCACGACCCCGCGGCAATCGCTTCGGCATTCCGGATCGGCGTCATCGTTCCCGACCTGAGCCGTTGCCGGAGCCGGGTTGAGCGTCTATTCGCGGAAGAATTTCATCCCGGGAGCTGTCTCCGGCCGGACCTCGATCCCCGGCGGTTCTTCAACCTGTCTCTGGGACAAGGGGTCAACGAGTATCCGATCATCGGAGCGGCCTTGCTCATCCTGGAGACTCATCCTGATCGCATGCCTGTCGAGACCCTGGGACGGCTTCTGCGGTCGCCTTTCATTCATGGGTCCCATGGGTCCCATGGGTCCCATGGGTCCCACGGCGCCGGCGGCGCCGACGGAGCCGATAGTACCAATTCCGAGTGGACCCGCCGGGCGCTCCTCGACGTTGCCCTGCGCCGTTTGAGGGAACCCGAGCTGTCGTTGGCGGACGTCATCGGGATGGCCGAAAACAACAGCGCTCCTCATTACTGCCCGCAGATGGCATCGCAGCTCAGGGCGTGGATTGAGGAGTGGATGAACCGTGAGCCGAGGGCAGCGCCCAGCGAGTGGGCTGCTGCGATATCCCGTCTCCTGGCGGCAATCGGATGGCCGGGCGAAGGCAGCCTAACGAGCGCTGAATACCAGACGGTGGCTGTCTGGAACGAACTGCTCTCTGAATTGGCAGGACTCGACAGCGTGACCGAGCGGATGCTCTTAGACACAGCCGTTGGAATACTGCGCCGGTCAGCCGCTTCCAGGCAGTTTCAACCCGAGTCCTATCCAGCACCCGTGCAGATCCTCGGTGTGTTCGAAGCCTCGGGTCTGCAGTTTGACCGACTTTGGGTTATGGGCATGCACGATGGAGCGTGGCCGGGATCGGTCGGGCCTGACCCGTTTCTACCGTCGCGTCTGCAGCGCCGTTTCAACCTTCCGCGCTCTTCACCCGACAGGGAGCTGGAGTTCACACGGGTGCTGACCGCCCGGCTACTGGCAAGCTCTCCCAGCATCGTCGTCAGTTATCCGGAACGGGAAGACGATGCGGATCTCAGAGTCAGCCCCCTGTTCCACTCGCTGTCTGAAGTTACAGCTGATGATCTGGGACTCCTCGGATCCGATCGTTATGTCGAGCAGCTCTTGAGATCGTCCCTTTTAGAGAGACTGGAGGATGACGATGGCCCACCGAGCAGAGATGCCGCCCCCGGTGGTGGGACCTCCCTGTTCAAGCTTCAGGCCACATGCCCGTTCAAAGCCTTTGCAGAGTTGCGCCTCGGGGCCGAGGCGCTGAACACGTCCGAGCCGGGCCTCAGTGCCCGCGACCGGGGCCAGCTCATACACGGGGTTCTCGAGCGCGTCTGGAAAGAACTAAAATCGCACGCGGGCTTGCTATCGACGGGCAACGACAGGCTGTCAGCGATCGTTGGTATGACGGTTGCCGCCGAGATCAATGACTTATCCGAACATCGCCGCGCCCTCGGACGGCCCCTTTTGGCAGCCATCGAAAAGGCGCGGCTCAAGCGGTTAGTCATGGAATGGTTGACGACGGAAAAGCAGCGTCAGCCGTTTACGGTGCTCGAAAGGGAAGAAAGCCGCCGCGTAACAGTGGGCGGCATTGAGCTCCGCACCCGTGCGGACCGCGTAGATCGTCTGGATTCAGGGGAACTCGTCATTCTCGACTATAAGACGGGAGAGTGCAGCCCGTCGGATTGGGATGGACCCCGTCCGGATGAGCCGCAGCTTCCGATCTATGCGGTAACGGCCGATTCTCCGGTATCAGGAGTTTTATTTGGCAGGCTCAAGACCGGCAAGGTCGGCTTTCGCGGTTTGGCAAACACCGAGGGCATCGTTCCCGGCGTCAAACCATCCAGTCACGGGCCTTCATTGGAAAACACGATTGGCTGTTGGCGCGCGGATCTCGATCAACTCGGCCAGGACTTCCGAAATGGCAGAGCCGCCGTCGACCCGAAAGACCGCCGTCAGAGCTGCGAGTACTGCCGGTTGCCATCCCTATGCCGAATCAATCAGACAGATCCTCAAGCGGAGCAGGGCAATGCCTGAGCCCGTTCAGGATCGAATGGCGGATCAGGCCCAGCGGCGGCAGGCGCTGGACCCTTCCTGCTCTTTTATTGTGCAGGCGCCAGCCGGTTCCGGGAAGACCGAACTCCTCATCCAGCGCTTTCTCAGACTGCTGGGCAGAACTTCCAAGCCCGAGTCGGTCGTGGCCATTACGTTTACGCGGAAGGCGGCCGCGGAAATGCGTCACCGCGTGATCGCGGCTCTTCAGAACGCTTCGGGACCGGAGCCGGAATCCTCGCACGAAAATTACACCTGGAAACTCGCCCAGGACGCCCTGGCATGTAATGACAAATTCAACTGGCGTTTGACCGAACATCCCTCGCGCCTTCGAATCCAGACCATCGACTCGCTGTGTGCCACGCTTGTCCGACAAATGCCATGGATCTCACGGATGGGCGCTCCACCGCATCCTGAAGACGACGTGGCCCATCTGTTTCGTCAGGCCGCGCGTCGGACGGTGGATATGCTCGACTCCGATGAGACGGGGATGGACGTCTCCGGAGCGTTGTCGCGACTTCTGTCTCATCTGGACAACAAGGTTGGAACCGTCGAAAGACTGTTGACCACGATGCTCGGGAGCCGTGATCAGTGGCTGCGTCACGTGGCTGGGAACCCGAGTGGGGCCGGTCTTCGCGATCAACTCGAGTCTTCGCTCGGCGAAGTGATTGAGAGTGAACTTGCCCATCTTGCGAACAGCTTTCCTCAGCAGTTCAAGGAGACCACTATCGAACTGGCACGATTTGGTGCTGGGAATCTCCGGCGAGAGGGCCGTTCGTGCGCGCTGGCTGCTTGCACGGACCTTCATGATTTTCCGGGAGGGACTCTCGACTCCCTCCCGCACTGGTTGGGATTCGCGGAGATGTTTCTGACCGAGGCGGGAACCCTGCGCCGCCGACTCACCAAGAACCAGGGCTTTCCGGCAACTGAGGGAGGAAGAGAGGCGAAGGATCATCTGAAAGCTATCGCACTGGATCCCCCCGTGGTGGAGGGCTTGCACGGGCTGAGATCGCTGCCGTCGGCCCGGTTCGGTGAGACACAGTGGGACGTGTTACGCGCGCTGTGGGTCCTGCTGCGGGTGGCCGTTGCCCAGCTCCGGTTGGTCTTTCAAGCGGAGGGCCGGGTGGACTTTACAGAAATCGCTATGGGGGCCCGGATGGCATTGGGATCGGACGAGGAGCCGACGGACCTTGCGTTTGCCCTTGACTACCGAATCCAACACCTGCTCGTCGATGAATTTCAGGATACATCGCAAACCCAGTTTGAGTTGCTCAGCCGGCTCACCGCCGACTGGCAGTCCGGCGATGGCCGAACGCTATTTCTGGTCGGCGACCCCATGCAGTCGATTTACGGTTTCCGTGAGGCAGAGGTTGGGCTCTTCCTGCGTGCACGAGTGGACGGGGTGGGCGCGGTTTCTCTGACCCCGCTCACCCTATCAGTAAATTTTCGTTCGAGTGCGGGCATTGTCGACTGGGTGAACCTGGCGTTCGGTGAAGCATTTCCCGATGCCGAAAATCCGTTCACAGGCGCCGTCCAATTCGAGCCTTCAGTTCCGTTCAAACCTGAAACGGGTGAAGATGCTGTTCGTGTGCACCCGTTTCTCGTCAACGACCCGGAGCCGGAGGCCGAGCGGGTGCTGAAAATTATCAGGGATACTCGAATGGCGAACCCCGGGGAGACGATCGCCGTGCTCGTGCGGTCACGCGCACATCTGCTCAGCACCGTGTCGGCGCTTCGGAGAGCCGGGGAGAAGTTTCGTGCCGTGGAAATCGATGCGCTTGGGGAGAGGCCCGTTGTCGGGGACTTGCATTCCCTGACCCGGGCTCTGCTGCATCCGGGAGATCGCGTGGCCTGGTTGTCAATCCTTCGGGCTCCGTGGTGTGGACTGAAGCTGGCGGACCTCGAGGCTCTGGTCAACGGCGATTTTGTGGGCTCGATCTGGGATCTAATTCAGGCGCCAGCCCACCGAGGTCGGCTGGCACCTGACCCCAGAGCCCGCCTCGAGCGCGTGCTGCCTGTGCTTTCCGACGCCATAGCGCGGCGAGGGACGCTGCCGCTTCGACGGTGGGTGGAAGGCGTCTGGATTAATTTGGGAGGGCCGGCATGTCTCGAGAGCCGAACGGAGTTGGAAGACGCGACGGCCTATCTGGATCTGCTTGAGCAGTCCCAGGAGGGACTGGATGTCAGGGACGAGAGGAAATTCGCAGCCGACGTTACGCGCCTTTTCGCGCCTCCGGACGTCGAGGCCGGAGACGCGTTGCAGCTATTGACGATCCACAAGGCCAAAGGATTGGAGTTCGATACAGTCATTTTGCCCGGATTGGGCCGTCGTACGCGGCCGGTCGAACAAAAGCTGCTGATGTGGCTTGAGTATGTTGGCCGGGGCCAACCTCGCCTCCTGCTCGCGCCGATCCACGAGGTGGGTGGCGACCCGGATCCCGTCTATCAATACTTACGCAAGGTGTACACCTTAAAGAGCGATCACGAGAGCACACGTTTATTGTATGTGGCCGTAACCCGGGCCCGGCGGCACCTCCACCTGCTCGGGCATGCCCGGCCGGATCGGAAAGGAACGGCATTGAAGGCTCCCGATTCGCGGGCCCTGCTCATAAAGATATGGGGGACCGTTGAATCAGAATTTGCTGATGCGCTTAGCAGGAGGGTTCCACCCGAAGGCGCGGGGGTACCTGTTCGGAAACCAGCCCCGGTTGGCGTTCCTTTGAGGCGTCTTCAAACGGACTGGGCCCCTCCAGCCGCACCCACAGACATTAACTGGAAGGCGCACGCCGCCTCCCCTGCGGATTCGGACGAGATTGGAGTCCATCAGCCCGTTTTTGAATGGGCTAGGGAACTGCAACGTCGTGTTGGTATTGTGGTGCATCGCATGTTGCAGGAGATTCAGCTTCCGAATCGTGCGGGCTTCAGCGAGAAGACGATTCGAACAGCTCTCGAATCAGAAGGACTGCACGGAGCCAATCTTGTGGAAGCGGCCGAGCGCGTTGCTCGAGCGCTTCGGAATGCGGTTGGCGACGTGCGGGGGAGCTGGATTCTTTCCGCTCATCAGGACGACCGACGGGAATTTGCGCTTTCTGCCGCCGTTGAAGGTCGGGCACGCCATTTCATTCTGGATCGAACTTTTGTAGACGGTCCGACGCGATGGATCATCGACTACAAGACCAGCGCTCATGAAGGCGGTGGGCGTGACGCCTTCCTGGATAGCGAGCAGGCGCGTTATTGCGTGCAATTGGAAAACTACGCACGAGCAATGCAGCATACCGACGCCCATCCGATCCGTTTGGGTTTGTACTTTCCATTGCTTCAGGGATGGAGGGAGTGGGCCTTCGACAACACGAAGGCCTGAATCGATCTGTGATGTCGAATTGGATTCCAGCTCTGTCCATGGCGGTATTCGTAGCGACTGTACCGCTTCTGTGGGTCTTTCGAATCCTGACTGACCTGCCCCAGCCCCTCGCCTTGTCTCACCGCCAATGGCCACCGTGGGCGAACTTCTTCCTGATCGGATTGATTACCGCGAACGTGGCTGTGTTCATACACGGGATGTCCGACGGTGGCACCGAGGAACCTCTCAACTTCGTTCTGCGCTTCGTAATCGCCGGAGTGGTTTATTTTTTCGGTATGGTTCTCCTTGTGCGCCAATTCGCCGGACTTTATCCCGAGTACTTTGTCACGGCGGGACGGACGGGATTCGGCGTTCGGAAATCGCTTTACAGAAATATAGTCGACATAGACGAGAAATATGCGTCGCGGCATGAAACCGAGCTACGCATCCACATCAGGACTGGAGAGAGCCTTCATCTGACGTTACCGACCCGACACATCCCCGCTTTCCACAAGGTGATCGAGGACAACCAGCCTAAACTCTAGCTGTGAATTCCAGCAACGTTGTAAACACCAGGCAACCGAGAAATCGGTGGTTTGTATTGGATGCCGCCGTGTAGTCGATGCTCATTGTAGTGGGTGAGGTAGATCGGTAACACGTCGGATCGTTCGTTCGAGGTCCTGTAGACTCGGAAGTAGGCCCACTCGCGCAGCAGCGTCTGGATGAATCGTTCCGCTTTGCCGTTGGTTTGAGGCCGGTACGGGCGAGTGAATCGTTTACGAATGTTGAGTTCGTGACATCGTTTCAAGAATGTTTTGGCACGATAGCAGGAGCCGTTATCGGTGAGTACGCGCTGGACGGTAATACCGAACCGGGCGAACCATCGGATGGCGCGATCCAGGAACGCGACCGCACTGTGTTGGCGTTCGTCAGCTAAGACCTCCGCATAGGCGAGGCGGGAATAGTCGTCCACGCAAACGTGGACGTACTCCCAACCCGCACCTTTGGAATCCTGTCGTGGGTTGTCGGTGACGCGGTGACCCGGCCGCCAGAATCGCCCTAACTTCTTGATATCCAAATGCAACATCTCTCCCGGCCCATCATGTTCGTATCGCACCACCGGTTCGGGTGGGTCCAGATTCTTCAACTGGGACAGGCCTTGTCGTTGCAGCACCCCCGCGACTGTGGATCGTGGCAGCTTGAGCTGATTCGCAATCCGAAGCGCTGTCATTCGGTATTGGGTTCGCATCTCCACGATTAGATCCACCCCGTCCTTGCCCATCCGATGGTGTAACATCCGAGGTTCGCTCGATAAGTCGTTTAAACCCGCTTCGCCCCAATCGCGGTACCGTCGGACCCATTTGTATACCGTGCTCCGACTGACTCCAAATTGCTCGGCTACTGAAGATACCGAAGCGCGCTCTTCAATCACTCGGATCGCCATCAATGCTCGACTCTTCGGGCAGGTTCTTGCATTCTTGTGAAGGTTCATACGGGCTCTCTCCTTGGGCTGATCGGTTTAGGTCCCAATCAGCTTCTCGGATTTAGCCCGTGTGAACAACCTTCACAGAATTCACAGCTAGGAGCCTGCGCGGCAGAAGGACCGGAATTGGGCGGATAAAGATTGAAGATAGGACATGCCACGAACCTATCGAACCTATATCCCAGAACAGAGCCTGCTGATGCCGCCGTCGCTGAGGGATTGGCTGGCCGAAGATCACCTGTCGTACTTCATATCGGATGCGGTGGACGCCATGGATTTGAGCGCGTTCGAGCAGCGACCGGGCAATCAGGCGTACGATCCGCGGATGATGGTGAAGGTGCTGATCTACGGGTACGCGACGGGAGTGTTCTCGTCGCGGAAAATCGCGGCGAAGTATGGAACGGACGGACCGGGCAATCAGGCGTACGATCCGCGGATGATGGTGAAGGTGCTGATCTACGGGTACGCGACGGGAGTGTTCTCGTCGCGGAAAATCGCGGCGAAGTTGACCGACGACGTGGCGTTCCGGATGTTGGGAGCGGAGAACTTTCCCGCGCACCGGACGATCTCGGATTTTCGCAAACTGCATCTTGAGGAGTTCGGGAACCTGTTTGTGCAAGTGGTGATGATGGCGCGGGAAGCGGGACTGGTGAAGATGGGGACCGTGGCGGTGGACGGGACCAAGATGCGGGCGAATGCGGGCAAACGCAAAGCGATGAGCTATGAACGCATGAAAAAGCAGGAGACCGAATTGGGTGAACAGATTCGGGATCTGTTGAACCGGGCCACCGCGACCGATGAGGACGAAGATCAGCGTTACGGCTCCGACCGGCGCGGCGACGAACTGCCCGACGGGTTGTCGACGCGCAAGAAGCGCCTGGCCACGATCCAGGCGGCAATGAAGCGGCTCGAAGACCGTCAGATGGCCGCGGACCAGGAAGCGGGTCGGAACGGGGAAGATCACAAGCCCGGATGCGGAAAGAAGCCATACAAACGTCCGATGGGAGAACCCAAGCCGACGGCCCAGAACAACTTCACAGATCCGGAAAGCCGGATCATGAAGACCTCTACCGAAGATTTCCAGCAATGCTACAACGCGCAGGTGGTGGTGGATTCCGAGGCCCGGATCATCGTGGCGACAACGGTGAGCGACAATGCCTCGGACGTGGGGCAGTTGAAACCCAACCTGGATGCGCTGAACGACAATCTGGGAGAGCGTCCCGCCCGCGTCCTGGCCGATGCGGGATATCGATCCGAGTCGGATCTGGGGATGTTGGAACAACGTAAAATTGACGGGTATGTTCCGATGGGACGCGAGAAGGATCTGGCCGATGCGCCACTCCCACCCCAAGACACTGCGTTTGGCCGGATGGTGAGAAAGATGCAAACCAAGCGTGGGCGTGATCGCTACCGGGCCCGAAAGCACATCGGTGAGCCACCGTTCGGGTGGATCAAGTCGGTGCTCGGATTCCGACAGTTCAGCCTACGCGGTTTGGACAAGGTGACCGGTGAGTGGAATCTGGTCACTCTGGCGGTCAACTTACGACGAATGAACGGGATGATCGAATGGGCATAATCCGGAAAACCGGAACCCGGCAAACTCGCTACACGGCCAACTACTGGTGTCCGTACCGCTCTGAACTTGTCGTATCGGAGAAATCGATCCCTTCTCCTCCGAAGACCCTCTCAAATTCCAATGAATCCGACTTCTTCGCGCTCTGCCGCGCAGACTCCTAGCCCGAATTTCTCACGAGTTTTCTGCTGCAGCGCCGGATCCATCCGCCAGGGCTGCGTTGCGCTTGGTCGGACTCCTCGACGTATCAGTCAAGTACGCCTCGATCGCCCTCCCTGCACGCGCCTGGCATGGCCCTTTGGGCCATTCAGCAAGAATGCTCTGCCGGCGCCTGCATTTTCACCGGGCCACAACGTGGCCAGGCGGGCTTCGCGACGAAAACCCGTGACAAATCCGGGCTGTAGCTGCGATCTTTGACCGCACGATCTGACGCGTAGATCCGTGCATAGCGCGCGCCTAATCCGTGCGACCCCTGGCCGTCTGGTCAGCCACGGCCTGAGCGGCCCTCTCGACCGCTCCGGGATCTCCCAGATAGAAGCTCCGGATCGGCTTCAGATTATCCTCAAGCTCGTATACAAGCGGGATTCCCGTCGGGATGTTAAGACCCACAATTTCTTTGTCCGAGACGTCGTCAAGATACTTCACCAGGGCGCGCAGGCTGTTGCCATGTGAAGCGATCAGGATTCGCTGCCCGGCATCGAGTTTCGGAACGACTCTTTCATGCCAGTAAGGCAAGACACGATCGACGGTCAGTTTAAGGCTTTCGGTCAGAGGAATTTCTTCGGGCCGCAGGCCCTGGTAGCGGGCATCACGTCCGGGATTGCGTGCGTCGTCAGGATCGAGGGCCGGCGGTGCAACGTCGTAGCTGCGTCGCCAGATCTGTACCTGTGCCGATCCGTATTGCTCGACCGTTTCCATCTTATTTGCGCCCTGAAGGTTGCCGTAGTGTCTTTCGTTCAAGCGCCAGGACCGTTCCACAGGAATCCATATGCGGTCCATCTCTTCAAGGGCCAGCCACAATGTCTTTATCGCGCGCGTCAGAACCGAGGTGAATGCCATGTCGATGGGGTACCCGCCTTCCCTGATCAGCTTCCCCGCTTTGCGGGCCTCTTCGTCGCCCTTCCGGGTCAGCCCGACGTCGGTCCACCCGGTAAAACGATTTGCTTCGTTCCACGTGCTCTGGCCGTGGCGTAGTAGAATCAGGGTGCGCATAATCGATCAGAAGCGAAGCGTGTCAATTGACGCGTCGAAGAAAGGTTTACCGGCGAGTCCACTATTGCTCGCCACGCATGTGCCAAGTCCGCGGGCTCGCTGGCCGGAAACCCGTCCGAAAGTGTAGCATTCTTCATTCTGCCAGTCCGGACCAGTCCTGTCCGGCTTTTCCTGTAAGACTAATAATATGAAAAAGTTCCGGTTTATCCATGCAGCCGATCTGCATCTGGATAGCCCGTTTCGTGGTTTGGCGCAGACCTCCGAACGCCTGCGGAATCTGTTGCACTCGGCAACGTTCCAGGCCTTGGACCGCATCGTGGGGCATGCGATCGAGTCGGAGTCCGATTTCCTTCTTTTGGCCGGGGACCTGTACGACTCCTCTGATCGAAGTTTACGTGCGCTTGTCGAATTCCGCCGCCAGATGGAACGTCTGGCTGAACGCGAAATTGGTGCTTACGTTGTGCATGGCAACCACGACCCGCTGAATGGCTGGGGCAGTGAATTCAAGATGCCTCCGAACGTGCTTGTCTTTGATGGCGAGGTCCGCGATCAGTCGGTCATTCGAAGGGGCAGGGAAATCGCACGGGTCTCAGGCGTCAGCTACACGCAGGAACGTGTCACGGAAAACCTGGCGAAGTTGTTCAAGCCGACGTTGGACGGAGTTTATTCGATTGCGATGCTGCATGCGAACATCGGGCGCCAGTCCGGGCACGCCGACTATGCGCCGGCTCCGATCAGCGACCTCAGGGATTCCGGTTTCGACTATTGGGCCCTCGGTCATGTCCACTCCCGTGCCGTCCTGTCCTCTTCGCCGGCCATTGTCTATCCAGGAAACCCCCAGGGGCGTCATGGGCGTGAGATCGGACCCAGAGGCTGCTTTCAGGTGGACGTGGATGCCAGCGGACGCACCCATTTGAAGTTTATCGAAACCGATGTCGTGCGGTGGGCGGGGTTCGACGTCTCCGTCGCGGATCACACGCGTATCGACGGCCTCCTGGACGGATTGCGCGAGCGCGCCGGTCAGACTGCAGAGAAATTTCACGGCCCGACGATTATGCGGTGCCGCATTGTCGGCAACGGGTCCCTGCATACGGATCTCCAACGTGACGGTGTTCGGGAGCAACTCCAGCATGAACTGGGGACGACGTTCGATATCGAATCTCTACGCATCGCGACCGGTCCTGCCCTCGACCGCGATCGCCTGATGGAGACCGAGCCCCTCGTCGGTGATCTGGTGCGCTTAGTCGATCGAGCCCGCGAAGATTCTGCCTACAGGGACCACCTCGCAGAAAGTCTAGGACCACTGTTCAGAAAACGGGGACTCCGGCCTCCCGATCCGGAGCGCGTGGCCGAATGGATCGAAAAAGCAGGCGGTCTCGGCGTGGACCTGCTCTTGAATCCTTGAGCGATGCGCTTCTGTAGATGCCGGCATTTATCAGCATGGGGCCCACCGTCCTTCGGCCGGTTCCGTGGTCGCCGCCGGGGGGCGGCGACGCTGGCGTCAATTAGCATGGGGCCCACCGTCCTTCGGCCGGTTCCGTGGTCGCCGCCGGGGGGCGGCGACGCTGGCGTCAATTAGCATGGGGCCCACCGTCCTTCGGCCGGTTCCGTGGTCGCCGCCGGGGGGCGGCGACGCTGGCGTCAATTAGCATGGGGCCCACCGTCCTTCGGCCGGTTCCGTGGTCGCCGCCGGGGGGCGGCGACGCTGACGTCAATTAGCATGGGGCCCACCGTCCTTCGGCCGGTTCCCCCATGCATGAGCGCACTTGAGCGCACCTGAGCGCACGATTTCTTCAAATGTGCGGTCATAGATGGCACATACCGAAATGTTTAGATGAAGATCACTGATATTCACATCGATGGGTTTGGTGTCTGGAACGATTGTGCCTGGTTGGAGCTTTCTCCAACTCTTAACGTATTCCACGGCCCCAACGAAACCGGCAAGACCACGTTGATGAGTTTTGTGCGTTCGATGCTTTTCGGTTTCGAGCGGCGTGCTCATCCCCGCCGTTATGAGCCGCTCCGGGGAGGTAACCACGGCGGGGCTCTTGACATTGAAGTCCGCGGACAGCAGATTCGGGTCGAAAGGAAGGCCGGCCGCCAGGTTCGCGGGAAGGTCCGGCTTCGGTTCAGCGACCCGGAAGCTGACGTTGATTGTTCCGACGCTCGGGGCGCTGATGAGCAGCAACTTGAGGGATTGCTCGGAGGAACAACGCGGACGCTATATCACAACGTATTCGCATTTGGATTGGAAGAACTGGAGCACTTCCGGGCGCTTAAGGAAAGCGACGTGGCTTCACATATCTCCTGTGCGGGCATGGGCGTTGGTGCAACCCGTTGGAGCCGTGTGTGGAACGACATCGAAGAGCGTCGGAGTAACCTGTTCTTGCCGCGAGGCCAGAATTCCAGGATCAACCGGGCGCTGAGGGAGTTGGATTCGGTTCGGGATGAACTGGCAGCAACCGAAGGCGAACCCGAAGCTTACGTTGCCGCTCACGAACAGCGTGTGTCCCTGGATGCCGAAATCCACATGCTGGAACAGAGCGCCGGGCCACTCAGAAAATGCTTGGCCCGTCACACCAAGCTTCGAGACGCTCAACCCCACCAAAGAAGACGTGCCCAGATCGAAGCTCAGTTGGGACGACTCGATGTAGTTGACAGCTTCCCAGTCGGTGGTGTCGAGCGGCTGAATTTATTGCTACATCAGAGTCGTGGGTTCGAGGAAGAGATCGAGAGTCAGCGAATCGAAATGGAAAAAATACGGGCAGAGCGCCTCAAACTGGCGTCGAAATACACGCCGCAGGAATTGATTCGTCGCAGCCGTTCCCTCGATTCGCTCCGCACTCTGTTGCCCCGTCGAGATCTGGCGGAGGAAAGGGTCGCCGATGCTGTGGCAACACGGGATAGCTTTCAAAACGAGTCGGCACACATTCGCTCTCAACGCGACCGAACCCGGCCACCGTCCCCTCTGGCCACCGCTACATTCATGGCTGTCGTGGCTGGGGGCGGAGTGGGCCTGTTTCTGGCTGAACAAAGCATTGCCGGAGGTGTCGTTGTCGCTGTCCTTGCCCTTGTGGGTGCCTGGTATTACGGGAGGCGGCAGAAGACTGCGGCAATAAACCGCAAGCTTGATGCATCGGAGGACCGTCTGCAATCTGCGGAAGATGATCTGGCTCGCCTGGAGGCTGATCGCAAAAAACTGGTTCGGACGATCGGAGGGTTGAGCGGACGGGGCGATTTGTCCTACGTGGATCTGGAAAGAGAAAACCTGAGAATTCAGGAATTGACGGAGATGGCCGATCGAATTCGTTCGATAGATCAAACGTTGATGAACGAAGAGCGCCAGCGGGATCGGACTCGACAGCGAGTTGAGCAAAACGGGAAGGACATTCGTTCTCTATTGAAACAAGCTGACAGCAGTTCGGAAAGCGAGTTCTTCCAGAGAGCTGAGGTGTTTGATCGGAGAAAGACGCTTCTTGACGGGTTGGCGCAGACACCTGGCACTGAGGCAGAGACCGATCCCGAAACGCAGGATATCGAGACGTATGATCCCGAAGCCTATCGGAAAACCGCCACCGATTGTGAACATGTCGAGGAACGGCTTCGCCAATCGCGGACCGAGGCCGGGAGGCTGGAAGAGAGGCTCTCTGCCCTGGGCTTCAGCGAGCGTCGTTCCTACGCCAGATTACGCGAGGAATCGATCCTGGCAGGGATCGATGAAGCTTCCGAAGAATGGGCTGTTCTGACGCTTTGCCGGACGTTGTTGGACGATACACGGCGCATTTACGAGACGGAGCGGCAACCCGAGGTGCTCGGACATGCTTCCGAGTTCTTCTCCCGGATGTCTGAAGGCCGGTGGCGGCGGGTGGTCGCTGGGTTGGAGGGCGACGATATCTTCGTGGAGTCAAGGGAGGGGACTCGCGTATTGCCGCAGCATCTGAGTCGCGGAACCGGAGAGCAATTGTATCTCTCCATGCGCTTGGCCCTCGTCAGGGAGTATTCCCGCCACGTGGCGCCTCTCCCGGTGATATTTGACGATATATTTGTTAACTTCGATCCAGAACGGACCCGGCGTTCCGTGGAAGCAGTCCGTGAACTTTCCAGGACTCACCAAGTACTGCTATTTACCTGCCATCCCCACCTGTTGAAAGTCGTTGAGGAAATTGTGCCCAACGCGAAGGTGTATCCACTACAATAGGCTCCGTGGATGCCCCACTGAATGCCCCGAGGGATTCCCCAATGGATGCCGCAAATACGTCGGAGGATGACCGTTTTAGAGATACGCGTCGGTTGGTCAGGTTTTCCGGCGAAAAAATGCAGAAAGTGCCTCTTTTCGGATCCGAGAAGTACTTCTGTGACCTGTACTGCCTGCAACCGGGACAGGAACAGCGAATTCACAGCCACTCTGAATCCGACAAAATCTACTATGTGATTGAAGGGCGGGGGAAGTTCCACGTCGCAAGCGAAGACAGCGAGTGTAATGCCGGGGATGCTATCATCGCGCGACCGGGGGAAGACCACGGCGTGAAGAATGAGAGCGAAAACAATTTGATTTTGCTCGTCTTCATGACTCCGCGGCCATAGCAGTCCGTAGAGATCCGACTCAAGAAAGTCCCGGGCTGGAGTGCGACCATCCAGCGGGGAGGTTTGAATATGGGACGAAACGCGCAGTTGATTCGCCAATGGGCGATCCTAAAGCAGATCGAGAGCACGCGCTGGAGCACAATCCCCGCCCTGGCTTCGCGCCATTCCGTATCGACGAAGACTATTCGTCGGGATCTAGCTGCGCTGATGGAAGCCGGATTCCCCCTTTATGACGAACGCTATGACGGGAAGGTGTACTGGCGGCTGGCCGAAGAGTACAGGGGACTGCCGATAGCGAACCTTTCGTTGTCTGAACTGGCTGCCCTGTACTTCAGCAGAAATGTTGTCGGAGCTTTGGCCGCGCCGCCCTTTTCGGAAGACATTGATTCGGCCTTCAAGAAGATTGAAGGCGCTTTGCCGGAAAAGAACATTTCTTTCTTGGACAACCTGGACTCGATGATTTCGGTCCGTGCCGATGCGCCAAAGGATCTCGAATCGCACAAGCAGACTGTTCAAACGCTGATGGACTCGATTGGCGAGGATCACTGTATCCGAATGGACTACTTCTCGGCGCACAGCCAGAAGCGGAAGACTTACACCGTAGATCCCTATCGGTTGATGTATTTTCGAGGTGGCCTGTACCTGTTCGGTTACGTCCAGGAATACGAACAGATTCGCACTTTCGCTGTCGAAAGGATCGAGGAAATTGAAAAGTTGGCGGATACGTTCGATAAACCGTCGGATTTTTCGGTCGAAACCTATCTGGAGTCTTCGTTCGGTCTAGTGAAAGAGGACCCGTTTGACGTCGAGATTCTTTTCAAACCGGACGTCGCCTCCTACGTCCGCTCCCGCCTGTGGCACCCCTCGCAAGAAGTTCGCGAGGTGGGCGGCGGTGAAATCGTAATACACCTCCATGTTGGAGGTGAGTTCGAACTGGGCGCCTGGATATTGAGTTTTGGCCCATCCGCAGTTGTCTTGTCACCGGACAAGTTGCGTCGACGTGTCGAATCCGATTTGGCCCGGACGTTGGACTGTTATCGTGTCGAGGTCACCGTGGCCCCGCCACGTGCGAAGTCCAAGAGGAAACCAGGCAAGGCGCACAGCGCCGCGAAGCGTTAGGGGAATTCCGGGGACAGAGTCCTATTTTCCTGACAAGCTACGTTTGAACGTTCCCGTTCATCGGGAAGATTGCCCGTTGTTCCCAGTTCCCCTATGTGGCATGACGACATTCTCGCCGTGATTGGCAGCACGCCGCTGGTCCGTCTGAACAAGGTGACCCGCGGACTGGCCCCGACCATCCTGGCAAAGCTCGAATTCATGAATCCTGGAGGTAGCATCAAGGATCGGATCGGCATCCAGATGCTCGAGGATGCAGAGAAACAGGGCCAGATCAAGCCAGGTGGCACGATCATCGAAGGGACGTCGGGTAATACTGGAATGGGGCTGGCGCTCGCGGCTGCCGTCAAAGGGTACCAGTGCATTTTCACGATGCCGGACAAGATGAGTCAGGAAAAGATTGATGCGCTCAGGGCCCTGGGAGCGGAAGTGATTGTCACTCCGACCCAGGTGGAGCACGACGATCCCCGGAGCTACCATTCCGTCGCACATCGTCTGAACCGTGAAATTCCGAACAGTATTTTCCCGAACCAGTACGAGAACCTGTCAAACAGCGAGGCCCACTACCAGACGACGGGACCCGAAATCTGGGAACAAACCGATGGCCGCGTAACACATCTGATCGTCGGTGTGGGTACGGGGGGCACCATCAGCGGCTCGGCCCGTTTCCTTAAGGAGAAAAACCCTGACGTTCGCATTATCGGCGTAGATCCAGTGGGGTCGATTTTTTTCGAGATGTTTCGAACCGGGAATCGGCCGGAACCCCAACCTTACAAAGTGGAAGGCATCGGGCAGGACGAGAAGCCGCGCAACTTGGACTTTACAGTGGTTGATGAAATGTACTCGGTGTCCGACAGGGATTCCTTCGTGATGACGCGAAAATTGGCGCGAATCGAAGGCATTTTCGCCGGCGGATCTTCGGGCTCAGCCGTCCATGTGGCGCTTGAGCGTGCTGCCGAACTCGACGGGAGCGCCGTGATGGTGGTGATCATCGCGGACTCCGGCACCCGGTATCTGAGCAAGATTTACAACGACAACTGGATGCGTGAGAATCAGTATTTCGAGCAAACCTTGAACATCCGGGCGAGTGAAGTCGTCGACAGCAAGAAGCGCCGGACTGAGGGGCTCCTTTCAATTCCGTTAGCGACTTCCATTCAAGACGCCGTTGGCCTGATGCGGGAACACGCGATTTCTCAAATTCCGGTGATCGAAAGTAATAGTGTTGTTGGAAGCATAAGCGAGGCCCGTATCCTCGATATTCTGATTTCGGATCCGGCCGCACGAAACAAGCCTGTCGCCGAGTATATGGAAGGACCATTTCCAGTCCTGCCCGCAGATGCCTCCATCAACATGGTCGCCGAGCATATGAAGGAGCACACGACAGCCGTTCTTGTCCAGTTAGCAGAAGGGTTCGACATCATCACGAAGTCCGACCTGATTCTGTTCCTGACCCGAGTCCAGGGAACATTCGAAGATCCCATTCGCTAGCAGCCCGTGGCGGAAGTCTCGAGGGCCGCGTTACGGCCAAACGGGGCCGGGTTCTAGGAGGCGAGGACGAGACAATGCTCTTTCATTGGGAGGAGTCGGCGACAACGAAGACGGCCCCGTTTCGCCGTAACCCTTTGGGCGCAGGGGGGCCACCGACGTATCAAACGGAGGCCGCAGGCGCCCCGCAGGCTTTGTCCGGCATCGATAAGGCCGGTCACGATGGAAAAACGGCGCCCGCGGCGTCGGTTTCAAACCTCGGTGCCCCCTCCTCACTTCGCGCCTGCAACCTGAAGACCCCTGCGCGCGGCTCTCGAGACTCCCGCCACGGGCTGCTAGACCTCCATCCTCCATCGTCACAACCGGGAATTGAAACTCAGCAAACGAAATGAAATGTCTGGCCGCGGGAACTTCTTAAGTAAATGCGCCCTATGAGCGCACAAAGGCACTTCCAAAGCGTGCAGTCATAGACCTGCGGCTGAGGACCTCAGTTCGCAAGGCCTCGCTGGGTCACGCATGGAGGCCTCGTGTTATCTTTGGAACCACGCTATGAACGAGTCTTCGATTTGTAAATCGGCCGACCACTTGTTTCTTCCCATCCTCGAAGTTTACGATTCGCTCCTGCGTTGCGTTCATTGCAACGTGTTCGCTTACCAGGACACTGTAAAACAACTGGCGAAGAGGCGCCCCTATTCCCTTGATCAAAAAGCGCGCGTCCCCGTCCCCGCAACACCTTATTTACAGCATCAATTACACCGGATTCGGCTTGGGTTTGTAAGGATCTGGCCTTCCGTCTTCCCGGGAAAGTCCGATCAATCGAGTGCCCACGCTGCTGATTAGACCGCTCTGAGGCCCACCTGCAACGGATAGTCGCATTACGGTAAACTTACTGTTGAGTCCTTGGACTAGGAGAGCATCTGTGACTTCCACCTTATCTCGAACAATTCCGATTGAGGAGCGCTACAGGGAATTCCACCAGAGATATCCTGCCCTGGATCTTATCGGGAACACGAGGATGGTTGAAGTGACCTGTTTTCGCGAGGAGCTCCCCAGCGTCCGTGTGTATGCGAAGACCGAGTACGCGAATCCTGGTGGGAGTCTTAAGGATCGGCCGGTCCGCAGAATGATGCTGGAAGCGATGCTGTCGGGTCAACTCGGCGGTGGTCGGGCGATCCTCGATTCCAGTTCCGGCAACGCAGGGATCGCTTATGCGATGATCGGCGCGATGATGAAAATCCCGGTGCACATCGTCATTCCCGGGAATGCCAGCAGGGAGCGCAAGCTTCGGATCCGGTCGCATGGCGCGATACTGATCGAGACAGATCCGATCGAGGGCTACGATGAGGCCCTACGCGAGTGCCATCGAATTGCTAAAGCGGAATCCCACCGCTTTTTCCACTGCGATCAGTACTCCAATGACAACAACTGGCTGTCTCACTATCATACAACCGCTCAGGAGATTCTGGCGCAGACGGATGGGGAAATTACCCATTTCGTCACGGGCGTCGGCACAGGCGGCACACTGACCGGGGTAGGGAAAAGGCTGAAGGAAGAGGTCCCCGGTATTGAAATCGTGCAGATCATTCCGGAGAACTTTCCCGGCATCGAAGGGCTGAAACCGCTAGAAGCTCCAGGTGACATTATTCCCGAAATACTCGATACCAGTGTGGTCGATGTCAAGATTCGGGTTTCGAGCGATGACTCCGCGAGAATGTGCGCGCTGATGGCCCGCGACGGCTTATTTGCCGGGCAATCTTCAGGGGCCTATCTGCAGGGGGTTTACGAAACGGCCCGTCGCGTCGGAGAGGGGACGATCGTTACTCTTCTCAACGATATTGGTGAGCGTTATATGAGTACCTCTCTGTGGGACAGCTCGGAATAGCCAGAGCGGGGCTCCCACCGCACGAGGACGGGTCAAGATGTCTTAGGCTTGGGATTCCTGCCCGTCACGTGCGGTCCACATTCGTTGAAATTCCGGATTATTGCCACCCCTCGCCCGACTTCCGACATGCCTTGTTTCGCATGTCTGAGTCGGAAGACGCTGGGCCCGATGCCATCGGTTTGCAAGGCGAATAACGGAATAGGACGGCGTGCAGCGCTTAAATTATTGACAAGCCATTGACCGCGACAGTCGAATTACCCTAACGTATCGGCATTATGAAAGCGATTTGTGTGCACCAACATGGAGGGCCTGAGGTCCTCAGCTACGAAGATGTTTCGGAACCTGAACCGCGGGCAGGGCAGGCCATTGTTCGAATTGAGGCGATCGGAGTCAATTTCATAGACGTCTATCATCGGACCGGACTGTATCACGTCGATCCTCCTCTGGTGCCGGGCTCTGAAGCCGCCGGAACCGTTACGGCTGTGGCCGAGGGCATTAAGGAAGTCAAAATTGGCGACCGCGTTGCGTACGCGATGTCGCGCGGGTCCTATGCGGAGTTTCAAGCCGTAGACGTCTGGAAGCTCGTGCGCCTTCCCGGTGGCATGGACGCCCAAGCGGGAGCCGCCATCATGCTCCAGGGATTGACGGCACACTACCTCTCCTATTCCACGTTCCCGTTGAAATCGAGGCATACAGCGCTCGTGCACGCCGCGGCAGGTGGGGTGGGCCTCCTTCTGATTCAGATCGCCAAGAAGAAGGGGGCGAAGGTTTACGGCACTGTCTCAACCGAGGCAAAAGCTGCATTGGCACGAGAGGCCGGGGCCGACGAGGTGATCCTGTATACCGAACAGGATTTCGAGACTGAAGTTAAACGCCTGACCGATGGCGCCGGGGTTGACGTGGCCTACGACTCGGTCGGACTGACCACATTTCAGGGAAGTGTGAATTGTCTCCGCCCCCGCGGTTATATGGTCTCTTACGGCCAGTCCAGCGGCCCGGTCGAAGCGTTCAGCGTGAGTGCTCTGGCCCCGAAAGCGTTATTCCTGACACGTCCAAGCATGCCCAGCTACTGTGCTAACCGCGAAGAACTTTTTGCCCGGACGAATGACTTGTTTCGTTGGTACAAGGCCGGGGATCTCAAGCTCCGTATCGAGAAGACCTATCCGCTTTCGGAGGCCTCCGAAGCCCACAAGTCCCTCGAAGGTCGAAAAACTACAGGGAAGGTCCTGCTGCTGCCATAGCGAGTCAGGCTGAAGGGATGAGAGTGATCGAGGCGTTAGAGCAGGCGACTACCGTCTGAAACCCTCTGGCTACGACGACCACTATGATCGTTGCTCTCCTGAGAGAGGTTCCTATACGCAAGTCCTTGGCGGGTGACAATTAACGCGGCTTCAATCTCGGAAACCTGTGTAAGAATCCTACCAACTCCCGTTTCTTCCTGACGGGCTGACGGTACTGCCATGACACGTCTGCTCTACCTAATGTTCTTTGCCTCAGGCGCGACCGGATTGGTGTACGAGGTCATCTGGGTCCGGCTGACCGGACTTGTTTTTGGCAACACTTCCTTCTCGATTGCAACCGTTCTGGGGGCCTTCATGACGGGCCTCGCACTCGGAAGCTGGTTTTTGGGCGCCATCGCTGACAGGTGTGATCGGCCGCTCCGAATGTACGGATTTCTGGAGGTCTTTATCGGTGTCACGGCTGTGCTGGTTCCAATCGCTTTCCGCTCGGTGGAGGAGATTTATTGGAGCCTCGCGCCAACTCTCTCGTCGGTGGCGGGCGCAGAGGTTTTGATCCCATTCATCACCTCCTTCGCCATCATGTTGGTACCGACGTTCTTGATGGGTGGAACGCTTCCGGTCCTGTCCCGTTTCTTTGTGCGGAGCACGAACGAGGTCGACTCTAAGCCCGGTGCCTTGTACGCCCTGAACACCTTCGGTGCGGCGACGGGTACTCTGGCCGCCGCATTGATATTGATCCCCGGATTCGGCAACTGGATCACAACGGTATGGGTGGCGTCCCTCAACGTCGGGCTGGGGTTACTGGCCATACGCTTAGACCTGGGCCGGGAGGCGACGCCAATTTTCGAGAAGGGTGAAACATCTGTGCCCGATGCGGGGGCTGAGAGGCCTCGCTCGAATGACCGGCTTGTTCTGCTGACACTGCTGGTGTCTGGATTTGGAGCACTGACATACGAGGTCGCCTGGACGCGTGCGCTCTCGGCACTGATAGGGAGTTCCACATACGCATTTGCGATCATGCTCGTAACCTTCCTGGTTGGAATCGGCCTTGGAAGCGCATGGGCCAGCCGCCGTCGGCCGTCGGCGAGTATTCGAACGCTCGGGCTCTTCCAGCTTGGAATCGCATTTGGAGGGATGGTGTTTCTTGTGGGATATTTGTTGGCCCCCTACCTGCTGGTTTCGCTGATGCGGGCTCTTTCTTATTCGTTCCCTGCTGTGTTGACGGTGCAGTTCGTAGTGTGTGCGTCGTTGATGATTCTGGCAACGTTCTTCATGGGGGCTACGTTTCCCATTGGCGTCGGGCTCTATTCGAACCGGATGCAGGCCCTGGGGCGGAGCATCGGCGGGATCTATTCGGTCAACACTGTCGGTGCTATTTTGGGTTCGCTGAGCGCCGGATTCCTGTTGGTACCGGTGATCGGCACAGAGAGAACAATCTTGACAGGATTGTTCTTGAACTCGGCCCTCGCATTACTGTTGCTGGCCAGAGAACGCGGCCCGACCGTAGTGGCTCGATGGGCGGCCATCGGGTTGTTGGTTGTTTCAACACTCTCGATGAGAGGAGAAGTATTTTGGGATCCAAGTTCGTTGGATCGAGGAGTCCTGATCTACGCGCGCCAGTTTGAAGATCGTCCAGGCCTCCGGTTGTCGGAACACTATGCCGATACGGATGTCGTTTATTTCAAGGAGGGGAAAAACGCGAATATCTCGGTAAGGCGAGGCGCTAACTACGTTGGTCTGAGGACCAACGGAAAGGTGGATGCGTCCAACGGCAACGACATGGCCACGCAACTGCTGATTGGGTATCTTCCGCGCTTCCATCACCCCTCGCCCGATCAAATCCTGGTTGTCGGCTATGGTGCCGGAATCACGACCGGCGTGGCCGCAGTCTTTCCAGAAACGGTTCGGGTGGATTGCGTGGAGATCGAGCCTGCGGTTCTCGGAGCGGCGCCGTGGTTTGACGACGTGAACCGGAGAAGCTACGACAATCCTAAAGTCAACATCATCGAAGGAGACGCCCGCAACTTCCTGAACGTCAGTTCGGAAACTTACGACATTATTATTTCCGAACCGTCCAACCCTTGGATAGCGGGTGTCGGGAGTCTCTTTACGGCGGAATTCTACGAGCTTGCTGCTGCCAGGCTGAAGCCTGACGGAGTGTTCGCGCAGTGGCTGCAACTCTATGAACTCTCACCTGATGACGTCCGCATGGTACTGGGTGAGTTTCAGAGGCAGTTTCCAGAGGTTTCCGTGTGGGAAATGGGTGTGGGAGACCTGGTCTTGCTGGGGAGTCGACAGCCTCTCCGTTTCGATGCTGAGGGATTGGAACGGATTGTGGCCAACGACGAATCAGTCAGGCGAGACTTCCAGCAGCATCTTGAACTCAGCGATCCTCTGGCGATCTTTGCTGCCTACACTTTGTCCAGCGATGAAGTCGAGCAGTTCGTTGCCCGCGCCCCACGGAACACCGACGATAGGCCGGTCCTCGAATTCAACGCTCCGCGCAACTTGTTCCGAGACACGTGGGACATGAATGTGCGATTGCTGAACGAGTACAGGTCGGCTCTGATGCCTGAAGGTCTGTCAGCTGCAGTCAGAGAGCGCGCCTATGTAGCGCTGATGGCGCCGTTGCTGGCCAGGGATCAGGTACAGCTGGCCGCTCAGGGGCTCCGCGAGCTTGCTGAAATGGAAGAATCCAGTGCGATTAGCATTTATATCGCCACGGCACGTCTCAGTATCAACTTGGGCCGGTACGAAGACGCTCGGGAGTCCTTGAGGGCCGTGGAACAGCTAGCTTCAGAGGTCGGCCAGTCCGACACGTATGGGGCTGAACGGGAAGAACTCTGGGCTCAGCTTTATGAACAGAGCGGAGACCAGGAACAGGCTATCGAGAGCTACCGTCGCGGGGTGGATCTCGATCCCTCCCGAACCGTTTATCTCCAGGAACTGGCCGAGCTGTACGCGCTTTCGCGACAGTGGGACGACGCGGCCATCTGGATGGAACGTTACATCCAGACGGATCCCTACGCGGTCGCGTCCTACTGGGAACTGTTGGGTGAATACCTGATAGCCGGAGGCCGCGAGCGAGAAGCAGTGGCTGCCTTTGAACGGGCCCTGGACCTGGAACCGTACTCCTACCTGGCGCGCCTGCGCATTGCGGAGGTTTTTGAGGGGCGGGGTGAGTTCGATGCGGCCATCGGCCTGCTCGAGTTCCTCAGTGTTTATGCGCCCGACAGGAACGTCGAGATCTACACTCGACTTGCCCACCTGTATACTCAAACCGGCCAAATTTCCCGAGCGCGAAGGGTCCTCGATCAAGGTGCGAGAATCTTCCCGACAGACACGACCATTTACCGGCAGCGCATGACACTGGAGACTTATTCAAACTGATGTTGCGCACGATGCTCATCGTGATCCTGCCCCTGTGGGTTCCTCTCCAGTCCGTACTGAAGGTCGATGTCAATCTAGTGAACGTCTTTGCAACTGTACAGGACGAAGAGGGACGGTACGTTGGCGGGCTCAGCCGCGAGGATTTCAGGGTTGTCGAGGACGGTGAAGAACGTCGAGTTGAGATATTCGTGCCAACTGCGGATCTGTCGAGCAGCATCGGCGTCTTGGTCGACAACAGCGGTAGCTCGGCCAGTATTCTTCAGTCGATCAAATCGGGAGTTGAGGAGTTTTCCCTGCGTCTGGCACCGGAGGATGAGTCTTTCGTGATGTCTTTTGCGATCGAAGCTGAGGTTGTGCACGATCTGCACGAAGACGTGCGTGGGCTGACTGGGGCACTGGGGCGTTTGCGTTCATGGGGCACTTCCGTGTTTTATGACGCCCTATCCCTAGGTATTAGCAAGACAACCGAGGGCAACCACGAGCGCAAGGCCCTCATCGTACTCTCCGATGGCAACGACAATCAAAGTCAGACGTCTTACCGGGACGTCGTTCGGGCGGCGCAAAGCAACATGGTTTTGTTGTATTTTGTCGGGATCGGCCCCCGAATCTTGATCGACACCTATACCATGGATGGACTGGCGTCGATGACGGGTGGCCGTGTCGTGCTCCTCGGACGGGATCAATCCGTCTCTCAAGCCCTTGAGAATATACGTAGAGAGTTGGGCCACCAATACTACCTGGGATACCACGCTTCGGTAGAAAGCGGTTTCCACTCCATTGAGGTAGACGTTCCAGGTCGGGCCCTGACCGTGCGTGCCCGGGACGGTTACCTCGTCCAATAAGCTGAATTTCGCTCCCTGCCCTTCTCTGGACTATCGCTCGCAGATTCCGTCGCGCGTAGCGCACTCGCAGGATGTCGCCAAAGCCATCGATGACATTTTCAACGACACCGTCCGAGACGAGTGATTCTCGCATGGTTTACCTTTGCGAACTGAAATTCAGGTCCTTCCTGCACCCACCTCTGCCCACCATTCAAGTTCAATGGTTTGGACCACATCTGTCCGCTTAGTCCCTGATAAATGAAAAAGCCTAACGGGAGGAAGCTGATGGTTCAGTTAGGGTTCCGCATTCGAAACACCGTCTTTAGCGCCGGCGTGGGCAACCGCCGAACTGCCATCCGTCCGATTACGTTCCACTTTCCGACTCTTGAGGAAGCCGCTCTTCTCGGAGTGGTCAATGATTCGGGAAAAGTAATACCACGGGATCAAGTGTTTTCGCTGTCGCACCCGCGCACCGGGCCGGTGATCGAGGGTTTTGTGGATTGTGCTCTGGGCGAGTTCGTGCGTGCCCAGTTGGAGGCACTTTCCTCGGATGGCTTGCCGCCCGTGCGGTGTGAAGTCCATGGACTCGAGCCGTTCATGGAGATATATGAGCCCGAACAATCCGAACGGTTGCGTGACCTGATCAGTGTGTGTGAATTTCGCACCAACGAATTCACACCAGAATCTGCCGTACGATTCCTCAAAGATACAGGCTTCTTCGACCAGTACATCATCGTGGGTGTAAAGCACGGCAAAGGCTGGCGACGTTCACGCTGCATTACCACCTTTGAAGGTCGTCCAGGCGACGCTGCAGCCATTTTGGGTCACCTTGCCGACTACTTCACTAAAGAACAGCCGGATGATCAGCAGCCCGATGATCGCTACCTGTAACTGTCCATTCAATGGGGACTAACGAAACCGTGATGTCCCAGTTGGAGTTGATAGAGCGCACCTGCCCGAACTGCGATTCTCCCATGGATTCCCAGACCTGCAAATTGAAGTGCCCGAAGTGCGGGTATTTCAAATCGTGCAGCGACTTCTAGACGGACTACACCTCTGGGATTGACATCGAGGCGGATGCCCTGTTTGACTACGAAATGAAAACCGTCGTTATCGAACGAGGGTTCTCCGTCCTGGATCAGACGTCCCAGCTCCTGGAGGAGGAAATTGTCCGCTCCTATCCCGAATGCGACACCGTCGATATGGCTTTGAAGTAGTTCCGTGCTGTCTGCCATCG
The DNA here is from genome assembly GCA_965216035.1 of Terriglobia bacterium. Taxonomy (GTDB): domain Bacteria; phylum Acidobacteriota; class Terriglobia; order 20CM-2-55-15; family 20CM-2-55-15. The sequence goes on from CBDCFM010000016.1 coordinate 409,240, forward strand.
CGTGCTCAAACTGCCGTTTCGCCCGCATCCAGCCTTTGTTGTCCGATGTCTTTATGAACACGCTCGGAAGCGGATGTCACCCCTGGCGGGATCGATGGATTCGATCTCTACGGTAACCTCATCGCCCATTTGCCACTGAGTCCCATCGGATACTTTGCCTCGGATAAGGTAGTCGGTCAATTCCACGGTTCCGTTTCCGTCTATGACCAGAGCCCGGATGCTTTTACCCATCTTTTCCCTTGAAAGATAAGTCAAAATCCAATACGTCGTTGACGTTTGTTCCAGCCTGCGTATGTCCAGTTCTGCTGCTTCCGCGGAGGTAATTATGCCGAGCAGTTCTTCTCTGTCATACGGAAAGGGATTGCCCTCGAGTGCTGCGACGAACTGTCTCTGCGTGACAAGATCGGCGTATCTTCGAATGGGAGAAGACATCTGAGCATAGGCTCCAAGGCCGAGGCCAGAGTGAGCACCGGGCGACAAGGACAATCGAGAGCGTTTGAAACTTCTTCGCAACAACTCGAATTGAATGACTTCAGGCAGTCCTTCGATATCTGTCGGGGGAGAGTCGGGTGGTTCCTGCGTGCGAAAGATGACAGGCACACCCGTTGTTGCAGCGCTATCGGCGGCAAGGCGGTTGGCAAGTATCATCATCTCACTCACGATCAGTCGGGCCGGCGTGTCTACTTCAACCCGGCGTACGCTGATGTCGTCGTCGCTGACCTTTATCTTGATTTCGGGACGGCGATGGATCTGTGCTCCTTGCTCGGAGCGGTTCTCATGAAGTTGATTGGCGATCCGGTGGAGGCGCACGAGCGTCGCATCTCCCTCTGCCAGTCGCCGGTCGGCAGATTGATAGGACAGGCGATCCGTCACTTTGACCGTCGATCGAAAAACACGGAAATCGACAAGCTCGCTGGCGGGATTGAACCGGGCTTCGACGCTGAAGGCCGGTCTGTTAGTTCCGCTGACGAGGCTTGCAAGATCGGTTGACAAACGCGGGGGAAACATCATGACCGAAATATTGGGCAGATATACCGTGGCCGATCTCCTGAACGCTTCTCGGTCCAGAGCATCCCCTTTGTTCACGAATGCGCTGACGTCCGCAATATGAATTCCGACTTTCAGGTGACCGGTGTCTTCGGAAACCGTCAATGCATCGTCCACCTCCATGGTCTCATCGTCATCAATCGCCAACGTGAACTGGCGACTCCAGTCTTCTCGGTTTCCACCCGCCGCATTCGGATCGAGAAGGTTAGAAGCTTCGACGACTTCTGCAGGGAAGCTGGTCGACACTCCATGTATGACGAGGAAGCGATCCTCCCAAGCCTCGATGCGTCCCGATTGAACGAGTAAATCGTAGGCGATCTCTTTAGCTCGCGACTCACCGGCAAGGTGTTCCAGGATTCTTCCCACTTCGTCGGGTTCCTGCCGGCGGAGCCATTTTTCAAGCCGCTCGGATATGGAATCCCAATCGCCGGCATCGGGCGGAGCGCCTTCCTGGATAGCGCGGTTCAGAATGTTGCCGACATGCTTTCGAAAATCCTCCTTTTCCTGTTCGCGCGCGATCCGGAGCCGGTGGGATTCAACCTGGAGTCTGGACCTGGGTTGGAAGCGGTTGCCGTTGCGTTTAAAAAATACCCCTCCGTCGGCCAGCCCACGAAATATTGCGGATTGAGATTCAGGAGAAGCGACGCCGAAATAGGATTCGGCGAGTTCGATCGGATCGAATTCCCTCGATTCTGTATGGACCGATTCCCATAGGAGTTCAACGTCGATGTCAGCGCAAATCGTATCGATGCGCTCCTGGATGGATTCTGCGGTCCCTCTAAACGCCTCTTCGGGAACAGCGGAGTGGACGACCACAACCCGAGATACGGGTACGGAGGATTCGCGACCTCTTGGGTCGATGACCTGGAGTTTTCTCTGTCCCCGCCGGCGGACATATCCAAGACGGAGTGCGCCCGATTCGAGAAACTCAACGATGTGTCCGTCCAACTCCATTGAGGCCTACCATTTTACGCGATGGCCGGTTCGCTGCCAGTGTCCTACTGATGTGTGGGAAACGAACTCGGAGCGTTTATCCTTGCTCGATCCGATCAACTTCTGATTCTGCCGCCCCCCTCGGATTCCGCCGCTTTTCGTGTGAAAGCCGTCCACACGTACCGACGCTCGGGTGCGGATTGTTCTACGGCCTGCTTCAACATTCCGTCGATCCCCATAGGCCCCGCGATCAGGAAGATGGCAAGGGTGGCCGATCGTTCAAACTACGCGTGGAACAATGCCGAGATGGTTATCTGAAAGACCGACCGAGCGAAACTTTCGGCTGGGGCGACGAGGGTCTCATGCAGGGTCTCATGCCCGGGTTGGCTCCTTTGACTCACATTACTGTTGGGACCCTAGCCGTTCTCTCCTGCAGTCTGTCTGTTTATTCCTCGTGCTACAGTGGTCGTCATGTCCAACGATGTTCTGGGTCCGCTGACCGGTCCGGGTATCCGCATAAGTGACAAGGCGGGACTCGAGGAGTTTCTCGCACTTCCGGACGCGATAGAGGCAGTTCAATCCTCCTCATCGGAGCAGCTGTTTTTCACGATCAAGACCGTGGGCCTCGCCGATTCGCTCGCGCTGCTGCCACTGGTGAGCTCGCGCCAGGTCTGCGGCTTTGTTGATTTGGATTGTTGGAGAAAGGATAGTTTTGTCCGAAAGCCCTTCATGGAGTGGATTGCGGCTTTCGTCCAGGTGGGCCCGGACGAAACAGTCCGTGCTCTTTCGGGAATTGACGAAAATCTCGTTGCACTGTTCCTGAAAGATTTGATCACGGTTTATGACATCGAGCGCGACGAGCCCGCCCCGGAAGCTGAGCTGATGTTTTCTCCGGATAATCGTTTTGCGGTCCACGCGGACGAGACGGGCGAATTGGCCACCATTTCTTTGCTCATTCTCGACGCGCTTTTCCGCGACGCGCCAGACGTCGGGTACAAGATCTTGCGACGGGTGCGTTTCACGACACGCACCGTTCTCGAAGAAACCGCCTATCAGAACAAGGTGCAACGCCTGGAGGTCGACGGTTTCGTTGACTACTACACGGCCCTGTCGATATACGCCGGACCCCAACAGGGTGAAAAGATGGCCCGGCCCAGATCTGATCAAGATGATGATATCGACGACGAGATGCCTCGATTTCTTCCCACGCTCTTTGCCGATTCTATTTCCGAAGGTGGATTTCTGCTGGCTGCACTCGGGGCGGTTCCGGCAAGCGCATCGGACCGCCTGGCACACGAGTTGACGGCCTTGGGAAACCGGATTCTGTCTGCGAATCTCGTCAATCTGGGAGAGGTCGAGGGCATACGCGGAGCTCTCAGCGAAATGCGCGATTTCTTGACGATCGGTCTGGAATGCCTTTCGGAAGGAGATTCAGACGCCGCGCCCGACGTGTTGATTGCGAATCATGTTCAAAGCGTTTTCAAAATTGGCTTCGATCAATTGGCCAATTTGAGGACCGGAGCAGAGCAACTGTCCCGGTTTCCCTCGTTCACCGCCAGCTTGCTCGAAAGCCCCGATCAGGAGTTCTACAATGGGCTTCTCCGTTTCAAGCCACTTTTCTGGGAAGACGGGCAGTATCGTAACTTTCAGAACGTGGCGGACGTCGAAAGGGCGCGAAATCGTCTCGACGACATCCGGGTTGTATCGGAGGGTTTCCTGAGAATTTTCGCAGCGAGCGAAACGACACTGCGGAAGACGTTCAACACCGCCGTCATCTCCCTGGCGACATGTGGAGATTTTGAGCCCAGAGCTATTGAGGCCAAAGTCCTGGAGCGGTTCGTGACTGAGGGTGCCGTCTTTCCGCGATTGGACTTGCCAAATGAGCTTCAGGAGGTTGCCGGGAAATGGCTCCATGCGCTCGGCGAGGAACTTGAACCTCTGAAGGGCAAGCCGATCGATCCGCGTTTCGTCGACACTGTATTGATGCGTTTCTAGCAATCTCAAACGATGAAACGCCGAACCATTATTCTAGCGGGTGGCTCCGGGGGCCTCGGAGCGGTCCTGGCGAATTTCCTGGTGGAGCGCGGCGACCAACCCATCCTGGGTTGCCTACGGAACATCGATCGTGCCCACGACGTCGCGGCCGACATCAAATCGCGCCACGGAGTGGCTGTTCCCGTGGTCGCGGGTGACGTCTTAGAGGAGGAAACGCGGGTTCGGCTGATGGACGAGGCGTCTTTGTTGGGTTCGCTTTATGGGTTGGTTCCCTTAGTCGGTGAGGCCGCTCGAGTGCCGATCGAGGAGGCTACGGAACAGGACCTTTTGGCTGCGACGCGAATCAACTTTGTGGCACCGCTGCTTCTCGCGCGTGATTTCGCTTCCAGGGTCGGAACAGAGGACGCCAGCATCGTTTTCGTGTCTACGACGCCAGCATCGTTTTCGTGTCTACGATGCAAGCCGTCGGGATCTTTCCCGGGAGTACGACTTATGCGGCGCCCAAGGCGGCCCTCATCCACTCAGCGCGAATCCTGGCGCATCAGTGGGGCCCTCAGAGCATCCGCGTAAACGTTGTAGCCCCGGGCGTTACAACGACAGGTATGGCCGAAAAAAGCGTTGCCAGCGGAAAATACGACACTTATATCGAACGCGGGGTCATAGCGCGATTCGGGGATCCGCTGGACGTTGCCCGCGCGATCGGCCTTTTCCTGGAACCGGATAACTATTTGACCGGTCAGGTTTTGACTGTGGATGGCGGTCTCACCGGATGCAAGTAATTCCTAGTTCTTGACTTTGATCTACTGACTTCTTTCTCCGACTCGTCGCTTGTCACGTGCAACGGGAGTCACTTCTCAGCTTGACAGCGGACCGGCACGACCCGTAGAAAGGGTGCATGTCTGGCGCCCCGGTCCAATACGCACTGCTGTTTGTTTGTTGGATTTCAGCGCTCGTTACCCTGGTCATTTTTCTCGAAAGTTGGTTCGCCCTCACCCGTCGGTCTCGCCTGGCCACGGTTTTCTCGACGGATACACAGGGCGTTCTTTCGGTCCTGGTACCCCTCGACGGTCAGGTGGAGGCAGCCCGCCGCTGCCTGGGATCAATTCTCGTTCAGTCCTACTCGTTTTTAGAGTTGATTATCATTTACGACGAGAAAGACTCCGGTCTTGCCGGTCTGGCGAGGGAGTTTGCCGGACTCCGTTCTCATGTTCCCGTTCGGCTGATCCCCCTAGACTTCTCGATTGACGATGAAATAGACCGGCTCCGGGCGCTGGATCAGGCCCAGGCAAGTGTCCGGGGATCCTGGATTCTGGTCTTAGAATCGAACGTGATCCTGGATCGATTCGCAGTGGAATCTGCCTTGGAGTTTTCAGGATCCGAAGACATCATGGCCGTTGCTCTATCTGCCGGTATAGAGTGCCGATCGATCTGGCAAAAACTCCTGGCGCCGTCGCTGGAATGGTTCGTTCGAATGATCTCCGTCGTTGACCGGGGCAGGGAGAAATCAGCCCGCCTGAGTCGCGCCGCTCCTTTTTTGTTGCTTCACGGTCAGACGCACGCCTTGATCAATAAAATGAATAAGTTGCCGGGGATTCTAAACGAATCCGGCTGGACTCTTTGGAGCTACAGGGTCGAGGGTCTGAAGACATTTCAGGGGGACGGCTCCGGATGGATCGCCCGTGAGGCAACGATTGGAGCGATGCTGTCGAATCTCAACGCGGGCCCAGTAAGTGTTGCGCGGGTGGTTGCCTTCGTTCTCGGTAGCGCGGTCATCTCCGTCATTTCGGTGATGGGAATTCTTTTCGGCATCTTCGCGGGCCAGGAAGGCTTTTCCAGCATGGGCATATTGTACTTTTCGGCGTTCAGTTACAGTCTCATGGCGACCTCTTACTTTTGCTACTCTCGCCGGCTGGGTGCGGCCACCTGGTTTGCACCTTTCTGGTTTCTGTCTCACGCAATGGCCCTGCTGCTGACGTTGCTCGAACTGCGACGTTCGATTCCCGACTTTCCGGGAGCGACGGTTGGGCGTCGTCACGAGGCCGATACTCAGGTTTCCACAGATCGAAAATAGGGTTCGTTCTCTATCGGTTCCGTCTCATTCGCTGTGCGGTCCGACGCGGAATTTTGGCGTTCCGCATCTTGTTGATGCTGTAGACGGTGAAGAAGGCGGTGGCTGCTGCCAGCAGAGCAGATACGACGATGGCTGGAGTACTCCCCAGTTGAATCGATCGAATGATCTGAATTGCGGCGATGGCAAACAGGATAAATGCAACCACAACCATGATGAAATGGTAGGCCACGGTTTCTCGGAAGGGAAGAACGGCTTCTTTCTTCTTGATTCGCTTACGTCCCATGGCGCGTATTATACCCGGACCGCCCCCGATTGGACGGTCTACGCCCCCTGCGACCCGACGCAAACGACCGGAAACTCAGCCCGGATAACTCACGGGATTTCGTTGCAAAGCCTGCCGCGCCACTTGATGCCACGATTGAACACTGACGACACTGGGTGTTTTTTGCATGGTCCTCGGCGGGCCATTCGAGGCGCGCGAACTCGCAAACCTTGGCTGCGGGCCAGCCCGCATTTCTCACGATTTTTCTGCTACAGCGCCGGATCCATCCGCCAGGGCGGCGTTGCGCCTGGTCGGGCTCCTCGACGTAACAGTCAAGTACGCCTCCGTCGCCCTCCCGGCACGCGCCTTGCCCTGACGGCGCCTCCGACGCTTCGCGACGACAACCCGTGAGAAATGCGGGCTAGGAGTCTGTCTGAGTAACCGGATCTGACAACATCCGAGGGCACCAGGTCCGTGTTGGAACCTTGCGAATTGTTCCACGGATCCGTGTTTATCTGCACGCTGGCGGTTGGTCATTAAGACGACAGGCACGGGGCTACTGTGAACTACCCTGTAACGGCGGCCAGCTTCAGAATATTGTGCGCCGTGCAGAGGAGACTCCATTCTCCTGCCACCTGAGACTTCCCGCGGAGAAGGAACTGCCGGAAGCCCCGTGCGTGTTTGATCTGCCCGAAGACGGGTTCGACGGTGTGTTTTCGCAACCGGTATCGGGAGCGAAAGCCGCCTTGTCGCAATCGTCGGTACATTTGCTGTCCGTGTTCGGTCAGTTTGCGGGCAGCGGTTCCCGGGGACGCCTCTCCATGTTTCAGTTTTCCGGGTGCCACATAGCCGCGGATGTGTCGGCGCGCGAGTTCTTTCAGATTATCGTCGGAGAAGTATCCCGCATCAGCCGATAGTTCTCGTGCCTGACGCCCGTTGTTGTCCCGGATCTGTTTCAGAATCGGTTTCAATTCCTGTGAATCGCTGGCATTGTTGGTGAGACTCTGAGCCACAATGATTTGGCTCTCGGCGTCGACCGCAGCTTGCGCGTTATAGGCTTGCACAAAGCCATCCGTTCCTTTCATGATCTCGCTGTCCGGATCGGTAAAGTTCTTCTGCGCCTTCTCCTTTGGCATGCCCGGCGGGGTCTTGGGTTTCCTCCCACCGCGGTATTTCGGTGGTGGCTTTTGCTCCTCTTCTGCCTTGGCTTCAGCCTCGAGCTCGGCTTTGGCTTGCCGTATTTTCTCCAGCCGCTTCTTCTTGTCCGCCACCCAGTCGGGTAGTTCATCGCCTCGTCGGTCCGGGCCGTACTGCTCGTCTTCCTTCCGATCGATGGCTTTCGCTTTTTCGAACCACTCGTCGATTTGTTGGCTCCATTCCCGTTCGACCTTCTTCATCCGCCCGTAACTCATCGCCTTATGCTTTGATGCATTGGCTCGGATCTTCGTCCCGTCCAGAGACACGTGGCCCATCCGCACCATCCCGGCTTTCCGGCACAACCGCAGGACCTGATCGAATAACCCCTTCAGCCCCTCCAGATGCCGTTTCCGAAAGTCATTTACCGTCCGGAAATCCGGCGCGTTCGTCCCCACGATCGCCATGAAATCCACCCGTTCCCGACACGCCTGCGCGATCCGTCGGGACGAATACACTCCCTGGCAGTAGCTGTAAAGCACCAGCGCGCTCATCATCCCCGGATGATAGGGCGGATATCCCCGCTCCTCTTGATAGCAGCTCAGAATCGCACGCAGATCCAGCTCTTCCATCACCAGGTTGCGTACGAAGTGCGCCAGGTGTCCTTCCGGCACCCAGTCCTTCACGTGTGCAGGAAATAGCATCCCCTGGTCCAGGTCCCATTCGCGAAATGTCTTAGCCATGGCTCAGTCTTGCCCACATCAACGTCAACTTCGGTCCACTTGGGATTACTCGGACAGACTCCTAGAGAGACTCTTCCAGCATCGTGAGAGCTTCTCGAAGTTCATCCCGAGTGTGAAGATCCGCGGCCTGGGTTGCGACCTCCACCCCTTTTCGATAGGTCTGGACGGCCTCCGGAAGGCGGCCTTCGCGTTCGTAGGCCTTGGCGAGCTGGTAGTACGTTGCGACGTAGGCAGGGTCTTTTTCTACAATGGTATTGAATTCCGTGATCCCTGCATCATGCTGGCCCAGCTTGAGGTACTCCATTGCGAGAGCGTAGCGCGAAAACGAATCGTTCGGGTCTTCTTCGAGGAAACCCTTTAGCGCGTCAATTCGTGACATATGATTAGTTTGGCCCCCGTTTGACTAGAGTTCCGCCCACTTGCCCTCTCCTTCCCACACCCGGACCGTGAACGAAAACGTGAACTTTTCGGCCAGCTCAGTTCGCAGTAGCTCGCAAATGTTCTCAACGGATGGGTAGTCGAGAAAGTCGTTCAACGACGTGTGATCGTAGCGGCTCAAAACGGACTGCAGGTGCTGTTTCATTAGATCGAAGTCCAGTAGCATGCCTCCGGCACCGGTGTCCCCTTCGATGATGATCTCGACCTTGTAGGTGTGACCGTGAAGCTTCCCGCACTTGTGATGTCCGGGTAGGAAGTGAGCGCAGTCAATGTGATCTGTAATGCCGAGTTTCACGTCTAAATAGGATGGGGCCCACCGGCCCCTATAAAAGCAAATATAGAGAGTGCACGAACGCCGACGCCACCCAGAGACAACGGGAACGAGAAAGCTGGCCGGCCCCCCCATACCTCCTGGAGTTTGATTATGCCTGATTCAACGGGGCCAAAGGCCCCGTTACTTGACCGCGAGCTTGGTGTCGTCCGCCGTGACCAGAAACTCCCATCCGTCCTTATCTTCGTTAACCTCGAAACCGAGGATCACGACACCCCAGAATCCGTCGAGGGGTACAGGTCCGGGAGCCCCAACGACAGCGCCAAGGAGTGCCGGTGTCAGTACGAATCTTTCCGGTGAATCTAGAGTCTGACCGAACGGCAGGGGAGGACCTCCGAACGGGCCAAATAACAGCAAGTCTAGATCGTTTGTCGGATATCGCAACCAGTTGTTGGTCCACCGGAGTTCGAATGCAAGTTCCTCAACCCCGGGATCTACCTCGAAAGCATGGAAGACGACACCCCCATCAGATACCTCGCCGGAGATCGAGGTTTCCAGGACACGTCTCTCGACGGGTCGGACCGAGACTCGCGCGGACATACGGCAGCCGTTTTCGGTGGCACCGTTCAGACTGAGGCGTACCAGGCCCGGTTCAGGGTCTGCCAGAACAAACCTGCATTCTCCACCACCACAGGCGCCGGGCAGAACGCCACTCGCGTCTGAATTGTCGGGATCCGTTTCGCTGATAAAGGCATGCGGGAAAGACGGGCTGTTCAGCACATAGTAATTTCCACTCGGGCCTAGCGCAGAGGTTTTGGCGGTATGGATTGCCAATCGCAGTTCGTCCCCAAAAATGACATTGGGCGTGCACCGATTCTTCTTGCCCGACACATCGGAAATTGCAACTTCGACTTTCGAGTACGTTGGCCGGATTCTGTAGAGGATGTCCTCACGCTCACCCGGTTTGAGGTTGCGGACCTTTTTACGAACATTCCCAGACCGCACGCGTTGTTTGACGTTCTGCGGAACCAGCGGGCTCGTCCGTGGGGGACGCCCCAGCTGGTCGGAGGCTTTGCCCTTTGCAAGGAGTTCGTATGCCTTTAGGGCGTCAACCCACCCGTTGCCTTCATCCAGTTTATTCGAGCCATTGTCGATCACCTTCTTGTTACCGCTCTTAACGATGGCATTCCGAATTTGTGTTGCTGAAGCATCGGGGAAAGCCTCCCTCAACAGCGCCGCGATTCCGGCCACGTTCGGCGCACTGAAACTCGTCCCGTTTCCAAGGCTGACGGTTCCTGGACCCAGCCCGAGACCCGCTCCATACACTCCGAATCCGTCGGACATGACCTCCGGGCCGAGACGCCCGTCGGCGTGCCGGCCGCGGGAACTGAACCATGCTGGCTGTCCATCTGCAAATGGCCGGAGCAATTCACCCAGTCCAGCAGTGTTGAAGAAACCGACGTCTGCGGCAATTCGCTCCTGATGGGCTAAACTCCCGGCTCCCACGGCTACGGAACTGTAAGAGCTTGCGGGGCTGGCGGTAGTCATCAGGGCCGGCCCCGCGTTTCCTGCCGAGGCCACCGGAATAATTCCGGCTTCAAGCAAGGCGTCGTGCGCCATGTCGAACACGCTCATGCCGGCGTATAGTGTCCGTGTTCCAAGGCTCAAATTAGCTACGTGAATGTTGATCCCCTCACGTTTCAGGAAGATGATGTGGTCGATGGCGGAGAGGATAACTGACGATGGCGTTGGGGTCACGCTATCCACAAAGACCTTTATCATGTAAATCTGGGCGCCGGGAGCGCTGCCCACGGTCGCAACCCTGCTTGAGCGAATGACTGCGTCCGGCGCGTGGAATCCCACTGAACTCAGGAAGGTGCTGTTCGGTGCGAACTCAAACGTTGCACCCGCGGCAATCATCCCGGAAACCATGGTGCCGTGACCGTCGTTGTCGGGACTCACGCACCCCTTGCCGTCAAAGACAACGAAATCGTCACATCCGATGACAGTGGGCCCTGGCAAGGTCGTGTCGAAATGACCGAAGTTGGGACGGAGTCCCGTGTCGAGGAGAGCTACGATGACACCTTCGCCGCTCAAAGGGCGCCTTTTCCATGGGTCGCCGCCCTCGTCGTCCCGATCATCCTCGTCCGTGTCTCTCTTCTTGCGTTTCTCCTTACTCTCCCGCGTGGAGCGCCTGGACGTTGTCTACAGAGTGGTTCATCAGATACGCGCCGGGGTAGGACTGGGCAAAGTCAGCGAGATCGTGGATCAGACGCGACCCGGCATGAGGAATGTTGTCGAGCGGGCCGGCGCCCTGAGGCAGTGTGTCCTCGGGTTTTCGGCCGCCGAAAGCAAAAACCGAGCCTGGTGAAGAGACCAGCGCATCTTTCGCGATCGAGACTTTCCCCCCAGACCCTCGGATAGCGTTGAAAGCATTCGCAGGAAGGTCCGCTGCGAGGGCATTCAGATTGTCGTACTGATGTGTGACCTGCCCTCCCGCGGATTCAATCAGCCTGCGAATGTTGTTCAATGAGCCAGAGGCGTGAATAACCACCGGCTCGAGTGCAGCCTCCTGTGGGGCTGACAACAGCGGCGTGACCGGTACTAGCAGCAACACCGGCGCAAGCAGTGTGGCTAGTTTTTTCAGATCGAGCATTATGTCTTTAGTCCTCTCCCTGGATGGTTCTCGCGGGCTCATCTGCCCCCGCCTGCGAGAGTGTCAAAGTGTCCGATTTTACTTTCCGAGCGACGGGCCTATAGCAGTAGCAGACAGGGGGAAAACGCTCGTTTTTCTCCCAGTCTGCTATGCGGCACAGGATGTGCCACCATTTTCGATGGCTGCAAGCCATTGAAAATGTATGCCATGCGAGATTCACACTTCTCGAATGGCGTTGCTGAAAAAGTCATGGATGGCTTTTTCAGCAACCTGCTAGAGGGCTGTGAGATGCATGCCAACTTGTCTTGGGTCTCAAGTGCAGGCCTTGGAGTTTCTTTAGGGCTGGAAGCAGAAAAATCAGACGCGGGATTCCAGCGGAGGTAATACTCGATCAGTCGCTGAATCTGGACACCGCTCGAGAACGGAAAGTGTGCGGGTAGTGGGAGGTCCCCTGGGAATTTCAGCATCCTGTCTGATACGGGCGCTCGATCCTTCGATCAATGCCTACGGCTTGCTCCCTGCCAGCCATTGTATTGGTTACTCACATCTGCATATCGTTCAGTAGGATGGATCATACCCGAATATACAAGCCATCAAAACAATTAAGAGCGCTCCGGTATATACGCGAACAGATGCTGACACCCCTGACACTCCTGCATTCACGCGGCGATGCCGTGGTCCGGCGGGCTTTGCCACGGCAGAGAGTGAGAGACGCGGCTAGAATTGTTCCGGTACTTCGGGTATTTGGGTACGTGGAACCGTGTGAAACTCCGGGATCTCGATGGGTGGAGGGTGGAGGTGGATCGTCGCGCGATTCGTCAATTGCGCGACCGATCATTCGGGCTCCGGATACGATGCACGAACCGAATCAAGGCGGCCAGGATGGCTGATTTTCCTGAAAGCAAATGATGAGCCGACCTTGTTCTGGACTGGCAAAAAGGAGATTCCCCGTCGAATGACGGGGAATTTACGGAACGTCTCAGCGACCTCCCCAGGGGTTACCGCCGCCGAGGAATGGCCAAACCAACTCGCCAGGAGCTACCTTATGCTCCAACTCTTCTATACTGGTTTCGAACTCGAATCCTTCGATCCCTATATCCATCCTGATATGTCCTCCTGACCTGATTTCAAAGAGTCGACATATTTATCATTCGGGGACTGAGGCTTTGTAAAGACTTTTCTTTCACCCTGCCCCGGGGTAGCTGCTAGCAGCCCGTGGCAGAAGCCTTGAGGGCCGCGTTACGGCGAAACGGGGCTGGATTTTAGGAGGCGACGACGCGCCGGCCCGAAGCCGCGAAGACGCTGCAATGCTCATTCATTGGGAGGAGTCGGCGACAACGAAGACAGCCCCGTTTCGCCGTAACCCTTTGGGCGCAGGGGGCCCACCGACGTGTCAAACGGAGGCCGCAGGCGCCCCGCAGGCTTCGTCCGGCATTGGTAAGGCCGGTCGCGATGCAAAGACGGCGCCCGCGGCCTCGGTTTCAAACCTCGGTGCCCGCTCCTCACTTCGCGCCTGCAACCCGAAGACCCCTGCGCGCGGTCCTCGAGGCTTCTGCCACGGGCTGCAAGGCTTTCTTCAGTCGAAGTACTCGCCAAAATGTTCGGCAAGATCGATCAAAGTCTTGGCGCCAAATCCGACACCTCCCGCTTCGTAGTATTTCCAGGGCTTGTCTCTCATGAACGGGCCGGCAATGTCCAGGTGAGCCCATGCTGTTTTTCCAGGAACGAATTCCTGAAGAAAAAGCCCGGCTGTCGAGGCGCCTGCCATCGGCCCTCCAATGTTGTTCAGGTCCGCATATGGCGTCTTGAGAAGTGCCTTGTATTCTGCTGGAAGCGGCAGCTCCCAGAAGCTTTCTCCATGGTTTTGCCCTGATGCGGTCACAGCGCGAATGAGCTCAGGGGAATTACCCATGATGCCGGCAATACTTTGTCCCAGTGCACGGACACACGCGCCGGTGAGCGTGGCGATATCGACGATGTGTGTGGCCTCCGCGTCCCCGGCCAGGGCCAGGCCATCGGTCAGGATCAACCGGCCTTCCGCGTCCGTGTTATCCACCATGATCGTTTTGCCGTTACGGGCCACGAAAATGTCTCCGGGACGTTGGGCATTACCGTCCGGGGAGTTTTCCGCAGCCGGCACGATTCCCACAACGTTCACCTTGGGTTTCAGTTTACCGATCGCCTGCATCGCAGCCAGAACCGCCGCGCCGCCCGACATATCGCCTTTCATTTCGAACATCCTGTCAGGTGGTTTCAGGGAGATGCCCCCCGAGTCGAAAGTTACACCCTTACCCACGAGCGCAAGCCGGTGGCGTGATCCCTTGGCGCGATACGACAGACGTATCAGCCTGGGTTTGTTGGCGCTGCCCTTCCCGACCTCGACGAGGCCGTTAAAGCCTTCCTTCTTCAATTGGTTGGCGTCCCAGATACGCACGTCCAACTTGGATTCCTTGGCAATCGCGCGGGCGTCTTCGGCCAGTCGAGCCGGAGTCACTACTGAGCCTGGCTCGTTGATCAGATCCCGAGCGTAGTTGACGGCTTTCGAGACCGTCGTGTAACGGTCGAGATAACGCCGGTTCCGTTCATCGTTCGATTTCAAGGTGATTAGGTCCAACCGCATCTTGTCGAAGAATTTCTGCCTTTCTTTACTGTCCTTGTTGTAGCTGTCAAAGCAATAGGAACCGAGAATCGCCCCTTCCACAGCCTTTCCAACAAAAGGGCCGGCGGCTTCCGTGTTCATTACGATCGAAACGCGCCGCAGTCCATGATCGCGGGCAGCATGTATTGCCCTTGCCACATAGGTTTTGAGATTTTCCCAGACGTTGAACGCCGGATCGAGCGACGTTGAATATACGGCAATGTGAGAGGCCGCGCTTTGTCCGGTGCTCGGGGCGAAGTATTCCCTGCGAAGCCGCTTCGCCTGGAACTTCCTCCCGATGCCGTCGATTGTAGTCGCCAGGGGAGATCGTCCCAGCTCGTGCAGGCGGGTGTCCTTGTCGAGTATTATCACAAGAAGATCTGTCTTGACATTCTGCGGATTCTCATAACGGAGTTGAACTTTCATCGGCCTTGGCTCCTTCAAAATTATTAGGCCAGGGAACCTTCCATCATACGGGTAGAGCTCGGCTCCGACAACGTAGGGGACCGATACAAAGGGTGCTTGAAGGACCTGTCCTGGCCCCGAAGAGGGTGATCGTGGGCTTCATGCGCTCTGAACTCCCGGTTCGACGGCCGGATCGACTGGCGGACCGACTGAAGGAGCAGCTCGAGAAGGAAGAATGCGTACCCACTGGAGAACAGGGCGACCCTCTCGTTCAACTCCAGAATAATCCATGTGTTACCGGTTACCACCGGATCCCGGCGTGCGAGGCCAAATGGGTCGATATGCCAGCTTCGCTGGATCCGAGCTTCACTCGGATTATGGCCGAACGTGGAGTCTCCAGGCTCTATTCTCACCAGGTGGAGTGTTACGAGAATGCACGCCAGGGCCGAAACTCGGTCGTGGTGACGCCAACGGCGTCAGGCAAAACCCTTTGCTACAACATCCCCGTACTGCAAAGCATCCTTGAGGATCCCGACCGGCGGGCGATGTACCTGTTTCCGACTAAGGCGCTGACCAACGATCAGCTCGATGACCTGATCCAGTGGTCAGAGATTCTGCCCGGTGAAATTTGCATCCATTCATACGACGGCGACACGCCACAGGACGCCCGCCAGGCGATTCGTGCCAAGGGCCACATCGTTCTGACCAATCCGGACATGCTCCATAAGGGCATTCTGCCCCACCACACCAAATGGACTCGCCTCTTCGAGAACCTGGAATATGTGATCATCGACGAACTGCACACATATCGAGGCGTGTTCGGAAGCCATTTGGCCAACCTCTTTCGTCGCCTGGAACGGATTTGCCGCTTCTACGGAAGTACCCCGCAGTTTATCTGCACATCAGCGACAATCGCCAATCCCCGGGAGCTGGCCGAGGGGCTTACCGGCAAAGAATTTAAGTTGATTGAAGAAAGTGGAGCGCCTCAGGGTGAGAAGCACCTGTTTTTCTACAATCCCCCGGTCGTAAACCGGCAGCTGGGCATTCGGCGTTCTTATGTGCAGGAAAGCCGGCGCATTGCAGCCGGATTTATTGAACGGGCGAAAGGGTCCATCGTCTTCGCGAACAGCCGGCTGATCACGGAAGTGCTTGTCCGCTATCTCAAAGAGGACTTGCGCCCTGGGATCGGCAAAGAGGACGTTGTAGTGGGCTATCGCGGGGGTTACCTGCCCCGGGAGCGGCGGGCAATTGAGCGTGGTTTGAGAGATGGTGCGATCCGGGGAGTCGTTGCCACCAATGCCCTGGAACTGGGCATCGACATTGGAAGTCTCGATGTGGCGATTCTCGCCGGCTATCCGGGAACGATCGCGTCGACCTGGCAACGTATGGGTCGTGCCGGGCGAAGAAGCGGGAGCGCGATCGGCATCATGGTGGCCTCGAGTGCGCCGCTGGATCAGTACATTGCCAACCATCCTGAGTATTTTCTGGAACAAGCGCCTGAAGCGGGACTGATCAACCCTGACAACATCCAAATCCTGATCAGCCATCTCCAGTGCGCGACATTCGAATTGCCCTTTGGGGAAGATGAGGCGTTCGGTGTCCATAACGTGGGAGAGATCCTGGAGTACCTCTCGGAAAAAGGATCCGTCCACAAGGCCGGGAAAAAGTGGCACTGGACGAGTGAGTCCTATCCCGCGGATTCGATTTCCATGAGGAGTGTCAGTTCGGACAATTTCCTCGTGGTGGAAACGACAGCCCAACCCCGAATAATAGGCGAGGTGGATTACTCCAGCGCGTTCACGACGCTGCATGAGAAGGCTATCTATTTGCATCAGGGGCAGCAGTACTACGTCAAGCAGATAGACATTGCCGAGAGGCGCGCATATGTCAAACGCGTCGAGTCCGAATACTACACCGACGCGATTACCTACACCCATGTCCGGGTTCTGGATACGGTTGAAACCGAAAATAACCATCAGCATGGCGAAGTCCATGTGGCGCACCAGGTCGTGGGCTTTAAGAAGCTAAAGTTCAGTACGATGGAGAACGTTGGTTCGGGTGAGCTCAGCATGCCGACTCAGGAAATGCATACGACAGCTTACTGGATTCAGATTCCGCGAAGCGTATACGACCCTCTGCCGTTTCCAGCGTCCGCGCTTTTGGATGGGGTTTACGGCCTTGCCTACGCACTGGTGGCGATCGCATCCGTTTTTCTGATGTGCGATCGCCGCGATCTAGGATGTTCGGTTCAAACCGGTGCCGAAGAAACGACTCCGAGGGCAGAGGCAGCCATTCGAAAAGCATCCCAAGTGGAGTATGAGCCCACGATCTTCATCTATGACAACTACCCCGGGGGCATTGGACTGAGTCGGCCGCTCTACGAGGTTTGCGAACACGTTCTTGTGGAAACCCGGCATTTGATCCGATCCTGTGACTGTGACGAAGGATGCCCATCCTGTGTGGGGCCATTCCCCGGGGCCAAAGCGCCCTCTCTCGCCATCCTGGACGCACTGTGTGATCAGGCGGCTTCACAGCAAGCCCCTCTCAGCCAGCTCTCTGAGGAATGACCCCGTTTCGAAAGGCGCTGAACCGACTACGAGTCGATGGCCCCTCACCTCGTTCTTCGATTTCAGACCAATTGAAATATCTGGAGGACCCGCCACGTGAGAAGCCCCAACACGATCGAGTGGGCAGGGTTGGGCGGGCATTGCTTCCGGACGGCCGCACCGAATCGACCGTTAGCGGGACGCACTACGTCATCAGGAATTGCTATCCCGCCACTCACCGTCACGGAGCAGTGCTGTTGGATCGGATGTCTTTGGACGATCTTTCGGTATTGCTCCGACTGGCACGGTGCCCACATCAGGAGCTGGACCGCGAGCGGATCGTTTTCTTGGACACCGAAACGACCGGGGTACACGGCGGCACCGGAACATGTCCGTTCTTGATTGGATTGGGTTTCTTCCGTGGCGATCAATTCCAGGTTGTTCAATACTTCATCCGTGATTTTGATGAAGAGCCCTCGATGCTGCTGGCTCTCGGCCAAGTTCTCGGACAATTCAATCTGATCGTGACGTACAACGGAAAATCATTTGATTTGCCGTTGGTCGAAAACCGCTGTGTATTGTCACGGCTGGAGGGTCCATTCCGGCACCTTTCTCACTTCGATCTCCTGTTCACGGCACGCCGTTTGTGGCGAGCGAATTACGGAAGCTGCCGGTTAACAGCGCTTGAGGAAAAGATAGTCGGATTCGGGCGTGGAACCGATATCCCCGGATCCATGATTCCCAGCGCATATTTCGATTATCTTCGGTCGTCCGATGCGAGTATGCTTGCGAGCGTTTTCTCCCACAACGTTTACGATATATTGTCGCTGGCTGCATTGATGATTCACGCGGGAGACCAGGTCGTGCGGGAGCCAGCGCCTCGTGACGAGGCCCTGAACCTTTATTCGCTCGGCAGGGTTTTTGATAGAGCACGGGAACGTTCGAAGAGCATGCGATGTTATGAATTGGCGTTGGAGTCGCCACTTCCTGCATCAGTGCGTGTCCGGATACTCGAGCATCTAACGGTGCTCTATCGGAGGAGGGGAGAACACACGCGATCCCTGGAGCGGTGTGAGGAATTGATCTCTCGCCCGGAATTCAGTTTTATTGGGTACGAAGGTGCGTCTCTCTACCACGAATACCGTAGCCGTGACCTGGAGACGGCATCGAAGCTGCTCGAGGAGGCACTGAAGAGGACTGCAGGCTTGTCGTCGATGGAGGGTCGCCGCTCGCGCATTCAGACTCGGAAAGAGCGAATCGAGAGAAAATTGCAGAGAGTGACCCGAGGCGCGGAGGTCCAGAAAAATCTTACTGTAAAGCCGCAAAGTCACAAAGGATTTATGGCTGGCTGATGGACCTGATAAGAAAGGTTGCTCTTGAACTGGAACTATACGAGCATCCCTTTTTTGAGTTTTCGGCAGCGGAGACAGCAAACGGTGTTGATGTGTGCGTGCGTTCGAAGCTGTCCGGGGTCCATTCACCTGAGTATCGTTTCACGCTGGCCGAACGGGAAATCGACCACACCCAGTTTCGGTGGAGTTTCCAAGGGTTGCTGTACGGAAATCTGAACGACTATATGGTCGAACTCTTTACCCGCTCCCCGGGAGACTAGCCTGTCCGACAGAAAAGACCTCTGGGTCCGGGCGCCTTTGCGGTGAATTCGGGCCCGAATCCTATTGCCTCCATTGTGATACTTAAACCCGCTTGTCTTCCGATTCACAGAGCTCTGCGAGCGTGCAGTTCGAGCAGGCGGGCTTTTTGGCGTCGCAGACTCTCCGGCCATGATGGATCAACAGATGACCGAACAGAATCCATTTTTCCCGCCTGATCACGCGCATCAGATCCTGTTCAATTTTTTCGGGACGCGATTCCGACGAGAATCCTAATCTGCGTGAGAGTCGTTGAACGTGCGTGTCGACGACGACTCCTTCCGCTTTGCCGAAAGCGACACCCAGAACGACGTTAGCTGTCTTGCGAGCCACGCCGGGAAGTTCCAGGAGTTGATCCATTTCCTCAGGCACTCGGCCGCCATATTTACGGTCGATGATCTTTGACGCTTCCCGTATATGTCTGGCCTTGTTGCGGAAGAAACCCGTCGAACGGATCATGTTTTCGAGGACCGCGGGTTCGGCCCGGGCAAACGCGCGCGCGGATTTGTATTTTTTGAATAGCGCGGGGGTGACGAGATTTACACGTTTGTCTGTGCTTTGCGCTGAGAGAATCGTGGCGACAAGGAGTTGGAGAGGCGTAGTAAAGTCCAGTTCGCATTCAGCATCGGGATGTGTCGCCTCAAGGGATTCGGTGATCTTTTCAAGACGTCTGTAGCGCGGCACCTATTTGTTTGTCCCGCTGTTCGAGCCGGTCTTTGCCGGTTTTTCTGCAGTCGTTGTGTTGTCAGATACAGTGGTTGGGTCGGCCTTCCCAGCCCCCGTCGTCGTGTCTCCGTCCTTGGTCGAACTGGATGTCGATAGGTCTTTCTTGTCATCGACGGCTTCACCGTCGCCTTTGGAATCCTTTTTTGCATAATCGGTGACGTACCAGCCAGAGCCTTTCAAGTGAAACGAAGATTGAGAAATCAGCTTCGTAAGAGTCCCGCCGCAACCTTCATGTTTGTTGAGAACGGGATCTGAGAATTTCTGGATTTTCTCGATGACGTTGGCGCATTTACTGCAACTGTACTCATAAATCGGCATATTGATTTAATAGCACAATGGCTTCTGGAATGGAAAGAGCCAGTCCTCTCGCCGGTGTAGTGCTTCAATGTGAAATTCAGTCTTCGCCCGGGAGGGGAAGTCGTTCCAGTGTTCAATCGCCCATCCTGTCCGAACGACCGGCCCTGCTCACATCCATCATCACTGTGAGGCCAATGGACCTGCCGATGTGTTGCAGCCACACTGTAGGGTTCGGATCGGCCCCCGGATGGACCCATAGCAGCCCGTGGCAGAAGTCCCGAGGGCCGCGTTACGGCCAAACGGGGCCGGATTCTAACAGGCGAAGGAGCGCCGATCCGAAGCCGCGAAGAGGCGCCGACCCGAAATCGCGAAGAGGCGCCGGCCCGAAGCCGCGAAGAGGCGCCGGGCCGAAGCCGCGAAGAGGAGACAATGCTCTTTCATGGGAGGAGTCGGCGACAACGAAGACGGCCCCGTTTCGCCGTAACCCTTGGGGTGCAGGGGGGCCACCGACGTATCAAACGGAGGCCGCAGGCGCCCCGCAGGCTTTGTCCGGCATTGGTAAGGCCGGTCACGATGTAAAGACGGCGCCCGTGGCCTCGGTTTCTAACCTCGGTGCCCGCTCCTCACTTCGCGCAGCCAACCCGAAGACCCCTGCGCGCGGTCCTCAGGACTTCTGCCACGGACTGCTAGGCAGAGCCGAGATGTCGGTGGCAGAAGGGAGCTCGGGCGTCGGTGAAGTCACATGCTTGGATCCAGTTGGAGATCACCCGCGCTTTCAGTCTGAGGCGCACCCCCGTGCCGGGCGGGTTGATTCAGGTTGGGTGATCCAATACAATTTTCTTATGGTGTGTGCTTAATCGATTGTGCTCATATGAGGAGGCTACGAATGAGGGAGCAGTTGCTGTGGGTCTTGGCGGCGTCTCTAGCGGTTGTAGTTGTTATTGGAGCTCCTGGCGTATTTGGGGCTGAACAGCAGTCCAACTTTGCGAATATCCAGGTACTTACGGACATGTCCGACGGGGACATTCAGCGGCTGATGCAATCCTGGGGCCGACAGCTTGGAGGGGTGAACTGCTTCGAGTGCCACGTTCAGGGAGATTTCGCCTCCGATGACGTTCCGCGGAAGATTGCTGCTCGAAATATGGCGCGTATGGTCAAATCGCTGAACGAAGACTTCTTCCAGACCGCGGACTTTGAGAATATCGGGCGCGAAGCCGAGTGCTTTATGTGCCACCAGGGGTCGATGGAAATTCCCCAGATGGATTGACTCTGTCGCAGACCCAAGGGGTAAGGTATAAAATGGCGGCCCTAGGCAGGGTCGCCATTTGATTTATTGAAGGGCTTTGTGCGGGACGTGGAGGGTGAAACGTGATCGATGAGGTCAGAAAGATATTGGTGGAGCTGGGAGAGGATCCGACGCGCGATGGTCTGCAGAGGACGCCCGATCGCGTCGAGAGTTCACTGCGCTACCTGACAAGCGGCTACCGACAGGATCCGGATGCGATCCTCAACGATGCGCTTTTCGACGTTGACTACGATGAAATGGTCATCGTTAAGGACATCGAATTATTCAGCTTGTGTGAACATCATCTTCTTCCTTTCTTCGGGAAGTGCCATGTCGCTTACCTGCCCGATACCAAGGTGATTGGTCTGAGTAAGATCCCACGCCTCGTGGATATGTTTGCCCGCCGGCTGCAGGTTCAGGAGCGGTTGACAATGCAAATCGCAGAGACGATTGACAACAGAATACACCCCCGGGGCGTCGGAGTCGTCGTGGAGGCGCAGCATTTGTGTATGGTCATGCGCGGTGTGGAAAAACAGCACTCGGTCGCTGCCACGAGTTCCATGTTGGGTGCTTTCAAGGATGACCAGAACACTCGAAGTGAGTTCCTGACTCTGATCGGTCGGTGATATGGTCGACACCATCATAGAAATTGGACGCGATCCCGGGCGCAGCCTGGTGGTTTCAGACTCGATCTGCGATCTGGAGATGATGGCCCATTGCCGGTACAACCTGCTGGTCGAAAACGAAGCCGATCTGGCCGAGGTGCACGGGTTCCTGGACCTTCGCCAGTGAAGATGATGAATGATTCCCTCAAGTACAGGGCTGGGATCGCGGCGCTGGACGAAGTGAAAGATGGGATGGCCCTTGGCTTGGGAACAGGTTCGACCGTCAGCCATTTCATTCGTGAACTTGGCAACCGCGTGCGCGGTGGCCTGAACGTGACCGCTATCGCGACCTCATTGCAGTCGGAGAGGCTGGCTATAGATGTCGGGGTCCCGGTCGTTACGTTTCAGGAGCAGAGAAACCTGGATCTTACGATCGACGGGGCCGACGAAGTGTCGCCCGAACTCTATCTGGTCAAAGGCCTGGGTGGCGCGCTGGTCAGAGAGAAGATCGTTGCAGTTGCGTCCCGTCGACTGGTAATTGTAGTTGATGACAGTAAGCTGGTTGACCAGCTCGGAACCCGTTCGCCCGTTCCCGTAGAGGTCGTTCCTTTTGCGGCCGAGATCGTAATGCATCAATTGGGCAGAATCGGTGGCGACCCAAAGCTTCGGGTGCTGGCCGAGGGTCGCCCGTTTGTGTCCGATAACGGGAACTTTGTTGTGGACTGGCATTTTGGGCCGATATTTGATCCGCCAATGGTTGAAAGGCAATTGAAATCCGTGTCGGGTGTTGTCGACTCGGGAATCTTTTCCGACCTGGCGGACCGGGTGATCGTCGCCCGGGGAACTGACCTGGAAATACTCGATCGCGAACCTTGATCAAAGTGACGCCCCTTTTTCTGACAGACAATGAGATTGCCGGCTTGGTTTCGGTTTCCGACGCGATCGGCGTTCTTCGAAAGTCTTTCCGGCAGCAGGCTAGGGGTGAAGCCACTTCCAGCCCCCGACATCGACTGGCAACAGGCACTGCTTTTCTGCACATGCTCGCTGGTGCTGTTCCAGGTTATTTCGGCTACAAAGCTTACGTGACGAGTCGGGCGCGGTCGCAGTTCATGTTCTATCTGTTTGATTCCAATACGTGCGAGCAGTTGTCGATTATGGAGGCGGACCGCCTCGGGCAGATCCGTACCGGCGCGGCGACCGGAATAGCGACCGAATGCCTTGCCCGGGAAGATGTCTCGGTGGCCACGATGTTCGGCGCAGGGTGGCAGGCCGAGAGCCAATTGCTGGCGATGGCCGAGGTCCGGGACCTTTCCCTCGTCTGGATTGTCAACCGGAATCTCGAGCGTGCGAAGCGATTTATCGAAAGGATGGGGCCGCAGGTACAGGCTGAAGTGAGGCCCGCCGTTTCTGCCGAAGATGCGGTTCGAGAAAGCGGCCTCGTAACCACGATAACCAACAGTCGTGAACCTGTTCTGTTTGGAGACTGGGTTGGGGCCGGGACCCACGTGAATGCGGCCGGAGGGAACATGTGGCTACGCCGGGAAGTGGACGCTGACCTGATTCTCAGTGCGGATAGACTCGTCGTCGATTCGATCGAACAGGCGCGGGTTGAGTGCGGGGAGTTCCTGCCTGTTCTGGTTCCAGGTCGAAGGCACTGGGATGAAGTACAGGAGTTAAAGGATATTGTCAGCGACCGATGCGGACGCGAAACACCCGAGGAGCGGACTTTGTTCAAGTCACTTGGAATAGGTCTTGAAGACGTCGCCCTCGGAGCCCTGGCCTATCAGCGAGCCAGAGAGCAGGGTGTGGGTCGGAAAGTAGACATGTAGAGGTTTCAGAGCAGGACTGGTATTCGCAGGTACAAGTCGCCACCTCGGACTTCGCATGGGAACGTTGGCGCGGACAGAGATGTTCCCTGACAACCCCCGTCCTCTAGTCGGATCCTCCAACCGTGCCAACCACAAATAATGACACCATCCTGCGCAACACCCTCTGTCAGCGGAAAACCCAGGTGGGGGCAGAGATTTTCGACCGCATAGAAGGTTTGATCCCACTGGAAAAGAGCGATGTCCAGTCCCTCAATTTTGAAGCGATGTCCCATCCCGTCTTCGGGAACATCCTCGACGGACCTCGCACGGACCCATTTTGTTGCAGCCTCCATCTCGATGCTCGAGCCCACAGTCTAACAAGGGAACAGGCGACTCTCAATTGAAGGGAGGGACGCCGCCGTCGTCGAAATGAGGTGCGAGATTCCGGAGTTTGGATTTCTCAGTCTGGGGCGTTGGCCCATAGTTCCTTCGCAGAACGTTAGATTCAGGATTTTCGCAGTCCATGGCAGGTGAGGCTGAACGCTCTAAGGGCGAGCTATGAACGCCCACGCTTGGCCTGCCCAAAGACCACGCATGAGGTCTGGATCCCACGCTCACCCTTTGCCACCAAAGACCGCCGGCAGGTCGAAATACAGGCATCGACACATGTTATACTCGCCTCTTTTCCGCCGAAATTACAGTCGCCCGGTATCACCGAAGGATTACTCTGAAGCAAAATGTCCAATTTTAAAGTTCTTCTGACCGATGGGATCGACACGGCTGGCGTGGACCTGCTGCTTAAGACTGAAATCATCGAGCCACTTGTCGAAGCGAAGCCGGGACGAGGGAAGCTACTCGAAATCGTTTCCGAAGTGGATGGAATTGTCGTGCGGAGCGCTACCCGCGTCGATCGCGAATTGATCGAAGCGGCCCCGGGCTTGAAAGTCATTGGCCGCGCAGGAGTCGGAGTCGACAACGTCGATATCGACGCTGCCACCGAACGCGGCGTCATCGCAATGAACTCTCCGGATGGATCCTCCACGACGACGGCAGAACACGCCGTCGCAATGATGTTCGCTCTTGCTCGCAACATTCCACAGGCATACTGCCTGCTTAAGGATGGGACCTGGGATAAAAGTCGATTCAAGGGTGTCGAACTCAGAGGGAAGACACTGGGCGTGGTCGGCCTCGGGCGTATCGGAAGCGAAGTGGCGCGCATGGCCCGGGGAATCGGGATGAACGTTATGGCGTACGATCCGTTCATCCGGCCCGACGCGGATCAGACCGCAGGTCTTCAACTGGTTGCTCTCGAAAAGATCTTTGCTGAGGCCGACTTCATCTCCATTCATACACCACTGACCGACGAAACGCGAAACCTGATCAATTGTGATGTTATCGCGACTATGAAAGATGGTGTGCGGCTCGTCAATTGCGCACGAGGCGGAATTATCAGCGAGCCCGACCTCGCCGATGGGCTTGCTTCGGGTAAGGTCGCAGGCGCCGCGTTTGACGTCTTCGAATACGAACCGAACACGGATTCTCCTCTATTCGGCTTGGAGAACTTTATTGCGACACCGCACCTGGGCGCCTCGACGATTGAAGCGCAGCGTAAGGTGTCGGAAGACATCTGCCGCCAGATCGCAGATTATCTGGTTAAGAATACGATTCGAGGTGCACTGAATTTCCCTCAACTTGACGCCGGGCAACTCGATCGATACAAGCACTTCGTGGACTTGGTAACCCGGCTCGCCAACTTCATAATTCAGATTGCTGAAGGCCCTATGCGAAGCGTTTCGATCCGCTATTCAGGTGAGGTGTGTGAGATGAACCTCGAGTACCTGACCTCGACCATCGTGCGGAAGCTTCTCTCTCCGATTCTGGGCCCGGAGATCAACTTGATCAACGCCACACGAATCGCTCAACAGAGGGGGATCAAGTTGGAAGAGACGCGTGTTCCAGTTCCGGAAAACTTCACGAGTCAGGTGGAAATCGAAGTCCGCACGGAAGAGGAGTCCCGGCGGGTGTCGGGCACCGTGTTCACGGACAAATTGCCGCGGATCGTTGCGGTAGATGGTTACGACCTTGAAGTGGTACCGCGTGGCTATATGATTTTCTTGACCAACGACGATAAGCCCGGTGTCATTGGTGACATCGGGACGGTGCTTGGGAAATGCAATGTCAACGTCGCGGGTATGCATCTGGGCCGGGAAATAGAGGGTGGGACGGCATTGGCTCTCCTGTTGATCGACGCCGCGATAGATGAGGAAGTTGTCGATCAAGTGCGCAGGATCGACAACGTTCTGACCGCGAAAGCCATCCGAATCTGATCCCTTATGCATCCTGTGGTACAAGCCTGCATGGCCCGACAGGGTTAAACCGCAAGGTATTAGGAACTCTGACATGCTGGGGACGGGTGTATCGTTGACACAGCTCGTGGTGACCTGCGTTCTCTATTTTCTGCTTGCAAACTCTCACCTGGCCGCGCAAGGACAGGTCGCCAATCTGGCTGGGGCCGTTACCGACGAATCCGGAATACCGATTGAGGCGGCCGAGGTCCGCTTGCTGCTCGGCGACGGCAGAGTTTTCGAGACTGTCACTGAAGTTGACGGTGCTTTTTCTTTTGAGATTGGAGAGCCGTTCGAATTTGAGGTGACTCGGCTCGGCTATCGCACAGTTCGCACAACGAGCGTTACTCTGACCCGCGGGGAGACCTATGAGATTGATTTTGTCTTGCTGGATGGAGATCCATCCGACGTAGAGATCGTGGAACTCCTCCTGCGAGATCCAATCCAGTTCAGCGAACGATCCACCGCATTGGCCCGTGCGGATCTCCCCCGTGCAGATCGGCTATTTGGCCTTCGGGGCGGGCTGAACATATCGGGTATCGCCGAGGGATCGAGCCAGCAGTGGATCGCTGCTTCAGGGAGCGTTTTTGCAAGCTCTCTGAGCGCAACAGCAATGATCGAACCCTCGCGGCTGTCGGCGGAGTTTACCTCCAACATGGGTGTAGACGATTCGCTTCCTGCAGGGGGTTCGCGGTTTGGCGGAAACGCCTATTATTTCCACCTCAACGAAGCCCTCAACGCCCGAAACTATTTCGACCTTCCCGACGAGCCGATTCCACCGTTCAAGTATCACTTCTTCGGATTCGAACTGGGCGGCCCTCTGGCAGAGCGGACGTTCGTTTTCGGCCGGTACTGGGGGTTGCGGATACGGCAGTCTGTTACCCGGGCGGCCACGGTTCCACCTCCGGCATGGGTCCGGGGCGATTTTTCGTCTCTAGCGGCGCCCATTCTGGATCCGGAGAATGGCTTTCCGTTTCCCGATAACAGGATTCCCCTCGACCGCATACATCCGGACGGGGCAATTCTTGGGGCGCTATTTCCCAGACCGAATGTCGCCGGCACAGGTGTCCAGAATTTTAGGGCGGTGGGTACGCTGCGGACAGTGGCCGATGCCTTTGGTATTCGCATCGATCACCGGACGACCGTTTCCGAC
Organism: Terriglobia bacterium; assembly: GCA_965216035.1. Taxonomy (GTDB): domain Bacteria; phylum Acidobacteriota; class Terriglobia; order 20CM-2-55-15; family 20CM-2-55-15. The sequence goes on from CBDCFM010000016.1 coordinate 436,247, forward strand.
GAAACCTCTTTCGAGTACCAGTACAGCAGAGACACCACCGAAGACCCGTTCAACTTCGTTACAGGAATCACGAATTTGCCGGGATTCGGGGTTCGGGACTCCCTCGTGACGCACACTTTGAGAACCTCGAACGCTCATGTCTTTACTCCGGCTCTGGTCCATCAACTCAGTTTTTCCCTCGGATATCTTGAGCAGCCGCGCAGTATCGACGGTAGGGCCGAGTATCCGGCGGTGATCATTACGGGGTTCTCCAATGTCGGTCAGGCCACTAATCTGCCGCAGCAGAGGCGCAACCGGACGCTTGAGTTTTCGAACGACGTCTCCTGGGTTCATGGACGTGGGACGACCCAGATTGGCGGCAGCCTTCGACACTTCAGATTCGATGCTTTCATAGACCTGTTCAGTCGGGGGCAGTTTCAGTTCAATGCGGATTCGTTTTCGCAGAACTCATTCGCCAACCTCTTGCTGGGCCTTCCCGCAAACGCGGTACGCATTCAGGGTGATACGAGCCGCGTGTTTGATACCTGGACCAGCGGGGTCTACATGCAACACATATGGAGCCCTCGCCCGGGTGTCGATATCAATATTGGACTCCGTTTCGACTTTCAGGCGCCTTTCAGGGAAACTGAAAATCGCGTCGCGAACTTCAACGCCCGGGGGCTGCTCGAGGTGTCGCCGGGACAACCGTACGCGGCGGATGCCAATAATTGGAGTCCCCGGATTGGAGTGGCGTGGAGTCCCATGGCTGATTCTGTCGTTCGTGCGGGCTACGGTATTTTCTACGACAACCTGTCCGTCGGCGACAGCCTGTTCCTGTTGGGCCTGAACCCACCGTTCGTGAGGTTTGATGTCGAGAACAACGACCCCGTTCTCCCACGTTTCGACCTCGCGACCGTGTTCCGAGACCCGTCTTCTTCAATCCCTCCAAGTGTGTTTTCGACCTCCCCTGTGCTGCGAAATCCTTATGTCCAGCACTGGAATCTGCTTATTGGTCGAACCCTGTTTTCCGATTACGATGTGACCCTCGCCTATCTCGGACAAAAAGGGACGCATCTTCGCCGACAAGTAAACTTGAACCAGCCGACACCCGGACCGGTTGTCAATTTGGACGATCGGCGCCCCTTCCCTGACTTTGCAAATATTTTCCAGTTCGAAACAAGCGCGTCCTCGACGGCGCATGCTGCCGACGTCAGCGTGGTGCGCACGTTCGCCCGCGGTATAGGATTCAGCGGGAGTTATCGGTTTGCTCGGATGATCGATGACGCGACCCTGATCAGCATTCTTCCACAGAACAGTCACGACTTGTTGTCGGAGAAGGGACTGGCTGACTTTCATGTCAAGCATCGCTTTTCGGTGACCGGCACACTCGATCTGCCGTTTCTTGATGGGTGGCAGCTGCAGGGTATTGGATTGATTCGTTCGGGTACACCCTTGTCTGCCCTCGTCGGTTCTGACGTGGCAGGAACAGGAAGCCCGATAGTCAATCGTCCCAACCTGACCGGAGATCCCCGGATCGACAATCCCAGCCCATCCCGTTTCTTCAATACCGAGGCGTTTCAAATTCCGGAGCTGGGTGACTTCGGTGATAGTGGCCGGAACGTTATTATGGCTCCCGGACTGGCAAACTTGGATCTGGCCCTGAGACGAACGTTCCGTTTGTCGGATCGAATTCGTGCAGAGTTCCGCGCCGATTTCTACAATGCCTTGAATCACCCGAACTTTATCGCGCCGCCAACGACACAGAATTTTGCTGATTCTCCCGAGTTTGGTGCGCTGTTTGTCGCGCGCTCCCCCAGGACGATACAGATGGGGTTGACCTTATTCTGGTAGGTATGCGCACCCGTTACAGCTAAACTAACGTCTAACATGCTGACAACGTCTAACATTCTGAATATGAAACGACCCAGCAAACGGATGACCCTGTTACGGTATTTTTTGTACTGGCCGGGCCTCCTAATTTGGAGCCAAAGTTTCCTCGTCGCTCAGGAACCGGTTGAGCGACCCGAAGTACACGCGGAATTTGGTTTCGGAGTCCTGCCCTGGTCTTCAGAGGCGATTGAGAGTCTGGAATCAGAAGATGTCCGAATGCTTATTTCCGGATTGCACCGGGGATGGTCCGTCGACAAATTCATTAACGAGACCGACAAACCACGCCTCAGCATCCTCACGATAATGGACGAACTGGAGGGCACCCGCTTGGTTCGGGGTCGAAACGATTTCAATATGAGACCCGGTTTTCCGGTGCTTCGAGCACAGGACCTGGTGAGGGTCGATCCGCTGCTGCAACGCAGCACCGGAGAATTGGTGCAGATCTTCGAAGACCATTGGGACGAGCTTGAAACGTTTGTCACATCGCTCGAGGCCGGCCAGGAATTTCCCGAGCTACAGAACATGTACCGTATCGTTGTCGGCGGGGTTCTCTTAGGGGGGATGGTCGATGTGCTCTATGACGACAAGACTCTGATGCCCACGCCACCCCGTCGCGCGAGGCGCAATGAGGCATACTACGTGTGGATGGTCGAAGGGGAACAGAACCGTGACTATCTCGTCCGCCAGACGGCCCGCGTCGGCCGCCATCAGGTGTTCTCAGTCGGGCCCGTCGCCGAGGACAATCTTCGCATTCAAATTGATGAGTTGGCCAATGAGGGGCCGGTATACGAAACCGAAGATGCGCGGCGTTGGCGGGTGTTCGCCAGCGTATTTTAAAGAGACTATATCCTTCCGTATTTAAAGGCTCAGCGGGGTGATATTCTCGACGTTCACCCCGAAATTGAGGCGTCAAGGTACAGCGCTCTCGCCGAGTTTGTAGCCTGGTATTATCAAGAACTGGTTCAACGGACCGCGGACTCTCTGGTTGTGAACGGACGAATTGAAGCCCCTGAAACGTCTTACAAATATGCTCTCCGCGAACCCCGGTAAGCGGAGGGCGGCCCGCCCGGACTGAGCGGATTAGAACCGTCTGATCCTGAGCTTGCCAACGCCGCCAGCGCTCCTGGTCACACCTGAACGACCCACCCTTCAGGATCAGAAAGCCCATCGATCCAGCGTATTCTGCCAAACCAGGATCCTTCTTCATGTAATCTGCGTCATCCGCAGCTAGAATGTTCCGATGCAAAACGAAGGGACGACGGTTATTTCCCTGGGCGAAGTTGCTCGAACACTCGGAATCGGAAATATTGAACGTCACATTTTTCTTTGTGCAGACCAGACGGAGCCGAAGTGCGCTACACGGGACGAAACCAATCAAGCGTGGAGTTACCTGAAGAAGCGCCTCGCAATATTGGGCCTGCAACAGGGTCAGACGTGTATCTATCGTACCAAGGCGAACTGCTTGAGAGTGTGTCGACACGGTCCGATAGCCGTCGTCTATCCCGAAGGCGTGTGGTACCACTCGGCAACTCCCGCCGTGCTGGAACGCATCATCAATGAACACCTCATCGAAGGGAAGCCCGTTGAGGAGTTCGTCTTCGCCAAAAACCCTCTGTAATCTTGTCGGCCGCTGAGTATGGACAGTTCGACGACTGAATCGGCGAGTCACAGTGCGAGCGTGTCCTGGCAGGTCGCGAATCTTCGGACCGAAGCCGGTCAGCTCTTAACCTTGGGGCTTCCAGTCATTGGATCGCAGTTGGCGCAAATCGCGATGAACTTTGTGGACACGGTTATGGCGGGCAATCTGAGCCCGCAGGCGTTGGCCGCAGTGGCTCTGGGCAGCAGCATCTGGACCACGACAGTGTTGTTTGTAATCGGTCTCCTGATGGCCGTCACAGCGTCAGTGTCTCAACTGTTTGGTGCTGGCAGGAATGAGGAAATCGGACGATTCGTCCGGCAGGCGCTGTGGTTGAGCCAGGGACTGGGTATGTTTTGCTTCATCTTCATCCGCAACATCGATCCTCTCTTTTTCTGGTTGGAGATCGAGCAGGAAATCATACCGACGACGGTGGGATATCTGGACGCGATCACCTGGGGTCTCCCGGCAATGTGCGGATTCATCGTACTTCGGCATTGCAGCGAAGGTGTTGCCATGACGCGTCCCGTCCTCCTGATCAGCCTGATCGGATTGCTGACAAACATTGGCGGAAACTACGTCTTTATGTACGGTCGCCTGGGACTGCCTGCGATGGGCGCCGTAGGATGCGGTTGGGCCACTGCCTTGGTGATGTGGATGATGTTGCTCTCCATCACGATCTATCTACTCGTCCAGCCTTACTACCAGCGGTTTTACCTCTTTCGGCGGTTCGATTGGCCACGGAGGGATTACCTCGTCGAGACACTCCTGTTGGGATTGCCGATCGGGATCAGTCTGTTTCTGGAGGCCAGTCTCTTCGCTACAGTTGCCCTGCTGATGGGATCGATAGGGATTAATGCTGTTGCCGGACACCAGATCGCAATTAATTTTGCGTCGATCACCTTTATGGTTCCTCTCGGACTGTCGATGGCCATTACGGTAAGAGTCGGCCAGGCCCAGGGCCGTGGCTCGCCGGGGGAAGGACGCCGTTCAGCATTTGTGGGGCTTGTCCTGGCGTTGGCCTTTATGGCGGTATCAGCGACGACCATGTTGTCGTTTCCGGAAACAATCGTCGGAATATATACGGACGATCCAGTCGTTCGGACGATCGCCATTGATCTCCTTTTGATGGCGGCGATATTCCAGATCTCGGACGGTGCACAGGTGGCCGGAGCAGGCGCGCTCCGCGGACTGAAAGACACGACCGTGCCGATGGTCATTACTCTGGTCGCATACTGGGGGATGGGCCTGCCGTTGGGATACACTCTGGGGATTGAGCGTTCGATGGGACCCCAGGCGATGTGGTTGGGACTGATAGCCGGACTGACAGTCGCGGCGATTTGCCTGAACAGCCGTTTCTATTGGGTCACGCGCCAAGCGGCTCCCGACACTCTTTCTTGAAGAACATCCTTCTCTTGAAGGACATCTTCTCCACTAATTGATCGCGCGCCCGCGTCATGCTATAGACTCCTCCCGGGCAGATGACACCCTATACCGCCAGAATTAATTCCGAGGGCGAGTTGCTGGACATATACGGCTTTCTGGAATCTATTCCGGTGCCCCCATCCGCCCGTAGTATTCTGTTGCTGAATCTGGATTGGCCCTCTCGATCCACTCGTTAGAGTCGCTTTTCTTGCGAGGCCGCACGGGGAATACTGTCTTCAGGAGAGCCGTTGATGTACGTCGTCTTCAGCATCAACAACGTAAGGTCGGAGCACCTCGACGATTTTGTAAAATACGTTCGAATCCACGCCCATAAGAGCAACAGTGAGCCGGGCTGCGTCCGCTATGAAGTCCTCGAAGACACGTCCGATCCCCAGACAATCTGCCTGTATGAGGTGTTTGCCGATGAAGCTGCCTTTTCCGAGCATCTGACATCCCCCCACTACGCGGAATGGATGCAGATGTCGAGGGAGTGGCGGCACATGGAACAACGTGTGCGTCACGTTCTGAACTTCATTTACACGCCTCTCGCCACATGAGAGCCGCTATCGAGGGGCTTGCAGCACTTGGCGGCCCCGGCTTACAAGCCCGGACTCAATGCAACGCGGAGTGGCGAATTCATCATTCCGTACGGACAACGACAGCCGTGCGGATAGCAGGGGGACATCGTCGAAAAGGCGGGCAGGCGTTCTAGCAGATGCATTCCGGCTTGATCCGATCATCTTCTTCAACTGACGCCTCAACTCCGCTTACGATCAGTCGTCTTAGCCGGCAAGCAAGCGGAATAGGAGGCCGCGATACAACTCGATGTTAAATACGTGTTCAAAGAGGAGATAAATGACGATCGTCACGCCAGCCGTCACCCACACCGATGAGAGGGCGGTTTCTCTTGAGACCATTCTCAACAAAACGAGCATGAATGCCGCTATCCCGGCGTAGTGACCGATCACGAATATCAGAACCGGCAGCAGTGTCATCCAACCGATAAACCCGACGGCGACGTTGAAGTTCTTGTTCTGCCTCCGGACGGCTTGAGCCAACTCCGTCAGCAGAACGTCTTGTCCAGTGAGGGCTCTCGCGCGTCGGAACTGCTGGGCAATAAGGATCAGCAGCGGCACCATGATGAACAATGGCGCTCGCGCCGAAATGAAGTCGTAGGTCAAGGCCGTCACGAACGCCGATATCACCACGATCCCGAGAAAAGAGACAAAGCAAAGCTCCAGCGTCGCCTTTCTGGGATCGATCGGCTTCCTCTCGACTTTTTGCGTGTCGCTCGTCATCCCGTAGCGTGACCCCCCGGTCGTCGATCCCGGACGATGGCCCAAACGTTGTAGCCTAGGAACACAATCGTGATCAAAGCCAGAGTCAAGGGTATCGGGTCAAAGATGAAATACGGGCCGGACAATTGAAGTGCGAGGTACAGATTCCGCTCCACAGGAAAGCCGAGAACGAAACCGATGAGCAGCGCAGCCCTGGAGTAATCCAACTCTTTCATGAGGTAACCGACGACACCGAATACCAGTGCGACTCCGATGTCAAACCAGGAGCGCTGGACGGCAAACGCGCCTGTAAAGACGATGGTGATGAGCACGGGCACCATTATTCCTCCCCGCAGTCCCGTCACCCGGCTCAACGGATTGACCAGAAACATACCGCCGGCCATGCCGATGAAATTGCCGATTATTATCGTAAAGATCATTATGAAGACCACGTCGACGCGCCCGGTCACCATGTTGATTCCGGTTTCCTGCCCCAGAACGAAGAGTGCGCTGAGGAGAATGGCCATGGAAGAACTTCCGGGCACGCCAAACGCTATCGTTGATGCGAGCGCCCCGCCTTCCACAGCGTCGTTCGCCGCCTCCGAGCCGATGACTCCTTCGATATTCCCCTTTCCAAAAGTTTCTTTGGTTTTAGATGATTGTTTCGCATGTCCATAGGCGATGAAGGCCGCAGCCGCACTGCCCAGGCCAGGAATCAGACCCATCGTCACGCCGATCGCACTGCAGCGCAGGACCAGCCACCAGTGCTTGAACGCGGATATCATTCCCTGAAAGATCTGCTTTTGGGTTTCCCGGGCCGACAGCCTTTTATTCCGGGCACCGGTCAACGTGCCACCACCGACCCAGAGCTCGAACATTTCAGCCACAGCGAACAGACCGAGAATGACCGGTACCAACTCCAGGCCGTCGCGCAACTCCAGCAATCCGAATGTAAATCTTTCCTGATTTGTCACGTTGTCGAGACCGATCATTGCCAGCAGCAATCCGGCCAACGCTGCGATAAGACTGCGGGAGATGTCCTCCTTACCCAGAACCGCCACAAACGTGAGTGCCACAAACGCCAACACGAAAATTTCGGGCGGACCGAAGAACAATACGATTTGTTGCAACACTGGCAACAACAATGCCAGGGTACCGGCGCCGAACGTTGCACCGAGAAAACACGCCGTTAGAGCCGCACCGGCTGCCATGGCTCCAAGACCCTTGTTTCTCATCGGCGGGCCGTCCAACAACGTTGCCGCGTTCTGGCCCGTTCCCGGAGTGCTAAAGAATATGGCGGTCAGTCCGCCCCCCTGAGCGACCGTCGCATGAGCGCCAAGCAGAAAGGCGATGCCGGCTCCCGGTTCCAGTGAGTAGAGAAAAGGGATCACCATTGCCATTGCAAAATGGCCACTGAGACCCGGGATCACGCCAATCATCAGTCCAAGCAGCGAACCGACCAGCAGGTAGGGAAAGACTTCAATGCTGATCGACTGCAGAAAACCGCTCGCAAGGCCGTCGACTATACTCATATTATTGCCGCTGATCCGTCACGCGTGGGCTGTCGGAGACCGACGCGGCGAGCACACGGCGAATATCCTGCCGCGCGAACTCCGTGAAGCCCTTGATGTTTCTAAACGCCAGATAGCCCCGACTCCGGCGCGGTGATTGTGGCGCAATTCAAGCCAGCGCTGAATACTGTTTGAGGTGAACGAAAGAAATGTGTTGCGTCATCGCTATCAGAGGACGATTACAGCTCGCCCCTTATGGCCCTGACAAACAATTGCTCGATCTCATCCGGCATGATGGTTGCGTCATTAACGAATCGCCGCATCTCTTCGGGTGAGGCATAGCTTATCGGTCGACCGGATCTTTCTGCGTCCGCCAGTAATTCCGGGTCATGGAGGGCATTGTAGAAAGCTTCACTCAGAAATTGAACCCTGTCCTGCGGCGTATCCGGGGGCGCCGCCAGCGGCCGTCCGACCGCATGCAGGTTCTCCCAGGCCGTGAGAATGATCCGGGTACGCTCAGGATCTGCGGTTCTGTCGATCAATTCAGAGGTAGTGGGCACATCCGGGAGTTCTGGAATTCTTTGTTGACCGCTCTGCAGGACGATAATATCCCTGCCCGAGCCGACGGCATCCAGCGAGCTTCCCCAGGATCCCCACGTGCCGATGATATCGCCCCTGAGCATTGCCTGTCTGACGACAGCCGAACTATCGAAGCCGTGGATGACATCCAGCGGAAAATTGAATGCCTCATTGGTAATGACGGCGTCGACATACGTGCTGCCGCCCAACCCGGTCGCACCGATCTTGAGCTGGCTGCCGGACTGCCATATCTCTTCAATGGACGCGTAGCCACTGTCAGCAGACACCGCGAAGACCCTTGGATCGGATACGACGCGCCCGAGGAATTCAAACTCGGCAATTTCGTAGTCCGCGCCCTGGATGCCGGCGATTTCGTTCGTCACCAAGGCGCTTCCGTTCATCATGCCTATCGTCAGGCCGTCATTGGGTGAGTTATACAAATCGTTGACGCCTCGCATGCCGCCTGCACCGGGAAGATTGACGATGTCGACGCGCGCGCCCGTATACGTTTCGATATAAGGCGCCAGCAGACGCCCATATTCATCGTATCCACCGCCAGGTATATAAGGAACTATCCAGCGAATGCTCCGGCCGTCATAAAAAGCCGCGGCACCCGTTTTGGGTTCCCCGACACTGTCCCCGCTCTGGCAGGCCGACAGTCCGCAAAAAGCAAGCACGATCGTCAGGCGTAAGCTCGTTGTTCGGTCCCCAATACTGACCCGTCTCATCGCTCCTCCCTGAGTGTCCACCTCATTTGTTGCACGGTCGTGCGTCGATTTGAAAACGCAGGTGATTTCCGGCTTGATTCAATCACCTTATTCTGCTGACGCCTCGGCTTACCTCGTTGTCGGGCCGCACCGTCAGAATTGATAGAGCGGAAATCCTGAAAAAGTATGCAGCAAGGGTTCCATATATCACAAGCGTGTATCGTCGATCAGAACGATATCCTTTCAATACTGATTTTTGCTATCCTCGTTTCGATCAACTGAGTTGAGGATTCCCTGAAATACGATGAAAGAAACTTTAACTAAACCAGATACAGAGATCTCGCCTGAGAACTACCACAGTCAGAAAGATCGAATTTTCGTACGGTCTATTCGGGGAGCGTACAACCTAAAAGCGGAACTGGAACGCCTGCGCTCCATGCCGCGAGTCCGTAAAGCTAAAAACATGAAGTTCGTTGATGGTCCGCAAACCTATAGCCGCCACTATGTAGAACCGAAGGATGGAATTACTCAGACATTTCATTTGCACTTGGAAGAATACGGGCCTGGCGGCAAGTCGCAGAAGCACGGTCATGTCAATGAAGCGGCATTCTATATTTTGGATGGGGAAGGCTATGAAATTCACGATGGTCAACGTTACGACTGGAAAGCGGGCGACGTTGCGATCGTGCATAACAATTGCGTACACCAGCACTTTAACCGGAGCGATACGAAGCCGGCACGCGCACTGGTGATTAAAACTAAGCCGATGTTTCTGTTCATGAACATGCTGTTTCAAAAACAGGTGATTCCCCGTCCCAGTACCCCGGCGCCGGGCGGCGAAAACTTCTCCGTCCGTGAAGAAGAAGATGATTTGAACCACCCTAAGGACGGGTATTGACCTTGGCCTGGGGCGAAACATCCGTCTGGCTTGCGGGAGTGGAGAACGATGTTCTCTATCAGAACCTGCTCGATGAGGCTGAATCAGCGCCGGCGCGAAACGCCGCACGGAAGAAAATAATAACGCCGCTTCAGATGCCCTGGGAAATGTCTCGCCAGGGCATACTCAAACATTTGATTAACGAACAGATGAATACCCGTATGGAGACGGTTGACGCCTACATGCAGATCATTCCGCCGGGGAGCCGCTCCGGCAAACACCGCCACCTGGCGGAAGAGTGCCTTTATGTTCTGGAGGGCCATGGATATGATCTGCATCAGGACTGCGATGTGGAAATAACCGACGACTATCACTGGAAACCCCAGGAAGAGATTCAGCGCTTCGACTGGGAGGCGGGCGATGTTATTTACGTTCCACCCAACACAATTCATCAACACTTGAACGCGGACCCGGATCGCCCCGCACGACTGATTTCGTCGATCAATCGAATTTTCAAGCATAGCGGCCTGAATGACCTCGAACAGATCGAGAATGCTCCAGAGTATGAGCCCGGCCGCAAGCTTACACCGGAATATGTGCGTGCATTATTGCGTCGCGAACAACCCTGACAACACATGTGCGCCCCGTGATGTCCGACGGGTTTTATCGCTGAGGACATCTCTCTGTTAGGTGCCTACCTCGCCCTGGCCTCGGCGGCGACCTTCGGTTTGAACAACGCAGCGCTCCGCCGTGGTGTGCTTACCGGTAGCGTCCTTCATGCCATGGCCATTACGGTACCGCTGGGAGTCCCGCTGTTTGCGCTCGCCTGCCTGCCGTTTGGTGGCTTTGAAGCGATCGGCAGACTTACGCTGCCGGGATGGTCGTGGATGGCGCTGGCCGGCGTTGTTCATTTCGTAGTCGGCAGGTATGGAAACTACCGGGCTACACGGGCGATGGGCGCAGCGCTGTCGGCTCCGATTCAGCAATTGAGCGTGCCTGTTTCCCTGATCCTCGCAATCATTTTGTTGAACGAGGTCCTGACACCCCTAAAAATTATAGGTCTGGTGCTCGTCATGGCGGGCCCGGCCATAGCCCTCAAGCGAGGGAAGGCCGCCGACATCGGCAGTCTTCGCTCCGATTTCCAACCGATCTACGCTGAGGGCATAATCTGGGGTTCAGTCTGCGCACTAGCGTATGGTTCGAGTCCACTGTTCATCATGATGGGTCTGGGGCCGGATGGCGAACTGATCGACAGTCTTGCCGGTGGTTTCGTATCGTATTCCTCAGCCGCCGTCGTCGTTGCTGTTCTGGTCTTTTATGTTGGCGGCACATCTTACATGCGGCAACTCGACTCCAATGCGGGAAAGTGGTTTTTTGCGTCCGGAATATTTGTATTTTTGTCACAAATGTTTCGCTACATGGCTCTTGCAGTTGCCCCGGTTTCAGTGGTCGTGCCGTTACAGAGATTGTCAGTCGTATTCCGCGTAATATTCAGTTGGATTCTGAACCGGGACCATGAGGCGCTCGGACCTGGGGTACTGATCGGTATTGCCATATCGGTTCTCGGGGCGCTCGCACTCACTGTAAGCGATGACCTCGTGGCATCGCTCATAGGGGGGGAGCGGGCGGCGATGTTGACGGTTGAGTGGCCCTGACGTCCCATGGATGGAAGTCTCGACTGACGCGCGCAGGAATGGTGTGGATATGATTCAGCACCGCCGGTAATGGAGCAACCGGGCGAAACTATTCGCTCGGCACCACAACAAACTACAATGAGAAATGATCATCGTGGACCGCAAAGGGCAATGCTCAGGATTGCCCTGTCGGCGTCGCTGTTCATCCGGGCCGACCAGTGGCCCGGCGGGCTTCGCGGCGAAAACCCGTGAAAAACGCGGGCAAGCCGCAAGACCGGAGCGATGAGAGACGCCAGGAGAGATTTAGGCATTCCTAGTCTTCGTTATGGGATAAATGGGATGAATGTACACTAGTGTTTCATTTGGAATCTCTCTAGACTCAATATCGTTAGCAAGTAAGTAGGGTATTTGAAAGATTTCGGATCATTCATCAAGTGTTTTTTGATATAGGTTGAATATGGTAATTTCCCATATGGGTAATGCTGGGAATTCATACATGTAGTGAATTAACAGTTGCCAGTTTCGCCCTTTATCCATCCATCAGGAAAACCGACACCTATGGAAGAAGAAGCGAATGAAAACGCACAGGCGTCCATAGAACTGCCGATGATAGAGGCCCGCGGGCTGACCAAGTACTTTGGCCCGTTCGTCGCGATCGAAGACATTTCATTTTCTATTCCACAAGGGCAGATTGTTGCGTTCCTTGGACCGAATGGAGCCGGGAAGTCGACCGCCATGAAGATCCTGACCGGATACATGGCTCCCAGCGCCGGGACTGCGAGAATCGCAGGCTACGATATTCATGTGGAACGGATCGAGGCTTCGCGGAAACTGGGTTATCTCCCTGAAAACGGACCGCTCTACCTCGACATGACACCGTTGGAGTTGCTTCGGTTTTTCGGAGAAGCCCGCGGAATGTCACGAGATGAGCTGGACTCCCGAATTGAATTGGTCACCAACCGGTATTCGCTCGAGACCGTACTCGAAAAACCGACCGGCAAATTGTCGAAAGGGTATCGCCAGCGTGTGGGTCTGGCACAGGCCATGATCCACGACCCCGATGTCTTGGTTCTGGACGAGCCTACCGTTGGTCTGGACCCGAACCAGCTGCGCATTTTTCGGGAGAACATCGTCGAGCTCGGACGGACCAAGACGATTCTCATTTCGACGCACATTCTTCAGGAGGTCGATGCCGTTGCCCGACGGGTGCTGTTCATCAATGACGGGCAATTGATTTACGACGGGACCCCCGAAGAACTCAAGCAAAACGGATCGCTGGAGGAACCGTTCTATCAGATGACGGCAGCTGGCGTCGGGAGCGAGCAGACGGGTCAGGGGGCCGGGGCCACCTAGATCAACCTTTGAGAAGGAGGCGCATGCCGATAACGATTCACAAAAGCTTCATCCGTGCCTTAGTACGGCGGGATTTGTGGAAGTACTTCACCAACCCGACCGGCTACGTGTTCATCACGCTTTTCATTTTCCTGAGTGCGGCTGGAGCATTCTGGCAAGAGCGCTTCTTTCAGGACAACCTGGCCAATCTCGATCAGTTGAACGCCGTACTTCCATATCTGTTGGTTTTCTTCATTCCCGCTCTGACGATGGCCGTGTGGTCGGAAGAAAAGAAGCAGTCCACCGACGAACTTCTGCTGACCCTGCCCGCAACGAGCCTGGATGTGGTCGCGGGAAAGTACCTTGCCGTACTGGCCATTTATACCGTTGCGCTCGTTCTCTCCATCAGCCACGTTCTCGTTTTGTTCTGGTTGGGTTCACCGGACCTTGGGCTGATGCTGGGCAACTACCTCGGGTACTGGTTGATCGGGGCGGCCATGATTGGAGTGGGGATGTTGGCTTCACTGATGACCTCGAACGTGACGGTGGCGTTCGTCGCTGGCGCCGCGTTTTCAGCAGTCTTGGCATTCGGTCCGCAAGCAATTTCGTTTACTGATTCTCTGGGCCAGTGGCTCGCTCCGATCGGAGTGGCCGGACACTTCGAGGATTTCACGCGCGGTGTCGTGAGTCTGTCGGGCCTCGTCTATTTCGTTTCGCTGGGTGCGTTCGCGCTATATCTAAACGTAATACTCGTCGACAGGCGGCATTGGCCTCGCCCGAGCGAGGGTCTGTCCATGGCGACGCACCATGCCCTGCGTGTGATGGCGCTTGTTGTGGCTCTGATTGCCGTCAATACCGTTGTTATTCGGGGCGGTGTGCGCTTGGATGTCACTGCCGAGCGACTGCATTCGATCAGCGATGAAACCCGGAGCCTGGTTTCCGGAATTCCGGAGGACCGACCGGTCTTTATCCAGGCTTATGTGAGCCCGGAAGTCCCCGAACAGTATGTGCAGGCTCGCGAGAACCTGATGAGTGTATTGCGCGAAGTAGACTCGATCGGAGGGGCCGGCGTCGAAGTTCTCATCGAAGATACCGAGCCGTTTACCCAGGAAGCTCGTGACGCCAGGGAAAAGTTCGGAATCACGCCGCGACAAATACCGATACTGACAAGCGCCCGAACCAGTGTGGTCGACGTGTTTCTCGGTGTGGCGTTCACATCCGGCGCGAGGGAGCAGGTCATCGGGTTCCTCGACCGCGGCCTTTCGCCCGAGTATGAATTGACCCGGAGTATTCGCGTGGTTGCCGAAAGGGAACGCAAGCAGGTTGGAATCGTAGATACCGATCTGCGCATATTCGGCGGGATAGACTTTCAGACGATGCAGAACTCGCAGGACTGGCGGGTCGTCGCGGAATTGCGGAAGCAGTACGAGGTTGTCACCGTCAGTCCGGACGGGCCGATCAACAACGATCTGGATGCGCTTCTGATGATCCTCCCATCTTCGCTGAACCAGGACGCAATGGACAACGTTCGGGCGTACATCGAAACCGGGAAACCCACACTGCTGCTGCTCGACCCGCTGCCCGTCGTCAACGTGGCGATGGCTCCATCCGAGCAGGGAGGCAATTCGAACCCGTTCCTCGGAAATACCGGTCCCCCACCGGAGCCAAAGGGAGACATCCGCAACTTTCTCTTGGATCTCGGAATCAACTGGAATCCAGGGAATATTGTTTGGGATACCTACAATCCGCATCCGGATCTTGCGCATCTCGCACCGGAAGTTGTTTTCGTCGGTCCAGGCAACGAGAACGAACGGACCTTCGATAACGATCATCTTGCCAGTCGAGCGCTCCAGGAGTTGGTATTGCTATACCCAGGTCATCTAGATGGCGTCCCTGGCTCGACTCTCGAATTCCAGCCGCTCGTGCGTTCCGGGTTTCAGTCCGGCCCTCTTTCGTATTTCCAGATCGTGCAACGGACACTGTTCGGTACCCAGCTCAACTCGAATGCGCCGCACCGGCCCGACGATCAGGACTATGTGCTCGCCGCGCACGTCCGCGGAACCGTGCCTGAAGACGCAGACGATGCGGCTCTGACTCCAGCCGAGGGCGCCGGAGATGCCGGGGGCGCCGGCGATTCTGTAGAGCCGCCCGAAGACCCAGCCACAGATGGTCGAACGGACGCAAAGAGAATCAACGTCATCGTTGTTGCTGATGTCGACTTCATCTCGGATCAGTTCTTCCAGATCCGTGAGCAGGCGCCAGCCGATCTTAACCTGGACAATGTCACATTCTTCCTGAACGCGATTGATCTCCTGGCTGAAGATACCGCTTTTATTTCGCTACGGAGCAAACGCGGGCGCCACCGAACGCTTGAGCGGGTTGAAGCGCAGGTGCGTGGCTTCCTCGATGCCCGTATAGCGGGCGAAGAACAAGCCGAAGCCGACGCTCAGGCCGCTCTTGCAGAAGCCCAGCAGCGGCTCGACGACCGGGTTGGGGCCGTCGAACGACGTACGGACCTGGACGCCCAGACGAAGCAGATCATGTCCCGCAATCTTCAGGAAGCCGAAAACAGACGTTTCAGCGTGCTCGAATCCAACATCGAAATCGAAAAGGAATCTAGGATCAACGCCAGCGAAGAAGATATGGAGGCACAGATCCGTCAGATTCAAAACAATATCAAGACGTTTGCCGTGTTGTTGCCCCCGCTGCCCGTATTTGCGATCGGCATTCTGATCTTTATCAGGCGACGGGAAAAGGAGCGTGAGGGGGCCGCGGCGGCCCGGAGGTTCAGGAGCGAATGATGACTGAAACACGAAAGACCACTATTTTTGGAGGCGTTGCTCTCGCGTTGTTGTTGATCACACTTGTCACTGCTCCACAGCGTGCGATGCCGGAAGACTTTCTTGATCGCGGCGAAACATTCTTCCCCGATTTTACTGATCCAAACATTGCGACCACGCTCGAAGTTATCGATTTCGATGAAGAAACAGCAAGCGCACGCCCGTTTATGGTGACATTCGATGAGGAGCGTTGGACGATCCCATCCCACCACAATTACCCGGCCGACGGTGAGGACAGACTGGCCCGGACGGCTGCCGGACTGATCGGTATCGTCAAGGACGACTACCGGTCCGATAACGTTGCCGATCACGAAGCACTTGGCGTCATCGGTCCGCTGGATGAGGCTTCAACCAGCCTCATCGGCCGTGGCCAGCGAATCACGCTCCGGGACGGGGATGAGAATGTGCTTGCGGACCTGGTCGTCGGTAACTCCGTGGAAGGGCGCGAGAATCTCCGGCTCGTCCGTCGCCCTGACGAAAAGCGAGTCTATGTCTCCCGGATGGATCTGGATCTTTCGACCAACTTTTCGGACTGGATCGAGCAGGACTTGCTCGAATTAACGCGTAACGATATCCGCCAGGTTATTCTAAAAGACTATTCGATCGATGAACGGACCGGCGTTCTCAACAACCGAGACACCGTGACTCTGGACCGGGACGCCGATGGCACCGAATGGACGGCCGATCGCCTGGCTCCGGGTCAAGAAGTGGATATGACGGCGATGAACAATCTGTTGGGCGGAATTGATTCCCTTTCGATTGTCGGTGTCCGTCCAAAACCCGCAGGACTCTCGGGAAACCTGACACGTCTGGCTGACGGATTGCGCCTCACCCAGGCCGACCTGCTCTCACTTCAGAGTCGAGGCTATTACTTTTCCGCAAACGGGCAGCTCGTATCGAACGAGGGCGAGCTCGAGGTCCGGACCGAGGACGGCGTGGTCTACACGCTGCGATTCGGGGAGGTCGTGTATGGGGAAGGGGAATCCGTCAGTGCGGGCACCGATGCGAGCGATGATGCCGACAGTGGTCCCGGCGAGAACCGCTACCTGTTCCTGACCGCATCGTTCGACGTCGCTATGTTGCCCGAACCTCCACGGCCAGCCAGCATGGATTACGTTGAGCGGGAAGAATCCGAATGGTCCGACGAGGACCGCCGGAACAAGGCGTTGCAGGACGCCTATGAGGTTTGGGAAACTGAAACGGAGGCGGGGCGGCAACGATCCGAGGACCTGAACCAGCGCTTTGCGTCGTGGTACTACATCATCTCGTCGGACAGTTTTGACGACATCCGGTTGACCCGTTCCGATCTGCTTCGAGCGGAAGAATCGTAATGGAAGCGACGGCGATGAACCGCCGAGGTGTGAGGTCCAGTAAATGATTGAAGGCGAAGTCCAGAGAAACGCAATCACTGGAATCACTCGAATGTAGAGTTATTACGATGTGGAGAGCGGGACCACTATGCACGAGTTCAGAATCTCCAGACGGTAGAGTGCCCAAGAACGGAATATTTTCCGATCCGTTCGAGCGCCGAAGACAGGCTTCATCCTCCGATGCCGTCGGCGCAGGTCTTCGCCACTATGAAATCCAGTTCCTCTGTTAGATCTTGAACCCGTTCCCGAAGCATATGCCGGAGTGAGACCATCCCTTTTACTTTTCCATCGCTCATGATCGGCAAGTGGCGGACGTGGCGCGCCACCATCACATCAATCGCGAAATCGACCGAGGCCTGTGCAGACAGCGACCATGCCGGGGAAGTCATCACATCGCGGATCAAAGTAGTCTCCAGGCCACGTCGTCGGAGAGCGACGCGGAACGCGAAATCCCGTTCGGTAAAGGCCCCCAGCAACTTGTCGTTTTCAACGACAAAGAGAGCTCCGACGTTTTCCTCTTGCATCAACAACATGCCACGCTTGACCGAGGCAAACGGCTCGACTGTTACGGCGGGAACCCGAGCTACGTTGAGAAGACCCATCGCCATCCTCCATTGTTGTTCAATTCGGTGCGACGTCGCAGGCCGAGAAACTGTGCGCTTACCCTACCCACAAAATCGGCGCAAGTCCAGCACAATACCAACACAATGGAAGTGGCGCGCGTACCACAATAAGTTCTGAGACATCAGTCACGTGACTGACTAATTCATAGAGGGCAGCTACTTTAGTAGAACATGGGGTTTCGTCGTCTTGACTGTGTCCGCCCTGTACTTCCTGGCTGGGATGGGAGGATTCAATAAGGGGACGTTGGGTATTGTGGGTGGAGCGTTGGCCATTTCCTGGCGACCGGCATCTCCGGACAGCTGACGCATCGTTCTCCAACGGGTTCGGGTGCCGTGACCGGGCAAGCAGCAACCAAGGTATTAGGTCTCTTGAATGGTTTAACAGGATTGAGATGACAACGGTAGGTGATGACGCTGCAACACCTTTCGAACTACCCGACGTGTCGGGGCGGATTCGTAGACTGAGCGACTACTCCGGCAACTGGTTGTTGCTGGTGTTCCACCGGCACCTCGGTTGACTGCCGTGCCGTGAGTATTTGTCGCAGTTGCGACAGAACCAGGAAAGGCTGGAAGCACTGGGTGTGTCTGTAGCGGTAGTCACGTTCCAAAGCGGTTATCTGGTGGATCAGTATATTCGTGACACCGGAGTCAGCTGGCCGATTATGCCGGACAAGTCGCTCGAACTGTACACGGCCTACGGAATGGGGCGCGGTGGGTGGTGGAACATTTGGGAGCCCGCGACGTGGGGGGCCTATCTGAAACTACTGTTCCTTGGTCGCCGCCTCGCAAAAACGTCGGCCGACGTCAACCAACTCGGCGGCGATGTCTTAATCGGTCCTCAGGGCATAGTCCGACTGCACCATGTAGGGAAGGGCCCTGCGGATCGCCCTACTGTAGGTGAACTGATCAATGTCGTTCAGCAATGCAACACAAACCGAAGGCGTGACCCATAAGCAATGAAACCCAACTGGAATCGCAGCCTG
Organism: Terriglobia bacterium; assembly: GCA_965216035.1. Classification (GTDB taxonomy): domain Bacteria; phylum Acidobacteriota; class Terriglobia; order 20CM-2-55-15; family 20CM-2-55-15. The sequence goes on from CBDCFM010000016.1 coordinate 454,910, forward strand.
AAGATCGGGATGTTCGTGGTGGTGGCCCTCGCCGCGTCCAGCTTGGGGGGTCATGGTCCTGTGGAACTGGCTCGTGCCGACTGTGTTCGGCCTACCGATGATCGGGTTCTGGCAAGCCCTGGGACTGCTCGTTCTGAGCAAGATCCTGTTTGGCCGATCCTGGGGACCGCGACGACGGCACTGGCCCCGCCGCATGAAATCCCATGAGCACGACGGGCAAGGAGATTCGCAGTAGTCGGTCACCGGAGTGGCCTTCTGACATTGCATAGCAAACAAGGAGGCGGGATTCGGTGGAAGGATCGTTTCTCGTTTCCACGAGTTATTGTCAAAAGTGGTGTTTAGGAGATTGATTCAAGCGGCGGTCTGATCGAGCTTTGTCACTTCGATTCCATCGTTAAATTTCACTCCAGTAATCACCTTGACCAGATCATCGAATCCTCGTAATCGTCGCCAGTTCTTCTCAGCGCACTGACCCAGCTTGAACATCATGTGCAGCATTCCATGCCGTGTCAGGCAGCCTCTGGATCGCTTGGTTCGGTGTCGAATGGTGGCAAAGGTCGATTCAATGGGATTAGTCGTTCGGATGCTCTGCCAGTGCTTGGCCGGAAAGCCGTAAAAGGCCAGCAGTTCTTCTCTGTCTTTCTGCAGGCAGACAGTGGCTTTCGGATACTTCGGCTCATAGGTTTCAATGAACAGATCGAATGCCTTCTCGGCATCTGCGTGTGTCTCAGCCTTCCAGATCGCGTGCAGTGCCTGTTTCGCTTTCGCCTGGACCGACTTGGGTAAGCAGTTGAGCACATTCATGGTCTTGTGCATCCAGCAGCGTTGTTGGTGTGTCTCGGGATAGATTTCCTCCAGTGCGGCCCAGAACCCCATCGCCCCGTCACCGATGGCCAACTTCGGAATATTCATCCCTCGGGACTTCAGCTTCAACAAGACCTCACGCCAACTCTGTGTCGATTCCCGTACACCGTCTTCGATCGCCAGAAAACGCTTCTCTCCGCGTTCATTCACGCCGATTACGACCAACGCACACAACTTGGTTTGTTCAGCTCGAAGTCCGCTGTAGATACCGTCGGCCCAGACATAGACCCAGCGGTCGGCGTCCAAATGCTGGTCGCACCCGATGCGGTACTCTTCAGCCCAGACCCGTTTCAAGCGCGATACCGTGCTCGCTGACAAGCCCTGCGCCTTCGGACCGACAAGAACTTTCAGGGCCTCACCCATCTCGCCACTGGAGACGCCTTTCAAATACAACCACGGCACGGCGGCTTCCATCGACTGCGTCTTCCGAATGTAGGGGGGTACCAGGGCCGAGCGGAACGTCACAGCTTCGCCCGTCTTGGCGCGAACCTTCGGGATTTGCACCGTTACCGGACCCAGGCCGGTCTGCAGCTCGCGTTCAGGCAGATAACCGTTGCGCACCACTCCAGCCTTCCCCGTCTCGGTTCGCCGATCGCCGTGCTGGGATAGCAGTTCGGACAGTTCGGCTTCCACAGCGCGTTGGATCAGCTCTTGCGCCCCGGCTCGTAGCAGGTCGGTCACTGGGTCTGCAATCGCTTCTCGATCTTCCAGTTCAATAACGATACTCTTACTCATAGTGGCGTATCTCCTTTGGTTGCTTTGAAGTCTTGTAAACAACAAATCAACCAGATACGCCGCTTTTCTTCAATCCCTCAAACACCAGATTCGGTTATAACTCCGTTTCCGCAGGAGGAATTATGCGAATCAATACCAAAGCCTTTGGGCTGACGTTCGGCATTTTGCGGGGTGGAACCATCCATTTGGTCGCGATCGCCAATCTGATCTGGTCCGACTAGGGACGCGCGTGTTTGGAACTGGCGGCCTCGGTGAATCCGGGATACGAGGGCAGCGGCTCCCTGGGGCAGATCATTATCGGGACCCGGCATGGAATGGTGGATGGTTTCATCGGGGGCCTGATAGTCGGCTGGGCCTACAACGTGTTTGCGCGGGTCCCGGCAAGTGTTTCTACCAGTTGATAGATAGTCCCCAAAACAACCGACTCCGTCGGGACATTTCATGAAACCAACAATATGCAGTCGCGGCGGTGGAGTGAGTTCGTTGAACTGCACCGGGTTTGTTGACAAGTGGAACTCGGCGGGACAGAATACGATTCGAACGACCCTCATCGATCGAGTAGCCGCAGGAGGTTTCCGTGAAAATACCGATTGGTATCACGTTGGCAGTTTTGGCAATGGGTTCGATGGCTTGGGCCCAGACCACGAACCCCAACTATGAGGTCGCGATTTTCGGTTCTCCCCATGTCAACACGCCGGGGGGAGAGAGATCCGATACGCGGTCTGTGGCCAGCGATAGCAGAGGTTCGATCTTTGTACTGAAACGATCCACTCCGCAGGTGCTGATCTTCGATCGAGACGGCAAACTTCAGAATTCCTGGGGCGACGGGCTGTTCGAGGATGCGCATAACATCTATGTCGACCGTCAGGGATTCCTCTGGATTGGAGACCGAAGCAGCCACGTGATTTACAAATACTCCCGGGACGGACAGCAGCTTATGGCTCTTGGAACGAAGGGTGTTGCTGGGGACGACCGTTCCAGGACCTCGTTTAATCGCGCGGCCCACGTCACTGTTGCTCCGAACGGGGACATTTTCGTTGCGGACGGATACGTCAATCACCGCATCGTTCATTTTTCAAAAGACGGGACGTTCATCAACGTCATCGGTGGCCTGGCGGGCAAGGGTACGGGACAACTGGAGGGAGTGCACGGCGTCCAGGTTGATTCCAGGGGCCGTCTGGTGGTCCTGGACGGTCACCTTGAAGACCCGCGTATACAGATCTTCAGTCAGGATGGCGTTCTGTTGGACGAGTGGCGGGATCTTGGCCTGCAGAGGGGCTCGGGCCTGGCAGTGGACGCAAACAACACCGTGTACATCGGGGACTCGGACGGCGAGCAGATCATTGCCGTGGCCGACGGCGAGGTCGTCGACAGGATCCAGGGTATTGAAGCCCGGCCGCACAACCTCACCATAGACAGGGAAACGGGCGATCTGTATCTGGCCGACACGGGCATGCTGGGAGGACGTGTCAAAAAGGTTGTGAAAAAGTAAAAATCCAACGCCGCAGCCATGCGGCGGGAATCGGAAAAGATCCGCCGCTTCGCCCCCTGCCGGTCTCGACAAACGCCCTACACTGAATGACACCGAGCCGTGATTAAATCGCGTCACTCACACTGGCAAGATTGAAGTCGCGGACTTTAAGGGGAGGTACCACAATTGGAGGGCCATAGGCCCCTTCACCGGAAGCGACACGCCGGGGGACGCCTATCATTTCTATATTGGCGAGCATCTCGGTTATCGATTGATTGAATCGAAAGTTGGTGACCGGGCGGCTGATCCGCCCATCCTCGATCAAAAACGTGCCATCCCGGGTCAAACCCGTGTAGGAGATGGTCCGTGGGTTGAGTGAGCGAATGTACCAGAGGCGGGTGATCAGAACCCCGCGCCGTGTTTCCCGCACCATGTCGTCGAGAGTCGCGTCTCCTCCCGACATGAGGCAGTTTCCTGCGCTGGCCCGAGGGGCCACATCGTTCCGCTGGGCCCAGAACCTCGAATATTGGAGACCCTGGAGAACGCCATCGTCGATCCACACTTCACGTGTGACCGGAAGACCGGCACGCGTGAACGGCGCCATTTCCGCGTTCGATTCCGCCGGGTCACTCCACAGCGTGATTCGTTCGTCAAAGAGCGGCTCGCCGATGCGGTTTCCGCCGCCCGACTTCGAGAAGAAACTGCGCCCTTCGTCCGCGACTCGGGCGCTGAGTGAGAACATCAGCCGCATCATCAAGTTGCCGACGGCGGTGGGCTCGAGGATCACGTCGTAGTTGCCCGGATCAAGTGGCGTCTTGCCTCGCCACTCAGCGCACTTGGCTACCGCGTCGGTAGCAATTCGTTCCGATTCGATTGTTTCCCAGTCAGCACCCTCGTCTCCGGCCCATCCTGACGAGCGTCCGTCGGGCGTGCGCACTGTGAGCGTTGAACTCACGCCAGTCCTGGAGTAATGGCCGAACGCGCCGTTTGAAGTGGCGACGGATTGCGAACCCGCGTTTACAGATATGAAACCGGCCGCCACGGCACCGGCATCTTCTGCGGCGCGGATGGCCAGTGAGGCGGCTCGGGCCCTCGCTTCGGTCGTTAAAGTGCCGGTGCTGTCGTAATAGCCGTCCACCGATTCGTATTCCTGTTCAGCCAACTCGGGTAGATACTCCGGATCTTCAGGTGCGATCCGTGCGAGAGCTTCGGATTCGCTGACAGCGCGCTCGAGTGATTGATCATCCAGCCGATTGGTGCGGATCGAGGCGACCCGCCTTCCGAAAACGCTCGTGATGGAGAGGTTGGTGTCGACGGAAGAACCCGCTGTCGTGATCCTGTTGATCGCGGTCCGAGCGTTGGACTGTGTTCCCGAAGACACATACACCCGGGTGTGGTCGGCGTTCGCAAATCCCAGCAGCTTGTCCGTGATTTCACGCGCCTGCTCCTCGGTCAGTCCGTGTCTGGCTGTGGAGTTGGTCTGCATTGCCCTATGCCGTATTGAGTATGCTGATGTCCCGGAACAGCGCGATCGGGCAACCGTGTGAAACTGCGTTGGACTGCGGCGGCTGTCCTTTCCCGTCGTTGAATGTGGCGCCGAGCTCGTAGGTGGCCTCACCGCCCAGCAGTGCGAGGGAGTTCCAGAACTCGGGCGTTCGCGCTTGGTATGCCACATCGCGCAGCATCCGGATTCGGCGGCCGTTCCGTATCTCCCAAAACGTCTGCCCGCCAAACTGGAAGTTGTAGCGTTGCTGATCGATCGAATACGATCCGTTACCCTCGATGTAGATGCCGCGTTCGGTTTCGCCAATGACATCGGTTTCACTCAGGTCTTGCTCGTTGGCCAGGAGGCTGATGTTGGGCATGCGCTGGAAGGGGATCGCCCACCACCCTTCGCCATAAGCAGTTCCCATGCTTTCGGTGAGACCGGTCTGATCGGAGATCCAGTCAGCAGATTCCCTTGTCGTCTGGTAGTTGACGAAGATTCCCCCCTCGACGATGTCCCAGGCGCGAGCCGGAACACCTTCGTCATCCCACCCGCAGGTGGCCAGGCCTCCAGGCTCAGTCCGGTTGCCCTGGATGTTCATGAATTCCGGCCCGTAGCGGAACTGGTTGAGAACGGCTTCAGGAGGCGCGAGAAAAGAGGTTCCGGCATAGTTGGCTTCAAAGCCGCGCGCCCTGTCAAGTTCGGTCGCATGGCCGATCGATTCGTGAATCGTGAGCCACAGGTGATTCGGGTGCAAGACCAGATCCCACTGTCCCGGATCCACGGGTGTGGCCCTCAGCTTCATCACGGCTTCTTCAGCCCACCGCAGGGCGTTCTCGGCCATCTCGAGGTTTAGGACATACTCCCAACCGCCTCCCATCGGCGATAGGCTGGCGTTACGAACCTGGAAATCGGAGTTATCATCGGAGACCGCGGTGACTCGGACCGACGGGAACATTCGATAGAAAGTTTGCTGAATGATCGATCCATCCGTGGTGCCCAGAAGCCGGTCGTCCCGGACCGATCCCACCCGTGACGTCACAAAACGGACACCGGGTACCCGAAGAGCCTCTTCGTTGACCTGAAACAGGAGGTCGGCCTTTTCCTCTACCGGAACCGTAAACGGGTCGATCTCGTGCGGCGTAATCCAGCGTCCATCAGGAACGGCGCCGGTCGGAGCCAATGTGGTTTCGACAGGGTTGATCCTATTGTTGGTCCCGGCGATCGTTACCGCTTCCCGCGCCGTCCGCGTGATCGAATCCGGGGACAGATCGCGGGTGCCGGCAAATCCCCATGAACCTCCAACCAGAGCCCGAATTCCGATTCCGTAACTTTCAGTTTTGCTGACGTCGGTTATCTGGCGCTCGCGAGTGTTGATGCTCTCCCAGTTGCTCCGTGTTATGCGCACGTCGGCATAATCGGTACCTGCAGACTGCGATGCATCAAGCGCACGCAGGACGGCTTCGAGTTCCGCTGCATCCGGACCGGGTGCGGGGGCTTCCTGAATGGCGGAAGCTGGATTCCACGCGCCGGTTGCAAGAACCGTACCGGCGGCGCTGGCCATTTTTACGAAGTCTCGGCGGTCGAGCTGCTTGTTCATCATTTCGGGAACAACTTCGGGCACAGTCGGAAACTATACGTTCCGACACCTCAGTAATACGTTAATGAAGCGCGTCAGACGGTGGCGGGTGCCATACCTTTCTTAGCCCTGAGTGCCTCAGCGGCGGCCTCTTCGAACCCGTGATCGGCCGACAGCACGAGGGAAGCCGAGCGGACGTGTTGATCCTCCGGCCGACGGCCGGGCGGCATCTCACCTTTCTTCATCGCTTCGAGGGCCCTGAAAATTCTTCGACGCGCCATGATGATGCCTTTGTCGCTCGACACCAGGTGTTCGTGGGTTCGGTCGACGATCGTACCCATGCTTTCCTGCAGCGAGGCATCCTGCATTCCAATGCCTTCGACACCGCTGGCGATCGCGCCGGACTTCTGTCTCTCGCGATTGATCAGGTAGTCATTTTCCTTGTTCGCGATCGGGAGGTAGGTTCCGGGGACACACTTGACGTGGATCCCGCGGCCCTCCTTCATTGCATCACGCTCCTCCGGTTTGATCTTGCGTGTTGGATGATAGTCGTAGCTCCAGGCCCAGCAGTGCTCGTCATCGATGGGAACCCAAAAGTGCCCATGCAGCGTGTAATCACCTCGCGGCGGGATCATTGTGAACGCCGGTACAACGTATTGTGTGATACGCCAATAGTAGTTGTCGTCCTCGGCATTGCGCCGCGCGCCGACATAGAGGCCGCCCGGGCTCTCGATAACCTCGAACGCCGGCGCTTTGTCCGTGAGGTTGTACTCGCCGCCCTTGGTGTTCTTGAACAACGGATCGTGGTGCAGCGCATCGCCATGCAGCCAGGAAACGTGAGAACTGTCGATGCCGCCTTCCATCGCCTGCAGCCAGTTGGTCTCCTGCAGGCGCTTGCTTGAGAAGGTTTGCTCCGGACCGACCATGATGAACTCCCACTCCGGATACGGCGGTTGTTGATCTACGGGGCCCATGTAGGTCCACAGAACACCCCCACGCTCGATCAATGGATACGATTTCAGTTTTATGCGATCGGCAAATCCGGTTTCCTTTTTTTCCGACGGAATCTCGACACACTGGCCGGTGTGGTCGTACTTCCAGCCATGGTAGGGACACCGGAGACCACACTCTTCATTGCGGCCGAACCACAGCGATACCCCGCGATGGGCGCAGAACCCGTCGATGAGGCCATAGCAACCCTGACTATCGCGGAACGCAATAAGATTTTCGGAAAGAAGCTTCACGCGAACCGGGGAACAGTCATTCTCGGGTAGTTCTTCGCCCAGCAGCGCAGGGATCCAGTACGTTCGGAACATGTCACCCATCGGCGTTCCAGGTCCCGTCTGCGTCAACAGGGCGTTTTGCTCTTTCGTCAACATTTACATTCTTCCGTCAATCAATTCATTCTTCCGTCAATCAATTCATTCGACCGGCGATTTCGGTCATTCGACCGGCATTTTCCGGGAAACAGACCCACAACCTTGATCGGAGGCGTCCCCCCGCTCGGCGCCCGCGGCTGAATATTCGCTGAAGGCGCATGGCAGAGGATGCCCGGGTCGTATCGCGCCGGCATTGCCTTATGAAACTGCAAGCGTAGCCACTAGCCCCTTTCCTCGCGGGCCCCGGCCACCGAATAGGCCGGGTGCCAGGTGGAGTCGGCGAGCAGACCTGTTCGTGCAACCTCGACGTCGAGAATGTAGGGTCTCCCTTCCCGAGCGGTTCGAATCGCCCGGCCGATGGCCGGTTCCAGTTGATCCGGATTCAGGATGCGCTCTCCGCGGATGCCGTAAGCCTGACCGATGTGTGTAAAGTCCACGTTGGGACTGCCCAGATAACAGATCATGTCTTTGTCCTCCTGGGCTGCACGTCCACCCCGCGCCTGCATCTGGTTGCGGGGCTCATCATAGCTATGGTTGTTGGCGATAACGGTAATAACGGGGACGTCGTACCTCGACATGGTCCACATGGCATCGGACTGTCCGAAAAGGAACCCGCCGTCACCCTGCAGAGAGACCACTTGCCGGTTGGGGTTCGCTAGCTGGACGCCGATGGACGCCCCGACGCCCCAACCCAATGCCCGTCCCACCGTTCGTCCGATTCTGGTTTTTTTGCCATCGGCGAAAGGGAACGCGCGCAGCACCCAGTCTTCGGTGCCCACCTCGGTGACCACAAACGCATTGTCATCCATCATCTGGTTGAGAGTGAGCAACAGGCGAGGCCAACTCACCGGAACCTGGTCCCAAACCGATTCTGCCCCGGCCGTCAGGGCCGATCGCCTCCCGGCGGCTGCCTGAACGAGGGCCGGTCCTCGATCGTTGCGAATCCGGGCCAACCTCTCGGGTGTTGCCACAGCTTTCACTGCATCGATCAGGTCCCGCGTCGTCTCTTTCACGTCGGCCACGATCGAGAAGTCGGTCGGGGAGTAGCCACCGATGTGACGGGTGTCCATACTCGCGTGAATGATCTTGGCATCGCCCGGCGTACCCGGCATATGGGCGCCCAGATTGAGAAACAGATCGATGCTGGTCGGGAACCGCATGGGGTCATAGTAGTGTCCCAGAAAGTGGGGATGGTCGGTGGGAAAGTCAGCACCCCAGCTGCGAGCCTGCGTGGCGGGAATCGCCAGTAGCTCAGACAGCTCGACGACGTCAGAACGCGCGCCCGTCGACCACACTTCGTGGGACAGATAGAGAATGGGGCTGCTCGATTCGACAAGCATTTCTGCGGCTTGCTCGATCACCTGAGGGTTCGGCCGAACATTAATCGGGACGTTGACGCTCCGCCGCGGAAAGATTCCCGATGCGACATCTGTCTGATATAGAAGGTTTCTGGGAACCCGAATCATGGTCGGGCCGCCCGGCGCAATGGAGGAGACCTTGAAGCTCTTGGCCAACCATTCCGGAATACGCGAGGACTCAGCGACCAGCCAGCGCCATTTCGTATACTGCGCGAAAGGTGTCAGCCAATCCTCCAGGTCCTCGTGACCGTCACGCCCCTGAGACCCGGTGTTCGCGTGATCCGAAAAGATGACGATAGGCGTCCGGTCTTTCATCGCGTTGTACATATTTGCGCTGGCACCCGGCGCACCCACGCGACTGAAGGTGGCGAAGGCCACCTCGCCACTGGCCTTCGCGTAACCGTCCGCAATGGCCATGGTTTGATGTTCCGAAACAGCCTGAATAAACTGCATCTGCGGTCGGTCGACCAACGAATCGGCGAGCGGACCCATTCCGGAACTGTTGCAAACAAATATGAAACGGGTGCCAAACTCCTGAAGTTGTTCGCCCAGTATGTCCCCGCCGCTCCCTTGAAACGGAAGGAGCTGGGCGGGAGCTAGGGCCGGTGACCCCGGATTGACGATGGGTTCCAGAGCGCCCAGGGCGGACCGGACAGCCGCCAGGCTGAATCCGGCCGCTGTCAAGCTCCGCACAAAATCGCGGCGAGAAATCTCTCCAGCAAGGTAATCTCTTACTCTTTCGCGCATGTTGCCATCCTCTTTAACAAGAATTGTTCGATCCAGGAAATCCTGGGGATCCATCACTATCAATGGATATCAATGGTTACCAACGTTCGGGGTTACTCCTAAGGTGCGACCAATGTCGACAAATAGTCGGTCACGGTCTCGGACTCGCTCCCGCCTAAGGGGCTGCCCAGACGGACCATTTCGTTTACTATGACTCGCCATTGTTCCGCACTCCGGCGCTGGGAAAAGATCGGACTGAGGTCATGGCACCCCACACACGCTAGGGCGACCAGACTTTTCCCAGCTCCTTCGGGCAGTGCGGAGTTCACGCTCACGGAAGTCGGGGAAGAGGACGGTGTCAGGTTCCGACCATAGTCTGAGACCAGGTAGTCCTGAATCATATCTGCTTCGCCTGGAAGCAACGGGGCGCCTCGCCACATCATCATGACGATGCTCTCCCGCCAGGATTCTTCCGTCTTCTCCTGTCTGAATATCAAATCCAGGCCGTGGCACTGCACACAGGCTTCCTCGAGCACACGGAGCCCGTTGGGCGGCGACCCTTGTGCAGGATTGGCGTTCAGGGAGGAACGAGCCCTGGTGGTCGAAGATAGGGATTCAAAGAAATGGCCGCTCGCGGCCAGTATCAGTCCCATCGACAGACTCACTTTGATCATTCGGGTCCAGCGCTGCATTCTCATTTCAACGACCTCAGGCCTGCGGCCTCGTTGCTCACTTTTATGGATCTCGAAAGCGTTCGCGGGTCACGGAAAGCTTCAAGAGGAGACACAACCCACTCTCGCGATACGCTTGTGAGACACCCGTAAACGGTGGTTTGTGGCACAGTATCTGAATTCTACTGGATCAATCATCTCCAGGGAAAGGGAAAGTGGAGACGACTGCGTTGACAACAGGGGGCGTCTATGGTGTTCTATCGGCCTAGCTGATGGTTAGAAAAGCGCGCATTTTCAGACTGACCCCGGCGGTGTGGCTTGTGTTTGTCTCGGGGCATTGCTTCGCACAAGATTGGAGAGCGTACGTCGATCGGGCAGAACGGTTCAGCATCAATATTCCGGCCGCGCCCACGGTTGAGGACATAGCTTACATGGGGGAGCGCGGCGGTATTTACCCCGCGCGCGTCTATACCGCCGAGGACGGTCCAAACCGTTACTCCGTTACGGTGGTCCATTATGTGGACGCCCCGGCAACGGTTGTACGCGGGTCGATCGCCCACGCGGCATGGAACGTTCGCCAGAGGGGCGGTACGATCACCTACGACGCATACGCTCAAGTCGATCGTATTGAAGGACACCAGCTCCAGATCACAAACGCAGATCAGAGTCGCACATACGTTGCGATCCATGTACACCAGGGCCGTCTCTACATCTTAGAGGCGAGCGTGCGTCCGGCTTCGCCGCCGCCGGTGCAGTTTCAGCAGTCACTGGTCATTCTTGACGAGGAGGGCGAGAGGATCCGTTATGGCGTCGACGAGTACGGCAATAGAACGGTTCGGGTCCCTCCCGAGGATTAAGGGTATTAAGAGGATTGGGAGGACTATGCGCGCGTATGAAGGTATTCAATTTCGAGCCAGTAGGAGCCTGATATGACATCCAGAACCTTCTGTTATGCGGCCACCGTCGTGGCTGCTTTGGTCATGTCCGGGCCTGTATGGGGCCACCATTCCCACTCCAATTATGACCGGACCAAGGTCGTTAACATGGCCGGCACCGTGACGAATGTCTCCTGGATGAATCCGCATGTCTGGGTCTACATTGATGTCATGGATCCTCAAGGTCAGCCGAATAGGTGGGTCCTTGAAGGCGGCGGTATCATTCCGCTCACCCAAAAGGGTTGGACGCGCGACAGCCTCCAGCCGGGGGACAAGATCTCGGTGAAATGCTATCAGCTGAGAGACGGCTCCGACGGCTGTCTTCTGGGGTTTGTGACGACGGCGGACGGAGTTGAGCGAGAGTTCGACTAGACCGGGGCCACGGGCCTTCTAAGGGCTCCGGTATCGGCCCGCCTCAGACACGAATGAAGCCGGCTAGGACGGGAATTCTTCCTCCCCACCGCCTTCGCCATCGTCTGGTTTCGCACCTTTGGGTATTGAAAGTTTCCAAACCTTTGAAAGTACCCATACGATAGCCCGGCCACTATGAGCATTTTCCGAGCATCAACGGTCGCATCACCCCTGCCCTGCAAGCCCAACTGACACGGAGAGAGTACTTGCATCGTCATCGGCCGGACCCGGACCACACCCCGGAAGACCAGCACCTCGGCCCTGACTACGACGGCCCGATCGAAGATCACCCGTTGTGGCAGCGGGACAACGTGACCCTGACTAGCGTCGGCGTTGATATCGGTTCGGCCGGCACGCAGATTCTGTTTTCGCGCATGCACCTGCACCGCCAGTCGGTCGACCTCTCGAGCCGTTATCTGGTGGTCAGGCGTGAGACCTGGTATGAGTCTCCGGTCCAACTGACGCCTTACAGGAGTGAAACGCTAATCGACGCCAGAGCCCTCGGTGCGATCGTTGATGCCGCTTACCGGGCTGGGAAAGTGCATCCCGACGAAATCGATACCGGCGTCGTCATTCTGACCGGGGAAGCGCTCAGGCGGGAAAACGCGGAGCGCATTGCCCGCATCCTCTCTGAAAAGTGCGGAGAACTGGTTTGTGCGACGGCCGGCCATCACATGGAGGCGATGCTGGCGGCCCATGGCTCAGGCGCAGTTCAGGCTTCATACGATCGTAGGGACTGCGTGCTCAACGTCGACATCGGCGGTGGCACAACCAAACTCAGCGTGATCGAGGCGGGCAAAGTCGTGTCCACTGCTGCGATCCACATCGGCGGGCGCTTGTTGGTTCGCGGCAACAACGGTCGGCTCGCCCGCCTGGATCCTGCCGGCCGAACACACGCCAAACACGCCGGTTTTTTATGGCACGTTGACGATGAGGTCACCGATGAACAGCTGGACCAGGTGGCGGTATCCATGGCCGATATCCTGGTCAAGGCACTGACCGAGCCGACGCTGCAATCCGATGTAAAAGACCTCTACCTGACCGAACCGATTGCAGGTCTGGAAAAGATCTCGAGCGTGGTCTTCTCCGGTGGCGTCGCCGAATTCATCTATCAACGCGAGGCGCGCGATTTCGGCGATCTCGGAAAACGTCTCGGCGAGGAGCTCCACCGACGGGTCGATTCCGGCGAGCTGCCCTGGCGCCTCTTGCCCGACAGCCACGGGATCCGCTCAACCGCCCTCGGAGCGTCGGAATTCACGGCCCAGTTGAGCGGCAATACCAGCTATATAAGCGACCCCGAGACCCTTCTGCCGCGTCGCAACGTTCAAGTCGTGCGGCCCGATTTCGATTTTACGGAAGACTTTGATTCGGACCGTCTCGCCGAAGCGATCCGCCGGCATACGACACGATTCGACGTTGCAGATTCCGATGTCGATGTCGTCCTGGCGTTCCACTGGCAGGGCGTCCCCGCGTTCCGTCGTATCGCAGCCCTTGCCGAAGGGATTCGGCGCGGTATCGCTTCCCGCGTCGCCCGTGGTCAACCGATTTACGTTATTCTCGACGCCGATATCGCGATGAATCTCGGTGCCATCTTCCGGGAGGATCTTGGGATCGACAATGAGGTTCTCGTCATCGATGGCATCGCGCTCTGGGATTTCGACTACATCGATCTGGGCCGGATGCGTCGACCTTCAGGCACCGTGCCAGTCGCGATCAAGTCGCTGGTCTTCCACGACGTGGCTGATGGCCCCGCGCCCCACCAACGCGTCCACCACAAGCCACCACACACACCACAACTGACAACGCAACACAAATCGGAGACCTGAGATGGTCACACCGGCACTGAAGACCGTAACCCGCACGCAGGGTAACAACAGGGCACTGAAGGATGGGACGGTCCGTCCAATGGGCTGTGTTCTGGATTTCGAGGAAGTGGAAGTGCTGGTTCATGCCTTTCGCCGCATGGTGCGCGGCCTAGAATTTGACGTCTGTGAAATGGCCCTGACCACCTATCTTTGTGCACGCGAGAACGGCGTGCGTTTCACAGCCCTGCCGGTTTTCCTGGTGCGTGCGTTTCACCACGGCGCGATCCTTCACAACCTGAGTTTCCCCTTGCGCCATCCCCGGGAACTGGAGGGACGGCGGGTCGGCATAAACCGCGGGTATACAGTGACCACGGGGGTCTGGGCGCGTGCCGTGCTACAAGAAGAATATGACGTCGACCTGAGCACGATTACGTGGGTTCTGTCTGGTGACGAGCATGTCGAAGCCTACCAGCCACCCGGAAACGTCGTTCCCATGGAGCCCGGCAGGACGCTTGAGGAAATGCTCGCCGCTGGAGAACTGGCGGCCGCGATTGGCTTGAAAACGAAGCTTGCCCAGGTTCGGCCGCTGATCCCGAATTCTCTGGAAGCCGGTATCGCCGCGTTTGAACGCTCCGGGCACTATCCGATCAACCACCTTGTCGTCGTCCGGGACGAAGTGATCGAGTCGTATCCGGAAGTGGCCGTGGCGGTGTTCAACGCGTTTGCCGAAGCAAAGCACCTGTATCTGGAGCGGCTCAGGCAGGGAAGAATCGAAAACCCCACAGAGACGGATGATCTTTACGCGCGGATGATCGAAATTGCGGGCGACCCGCTGCCTTACGGAATCGCACCCAATCGGCGAGTGCTCGAAAACCTGATCAGTCACGCGACCGCCCAGAAAATCCTCAAGAAGTCGGTGGAGATCGAGATGCTTTTTGCACCCGGGACCTACGGGTTGATCGCCTGATCCAAATGTTCTGATATGCAAGTTTGAGACATAAGATTTCGCACGGTCGTTCGATCAGACATCCTGTCTGGACGACCCGCGACCCTCGCCATCGTCCTGATGTCGAGGCCTATTTGGGATCAGTGGAACGTTGAAGCAGGCCCTAGAACAACACGCACCGGTCCGACGGCGCGTGTGAACAACGAGGCGGAGCCGAGGCGTTAGATTAAGGAGATGATCGGATGGGACTCGGACGAAACTGTAAGGCACCGAGCTTCTGACAGGGAACCCGTCCTCAGGCCCCCGCCGAAATTTTGTCCAAAAACTCAATCACCCGCGCCGGTGCTGTTGCCTCCGTCTGGTCTTCGGGCCCCACATCCCAGTACTCAGCCCCCGGCAGGCATTCCTTGAGATAGCGTGCGGCCGAAGTTGCGTGAGAGCTGTCGTCGCCCGGAACAATCAGCGTTGGAATGTTCAGGCGCATCAGGTCTTCCGGCTCCGCGCCCGGCGCGGTATCCCGATCGAGAAGGGTGCGGGACATGCTGATGACGATCAGCTTGTAGTGTTCCGGGTCAAAACGGGCGTAGTGCAGGGCAAACCGAGGGTCGCTCCGGATCGCCCCAACCCAGGGACCCAGGCGGGGATCTTTGCCAAAACCTGCGTCCGTAGTTTTCGAAAGCGCGGCAACGGCGGCGAGGCCCTCCTGTTCCACGAACGCCAGATGCTCGCCAAAACGGCCGTGGCCCTTGAGGCGGAAACTCGCGCCGCCCACAGGCCAGTACAGGACCATGCTCAGAGTCGCTTCGGGATGCGTGACGGCAAATGCGGTCGCCGGGGGGCATCCCATGCAGCCCCCAACGACATGCGCTGCCGGGATGCCGAGATGCTCAAGCAGGGCTTTGCCTTGAACGACGTAGTGATTCCAAGTGATCCGCTCGATTCGCCCGCCAGATTGTCCGGTTTCCCGCCGGTCAAAAATTACGCAACGGTACTTGGCCGCCAGATGATCCAGTAGCCGGATACGCGCATAGATTCCGAGTGTTGACCACTTATCGAGCGTTGCGTCGAAGCCGCCCGGAGCATACATCAGCAGGGGGGGGCCGTCGCCAATGACTTCATAGCGGGTTCGGATACCGTCGAGGATCGCTGTCGGCATAGCGCTTCGCTCAATTCTTGACAGGTGGGGTGCCCTTGATTTGGCGCGCCGCGCGTACGTCGTCGATGAAAGCTGTGACGGCGTCCAGTATGAGCTCGGCGGCATTTGCATAGGTGTCCACAGGCTCATCAAGATACTTGGCACCGTATCCGATGGCGGCATGGCCCAGGCGGACTCGCCCGTCCAGCCAGGGCCCGCCGCCGAATCCACCGATCACAGGAATGGAGACGGCAGCGGCCACCTCCGGCCCCACGACAGGCCCCGAATTCGTGAAATCGAGCAGAGCCGCACCCGCATCCTCCAGCATTTTCGCCTCGGTGATCAGACGGGCCTTCATGCCGGGCAGCACTCCGACATCCCCCCTGGACATGGCGGAATACTCGATGCCGTATTGCAGCGCCGTCTGTGGCGTTATCCCGAATTGAGCCCAGACGGGGATGCCGGCACGCGTTATTGCGGTGACCGTTTCGGGATAATCGGCCGCCCCGTCGAGCTTGATCATATCGACGCCGGCTTCTTTGACCATGCGGATACCGGCCCGAACGGCAGCGTCAGTGCCCTCCTGCAAAGGGCCGTAGGGGAAATCGCAGCTCACCAGCGCCCGTTGTGTGCCCCGGCGCACCGCTTGTGTGACAGTCACCATCTGGTCCATCGTTACTTCGAGCGGGCTTGGCTGCCCCCAGAGATTGATCCCTACGGTATCTCCGACAGACATGATTTCGACACCGGCACGATCGACGATTTGTGCCATCTGGTAGTCCCAAACGACAACGCCCACGATCTTATTCCCGTCGCGTTTCATCTGGTGAAGTTGGGGTATGGTTACCTTATCGACCATCGAAGTTGTTCCGCGCTGTTATTGCAAGTCGTTGCTCATCGTTACCAATTCTCACAACCGCAGATTGTGGTGAGCGTCAAATAATAGCAAGAATTCGGATTCACGCTGTTAATCGAATGGGCTGGAGTGGTACGGAGAACGGAGCCTTGCTTGCTTTGGCAGCTGCTGATTCTGGCGATTTCATCACTAGCAGGCTGCTGAAAATCGCTCGTTTTTCGGCAGTCTGCTAAGCGGCACAGGATGTGCTGAAAAAGTCACGGATGGCTTTTTCAGCATCCTGCTAGTGACCGCAATCTTGCCATCATTCTGACCGCCACACTCCCCAAGAACCCGCCACCGTCCTCTGCAATCGGTCCGGATTGCGCCGGTGACAGCGGCGCTGCTCATTGCGCGAAGACGACGGTTGCCGGCGTCTCAGTTGGAACAATATCGGCCGACGTAAAATCCGCTTCGTCAAGCCATGTTCGATAGTCCGACTCGCGCCACGCGTTTCCTCCCTTCGAAGCGAGCAGCATTTGCGCAGGGAACATCATGGCGAAGGGATGGCCCAGTCGGTCGTCGGTAAGAATGAAGTCATTGATGAGAAGCGTACCGCCTGGCTTGAGAGCCCTGCGAAACTTGCGGAAGATCGCGATATTGTCCGCTGGTGTTTCCTGATGGGCAACATGTCCGTAGATTGCATAGTCGTATTGGCGAGCGCCGAAGTCGAGCGTATGGAAATCGCCGTCGATGGTTTCGAACCGGTCGGCAAAGCCAAAATTGCCGACGAACTCCTGTGCGATTTTGTTGACCGACGGCCAGTCGAGTTGGACACCCTTTGCGTCCATGTTCGCGCCGAGCCACACCGCCGACCAGACGCCCGAGCCGCCACCGACGTCGAGCCAGCTGACTGCGCCGGCTTTCTCGATGCCGAGTCGTTGGGCGGCCATCTGCGCGACAGGAAAGGAAAGCGACGCGATCGCCGGTACGAGCTGGGGCCAAAAATCGTTGTCCGCCAGTTCTGTCATGTCGGTCGCCGTTGGGGTGCCCGTCTTCACCGCTTCGGGGAGCGTGGCCCATTCGCCCAGGCTGTGGGTCATGACCTCCGCAATGCTGCCCAAGTATGCGGGCTTGCCTTTCACCAGGAACGCGGACGAATCGAGCGTGTTCTGATAACGCCCTTTGGAAAGCGTCAAAAGGCCAAGGCCCGTCAGGCCGTCGAGCACCGCTTGTGCGCCGCGTAGCGAAACGCCGGCCTTTTTGGCGACGCCAGCGGCGGCGTCACCTCCTTCCAACGCGTTGAAGATGCCGTGCTGCGATGCTGATCCGAGAATTGCAGCCGCCCAGCCACCGCTAATCAGCTGCATGATTCTGTCCGGAGTCGGTTCTACAGAGTCGCTCATGATTTTCCTTCCTCCTCTTGAACAGTATGGATTTCGAGTGGAACTGTCGGCAATGTCTGAACTGCCAGACCGCGAAGGTGACGCACGGCATATGGCGTTACCTGAGGCGCCGCTATCCGCCCGAAAGCATAAGCCACGGTGTCTGGCTTTGCCACAGATAACGAGTCGTTGCGCGATGGGGGGAGACAGGGCGAACCGAAGGGGGGGGGAGGATTGACGTTCAGATAGGGAAATTGGACTGCAATTGTTAACAAAGAAGTTATATGTCTACGCCGTAAGATACGTTCACCGAGAACCTTTGAGTTTCGCCATTCTGCCCGAATCCGGCGCTTAACCGATGTAAACGGAGTATCTATCCCTAAACCCATCAACATCATTTTACTGTGCGGGATTCGAGAGTGGACCAGTGAGCGATTCGATAGTTTCTTCATCGATCAATCTGTGCAGTTCATCCAATGCCTTTTGATCGGTGTCGAACGGATCGACAACCTCGCGTATCGGTCATCCGGATACAGCCTTCGACCAACATAAAAGTTCCGGCATCCGCAACTTGATAAATTTCGGAGCTGAATCCTCGCGGCCCACTCCCTCGCTGTCTACGCTTCTCTCCCGCCGATCACCCGGCGACAGGCAAGACTCGCTACCGGCCTGCCCGCTACGGCTTTGGCCGGACTGGACTTTCACCCGTTGGATTCTTTTCGAAAGGTTTCATCCGCTCACATCGAATTTCCATTTCCCAAGCTTCGCTTCGCGCGATGTTTTACTGACCGGCAGCCGATCAACGAAGCGTTCAGCAAGCACGCGGGCTTCACGCAGGTAGAGACGGCGTTTCGGATTGTCTGTCGAGTCAACGGTCAACCGCTGTGGTCTTCGGCTGTGACACCGAAGAACGGCACAGACACGAAGTCGCCATACGTGGCGTTGGCTACGAGGGCATAGAGAAGAAGCAGTCCTCTTCGGTCTGGCCTGATTTCATTCGTACGGGTCGGACCCGTTTTCAATGCACTGGCGTCTATCTCAACTGGATTGCCTCTAGCCGATACCTGCGTTGGCAAGGGCAGGACAATGCCTGTCGCAGAAAAGCCTGAAGTGTAGGAAAACTCGCTTCTAGATTTGATGCACCCGGCATGTGGGACTTTGACAAAATACCATCCATTTGCCGTGCAATAAAACACTTCGCACCATTTGAATTGACAAAAGGACAGCCGTATGCCGTAAAGAAATCCGACAGTGTCCAAAACCTATCGAAATGTACCCTTAGGGGCATGGTATCAACCACATAGACATTGCGGGCACTTTAGCGACCGTCGGGTTTCTTTACAGTTTCATGCTGGAAGCGGCGATTCATCACCTGCGTTCGTGGGTTTGGGCGATTCATCACCTGCGTTCGTGGGTTTGTTGGAATGCCGGTAATTCGTAAGTTATGTATTCCATTGAGCATCGGGTCATCAAGAAGTCAACACTAATCTTAATAGGACGGATGGCACCCAACGTGCTGAACTAAACGCTTGTCCGAGTCGCATTCGAAAACCTCCATCAATCCGTCTGCCCGGGTCGTCCCGTGACCAAAGCGGACAGCCGGACGTCACAGCACTGAAAGGACCCGATGGCAGCGGAGCGAAGGCGGAGTGGAAAACATTTGGGATCTGCGACTCAATTGCGCAGAAAGGCCACCCACGTGCTGAATGAGTGGAATACGTAACGGAGTATCTGGGGCGGGGAAAGGCGGAACGGAGCCTAAACCGACGCGGGTACCGGAAGGGGCACGGAAAGCCCCGGCGGTTTGCGATGTTGAACGGCACTATGGGAGTGCGGCGTCCTTGGGTCGGAAACACGTCAGAGCGATTTGAGAGCCAGGTTCTGCCGTAGTTCCGGAGGAAGTCGAAACAGTTGGGCCAGTTGCTTCCCGATCTCTAGCTTCACGGGTTAGAGACGGGAGACTTCGAGCAGGCCATGCGCGGGATGCTGGGTCAGGGCGCTCCGTTGTCACGTGCATCGATTCAACGATTGAAATTGACCTGGCAGTTGGGATACGACGTGTGGGCTCAACAGCATATGTTTGGGCTCGAGGTGGTGCATCAATGGCCCGATCGACTGTAGGTGAAGGCCGGGATTGCGTAAGAACGTGCGGCGTAGCCTGTCATCATCGCGGGCCTGTCCGACGACGGCTTTCCAAAAGAGCACTGGACCCATCTGAGGACGACCCACATCTTCGAGTCGCCCTCCGATAGGGTGCGTCTCGACACCAACGCGGTGGTCCGTCGCTGTAAGCGTGTCGAGAACGCCACAGCGATCATCTGGAAATTACGGTGTGTCGCTGAGAATGCCTGACGACAGTTAAAAGGATCCGATCTCTTACAACAGATCTATGAGGGTCAGCACTTCGCTGATGGCATCAGAGTCGTGTCGAAATCGAAGGCCGCCTAATGAATTTTACACACCTCTTGTAATGACCTCCATTTCGGGTCTCTCTCCAACCGTCCTATCACCCAGAGTGTTCATACGGACACATCGAAAGGCGCAATTATTGCTTTCGGCGATCTTGATCGCCGTTCTTTTACTAGCGTTCAACTACTCTTCGGCTGCCGCCACGTTCGATGATGAACTGCAAGCTCTATGGAAACTGGATGATGGTTCTGGAGGCACTGCCCTTGATTCTTCTGGAAATGACAATCACGGCACCCTGAATGGCGATTTTCTATGGACAACGGAAGGAATCGGCGGGTCACTCAACCTGAACGGGGATGGTGATTATGTGACTGTCGGGGTTGGATCCCAATATTCGGATCTTTGTATCAATGGTTGCTCTTTCGGTGGGTGGATCAAGCCAAACGGACAGCCTGCTGCAAGTCGAACCTATGGCATTATCGGAAGGTACGACTATACCGATGCCGATATGTTTTTCCGGCTCGCTTATAACAGGTGGGGAAGACTCTTTGCCTTCATCAGCTATGACGGAACGGTCACCAACCGATGCCGGGCTACTTCAGGATATGATTTTGCATTTGACAGATGGCAGCATGTCTTTGTTGTATTTGACGGAAGTACTCTAAAACTATACCTCGACGGCGTTGAAGAGGGTTCTGCCGATTGTGGTTTTGTCGGTATCGACGCCGCCGCTTGGCAGGACCCGGAGTCTACCTTTCTAGGAGCATTCGATTCTTCGGACACACAGGGCGAGATCAACGCGGCTCTGGATGAGATCGCGATGTTCAACAGGGGGCTGAGTCCCGCTGAACTGTTGGATATTTACACCAACGGTGTGGATGCTGTCCCCGTAGGTGATCCTCCGATCTTATCCAATGGAGTGCCAAGCGGCAGCCTGCCCGCCGGAACCAGCGTCGTGGTTCTTGGCCTGTCGACGAACGAAGACGCAACTTGCAAATACGGCACCCTCTCCAACATAGATTATGACTCAATGGCCAATACGTTTGTGGCAACGGGCGGCCTGTCCCATTCCCAGTCGCTAATCGGAATGACCGACGGCTTGCACCGATACCACGTCCGTTGCGAAGACGCGGAGTCCAATGCAAACACCCAGGACTATCTGATCAGTTTTGAGATCGGCGACAGTGGTGGCCCCAGTCCGTATGTAAATCAAATAAACGCTGACTTGTATGTTGATTTTGAGGCAGGCAACTTCGGAGATCCGATGACTGTGGAATATCTCGGATCTTCGACTCATGGTTCAGGCGCCAGTTGGATTGCGGTGCCAGACATTCAATTTACAGTGGGTAGCGAACATAGGCCGCTGGATATCCCGGCGGTTGTTGAAGGCACCGCATATCAGGACTTTGGCGCAAGAGGTCTTCACTTCAACCACGTGCATCCCACTGAGACCGGCGATGACTCCGCATCGATGAGGTTACCCGCCGATTATGACCACCTGTCACTGGGGCTGTTTGTCAAATCAACCCTATCTGGGTTTAATTTTTATGACCTGATTGGATTCAGTAATTCCAACGGGCAGGCTACTTGCACGGCAAATTGGGCAGAGTCCAATATCCGGGTGCATTCAACTCAGCCGTCGACCTTCTATGGCAGCGATATTCCTGTGGCTACGGACACGTGGTATTGGATCACTCTCAAATGGGCGCGCGCGGACCAATGTTCTCTGGAAGTTTATTCAATCGACGACTGGAGCTTGGTGGGTTCATCCGCCACAAGCACGATCACGGATCAACCCATAGATACCGTCGTTTTCGAGCTGACTTACAATGACGAAGCTGTTTCTGACACCTACTATGACAACCTGGTTGTTGATTGGACTAATGCCGACTTCCCGCTGGGAATTTCCGAGCCGCCGCCCTCCATCAGCATCAGTCCCGTCGGCGGTGATCAGGGTGTGCCGAATCTGAACGTCGATGTGACGGGGCAGTTCACGCACTTCGTCCAGGGACAGACGACAGCCGACGTCGGGGCGGGAATCACGGTCAATAGCGTGACCGTGTCCGACGCGACGCACGCGACGGCGAACCTGACGATCGACGCCGCGGCGGCGATTGGGGACCGGGACCTGATCGTCACGACCGGCAGTGAAGTGGTGACGCTGACCAATGGCTTCACGGCGACCGCGGATAGCACGCCCCCCGCCGTCACGGTGTTCGATCCGGCGGATGACGCCGTGGATGTGGTGATCGATGCGAACTTTGTGATGACGTTCGATGAGCCTGTGGCGGCCGGTGCCGGCAACATCGAGATCCGGGAGACGGTGGGGGATGCGCTGTTTGAAAGCATCGACATCACCAGTGGGCAGGTGACGGTGATGGGGGACACAGTGACGGTCGATCCGATCGGGACGCTGGGGTACGCGACCGGGTATTACCTGCTGATGGATGCGGGCGCGATCACCGATCAGGCCAGCACGCCGAACGAGTTTGCCGGCATTGGGGATACGACGGCGTGGACTGTCACAACCGTTGCGGCCCCATCGCCGCCGACGATTACGGGACTGACGCCGGCGGATGACGCCGCGGATGTGGGAATCGAAGCGAACTTGGTGATGACGTTCGATGAGCCGGTGGCAGCCGGTGCTGGAAACATCAAGATCCGGGAAACGGTGGGGGATGCGCTGTTTGAAAGCATCGACATCACCAGTGGACAAGTGACGGTGGTGGGAGACACGGTCACGGTCGATCCGAACGGGACGCTGGGGTACGGGACGGGGTATTACCTGCTGATCGATGCGGGAGCGATCACCGACCAGGATGTGAATCAGGCGGACTTTGCCGGCATCGGGGACACGACGACGTGGAACTTCACGGCGACCGCGGATAGCACACCCCCCGCCATCACGGTGTTCGATCCGGCGGATGACGCCGTGGATGTGGTGATCGATGCGAACTTTGTGATGACATTCGATGAGCCGGTGGTGGCCGGTAGCGGGAACGTCGAGATCCGGGAAACGGTGGGGGATGCGCTGTTTGAAAGCATCGACATCACCAGTGGACAAGTGACGGTGGTGGGAGACACGGTGACAGTGAATCCGATCGGGACACTGGCGCACGCGAGGGGGTATTACCTGCTGATGGATGCGGGCGCGATCACCGACCAGGAGGCGAATCAGGCGGACTTTGCCGGCATAGCGGATGCGACGGCGTGGAGTGTCACAACCTTTGCGGCCGCATCGCCGCCGACGATAACGGGACTGGCACCGGCGGATGACGCCGCGGATGTGGTGATCGATGCAAACTTTGTGATGACGTTCGATGAGCCGGTGGCGGCCGGCAGCGGGAACGTCGAGATCCGGGAGACGGTGGGGGATGCGCTGTTTGAAAGCATCGACATTACCAGTGGACAGGTGACGGTTTTGGGGAATACGGTGACGGTCGATCCGAACGGGACGCTGGGGTACGCGAGGGGGTATTACCTGCTGATGGATGCGGGCGCGATCACCGATCAGGAGGCGAATCAGGCGGACTTTGCCGGCATCGGAGACACGACGACGTGGAACTTCACGACGGTTGTGGAGATCACACCGCCGACGATAACAGGACTGGCGCCCCCGGATGACGCCGCGGATGTGGTGATCGATGCGAACTTTGTGATGACGTTCGATGAGCCGGTGGCGGCCGGTAGCGGGAACGTCGAGATCCGGGAGACGGTGGGAGATGCGCTGTTTGAAAGCATCGACATCACCAGTGGGCAGGTGACGGTTTTGGGGAATACGGTGACGGTCGATCCGAACGGGACGCTGGGGTACGCGAGGGGGTATTACCTGCTGATGGATGCGGGAGCAATCACGGATCAGGAGGCGAATCCGTCGGACTTTGCCGGCATCGGAGACACGACCGCGTGGAACTTCGCGACCTTGGCGGACACGACGCCGCCAGGGGTGACGATTGCGGCACCGACGGACGGGGACACGGTCACGGGAACGATTGCGATTGCCGGAACGGCATCCGATAACGGGGTGCTGTCGCTAGTGGAGGTCCAGGTGGATGGAGCCGCATTCAGCTCGGCCGTGGGGCTGGCCTCCTGGACCTTCAACCTGGACGCGCTCACCCTGTCGGAAGGCAACCCCACGATCACGGCCCGAGCCACCGACGGGGGCGGCAACACGGCCACGACCTCGATCGGGGTCAACGTGGACAACCCTTTGAGCCCAATATTCGCTGACTTGTATGTTGATTTTGAAGCGGGCAGTATCGGGGATCCGTTTACCGTAGCCTATCTTAATTCTTCGACTTACGGTTCCGGCGCTTCTTGGATTAATAGCCCAGCACAAAATTTTACCGTCGGCAGCGAGCATAGGCAGCTCGACCGGCCGGTGGTCGTTGATGGCACCGCATATCACGACACAGGGTCGAGAGGCCTTCGCTTCGACCACGTGCTTCCCAGTCAGGAGGGTGAGGACGTGTATTCGCAGATGGATTTGCCATCCTCGTATGACAACTTATCACTGGGAGTATTTATTAAATATACCGTATCTGGGTTTCGATTTTATGATTTTCTTGGAGTCACTAATAGTAACGGGCAGGCATCGTGCATGGTTAATTTTGCCGAGGACAATATCCGTGCGCATGGAGCCCAACCGGTTACCACTCGTGGCAGCAATATTCCCGTTGTTCCGGATACCTGGTATTGGGTCTCTCTCAAATGGGTGCGCAATGACCAATGTTATGTGAACGTTTACTCAGCTGACGACGGGAGCCTATTGGGTACATCCGCTGCAAGCCCGATCACGGACTATCCCGTAAATAGGGTCCATTTTGAATTGACTTACAACGACGAATCCGATTCGGATACCTACTATGACGACCTGGTTGTTGACTGGACTAATGCAGAGTTCCCCTTGGGAGTTCCCGAGCCGCCGCCCTCCATCAGCATCAGTCCCGTCAGCGGTGATCAGGGTGTGGCGAATCTGAACGTCGATGTGACGGGGCAGTTCACGAACTTCGTCCAGGGGCAGACGACGGCCGACGTCGGGTCGGGGATCACGGTCAATAGCGTGACCGTGTCCGACCTGACGCACGCGACGGCGAACCTGACGATTGACGCCGCGGCGGCGATCGGGGCCCGGGACCTGATCATCACGACCGGCAGTGAAGTGGTGACGCTGACCAATGGCTTCACGGTGGTGACCCCGGATACCACGCCCCCCGCCGTCACGGTGTTCGATCCGGCGGATAACGCAGTGGATGTGTGGATCGATGCAAACCTTGTGGTGACGTTCGATGAGCCGGTCGCAGCCAGTGAGGGCAACATCGAAATCTGGGAGACGGTGGGAGGTACGCTGTTTCAATCCCTCGATGTGACCAGTCCACAGGTGACGATAGTGGGGGACACGGTGACCGTCAATCCGATCGGGACGCTAGGGAAATCGACCGGGTATTACCTGCTGATGGATGCGGGCACGATCACCGATCAGGCCAGCACGCCGAACGAATTTGCTGGCATTGAGGATGCTACGACCTGGAACTTCACGACCGGGGAGGCACCGACTGGGGTCACGGGAACCGGCAGCGCGGTGGCCGCTGGTGTGGGGACGGCGATTACGATCACGCACGGTCTCAGCATCGGGGAAAACGACCTGGTGGTGGCATTCGTGCACCCCAACGGCAACCAGAGGGTGACCGATGCCAACGGTCCGAGCGCCTTTAGCGAAGAGATCGACGAAGTGGGTGCGGGCACCAACGGTCACGCGGTCTACAGCCGGATCGGGAGCACATCCGAGCCGGACACCTATCAGTGGACGATTCCAGCATCGAATCGATGGTCGGTGGCGATTCGGGTGTTCCAGAACGTCGATACCTCAGATATCTGGGACGTGGCGCCATCAGCGGCGACCCGGGCCAGTGGCCAGGGAACGACGGCGACCGCACCGTCGATGACGACCGGAACGGACGGGGCACTGGGAATCCTTTTCGCGTTCTCGGATACGGCGTCCCAGAACTTCAGCAATCCAACCAATGGCTACGGCGACGAGTTGGAAGGGTCGACCCAGGCGCAGGCGAGCTATATACGGGCGTGGCCGTTGGCCGGGGCGACGGGACCGGCAAGCGTGACGCTGAGCAGCGATGACTGGATGGTCTATCAGCTAGCGCTCAGGCCGATTGTGCTGGACACAACGCCGCCGGTCGTCACGTCTTTCGATCCTGTGGATGATGCGGTGAAGGTCGCCATCGATGCGAACCTGGTGGTGAGGTTTGACGAGAACGTGGCCGCCGGCTCTGGCAACATCGTCATCACCGAAACCAGCGGTGGGGTATTTGAGACCGTCAACGTGACCAGCGGACAGGTCACCATCGTCGACGATACCGTCTATCACATTCTCGTCGATGCCGGTGCCTTCACCGACGTGGCCACCAACGACCACCTGGGCATTACCGATGCCACGGCCTGGAACCTTGCGACCCGCGCCGAGAGCACGCCTCCTGCGGTCACAAGTCTCGATCCGGTGGATGGCGCGGTGGATGTGGCCACCAATGCGAACCTGGTGGTGAGGTTTGACGAGAACGTGGTCGCCGGCTCTGGCAACATCGTCATCACCGAAACCGGTGGTGGGGTTTTTGAAACCGTCAACGTGACCAGCGGACAGGTCACCATCGTCGACGATACCGTCACTATCGATCCGGCCGGAGCCCTGGCCCAATCCACCGACTATCACATCCTCGTGGATGCGGGCGCATTGACCGATCCAGCCACCAACGACTTCTCCGGCATTACCGACGCCACGGCCTGGGAATTTACGACCCTCCTCGACACGACGCTCCCCGGCGTAGCGATCACATCACCGGCCGAAGGAGCATCAGTTTTTAGCACGGTTAACGTATCAGGCACGGCATTAGACAACGCACTATGGTTGCTGGAAGTCCAGGTCGATGGCGGGACCTTTAGCCCGGCCGTGGGACTTGCCGTATGGACATTCGACCTGGACGTTTCCGCCCTGTCCTTTGGCACCCACACGATCACCGCCAGAGCCACCGATGCCGGAGGCAACACCGCCACGCATTCCGTTTCGATTATTTTCACCGGGCTAACGACGTACTACGTCGACAACACAATTCCCGCGGCCAGCGATGTCAACGCTGGGACAGATCCCGCCTTCCCCTGGGAGACAATCGGCAAAGCCGACACCACGTTGGTCGCCGGTGATACGGTCATCGTCGGTCCAGGCGGCACCTACGATGAGCAAGCAGAGCCGGCCAATAGCGGCACTGCCGACAACGTCGTCACGTACCTCGCAGCGTCGGGAACGCGGCCAAAGTTGCGCAGCTTCAATATGGAGACGAAGAAGTATATCGTCGTCAACGGTTTCGAAATCACGAACGACGGTATGCCTCCTCAACCCGGCGATGCGGGCGAGTCCATCCGGATCAACGAGATGACCGGCATTAAAATCCTCAATAACTACATCCATGACACCGGAGGGACTGCAATCCACTGCAATCGCTTCGGATCAATCGGATGTTCGGATGTGTTGATCCGGGGAAATATAATCACGAACGTAGGGCCGAATTTTCAGGAGACCCCCACCGACGGCCGAAATAACGCCATTACTATTTGGGCCGACGACAGTCTCATCGAAAACAACGATATTTCTCACACAGAGGATTTTGTAAACATTCATGGATTCCGCAATGTGGTGCGAGGTAATGATTTTCACGATTCCTATATTGAGGAGACCCAGGATGGAATCGCACATATAGACGGCATCCAGTCTTTCTGTGCAGGACCCGCCGGAACGGTGAATTACTTGCTGATTGAGGGCAATACATTCCATGACAGCCCTAGCGGCCACACGCATTTTGCCCAGATCGGTGGCACCAATGGCTGCGCCGGACCGAACACGGTGATTCTGAGGGGAAACACGATCTACAATATTGGATCCTCCAGCTTCATCGGGGGCGACAGTTCGGAGAGCGAGGCCAGTTATCTGAAGTACTACAACAATACGTCTTTCGAGGGCGCTGTTGCCTCTTCCGGAGGAACCCACGTTACGGTGTCTCTGACTGGCGGTCCTGGCGGCTCGGCTGATCACGGCTCCGTGTTCAACAACATCTTCTTCGATGCCATCGACGTCAATCCACCCAACCGGGCTTACTTCCTCGGTCCTGATCCGGTTGACAGCGGCGCTGATTACAATCTCGGCTTTCTGACAGGCAACACCAGCGCCACCTGGTCGCCCTCGATAAGCGACGAGGCCAATGCGATTTTGAACCAGGATCCCCTTTTTGCAGACTCCTCCTCCGGCAACTTCACACTACAAAGCGGGTCTCCCGCGATTGACGCCGGTGGAGGACTCACGCTTGTTCACGCGACGGATATCGGGAGTGGCACATCTCTGGTTCTCGAAGACGCTCATTTCTTCCAGCCCGGTTGGGGAGGTACTGAAGCAGACGCGATCGCGGTCGGGACACTTGACAACACGGTTCAGATCACTTCCATCGACTACGACACAGACACGATCACACTTGCCAACACGATAAGCAGAAACGACGGGGACCCGGTGTGGCTCTTCAAGGATTCGAGAGAGACACCGGTGCTTTTGGGCTGCGCGCCCGACATCGGCGCGCTGGAATCCCCTGCCGACGCAGCGCCACGGGTGTGCTCGATCGAACGGCAGACACCGGCGGGAGCGACCACGAACGCGGACAGCGTGACGTTCCGGGTGAAATTCGACGAGACGGTTGTGAACGTGGACGCGGCGGATTTCGCGTTGAGCGGCACCTCGGCCGGCGACGGGACCATTGGGGCAGTGGGGGTACAGAGCGGCAGAGTGTATGACGTGCCGGTGTCGGGGCTCGGCGACAGCAACGGGACGTTGAATCTGGACTTAGCCGGAGTGCAGAACATCGCCGGCGCGCTCGGTAATCCGTTGACGGACCTGACGCCGACCGTGACCGAAGAAGAATACACGCTGGACAACGATTCCCCGGTCATCTCTTCGGTCACCTCGATCAACGTTACGGAAACTTCCGCCGACATCCAGTGGTCGACCAACGAAGCCGCCGATTCCCAGGTCGAGTACGGTTTGACCACGACTTATGGGACCACAACGCCGCTGGATGCCAGCCTGGGGACTTCGCACTCGGAGAACCTCAGCGGCCTGTCCCCCAACACGCTCGACCACTACCGCGTGCTCTCCAGAGACGCCCTGGGCAACCTGGCCGTGTCGGCAGACTTTACCGTCTCCACGGACATCACGCCGCCCACCGTGGCCATCACATTCCCCTTGGATGGAGCAACGGTTACGGGAACCATTGTCATCTCCGGCACCGCATTCGATAACACGGCGCTGTCTGTGGTGGACGTCCAGATCGATGGCGGCGCCTTCGACCCGGCCGTGGGACTCGACTCATGGACATTCAGCCTGGATACCACCGCCCTGTCGGAAGGCATCCACACGGTCACCTCCAGAGCCACCGACACGGGCGGCAACACCACCACCGACTCGATCTCGATCGATGTCAACGACACCAAATCGCCATCGGTCACGGCTCTCAATCCTTTGGATGGCGCGGTGGACGTGGCCATCGATGCGATCCTGGCGCTGACGTTTGATGAGCCTGTGGCGGCCGGCATTGGGAACATCGAAATCCGGGAAAGCATCGGCGATGCGTTGTTTGAAACCATCGACGTGACCAGCGGACAGGTCATCATCGTCGACGATACGGTCACCGTCGATCCGGCCGGGACGCTGGCGCATGCCGCCGGCTACTACCTCCTCGTCGATGCCGGCGCCTTTACCGACCTGGCGACCAACGACTTCCCCGGCATCGGCGATGCCACCGGCTGGAACTTTGCGACCGTTGTCGACACCACGCAGCCATCGGTCACGGCTCTCAATCCGGCGGATGACGCCGTGGATGTGGCCATCGATACGAACCTGGCACTGACATTTGATGAGCCGGTGGCAGCCGGTGCCGGGGCCATCGAGATCCGGGAGACGGTGGGGGATGCGCTGTTTGAAAGCATCGACATCACCAGCGGGCAGGTGACGGTGGTGGGGACCACGGTGACCGTCGATCCTGCCGGGACGCTGGCGCCGCTGACCGGGTATTACGTGTTGATGGATGCGGGCGCGATCACCGATCAGGCCAGCACGCCGAACGAGTTTGCCGGCATTGCGGATACGACGGCGTGGAGTATCACAATCATTGCGGCCCCATCGCCGCCGACGATAACGGGACTGGCACCGACGGATGACGCCGTGGATGTGGCCATCGATGCGACGTTTGTGATGACGTTCGATGAGCCGGTGGCCGCCGGTGCCGGGAACATCGAGATCCGGGAGACGGTGGGGGATGCGCTGTTTGAAAGCATCGACAGCACCAGTGGACAGGTGACGGTGGTGGGGAACACGGTGACGGTC
>CBDCFM010000017.1:0-300000 GCA_965216035.1 Terriglobia bacterium
GTTGATTGCCCACGGAACCCTGCCAGACCAAAAGGCGTGTGAGCAGTCCTTCCATCTGACCCGGAAAGAGTTCGAGATCAACGCACTGAGCACGATCTCCCTGTTGACGCATCTGGCCACTTATTTCGAAGGGAAGCGACAGGGAACAATTGCTGTTATTTCATCGGTAGCGGGCGATCGGGGACGCCAGAGCAATTACGTGTACGGTTCTGCTAAAAGTGCCGTGACAATACTACTTCAAGGACTTCGAAATAGGCTGCATAAGTCGGGCGTGAATGTAATCACGATAAAGCCAGGATTTGTCGAGACGCCTATGACAGCGAGCTTTGAAAAAGGTCTGCTCTGGATCAAACCGGAAAAAATAGCTGAAAACATCTTACGTTCTCTCGATAAGAAAAGCGATGTGACGTACGCGCCATGGTTTTGGCGTTACATAATGTTCGTTTTGGGCAGCATACCGGAGCGTTTGTTCAAGAAACTTAATCTTTAAGGCGGCTACCGATGAATAATCCTGGCAGTCAATTCGATCCCGCCCTTTAACGGGTAAGGGCGCTCGCGGGCCAGAGCTCCAACGCTAAACTCAGTGCAAGTTTGCCAAAGTCGACAACGCGCTGGCGGCGATCAAAACCACAATCATCGCAGAGCTTGGCGCAGCACACGGCGTACACGTTGACGTTGGCAGTCACCACCGGCCCGACGCAGAGCTCGCGACGCAAGTCATGAGACCGATCGCGACGTTCATGACATCATCGCCAGAGGTTAGAGACCTCGAGCGCGGTCGAGGGCACCGCGGGCGCCCTCGTGGTCAGGTCTAAGCGAGAGCACCTTTTCGAACTGAACTATAGAGTCCGCGTTGCGGCCTTTCATCCGGTAGGCCAGCCCCAAATTGAATTGAAAATCCGCGATTTCGGGCTTGCGCTGGATCGCATTTTCGAACGCCGCGATCGCTTTGTCGAACTCGCCGCTGGCGCCGTATAGCGATCCAATGTTGTTGTGCGGCTCGGCTAGATTCGGATCGAGGCGCATTGCGCTTTGGTAGTACCGGATTGCTTCGTCGGCCATTTCGAGCGCTGCATATGCGGCGCCGATACGATTGTGCAAGCGGGCGTCGTCGGGCTTGAGTTCGGCCAGCTCAGCCAACTCCAAGGCCGTAAGCACCACGACGCCCTTGGCGACATACGCGTTGCCCAAATTGGCCGCGGCCTGAGCAAAGTCTGGTTGGATACGAAGCGCTGCTCTGTACGATGCGATGGCCTCGTCAAATCGACCGCTGCTGGCGTACGCGGTGCCCAGATTCATGTGCCCCATGGGAAATCCGTCTCCGCCGACGCGTGTGGCATCGTTGAGCACTCGGATCCCATCGTCGAATCGCCCCTGAGCGATGTACTCGTTGCCGAGATTGCTGAGCACCCGGTAGTCGCTCGGCGACTTGGCCGCAGTGTCCTCCCAAAGCGAGAGCGAATCTCGCCAGACCGGATTCCGTGCCACAGTGCCCGCAGCGTAAAAGATCGTAACCAGCGCGAGCGTGGCCGCGGCCAACGTACTGGAGCGCATCGCCAGCTTGGCCGCCAACAGCCGAGCGCATTCAATGCCTGCGAACAAAAACCCGACGCTCGGCCAGTAGAGGTAACGTTCAGCAAAAGGCACCTCGCCCAGTCCCGGTAAATACAGCGCAGGCAGTAATGGCAGGGTCATCATGACCAGACCAAAGAAGATGATCGGATTGCGCTTGCGCGCAAAAAGCATAAGCGCGACGAACAGCGCGGTCGTAAATAGACTGATTGCCCCGTGGAGATTCAAGAATGTCGCGACAGGATGAAATTCGTAGACTGCATTCAGGCCGACCGGCAGCAAGAGTTTCCACACGTATGCGGAGAACAGTGCGATCACATTGAGCGCGTACTCGTAGGCGGTCATGTCATGCACTTGCGCCGCGCCTTCGGCACCGCTTAGCACGACGATGCGAATGAGCAGGTAGATACCGGCGAGAGTAGCGTACGGTGTGTAGCGTTTGAGCTCGAGAGGCTCGCGCAAAACGAAACGGTCGTAAGCAACAAGAATCGCGGGCAGTGTCAGCGCCGGTTCTTTGCACAGTGCAGCGAGGAAAAAGCACACCAGCGACGGCACAACACTGTGTCCTGGCTGATCGCGATGCCGTGCGTAATACAGAAACGCCAGCAAGGAAAGGAAAGTGCACGACAGGTCGACGATCCCCGACACCCAGGCGACGACCTCGGTGTGAATGGGATGAACAGCGAACAGGAGTCCCGCCGCGAAAGCGGGCAACATTGCTCCAGAAACCACGCGCCGCGCGGCGAGGAACACGAGTGCGGAGACGCCCGCGTGCAGCAACACGTTGAGCAGGTGGAAGCCCCACGGCTCCGCGCCGAAAACCGAATGGCCCATCATCAACAGGAGGTGCACCATGGGACAGTAGTACAAGGCGCCACCCTCAATGCTTTCGTCGAACGCCCCGACGTGGGATGAAAACACTTCCGGCACGCTGCTCCAATCTCCCAACCATGGATTGGCGAGGATCAGACGCAGGTCGTCGAAGACGAAACCGTTGGGCAACGCGTTGAGATAAACCCCAACTGCTGCGAGGCCTATTGCAGCTGCGACCACCTGTGGCGATCGCAGAGTCATCGCCTGGCCAGTTTCTTGCTGACCTTTCGAGTCTCGTGCTGCGACACTCTGTCGTTTTCGTCCCACGAGCTGGTCGTTCAATAAGCGAAGTGCCGACAATGATCGAACCGTATTTCCCGAAGTTCGCCACCTTGTGGTCCAGCGTATGCTCACCGATCTCCGGCCGCGAAATTCGTTCAAACAAACGAAAGTTGTCGCCCACCATGAGTTGACTCGTGGTGTAATGGGCAGCGTCGATCAAAACATGATGACAGTCAATTTAAGATTACTTTTTCAACGAAAAGTGAGTCACATACAGCGGTTTAGTTACTCGACCAAGGGGAATACGACCGGAGAGGTGAACCGAATGGCAACGGGACGGCGAAAGGAATCAAAACTGCCCCCCGTGTAGCCTGGTAGGGTCGAGCACTGGCGCGGAGGCCCGTTGGACACTCCTTGGCTGTATCCGGCGTTTCCACCTTCGTGCCCGTGTAGAAGGTTCCGTAGCTCCGTTTCCAGCGCCCGCCACATCGCACGCAGCATGCGGATGTCGGGATAGAAAATGCGGCGCGCGCAACTTTAAGTAGAGAGTTCCCGATTAGCACCCTTTCGGTTGTGCAACGGGTTCCCAGTTCCACCTTGGTTCACGATTCCGCAAGCCCCCCTACGATCCCGGATGGTCGGATTTCCCGAATCCGGTTCTGGCCT
Organism: Terriglobia bacterium; assembly: GCA_965216035.1. GTDB lineage: Bacteria > Acidobacteriota > Terriglobia > 20CM-2-55-15 > 20CM-2-55-15. The sequence continues at coordinate 3,334 of CBDCFM010000017.1, forward strand.
CGGCCCTGCATGCCATTTATCGGCGACAGGCCTTCCCGAACGCGGTGAAGCTCAAGTGCTTGCTCACATACACCCCGCCCGCGTGCAGTTTGCCTGCCTGTGTGTCGCGAATTCGTAACAGTTCGAGAAATCGCTCGGTATTCTCATCATTCGAACAGGGCATTCCTGCGGATAAGCGTTTTAAGCAGGGTCTGACGACTATGGCAGCGCGGACAGTGTCGCCGTATGGACGTTATGTCAACCCGCGCGCGGCCGCAGGCCGTCGCGCGGAAGACTCCCCGCCTGATGGAGGGGTCATGCCTGGCGGTGCTCTATGGCTCCGCCGCGGGCGGCATGGCAACGCCGGCGGGCGTACCCTTCAACCCGCTGACACTTTCTCTTCTCGATCAATTGACGGAATACCAGATAAGTTTCGCCCAGTGGACTCTGACCGGAACCGTTCTTATGGTTGCTACTATTCCCGTCTACTATCTCGTTTTGCGGATCATGTCACCGCCCGAGGTTCAATCCATCTGTGACGGAGCAGCATATTTCAGCGAGGAAAAGAAAGCCCTCGGCCCCATGAGCCGGGGCGAAAAGAATGTCCTTTTCGTTTTGATCGTCCTCTGGTTTCTGCCGGCAGTAGTCACGATAAGCTTCCTGGACATTTGGTACGTTCCTCCATTGGCCATGGCGCTTCTGTTTCTCCTGCCGGTTAACGCGAGCAAGGGCGAAATGACCCTGAGCGCCAAAGACTTCCACGAAGGGGTTCTGTGGAACGTACTCTTTCTGGTGGTCAGCGGTACCGCGATTGCAACCGGCCTGGCCAGCCTGGGTATCACGGACTGGATTGGGAGCCTGATCTCGGCTGAGGCGTCAGCATCCATGCTGCCCTGGATGGCGGGCCTCGCGACCCCGATATTGAGCCACCTCACCAGCGGCACGGCGACGACATCGATGATCTCCACCATTCTGTTCCCTATCGCTAACGATCTAGGCTATAATGCCGCGATCCTGGCCCGGATCATCGCGGGCACCGCACTGGCCGTTTCCTTCCCATGGTCGGGAGCGGGCGCCGGGACCACATTCGCCTCAGGCGAGATCAGCTTTGGCACGATGTTTAGGATCGGCGTGGTCGCCACGGGGCTCAACATGATCGTAATCACAATCCTGAGCATACTTCTAGATGGGACCTGAAAATCGTCCGCATCACGTTGCTCTGCATACCGGGTCTGGGCGCCTTCACACAGCCTTAAGAAAACCTGCGAAAATCGTCCGCATCACGTTGCTCTGCATCCGCGGAAAGCCCGAGTCCCAGCGTTGAGGGACCTTCGTAATCATGGGTTGCGGCTTGCAGGTCGGTCGGCGGTCCTGCCTAAACGTGCAGCCCTGGCAGCCACGCGCAAGCGCGAAAGTGAGTTCTGAATCCGGCCGGCGACGTCAGGCCGCTCGGCGTTCGTAGCGGTGGTGCATCCCGCCGACTTGAGGAATCGCGACGACTGTTCCCACCGATTGAGCTGCGCGTCGGTTCGGCGAATCCTTCTCCAACGACAAATGCAGACGCGACGTGTGGTAATAGCTGATGTAGGAGCGAAGTACGGGTCGAAGTGATTCTTCTCTGAACACGATAATGTGGTCCAGGCACTCCCGCCGGATGGGCCCGATCACGCGTTCAACATATGCGTTTTGCCACGGCGATCGGGGTGCGCTGAGAACTTCGTTAATATCCATGACTTCAAGCTGCTCGCGGAATTCATCTCCGAAGATCCGATCACGATCGCGCAGCAGATACCTGGGTGCGCAGTCAAAAGGGAAGGCTTCCACGATTTGCTGTGCGGTCCACTCGGCGGTCGGATGTGCCGTCACGTTGAAATGAAGGATTCGCCTGCGGTCGTGAGCAAGCACGATGAAAACGTACAGAATGTGAAACGAAATTGTGGGCACAGTGAAGAAATCGACAGAAACCATCTGGGACAGGTGATTCTTCAGGAACGTTCGCCATGTCTGCGATGGAGGCTTGGGATGCCGGATCATGTACTTGGCAACGGACGCCTGGCAAATATCGATGCCGAGTTTCAGCGGTTCACCGTGAATTCGAGGCGCTCCCAAAAGTGGGTTGTCCCGACTCATGATGCGAATCAATTCGCGAGTTTCCTTTGGGATACTCGGACGTCCAGATCGTCCATGCCGGATCTTCCAGGTCCAGTACCAGCGGAATCCTTGCCGGTGCCAGGCGACGACCGTATCGGGTTTGACGATCAGCAACGCGGAGCGCCAGCCGAGCCAGGTCTGGGAGAGCCAAACCCAGAAACAACGATCTGCCGTCGTGAGTCTTGGCTTTGGATATAGACGGTAGGTGACTGCAAGTTGATGACGCAGGGCCGAGATCTCCAATTGGAGGCTGGCATTGCTGTGAAACCAAACGCCTACCGAAAAGAGCAGGGAACAGAAGATCACAAACATGACAGCCGAGCCTAAACGACAAACGGCGTAAGTTCAATATTTCCAACGCCGATGACATTGTTAGCAGGGACAGACAGTCTCGATCGCCATATCCTCGGCGTCAAGCCGGATTCATGCACCAACGCCCCTCATCGTATCTACTCCAGAGGAGCCTCTCCCCGGAGCGCCAATAAACAAAGACAACGAATTGATCAACCACCTAAGTAGCGGATGATTTCCTCCATGCATTGCTCCGGAGAGCGCTCGAGGGTATTGACGACCAGTTCCGGTGTTTCAGGCACCTCATAGCGGCTGTCGATTCCCGTGAAGTTCTTCAACTCGCCCCTCCGCGCCTTCGCATACAGGCCTTTTGTGTCCCGGCGTTCGCATTCCTCGATCGGCGCGTCGACAAACACCTCGACAAACTCCCCGTCGTCAAACAGACTTCGGGCGAAAGCGCGTTCAGCTCGAAATGGGGAAATGAAGGCCACGATCACGATGAGGCCCGCGTCCACCATCAGGCGAACCACCTCTGCGACACGCCTAATATTCTCGACGCGGTCGGCCACTGTGAAGCCCAAATCGCGGTTGAGCCCGTGCCTGACGTTGTCGCCGTCAAGAATATAGGTGAGGCGAGCGTCTGCGTGGAGCCGCTTTTCAAGAAGATTTGCGATCGTGCTCTTGCCCGAGCCGGACAGACCCGTAAACCAGAGACACCGAGCCTTTTGGTGGCTTAGAGCTGCTCGGGCCGCCTTTGTGACCTCGAGCGCCTGCCAGTGCACGTTCGTTGCCCGGCGAAGCGCGTGGCGGATCATGCCCACACCGACAGTTTCGTTCGACCATCGGTCGGTGATTATGAATGCTCCAAGCTTTCTGCTGTGAAGATAGGGAAGAAACGACACGGGCTTATCAAAACTGATATTTACAGTTCCAATCTCATTGAAACCGATCGTCTGAGCGGCCAGCCTCATGCCCGTGGAAATATCAGTTCGATGCCGGATGTCAGTTACGGTGAGGTTTGTCGACTTAGTGTGAATGAGTGCACCGTAGGGTCGTCCAGGCAATAAAGAATTCTCGCTCATCCAAAGCAGCTCCGCCCGAAACTGGTCCGAGGTCTCCGCGGGGTGAGCTTCCGCAGCTATCACATCGCCTCGGTTGATATCGATATTGTCGTCCAACACCAGGAGGACGGATTCCCCGGACGACGCGCGGGGCCGGTTCCCACCCCAGGCGACAATGTCTTTGATCGTCGTGCTTAATCCCGAAGGACTGATGCGTACGGCATCCCCGGGCCGAGCCGACCCTCGGGCAACGCGTCCGGCAAAGCCACGAAAATCAGAATTGGGCCGCGCGACGGACTGGACCGCCATGCAGAAAGGCGCGTCAACACTCTCATCGTCGACGGGCACGGATTCGAGCCACCGCAAAAGCGTGGGGCCGGTATACCAAGGCATTTCAGATGGCCCGAGTTCTACGACGTTCTGACCTTTCAGCGCAGATGTGGGAATGGGGGTAATGGAGGCGAATCCCAGTGATTCAGCGAATTCCCGAAACTCCGTTTCGATCATGTGGAAAACGTCCTTGGACCACTCCACCCGGTCCATTTTGTTGATGGCAACCGCGATGTGGCGGACGCCTAACATGGAAACGATGCGGCTATGACGTTGAGTTTGAACGAGCACACCTTTTCGGGCGTCCACCAGCAAGACGGCCGCTGCAGCAGTCGATGCGCCGGTCGCCATGTTGCGTGTGTATTGCTCGTGTCCCGGTGTGTCGGCAACGATAAAGCGACGGTTTGGTGTGGCGAAGAAGCGATAGGCCACGTCAATTGTGATTCCTTGCTCTCGCTCGGCCTGAAGACCGTCCAGAAGTAACGAAAGGTCGAGTTCTTCGCCCTGTGTACCAAATTTCTTCGAGTCGTCTTCTAAAGTACGCAATTGATCTTCGAAAACCAGTTTGGTTTCGTAAAAAAGTCGGCCCAACAGTGTCGACTTGCCATCGTCCACACTTCCGCATGTGATGAAGCGCAGGATATCCATTAGAAGTAACCTTCTTGCTTCTTGCGTTCCATCGAACCCGCGCCGTCATGGTCTATGACTCGGCCGTAGCGCTCAGAAGTCCGTGCACCCAGCGTCTGCTTGACGATTTCTTCAACGGTTGTCGCCGCGCTCTCGATCGCCGCAGTTAACGGGTAGCACCCCAAGGTCCGGAATCGAACCTTCCGTAGCTCGGGCACCTCATCGGATTCCAGAGGCAGACGATCGTCATCCACCATGATCCACTGTTCGAATCGCTTTACGACGGGGCGTTCGGCCGAGAAATACAGAGGAACAATCGGAATATCCTCCCGGTAGATGTAGGCCCACACATCGGCTTCCGTCCAGTTGGACAGAGGAAAAACACGAATGGACTCACCGGGATTTATGCGCGTGTTGTAGAGGTTCCACAGTTCCGGGCGTTGAGCTTTGGGATCCCATTGATGTCCTGGACCGCGAAAGGAGAAGATCCGTTCTTTGGCGCGAGATTGCTCCTCGTCCCTGCGAGCACCGCCTAGCGCCACATCGAAGGCATGCAGGTCTAGTGCCTGCTTCAGCGCCTCGGTCTTCATCACGTCGGTGTGGTAGGCCGAACCATGGCTGATTGGGCCGATGCCTTCCTTGAGGCCTCTGGGGTTCGTGTACGTGATCAGCTGGAATCGAGCCTCTTCGGCCATCCGGTCGCGAAAGGAAATCATCTCCTTGAACTTCCAGCCGGTGTCGATGTGCATCAACGGAAACGGAATCGTCGCAGGATAGAAGGCCTTTTCCGCCAATCGCAGCATGACCGACGAGTCCTTCCCGATTGAATACAGCATGACCGGTTTGGACGCGGTCGCGGCTACTTCACGAATGATTTCGATCGACTCAGCTTCCAGATTATCGAGATGATCCATTAGGCAATTGGTCCTGATGCAGGCCGCACTGGGGCCGGGCACTTCACCCGAATGATGTACTGTCTGGTGGTTGAAGGGTCCTGGCCGACACGATCGCGTGAGTTCTGTGGCAACTCAAATAGGAATCGTGTATTCAGGCAAGATGTGAGTGGGATTCGGAAAGATGCTGCTAAATAGCGGACGCCAGCGGTTCACCACCGTACCGTCTAGTTCCATGAGTCGGAGTTCCAATCCGCCGTCAAAGAATCCAGTGATGAACGTCAGCCCAGGGACTGCGCGGTTGCGGTCCAGACGCGTCACGCCTTCACCCGCATAGCGGGCGGGTTTCAGATGAAACGAAGGTCGAATTCCTGTGATCATTCCGAGTTCCCCAAGCGCTTCACCAGTACGAATAGCGGAGTCATAAAAAAAGTTGATAACTGTGTATGGAAATATCCGATAACGGCCGACCGACACGCCATACGCAAAGACCAGCAACACGCAAGAAAGAATAAAGCCGACTTTCGAAATATTCAGTGGCTTCAGACTACGAATGAGATTCGAGATCATGTTGGCCTTACTGCGGGCACCTATATCGAGACATGAATATTACGAGCAAAATCCCTTGCGAAGAAACCGCAGGGACATCCTGCGCAAAATGTCAATCACTTCCCGTTCGGTATGATTGTACGTTATCAGGGTTTCGGGACCGACGTGACGTTCACTTAGGGAATCCACGTCCAATTTATACGGTGATTTCAAGGGGTCGATGCAACACTTCACATAAAAGGAGAGGTGAAGTGTATGCCCAAGAAAAGAAGGAAGAAACAACAGAGCAGTCGGCGGGGCTTTACGTTGGCAGAGCTGGCCGAAGTGTGGAATCGACGGGAGCGAGGGGAGTTTTCCAAGGTGATTGCACGTCTGCTGGGTAGAGAGTCGTCGTCGGTGTACGCAGTGCTGTCGCGCCACGGAGGTATCCGTCCCCGAGCTCGACGCCGCGCACCTCAGGCCCTGACTCTGGTCGAGCGTGAAGAGATTTCCCGAGGCCTTGCAGCCCGGCGATCGATGCGAACTATCGCTCGGTCACTGGGCCGGAACCCATCGACAGTGAGCCGGGAGATCTCTCGTAATGGAGGCTATGATAACTATCGGGCCTCGGAGGCCGATGAGCAGGCATGGGAGCGTGCGCGCCGTCCGAAGCCCTGCCGGCTGACCCGTTGTCCCCAGTTGCGGCAGCGGGTTGAAGAGAAGCTCATCGAGGACTGGTCGCCGGAACAGATTGCGGGCTGGCTGAAACGCACCTGGCCGGAAGACGAGTCGCTTCGCGTGTCACACGAAACCATCTATCGCAGCCTTTTTATTCAGGCCCGCGGGGCTCTGAAGAAAGAGCTCACTCAGTATCTGCGCTCCAGACGCACGATTCGCCGGTCCCGGCACGCGAGCTTGAAAGGCCGGGGTGGGGGGCAGATCAACGACGTCATATCGATCCGTGAGCGTCCCGCTTCAGTGGAAGATCGCGCCGTACCGGGTCACTGGGAAGGCGATCTGATTGCCGGATCAAAGAACACCCACATTGCGACCCTGGTCGAACGTCACTCCCGTTACGTGATGCTGGCGAAAGTCTCCAGTAAGGACACCGAGACCGTCGTATCGACACTGATCGAACACGCTCGGAAACTACCCACGGAACTTTACAAATCGCTGACTTGGGATCGCGGTCTGGAAATGGCCGATCACAAGCGGTTCACTCTGGCGACCGATATTGCCGTGTACTTCTGTGATCCAAAAAGTCCTTGGCAACGCGGTTCGAACGAAAACACAAATGGTCTCCTCCGACAGTACTTTCCCAAAAGGACGGACTTATCGGTACACTCTCAGGAGCATCTGGACAAGATTGCAAGGAAGCTCAACACGCGGCCCCGCAAGACGCTGGAGTTTGCAACTCCAGCAGAGACACTTAATGCAGGTGTTGCATCGACCGGTTGAGCTGGCAACCATTCGGGGGCATTGTCAACTTAACCACCGCCACCGAGGTCATTCCAATAAGTGTGTAAAAAGAAAAAGGCGGTGTACGCTTTCGGTGAACTTTAAACCGATAGCAAGATCCCGGCGCCAACCGGGAGAAAGGTACACCACCCATGGAGAAGAAGAACACACCGGGATCAGAACAGTCAACGAATCGATACGAAGACCTTGAAGATTGGGCACGGACCCGGGTTCAGGTTTGGCTCCAAGAGCTACTGGAAGGGGAAGTGACGGAGTTTCTGGGGCGGGAAAAGTCTGAACGAAGCCCAGATCGACGCGGGTACCGGAACGGGCATGGAAAGCCGCGGCGGTTTGGAATGTTGAACGGCACGATGGAAGTGCGTCGTCCACGGGTCCGAAACACGGCAGAGCGATTCGAGAGCCAGGTTCTGCCGTACTTTCACAGGAAGTCGAAACAGTTAGGGCAGTTGTTGCCTGAGCTCTACCTTCACGGGCTCGCCACAGGAGACTTCGAGCAGGCGATGCGCGGGATGCTGGGTGCGGGCGCTCCGTTGTCGCGGGCATCGATCCAGCGACTGAAGTCGACGTGGCAGTTGGAGTACGACGAGTGGACCCAACAAGATCTATCCGGGCTCGAGGTGGTGTACCAATGGGCCGATGGTTTGTACGTGAAGGCCGGGATTGCGAAGGAACGTGCAGCGTTGCTGGTGATCATCGCGGGCCTGTCCGACGGGCGTAAAGTGCTGCTGGCCTGCGAGAGTGGACAGCGGGAGAGCACGGAGTCCTGGAGCCGCATTCTCCGCAATCTGAGGGAGCGTGGCCTGAAGCTAGGGAAGCTTACGGTGGCCGATGGTCACTTGGGCATTTGGTCCGCACTGGCCGAGCAACACCCTGAGGGGAAGGAACAGCGTTGCTGGAACCACAAGGCGATGAACGTGGTCGATCACCTGCCTAAAACCGAGCAGCCAGCCGGTAGACAACTCCTCCACAGCATGGCTTTCGCTGAGTCCCGGGCTCAGTGCGAACGGAAGCGGGATCAGTTCATCCGGCGGTATCAAAAGAACTACCCAAAGGCGGGTGAAACGCTGCTGCGGGACTGGGACCGGATGGTCACCTTCTACGACTTTCCAAAGGAGCACTGGACCCATCTGAGAACGACTAACATCGTCGAGTCGCCCTTCGATATGGTTCGTCTCCGTACCAATGCGGCGCGTCGCTTCAAGAGGGTCGAAAACGCCACGGCGATGATCTGGAAATTATTACGTGTCGCTGAGAAAGCCTGGCGACACTTAAAAGGATCCGATCTCCTACAAGAGGTCTATGATGGTCAGCACTTCGCTGATGGCATCAGAGTCGTGTCGAAATCGAAGGCCGCCGCCTGATGACTTTTACACACCTTTTGTAATGACCTCCCGCCACCCGAAGCGATGCCTAATAGTGTGGGTGGCAAATTACTAATCTGCTCCGGAATTCGTTGAAAACTCAAGCCTTGTGAACATCGGAATTATCGCTAGAGTGGGCCGTTGCCCGGCACCTGAGAAATACTTCCGTTTACTCCGTTAAGCTTCGGATTCGGGCAAAACAGCGAAACTCAGCGACTTTCAGTGAACGCATTTGATGCTATAGACGTAGCGGATAAGCGTTTTAAGCAGGGTCTGACGCCTATGGCAGCGCGGACAGTGTCGCCGTATGGACGTTATGTCAACCCGCGCGCGGCCGCAGGCCGTCGCGCGGGGGATTCAAGGCAGGATTTTTTGGGCAGGTGCCGAATTCAAGTCAAATTTTCGTCTTTCGGAGGCACACCTGTCCTGTCGCGTCTTGACGTCGACGTTCAGAAGGTGTCCGTCTGGCAATCGTAGTCGGAAGAGGTGGGCGCCAGCGGCGGGGCGCGGGAAGGCAGGCCCAGACACTCCAGGATTCTTACTGTGGCCATGGGCGGACGAAGGGCTGCAAGGATTTTCATTCTGCCGCCGCAATGTTCACACTCAAGAACGTCCACCAGAAAGACCCGTCTCATCAACTCCGCCCAGGTATAGTTGCGATCGCGCACTGCTGGTGCCGTGTGCGACTCATCCTCAGCGGCAGGCGGCACGCTTGACGTTTGGGAAGAAGGCCGCGATTTCAAGTCGGTTTCCCTGCTATGGTCATTACCTCTTGGAACGATCAGGGATCTCCACGCTGCAGATGGGCCAAATACTCCGTGATACCGCGTCAGGTGAGCGCGCGGCGCCGGGACCAGGATCGCCTGTTTAGCGATGAAGTCGTGACGCTCGAAAATGACAGCGGTAGTCCCATCTCGCCAGGGGCGCTTGAGACGGTATGAGCCGGCCATCGGAGAGCTCTGACAAACGATCCGTGGCGACCGCAGGACGGGCCGCATAGCGCATCAGCCTTTCCAGGCGCATCCGGTCGCGAGCCTCAACCGATATGTTGGCGTGCACGCCGAAGCCAGAGACCATCGCGCAGCGGGAACCCTGGAAGGCATCCAAGCTGTCGGGGTCGATCTGGTCGCCCATACGCACGACGCCATGGCCGGCATTGCGGCCGACGGCAACCCCGCGGGGAATGGAACTGGCCAGCAGAGCGGCCATACCGGGATCGTCCTGTGACAGGGGATCTGCTTGTTGAGGGTCCGCCTCACTTCCAAGGCCTCTCCGCTCCAGCAACGATCGGACGCGCTGATTGACGAGGGCTGTCAAGTGGAGGACGTCCGGGTCCTCAGGCGCCGGCAATTGATGAAACTCAGGTCGGCCACTCGCACCAGCGGCGTAAACTCCGTCGAGCACCATGCAGTGAAAGTGCACGTTTGCATTCAGGGCGTCCCCAAAACGCTGTACGAACGTCACGGCGCCACACTGCGAGGAGCCAAGACCCAGCAGTTGCTTAGCACGCCGCCGCAGTTCTCCAAACAGGGCACGTATGAAAACGTTCAGGACATCGCTGGTGAGGCGCCGATCGTAGGCCATGCGATAGCGCAGGGCAAAAGGCAGCGACAAGACCCACTGCCGTACCGGCACGATTGGAACGACACGATCGACCAGATGCGCGGCCGTATCCGCCATACGTCGTCCACCAGTCGTCCACCAAACGAGGGACACCAGACGCGCGCTTTACGGGAGAACGCCAGCAGCCGATCCCGGCCGCAGTCCTGGCAGTGAAGCCGCAGAAAGCCCCGCGCGAGAATGCCGCAATCCAAAAAGGCACGGAATTCTCTTTCAACAAATCGGGGGACCGGACGGTCGCGCTCCTGCTGTCTTGCGAGGAAAGTTTCCAGTTGTTCGGCGACGACCTGATACAGGACTGTCGTTTCCGGATTGCGCGGACGATACGCGACGCCGATAGCCACGTAGGCGTCGCATCAAGCAAGCGCGCACGCAATTCACGACGTAACATCCTCAGCAACATGCGTGGACAGCGACTGGACAAATCCAGCTCGGCAGCGACTACATTGTCGCGTGGTTGGTGACTATTCTCCTCCGGGGGCTCGGGCTTGAGGAAGATGCCATAGTGAAACGCCGGTTCCGCAATGAGTACTTGATAGCTCGCGGATGGGAATTGCATCGATCGCTGCCGGTTTTGCCAGACTGGACAGATTCCCGTAGGCGTTCAATCGGAAGCCCCCATTACCGGGAAAGTGCCCGGACGGGCGGACATGTTGAATTGAAAAGACACCGTCGCGCTGATTCCCGGCGTGCAGCGCCGAATCGTTTATCCATTTCTCGGCCCTGCTGACGTAGTTCGGCCGTGTTAGAAGCTAGCCCCGACTGCGCGCACCGAATCGCCATGCCAAGCGGCAAACTATTGATGCCGTAGATCCTCGCATGCGCCACGACTCGTTAGTATCCTCAACGGATCGCTTCACCATCCCTGACACAGATGAGGGCCTCGTGACTGGACACACCGACGAAGCGGGGCCACTCGGGGCGACTGGGGGCACTCGGGGTCACTGATGTATGGACGGACCGACGGGTTCACCGTCCGCGAATCGTTTAATTCTCTTCGTCTTCTCGTTGTGCCCTGAAACATTGGGCCGTGTCTTATTTGAGTGGGTTCATCCCGGACCGTGGGGCGGCGACAGTGCCCCCTTACGGCATGACACCCACCCCGCCTCTTCTGATGATCGCGCCACTGACGACACGCAGCACCTAAGGCGCCGGTGTCTCAGAGTCAATTTTTTCGCGGATCACGGCCAAAACCGAGTCAAACCACTCATCGATTGTCGTCGATGCCAGGAGGCCCGGATGAGTTCCCTCTGCCCGTGTCGACAAGCCGTTCTCTATATCTTGGAGCGTGCCGGGCATCAGCCACGGGTGATTGGGCAGCATCGCCTCCCATGGCCCCAGGGCCTTGAGCCGTTCGACGCTGCTCTGAAACGTCAGCGTTTCCTCCGGACTCATGGACATTCCCAGTCCACCGGGACTGAGCGCGCGATAGGAGTTCTCACCATCCCGCACCTGATATTCGATCGAGGTCGAACCGGGGGTGTGTCCCGGGGTGACATAGAACGTAAACGTGGTATCCCCAAGCGTCATGGTTTCACCGTCCTCGAGGACAAGATCCGCGGTCAGCCCAATTTCCTCCTGTCCTTCGACGACTCCCCAGTCTCCCAGCGCCATGCCGACACGTGCGCCCGACACCGCCTTGATTCTTGCCGCACCGCCGACATGGTCGTTATGAGCGTGTGTCACGAAGATGTATTCCATGTCCTCGGGATCGAAACCCAACGTACGGATATTGTCCAATACAGCATCGCCGGTATCGGTGTAAGTTGAATCGATTAGGACCAAGCCCTCGCCCGTATCGATCAGATAGGAGCAAACGGTCTGCAGTCCCACATAGTACACATTGTCGTAAATCTTGAACGGAGCCTTGGACTCGCGCGTAGCGTCTTGCCGCGTCTGGGCCCACGGTGCCCTCCGATTCCAATTGATGCGCTCTGCTTGTTCATCTTGAACCACTCCCGACTCCGGGTCCGGTGTGCCTCCCGGCTCCGGGCCCGAGCATCCGGTGAGCAAAATGATGACCGCACTTGTTACAGCAAACTGCCAGCGCCTCTGCATGAAACACCTCCCGATAATTTCGTGTGAACTGTACGCCCGTTATTCCCAGCGTTAAACCTCGCGGCTACATCGTGTGCTTCTTCATGAATGCAATCGCCTTGGGCCACGCGTCTACCGTGGCCGCCGAATTCTTACTCAGGTCCTGACGATAAAGGAAGACGTGCGTAGCCTCGTCGTAGACCTCCACCTCGAACTCTTTCCCCAACCTCCTCATGTCCGAGGTTGCACCTTCGATTCTCGGTGCCAGGCCAACATCGTTTGAACCATAGTAGGCTGCCACCGGGGCCTGGATGCGTGCCATCACCTGTTCCTCAGGCGGGCCGCCGTAGAAGACGACGCCGGCGTCCAAGCCTGCGAGTTCCGCTGTGGATTCCCAGGCCAGGCCACCGCCAAAGCAGAATCCGATCGCAGCACTTGTGCCGCTCACCACCGCCAGTCCGAGCCCGTAGTCGTGCGCTACTCTGGCACGATTGAGGATCTCCTCGCGACTGAGTGTTCCCAGTGCCATACCGACGTCGTCGGGATACTGGAACGAATCGAAGTTCCCGCCATTCGGTCCCAGTCCGGACGTCAGGTCGGGAACCAGAGCAATGAATCCCTCGTATGCCAATTGGTCGGCGATCCCCCTGAGCCAGTTAGCGCCGCCTCCGGACTGGGGGGGCTCGCCCATATCCATGCCGGGACCGGGCTGGAACACGAGGACAACGGGCGCACTTGTGCTGCCCTGAGGATAGGAAATCCACGTGCGGAGCCCGGGGCCGTCAGCCATCGGAATGTCGATCCACTCACCTCTCCGGGGCGAATCCGCGACGACTCTGGCGGCCATCAGGAAATTCGCAGGAAATTCCAGATGTTTACTTCTAGTCGGTATCCGATCCGTGCGTCCACCGCTCAAGAATTCTGCCAACGTTTCGGCCTCGGGCGCTCCAAGGCCCGTTGGAAGGCCACTGCCCGCCTGTCGGGCACCAGACATGGGCTGCCCGGTCGTCTCCATCCTCGCCAGGAAAGCCACAGCGTTGTCCCAGGCTTGCTCCCTCAACTCGAACGTGGCCGTCAGACGCTCCGGCGATTCGATGCGTGCATCGATCCGTGCCTGGCCGGCCCCGGCGTTGAATCCGAGCATGGCCCCGTTTCCGTTCGAACCCGGCATCCGGATCGCCCAGTCCATCACGTCCGCCCTCCGTTTTGCGATTTCGCTTTTCTGCTCTGCGAGGACTCTGAAGATAGAGTCCTGGTCGGCGAACGCTTCCGTACCGCCACCACCGGGCCCCATCCCCGACAGCAGATCAGGCACCACAGCGATGAAACCTTTCCCGGCCACCTGATCGCCCACGGCGCGCAACCAGTCGCTCATGCCTTGGGTGTCGGATGTGAGAACCACGACAGGGGCGGTGCTCGCACGCTGCGGAAAGACCACGAAAGTACGGATCTTGACGGGGCCCGACCCGAGTGCAAACCACTGAGGATGAATGTTGCCCGTCAGCGCGTCGCTCAAGACCGTCTTAGCCATCTCCACGGACGGGAGTCCCGCTCGCGTCAGAACCGACGCCTCGATCGTGCTGTAGGAGGGCCACCCCTCCACTTCGGCGGGCGCCACAACTCTTTCCCGACCCGGCGCGATCGATGAGACGGCCAGTACCGTCGCGGTAGCGAGAATCATTGCCTTCATTGCCATCGCGATAGATTTCTTCATGGAAATACTCCGTTGATTCTGCCTGCGGCGGTGGAAATGTTGGCCGCAACCCAACGCGGCTCGTTTCGGTTCGTCAGACAGGCCAAAGAGTCGCAAGCGAGAAAGGGCGTCCACGCCCTTTTTCGCTATCCTTAGTGATTGAGGCCGATTGCGGTCGAAGGATCCCCATACCTTCGATCCGGCAGCGCGCACCGTGGATGCGCCGATTCAGCGAACCTGTATCCAGACGGTCGGCCCGTTAGGGAATCGCGCCCGCAGCGGGCCGCAGGTATTGCTCGTTAAACAATTCCGACTCGGATGGCGCGCACATGTATTCCCATAACTCCGTGTCGGCGCTCATGCCGATTGTGGCTTCGGTCGTCCAAGACCTCCTGTAAACCTGCGGGTCGATGATCGTCAACGAGGCCTCAAGCGTGGTAAAGCTCGTGCGCCGATAGCGCTCCACCACCCGCAACTCGTCGGTATGCGGAAAGCCCCACCTGCGGTCCCTGCGGTCCTCTGAGAGCCACGACCTGTCGTCGTAACCGTTTGACTCGATGACGAAGGTGTCTCCCTCCCACTCCCCGACGGCCCAACCCATCCACCGCGGCGCTGGAGGATCGGCGGGGAGTTCGCGGCCGTCGGTCCAGATGTCGCGCCAGGTATGACCCCACTCGAAGAACTGGACCACGCGGTCGGGCAGCGTCACGAACTGGAATCCGTAGTTGTAAGCAAACAGACGTGGATAGCCGAGCGGATCACAAATCAGCATGCCGTCTTTAGAATTGGATATCGGAGTCCCATCGGGGGTTTCGTCCGAACGGGTGGCATCGTATAGATCTTTTCCATAGGGGGTCAGTGGCGGCACGGAGTACACGTCCAACTCGACACCGTTGAAGCCCCATATTCCAGAGATGTCTCGTGGATCAAACGACTGCCCCACTAACTCGGCAAGCGCTCGAGCCCTGTCCTCCCCACCCTGGCACCGCGGACAGGTCCGCCATCCCTCTGGCGGGGCCGAGCCCTGCGCGGATGCGACCGATGACGACGCGAGTAGAGCGACTACAATGAGAATTAAAGCCCTGATTTCCATGGATTCGTTTCGCATTTTTCGTAGACCCACCGAACCGGGTTTCATGCCGGTGGCCGCGGCGACGGCCTCCTTCAGTCTGCCAGCACGGTTCCATCCTCTTTTACCAACCTGTGGATCAGACTGACCGGCGTACCGGACCGAGATGGTATCGCGGTCACGGTTATCTTGTCTCCCGGTTGAAGCGACTGCTTAGACAGCCCGTTGGAAATAGACGTGTTTACGGAGCCGAGTTCGCCCGTCCAGCGCACAACCTCTCCGTTCTCGCCTTCGACGTCCCAGAAAATCAACACATGCGGATTTCTCCACCTGAATTCTGCAACCGTACCCTCCAGTATGATCGCTTCGCGTTCGGTCGCGAAGCCCGCCTGGCTGTGATGTGCTCGAACCACACCGCTGCCGGTAGGGGGTAACACGGTTAGGGTGGCACACACCACCCCGGCCCACACCCATCGCAAAGTCATCGGCCCCTCCTGAAACTGGTAGAGATGGCGGGTCGTGAAACCTCAGCTCTCGAGTTGAAGTATGAAGCGTATGTCAGCACGCGAACCCGGGGTTGTCAATTGTATTGTCGGTGATCACCGACCTGATTAACGTTCGCATCCCAAACCCGGTGCGCGAGCGCGCGGGAGGGTCAGCAATATGGACTTCTGAACCGACCCATCGATTACCTTCTGCCGGGCTGGGAGACGTAGTGACCTGTACCACTCAAATCGGGACCAGCGCCGATGGGTCTTGCCGGGGAGATCGAGGCGCGAGACGGAAGTCGATGTCTTCACATCGACGACGGCTCGTAACGAAGATATCGCCGGCAACCCCCATCGGCCCAGGGGGTTCGGGCGAAACGGCATTGTCTTCGTCGTTGTCAACTCCTCGCAATGTAGGAGCATTTACTCATCGCCGCGACGTCGTGTCGTCTCGTTGTTGCCTCCTGGAATCCAACGCCGTTTGGCCCGAACGCTGGTCCCGGTTTGGGTCGTACAGGCCACTACTCGATGGCGAAGCAGTAGAACAATCCCGCGCCGCCTGTGCCCACGAGGTCGTCCTGGCTACAGCCTCTGCTGCCATGTGCCGAATTCCACGATGTGAAACCGCCACCCGTCCGATCGGAATGACCCACCTGAACCGACCCCGTATCACGGTTACTCGTATAGTTCACGCACGTGTGGTCCATTCCGTCGTCGGGGTAGGTCCGGCCGTCGGGCCGAGAACCCGTCATAATGTCGTGCATGTTGGGCGTGTCACCGACACCGTTGACCGCAGTCCCTTTTTCCGTGAAAGCTGTCACCTTGCTGAGCGCGTTGCCGTCTCCATGCAATTCGCGAACGTTGCGTGCGATCCTCTGGCCCCTGGCGTTGTACCAGGGACCTGTGCCGATGCGGTCTCGGGCATCGATGACCGTCACCCCGTTGTCGCCCGACTTGGTGCTCAGATACGCCTGAAAAATCCTGGTGCTGCCCGCCTCTTCGGCCAACGTCTGGCAGTGAAAGTCAGCTCCCGTCAACCCGCCCAGATTGGCTCCGTCGCCCAAACCCACGCTGGTAACGAAGAAACTCATCGGCTGCTGCGCATGTGCAACTACGAGGGGACCCCATAGAGTGATCAAAGTCGCGGCAATTAAGCGTGCCATCGTATTCATGTCGGGTTCTCCCAAGCTCCGTCAGGGTTTCCGAGATAGACGCAAGAACGTCGGCCCGAATCTCCGCTAGTATAGTCAGTCACCGTCCGCGAATACCACTATTTGATCGGGCCCGCGTGCGAGTCCCCACGATCCTCTTCACCACCCTCGACGACCCGTCGGCGCCAGGACACGTTATGCGAATCGACGCGGTCGAGCGCAGGGTCTGTCTCCAATCGTTCGAACCCTGGCAAATTGTTTGACAGCGAGATCATCGAAGCTTATCTTCAGGACAGAAAAATCATAGACCAGCGGATTTACGAAAGCTCCCGCAAGGAGTTCAAAAGAATGGAAAGGGCTGACAATGCAAAATGACTTTTTCAGTTTGGCGCGTGCTATGGCGCTGGCGCTCGTTTGTGTGCTGGCAGGTTGCGGCGGGGCCGGGACGCCATCGGAGCAGGACCCGGACACGAATTCATTTGACCCGCGTGATCTCTCCGGAGTCTGGATGTTAACGGAAGGGACGAATGCGTTTGCAGGTTTTGGCGCGGATACCCGGCCGCGGCTGACGCCACAGGCCGAGGAGATTATGAGCGGCCGTATTCCTCCACGCAGCGTCGATTATCCCCATCTTTCAAACGACCCTGAATATCAGTGCAATCCGGCTGGCTTTCCGAAGCTCTTTTTTGATGCCGAGCCGACGGAAATGATGCAGCTGGACGACAGGCTGATCCAGGTCTTTCAGTGGGAAGGACGGCTGCGCTACATCTGGCTGGATGGACGCGAGCTGCCTTCGGGCGAAAACCTGGAAAACCTGGGACCGGCGTGGTACGGCCACTCAGTGGGTCAGTGGGAAGGAGACACACTTGTCGTTAACACGACAGGCCTCGAAGAGAGAGCGTGGCTGGACAGGCCGGGGCATCCGAAAAGCTTACGGGCACGGATCGAAGAGCGCTATACCCGGCTCGACGCCGACAATGTAGAAGTTCTCCTGACCCTCTACGACCCGGACAACTATACCGCTCCCTGGGAGGCAACCCGGAGAGTCTTCACACGCCAAGCGGATGAGAACTACACTTTTTTCGGGTGGACAGGGATATTCTCAGGGATTACGGAGTCCATCTGCGCACCGATGAACGAGGTTGAGGGCTACAACGAGCGGTTCCGGGACCCTGGAGCCCCGGCGCAATAGACCCATCGAAGTGTCGGGACAGGTTCAAGTCGGGGGTAACGGAAGCACTCGGGTAAACGTTCTTTGCGTTAATTTGGATGCTCCGATAGATAGTCGCGGAACCGGGACGAGCTTGCTTCTCGGGCGCCGGAGAAGGGGAACCGCATAGCATCGAGCCCCCTGGGCAGCTCTTCTCCGACGCGCGGCAGTCTTCAGGGGCGGGTTCTAGTCACACTCGCGACACATCATTTCAGTGCCGTCGGGAAGAATAACTCTCACGACGATCGAAGTCGGCGCGCCGTTGCGGGCGGGATGGACGATCGCGGTGATTTCCTGGCCCACCGTAAGTGTATTCCGGTGATAGCCTTCCCGGGCGAGCTGGCTGACACCTCCGTTCTCGAAGGCCCAATTGACGACCCCACCGTCTGCGTCCTCTACGTCCACGTAGTATAAAACGTGGGGATTGCGCCAGACCACTTCAGTCACCTGGCCCTTCAACGTGATCTCCTCGTCCATTGCATACGTCTGCCCACGACCGTGATGCGCGAATACAGGCGCGGCTACCATGGCCAGCATTAGGACAACTACAAAGAAAGTGAGTGATTGCTTCATGGCTCTCTCCATTACCTTAAAGTTCTTTCAAGCTACTACGATGCTGCCGAACCGTCAACTTTGAAAACTGACAACGACGACGCTGGCCCGGGGCGCCCCACGCGATACGATCTATAGGGCCCAACTGGCAGGCTGGGGGGAAAACGCTCGTTGTTCAGCAGCCTGCCATGCGGCACAGGATGTGCCGCCATTTTCGATGGCAGTAAGCCATTGAAAATGTAAGCCATGCGAGAATCACACTTCTCGGATGGCGTTGCTGAAAAAGTCATGGATGGCTTTTTCCCACATCCTGCTAGAACCCGATCTGCAATGTGAACTGCAGGATTCCCGGGTCTCGGGAATCGCCGATCTCACCGAACCTGCGAATCGGCGAGCAGTTACTCGGATTGTGCCAGGCCCGCAGTCGCCCTCCAAGGCAACTGCGGGCAGGGCACAACCCTAGAACTAGAACGCCCACTTCAACGCGAACTGCAGGATTCTCGGTTCTTCAGATCGGCGGATCCGACCGAAATTGCGACTCCGAATGTTGTCCTCCGGATTTACGGGCCGGAAACTGTTCGTCACGTTGTACGCCTCGGCTCGAAACTCCAGCTGCTGGGTTTCGCCCAACTGGAATGTGCGCGCGAGCGCCACGTCGAAGTCCCAGGCTCCGATCCCCTTAATATTCCGGGGGCCAATGTTTCCATAGGTACCCACTGCGGGTAGATCAAACGCAGCCCTATTCAGGTACACCGAACCCGGGTCGCCCGATTTGTCCAGGAACACATCGTCGAGCACCTGGTTTGCCCGTTGGTCGGCGACTCCGCTCCGCGCCTGATCCCGGCGGCGGCCCATGTCCGCGGTCAGAAAGGCACCCGACGACCTTCTGAAGATCGTGGACAGCGACCAGTCGCTGGCCAGAGCCCGCACCGTCGGGTTGGCAAACTCCGGCGTCTGCAAGACCGACGTCAGATTAAAGACGTGCCGCCGATCGTGGCGACAATTGCCGCGATCGGCAGCCCGATCGCCGGGACGGACGGTCCTGTCGGGATTGCCTCCATGCCCGCTCTGCGATACGTTGTCATCGCCATAACAGTGTGAGAACGTATAGTTCGAGCCGAAGCTCACGCCGTCGGCAGCCCGACGCTGGACGGAAACCAGCAGGCCGTGGTAGCTCTGCGTACCCCCGTTCGTGTACTCATCCACATATGAGAGGGTTGTCCCCCCGATGTTCGGATACAATATGTTCAGGCGCCGACGGTCGTTGAGGTTCCTGGTCGAGGAACACTCTCTGCCTGGCCTGACCGTGAACGGAGCGACCTGTCCGTTATACATACAGTTCCCGTTGGCGTCTCCGTCCCCGGAAACAAACAGGCCGTAATTGATCGCATTGTTATACCAGATGTGCGCCGCCTGGCTGCCGATGTAGGTCGTCTCCACGGTCAAGTCGCCCGCGAACTGCCTCTGGATGCTCAGGTTCCACTGGTTCCTTGAGGTCGTGGGAAGGTCGGGCGGAAGCGAGTAGTAGCTTCCAAAAGGCACGAACAACGCATCGGGAGTCACCTCCTGAGGCGTCGGGAACGGGTTTCCACCCGGAAAGCCGAGCCAGGGATCGTCACCCCCCCCGCGGGGTTGTCGAGGATGACCCGGTTGTCCCACGGCGGGGAGATGAAGCCGGCGAACAGTCCGCCCGTCAACTGCTCGTAGGACCTTCCAAAAGCGGCCCGAACCGACATGCGTCCGTCCCCGTACACGTCCCAGGCCAGGCCCAGCCTCGGCGAGATATCACCCCAGTGGATGTTTTGACCCGACGCCAGGAAGGTACCGTCGCCTCTGGGGGAGCTCCCCACAAATTCGGAATCGCCGGGGTAAATGAACCCGAACGGAGCGTTGCCGTAAACCGTGGTCTTCTGCCCCGCTGCATACCGGGCTTCGCTGAAATTGTCGACAGAACCATTCCGGCGCACCTGCGGAATGTAGGGCTCCCAGCGAAGTCCGTAGTTCACGGTTACAGTGGGCGTCAGCCGCCAGACGTCGGCGCCGAAAAACCCTGTGTGCCACTGGGTGACGATGGCGTTGGTTTGCGGAGTTTGTTGGAACTCAGCCACCTCGCCTACGAGGAATTCCGACAGCCCATCGAAATCGAAGTTGCCCGCCGTCCGGACGTTCGATCTCAGAAACGACATCGAGTATCCCGCGTTCGATCCGAACGTCAACTGGTGATCGCCCCGCGTCAGGCTCAACTCCTCGGTCAGGGCGAAGCTGTTGCCGATCATCGGCCCGTTGTTCGTTCCGAGTGAGAATCCGTCGTCCACACTCACCCGTGTCTGGTCGTCCTCATAAGAGAAGATGTTGACGCCCAGGTCCGGGGCCGAGAAAATGCTGCCCTTGGCGCGGACGGCTTCCCATCGGTTCGCGCTCAGGCGGAGTGAGTTGACCGTGGTGGGGCTGATCAGGTAGGTATGGCCCAGGGCATAGGCTGCGACCCAATTGTCGTAGCCGTTAAAATCCGTAAGCAGGATGTTGCTCTCGTCGAACGAGAACGGGACCGCTTCGTCAGGGTCGACGAAATAAACACGCCCGAACAGCGATTGTTCGTCGTTCAACTGGTAGTCGACCCGGCTCAAGACCTGGTGCTCGTCCGTGTTCTCTTTTACCCCGAAGGTGATCTCGCCGCAGGGATCGTTCGTCGTCGGCAGCCGGGCCGCTAGATTCATCGCCGCGGGGCTGAACAAGGCGGGGTCGATCCGGTTATCGACATAGGGCGCTTCCAGTTGGAGTACATCGCCCGAGTTGCAGGCCGCAGAAGCGAAGGTGGTCAAGTCACCCCTCAGCATGTCCGCTGTCGGCACAAAGACTCTCTCATCGGCTGGGGCCGCACTACAGTGCCCGGCTTATGAAGGGTGCCTTATTCAATGGCCAGCATGGGAACCCGCGAGCGCACAAGCAATCCAATTCCACAATCCTCACCGGACACGGAGTCAGACGTCGAGAACATTCAAATCGAAACGCTTCCGAAGTAGCTTCTTGCAACCTGCAAACGGTGGCGGTCATCCAGTTTTACCCCCAGCTCAAGTCAAAGTTCTTGATCGGGAGAGACCGGATCCGTTTACCCGTGATTTTGAACACCGCGTTGAGGATCGCCGGCGGGACCGTAGGGATCGCCTCCTCGCCCGCCCCCGTAATCCACCGGTTCGTCTTGAGAAACGTGATGTTGAGCTCCCTGGGATACTCATCCATGCGGGAAACCGGGTACGTGTCGAAGTTGACCTCCACGGCTCGCCCGTCCCGGATCGTGGTCTCCTGGTGCATCAGGTCGGAGTATCCCCACGCGATCTGGCCTTCAATCTGCTTCCGGACCGACAACGGGTTGATCAGAGCGAACCCCTCCTCGAACACCACGTCCACGCGATGGAGTCGGAGCTGGCCGCGGCGACTGACTGACACGGTGTGCACCTGGGCGCAAATGGTGGATGTGACTCGCGATGGGCGGCGGCGGTCATCGATCGCGATACCTCGGGCCCAGCCCTCGGGTAACGGCCTTCCCCACCCCGATTTCTCGGCCACCAGGTCGAGAGCCCTCAACCAGTCGTTTTGGTACTGGAAACCTCCGACCCCCGGATTGGGTTCGGCCGGGTTCCGGGCGATCAGCTCGCGCCGGTACAGATACGGATCCATGCCGGCGGCGGCGGCGAGTTCATCGATGAAGCTCTCCAAGTAAAAGACGTTCACCCCGGGGCCGGTCGCGCGACGGGTCCCTATCGGAATGTGGTAGCTGGGAACGTGGGTGGTGCAGCGGTAATTGGGCATCCAGTACGGCGGTGCCGAAACGCAGCGATGCCCCTGGTCCCCGGACCCCCTCGCCCAGGCTGTCGCGAGGCGCGCCTCCATGGCGATGGGCCAACCGTCGGCATCAAGGCCCGCTTTGAACAGACCGACACCCATGGGACGATATTTCGTGCCAACGCCCCAGTCTTCCTCGCGGGTCCACATCATCTGAACCGGTATCCCCTTGAGGGCCCGAGCCACCAACACAGCCTGTTCACCCTGAGGGCCATTGCCGCCGTTGCCATAACCGCCGCCGAGAAACATCGAATGGACGTACACATCCTCGGGGGCGATACCGGTCAACGTTGCGGCTCGTTGGAGGATCCGCTGTGGGTTCTGATCTCCTGTCCAGATATCGACCCTGTCGTCGGTGACCAGCACGGTCGCGTTCCCCGGTTCCATCCGGGCGCGGGGAGTGAACGGCACTGTGTAGGTCGCCTCGATGACCCGGGCCGCCCGGTCCATAGCGGTGTCGACGTCCCCCTCATCGGTGCGTATCATGCCAGGCTCGGCCAGCGAGGCCATGTGGTCCTCGAGCAGGGAGGCGGAGCTGACGTTGGCGTTGGGGCCGTAGTCCCACTCGATCGGCATCGCATCGAGAGCCGTCTTAGCCCGCCACCAGGTGTCGGCGACCACGGCCACCCCGCCGCTAAAGAGTTCGACGCTTCGTGTCTGGTCGTCGAACGGCAAACGCACGGCGGAGTGGACTCCGGGCCGGTTCCGGATGGCCTCGAAGTCGTAGCTGCGAACGTCGCCCCCCCAGACCGGGCACGACTTGGCCGCGGCGAAGAGCATGCCGGGCAGCCGGACGTCGGGCGCGTACATCGCCTCGCCCGTCACCTTCAGCGGGACGTCCAGGTTCTTTTGCTCGGTCCCAATCAGCGTGAACTGGTCGGGGGTCTTGATCTTGATCTCCGACGGGTTTGGCAGCTCGGTCTGGGCCGCTCTGCCGGCCATCGCTCCATAGGTGGTTCGGCGCCCGGTCGCTGCATGCGTGATGACGCTGTCCTTCGCCACCAGATCCGCTGCCGGCACGCCCCACTCGTTGGCCGTGGCTAGCAGTAGGCGCTCGCGCGCTTCAGCGCCCGCAAGCTGCAGGTAATAGCGGCCCTCCCGCACCGCTCCGCTCGAGTTGATCGTCATTCGCCGGTAAACGCCGCGGGTTCCCGGGCCGCCCAGCGAGGCCGGCGCGGCACTCGCGGGATCGGTGACGCCGTTACCTTTCACTTCCAACGTCCACTCCGGGGCCCTTTCCTTGAGGTCACGGTTGGCTGATGCGTACTCCGCCCGGACCTTACTCCAGTCGCACTGCAGCTCTTCGGCGACCATCATCGGACAGGCGGTCATAACGCCGGTCCCAAGTTCAGTCTGGCCGACACGTATGGTCACCGTCTCGTCGGGGGCGATCGTGATCCAGGCGTTGATCTCTGGAACCAGCGCATCACGGTACCAGGGCTGGGATGGGACCGCCGCCTGACCTTGCGCGCGTTGGGCTTCGGCGATTTCGGGCGGCAGCCAGAAGCCGAGAACCATCGCCCCGCCGACCGCGGTGGAGGTGGCCAGGAACTCCCGGCGATCCATATTTTTCTGTTCCTCTATCTGCTTTTTATTCTTGGTCGTCATCGTCTCTCCTCCACGCTTAGGGTTCGATCAAGCCGGCCGCCCGGTGAATCGCATGGCGGATCCGGTGATAGGTCCCGCATCGGCAGGCGTTCGTCATCTCGGCATCAATGTCGTCATCCGAAGGATGCGGTTGCGCTCCGAGCAGCGCCGCGGCGGCCATGATCTGTCCCGACTGGCAATAGCCGCACTGGGGCACATCGAACTCCGTCCAGGCGACCTGCACCGGGTGCGACCCGTCGGGGGACAACCCTTCGATGGTGGTGATCCGGGTGCCGACCCCCCGGCTGGCCGGGGTGACGCAGGAGCGCACCGCCGCCCCATCGATATGCACGGTGCAGGCCCCACACTGGGCAATACCGCAGCCGTACTTGGTGCCGGTGAGCCCGATCGAATCCCGGAGCACCCACAACAGCGGCGTCTCCGTTTCCACATCCACGCTGTACTGGATACCGTTGACGATGAGATTGAACGCCATATCGTAAGCCTCCCTGTTCCCTTCTACGTTTCCTTCTACTCTACGTACCCTTCTACTTTCTACAGTGCTGCCCGACGCGGTGAGGCCCCGCCGGCGGGGACCGCAACAGTGGGCCGCGATGCCACCGAACCGATACTTGCCCTCACTGGCTCATGAACAGTCTTTCCCGAAGTCGAGCCCCACGCCGACCTCTGGCCAGGTAGCGGACCCGTTACTTTCTGGTCAAGCATCGCGCTGGCACTGGACACGTTGAGGTCTTCGCTCCGAGACCGCCCGCCAATAACAGGATCGGCTCGAAAATTTTCCTTCACCGTCAGTCCAAACCTCCGGTCTCCGCCCGGAGCGGAACGTGATGTGGCGCGCTCAAACGGAGACGTACGTGCCAACCCTGCGCAGGGGAGGCGGGGCGTCACCAGCGTCCGGATCGCAGAACAGCACATAGCGATGAAGTTCTTATAGGTGGGGCTTCTTATATCGCCCGCATTGAGGCCTGTCAAGAGAAATGGCCGGGTACTGATATGGCAGTAAGAAAAATCTTCGGATAGTATCGGGCAACGTGAATCTAGGTGCCCGATTGGGGCACACGAAACCCGGCCAGGCGATTCCCCTCGTGCGTGCGGCGAGTCCCCCGGCCGATACGGGCGGGCATGGGCGCCAACCATCAATGTCCGCCCGACGTCCGCCCGACGATGATCTCCTTCAATAACGAAACGTGTACTGAAGCTTTGCCGATACTTTGCTTTCTTGAGGACTGAATCGATAATCGTCGTCCGGATTCTGAATCCACCCCTGGCTGAGCACGAAAAATAAGTCGTTGCCGGGCCGCATTGTCCATCGGGCACGGCTCTGCCAGCCCAGATTCCGAGACTTGTTGTCGTATTGAATTAGATTGGAGAACGACAGGAAAGGCGAGGGTGCATAGTTCGCCTGCCAGGTGAGGATTCGGGCGACAAAATTGCCTTCCGGCAACTGGGCAAAGGTCTGGTTGGCACTGAAATTTATCGTGAACCAGGGTGGGATCTTGTAAGAGAGCGAGACGTTGACTTCGTCCGCGCGCCCCGACCAATAGTTACCTAATGTCCACACTAGGCCTGCCTGCAACCTGCGCTTCGAAGCACTCCCCACGTTAATAACGCTCCAGCGTGTAAAGCGGTATTCACCCGGAGCAAGAGTGACGCCGGGGAAAATCTCAAACGGGGCGAACAAGCGCTCGTACTTAATGGATGGCCAGAAGAGCCTGTGAAGATTGTCACCGGACCTGAAGTGCCAGTCGATCGGGCCCGGGAAGTGAAGATTCCAGCTCTCGACCTCTCCATTGTCGAGTCGGGTAAACCGATTGTAGAACACGCCCATGAACATCTGCTGCAGGCCCAGGAATTCCCTCGGGCGGGGATTATAGCGGCCTCCGATCCTGAGGAGCCTCAGGTTCGTACGCCCGACCCGGCCCAGGCTGGGTCGGAAATTCTCTTCCACCTCGCGCCACTTGAATTCCATCTCGACGAGATCGTTTGGATAATCGACCGAAACGCCATAGGACATGTCTCGATCGGAAACACCTTCATTCCTGCTTTTGAGTCCGTAGGCGTTGAAGATGAGGTTTTTCGAGTTGTTCAGAAACTGGGAGGTCGCCAGACGCACGTCTGCCCCGAAGGTCTGGCTCGATAACGGGAGCGCGGGGTTACCGTCCGTAATTATTCCGCCAATGTAGCTTTGCTCCAGAAAATTCACTTTCATCCGACCTACAAAGAAATTCTTTGCGGGAGTACCCGGTAAATCCCGTGTCCGCACGTCGAGCACGCCTATGTCAGTTCGACCGATTTTGCCGGTCAACTTGGTTCCAAAATTGATGGGAACCTCTGTTCCGGAAAGCAGTCCGATCCTGCGGCTGAAAAACGGGTTGACTTCGAACTGGGTCGGGGCCAGGAAACCCGGTTCCCTCACCGAAGTATCGGAAAAGGCAAAGACACCGGCATCCTCAAGAAAGAATGTTCTCTTTTCTGGAAAGAACAACGAGAAGCGCGAAAGATTGATCTGGCGTGCGTCCACCTCCGTTTCCCCAAAGTCTGTATTCGCCGTCGCCGATATCTTCAGGTTGGGGGTGATGTTGTAGAATATGTCGAGTCCCGGCTTGCCTGTGATCGTATCGTTCCCGTCGGCGCTGGTATGCAGCCAACGGCCGCCGGCGAATGGCCGGATATCCAGTCCGACGCCTTGTGTGATGCCGTCGAGGTTGGTTATTTCACCCGCTTCCGATACCTGGAGAAACTGGGTTTCCAAACGCGCTCCGGACCAGCGATTGTCCTCCAACTTTCGCTGAATTCGCCGAGCAATGTTGAATCCCCAGTTCGTCCGCCCGGAAGCAAAGGCCAGACTCTTGAACGGAATGGCAAACTCGGCGGACCACCCCTGATTCGTACGCCGGATCCGCACGTCCCAGATCGCATCCCAATCCATGTTCGACTGACCGTTTGCGAACAGGAGACCGTCTACGAGAGCCCCGGCCGGATTCGTGGCAAAGTAAAAGCCGTTGCGCTGGTCCCGATACGTGTCGAGAAGAATTTCAATCCGGTCGTCGGAACCCAGGTTGGCGTCACGCGCCATCTGTGTGCCGATGATGGCGTCCGGATCGGAGTCGTAGCACATGACGCCGATATAAAGAAAGTTCTCATCGCGGAGCAAGGTGACTTCCGTCCGCTCCGTGGGCCTTTCTCCGTTTGCCGGTTCCCTCTGCGTCAGAGGGCCAATCGTCGGCGCCCTCTGCCATGCACTTTCGTCGAGCGATCCGTCAACTGTAATTTCCGACGTGATTACAGTGACAACCCCAGGCCTCGGCTGCTCTCTCAGACTGGACTCCTGAATCAGCACCGCCGCCAACGCGGGTACTTTGAAAAAGATCCATACGAGAAGAATTATGCCTAGACACCGAGTGCGATTCATTGACCAACTTTCCGCGGCTACGAAAACTCTCTGTAGCGAAACGACGCGAACCATTCTATCGGGAAACCGGTTCGACTCTTCCCCAATCTCCCTTGCTGTCCCTGCGGCTGAGCGGTTCAAAAACGTCCCACGCTCGGCTCGCCTTGTGGAGATTCAATGCGCCATCTCTGCCCTGTATCTCAATAGAAACTCACTGCAGGACCCGAATCCATCGGCTCAAAACGGAAAATGCACAGACAACAAGATCTATGTGCGGCGGCTTCGTCGGTTGGCGGCCTGGCCCGCAAAGCGAAGCCGCGGAGATAGGCTTGGAGAACCACAGGCATAGACCTGCCGAGACTCGGGCAGCTGCTATAATCGCTCATTAATGTGATCGCCCGGAAAAGCTTGACGGAAGATTCATAGCGGCGTAAAAGTAACAAAATAAATATACTACGGGCACAAGTGCGCATCCCGGTATTGTCGGCCAGATCACCCGAAGAAATCAGGAGGAACGAATGAAACCCACGAAGTTGGCCATTGTGCTAACGGGTGCGACGGTTCTATGTCTGTCCCTCGTCGTCGCCGCACAGCAAGACCGGCCGCAGCCAAGCCAGCAAGCAGAACCCGATCTGGGTGCGGTGCATCAGGATCTTTTGAACCCCGAGGATCGGGCCGAGGACGCCAACCGGCTGACCGAAGCTGTGGCTGCGGCAATGCCTGACACGGCATCTTCGGGGCCGATACCTCGAAAGAACTTCGTGGACGAATTCATTTTTGGCCGGATCGAGCGCGACCAGATTCCACATTCGCCGCTCTCGAGTGATGAGGAGTATTTGAGGCGGGCGTATCTGGATGCAACCGGTCTTTTGCCGGAGGTCGATAGGGTCCGTTCATTCAAGAGCGACACGGATCCCGATAAGCGGGACAAGCTGATCGACGAGTTGATTGGATCGGAGCCATTCCTGGACCAGTGGGCGTACCACTGGGGAGAGCTGATGCGTGCGGGAGGCGATTTTCACGTCTGGACGAAAGAGTGGCTCAGGGTGGACCGCCCCTACGACGAAGTCTTCTATGACGTCGTTACGCCAACCAGCAGGAATGTGAGAACTTTTCCGACGAGCGCCGCCTTCTATGACCAGATCAGCTACCTTTCGACTCGCTGTGGATTCTGGATGGATTCCGACGATTACAAAGGCTTCAACCGTCTGGACTTTGTTGATGAGGTCACGACGGATATTGGACGGGTATTTCTGGGGCTCCAATTGGAGTGCATTTCCTGTCATAACGGCGGTGGCCACACCGACAGCTTCAATCTTTGGTTGACGAGCAAGAGAAGAACCGACTTCTGGAGGCACTCGGCTTTCTTCGGGGATATGCGCGTCATAGGATTTACCCGGGGTGCAGCCAATACGTGGGGCAGGTCCGCCATCTGGGACGACCTGGGCGCCGGATACAACACGGCCGAGGACGGATACTACACCCCGGCGGAAAATCGATTTCCGCGCGATGGCAACACATACGAACCCGCCTTCGTGCTGACCGGGGAAAAACCGAAACCGGGCGAGACTGCGCGTGAGGCCTTAGGCCGAATCCTGCCGACTCATATCCAGTTCGCGCGTGCGACGGTCAACCTGATCTGGCAGAAGTTGATGGTGATCGGTTTGGTCGAACCATATTCCGGTTTTGATCTGATGCGCTTGGATCCCGATAATCCGCCACCTGAGGGTTGGGAACTTCAACCGTCCAATCCAGAACTGTTACAGGCTCTGGCTGAAGACTTCCGCGATAACAACTTCAGTATCCATCGTGTGATCAAGACGATCATGAAATCCAACGCCTATCAACTTTCCACGAGCTTTCCGGGTGAATGGACGGATGCCTATATCCCATACCATGCGCGGCGGTTCGCCCGTACGCTCACGCCCGTCGAAGCTGTCGATGTCGTCGCCCAGGCGACCGCATCGCCGCTCGGGCTCCGGCAGTTCGGCGAGGACAAGTCCTACATCAAAGAAATGAACAGTCCTAGAGCCGGGGGTGATATTGGGCCTTTCCTGGACGCGTACTATCAGAGCGACCGGCGGCTGGCACCGCAAAACGTCAATGTATCCAGTGCTGTACAAGCGATGATGATGATGAGTTCGCCGATTGTCAATGACCGGGTGGTGGCCGAAGGCACAACGCGGGTGGCGACCCTGCTTGAGGCCGACAGATCGGACGACGAAGTAATAGAGGAGCTGTTCTTGGCGAGTCTGTCGCGCTGGCCGACCTCCGAGGAGGTGACGGTGGCCCGGCGCCTGCTCGAAGAAGACAGGCGAACGGGTGCGGAGGACCTCCAGTGGGCCTTGTTGAACACCGTGGAATTTGTGGTGAATCATTAATTATTGATACTGGATACTGACTGATTGATCCGGATGGAAGACGGGCGGCGAAACTACGTCGCCCCATCCATCCTGAATCTGCGATAGTTTGGTTTCATAGAAATTATTGGAGGGGAAAATGCTGAAGCCACTTGGCAATATGACCCGCCGCGAATTGCTAAAAGCACTCGGCCTCGGTGTGGGGGCCACGGCCACTTTTGGAGCTCACGCGGGGTGGCCGCGAAAGGTTCGAGCACAGAGCAGGACGGTGACGCCTCGAGGGAATGTGCGTAACGTAGTTGTGATCCAGAACGTGGGGGCGATGAGTCCGCCCGAAACCTTGGACTTCAAGGAGACGAAGTACACAGCGAAGGATCTCGACATTCAGACCGTCCACTCGGAATTCAAAATCTCCAAAACCCTTTTCCCGAACTACGAAAAGTGGGCGCCTCGAGCGTCGTTGGTACGCTCGATGTATGAGAACGGACTGGTCCACTTCCCGGCGCAATACCATACGCAGTGTGGACGTGCGTTGAACCCGGCCATCGTGAGGGAAGTTCCGGCAATGGGCAGCATCATCGCATCCGAACTCGAGTCCGAGCGTCGAGAGTCCGACACATTCCCGACATATATCAGCATGGATTTGTGGAACGCAAATTGTAGTCAAATTGGGCAGGGGATGTTGCCCGCCCGGTTTGCGGGATTGGACCTCAACACGACAACCGTATTTGACGCGTTCGGGGGCGGGGGCGAAGTCGGGACCGATCCGGTGCTGGCGAGAAAATGGGAGGCGCTTCAGAGACTGTCGGAGGTTTCACCCGTAGGACGGGATCCGATTGGCGCGCAGGCTACACAGTACCAGTCGCATTACCAGTACGCTTACAGACTTCTCCAGGATGAGCGGTTTAAGCGAGCACTCAGCCTTACGGAAGAGGAAAAGGTCCGTTACATGGGGGATCCCGCCCCTCCGGGTACATGTAAGATCGGTCTTCAGGCCTTGCTGGCGCGGAATATACTGGCCGCCGATGCGGGCGCACGATTTCTGTGGCTCTGCAACTGCTACAACGGCAACAATGGTTGTTTCGATAACCACGAGTGGATGTACAGCCGAGACCGCCTACCGCTGACGAATGGAAGAATATCCATCTACGACAGCGCCCCGATGCTGGATCGAGCGTTGGCCAACTTCGTGGAAGATCTTTCGAGCATGCCCGGCACTGAAGCGGGAAAGACGCTTCTGGATGAAACGATGATTCTCGTGGCCAGTGAATTCGGTCGCGATCCGGTGATGAACTCCAACCAGGGCCGGGATCACTGGGGCCTGTGTTTCACCGATATGTGGCTTGGCGGCCCCGTCGTGCCGGGAAGGGTGATCGGACGGACGGACGAAAGAGGCTGGAAGGTTGTCGACACTGGCTGGAACCATAGAGAACAACCGATGCATGATCACGACACGTCGACGATCTACTCGTGTTTGGGCATCGATTACTCCAAGGTAATCGAAGATACGCCCTCGGGACGTGCCTTTGAATACCAGCAGACGGCTCCCCTCGGGGGCCCGGAGTTTATTCCGCTGACCGACATCGGGGAGTTGTTCGTGTAGGCTATGCAGCGAAAGATGATTTTGACTCTGCTCTGTTCGGTTTGCGCCGCATTACCAAGCATGGCGCAGACAGCAGCGCCAGAAGATATGGTGTTGATTACCGCCGGTAAGTTCTGGATGGGCCGTGCTTTCTCCATAACCTTAGAAACAATGGGTGTGTTAGCGCGGGACAGGATGGACACCATTCCCGCCAACCACATTTACCTGGATGCCTTCCTCATTGACAAGTACGAGGTGATTCAAGCCGACTACGCCCGATTCCTTGCCGACTCGGGCCCGCCCCCGCCCTGGAACTGGCCCCAAGGCGAGATTCCGGATGGAGAAGACCAGACTCCGATGTATAACGTCAACTGGTTTGAGGCCAACGACTACTGCAGGTGGGCGGGCAAGCGTCTTCCCACGGAAGCGGAATGGGAGAAAGCGGCGCGAGGCGGACTCGATCGGGCCCTTTACTCTTGGGGCGACGACGACATCGATACGAGTGAGTTCAGAGTGCTCCCGCCACAATCGTCGGGAACCAAATACAACGTCGGCCTCCCTGCAGTCCTTGGCGGCGTTCGCCGTCCCCAGCCCGGGGGAACGTTTCCGCCCAATGGCTACGGTCTTTACGACATGATTGGAAACGTCGCGGAGTGGGTCAACGATTGGTTCTACGACAATTATTATCCCTTCATGCCGAAAGTGAATCCACGGGGGCCGGATACCGGTTTATACAAGAGTCTTCGAGGATCCAGTTTTTCGGGGCGCGGGGCTTTCGGAAACATGTCCGTTTCGGTCCATATGCGCGACTTCAGCGATCCTGAACTCCGTACCATCGGGATAGGTTTCCGCTGCGCGAGGGATGTGGGCTAGGAAGCCTCGAATACAGAATTCTCCCTGGTTTGACAAAATTTCGAATCGGTTTTTCGGGGACGGAGCCGAAGCCCCGGCTGCGGATTTTGCGGTCAGGACGAGAAAAAGAAGATTGAAGACAAAGGATCGGGTTCCATGCGAAAACTGATCGTCGTTCTGACATTCATAACATTCTTCGGCCCGTGTGATCTGCGAGCGCAGAGACCCGAGGTCGAGATAGGCGATGCCGAACGGTTGGCCGTGGAATGGCTGGATCGGCTCAACGCCCTTGATGAGTGGCAGTTGACACCTGAAGGAGAGCAGATAGGGCTCGAAGAGGTTGTCGACAATATGATGGAGCTTTACGCTGCCGACGTGCTTTCGGAGCTGCCGCCTCACGACGAAGAACAGATTGGACCGGTGATACTTCGCGGGAGCGTGCAACTTCGGAAATGGGTCGAGAAGATTGCGACAACTCACGTTAGGATTGACTATATCCAAGTCCGTCAGACAGCAGAAGAATACCAGGGAGTACAACTGGTCTATTCCGTGGCACTGCCGTGGGGCGGACTCGGTATTGCGGTCCCGATCATTGCAGCCTATTCTCTGCGTGAGGATCGGCGGCGGTTTGGGGCCCCGGGTATGTTGGTTCTACAGACGAACGAGGAGGGAAAGATCCAAAGGTTCCGTCTTTATCTGACAGAGACGTTCGAGGTTTCAGCCATATAAGTTCGAGGATTCAGCCATATAAGCCGTCGCGCCCTACGCGTTACGAGAACGTGTTTTGATTTAGATTGTGCAAGCTGGTCGTGAGCGAGCCAGGCGAAGATTGGATGGCAAAGTTGGATGGCAAAGAAGGAGTGAGGGACACTATGTATCGACACTTTGTTCTAAGCACGATATTGGTCGCGGGAATGTTCGCCAGCATAACGACGTTTGCACAGCACCGGTCCTACGATGATGTGATGAAGGATATCGCGGCGACGTCCGATAGCTTGAAAACGAATCTGGATGGGACCGGAGCGCGGAGCTATGAACCGGTTCGTCTGAACGAGCGAGGCGGCATACTCAGAAATCGAGGAGGAGGCGGCGGACCCCGTCCCACAGGACCTCCTACTGAGGAGGAGGTTCAGGCCAGCGCTGCGGCTGCCGTTGAAGATGCGACAAAGCTGGAAGGGCTATTCAGGGAAATCGAACGGTATTGGGCATCTTTCAACACCCAAGATGCGATTGAGTTGGCGAAAATCTCGCATGGGAGCGCCGCGACCATTGTCGAGAAAGTTCACAGCAACGACTTCGACGCGGCCCAGAGGGCCTTCAGGGATGTCCAGCAAGCTTGCATCCATTGCCACTTCACACACCGCGAAAGAACCATTGACGGTTTCATCATCAAGCCCTAGGCATCGAGTTTCGCAACGTTCAATGTGAAATCGTTTCATCCTTTTGATTGAGTTTCGGCAAGTTTGGCAAGGAGGTCGGGATGCAAATTCGTATCTTCAGGGTGCTAGGAGCCCTGACGTCAGTGCTGATTTGTACCTTGGCGGCGCAGGCACAGGAGGGCGCAAACGAGTTTGATCCTCGTGATTTCACCGGAATTTGGCTGATGATCGAGAGCGGGGGTGGTCGCAGTAGTTTTGGCGCCACTCGGCCAGCCCTGACGCCTCGAGGCATGGAGATTCTCGACACCCGTATTCCTTCCCGAAGTGACGACAGAATTACAGTCACCAACCCGAGTCTTTCGAACTACCCTACCTATCAATGTAATCCAGATGGATTTCCGAATCTGCTTTTCGATGCCGAGCCCATCGAGTTCCTTGTCCTTAACGACCGGATCCTGCAACTCATTCAATGGGAACACAGAATACGTGTTCTCTGGACAGATGGGCGGGCACTGCCGGCGGGCGAAAACCTCGAGAACCTTGGGCCGGCGTGGTATGGACATTCGGTCGGCGTATGGGAAGGTGACACGCTTGTCGTCAATACAGTCGGTCTCGATTCGAGGGCCTGGCTCGACAGGCGGGGGCATCCCAAGAGCTTCCATGCGCGAATCGAGGAGCGCTACCGTCGCGTCGATGCCGACACGATTCAGCTTCAGATGACACTCTATGACCTGGAAAACTACGCAGCTCCCTGGGTGGGTGATACGAAAGCCTTCACGCTCCTCCCACCCGAAGATTACACCTTTTTCGGCTGGACAGGATTGTTCTCGGGAATCACGGAATCCATCTGCGCGCCGATGGACGAAGTGCAAACGTATAACGAGCGGTTTCGTGACCCGGGTGGTTCTGGAATCGGGGGGGTCGAGAGAAACCAGCCATGACCTCACACCCAAGGCCGCGCACGGAGCCGACGACACTTGTGACGGTGTTCAGTAGTTTAACGGACTGGCAATACCAACGCCGTTTGTTGCCCCGATTTGTCCTGTTCATGGCGAATTCGTAATTACGTCGCTCAGGCCTCGGGAAATCAATGGTTTGCTGATGAGGTTCCTGTTGATGAGGTGCGGCGCATCAGCTGGGACCAACAATGTCGCGTCCCCCATCGCCGCTAGAGCGTCCCTGAAACTACTAGGCAGGTATCAAGTTTTTGTCGCCCCTAGCCTGGTTTCAAGGACGCGTTGTCGAGACTCGGTCGTACCGCTTGGCTTGCCCTGAACAAACAAATGAATTGGGCGAAACAGTGGGTCACGAATCCGGATATGAAACTCGCCTAAAAGCGATACGACTACAACTGCAGCCCGGGGCTTTGAACCTTGACGAACGATTGCGTGTGCTGCTATACAGAACGTTCATCGGAAGGAGGTCATTGCAGAAGGTGTGTAAAAGTCATCAGGTGGCGGCCTTCGATTTCGACACGACTCTGATGCCATCAGCGAAGTGCTGACCATCATAGACCTCTTGTAGGAGATCGGATCCTTCTTAAGTGTCGCCAGGCTTTCTCAGCGACACGCAGTAACTTTCAGATCATCGCTGTTGCGTTGTCGACCCTCTTGAAGCGACGCGCTGCATTGGTAGGGAGACGAACCATGTCGAAGGGCGACTCGACGATGTTGGTTGTTCTCAGATGGGTCCAGTGCTCCTTTGGAAAGTTGTAGAAGGTAGTCATCCGGTCCCAGTCCCGCAGCAGCGTTTCACCCGCCTTTGGGTAGTTCTTTTGATACCGCCGGGTGAACTGATCCCGCTTCCGTTCGCACTCAGCCCGGGACTCGGCGAAGGCCATGCCGTGGAGGAGTTGTCTGCCAGCGGGCTGCTCGGTCTTCGGTAAATGGTCAACCACGTGCATCGCCTTGTGGTTCCAGCAACGCTGTTCCTTCCCCTCAGGGTGTTGCTCGGCCAGTGTGGACCAAATACCCAGGTGACCACCACCGTAAGCTTCCCCAGCTTCAGGCCACGCTCCCTCAGATTGCGGAGAATGCGGCTCCAGGACTCCGTGCTCTCCCGCTGTCCACTCTCGCAGGCCAGCAGCACTTTACGCCCGTCGGACAGGCCCGCGATGATCACCAGCAACGCCGCGCGTTCCTTCGCAATCCCGGCCTTCACCTACAAACCATCGGCCCATCGGTACACCACCTCGAGCCCGGATAGATCCTGTGCGGTCCACTCGTCGTACTCCAACTGCCACGTCGACTTCAGTCGCTGGATCGATGCCCGCGACAACAGAGCGCCCGCACCCAGCATCCCGCGCATCGCCTGCTCGAAGTCTCCTGTGGCGAGCCCGTGAAGGTAGAGCTCAGGCAACAACTGCCCTAACTGTTTCGACTTCCTGTGAAAGTACGGCAGAACCTGGCTCTCGAATCGCTCTGCCGTGTTTCGGACCCGTGGACGACGCACTTCCAGCGTGCCGTTCAACATTCCAAACCGCCGCGGCTTTCCATGCCCGTTCCGGTACCCGCGTCGATCCGGGCTTCGTTCTGACTTTCCCCGCCCTAGAAACTCCGCCACTTCCTCTTCCAGTAGCTCTTGGAGCCAAACCTGAACCCGGGTCCGTGCCCAATCTTCAAGATCTTCGTGTCAATTCGTTGACTGTTCTGATCCCGGTGTTTGCTTCTTTTCCATGGGTGGCGTACCTTTCTCCCGATTGCATCCGGGATTTGCTTACGGTTAAAAGTTCACCGAAAGCGTACACCGCCTTTTTCTTTTTACTCACTTAGTGGAATGTCCTTATCGGAAGATTTAGTGAAGATAACCTGAACAAACGCTCACACCTACGTAGGGAAGGAAACGTCCCGTGCTAGAGACTTTGAAGGAACACTGGAGGGAGGCGAAGGCTTTGCTTCCGCTGAAGGCTGATTGGAAGCAGACCTGCCCTGCGGATGGGGTACGAACAGAACTGATGAGGCAATTTCGGCGAATTAGTCGAGAAATTCCTTGCCCTCACAATGAAAGCCACATCCTTTCGTTCGTTGTCGAGATGTTTCGCATTGATGCACATGATTCGAACGACGGCGTATTTGTTGAAGCCGGCTGCTACATGGGCGGGAGCACTGCGAAATTCAGCCTCGTCGCTCACGAATTAGGAAGGAAGCTGGTCGTTTTCGATTCGTTCAAAGGTTTGCCGACAAACACGGAGAATCACAAACAAAGCATTTTCGGATATTCAATCAAGAATTGGTTTCGAGAAGGCGAGTTCCGTGGCCCGCGGGACGTAGTGACCAACAAGATCTCTCGGTACGGTAAGATCGATGTCTGCGAGTTCGTGGAAGGGTGGTTCGAAGAGACCTTGCCTCACTTCAACCGGCCCATTCTGGGGGCCTACATCGACGTCGACCTCGCGAGCTCAACACGGACGTGCCTAATGAACATCTACCCTCGTATTGTGCCCGGAGGGGTTCTTGTCTCTCAGGATGGCGACTTCCCTCTTATTATAGATGTCTTCAGGAGTCGCAAGTTTTGGGAAAACGAGATTGGCGTTTCGATGCCGGAGATTCAAGGACTCGGCACAAGCAAGATGCTGCGAGTCGTCAAATCCTAGAGTTGAGGTGAAGCTGGCGGATAAGCGGGATAAGCCGAGCTGACGGCTATCACAGCGCTGACAGTGTCGTCGGATGGATGGAATGTCAACCCGCGCGCAAATTTCCATCATGGCCCGGAACAATACAGGTCCAATTTTTGAGGCCGAAGATACGGGTGCAGTCGAGTCGCTATTCACCTCGTAACGTCCAGTCAGTCCTGCTGAATCTATTTGCCGGAAAAAGCGAACAGGAGAGTTACGCCTACTTGACAGAGGAGTCCAGATACAGGACTTGGGAATGGCGAGTCAGCCTGACGAAGATGGATCGAATTTTCTTGCACATTCAGCATGAACGGGGCAGTCTGCCGGGAGGACACCACACCATGACCATGAGACTCGTTGCCCGGTGCTTGTTTCTAGCAAGCGCTCTTCTGATTATTCAATCCACGATGAGCCGTCCGAGGAGAGCGTTAGAAGCCGGGTGCTGGGGATCACTCCAATGGTGGAACAGATACTGAAAACAATCTCGACGCTGACAGGCGGCGGCATTCAAATTGACGAGTTCGTTAAAGTGCGAGAAAACATTGCCCAGATCCACGCGCTCACACAGGATTTGCGCGATTGAATCACTCACCTCCTTTCGGAAGCTCTTGAAGAGTCAGTGCCGGGAACCGTTTCGTCTCGTAACCTTCAAGCTGGGAAGGTATCGGGTGGCGCAGATTCGCCGTCAGCCGGCAAGGTGTTCAATAGAGAGGGACTTATGAAATCAGAGAACCAACATCAGACATTTGGCAGCCTCTGGCTGAAGATGACGGCGGGAGCCGCAATTGCGCTGCACATCATCGCGTTCCAGCCGGCGCTAAGCGCCCAGGCCCAAGGCGAGCGGTGGGTTGGCACCTGGGCGACGGCGCTAGTCGAGCGCCCTCTGGCCGTGCCAGGGCAGGCGGGCGGAGGGTGGCGGGCCGCCGACGGTCCGCCACCGGTGTCTTCGTTCAACAACCAGACGCTTCGGCAGATCGTGCACGTGAGCCTCGGGGGCCAGCAGATCCGGGTCGTCCTCAGCAACGCATTCGGCACGGCGCCGTTGGGGGTCGGTGCAGCGCATGTTGCGCTGCGCGATAAGAACGCCGCCATCGTCGAGGCTACCGGCCGACCGGTGATGTTTGACGGTAGCGCCGCCGTCACGATTCCCGCCGGAGCCTCCCTTGTCAGCGATCCTGTGAACCTGACCGTGCCCGCACTCGCGGATCTGGCGATCGACATCTATATTCCCGGTGACACACTCGCCGACCGGCTGCCGCTGACCACTCACACCGGGGCGCTGCAGACCAGCTACGTTTCCACCGCTGGCAATCATGGAGGTGAGCTCGATCTGCCCCTCGCGCAGACGACGCGGTCGTGGTTCTTCCTGGCTCGCGTGGAGGTCATGGCGCCAGCAGAGGCCGGCGCTGTCGTTGCGCTCGGCGATTCGATCACCGACGGCACCCGCAGCACCCCGGATGCGAACAATCGCTGGCCGAATGAACTCGCTCGACGCCTGAACGCGCAGGGAGTCGACATGGGGGTCCTTGATCTGGGCATCGGCGGCAACCGGCTGCTGGTTGACGGCAACGGCCCCAACGCGCTGGCTCGGCTCGATCGCGACGTGCTCACGCAGCCTGGGCTGACGCACTTGATCGTTCTCGAAGGTATCAACGATATCCGATACACTGGCGTAGACCGCAATCTCACCATGCCGCCGGTGACGGCCGCCGAACTCATCATGGCCCACAAGCAGATCATCGAGCGGGCGCACGCGCACGGAGTAAAAGTGATCGGTGCAACGCTTACGCCGTTCGAAGGAAGCCTCTGGACGCCGGAGAACGAAGCCACGCGCCGGGCAGTCAACGACTGGATTCGGAGCCGTGAAGGCTATGATGCGTTCGTCGATTTTGACGCGGTCACACGCGATCCGAGCCATCCGACCCAACTGAATCCGATGTTCGACTCCGGCGATCACATTCATCCGAATGACGCCGGGTACCGGGCGATGGGGGCAGCGATCAATCTGACGCTCCTCGAGACCGGCCTGCCCGCGAGCACGAACTGATCGGCGGTTGTAGCGGCGCCGGCCCCGGGTATCTGGCTGCCCCGCCAGGGCTCATCTCAAGATCACAGTGCCAGTCGAGGAGTGATGCCGAGAACGCGAGCGTTACATACGGCGCTTCAAAGCCAGTTTTTCCGGCGGACACCGACTTTCTGAACACTGCGATCTCCCCGCAAAATGCCTGAAGACCGGCTCGCGACAATCCAGATTCCTGTATCACCCAAAACCGTCAACGTGACTGTTTCATTGACGTGAAATCCTGCCTGTAATTTTGTGCAACCAAGGTAATCTGGCAGCAAGCTCGCTCAATAAGGGTTCTTCTCACAGCTGGGTAAAGGTGGCATGGGAGAGGTGTGGCGAGCGCGAGACACGAAACTCGGTCCCTACGTCGTCTGCGGCGGCGGGCCGTAGGTGCCATTGGGTGCCACTTTTTAGCCGGTTCGACTATCGGGAGATTTGTGGGGGACCCTGTAGTTAAAACGGGTCATATCCAGTCAACTGGGGTTGAGAGTGGCAGGTGCGTTTGACCCACTAAAATCGGGGTTTCGGTATGCTTTCAAGAGGTTGCGTAGAGCGCTGAAATCGGAGCCACAATCCGGACCATTCTGTTCTAAATTCGGCGCTAGCATCGTTGTGTAG
This sequence comes from Terriglobia bacterium, assembly GCA_965216035.1. Taxonomy (GTDB): domain Bacteria; phylum Acidobacteriota; class Terriglobia; order 20CM-2-55-15; family 20CM-2-55-15. Next base: position 43,165 of record CBDCFM010000017.1, read on the forward strand.
GCTAGTCGGCCGCGAAGCAGTAGAGCAGGCCCGATCCGCCGCTGGCCGCAATACTCTCCGGGTCGCAGCCCTGGCTCGGGTGCGTGGAATTCCAGGGCGCATAGCCGACGTTGCCCCTGCGATTGATATGTCCGAGCGTGCCGAGGTCTTCTAGGGCACTGCTGGTCCAGTCGCGGCAGGTCAGAGTGTGACCGTCAAAGTTGAGCTGGTCCAAAAGCGCGTATGGCCACGCGGTGCCGTCGAGCCGCGATCCCGTCAGGATGTCGTTGCTTTCTGGTGGAAGCACTTCGCCTCTTTCCGTGAGGGCGGTCTCTTCCGTGATGTTGGAGTTGTCCGAGTGCAGGTGTTCAACGTCCCGGGCGATCATAACGCCCTTGGCGTTGTACCAGGGACCCGAGCCGATGCGGTCTCGCGCATTAACTTGCAGCGCTGGATGGGACTGGCTGAGGTAGGCCCGCCAGGTCTTGTCTCCGGCGCCCGCGGCGGTGGCCAGTGACTGGCAATGCCTGTCAGCGCCACGCAGGCCGCCCAAATCGCCTCCACCATCGCCCGGGGCCACGCTGGTGACGAAGAAACCCATGCCCGTATCCTGGGCCATCGTCGGGGCAATGGCCCCCGCTACGAACACCATTAGGGCAAGAACACCGTACATCTTTTTCATGGTTCGGTCCTCCTTCGTGGTCCTAACTCGGAGAGTCGCAGGCGACGACCTCCCGCACGTTCATCCGCAGTGAGGGAAAAGTAGAGCGGAATCTTATAGAACGCGCGAATCAGCGTCAAGCGGATGGCAAAGTTGTCCAATTGAGCAGCGAGGATTACGACACAATGCTGACGCAGGTTCGTTCAGATCCGATGTGATACAATCGCGCCAATCTCAACACAATTCGAATCCCAAAATCCTACCGAAGGGGGGAATGAGTATGCCTGGGAAGCACCGTTTGGCAGGAGCGCTCTGTGGCTTCTTACTTCTCGCGGGTTGGGTCGCAACCGATGCGAATGCCCAGGAAACCGTCACCGCAGGCGAATCTCATGCGGCGGCAGCCATGGCTGCCACGCACCGTCCGGGACATGATTTCTCCGGGCTTTTCGATCAACTCTGCGGCGAGCGTCCTCCGCGCCGGAGGATGGTCACGGACGGTGTGTTGGTCAATGACCCGGACACTCGAGGCGGCGTATCGGTTTCCGACGCTTCGCCGAACGACGCATGGTACCAAGGCGTTTTTGGCCACCACAATACGAACCTCATCTTTAACGGAACTCCCCCGCGCGGGGCATGGTACCAAGAGCCCGCGAAGGTGTTCGACAACTTGTACTACGTCGGGGACAATCATCATTCGATGTGGGCGGTGACGACATCCGAGGGGATCATTCTGCACGATACGGCTTTCGAATACATGGTTGAAGCGCAAATCATTGACGGGTTGCGCGCGTTCGGTCTCGACCCGGCGGATATCGAGTATGTCATCATCGGCCACGGCCATTCCGACCATTATCTCGGAGCCAGAACCCTCCAGGACCGCTACGGCGCGCGGGTCATCATGGCCGAAAGAGATTGGGAACTGATCGAGAACTCCAATGCTCCCGAAGAGGTCAAACCCAGAAGAGACCTGGTGGCCAGCGACGGTATGGAATTGACGCTCGGCGACACGACGCTCACGCTGTATGTAACGCCGGGTCACACACCCGGCACGATTTCAACGCTGATTCCGCTCAGAGATGGAGACAGTCCCCACCTCGGCGCTTTGTGGGGAGGCACCGCTTTTGGATTCGGGCACTACGCGGATCCCTTCGAGGCCGTCAGCATTTACCGGGAGTCGGCGGACCGTTTTCGGGACATCGTGTTGAGAACCCGGGCCGATGTTCATCTATCGAGTCATACGAATTATGACCAAACCCTCGATAAACTCAAGGCCCTGAGGTTCCGGGGTCCGGGCGATTCGCATCCGTTCGTAAGCAGCGATGCTGTCGATCGCTATCAGACCGTACTGATCGAATGTGCGGACGCGACGCTGGAGTGGTTGGCCGAGGTGCGCAGGCAAGGAATCTCGCTCAGGCACTCCGTTGAAAGTGGTCTTCGTTAGAATGGTGTGAACAAACCGACCTCGAACGCCTGCCGTCTATAAATCGAAACAGCGGGGGAAATAGCTCTCCCGTACGTGCGCACTTTGTGCCCACCAATCAGTTGACGCTACCACCACGTTTTCTCAGTTGGACTGTGTCTCTCCTGCGAACTGCGACCCAGCACAGAGAGGCCTATTGTGAGTCATTCCCTGTTCGGAATTCGGGCAAATATTAGCGTCTGATGATCTTCGGCCTCAACGGGGGCTTGGCTAGAATCGGTGCGTGTAGATGATTTTCGAGGCAGCTTTCCGGTCGATCGTCTCGATGCGGGCGGCTTCTGCGATGTCGCCCAGGTTGTCCCGCCAGTTCTGCGTGTAGACGAAGTATATGTCGTTCCCGGGTTTCATGATCCCGCGGAAACGCGCCTGCCAGCCGATGATGCGGCTCAGCGTGTCGTATTGCAGATTGCTCGCTACCGATATCCATGGATTGAACTGCTTATTGACCTGAGACTGCAGCAGCCTTGTCGAGAAGCTGCCCTCGGCGAGTTCGATGCGGTTGAACTGTCCGCTGAAGTTCATGACGAGACCGACCTACGGACGAATCTCCAGGCGTGGCGCAAACTCCCGTCGAGTCCCGCTGAAGTAGTCGCCCCAGGAATAATTCCCGCCGATCGCGAGGACACGCTGGTTGCTTGTATTCCAGGACACCTCAAAGCGAGTGAATCGGTGTTCCGAGCCCTGAGGCAGAACAATATCGCCCTGTGGCTGGCTGGGTATTCCGCTGATCGTGAACACCAGTTCCGGAATCATGAACACCGATTCCGGCCATCGTGAACACTCGCCGGAGCGAAGCGACGGGTTAGCGTCTCAGTTTATTCCTTCAGAGTCCAGGTTTTCTCTGTTTTAGTCCTTTCCAAAATTATTGTGATAAATCGCCGCCGGCCTGTGTGTAACTGTGCGAAAGCCGGGAGCGTTTTTCGCGGAGGCTTTTGCAAGCAGCGGTGGAAATGATCAAGAGAAAGTCGGCCGAAGGCCACCATTCCCATTTGCACGGCTGCGGCAGTTTCCACAGGCCCCGTGCCCTGCGTGAGGCGCGCGTTCCGCGCCCGGACCCGGATTCCCGCACTTCCTTCGCGCGAGGATTGCGCAGGAGCGACGATTGGGTCCGGGGCTGGCCTGGAGTACCCCCTGGCGGCGGCGTGTGGATGCATCGGTGCGCCGATCATCGGGACTCCTTCAACGTCTTGGGTTGGGTCTTGGTTTGCCGCATCGATGCCCCTTTCAGTTCGATACGGTGCGCATTGTGGAGGAGGCGATCGCAGATGGCGTCGGCCTGGTTCGGGTCGCCAATGACGCCGTGCCAGTCGGGGACCGGGAGCTGGCTGGCGATCAAGATGGCGGAACGTTCGCTCCGTTCCTCGACGACTTCGATCAGGTCCCGGCGTTCAGCGTCGCGCAGCGGGGCCAGGAGCCAGTCGTCGATGGCCAGCAGATCGGTTTTGGCCAGACGGGCCAGGACTCGGGTGTAGGAGCCGTCGCCACGGCCGACCGCCAGTTGGTGCAAGAGCCGAGGCATGCGGACGTAGGTGGCGTTAAAACCCCGCCGGCAGGCGCGTTCGACGAAAGCCGAAGCCAGAAAACTCTTTCCGATGCCGGTCGGACCGGTGATGAGAAGATTGTGCCGGTCTTGGATCCACCCGCAGGAGCCCAGGGCGAGGACTTGGGAACGGTCCAGACGGCGACGATGTTTGAAGTCGACGTTTTCCAGCGATGCCGTCGCGTCGCGCAGCTTCGCCGCGCGCAGGCGTCGGGTGAGCTTGCGGTGCTCCCGGGCCGTCCACTCCTCATCCACCAGTAGGCCCAGACGTTCCTCGAAGCCGAGATCCGTGTACTGATTCGAGCGGCGTTGCTGCTCCAGGGCCTCGACCATGGCCGATAGCTTCATCTGGTTCATCTTCTCCAGGGTTTGTTCCATTAGCATGAGTGCGTCTCCTCGGGGTCCGCATAGTAGGCGGCGCCGCGAATGTTGTCGTGATGGGGCGTCGGTGGGGTTTCGGTGTCCCCGAAAGGCAACCGGTCCTGGGCCGACGACAGGATGTTCTTGACGGTGCGGTAGCTATAGGACTGCAAGTGCAGCGCCCGCGCACTGGCGGCTTCGAGCCGCTCGGCGCCGGAGCGGCGACCTAGACTCATCAATCCCAGGCAGGCCCGGTACCCCTGTTCCGGATGCGGCCACCGTTTCATGATCTCCTCGACCAGGCGGCCGGTCTTGGGGCCAGTTTTCTCCGCCCAACTAATCAGCCGGGACGGTGTCCATTCCGCATGGGCCCGATGGGCACTGGGCATATGTTCGGACAGAGTCGACGGCTTGTGATCGTAGCGACGGCGATGGGACGTCACGCGCCGGCCTTTGTAGTAGACCTCGACAATGGACGCCGTGTAACGCGCTTCCACCCTCTCATGGATCAACTGGCAGGGCACGCTGTAAGGATGGCGGTCCACGGTAATGTGGTAATCGATGCTGACACGACAGTCCTTCCACTCGGCCTGTTCATACCGGTTGGTCGGGAGGGGCTGTAATGCCGGTCGATCCAGCCGCTCGTAGAGTTCCAGGCGGGATACTCGAAGCTTCTGCATCGGCCGCTGGTTCAGTTCCACCAGCAACTCTCGAATGGCTCCGTTCAAGTCGGCCAGACTGAAGAACGTGCGATTCCGGATCCTGGCCAGGATCCACCGCTGTGCGACCAGGACGGTCGATTCAACTTTCGCTTTGTCCCGAGCTTTCCGCGGCCGGGCCGGTATGACAACGGCGCCGTAGTGTTCGGCCTCATCCTGGTAGGTACGGTTGACGCCTGCTTCATAGCGGCAGGGCTGGGTAATGGCACTCTTGAGTTGGTCGGGAACCCAGATCCGGCTCGATCCGCCGAAGAACTCCACCATGCGGATATGCACGCCGACCCAATCGGGGAGTTTCTGGCTCGGTGTCGCTTCCGCGTAGGTGTAACCGCTGGCGCCCAGAACAGCGACGAACAACTCGACTGGAATAGCTTTGCCCGTCCGTGGATCCGTCAGCTGTGGCCGTTTGCCGGAAAAGTCGATGAAGGTCTTCTCTCCGGCGCGGTGCACCTGTCGCATCGAGGGCTTCAATTTCTGGGCCCAACGCCGGTAGATCTCACAGAACTGGCTGTAGGCATATCCCTTTGGATTCGCTTCTCGGTACTCTTCCCACAGCAGGTGCAGGGTGACTCCAACACGCTTCAACTCCTGGTGGATCCGTTCTACATCCGGAGCCACCCGTTCCCGGGAGCCCGGTCCCGCGCGGGGAAACAGCCGCGCTTCAAGCGCTGCCTCGTCCAGGTCTTCGGGCAGCGGCCATTCCAGTCCGGCCTGCTTGGCCCGTCCCAAGTAGTCCGCAACGGTGCCCAAGCCCACGCGACATGCGCTGGCGATCGCCCGGTGGCTGAGCTGTTGGTCGTGTTTGAGTCGTAGAATCTCGCGTATCTGTCTCATCGGTAGTCGTTTCGTTGCCATCAAGGCCCTCCTGTGCTTCAGGAGAACCTAAAAGCTCCAAACTTCGCTACCGACGAGTGATCACGATGGCCGGAATCGGTGTTCAGGATCACCGGAATCACTGTTCAGGATCCCGGAATCCGCGTTCACGATCCCGGAATCGGTGTTCACGATGGATCGGAATCAGTGTTCAGGATGGTCCGGAATACGCAGCTGGCGGAAGTCGAGTTCGAGGCGCTCGTATTTCCGGGACATCTCAAACTGGACGTTGTCCCCGGCATGGGTGTTGACCGAGAGGAGCGAAAAGCTCAGGTTGCGCGACAGCAGTTTGTTCGACGGGCTGGTGATCCGGTCCACGTTGACGCCGAAGGAGACCTGTCGGATCAAGGGGTGGTTCTCCGGACGAGGCGCTATCGTCAGATTGCTGACCATTTGCTTGATACCCCGCCGGTCATTGAAGCCCACGGCGGGATCGAAATTGTCCTGCCTGTCGTTTACGCGAAGGTGCGCGAAGATCAGGTCATTCGGGTACGTGATCCCTATGGATGCGCGTGAACTCTTGCCTGTGCCCGCGGGGTTCTACGTATGGATGATGTCGCCCCGCATCCGCAGGTTCTTGTCTCCCAGGAATCTTCGGGTGGTGAGGTTGAAATCCAGGGCGATCGTGTGGAGTGGATCCGGGACCTCTGAATTCCCAATCGGAGAAATCGTTTCACCCGCCCGGGCCGCACGGCGGGTGTAGAGCATTCCGACCATGGACTCGCTCCAGAAGCGTCGGAGACCCCGCAGGATCGTGAAGTCCTCACCGAGCCGGCCGCCCTCTTCCGCTGTCCGCACCTGCATCACCCCGATGTCGTGCGTGCCGACCTGTCCGGTCAGCTTCGCCCCATATTCGATACGCTGCGGTACGCCTTCGTTCAAGCCGATGCGACGGCTGAAAAACGCCTGGAACGGAGTCGCCAGATCGAAGTAGTTGCTGCCTTCGAGAAAGAATTCGCGCTTCTCAGGGAACCGGATGGGGAATCGCGTGAGGTTGACCTGGCGGTCATCGACCTCGGTTTCGGCAAAGTCCGTATTCAGGGTGAAGCTAGCGCGCAGGTTGGGCGTCACCGCATAGTCGAAATCGAGTCCCGTGTCACCGGTGTACAGGCTCCGGTTGTTGGGGTCGGGCCTTCGCGAATCGTAGAGAGCCGAACCCACGATGTACGGTCGGACGTCAAGGCCAATACCCGGGTTGACGTCGGACAGGCCTGTGAGCAGACCCGCATTTGACATGGTTCTCAAGTCCTGGTTCCGGGCGTATCCGTTCCATATACTTTCTTCGTTCTTCCGGCGCACCGTCCGCTGGAAGTTGATGCCCCAAGCCACCCCGTCCGGATTGAAGTTGAGCGTCCGAAAAGGGATCTCGATCTCGGCGATCCACCCGATCTCGGTCCGGCGTATGCGCGCTGTCCAGATCCCGTCCCAGGCCCGCTGCTGCTCGCCCGCCGGGAAGACCAGGCTGTCGCCCATGGATCCGGAGGGGTTGATCTCGAAGAAATAGCCGGACCTTTCGTCCAGGTACGTGTCGAAGATCCACATGAATCGATCTCCGGACGAGAGCGCGGCGTCTCGCAACATTGTGTTGCCCATCATGCCTTCGGGGCTGCGGTCGTAACAGACGACACCCATGTAGAGCGCGTCGGCGGAGTAGACAATCCGGACCTCGGTGCGTTCGGTGGCCGGCGCGCCGTTGTCGGGATCCACCTGAATGAAATCGGAGGCGGGCTCCGGACGGTCCCAAAGGGCTTCGTCGAGCACCCCGTCCAGATCGATCGATTCACCCGGCTGAAGTCTGTAGACTGACATCAGCCGACGGCCGGCGAAGTCTTCGAGGCCGCGCTGTGCGGCGTCGAGAGGCACCGTCAGCAGGATCGAAACAAACAGGAACGGGAAGAAAGACTTTGGTTTGCGTCTGGGTGCCGTTCCGTCTCTCAAGCTAAAGCTAAAGCCTCTTCCATCCGGTGAAGTGCCCCCCCCCATCAGTGTTCACTTTCGGTAGGAACTCTATAGGGCGTTTTTACCCAGGAATCAGCAACAGTCACCTGGTTTGGAGGTGAGTCTGTGAGTCTCCTCGGAGGCTGGCCATCAAGCCGGGTGCGACGGCAAGAAAGGCCCGCCAGGGCCCAAATCAAACTACAACAATATGCTGGATTAGAGGTGCCGGATGCATTTTTTCTCCTCAAACCGGTGTGCAGCACGGCACCGGGTGGTCGGCCGTGACGTCTTCATCGATGCGAGTGGGCTCATAGACGGCGAGCTTCCCGAGCGAGGCGTTCGCCGCAGCGCAGACACGCGGGTGGTCAACACCAGCGGTCTTGATGAGAAAGCGTGGCTCAACGGGCGGAGCTATCAGAAGAGCTGCCCCGCGACAATCGAAGAGCGCTGTCGGCGGGACCGGACTCGAACCGATGGGGCTTCAGAAGAGGCTCTACGATCCGCCAACATCTGGCGGATCCGGACGTTCTGATTTGCCTGCTATTTCGACTTCAGGACTTTGTTGTCCGTTCATGATATCGTCTCTTCACTGCCGACATTTCCTGTCTTCAAAGGAGGCTCGTTATGCGGGATGCATTCTCACCCAATCGCTTCTGGACTGCTAGGTTCGTTGCCATGCTGGGGTTGACTTTTGTCGCGGCCTGCGCCCCTGTAGATCCACCTCCAGACGAGGCGGCCGCCGCTGCGAACCCGAGGGCTGAGGCCGCTGAACCAGGCCCCCGAGATTTTCAGACTGCTGAATATTCGATTCGCGTCGTTACGGTCGCCGAAGGCCTCTCGTATCCCTATTCCATGGCGTTTCTCCCGGACGGCGACCTGCTCGTCACGGAGATGGGGGGTCAGGTACGCATGGTTCAGGGCGGCGCTCTCCTCGCCGAGCCTGTCGGCGTGATACCCGCAGTGCACCACGACGGGGCATCGAAGGGCTTGATGGACGTTGCCCTGCACCCCGATTTCGCGGAGAACCGCCTGATCTATTTCACCTACAACAAGCCCGGCGAGGGCGGCACCACCCTAGCTTTGGCGCGTGGGACTTTCGATGGTAGCCAGGTGACCGCAATCACGGAAATTTTCGTTGCCGACGCGTGGGCGATGACGGATGCGCGCCAGAACGCGCGCATTGCGTTTGGCCCAGACGGCATGCTCTACATGACCGCCGCCGGGGGTCGAAGCGAGCGAGACCGCGCCCAGAGCATGGCCGATCACTCCGGAAAGGTCCTGCGACTGCGGGACGACGGGACCCTTGCCCCCGGGAATCCGTTTGAAGGCCGCGAGGGGCAGCGTCGGGAAATATTTACTTACGGGCATAACAATATCCATGGAATAGCCGTTCATCCCCAAACAGGACAGTTGTGGGTCGTCGAGCACGGCGACAAGGTCAGCGTTCTCGTAGCCGGTGCCAATTACGGATGGCCCTTCGTCCGCTACGGACCAAGCACCAATCCCGCCCCAAATCCCGCTCCGATGGGTGTCGGGTTGACGGCACCGCATATCGTATGGGACCCGGATGTCCATATTTCTGGCGTGATGTTCTACACCGGCAACCGGTTTCCGGAATGGACGGGCGACCTTTTCGTAGGAGGGCTTCGCACCCAGCAGGTCAATCACGTGGAAATGACCGACTCGGGCCCCGGCATACGGGAATCCCTGTTCACGGAAATCGGCCAGTGGGTCCGCGATTTGCGACAGGGTCCGGACGGATTGATCTACTTCACGACCTATGCCGACCCGGATGCGCCGGGGCGAGTGATGCGGATCGAACCCGCTGAATAGTACATGACACACCTATTGTTCGAGTTACGGTCAAACTATTTCCCCGACTCGATCAAATCGTGGTACCTCACCCTCGAGTAACCGGTCTGGAGGTTCGCAGGTGCCCAAACCGGGGCCGAGTACGACCGCACGCTACAGCGAAAAATTCAGGGCCACAGTGGTAAGGCTGAGCCAGGTGAAATAGGCTCAGGTCCAGGAGGTAGCAGAAGTTTTTCAGGGGTATCGCTCGGGCCGTGGCAGAGACAGGTGCTGACCCGGGACAAATCCGTTTTCGGAGGACTGAGCCACGGGACAATAAAATGGGTCTCAAACGTGAACGAGAAAGCCAATGACAGCAATCAGGACGGCGACCTGGATGCCCACCAGCCATGTGGATTGACGGGAGATCTTCAGATCCAACCCGTCAATCCGGGCGTTGAGACGGCCATCGAGGGAGCTGACGCGCCCGGCAAGTTCGTCACGGAAACGATCCACTTTCTGATCAAGGGCGCCAATGTGGGAAGCGAGTTCGTGGCGAACTCCATCGACCTTCTGGTCCAGCCCCAGGACATGCCCGTCAGTGCGGACAATCAGTTAATGAAGTTCCCCGATACCCCGGGTGTGTTCTTCCACTTTGCCTTCCAGATAAGCGACACGTTCTTCCAGAGTCGGCGCCATTGGGATGCTCCTCGCAAATTATTGCTCACAGCCAGTCTCGTCATGATGCTTTTGAAAGCACGTCGGCTTCCACCGAGGTAGTTCACTCTCTTAAGTGCGCGAATCTGGGAAAGTCCGTAATTCGGCGACTGCCTTGCCGTCAAATCACGGGCGTTTACGCCATGCTGGCATTCCGGTGGCCGAGCAGCTCACCCCCGCCTGGCATCGATCCCGTTTCGTTGACGGCGCCACAATGTCTGTGTAGCCCGGGCATGCGCGTGTTGTGAAATCTTTCGATCGAGGGTTCGAGGTTATGCTTATCCGCCGTCTGGAGATAGCGTCGAAATCTCGTAACAATGTTCAAACAGTAAGTCCGGAGCTCTCAGAAATCAGTCGGTGGAGGCGCGTTATTGCCGTCCCAATCTTTTACGGTTCCGTCCTGGGCCTTCAGAAATCCCAGAAGACAGCCGTTTGAGCCGTCCCTGTGAGGATGGCAGCGCACTTTGACAGTGTCGCCCGGTTTTAGGTAGTCGCGCGTCACTTCTATTCTTTCGAGCCCTGCGCGACCGGTTGCTTCCAAAGCCCACATTTGCGGGTCGCCATTAGCATCCCTGACTTCCAGGTAGACCCAGGAATGTGGCGCGATCAGGTGAAATTCTTTGACCACACCTTTAATGTCGGTAAACGTGTCGACGTAGTTGCCGTGGGAATGGTGTGCCCACGCCGGCACGGCGAGAGCAATGCCACAAATCACCACAAGCCCAAGGCCTAGTTTGAACCGCATGCTTCCCCTCCTCGTTGTCGATACAATAACTCTTCGCGATTAGCGCTCGCGGCGCCCTTGACCCGCCTCAGGAGCGTCAATCCGACCTTGACCCAGCCGGATCGCCCGGTCCACGCGGGGGGGCGGCGGAGATCCGTTGGAGTAGACGGCCTCATAGCGAAGCCCGACCCCGTTCTCGTCGAGCCATCCTAGGGATTGCTGAAAGATCCCCGGCTCCGGGTAACCCGCCGGCACGATTCCCTCTGCAATATACAGCTTGTTTTCGTGCATGTAGATCGATGCGTACGTGCGGGATTTGTCGGTGTTGTTGGTCAGCTGCAGCTGGTGTCCTTCCACGAGGTCGATAAAATTCCACATGTAGTCAGTCAGCTCAACGTCCCGTTGCATGAACTGCCACGACGCATGGACAATCGCGCCGCGCACATCGTTCCTCCAGTATCCCGCACCGGTGGTGGTAGATCCCGTGCAGGGTTCGGCGCCCGGTGGGCAGGCCTCAGCTTTTTCTGTAAGTATAGGTTGGGACTGGTTGTAGTCGACGACCGTTACGGAATAGCGGCTCTGGCCTTGGGTGGCGCTGTATACACGCGCCGGCAGATCGGCCCCATATTCCGACAGGTAGGTCGTCTCCGCTATGTTCGGTTCGCCCGGGAAATTGCACGTGAAGCGATCTTCCGGACTGGCAAACTCAATCCATTCCTGGGCGAGGGAAGGCTCGGAGATAGACAGCGCCAGGGCTGCCCAGACAATTGGAATCAGGCGCATCATTCACCCCCTCCAGCGTCTTCATACACTGCAAGAAAAGAGACAGGAATTATAGGCGAGAGCATAGACGAAACAAGCGGGGCGTGCAATGTTTAACGGGATAGGGCTGAGGAGAGGCCGCTGTGTTTCATACCTCCGGGTTTATCTGCCAACACCCACCGGATTCCCGGCACCGGCGCCAACGACAGGCGGTACCGGGTACACGCCCAGACCGTGGTACGAGTTGGAATAAATCATCTCGTAACGAATCCTTTGCCCGTCTTCGTCAACCCACCCCATCGATTGCTGGAACAAACCCGGTTCCGGGTATCCATTCGGCACCGTGCCCTCCAGAATATACAGTTTGTTTTCATGCATCAGGATGTACGCAAAGGTGCGGGACTGATCGGCGTTGTTGGTGAGGTGTATGGAGTGTCCTTCAACCATGTCCTGCCAGTCCCAAACCAGATTTGTGAGCGTGGCGTCCCGCTCAAGGAGCTTGAACGTCGCATACACGATCGCCCCCCGCTCATCTTGCTTCCAATACCCGGGCCCGATGGTGTCGGGGGCGTTTTCACGGCACTGGGCGTTGCCGGGGGGACACGTCGTGGATCGCTCGATACCCTGTCGTTCCAGATCTGTGTAATCGACAACGGTGACCGAGTAGTGCTCGGAGCCTCTGCCGGCGCTGTATACACGCGCGGGAAGGATGTAGTCCATTTGCGATGTCCAGGTGGTCTCCCTCACCTCGGGCTGCCCCGGAAAGTTCACTCTAAAGCCGTCTTGCGTGTTGACATACTCCTCCCATTCCTGGGCGACTGCGGGTCCAGGCAGCAACAGCACCAAAGCGAAAACTAACGCGGTCATGCGCATGATGTCTCCCTCCCTTGCGGATAAACAATACTGCCATAAAAGGGCTCGGCCTTCGTAAATTCTTCGTACCGCCACGGACAGCCCGACACTGGAGTCCAGCTACAGGACTTGAGAATCGTTTGCAATGCCATTCGGGCAAACAACGCCGCGTTTCGGAATCGGCATCCGATACTGCAACAAGACCTTCTCTTCTTCCTTAGATTCCGTGGAGTGGGGACTCACCACCCATGGTCAGGAAAAGCTACCGTATCGGGACGATTATGAAGCTGTCGTGCACTTCCACCCTGGGCTCGTCTCCGATCGCCAGGAGCGCTTGGTGCAGTTCTACCAGGTGGGACAAACCCAACTGCAAAGGATGTTCGTCGGGTTGATACCGTGTTCCGATTGGGTAGTCGCGGCCGGGCTGGCTCGACATCTCGATATGGGTGCCAAAAATGTGGGACACGGGTCTGGTCCGCGTAAACTCCAGTAAACTGCGGATGCTCCCCGTGTAGGCGGCCCAATCACGGATGTAGAGTCGCCCGGGATACAGGGTATCTCCCGTCATTAGAATCCGTGTCTGACGGTCATAGATCGCGACGTGGCTTTCCTCGTGGCCCGGAATCGGAATGATGTCGATTACTCTCCCGCCCAGGTCGAACTCCACGATCTCCCGGGGCCAGTCGGAAATGCCAAATACGGCCTGGACGTCTTCGACCCCTTCGCCAACAACGACGGTGTTGTCCCGGTCTTCAAACTGGCGATCGCCAGCAACGTGGTCTCCGTGTCCGTGGGAGTGACTGACGATGAGGCCTACCGACTCTCCACCTCGAGCCTCCTGCCAACGTTCGATAATCCCGTCGACGGCGTTCCGGATTCCATCCGACCCAGACACAGCGCCGGTGTCCTGCAACAGCGCCTGTTGACCCCCCAACAGGAGGTAAATGAAGGGGGCCTCGTAGTGTATGCACTTGTTCTGACGCAGGATCCACGTGCTGTCACTAAATCGAAACACCTGAACGGGTGGATCTTGATTCTCGCTGCAATCCCCGCTGCCGTGAATCCATCGAACATTCAACCCGGCCGAACCGTTCGATTGTCGTGGCTGTCGCAATCCGAAGGCTTCCGTCCCAAAAGTCACACAGATCAAGAACGACACGCACAGGATGAGTCCTCGGAACATCATGATTCGACATTATAGCCGGGCCCCCGGCACACATCAGTCTTGATCCACCTGTACAAGCTGTAGGCGGGCACCCCGAACGGTTAAGCCACTTCCTTAACCGGATGCCTCTTCTCGGTGGCCTGCCGGATCGCTTCCCTCCGGAACTCGTCCGTGTATCGCTGCTGTTTCATATATGCAACGCCCAGGGTGCCTCATTTTAGCTCTCAAGAGTGTCTACGAAAGTCTGGGTATTTCAAACCTCGTGCCGGGGGAACCCGAGGTCATTACAAAAGGTGTGTAAAAGTCATCAGGCGGCGGCCTTCGATTTGGACACGACTCTGATGCCGTCAGCGAATTGCTGACCATCATAGACCTCTTGTAAGAGATCGGAACCCTTTAAGTGCCGCCAAGCCTTCTCAGCGACACGCAGTAACCTCCAGATCATCGCAGTTGCATTCTCGACACGCTTGAAGCGACGAGCGGCGTTGGTTCTCAACCGCACCATGTCGAAGGGTGACTCAACGATGTTGGTCGTTCTCAGATGCACCCAGTGTTGCTTCGGGAACGCATAGAAGGTGATCATCCGATCCCAGTCCCGCAACAGCGTCTCACCCGCCTTCGGATAGTTCTTTTGATATCGGCGAATGAACTGATCCCGCTTACGTTCGCATGCGGCTCGGGAGTCGGCGAAGGCCATCCCGTGGAGAAGCTGCCTGGCCGCCGGCTGGTCGGTCTTTGGCAGGTGATCCACCACGTTCATCGACTTGTGGTTCCAGCAGCGTTGTTCCTGGCCCTCGGGGTGTTGCTCGGCCAGGGCGGACCAAATTCCCAGGTGACCATCGGCAACGGTCAGTCGTCCCAGCTTCAGACCCCGATCCCTGAGGTTCCGCAGAATACGACTCCAGGATTCCTTGCTCTCCCTCTGACCGCTCTCACAGGCCAACAGCACTTTACGCCCGTCTGACAGGCCTGCGATGATCACCAGTAGTGCCGCCCGTTCTTTCGCGATCCCCGCTTTTACGTACAAGCCGTCCGCCCAGTGATACACCACCTCAAGCTCGGACAGATCCTGCTGGCTCCACTCGTCGTATTCCAGTTGCCATGTCGATTTCAGCCGTTGAATCGACGCCCGCGACAACGGAGCGCCCGCACCCAGCAGTCCGCGCATTGCCTGCTCGAAGTCTCCTGTGGCCAGGCCGTGAAGATAGAGTTCGGGAAGCAGTTGCCCCAGCTGCTTCGATTTCCGGTGAAAGTACGGCAGAATCTCACTCTCGAAGCGCTCGGTCGTGTTCCGGACCCGGGGCCGACGAACCTCCATCGTTCCGTTCAACATCGCAAACCGTCGCGGTTTCCCGTGACCGTTCCGGTAGCCCCGTCGATCCGAACTCCGCTCCGATTTCCTTCGACCCAAGAACTGCGTCACTTCGTCTTCCAGAAGTTCCTGGAGCCTATCCTGCACTCGTGATCGCGCCCAATCTTCCAGAACCTCATACTGCTTCGTTGACGCCGCTACTTCCGGTGTGTTCTTCTTCTCCATGGGTGGTGTACCTTTCTCCCGGTTGGCCCCGGGATTTGCTTGCGGTTAATAGTTCACCGAAAGCGTACACCGCCTTTTTCTTTTTACACACTTATTGGAACGACCTCGGGGAACCCGGCCGTGAGATCAGCTCACATGCGGGAGCGTCTCCCGCTCGTCCAATGCAGTTTTGGCCGATCGCAGGGCATGCCACAGGTCCCGGTCCTGCTGTAGCCCCAGCCAAGAATCGGCGCTCATCCCGGTCACGCGTGCCAATCGCAGGGCCGTGTCAGGAGTGACGGTCCTCTTGCCACGTATGATCCCGTTCAGACGGGGAAAACATACCCCGAGACGAATGGCAAAGGCAGATTGTGTCACGCCAAGGGGCTTGAGGAACTCCTCGAGCAACATTTCGCCTGGACGCGTCCGAGGATGTTGGGTTGGCATCGGGCGCGTCACCAACGGTTTGCTTCGGGATTGACGTTTAATGGTAGTCGGTGACTTCGACCTGGTCGGCATACCCGTTCTCCCATTTTGTATTGACCTTTTCGAGTTTTTGGCTCCTGAATCCACTTGGACGTATGGTCGCCTCTGCTCCAACGTGGTTCACGCCTGATGGGCCCCGTTGTCATGGCCCTAGACTGTTGCGTAACGGCGGTTCTCCGTCCAACAGATTGAGATTAATCACCCGAACCCAGGTCGAGACGCTATTCTAGACGCCGGAATTTCGATGTCCGACGTCTTACCTGTCACAGCAGTCGACGAAAGCTGATCTAATGAACAGCAATTCTTTCCCACGCGTATTGGTCCTCATATGGGTATGCGTCTCGTCACCCGTATTGGCCACCGCCGGGCAAGAGGAAAGCAGCCTTCCTCGGTCGGTTCGTTCTGCAACTGTCACAACAATTACGTCGGACATCAGCGTCGACGGATTCCTCGACGAGCGGGAATGGCTGATGGCGCCGAAAATTGGCGAGTTGACGCAGAGGGAACCGGTAACCGGAGAAAGTCCGACTGAGAATACGGAGGTCACGCTGCTCCGCGATGCGAATAATCTTTATATCGGCGTTATGTCCTACGAATCAGAGCCGGACAGAATCGTCGGCATGCAGATGGCTCGCGACGCCAACCTGGACTCTGACGACCGGATTGAGATTGTGCTCGATACATATCGAGACCAACGCAACGCCTTTTACTTCGCCACGAACCCGGCGGGTGCGTTGGTAGACGGCCTCCTGTTCGCAAACGGTCAATCGAACATGAACTGGGATGCTGTGTGGGAGGTTCGGACCCAGCGAACGGATCAGGGATGGTCCGCCGAATTTGCAATACCGTTTAAGAGTCTGGGGTTTTCCCCCGGGGGAGGGGTCTGGGGATTCAACATCTCTCGACGGATTCAGCGAAAGCTAGAGGAAGCTCGCTGGGCCGGAGCCCGCCTGGAAACGCAGTTCCACCAGGTGTCGGAAGCGGGTGAAATTTCCAACCTCGAGGGCATCACACAAGGCGTCGGTCTGGATATGCGGCCGTTTTTGGCCGGCCGTTGGCTGCATAGCAGCGCAAATGCGAACGACACGATCACCGGCAAGCCGGGACTCGACATTTCCTACAACTTCACTCCCAATCTGAAGCTGACGGCGACCGCAAATACGGACTTCGGCGAAACGGAAGTGGACACGCGCCAGATCAATCTTTCGCGCTTCTCGTTATTTTTTCCAGAGAAGAGATCATTCTTCCTGGAAGATGCCGGAGTCTTTGCCTTTTCGAATACCTCTGTCAGTCCACCCCCATACCTGGCCCCGCCCAGGCTCGAAGTGATCCCGTTTTTCAGCCGCCAGATCGGACTGCTTGCCGGAGAAGAGGTTCCCATCGACTTCGGCACAAAGCTCACCGGCCGAGTCGGTCGAATGGATCTCGGTGTGCTCAATGTTCGCACCCGGGCCTTGCGCGAAGTCGATGCAAAGAACTTTTTCGTAGGACGTGCGAAATGGAATCTCCTGGAGCAATCTTATATCGGCGGAATCGTCACCGACGGAAGCCCATCCCTGCCGACATCAAGCCAGACCTTCGGTACAGACGTGCGTCTTGCGACTTCACGGTTTCTGGGTAACTCGAACAATCTGATTTTCAACGCGTACGCGCTCAAAAGCCTGAACGAACAGATTTCCAACCGAGACTCCTCCTACGGCGTTTCGGTGGACTATCCAAACGACCGGATCGAGATGGAGTTCACCTGGCGCGATGTACAGGAGAATTTCAAACCCACTCTTGGTTTCGTCGGTCGTCGCAACTTGCGCCTCTTCAGGATTGGGGGCCGTTTTAATCCTAGACCTCAAGATTTCCTGGACATCCAGCAGATGTTCATGGGCCTGTTCTACAATCGTTTCACACGGCTCGATAGTGGCGAGGTCGAGAGCTGGAACCTTCACGTTGCCGGGCCAATCGACTGGCACTTCAGGTCGGGTGATGCGCTGCACGCCGTTTTCTGGCCGTCTGTTGTATACGAGCGATTGTTCACCCCTTTTGAAATTTTTCCTGGCGTCACGCTGCCGCCCGGAGAATACCGGTTCACACGGTTTGAAAATACTGCAGCGAGTGCGTCGAGGCGCAGACTGCAAGTCTTTGCCTCCTGGAAACTGGGCAACTATTGGTCCGGGACCGCTAACGAATTCGAGACGAGGCTGACCTATAGGATCCCGCCCTGGTTCACGATTAGTTTCAATGCCAGCCAGACATTTGCCCAGCTGCTGCAAGGCAATTTTGTCGCCCGAATCTTATCCGGACAGTTCAACTATTCGGCTTCGCCGTTTCTCTCGTTCTCGAACCTAATTCAATTTGACAACAGGTCTAGAAATCTGGGCTGGCAGAGCCGTACCCGATGGATTCTGCGACCTGGGAATGACTTGTTCTTTGTGTTCAGCCGGGGGTGGAGACAGGATCCGGATGCGGACTTTCGGTTCAGGGCTCAAGAGAGCAAAGTATCGGCGAAGCTTCAGTACACGTTCCGTTTCTGAAGCGCCTCGAATCTCAGATCTTCATTTGGACACTGATGAAATTCGCTTCGATTCGACTTGATTCTCACTGCGTTGACAGCGTAGGACTCCCAGCTTACAATTTGCACCTCTATCAAAACAGGCCAGCAGAGACTCGGGAGACTGTCCCCACGGGCGCTGTTCGCGTCGAACACAAACGGTTCGTTCACCGGAGGTCTATGATGATTTATCGGGTTCTTATTGCAGGGGCCGTTCTGTCTGTTCTGATCGTATCCGCATCATCGGCCGTGGTACCCGTCGCCGCCCAGACCCCAGAGGACGCCTTAACAGCGACGTGGCCTCCGCCCCCCACGACCTACACGCCGCCCCGTACGCCATGGGGCGATCCGGACTTGGTGGGGACATGGGACTTTCAGAGCAGGATCCCGATGGAACGACCCGAGCTTTATGAAGGGAAACCGGTTCTGACGGATGAAGAATGGGCTGAATGGGATGGGGTTAACAGGATTTCGAATTGGAACCAGCAGAACTTCGTAAGAGACCGGAGGACGTCGCTCATTGTGGATCCTCCGGATGGGAGGATTCCACCGCTGTCGCCCGAGGGGGATGCGAGGGTGGAGGCGTATGAAGCTGTTCGGAATGCGCCTGGACGCGGTCCCTACGATTCATGGGAAGACTTCCGCTCGATAGGGCGTTGCATCTCGGCACACACGCCACAGGGTCCGATGGGTTACAACAGTGCGGTGCTGTTTATGCAGTCGCCCGGTTGGGTGGTGATGATCCGCGAGCGACTAGACACTCGCGTCATCCCGCTTGACGGGCGCCCTCATCTGGATTCAGACGTCCGCCAGTGGAACGGGGCCTCTCGTGGCTACTGGGAAGGGAGTACCCTGGTCGTGGAGACGAGGAATTTCACGGACAAGCAGATGGGGACCGGAATAATGAACCCAGCCAGTCGCCAGCCTGTGACCGGATTCTTCCGGGACTTGCCGGCCACTGAACCCGCGGCTTCAGCCGGACCATCCTTCATTCAAAGGGGAATCACATTCGGAAGTTTTGTTCTGACCGAACGTTTCGTGCCCGTTAGCCCGACCCGGATGCACTATTACGCCACGCTCGAGGATCCGACCACGTGGACCCGACCCTGGACCTTCATGCTCCCCTGGGTGAAAGACGACAATTATCAGATACTCGAGTATGCGTGTGTCGAGGGAGAGCTCAGCGTTGGCTCGGGCCTGGCCGCCGAGCGTATGAAAGAGGAGGCAGAGAGAGCCGCCGAAGAAGCCGCAAATGAGGGACGGCAGTGATCTGGCGGCTTAAAGAACGATGAGACTGACAGGATGCGTAGTAATAGGACTCAGCGCATTCATCATACGGAGATCGCTATGGGAACGCCCACACACTTGAAGTGTTCGTTTCGGATCCGATCATGGGGGGTCGTTGCTGCCCTCTCGTTGGCCCTGCTCTCTGCGGAACAAGGCTTCGCCCTGCAGACTGGAGAGTCGACCTTCAGGCTTCTGACATTCGAGACAGGAAGCAGCGGCCCTCGGCTTGGAGCGACACGCGGGAACGGTGATCAGGACGTTCTCGACGTGCACAACGCAATCGCCTATCTGTGCCGGGCCCGCGTGCCGGAGGCGCGGGAGTTGCCTGCCATCCCCATCGATATGCGGTCTCTGATCGAGGCAGGGGACACGCCGATTCAGGCCGTCCGCTCCCTGCACGATACGATGACGGAGCTCAGGGATTCCGGAAGTCTAGTCGAGCCTGGCGGGAGTCGCCGCGTTTTCCATCCCGCCAATGGCGTGGAGTACCTTCCTCCGATCACGAACCCTTCAAAGATCTTGTCCCTGGCGGGGGCCTACCAACGAAGGCAGCGTGATGGGACCCCAGGGAACTACGACGACGCCGAGTACCCGAGCTTCTTCTTCAAGTCCCCGGCATCGCTCACAGGGCATGAAACCGACATCAACCTTTGGGGCCTCCTGACGACGGGCGTATACGAGCCGGAATTCGCGATCGTGATCGGCCGCAGGGCCAGAGCTGTGCCTGCTTCGGAAGCATTGGACTACGTGGTCGGCTACACTGCGATGAACGACGTCAGCTCACGCGATCTTCCACAGGGGAACCATGGGCAGCAGGGGGGATCGATGAGCAAGTCGCTGGACACGTTCACCCCGTTGGGACCCTACCTCACGTTGAAGGAAGATGTCCCGGATCCCAATAATCTGGATGTTGGCGGAGTGGTCGATGGGGAGCCCCATGAGTGGCCGATTCCGAACGGAAATACCTCGTTCCTCACATTCACAGTGGAGGAGACGATCGCCTATCTAAGCGAGAGGATGACGCTGGAGCCCGGCGACGTGATTGCCACGGGCGTGCCTCAACCCTCGATGACATTCGCGGAGGGGGAACTCGTTGAGGTTGTGATCGGGAACCTCGGCACACTGCGAAACAGGGTGGTGTCTGTGCCCGTCCCCGGGCACACACCCATTCCTCCGAGGTAGACGCAGGCCGGGCACGTCTTACGCGATTCAAGTAAACCCCGATAGATCCGTACAGTTTCGGTGCTTTCGACATATCTCCCGTGGACGACAATATCATTCAGAGCTTTGCCCGTAACGCGCCGAGTTATCTTCACAGCACACCTCTTTACTGGGATGGACCGGATGGAGCCAGGGTCTTTACCTGCGCCGAGAAGGACTACCTCAAGTCATCTCCAATTACAGAAAATAGCCAAGAATTGTGGAATAGTTTGGATGATGGCGCGCGTGATGACTGCGGCAACTTTGCCAAGTTCGCTTCTCCGACGGTGGCCAATGGCAAGGTCTATATGGGAAGTTTTTCAAGACAGCTATGTGTGTACGGGCTGCTCGAGTAGTACGATGTGACCTTCACATACCTATTTAACATGCCGATTGCTCTACTTTTGGGTAGCTGATTCTCAAGTTTGTTCCAAGGCGGTTTGAAGACTGCTGGACTTCCCACGACGATACGGACACCTTCGGGGTATGGCATGTTGCGAACAAAGCTGATCATCGCGGTTGCCTCCGCCCTCGTGGCCGCGGGTGGAACGACACTGGCGTACAACGAAGTTAAGAACGCCGATCCGGCGGAACTCTACAGCCTGATACGGGAGAGCGCGCTGGACGACAACCAAAAGGACTTCCTGCTCGACGTACTGGTTGCCGCGACGCTGGGTGCGGACGACGCCGAGATTCGCGATCGGGTGCTACGCTCTCTGGACGCGCAGATCATCAGGGCACGGATCGAGCTTTCCGCAGTCCAGAGCAGGACAGGCCAATATCCCAATCTCGAAGCGAGCCTGCAACGCCTGGAGTTCGAGCTTGCGGGACTCGTTGCTGCGCAGGCTCGGGCGGTCCCGCTTCTCAACCGCGCGGATGTACCTCAGGACGAGTTTACCGCAGAGTTTACGCGCATCGTCATGCTGCTGAACGATCCGCCGGAGTTGGGCGCGGCCCCGCCACCCGCCGTCAGGCTTGACATTCCTGACGAAGAGGTACTTACCGTGGTGGCGGCACGCAGTGCGCTCCGCTGGTCCTACTGGTGGGGCATCGTCCAGGCGGTGGGTGGCGTGGGCATGGCCGTTGTCGGTGCGATTGTCACGATCCTCAGCGCAGTCGGACTGTATCTGGACCTGCAGAAGAAGAGGCGGGGCGAGACCGAAGAAGAGAAGCCGAGAATCATCCTGCCAGGGGCGTGAGTCGGTCGCCGACCTAGGATTCAGAAACTGCAGCTGGGAACGATTTTTTGTCTTGATTCCGTCGTTCTGCCTCCTGCGACTCAACATAGCACCCCAACTCCGACATTCCCGCCGTGCGTCTTGTCACCCGCTACTCTAAGAACCCCGCTTCCGAGTAGGGGAAGCCACGACCGGTCCTTAGGTATCCCCAGCGCTGTATCGAGGTCATTACAAAAGGTGTGTAAAAGTCATCAGGCGGCGGCCTTCGATTTGGACACGACTCTGATGCCGTCAGCGAATTGCTGACCATCATAGACCTCTTGTAAGAGATCGGAACCCTTTAAGTGCCGCCAAGCCTTCTCAGCGACACGCAGTAACCTCCAGATCATCGCAGTTGCATTCTCGACACGCTTGAAGCGACGAGCGGCGTTGGTTCTCAACCGCACCATGTCGAAGGGTGACTCAACGATGTTGGTCGTTCTCAGATGCACCCAGTGTTGCTTCGGGAACGCATAGAAGGTGATCATCCGATCCCAGTCCCGCAACAGCGTCTCACCCGCCTTCGGATAGTTCTTTTGATATCGGCGAATGAACTGATCCCGCTTACGTTCGCATGCGGCTCGGGAGTCGGCGAAGGCCATCCCGTGGAGAAGCTGCCTGGCCGCCGGCTGGTCGGTCTTTGGCAGGTGATCCACCACGTTCATCGACTTGTGGTTCCAGCAGCGTTGTTCCTGGCCCTCGGGGTGTTGCTCGGCCAGGGCGGACCAAATTCCCAGGTGACCATCGGCAACGGTCAGTCGTCCCAGCTTCAGACCCCGATCCCTGAGGTTCCGCAGAATACGACTCCAGGATTCCTTGCTCTCCCTCTGACCGCTCTCACAGGCCAACAGCACTTTACGCCCGTCTGACAGGCCTGCGATGATCACCAGTAGTGCCGCCCGTTCTTTCGCGATCCCCGCTTTTACGTACAAGCCGTCCGCCCAGTGATACACCACCTCAAGCTCGGACAGATCCTGCTGGCTCCACTCGTCGTATTCCAGTTGCCATGTCGATTTCAGCCGTTGAATCGACGCCCGCGACAACGGAGCGCCCGCACCCAGCAGTCCGCGCATTGCCTGCTCGAAGTCTCCTGTGGCCAGGCCGTGAAGATAGAGTTCGGGAAGCAGTTGCCCCAGCTGCTTCGATTTCCGGTGAAAGTACGGCAGAATCTCACTCTCGAAGCGCTCGGTCGTGTTCCGGACCCGGGGCCGACGAACCTCCATCGTTCCGTTCAACATCGCAAACCGTCGCGGTTTCCCGTGACCGTTCCGGTAGCCCCGTCGATCCGAACTCCGCTCCGATTTCCTTCGACCCAAGAACTGCGTCACTTCGTCTTCCAGAAGTTCCTGGAGCCAATCCTGCACTCGTGATCGCGCCCAATCTTCCAGAACCTCATACTGCTTCGTTGACGCCGCTACTTCCGGTGTGTTCTTCTTCTCCATGGGTGGTGTACCTTTCTCCCGGTTGGCCCCGGGATTTGCTTGCGGTTAATAGTTCACCGAAAGCGTACACCGCCTTTTTCTTTTTACACACTTATTGGAACGACCTCGCTGTATCGGCCGTTTCCGTCAGCAGGCCCGTGTAGGTTCTACGTAGCCGATCTTCAGCCGACACTTTCACCTTCATTCGATCCTCCTTCAGATCGTTTCGATCACGAAAGTGTCTCTTAGTTTTTCAGCGGATCCTGTGCGAAATGCTCTGAAGGGCTGCAATTCTCACGCCCGGGCCCCTGATTTCGCCTATGCGCTATCAAAAGTCAGATATCATTTGATCGAGCGGCTCAATCGTCTTTAGAGCTTGGTTTTCAAGCTCATTTAACCCGTAGTTTTCCAAATTCTGAAATCAAGTGGTGCTTCATGAGCATTGAACGAAGGGTTGCTGCTGTAGTTTTTCCCCTGGTGTTCGTGGTGGTGGGCGGAGTGGTTTTCTCAGCCCACCACTCCACCGCGGGCTACGACCGAGATCGTACAATTACGACGACGGGGGTTGTTACGGAATTCAGGTGGATAAACCCCCACACGTTTCTTGCCTGGGTGGTGACGGACGAAAACGGAAACGAGGTGGAGTGGACGGGTGAAATGCTGTCCATACAGACGGTGACCAGTTGGGGCTTGAACCGCCGCTCGTTCAGGCCGGGAGACCCAGTGACCGTTACCGGCTTTCCCTCGAGGACGGGCACCCCTCACAGCATAGTCCAAAAGGTCGTGATGACTGAGGATGGCAGTGTTGTGGTCGATCGAACTGGGCAGGAAGACCCCGACGGAATTCCGTAGGCGTAGGGTAGGGACTTCGGTCAATGGAAACGCGCAGGCGTCACTTCGCATGTCGAGAACGTTAAAGTGGCGCATCACTGAGTCTTCAGAAATTGAGGAGATATGACGGATGCGAAACCGAATTCTTGTGTCGTTAACCTTGGTGGTCGTTCTGGTGATTTCTTTGTCCGCCGCCTCCGCCCAGACCTCGCAGCGTCCCACCTGGCTACCCTGTGCACAATGCATCGATGAACAGACGACAACCGCGGCGCGCGCGGAGACAGCAGACCTGCCCTATAACGCGGGCGACCTGTCGGGAGTTTGGGGCCCGATTCCACGGCTGGAACGGCAACTCAGCGTACCGCCACCTCGCCTCACAGCCCTGGGACAAGAAAAGTACGACGCCACCATGGCCGACGAAACGCCGGACGGGATAACGATTTCCAATACGAAGGACCCTCTTCTGGTCTGCGATCCGATGGGTTGGCCTCGCCTGTTCACATATAACTACGGATTCGAGTTCGTCCAGAATCCGGACAGGATGTTCCAGTTTTTTGAGTGGGGCCATTCCTGGCGCACTATCTGGACGGACGGGCGGGCTCTTCCCGAGGATCCCGATCCACGGTGGTTGGGATACTCTGTAGGCAGATGGGAGGGAGACACGTTCGTTGTCGAGTCGAACGGATTTGACGAGAGGTCTTGGCTGTCAGAAAACGTACAAGATCGTCGGTGGGGCTGGCCGCACACTGAGGAGATGCGGCTGGAGGAACGTTACCGGCGGGTGAGCCATAACGAGATCGAGGCGACCATGACAATCATCGACCCGAACACCTACGCCGAGCCCTGGGTGACTTCGAGCAGTATCTTTCTGACCCCAGGCACCGAGATCGGGGAGTATTTCTGCGTACCGTCCGATGCAGCTATTTTCAACAACCGTGTAATGCGTGGATTGAGTGGCCTAGCTCCCGAGTATTGAGAACCGAAAGATGCTGACGCCGAAGATCAACACCCGGATTGTGGGGAGAGGAGCCACCCCCGAAAAGGGGATTTTAGTAGGGAGTAAGGAGCAATGCCAGACAAGTTGCAAAGAACGTTTCTCGTTATATGCCTCGGCATGTTTTTCGCACTTATGGAGATCACCGGGGCGATCGCCGTCGGTCCCGACCCTGTGGGGATGGCCTTTGATGGAGAAAACATTTGGGTGGCAAATACTGGCACCGGCACCGTGGAAAAGCTGAGAGCCAGCGACGGGACCCGAGTGGACACCTACCAACTCGGAGGATCCCCTCTTCGATTGGTTCATGACGGCGCGAACATCTGGGTCGCTCAAGCAGCCGGATCGTTGACAAAGATCCAGGCCAGCGATGGATCTATACTGGAAACGTATGATGTGCGCTCTCCTCAGGGAATCGCTTACGATGGCGAAAGCATCTGGTTGAGCAATATTTCGGCAGGCACGGTGACAAAGTTAAGCGGCATCGATGGATCAATCGTTGGCGTTTATCACGTCGGCGAGCGGCCGGAGGGTTTGTTGTTTGCCGGACAATTCATCTGGGTCGCCAACTCGGGCAGCAATACCGTCGCTAAATTAAGAACCACTGATGGCTCCATCGTCGGCACATATGCCGTCGGAGACTGCCCGTCACAACTTGCTTTTGACGGTGAAAGTGTCTGGGTGACCAATTATTGCAGTAACGACGTCACGAAATTGAATGAGAACGACGGTTCCACGATTGGGACCTATCCTGTGGGTTCTTTTCCACTTGGCATTGCCTTCGGCAGCTCAAGCATCTGGGTGGCCAACTACGGCGGCAACGACGTGACGAAGCTTAGCCTGGATGGCACAGAAATGGACACCTACCCAGTTGGGGACACTCCCGCTGACCTCCTGTTCGACGGAACCGATATATGGGTGACGAACGTTCGTAGCGACAACGTGATAAAGCTCCGCGCAAGTGATGGCTCGACGCTGATTACGTATTCCCTCGCGCAGAACGCCGTCGAATGACGAGTGAACCCCGCTGGCTGATGCTGGAAACGTAACATCGATCCCTGATCCCGCACCGAGGACTCTCCTGTCAAAGGTCTTTGAAACAAGAGGAGCGCCATGGCAAATCTGAGACAGCCTGTTCAGCAGTCTATTTGGGCAGTGCTGCCGAAGAAACGGCAGAATTTTTATGGCGGCGCTTTGCATGAATCCGCGTCTGGCCAGTACACCGAATCCCTAAATCCCGCCACTCAGGAGAGTCTCGGGCCAGTGGCCGAAGCGAATGCAGAGGATGTTGACGACGCGGTGCGTGCGGCCGAGCAGGCGGCCCGGGCGTATGGCAAGGCGTCACCGCTAGAACGGACCCAGATGCTGCGTGGGGCCGCGGAGATCGTGCGCCGCCATGGGGAAGATCTCGCGTTCATCGACTCCGCGGACTGCGGCAATCCGATCAAGGAAATGATCAAGGACACCAATGTCGCTGCTAACGTGCTCGACTACTTCGCCGGGTTGACCGGTGAAACCAAGGGGCACACCATTCCAATGAACAACCCGTCGCTCAACTTTACGCTGCGCGAACCCTACGGCGTGTGTGCTCGAATCTATCCATCCAATCACCCGTTCATGTTTGCTGCCGCGAAAATCGCCGCGCCCCTTGCGGCCGGAAATACAATCGTGATCAAGCCGCCCGAGCAGGCGCCCCTTTCGTCGTTGCGCCTGATGGAACTCCTCGAGGACGTCTTTCCACCGGGCGTTTTGAACTGCGTTACGGGAGGCAAGGACACGGGCGCGGCACTTGCCAGACACCCGTTGGTGGCCAAAGTCGCCCTGACCGGCAGCATTCGGGCGGGGCGAGCGGTAATGAGAGGGGCGGCCGATTCCCTGAAAGGAATTGTGCTCGAGCTTGGCGGGAAGAACGCACTCATGATCTATCCCGACGCCGATCTGGAAAAGGCGGTGCAAGGCGCCGTACGCGGAATGAATTTCCTGTGGTGCGGCCAGTCCTGCGGCTCGACTTCGCGCCTGTTCATCCACGAATCGGTTCACGACGAAGTTCTCGCCGCCGTCGTGAAAGGCATCGAGTCCGCTCACACGCCGGGGATTCCCACCGATGTGGAGACCACGATGGGATGTCTTGTGAGCCAGGCCGGGTATGACAATGCGATGCGGTACATTGAATACGGCAAACAGGACGGCGCCCGCCTGGTGCTCGGCGGCAAGCGGCCGGACGATCCTAACCTCGATGGAGGCTTCTTCATTGAACCGACAGTGTTCGCCGATGTCCGGCCGCATATGCGCATTGCGCAGGAGGAAATTTTTGGACCGGTGCTTTCGGTATTGAAATGGTCCGGCGAAGATGCGTTGTTCGATGCCGTCAACGGCGTGGATTATGGGCTTACGTGTTCAATCTGGACCCGGGATCTGAACACGGCCCTCCAGGCGGCCGAGCGTGTTGCAGCGGGTTACGTGTGGATCAACGGGTCCTCAGCCCATTTCATTGGCGCGCCCTTCGGCGGATATAAACACTCGGGCATCGGGCGCGAGGAGTGCCTGGAGGAATTGCTCGACTACACGCAGCTGAAAAATGTCAACATCACTTTCGATGCGTGAGGATCGGAAGTGATTTAGTAGATCGTTCATTCGGCAATGGGAGATCGTCCATGACACTCGAGCGGATCGGCGTGATTGATGCCGACGGCCACGTCTTTGAGCGGTATCAGGAACTGAAGGAACACCTGGAGGGTCCCTATCGCGATCTGAAGCGGCTTGATACGTTCCCGCTTTTTCCGACGCTGGATGGCTGGCCACGGGGATCTCTCGCTCCCGAGGCGGAGTTCACCATCGACCTCAATGGATGGAGACGTTTTCTGGACGAAACGGGTTTGGAGAATGCCGTGGTGTATCCGACGGCTGGCCTGGCATGCGGGCTGATTCAGAGCCGGGAGTGGGCGTGTGCCATCTCCCGCGGCTATAACAATTGGCTCTACGAGCGGTACATCAAGAGCGAACCGCGTCTCAGGGGAGTCGCCCTGCTGCCGGTGCACGATCCAGCCGTCGCTGCGAGCGAGCTGGAACACGCCGTAACCCACCAGGGCATGGTGGCCGGCCTGCTGCCGGCGGTGACCGTGCTCAACAAGGGCTATGGCCACCCCGACTTCTACCCAATTTACGAGACGGCCCAGCGGTTGGACACCCCTCTGGTAGTCCATGGCGCACCCAGTCGAGGCCTGGGTTTTGACTTTTTCAACACGTTCGTCAAGGTCCATGCTCTGGAGCACCCGGTGGCGATAATGATTCAGCTGACCAGCATGGTAATGGATGGGATATTTGAGGTATTTCCAACCTTGCGGGAGTTATTGTCAAAAGTGGTGTTTAGGAGATTGATTCAAGCGGCGGTCTGATCGAGCTTTGTCACTTCGATTCCATCGTTAAATTTCACTCCAGTAATCACCTTGACCAGATCATCGAATCCTCGTAATCGTCGCCAGTTCTTCTCAGCGCACTGACCCAGCTTGAACATCATGTCCAGCATTCCATCCCGTGTCAGGCAGCCTCTGGATCGCTTGGTTCGGTGTCGAATGGTGGCAAAGGTCGATTCAATGGGATTAGTCGTTCGGATGCTCTGCCAGTGCTTGGCCGGAAAGCCGTAAAAGGCCAGCAGTGCTTCTCTGTCTTTCTGCAGGCAGACAGTGGCTTTCGGATACTTCGGCTCATAGGTTTCAATGAACAGATCGAATGCCTTCTCGGCATCTGCGTGTGTCTCAGCCTTCCAGATCGCGTGCAATGCCTGTTTCGCTTTCGCCTGGACCGACTTGGGTAAGCAGTTGAGCACATTCATGGTCTTGTGCATCCAGCAGCGTTGTTGGTGTGTCTCGGGATAGATTTCCTCCAGTGCGGCCCAGAACCCCATCGCCCCGTCACCGATGGCCAACTTCGGAATATTCATCCCTCGGGACTTCAGCTTCAACAAGACCTCACGCCAACTCTGTGTCGATTCCCGTACACCGTCTTCGATCGCCAGAAAACGCTTCTCTCCGCGTTCATTCACGCCGATCACGACCAACGCACACAACTTGGTTTGTTCAGCTCGAAGTCCGCTGTAGATACCGTCGGCCCAGACATAGACCCAGCGGTCGGCGTCCAAACGCTGGTCGCACCCGATGCGGTACTCTTCAGCCCAGACCCGTTTCAAGCGCGATACCGTGCTCGCTGACAAGCCCTGCGCCTTCGGACCGACAAGAACTTTCAGGGCCTCACCCATCTCGCCACTGGAGACGCCTTTCAAATACAACCACGGCACGGCGGCTTCCATCGACTGCGTCTTCCGAATGTAGGGGGGTACCAGGGCCGAGCGGAACGTCACAGCTTCGCCCGTCTTGGCGCGAACCTTCGGGATTTGCACCGTTACCGGACCCAGGCCGGTCTGCAGCTCGCGTTCAGGCAGATAACCGTTGCGCACCACTCCAGCCTTCCCCGTCTCGGTTCGCCGATCGCCGTGCTGGGATAGCAGTTCGGACAGTTCGGCTTCCACAGCGCGTTGGATCAGCTCTTGCGCCCCGGCTCGTAGCAGGTCGGTCACTGGGTCTGCAATCGCTTCTCGATCTTCCAGTTCAATAACGATACTCTTACTCATAGTGGCGTATCTCCTTTGGTTGCTTTGAAGTCTCGTAAACAACAAATCAACCAGATACGCCGCTTTTCTTCAATCCCTCAAACACCAGATTCGGTTATAACTCACCTTGCGGGTGGGTTACCTGGAGGCTGGCTGCGGCTGGGTGCCCTACATGATGGATCGGCTGGACTACGAATACCAAGCCACCTGGGGACGCTCCGGAGCCCCCCTACTGACGCGCAGGCCCAGCGAGTATCTCAAAGGGGGGAACATCTACGTGACTTGCGAGCTCGAAGAGGCGAGCTTGGCCTACGTGCTCGAGCGCCTCGGCACCGACAACGTCATGTATCCGTCGGACTTCCCCCACGAACGCGCCTGGAGCGAGTTCCACCGCGATATACCGGAGTTCCTGGCTCGCAAGGATGTTTCCGACCCGGCCAAGGGGAAGGTGCTGGCAGAAAACGCGCAGCGGTTCTACCGACTTACCGGAACTCAGGGCTCGTGAGTGGTTCTGCTATAGGCTTGGCGAAGCGTTCTGTTCCTTCAGCCAGTTCGTAATATCGCGCACCATATCCACAATCTGGAACTGCGGCGCGTAACCGAGTGTGTTCTTCGCGCGTGTCAGGTTCGCCGGACGGGTGGCAGTCCGGAACGCAGGGGAATCGTTCGTGCGCGTTTGGATTCGAACCCGGCTGTTCGGAATCACTGACCGCACCGACGACGACAGCTCTTTGGGCGATGTCAAACAGCCCATCGTAATGTTGAATACGCGGGATCCCAGTGACGGTGCGCGGAGCGCAAGGACCGTCCCGTTGGCTGCGTCCTTTGAACACACCCATTCCATCGTTGCAGCTGGAACCAGGGCTTCATCGCCGGCGAGCGCCGTCCGCACGACATTGAGAAACATGTTGCTCGGCCCGCCGCCCCCCTTACCGCTCCAAGGCCCCGAAACCGCGCTGAAACGCAGCAGGGCAAGATCGACACCGAACGCACGCGCATAGTTGAGGCCGAGGTTCTCCACCGCCTGCTTGCAGCTCGAGTAGACCGATACTGGACGCGGAAACGCCTCCTCGAGCGTCGTGTCACCGGCGTCCTCACCTCCTTCGATATGCTGATTGAGAATGTTCGAGCTTGCAACAATCACGCGCTTCAAACCATGCACGCGCGCCGCTTCGAGAACGTTGGTCGTTCCCATGATGTTCAACTCAATCGCCTCGCGTGGATTCCGCTCGGCACCCAGGGTCAGGCTGGGGTTCGCCGCCAAATGTATTATTTCTTCGACGTCGTAATCGCGAATTGCCTGCTCGAGCATGAACGGGCGCAGGACGTCGCCTTCGAACAACGCGACTTTATCCAAATCAGCGATTTGCCCGAGGGCCTGGGGCTGAATCGCCCAGTCCATCAGGATCGGCCGCTCGCCCCGTTCCACCAGGATCCGCGCAACCTGTGAGCCCACAAGACCCGCGCCGACGATCAAGACCGCCACTTCATGCCTCCTGTCATCTAGTGACCTGTACCACCTAAATTGGGACCAGCGCCGATGGGTCTTGCCGGCGAGATCGAGGCGCGAGACGGAAGTCGATGTCTTCACATCGACGACGGCTCGCAACGAAGATATCACCGGCAACCCCCATCGGCCCAAAGGGTTCGCGCGAAACGGCATTTTCTTCGTCGTCGTCAGCTCCTCGCAATGTAGGCCATTTACTCGTCGCCGCGGCGTCGGGTCGTCGTCTCGTCTCCTCCTGGAATCCAACGCCGTTTGGCCCGAACGCTGGTCCCGATTTAGGTGGTACAGGCCACTAGTATCTGCCCGTGGATTAAGGAATCGCCCGCGATCTATGGCGATGGTGTGCGGCCCGTTCGGACGGGCCCGACGGTGGCGGGCAATCTACAATAACCACGGGCTGGAAACGCCTCCTCGAATTCCCAAGGACCCGACAGGCGCCGCAACTGGGAATAAAGCTCGAGAATGTCTCATAGTTGCGCCTCTTATAAGACGGCTAACTGCCATGGTGTCGTGGTTCTGCGGGGTGGGAAGCAGTTGCTCTTCAAGAATCGGCTGATGCGCCTGGACTCAAGCGTGGTCGTCCTGTCGTTGAGCGAGGTCTTGGCGGGTTAAAATGCGCAATCACATTTCAGAATGGTGTTCGCAGTTCGGTTTGACCCTGTCTCAATAGTTATCGAACGGGTCGCACGACCCACCGGCAACGTGCTCTGATGTAAACTGCCGCCCGCTCAGGCGCCATTTCGCTACCGTGTCAGTTCTGGCAGGGTTGTCACGGGTAGGACCGTTGTCCCCATCGCCAAGCTCCGAAAAGGCTGCGTCAGCCGCCGCGTGGATTGAGGGGGCTTGCGTTCTGGGGCGCACAGAGCAATTCGCCCAGGCCTGAGAACAAGCCGTGCCATCCAAACCACGTCACGTTTTCGGGCGGCTCCTTTTTCCACATCTTGGTATCGGACACCCACGGGCGTGTGTAGTACATTGGATCATACAGCGTCAACTGAAGCTCGATCGTCTCGGCGTCGACTTTCCTGTAACGTTCTTCAATCCGCGCTTCGAAACTGATTGGAAAGCCGTATTGATCGAGCCAGGCCCTGTCGTCCATTCCAACAGTGTTAACCACAAGCGTGTCGCCTTGCCACTCAC
The DNA here is from genome assembly GCA_965216035.1 of Terriglobia bacterium. Taxonomy (GTDB): domain Bacteria; phylum Acidobacteriota; class Terriglobia; order 20CM-2-55-15; family 20CM-2-55-15. The sequence goes on from CBDCFM010000017.1 coordinate 75,473, forward strand.
CCACTGAGTGGCCATACCAGGCCGGCCCGAGGTTAAGGAGATTTTCACTGGACGGCAGTTCCCGGCCGTCCAACCAGAACTCGCGCATCACCCGTGCCTCCTGCCAGACCTGCAAAACTCTGTCAGGAAGCATCATGACCTCGTGAAAGTCGTGGGCTGTATCGAGGAGAATCCGCGGAAAGCCTTTCGGATTACATGCAAACGTGGGGTCGTTCGAAAGCGCCTGATCGTCAATTTCTTGAGAAAGTGGATGGCGATCGTAACCGGGAGACGGAATTCTCGTACGAATCACCGCCTCACCCGCCGGCGTCAGGGGAGGCATGCTGTCGGGCGGGCCAAAGCCGCGGTTTCCACCTCGCCGGATATATATTCCTGAAAGATCCCGGGGATCCGATTCGCGCGCACTCGCCTGTTCCGGTTCGGAGGCCGAAACACCGACAGCAAATACCAACGGGCACAACATCGCGCACAGGGCAAGACAGGCGCCACCGGCGGCATAACTTCGCATCCTCAGTCTCCTTTGGAGTCGGGTTGTTTTCGACTCGCTCATCTAACTTCTCAAGCTTGCCCTAGTCAATAACCTCGCCGGGCCGCAAGCCTCTTGCGCCCCGCCTCTGGGCATCCGGCAGCCGGCTTCGGAGGAAAATCTCCGTTCCGTCGGGCAGAATGAATCCCTGACACAACCCGATCTTATTCCCCCCGGTACCGGGGTTGAAACGGGCGGTCACCTCGACACCTACCGGCAGAGAATTCCGGCCGTATCCCAGCCTTGCTAACTGACTGATGTTGCTGTGTTCGATGACCCAAGTTTCGACATTGCCGTCCCCGTCGGTCGCATCGAAATAGATGGTGATATGGGGATTCCGCCACGACACTTCGGCTACGACCCCCTCTAGCTCCAATTCCTGAGTCGTATCATAGGCATTGCCCCGACCGTGATGGGCAAACAGCACGTCCCCGCCCAGAGTCATCCCGACAACGCCAACGACAGCAAATGCGATCAATATCCGCTTCATTTAACCCCCAATGCGCCCGGCGGCTATGCCTCAGAGTCCTTCGATACCCGCACTCGAGCCTCCACCGGATTATCGACTTGGTCTGACGTCGCTTATGATAGAAGGCTCACGGCTCAGCTGTCAAAGGTTTTGAAGAACCATAGACGATAGCCCACTCGGACAAGCGGCACGGTTCAACCTGTGGAGAAACCGCAACGGCTTTCCAATGCAAAGCCCTCTTGTCGGGCGAATCCAGAGACCCGCATGAGGAGTCCGATCGGTCTGACTGTAGGTGTCCTCTATGACAGCACGTATCTCGTTTTTTGGATTTGTGCGGTTACTTTGTGAGGACTGTTTATAGGACGGTGAGCCTCATGCTATTTAATGATTCAGTCGCCGGCTCCACACGGCGACAGTCGGGCACCTGCAGGGGAAGAACGAGTACGGCGAGTAACTCTAATCTTATTCCCCTACGCGTACGAGTTTGGCTCGTTCGCGTAGGGGATATGGCAACCCGGGCCAATAGTAATCACTAGCCCACTTGACGACCCCTATCGGGCGAACCGCGAATCAGGGATCGCAGCGTTCGCCCGCACCTCGGTCAACTCAGTTGTGATCTGACCCGTCGTCCAAGACTTTAACGTAGTGAAAGGCATCCGGATGCCACCGACTTCGCGGTAGTCCGAATAGTCGATCTGGACTGGAACTGTACCCATCGTTGTTTGGTTCCAGTAGACGACTCGATTTAACAGACCATCATCGTCAAAGTAGAAATTGACGGGAAGCGCTCCGTCGCGGCTTCCCTGTACCACGGGGACGTCAATATCATCGATGATGGTGATGCCGACCTTCCATTCTTCAAACGCTTCGCGGATCATGCCCGGAAACGCCAGCAATGCCTCCAATCGGGCGGCATCCAGATTCCCGCCACTCAACTCCAGGACCGGGATCGGAAAATTGTCGTTCGTAATCCAGCCTTCGATACCGTCAAAGGTCTGGGTATTTCCACTCTTCACCAGCACGCTCCGACCCGGCTCGGCATAAATTTCTAAAGGAACAGGCAAGTGGCCTGTCTCATAGCCTGAGTAAGTCCCCGTTGCGACAAAACTGCTGAGGTTCGACAGCGCGTCGGTTCCACCAATCGCCTCGAAGTAATTGTCAAAAAGTTCGTCCGCGGTCGGTGCAAATCGACTCGGAAAGAAGTCCATTGCATTGGGCCTTTCTGGAGGGACACCGTATTGCAGAGCCAACTCCGGTACGATCTCGGGTATGGCGGTCCCACGATGGCACGTGAAGCATGTTACATATTGCAGGCCGCCAAAGTTATCCCTGTTGATCGCGTTCACCATGTTAATCATGCCGCGCGCAGTCCGAAGCATCGGTGTGTCTTCGGCGAACGCCTCCCAATTGTCGACCGCTGCAAGAGCATGGCAATCAACGCAGTCTTTCCCTAAGGAAGCGGCAAACATCCCCATAATGTCCCAGAATTCGTCCGCGGGCATTCCCCTGAGAAGATCGATGCCCGGCCAGACGTCTTCCGCCATCTGCGGTTCAGTCTGTGCGCCTGCATAGCTAAAAGGCAGCAAACAGATAATCGCCACCATGACGCCAAGCGTCGTTCGTCTTTTTCCTAATTTCATGAGGTCGTTGTCCTCGATTGGGCCGCGCACATTGCGTCGAGCCGCCCGGATAGTGGAATAGGGCGCACCCGCTCTCGGCTCGCCTGTGATTTGCCCTCGCGTATGGCCGATTAAGATTCCAGCTTTCGATACAATTATACGCCCGCATCATATCCATGGGCAAATTCGTCCTCTCCCCGCAGGCATTGGCCGCATCTCCGTTTCGAATTCCGGGTGAGGCCTTTTAGCCGTGCGGGATATTGAGGCGGCCAGGGGTCTGCTGAGCAAAAAAACTCAAACCTGGCGCCGTTAAGTATGGCTCTGCCCCCGGATAGCGATGGTGTTGAAATCATCCGTCACGTGGACTGACGGGACTCGCGTTTAGCGGTGCGCAGATTAACTCGCCGAGACCTACAAACAAACCGTACCATCCGAAGTAGGTCACGTTCACGGGCGGCTCTTTTTTTTCAGTTCTTCGCGTCAGCCACCCAGGAATCCGTGTAGTACGACGGGTCATAAAGCGTCATCTGGAGCTCAATGGTGTCGGCGTCAGGCCGTTCGTCGCGCCGACATCAACGCCAGTATGGCAATTGCGCCGCCGCACACGCGAGTAGGGGACCCTCCATTCAGAGCCATCCCAAGGGCTCCACTGAGTATCACTGTTTCGAGTGTCAACTCACTCGTGCGCTCAGTTTTCCTGCGCTCTTTTGGCCACACATGACAGGCCCATCGTGTGGAAACACTCCCGTTCGCAGCTACTTTGTTTCCAGTGATTTGCTAGGCTTTTTGTTGACACTGAGCGAGTTATTGTCAAAAGTGGTGTTTAGGAGATTGATTCAAGCGGCGGTCTGATCGAGCTTTGTCACTTCGATTCCATCGTTAAATTTCACTCCAGTAATCACCTTGACCAGATCATCGAATCCTCGTAATCGTCGCCAGTTCTTCTCAGCGCACTGACCCAGCTTGAACATCATGTGCAGCATTCCATCCCGTGTCAGGCAGCCTCTGGATCGCTTGGTTCGGTGTCGAATGGTGGCAAAGGTCGATTCAATGGGATTAGTCGTTCGGATGCTCTGCCAGTGCTTGGCCGGAAAGCCGTAAAAGGCCAGCAGTTCTTCTCTGTCTTTCTGCAGGCAGACAGTGGCTTTCGGATACTTCGGCTCATAGGTTTCAATGAACAGATCGAATGCCTTCTCGGCATCTGCGTGTGTCTCAGCCTTCCAGATCGCGTGCAGTGCCTGTTTCGCTTTCGCCTGGACCGACTTGGGTAAGCAGTTGAGCACATTCATGGTCTTGTGCATCCAGCAGCGTTGTTGGTGTGTCTCGGGATAGATTTCCTCCAGTGCGGCCCAGAACCCCATCGCCCCGTCACCGATGGCCAACTTCGGAATATTCATCCCTCGGGACTTCAGCTTCAACAAGACCTCACGCCAACTCTGTGTCGATTCCCGTACACCGTCTTCGATCGCCAGAAAACGCTTCTCTCCGCGTTCATTCACGCCGATCACGACCAACGCACACAACTTGGTTTGTTCAGCTCGAAGTCCGCTGTAGATACCGTCGGCCCAGACATAGACCCAGCGGTCGGCGTCCAAACGCTGGTCGCACCCGATGCGGTACTCTTCAGCCCAGACCCGTTTCAAGCGCGATACCGTGCTCGCTGACAAGCCCTGCGCCTTCGGACCGACAAGAACTTTCAGGGCCTCACCCATCTCGCCACTGGAGACGCCTTTCAAATACAACCACGGCACGGCGGCTTCCATCGACTGCGTCTTCCGAATGTAGGGGGGTACCAGGGCCGAGCGGAACGTCACAGCTTCGCCCGTCTTGGCGCGAACCTTCGGGATTTGCACCGTTACCGGACCCAGGCCGGTCTGCAGCTCGCGTTCAGGCAGATAACCGTTGCGCACCACTCCAGCCTTCCCCGTCTCGGTTCGCCGATCGCCGTGCTGGGATAGCAGTTCGGACAGTTCGGCTTCCACAGCGCGTTGGATCAGCTCTTGCGCCCCGGCTCGTAGCAGGTCGGTCACTGGGTCTGCAATCGCTTCTCGATCTTCCAGTTCAATAACGATACTCTTACTCATAGTGGCGTATCTCCTTTGGTTGCTTTGAAGTCTCGTAAACAACAAATCAACCAGATACGCCGCTTTTCTTCAATCCCTCAAACACCAGATTCGTTTATAACTCACACTGAGCCCGGTGGAAGCGTAAATAGCAGCCTAAGGAATGACCAAAACACGGAATCGCCCGGAATCATCATGCTAAGATCAAATTCGAGGGGTACAAGCGTGCAGAATCTTAGGTTACGTTCGACAGCGATGGTGGTGGCGCTCTTTGTCTTGCGGGCACTGCCCGCTGGGGCCGGTCCGCCCCCAGGCCAACAACAGGCGGGCGCCGGAGGGCCGACGAACCAGTTCGATGCACGGAATTTCTCCGGATACTGGCTTCTGTTTGGCACGACGGGCGGGAGGATCGGCCCGGATGCACCTGCCTTGACGCCGGAGGGACAGGCGACGATGGACGAAAATATTCCCGCCAGTCGCGTTTCGCTACCCGTGCAGTCAAACGACCCTGAAAAGACGTGTAATCCAGTAGGGTTTCCAAGGCTGCTTCTCGATTCGGAACCCGTAGAGTTCGTTCAGCTGGAAGACCGGCTGCTGCAACTGTTCCAATGGGAACACAGAGTTCGGGTGCTGTGGCTGGACGGGCGAGAACTGCCCTCGGGCCAGAACCTCGAAAACCTGGGTCCTGCGTGGTATGGCCACTCCGTTGGCGAGTGGCAGGGAGACACTCTCGTCGTCAATACAGTCGGCCTTGACGACAGAGCGTGGCTCGACGAGAGCGATGGTCGTCCGAAGAGTTTCCACGCCAGGATCGAGGAGCGCTACAGACGGGTGGACGAGGACACGTTAGAGCTTCAAATGACCCTCTATGACCCCGAATACTATGCAGCCACCTGGGTGGGCGACACGAAAACCTTCAGGCGACTTTCACCCGAAGACTACACCTTTTTCGGTTGGGAAGGCCTGTTCGCGGGAATCACGGAGGGGATCTGCGCCCCGATCAACGAGGTAGAGGGATACAACCAAACGTTTCGTGATGCCACCGCGCCTGCGGGAATCAGTCAGTAGATGTTTGATCTGACCCCAGGGTGGAAACCTTCCTTCCCTGGATCGCATTCTCACAATTACAAGGCATTCTGAACGTAGAGCAAGGGTGGGCCGCTCCAGCCGTCGGCTGTGAGTGCAGACTATCCCTCTCAGCAGCAAATGCGCTGCTTACTTCCACCGGGCGGTCGACCTCCTTGGCATTCTGATACCGGCCCATTTCAGTTCACAAATCGTCGAACTCGATCGCTGGACGCGGTAGACGAGGCTGGTTCCTCACAGGGTCAGGATCTCGGGCTTTGCGGGAACGGAACGCGCAGTCTACGGCCTCGAGTTGTCGTTCACTCGGGACGGGGTTCCCAGGAACCGATCGGTTGGGAGCTTGACATGGGGCCTGCACCAAGCGAGAATCGGCCGTTCGATAGCCCGGTTTTTCAAATTCGAAAGTAAATCTGAGTAAGGATGAAGGCCGAGGCGGAATCTGCACCAGTCCCGCCAGCATTGAACCGGAGAAGCGCATGAAGCTGAATGGGCTCTGGATTGGCCCTTTGCTATTTGCGGCGTCGGTCATGTCCCCTCCGTTGGAGGGCGTGACAGAGTTGGGCATGCGCACTCTGGGAATCTTTCTCTGGACGGCCACATGGTGGTTCACGGAAGCGATTCCGATACCGGCCACGTCGTTTTTCGCGTTGGCTATGCTTGTCCTATGTGGGGTTCTCCCGGTTCAGGCGGCATTCAGTACCTGGTCCAACTGGATCGTCATATTTCTTCTCGGGGCATTCATCATCGGTCATGCCGTGACGCTCCACGGTCTTGCACGCCGGATTGCCTACCATATGGCGGGCTCCTCCCTGGTAGCCGGAAATCCTTGGCGACTCCTGATGGTTTTCGGAATTGGCGCTGCTCTAATGAGCCCTGTGCTATCCAACGTAATCACCACGGTGGTCTTTCTTTCGATTGCGCTTGGACTGGTCAAGTCGCTCGAATTAGAGCGAGGCACCCGATACCCGGAGGTGCTTTTTCTCTCTATAGCCTGGGGCTCGACGATGGGCGGAATCGCGACGCCGATCGGTGCACCGACCAATCTCATCGCTATCGGCGTGGCCAACTCATTGGGATATCGCATTGGCTTTCTTCAATGGATCATGATCTGCCTGCCAATGACGGTCATTGGATTGATGGCGATGTTCTTCGTGATCCGCTATGTCCTCCGGCCGGAGAAACCTGAACGGTGGTTGTCTGCTTCGTTTCTTCAAGAAGAGTTGAGAAAGCTCGGACCATGGAACCGCGGGGAAAAGCTTTCAGCTATCGTGTTTGCCACTGCGATGTCCCTGTGGTTGCTGCCGGATGTACTGCCGCTGTTCCTGGCCGGCGGACGCCAACACCCCTGGAGCGCCTGGGTCACGGCACACCTCGATTGGTCCGTGACCGCTATCATAATGGCGACTTCCCTTTTCGTTCTTCCGGTGGACTGGAAAAACCGCAAGTTTGTCATGACCTGGGACGAAGCCGTCAAGGGCGTGGAATGGGGCACCCTGGCCCTGATTGCGGGAGCACTCGCCCTCGGGAACGCCCTCGCCCACAGAACGCTGGGTCTCGGGGAATTCTTAGAACAAGGCATTACCAGCTTCAGCTCCTCGGCGGGCTCACAATTCGTTTTCGTGTTTGGAGTCGTGACGTTTACATCCATAATGACCAGCTTTATATCGAATATCGCGGCTGTGAGCATGGTTGGAGCGTTGGTCCAGGGCATGGGGGCCTCGGCGGGTATCAATCCGATAGCGCTGCTGGTCGCCGTTGGAGTCGCCGCTTCGATGGCGTTCCCGCTACCGGTCGGTACACCCTACAACGCTATGGTATTCGCCAGCGGTTACGTGCGAATGGGAACCATGGTGAAGGGAGGCGTCGCCATTACTGCTCTGGTTATTCCTGTGGTCTCCCTGGTCGTGTTTTACCTCGCCACCGTGCTGCTGCCATGGCCATTGTGATGATCGTGGCTGATGTCATCTCTCAGGAGTCTGGTTCTTGACAGTTTCGTCCAGGTCCAATCGAACGATCTTACTACTCTGAACGCCTCCCCACCCCTTCGTTGATCACCCTCACAGTGGGGCCGGTGCGGGTCATTATTGGGACGTGGGGCAACAAACTACCGTCATTCCTCATAGACCTCGCCATCAGCATGACGGCGAAGGCCGCCGGTAGTTCAGACCACGCTTCGAACGCGACGGAGATGGCCGTCTGAATGAACAACCGAGCGACATCTCAACGGGTAAGTTCTAACCGGGGATGCTAACTGCCCTAACGGAGACCACTCTCGATGGAATGCCTGAAGGACAAACCGTCACGGCGAGCGTTCGTCAACCACTCCAACGTAGCCTCGGTACATTCGCTCACAATTGTCTGATAGCGCTCGACGGAGTCGGCGCTTACAAAAGGATGCGGATCGCCCGGATTGCGAAACCTCAGGGCGTTGAGCTTGTCGAGCGTATGGTCGTAGTTCGTATGGCTCGACAAGTGGACATCGGCCCGGGCCTTCGCCGTGATTTCTTGAAAACGGCTGGCCGACGCGCTGTAGGTTCCTAGGGTGTCGAAAGGATCCTGAAAATGCCGGAACCCGAAACTGGTGCCGCCCCACAAAGCACCGACGTGCCATTGGTCTCCATCCTTGAGGGGAAACAGCGTCGAAATCGTGCCTGGAGTGTGGCCCGGCGTGACATAGAGCGTCAGCGTGGTATCGCCAAGCGTCAGTTCCATGCCATCGGTGGCCACAAGGTCTTTCCGGGGCTTGAGCTCAGCGGGACTAGCATCGTTCGCGATTAAATCCCAATCCGCTTCGGCCATGATGATGCGCGCACCGTAGTTTTCCTGGATTTGTTTGGCTCCGAAATAGTGGTCGGAGTGACCGTGGCCGATGATGACATATTTGATCTGGACCGGATCGAGGCCATGTTCCTCTAACCCCTCAACGATTTCGGCTTCAACCATGTAATCGTGAGCCGTGTCATGCAGAATGATTCCATCGGATGTCGTCACTGCCCAGATAGATTCGTGATTGCTCCCAACGTAGTACAAGTTGTCGAACACCTTCACGGGCGCCTGGTACCATGCAGACCGGGCCGGAATAGTCCGGGCGCCGGGCGGGGTCCTGGACTCGGGAACCAACACCCCAGCGTTCACCCGTGTACGGCGGGGAGGGATTTCGCCGCAAAGCTGATCGAAAAGCGCCGTGAAGTCATGCCCGGGCCGGTATGCGGCTGCCCTGGCCCTCGCCATAGGGGAATTGGCGGCGGCCCCGGCGTCCTGGGCGCTGGCGTGAGCTGGCATCCAGGCGGCCATGAGCAAAACGGCACAGGTTGCCAGTGCCAGACGGTGCTTGATAGGCATATCACGTCCTCCTCGAAGAACATCGCTCGACCTTGTGTATACACTCCGGACGGACGCAGGCTGCAACGCCGGCGCATCCGAAGACAGTATGCAACCCGCAAACTAACAGCTTCGCGATTTTGAATGCACGGGAATTTGCGGCCCTGAATTTCCGGCCATAGTATGTTGTGCCGATTGAGAGTGTCAACCTGATCTAAGTGCGCCACCCGGCCCGGAGCGGATTCCCCCGGCTCCGCCGTATCTCGAAACGCGTCGTTGCATACCCCACACCTTGCCGAAAGACGCACGCGACTTTCCAGTTCGACATCCGAGGGTCGTTGTTGCCAGTTGGAAAGTGAGTGTTACGGAATCGGGAATCGATGGAGACATTGCAATGACGGAGCATGGGGAAGGTCTATCCGAATTTCTGGGATGGAGGTTATTCTATTTGATGCAACCGTCGTGGGGCATGTATCCGGAAATCGCAGGAGTAATCTTTTCTGATGACATACAAGAAGATCACCGTTGTTTTCTTGGCAATTGTCTTTCTTATGACAGCCACGGCCCGGACGGGGGTTGCGCGTCCGCTGGTCTACGTCGAGACCGTATTGGGAAGCTTTACAATGGAGTTACTCGACGACATCGCGCCCAATACCGTGGCCAATTTTCTGAACTACGTACGTGACGGCGACTATGACGGCACGTTTTTCCACCGCGCGGTTGTGGGCTTTGTTCTTCAGGGAGGCGGTTTCAGTCTGGGCTCCGGCGGCCCAGCCATCGAGGTCCCCAGAGACCCTCCAGTTGCCAATGAATTCCGGCTCTCAAACATCCGTGGAACGGTCGCAATGGCTAAACTCGGAGGAAATCCCGACAGCGCTACGAGCCAGTGGTTTATCAACCTCGCCGACAATTCCGCGATCCTGGATGCTCAAAACGGAGGATTCACCGTGTTCGCACGCGTGATTGGTGAAGGCATGGATGTCGTCGATGCGATCATGGCACAGCCAATATTTGCGTTCGCCGACCCGTTCGCAAGTTTGCCCACCATCAACTATTCCGGCGAAGGCAGTGTGTTGCGTGAGAATCTGATCAACATAAACAGCATGACGGTCGTCGACCCTACGCTGACATCAATCCCTACAGCAACGCCCGCGACGGTGCCAGCCGGTGCATCCGTGCTCTTCACAGTGACCGTCATACCCGGAACGGCCCCGGAAAGCACGGGAATCAACGTCGCCGTCGATCTGTCTTCGATTGGTGGTTCCGACGCACAAGCCCTGTTTGATGACGGTACAAACGGCGATGTCATTGCGGGAGACAACGTCTTCTCATTTCTGGCAGCTGTGCCCGTGAGCGTGACCTCGGGCACCCTGTCGATCCCTGTCAACGTGAGCGATGCAATACTCCGTAGCGGAACGTCGTCGGTCGCGCTGACGGTATCGACCGTTCAGACGTTCTCCATCACCGATAGAGGCGGCGTTTCTCTCACTTCCGGGGGCGCGTCAGATACACCCGTCTTCGGATATGGGCAGGTGGAAGTCGACGGGGGGACAACAACACCGGCGGGGCTGGCCATATTCGGGTTCCGGAAAGATGGGATTCTTGTCTCAGAGGCCGCAGTGCCGGCCTCGGCAACACTCCAAGAGGGACGCATCTTTGCCGAGGTGGATGGACCGGTGTCGACCGGCCTGGCCATAGCGAATCCCAACAACGACACGGTCACGATCTGGTTCGTCTTCACCGATGCCATGTGTGTCGACTACGGACATGGCAATTTCACCCTGGGGCCTTTCGAACAAACCGCGAGATTCCTGAACGAGCATCCTTTTAACGGCGTTTCACCCATGTTGGGGACATTCACGTTTACCTCGAATTTACCCATATCTGTAATCGCACTGCGCGGTTTCACTAATGACCGACCCGATTTTCTGATGACGACCCTGCCTGTGACGCCACTCAGCCCGAGCAATGAGGACATCATCTACTTCCCCCATTTCGCTGACGGAGACGGCTGGGCCACCCAGGTCATTCTCGTCAATCCGACAGACTCTCCGATCAGCGGCCGAGTGCAGTTCTTTGATACCGGCAGCGAAGAGGCCGCGGCCCAGCCCTGGTCTCTGACGCTCACCGACGTACGGGTCGGATCGGAATTCACATACTCGATCCCCCCGCGCAGCTCGACCTGCCTCCGGACCGCCAATCCTGCGGGGCCGACGGCAGTCGGATCAGTGAGGGTCATTGCGGATACGGGGAGCTCTACGCCTTCCGGCGTGACTGTCTTTTCTCTTGAAATCGAGGGGCGGACTGTCTCTGAAGCCGGCGTGCCGCCATCGGCCTCAAGCACCGCGTTTCGTGTTTATGTCGAGGCGAGCGGCATCCCGGATGAGCCGGGCTCGGTGCGAAGCGGGTTGGCTATGACCAACACTTCGGAAACTGCAGCGGACGTCTTCCTCGAGATGACAACTCTGGACGGCGCAGCAACGGGACTTGCCGATTCAATCACGATCCCGGCATCGGGACAGGTCGCCAGATTTATCGACCAAGTGTTTCCGTCGCTGACCACTCCCTTTTCGGGAATTCTCAGAATAACGTCCGCCGCCACGGACATCGCCCTCGTCGGCCTTCGACTGACACTCAGCGAGCGAAGCGAAACCCTCATGACGACAACCCCGCCCTCGGACGAATCTTCCCCGGCAAGCTCGTCCGATCTGTTCTTCCCTCACTTTGTGGATTCGGACGGATGGAGAACCCAGTTCATTCTCTTCAGCCAGTCAGTCGGGCAGGTTTCTGGAGGGTCTTTGCGCTTCACCGCCCAGAACGGGGAAGCTCTCGATCTTCCGGTGTCTTCGACTTCGCCTTAAACCACATTCTGAATACGGGTTCCGTCAAAAATTAAAGAGCGACGGTTTGAGAGCCGCCGCTCAGGAAAATACTTCGAGCCCTTTTGATTCACGGAGCTACAGTGATCGGTCCGGCAGCGGGACGATCGACGCTGTCGACAACCTCGAGTCCCTCAGCTTTCCAATCGCGGATACCGCAGAACTGGCCGGCATTGTATCCGGCGTCGGTGAACATCTGCGCAGCGCGCGACGCGCGCCCTCCCGACCCTCAGTAGAAAACCAGTTCGATGTCTTTCGGGATATCGGGCATCCGTGCTTCAAGCTCACCCATCGGGATGTGAATTGCGCTCCTAATCGCGCCATCGGCCTCGAGTTCCCAGTCTTCACGGACATCGATCAGGAGAAAAGTATCCCCGCTTTCCAACTTGTCCTTGAGCGTTGGGATTGCGATCCGTTCGATATCCGCACTTTCCTGGGCCTGGGCAAGACCGGCGACACCGAATATCGCGATCCACACCGCTCCAAGAAATCCTATCCATTGCTGTGACATTGTTGACCCTCCGCAACGATTACTTAACACTATGAACACCGGTATTATATCGAGGTTCGGCGACCCCACAAACAAGTCGTCGATTCCATCGGATATTTGTCTGACAATATCGGCTATCAAAGACAGGTTTCTAGAGAGTCGTTTACCCGTACTTCAGAGCCACATTGGACACCGCTATGAAACGACACTATGTCGGCACCGTTAACGCGAGTAACTTCCAGACACCGCAACATTACAAATCTCATTCCTCAGGATACACACGCCTCACTCTAGTTGACCACACCGTCGATACTGCGTCCGTACATATGGAGTTGGCTCTGGCTCAATTTGAGCCCGGCGGGCATCTCGACCCCGTGGCTCACGCTTTCGAGAAAGGTTTTTATGTGCTCGACGGGGCCCTCACCGCCGAAATCGATGGCCGTAGCGTGCGGCTCCCAAAAGATCACTACGGTCTCATCCCTCTAGGCGTGACGTATGCAATGTACAACGCGGGATCAGAACCCCTACGTCTGCTGGAAATGACGGCACCCCAACCGAAGCCGGCCGATGACATCTTCAAGGACACCTATTTTCACAAAGATGGGGCGGGGCCCATCGCCGGCGATGTACCCGACCTCGGCGACCCAAGGGTGTCCAAATACCTGGGCAAGTTCGAGGATTCGCAGTTACCAGATCCCGGCGAAATAGCCGCTGTGGGCGCCCGGAGCGGGTCGATCACAGGCGTTGCCATCAAAGAAATGATCGACCGCATGCTGGGCGCCGAACACATGTCAATGTTCATGGTGCAGTTCCGTCCCGGCGGGATCGGCACCCAGCACGACCACGCATTCGAGGAGTCTTACTTCTTCCTCTCAGGTGAGGCAGAAGCCGTTTTGAACGGAACAACATATCGCGTCAAGGCAGGAGACATCGTTTGGACCGGGGTCGGTTGTATGCACAGCTTTGAAAACATCGGTGACACACCGGTGCGATGGATTGAGACACAGGCGCCCCTGCCTACCCAGACGGAGGCGTTTCGATTCCGGCGTGAATGGGAACCGGTTGCCAGGAAGATCGAGCAGTCGTAAATTGGCCTCTTCGCCATTTCTTGGCGTCTTCGCCATTTCTTGGCGTCTTCGCCATTTCTTGGCGTCTTCGCCAATTTCTTGGCGCGTTCGCCATTTCATTTGCGGCAACAGCGTCCTTCCCGCCGACCCACGGTCACTGTCGATGCAGCCTGTCCGCACGCTCCGCGTCCGCATTCACGGCGGACCGCCTTCGCCTACGGGGTGTCCGCCTTGTTGACCATCCATGCAGAGAAGCTTGCAAGGAAATCCCTGAAGCCTTCGAGGTGCTGTGGAGGAAACTGGTATTTTTCATGCGCACCGCTAAGTGTCTTGTCGAAACATGCGAGCCAAACCTGCCGTGCCTGCTCATCGATCTCAAAGGGAAGATGCCGCGCCCTCATGCGGGGCGGACCGTACCTTTGAAAGTAGATGGGAGGCCCTCCCATCAGAGTCACGAAGAAAGCCGCCGATTTCTTCGACGCTTCCTCCATGTCCTCAGGGAAGAGATGTCGGAGCGTCGATTGCTCAAGCTCCCGATAGAAGTCCGACATCATTTTGAAGATGTTCCTCTCGCCCATGACCTCATAAATTTCCTTGTTGGGTCCCGGGCCCTGAGGGGGCCCACTGGATGGCGTAAAAATAATCCGGTCCATTTGGATCATATTTTAGCGTCCGCAGTTAGAAATTCGCGATATCAGATTTTGCCACGTGATTCATTCAGATGACGATCTCCGGAGCGTCGCTGTAAAATAAAGTCATGCGCCTAGGCTCGTTGTCACTCAGATTCCCCCTCGCGGCTGGCCTGCTGCTGGCTCCTGTCGCGTCGGTAGCGGCACAAACTCCACAGGTACGGGAAAAAACGCACTTCGAAGCAGTCGAACAGCGGATTTTCGAGAGAGTAAACGCTGAGCGCGCAAGCGAGGGACTCGGCCCGCTGCTTTGGGAGCCGGTCCTCGTCGAGATCGCCCGCGACCACACAACCGATATGCTGGAACGGGAGTTCTTCGATCATGAGAATCCCAACGGTGAAGGACCCGCCGAACGCGTCGGCCGGAAACATCGCACGCTTGTCGGCGACATTACGGAAAATATCTGGACGGGAATCCGGTCGGGGGATATAGACACAACCCAGCTGGCGGAAGATGTCATGGATGGACTGATGAACAGTCCCGGACATCGAAGAAACATCCTGACGCCACGACTGACCCATTTGGGGCTCGGAGTTTACTCCGCGAGTGGACTCGCTGTGACGACGACGGAATTCATGGTGACTCAACTCTTCGGCGCGGTCCGGGGTTATGTCGACTCTCCGGTTCCGGAAAGCTTTATGGGCAACCAGATCGTCCGTTTTAATTTGCGCGACCTGGGTGGCGAACGATCAGACGCCCAGTACTACGATCTGTGGTCTGTGGAGGAGGAACGCCCCATCATCGGGCCAACCCGCATAGATCGGTCAAGGATGGAGGCGCCGAGCGGAACCTATCAGTTGCGCTTCCTCTACCCGAGCCCCCTGGAGGGTCAGCTCGATGCCATCTCGGCACCCTACGTCACGATCCGCTAGCTAAAAGAGCCCCGTGGTCCGTCCGTCTTTTGTGACATCAATCCGTTTTGCAGCAGGAACTCGGGGCAATCCCGGCATCGTCATGATATCGCCGCAAACGACGACCAAGAACTCGGCACCCGCTGATAGCCTGACCTCACGGACCGGCACGACATGGTGCTTTGGGCGCCCAGCTTATTTGGGTCGGTTGTGAAGCTATACTGCGTCTTGGCGACACACACGGGAAAGTGTCCGAAACCCTGGGAGTCCAAGTCCCGAAAACGATCCCGGACCCTCTGCTCGCCGACGATGTCGTCGGCACCGTAAATTTCTCGCGCTACGGTCCGGACCTTTTCCCACAACGCATGTCATAGTCATATAGCATTTGCAGTCGAGACTGCGCCGATGGCATGAAGATCACCGCTAAAATGGAGATTGATATCCTCCATCGGCAGAACCTGGGCGTACCCGCCGCCCGCCGCACCACCTTTGAGGCCGAAGCGGGGACCCAGGCTCGGCTCACGCAGGCATATCGTTGCCTGCTTCCCAATCCGATTGAGAGCATCCCCAAGACCCACCGTGGTCGTCGTCTTGCCTTCTCCTGCCGGGGTGGGCGTCATCGCAGTCACTAAAATGAGTTTGCCTTCCGGTCGGTCCTCAAGAGAGCGTATGTATTTGAACGAAACTTTTGCCTTGTGCGGACCGTAGAGATACAGTTCGTCTGGATCGATTCCCAGCTGGTCCCGCGCCACATCTTGAATCGGCAGCGTTGTCGCGGCTTGGGCGATCTCAATGTCCGGCCTCGGATTTCGGTGCTGGTCCCGCATATTCGCGGCTTCCCTTTCGTGAGCAGAATTCTAGTATTCCTGCCGTACGAGCCTCTTCCCGGGGGCTGAAATCGCGCCCGGAACGATAGCACGATCGCGCGGGCGAGAACAGTCCAGGCGATCAATACCATCCGTCCGAGCTCTCCGAGAATCATCCTGTCTTCCGAAAATTCACCCAACCGGATAGACTTTATGGTTTCGTCCCACATCTCGGACGAAAGGCCTCCGCTTAGAAAATGGAGACGCCGATCCGTTCGGCTCCCTCTCGAACAGCTCAAGGAGAAAGCCTGGTGAGTGAATCACGACGACTATTTACTTCGGAGTCGGTTACAGAAGGACACCCCGACAAGATGGCCGACCAGATCTCGGATGCGATCCTGGATCAGGTTATGGCAGAGGACCCCATGGGCCGCGTCGCCTGCGAAACCATGGTAGCGACCGGGTTTGCTCTGGTGGCCGGAGAGATAACGACGAAATGTTTTATTGATTACGAACGCCTCGTGCGCAACACCGTCGAAGAGATTGGGTACATGGATGCGGCGACGGGATTCGATTCGAAAACATGCGCCGTGATGTCGGCCGTTGGGCATCAGTCGCCCGACATCGCCATGGGCGTGGATACTGGCGGTGCCGGAGACCAGGGAATGATGTTCGGATACGCCACCGACGAGTCACCCGAATTGATGCCAACCCCGATTCTGCTAGCCCACAAGCTCACTGCAAAGCTCGCCGAAATTCGAAAGTCCGGCCTGCTGCCGTTCCTGAGGCCCGATGGAAAATCGCAGGTCACTGTGGAATATGATGGCGAAACGCCAAAGCGCATCGACACCGTCGTTATATCGACCCAGCATAATCCGGAAGCAACAGCGAACCAGATCCGGGAAGAAATCATCACGCACGTCATCAAGACTGTCATCCCAACCCAGCTGCTCGATTCGACGACAACCTATCACGTCAATCCCACGGGACGCTTTGTCGTGGGCGGACCCAAGGGCGACTGCGGGCTGACCGGGCGCAAGATTATCGTCGATACTTACGGTGGAATGGGTCGGCACGGCGGCGGAGCATTCTCGGGCAAGGACCCGACGAAAGTCGATCGGTCGGCCTGTTACATGGCCCGATACGTGGCCAAGAACGTCGTCGCTGCAGGACTTGCCCGACGGGTGGAGATTCAACTCGCATATGCGATCGGCGTAGCAGACCCGGTGTCCGTTCTCGTGGACTCGTTTGGAACCGGAAAACTCCTCGATGCAGAGATCTCCGATCTCGTCCGGGAGAATTTCCAGCTAACACCGCGTGGCATCATTGAGTCGCTCAAGCTGAGGCAGCCCATTTACCGAAAAACTGCTTCCTATGGACACTTCGGGCGCGAAGATGCCGACTTTACCTGGGAAGCCCGCGACAAGGCGGATACTCTGAAGCACGAAGCGAATCTATAGGCAACTCAAAATAGATACCCGAGTTAGAAGTTCGCGATATAGGATTGCGGTCGTTCGTTCAGACACCCATTCAGACACCCTGGCTGAACGAGGGTCGAACTGTTCGAGCGCTGCTGGATGGAGGATCCGCACCGGTCCCGACCCTCCGGACGGTCGGCTTTCACAGCAAAGCAGCCGAGCTGAGGCTTCAGTTGAAGAGGATGATCGGTTCCGACCGTGACGAAACTGTTGAGAAATGAACTTCCTAATTCAAAACACTGAGAGTTCACGCCCCGGTTCGGGAAGCCGCCCCTGGCCCTTCACCGTTTAATTGCACGCCGCGTTTCAATTCAGGCCACCTATAATCAGCCTGAAGTGCGTCCCAAGAACTCGCCCCTCGCGAGGCGCACTCATGATGTCGTCAAATGAGGACGTCAGCTCGAGGATTTCAAACCCCAGATCTCCGAGATCCCGGTATCCACGAATATAGCCGTCGCGAAAGCCCAGCACGTGACCGAATTCATGCGCGAGAGTCTGCGCTGAAACATTTCCGGGACCCAGGGCGACGTATCGGCCAACAAAACCGTGGGTCGCTTCCGCGCCCGTTGTCAGCACTGCGCCATCCTCTGGAAAGCGGGAAGCGTGCCCCTGAATGTCCACAACGTCACCAAACTTCGGAGGCGTGGTTTCCGGATATAAATCCGAGACACCAACCTGCCGAAATTCGATGTCGAGCGCAAAAACCGCATCGGTTTCCTGAACGCGCCACCTGTCCTCGATTGCGTTCTCGGCACCGCTCAGGAATAACGCGTCTCCGATATCGGTATAGACCGGTACCCGCAGTACGATTGAGTCGACCAGGCTTTGCTCGACGCTCACAAATGACGGAACCTCAGGAACTCCAAGGACGTCCTGAATCGCCTCACTTGTCGCCCGATCTTCCAAGGTCATCAGTTCGTAGAGTGCCGTCAGTTGATCGAAGCGCGAACGGTCTTCAGCGATGGCTCGCTGCCAGAAACGGTTGTATTGAATGTATCCGTCAATCGTGCTCTGGTTTCTCACGAGGGTGCGATATTCACGAATGAACTCTTCGATGACGTCGGGCGTGACACTGACGGCCACCTTTTCGAAGTCCTCTTCGACACGCTGAAGCTTTTGAGTCTCGCCATCGACATAACCTTCAGTAATCAGCCAACTGTAGGAAAACGAAGAAACCGACATGTCGTTCGCGGATGGAAACTCGGCAACGATTCGTGGCAGCAGCCCATACCCAAAGACAACAGGCTCTGGCGGTGGATCTCCAAACTCAAGTAGCAGTTCCGGAGCCCTGCGGGCCACCGTAGCCCGCAGCGATACAAAAAACCGCTCCAGATTGTCTCGATGCAGGCGGAATTTCGCCTCAACCCTATCCCCTTCCATGATGTAGGCTGCAGGTGTCCCGGCCTGACCCGCCCAAAGCAGCAAGAGCAACCCGATCGATTGCAGTATCGACATAGGTCAATTGTAAGCGATCCTGTGCCAGAAGCTTGCCGGCCCGGGTTGCTGTCAGTCTGAGATCAGATCGATTGAAAACAGCTATCCATAAATCCGCTGAGGACTTGCGTGACGATTGCGGGCTCAGTATATTGTCAAGTTGGCATTGTCCGGGCTGCCGGATTTCTAGCTTGCCAGCTGAGATCTGGTTCCCGGCAACAGGTCGGTTTGGTCGGAAAGATCGGCAGTACGATAGACAGCAAGATTGACAGCAAAATTGACAGAATGTTGCTTTGAAAGAAGAGCGGGAACAAAGGGACTCTTAACGGTGATCGCACAGGAATGTCCGGAGCCCCATCGCCGGCAATGACCCGGGCCTGATTTTGATTTCCATTCCTTGAACGTGCACACGCAACCTAACAAGAGAAACGTACGCTGGTGGAGACCGATGCTCGCAGGCGCCGTTGTGACAACGGTCCTGAGCGTGGGGATCTTCAGTGTGGGGATCTTCAGCAATGCAGGGACCCTCAGCGGTCAGGAGAGCACGCCGTCGGAGATTGAGGCGGCGGAATCGTCCGTTTACTCGCCGGCTCATCGCTCCTTGGGTGAGGCGGTCCGGCATTTTTTAGGTATCCGACCCGAACCGGTGCAGCCGATCGCGTACTCGCACCAGCTGCATCTGACCGAAGTCGGACTGACATGTGATTTTTGTCACGATAGCGCTGCGCGGGGACCGATCGCGCGCATTCCGAGTGTAGAAACGTGCATGTTCTGTCACTTGGGTGTGGCCACTGAAGAACCCGAGATCCTGCTACTCAGGTCCTACTACGACAGGGGTGAGGAACCGCCCTGGCAGCGGGTATACGGATGGACGGAAGAAGCGCACGTACTGTTCAAACACGCACCCCACGTTCGCGCTGCAGTGGACTGCGCGACCTGTCATGGCGACATGACCCAGGCGACCGTGGCCGAACGTGTGGTGGATCACACGATGAGTTTTTGCGTGGACTGTCACAACGAGCGGCAAGCCTCGGTCGAGTGCTTGACCTGCCATAATTGAGACGAGAATGGATCGCCGTCATTTCTTCAAGGTCACAGCCGCAAGCAGCGCCACAGCGTCGCTGGCGGGCTGCGGCAATCCCGAAAACCAATTAATTCGGTTCATTCCCGAAGAACAGCTCATTCCTGGCGTGGCGACGTTGAAACCGAGCGTGTGCCCCCTCTGTTCGGCCGGATGCGGCGTTCAGGTCCGGGTCATGGATGGCGATGTCGAAGTGGTCCGTAACGGACAGGCCGGGGTCGTCAAGAAAGGCCTTGCCAAGAAACTGGAGGGCAACCCAGAACACCCCGTCAATCAGGGGAAGCTGTGCGTTCGGGGTCAAGCTGGCATTCAGGTGACCTACCATCCAGACCGCATCACCGGACCGCTGCGACGCTCCGGTCCGCGAGGTTCAGGTGAATTCGAGGCAATCACATGGGAGGAGGCACTGAGCGACCTGGTGTCGCAGTTGGACGCCCTCGTCAACTCTGGCCAGACCCGCGGGCTCGCTTTTCTGACCCGGTCGCTCCGCGGCCAAAAAGACAAATTGGTCCGCGAGTTTCTGGGACGATTTGGTGCTCCGGATCCGGTGACGTTTGAGGTGTTTTCCGATTCCGTGCTCCGTCGGGCCAACGAGTTGAGTTTCGGATATCGGCAGTTGCCAACCCTCGATCTGGCCCGTTCGAACTACGTGCTTTCGCTGGGTGCCGATTTCCTCGGCACATGGAACTCGCCGGTCGCGCAGAACGTCGGATACGGAGAAATGCGCCAGGGTCGTCCGGGGCAGCGCGGGAAATTTGTGCAAGTCGAACCGCGGATGTCGCAGACCGGTGCCAATGCAGACGAATGGATTCCGGCCAACCCCGGAACTGAAGGCGTTCTGGCGCTGGGACTGGCTCACGTGATCATGAACGAGGGTCTGAGGCCGGCCGAAAACGCAGGTCGGGCCGGAGACCTTATCGAAGGATGGTCTGAAGGTTTGCCTGCATACGCCCCAGAAGAGGTTGAAATTCTGACAGGTATCAGCCCGGCGCGCGTTCGGCGACTGGCCCTGGAGTTCGCTGCGGGCCAACCCGCCGTGGCCATCATCGCAGGAGCGCCGCTGGCGCATACGAACAGCCTGTTTCAAGCTCTCGGAGTCAACGCGCTGAATGCCCTTGTTGGCAGCGTAGCCACAGCGGGCGGCGTGTTCTTTACTCCACGGCCAAGCATGGACACCGATGCCAACACAACAGTCAACGCTCCGGGACCCGGACAGAGCGTCGACCAGTTCGCGGCCGAGATTCTGTCCGCTGAAAACTCGCCCGTGCAGGTGCTGTTGCTCAACGATGCCAATCCAGTTTTCGGCACTCCGGACGCCTGGCGTGTCCAGGAGGCATTGTCAGCGGTTCCCTATATTGCGAGCTTCGGACAATTCGTGGATGAAACCAGCATCCTAGCGGATTTGATTCTGCCGGATCACTCCTTTCTGGAATCGTGGGTCGACGACGTGCCCGAATCAGGGGCCATTGGATCGATCGCCAGCGTCGCGCCCCCGGCCATGCGGCCCCTCCATGAGACTCGGGCCATGGCCGACGTTTTGCTTGATCTCGCCCGGAGTCTGGCCAGCCCGCTGAGCCCAGCCTTTGAATGGGACAGCTACGAAGAAATGATCGAGTCGGCTTTCCGCACCCTGCCGGCACCGGCAGGAGCGACGACGTTGTGGCGACGGGCACAGGAAGATGGGGGATGGTTCGGAGAGGCACAAGACCAAACTCCGGTCCCGGCTGATGCCGAGCAAGAGCCCCTCGTTTATTCCGCGCCTGCCTTTGGCGGGGACCCCGGTGAGTTTCCGTTTTATTTTCTGCCGTACGCCTCTCAAGCTTTTTTGGACGGTTCCCTGGCTCACCTACCCTGGCTTCAAGAACTGCCCGATGTCCTCTCCACCGCCATGTGGAGCAGCTGGGTCGAAATAAATCCCGAAACCGCGGCCGGGCTGGGAATCGCCGACGGCGATATGGTTGAGATCACTTCAGGACAGGGGTCGATTGAAGCGCCCGCATTGCTGTCGCCTGGCATTGCCCCCGAAGTGATCGCCGTGCCCGTCGGGCAGGGACACGAAACGTTCACCCGATATGCGAGCGGGCGCGGGGCGAACCCTCTCAGAATACTGGCACCGTTGGCGGAACCGGAAACAGGCACACTCGCCTGGGCCGCAACCCGCGTCAGAATTACTGGCACGGGGGATCCGGGGGATCTCACACTTTTCGCAGGCGCGCTGAGGGAAGAACAAGAGCGTCCAAGATAGGGGACACGCACACATGGCCTACAAATGGGGAATGACCGTCGATTTGGACCGGTGCACGGGCTGTGAAGCCTGTGTTACGGCATGCCACGCTGAAAACAACATTGCCACTGTGGGTCCGGAACAGGCGGATGCCGGACGCGCCAAACACTGGATTCGGATCGAACGCTATTGGGAAGGCGAATTCCCGGATGTCCATGTAAAGTTTCGACCGGTGATGTGCCAGCAATGCGACGATGCGCCCTGCGAACCCGTGTGTCCGACATACGCCACATATCACACCGAAGAAGGACTCAATGCCCAGGTATACAACAGGTGCATCGGAACGCGGTTTTGTGCAAACGCATGTCCCTACAATGTACGCTTCTTTAACTTCTACAACCCCGAATGGGAAAAACCTCTCCATCTCCAGCTGAACCCGGAGGTCTCCGTGCGCGAAGTTGGGGTCATGGAAAAATGCACATTCTGCATACAGCGGATCAACAACGCAAAGATCGAGGCCAGGGCGGAAGGTCTGGAGGGAATCGAAGACGGAACACTGCAGACTGCGTGTGTCCAGTCGTGCACGGCCAACGCATTGGTCTTCGGAGACCTGAACGATCCGGAAAGCCAGGTTTCCCGCTTGTCCCGCTCACCACGCGGAAGCAAACTGCTCGAAGACCTGGGAACAGAACCTTCGGTCACCTATCTCGCTAAGGACGCTGAGGTATGAGTCCTGCCGATGACAAGCGGATGGTCGAAGACCTGCTCCATCCACTACTCCACACCTCGATCAAGTTTTACATCGCAGCCGCCCTTCTGGGGGCTGTTGTTCTCGTCGGCTTCAGTGCGTGGACCTACCAGATGTATTACGGAATCGGGGAGACCGGCCTCAACTGGCCCGTCTATTGGGGTTTCTATCTCGTCAATTTCGTTTTCTGGATTGGTATCAGCCACGCGGGAACGCTGATTTCCGCAATCCTCCGCTTGGTGAACGCCGGTTGGCGACGTCCGGTGACCCGGTGCGCAGAAGCCATTACGGCATTTGCCCTGATAATTGGCGGCATGTTCCCCCTGATCCACCTGGGGCGACCCTGGTTATTCTTTTTTCTGATTCCCTATCCGAGCGATCGAGGACTCTGGCCCAACTTCAGATCGCCACTCGTCTGGGACTTCTTTGCCATCGGAACATACCTGACGGCCAGCACTCTTTTTCTGCTCTTACCGATGATTCCCGACTTCGCCCTGGTCCGGGATCATACAATCGGGTGGCGACACAAAATCTATGGCACGCTGGCGATGGGATGGCAGGGAACAACAAAACAGTGGCACCGACTGGAATCGGCCATGCACATCATGGCGATCGCTATTCTTCCGATCGCCGTTTCCGTACATACCATTGTGTCTTTCGATTTTTCGATGGCTGTGGTTCCCGGTTGGCATTCGACAATTTTCGGTCCCTACTTCGTGACGGGTGCGATCTTCAGCGGTATCGCCGGCCTCATCATTGCGATGGCCATTCTTCGAAAATTACTGCATCTGGAAGCCTATCTCCTGCGGCTGCACTTCGAGAATCTGGGAAAGCTCATGCTGACGATGAGCCTGCTTTGGGGCTACTTCGTGTTTAACGAGCGGCTCACTCTCTGGTACGGCAACCTTACACACGAGATGGGGGTGTTCTGGGCTACCATGGCCGGGGAATACGCGCCGTTCTTCTGGACGATGGTTTTCTGTAACTTCATCATTCCGGTTCCAATCCTCGCGATCAAGAAACTGCGGACGATTACGGGGACGGTCATTGCTTCGTGCGGAGTCGTAGTGGGAATGTGGTTAGAGCGCTTCCTGATCGTCATTCCTTCGCTCTCCTACAAGCAATTGCCATACTCGTGGGGCTCCTATGTGCCGGGTTGGGGGGAGATTACGATCATGACGGCGTCGTTTGCGAGTATGGCCCTGCTCTACCTGCTCTTTTCCAAGTTCATCCCGATCATTTCCATATGGGAACTCAAGGGGGACTCTACCGTGGTGGCCGCACCTGAAAAAATGCAACGATCCGCGCCCGCCGCCCCAGCGGCAGGAGAGTTCGTATGACAGCCGTCTATGCCCTCTATGACAGCCCCGAAGCCGCGCAGAAGGCCGTGGATGGCCTGCGGGTCGCCGGCGTCAACGATCGAGAAATCACGATCATTTCTTCGGAACCCCTGGACAAGTACGAAATGGGACAGAAAGACCACCACACCGTGATGCCGTGGATCGCATGTCTCGGTGGGCTGGCCGGTTTCTCCGCAGGCGTCGCACTGACGTCGCTGACACAACTGGATTGGCCGCTGGTGACAGGCGGTATGCCGATCGTGACGATCTATACCAACCTGATCCCCATCTTTGAACTCACCATGCTCGGCGCTGTCCTCGCCACGGTCGGGACGCTCCTGGTAACCGCCGGTTTACCTGGACGGGCGTCAGAGATGTACGACACCGCGGTTACCGAAGGTAAGATTCTAGTCGGCGTGGCCCATCAAGAAAAAATCGAATTAGCGGATCTGGAACGAACACTCCAGGACGGTGGTGAGATCAAGTGGATCCCGTCTGCGGAAAGTGAAAAGTGACGCACGGCATTTAAAAAACTGGGCTTTGTGCAGAGAAGCCTTCAACTTACAGCTCCAGACCGACCCTTCTTTCTTAACTCGCCAGCCATCAATGCTCGACTCTTCGGCCAGGTTCTTGCATTCTTGTGAAGGTTCAAATGGGCTCTCTCCTTGGGCTGATCGGTTTAGGTCCCGATCAGCTTCTCGGATCTATCCCGTATGAACTAGCTTCACAGAATTCACACCTAGTACCTGTAGTGGTCCGGCTTGTACGGCCCTTCAACGGGAACGTCGAGATATTCGGCCTGCTCTTTCGTCAACTTTGTGAGGCGGGCACCTAATTTTCCCAGGTGCAGGCGGGCGACTTTCTCGTCCAGGTGTTTGGGCAACACATAGACCTTGCGCCCGTACCGTGCATTGTTCTTCCATAACTCGACCTGGGCGATCACCTGGTTCGAAAAGCTATTGCTCATGACAAAGCTGGGGTGACCCGTAGCACAGCCTAGGTTGACCAGCCGTCCTTCGGCGAGCACGATGATGCTGTGGCCATCAGGGAAGTGCCATTGGTGAACCTGTGGCTTGATTTCCTCTTTCCGAATGCCTGAAATCTTGGCCAGTCCGGCCATGTCGATTTCGTTGTCGAAGTGACCGATATTGGAAACGATGGCTTTATCCTTCATCTGGGCCATGTGATCTGCAGTGATGATATTGAAGTTGCCCGTCGTCGTCACGAAAATATCGACCTCGGAAACAACGTCGTCCAATCGGACGACCTGATAACCTTCCATCGCTGCCTGAAGCGCGCATATCGGATCGATTTCCGTAACAAGAACCCGCGCGCCCTGACCTCGCATCGACTGTGCACAGCCTTTGCCCACTTCTCCGTAACCACACACAACAACGGTCTTGCCTCCGATCATCACGTCGGTCGCCCGCATGATGCCGTCGGGGAGGGAGTGGCGACAGCCGTAGACGTTGTCGAACTTGCTCTTGGTAACGCTGTCGTTGACATTGATCGCTGGGAATAGAAGAGTGCCCTGTTCCGCCCGTTGGTACAGCCGGTGTACGCCCGTCGTCGTCTCTTCGCTCACGCCCTTGACCTCTTCCGCCATCTTGGTCCAATATCGGGGATTTTCTCCCAGTCGATTCTTCAGAAGATTGAGAATGACCTTCATTTCTCCAACATCGGTACTGTCGGGATCAGGCAGGGTACCGTCCTTTGCATACGAACCCTCGGCCTCTTTTCCCATGTGAATCAGCATCGTCGCGTCGCCACCGTCGTCGACGATCAATTGCGGTCCTCCTTCCCGAAACCCCAGGGCCTGGTCCGTAGACCACCAGTACTCCTCGAGCGTCTCCCCCTTCCAAGCGAACACAGGTATATCGCGCGCCGCGATTGCGGCAGCGGCATGGTCCTGCGTGCTGAAAATGTTGCAGCTGGCCCAACGCACATTGGCACCGATGGCCTCCAGCGTTTCGATCAAGACCGCCGTCTGAATGGTCATGTGAAGCGATCCGGATATCCGGACCCCGTCGAGCGGCTTCCTAGTGGCATATTCCTCACGTATGGCCATCAGTCCGGGCATTTCGTGCTCAGCCAATTCGATCTCTTTCCGACCAAAGTCCGCCAGAGCCATGTCAGCTACTTTGTAATCTGTCTTAACAGTGGTACTCATAATTTCACCTTTCGTTTTCATTGGCTTTCAGTTCTCAGGGCTTTTGTGTCGCGTGTCCTGCGTTGTGCGGACACAAGGAACAGATCCGGAGCTGGCCGCGTTGGGGCCCCCGGACTGCCCGCAACAGGCATCGGAAGCAAGCGGTGGTTCAAAATTGAGAATCCCTCTCGTTCGAGTTCATCGACAATGGAACCGGGGTCGATGCCACTGGACCTATCTCCAATACGCCGCCGAAACTCTTCCATCGAATGGGGCGCCACGTCGACTACGAGGAGCCGGCCTCGATCGACGATGCCGCGAGCCAGTTCTTCCACTGATCGACTCATATCCGGAGAATGTCGAAGAACGAGGATGGCCACTGCGCAATCGATGGAGGCATCCTCAACCGGCAAATCTTCAATCCGTCCCAGCTTGAACTGGACGTTCGACAGCCCTTCGCGCCTGGCCCGTTGGCGAGCCAGCTCCAACATGGCCGAAGAAGCATCGGCAGCGATCACTTGAGCAAACTGGCGAGCCAGAAACGGCAGCATATAGCCTGTACCCGTTCCGATGTCGAGGACGCGCCAATCTGGAGGCAGAAGGCTCGCCATGGCCTCTAGCTGGAACATTCCCCCAAAGTGCTCAGAACGTAGCTCGTCCCACTGGTGTGCCACCTCCTCAAACGTGTTACCCGAGCCCAGACGACTCTCCACAACCTGTCGCACGCGAAGATGAACGGCCGTCGGCAGGGATTGGTTGCGGAGCCAGGTATTCAGCACTGCCGGGAGGTCCCCGTCTCCAGTACTACTGCCGCTGGGTTCAACAAGCTCGACATAGACCCGGTTGCCTTCGCTCCGATCCACGAGAAGACCTGTCGCGCGGAGCGTTTTCAGGTGTCGGCTCACACTAGACTGCGGGAGTCCCAGTACATCGGCAATCTCTCCCACGGTAAGCGGTGTTTCCGCCAGAATCCGAGCTACCTGACGGCGAACAGGATCGCTCAATGACCGGAACAGTATATCGGGACTATAAACATCCACAAATGCGAATGTACGGATATGACCAATATTTGTCAATCCGGTTTGTAGCAAATGCCCGTATTACCCTCCGTTTAAGTTTCGCAAGTCTCTAGTGGCGGGCTCAAGCCGGATCGTATCGTTACGGAAGCGACGGTGAGGGGCGACATCCTGGGGGCGACATCAAGCGCTTGCCTACGAATACTGGAGACGCTCCGTCGTTGTGGCTACACCACACCGCACGGCGGTGGATCGGCCGGACGGGCGCCTGGCCGATACGTTGGCACAGGGCCGGGCCATCAAGGGCGGTTTAACCCGACCCACCCGGCGTCAATCTTATTGCTCAGATTGGGCGACTTTATAAATGCCACGGATTACCTAGCTTCAACTGCGGATCAACGCCGTTGTTCTCAGAATACCTGTGACCCAGCTCAGACCGCGGCACGCAGTGGACTGAAGCGGCGGCCCGACAAAATCTTCATTGCCACAACGATCCGCAGAGTCCATGTCATTCACCGTTCTTCAATCTGATAGTCGGTGGCTAAGCGAAAGGATTCTCGTCCGCACTCGGTCCGTAAATGGAAGGCACCGGTACATCCAGGAGGCGCAGATAAACTGAAAGCTGGCCTCAATGATGGTACCAATGGTTGAGCATGACCGAACGTAGGAATGCAATTCGGGGAACGGTCATCAACTCCTGCCCATTCTTCATCGCAACTCCTGCCCATTCTTCATCGCCTTCCACATCGACGTCGCCCGAGCGTCGTCTAGACTATCGAGCACCTCTCGACCTTTTTTCAGGCTCTCCCCATAGGCAGCCATCAGTGCTTGGGTGGACTCGACCGTCGGAATCTCGCCAAATTCAGGGATCTCGACTTCATCCAACAGCGCCAGAGCGCCGACTTCACCGGGTGTATTCGCTACGTGGAGCGCCAGTTGACCCAACGACATTGATTTCTCGTGCGGCTTCCAGCCGAGCCTGTTTCCCGGCACCCTCTCCAAAACGTTTCGCGTCGTGGCCGCTTCCTGCTCGAACTCCATCAGTATTGAATCAACGATACGTGACATCGGAAACCTCCTCCTTGATTCGCAAATGTGACGCCCAACGAGCTTAACTCAAATTCGCTGCTATACGAATTACACAGATCGCAACAGATCGAAAACGGCTGCGAATTCGATGGATCACGGCGGCTCAGAATTCCACGGAGGGCTATTGATTGAAGTCCTCTTCCATCCGTTTTAAGTCCTTCGTCTCCCCCATAGCGATCAAGTAGTCGCCAGCTTCTATCGGAATATCGCTAGCCGGGTTGAACAGCATCTCTTTAGATTCCTTCTGAATCGCGAGAACGATTACGCCGAAACGCTGGGGGATCCTGGACTCCTCCAGCGTCTCAAAGACTGCCTTGGTGGACGACGTGATCGATATCTGCCCGATCTGAAGGTCGTGCCCCGACGCCTTGTTGAAAGCGGAGGCTACATCCAAGAAACTAAGCACGTGCGGACGGATCAGAGCCTGTGCCAGTCTATGACCGATGAACGGATACGGTGTGAAAACAGCGGTCGCGCCCGCGGTTCGCAACTTGTCGTCCGCCTGCTCGTTCGAGGCGCGGGCTGAAATGCGCAAGCTCGGATTTAGTGAACGACCCGCCAGCGTCACGTAGACGTTGTCTGCATCGCTGCTGATCGCGGCCACCAGACCTCTGGCACGATATCGATACGGGCTTCACGCAACGTTTCATCGTGTGTCGCATCCGCGACCAAAGTCGGTATGTCTTGATCAATTGCCCACTGCGCGCGATCGGCGTCATTGTCGATCAGGACTAACGGCACACGACTTCGCACCATTTCGATGACAACGCCACGCCCCACGCGGCCCGCGCCACACACTATGTAATGGTTCGACAATCCGCTGAGCATACGTTTCCTCCGGCGCCGGCCAAAATGGTCCGCCAATTCCAGTTTTATTAAGGGGTCCGCCATTATTCCAACGGAGACGAATACAACGATGATGCCGCTGAGCATCAGCATCGAGTTGAAGACGCGTCCCAGATGGCTCAGCGGCAACACCTCGGCGTACCCGACGGTGGTCAGGGTGATCAAGGCCATATAGAAGCTATCGAACCACATCCATCCCTCAATCAGGTGGAACCCCAGCGTGCCCAGTCCAAGAGCGGCGAGCAGTAAACCCACTACTAGAAACAATCGAGATAATGAAGCACGCATGATCGTGAAATCCCGGACCCTGTATAGCAGGTTCGCCCCATCAAAGGGAACCCTCTGCATCCTGATATACTCGTGGCTTCGATGATGATCGCAGTCCCGTTTAAATGGGCCAGGGGAAGTGTGTCTACCGATAATCATCCGCCCGAATCGTCGGAATGGGTACCTTGGAGGGGCCAACGCCGAAGACAGTTCAATTGATGAAAAAACGCCCTGTCATCGCAACCCGCGCATCGGTCGCAAACGGATTTATTCTTTTGAGGACAGTGTGAAGGACCGCGCGGAAAAGCCTCACGCTGACTCCACTTGTACTGAAGGCCGTTGTTCTGGCGCTCAAACGGCACCCGTTACTGAACAGTAGCCTCGATGAAGCTACAGGAAGCATCGTCACAAAGGAGTACTACCACATCGGATTGGCGGTCGATACGGACGCTGGCTTGATCGTGCCCGTCATCCGTAACGTGGACCAGAAATCCATCTTCGAACTCGCTCGCGAAGTTGAATCGATCAGTGAAGGCGCACGAGGCCGCAAGATAACTAGAGATGAGATTCGGGGAGGCACCTTTACCGTTTCGAACCAGGGCGGTATCGGCGGGGCGCACTTCACACCGATAATTAACACTCCGGAGGTCACCATCCAGGGGATTGGACTAGGGAGAGAGGGGCTGCGGTTCCGAAGAGGGCACGCTCGAAGCGCGAATCATGCTTCTCTTGGCCTTGTCCCATGACCATCGGGTTGTCGATGGCGCTGATGGAGTCCGATTTCTCGTTGACCTCGTTGAAACGCTTGAGGGCTTACCGGAGTCCGAACTGAAACTTACGTGATCAGCAATGAGGATTGATCTGTTCGGCCATCACGTTTGAAGGACATATTCATGGAACCAATTAAGACTGAGCTGTTAGTGCTAGGAGCGGGTCCGGGTGGTTATGCCGCGGCATTTTATGCCGCTGATCGGGGCAAGAAAGTCATCCTCGTTGAAAAGGAAACGCGTCTGGGCGGCGTCTGTGCGACCCGGGGCTGCATACCCTCAAAAGCGCTGCTTCACGCGACACACCTCGTCTCTGCCGCTCGGGAGTCATCCGCAAGAGGCATCGCGTTCGGATCTCCAGATATAGACATCAACAAACTTCGCTCCTGGAAAGACTCGGTCATTGACAAGCTTTCGACTGGCGTGAGCGCTCTCGCCAAGGGACGAGGCGTGGAGGTGATGACGGGTCGCGGTCGCTTCGAGAACACCCACACACTGCGGGTGGAAACCAACGAAGGCCAGCGCTTCATCGAATTCGAGTACGCGATCATCGCTGTCGGTTCGCGGCCGGTCCTCCCCAAAGCCTGGGATCTGGGCAATCCCCGTGTCATGACCTCGACCGAGGCGCTGGAGGTCGAAACGATTCCCGACAATCTTCTTGTCATTGGCGGCGGCTATATCGGCATGGAACTGGGGACTGTGTATGCCGCCCTTGGAAGCGCGGTCGTCCTCGTTGAAGCGTTACCATCCATCCTCGCCGGCACGGACCCGGACCTGGTCCGGCCCGTTTTCCGTAAGGCCAAAGCCAGCTTCTCTGAACTTCGCCTTGAAACCAAAGTGAAACAACTGGCAACCAAAGGGAAGCAGATCGAAGTCACGACCGAACTTGGCGGCACCGAAACCGTTGATCTCTACGATGGCGTGCTCGTCGCGGTAGGCCGTCAACCCAACTGCGAGAATTTGGGTCTGGACAACGCCGATATCGGGTTGGACACACACGGTTTTATCCGGACCGAACCGAACCAACGGACGACTGCCCCCAACATATATGCGATTGGAGACGTGGCCGGGGGCGTTCTTCTCGCGCACAAGGCGTCCAGAGAGGCCCGCGTCGCGGTAGAAGCAGTCCTTGGAGACCAATCAGTGTTCGAATCCGTGGTACCGGCGGTCGTTTTCACGGATCCTGAGATTGCCTGGTGTGGCCTGACTGCGTCCGAAGCCAATGAAAAGGGTATCGCTGTCGAGATCGCGAAGTTCCCCTGGACCGCTTCGGGTCGCGCTATTGCCATGGACCGCCCGGACGGACTGACGAAACTTGTCATACAACCGGAGACCGAGCGCATCCTGGGGATGGGCGTCACCGGCGTTGGAGCCGGAGAATTGATCAGTGAAGGAGTCGTTTTGATCGAGATGAGCGCGACCGTGCGCGACCTGGCCGAATCGATTCACCCGCATCCCACATTGTCGGAGACCCTGATGGAATCTGCCGAAATGTTCTTTGGCCATGCCACCCACGCTGCACCGCGTCGTAAGCGCGTGAAAGGATAGACCGGTCCGTCGTGGACGTTAACCGGGCCTTGCAGGCATTCGTCTTCCAGTCTTGGCGGTATGCGGACTCGGCATGAAGCGTCATGGACAGAAGATCCTGGACGGGACGGCGCACGTCAGCGCGGCCGATCCAATCATGCGCCGCCTGGCTTCCGAGTGCCCACACCTGACTTCACTTCGATTGCAAACGAACCGCTTTCGAGCGCTAGTCAATTCCATCCTGTCACAGCAGATCTCGATTCACGCTGCCCGAGCCACGCGACTGCGTTTAATGGAACTTGCAGGCCCCCGTGGCCTCACGGAAAGGACAATCCGACAGCTCAGCCTGGAGCAGCTCCGGGCCGTCGGCATATCGCGGCCGAAAGCCACGTACCTCAAAGACCTGGCCGATCAGATCCTGTCTGGTCGACTCCGGCTCAATCAGATTGGCCGGTCCAGCGACTCTGCCGTGATCGAGCAGCTGACCGCGGTTAAAGGCATTGGGGTCTGGACCGCTCAGATGTTCCTTATCTTCTCTCTGGGCCGTTTGGACGTGTTCCCCCACGGCGACTACGCCATCCGTGCTGCAATCCAGAATCTGTATGGACTGGTGGAACTGCCCGACAAACTTACATCTTCAGGAATCGCCGAACCCTGGCGCCCGTACCGAACAATCGCCACATGGTATTGCTGGCGCAGCCATGAACTGAAAGTGAATCAGGGCGGGGGGCTATAAGACGTCACAACCTCAAGGGTGCCAAGCAAGATTCCTTTCCGATACTATCGGAACCTCGCGTACACGGGTTCGTAAGGAGGGCGACGGTGATCTTTTCTGACACCGATTGCCTTGCGGCTTTACGGTAAGAAACTTTTAGGCGGCGGAGCGACGGCCTTTGAACAAACCTAGGAATCGGGACTTCTTGTGTGTTACCACGCAGTTCTTTCCTTTATTTTTCGCTTCGTAAAGCGCTTGGTCGACGCCGCGGATGAGGTCTTCGACTGTCTCACCCTCGCGAAACTCCGCCACACCACAACTGATCGTGAACCGGATATGCGCGATGTCTTTGCCCGAACGATATTGATACTGCGTAGCAGCGATCTCAGATCGGAGTCGATTGAAACGCTGCTCCGCATGTTGGATGCCGCAGTCGCGGAACAAGATCGCAAATTCTTCCGCACCATGTCTCGCGACCACGTCTCCGTGCAGAGCAGACGCGCTTAGCAGTTGTGCAGCACCCATTAGAACGCGGTCCCCAACCTGATGCCCAAATTGTTCGTTTATCCGCTTGAAGTCGTCCAGATCAACCATTCCCAGAGTAAAGCGGCTTCCGTCCACATCGCAGCTCGCCGCCCAATCCCTGACCGTACGATCGAAGCTGCTGCGATTGGCGACTTGGGTCAGAGGATCCAGCATGGCAGTGTCCTGGGCCCGCCGCAGACTGTGCTGGAGAATCTCGATCCGGGCAGACAACTTTGAGTAACTCGCCCGGTCCATCTTTTGCTTTTCCTCCACCAGACGATTCAAATCCCGGATTTCGGCCCTGATCCGCTGTTTAAGAACCTGGAGGTCATCGGTCTCCATAAACATCTGAAACCGATCGAAGGCGCCAATCATATTCTGATTGAACTGTTCGGAATCACCGGCAAGCTTCCGCACAGTTGCTCTGAAAACATTGACAATCTCTATGATTTCGACTTCTCTGTTGAGCGTAATGTCGCGGCTGTGGCTGAACCATTCTTCGCATGCGGATATACATGCATCCGCCAGGGCCTCCAGCGAGGCAGGCCCGATTGCCGTGCGCCCGCATAGCGCATTCTTGAACTCGCCGAGCTGGGATTGGAATTCGGGTGTCGTCTTGACATGCTCATTGCTGATCGCGACATCGGAGATCAGTGCCAACAGACGGCCGAAGATGTCAATCCACGCGTCCGCAGGATCCGAACCGCCGCTACCCGGTACCCCCAGCTTCAGTTCGACGAAATCTTCCTGCATGCGCTCCCCAGAATAGATACCCTCGAATACTGAATCGGAGATTTAAGTTCAAGACTTTAATCCATGGCCTGAACACCCTGGCTTGGAAAGCCCCAAGCGCTTCAAACCTATGAATAACAACGACTAACACAAAAGCGCAGATGTGAAGACGTCGACCCCCGGTTCGCGTCGCAATCTGGCTGGCGTGACTCACCGGCGCGGGTCCCGATTCGGATGGTACAGGTCCCTCGGTCCTACAGCAGAGAAATGGGATCTACGTCGATGACGACACGGGTGGTGGAGATCTTATGATCGTGCATGTAGGACTGCAGTTGCCCAAGGAGACTGTGTAGAGGTTCTCGGGTGGCGGATTTGATCAACAACTGGTGGCGGAAAGTCCGGTTAATCTTCTCCAGTGCTGCGGGGGCAGGTCCCAGTATGCGCACAGATCGTGTGCGGACGCCGTCGAGGAACTGACTGATTTCGCGCGCCAGCGTGGCCGCTTTCTCACGGCTACGCTCGAGGAACATGACACCGGCCATGACGGTAAACGGGGGATAGAACATCGACCGGCGGAATTGGACTTCGCGGGCGTAAAACTCTTCGAACCGCTGTGTCGAAGCG
Source organism: Terriglobia bacterium (assembly GCA_965216035.1). Lineage (GTDB taxonomy): Bacteria > Acidobacteriota > Terriglobia > 20CM-2-55-15 > 20CM-2-55-15. The sequence continues at coordinate 109,901 of CBDCFM010000017.1, forward strand.
AGTTGAAAAGTATAGTGGCCAGGAAAATAGCTTTGGATGACGACTTCTCCGGGAATGTCCCCGCGGCCCGAACGGCCGGCAACCTGCGTCAAAAGTTGGAAAGTCCGTTCCGCCGCTCTGAAGTCAGGCTGCGAAAGAGCGCCGTCGGCCGCAACCACCCCAACCAGCGTCACATTGGGGAAATCGTGGCCCTTAGCTACCATTTGAGTCCCCACGAGAATGTCGAGTGCTCCGGCTCGAAAATCTGTGAGAATAGATTCGTAATCTCGCAAGTGGCGCATCGTATCGCGATCGACCCGCCCGATACGGGCAGTCCCGAATCGCTCCTTCAGCAGGACTTCGAGCTGCTCCGTGCCCTCGCCGACATACTGAATGAATTCGCTCTTGCAGTCCGGACACGTGGATTCAGGCTTTCGGGTAAGGCCGCAATAGTGACACAGCAGCCGGCCGATCGAGCGATGATAGGTCATCGAAACACTGCAGTCCCGACACTCGAACGAATAGCCACAGCGACGGCATAGCAAGAACATCGAAAAGCCACGGCGGTTTAAGAGGATGATCGCCTGTTCGCCACGCGCAAGACGATCCTCAATACCGTCAACCAGGCGCCGGCACAATACAACCTGTTCTCCGTGCTCGGCATATTCGTCGCGCATGTTGACTATTTCTACCTTCGGAAGAGGTCGATCCGAGACTCGATCCGGAAGATGGACGTACACATACCTTTTGGTTTCCGCGTTTCGAAACGATTCCATCGAAGGCGTGGCGGATCCCAGCACAGCGACGGCACCGGCCATCTTTGCCCGCATGACAGCACAGTCACGAGCATGATAGCGGGGCAACCCGTCTTGCTTATAGCTTCCCTCGTGTTCTTCATCGACAACAATGATGCCAAGATTCTCCAAGGGAGCGAACAATGCCGAACGGGTCCCGATCACGATCGACGCAACATTCTTGTATATCCGAAGCCATTCCTTGATGCGCTGTTTTCGGGTCAGCGAACTGTGCAGGACAGCCAGCTGCGTACCAAACCGCTCGGTGAAGCGCTTGCATAGTTGCGGAGTGAGCCCGATTTCGGGCACCAACACAAGCGCAGTTTTTCCCAGGTCTTGGAAGTGTTCAACACTGCGCATATAAATTTCAGTCTTTCCGCTGCCGGTGACACCGTGTAATAGCACCGCTTTGAATCCATCGTCTTGTTTGATCGCAGCAAACGCTTTCTCCTGAGCCGATGTCAACTGGGGGAGGGCGGGAAGAATGTGGGGGCCTAGCGGAGAGGCCTCAAAGCAGTATAGCTGATTCGCGGCGATTGCTGGTGGCAGAGCGCCCTTGAGCACCTCCCCGAGCGGGGCCATGTAATAGTCAGCGATCCAACGACAGAGTTCGAAGATGTCCCCACGGATCAGGGGTTCCGGATCCAGAATTTCGCCCACCTGGCGGATTTCATCCAACTCGTCAGGTTTGTCTTCCCGAAATCCAACAACGAATCCCTGCACTTCGCGGTTTCGGAACGGAACCATGACTCGTGCAGGAAGCGGTGTTCTTCCAGGAATTTCGTACAGAAAAGTCTGTAGAAACGGAAGGCAAACGGCAACATCGGCGTACATAGGCAATCCGTGACTTAAGCGTCCAGTTGTAACATTGGCTAGCCGGCCGGCCTGACGAGCGCGGCCCGGATCTGCTTCATATCTTCCCAGACTTCACGCTTCTTACCGGGATTACGCAAGAGATAGGCCGGATGGAACGTAGCGATGAAACGTATGCCTTCGATGTCATGGAATTGTCCGCGCAATTTTGATATTGGCACCTTCATGCCGAGCATCGTCTGGGCTGCGAACGTTCCCAGACAACACACGATTTGCGGGCGCACTGCTGCCAGTTGCCGGCGCAGGAACGGGCTGCAGGTTTCCACTTCGTCTGGCTCCGGATTCCGGTTCTTCGGGGGACGGCACTTGAGCACATTGCAAATATAGACATCGTCGCGCTGAAGGCCAATCGACTCGATGATCTTCGTCAGGAGTTGTCCTGCCCGTCCGACAAACGGCAGACCCTGCCGGTCCTCCTCCGAACCTGGCGCCTCTCCAATGAACATGAGACTCGCATCGGGATTCCCTGAACCGAACACGATCGAAGTTCTCGATTCCGAGAGCTTACACCGACTGCAGTCGCCTAAATCCTCGCGTATGTCGTCCAGAGTTACCGAGATCTCGATCAGTGGTTCGGACGGAGCGACCGGTCCGACATTCAGGTGAGAAATGCCAATTTCCTTAAAAAACTGGAGTTGCCCTGCGATCTCAGCTTGGCTCATTCCGACCCTCCCATACACCTCGGCGACGTCGAACGATTCATTGCAACACAAGAAAAACGATATTCATGAAGTTTTCTGGGTTGTATCTGATTTAGCTAAATTCTTCGTGGCTCCTTCGTGGCTCCAAGGCCTCAGTGTTGAAAGGCTCACCCGCTGAATTAAGAGAGATGCGAGGAGTCCGCACACCTGCCACGGGCTGCTAGCAGCCCGTGGCAGAAGTCCAGAGGACCGCGCGCAGGGGTCTTCGGGTTGGCTGCGCGAAGTGAGGAGCGGGCACCGAGGTTTGAAACCGAGGCCGCGGGCGCCGTCTTTTCATCGTGACCGGCCTTACCAATGCCGGACAAAGCCTGTGGGGCGCCTGCGGCCTCCGTTTGATACGTCGGTGGCCCCCCTGCGCCCAAAGGGTTACGGCGAAACGGGGCCGTCTTCGTTGTCGCCGACTCCTCCCAATGAATGCGCATTGTATCTTCTTCGCGGCTTCGGCCGGCGCTTCGTCGCGACTTCGGGTCGGCGCTTCGTCGCCTCCTAGAATCCGTCCCCGTTTGGCCGTAACGCGGTCCTCGGGACTTCTGCCACGGGCTGCTAGAGGAGCGGTATGACCCGATCGATGATCCGATGGGCCACTTCGACCTTCGACATCGGCGGCAAATCTACCCGGTCGCCATTAGAACCCACGATACTCGCTTGACTCATATCACCGTCAAAAGCCGAATCGGGTCCCGAAACACCATTGATAACGATGAGGTCAAGGTTCTTCGAGCGCAACTTTTCGAGGCCAAATTCGATGTGGTTTTGCGTCTCTGCTGCAAACCCGACGAGGACTGTGCCATTCTTGAACTGTCCAATCTCACCCAGAATGTCTGGGGTGGGCTCAAACTGGATGTCCAGACCGGAACCCTTCTTGATCTTCTGGCTAGAGGTTGCAGTGGGTCGAAAATCCAGAGGTGCAGCCGCTTTTACAACTACATCAGCGTCTGGCAGATGCCTGAGAACGGCCTCTCGCATCTCGCCAGTGGTCCGGACCCGGATCGTCCCTGGAAATTCCAATTCTGTCGGTCCCGAGATCAGTGTGACGTTGCCCCCGCGCTCAGCAACGGCACGAGCGAGGGCGAACCCCATTTTGCCGGACGAACGGTTGCTTATGAACCGAACAGGATCAATGTCCTCGACCGTGGGGCCGGCGGTCACCAGAACGCGTTTGTCTTTCAAATCACGCCTGCGTTCCAGCAGAGAAAATGTGTATTCAACAATGCGGTCGACGTCCGCCAAACGACCCGGACCATGAGTGTGGCAGGCCATTTCCCCGACATCAGGATCGATCACACGGACGCCGCGCTGTCGGAGTACACGCAAGTTATTCTGCACGGCCGAATGCCCCCACATCTGCGTGTTCATGGCTGGTGCAATCACAACTGTCGAATCAAACGCCAAGTGAAAGGTGGTCAGGAAGTCGTTCGCGATCCCCGATGCCATCCGAGCTATACAGTCGGCCGTCGCTGGAGCCACCAGAAAGAGATCCACTGACCGAGCCAGAAATATGTGGTCGAAACTACCTTCGAACGCTTCGCCCGGGGAAGGGCCTTCGAACATATCGGCATACACTTTGTTGCCCGACAATGCCCCGAAGGTGAGGGGGGTTACGAAACGCCGGGCATTCGGAGTCATGATAACTACAACATCAAATCCTCGATCCTGGAGTCGACGAAGAATCTCGGCAGACTTGTAACAGGCGATCCCACCGCTGACTCCGAGCGCGATTCTTCCCCGCTGGTCTGTTTTCGCGGTGTCGTCGGTCATGCTCTATACCATTCAAGCCGGAGGACAGCTCGGGGTGTTATTCTGCACCCTTATCGGGAATTGTAAAAGGTACCAGGTCCTCGAGAACCTCCTGCTGCGCGACCTGCGTGGCCTTCCGGCCATTGTCGTCAATCAATGGCCGGCTGCCACCTTGCAACTGACGCGCACGCAGTGCAGAGATTATTACGAATCTGTATTTACTGTCGATTGTTTCTGGAATGTCTATCAATCCATACCTCCAAAAGAAGCAATGATCTCACGTATCCGTTCCTCCTGGTATGTCGGGCGGGGGGACCCCGAACACACAATCGTTTCAAGGAGTCCAATGGATTCGTCCAATTTATCGTTAATGACAACGTAGTCGTAATCGTTGTAACTCAGGATTTCCTTCTGAGCGATAGCCAGACGTCTCCGAATCGTTTCGTCGTCCTCAAGACGACGTTCCTTCAAACGCCGCTCCAGTTCGTCGAAGGAAGGAGGCATCAGGAAAATAGTTACCGCTCCCTCGATCTGGCCCTTTACTTGTTGCGCGCCCTGAACATCGATATCCAGGATGACCGCCTTTCCCGAGGCTATGCTTTCTTCAACGAACCGCCGGGAAGTTCCGTAAAGGTTCCCATGGTATTCGGCCGACTCTAGAAGTTCCTGCCGGTCGACCATGCCTCGAAATTCGTGCCGGTCGACAAAGAAGTACTCAATACCGTCCTCTTCGTGTCCCCGGGGTGCCCGCGTCGTGTAGGAAGTTGAAAACAACAGGTGATCGAACTTTGCGACTAGGTGCTGAAGTAAGGTGGTTTTCCCGGAGCCCGAAGGCGCCGACACGATGTAAAGATTTCCGCGCATCGGCCAACTCTTGAGTGTAGCGCAGTTCGCGCTCAATTAAGAAGGGGTGCGAGCCCCATGTCCCCAATTCCCTGCTGGATCTACACCAACTTAAATTAGGGACATCGGGCTCCGATGCTTTTTATTCGATGTTTTGGACCTGCTCTCGGAGCTTGTCAATTTCGACTTTGATCTCGATCGCGGCCTCGCCAATACTCACACCCGACTGATTCAGACCCGACGTCTTCGACAGAATGGTAGTCGTCTCGCGATTCATCTCCTGTAGGAGAAACTCGAGCCTCTTGCCGGCCTCAGCCTTGCGCGACGTGATCTCACTGAATTGGTCCAGGTGGCTTGCCAGTCGTGTAATCTCTTCAGCAATATCGCTCTTCTCAGCGTGGATGAGAGCCTCGATTTCGAGTCGACTGCTATCCACGACCAGGTTCGGCACCAGCTCCGAGACCCGACGGGTCAAAAGCTCCCGGTAATGTTGGAGCAGCCCTGTGGCACCCTGGCGGACCGTCTCCAGGTGGCCGCGGATGGTCTCGATCCGCTGTTGCAGATCTTCTACAAGAGCCGCCCCCTCTTTCTTGCGCATCTCCAACACTTGCTCGATGGCATCCAACGAAGCCTTTTCGAGATTCTGGGACAGGGACGACTGCGCCTCGGGGGACAGATTGTCGCTGGACACGGAAATGGCACCGGGCACCTTGGATATCGCTTCAAGCGTCAAGTCGCCGGTTATAGGAAAACGGCGTTGGAGGTCTCGGACGAGTTCGATGTAGGACTCGATGAGTGCCGGATCGGCTTGCATCTTCACACCTTCTGCCGTCAATTCGATCTTCACGAAGATGTCGACGCGGCCGCGGCGTAACTTGCCCGACACGACCTTTCTCACTACGGGTTCCAGGAATTGAAACTCAGCCGGCAGGCGAACGTGCAGGTCCAGATGCCGGTGGTTAACGGTCTTGGCTTCCACAGAAATAGTCATGTTCGGGATCTCGACGCGGCCCGTGCCGAAACCCGTCATGCTCAAAATCATGAAGGTACATCCTCGAATTGGAGTTGGTGAAGCTTCCAGTAGAGCCCCTGGCGTAAAATCAATTCTTCATGCGTCCCCTGCTCAACGACACGGCCATCCGAAAGTGCCAGGATCCGGTCTGCGTGCCTCACCGTAGAGAGCCGGTGGGCAATGACAATTGTTGTCCGTCCCTCCATAAGATTCCCAAGGGCGCGTTGAACGAGCGCCTCGGACTCCGTGTCGAGCGAAGACGTTGCCTCGTCGAGAATTAGAATCGGCGCATCTTTGAGAAGCGCACGAGCAATCGAAAGACGCTGGCGCTCTCCACCGGAGAGCCGTAGTCCCCTTTCTCCGATTACCGTCCCGTATCCTTCGGGCAAATGGGACACAAAGTCATCGACAAGAGCGGCACGCGCCGCCGACAGCACGGCTTCTTCACTGGCCTTCGAGTTGCCATAAGCAATGTTGGTTCGAATCGTATCATTGAAGAGAATGACATCTTGAGTCACCATGGCGATCTTGTCGCGCAGGGAGCGCAACTTGAAGCCACGGACATCGGCCCCATCGATCTCAACGCTGCCACTGCTGACATCGTAAAACCGCGGCAGCAGGTTCACCAGCGTAGTCTTCCCGACGCCGCTGGGACCGACCAGCGCCAATACCTCTCCCCGCAGCAGAGTGAATGAAATGCCTTTGAGAGTTGATTCTCCCGGTGCATACCCAAACCGGACATCGCGGAATTCAATTGCATGACGGAATTGATCCAACGTCGCGTGTCCCCGGTCGGGCTCCACATCGAAGCGCAAAATCTCGAACAGCTTTTTCGAAGCCCCTATGGCTTGTTGAAAGGAATTGTTGATACCGCTCATTCTGCGGATCGGGTCATAGAGTTTGATCACCGCGACAATGAAAGCCACGAACAAGCCGACGCTCATCCGTCCGGCCTGAATCTCGTTTCGAGCGTACAGCAAGAGCCCTACGACCACAAAAATGCCAAGGATTTCCATCAGGGGGGATGATAGCGCCCACGTCAGCCGTTGCCGTATGGTCAACCGAAACACCCGGTTTGCGGCCCTCCGAAACTTGGCCAATTCCGCCGCTTCCATCGTAAAGATCTTGACGATGCGGTTTCCTGAAAAGGTCTCGAACAGGATATTGGCCATCCCGGCCATTTCCTCCTGAGTGGAGTGGCTCAACCGCCTCAACCGTCTGCCAAACCACACTGCCGGGTAGAAAACTAACGGCACCAGAACCAGGGAGCTGATCGCCAGCTTCCAGTCGATCAAGAAAATCGCCACCAGAAGAAACAGAAGGATTGCCGCTTGCTTTAAGAACTCGGCCAGGGTCTCCGAGACCGCGCTTTGCACTTTCTCCACGTCGGCAGAGACTCGGGAAATCAACTCTCCAGTCGGATATCGGGCGAAGAACCCGATGGGCTGGGACACGATGGAGCGATAGACGTTGGTTCGAAGATCCCGGACCACAGATTGACCGAGGTAGGCGGTAGCGGCAACGGCACCATATTCCGCGATGGCTTTCAGAATGGTGGCGACCACGAGCGCCGCGAGCAACCAGATGCCATACTCCGATGGGATATCCAGCGCGATATCGAAAAACGGTGTCGCCAAAGGTGGTGTCTCGGATTGCTCCAGGACCGTGTCGAACACCATGCCGATCAGGAACGGCGTCACCGCTTCAAGAACACCCACAACGGCAACAAGTAGAAGCGCTATGACCAGAGTCCAGGCATAAGGCTTCATGTACCTTCTAAACTCGGGTAGTGCTGACTGTATGGCCTCACTCACTGTTGCAATCGGTCTCCCAGCACATCCCGAGCGCGCTTTTCAATCTTTACGTGGCTCCGTAAGTTCAAGAGTCCATCAGTGAGTTCACGCAGTTCGGCGAGCGAAACCGAACGAATGAAGTTCTTGATACGCGGATACGCTCCGATGTTCACCGATAGAGCCGTAAATCCCAGTCCGAGCAGGATCGCCGCCAGAAGCGGATCGGCTGCGATTTCCCCACACACGACGATCGGCTTTCCAGTGGGAGCGACCAGATCGTGCACCTGCTTCAACTGCCTCAGTACGGCGGGATGGAAAGGATTGTACAGGTCCAGACTCGACTGATCCATGCGGTCAATCACAAGTTGATACTGAATCAGGTCGTTCGTTCCCAGGCAAAAGAAATCGACTTCCGACGCCATCAGATCACAGGTTTGTGCCGCCGCGGGAGTTTCAATCATCACCCCGAGGGGCACCGTGTCGTCAAAATCGATTTTCTTCTGAGTTAATCTTCGACGGACGTCGGCGATGATGCGATTCGCTTCGGAAAGTTCGTCCAGAGTTGAAACAAACGGAAGGACGATCCGCGCGTGGCCCTTCGGAGAGGACCGGTAGATAGCCCGAAGCTGCTTGCGGAAAAGCGACCTGTTCTCGAGGAGGAAACGCAGGCCCCGGGCACGGGATGCTGTAGCGGTGCCGTCCAGGCCTTCACTCATACCCACGTCAATCACCCGTATGTTGATGGGGAGCGTACTGGCTTCGGACAACACATGGGAGTAATCCTCGACCAGTTTGTCTTCGCTGAGTGGGGCGCCTTCCCGGAAGAAATCAAACTCAGTGCGATACAGACCGATGGCCTCGCACTCGTTGGCCACCACTGACTTCACGTCGTCCTTGAAGTTGATGTTGGCGCCCAGCAGGATGGAAATTCTGTCCTTCGTCACGCATGGCGCGTGGTTCACCCGGGCCAACCTTCGACGGGATTTTTCTTCCTGCTTGGCGCGCTGCCGATAGACGGAAAGCGTTTCCTCGGACGGCGCACGTATAACCACTCCCGCGTCACCATCGACAATGATCAATTCTCCCGAAATCAGACCCAGGAGCACATCAGCGACTCCCGTCACTGCAGGCACGTCCATCGAACGCGCCATGATCGAGGTATGGGATAAAGGCCCGCCAGTCTCGGAAACGAGCCCGACCAACCGGGGCGATTTCAACTCGAGCAACGTTGACGGCAGTATGGTCCGGCCTACCAGAATGGTGTGATAGCGAAGCGACCGAAATGTCGGTGGCTGATACGAACGCAGGTTGAACAAGAGGCGACGGACGACATCCTCGAGATCGCCACGGCGGTCGCGGAGGTAGTCGTCACGGACGCGGTCATACGCCTCAAGAATCGTCCTGCTGACCGCTTGAATCGCCCACTCCGCATTGATTTGATCGCCCGTGATCTTATCGACTATTCGATCGACGAACATTCCGTCTTCGAGGATGAGCAGATGGGCATCGATCAGCGTCGTCGAGTCGCCACCGTGAGACTGCTCCAGCTCGACCTGCATTTTTCCCAACTGCTCGCGGGACTTTTCTATCGAACGCTGGAAATTCTCAATATGGGAGTCGATTTCGTCGGGTTCCAGAGAGTAATTGAGGGTTACCAATTCGGGATCCCACGCCGTCACCGCGTGGCCAAAAGCGATCCCCGGGGACGCCGCAATGCCGTCCAGTTTCCGTTCCACGACGGTCATGGTCCGAACCTGTTCGATGTAAGGCTCAACCTTCCAGGTAACCGCAAATGGCCTCCATCGCTGACGCCTCGTCTTCGCCGTCTATCTGCACCCTGACTCGGGTACCCTGACTCGCCGCCAGGAGTAGAATTGCAAGGATACTCCTGGCGTCGGCCGGTTCACCTTGATTCTGATCTGCCCGGGAAATGCTGATCTCTGAACGGAACTGACCTGAAAGTTGGACCAGCTTGGCTGAAACGCGGGCGTGCAGACCCAGCCTATGGCCAATGACAACTTCGCGTGTTGTCATGACCGGGGTCGGGGAGAGAGCAGCTTACTGGCAATATAAATGTTGTTCTGCCCGTTCTCGCGCACCAAATTCGCCGCCTCAGCCAGATCGACCTCAGTTCCAATCTGGATGAGCTTAATCAGCATCGGCAGGTTGACTCCAGTAACGACTTCGATCACACCCTCGTCCAAAAAAGTCGATGCAATATTCGTGGGTGTTCCGCCAAACATGTCGGTCAGAAGGAGAACACCGGACCCCGTATTTACACGCTGGATCGCCTTTTCCACCATGGACGACGCCATATCGACGTCGTCGTGCCATCCGATCGACACCGCAGCAATGTTCTGAATATCCCCAACAATCGCTTCAGCCGCATTCAACAGCTCAATCGCGAGCCTGCCATGGGTCACAATTAGACCGCCGATCATGGCTCGATTCTAACACCTATAGCCATCGCACAGGCTCACCGGCATGGGGGTGGTTTGAAGACTGAGTGGTTGTTCATGCGGCCATTCATGGCCGGTCGAAGTTTAGCACCCGCCATCATCAGGATGACGGGGCCGAAACCCCTCCCCGGAATTCGGGCAATTCCCCGTCACTCCTCGATTCCCGTATCTTATTTCTCGACGTCGCGGTGGATTAATTTGAAGGGGCGTTCCGGGTCAGCGAGCGAGGCGGTCTCATTGACGATCATCACAGAGCGGTGGCGGCCACCGGTACAGCCGATCGCGACCGTCAGGTAGGACTTCCCTTCCTTCTCAAACTGAGGCAACAGAAAGTTCATCATCGATTCCAGGTGCTCGAGAAAGTCCTGTGTAGTCTTGTGCCCCTTAATGTAGTCGATCACCGGCTGGTCGGAACCCGTCATGGACTTAAGTTCGGGAACAAAGTATGGGTTGGAAAGGAACCGCACATCAAAGACCATATCGGCATCGACTGGAATCCCGTACTTGAACCCGAAGCTGACCAACGTAACGAGGAGAGGCACCGGCCCCTGCTCCTCGAACAGGCGGTCCGCATTGGCCCGTAGCTCGTGAATCGAAAAGTGGGAAGTATCGATGACATGGTGGGCCATCGCACGTGTTGGAGCGAGTCGTTCCCGCTCCAGAGAAATCGCTTCGCGAACCGGGCGCGTCGAATCGAAAGGGTGAGGCCGGCGGGTTTCGCTATATCGGCGCACCAATACGTCATCCGAAGCATCCAGAAAATAGAGCGATACGTCGAGGCCCGGAGTTGATGTCAGCTGACCGTAGACATCAGGAAACGTAGCCAGGGCCTCACCTTCACGCACATCCACGACGAGGGCACCCCGGCGAACCTCTTCGTCTGATTTCAGCAGCAGCTCAGAAAACTTGGTCAGAAGTCCGACCGGGAGGTTGTCGACGCAGAAATAACCCCGGTCCTCAAGGGCCCTCAGGAGAGTCCCCTTACCGGCTCCGCTCGGTCCGGTGATGATGATGAGAGGTGAGCCCTGCATGTATTCAGATTACACGGAATCAGGTAGATCGCTCCAGCCGGCTGCGGAGAAACTCTGGCTCTTCGGCAGTCTGCTATGCGGCATCGGACGTAGGGCCGTCATTGATGCCTATAAGCCGTTGACAATGTGTGCCACGCGAGAATCACACTTCTCGGACGGCGTTGCTGAAAAAGTCACGTTTGGCTTTTTTGAGTATCCTGAAAGCGGACGATAACCCCGAGGATTGCTCGGATTTAACGGCTTAAGACTATTCGTTCTGAAGAGAGATCACTCAATCCGCCGAGGGAAACCTCAATACCGACGCCTGGCGTCCGGGAACCACTCTTAATTTCACTGCAAAACAATCCGTGCAATCTGAGGTATCCGGTTGGTGTCCCCTCGGTCACAAATCTGCCACTTAAACTGCAGCTACTGATCCGGATCGATCCAGCCGATGTTGCCGTCCTTGCGCCTGTAAACGACGTTCAGTCTGTCGCTTTGGGAATTGCGGAACAAAAAGAAGCCCTTGTCCGATGCGGTAATTTCCGTGGCCGCGTCGTCAATACTGAGTGGTTTGATTCCCACCTGGTCGGAACGGACAATTTCAGGAAGGCGTTCAGCAATCTCGGGGTCGATCTCGGCCGCCGAATCCGCCTCAATCACACGGGGATTGCCCGCTGCCCGACGTCTCTTAAGATTCTTCGTTTTGGACTTCCGCACCTGCCTCTCGAGCTTATCCAGCACTGAGGCAATGGAGGTGTACAGGTCACTGGTGGTTTCCGTGCAATTGTGAAAATCATTGCGCGTCTTCAGATTAACTTCCGCTATGAACCGCTGATGCTTCTCGCCGGTCAGAATGAAATGGGCCTCAATAATTTCGGGAAGCGACCGCAACCGCTCCAGACGATCCAGCGCAAACTTTCGAATAGGTTCAGTGACGTCAAGACGTCGTCCAGTAAATTCCACTTTCACTCGAATCTCTCCAATCCTCAGATTCTGAGTCTGCGTTGATGGGTGCTGGGAATCTTCAGGTCTTCCCGGTACTTGGTGACACTGCGGCGCGTGACCGAGATATTATCTTCCTGCAACAAGCTTGCAAGTTTCTCATCCGTGAGCGGTTTGTGGGCATTCTCACGTTCGATCAGCCGTTTGACCTTCAATTTAACCAGGGTGAGGGATGTGTATTGGCCGTTGGTGCCTTTGACGGCTTCAGAGAAAAAGAATCGCAGCTCACGCACACCTTGAGGTGTGTGCGCAAACTTGTTGGCGACCGCCCGGCTCACCGTCGACGGGTGCACTCCAACTTCTTCAGCGACATCTTTGATCATCATCGGCTTCAACGCGTCAATTCCGATATCCAGGAATCCATGTTGATGTTTAACGATGGACTCGCACACCTTGACGATGATGTTCTTCCGCTGTTCGATGTTCTTCAAGAGTTGGACCGCCGACTTGAATCGGTCCTTGACATAGTTGCGAACTTCCTTGTCAACCGCCGCTCCCTTTTTGAGCATTTTCCGATATGTCTGATTGAGTCTAAGCTGTGGGACTTCGTCTTCGTTCGCAACGACGATATATTCCTTCCCGACTTTCATCAAGAACACGTCCGGTTCGATATGCCGTGCGTCGGGCTTGTTGTATTTCTGCCCGGGACGCGGATCGAGGGTCTGGATAAGTTCCAGTGCCGCCAGGACCTCGGCCATCGTCCGACCAAGCGCCTTGGCAATTTCCTTGTATTGATGATTCTGAAGTTTCCGCAGATGGTCGGTAACGATCTGCATGGCGGTCGAGTGGTCTTCGGCGAGAAGTGAAACCTGGATGAGCAAACACTCGCGCAAATCCCGAGCGGCGACACCGGGAGGATCAAACCCCTGAACGGTCAGCAGTGCCTTTTCGAGGGCAGCGAGGGTGTGGCTACCTGAGTTGGCGATTTCCTCCAGAGCGATAGGAACGTCCACGCCCCTCTCATTGGCCGCCACGAAATATCCGTCCTCGTTGAGATTGCCGATGATCGAGCTACAGGCGTCCCGCACATCCTCATCGATAGGCGTCAGGCCCAGCTGCCATTCCAGATGATCGTTCAATGTGGACGGACGTGACAGGAAGCTTTCGAACGACGGACGTTCGAACACCTCCGTTTCCCGCGGACGGGAGGCTCCTTCGCTGAGGTAGTTCGCGAATTCCTGAAGATCGAAATCACGGAACTCGTCTTCGTCGTGCGCCTCGGGTTCTGGCTTTTCGACCGACGGCTCGGCGTTTTCCTGGCGCTGATTCAGCAGTTCGTATTGCACGTCGGCCGAGTCCCCCAGTACGGGTTTCTCTTGAAGGGATTCAGCGTCCTGCTCTTCAACAATCTCGGTGGCTTCCTCCAATACAGGATTCTCCACGAGCTCCTCCGCAATCATGTCCACCAGCTCAAGCTTGTTAAGAGCAAGGAGGCTCACCATCTGGACCAACCCCGGCGTAAGAATCTGTTTCTGGGTCGTTTTGAGGCTCAGCTTGTGCTCGAGATATGCCATAACTAGTTCAGACAGGACATGCGTTCACCTTCCGCGGATACTACGGGACGGACACTGCATTCTGCAATTTAGAAACCGCGTCCTGATGAGGACAACTCAACCAGCCTCCACGTCCCAATACTCAATGTAAACTAAAATGCTCACCCAGATAAACCCTCTTAACCTCCGGGTCACTGCCGAGCTCTTCCGGAGTTCCGGAACGAAAAATAGTGCCATCGTTGATGATATAGGCCCGGTCGGTTACCTCCAAAGTCTCGCGAACATTGTGGTCGGTAATCAGGATACCGATATGCCTGGTCTTGAGGTGTTGGATGATCTTCTGGATCTCGAGAACCGTAATGGGGTCGATTCCCGAAAAAGGTTCATCCAACAGGATAAACTTTGGAGAAATCACGAGGGAACGGGCGATTTCAACCCTGCGGCGCTCGCCACCGGACAAAGTGTCGGCCATGTTCTTTCGAACGTGCTCGATGCCGAATTCTGCGAGCAGTGCCTCCAGACGATGCCGCCGCTCCTGGCCCGACAGCGGGAGCGTCTCCAGAATCGCCATGATATTGGCTGCTACACTCAGCTTACGGAACACCGAGGCTTCTTGTGGGAGATAGCTTATGCCGTTGCGTGCCCGGAGATACATCGGCAGGTCTGTAATATCGTTTTCGGCCAACCGCACGGCTCCGGAATCGGGCCGGGTCAACCCAACAAGAATGTAGAACGTCGTTGTCTTCCCGGCACCATTCGGCCCAAGAAGACCCACCACTTCTCCCTGTGACACACTAACGTTCACATCCGACACGACCCTGCGATTCTTATACGACTTTCGAATATTGATAGTCTCCAGAACGGCCATCGGCTTTAATTGCTCACTTCGCGTCGGCTGATAACGCGGCAATCATCATCACTCGCCACGATGGCATCTCTGGTTTCAATGTCGAGCACCATCCGGCATCCGCTGACGGCACCGTTAACAGGGTCTGAGACCTCCGCATCCCGTCCTGTCAGCGTGATCATCCCGCTCGAACGGATATAGACAGCGGCATCGCCCCGGCCATCGAATTCTGGCCCATGAATACTCACGTCCCCGGTCGCGACGACTTCGTCGGGCTCACCGTCAATCAATTGCACATTCAGGACCGCAGCATTCAGTTCAACTTCATCGGAGACAGCGCGAACTCGTCCAGAGTGATTAAGAGTCCCGCTTTGTTCATCAAATTCCATTCGGTCCGACCAAAAATGCAGACCATCGAAGATCGAGACCACTTCGTTTACCGCCACGAAATTGCGCCGCGTTGGATCGACATCGATCGTCAACGCGCTGACATGGGTGCTCCCACTCCACAACTCCGCGGTTTCGGTAAAGGTGATCCGCGTATCATCTCTTTCGGCCCGGCCGCTGAGGACCAAGACCGGATCCTCGCTATCCGTCCACAACGTTCTCACTGTTCCAAAGGCTGAAAATGATCCATTCGCCTCATCGAGAATGATCTCGGAGGCATCCACTTGAAACCGAGCGTCGTCTATTCTGGAACTGCCCGCCAAGAGAACGCGGCTGCCGCCTGCTTGAATTTCAATTCGTTCGGCAGATCCCGTCCGGTTACCCTGTTCGAATTCAACGTCCCCGTTCTGAGTGAGGCTAATCAAAGTGCTGGTCTCGGGATCGAATTGAGCATTCGTTTGGCCTCCGCGCAACGATACGGCCGGGATCTCTATCGAGGCCCGGTGTTCAGTCTGGAAGGAAATGACTTCCCCCTGTTGGATGACGAAATAGCTTCCGTCCAAACGGACTTCACCCAGTTGCAATACGGAATCTTCCGCTGTTGAAATCACGCCCGACAAATCGTTCCGAATCCACCGGGACTCGAGACGTTCTCCACCCTCAAGCCGCATCTGCCCGTTTCCTTGAGCCTCAACCGACTGAATGCCGCCCGACTCATCGAAGGCGGCATCGAGTGTATCCCCGCTTAGCAGCCGAGCCGATTCTCCGTCCCGGGACTCCAGCACCGCGTCGCCTTCGGCTCGGGCTGCGATCACTCGGCCCTGGGACATTCGGACGGCCAACTCATTCGACATCAGCGTCAACAGGCTCGAAGGGCCGGACAGCTCCGCCCCCACGTCGTCCCAAACTCTGATTTGCCGGGGCTCCAGCGTCTGTGGATTCAATTCTATCTCTGCCTGGACACCCGTAACTGTCCCTTGTGAATTCGTAATTCGCAATCCATCCGCAACACGAATCAGATTCGCGCGCTGGTCGTAAAGGGCGGTTTGAGTCTGCAGAACGGCACCGTCAGCCATAACGATGCGGACGCCGCCGCTAACGTCGACCACATTTTCATCAACGCGGAGACTCATGCGATCTGCCCGCCCATGGAACTCTCCAGGCCGGACGATTTCGGTGGCTGCCAGAGTCGTAATCGTCCGACTCTCGTGGTTGTACGTCATCGTTGCGGTTCGGCCTGAAGTAACCGCATCCAACTGCATTTCCACGTTCCCGTCGCACTCAATGTCGTTCGTTTCCTGATCGTACCCACATCGATCGCCGTGTATCCGACGTTCGGAGACTAAATCATCTTCGCCATAGAGCACCACCGTCACATCTTCGAGCACGTTGCGCCCGTCGGTAAATCCCAGGTTCGTGCGAGCCTCCACGGTAAAAACCGTTCGTCCATCTCTGGTCTGCGAGAACTTTATCTCCTCGGCCAGTTCCGAAACGTTTTCAACCAACTTCGGTGGGGTTGCTAGACCTGCAGGATTTTCACCCGGGCGGGATCGATAGTTCCAGACGAGAACGCTGATCAAGGCGAGGACGACGAGCGGGACAATGACGCGAAACACACGAACCAGATGGTACGGGTGGATCCTCTCCAGACGCATCGTCAGATCGTATCATGTCCGCAGGAAGAGGATTCACCGCCGAGACCCACAGAGGTGCAGGATGAGAATAGACTGCCCCTCTAAGATTCAGTTGTCCTGGACGAAGACGTCGAGCTGAGCTCCCAGGTCTCGAGCTGAAGGTGTGAGTATCGTGTGGGCGTCGATGATGATCTTGCGATCGGACGCCGCGGCGGAACGGACGTCATCTTCACTAACGAACTCTGCCGGAGCCTGAGGGGCAGAAGGCGGTGGTGGCACCGATGGCTCCAAGTGCGCGTAGTTTGCCAACGGAGGCGCAATATCCGCCGGTTCGGTTGAAAGTACAGTTTCAGGCGCTGCGGCTTCGGAGGGTGGTGGGGGTGAGGTTGGAGCCTTTCCCTTCAGCCAGCTATCGACGACTGACGCAATTTGGCCCCGGTCGATAGGTCCCAAGGGCACAGGCTGAAATACCTTCCGATCAGAAGCTACCGATTCCACTTCACGAACTCCGAAAGCGACACGCTTGAGGTTGATCAGATGAAGGGGTGAAATGTTGTCCGAAGTGATGTTGCCCCCAAATGAGCCACAGCCCAGGGTCATCGACGGAAAGAGATTCGTCGTGTAGCCAACGGCGCCGAGTGCTGCCGGCGTGTTCACACAGATGCGATACGCAGGCTTTTCCAGGGCAAATTGCCGGATGATGGCATCGTCAGTCGAGTGCAAACCCAACGTATGCCCCATCCCTCCAAAATTCAGGATTTCGATGCACTTCTGACATCCTTCCCTCCAGTCTTTGACGCCGTAGAACGCGAGCACCGGAGAGAGCTTTTCCATTGAAAGCGGGTGTTGGCCCCCGACTCCCCGAGCCATCCCAACCAGTGCCCGGGTCTCGGCCGGAACCTCAATACCGGCCATCCCCGCAATGCGTTTTGCGGACTGCCCGACGATATCGATGTTGAGAGTCCCCCCCGGCGTCTGAATCACGCTCTCGAGGCGCTGGCTTTCGCTATC
The DNA here is from genome assembly GCA_965216035.1 of Terriglobia bacterium. Classification (GTDB taxonomy): domain Bacteria; phylum Acidobacteriota; class Terriglobia; order 20CM-2-55-15; family 20CM-2-55-15. The sequence continues at coordinate 127,479 of CBDCFM010000017.1, forward strand.
GTCACAGACGTAGGCGCCCTGCAAACTGAGTTGGGCCAGGACCGAGTCGCGAATCACATCGTCCGCGATAAGGGATTGCTCGGAAGAACACAACGTGCCATTGTCAAAGCACTTGCCGGTCAGCACGTCAGCGACGGCGCGGGCTACGTCCGCAGACTGCTCGATATAAGCTGGAACGTTGCCGGGACCGACGCCAAAGGCCGGCTTGCCCGCGCTGTAGGCTGCCTTAACAAGTCCGGGCCCACCAGTCGCCAAGATCACGTGTGTCTGGGGATTCTTCATCAACTCATTGGTCCCCTCCATGGTCGGTGTTTCCAGGGAGGCCAACACGCCCGGAGGGGCCCCGGCTCCCTCAGCCGCCTCACGAATAACCCGTACTGTTTCGTTGATCGATCGGACGGCGGATGGATGCGGACTGAAGACAATCGCGTTGCGCCCTTTCAAGGCAATCAGTGCCTTGTAGATTGTGGTCGAAGTTGGATTGGTTGAAGGAATTATTCCGGCAATCACGCCAACGGGGCTGGCAACTTCCATGATCTTCTTCTCTGTGTCTTCGCTGACGATTCCAACCGTCTTCAGCCCTCGGATTGCAGCGTAAACGTCACGCGCGCAGAAAAGGTTCTTGAGGGTCTTATCCTCGACTCGACCGTATCCGGTTTCTTCCACCGCCAACTCAGCGAGAGTGCGTGAATTGGCAATGCCGGCCAGAGACATCGCCTCAAGGATCGTTTCAACCTGGGCTTGGGAGAACTCTTCGAACTTCTTCCACGCAACGTGGGCTGCCTCGACGAGTCGTCGCGCTTCCTGGATCGAACGGAGATCTTTATCCATAACGCTGCCAGCAGAGACCGGGTGAAACCCTTTTTCTTTTCGAAACGAAGCTCGCGAGGCGAATTACCAGCGACGAGTGACAAGCATCGGATGGAAAACGTGTCATGCGTCATTGATCACGCGTCACTTGTCGCGCTTCACCTATTTCCGATCATCTTTACGATCATCTCGTCCACATCCGCAAATGGCATTGGAATAACGTGTACGCTGACAAGTTCTCCGACTCTGCGGGCGGCGGCGGCACCGGCGTCCGTTGCTGCCACTACAGCGCCCACGTCCCCACGGACCCATACGGCTACATAGCCATTCAAGACATTCTCCTTACCTTGAAGGGAAACATTCGCAGTCTTCAGCATGGCATCGGAGGCTGCCACGGCACCCGTAAACCCAACAGTCTCAATTAGACCGAGTGCTTCGCCCATCAGTCCCGAAGGGATGTGCCTTCATTTTCATATGCTTAGACAGTTCTGTCGTTGGATGGCCTGGCGACCGCGGGTACGTTAGCAGAAACAATATTCAAAAGCAATTGACTCCTAAGTGTCTAATTAATAAGATCCTATCTATCCATCGAAACGGGAGTCGTCGCGCAAACATGTCTGGGTTCGGAAAGAGGTTCAAATTAGAACGCGAGTCTAAACACCTCAACCTGGAAGAAATCGCGCAAGAAACGCGCATCGGCGTGCGTTTTTTGCGTGCGATTGAAGAAGAAGCGTTTCACGTCTTGCCGGGAGGCATTTTCAATCGGGGCTTTATTCGGACCTACGCAAGCCGCCTGGGTATCGACCCAGAGCAAAGTGTCGCCGAATACAAAGCGCTCGTTAAAGAAGCTGACGTGGACGAAACGGTTCTGCTGAACGTTTCGCCCGAGACCCCAGAACGCCACGTGTTGCCGATCGCAGTTGGCTGTCTGGTTGTGCTCGTGGTTTTGTTCTACGTCTTTGCCCGGGAACCCGGGATGCCGAGGGGAGCCCCTGCCCGCTCGATTGCCACTACCGAGGCAACGGCAATCACAGGACCGGCACCCACCCCTCAGTATGCTCCTGAAACGCCCGCGCCCGTTATTCGCCTCTCTCCCGTGACAACCCCAGACCCCCGGACAACACAAGCGGAAATGCCGAACTACGCCACCGGCGTTGACGTGCGGATCAACGTCCTCAACGATACATGGGTCTCCGTACAGTCCGACGGAGAAGCCGTGGTCGAAGGCGTAATTCTGGGGGCCGGCACGACCCGGCGATACTCGGCCAGCGAAGCACTGGAACTGACGATCGGCAACGCCGCGGGACTGACGCTGAGTATTAACGGCCGCGAAGTCCCCACCCTGGGGGGCGACGGGCAAGTCCGCGTCCTCACGATCACACCTAACAACGTCGAACAATTCACCGGCAGTTAAGTATCCGCCGCGGCCCTCCTCTTTGTTCAACAGGAAGGAACCCGGCAAACAAAGTTCAGATTGAGGGACCGAACGAAATCCCCTTCTCGGCGAGAGACTGAATTCCAACCTGAGACACGGCCCGTCACGTTCTCGTTGAAATCCCTCCCTGCGGTCTGAGATATACTTTGGGGTTATGGCAAAGGCCCTGAAGCCATCTGAGGAAGAGCGGATCGTCGTTCGAGGCGCACGGGTTCACAACCTCAAGAACATCGATTTCGAAATCCCTCACAGCGCACTGACGGTTGTGACTGGCGTCAGCGGCTCGGGTAAGTCGTCACTGGCTTTCGATACGATCTACGCCGAAGGTCAGCGGCGGTATATCGAGTCCCTCTCCGCCTACGCCCGCCAGTTCCTGGAAAGGATCGAGAAACCCGATATAGATGATGCAACGGGCATTGCTCCGGCGATTGCCATCCGCCAGAGAAACACGTCACGGACTCCACGTTCCACGGTCGGAACCTCCACCGAAATCTACGATTATGTGCGCCTCCTCTTCGCACGCGTGGGCATCACCATCTGTCGGAAGTGCGGAAGAATCGTTGAACGCGATACCGTCGATCAAATATTCACGGCGGTCGCGCACTGGCCGGAGGGCTCACGCTTCTACGTGCTGTTCCCAATCCCGCGCCTGGAATCCAAAAGCGAGATTGCGGATTGCCTGGGAGATCTCAAGAGGCGCGGCTTCGGAAGGGTGTATCAGGACGGCCAGACGTTTGAATATTCCCGGCCGGAATCGCTTATCGATGCAGACTTCACTCGCGCGAGCTACGTGCTTGTAGACCGTCTCACGGTCACACCCAACATGCGCCAACGGTTAATCGACTCCATTGAAATCTGCTTTCATGAAAACGATGGCGAAGTCGTCCTTCAGGAAGCTGCTCCCGAAGACGGCGCCCACGGTCAGCACCGCTTCAGCGAACGTTTTGAGTGCAAGAATTGCAATATTCGCTACGAAGAACCCGAGCCGAGGCTTTTTTCCTTCAACAATCCGTTTGGTGCGTGTTCTCGCTGTCAGGGATTCGGCAACACGATCGATCTGGACATGAATCTCGCGGTGCCCGACACGGGAAAGACTCTGGCGGAAGGCGCGATTGTGCCTTGGACAAAGCCCCGGTACCGTCGGTTTCTGAATGACCTAAAGAAGGAGGCCCTCGAACGGTCCATGCCTCTAGACGTGCCCTTCCAGAAGCTGAATCAGGAACACCGCTCCTTTGTCACTGGAAAGATCAGCTCGTTTTTCGATTACCTCGAAACCAAGAAATACAAACTCCACGTACGGGTATTTCTCAGCCGGTATCGGGGGTACACGGTGTGTCGTGAGTGTAAGGGTGCGCGGTTGCGGCAAGAAGCACTGGACATCTTCATCGAAGACAAGAGTATTGCCGACGTTTCTCGAATGAGTGCCGCAGCAGCGTTCGATTTCTTCAATGCGCTTGAACTCACTCCGGCCCAATCGAAGATTGCCGAACGCATTCTATTGGAAATCCGGACGCGCCTCCGCTTTCTGAACGAGGTGGGACTGCAATACCTCACCCTGGACCGTTTGTCGTCAACGCTGTCGGGTGGCGAGGCACAGCGGATCCAGTTGGCAACTTCCCTGGGTTCCACGCTCGTGGGTGCGCTCTACGTTTTGGATGAGCCGTCAATCGGACTCCATCCCAGCGACAGCGTCCGACTGATCAACATCCTGAAGCAGCTGCGGCATCTGGGAAACACGGTACTCCTTGTCGAACATGACCGCGACATGATAGGCGCCGCGGATTGGCTGATCGACCTTGGACCCGGAGCGGGAGAAAATGGTGGCAACCTCGTGTTCCAAGGGCCGCTGGACCTGCTCGGAAAAATTCCAGCGTCGCTAACCGGAAAGTATCTCAGCGGCGAACTCAAGATCCCTCTCCCACGTCAAAGACGTGCACCCGGAAAACAGAAGCTGGTCCTCCGCGGGGCGTCCAAACACAACCTTAAGAACGTTGACATCGAAATCCCTCTCGGATTGATGACGACGATCACCGGTGTTTCCGGCTCGGGAAAATCCACTCTTATACACAGCTGCCTCTACGAATCACTGAAAGCCTATCTCCAGGAGACCGGGCTCGATGGTTCCTGCGGATCGATCGAGCTAAACCCGAAATGGCTAACGGATGTCGTGCTCGTGGACCAGAGTCCGATAGGACGGACACCTCGATCGAATCCGGTGACCTACATAAAGGCTTTCGATCAGGTCCGGGAACTGTTCGCGTCGACTGAACTATCCCGGTCCCGCAGATATACGGCCGGAAGTTTTTCCTTCAATATCCCGGGGGGACGCTGCGAAACATGCCAGGGGGACGGCACCGTGACTGTGGAAATGCAGTTCCTCGCCGACGTCGAGCTCGTCTGCGAAGAATGCAAGGGCAAGCGCTACCGGAACGGCGTTCTGGAAGTCCGATATAAGGGGAAGAATATTTACGATGTGCTTCAAATGACGGTTCGCCAAGCGATTCGCTTCTTCTCCGGCGCGGGGCGCATCCTCAAGAAATTGACGATGCTGGACGAAGTGGGATTGGGATACCTGCGCCTGGGACAGTCCGCAACGACGCTTTCTGGTGGAGAAGCCCAACGAATCAAGCTAGCATTCTTTCTGGTGAAAGGTACGAGCCCCAAGACGCTGTTCATTCTTGACGAACCAACGACGGGTCTGCACTTCGACGACATTAACAAGTTGCTAACCGCGTTCCGGCGTCTGATTCGTGCAGGTGCCTCGGTGTTGATCATCGAACACAATCTTGACGTCGTTAAGTCGTCGGACTGGATCATCGACCTCGGACCGGGGGGCGGAGACGGCGGGGGAAATGTCGTTGCCGTCGGGACGCCGGAACAGATAGCGCGGTCGCGCCGATCGATCACCGGCCGGTTCCTGAGACCGATGCTGCAAAGCTAGCAGCCCGTGGCAGAAGTCCCGAGGGCCGCGTTACGGCCAAACGGGGCCGGATTCTAGGAGACGACGAAGCGCCGACCCGAAGTCGCGAAGAAGCGCCGGCCCGAAGCCGCGAAGAAGAGACAATGCGCATTCATTGGGAGGAGTCGGCGACAACGAAGACGGCCCCGTTTCGCCGTAACCCTTCGGGCGCAGGGGGGCCACCGACGTATCAAACGGAGGCCGCAGGCGCCCCGCAGGCTTTGTCCGGCATGGTTAAGGCCGGTCACGATGAAAATACGGCGCCCGCGGCCTCGGTTTCAAACCTCGGTGCCCACTCCTCACTTCGCGCCTGCAACCCGAAGACCCGTGCGCGCGGTCCTCGAGACTTCTGCCACGGACTGCTAATGTCCTCGGGTAGAAGTTCGCGATACTACGCAGAAAGAATTCGCTCGATCGGTGGAAGCAGGAAACCGGTCCCTGAAAGAACACACACCGGTCCAAATGTAGGGATGACAGCGATTCGGGCCGGTGCGCTGAGAGTGAGAAGATGATCGTACAACTTCTTTTAGTCGTTCTCATTCAGACAGGGGCAGGTGAAACGCCGATCCCGCTGGAGCGGCTATACGCCGAAGCCATGATGGCGATGGAAGCCAGAAACTGGACCGAGGCGATATCCAAACTCGAAGCAATCTTGCTCGAGGATCCTTCTCACGTGAGCTCCCGCTTTAACCTGGCTGTGTCTTTCAGCGAAGAGGGGCACACGGACCGTGCGCTGGACTCTTACCGCGCCATACTGACTGAGGACCCTACGATCTTTGAGGCGCGGATGAACCTGGCTATCCTCTTGCACGAAATCGGGATGTCTGACGAAGCGGTCGTGGAGTTTTCCGACGCGGCCCGCCTGCGGCCTGAAGACCCTCTGCCTGCGCTGTACCGGGCGCAGGTGCTCGACCAGACCGGTAGGCAGAACGAGGCAATCAGGGCATATCAGGCAGTTCTCGACATCGATCCCGGTCTCGTGGAAGCGCACGAGCGATTGGGTATCGTTTACCAAGACGTGGATGAGCCCGATCAAGCCATCCAGGAGCTCACTGCGGCGATACGCCTGGGATCGGTTTCTCCAGAGGTGTTTGTGGCCGGCGGCGATATCGAATTCGATCGAGAAAACCTGGATGGGGCGCGCGAATACTACGAAACGGCCTCTCAACTGGTCCCAGCCGATGCAGATATCCGGCTTCGGATCGCGCTGGTGTTGCGAACCCAGGAAGAACTGTCCGAAGCGATCGCAGTCCTTGAGGATCTGGACAATTCGGATCCTGCTCTGGCTGAGGCTTACATGGCCAATCAGATGTACGCCGAAGCAGCTGCCCTGTTTCTGCCCCTAACCGAGCAGAATCCTGAAGTCTCCGACTACTGGTACATGTTGGGCCGTGCATACTACTACATGGATATAGGTGAGAACGCTGAACGCGCACTTCAACGAGCTATGAGCCTGGAACCTGAACGGGTCGAAGGCTGGGGAACGCTGGCGGCAATCTATATGGAGCGCGAAGACTGGCAGAGTGCTGGCGTAGTGCTGCTCCAGTACGTCACCTTGGAGCCCGATCATTCACCTTCGCAATTCGCTGTTGCGCTCTGTTTCGACAATTTAGGAGAATTTGAGAAGGCATTGGTGCACTATAATAGGTTTATTGAGCTCAACGATGGATCGAACGATGTCCGGTCTTTCCAGGTCAGACAGAGAGTAGAATCGCTTGAGCGTTATCTCATTGAAAACGAATAGCTTAAGTTTACTTAACCGGCACAGCCATAGCCAGACCGGGTACGGCGGGTACGGGCCACTCATAAAACCGTTGGTTGCCGCGGTTGTGCTCCTCGGATTGATCAGCTGTTCGAGCCGTCCAAACGTCTTCACCCAATCGCTTGACGAGCGTTTGCGGCGGCTCAGCGAAGAGCGGGCTGGACTCGAAACCACGACCAACCCAGTCACGCGGACCCGCATCCAGATTCGGATTTCGGACTTGCTCATAAGCTTTGTCGGTGATGCCGTGGACTCGGGCGATGTCGAACTCATTGATGAGCATGTCGGCGAGTATAGAGCCACCATTCTCGACGCACGAGACACGATGGTGAACTCCGGGCGGAACGCAGTAGACGACGCCAGCGGTTACAGGGAGTTGGAAATCGCCCTCCGGCAACACATCCGGCAGGTCGGCGACATCGGTACACAGCTGAACTTTGAACGCAGACGACCTCTGGATCGGCTGATCAATGAGATATCCGAAATACGTGAAGAAATGCTCGACATGCTCTTCCCGGAACAAAATGCAATTTAGATTCGCTGCCCGACTGATCGTCCTCCTGGTCTGCCTAAGCCCTGCCGTGGGGGCCTCCGCACAGGACTACTTCACCGAACTTGAAGTCGACGAGATTCGTGAAGCACAAGAAATTGACGCGCGTATCGGCATCCTCCTGCAGATCGCCCAGGTCCGGCTGGCGCATCTGGGACTGGCAGAACTGGAAGAAGAGGTCGAGAGCACAACTGGAACCAGTCGTATTGCTCGAGCCATAGTGCGCGTTCTGAATCGCGGCGCGGCCGAAGAGCTGGACCAAACCCAAGCGGAGTCGGAGGATTTCGAAAGCGATCTCTCCCGATTCAACCGGACAGAGCTGCTTCACGGTTATTTTCAGGCGTTGGAAGAAACGATGGACAACATCGACGACGCCTACGAACAGAAGCGCGGCGACCTTCGGAAACCTCTCAACGCTCTGAAGAACTTTACCGAGCAGTCAGTTCCCCTGCTCCGAGAGTTTGAGGTCGAAAACGAATGGGAAGAGATCGCTCTTGAGGATGCGATCGGGCAGACTGAACTGGCCCTGGAGGGAGCAGAAGCCGCCCTCGAAACGACTCCGAAAACCGAATTAGATAGGTGACCGAGCTTGAGTCCGCCGTCCGAAAAATCCATCGTGAACTGAAACCACGCACTGCCCTGCCTAGAATCGAAACAGAATTCTTCCCATCCGTTGGAGCAAACCATTCGGCGACGCTTGAAGAAGGTGTCCTCCGGGTACGGGTTAGCGATCTGTTTGCCGATGCCCCAGTTGAAATTCTCGAGACAGTCGCCATTATTCTGCTGTCAAAGCTGTACCGGGAGAAGATTGACGGTGGGCACCAGCGGAAGTATCGTCGATATACGATGAGTCACCGCATGTTGGAGCGTGGCCGTCTGGTTCGATCGACACGGGGCCGGCCCACGCCGACAACATCCCCTCAGGGGCGGTACTACGACCTCGATACTCTCTTTGACGCGATCAATGTCAGTTGCTTTAACCCCAGGCTAGAGAAACCCCAACTCTCATGGACTCGGAGAAAGGCCCGGTCTGTTCTGGGCCGCTACGATTTCGATCAGGACGTGATTTTCATCAGTCGGTATCTCGATTCGGATACGATTCCATCGCACATCGTTGAATACATCCTGTTCCACGAAATGCTCCACGTGAAGCACGGCACTGAAATCAAAGGTCTCCGAGAGATCGTTCATTCTCCCGCCTTCCGCCGAGAAGAGAAACGTTTCACACACTACCAGGCTGCCATCGACTGGCTGGCCAAAAACTGAAAGGAGAGAGCCGCGGATCACGCGGAAGAAAATTTCCGGGTCTGATTACTGCGCGTTCGCCACGCTCCCCGACTTGAACGGACACCGCACCTCAGACTCAAAGGTTCCGCCATCTGGCGTCGGGAAAACGCCATAAATTCGCGCCATCCTCAGCGATCCACAGTAGTTGTGGAAAAACCTGTGGAAAGACGTGTACCGCCTAGCATTAAGCGTGACTAAATCTATATTTTATAGCATTTTGCACCTTTTCCTGTGACGTCCACGACTGTTGAAAAATACGGCAATTTTTTCGAATCGAAAGCAAAATATGCGTCAGCTCGACCTGCGTTTCTCACGAGTTTTCGTCATGAAGCCCGTGGGGCCAATTGATGGCCCGGGATGGCCCGCTTGGAATTTGGGTACCCCACGAAGTTCCATCCCACTGAATCCTACACAGACGATCGCTATATATTACTTGCGCCTGTGCGGTTAGTTCTTCCTTTCCTGATTGGAGACCGCCTCCACGATCTGGTCTTTCAGTTGCCCGATACCGTCGCCGGAAAGTGCCGAAACGACGACGTCCGTCCCAACCTCCGGTTTCTGATCCATGCGGTCACACTTGTTGTACACACGAATCTGTGGGTGCATGTCACAGCCCAGGCCCGTCAGGACCTCATCGACCGCCTGGATCTTGTCCGGATGATCCGGGTCCGACGCGTCGATGATGTGGAGGATCAGGTCTGATGCGGTCACTTCTTCGAGAGTGGCTCGAAATGCTGTCACTAACTGGTGGGGCAGTTTCCGTATGAAACCAACCGTATCGGAAATCAGAACCTCGGTTCCGGCTCTTAAGCGAATCCGTCGAACGAGGGGGTCGAGGGTTGCGAAGACGCGACTTGAAACAAACGTCTCCTGACCGGAGAGCCTTTCAAATAGAGTTGACTTGCCCGCATTGGTATATCCAACGAGTGAGACAGTTGGCAGCTGATTTCGTGTTCGCTGGATACGGTGTAACTGGCGGTGTTTGCGAACCTGCTCGATGTCCCCCTTCAACTTGGAAATCCGGCTCCGGATTCGGCGGCGATCAACTTCGAGCTGGGTTTCGCCGGGCCCTCGCGTCCCGATACCCCCACCCAGCCTGGATAGCCATTCGCCACGACCCGTCAGATGCGAAACGCGGTAGCTCAGCTGCGCCAACTCTACCTGCAACTTGCCTTCCCGGGTCCGTGCACGTCGTGAGAATATGTCCAGAATGAGCCCCGTTCGGTCGACTACTTTCGTTTCGAGGACCCGCTCGAGGTTGAGCATCTGGCTGGGGCTGAGTTCCTCGTCAAAAACAACCAGGTCGGCCTGCTGCTTGAGGACCTCATCGCTAATTTCGGTAGCTTTGCCTTTACCGATAAAGTATGCAGAATCGGGCCGCTCGCGGTGCTGGACGAACTCAGCCACCACGCGTCCACCCGCTGCCGTGGTAAGTTCACGGAGCTCGTCCAACGACTCCAGACCCACCAGAATGGCGGTCTCGCTCACCGTATTGCGGTCAGCAAGCGGTGATCCGCTGATAGCGGAAAATCAAGAGCTGCCTCACGACTCCTCTTTAGGGGGAGGAGGTGGCGGGGGCTCTCGGCGCGGTGCCTGAGAACGCGAGGGCGAGGCCCCGGAACGGGTGGTCGTGACCGTCGAGATTGCGTGTTTGAATATCAGCTGGTCCTGGTGATTGGCCTCCAGGATGACCGAAAACTTATCGAAGCCGCGCAGCCGACCCATGAGCTTTACCCCGCTCATCAGAAAGATAGTCACGGGTGTCTTCTCGCGGCGGACGGTGTTGAGGTAAACATCCTGGATATTCTGAGATTTGTTTTCCATAAGGGAACCCCCCTAAAAAATTGATCTGAAAGTTCCATGGATCGCGCCTTAATTCCCGAGCGATGGCTCGTCCGAATGCCACTTCCTGCAGGAATCAGGCGTTTGCCTGGAAATTCCGAAAGCATGGTCTATAAACCGATGGATCCGTTCTTTCATGTCGTCTTCACTACCGAATCCATCGAACCAGGTAACCGAGGTTTGCTTCTTGAACCACGTCAGCTGGCGCTTCGCGTACCGGCGCGTGTCACGTTCAGTGAACATTATTGCCTCATCCAGTGAAATATTGCCATCGATGTATTCCATCACCTGACGATACCCGATTGCTCGAAACGCATTTGCATAAGGTGCAACTCCAGTCTCAAGGATCTGCTCAACTTCTTCAACGAGACCGACGTCCCACATCTGACGGACCCGCTCTCCAATCCGTTCGTAGAGGGAATTGCGCGGAGGATCCAGCCCGACGACATTAAAAGCGAAACCCTGGATAGGCTGCCGTGGCGCGGCATCCAAATGGTAGGAAAGATTCCGTCCCGTCGTCAGGCGCACTTCAAGAGCGCGAATCACTTTGGGAAGGTCCCGGGGTGCGATGCGGTCAGCCGAGAGAGGATCCAGTCGTTCGAGCAGCGAATGGAGATACTCCCGCCCCTTCTCCTTAGCGATGACCTCCATGCGAGCACGCCAGTAAGTGGACCGCTGTGGTCCGTCAAAGAGCCCGTCCATGAGGGCGCGCAAATAAAGTCCCGTGCCCCCGACCAGTACCGGTAACTGATTCCGGTGGCGAATGTCATCGAAGATCTCGCGGGCACGCCATTGGTACTCGCCTGCACTGAAAGTCTCGTCCGGCTCGAGGATATCGATCAAATGGTGCGGCACCCGAAGTTGCTGATCTAGGGAAGGTTTAGCCGTACCGATATCCAGATGGCGGAACAGCTGGAAGGCATCATAATTGACAATCTCGCCATCAAACTGCTCGGCGAGGTACAGGCCAAGATCAGACTTTCCACTGGCGGTCGGACCCACGATCGCGATCGCAGGGTACACGCTCAATAGATCCTTTCTATCTCAATTCCCCGATAGTAGGTCTTCAGGATGTCCTCGGCCGAGGCGCCGTCGATCGCCATGCCGTACGCGCCTACCTGGCACAGACCGACGCCATGTCCCCAGCCCCTTCCAAAAAAGCTCATGCCGAGGAGTTCACGATCGGCATTCCGCTCTTCGTCGATATAGACCAGGCTATCGCGCAGACTCAGCAATGTTCGCAGGCGAGAGCCTTCGATAACACGCCGCCCATCAGTCCCTCGTACTTCAACCCGTAGCGCTCGGTTCGAAGGCCCCCGGGAAAGGATGACCAGGTCGTCCAGGCTCCCGAGGTTGAGGGCCCGTATCGCCTGATTCAGTTCTTCGCGAGTCCGATGGGTCTGCCAGCTGGCCAACGGCGAGTAACGATCCGCTGCAGGATTCGCCGGGCCCAGACGGTACACCAGGGCTTCCACCCGATCGTCTATGATTCGCAGTTCCATGCTTTCACCGCCCAACCATATTCCCTGATCCACAGAAATTCTCTCATCGCCAATCCTTCTGAAGATGGCCACGTCCGGGGCCAAACTCAGTTGGCGAATTTCCGCACCGATGCGAGCCTCGAAGACCTCCCCGTCCCATCGGATCAAGCGGGCATCCTGCCATTCGAATGCGCTCTTTCTCAATAGCAATCGGAGAAGGACATCCTCCAGCCTGTTCTCACCCGTCGCCGACAAAATGCCCTGTTCCTGAAGAAACAGAAGATCGGAAACCGCGGGTATGCCAGGAAAGAATATGCTCTTGATGAATGATGCCAGATCTTCGGGACTCGTACCGGCAGGAGAGTCCACATCGGCGATCCCCAGGAACCGCCCCGCAGAGGCATAGTCGTCCACCCCGGCAATGCCCAGCAAACCCTCTTCCCAACTTCTGTAAACGGCCGATGACCCAAACGGTTGGGGATCAGGATGTTCGTAGTGGCACAGCGTCGATACGAGGTAGGGCACGCTTTCTCCAAAAACGTTTTCGGCGTCCTCGGTCCGACCGCCGCAGGTCGAGCTGTACAGTGCGTTAATCGGTTCTCCTTCATAGGTTGCAATCTGACCTCGCGTTTCTTCGACGGCCTGAGTGGCGAGGGGATGTTCCGTATCGAGTCCTCGATAGACCTGGCAGAAATCCGTGTCACAGATATCGAATCCTTCGTCTTCGAACTGTCCAAGATTTCGGACAATGTAGGTTCTTGCCGCCACGGACTGGGCTTTCAACGCCTCGAGCTCAGGAAAGGCGTCCGGCCCGAGTTCGTTCGGGACCACGCCCAACAGATATGTCTCCAGGGGCAGTTCATTGATCAGCGTTAGCAACCCGCGAGAAGTTCCTCGAACCTCAAGATCACCGCGGTAGGCACCGCCATCGACTCTCAGGGGTGCGTCGCCGGGCCCGACACTGATCACAGTCGCCGCATCCATGGGCCGGAGGAATACGCGGCGATCGTCGGTTTCGACGGCAATACGGGTTTCCAGGTCGTCTCTGCTGAACGGGCCCTCACCCTGGCCGAGGGCAATCACAATCGAAACCTCCGCCCGTCGTGTGGAGATCCCTTCGACGAGGAACGGAGCGCTCGAACTCAATGTGAACCCCTCAACGTTGCGCTCAATGCCGATTCGTACGCCTGGCTCCCCCGGGAATGACACCTGGGCCAACAGTAAGAATCCCATTAGCAGGCGAAGACTACCGAATCGACAAATCCACAGCTTAACGTCCATAAACTTCTTTGCTTTTGAAAATCAGGGAAAGTGACAGGTGTCGAGCGAGCAGTGACGGGCACTGGGCAGAAAACGTATCATTCGGCACTCGTCCGTCACTTGTCTGTCACTCGTCACTTCCCATTTGTCAATCGTCATTTCGCATGATCAATTCATGTTATAGAGGAAAGTAAACTGCAGCACGATGTGATCGTCATCAAAATCGTCGGGTAACCGCGGAAACGGATTTGAGGCTGTTATCGCCGCAGTCGCGGCGCGGTCCAGAGGCAATGTTCCTGAGTCTGCCACAATCCGCAAATCAGTCACATCACCAATTTGGGTGATCGTGAAGATTAAAACAACTCGTCCCCGGGATTGCCTCAATCGTGCGGCCTCCGGAATCAACGAATACCAGTTCACGCGCACCCGATTGACAACCTGATTCATGTACGGCCCGAAGTCGTAGCCGCGCGTGTCCGACAGGATCGTCGGATCCTCCGTCGTAAAATCAGGAATCTCTGGAACCCCCTGCCGCGTTCCGGGGCGGCGGCCATCGGTAGCGATTCGCCGCTCCTCGGCCAGATTCTCTTCGACAATGCTCTCAGCGCGCTCCTTGAGGTCAGGCAGCAGGAGTGCATTGGGGTTCGTGTTCTCCGTGAGTTCAGTCAAATCCTCTCCAGAGGTTCCATCGGGCTCTTCAGCTTGAGCTTCCGCCACTGGCGCCTCAGCCTCCAGATCGCCCAATTCCCCGGGTTCGCCCGCCTCGCCCGCATCGGGATCGGTTTCTGCGATGACCAGATTGTTCGGACCCTCCGGCGTTGGAGACGCTATCTCAGCTTCAGGTACCGCATCCGGACGCGCCCCTTCGGCAACCAGGTCGTCTGGACCGATGATTGGGGGCGGCGGTATGGGAACTTCGGGCGCTTCTTCCGATTCCTCGGGAGGCGGGGGAGGTGGAGGCGGGGGGGGGGCGGCTTCCACAGTGGGTGGCTGTTCGATTTCGGGAATCGGCTCCACTTCGGGAACAGGGTCGACGTCAGCTATCTGTGGCGGCTCCTCGGGCGGCAAGATAGCATCGGGCGCCAGGATCAGGTCGTACTGTTCGAAGCGGTCCCGGTCATAGGCCTGTCCGGCAATACGGATAATGCGCAAGGGGGTGCTCTTCAGAAACTCCGGGTTGAAGAACACGAACAGGAACAGAAAAAAGTGCACGCCGATCGACACGCTCACGCTTCGGTGCCGGCTAAACCCGAATTCGGGCTTGTGCCTCAGCTCAAGATTGAGTTCTTCTTTCAAGTCCCGGTGGCCACCTCGGATCGTGACAAATGTGCCTCGATCCTTTCAAGGACCGACGTGGCCACGTCCAGAGCTTTCAGTGCATCTTCGCCGCTGATACGCGGGGGCCGCCTTTCTCGAATTGCACAAACAAACGCCTCTAACTGCACCTTGAGCGGCTCCCGCACCTCCGGTTCGAGTTTCTTCTCACGGATACGTCCACCGTCCAAAGAAAGCACGTAGCCTGTCTGAGATTCGTAATCCAGGGAAACGTAGTCATGCGGTTGGAAAAACCGCAGCTTGCGGACCGAGTCCGTACTGACCCGGCTTGCCGTCAGATTGGCAACACACCCGTCCTCGAATTCCAAGCGCACGTTCGCGATGTCGGCTTTGTCGGACAGAACTGGAATGCCGACGGCTCGGATCTCGGACACCGGAGAATCGACCAGCGCCAGCACAATGTCGATATCGTGAATCATCAGGTCGAGAACGACATCGACATCAAGGCTCCTCATCGAGAATTTATTCAAGCGATGTACTTCGAAAAACTGCGGCCGGGTCGCCACCTCGCAAGCAGCTTCTACGACCGGATTGAAACGTTCGACATGGCCTACCTGAAGAAAACGACCCTTCTCCCGGGCGATCCGGATCATCGCCCGAGCCTGATCCCCGTCCTGTGCGATCGGTTTCTCGACCAGCACATCCAGACCTCGCTCCAGGCAATCAATCCCGATAGACGCATGCATCTGCGTCGGCACTGCGACACTGACAGCATCGACCTGTCCCAACAAGTCCTTGTAATCGACATAGGCACGGGACCCGTATGAAGATGCGACCGACTCGGCCCGATCCGAAAGTGCGTCCGCCACGCCCACGAATTGGACGCCATCCAATTCGGAATAGATCCGGGCATGATGCTTACCCAAATGCCCGACGCCAATCACCCCGACTTTCAACATATTCACACCACTACCGAGAGTGTTTCACCACAAAGGCGCAAAGGAAAGAACATGTTCCCGATTCTCGTGGAACTTGTGACCTTTACCACCCGAATCGGGAGCAGCGCCGATGGGTCTTGCCGGGGAGATCGAGGCGCGAGACGGAAGTCGATGTCGTCACATCGACGACGGCTCGCAACAAAGATATCGCCGGCAACCCCCATCGGCCCAAAGGGTTCGGGCGAAACGGCGTTGTCTTCGTTGTCGTCGCCGCCTCGCAATGTAGGCGCATTTACTCGTTGTCGACTCCTAGAATCCAACGCCGTTTGGCATGAACGCTGTTCCCGATTCGGGTGGTACAGGCCACTAGAGTTACCGGGGTTGACAGGAAACATATGGTGCATCCACAGCGTGTCAGACAAGCCAGGCATTACTCGGCCTAGCAGCCCGTGGCAGAAGTCCCGACGACCGCGCGCAGGGGTCTTCGGGTTGCAGGCGCGAAGTGAGGAGTGGAGCGATGTCTTTTCATCGTGACCGACGAGGGACAAAGCCTGGGGCCCGAATCCCCCTGCGCCCGAAGGGTTACGGCGAAACGGAGCCGTCTTCGTTGTTGCCGACTCCTCCCAATGAATGTGCATTGTCTCTTCTTCGCGGCTTCGGGCCGGCGCCTCGTCGTCTCCTAGAATCCGGCCCCGTTTGGCCGTAACGCGGCCCTCGGGACTTCTGCCACGGGCTGCTAGAATCTGTGGGCCTTTGCGCCGTTGCGGTAGAAACATGTGCTTACTCCACGGCCACGATGGTGATGTTGTTTTCATCGGCTGTGCGTATCAAATCATCGCGGTCGATCATCAGCGTCTTGCGGGCTTCAATGGCCAGGGCTGTGACCTTCGATTCCACCATGGTTGTCAGCGTGTCCGGCCCCACAACAGGCACATCGAAGCGCAGGTCCTGGTTGGGCTTCGCCAATTTCACCACGGCCAAGCCCAGCCCCTTGACCAGCGACGCGGCGCGTTGAATGACGGCATCCGTGCCCTCCATGGCCTCCAGGGCCACACACGCGCCATCGCACACGACGACGGACTGACCCAGATCGAGCCGACCCAACTCCCGGGCAACGCGAAAACCATAGTCCAGATTCCGTCGCTCGATCTTGGACGGGGCTCTGGCCGTCAATACCCCGGGATCCGGCAACAACGGCCCTAGAAAAGCCGTCGAATCCATCAGTTCGATGCCTTCGTTTTCGAGAACACGCGCCACACCCCCTATCAGAGAATCCGTTGATTTCGTGGCCAAACCGGCCAACAGCTGGATCATCTTCAGGTCCGGAACAATGCCGCTGAAAATTTGCTTGTGCTTTACCTGCCCGGCCATCACCGCGCGGTTCACGCCTTCAGCCTTGAAGGTCTTGATCAACTTGCCCAGTTGCCCGAGCGACATCCAATGTACGATGTGAGCTTTCTCCTCGATCTCCGGGAACGTCTCCTCCTTGATCGCTGCAACGACCATGGCGATGCCTTGACTGCGTGCCGCGTCCAGGACGAGGAACGGGAAGCGGCCGTTACCCGCAATCAGTCCGACCTTATTTGATAATTCCACGGCCCGACTTCTCGATGAAATCAATGACGACTCGCGCTTCCGGAGACTCAACCTCGCGACGAATTGCCTCGACAGCCTGCGTGGTATTCAACTTCGATTGCAGCAGCAGGCGGAAAGCTTTCTTGATGCTACTGACTTGGTCGGGCGAAAAACCCTTCCTCTCGAGACCGATCGTGTTGACCCCGAACGCCTTCGTGTTTCTCGAGCTGACAGTTTTTGAAAACGGCAGGACGTCCTTGGTGACGACTGAATATCCTCCCACGTAAGCGTGAAAACCAACGCAGCAGAACTGGTGGACGCCAGAAAAGGCTCCGATTGTCGCATGGTCCTCGATCGTGACGTGTCCGGCGAGCGTCGCGGCGTTCGCCAAGATAATGTCGTTACCCAGGATACTATCGTGGGCAACATGGACATACACCATCAGGAGATTCCGGTCGCCGATCCGGGTTTCCCCGCCACCGGGGGCCGTTCCCCGATGAATGTTGACATATTCCCGGAATACGTTGTTGTTTCCGATAGTCAACGTCGTTTCTTCGCCACCGTGTTTGAGGTCCTGAGGTGCGAGACCGATCGTGCTGAATGGGTAAAACCTGTTGTTGGCGCCGATTTCGGTCGGACCCTCGACAATGACGTGGGACTCGAAGCGACACCCCAACCCGATTCTGACGCCATCGCCAATCGTCGAATAGGGACCAATGTACGCGTCGTCAGCGATGATCGCGTCCGGACTGACAATGGCACTGGGATGGATGGTGGGAGCCTTCATGTCGAGGGGTTTACTTTTCACGGCTGCTTTCCAATCGATGACAGCAGTGTAGCTTCGGCCGCCAGTTCATCCCCGACATGAACCTGCCCTCGCATCTTCCAGATCGCTGTTTTTCGCCGAATGATCTCGCCCGAAATGCGCAACTGGTCTCCTGGAACAATAGGGCGGCGAAACTTGGCGCCGTCGATGCCCATGAAGTAGACCAGGGAGTTTTCGATATCGGATTCTTCGAGCAGACCCAGAATTGCCCCGACCTGGGCCATGCACTCAATGGTTAGAACTCCGGGCATGACTGGAGCGGCGGGAAAATGGCCGACGAAATAGGGTTCGTTGATCGTAACGTTTTTGAGCGCCACGATGCGACGCCCCCGCTCGACTTCCACTACCCGGTCAACCATCAGGAAAGGGTAGCGGTGCGGAAGGATCCGCATTATTTCGGCGATTCGCAGCTCCAAAGGTTCTCCTGACGCCCGGTCGCATGTGTCAGACCACTGAGCGTTCGGGTTCTCGGTATAGACAAATCGCTAGCTCTGCCCCAATGGCACCCTGCAGGGCTCAGCAGCCCGCGGACTGCTAACCCTTCTCCTACTGTGTGGGCTCGGGAGCCGCAGGCGGCGTGATTGAAGGCGCCTCGGTGGCTTCTCCTGCTGCATCCATGCGTCGAATGATCTCGTTGGTGATGTCGACCGAGGGGGCGGCGTAGATCAACCCAGACTGCTCTACGGCGATATTGAAAATCAGCGTGTACTGCTGCTCATTCGCATACTCCTGAAAAACTGCCTGCGCCTTTTCAAATATCGGCAGCAACAGCTCATCATTCTTGGCCTGCATTTCCAACTGGGCGTCTTCCGAGGAGCGGGTGAGTCGTGTCTGCGTGTTCTGAATGTCACGATTGAGCTGGGTCAACGCCGCCGGGGAAAGAACGCGTTCCTGTGTCGCAAGCCGGCCCTGCATCTCCTCCAGGCTAGCCTGCTCCGCCTCGAGGGCCGCCGCCAAGGTATTGTAATGCGCCTCCAACTCTGCACCAGCGCCACGGCCTTCTATGCTTTCGGCCACAACCCTGTCAAAGTTGATCACTGCGACTCTTTGTGCAAGCAGCGATGCTGGAGCCATCAGCGTCACAAGAAATACCAGCTTCAAGTACTTCATAATTCCTCCCAAAATTTCCTCCAATCTAAAATGTCTTGCCGACGGTAAACTTGAACCCCCGATTCTCCTCCCTCAGAAAGAATTGCTGGCCGGAGTTGGGCGTCGTTATGGTCCGGTCAAGTCTCAGGGGATTGTTATAATAAATCAGACGGAACGGCGCATTGATAACCGGCATCAAGACCTGCAGCTCGACCCCTGTACTGGCTCTCAGCCCGGTATTTGTACCTGGAATGAACTGGACGCCGTCCACTCGAATGGACCCATCCGGCTGAACTACCTCGCGCTGCAACTGGCTCCTGTTAAATGCCCAGCTGTTTCCGAGGTCGAGAAACGGAGCGAGAGTCAGCACTTGCCCGGCGATGGGAATGCGATACTCGACGTTGGCGACAGCCGTCGTATCGCCGCCCACATACGCAATGTCGTCGATTACGATCGGCTGCCCGGTAAAGTCATCAACCGACTCACGGGTAACGAAGGCCATCGGGCTGATCGAGCGAAACTCGAAGCCACGCACATCGAAGTCCCCACCCATGAAATAGCGCTGGTAGAATGGGGTTCCCGTACCGGAGAAACCTCTGATATGCCCGGCCTGGAATCGAAACGCCAGGGTATTCCGAAAATTATTCATGGGTTTATAGAACTGGTATTCGAAAAACGGCTGGACATAGTTCACGTTTCCGCCGAGAAAGCTTCCCGTAAAATTAAAACTTAAACTGATGCTCTGGCCTCCCCGCGGAACGTTGGGGTTGGATACGGTGCTATAGCGGTACGTCGAGATGATAGAACGTGTCTTGAAGTCACTGAAACTGCCGCCGGTCCGCACGAAGCTTTCACGCTCCGACTGCCGTACGTTGTCAAAAAACGCTGACGTCGCCGGGTTGATCGCGTCGCTTGATGAATTGTCAAATTGAAAAGTGACTCCCAGACGATGGAAAACCCGCAAAGGATAGCTGGTAAAAAGGTTGAAACCTTTCCGGCTCTGCTGGTAATTGAGACGGTCTTCAAATCCAAAACCGATCGGCAGATTGTTGACGTCGAGCCCAAAGATGTCGCGCGCTTGGTCAAATCGATACTCACTTTTGAACACCGAAAAACCCGCCGAGATCGGGCGGTCCATCAAATATGGCTCTGTGAAGCTGAAAGCGTAATTGGTCTGGCGGGTTCCACCCTGGGCCGTTACGCTCAAGGTCTCGCCAAACCCCAGGAAATTGTTCGTTGAATAGTCGATACCCAGGAAGCTCCCACCGATGCCACTAACGCCGCCGCTGAACCCGATCGTGTTTCCGCCGCGCTCTTCGACGCTCAACGTGATGTCGACTTCCGCTTCGGTGGGGCTTGGCTGGATGTCCGCCGCATCCGCGGTGATTTCCTCGAAGTAGCCCAGCTGATTCAGCCGAAGCAGGCTCATATCCCAGAGCTGGGAACTGAAGATCTTACCCTCTTCCAACATCACTTCGCGGCGGATGACCTTGTCGCGGGTGCTCGTGTTTCCACGGAAGTTGATACGTTTGACGAAGAACTGGCGATCCTCATCGACGTTGATGGTCAAATCGACGGTCTTGTTTTCATCGTCGAATTCATAGTTGGGCACCGGCGTGAAATTGACGTATCCAAAGTTCCCATACAACTTGCTGAGGTCTTCAAACCCTTCACGCAGTCGCGTTTCGTTAAAGACCTCGCCTGTGCTGAGGCCCAAGAAACTGGTCAACTGCTCTTCCGTAAACTGCTCGTTACCAGTAATGTCTATCTCACCCAGACGATACTGGTCGTTTTCTTCAACCTGTATCGTTAGGAAGAAGCGGTCGACTTCCTTTTTCCAGAACGGAAGAGGGATTCCCCACGGGAACGAGGGTTTGATAAAAGGTAGCGTCCGACTGATTTTCTGGGGGCGAATCTCGACTTCCGGATCCAGAACAAGGGCCCGAACGTATCCGTTCTCCCGAAGTAGCATCTGGATGCGGGTAATATCGTCATTCATTTTCAGCGGGTGATAGACGTCCTGGCTCCGGAACGAAGCAATCGGACCCGCTTCCTTGAGCAACTCCATCGCGCCTTTGATCTGGCCGTCGGAGAAGTTTTCATTGCCGATGATTTCAATTTGCTGAATCTTGATCTTCGGCCCTTCATCGATCACGAAGGCTACGCCGATTGCGTTGGGGGGGATGTCGTACGTTTCGACTTCGACTGTCGCGTTCTGTCGGCCCTGCTCGGCCAATAGACTCAGCAGAACTGCTTTGGCTCGTTGAATCCGTGTTTCGTCGTACGGGATCTCCACGCTCAATCCCACCCCAGTGTCACGCAATCGTTCCAGGATGGACGACAGAGTCACCGAATCGTTCCCCTCGTAATCGATAGCGCGGATAATGGGTTTCTCCGCGACTTCGAAAATCACGATCTTGCCGCCCTCGCCATCCTCTTCCTCAACCCGGATATCCTCGAAATATCCCAAGGCGTAGAGGGCTCGAATGTCCCTCTGAACCACTCCCAACCGGATTGGCTCGCCCGGGCGAGTCTGGAGATTGTATCGAATCGTTTCAGAGGGGATCCTTCGGTTGCCCCGCACCTCGACTGCTTCGATGAGGTCCGTGTCCGGAGTCTGCAATACCTGGGCTTGAACGCTGTTGAGAAAAACCGCTAAAAATACGGCGACAAGCTTCATTAGCCTCCTCCAAGCAATAAACGACGGAATCCTGTCAAATTGTACTACGACAATAAGTTAAAACCAATCGACAGTGCGGCAAATGCCTTTCGGAGCGTCTGGAATCGCCACCGCACCCAGCGCTCGGTTACTCGAAGTCCACCCAGGCAAAACCCCGGCTCGAACACGTCTCCGGATGGGAGTTGACGCACATGTCCCCAGACATTTTTCACTTAGACCATGGGGGAACCGTTTCGGTGTAAATAAGGCCTAAAAAAAGCGAAATGCGGGGAATGGCCGCCAGACGCCCTGGATCAGGTATCTGTCCTGCATTCCTACCTGCGTTCCTAAATGCTCAGGGGTACGCCCACTTCCTCGTGATCTTTTGACCGATACCAGAGTTGTTCACCATCCCGATACACTTCAACCTTGCTAACCTTTTCAAGGTTGCCCTGGATCATCGCTTCTGAAAGCGGGTCCTCGATATAGCGCTGGATGGCTCGACGCAGGGGCCGCGCGCCGTAATTGCGATCGTGGCAAACTTTGGCCAGTATCCACAACTTGGCCTCGTCCGTCAGACTCACTTCCAGATGCTTGTGCTGCAGGTTTGTGTTCAACTCGCCAATCATCAGTTCGACAATACGTTCCAGATCGGCATCCGTAAGCGAGTTGAAGATGATGATTTCGTCGAGTCGATTGATGAATTCGGGATTGAACAACCGCTTGACTTCGACCATCACCGCTTCTTCCATCTTGGCCTCGGTGACTGCCTCGCTTGGAGCCTGGAATCCCAAGCTCGTGTGCTTGCTCAGGAAACGCGCACCGATATTGGAAGTCATCGTGATGATCGTGTTCTTGAAGTCGATCGTGTTGCCTAGCCCGTCGGTCAACTGGCCGTCTTCGAACACCTGCAACAGGATGTTGTAGACATCCGGATGGGCTTTCTCGATTTCATCCAACAGGATGACTGAGTACGGGTTTCGCTTAACACGTTCAGTAAGCTGGCCACCCTCCTCGTAACCGACATATCCTGGGGGGGAACCAATCAATTTCGATACCGAGTGCTTCTCCATAAACTCAGACATGTCGAACCGAATCAAGGCTTTATCGCTGCCAAAGAGGAACTGCGCCAGCGATCGCGCCATCTCGGTCTTCCCCACGCCCGTTGGCCCCAGGAACAGGAACGACCCTGCCGGTCGATTCGGCGACTTCAAGCCCGCCCGCGAGCGGCGGATCGCGCGCGCCAGGGCATCGATCGCCTTGTCCTGGCTCACAATGCGCTGGTGCAATTCGTCCTCGATCCGGGTCAAGCGGACCATCTCTTCTTCCTTGATCGATGTCACAGGGACACCCGTCCACTTGGATACCACTTCTTCAATATCGGACCGTGTCACCACACCCATCGTAGCGGTTTCACTGAGATTGAATTTTTCGCGGATGCTCTGGAGATTGTCCCGTTCCACCTGCTCCTGGCTCTTGTAGTGCTCGGCCTTCTCGAATTCTTTGCTTGAAATGGCGCTTTCCATCCGGGTCACGATGAACTTGATCCGGCGCTGGATATCGGTCATTTCTGAAGGCAGTGTCGCCTGACGGAGCTTGACCCGGGCGCCGGCCTCATCAAGCAGGTCGATGGCCTTATCGGGCAGAAATCGGTCAGGAATATATCGACTGGAGAGATGGACGGCCGCTTCAATCCCCTCTTCCGTGTAACTGACCATGTGGAACTTCTCGTAACGCGACTTCACGCCATGCAGAATGCGGACAGATTCCTCTTCGGGGGGCGCACTGACTTTAACCGACTGGAACCGGCGCTCGAGAGAGCGGTCCTTCTCGATGGACTTTCGGAACTCGGAGGGTGTCGTCGCACCAATACACTGAATCTCGCCACGCGAGAGTGCCGGTTTGAGAATGTTGGCCGCATCCAGTGAACCCTCGGCAGACCCCGCACCGACCAGTGTATGCAACTCGTCGATGAAGACAATCGTGTTGGGGTTGTCCGCCAACTCTTTCATGATGGTCTTCAATCGCTCTTCGAACTGCCCTCTGTACTTTGTTCCCGCGACGATCAACGAAAGGTCGAGTACAAGGATCCGCTTGTCGGCGAGGAACGTCGGCACTTCACCGTCTACGATTTGCTGCGCCAAGCCTTCAACGATGGCCGTCTTACCGACACCGGGATCACCGATCAGGACGGGGTTGTTTTTGGTTCGCCTGCAGAGGATCTGGACAACACGATCGATTTCGTTGCCCCGGCCAACCAATGGATCCAAAACTCCATCCAAGGCCGCTTGAGTCAGGTCACGCGAAAACTCCGACAGTAGAGGCGTTTCCTTTGGTTTGACCAAGGTCTGACGATCCACGACCGAACGGGACAACTCTTCACGAATCGCATTCAGGCGCAGGCCGCGCTCGTGCAGGATTTCGCCCGCCACACATTTGTCTTCACGCAGGATGCCGAGCAAGAGATGCTCAGTGCCAATATGACGGTGATTCAGACGCTCGGCCTCTTCGGCCGCATACGCCAGTATCCGCTTGCACTCGTTGGATAGGGGCAAATCAATGGACGTCGAAACCTTCTCGCGGATCGTCGTCCGTCCCTCGATTTCTTTGCGGATGCTTTCAATGGAAGACTGGTTGCGAAGGAAACGGTTGGTGAGGTTCTTGTCCTCTCGAATCAGTCCCAAAAGCAGATGTTCGGTTTCGATCGTCGTGCTACCGAACTGGCTAGCTTCATAGCGCGCAAAGAAAATTACGCGACGGGCTCTCTCTGTATACCGTTCGAACATGATCTCGCCTCAGCCTTGAGGTCAGGTCCCAAGGGACTTCGGTTCTCAATTATCCGGCTGTTTCTTCTACTTGTATGACTCCATCAATTCTAAACGAAGGCCCCAGACAGAACAAGGCCTGGGGGAGGGTCGCTCTTCACCCCCCAGCCCGTGAACATCGCTGACCTCATGTATGGACGGTGTATAAAGGTCCATTTTTCATGCTCGTTCGACCTCACAGTCGCCCCTTCCTGGCTCCGATCGGTGGACCGGCTCAAGGCGGGTGGGCGTCGATCTCAAGAAATCGCTCAGAATCGCCCGCTCCTATAGGCTAGATCCGACTTTGACCCGGGGCTGATAGGGGACAATCCCAGTGATTCCGGCCCATCCCGGCTAACGCGCCCACGGTGAAAACCCGGCAGAGAAGGCAGTGTCCCCAGTTGTCAGACTAACTTTCCACTATCGATCTGCCAGATTTGGTCACACTTAGATGCGACCTTTTCGTTATGCGTCACGATCACCGAGGTCAAGCCGCGCTCGGAGTGGAGTCCTCGGATCACCTCGAACACCTCGGCCCCCGTCTCAGGGTCCAGATTACCGGTCGGCTCGTCGGCTAGGAGGAGTTGCGCATCTCCGGCCAGAGCGCGTGCGATCGCAACTCTCTGCTGCTCTCCTCCTGAAAGCTCCCCGATCTTATGTTCGAGGCGCGCTCCGAGGCCCATCTGCTCAAGCAATTGACCCCCGCGTACCATGGCATTGTCTCGGGTCTCTCCCCTCACCATCAACGGCATGGCCGCATTTTCAGTCGCGCTGAACTCTGGCAGCAGGTGATGAAACTGGAAGACGAAGCCCACATGGCGGTTTCGGTACTCTCCCAGGCGGATCGGATCAAACGAAAAGATGTCTTCCTCCCGAAACAGGACCTGGCCCGAGGTAGGCGCGTCCAGGCCGCCCAACAAGTGGAGCAGCGTGCTCTTGCCAGCACCCGAAGGTCCAATGATGGCAATCAGGTCGCCCGATTCAACACGCAGATTCAACCCTTGAAACACCGCAATGTCCGCAGCGGGAGTGGGGTATATTTTTGTTAGGTTTACGGCCTCAAGCATAGCGGACGAGGTCGGTGAACTGTTTTTGGATTTTTTCGGCACAGGATAGGACTATGATCTGGCGCGAGAGTTTGTCTGGGCCAAAACGGGCACCTTGCCTTCCCACTGGGCAACAATCGACCACAGGCCCCTCAAATTACTCATACCTGAGAGCCTCCACGGGCTGGAGCCTCGAGGCCGCTCTTGAAGGGTATAGTGTGGCGCCGTAACTGATCAGGACCGCCGCAACGGCCACAATTGCAGAGTCCGCAACGCTGGTTTGGAAAGGAACGTACGCGATGGAATAAACGTCAGGGGAGATGCTGACTAGCTGGTACCGGTCGGCCAGGTAGCTGACCGCATTTCCGGTGATCAGGCCCAAGCCGGTGCCGACGACACCGATGATCACCCCCTGGGCAATGAAGACACGCCGGATATTGTCCGTGGTCGCACCCATCGACATCAGTACGGCGATGTCGCGGGTTTTCTCCATCACCATCATCACGAGCGTCACCACAATGTTCAGCGAAGCCACGATCACGATCAGACCGATCGTGATGAACATCACGATCCTCTCCAACTGCAATGCCTCGAAAATCGCTGCATTCTGAACTCTCCAATCCGTAAACTCGAGACCCTCGCCCGCGGCAGTAGCGATTTCAGGGCCTAAGACTCCGGACTGATCGATTTCATCGATCTGGACTTCGATCGAAGAAGCGATGTCGCCGGCTCCCAAAAGCCGTTGCGCGGCCTCCATCGGGACATACACGTATCCGGCGTCGAAGTCGTAGAGCCCGGACCGGAACACACCGGAAACTTCGAACACACGGGATCGCGGCGCGGGACCACCCGGAGTGAGTATCGTCTCAGCGCTCAAGGCCCGGAATTCGTCACCGACGAACGAACCCATTGCCAGTGCCAACTCTTCGCCGATCAGAATCGAACGCTGACCGAAATCCTCCGGCGTGCCTTCGATGAGCGTCTCAAAAACCTCGGAACGCTTCGCTTCCAGTTCGGGCACAATCCCCTTCATGAACGCAGGGCGGCTCTGAAAGCCGTTCGTCAGGAGAACCTGTTGGTAGAGAGCGGGCGCTGCAGAGGTGACACCGGCGACCGATTCCGCCCGGCGAGCGACCTCGATATAGTCGGGAATGCCTTCCCTGCTCGGTCGCAACAAAGTGATGTGGGCCTGGGTGCCTAGAAGCTTTTCTTCGAGGTCCTGGCGGAAACCAGCGTTGATGGCGAGCGCGATGACTAAGGCGGCCACGCCGGCTGTAACCCCAATCACCGAAATGACGGTAATCAGGGACACCACGGCCTGCTTGCGCTTGGCCCTCAGATACCGGAAGGCAATCATGAACTCGAACCGCATCAAACAGATTATAGGGGACAGAGCCTCAGCACAGGTCCCGTATTAGGTGAACACGACCTTTAACACGCAGGCACGAACACACGAAGGTGTGACAACGGCGATCATTTTTGAAGAGACGCGACTACCCGAAATCCCGTGTTTGGGCTCGATGAAACGCAACTGTGTCAGAATCAGGGATTGGGCTGACGACGGAAGAAGGGACTGACACTGAATGAATCTGCGTAATATCGCCATAGTCGCACACGTCGATCATGGCAAAACCACGCTCGTCGACGCCATGCTGTGGCAGAGCGGGATATTTAGCGCACACCAGACCGTGGCTGAGCGCGTCATGGACTCGATGGATCTCGAACGGGAAAAAGGCATCACGATCATGGCCAAAAATACGGCCATCCGGTACGGAAACGTCAAGATCAACATTGTGGACACGCCCGGTCACGCCGACTTTGGCGGTGAAGTGGAACGGACGCTCGGGATGGTTGACGGCATCATGTTGCTCGTCGATGCCGCCGAGGGCCCACTCCCCCAGACTCGCTTCGTGCTGTCGAAGGCGCTGGAACTGGAACTCCCCGCCATCGTCGTCGTCAACAAAATCGACCGCAAGGACGCGCGGGCCGAAGAAGTACTCAACGAGATTTTCGACCTGTTCATCGATCTCGACGCGACAGAACGCCAGATCGAGTTCCCTGTAGTCTACGCGGTCGCTCGGGATGGCCAGTGCACGCGCTCGCTCCAGGAGCCGCTCGCGGATTTGCGGGCCCTGTTCGAGACGATTGTCGAACACGTCCCGCCGCCGAGTGGTGAGGCGGACCGGTCCTTTCAGATGTTGGTTACGACCGTACAGCCGGACGACTACAGAGGACCTCTTGCAATCGGACGCATCGTAGCTGGTACCGTTCGCAACCGGCAGAGGGTGACGCTCTGCCACCGGGACAGCTCACAAACCCAGGCTGAGGTAACCGAGCTCTTTGTTTACGAGGGCCTGGAACGGGTCGCGGTTCAGGAGGCCGGTCCGGGCGAAATCGTTGCAGTCGCTGGCATGACCGGAATCGGGCTCGGTGAGAGCATCGCCGATGGTGACGATCCTCACCCACTTGCACGTCTGCACGTGGATGAGCCAACGATGTCGATGGAATTTTCGATCAACAATTCCCCTTTCAGTGGAAAGGATGGGCCGTTTGTCACCTCGCGCCACCTGAGGGACCGACTGACGAAAGAAGCCCTCAACAACCTCGCAATGCGGGTGGAAACGACGGACTCTCCGGACCGCTTTCAGGTGTTCGGCCGCGGGGAACTGCAACTGGCGATTCTGATCGAACAAATGCGGCGGGAAGGACACGAGTTCTCTGTCGGGATGCCACGCGTCCTCACCCGGCTTGTCGACGGAAATAGGCACGAGCCGTTCGAGTTGGCCCTCATCGACACCCCGGAAGAATACATGGGTGTCGTGATGCAGAAAGTCGGCATACGTAAGGGCGTCATGGTGAAGATGGTCAATCACGGCTCGGGTCGCGTCCGACTGGAGTTCGACGTCCCCAGCCGGGGGCTGATCGGATACCGGACCGAGTTCCTCACCGACACGAAAGGCACCGGAATCCTCACGCACAGGTTTAACGAGTACAGACCCTGGGCAGGTGAAATCAAACACCGGGCAACTGGAGCCCTTGTCGCTGACCGGCAGGGGCCCGTTACCGGCTTTGCGGTGATCAATCTGCAAGAGCGCGGCGAACTCTTCGTTGCGCCGACCGATGAGGTCTACCGCGGCATGCTGGTCGGAGAGAACAGCCGGGACGCGGACCTCGACGTCAACATAACCAAGGAAAAGAAGCTGACCAATATGCGCGCGTCGGTTTCGGACACCTACGAAAAAATTGTCCCGCCCCTCCGCATGTCACTGGAGCAATCCATCGAGTTCATCCGTGAAGATGAACTAATTGAAATCACTCCGAAGAACCTCAGACTCCGCAAACGTCACCTGGACCCCAATGACAGAAAGCAACACGCGGCACGGAATAATCAGTGTAACGTAGAACGCTAGCGCGTTTGCACAACCCCGATTACTCCGGCCGGAGATGAGGGAAAAGGATGACGTCTCGGATGGACTTGGAATCAGACAGCAACATCGTCAGCCGGTCCACGCCGATGCCTTCGCCGGCAGTGGGCGGCATGCCGTATTCCAGAGCACGGACATAGTCTCCGTCCATGGCGTGAGCTTCGTCGTCACCGTGCGCCTGCGCATCCAACTGGAGTTCAAATCGCTGCTTCTGGTCGATCGGGTCATTCAACTCGGAATAGGCATTGGCCAACTCCATTCCCGCAACGTATAGCTCGAAGCGCTCGACAAGTGTGGGGTCGTCCTTCTTGGCCTTGGACAGGGGGGACATCTCGACGGGATAGTCGTAGACAAACGTGGGCTGAACCATGTGCTTTTCGGCTACAGCGTCGAAAAGCTCGCCAATCAGGGCTCCCAGTGAGAGCTGTGGATTATAGTCCACGTTCATTCTGCCGAGCAGGTTCTTCACGAAGCCAAGATCCGATAACGCCGCTTCGTCGATCGCATCACCCGGATAGTACCGAACAATGGCTTCCTTGACCGTAATCCGTGTCCATCGATTGAAATCCACTTCGACGCCGTCGTACACAATCGTGTGGGAGCCACAGACCTTGTTCACGACCTCGGTGATCATTGATTCAGTGAGGTCCATCAGGTCGGTGTAGTTGCTGTAGGCCTGATAGAACTCCAACATCGTATATTCGGGGTTGTGCTTGAATGATATGCCCTCGTTTCTGAAGTTGCGGTTCAGATCATAGACCCGCGTCAACCCCCCGACGATCAGGCGTTTCAGATATAGCTCCGGAGCGATCCGCAGATAGAGAGGCATATCGAGGGCATTGTGGTGGGTCTGGAATGGACGGGCCAATGCGCCGCCGGCGATTGGCTGCAGGATCGGGGTTTCCACTTCAAGATAACCGCGTTCATCAAGAAACCGCCGCAACTCCCGGATGATCAAGCTTCTCTTTACAAAAATATCCCTCACGTCCTGATTGACAATCAAATCGACGTAGCGTCGGCGATAGCGAATTTCAATGTCGGTCAGACCGTGCCATTTTTCAGGTAGCGATCGCAGACTCTTGGCCAGAAAAGTCAACCCGGACGCCATGACAGTCAGCTCGCCGGTGCGCGTGCGAAACATCACGCCTTCGGCTCCAATGAAGTCGCCGATATCGAGCAGACGATAGAGTTCGAAGTCCCGATCGGAGAGCTTGTCCTTCCGGGCATAGACCTGGATCCGCGACCCGCCTTCCAATAACGTCAGAAAACCTGCCTTCCCGAAAGCCCGAGCGGCGATGATCCGACCGGAGACACTGACGGCCCTCGGGTCGCCCTCGAGCACCTCTGCTGAGTCCGACTCGAATTGCTCGACGGCCGCCGCAATCGTATGGGTATAGCGGAAAGTCGTGGGATAGGGATCGCACCCCAACGCCTCGATCTTTCTGAGCTTTTCTATGCGGATTTGTTCGGGCTCTTCCATAAGAGACTTTTCACTGCCAAAGCACGGAGACGCAAAAACAGGAATTTATAAGCAATTGGGTTTTCAGAGAAATCAACTCCCGTGGGTTCCCAATAACCGTGTTGCTAACCCCAGTGTCTCCGCTCGTTTCAGACCTAGGAACCGAAGGCTGTCTTTTTCTTCCCTGGCGTATTTGCCCATTTGCCGTTAACTCTTCCCCCGCTCGATCTCCCTGTAGATACTGTCGAGCAGGCCATTGATGAACTGAGGAGATCCCCGGGTACTGAAACGACGGGCGATCTCGATCGCCTCATCGATGACGACCAGTGCCGGTGTTTCCCGTTCGTGTAACAGCTCTTGGGCGGCCATGCGCAAAAGGTTCCGGTCGAGAGTTTCCATCCGCTTCATGCGCCAGTTTTTCGCGTGGCGCTCGATTAACGGATCAATGTCTTGAAGATGTTCGACAGTACCGTATACCAGGCGGTCGGCAAAGGTGCGGACATCGTCTTCAGCTGAGGTCACTTCCCAGAAGGTCGCAATCGACGTATCCAAATTGTCGCGCCGGAGATCCCATTGATACAACATTTGGAGCGCATATTCTCTCGCGGCCCGCCTATTTCCCATACCTCAGAGACTCCGAAGCGCTTGCAGCATCTCGATGGCAGCAACAGCGGCATCGTAACCGCGGTTGCCGACGTCGCCGCCCGCTCGTGCCAGGGCTTGTTCTGCGGTATCGGTCGTCAGCACTCCGAAGGCGACAGGTATACCCGAATCCAGTGAGACACGTTCCAATCCTTCGGCCGCAGCCTGGCTGACGTACTCAAAATGCGGAGTCTCGCCGCGAATCACGCAGCCCAGTGCTATGACGGCATCACAGCTCTCAGACAATTTCTGCGCGGCCAACGGCAACTCAAAGGCTCCCGGCACACGCACGACCTCCACTGCATCCGGGCGGGTCCCGGTCTTTTCGAGCGCGCTCAGCGCGCCTTCAATCAGTCGATCCACGATATTTTCATTGAATCGGCCGGCGGCAATCGCAAAGCGGTAACCCGCTGAGCCGAGACCCGCGAGCGGTTCAGGCGGATGTTTACTTCCCTTTGAACTTGGGGGCACGTTTCTCCAGGAACGCTTCGGTTCCTTCCTCCACATCTTCGGTCGCAAAGCACATACCGAACATACTCGCTTCAAGGAACTGCCCTTCGGTCAAAGTCATCTCCATTCCGCGATGGACAGCTTCGAGGCAGTACCGGAGGGCGAGAGGAGCGTTAGCCATGATTGTTCTGGCCAGGGTTTCAGCCGTGGAAAGAAGTTCGGACCGAGGCACTACACGATTGACGAGACCCATTTCCAGTGCCGATTCAGCGGAAACCTGCTCTCCCGACAGCAGTATCTCGAGGGCCCGTCCTTTCCCGACCAAGCGCGGCAGACGTTGGGAACCGCCGTATCCCGGAATCAGGCCCAACCGGACTTCGGGCTGTCCAAAGACCGCGTTGTCGGATGCGACCCGCAGGGTACATGCCATCGCCAGCTCACATCCCCCACCCAGGGCGTACCCGTTGACGGCAGCGATAACCGGCTTGCCGAGTTGTTCGATGAAGTTGAACACGTCCTGCCCTGCGAGAGCATACTCCCGCCCGTCCACAGGAGACAGGGAGGCGAACTCGGTGATGTCCGCACCGGCAACGAAAGCCTTTTCGCCACTGCCGGTCAGGATCACGACCCGCACTTGTTCGTCATCCGCGGCGGATTCGAATGCCGTGACCAACTCCGACATCGTCAACTGGTCGAGAGCGTTGTGAACCTTTGGCCGGTTGACGGTGGCGAACGCGATACCATCGTTCACTTCATAGAGCAGATTTCGGTACATCACTCATCCAAAGGGTTTCGAGTTTCAACACACAGACACACAGGGTCTCTAAAAAAGAAACTCCGCTGCCGTCGTGCCTTCGCGTTGAAAGCGCTCTCTAGCAGACTGTGGAAAAACGCTCGTTCGTCCCCAGTCTGCTATGCGGCACAGGATGTGCCACCATTTTCGATGGCTTACCGCCATTGAAAATGTAAGCCATGCGAGAATCACACTTCTCGGATGGCGCTGCTAGTCGAAGCGTCCGGAGCTGTCGAGGGGGAGATTATCTCATAACAACGCATCGCAGGGATTCGTCCGCGCAATCCGTTTCTTCCTGTGTAACCCGTGGCTAGCGGTATCGGACGGTGAAGTTGGTGTTCACCGATTGGCCGGGATAGGTTTGGGACAGCGTGAAAACATCGAACGGGGTAAACGGCTGGTCCATCGGTTCCGCATAAACCGTATAGTTTCCGGGCGACAATCCCTGAATCGTGAACACCCCTTCCGGGTTCGTCACGGCGCTGGCAGCGGCCTGCCCGTCGGGGTCCAGCGCCACAACCATCGCGCCAAACACTGCAGCGTTACCTGTCGTGCGCACGGTACCACTGATGGACCCTAAAGAGGAGAAAGATGCAGCGGGGTATATCGACGATAAACCAATCCGGTCGTCGAGCTGGATATTCCGATGGAAACTGACCCCGTCAAGTAGCCTTGGGTACATTGCCGACGACAGTATGTTGGAATGATCCAGGCCCAGGAAATGACCCACCTCGTGTGTTGCCACCGATTCCAGGTCAAACCGGTCCGAGGGGGTTGTGGTGCTCAAGCTGAAGCTCTTATCCGGGTTGAACATGATGTCCGCATCAATGACCTGTCCGGGGAATTCTATGACCGTTCCGGTATTCATGTCGGTCCCCGTACCGGTAAAACTGAAAGTGAGGGTAAGTCCCAGCGCCGTGGAACCAAACTCGGACGTTGTCACGTTGGTCGTGATCAGGTTCACCAGATCCAGGCCCGGCTTCACCGAGGGATCCGTAGCCGGGTCTTGCATCAGTGTCAGGTCTGAAGTCGTCACATCCGCCCATTGCTAGAAAGAATTTCGAAACACGTCGGCCTGTTCCCTGTTCCCGGTAACGTTTGAACCGATCGTCGGGTTCATGCGCCATTTTATCGGCATGAATGAATCGGCCCACCTCACTGCAATAATGTTCCCGTTCGAATCCAGATTCGTTTCAGGAATGTAGGCCAGAATCGGAACCGCCATCAAGAGAACGGCTGCCCCAACCAAGAAGCGCGTCCGGTTCAATGGCATCTTAATTCATCGACCCACTCCCGTCACCCATTGACGTATCTGGGCTTTGAAATCTTCCAGTCCCACCCTCCGGGCGATCGAAGCACCCGCGACACGCCCTGACTTGGGACTCAAAAGATCCACGCCACTGATGTTCGCAATCGCGAAGTCTTCTTCGATCACATACCGGCCCTGGTTCAAGCCCACGACGTGGAATGTGCCGTTTCCCGCGTCCTTCAGGAAAACGATAACGCCCTGGCCTTGATTGAATTCCGGCATGCCCGGCACCGACATGACCAGCGCACCGACCTGACCGCCCATCTGGCGTATCCGCAACGCGCGGCGCCGCTCGCCCTTTAGAGGATCGTCCACACGAATAGATGCATACGTAAAGATTAACTTCCTATCGTTGTCCCATTCGCTCGAGACCGACTCCACAACTCCCTGAACGATGCTGTCGGATTCCCGTACCAGATCTTCGAGATCCATATCGACGACGATGCTGCTCGCGGCCGGCCTCGCCACCAGGAACACCGCCAGTCCGAAGCAGAGGGTGAAGACGAAAGATTTCCGATCGAAGTGCACTCGATACTTCATTTGATGATGATCCCTCCGGAAAGTACTGAAGTGTCCAGGTTGGAGTTGGTGATGGTCACGGTGCGCGGTCCGAGCGCTGCATTGGCAGCGACATCGATCTGAACGAACATGACGTTGCCCGAATAAGACACGTTGGACAAGGATATTCCGGCGCCGCTTACGGTCACGGTCGACTGATTCGCCTGACTGATCCCGGTACCCGCCACGATTATGTCGGTCGTCTGGCCCTGTGAGATCTCGGCACTGCTGGACGCAAACGAAATGCTTTGGGTCCGATCCCCGACACCGATCCTCGTAAAGTTGAGACTTCCGGCCGGCGTCGGCACGTATATGTCCACACCGGAGGTCGTCTGACCGGACGAAACATTGACACTGGTTTCAATCAGTGCCGACGCAGAGGCGGTGATTTCCAGTACCTGAGGCAAACTTGAAGTGCCCCCGACCTGGACGAAGACGGGACCGCCTATCGCCATTGACGGCACAACGGCGGTGAGCGTCGTGAAGGTCGCAGAATCGGGCGTCCGTGCCGTTGTCCCGCTGGCCGTAGTGAACACAATGCCGTTGTTCGAAGCTGTCGTGCTGAAACCGGAGCCGGTCAGAGTCACCGTGTCGCCCCGGGGCACGGATGCCGGAGAAACCGAATTGAGCGTAAGCGTTCCGCCCGGTGCCGGCGGCGTGTAGGTAATTCCAGCCGCCAGTGCCCCCGGGGCAACATTGGCCAGAAGCGCAATATCGGTCAGCAGGAACAGTTCGAGTCCCCAGAGCGCCACGTCGTTCGTCGTGCGCACAAAGACGAAGCCGTTGTTGGTCTGTGCAGCGGGTATCCACTCGTCCAGCAAGCGGGCGACCTTCGCATTGGGCTCGAGTGTGAAGGCGGCGTCCGGAGCATCGAGAGCTCCACCGATCAGCGTACCATCCGGATTCATGACGTAGACTTCCACGTTCGCAGTCGTGTTGGAGGTATTCAGCAAGGCCACTCCCGTCCGCCAGGGATCCTCCTGGGGGGTTCTGGTGCAGATAGGATTGTCGGAGCGATAAGAACAGAAGTGCGTTACGGCGATGCGGACTATGCTGCCATGACGTGACGCCAGATCAGGGCGGGATTCGACTGCCAAGGGATCGGAATTGCGAACTGGCGTTTGTGAATTTTCTGCGCCAGTTCGATGCCGATAATCACCCGTCGCGCATTGTAGAACGCCTTGAATCCCAACATCGGGCGCAATCGCCCCTTCACCCGGCGGTGATCCTGCTCCACAACATTGTTCAGGTATTGACAGCAACGAATCTTCACCGGGTTCCGCCCCCGGAAGTTGAACTCCCCGTTCATTCCCATGCACCGCAGGGCGCTATGGCTCGGCTGGTGGCCATCCAGAGTGATGCTGTGTGGCTCCCGATGATGCTTCAGTGCCTTGCGAAAGAAGGCTTTCGCCGCCGCAATACCGCGTGTTCGACTCAGATAGAACTCCACAGTGTTGCCTTGTCCATCCACGGCGCGGTACAGATACATCCACTGGCCCCGCACCTTGATGAACGTTTCATCAACCCGCCAACTCCCACCCACCGGCCGCTCGAATCGGCTCCAACGCTTTTCGCAGGTTTCGGCATAGCGAACCACCCAACGCAAGATCGTGGTGTGCGAAATCGATAAACCCCGCTCACCTAAAATTACGACCAGGTCTCGGTAACTCAGTTTGAAGCGAAAATACCAGCGAAGGCAGAGGAGAATGATGTCGTCTTCGAACCAACGTCCGGCAAATAGAGGATTCCGTTCAGTTTTGCGATACGCCATATCCCATTATCGCCAAGTCCCTTCCCTATCTGCACCAGAACCCAATCCGGGACATGGTGCTGACGTTGTGGGCTTCGAACCCCCAAACAACTTCGTCGCCGGTCTCATTCTCGGCGTTCACGTACAATGCCACGTGCGGATTGCGCCAACCGAGTTCCGTTACTGTGCCCGTTACGGAGACTTCCTTCGACAGGTCGTAGCTTCTCCCCCGGCCATGATGTGCGAATAAGGGCTGCGAAATCATGGCCGCGATCAAGGCGGCTCCCAACAATCCTGTAAGAATCGGCTTCATCTTGTCCTCGCGTCAGTGTCCCGGGTCTCCTCAACCCACGTCATCACCTCGTCTTCTGCGCGCCGGTTCTTTGCTGCCGCACGGCTCTGTCGGTGGCACTCTTGGGCGAACCCAGGAGTCCGCGTGTCCGGCACCCACAGTTGAACTAGCCGAAACCCGGCACGATTGTTGCAGCCAGAGAAAGAGGAGCTTTTGGCCGAGTAGCTCTCAGTTACTGACTCCCGACCAGATCAGCGAGGTATCCCCAGCCTGAACCGGCGGTGCGCTTTCCCGTCTGTTCGTTTTCGCAGTTCGAGGTCTACTGTTCCGGTACTCCGGGACACCCGCCCAGGCAGACAATCTTTCCATCCGGAAAAGTCACTACTCCAGCCGCCATCGCTGTCGCGCCTTCCCGCCGCGCCGGGTTGCCTTCAACCTTGACCGTGTGGCCGATAAAGTCCTCGGGCCTCCAGCCGGCACGTCTCGCGTTCACCGCTCCCGTTCTCGCCGTAATTCGCCAGAGCGCAACCGTGCCGTCGGGCTCGGTCACCTCAACCATCATCTCCGAATGCGGGCTGACGAGCTTGAAAGACTTAACCATGCCCTCGATCTCCACGGTCTTCTCCATGGTGAAAAACGTGTTGAACGAGTGGTGCGCCCCTACCGTGACGCTCAGCGTCAGGACCGCGAAAACCGATACTACTGAAACAAAAAGCTTCATGGTTCCATTCCCCCTTTTCCTGCCAGGCACCTTCACAGACGAGCCCTTTACACAATTCGATATGATTGCTTTTTCCGATGGATCCTAGTCTCGACCACAGGCTCCGTCAGGTACGAAATACCCCGATCCGCGTTTCTTCATCATAACTTGCAATAGAGTTTATGGACACCTCTTAGGTTGGATTAACACTATCACTACGCCCTCCGTTCCGGGTCTGTCCTAGCCCGGTGAGCACGGGTCGGTACGGCACTTTCAATGAATCCCCAGTGACTCTTGGATTTCGGACAAAAATCGCTGTAGAATCCGGATTCTATTCACGGATGGTCCACTCGTCGAAGGAGGGCAATATGCACACTAGAATCCTGATCATCAGCCTGGCAGCCATTCTCGGGACCGGTGTAGCGCTGGTTACCGGTGCGCCAGAGCAGGCGAACCCGCCACTCACAATCGAAGAGGTCACAGACAATCTCTACAACATCGTGGGCAGCGGTGGAAACGTCGCAGCGCTGGTCACAGATGAGGGCGTCATTTTGATCGACGATAAATTCGAGCAAAATTACGACGCCATCATGGAAAACGTCAGGAGTGTCACCGATCAGCCCGTCCGGTACGTCATCAACACGCATTACCACGCCGACCACAGTGGGGGAAACTCGAGATTCCTTTCTGTCGCCGAGGTGATTTCGACCCGGAATGCCCGGATCAACATTCTTGGCAACAAACAGTCCAATGCTCCCCCGGGCGTACTTCCCGCACGCCTGGCCTTCACTGAAGAAATGTCTGTGTTCCTCGGGGGTCAGGAGGTGCGGGCCCGCCATTTCGGCAGGGGGCACACCAACAGTGACGCAGTTGTCTACTTCCCGGCCCAGCGCACCGTCCACATGGGCGACCTGATGGCCGGCACGACGCCTCTAATCGATTACAACGGTGGCGGCAGCATCGTCGAATGGACAAGCACGGTCCGAGCGATGGTCGACGAGTTCGACTTCGATACCGTGATCCCGGGCCATGGCAGGGTCACCGACCGTGCGGGTCTTCAGGAATACCGGGACGACGTAGTCGTATTGCGGAACCGCGTGACGGGCCTGATACGAGACGGTAGAACGCAGGAAGAAATCGGCAGAATTCTGGGCATGGAGTACCCCGAGTACACCCCCGATAACCTGCGGATGGAATGGGGTCTGCCTGGATTCATGACAGAGTTGAGGTAGGCCCCACATTCGGCCGCCCTTGATGTCTCCACTCAGCAACTCGCGATGGGAAATCTCGCTCGGTCAGTCCTTTAGATGACTCTCTCTGTCTCGTTCTACGCGTGGTCTGCGCGTGGTCTGTCTGCGCGTGGTCTGAACGAGGGGCGACCTTCGCCTTCAGACAACCATGCCGGGCCCCTGGCGGGCACAATCCGATGTCGGCCAAGGCCCCCTAACGCGCACTCCCGACCCGCTCTTCGGCTATACTACGCCATTGGTTTCGTGCCCGAAGCCCCAATAAACCGCAACGGAGACAGATGGAGCGCAACAGTCAGAAGATCATTTACACCCACACCGACGAAGCGCCGGCGCTGGCAACGTACTCCTTCCTTCCCATTGTCAAAGCCTTCGCGGCAGTCTGTGATGTGGCCGTCGAGACCCGGGACATTTCGCTCGCCGGGAGAGTGATCGCCAACTTCCCAGAAGACCTGACTGAGGAACAGCGCATCCCTGACGCTCTGGCCGAATTGGGCGACCTGGTAAAGACGCCCGAGGCCAACGTCATCAAGCTGCCGAACATCAGTGCATCCATACCGCAACTAAAAGCTGCTATCGCAGAACTCCAGGCCCAGGGCTACAGAGTGCCCGACTACCCCGACACGCCCATGAATGAATCCGAGCACAAGATCAAGGCCCGCTACGACCGTGTCAAAGGCAGTGCCGTGAACCCGGTCCTGCGCGAAGGCAACTCCGACCGGAGGGCGCCCAGAGCGGTGAAGCAGTATGCCAGGAACAACCCTCACCCGATGGGCGAGTGGTCGCCGGATTCGAAGACCCACGTGGCCCACATGAACGGCGGCGACTTCCGGTCGAACGAAAAATCCACGACGATCGCCCGGGACGGGAACCTGCGGATCGAACTCATCACCGCGGACGGTTCCCATACCATGCTCAAAGATGATGTCAGGGTCCTCAAAGGCGAAATCATTGACGCGACAACGATGAGCGTGCGCGCGCTAAGGGCATTTCTGGAAGCTGAAATGGAGGACGCCGCCAACCAGGGTGTGCTCTTCTCACTGCACTTGAAGGCCACCATGATGAAGGTCTCAGACCCCATCATCTTCGGTCACGCCGTCAAGGTGTTCTTCAAAGATGTCTTCGAAAAACACCGTGCGCTCTTCGACGACTTAGGCTTCAACGCAAACAATGGTATCGGCAACCTCGTCGAGGCGATTCAGATACTCCCCGAGGCGAAACGCAGAGAAATCGAGGCCGACATCCAGGCGGCCTATGAAAGCCGTCCCGACCTCGCGATGGTGAACTCCGACAAGGGCATCACCAACCTCCATGTGCCCAGCGATATCATTGTCGACGCTTCGATGCCCGCGATGGTCCGGTCATCGGGTCGCATGTGGAACAAGGCCGGAAAGGAACAGGACGTCAAAGCGGTCATACCGGACAGCAGCTACGCCGGCGTCTACCAGGAAGTAGTGTCTTTCTGTAAGAAGCACGGAGCCTTTGATCCCACGACAATGGGCACCGTCCCCAATGTCGGCCTGATGGCACGTAAAGCCGAGGAGTATGGATCCCACGACAAGACCTTTGAGATACCGGCATCCGGTACGGTGCGCGTCGTTGACGCCTCGGGCGCATTCCTGCTCGAAAACCCGGTCGAGGCGGGCGACATCTGGCGCATGTGCCTGGCGAAAGATGCCCCCGTCCGGGACTGGGTGAAGCTCGCGGTGTCCCGCGCCCGGGCGACGGGCGCTCCAGCCGTATTCTGGCTGGATGAAGCCCGCGCGCACGATGCCGAGCTGATCGAGAA
The DNA here is from genome assembly GCA_965216035.1 of Terriglobia bacterium. Classification (GTDB taxonomy): domain Bacteria; phylum Acidobacteriota; class Terriglobia; order 20CM-2-55-15; family 20CM-2-55-15. Next base: position 167,491 of record CBDCFM010000017.1, read on the forward strand.
GGTGAGGGCGTATCTTCCGAACCACGACACGAACGGCCTTCAGATAGAGATCATGTCCCCGGTCGAGGCCACGCGCTTCACGCTCAAACGCCTCAGGGCGGGAGAGGACACAATCTCGGTGACGGGAAACGTTCTCCGCGACTACCTCACAGACTTGTTCCCTATTCTTGAGGTCGGTACCAGCGCGAAGATGCTCTCGATCGTACCGCTGATGAGTGGCGGCGTCATGCTTGAGACCGGTGCGGGGGGATCGGCTCCCAAGCACGTTCAACAGTTCCTCAAGGAGAACCATCTGCGGTGGGATTCTCTGGGCGAGTTCCTGGCTCTGGCAGTGGCACTCGAACAATTGGGGGAGGCGACGGGCAATCCCCGCGCGGGGGTGATGGGAACGGCGCTTGAGGAAGCCACAGCCAAGCTGCTTGAAAACCGCAAGTCGCCATCACGCAAGGTCAACGAACTGGACAACCGCGGGAGCCACTTCTATATCACGATGTACTGGGCCGAGGCGCTGGCCTCCCAGAACGATGATGCCCCACTCCGAGCGCGCTTTGCCCCACTGGCCGAAACCCTGGCCGTCAAGGAGGCGCAGATCGTGGCTGAGATGAACAGCGTGCAGGATCAGCCGATGGACATCGGCGGTTACTATGCGCCGAACCCGGAAATCGCGTCCAAGGCGATGCGGCCGAGTTCGACGTTCAACGATGCGTTGGCATCTCTGTAAGTTTTCGGGGCGGAGACCGAATCCCACGCTCAGCCATGGCATGCAGTCTGTCGCTTGGGGATCTGGGCCTCCTTCCCCGAATTAATTCATCGTGATCGTAAAGTCACCCGAGACATCATCGTGCCCCCAACTACCGGAAAGCATATTTCCATCGAGTGTACCTTCGATCATGTAGTGAAACGGATCGAAGAAGCCTTCTACATCGGCTTCCATCGTTACCGTTTGGGTGACCGGATCGAAGGCCGCATTCGTCAATTCGACGGCGTTCGGGCCCGGGTTAACAGTGCCGCTCAACCGAGCGCCATCCCAGGCCAACTCGAGCACGACGGGATTTCGATCCGTCGGTGAGGGCCCCCAATCACCTGTCCACGTACCGCTCAACGGGTCGGTCCCATCCACCCCTCCAGCAGCCTCGACTCCCGCTTGAGGCGCGGGGTCCGGCTCCGCAGTGCAGCCGGATAGCAACAGCAAAATCATCGTCAGACACACGCAGTGCGCTTTGAATCTCATGAATTTCTCCACGGAACTAAGGTTATTGTATTCAAAGTCCCCATCCTGCCTACGCCTGCTCGCGCCGTGAAACGGCAGCCATCGAATGGGGTTATAGTCGGGTTGCCCACAACCTTTCGAAGGGTGGGATTTCGATAATCGGAGGATCTTCACTGATCCACAGAGAATTGCTCGAATCACTCAAAAACTCGCCGACTAATATACATCACTTCGACGTGGACAGTCGCCGATAGAATGCGCTGCATCGACCCGACAAACCGTCGATTTCAGGGAACCTCGAACCAGATGCCGCGCCCTACTCCGACGCAATCCCCTGATTGAGTGAACAGGGCCGTGCCGGTGTGGTGCTTCCGCCCTTCACGATGGAACTCCCAGCCGATCACGACGTGGGAGCCACCCACGGACGCGCTCTGGAAGAGATCTACAGACAGTTCTCCGAGAAGGATCGAACCGTCCGTCGGCTCAGGAAATGCGAAGGCGCCCGGACAGTCGAGGGCGGACCAAAGGAATAAGGGATCCACGTGGCGCCTGTCGGAAGCCAGTGATGGCTTTGGTCGCCAGACGGAGGCGACCATATCCCTTCCTGGAATCCGTCCTGCGAAAACCCCGAGGCCGCCAGCGTCCTGTTCCGGCCCGCAAACGAAGCAGGTCCGGAACCGGTGCGTCTTGAAACCGCTGTAGGCACGCGAAGCCGCCTCCGCCTCCCGAAGCGTTGGGGGTTCTGGGACATCGAGCTCCGGTTTGCCCGGCCACGCCTCGGCGAACAATTCACCATCGCGAACCATGGACACCCCTGATGCGGTATCGATCACTTCGAATTCAACTTCCAGAGGCGGCGGCACCCGTAGTCGAACCCGGGCCGGCCCCTCAACAAATTCGGCTAGCCGGCCACATGTGTAGCCACCGTGGGCGGAGTTTTCCGGACCATGGTATCGGTGGTCGATGAAGAGTTTGGGTATATTCACTGCGGGCTACTCCTTGCAATCAGACGAAAAATCCAGCCTGTGCGCACGATAGTACATCATCCAAATCACGGCATTCCCGCATGAGTTATTGTCAAAAGTGGTGTTTAGGAGATTGATTCAAGCGGCGGTCTGATCGAGCTTTGTCACTTCGATTCCATCGTTGAATTTCACTCCAGTAATCACCTTGACCAGATCATCGAATCCTCGTAATCGTCGCCAGTTCTTCTCAGCGCACTGACCCAGCTTGAACATCATGTGCAGCATTCCATCCCGTGTCAGGCAGCCTCTGGATCGCTTGGTTCGGTGTCGAATGGTGGCAAAGGTCGATTCAATGGGATTGGTCGTTCGGATGCTCTGCCAGTGCTTGGCCGGAAAGCCGTAAAAGGCCAGCAGTTCTTCTCTGTCTTTCTGCAGGCAGACAGTGGCTTTCGGATACTTCGGCTCATAGGTTTCAATGAACAGATCGAATGCCTTCTCGGCGTCTGCCAGTGTCTCGGCCTTCCAGATCGCGTGCAGTGCCTGTTTCGCTTTCGCCTGGACCGACTTGGGTAAGCAGTTGAGCACATTCATGGTCTTGTGCATCCAGCAGCGTTGTTGGCGTGTCTGGGGATAGATTTCCTCCAGTGCGGCCCAGAACCCCATCGCCCCGTCACCGATGGCCAACTTCGGAATATTCATCCCTCGGGACTTCAGCTTCAACAAGACCTCACGCCAACTCTGTGTCGATTCCCGTACACCGTCTTCGATCGCCAGAAAACGCTTCTCTCCGCGTTCATTCACGCCGATTACGACCAACGCACACAACTTGGTTTGTTCGGCTCGAAGTCCGCTGTAGATACCGTCGGCCCAGACATAGACCCAGCGGTCGGCGTCCAAACGCTGGTCGCACCCGATGCGGTACTCTTCAGCCCAGACCCGTTTCAAGCGCGATACCGTGCTCGCTGACAAGCCCTGCGCCTTCGGACCGACAAGAACTTTCAGGGCCTCACCCATCTCGCCACTGGAGACGCCTTTCAAATACAACCACGGCACGGCGGCTTCCATCGACTGCGTCTTCCGAATGTAGGGGGGTACCAGGGCCGAGCGGAACGTCACAGCTTCGCCCGTCTTGGCGCGAACCTTCGGGATTTGCACCGTTACCGGACCCAGGCCGGTCTGCAGCTCGCGTTCAGGCAGATAACCGTTGCGCACCACTCCAGCCTTCCCCGTCTCGGTTCGCCGATCGCCGTGCTGGGATAGCAGTTCGGACAGTTCGGCTTCCACAGCGCGTTGGATCAGCTCTTGCGCCCCGGCTCGTAGCAGGTCGGTCACTGGGTCTGCAATCGCTTCTCGATCTTCCAGTTCAATAACGATACTCTTACTCATAGTGGCGTATCTCCTTTGGTTGCTTTGAAGTCTCGTAAACAACAAATCAACCAGATACGCCGCTTTTCTTCAATCCCTCAAACACCAGATTCGGTTATAACTCTTCCCGCATCGACATGACCCATACCCGCCTGAGAGCCTCGATCCTGGTGCCGCAACCTGCGTCGGGATATTCACTCAGCTGATCGATACTCGATACTATTTAGGATAGAACACGGAATTCATTCTGTTTAACAGCGTCGCGAGCCGTTTTTCGGCCGATTCGATGGTTTTCCCTCGACATTTTAGCGGGCCGTGGGGGCCTCATTAACCGGAGAGGGGCAATCCTAGGGTTGACTATACAAGGCGCCCCGGCCTGCGCTGAGCAGAATGACTCACTCATTGCAATAGCGTTCGATTGAGTTCAATCCGCTGGTCTGAGATGACAGAGACCGCCTCATCTGGTAAACTGCAGGCTGTTTTTCACGCGGACTTGCACAATTCTGCACACCCTAAGCGATTGAAACTATTGAACACTAAGGGGTCAGACGTGACCTTTAAGCAGAGGGCCGGGGGTTGGAATTCGGCATGGCTCACCGTTTGGAACACAATCAGCGGGACTTGAGGCACGGAGGTTCGTGATCCAACCCATGTTCCTGCGTACAATGTTGTCGTCAAGGTCGACAGTATGATCGAGGTAACGTGAACCCACGTTACAAACCGAGCCTTTTCGCACGATAGTGCGCATCGACGGAAGGAGATTCTGAATGAGTCGGACTCTTGCAATCGCGATTGGCGGAGCGGCCGGCCAGGGTGTGGCCACTCCTGGCAATATCTTCGCCCGCATCCTCGTCCGGCGAGGCCTGCACCTGAACGCATATAACGCCTATCAGTCGCTCATCCGAGGTGGTCATACTCTGCTTACAATACGCACAGGGGTGGATCCTGTGACAACCTTCGGCGACAAGCTCGATCTGTTGATTCCTCTCAATCAGGACACCATGGATCGCCATCTGAAACTCATGGCGCCAGGGACCGCTGTCATTTATAACGGAGACACAATCCAACCACGCAATGCGGCCGAAGGAGTGCGGATCTGCCCCCTTCCCGTAAAGGAACTCACCGACAACAGCCGCAACAAGCTAGCGCAGAACACGCTCGCTCTGGGCGCTGCCCTCAACATGATGGGCGTCGGTTTCCAGCCGCTCGCAGACGTTTTGACAGCCCAGTTCGAACGGAAGGGAGACGCGGTAGTGCGGGAAAACGTCGACGTCGCACGGGCCGGCTATGACCACGCGTCGGAAAAATTTCAGCCTTTTGAGGAACCCCTGCCGATGACAGAAAACCCCAAAGCCATGCTGACGGGGAATATGGCTCTTGCGATGGGTGGTGTGGCCGCCGGCGTGAAATTTTACTGCGCCTATCCGATGAGCCCGGCCACGGGTGTCCTCCACTGGATGGCTCCGCACGCTCGTCAGGCGGGCATGATGGTGCGGCAGGTCGAGGATGAGATCGGCGTCATCAACATGGCAATCGGCGCGGCCCACACCGGAGTGCGGGCGATGTGCGCGACCTCTGGCGGTGGCTTCGCCTTGATGACCGAAGGCCTGGGTATGTCGGCCATGATGGAAACTCCCGTTGTGGTGATCGACGTGCAGCGCGGTGGCCCTTCCACGGGAATTCCGACAAAAACCGAGCAAGGCGATCTCTGGCAAATGCTTGGGGCCGGCCACGGTGATTATCCCAGGGTCATTGCGGCACCGACGACTGTCTTGGATTGTTTCAAGCTCGTTCCTGAGATCTTCGACCTGACAGATCGGTTCCAGTGTCCCGGAATAATCCTTGGCGATCTGCTTCTCTCAGAAGGCACCGGCAGTGTGGAGCCCGCAGAACTCGACTTCGACGTGGAAATCGATCGCGGAGAGCTGATCACGTCCAGCACCGGCCCCAATGGCTACAAGCGATACGCCTTCACCGAGAGCGGGGTCTCTCCCCGCGCCGTACCGGGTGTGCCCCACCACACCCACACCGCTGCGACCGATGAGCACGACGAAGATGGAACGCTGATCAGCGACGAATTCACCGACCCGACTAAGCGGCGAAACATGATGGACAAGCGCCAGCGGAAAGTGCAAGGGATCGAGGCCGCGGTCCAACCGCCCGAACTGGTCGGGGAGCCGGGAGCCGACGTGACTCTTGTTGGGTGGGGTTCCACCCAGGGCGTCATCCAAGAAGCGATCGAACTACTCAATGAAGAAGGGATCTCGGCAAACCACCTACAGATTCGATGGCTGGTTCCCCTCCATGGGGATGCCATCGTTGAGATCCTTCAGTCAGAGAAGCACACCCTCATCGTCGAGAACAACTACAGCGGCCAGTTTGCGCGATACCTGCGGAGTGAAACCAGCTATACCCCCAACGGCCACATTCGCAAGTACGATGGGGAACCCTTCATGCCCCATCACATCGTTGAAGGCGTGAAGGAGCAACTCGCGGGTAAGACAGATTTGTCCGTGCCAATGCACGAAGTTAAGGTTTGAGGAGGACAACGTGACGACCACTATAAAACCCGAGCTGACGGTCAAGGATTTCAAGGGACCGGTCGATCCAGATTGGTGTGCAGGCTGCGGTGACTTTGGAGTCCTATCTTCTCTTCAAAAGGCTCTTGTCGAGCTTCGAATCCAACCGCACAACGTGGTTACGGTCAGCGGAATCGGCTGCTCTTCCAACTTGCCCGGCTTTATCGAAACCTACGGGATGCATACACTGCACGGACGGGCGCTCGCTGTCGCCACAGGAGTGAAGATGGCGAATCACGACTTGAATGTGGTGGTAACCGGTGGAGACGGAGACGGATTTGGAATCGGTGGCAACCACTTTATTCACACGATGCGCCGGAACGTGGACCTCGTTTACCTGGCCATGGACAACCAGATATACGGACTGACCACCGGCCAGACATCGCCCACTAGCCGCATCGGCATGAAGACCAAGAGCATGCCGTTCGGTAACATCGAAGAACCGCTCAACCCGATCACGCTGGCGTTGGCATCCGGAGCGACTTTCGTTGCCCGCGCCTTCAGTGGAGCGCCAAAACACCTGGTCGACCTCATCAAGCAGGCCTTCGAGCACAAGGGATTTGCTTTTATCGATATTTTCAGTCCGTGCGTGACTTATAACCACGACAACACCTATCCCTGGTTCCGAGAGCGCGTGAAGAAGCTCGAAGATGAAGAAAGCTACGATACATCGGACTGGCATGATGCGATGCGACGATCGGTGATCTGGGGCGACGAGATATTCATCGGGAAGTTTTACCATCGGACCGACCTTCCCTCGCTCGACCAGGCCGAACCGGTACTTGCCGAAGGGGGTCCAATGGCCCACCGACCGGTGCAGCTTGATGCCGAGGTGGCGCGGCAATTCGTTGCCGAACTGATGTAGAGACTTTCCAACTGCAGCATCATCGACTGCAGCGTCAAGGATCCGATCATTAATTCAATGTCATTGGACCCCACGAAAGCATTCATATACCGTGCCGTTGGGCACCCGGATGAAGGACACCCTCAGAATCGCACTGGCCCTCGGTATCGCCTGGCTGACGCCGGGCTGTGAACCGACCCCTGTTGCGGCCTCGCAACCGGAACCAACCTATCAAAGAGCCAACGAACACCAGCACAGGGACAAGCCCTACGTTCTACTGATTTCCCTCGACGGGTATCGCCACGACTACATCGATATGTACAACGTGCCGAACCTCAGGCGTCTCGCCGAAGAGGGCGTCCGCGCCAAGAGCCTGATTCCGGGATACCCATCGGAAACGTTCCCCAATCACTACGGCATCGCGACTGGAATGTATCCGGGCACGCACGGAATCGTGGCGAACGACTTCTTCGACCGTGCACGGGACGCAAGGTATCGCCTGGGAAACATCGAAACGGTCGAAGACGGTTCCTGGTATGGCGGCACACCGCTCTGGGTGGCGGCCGAAAAACAGGGCATGTTGGCAGCGAGTTATTTCTGGGTCGGTTCCGAAGCCGATGTCCAGGGCGTACGTCCCACCTACTATAAACCTTACGACTCCTCGGTGCCCCATCTGGAACGCATCGAATCCGTTCTGGACTGGCTGTCCTATCCGAATCAGTACCGGCCGCACCTGATCACGCTCTATTTTTCCGCGGTCGATACGGCAGGCCACGCATCGGGAACGACCTCGCCACAACTGCAAAGAGCGATCGAGAGACTCGACCGCCAGCTCGGTTCTCTCTTCGATCAGATCGAGACACTCGATATTGATGTCAACGTTTTTGTGGTCTCCGACCATGGCATGATCGATCTCGATCCGGAGAGAATCGTTTACCTGGATGACCTCGTTAATTTGAACGGTGTGCGTGTCATCGGTTCAGGTGCCTATTGTTTCCTCTATCTCGATGACGCCGGGCGACGGTCCGAGCTCTATTCCGAACTGAAGAGCCAGGAGAACAACTGCCGGGTTTACCGGAGAGAGGACACTCCCGCTTACTGGCATTTCGCACATGAACGCATCGGAGACCTGGTCGTAGATGCCCAGGCCCCGCACTCCATCCGTTTGAGGCGAATGACACGTGACTTATCGGCCGCTGCGCATGGCTACGATCCGCGTCGCACCCCCGAAATGCAGGGCATATTCTATGCAAGAGGTCCGGCGCTGGTCCGGGAAACAACGATCCCGAGTTTTGAGAACGTCCACATTTACCCCCTCATCATGGAAATTCTGGGACTCGAGATACCCGGAGAAATCGACGGAAATCTCAACGTGCTCGAACGTATCCTGTCCGAAACCGATTAAGAGGCCCAAATCACGGCTCGATTTGCGGCGTGCTAAAATCAGTCGAAATGCGCACGCTGGATAACGACGAGGCATCCGACAAAGGCGCCTCCGACGAAAGATCCGACTCGACGATACCCGCCAATTTCATTCGTTCCCGAATCAATCAAGACCTCGCAGAAGGCAAGAATGACGGGAAGGTCCACACCCGTTTTCCTCCTGAGCCAAACGGATACCTGCACATCGGCCATGCGAAGTCCATCTGTCTAAACTTCGGAATCGCAGTCGAATATGGGGGACAGTGCAATCTCCGCTTCGATGACACGAATCCGACCAAAGAAGAAACGGAATACGAGGAGGCGATTCAGCGTGACGTCCGCTGGTTGGGATTCGACTGGGAAGACCGTCTCTACTACGCGTCGGACTACTTCGAACAACTCTACGTGTTTGCAGTCGAGCTGATTAGGAAGGACAAAGCCTACGTGTGTAGCTTGAGCGCAGAGAAAATGCGGGAATATCGGGGAACGCTAACCGAAGCTGGACGGAACAGTCCCTACAGGGATCGATCTGTAGAGGAGAACCTTGATCTCTTTCGCCGCATGCGGGAGGGAGCGTTTGCTGATGGTGTGCACGTGTTGCGGGCGAAAATCGATATGGCATCGGGCAACCTCAATATGCGGGACCCAACTATTTACCGAATCCGGCATGCGGCTCATTTCAGAGCCGGCGACGCGTGGTGTATTTATCCGATGTACGACTTCACTCACTGCCTGTCGGATTCGCTGGAAGGCATCACGCATTCCCTCTGCACGCTGGAATTCGAAGACCATCGGCCCCTGTACGACTGGTTTCTGGACGAACTCGGTCTGGATTGCCATCCCCAGCAGATCGAGTTCGCGCGGGGAAACCTCAGCTATACGGTCACGAGCAAACGTAAGATTCTGCGCCTCGTCGAAGAGGGTCACGTCAATGGGTGGGACGATCCGCGCATGCCAACGATCAGCGGAATGCGTCGGCGCGGCTACAGCCCTGAAGCGATCCGCACCTTCTGGGAACGGATTGGTGTGGCCAGGCGCGACAACACCATCAATATGGCTCAACTGGAACACGCAGTTCGAGAAGATCTCAATCGTCGATCGCCCCGTGTGATGGCGGTGCTGGATCCAGTGCGCGTGGTGATCGACAACTATCCAGAAGGTCAGGTCGAGGAACTGGACGCCATTAACAATCCGGAAGATGAAAGCATGGGCACACGGAAGGTCCCATTCTCGAAAGTCATTTACATCGAGCGTGACGATTTCATGGAAGATCCGCCCCGTAAATTCTTCCGCTTGGCCCCGGGACGCGAAGTCCGTCTCCGCTATGCGTACTTAATCACATGCACCGGTGTGGTCAAAGACACTGATGGCAAGGTCACGGAACTCCATTGCACCTACGATCCCCAAACCCGGGGAGGCACCACGCCCGACGGCCGTCGAGTCAAAGCGACCCTGCACTGGGTTTCCGACTCACACGCCATCGGAGCCGAAGTTCGCCTCTACGATCGTCTATTTACGAAGGAAGACCCGGAAGAGGGTCAGAACGCAGAATCTACGGCCTTCATTAATCCAGATTCGGTGACGCTAGCGAAGTCGTGCAAGCTGGAGCCCTCCCTGGCCGACGCCATTCCGGGAGACCGATTCCAGTTTGAACGCCTGGGTTATTTCGCCGTGGACACCGACTCGGCGACAGATTCGCTTGTCTTCAATCGTACGGTCACCTTGAGGGACGTCTGGAGCAGGATTGAGAAAGCTAGGAAACGGTCTTAGCCCCCCATTTGATCCCAGAGACGTCGACAGACGGACAATTTTCAGCGTCTCACCTCCAGGGTATCACTCGTCTGGATCTTGGTTCTTGGACGACTAACTTTCCTATTGAATCAGGAGCTCTTGTCCATTACGATGCCACTCCGCGCAAATTCTGCGTATCACTTCCGGGCCCGGGGGAATTCTGGCCTGGCAAACAGAACTTGAGGACTGTTCAGGCACCTGATGAAGAACGTCACCGGGTCGATCACAGATGCTCCCGGCGAATCCTGGGGCAGTTCGTCAGCTCTCATTCGTGCCACGATCAACGCCGTCAGTAGCCCGATGGCGGTCGCCAATACGGAAGGACACATCCTCCTGGTAAACCAGAGCTGGGAGGAAGACTCTTCGATACAGGTGGACAACATCAAGACGGCGACAGAGGCGATCATCTCCGCTAACAACTGGGACGTCGACAGTGAAGAAACCGCTCGATTCGCTGACTCGTTGAATGAGGTCTTGTCCGGTCAGCGCGAGGAGTGTCGACTCCCCGCAGGGAGCACTGCTTCCCTTCGGGTAACGCCCTTGATTCGTGCCCGGCGCCTTCGCATCGGTCAGGCCGCGGTCATATTCGCAATTGAATCTGCTTTCGAGTCAAACGACAGCACTCGGGACAAGGACGCAACCGCAAATACTGTCATCCGACCGCCGATAGCGTTTATCCAAAGCGACCTCAAAGGCAAGATCGTGGGATGGAGTCCCGGTGCTGAAGAACTCTTCGGATCGAGCGAGCGAGACTCCGTCGGTAAGCACATGTCGTTCCTTTTTGCGCGCAAGGCTCCGAGATTTCCGGACAAAGAACTGATCACGTCCCTCCGCAACGGGGAAACAAGACAAATTGAAGTGCGACTGCGGACACAGGGCAAAAAGTTCTTTGGCGGAACACTGTTGCTGGTGATGCCGTCGGGAGGCGATGGCTCACTTATTCACTGCCAAGTTTGGCTGACTTCCGAGCGCCAGAGGAGTGAGGGTGTCCTGCGCCGCAGTGAAGAACGCCTGCGATACGCGTTAGAGGCTGCATCGGACGGCCTCTGGGACTGGGATCTCAAGACTGACGGCGTCGTCTTCAGCGCGCGTGTTTCCGAAATCTTTGAAGAAAAAGCAAGCGGGGACGACGTCAGCTCGACCCACGTCAAAATGTGGAAATCTCGAATCCACCCTGATGATGACGACAAGCGGCAACGGTTACTCCAACTGCACCTGGAAGGCCAAACGCCTGCATTCGAATCCGAATACCGCATCCGAACAGAACTGGGAGTTTGGAAGTGGGTGATCGTGAGAGGGCGGGTAACAGAGAGGAATTCTCTGGGAAAACCTGTTCGCATGATCGGAACAATCACCGACATCTCGGAACGCAAGTTCGCACAGGAAGCTCTCCAGCGCTCCGAGGAGCAATACCGGAATCTGTTCGAGTTCGCCAGTGACGCCGTTATTCTCTTTGATCCTGAAACCGGCCGTGTTCAAGACGCGAACGAGAAAGCCGAGCAGCTCCTCGGATATTCTTCGGACGAACTGCGGAAGATGGTAGTCCGTGACCTCCATCCCCCCGATCAATGGAACCGGGTCGAAGATGCGCTGGCGAGCTCCCGCTCCGGAAACAGCAGCTTGTTTGAAGTCGAGGCCCAAACCCGCAAAGGGAAACGCATTCCGTTAGAAACGAACACCCGCCTGGTCAGTTATGGCGGCCGGCAGGTGTACCAGAGTTTTATACGGGACATCAGTGAGCGGCGCGCTCTTGAAAAGCAGCTCCGCCATTCACAGAGAATGGAGACGGTTGGCAGACTTGCGGGTGGGGTCGCCCACGATTTCAACAACCTCTTGACCGCCATTCAAGGCTACACGGCCCTGCTGCAGTCGGCTCTGCCCGAGGGTAGCGAAGAGCGAGGGATGACCGAAGAAGTTTTCAGCGCTGTCCAGCGGGCCAGCCGCCTCACAGCGCAGTTGCTGACGTTCAGTCGTCAAGAAATACCGAATCCGCTACCGCTCGACCTGAATGCAATCGTGGACGATATGGAGAAGATGCTTCGGCGGTTGATTGGAGAACATGTCGAGTTGAAGCCGATACTCAGTACAACGCTTGGACAGGTCGAAGGAGACCGGAGTCGAATCGAACAACTGATTACGAATCTGGTCATCAACGCGGCGGACGCCATGCCACACGGCAGCAGAATTACGATTCGAACCGAAAACGCCCACATCGACCGCGAAAAGGCTGGCCAGCCTTCTGCGCCGGAAGAAGGAAACTATGCTCTGCTTTCGGTAGAGGACGAAGGCCAAGGGATGGATTCTGAGACACTTTCTCAAATATTCGAACCCTTCTTCACAACCAAGCCGCGTGGCAGCGGCACCGGGCTGGGGCTGGCGACCGTGTATGGCATCGTCAAACAGAGCGACGGTACTATTACTGTCGACAGCGAGCCGGGAAAAGGGACGAACTTCCAGATTTACCTGCCGATGAGCGCAGAAAAACGAACGGTCCCCGCGAAGGATCACGTTGTCGATGCACCCCAACAGGGCAAGGAAACCGTACTGATCGTTGAGGATGAACCTTCAGTCCGGCGACTGACGCGTCGATTTCTGGAAGCTAGCGGATACTAAGGTTGTTGAGGCCTTCGATGTGGCCGACGCGATCCGCATGGCGAATCGCAGGACCGAAACGATCGACCTCCTTCTGACAGACGTGATCATGCCGGAACTCAGCGGCCCCGAACTCGCAAAGCGGCTGAGGTTGCTCGTTCCCGAGCTGAAGGTGCTTTACATGTCTGGATACCCGGGTGAGTTCATTGCCCGACACGGCATGTCCAGCACGGAGATGGACTACCTCCAAAAACCCTTCAGCCAGGAAGCCTTGACGGGCAAGATGCGCGAAGTCCTCGATGCCTAACTCGATGCCTAAGATGTTGCCTAAGATTTCGTCCCGGACTGCTCCTGCGGGCCCCTAACAGGCAATGTCAGCGTCGACAGGTCGCTCGACGGGAGCGTGTACGACGAAGAAGGCACGTGGAATGCCCCATTTGGAAGGATCCAGCCCGGCTTGAAGCTCGAAGTCGATATCATCAAGGGACGTCAGGTCCGTGGCTGTCCATTCATCTCCGTTTTGCCCGGGAAATTCGTATTCGGAGGCCTCGGGGGAATCTGTCGGATGAGGAAACATGACTATTTGACTCATACCTCCTTATCGGTAGAATCACAGTCCTGCATTAGCGATCATGGGGTCCTCGTCGCCCTAAATGAGAATCGGCTAACAGACGTTCTGAACGCCCTGAGACGAGGGTGATACCGTGTCGGCCGTAAACCCGGTCGTTTCGGAATCGGTCCCCTCGGAGGGCCGGTCGTTGACGCCCTCGATTGAGTCCAGGAATGCGGCGGAGGGTTCTCTGACAAACGTGAGCCTCTGGGTCTGTTCGTCGAAATCCGCCTGGACAACGTCTCCCAACTCGATCTGGCCTGTTGCAATCAAGTTGGACAGCGGAAACACGAGATTGCGTTCGATCACTCTCTTGAGGTGGCGGGCACCGTATCGGAGGTCAGTCCCTTCCTCGACGAAGAAGTTCTTAACACGGTCAGTGCAGTGAAGAATGAATTGCCCGTCCGCCTGTGACTGGAGTACCCGGCTCCGTACCTCATCCAGTTCAAGCTCCACGATTTCACGGAGATTATCCTGGGTCAGAGTCCGAAACACGACGACTTTGTCGATCCTGTTCATGAACTCGGGAGTGAACTTCTTGCGGGCAACCGCAGTCGCGGTTCTGTAAATTTTCTGGTCGATTACGTCGGGATCGTCCAACTCGGCTGAGTTGCTCGCGAACCCAATTCCGCCTTCGGTGAGATCACTCATCTCCACCGCGCCCAGATTCGAGGTCATCAAGACGAGTGTCCGGGAAAAATCCACCTGGCGATTATCACCGAGCGTCAGTGTCCCCTTGTCGAGAACGCCCAACAGCAGCTGCCAGACCGCATCGTCTGCCTTTTCGATTTCGTCAAACAAGACAAAACTGAGCTTTAGCTGATCCGTATGATGTTGATCGAGCGCCTCCTGAGTTAACAGTGGGGGCGTTTCCCTGTGTCCGAGGTATCCCGGAGGCGATCCGATGAGCTTGGCTATCTCGTGACTGTGCTGAAACTCAGCACAATCGATCTTTACGAACGCGCGTGGGCTGCCGAAGAGGATTTCTGCAGAGGCTTCTACGACTCGGGTCTTGCCCGACCCCGTGGGTCCAAGAAACAACATGGTGCCAACCGGCCGACCGGGCATATTCATTCCGGCCAGAAAGATCTGGTACATGTTCACCATCCGGCGAACGGCGCGTTCCTGGCCGATCACGCGAGATCGAAGCTGTTGCTCGAACGCTAGGACGTCAGGACTGCGAGCCTCCGGATCGAGGACAATGGGTTGGCGTTTGCTTGCGTTCTTCATCATACACCTAATAGATTAAGCATTTAGCGGCAACTCAAACCTCTTGCGTTTCGGCTTCAATTACGGGCTCTGTCCTGATTTCGGGATTCACCGTCACCGGGGTCGGGGAGGGCTGAGGCACTGCGGCCGGTTCCAGGTCGACAATCGCGGCCATCTCCTCTCTCAACCAGGCGGCGTAACCGTCCAGGGCCATTTCGCCGTCCACTGCTTTCCAGACGTTGCCGTTCGCCGCATCGTTGATCGCTTCGATGTCGGTCAAGGAGAGGCCCAGGGCCTCACCCGAATCGGAGCCGTGACAGTCGGAATGATTGTTGACGAATAGGGTCGCCGAAATCGGGCCAAAAGCCTCACCCGTTCCGCCCGACTTCAGGAAGCCCCGTATCTGACTGTTTCCGACATACTGCCAATCGAAGACGTCCTGCGTTTTTCGAAATTCGCTCAGGAACTCTACGGCTTTCATTTGACCTCCTCCGTGTGCCACGTGTGTTGCTCTCTTTCATTCATGCAGTTCGAATGCCAGTTCTTGCCGACTTACCCTGCCGGCGGGCCCCAGCTCAACTCCCTATGGTAAAGCTGCTTAGGGAACAACCCCGGGACGCCGCTGCCAATACTGGCCGTCAAAATCCCGGACTCCGTGTCAGACCCTTGGTTTGGGGCATACAATTACTTGACGGTCGAATTCGATATTCGTATGTGAAAATCGCAGAAATAAAAGTCCCCGAGTATCGGAATAGGAGAATGAAATCCGTAACAATCCGGTGTGAGCTTTAGTGATTTCCGGCGAGTCGGGCGTCACGACGGCGGTGCTCATACCCGGAGACAAACGTGCGATCGGAATAGATCATGCGCAGACGCACGATGCGTTCAGCACTGGCAGTGACGCCAGCGTTTTTTTGGGATCCAGAGACATGACGACACACGCAATCTCTGACACCCCATCGGATGGGAGAGTGCAACTGCAATATAATAAAGGTGTTACATTAGCCCAACTTGCGATTTTTCTAGCCACGATCGCTGGCCTGCTGGCTATTCTGACACCCCTCATCACCCGCTACATTGACCAGGCGCGCACGACACAGGCCAGGTCTGACGTCCGCGCCATCGCGTCCGCCCTACAGTTGTACAGGCGGGACACAGGGCAGTATCCGATTTACGCGAACGCCATCGACGCCGAAAACGACACGCAATCAGTGACCGAACTTGTGGGTACCGGAACCGCGCCGGCTATCGTTGGGCCGGGTTGGGAGCTGGACTCCAACGGCGACATGGAAACCTACCTCAACACAAACCTTTTGGGTCTTGTGACGAACAATCCGGCCCGTGGCAGTGTCGCCTTCCGAGGGCCCTACGTGAGCCCTATCCCCGAAGATCCGTGGGGACACGCCTATGTCATTTCAGCTCTCAACCTGCGCTTGGCTTCGCCCAACGTCGCGGTCGTGATATCGGCCGGGCCGAATGGGAATCTCGACACGATTCGTGATCAGACCGGCACACTGACCGTCAGTGGCGACGACATTGCCGTCCGGATCAACTAACTGGAGTCATAGCTCTGTCTCCGGATTTCCGGGTATATTGATTCTCCTGAACTCAATGCGAAAATAGGGCTCTGACGCCAATTAACTCTTTTCGGCTTCGACCCGGATTAAGACGGCTTTCTCCGAAACGCTCGGTAGTTGATCAATCTCCGACAGCGCTTCCTGAACGTGACGTTCGACGGCCGTGTGGGTCATCACAACTAGCGGAACAGGGCTACCGGTCTCACGTCTTTTCTGGATGACCGATTGGATGCTGATGTCACACCGGCCGAGGATTCCCGAGATCTGGGATAGGACGCCCGGCTGGTCGTCCACCATGAAACGCAGGTAATAGAGGCTGGAAACGGAATCGATGGGCACAATGCGCCCTTCGCTACCGTTTGCGTGCCACAGTGATTGCGGGCGCGATTCACCCGCAGTGCTGATCTCCCGGGAGATATCCATAATGTCGCTGACCACTGCGCTGGCGGTCGGCATTTTTCCCGCGCCCTTCCCATAGAGCATCAGGTCCCCGACAGCATCGCCCACAATTTCAATCGCATTGTAGACGCCCCCCACTTGAGCAATGGGATCGGAGTCCGGGACCATCGTCGGGTGGACACGGGCTTCGACCCCGCCATCGGACAACTTGGCAATTGCCAACAGCTTCAAGGTGTAACCGAACTCGCGCCCGAAATCGATATCGATCGGACTGATATCGGATATCCCTTCCGTATAGATATCGCTGAGGGTCGCCTCAACTCCGAAGGCCAGATCTAGCAGAATGGCAAGCTTATGCGCCGCATCGATCCCGCCAACATCGAAGGTCGGATCGGCTTCAGCATAACCTGCGCGCTGCGCCTCCTCGAGAACATCGTCGAACGACCTTTCCTCTTCCCGCATCGTCGTAAGGATGTAATTTGAAGTCCCATTGATGATTCCATAGATGGACAGGATACGGTTGGCGGCGAGTGCTTCGCGGACCGTTTTTATGATAGGTATGCCCCCCGCAACGCTAGCTTCGAATCCCAGGTCGACACGGGCCGCGCGGGCCGCGTGTCTGATTTCTGACCCGTGCTGGGCTAACAATGCCTTGTTCGCCGTCACCAGGTGTTTGCCACCGGCGATCGCCGCCAGTACCAGATCGCGCGTCAGGTCTTCTCCACCGATCAGTTCCACCACAATGTCGATATCCGGATCCCGGACTACTTCGAACGGATCCGTCGTCAAGACTCCGTCGGAGATCGATACACCCCGCGCTTTGCCTGCGTCGCGAACGGCGACACGCCTCACCTCTAAAGGCAGGCCGATCCGCCGCTCAATCAGATCCGCGTTTCTTTGGAGGATTCCGACGACACCTGTGCCAACGGTCCCAAGGCCAAGAATTCCCAATCGAATACTCTTGCTCATCCGGTTAATTTAGCGCGTATTTGATTGAAATGGTTGGAATAATAAGGGTTTGAGCTCCAACTGCAATAAACAGGTATGACTCAGTCACTGCCTCGGCGGCGGCTCCCGAGAAGATCGCTTTTGACGAACGAACGTTTCCCCAGTGCAGTCATCCGGCAGAGGCGCATCAGATAACTAAAGATTTTGGCCGAATGCGCCGAAGCGCCAGCTATGAAGAACGAGGCCCCCAACCCCAGTGAAGAGCGATCCACTTTCCGATTGCCCCTGGGCGCCGCCGAGCCCGTTTACCTGCTCTTCAGCATCGACGCCCAGAACATCGACCCGATGGTCGACGAGCTCGGGGCCGGTGGGGCCCGCTTCCTCACGAAGGACCACTATCACCTGTTCTACAAAGACCAGGTTCTTGGACCAGCCGTGCTGGCTCTGCCCGATGTTGGCGAGCCAGTGGTCTATCCTGTTGTGAAGTGGTTGAGTTACCCGACGATCGGCGTTGAGTTTGACGACCTCGATGATAAGGACCGTGAGCTGGTGTTCCGGTTCATATTCCGCACCGAACGCAGACGCGTCAAAATAGCAAAATACAAATCAGTCGACGATCGCCTCAAATAACCGCCCGTGGCAAGATTCCCAGGGGGGGGCGCGCAGGGGTCTTCGGGTTCAGCGCGACGTCAGGAAATGCCTCGAAACGCGACCCTCGAGCTTTCTGCCACCGGCGGCTGGCCCTCAGCCGTCCGCTGCGTCAAGCTTCCCTACGGCCCAGCTCGCATGAGACCGAACCGTCTCGTCGGAATGTCCGAGAAACCGTTCGAGTTTTTTCCGAAACCTGCCTGTACCCGAGTTTCCGACCACTACCATCAGGTTGCGAATCAGTCCCCCAACTTTGGCGCGCTTCATGGCCGTGCCCCGGATCAATTCGCGCCAACCGTCATCGTCCAGATCCAGAAGGTAGTCCAGGCTCGGCCAGAACAGTTCAGGCCGGGACTCCAGAGTGTCCTCCCTAGCCAGTGGCGCGCGGCTGTTCCACGGGCACACGTCCTGGCAGATGTCGCAACCAAACAGGTGATGGCCCACACCTTCCCTCAACGACTCCGGTATCGCACCCCGAAGTTCGATGGTCAGATACGAAATACATTTTCGGCTATCCAGGACGTAGGGTTCCACGATTGCGTCCGTCGGACAGGCGTCGATACACAGCGTGCAACTGCCACATCGGTCCGGCGGAGGTGAATCGTAGGTCAATTTGAGCTCAGTCAGAATGCAGCCCAGGAAGATCCAGGAACCCACCTGCGGGTCGATGATGCAGGTATTCTTACCAAACCACCCCACACCGGCATACTTTGCATACACCCTTTCAAGGAGCGGGCCCGTGTCCACGTACTGGCGCGTCTGGGCACCGGTTTCCTGGCTGATCCACTCGGCCAGACGCTTCAACCGTTTCTGGAGAACCTTGTGGTAGTCCGTACCCCAGGCATAACGGGACACCCACCCTCTTTCAGAATCCGAGGACGTCAGAGGACGGTCGGTATGATAGTTCAAAGCGCAAACGACGACCGCTCGGGCGCCCGGCAGAAGCGCGGACGGATCTGACCGCGTCCCAGCGCCACGCTCGAGGTAGTGCATTTCACCCGCGAATCCACGGGACAGCCACTCGGGATAGAACTCAGCCTCCGGTGACGGACCAAGGGGGGCCACCCCAGAGAGTTCGAATCCGAGTTCTCGGGCCTTCCTCTTGATCTCGTCCGACTCCATTCTTTCTACTGTCCCCCCGAGCGGTGGGTTTACTTCAGTGCCCCGGTCAGAAGAGAAGTTCGCAGCTTAAGAATTCTCCGCCCCGTGGCGGCCTTTGAAGGACAACACCTCTTCTACGCCCTGTGTGTTCAAAACATCGGCCGGGCCGAGCCATCCCCGTTGCGCCGTGGCAACACCATACGGAAGGTTCTGAAGATTTTCGGCGTTGTGAGAGTCCGTGCTGATAACGACGCGGACACCCGCCTCGCGGGCCTTCCTGCAGAGCACGTCGTTCAAGTCCAATCGGTAGTAATGAGCGTTGACCTCCAGACAGGTCCCGGTCCGGGCCGCTTCGGCCATGAGCCGGTCGAAATCCAGCTCATATGAATCGCGGTCTCCAATCAAACGCCCCGTGGGATGGCCGATCACCCGGACATGCGGATTTCGGATCGCGCGAACGACGCGCTCGGTCATCGTTTCTTTGTCCTGCCGAAACCCGGAGTGCACCGATGCCACCACAAAGTCGAGCTGCGCCAGTATCTCATCCGGATAGTCCAAGGTGCCGTCGGCGCGAATATCGACTTCGGTGCCGGCGAGCACACGGAAACCCGTCAGTTTGCTATCCAGTTCGTGTATCTCCTGGGTATGCTTGAGGAGATCTTCATCGGACAGTCCACCTGCAACGCCCAGTGACCTGGAATGGTCCGTTATGGCAACGTAGCTATAGCCCTGCCCGCGAGCGGCCGCCACCATCGCCTCAGTCGATAGTGCACCGTCACTCCACGTCGTGTGCATGTGCAAATCGCCCTGAATGTCTTCGGACGAAACCAATTCCGGGAGGCTTCCGTCCAGAGCAGCCATAATCTCTCCCCGGTCCTCGCGCAACACCGGCGGTATCCAGGGCAGCTCCAGGGCGCTGTATATATCCGCTTCCTCACCGGCGGCCACCGCTATGTCCGCAGCGTCGTATAGACCATACTCGTTCAGCTTTAGACCGCGCTTAACGGCCCGCTCGCGCAGCCGGATGTTGTGTTTCTTGGATCCAGTGAAGTACGCGAGCGCGGCGCCCCAACTTTCTAGTTTCACGACCCGCAGGTCCACCTGCAGGTCGTGGGTTATGAGAACGGAAGTCTTGGTTTCCCCACTGACAAGCACTCGCTCCACCATCGGCAGCCCAACGAACTCCTTCATGATCTTCTGAGGATTGGACGAGGCGGCGAGAATGTCGATGTCGTGGACGGTCTCACGCATGCGGCGAAGGCTGCCCGCGTAGGCGACCCGCTCGGTCATCGAAGAGAGTATCTCGCATATGTCTTTGGCCAGGGGCAGTGCGCGCCCCAACAGGAACAAGCCCTTTCGGCGCTTGTAGAGTCCAATCCCACTGACGATGTGCTCAAGCGTTTTCTTCTGGATACCCGGGACCTCCAGCAGCTCTTCAGATTCAGCAAGCTTCTCCAGATCTTCGACACTGGACACCCCCGTGTGGTCGAAGATTGCGCGGGCGGTTTTTGGGCCGATCGTCGGGATGGTGAGGATGCTGACCAGACCGATGGGGAGTTTCTGCTTCAGGTCCTCGAAGGCCTGAATCCGTCCTGTCTGAATGTACTCGACGATCTTAGCGGCCAGGTCCTTGCCAATGCCTGAAATGTCCTTCAAGGCATTTCGCTTGGCGATTTCCTCGACGTTATCGGTCAACCCTTCCAGGCTGGAACGCGCATTCCTATAGGCACGCACTCGAAACGCATTCGCCCCTTGAATTTCGAGCAAGTCGGCCATCTGTCCGAACACGGCAGCGACTTCGAGGTTCTTCACGGTCCGAAGATATCACGATTGGCAGGTCAGTTGAGGGCGGTGGACAGCATGTTTTTCCGCGCCAATGCGGCCTGTGAGCCCATCTACTAGGGCCGCACAAAGGACACGAAGTCCTTGCCGACACAACGGTATGAGGAACGGTCAAAAGGACAGAGGGTCCCATCCGGCGTCCCAACTTAGGAGATGCTATAGTCGCCGCTGCGTGACCCGGACCCGCGTACCTGCAGCAGAGAGAACGCAAAACGGAAGATTCTGCCCTGGGTCCGTGGCAGATTAAAAAGAATCAGAAAAGCTGCGGCGGTCCGATGACCGCCGCATCCCTCAGGACGGTGAAGGAATAATCAAATAGTAGTCATTGCGAGCGTTTTCAGCCTATGGTCAAGTTCTGACAGCCACCGAAAACATCCGAAACCATCGCACGCCCAGTTGAGCGATAGTCCAGGCTGTCTAACAGCCTTATCGGAGTCTGTAGAAAAAACTTTAAGGAAAAGACGAGAATATCAACCAGCGAGGGGAACCAGTATAACGCCCAGAAATACGTAAGCCAGCCAACCGCTCAGGCACACCAGAATTGCGCGCCACGTGCTCGTATAGTCCAGTGCCTGGCGGACCGCCACGACGAAGGTGACCAACATCCATATCAGGACCGCGAAGTCGACGAACAGCCCCAGGACGGGTATCAGGGAAAAAATCCGGAACATGCCGGGCGCCGCAGCGAACCCGGTCGTACGGAGCATCTGCGCCCAACTGCTCTCGGTATCGGGTGTAGGCAGGATGTGCGTGCCGATCAAGTGGGACAGACCGGCCCAAATAAACCAACCGATTATCGAGACGACGATTGCGGCAACAAGGCCACGAACGCCGCCAGGCGAACCGATCCCGATACCCGCCGCCAAACTCGCCAGAACGACCACGCCCACGGCCTGCCCCGTAGCCGAATCGTCAGCCTCTACCTCTTCGTATAGATCCACCTTCACCAGCATCGCGCCCTTGACTCTCCCCGAAAAGCTCCGCATGTTCCGCAGGATATCATGGATATGAAGAGACAAACGGACGCAGCCACAAGCGTTAAATCCTTTGTTTGCTGGGGAAATGAGAGACGTATTGAGAGGACAGATCCCGCTCCACCGGTTTGACATTATGCGCTTCGAACCTTTAAATTAAATAGTTGCATGCCCGTGTCGGGTGTTGTGGTAACAACACAGAATTTCGTTCTTCCCGCTGTCACCCTGTAGAGGGCAACGCGAGCGCAGCGAGTGGGCACCCACAAGGAGTGGAGTCTATGGCGAGACAGTCCAGACCGACCTTCCAGAAACGCTTGAAGGAAAAGGCCCGTCAGGAAAAGAGGCGCGACAAAGAACAGCGACGCTTCGATTCCAAAGAACGCAAGGCAGAGGCCGGCCCCCGGAGTATAGGCGGCGAAGATCCGGATATTGCGGGCGTGCGGCCCGGTCCACAGGCTGTGCCGGATGAGTGGCTGCCCTTCATGCCCGACGAAGAAGAGAAGGCCGACGAATCCGAAGGGGCCGCTGATGGAAACAAATAGCAGTCGTTACGTGTCACCCCAGGCGACCCATCGGACGACGCCTTGGGCGTTACACCGGATCCACCGTCGCCGCCCATCGTCCATCGCTCCCTGAGTGCCCCCTGCCTTTTAAACGTCCCGATTCTGGCGCCTCTCGTCCCTTCCCCGGCTCAGAATCGTTTGTTATTATTGGTCGCCGCGGGCCCTTAGCTCAATTGGCAGAGCAACTGACTCTTAATCAGTAGGTTCGCGGTTCGATTCCGCGAGGGCTCACTTTATAATCAACGCGTTATGCCATAAATCGGCCAGCGATCTAGCGCTTGGGGTTCCATATGGGTACCAGAAATGGCCACGATCGCTAGGAAGCCGGGTGATTGGTCTCCTTGTGTGCTGATCGCCCCAGGTGGGCGATTCAGGCGCGGCATGGAAAAAAGGAAATTGGAGATGAGCGAGCAAGAAACCGTCGAACAAACGCTCCGTAAGGTCTACGCTTACTACGAGATGTTGGAGAAAGAGAGCCCTCGGGGTGCCGCTGTTCTTGCCCTCGCACGTTTCGAATACCGCCTGATCCGAGCGATCGAGGAGAAATTCGTTAACAACGACCACAACCTCGGCCTCCAGTACATGTCCGCCAGACACAAGATAGAGCTTGGCTATGCGCTCGGCCTTATCGATCCGAAGACCAAAAACGATTTGCAGCAGAACGTCCTCCCAATCCGTAACCGATTCGCTCACCAAGCCGGAGTGCTGGACTTCGATGACGAGAAAGTACAGGAGTGGTGTTCGAAACTCGACGTCGGTGGCTCAAGTTCCGGAGATGCACGCTCGCGGTATGTGCACTATCTACGGGCGGCTGAGATCGAATTGATGGGCGACACCGTTGATCTACCAGGTTCCGAATGATTCTGCCGTCAGGCAGCTAGGCAGGCGCGCGTCGGCCATGCCGGAGCCGCTCGACGGATCGAACGGCAGCACGTAACGAGTTCGGAATCTCCCATGACGGTCACAGAATTCTGCGAGCCGTCGACAAGAAAGACAGGTGACACCATATGACCAAGAACACCACAATTGCCATCCTCGTTGTGGCGATCGTCGCCGCTGTCGTGTACTTCCGTTCGCATTCGCACGATACGTGGCTCGGACATTTATACCCGGACGGCGGCAATCTCCTCGTTCACCAAACCATCGGCGAGTTTTCATCAGAAGAGACTTGCATCGTCGTGGCGCTCCAGACGATCCAGGCCGCCGGATGGATCAGCGCGGACTACGAGTGCAACCGGAATTGCAGGCCGCTGGTTCCGGGAAACCCGGATACGATATTCCTGTGCGATGACTGACAGGACGCGCTACAAGGTCGAGTTTGTCGGCGATCGGCGATTACACGCGGTCTGAGAGCGCGGGCCGGGGACGGTTCGGCAGCCTGTAAGCCGGTTTCTGCTCGCCGATGCGCCGGTCGGCACTCAATCGTCTGGGGTGCGGTCCCGGCAATGGCGGGCTGGGATCAACCCGGGCCGGTTCAGGGAATGGAAGCGCCCGGTCCCGGAAGCCACGCCAGCACGAAAGCGCCGGGATTCATGTTTAGCAGTTCAATCTCGGTTGACGGTTTCATGTAAGCGCCACCGCCGCCGCTCGCCCGCCGCGCTCGCTCGGTAGCGTTGATTTCTGCCGGCCTCAATACCGAACCCCCTGCACCCAATTCCGGGCACTCGCGCTTTTCCCTCGAAGCGCCCGTTGTTTTGCAGCCGCCGCCAGTCCGCCGCGCTTAGGGTGTAGCGACATCTTTGCGCCTCGCTTCCCGTGGTTCCTGAACCAAGCGATTGCCCGGTCTGCACCGGCCATCAGTTCCGGTTCTGGTGCAGATAGGGAAGGGACTTGGCGATAATGGGATATGGCGTATCGCAAAACTGAACGGAATCCTCTATTTGCCGGACGTTGGTTCGAAGACGACATCATTCTCCTCTGCCTTCGCTGGTATTTTCGCTTCAAACTGAGTTACCGAGACCTGGTCGTAATTTTAGGTGAGCGGGGTTTATCGATTTCGCACACCACGATCTTGCGTTGGGTGGTTCGCTATGCCGAAACCTGCGAAAAGCGTTGGAGCCGATTCGAGCGGCCGGTGGGTGGGAGTTGGCGGGTTGATGAAACGTTCATCAAGGTGCGGGGCCAGTGGATGTATCTGTACCGCGCCGTGGATGGACAAGGCAACACTGTGGAGTTCTATCTGAGTCGAACACGCGGTATTGCGGCGGCGAAAGCCTTCTTTCGCAAGGCACTGAAGCATCATCGGGAGCCACACAGCATCACTCTGGATGGCCACCAGCCGAGCCATAGCGCCCTGCGGTGCATGGGAATGAACGGGGAGTTCAACTTCCGGGGGCGGAACCCGGTGAAGATTCGTTGCTGTCAATACCTGAACAATGTTGTGGAGCAGGATCACCGCCGGGTGAAGGGGCGATTGCGCCCGATGTTGGGATTCAAGGCGTTCTACAATGCGCGACGGGTGATTATCGGCATCGAACTGGCGCAGAAAATTCACAAACGCCAGTTCGCAATTCCGATCCCTTGGCAGTCGAATCCCGCCCTGATCTGGCGTCACGTCATGGCAGCATAGTCCGCATCGCCGTAACGCACTTCTGTTCTTATCGCTCCGACAATCCTATCTGCACCAGAACCTGCCGGGCAATCTGGTCCGCCGGATCCGGATGTTGAAACACGAGCCGGTCCCGATACCCTGCTATTAGCACCCCACTATCGAACGCCACTGGAATGGCCACATTCGCGCACTCGGCCAGCGCCGGAGACGCCCGGTGGTCCGCAAACACCAGCCACGCCTCTCCGCGTTTGTTCAACGGGAGTTGGTCGGCCGGCATCGAGCAGTTCAACAGTTTTTCGCCATAGTCTCCCAGGCGGCCACCACAGTTGCCGCGGTCCTCGCTGGCGGGACCTGCAGCCCCTCTGTCGATCCCCGTACCCCAGCTCCCGATAAACGGAAAGGACTTATCGAACTGCTCAAAGCTCTGGGAGGCCAGAATCGGAGGCCCAAACAGAATCATCAACGTCAGGAAGCCGCCGACTGCAATCGGGTTCCATCCTCGGTTCTGGCAAGTCACTCTAACCTTCCTTACACCTGTCATTGGCATCCTCCTAAAGCATGCGGAACAAATCGCATCTTAGAACGCTCGTCCTCAGATTCGAGAATCAAGCATCGAGAGAACCCCTCCGGCCTGTTCCACGCTCGCGGTACGGGCCGGAAGTCAAAGCGCCGACTGAGCCCGTCTCAAAAGGCTTACTTCAAAGCGACATCGCAAGATTCGCGGGGCTTTCGCCGACGTGATCCTCCCGAAACGGCTCTTTTCGCTTGATTCTGGCATTGTTGCGTTTGACGCCGGCCCACCGTCGTCGCGCAGCCATACCTGAACCCGTCATTTACTATTCTCGGAAATACTACTCTCGGAAATCCCGTTGAGCTTGAGAGCACTCGAGGAGGACGCTGAAAAAACGGTCGACAGCGTCGCGGCTGACAAACGGATGGGGCTCTCCCTCGTAGTCAAAGAACAAGCCTCCATATCTGTCTTCTACATCTCGCGTTGCAGTCGGATTCATGATTCTCCACACGCGCTCCTTCTCCGGAATGTTCCCGTGGCTGTAGGTCGTCGTGAGGATCGTATCGGCTCCGGCCTCTGTGGCAATATCCTTGAACCGCCGTGTGGAATCCACCCAGGTGTTCATCATCGTCACGCCGTCGGGAAAATACCGGACTCCCTGCCGGCCGATCGCGATGTCTGCGCCGCCCCAGAAGGCGGCCACGTGCCGGTCTTCGTCCGAAGTCACACTCCGATTGTTCCACAGCGGTTCGATAATCATCGAAAGCGTGCCCGGTGTCTGGCCCGGAGTAACATAGAATGTGATCGTGACGTCCCCCAGCGTGAGCGCCTGGCCGTCGGTGACCACCATGTCCCGCATCGGCTTGAGCTCGGGTGGATTGTTGTCGCCCGCCACGGCCTCCCAGGCCGCCTCCGACATCACTACACGCGCTGACGGGTAAGTTCTCTGGAGGACGCTCGCGCCCGAATAGCGGTCGACAAGGGCATCCGAGACGATGATGAAGCTGAGGTTCTCGGGTTCGACACCGAACCTGAGCAGGTTCAGGATCACGTCTTCGCTGTTGTATTCGAAGCCCGGGTCGATAACGACGACCCCTTCTGAGGTGTTGACGGCATACACCGGGTAATCCTGTGCGCCTATAGAATAGAGATTGTCGAAAAGCCTAACCGGCCGTCGGTACCATTCCGACCACGACATTGCCACACTCCGGTCCTGCTGCCGGATCTGATCCGGCAGTGTGGGTTCGGCGCACATCTGGTCGAACAATGCGTCGAAAATGTGAAATGGCTGTAAGGGATTTTCGACCCCCGGCCGCAGGGCGGACCTGGCCGCCGGCACATGCACCCCGACCTCACCGGCCTGTGCGTTGGCGTCCGTGACGATCCCGCTCACACCGAGCAGTACGCCACACACCGCAGGCGCCAGATAGCCTCTCATGGCACTCTCCTTATCGTTGGAAATTGATTGTTGCTGTCAATCTTCCTGATACTTGGCTCCGGGTAGGCGAAACACACCTCATTTCTGGAAGCCTCCGGATCGCAATACTTGTAGCCGGGCTCCACGCCACCCGTACCCCTATACAATGAGAATGCATCATCGACTGGTTTGGATTCTACTTCAGGCCCCACCCGCAAGGGCCTCGCTCGGACTCAACTTGTCCCTCATCCGAAATGGTTGGTGTTTGCTTATCGGAACTTTAGCATCGGTGTCAGTATACGTCTGTGCGTTGAAGCAATTGGGGGGAAAATTTGATTCGAAAGTCTTTTTTTGTGGGCATAGTTATTGCGGCAGTCACGGCCCTCGCCGAGTGGCGGGCCGTATCATCAAATAATGAAGTGATCTCGGAGCAACATTCGGAAACTTGAGGAAGCTTTTGGAGGTGGCGAATGAGATTGCGGTTGCTGAGGATGCCGTCAAAGAGTCGACGACTGGTTGATCAAACCCTAACGGAAAACTAGTCGGCCAAAACCTCCTCTTTCTCCGACTGGAACAGACGGAACCGCTGGATTTTTCCGTCCTCGCCATATTGTATGAACACGGCTCCCACCTCCAAAAACCTTCGACGATCCGTACGCGTAGAATAGTCAACGAAGATCGGGAACGAAATACCCATTCCGCCCCAAGACAACTGCTTGGCGTAGACCATCCGTTGTCCTTCGAACTCCTGTTCGGTCTGACGCTGTAAACTATAGACAACCTCGACGTACGTTCTGGCCAGCTTCGTGGCCCACTGCCGGACCGGCCTGGTGCCGATGAGCATGACGGGTCCAATCTGTTTTTCATCGTGTGGCGGGACTTCCACAAGCACATCGGGAGCTAATAGCTCAAGAAAGGCATCGACACCTTCGTCAATGCCTTCTTCCCTTCCATCCATGGTTATATGCCAGTCGAAAATTCTATTCAGCTGATCCACCCATTCCTGCCCCAAAAAGGTCGGGTCGGGCCCCGCCTCTGCGGATGGCGGCTCAGTCGGGGTCTGAGCCTGGAACATAGTAAATGAAAGGAGTGTGACAAAGATTGCGATAGGCACCCTACGCATCGAGTTGGTTCCTGAAGTTGTTCTGAGTCTCTATTACAGTGAGCAGCGGAAGCCTATTGTGAGGGCACGTTGTTCAGGATCACTATAGTTGCGGTAATGATTCCCCAGCTTTCCACCACGGCCACGGCCTTCCGCCCAACCACCGCCTCGAACACTCTTGTATATCCCGTCCTCCGGCCCCTGTGGATTACTTTTCGGCATAAACACATAGTAACCGCGTTCATACCAGTCATTGGTCCACTCCATAACGTTACCGATCATGTCGAAGAGACCATAACCGTTGGGCGGATAGGACCCGACGGCCGCGGCTTGGTTAAGGGAAACAGCTGCGGGTCCGCCGGCTTCGAACTGAGGTCGATACTCGTCGGCCACGATGCCACCGTCCCATGCGTAAATTTGCCGATCGCCTCCCCCGCGCACCGCTTTCTCCCACTCCGCTTCGTTGGGAAGACGTTTGCCCGCCGCCGCGCAGTAGGCGTCGGCCTCGAACCAGTTCACGTTGGAAACGGCTTGCATCTCTTGGCCATCCGGAATTTCGCCATAGGGCCAGTGCCATGGTGCTTCTCCGCCCGTCGCTTCCAGAAACCGGGCATAGTCGGAGTTCGTTACCTCGTATCTATCAATCGAGAAGGCATCCAGATGAACGAGGTTGGCGGGCCTGTCATCCCGAAAGAGCCGCGGCTGGTTATCCCGTACGTCATTGCCGTTGGCATAGGCGCGGCCCATCCAGAACTCGCCCGCGGCAATCTGCACCATGTCTTCCGGCACCTGTGCTTGCGCCGCGACTGGCAACGCGGCGCAAACGCAGCAGAGAATCGTGAATACTATTGATTTGTTCATGCAAACAGCTCGTGGATTTCCGACCGGGGAATAAACGCCGGGCCGCCGAGCGGCGCCGTCTGCTGGTACTCGTATTCCCGTCCCGACGGCGTGTCTTGGATTACCTTGCTGTAGTCGATGCCCAAAGCCGAATAGATCGTCGACACAACGTGATCCATCATCGGTTGTTCTCTAAATCCCCAACCCGTATCAACCGACAATTTGCCGATTTCGTCCGTCTTGCCGATGATGCGGCCGGGCTGGACGCCGCCTCCCAGAAACACATCCGGGTACGCCTCGCCCCAGTGATCACGGCCGCCGGCAGGGTTCATTTCCGCAGTCCGTCCGAATTCCTGGCTGAGGACAATCAGCGTCTCATCGAAGAGGGTCTTTCCAGCTTCGCTGCCGGGCAGGGCCATTAGATCTTCGACCAGGCTCGAAAACGCCCGATCGAACCTCGGGACGCTCTGGTATAACGGGAGGGACTCTCTGGTCGGAGGTACGCCCCGGGCGTACATACCCCCATGGTTATCGAATATCCCGTTTCTACCATTGTAGCCGTTCGCGACCCATAGGAAGCGTGCCCCGGCGTCTGCGGCCAGTAGATTCCGCGCCAGGAGCATGCCCAGGCCCAGTTTCGTCGCGCCGCCGTCGAGATTCACGCCATACCGCTCCTTCTCCTCCTCGGTCAGGGCGAGCGCCTGCTTAAATCGCGGATCCAGTAAAACATTGACGCCGTAGTCATAGGAAGCCTCGTACTCTTCGCTCTTCGGACCGAAGCGGTCGGAGCCCACCCTCGCGACTTCGGACCATCGGCCGAGGGCCTCCCAGCGTTCCTCCAAAACTGCATCGGCTGCCGCGTCACTCCCACCGCCGAAGCTACTGAATACGCTGTTCGTGTTGAGGTCTAGTCCCGCAAAGCGAGAGGGCAACATTCCAGACCCAATCGGCGAACACCGAATGTTCCACAGATCGGTACTGATGAATGTGGGAAACGTGTCGGATTCTCGACGCTCGGACTCGAGTTCATAAGCAACGACGCTGCCGAAAGCCGGGACCTCTCGGACAATTGCACTGTTCAGCGCACGGCCCGCCTGCTGGTAGTACTGCGCCGGGAAGTGAACCAAGCCGCCGGCCCTCATGCCGCGGACGACGGAGGCGTGGGGCGCCCACACTTCATGGGCCCGAGGGAACAGGGTTTTCGACAAAATGAAATCGCGATTCCCATTCACCGGTTGCGGATCCAGATCCGGCGCGGTCTCCCGAGTCTCCTTGAAATCGAAGACCTCAGGCGGGCTCGGGGCGCCCCCGTTCTGGATCACGATAACGTTACGCGCCGTCTTGCGTGGGGTCACCGCACCTTGGGCGGCCCGAACCTTACGGGGGAACGTCACTCCGGCAAGCGAGCCCGCCACACCCACACCGAATATTTTCAGCAGGTCGCGCCGGCTCATGTCTTTTATGCGTTGTCTCATTGTTTGTTCTCCTCACCTGAAAAGCTACCTTGCTTCGGTATCGGACTCCACTGCATCAACGATTCAGCAAGAACTCCGGATTATTCAGGAGCACCCACTGAATGGTTTCGACGCCCTTGCTCCTGCCGTTTTCACTGATCAAACGCCTGGCCACCACCATCTCTTCTTCGGTGGGAAAGCGGGACAGACTCGAAAGGACCAGATCCTCAATCATTTCATCCTCGGATTTGCCGGAGCTCAATAAGCTCGCAACCCGCGTCTCCCCATCAGCGGCCACCCGGGTCGTAATGACTGGCGAACTCATCATCATCATCGCTTGTACCGGACTGGCCATGCTCTTATCGGTCGGTGGCAGGGCTCGCTCGGACTGGTAATAGGCCTGCATGAACGCAAACGTTTCCCTGTTTTCGGTACGCCGGTCAATTCTCATTTGTGCGGGATTGGTCAACTCCTTGATGTACCTCTTCGCCTCACCATACTGCTCGAACTCGAACGTAGCCGGAGTGTCGGTCGCCTGCGCGACGATGTCGGCTGCCTCCGGACCCGTCAAAATACGGGCGAACTTCCGCGCATGATATGAAATGAACGCGTCATTCCATTCCCCTGGAAAGCTGGTGGAAAGTTGATAGGCGTTCGATTTCATAATGGTCTTGATCACACGCTGGATACTGAAATTGTTTTCGCGAAAATCTTGAGCCAGCGCCTCCAACAATTCGGGATTGGTCGGCTGAACGGTCCACGGCTCCGGTGGCGGATTGTTCGGATCCAGCCGCAGCAGGTCAAAACCATCGTAGGGCTCGACCAGACCGACCACCATTAACTTCTTCCAAATGATGTTGACCGCCGCGCGGGCGAACTGGATATGATCAGGCGCTACCCGGCCAAAAAACTTACGAGGGTCCTCGCCGGGGGCTGGCGTTTCTCCGGTCAGCAGGAACGCCGGTTCGTAGGTTCGACCATCGCGCGGAAAACGCGCTTCTGCCGGAGTGTAGTAAGGCCAGTCGTCTCCGGTGTTATATCCTTGCCCCGAGCTGTTGATCGAGGCGTTGCCATTCTGGAAACCACCGCTGGCTGTGAGCCCCGCGCTTGCAATAAAAGCCGACTGCTGGTGAAACTCGGATCGCCTCTTGCTGGTCAACCAAAGATTCACGGTGTCGGTGTGACCCGCGCCGTCATGGCAGGAAAAGCAGTCCGTCGTCACTCCAAGAAAGACACGGAAAAGATCCGACGTCACCTCATCCGACCAGTCCAGACGGTTGAAAGCTTGCTGATGGTCGCTATCGGTAATAAAGATGCAGCGGGTGTTCGTGTAGGCGGTGGGATCGTAGTACATCGCCGCCGGGATCCCCCCCATTTGCTTAGTGGTCGGGGTGACGATGTCATAGAAGACTTCGTTATAGGGCCGGTCTACCCTAATCCATTGCTTTGTCCAAAGATGAAAACGGGCGTCGTCTGTTCTGAACAGTTCCCCATAGTGATACGCCCACTGGTCGACGTACGCTTCTGTGCCGATTAAAGAGTCGATCAGCGTGTCGCGCTTATCCGGAGCGGTGTCAGCGAGGAATGACCGGACCTCATCCGAGGTCGGCAAATACCCTGTTGCATCGAGGTAGGCTCTTCGCAGAAACTCCGCATCACCCGCCAGCGGCGAATGGGGGACATTGTCGCGTTCCATCTTCCCGAAGACGAATTCGTCGACGAAGTTCTTTGAAGCGATTGGCTCATAGGAAGCCCCCGTGTCCGCCAATGCCGCAGCCACGGCTTCCGTTAGCCGGCTCGCCTCCGCAGCCTGATCCTGGCCGGAAAACAACGGCGCGTGGGCCTCCTCGATACGGTTTTGATCCACCTGCGGCTGGCTTGGCTGCTCTTGCTGAGGCAGTGCTGCCTTTAAGACAAGCGTCAGGCTTAAAGCCATTCCGAACACTAGAGCCAATTTTAGTGGTTTCACTTTTGCCTCCCCCTCGATTTTCTGCTGGCGGCGTCAAATTAATATTGTTGTGCCCCCCTATATATAATCGGACGCCCGGTTTACCGTCAAGCCATTTGTTGAGGGGTTGCCGCAAGTGGGGGAGTTTACCTTGACATCCTGCTTGACATCTTGGGAGGCGGTTGATAAAGAGGTGTCACCATCAGGCTATTGTTGGATTCATAGAATGGGAGGGATCAGAATGGGAGGGATCAGAATGGGAGGGATCGGGAACATGAGACAGATGACGATGCGGACAGTGACCCGGAGTGTTTTAGGAGCCGTGCTGCTAACCGTTTTAGGTTGCACGGGCGTATGGGCGCAGGCGACGGCTCAAATCAGTGGAAGAGTTACCGATACTACCGGGGCCTTCATACCCGGCGTTGAAGTCACGGCGACGCAAACCGAAACGGCGTTCATGCGGATCGTCGTATCGAACGAAACAGGTTCGTACGCTTTGCAGAATCTTCCGTTAGGTCCGTATCAGGTAACGGCGACGTTGCCGGGCTTCCAGACCTTTGTCCAGACGGGCATTGTGCTGCAGGTCGGCAACAGTCCGGTTCTCAACATTGAGCTGGAAGTCGGTCAGGTGACGCAGACGATCGAGGTCCAGGCCAGCGCCGCGCTCGTGGAGACGCGGGACGTCGGCGTGTCTTCGATAATGGAGAACACCCGTCTGCTGGAGCTGCCGTTGGACGGACGGGCGCTCGTCGACCTGGTCGAGCTTACCGGGGGGGTGACGCCTGCGCCTAAGCTCGATGGCACGGGCGGCCGGGATCCGTTCAGCAAGGGGAATGTCGCCGTGGCGGGCGGTATGGGCTCCTCGTTGAATTACTCCCTGGACGGCGCCTATCACAACATGCCGGCCTTCGGCGGGTATCTGTCGATGCCGTTTCCCGATGCGCTCGAAGAGTTCAAGGTCCAGAGCGGCGGCGCGGGCGCCGAGAGCGTCGGGGAGCGGGCTTCGGGTTCGGTGCAGATGGTGACGAAATCGGGCACGAACGAGTTTCACGGGAACCTGTTCTGGTTCGTGCGGAACGGGAAGTTCAATGCCCGGAACACGTTCGCGTCCGCGCGCGACACGATCAAGCGGAACCAGTTCGGCGGCACGATCGGCGGGCCGATCCTCGGGGATACGCTGTTTTTCTTCGCAGGCTACCAGGGCACGACGTTCCGCCAGGCTCCGTCGGACCGGACCGCATTCGTGCCGACGCCGGCGATGATGGCGGGCGACTTTACGACAATCTCGTCCGCGGCATGCGGCCGGGCGACTACCTTGGGCGCGCCGTTCGTCAACAACCGGATCGATCCGGCGCTGTTCAGCCAAGCGTCGGTACTGTTCGCCAACAAACTGCCGACGCCGTTTAACGAATGCGGCGAAGTCAAATACGGCATTCCCGAGGAGGAAGACCAGCACCAGGGCGTTTTTCGCGTCGACTACCAGAAGAGCAATGAGCACTCGATATTCGGCCGGTATGTCGTCGATCGGATCAACAACCCCTCGCCCTTCGACCTGACCGGGAGCCTGCTCATCAGCGGAAGCGCGAACAACGCCAAGCAGGGCTGGGCGAACCTTTTCGCGCTCGGCGACACCTATCTGTTCGGTCCCAATACGGTGAACTCGTTCCGGCTGACGGGGAGCCGCGTTGCGGGCGGCAAGACCGCCCCCAACTACACGGCGACAAGCGGCGGTCCGGGCGAGCTCGGTCTCAACATGTTCACTCACTTTCCGGACGGTCCGAATTACACCGTGACGGGCGGGTGGTCCACGGGCTGGAGCGGCGCGGGTCCGGCCAAGACGGCGATTTTCGGGGCCAGCGACGATCTCAGCATGCTGCGGGGCAACCACCAGATGACGATCGGCGCGCAATGGGTCGGGTGGTTTTCGAACTCGTTCTCCGATAGCGGGGCGAAGGTGAATATCAGATTCAGGGGCATCCATAATTTCATGCTCGGCGCGGCGGATAGAGTCAGGCAGGGCACGTTCGCCCTCCAGAACAAGGCTCAGACGAACCTCAACGTCTATTTCGCCGATGTCTGGAATGTGACGCCGACGGTGACCCTCGACTACGGCCTGCGCTGGACGCCGCATTTTCCCATCCGGAGTCTCGACGGCACCGGCAGTAATTTCGACCGTGGGAGGTTCGACCAGGGCATCAAGTCGACCCGCTTCGTTAATGCACCTGCAGGCTTTTATTTCCAGGGCGATGCGGGATACCCGGATCCCTACCCTTATGAGCGGTCATGGTCGAATTTTGCGCCGAACTTCGGACTGGCCTGGGATGTGACCGGCGACGGCCGCACGTCGCTGCGGATGTCCGGGGCAACCTTCTATGACACCATGAACCTGCGCTACCTTACCGGCCTCGGGACCTCCATTCCGTTTGCGACGCGGATCGAGAGACGCAATGTGGATTGGGAAGATCCGTGGGCCGGCTTTCCCGGCGGAGATCCGTTCCCGCTGCCGAGCGCTGCAGCTGTGTCGTCCGATTTCCCGTGGCCGCCGGCCCCCGTGGGGATCAGTCTGGACCTGGACACGGGGAACATGCGGGTGGACCAGTGGAGCCTGAGCCTCCAGAGGCAAATCGGGGATTGGCTCGTATCGGGAAGCTATCTCGGAAACCACACGATCCATCTTCCGTCGGCCGTGGACATAAACCCGGCCGCGTTCATACCGGGCGTCGGCGATGCAAACGGGAACTGCAGCCACAACGGCCAGATCGTTAACTTTACGGTGAACCCGGGCGCCCCATGCTCCACAGGGAGGAACACGCAGAGTCGGCGCGAGCTGACCCTGGCGGATCCGGTGAACGGCGGCCTGATTGGGGGGACGTCAAGAATCGACTGGGGCGCGACGTCTAGCTACAATGGTTTGATCGTCGACGTCAAGCGCCAGGCCGCCACCGGCGTCAACATCAACATGAACTACACGTGGTCGCATTGCATCACCGATCCGGGCGGAAGGCAGCTCGGCACTTTCGGTAACGCAAGCTACGGCGATCCGAACGACCGGAACCGGGACCGCGGCGATTGCATGGAGTTCGGCTCCGACCGGCGGCACGTGGCCAATGTGACGGCCGTGCTGGAGTCGCCGGAGTTTTCAAGCCCGGGACTGCGCGCCGTGGCGTCCGGATGGCGGTTGTCGCCCATCCTCAAACTCAGGACGGGCGGACCTCTGAACATCAGGTCGGGTCAGGACCGGGCGTTGACGGGTGTTGACGATGACGAGCAACGTCCGAATCTGGTCCTGGGCGACCCGTATGGCGACAAGGACGACCCGGACAACTATCTCAATACCAACGCGTTCGGGGAAGCGGCCCTGGGTACGTTGGGGGATCTGGGCCGGGCCGTCGTTCACGGTCCCGGCTTCTGGGGGCTCGACATCTCCCTTACGAGAGAGTTCCAGTTCGGTGAAGCGCAGCGGCTGGAATTTCGAGCGGAAGCCTTCAACCTGACCAACTCGCGGCGGCTCCAGGACCCGCAATCGGACTTCTCAAACAGAAACTTCGGGCGGATATTCAACGCGGAAGACCCGAGGATCATGCAGTTCGCGTTGAAGTACTTCTTCTAGTATGGACCGCCTGAGTTAACAGCGAGTTCCCGCCTGGTTTTCGAACCAGGCGGGGACCAAGCCGGCAGAGCACGCCAGCAGCGCAACAGACGCAAGACAGACCCACCAGCAGGGCGGCAGATCTGGGACGGAGACCTAATTCTCGAGATCAGCACACATCACGGTTTGTTGACGGGCCGAATTGGGTCTCCGTTCCAGATCTACTCAGTTTGACCCCGCAGCACTTCCCCGTGAGTCTCCAATGGTGTCCGGGTTCGTCTGAAACACAGCTGGATTGGGATTGATGGCTACAACGCGGTCCACCCTCGCTGCCGTGGATGGGCATACCCCTGCTTCGTCTCCCTCCGAGACTAAATTCCCCAAAGAGTTCTGTGGTCTCGGCACGAGGGCTGAAACTCAATCACCGCCGACTCCTCCAAACTGATTCAGCGGTGCGCAGAGCAAATCGTTGAGTCCCGAGAACAATCCGTGCCATCCGAAATTGTTGACCGGACGCGCGTTCCGATCTTCTTTTTTCCAGACCTTTATGTCGGAAATCCAGGGGTCGGTGTAGTACTTCGGGTCGTACATTATAATTTCAACCTCGAGAGTCTTTGGGTCAGTCCGCGTGTACCGCTCGATAAATCGAGCCTCATCACTCTTTGGAAAACCATATGAATCGAGCCAGGCTCTGGGGTCGAGGGCGATTGTCTCGACGACAAGAGTGTTGCCTTCCCACTCGCCCACAGACATGCCCATCCACGACGGTCCGATGTTCGCCAGATTGTTTCCCGAAGGCAGTTCCCGCCCGTCCATCCAGATCTCGCGTAACATTCGTTCCTCTTGCCAGATCTGGTGAATCCGGTCCGGGAGCATGATCACTTCGTGATGATCGTGGTTGAGATCGGCGACCATCGCCGGAAAACCTTTCGGGTTACACGTGGCTGCGGGATAGTTTGTTTCCTCGTAATTGGAGACGGCTTCTATAACTTCCGGCAGGTAGGTGTGCGTGGGGCGATGCGTCTTCATTACCGCCAGGCCTTCCGGCGTCAGAGGAGGGTTTGTGCGTTCCGGGCCATGACCCCAGTCGCCGCCAACCCGGAACCAGATACCCGAGAAATCCCGCGCATTATAAGTAGTGTCGTAGGGCACTTCGACAAAATACTCTCGGGGCAGGCCCCCTAAAGGGTTGAGTACGGGACGTTGCCCCGCGACGACCTCTGTGACGACTGCTGAGGGGAAACACAGCCCGGCCAAAGCCACTATCAAACTAAGGTAGCGAATTTGCATGTTAGGACTCCTAATCTGAATTCTGATTTGGCCCGAATTCTAATTTGGCCCGGTTTTTGTGTCCTGGAGGTTACTCGACTCGTCGATGTCGTTCAACGGCATTGTCTGCGTAACGTCATCGCGACGAGTTTAGGAGGCTTGGGGTCTGTTGATCAACCTGAGGTGACTCCGTTCGCAACGTCACCGACTCCTTAGTAGTTCCCGAAATCGGCCAATCATGGCGCTGCCGTCAAAGCGAAGTGCCGTGCGTTTTCCCGACCGGCGATTCCCGAAGAACCGAGGACGCATCGTTCATGATGTCAGATCTCGCCGGTATCGGCGGTTTCCCACTGTCCAAGCCTTCATGTGATATATTTGCCGGCACCATAGTCTGGATTTATTCACCAATGCCTGCAGTAAGCGACTATGGAGCCACGGACGACACGCAAACAGGAATTCAGACGCACAGCAACGACGATCGTGAGGGGACACTTATGAACGCTGGCTTCTCGCCGAATCATTGCCTGTCCGGATTTGCTGCCGTACTGATTGCTGCACTGTTGGCCGGCTGCACTCCCGGAACTTCTACCGTAGACAATTCACCGGCCGCCGCCGATCCGGCAGCGCCGCTGTTCTTACGAGAAGACTGGAAAGCACCCGCAGGAGTGGGTCAAACTTGTTTTGACTGTACCGCGGAAACTCAAGTGTTCGTAACTCAGGATCTCGTCGAAAATCCGAATCTGGAGCTCAAGATGTACGGCCCTGGAGCGGGTGAAGTGATGGTTAATCGTACGGGCTCGGCGGATAACCTGCGCACTTTTACATGGACGGGCTTGACTGAAGGCGCCTGGACCGTCTTGTTCAAAGAAAGAACCAATTACGTAGACCTGAGCACTCCGGGTGCTAAGATCCGCTGGCAATTTCAGATATCGGGTTTCCACCTGCTCCGACCGGTTCTGAAACTTGCAGACGGAACATATCTGGTGGGAGATCAAACGGAAGAAGCGACGGAGGATTATGCTGAGGGTGAAATCGAAATCGCGGATATACGGTGGAAGATATTGGACCCGGTCAATGTGTTCTTGGTTCGCGGCTCCCCGTGGATGGACAACACTGATCTCACGATGGTCGACGAGGTCGGCTACACCGATTTGTCCCGTGCCACGGGCCACGGTTCCGGCGGATTGAGCCGGGTGGACTGGTTCGAGGTCTATGGCAACCCCGTTCCCCGAGGTACTGTCGTTCAAACGACCGCAAACGATCCTTTGACTGGCACCTGGACGGGCACTTGGGGAGCTGATGTGAATGACCACCGTAATTACGCCACCGTAGTGCTCCAATGGGACGGCGCTGCCTTGAAGGGAAGCTTGACTCACGGAGTTAGAACCGTTGAACTGGAAAACACGACGTTCAACCCGCAGACTGGCAGCGTCCATATGGAAGCGACCGTAGGTGGCCGGGGCGGATCTACGTATCATTACATGATTGACGGCATGGCCGACGCAGACAGCATTGCCGGAAGCTGGAGTCACGGTGACCGCACGGGTAGTTCTCAGATCAGTGGCGAATTCGAGATCGAAAGGCAGTATTGATTCGGGTGAACCCCGAAGACCGCACACTAGGGGAAGGAGGTCTTTATGAAGACAAAGAGTCGCATTTTCTCAGCGTTGATGGCCGTGACGACAATGATCGTAAGTATAACCCTGCTATCAACCTCCGTTACGGGCCAGGCCAGCCAGGTTCCGCTGAGGACACCCTGGGGCGATCCAGACTTGCAAGGAATATGGAGCAATCACTATGTTACACCCCTAGAGCGCCCGGAAGAGTTCGGCACCAGGGAGTTTCTGACACAGGAAGAAATCGCGGCCGAAGAGCAGCGGCTACGTGAACGGGCTGAGGCTGATCTGGGCCGTGATGAACGGGGGCCTGCTGGCAGTGAAAGGGATATTCAGGGTGCATATAACCAGTTCTGGATGGCCGATCCGACACTGGTGAGAGGCCCGCGCACCTCGATGGTTATCGATCCACCCGACGGAAGAATTCCTCCCGTAACGCCACAGGCCGAACGGAGAATTACTGAGAAGCTACAGTATCTCGCCGACTTGCTGCAGGGCACATCGGGTGGCAGACCTGGACGGCCATCTCCGAGGAGATCGGAACCTTCTCCGGATTACAACATTCAACGTATGAATCGTGCCGATGATCCGGAGGATCGGTCCACTGGAGAACGTTGCCTCGGATCGAGCTTACCGGTGTTCGGCGGCGTGGGGCGAATTGTACAGTCCCCTGGCGCCGTGGCGATTTCCTACGACATCGGTCAGGGTTCAGGATTCAATCGAGTTATTCCCATTACAAACAATCCACATCTCCCAAGTCACATCCGCCAGCGGTATGGAGATGCGCGTGCCCGTTGGGAAGGGGATACGCTGGTCGTCGACACCACGAATTTTAACTACCTGAACGCGTACCGTGGATCGCGCGAGAATTTACATCTGGTGGAGCGTTACAGGCGAGTCGATGCGGACACACTGGAGGTCGAGGTCACGCTCGAAGACCCGACGACCTGGACGAGACCGTGGACGGCCGTCCGAGAAATGCAGAAGGACAGCAACCAAGCTAATCAGGTCTACGAAAGTAACTGTCATGAGGGGAATTACGGCCTGCTCGGCATGATTGCGAATACTCGTGCCGCCGAGAAAGCTTTCGCGGAAGGACGTGGTCCTGATCCCGCTACTATGGACATTGGATCAGGGTTTTCGCTAAATAACCGTTTTGGAGGCCGATGAAAGAACTCTGGGTCTGAGTGGCGCTGCGGTATTGTCAACTTAAGCGACTCTAGTGCATCTTGGTGGATTTACGATGCACGCCAACTACCAAGCGACCTGAGTGCTTTGGGCCAGAGCCAGCAGCGCTTGCTGTGTGGAGGTTATAGCGTATCCGACCTAAAGAATAATGACGTATTCGTGTAAGCAAGTATGCCACCACCGAGGCTGATCGCATTCAGTTGTTTCGGCACCATAGGTTTATTGATCTGTGTACCTTTCTTTTCTGGAGTCCAGGCTCAACAGACGGTAAGTGAAGGTGTGTACACAGAGGATCAAGCCGGGCGCGGCCAGGCTATTTATGCGCAAATGTGCATGGCTTGCCACGGCGAAACCCTTGCCGGAGGACTCGGACCTCCGCTAGTCGGAGATGATTATCTTAGGTATTGGCAACAGGAACCGGTGTGGCAACTTGTCAGTAAAATTCAAAATACGATGCCTCAGGGCGATGCTGGAAGCCTCAGTAGCCAGCAAACTACTGACGTCGTTGCTTACATGTTACAAGTCGGCGGGTTCCCAGCTGGAGGAGCGGAACTGAGCGCCGATGAAGTCGCGCTCAGGGAGGTCACATGGCCTACGACGAACATTGTTCAGCCGGAGGACGGCGTCGGCTTATCTCCGTCACGGCCTTTTTCGCCCTCAGGTAACCTTGCTCAAGTCATGCGGGGCATCTATTTCCCGAGCTCGAATATTATCTTTAATGTTCAAAGTCACGATCCTGCAGTTCCATTGGCCCGTCCGGATAGTATCGACACGGCGGGTGGTTTTAATTGGACGGTTTGGGGTTCAGGTATCTACTCCGGTTGGGAACTTGTGGATTATGCGGCCATTGCTTTGGCTGAATCCGCGCCACTGATGTTGACACCTGGCCGCAGGTGCGAGAACGGTAGACCCGTCCCGGTTGATGATCCCGAATGGATAAGATTCACCGAAGAGCTCGTTGAAGCAGGACGGGCCGCCTATAGAGCGTCACAGACCAGAAATCAGGATGTTCTGACCGAGATCACATTCCAGTTAGCTGATGCCTGCTTGCTTTGCCATGAGGTTTATCGAGACAAAGAACTCCCCACCATAGATCCCCGCGATCCCTCCAACAAGGCATCCCGATGTATAAAGTGATTCCGCGGGATGATGAACTCTTGGAAAACATCGGTGTTCCAAGAGCGGCTACGACAAGCGTTGAATGTCGGGCCTGTTGAAAATCCAACATATCGTTGAAACTTTCGGTAGCGGTTCGATCATCAGTTAAGGCGCCTTTGACTGCGAATCCAATATCAGCGTGCCCTCAGCCGGGTGCGCCAAGACGACCGACGACGACAGACAGCGGCGTACGGCAATACCAGACATGGCAGCGACGACAGTCAGTGACGCAGGGATCTGACGGAGCGTCGAGGCGGCATGCGCATCGGCAAGTATCCCGCCACCCCATTTTCGCTTGACGGTCAAGGACCCCTGTGGAACGATCACTGACAAAATCCCCGGAGAGGATCCGGAAGCACTTTGTTTGACTTGGGTGTCTGTCATGGAAATGCGATGGAGGAGTAGACGGAGGAGTATATGACCTTCCGAGCGCCGTTATCTTGGGCATTCTGCTTAACAGTTGGTGTTCTGAGTGTATCGTCGCTGCATGCGCAGCAGGATGGTGAGTTTCTCTTCCAGACCTATTGTGCGAACTGTCATGAAGTCTCCGATGGTCAGGAGGAGCGAGCACCTGGACGTGGCGAGCTGAGACAGATGACGCCGGAGCACATACTGGATGTGCTTGAGAATGGAATTATGAGAACGGAGGCTAGGGAACGCAGCCGCAGGCAGCGGCGCATTCTGGCGGAATACCTCAGCGGAAAAGCCTTTGGAGATGCAGAGCCGGATATAATTCCTGAGTCCGCTTTTTGCGGTGCTGCTCCAGCTCTTGGCGGCGAGCCGGTTAGTAACCTGCAAAGCGGGCCGCAATGGAACGGCTGGGGGGCGCGACCATTACAAATACCCGCTTTCAAACGGCAGCTGATGCAGGTTTAGCCGCGGAAGATGTGCCGCGCCTAGAGCTGAAGTGGGCGTTTGGATATCCTGGCGCCACCTCCGGCGGCACCCAACCCGTTGTCATCGGCGGGCGCCTGTATGTAGGCACGGCCGAGGGGGACGTCTTCGCGCTGGATGCAAAAACCGGTTGCATTTATTGGGCGTTCGAGACTGAAGCTGGGGTCCGCACCGCAATCGGCATTGGGGAGGTTGCTCAGGGCAAGCAGGTAGCGTATTTCGGCGACCAGTCCGCAAATATGTACGCGGTGGACGCCCAGAGAGGAACATTACTCTGGAAGGTGAAAGTCGACGAGCATCCCCGTGCGGGAATCACCGCGGCCCCCGCGCTGCACGCTAATCGCTTGTACGTTCCGGTTGCCTCCCGTGAGGAATCGCAGGTTGACGATCTGGTCTACCAATGCTGCACATTTCGAGGAAGCATGTTAGCCCTGGATGCCTCGAATGGAGACATATTGTGGAGGACCTACACAATTTCAGAAGAGGCAGACAGCGTCGGAGAGAACAGCATTGGGACGCAAATGTGGGGACCATCCGGTTCGCCTATTTGGAACACTCCGGCCGTCGACCTTACGCGACGTCTGCTGTATTCCGGGACAGGCAACAATTATTCCGTTCCCGCAACTCACACGTCGGATGCCGTCGTCGCCTTCGACATGGACTCCGGGAGGATCCGATGGATCAATCAGGTCACCGCAGACGATGTCTGGAATCGCAGTTGTGGACGACCAGAGATTCGCAATATATACACTTGCCCGGATACCAGTGCCCCGGATGTTGATTTCGCGGCCTCGCCCATTCTTGCGGAGTTGCAGGATGGACGCCAGATCATCATTGCTGCAAATAAGGCCCGCATTTATGCTTTGGATCCCGATCGCGACGGGGAGATCATATGGCAGACAGGTATCGGCGAAAACCCCGATGGCGGCGGTGTTATGTGGGGCGCTGCCGTGGATGGTGAAGTCATGTACGCGGCGAACCAGCGTTTCGATGCAGAGAATCCGGATTCCGGCGGCGGAGTGCACGCCTTGGAGATCCGCGGCGGAAACACGATCTGGTCAGTGCCGGCTCCGTCGTGCGAAAACAGAACCCCCTGCAGGTCATCGCGATCAGCGGCTGTGACCGCCATTCCGGGCGTCGTCTTTTCGGGCACGATGGACGGTCGGTTTCAAGCGATCTCTACATCAGAGGGCACGGTCCTCTGGGAATACGACACGTCAAAGAGCTT
The DNA here is from genome assembly GCA_965216035.1 of Terriglobia bacterium. Classification (GTDB taxonomy): domain Bacteria; phylum Acidobacteriota; class Terriglobia; order 20CM-2-55-15; family 20CM-2-55-15. The sequence goes on from CBDCFM010000017.1 coordinate 210,895, forward strand.
CGAGACTATAAATGGTGTGAAGGCTAATGGAGGATCGATGAGCAATGCCGGAGCGACAGTTGTGGATGGCATGCTCTTCACGAATTCCGGGTACTCCCATCACGGTGCAATCACTCCAGGCAACGTGTTGTTGGTTTTTTCGGTCGAATGAGCGTCGCAAAGGTGCGTCGAATGAGCGTCGCAAAGGTGCGAAGAAGGAAGGAATGTCTTTCGGAAGCGATATTTTACCTGAACCACTTTAGTTTGTGGCGACAGGATTACGTTGATGACTGTCCTTAAAGTACCTTTGTGTGTTCGGCAGGTCACGGAGGGTGTTCGATGATACTCAAACACTTGTTGAGCAAGACTCTTATGGTGGTTGTGGCTGTGGGTGTCGTTCGAGCGGCCACTACTCCCACTACTCCACGACCTGTGATGTCTTTTTCAGCAGCGGCGACTAACCAGCAAGAATCGCTGAGCGCGCCCACGGCCTCCACTGCGCCTCAACGTGCGGTTCTAAGTCAGTATTGCGTCACCTGTCACAATGAAGGAGCGAGAACGGCTGGGCTGGTGCTCAGCAGCATGGATTTCGAGTCTGTCGATGAAAACGCTCCCGTTCTGGAACGAATCGTGAAAAAACTTCGCACCGGCGCCATGCCACCTGCCGGTTGGCCGCGGCCGAGTGACGACGATTACGACACGCTGGCAGGATATCTGGAGGCGAAACTCGATCAAGCGGCCGAGCGCAACCTGAACCCCGGGCGTCCGGTCATGCGCCGTATGAACCGTACCGAGTACAGTAACGCTGTTCGCGATTTGCTCGCGCTGGATACGAGTGCGCTTGATATCCAGTCGCTTCTTCCGCCCGACGAGTCGACCCACGGATTTGATAATGTTGGTGATGGACTTTCGGTATCCCCGCTGTTCCTGGAACAGTACCTGTCAGCGGCGCGGAAAGTCACTCGACTGGCTATCGGGGAGTCCAATATCCAGCCCTACTACGAGACATACACTGTTCCAAAGTACCTGATGCAAGATGACCGCATGGGCGAAGACTTGGCTTTCGGCACGCGAGGCGGAACCGCTATCCACCACTACTTTCCGGTCGATGGAGAGTACGTCGTCAGAATCCGGTTGCAGCGAAACGCAAGGGACTATATCCGGGGACTCGCTGAGCCTCACGAGCTTGAGGTTCGCGTTGATGGAGGAAGCATTGCGCTGTTCCAGGTGGGCGGCGAGATCAGAGGCAGGAACGCGGGAATTTTTTCAAGAGGTAACCTTGGGGACCCGGCGCAGGAAGAGTACGAGCGTCTCACAGCGGATGAGCACCTGGAAATCCGGTTACAGGCGAAAGCCGGCACACATGTCGTGACGGCTGCGTTCTTGAAGGAAATCTCATTACCTGAAGGTCCGCTTCAGCAGCGTTTGAGCCAGAACGAATATTCCCAATATAAGGGCGGTCTGCCTGCGGTAGGCAGCGTCACCATCGGCGGCCCCTTTGACACGCAAGGTGTCGAGGACACGCCAAGCCGACGCCGGATCTTTACTTGCCAGCCAGGCGTTGATGATAACGAGGAAGGCTGCGCTCGGAAGATGCTTTCCGCTCTGGCGCATCGAGCTTATCGACGGCCCCTCACGGATGGCGATATAGAAGAATTGCTTGGGTTCTTTCAAAGCGGTCGGGAGTCGGGAACTTTTGAAGACGGAATAGCGTCGGCCATAGAAAGGATCCTCCTTGGACCCGAATTTTTGTTCCACGGTGAACTGGATCCGCTGGGCATAGCCCCAAATACGGCTTACCGGATCAGCGACGTCGAGTTGGCCTCGCGGTTGTCGTTTTTCCTGTGGAGCAGCATTCCCGACGAAGAGTTGTTGGATCTGGCTGAAGAGGGAAGGCTGAGCAGTTTCGAGGTCCTGGAGCAGCAGGTGCAGCGCATGCTGCAGGATTCGCGCTCCGAGGCTTTTGTTAACAATCTGGCTGGCCAGTGGCTGCTGCTGAGGAATCTTCGCCTGGTGGATCCCGATCTTGACAGTTTTCCTTATTTTGATGACAGCCTGCGGGTGGCGTTCGAGCGGGAAACAGAGCTTTTCTTGGAGAGTTTAGTGCGTGAAGATCGCAGCATGGTGGACCTCCTGAATGCCGATTACACTTTTGTCAACGAACGTTTGGCTGAGTTTTACGGTATACCCAATGTTCACGGAAGCCATTTCCGGCGTGTGCGATTAGTGGACGAGAATCGGCGAGGATTGCTGGGTCAGGGCAGCATTTTGACGGTGACGTCCTATGCCAACAGAACTTCACCGGTATTTCGGGGCAAATGGGTGCTGGAAAATATCCTGGGTGCTCCACCAGCGGCACCTCCGGACAATGTCCCCGATTTGGAAGAAAATTCGGGCGCTAGATTCCTGACCATACGGGAACGGATGGAAGAGCACCGGGCCAATCCTGCGTGTGCGGTCTGTCACAATCAGATGGACCCCATCGGTCTGGCTCTTGAAAACTTCGATGGGATCGGCCGCTGGCGCACCACGGAGGGCACGACTCCTATCGACCCGTCGGGAACCCTGCCCGACGGAACCGAGATCGGCGGCCCAAGCGATCTTCGAGCCGCGCTCCTGAAAAAGCCGGAGCAGTTTGTCACTACGGTCACGGAGAAGGTCCTGACCTATGCCTTAGGCCGAGGACTCGAGCATTATGATGCCCCGGCTGTGCGGCAGATCGTGCGCCAAGCCGCTCCTAACAACTACCGATGGTCATCGATAGTTCTAGGCATCGTCGAAAGTACTCCATTTCAGATGAGGAGGTCGACAGCACCATGATGATTTTCAAAAAGGCCATTCCGCGCCGCACGTTCTTACGCGGTGCAGGTGCAACGCTGGCTCTGCCGTTGCTGGAGGGGATGGTTCCAGCCTTTGCTGCGGCACCGAACCCTGCACTCCGCTTGGCCGTTGTCTATGCGCCGAACGGCATGATGTTGGATAAATGGACCCCGGCTGCGGAGGGCGCCGCTTTCGACCTGCCTCCCATTCTGGAACCCCTGGCTGCATTTCAGGACCGCTTTCTCGTGCTTAGCGGGCTGAGCCAGAGGGAGGCGTACGCCCGGCCCAGCGACGTGGACAAGGACTTCGCGCCCCATGAGCGCGCCGGCGCCGGTTTCCTGACGGGCACTCACGCAAACCGCAGGGGGCCTCTTGCACCTTCGATAGATCAAGTCGCCGCCCGGGAACTCGGCAAGCAGACTCAACTTGCTTCGCTTGAACTCGGCCTGCACAATACAGATCTGGTCGGTCAGTGCGAAAAGGGCTGGAGTTGCGCCGTCCTGCGGACGCTTTCGTGGCGAACCCCAACTACACCTTTGCCGACGGAGAGCCGGCCGCGTGCGGTATTCGAACGGCTGTTCGGCGACAGCAGCAGTACAGAGCCCGCAGAACGGGTCGCGCGAGCCCGCAAGGATCAAAGCCTTCTCGACGCAGTGACCGAGGCGGCGCATCGACTCCTGACCAGAGTGGGACCAAGCGACCGCGTTAAGGTTGGCGAGTATCTGGACGCGATCCGCGACGTCGAACGGCGCATCCAGTTGGCTGAAGAACCGTCCTCCCGGGATCTGCCGGTTCTGACGCGGCCGAGCGGGGTGCCGGAGCGGTTTGACGAACATGCCAAGCTCATGTTTGATTTGAACGCACTCGCCTTTCAAGCTGACCTCACACGCGTAACGACCTTCATGATGGGCCGAGAACAGAGTGACAGGAGCTTCCGCGAGATCGGAATTTCCGACGCACACCATGCGCTGACGCATCACGGTGGTAACCCCGCACATATTGCGAAAGTCATCCAGATCAACATCTTTCATTCGGAATTGTTTGCCTATTTTCTGGAGAGGATGCGAGCGACGCCGGACGGTGATGGTTCACTGCTGGATCACTCGATGATCATGTATGGTAGCGGCATCGGTGAAGGTAACGGCCACGACTTCACGAACCTCCCGATCCTGCTGGCAGGCGGAGGAGGTGGGCAGATCAAGACCGGCCGTCATGTCCGATATGCAGCAGAGGACACGCCGATATCGAACCTGTACCTGACCCTGCTCGATAACCTGGGGCTCTCCATGGAAACCTTCGGCGACAGCAACGGACGGCTCGAACTTCCGGCGTGACCGTAGGCTCAGTGCGCTCTTGCCCATCGGAAAAGGAGACTGTAATGAGCTACCAGACAACAGTTCCGGTCGCCTGGATGATCGGTATAGTGTTCGCGGTCACCGTCTCGGCCGCCGACCTTCGGTTGGTCGAGGCCGTGAAGAACAACGAGAGCGAAGCAGTGCGTGCGCTCCTGAGGGAAAACGTGGACGTCACGACGCGCCAAGCCGATGGAACTAGTGCGCTGATGTGGGCCGCTCACTGGGATGATCTGGAAACGGCGGACATCCTGATAAAGGCGGGCGCAGAAGTCAACACCGGTAATGACCATGGCGTTACGCCTCTGTCGTTGGCTTGCAGGAACGGCAGCGCTGCAATGGTCGAGAAGCTGCTGGACGCAGGAGCGCATCCGAATGTCGCGGAGCGGACCGGAGAGACACCGTTGATGACATGCGCGCTAACGGGCAGCGAAGAAGCCGTCAACTCGCTGCTGGCTCGCGGAGCGAACGTGAACGCAGCAGAAGATCGGCGCGGCCAGACTGCGCTGATGTGGGCCGCCGCTGGAGGGCACGCCGACATCATCAAGACGTTAATCGAACGCGGGACGGACATACACGCGAAGACACGTATGGCGGAGATTTCGGTTGTTGCTGTCGAGGCTCCCGATTCGGATCCAGAACTTGTCCAGCGGACCGGGGCCAACGTCAATGCAGCGTATGACGGAACCGAGGTCCAGGCCACTGCAAGAGGTGGTTTCACTGCATTCCTGTTCGCCGCCCAACGGGGTGATGTGGAGACGGCGCGCGTACTACTTGCGGCCGGAGCGGACGTAAACGAGTCCACACCGCAATACGGCAACGCCCTGGTCGTAGCCGCCGCCAGCGGTCAGGAGGAACTCGCGCTGTTCTTATTGGAGAGGGGCGCGGACCCGAATGTGGCCGATGGCAACGGGATTACCGCCCTGCACTATGCTGTCCGGAAGGGATTGATGCCGCTTGCGGCGTATGGTTACGATCCATACAGCCGTCCGGCGCCGCCGAACATGCCGGAACTGGTCAAGGCGCTGCTGGCGCGTGGAGCGAATCCGAACGCCAGGATCAACCGGAGTCTGCTGGTTTTGCCCACGCGAACTGCGATTATCCGTATGGAGGGCGCGACGCCGTTTTTGCTCGCGGCGGTTTCTGGGGATGTCGCCTTAATGCGGATACTCGCGGAGAATGGCGCTGATCCGCTCCTGAAAGGCAGCGAGGATACGCCGCCGCTGATGGTAGCCGCCGCCGCTGGGCCTATACGTGAGAATCTCCGCAGCGAAGAGCAGAAGAGAAATGCGCTGGAGGCTGTCAAGCTGGCAGTAGAGCTGGGCGCGGATGTCAACGCGGTCGACCAGGGAGCGCGGACTGCAATGCATGAAGCGGCGTATACAGGAGCGGATGCTATCATCCAGTTTTTGGCGGATCAGGGTGCCAGGGTGGACGTGAAGGACGAACGGGGTGTGACGCCCTGGATGATCACTCAAGGGATCAGTCCGAGCGTCGGCGACTACGCTGCCCGCTATCATGAAAGCACGGGAGATCTACTTATCAAATTGGGCGCCAGGCCCCTTACTCCAGAAGAAGTAGCGGCGTTCAGGACCAGATAAGAGGGAAACGCACTGATAACCGATCCATCTGCGAAACGAGCGATAAGGTTCTGCGGGTTCGTTTTCTCGGAGTGAACCGCCCCGGGGTTTCCGGAGACGATTTTAGTAGAGTCCGGTCTCTGAGAGGCCGGACTGTTGCTTCCGATAGTACTTCTGCTCGAACTCCGCCGGTGGGATATCACCGACCAGTCCGAAGACACACTGGTCGTTAAACCAGGCGATCCAGTCCAGCGTGGCGAACTCCACATCATCCACACCCTTCCAGGGGCCGTCTCTGCGAACGACTTCGGTCTTGTACAGACCGATCACGAATTCCGCCAACGCGTTGTCATAAGAATCTCCCCGGCTTCCAACAGACGGCTCGATCCCGGCTTCGGCGAGTCGTTCCGTGTAACGGATCGATGGGTACTGGCTGCCGCGGTCGCTGTGATGAACCTGATCGTCGGTGTCCGAGCGCGACCAGAGGGCCTGCTCGAGTGCGTCGAGCGCGATGTCGGTTCTCAGCGAATTCGTGACCCGCCAGCCGACAATCTTTCGCGAGAACACGTCAATGACGAAGGCCACGTAAACGAAGCCGCTCCAGGTGGCCACGTAACTCACAACGGTAGGCGACGGCCTCTGGCGGTGAGACTCGAGGAGGTTCGACCGTTCCGCAGTGCAATGTGGTAGACGGTCTCCAACGCCGGTCCGCGCTGCCCGGCCTGGGCCGCGGCCGCTCGCTTCAAGCTCCCAGCCGGGGGGCATTTTACTCGCGTCCCTGAACTGGAGCACCGCGAGAAGAACCACTGAAGAACAACGTCTGGCCGTCAGGAAGTGTCAGATCTCTTCCGTTTGCGCGGCGCGAACCGTCCTTTGCCCTGTAACCATCGACCACAATTTCCGTTCCAGGCAAGAGAGAGTCTCTTGTAAACCCTCGCCGGAACATAGCATTCGGTGCTCCGCCTTCAATAGCCCAGCTCTCTACTGTTCCGTCTGTCTGTGTCACGTCAATGTGAATCCAGATGTGCGGATTGGTCCATTCCATCCTTGTGACTACTCCTGTATGGTGGACCGGTTGGTTCGCGTCAAATTCCGCGGCAAACGCATGATGTGCCCACGCGGGAACGGCTGTCAACACTAGAAGCGAACCAAACATGATGACCGTTCGTGTTGTTCTCATTGGGCTCTCATCTCCTGTCTGTTGTAAATCACTCTCGCTCGGGTGGATTTCCTGACCACAGGCGCTCGTACAACTCCTCAACGGGAGGGATTTTCCTGATCACATCAATAATCATAGTCTTCCCTTCCCACTGCTCGACGAGTTGCTCCTTGCGGAGATGCCCCAGCGTCGTCTCTTCCACCCATTCAACACACCTGAAGTCCATCAGTTGTGCATTGGGTTCGAGACGGCGGTAGATCGGAAAGCTGATTCTCCAAGGACTGGTAAATACTTTTGGGTCTTCAATAGTGGCTTCGTAGAGGAACGCGTCTTGGGCAATGGGCGTATATCGTTCAACAACGTGTAAGGCATCGCTATGAAAGTTTCCCGAACGATCGAACCAGGTGTAAGGAGTGAAACTGGAAACATCAACTACCAATGTGTCCCCTTCCCAGTGGCCCACCGAGTGTCCCATCCATGCGCCGATCGGATAAGGATCTACTTCATCCAGATGGATTGTCCGCTGGGCATTCGCAAATTCAAAAACCATCATAATTTTGTTGGTGCCCTGAACGATCTGAAACGGATGCGGAAGATACATTGCACGCGGCACACCTGGCATATAGCATTGGAGTTCGGGATCGCGATCCAACCAATTAGCAGCGTTCTCTCGCTTGCGCTGAGCCGCCCACGGTTGGTACGGAATTTCATCGCCCTCAACAACCCCAACTCCCGGCGGCACCCAACCAACGGTTCCAAGCGCAACCACCGGTGCTGCCAAAACTGGGACATCGGCGTACAGCCCAGGCTGTGGAACCATCGGCCGTGCTCCATGGGTTTGAAGGTCCCAATTCGCCGTTGTATTGGTTTGCCAAATTCCACTCAAATCGGGCCTACCGTCTGCGGTCCGTCTGATTTGTGGCGTTGTGTTTTGGGAGGCGGCCGACACCGTTGATAGGTATCCGCCCATTGCCGTTGCAATTATGAGAACTCCACTTCGTAACATGTTTTGCATATAGATCGGCCCTTGGCAATGTGTGAGTTGCATCCAGCGAGACGATTTTCAGGCTTAGGAATTCCGGCAAGAAATTATCGTGTAAGCATGTGGATACTGTCAAGAACATACATGCTCGGTTGGGTACCGCCACAACTGCGCATGTGTGAGGTTTGAGACAGCGGAATGAAGCGGGAACGGTCCCCGCTTATTTGGTAAGGAAGCGCACCCCGCTCAACGAATTTGAGACAAGCGCCCTCCAGAAGACTGGCGTGCTTTGGCCGGTCTGAGATCAGCGGGGTGTGGCAGGGCGTTGGTGCATGAATACTGCTTGACGCCGAGGACAGGGCGATCGAGACTGTCGGTCAACCGACAACTCTCGCGGGGCCCGTATGGAGTCGAGTCGATCTGTAGTGTGCTGCCGATCGCCCCGTCGACGTTCTATGAGCATCAGATACGATGGCGCAATCCGGATCGATTACCGACCCGGGCAAAACGGGATGCGGCCTTGCGGGGAGAGATCGACCGGGTGTGGCGGGAGAACCGTCGGGTCTACGGCGCCCCCAAGGTCTGGAAGCAGCTGAACCGGGAACACATCCCCGTGGCCCGATGCACGGTCGAACGGTTGATGCGCGCTATGGGTCTGCGGGGAGTCGTTCGCGGGAAGAAGCCCCAGACGACGATTCCGGACGAGGCGGCGCTCCGGCCGCCGGATCTGGTGGGCCGGGACTTCACAGCCACACGTCCGAATCAGCTCTGGGTCGCGGATCTGAGTTATGTGGCCACCTGGAGCGGCTTCGTTTACGTCGCCTTTGTCATTGACGTGTTCTCACGAAAGATCGTCGGCTGGCGGGTCATGAACTCGCTGAAGACCGACATTGCCCTGGATGCTCTGGAGCAGGCCCTTTGGGCGCGCTCCGACACCGACGGTCTGATTCATCACAGCGACCGCGGCAGCCAGTATCTGTCGATCCGCTACACGGAGCGGCTCTCCGAATCCGGGATCGAGCCCTCGGTTGGAAGCCGGGGCGATTCCTATGACAACGCGCTGGCCGAATCGGTGATCGGCCTGTACAAGACCGAGGTCATTCGAAAGGACGGCCCGTGGAAGGGAGTCGACGATGTCGAGTTCGCCACTCTCGACTGGGTGTCCTGGTTCAACGAGCAGCGGCTCCTGGGACCGATTGGCGACATACCACCGGCCGAATTCGAACAGATGTACTATCAGCAGCAACAGTCCCGCCTCGTCGAGGCGGGACTCAACTAAAACTGTCTCCGGAAAACCCGGGGAGGTTCACAGTGCCTGTTTCGCTTTCGCCTGGACCGACTTGGGTAAGCAGTTGAGCACATTCATGGTCTTGTGCATCCAGCAGCGTTGTTGGTGTGTCTGGGGATAGATTTCCTCCAGTGCGGCCCAGAACCCCATCGCCCCGTCACCGATGGCCAAGTTCGGAATATTCATCCCTCGGGACTTCAGCTTCAACAAGACCTCACGCCAACTCTGTGTCGATTCCCGTACACCGTCTTCGATCGCCAGAAAACGCTTCTCTCCGCGTTCATTCACGCCGATCACGACCAACGCACACAACTTGGTTTGTTCAGCTCGAAGTCCGCTGTAGATACCGTCGGCCCAGACATAGACCCAGCGGTCGGCGTCCAAACGCTGGTCGCACCCGATGCGGTACTCTTCAGCCCAGACCCGTTTCAAGCGCGATACCGTGCTCGCTGACAAGCCCTGCGCCTTCGGACCGACAAGAACTTTCAGGGCCTCACCCATCTCGCCACTGGAGACGCCTTTCAAATACAACCACGGCACGGCGGCTTCCATCGACTGCGTCTTCCGAATGTAGGGGGGTACCAGGGCCGAGCGGAACGTCACAGCTTCGCCCGTCTTGGCGCGAACCTTCGGGATTTGCACCGTTACCGGACCCAGGCCGGTCTGCAGCTCGCGTTCAGGCAGATAACCGTTGCGCACCACTCCAGCCTTCCCCGTCTCGGTTCGCCGATCGCCGTGCTGGGATAGCAGTTCGGACAGTTCGGCTTCCACAGCGCGTTGGATCAGCTCTTGCGCCCCGGCTCGTAGCAGGTCGGTCACTGGGTCTGCAATCGCTTCTCGATCTTCCAGTTCAATAACGATACTCTTACTCATAGTGGCGTATCTCCTTTGGTTGCTTTGAAGTCTCGTAAACAACAAATCAACCAGATACGCCGCTTTTCTTCAATCCCTCAAACACCAGATTCGGTTATAACTCATCGTGGCCTTGCACTCGGTATAGTTTTAGGATCACTTGTTTTGAGTGCCGTTTTCCAGAACGGTTTCGCGCAACAGCCTCCCGAAACGGGGTCTGTTGTCGATTTCCATCGCGACATTCAGCCGATATTAGCGGCGAACTGTGTGGGATGCCATCAAGGTTCGGCAGGTGCCGCTGGGTTAGGTTTAGACTCCCCCGAAAATCTCATGCGTGGCGGCAGTGAGGGCGCGGTAGTCGTTCCCGGCAATCCAGAACAGAGTTTGCTTGTGATACGGATCGAAGACACTGGCGACACCCGGATGCCACCGGAGGACAATCTTGATCCCACGGAAATTAGCCTAATCAAAGCCTGGATCAACCAGGGCGCGGAGTCGGACCCGACGATCGACTTTGTGACCGATGTGCAACCGATTTTTGGAGCCTCATGTTACTCCTGTCACTCGGGCAACGAACCCAGAGCTGGTCTACACCTTGACAGTAAGCCGCGGGCGCTCGAAGGAGGTGTTTCCGGTCCCGCCATCCTTCCTGGCGACAGCAGAGGCAGTCTACTGCTGCACCGCGTGCGTGGGGAAGACGGCCAGCCGCAGATGCCGAGAACGGGCACTCCGCTGACGGCCGACCAGGTCGCGGTGCTGGCGACGTGGATTGATCAAGGCGCCAACTGGCCCGAGTCGGCGACGAAAATGCACTGGTCTTATGTGAAGCCTCTGCGGCCGCCGGTGCCAACTGTTCAGAATCCTCAGTGGGTGCGCAATCCGATCGACAATTTTGTCCTTACACGATTGGAAAAGGAGGGTTTGAACCCTTCGCCTGTGACCGCCGATGAAACCTTGGTCCGACGATTGTATCTCGACTTGACTGGCATTCCACCGAGTCCCTCCCAGGTCGATGCATTCCTCAGTGACACCCGCCCTGATGCATACGAACGTCTTGTTGACGAGCTGCTTGCTTCACCCCACTACGGTGAGCGAATGACAACGCCTTGGCTGGACCTGGCGCGTTACGCAGATTCCAACGGATACGAGCGGGATTATCAGCGCGTCGCTTGGCCCTATCGCGACTGGGTGATTCAGGCGTTCAACGAAAACAAGCCTTTCAACGAGTTCACCATCGAGCAAATCGCGGGTGACCTTTTACCAAACGCAACAATTCCTCAGCAGACGGCTACCGGCTTCGTGCGCGCCTCGATGTTGAATACGGAGGGCGGGACGGATGGGGATGAACAAGTATGGGTGGCGCATCTGGACCGTGCGGTGACCGTCGGAAACGTTTTTCTGGGGGCTACTATTCAGTGCACGCAATGCCACGACCACAAATATGATCCCTTCACCCAAAAACAATTCTATGAGCTTGTTGCGTTCTTCGACAATATCCAGCAAGAAATCGGTGAAGGTGGCGGCCCGTTTGATTTTCGGGCGGTGCCTGAGCGCAGGATTCTGCTGCCGAGTGGGGAACAGGCGCTCAGGTGCGAAGAGATTCATTTCGAATTTAGCCGGCTGAATGCGGACCTGAACGCCGACACCCTTCAGAATCGGGTACTTGAGGCGCGATGGGAAGAATCGTTTATTCAGGCTGATAAGGCATGGCAGCCTGCGGAGCCCACGCGCGTGTCCTCCCAGGGAGGTTCCACTCTCACCGTTTCTAATGACCGCTCGATTCTCGTCTCCGGGGAAAATCCCGGTAGCGAGATTTACATCGTCGAAGCCAACTCTCCTGTCGCTGGAAATATCACCGGAATCCGAATCGACGCTTTACCACATGAAACTTTGCCTTACAACGGACCCGGACGCGACCATTTTGGGAATTTTGTGGTTAAGGGAGTAAGAATCGGGGCCGGGCCGACTTTTTCCGAAGTAGCGGTTGAACTTTCCGCAGACAACGGCGGAAATCGGCGCGGAGAATTCGAGGAATGGGAATCGAATCTTGCCGAAGCTGAGCAGCGCGTTCCGATGATGCTTTTGGCTATTCCAGAAGAACCCATCCAGGTCGAACGCGGCGGCACGTTCAGCGTGACCCTATCTCAATCTGGCGCCGACGGTGCGGGTTTGGGGCGTTTCCGCATATCGGTGACGACAGGAGAAAACCCCAAAGAGGCCTTGGGACTTCCTTATCACCTTCGCGCTCTCCTGACGATGGCGCCGGAGGTCCGCCTGAACTGTGAGCCCGGCCTTGCGGAACGGATGAATGTGATCGGCGGACGGGATATTGAGCTGTCGGATTCGCTTTGCGGACAGCCATCTTTCATAACCAGCAGGCCACCCACTCGCGAAGGCGAACAGCGGGAAGATCTCTTGGTCGCGTACTGGAGGGGCGTGGCTCCGGAATTGGAATCGGTACGCACCCAGATCGCGGATCTTCGACGTGAGGTCGTGAATATGAAGATTCCGAGCACTCTTGTGCTTATGGAAAATATGGGAGTCAATCATCCGACGACCTTCATCCACGAACGGGGGGAGTGGACACTAGCGGCAGAAGAAGTGGAAGCCGGCGTTCCAGCTTTCTTGGGTTCTCCCTTCCCTGAGAATGCGCCACCCAACCGTCTGGGATTGGCAAAATGGTTGGTCAGCTCGGATAACCCGCTCACGTCGCGCGTTCGCGTGAATCAGATCTGGCAGATGATCTTCGGTCTGGGCATCGTACAAACCGCGGGGGACTTCGGAACTCAAGGCTTTCGTCCTTCACATCCTGAACTTCTCGATTGGCTTGCAAGCGAGTTTGTCAGCAATGGTTGGGACCAGAAGGCGATACTGCGCCTGATTGTAACTTCAAGTACCTACCGGCAGTCCTCTAAAGCAAGCCCGGAGTTGCTCGCGCAGGATCCACAAAACGTATTGTTGGCTCGGGGAGAGCGTTACAGGGTTGAGGCCGAAATGGTGAGAGACATTGTGCTAAGCGTCAGCGGTCTGCTCAGTACGAAGATCGGCGGTCCGCCGGTGATGCCACCGCAGCCGGGTGGTCTCTGGAGCTTCCCGGGTGGAGCGCCTAACGACGATTGGATTGAGAGTGAAGGCGAGGACAAGTACCGGAGAGGTCTTTACGTGTTCATCAGGCGAACCGTACGCTATCCAAGCTTGGTGATTTTTGACGCTCCGTCCCGGGAAATAACGATCGCCAGGCGCGACCGCTCGAACACACCTTTTCAGGCCCTGACCAGACTGAATGACCCGGTATACTTCGAAGCCGCGCGTGCTTTGTCCCGGCGGATCCGGGCGGAGGGAGGCTCAGATCCGGGTTCGCGCCTTGCGTACGGCTTTCGGCTGGCCACTTCACGGATGCCAAACGAAATAGAGATTGATGTCCTGATAGACAATTACGAGGAACAGCTGCAGTATTTCCGAAGCCACCTCGACGAAGCCGAGGCTGTTTCCGGTGAGCCGGACGCCGGGTCCGCTGCATGGATTATGGTGTCCAATTCCCTTTTGAATCTAAATGAGACGATTACGAGGAACTAGGGTTATGAACCAGGAAGAATTGTCAAATATAACCCGTCGGCATTTTTTCGGGCAGATGTTTGGCAAGGCGCTGGGCATCGGCATTGGGTCTGCGGCCTTGGCTTCGCTGCTAGAAGAGAACGGACTGGCGCAAAGTTCGAATACGCCACAAAATGCGAATCTGGCACGAAGTTTAGGCGCTCATCCATTTGACTTTGCGCCCAAGGCGAAGAACGTCATCTACCTGGAGCAGGTCGGTGGCGTAACCCACGTTGATCTGTTCGACCACAAACCCGCGTTGATAGAACGAGATCAGGAACCTATTCCGGAAAGCTTTCTCAACGGTGAGCGTTTCGCGTTCATCACAGGCACTCCAAAGCTCCAGAAGTCCCCGTTCACGTTCAAACAATATGGGCAATCCGGCATGTGGCTTTCCGAGCTTCTGCCGCACATGTCCAAGATCGTGGACGACGTCGCGTTCATTCGATCGATGCACACCACGCAATTCAATCATGGGCCAGCTCAGGTATTCCAGTGTACCGGGCATCAGATTCCTGGACGGCCTTCGTTTGGCGCCTGGTTGTCGTATGGCATTGGCAGCGAAAATAGGGACCTACCCTCGTATATCGTGATTTTTTCAGCTGGTTCGAATCCGGATGGCGGTTCCTCTATTTGGTCGGGTGGCTTTCTCCCCTCGGTCCATCGGGGAGTTACCTTGCAGAGGCGGGGCGATCCGATCAAGTTTCTGGCGAATCCCGAAGGAGTGTCGCCCCAGGCCCGCCGTGCGTCGCTAGATTTGGTTTCTGCGTTGAATTCGGAACTCGTAGAGACCGAAGGGGACCCCGAAATTTCGACAATGATTTCGCAGTACGAGTTGGCCTATAGGATGCAGTCCAGCGTTCCCAGCCTGATGAACCTCGACGATGAGCCGCAACATGTTCACGAACTGTACGGCACAACGCCTGGAGAGTCGAACTATGCGAGCTCTTGTTTGCTTGCCAGGCGTATGGTCGAACGTGGCGTGCGCTTTGTCCACATATCCCAGCGTGCTTGGGATATGCACAGCGATATTATCCATGCCGCACCGAGAGCTGCTCTTCAAGTGGACCAGGCGTCAGCCGCTCTAATTCAGGACCTTAAGCAGCGGGGGCTGCTCGACACTACACTTGTCATATGGGCTAGCGAATTCGGCCGCACACCAGTGGCGCAACCGAATCGGCTATGGGGCCGGGACCATCATCCCCATGGGTACACCATTTGGATGGCCGGAGGCGGAATCAAGGGGGGCGTCACTTATGGCCAGACCGACGAGTTCGGATATCACGCCATGGAAAACCCTGTTTCCGTGCATGACGTGCACGCCACCCTTCTTTACTTGTTAGGCATTGATCACACGAGGCTGACTTACAAGTTTGCCGGTAGGGACTTCCGTCTGACCGATGTTGAAGGTGAAGTGCTCCAGCCTTTGCTGGTGTGATGATATTGCTGCTGAGTCGGCGCTCGAAGAGCCGTGTGTCCAT
Source organism: Terriglobia bacterium (assembly GCA_965216035.1). Taxonomy (GTDB): domain Bacteria; phylum Acidobacteriota; class Terriglobia; order 20CM-2-55-15; family 20CM-2-55-15. The sequence goes on from CBDCFM010000017.1 coordinate 225,982, forward strand.
GAGTCAGGCGAGTCCAAGCACTGGACTCCTTTCCGTCAACTGCCCGATCCGTTCCTGCTGTGAAGCGACTTCCCAGCCGGCAATGCCAACCAGTGGCCCGATGGCCCTGTCAAGCTACGCAAAATCCAGCCATTTCGCCACGGAATCCGTAGATCCCAGAGTCAGGAATCAATAGCTTAGTGTCGGAAACCGATCTCAATAAAGTTTTCAAACAGATTAAGTTTACAATACCGTCGATCAGAATCGAGACCTGATCGAATTCCTCGTTCGGTCCCGTCGCAAACCGTCCTACCGAACCACAAGTCCCCGCCTGCGATTCTACTCCGCGAATCCTTTCGGGAAGAGGGCAAAGCGCGCAACCGCACGCTGGCGAATCTGAGCCACTGCCGGCGGAGAAGGTCGAGGCTCTGCGGCAGGTCTTCAGGGGCACTGTGACCGTGGGTCCCGCGCTGCCGGAGGCGTTCGAAGTTTCTCGATCGTTGCCGCATGAAGGACATAGCTGTCCCCTGGCCCATTACGGGCACTCCCGTGACGAGCGGCGCTGGCTGGCACCCTTCTGGTTCGACGATGAACAGCCTGGCCAGCGGACCGGATCGGATGTGTCCCCTGCTCGACGGTCCGCCTCGGCCCGATTCAAAGCTCGGACCCGACGCACACACGACGGGCTGCCAGTTCAAAGCTTTCAGGATTGGCTCAAAGACCTCGCCACTGTCGTCAGAAAGCAAAACCAACCCACCGCGCATCGATTCCCTCTTTCACTCTGATCACTCACTCTGATCACTCGCCGCACTCCGGCTCAGCAACATGCCCTCAACTTGCTCGGTTTCTCCCTTTGAACCCCTTGTAGTCTGTAACGCTGGCTAATATCTCGTACAATCCCCATGCCTCCAGTAAAATACCTGCTCAACTGACAGGGAACTTCGGACAAAGCCGCAACACGGTTGCTCCGCAAGCTCAACGCCTGGTACTGGCCTCCGTTATCGCTGTGATGCACCAGGCCTTGGGTATCGGAGCGCGCCCATAGCGCCTGCTCCAGTGCATCCAGGGCGATGTCGGTCTTCAGGGAATTGCTGACACGCCACCCGACGATCTTTCGGGAGAAAACATCGATGACGAACGCGACGTAGACGAAGCCGCGCCACGTCGCCACATAGGTCAAATCCGCGACCCAGAGCCGATTCGGTCGAGTCGCGGTGAAGTCGCGATCGACCCGATCCGTTGGTCGCAGTGCCGCTTCATCCGGGATCGTTGTCTTGAACTTCTTTCCCTGGACAACGCCCCGAAGGCCCATTTCCCGCATCAGCCGGGCCACAGTGCACCGGGCAACATCGACGTCTTCCCGGTTCAATTGCTTCCAGACTTTATTCGCCCCGCAGACCCGACGGTTCTCGTTCCAAACACGCTCGACCTCGATTCGAAGCGACCGATCGCGCTTTGCCCGCTCCGGTAGCCGTTCCGGGGCTCGCTTTCGACCCTGGTGCTCATAGAACGTCGACGGGGCGATCGGCAGCACGCTACAGATCGACTCGACCCCATACTGGCCCCGATTCGTCTTGATGAATTCCGACATTACCGCGGTCGGCCCTCAAGTTCCGCCTGTGCGAAAAACGCTGATGCCTTACGCAGGATCTCGTTCGCCCGTTTCAGCTCCCGATTCTCCCGCTCCAGTTCCTTCATCCGCTGTCTCTCGTCGCTCGTCAGACCGGCACGCCGGCCTGAATCCCGTTCGGCCTGACGTACCCACTTCCGCAGGGTTACGGCCGTGCAACCGATCTTCGACGCGATCGACACCATGGCCGCCCATTGCTACCCGTGCTCTCCCTGGTGCTCAGCCACCATTCTCATGGTACGTTCACGAACTTCTGGTGAATATCGAGTTGGTCTTCCCATAGTGACTCCCATCCTCTCAAGAAATAGAGTCTCCGGGAAACCCGGGGCGGTTCAGTCAACCCCTCGGTTCCGCTCTGGGGTCTCCCGACCCGGAGCGACGGTGCGGGCCCCACGGTGATCTTCCAGAAGCGTTTCGCCTTGTTCTCAATGGGCTCGCGATGACAAGTCCCGAGCGTCGCTGGTCGTTTCTCCCTCGCGCCTGGCGCGACACGTCTAGTCCACCGATTGAACGACGAGCGCATCCATAGCAGCCACGTGCGTTTCATGCCGAGTGGGATTCCCTGATCTCATCCGCGAGCTTTACTCGAGGGGGGGTGATCCGGGTGTTTTGCCCTTGACGGAATCTGGAGGTGGGGAATACAATCCGACCGAAGCCGCAATCGTGTGAAAGTATTTGAAAAATAGTGACAAAGAGGGCTTAGAATCATGAAATTTCTTGTCTCGGTCGCATCGGTCGCCGCGTTCCTGACGCTCGGTTTTCCGGCAGAGGGGCACCACTCGTTCAACACGTTTTTCACCATGGAGGAGACCGTCGAGATCGAGGGCATGGTCACATCGTTCAAGCTCGTCAGCCCGCATTCGGAGATGATGGTTGAGGTGACCGAGCCGGATGGCACGGTCGCGCTCTGGCGCATTACGGCGAGAACAGGAGCGGTGAACGCCAGGCGTGCCGGCTGGAGACCTGAGGACTTTATCGGTCGCACGGTCAAAGTTGCAGGCAACCCGGCCCGGAGGGAAGGCGCGACGGCGATGGCGGCCGGAGTCGTGACTTTCCCGGATGGAAAGATCGTGTGTCTGGGTGGGTGTCCCGGAGTACCCGAGCAGTAGTCTTCGAATTTCGTCTGAGCAGACGAGTCCAGCTACCCTCCGCTGCCGCACCCAGGGAAAGCTGAGCGAAAAAGAACAGGAGTGGCAAGTGTGAAAGGTCTGAGCAGGGAAACAGCGACCGGGAATGGAGGGTTGAAAGCATCGATCGTTAGCTCCTTATTGTGTCTCGTGGTCGTATTTGGGTTTGGACCCGCAGACGTCGCGGCCCAGACAGACGAACAGTTCTTCAAGGCTTTCCCTTATATAGGCAACTGGGATACCGGGGTCGGAAATCCCGACGGTCAGGATCGGGGAAATTGCGGCGGCCGTCTCGGCGACTACGGCGAAAAGCTGTTGAACTGCTCGTTGCCGGTCGACCAACTCCCGCTGAACAAGCGGGGCGAGGCCTGGCTCGAGTTCATGGACCACCGTGCGTCACCGGCCCTGGCCGAGTGCGCGGAGGTTGCTGTACCGGCCTTGTTGGGCAGTGGGGTTTATGTTTCCGGATATCCGGACCGTCTGGAGTTCCAGCATGGGGACCCGTCGGGCTTGATTACCCGGCAGATATGGATGGACGGGCGCGGTCACCCTGAGGCCCGAAAGCTCTTCCAGCAAGGGCATTCGATCGGCTGGTGGGATGGAGATGACCTCATCGTCGAGGCGACCAACTTCACATTTGATCCCGACGGTATCGATGACCACCTTCACATGGCGTCTTCGGTGAGAAAGAAGATCACCGAGCGCTATCAGATCATCGACGAGAATAACCTCAGGCTGATCATTACCCTGGAGGACCCTACTTTCTTAACGCGGCCCTTCAAGTACGCTTATGTCCTGAACAAACAGTCCGGAGGACCCAACACGGCCTGGCGCGCCTGCGATCCTGAAGTTGCACGAAATGAAGTAATTTATGCCTATCCGGGCGACAAGTATCCGGAGAATTGACCTATTAGAGGGACTCGAGATCTAAACCTTAAAGCGCCGCCGGAGACATTTCTGTCAGGACTATTTTCTATTTGCGAACTCCCGCATACGGCTAGTTTAAAAGGCGGCGGCCAATGAGACCCCCGCATCCATAGTCGCATCCATAGCAACGAGGAGAGAGGCCATGAGACGCTATCTGGCACCTGTATTGTGCAGTGTTCTGCTCTTGTTCGGTTGGGCCCAGCCTGCGAAGGCCCAGTCCGACGACCCCCAGACCCATGTCGCAGCAGCCAGGACTGCTGTGGCTCCGCGTGTCGAAAACCCCCTTCAGCCGTTTCACGTTTTCGACCGTCTGCATGACCAGATGTGCGCGGAACCTTCGCTGCCCGATGTGCTGCGCCAGCAGGACCGAACCGCATCCCGGCCCCGCGAGGACTGGTATCAGCCTCCGGCAATTCTCTTCGACAACCTGTATTTCATCGGGACCAGCGGAGCCGGCGTATTCGCGGTTAACACGTCGGAAGGGATTATCGTCCTCGACACGAGTTACCACTACAGCAGCGCAGAACTGGTCCTCGGCCTGCTCCAGTTTGGCCTCGATCCGGAAAACATCAAGTACGTCGTCGTCAGCCACGGTCATGACGACCGGTTTTTCGGGGCGAGTGTTCTGCAGAAGTTGTACCCGTCCGCGAGGATCGTGATGTCGGAAGCGGATTGGGATGTCGTCGAGAACGACAACAATCCGGAGGAGCTGAAGCCAACCCGGGACATGGTGGCAACGGATGGGATGCGGTTGACGCTTGGGGAGACGACCGTCACGCTGTATATCACCCCCGGCCATACTCCCGGCACGCTTTCGATGATCATTGAACCGCTCTGGAATCAGAAGAGTGTGAATTCGGACGACGATCGTCATGTGGCTGCTTTCTGGGGCGGGACCGATATAACCATTGGCCGCCAGGGCGTCCAGTATTTCCCCGATAGCGTCACGATGATGGAAACGTTCGTGGCATCCCTGGAGCGCTTTAAGAATATTGCAGAAGAGGCGGGTGTGGACACGATTTTGACCCAGACCGTGAGGCACGGAAACATGCTTGAGAAGATTCGCGCATGGCGGATTATGAACCCGGACGAATCGGGCGGCGGAAATCCGGATGGGATCCTGGCCGAGGTGCTGAGATTGGAGGGGGAGCCCCATTCTTTCGTCAATGCAGAAGCCGCGGATCGCTATTTCACAGTCCTTCTTGAATGCTATAAGGCGCAGCTGGCGTGGAGGAATGAGTAGCGTCTTCGGAGAACCCGCTCCGAAACCGCGCTTCGGAATCACGCAAAGCAGTGCGGGGAAACTTCCCCCTGCTCCATCACCGCGGATTTTGTTCGCCTTTCACACGTTCGCCGGTTTACCGCTTACGTGTTCCGATTGCAGTTTTGTGAAGTTTGTGAAGGCAGCGGGTTCGTCACACAGCCTTGCCGGTCCGGGTATCACCTCCAGATAGCAATAGATGGAATCATTTTTTATCCTGCTGGAACAGAGTAGCCTGCCCGCATGGATCCGCGAGGGCGGGACGCTCACCGGATATCCTCTCGTTCTCTTTCTGCATACGCTGGGCCTGAGCGTGCTTGTCGGTCTGAGCGCGGCACTGAATTTCCGGCTCATTGGTTTTGCTCCGGGTGTTCCGTTGGTGGCCCTCGTCCGAGCGTATCCTGTCATGTGGGCAGGGTTTGCTCTGAACCTGGCGACGGGCGCGCTGCTGTTCGCCGCGGATGCCACTCGACATTTCTCGAATCCGGGTTTTTTTGTGAAGCTCGCTTGCGTCGCCATCGCCATGGTGTGTTTGCTGTTGCTGCAGAAGACGGTCTTCCGGCCTGCCTCGGTCGATGAGACTCCGGTTGGGTTCCGCGGCAAGGTGTTAGCGGCGGTGTCGCTGGCGTCCTGGTTTGTCGCTCTGGCTGCTGGGCGCCTCATGGCATACATCAGTGAGTTCATTCAATAAGTGCAACCCAGTTGGCCCGCAGGGGTAGAAGACTAGACATGAACCTCGCACATTTACACGTTTTGCTCAATCACTTACCGACGATCGGGACTGTGGTCGGGTTTGGCCTTTTTCTAGTGGCTCTTGTCTGGAAGAGCGAGGACCTGAAGCGAGCGAGCCTCGGCGTTTTCGTCATGATTGCGCTCGTGTCTATTCCGGCATATCTGAGTGGAAATGCGGCCCAGCTGGTCCTTGAAGGAGTTCCGGGCATCGCCGAAGACACGGTTGAAACGCATGAGAACGCCGCTCTGCTGGCCTTCATATTTATGGGGCTTACCGGCTTTGTCTCGTGGGTGGTGTTGTGGCAGTATCGCCGGCTTTCGAGTTTTGTGAGCTGGAACATGCCCGCGGTCCTGGTTCTCTCAGCGGTAACCCTCGCTCTGATGGCAAGGGCGGCCAACATCGGGGGTGAGATCAATCATCCGGAAATTCGGCCGGACATAGCGGGACCTGAAGCCGCGGGGTTCCAGACTGCCGCTATCGCGTCGTCGTTCGTATTCGACAACCCCTGGGTATGGCCGATCAACGAGATCTTTCATTTCGTCGGGCTTTGTATTTTGTTTGGCGTGGTGTTGCTCGTCAATTTGCGGATGCTCGGGGTGATCCGAGGAGTTTCCTTTAGAGCCTTGCATCGGCTATTGCCGTGGGTGGTCGTCGGATTCGCCATCAATGCAGTTACCGGCATGCTGTTCTTTGTCGCAAACCATGCCCAGTATGCTGCGAACCCCGCATTTCACTGGAAGATGGTCCTGATGCTGCTCGCCGGAGTCAATTTTCTGTATCTTACGGTTTATGAGGAAGGTTGGGCCCTGGGCCCGGATGAAGCCACTTCCCCCGTGACCAAGGTTTTAGCGGTAACTTCGATTGTGTTCTGGGTGGGTGTTATTTTTTTCGGACGGTGGCTGCCCTACATCGGCAGCGAGTGAGCCAAAATGGTCCCGAGTGAGCTGCGGTCTGGCCTCCGTCCAGACTTTGTCGCGCCCGGAACCTGCTTGTGATATACCTGTCCGCTGAATGCGCGAACCGCCAGAATCCCTGTCTTTGTTGATCGATTAAGGAGTTAGTCCATGAAGTATGCACTTCCAATCAGACGCTTCTGCGCCCCCGTTTTCGCCGCTGTCCTGGTCCTGATGCTGGCCGGGGGCTGCGCCTCGGAAGCTGTCACCACAGAGCCCGCTCTCGACGCCGCTGGAGATTCGGGCGTGCGTTTGTTCAAAACCGAAGATTATTCCGTTCGCGTTGTCACCCTCGCCGAGGGTCTGACCTATCCCTACAGCCTGGCGTTCTTGCCAGATGGCACGATGCTTCTAACCGAACTGGAAGGCCGGCTGCGCACGGTTCGCAACGGGGTGTTGGACCCTGCGCCGATTGCCGGCGTCCCCGAGGTGTACTACGTTCCCGGTCGCGGCGGGTTGATGGACGTTATTCTCCATCCCGACTTCGAGGATAACCACTGGATCTATTTCACCTACGACAAAGCCGGTGAACTCGGGGCGACTCCGGTCGTGGCGCGAGGCACTCTAGACGGGAGCCAGCTGACCGACGTTACAGACATTCTCGTCGCCGACGCGTGGGCGATGGCCGACGGGCACCTCTCCTCCTATATCCGGTTTACGCCCGACGGTATGCTGTATTTTTCGACGGCCGAGCGGAATCAACCGATGCGCGCCCAGGATACGACTGACCATGCCGGTAAACTCCTCCGGCTCCACGACGACGGCACGGTTCCGGCGGACAATCCGTTCGTGGGTCGTGAAGGCTATCGTGGGGAAATCTATGCCTACGGGCATCGCGACATCCACGGGATGACGGTCCACCCGGAGACCGGCGAAGTCTGGACAAACGAGCACGGAGACGAAATCAATATTGCGCGCCCAGGCGTCAACCTCGGCTGGCCGTATACTTCTGTCCGCGGACCGGGTGAGATGCCCGCACCCGCCGGGGTCGAATTGACGCCGCCCTACATGACCTGGAACCCTGGGATAAATGTATCCGGGATGTTTTTCTATACTGGCGACACCTTTCCTGAGTGGAAGGGCGATCTCTTTGTGAGCGGCTTGGCTGGGCAGCAGGTGCAGCGCATCAGTTTTACCGAGGACCCTCCCGACACCAGTCGGCCTGCGTCGGGCGAGAGCCGCGAACCCCTGTTCGACATCGGGGTCCGGGTCCGGGACGCGAGAGAAGGGCCGGACGGGCTGATCTACTTCGTGACTGATGAAGCCGAGGGCCATCTGATGCGCATCGAACCGGCGTCATAGGCCCCAACCCGGGTGGTCCGCAGTGAGCGTGCCCGATCAAAAGTTTGCGACATAGCAGGATTTCGGATTTAGCCCGGATTTCTCACGGGTTTTCGTCGCGAAGGGTCGGAGGCGCCGTCAGAGCATTCTTCCTGGATGGCCCAAAGGGCCATGCAAGGCGAGTGCCGGCGGATTCCTACGTCTCATCGCGCTCGTTGCGAGGTGATTCGGAAGCCGATTGGGTAGAGTCAAGTCGATCTTCCGGTCAGCGACCCCCCCACGGCAATCGCCAGGTTCACGGCTAAACCATATAGCCCTGGGTGAAATCCCCAGACCTTGCCGCCCACGATAAAGTCGAAAGGCCCGAAAGCGAGCGCCAGCGCGACACCCAGTCCCGCGACAAGGCCGGCCAGAGTCGGTCCCGTCCTCAACCCCGGCCAGTGAATGCCAATCATGAATGCCGGCACGAGCTGCACCAGGATATCGAACTTGCGATCGATCAACGTGATCAGCGAGGTCTGGTCTTTCAGCAGTATGGCCAAGATGGCGAGCGCACCCAGGACAAACCAGGAACAGCGTTTTCCGATCCGGGTGAGTCCGGACTCCGGAGCGTCGGGCCGGAGATGCACGCCGTAGATGTCCTTGGTGAACATTGAAGAGATAGAGAGCATTGCTGAGTCCGCTGTCGACATCAACGCAGCCATTACGGCGCTGAATATAAGGACAACGAGGCCGTAGCCGAGAGCGGAGCCTTCCTGGACGACGCGCAGGACGCGTGCCATCACCTGGTCGGTCGCAGCGCCCTCGAGTCCCGGTATGTAGGCCAGCGCGTAGATGCCAGCGACAACCGCAATAAGCGCGGTCGCAAACGGCAGAAACGCCATGAGGGCCATGCTCCGGTTCAACACCCGTTTGGATTTTGCGGCATAGATCCGTTGGATCGCGTGGGGGTAGAGTGCTCCACCCAGACCAACGATGAGAATGTAGCTGAGCCACTGCCGCTGCATGTCCGCGTCGGGTGGCGCCACCCGATCGGCATTTTCCGACGCGGCTATGGCTTCTGTCGCCGCCGACAGCGGTCCAAACTCCTGGAACAGCATGGCCAGCAGTACTAAGAATCCCAGCAACAACACACCGCCCTGGAGGACATCCGTCCACGCGATGGCCCGGATACCGCCGAGCGTGCCATAAACCACCATGATCAGGGTCAGGCCAGCCACACCGTAGTTGTAAGCCACATCGCCATACGGACCGGCAAAGCCCTGGAGTACCCGTCCCATCGTCATCAGTTGTGACAGCAGATAGTTGTTGAGGGCGACGATCATCACGACGGATGCCAGCAGCGAGAGGGACGGGGACCCAAAGCGCTCATCGACGAAATCCACTGGCGTCACATATTTCTTGTCGCACGCGCGCGTATGCAGCTTGGGTGCGAATATCAGATAGCAGATGACGATCGCCAGCATGTAGTGGACAGCGATCAGCCAGCCGAAGCCCTCTCTATAGGCCGCGCCGGCGACACCGAACACCGTGTTGCCGCTGTATTGGGTCGCGTATAGCGTGAGGAAGAGAACCAGGAAGCCGAATCCCTGGCCTGCCAGATAGAAATCCCGGAGGGTATCTTCGCGGCGCGCGTTGTAGCCGATCCAGCCGATCAACAGCAGGGAGCCCAAATAGATTGCGACGAAGATCCACGCACCGACGCCGAATGGCAGAACGTTAAACATCAGTTTGAGTCGTCACTTGTCCAATAGACCCAGGCAGTGAACAGAGATGTCGCAAACAACGCACCGAGCGATGCCAGCGACCACAGCGGAAATCCCAACAACTGACGAACATCATTCGCAGGCCAGTACCAGGGAATGACCAGCGCCAGGAGGACGAGGTATACGAAGGCAATCCATGGGCGAGGTTTCTTCTCTTGGTTTTCATTCATTCGGGGTTCCCTCGGGGTTCCCTTTGACACGCCAGGTGAGGGTGGCGGTGCCTGCAACTGGTTATCACAAATGGGGCCTGCATCCAAATGCCAGTCTGGAGCATCTCGATCCGCCAGGGGCTTTGTCCCAACCGGGTCACAGCCAATATGTTCTGCCGTCGCGTGCGGTGTCGTCCAGGCTGAGCGCGTTTGATTGCTACTAAGCTTAAGACCACAATCGCGGAAATGATGATTCACGCCATGCTAGGATGCCCCCAGCGGATAACAATGGACGTCTAATAATTCGCGCACTGTTTAGCGGATACAGGAGATTCTTATGTCAAAGAAAACGAGTCGCCGTGAGTTTGTACGCACGGCCGGTATCGCAGCTACGGGAATGATGGCCGCCGCGCCTTCCGTCTCCAGCGCCACGCCTCGGCAGGCAAGGGGGGCGGCCACATCGATGGGAGGCAGATACCGGCAGATGCTTCAACAGCCGGAGCCCTTTTACTGCCTGAACTGTTTCGACGGCCCTTCGGCCCGGCTGGTCGAAATTGCAGGGTTTGAGTCGATTTTTCTTGGCGGGTCGCTCACGGCTCTGGAGCACGGGCTTCCGGACTGGGGCCTGACGACAGTGACCGAGTTGCTCGATTTTGCTACCCGAATTGCCGAGAACGTGGATATTCCCGTGCTTGGGGATGCCGACAACGGGGGTGGAAACCCGTTGACCGTCTATCGCACGACGCAAGCATTCGAAAGAGCGGGACTCGGGGGCGTGATGTTCGAGGATCGGATCCGGATCGAACGGATCGGGCAGAGCGGGGACGTCATTCCGACCGACAAAATGGTCGACCGGATACATGCTGCCGTGGATGCGCGCTCCGATATCGCGATCATTGCCCGTTCCGACGCACTTGGGGCGAATCGCTCAATGGAAGAGGCGATCGAGCGGGGTGTGGCTTACGCAGAGGCCGGCGCCGACGCCGTCTTGTACCCCGGGGTGCAGCCGATTGAAAACACGCGAAGGGTGGCCGCCGCGATTCCGAAACCCCTGTTCGCTCAGATCGGGGCGGGGATGAATGTCGCTGATGCGAAGGATGCTGGCGTCCAGGTGCTCTTTTTTACCTCAATGATGCAGGACATCGCACTGGCGGCTTATCATCAGGCCCTCACCGAACTCAGGACAACCGGAATGGTTGACGCAACCTATGACGCCCACAGGTTGCCCCGCGAAATCACCAGGCAAATGGAGAACGCGGAAGAAATTCTCGCACGCGCCGCCCGATACAACGCGGTGCCATAGCCGCGGGTGATACGACGATCCTTACCTTGCGGCCATTGTATTGAAGTCAATCGGTAGTTGCGGTCGTGGACCGCAGCTACCGATCGAGATTCGATAGACTACTTCGGGCGACCCATATAACCCTGGGACAGCATCTGGATCTTGTAGATTGTCTTCGTATTGTTTCTGTAGCTGTCGGCCAGAAGCAGTTCCTGTCCATTAGGGGCCAGGCCGCCCCTTCCGGTGGCGTAAAGCGTCCGTTTGCCAGGTCCTGAAAACGCCAGGCTGGCGACATTCCGCAGCGTTGGAATCGTACCCAGGTGGCCCCCCGCCGGGCTGAATACGTGGATGCCGCTGGCCTGGGATGCAACGTAGACTCGACCGGTCGAATCGACCACCATGCCGTCGCCGTTACCGCTACCGCTGGGCAGATTCACGAAGTTGCGCCGATTGCCGACCGTGTTGTCGGCACCGATATCAAACGCCACGATCACCTCACGGTTCGTCACATAGAGCGTTCTCTCGTCCGGGCTCAGCATGATTCCGTTCGAGCGGATATCGCTACCCAGATTGATGACCTCGCCTCCGGGTTTGATCTGGTAGGGCGCGCCTGAGGTGAAGTACACCATGCCATTGCTGGCTGCGACGAGATCGTTGGGTCGTCCAAGCCCCTCGCCCTGGTGGCTGTCTGCCAGGACTTTGCGTTGGTTTTCCGGATGGACGATGGAAATCATCCCGGGTTCTGTACAGGGCAGGTCGCCCCTTCCGGGATCCGTGCACGTCCTTTGCGCTGAAATAAGGCGGCCCTGGGAATCCATCGCAACTGAACCGGCTCCGTGTGTGTCCTTGACGTAGGCCGAGTCGAAGTCCTGCTCGTCCAGCCGGCGGATCGTACTGGTTTGTTCCTGCGCGAACAGAAGGCTGCCATCGGGTAATCCGAGGAGGCCGTCCGCGTTATCGGTTCCTTGCCAGGCCTGCTGCCATTCGGTTCCCTGGGCGATTACGTCGGGAATACCGGTCACTGTTACTTTTCTGGGGAGCGTCTCGTCCTGAGGTGCGGAGACGGCGCCGAACATTAAGCTGGCTCCCAGGACACACCATACAATCGCGAACATTCGGTTCAATTTCATAGATCCTCCAAGTCCCTCGCGCCGGGTGCCGGCGGGCGTCGTTCGAAAGAAGGTAAGTTGAAATTCATAAAGTGCGGCAGTCTCTCGACGCTGTTTGCCCGGTTGCCAAATGCGTCCATGCCCGGTCGTTTCCTCGAGGGTCATGGGGCAAGATTTAATGAGCCATCATTATGTGTACCAGCCGGGGCGTCAAGAGGTTTTCGGCTCTTTATCCGGCTTGCATCCCTTTTCACGATGTGTGGGTAGTCCTGTTATGCTCTCCACCGAATTTCGAAGTGGTTAGGCCTCCCTGGGAGAGAATATTGTCAATTTTCCGCCGCCCATCTTACGCGGTTTGTATCGTCCTTCTGATTGCGGCCGGACTTGCCGCGCCAGTCCAGGCGGCGCAGTTGGAGATGTACCCGGACCAACCGATGACTGAAGCCCTTCGCCTGAATCCAGGCGAAACGATCGATCTTGACGGCAGTCTGGACGAAGTGGCGTGGGATCGCGCAGCGACCGCTGCCGACTTCACGCAATCCGATCCCCAGTACGGCGCGCCTGCCACCGAGCCTACTGAAATTCGCATTCTCTTTGATCGGGACAGCCTCTACATTGGTACCGAACTATTTGACTCCAACCCCGACAGCATGCTCGGCAATCAGTTGATTCGCGACGGGTCCCTGGACGCCGATGATCGATTGATTAGGTCGTATGACCGCACAACAGTGGAAGCGAATGCATATATGCGCTCACCGAGCGCATATAGTAAGAGGATAAGTGTTTTTGCGAATCTGTAAACGTTGAGAGCGTAGCGGTTAACTCACGTTGAATTTAAACCGTTGACAGTCAAGCGTAGAGGGGGGCAAAATTTCCGGTCTCGTAACTCGCGTTCATACGTGTGGCTGGAGCACACTGGCCGTAGCAACGTTCACGGGCGGCATTTCAACGAGCGTGAGTGATGATCCTGCGTTATCATATTTTCTAGTGTTCCGGCGCGCTGACGCTGGCGCGAATGAAGAATGGGGGGTTAACTGTAATGCAAAATCGAATCGGTGCTTGGATCGTGGCTATTGTGTCGGTCCTGTGCCTGTCGGCCGCGCTGTCCCAGACGGCTCACGCGCAAGTCGACGAGGACGGATGGGGGCCGTGTCCAAGGTGCCAGAACAATGCGTCCAGGGCGGCCGCCTGGGAAGAAGCCGGAATCGATGACATGACGGAGTACGACCGGCGTGATCTAACGGGCGTTTGGGGATTTAACGGCGTGAGCGCAGCCTTCAGGAATAACGCTCCTCCCTTTACACCTTACGGGCAGGAGCTTCACGAGCAAACTTTGGGAGTGATGCCCGCAAACGGCCGGCTCCTTTACACGCAAGGCTCGGAAAAGGACTATTCGCTGCTGAACTGTAACCCGCTCGGCAACCCACGGCTGTATAACTACAACTACGGGTTTGAGTTTGTGATGCTGGAAGACAGGGTGCTCCAGTTCTGGGAATTGGATCACACGTGGCGCACCATCTGGACGGATGGGCGGAGGCTTCCCGAGTTTCCCGCGGTACCGAACTGGCTGGGATGGAACATCGGGTACTGGGAAGGGGACACGTTCGTCATCGAGTCCACCGGCTTTGACGATCGCTCGTGGATCGAGAGAACCGGCGCCATTGACGGTATGCCTGGCGGCGGCTATCCTCACAGCGAAGAGATGCGTGTCGTGGAACGTTACACCCGCACCAGCTATGGAAATCTCGAAGCGGACCTGACGATACACGATCCGATGGTCTACACCGAGCCGTGGGTGACGCCGACCGCTAATATCGTGCTGGTTCCCGGCGCGGAGTTGTGGGAGCATTTCTGTGTGCCGACAGAGTCGGACGCCTTTAATCAAGATTTCAGCGAAAGTGAAAGTGACTAATCGCTCAGGGCGATACCCGGCGGCCCGGCCAGGGGGGCCGGGCACGGTGCAATCCGCACTAGCCGGTAAAACGGTTGACAGCTAGCGGTCGCAGTGATTAGATGAAGAAAATGGCTCTTATTGCAAGGAGGTTCGTTTTGGATATTCGAAGAGGACTAGTGGTTGTGGCAGTTGTCGTTGCGGTTTCCGCAATGCTCGGTAGCGTAGCTGTGGCGCACCACGCCCGGTCTGCCTATAGCGAAGAAGATGTCATCCTTGAGGGCGTTGTTGTCGACTTCACGTGGAGAAACCCCCACGTTCAACTCGCGTTCGATGTGACGGACGAAAGCGGAAAGACCGAAACCTGGAGAGGCGAATTGTCTGCTGTCACGTCGATGATTGCGGCGGGGCTGAATCGAACCACCTTCAGGCCGGGCGACCACGTTAAGGTCGAGGCTCGGATCGCGAATTCCGGCGAGCCTTTTGCCGTGCTCGGTTCGCTCTGGAAGGGTGACACGAAAGTTCTCGACGGTGAATACAGAAGCTTGACTCGCTGAGTCGGGCCCTCAACCTCCAAAAGAAGACCTCGTCCGGGCATCCCCCTGGATGGCTCGGGTGGGGTTTCTCTTGTGCGCGAGCGCACGTTCCACGCCCTCCGATTGATCCCCAACGAGTGGCCTGAAATGCGTGCAGCGATGCATCACTCTGCTGATGCGCCTCACAGCGCCACTCTACAAATAATATCTCTCTAGCGCGCTATCTTTCGGCAAACTCACTCCTGTGTTCGCTCTGCACTTGCCGTTGGGTTAAACGGTCTGTCCCCGATGCAAATCCCCGGTGCTATACTCGGCGCTTGGGAAGGACTTCCGTTGCATGCAAATCGATCCTCAAAAGTGTGTGGCCTGCGCCAATTGCGTGACGGTGTGTCCGATGGGTGCGATCTATGTCGACACCCGGGCGAACCGCGCCAAGATTGACTACGACGAGTGTGTCGAGTGCGGGTCCTGCTTCCGAGGAATGAGCCAGGAACATCTAAATCCGACATTGGTCCGCGCGGTCCGCGGTCTCGCCAAGATATTTCGATTCCGCTTTGATCCCGAACCCGACGTATGTCCGACGGGTGCGTTCGTGATGGAAGATCTGGAATGGCCCCGGATTGCCCGACGCGTGTTCAGCGACCCGGTCGTCGATCACGAATCTACCGGGATCGCGGGACGGGGCACCGAGGAGGTCAAGACAAACGATGTCGCGCATCGCATCGGCATCAACGAAGCCGGCTATGTCGTCGAATTCGGTCGGCCCGGAATCGGTGTCCGCTTCCACCAGATACAATCGATGACGATGGCCCTGGCCCGGATCGGGGTCGCTTTCGAAGCAAGAAACCCCATTACGCATTTGATGGTCGATACACGTACCGGTGCGCTCCAGGACGATATCCTCAACGAAAAGATTCTCTCGGCCATCGTGGAGATCAAGACGCCGCTGGCGGAAGTGAAGACAGTGCTCGACACTGTCTCGGAAATATCGAAACAAATCGACACCGTTATAGCCGTCGGCGTTTCGACACGTTGTGACGAATCCGGAGAAGATCCTCGACTCGGGCCATTGCTGGAGGAACTGGGGTATGGCTTCGAACGCGCCAAGACCAACATGGGTCTGGGGCGTGTTACGAATGTAGAGAGAAATGTAGAGAGAGCGGAGAACCAGGGTGACCAACACGCTGCATCGGTCCGGTAAGGCGGAAACCTTTCGGGACGACTACATCATTTTTGCCATGCCGTCGAAGGGCAAGAACGATGACGGGGCGATCGAAAAGCTCAAGAGCTTCCTCGAGATTTGTGTTTCCCACCTTCCATCCAATATCGGCGCTTCGGGTCAGAGCAGCTTTCGTCCTTCGAGGAATCTCAATCCCACCGTTCATTGGAATCGGGATATCGATCCCGACTTCGACGGCGTCGTCGAAGGGGTGAAAAAGAGCGGCACTGCGGCTGCCGTGTTCGATTCGCGTGAAAAAGCCGTGGCCTGCCTTCGCGACGTCATAGACGGCGACCTTGGGCTCTCGATCAACATCAGCACCTCAGTCGACGGCGCGAAACAGGTCGGCCTTCAGTGCGGCATCCCGCGCCACAGCGTCGAGTATTCGCTGGGGTTTACGGACCCGAACGACCGTCTGCCTCGGAACCAGATTCTGGAGCTGGCCACAATGTGTGGCCACGGAATGGTATCCTTCAACCTGGCCCAAAAGATGATCGACATGGTCCGCGAAGGCCGGCGATCGCCGGCCCAGGCCGTGGCCACGCTCACGCGTTTTTGCCCTTGCGGTGTCTACAACCCTTCCCGCGCTGTCCGCTTGATTGAAGAAGCCCTAACGCACCCGTAAGTGCAATCGATGACCGCACACGATTCAAAGCAATCTCTTGTGTGCGCACTATGTTGAAAACGCTCCTAACCTTTATTGCCGCAGCCGTACGGGATCACGCTTCTCTGGGTCTACGGTTTGCCAGAGCGGACGCGATGGCCTGCCGCTCCTCGCTGAACGGGTCATTCACCTGCCGGCACTGGTTGTTGAAGATCATTGTTGATCGAGAGTCCAGATCGAAGGCCGGCCAATCGGGCAGCATTTCGGAATTAGGGTCGCCCGTGCGTGCAAAGGCTGCCCACGCAGCGCTCATCGTGTCGGCAAGGGGCTGAACGTCCGGACCGGTTCCGACCATCGAGGCGGAACGGCTTGCGGTGTCGAGGGCAAAGGGGATGTCCATCGTGTGTGCCGCGCGGATCGTTCCGCCGCTGACCGGCGAATACCACTGGAAGTAGTACCTGTAGACAGGCGCCCCGCCCTGCATTGTTTTTCGTTCCGCTTGAAGATCGGTGCCCAGCCGGGCGCCGCCGGCATCAGAGGCCGCGATTAAATAGAGCTCGAGGTTGCTCGCCTCGGGTCTGTTCTTTCGGTAGACGGTCGCAACCCCTTCGGCCGTTGGAGCATCGACCCTCAGTGTTTCCTGTAGGCGTCGTCGCAAACCCGCTTCGTCGAGTTCGTCATAGTTCATGTCCGCGTCCCAGGTGACCTCGGTCTCGGTGGACCCGATCAGGAGCGGTATGTTGGCACAGAGTTCGCTGGCGACAGGATCGAACACGTGAGTCGGCAGCGAAGACCCATCGGCCACGGGTCCCAGGCGGAAGGGCACCCCACCCGGTGTGATCGTCAGGTTGAGCAATTGATCGACCGGCACGTTTTCGATTTCCCCGATCCGGCTCCGGTCCAGTCCCAGATTGTGCAGGACGGATTCCGCGCCCGCAGCGGCGTCGCTGGCCGAGCCGCTCCTCACCGCGGATCCGCTCATCACAATCGCTTTGTGGAACAGGCCCCGGGCGGCCGGCATTCCCATCAGCGTGCTGACCTTGCCCGCGCCACCGGACTGACCCATGATCGTGACATTTGACGGGTCGCCGCCGAAGTTCTCGATGTTGACACGCACCCATTCCAGAGTGGCAACCAGGTCCTTCATGCCGACGTTGCTCGACTCGGCATACCTTCCCCCCCCGATTTCAGACAGGTGCAGGAAGCCGAATATGTTCAGGCGATGGTTGACTGTGACGGTGACGACGTCCTTCTTCTGGGCCAGGGCCGTGCCGTCATAGTTGTCCCAGGACCCCGAGCCCCGGGAATATCCCCCGCCGTGGAACCACACCATCACCGGTCGCCGGGTTCCGTCGCTCACTGCCGGAGTCCAGACGTTCAGGCGCAGACAGTCCTCACTCATCGGTTCGCCCGGGTTCAGGGGCACCGTTGCGGGGATGAGCTGGTTGCCCTCGGCCCGTATCTGAGGTGAACGGGGTCCGTATTCCAGCGCGTCCGCACCGCCGTCCATGGGGCGGGTTTCATGGGGGGCATGAATCGGCCCGGACCTGTGGTCGATGCTCCGTAGGGCATCCCCTTGAAGCTATAAACGCCGTTATCGAGAAGGCCGCGGACTCGCCCTGCGGCAGTCTCGGTGATCGCCTCCCCGGTGGCGCCGCCTCCGGCCCCGCCACCGGCCGTGCTGCATGCCGCAAGGCTGGGGCCCAACATGACACCCGCGGCGAGAGCGCTCTGTTTCAGAAAAGCACGCCGATCCATTCCCCGGACGTGGCGCGCCCATTCTCGTGATCTCATGTTCTTCTCCTTTGTCGTCGGTACCCGTGTCGATCAGCCATTTTCGGACCACTATACTACCGGCGGGATCGAATCGTGAGCGTTGTCAAACGGGAGAGTCCTTCAGCGGGAAACATTCTCGGATACGGACGTAATTTGTCCGAGGTTGGGGCAGGGGTCTGATACTCTATCGTGACAGCAACGCGCACCCGCGACGTCGGAGAATCACATCGAGAGGAAGCGACTATGAGCGGCTGTCGGATATCCCTGATTTTAATTATTTTGCTGCTGTCTGGAGGCATCGCAGCCGGGGCGAACGCCCAGTCCGCCGAGGCCCATGTAGCTGAGGCCAGGACAGCGGCATCGGAGCCGGGACTCCACGATTTCACGGGAACCTTCACTGCAGTCTGTGCCGAACGCGAACGCGGTACTCAGGGTCTGCCGACACCGGGCGAACCCGCCAATTTCGATGACCGGCCGATTCCGGCACGGTCCGAATGGTACGTGGAGCCGGTGAAGGTGTTCGACAATCTCTACAACGTGGGCACCAGCTTCCATGTATGGGCCGTGACGACATCTGAAGGAATTATCCTGCTCAATTCGGGGAAGGATTATTCCATGGAAGGCGTTGTCGAGGGACTGCAGAAATTAGGTCTCAGTCCGACCAATGTCGAGTACGTCGTCATTCTCGCCCCCCACGATCTGCATTACGGGGCGGCCAGGCTTTTCCAGGACCGTTACGGTTCGCGCATCCTGCTGTCGGAGGCGGATTGGAACATTATAGAAGAGACTGAGTATGTGCCGGAGAGGCTCAAACCCAGGAAAGACCTGTTGGTCACAGACGGTCAGGAATTGGCTCTCGGTGATACGACGTTGACGTTGCAGGTAACGCCGGGCCACGGCCCGGGATCGCTTTCGATCCTGGTGCCGCTGAGGGACGGAAACGAACGGCATCTGGGTGCCTTGATTGGGGGTAGGGATTGGAACTTCCTGGAGGAAGGGCTCTACTATTTTTCAAGTGAAGACGAAGCCATCAGAACCTGGAGAGCATCGACCGCCCGGTTTCGGGATGTCGCAGCCGGGGCCGGTGCCGATGTCCTCCTGGCGACGCGTTCGCATCACGACGGAACAGAGGCGAAAGTCAGCGCGTTGAGCGCGCGCAGGCCGGGCGATCCCCATCCATTTGTGGACGGTAACGCCGTGGGTCGCTATTTGACGGTGATCAGCGAATGCATGGATGCTCAGTTGTCGCGGCGGGCTGGGGAGTAGGCTTCGCTCTCTTAAGAGAAATCAATGATCGTCGGCGTTTCGCTGACGGCCTCAGAGTCATTGCGATATCGGGGGCCCGGGCAGGTGACTTTTGCACACCTTTTGCGATGCTGCCCAGAAACGACGCTCACCACTGGGCCCACAAAGGGTTGCGAACGTAGAAAATCATGCGATATGCTTGAGGCTAAACCGGATAGTAGGGTGCCAGCACAGGGTCTTCAGACGTTTTGAGACAAGAGTTTTGAGTCGGATCGAGGTTTGTCCATCATAACGTATACATATCAATTGACACATAAAGTTCGGGGATACTAGTATGACTTCGGATTGAATCCCGGGAAGACCAATGTCAGACTATGAACTGGCTCGGGCCACCGATGCGAGACGTAGTTAGAAGCGCTCTTCTATTGGTTTAGGAATTTTGGGACTTCCGGACTTCACGAGTGTAAGGAGAGAGAATATGAAACGCACTGTAGTTGCACTGTTGGGAATTGCCTTCGTTGTCACCGTTCTGACGACAGGCGCACAACCTCTACTCGCCCATCACGGCCGCGGAAATACGTATGAGGTAGACATCACTAAAGAGATTCACGGAATCGTAAAAGAGGTGAGGTGGCGCAATCCCCACATCGCCTTTTTGGTCGATGTCACGGATGAGAACGGCGAGGTCGTCACCTGGACTCTCGAACACAGTAACGTCAGCACGCTCGCGCGCCTGGGCTACGGCCGGGCGACTTTGCGGGCCGGAATGGAAATCGACGTTATGATGAATCCCGGTACCCAGAACCGGCCGATTGGGCTCAATAGGGGCGTCACTCTGGAAGACGGTACGCAGATCTTCCTGCGGGGTGTGTCCGACGAAACGCCCGGGAGGCTCAATCCGCTTGGCGACACCCGGGGATCAGTTAATTAGCAGGCGAGTCGCAAGGCTTAAGGCGCATGAACTCAGTGCGCATCGATAGATGATTTCTAAGTAGAGTTGATAAGGAGTCCCAAATGCGAAATCGTTTAATGAGTTTTCTAGGCACTGTGGTGGGTTCAGCGGCCCTCCTGGTGGTTCCGGGCACATTCCTGACGACATTTGCTCCGGTGGCTGCGGCGGAATGTATGGAACCGCAAAGCGGAGACGCACATGACCTGTCGGGGGTCTGGTTCCGCGACGAAGGCGACTGTGGATTTGGTCCAGCGGGCACTGCTCCGGACTTAACGTCGGCGGGTGAAGAGGCGCTCATGAAGAATGTGCCGACTCGGCCCCGACATCCCCGGCATATAGAGCGGCAGGGGGGCATTAACAACGCCGACCCCACGCTATCGAACGACCCGGCCCTGACTTGTAATCCTAAAGGCATGCCCCAGATGATCGTCGATACGGCGCATGATCATCACGAGGTCGTCCAGCTCGACAACAGAATCATTGAGCTCTGGCAGGAAGAGCGGCTGCCGCGGGAAATTTGGCTCGACGGCCGGCCGGTCCCGTCGGGGGATGACCTCCTGAATCTGGGACCGTCGTGGTATGGCATGTCGGTGGGGCACTGGGAAGGCGACACCCTCGTTGTCGAGACGGTGGGACTGGATCCTCGGGCCTGGGTCGATATCTACGGATACCCGAAGAGTGAAGATGCCCGCCTGGTCGAGCGCTACACCAAGACGAATGGGGGTAGGACTCTGGAAATGGTAGTCACCCTACATGATCCAGCCTACTACACGGAACCCTGGGTTTCAGACACCAAGACGTGGACGTTGGAGCCGCAGGATGCGATAGCGGTCAACAACTTTGGCTGGTACGGGGTGTATCCCAGTCTGGTCGATCTGTTGTGCGCACCGATCAATGCCGACGGATCGGCGTCCAATCCTTACGGTGGCGATTAGTTAGTTCTCAATGCGTGCTCACCCGAATCTGGGACCGGGTGAGCGCGACCCGTCACGGTGACGCGGGCGGAGGAAGTCTTCCCCCCTTTGCACCGCTCGAGTTTGGAGGGTTCTGGTGCAGATAGGGAAGGGACTTGGCGATAATGGGATATGGCGTATCGCAAAACTGAACGGAATCCTCTATTTGCCGGACGTTGGTTCGAAGACGACATCATTCTCCTCTGCCTTCGCTGGTATTTTCGCTTCAAACTGAGTTACCGAGACCTGGTCGTAATTTTAGGTGAGCGGGGTTTATCGATTTCGCACACCACGATCTTGCGTTGGGTGGTTCGCTATGCCGAAACCTGCGAAAAGCGTTGGAGCCGATTCGAGCGGCCGGTGGGTGGGAGTTGGCGGGTTGATGAAACGTTCATCAAGGTGCGGGGCCAGTGGATGTATCTGTACCGCGCCGTGGATGGACAAGGCAACACTGTGGAGTTCTATCTGAGTCGAACACGCGGTATTGCGGCGGCGAAAGCCTTCTTTCGCAAGGCACTGAAGCATCATCGGGAGCCACACAGCATCACTCTGGATGGCCACCAGCCGAGCCATAGCGCCCTGCGGTGCATGGGAATGAACGGGGAGTTCAACTTCCGGGGGCGGAACCCGGTGAAGATTCGTTGCTGTCAATACCTGAACAATGTTGTGGAGCAGGATCACCGCCGGGTGAAGGGGCGATTGCGCCCGATGTTGGGATTCAAGGCGTTCTACAATGCGCGACGGGTGATTATCGGCATCGAACTGGCGCAGAAAATTCACAAACGCCAGTTCGCAATTCCGATCCCTTGGCAGTCGAATCCCGCCCTGATCTGGCGTCACGTCATGGCAGCATAGTCCGCATCGCCGTAACGCACTTCTGTTCTTATCGCTCCGACAATCCTATCTGCACCAGAACCGATTCTTTTCCGTGGTGCAGCTGTCCGCCAGATGCGCCCCCCCCCCCATCGTGTTCTTCGGCGAACTGGATACCCGCCCCCGGCCAACTGGACGGTAGTGTCTCAGTCTGAACTTTTGTAGCTGCGTAACCTCTCGACATCTTCTAAAGCAAGTACTCGCAATTTGACGCCCTTGTAAATCCAATCGCTGCTTCTGTTTAATGCAACGTCAAACTCCAGACAACACTCAATGCCGGTCAATATGTCGATCCCATCATCGGGAGATATGGGTTGCAAATTGTTGTCAGCATCAAGGAAATAAACATCAGCTACAGGGAAACGAACTTGGAAATAAACTTGCGTAAATTCTTGAAGCTTCTTGAAATCTAATCCCAAAGGCGGGCCGTGAGATGGATATCGTTGCAACCACTCACGTAGCGCATCAGTCAATCGATCTTTGTTGCTACCGTTGACAGGGACCCAAAGATCCAAGTCCTGAGTCGGTTCGCCAGTATGGAACTTCAATGCCATACCACCGATCACGATGAAATTTACGTCTAGCTTTACGAAGCTTTCAACCAGTTGAAACTGATATTCATTCAGCATTTCCGCTTTCTACAATCATGAGGGGTGTATTAGGCAAAATTTCAAATTGAGGCACCACCAACTGGACGCCCTTCTTGCAAGAACGAGAACTTTTTACTGCTCGCAACCCACTGAAAACGAACAAACGCGGTTTTCAGATTTCAGGGTTAGTTGCGCTCGATCCCCGGAAACACGTTTCGGCCAATGTTTATAGGGTTTCCGTGTTGGCGTTTTTTGACGAATCTTGACGCCAATCTCTAGCGGGTGCGTTTGGAGTCCTGTTTATGGGGGTCAGAGCGTTTCGGTTTGTCCCGCTATTCTCAATCGCCGGTCCCTCGCGCTCCAGGGCTTACCCATACCAGCTGCCCTGCTTCGATCCCCGGCGACAGGTTGGACAGTACCCACCACGTGCAGCCAGAAAGCGCATGAAGACGGTTAGCGAGTACACCTTGGCCTTGCCGCGTCCGTGGGCCGGATCGTTAACCGGATCAAGCCAGCCCTCATCCTCTAACTGCGCGATCCGGTTTGGGGTGAGGCGCAGCATCTTCGCAAGCTCGACGCGGGTCACGAGATCATGGAAGTCTTCGTCTGTTGCCGTTTTAGTTTCGATCATGGTGAATACCTCTGTTTGGCCTGATAGTGTCGGCCTATCGATTGCCGGGAGAGTGAAGACACCACCTATAAGCCATCTGAAAATAGCAGGAACCGTGCGCCGTAACTATCCGTGAATCAACGACTTACAGAAGGACCCGATCCAGTAGGGGGTTGCTCCCTCGAATATTGCCTCAATCTCTCGCTCAGATTCGCGTGTGCTGGCCGTTCGCCCTGTGTCCCTACCCTGTGAGCCTTCGATGCTTCAACGTCGCTCAGTTGATAGCCCATCGGTTGAATGATAGGGGTGGGTCGATTATTGGGGTGGATGTTGATAGCCCCCCGGCCTCGAACTCTCCCCGGCCTTTCGGTTTATTGGAGCTAATCTGTCCAGATTCAATGACGGCACGCCTTCGTTTAGAATCAGTAACATGACGGCTCATGACGCCTTTTTCATAGGGAGCGCGATTTGTTAACAAAACCTACTCCTATAGGAAAAGGCGTCATGTGATGTCATTACGTTGATTCCATTGACCCACTAGCCGTCATTGAAAGTGACGTGGTTTCCGGCCCGTTTCCACCTGCGCGAGCGTTCGTTTCGGTACTCACTCCAGCCGTGGTTTCTGAGTCCAGCCGTCAATCGCTTTGTGTCTCTCATTCCCAAACGTGCGCCGTCCTTCACATCCGACAACAAGCCCACGGCCTCAGCAATCTCTACCAGTCGCGCATCGTCGCCGATGGTTAGCGCCTCTATACGATCCTCCAGAAGGGCATCTCGGTTCCGGTGTTTCTCTGCTACCTCCCCGGCCTTGCTGTGCAGGTCTTCCGGCAACCGCGCACGCATGCCCCCCCGGTATCGATTCAGCGCCTCAGCCCATAGCCCACCCCTATTCTTTTCCATGTAATCGCCGATCCATTCATGCTTTTCCGGTAGATCGATCGGTACGAAGCGCCGGTTTCCGGAAGGGTCATTCGGTAGTGAGTCGCGCCTGTTCGTTGTCCCGACAATGACGCATCGCCTCAGCATCGTCTCAGGGTTGCGCCGGTACGACAGACGCACGGCCCCATCATCTTGCCGGGTGATAAACGCCTTGAGTGATTCCAACTCGGCCCGGGTACTCCCCGCCATTTCGCCGCACTCGACTATCACGCGGCCCAGAAGACTCTCCGCCCGTGTCTTTGGTTCTGCGGCCAAGTGCAGCCCATCGGCGAACCATTCCGCCCGGTGCCGCCCCGGAAGGATGGAGCTAAGGAGTGTTGATTTTCCTATGCCCTGATCGCCGACTAGGACGGGCATTTCATCTAACTTCGCGCCCGGCTCATACGCCCTCTGTATCGGTCCCAATACAAGGAACTGCCCGGCCCACATGGTGAGCGCGTCACGCTCCGCTCCGAACACGTCCGGTAGGTAGTGGTCCAGTCGCTCGACACCATCCCAAGCCGGGAGTGATTCAATCCAAACCTTGAACGGGTCCACCCTGTGATTGTGGAGGATTGCGTTTAGACACAAGTGCCAGCGGTCGTTTCCATAGTCAAGCGGACGCGCCCCACGCTCGGTAATGTAGGTGAATATCTCTCCGATCTTTGAACGCATGTTGCACTCAAGGGTGTCGACCATTGCGGTCCATTCTCCGAACAAGCGTACCTCGGTACGTGCGGCCCGGACGTTGTAACGAACCTCGAAGCCTAAGAAGTCGAGCGCGTTCTGGAGCGCGTCCGCATCCTTCCGTTTGAAAGATTCCTTTGCCTTGCCGTCAAGTGCCTTGAGATCACCCACGGCCAAGCCAACCGCAATTAGTTGACGTGTAATCTCGGCTTCGTCCAGACCCGCGTCCCTTGCTTCCTGCACGGCCCCATCGAGGGCGTCGTTGTCTTCGTAGATCGCCGCCTGCTTCGCGGTCTTGTAGAGAATGGATGTGCTATTCTTGGTGTCCACTTGGCCCCCTTCGCGCCCGCCAGCGATCCGGCCCGGCTGGACGCGCTTCGAGCGCCCGTAGGATGGTTTCAACGTGTGGGGGTGCCGTGATATTCTTCATGTGGCGTTCAATCCCGAACGTCGCGACTTTGATGTGTCATTTCTTCCGGCCTCGGCGGTTCGCCCCGCCGGGGTCGTTTTTCGTCGCCCAGGTATGGGTCTAAGCACGTTCCGCGATCCGATCCGCGATCCACTGCCGAACCTCGCCCTCGACAAAAAGCCGGGGTGCCTGAATGTTCGAGCCGGTCTTGATCGCTTTTGGGAATCCCGCCTCACGCTGTAGGCGGTAGATCGTGAATCTAGAACAACCCGTGAGCTTTTCGACGGCCTTCGCCGCGATCAATA
Organism: Terriglobia bacterium; assembly: GCA_965216035.1. Lineage (GTDB taxonomy): Bacteria > Acidobacteriota > Terriglobia > 20CM-2-55-15 > 20CM-2-55-15. The sequence continues at coordinate 251,747 of CBDCFM010000017.1, forward strand.
CGGGTTCAACTTGGTCGGTGGTTTTCGTTCGTGGACTGTTCATGTTTCCGACTGTAGAACATGCCCAACGTGAATTTGTTGGCGAGTTTGTTGGTAATCTTTCGCGGGTCAGGTAGGCGGAAAATGGGAGCGCCTCCGGATCGGAGCGCCCCCGTTACAGGTCTACGTAGGTGTCTATAGCGGCCCGGATAGCGGTATCGACTGCCGATCCAGTGGCGTGTTTCCGGCCTTGACGCCAATTCGTTACGTCCGCACGGTGAACGCTCGCGCCAAAATCGCTGGCAAGGTCGGCAAGGTAGACATATGCACCCCACGTTCGGCCCGTTTGTTCCTCGTATTCGTTGACGAACTCTTGCGCGAGCCGTTCCGCCGGTATGTGTGAAAGCAACCGTATAGCCCGTTTTAAGCTGCGAGCCATTTGCATGATCTCCATGACACTGGGATCCCTTCCGGGCTTCAGTTCTAAAACAGCCATCGCGCTACAACTCCGGCAGGATCACAATCCCGCGTTACCGATGGACGGCCTCGACAGCTTCGAGCCCGGAAACTATTACGGCCAGCCGCCGCGCCCACTGTTCCAATGCTTCTCGGGCGGGTCCCGAATATGATGCTCGGTCATAGATCGCTGTTACGCTTCTGTCGCTGTGATTCAGGATTCGCCCAAGAACTACACGCGGGGTCCCGGCTTCGGCCATACGGGTTGCAGCCGTGCGCCTTAGATCGTGTCCGGTCCACGGGGTATCCAGCGCCGCCGTTTCAGCTATCGAGCCTGCCGTGGTTTTCGTCGGGGTAATGTGACTGTCCCGGTCCCGCCGCCCCGGAAATACGAAGGTAGGCGCCTCGACTTCGCGCCCCTGCCGATTCGCCCGCCGATCCTCATCGGCCAGCAACTCGGAATGCCGCCGTTCGAGAATGGCGACTACTGCCGGTGCCAGCGGTACGTGATGGGTCAGCTTGTTTTTCGAGCGTTCAGCGGGAATCGTCCAGACAGCGCCGGGCAAGTCGATTTCATCCCACCGCATCCCTGATACTTCGCCGCCACGTTGCGCGGTCAGCAGCCGAAGCTTGAACACGTCCGCCACTATTGAGTCGGTCGAATCGAGCGCCGCCCATACCGCCCTCAGTTCGTCATCGGATAACACGCGATCCCGCCGTACAGCTAGCGCGGGAGCTTCAATCCTGTAGCAAGGGGAGTTTTCGACAAGATCGTTGCTTATCGCCCAATTGTAGATTTTCCGAGCACACGCAAGAACGCGGGTTGCCTGAACCGGAGCGCGCCCTGCTATCTCGTCCAGTAGCCGCCGCACATCGGCCCGCCGAACGTCCGCTACCTTGACGTTCCCGAACGCTGGGTTCAGGTAGCGGTCAATTATCCGTGCGTCTTCTTTCCAACTACGCTTGCGGGGTTTCGCCCACCGTTCAACGTATTCTGCGGCCAGTTCGGAGAACGTGTCCGCTTGCCGTGCGTCCGTTTTCTCTGTCGCCAGATCGCGTGTCCCGGTCGAAGCCAACCGGATCGCTTCGCGCGCCCGGTCCCGAGCGCCCGCCAGATTCCACGCCGTTGTCGAGCCGATGGTAAGCCGACGTTTCCGCCCGTTCACGCGGTACATGACTCCGTAGGTCTTGCCGCCAGTGGGATTCACGCGAACATAGAAGCCGGTAACTTTGTCGTCGAATATTTCGATCCGTGAATCTTGCGGTTTGAGCGCCGCCACGCCTCTCGCTGTCAGTGTTGTCTTAGCCATCGGTCTTGCTCCTGCCGTTCGTTCGGGGTTCCATATGGGTTCCAATGAAACCCAATAGTACGCCAAATAACCAACCGTATGCAACGTAAACAACATAGGTGACAACGTTGCAGCATAATGGTTTGGAGCGTTTTCGGTGTTGTTTACGCCAGAATACGTAGCGCTGATAACCTGACTCTTAATCAGTAGGTTGAAGGTTCGATTCCTTCAGGGCTCATTCCCTTTATTATTAATACTTTATAGGCTGTTGCATGGCAGATATTTTGTTACCCAAGTATCTCTGGGGTAACTCCAGGGTAACATCTGGCAGGAATGAGAGGCTTGAAGAATGGGCGTGTTTGGAGTGCCCCCCGTTTAAACGAGCACTTACTACTAAAACCGCTACAGTGATTGAGTCGCTGAACTACGACACCAGCACCCGCACGGGTGCAGTCGACCTGCCGTTCATAGTCTGAGGGCTATTGCTCGAATCGAGAGACGGAAATTTCACGAACAACTGTCCCGGACCTTCTGAGTGCGAGTACTCGCTTACGATTGACAGGGGTAAATCAAAGCCTGCATTCTCCAACGAAAACGAGCGACTCAGTGAGAATCAGCGAGTTCGTTGTCATCGCCCCGGCTGGGCAACGATGCGAGGGCGACCGTGGAGAAATATCCGATGCAGGTAGCGAGGATCACATAGGCGCCGACATCCCACCTTAGCTCGAGACCGAAGGCAATCAACGCGAAGCCGGCGTTCGGCAAATACCCGCCCACAAGAATCGTTTCGGCCAGCACAACTCTCGACGCACCGTGCCAACGTTGACGTGCGTATAGCAAAAGAATCATTGCGGCAAGGCCCCAGCAACCGCCGACCATTGATGCTATCTGAAAGGAAGGTAGGCCAGATTCGATGGCCTCTGAGATGCTGAGATAGAGAGCGGAGATCATCGCTGCGGAAGACAACAGGTAAGCGAAGAAGATTTCCGGCATGGAAATGTGACCCCACTGTCGCCGAACATACCAGAATGCAATTGGAATCGGAAGAAACCCGGGTGCTGCGAGTTGTTGTGTGAACCCGAACCCGGGTTGAAGCGCTTCCCACGGAGTTTGGCCATAGGCAAAAGGCAGAGTAAGACCTACTAAGCCCAACAGCGTGGATACCACGCCTATCAATCGTTGCAGAATCCCCATAGGCCCAACCCAACAATGTTGATGTTTGTGGGTATCATTCGCCGGTTGATCCGGCAGACCTCGTCGTCATCTGAGAAATGGTCGAGATACAGGATTTTTCGACTTCCGTTAACGTGTCCATGGCGAATTACTGATCTGTCGCACAATCGGTTGATACTTCAGGCCTTGTGGCCCTGGGCGAAATCGGTAGAATCTTCCGATGCGCGACCTGATTATCTTGCTGGTTCACCTCATTTCTACGCTGGCTCGGCTGCTGGGCCCCGGCGGTCTGCGTTCTGTTGTCGCCGAAACTCTGCGGGTCAAGCAGCAGATGCTCATCCTCAATCGATCGCGGAAACGGGCCCCGAACCTGAGAGCATCAGATCGGTTCATCTCCGGCATTTGCGCTCTACTGATGCGTCCGTGTCGTTTGATCCGTACGGCTATTGTGCTCCGACCGTCGACGATTCTGGATTTCCATCGAATGCTACGAAAACGAAAGTATCGATTGTTGTTTTCGCCGAAGCGGCGACGGACGGGACCGAGGGGCCCATCGAAGGAACTGATCGATGCCATTGTCGAGATGAAGCGGCGTAATCCGATGTGGGGTTGTCCGCGAATCGCCGAGCAGATTGGCCTGGCCTTCGATATTGCAATCGAGAAGGATGTCGTCCGTCGTGTTCTCGCATCGCACTATCGGCCGGAACCCGGTTCGAGTGGCCCATCATGGCTGACGCTCTTGGGCCATACGAAAGACAGTCTGTGGAGCATCGATCAGTTTCGGTGCGAGTCCGCGATACTGCGAACTCACTGTGTTCTGGTCGTCATGGACCAATACACTAGGCGGATTGTCGGCTTCGGTATCCATGCCGGAGTCGTTGACGGCAGGGCACTGTGCAGGATGTTCAACCAGGCCATTCGAGGTCACTCGACTCCGAAGCGCATCAGTTCGGACAACGATCCTCTGTACCTGTTTCACCAATGGCAGGCCAACCTCAGTGTGCTGGGAATGGATGAAGTGAAATCGGATCCCTATGTGCCCCTATCGCATCCTTTCGTGGAGCGGTTGATCGGAACGATTCGACGAGAATGCTTGGATCGGATGCTGTTCTGGTCTGCGCCGGACTTGGACAACAAGCTGTCCGAGTTCCAGACGTTGTTCAACGATCATCGCGCGCATTCGCCCTTGGACGGACGAACTCCAGTTCAGAACCGGAACGATGTTGCGAAGCTCGATCGCTATGAGTGGAAAGAGCATTGCCGCGGACTCTATCAGACACCGATTGCGGCCTGAAACTTGAACAGGGAAGAGTCTGCCTGAAGTGTCGAACGTCGTCGTGTCCGAGGTCGAGCGCCTGCCGGCGTATTGATACGGCGAATCGTTTTCTGCGGCTGCCCTCCTTGCGCGTGCCACAGTCGCAATCCTAGGAACGTTTCGTTCGAACGATGAGAATACCGATCGATTTCTCGAATTCTCACGAACTCGCGATAGACAGGGGGGGTGCTCATTGCCCCGGTGGCCATGGCCAAGGTTGCGGCCGTCTAATGAAAGCAAATCTACGCGTTGCGCTCGCGCGTGTCAGCGAGAGAGAATTCGGGATACCAGGAGACTTCAGCGCCCACGCCAACGCGCTTGGTGCGAACGTCCAGCATGAAGGGGCGACCGTCGCGCAATGTGCGAATGCCCCGCGCGATGGCAGTGCGCAACTCGTCGGTGTTATGAACCACCGCACCGGGAATGTCGTAGGCTGCGGCCAGCTTTGTGAAGTCTACGTCCGGATTGCCGAGATAGTTGATGTAATCACGACCGGCTTGGCCGGCACGGCGTCCGCCGCCCATCATGCCCCAGCGAGGTTCCTCGTAGGAGTGGTTATTCAGAACGACCGTCATCACCGGGATATCGTAACGGGACATGGTCCATAGGGAATCGGTCTGCCCGAAGAGAAACCCTCCATCACCATGAATAGCCACGACTTGCCTGTTTGGCAGAGCGAGCTTGACTCCCGCCGAAGCTCCCGCGCCCCAGCCCAGCGAGCGCCCTTCGGTGCGTCCGATCTTCATCTTCTTATCATCATCGAAGGGGAAGAAATTCAATATCTTAGCCTCCGTACCTACTTCCTCAACAATGACGGCATCCTGGTCCAGCATGTCGTTCAATTCGAACATCAAACGCTGCCATGGAACGGGATCCCCCGTGCTCCGCTGCCCTGCCGCAAGGACGGCTTTATGCAGGCGGGTAGTGTAGGCAGTGGTCTCTTGCCTGCGGGTCTCCGTAAGCCTGGTGAGTCGCTCCGGAGTCGCCATGCTCTTGATGGCCTCGATCAGTTCCCGTGCCACATGGTTCAGGTCCCCCAACAATGCCACTGAGAGCGCTGTATTCTGGCCAATGGCGACGGGATCCACGTTGGCATGAATAACTTTCGTGCCCCGGTCGCCGCCACCATACGTTCGCGCGCCGAAGTTGACGAGCAGATCGACCTGCTCGGGATAGAGCGCACTACGGCCGTAATTCTGAATGTAAAGCGGGTGGAAATTCGGGAAATCAGCGTAGAAGCTGCGGAACTGCGCCACCGGGATCGCCAGGAGTTCCGCCAGTTCCACCAACGCCTTCCGCGCTTTCGTCTGAGTAACCTGCGGGCCTACCTGCAATACGGGCGAGGAAGCCTCCAGCAGCATGCGCGCCGCCCTCTCAATTTCCCCGGTGTTCGGGCGCAACTCCATGGGAATCTCGAAAGCCTTCCCGGAAAAGACGGTGCCGCGTACGTTTTCCTGGTACATGAGGTTGCGTGGAATCCGAACATGGGTGGGGCCGCAGGGCAGTACACTTGCCACCTTGCATGCCTGCCGAATCCACTCGGGGATCCGGCCGGGTTCGTGAACTATCCAACCCCATTTCGTGTACTGCCTGACCGCAGAGAGCCAGTCTTCCAAGTCTTCATGGCTGTCCCGCCCTTCGCTAGTGGAATTCTGATGATCACTCAACAACACCAGCGGGGTCCGGTCCTTCATGGCATTGTACATATTCGCCGAAGAGTGCGGCAATCCCACGCGGCTGTACATTCCAAACCCGATCTTGCCGGAGGCCTTGGCATAACCGTCGGCAATCGCCACGACCTGCCCTTCGTGCGTGGCCTGGATGAACTGGATTTGCGGACGGGAAACCAATGCATCGCACAGCGGGCCGAGGCCGGAGCCATTGGAGACGAACATGAAACGGGCGCCGGCTTCGATCAGCTGCTCTGCGAGCAGATCCCCGCCCGTACCGGTCACGGTGCGGGTCAGCTCCGTTGGCACTTCGGATTCGTCAGCTAACGGCGCCACCGACTGCAGAGCGGATTCGGCCGTCGTCACGCTGTAGCCGGCAGCGACCATGCTGGTCAAGAACCCACGGCGCGACAAGTTCGAAGTCAACAATTCCTTTACTAGCTGGCGCATTTCCTTTCCTCCTTACGAAGTGGACGTTGCCCGTCCACCCATTCCGGTGAATCTGAGTTCTTCCCGGCGGCTCTAATTTCCCCTCCCAAAATTCCTGCTCAGATATTGCGAAATGAACATGTACTGGTCATCGAAAGCGGGCGCCCCGCGCGCGATCATATCGTTCACCAAGCCTTCCCACTCTTCGGCGGTAAGTCTCAACGTGATAACGTTGTTCAACCCGTGACAGTGCGTGCACACTGTGGCCACCAGTTCCCTCCCAGGTCCCTCAGGCAATCCCGTAGATCCTACTGCATCGCCGTCCTCGGAGTCCTGCTGGTTTCGGGAGCCTGCCGTGCCCGCCGCCATGGTATTCCCACCATCCGGCCCGTAAACGTCGGCAAGGTACTGAACAATTACATCAACATCGTCGTCGAGCAGCGGAGCCCCTAGGGCAATCATGTCGACCACGATATCTTGCCACTCTACCCGGGTGTGCGGCGTGCTGGTAACAAAGCTCAGCGCATGACATCCAGCGCAGTTGGAATCCACCAGTTCCTTCCCAGGGCCTTCCGCGACGCCTTGCTGCGGTGCAGTCTGGGTTTGCGCCCCTGCCAAGCTCGTGATTGCCGGAATCCTGGAGTCTACTCCGAAGTTCGTAGCCAAATAGTTCGCGATGACTTCGTAATCATTGTCGAAGGCAGGAGCGCCCCGAGCGATCATGTCATCCACAAGACCTTCCCACTCAATCCGACTGAGGCGCAACGTGATGATGCCGTTCATTCCGTGGCATTGCGTACAAACGGTGGCGAACACATCTTTTCCCGGTCCGTCAGGAAGACTCGCTTGACTCTGCCCCAAGAGGGGAAAGGCCAGAACCAGCGCCAACGCGACAATACCACTCCATAGCCTGCAGGGTTCTGTTCCTTCGGGGCCAATCATTCGTTGCATTCTAAAGTTCCCTCCTTAGAAACCCCAGGCATAAACTGATCTGGAATTTGGCGTCAACACCTCCGTGGGCGATCAGCAGAAGATTGCCGCTAGATTGCCGCTAGATTGCCGCTGATCGTCTTATAGAGGAAAACTGAATTAGGACAGATCGTCCATCTCCGTGTAGTCGAGACGCCAGTACCCGCATGAAGAATGTCCGATGATTGCGCTGCTGTCAAGTCGCAATCTTCAGCTCCTGGGAAGTGACCCGTTGCGGTCTTTCGGGAATGAATACAGCACCTTCATTGCGACAAGCGCAATGGCAAGTGAATTAGTTGCACTCCCTTCGTTCGAAGCACAGGTACTCCCGCCGGGCAGTTGAACTTAGCTCTAATGGCGCGCCTGAGTTCTTGCGGTTGTCCGGAAGCGAACACTTCCGGCAAGAAGCGGGTTTGCTGACTGCTGCGAAGAGACTTTAGTAGCTCTTGCGTATAAGCGATATAAGCAGGGTCTGACGACTATGGTAGCGCTGGCAATGTCGTCGTATGGGTGTTATGTCTACCCGCGCGCGGCCGCAGGCCGGCGCGCGACCATCGCTCGACTGGAAATACTCCGTTTACTCCGTTCAGCTATGCTTCACCAAAACCCATCCGACGATCGCAAGGCTTGAAAATTCAATGAATTGCGGGACAAATGGGTCCGTGCCATCCTCACCTTGTTGCTCAGAGAAAAACGGGCTTCGAACCAAACCTCTCTCAAAAAACCCCTCCGGAAATCGCTTCCGAGAGGTTTTCTCGAAGCGGGAGGTACTGCACTACCCCCGGAATTAATCTCGAAGTCGGATGCCGACGCCCCAAGGAAAAAGCGCAGCCGACCGAGGTTTTGGGTCTTGGTATCTCGACTTGGGCAAGATAATTAGGTCCCGAATCGGGCAAATTCAGCGACCCTGCCGGAGATCAGAAGACATGAAATTTCAATGGATTACCCGATTGATTCGTGATTCGCCACCCACAGGTCACTATAGGCGTGAATTAGCCTCGGGCTCACTCTCGTCGAGCCCCCCTACTCATAACGGTGTCGGAAACACTGCATCCAGACGCTGATCCGGGACAGTTGCATTCCGTGGCAATTCCAGCAAAGATTCTCACCAACCATGACCTCAATCCACGGCGTTTCCAACATACTGGCCATCCGTCTATCGGGGATCGGCGATGTCATCCTGATGATGCCGGCACTTGCCGAACTCAAGCGGGCCTTCCGCGACTCACAGTTGACGCTGATTACGGGAAGCCAGTGCGTATCCATCGCCGAATTATGTCCTGACATCGACCATGTCGTGCCGATTGACCGCAGGGCTCTCACGAACAAACCCAAGCTGAAAGCCATTAGTGACATCTCAAGGCTCATTCGGCACGTTCGTGGGGAGAGTTTTGACCTGGCCGTCGATTTTCACAGCCTGCGCGAAACGAACCTCCTGGCCCGGCTCTCCGGTGCACGGTATCGCGCGGGCTTGAAGAGATCCGGGCGTGCCTACCTGTGGTTTTGTTTCAACCTCGAACCCACGGTACAGGACGAGAAGGTCCATATGGGGGATACATTCCGAGCGGTTGCTCGAAGCGTCGTGGGCGTCTTGCCTTCCATAAGTGAGGACGGGCCCTTCATTGACGTGGGACCCGCTGCAAGAGCGGCGGTGGCTCACTTCAAGGGCCCGAGTCCCAGAGTTGCCCTTAACGTCGGGGCGTCGAGAGCGCCCCGCCGATGGTCCGCAGCGCGATTTTCAAAGGTCGCTTCTCATGCAGTCAATCGGTTCGGAGCGGCGGTCCTGGTGATCGGTGGTGCGGCCAGAGAGGAAGAATCCCTTGCTCAGGAGGTTCGAGCCGGTGCGGAGAATCCAGATCGGGTGCATCTCGCAAATGGCTTGAGTTTTCCGGAGATTGCGGCACTTATCGATTCTGTGGATCTACTGGTGAGTAACGACACGGGACCGATGCATATTGGGCCGGCTCTGGGCGTTCCTACGATTGGAATCTTCGCCAGAGGTTCACCGCATCATTACGGTCCTGCAGGCCCGCTCGATCGATGCATTCAGGGGAACTCGATGGAAGAAATTGAAGTCGAGGCGGTGATCGGCGCCATGGATGAAGTCTGGAATCATCTCGACCTGGCTTGAACAGAAAGGTTTGAACCGAACGGTGATCTCCAACGGAAGGTGCTAGGATCGGCCGGGACTCCCCGGGGAAATACCGATGATCTACAGCGTGACCGCCAAAGTCCTGGAAGACAAAGCCGCTGAGTTTTATCAGAAACTCACCGGTGGGACGATCGAACATCAGAGACCGGGCGGTCAAAGAATCCTGGCGTCGATGAAACGGGCGAAGATCACACGTCCGGGCACAATCGAGCGGTATGAGACCTGTTATTGCGCCAAACTACAGGCACACGAGCGATCGACCGTATACGACTTCTATCTGACCGAAATGAACACTGTCGAAGTTTAAGACTATGGACCTCCGAAAGTGCGTCCTTCTGGTCATTCCTCAGGCAAGCTTCCCCACCCGGTTAGTCGCGGGTTCAGATAGCCCGTTGATGGCGCCCGTTACGCCGCGCGACTGGAAACACGGAAGTGCCGGTACCGCACGAACGGGCAGGTCGTGAGAAACCGGGCCTCGGGACCCATGCACAACTGTCGGGTCCTCGCGCGTTTTTCATCAACGCTACGAAGCACTTCGTCATAGCCAACCGCCGGAGGGTGAATGGGAACGTCTCTTTCGACCGTCAGGTTACGCAGCCGGACATTATCGGGATAGACGCCGCGCCATCAGTAACCCTGCCACGAAAGATCGAACAGGTCGCCCTGGATCAGGAGCCCTTCGCCAGGCACGAAACCCACGAGCGCTTCGGCTATGTGATCATCCCCGATAATGTGTAGAGATCGATCTCCATGGATTCATCCTGTAGTTTGAGGTGGTAGTCCACGGGGACGAATCTTAGGGGTGCAGCAGCACGACGATGCGCGTAAACTCGGCGGTCAACTCGTCCTGAGGTACATCCGGGCGGTTGAGACGCGGGACCGCCCGAGCCTGCGCGGCCACAAATCCTGCAAGCTCGCGCTCCAGGCTCGCTTCGAGATTGGGATATTGGCCTGTCCTGCTCCGGACCGCGGAAAGCTCGATCCGTGCCCTGATGATCTGCGCGTCCAGAGAACGTAACACCCGACCGCGAATCTAGGTGTCGTCCGCGCCCAGCGTCGCGGCCACCAGTACATCGAGCAGGAAGTCCTTTTGGTTATCCCCAAGCTCGCTCTCCCGTATCAGGCTGTAGAGTTCCGCCGGATCGGCGTTCTTAACTTCGTTGTACGCCAATGTCGTTCCACCCGCGGCCACGAGGGCGGAGACAACCGCGATGATCAATTTGTTCGCAACATGCCATGCCGCGTAGGGGTCCGTATGATCGTGGTAAGTCCAGCAGTCTTCAAACCGCCTTGGAACAAACTTGAGAATCAGCTACCCAAAAGAAGAGCGATCGGTATGTTTAATAGCCATGTGAGGATTACGTCGTACTACTCGAGCAAGCCGTACACACACAGCTGTCTTGAAAAACTTTCCATATAGACCTTGCCATTGGCCACCGTCGGAGAAGCGAACTTGGCAAAGCTGCCGCAGTCGTCACGCGGGCCATCATCCAAACTATTCCACAATTCTTGACGAACGTCGGCCGCTTCAAACGCCCGCAAGATGCCAGGTCGCACATCCCGATTGGCGTCACCGCTGAATGGCATTGAAGCCCAGAGTATCGCACTATCAACGGTGTCGCCATCACTGCTCAAGGCCAAGAAGGCGCCCGGCATCATGGGGATGTCCTCGTCGCAGTTCCTCGGCACCCGACGCTGTATGACCCTGATCACATTTCTGGTATGGCAAACGATTTTATCCAGTCGGGAAGGCATAGGAGCCCTGATTCTGCTCACTTCGACCCGTCCCATGTCGAGTAAAGCTGCAGCAGATTCTTGGCTATTTTCTGTAATCGGAAATGACTTGAGGTAGTCCTTCTCGGCCCAGGTAAAGACCCTGGCTCCGTCCGGCCCATCCCAGTAAAGAGGTGTGCTGTGAAGATGACTAGGCGCGTTAAGGGGAAAGCTCTGAATGATATTATCGTCAACGGAACCCGAGGAACTTAGACCGCCCATATCGTCAACGTTGACAACGTAAAGTTTTCCACCCTTTCCGCCAGCGACACCGAGGCGTGTGCCCGGAATCAAAAGCAGGCCAGTGCTCCCAAGATCCCAGTCAAATTCCTCTAGGACCTCCCAATCATAGGGCGTGAACCAACTCATGACCTTGAGCGAATTACCCTCACGGGCAAGCTTCAAAATACTCTGGCCGCGGTTTCGCGTGGAGGACCGATCGCCGTCTTCACCGACCGTACCATTCCCAGAGATCGCGTAGATATATGTGCCGTCTGAGGAGAGGCCCTGCCCCGACTGCCAGATCCCACCCGCCGCGCCATCGGGTGTGACGTTCCAGACTACCTCTTGTAAAAGGGTGGCCGCGTTATAACCCAATAACCACCCGTGAAAGGGCCCCCAGTCGCAATGGCTAGCCCAAGCTATGTAAACAGTGCCATCGAGGAGCAAGAGACTCGCGCGTTGATTGTGCTTGAGCGGCTCAAAAACAAGTGCGCCATCGACGCTGCCGGCACCATTTCCAGAGATACTTGCGGAGATGACCACTGGGCTGTTTTCTCGTTCGCGGCCATCCGTGATGTCCACGGCATGAAAACGCTGTACGGCCCTACCGTCTTCGTGCGTCCGAGTTACGAAGTACATCGTTGTCGTATCGTGGTCGATTACGGGTGTGCTGACGATGCCAATATTTCCGCTGAAGTCACTGTAGGCTCCGCCACAAGCATCATACATGTCATCGGCGCGCGTAGGCCGACCACCTTGGGGCGTATAGTCTATATGCCATAGCGGTTCGCTTTCCGCGGGATCGTCGGCATCGAAAGCGTAGACACTGTTGCTTACGGTTGCGGCGAAGACTACATTCCGTAGGCCTTTCCCAGGCATGTCGAGCCTACTAACGATCAGGAGCTGAGCATAGAGTTCGTCGTCAACGGCACGTGAGAACAACTTTCCAAAAGTGTCTTGATTGACATTGCGAGTATGAAGAACCTGTTCTTGAGTATTTACGCCAGAGCGAGCGATGTCATTGCGCTGAGTCAGGACATTCGTTGTAGCATCTGCTGTGGCAACGGCAACATGTTCGGGCTGTTGTTTCCCGTCGTTTCCACATGCCGCCAGAATCACCAAAATTACGACAAGTGACAGATTGCGAAAATCCGCCATAGCGAGGTCTCCGATCGATTGGTCGATCCACGAACTATACCGAACTGTCATTTCACTATCCCTGTCATTCGCCTCATAGATACGTTCACGGATACATGTGATCCGGCAATTGAAGCCAGCGATATTTAAGATTGCGATTGCACTCTGCTGCTGCTGAGTTGTAGTGATGAGGACACCACGAGGCCTGGCGAATACCTCAACTAATGCCGTCCCATTTTGTTCAGCAGAAGCCCCTTTGGTGATGCTTACATTCAGATACGCTATTGTAGACGTAGCGGATACCAGCTAACAGGGTTTTGCTCGCTTCAATTGATACCCGGACATTTTGGGCAGACATTCGTTGAGAGAAGTGGACCCCAAAAATCGGACAGCGTTATAAGGTGGACTCTCCACAAATGAGAGGACCTTACGACGATGGCAAAACGACGGAATTTCTCCCCTGAATTCAAGGCGAAGGTGGCGCTCGCAGCGCTGCGAGGCGACGGGACGATGGCGGAACTCGCTTCCCGCTACCAGATCCATCCGAACATGATCGCGAAGTGGAAACGTGATGCGCTCGACAGCGTGAAAGACGCGTTCAAAGGGCGCCGTGAGGCGTCGGGTAAGGACACCGAGAACGAGATCCGACGGCTCCAGGCTAAGATCGGAGAGCTTGTGGTGGAGCGGGATTTTTTGGCCGGAGCCTTCGACCGCTGAGCGTGGATCGGAGGCGGAAGATGATCGAACCGAAGAAGCGTAACCTGAGCGTGGCACGACAGTGTGAGCTGGTCGGAATGAGTCGGTCGAGCTGGTATTACCGGCCACGCGGCGAGAGTGAGCGGAATGTGGCTCTGATGCGTGTCATCGACGAACTGTACCTGGAGATGCCCTGGTACGGATCGCGTCAGATGACGTGCGAGCTGCGCCGCGCTGGGCATCGTGTCGGCCGGAAGCGCGTCCGTCGCCTGATGCGACTCATGGGCCTGCGATCGGTCGCTCCGAGGCCCTTCACGTCCCGCCGCGCCCCCGGACACGTCGTGTACCCGTACCTGCTCGGCGACATCCGGGTCACGCGAGGGAATCAGGCCTGGTGCGCGGATCTGACCTACATTCCGATGGCCCATGGCTTTCTATATGTCGTTGCGATCATGGACTGGCATTCCCGAAAGGTCCTAGCCTGGCGACTGTCGAACACGCAAGACACTGCGTTCTGCGTCGAAGCTCTCGACGAAGCTATCGAACGGTTCGGCTGTCCGGAAATCTTCAACACGGACCAGGGGAGCCAGTTCACCAGCACCGCTTGGACGAGCGTTCTCAAGCATCACGGCGTCCGGATCTCGATGGACGGCAAAGGCCAGTGGATGGACAACGTGTTCATCGAGCGGCTCTGGCGCTCATTGAAGTATGAATGTGTCTACCTGAACGCTTTCCATGACTTCAAAGATACGGATCTTCATATAAGGGATTGGATGGAGTACTACAATAACCGCCGGCCCCATTCCGCCCTCGGCGATCTCACCCCGGGTGAGGTCTACGACGGAATCGAACCGGTACCTTCGGCAGCATAATGAACGGCAGAATCCACCTTAAAACGGCTGCCGCGCTGTCCAACGATTGGGGTCCACTTCCGAGGCGCTCCTAGTACAAGTTGATGCAGGACGAGCACAAGAAAATTAAAACCTGGCTGGAATGCCCATACTTTCGTAGACACTTTTGAGAGCTAAAATGAGGCAACCTCAGGAGTGTATGTATCAGACAGCAGCGATACACGGACGAGTTCCGGCGGGAAGCGCATCGGGGATCTGCTCAATATCGGCTTCCGACATCTTCCCTTCCCTTGGCACGACATCCGTCTCGACCAGCTTCCTGAGACAAACATCGACATCGATGCCTTCTCCCTCAGCTCGTCTCCTGAGTAAGCGTGCAGTCTCTATCGAGACTTTGATTCGTTCGGTTTCTGTCTTCATTTTGGCCGCGGTTCATCGATTAAACTGGAAGCGCTTCCTTGGGCTTAACGGGCTGAAGTCCGCACGCGTTTCAGGTCCGAAACGATTCCCGCTAGCTTCCGCGACCCGGCATTAAGGGCTGCACGTTTCTCAGGATCGTAGCTATGGCGATCATAGACCGCGGTGACTCCCGGCGATGTCATCATCGCGTTGGGGCCTCCGATTTCTCCGATGCGCTGCCGAGGTGCGATTTGACTGGAGTCGTATGACCTAAGAATCGGCCTGTTGCAAGACAGCGCCTTTCTGCGAATCGCTCTGACGCTGTTCAGGGCGTACGCTGTTAGAATTGGCCGAATGTCGAGCCAGCCATCCACCATCTTGGCGCCCCTTAAGCTTTGGCCAGCCTGCATACTGGCTGCTTTGGGAGGCGTTCTGCTGATCGCCCCCTTCGTCATCGAACAGGCCTTTCCAGTTGCTTGGTTTGCGCTCGTTCCGCTGTTGCTCTCTGTTTACGGTCAACGCCCGTTCCCCGCCGCTGCTTTGGGCCTGCTGGCCGGAACTGTGGCTCACTTGATAGGCCTCAATTGGCTGGTCGGCACGATGGTTCGTTTCGGAGGGCTGCCAGTTTCAGCCAGCCTCGGGCTTTACGTACTGATCGCCATCGGACTTGGAACGATATTCATTCCTTTCGTGCTTATCAGCCGACTGGTCTGGAGCCGGAGCAGTACGGACACACTTAGGAGCGCAATATTCATTGCGGCGACCTTCACCGCAAGCGAATTCTCCTTCCCAAACGTGTTTCCGTGGATTCTCGGCTATAGTCAGGCACCTCTACTTGAGCTTATCCAGATCGCTGACGTGACGGGAGCTTACGGGATTACATTCATCGTCGCGCTTTCCTCCGCAGTGATTTTCCAGCTGCTCGTCGCATTCAAGACGCCATCGGCTCGGGTCTCATGGACCGGCATCGCTGGAGTGCTCGTTGTGGTTGCATGTTCCCTCGTGTATGGGTTGGTGCGACTCGAATCAGTTCGCACCGATCTTGCCGATGCGACCACGATTCGAATTGCGCTCTTGCAGCCGAATGTGGGTTTCGAGGAAAAATACGATCCCGCCTTCACCGACGAACAACACGCCAGACTGTTCGCAATGTCCCAAAGAGGAGTTGCCGCGGACGCAGAGCTGATCGTGTGGCCGGAGACAGGATTCCGTGAGGTCATTTGGGGCGACCAGACGCGCATCGACGTGCCAGTTACCATGCCGGCGCCGACTTCCCTCTATGTTGGGAGCAATGTGTTCGACAGAGAAGAGGATACGATCGCCAGCTACAATTCAGCACTTTTGATCTCGTCGGATGGTTTGATCCTTGATCGATACGACAAGCAGCGCCTGTTTCCGTTCGGCGAGTACGTTCCGTTCGCGGATGTCTTCCCATTTCTTAAAGCTATTGCGGGGCCGATCGGTAATTTTACCCCAGGTCGCCGACCTCCAGTCCACGCTCTGCCAGCAGGCATCCTCATCGGTCCCTTGATTTGCTACGAGGATATATTCGCTGATCTTTCCCGATTTGCTGTGCGGGCCGGAGCGAAGATGCTTGTGAACCTGACGAATGACGTTTGGTTCGGTGACACGGTGGAACCGCACCAACATCTTCAACTCTCGCGTTTCCGTGCCGTCGAGAACCGTGTGCCCCTTGCACGCGCAACGAACACGGGTTTGACGGCGATCGTCGACCCGACTGGAGAAGTTGTCGTTCGACTGGACCCATTCACTGAAGCGATGGTTGTTCACGATGTTCCGCTTCTGGCGATCACCACTTTTTACACGCGGTACGGTGATGTGTTCGCTACGCTATGTCTGCTGGGTGTTTTGATCACCGTCTCCCTGTTGTGGGTGGCTCGTCGGCCCTGACTTGTTCCTTCCAAACGGTGATCGGTCGCCGGAAGAAAGAGAGAAATCGGAGATGTCTAAGAATGAGAGCCGTGTGGCGAAGGTTGACGTTTCCGATCTCATTGACAACGGCAGGGTGGGTGCTTTTCAGGCGCGGCTGTTCCTGCTGTGCACACTATGCCTGATCTTTGCGGGTTTCGACGTTCAGGCAATGGGATACGTTGCGCCAGTCCTCAGTCCGGAGCTGGGCATCGAGAGAGGGCAAATGGGTGCGATACTGGGCGCAGCTAGCTTCGGAGTGTTGCTTGGCTCCCTCTTCTTCACAATGCTCGGCGACCGGTTCGGCCGCCGTCCCGTGCTCGTTCTCTCAACTATTACATTTGGCGTCCTGACGATACTGACGGCGCGCGCGACGTCGGTTGAGGAGTTATTGTCTCTCCGGTTGCTTGCTGGGCTGGGAATGGGTTCGATCGTTCCCAACGCGACAGCCCTGATCGGAGAGTACAGCCCGAAGCACCAACGGATCACGCTAATCATGTGCCTCACTGCGGGTTTCACTACCGGAGCCGCCTTTGGCGGTTTTGTTTCGGCTGCGCTGATCCCCCTGTTCGGTTGGAGATCCGTTTTCTATTTCGGAGGCATAGCGCCCTTGTGTCTCGCTCTCGGAATGTTTTTCTGGTTGCCCGAGTCGCTGCAATTTCTGGTGCTCAGGGGCAATCGCGGCAAACAGCTTGACCGATGGCTCAGAGGTGTGGCTCCGCGAACGGTTATTGCTTCCGATACGGAATTCGTCGTTCGGGAAGAGAAGAAGCGTGGTGTGCCACTGTGGCACCTGTTCAGCGAAGGTCGCGGCACGGTGACGATCCTCCTGTGGGTTCTCAACTTCATGAACTTGTTGAACCTGTTCTTTCTGGCGGGTTGGTTGCCGACCGTTCTAAGTGAAGCGGGCCACTCCACCCAGACGGCCGTCCTGGTTGGAACGCTATTGCAGGTCGGCGGCGTGATCGGCACCTTCGGTCTGGCGTGGTTGATCGCAAAGAGCAATTTCATACCGATTCTGACCGGCACTTTTGCCTTCGCCACCTTGACCATAGCCTTGATCGGCACACAGTCGGTTTTGTTGGTCCTACCGCTTCTGACTATTGTGGTGTTCGTTTCGGGCTGGTGCGTGGTCGGTGGGCAACCGGCACTGAACGCAATGGCTGCAACCTACTATCCGACTTACATGCGATCCACCGGTGTCGGCTGGTGTCTTGGAATCGGACGTATCGGCGCAATCGTCGGACCCGTCGTCGGCGGTCAGCTGATGGCGATGCAGTGGTCGAGTGAGCAAATCTTTTTTGCGGCAGCTACGGCGGCTCTGATTTCGACTCTCATCATGTTCACTCTGCGTTGGGTGTTCAAACCGTACCCGACGATCGTCACGGACCAGACAGCATAGGGCCACTGGTGTTCAGCGCGACGGCCTGTGGCCGCACGCGGCTTTGCATAACGCCCTTGCTATGACATTCTCACCGCTGCTACAGCCGCGGGCCCCCGCTTATGCCGCTGTCGGGCGTTGACCATCTGAACCGTGGAATTCTCCCGAAAAACGCGCGGGACCAAACCCGCGACAATCCACATTCCGGCACAGTCGCCTAAACATAGAAGTGTAATCTCATGCGTATTACATTACAGTTGTGGACAGTCCGCATACTGTCCAACCTAATGAAAGAGAGGAAGGACGGCATGAGGTAGCGCAGCCATCCGCTGTTGGGCCCCAATGCCTTGGGCAAGCTGTTCCGCCCGTTCGCCCTCCTTGAGGCACGGCAGAGGCGCGGCAGCGGCGCGACAAGCGGGAAATCACGGGTAAAGCGGCCCCGCTTTTGGAGATACAACTTGAGAATGATGTTTGTGGTTATTGCGGCGGCGATTACGATCGCCTCGTCCGCGTCGGGACATCATAGCAACTCGATCTTCAATCTGGACTCGGTTGTCGTTATCCAAGGTACCGTGAGTCGATTTGACTGGCAAAACCAACACGTCTATATCTACGTCGAAACGACAAACGACGGCGGTCAACAAATTGAATGGCTCATTGAAACAGACCCGACACCGATCCTGACACGAAATGGTTGGAGTTTGGAATCACTGGGTCCGGGAGATTCAGTTACCGTCCGTGCAAATCCCGACAGGAGGGCCCAGCGGAACCACGCGTTACTGGTCTCCATTGCAACCGAAGATGGAGTCGTCTTAACACCAAGGTCGAACGGGGTGGAAACCGTTTCACGCGCTTCCAGTCTCTCGGGCGTGTGGGATGCTATGCGGGGATTCAACTCCCGGCGCTTCACCTACGGAGCCTTGACTGAGAAGGGAGCCGTTGCGCAGGCTGAGTACAGCGAGTCGGACAACCCCGTGGCGAACTGCATCCCGTTCCCCTTGCCCACAATAGTGGCCGCGCCGTACCTGTACGAGATAGAGGTGGGAGACGATACGATCACCATACGAAGCGAGTTTTTCAATGTGGAACGAACCATCTACATGGACGGGCGCGGACATCCCGAGAATGGTGAGCGTAGCAACCAAGGCCATTCCATCGGCCGGTGGGAAGGCAATGTTCTGGTCGTGGATAGCACGCATTTTAAGGGCAATCGGGCAGGTAACCGTGCGGGCATCCCCTCGGGCGCTCAGAAACATGTCGTCGAAAGATACGCATTAAACGAAGATGGGACTCAGATCGCCATCGAATTCATTGTGGAAGATCCTGAGTATCTGGCTGAACCACTAACTGGTGGCATTGAGTGGGACTACGCGCCGGAGCTTGAGATGTTGCGATTCAGCTGTGACCCAGAGTCAGCAAGGCGCTATACGTTTCAGTGACACTGAGGATTTGACCTGACTTCAGCTGACAGCCAGCTTTGTAGTCGTAGGTTGGATCCCAGTCGAGCTTTTCGAAGAGTTCGACGATCCGACGTTGTTCCCGGCGGGCAATAAACTCCTTCAGCGCCTTTGTGACAACAGACTTTTTTGTCGCCTCCCCGCTCATCTTCAAAGCTTTTTCGAGCAGGTCTGTGTCCAAAGACAGATTCGTAACCATGTGTAGTCCCCCACACACAATGCTTCACACGATCGTAGGGCTGAACCGCCCCGGGTTTCCCGGAGACTCCATTTCTTGAGAGGATGGGAATCATTATGGGAAGACCAAGTCGATATTCACCAGAAGTTCGAGAGCGTGCGGTCCGGATGGTGTTCGAGCACCAGGGGGAGTACGACTCCCAGTGGGCCGCGTTGGCGTCGATCGCCTCGAAGATCGGCTGTACGGCCGAGACGTTGCGGAAGTGTGTTCGACAGGCCGAGCGAGATACAGGACAACGTAGAGGCCTGACGACAGACGAGAAGCAGCGACTGAAGGAACTGGAGCGTGAGAATCGTGAGCTGAAGCGCGCGAACGAGATTCTGCGCAAGGCCTCGGCGTTTTTCGCGCAGGCGGAGCTCGACCGCCGACCGCGGTAATGGCGCAGTTCATCGAAGCGAACCGGGACCGTTATGGGGTCGAGTCGATCTGTAGCGTGCTGCCGATCGCCCCGTCGACGTTCTATGAGCGCGAGGCACGACGACGGGATCCGGATCGGTTGCCGGCGCGGGTGAAGCGGGACACCGAACTTCGAGTCGAGATCGATCGGGTCTGGCACGAGAACCGCCAGGTCTACGGGGCGAAGAAGGTCTGGAAGCAACTGAACCGGGAAGGCTTCGGCGTTGCACGATGCACCGTGGCACGACTGATGCGGGACATGGGCCTTCAGGGCGTGGTTCGGGGAAAGAAGTTCAAGACGACGATTCCGGACGAAGCAGTCCTTCGACCACCGGATCTGGTCGAGCGCGACTTCAGCGCAACCCGCCCGAACGCACTTTGGGTCGGGGATCTGACCTACGTGGCGACGTGGCGCGGCTTCGTCTATGTCGCGTTCGTCATCGACGTCTTCTCGCGCAAGATCGTCGGATGGCGTGTCACAAATTCGCTGAGAACCGACATCGCCCTGGATGCTCTGGAACAAGCCCTCTGGTCGCGCTCGGACACCGAAGGACTGGTCCATCACAGTGACCGCGGCGTGCAGTACTTGTCAATCCGGTATACGGAGCGATTAGCCGAGGCTGGCATCGAGCCTTCAGTGGGTAGCATCGGAAACTCGTATGACAACGCTCTGGCCGAATCCGTGATCGGGTTGTTCAAGACGGAGGTCATTCGACGAGAAGGCCCTTGGAAGGGACTCGATGACGTGGAGTTCGCCACGCTGGATTGGGTTTGCTGGTACAACGAGAAGCGATTGCTGGAGCCAATCGGACACATCACTCCAGCGGAGTTTGAACAGATGTATTATCAGAATCAGCCGTCCGAGCTCATCAAGGCTGGACTCAACTAAAACCGTCTCCGGGAAACCCGGGGCGGTTCAGGCACCTCATTTAGAGTTTCATAGCGCGCCGGTTCCTGTAGGGTTGCCTGTTGCCCCGATTGCTGACGGAAGCTGAGCGTAAGTTCGTTGCCCGTCTTCGTCGCCCTTGTAGGAGCTCGTGGGGCACAACTCACTCGGGTCTGAAAAACGCGGCGCCCCTGATCATTGACCCGTGCCGCAGGTCACTCCAGATTACGCCCGATTTGACCGTGAATTGGCATATACTTTCGAAAACCGGCAACCAATTTCCAAGAAACCTCATTTACGAAGGAGAGACCCATGGGTTCGAAACGATCTAATCGAAGGGGGTTCCTAAAAAGCGGCGCTGCCTTGGCCGGTGGTTTGACCTTGGGAGTGGTAAGGCCCGCGAGCGGCCAGCTACCCGAGCCTGAAAGGTTCATCGCGGGCAGTGAGGAACTGATCGCCTACGGTCAGCGCTCCCGTTTCGACACCGCCGTACGCACTTCGCACGGCAGAAGGTCTTCGCCCGATCCTTTTGGGCTCGTTATGCACGTGGCGACTCCGCTTCAGGATTCGGTGGGGGTGATCACGCCATCCGCGCTCCACTATGTGGGGACCACCCGTGGCTCCTACGTTCCAGACATCGATCCCCAGGAGCATCGGCTCATGATCCACGGCATGGTGGACCGTCCGCTGACCTTCACCATGGAGGATCTGAAACGCCTCCCTTCGGTCACCCGCCTTCATTTCATCGAGTGCGCGGCGAACCGTCCGAATGCCGCGTATACAACAATTCAGGACTCGCACGGGATGACCAGTTGCGCCGAATGGACCGGAGTCCTCCTGTCTGTGCTGCTCAAGGAGGCCGGCGTGAAAGCCGGGGCGTCCTGGATAGTTGCGGAAGGGGTGGAGGAAGTGAAGGGAGCGTCGAGCATTCCGATGGCGAAGGCCATGGACGATACTCTGGTGTGCTACGGCATGAACGGCGAGGCCGTGCGTCCCCAGCAAGGTTACCCGCTGCGGTTGATGGTTCCCGGCTTCGAAGGCATCTTTCACACGAAGTACCTGAGGCGAATCAAGGCGGTGGACCAGTACTACATGACCTACAACGACTATGGGCATCTTCGACGGGAGCCTGAAAACGCTGCGTTGGGTTACCAGATCGGACCGAAATCGGTCATCACCTTTCCTTGCGCCCCACAGCAGTTGCCCGGCCGCGGATTTTACCAGATCAGCGGCTTGGCCTGGTCCGGTGGGGGCGCCATACGCAGGGTGGAGGTATCCACCGACGGCGGCCGACGCTGGACGGACGCCCAGATTGGGGGAACAGCCTACCGCATGGCCCATACCCGGTTTAGCCTCAACTGGAATTGGGACGGGACAGAGACTGCGATCCTTTCACGCTGCACGGACGAACTGGGCCAGGTTCAACCGTCGCGAGCCCAGGTCGCCGAGTTCTTCAACGTGCCCCTGGATCCCTCCTACAGGGTCCCGAGCCAGGACAACAGCATTCAAACGTGGAGGATCGCGAGCGATGGGAGCGTTCACAATGCGTATTCTTAGGCTTCTCCCGCTTGTGTTGCTGCTGGGGGGCTCCGCGCTGGCACAGTCGCCCACCTTCGGTGTGGGAAGCACCCCGAGCGAAGAGGAAATCAGAGCCTGGGATATTTCCATCAGTCCTTCGGGAGAGGAACTCCCGCCAGGGAGCGGAACCTCCCAAGAAGGCGCCCTGGTCTATCAGCGGCAGGGGTGCGCGGGATGCCACGGGGCGAGGGCGACAGGGACTGACGAGGCTCCCACTTTGCTGAAAGCCGAAGGGGGGCCAGATGTCGACCCCTGGGACTTGGGGCGAGTGCTGCCGATCCGCTCACCGTACGCGACGACGGTTTGGGACTACATCAATCGCGGCATGCCTCTCTTTCGAGAGGGAACCCTCACTGCTGATGAGGTCTACGCCCTGACGGCCTTTCTGCTCAACATAAACGGTGTCATCCCGGAGGACGCGGTAATGGACGACCAGAGTCTGCCGAGGGTCAACATGCCAAACCGCGAGGCATGGGCTCCCCTACCGGATTGGAAGCCCGGAATGCAAAGGCTTGAAGGCTACCCTTACTAGAGGCATTGTCCATTTGAGACCATGCCCGCCCGACTGATTGTATGAAAAGCGCCCCATCCCGCATGTTTAGGGCGCGTGCTTTCGCGAGTTGGGAAGCGGTCACCCCAGCCTGACAAAACTGCGACCGTCCGGGAGCAGTTCGCCGTTCGGACGGTAAGTTGACAAAGCTCTATTCTTCTCCTGTTGTCGGAGCTGAGAACAAACAGACCCGAAAACCCAGGTTGAAGTCCCCCTCGCCGGGCCCGAGCCCGAAGCGAGTCGCCGACCGGCAGTACCCGGGGGCGCCGAGCCAGGCCCCGCCACGGTACACGCGGAGGGGGAGATCTCGAAGCGGCCAGCGCGACGGACTCCTCGGGCATTATGTCGTCGGATTCCAGCAACACGACCGGATTCCGGACCCCATCCGTTCGTTTCTTGTAGGCGTCCTCGCGTCGGTAGGAAATGAAGATCTTGGGCATGCTGATAATGCGGGAATGCTAGCTTATCAGGGGTAAGTGGCACAGCGATTTTCGGCAGGGTACGGCGACGAACATTCGCATTTCGGGAGAGACCGAACATCGAACCGGACGAATCCAGAACCGGATAGAACTAGCGTATGGTCATCCCCCTTCACGTCAGGGCATATTCGGACTTACGTGCCAACGAGCGCCCCATCCGCTTCACCGTCGACGAGGAGACTCGCGAGATCGGCGCCATCGAGGACCGCCCGTACCCGGGGGGGACTTGAAGTACTTTTAAGTGAGGTCGCGGGGAGCAGTGACAGAATGGATTACGCCATGCTGGAACCGGCAAAATTTCCGCGATGTTCCCCGCGGGTAACAGAAAAGACCTGTGTGCAGTGGGAGTCGAGGGCGCGACATTAGCAATCCGCGGAGGCAATCGTCAAATCATCAAATTACCCATCATTCTCACGGAACGCGCACGCACAATGCCCGTTGGTTGGTGAAGCCGCCGACGGGGAGCTCTGCAGGTCGTCCACGACTGAAGTTGAAAACCCACCCAAGGCCCGTGCCATCCAGCTCGGAAGTCCAATAGTGGTAGCCCGTCAACTGAATTGGATTCCTTACGTGGACAGGATCAGTCCCGCCTCGCGGCACGTAGCTTGGGGTTGGCTCGCTCAGAGCCGTGAGCTCGGTCACGGTCGCCAGACTCCAGTCGGTGTACTCGCCTAGCGTCAGAGCGTCGCAGTAAGCATTGGCCAGGACCCAGTTGACGTCCCGTCCATTGTCTTCGACTGCCCACATCAGGTCGTTCAGGATGACGGTGCCAACAGGTGATGTTTCAACTGCTGGAGGTTCCGGGCCCTGCGAAGCGCCTGCCCCTGGGGTGCCTCCGGATGTGCTTCCAGATACTCTGTCCACCGGGCTCTGCGGAACTATGCGTATTCCGGACCATCCTGAACACTGATTCCGATCCATCGTGAACACCGATTCCGGGATCGTGAACGCGGATTCCGGGATCCTGAACAGTGATTCCGGTGATCCTGAACACCGATTCCGGCCATCGTGATCACTCGTCGGTAGCGAAGTTTGGAGCTTTTAGGTTCTCCTGAAGCACAGGAGGGCCTTGATGGCAACGAAACGACTACCGATGAGACAGATACGCGAGATTCTACGACTCAAACACGACCAACAGCTCAGCCACCGGGCGATCGCCAGCGCATGTCGCGTGGGCTTGGGCACCGTTGCGGACTACTTGGGACGGGCCAAGCAGGCCGGACTGGAATGGCCGCTGCCCGAAGACCTGGACGAGGCAGCGCTTGAAGCGCGGCTGTTTCCCCGCGCGGGACCGGGCTCCCGGGAACGGGTGGCTCCGGATGTAGAACGGATCCACCAGGAGTTGAAGCGTGTTGGAGTCACCCTGCACCTGCTGTGGGAAGAGTACCGAGAAGCGAATCCAAAGGGATATGCCTACAGCCAGTTCTGTGAGATCTACCGGCGTTGGGCCCAGAAATTGAAGCCCTCGATGCGACAGGTGCACCGCGCCGGAGAGAAGACCTTCATCGACTTTTCCGGCAAACGGCCACAGCTGACGGATCCACGGACGGGCAAAGCTATTCCAGTCGAGTTGTTCGTCGCTGTTCTGGGCGCCAGCGGTTACACCTACGCGGAAGCGACACCGAGCCAGAAACTCCCCGATTGGGTCGGCGTGCATATCCGCATGGTGGAGTTCTTCGGCGGATCGAGCCGGATCTGGGTTCCCGACCAACTCAAGAGTGCCATTACCCAGCCCTGCCGCTATGAAGCAGGCGTCAACCGTACCTACCAGGATGAGGCCGAACACTACGGCGCCGTTGTCATACCGGCCCGGCCGCGGAAAGCTCGGGACAAAGCGAAAGTTGAATCGACCGTCCTGGTCGCACAGCGGTGGATCCTGGCCAGGATCCGGAATCGCACGTTCTTCAGTCTGGCCGACTTGAACGGAGCCATTCGAGAGTTGCTGGTGGAACTGAACCAGCGGCCGATGCAGAAGCTTCGAGTATCCCGCCTGGAACTCTACGAGCGGCTGGATCGACCGGCATTACAGCCCCTCCCGACCAACCGGTATGAACAGGCCGAGTGGAAGGACTGTCGTGTCAGCATCGATTACCACATTACCGTGGACCGCCATCCTTACAGCGTGCCCTGCCAGTTGATCCATGAGAGGGTGGAAGCGCGTTACACGGCGTCCATTGTCGAGGTCTACTACAAAGGCCGGCGCGTGACGTCCCATCGCCGTCGCTACGATCACAAGCCGTCGACTCTGTCCGAACATATGCCCAGTGCCCATCGGGCCCATGCGGAATGGACACCGTCCCGGCTGATTAGTTGGGCGGAGAAAACTGGCCCCAAGACCGGCCGCCTGGTCGAGGAGATCATGAAACGGTGGCCGCATCCGGAACAGGGGTACCGGGCCTGCCTGGGATTGATGAGTCTAGGTCGCCGCTCCGGCGCCGAGCGGCTCGAAGCCGCCAGTGCGCGGGCGCTGCACTTGCAGTCCTATAGCTACCGCACCGTCAAGAACATCCTGTCGTCGGCCCAGGACCGGTTGCCTTTCGGGGACACCGAAACCCCACCGACGCCCCATCACGACAACATTCGCGGCGCCGCCTACTATGCGGACCCCGAGGAGACGCACTCATGCTAATGGAACAAACCCTGGAGAAGATGAACCAGATGAAGCTATCGGCCATGGTCGAGGCCCTGGAGCAGCAACGCCGCTCGAATCAGTACACGGATCTCGGCTTCGAGGAACGTCTGGGCCTACTGGTGGATGAGGAGTGGACGGCCCGGGAGCACCGCAAGCTCACCCGACGCCTGCGCGCGGCGAAGCTGCGCGACGCGACGGCATCGCTGGAAAACGTCGACTTCAAACATCGTCGCCGTCTGGACCGTTCCCAAGTCCTCGCCCTGGGCTCCTGCGGGTGGATCCAAGACCGGCACAATCTTCTCATCACCGGTCCGACCGGCATCGGAAAGAGTTTTCTGGCTTCGGCTTTCGTCGAACGCGCCTGCCGGCGGGGTTTTAACGCCACCTACGTCCGCATGCCTCGGCTCTTGCACCAACTGGCGGTCGGCCGTGGCGACGGCTCCTACACCCGAGTCCTGGCCCGTCTGGCCAAAACCGATCTGCTGGCCATCGACGACTGGCTCCTGGCCCCGCTGCGCGACGCTGAACGCCGGGACCTGATCGAAGTCGTCGAGGAACGGAGCGAACGTTCCGCCATCTTGATCGCCAGCCAGCTCCCGGTCCCCGACTGGCACGGCGTCATTGGCGACCCGAACCAGGCCGACGCCATCTGCGATCGCCTCCTCCACAATGCGCACCGTATCGAACTGAAAGGGGCATCGATGCGGCAAACCAAGACCCAACCCAAGACGTTGAAGGAGTCCCGATGATCGGCGCACCGATGCATCCACACGCCGCCGCCAGGGGGTACTCCAGGCCGGCCCCGGACCCAATCGTCGCTCCTGCGCAATCCTCGCGCGAAGGAAGTGCGGGAATCCGGGTCCGGGCGCGGAACGCGCGCCTCACGCAGGGCACGGGGCCTGTGGAAACTGCCGCAGCCGTGCAAATGGGAATGGTGGCCTTCGGCCGACTTTCTCTTGATCATTTCCACCGCTGCTTGCAAAAGCCTCCGCGAAAAACGCTCCCGGCTTTCGCACAGTTACACACAGGCCGGCGGCGATTTATCACAATAATTTTGGAAAGGACTAAAACAGGGAAAACCTGGACTCTGAAGGAATAAACTGAGACGCTAACCCGTCGCTTCGCTCCGGCGAGTGTTCACGATGGCCGGAATCGGTGTTCATGATTCCGGAACTGGTGTTCACGATCAGCGGAATACCCAACTATGACCCCACCAGGATCTATTGTTGTCCCTGGAGAAACAGGCTCTATTGTGATCCCTGGAGAATTACGAGTTCCTATGAAGACGGGAAGTACAACCGCGACGAGCAGTAAGCCGGCCACAATGCTCAGCGACAGCGACAGCCGGCCAATGCTCAAACTCATGAGGGAGTTCTTGAAGCCCCGGCTTTGAGGCTCGGATTTCAACTGCGATTCGTCCTTCTTCATCACCAACAGCTCGTTGATGTCCTTTTCAGTTCTTGCGCGCAGGTCCGGATGTTTCTTGAGCTTGAGGAGTAGTGCCCTTGAATCCTCAGCAGATGCTGGGTTACGGAGACCGTCTCTGAGGTCCGCAACTAACAGCAACTGTTCTTCCTTGCTCAGGGTTTTGGCCGCAATTCGCGCAGCAAGGCCACCGAGATACGAGACAGGAACCTCAGGCGGGGTCGGCAAGAGTTCTGGCAGGGGTTTTGCGGCTGGTATTCGGGCGAGGGCCTTGGCCAATTGAATCGCAGAATCAGGAGTCCGGTTCCGGTAGTCCACATACTGAATGGCCGAAAGGGCACCTGGAAGCAAGGCAGTAGCCACGCCCTCTGCTACGAGAACGGGCAAGATTGGCTTACCGAGAGCGTGGGCATACTGCCATTCCCCCTCGCAGGCGTCCGACTCCAAGGCCCGTGGAGCCAGCACAAAGACGAACACGTCACATCCGCGAATCTGCTCAAGGATCTGGTCCCACCAACTCTGTCCACCGGTCAACTCGTGATCGAACCACGCGATGTGGCCGAGACCTTCAATGTCGCCCTCCAAGGTCTTTACGAGCGGCTCACTCTCGCGGACATAACTGATGAAGATCTTCGACATCGGCTTCCTCGATCTAGGAGTGACGCTACCGGGATTCCCCGAATCCTACCTCAGGGTAGAGCTGGGGCCAAGAGCATTGACGATTCGGGGGCGGCCTGGTGGAGGCGACTGAGCGAGAAGACGCGTGTCGAATACCGACGCTTGATCAGCAGGTTGAAGGTCCGATTCCTTCAGGACTGATCTTAGGATCAAGCGAATCAGCATTCGCTGATGGTACGAAATGCAGATGTGATAGAGTGTGCCGAAATCAACATCGGACGGTGATTCACACTCAAAGGAGAAGGACCATGAGGCGCTATTTGGCCCCTTTATTTTGCAGTGTCTTGCTTTTGGCCGGTTGGAGCGCGACTGATGCGATCGCCCAGTCTGGGGATGCGCAGACGCATGTGGCCGCGGCCCGGGCTGCGGCGTACGAGCCAGGGCAGGATTTCAGCGGCAGCCCTTTTGACCTCTGCGCTGAACCCAGTCCAGCCGCAGCCGCGGCACCTGTGCCCGAGACATCCGCGCCTGCCGCCCAGCGAACGATACCGCCGCGTTCTCAGTGGTATACAGACCCAGTCAAGGCCTTCGACAACCTTGTCTATGTCGGTGGCTCCAGGGACGACAACTTTAATGTGTGGGCGGTGGCGACCTCGGAGGGAATTATTTTGATCAATTCCGGTCACGACTACAACGTTGAGGAATTGGTCGTCAACGGGCTGGAGCAGCTGGGTCTCGATCCGGGACAGATCAAATATGTCATTGTGAATGAAGGCGAACCTCAGTTTTATGGTGGATCCAAACTGCTCCAGGACCGCTACGATGCGCGCGT
Organism: Terriglobia bacterium; assembly: GCA_965216035.1. Taxonomy (GTDB): domain Bacteria; phylum Acidobacteriota; class Terriglobia; order 20CM-2-55-15; family 20CM-2-55-15. The sequence continues at coordinate 280,658 of CBDCFM010000017.1, forward strand.
CCTGATGTCGGAAGCGGATTGGGATGTCGTCGCCAGGTCCAATGTTCCGGCGGAAACCAAGCCAAGGAAAGACATGGTCATCACGGATGGTCAGGAGCTGACGCTGGGTGATGTCACAGTGACCCTCTATCTGACGCCGGGCCACACCCCGGGTAGCGTTTCGCTCCTGGTCTCCCCGCTGAAGGATGGAACCCAGAGTCATGTGGGCAGCGTGGTCGGCGGCCGGGGTGCCGGGGGGGCCCAGCTCCAGAACGGAGTACGGTACTATCCGACTGAAATCGAAAGCATGCGGCTGTGGAGCGCGTCGGTCAAACGGTTTAAGAGTCTCGCCGATAGCGCCGGCGCCGATGCCTTTCTTTCGCTCCATCATAGTTGGGATAAGACATTGGATAAGCTTCATGCCTTGAAATTCCGACGGCCGGGAGAAGCTCACACTCTCGTCAGCGAGACAGCCACCGGGCGCTATCTGACGGTGGTTTCCGAATGCATGGATGCCCAAGTGGCCTGGAGGTCGAGCAACTAGCGTGATCTCAACGGATCAACGCAACACTTTACGACAGCGAGGCGGCTGAAGTGTCCTGGATGCACGGAGGGGATTACTGAAGACGCGTTGGCGGAGGGGTATCCCTTGAAAACCGTCGACGGACTCAACGTCGCTTGCGCCTGAGTCGCTCTGACGGCGAACACACACAATTCATGCTATCGAGAACGACAAGCGATAGCGCTCGGAGAAGGAGATGAGCCGTTCCAGTTCTGTCCCTAAACGAACGCCTTACCTGTTGAGCACGCTCAGGATCGTCGTAGGGATTACGCTCATCCGGCACGGCCTGCAGAAGTTGTTCGGTTTTCCAGGCGAGACGGACCCCAACTTTCAGGTTGTTCTCGGTGGCCTGGGAGGCATACTGGCGTTCCCCGGCGGTCTGTCAATGATCCTTGGGCTTTTCACACGCCCTGCGGCCATCGTGCTTTCCGCCGTGATGGCCATGGCCTATTTCTTCGGATCGTTCCAACAGGGCTACCTGTGGACCTTTTTAAATGGCGGGGAGCCCGTTGTCTTCTATTGCGTCGTTTTTCTCTTCCTCGCGGCGGCGGGAGGCGGGTCGCTGAGCATGGATCGAATGTTGTCACGGAAAGGCAGCGCTGACGCCGTCTACGCCCTGCCCGAGTGGGCACCTTACTTTCTCAGTGTCGCTCGAATCGTGATCGGCTTCCTGTTTATTCAGCACGGCACGGAAAAACTCTTTGCATTCCCGGGTGGCGCAGTGGATCACAATTTTGCGGCACTGCGCGCATGGGCCGGCCCCCTTGAGACCATTGGAGGTACCCTGATCATGCTCGGTCTCTATACCCGTCCGACCGCCTTCATCCTTGCAGGTCACATGGCTGCCGCGTATTTCATACGATTTCCGGCTCGAGGTTTCTGGAACGGATTGGTCCTCAGCGAGGCAGCGACCTACTTCTGCTGGTTTTACCTTTTCATGTCCGCTGCCGGTGGGGGGCCGTGGAGTCTCGACGCTTTCATGCGCCGCAGACGGAGCCGCCAGGGGGCTGCCCGCTCAGAAGAAAAATTGAAAGAACCCGCCACTCAACCGTAAAGAGCGCATGCCATCAACCGGCTGGGCTATGACACCCGAGCACCGGCCAGACTCGACATCGCCGATTGGATCGAGCGTTCCATGATCGAAGGCGTATGCATTCTTCGATCGGCATCAAATTACCGGTCGATGTAGAATCAAACCGTACGCCTGCATAGAGAATGGGAGTGCGTCGAATCGAGGCAGGGTCCACTCGACAACTCCCTGGCGAAAAGGCTTCAGGACCCCCCCCCATGTTATCTGGGACTGGCTCGCTCGCTTCTGCGGAAGACCTGCTGTTGCCCCCAGCAGGGACCAGTTGACGTGCGCGAGGCTGCGGTGAGCTGGATTTATGGACAGAGAGAGCTGCCATGTCGCCGAGTCGGACTATATCAACGTTTCGGCAGGGACGAAGTTCTCCGATTGTTGAACGAGCGGAGATTTGGATAAGGAGAAATCAATGAGTACATCGAATCCCCGGAAGGCGCTCGGCGAGGTCGCGCCGAAGCTTCTTGAACTGACCGAGCACGTTCTGTATGGCGACGTTTGGGAACGTCCCGGTCTCTCCATGCGCGACCGCAGTCTGATCACACTCTCCAGCCTGATTGCGCTGAATCGAACTGAAGTGATACCACTCCATCTTGAAAGGGCGCTTGACAATGGAGTGACACGCGATGAAATCGCCGAGCTGATTACCCATCTGGCATTCTACTCGGGATGGCCGACCGCGGTGTCGGCGTCACTGCTGGCGAAAGAGGTATTCGACCAGGCTGAGGAAGGCAAATAGTCCCGGATGAGGCGGTCAGAACACGGAGGCTCAGGTGGCGATCCGATGCAGCGAGTGGGTACGGCTCAAAAAAACACCGCAAGCCTGATGTTCCCGGAGTGCGGCATGGCATGGTCGGAGCGGGCCGCGTCCATCGATCCCGGGTATCACGCACAGCGCTCCTTTGTGCAGGTGATCAATGGATCGCTTACCGGGTGGACGGTTTGTCTGTAGCCTTGATTGTGGGAGCGGGCTCGCGGTCAACGCCGGGGACTTTCTTGAGAACACGATTCCACCACATCAGCGAACCGGTGACAAACAGTATCGATGGAACCAGTCCCAACACCGCCCACGCAGCCTGGAGCGCGGGCTGCGTTCGGAACCTTCCGAAATGGAGTCGTGCAAGCCACTCGAGGGCAAGGTCTCCGAGACGTACCCTCAGGGGTTCGGGATTTGAAAAGTAGTCGACGGTCAACGTGAACGGATTCGGAAAAGCCAGGTAGACCCCTGAAACAGCCCAGATCAGGAGCCAGGCAAAAATCCAGAACCCCAGAGCGCTGTGAATGTCCCAGTTGAACCGGGTCCAGTTCGTCCGCCACCGCACCTTCATGCTCTGGCGCCATCGCCTCCGGCCGGGCCACCAAATGGCGGCCCCCGTCAACGCCAGGATTGTGATCACTCCGCCGCCGATGCCGTTGATCTCGCGGCCGGTGGACCCCAGCAGGAGATCGTCGTGAAGCCGTGCCACCCAGGTCACGACACCGACACCGAAGGGGAACACATCTCCGAGATTCTCCCCAGTATAAGGATTGAACAGGCGGTCTCGAACGTGGTCGCTGGACTCCAGCCTCACTGACATCGCGGGTCGACGTTCGGTCACGCGGCTGGCGATTCGGGCAATCTCGTAGCCCGGGTACACACGTTGTGCGGCCAGCTTCATTTCTTCTTCGGAGAGTATTGCGGCATCGGGCTGGAACTCCGGCAGTGGCGTGCCCACTATTGCGACGATTTGGGCCCGGTAGACGAGAATACTCCCGGTGACACTGAGCATCACAATGTAGAGGCCGAGGACCAATCCGATCCAGAGGTGAATCTGGAACAGTGCGCGGCGAAGCCAGACACTTCGAGGCTGATCGATCCACTGCTTGAGGACGTTCATGAGTGGTGCTGGCACGGGTGGGAGGCCGCCTTCTTGCCTCACGTCGCCGACCCACGGGCCGATATCGCTGAACAGGTTTTCCCGAATCTCGGCCGTGCCTGCCGCGTCAAACGAGACACGATGAAGTGGGTTCGTATGTAGGCCGCCGATAAACAGGTTGCCTTGCCACGCGGGCATTGTCAACTTGGATGATGCCTGCGAGACTCACCGGGCGAGTACCATCCGATCCCTCAATTGGGGCTACGGGAATCCTCGCAAAATCATCGGTCTGACCGTCTGGCTGAACCAAAGATTCGGTGTCCGTTTCCGAGGAGTCGAACATCTGCGGGCCAGGCCATATGCGGGCCAAGCAGGGAGTCGTGGTGTCGGACACGACAATTCGCCTAGGAAAGAATACGATACTTCCATCAATGTCGACAGTGACTTCCGTATGACTTGACAGTGTCCGAAGCACAGAGTGACAGGAGCCAGATATGAGTGAAAAATCCATCGTTCAGTCGGTGATCGCCGACGTCGGAGGCGCGTTCGCAGCCGGACTGGGTTACATCGGAGATCGCCTCGGCCTCTTCAAGGTGGTTGCCCATAACGGGCCGGCTTCGAGTGACGCTATCGCCTCGAGTGCAGGTCTTGACGAACGCTACGTGAGGGAATGGCTCAGAGCCATGGTCAGTGCCGGTTACGTCGAACACAGGCCGACGGATGACGTGTACTCGATGACCGAAGAGCAGCGCCTCGTCCTGGCTGATGAGGGATCACCCATTTTCGCCGCCGGCGCATTCCAGTTCGCGTTGCCGTCGCTAATGCAGACCGAACGGGTGATTGAAGCATTCCGAAATGGCGGGGGTATATCGTACGCGGAACTCGGAAAAGAAATTCCTGAGGCGATCGACCGGATGCACCGCCCATGGTTCGACCACCAAATGACGTCCCAGTGGCTACCGAGAGCCGGTAACCTTCAAGAAAGGCTAGCGACTGGGATCCGGGTCCTCGACGTCGGCTGTGGTCTGGGACGCTCCACCGTTGCCCTGGCCCATGCGTACCCGGCTTCAACCATCATCGGTATCGACCCGCATCCGGAGAGTATCGATAAGGCACGCGCACTGGCAAGTGAAAGGAACGTGCAGAACGCAGAGTTTCGCGACATCAACTTAGAACAGCTGTCCGGAGACGAACGCTTCGATCTGATACTGGCCATCGACTGCATCCACGACATGTCCGATCCCGTCGGCGCGCTCCGCGACGTTCGAAAGTTACTCGACAAAAGTGGAAACCTGTTCTGGTCTGAACCGACGGGATCTCACGAGCCCATGGCAAACCGCGATCCGGTTGGAAAGATGCGTTCGAACCTCAGTCCGTATCATTGCCTGACGGTTTCACTGGCATCGGGAGGCGCCGGATTGGGCACGATCATCGGAGAAGCCGGTGCCCGGCAGCTTGCGGCGGAAGCCGGATTCAGAGGCTTCAAAAAACTGGACATCCAGAGCACGATGCAACAATTCTTCCTCCTCTCTTCCTCCTCGGGAACGGAAACCGCATGCCACCGATTGAATGATTGACAGCCTGGGTTTCCGGTCTCCGCCCCAGAATTCGGCTCGCCAGTCAGCGTTTCGACAAAAAATAACGCCGACTGAGACGGCACAGATTAATCGGATCATTTGTAACTCTTTGAAAATAATTGGGGTTGGGCGGGCAACGCCGGTGTTGCTGTTTGTGGAGGATGAATTGCACTGCGTTTCTTTGGTACGAAACCGGTTTTAGACGAGTAAGGGAGTGAAACCCGATGATCGATACACACATTACCCTGCAACTCCGGCGGGACGGGCGATCCGGAAACTTTGATCTGGACTTTCAGGAATGGGACGGCTCGACGATCGAAATCGGATTCACAGATCGTTTGCATGACAACGGCGGTACGATTCGTTTCGACGGCGCGACCTCCAATGCGATCATCACGAGTCGCACCCCCTACACAGGCAGCCTCGCCGAAGAGGAAGAATACGATCAGTACTTCGGATCCATTGTGAGTTCATTTTCAAATGCGTTGACATTCGGCTGGTCACCGGAACCGTCGCGAATGGTGACTTACGACGAGTCGTATCACCAGGGCAACAACTATACGAGGGGGGATCCGAAGGAAGTCGAGATTAAGAGTGTTCAAGCAACGATTATCAAAGAACTGGCCAACCCGGCCAAATGCGTCATCGCCGGGTGCTCGAACGGTGAACTGGTCCGGCAATGCCGCAATCAAGACATCGACGCGCACGGTTTCGACGTCATACCCAATCTGCAAGACATTGCGTTTGAGGAGGTCCGAGACTTCCTCCGTATCGGATCGCTCACCGATATTCCTTTCGATGCGAGCGATGGGTTCGACACGCTGATAGCGATTGATGTCCTGGAACACATCCCCGAACGGGACATATACGCAATGGTGGATGAATGGACTCGGATGGGTGTTCAAAAGCTGGTGTTACTGATTAACCTGAACCAATTCTGGTTTCCAGGACACATCACGCTGCGTCCGATGTCCTGGTGGGCCGAGCAGTGGCAATCCCGTTTCAGGCTCAGCCAAACCCTGCGCAGAGTGGAACACCTGCCGCTGGTTTACAGCAATAGCGGACACTACAATCAGCAATGGACGCTGTGGGAACGGGTGTGAACGCAGGCGCAGTCTGGAAACAAAGTTCGCTGTTGCTCCGACGTGATCGGCACAGTTTCCTCACACAGAACTCGTGAATTCTGCCACCGGCTTTGAGTGCCCGTGCCCCTCAACGTAGTTGTGGCCTTCGAATGCCGCGTCGAGTTTCGGACGCAGTAGCGCCGCCCTCATTCTACGCGGTCGTTCATGAATCTATCCATGGCCGAACGATCATTGCCCACTGTCATCATCCGTTAGACGGGGCCGAAGAAGTATCCCTCGCTCGAGAGGTTCAAGCCGGCGCGGACAATCCGGATCGGGTGCATCTCGTGACGGGCTTGAGTTTTCGGGAGCTTGTGGCGCTTGTCGACTCTGTGGATTTGCTGGTGAGCCACGATACTGGACCGAGGCGTATCGGACCGGCCTTAGGCGTGCCAACGGTCGGAATATTCGTCGGTGGATCACCGCATCTTTACCGTCCCACCGGTCCGCTGGAGCAATATGTCGAGGGGAACTCAACGGAGGAGATTGGAGTCGAGACGGTGATCGGCGCAATGGATAAAATCTGGAAGCGCATCAACCTTGCTTAGACTGAACGGCGATTTTCAGCTGATCGTGTGGTGATGCGCCCGAAACCCGAGGGAGATACCAATGATCTACAGAGTTACAGCCAGGTATCTGGCAGACAAAGCCCCTGAGTTTTATCAGAAACTGACCGATGGGACGATTGAAAACCAGAGACCGGACGGTCAAGAAATCCTGGCCTCGATGGAGCGGGCAAAGATCACCGATTCGGGCACGATCGAGTGGTATGAGACCTGTTATTGTGCGACACCATTGGCGCACGAAAGATCCACGGTCTACGACTTCTATCTGACAGAAATAAACGCCGTCGAAGTCGACGACTATGGAACCTCGGAAGGTAGGTCGTTCTGGTCTTTTCTCAGGGAAGTTTCGGCAGAGGTTTAGCTCCCGACACTAGAGTCTTGAGATCGATCACAAAGCGGTAACGGACATCTCCCTTGAGAATGCGCTCGTATGCTTCGTTCACGTCTACGATCGCAATCACTTCGACATCAGACGTAATGCCGTTGGCCCCGCAGTAGTCGAGTGTCTCCTGCGTCTCGCGAATACTGCCGATGAGCGAACCTGCAAGCCTGCGGCGCGCAACAATCAGCGGCCCGGCACTGACCGGGGCAGGCGACGGGGGAATGCCCAAAAGGACCATCGTTCCGTCGCGGTTCAACATGCCGATATACGGATTCAGATGGTGAGGTGCGGAAACCGTGTCGATGACGAGGTTAAAGCGGTTCGACAGCGGAGCCGGGTTCATACCCTTCGTAATTATGAAATCGCTCGCACCCAGGCGGCGCGCGTCGTCCTCTTTAGACGTCGATGTGCTCAGCACTGTGACGTCGGCGCCCATGGACGCTGCCAACTTGACCGCCATGTGACCCAGTCCGCCGAGCCCGACGACGCCAACGCGGTCGCCTGTAGAAACCCCGAAGTGTTTAAGCGGTGAGTAGGTCGTGACACCCGCGCACAGCAAGGGAGCGGTTGCTGCAAGATCCAGACCTGGCGGCACGCGGAGCACGTAGTTGTGATCCACGACGATCTCGGATGAATATCCGCCGAAGGTCCGCGTTTTACCGTCCCTTTCGACAGTGTTATAGGTCCACACGGCCGGACCCGAGCAATACTGCTCCATCCCATGCCCACAGCTTTCGCACTCGCGGCAGGAGTCCACGAAACAGCCAACACCTGCCAGATCGCCTTCCTTGAAACTCGCTACGTTGCTGCCCACGCCGCCCACACGACCGATGATTTCGTGACCGGGCACCATCGGGTAGTTCGCGGTCTGCCAGTCGTTTCGTGCGTGGTGTATGTCGGCATGGCAAATACCGCAATACAAGATCTGGATTAGAACGTCGTCTGGACCCGGGTCCCGTCTCTCAAAGCTAAAAGGCTCAAGCCTGGAATCAGGGCCATGAGTGGCGTATCCGTGTGTCGCTCGCATGTGCCACGACTCCTCTATCTAAATCGATTGTGGCGTTTAATCGGCGTTTAATCTTGGATGAGTCCGAAATTCTGGAACCGATAACAAACCACCAGCGGGCCCCGAGGTTTGACTAAGCCGTGCTCTGCCTGAGCGACCGCACTGCATCAGCGACCCGGCGACCTAGAGCCTTAGCATGCTCGACGTTCTCGACTGGGACCGGCTCGGTCAGCGCGAAGCCTAAACCCGGAGCGGCAACCGTCAGCGCTGCGATCGCCTCAGAAAAGGCCGAGAGTCCCGGTTCAGACCCGAAAGCCATGCCCACCTTTCCACCCAGCTTTCCTTCAGACCCCAGCCGGGCCAGCAGGTCCAGATAGGCTCTCCATTCCCCCGACGGCCAGTTGAACTCGCCAGGCACTCCGAACACGAGTGCGTCTGAGGCCACCACGTCCGCCTCCGCAGGCGCAACATATTCTTTTTTCATCCGCAAGAGAGACTCGGTGACTTCGGGGCGCTCGCCCATGTTTGCAACGGGAGCAGCGTCGGGCATGCGCCTCAAACGAATATGGGCTCTACTCTGAACGGCACCTACGGCCGCAGCCATCGAGAGCCGCTCGGTAGTACCGCGAGTGGAATAGAAAGCGATCATGACGATGATCGGAGACATGCGATAGGCGTCAATGTAAATCGAACAGGAGGACTTCCCCGCCGTCGGATCCGCTACCTACGAGGGACAACGCCTCCTCACTAACACAGGCAGCGCCATCGCCCTCCCTCAACAGGTGCCCGTTCAGGGAGCTCTCGCCCCGCACGACCTGCACCCACGCATAACGATTGGGGCCCAGGACATAGTTTACGCCTTCTCCTGTCGCAACTTCCCCCACAAGCAGTCGGGTATCTTGATTAATAACGGCTGCTGCCTCGCCGACACTCGCCTCGGACCCGGCCAACAGGCGCAGTCTTCCCCGTTTCTCCTCGGGAGAGAACGCAATTTGCTGGTAGGACGGGGTCAAATCCTGGGATCTCGGCTCGATCCAGATCTGCATCATGTGGAGGGGCTTGGTTTCAGATGCGTTGAACTCGCTGTGCACAATCCCGTTGCCGGCCGACATCAGCTGGATCTCGTTCGGACCCATCGCGTGCTGCTCCCCCATGCTGTCTCGGTGCATGAGCTGTCCCTCCAGAACGTAACTGATGATCTCCATATCCCGGTGCGCGTGGGGACCGAAACCTTTCCCGGGACTGATGCGATCTTCGTTCATCACACGCAAGGAGCGAAAACCGGTAAATTCTGGATCGTTGTAGTTTGCGAATGAGAAGGTGAAACGTCCCCTCAGCCAGCCAAGGTCAGTGCGGCCGCGCTCTTCACTCTTGCGGATTTCGATCATAACTTCATCGCCGGTGGGTTCCTACGCCCTGACTATCGGTTCTCAAGGTCATTACAATATCGACGACGGTCTCGGCGGCAGCCTCCACGTCGCTGCCCGCGTGGTTTCATTCTGCGAGCGCGGTCTGTGACCGCATAACATTTGCCCGTGTGCGCTCAAAGACCGCACCTAGAGTGCGGCTTGCCTTTATTCGCCCCCGCCAAGTTCGGAGAACAACTGGCGTACAAAGCGTTCCGAGCTGCCTGCCGCGTTCGGCATGTCTCGGTCGAATGCCGAGGTGGGCCGCGCTGCAAGGACCTGTTCGATCGTCATACCCCGCGCCACCAATTCAGCCACAGCGTCTCGAACTTCCAACAGCATGTCCCGATGGGCTTGTACGCCATCCCGGTCCACGATGGGGCCGTGACCTGGAATGACTTTCGTCTGGGGCCCGGCCATACTCAGCGTCTGTCCCAACCCGGCCAGCATGCCGTCGAGCGACCCACCATTGTTGAGGTCAATGTTGGGATATCCGTTCGTGCGGTAGTAGTCGCCCGCCATCAACGCATCGTTGTTCTCGAAATAAATCAAGGTATCACCGTCGGTGTGGGCCGACCGGATGGGTATCAGATGGACCCTCTCACCGTTCATGTGAAGGGTGACCGGTCCGTCGTAAGTCAGGATCGAAAGCGCATCGGGTGGCGGTGCATTGTCGCCCGTGGTCTCGGCCATCCGCTGGCGCAGCTGATCGCGCGCCATCAGCGTCACTCCCAGGTTCGCCAGGTTTGCGTTTCCTCCGGTGTGATCGCGGTGCAGGTGGGTGTTCACCGCGAAACGAATCGGGGCGTCTGAAATCTCGGCTATCGCGGCGACGATCTTCTCAGTCAGCGGTGCAAACTGAGTATCCACAAGGAAGACGCCGTCAGGTCCGACCAACGCGCCGACCCTGCCTCCCTGGCCGTCGAGCGTATAGAAATTTTCACTGTGCCGTGTCATCCGGATCTCGACCTGGCTGAAATCAGCGCCCTGTGCCCGACCGGTTTGAGACATCCCGAACAGGGCCAGGATCAACAGGCCCACGCGTACGTGGCGTATCGCCGTAGTCTTCATAGCTCGCTGCTCCTTAGACTTTGGGTTCCAACTGGCAAGCGTGCACTCTGGCAAAAGCCTCGCATAAAAAGATGATACTTCGCCCAAGCTGGACGGAGTAACGAATCCGTTCGCGCAAAAAACGGGCTGGTGCTATTGTGCCGCCGGGCGCCGCTTGAGCGGCGGGGCAACTCGCCCGCAGCCGGGGCCACGGGGACCGCCGGGGGGAAGATCACTCGAGCCTCAGCTCATCGATGATCCCGTCAATCGAGTTCGTGCTCGCCCGGCCCCCCTCCTGCCAACCGTATTCGTCGCTTTCGAGCACCCGCACGATGTCTTCTTTAGTCATGTTGTCACGGAGCATCTGCGTCACGCGCACGATCGAATTGCACCTGATCCGAGATAGCCCGCATGCCGACGGGGCCATCATGGCGTACCTGCCCGAGGAGAAGATGCTCATCGAAGCCGATATCTTCGACTCGCCGGGCCCGGGTGTGCCGGCACTGACGGAAGGCATGGCGACGGTCGCCAATCTCGTGGACAACATCGAACGACTCAATCTGGACGTTCAGCAGCTTCTTCCGATACACGCACCGGGCGTGGTTCCATTGTCGGAACTCTATGAAGCCGCCGGTCGGTAAAACGGTGGCTGTTGGGCCAACAAGCGCCCTGCCCTAATCTTCCCAGTTTCCAACCGTGCTCCCGTCGGCGAACTTCGCGCCGACAAATCCACCGGCCGGGGAACCGTTGAGCATCGGTCTGATCCGCAGGGTCACCTGGGCATCGGGCGGGAACGTCGAAGGGCGAATGCCGCGTCGCGCCAGGGAATTCGGGCTACCCCACTCGACGCTCCATTCTTCTCTCTGCGAACGCTCATCGATCACCCAGACTTGGATCCAGGTGTGAGGATTCTGGAACTGAAATTCCTTGATCGTGCCCGTAATTTCTTTGATTTCATCCGCATTGAAACCCGCACTCGAGTGGTGCGCTATCGCGGGCTGAATGGCGACCAGGAATCCCACGACGCCCAGACCTGCAAGCGCCAGGCTAAGCACAAACTTCATAACGTCTACCTCTGAGATTGAAAAGAATCCATCCTTCCTCGCCGTCGAGCCATGCCGTCGACCCATGCCGTCGACCCAAACTGGAAATATATTGATCGAAGCATCGGTCCGCGATGTCCGGCTGCAAGATATACTTTTCTACTGTCTGCGACAGCACAGCCCACGCTGGGGCTAGTTAGCCCCATCGAGGGGTTCGCCGTCGGGACCCAACATCAGGGTGCGCCCCGTGGTCGGGTCAACTGGATTGCGGTTGTTTTCCGCGCACCCATAGTCAAACACTCGGCTTCCCTCCGGCATCTTTCCGAATGTCTTGGTCACGACCCAGGGCGCTGTCAAAGCCTTCGTGTCTTCGATGGTCATCTGAACCTCGATGGTCGTATCGTTCATTCTTCGCATTCGAGTGGTGACGCGCGCGGCGTCGCTCAAGACGAGACCACTCCGGTCGAGGATTACATCTTCGTCACGCCAGCCCTTCAGACCGATGGTGGTAAAGACCAGCGTATCGCCTTCCCAATGCCCCACAGAGTCGCCCGTATAAGTCCCCCAGGGCTCGTCGAGGTGGGGGCGCCCGTCAGTATAAATCCGGGCAACGTTTGGGCCGTTCTCAGTCAGGATCCAGACCTCTTCGGGACGAACGACGAATTCATAGGGATCAGGCAGGTTGAATATGCGGGGGAAACCTGCTGGAATGCCGCACGTCGAGTTCGTGTCAGGAAACCGGAACTGGTCTTTCAGTTCAACATGGCGAGTGTAAATCGCTTCCCACTCGTCGTTGTAAGGAGGATGAGCGCGTGAACCCACAGTAATCGCTCCTCCGCCTCCGGTCCAGGTGGACCGGTCAAAAACCGTGCCGCCTTGCATCAACCAGGCGCCGCTCCAGTCGGGAAGAGCGTCAATATCACGCACCTGCCCATGTCCCAATCCGGAGACCAGCACGAGGCCGGCGACCAGCATGACAAGAGCGGTTTTCGCTTTGACCCGAGGTCGGAGAAAATCACACGCTCGTTTCGCCATCGTCGTCACTGGAATTGCTTCCTCCACGCCCGATCACAATTTCACTTCCAACGCCCTATCTTGACTGATCAGGATCGATAGGTGGAGATTATGTTGCCTTCGCGATCGTATCAATGCACTTAGGAGTCTTCCAGCATTGAAACCCGATCCCCAAGAACTACAGTCCTCACCGGGTTCGGACCGGGAGCCGGTGGCCGGAGCAAAGCGCTTGCCGAGTTCAAAATCTGTTTGGAACGAACTGAGCGCGCCATTGCTTCAATTCAACACGCGTCACAATCAGCGGAGGGCCGAAGTTCGAGGAGTTATTGTCAAAAGTGGTGTTTAGGAGACTGATTCAAGCGGCGGTCTGATCGAGCTTTGTCACTTCGATTCCATCGTTGAATTTCACTCCAGTAGTCACCTTGACCAGATCATCGAATCCTCGTAATCGTCGCCAGTTCTTCTCAGCGCACTGACCCAGCTTGAACATCATGTGCAGCATTCCATGCCGTGTCAGGCAGCCTCTGGATCGCTTGGTTCGGTGTCGAATGGTGGCAAAGGTCGATTCAATGGGATTGGTCGTTCGGATGCTCTGCCAGTGCTTGGCCGGAAAGCCGTAAAAGGCCAGCAGTTCTTCTCTGTCTTTCTGCAGGCAGACAGTGGCTTTCGGATACTTCGGCTCATAGGTTTCAATGAACAGATCGAATGCCTTCTCGGCGTCTGCCAGTGTCTCGGCCTTCCAGATCGCGTGCAGTGCCTGTTTCGCTTTCGCCTGGACCGACTTGGGTAAGCAGTTGAGCACATTCATGGTCTTGTGCATCCAGCAGCGTTGTTGGCGTGTCTGGGGATAGATTTCCTCCAGTGCGGCCCAGAACCCCATCGCCCCGTCACCGATGGCCAACTTCGGAATATTCATCCCTCGGGACTTCAGCTTCAACAAGACCTCACGCCAACTCTGTGTCGATTCCCGTACACCGTCTTCGATCGCCAGAAAACGCTTCTCTCCGCGTTCATTCACGCCGATTACGACCAACGCACACAACTTGGTTTGTTCGGCTCGAAGTCCGCTGTAGATACCGTCGGCCCAGACATAGACCCAGCGGTCGGCGTCCAAACGCTGGTCGCACCCGATGCGGTATTCTTCAGCCCAGACCTGTTTCAAGCGCGATACCGTGCTCGCTGACAGGCCCTGCGCCTTCGGACCGACAAGAACTTTCAGGGCCTCACCCATCTCGCCACTGGAGACGCCTTTCAAATACAACCACGGCACGGCGACTTCCATCGACTGCGTCTTCCGAATGTAGGGGGGTACCAGGGCCGAGCGGAACGTCACAGCTTCGCCCGTCTTGGCGCGAACCTTCGGGATTTGCACCGTTACCGGACCCAGGCCAGTCTGCAGCTCGCGTTCAGGCAGATAACCGTTGCGCACCACGAGGTCGTTCCAATAAGTGTGTAAAAAGAAAAAGGCGGTGTACGCTTTCGGTGAACTATTAACCGTAAGCAAATCCCGGGGCCAACCGGGAGAAAGGTACACCACCCATGGAGAAGAAGAACACACCGGAAGTAGCGGCGTCAACGAAGCAGTATGAGGTTCTGGAAGATTGGGCGCGATCACGAGTGCAGGATAGGCTCCAGGAACTTCTGGAAGACGAAGTGACGCAGTTCTTGGGTCGAAGGAAATCGGAGCGGAGTTCGGATCGACGGGGCTACCGGAACGGTCACGGGAAACCGCGACGGTTTGCGATGTTGAACGGAACGATGGAGGTTCGTCGGCCCCGGGTCCGGAACACGACCGAGCGCTTCGAGAGTGAGATTCTGCCGTACTTTCACCGGAAATCGAAGCAGCTGGGGCAACTGCTTCCCGAACTCTATCTTCACGGCCTGGCCACAGGAGACTTCGAGCAGGCAATGCGCGGACTGCTGGGTGCGGGCGCTCCGTTGTCGCGGGCGTCGATTCAACGGCTGAAATCGACATGGCAACTGGAATACGACGAGTGGAGCCAGCAGGATCTGTCCGAGCTTGAGGTGGTGTATCACTGGGCGGACGGCTTGTACGTAAAAGCGGGGATCGCGAAAGAACGGGCGGCACTACTGGTGATCATCGCAGGCCTGTCAGACGGGCGTAAAGTGCTGTTGGCCTGTGAGAGCGGTCAGAGGGAGAGCAAGGAATCCTGGAGTCGTATTCTGCGGAACCTCAGGGATCGGGGTCTGAAGCTGGGACGACTGACCGTTGCCGATGGTCACCTGGGAATTTGGTCCGCCCTGGCCGAGCAACACCCCGAGGGCCAGGAACAACGCTGCTGGAACCACAAGTCGATGAACGTGGTGGATCACCTGCCAAAGACCGACCAGCCGGCGGCCAGGCAGCTTCTCCACGGGATGGCCTTCGCCGACTCCCGAGCCGCATGCGAACGTAAGCGGGATCAGTTCATTCGCCGATATCAAAAGAACTATCCGAAGGCGGGTGAGACGCTGTTGCGGGACTGGGATCGGATGATCACCTTCTATGCGTTCCCGAAGCAACACTGGGTGCATCTGAGAACGACCAACATCGTTGAGTCACCCTTCGACATGGTGCGGTTGAGAACCAACGCCGCTCGTCGCTTCAAGCGCGTCGAGAATGCAACTGCGATGATCTGGAGGTTACTGCGTGTCGCTGAGAAGGCTTGGCGGCACTTAAAGGGTTCCGATCTCTTACAAGAGGTCTATGATGGTCAGCAATTCGCTGACGGCATCAGAGTCGTGTCCAAATCGAAGGCCGCCGCCTGATGACTTTTACACACCTTTTGTAATGACCTCCGCACCACTCCAGCCTTCCCCGTCTCGGTTCGCCGATCGCCGTGCTGGGATAGCAGTTCGGACAGTTCGGCTTCCACAGCGCGTTGGATCAGCTGTTGCGCCCCCGTTCGTAGCAGGTCGGTCACTGGGTCTGCAATCGCTTCTCGATCTTCCAGTTCAATAACGATAC
This sequence comes from Terriglobia bacterium, assembly GCA_965216035.1. Classification (GTDB taxonomy): domain Bacteria; phylum Acidobacteriota; class Terriglobia; order 20CM-2-55-15; family 20CM-2-55-15. Next base: position 296,272 of record CBDCFM010000017.1, read on the forward strand.
TCTTACTCATAGTGGCGTATCTCCTTTGGTTGCTTTGAAGTCTTGTAAACAACAAATCAACCAGATACGCCGCTTTTCTTCAATCCCTCAAACACCAGATTCGGTTATAACTCAGTTCGAGACTGGATACGGGGGAGCTGAAGTCCTGGTCGCACCAGGGCTCAGTTGCAGCCATGGATGGTTTCTGAGTGGCATAATCGTAATAGAAAAGCCCCGCGTATGTGTCCGAATCGACACGGCCCGGCGGGGCTTTCTAATTAAATTCCCGGCAACGACCTAGTCTCCCACGCAGTCGCCCACGCAGTACCATCGGCCCTGAGGGGCTTAACTTCCGTGTTCGGGATGGGAACGGGTGTGACCCCCTCGGTAAAATCACCGAGAAATCTGAAAAATTGAATCAAAGAACATCTATGCGATTGCGAACCGCACCTGCGGTCCTTGACGACTGAATATTGATGGGTAATGAGCGCCGATGGGCGAATTCTTGTAGTGATTAGATCGTAATGATCAAGCCTCACGACCGATTAGTACAGGTTAGCTGAACACATTACTGTGCTTACACATCCTGCCTATCAACGTGGTAGTCTTCCACGGGTCTTTAGGAGCCTTATGGCCCGGGAGATCTTATCTCGCAGCCAGCTTCGCGCTTAGATGCATTCAGCGCTTATCTGAACCGAACGTAGCTACCCAGCGATGCCGTTGGCACGACAACTGGTACACTAGAGGTCCGTCCAACCCAGTCCTCTCGTACTGAGGTCAGCCCTGCTCAAATCTCCTGCGCCCACACCAGATAGGGACCGAACTGTCTCGCGACGTTCTGAACCCAGCTCACGTACCGCTTTAATGGGCGAACAGCCCAACCCTTGGGACCTTCTGCAGCCCCAGGATGCGATGAGCCGACATCGAGGTGCCAAACCCGGGCGTCGATGTGAACTCTTGGCCCGGATAAGCCTGTTATCCCCGGCGTACCTTTTATCCGTTGAGCGATGGCCCTTCCATACAGAACCACCGGATCACTAAGTCCTGGTTTCCCACCTGCTCGACTTGTTGGTCTCGCAGTCAAGCCACCTTATGCCTTTACACTCGACGGCTGATTTCCAAACAGCCTGAGGTGACCTTTGAGCGCCTCCGTTACATTTTAGGAGGCGACCGCCCCAGTCAAACTACCCGCCTGGCAATGTCCCTGAACCGGATAACGGTCCTAGGTTAGATTCACAGAGCAGCAAGGGTGGTATCTCACCGGTGGCTCCCCGCAGCCCAAAAGCCACGGTTCATAGCCTCCCACCTATCCTGCGCATACTGACCCATAAATCATTGCCAAGGTATAGTAAAGGTGCACGGGGTCTTTCCGTCTTGATGCGGGTATCCGGCATCTTCACCGGAACTACAAATTCGCTGAGTCACTCGTTAAGACAGTCGTCAGATCGTTACGCCATTCGTGCAGGTCGGAACTTACCCGACAAGGAATTTCGCTACCTTAGGACCGTTATAGTTACGGCCGCCGTTCACCGGGGCTTCAGTTCACAGCTTCGTCACACAAGTGCAACTAACCGCTCCCTTTAACCTTCCGGCACCGGGCAGGCGTCAGCCCCTATACGTCGTTTTCGACTTTGCAGAGACCTGTGTTTTTGTTAAACAGTCGCCTGACGCGCTTCACTGCAACCCCTTCTCGCGTTGGACCGCAAGGATCCTAACAATAATGGGGCGCACCTTCTCCCGAAGTTACGGTGCTAATTTGCCGAGTTCCTGAACGAGTGTTCTCTCAAGCGCCTTTGGACGTTAAATCCTCGTCTACCTGTGTCGGTTTGCGGTACGGTCACCTCGGCCTCTCCTTAGAGGTTTTTCTTGGCAGTGTGGCCTCACTTACTTACGAGTCGTAATGACTCCGGACTCCCCTCTCGGCGTTGAATGCCCACACGGATTTGCCTGCGTGGACCGCCTACCGGGTTCCACCTCCCATAGCCATAGGGTTTGGCTAAGCTAGCCTCCTGCGTCACCCCATCGTACAAACGAAACCGTGGTGGTACAGGAATGTTGACCTGTTTCCCATCGTCTACGCCTTTCGACCTCGACTTAGGGACCGACTAACCCTGAGCGGATTAACCTTCCTCAGGAAACCTTAGACTTTCGGCGGGGAGGGTTCTCACCTCCCTTATCGCTACTTATGCCGGCAGGGTCTCTTCTGTACGCTCCATCTGTCCTTACGGTCAGACTTCAGCGCCGAACAGAATGCTCGCCTACCAAAACATGGCTCCGAAGAACCATGAGATCCGCAGCTTCGGCACGATGCTTGAGCCCCGTTGAATTATCGGCACGAAGACGCTTGACCAGTGAGCTATTACGCTTTCTTTAAAGGATGGCTGCTTCTAAGCCAACCTCCTGGCTGTCACCGCATCTTCACTTCCTTCTCCACTTAGCATCAATTTTGGGGCCTTAGCTGGCGGTCTGGGCTGTTTCCCTTTTGACAATGAGGCTTAGCCCCCACTGTCTGACTGCTATGCATTTGTCATCGGCATTCGGAGTTTGATTGGATTCAGTAACCTTGTGGGGCCCCTAGTCCATTCAGTGCTCTACCGCCGACGCAATTCACATAACGCTAGCCCTAAAGCTATTTCGGCGAGAACGGGCTATAACGGAATTTGATTAGCCTTTCACCCCTACCCTCAGCTCATCCAAGCCGTTTTCAACCGACACTGGTTCGGACCTTCATTGCGTGTTACCGCAGTTTCATCCTGGCCAAGGGTAGATCATCCCGCTTCGCGTCTATTACCACGGACTCAATCGCCCTATTCAGACTCGCTTTCGCTACGGCTCCCCCGGTTGGGTTAACCTTGCCCGTGACAATAACTAGCCGGCTCATTATGCAATAGGCACGCGATCAGGCTGTACCAGACCATCCGAAGACGGAACGGCCATAGCCCTCTCACTGCTTGTAGGCATACGGTTTCAGGTACTTTTAACTCCCCTAGCAGGGGTACTTTTCACCTTTCCCTCACGGTACTGGTTCACTATCGGTCGACGGATAGTATTTAGCCTTGGGAGATGGTCCTCCCAGATTCCCACAGGGTTCCACGTGTCCCGCGGTACTCAGGTGCCTGTCGGGAGTCGCTACCGCTTTCGTGTACGGGGCTATCACCCTCTATGGCCCGCCCTTCCAGGCGGTTCTACTAGCGGAGCGATTTGTAACTCCACAATGACAGGTCCTACAACCCCACCGAATCCGAAGAAACGATGGTTTGGGCTATTCCGCATTCGCTCGCCGCTACTAACGGAATCACTATTGTTTTCTTTTCCTCCGGGTACTAAGATGGTTCACTTCCCCGGGTTCGCTTCATACGGCCTATGTGTTCAGCCGTAGATACTCCGGTTTTACCGGAGTGGGTTCCCCCATTCGGAAATCCCCGGATCAACGCCTACTAGCGGCTTCCCGAGGCTTATCGCAGCTTGCCACGTCCTTCATCGCCTTCCGTCGCCAAGGCATCCACCGTACGCCCTTAGTAGCTTGATCACTACCAAAGTTTTGCCTAAGACGCTCGTTCTACTCAGTTAAATCCGCGGGAACAACCGATCCTCCAGCTTCGACCCGATACAAGCAGCCGTCGCCTGCGGAACGTCCCACGAATTCGATTCGTAGAAATTTACCCATCAATATTCAATTGTCAAAGACCAGACATATCCAGTTAGCAGCGCAACTGCTACCGGAACGTTAGTGGGTGCCTTCGGACTTGC
>CBDCFM010000017.1:302500-474485 GCA_965216035.1 Terriglobia bacterium
TCGCTGATTTTGCTGCCGACTGGGGGGAGTGATTCCAAGGGAACTTTTTCGGCAACCGCCAGATTCCGGATCAATTGCGGGGCTGCCTGCCATCCATGAGCCAGGTCGTCAAGTGACAGCCGTTCACTCACAACCGCTTCGCACACTTTCAGCGCCGTCCACAGGCCATCTCCAGAGAGACCGTAGTCAGGGAAGATGATGTGGCCGGAGGGCTCCCCTCCCAATTGTGCTCCACTCGACAACATCTCTTTGAATACGTAGCGGTCTCCAACATCCACACGAACGAGTTCAATCCCTTCCTCCGCGAGCGCCCGCTCGAGACCGTAGTTCGTCATCGACGTGCCGATGACGGCGGGAGGTTTCAGTTGACCATTCTTCTTGAGCCGCCGGGCCATGACGAGTAGAACGGCATCGCCGTCCACGAGTTCACCCGTGGACGATACGAAGATAGATCGGTCACCATCCCCGTCAAACGCGACACCCAGATCTGGGGTACCTTTTCGTACATGGTCGATCAAGCTTTCCGGATACACGGCGCCGCAGGCAGCGTTGATGTTTTTCCCCGACGGGCTCGCGTGAATCGCGGTCACTTCGGCGCCGATAGATTCCAGGAGGGCCGGAGCGAGCGTGCTCATCGCTCCGTTGGCGCAATCTGCAATGATGCGAATACCCTCCAGCCACCGGCCCGATGGAAAGCGTTCACCGAGCAATGACATGTACCGCTTGCCAAACGGGGATGTTCGACAGGCCTCACCGCCATTCTGGACCCAGTCCGCTTCTCTTGTGGCTGCACCGTCCTGACCGAGGTCGAGGAGTTCACCGACCCGCATTTCTATACTGGCTTCGTCGCTGTCCTCCAGCTTTCTACCTTCGGCCCCGAAAACCTTGATGCCGTTGTCCTCGAAGGAATTATGAGAAGCTGAAATCATTATGCCGCCCCGCACGGGAGACCGGTTTGTAAGGATCGCGATCGCCGGCGTCGGCAGCACTCCGGCATCCTCGAATACAACTCCAACCCGGCTCAATCCTGTTTTGAGCAATGCTGCAATCCATGGACTCGATGCGCGCGGGTCCTGGCCGATAAGAATCGGTCCACCAAGTCGTTCTCCGATTGCCTGGCCGAGGGCCAGTATGGCAGGAGGGTTGAGCGGAAATTCACCGGCTCGAGAACGGATACCGTCTGTGCCGAAGAGTTTGGTCATAGTCAATAGTTAGCAGTTGACGATCACAAGTCAAACGCTCACCGCTCGCTGGTCTTAATTTTCAGGGAAAAGACTGAACTTACTGCGCAGCAGAACGGACCATGATTTCGATAGTCTCCGGTTCGAGCAACGCAATCGAAAAGGGATCTGTGATTCCAAGAATTTCGGGGGCCAACTGGTGGCTGCCCGGTGAGAGAACCGACGTGTCGATCGTGAAGAAGAGATTGTTGGAATCAAACTCGGTCATCAGGCTCTTGGGGCCCTGAACAGTTACAGTGATCGACGACGGTTCGATCAGCCACAGGGATGGATCATCAAGAGACGGGTCCATCGTGGCGCTGTATGCGCTATCCACACGGACCTCGCGAATTTCGACCTGCACCTCGTGAGGGGACAGGGACTCCAGCCTCAAAAGTGGATCTACGACGTTCAAATCGGCGAAAGTGCGCACCGTGAATCTTGCGCCGTCAATACGCACCGATGTTGTGGGCAACGATTCCAGCGGGCGTATCGTGGATTCCGGACCCACCACGTTCACCGTGCTGGGCGTTACGAAAAAGGTGACGACTTCGTGGTCTTCGGCAGGCTCTCCTTCGAGCACTGCCCGCACGGGAAGCGTCCGCGTCAGCGTACGTTCGAGGTTAAACTGGATCCGAATCGGATCAATTCGAAGAACTTCTACGCCAAACGGCGCTTGAATGTCGGCTGAAGTAAGATTGACAGTCGCGGTGCCCGGAGCCTGCCCGATCAGCGAAATGACCGCAGCAACATCGGCCGGCGAGATCTCGTTCAGGAGGCTGGATGACCCGCGCAATTGAAGGTCAACTTGCGTGGCCGTTTCCCCGGTTATCTCCATATTCGGCGGGATGCCCTGGAATTCCAGAGCAATCGTTCGGTTGATGACCGAGTTCGTTTCGCTCACGATCGTCAGCCAGAGCAGACTCGCCACCAGGACGGAAAACAGTTTCAGAAACCAGTTGTGCGTGAGGAAACTGCGAAAAGGAAACATCATTCTTACGATTCCGCGGGGGAAGTGACCGGATCCGGTATCTCGTCCGGCGTCTTCTTTTCGAATGCCTTGCGCAGCTTCAGCCGGAGGCTGTCCGCATCCAGAAACCGCTCGACCCTCCCGTTTGCGGCAAACGAAATAGAGCCAGTTTCTTCGGAAACGACGATGGCGACGGCGTCTGTCTCCTCGGTGACACCGATGGCTGCACGATGTCGTGTTCCGAGTTCCTTACTCAGAATCGGGTTGACGGTTAAAGGCAGGAAGCATGCTGCGGCCGCAATCCGATTGTTCCGGATAATTGCAGCTCCATCATGGAGCGGGACCGATGGGTCAAAGACGGTCACCAGCAGATCGTATGAAACCAGAGAATCCAAGGCAATGCCGCTTTCTATGTAGTTCTTCAGGCCAATGTCCCGCTCGATCACGATCAGGGCACCTGTACCTCGCTCGGCCAGAGTCGTCGATGCCAAAACGATCTCCTCGTATAGCTCGCTACGGTTGATTGAAGAAAATCCGCTAAAGAAAGGGGTCTTCCCGAAGTGCGCCAGCGCGCGGCGAATTTCGGACTGGAAGATGACGATGACGCCTATGAATAAATAGGACAGGATGTTGGTCAGCAGCCAGGACAGAGTAGCGAGCTGGCTCCAGCGCGACAGGTAGAAGAAGGCGATAACCAGCGTGAGACCAAGCGCCATCTGGACGGCACGCGTGCCGCGTATCAGGAGAAGGCCCTGATAAATGATGAACGCGACGATGGCTATGTCCAGAATCGCGTACAGATCCAGCGGGGGCAATGAAAAATCGTTGAGCATAAGAAGTTATAAACCTGGAGTTAAAAGTTAAGGGCGCTTTCCTGATATTTGTTAACTTCCAACTCTCAACTGGGTTCTCCGCCGATCAGGCGTGGAGCACTGAATCCGCAACCGCCACAACCACCCGCATGTGAGCGACATCGTGAACGCGAACAAGCTGTGCGCCCCCGGCAACAGCCAGTGCGACAGCTGCCGCTGTGCTCCAATCAGCAGCCTGAGCGACAGGTATGCCTACATTAATGAACGATTTACGGGACGTTCCCACCAGCAACGGGTAGCCTAGTGTACTAAAAAGATCGAGTCTTTTTAAGACTTTTAGGCTGGTTTCGCGGCCCTTGGAAAAGCCGATGCCAGGATCCAGGACAATCGCTTCGGGAGCGATGCCGCTCTCGACGGCCCTAGCCGCTGTTTGAATCAATTCGTCCCGGATCGTTTCCGGGCCGTCGCCATCCTTTTGTAGATGGATTGCGTCCCGATCACCACGGCTATGCATCAGGACGACTCCCGCCCCGGCTTTGCGTGCGATGTTAATCATCTCAGGGTCCATCCGGAAACCACTGATATCGTTTATTACTTGGGCACCGGCTGTCATAGCCAACCCGGCCACTTCCGCATGGTAGGTATCGATCGAAATGGGAATCCTGACCTTCGATGCGATTCGTTCCAACAATGGAATCACCCGCCGAACCTCTTCGGTGGCTCCAACCGGTGAGCTACGCGGACGAGTGGACTGCCCTCCAATATCCAGCAGATCGGCCCCTTCCGCCTCTATTTCCAACGCCCGGTGCAGGGCCTTCTCCGGATCGTTGTAGAGGGCACCATCCGAAAAGGAATCCGGTGTCAGGTTGAGGATTCCCATGATTGCCGTGCGGGATCCCAACTCAATCGAAGTGCGAGGCAACTTCCAGGTATAGTTCTTTCGCATTAAAAGAAAAGGGGAAACAGGAACTCCTGTTTCCCCTTTGTCGTGACGGGCAAAAAGAAACGTGAAAGTGAGGTCAGAGCCCTATCTATCCAATTGCTACCTTCAACAAATGGCCCCGCCGTTGAATCGGAAAACGAGGTACTGACCCCATTTTCCCTTCTTCATGCTGGCGATGGATTCTCGTGCGGTGGAATCTGGGGAACGACGTTCTTTTTTTCGGGCTCGGCGCCTTCGCTCTTCTCTCCCTTTTCGTCCTCATCCTTCTGCGGCGGTGTCGGAGCCGGCTTCTCTTTTAATGGTTGTCCATCGATCAGGGTCTGAATATCGACTCCATCGAGAGTTTCCCGTTCGAGCAATGCGTCGGCAATGCGAATCAGCGCGTCCTTGTTTTCAGTCAATATTTCTTTTGCTCGGTCGTAGCCCTGCATCACGAAACTGTGTACCTGATCGTCGATGGATCGCGCGGTTTCCTCACTGTAATCGCGGTGCTGACTGATCTCGCGCCCCAGAAAAATCTGCTCTTCCTGACGGCCGAAGGTCAGAGGCCCGAGCTTTGACATACCGTAGTTGCAAACCATCTTGCGGGCCAGTTCAGTGGCCTGCTCGATGTCGTTCCCAGCACCTGTCGTTACCGTATCCAGGAAAAGCTCTTCGGCCAATCGCCCCCCCATCATGATCGCGAGCTGCCCCTTCAGGTACGTGAGAGGATAAGTGTGTCGGTCGTCCACGGGCAGTTGCTGCGTCACTCCCAGGGCCATCCCGCGGGGAATGATCGTCACCTTGTGCAGAGGGTCGGCGCCGGGAACCATTGCCGCGACCAGCGCGTGTCCGGCTTCGTGATAGGCAGTAACCTTCTTTTCGTCCTCGCTGATGATCATTGACTTTCGTGCCGCACCCATCATCACCTTGTCTTTCGAGGTTTCGAAGTCTTCCATGCCGACGGCCTTGTGGTTCATCCTCGCAGCGTTTAAAGCCGCTTCGTTGACCAGATTTGCCAGGTCAGCGCCTGAGAAACCGGGTGTACTGCGGGCTATGACCGCGAGGTCGACGTCATCCATCAAAGGTATCTTTCTGATGTGAACGTCGAGTATCCCTTCGCGACCTTTCACATCGGGCCGCGGAACGATAACGCGGCGGTCGAAACGGCCGGGTCTCAGCAATGCCGGGTCCAACACGTCCGGACGGTTTGTGGCTGCCACCAGGATGACGCCTTCGTTGGATTCAAACCCGTCCATCTCGACCAGCAACTGGTTCAGCGTCTGCTCGCGTTCGTCGTGGCCTCCGCCGAGCCCGGCGCCCCGATGACGCCCGACGGCGTCTATCTCATCGATAAACACGATGCATGGTGCATTTTTCTTGCCCTGTTCGAAAAGGTCGCGGACCCGCGAAGCCCCAACACCCACAAACATTTCAACGAAATCGGACCCGCTGATCGAAAAGAAGGGGACGTTGGCTTCTCCGGCGACAGCGCGCGCCAGAAGTGTCTTGCCCGTTCCCGGCGGGCCGACCAGCAGAACGCCCTTGGGGATACGTCCACCCAGCTTCTGAAATTTCTGGGGTTCTTTCAGGAAGTCAATGATTTCGTGCAGCTCTTCTTTCGCCTCGTCCACACCGGAGACATCCTTGAATGTGATCTTCTTCTGATGGGCAGTCAACAACCGAGCCCGGCTCTTGCCGAACGAGAGAGCTTTGTTGCCGCCGCTCTGCATCTGGCGCATGAAAAAGACCCAGAATCCGATAATGAACAGGAACGGCGCCCAGGACAGCAGCGCCGTCAGCCATGGGCTCTGATTCGAAGGTTCTCCTTCGATAACGACGTTCCTCTCCCTGAGGAGGGTCAGCAGCTCGGGGTACTCCATGGGGATGTATGTCCTGAAGGCCTCGCCAGTCGTGAGTTCTCCCGTGACATAGGATTCAGCGATCGTGACTTCTCTCACCGCTCCGCGTTCGACTTCCTCCATAAACCGGGTAAAGTTGAACTCGGCTTCCGCGCGGGACGTCGTTCGCTGAACAACTTGGTATAGGAGGACGGCGGTCAGCAGGAGTGCGACCCAGAATAGAATGGTTTTAGTTGTCGAATTCAAAAGAAACCCCCTCGAGCAACCAGCCCGCATCTCGATTCGTTCGGGCTCATGTGCTTAGACAAGCCGGAGTGCGAAACGTTTTCCGGGGCAGCGCTATTTCACCTTTGCTGACGGCACAGCCTCAAACTCGACGATGCTTCGGGAATCTCCCGTCGGGACGAAGTCACGGGAAACGGGAAACGAGGCAACCCAGACAATAGATGATTCGGCAACAAAAACTGGCCACTGACGCCTCTTCCTCTGCGGAATTCGTTCCTTCTGGAACATTTCCTTCAGTTTAGAGGCCCGCCTACCAATCGGATTATAAAAGTCACCATTTCTCCAATTTCTGATCTTAACACATGGCCCAAGAGATTCACCATCGACAAAGGCCCCTGCCTGCTTGGGTTTAAGGGCATCCGACGAACGCAAATGAGCGTGGAAAACCGTGTCAATTTCCCGGATGTGCACTTCACCCGGAATACCCAGTTCGTATTCGTAGTCGGCCGGCACCGAATCCGCCGGACGGAAGACCAATTGCTCGAAATTTCGCTCGACCGTGATTGAACCGGGCAACTCGACGATTCGGCCACTCTTACCTGAATCGAGCAGGGACCGAATGTTTTCAATATGATCAAAGCCAATGTCCAGCATCGACGAGCCCGCGCACTCCAAAGATGCTCTCAATGCCCTCCGAACGAACGCGATTGGCTTGGATGGGAGGTCATCGAAATCGACAACCAGTGCGCCGCCCTCGCCCGTAGCTCGTGAATCGAGCCATTCCCGAACCACCGCCTCCAGCCAATCGTCTTCGGCTTCGAGGATATCGATCGTTCGTGACAGCGAGTCCCGCAGGCGGGGGTTGAACGCCGAAGTCAGTTCGGGAAGGACCTGGTGGCGGATCCTGTTTCTGGCCAGACGGGTATCCGCATTGGTCCGGTCTTCCCGCCAGGGTTGTTTCCTTTCTTCCAGGTAATCTTCGATTTCCGCACGCGTCGTTCGAATGAGGGGGCGGACGATGTGACCCGAGACGCCGCGCATGGACACCAAGCCCCGGGCTCCCGACCCGCGAAGCAGGTGGAACAGGAAGGTTTCGACCCGGTCGTCTGCCGAATGCGCCAGCGCGAGCTTTGCGATGACCTCCCGCTCCATGATTTCCTGGAAGAATCCGTGCCGGGCTTTCCGGGCCGCGGCTTCCAGGTTGCCGTCGCCCGAATCCGTTCGGCTCCGGCATTCAAAGAAGACCAGATCGAGCCGGGCCGCCAGATCTCCGACAAACCGCGCGTCCTGATCGGATTCTTCTCCGCGCCAGCCGTGGTTCACGTGGGCCAGGCCCGGAGTGAAGCCAAGCTCCGTCAGGACATGAACCAGACACACCGAGTCTGCCCCACCCGAGACTCCGACGAGCAGGGAATCCCCACTCGAGAGCATCGGCCACTTTTCAATCGTCGCGGCGACTCTGTTGACCAGCGTTCCGTTCTTCATAGTGGAATGAGCCGATTATGCTTGACCTGCGTTGTGCTATCAATCCGTTGAGAATTGGGGTCAGAGCTCTATAATCCGAATTTCCTTCACTCTCGGGCGGTCACCTGTTCGCATTTAATTTCCGCAAGCACGCGGGCGCGCTGGTCGTCGGATTCCACGAGAACGGCCCTTTTCGTTCGTCCGTCGCTGGTCGTGCACTTGAATGTGTACTGGTATACTCCCGTTTTTCCAGCAAGGGGGGCTTTAATCACTTGTGTGCACCTGCAGGGCATTTGGATAGATTAGGCGGATATATTATCGAATGACGCGTTCTTCAATTACAACGATTCTCTTCGATCTCGACGGTACTCTGATCGACACCGTGGAACTCATTCTTGAAAGTTATCGCCATACCGTTAGAACGCACGGCCTCGGTCCGGTTTCCGAGCAATCGTGGCTCAAGAACATGGGTATTCCCCTTCGGGTGCAGTTCCAACAGTTTACAGATGATCCAGAGGAGGTTCAGGCGTTGATAGCCACCTATATCGATCACAATATGGAACATCACGACGCTCTGGTCAGGGAATATCCCGGGGTGTGCGATGCAGTGAGGGCGTTACATGGAGCGGGGTATCGCCTGGGCGTTGTGACGAGCAAGATGCACGGTGGGCTCGAACGGGGATTGGCATTCGGAGGTTATGAAGGCCTCTTTGAAGTCCTTATCGGAGCTGACGACGTGCGGAACCCGAAGCCACACGCTGAACCCGTGTTGAAAGCGCTCGAACGTTTGGAGGTCACGGCTGATTCCGCGGTCTTCGTGGGTGATTCTCCACACGATATGACCTGCGGCCAAGCAGCCGGTGTCCGAACGGGAGCCGCCCTGTGGGGACCGTTCCTGCGCGAGGCCCTCGCGCCTTATGATCCTGACCATTGGTTTGAAGAACCCTCCGAGTTGGAGCGATTGTTCATATCCGGACGGATATAATAAATACTTGAAACAATCTTCGCAAATCTCACGGTTGGCGAGGGGACGTTTGGATGGGTTGAAATCGTCTCAGCGGATTTCGCCACGACACCGGCTTTAATGGCGTGAAAACTGTACCGAAGTCCGACACCGACCGAATCTCCTCGAATTTCCATCGAAACCACATGCGATCAGTGACATAGGAAATGTGCCGGCTTTTTCCTGGTGTCGGGTTTCGTTACTGTTTTTGGCTGGACACCCCAGCGCAAAACTTGCGTTGATGAATTTATTACAATACCGCTAATTCATAAATTATTGATTCTTCAAATCCACGGGCCATTAACCCGTCCACACTAACGCGATCCCCACAAATTGGCCCCTGTCTTGCTTGTCAAGATTATGACGATGGTCCTGTAGCGTTGACCTCAATGCGTCAACGCACTGACCGCCGAATCAACCCATAGGGGTGTTGGCAAACTATGTATATAGGAGACAGCAATAATGAAAAATAAACTAATCGCAGCTTTGATCGTGTTGACGCTTGCAGTTCCGGTAGTCGCGGTGGCTCAAGGTACCTGGTACATCGTTACAGGTCATGTCCTGGCTCTTGCCGATCTCAGTCTCCAGGATAAGAGCAGTTGGTCGTCATGGATGTCCACCGCCCCTCTTATAAGGCAGGATATGGAGCACAGGTTAGATATGGCTCTCTATGAACTCCAGCGGCAGAATCCCCTGTTCTTTGCGGAGACTTTCAATAAGTACAACCTGCAGTTCAGCCCCAAGAGCTATCCTTTTGAGATGCCCGAAGTTTACGGGGGAGGTTACTGAGAGGAAGTCGGTGGAGCCGCAGCGTGGGATGAGGTTGAGACACGCGCCTGATGCACGCGTGACGACCATCCCACGCCCAGGGAGTCGAGGACGCCGTTCCTGACGCCGCACGCAACGGCCGCCGCCAGTCTGGGGTCGCTGTGACACGCACCCCGCTAGAGGGCATCACGCGCAGTCCTCCCGCCGATTGCCCACCAATTATCCGCGACCGGACGCGTTATCCCGGCCGAGCTCCTTGCGATCAAGTGCCGGCGGGTGGACTCGAACCACCGACCTAAGGATTATGAGACCTTCGCTCTAACCTCTGAGCTACGCCGGCTGGCGCAAAACTTCTATTCTAATCGGGCCGCTTACCCTTGGCCAGTACCGGCAGGAAATAGGCCCGTCCCAACAACTTGTCGACCCGCGCGACCCGAACTTTGATCCGTTGCCCGAGTCGATACTTTCTCCGTGTCCCGCGGCCGATCAGTGTGTGCGACCGGGCATCGAAATCGTAGTAGTCATCGGCCATGTCATCTACAGACACCAGGCCTTCTATGAAGTAGTCCTCAAGCTCCACACGGACACCCTTCCCCCAAACACTGATGATGATTGCATTCAGCGTGTCGCCGAGATGTTCTTCGAGCAGTGTCATCCTTTTCCAGTCGAACGCGTCGCGCTCAGCCTGATCCACAATTCGCTCTCTTCGACTGGACGTGGCCGCCATCGCATCGAGTTCGACCCGTGAATAGCCCGAACGCCGCCGCCCGGACAGACATGCCTTGAGCAGGCGATGTACGACCAGATCCGGATATCTTCTAATCGGCGATGTGAAGTGCGTATAGCTGCCCGAGGCCAGACCGAAATGGCCCGCGTTGGACGTTGAGTAGACGGCCTGTTTGAACGAGCGCAGCACGAGAAACGATATCATCCGCGCGTCGGGCCGGCCTTCCACGGAATTCAAAAACTGCTGGAAGCTTCGAGGGGTCAATTTGCGGGGCCGAAACCGTACGCCCAACAGTGCGAGCGTGTCGCTGAGTTCGCTGACCTTTTCCGCATCGGGGCGTTCATGAACGCGGAAGATTGTCGCTGGCATTTCAGATTCGAGCAGTCGGGCAACGGCCTCGTTGGCCGCGATCATGAACTCTTCTATCATGCGATGGGAGAAGTAGTGCTCGGCCTTTTTGATGCCTTCGACCCGTCCCTCATTGTTGTAGGTCAGTTCAGGTTCGGGCAGGTCAAAGCCAATGGTTCCCTGTTGGCTCCGGCGTTGCGAGAGCAGGCGAGCCACCGTTTCGAGCAACTCCAACGATCCGACGACCCGTCGGTGGCGCGTTCTCAGCCCTCCATCCCCGTCCAGAATTTTCTGGACGGTCTCGTAGTCCATGCGTGCGTCGGAACGGATCACGCTTTCGTGAAACGACCGGCCTCGAATCGCACCGTCCGCCCCGATATCCAGGACAACGCTCATCGTGAGCCGATCCGTCCGCGGGTTGAGAGAGCAGATTTCGTTTGAAAGCCGTTCCGGTAGCATCGGGACGACACGATCGGAAAAGTAGACAGAACAGCTACGCTCCCGCGCGTCGTTATCAGTAGCGGAACCCGGAGCGACAAAGTGGGCGACGTCGGCAATGTGAATGCCCAGACTGAACCCACCGTCCTCCAGCTGTCGGACATCGACGGCATCGTCAAAATCGCGCGCTGTCGCCGGATCGATCGTAATTGTGTCTCTGTCCCGAAAGTCGTCCCGAGTAACGATATCGGTGTCGGTCAGCGTTAGTGGTAATTGTGAAACTTCTTCTTCCACTGCTTCAGGAAATTCGACGGCCAGACCATATTTCTTGATGATGATGCTTGTTTCAACTTCGGGATCGTCGATGAAACCGAGGACCGAGACGAGTTCTCCGGCGGGCCATTCGGATTCAGAACCGAACCGTGTCAATTCGATTTCGACGATCTTGTCTTTGTGTTCCGACACCTCGCCTTTGACCAGAATCCTCTCCGGGAGTTTTTCGTCGGCCGGCGACAGGAAGTAGACGCGCCCATCGTATCGGAGTTGTCCGACGACTTTCGTTCGGGCGCGTTCCTCGACGCGGATGACGCGGCCTTCGGCTTTCTTTGCGGACGTGATCGCAACGGCCACGCGGTCGCCGTCCATTGACGAACCAGTTTTTGAAGGGGGAATGAATATGTCGCCGGTTAGTCCGCGAATCTTTGCATCGGGCGTAACGAAACCGTAACCGTCTGCATGAAGGGAGATACGGCCGTGATAGAGAGATGCCATCGGGGGCGCCTCGTATCGATTTCCTTTGTGCCGGGCGAGCTTCTCTTCTTTGACAAGTTGATCGAGGATGTCCTTGATCTGCTTGCGATCGGTCCTGTCGGCACTGAAATCTTCGAGAATACGACGGAAACCCGCGGAACGTTCCGGTTGGTGGCGAATGTAGTCGAGTAGCCCTTCTGCGGAGAAGTTCCTGCCGCGCGACGTTTTCGGCGATTTCCGGTCTGGCGATTTCCTGCCTGCCACCTCTCCACTTGTGTCACATCCCGACGCGGTTTACAAACCCGGACTGCGGTTGACTTCGCAGATGCGGCCCTTTACATTGGACAATCCAGCCGAAATGGCGGAACTGGCAGACGCGCTAGACTCAGAATCTAGTGGGGGCAACCCCGTGGAAGTTCGAATCTTCTTTTCGGCACTTCGGAATCAATCAGTTAGTGAACCAAACCTGAAGCCCGTGTTTCCACACCGCCTCTTTTGTCCACTTTTCGTCCACCACTGACCTCCCGCTCCTCCGCCCGTCGAACGGATTCAACGGCGTGTTCCTGGAGGTAATGAACCTACCGCATCGTTGGACTGGTATCCGCGTGTCCCGAGTGACTGCGGGCGTTACATCGGTTCCCGGGACACACACCATTTGACCCATTGCGGCGGCTTTATTCGCGGGACGCTGGGTACAACAGGCTTCCCTGATCTGTAACAGCGAAGGGAGTGGGTCATCAACGGCAACAGAAAAGAAGCTTATTGCGCGTCGGTCGCGTGGCGCAGGGATCGCCATTCGAAGAGTCGAGGGCACTGACGCTCCGGGCTTTCGAGGGTTGCCAGCCCGGTGCGTTATGGGGTAATGGCGCTCGGGAGCGCCATTACCCTCGCGGGCTAGAAAGTAAACCGCAGCCCCAGCTGAATCGACCGCGCGGGTGTCCGCGTTCGCGTTATACGGGCGAAGTTTGGATTCACCTCCCCGTCTCTGAAGGCGTTCATGTCATCCGGTTCTGCGAAGTTGTTGCGGTTGAACAGGTTGAACGTCTCGACCCGGAACTGGAGGCTGGTGCTCTCAGAGAGATCGGTGTTCTTGAAGAACGAGAGATCCACGTTCGCCAGACCCGGACCGGTCACCGTGTTACGCCCCAGATTGCCGAAGTATCCGAGCCTCGTCGGTGTGAACTGCGAGACATCGACCCAACGGTTGGGATCGCCGGTCGAATTCGTGTGCCCGCCGGGAATCAGGTCCGGCCGCAAATCAGAATCATCGCCGATGCGATCTTCCTGATCACCGCTGGATTCGCGCACAGACACGGGATACCCATCCGACAACGTCGCCACGCCATTGAGCTGCCAACCTCGGCCGATCACGCCCGCGGCACCGGTCAGCTGGTCGCCAAACGGAAGCGCGTACGTGCCATTCATCGTGAACGAGTTCCGAATGTCAAAGGATGACAGGCCTCGTTTTTTGTCAAAATCCCAGAGATACATGCCACGCTGGGACTGCTGCAGTTCATCGCCACCGCTGGTGACGCCGGAACCGTCGTCAATGGCCTTCGAATGGTTATAAGTCGCGCTGAACTGAGGCCCCGAAGTCGGCCGGTACTGGAGCGCAAAGGCTCCACCGTGGTAGTAGGCGTTGCCGGCCGTGCTTTGGAACCGCATTTCTCCAAAGTTCGGATTAATTGAATCGCTGTCCTCGGGGAAGAACTTGTCCGTGCCTGGCGGCGGCTGTTCCGGCCAACCCTCCCATCGGTTGAGATTCCCGGACGACTGGTTCCAGAGATGCAGGCCGCGCGATCCCGTATATTCCGCCGATGCCATCCAGTCGTTCCCAAACTGTTGCTGTAGTGTAATGTTCCAGCGGTAAATATACGTCAGGTCCAGCTCCTTCTGGAAAGTGCGAATGTTCGTCCGGGCGGACGCCTGGTCGATCTGTGTAAAGAAGGCATTGGGGAAGTCGATCTCCTCACCGGTGGCCCGTCGGAGACGGCGGTCATCGATGCGGCCCACTTGCGTGAAAGGCGGCAGCTCCTGCAGCGCTGTCCGGATGTTGTACAGCATGGGGTGCTCGTAGAATATACCGAAGCCGGTACGGATCGACGTTCTCTGACTCGGCGCCCACACGATGCCGATACGCGGACTGAAAGCTTTCTTTGTTGGGTTGTCATAGAGAACGCCCAGGGTGACCTCGTCGGAGAAGAAATTCTCCAGATTGGAGAATTTGTTATCCACTTCGGTGGGGACGCTGGCCGTTTCGTAACGCACGCCTAAATTAAACGTGAGCGTGTCCGTGGCCCGCCAGTTATCCTGGAAGTAAAGCCCCAGGAGGTGCTGGCCCATATCGCGGAACTTGTTGTCCCCACCCGGGAGCATCACCTCGAATCGCCGCGGAATGCCATCCAGGAAATGCTCCATGCTCCTGAAGCTAAAGATGCCGTTGCAGCCACGACTGCACGACTCCATGTTGTAGTTGAAATACGTCCACTCGCCCCCCAACCGAAACGAATGGTCACCCCGGATCAGGGAAAAGCCGTCCTTTAGAGTGTAGGTCTGCTGCCGGTAATATGATGGATCCACGCGGTAGCCAATGCTGCTGAAGCCGCCGGAGATCGCAACCTGGCCCATCTTCGTCCGGTTCTCGCGGAATATCAGTCCATCTGCTTCGAAATCGCGGCTGCTCAGTGGGATGGCGCCCCCGGGCTCACTGTCGGCGTAGCTGAAGTTGAATTCGTTGACCGAGTTACTGGAGAGGACACTCGTCCACTTGGCTCCGAGCAGGTGCTTTCCACTGGCTGTTCCCTGCGCGTTCGTGTCCGCAAGAAGGCCAAGGGGATTTCGCTCTCCCTTGTCGAAGTTGTAGGTTCCCGAGATCCTGTTATCGGCATTGACCTCGTAGTCAATCTTAGTGAGAAAGAAGTTGTTGTTCGCGTCCTCGAGCCGCGTGCCGGCAATGAGCGTCCGGTCGCCGAGCTGTTCGACAATCTGGTTTCCCTGCCCGGGTACCGGGTAGAGATTCAGGTAGGGCAGCACCCGGGGGTTTATCGCAACCGTCGTGCCATCGGCCAGGATCCCATTGCGCGCGTTCAGGCTCGGGACCCTCACGGTGCCGGTTTCGCCTTTATCCTGCCGGTATCCCTCATAGCTGCCGAAGAAAAACAACTTGTTCGCTATGATTGGCCCGCCGACGGAGCCACCGAACTGGTTCTGTCTGAATCTCGGCTTTGGATTCCCGAATTCCTTGTCGAAGTAGTTTTCGGAATTCAGGGCCTCGTTGCGGAAAAACTCGAAGACCGAGCCGTGCCACTCGTTCGTGCCGGATTTGGTGACGGCACTGACAATGCCGCCCGCGGCGCTGCGGTATTCCGCCGAGTAGTTGTTCGTGATGATTTGGAGCTCCTGCACCGTCTCGGCGCCCATGAGGGCACCGGAAACGCCCTGGGCATTGCCGGACAAGTCCTGATTGGACACGCCGTCGAGCAGGAACAGGTTTTGCGTGCCGCGCGCGCCGGCCACACTGAACTTGTCACCCATCCCGCTGAACACGCCCTGGTCGCCCGAGCTGCCGACCTTCAGGATGCCGGGTTGCAAAAAAGCGAGTTGGGTCAGGTCGCGGTTGACGAGCGGAAGGTTTACGACTTCCACGTTGTCGATCAGGTGTGCGACGGTTGCCTGTGTCGTTTCGACCAACACCGCGGCGGCCACAACTTCGATGGTCTGGGCCACCTGGCCCACTTGCAGGACAATGTCGATGACGGCCGTCCGCCCGACCGTCAATGCAACACCCTGTTGGATCGCTGTGCCGAAACCGGGCAGCGCGGCCGTCACTTCATAGGTGCCGATGGGCAGATTAGGCGCCTCGTAACGTCCGACCTCATTCGTGACGAGATCCCGCGTCGTTCCGGTGTCCGTGTTCGTGATCGTGACATCGACACCCGGGATGAGGGCCAGCGATTCGTCGGTAATGGTCCCCGCAATCGTCCCCGTTGTCAGCTGTGCCGAAGCAGTTCCCGTTGTCACCGTCAGGAGCAGAATCACTGTGTAGATGCTTAAGTTCAAAGTTCGTGATTTCTTAAGGAACCAATCCCGTGTAGCTGCCATATCTCCACCTCATTCTTGCATGCGTTGTTGGTTTGACAATTGTCCAGTAGCGCTCAAGTTCGAATCGATCCGCCAGGCGAAAACTCCTTTGCCCTCAGAGAAGTGGGGCAATCCTTCCTGCTCTAGCAGACTGCTGAAAAACGCAGTTTTTCGGCCGTCTGCGGCGCCACACACCTTGTGCCGCCATTTTCGATGGCTGTATACCATTGAAAATTTGGGCCACCCGAGAATCACACTTCTCGGGTGGCGTTGCTGCTCACGCCAATGATGGCTTTTTCGAAATCCTACTATAAACGCTCCAGAACGCTGCTTTCGGTTGCGAATACTCTTTCGCATCGCCCAGTATACTCGGACTTCACAATGATCAAAGAGTAAAGTACAGAGAGTAACGTCTCCCGCCCCGCTGGGCGGCGCTTGCGGCATGATTGCAGATCGCCCGTTCGCCCCATGCGCCCGCATGCCGCTTCATGCCGCCGACCCGGTCGCCCGTGCTCGAGCGGGGGAATTGCCTCCCGCTCGTGATTCCATGACATTCCATCAAGGTAACACCGTGAGAGTCCGTTCAGCAGGTCCCGGTAAGAACGGCGTTGGGCGACCGACTTCCCAATCGGCGTGACCGGCACCATAGTACGGCGAACGCGGATGACCGCTCTGCCCGCCCGGCATGTGAAAATACCCAGCCGACTCGTCGCCCGGGCTAACGGCGAAGCGCTCCGATGCCCCGTGTGCGCGCTGCTGCACGCGCGGCATCTGTGTATCACCGGGAAGCGCCTCGGGAGACAGATCGATCCATCGCGACAACCACCCCACCGCCGAGCTGAGCGGATGTCGCAGCCACACTGTGTTCGACTCGCCCCAGGTGCGCCCTGCCAGCTCGGTGGGCTCAGTCACATTCATCTGTTCCAGCAGCTCGTCGAGCACTTTGACCTTCAGGTCCCGCCAGGAATCAAATGTTGGATCCAGAAGGTGCGGTGGTTCCTCCGTGACGAGCGGCCACGCCCAGTGTTCACTCCTGACATCGGTATAGACCCAGGATGGATCGCTGGCACGGACTTCAGCTCCCAGCGCGGCGATCATACGGGCGATCAATCGATCGCGCCAGCGGTGGACTATCCTGTAGCCGACGGATTCCACCGCTGCACGCCCGCCCCAGTTGCGTACCTCTTCTCTGGTGGCGCGAT
This sequence comes from Terriglobia bacterium, assembly GCA_965216035.1. Lineage (GTDB taxonomy): Bacteria > Acidobacteriota > Terriglobia > 20CM-2-55-15 > 20CM-2-55-15. The sequence continues at coordinate 319,292 of CBDCFM010000017.1, forward strand.
GTATGGGTGTAGTGTCGTGATCGAGCAGCAGCAGAAGCTGGTCGCGCCATCGTGACAGAAACCGCGCTTCGTCGTCGAGCTGGATTGTTAACATGTCGCCGATAGATGCGTTCTCCAGAGCCATCAGGCGGTCCCGGATTTGGCTGGCTCGCGCACCCAAGTAGTAGCCCCCGTCACCGATCTGGTCGAGCATCTCGCCGGTCACCACTCGCCCGTTCGCCGTCCAGATGCGCCCGTCCGGCGGGTTGACGACAACAGGGTATTCATCGGGCTCCAGCCAGCCCTCCCATGCACTGCCTTCGGCGGAATAGGACACGGAGTTGGTGTCGACACGGCGCGGCACGGCACCCATGATCGTCCACCCGATATTCCCGTCGCTATCGGCAACGACGAAGTTTGTCTGAGGGCTTCCAGAGGACTGCGCGATCTCAAGAGCTTCTTCCACAGTCCTGGCCTCGGCCAACTCAATGAAGTTTAGAGCGTACCCGCGCGAATCATGCGCCACCCAGCGTCCCGCATATGGAGTCCCGTCGGGCGACTCCCCCAGCACGGGTCCCCAGATTGTGCGACGGAAGGTGAACTCATGGTCCTCATCGTGGGCGACCTCGATGGGCGACGAAACGGTTTCGAACTCCATCCAGCCTTCGGGAGTTAGGTAGCGGTTCGGATCCTCGGGATCGAGTTCGAGCACAATCAGGTCGATCCAATCGCCAAAGCTGTTGGTCAGTCCCCACGCAACGTGTTCGTTACTGCCGGCTACAACCGCGGGAAGTCCCGGGAGTGTCACGCCAGTTACTCGGCGACCACCGCTTTCCAGCGAGACCCGAAACCATATCGACGGCACGCCAAGATCGAGGTGCATATCGTTAGCGACGATCGCACGGCCGGTTTCGGTTTCAGACGCTGCAACGGCCCAGTTATTCGAACCGGCTGGTCGTAGCTGTTCAAGGACAGGCCCGGTGTTTGTTGCAAACAGATCACGAGGTAGAGACCGCAGGTCGAATACGTCTGCTGAAGGAATAGTGGCCGGAGGACCGCTATCACCGATGAGAGGAGCATCCCACACCGTGGCCGATGGATACAGAAAATCGGCGAATTCTGTCGGTAGCACGCCGCGGGCCACAAGTTCGTCAAGCTTCACAGGCAACGCATGATCTTGCAGATCGAAAAACATCGCACCCAGTACCAGAATAGAATCCACTTCCACCCACGGCACTGGATCCCCACGCAATAGCAGGTACTCAAACGGCTTCGCCCCGAGCGCCCCCAGTCCTGCGTTCACACCTTCGGTATACGCGGCCAGTAGCAATCTGTATTCACTGGGAGCGGCACGCACAACACGCTCGGCGGTTTGTCGCAGGAGGTGGACCCTTCGCTGTTCGTCGACCCCCAGCGCGCTGGGACCGACCAAGGCAGAGAGCTCTCCGGAGGCAGCCCGACGTATCAGATCCATCTGGAAAAAGCGCTCTTGGGCGTGGACGAACCCCAACGTCCGAGCTTCGTCGGTCGCGTTCGCTGAACGGATGGTTGCCACGCCGAGGGAGTCGCGCTCGACAGTCGCCCCCGACGATAGCCCCTCTATTTGGACTTCGCCGTCGTAGATCGGAAGGCTCGCGTTGATCTCGGACCAGATCCAGCCGGCCGTGACCGAACCGGCTAAGACTATGACGACAGCGATCCCACCAACAACCTTCAGAGTCTTTCGCACGATTGGCACGACAGGAGTGAGTGTATCGGGATTCAAGGGGGTTGGCGATGGTTTTGAGTGCCTCGTGCCTGGCACATCGGAACGTTCGGAAGTGGACAATTTACCGGACGCCAATGCAACTCAGTATTTCTGACCTGTGTGGAAGCCGCCTTCGCGGGTGTGGACGAGGCACCTCAGCTCACCCGGCCGCGTATATAGTCGGAGGTTTAGCGACGCTTTGCGATCAAAGCCATCATTTGATCTCGCAAGCGCGCGCAATCTGCGCGGGATGCGGTATTTGGCTTGCCGCCTGTTGAACCGCTTTGCGACGGTCACAAGTTCTTGCTGTAGAGCGTCCGAAGGCGGTACAAGCGGTGCGGTCACCTGTCGGCGCACCGCTGCGCCAGGAAACAACAGGGCTCGCCCGGGGAAAAAAGTCTGATGCAGTTTGTCTACCTGCGGCTGGGCTTTAGCCACAAAGATGTCGCGGGCCTCCTGGCTCTCCCAAAGATCCGCACGCGCGTTCTCTCTGAGGTAATCTGCGACAAGTCCCTGAATCATACCGGGCGCGGCATGCGCGGACCGCAGCCTCCTCCCCATCTTCCTCCACGCACAACAATATGGCGACTCTGCACTGATATCCGAAAGCGGAACCCTGCTCTATCGCTGGTATGAATCACGCGCAGACGATAGGAGCGCGAGGAAGATCGTGAAGACCCTGTTAGACGGGAGTTCACAAGAACCCGAGCACGCGCAGCTGATCAACAACTATGGCTATGAGTATCTCCTGGAGCGGCGGTTCGCGGAAGCGGAGCCCTATTTCGAGCGCGCTCGGGTGCAAATGACGAAGCTGGGCCGGGCGAGTGAAATCCTCAACGTCCGCGCTAACCTCCTTACCTGTCAGCTTGGGCAGGCGTCGCCCTCTCGCTGGGAGGAACGGCTCTCAGAACTCAAGGACCTGAACCGACAGCTCTGCCGCGACCGCGACTGGCGGGCCCGCAAGACCCTTATTCTTCTGGCTCGTCATGCTGAAATGAAAGGAAATCGCCGATCAGCGATATCATTCGCTCGACGTGCGGTCCGGGCGGCGGCCGACATGCCAACCCAGCATCGCCTCGAAGATGCTGAGTATCTCAGTCGGCTCGCAGGGAAGGTCGACTCCGAGGCGTGAAAGGCATCCGAGCAACGCCTTCGAGATGGCCCTTTCCTCCTCGTCCGCAGCCGGTTGCCATCGGGTGTATCGTGGATGCGTTGTCCCTCTGAGGCAGGCAGGATGTTGGGATTGGCGCGGTCAGAACGGTGACCCGATCTTGCGTCTCCTGATCCCGATGCGATCCGCTACCCGCGGCACGATTGGGGACGCATCGCCCGTTACGTGATTTCCGCTTTGACCGAGGCACACGCATGTGGCAGCTAAAACGACAAGTTGTGGGCCTTGATCTCGGATCGACGCGTATTCGTACCCTGATGGCGGAGGCCGAGGCGAACGGCGATATCAAGGTCACCGGGTTCGGCAATGTGCCCTCTGACGGAATCAAAAACGGGATCGTGGTCAATATTGGCGCAGCGGTTGAGGCGACCAAAGCGAGCGCTAATCAGGCGGGCGAAATGGCCCGATGCTACATCGACGACGTTTTCTTAGGAGTTGGGGGACCACGGACCCGCGCCATAGCGACTCAGGGGCAGGTCTTAGTCAAGGGGAGGCAGGTCGGCAATGAAGACGTGCATCGGGCAGTTCAGGCGGCCCTCGATGCTGCCGATGTCCCCGATTGCGAAATTCTCCACGTGCTTCCCGATACGTTTACCTGTGACGGCCGGGCCGGTATTGAAAACCCGATTGGATTGCGTGCCAGGGACCTCGGTGTCGATGGCCGCATTTTCATCAGTTCGACCGCGACGGCGTGGGACGCGGTGACGATCGCCAACCACGCAGGGCTCAAGGTGGCCGACACCGTTCTCAAACCGATGGCCGCTGCCGATGCAACACTGTCCGATGACGAGAAGGAAATGGGTTGCATGCTTGTCGATGTCGGTGGAGGGGAAACCGGCGTGTCGATCTATTCCAGCGGGGTGCTTCGGCATGCTGCGCTGGTGCAGATCGGGGCGAGTCGGCTTACCAGAGACGTGGCCATCGTTTACAAGATGCCACCATCAGAGGCCGAACGGATCAAGAGAGAGTACGGTTGTGCCCGGGAGTCGATGACGGATCGGGAGGACAAGTTCGAGAGCCTGCACTATGGATCTTACGGCGTTCGCAAAATGGACCGGTCGATGTTGGCAGAAGTACTCCAACCCCGAGCCGAAGAGATCGTCGAATTCGTGCGGGCGCAGATCTCGGCCACCCGCTGTGAAGACGCTCTGGTGGCGGGTGTGGTCCTGACCGGGGGAGGAGCGCGACTGCATGCTTTCCCTGAACTCATGGGGAGCATGCTGGGCCTGCCTGTCCGTGTCGGAGCGCCCACCAGGATCAATGACGCACGTTTCCGTAAGACCGAATACGCAACGCTCGTAGGGCTCGTGGAATACGGTCAGCGACAATACAGACGCGATGATTGGTTCACCCGGGCCTGGAGCGAGTGGGGCATCTAGTGACCTGTACCACCGGAATCGGGACCCGCGTTCGGGCCAAACGGCGTTGGATTCCAGGAGGCAACAACGTGACGACACGAGGTCTCGGCGACGAGTAAATGCTCCTACATTGCAAGGAGCTGACGACGACGAAGACAATGCCGATTCGCCCGAACCCTCTGGGCCGATGGGGGTTGCCGGCGATATATTTGTTACGAGCCGTCGTCGATGTGAAGACATCGACTTCCGTCTCGCGCCTCGATCTCCCCGGCAAGACCCATCGGCGCGGGTCCCAATTTGGGTGGTACAGGCCACCAGGCAATGGCGGATAGTGCGACTGCCGGCCCATTCCGATTGAAAACTGGACTTTGGCGAAGCGAACAATCCGCTCACCGCACCAGGATCCACCACAAGTGGGTGTTACGTGGGTTATCTTGGGCGGCTTTGGGAACAGGTGGCTATGGGAACAGAAGTCGAGGAGCATTCTTGACAAGGGCTGAAACAGGCCGACCGATTGGCGACAGGCGTCAGGAAAACACTTACCAACAACCCGTCATCGTATTCAGGGATTTTGATATGTTGATTTGTAAATCGTTCCTACCGGATCGCGAGTAAAATGTGCCGGAGCTCCCCGACATCCAGATCTACCTGGAAGCGCTCGAAGGCTTGGTCGTCGGCCAGGTCCTTGAGCGGATACGACTGCGAAGTCCTTTCCTGGTGCGAAGCATCGATCCCCCTCTTGAGGGCTTCGACCAGTGCACGGTAGCCGGGGTGCACCGCCTCGGAAAGCGGATCGTTTTCGAGTTCGACAGCGGCAACTTTATCGTCCTCCATCTGATGATCGCAGGCCGGCTGCAGTGGAAGAAGAAAGGCGCTGGTCTGACTGGGAAGATCAGCCTCGCCGCGTTCGATTTCCGTCACGGAACCCTTCTCCTGACCGAATCTGGCAGCAAACATCGGGCCTCACTCTATGCCGTCAACGGAGATGAAGGACTGACTACCCACGACCGCGGCGGGCTCGAAGTGCTCGAGTGCTCGTCTGCGGATTTTCGCCAACGACTGACCCGGGAGAACCACACGCTCAAGCGTGCGCTGTGCGATCCCGCGAGCTCCAGCGGGATCGGCAATGCCTATTCGGATGAAATCCTACATGCCGCAAGACTCTCACCTTTCAAGCTGACTCAGAGTCTTGATCCCGAGGAGATTCGCCGGCTCTACCGGGCCACGCGAAAGACGTTACAGGAGTGGGTTGAACGGCTGCGTCGGCAGGCAGGAACTGCCTTCCCGAAAAAAGTCACGGCATTTCGCCCGGAAATGGCCGTACACGGAAAGTATCGTCAACCGTGCCCGGTTTGCGGAGCCCCGGTTCAGCGCATTGTCTATACAAACAACGAGACCAACTACTGTCCCTACTGCCAGACGGAAGGAAAAATCTTGAGGGACCGGGCTCTCTCGAGACTTCTCAAATCCGACTGGCCCCGTTCGATCGAAGAACTCGAGACGATACACAACGAGCGGTAACGTTTGATCCAATGGGATTAGAGCAGGTAAAAGAACGCGAAGAGGAAGACCCACACCACGTCGATGAAATGCCAATACAGGCCGACGATTTCGAATCCCTCAGCGGTATAGGTCCCCGGCGACAAACCGTCACCACTGACGCAACCGCCTCTCAAATTTCTAAATGCTTCTAGGTGGCTCACCCCGGTATGTAAAATAGGGGACTTGAAGAAGCAGCGTCTGATCACTACCTTTGCTGCACCCGAGAACAATACCGCCGGGAAACGGGAGGAAAAAGATGGCAAATCGCAGAGACTTTCTAAGAACCGTCGGTCGCGCAACCGCAGGAGCCCTAGTCCTAGGCCGTGTGCCCTGTGCCCTGGCGCAGTCGCCGCGTCAAGTGTTGGTCGACGGACGGGACGCCACCGTGGTCGACATTCACGCTCACTGTGTGTTTTTACGAGAGCTTGAGGAGAAGCTCCCCAGCGCGATGCCGGCGAGGGCCGGCCTTCCGGACCTCTTGCCTCTCGGCCCTCATCGTTTGGAAATGATGGATGAACGGGGTATCGACATTCAGGCTCTCAGCGTGAATCAGTATTGGTGGTACACCGTGGAGCGCGATCTCGCCCGACAAATTGTGAGAATTCACGATGAGGGGCTTGAGGCATGGTGTGGCACACACCCCGACAGATTCGTTGGCTTATCGTCAGTGGCGCTGCAGTACCCCGACCTTGCGGCCGAGCAATTGGACTATGCGGTCAATACTCTGGGCCTTCGCGGCGCATCGATTGGCGGCCACGTTGACGGCGAACAACCCACATCGGCCAAGTACGATCCGTTCTGGGCCAAAGCCGAGGAACTGGACGTCCCAGTATTCATGCATCCCAACAACGCCCTCAACATCGTTCGCGAGGGCGCCCTCGCAGGACGGGCTGATCTTGGCAACGTCATCGGGAATCCGTTGGAAACAACGGTCTTTCTTTCGCACATGATCTTCGACGGTGTTCTGGACCGATTTCCAGGTCTGAAGGTTTGTGCAGCACACGGCGGCGGTTACATACCGTCATACGTCGGTCGAACCGAAGTCGCCTGCGAGGTCAGGCCCACTGCGAATTGTGCGAACCAGAAAGACCCGAGCGAGTATCTGAGAGATCAGATTTTTGTCGACTCGATCGTTTTTGCCGAAGAAGGCCTACGTCATCTGGTGGCCGAGACTGGCGCGAGTCAAGTGGTCTACGGATCGGACCAACCCTACAACTGGCCGGACACGATCGGTGTGATTGCTGAATCCCCGTCGTTGAGCCGCGCCGAGAAAGAGGCCATCCTTGGGGGCAACCTGATCCGGTTGCTGCGTATTAACAGTTAGCATCAGAAAACTTCGAAACCTCCTGAATCTGAACACAGATATGAACGAGATCCTCGAAGCGATTGAACTTGAAACCGCCCCAGATCCGACTACGAGCGTTATCTGGATGCACGGTCTCGGCGCCGATGGCCATGATTTTCCACCGATCGTCGAGTCGCTGGACCTGGGGCCCGTCCCAATTCGATTCGTCTTCCCCCATGCCCCCATGCGCCCGGTCACGATCAATGGTGGCTACGTCATGCGGGCATGGTATGACATCCTGAGTCCGGAATTCGGCGGGGGTGAAGACGAGGACGGCCTCCGCGGATCTCAGCGATTGATCGATAACCTGATCGCACGTGAAGAGGAACGAGGAAGTCCGGCCCAGCGCATCGTCCTTGCAGGCTTCTCGCAAGGAGGGGCGATCTCGCTTCAAACCGGTCTCCGCCATCCGAGACGGCTGGCCGGAATCCTCGTACTGTCGGCCTACCTCCCGATTTCGCACACGCTTGCCGAAGAAGCCAGCGAAGCGAATCGCGGTCTGCCAATCCTGTTGGCCCACGGCACACATGATCCCACCGTTCCAATCGACCATGCGCGCCATTCAAGTGAGATATTGAGCGCGTTGGGTTACGCCGTCGAATGGCATGAATATGCAATGCCCCACTCGGTATCGCCCGAAGAAGTGGACGACATCGGTGCCTGGTTCAGGCAGGTTCTGGACTGAAAAACTGAGGGTATTGACCCGTGCGATTCCGAGGTTGGATTACCGCCGAGGTTCGGCTATACTGCGTTTGGTCTGCTATCCACGCCACGGTATCAACCCCAGCGGGGATCTCCGTTCAAAGTTTGGATTCCTCTACGTCAACATTTTTCGGAAATCGTTGCAACCGGCTGGTACAGGAAGGGTAATGTATTTTCTTCGATTGAAGCGAGCGCCTGACGGACATCAAGTCGTAGAAGTGCCCCTGCGCGGACACGCACTCTATACCGACGCACTGCTCAACAAAGGCTCAGCGTTTACGGCAGAGGAACGGGAACAGTTCGGACTCGACGGGCTGTTGCCAGCCACACAACAGACGATGGCTGAGCAGGTCAGCCGCATCCACAACATACTCGATGGGCGCACCAGTCCCCTGGACAAATATCTGGAACTGGCAGCGCTCCAGGATCGGAACGAACATCTGTTCTACCGCGTGTTGAGCGATTACCTCGAAGAGTTTCTGCCGATCGTCTATACCCCGACCGTCGCTCAGGCCACCCAACGCTACAGCCACATCTTCCGGCGGCAGCGGGGAATATTTATAACCCCACAGCATCGCGGCCGGATCGCGTCAGTGTTGCGGCAGGGCGCCAAGTTCAGCAACGTGAAATTGATCGTCGCCACAGACAACGAGGCGATCCTCGGCATTGGCGACCAGGGAGCGGGCGGAATTGCCATCTGCATAGGCAAGCTCTCCATTTACTGCGCGGCGGCAGGTATTCATCCCGCCCAAACCCTTCCCGTCAGCCTCGACGTGGGCACTGACAACGAAAATCTTCTGAACGACGAAGTGTACCTGGGTTATCGCCAGCCGCGCCTGCGCGGCCCGATGTACTTTGAACTGCTCGACGAGTTCGTCGCCGCAGTCACCGAGGTCTTCCCAGGGGCAGTCGTGCAATGGGAAGACTTCCGAAAAGACAACGCGCTAGCGGTACTGCACCGTTACGATGGCCAAATCGCGTCCTTCAACGACGATATCCAGGGCACGGGAGCCATCGCTGTAGCAGCCGTCACGTCTGCGTCCCGGGCGCTGGGACAGCGTGTCGCGGATCAGCGCATCATCATTTACGGCGCAGGCGCAGCAGGACTCGGAATGACCGAACAGCTTCGCGCCGCTATGGTTGCCGATGGCGCGACAACGGATGCGGCGCGGAGGGCGATTGCCGTTCTTGACAGCCGGGGCCTTCTCGTTGACGACGTCCGGCAGAAGGAAGTCTACAAGGAAGAACTCACGTGGCCCGTGAGCGTTGCCGAGGCGCACGGCCTGGGTGATCCAGGGCAGAGAGATCTTGCCACCGTCATCCGTAACTTCAAGCCCACAGTTCTGATCGGCACCTCCGGCGTCGCCCGCGCATTCTCCGAAGAACTCGTTCGCGAAATGGCTCGACACGTGGACCGGCCGGTCATCATGCCTCTGTCCAACCCGACCGACAAATCTGAGGCCGTACCCGAAGACCTCGTCGTCTGGACGGAGGGCCGCTGCCTCGTGGCGACCGGGAGCCCCTTCCCTCCCGTGGCTATGGGCGACAGCGAATTGCAGATCGCACAGGGCAACAACGCGTTCATCTTTCCCGGACTCGGTCTCGGCCTGATGGTTGGGGGGATCAAGAGCGTCACTCACGCGATATTGGCGGCTGCGGCTCAGGCACTGGCTGCCAGTGTGACCGAAGATGAACTCAAAAGCGGCATGCTATTTCCTCGAACGGCTCGAATGCCGGAGGTGTCCCACTCGATCGCCGTGGCGGTTGTCCTGGCCGCTGCTCAAGACGGCGAGAGGGCATCACTATCAGCAAGTGAAGCCGAGAGCGCTGTCACAGCGGCGACATGGACGCCGATTTATCCCGAACTCGTGCCTGTCGACTGAAACCCCTTGTTTGCGTCCACACACCTCAGCACCCAGCGAAAGCGATTGGTCCCCAAGAACAGCACGCGTCGAGAAGCGTCCGTCGCAGGGCATGACCGATGATTGACGGTATCCATCTCGCGCTTTCCGGCGGTGTCGGTGGAGCAAAGCTGGCGCTCGGATTGGCAAATGTGCTCGGGCCGAAAGAGCTGGCAATCGTTGCCAATACGGGCGATGACTTTGAGCATATGGGATTGCACATTTCTCCTGATGTCGACACGCTGCTGTATACGCTTGCCGGTATCAATAATCCAGAAACAGGCTGGGGAAGAGCGGAGGAATCTTGGTCGTGCATGAGTGTTTTGAAGAGATTGCGTGTCGAGACCTGGTTCCAGCTCGGCGACAAGGACATCGCAGTGCATCTGTATCGGAGGGCGCAATTAAATAGAGGCGCAAGTTTGAGCGAGGTGATCGATGGACTGCGGAAGCGACTGAAAATCGGGCCGGAAGTATTGCCGATGAGCGATCAGCCGGTACGGACGCAGATTGAAAGCGATGAGGGCTTCATGCCGTTCCAGCAGTATTTTGTACGCGAGCGTTGCAAACCGGTGGTAAAAGGGCTTCACTTCGCGGGCGCCAGTGATGCGCTAATGGCAACACGCTTTTCCGAACTGCTGGCCAGCAACGCCTTACGCGCCGTCATCATTTGCCCGTCCAATCCATACCTCAGCATTGATCCGATTCTCTCCATACCCGGAGTGCGGCAGGCGATAGCCCTCTCCCCTGCACCCACGATTGCCGTCTCGCCCATCGTCGGGGGTCGCGCGATCAAGGGCCCGACGGGGAAACTTATGGCCGAGCTCGGAATTCCTGTTTCTGCTACGGCCGTTGCCCAACACTATCAGGATCTGGTAGACGGGTTCGTTCTCGATGAAGTGGATGCCGGGCTGGCCGGCTCGATCGAAACAAGTGGAATTGCGTGTTCGGTCACACATACGGTGATGAGAACTCTGGAAGATCGAAACCGGTTGGCGCAAAACGTTCTCGACTTCGCCCACACTTTGAGCCGGACAACCCCGTAGTCCACAATGAGCCTGGAGTCGACCTTGAGATGAATCGCTCCACTTTTAACGAGGCCGAAACCCGTTTCCTCGCCGCAATGCGTGTTGCTAGACTGGCGACGGTGGACGCTTCCGGTCAACCGCACGTCATCCCCATTGTGTTCGCTTTTGACGGGCAATGTTTATATACAGCGATCGATGAGAAGCCAAAACGCGTGGCGCCAGACCGGTTAAAGAGGGTCCGGAACCTGCTCGAAAACAATCAGGTGGCTGCCGTCGTGGACCGCTACGATGAGGACTGGACCCAGCTAGCCTGGGTCCTGGTGAGAGGAACGGGTGAGCTCGTCGAAGCGGGGGAGGCACTCAGCACCGGGAGGCATTTATTGCAGGAGAAGTACCCTCAATACGAAGACATGCCGTTAGAGGGTCGCCCGCTGATCCTTGTCACGCCAAACGAGGTGGCGAGCTGGGGAGCCCTGTGATCCGCTCCTCTGCTACTCCCGCAAGGCGGCACGCTCAATCTTACCCGTGGCCGTTTTGGGCAGCTCATCCATGAACTCGACCCACCGCGGGCGCTTATAGGGCGCCATATGGGTCTTGCAATGGCCGATCAGTGCTTCCGAAAGCTCGTCTGACGGGTTAAATCCGTCGCGCAACGACACAAAGGCTTTAGGTTTGACCAACCCGTCTTGATCGGACCGACCCATCACACAACATTCATACACGGCCTCGTGAGTGCGCAAAGTGTTCTCGATTTCGACCGGCGACACCCAAATGCCACCCGCTTTGAGCATGTCGTCCACCCGGCCAATATAGTGATAGTAGCCGTCCTCATCGAGAATAAACTTGTCACCGGTAAACAGCCATTCTCCGCGGAAAGAGTTCTGGCTCTTGTGGTACTGGTGCAGGTAGAACAGAGCGAAAGTCTCTCCCTTGACCATCAGATCGCCAATCTCACCTCGGGGCACTTCCCTGCCATCTTCATCAATGATTTTGGTTTCGAATCCTTCGACGACTTTGCCGATCGTGCCGGGCTTGATATCGTCGGGCCGGTTGGACAGAAACAGCGCAATGGCCTCAGTCGTCCCCATACCCTCGACAATCTCCAAACTTGTCTTTTCTTTCCACGACTCCCATAGGGAGGCCGGCAGTGACTCGCCTGCGGCAGCACACAGGCGCAACGACGACAGGTCGTACTTCTCGGAAAAACCTTCAACCGCCAGCATGCTGGCGTAACCGGTGGGGACATTGAAAAGGAACGTCGGCTTGAACCGATCGATCGTTTCCAGAACATTAGCCGCTTTGCGTGGAGGTTCGGAACACAATACGGTGCTTGCGCCAATATGCCACGGTGAAAACAGGTTGACACCCAGGCCGTATGTAAAAAACAGCCGGGCGATGGAAAACGTGCGATCGGTTTCGCCCAGACCCAGAGTGTTGATTGTGTACAGCTGGGAGCTGATCGGCATGTCTTTATGGGCATGCTGAATTCCCTTCGGAGGGCCCGTCGTCCCGCTGGTGTAGTTCAATGTGCAGAAATCGTCCTGATGGGTGGGCGCCGCTTCGCGTTCCTTTGATTCGCCAGCGATCCAATCCGCGAAATTAACGGATTCGATCTGCACCGTCCGATCGGCGCGGCCGATGACAACAACGTGTTTGAGGAATACGCGAGCGGCAAGTATGTCTGCGACCTTCCCGACCAGCCTCTGATGAACGACCAACACCCGCGCCCGGCTGTCGTCCAGCATGTACGCATACTCAGGCGGCGTCAGCGTCGTGCTCATACCTATGGCAACGCCCCCAATCTTCATCACGCCAAAGAAAGACGTCACCCATTCGGGAACGTCGAGCGAGAGCAAAGCCACGAAGGTGCCCATGCGCACACCGAGTTTCTCCAGCGCGTTACTGACCTGATTAACTTCCTCGGAAACTTCCCGGAAGGTCATCTCACGTTCCAGACTGTAAAGAGCTGTCTTGTCGTCTCTCACGGCAAGGTTGTGCTCTAAAACGTCGACGCAGTTGTATTGCAGCGGAAGATCAGAAATCCTCATTACGTCGCCAGTCATAGAACTACGATTCGTCTGAATGAAAGTTTGGGGGACGCTTGCTCTTGATCGCGTCTACACCTTCGAGCAGGTCTTTGCCGAAGAAGCCCATCATTTCCAGAGCCAGCGAGTGATCAAAGATCGGAGCGGCCTGGAGTAACCACTGGTTCAGGGCCCGCTTGGTAAACCTGTTGGCATCGGTCGGTCCGGTTGCGACCTTGGTCGCCACTTCCATCGCCTTGTCAGCCAACTCGTCATCGGGGGTGCACAGGCTGACCAGACCGATACGTTCGGCTTCGGGTCCGCTGATGAAATCGCAGGTCAGCAGGTAGTACTTCGCTTTGGCCATGCCGCACAGCAAGGGCCAGATGATGGCTCCGTGGTCACCGGCCGCAACTCCCAGGCGCGTGTGGCCGTCGGCCAAGCGCGCACTTTCGGCCATGATGCTGATGTCTGACAGAAGCGCGACGACCACTCCCACACCCACGGCAACACCGTTGACAGCTGAAATGATCGGTTTGGAACAGTGCAGCATGTTGTAAACGATATTTCGGGCTTCGTCCAGAATGGCGACGATCTCTTCATAGTTTCCGTGGGACTCTTTCACCCTCTTGAGATCCCCACCGGCTGAAAACGCTCTACCCGCGCCAGTGATCACCGCCACACGGACTTCAGGATCACGGTCTATCATCGGCCAGAGGTCCACAAAGGCCTGGTGCATGGCCGCGTCTGCCATATTCAATTTGTCGGGCTTGTTAAGGGTGATCCAGAGAATGCCGTTGTCGCGACGCTCAAACAGAATATCTTGAAAAACAGAGTAGTCCATGAAGAGTCCCTTCGATTTCAAATAACCTGGCTGGAGTTGTACACACCGTACACGCCGCGGAGCGAGGCTGAGATTTCACCGATCGTTGCGTAGGCTTTGACACTCTCTATCAGCGGCGGCATCAGGTTTTCCCTGGCCTTCGCCGCATCAGTTAGATCGCTCAACGAATGAGAGACCCGGGCAAAATCTCGCTTTTCCCGAAGCGCTTCGAGCTTTGCAGTCTGTTTGCGCCCGGTTTCGGGGTTGGCCTTGAACACTGGAATGACTTCCGCTCCCTGGCTCTGATACTCATTCAGACCGACCAGTATCCGATCCTTGGTTTCGATCTGTCGCTGGTAACTGTAGGCAGCGTCGGATAACTCGCGATGGTAATAACCGTTTTCTATGCACTGCACTGCCCCGCCCAAGGCCTCGATTTTCTCAAGGTATTGATAGACCTCTGCCTCCAAGGAGTCGGTCAGCGACTCGAGGGCATACGAGCCCCCGAGGGGATCGGCGGTGCCCGTGATTCCAGCCTCGTTGGCCACAATCTGTTGGGTACGAAGCGCGATCGTCGCAGCCTCCTGGGTCGGAATTGCATAGGCTTCGTCATAAGACGAAGTCGCGATGGTCTGCACACCGCCCAGCGCGGCGGCCAGAGTCTCGATAGCGACACGCGCAATGTTGTTCAGCGGTTGCTGGGCCACGAGATTGCCACCCAGCGTGTAGGCAAAAATCTTCAGTTTCATCGTTTCGGGATTCTGGGCCCCATAGCGTTCCCGCATCAGCCTGGCCCACACGCGGCGCCCTGCGCGAAACTTAGCCACTTCCTCCAGAACGTCGACTCCTGCCGAAAGGAAGGTCCATATCTGCCCGGCAAAATCGTCGACCGTGAGCCCTCTATGGAGAACCTCGTCTATGTAAGCCAATCCATTGGCAAACGTAAACGCCAGTTCCTGGGCCGCAGTGCTTCCACTGTCCCGGATGTGGTATCCGCTCATCGCAAGAGGTGTCCAGGTCGGTAAATTGCGGCCACAATACTCGATGACGTCGGACGACAACTTAAGGCCTGCTTCTGGCGGGAGGATGTAGGTGCCCCGCGCGATGTACTCTTTGAGAACATCGTTCTGAAGGAACATGCGGGTATCGTTTATGTTGACGCCCTGCTTTTCGAACGCGGCGATGTACATCGCCGCGATGATCGGACCGATCGAATTCGCCGTGGTTCGGATCTGGCGTACTTTCTCCAGCGGTATCCCTTCGAACAGTCGCTCCATATCCTCCAACGAACCAATATGGACGCCCGTCACACCTACTTCGCCGGCAGCAATAGGATCGTCGGCGTCGTAGCCGCACTGGGTGGGGAGATCCAAAGCAATAGAAAAGCCCGTCTGGCCCCGATCGAGCAATGCCCGGTATCGCTCGTTCGCCTCTTCCGCAGAGCCAAAGCCGGAATACATGCCCATCACCCAGAAGTTGCTGCGATACATCGTCGGGCTGACGCCTCGGGTAAATGGATAGGCACCGGGATAACCCAGTTTTTCGGAGGCTTCTGCGTCAGTGCCAGACCAGTCTTCCCTGGTATAGACCCGCTCCAGCCCCTTTCCGGAGATCGTCTCAAATCGCTCCCGCCTCTCCGCTTCAGCCTTGAGGTGGGGGTCTACGATCTTGGATTCCCACTCCGCTTTGTTGGTTACTTCAGGGTCCGACATTACAGGGTCCTTTAGCCATCTACCTTGACGATGACTGATTCCGCTTCACCGATACCGCCGCAAATCGTCACCAGGCCGTAGAACGGTCGCTTCTCAGCCGACGCCTGACGCTGGCGACGCAATTCGTAGATCAAGGTGATAATTAGCCGCGCGCCGGTCGCTCCCGTGGGATGGCCCAAAGCAATAGCGCCACCGTTTACGTTCGTTTTGGCCCGAATGCTCTCCACCTTAACCGGGTCGCGTCCGGCCATGATCAGCGTTGAAACCAGCGGAACCGCGGCAAAGGCCTCATTGATTTCAATCAAGTCGATATCGTCAATGGTCATTCCTGCTTTTTCCAGAGCGAGGCGGGCGCCTTCAGCGGGAATTGATGCGATCTTATCGGGGTGGCCGGAAGCCATGGCCCAAGCCGTCAAACTTGCCAGGGGCTTCTTGCCCCGTTTCTTCGCCTCTTCACCCGACATCAGTAACATCGCAGATGCCCCGGTACTGAGACCCGGAGCGTTGCCAGCGGTGACGGTCGGACTTCCATAGATCGTTTTCAACTTGGCGAGTTTCTCCAATGCAGTATCGGCCCGGGGTGACTCGTCCTCGGCCACCACGATCGGGTCGCCCTTACGCTGTGGCACTTCGATCGACATCAATTCATCTTTGAAATGGCCGGCCTCTTTAGCCCTGAAATAGTTCTGGTGACTCCGTACGGCCCAGGCATCCTGTTCCTCACGGCTGACACTGAATTCGACAGCCTCTTCACCGGCCTGCACAGCGCGGGGCCTGCCTGTCATTGGACAGGCAATGATGAGCTGGTCCTTGAGCGTGACATCCCCCAACCGCTTTCCCCATCGAAGATCGGTTAAGAAATAGGGAACCTTGCTCATGTTTTCAACGCCACCGGCGAGCGCCACCCTGGACTCTCCAAGACGGATAGAGCGTGAGCCCATATTGACCGCAGCGATCGACGAGCAACAGGCGCGGTCTACGGTATAAGCCACCCGGTTGGGCGGAATGCCCGACTCGATCAAGACCTGGCGAGCGATCGATCGGTCAGCCCCGGGAAGATTGACCCCTGTGGCGACCTCTTCCACATCGGCCGGGTCGACGCCCCCACGCCGAACACCCTCGGCCATCACCCGGCCACCCAGTTGGGGCAAGCTGAAATCCTTTAGGGCACCGCCAAACTTGCCGAATGGGCTCCGCACGGCGCTTATGACAACGACTTCTTCCTGACTCACAATGGTTCTCCTGCTATCAAGGTTTACTGCACTCCGTCTAAATCACTTCCTGCGCTTTCAGTTCCGCTATCTGCTCTGGGGTGTAACCCAGTTCAGTGCTCAGAATTTCGGCGTTGTGCTCACCCAATTTCGGAGCTGGATCTGTACGCGGTTCCAGATTCGCCGAAAGTTTGGCCACTGGGCCCACCAGTCTCACCGAGCCGAGAACGGGGTCGGGCACATCGATCATCAGTTTGCGGGCAGCGACGTGAGGATCTTCAAAGATGTCCTGAGCATTTTGCACGGGACCGACGGGCAGCCCCACAGCCAGCAGCTTTTCGGTGGCTTCGGCCCGGGTATTTTGAGCAAACCACTCGTTGATAACGTCGCCCAACCAACCGGACATGTTTCCAGCGCGCTCGGGGCCCGATTGCGTCCCCTCGTGCCCACTCAGATCGGGCCGGCCTATGGCCTCGCAAAACTTGCCCCAGTCGCGCTCAGTGGCGACGATCAGGCCAACATAGCCATCCTTGCACTCGAAGGGTCCCCACGGGGCCATATACGGCTCGCGCCCCCGCGACAGTGTGGTTCCAGCCATCGAGTAGGCCGAGACTGAACGTTCAGCCAGCCCGATAATGGTGTCGTACATGGAGACATCAATGTACTGCCCTTTTCCGGTGTCCTTTCGCTGATACAGGGCCAACGCAATGGCGTTCGCCGCGTTCATACCCGAGACGATGTCGCCCAGAGCCGCGCCCAGCCACGTTGGAGGACCATCGGCCTGGCCGCAGGAATGCATCATCCCGCCCATCGCCTGGGCCACGATGTCGTAAGCCGGTCGCTTGCTGTACGGTCCCAGGTAACCCTCCAGGCTGCCAAAACCCGAAATACAGGTATAAATGAGGTGGGGATTCAGCCCTGACAGTGCTGTGTACCCGATACCCATATCATCGAGCAGACCGGGCCGGAAGTTTTCCACAACGACATCCGAATCCTTCGCCAATTTACGAAAGAGCTCGCGGCCCTTTTCGCTCTTCAGGTTAAGGGTCAGACTGCGTTTGTTGCGATTAAACCGGAGGAAGTAACCGCTCTGGGTTTCACCCTTGTCGTTCTTGAGTTTCGGCGCACCTCCACGGGCGGTGTCACCGCCTTGGGGGCGTTCAACTTTGATTACGCTGGCTCCCTGGTCGGCCAACATCATCGTGCAATACGGACCAGCCACCTGAATTTCGAAACTCAGCACTTTGATGCCTTCGAGAGGTCTTCTGGGGCGACTCACTGATGTCCTCCAATTTTGGGAACGGAGATCAAGAAGAGGTAGACAGAAGGAACGAACTTTATAATACTTCCTGCCCCAACACAAGTGACCCATTGGAGCCGACTTCGGCCGCTTTGAGTCGCTGAAACTCAGGTAGTGGGTCAGGTAATTCGAGTCAGTCTTTGAGCGGTGCGACTCGATATCGTCGGTCTGCCAGGTCCCTGTGGACCCCGGATCGGTCGCAACACCACCCATCGTCGTCGATCGCTCGGTCGATGGCTGATGGGTGATGGGATGGAGATCACGTGCGGCCAGGCGAAATCGGCAATCACCCGAACGGAGACCCGGAAACCAGTCGATGGTCGGGGGCTCAGCCACGACCTGACTTTTTTAATTCGGTGGTTGCCATAGTCCTTTATTATCGTAACCTCTGGGTACCGCTCCTTTGACTGAGCGCTGGAGCGACCTGATTGCGGGTCGACTGGCAGGTCCGAGATCACACTCGGCACTGTTTTCCGGAGACATTCGAACTATGACGGACGAGAAAATCCGCGTTGTCGTCGCAAAGCCCGGCCTGGACGGTCATGACCGCGGCGCAAAAGTGATTGCGCGCGCCTTTCGTGATGCCGGCTTCGAAGTCATTTACACTGGTCTGAGGCAAACGCCTGAGCAAATCGTCAACGCAGCTCTTCAGGAAGACGCTGACGTCATTGGTATTTCGGTACTTTCAGGAGCACATATGACGCTTTGCCCGCAAATCACGGCACTGATGAAGAAGGAAGGCCTCGACGATGTCATGGTCGTAGTCGGCGGTATTATTCCGGACCAGGACATCCTGGACCTGAAGACGTGCGGTGTTTCTGAGGTATTTCAACCCGGAGCATCCACCCAGGACATCGTCGCCTTCGTCCAGGAAAACGTACGCAGGAAATGAAAGGGATTCCAGGAAGCACTCCTATTCCACGAACCGCAACTCGCCGCCTGTGGTGCAAACCTGGGGCGCCGCACACTGCCAACCCCTCAGCCGACACAGTAGCATTCGATTTTCACAATGCGATATGCCCTGGTACCGGTTAAGGAATTGTCGCACGCGAAGGAGCGGTTGTCCCCCCTTCTGTCGCCGGATCAACGGCACGCGCTGGCGGCGGCCATGCTCGATGACGTCGTCTCGGCTCTGGAGCACGCTTCGAATCTGGAACGCATTGTCTTGGTCACGCGCGATGCTCACGCCATATCGCTGGCCGGGCGGAGAGGATTCGAGGTGGTAGACGGGGGTCCCGATCAGGGCTTGACCGAAGCGGTCGAAATAGGCATCCGAGAGTGCCGCGACCGCGGCGCCAGTTCGCTTCTGTTTGTTCCCGGGGATATCCCCCTGTTAACGCCGGATGATGTCGATTGCGTACTGGAACACGGCACACGGCACGACATCGTAATCGTGCCTTCATGGGACAGCCGAGGCACCAACACTGTTCTCCTCGCGCCCCCTGACGTGCTTCCGTTGCAGTTCAGTTCCTGGAGCTTTTTCCCGCACGTAAAGCAGGCCAAGCAGGCGGGACTCTCCTACAAGGTACTGCGACTGCCGCGCGTGGCATTGGATATCGATACGCCGGAAGACCTGGCGCGACTGATGCCGAAGGCGATGGGGACGCGCAGTTACTCGGTGTTGGAACAGATGGGACTTCTCGCCAAGATAGCGACACGATAATGACGACATAAAATGCCTTCTGAAATACGCGTCATCGGATTGCGGGGATTGCCCGACATTACACCGGCCCTTGACCTGGCATCGGAAATCACAAAAGCGGTCAAGGCCGAGGGCCTGACCCTGGGCGCAGACGACGGTTTAGCCGACATCCTAGTGGTCACACAAAAAGTGGTTTCCAAATCGGAAGGACGGTTGGTGGATCTCCAGACCGTTACGCCCTCTCCGTTTGCGGAACAGTTTGCCCACAGGTACGAAAAGGATCCACGCGTGGTCGAGGTGGTTCTGCGGGAAAGCAGGCGCATCGTAAAAATGGACCACGGCACGATCATTTCGGAGACGCATCATGGATTCGTGTGCGCCAATGCAGGGGTAGACGAATCGAACCTGGAGGATGATCAGACCGTGGCCTTGCTACCGGTGGACGCTGATCGTTCGGCAAGGCAACTGCGGACTGCGATCGGAAAACGGGTCGCGATCGAACCCGCAATTATCATCTCGGACACGTTTGGGCGGCCGTGGCGGGACGGCCTGGTCAATGTCGCCATCGGTGTAGCAGGCCTGGCGCCGCTCACCGACTACCGGGACTTGCCCGACACCGGAGGCCGCATCATGAAAATGACAGCCCTGGCGATAGCGGATGAACTGGCATCAGCAGCGGAACTGGTGATGGGCAAACTGGATAGGGTTCCCGTGGCGCTGATCCGAGGATATTCTCACACACCGGGCGAAGGGGCCGCCCGAGAGCTGATTCGGCCGCCTGAAAAAGACATGTTTCGATAGTCAGAGGGAGGATGATTACGTGAAGATAGCGATCTTGGGTGGGACTGGAGAACAGGGGCCGGGACTGGCGTTGCGCTGGGCACAATCGGGAGAGGAAATCATCATTGGGTCGCGCACCCGTGAAAAAGCCGAAAAGGTTGCCGCTGAATTGAATGCCGAACAGCCCGGGGCAGCGATCCTGGGCATGACGAATGCTGGGGCCGCCAAAACCGCTGAAATTGTCGTCCTAACCGTGCCCTATTCAGCACACCTGAAGACGCTGGAAAGCGTTAAGGAACAGGTCCAAGGCAAGATCTTTATTGACGTTTCGGTGCCGCTCGACCCTGACAACCCACGACACATGAAAATGCCGGCTGCGGGTTCGGCCACCGAGGAAGCACAGGAATTCCTCGGTCCAGCGACGAAGGTCGTCGCAGCATTCCAGAATGTCGCAGCCCATCTGCTGCGCGACCCCAACCACACCATCGACTGCGATGTGCTGATTTGTGGAAACGATAAGGACGCACGAAAGACGGTTGGGGAATTAGTGGCCAAGATGGGCTTTAACGTCCATGACGTTGGCACGGCCGACAGCGCCCGCGTGATCGAAGGCATGACGTCGATTCTGATTCGCCTGAATATTCGAAACAAGGTGAAGGCTGGCGGCATCCGCCTGACAGGACTTCCCAAATAGATCGCCCTCGATTGCATCCCGTCGAAATGCGGTCGACTATTCCTGCGGCGCCTGCGTGTCGCCGTTTCGAACTGCCTTCTCGTCAGGACAGCGCTTTGGCGCCTCGCTCCCCTCGATTTCCCGCAACTGAAAGAGTAGAATACGCGTCTCAGGACACCCGCGCACAGAGTAGGAGGCAAAGAAATAGGAGGAAAATGGATGGGCACTAAGATTCTAGTTATATCGCTGACGGCCGTGGTGGGCGTCGCCCTCGCTGCTGTAACAGCGGCGACGCAGGGGCCGGAGCAACCGCCGGTAGAGATCAGTGAAGTGGCTGACGGCTTGTACGTCGTTACTGGTCCGGGAGGCAACGTCGGCGTACGCGTTACATCGGAAGGTGTTGTCGTCATCGATGACAAGTTCGAGGACAACTACAACGACATCATTGCCGGCATCGAGAGCGTCACGGACCAGCCGATCCGGTACGTTTTAAATACTCACCATCATGGTGACCACACCGGCAGCAACGAGCAGTTTGCGGCGCTCGCACCGATATTGGCACACGAAAACGTACGCACGAACATCCTTCGAAACGATCAGCCCGGAGCGCCATCCATCGTCTACACCGACCAAACGGCCCTCTACCTGGGCGATGCCAGGGTCGAAGCCCGCTATATGGGCCGCGGACATACCGATGGTGACTCCGTCATCTATTTTCCGGACCTGCGTGTCGTCCACATGGGAGATCTGTCTTTTGGGGGGGCCGCGCCCTACATCGACTTCGGCAACGGGGGAAGCGCCATCGAATTGATCAGCGCATACGACAGTGTTCTCGCGCTGGATTTTGACACAGCTATTCCCGGTCACGGGAACCTAATGACGAAGGCCGACGTCGCAGCTTTTCGGGACGCGTTCCAGGAGCTTCTCGACACCGGCCGGCAACTGATATCGGATGGCGTTTCCGAGGAGGACCTGGCTGCGCGCCTGGCTCAGGAAATTCCGGAATTGAGTTACGAGACCGGTTTCCCGGCCCGGAGCATTCCGGGGATTTACGCGGAACTCTCAGAGTAGTCTCTGAGGGGTTCATAGATCTTGTGCCCCGCCCCACAAAGCGCCCTGCGGGGCGCAATGATTTTTAGGTTGATGGGCGCCGCACCCATCCCTGCCCCGATTCCCGTCTTTGTTTAGAGAATGCGCTTTTCCGAACTGACCACGCAATTCCCTGATTCAACGAATCGGCTCTACAAACGGCTCGCGAAGTTGAAATCCGAGGGCATCAAAAGCGTTGATCTCATCGAGGGTAGTGCGAGCAACATCGGGATCGGGTTTCCTCAAGAAATACTCGACGGGATTCTTAAGGATGCTTCCCGCCAGGCTCAGACGTATCGTCCCGATTCTCTCGGTCAGCGTGTGGCGCGTGATGCCATTGGGGCACACTACGGAAATCGGGCGGTGTCTCCCGAACGCATCCTGCTCACTCCAGGAACCAGCATCGCCTACTGGTACGCCTTCAAACTCCTGTGCGAGGCGGGAGACAATGTTCTCTGCCCTGTGCCCGCTTATCCCTTGTTCGACTACATCGGTCGTCTTGCTGGAGTTGGTATCTCACATTACCGCCTCGACGAGGATCGGAGTTGGCAGATCGACCTGGAGAACCTGGAATATCGAATTACCGGACAGACTCGCGCCATTGTTCTGATCTCACCTCACAACCCCACGGGAATGGTGGCACGCCGGGATCAGATCGAAGGCGTTGCCAGGATCGCCCGTCGCCACCAAATCCCGATAATCTCGGATGAGGTCTTTTCGAATTTCACGTTCGAGAGCGCCCCGGTTCCGCGGCCTTTGGAGACAGACGCACCTCTGGTCTTCACTTTGAACGGCTTTTCAAAGATGTATGCCCTGCCCGGGCTCAAACTCGGGTGGATGGCAGTTACCGGTGAAGACGCCCTTGTTCGAAAGTCCATGATGACATTGGAGTTGATCGCTGATACGTTTCTCTCCGTTAACGAAATCGCACAGTTTTCAGTATCGGATATCTTTGATCAGGGAACGGCGTTCCTGGGACGCTACAAGGAGCAGGTTCTGATGTGCCGAAACATCGCGCTTGAAATGCTGGGGCCGGCTGTCCGGATTCCGCCTATGGGCGGCTTTTACGTGGTGGTTCCCTTTGGCGCAGATAGATCTCACGCGGAAAAATCTCACGCTGCAGAAGAGGACCTAGCGATCACCCTGTTGGAGGAAGACCACGTCCTCGTCCATCCCGGATACTTCTATGACATCGCAGGGCATCACCTCGTTTTTTCGTTTCTCCACGCGAGTGACATCTTGAGAGAAACTCTTCCAAGGATTCGGAGGCGTCTCGGGACCTGAGTCACGCGTCATCGGGTGAAAGTCGACGCAGAGCTGCACCGTAATTCGTCCGGTTAACGACGTGTCTGACACTTCGGCTACCGCTAACGATGTCTCTGTTGCCTGGTGTTTACAACGTTGCTGGAATTCACAGCTAGGCATCCGCCTGGCGGAGCACTTCAAGCGGCTTCTGGTTGAGGATACGGAAGCTGGCCGCCCACCCGGTAATCACAGCGAGGAACGAGGTCAGACCTGTCGCGACAACGAGAGGGGCTGGGTTGAACCTATAAGCACCGTCCATCAACTGGTCGATCACAACTGCCGTAAACACGGCGGCCAGCAGGCTTCCGATCGCCCCTGCCGCTAATCCCACGATGCAGAACTCAATTGAGAACACGCCAATGATCCTTCGACGCGTGGCACCGACGGTCTTTAGGATCGCAACTTCGCGGATGCGTCGATAGCGGGTTCCCGCAATGCTGGACGCCAGGATGATCAATCCACCCAGAATGGCAAATGCAGCGACGAAGCGCACGGTCAGGCCGATACGGGCCACCATTTCCTGAACGATTTCCAGGATATCGGCGGCATTGACAACTGTAACGGATGGATATCTGGCAAAAACGGCACGTTGCAACGCTCCGACCTTGTCGGATTCAACCTGCAGAGCCCCATAGTAGATGCCGGGGAATTCATCCAGAGTGCCGGGTGTCAGGATGAACTGATTGTTTGCTCCAGCGCGCGTGCCATCCGTGCGACGGACGTTCGTCACGCGGGCAGACCGAATGTTGCCACCAATATTCCACTCCACCGTATCACCCGGCGACAGGCGAAGAATTCCTGCCGCGCGCTCTTCCACTGACACCAATCCCGGCTCGGGCCCGGCCTCCCACCACTCGCCTTCGAGGATTTCCGTAGCCTCAGGCTGATCTTCGGACCACGTTAGCGAAAACTGGACTCGGAGGTAACGCCGTTCGCCATCGATCAGGTTCATTTCTTCGATGGGAACCCCATTGACCGCGTGGAGCATGCCCGACACTGCCGGTGCGGGGGCTGGCGCTTCGATCACGCCGTCCTGTGTTTCGAGAAGGGCCCACAAGCCGTCCTTTTCCCGGTCCGTGATGTTGATCATATAGACGTTGGGCATGTCGGGAGGCGCGCTGGTCCGGAGTTGCTCCACCAGGGAGGTCTGCAGCAGATGTATCGAAAGCGTGAACATCACTCCAATGCCGAGAGCGACCCGTACGGCAACCATGTGTGTGCCGGGCCGATACAGGTTGGCGACGCCGTGGCGAAGCCCGGGATGCCAGCCCATCGAATAGCGGTTTAGAACGCGCCGGATCAGAACCATCAATCCTTTTCCGACGGCGGCCAGCACGAGGACGCTGGCGACCAATCCACCCGCAAAAATTGACCCGGCCCGAAAGGAAGATCCGATCCATACCGCCATCACCCACAATCCAAGCGCGATCACACCGAACGCCCCATACGAACGCCAGTCGCGGGCCTGGACGAGGTCTTCGATCATGTCCCTCCTGAAGATCTGGGCAGGCCGTATGTCTGCAATCGAAAGCAGAGGTGGAAGGGTAAACAGCAATGCGGTCAAGAGGCCTGCAAGCAGGCCCTGTACGATGGGCGCGGCCGAAAGGATCAACTGGACTTGGACATCGAAATAGTCCGCCAGAAAGTGCGGCAAGACCCACTGTGCTCCGAATCCAATAGCAACTCCAATAGTGCTGCCGGTCAACCCCAACAAGACCGCCTGGACCAGGTATATCCTCATTATCTGGCGCGACTTGCCACCCAGGCACTTGATCATCGCGATCGAATCCATCTTCTGGCGCAGGTGGCCCTCGATCGAAGTTGCCACGCCGATTCCGCCGACAATCAACGCAATCAGACTGGCCAGGCTCAAGAAGGTTGTTGCGCGTCTCAATCCGCGCGATAGTGTGCGATTTTCCTCGGTATAGTCAGAGATGCGGGCGCGCCGCCCAAATACAGCCTGGATTTCAGCCCGGGTGGCATCCAGCTCCGTCCCCTCCGGCAGCCGCAGCAGTAAGCGCTGTGTCGCCCGGCTTCCGCGTACATTGAGTCCTGCGAGGTCGTACCCGGTGCGAGTCATCAGGACCCGGGGTCCCAGCGTAAACCCGGTGGTCATCCTGTCGGGTTCGCTGAGGGCGAGGGCGGCAATGCGAAATTCGCCGGCACTGACCTGGATGGTGTCACCCACGCCGACTCCTAGACGCAACAACAGATCGGCGGAAACGATCACGGCGTCGTCACCCATGTCAGGCTCTGGAGGGTCGACCTCGATCGTGCCGTAAAACGGATAAACCGACAAGTCCGCCGCTTTGATGGAACTGAGCAACGGTTGGGGTTGCGACTCCGAAGAGGACATCGAAACCGTCTCGGTTACCGGTGTATAGTCAATGCCACGCTCGCGAAGTCCCTCCAGGAAAGCCAGTTCGTCATCGGTCGGATCGACTGAAAGCCGGATCACGAGATCGGCGCCCATCAGTGTCCGGGCCTCCGCGAGCAATGTATGGCGGACGGACTCGTTGAATCCCTTGACGCCGCTCAAGGCGGCAACACCCGCGGCTATCGAGAGAACCACGAAGACAAAGCGGCCTTTGGAAGCGCGGGCTTCACGCCAGGCCATTCTTAACGCGAACTTCATCCGTTCAGAGTTTTCCCTGATTCATCCCGAACAATCTGGCCGTCACGCATTTCGATCCGCCGGTCCGCGTGGGAAGCCAGTTCCTGATCGTGCGTCACTAGAACCACGGTCGTACCCCGCACCCGGTTCAATCTTAGAAGCAGCTCCAGAATATGCTTTCCGTTGGTGCTATCCAGATTGCCTGTCGGTTCGTCTGCCAGAAGAACCGCGGGCTCCATCATGAAGGCACGGGCAATGGCCACCCGCTGTTGTTCGCCTCCCGACAGCTGCGCCGGGTAGTGATCTTCGCGGTCCAGCAAACCCACCCCTTCGAGCAGTTCCCGCGCGCGGCCCAATGCACCGTTGGCGCCATCGCCGAGCATCTCTGCGGGCAGGAGAATGTTCTCGAGCGCTGTCAAAGTGGGCATCAGCTGATAGGACTGGAACACGAAACCCATCTTTCGACCCCGGATCGTCGCCAGTTCGTCCTCACCGAGCTCGGTGATTTCGATGCCGTCAACCGAGACCGAACCCGACGTCGGCCAATCCAGACCCGCTAACATCCCCAGCAGCGTGCTCTTGCCACTGCCGGAGGGCCCCATAAACGCGACGACCTGCGCAGCGGGCACTTCAAAGCTGATGCCTCTGAGAATCTCGACGCGGTGGCTCGGCGTTTCGATTGTCTTGACGAGATTTTTGACGACGATCATGAAGACACAGCCGCGGATTGCCCGGATCTCAACGATTCAGATGGTTCAATTTCAAAAACTCTCACCCGCGCTTCAGGCAAGACCGCCGGGCGCAATCCGCGAAAACCGCGTTTAAGTATCGTACACTATCCGTTCCGAGCCCGAGACCGTCGATTGGAAGCCGGAACTGGATCGTGATCAGTCAAATGGTTCCGAATCTTAATTATCAACTCCTGACGCATCCTGCTGCGAATAGCTCAGTGCGAAAACATTTATTGATGCTGGCAATCACGTTCAGCCTGTCAGCAGGGGCAGGCGCGTGCAGCTCGCAACCGGATGACGACCCTCCGCAGCCGGGTTCACAGGCGCCGGACACCTCCCGTCAGGAGCTCAAAGCCGAACGGCCGATCATTCTAGCATTCGGCGACAGCCTGACGTTCGGAAGCGGTGTTGACCGGGAGTTGTCCTATCCTTCGCAGTTGCAGGACGAACTGGACCGGCGCGGATACGCTTACCGGGTTATCAACAGTGGCGTCAGCGGGGACACGACCAGTGGCGGGGTCGCCCGGCTGAATACGGCCCTGGCGCTGGAACCACAAATTGTGATTCTCGAACTTGGAGGCAACGATGGCTTGAGAGGCATTCCGGTGGAAGTGGCTAGAGATAACCTCCGCACGATGATCGCCGCATTCAAGGAAATAGGCTCGAGGGTGATATTGGCGGGGATGACTCTTCCGCGAAACTACGGGCCCGACTATATCCAGGCCTTCGAGTCGATCTACGTCGAAGTGGCAGAAGAATTCGATGTCGTACGCATCCCATTCTTTCTTGAAGGACTGATCGAAGAGTACGAAAGATATATTCAATCTGACGGAATACATCCGACCGGCGAAGGCTATACGATCGTTGTCGCGACCGTTGTGGACACAATCGAACCATACCTCTCGAACTAGCGCTGTCGTCGCCGGTGTCGGGAGCCGGAGGTTTCGAAGAGAGCGTACCGTCGGCTGTTCCTTCAGATCACTAGCGCTGTCGCGTTTCACGCGTGGTCTGATTGACCCCCGACCCGCACCATCATCCTGATCGCGAGGCCTAGCAGCCCGTAGCAGAAGTCCCGAGGGCCGCGTTACGGCCAAACGGGGCCGGATTCTAGGAGACGACGAGGTGCTGGCCCGAAGCCGCGAAGAAGAGAGAATGCGCATTCATTGGGAGGAGTCGGCGACAACGAAGACGGCCCCGTTTCGCCGTAACCCTTCGGGCGGAGGGGGGCCACCGACGTATCAAACGGAGGCCGCAGGCGCCCCGCAGGCTTTGTCCGGCATTGGTAAGGCCGGTCACGATGCAAAGACGGCGCCCGCGGCCTCGGTTTCAAACCTCGGTGCCCGCTCCTCATTTCGCGCCTGCAACCCGAAGACCCCTGCGCGCGGTCCTCGGGACCTCTGCCAAGGGCTGCTAAGGCGCTGAACGACATTTCGAAGCAAGTACTGTAGGACCTGCATCGGTCGCCCGGTGCGGGTGGACAACTAGACAGAGTCGAGGTCTCAGTGGAAGAAAACGATCGTAGCGATCGCGTACTGATGAAAGACGAAGGCCAATTCTCCTCGTGGCGATTTGACCCTGTGCGGGGCCAATATGTTCCCGCAGACATCGAGCGCCCAGAGGGCTCGGGAGAAATATCTGCGATTGATCAGTTCCGAAGCAAAACGATCCTCCTGCTGGGTGGGACGGGATTCGTCGGGAAAGTGTTACTCGCCATGGTGCTGGACCGGTTTCCTGACTTGAGACACCTCATCATTCAAGTCAGGCCAAAAAAAAACGTCTCGGGTGAACAGCGGTTCCTCGGCGAAATTCTCGAATCTCCTCCCCTGCAAGCGATTGTGGAACGCATCGGTGTGGACGCAATTCGGCAACGCACATCTATTGTGGAAGGCGATCTGAGCGCTCCCATGTGTGGTATTCCCGCCGAGCGGCTTGAGGCACTGACCGACGCCGTAGATGTCGTCATCAATTCGGCTGGGCTGGTGGAGTTCGATCCTCCGCTTAACGAGTCTCTGATCACGAACGTCTACGGCATTCGCAATCTGATCGAACTGGTACAAGTGCTGGATGCCAAACTCGTCCATATCTCTACCTGCTACGTTGGAGGCAAGAAGAGTGGCCTGATTCCGGAAGATACGCCGATCGTCGGATACTACCCCGGACGCGAAGGACCCGCGGACGATCGATTCGACGTCTCGCGCGAGCTCGAGTGGTGCGAGCAATTCATTGGAGATACTGAAGACAAACTAAAACTCCGGGACGGCGGGATGGGGCGGGCCGAGCACTGGGGATGGATCAACACTTACACCTACACAAAAAGTATGGGCGAGCAACTGATCGCCCGCACAGCTGGCCTGAAGTACTGCATCGTCCGACCGGCGATCGTCGAGTCCTCGCTCAGTTTCCCGTTTCCCGGTTGGAATGAAGGCCTGACAACATCGGCGCCACTGGTGCTGATGGGCGGTGAAGGTGTCAAAGCATGGCCGGTCAGGAAGGACGGTTCGTTGGAGATCATTCCGGTCGACCTTGTAGCCGCCGGCATTCTAATCGCAACGGCCGCAGCGCTGGCCGACCGCGCCGAGACCGTGTACCACCTGGCGACTGCTGCCGACAATCCTGTTATGCTGCCACGTCTGGTCGGATTTCTGGGAACGAATTCACGTTACAAACACAAACACAAGAAAGGCGGCAACAAGCTCGCCAATCTCTGGAAAGCGTACGTCGAAACCGAAGTCGTAAGCATCTCCCAGCTGGCCACCAGCCGCAAACGCGTACGTTGGGGCCTGGATTTGATCCAGGCGACATTCAACTTGTTAAAGGTGATCCTCGGATCACGCATCATGAACCCGTATTTGCGTAACCTGAGAATTACGCGCCGGCAGCTGCGGCAGCAGGAACAGACTCTGGATAAGTTCCTTCCTTTCATGGTGCACAACAGCTTCATTTTCGAAACGGGAAACATTCGGCGCGCCAGCAACATGCTGACTCCGAAGGACCGGGAGCTCCTTCAATGGAACCCTAAAGAAATTGACTGGGCAGACTACTGGGTCAATATTCACACCAAGGGCATTGAACGGTGGATTCGCCCCATGTTCGCCAAGCACATGAGGGCCTTGGAGCAGTCCATCAACACGCCGGATTCATGAAATGAAGATGTTCATGAAACGTATGTGAAAGTGTCCCTCCTATCGCTTTTCGAATCCAGGGCCCGAGGTCCGGTCGACAACATCCAGCACGGCATGCAGGCCGCCCGACGACGGTTTTTCCTGGACGATACGGCCATTGAGATAGCCTGCCGGTTCTGGCATTGCGACAG
This sequence comes from Terriglobia bacterium, assembly GCA_965216035.1. Lineage (GTDB taxonomy): Bacteria > Acidobacteriota > Terriglobia > 20CM-2-55-15 > 20CM-2-55-15. Next base: position 349,279 of record CBDCFM010000017.1, read on the forward strand.
CACGTGCGCAAAGGACACGTTGGGTTTGACACCCAGGCGGCGGATGAAACCGTCCCTGACACCCTGGCGTGCCTCGGAACGGACAGTCGATGCAATCTGACGGACAACCCGCAGCCGTTATCGTCAATCCGCGATCCGGGGGCGGGAGCACCGGGCGCAATTGGAGCCGAATCCGGGCCAAACTCGCCGCGGCGTGTCCCCGAATTGACGTCATGCAAACCGAATCCGCTGGACATGCGATCCAATTGTCTGGGGAAGCCGTGCGTTCGGGCTATCGGACCATCATAGCAATAGGCGGAGACGGTACACTGAACGAAACCGTCGACGGAATCCTTTCCGAAGGTGCGCCAAGCGCCTCGGTGACTCTGGGACTCATTCCCCAGGGAACGGGTTCGGACTTTCGTCGGACCCTAAAGCTTCCACTGAATGAAGACCGGGCAATCGCGATTATCAAGCGTGGCGAGACTGCGACTTTTGATGCAATGCGCGTCGTCTTTTTCGACACCACGGGCACGAACCGAACCCGGCACGCGATCAACGTTACCAGCTTCGGCATGGGCGGCGCCGTCGCGGAGCGAGCCAGGCGCTCATCCAAGCCGCTGGGGGGTAGGGTGGCTTTCCTGACGGCGACGGCAGTTACGGGCTTCGGATTCAGGGGCAGTGAGGTATCGATTCAAGCAGACGGTGGCGAGTGGCGCAAAGTCCGTGTCACGAACGTTGCCGTCGGAAACGGTCAGTACCATGGAGCCGGAATGCACATTTGTCCCCGGGCCATTCCGAACGATGGGCTCCTCGACGTGACGCTGATCGAATGGCTCTCGCCGCTGGAAATGGCCCGGAATGCTCGCATCCTCTTCAACGGACGGATCTATGATCACCCGAAAATCCACCACGTTCGTGTGAAAAAGCTGGCAGCGAAATCCCAAGATACGACTCGAATCGAAATCGACGGCGAACCTCTCGGACAGCTCCCCCTTGAAATCACGGCTCTCACGGCAGCCGTCCGCATGTTCGTTCAGTAAGAAGAGGACCCGGAATGGGTCGTGACACGTTCGCGATACTCTGCTCGTTACGTGTAACTCATCCCTTCTTACTATTCCCGCCCAAGAGTTGGCGGATGTTGGGGGCATGGCGGATGATCACGATCGTGAGGGCGACGAGGGCAAAGGCGCCCGCTTCTATACCACGGAGTGCAAGGATCGTCCCCGCGATTACCGACGTCGTGGTCATGGAGGAGATCGCGCCTTCCTGAACCCAACCCATTTTCCGGCCAAACAGGCGAAGGGTCGGGTAAAGGATCAGGCAAATTGCTGTGATCTGAAGGTCCAGATACAGTAAGGCTCCCGCCATGGTCGCCACACCTTTTCCACCTCTGAAGTTCAGAAACGGCGTCCAACAGTGTCCGGCCACTGCGGCCAGACCAAGACTCCAGCGAAACCAGACGGGATCAGAAGTGGCAGAAAAAATCGCAACTGCTGCGGCGCCCTTGAACAAGTCGCCAATCAGAGCAAAGATGGCCCGCGGGCGCGAAGATAGGCGAAGGACGTTATTGAAGCCAGGATTTCTAGAACCAGCCCGCGTAACATCGATGCCCGTCCCCCAGACCGCAATCACCGCAAAGGGAACGGCTCCAATGAGAAAACTCGTAAAAATCTTTAGCGCGACAAGCCAAGGAAGCATTACTCAAGTTCCAGAACGGCAATCCTTCAGACTTACCGGTAGTGGGGTCTTTCCGACTGTGCGTGCGGCCTATGACCGCACGCTAGATAAATGTCTTTGTACGCTCTGACATGGGAAGGACCGCACAAACGACGGCGGGCCCCATGCCAAGAGATGTTCCAGTCGCGCACCTTCAGAAGTAGATCGCTGTCTACTCTTTAAAGGCCCCGCTACCGACTTTGCCTGCGTGTTGCTACAATCGGGGTTCACGCTTTGCCGCAAGGCCGGACGCCCTTCCGAGCGAGCGGCGAGCGAGCAGCGGGACGCCCTTTCGAGCGAGCAGCGGGACGCCCTTTCGAGCGAGCAATGATACGCTATTACGCATCAGCCGGTCTTCAATTAGTCGGGCTTATTGTCACGATGGAAGCACTCCTGATTTACTTCGGAGATATGGGCCCCATGATGCAAACAGCGGCTATCGGCGCCGGCCTGTTTTATGCAGGCCGCTTTCTCCGGCCCAAGGACAACTAGATTGTCCCGCTATTTCCGAGGCAATTACGGCGGACGCCCCACCTACATGTCCATTGGCGGTGGTGGCTTGACAAAGGCGATCAAGATGATCCTCGTCATCTGCGCGGTCGTCTATGTGCTTCAGACGCTGGGTGGAGGGGCGTTCCAGAATTCGCTGATCAGCAGTTTCGGCTTGACGCCTGCGGCTGTCATTGGCAGTCTCGCCGTCTGGCAGCTCGTCACCTACATTTTTCTCCACGGCGGCTTCTTTCACATTCTGTTCAACATGTTCGCATTGTGGATGTTTGGCAGTGAATTGGAAAGCGCCTGGGGCACCCGTGAGTTTGTGAGGTTTTTTTTCGTCTGTGGTATCGGTGCGGGTATTTCGAGCGTTTTATTAAGCCCGGGCTCGACGATCCCCACGATCGGCGCCTCAGGATCGATTTACGGCACTCTGCTCGCCTACGCCTTACTGTTTCCCAATCGGGAGATGATTCTCATTCCTTTCATGATCCCGGTAAAAGTGAAGTACTACGTCATGTTCATCGGAGGAATGGCCTTCCTGGCCTCATTCTCTGGCGGAAGCGGTGGTGGCGTGGCTCACATCGCCCACCTTGGAGGCATGGTATTCGGCTACTTTTACCTCAGGGGGGGACCCTACACGCGCAACTTCCGCGAATACTACGATCGATGGAAACGCGAGCGATTGCGGCGCAAGTTTGAGGTTTATTACAACCGCCGGCAGGAAAAGAGAGACCGTGACAATGACGACCCCGGCAGTCGCTGGAAGAACTGACCGTTACCGGACATACAACGTTTGGCTGCGTGAGCTGTTCGGTGAACGTGTCCACAAGGTGATTGTCGACGCGGGGTTCACCTGCCCCAACCGCGACGGCACCGTCGCTGTGGGTGGATGTACCTACTGCAACAACAGCTCTTTCCGCCCTCCGCTGGCCATAAAGACGGCTCCGATCCACGAACAGGTCGCCAACGGAATCGCCTACCTCCGCAAGCGCATCGAAGCGAGAAAGTTCATCGTGTATTTTCAGCCGTTTTCGAATACTTACGCTGACACGGATTATCTGCTCGCGCTGTACACGGAGGCACTGGAACATCCGGATGTCGTCGGCCTGGCGATTGGAACACGACCGGACTGCGTGGACGAAGACAAAATAGCGATGATCGACACGATCGCGCGGAAGACCCTGGTGTCGCTCGAATTCGGAGTGGAATCGATTTTCAACGAGACTCTTCAGAGGATCAATCGGGGACATGACTATAGCGCGTTCATCCGTGCAATGGATCTGACACGCGGCCAGGAATTTCACACCGGCGCACACCTGATCCTCGGTTTCCCGTGGGAAACGCGAGAACAATGGCTGTCTATGGCGGACGAAATGTCGCGGGTCGGCATCGATTCCCTCAAGATCCATCACCTGCACGTAGTGTCCGGCACGGCGATGGCACGGCAATACATTGAGCAGCCGTTCCCGCTGATGAGCTTCGAAGAATACCTCGACTTGATTTGTGAATTCATAGAACGCCTCAAACCCTCAATCGTTATCGAACGACTTTTCGGTGAAGCGCCCCTCGGCTTACTCGTCGCCCCTAACTGGGGCAAAACCCGCAATCAGGTCATGCACGGAATCCGGCAGCGAATGGAGGAACTGGACGTCATCCAGGGTGCCAAGTACGAACCTGTCCGTTGTTCAGAACAATTGTAATCAACGCACAGAACCAGAGAACGCAGACTTCATACTCTCTGCTCCCCCGGCGTTTTTGCATCTGTGCTTCTCTCGGTTGGAAGATTTGGGGGAAGACTGGCTATCGTAGAAACGTAATCCGAAGCGGGCCTCTATCCGAGACTGCCCCTCCGGCTGAAACCACGCCACGATGGTAATTCCAGCTGGAATCTATTTTGTGGAACCGCTTATTCTTCCGGTACCCCTCCCCACCCAATTCCAGCACCGGTTTACCCAACACGGTTGTGCCTACCGGTGCCCCGAAGGCCTGTGTGGTTCGGCGCTATGGACCTGGGCGAACGGTTCCCGCGCCGCGTTGAACTGTACGGCCGGATCCTCTCTCTTTTTCATGCGTTTCTGGATTCGCTCGACTCGTGCTTCACCGGTGTCCTTCAACCTCTTGACTACCAGGTACTGGAGCGTGGCCTGTTTCAGGTCAATGATCGCCGTGCAGCCGCCAAAAACACCGAATGTCGGACCTTTCCCGGACGTATTGTTGTCGAGGGGGCGTTTCACCTCTTGGGTCAGTTCGATGATGGCTTGCGCTTGCTCGGTGCCGTCTTTTCGCGTACGCCTTGCGATGCGGATGCTGTCGACGCTGGGCTCTGGAGCCCCTTTGCCGTATTCGAATCCGAACATCTTCTCGAGGCGTCTCGGATCGAGATTAGTTTCCTTTGCCGTCGGCATCGCATCGAAGATGTCTTTGCGCGCGCGCGTGGTCCGGTCGAAGAGGTGTTCCCGCGAGGTCATGAAGGAACTATCTCCGGCGAAGACTCTCAAGACTTCGATCAGTCGGGTGAACGGATTCTTGTTACCCAACCTGTAAACCTCCTGCGCGGTCTGCCAGCGAAGGCTCTCCACCGAGAGTGCTGCGACGTCGCGGGGGTAGATGCCGCGTCGCCGGAATGCCTCGAGGAAGGCCAGGCGATACCCAAGAGTGTCGTCCGGGACCGCGTCGAAATCGGCAGTGATCAGAGCCCTCAGATAGTCGCCAAACGTCACGTCAACCGGTGGGCAGTAGTCCAGGGCGCGGATACAAATGTTCATCATCTGACGGGCGACGCGGGAGGCTTCACCGGTCAAACGGTTGAGCAGGTCGTTGGGAAGCGTGCCCGGCCGGACGATGCCGGTGCCGTCGCTCGCGATTCGGAGCAGGTCGCTCACCCGGTCGTTGTAAATCTTGTTGAATGCGTCGTATATGGCCGAGACGAGGATGGCCCCACGCGCGTGCGGTTCGCTGAGTGTTTCATACAGCGATGGAACCGGATCGGTCCCGACGAATTCTCGCAGTGCGCCTCTCCGACCGGTCGCGGCACCGTATTCGTGAGCGAGCCCGGTCAGCAGTTCGCTCGTCGACAATTCGTTCCGAGTCTTTGCGATCTGGTGGCGGATGACTTCGGGAAACGTAAACCGTTGGAACAACGCGACGATGTCGGCGAAAGCCTCGTGAAACGCCAGCATGTCGGGATTGGTGGCGTGTTTGTAACGCGGGTGGATCCCGTCGAGGATCGCATGTGTCATTTCGTGCGCGATAATATCGTGCGACAGGCTTGTAAAGGTCATCCCACCCGGATACTGCCGGGTCAGGTCAGCGGACCGGGCTGGAAAGTACCCGAAATATAGCGCCCGTTTCGACGGACTGTAGAATGCGTTTTCCATGCGCATCGCCCGGGGATGGGCGGTGAGATGCTGGACGAACCGGGGATCGGCGTCGGAGTTCGATTCCTCCTTTGGCACCCACATCACCGGTCGGCCCCAGGCCCGCTCGAACTGTTCGATCGTCGTCATGCCGACTGCATACACCATCTGTTGATGGAACTGTGCGTTTGCCATTGAAGGGGTCAGTCCCTGTTGCGCGAGGACACTGGTATCGTTCAGGTCGATCGCCGGGGTTCGAGCGCTTCCGTCGTCGTTTTCGTCTTTACTGAAGTCGCGATCGTCGATCTTGATGTATTCCCCCGCCATGTAGCTTCCGTCGCGCGGCCGGGCGATTTTTTCCCAGCGGACGCGAAACTCGGCATGATTGATGCCGACGGTTTCCAGCGAGTTTGAAACGCTCGGGTCGAAGGCGTAGCCCCGGAGGATACGAACCGCGGGAGAGGGAATCTCGGCGGGCGTTGGGGCGACTTCGCTGACGTGCTTGTAGGGCTGGCGCGTCGGCACGGTTCCGAATCGTTGAAGATACGCCTGCTCAACGAAGCGGCGCAGCGTTCGCGAAGTCTGCTTATCTTCGATGACGGCATTCATGAAGCGTTTCATCGCCGCTCCGCTCGGGCTGGCGTTGTCGGGGTCCTTGACGGCTTCTGAAACAGCGCTCGACCTGTGGAGCAACTGGCAAGCCTCCACCTCGAGCATTTCGAGTTGGGCCGGGGCGATCCCGTAACCCGATATGATGCGTATCATCGACCATGAGACCGACGCCTCGGGGGCCTTCGTCAATTTTCTGGGTGGGGCGTAACTGAGCGCGGCGGAGGCGTCGAGGGCCCCATAGCCGATGCGCTGTCTGTCGTAGCCGTTCCACTTACGTGCATTTCGAAACAGCGCCTGTCGGACCGCTTCCACGCGCTTCCAGGGTGCGTCGTAGTCGGGCTGGTGTTTCGCCAGCCAGAGCGCCGCGGCCGCTGCGACCTGGGGAGTGGCGCAGGAGGTACCGGCGCCATCTTCCATGATGAGGTCGGAGCACCCGAACTGAGCCCACGGCATGTTGGGAGTGAACGCGCCAAGGGCGGACCGCATTCGGCTCGTGAGTCCGAAGTTCCCCTGCATGCTTTCATGCGGATCTTCGTTGAAGTAGGGTCCGAGATCGGCAGTAAGCCCGGTCACCGCGATGACGCGATGAAAGCGGGCCGGGTAGACCAGGCTCAACGGAGTCCGCACGTGGGGAGAGCCGACCGAGACGTTGTTGCCTGCCGCGGCGACGATGCATACACCGTTTTCGTATGCGCGATTTACGGCCGCGGCCCAGGCCTTCGACGCCACTCCACCCATGCTGATCGAAACGACGTCGCATCGGTTGTCGGGCTCGTTGTGCGGAGCGATCGCCCAATCGATTCCCCGCGCCATGGCGCTGGTGCGATAGTGGACGACCGAGTCGGCAATTCGAATCGGGACGATCTGGGCGTCCGGGGCTCCTCCGAGCGGGATGCCGAGGTTGTGTTCGGGCCGGGCCATCCCGACGAGTTCGCCGCCAGCGAGTATCGCCAAGGTTGCCGTTCCATGCCCGGTGTTTTCCCAGAAGCGTCCTGTCCCCGGATCTCGGGAATCGGTCCCACCTTCGACAAAGTTGGCCCTAAGTTCGGTGCGAATGTTCCTGGGCTGAGTCTTGTGGTCTGAGTATCCAGTATCGAGATGGGCCACGCGAACGTTTGAGTGCTCCACGGCGCGTGCAGTGGCCAGGCCGGAGTACGCGTCATCGAGATGCCAGGCAAACTTCCCAGCGTTCGGCCAGAAACCGTCGGCCGGTCGAAACTCGCATGGTTGGGTTGCCGCGAGCCCATCGCCGCCGCTATGGGACGTCGGCGTTGGCCATTCGTGAAGCACATCGGGTTCGACATAAGTGAATCCCGGGGTGAGGCTGAGACCCGCCTCCCCGGCCGCGTCGTGAGCCGCGTCCCAGGGACTGCGGTCTTCAGGTTCGGCGAGTGCAAGGAACCACTCGGGTCCTCCCGAATTGATTCCGAACGGGGATCCCGCCGCATCCATCCGACGCTGGAACAGCGGTTCGGTACGGAACTTCAATCCTCCCAGTGAGAACTCGCGCCGTTCGAGGTGAGCCGCCTCGGCGCCGCTGACAAGAATCAGTAGTCGGATCGGTTCGTTCAGCATGACGCTGTCCTTTCGGGTTTCCGTAAAGATCAACCGTCAGCGGCAGTACCCACAGATGTCCCTGAAAGCGGGATCGCGGCGATTTCGGCCGAGGTCCAGCATGGCAGTCGTCGGCTCAAGGTGACAACACGCGTTGTCATCACCCTTCATATTGCAACACGTTCAAACCGGCATTCCAGTCACTGACATACATCAGGCCATCCGGGGTGACATAGACATCGGCAGTCTTCGCCGCAAGCGTAACGTTCGGCCGGGGGTCGATCATTCGCCCGGGCGCTGGCGGCACCCAGTAGGCGATCTCTCGGGGCGCGAACGCGTTGCCGACATCGAACACACGTACGCCTGCATTGTTGTAGGTCGCGAAGAGGGTCTCCTCGCTCTGAAAGCTGCCGGGCCTGTTCTCGTGCAGGTTGTGGGGGCCAAACGTGCCGAGCGTACAGAAATCGCGCTCGCTGGGAGTGGGTAGCGTTGAGATCGGTACTGGGTTTTCGGGCGCACGGACATCAACGACGAAGGTATAGAACGTACCCTTCGCACACATTTCAGCGTTTGCTTCATCGGCCACGACGACGAGGTTGCGGCCGGGCAATGGCAATGCAGTGTGGGTGCCGCCGGGAAAGGGCGGAGACCAGTTGATGTGTGAGAGGAGCTCGGGCTGGGCGGGATTGCTGATATCGTGGATCGTGAAGCCGCCATCGCGCCAGGCGGCATAACCGCGCTCGCCGGCGGTGATCATGTGGTGCAGAGCGACCCGGCGGCCCTCGACGTCGGTCGGCACCTCGCCAGCCCCCCGGTTCATCCCGGGTAGCCACCAGCGCGAAACGATCTCAGGATTGGTGATGTCGTTCAGATCGACGATGGCAAGAATGTGGTCGGTGAAGCCATCGAAATGCGCCGCGACGTAGGCATAGCGTCCGCCCGTCCACCACAGCCGGTTGATGCCGAGGCCCGGCATCTCGAGAAAAGCGATCTCGCGCATCTCGTCAGGTCGGGAAATGTCGTGAATGCTCAGGCCGGAGCGGAATTCCCTGCGCTCGGTGATGCTGTCGGCGAGCGCGTTCTCGAAATAGCCGCGCAAGTTGTCATACGACTGCATCGCGACAATGTTCGCGCCATTGGCGAGGAGCAGCAGGTCTTCCCCCACCTGCAGATGATGCGTGCGTGTCAAGCCACCGGCCGTGAAGAAGCCGACGGGTCTCAGTTGACGCGGATCTTGAGCATTGAGGATCGTCACTCCATCGCTGAACATGTGGCCAACGTAAACGTGGCCCCGGTTGAACATTACCTGTACGCTGTCGGGGCGGCCGCCAACATCGCTGTAGGACAGGTGACGAATACCCTGGCCAATGCCCTCGGGTGGAATCGCACGCAGGGGCGCATCGCCAGCGTCGTTAGAGATGCACGACGAGGCTCCGAGGCTGATCAGACCCAGCATCCATTCGCGGCGATTCATAGTCGTCATGGTTGACTATAACGTCGACTCCGAGACATTAACAATGGAAATGTGGGAAGCTCCGGAATCGCCATGCACATCCCAGAACATTTTGACCTCCCAGGAAGTGTAGTATATAACCGGATCAAATCAGGAGGTTTTTGAATCATGCCGAGCGCATTAGCTCGTGGGTCAGGAATGGCCCTGATTCTCATTCTAATGTCGGGACCCGCCGCCGCACATCACGGGGATGCCGGCCGCTATGAGGACACCGTGACGACGGTGTCGGGAACCGTCCTGGAGCTTCAACTCGTCAATCCCCATTCGTTCCTCCTGCTCGAGGTCACCGAACCCAACGGCAATACCGTCCGGTGGATGGGAGAACTCAGTCGTCCATCCAGGTTGAGAGAATGGTGCTGGAGCGAGGATGTCATCAAAGCGGGAGATCGGCTCACCATGGTCGGCCGGAGTCGCAAAAACGGCCAGCCGTACATGAGCATCTCTGAAGGATCCCGGGTAATCGATGCGAATGGAAAGGAGATTTTCCGCGGCAACGAACCGGACCAACCGAGAGAACCCGGCCCATGCGCCGAACCCTAGGCTTCAACGTTGGAGAGGGCGCTCCAGGGGCAAACCGAGAAAAGCTCTGACCGCCGGACTGCCGGCAGTCGCCGCCTGCGCTCCAGACCCCGGAACCGAAGTGGGGGCGCCTTCGAGGGAGAACTCTTCACTGCGCACCTGCCTTGACCCGGACATTGTGGAGCGTATCGAAATTCTCACGCCTTCCCCGACTCTTGAGCCGCTTCATTTCAGTTCGAACTCTACTATCTCGATCCGCGTCGTGCCGATGTTGCGCAGCCCGCGGGTGACCCCGGGCTCCTGCCAGTAGAATTCCCCGCTACCAAGCATCCAACCGCGGTCCGCATGGCCGGGCACGCTCTCGACAAGCTCGCCCCCATCCAGAACGATCCGGATCCCTGGCGCCGTCTGCGCGATCGTCGCCGAGGACTGGCCTGGCTCCAGCACCAGCCTCCAGCCGCGTACTCGCTCGTTGTCCATGATCTGCACATAGCCGGGAACGTTCGCACGCACCGATGGCGTGAATTGCCCCGACTCGCGACTGCTGAAAATAAACGACACGTTGTGGAAGGGCGTCTGGCCGATATTGGTGGCTTTGTGTGTCCTGGGGCCCTCATCGCTGTAGGCCGTGTAGGTCGCGCGGCCCCGCTGCCGAGGTTCGACCCGGGTTACCTCAGACGACCCCAGGTCCTGGTTCGTCCTGTCGGCGGGAACGATATTCACCGATACGCTGTCTTCGGTGTGCGTGTGATAACCGGTGTTCCGCCCCGGCGGAATTAAGATCTTTAAGACCGTGACATACTGGTTTGTGAAGACAGGAAGATGATAGGGCGCCGCTAGAATCGGCACTCCGGCTTCTTCACTCTGTCCCATCGCCCCTCCGGCGAGGGTGGATGCGATCGCCAGAATTGATACTGCAAACAGGTGCCTCAAGGATTCCTCCAAGACGGTAGCAAACTATATGTTGGTACCGAGGTCAATCAAAACCGGCACTTCAAAATGCCACCTGCCCGCTTTCGAGACCTGCCGAGCTCCTATCGGAGTTCCGCAATGGCTTGATACGGGTTTCCACGATGTCGGTACAGTTGAGTTGGACTCCGTCAGGCGGCCGGCTGCCCTGATAATCGGACGATGCCTTCCAGTGATGCCTCCAGCTCCGGAGGGGCCCCAGTCTCGGACGGCACGAGGAAGAGCCCGCGCCGACGGGTCCATTGACCCAGCACCCTGCTACTGGTCCCGCAAACCAGCGGAGCCGACAGGAGCAAGCCGGTAAAGATCGGTGTCAGCCACAAGAAGAAGATCGGGCTCGAGTAAAGCGTCAGACCGGCCCATGCCAGCCCGAACGCCGTGGTCCCTCGAGCGTTGCGCCAGGCTTCCGACCACCCGACCACCCGGGCTTCGCGCGCCGGCGGCTCCCATCGGTGGTCATGTCCACTCAGCACGCTCGCGACGAAACGGCTGTGATACATCATCATCACAGGCGCGATCACGACCGCGAACAACATCTCCAGCAGAGCACTGAGCAACAGGTGCCCGGTTCCGCCGAAGCGTCGCCGATCACCGACAAGCGCGAGGATCACGCCGAGCAGCTTGGGCACGAACAGCAGACAGATTGTCAGGCCCAACAGCGGGACGACCCCCCTCGCCGCCGCCCAGGGACTCGTCCAATCCGGGAACAGTGAATCACCGCCAAGAAAAGCCGCAATGCCAAACGAGGGCCCCACGATATAGGCTGTACTGGCCAGCAGCATCAGCAGCCATAGCAATGACGCAACGTAGCCCAGTGCCCCCAACAGGAAATGCAATCGGCTCAACAAGTGCAGGCCACGGGTCTGCAACAGTCGCAGGTGCTGGAGGCTGCCCTGGGTCCAGCGGCGGTCGCGTTTGGCGTAGTCCAGGATATTGGCGGGCACTTCTTCATAACTGCCACCAATGGACGGCAGCAGGTAGACACCCCAGCCAGCCCGCCGCATCAGAGCCGCCTCGACGAAATCATGGCTCAGGACAGGGCCGCCGAGGGGGGGCTTGCCCCCGAGCACGGGCAGGCTGCAGTGCTCGACAAACGGCCCGACCCGGATAATGGCGTTGTGGCCCCAATAGTTGGCCGCGTCCCCCTGCCAGAAGCTCTGGCCGGTCGCGAGCATCGGGCTGTAGATGCATGCGGCGAATTGCAACAGACGGCCGAACAGCGTATCGCGGCGGGCTGGAATCGGCACTGTCTGGATTATGCCGATGCCCGGGTTGGCCTCCATCGTACGCACCAGTTCAACCAACGTCGACCCGGTCATGACGCTGTCGGCATCCAGCAAGACCATGAATTCGTAGTGCGCGCGCCATCGCTGACAGAAGTCCGCAATGTTGCCGGCTTTACGACCGATGTTGGCCTGGCGGCGGCGGTAGTACAGACCGGTCGAACAACCCACTTCTTGGAGCAAGGTCTTCCATGCATTCTCTTCAGCCCGTGCGAGGATCGGATCCGTCGTATCGCTGAGCAGGTGCAGGTCGAACTGTTCTCGGTAAGGGGTACCATTCAGCGAGCGCAGCACGGCGGCCAGGCCGGTCATGATCCGCCCGGGGTCTTCGTTGTAGGCCGGCATGATCAGCGCGGTGCGGCTCGCGATCCCTCCACCCGGGTTCGGGGCCATAGCTGGACCGAGTGACAGTGGATCGCGTCCCAGCACCATCAGTGCAAATCCGATAACAGCGTTCCAGAAAGGGATGGAGATCCAACTGAAGGTCACCGCAAACAGCACCAGAATGACGATCTCCAGGGCGTTGGTACCGGCGGACCGTAAGATATCGAACATCATGCTGGTACCGATCAGGGCCGTGCCGGCCACCAGCCCAAAGAACAGCCCGCAGCGCAGGGGCAGGCGCTGCGGATGGATGGCGCCAGCACCATCCCCCCGGTTCGGATGCGACATGCTACTGGACACGTTCGGGATACCAGACATAGCTCCAGGTTTCAGTCAACCGACGGCCATCCAGCGTCAGGTAGAGCCGCATGTCGGCGGGCCGATTGCCGGCTGGAGCCAGCCGAAAGACGGCACGCCATCCCCGGCCGTCGGGCAGGGGCTGGACCCTCAGATCAGAAGTCTGACCGGCGGAGATCTCGAGATGAGCTTCGACTAGCTGGGTGCTCTCGAGCGAGGACAGGTCCCCACCGCTGAAATCGACAATGAACCGGCGCTGGCTCGACGGAGCTGCGGCGTTCTGACCGGGAAGAGCATCCCGGCCGACGCGAGTACGTTCGACCCCAGCGAGCGTCTGGGCTTCCAGCCGGCTGTCGAACGTCGTCAGCCGGTACCGGTAGCGACGTTCACCGCCAGCCAAGAACGGCTCGTCGGGGACCCAATAGGCGGCGATATTGTCGTTGAACTCGGAAACCGTGGGGATGGCCAGCAGTTCGACGACGCCGCTGCCCCAATCGCCCTCTGTGAAGGCAACCCATTCGCTGGGACGGCGATGGTAGTTGGCCTCCAAGTCGAGGTAGTTCTCGAAATCCCGGTCCCGTTGCACCAGGCCGAACCCCTGTGGCGTGTTTTCGCCGAGCGATGTCACCTGCAGGCCCGGTCCGTTGCTCAGTGGCCGCCAGATCCACTCCCCGGCTCCCGTCTTCACCAGCAATCCATCCGAGTCGTGCACCTGCGCTCGAAAGTCATCGAATTCCGGCCTCCGATCCGGGCCGTATAGAAACATGCTGCTCAGAGGCGCCACACCGAGTTTGGCGATATCGTGTCGCGCATACAGGCGGGCTTCGACTTCCAGCGCCGTGGGTGCTCCAGGATCGAGATCAAAGCGATAGACTCCCGTCACCGAAGGGCTGTCGAGGAGGGCGTAGAAGGTGAGTGTCGTAGCCGCCGGTCCCGGCCGGACCAACCAGAACTCCCGGAATGAAGGGAATTCCTCGCCGCTGCCTAGGGCGATATCGACCGCCAGACCTCGCGATGACAGCCCATAGACATGCCCCCTCCCCAGGAGACGGAAGTAGGAGGCGCCCAGGAAAACCACGACCTCGTCCTTGATGGTGCTGGTGTTAAGCGGGTAGTGTATCCGGAATCCGGCGTAGCCCAGTTCGGGTCCGGCGACGTCGGCGAGCGAGGCCGCACTGCCGTCGTAGCGGAAACGGGTTTTGTCGAACCTGAGCGCCGCAATCTGCTGATCGTTCACCAGGTTGATCTGTACTGGCTCCCGGAACAAAGATCCTGGGTGAAAAAGCTGTACCTCGAACAGCGTTTCGTCATGCCACAGCGCGGCCTCGGGACGGAATCGGATTGACCGGTATTGGTCATAATCCATCCGCTCGAGTGCTGCGGGAAGAACCCCTTCCGGCGGTGCGTAGGATGTGTGCGCCAGGCTCCGGGCCCGCTCAGTAACGCCCGCGAACAGGGTCGCAGCCGTCACCGGAGCGATGATGGAGTTGGATGATTCGGTAGCGAACGGATCTTCGGCTGTTGTGGGGGCTGTTGTCGGGTTGGTATCTCGATCGGATTGGGATACTGTTGTGGTCCGCTCGAGGGCGGGTTCGCACGCCACGGCGAACACCAAGGTCAGCAACAGGGGAGCGATGAAGAGACCTCGCGCGAGGGCATTCCCGAATTCTGGGAAGCGGCACCCATGAAGATTACCAGTCCTCCAGAGATTTTGGGTCCGTTCACCTCCCTGTTGATCCTCAACGGCCTGTTGTTGGCTCCAGATTGGCTGCGGACCGGCACTCCGGGTCCGGGTTGGATCGCTCTCGAGTCGTTTCTCGTCGTCGGGCTCTTCGCTGTGCTGCCCCGCCGGAGCTGGAGTGCGGCATTGGCAGCGGGCACCGCAGCGTTCCTGGTCTTGCTGAGCGTCGTGGCCTTCGCGGACGCCGTGCTCGGACGGAGCCTGGGCCGGGGGTTGAATCTCTACCTTGATCTGCATCTGGTGAGCTCGGTCTATAAGCTGCTGAACGGGACGCTTGGCCCGGTGGTGGCGGTGCTGCTCATTTCGGGCCTGACGCTGAGTGTTGTTCTCTCGGTCCTGATCCTAGCCTACCTGCTGGCGCCCGTCGAGGTCCATTCGCTGAAATCGCGCACCCGGATCGCTGGAGTGGCGCTGATCTCTCTTTTCGGTGCCGGCTTGGCGGGCGAACAGGTGCCCGCGCTCACCGAACGGATCACATGGCCCGCGGTGGAGGTCGCCGCGGATCAGACTGAGCGCTTTCTTGCGATGCTGGAGGAACGGGAGGTGTTCACCGCCGAAATGGCCGTCGCTCCCGACCGCTACTCCGGTGAGCCTGGCTTCCTCGGCAAGCTGGTCGGCCATGATGTGGTGCTGGGCTTCATCGAGTCCTATGGCGTGTCGGCTCTCTACGATCCTCGTTTTTCGCCCGTAGTCCTATCTCGGCTGAGGGGCCTGGAGAGGCGCATGGCGGATGCCGGCCTGCACTTGAGCTCCGGTATGCTGGTAGCGCCGACCCAGGGCGGAGAGTCCTGGCTGTCGCACGGGTCGCTGTTCAGCGGGTTGTGGCTGGATAATCAGTTGCGCTATGACCTGATGCTGGCCAGCGGCCGGGAGACGCTGATCGATGATTTCCGCCGCGTGGGACATCGGACCGTTGCCCTGATGCCTGCGATCACTCTGGCGTGGCCGGAGGGGGAGCGACTGGGTTACGACCAGATCTTTGCCCATCGGAATATCGACTACGCTGGGCCAGCCCTGAACTGGGTAACAATGCCGGATCAGTACACTTGGTCCTTTCTGGAAAATGCGATCCGCAACACTGATAACGCCGACACCAGACCCGTGTTCGCCGAGATCGGTCTGATCAGTAGTCACGCACCCTGGACGCCGATCCTGCCGGTAATGGACTGGGACCTCATCGGCGATGGATCGGTCTTCGCCCCCTGGGAAAATGCCGGGGAAGACCCCGATGAGCTGTGGCAGGACATGGATCGTGTCCGCGAGCACTATGCGCTCTCGCTCGACTATGCGATCGACACGATGGCCAGTTACGCCGAACGCTACGTCGACGAGGGCACCTTGCTCATCGTTCTCGGCGATCACCAGGCGGCACCGTTGATTGTCGGTGACGAAGTCAGCCGGGCCGTGCCCGTCCACGTCATCAGCCGTGACCGGGCCCTGGTGCAGCCCTTCCTCGAATGGGGGTTCCAGAGCGGAGCGCTCCCTGACCCGGATCGGCCGCCGCCGGGCATGGATGCCTTTCGTGATTGGTTCGTACACGCTTTCAGCAAACCCGCCACGGATGGGGACACGGCGGCTGCACCGGCGACCGCAGGGGCTGGGGATACGGAGTGATCGATTCGACATGTCGTGCGTTGAATGGTTCGGGCTATTTCGATCCCTGATCGTCTACTGGCGTCCCGGCCGTCAGAACGGGCTGCGCCAGCTCTATCGTCCGTTAGTGGGGCCCGGAGACCTGGTCTTCGATGTGGGTGCGCACTTGGGCGATCGATCCGTGGCATTCGCGGCCCTGGGTGCCCGCGTGGTGGCCCTGGAGCCCCAGCCCCAGGTCGTGGGGTGGCTCCGGCGACTCGTGGGACGGAACGACCGGATTATCGTGCGGGCTGAGGCGGTGGGCCGCGCTACGGGAACGGCCCAGTTGGCCATCAGCACGCGAACACCCACCGTTTCCACACTGGCGGAGAACTGGCGGAAGAAGCTTCAGGCGGACAATTCCGGCTTCCGGCGGGTGCGCTGGGAGGAGACGGTGGAGGTCTCCGTCACGACCCTGGATGCCCTCATCGAAATCTACGGCCTTCCGCGCTTCTGCAAGATCGATGTGGAAGGTTACGAGGCCGCGGTCCTGGCAGGACTGAGTCATCCAATACCCGGGCTGTCGGTGGAGTTCGTCTCCGGCGCAGCGGAGGTGGCTCTGGCCTGCATTCACCGTCTTGATGCGCTCGACACCTATGAATTCAACGCCATTCGGGGCGAAGGCAGGGGATTCGTGTTTGACCCCTGGGTGCAGAGCAAGCGCATCACAGACTGGCTGAACGAAGGTGCCGGCGGCGCGTCGTCGGGCGACATCTACGCTCGACTCCGAGCCGCCGGTCACAGTTAATTCGCATTTAGTGGCGTAGGTCGAGGCCGCGTGTAGCATGCCCGCGGGCGAGGAAGAAATTGCCAATGCTACTGTTCCGCGCTGTCAGTCGAGGTGGACTTGGTGGCCGGCTTTTCCACATCCGCGTAGACGACCAGGTCACCGGCCACCGACTCGTATTCCACGTTCGTCAATCTGCCGCTGCCCGGAGTTTTCTGAAGCGACGGTTTGACGGCCGTTAGGCCGCCGACGAACTGAGGGGATATTGTGATGATCATTCGGTCGACAAGACGGGCTGCCACGAAGTTCGTGATCACTCCCGCGCCCCCCTCAACCATCAGCGCGCGGATACCCAGCTCGTACAGACGCCGCAGTAACTCTTGGAGATCGATCAAGCCGTTGGGTTGGGAAGGCAGGCGAATGACCTCGGCTCCGGCCGCCCGAAGCTGTTGTTCTCGAACGGTGCTCGCCTGTTCCGTTGTCGCAATGATCGGGGCCACGCACGGTGGGCACAAGAGTGTGGCCTCGAGGGGCGAGCGCAGAAGGGAGTCCAGAACGACGGGCTGGGGGTTCCGTCCCTCGACCAGGCGAACCGTCAGGCGCGGATCGTCCGACAGAAGTGTGTTAATTCCGACCAGGACCGCATCGTGCATCGAACGCAGTCGGTGCGTCAGTGCTTGCGATTCGGGATTGCTGAGCTGGAACGGTTTGCCGGCCTCAGCCGCGATCGACCCATCAAGGCTCTGGGCGTAGCTCAATGTGACCGACGGCACTGCCTCCTTGTTTCGTAGTACCTCGGCGTCTCGAAGCACCTCGGCTTCCCTCAGGCTGGCGCGCAATCGGGACGCCGCGCCCCGGTTATCGGGCCCCAGCGCGGTTTCAAAGAACGTGCCTTGGGGAACATGGTCCGTCAGACCTTCGCCTGAGGCGGTGGCGACGGTTGGCAACTGGCTCAGGAGATGACCCATTTTGGACGCTTTCGTCTGAAGGTATGCGTAATTTTCCGGCCGTGGTGGGATCTGGTGTCGGACCCGTTCAACGACACGAATTCCGAAAGCCTCCAGGGCATTCACTTTCGCGGGGTTGTTGGTCGCAAGTCGAACCGAGTAGACTCCCTGGTCCTTGATCATCGCGGCGGCGTGCGTGTAAGTCCGCACGTCGGCGGGAAATCCCAAATGCAGGTTCGCTTGCACCGTATCCATCCCCTGGTCCTGCAAAGCGTAGGCATCAATCTTGTTGTTCAATCCGATGCCCCTCCCCTCCTGCCTCAGGTACAGGAGCAGACCCCGGCCTTCCTCGGAAATGTAGTGCAGCGCGGCCTGCAACTGCTCCCCGCAATCACAGCGCAGAGAGCCGAACACATCCCCCGTCAGGCATTCGGAATGGATGCGAACCAGTGACGGCGGGCCGTGCAGGTCACCCATGCGAATCGCAAGGTGCTCTTTGAGTTCCCGGTCCCGGTACACGGTAACGGTAAATTCACCGAGGGTAGTCGGGAGACGGGCCGACCCCGATCGGTAAATCGAGTCCCCTGTGGCTGTGCCAAACTCTATTTCCATCTCGAAACAACCTTGGCCCGTGTCAAAAGTGCAGTTCGTGCTTCCAACACGCACGTACAATGGCTTGGAGGCCACCAACGTCATGAATTCATTCGCGAAAAACCTGGAGAAGGGTGTCTCACCCGCGTCCGAGCTAAACACAAACACTCCCCTCCGTCAATTGTTCCGTTTTCGAAGCCGCGCCCGGGGAGATCGTGGCGGGGGCGAGCGGATGTTCTCCGAAAGCCCATCGCAGTCCACGGAACACCTCATTTTGGGAGACTATGTCAATTGCAACCCTCGGACCATTCCCTGGTTTAATCGGTGATTTCAGAGAAGCAAACCTCGGCCAGGCTCTTCCTTGTGCGTCATGGTCAGGATATGGATAATTCGCGTTCCCTGATCAACGGCCGGCGCGATACTCCCCTGACCGAGCTGGGCCGAGCCCAGGCGCTGGCAGTGGCCGAGCAGCTTCGATCAGAGGAGATCCGCTATGCATACACGTCACCCCTCCAACGAGCCGGCCAGACAGCTTCAATAATCTCCGATAGCTTGGGTATTGGGGAGCTGCATGTCGAACCCGACTTCATTGAGAGGGACTACGGAGTTCTCACCGGAAGACCGGCAGCCGACATCCCCCTACACGCAAGCGACACATTCGTGTTGAACGATTTCCGATACGTCATCGACTCACCTGGCGTGGAAGACTACACGCTCCTGTGGACACGGGCGGGAAACGCTCTCCGCAGCATTCAGAATCGCCATGTCGGCCAGAGGGTTCTGATCGTCGCCCACAACGAAGTGATCAAGATGATGCGGGCGAATTTCAATGGGAAATCCTGGGAAGATGAACTGCGGCTCCCCCCCGTCAACAACTGTGAGGTGATCACTCTAGGGTAGGCGCTTCGACCCATCGACGGCAGGGAACAACGATTGTGACTCTGACACTATTGCCGCGATGGTCGGCGGGCGCCGCCCCAAAGCCAGGCCACATCAATGGCAAACGAACTGCTCAGTAGCGCGAGTCCCGCCAATGCTACGACATCGCTGACCGGCGGCAGGACCGGCGGCGCGAGGCAGAGGGTCAACGACAGTGCTTGCGCGACGCAGATCACCTGACGCCGTCGACGTTTCGGCAGCGTCCGCCTCATCCACGGCAGTAGGTAGCTCGATGCGACGAACACGTAGCGCATCAGTCCGGCCGCAAGGATCCAGGGTCCGGCCTTACCGTGCTGCCACGCCAGTGCGGCGGTGCCGAAGATCAACAACGCGTCGGTTTCCATGTCGAAACGCGCACCGAAATCGCTCGTATGACCTCGATTCCGTGCAAGCCAGCCATCGATACCGTCGAGTGCGATAGCAAGCGAGGCGACGGTCACCGCAAACCAGGCTCGGGCCGGGGTCGCGCTTTCACCGATCATCGCAAGCAACAGCGCGGCCATCGCACCGCGTGCCAGCGTCACACGGTTCGCCGAACCGAACGACTCCGAGGCCAGGTAACGATCTGCAAACGCCACAATCAGAGTGGCGCCGAAGCCAAAAATCAAGATCGCTTTGAGCGGAAAGAGTCTGCCGAGTTCGAGGAACCACCCCACCATCGGGGCGACTCCCGCTACCGCGAAGAATGACACAGCAACGCTCCAACGGGAGTCCTGTGCTGCGGTGGGCTGGCGACGCACTCTGTGAGCCAGGATCGACATGACCGTGGAGAATTCCTTTTCTAATCTTGAACAAACCCGCCTTTTGTATAGTGTAGAAGGCCTGTACCTGGACCGTTTCGAGCGCGTCAGGTTCAAGAGTTTCTAAATTCCGGATTTCGAAGAATACTTGCATCTTCTGCTGTATGCAGCAAGTATCGACGGCCACCGAGAGAAAAACCTCATGTCCTATGCCATCGACGATGCGCGCTCGTTCTGGGTCGTAGGACCGGGATCGGGCGAGATCCGTGCCGAGACTTTGCCCGAACCGAGGGAGGGGGACGTGCGGGTCCACACGCTGTACAGCGGCATCAGTCGTGGCACAGAAGCCCAGGTCTTCACGGGTGCCGTACCGTCGAGCGAGTTCGAACGGATGCGGGCGCCGTTTCAGGCCGGCGACTTTCCTGCTCCGGTCAAGTATGGATACAGCAGTGTCGGGCAAGTGGAACAGGGACCATCCGGAATGCGGGGCCGCGTGGTTTTCTGCCTCTATCCCCATCAGACCCGCTACGTTGTGCCGGCCGAAGCCGTGTATCCGCTGCCGGACGGTGTGCCTACCAAGCGTGCCGTTCTCGCCGCCAACCTCGAAAGCGCGGTCAACGGTCTGTGGGACGCGGTCCCGAGGATCGGAGACCGGATCGCCATCGTCGGTGCCGGTACGCTGGGTTGTCTCGTTTCTTGGCTGGCCGCGAAGATTCCGGGCTGTAGTGTCGAACTGATCGACATCGATCCCGACAAAGCAAGCGTCGCCGCCGCTCTGGGAGTGGGTTTTCGATTGCCCGGGCACGCAGCCCCCGAGGCCGATCTGGTCTTTCACACCAGCGCGACCGAGGAGGGTCTGTCCACTGCTCTCCATCTCGCCGGTTTCGAGGCGAAGGTCATCGAGTTGAGCTGGTATGGGAACCGTCGGCCTGCGGTGCCATTGGGAGAGGCTTTCCACAGTCGACGTCTGAGTTTGCGCGCATCGCAAGTCGGGTCCATCGCCCCCGCACAGCGGGGCCGGTGGACTCTGAGACGCCGGATGGAGTTCGTTCTCCGACTGCTCGGCGATTCCGCGCTCGACGCACTGATCACCGGTGAAAGCAGATTCGACGAGCTGCCAACGCTCATGCAAACGCTCGCAATCGGACCCGGGCGCACGTTGTGTCATAGGATCGTCTACCCGAAGCCCTTCGCAGCGGGCTGACGGATCGCGTGTACGGTTTTTCTAGACGGAGACGAGGCGCGAGGAGGAAAGGACCATGTATAGCATCTGCGTCCGCGACCATTTCATGATAGCGCACAGTTTCAAGGGCGACGTTTTCGGTCCTGCTCAAAGTCTTCACGGCGCGACGTATGTGGTCGACGTTGAATTGCGCAGACCGGAGCTGGATGAGAACGGTGTCGTCGTCGACATCGGTCTGGCAGGGCAGGCACTCGGGTCCGTGCTGTCAAAGCTCAACTACCGCAACCTCGACGAGGAGCCTTCCTGGACCGACCAGAATACGACGACAGAGTTCCTCGCACGCACCATTTTCGATCGCCTGGCGGATCGGATTCGGAGTGGCGAAGTCGGCCACGGTGCGCATGGACTGATTTCCATGCGCGTGACCCTGCACGAATCACATATCGCATGGGCGGCATACGAGAACAAATTGACGGATCCGGGCTAGTGTTCACTACCACGCAAGGGTCTGCGACGGATCCTCGGCCAGGTGCCCTAAGCCTGCTACTGCCCGGTGATCCCGAGACCCAGACCGGAGGCTACATCTACGACCGGCACATCGTCGATGGGCTGGGCCGGCTGGGCTGGCATGTCGACGTGTGTTCTCTCGATTCAAGTTTTCCGCAACCGACGGCGTCTGCGTTGGTTCATGCCCGCGGGGTGCTCGCCAGGATTCCGGACGGGCGAATCGTCGTCATCGACAGCCTGGCGCTCAGTGGCCTGTCGAAACTGCTGGAGGCGGAAGCGGAGCGCCTCTGTCTCGTCGCCCTGATCCACCATCCCGTTGCGCTGGAGACGGGCCTGGATGCGGAAACAGTTCGAACCGCATGGGCATCGGAACGCGCTTCGCTCACGTTTGTGCGGCGAGTGGTGGTGACGAGTGAGTGGACATCGCGCAAGCTCGGCGAGTTCGGTGTCGCGACCGATCGGATCCGTGTGGTGAGGCCGGGTGTGGACGCTGTGTCGGGCAGACCGGATAGCCTGAAAGCTCGAACCGATACTTCGCACCGCGGGGAGGCGTCGTTGAACCTTCTCTGCGTCGCGACCTTGACCCCGCGCAAGGGTCACGATGTGCTGTTCAAGGCGCTTGCGCAACTTGGGGACCGCCCGTGGCATCTGTACTGCGTGGGTAGCGTGACCCGCGACCCCGGAACCGCCGAAGGATTGCGCCGGCAGATCGAGCGGCTGGGACTCGGCCCGAGAATAAGCTTGCTCGGGGAGGTCGATCGATCTGAGCTTGAACACCAGTACGCCCGTTGCCACGTGTTCGTGCTCGCCTCTCATCTGGAAGGTTACGGCATGGCCCTGGCCGAGGCCATCGCCGGCGGCATACCTGTTGTCAGCACGCTCGCCGGCGCGATCCCTGAGACCGTGCCCGCAAATGCAAGTGTGCTCGTATCCCCGGGGGATGAGCGGGCGCTGGCCCAAGCATTGGCAAAACTCATGGACGATCCGAATACGCGCCGGCGTCTGGCTACGAACGCGTTGGCCGCGGCCGAGTTGCTGCCGACATGGCACCAGGCCTCGAGGCGGTTTGGGGCCGCACTCGAGGGTCTTGTGAACGGCGAGTCGTGAACGATTTCTCAGACGAATGGCTTCATATGCGCGAACCGCTCGATGTAGCGTCGCGGTCCTCTGAACTCGCGGCAATCGTCGCGCAAGCCCTCCGCCCCACCGGTACCCGCGATCGGCCGATTCACGTCGTCGATCTCGGCGCCGGCACCGGTGCCAACTTGCGTTACCTGGCCCCGCTGCTGGGTGGCTCCCAGGACTGGCTGTTGGTCGAGCGAAATCCGTCGCTGCTCGATGCCCTGAACGACCGGATGCGAACATGGGTCGGGTCCTCGGGCGCGCACGTCTTCGAAGGCGAGGGCCAGCTGATCGTTCGCACGATCCATTTCGAGTGCCGTATACGCTGTGTGGCCCTCGATCTCGCGACCCAGCTCGATCGCGTGGTTTTACCCCAGCGATGTTTGGTGACAGCGTCGGCCCTACTCGACCTGGTTTCGGAAGACTGGCTCGCACGATTGGTCCAACGCTCGATCAATGCCCGAGCATCCGTCTGTTTCACCCTAAGCTACAATGGGCGCATCAGCTGCGATCCGGCGGAAGCGGAAGATCGGGAGGTCGGTGAACTGTTCAACAGACATCAGCTGGGGAACAAGGGTTTCGGTCCGGCACTCGGTCCCGGTGGGGCGCGGCGGGCGGGAGAGATGTTCGAGGACCGTGACTACCGCGCTCGCAGTGAGGCAAGCGATTGGCGTGTCAAACGTGCCGATCAGGCGCTGCAGCACCTCCTGCTCGACGATTGGTTCGAGGCCGCATCCCAAATCGCCCCGAACCGGGTGTCGGAGTGGGGACAGTGGCGTGAACGACGCCGGGCCCACATCGAGGCCGGGAGATCCGATATTATCGTTGGACACACCGACATGATCGGCTGGCCGAAGCATGGCTGATGGCAGAGCTTGGACTCTGTCGAATCCGCCATTGTTCTTTCGTGAATTCAAACCCTGCACAGCCTCAACATTGACGACAAGCGAACGGCACCGGAACGTGTCCTTGATTGCCGGCACGCGTATCATATTGTTTTTTGCAAGCAAAGGAACAGTCCGATGAGAGCGATGATCCTGCGACACATCGTTTCGCTTGACGAAGTCGACAATCCCCTGGAGATGGTCAACTTACCGGCCCCTGAACCACAACCTGGGGAAGTCCTGCTCCGAGTTTCAACTTGCGGGGTATGTCACACTGAACTGGACGAAATCGAGGGCCGAACGGTTCCGGCCAAGCTGCCGATCGTCCTGGGACATCAAGTGATCGGCCGAGTCGAAGCACTCGGTGAAGGGGTGGCGAAGCTGGGGCTAGGTCAGCGCATCGGTGTCGGCTGGATCCACTCCTCATCGGGCGGCACGGACGAAAATCTCAGCACAGAGTTCCGCGCGACGGGACGGGACGCCAACGGCGGCTACGCGGAGTATATGACCGTTCGCGAAAACTACGCGTATCCGATCCACGACGTATTTAGCGACGTGCATGCCGCCCCATTGTTGTGCGCTGGAGCGGTCGGATACCGGGCCCTGAAGCTTGCCAACTTGAACGATGGCGATTCGCTGGGTCTGACTGGCTTCGGAGGATCCGCCCACCTCGTCCTGCAGACGGTCCGGCACGTCCTTCCCCACACGAAAATCTACGTCTTCGCCAGAGATCCTGCAGCCAGGAAATTTGCGCTCACACTGGGTGCGACTTGGGCAGGCGACACGACCGACCCCTCGCCTGAAAAGCTACATGCCATCATCGACACCACTCCCGTCTGGAAGCCGGTAGTCGAAGCGCTCAAGAACCTGCGTCCCGGAGGCCGGCTCGTCATCAACGCCATCCGCAAAGAAGATTCCGACAAGCAGTATCTTTTGAATCTCATCTACCACGAACACCTGTGGCTCGAACGCGAGATCAAGTCAGTGGCCAATGTGACACGTCAGGACATTACCGAATTCCTCTCCGTCGCTGCGGAGGTCTCCCTCAAACCCGAAGTTCAGACCTTTCCGCTCGAAGAAGCAAATCGAGCCCTCCTCGAACTCAAACACACCCCTGTCAGAGGCACGAAGATTCTCGTTGTCTCTTCGTCGGGCTCGGCCACATCGAGTTCATGACGGCCACTCCTGCGGAATGAAATCCACCGGGTCCGGCAAGTGCGGTTGCCGCTATTCACGCCGACTGTTGCGACGCGCAGTCTGGATTCCATCAAATCGGTTCTATCGATGGAGGCAGGAGTTTCTCGAAGGTCGGAAGAGGCTCTCGGCCGGGGATGCAACGCGGGAAGCGACGTCGAGTCGAGTCACCGATCTGCGCGCTCGGAACAAACAGCTGAAGCAGGCGGTGGCGGAAACGGCAGGGAAAATCATTTTTAAGAAGAACCTTCAACGCGTCGGATTCCGAGAGCCTGGACCGCCCGGGTTCGGTCCTTCGCTTCTAGCGGTAAATCAAGGAAGAAGTCTGTCCTGGGTGGAGGAGAGAATCAGGAGCGTGCAACCGGTCTCGGTACTCTGGACACCGTGAACGCTGCCGGCTTCCGCCCGTTGGTAGTCGCCTCTGCCCAACACCTCGTCCCCCACCCTCAGTTCCCCCTCGAGAACAAAACACTCCTCGGCATCGTGATGGCGGTGCGGAAGGTAGCTGGCCCCGGGATCCATACGCACCAGCATCGTAACGTACTGTTTCGCCGTATCAACGTGGAGGCGCCGCACGTTAATTCCGGGCAGGCCGGTTGCTTCCCATTCGGTGTCTTCGGCCCGTACGGAGCTCCAGCCCGGCTGCGGTTCTTCGCTACCGTCCGATGGGGTGGGCGTCGCGCCCCAATTCTTCCAGACCTGGGGTGAACCCGTCGCTTTGGCACTTTCATTCGACCGAAGCCGATCGAGGAGGCGCCGACGAAGGCCCGACGGAGGAGTCCCAGACAAAAGCACACCCAGTTCGCCCAACGTGCCTTCCATGGCTTGAACCTCCTTGCGACACAGTTGGCATCCTTCGCTCATGTGTCGCTCGAAAGCGTCCGATTCCCCCGGGGGCAGGGCTTTCAACACATACAGGGAGGCGTACTCTTGAGCCTGTTCGATCGAATGCCCCGGTTTGAGCGTCACAATTCCCCTTCCAATTCTGTAAAGTGCTCTCGGAGCTGCATCATGCCGTTCCGAATTCGGGTCTTGACCGTGCCCAGTGGCAGGCCAAGCAGCCGGGCTATTTCTACATGCGTCAATCCGCGGAAGTACGCGATTTCCAGAACCTCCCGCTGCTGGGGTTTGAGCGCATTCAACGCCTCCCTGACCTGAGCCTCGCGCTCCCCGATCAGCAACGACTCCGCCGGGTCACTCCCTGGCTCGTTGAATCCCGGGGGCAGGGGGGCGGCCGAATTGACCCATCGCCGGGAGGCCCGCAGACTGTCGATCGCTCGCGTTCTTGCCATCGTGGCGAGCCACGCCATGGGGCTCCCGCGCTCGGCGGTATAGTCGGCTGCAGACCGCCATACTTGCAGATACACCTCTAAGGTTGTTTCCTCCGCATCCCGCGGATCGCGGAGAATTCGCGCCGCCAGGCCGAAAACGACTGAACTGGTCAAATCGTAGAGCGCAGCAAGCGCGGCCTCGTCGCCCTGGGCAATGTGGCCGATCAGTTCATGACAAGCCTCCTGGCGTCCGTCGCGGCTAACTGGTTTCTCGCCAGACAATCCCTCTCCTTACATTGTTTACGAGGCGGAATAGCCATTCGGATGCCTCTGAAGGCAAAACAGACCCTCTAGAAAAAAGATTCTATCCCAAGCCGGCCAAAGGTATTTTTCTGTTTCTGAAATCCAAAAGCCTGGCGCAGCTCGTATCGACCTTATGAAGACTGAGAAACGTGTTCCAACTCCAAGGGAGGATTAATGTTGAGGAGCAACGCTTTGAATCGGATGTGGTGCGGGGGTTGGGAGGGGTCCCTCAAATTTGCCTGCGCGCTGCTTCTATGTGCTCTTACGGGCTGTTCGACAGCGGAGCGAAACGAGAGCTTGTCGAACACGCTGCCGAGCCCTTGTCGTGCCGCATTGGCGCCTCACCGGGGCACGGGCACACTCGATATGGAAATCGTGAAACTGCAGGAAAAAATTCGGGGGACACCCTCCACCCGCGGCCGCCTGGAACAGCTCGACTGGTTTTTTGTCGCGAAAGCCCGAGCGGCGGATGACTCGGGCTACTACTGGCGTGCGCAGGAATCGGGGCGCTGTTTGGAAGCGCTCGACCCGGGCAACCTCGGCGCGATTCTGATCCAGGGGCATGTCCTCCATCAGATTCACCAGTTCCGGGAAGCCGAAGTTCTGGCCCAACGGCTGATTGAGGAGAGGGGCTCACCTTTTGACTACGGCCTGCTGGGCGACGTTCTGATGGAACAGGGGCGCCTCGACGAAGCCGGGGACGCATACCAGACGATGGTCAATTTGCGGCCCGGCATGCAGTCATTTAGCCGCGCCGCACATATGCGCTGGCTGCGCGGGGATGGGGAAGGGGCAGTCGAACTGATGCGAATGGCTGCGGACGCTGTCAGCCCTCGTGATGTGGAGGCCGCGGCCTGGGTCCATGCCCGACTGGCACTGTACGAGCTTCAGGCGGGGTCGGTCGAGAACGCGCTCCAGGCGTCAGAAACCGGATTGCGATTTCAAGGCGATCACGCAGGGGCTCTTCTCGCGCGTGGGCGCGTATTGCTCGCCACCGGCCGTGCCCAGGAATCAATCCTCCCGCTGAGGCAGGCCGTCGGACGAAATCCACTGCCGGAAACTCAGTGGGTACTGGCCGAAGCCCTGGCCGCATCGGGCCGCAAAAATGAGGCACGCCAGGTTGAGTCGGACCTGGTTGCCACGGGAGCCAGGCGGGATGCTCGAACGCTCGCACTCTACCTGGCAACGCGAGGCGAACGCACGGAACAGGCCCTCGACCTGGCCGAGGGCGAGCTTGCCCTCCGTCAAGACGTCTTCACTCTCGATGCACACGCCTGGGCTCTGGCCGCGGCCGGTCACACGGACAGGGCCCGGACCGTCATGGCGCAGGCGCTGGCCGCGGGCACGCAGGACGGCCGACTCTTCTATCATGCCGGAGCCATCGCGGCCAAGGCGGGCGAGGGCGAAGAAGCTTGCCGTAGGTTCGAGCAAGCCGGCGCGATCGAGCAGACGCTTCTTCCGTCGGAACGACGCGACCTGGACGCCATTTCAAGCATGTGTTGGAAGCCTACAGTCAATTGATATCTATTCCATCTGTTTAAGGAGAAAGGGATCCGTCATGACCAAACTCTTAAAAAATACCTTGCCCTGGGTCGCAGGGCTGATCGTCATCGTTGCGCCCGTATGTGGTCTGGCGCCAGTCACATGGATGCACCCCTGATCACCCTGGATGATGCGGCCAACACCACCGATCTGTATGCCTTCCTCTCCGGTACAGGCGGAACCAAGCACCTGACGACGGCATTGGCAGTCTTCCCCTTCGAGGAGCCGGGCATTGGGCCGAACGCATACCGGTTTGACGAAAACGTTCTGTACGAGATTCACGTCGCTACCGGCACCGATCTTGCGGCGGGCAGGTCGACGTTCAGTTACCAGTTTCAGTTCGACAGCGTGTACAAGAACCGGGACACCATCCTTCAGACTTATCTGGGTTCGATCGAAAGTATTGACGGTGCGTCCCAGAACTTCACTCAGACATATACCGTCCGCCGCGTGGATCAATTCGGCACGACGAGCCTGCTGGGAACCGGTATCGTTCCCCCGAACAATCAGGGACGCGTAACCGCGCACTACAACCAGCTCCTGGACGGCGATCTGCGAGCTCGCGAAGGCGTGGATGGGGAAGGTTCGCTCGACCTGTACTCGCGGCAGTCGATTGCGAATCTCAGTAACGGGTATCGGTCCTTCGCGGGACAGCGAGACGACGGCTTTTACGGTGATATCCAATCCATTTTCGACCTTGATTTTGGCTTTTCGGGTCCCAACAAACCTTTTGACAGCCAGGGTGGATTCAACGTCCACACGATTGTCCTCCAGATTCCGCTCGCAGAAATTGGAGGTGAGGCCCAGGTCGTCGGGGTGTACGCGACAACGAGCCGGCGCCGGGTCACGATCCTCAGTCGCCGAGTTCGTCCGGGATTCCGGGGAGCTAAGCTCGACTATAGGGTGGGCAGCTGGGTTCAGGTCGCACGGCAGGGCAACCCGCTGTTTAACGAAGCGCTTGTCGCGATCGAGGACAAGGACCTCTACAATCGCTCGACACCTGCGGATGACGCCGAACTGTTTGAGAAATACGCGCTCGCACCGGAACTCGCAGTGGTTCTGGGCGTACCCGAGATCCAGCAGACAGGCCGCACCGATCTGGCCGGGATCTTTATACCCGATCTGATCAAAGTGGATTTGTCGACACCGGTGGTGCGCCTGGCAGGCAACCCGGACGACGCGGGCTTTCATCGGCTCGGCATCTTCGGTGGCGATACCCTGGTCAGTTCCGTCCAGGCGGGGTTTGGCGGTGGAGTGGTCCCGGGTGGATGGCCAAACGGCCGACGTTTCGGCGACGATGTCATTGACATTGCCGTGATCGCGATCTTGAGCGACCTTCGAACGACGCCACTGACGATTTTCGGTGACGCCTCTGTCAACATTGACGGCGTCGCTTCCAACGACATCACGTACAACAAGGTTCTGCCGTATGCGGCAACGCCGCTGAACGGGAGGAACCATTCGCACCACTGATCGGAACACGGATCGGAAGAAGGAGGGACGGGCACCTATTTCCCGCGTTTGCGTTCTATCGCAGGCTGACGAAACTAGGCGCCCGTCGGGCACCCTGTGTCGGGGCACGATTGCTGTAATCAATGAGCCGTACGGCGCTCGACCCCGCGATCCTCGACTTAAATATCCAAGTCTGACCCGCCAGATCTCGGCAACTTCAATCAGTCTCGTGAAATCCATCGTTTGTTCGACAGGCGAGGTTCGGGCGAAGACAGATCGATATGAGGTCGACGCTGAGGAAAGCACGCAGGGAACTTTTGGCGTTCGAGACACGCAATGCGGGGCGAATTCCGTGTGCAACGGTTTGGTGGGATCCTCGAACCCACCCCCATTTTCATCTGGGCAGGACTTCTAACTTTCGTCTATGCTCTGGACATAGAAGAGTAACCGTCCCTGACCGATCCAACGGAGTGTGGACCTATGAACCGAAGAATGATTCTTACACTAGCGACTGTGGCTGTGACCGTCCTGGCTCTGGGGGGTCAGCCTGCGGCCGCTGCTCAGGACCCGCGGAACCACCGCGAGATCGAACAGAAAATCTGGTCGCTGCTCGATGATTCCGAATCCGTATACGTTTCACTACCCGACGCGGATTTCCGCGCGCTTGGTGAAGGCTTCGACCTACCCGGGAGTGCCCAGGCTGTCACTGAACTTGCCCTCAAAGCTCCTGGTGGCGCCTTCGATCCACGGGATGTGGCCGCAATCTCTCCCGAACAGCTCGGGTACAAGGCCGATTGGATCGTAGAGCGTTACACGCGCTACAACCTGGAGTGGGACATTACCGGATTCCGGCTCACGAGTGTCGATCCCCAGGCCCAGAATTATCCCTGGCTGATCATCATGAACGGCGGCGCCGCAAACATGTACGAGTTCTACGTTGATCTGAAGAACCAGCCGGGCTGGGCGCAGTATCTGGCGCAGAAAATGAATGTGATGATCGTTACGATTCCGGGCAATTTCAAATATGGAGGCTGGGAGCGACCGATCGAGGATATACGCCGTCAGCCTGCTTACCTGCTCGACCGTGAGCTTCCAATGGAGGAGTACGAACTCCGAAACACCCTCCTGACGAACAGCGTGATCATGCAGGGTGTGAAAGCGCTCGTCATGAAGCACACAGAGGGAGACATCCTCCTGATAGGCCACTCGACCTCCGGTGAAATCGCGATGCTCGCAAACGACGACCCGGAATTACGGGAGCGCCTCCAAGGACGGCATCTGGGTTGGGGTAGCGGCGGACCCGCCCGACTCGATCGCGTGCGTGAAGCCCGGAATCCCGAAATCGTTGGAATAGCCGCTGTACCGGACCAACCAAAACCGCTTCATATCCTCGAGCGCCGCAACCCAGAGGGGTACAGCCGCGGCTACAGCGGGTTTCTGAATCCACTCTATGAGGCCGGAATGTCTTATTATCAAATTGCGGAACGGTGGCTCGAGGCGGAGGGACGCCGGAGGGCCAACTTCAAGCAGCAGATCCAGAACCTCGAGCACGGCGGAGGTATCGAACAGAAAGGCCGGGTCGAGGTGGAGATCGAAAACCTGCTCAAGAAGACGGGTAATCCTTGGGGCGTCAATCTGGAGGACGTGAGCAAGGATCTATTCTCCACTCACTACACGCGTATGGATGGCTACACGCAGATGGTGTGGACGGTCGCACACTATGACCGCAACCACTGGGTACCTGAGGATCCGATGAAGAGCGTGGAAGTGTTCTTCGCCAACGAGTATCGCGCGAAGAACCCGAATGCGAAGGTTCGGCTGATGGTCTGGGATCCTCTGATGACGCACTACGGGCATCTCGAGATGCCCAAGCAGCTGGCCGCCGCGACATACAGCGTCGTACGTTGGTTCTTCAATTAAAGCGTTGAGGGCCCGCCGATGCAAAGACCCGCAAATGGAAGTCTGACGAAGCCGCCGCATGCGTGGCGGCAGTGTCACGGAACGAAAGGACGCCCGTTATCTGGCAGTTGACGGCGAGAACACACGGCCGAACCGCTCAACTTGACGCTACCACGCACGCACACGCCGAGCAGAGCATCTGAACTGCGCATGGCGCCGAAGAATTGCGCATCGCGCGCAAAAAGGCCGACCGTTCAGTCCAGGTACTGGTTCAGTAGCGGAATATCCTCCGGGTCCCTCGGTTGCGGAATCGTTTTCAGAAACTCGTAGATATCGGCCAATTGCTGATCCGCCACGACTTTCGATGAATACGGCGGCATCGCACGCCTGGGTTCGCGGATATACCCGGTGAATGCGGAGAA
This sequence comes from Terriglobia bacterium, assembly GCA_965216035.1. GTDB lineage: Bacteria > Acidobacteriota > Terriglobia > 20CM-2-55-15 > 20CM-2-55-15. The sequence continues at coordinate 381,055 of CBDCFM010000017.1, forward strand.
TGGAATGGGATCCGGGGCCAGCCGGCTACCCGTTCCTCCCTGACCCGAATAGCCGTGACACTGCCAGCAGCCAATCGAGTTGTAGAGTTCCTTGCCACGATCGGAATCTCCCGCAAGAGCCGCCGTGGCGCCCGAGGGCGGTTCCTGCGACTCTGCTGTTGCGCCCGAGGCGGCCAGTAGCAGCGCCACCGTCACTACCCAAACGAAGGCGCCTTCCGAGCGGCGATTTCCTAGCGTGTGGTTCATGGCTTCCTCCCTAGCGGGGCTGCATCACGGTGTCGAGCAACGCGGGCTGGCCCGCTTCGACCCGCGCAATCGCCCACCTTAGAGCCGGTCCGACGTCGTTGGGTTCCGTGATGGGTCCTTCAGCGTACCATCCCATGCTTTCGGCCAGCTTGGCGTAGTCTATGTTGGGATCATCGATCGACGTGCCCACGTGCGCGTTGGTCAGGACGCGGTTGTGGCGGGCCGCCATGCGCTGCAGGTGCATGACTTCCTGATGGTAGGCCCGGTTGTTGTTCATGATGGCCAATAACGGAATGCGGTGATGCGCAGCCGTCCAGAGGACACCGGGAGCGTACATCAGGTCGCCGTCGTTCTGAATGCTGATCGAAAGACGGCCGTATTTCCGGTTCGCGAGCGCCGCACCCAGGGCGCTGGGAGCGACTGAGCCCGCCCCCTGCCCGTCCCCAGTGGTATGGTAGTGTCTTTCGAAATTCCAGAGCTCCTGTGCCCCACCCGGCCCTCGGCCGCCGCTGACGAGAGACCAGTCTTTGGTCTTGATCTGATCCCACAACTCATAGGCGATGCGCGTGGAGCTGATCGGGCTCAGATCCCAGACTGCGGCGGCCTCCCGACGCGCCCTCTCCTGCCTCTGCACACGCGACGCTGCGATTTTCGCACCGCGATCCTCAAACACCCGGCGGCGGTCTGCGGTCAGCAGACGGCGGACTGCCTCAATTAGCGAAGGCAGCGTCGCCTCCGCGTCCGCTGCGATCGCCAGGTCCACCTCCTGGTAGCGCTGGAAGTCCTGGTAATTGCTCTTCATGAAGAGATCGGTGGAGGAAACCGTGACGATCTTGGCGCCAGGCTTCAAATCGGACCGGCTCGTACGCACCAGCTGATCCGTCATCGTATTGACGTCGCCCCACAGGTCCGGGGGCTCCAGAGCCAGAATCAAGTCGGCATCTCCGATCCCGCCTCCGTTGAGCGCATGACGTGAGGGAAAATTCCAACCCGAAACGGGGCACTGCAAGGTCTCGGCCAGTTCGACGAGTAGTTCAATGCTGTTGGCGGTGCGTCCGAGCCGGCCTCCCGTGATCACCGGATTTTCCGCGGCGACCAGCATCTGGGCCACCTCGGGCACCGCCCCCGAGTCGCCGGCCGGCGGTCGCGGGGTGTTCAGCTTGGGAATGCTCAGTGGCTCCTCCGCATCCATCGGCGCTTCCTGCAGCGCGCTGTCGGCAACGAGAACGACCGGCAACGTCGGGGGCGTCATCGCAATGCTGTACGCTCGTACAGCCGATTCAGCAAAATGCCCCAGCGAGATCGGCATATCGTCCCACTTGATGTAGTCGCGGACCATGGCTGCTGCGTCCTGTACGCTGTGCCGCCATTCCGCCCCAGGCCGCCTCTCGGTCGCATCAAACGTATTGCCCAGAATGATGTACACAGGCACGCGGTCGCAGTACGCATGGTAGACGGCCATCGCTGCGTGCTGGAGTCCCACCACGCCATGCGCCGCCACTGCCATCGGCTTGCCTTCGATCTTGAAGTAGCCGCGCGCCATCCCCACCGATGACTCTTCATGCATTGCCGTCAGCCATTCCGGGTTTGTGTTCCCTCCGTAGTTGATCAGCGACTCCTGCAAACTTCGAAAGCTGGAGGCCGGGTTGGACGCAATGTATTCGAGATCGAGTGTCTTGAACACGTCCACCATGAAATCCGAACCGGGATGCTCCGTGATCAGCGCGTTCGCCGCTCCAGATTCATCGGCCGTCGCAGCTGTCGTCGCCTGCCCGGGTTCCACGCTCTGCGCCCCAGCCGACTGTGGACGGGCGGTCATCGCCGCGGCGCTTCCCGCGGCCAGCTTCATGAAATCGCGACGATCGAACGAACTATCATCTGATTGATTCATGGCCTGTGTTCCACCTCCGAATTCCTGAAAATTGACATGATTGAGTCACCGTCCGGGTTCTCTCGCCAAACGACCTTCCTCTGTTGCTTCGGTTTCTGGCAGGCTACTGAAACTGCTTCCCGGTGTCAACGATTCTCTAAGTTGGCGGAATGACCTTCAAATTCTTGATTTCTCGAAGTATAGACGATCATTTTGTTCAGAGTTCGTGCGCGCTTGTTTTCGGTTCAGCTCGCCGAACATATTCCCCGATCGAGGGAGGCAATGCCCCACGATGACGCGATCTTCATTGAGATTGGCCTCTTGTTTTGAATATTCTCAGCGGAGACAGAAGGCCTGAAGTAATCTGAACAAATTAAAGCAATAGTGTCAGCACGGTAAATCCAGTGGTCAAGTCTCGAGAAATCCGCCGGGCATCTGGCATAATGCGGAGACGGTGTTCGCAATCAACAGTTGCATTCTCAACAATCCAACAAAGGAACTCTGATATGAAAGTGTTGCCAACGTTGTTTCTGGCAGGCCTCTTCTTGACGACTCCAGCCCTGGCCCAAAATGACGAGGAGGATGTCAAAGCGGCGGTACTGGAATTCTATGCACGACTTAACGACTCAGACGCCACTTACGTTTCATTCTGGCACCCTGAAGCAACGTCGTACGCACGGGCCGGTGGAATCCTAGGCTCCGAGGTTGGCCTGCGAACCGAAAGTGCCATCCAAGCCGCGTTTGATGCCGGTCTTGAGTACCGCGTCACCGTTGGAAGCCTGGAAGCCAAAGTTTTTGGTGGCATCGCGGCGGTAGCTACGTTTTACACCGGTGGAATAGTAAGGAATCCAGCCGGCGGAAGCGTCGAGGGGGGAACCTTTAGGGCCACTATGATTTGGGCGAAAGAAGACGCGGAATGGAAAATCGTACACCTGCACATCTCGCCTTTGGGATGAGGACAATCCGGACCCAGGTTCGAATCGCCCGCGCAGACTCAACGATTCTTTTGTGTGCACAAAGGCGTCCTGAATCTTTTCAGAGTGGGGCGGTACACAGTGAGATCGACTCACCATCAACATTGAAGACGGGTCGTTTCGCTACTGGGTACGTGGGGGCGGTGTATCGTCAAGCGAAGCTGTTTGACGACATTTTACTGACCGTTAACGAACGCTAAATTACTGATTCTTGGTTTCGGCTGACTATCCTCCTTCGGCGACCCGTTCTGGATCGGCCGCTGTCACGACTCTCCTCAATGGGATCGTCGTGACGGATCTGAGCATACTTCGTGTGTCCGCTCCGGGCGCCTCCACAGCTGCCTAACGAAAGGACTATTCTGATGAGCTCAACGGAAAATCTGAGACTGACGCTGGCATGCTGGGATTACGACCGGACGCGCCCGATTATGGAAAACCGTGTAAGGTTTGACGGCATCGATTTGACCTACCTGAACCTCGTGGTCGAGGAAATCTTCTTCCGGCAGATGCGCCATCATGAGTTCGACGTCTCGGAAATGTCGTTTTCCTCATACCTTGTGTCCAGATTTGAAGCCAGTCCTCCGTTCATCGCTATTCCGGTATTCCCATCGCGGTCGTTCCGCCACTCGGGAATCTACATCCACACTCACGCCGGGATCCAGCAACCGCAAGACCTGATCGGTAAACGTATCGGCTGTGCCGAATACCAGTTGACGGCGAATGTTTGGATTCGCGGAATATTGAACGACGAGTACGGAGTCGCGCCGTCGGGCTACTTGACGTGCACAGGCGGTCTGGAAGAACCCGGCCGCGTTGAAAAGGCGGGCCTTTCACTGCCTCCCGGCATTCAGACCGAAGACATCGGACCCAACCGGACGCTATCGGAGATGCTGGAGACCGGTGAAATCGATGCGCTGTTCAGTCCACGGGCGCCATCGAGCTTTACCCGGGCGAGCGCAAACGTGGGCAGGCTCTTCGAGGACACGTATGCCGCCGAACGCGATTACTATGAGAGGACAAGGATCTTCCCGATCATGCACCTCGTGGCAATCCGGCGGGAGGTGTACGAAGAGAATCCATGGGTGGCCCAGTCGCTGTTCAAAGGCTTCGTTGAAGCGCAACGCATGGCGTATCAGGACCTCCATGAAACGGCTGCACTCAAGGTCATGCTGCCCTGGTTGATCCGGCATGTCGAGGACACGGAAGAAATTATGGGCCAGGAGTTCTGGGCGTACGGCTATCAACCCAACGGCGAGACAGTCAATCGATTGCTCCGCTATCACCACGAGCAAGGACTGTCCGCCCGCCAACTGACGGGGGAGGAGATCTTCGCTCCGGAAACACTCGAGTCGTTCAAGATTTAGCGACGCAGTGCGAGTCAGGCCGTGGATTCTCGATGTCGAGACCCTGTGCCTCGAAAAAATCAGAGGCAAGTTCTTCCTCTTCGCAACTCCGCCTCGCGCCGAGATCTCGCGTGTTACCATCTCTCGAGTCCACCCACAGACGATCAACAGTTGAAAACGGAGTATTTCTCATGGGAAAACCAATTTTGGGACTAACGTTCGCGGGAGCGATACTGCTGGCCGCATGTGCACCGGCAACGGAGCCCGACCAGCCGGCCTCTGAAACCGAGGCGCCTGTCTCGTCCGAACCTATCCCGGCGAGAATAGTCGCCGAACGTGGCGGGTTTATTCCCGAGGGTGTGGAATACGATCAAACCAACGGGCGGTTCTTGACCGGCTCGCTCGCAGAGGGGACGATTTTCGAGATCCACAACGATGGCACCATGACGGCGGTTGTGCGTGACCCCGAGCTCGTCTCATCGGTCGGCATCGAAGTGGATGAGCCGCGAGACCGGCTGCTGGTGGCGAATTCCGACTCGTCGGTGTTTGATGGCAGCAGCCAGGGCCAGGCGAAACTCGGCGTTTTCAATCTGACCACAGGTGAACGCATTGCGATGGTTGATCTTCAGGCCACTCTCGGGGATTTGCCCGATGACGCCGCGTTTTTCGCCAATGATGTGACTGTAGCGGATGACGGCGCAATCTATGTGACCGATACCCGGATGAACGTGGTTTACCAGGTCGACGGATCCTACGAGGCTTCTGTGCTGCATCGATTCGAGCCGACGACGGAAGGGTTCGCCCTAAACGGTATCGTTCACCATCCGGACGGCTATCTGTTGGTGATCGGCAGCGGGAATATTTTCAAAATGCCTGTGGACGATCCCTCCGAGACGCGACAAGTAAATCTAGCGGAACCCGTGGCCGGTGCGGACGGACTCGTCTGGGCGGCGGACGGACGCTTGGCCGTCGTTTCCAACAGCGGTGCCGGTGTCGTAGCGTTGACCAGTAACGACGGCTGGATGTCGGCGGAAGTGGCCGGCGTGGCGACCTACGAGGGGCAGTCGACGACGGGAGCGGCCGTAGGCGATGATATTTACGTCGTTCATCCGCATTTCGGGGACCCAGATCCCCCGATGATCGACCGCGTCACATTCGAGTAACAGAATCCTACGGGAACGGCAATCGCGCCGCGGTTGGGGTGTTGTGGCTATGGGTCGGTTGCCGCCGTCCGCTCCCCCTTCCGTGTTCCTCCGCCGCGCCCCGTGATCGGGCCTGAGTCGAAATTGATTTCATCAGTCGTATCGGGAAATCCGGTGACGGGATGGAGTCTCATCAGTCACGGACATTCGCCCCATTTTCTATTCGACAGCGAATACCCAGACGACACCACCTTCGGGTACCTCGGGGTACTCGCCGGGAAACACCCTGTTGAGACGGGCCTGCATCCCACGGGCATCCACCCCCCAACCCGATTGCACGGCAATATATTGCTTGCCCGCGATCTCGAGTGATGTTGGGGGACCAAGAATGCCCGAATTCGTCGGAAATTCCTACAGCAGTTCTCCGTCCTCGGCATCGAATGCGTGGAACATCCGGTCGTTGGTTCCGCCAGTGAACACCAGTCCGCCACCCGTAGCCAGCATCGAGCCCCAGTTTGGCGAATTGGCGTAGGTATGGGTCCACACTCTCTCGCCGGTGTCGACGTTCCAGGCCTGCACTTCTCCCACATGATCGGCACCCTCGGCAACAAAGAACCCGGTTGTAGCGCCGGTGAAGCGACCTCCGGGCATGTATTCAACTTCCATACCGATCATCGTTCCACACAGGTTCTCATTGGCCGGGACATAGATCATCCGTGTCTCGGGGCTGTAAGCGATTGGAGGCCAGTTCTTACCGCCCCAGAGCGAAGGGCAATGCTCTGCCATCTTGCCCGTGCCGGGCTTGTGTGACAGATCGATCTCCGGCCGGCCCGTCTCCGGATCCAGACTCAGAAAGACATTCTGGTTTACGTATGGTTTGCCCTCGATAAAGTTGATAGGACCCTCAGAGCGTTCAAGGAACCAGAGATAACCGTTTCGGGCAACATCGATCAAGCCCGTCACCGTTCGGCCATCGCGTTCATAGTCGACGAGAATGGGCGGAGACACTTCGTCCCAGTCCCAGGAGCCATTCGGGTGGTACTGAAAGTGTCCCTTGATTTCGCCGGTCGCGACGTCGATCGCAAGCGTCGACGTGGCGTACAGGTTGTCTCCAGGACGTTGGTCCCCCATCCATGGGCCGCCATTGCCCGTCCCCCAGAACGCAAGATTCGTCTCAGCGTCATAATTTCCGGTGACCCACACTGCACCGCCGCCGGTTCTCCATTGGTCGCCCTCCGGCCACGTCTCGCTGCCGGGCTCACCGGGAGTGGGAATGGTATAGGTGCGCCACAATTCCTCACCGGTCTCTGGATCAAACGCAGCGACGAAGCCACGGATGCCAAGCTCACCGCCGGAAGCACCGACCATGACCTTGCCGTCTGCAACGAGTGGCGCCAGTGTCGTGTAGTAGCCACTGTTGTTGTCACCGATCGCGGCCGACCAGATCTCCCGGCCGGTCCTGGCGTCAAGTGCAACCAGCACGGCTTCGCCGGCTGCGAAGAAGACCTTATCGCCATAGAGCGCCACGCCACGATTTGTCTCGTGCGGCACGGTGGCTCCTTCAGGCCGTGGACGCCGGTGTCGCCAGAGCAGGGTTCCCCTTGCCGCGTCGATCGCGATCACCTGGTTTCGCGGCGTCGAAACGAACATGACCCCCTCGTTGACGATAGGGGGCGACTCGTGACCGCGGACCTCACTTGTAGAAAACTGAACCACCCCGGGTTTTCCGGAGACTGAATTACTTGAGAGGATGTGAGTCATGGGAAGACCGAACAGATATTCACCTGAAGTTCGAGAACGGGCCGTCCGGATGGTGTTCGAGCACCAGAGGGAGTACGACTCCCAGTGGAGGGCGATGGCCTCGATCGCGTCGAAGATCGGCTGTACGGCCGAGACGTTGCGGAAGTGGGTCCGGCAGGCCGAGCGAGATACGGGGCAGCGCGGAGGGCTGACCACGGACGAGAAGCAGCGGATGAGGGAACTGGAGCGGGAGGTTCGCGAGCTGAAGCGGGCGAACGAGATCCTGCGGAAAGCATCAGCGTTTTTCGCGCAGGCGGAGCTCGACCGCCGACCGCGGAGATGACGGAGTTCATCGAAGAAAATCGGGACCCGTATGGGGTCGAGTCGATCTGTAGTGTGCTGCCGATCGCCCCGTCGACGTTCTATGAGCATCAGATACGATGGCGCAATCCGGATCGATTACCGACCCGGGCAAAACGGGATGCGGCCTTGCGGGGAGAGATCGACCGGGTGTGGCGGGAGAACCGTCGGGTCTACGGCGCCCCCAAGGTCTGGAAGCAGCTGAACCGGGAACACATCCCCGTGGCCCGATGCACGGTCGAACGGTTGATGCGCGATATGGGTCTGCGGGGAGTCGTCCGCGGGAAGAAGCCCCAGACGACGATTCCGGATGAGGCGGCGCTCCGGCCGCCGGATCTGGTGGGCCGGGACTTCACGGCCACACGTCCGAATCAGCTCTGGGTCGCGGATCTGAGTTATGTGGCCACCTGGAGCGGCTTCGTTTACGTCGCCTTTGTCATTGACGTGTTCTCACGAAAGATCGTCGGCTGGCGGGTCATGAACTCGCTGAAGACCGACATTGCCCTGGATGCTCTGGAGCAGGCCCTTTGGGCGCGCTCCGACACCGACGGTCTGATTCATCACAGCGACCGCGGCAGCCAGTATCTGTCGATCCGCTACACGGAGCGGCTCTCCGAATCCGGGATCGAGCCCTCGGTTGGAAGCCGGGGCGATTCCTATGACAACGCGCTGGCCGAATCGGTGATCGGCCTGTACAAGACCGAGGTCATTCGAAAGGACGGCCCGTGGAAGGGAGTCGACGATGTCGAGTTCGCCACTCTCGACTGGGTGTCCTGGTTCAACGAGCAGCGGCTCCTGGGACCGATTGGCGACATACCACCGGCCGAATTCGAACAGATGTACTATCAGCAGCAACAGTCCCGCCTCGTCGAGGCGGGACTCAACTAAAACTGTCTCCGGAAAACCCGGGGTGGTTCAAACTACCAGACGGGGCGCAGCCCTCCGACATTGCTGGTGTTGATTTCGTCGAGCGGACTGTAGCCCCAACCGTTGTAAGTGCGGCTAAGCATCAACCACTCGTCGTCCTTAGGTTTTTCGAGACGCTGGGCCGTCACCGGCTGGTAATTCTCCAGGACGTCGGGAAGAGGTGCGGGCTCTTGCCGTGCGGAGGCAGGTTGACCGAGAGCCAGCACGAGCGTACCGGCCACGACTGCTTGTAGACGCCTGATCCTGACCATAGCGGTCCTCCTCAAAACGTTACGACAGCAACCTCAACCGAAGTGTCAGCCGGAAATCGCCCCAACGAACGCATCCGTCAACTCGTCTGCCGTCATATGATTGAGCGTTTCCTCGACGCCGGGGAGGAACTTGACGCCGATTGACTGTCGACACACGAACCTCCTGATCGACCAAAGTCTATTTGCGTCCTGCCAGTCTAGCCGATTAGAGCGGGGAATTTCCTACGGAGACTTCAACCTGGTCTAGTCGCCGTCTCTCATATCGTCTGTCGGGCTTGAGATATGCGGTGATAGACAAGGACCCGGAGCGTTATGTAAACCAGGGCGCGGCCATAGCGATTCTCGCACTAGCGCGGAAATTCGAACGTCACGATCAAGAGTGAAGGATCGAACTCCGTGACCTGGTGCGGCACACCCTCGGGGATCACCAGGAAGTCACCCTTGGACACCGCATGGACCCTACCTCCCTCGATCCGCCTTCCCACCGTCTGGCCGTCTTCGACGATGTCGACGATTCGGCCGTCGGTCGTGATGGCCCCACTTCCGTCCACGATCGCCCAGAGCTCCGCTTCAGCGGCATGTTGGGCAGCCCGCTGCGGAGGGGTTCGACGGTCGACGGCAAGCCGATACGCCAGTCCCGTCGTCGATGCTGGATCGGCACGCTCGAGTACGGTCGTGTTGGCGTAGGCCACGCTCGCATCCAGCCGGGCCGCGTGCGCCGCGACATCTGCAGCGGAGAGTAGGAACGCGCGCGTCGGGTCGTCGGTCGTGTTGGCCGCTGAATCCCCCTGCTGGCTCGAGGCGGACACCGCGAAGAGCAGGAAGAAGGTGGCGACGATAGCAATCGTTCTCATGCTGACCTCCTAAGGAGTTGACGGATGGGGGCGAGGATTCCCCGAGATTTGATGTTGTTCTTGCACATATTGACCGTTCACACGGTTTATCGTCCCAGGTATGGAGCCGATTGCATACTGACTGTTAATCATCGGCAGCTTTCGGCCCTGAAGACATTCCTTACGCCCGTGGCACTATCTGAAAACGCTCGAACTCGGTAAGGCTCGTTTCTGGATTGATGGGGGAAACTCACCCAGGCCCTCTTCAGTTCCCCGACACGCCCTCGCAAAGTGTTCGCACGTGCGATGGGATTCTAGACGGAGATGGTGAGGCACCAGGTCGCGGAAGGGGAAGGCCCCTGGCGTTATTTCAGCTACAGTCGCAGGCGCGACGGACGACGATCGGGAACTGCATATACCTTCGAAGACCAAAGATAGGTCGATGATGCAACGTGAGGGGCCCCGGTTGTCCGTAACCCCCCACGTTGCGCCTAGCTGATCAGGCCCTCAGTTAAAACTCACGCCGTTGCTGTCCCGTGATCTTCGCAGGGTCGGCTCCCGGCAGGGGCTCGAACTTCTGGATCCGGCCGTTGAATACCTCGGAAATATACAGGTTGCCGTCCTCGTCGGTCGTGATTGAGTGCGGCCCATTGAAGTAGCCATCCTCTCCGCCCGGGATACCCCAAGCGTACAGGAAATTCCCCTGCAGATCGTATTTCAGCATTCGACCAATCCCACCATCCGCAACCCAAAGGAATTCCTCACCTGAGGGATCGCTCAGGATCTCTATCGCGTAGGGGAGGGAATGCCCCCGCGGGCCAGTCGGGAACATGAACTGGAATTCACCGTTCTCGTCGAAGACTTGGATTCGAGCGTGCGCCCGGTCCGAGACATAGAGCAGCCCCTCTTCGCTGATTGTGATGGCATGGACGGTGTCGAATTCGTAGGGGCCCGGATTCGCGGGGTCGACGGGTGCTTGGCCCCAATCCATGATGAAGTTGTCGTCGGCGTCGAACTTCGCGACGCGGGTTCCGTCGTAGCCATCACTGATGAAGTAGGTTCCGTCTGGCAGCCAAGCGATGTCCGTCGGGCGGGCGAAGTTGTTCGGCCCCCGTCCGGGTACGAGTTGCTCTCCGTGCGTCAGCAACAGCTCGCCGTCATAGGAGAACTTGTGGATCTGGTGTAGGAGGTCGTCGACGACCCAGATGTTCTTCGCGGAGTCGTACGGACTCATCTTGATCTTGTGGGGTCCGCGCCCTCCACGGACGTCGAAGAGCCGGTCATGTTGTGGCCAGTGCTCAACCAGGTCTCCCTGGGAATTCACGGCGAACATGGTATGCAGGTAGCGTCGCTCATATCCGCGAGAACCGTTGTCGTCGTTGGGCGAGGCATTCCCCACAGAGGGCTCCATCAGAGCGTATGGAGTCCACGGTTCGTTGCCAGGTGAAAGGGGCAATTCACCCCGCATGGCGATCCAAATCCTGTCCGAGCTCTCCGCGAAGACCGCAGCCATGGACCCCCAGGTCCATCCGTCGTGTGAATGGTCGTCGTCGGGCAAACCCTGCGGGAACGGCTGGGGCTGGGAGTAATGGCCGAATAGCTCCTGCCCGTCATGGACCAAGCCCTGTTGCGTGCTGGTCGGGTCACTGGCGTCGTCTCCTGAAGTCTCCTGCGGCGCACACCCTGCAGTCGAGACAACTCCAACGAGGGCACCGAGTGCGAGGAGCCTCGAACTCTTGAACATTAATCTCATCACGCCTTCCTCCGTGGTGATCTTACGTTACATGACTACCGCGCACTACCAACCCTGTCATCATTCTGCTGCTTGGCTGGTCGGCGGTGAGCGGCCCGAAAATACTCGCCATCGGGAACATAATGCATCCTATCATTCCTTCGCGCTAGTCCTCGCGACAATTCAAGTTGCTCGTTCAACGGCGATGCAGACGACCAAAAGGCCGCTCTCCGACGCAACCCCCCAAACAGAACAGTGTCAGCAGGCGGAGCAAAGGTAGGTTGACCCTCCAATCTCCAAGCCTCACGACGTTCGGGTCCGTTGGGGTGAGCGCTAGATTCCATCATGGCTGCGGGAGTACATCCAATCCTTTGAATATCCACCGTTGAACCCGGTTGCCGGAATCGACGGACGAAGTGTACAAATTGCCTTTTGAATCAACTGCGAGATAGTGGACCCCCTGAAATTCGCCTGGCGAAATGGCGGTAACGGACGTCCGACTCCCCGGTACCGCGCTCTTTCTTCCGAACTGATACAGAACTTCGAGGGTTTTGCGCTCTACGACGACGACGTGGTCCGTCTCGTTTTCGGCCACGTACATGAACCGCTGTTCGGGATCTCGTGAGAACGCGAGTCCCGAGGGATTCGACGGGCCGCTTCCGTTGATGAACAACTGCGTAACGTATTCCCCGTCGACGCTGAAGACCTGAATGCGTCTGTTGACGCGATCCGCCACATACACAAGGCCATCGTTCGAAACTCTGACGGAATGCGTGGCCGCGAATTGCTGCGGTCCTTCTCTGCCGGGCACGGAAGGTTGCTGTGGGTCGGGGCTGGGCGCCGGCGAGCCGGTCGGCACGTTACCGAAGGCGCTCCACATGCGCTTGAACGCGCCCGTGTCGGCGTCAAACACGATGACGCGTAGGTTGCCCTCGTCACCGACGAATACTTCATTCGTCTCGCTATACACGAAGATGTCGGCGGCTCCGTGCACGTTATCCATATCTTGTGGGCCCCTACTCTGACCTTGACGACCGATCTGCATCACCAGCTCCCCCTCGGTCGTCAGCTTGAGCAGCATGTCGTCGGAGAGAGGCGTCGGAGCGTCAAGGCGGCCATACGACCCTCCAATCCAGACATTGTCCTCCGCGTCTACGAACAGACAGTGCTCCTGATTCGGCCATTCGTACCCTTCGGCGCCGGCCTGGCCGCCCCAGGCCTGGAGAAACGCTCCGGACGCGTCGAACTGCAGTACCGGTGGGGCCACCCGATCCTTCATGCTCTCCGGCACGCCGACGCGATAACGATTCAGGAGCCATACGTTGTCGTGGCGATCGACTGCCACTGCAGACACTACGCCCATCACCCAGTTGTTGGGTAGCTGGGGCCAAGTCGGATCTACCTCGAATATCGGCACTTGCGGCGCGACTTGCGCGGCCGCGGTCAGAGCCAGTGCGTGGTGGCCGACGACGATCACGCAGGCAAGTGCCCGGGCGGAAAAACTGGCGAGCATCTTTCGTCTCATCACTGTCCTCCTTGGATGACCAAGCTCGGTCAAGGCGTGTTGGCCCTGAAGTATTCGGCCTTCGCTCTCGCGACCTCCAACATGTCGTCCAGAAACTGATCCGTGAACGCCGGTCCTTGAACGGATGCGTTCGGGCCGGCGGGTGTCGGTTCCTGGTAACCCAGGTAAACATCCTTCGCCGTAATCGGCCCGTTCCGGAACGGTGTGTACGGATGCTCTGGGAGAATCCCATCCCAAGGGCCCCGCTCCTTCAGCTTTACGATGCTCTCGGCGTACAGCTCGCTCAGTTCAAGCGTATTGGCCGCACGGATAGTCAGCCGCATGTTGATCAGCCGATAGGTCTCGCCACCGGCGCGCGCCGGGATTTCGAATGCCACCGCGCCGTAGCTGTGTCCAGGCGTCGTGTGGACCTTCACCGAGGTGTCGCCCAGCGTGATCATGTCGTTGTCGCTGAGCACCAGATCTCTGGTCAGCTTCATGCAAGGGAGAGAGCATCGTGCGAGGCCCTCCCCGGCCTCGATGTAATCCCAGTCGGGGCCCGAAACGCCGATGCGCGCATTGGGTACCACCTGTTTGATCCGTCCCGCGCCGGCGAAATGATCTTGGTGCCCATGGCTGATCAGAATGTACTTAATGTTCGTGGGATCGAATCCGAGCTTACGAATGTTTTCCAACACCGAATCGGCGGTGTCACCGTATGCGGTGTCGATGAGCATAAGACCATCGGACGTCGTGATCAGGAGTACAGAGTTGTTTTGAAGCCCGACGTAGTACACGTTGTCGAACATCTTGAAAGGCTCGGCCATCAATTCCGCTCGTGGCACACCGGCCCAGCCGGCTCGGAAGCCAAATTCCCACGCCCTCCAGGGCATCTCCATCTGAATGTCCGGTGGTGGGTCCCCACCGCCCTGGGCTTGAACGGTTAACGAGGTGCTCAACAGAACAGCGATGACTCCGATTAGACATGAACGTTTCATATTGTCCTCCTGCGGGGTAGCGTAGTGGCTACTCTATCTAACAAAACGGTCGAAACACACGTCCTTTTCAACACAAAAACTGAGTTTTGAATACGTGTATGCCAACAAATGCTAACAAAACGATAAGAAACCGAAAGCAACGAAATGAGATAAAAACAGGATGGCCCCTAAATGCGTTATAAGCCAAGTTGATACACCGAGAGGTGAAACAAGCGAGACTAGGAGTCTGTCCGAGTAATCCCAAGTGGACCGAAGTTGACGTTGATGTGGGCAAGACTGAGCCATGGCTAAGACATTTCGCGAATGGGACCTGGACCAGGGGATGCTATTTCCTGCACACGTGAAGGACTGGGTGCCGGAAGGACACCTGGCGCACTTCGTACGCAACCTGGTGATGGAAGAGCTGGATCTGCGTGCGATTCTGAGCTGCTATCAAGAGGAGCGGGGATATCCGCCCTATCATCCGGGGATGATGAGCGCGCTGGTGCTTTACAGCTACTGCCAGGGAGTGTATTCGTCCCGACGGATCGCGCAGGCGTGTCGGGAACGGGTGGATTTCATGGCGATCGTGGGGACGAACGCGCCGGATTTCCGGACGGTAAATGACTTTCGGAAACGGCATCTGGAGGGGCTGAAGGGGTTATTCGATCAGGTCCTGCGGTTGTGCCGGAAAGCCGGGATGGTGCGGATGGGCCACGTGTCTCTGGACGGGACGAAGATCCGAGCCAATGCATCAAAGCATAAGGCGATGAGTTACGGGCGGATGAAGAAGGTCGAACGGGAATGGAGCCAACAAATCGACGAGTGGTTCGAAAAAGCGAAAGCCATCGATCGGAAGGAAGACGAGCAGTACGGCCCGGACCGACGAGGCGATGAACTACCCGACTGGGTGGCGGACAAGAAGAAGCGGCTGGAGAAAATACGGCAAGCCAAAGCCGAGCTCGAGGCTGAAGCCAAGGCAGAAGAGGAGCAAAAGCCACCACCGAAATACCGCGGTGGGAGGAAACCCAAGACCCCGCCGGGCATGCCAAAGGAGAAGGCGCAGAAGAACTTTACCGATCCGGACAGCGAGATCATGAAAGGAACGGATGGCTTTGTGCAAGCCTATAACGCGCAAGCTGCGGTCGACGCCGAGAGCCAAATCATTGTGGCTCAGAGTCTCACCAACAATGCCAGCGATTCACAGGAATTGAAACCGATTCTGAAACAGATCCGGGACAACAACGGGCGTCAGGCACGAGAACTATCGGCTGATGCGGGATACTTCTCCGACGATAATCTGAAAGAACTCGCGCGCCGACACATCCGCGGCTATGTGGCACCCGGAAAACTGAAACATGGAGAGGCGTCCCCGGGAACCGCTGCCCGCAAACTGACCGAACACGGACAGCAAATGTACCGACGATTGCGACAAGGCGGCTTTCGCTCCCGATACCGGTTGCGAAAACACACCGTCGAACCCGTCTTCGGGCAGATCAAACACGCACGGGGCTTCCGGCAGTTCCTTCTCCGCGGGAAGTCTCAGGTGGCAGGAGAATGGAGTCTCCTCTGCACGGCGCACAATATTCTGAAGCTGGCCGCCGTTACAGGGTAGTTCACAGTAGCCCCGTGCCTGTCGTCTTAATGACCAACCGCCAGCGTGCAGATAAACACGGATCCGTGGAACAATTCGCAAGGTTCCAACACGGACCTGGTGCCCTCGGATGTTGTCAGATCCGGTTACTCAGACAGACTCCAGCTGGAAATATGATGGCAGGATGTCTTTGGGACGAACGTCGTTACGCCCTGATCAGTCACTGACAATTGGTGATTATAGACCTACGAGATTCAGCAGTTCGCGATCGAATTGATTCTGAGCGTCTGCATAAATAGGCGCAACGGCATCGATAAACGCTTGGCGTTGCTGGGGCGTGAGCGTAACAATTTCCCCGCCAGCCTCACGAATAATCTCGGCAGAATCGATTTCTGCCTGATCGTGCAGCTGCCGCTGAAGGGTTACCGCTTCTTTTACGGCCGCGCGCATCTCCGTTCGCAGTGCATCCGGCCAGACATCAAATGAAGGTCGGTGAACGAAAATTGGCCGGGACAAGTACGAATGATAAGTCTCAGTGTAATAACGCTGTGCGTGGTAGAGGTTGTAGGTGACGACGTTCTCAAAAGGGTTTTCCTGACCATCCAATTCGCCGGACTGAAGGCCTTCGAATACGGCTGTTAGAGGCGTGACCTTCGGGTTGGCCCCAAGCAATTCAAACGTTGTGGCTTGCACACCAAGAACGCGAATAACGAGGCCATTCAAGTCGATCGGACTGTGAACCGGCCTGACACTGTTAGATACATGGCGAAAGCCATTTTCGAAAAATCCCAAAATGCGAAAGTTCGTATTAGCCTCGATAGTATTTGTTGCTGATTGTCCGAGCGCCCCATCCATCGCAACCCTTGCTGCGGCGCTGTTTTCAAACAGAAATGGAAGCGCGGCGACTTGCAACGCGGGAATCGCGTCGAACATCGTTAAGTACGCGAGCGAGAGCACTCCGTTATCAACTAGCCGGGTTAGATCGCCTGCTTCGTCATAACCAAGATCTAAAATATTGTAGACATACTCGATCTCGACATCGTCGCCAAATCTGGCGCCGAGGCGATCGCCGATTTGCTTTAAGCCCTGGCTAAAACTTGACGTTGATGGGCCATACCCACCCAGGATGATGCGAATGGGTTCCTTGCTGGCAACAGTTTGACCGGATTGCTGAGCGTTGGTGTTGAAAGCAGGAGTGCCTACGATCAGGCCACCGCCAATCAACGCTGATGCCTTAAGAAACTGACGCCGGTACATCGTTTTTTCCATGCTCGAATCTACGTTAGATTTCAGTCGCGACCCGCTGTCGCCATGAAATTCAGTATTTCCTCTTCTGCCTGGGTATCAGAGGTGCCCGCTGAAGCGATATAAGACGTGTGGTTGTGACCTCGCATTTGCCTGATGCTCGCTTTCAAGCCCTTATCGATTACCCATTCATTCTACAATTTCGCAGCTGAAGCTTGAAACGGATTCAGTTCGAATGCCGCACTAGCGGATAAAGCCGGTGCAACCCTCTGATAGATTTCAGAAATTGACGACTGAGGGAGACACCAAACTGTTGGGAACACAGGAACCACGTAAATCATATTCCTTGGAACAGTCCTCTCGCTGGGTATGGACGCCCCGCCCCTTGCAATCAAGACGTTGAATCCAATGCCGGGAAGATCACCGCGGCGAGTGCTGCTATCTGGGTCCAGCCCCGGCTTGCGGTCCCCTTCAGCGATTATCTATCAAATGCTCGGTGAACGGACGGGAAATAGGACGGGATGCTAACACCGGCGAGTAATTTACCCGGATCCGCAACGAACCACCCGCTGAGGTTGACTCTGGAACGACCCGTTCCTACGCTCGTATTCTCCTGGTTTTTTCCAACGTGCAGAGACGAATCTGCCACGCAACATCGAGTGCGTCGCGTGTGCGCTCAACGCCGGTTGGCCGACGGACCCGGACGACCGGACGAAGAGAGGTTTCGAAAGAATGAAAGTGTTCTCCATTCGTATGACCAGCGCGTTGCTTTCAGCAGCGTGCCTGGTTGCCACGGGCGCTGCGGCTGCGCAGAGGCCCAATCTCGAGCTGACCCAGATCGAACCTAGACCGATACCTATTCCCCACCCGCCCGTGCCCTTGCCACCCCAGCCAAACGTGTTTGACGGTGGGAATCGCTGGTTGATCACGGTGTACAACGATGCGAGCGCGGAGCATCAGCGGATGGCCACGCAGGGTCTCTGCTTCCTGCCCTATTCGAGATCGGGCACGCACATTCGCGGCATCTGGTTCTCGGATACATTTCCCAACTGGAATGGCCGCTACAGCCAGGAGGGCGACCGTGTGCTCTTACACGGCGATTACGCGGAAGAAATTGGCCACGACGGCATGGTGATCGAACTGTTCGCCCGCGACCGTCACCACGACGAGGGCGCCGGCCAATGGACCGAGTGGCGCGAGGATCGGCGTGCGGGAAGAACTGTAGTGTTCGCCAATGCCAGGATGCGCCGAGTCGGCAGATGCCCGGTCTTCGAGGCCGATTCGGAAGAGCCGTTCCCGATCGTATTCCCACGATATAAGGACGACGGTCGCATGGCTGAGAACCCGTTGGACCTGGGACAGGAACTTCTGCCCGAGGAGCGGGAGCTCGATCGATAGGCTGACTCACAGGGGCCGGTTCCACAGACCGGCCTCTGAGCGGACTCGCCTGAATCCGCTCGTGCCCCAGGGGTGGCTTTTCCGCCGTAATGACTGTAGTCGAGGCGCCAACGCTTGGTGCGACTCAGTAAAAATAGCCGGATTCGCAGTGCAGAGGGTAGCAAGACGCAGTCCGGAACCCTCGCCATGGGGCTGTTGTTGAGTTGCAGAACGGGGAACGGAGGCCTCACGTCAAAGAATCTCTAGAAATCCGCTTCAGTCATCGCCACACTTCTTTTGAGAGACGACTGGGAATTGCATCAGGCCTTGCCAGTTTCGCCCCAGACTGGACATATCACCGTTAGCGCCAGTCGGAAGTCCCGATTACGGGGAAAATGCCCGTCCGGGCAGCCATCTTGAACGGAAAAAACACCGCCACTCCGGTTCCCGGCGTGCAACGCCGAAGCGTCTATCCATTTCTTCTGCCCTGGTGAAGGAGCTCGGCCCTTTGGAAACTTGTTGATTCCGTCGACCATGGCGGGCTGCAACTTCAGACGTAGCCGAAGAGCGGTGGGAAGACGATGACGACAAAAGCCGCCCAGATAGCGTACACGGGCAGGTAGGCGGTCTGCCAGCGCTCCAAGGCAACGAACACACCTTGGCGGCCAGCAAGGAAGCGCGCGTAGAGTTGCGCTGACCACGCCAGGTTTACCAGCAGGATGATGTTCTCGCCCAGAGCGGCCACTCTGTTTGGGCTGAAGCCGAATTCCGAAATGCGCGCAGCAATCGCCGCCAAGGCGAGGGCATCGACGATCAGGGCGCTGATCACCAACACTACCTGCAAAGCATCGAAAATGTCGGGTTTGGCCAGTGGATCACGTGCCGAAATGGAGTAGAGCAACAAGCCGAGGACCAAGGCAAGGATCAGGTCGAAGCCGATCAGCGCGTCCCGGTCGAGGTCGATGCCCCGCCCGGTCACCCCCATCGTCGCCAGGAAAGCCAGCAGGACAACCGCGAACAGCGGCGTAAACAGACGGGTGAGGACCGGAGCCATATTCTCGACGACGCTCTGCTTGGCCTCGACCAACCAGGCGCCGATGATGACGGCCCCCAATGCGCCGCAAGGCACCAACCAGGACCCAACCAGCCACTCAACGTTCAGGCCAATAGCGGCAAACATACTGAACGTAAAAAGTATGAGCACGAAACCGCCAAAAGCGATCAACACATAGTAGATGAACAGTTCACCGGAAAACCGTATGAAGTCCATGCGCCCGCCACTACTGCTCCAGCGGCCCCCGGCATAGGCAATACCCACCGCCAGCCACAGGGCGATAGGCAGGTGCAACGCGGTGAGCAGCAAGGTGGAGCCGCCAGGCGTGAAGGGAAAAACGTTGGCAAAGATGATAGCGAGGGCGAATGGCACCAGCAGCCAGCGACGCGTGACCGGATCCAGCTTACGTTTCCAGGCGAAGTAGCCGGTCAGGAGAGGCAGGATAAACAGACTGAAGTTTCGAGCGTAAAACCCAAAGTCGTCATCGATCGTTGGGCCCCCGAACAGCTCCGGCAACTTGACCGCCAAAGCTGCGATCACGGCCAGACCGACCACGACGACGAACTCTGAGCGGGCCTCTTTGTCGGGGTCGCCATCTGAAGCACTGGAAGGCGCGACCAGCTGTTTCCACAATCGCGCAGAATGTTCGCGAGCGAACTCACGCGTCAGCGTGTCCATGTCACCCATGCGCTTGACGGCAACCAGAAACGCTTCGTCGCTTGTCAGTCCTGTCCCGACGAGCGCCAAAATCTGGTTGCGCAGGTGATCCTCCAACTCCTCGATGTCGACGTTTGAGATGGACTGGCGGTGGCGAAGATAATTCCTCCATTGACCCATCTGCTCTTCCAGTCCGTTCTCATACTCAGATGGCGCCATCTCCTATCCTCCCTGCAGGTCACTCATTCATCCGGACGACGATGGCATCGATGTTGTCTTCGCGCTTGAGCAGAGCCTGGATGAATCGGGCTGCTCTGAGCAGAGAACGTCCAATACGGACTTTGTAGAAGGCGCTGTCGCGGGTAGGACTATCCACGTATATGCCGGTGTACTTGGGTTCCAACCGACGCCTCAGGTTTTGCGCAGCTTGCTCGCTCCTGAACGCGCCGAGTTGCACGACATAAAACACGTCTTCTGTAACCGAGCGCGCACGCGAAGCGGCTGGGGCCTCTTTGATAATCTGCAGACGCACCGGAACGACGCCCGGGCGGATCATGTCGATTTGACGTGCGGCTCCTTCGGAAAGGTCTATCAAGCGTCCACCCACGAACGGGCCACGATCGTTGATCCGAACATCGACCGTCTTCCGGTTCAACTGATTCTCGACTCGAACCCAGGTGTTGAATGGCAACGTCCGGTGGGCTGCGGTCAGCTTGTTCTTGTCGAAGGTCTCGCCATTGGCCGTGGCCCGTCCATGATAGGGATCTCCGTAATAGCTTGCGCGTCCATCGAGCTCAGCACCCTCAGAGGAGGCCATCCCATCCACCTCGCCGGCCTCAGTGGAGGCCACCCCAACACCCGGACGGGCGATCGGATCGGGTAGCTGAACGCGCACGCGCTTGGTACACGCGGAGGTCATCGCGATCAGAATCAACGGGATCAGCAGTCGACGCATCACGTCTTACATACCACGAGTGAGCAAAAGCATACAATAACTTCGGTAGGGGGTCCGAACCGATAGCTATGGATGGTGCTTTATATCAAACTACTGGCGGACCTGCGGGGACCATCCGACCCCCATTCCTCCCGGGATCGGACATGGTAGAATCCCGAAGCGGAAACTCACGACACTTATGGTTCTTGCACTTCTAACCAGTTCTTTGATGGGAATTGCCGCTCTCGGGGCCACCCTCTATCTGGGCTTCGCGATAGACGCTCGAGTGGGTCTGCAACAACACTTCCTGTTTGCCATGTTTGCAACATTCGTCTCGATTCTTGCGCAGTGTATGTCGATGTTTTACTTCATCGGTACCGCCAAGCAGGCAAAGGATCTCCTCGGATCGCATTCGCAAGCTCCTGAATTCATCCGTCGAACGCGGGAATTCAAATACCGTGTTTTTCCTCCGGCAACTTACGCAATCCTGTTCACGATGGCGGCATGGATAGTTGGCGGTGGGGTCGATACACGTGTGATACCGGTTTGGATCCACACGCTGCTCGCTGTGCTGGCCCTGTCGGGAAACGCTTTCGCCTTCGTTCGTGAACTCCAGTACATGATACAGAACAACATTCTCCTGGACGAAGTCGCGGTGTTGATCGGGGAACTTCCCCAGACCGATTAAAGCAGTCCCTATGGGCATCGGGAGCATTTTGGCACGCCTACTCTACCCGGAACGCGTGCCCGTATCGGCGGGCGATCTGTCGGACGAGGAACTCGAAGCCTGGATCGAAGCGACCGAAGACGCCTACTTCAAAACACAAGATCAGACTTTTGTCGATCGCGCCCGGAGTCTCGGCGTGAATGGCGGTATGGTGCTGGACGTAGGAAGCCGTCTCGGGTTGGTCGCGATGAAAATTCTCTGGGACGAAGAGGACTTTCTGTGTATGGGTGTTTATCGAAGCCTTCAACTGGCGGAAGGAGCGCGGGAGATCGCTGAAGACTGGAAGCTGGGTGAGCGGATGTTTTTTCAGGTGGGAGAGCCCACTCAAATGAAATTCAAGACGGGTTACTTCGATATGGTTGTCTCAGACGGAGCCCTCCACGGTTTCCCGAATCCGATGGAAACATTGCGGGAGATTGTTCGCGTGACCAAGCCGACAGGGGCGATCTTAGTCCGCGAATTGCGGAGGCCGAACCGCTTTGGCCTCTCCAGCCACCTTACCCGGCACGGATCAAACTACCGCGACCCCTTGCGAAACCCCTTCGAAGCCGGAGTGAGGGCCGGATTTACACCCACCGAGTTCAGCGGCTTTGCCCAGGCGGCAGGAATGGAGCGCGCCCAAGTCGTCGCTGAGCAAACACACGTCATTCTCGAACGTCGGGGAATGAACGATCCTGCCTCGTGGGTTCGAGAGAGGGAGAAATATTTGTAGTTGAAAGTGACAGGTGAGGAGTGACGAGCCGGAGGAACCCGTCTCTTGTCGTGTCACGCGTCACTTATCACGCGTCACAGTCTGCCCATGCGTATCGTGATCATCGGAGGCAATGCAGCAGGAATGACCGCAGCCTCACGCGCCAAGCGTCTCGATCCCCGCTTGGACGTCACTGTGCTGGAAAAAGGTCCGTTCATCTCATACAGCACCTGCGGCATTCCCTACTTTATGGCCGATGAGGTGTCGTCCGACGCTCTGGTCGCGTTCACGCCAGCCAGACTCAAACAGAAACGCGATATTGAAGCCCGCGTCCATGCGCATGTCGAAGCCGTTCACCCGTCCAGAAAGCGGGTCGAGGTGCGTCGCCAGGACACGGGAGAAAGGCTGACTTTTCCCTTCGACCGCCTCGTGCTGGCGACGGGAGTCCGGCCCGCGCATCCGGGGATACCGGGAACGTCCCTGGAGAACGTCTTTTCGATCACGTCACTCGAGGACGCCGTTCGAATCCGACCGTCTCTGGATGGCGCCGAGCGGGTTGCGATCGTCGGCGGAGGATATGTAGGGCTCGAGATGGCCGAGGCTCTTCGGAAAAAGAACAAGACGGTGACGATCTTCGAGCAGCGCGATCACGTGATGCCGGGCGTCGACGCCGACATGGCGCGAATTATCGAATACGAGCTGCTGCGGCACGAGGTGAAGCTTCGCACTGGAATACCGGTCGAAGCGCTCGTGGGCGAGGGAAAATTCGTAACGGGCGTCAAGACCCGGGGATCCACAGGGGCGTCCCCGGCGGACGCCGTCATGTTGGACACCGGTGTGGTTCCCAACGTGGAGTTATCCCGCGAAGCGGGTGTCCGTCTGGGCGCTACAGGTGGGATCGCCGTCAGTGAATATATGGAGACCAACGTCCCGGGTATTTTTGCAGCAGGTAACTGTGCTGAAGCCTATTGCATGTTGAGGCAGCGTCCCATCCTGCATCACATTGGAACGGTAGCTGCCAAACAAGGGCGTGTTGTGGGAGACAACCTAACGGGCAAGCGAAGCAAGTTCCCGGGCACGGTGGGCACTACAATCCTCAAAGTCTTTGATCTCGGGGTCGGTCGCGTCGGTCTGACCTCAAGTGAAGCTTCGGCAGAGCGGATGCGGCCTGTCTCGGTTCGGATCGAGGCTCTCGATCGGGCGTCGTATGCGTCCGGAGCCGGCAAAATATGGATCAAACTGATCGCCGATCCTGACAGCCGAAGGCTGATCGGGGCTCAATCAATCGGTTACGGAGATGTGTCTAAACGCATCGACGTTGCAGTGACCGCGATCATGACGTCAATGACCCTACAGGACCTGTCCCAACTCGATCTCTCCTACACACCCCCGTACGGAAGTTTGTGGGATCCCCTGTTGGTTGCAGCCCAAGCTCTCTTGAAGAAATTGTGAGGCCCTTTGATGTACGTACAGACCCCGACCTCATGATAATATTCCTGGCTAGTAGACGGTTGATAGTGAGATTTGAACTATTCTTCGGAGAATAAGAGCGCATGATTGCAAGATTGCGTATGCCGGTTCTTTTCCTGATCGTTTCATTAACCCTCAGCGGTTTATCATTTGCCCAGATACGTGGATTTCCTGAAGACGGACTCAGTGATCGCATTGCGTTCTGGGAACAAGTGTTCACGATATACGGCGAAGACGATCTCATCATCCACGACGCTCAGCGAGTGGACCTGATCTACGCGGTCGTCAACGAACGGTCGAGACGCTCCGGTGTCCGGTCAGTCCGGAGCCTGCTGGGCGAAGTTCGAAGCAAGATATCGACGCCGAACCAACTCACCGCTGAGGCGCGACGCCTCTACGACATGATCGAGGCTGATGGCGTGCGAATGAGGGCCGGAGATATTGCTCTCCTCCAGGGACGCATTCATGTCCAACGCGGCATCAAGGAACGATTCCGCGCCGGCATCGTCCGCTCAGGAAGATACCTCACATTCTTCGAGGAGGTGTTCGAAAGCGAGGGCGTACCCACGGTTCTCACCTTGCTGCCCTTGGTTGAATCGTCTTTCGAAAACGCTGCGCGCTCTTTCCGAGGAGCGGCGGGGATCTGGCAGTTTATGCCGGGTACGGGCCGACAGTTCATGCGTGTTACGCGCGGGCGGGACGATCGCTTGAACCCGGCCATTGCAACCCGATCAGCGGCCAGACTGCTCAAGTCAAACTACGAAGGTCTGCGGTCCTGGCCCCTGGCCGTCACCGCATACAACCATGGACGGGGGGGTATGGCGCGGGCCCGGCGGACCCACGGTTCGGACATGGCCACGATCATCGGGAACTACCGCAGCCGGACATTCGGTTACGCATCCAAGAATTTCTACGCCGAGTTTATCGCGGCCGTAAACGTCTACAACAACTACGAAGTCCATTTCGGGCCCATCGCCCTGGACGGCCCTATGGATTTCACAACCTCGACCACGCGCATCGCCAGGGCGCCGTTAACGGGGGGAGGCGGGGGGCAGAGCCATCGTGTCCGCTCAGGAGACACCCTGAGTACGATCGCGGTTCGCTACGGCGTATCGATCGATCAACTGATGAACCTCAATGCTCTGCCCACCGACTTGATCTTTGCCGGCGAATCACTCGTGGTGGCGGCGGGGGATCCGGCGGAAGCGGTGGCGGCTAGCGGCGAATACCGTGTTCGCCTGGGCGATACCCTCAGCGAAATTGCCGAATTGTTCGGTCTGGGGCTCCGGGAGTTGATGAATTTGAATGGGCTCCGCGGCAGCACGATATACGCGGGACAAATGCTGATTGTGAGATGAGATCAGTCAAGAGCTAAGCACTGGTAGTTAAAAGAAATCCCATCTTCAACTCTTCATTCTTACCTCACTGATCGCCCTTCGGACGTCACTCACCCCACAAAAAATGGCGGTCCGAAGACCGCCGCCAGGATGTGTTGTCTGGACAGAACATCGCGCGTGCTAAAAACGCTTCATCCGCAGTTCAATTTACAAACCGATTGACCAGAGCAGTGCTCAGAGTCGATGCAACCACCTGGTTCCGTCCACCAACCTTGGCGCTGTACAACGCGTGGTCGGCACGCTCTATCAGATCCTCTGGAGTGTGCTCAGCCGAGAAGGAGGCGATCCCGCAACTGAAGGACAGCCTGATGTCGTCACGACCATCAAGCGACAGATCAATTCGGTCCAGCTTGGCCTTGACGCGATCGAAGAATATTTCGGCCTGCCCTGCATCGGTGTCGGGTAATATGACGGAGAACTCATCCCCGCCGATCCGGCAAAGAGTGTCCTCCTGGCGCAGGTTCACCCTCAAGAACTGCGAGAAGAACTTGAGAACCTGATCGCCCGCCCGGTGACCGATCTGATCGTTTATCCCTTTGAAGTGATCCAGGTCGAGGAGAGACAGGCTGAGTGAATGGTGACCCCGGCGGGCCCGCGCCATCTCCTGGATGAGCCGCTCGTGATAGTACCGGCGGTTAGGGACCTCGGTCAGAACATCCGTGTAGGCATAATCTTTGTATACGCGAAGCTGCTCGACCTCGGCCTTGAGGAGCTCGTTCCGTCGTTCAAGTTCAGCGACCCTGATCTGCTCTCCCGTTTCCCTATTTGTGCCCACTACGCTCATGCGAACCCAGCCTCCGCAACCTGGTGACTACTACGAAAGCACAAGCATGGCCAAATCGAAACGGACTTAGATTCAATCACTTAGAAAAGCGACGGGGCGGGCAATTCCTGCCGGGTAGGAAGAATCGGCAGGGCTATGCTAGCCGGGTTGGATACCGATCGGATCTGCTTTGGACAGGCTTGTCTTAACGTGCGCGAATACCGGCTGGCGGGAGGGTTCGCTCACCCGAGTCGATGTGAAGGACGCGCTGAGGGAACGGAATCTCGATGTCATTGTCTCGGAACTCGGCATCAATCGCATAGTTGAGCCGACTCCTGAGCCTCCAGTGTCCAGGAGGGTCGTCACTCCATACCAGCAACTCAAAGTTCAGCGAGGAGTCGCCGAACTCGTTGAACCGGACTTCCGGCGGCGGATCCCTCAACACATGGGCGGCGGCGGCGGCAACTTCTTGGAGGATTCGGGTGACCCGTTCAACGTCGGAACCATAGGCCACGCCCACTGGCACATGCACTCTGCATGGTCGGGTCACCGTGCGACCAGTTGGTGACTGTCTGATTGATGAACTGGGAATTGGGAACGATGATCGCGATGTTGTCGTTCGTAACGATGGTCGTCGATCGGAAGTGGATGTCGGTGACGTTTCCCTCGACGTTCTCCACGGTGACGCGGTCGTGGATCCGGATCGGCTGTTCGAGTAGAAGCACAAGTCCAGAGACAAAGTTGGAGACGACGTTCTGGAGACCGAACCCGATACCGAGTCCACCGGCCACGACTGCAAGAGCCGTCAGATCGATGCTGAGCACGTCCAGAGCGACGATGATTCCGACCACCCACACCGCATATCCCGTGATTCGAAGAATGACGTATCGCGGCGCCACTTCGACACTCCTCAATACGTGTTCGTTGAGAACACGACGTACGCTCCGGGAGGCGTAGCGGGTGATCAGGAGAGTGACTGTGAAAAGGAGAATATGCTTCACGGTTATGGCGCTGCCACCAATCTCAACGACCTGAAAGTTCAGGATCTGATTCAAGGTGTCAATCCATTCCATACTCGTTCTCCTGTGAGCGCGTTGGACCACCAGTTTTTGAGCGGGGCACATGCCCATCTTTGACGTGCCATTCTAAACCGGTTCGGTCAAGTAACGGTATTCACGGCTTCAGGCCTCTACGAAATTCTCGGAACCGCAGCTACGCTCCATCAGCGCGCGGACGGGGGAAGCTGCGCTCGCACCAACGGCGGAAGAAAGCAAGCACGATCGAACTCTCGCCTCGCCATCGCACGCCCCCCCGACGACTCAGCGACGGTTCTGGGGTGAACGGTGGCGCACGGGCACCCAGGTGGGGCTGCGGTCGCTGTTGGCTTCTGAATCGGGCACGGCGTACAATCTTAGAATGCAGAAACCAAGATTGGCAAGCCCCGTTTGGGCTTGCGATGCCTGGAGGTCTGACCGCGCATGAATCGAACCCGTAGGCATCGCATCTTGTTCGCTACGATCCTGATCACTGTCAATATTTCAATTGCTGGAGCGCAGGGCGGCGAAACTTCGGAACTGCCCGACGTCTTCAACGAACCGCTGCCGCTCTACACGAAAGTCCTCGGAGACTTCACGCGTCCTGTTTCATCGTCCATCCCGGAAGTACAGTCGTATTTTGATCAGGGTTACCAGATGATGTACGCCTTTGCCACCGAGGATGCCGTCCGTTCATTCCGTGAGTCGTGGAAACGGGATCCGGACTGTGCCATATGTTTCTGGGGAGAGGCCTGGGCCTGGGGATCTTATCTTAACGGCGCGATTGAGGCGTCCCAGGCACCGCACGCCTACGCCGCCATCCAGAAAGCGCTCGACCTTGCGAACGACAATGCCAGCCCGAAAGAAAAGGATTTGATCGAAGCGATGTCGCACCGCTATGTCGCGGACTTTGATCCGGAAAAACGCCTCGAACAGGAACAGGCGTATGCCGACGCGATGCGGCCACTCCATGAGAAATACCCGGATGATCTCGATATCGCCACCCACTATGCCGATGCGCTGTTCCTGCTCGAGCCGCGCCGGGGTCTGAGGGATATCAACGATCCCGACGTCGGGCGGCTTCACCGCGTGCTGGAGGGCATCCTGGACGCCGATATCAGACATCCGGGCGCATGTCATCTCTACATCCACGCCACCGAGTCGACGCGGGAGCCGGAGAGGGCGGAGGCCTGTTCTGAATACATCGGGAATTCGATACCCGGCGCGAGCCACATCAATCACATGCCGTCGCACACCTGGAACGAGATCGGCCGGTGGGGGGATTCAGTCCGGGCAAATATTCAAGCCTGGCACTCGGACCTGAAAGCGCCCATCGGAGAAGGGTTTGCGATCTACCCCCAGCACAACCTTCACATGCTTCTGTTTGCGGCGTCCATGGACGGACAGGGCGCCATCGCCGTCCAGGCCGGCAGAGACTACGCTCGGCTGATGGACACCAACATGTACCATGTCCTGACCCTCGTGCGGTTCGGCCGCTTCGACGAGATTCTGGAAATCACCGAGCGTCCCCAGCCTCCGATCGACGCCGGGATGTGGGATTTCGCTCAGGGTTATGCGCGTCTGCGTATGGACGAGATCGACTTCGCGCGCGCACACTTGAATCGCGTATTCGAGGGAGCAGAGTCCGATGCCGTTTTTCGGCGCCATTCTGCCGAACACCTTTTGGAAACGGTGGCGGGCATCCTTGAAGGCGAAATTCATCGCGCAGAAGGAGAGCTCGACGCCGCAATCGCCTCCTTCGAGCGCGCCGTTCTCGCCGAAGACGCTCTGGAGTACGACGAGCCCGAACCCATGCCTTTTGCCGCTCGCCACTGGCTGGGAGCCGCGCTTCTCGAACAGGGGAGGAACGCTGAGGCGGAACGCGTTTATCGCGAAGAGCTCGTAGACCATCCTCACAACGGCTGGTCACTGTTCGGCCTGAAAGCGGCGCTCGAAGCACAGGGCCGCGAGTCACCCGCAGTCAATGCCGACTTCGAGGCGAGCTGGGCTAGGTCGGATACTTGGATTACAGGATCGAGGTTCTGAACCCGAGATGGGTCCGAATCGAAATACCGCAAACTACACACGCAGCAATTCTCCGCCACTTTGCACCGCCCATAACTCCGAGTAGGTACCTGCGTGAGTGACCAGTTCGTCGTGGCTTCCTTCTTCTTCGACTTGACCATCCCGAATGACGACAATACGGTCGGCCTTGCGGATCGTGCTGAGGCGATGCGCGATGACCAGCGCCGTCCGGCCAGCGGTCAACTCTTCAAGATTCTGTTGGATCATGCGCTCGGTTTCGGTATCGACACTGCTTGTCGCTTCGTCCAGAATCAGGATCGGCGCGTTCTTCAACAGTGCACGGGCGATGCTCAACCGCTGCCTTTGCCCGCCCGATAACTTGATACCTCGCTCGCCCACCAGGGTTTCATATCCCTCAGGCAGGCTGGCCACAAAATCGTGGAACTGGGCGTGACGTGACGCCTCGATTACGTCCCCGATCGTCACATCGACACCCGGATAAGCGATGTTTTCACGTATCGTGCCGTGGAACAGGAACACATCCTGGCTGACCAGTGCGATCTGCTGGCGCAGGTCGTGTTGGCGCAGGGCCCGAACGTCGATGCCGTCAATTCCTATCGTGCCCTTATTCACGTCGTAGAGACGCAACAGAAGTTTTATCAGCGTGCTCTTTCCCGCGCCTGTGGTGCCCGCAATCCCGACCATCTCTCCAGCCCTGACGTTGAGCGACAGGCCGTTCAAAACGGGCGCACGGTCCCCATACTTGAAGTACACGTTGTCGAAGTGGACATCCCCTCGCGCACGCTTCAGATAGACGGGGTGCTCCGGATCCCGCACCGTGCTCGGCGTGTCCAGCAGCCCGAAGATGCGTCTGGCGCTGGCTTTTGCCCTCTGGTATTCATCGAACGTCCGGCCCAGCCGCGTTAACGGCCACAACAGTCGCTGAATCATCATGCAGAACAACACAAGCTGGCCCGCGGTC
The DNA here is from genome assembly GCA_965216035.1 of Terriglobia bacterium. GTDB lineage: Bacteria > Acidobacteriota > Terriglobia > 20CM-2-55-15 > 20CM-2-55-15. The sequence goes on from CBDCFM010000017.1 coordinate 410,904, forward strand.
AGCGTTCCCCGCATGACAAACCACCCACCTAAGATGATTGTCGCCGCAAACCCCAGGGCGATGCCCATACGGATGATAGGGACGAATACCGCGTTCAGTTTGATGGCATGGTAGTTGGCCTTCCGGTAGCCCTCGCTTGCGGCTCCGACCCGGTCTGCCTCGTATCGCTCCGCAGTAAACGATTTGATCACCGTCATGCCGCCGATGTTGTTCTCTAAACGCGAAGCGACGTCGCCCACGCTCGCGCGCACCTTACGGTAACGCGGCTCGAGAATGCTGGAAAACTTCAGGCTGCCCAGAACGATGAAAGGCAAGGGCAGCAGACCCAGCGCCGCCAGGCCAGGGCTGATGCTGAACAATACGGCGCCGGCAAACAACACCAAGACACTCAGCTGTACGATTTCGTTCAGGGCGTTGTTGAGAAACCGCTCGAGCTGGTTGACGTCGTCGTTGAGCATCGCCAGCGTTTGACCCAGGCGGTGCTCTTCGAAGAAACGAATCTCCCTTGACTGCATTCGATGGTAGGCGTCCACACGCAAACGGTGCTGCATATCCTGCGCGATCGTCATGAACCCGTACGCGCATCCCCATTCGGAAACGCTCTCCACGCTAAAGATCACGACCGTCAGAATCGCGACAAACACCACCTGCGGAAACATCTCTGTCAATCCAAAGCCAGACATCCAGAGCGGTGCGTTGCCGGTGACACTGTCAATCAGCCAGGCGACGAGGATCGGTGGCGCCAGGTCGAACACTTTGTTCACCACGGAGTAAATGACGGAAGCGGCCAGTCGGCCCCGCATGGGACTCAGGTATGAAAACAGGCGGCGCATGGGACGGGTGGCCGTTTGCAATAAAGCTGGGGTATCAGTCATAGATTTTCTTGTTCTATTCTACGGCCTTGCATCTTTTTCGGCCGTCCCGCGTCTTTGACATTGAGAAAGCAAAGTTGTGTTCTTTATCTGGGGGGAGGATCGAAAACATGAGCGAAACGAATCAGTCCGCGATCGAGTTTCCAGGCGATTCACGCATCCACATCGGTCTTGCGGTCAGCAACCTGGAGGAATCCAAACGAGAGTTATTGTCAAAAGTGGTGTTTAGGAGATTGATTCAAGCGGCGGTCTGATCGAGCTTTGTCACTTCGATTCCATCGTTAAATTTCACTCCAGTAATCACCTTGACCAGATCATCGAATCCTCGTAATCGTCGCCAGTTCTTCTCAGCGCACTGACCCAGCTTGAACATCATGTGCAGCATTCCATCCCGTGTCAGGCAGCCTCTGGATCGCTTGGTTCGGTGTCGAATGGTGGCAAAGGTCGATTCAATGGGATTAGTCGTTCGGATGCTCTGCCAGTGCTTGGCCGGAAAGCCGTAAAAGGCCAGCAGTGCTTCTCTGTCTTTCTGCAGGCAGACAGTGGCTTTCGGATACTTCGGCTCATAGGTTTCAATGAACAGATCGAATGCCTTCTCGGCATCTGCGTGTGTCTCAGCCTTCCAGATCGCGTGCAGTGCCTGTTTCGCTTTCGCCTGGACCGACTTGGGTAAGCAGTTGAGCACATTCATGGTCTTGTGCATCCAGCAGCGTTGTTGGTGTGTCTCGGGATAGATTTCCTCCAGTGCGGCCCAGAACCCCATCGCCCCGTCACCGATGGCCAAGTTCGGAATATTCATCCCTCGGGACTTCAGCTTCAACAAGACCTCACGCCAACTCTGTGTCGATTCCCGTACACCGTCTTCGATCGCCAGAAAACGCTTCTCTCCGCGTTCATTCACGCCGATCACGACCAACGCACACAACTTGGTTTGTTCAGCTCGAAGTCCGCTGTAGATACCGTCGGCCCAGACATAGACCCAGCGGTCGGCGTCCAAACGCTGGTCGCACCCGATGCGGTACTCTTCAGCCCAGACCCGTTTCAAGCGCGATACCGTGCTCGCTGACAAGCCCTGCGCCTTCGGACCGACAAGAACTTTCAGGGCCTCACCCATCTCGCCACTGGAGACGCCTTTCAAATACAACCACGGCACGGCGGCTTCCATCGACTGCGTCTTCCGAATGTAGGGGGGTACCAGGGCCGAGCGGAACGTCACAGCTTCGCCCGTCTTGGCGCGAACCTTCGGGATTTGCACCGTTACCGGACCCAGGCCGGTCTGCAGCTCGCGTTCAGGCAGATAACCGTTGCGCACCACTCCAGCCTTCCCCGTCTCGGTTCGCCGATCGCCGTGCTGGGATAGCAGTTCGGACAGTTCGGCTTCCACAGCGCGTTGGATCAGCTCTTGCGCCCCGGCTCGTAGCAGGTCGGTCACTGGGTCTGCAATCGCTTCTCGATCTTCCAGTTCAATAACGATACTCTTACTCATAGTGGCGTATCTCCTTTGGTTGCTTTGAAGTCTCGTAAACAACAAATCAACCAGATACGCCGCTTTTCTTCAATCCCTCAAACACCAGATTCGTTTATAACTCTCCAAACGATTCTATCAGACCCTTCTGGGCCACGCCCCGACCAAGGAACGCAGCGGATACATCAAGTTCGAGACGAGAGACCCGTCCCTGAATCTGTCCTTGTTTCAAACAGAGGGCTCCGTCCGAGACCGGGAAAAGGTTCCGGCCCACTATGGAATTCAGGTCCGAACATCGGCTGCAGTCGTTGACGCCATCGGGCGCTTCAAGCAAGCAGGGGTGAGTGTTAAAGTGGAAGAGCAAACCAGGTGCTGCTACTCGGTCCAGGATAAGGTCTGGGCGCATGATCCCGATGGAACCCCGTGGGAAGTGTTCGTCGTCACAGAGGCCGATGCGGAATACAAAATGGAGTCCGCCTCCACATGCTGCCGGAGCGTGGATGGAACAACCTGTCCGTGCTCTGACCCAGCGTAACTTTCAGAAGCCGTCCGTGCGCGCGAGGTATAGATGAACCCTACGATCGCTACAGAGGAAGTGTGGAAGCTCCTAAGCGCCCGGCTCGGACATTTCATCCGCGCGAGGGTCAGAGACGACTCGATTGCCTCGGATTTATTGCAAGAAACGTTTCTGCGGATCCATAAGAAGTTGGGGACCCTGGAGGATGCCACACGCTTGCCGGCATGGGTATTTCAGATCGCGCGCAACGTGATCATCGACCACTACAGGTCGAGAAGAAACCCCGCTGACCCGGCAGTGGATTCGCAGTCGGTGCCTGAATCCGATAATCTCAATGGAATCGTATCCGGGTGGATACCCGTTGCGATCGAAAGTCTTCCAGAATCTTACCGGGATGCCGTAAAACTCTATGAACTGGAAGATTTATCACAGAGAGAAATCGCCCAGCAGCTCGGTCTATCTTTGAGTGCGGTGAAGTCGCGAGTCCGTCGCGGCCGAGAGAAGCTCAAACAAACACTGAACGACTGCTGTTCCTTCGAGTTTGACCGGCGGGGCAACGTGCTCGAATGGCAGATCCGTGGCGGAACCGAATGTGGCTCCTGTTCCGCGCCCGACGGTGCTCCATGTGGCTGAATCCAGCTGGTACTAGTTAGAAAACTGACCCGCTGAGGTGGCCCGGATGCCCCGCTGATGACCTGACTCGGCAGCTAGATCCCGGCAAGGTCCTCCATCGCTTGTCCCCGCATTTGCTCCACGAAGGCCACCGGATCGCCCATCGGGACAACGTATACCTCTTCTAAACCGAGCGCAGCGTAGTCTTTCATTTCCGCAATGAAAGCGTCCGGCTTGCCTTGGCCCAGCGCCTGCCCTCTGTAGAGGATGGTCTTTGTAATCGCGGCATAGTCGGTGCCCTCTTTTTCACAGTGTCCCTGAAGTATATCGAGCTTGTGCTTCGCCTCGTCCAGGGTCTCAGTGATCAGATTGCAGGCATCGGCGTACCGGGCTACCAGCCGGAGGGTCTTTCGCTCGCCCCCACCTCCGATCATGATCGGCGGATGGGGCTTGCTGATCGGCTGCGGAGAGCACAGGGTTTCGGCGAGTTGATAGTGTTTGCCTTCGAAAGGTCCGTTGTCATCGCTCCACATCTGCTTGCAGATCTGAAGCGTTTCTTCCAGACGTTCGAAACGCTCCGCAATGGGCGGGAAACCCACGCCCAGGCCCAGGTGCTCGCGCTCATACCACGCCGCTCCAATGCCCAGTTCCGCCCGGCCCTCAGAGAGGACATCGGCGCTGGTGATGATCTTAGCCAACAGGCCGGGATGGCGGTAGGTGACGCCAGTCACGAGGAGACGCAGTTGAACCCGTTCGGTACATGCCGCGAGAAAGCCGAGGGTCGTGTATCCCTCCAGCATCTCGTGTTCGGCCGGGAACAGGAAATCCATTTGAAAATAGTGATCCATAACGGAAACCGAAGAGCACCCAATCTCTTCGGCTGTCTCCGCGATCCGCCGGAGCGTCGGTGCGATGCTGTGCGGGCTGTCGGGCCAGGTGAGGCTGACGACGTGGATACCGAGTTTCACTAGAGTCCCCCTTGTAGGATCAAACGCGACAAGATCGCCCGCGATTCAGATACCGCTTACATCATGCCGCCGCCTCACGCAATCTGCTGGACACACGGGGCGAGCGTCGTTCAGCACGTGATTGTCTACGTTGTCAGAGCCCGCCGTCAAGACCTGGCGACGTGACACACAGGGATTGGGATCGAGGACCCCATCGCCCGCAAGGGCGGCACGCATTTGATCTATGGACGATACCGATCGCGATGATTGAACGCGCCGCGATCGCCGCAACGGAATTCGCCAAGCTCCTGACGATCAGGATTTGCTTTCGTGCACTCATAGAGCGCACCGACAGAAGATCAATCTCCAGCTGGGGCGGGGTCGACACCCCCGGTCCAAGCTTCGTCCCACACTTCCTCTTCCTGACGGCCGTATCTCAAATAGAGGGTCGGCATCACGATCATGTTGAGAAATGTGGACGTCAGCATCCCACCTAAAATCACCGCGGCCATCGGCTGCTGAATCTCCTGTCCAGGGGTCCCGACACCCAGGGCCAGTGGTATCAGACCCACTCCGGTCACGAGCGCTGTCATCAGGATCGGACTCAATCGCTCCATCGAGCCTTGAATGACGGCCTGGCGAAAGGCCACGCCTTCCTCGATCAAATGGCGATAGTGGGTGACCAGCATGATGCCGTTGCGCGTGGCGATTCCGAAGAGTGTGATGAAACCGACCAGCGAGGCGACCGAAAGGGTGCCGCCTGACAGGAAAACGATGAGGACACCGCCGATGAGAGCTAACGGAAGGTTCGCCATAACCAGCAACGAGGCACGGAGGGACTTCAGCGCGATAAACAGGAGAAGAAATATCCCGCCGATCGCGACCGACGACAACCAGAAGATCCTCATCGATGCCTGCTCCTGTGCCTCAAACTGGCCGCCATATTGAACGAAGTAACCCTCAGGAAGGGCGACTTCCCTGCCCACGGCTCCTCGAACGTCGTCAATTACACTGCCCAGATCTCTGCCCGAAACATTCGACTGCACGATGATCCTGCGCTGTCCGTTCTCCCGGTTGATCGTGTTCGGCCCCTGGTCGGAACGGACATCCGCTACTTGTGCGAAGGGCACCTTCGCTCCCATAGGGGTTTCAATCAGCGTGTTCCGGATTGACTCAAGAGATTCGCGGGCTGAGTCTTCGAGACGGAGAATGAGGTCATAGCTTCGCTGCTGCTCCAGGACCTGACCCACGACCCGACCATTAAATGCAGTTTCCACCGCGTCCGCCAGATCACCCGCTGACAGGCCGACGGCCGCCGCATTGCTGCGGTCGATGTTGACCTGAACCTGCGGCACACCGACCTGCGGCTCTACCAGCAAGTCGACGATACCGGGAATATTTTCGATCGAAGCCCGGATCTCTTCAGCCTTGTTCCTCAAGATCGGCAGGTCGGGACCGAAGAGTTTGATTGCGATCTGCGCCCGGGTGCCCGACAACAGGTGGTCGATGCGATGTGATATCGGTTGCCCGACTTCCGACGCAGCGCCAGGAATAGGCGCCAGGATTGTCCGCACTTCATCAATGATTTCAAACTGCGATCGCTCGGATGGCCGGATGACGACTTCCAGTTCGCTGGCGTTCACTCCCGCGGCATGTTCGTCCAGTTCGGCACGTCCGGTTCGCCTCGTGGTCGAGGCCACTTCCGGAATCCGGTGCAATGCCCCTTCGACCACGTTGCCGATGCGATTCGACTCCTCCAACGACGTCCCCGGAGGCAGAGTCACATTGATATTGACGGCGCCTTCGTTGAAGGGCGGCAGAAACTCGCGACCCGTCAGCGGAAGCAAAGCAATAGACATCACCAGCAACAGCGCCGACACAGCGATGACTTCGAGAGGGCGGGCCAGGGCCCACTCCAATACCTTGCTGTATTGCCGTTTGCTGAACCCTACCAATCGCGAATCGCCCGTGCTCTGCCCTCGGACGAACCGTCCGAGCATCAAATAGCAGAGCACTGGCGTAACTGTAAGCGCCACCAGGAGCGAGGCCGCTATCGAAAATATGTATGCGAAGGCCAGGGGCGCAAACATACGCCCTTCAAATCCAGCGAGCGAAAACAAGGGCAGGAAGACGAGAATGATGATCAACGTCGCATAGTAGATGGAATTCCGTATCTCACTGGACGCTTTAAAAACCACTGTCGCAACTTTCTGCGGATTTCCCATATCGACGTTTTGTTTGAGGCGTCGGAAAACGTTTTCGACGTCCACGATCGCATCGTCCACCAGCTCCCCGATGGCGATCGCCAGCCCACCCAGCGTCATCGTGTTGATACTTATTCCGAAATAGTTCATCGCGAGGATAGCGGTCAGCAAAGACAGCGGGATGGCCGTCAAACTGATGAATGTCGTCCTGAAATTCCAGAGAAAGAGGAAGAGCACGACGCTGACCAGCACGCCGCCTTCGATCAACGCGCGACGGACGTTGCCCACCGCAAGTTCGATGAAGTTGGCCTGCTGAAAAGCCTCAGCGTCGATAGACACGTCACCAGGCAGCGTCCGCTGGAGCGATTCGAGCGTCGTTTCGATCTCCGCGGTCAGCTCGAGCGTGTTGGCATTTGGCTGCTTCTGGATCGTGACGACAATTGCCGGCTCCATGTTGAAGCTTCCGTCGCCCCGCTTGATCGCAGCGCCGAGGCGGACTTCGGCGATATGTTCGATCAGTACCGGGCGGCCGTCCCGGATCGTGACAACCGACTTAGCCAGGTCTTCGATCTGACTGACGCGGCCGCGCCCGCGGATCAGGAACTCTTCGTTGGTACGTTCCATGAAGCCACCGGGGCTGACGGCGTTTGCCTCCTCGACGGCGTGACTGACATCTTCGAGAGACAGGTCGTAATCGACGAGCCTATCGGGATCGACGATCACCTGGTATTGCTTCAGGTCACCTCCGATCACAATCACCTGGGAGACACCCGTAATCGCGAGCAGGCGGGGCCTTACGATCCAATCCGCAAGCGAACGCAGGTCCATGTCGGACGTTTCGCCTCGAGAGCTCATGGAAATCAGCATGATCTCGCCCATCGTCGAAGAGATTGGACCCAGAACAGGCGGCTCAATTCCGACAGGCAGCTCCACCTGCTGAAGTTTCTCCGTGACGAGCTGTCGCGCCCGATATATGTCGGTTCCGAGCTCGAACTCGGCAAAGATCAACGAGAGGCCGACCGCTGAATTCGAACGGACGCGAAACACGCCGGACGTGCCGTTCAGGACCGATTCCAGCGGCACGGTAACAAGCGCTTCCACTTCTTCCGGCGCCAAGCCGTGAGCCTCGGTGAGGACAGTGACCATAGGGACCGTCAGATCCGGGAAAACGTCGATTGGGGTCCGGGCCGCGATGATGCCGCCGTATACAAGCAGCCCGATCGCTCCGACAACAACCAGCAAGCGATTGTCCAGAGACCATTGAATAATTCGGTCTAGCATTAAATTAGCGTCGGGCCCACCGGCCCTCTCCTTTCGTACGTGAAGAGTGCACTTTCATTCCTGCTTACCAAAGTTTTCGGGAACTCCTATGCCGGCCGGTCCCCCCACGCCACGGCAATCATTAGCGTCGGGCCCACCGGCCCTCTCCTTTTCTACATAAAGAGTGCTCTTTCATTCCTGCATACCTGAGTTTCCGGGTACTTCTACGCCGGCCGGTCCCCCCACGCCCCTCCGTTTACACCTCATGCGTATGTGCACCGGGATCCGCCGGTTGAAGCTCTTGAAGCTTTAACTGGTAGGCGCCTTGTGTCACGACACGTTCTCCCGGTTCCACGCCGGCCAAAACCGATACTTGATCGCCGTAGCGGTCTCCCAGGATGACGTCCCGGCGTTCGAACTCTTCCCCCGAGAGCAGGACGTAAACGATGTCCCGACCCTCGTGTTCCAGAACGGCTTCAGCCGCAATCGAAACGACTTCCCGCGGAACTCCGGCGGCCAGTCGGATATTGGCCTGCATGCCGATGCGAAGACGGCCGTCGCGATTCGGTATCGCAAATATCACCGTTGCCGTTCGGGTGTGTTCATCGATGCGGGCACTGACGTCCACGAGTTCACCCACAAACTCGACGCCCGGATAGGCAATCGTGTCGAAGATGACCTCTCCGGTTCCGAGCACAGCCGCGAGGTCCTTTTCAAATATCGGCGCTTCGACCCAGACCACGTCGAGGTTCACGATATCGAGTACCGGCTCTCCGGGTTGAACCAACTCCCCCACCTCTTTGAATATTTGATTGACGCGGCCCGCAATCGGAGTGGACAGCACCTGGCGCGGCGCGGTGGTCCGCATGGCGTTATCCAGATTCGGGGCCTCAGCAAGTGCGGCCAGCTGTTCGGCGTAGGAGGCGACGACGGATCCGGCCGCATCGTATTCGGTTTCCGCAGCCTCCACGTCCTGAAGTGCCATCAACTCTTCTTCGTGCAGGCGTCGTGCCCGGGTCCATTCCCGCTCGGCCTGATGCAGGCGTATCTGGGCCTCGGCCCGGGACTGCTCCAAACGACGCCGTTCCGACTCGGTGCGGCTGACCTCCAGGCGAAGCTCTGCGGCCTGGGCCGCGTCCGCTACCTGGGGCATCTGCTCTATGGTCATTACGTTCTGCCCGGAACGCACCTGTTGCCCGAGAACCGGCAGGTTTGCATTCTGGATTAACCCGGTCACGGGAGAAGAAATGATTGCTGTGTAGTTGTCTGCCGGTACCACGCGGCCTACCGCACGCACCTGCGGCGAGAGTTCTCGACGCTCGGCCGCGGCAAGCTTCATACCGATGAGCCACTGCTGCTCCATCAAGAACGTCACGGTGCCGTTCGACGCGGCTTCGACAGCCACTTCTCCGGCACCGACTTCCACAGCCCGATTCCGGTAGAGGGATACCAGCACCGCCAGAATCACGACGCCCATCAAGGTGATCCATAGGGGGCCGGACCGCTTTCTAGATACATGGGATTCCGTCATGTCGTCTGCGCCTCCAATTCTCATACGTCTTACTCGACCTCGAATCCGCTCAGTGTCATCGACTCGTCGATTGTGTCGTTCTGAACGCGGAATCCAATGTCATAAATTCCTGGGGTGGGTGCCGTCAACTCGGCGACGTAGATGCCCGTCACCCGACCCACAAGCGCCGTCGTCGCTGCAACTTCGTTTAGGCTGCCTCGTGCCCGGAGGGACAATTCAACCCGGGCATCCTGGACGGGAGAACCGTCGAGGAGATCGGTCAGGTGGATCAAGAATGCGCTCGTTTCACCCGATCGGAGCGGATCGTATTCAAAAAAATTCTCGATCCGATCCGTGAACTCGGTGCGAGACAGCACCTCAGCTTCAACTTCCTCTGCGACGGGCGCGGGCACGCTACATCCCGGGGGAAAGACTGCGTACAAAAGCAGCATTGCAGCATAGGCCGGGGCCGGCAGGGGCAAGTCTCTAATTTTCACAATCGTCCTTCTGCGTCAGTTTGTGAGAGATTTCATGCGTCCAACGCGCACGGAAACACTTCGGCGCGGACACACCGGAACTCCGGGAGGTCTAAACGGGAGGGGCTCGGGAGGATACGTTCGCGCCCGGAGGGTCCCGAGTCCGGTCCGGCCGCCGCGCGCCCTGCCGTGCGCTCGTCTCGAGCTGGGGCGTCACATCCGCGTGCGAGCCGGCAGACTCTGCTACGGGAAACGGTTTTTCGGCAAGCGAAAGAAAGAGATCGACGTGATGGCCCTGGTGCGATGAACGATCAATCAGGGGTTCATCCGTTTTCTCACTGGCCTGACCGGCAAACGAAAAATGCGAGTGGACCTGTGAGCCGTGAGCATTCCCCGCACCGTGGTGCTGCTTTTCCGAATGCACATGCGCGAACGGCGCCCAGCCAAGCGTCGACAACATTAGAGCAAGCGCGGTCCAGGAGGTGATGCAGGATGTCACGGAGTGCACAATATCCTCATTATCCGTCCGACGGCAAAGGGGTGTCAATAAACGGTAGTGGATCCGATTGAAATTCATTCTCCCGCCGGAACGGGGTACGGATTGGGCGCTTGCGGCGAGCGATGCCGTCGGGGTGACCCGCTTCGTGGAAAAACCACTGCCACGTCTGTGCAAACATATCCCCGTCCCATCGGCCACGGCCCGGGGAACCCAACCATGTGAAGAAGCTATTACTAGCGGGAGAGCAAACCGCGCCTACCGTTCGGCAGAAGCGAACTCCATTCTGATTCTCTCGTTGACCCTTTCTGCGACACATCGATACTCTAAGGGGCTTATGGAAGACATTCTCCGCATCCTCGAACGAGACGCCCGCGCAACCGCTGAGCGGATCGCGACGATGACCGGTCGTTCGGTGGACGAAGTCCGCCGTCTGATCAAAGAAGCAGAAGCCGATCGAAGAATTCTCTCTTATAAGACTCAGGTGGACTGGGATAAGACCGGTGCGGGCCCTGTCGCGGCCCTGATCGAGGTGCGGATGACACCCCAGCGGAACGTTGGATTCAATGCTCTGGCCACGCGCATCGCCCGGTTCCCCGAAGTGCGAGCCATGCACCTGGTCTCGGGAGACTATGATCTTCTGATACAGGTTGCCGGCAAAAGCATCTACGACATCGCGAATTTCGTCTCCAGCAAGCTGTCCGCCATGGAGGCGGTCCAGGGAACCAACACACACTTCATCTTGAAACGCTACAAGGAAGACGGAACGCTTATCGCAGGTGACGACGGCGAGGATGAGCGTCTGCCCTTGTCGATGTAGAGCGCATTCACTATGGCCAAGCGACCGATACCGTTTTCTTCCAGAAGCGAAGCTGGCAGGCCCCGGGCCGAACCACGGGTGTCCCGGCGTGTCCAGGAAATTCCCGCGTCGGGCCTCCGACGATTCTTCGATCTGATCGTCTCCACAGAAGGCATAATTTCTCTCGGCGTGGGCGAGCCGGATTTTGTCACACCCTGGCACATTCGCGAGGCCGCCATTCACTCAATTGAGGGAGGTCACACCTACTACACGTCGAACCTAGGAACGCTGGAACTGCGAGTCGAAGTCGCAGCTTACCTGGAACGCCGGTACGGCGTCCGATACGATCCGGAGTCCGAAATCTTGATCACGGTGGGCGCGAGCGAAGCCATCGACCTGATCATGCGCGCCACACTCGATCCCGGAGATGAAGTGATCAGCGCAGACCCCGGGTACGTGGCTTATTCCCCTATTGTCCAGCTCGCCGGTGGTGTGTCCGTGACGGTCCCGACACACGCAGAAGATGGCTTTTGCGTTCAGGCATCCGAAATCGCAGCACGTGCCACACGGGGGAGCCGCCTGCTCCTGCTGAACAATCCAGCAAACCCGACTGGAGCTTTGCTCGATGCAAAGACTCTTTCGGCGATCGCCGGCGTGGCCGAAGAACACGATCTCCTCGTCATCTCGGATGAAATCTACGATCGGCTTATTTACTCCGAAGAACCTTTTACTTCCTTCGCTTCCTTACCCGGGATGAAGGATCGCACGGTTACGGTTGGAGGTTTTTCCAAAGCGTTCGCAATGACAGGGTGGCGGCTCGGCTATGTATGCGCACCTGCGGAACTGATCGCCGCTATGATGAAGATCCACCAGTATACGCTGATGTGCGCTCCGACCTCCGCACAGGCCGCGGCCCTCGAAGCCTTGCGTCACGGTGAGCCGGATGTTCAGGAAATGCTCGAAGCCTACAGACAACGCCGCAGGCTACTTCTCGATGGCCTGGAAAAAATCGGCCTTTCGGCCACAGAACCGCTCGGCGCCTTCTATGCCTTCCCGTCCATCCGTGCGACCGGTATGACGTCGGAGGTGTTTACCGAGCGGCTTCTGTCCGAAGACAAAGTGGCCGTGGTGCCCGGCAGTGCGTTCGGCCCGTCCGGTGAAGGATTTGTCCGTTGCTGCTATGCTGTCGGCGTTGAGGCAATCGAAGAAGCACTCGAGCGCATGGGTCGTTTCGTCAGGCGCCACTCCTGACGAAGGGGATAGTCCGCATGACCCACCCCACTACCGAAGACCTCGAAGCCAAGCTCGCCTGGCTCGCCAATGCACGCGGGGACGGAGGCATGATCACGGGTATCGTCATCCGGCCACAAACGAACGAGCGCGTGATCTCAACGACGGGCGATCCCCGCAATCAGGATGATTGCGAGGCTTATTGATATTAGCGCAAAGTACGAACGGGCCCAGAAGGACCCGCACCGGTCCCACGATGCCGGCGGACAACAATGCGAGCCCGTGCGTCCAGTCAAACTCGATGATCGTTTAAGATGATCGTTATGGGCCAGAACGAAACTGTTCATTGATGAAATTCTGATTCCCGCCATCATATGAGCACACTATCTTTGACGGTGGCCACTTGCAATCTTGTCGAAACCTCTTGATCATACAGAGCGTGACTGCGGTCGGTGACGGGCTACAATATCCTGACAATCGGCAGAATCGCTCGATAGCGGCGCTATTGCTGCCGGAGAGTTCGAGGAACGCCAGGACAACCGGAGTCTAAAAATGTCGCAACAACAACACCAGAAGTTTCGAAAACGTCTGACCAGAGAATCACTCGTCTTGGCCATGGTCCTCGGCTGCACGAGCCTCGTCTCGACCCAGGCCCTCTTGGGAGCTGTATTGCAGATCACGCCGGCTCCCGCATTCTCCGGCGACCAGCTGATAGCGCTACCCACCGGGGACTGGATCACAAACGGAGGCAACGTCTACAATCAACGCTACTCTCCCCTCGATCAGATCAACCGTGACAACGTGACCCGCCTGAAGGGCGTCTCGCGCACGCGACTCGGCGGATCCGGAGTGGCCGACAAGTACTCCGGTGAAGCCCAGCCACTCGTCTATGACGGTGTCGTCTATGTCGTCACCGGCGCCAATGACGTGTTTGCCGTGTCCGTGGGAACGGGCGATCTGTTGTGGAACTACGCAGCCAATCTGGAACAGTCCATCGATACCATTTGCTGCGGCTGGACCAGCCGCGGTGTGGGCCTGGGCGAAGGGAAAGTCTTTGTCGGTCAGCTGGACGGGAAGCTGATCGCCTTGGACCAACAGACGGGTGAGATCGTCTGGTCGACCCAGGCCGAACGCTGGGAAGAGGGGTTCAGCATCACCAGCGCTCCACTCTACTACGATGGCCTGGTCATCACGGGCTTCGCGGGTGCGGAGTACGGCGTTCGCGGGCGCGTGAAAGCCTACGATGCAGCGGATGGTTCCCTGGTCTGGACGTTCTTTACCATTCCGGGTCCCGGCGAAATCGGGCACGACACCTGGCCCCAGGACAGTGACGTCTATCTCTACGGTGGCGCGACCGTCTGGCAGACACCGGCCGTCGACCCGGCACTCGAACTGGTTTACTTCTCGACGGGCAACCCCGGCCCGGACTTCAACGGCAGCATACGGCCTGGAGACAACCTATTCGCCACCTCCATCGTCGCCGTCGATGCCCGAACCGGTGAGTACCGCTGGCATTTCCAGCAGGTCCACCATGATATCTGGGATTATGACGCCCCGAATCCGGTTGTGCTTTTCGATCTCGAGATCGACGGTGAAATGAGACAGGCGTTGGCGGAGCCCAGCAAGACGGGATGGGTCTACATCCTGGACCGCGAAACGGGTGAGCCCCTGATCGGCATCGATGAGCGTCCCGTGCCCCAGGAGCCGCGGCAATCCACGGCCCCAACTCAGCCCTACCCGAGGGGCGATGCATTCGTGCCGCAGCAGGTCGACATCGTGCCGGAGGGCTATCCCCCGCTCGTCAATCAAGGACGCATATTCACACCCTTCTTCGACGAGGGTGTCGTCGTCAAGCCCAGTCATGGCGGCGGCGCCAACTGGCCGGGCAGTGCCTACGATCCCGAGACGGGCTATCTCTACATCTGTGCGACCGATCGCATGTCGTTCTTCAGCGGCGGGACCACAGACAACAACCTGCCTCCCGAGCTAGGCGAACAATTTATTGGTGGGGCATTCGGTACTGTACCCGTCCATATTTCCGGCGTGTTCGCCGCCATGGACATGCACACCAACACGATCGTCTGGCAACAACGTTTGACCGACCGCTGCTACAGTGGCGCACTGGCCACGGCAGGAGGGTTGGTCTTCCTCGGGCGCAACGATGGTCGCTTGACCGCTCTGGACTCGAGCGATGGATCATTGCTCTGGGAGTTCCAGACCGGTGCCGGGATGAATTCGTCGGTCAGCAGCTTCGAATACGAAGGACAACAGTATGTCGTTGCGTATTCCGCGGGTAATAACTTCGCCCGATCCCAGCGAGGCGACAGCGTCTGGCTTTTTTCCTTGAGCGGATCGCTCGAGGAAGTAGCGGCAGGAAGCTCAGGCCCCTGATTCCGGGGACGGAGACCGATCACAATCGAGTTGAAGCCGGGGATTCCAGACAGAGATTCAATTGGATTGACTTCGGCATCCGTCCCCGAATTATCGGGATCCGCCGTTCTTCTTCGGGTTCGCTCTATGAGCGCACAAACATTTCCGAAGCGCCTGCGGTGACAGACCGCGCCTACCTATTGGTCGGGATGTTATAGTGAGCAACGCTGATCGGGGGAAGTCCATTTTCATGATCACCGGTGGCGGCAACGCCCCCGCAGGTGCGTTTCCACGCCTGCGGCCGAACGGATCATGAGGTCCGCTCATTGCCCTAAAATCCCCAAGTTCGTAACGGAGGTACGCCATGAACCACGCGTCTTCACCGGCGGATCGCTACCCATTCGAATTCTCTGGCGTGGCCGCGCCGATGCTCGCCCTGACGGTCGCGATGACGCTCGCTCTCGGGTGCGCACCCGCCGCACCGAACGCCCCACTCGACGACACCGCGGATGCCGGAGCACCGGGCTTCGACACCCGCGATTACAGAATTCGTCCCGTCACCGTCACCGCGGGATTGACCCACCCCTATAGCTTTCGGTTTCTTCCCGACGGCAGCATCCTGGTCACCGAGATGGGGGGCCAGCTCCGCGTCATCCGTAACGGCGACCTCGTACCAGAACCCGTTACCGGTGTGCCCGAGGTGTATTCCAATCCTCCGTCCCACGGGTTGATGGACCTCGCCCTTCATCCGGACTTTGCCGAAAACGGCGTGGTCTATCTGAGCTACAACACGATGGGAGAGCAGGGTGTCACCGAGGCCCTGGCCCGGGGCACCTTCGATGGAACGCAGTTGAGCAGTGTGACCACGATCTTCGAGGCTGAAGCGTGGGCGATGACCAACGGGCGGCAGAACGCGCGACTTGCGTTCGCTCCAGACCGTACGCTCCATATGTCGGCCAGCGTCGGCGGCGACATCGCGGCCGCCCAGGACATGAACACGGACAAGGGCAAGACCGTGCGGTTGCTCGATGACGGCAGCCTGCCTGACGGCAATCCGTTTGCGGGCCAAGCCGGAGCCCGTCCGGAGATCTTCACCATCGGGCATCAGAACGTTCACGGGATGGCGGTGCATCCAGAAACGGGAGAGATCTGGGCCATATCACACGGCGACGAGATCAATGTTCTGACCGCCGGCAGCAACTACGGTTGGCCCTACACCAATTCGGGCGGGGGAACAAGCCAGCAGTACCTGCCGATGCCTGAGGGTGTCGATCTGACCCCAGCGTTTGTCGGGTTCGACCCTCAGATCCGTGTGTCCGGGATTGCCTTCTATACCGGTGACAGGTTTCCCGCATGGCGGAACGACGTCTTTGTGGGGAGCATGAACAATCAGCATATTCGTCGCGTCGCTTACGACGATAACGGCCGGACCTTCCAGGAAGACCTCTTCATTGTGCCCGGAGAGCAGGTCCGTGACCTGCAAATGGGCCCGGATGGAATGCTCTACTTCACCGTATTTGTCGACGACGGTCCCGGACGCCTGATGCGGATCGAATCGGCAGAATAGAAGCGGCGTTTTCGACTCGCCTAACGCCGGATGTTCAAGAGCTGGGGCCGCAGGAGGGGGCTGTCAACTTCTTCGAATTGGCGGCATCGTCGCCGCCTCCGACCGCCTCCAAGTTATTGATACTTGGTCTAGCCTCCGGCCTACTCCATCCCAAAAACGGACGGATTCTCTATAGCTCGAGGGCAGGGGAAATCGCTGAGAACACGCGCGTGGGAGGCCAGTAATCTCACTGCCGGCTCTTTGGACTGTGCCTTCAATGTTCTTTACCCCCGCATCCCAAGTCAGATAGGATTCCTGCAGCTATTGCAGAAACACCCGAAACTCGGGGCAACTACCTGCGCCAGAGGCGAGCCGAGCAGGACATGTTGAAGATCTTCATCAGCTATGACCGTGACCATCGTCCTCTGGTGGAGATTCTGGCTGCCGACATCAGGGCGCTCGGCCACTCGGTGTGGTTCGATCGGGAGTTGACCGGCGGACAGGCCTGGTGGGATCAGATCCTTGGAGAAGTCCGCGGTTGTGACGTGTTCGTGTTCGCTTTGGTTCAACAGGCACTGGATTCGGAGGCCTGCACACGGGAATACGAGTACGCCGATGCGCTTGGCAAGCCGATCATGCCGGTTCTCGTCGCACCCGTAATCTCCACTGATCTGTTACCAGCGGCCTTGTTAAAGATTCACTTTGTCGACTACCTGAAGCAGGACAAGGACGCAGTCCTTCAGATTAACAAGGCTCTCGAGGCTGTGCCCGGCGAGAACCCGCTCCCGGACCCCTTGCCTGCACCCCCGGAAGAGCCGCTCTCCTACATCAGCATCCTTGCAAACCGGACAGCGGAACCCACGCTGAGCCAACAAGAGCAGATTCTGTTGGTCGCAGAACTCAAAGAAAGTCTCCGCAATCCAGCAACCGACGAAGATGAAAAGACGCTGCTGACGCTGGTTCGGAAACTGAAAAAGCGGCGCGACCTGTGGGCACAGACTGAAAGAGAAGTTGACGAGTTGCTACGCGGTCGGCGCGACCCGCACCGTCTCCGAAAACTCCTCATGAGTTTCAGCATTGGCAGATTCTTTGTGGTTTTGAGCACGGCTGCGGTACTGGTTGTCGTATACATTGGCGCCAACTCACCTCGCGGGGATGTGCCCACCGTTGCGACGGAAGCACCACCAACCGCTACTTCGCCCGATCCTTCGCCGGCGCCAGGAGGCATATCGCCCAGCAGTCCACCCGTACCTGATCCGGCCCCCGTCGTCGCACCACCTGATGTTTTGCCCGAACCTGCTCCAGCGCCAGGAGGCGAATCGCCAGGTTCTCCGCCCGCACCTGATCCGGCCCCCGTCGTCGCACCACCCGACTTTTTGCCCCCAGATCCGGCGGACGAATATCAGACACTCGGTCCTGACCCGATGCCTCAGGCCCTTGCCGACTTCATCACCATGTATCCCGCTTACGACGACGCAATGAGCGCGTATGCAGGCATAGTGAATCAGGCCTTCGTGTCTGAGCGATACGAACAGGCAGCCGGAATGACGGCGGATCTTCTCGACAATCCAGTTGGCATGGAGCTGCCGATCGAATTCCGGAAGATCCTCTGGAGCGTTCGCACCTGGTCGTTCTACGAACGCGAAGCATGGAATGAGACGCTGGAGTACGGCCAGGATCTACAGGATTTAACTTCAGACGGTTCCTGTTCGGGCTGCGTCGAGGCGATCATGAGTATCCGTTCCAAAGAATACAGTGGCAACGCACTGGAATTCGCACTCGCCCGCGCGGAAGTGAGCGAGGGTAGCGAACCTTTCTTCAGAAGATCTCAGGAATTTCTGGAAGCGAGCATTAATGGATGGCATTCGGACCATCCGGATTTCCTGGTCGCGCTGGCAGAGGCAATCGAGCGGGAGACCAGAGGCGGGGATGTCGATGTGGCCTTAAGATCTTTGCGGTCTTGGATCAACAGCGGCCCGCTTCGAAATTCTCTCCAACAAGCTATGAGTTTCCTCGAACTCGAGATCCTCGTCACGACGTCGTTACAGGCAGGGGGGCAGTAGTTGTGTCGGGTTGGCTCGTTATCTGGCTCCATGGATCACTTGTCACATGATCGCGGTCTGCATCAGTGCATCCGCGCAGGAGGCGACTTCTTTGCGATCGGTACGGGCAGGAGCTGCGTACAACGTCCGCCTCTCCGATTTCCATCCGTCACTCGAACCTGAGCTAACGAATCCGGTGAGTGTCGTGGGAGATCTCCCCCTCGGCCTATCGTTCAATCAAAGGCTCGGGGTCATTTCAGGGATCGTCAGCAGGCTCGCTGAAGTCCGGAATTACGAATTCAACGCCGCAAAAGGGGAGCAGCAGTTCCTTCTGTCGCTAACCGTGTCTCCAAGACTTGATCCAGCCGGTTTGAATATCACCCTCCAGAACGACATAGATGAAGTGCCCACTGTTCCGTGTGATGGAATGAACGAGTTAATCTCCATATTCGAGACACGGGCCCCTCGAAGAGAACGACAACCCGACCACAACCTGGCCCTCGTGGATGGCCTCAGTCTCGATCGTGACGTAGAGATCTTCTTCTGCAACGCGGCCCTGCATCAAGCGTACTGGGCCAGTGAAGAATTGTACGAAGATCTCGAAGGTGTCGTACGTGTATGGGTCGAAGATGCCGACACGGGGTGGCAGGAGCTACCGCAAAACGAACTGACGCGTGAACAGATTTTCGAAATAGAGAATGCCGGTGGCGGATTCGACGTAACCGAAGCCGTCTCGCCGATTCCGTACTCGACGACGCACAACCCGCGGGTCCTGGTCCCGTTGAGAATGCTGTCGGGGCTTCGCACCGGGGAACGAGTCCGCTTCCTTGTTCAAGTGAGATACAACGACCCGAACGCCTTGATCGTCCCCGGAGCCGATTTCCGGCAGCCGATTCCCCGCGTCCAACGAACCATTCTCGATCACACGCTGACGCTTGGAAACTTCGGCCTGAGCGCCACGTTCAGCGACGCGCTGCTCCTGGTGGGTCGTCTCGGAGAAGATGATGCTAACCAAGATTCATTGGAAGCCAAGCGCGAAGGCAGAGTAGTCGACATCAATCCGGTATTATACGACTCGATAAACTATCAGCCCGCTGTCTCCGTCAGCTATGGCTTTACCTATGTCAACCGGCGAAACAAGACGCTGCAATACATGCAACCGGGTTTCGGAGTCAACGTCGCCCTGATGAACTGGACGGATCGTCTACGCGCTAACGAAAACTCAGAAAACGTCTTTCTGGAAGGATCCCGTATCCAGGTTGGCATCGGGTTAATGGGATCGCTCTTCAACAATACCGTCGTCGCAACGATTGGCTCGAATCTCAACGTGAAGGACCACCGAACCTACGTCGGCCTGGGACTCAGCGTCACCGGCATGATCCAGAAACTCTCCGAACTATTCGAGAACTGAAATCATCGCAATCCGACGCCGCGCGGCCGATCAACCGGTATGGTCACCGCGCCTGAGCGCTACAGAACATGTGGCAATCGAACTGCTGATCGATCTGCTAGAACTTGCTGCGGGGTGGGTTGGCCGTTCTGGCAGGTCCGTTTGGTTAACCTCGAATTCGCCGTTGCCCGGAAGGGAAACAATGAGTTCAACTCTATGCCTGGTGTGTGGCAACGACGTTGATTCTCACTTAGCTGCTTGCCCTCACTGCGGCACAACCCTTCACCGGAGGCCAGTCGCAAGAGAACGCGAGAAATACCGGACCGTAAACCTCAAATTCGATATGCCGACGGTCGATGAATGTCGGCAGAGGATGCATCAGGAACTTCGTCGTGCTCGAGCAGACGGCCTGCAGGCCGTGAAATTCATTCACGGATATGGTTCGAGTGGTACAGGTGGCAAGCTCCGCCACGCGGTGCGCCGATCCCTCGATGGACTATGCAGAGAAGGCAAGATTGGAGAGGTCGTTTACGGCGAAAATCTGCGGGATCAAAAATCAGCACTGGTCAAGCGCCTGCCTCTATTGAAACAGGATCTCGATCTCAAGCGTGCCAACAAGGGTGTGACGCTGGTGATGATTAACTGATGGACAATGGCTCAAGCGGCTTGGAAGGTGACGTGCAGAACTCCAGCACGATCTTCCTATCGGGGTTCACGACCCCGACCACTGTCGTTGCCTGGTGGACATCCATCCCCATATACTTGTCTCGTGTCATTACACACGCTCTTTTCTGGAATCGACGCTGTAGAGTTGATCAGGTTCGCTGAGAGTCTTCTCTCTACAGACCCCAGATAAGGGGCGTCCTTCGGCCCCAATTTCACCTGGGCCATGATGAATTTCTGCAGCGCCCTGCCTGGAAACTGGATGATCAAAATGGGCAAGATCTGTGGCGGAGCTCCACTCGAAATCAAGAGCCGGAAGCAGCTCCTCACGACTCTTCGCCCTCATTACTGGCAGTTCCTCCGTGAAGACAATGGGGATATACCGGAAGCATCTGCAGAGTCCCTCCCGCAACAGCACAAACGTCTGAGTGCGGCGGTTTAGGACGGTATTGTAGGGCTAACCCGGATGGGTCACCAATCCGGGAATCGGCTGGTTTTCGGGTACGAGAAACGAATTGCGGCGAGTTCTGAATCCTGGAGTCGGTGAATCGGGGGAATCAGTCGTTGTTGAGGACGTGAGGTCGACTCGTTTGGCACGACAGGGGCATGATTCGGCGTGTGGAGGCAGACCTCGGCCCTGTGCAGATGAAGAAGTGAGTTTTTCGGTTGCGGGTGAATCGTGTCGTCAGCAACGAAGCGGAATCGACTGCAGGTTCCGCATGATAAGGGCGAAGGTTTCGGGATAGGGATAGGCCTCCGACATAGAGATCCAGACGTTGCGGACCGTCAGGCGGATTCGGGCGCCGATTTTGAGAAGCTTCAGACGGATGGTCCCGCACTGGGCATGGGCCATCGCGGTATCTTTGAGCCCGAGGCGTCGCAGGGCATGCATGAGCATGTACGCAGCTGAGGAGAGATAGAGCCGGAGCTGATTGGCGCGCATGGTCGCCGCGCTGGTCCGGTCCGCAAATAGGTCCAACTGCTGTTCCTTGATACGGTTCTCCATGTCGCCCCGCGCGCAGTAGAAGTCCTCATACAAAGCGCGGGCTTGGAAGCGTTCCGGCGGCAGGGAGGTCACGATGAATCGGGGATTGGCGCCCTTGTCCAGGAACTCCGCCTTGCCGACGACGCGTCGCGCGCGGGTCCAGCTGTTTAGAGTCCGGTACTGGAAATCCTTAAACACCCGCGCCGGTTTCCCGGTGGCGTTAAACTCCGCTTCCGCCTGAACCCTTTCTTCAGCGATTTCTTGCTTGAGACGACTGTTCTTGGCCAACCCGATCACATAATCGACCGGATGGGATTCACACCAGGCGAGCAGTTCATCCCTGCAAAAGCCCGAGTCGGCCCGGATGATGATCGATACTGTGGGCCACACCTGTCGGATCTGACCGGCGATGCGCTCTAACTCATCCACCGCTCCGTCGGCCCCGTCAATGTTGGAACGCCGGAGCCGGGCGCACAGCAGATGTTCTCCCGAGAAGATGTACAACGGCAGGTAGCAGTAGTGGCCGTAGTAGCCGTGAAAGAACCGTCCTTCCTGGTTGCCATGGATCGTATCGTCGGTGGCATCCAGGTCCAGAACGATCTCAGAGGGCTCCGATTCGTGGGCCGCGATAAACGCGTCGACCATCCACCGGTCGATCTTGTCGCCATCCATGGCGATCTTCTTGTACCGCTCCTGGCCATCGACCTGCTCTGCGGTCAGTTCCAACCGGTTCAGCGTGCACTTGCCTGCCAACGCCTTTCCCCGGTCTCCGGCCTGCCGCCGGTTTTTTCCCAGTGGATCGGCCTTCTCCACCGCCACGGCCAGCATCGGATCGGTCCGTAGCTGGTCGTGGTCGTTCAGGTCCTCATAGCCCAAGCACAGTCCATAAATCCGCTGGCCCAACAACTCCTTCACGCTGTGTTCGATCAACCTCGGGTCCCGGTGATCGGTAAAACACTGCTCCAGTCCGGCGATCAAACCCGTCCGCTTCTCGACTTCCCTCAACAGCAGAACACCCGCGTCGGAGGTGATCTTTCCGCCGTCGAATCGCGCCTTCACTTTCCGTTGAAAAAGTCCGTGAAATTCGAACGTGGCTTGGTTACACTCTGCTCTCATAAGGGCCGTCTCCGTTTGGGTTTTTAAACGTTTCTCGTCAAACGCTTTATGCCAAACAGGGGGGCCTTTTCTGGTCCTATCCGTGAAATATAGGGGCTAAAGCTGCACCGGACCGAGGGGCGGCATGAAAAGCCGCCGCAGTCGCGATGTCAGGCATCGCATTCCGTCGGAAGTCATCAGCCACGCCGTCTGGCTCTACTATCAATTCAGCCTGAGCTTTTGTGATGTCGAGAATTTAATGGCCCAAGCGGGAATGACCGTATCGTATGAAACAGTTCGACAGGGGCGGAGCAAATTCGGAACATGCCGCGGCCCCGAGGATGACGCGTCTGTGGCGGACGACGTTCTTAAATGGCTGTCCGATTTGAGGGGAAGGAAGGGCTGTCGCACCCCACCCCTTTGCGGCGTCGATCGTGCCAGAGGCTGAGTTACTTGAGTTGGAGCGGAATCAACCTGTCCTTAGACGTTCTTCTCCTGAGGCCTTGGATGCCCACGCCGAAGATATAAACGCTAATGGGTTCCACGGTTACCCAGGGGCTGAGCTGGCCCCGTCCCCTTTGATTGATTTATTGTTCGTATAGGAAACCTTGTCTTTGAGGCGAACCCGACCCGCCTCAGAGACCTTTGCCGTAATACCGCCATGGCCCCGCATCGCGTTATATCCGCCCGCGCCCAACTGGCTCTCCATCTTGCTGCAGGGGTGACACAGACCGCTGAACTCCAGCACTGCATCACCAATGCGAAAAAACTTGTCTTTCAATGCCAGAAGGTTGATACCGGAAACGACTATATTTCGCCGTACTAGCAAAGGTGGGATGGGTTTCCGGTTGAGGCACGCAGCAACAACCTTTAGATGTTCCTGCTGGATCAATGTCACCTGTCTGGGATTTCCAGCACGACCGCTGAAGCTGTCACCCTCCAGCCCCGTGTCCAGGTTTATCCGAACGCTTTCAAGAGCGACCATTGGCTCTCCCCGCGAGGGCCTAATCCCGATCCACTCCACGCGTCCAACCTGGGGAAGCGTATCGAGCAAGTCCTGAAGGGGTCTCGATTCAGCCAAACGACTCTCTCCAATGCATCAGGATAATGGGAACCGCCCTTGCCTCGAGTCAACGTGCACCCCTTCCCTATGCAGCCTGAAGGTTGAACCGAACATCGGCCGGTGTCTTGCCCCCGAGGGAGGGATGCATGCGCCTTTGATTATAGATGCCCTCGATCGAATCGACGATGTCTAATGACCGGGTGTCTGAGTGCGGCACTTTGATGGGCTCGATCTTTTCCGATTGTGCTTGAATGGGTGATGGTGCCTTAACGACGGCATCGAAGAATTCACCACCAAATCCAACCCGTTCAGAAACCGGCGCATGTTGTCAGGACGGAACTCCAAACCGACGGTGGCTTCCTACTGCTTTAGATGGGTTAACCTGAGTTATTGTCAAAAGTGGTGTTTAGGAGATTGATGAGGTCGTTCCAATAAGTGTGTAAAAAGAAAAAGGCGGTGTACGCTTTCGGTGAACTATTAACCGTAAGCAAATCCCGGGGCCAACCGGGAGAAAGGTACACCACCCATGGAGAAGAAGAACACACCGGAAGTAGCGGCGTCAACGAAGCAGTATGAGGTTCTGGAAGATTGGGCGCGATCACGAGTGCAGGATTGGCTCCAGGAACTTCTGGAAGACGAAGTGACGCAGTTCTTGGGTCGAAGGAAATCGGAGCGGAGTTCGGATCGACGGGGCTACCGGAACGGTCACGGGAAACCGCGACGGTTTGCGATGTTGAACGGAACGATGGAGGTTCGTCGGCCCCGGGTCCGGAACACGACCGAGCGCTTCGAGAGTGAGATTCTGCCGTACTTTCACCGGAAATCGAAGCAGCTGGGGCAACTGCTTCCCGAACTCTATCTTCACGGCCTGGCCACAGGAGACTTCGAGCAGGCAATGCGCGGACTGCTGGGTGCGGGCGCTCCGTTGTCGCGGGCGTCGATTCAACGGCTGAAATCGACATGGCAACTGGAATACGACGAGTGGAGCCAGCAGGATCTGTCCGAGCTTGAGGTGGTGTATCACTGGGCGGACGGCTTGTACGTAAAAGCGGGGATCGCGAAAGAACGGGCGGCACTACTGGTGATCATCGCAGGCCTGTCAGACGGGCGTAAAGTGCTGTTGGCCTGTGAGAGCGGTCAGAGGGAGAGCAAGGAATCCTGGAGTCGTATTCTGCGGAACCTCAGGGATCGGGGTCTGAAGCTGGGACGACTGACCGTTGCCGATGGTCACCTGGGAATTTGGTCCGCCCTGGCCGAGCAACACCCCGAGGGCCAGGAACAACGCTGCTGGAACCACAAGTCGATGAACGTGGTGGATCACCTGCCAAAGACCGACCAGCCGGCGGCCAGGCAGCTTCTCCACGGGATGGCCTTCGCCGACTCCCGAGCCGCATGCGAACGTAAGCGGGATCAGTTCATTCGCCGATATCAAAAGAACTATCCGAAGGCGGGTGAGACGCTGTTGCGGGACTGGGATCGGATGATCACCTTCTATGCGTTCCCGAAGCAACACTGGGTGCATCTGAGAACGACCAACATCGTTGAGTCACCCTTCGACATGGTGCGGTTGAGAACCAACGCCGCTCGTCGCTTCAAGCGCGTCGAGAATGCAACTGCGATGATCTGGAGGTTACTGCGTGTCGCTGAGAAGGCTTGGCGGCACTTAAAGGGTTCCGATCTCTTACAAGAGGTCTATGATGGTCAGCAATTCGCTGACGGCATCAGAGTCGTGTCCAAATCGAAGGCCGCCGCCTGATGACTTTTACACACCTTTTGTAATGACCTCGAGATTGATTCAAGCGGCGGTCTGATCGAGCTTTGTCACTTCGATTCCATCGTTAAATTTCACTCCAGTAGTCACCTTGACCAGATCATCGAATCCTCGTAATCGTCGCCAGTTCTTCTCAGCGCACTGACCCAGCTTGAACATCATGTGCAGCATTCCATGCCGTGTCAGGCAGCCTCTGGATCGCTTGGTTCGGTGTCGAATGGTGGCAAAGCGTACTGTCAAGTTAACCGAAATAGGCCCATATTGGAGAGCGAATCAGCGGGTGGCAGAACGAAGAATCAATAAGTTAGCACCGGAAGACGATGCCGAAAGTGTCTTGAAATAACTTAACTTGACAATACCTACACGAGGGTCCGTGGCGGTGTGTTAGGCAGTGACGCGCAGGTTTCGGTGCAGGAATTCGGGAGCCAAATCAGCCCCGTTGGGCCACACTAGAGTGTGAAACTCGGGATGCACCCGAAACTGTTTGAAGACTTCCAATTCCCGCAATGGCTCGAAGATCGGTCCCGTCAGCTCCGCTGATAAATCGATTTCACCCGCTGTTCCGTCACGAAACTTCAATCGGACTACATAACCCGACACATACTCCGCTGCAATCACGTGATAATTCATTGCGTCTACTCGAGAGGCGGAATCTTTTTCAGCGTTTTGTGCTAACGCGCGAGTTCCCAGTTTTCAGCCAACTCCGCCGTATGCGCGCTTTGCCATTCCGAAATCAGACCCATAGCCCGTTTCCCTAACCTGCCCGAAATTACATCTCCTGTCTCAATGTCGATGACCGCTTCAAATTCGCCGTACACAGCATGAAAGTGCGGACGACCGTGCTCGCGATAGAAGACACCAATGACGATACCAATAGAACCGGAACAGTTCGGGCATGCCATCAGGATAGGATTCTTCTGGGATTCGAACAACTGCCCAACAGATTGTGACTCACTTTCGTCGGCCACACCTTTAGAACACAAGAAGACACTGGGGCCGCCGTCTGGTACAGCCATTTGTTGGGCAGTGTCTCAAGCCGGGCGATCGAGCGGCCGGACAGCTATCAGGCCACCATCGGCAGCGGGTCGCACGTCGCTTTCCCGGGAGTTCCGGAGTTCCAGGACGGACACCGATCTCTCCCGGGCTCCTCGACGGGCAGGTGGCGCGGAGCTGAGAAGTCAGGTCTCCGTCCCGGGATTCTTGCCACAGGGGGGCAATCGAGCGAAAGCCGATTTCCTTGAGTTCGGTCTCCGTCCCCGAACCTTATTGTCCGGTATCGGGAAGGAAGATCTCGACGCGCCGGTTTTTGCTGCGTCCTTCAGCAATGTCATTGGACTCAATCGGGTACCCTTTTCCAAATCCCCGTGCGCGCATCCGCGTGCTCTCGAGCCCGCATTCCAGGAGGTAGCGTTCGACGTTTCCGGCTCTCTCTTCCGAAAGACGCTGGTTATAGTCGTCACTGCCGATGCTGTCGGTGTAGCCCTCGATTTCGAGCCGATAATCCTGGGTGACCAGAAGAATGCCGCAGATTCGGCTCAGGACCTCCCGCGCTTCAGGTTGGAGCGTGGCCGCGTTGAATTCAAAGAGAATGTCCGAGAGATTGACGATCATGCCCCGCGCCGTCACCCGCGTTTCCGCGACGATGTCTAAGGCACCCCGCATGCGTTCAAGCGCCTCCTCCCGTTCACGCTCGGCTCGAGCCGCACTGGCTTCTGCCGCCGAGGCCCGCAGGGAAGCTGCGTTGGCATCGTTGAGGGCATCGTTGAGGGCCCCATCGCGGGCTTCGCGCTCGATTGCGAGATCTAAATCTCGCTGTTCCGCTTCCAGGCGAGAACGTTCGGCGTCGGAACGCGCCTCAAGAATGGCCGCTTCTCTTTGTCGAATTTCGTCCTCATAGGCCCCGCGCTCGGCATCGAGCGCCGCGCTGAAACGAGCCTCCGCAGCGCGCTGTTCGGTATCCACGCCCAGTCGAATGACGTCCTGAGCCAGTGTGGTCAGAGCGTTTTGGGGCCGCCCCGCTTCGGCCGCTCGGAACAGATCCCCCAGACGCGCCTCCGCGAGCAGTAGTTGATCCAGGGCAAACTCCCTGGCGCCTGCGCGTTCTGCGAGCATGACGGCCATCCGGGCCTGTTTAACGTCTGAACGGACTTCTCCCCTCGCGATTGGAATCGGCACCAGCGAATCCAGATAAAAATTGTAGATGCCATCGAAACCCCGATACTCCAGCGTGACGGGCCTGATTGTAAGGCGGGAGTCTTCAGGCCGAATCTGGTTTTCAAGGACGACAAAGGTGCTCGGGCGTGCAACCAGTGCGTGCGGTTCGGCCGTCACCATCATCCCGAACGTCTGCAGCGGCGTGCTGACGTCGAGTTGGGCGCGTCCGTCACGAAGGATGAACTCTCCGGAGTTGTCGACCTGGCCTTCGGGGGAAACAGTCCACAGGACATATGTTGAAAAGTCTCCTCCAAATTCAGATGCCGGCTTCATCCCCCTCACTTCGACTTCAATGTTAGTGGTTCCACGCTGCCGCTCAATCCGGGCCGTACCCAGCGCAGAAGGATTCCGCAGGTTACCGGCGAGACGGCTGTCGAGCGCCACACCTGCCGGGTAGGCGTAGCCGGTAAGCGTGCGGACTGTGTTTACCGGCTGTGTGCTCCTGAGCGGTGTGACCTGCCCCGAAGTCGGTCCAGTGAAAAGCACCACGCCAAGCAACGACACAACCAAGTACTGCCATTTCATTTTTACCTCCTTCCTACTGCCGCCGGCCCTTTTTCATTCGCCGCCTATGCAGATCCCCTCGGCCGTCATCGCCCGACAGACACCTGAAGGGTGGGTGCGGGTGTGACCGAAACGTCCATTGGTTTGTTTTTCTTCATCACTCGCCAGCTCCGTTGCTTCTCCGTATCGGCGCCTGATCCGTTCGATGGCGGGCGGCGGCGTCTCAGACCTCGAATTCGCTTTCTCCTGGAAGGCGTGCAGGTTGTATATTTTATCTCCCAGCCGGGCTGTCAAGACGATTCGGTAAGCATTTGTGTCGCTCTAAAGTGCGATTTCAAGAACACCGCTGCCTTAGTATGCCACTGAACTGAATCAGCCGCAGTTCGTCGCCGATCCGTTTCCCTACGTTTATCGGAACTGCCTGGACGTCCTTCCGCGATTCGCCACGCTACACTCTAGTGCCGCCGGTCCCAGCGATGTACATTGACCTGCTCGAATACGCCGGCTTTGTTGAAAGGTTCCGCCGCGAGAAACGCGTCAATCTGTTCGCGCGAATCACACTCGAAGATCAGCATGCTGCCGATCATGTTTTCAGCGCGATCATCCATCAGGGGGCCGGCCGTAAAAATCTTCAGCGGCTGCGATTCCAGATATGCCCGATGCTCTTTGTGGAATTCGGCGCGCGCACTATTCGGTTTGTCTATGCAGTGGACTATGTAATACATGATTGGTTCCTGCGTTTACACCGGTTCGGGATGATAGCGGGTTTTTAAAAAACACCTCATCTGGTCTGTCTCCCGGACATTCTCAGGTTAACGCGTCGCGCCCACAATAGCTGTATGAAAAGCCGCCGATCTCGCTATCCAAGGCCTCGGAACCGCAATCACAACAGATGACTCGCGAGGGGTCGCCGAGGGGGGGGCGAGTGACCCCGGACCGATAGGGTTCGTAATCACTGCCTCTATCGTGGGTCATCATTGCAATGCACTGTTCGGGAGTCCTGGAAGCCCCCCCCCTTCGGGGCACGTTCCAGACTCGGGACGAGGACGTTGCCAGTCACGATCAGCAGCGGGATTACTGCGGATTCGGGAGCAGGTCGATGTCAGGGCCCCAGCCCCATCTGCCCGCCGTCACTTATATAATGTCGTCATGTTCACGAACGTCCTGTGCCAGCGCAGTCTGCGGTAGCGTACGCACAAGATCGCGTACCCGGTTCCGGGGAATGAATCGATCCGTAGGGCTGGGATGCCTTGTGCCTGGCCCCGGTGGTTTGAAAACGTTCAGACCTGAATATTGCGGTTGAAGCTGGGGCGCCGACATTTAATGTCACCAAACCTGACACTGATATATCGCATTGCGACCGGCTGCTCCATTGTCGCCATCGTTGTCGGTGTCGCCACCACGGTTGCCACGGGGGTCGCCACCTCGGGGACACTCCCCGCTCAACTCAACCGGTCCATGTTCGCTCCCAGAACCAATCACCCGGCGATCCGCTATTCCGGTCCTTCCTCGGATCCGGTATCGGAGGTCAACATCAGGCTCCGGGATGGGGACATCGAACTCGAGTCCGATGGGCCCCTGGGCTATCTTGAATCCGTCCTGGAAGCCTTCGACATAGACGTAGAATCCCAGGTCGTGCTGTTTGCGAAGAACAGCCTCCAGTGTCCTTATATTCACCCTGTCAATCCCCGTCTGATGTATTTCAGCGATACGGTTGTCGTGGCCGGGATCCGGGGCGCGCCGCTGATTGAGGTGGCTTCGGTGGATCCGGAAAAGGGCGTGCTTTTTTACACGCTCGAGCAGCAGAGACAACCGGGCGTGCCCGCTTTCGCCAAACAGGATCAACTCTGCCTGAGATGCCACGACTCCCTCAATAGCCTCGGCGTTCCGGGAATGCTCGCCCGCAGCATCATGCCGTCACCGGACGGGAGAATCAATCCCCAGCTCGGCAACTATTTGATCAACCATGAAAGCCCATTTGAAGAACGGTGGGGCGGGTTTTACGTCACAGGTCGCCATGGCGGGTTGCGCCACCGGGGGAATGGTGTGATTACCGACCGCGAGGATGAGGAGTCGATTCGCGGCAATCAGGAACTGACACTCGCTTCCATTGCGGGGCGAGTTGAGGACGGAACCTATTTGGTGCCGTCCAGCGACATCGTTGCGCTGATGGTATTCGAACATCAGATGCACATGATCAACCTCTTAACGCGCTATGGCTGGGAAGTACGCTATGTGCTGTGGAGCTCTCAGGCTGAGAATTCGGGCTCGATCGTTTTCAACCTGATCAATCTGGAGGATGCGCTGGGCGAGTTGGTGGACTACATGTTGTTCGTTAACGAACCAGAGTTTCAGTTTCCGGTGACCGGGAGCTCCGGTTTTTCAGAGAAATTCGAAGGCCGAGGCCCTAGCGACAGCCTCGGCCGATCTCTAAGGCAGTTTGACCTCGGGAAGCGGCTGATGCGCTACCCGCTTAGCTACATGATCTATACCCATGCGTTCGATGGCCTTCCGGTGGAAGCCAGAAACGCCATCTATGCGCGGCTTTGGCAGGTGCTGTCCGGCATGGATCGTGATCCCCGATATGACCGGCTTTCGCCCGAAGACAGACAGGCCATCATAGAAATTCTCCAGTCGACCAAACCCGGCCTGCCCGCCTATTTCAGTGCGGGGCGTTAACCGGCCCGACGAATCGAGAGATCACCGGAGATCCAAGACCTTCACTTCAGGAGGCACGGAGTGGGGCCGGTGGCACAACCTGGTTGAGGGACCCGTTGCTTACATCGTAGACGAAGCCGGAGACGACCAGTTGGTCTGGCATTCCGGGGGTTTGACGGAGTCGCTCGATGTCGTCTTGCACTGACGCGGTGGGTTCGCTGATCGCTATTGCCGATACTTCGTCGACACTGACGCCAAGCCGTTCTGCCACCTGTTCCCGGATGGGCGGCTTGACGAGACGAGACATGCCGCAATCGGTGTGCTGGATAACGACAAGTTCCCCCTGCCTTGGGCTGGTTCCGGGCTGGCTGAAGGCGGCCCCCAGAACGCCGAGTATGCCGAGATCTCTGATCACCGCGGGGGTGATCCTGCCGCCTGCGTTACGCATGACGACTGCGTCGCCGAGTGCGAGCCCGAACAGGTGAGCAGGATCGACGCGGGCGTCGAGGCAGGTCACGAGGATCGTTGACATACGGGGCGAAATCTTGAGGTTTCCTGCCGCGAACTGCTCAGCAAAACCCCGGTAGCGATCGAGTAGCGTGGTCAGGTCAGAGGTCTCGCCACCTGATGTCTGTTCCTTAGTCATTCTGTCTTTCTCCTTTCGTTGGGAGGCATTTTGCTGCATGTTCCGGTCCCTGCCTGAAGCGTGATTTTCTGGATCAGCCGGGAACGCGCCTGATGGCCGCTGTCGTTTCATGTTCCGGCCGCCAGGTGGGTGGCCAATAACTCAGGAACCCCGACCTTCTTCACTGAGAATTATCGCCATCCCGCAATGGAGCTGTCGACGTATTCGACCCCTGTCCGGATTTCTCTGGTTCACACGTCGGCAATTTCGGTGATTGTTGTGTAGACTGGCGGGACTGGAGGCACGATGAGCGATCAGACGACGATCCAAGCGAAAGAGAACGGTCCTTACCTCGTCACCAACTGTAACACGCTGAAGGGTTTTGACGGGGCCCATTACCAGTCGGAAGGCACAGTGGCCCTTTGCCGCTGTGGAGGGTCGAAGAACAAGCCGTACTGCGACGGCACTCACGCGTAGGTTGGGTTCAGCGGCGCCAAGGGTCCAAACCGGGTCCCCGACAAACGTGACAATTACCAGGGAACGGGCGTGACCATTCACGACAACCGGAGTATCTGCGCGCACTCAGCGCGCTGCACTGACAACCTCAAGACGGTTTTCAGGCTGGGCGAAGAGCCCTGGATCGATCCGAGTGCCGATACGGTTGAGAACATTGTGACCACAATCCAGAAATGTCCATCGGGCGCACTCAGCTACTCGACTGGCGGTGTTGAGCATCGAGACCGGGAGAGCGAATCGGTGATCATGATCGCGCCGAATGGTCCCTACGCGATCTTTGGTGGTGCTGACCTGCAGGATGAGCAGTGGGGCGAGGGCGCCTCACGGGAGCACTTCGATCTGTGCCGCTGTGGTCACAGTCAGAACAAACCGTTCTGCAGCGGTGCCCATTGGCATCACCAGTTTGACGAACACGCATCCCCCAGGAAATGATTCCGCCTTCGGAACTTGACTCTCGGCCCCTCTCACGGTGAGTTCGACCAATCGGTGCACTGCGATCGAGGGAGATGAGATCACATGGAGTCCCATCGGCTGCCAGCGCCCGACCCGGACTCCGTTGTTGCCCATTCATTGATCATGAAAGACATTCCAACCTCTGTCGCTTCCTTCGAACGTCGTTATCGAAAGTGCCAGAAGATCTCCGCACCGGTCCACCTTCTCGCTCGGCACCCCCGATCAACGCTATGTCGATTATCGCGGGTAATCCCACAGAGGCTTCCTCAAGGATCTATCGCATAGTTACGGCTTGCACCGTTTCTCGGAGAGTGGAAGTTCTCCACCTGCATCAAAGATACAATGTACTGGGAAGTCAAGGTCCGTTCATCCTTGGTATGGGAATCGCATTTCTGCAGAATAGTCAGCACAGTCGGTGCAGCTCATTGTCTCCAGAGACCCGAGAAAGGGAACCCCACGACCGGCTTAGAGCCGGGTCGTGCTTTAACGATCCAATTCCAGTTGGGCCAGCACATCACCTGTTGAGGTATCGACGATGGCAGACTTCACGATCAGAGAACTCAGCCCCGACACTCAGTTCGATCGGTTACCGTACTGGGACGTCGTCATCATTGGCGCCGGCCCGGCAGGGCTCGCCGCCAGCCTGACGACCGCCCACCGCGGGCTGGCCACGCTGGTGATCGAGGCCAAGGACCGGGCCGGCGGACAACCGCAGTTCCTTTACGCCGACAAACGCATCGTGGATGTCCCGGGATTTCCGGACGGCGTGACCGGTGAAGAGCTCTCGGCTCGCGTTTATCGGCAAGCCCTCGATGCTCTCGTGCAATTCCGGTTTAACGAGGAGCTGATCGACATTGAAGACACCGACGACACCGAGAAGGACGACACACTCAAGCGAGTCGTCACGCGTAGTGGGACCTATCCCTGCCGTAAGGTCATTATCGCGATGGGCCTGCTCCACTTTCCACGCAAGCTTCCCATCCTTGACTCCCTCAACTCGAAGAAAGTGTCCTAAAAAGTTCCGAGAATTCGCGACTATGAAGGCCATCGCGTGGCCGTCGTGGGTGGAGGGGATTCAGCGTTCGACGCCGCCGTTATGGTCTTAGAGCGACAAGGCGACGTGGATGTGATCGTGCGTGAGGAGACCCCTGTCGGGAAGGCGGACACGCAGGCCCGGGTTCGACATCATGGGGGAAAAGTCCACCTCGGCACCGAAGTTTCCGCGGCAGAGTTCGTCGGCGATCACATTCGGATGGTGTTGACGGATCGTTCCGAGATCGACGTCGACCTGGTCATCGTACAAATCGGATTTCTGTCAGCGAAGGAAACGTTCCAACGATTGAACCTTCGCCTCAATGCGGACAGCAGCATCGCGATCGACCCCTATTACGAGACCAGCCGGCGCGGCATCTTCGCAGTCGGTGACGTGCACGGTGACATCAAGCTGATCACCGTGGCCTGGGCAGATGGAATTCAGGCCGCAATCTATGCGTTCAAGGAGATCACGAGTCCGTACTGGCTGAACGAGCGACGGCTCAGGGATCACAAAATCGCGCTCATTGGAGAGAAGATCGCCCAGGCCGCTAGTGAAAGGCCCGTCCGGACGGAGGGTGGCAGTGGCTAAGCTACCCTCAGTTCCGATCAGAATATCAAGTCGCGGAGATTCCGTATCCTTTCGGCCGTGCAGTCAGTTTTACTGAAAAGCGCTGTCAAAACAATACAGTTGCGACAGGCCGGACCACCAATGAAAAGTCGCCAAGTTTTTACCCGTCCTGCAAAAGTGGAGGGTTCTACCTTTCGGCGTTTATGGGGAATAATCGGTGCGTCCGTGTCCTTATCCCTTCAAGATGTCCATCGGTCCGGTCACTTCTCAGTTTAGGGGGTCATACAGGGATGTGCCTGTTTTCTGACCGTTTGATTGACCTTAAATCCCTTCCCTCGTAGTATTTAGCCAGATTTTCTCAGTTCTGTTATTGACATGCCAAAAAATGGAATCTGGCACCACACTCGGTCCCTACAAGATCACCGGCCCACTGGGTCAGGGGGGTATGGGTGAGGTCTATCGTGCCAACGACACCAGCCTGAACCGACAAGTTGCGATCAAGGTGCTCCCCACGGCGTTTGCCCAGGACACAGAACGTCTCGCACGATTTGAGGGTGAGGCGAAAACCCTAGCCTCACTCAACCACCCGAACATCGCCCAGATATACGGCTTTGAAAAAACCACTGGAGTCCATGCGCTCGTGATGGAGTTGGTCGAAGGACCGACACTTGCCGACCGTATTGCCCAGGGGCCGATTCCCGTTGATGAAGCTCTACCCATCGCCAAACAGATCGCCGAGGCCCTGGAGGCGGCGCACGAACAAGGGATCATCCACCGGGATTTGAAACCGGCCAACGTGAAGGTGAAATCTGACGGTACGGTGAAAGTGTTGGATTTCGGGTTAGCCAAGGCGATGGATCCTGTGGGCGATCCAACGAGTGTGTCGCAGTCACCGACGCCCAGTATGGCGGCTACACAGGCGCGGGTGATCCTCGGGACAGCCGCCTACATGAGCCCGGAGCAGGCCAAGGGGCGATCGGTTGATACGCGCACTGACGTGTGGGCCTTCGGCGCGGTGCTCTACGACCGGACGGTTAGGCCTCAGGCGCGTCCGCGCCGGGAACCGTTTCGCGACTCGACGCGCGATCACAGCGGCATGAGATCCTGAATTCGAACGGCAATTCAAACGGCATCAGATCGTCCCGACGGTGTTCACTTGACGATGCCGTTGCTGGTTTGCGCGGCTACAAGCCGCACCTGCATATGGAGATCAAATTCTTCTCCCATTCCCTCTCCTCTATCGTAAAATGGAGTCTGCCCTTCCTTATCCTGGCGGCGCCACGGTCCGGCCACGCGTCGATTCCTTTTAACCATGGCAGGAATGCTCCGCTTGCCCCCGACCGCGCTCCCGGGCTGTCCACACCACATTATTCCCAGAAGCGCGTCACGTGAGAATGTGTTTCTCGATGACGAGGACCGGCTGCGGTTCCTCAAGATTATGCGCACCTAGGCCGGGGAGGCCGGTCTCGAGGTCTGGGCGTATGCGCTGATGAGAAATCACGTCCATATGATCGCCGTTCCCGAAAATTCCGAGTCGATCTCCCTCGCGATGGAGCTTTCGTTGAAGCGCTACGCACAGTCGTTTCTCGCCCGGCACGGGGGCAGCGAAGAGCTGTGGCACAGGCGGTGCCATGCGTCGGTAATTCAGCTTCGATATCTTTGGAATGCGGTCCGTTACGTCGAGCGCAATCCCGTACGGGCCGGCATTGTGGAGCGGGCCCAGGACTATCGGTGGTCGAGCGCCCCCTGGCATTGTGGTTATGTCGGAGGGCGATACCTCGGAGGGTGGTCTCTCGGAGGAAGATCTTCTGATCGATCCAGGCTCACCGTTGAAGGGAGCTCTGTCTGACTGGTCGTCCTGGCTTGGGGAACCGGACCGGGATCCGCGGTTTGCATATCTGAGGCGAAAGAGTCGGCAGTTGCAAGCCAGGCGACAACCGGAAGTCATCGGATTGCTGGAACGCGATCTCGACCGGCGGATATCGCGAAAGGAGAAGACGCGGGATCGTGGGAAGAAATAGTCCAGAAGCCTTAATTGAAAGTTGACAGATCTGCTTTCCGTGTTAGCTGTGAATTCTGTGAAGGTTGTTCACACGGGTTTTCGTCGCGAAGCCCGCCTGGCCATGTTGTGGCCCGGTGAAAGATGCAGCCGCCGGCA
Organism: Terriglobia bacterium; assembly: GCA_965216035.1. Taxonomy (GTDB): domain Bacteria; phylum Acidobacteriota; class Terriglobia; order 20CM-2-55-15; family 20CM-2-55-15. Next base: position 446,948 of record CBDCFM010000017.1, read on the forward strand.
GCGCATTCTTCCTGCATGGCTCAAAGGGCCATGCAGGCGCGTGCCGGGAGGGCGATCGAGGCGTACTTGATAGTACGTCGAGGAGCCCAACCAAGCGCAACGCAGCCCTGGCGGATGGATCCGGCGCTGGGGCAGAAAACTCGTGAGAAATTCGGGTTAGGTCCGATCGTCGGGTTCGGCTGATGCCTCATTGCTGTGGCCGTCCACCCGCATCATTCGCTGCGGGTACTGTTGACACGCCTGGCGAAATCCCACTGTAGGGCTTCAATTGCCTGCCAGCGAAAAGCGGGTGCATCTCCCGCCAACGGGATCGATGGCAAGAGTACCGCACGGTTCCCTCGGTTCCCACAGTTCCGAGGTTCCGTGTGGACGGCCTTCGGTAGGAGAGGCGGGCCGTGCGTTCGGGGAAAATCAGGTCGGGCCGGACGCCGACGATACTATTAATCACCGAACTTCCAACCGACGCGACCAGGTTTCGCTATCCTAGTAGAACAATCCTTTAGTATCTTCAATAGGATCCAGGCCATCGCACCGGCGCAGGCGGATCTGACCCGATTCAAAAGGAGCTTCTTGAATGAGACACCCTATCCGCATCGCAATCCTAGTTTTCCTGTGGGCAATGCCTCTGATCGTGTTCCAAACGTCCGGGCTCATCGCCCAGGAAGCGATACGGGGGACGGCAAATCCTGAAGATGCGCGAACAGTTCCTCTGGATCGACCCGCACCGATCAGCCCGGAGGTCACGACCGGAACGTTTGCCAACGGCCTGCGCTACTTCATTCGGGAAAATCGGGAACCGGAAAATCGGGCGGAGTTGCGACTCGTAGTCAACGCGGGTTCCATCCTTGAAGACGACGACCAGCTCGGACTGGCCCACTTCCTGGAACACATGGCCTTCAACGGGACTGAAAACTTCGAGAAGCAGGAGTTGATTGGATTCATGGAATCCATCGGCATGCGCTTGGGGCCGGGCGTCAACGCATCGACGTCCTTCGACGAAACAAACTACCAACTGGAACTGCCTACCGACAACGCCCGGTACATGGAGACGGCGTTTCAAATTCTGGAAGACTGGGCTCACGGACTGACACTCGACCCGGACGAGATCGATATGGAGCGTGGGGTCGTGATTGAAGAATGGCGGCTCGGTCAAGGCGCCGGCTCGCGCTTGCGCGACCAGCAATTCCCGGTCATTTTCAGCGGATCGCGCTACGCCGAGCGCCTTCCGATCGGAACGCTGGAAAGCCTGGAGAACTTCGACCCCGAGGCGCTGGGCCGTTTTTATCGCGACTGGTACCGACCCGGCCTTATGGCGGTCATTGCGGTTGGCGACTTCGACGCATCCGAAATCGAGGGGTTGATCCGTCAGCATTTCGAAGATCTGGCGAACCCGCCCAACGCTCGAGAGCGTGCCGTATACGGGGTTCCCGACCACGCTGAAACGCTGTTCTCAATTGCGACCGACCCGGAAATGACCCGGACGAGCATCCAGGTCTATCACAAGATGCCGCCTGAAACCGATTGGACAATTGGCGGCTACCGGCAGCGCATCGTGGAACGGCTCTACAACAGCATGCTCAACAATCGCTTTGCGGAGATTGCCAGGCAACCGGATCCGCCGTTTCTGCGGGCTTCCTCAAACCAGGGCCGGCTGATCCGTCCTTTGAGTGCATATTTCCTGAGCGCTTCGGTCCTTGAGAACGGTATCGAGAGGGGGCTGGAATCGCTGTTTACGGAAGCGGAACGGGTAGCGCAATTCGGGTTCACAGAGTCTGAACTGGAAAGACAAAAGACAAGCCTGCTGCGTGGTATGGAACGCAGCTACACGAATCGGGAAAATCGCAGCTCCGGTGCCTTTGCACGCGAATACACCCGGGCCTTTTACAGCGGCGAGTCAATTCCCGGCATTGCATACGAATACGCGCTGCATGAGCGCTTCGTCCCAGAAATCTCGATCGATGAAGTCAACAGGATCGGTCAGGATTGGATCCGCGACACCAACCGCGTCGTTGTCGTTGCCGGACCGGAAAAAGAGGGCGTGACAATGCCCGATGAGGCGGCGCTAACCGCCGTCCTTGCTACGGCCAGTGATGTGGAGATCTCCGCGTATGTGGACACTGTCAGCGACGCGCCCCTCTTATCGGCTATCCCCGAGGGATCGGAGATCGTCCGCACGCGCATGATTGAAGGGGACATTACCGAGTGGGATCTTGCCAACGGGGTACGCGTCGCACTGAAGCCGACGGACTTCGACGAGGACCAGGTCCTGTTCCGTGGTTCGAGTCCGGGGGGGACCTCCCTGGCCAGTGACGCCGACTATATCCCCGCCAGCACAGCGACGACCCTGATCTCGAACAGTGGGATCGGAGAATTCAACGCGATCGATTTACAGAAGGTGCTCACGGGGAAGCTCGCGAACGTCCGCCCCTTCATCTCCAGCTACGATGAAGGTGTCAGCGGCAACGCATCCATCACGGATCTTGAAACGATGTTCCAGCTGATTTACTTGCGGTTTACTGCGCCCCGAGCGGATGAGACCCTGTATGAGCTGTGGGAAGCCCAAACGCGGCAGGCCCTCGGGAATCGAGACTCGAATCCGGCGACGGCGTTCAACGACGCCTACACCCGGATCATCACTCAAAATCATCCACGGCGGCGCCCGCCAACGGTCGCCATACTCGACGATACGGATCTGTACAAATCGTTGTCCATCTATGAAGACCGCTTCTCCGACGCCAGCGATTACACTTTCGTTTTCGTCGGCAAGATCGATTTTGACGTAATGCGGCCGCTGGTGGAACGCTATCTGGGAGCTCTGCCTTCGACAGGCAGGATGGAGACATGGCGGGATACCGGTGTGCGGGCGCCCACTGGAGTGATCGAGGAAACCGTATACGGTGGCATCGAACCCCGCAGCCAGACACGCATCGCGTTCACGGGCCCCTTCGCATACGAAGACCAGGCCGAACGGACGGGAATCCGGGCAATGGCCCTCGTACTGGAGACGCGCCTGAGAGATCGCTTGCGAGAGGAACTCGGCGGCACCTATAGCATCAACGTCGGAGCCAATATCGCATGGCAACCTGTTGAAAGCTATACACTGAGCATTACCTTCGGGTCGGATCCGGAACGCACGGATGAACTGGTCCAGGCTGTGTTCGACGGAATCGAAGACCTTAAGGCTGACCCGCCCGATGACGATCTGGTTTCTGACGTCCGCCAGGCCCTGCTCCGGTCATTTGAGACGGGCTTTCAGGAAAACCGGACGTTGCTGGGTCAACTCGTCAGCGACTATCAACGGGGCGCTGTCCCGGGTGCCAGCATCCGCTCATATCCCGCATCTGCAGAAGCTCTTACGCCCGTTTCAATTCAGGACGACGCGCAGCAGTACTTGACCCTGGACAACCGAATTCGGGTCACCCTGATGCCTGAGCGGTAGGGAGCCTGCGGACGGGATTACCCACCCAAGTCAGGTTTGACACCTCGGGTGGGTGGGGGTACGATACTGGTAAATTCTCGAACCTATCGATCCAAGGAGAACTCGATGAAACGAATCTGTCTCAGTCTCTGCATTGTGCCGCTCGTGCTGGCGTTAGCTACATGCGCTCCGGCAGCCGAACCCGAAGCGGAGGCTCCCGCTCCGGCGGCATCCGACGGCCCGACTCGAAGCATCGTTAACATCACGGGAGATCTATACAGAGCACAGAACAACAACCACCACACCGTGTTCCTGGTCACCGATGAAGGCATCATCATGTCGGACCCGATCAACGCGGACTTTGCGACATACCTCAAAGGCGAGTTCGAAGAGCGGTTTGCCCAGCCCGTCCGCTACCTGCTCTACAGTCACACGGATTGGGACCATGCGTCCGGCGGAGCCGTCTTTGCGGACACGGCGGAGTTCGTCGGCCACGAGAACATGACTGCCGCCCTGGCCGCGCCGGGCGAGATGCCTCTCCCTGCGAACGCCGCCGAACTCGACGCCAACGGAAACGGGGAGATCGAACCATCCGAGGCCACCGGCAATTTCCAGAACAATTTCGCGTTGTTTGACGCCGACGCAAATGGAATGCTGAGTGGTGGAGAAATCGCGCGGGGTCCGGTCAACGACGTCTATCCTCCGACGGATACATATTCGGACCGCCGGACGGTAACTCTCGGCGGCCAGAGCGTGGAGATGATTCATCCGGGCCCGGCTCATTCCGCCAATATGTCGGTGCTCCACTTTCCCGAAGAGAGCGCAGTTTATGTCGTCGACTTCATCAGCCTGGGCCGGCTTCCATTCCAGACCATGAACGGTTACGAACATGATCTCTGGACGGGCGAAATGAGCGCAGTCGAAGCGCTCGGTGCCGAGTTCGTAATCCCCGCTCACGGAGTCGTGGGTTCGACTGCCGATCTGGCCGAGTACCGGCAGTATCATGAAGATCTCTACGACGCGGTCGCCGAAGGCATGGCCGCAGGCTCGTCTCTCGAGGAACTTCAGGCATCCATAAGGTTGGACGCCTATTCGGATTGGGCCAACTATGAGGACTGGCTGCCTCTGAATATTCAGGGCATGTACAACTCGATGAATCCGTAGATCCCGACAGGGGACGGCCACTCAGGAACTCGAACAGCCCGGCGACGGCGTTTTCGCTGAATTCTTGTTCTGCGTCCCCTTTTTCCCTTCCGGGAGGCATCCAGTGCTTGAGTCGAGGCCGCATCCACTCAGGATGGCTGGGTTCGCGCTTCCCGCCATGCCCCTCAATGCGACTCTGACGGCGCTGTTTGTCTTCCTGCCTCCGCTTTACGCCGAATTCCGTGGAATCGGAGCCGCCGCTGTGGGCGGCGTCTTTCTGGTCGCAAAACTATTTGACACGGTGACCGATCCGCTGTTCGGACTAGCGGCCGACCGATGGAACACCCGATGGGGACGACGACGGCCGTGGCTCGTCGTTTCCGTGCCCATTCTGATGCTGTCGCTCTACCGGCTCTATCTACCTCCCGAAACGGCCGGCTACGCTTACTTCACTGCCTGGTTGATCGTGATGTACATCGGCTGGACACTTTCCACGGTCAGCCACACAGCCTGGGCACTGGAACTGTCGGGCGACTATGACCGCAGGTCGCGGATCACAGCGATGTTGCAGGTGGCGGTCATCGTTGGAGCGCTTCTGGTCAGCCTGATACCGGCCGCGATGGAGCGATTGGGCACGCCCACCTATGAAGAAAGGACGGCTGCAATCGGCCTGTTTCTAGTCTTCAGCTTTCCAATTGCTGTGCTGGTCTGTCTGATCAGTATCCGCGAGCCGGCCATGAAACCCCAGCCCGCCGTCAGCTGGAAGAGCATTGCCATCGTGCTCCGGAGCGCCGCGCTTTTCCGTCTGATGATCGCCAACGCATTGCTCACTTTTTCGACCTATTTTGTGCAAGGCCTCTTCGTCTTCTTTGTGTCCTTCACCTTGGGCCTGGAGGATCAGGTGGGTTCTGTTCTCCTCTTTCTAATAGTGGGAGGACTGCTGTGTCTACCCCTGTGGGTCAAGCTCTCCGAGGTGTGGAGCAAACACAGGACGGTCCAGATAGCCGTTCTGTTCGGCACTCTGGCCCCGATTCTTCTCTTGATTCTGCCACCCGGGCAGGTGGTGCTGACCGCGATTGTCTTTCTCTTGATCGGAGTCAACACCTCGGCGAACGAATTCCTGCCGCGCTCCATGATGGCGGACGTTTCCGACGAAGACAGCGTCAATTCCGGTTCCGATCGAATGGGCCTCTACTATGCCCTGCTTCAGTTTTCCAGTAAGGCCGCTTCGGGAGCCGCTGTTTTCATTGGATTTACATTTCTTGCGATCTTTGGCTTCGAGCCTGCGCTGGGAGCGGAAAACACCGCCGAGGCACTCGAACGGATTCGTTATCTGATCGTGTCTCTACCGATGGCCGCCTACGCGACCGTCATATTCCTGATGTGGAGATACCCTATTACACGCGAACGGCAGCAGGAGCTGCGACGCCTTATTGAAGAAAGGCCGGCCCCGTAACCGGAGACCCAAGCGGATTCCGCGATACGGAAAAGGAGAAGACGAAGAAAAATGAAGGTCACGCCGAAAACCACGGTGATTCAGAGGGTTCAAGGCAAATGCGCCACCCACACCCGGACCGAAATCTCGGTCCGGGACGTCGGCACGGTCATCGATGAACCGGCAGAGTGTGGGGGAGGCAACAAGGGACCGAGTCCGACTGAAACTTTGCTGTCGGCGCTCATCGCGTGCACGAACGTCATCAGCAACAAGTGTGCGAAAAATCTGGGTATCGAGTATGAGACCGTGACGATCAATGCCGAGGCGACGTTCGATAGACGGGGCACCCAACTCCTGGAAGAGATCGACGTGCCGTACCCGAAAATACGCTTATCGATCAACGTGAGGACGCCCGCCTCCTATGAGCAAATGGCGCAACTCAAAGCAGATCTCCGGCGGTTCTGCCCGCTTGCAAAGACCATCCGAAATGCAGGCACCGAAATCGAAGAAATCTGGACTGTTGAGCAGTAAGAGGGGACGCACACTCAAGAATTCAGATCACATCCCGCCTGGAAACCGCGACGTGGAACCCCACCCGGGCACCGGCCATTCAGTCAACGAAAATTTCGTGAGGTCGGCCCAGGAAGTTTAATCTGCAATACCCATAGCAGAAACCCAGGTAACGAGGGGGTGCAGGCGTTTGAGTTGTGGGGCCTTGCGTATGCCGGAGGAAGGCGACCTCTCATCCGTCCATCCGCCACCGAAATGAAAGGCCCCTCGTGTAGCGTTTCTCCCCGCCCGGCGTTCTCCGCTTGGCCCTGGGGATTGCCCCCGTATTCCAGGAGCATCACGCGGTTTTCCGCGTTTTGCCGTCAGATCTTGGTGCGCTTTCCATTGACGATAGCCCCCGACTGGTGTTATATGAACCCACTTCCTTATAGTGAAGGCCGCGACAGGTTCGTCACATGTCTAACCTATTCATCAGTTACTCCCGTGACAACGCAACAATCGTCGAGAACCTCACTGCGGATTTTCGGGCGCTCGGCCACACGGTTTGGTTTGATCAGCAACTCAGCGGCGGTCAGACCTGGTGGGATCAGATTCTCGACAACGTTCGTAGCTCAGATGTGTTTGTTATCGCTCTGGGCCCGTCGGCCCTTGAGTCTGTTGCCTGCGAACGGGAGTGGAAGTACGCTGCAGCGGTCGAGAAGCCGATTCTGCCGATTCTGGTTGCCGACAACGTTGCCACCAGCTTGCTCCCACCTGCGCTCTCGGCAATCCAGTATGTCGACTACCGCCGACAGGACGACCGTGAGACCGTACTCCTGCTCGCCCGCGCCATGGCAACATTGCCCAGCGCGGGACCGCTCCCAGACCCGCTCCCGGATCCGCCGCCCGTACCGTTGTCCTACCTCGGCGGTCTTGCCGAACGGATTTCAACGAGCGACCCACTGACTTTCGAGCAACAGAGTGCGCTGCTTTTCGAGTTGAAGGGCAGCCTGAGTGATGCCGCGAACGCAGCGGATGCGCGGGGGCTTCTGGCCAAGTTGAGGAAACGCAGGGACGTTCTGGCAACGATCGCCGGAGAAATCGACGAAGTGCTTGCAGCAGCAGCCCCTTCGGCGCCTGACGACGAAGCTGTGATCCGCGGGCTGACAATGAGGATGCTCGGCACCACCTCAAAACGGGACATACGTCGCCTCCGGCACGAACTGGAGGCGCACTTTTCGGGAAGATCCAGCCCTGCATTTCTCGCGCTCAAGGATGATCTCGTGGCCGCAGAGTCCTCGGAAAAGAAGTCGCCGGCTCCGCGCTCGACGACTTCCCGGCCGAAGGCGGCGCGGTGGTTCCCGGGAGGCTGGAAAGTGGCCAGTGCCGTCGCCGCTGTGCTGATTGTCGGCTTCATAGCTGTGGTCGGGTCGCTTGAGCCTGATCCGTTCATGCTCGACCGTTCTGATCTGGCCTTAACGACGGTCGTTGATGCAATGCCTCCGGGGAATGAGTTAGCCCCGGGAAGTTCCATCGACGCCGAGCTTCAGTCGTTCAACACATATCGAGGCCGGATTCTTCAGGCCTGGGACATACCTCTGGACCAACCCCAGCAGCTGACGGTGACCCTCGAATCAGAGGGTTTCGATGCTTATCTCGTCGTGCAGGCTCCTTCTGGTGAAGTCTGGACAGACGACGATTCCTTAGGATCCGGGAACTCCCGGGTTGTCGTCCCCGGTGACGGGGCGGGGCGGGCGCGGATCGTAGCAACCAGCTATAGTGGTTCCGGGACGGGGCCCTACCGGATAACGATCGACTCCGAGAGCGCACAGGTACCATTCAATGCCCCACCCATCGAACTAGACGACCCGACTCCAGTATTTGAGCCTCCTGTATTCGCTGAGCCGATTCCACTGACCCGATCCGACCTGCTCCAACCGGGGGCGTTGAATGACATACCCAGCTCGGGTGAACTGTTTGGAGGAACGACCTACGGCCAGCTGACCGAGTTCTCTGAACATCGCGGAATTCTAGTCAACGTGTGGGAAATTCGAATCGATGCTCCACAATCTCTGAGCGTTCTGTTGTCTTCGTTCGACTTCGATGCATTTCTGGTCGTTGAGACTCCCAGCGGCCAGATTTACTCAGACGACGATTCGGGAGCCGAACTAGGGTTCAATTCCACCGACGCCCAATCGTTTTTTTCGACGGTCCGGGTCGTGTTCGAGTGGCCGTCACCAGCTACGACGGAACCGGGACCGGAGAGTACTTTATCGTCGTTTCGACGGATGCGCCCCCGCTCGACGGTTTCCTCGACGAATTCTTAAAACAATAGGCCTGCCGGGGCCAGTAGGGGCCAACGTGAAGACTTGCTGCGGTGAACGAATGAACCGTGTCCCTGGGAGTCGGTTGGTCGACGTCTTTGAGCTGAAAAACATCCGGCGGTCCGTATCGGGTGCATACAATCGCTTTCGTGGGCTGTTCGCTCCAAGCAGTTCGATTCTTACTCTGATATAGCTGCATGCTTCGCCTGGTTTCGACCCGTCAGACTGGCGCCCAACGAACCCGCAACGACCAATCCCGCACCGGCCAGGCTCAACCAGTCCAGGTGTTCGGAGGGAAGTACGTCCGGATACAACCGTTCCACGGTAATGACGCAAGCCAAAGTGCCCAGTGGCGTCAGCGCAAGAACGGCGCTGACTCGTGAGGCTTCCCAGTGGTTCAATGCCTCGGCGAAAGCGCTGTAAGCAGCCAGTGTGTTCAGGGCACAGTAGGCAACGATCAGCCAGGCCAGAGGTGCGAGGGGGAAAAGGGTCGTCGGGTCGGTTGCGGGGAAGATCGCTATTGTAGCGAACACATAGATAAACGCCAGGACGGCCACCGAAGAGTAATCTCTGAGCAACTGCTTCTGGATCAGCGCGTAGACCGCCCAGGCGATCGCCGCGAACAGAATGAGTAACGCACCCCGCCACAACTGCGCGTCGCCTGCGGCGAAAGATCCAAACTGGTTCCTGAAGAACACCACCAGACCGATCAGCAGAACGGCGAAGCCCGTCCACTGGGATTTTGAGTAGCGTTCTCTAAACAGCCAGATCCCACCCAATCCCATCAACACCGGCGCCAGTTGGATCAACACCTGGGCCACGGCGGGAGTCGTTAGTTCGAGGCCCAGTATGAACAGCATATAGTTGGCAGTCAGCGTAGCGGCGGCGAGAAACAGCAGCGGCCATAGGCGTCGAAAGCGACCCTCGCCCGCATGGGCGAGACCCCCGCGCCTTGAGACCGACGGTGCAAGGACCAGCGCCGCTACAAGGAAGCGGAACCAGGTAAGCGTCCAGGCGTCCACGTGGACGAGGGCCAGAGTCAGCGCCACAGGCAGAGTTGCCCACGCCAGCATGGCAAGGACGGCAAGGCACAGGCCCAGACGCCATCGACCACTTACGGTATGTCTTGACCGGGAAACGGACATGGTTCACATTACGAGAAAAGGGAGGAAGCACAGAAAGAAGAGGCAGGAGCCGCTCGTTCTGGGAGGGCTTGAGCCTGCGTCGCCGGATCGAGGCGCTTCGGGGGGCTTCGATCAGACCGCCCGCTTCCGGGCGGTATCTGATTGCGTGTTCTGTGGTCGATGACACCGGTCGCGGCAACCTTCAACGCGACCGTTCCCGTTCTAGATAGCTATTCCGAACAAAATCAAAGGCCAGTTGCCGAATTCAGTCCGGTCCAGGCCATTGGGTGAAGCATAATCATCATTCAGTCCCAGCCATGTCCTCCAATTGAGTGACATAGGCGAAAAAGTCGAGATCTCCTTTTCCCCTGGCTTTCATACTTCCATAGAACTGTCGAGCCATCGAGGTCATCGGCAGGGGGACGTTGTTTCCATTGGCGGTGTCCAGCGCGATATCGAAGTCTTTGGCCATTTGCGCTGCCGTGAACGCCGGTGCGAAATTACGATCCTTTAAAGCCTGGGCTTTATAGGCAATCAGCGGTGATGCCACCACGCTGTTACTCACAATTTCGATCATCTGCTCCCAGTCCATCCCGCCTTTCTTGCCAAACGTAAGGGCTTCCCCCACCATGGCTGAAGTCAAACCCACCATCATGTTCAAGACAAGTTTCAGATACCGGGCTTCTTCCCCACCGCCCACATGGAAAGATTTCTGCCCCATCGATCCGAAAATGTCGGTACACGCGTCATACGCGTCCTTGGGACCGGACGCAAAAATGGTCAGGGTCGCGGCCGTTGCTAAGGCCGTACTTCCCGATACCGGCGAACGCAAGTACTTAATTCCGGATTTTTCCGCACCCTCGGCGACGCGAGCTGAAGCGACCGGTGAAACGGTACTCATGTCGATATAAGTGGTTCCCTTTTTCGCGGCTTCAAATGCCCCGCCTGCCCCGATGGAAACGGCTTCGAGGACAGGATCATCAGAAATCATGGAAATAATAACGTCAGATTCCGCGGCCAGGTTCTTTATAGAATCGGCAACCTGAGCACCGGCCTCGGCTAAGGCAGCTGTTTTACCGGCCGACCGATTCCAAACGGTGACCGGATATCCTGCCTTGATCAAGTTCTTGGACATCGGATCACCCATCTTCCCCAAGCCTATCCAACCGATTTTCTGTTTGTTCGCCATTTTGCTCCTACCTTTCTTCTAGCCGTGAGTTGAATAGTCGGGACAAGAAAACACTTCAGCAGTTCAATTGTTGAACACACCGCGATTGTCCCGACGGAGGTCAATATGTGGACGAGAGTACATCATACTATCAGCAAAATTACTTGCTCTATCGATCGAGAAAGGAAAATCGCAAGCTCCAGAGGAGGTCTGACCTAAGACGGCCCCAGCATGGCAAGAGACGCTCCCAACAGGGCGATGTTCTTGACGAAATGAAGCATATCGATTTCTTTAGTGACTCCTGCTTCCAGCGTCCAGAAATTGTGTACTTTTATCGTCGCGGGAACCAGGAACACCCACACACATAAGACTCCAATTCCGATCCAGGAATTGATCATGATCAAGAACCCACCCAATGTGATAACAGCCGTTGACAAGATCACGCTTGCTCTGGGAAATGGAATGCCTTTGGTCTCCGCAAGATGGGTTTTCCCCTCCAGTTTGAGGTAGTTGTTCAATCCAAGAGTGACCAGAACTCCACCATATAAAATACGGCCGATTTCTACTAAAACTTCCATGTATTCTCTCTTTTTCGATCCGAATTAGATTTCATCGATGACTTGAAAAGAGACGCGATTCCCTCAATTTGATACTGATCACCAGGACACGCAACGAGCGAAAACGATGAAACTGGGACGGGCACCCATGGCCCGTTTCTTCATCTGTTCCTGCGGATCCAGGACGATCTGGACGGTACCACTCGCGGTGCTTTGGATCGGGGGCGAGCGCTGTGTGCGATCAGCCAGACGGCCACGGGAGGGCTCGTACGGACGCTATTCGGCTCGCTCCGCGGCCGGCCGTTTAGCAATAGAGACATACCAGACCCTGGCTGTCCAAGCCTTAACCGTACTGCGTGTGGAACTGAAAACAGGGGCGCTGGCACACCGGCGTTGGGTCAGAAACTCACGAACACGGTCATCAATCCGATTCAGGCACCTGATTCTTCGCCGGTCATGTTGTTCACACGAAGCTTAAACGGCCGGATCGTAATCGTTTCCCAGATATCAGCAGCCTTAAAAGGGTCGTTGTTATTGAATTCTTTGACCTCTTCGATGTTATTCGCCTCCACCAGAAAAAAGCTTCCCACCATTGTTTCCTGGTTATCTTCCTGAACGATAGGACCCGATAGCAAGAATTTGATGGGCTTGGTCATCAAATACGCTTTGTGAGCTTCGTAGTTCGCCAGACGCTTCTCAACGTGGTTCGGCTTGTCGTTGCAATAGACGATATAGTGCATTTTCTCTGCTCCTCAAAAATTGAACATTGCGAAATCGAGTTTGTTCCGCAATTTCAGGTTAATCGGAACCGCTAGCCGCCCGTGGTGAAAATTGGATATTCACCACGGGCGGCTAGGGGTTTATTCGAAGGTCCATCCGGGTTACCGACAACGCGTTTACTCAATGCCACTGGATCTGGCTTGGTCGCGCGCAATGACCGCCCAGTCGAGATCGCCTTCACCATGCGCAATGGCACCGATCAGTCGGTCGCGATAAACGTTGCAGCTCGGTAGCGGCACGTTCGACGCCTCGCCCGCCGCCAACATTAGATTCGCGTCCTTCAAACCCAACACGGTCGTAAAGCCGACTTGATCGTAAGACTCCTTTGCGATGATGCCACCGTACACTTTATATGCTGGTGCGGCGAACAAGCCGTCAGTCAGCACTTCGTTGAAAACGGCCGGATCCACGCCGTGCTTGCGCGTCAATGCAAAGCCTTCGCCCATGGCTTCGATGGCGCAGCCCAGCACCATATTGTTCGCCAATTTGACCGATGCAGCGCCGGCAGGATTCGTACCCGCCGAGAAAGTCCGCTTGCCGATCGCTTCGAACAGCGGCGCGAGCCTGGCGATCGCATCCGCCGGACCGGCCGGCACCAGACCAAGCTGCCCGGCGGCAGCGGCATCGGGGCGGCCGAGCACCGGCGTAGCTACCAATATCTGTCCGGCCTGCTGGTGGGCCTCATCAAGCGCCGTCATTGCAGTCACGCCGTGCGTGCCCATGGGCATGTGAATGGCACCCTTCGGCAGCGAGTCAAGAATTCCGCTGTGGACGACTTCATCGAGTGAGGCATCGTCGGCCAACATCGTAATAACGACTTCCCGACCGGTGCAGGCGTCGGTGATGGAGCCGGCAACCGTGGCGCCACTTTTTTCGAGTTCGTCCGCCTTCGAGCGCGTGCGGTTGAAAACAATTAGATCGTGCCCACCATTCAATACGCGGCCGGCAATAGCGGCACCCATCCGTCCTAAGCCAATGAATCCTACCTTCATGATGTCCCTCTCATGATGATTCTCAATTTATATTTTCTACGTGAGCGCCCGTGTGGGCGCAAACTGTCCATCTAGTGCACAGTGCAACAGACAAGATCGCCCGTTTTCAGATTCTTCAGTGAAACATTCCCCGTGAACGTGCCAATTTTCCACTGCGGTGACGTCCGGTGCCACGCGCCCTTTCACCTGAGAGCAGGGGCGCTACCCGTTGGCGCAGATGACAAACTCCATGCTGCGGAGAAAAAACAAGAAATGCACTAAGCGATCATCTGGCTGTTGAGTAGCGCGCGAGCCTTCTTTACTTGCCCTGACGGAGATAACCAACCAGGGCAATCACCCCAAAGAGGGCCATAATGGCCACGACACCCGCCATCCACAGTCTGGTGACAACGATTTCTTCCATCGTCTTCTCCGTATTTGATTACTGCTCTTTGATTTGACCGCGCGCGCGCCGATCCATCAGATAGGCGACGACCCAGCCTACGGCAAGAATGGCGAGCATTAAGAGAATGCTATCGACGAAGATGCTCCAGAACATTGATGATGACTCCTGGTCTCGGGCGTTTGTCTGAAGGGCCTACGTCGGCACAGAGGACGCACCCTCGAACCGAGAACGATACTCGTCCGAATGAAAAAAACCCGGTTGACTCTGGGTGACGAGGTTCCCGACGATGCCAACGGCGAAAGTCACGGCAAGCGTGACGTAGGCATTGGGAACGTTGGGCAAGTTCAACATCTGTGGCAAGGCCGTGAAAGACCATGCCGAATTCACCGCCCATGCAAGCAACAGCGTCGTGACGGCAACCGTGCTGTTGCGCTTCCAGAACAGGCCGAATACGACCACCCAGAACACAGGCACCAGCCACGAGAACAGCCAGTTTATGGCGGCCAGTATGGGTGGGAGGAATGCCGCGACGCCTACGGCGATGACCGCAAGGACTACGATGGTGATGCGTATCACCCGCGCCATCTCATTCTCGCTGGCCTGAGGCCGGAAGAGATTCTTATAAAGATCAACACCGAAGATGGTCGCGGGCGCGAGGCTGGTCATGGCAAAAGTGGAGAGTATTGCCGCCAGGAATGACGCCAGCAGAAGTGCAGCCAGCCACTCGGGCAGATAGTTCACCAGCATCGCTGTCGCCGCCACTTTAGGCCCCAACTCCGCGAACTCGGGGACAGTTTTCGCAGTCAGTCCTATAACTACCGCAAAAATACCGAATATGCCGTTCACGGGAGCGGCGATCCACAGGGCCTTGCGAATCGTCCGCTCACTCTCCGCCGCCATGCACGGCTGCATCAACATCTGGCTGATGCCCTGACTGAACACGACCGCAACGGTGACACCGAGCGCGAAGGTGAAAAAAATCTCGGGCGTGCCGTATATACTGAGCATGAATTCGTTGCCGGAGGAGTTGTAGAAGTTCGCAACGGAGTCATAGTTGCCACCCGGGAGCCGGAATGCCAGAAAAATGGTGGCCACGATCAAGCCCACGTACATCACGATGGCATTGACCAGGTTCAGCCAACCCACCTCCCGCATGCCGGCAAAGATGACATAGAAGATACCGAGAATGGCGCCGACGACGGCTCCGTTACGAATAGTCCAGCCAGTCATGGCTGCGATGATGATTCCTATTCCCTGAGTCTCAAGCGTGAGGATACCGAAGACCACGCCCGCCATTGTGCAGGAAACGAGAAGCCGCGTACCCGGTCCGTAAAGGTGTTCGAGGATCTCGGGTAAGGTCGTCAGCCCCAGCCGCCGCACCCACAAACCTGTGGACAGACATACCATCACGAGCAAGATAACGTGCGCAATACTGAACCAGATGGCAACGGCGCCCAGAGTCCAGGCCAGCTCGAAAATGCCCAGTATGTGGGCCGTGCCGAGAACCGTAAGCGCCAGGGTGATGGCGACCACGGGAACGGGCAAGTCGCGACCGGCGAGGGCGAAATCGCCTTCCTTGCGGGTATGGGATGCGTTCCGCTTCGCGAGCCAGAGGCCGATCCCCAGAATGATAGCCACCTCATAGATCAGAACGGCAATTAGGATTCCTGCGTTCACGCTGTCATCTCCAATACCCCTCGCCAGGCATATATTGTCCTACAGTGGGCGCCTCGACTATCCGCCCAGAATCTCATGGAGTGTACCGCAATTCGGCTTGCCTTGTACGCTCTGTTGCGCACTGGTTTTCCATGTTCATGACCGATGGGGGTCGGAAGCGGGTCGAGCACGGCCCATGACCCCGGGGCTGCATTCCCGGGCGACCCAGTTCGCGTCGATACGACAGCGAATGCCCCGTAACGCGAGCCGGGTGGGGCACCGGGTCGCGAATCCGACCTCGCCCCTCGCCCCGGTTGTATGACTTCCGTCCTTTGTTTTGGATTTTGATAGCCCCTTTTCGTGAATCCTGCCTATGTATGGACCCGGTTTTCACCTGTTCGAGTCACGGTGAAATCTGCCGCCCGAGAGAATCTACAGGCTTGCAACGCAGTCGGTCAACGCGGCTGACCCGGGCGCTGGTGAGGTGAGTGTTCGGATTTGGAGGCCCGCAATGGATCATTAACCGATCATTGAGGTGGGCTCGGAACCGAAGCAAGGGGATGGGGCGGAGGGGGTGACTCGGTTGACCCGCCCGAAAAAGGGAGCGGACACGGTTGACGCCGCACCGGCTCCGAGTGGGATGGCGGAGGAAACACCCCCTTTATCCTACGTTATCGCTCACATGTCAAAGTAAACCGGACCTCAGTGTTTGTTTGGCGGTGAGATTCTGTGTGGTTCCACCAGATTCGGAACAGCTCATGAATCGGATACCCGCACAGCCGACATCCGAGGTGAGTTCGTCTCCGACGCCACTAATCGGGCGCCGTAACCGGAACGCGGGTTTTCCGGGATCTCAGCAGGTAGGCCCCGAATCCGAGCAGAAGCGTACCCACGCCCGCCAGAGCCGCCAGCGGTTGTGATTGGATGCTCCAAACGGTCATCCAGAGCGCAAAGCCGAGGAACACAAGCGGTGGCACAGGATAGCCGACGCACACTTTGTGTTTGCTGCGGCCTTCTCTTCGAAGCCGAAACAAACTGACGACCGTGAGGGCTGCGAATATGTTCAACGTAAACCCAATATAAATCAGCAGGGGCCCAAACGATGCAGTCACTGCGATTAGGGCGGCGACCAGGGCCTGGAAACCTACCGCTATCGTGGGTACGTTTCTGGCGTTGAGCCGCGCAAAGCCAACCGGCAGCAAGCCGTCCCGAGCCATCGCTTCGGCAACGCGAGGACCGATCATCAGCATGGCGCTGATCGGGCAAACTAGCGTGACCGAAATAAGCAACGAAACGATGTTTCCGCCAGTCGTTCCCCACAGCCGTGCGCCTACGACCTGCCCGACTTCCTCGACGCCCGACAGTTCGGATATCGGCACCGCGGTGAGATAGGAAACGTTGAGCAGGACGTAAAGGGCCGTGACCGTCCCAGTACCCAGCAACAAAGACCACGGCAATGTGCGTTCCGGATTTCGCAATTCCGTTCCGATGTAGGCCGCGGCATTCCAGCCACTGTATGCAAAAGAGACGAAGACAAGGACGATCGCGAATGGCGACGAGGTCAGGAAATCGGGCGAGAATTCCAGCCACCCGCCCTCTGCGTCACCTGTACGCCACAGAACGCCAAAGATGAACGCCAGAATAAGAATTACCTTCACAGCCGTCACTGCTGTTTGGAATCCACTGCCAATCCTAAGATCGTATGCGTGCAGCAGCGCCAACACCAGAATGGTTCCCGCCGCCATGACTCGCGCGGGCCAGCCCTCAAAAACCTGGCCAAGGTACAGATTCATCGCCATCGCTGCCGCCGCGATCGGTGCGGCGAAGCCGACGACCAACGAAACGCAGCCGGACACGAATCCCAGCGAGGGATGGAGCAGTCGGCTCAGGTAGTAGTATTCGGCGCCTGATTCTGGAAGGTTGGCCCCCACCTCCCCGTAACACAAGGCGCCGCAAAACGCGACGATCCCACCCAGTAGCCACGCCAGGACGATGTCTCCGCCAGCCGCTCCCATGCCCACCATCAGCCCGGTGGTGGTGAACACGCCCGTGCCGATCATGTTCCCGATTACGGTGGCGGAAGCGGGCACAAGCGTGACGACTCGACGGTCTTTTTCAGTCATCCGTCAGACATTTACCGGCAAGTTGCGGAATCTCGCCGTTCCGGTTTTGACATTAAAAGGACAGCGCAAATTTCAGGACATAAGCGGCGGGGATCTCCGAATTGTTTGTTTAATCCTGACAGCGATACGAATGATGGTTTCGGAAGACTGGCCCCGGGTGACCCTCTTCCGGTGGGCTCAAGATCCGCGACCGTGCGGCATCATGGTTGCCTCGAGTACACGATGAAGAATTTGTCGCTGAAGACATCGAAATGCTCTTCGGCGGGCCTGAAACCCGCATTGGCCATCCACTCTGTCACCAGATCCTTGGGCATCGCCAGAGCAGCCCGCTCCTGGTGAGGGTCATGGTCGGCACCGAAGTCGATGATGGCCACTCGGCCCGATGGCTTCACATAGCTGGCGAGATTCTTCAAGTAGAGGGCGCGGTCTTCGACGTGGTGGAGGACGTCATGGAAAAACGCCAGGTCGACATCCGGGACTGGCAGACTGGGGTCGGAAAATTCGCCTAGCACGGTTTGCACGTTCTTCACGCCGTTCGCCTCGGCCCTGCGTGTGATGTAGCTGAAGAAATCCTCGTCGATTTCGACAGCGTAGACCTTCCCGCCGGCCGACACGGCCTCCCCGAAAGGCACACTGAACACGCCGGTGCCCGCGCCAATATCAGCAACGACGTCACCCGGCTTGAGTCGGAGTCTCGCAATGACTTCATCCACCCTCAGCCCTTCGACTCGTTCGGGCCGATCGAGAACACTCACCCAGTCGTCCACAGATCTGGACGCAATCTGCCCCTCAGCCTGCGATATGCCAATGGCCAGACCCAATCCAATCAAGCCGGAGATCCACAGTCGTCTATATAACATCGTCTCTTTCACCTCCGCGGGGATTATACTGCGCAAAATCGGGTCAATCAACGAACCGAAACTGCGCGCTGGGGCAGTCCAGGCGTTCGTTAGCGACTAGGTTGGCCCCGATCTGGCATACTCACCCAATCAGATACCTCGAGAACCGGGAACACCATGACCTGGTTTCACGCCGCCGATCCAATGAAAGCCTCTTTGTGAAGAGGATCCAGATCAACTCCCCTTTGGTTGGTGGTCTCCGCGAGCGTCCGGAAAGCCAGTTCACTGGTGACTAAATTGACCGCCAGTGTGACGTCCGGCGTGAGGCGCCCTGTTCGATGTCATGACCGGCGGCCTTTTCCGTGCGCCAGCCTACACGGTCTCGGGAAAGATCATGGTCGGCGAATCCTATGATAGTGTAGGCTTCACGACGTTTCTGGGCCTGAAAAACGCAAATCTGGGGATGGCAGCAGCTGATGTCACCCGCGTTCCCATTCTAAGCCTCAGCCCCTGTCGCGACCGTCTCCTCGGAGCCATCACTCATCGCGATGGAGAGTGAAACTGGGCAATTATAGCGCGCGAACCAGGCCGAGCCAACGGTCTGGAAGGATAGAATCATGGATCTCGGCAACGGCCTCGGTCATCTGACCTACTCGACTCTCGTCCACGCTGGCGACACGTGGGAAGAAATGCGAGCCAGCCTGATCAACTATGTCCCCAAGGTAAAGGAAAGGTTCGCACCCAGGGACACCTTTGGCATATCTCTGCGGCTGTCAGCGGCATCGGCGGAAACGTTGGTTCGCGACCACGCCGCACGCGCGGATCTCAAGAAATTTCTTGCCGACAACGATATGTACCTCTACACGGTAAACGCGTTCCCTTATGGGCCGTTCAAGGGAACGCGGGTGAAGGAACAGGTCTACGAACCGGACTGGCGCTCAGAGGAGCGGACGCAATACACGATCAACGTTGCTGAGATTCTCGGAGACGTCGCGCCGGAAGGGACTTCGCCGTCGATTCAGAGCGCACCGCTGGGTTTCAAACCGCGCGTAACGGGGCCCGATGTAGTTAGGAGCTTCACCGAGCATGTGCTCCGGGTGGCGGCGCACCTGGTGGAACTGGCATCACGCACCGGTCGCACGGTGGGTCTCGCGCTCGAGCCGGAACCGTTTTGCTTCCTGGAAACCACCGACGAAACGATCGATTACTTTACTCAGCATCTCTACTCCGGCCATGCGGCAACAACCGTTGCCCGGCTGGCCGGTATCCCGATATCTGAAGCGCAGGTCGCTTTGCGCAGCCATGTCGGTATCGTATTCGACATCTGCCACCAAGCAGTCCAGTACGAAGATATTTCCGTGTCCCTTCAGAAGCTGGTCGATGCGGGTATCCCGATTTTCAAGCTTCAGGAAGCGGCTGCCGTGTGCGTTCCCGAAGTGAACCAGGGAATCGTTGATGAGCTGGCCCACTACGCCGACACCATCTATCTCACGCAGACGATCGAAAAGAAGGACGGCCGCTTCAATCGCTTTCTCAATCTCGAAGACGCGTTCGACGCATGGAAAACTGACCCGGGACCGCGGGAATGGCGCACTCACATCCATGTGCCTGTCTTCCTGGACGACCTCGGGGCGTTCCGCTCCACGCGTTCGGCTATCGAGGATGCGCTCGCCTTCCACAAGGCGACGCCACTGTCCGGTCAGCTCGAAATTGAAACCTATACCTGGGACGTGCTGCCGGCTCACTTGAAAACGGGTGACATCGTCGACTACGTCTGCCGCGAACTGGAATGGGTGCGCGGACAACTCACATAGAGCCCCCCGGGCGGCTCTTTCCCGAAATGACCTGTGGAACCTCGGATTGGAGAAACAGCTAATGTTGAATGCAGCTATTGTAGGCCTCGGTTGGTGGGGCAAAACACTGGTAGAGTCGGTCCAGGGCACGAGCGAATCGATCTGCTTCAGGGCGGGAGCCACGCGCACGCTGTCACCGGAAGTGGAGGCGTTTGCTCACGATCAGAACTTCAAGCTTGCCGACAGCCTGGAAACCCTCCTGACAGATTCGAAGCTGAATGCCATCGTCCTGGCCACGCCGCATTCCATCCACGCCTCGCAGGTGATCGCCGCGGCCAAGGCGGGAAAGCACGTTTTCTGCGAGAAGCCTTTCGCGCTCACCCGGAACGACGCCGAATCCGCGGCAACCGCCATTCAGAAGGCCGGTGTCACATTAGGCCTGGGATACAACCGTCGTTTCCATCCTGAGATGATTAAATTGCGAGAACGGATCCGCACCGGAGAACTCGGCACCGTCATGCACGTTGAGGCCACGATGACGTTTGCCAACGCGCTGTTGCTCAAGCCAAGTCAGTGGCGAGCGCAACGGGATGAAACACCCTGCGGTGGATTGACACCCATGGGGGTACATGCGATCGACGGGATGATCGATCTGTGTGGCCCGATTGAGAGCGTCTTTTGCCAGAGCTTCAGGCGCGTCGTTGAACTTGACAGTGATGACACAACGTCGATCCTGTTCCGTATGTCAGAAGGAATGTCGGGATATCTGGGAACCATGACCGCTACAGGCCCGGGATTCAGTTTTCAGGTGTTTGGTTCGAAAGGTTGGGTCCGCTTGGAAGGGATGACACACGTGGCCGGTGCATCGTCGGAAGAAAGACGCACCCGGCTATTCGGAACGTGCAAATTTCAGCCGGCAAAGGGCGCACCGGATGTGTGGGAGGCCGAAGCACTCGACGTCACGCGCGCCGCCCTGGAATCATTTGCCGATGCAGCAGGCAACGGCTCGGCGTTCCCGATCCCTGTAGATCAGATGATTCACGGTGCTGCGGTCACAGAAGCCGTCGTCCGCTCCGCTTCCTCCGGGAACGTGGAAAAGGTCACCTGAACCAGACCAGGGCTATGTTGAACCCGACCCCTGGGAAATCGCCGCCCGCGAGATTCACTGGCTCACACCCGGGCCCAAGCTCGCAGACTTATAATTTCGAAACCCGACGGTTTCTCGACGCCATGGTGCATTCCAGGTTTCGTGAACCGTTTGTCGACGCGGTCGCTGTTTAGCAGCGGGATCAGGAACTCGCGGGCCTGGACAGTTGTTTCGACGGGGACTGCCGCCTCAGTCGGGTTGGCGACCGCCGCACGAGGTTCGAACAGGATGTCCGATTGAACGGCCGAGCGAAATTCTACTCCCTGCCCGAGACTGAATTTCGAACTGAGACACGGCCTTCGCTTGACTCTCCCAACAGCGCTTCGTAACATCTGGCCAGTTTTCAGACAATGGAGGCCCTGACATGATGAATCCGAGTCGTTTCTTAAACATCCGCATCCTGACGCTGTTGTTCGCTGGGGCGCTACTGTGGTCGCTGTCGTCGTGTTCGAACACAGGACCGGCCTCCGGAAACGCCACTGCCGCCGATGAGCCCGGGGAGGCCGAAAACATCCGGCTCGTTGGCTACAACGACCTCCAGGGGCGCGAATCGCTGGTCGTGGTGACCAAGTCCGACGATGTCAATGGCAACTGGGTTTATGTCGGTCATCATGAAAGCTATTACGATGGCGCACAACGATTCAACTCGATTACGGGCCAGATGGAATGGAACGGCACGTCGATACTCGAGATCTCTGATCCAGCGAACCCACAGTTGGTATGGCACATTCCGAATGACGTCAACGCCAACTCTCGCGGAGTCTCAGTCGTCTACGACTACGAATTCGACGGCTCGGGTCGGGACTACCTGATTCGCAACTCGGAGGCAGGGACGGACCTGAAGTTTCAGATCTTCGACATCACTTCCCGCGACTCCGATCCATCTCAGGTTGCGCTGATCTCAGAGATCAGGGGAACTCCCGAGAACTCTTGTGGGTCGGGCTGTGGAGGGGGCTTCATCCAGCGAGCGCACAAGGGTTGGTGGTCCCCCGACACCGGTCACTTCTATTCCGCAGCGGGAGAACCCGGCTTTAGTACGACAATCCTCCAGATCTGGGACCTCGGCGATCCCGAAAACCCTGTATTCCTCGGACGGGCCTGGGTACCCGGGCAGAAGGAAGGTGAGGCTGAATTTGAAGGCCAGTACGCACACCACCCGATCGTCGACGAAGAAAACAACCGGATGTATGCCGGTTTTCGTGAACCGGGACACACGGCGGCCTGGAACATTTCCGACCCCACGAACCCGACGCTGGTCTGGATGATCGACACTTCACCTCCCGGACGGGGGCCCCACACCGTGTCGCCGATCGTGTACGACGAGGTCTCGAACTTCAAGGGAGACGCACTGCCCAGAACATATGCCCTGGTTGTGGACGAGGCCGGAGGCGCCGACATCGCGCCGTGCCCGGGAGGTGTTCGGGCCAAGTCTTACATGTTCGATATTACCCATGAGACCAATGCCTTTCCGGTATCCACATGGCAGGTGCCCGTCGACGATTTCTGCGACAGGGGTGGACGCTTTGGACCGCACCAGTCCGCCGAAACGGTGAACGGACGGATCAACCGGTTCGAAGACAAAACCGCCTGGATTGCCTACTTCAACGCCGGTGTGCGCATCATCGACCTTTCGGATCCCTACAACCTGCGGGAGATCGGATACTACATTCCGGAACCCAACGAAAACTCACATCCCATGGTGGAAGGCCAACCCACGGTCATTCAGATCGATGACGTCGATCTTGATCACCGTGGTCTGGCTTATGCTTCAGACCGCGCAGGTGGCGGACTCTTCATTCTTGAATACACCGGGCCCATGCCATGACGGGTCGACCCCCTGTGAGGTCGGACTGAATCCGCTTTCATGGCCGTCAGGGAGGAACGGACGCTTTGGATTCGGGGGTTGATGCTGAGTGTTCGTGTCGCCTTACTCGTGCCTGCTGCTTCTGTAATCCGATTCTTCCATTGGTTCTGATGCCTCGGCTGCCGCCTCTTTAATTTGAAAGCCGTCCACCCGAACCGGGGGACCGGTGCGGGTCCTTTCTGGGACCGGCTTCGAAGTTCCGCGATTCCCTAAATGCCTCGCCATCAGGATGATGGTGAGGGTCGCCCATCGTTCAGACAGGATGTCTGAGAATGAACGATCGAGCGAAATGTCATTGTCTTGTGTCGGGAATTGCTAACCGAGCGCGCTAAAACTGCGGCACATCTTGGCCATCCAGATAGGCGAGCAACGTGTCGGCGGCCCCCTGGGCGAACAGTCCGTATCTGTAGTCTGTAGTCCAACCCATATGCGGCGTCAGGACGACGTTCGAAAGCCGTGTCAGTGGGTGCGCCATAGGTAGAGGTTCTTGATCGAAAACATCGAGACCGGCGCCGGCGATACGTCCACCGGCCAGGGCGTCGACCAGCGCAGCTTCTTCCACGATCGGTCCGCGTGCGGTATTGACCAGATATGCGGACGGCTTCATCAGGCCGACGCGGCGGCTGTCAATCAACCCGCGTGATTCAGGTGTGAGAGCTGCGTTAACGGACACGACGTCCGCCTGCCTCAGGAGATCGTCGAGCGGTTGGAATTCGACGGCGGCTTCCTTGGCGGCTGCGTCGGTTAACCGTGGCCCCCAGGCCAGCACTCGCATTCCCAATACCCGCCCCACCTCGGCCACATGCTGTCCGATCCTTCCGAATCCGACAATACCGAGCGTCTTACCATGCAGCGCCGGAGTCAGGGGCGTATGCCACTCTCCACGCCGCACGGCCTGATCGTGCGCCGGAATCTGCCGCACGACCGCGATGATCAAGCCGATCGTAAGCTCTACGGCCCCATAGGAATGTCCGGCTGCCGCTTTCGCCACCACGATTCCGCGTTCCGCAGCCGCGGCAAGGTCGATGTGATTGACGTGGGTACCGGTCTGCGCAATGATCCTGAGGTCCGGGAGCTGTTCAAACAAGGCACGCGTAAAATGCGTACGCTCCCTGTTCGCTACCAACGCTTCGAAACCACTCAGGACCGCGGGGTCCCCAAAAGGTGTGGTGAAGATTCGTACCTCGACGCGTTCGCGGAGGAGACGAACGCCTTCGGTCGCCTCATAGGCCTTGTGAATATCGTCGAGTATTGCGACGCGCATCAGTCCCGACTCAGAGGAAAAGCAGCCAGCAAAAGAGGGCGCCGACGACGGACATCGACAGACCCCACGCGAGCAGCGAATTGAACATCAACCGCGTGTCGGTACCGGCAGGCGCAGCGGCAAGAAACAGTGCGCCCACCGTCGATAGCGAGGACATATCAACGAGACTGGCGCCAACGTTCATGGACCAGGCAATCGGCAGCGGCTCGACGTTGCCCACCGTTGCCGTCAGACCGGGAACCAGGGGCAGAAAGGCGGGTAACACCACGCCGGAAGTACTGCTGTAAACCGAAACAATACCAGAACCGAAAGCCACGATTGGCGCCAGAGACCCGGGTGAGGAGATGCCGGCCAGGGCGTTGGTGAACAGATCCATCCCTTCCGTCCTTTCAAGTATCGACACGAGGACGGTGACGCCGGTCACCATCAGAATCACACCCCAGGGTATCCCTTGAATGGCCTGGCGCTCGTCAACTGCTCGAAGCAGGACCAGTAGGGCTGCAATCGTTAGACCCGTCATACCGACGTGCGAACCGAAACCGGCCACAGCGATGATGAAAATCCCGATGCCGGCCAAGGTAAGCCAGTGCTTCGTTTCCATCTTGCCGTTATCGTGATCCAGGAGGCCTTCGGTGTTGCCAGTCGTGCCCTTCCTGAACAGGCGCAGACCTCCGAAGAGGGCAAACCCAGCCACGGCGACAACGGCGTGCGCGAGTGCGTTGTACCCGTACGTATACCACTCCACACCGCCCAGGCCGATACGATCCATAACGCCGTTGGCAACAATACCCGTCGGAGCGAACGGCGACAGCGTTCCCGCCAACGCTCCATTGCCAGCCATGATCGCCATGATAAATGGGGAGATACCGGCGCGCGCAGCGACCGCCATGGCCGGCGGCGCAATCAAGGCAGCGGTCGGCGTACCCCCGGGACCGATCGTCGCCACGCCCATACCGATGAAAAAGAACATGACCGGAAGCAGCCCAGCGTTGCCTCGACAGATGCCGACGGCCCGTGCCGTAATGCGGCCTAGGGTACCGTTACGGTCGGCAACACTGAACAGCAGGGTCACCCCGATCAACGTGACCAGCAACGTCGTCGGATAGCCTTCCAGGACGGTACCCACCGACATGCCACCCAGGTAGACTCCGATCAGCCAGGCCATCGAAATGGCTAGTACGCCCACGTTGACGGCCGTTGTACAGCTCAGTCCAACGGCAAGGACCAGAGCGCCTATTGATATCCACGCCAGATTCATCGTTTCTCCGCCCCTGAAGCGTTACTTTCCGTACCGGGGGTCAGGCACCCTATCAGTTCCTTGATATTGGACACGTCTTCGATCGATTCCACAACGCGGAGCGTCTCTTGTGCCGCTTTGGAGCGAAGAACCAGTCCGGCACATTCGGTGAATTTTTCGTGCAGCTCTTCGCGCGTGAACGGCAGGTCGGGTCCGCCCCTGTACTGTTCAGCAGCTTTCTGTGCCAGATGTGTCCCATCTTCCAAATCCACCTCCACCGTGCTTCGGATTTTCTCGAATCCTAACGCTTCGATGTCCGGATCGAGGATCGTTTCGACCCGGGCCATCATGTCCTGAACCGGAGGGCTCTGGACAAACGCGTCGGTAAATTCGTGGACTCCGGCCCGACGCCGTAGTGCGATGCTCGAAAGCATGAACGCTGGACAGAACTTTGCTTCCAGTTCCGTATGCGCAACCGGGTATCGGAGTGGGTTCAGGATATTCGAGCCGGCGCGGAGACGAATGGTGCGAATCATTTCGGGCTGTACGTCGTTGTCGTTGACAAGCTTTCGCATGGCATCCATGCTGGGATGACCCAGCACACCGCACGGGTACGGCTTGATGGACACTCCAGGGGTCACAATCGTAAACGGGTTCCCCATCCGGCCGACAATCCGATCGGGATCAAATCCTTCGCCGAAACTGAAGATCTGGAAAAACCCCCACGGACCGTCCAGACCATCGTCACCGCCTGTGAACCCTTTCGAGGCCAATTCCGCCGCCATGACACCATTCTGGGCCGCGCGGCCAACGTGGAGCGGCTTCGTCATCGTCCCAAAGTTGACGCGGATTCCGGAAGACAAGCTGGCCACGATGGACAGCGCATGCGACGTCGCGGCCGCATCGAGCCCGAGCAATCTCGCCGCGGCCGCCATCGCACCGAAGGCGCCGATCGTGCCGGAGGAATGAAATCCCTTCTTGTAATGACCCGGATCGATCGCCTCAGCGATCTTGCACTCCACTTCGAACCCAACGAGGAACGCCTCAAGAAACCGCGTCCCCGAGACTCCGTCCCGCTCGCCCACAGCCATCGCTGCAGCCAGCGGAGGAATCGTCGGATGGGTCATCAATCCGAAAATCCGGTCGGCACTCGTCGACAGCTGAGTGTCGTCCCAATCGAGGGCGTGTCCGCTGGCCCCGTTGGCCAGTGCCGCCGCTCCCGCGTTCGTCTGAATTGTACGCGACCCCACGACCGTGGCTTGCCCGACGCATTCGCCAGCGCGTATGTAGTCGTGAATGATCCTGCTTCCGCGGGTGGTCGAACCCGCCAGCATCACTCCGAGTCCGTCGATTATGCAGCGCTTCGCCAGATGGAGGGCTTCAAGGGGAAAATCGAAGCCCTCGCGTGTGATGAACCCCACTACATCCCCGGTTGCACGAATCTTGTCGTTCATGGAATTCTCAGGATAAAAAGACAGGTCAGCGGACTCTGTTCCGAAAGATCAGCCCTGTACACTCCTCAATGCCCAAAATGAAGTGTACGTTCCCTTGCCTCAGGTTTCCAAATTGCGCTCGTAGTTCAAACGGGTAGGCTGAGGCCAATCTCTGATACTGCCGATCCACTCGAGTCAACCTTCATGCCGGCCAGAAACCCGTGGAGTTATTGTCAAAAGTGGTGTTTAGGAGATTGATTCAAGCGGCGGTCTGATCGAGCTTTGTCACTTCGATTCCATCGTTAAATTTCACTCCAGTAGTCACCTTGACCAGATCATCGAATCCTCGTAATCGTCGCCAGTTCTT
>CBDCFM010000018.1:0-516586 GCA_965216035.1 Terriglobia bacterium
TCGAGAAAGTCGTGACGGCGGTTCGGATCGACGAAACGATCACACTGGACGGGGTTCTCGACGAGCCGGCCTGGCAATCGGCAACTCCGGCGTCGGATTTCACGCAATGGGCGCGCCCGGGTGTGCCCGCCACAAATACGAACGAAGTCTGGTTCCTCTATGATGAAGACAATCTATACGTCGGCTGGAAGGCTGGAGACCAGGACTCCGAAAACGTAGTCGTCAATGAACTGCGGGAGGACTTCTTTTTCCGCGACAGCGATGGTGTGAGCGTCATCATCGACAGCCTTCACGACGAGAGTTCCGGATTCCTGTTCGGCACCAATCCCGCCGGCGCACGGAGGGATTCGCAAATCTCGAACGACGGGGACCTGTTCAACGGCAACTGGGATGGAGTGTGGGACGTCGAGGTCACCGTTGACGAAGCGGGCTGGATCGCGGAATACCGGATCCCTTTTAAGACGCTCCGATTCTCGAACGCACCCCAACAGGTGTGGGGGCTGAACTTGAGCCGCCGCGTCCTGAACATCTCAGAAGAGAACCAGTGGGCACCGATGCCCATCCGATATAGCTGTTGTCAAAAGATGTCCCTGGCGGGAACCCTGGTGGGCATCGAAAACATCAACCCGGGTCAAAACTTCGGTGTCAAGCCCTTTCTGACGGCCGGTATCACGGATATGCGCGACGGCGACCGGATGCGCAGAACGCGATCACTCGGAGCCATCGAAGATTACGATGGCGGAGTCGACGCCAAATACGGCGTAACGAAGTCGCTCACGCTGGACCTGACCTACCACACGGACTTCGCCCAGGTGGAAGCCGACACACAACAGGTCAACCTCACCCGTTTCAACCTTATTCTTTCCGGAAAAACGCGATTTCTTTCTCGAAAACTCAGGAATTTTCAATTTCGGTCCGGGAGGCGGATTTGGTCCTGGAGGCAACCTCGTCCCCTTCTTCAGCCGCCGAATCGGGCTCAGCGAAAGTGGAAGTCCCATTCCGATCGTCGGCGGCGCCCGGTTGACGGGAAAGGCCGATCGATACGATATCGGGCTGATTGCCATGAAGACCGAGAAGCTCGACACGCCGGCATCCTCGATCCCCCCGACTCCTTCGAATAACTATCTCGTGGGCCGGCTCAAACGGAATCTACTGGCGCGATCATGGATCGGAACCCTCGTCACGAGCAGGAGTTCGACGATCGACGGCGATTACAACCGTGTCTATGGCGCGGATGCGCGATTCATCCTGCGTGATCGGCTCGAGATCGACTCTTACATCCTCCGGAGCGATACGCCTGGAAAAACTGGACAGAATCAGGCGAGCAGATTTCAAACGGGGTGGCGGGGCAACGAGTGGTTGATTAGTGGCGAATTCAATCAGGTCCAGGCCAATTTCAACCCCGAGGTCGGATTCGTCCGCCGCAGCAACCATTCGCAATATGCCGGCGATTTTTCATGGAGACCGCTGCTGCGGCGGAGCGATACGATCCGAAACCTGGATTTTGCGACGAAGGTGCAGTATTTCAAAGGGGCTAACGGAAAGGTCGAAACGCGTACGCAAGACCTGTTGCTGAGTGTTCAATTCTTTAACAATGCGGCCGCGAGTTTTACGATGACTCAGATGTTCGATCGGCTGTTGAATGGCATCCGGATTCAGAGTCTTCCCGTCCCGACAGGCGACTACAAGTATCTCGCATACAGCGCCCAGTTCAACACCGATCGAAGCGAAAAAATCGGGGGAACGGGCAGGGTCGATTGGGGAGAGTTTTGGGACGGTCGTCGACGTTCGGTAGGCGGTAGTTTGTTGTTGAAGCCGACGTATCGTTTCAATGCCTCGTTCGACTATTCGCGGAATCTAGTGAAGCTGGCCAGCGGAACGACGACCACAGACCTTGCGGGCGCCCGCTTTCTCCTGGCCTTCAGTCCGAGATCCTTCATTAACGCATTCTTTCAGTACAGCAGCCGAACGCAAGAGGTCAGCACAAACATCCGGTTCAATCTCACATACCGCCCCCTCAGCGACATTTACCTGGTCTACAATGACCGCCGCAGTTCGCTGGGAAACGAGTTGCTCGAACGCGCATTTATCATCAAAGTGACAAACCTGATTAACTTCTAGCTCGGATTTCTCACGGGTTTTCGTCGCGAAGCCCGCCTGGCCACGTTGTGGCCCGGTGAAAGATGCAGGCGCCGACAGAGCGTTTTTCCTGCATGGCCCAAAGGGCCATGCCAGGCGCGTGCCGGGAGGGCGATCGAGGCATACTTGAAAGTACGTCGAGGAGACTGACCAAGCGCAACGCAGCCGTGGCGGATGGATCCGGCGTTGCAGCAGAAAACTCATGAGAAATTCGGGCTGACGAGGGGCCATCCGGCAACAGGGGATCGGCGCATGCGATGGTTGAGCGACACCAGTTGCCGGTTGAACTTCCTTAATCTGTCGTGCGGGCTGCAGTAACGGGCGGAGGAGTGACTTCGAATTTGAATCGTAACGCGGGGATTTTGTTACCTGGATGATCGTCGGCGTACGTTAGCTGTGGCAGGCGGTAAAGGTGCTGGGTTTCGGTCGGCGGGCCGGTATAGATACCCGGATAAAAATCGATCAGATGCTCGCCCGGAGCACCCGCTGCCTTGAAGTTGATGACGACGTCGCCCTGACTGTTGAAGCCGCAGGCGTAACCCATGTAGCCATTGTCATACGTGCCGATATAGATATTGTCGTATTCGGTCCAGCCCACACCTTTCAGATGAATCGTCACCGGAGTGCCGACGGGGCCTGAAGTGGGTGTCATGCCGACAATGCTGGTTTCGATGACGAAATGAACGCGCGCAACTTCGTCCTCGCCGTCGCGCAACGCGATGGTGTGCAGTCCGCCGAGATCCTCGGGAATGTTCAACGCCGCTTCGATGCGACCGTCGTTTCCAACCCGTACTTCGCCCATCGCATTCTCGCTGGGAGCGAAGCCGTCACCACTGACGCGGTTGCCGACGAATGTTCCCCAGACCAATTGCAGCGATGCGCCTGAGGGAAAGCCTTGGCCACGTAAGATGGCCTCCGAGCCCACAGGACCTTGCGTTGGGCTCACGGCAATCGCCGCGTTGGGTATATGCAGTTCGTTCTCGGGTAGCGGCTGTAATGGGTAGGGCTCGACAAATGCGGCGGGTGACGCCCCCCGTCCCTCCGTTGTGCGAAAGACATACTCGGGACGAGGCAGATGGGCCACAGGAGACTGCTCGTGGTTCAGGTAAGGTTGCCCCTGCCAGCCCGTATATAGCTTCACGATATGGTCGCCGGCGGGACCTGCTGCGCGGAAGCGAGCCACGGCCGTGCCCCGCGTGCTGGCTGCCGAAATGAATCCAATCTCATTGTTGTCCCAGTTCGCCGACCAGGTGCTCTCCATCGTCCTCCAGCCGAGGCCTTTGACGCGGACCTCGATGGGGGTGCCGACGGGACCGGATAACGGACTCATCTCAAAGCTCTGCTTTACTTCAATGCCGCCTTGCGCGACAGGGCTGCCTTCGATTACGGCGATGACATCGTGCACACCGCCGAAATCCTCCGGAATCACAAATTGCGCATCGAGGTGGCCGTTCGTATCGACCCTGAACTGACCGAGTGAAGAGATACTCTCTGAATACTTCTTGCCCTCGAAGTGGTAGTAATCCCGGACGACCCAGCCCCCAGTCACCGTTCCCCATTGTAGTTCGACGGTTTCTCCCGCTGGGAGGCCGTCGGAGGTCACCTGTACTTGGGCGCCCACGATCGGCTCGTCATAGGTCAGATTCAGATACGGAAAGGTAGCCTGGGCGGGTCCGGTTGCCGCCGGGGTCAGTGTGGGGGCGGGTTCCTGGGGCTCGACCTGCGAACAGGCTGACGTCACGACCACCGCAACGAGCAGGAAAATTCTCCACCTATTCGGACTCGGCATTTACACGTCCCTTATTCTTGTTCGACGATCGTAAGCTGCGACAATGGGACGTCGAACGGCATCCATTCGGCTGTGCGTCCAGAGCTGTCCGTGGCCGTCACGCGATATTGGACGATGCCGGTTGGCGTATCGGGCGGCACTACCCACTTGGCCGTCCACTGGTCCGGGTGGATGGGCATGGGTGGATCTCCCTGTGGAACCCCGCGATACAGCATCGGGATATCCTCCCTACGTCCGGCGTAGGTCAGGTGTACGACCAGTTCCGCATCGGTCACAATTTCGCCGGTAATCCCATCGACTGCCGTCATGCGAAAGCCCACGGGCTCACCTTGCGTATAGCGGCTCTTGAGAATACAGTTGTCGGGCAGGCCCGGACCTCGAAACCAGTTCAGGTCCCCTGACAACACGATTCGACCCATCACCGGTTCGATGTCAACGCTTGGCGCGGGTTCAGCGCACGAGGCAAAAAACGCAACAGGAATCAGTAGCAACGAAAGCCGAAAAAGCACGAATGGGTTTCTTAGTTTCATACTGGTAGGGCAGGTTAGCCGATTATTGAGATTTCTGTCCAGGGTTTCCCCTCGCTTTCTAGTTTGTTTTGGAGAACGGACCCCTCGACCTATGGTTCGGGTTACTAGTCGTGGGCAACAACGAATTCTAGTCGACCGGGTAGCGTGTCACACACAGGCATACTTGAAAACCGAACTGGCCGCCTTGACGCGTCTATACATTGGGGCAAGTTTGAGAAATCTGGAAAGGCTTTCAGGGACGATGGGTCGTTCCTGAACTGACCGATCCCCCAGATAGGGTCGGGCAGGGACACTTTGACGCATCCTCCCGGTCTGCCTGTTTCAGATCTTCCCTCACACTGGAACTCCAGCCCCAGATCAAGTCAAGATTCACAAACACACTGTCTCCAGTGTCCGGCTATACTTTCCCAAGAGTGTTTGGTATTTCCATTCGTTGAACCCTCACAAGAGAAAGGATCGAGATGCAGGACAAGCGAGCGGACGCCGATGCAATTCGGGATATCGTCGATAAATGGGTCATCTACAGCGATGCGGGTGACTGGGAACGTTTCGCCCCACTTTGGCATGAGGATGGTTGGATGTCGGCGACCTGGTTTCAGGCATCGGCGGCGGAGTTCGTGAAGGCCCGCCGCGAGGGTTGGGAGAGAGGTGTCAGTATCATCCACTTCCAGGGCGCCCACACTTCAGATATTGCCGGCGACCGCGCGGTCGCACAGACAAAAATGACGATCAGTCAGCGGGCGCCCGTTCACGACATATTGTGTGACGTCGTTTGCGTAGGCCGGTTCTATGACTTCTTCGAGAAGCGGGCCGGCAAGTGGGGGCTCGTGCGGCGTCAGCCCATCTATGAGAAGGACCGCATGGATGCAGTCGAACCCGGCGCCGATTTGAAGCTCGACCCGGCGGTGCTGTCCCGGTTTCCCGAAGGGTACCAGCACCTGGCCTATCTGCAGACTCAGGTGGGCTATAAAGTCAAAGAGGCGGGGATGCCTGGATTGAAGGGGCCGGAAGTCAAGCTGCTGTACGCGGAGGGCGCAGCCTGGTTGGCCGGCTCGTCCACACCGGGGACGCTCGGTTAGGGAGACTTCAGTAAAACCTGCCGGACCCCTCCAAAGTCGTCAAAACGAGATCGGCGAGCCATCCGGGTGGGTGATACCGGATCTGTTAACCAGCAACGCCTTTGAGCCCTCCCGCAGCGAGGGGTTGCCCTCAACTTTGACGGCCATGCCAGCCGGGAGTGTATCGTCTGTCCAGCCAGACCGGATCCAGGCGCTCGCGTTGCCACTCCCGCTGAGATACCAGTCGGATTTTTCTCCGTTGGCATCGGTCACTTCAACGACCACTTCAGGATGTGGATTGACCATATGGACCGCCTTCACGACGCCTTCGATGACTGTCGTGCGGTCGATGTGCCAGAAGGATGACGCCGAATGGTGAGCCTCGACTGAAGCCATCGGCAACAAAAACAAAGCGGTCGACAGGAACAAGAGATAGGGTCTCATCCTCGAATCCCTCCAATTTGATTATTG
Organism: Terriglobia bacterium; assembly: GCA_965216035.1. Lineage (GTDB taxonomy): Bacteria > Acidobacteriota > Terriglobia > 20CM-2-55-15 > 20CM-2-55-15. The sequence continues at coordinate 5,988 of CBDCFM010000018.1, forward strand.
GACCGGTCCCGAGCGGCTGGAAAACGACAGCACGGTGCCATCTTCCTTCGTAACGTCACCGGTGAGTAGGGCCTTTGCGCCTTCCCGACGTGAAGGGTTCCCCTCAACCTTCACTTTCATGCCAGGGGTGAGGGTGTCCTCCGTCCAACCGGCCCGGATCATGGCGCTGGCGTTCCCGCCGCCGCTGATGTACCAATCGGATTTTTCCCCGTTGGCGTCGGTCACTTCGACAACCAATTCGGGATGTGGATTGACCATGTGGACTTCCTTCACAACGCCTTCGATGACAGTCGTGCGGTCGGTGTGCCAAAACGATGAGGCCGAATGGTGTGCTTCAACCGGGACGGTGAGTACCAGGAGCGAACCAATCAACATGAATGAAGGACAGAATCGCATGCTCTTAATCCTCCGATTGGTTCTCACCGGTTAGGCTTTCGCCACGGAGTGCTCTCGGCGGCCCATGAACACCGGGCTAGTTTGAGAACTCATTGAAATTGACATCGTCCGGATACCGTTGGGGCACCGTCGAGTAGAGATGCCGCAGGCCGACTGAGGGATCGCAATCCCATTCGCCCGTGTACCCTCGGTCGGGCGTCGCAAACTGGTTCGTCCACGTAAAGGGGCCGGTCAAAAAAACGGGATCCTCGACAGTAATCTCGACTTCCATCGTATTGGGGCCCGTGACCGAGTAACGCTCAGTCAATCTTTTCAGATGCGACGTGGCAATGTGCGACTGGTCGTCAAACCCGTCCGGATCAAACATGAAATTCGTGGTTTCGACCAGGAAAGTGGATCCGTCCATCCGTCCGATCGAGTGGCCGTGATAATAGACCTCGTCGGCAGGGGGGTGACCCCGTCCGTCGACATAGATCTCGCGCACCCAATTCGACTGCTCGAAGTGCTGCAACACCACATCGGGTCTTACCGAGAAGTCCCACAGGTACGGTTCCCCAAGCAGCGTGGTGATATTCGCCGCAACACAAGCCCACCGGGGCGAAAGCGGTTCGTCAAAGAACTCGATCCAGGCACGCGCTCTGCCGTTCAAGAGGGGTTCCAGTTGGTCTACTGGAAACTGGCACGTTCCTCGCGGGTTGCCGTATTCATCGATCAGGGACCCACAATTCCCCCCAGCACCTTCTCCGCCAAACATCGGATCCGCCCATGTGGCAAGAAAAGCCCGCGGTAGGGGATTCGTCGTTGGGGTCTCGGGAAAACCATTCTCAGTAAGGTCCTGGGCCGCCAGGTCTCCCAGGCCAAAGCTGATGGCGATCACCAGTATCGCCATGCCGACGGCCACACTTTGCCCCTTATAAATGAGCACTTCACTTCGCATCCGAGAAATCTCCTTTTCGAATTCCTATTCTGTTCGATTATTTTATATATGATCGTTTCCGTTGGCTAATTCTTTTTGATCGCGGGCCTTCCCCGTACGGGTTCAGAGCGGATTGATCCGGCCCCCGCCCTCCGATACACTCGAATCGAATTATTGCTCCGAGAGGAGTGACCCCGTGCGGGGCTTCGGGACCGTCTTGGAAACCGCACGATGTTTGACAGACGAAAAATCGTCCACTGCTAGAGGCGCTTCGAGAATGGCCAAAAACACGGAGCCATAAATCGGGACTCAGGCGGCATGGCCACCCCCGCCAGGCGGGCCCGACGGACGAAATTGTGAGCAAGGAATCGGTGATAATGGGTCGGACCGGCGCCGCGCACCCCCAGCGGAATCGAAAGGCATTCCTTCCAGCCGAGATTCGGTATCTATGTTGACCTTTATCCGAGTCCTCGGCCTCTGGCTCCTGGCAGCCCAGCCGCTGCTTTCGCAGAACGCCACACCCGACAATGGCAGGCCGTTGGCGGCGATCGACTACGAGACCGCGCGGCTGGAAAGAGTCGCTACGGCCGTTCGAATCACAGCCGATATATCTCTCGATGGCGTTCTCGACGAACCTGTCTGGGACCTTGCGAGTGGGGCGGGAGATTTCACCCAGAAACTGCCAAACCCAGACCAACCCTCGGGCGAACGGACCGAAGCCCGGTTTTTGTACGATGATGACAATATTTACGTCGGGGTGATCTGTTTTGACTCGGACAGCGCGAATCGGGTCGTGAGCGAAATTACGGAAGACTTCAATTTCCGGGCGTCCGACGGCTTCAGTGTAATTCTGGACAGCCTGCATGACCGGCGATCCGGGATGAACTTCATAGTGAATGCTGAAGGGGCCAAGACCGACCAGCAGATCAATGATGGTCAGTTCAACAACGATTGGGACGCCGTCTGGGACGTGGCGGTCAGTCATACCGATGATGCCTGGATCGCCGAGTTCAGGATTCCGTTCAAGACGCTTCGATTTACGAATTCGCCGTCGCAGATATGGGGCCTGAACATGAGTCGGCGGATCCTCCGCCTGAATGAGGAGAGTTACTGGTCGCCTCTTCCCGTCCGTGACAACGTCAGCCGGCTCTCGCTGGCCGGGACCCTTCAGGGATTAGAGGGGATTCGGCAGGGGCGGAATCTCAAGATCACACCCTTTGTAACCGCGGGAGTGACTCAGACTCGACCACAGGCGAATCCTTCTGCAGAATTTGTGACGGATCGAGACTTTGACGGAGGCGTCGACCTGAAATACAGTTTGACGTCCTCTCTCACGCTCGATGCCACCTACCGGACCGATTTTGCTCAAGTGGAAGTGGACCGGCAGCAGGTAAACCTGACCCGGTTCAATCTCTTCTTTCCCGAAAAACGGGATTTCTTTCTGGAGAACTCGGCGACCTTCAACTTTGGAGCCGGAGGCGGTTTTGGCTTCGGCGGCGGCCGCAATCTGGTCCCGTTTTTCAGTCGCCGCATCGGTCTCGGCCGGACGGGAACACCTATACCCATTGTCGGTGGCCTGCGCGTGACCGGAAAGGTGGGTCCCTACGACGTCGGATTGATTGACATGAAGACCGAGAGCGTGGGGCAACCCGGGGAATCGAACCGTATCCCGTCAAGCAACTATCTGGTGGGACGCCTGAAACGAAATCTCCTGACAAATTCCTGGATTGGCGCCATGACCACGCATCGCGATTCCGGGGTCAATGCCGACCATAATCGGCTCTATGGAACCGATGCACATTTCGAATTTTATGGCAATCGGCTCGAGCTGGATTCCTACATACTCTGGAGCGACACTCCGGGGCGATCGGGCCGGAGCCAGGCCCGGTTGTTCGAAACGGCCTGGCGGGACGATGAGTGGGTCGCCGTGGCGGGGTATGACGAGGTTCAGACTAATTTTAATCCGGAAATGGGCTTCGTTCGCCGTAGAAACCACACGCATTACAACGGCGAGTTCTCGTGGTTGCCGCGGATCGAGAGTAGCGAGGTCCTGCGGAACCTGATCTTCGGCCTCGACCTTGATTACTATGAAAACGGAACGACCGGGAAAGTCGAGACCCGGACGGGAAGTCTGAATCTCGGCTTCCAGTTCGAAAACACCGGATCCATTAATTTCACCCTCAATCAGACATTCGACCGGCTTGCGGAGCCGTTTCTAATCCGCGCTGAAACGCCGATCCGGGTCGGGGACTACGGCTACATGGATTATTCGGGGCGCTTTTCAACCGACTCAAGCGCGAAGATAAGTGGATCCGGCGGGATTGATTGGGGCGAGTTCTGGAATGGACGTTTGCGTTCATTGACCGGTGGCGTCAGCGTCAAGCCGAACTTTCACCTGACCATGGATCTCGATTACGAACACATCCTTGTGAAGTTACCCAACGGAGAGTTCACGACGAAATTGGTGGGCGCGAGGATTGCCTACGCGTTCAACCCGCGGACTTTTCTCACAGGACTGTTCCAGTACAACGCCAAAACCCGTCAGGTGAGTTCAAATATCCGATTCAATCTCATCCATCGTTCGCTGAGCGATCTCTTTCTGGTGTACAACGACCTGCGCGACGCGAGTGGTAAAGTTGTCGAGCGGGCGGTGATTGTGAAACTGACGAACCTGTTCAATTTTTGAGACGTGAGCAAGAAATTCGGTGCTTAACAGTTTCGTCTTGGACCGAAGAGATCATCCTTATTCCACTGAACGCCGCGGCTCCGCCGCTTATTCTTCAAGCCGTTCCCCCGCACCGGTCCCCGGGTGCGGGGCCTTCTGGGGCTGGCTCCGAAATTTCTTGGATCCTAGTGGGCCCCGCCGTCAGGATGATGGCGGGGGTCGCCGGTCGTTCAGACAGGATGTCTGAATGAACGACCGAGCGAAACGTTTTATCCCGATCTTTCGACCGAGACTGCCGCTAAGGTGCGCTCTCTTGTTCTCGGGCGGCCAGCTCTGCGTCGAGCATCCTCTGCTGCTCGGCGGCGTCAATGAACCAGCCATTGACGACGACTGCCGCAATGCGCTTCATGTTCGCGATATCGACGAGCGGGTCCGCTTCCAGCAGCAGGAGATCTGCAAACTTTCCCGTTTCGACGCTGCCGAGCTGATCTTCCATCTCAAAGAGAATCGCCGGATTTACGGTGGCGGTGCGGAGCGCTTCTTGGGGGCTGAGCCCAGCTTCAACGAGTCCCGCGAGTTCATCCATCAAGCTGCGACTGTCGACGCCGGAGTAGTTGCCCACACTGTAGCCGGGACCGGGCCAATCGGTTCCCGCCAGGAGTCTCAGCCCGCCATCGGCCGCCAATCGAGTGATTTCCAGATTGAAGTGACGCGTCCGAAGATTGCCGCCTCCGGCGCCGCCGGTCGCTCTGGGCCCGCCGAGAGTTGGCGTTAACCAGGTGCCGTTACCGACCAGGTGTCGGATGGTTTCCTCACACCGGGTCCGGTCGATCTCGATCGGGGCGGCATCGGGTTCTTCTGAATTCAACGCCTCCGGGTCGGCGGCGCAGGCCATCTGCAAGCCGTTCAAGTGTTCGATGGTCCGTTGTCCCGCATCGGATGCTTCAATGATATCCAGACCCGGCTGTAAGTGTCCGTCGACAGGTATACCGAAGCCTTCCGCCTCATCGAGGATGGCGTAAAAGGTCTCGCGATTGAGTCGCGTGTGGGCCTTCAGGAAATCGACTTGAAGCTCAGCCAGTTGTCGAACCATCTCCCGCCCTTCATCGGGCGTAGCGAGCACCGTGTTCGGGGGGAGACCGGGGAAGCCTCCGGGGACGCCTTCCAAGCCCTCGCCCGCGATCATCAACCGCGGCGCAACGAGCCCATTGGCGATTGCCTCTCGCGTTTCCGGAACCTGCGCCAGCGTGGATCCCATATCGCGCAGTCCGCTCAAGCCACTCGCAACGGCGAGCGGGAGCGCGCGTTCTGCGGCGCGTAAGGCGTGCACGTGCATATCCCAGACCCCTGGGATGAGGAACTGGCCCTGACCATCGATCACACGGGCGCCGGCCGGGACGGCGACGTCATCTGGGCCCACGGCAGTAATCCTGTTGCCGCTGACCACCACTGTTTGGTCCGCCGTGCGATTGCCCGATTCCACGTCGATGACGGTTGCGTTTTCGATAGCGAACGCGTCGGACACAACACGTGGTTCGGGTGCCCCACACCCTAAGGGAAATATCGCAATAAGGCTCGCGACAAGCGATATTTTAGAAAGCCGGCGCATAAGAAACCTCCTCATTCCAAGCTGAGAGTTTGAGAAACTGCCCGAACCCGAATTCTCGCTAGTGTGCCATCTCTTGGGGCGCAGCCCAATAGGCACCCTGAAGCGCGCGCTGGCCCTCGAAGACCGATGGCTTGAAGAACTTAAGGACCCGGTGACCGCGGCTTAATATCCGGGTCCAACACGTGATACGTCAATTCCTGTCGAATGGAATCGCGACGATGCGTATTCGTAATTCCTGTACTGGGCTGACGCGTCGTCTTTCACTGGGGGCCGACATTTCCCGATTCGATCAACTCCTGATACGCGAATTCCTCAGCGGGAACGCAATAGATCTGCTCGTCCCATCGACTGGCTTTTTCGCGGTCCAACCGGAAAACCTTTCTGTCGCTCTCCCAGGGCTGGGTATAGGTCAGCGGATCCGTGATCGTTATCGTGAGCTCTAACGTAGCCGGATCCAGACGCCGATTGCGTTCCTCGACACGAATCTGCTCGGATTGCGGATAGCCGAACTTATCGATCCAGCTTCTATCGTCTAAACCGATAGATTCGACTACGAGAGTGTCTCCCTCGAAGCGACCTACGGAGTAACCGTTCCATTTCGGATAGACTGCGTCCGGCGTCGGAAGACTTCGCCCATCGATCCATATTTCGCGCCAGTCATGGCGGTATTCAAAGAACTGGATGATCCTGTCGGGAGTTTGAACGATCTGCCAGGTCGGATGGGGTTCAGTAATTTCAGCAACGAGATTCCGAACCAAACCCATTGGCTCGCACCTTCCCAAGGGATCGTTCCTCTCGAGTTGCCTTCTGGGTCCGTAGCCCGGCCTATTGGCGTCAAACCTGACCTTGCCCTCCTGTGTAAACGGAGCCTCCGCAATCGTGGTGTCCTCTACAGTAGGAACATGGCCAAAGGTGACGAGGGAACTCTCTCTGTGCCAGTGTCCAGAAAAATCTCGGGGGTCGAAGGCGGCCGCAGCGGCAGGCCGTTCCGAACCCGCCTGCTGTGCCGCTTGACCTATTAAAGAGAGCAGGACTCCTGCCACCCCTGCAACAAATACCTTGTAATAGACGATGCGCATTGGAAACTCCTCGATATCAAGTCACATATTGTTATCGAAAGACTCACGGTGACTCAGAATCGGTGTCGAACAGGAGGGCGAATTCACTGCACGTCTCCGCAGCGGCGGTATGGCGTCGTCGTTGTTCGACATTCCTCGTCACCGGGTTCGATGGGAAGAAATTGACCGTTCACGAGTACGCGCCGGGCCACACCTACGTTCTCTGCTGTAATATGCGGGCTATACGTCAGCGTCAGCGTGTCCCCAGGCTTTATCGACGCTCTGGTCCAGCCGCGATCCCGCAAACCGGTAGGCGTAGGACGGAGTGCAATGACCCATGGCTCGACGTTCCCTGTCTGGTCTCTGATCTCACCCGAGATTTGGGGATGCGGAAAACGAAACGCGAAGTTTGTAGCTACAAAGGTGACTGGGCCGATCAAATTGTCCTGCTGCCAATTGACGAACCCTCCGTGGTGAGCGAATGTCGCCGATTTCGAGCCGGCCGGCAATACAGCGCCTACAAGCACTATGCACAAGATCAACTGCTTAGTCGAAATCGTCATTTACCCTCCTCGTGGGTCGGGTCAATCTTCTCTACCGCGGACGTGCTGATCGACGGGAGGCTTCATCGTGACTCGCAAATTAAGAGCAAGTCGTATAGTGGTGTTGGTTCTGTGCCCGAGCGGTGTCCGATGGCGAGACTAGCATGAAATGCGTGCTTCACAAAGATAGCCATCCCACGCCGAACATGGTTGCGATTTTCCCCCGCAGGCAACACGCGCGAATGTTGCGCAGTGGATGGATGAACACTACCGCTTTACACGGAAGGAGGCGAAGCGATCTGGGGCTCCACTCTTGAAAGGCTGGTTTGCCCGCCCGCCGCCTCCGGGTGTCACACGAGGACGAGGCTGAGCCACGGAAAGGCGATCAGCAGGATTAACACCGCCAGCATGATCGCTGCAAAAGGCAGTGCCCCAGCGAAGATGTCGTACAGGCTGATCCTGTCGTCGGCAAGGGTCGCCTTGATGACGTAACATGCGATTCCCAGCGGAGGCGTCAGCAGGCCGATTTCAGCTCCCACAATGGTGACGATGCCGAACCAGACCAGATCGATCCCGAACGGAGCGAGAACGGGAATAAACAAGGGCACCATGATCAGGATGATGGATGTGGTATCCAGGATCGTGCCCATTACGATGAGCAGCAATACGTATATGGCCAGGATGCTGTACAGCCCGAGGTCCGCCTGTTCGATCCAGAGGCTCAGGTCGTTGGGCAGTCCCGACAAGGCCAGCATGCGGCTGTACATCGTGGCGGCCACGATGAGAAACAGGATTGAGGCTGTGATGTGTCCTATTTCCACCGCGATGGACCAGAACCGGGTCCGGTTCAGTTTCCGTTTGAAAAGCGCGGTGACCAGCGCGCCCATGGCGCCCACCGCACCGGCTTCAGTGGGTGTGAACAGTCCTCCATAAATCCCGCCAAGCACCAGCACGACGAGGACGACCATTGGCAATAGTTTTCCCCCCGCTTCCAGCCAGCCCATGGACTTTTCGATGAGGGCGGCTTGGGTTTTGGCGTCCGGTCCACCCACATAATTCGGGAGCCAATAGGCCATACAGACGATGGCCACCGAATAGGCCAGCGACAGTAACAGCCCGGGGACGATGCCCGCAGTGAAGAGATCCGCGACGGATTGCTCGGCGATGAGCGCATAGATGATCAGCATGACGCTCGGCGGAATCAGCATCCCGAGAACCGAGCTTCCGGCAACGACGCCAACGGCGAAGCGGGGCCGGTAACCGAAGCGCATCATCTCCGGTACGGACAATCGCGTGAACACCGCCGCTGAGGCAATGCTCACACCGGTAATGGCGGCGAAAACGGCGTTTGCCGCGACAGTCGCCACGCCCAGGCCGCCGCGCAACCGTCCGAGGGTGACGTTGGCAACTTCGTAAATATCTCGACCCAGGCCGGATTCGCTGACCAGGAGGCCCATCAATACGAAGAGCGGGATGACGCCGAATACATAGTCCTCGATGCTGTTTGAAGCGGATAGGGTCAGCAGGTAAATAGGTGCTTCCAGCGTGCCCCGCAGTAGCAGGACGCTAACGAACGAGACCAGCCCCAGAGCTACTGGGACGTAGAGGCCTGCGTAGATCAGAACCAGGATCGCCAGGACCGAGAGAATCCCGACTTCGAGCCCACTCATCCGCGTGTGTCTTTGCCGTTGAGAGCCACCACATGGTGCCAGGCGAAGATCAGGAACTGCAGGGCCACCACCACACAACCCACCACCAGTATCAAGCGCACCGGCCACAGCGGGAAGACGAACAAGCCTTCGTTGCCCGCGAAGTAACCCCGCTGATAGGCTTCAATCAAACGGGGAACGCCACCGTAGAGAATGAGTCCTGCGAAGAGTGCGCCTGACAGGTCGAACGCGAAGCCCAGGGCGTGGCCCACCCCGGGGCGAACCGTCAGTAGCTTGGAGTAGAGACCGTCGGAGCGGGTGATTCTACCGGCCCGAACAGCGGCCCCGAGCTGCAGAAAGACAATACCGACGATGGAGAGTTCCACCAGTTCGGTCACACCATTGATGGGAGCGTTGAGCAGATACCGGGCCAGCACATCCAGCGTGATTAAGACCATCAAGCCCAGGATCCACACCGTTCCCAGGTTGTTCAATCCGGCGACCGCAACGGTGAAGGTCTTGTCGAGGAGAGTGATGTTTCCTGCTGCTGGTGGGGTTTCCGCCGGGTCTACCACGACCTACTCTCGATCCCAATGCCGTACGATCGGCTGATCGTTGGCGCGCATGATTTCCATGTAGTCTTCCAGGATTTGTTTTCCAGGCAGGCCTCTTCGCAAGAGATCCGCCGTCCAGATCTCGGCGAGGTTGGGCATGGAATCCGCCCATTCCCGACGTTGCTCCGGCGTTAAAGTCACCACCGTTCCACCCATGCGCTTGTAAGTTTCGATGCTTTCCTGGGCGACCTGCATGGAGACTCGAGCCAGTTCATCTCGGTAGTCATCGGCGGTTTCCCCCAGCACGGCTTGGACCTCAGCGGGCAGCCGGTCCCAAGTGCGTCTGTTCATCGTCAGCACCTTGGAGGTGACGGCTCCCAGCCGGACGTCGACGAGGTACGGAGCCACTTCATAGAGCTTGTACGAAACGGCGGATTCCGCCCACGCAATTACACCATCTACCAGACCCGTTGCGACGTTGTTGTAGAAATCCCCCAGGTTGCTGGTCACCCCGGCAGCGCCGAGTCCTTCCACATAACGGAGATTCAGGCCCACGCCCGCAATTCTCTGGCCGCGATAGGTGTCCAGGGTTGTGTGCGGCTGCGACATAAACAATTGATAGGTGTCTATGGAGCCCGCCGTGGTGAGATAGACCTGGTTGTAGTCGGACCAGCCTTGTTTGATTGCTGGATAGCGCTCTGCTATTGCGCTCATTGTTCGAGCGACCAGGCCAATGTCTGCGCTTACCAGAGGCGTGACATAGCTGAGATTGTAAAAAGGAACTTTGTCGGGATGAAACGGCGTGGTCACGATGCCAATGTCGGCGAGTCCGTACTGCAGGGCTTCCAGCACCCCCGCGGGTTTGGCCACCGTACCGCTGAAGGCTTCCGTCCAGTCCACGCGGTAGTTTCCGGTTCGGGCCAGGCGCCGATCCACCTCGGGGATGTAGTAGTCCAGAAAGACGCGCACCCAGAGTGCAGCGGGGGCGTAGCCGCCGATGGCGGTCAAGCGCACAGTCTCCTGGGCATAAGCGGGGGCGAGAGGGCCGAGAAGGATCACAAACAACGCGGCCACACCCAAGCGAATACCTGCATTGAGCCTATTCGGTCTTTTGATTTCGTAGCTTTGAACGTTCAAGCCGTAACCCCTCCCTGCAGTTTGCCCTAGATCCCGCCACCCTTACCGGGTTGCCATGCCGTGGTTGCCCGTGACGCCGCCGTGGCTAAAGAATGTTCCCGGCCCCCCGCCGGTGCCCTCCGGCTAGTCGAATCTGGGTGGCGGTGACGGGGCCGGTGTTGCGAATCGCCCGGCATCAATCGAAACGTTCGCTTGTATCTCCTCGTATTCGATGGTGGCCTGCCCATTCGTCCAGGTCACGATCGTGCTATAGGGCATCATGAGCCCGGCCACGCTCCGGTAATCCGCGTAGTCGATCTGCGTGGGAACGGTGCCGATCTTTGTTTCGGTATAACGCACCAGCCGCACCAACAGGCCAGACTCGACGTCGAAGTACATGTTGACGGGACCCTGTCCGGGATTGGTTCCTTGGATTACCTGGACTTCGCGGTCGTCGATGAAGGTCGAAAAGCCGACTCGCCACTGGCTGAAAGCGGGTTGGATTTCGGATGGATACGATACTATCGCATCCGTCCGCGCACCTTCCAGATTTCCTCCGGTCAAAGGCAGCAGCGGCAGCGCTCTATCTGGAGACGAAATCCAACCGTCGCGGCCGTTGTACGTCCTGACGCTGTCGCCATAAGGTATGTGAACAACCGTGGTCCGCTGATCGGGAGCTCTGGAATAGACTTCCATTGGGACCGGCTGCAGTTCTGTGTCGTATCCGGAGTAGGTGCCGGTGGCGACAAAGCTGGTGAGGTTGGCCGCCTGCCCCATCCCGCCCAGGGCCTGCATATACTTGTCGAAAACCTGCTCGGCCGATGGCATCCCCGGAATCGCCTGCGTCGGAAAAAAGATGTCATGGGGATCTTCCGGTGGCACATTGTACTGGATCGCCAGATCGGGTACGACGTGCGGCTTTTGGTTGCCGCGATGACATGTATAGCAGGTGACGAAAGGCAGGCCCCCGAACTCGTTCGTGTTGATCCGGTTCACCATTTCAATCATTCCGCGGGCCGTCTGCTTCAACGGAGTCTCTTCGGCAAACTCTTCCCATCCACCCGTGAGCGTGACGTGGCAATCCGAGCAGGTCACGCTTAAGGAGGCGGCAATCATCCCCATCGTGTCCATGAATTGGTCCACGGGAATCCCACTGAGGGCCGGGACGTTGAGGAACACGTCTTCCGCCATCTGCTGTGCCTGTTCCGGCTGAGCCTGGCCGAGGGAGAACCCAACGCCCATCAGGCACATGCCGAGGGCTGTGGTGGCCATACCAATTCTTCGCATTGATGGGCGTTTCATTTGCCCCCCTTTATTTGCGGTGCGCCAAGGGGCCAGGACCGGCCGCGATTCGGGGGCCGGGGCGTGCGCGTTCGCATGGTGGATTTGAATCAAGTCGAGTTCGTGGAACATATTCCACCAGTATACTGCCGCATATTTGGACCGGCAACGGTCTCGCCGCTTCCGCTTGTTCATCGACTTGAGTGGCGCAACAAGAATTCTGAAGATGACCGCAAGCCTGGGTTGACTGGTAATGGAGAGCGGGCGAGGGACGTGCGCAGGGCCCGTACGAAATGCTCTATTTCGCCACGCACGAACCCAGCGGGGGGCGCATTGCCAGTGAAGACGCTCCTGCGGGTCGTATCTTGCGGATCGAGTCCGTGGGGTGATCCCAGGGGTTTCGAATCCTTCGCGCTCCGACGGCATTGGCGTTCAATGCCGGAGCGAGTCCCATCTGTGGCCGCGCCGAGGCTGACGCGCAGGCTTACCTTAGATGCCTGTTCAGGAAATCGAGCGTGCGCTGCCAGGACAGTTGTGCGGCAGCTTCACCATAGCGGCGTCCCGAGTCGTTAAAGAAGGCGTGGTTGGCCTGTTCGTAGATGTAGGCTTCGTAACGCACGTTGTTGGCTTTGAGCGCTTCCTCGTAGGCGGGCCAACCCGCGAGCAGCCGTTCATCGAGTTCAGCGTGATGCACAAGAACAGGCGCTCGGATCTTTGCCACATCCGCAGTTTCGGGCGCACGGCCGTAGTAAGGCACTGCAGCGGCGAGGTTGGGCATCCTCACGGCCAGGGTGTTGGTCATCCCGCCGCCGAAGCAGAACCCCATTACAGCGACGCGGCCAGTGCAATCGTCCCGGGACATCAACCAGTTCGTGGCAGCTATGAAGTCTTCCTCCATCTTTACGGGGTCGACCTGGCGGAGCAGTGCCTCACCGCTTCGAGTGTCGCCTCCGGCGTTGCCGCCGACGGAGGTGGCGCCATCGGGTGAAAACGCCATGAAGTTTTCCGTCGCCAGGCGCCGCGCAATATCCTCGATATGAGGATTGAGGCTGCTGGCGCCATGGATGACGATGACGCCCGGGAGCCGACCGGTTGCATTCGCCGGACGTGCCAGATAACCTCGGATGGACCCGTTGCCCTCAGGTGAAGGCGCTGTAGCGTACTCGGTCCTGATTCGACTGTCGGCGGCGGGGACTTGCTGTCCCCACGCATAGTTCGGTCTCAGGCTGTTCAACAGGGCCATTCCCGTCAGGCCGCCGACGGTAACGTTGCGGGCGCGTTCGAGGAAGTTGCGTCGGGAAATTAGACCGTGGTTGTAGTCCTCCAGCGCATACCAGAGTTCCTGAGGGTAATCGCTCGTCTTGTTAGGTTCCATAGCCGTTTGCTCCGTCTGAATGTCGTTGAGACTAATGATAGTTTTGTAACGATTTCTGACGGAGAATATCACGTGGCGCCAGAGCCGGACAAAACAAAAAGCGGCCCATATGGATGGCTGCCCTCGACGGGCGCTCCGAAGCATCACACCATAGCGGAGGCCGCAAAGGCGGTGCCGGCGACTTTGTTAATGTCCCATCCAAATCGCCGTGATATATTCCTCGCCTGAATCCGCCATGGTATTGTGACTCGCCGGTTCATTGCTTGCACATAGGCTTGCAGGCTGAGTGCCTTATCGGCCGGTCGCACGCTACCTCGGCGAAGTCGAACCGCCACGAGTAAGGAGCCCGATATGAAGTCCCCGTTCACCCTGAACTATTGCCACCCCCCACTGTGGGTTGCCGTCCTGTGTCTTGTGCTTGTTGCAGGCTGTACACTTGCAGATGTGGCTCCGGAGAATCCCGTTCCCGACGCCGCCGAAGGTGTGGGGCCGGTATTTGAAACCATGGAGCACCGGATCCGTGTGGTGACCATTGCTGAGGGCCTGTCTTTCCCGCATTCTATGGCGTTCTTGCCTGACGGTGGGATGCTTCTCACGCAGCTCAACGGCCAGGTGCGCCTCATCCGTGACGGTGTCCTCGCTTCCGAACCGGTGTGTCGGGTTGCCGGCGTTCAATCCAGTGAAGGGGCGGGGGCAGGATCTGGTGGATTGATGGACGTTATTCTCCATCCTGATTTTGCCGAGAACCAGTGGGCCTACTTCGTCTATAACAAGGTTACTGAAGCCGGTGCGACGATGGCTGTGGCCCGGGGTGAGTTTGACGGAAACGGGTTCGGTGAAATTGTGGACGTTTTTGTTGCTGATGCGGCTACCGATCAGCGAGGACATCTGTCTGCCCGCATCGTTTTCGCACCAGACGGCATGCTATACGTTGCGGTTAGTGACCGGAGCGTTCCCGATCTCGCCCAGGACATGGGCAGTCACGCCGGCAAGGTTCTGCGGCTCCGCGACGACGGGACTGTGCCGGACGATAATCCCTTTGTCGGAATGGATGGGTACAGTCCGGAAATCTTTACGAGTGGGCATCGCAACCTGCATGGAATGGCCGCGCATCCCGATACGGGCGAGCTTTGGATTAACGAGCATGGGGACGAGGTGAATATTCTTGAAGCCGGGGCTAACTACGGCTGGCCCTTCCTTTCAGTCGCGGGCGCCGGCGGCGGCAATCCCCCGATGCCCCCTCCCCGGGGCATGGAATTGAAGTGGCCCCATATATCCTGGAACCCCGCACTCAATATTTCAGGGCTGATGTTCTATACCGGGGACCGGTTTCCCGGCTGGAGGGGCAACCTGTTTGTCGGGGGTCTCGGGACCCAGCAGGTACACCGCGTGGAGTTCGACATGAATTCTTCGGGTCCTCTATTCACTCAGATCCGCGAGGCCTTGTTTACGGATATCGGGCAGCGTGTACGCGACCTGAAGCAGGGACCGGACGGATTGATCTATTTCACGACCTATGATGCCGAATCCGGGTCCGTGATGCGGATCGAGCCCGTCGGCTGATACAGAGCCGTCCCAGTCGTTCGAGCCGGTCCCACCGGGAGGGGCTCGAAGCGAGCTGCCGTAACCCGGCTTCCGCGCCCCATGGCAGCTTTTACCGAGTCCGATCAAGGACGGGAAACACAAGAACTATAAGGAGACCAAGCATGTTATTGATCGATTCCGTGAGGTGCCGAGATATGTTGAGGCGATCAACCCTCGTTATCGTCGGGACCCTATTATGCGCCGCGGCCCCGGTTCTGGCACAACAGACACCTGCCTCGGCCGGCCCGGTGGATCCCGCTCTGATGGAAGACCTCGTTGCGGCCAGTCGAATTCTGGCGCGGCAAGGTGTGGTGGATGCATTCGGGCATGTCAGCGTGCGGCACAACCGGGATCCCAACAGGTACCTGGTCGCGCGCTCATTGGCACCGGCCCTGGTCACGGCCAACGACATCGTCGAGTACGATCTCGACAGCAATCCGGTCAATTTAAATGGCCGCGGTCAGTTTTCCGAGCGCTTCATACACGGGGAGATATATAAGGCGAGGCCCGATGTGATCGCGGTCGTTCACAATCATTCGCCCTCGGTCGTCTCTTTCAGCATCAGCAGTCGCCCTCTCCGTCCCGTCTACCACATGCCCGCCTTCATGGGTGATGGACTCAAGACCTTCGATATTCGCGAAGAGGTCGGGCTGACGGACATTCTCGTGCGCAATGCCGAGCGGGGCCAGGCCCTTGTTGCGGTTCTTGGAAACGAGCCGGCCGTTCTGATGCGCGGCCATGGTGTCGCGATTGTGGGCGAATCGTTGCCACTCGCGGTGGGCCGGAGCGTTTATCTGGAACTGAATGCGAGGATTCAGAGTCAGGCCATTGCTCTGGGAGGCGATATCACCTACCTGGATCCTGAAGAGTCGCGCATGTTGATGGAAGGTGGGGAGCACCGGGGCTTTCTGCGGGCGTGGGAACTCTGGAAACAGGAAGTATCCGGGCAATAGGCCCGGAGTTTGCTGACTCTTGGAGCAAGAGATGAAGATATCCGGGAAGGCCCTTGGCATTTTGCCTTGTCTGATGGCTGCCGTGGTGGTTTCCGGTTGCGGGCAAGGCACCCCCGGTCAAGGCAACACCGCGGAAACGGAAAACGACCGGTCGCGTGCATTTATTGAATCCGCGAGGACGCTTGCCGGGGGGGACGTCACCGCGCCGTTCAATTTCTATTGCGTCGCAGGGACCGCCCGTGGAACTGCGGCGGATGCCCCGGAGCTGGAACCGGTAAGGCTTTTCGATAACCTCTATGCCGCGGGCAATTCCGAAACGACCGTTCATGCCATAACGACGTCGGAGGGGATCATTCTGATCGACTCCGGCCACGCCGATAAAGTCGATACCGTATTGGTGCCGGGATTGAGGCAACTGGGTCTGGATCCCGCCAATGTCAAATACATACTTCTCGGTCATGGGCACGCCGACCACTACGGCGGCGCAGCATACTTCCAGGAACGGTTTGGCACACGCGTGGGCCTGGCCGAAGAAGACTGGGCCTTGATTGAAGCGTCGGCAGCCAATTCGAATCCGGATGCCCCGCAGCCCCCGGCGCGGGACTTGGTCATCGTGGACGGAGAAGCCATCACGTTGGGAGACACGACCGTGCATCCGGTGGGGATCCCTGGGCACACCCCCGGATCGCTGGCCTATATTTTCCCAGTCAAAGACGGTGGGACGACCCGCATGGCCGGAATGTTTGCAGGGACGATGCTTTCGTCGTTTCTGAGGAGTCCGACACCCGGGATTGAGCAATACATCGAATCGATCGACCGTTACCTGGAGGTCGCCGAGCGGATGAACGTCGAGGTTGAAGTTCAGAACCACCCGCTTTTCGACGACACGCCGGTCCGCCTGGAGCGATTGAAGTTGAGACAAGGCGGAGATCCCCATCCGTTCGTGATGACAAACGAAAGCTACACCCGTTTCTGGCAGGTTATATCGTTGTGCATGCAGGCCGAAATCGCACGGCGGGACGACAGGGAATAGGCCTGATTTCATTCGAAAACACCGATCTGTCTGTGACTGGGCAATCAGTGGAACCTGAGGTGGACAGCGCTATGCCCGGGACCGGCTTCACCTTGACAGAATCCGTCACCAGACATAGTGTGGGAACAGGCGAAACGGGGCGACAGCCACCATTTGTGATTGAGAGAAATCATTCGCTTCGAACGGAGGTTTTTTAAAATGCGTGACATGAAAAAAGCGTCGGCGTTGGTTTCGTCGCTTGTGTGTCTGGTGTTGCTCGCCGTCCCCGTGATGGCGCATCACGGAACCAACATTTCCTACGACAGATCCGTCACAGTGACGGTAACGGGAGTCGTGACGGGATTCAGATACATAAACCCGCATCCTCCAATCTTCATTGACGTGACCGACGAAGACGGCAAAGTTACGAATTGGACAATCGAGACAGCTCCAACTCCCTACACTCTGGCTCTGAGAGGCTGGAACAAGACACGCTCGGAGGAGGCTTTGGCGCCAGGATAAGGTGGTCACCGTGACGATGTCTCCCTCGCGGGCGGGCACGCCCGTAGCGCTTCTCCGCGACATTGTCAGCGAAGACGGCGTAGCAATATTCGGAGGTGATATCGATGCTGTCTCCTTCGGACGAGACCGGAATGAGCAATGAATAAATCGATTCCCCACGACATGGGTTCTGTCTTGAGTCCGGGTTGCTGGCGACAACCAGAGTTTTGGACAGATGCTGTGGGAGGAAGCAAAGGCCAAGGAGTGTTTCAATGCGACATCGTTCCCCGTTCTATTCAGTAGTTTGTGTGGTGACGTTGCTGATGTTGGCATCGGTCACGATCGCCGAGGGCGCGCAGCAATCAGCGGAACCCAAGATTTCGAATTGGGGCATCAGGCCGAAGGTCCACGGCCCGAACTGCCGCCACTCGATCCGAACGAACCCTTCGATCCGCATGACTTTTCAGGCGTTTTCGTGACCAATCACCGGGGAACGAACGGTTTCCGCAGTATGACCGACGAGCCAGCCATTCCGCCTCGGACCTCCTGGGCACGGGAAGTCTACCTCAGCAGAATGACGGGCCGTCCGCACGAGGGCAAAGAGGCGATCGAACCCGCATACGGAAACGATCCCATCATGGCCTGCAACCCGAAGGGACTGTTACGCCTGTTCATGTACACGAATCCAGCCGAGTTCATCCATACCGCCTCCGGCGACCGGATTCTGATGACATTCCAGAGCCAGGGAAGTACACGCAACATCTGGATGGACGGACGGGCACTTCCGGTTAATCCCGAACCCCGGTGGAACGGATACTCAGTGGGTCGCTGGGAGGATGACACGCTGGTGATTGACACGGTCGGTTTCGATGACAGGGCGTGGCTCGATCAATACGGAAACGTCTACAGCACTGACATGCACCTCGAGGAGCGCTGGCGTCGGGTGGACAGGGATACTCTCGAAGCCGTTTACACTATCAATGATCCCACCTCCTATACCCGCCCGTGGGTGAGCACGACGAAAACCTGGAATCGGCAGGCACATGAACTCCGGGAAATATTCTGCGCGCCTATGGATGAGCTCTTCTTCAATCAGACCGTACGTGATCCGGCCGGCGGTATCGTCAACCCCGAGTAGGCCAGACATCTCAGGCAGCAGTATCCCTTTGGATGAACCCCGATCGCAGCTTCGATCGGGGTTCACGCTTTTTGGGCGAACGTCGACCCTCAATTGCACGTAGTGAAGCTCGCAGTCAGTTCGCATGACCGATTGCCCGATGTCGACCCAGGTGTTTCTTGTAGTTGATCTGGCTTTTGAATGGCCGAAAAGGCTTTTGAAGCTCGAGCGAGTGGAGTATAAGTGGGGCAAATATCAAATCGGTCTGCTGACCCACGAGTGAATCGATTGTTGAGGGCACTGGGTGTGAGATAGCGGTTCCATACAGGAACTGCGAATGAGCCACAACGCCGATTCTCGATTCAGGGAATATCGAGCCGATAGTCGAACAACTAGTTGAGAATCTCCAATGGGCGGGGTTCATTGCTATGCATACGATCCGGAGGTGACAGGTGAAAGCTCTTAGACGACTGGTGGTGGCGGTCTGTATTTTGGTGGTTTGCTCCGCGTTAAGTACCGCGGTTCTGGCACACCATGGACGCTCAGGTTATGGCTCCGACGACAGCATCGTGACAATAAAAGGGGTCGTCTCGGAGGTGAGGTGGAGAAATCCGCATGTTTTTGTCGTTTACGACGTGACCGACGACAGCGGGGACGTTGTCCAGTGGATGGGCGAGTTTTCTTCCGCGCAAACGATGTTGAGCGAGGGCATGAGTCGTACGGCTTTCAAGCCGGGCGATGAAGTCCTGGTGACCACTCTGCCGGCGGCGAGCGGGATTCCCCATGGCCTGGTCATAAAGATCGAGACGGTGGATGGCCGCGTCTCAGTGGATTTGTCGGCACGACGCGGTGGTGTCCGTGCTCCATAGTATCGACATTCACCGACCCCTTTGACACGCGACGCCCGACGTCGGGCGAGATCGCATTCAGACACTACCTTATATGTGTTGAGCTTATGGAGTTACGACTAATGCGCAAAGAAATCTTTGTCCTGATCCTCGCAATCGCAGTCATAGTGATGTTACCGGCGCTAGCAGAGAGCCAGGAAACGGCAGAACAGTTGGAGAGCCGAATTGATCACACGGCGGCACAGCCGTCGATCCCTCCACCGGATGGCTGGAAGCAATGTCCCCGATGCCAGAACAACCAGGACCGGCTGGACGGTTGGGCAGAGTATGGGGTTGAAGGCCGGGACTTCGACCCTCGCAATCTGTCGGGTGTCTGGGGCTTTGACGGCGTGGGCCGGGCTTTCAGGAACCCACCTCCGTTGACGGAGTGGGGACGGCAGTGGTTGGACGCCCGGGACGGAGAGGGACCCCAGTCGAGGAACACACCGGAATTGCGGACGTGTGACCCTCTGGCGTATCCACGCCTGTTCTCATACAACTATGGTTTCGAGTTCGTCATGCTACCCGACCGGGTGCTCCAGTTCTTTGAGTGGGGCCACACGTGGCGCACGATCTGGACGGACGGTCGGGAACTCCCCGAAGATCCCCCCATGCTGCACTGGCTGGGCTGGAACGTGGGCCATTGGGAAGGCGACACCTTCGTCATCGAATCCAACGGTTTTGACGAAAGGGCCTGGGTCAGCGGCGAGATGCGCCTCGAGGAGCGGTACCGGAGGGTGGACTACGGCACGCTTGAGGCCGAGTTGACGATCAATGATCCGAAGATGTACACGGAACCATTTGTAACCTCGGGTACGATCAACTTAGTTCCGAGTGCGGAACTCTGGGAGTATTTCTGCGTGCCCTCGGATGAGAAGTTGTTCGACGAACTGATCCATGTGCCTGTGTCGTCGGCACCGTAAATAAGTCCCGAACGTTTCGGAAAACCCGATCCACCGGATTTGTCGGATTGGCTGCGTTTGCTGCCGCGATAGCGTGGGGACGTGAACCGCGCGGGCTCTCTTGCTCTATGAAGATCCTGCCACACCGGTCCGCCCTTCCGCGGCGAACCCGGCGGAAATCCGACGCGGTTGTTACAGCGAAGCTCACGCGGGGAGGTGTTCCTTATGAGTCAAGAAAACGGTAAGCCCAAGATCGAAGCGTCCCCACATCGTTCAGTCATTATCAACCAACCGATGGAGCGGGATTTCTCCACCGGTGGTGGCCATAGACCGGGCGACGAGCTAGTCGAAGGCGACGAACAGATCGTGACCCCGAAATGGCAGGGCTATCCGCCGGTGAATCTCAACGTGGTCGGCAAATCGTTTGCGCCGCTGCCGGAAATCGCGATCCCCCGCTATACGGGAAAAGCCCTCTATGCCACTCGCGTCATGCTTCCCGATATGCTCTATGCAAAGATAGTCCAGAGCCCGCATCCGCGCGCGCGTGTGCGTGGCATTGACGTTTCACGGGCGGAACGGATGCCGGGTGTACGGTATATCCTCACCGCCGGGAACGCCCCGGCCACCTATCCGTTTCCTGAAGAGCTCAGACACGTGGGCGAAACCGTCGCCTTCGTCGCGGCGGACACCGAAGATCTGGCCGAGGACGCCGCCGCGGCGATCGAGGTGGACTACGAGGTGCTTCCGTCTGCATCCACTCTCGAGCAGGTCATGGCATCGAACGCGCCGGCCATCGATCCAGCCGGCAACCTGAGGCACTTGCGCCCGGATCAGGATGGCTACGATCCCGATGCCACACGCGTGCTCGAGTATGGCGATGTCGACCAGGCGTTTGAAGAGGCAGATGTCGTCCGGGAGTTCACATATTACTTCGGCGGTGCACGCCCCATTCCGTTGCAGCCCGCCAGTTGTGTCGCCAAATGGGACGGCGACCGGCTGACTTTCTGGGGCATGGGCCAGGGAATCTTTCAGTACCAGCGGGACTTAGCTCGTGGGTTGGGCATCGATGAGTCGAATATTCGATTCATCAACAAGTGGAACGGCGGTACGTTCGGTCCCGACACCGGATCCGGCAGGTTCCAGGTATGGATTGCGCATATCGCCAAGATGACGGGGCGTCCCACGAAGATCGTGCTCGACAAGTCACAGGAACTGGGACAAATTTCGGTCAAGCCCGAAACATTGACGAGATTCAAAGTGGGCGCGATGCGAGACGGCAAGATCATCGCCAGCGAGCGGACATTTTATATGGCCCGGGGCAGCAGTGGCGGCGGTGGTGGCGCGGGTGGCGGCCGGTCCGAACTCTACCTGCACGTGGTCCCCAACTGGAGAGAAATTGGCTACAACTACATGACGAATACCCAGCGGATTGGCGCCTCGCGGAGCAACGAGCAGCAGGAATTCAAATTCGCTTGGGAAAGCATGATGGATGAAATGGCCGAAGCCGTAGGAATGGACCCGGTCGAGTTCCGGCTGATCAACGTCCAGAAACCCGGCACTACAATCACGCACCGTTCCGGCGGTCCGACGATCACTCCGATGCCCGAGAGCGAAAACGAGACGTTGACGTACGATTCATATGCATCGGTCGAAGTCCTGGAGGAAGGTGCCCGCGTCATCGGTTGGGATCAGCGCAATCCCGTGCCCGGCGGTAATCGGGGGCGGTTCAAGCGGGGGCTCGGCTTGGCGATGTCACAGCACCACGCGGGGCGCGTGGGTTATCGCGATGGCGAGCGCGGCTTCGAGATCCGCATGGCGCAAAGCCGAGGGACGACTCCCTTCAGTGGCGGTGGCGGTGGCGGTGTGCCCTTTGATGCGCGCGTGGACGTGAATCCGGACGGCACGATTCTTCTGTACTTCACCAATCCCGACAGCGGCACCAACCACGGTACCGCAATGGCGGCATTGGCTGCGGAACTTTTGGGCTTCACGAGCCTGGATCAGATTCGGGCGACATGGGGCGATTCCGACACGGCGCCGATGGGTCCCCGTTGGAACAGTGGCATGACCACTCAATTACAGGGGGGTGCCATTTGCAGCGCCGTCATTAAGCTCCGGCAGGACCTTCTGGAGCGGGCGGCCCTCCGTTTGAACGTCGACGCGTCAGCACTCGACATCCGGGACGGAGTTGTTTCAGCCCGGGCCAATTCCGAGAGCCGAACGACGTTTGCGGAGCTGGCCCGAAGTGCCGAAGGTCTGATCACCCATCGGGGCCAGTGCATCCATCCCGGATCGATTGGACGCGCCCTGAACAGGGGCATCGCGGCCTGTTTTGCGGAGGTCGAGGTCGATACGTGGACGGGCGACTGGCGTTTCGTGAACGCAGCCTATTGCCATGATTCGGGCTTCATCATCAATCCGATTCTGGGCGAAGCTGATATGGAAGGATCCCTGATCCAGAGTTTCCAGATGTCGACGGATGCCATTCC
This sequence comes from Terriglobia bacterium, assembly GCA_965216035.1. GTDB lineage: Bacteria > Acidobacteriota > Terriglobia > 20CM-2-55-15 > 20CM-2-55-15. Next base: position 28,594 of record CBDCFM010000018.1, read on the forward strand.
GAGGGACCGGGAGTTGCCGGGAGTCCGCCATTACAGTGTCGGGTTCCTCTCCTACCGGCTGCCCACGATCATGGATGTGCCCGACTCGACGCAGGTGTTCGTGAACAGTTTGGAGCCTCGCTGGTTCTATGGTTCGAAGGGTTTTGCCGAAACCGCGATCGGGTCCGTGCCCGGTGCGCTGGCCAACGCGATCTACAATGCGTGCGGGGTTCGAATCCGGGAGCATCCGATCACGCGAGAGAAGATCATGGCTGGATTGAAGGCAATCCAGGTGCGGGCATGACGGGAGTTTCCCTCCGATACTTCGCGAGACCGGCTGCGACATTGGCGTATTGAAATCCGCAGATTCACCGAGAGGAACCCTAATAGCTAATGCAGATAGTTGAATGTATTTTGTTCGAACCCGTAGGTTGCCTCGCTGAATTTCCGGGAGAAGAATTCAATGAAATCGCGTTGAAGCTGTTCGGCCACCAGACCCCGGCGAACAGATCCGGTAGCGAAGTGTTCTGGAATATGCTCGACGGGATCCAGAAGATGGACAGGGAGCTCGCATCATCGGAGAAGGAATGGTTGGAAGGCCTGGAGATTCAAGCGATCGATCGTGTGGATCTGTATGAAGACGTGATTCCCTCGCTTTCAGAACTCAATAGCATGGGTGTGAAGACGTTGATTGCGTCTTCGCTGTCCGACCCGGCGGTCGCGCACTTCATGGAGAGATTCTCACTGGCCGATTCTTTCTCGGCGGTCTGGAACCGAGACAACGCAGGCGGCGTCAAAGCGGTGCCGCTTGCTCGTGCGATCGGAGGCTCACCTTCTAAACCCGAAAACGTAATATCTCTCGCCGACACTGAAGAGGGCCTGAAGGCCGCGACCGATGTCGGTGCGAGTTCTATTCTGATGATCAACGACTATGATGATGGCCGGAGATTGGCGATGTACGGACCGACAGGGGGTATTGTTTCGCTACACGAACTGCCAGATTTTGTCCGGCTTGTAGCGGAAAACGCCAGCGTGTCCAATGAATAAGCGAGCAAATCAGAGATCCCTTTTCTAAGGGATATGGTCCATATTCCCCAGCCCTGATGGAGGTTTGAGTTATGACGTATTCCCGGAGGCATTTTCTGAGGGCGGCCGGATCGAGTGCGGTCGTACTGACGACGGTGGGCGGTTACAGCTCGGTTGCCGGATCTGCGACCCCGCCCCAGGCGGCGGGGGGTATTCCCGCACCGATGACGGTGGAGACCGGGACATTCATCATTAATGAAGCCAGCTACCAGGCTGAATATGAGGCCCGGACGACGTTGTGGGAAGTGATCGCGATGAAGCTGGCGCTGACGGGGACGAACCGAAGCTGCAATCGCGCCAGTTGCGGCGCATGTAGCGTGCTGATCGAGGGGATCCCCTATTACTCCTGTCATACCTTGGCGATGGAGGCAACCGGGAAGGACATCTTCACGGTGGAAGGTCTGGGCGATGAAGACAATCTGCATCCGATCCAGGCAGTGGGACACCGGTACGTGGCAGCCGACTGCGGATATTGCACGGCGGGATGGGAAGTGACGGCGAAGGGACTGCTCGACGAGAATCCAGATCCCACGGTGGATGAAGTCAAGATGGCGCTGTCGGGACACATCTGCCGGTGCGCGGCCTACCCTGCGATTATCAGGACGGTGGTCGATGCCGGCAAGGTCATGCGCGGGGAGGCAGAATTATGAGCCAGGAAAACCCTAAGCCGAAGATCGTGCCGACAGCGCACCGTTCGATCGTCGTCAATCAACCCATGGTCCGGGATTACTCCACCGGTGGGGGTCACGGTCCAGAAGACACACTCGTCGAAGGCGACGATCAGATCGTAACGCAGAAGTGGCAGGGTTACCCCCCCGTCAATCTCAACGTTGTGGGTAAGTCGAATGCTCCCTTGCCCGAGGTCGCGATTCCGCGCCATACCGGCACAGCCCTCTACGCCACACGGGTGTGGTTCCCCGACCTTCTCTATGGAAAACTCCTTGTGAGCCCGCATCCAAGGGTGCGCATTCAGAGGCTCGATGTTTCAGCTGCGGAGCGGATGCCGGGCGTGGCCTATGTTCTCACGGCCCAGAACGCGCCGGCCAACTTCCCGATGTCGGCAGAACTCGGCTATGCCGGAGAAATCGTTGCCATCGTTGTGACTGAGACCGAGGATCTGGCCGAGGACGCGGTTGCGGCCATCGAAGTCGAGTATGAACGGCTTCCTTTTGCAGCGACCCTGGATCAAGTAATGTCGCCGGATGCGCCCCAAACCACTCCTGGTCGGGAGAATCTCAGAACGTCGGCAGTCGAATATGGTGATGTCGACCTGGCGTTCGAAGATGCTGATGTGGTTCGCGAGTTCACCTATTATTTCGGCGGCGCACGCCCCATTCCCATGCAGCCGGCGAGTTGCGTGGCCAAGTGGGACGGTGATCAGTTGACGTTCTGGGCCATGGGCCAGAGAATCTATCCGCATCGACAGTCGCTCGCTCGTGGGTTGGGCATCGACGAATCCAATATCCGATTTGTCAACAAGTGGAATGGCGGTACTTTCGGTCCCGACACCGGATCGGTCAGGTTTCAGGTTTTCATCTCCCACATCGCGAAAGTGACGGGTCGACCCGTCAAGAGCGCGCTCCCCAAGGACCAGGAACTGGGTCAGATGTCGGTGAAGCCGGAGAGTCTGACCCACTTTAAGGTCGGAGCCACCAGCGACGGACGAATCACGGTCTGCCAGCGGGAAGTCCATATCGCCGCGGGCGCTGGAGGCGGTGGCGGTGGTGGACGCGGTGGCGGAAGGTCCGAACTCTACCTGCACGTTATTCCCAATTGGAGGGAACTGGGGTTCAACAACACAACGAACTCGCAGTTGATCGGTCCGTCCCGGAGTAACGCACAGCAGGAGTTCAAGTTTGCCTGGGAAAGCATGATGGACGAAATGGCGGAGGCTGTGGGGATGGATCCCGTCGAGTTCCGGCTCCTGAACATTCAAAAACCCGGAACTCAGGTGACGCATCAATCGGGCGGCCCGACGATGACCGAGATGCCCGAGACCGAAAACGAAACCCTCACCTACGATTCGTATGCGTCGGTAGAGGTGCTGGAAGAAGGCGCGAGGACCATCGGCTGGGATCAGAGAAATCCCGTGCCCGGAGGCAACCCCGGCCGCTTCAAGCGGGGATTTGGGGTGGCGAATTCCCAACACCATGCAGGACGTGTGGGTTACCGCGAAGGGGAGGTCGGTTTTGAACGGATCATGTCGGAAATCGCCCTGGGTGACGGTAGTTTCACAGGTGGTGGCGGCGGAGGCTCACCCTTCAACGCAGAGTTGGAGTTGAGAGACGACGGCAATGTATACCTGCACTTCGCCCAGCCCGATAGTGGGACGAATCACGGCACCTCGATGGCGGCGCTGGTGGCGGAGATTCTGGGATTCACGAGCCTGGACCACATCCGTGCGATCTGGGGGGACACGGATCTCGCGCCCCCCGCCCCGGGATGGAATAGCGGCCTCACGACCCAGTTGCAAGGCGGGGCCTTGAACGCCGCTGCCGAAAAGCTCCGGAACGATCTGCTCCAGCGTGCCGCAAGCGCGTTGGGGGTGGATGCCGCCGGGCTTGAGATCTCCGACGGCGTCATCTCATCCGAAGCCAACCCCCGAAATCAGACGACGTTTGCGGCGCTGGCGCGGGCGAACAGCGGCGTGATCAGCTTCCCGGGCCAGGCCGTTCATCCGGGTTCGATTGGCCGAGCGATGAATCGGGGCATCGGGGCCTGTTTTGCCGAGGTGGAGGTCGACACCTGGACGGGCGATTGGCGCTTCGTGAGGTCGGCCTATTGCCATGATTCCGGACAGGTCATCAACCCCTTGGTGGCTGAAGGCGACATGACGGGATCCCTGATCCAGAGCTTTCAGATGACGACCGATGCCATTCCATCCGACCGCGAGTTACCCGGCATCCGTCATTACAGTGTCGGCTATCTGTCCTACCGCTTGCCGACGATTATGGATGTCCCCGACGCAACACAGGTATTCGTCAACAGTTTGGAGCCGCGTTGGTTTTATGGGACGAAGGGGTTCGCCGAAACCTCGATCGGAGCCGTGCCCGGTGCCATTGCGAATGCGATTTACAACGCGTGCGGTGTTCGAATTCGGGAGCATCCAATCACTCGAGAAAAGATCATGGCGGGATTGAAGGAACTGGAGGCGAGGGCATGAAGAAAGTATCGATATACCGGCCGACGAGCATCGATGAAGCGATCCAGATATTGACGCTGCATGGGACCGAAGCGGGGGTGTATGCGGGTGGGACGGACCTGCTGATCCGGTTGAAGAACCGCCTGGATCAGGCACTGAGCTATCTGGTGGATGTCAAGGGAATCGGCAACCTGCGCTACATCCGGGAAAACCCCTCGGGGGGCGTCGATATCGGGGCCCTGACCAAGCTGTCGGAGATCGTGGATTCGCCCCTGATGGGGCGGAAGTACCCGATGGTGGTGGAAGCGTTCCAGATGATCTCTTCGCCGGAGTTGAGGAACGCCTCAACATTCGGCGGGGACCTGTTACAGGAGGTATGGTGCCAGTACCTGCGAGGGGGGTATGCGTGCTACCGCAACGGGGGCTATATCTGCCATGGAGCGATCGGGGACAACAGCTACTACCACTCGGCGATGGGGGGACGCTTGTGCTACGCGGTGTATCCGGGGGATGCGGCGCCGGCGCTGATCCCATTTGATGCGACGGTGAAGCTGGTGGGCCCGTTGGGGACCAAGGAGTTGAGCGTAGAGCAGTTGGTGCCCGGGGACATGATGGTGGATGGACGGATCCAGTCGCACGTAGTGCGGTACAACGAGATATTGACGGAGGTGACGCTGCCGGCGCCGCCCAACGGGTTCCGGGCATCGTTCGAGAAGATCCGGCCGCGGGGGGTGTGGGACTTTGCGATGGCGTCGATGGCGATGGGCCTGGAGATGAGCGGGCAGACGATTACGGATTCGCGTGTTGTTTTCGGAGGGATCGCGGGCCGTCCGTTGAGGGAGCGTGCGGTGGAGGACTTTTTGAGAGGGAAGACCTTGGACACGGCATTGGCGGCCGAGGCGCCGTCGACGGCACTGGCGGCGGCCGCTCCGCTGAAGTACAACGCGATGAAGATTGACATGGCGAAGGGTCTGTTGCGGTCCGGACTGGAGAAACTGTCAACCGCATAGGTGCGACGAAGTAAAAGTCTGCAGGTCGTCTGCAATACCGGCGGGGAGATGACAGTGCCCCCGCCGGCCTCACGATAAATCTAATCGAACACTTCGGGAACGGAAAAGGTCAGGACTGTGTTGCCCGCCGCAGTGGCGATCAGGACTTTTTTGTGAAGAGGATCCAAAGCAACGCCGTCCCCGGCTCCTTTGGGGAATGGAGCGTGACTTCTCAGGGGAGGCTCGATGCTCACGCCTTCAATTGGAATATCTCAAATTTCGATATTCGGCCTTCTGTAAAGTACCAACCGCCTCTTCGGAAGGTAGACGTCAAACTGGTTGCCCACCCTGGCCGGACCACGGATGACAGCCCGCGGCGCGGTATTTCCGCTCGCGGTCCGATCAGATATCAACACGTCACCGCCGCCGTTGTTGCCTGTGCCGGTGGGTACGATCAGGAGATTGTGGATCGGATCCACACGTTTGTTGAGTGCGTTGCCATCTCTTGCCGTTCCCATTGACGGATTCGTGCGCTGCTGGGGCATGATAGTCTTCGTGTCGGGCTCACCGAGAACTCGGATGGGCGTGACGTTTCCATTCGCCTCCCGTGAAAACACCATATTCTCGTTGTTGGGCGTTGCCATCAGGATTTCGTTGTTCAACGGGTCGATACTCACCTTGCCTTTCATACCCACACCCTTGACCCGGGCGTTACTCCCCTGAATCATCCGGAGAGGTGCCTCTTCTCCATTGGCAGCTCCACGGAACGTCAGGATCGCCTGGGCGAGAGGACTCGTCACGACTATTTCATCGTGAATGTGGTCGAACGCAATGTCGTGCATCGTGCGGCCGAGCAGCGACTTCTGACCCTCAACTGATCGAACATACGGTGTGTTTTCCTTCGCCAGCCTGGCGAAGAACGCAATCTGCGGATGATTCACTCAATTGGGTGCCAGTATTTGCTGGCGGTTGGGATCGTAGGCCACAGCCGCGATCCTGCCGAAGTTCAGCGACTGTTTGCCCTCCGGCGCGCTGCGGATCGTGCGCAGGGGCGCCACGTCGCCATCCCCCCATCGTGGGGTACGCGTTGGCGGATGCGTTGCCCAGATTCGAAACCCACAATTCCTGATTTTCCGTATCAAGACACACGCCCGGAGGAACTCCCGGGATCTTATAACAGCGATTTACTCATGTGAAAAGCCGTTGAGGGATTCGTGTGCTTTGGTCCCTGCGATTTCGTGTGTCGACGGCGATATTTCGTCTTATTTCCGCCTTTCTGCCTCCTGCAGCTCAACATAAGACCCTAAATGCGACACGCCCGCCCTGCGTCTTGCCACACCCTGCACTGCGAACCCCGCTTGTTTTACCTATCCGAAGCTAGCGTCCCAGAAGGGGATTTGAACGGAAGCGGCCTCCGCCCATCGGCTGCGGGCCGGGGACGCTTCGCGTGTAAGCCCGTGCCGTCTGGCCTCCCCATAGATGCCAGCAAGCGAGCGGAGTCGACATCGAGAAAAACCCATTCTCCACACCAGATCGCTGATGCTGCTCCCTCCATTTAGCGAGGGACCCGCCGTGTTGGGGTCATTTCAGCAGCTGGATAATACCGAGGCTGCCGAAGACCTGCAGTGGGTCCTGTTGAACCGACTGGAATTCCTCTTCAACTATTGAGGGCCTTATGAAATCCATAGTCAACCGAAGAGTCTTCTTTAAAGTTGCGGCTACGGGTGTGACCGGTTGCCTGGTGTCGCCAATGGAGTTGCTTCCGCAGCAGGCCCCCTCGCTGCCGCCGGTGACTACTCAGAATACGGCAAGAAACGTGATTTTCGTTATGCTGCCCGGCGGTCCCAGCCACGTGGACACGTTCGACCTCAAGGTCGGCGCCTGGACGCCGGCGAATTTCACGCCGTCTACCATCAACGGCGTCGACTGGCCGTCGGGATTGCTGCCGCACCTCGGACGCGAGCTGTCTTCGAACCGGCTTGCTGTAATGCGGAGTTGTCAGGCTCCCGCCCTGGTCCACTCGTTATTGCAGACCTGGCAGCAGATCGGTCGAAGTCCAGCTAGCGTCACGGGACGCATCGCTCCGAACATGGGATCTGTTGTCGCCCTCGAGAAAGAGGCGGAACGCCTTTCAAACCAGCCGGTACCAGGTTTCCTGTCGCTGAATGGCGGCACGAATATTGCGGGTCCGGGGTACTTCGCAGGCCGGTTTTCTCCGTTCGATGTGGCGCCAAATGCAAACGGGATCTCGAATATCAACCCCACAAATAGCGACCTGGCGCGGTTCAACAGGCGCTATCGGACTCTTGCGTCCGCCGATGCAGCACACGCAGGCATATCTCCGATTTCGCGCAAGTTCGAAGAGATGTCGGATTTCTATTCGTCAGCGCACTCCATGATGAACGATCCGCGCGTTGGGGCTGCCTTCCGCTTTACCGCGAACACCGACGGGGTCAGGTACGGTACCGGAACGGCCTCGACCGGCTTCGGTAACGCATGCCTGACGGCGAGAAACGTATTGCAGGCGAACCTGGGCGTCCGTTACATCCAGATCAGGCTTGGCGGCTGGGATAATCACGCCAACATTTATGTCGGCGGCGCGAATGGTAGGGGCGGAATCTATGGACCGGCGCGTCAGCTGGATGCCGGCCTGGCGAATCTGATCAGCGATCTCGCTGCGCTGCCCGGCACGCGCGGCACGATGCTGGACGACACCCTGATCGTGGTGCGTGGCGAATTCGGCCGTACCATTGGGCCTCTCACAGGTCAGGCTGGCCGAGACCACTATTTTACTTTTTCTACGCTCATCGCCGGCGGCGGCGTTCGTGGGGGCCGCGCAACCGGAGCAACGACAGCCGACGGCGGGTTTATCGTCGATCCAGGCTGGAGCGTCGGGCGTCCGATCTCTTCAGAAGACATCGCCGCGACGATCTACTCCGCGATGGGTATCAACTACCGCACCACCCGTTGGGACGATCCTCTCTTGCGTGGGTTTGAATACGTTGCCACGAGGGGAACCCGCTACGTCGGGGAGCCCATCAACGAAGTGTTCGTATAGCGTTTGAGGCGCGCCGCCAGACCAGAGCTTCAGCGACGTTCAGCCGTGTCCGTGTTCAACGCGGAACGCCCAGATCCATCGAATATTTCCGGGACGGAAAATACCATGACCTGGTTGCCCGCCGCGGTCCCAATAATGATCTCTTTGTGCAGAGGATCCAGGGCGATGCCCCTTTGATTTGTGGTCTCGGCTCGCTCGCCCAGTGGCGCTGGAATTTTCCAGATCGGAAGAACGCCCTCACCTGTGTCATGGATGCTCCAGGCGTAAATAGTGTCCACCCTGTGGGTGATGATCAAGTCGTTGTAGATCTCGAATTGATTGCCCGAAGGCCCCGGAATCACGGCACGGGGTGGGGTGTTGCCGCTGGCGGTCCGGTCAAAAATCAACAACCCGCCCTCGCGCCCTGGACTCGTGACCAGCAGGAGATCATTCGCTGGATCGACACGCAGGGTGGGGCGTCCGGTAAATTGGGTGTCGGCCCCGCCTAGAACTCGGATGGGGGCCACGTCGCCGTTGGCTTCCCGTGGAAATATCAGAATCTGATTGAGGCTGGTGGCGATGAAGATTTCCTCATTGATCGGATCAATGGTTACCTTATCCAGCCCGGCCTCGCTCACGATCTGGGTGCGTGGCCCCTGGATGATCCGAAGGGGCGCTTCTTCGCCGTCAGCCCCGCCCCGGAACGTCAGAATTGCCTGGGCGAACGGACTGCTTACCACAATTTCATCGTGAATCTCGTCATAGACCAGATCGTGCATGGTCCTTCCAAGCCGCGTCAGCTGACCTTCCAACTTGCGTGTGGGCGTTGCATTCTCTTCCGCCAGCCTGGCGAAAGCCGCAATCTGCGGGTGGTTTACTCAGTTGGGTACCAGGATCTCTTGCCGGTTGGGGTCATAGGCCACCGCCGCTGTCCGGCCGAAAGTCAACGATTCATGTTCTAAAGGCGTGCTGCGGATCGTGCGCAAGGGTGCTACGTTGCCGTCAGCCATCAGCGGATACGCCGAGGCCGACGCATTGCCTAAGTTCGAAACCCACAACTCTTGATTCGTCGTGTCGATCGCCACACCCGTCGGATAGGTCAAAGCGGTCTGATCTCCCTGGATGACGCGTGTCGGCGGGACGTTCCCCCGGACGTAAGCCATCCCCGTGAAGATGAGAACAGAGTGTTCGACGTCGTTGGCCACATACAGATCCCCATTGTCGGGGTTCAGAGCCATATTTCCGGGCCAGTTCAACTGGGTCCGGTCGCCTTGAATCACTCGCACCGGCGGCGTGTCCCCGCTGGCGTCGAGTGGATAGATGTTAATCGCAGGAGGATTGAACCGGCCGGTACCGGGATTTCTGAAACTCGTCGCCTGGCCCCAGGTGTTGACGTACAACAGCTGGTTCCGCACATCCACGACAATGCCGTGGGGGCCCTCGAGCCGCGTACGGTCACCCAGGATTCTGCGAATGGGCTGCTCGTCACCCTCAGCGTCCTTGCGATACACCACCACCTCGGGTGGGTACTCGACGGTCACATAAAGTTCTTCGCGCTCTTCGTCGACAGCAATGCTGTAAACCCGATGGGGCGTATTCAGAATGCGCTTGGGTGCGGCATTGCCTCTGGCATCATGGGCAAACACCACCATCCTGTCGCCCGTGTCCGATTCGACCGAATAGATGTCCCCATTCTCTGGATCCACGTAAACGCCATTGTTGAATTGAATATGAGTCTCCTCGCCCTGAATCACTTTCTGTGCTTCGGTTAAGTCGGCGTCTGGCGGGGTATTGTCCAAGCGGTTGAAGATCCGGGTCGACCACAAATTGTTATCCTGAAGGATGACCTCGTTGGTCTGGAGATTGATGCCAACAGCGGTGTAAGTCGGATACGTATCCGCGATCGTGCGCAAACGCGTTGCATCCCCCTCCCTGTGTGCCACTAACGGCTCCCTGCTGCGTCGGGGCCGCATTCCCGCCGCCCGCTGTTCGATCGAAGCGATCACAGAAGAGGCAGAGGGTGGCCGCAGCGCAGCCAACTGCTGTGTCGGCTGCAAGGACGCACTCAGATTGGAATAGGCGCCGGCAGGCGGGTCCCACGCGCACGGATCCAGAGCGGGTAACTGACGGACAGCAACCAAGCGGGATGAATCCGTGGCTTGTCCAAAGGCTGACTCACTCGCAACCCAGGCCCAGAGGCCCGCGACTCCGACCACTGCGAGCGGCGCGATGCTCAGGGCACCTTTCCTTTTCTTTGTTAATCTCATTGAGTCTCCTTGGAGCAACCAGATTTCAGGACCGCCATCATGTCCCGGAAACCTCGTCAGGTTATGCCTTGAGACACGCCCCAGATCGGGTCGATTGAGCCGGGAACCGGTTCTTTTCCGCATACTATCTTAGCCACTTTTACCGTACAACGTTTATTCAGGCGGATCTCTTGCGTGAGTCGCTGAATTCGGCAGCGACATGCAGAGGAGATTGGGAGTGGGCCTTCCAGACTGGATTCTCCGTCCGGTCAGCCACACAGCGCGCCGGTGCGTGGGTAGGAGATCCGGGAACGGCGGAGCAATTCCAGTCACCGGTTCCCGGCCCGGCCCCGCGCTCCTACAGAAGAAGATCGCGGTCTACGTCGAAAAGCCCGGCCCTCCGCCAGTCGCGATGCCCGGGGATCCTACGCTACAGTCAGTAAGCTATAATTGCAGGTGAAGGAAGAAGGAGAATTGACATGCCTACCGAATTTCAGTGCCAATGCAAGTGCTGCGAAAATTGTGACTGTGGCCCGGAAGGTTGTTCCTGCGCGTGCGAGGGCGATACCACCCGGTGCCGCTGCACATGTGTCTGCTGCAAATAGACCTGACAGCTGGCTCGCTGGCCTTCCGGAATAGCCCGTGAGGTCGGCGTTTTTTCGGGCATCCCTGCGACTCCCCTGCCACGTCCGTTAGGACGCCGCGAATCTTCAGGAGGCCTGTACGGAGACCAGTGAGAGCGGGTAATTCCCCAGGCAATTGGGTCGGAGCTGTGAGGCAGGCCTCCTGCCCGATCGAAATCGGGATGCGCTGCCGGCTCTAAGAACAGCGAAGGATCCTTAGGCAACGCCTCGTGGCTGACCGGGTCTAATTGGTGGATTAATTGTGGTCTTTGCCAATTCGGACGGCAAAGCGGAAACGGCGTCATCAGGTTGAAAAAGCTTAGTCGAAATCCTTCATCACACCCGGGGCCCTTGTGCGGGGTCCAAACAATCGACGGTGATGATGGTGACGATTGTGAAGCAGCCGAGAAACAAGTGTGTCTCCCGACCGCCCACTGTGCAAACCTGATCGGTCTATGAATTCAATGTCACGGATTCTCATAATTTGTCTTCTGTCCGCTGTCGCAGCACATGCCGGTGCGCAATCGAACGGAAATCGAGATGATCCCGTCGCGCCCCTTGAAGCGATCGACTACGAGACCATCCCTCTGGAAAAAATCGTGACGGGGGTTCGAAGCACGGATCAGATGGTTCTTGATGGTCGTCTGGACGAGCCCATCTGGGAGGCTGCCACTCCCGCTACGGGCTTCTACACCCTGCGGCCGCGGCCGGGAGAGCCGTCGGAAGCACAGACCGAGGTTCGCATCGTTTATGACGACGACAACCTCTACGTCGGCTTCATCAGCTTCGATTCCGATCCCACCGACAATGTTGTTGTTCTCAGAGAAGACTTCACGTCCCGGGAAACAGACGGCGTCTCGATGGTTATCGACAGCCTGCATGATCGGCGGTCCGCCTACCAGTTTGGTACAAACCCCGCAGGTGCCAAGCGCGAATCGCACATCACCAACAATGGTCAATACAACAACGACTGGGATAGCGTGTGGGACGTCAAGGTCAGTGTGAACGATGAAAGTTGGATCGCTGAATTCGCGATCCCCTTTAAAACTCTCCGTTTTTCGCAGTCCCCCACCCAGGAGTGGGGAATAAACCTCAATCGGTTCGTTGTTCGCACGAACGAACAGAGCTTCTGGTCGCCGATTCCCGTCCGCTACGGCATGAGCCGGATTTCTCAGGCCGGCACGCTCAGGGGCCTGGAAGGGATCCGCCAGGGCCGTAACCTCAAAGTGAAGCCGTTCGCCATCACTGGAGTCACGCAGATTGCCGGCGCGGACGGTGCGATCGGGACGACGACAGACTATGATGGTGGCGTTGATCTAAAATACAGCCTCACTCCATCGCTCACTCTTGACGCCACGTACCGAACCGATTTTGCGCAGGTCGAAGTCGATCAACAGCAGGTCAACCTCACGCGGTTCAATCTCTTCTTTCCGGAGAAACGCGACTTCTTTCTCGAAAACGCGGGCACCTTCAGTTTTGGAGATACCGGACGCGGGGCCAATCTCGTTCCGTTCTTCAGCCGATCGATCGGTCTCAATAGTGGGACCCCGATCCCCATTGTCGGAGGCACGCGCGTCACAGGACAAGTCGGACAATACGACGTTGGATTTCTGACGATGAAAACTGAGCGCTTTAGCGACGACGGCCGCTCTAGCGGCGACGCCCGCTCGTTGCCATCGAACGACTATCTCGTTGCTCGCGTCAAACGGAATTTTTCTACGAGTTCCTGGATCGGTTCGATGCTTACCAATCGCGGATCCACCGAGGTTGGCGACTACAACCGCGTTTACGGCGCCGACGCCCACTTTCAGTTCTATGAAAGGCTGGAGTTCGATTCCTACCTCCTCCGCAGTGACACGCCAGGCACATCGGGCAAGGATCAGGCGAGGAAGTTTGCTACTGCATGGCGCGACGATGAGTGGGTCGTTGGTGCGGAATACCACGAGGTCCAGACTAATTTCAATCCCGAGATGGGCTTTATCCGTCGCAAAGACATCACCCAGTACTCGGGAAACTTTTCATGGAGGCCACTTCTACCAAGAAGCAGGACGATTCGAAACCTGGTTTTTTCTACCAACCTCGACTACTACGTTAAGGTGGGAACGCCAAAGTGGAAACGCGGGCCCAGGAGGTCAATGTCGGCATCGATTTACAGAGCGGCGGAAGCGGCCACTTCACCGTTACCGAAAATTTCGACCGGCTCGTAAACCCTTTCCTGATCCGATCCCTGCGGCGGGGCCACGAATCCGATATTGCGATCAATGCGGGCGACTACCGCTACCGCGATTATTCATTGAGATTCAGTAGCAGCCAGAGAGGGAAGATAACGGGAAGCGCCAATTTCCTTCGGGGTGAGTTCTGGAATGGCCATCGCACGTCTTTCGGCGGCGCCCTGGGTCTGAGACCGAACTACCACATGAACGTCAATGTGGATTACACCCACAACCGGGTGAGCCTGCCGAATGGCTCGTTTCAGACTACTCTCGTTGGTGCCCGCCTCCTTTACGGCTTCACGCCGCGGGTCTTTCTAAATGGGTATGTTCAATACAACGCCGACACACACCAGGTGAGCTCCAACATCCGCTTCAACTTCATTCACCGGCCTCGGAGCGATCTTTACATCGTTTATAACGACCGCCGTGACACGCGAATCGGTCAGCTCGTCGAGCGTACATTGACAGTCAAGCTGACAAACCTCTTCAGCTTCTAACTGTAGGGGCGGTCTATGACCGCCCGATCAATCAGATGTGGGCGGTCATAGACCGCTCCTACAGTACAGCCTATTCGAAAACTTCCGGGAACGAATAAACTGAGACGGCTGTTCGTCCCGCGACGATAACCTCTTTCGCATTCGGGTTCAGCGCGACGCGGCCGCCTCCTATTCCACCGTCGGGATTGGTCAGTACGTATGCTGGAGGGACGGCGCCGTTGTCGGTAATGTGCCACACGTCGATGCCACCCTGGCGGCTCGCAGACACAATCCAGCCCATCTCCGACAGTCGGAAGTTTGAGCTGATCGTGCGCCCCCCACCCGGCCTTCGGATGATGGCCCGGGGCTTCACGTTTCCGTTGTCGGTCCGGTTGAAGATCAGAACCCCGTTGTTACTACCCACGACGAGCAGGTCGCGAACCGGGTCGACGGCTATGGCCTGAGCGTTGTCCAGCATGGTGTCGGGTCCCCGAATGACGCGAATCGGCGTCGCGTCGCCATTGGTGGTTCTGGGGAACACGAGAATGTACTCCTCGCGCCTTTCACCGAACGTGTCTCTCGATCTCCCTTCGACTACAAAGAGTTCGTCGTGGACCGCATCGACGGTCACACCGTACCCCGGAGACTGGAGGTGCGTGCTCGGGCCCTGAATGATCCGGAGGGGCGCCTCGTCTCCGTCGGCCCCTCCCCGGTACGTCGTGATGGCCTGGGCACTGGGGTTGGCCACGATAATTTCATCATTGACAGGATCGTGCGTGATGTCGTGCGCCGCCCGGCTGACCTTCGATGCCTGTCCTGCAATCCTTCGGGTCGCTTCCACACTACCGTCCGCCAACCTGGCGAATGCCGCAATGGACGGGTAGGCCACTCAGTTGGGCACAAGAAGCTCGTCCCGAATGCTGTCGTAGGTGGCCGACCCAATGTTGCCGAACATCGGAGCTGGTGCGTCGGCCGGAGCCGCCCGGATCGTCCGGAGCGGTGGGGTGTCGCCCGATGCAGTCACGGCGTAGACCGTGGACGAATGATTACCGAAGTTAGCGACAACGAGCTCTTGGTTCTTTGGGTCCACAAATACGCCGTGTGGATGGCTGAGTCCCGTCCGGGGACCCCCCAAAACGCGAATGGGAGCCACGTTGCCGTTATCGGTGGCGCGGAATACGAGGATTTCATCCGTGACCGGGTTGGTCATAAACAGTTCATTTCGGTCCACGTCCACGGAAATGTGTGCCGGCCAGTTGAGTTGGGTGAGCGGGCCCTGGATAACGCGTTGTGGTGCGGTGTCACCGCTCGCTTTCAGGGCATGTATGGTGATGGAAGGGGGGCGGAATTCACCTGAGCCGGGTATATAATCCAGAATTCTGTTGGGAACAACCCAGGTCGCAGCGCCAGGATGCAGGGCCCGGGACCATCCCTGATTGAAGCTGTTACGGCTGGTCGCACCCACATTACTCACATAGAGCAACTGATTCTCCGTGTCCAGGGCAATCCCCTGGGCCGACGCCAACTGAGTTTTGTTTCCCTCGAGGATGCGGAGGGGCGCCTCCGTCCCCTTCGCCAACTTGGGCCAGACCACGACAGCGGGCGGGTGCTGGATGGTCATGAAAAGCTCCTGGGCTTCTTCATCCACCACGACGCCGAAAGCGCGATGCGGGGCCTCCAATTCGCGGTCGGGGGCCACGTTGCCCCTTTTCTCACGGGACCACACACCCATCCAATCCGCGGTGTCGCCGTTCACCGAATAGATGTCCCCCGTGAACGGGTCCACGTAAACGCCACAGTTCATTTGGATGTTCGTAGCCGGCCCTCCGATGATCCGCTTGGGTTCGGTCAAGGTCGCACGGGCCGGTGTATCGTCCAGCCGGTTATACACCATGATCTGTGCATTGTTTTCGTCGTGGAGGATGATCTCATCGTTGGCCACGTCCACTGCCACCGCGCTGAAACCGGGATAAGGATCCTTGATTTCCCGCACAGGCGCGCGCTCCAGCTCGACTGTAGTCCTCGCCTCCGGGGAGGTGGCCCTAGCTGTTCGAGCCCCCTGTTGCGGCGGGGACGCTTCTGCCCGGATCAGACCGAAATGCGACCCATTCAGTAGAAGCAGTATCGCTGACATCCCAAGAGCACAAGGGACCATGAAACGGAACATAATTTTTAACATTCTTCTATTTTCCCTATTCCAGTGTCGATTCTCGAGTGCGTATACCGGCCAACATATACCAGGCACATAAGTGGGTCAAACAGTTTCCCGTGTCGTCTGATTGCCTGACTTCAGGCACGAAAAAGCGAGGCAATAGTGGACAGGGTGTTGCCCACCGAGCGTCCAGACGACGGGCTGTTCTCCGCTGAAGGCCGTACTTGTGTTCACCCGCGTAACCTATGGCCATTCGCTTCCGATCGACGCGGGTCGTCCAGGGCTTCAGACCCGGAGCTGATGGATGGATTTCGAGGGTTCAATCCTCAAGAACGAGCGCGCCGTCGAGTCGGCTAAAAGTCGAAGCGCACCGACAGAGAAACCTGGCGGCCGTCGCGTGCCCGGATCGGCAGGCCGAAAAACGGGGAGGATTCCACACCGCTGAGGCGGCTGGCATTGAACCGGTTCAGGACATTCTCGGCTACGGCCACGAGTGTCATGCGGACACCCGAGCGCCGGCCGAAATACCCGCCGCCGGCCGCGGGGTCCAACACGCGGGCCTCGGCCTCGGGGATCAGAATGAAGGACTTCGACAGTTCCATGCCCATTTCGAAGAATGACGGTCCAGTCAAACTGTTGCGCGAGACACCCGGAGGCCGATCATTGTCCTCGGAATCCTGGTTGTCGTCTTTGCCGGTCTCGCGGCTGTAGGGAGATCCGGTCGACCAGTTGAACTGCGTGTTGGCGTCGATGTTCCACGGCAGCCGCAGGTTGACGCTCGCGTCGATGGTATGAGCCTCGTCTTCCGGTCCCCACTCCAAGCTGAAGTCGTAGTTGTCGGCGGGCAGGCTGAACGGTCCGCTCGTGTCGCTGTAGCTGGACCGCGCCGTGTAGTTGCCGCGAATATTAAGAAAGCTCAGCCGCTGCTGGAAGGCCAGACGGAATTGATGATCGCTCGACTTGCCGGTCGATTCGAGCTGAACAATATCCCCACTGCCGGGTAAGGGGCGGACGCAGGTGGCCGCGTCCTGGTCTGGGGTGCAGGAGCGGGGTGTCGCTGACGTGATATCCAAGGGCGCATTCAGGTTTCGATTGCGGAACTGGTGGATACCGCGAACGAAGCGGTAGGCTCCTGTCAACCGGAGTCCGGACGGTAGGGTGTTCTCCACACTTATTTCGGAGTGCCAGTTGTAAGGCGCGGCCAGATCACCCGACAGGACTCGGATCGAAGACGGCACCCTCACGGTCGTATCGCCCTGCTGGAACGGGTCCGGGTAGGACGGATTTCGGACGATCAGCGTGCGCTGCCGCTCGCCGTCGAAGCGGAGTATGTTCCCCAGAATCCACGTCGGGAGACGTTGGTGGAAGATGCCCGATCCGCCCCGCAGCACGGTCGTGCCTCCCAGGTGGTAGGCGAATCCGATCCGCGGATCCAGGTTGTTACGGTCACCAAGATTCGACTGCGCTTCGTATCGAAGACCGAAACCCAATGTGAAGCTCGGGGTGAGGCGAAAATCGCTCTGGATGAATCCCGCAGCCTCGAACTGATTGATTTCCAGCACCGACTCGCCCCGGTTCACGCTGTACCGGGTGGGCTCTCCCGCAAGAAAGGTTTCCAGATCAGAAAAGGTGAATGTCCCGTTGAAGTTGTCGAACGACTCAGATGTTTCGCGGCTGTACTGACCGTCAAAGCCGGCCTTGATCGAGACGTTCTGGCCCGTGTACATCAGGAGCTCGCCGAATTGGAACGAGTTGTCCGATTCCGAACTCCGGTCTGTCGATCCGCCTGAGCTGAAAGCATCGCGGACATCTATAAGCGGCGCGTTCGTCAGCGGGACCGACGCTTGTTTCTCCCGATTCCAGCGGAATCGCACCTC
The DNA here is from genome assembly GCA_965216035.1 of Terriglobia bacterium. Classification (GTDB taxonomy): domain Bacteria; phylum Acidobacteriota; class Terriglobia; order 20CM-2-55-15; family 20CM-2-55-15. Next base: position 46,414 of record CBDCFM010000018.1, read on the forward strand.
GTTGTTGAGTGTCGGCGACAACACGGCGGTTTCCTGGACCTGGAAATTGTAGTCGGTCTCCTCCCTGTCGGATCCCTGCTCGGGCAGGCCAAAGCCGCCGACACCCCGATTCTTGTCGTGCCCGGTACCGTATGTGAAGCTGAACGTCAGCGCGTGGTTGTCGTTGATTTGCGTCGTGGCCCGCAGCGTATACGTCCGCTGGAGCTGGGGCAGCGTGATGCCATCGTTCACAGGGCCTGAAGGCGTCAGGGCGCGGATCGTTTCCCCGTCCTCGCTGAACTCGTTCCGCAGGCTCCCGGTCAGCGTCAGTCGGTTTCGAAGTACCGGCGCGCTGAGATTGAGTGCTACGTCGCGGGTCTGATACGGGGGACGAAACTTGGCAAACGGATCGCGGGCGTCGAGCGACTCGTCGGCAAACTGGAAGGTGCCGTCTCCATTGAACTGGCCGGTGCCGCCGCGCGTGATGATCTGGGTCCGGCCCCGCCCCTGGTGGCCCTGTTCGCTCGTGAACGCATTGTCGTTGATTCGAATCTCGAGGATCTCGTTCCGGTTGGGCATCCGGCCCCCACGCCCCGAGAATCCATCCACTTCGAAATCCCCGTCCCTCCCCGATACCGCATTGGTCAGGTCGCGCAGGTATTCGCGCAGCTCACTTTCGTCCTGTGGCAGATCCGCGTTGACTTCCGCCTCCAGAAATCCGCCCAGCGCAAATCGCTGCGCCGGGTTGAGGAACTTCACCGCCGCCAGCAGTAGTTGTTCGGCGAGTGCGCTTTCGATGACTTCCGGGTCACCGTCGCCTGCGTTTTCGAGGAGTTCAACGCGTTGCCGGCTATAGGTCTCATGGAGCAACCGGATCTGTGCTTCCTGATCGAAGGTCAGGGGCGATGCGTCTACGTCGGCCAGAACAACGGATAGTCCTTCCACTCCATCCTGGAGCAACACCTGGCCCGCGCGAATGCGGTCGGATTCGGTGGCGTCCTGAAACGCCGCGTCGGTTTGGAAGGGCACGCCCAGCATCAGAAGCAACAGGTAGTGGGGCAAGCGGCACCGACCTGGCTGGAAGTGCAAAAGTTCAATCCATCGCGTGACTAAGACTTTCAATCGTTTCTCCGGCCTGGCTCGATCCGTGTGTCCTCCGGAATCACCGACAGCTGTTCCACGGTTGGTGCAACCTGGTTCCGAACCTCGGAAAAAATGTTCGAGTTCAGGTGTTCCAAATTGTATATCACGAGTTCACACAGGGGAACAGTCTTGATGGGCCGTAAAGCGAAGGATTTACGAGCATTTACGCTCTTGTGATCTTCCTGTTACATTTCCAGATCTCGGAACTGTTAAGCTGTTTCCGGGGTAATCCTGGGATGAAACCATCCGTGTACATTGCCAAGACGCAGCGGTCGACGCTCCTCGTCGGGCTGACGGTCCTGGTACTGCTCGTATTGGCGATCTTACAGTACCGGTGGGTCGATGAACTCAGCACCTTTGAGCGTGCAGAGCGGGAACGAACCCTGGCTACGTCGGCCGAAGGATTGGTCCGCTCTCTGGATCGGGAGTTCGAGAACATCCAATCCGCATTTCGCGTGCCGCGTTCGTTCCGCGAAGGGCAGGAGGACATCCTCGAAGACTACCGTGATTGGGCGGAGTCGTTCGCCTTCCCAGAGCTGATCTCAGACGTTTTCTGGATCGAGGAACTCGACGAGAACACTCAGACACGCAATGGGTTTGACTTGAGTCGCCTCAACCTGGAGCGGGAAAGGCTGGAGACTGCAGAATGGGACTCCAGGTTGACCTCGCTTGGAGACCAGCTGTCAAGCCTGTCGGACGGGTCTGGACGAAGCCGGTACCGTGTGGCGCGGACTCTGACGGGAAAGTCGTTCGGTGACGGTCCTTTTGTCCTCGTCGTGGCGCAGAACGATCGCCGGTTCAGCGGGTGGGTTCTCGTTTTCCTCAATCGCGAGGTTCTCGTCGATCGGTTTATTCCAGTTGTCGTTGAAGAGCATTTTGGCCGCGACGACCAGCGCGACTACGACGTCTGGATCATAAACGGCGGCGATACGGCGGAGGCAGGCCTCATCTATACCTCGAACCCCGAACGAGGGCCCGGGGACCGGACATCGCCCGACATTTTCAGAGAGCTCGACGATGACGACAGACCGAACTGGGCTGTCGCCGCCACACACCGTGCGGGTTCTCTGGAAGCGTACGTCAATCAGTATCGCCGTCGGAACCTGGCGCTGAGCCTGGGAGCATTGGTAGTTCTGGGCGCCAGTTTCCTACCCTTGCTCATCACCACCAGACGGGCACGCTCGATGGCCGAGCGGCAATTGGAGTTGGTTGCGGGTGTGTCCCACGAACTGCGCACGCCCATCGCCGGCATTTGTTCCCTGAGCCAGAATCTCGCTGACGGCGTCGTTGACGACGTCGAGCAGGCCCGACACTACGGAGACTCGATCCGCAGGGAGGGTCGCAGGCTCAGCAACATGGTCGAAGGTGTGTTGCGCTTTTCCGCGATGCGCTCGGATCGCTTCCGGCACCAGTCCGTACCGATCGATCTCGAAGCCGTCATCGAGAATGAAATCGACGATCAACTGTATACATGGAGGGACTCCGCTTCCGAAGGTCCGCGTCTCACGCGCGACATCGATGCCGAGCTTCCTCCGGTCCTGGGTGACGAGCAAGCGTTGAAGTCGATGGTCCGGAACCTTGTCTCCAACGCGATGAAATTTACGCCCGCCGGCGGAACGGTCCGCGTGTCCGCTGGGCGAATCAATCAACGTGGCCGGGAGCAGCGGGAACAGATAGAGTTGCGGGTCGGGGACGACGGGCCTGGAATCGACAAAGCGGACCTGGCGCACATCTTCGAACCCTTCTACCGGGGACGGCTCGCTCGCGACGCCCAGGTCAGTGGTTCCGGTCTTGGCCTGAGCCTCGTCCAGGAAATTGTTGACGCGCACGGCGGACGAATCGGAGTCACTTCCACCCCCGAATCGGGGACGGCGTTTTCGGTGGTTCTGCCCGTGGCCAGCTCGGGAAACAACACTGGACATGAGTGACGGTCCCCGAGGCGGCAAACGACGGATTCTTGTTGTCGAAGATGACGCCGCACTCCGGCTGGCGCTGTCGGATCGGCTGCGCAGGGAAGGTTACGAGGTCCAGATGGCCACGGACGGAGATGAGGGCGCGAGATTGGCCATAGGGGCCGAGCACGACCTGGCGATCTTGGATGTCATGCTGCCCGGAAAGAGCGGCTTCGAGATCGCTCGTGATGTGCGCAGTCTTGGCATCGAAACACCGATGCTCATGCTAACGGCGCGCGGGGAAGTGACCGACCGGGTCGTCGGTCTCGAGTATGGTGCCGACGACTACCTGACGAAACCGTTCGAGTTTATTGAGCTGCTGGCCAGGATTCGGGCCCTCTTACGTCGGGCGACTCCAGCTCGAAAGCAGAAAGACCTTCCCGATGTCGTCGAATTCGGGAGCTTGAGAGTCGACTTTCGCAGCGCCCGGGTATTCCGTAAGAACGAACTCGTCGGGCTGTCATCAAAGGAGATGCAACTACTTCGATGCTTCATGGAAAACGAAGGCGTCGCGTTGACGCGTGATGAGTTGCTCGACGCGGTGTGGGATTACGACTCGATGACGAGCACCCGCACAGTCGACGTGCACGTCGCGTGGCTGCGGCAGAAACTCGAATCGGAGCCAGACGAACCGAAATTGATTTTTACAGTGCGCGGACTGGGGTACCGGTTCGGGAATTAAAGGTGGGCCGGAAGAAGTAAGAAACGCAGTCACCCGTGACGACCTGTCAGAAACGCCCTGCGCCGCTTATTTGACAGGTCTCACTTTGACAGTGGCTTGGGTCCGGGAGGCCGGGCCTGATCCACCCTACTGGTAAGCCTTCCCGTCGGCCGCAATGACTCCCGTGTACTTGCCGCCAGGACTACCGCTCTTCATCGGATTCATGGAGAGGGTCACTACATCGCCGACCTTGAACGTCGACCCTCGGACGCCTCGACGGGCCATGTTCTGGACCGAAGACATCTCAGCTGCCCACACCACAACCTCGCCGTCCTCACCTGTGACAGCGATGTGGAGAAAGGTGTGTGGGTTCCCAAACAAGAATTTCGTGACCGTCCCCTCAAGGGTGATCTCGGTCGTGTAATCGAATGCGGACAGTGAGTGGTGGGCCTCGGCCGACGCAACAATACCGACTGCGAATCCGGTCGCTAGCAAAACTATGGCGCCCAATCTCCTCATGATAACCTCCCTAGTCGCGATTTCCGGGGTCTATGTTGGCAATAAGAGTTAGTTTTCACCGAGGGCGAAATGTGCCGCCCAGGGTCGCGGATTGCCGGCGTCCCAGTATCCCGGATCGCCGGGCGCCCGTTGCGCGATAAAGCCGTCTTCCGTGACATACACGTTGGTCGAAGGTCCGTCGCTGTCGGTACATGTGTTGTAGACGGGCCTGAACTCGGGGTCGTTGATAAGTTCAAACGTGAACTCTGCATGCAGTGGCTCGACGAACGCCACCGGATCGTACAGTGTGACCTCGCCCATGATCTCTTCACCGACGCGCTCGTAGCGTTCCACGACCGTCATTTGTTCGCTCCACTCGAACAACATCGACCGGGACGCGTTCCACTGCTTGATCTGGTTGGTGTGTACGACGAGGGCATCGCCGTCCCAGAAACCGATCGATTCGCCCTGCCACTTGGGATAATGCAGATCCTCGGGCAGATGCCCGCTGCCGTTGGTGTGAATCCAACGAATCTGGCTTTCGGTCTGCAGCCCGTCACCGTTAATGACTACGACTTGTTGCGGGCGGACGATGAATTGGTTGGGGGTCTGGATCCCTCGGACGAAGCCGTCCGGAAGGCAGAACGCAGACGGCCACCAGGCACGACCTTCAGCCTCGGCTTTCGTTTGCTGCACATAATACTCCTGGTACTGCGGCGTGAGGGCGGCGACGACCGTGCTGACCTGAACCTGGTTTCCGGCGAACCAGCTCCCATTGCCTCCCCAGTTGCCGTCCCAATCCGGTAAGGTCTCCAGGGTGTGGGACGTACCTCCGTTCGCCTCTTCGAGCCACGCCTGGTAGTGTTCCGTAGAGGTCTGGTAATCGTACGGAGTCGTTATGTCGAACTCGTCCGCCCCCGAGCCCGTGTCGCTTTCGCTTCTGTGCAAGTTCACGATCTGCCGCAGTGTATTGAAGTTGAAGTACGCGGGATCTGTCCAGTGCTCACGATCTTGGCGATAATCGCTTGTCGTAAACAAGGTCTGTGCGGTTAAGGACGTCGCCATCGTCATACTCAGGAAGATGAGCGCTATCCGGAACCTTGTCGTGAGGGTTGTACTCATGAACCAATCTCCAAGTTTCGCGATTCGCCGGGTAACGTCACCTGCGTAGAACTCTATCCTTTTCGGACTGTCAAGTACCTACTCGAATCGAATTGGGCATGCAGATTAGGGCGAATGTCGGTCTCCGTCGTTTGCATTCAAAATCTTGAATGTGCGTCGATATTTCTAAATGTTGTCTGTGCCTTGACAGGGTTCAAGACATCTTAATTCCAGCTTCTCCTCGCTTATTGCTTACTCTGCGACCGTATTGAATTTCAGGACGGTCAGTTCCATAGGATCGACCTCGTCGTTGAGCATTGCTTCTATCAGTACGGGAGTTCCCGGGGGGACTACAGGGCCGCCTGCGGTGGCCGGCGCCAGAACAAAACGGTCTCTATCCGCCACAAAGAATTGCTTTCCGGCATGCTCCTGGACAATTCCACGCGCTCGGACCTGGAACACGTCAATTTCAACAAAGAGTGCCGCTAAGACCTCGCGAATCTTTTCGGGTTGGAACCGAGCGCCCGGGCTATAGGCAATCATTAGCGATTCATTGGACTTGCTGATAGTGACCTTTTCCACACCGTCGAGGCGTCGGAGATTGATCTCGGAGACGGCCGCGCAAACACCGCATTCGATTCCTATGGTGCGCATGGCAGCCAATTCGACCTGAGCCAATGCGGGCATGGCCAAAACGGCTATAGCTACGGACGGTAACACGATCAGTCTTTGCAGCTTCATGTTCTTCCTTTATGGTACCAAACGATAGTCGTTTACCAATAGCGAATCGTTATCACAATCCAGCCCGCAACCATCAAGCCGTTCACGGCCAGGGTGGCGCCGAGCACTGACTTGACCGCCCAGGTGCGCATAAATGGCGGACGGGCGCGCACCAGCCAGATCTGGTAAGCCAGCGCCGCAACGGCCAGGACGAAGAAAAGCGGTTGCAGCCGTTCGAGCCAGATCAGACACATTACGCTGAACGACGAAAATAAACCCAGCCCTGCCAGGACTGGCGCCAGCACTCATCAGCTCGGCGTGAGCAGAGCCGCGACGATGGACACCACCCCGATCCCCTTAGGGTCGAATCCCATGATGATCTATCTCCTAGTAAATAAATATATAAACAGCGTCCGAGTGTCAAGGCTCAAGTCTGGACCCGGGCGGCGAATGTGACATCGTGCATAAAATCAGTCGGGTTCGAAGGGAGTTGAGCCTATAATTTTTCCGTTTCAGGTGCCGTGCCATTGTTCAGGCTCAGGCTGTTCGTTTCAAGAACTGGAGGATGATGTCATGGATTCAGCGCGTGTGCGAGTCGTTTGTGGGATGTCGGTACTTCTGGCTTCGCTCGGTGGGGCCCTTCTTCTCGAGAACGCCCAAGCTCGACCGAATCCACAAACAGCGTCGAACGAAACCGGCTATGCAGCGAAGAAACCTGTGATGGGCGGCTCCGGTCCGACTGCGGGTTGGGGAGCCATCAGTACTGTCGTCAAAGAGGCAATAAGCGCCTACGGTTGGGACGTCCAGCTTTGCCGCAGTTGCGCCGGCGCCGCGCGGGCAGCGCGCCTGGTTGCTGTGGCAGCGGTTCCGCCCAGACCCGGTCCCGATAGCAACGATCCGCCTCCCCCGAACGGACCGCTGGATTTTGGGGCGACGGGCTCTCAGTTTCTCTGGTGGGCGTATCAGGGGACCCATGACTTCGCGGACGATCCCGAGGGGCCTCGGACCGAGCTCCGCCTGGTCGCCAATATCCAGACACCCAGTTACATCCTTGCGGCAGTGAAAGCGGACTCCGGAATCACAGACCTGGGTCAGGTCAAGGACAGCCCCTTACCCGTTCGCATTCACGTACACTCCCAAAGCAGGAATTTTGCGCCGATGTTTCGGGACTATTGCGGTTTGACCGAAGCAGCGATGGAAGTCTTCGGAGGCCGGTTCGGAGGTATCGCAGACGAGGACGATGCGCTCGACGTCATCATTGGTTTTGGATCTGCCTCCGGCGAGTACCTGAATTGGCGCGACGTCAACCAAAGGTTGGATCTCCGGTATCTGGAGTTGGCCCCAGAGCTTCGGACAAGATTGGTAGAGGATTTCGACTGGGAGGAGGGACCGATTCCCGTTGGCCTTTTTGGTGGCGTTGACCGGTCTGTTCCCACTGTGGTCCGGACGGGAACCGTGCTTTACGGCCGGGATGACATGCCTGACGATTTCGCCTACACCCTTGCCCGAGCCATGGACGAACATCAGCATCTCCTGCAGTGGGTCAATGTCAATTACTCATATAATCCGCACACGGTCTGGAAGGCTTTTGGCGTTCCTCTCCACCCTGGAGCCGCGCGCTACTATCGGGAACGGGGATACATGCCATAGGATCCACCGCGTATCGCCTCGAGACGTGATGGCGCTTTCCGAACGCTTGGCATGGCGGCTGTGTTCATCTAGATGGAACCGAGTTAGATGGAACCGAGCCACGATGCAAGCCGCCTACGGTCGGTCGGGCAGGGTAAAGAGCAATGCCATCGATGCCCAGCTTGAACCCGCGTCTGAAATCCACTGGTGCGTGCCATGCGGAAAGCCGCTCTCGAAGTATGGCTGGATGGGGATGGTGCGTGCGGGCACAAACCACGATCCGTCCGCGAGCTGATTTCCCAAGAGCCACTGCACCCCCTGTTGATATGCTGGATCTGTCGTAGGCACGTTCCCGGAGACATGTAAGGCATACAGAGCTTCGCCTGTGGCATAGGCGTCACCGGCAATCACGGGTAGCTGGCTCCAACTCCCGTCCTGATTCTGAGCGGTCTTCAGTGCTTCAACGAACGGCGCGATTTCATCCGCAGTGGCGCCGGCGGCGGCCAGCCCACTGAGTTGCATGGATTGTTCTTCCCCCGAGTACGCCTCGGCTGCGAGAAGCCATTGTTTAGCCTGGTCAAACTGCATTTCGAACTCTTCACGCCGTCCGGGGATGGGGTACAGGCGCATGGCGCCGAGGACCAACGCGGTCGTGGCGACAGGGCTGTATTCGAGTGGAGGTCTGTAGCTGGTTGTATGCTTCCATGAGCCGTCGGGGTATTGGTGAAGCGCTAGGAAGTGCACATGGGCGTCCGTCAACGCATCGGCCTCATAGCCGGCCGCTGCCATGCCCATTAGCGTGTAACTGAGTGTGACCGCGGCGCCACCAATGGAGGATCCCAACCGCATGGACTCCAGGTACGGCCTCTCGGTTGCCACAGCGAAACCCAGTTCCTTCTCGGCCTGATCCTCATTGACGAGGAAACCCTTCTTACGGGCCAGGGCCACCGTCATTGCGGGGAGCGAATTGTTGTGGCAACTCACACATCCGCGATTGTTGTAGACGGCCTGCCCGCTTGTTTCAATTTGAGGGAGAATTCTTTCAACCCCCGCTCGGGCAGATGGTGAGCCCACAGGTTGGGGCCAGGGGGCGTCGGTTACCTCTGTTGCGCCAGCCGATTTCAGAAGCTCCAGCGCGGCGGAGGCGCCCATGCGTGCGGCAAGCTGATATGCCGTTTCACCCCGGTCATTCGTGGTGTTCGGATCCACGCCTTCTGCGAGTAGCCACTGGACCATCCCATCGCGTGACTCCGGAGATTCAAACGAAAGCACCGCCTGCATCAGGGGAGTAAAACCCTCGCGGTCCTCAACGTCAAGGGGCGCTCCGTGAGCCCGCAGAAGTTGTGACATTTCGGGCATCGCTCTCTTGGCCGTCTCCGACAGCAGGCCTTGTCTGCCACGACGGATTCCGGTGGCGGCACCGCCTTTTTCCAGAAGCAGACGCACACATGCTTCACATCGCGCACCCAAGGCCGCGAAGAGCGGCGCACTGTCGGAGCCGCCGGGGCTGACACCGATACCGAACAGAAATTGCATCGCCTCGAGATCGCCCTTTTGTGCCGCTGACGCCATCATCGCCTCGTGACTCTCCGCGCCTCGGGCCGCCAGAAGCTTTAAGACCGGCGTGGAGCCGAAAGTTTTCACCGCGACGTTCATCGCGGTGGCACCACGCTGGTTCATCGCGTCCACGTCCGCGCCTCGAGCCAGCAGGAGACGGGTCTTTGCCAATTCGGTAGCGGCGTACATCAGTGGGGTTGAATCGAACTCGTTTGTCGCGTTTACGTTGGCTCCGCTATCGATCAAAAGCCTCAACATCCTGACGTCGGATTCGATCAGCGCATGCATCAAAGCCGTGGTTCCCTCGCTGTCTGCAGTATTTACGTCCGCGCCGGCCCGCAGCAATTCCTGAACCTCGGAGTGGTCCCCGTTTCGTATCGCGACCAACAGTTCCGTCTCCGCCTGTTCGGGGATTTCGGGTGAACCGGTAGCGAGTAGCATGGTACCGACTACAAGAAGGGATAGGACGGCCGGGGGGTAATGTTTCATTGCCGATTCACCTTTGCGTGGGTTTTCGGATGTGTCCGTTGACGTGGCTGACGTGGAGGAGGCCAGGGGCCCGATATCCGTGAGTTTCGTGCATGACTTTCATGCCCGACTTTCGTGGCGCACACACCGGGTGTGCGGCGTCCGGTGTGTGCGCTCGCGTGATCCCTACTTCGGGAGCGTTACGAGTCAAGTACGCACGTGCCAGGGTCCGCGGGCCCTATGGGAAACGGGCATTGATCCAGCTCGCAGTGAAATCGAATAGATTCTTCACCGAGTTTTCGTAAGGCCCCCCTTCGCATCTTCCGCACGGCGAATACCCGTGTGTGGCCCCTTCGATAAAGACCAGCTCCTTGTCGGCGCTCTTCGCGATGTCATAGAAGTATTCGCTGTCGGTGACAAAATAGTGGCCTTGCATGCCTGTCACAAGCAATGGAACGGTGATGGTCCCCAGCGCACACGGGACCGAGTTGTTGCTCGTGCACCAGTCGATCTGGCTGTAGTCCAGCGAATCGGTGGATCGTATCGCGTTAGCACTCAAAAAGGACCGGACCGTCAGGACCCGGGTGCCGCCGCCATTGAACGAAGTGTTGCCGAATGTTCCGTTCATTTGCGCGCGGGTCGTGTCCGGCGGCCGAATGCCGCGGACGACCTCGGTGACGATCGTTCCGTCATCTTTCAACAGCCGTTGAGGGCCCTTCGTGCAGCAGAGGATGGTGGTGTCCATCGAAAAGAGATTCGTGGACCGGTCATTTCCTCTGGGAATAACGAAAGCATCGTTGTCCGGGTAAATCCATTTACCCTGTTCCATCGAATCCCGAATGAGCAGGGCGCGGTCAATCCACCGATTCATCCGTTGCGACTGCGCTCGGCTGTAGCGGGCAGCGAACTCTTCGGAGTAGTGCGATGCACCGTTGGGATTGTAGCCGTTCGCAGGACTGAACGGATCAAGAGTAGGATCCACCAGATCCGGTCGCTCTTCGTTGAACATTGACGGGTTGATCGCTCGCAGCATGTTCGAAGCGTTGGACGGGTGGGCATCCATCAAAAGCAGGCCATCTGCCGGTGGCAGTCCCTCCAGGTTGTCGTCGCATTGCGACAATTTGTTCGGCCCCTGGCAAAAGGAGGGGCCCGCTTCGGCCACTGCCTGATAAAAGGACGTTGTCGCGCCCCCGCCGCTGTGGCCGAATAGAAGGACTGTGGCCACGCCGCGCTGCTTCAGGTATTCCACCCCCGCCTTCAGATCCAGGGCGATTTCTTCGAATTCCACCATGGCCTCGTTGTTCTCAAACCGAGTGTTCAGGCATAGAACGGCGAAGCCGCGGCGGGAAAGCTCCGTGCATTCGGGGGCGGTAAATTTGTTTCCCGTGCGATGGACTGTCAGCACGCCCACCTGCGGCGACGGGTTGTCGTCTGGGAGGTAGAGCATGGCCTTGGCGCGCTCGGGCAGAGGGACAAAAACCGGATTACTCTGGGCTATCGCGGTCGAGACTCCGAATGCAAAGACGACGCCTAGACTCCAAGCGGCCCGTAACCATATTGCTGCTCTCATATGCGAATCTCCTTTTCTTGATTCTCCTGATCCGCCATCCGTAGGGTGAACAACGCGGGACGAAACCCGTCCATGGCTTGTCACCGGGCCGGGGCTCTGCACCCCGCGTCGGGATGCCGCTCTGTGGCATGTTTCGGGCGGGTCGGATCGGCGCGCAAATTATACCTCATCCCTGCTGCTGCCGTGGGTAGGCCAATCATTCTGCATCCGCGTCATCCCGACAGGTCCCATGCATGTGGCGGGAGAATTCTTTGCTCCCGATTCATTACCAGAACGTTAGAACTCTGTTTGTGAAGGATATCGCGATCTCCGGATGTCTGACGGGAAGCTCAAGAATGCAGCCGCTGGCGGGATAAATCAGAGGTTGCTTGACTGATGACGCGGACCGCTATCGAGCGTGTCAGCTATGGGAGGGACTGGCTTCTACCGAGAAGCACCGAAATGCTATCTGGACGCACCGCTTCCAATTGGGCCGTTCGTTTCCAAATCCATCGTACTCCCAGTATTGAGATCCGGGCCACACAAGGGCAAGCCCTCGTGTGGCCTGGAATGCAGTCCGCCGTATTAGAAGTAATACTTCAAGGCGAACTGTAGGATCCTCGGATCCAGCGCGGTGCGGATCTTGCCAAACCGGGATGAACTCCAGTCTGTATTGATCGCCCCCGTCCGGAAACTGTTCAACACGTTATAGGCTTCGGCTCGAAACTCCAAAGTCTGGTTTTCGCGGATGTTGAAGGTCCGCGCCAGGGACACATCGAACTGAAACCAAGTCGGGAGGTCCAGCACGTCGCGGCCGCTGTTCCCGTAGGTGCCTGCCTCCGGCTGCCCAAACGCATCCGGATTCAGGTACTGCGTTCCGGGATCGCCCGAGGTGTCGAGGTAGACGTTTTCCAATATCTGATTCGGGCGCTGGTTGGACGCATCGCACAGGCAACGGTCCACACCCGGCTCAGCCGCGGCCCGGGAGCTGCTAACGCGTCCAAGGGTGACGGTTCTTTGTCCAGAGGACTGGTTCGACCGAATTGCATTCGAGTGGTCGGAGGTCACCCGGTAAATTGGGGAGAGGCTCCACCCGCCGGCCACCAGGTTCAGTGTGCGATCGGCAAATTCCGGAGTCGAGAACACCCCAAACAAATTGAAGGCGTTCCGCTGGTCCATTCTGCAATTGCCCCGGTCGTGCGCCCGATTGCTCGGATCTAAATACGCGTGGTCGGCACTGGAGCCATAGCCGGCATTACCGCGGCCCAGATAATCCCCAATGCAGCGGGACCAGGTGTAGTTTGCGTTCAGGTTGATACCCTGGGCGGCCCGGCGCTCTACGGAAACGATCATCCCGTGGTAGTTCTGCGTCCCGCCGTTGTCCCGCATCGCCAGCCTTCCAAATTCATCTTCGAAATCGGGCCTCAAGAAGGTCAACCGGCGGCGCGTCTGCGTATTGAAAACAGTCGAACACTCGCTGCCTGGATCGACCGTGTAGTGCGTCACCGCCCCATTCAAGAAGCAGTTGCCGCTGGCATCGCCGAGGCCAGGAATGAACAGGGACTGATTCAGTGACTGCGTTGCCTGCGTATGGAACATCAAGGTTCCTACATAGCTCACCGACACGAGCGTCCCCTGTGTTACTTCTCTTTGCACGCTCAAGTTTAGTGCTTGACTGTAAGTCGGAGTGAGATCCGCTTTCTCCGGCATGATCTCGGCGCGCGCAGGAAACACCATGTCCGTGTTCAATGCCCTCGGGTGGGGATTCCCGCCGGGGAACCCGAGCCACGGGTCAGCTATACCTCCCACGACATTGTTGTTAGTGGCGGATCCACCGTGGGGTGCCATGCTGGTCTGGGTGCCCAGCCGCGCATTTCCCGGGTAGTTGAGAAAACTGAGCCCATAGGACGCGCGCACCGAGGTGCGGCCGTCACCCGTGACATCCCACGCCAGACCCACGCGAGGCGCCCACCCATTCCAATACGGGTTCCAGAGGTTCCCCATCGGTTTGTCCAGATTCTCGTTCCAACTCTGCTCAAATTGCGGGTCTCCAGCGAAGAGCAGTCCCGGAGGCGCATTGACGAACACCTGGCTTCTGATTCCCTGCGTGAAGTTTTCTTCATTATAGTTGACAACATAGGGGACCGGCCGCTGGACGTCGATATGCGGCAGTATGGGCTCCCAGCGCAGGCCGGCGCTGAGCGTGAGGTTTGGCGTCGCCTGCCAGGTGTCCTGGGCATAGAACGAAATGAAATTCTGCCTGAGGTAGGCAAAGTGCCCAGTGACCTGATTCATTCGAGTCGGTTTTCCCAAAAGAAAATCGCCCAACCCTCTCCCGGTAAAGGTCCCGGTGAATCGGAACTGGGGCACACGGCCGCTCCCGGAAACAAAGACCTGCCGCGAGTGGCCCACCATGCCACCGAACCCAAACTGATGGTTTCCACGCACCATGGTCACATCGTCGGCTAATTGATAGAGTTGCGTCCCAACATCGCGATCACTGCCAAAACTGAGGTCAAACCCACTGGTGATACCGATGCCCACATTCTTGGGGGAGTAACCGTCGTAGACGTTGGAGCCCAACTCGCTCATACTGAAAAGCTGCTCGTGTGCCGAAAACCTCTTGACCCTCGTAAACGACAAACGAAGCGAATTGACGGTCTCTTGATTGAGCAGATAGGTGCTCCCGGTAGTGAACGCATAGGATTGGGCGTCCGATATTGTGTCTGCAGTAAATACATTGTCCGGGTTGAACGACTGCGGGAAATCGTAAGCGGTATACAGATAGCGTCCAAACAGCGAGTGCTGGTCGCTGGCCTGGTAGTCCATCTTGCCCATGTATTGGGTCCTGTTCTCCTTATTCGGCGAACCGAACGTTATTTCCCCGCACTCATCGAAACCAGAGGACGGAAGGCGGGCGACGAGGGCGAGTGCGATCGGGTCGAACAACGCCGGATCGATCTTGTTGTCCACAAAGCCACCTTTCATTGTGATCGGCTTGGCGTTGCAAGCCGGACCGGCGTGGGTCGTAAAATCACCCGCGAGCATCTTCGGTGTGGGAATGATTTCCCGCTCGTTCCCTGCATCCTCGCGGATCGTTGTGCCCTGGTACCCGGCGAAGAAAAACAGTTTGTTCTCGATGATCGGCCCGCCAATCGTCCCGCCGAACTGATTCCGCTTCAAGGTGCTGTTGGTTCTCGAAAAGTAGTGCCGAGCGTTGAACAGGTCATTGCGGTGAAATTCGAACAGATTGCCGTGAAACTGATTCGTCCCCGACGAGGTCACCGCGGCTATCTGGGCTCCGCGTCCCTCTGACGCCTGCTGGCCGCCAATTCCCGTCCGGAACTCCGACAGGGCATCGGGAAATGGAAGCGGCAGCGCCACGCCATCATACGAATCGATATGGCGAATGCCGTCCAGCTTGGTTTCGGTTGCCGTGACCATTTGGCCGGCGGTCGAGATGCTCACCCGGTCAGAGCTAAAACTAATGCCACCCTCCTGATGGGCTTGCACGGCTCCGCCCTGAAGCACCAGCAACTCTTGAACGTTGCGCCCGTTGAGCGGCAGCGCCACGATCCGTTCCGTTGCCATCACCTGGCCGACGCTCAGGCTGCGCGTCTCCACCAGGGCCGTATTGGCCGTAACTTCAATTGTCTGGGTCACCTGGCCAACCTGAAGTTCAACGTCCAGCGTTGCATTGCTACCCACTTGCAGGACGATTCCAGTCTGCACAAATGTCTGGAATCCCGGCAAGGCCGCCTCCAGCCGGTAGGGACCTAACGGCAGATTCGGCAGCACGTAAGTTCCGGTTTCATTGGTCAACGCCACCCGGATGGCGCCTGTGGCGGTCTGCGTCGCGGTCACTTCCACGCCCGGCAGCAACGCTCCAGTCGTATCCGCGGCGGTGCCGCTAAGCTGGGCTGTGGCCTGCGCCCAAACACTGCCGCAGGTCATCACCGATAGCAGGAAGCCAATGAACAAATTTCTGAAAAAGTTCATATTTGTCTCCTTTGTAATACTCCACTAATCAGAACCACTAACCATTCTAGACTACCGATTTCCGCTCACCGTAAGTAGCTCTCAGGGCACTCGCCTTAGCCCGGGTGAACAGGATACCCGCGTAGAGTTCCGGCGAACAGTATTATATTTTCATGGAACGGATACCGGAATTTGATAGAACAACTGATCGAGCGATGTCGGGGGCTGCCGCGGCCTCCCTGGCCGCGGAGACGGTCTTCGGGAAGATCCAGAGAAATCCTGATCTCTGGATCCTCTCAGGTGAAGCTCAAATACGATTATTCTTGCAAGAAACAGTCAAACTTGGCCTAATTTGACGACCCGAATCTCCATCGAAGTTTTCAGCTGCGTTCGCGGGAGCTTCAAACATCCGATCAGTCAAGCCAAATAATTTGACTTATTAGTTTGACAAAAGAGCCAGGAGACCCGAAAAAACGTGTATAATTGTGGAGAATTTATTGAGGGAAATATTGTCCATTAGTGTAAGCTAAGCCCGTCCACACACGCTCTAATCTTGGACCATTCACCGTTGGTGGGTCTGTAGACGCCTAACAATTGGAACAAGATGTTCAGCTTGTCGTAGATGTCAGTCGTAGATGTCCAGTAATGAGGAGGAAGCTAAGACTATGTTAAGGACCATCAAACTGGTTGCGGCGATGGGGACCGTCCTGGGTCTGTCACTCGTTGTCGTTGCGCAGCAGGACCAGACGCAGCCGAACCAGCAAATCGATCAGGATCTTCTCGAAGAAGCACATGAAAGGCTCTTGCAGGGTCAGAATGCGGCCGCAGAGGCCAGTCGGGTGACAGAGGCTCTGGCTTCGAGGTTGCCTGGTGATGGGGCTTCGTATGAGTCGGTGCCTCGAAATAATTTCATCGACGAACACATCTTTGGACGGATAGAGCGCGACAATATTCCGCACGCGCCCCTGGCCGGTGACGATGAGTTTCTGAGAAGGGCTTACCTGGATCTGACCGGTTCTCTGCCGACACTCGAGAAGGCCCGTTCATTTCTGGCCGACACCGATCCGAGCAAGCGCGATGAGCTGATCGACTCGCTGATTGGCACGGAAGAATTCGCCGACCAGTGGGCGTATCACTGGGGCGAGTTGCTCCGGAACCGAATGCCGCCTATTCATATCTGGATCAAGGAATGGCTCAAGTCGGACCGGCCCTATAACGAGGTGTTCGCCGACATCGTGACGCCCACGACCAAGAATGCGAGGAGTTTCCCGACGGCGCTCACCTTCTATGATCCTATCGGCTATTTCGCGACTCGATGCGGAATGTGGACCGATGCGGACGATTACAAAGGTCTGAACCGTCTGGACTGGATTGATGAGATTACGACGGATATCGGGCGCGTGTTTCTGGGCCTGGATACGGCCTGCTTTTCCTGCCATGACGGCGCGGGGCACACCGATAGCTTCAATCTTTTCTTGACCCGGATGAGGCGAACCGACTTCTGGAAGCAGGCGGCCTTCTACGGACAGATGCGAAACGTCGGACGCAGCGACGGCAGTGCCCGCTCGTTCTACTTCGGCAGCAGCATGTTTGACGATCTGGCCCCCGGATACAACACGGGAGACGACGGACTTTACTACACTCCGGCAGAGACCCGCTTCCCGCGCGATGGTAGAACCTACCAGCCGGCATTCCTGCTGACGGGAGAGGAACCGCGACCGGGCGAGTCACACCGAAAGGCCTTAGGCCGGATACTGCCAACCCATATCCAATTCTCGCGCACGCTGGTCAACATCGTTTGGCAAAGGTTGATGGTGGTTGGTCTAGTCGAGCCCTACGACGGTTTTGACCTGGACCGGCTGGATCCCGCAAATCCACCACCGATGCCGTGGACACTTCAGCCGAGCAATCCCGAATTGTTGACTGCGCTGGCTGAAGACTTTCGCGGCAATAACTTCAGTATTCATCGTGTTATCAAGACGATCATGAAGTCCAACGCGTATCAACTGTCCACCCGCTTTGGCGGTGAATGGGAGAATGCCTATATTCCGTATCATGCGCGGCGGTTCGCCCGTGTATTGACGGGACCGGAGGCTGTCGATCTCATCGCTCAGGCAACTGGGACTCCGTATGAGCTCGAGCAAGACGGAGAGAGCCGCAGCTACGTCAAACAGATGCACAATCCAACCGACGTCAAGGGCCGTGGGCGAGGCGCTAATGAGGAGGTGAGGAACCTCTTCGCGTTCATGCAGGCGTATTACCAGGTCGAGCGTGCAGCGGCACCTGCGGACAAAAATATAACCAGTCCGACGCAGGCGATGATGATGATGAGTTCGCCCCTCGTTACCCAACGGGTGAGCGCTGAAGGAGGCACGCGCGTCGCAACCTTGTTGAACTCTGGCAAATCAGACGATGAAATGATCGCGGATCTGTTCTTGTCGAGTCTGACACGCTACCCCACCGACGCGGAAACGGAAGTAGCGAAGCGTGTAATCGCGGAAGACAGGAAAATCGGCCTTGAGGACATTCAATGGTCGTTGCTGAATTCACCGGAGTTCTTAGTGAATCACTGATATGTTGAAGAAGCCGGGCGATGGCTCCAACGGCCCTCGCCCGGCTCATCGTGAGTTCAGGAGTCATAATAGGTTTCGATAATCGGTACTTGAATAGCCAGGAGGATAAAGGAATGCGTCAAGACATTGGTAATCTGAGCCGTCGCGAATTGTTGAAGCTGTTTGGCATTGGTGCCGGCGCCAGCCTGGCTGGGGCGGCATTTCCGCGTAAGATCAGCGCACAGAGCAGGACGGTGACACCCCGGGGGAATGCCCGTAACGTTGTTGTCATACAGAATTGTGGCGCCATGAGTCCGCACGAGGTTCTGGATTTCAAAGAAACCCGGTTTACGGCTGATGATCTGAACATCGAGAACGTGAACAGTGAATTTCAAATGTCCAGGACCCTCTTTCCGAACTATGACCGGTGGGCGCCGCATGCCACCCTGGTGCGTTCGATGTATGAGAACGCGCTGGTTCACTTCTCCGCCCAGTATCACACGCAGGCGGGTCGCTCGCTGAACGCGGCTATTGTCAGAGAGATACCCGCGTTTGGCAGCATTGCGGCCTACGAACTGGACTCCCAGCGTCAAGAGTCCGACACCTTCCCCACATTTATGATGTTCGATCAGTGGCTGGTTCGCTGCCCGCCGATCGGATCTGGAATGTTGCCCGCGCGCTATGCGGCACTGGATATAAACTCCAGCACGGTATTCGAGAGCTTCGGTGCAAAACCGCCTGAGGTCAGCGAGGGCTCGACGACGCTGTCAAACGACGAACTTCTGGAAAGGCGCTATCGCGTGCTGAACAGAATGGCGGAGGTTTCACCCGTGGCAAGCGCTCCGATCGGCGGGAAGGCCGATGAGTACAAGCCTCACTACGATTACGCATACCGAATGCTTAGGGACGAGCGGTTCCGGGAAGTTCTGGATATCTCCGAAGAGGAAAGGATTCGTTACGGGGTGGATAAAGACCCAGGGTTAGCAAAGATCGGCAATTCGCTGCTCTTAGCGCGGAATGTCCTGGCCGCCGACGCCGGCGCACGATTCCTATGGGTGGCGAACTCCTATAACGGTGGCAACGGGTCGTTCGATAACCATGATCAACTCTACGGCCGCGGAGCTTTAGCACCGCGGGGTGCAATACTCTCCATTTACGAGAGCGGCCCCCGGTTTGATCAGGCGTTGGGTAGCTTCGTTGAAGATCTCAGGAAGATGCCCGGCAAGGAACCCGGAAAGACGATGTGGGATGAAACCATGATCGCGATTGTCCATGAATTCGGACGGAATCCGGAGATGAACTCCAACCTTGGCCGGGATCATTGGGGCTTCTGTTTCACGAATTTGTTTATGGGCGGAGGCGTCAAGCCGGGACGGGTTATCGGAAAGACCGACGGGTACAAAACGATCGACGTGGGATGGCAGCACCAGGAACAACCCATGATGGATCACGTTGTGTCGACGCTCTATTCGGCTTTGGGAATCGACTACTCCAAGAAGATTGAGGACACGCCGTCGGGACGCGCATATGAATACCAGCAAACGGCTCCCCTCGGAGGTCCGGAGTTTATTCCCCTGACGGAAATCGAAGAACTGTACGTCTAGGTCAGGGGATATGAAGAGTTAGAAAAGGTTTCTACTGACCTTTCATGCTTGCGTTTGCGCCGCGATGCCAGTCGCGGCGCAAACAGCAGCGCCAAAAGAAATGGTGCTGATGTCCGCACATCGCGAAATACCAATCACCCTGTTCGTCACAATTTCGGACGCTAAGTTTCAGAATTTCTCAGAGACCCGGATGGATTGCCGATAGGGTTAGGGGAAAAGATGCATCAAAAGTTTGCTGTAATCATGATAGTTACTGCGGGGCTGTTTGCAGGAGGCGCGACCTCGCTCGCCCAGAACAGGCCCTATGATCTAGTAATGCAGGAAATCGGTGGCGCGTTCCGCATCTTGAATGAAAATCTGAATGATGCAGGTGAGGACGACGCCCCGGATAGCGAGAGCGCGGACCCGACTCTGGATGCGGAGAGCGCCGCCGCAGCCATTGAAGCCGCGGCCAGCCTGGAAGGACTGTTCGAGGAAGTCGAGGCGTTTTGGGCGCCATTCAACAGCAAATATGCTCTTGATTTGGCGAGAGATGCGCGCGAAGGCGCCGTGGCGGTCGGCGTAGCTGCCAGAACCAACAACATCGAGATGGCGCAGGACGGTTATTCAGCCATGCAAGCAACGTGCAGAAACTGCCACTACACACACCGTGAGGAGACGGATACCGGCTACCTCATCAGGCCGTAAGCACTCTCCGTTTCAACAACAGTGGGAAGTGGATCATGCGCCGACTCGTTTCTGACAGGGGATTGACGGCGGTGCACCGTTCATGGCGCTTAACCTTCGTACTAGCGCTCGCCCTTTCCCTCCATGGGTGTGCTTCACCCGCTGAAGACGGCGACGAACGGCAGTCCTCGTCAGATCGCGCATCCCCTTCCGGAAGGGTGTCCCCACCAACACCCCCCTCTGCCGGCGGCCTCATGGATGGCATGGGACGCGTCGATTTCCCCATCACCACAAACTCCGAACGCGCTCAGGAATATTTCAATCAAGGTGTCGCGCAACTTTACGGCTTTTGGTTCTCCGAAGCAGAGCGCTCGTTCATTGAGGCTGCCAA
This sequence comes from Terriglobia bacterium, assembly GCA_965216035.1. GTDB lineage: Bacteria > Acidobacteriota > Terriglobia > 20CM-2-55-15 > 20CM-2-55-15. The sequence goes on from CBDCFM010000018.1 coordinate 66,862, forward strand.
ACTGGATCCGGGAGCAGCGATGGCCTATTGGGGCATTGTGATGACTTCTCAGGGCATCTTCGTCCCCACGTATCAGCTTGCGCTCGGGCCCCCTCGGACGCTGCCTCTGGTGGCTCCGGAAAACTCACCCGAAGCACGCGTGCGCGACGCCCTTTTTCTTGCTTACTCGGCCTTCGATTCCATCACGCCGCGCGAACGCCAGTATATTGAAGCCGTGACCGCGCGACATAACCCCCGGGAGGAAGATCCGGAGGCTGCCTACATTGTCGCGATGCAAACACTCGTCGAATCGTTTCCCGACGATCTGGATGCGAAGTCAATCCTCGCGCTGGCACTTGAGAATGGCTACGATCGATCTACGAAATCCCCCAGAGACCGGACCGTCGAGAGCCTGGACTTGCTGCGGCAGGTGCTGGCGGAGAATCCGGATCATGTGGGCGCCAATCATTTCCTGGTCCACGCACTCGAAGGAAGCCTGGACCTGAGGGAAGCGCTGCCGTTTGCCGAACGCTACGCCATGCTCTCACCGGATATTCCCCATGCGCTCCACATGCCCGGCCATGTCTATGGCCAGATCGGCATGTTTGATGAAGCTGTGGAGGCGTTTCTGGCGACAGCCGCCAAGGAACGCGAATACATGGCATCGAACGCGCAGTACTCCAAAATGCACCACCTGCACAACGAGTTTCTGTTCCTGCATGTGTTGGGTTTGCAAGGCAACTACCGTGACGCGATGTCCCGCATCGCCGATCTCATGTCGGCCAGGGAGAATCCGGCGGATCCCGAAGCTGTCCAGATTTACCGCGTCGGTTGGTCTATTTTGGTGAAGACGCTCGTGCGATTTGAAAAGTGGGACGAGATTCTGGATGGTACGACGTTGCCCTTCGAGGAACAACCTGTTGAGACCATCTGGTACCAATGGGCACAGGGGCTCGCCTATGCCGCCAAATCAGATGCCGCGGGCGCACGGAACGCCCTGATGCTGATGGACGAAGCGGTCGGTGAAGTCGCACGCTACGTCAGTCCAGTGCCGCAGCAGTACCTGATTGCACGCTCCGAACTCGAGGCATACATCGATGCGAGTACGGGAGACCTGGCCAATGGAGTCGCAGGGCTTCGGCGCGCGGCCCAGTTAGAATCCGAAATGGAGTACACCGAGCCGCCGGTGTATCCCCGCCCGGTACTTGAACTGCTGGGTAGCGCGGCGCTCAACGCCCGTGATTTCGAGACTGCGGAATCTGCCTACCTCGAAGCCCTTGGGAATGAACCGCAGAGTGGCCGCGCTTTTTGGGGTTTGTCGAAAGCGTTTGAAGGTTCAGGGATTGCCGATGCTGCGGCAGAAAACTTCGAGGAGTATCGCCGGGTCTGGCGCGGGGAAGATTTAAATTGAAACATTCAGGGTACACACCGACCATCGCGATCGAGTGAGGTTGGGTGACCGGCGGTCGAAGCTGAAAACGCCCGGTTTTGCAGGCGGAGAAGCACGAAAATACGCCCAAGCCGAACGCCGTTTTGGGCTGCCCTACCGGATCGATTTCTTTCTGACCGTCTTGATGAAGCCTCCCCTACCATTCGCATTCGGCGAGTTGCCCCTCGCCAGCATCGATGTTGGAGGATCGGCCAGATACAATACGCCCGTTTCGGGATCCAGCGCGATGTTGTGCGGCCGCGCCTGCAGATATCCGATGACATCGATTATTTTTCCGTCCTTCAAAATCGTGATCGAGTTGCCATCGGCATCCGAAACGTAGACCGTATCGTCGGCGGCGATGGCGACTCCGGTCGGTTGGTGACCTCCGATGTTCGTCCACTGTTCGATAAACGTTCCATTCTGATCGAAAACCTGGACCCGCGCGTTCTGCACCGACACTTGCTGGTCCAGAGCCAGCAACCGGCCTTCCGAATCGATCGTTATGGCATGCAGGAGATCAAATTGTCCTGGACCGGGTCCCTTCGTGCCTCCAATGATCTTGATGAACTGACCCTCTTTTGAGAAGTGCACGATGCGGGAATTGTAGTGGCCGTCCGCCACGAAGAAATCGCCGTTGGCCGCAACGGCGACGTCGGCAGGGCCGTTGAAAGCATCCGTCGACGTGTTGTCGCCAGGCATGCCTTTCTTCCCGAGCGCCAAAAGTTGCCTTCCATCTCTTGTGAACTTGTAAACCATGTGACCGTCGGAATCCGTAAGCCACAGGAATCCTTCATCGTCAATGTCAATGCTGTGCGCATCATGAAACAATCCGTCACCCCAGGTTCTCTGGAGTTCTCCCTCACGGTTGAAAATAAGCACGGGTGGGTCGTAAGACGCAAAAACGAAGATTAATCCCTCCCCGTCGGCCGCTACCGAATACGGCCGGTTCCAGACATCCTGCCCCGGAGGAGGTCCACCAAAAAACGTGACTTCATACTGACTGTTCGTTGTCTGCGCCAATGCGCCCGCAACCGGGCCAGATGCGCCCGTAGCTAAACAGAAGACCAGTGAAATTACACAGACGAATTCTTTCATGCGACCCCTTCCAGCTTGCTCTTTAATCAGGGCAAGCACCTCGACTGCCGATGCCCAGCGGCGCCCGAAAGCCGGATCAAATTCGTTGATTTCGTGACGCCACCGACGTGCCCGACCTTGCCAAAGATACTATGCATCGCTACCTGTGAATTCCAGCAAAGATGCTAGCTCAAGTCCCGCCCGGCATCCATCATTCGCCCATTGATTCGCCCAGCAGCGGGTTGCGGGAACGACCGGCCAGCCGGCAGTGTCCCCACCATACCAAACGTGTTGACACCCTAGTGAGCGCAGCTTACTATCGCTGGCAGGATACACTGGTTCCGAAATGAGCGAGGCCTATTCGAATTCGTCCACTCATTAAAGTCCACATTTTGCAGTACTTATTCTATAGTGGAGCAAAATCGAAACAGGAGTTTTTCATGAAACAATACCTGGGTGTGCTCCTGGTCCTATTCGCCCCGGTCGCGGGCGCTTTCGGCCAGACCACGAATGACAAGTATGAGGTCACTTTCTTCAGTACACCTCCGCCTGGACAGGATGTGTGGAACCGGCCACGTTCGGTAGCCGTTGACGGGGAGGGAGCGGTCTTCGTCATCAGGCCTTCCGGACCGCCATCGGCGACCGTCGAGCAATCCCCGGTCCTTATTTTCAACCGTGCTGGAGAACTTCAGAGAACCTGGGGTGACGGATTGTTCCCCGATGCCCACAGCATCGATTTCGACCATGAAGGCTTCCTCTGGATCAGCGATTGCGATACCCATATGGTGTACAAATACACCCGGGACGGAGAGCAACTGTTGGCGCTCGGAAAGAAGGGTGTGGCCGGCGACAATCGCTCTACTGACACGTTCAATGGCCCGGCCGACATCGCCGTCGCCCGGAATGGTGATTTCTTCGTGGCCGATGGCCACTACAACTCCCGCGTCGTTCACTTCTCGAAAGATGGGGAGTTCATCAAGATCATCGGCGGCACGAAGGGACCGGGACCCGGCCAGTTCGGGCGTCCCCATGGGGTTGCGATCGATTCACGGAGCCGCTTGCTCGTTCTGGACGATCAGATGGGAATCGGGCGGGTTCAGGTTTTCGATCAGAATGGAACGTTTATCGAACAGTGGACCGACATCGGTCTGATACGGCCGACGGGCATCGACATTGCCGCAGACGACACGGTCTACATCGCGGATACCAGTGGTAATTCAGTTACGATCCTGAAGGATGGACGCGTCATCGATGTGATTGGAAATCTGCAGGCTCGTCCCCACGGCGTTGCGCTGGATCCGGAAACAGGAGTGCTCTACATCGCCGATCCTCCAACGTCCATTGTGGCGGCCGGTAACTCGACGGACCCGCGTGCACCGGGAGGATTCATTAAACAGATCATCAGGAAGCCGGGGGTATAAGCTCGCCCACAACTGGGCGGGGGCTGTCCCCTGCACCATATACTGTTCCCGCTCAATTCCGAACTGGGAGAGAAAAAACTATGAATTGCCTTCGCGTCGCTGTCTGCTGCATCGTTTTGCTTTTCACCGGTTGGGTCACGATTGAGGGGAACGCCCAGACATCCGCGGTCCAGGCCCATGTGGCCACAGCCCGTGGGGCGGCATATCGGCCAGGGCACGACATCAGCGAAACATTTGATTCGATGTGCCGCGAACCCAAGCCTGATGCGGTGATTACGCAACTGTCGTCGGCGCCACGTGCGTTTGCCGCCCCAAGGAGTGAGGACCGATCGGCATGGTATACCGACCCCGTGAAGGTGTTCGACAACTTGTATTATGTCGGCAGCAGCAACCAGAATAACCAGTCCGTATGGGCGGTGACGACGTCGGAGGGCATCATACTGATCGATTCGGGCTACGACTACAGCGTGGAGGATCTGGTTACGAATGGTCTGAGAAGAGTCGGTCTCGATCCCGCCGAGATCCGATACGTGATCCTCCACCACGCCCACGGCGATCGCTATTTCGGGGCCAAGTATCTCCAGGACACCTACGGTTCGCACCTCATCATGTCCGAGACCGATTGGGACGTCCTGGCGAAGAGCAATCAGACCGTCGACCTCAAACCCAGAAAAGACATGGTGGCTACTGACGGCATGAAGCTGACGCTCGGCGATACCACGCTGACGCTCTACATCACTCCGGGCCACACGCCCGGCACGTTGTCAACCTTGATCCCGCTTAAGGATGGAAACCAGCAACATATCGGTTACATTCTGGGAGGCCGGGGTGCGACGATGGAGGACTACGGCGTTCCGTATTTCCCGGATATGCCCACGGCCATAAGAACATGGTCGACTTCGATCAAGCGATTTAACGATATTGCGGCGAACGCCGGAGCTGATGTTTTTCTCTCGATCCATCCACAGCACGATAAGACCTTCGAAAAGTTCACCGCTTTGAGATTCCGACAGCCGGGTGCGCCTCACCCCTTTGTCGGAAGGGAATACATCCAGAACCATACGACGGTGATGACCGAATGTATGGAAGCTCAGTTGCTGTGGTTGGCCGGCGGATCGAACGAGCGATAAATTTGTCCTCGCGCGGCATTTCAGGGCGTCAAGGGCGTCACGAAAGACGCGCCACCCGAAAACATTCTACGGATCCAGGGATCCGCGCAATCCCCCGTACAATGCGAAGCGGCTTGCGGGTCAGCTTCGCCACCGAGCGGCGGCGGAAATCATAGCCCGGGTTTCGGTATGACCTGCTTAAAGAATCCCGCAGGTGCATCCGGGTCCAACGAGTTCCCTGCTGCAATCATTGACGAGACCGGATCTGCCAGGTACAATATGCCGGTTTCCGGATCCAGCGCGACGTCGTGCGGCCGAGCCTGCAAACCTCCAATCACATCGATTACTTTCCCGTCCTTCAAGACCGTGATCGAATTACCATCAGTGTCCCCGATGTAAACCGTATCGTCGGCGGCAATGGCCATTCCCGTCGGCTGCGTCAAGCCGATCTGGGTCCACTGTTCGATAAACGTTCCGTTCTGATCGAAAATTTGAACGCGCGCATTGCCCGCTTCCATCTGCTGGTCACACACGAGCAGGCGGTCTCTCGAATCGATCGCGAGACAGTGGGGAACATCGAACTGGCCCGGGGCTGGTCCCTTCGTGCCACCAATGATCTTGATGAATTCTCCATCCGCAGAGAAATGCACGACGCGGGAGTTCGTATGACCGTCCGCCACGAAGATATCGCCATTGCGAGCAACAGCGACGTCGGCCGGGCCGTTGAAAGCGTCCCTCGATTCGTTTGTCGCCAACCACCCCTGTCCTTTCCCGAGTGCCAAAAGTGGCCTTCCGTCGGTCGTGTATTTGTAAACCATGTTGGCGTTTCTATCCGTGATCCACAAATTCCCCTCATGGTCGAAGTCGAGGCTGTGCGCATCGGGGAATAATCCGTCACCCCAGGTTCTCTGAAGTTCTCCCTCACGGTTGAAAACGAGGACCGGCGGATCGGAGGCCCTGAACAGGAATATCGATCCCGTGCCATCGGGCGCTACCGCCCGCGGCAGGTTCCACACGTCTTGTCCAGCGGGAGGCGCACCGAAAAACGTGACCTCATACCGACTGTTCGTGCTCTGGGCAAAACCGTAGGCAACGAACGGGAAGACGATCAAAATCATGCATGCATATTTTTTCATGACAACCTCCGTCTGTGTTTCGGATTCCTTGGTGCTCCATCAGCTCATGGTGAAAGGCGAGGTCTCTTGCTCGCAGATAATTTCGGTTTGCCAATACGTTGAAAAATAAGCCGTAACAGACCCGTACAGGTCAGCCGGTGCGGGTCGACAATGAGGCGGAGGCCGAGGCGTCAGACCACGTGAATGATCCGATGAAACAAGCAAGCGTGCTACGTTGACTGTCACCACAGACTCCTGACAAATCAAAACTGGAATCTCATTCCGACTTCGATGGTCCGGGGCTCGGTTGCATTGAAGGACCTCCCGAAGAAGGACGAGGTCAGGACGCCGCTGGGCGTCCCTGGATGGGTCATATTGAAAGCGTTGTTTAGATTTGCGAAGACGTTTATTTGAGGACTGGAAACCGCGCTAGATCCGCTGCGGTTCAACTCGAATGCTTTAGAGAAGTTAAAGCTGACATTGAAAAAGTGTGGCCCCACTTCGCTGTTTTTGGGCACGCCGGGTGGTCGGTCGTTGATCGCACCGTCCCCGTTGTCGTCCTTGCCGGTTGTGATGCTGTAAAACTGGCCGGTCCTCGCGTTGATTGTTGTCGTGAGGTAGACATCCCACGGTAACCTTGAATTGACCCCTGCATTAAACGTGTGGCGCGCGCGCGTCACGTTTCCGAGTTCCAGACGGAGGTTGTAGCTATTGGTCGGCAGTCCAATATCGTTCCTGCGGTCACGGGTCTCACCGTCGTTTCTTCCGCGGTAATAAAGATAGTCGGCGACTACATTCAAGATGCCGAAACGCTGCCGCATGGACGCTTTGAGATGCCGATGGAGTGAAATGCCGCTGCTCTGGAGCTGAGCAATCTGGCCTTTGCCAGGATCCGGCCGGATGCCGGTTTCCGGAAGGGGCGCATTGATGTCCCGGGTTCGGTTTAGCTTGGTGCCGCGATGGACTTCATAGGACATGGTCACGAAGAGATTCTTAGGCAGGCTCCGCTCCACAGCCACCTGTGATACCCAGTAATAGGGCGCCAGAAGATTGGGCTGGATCAGTCGGGAGGATCGAGGCCGGATGCTGCCAGATGCGGTGGGATCGTCCGGCCAGCCTGGACTATCAATCAGGATCTCGTATCTCCGTTTCCCATCCAGCCGGCCAAACGTTTCTATAAGTCTGTCCATCCGAAAACTGGTGAACAACCCTGTTCCTCCCCGGATCACAGTCGAGTTGCCGATTGCGTAGGCGAAACCAATCCGTGGATCAAAGTTGTTCCTATCATGAATATTGGTTTGCGCCTGGTAGCGCGCACCGAGCATCAGGGTGAGTGTGTTGGTCAGCCTGAAGTCATTCTGCGAGAACAGCGCCACCTGTGTCTGGCTCATTTCGAACAGGGGATCGCAGCACTGAACCCGGTATTGCAGTGGCGTCCCGGCACGGAAACTCTCAAGATCGGAAAAGGTGAACTCGCCAAAGAAATTCTCCTCTGAGAACGAGCTCTGGCGCATGTGCCAGGCCTGGACCCCAGCTCTCATGGTCAGCGTGTCACCGGCAAAGTAAACGAGGTTGGACAATTCGTAAGTATTCCTGTTGGTCCGTTGCAGGTTCTGCGCGCCGCCTGAATCGAAAGCGCCCCTGACGTTGATCGCTGGTGCATTGCTGAACGGAATCGTCTCGCTATGCGATTTACTCCATTTCAAGTTGACCTCATGAACCGTCCGGTCGGAGAGAATGGAGACTTGCCGGAGATCGGTCATGTAGTTCTGCTCGTTGGTCCTTAGAAGCGCGTTCGGGCAACGTGAAGTCGCCCACGTTTTCATTCCGGCTGTCTGTCGTGCCGTACTGGAAACCCATAATGATCGAATGGGCATCCCGAAGCTGCAGCACGCCTTTTGCGTCGTAGAACCGTCTGAGCGTCGGTCGGGTAACGCCAAGGGAAAACGGGCCGTCCGGTGTTTCGGCTTTAACGGTGCCGACGTTTTCCTGTTTGTTGTCGTCGACGGTGAAGTTCAGCGTGAGCCGGTCTCGAAGGATGGGTCCACTGATGTTCGCGTAGACGGTCCGTTCGTAATAAGGTGGCTTGTTCGGGGCAAAGGGATTTCGCGCGTTCAGCGATTCGTCCTGCAATGTCCAAGCAAGATTGCCGTGGTAGGCGCCCACACCGCCCCGCTCGATCACCTCAGTTCTCGAGCCACCTTCTCTCAGGCCGCCACCCCCGGCCTGGTTGTCCGTGTTGACATTGAATGCGTTGTTGGTCACGCGAATCTGCTGAACCCTGCGGCTCTCGGCTCCGGAATTTGGGGAATCTTCGATGTAGGATTGCCTCTCGACCTCGGTCTGGTAACTCTCCCATGCCGCTCGCTGTTCGTCCGTCATATAAGCGGGCAGCTTTTGCTTCAATGCGTCATACATCCAGCGAATGCCGGCCAGAGCCTGATCCCGCTGTTCCCCCTGCGGCGGCCCCTGGCTGAAGTCCCAGGTCTCGCCAAAGAGGTTTTCCGCTCCCTGCCGCTCCTCTTCGATCAGCAACGCCAACTGCCGTTCCTGATCCGAAGTGAGCCCCACCCCGGCATCCTCCTGTGCCTCCGTCACCTGGGCTTGTAGCTCGTCGACAGGGTTGCGGTCGGTCAACTGTCCAAAGGCCAACGGCGTTAGGGAAACGCAAAACGGCGTTAGGAAAACCGAGATCAAGCCTAGTCGAACAATTTTCATCTCAGCGTGAGGTCATTACAAAAGGTGTGTAAAAGTCATCAGGCGGCGGCCTTCGATTTCGACACGACTCTGATGCCATCAGCGAAGTGCTGACCATCATAGACCTCTTGTAGGAGATCGGATCCTTTTTAAGTGTCGCCAGGCTTTCTCAGCGACACGTAATAATTTCCAGATCATCGCCGTGGCGTTTTCGACCCTCTTGAAGCGACGCGCCGCATTGGTACGGAGACGAACCATATCGAAGGGCGACTCGACGATGTTAGTCGTTCTCAGATGGGTCCAGTGCTCCTTATGGAAAGTCGTAGAAGGTGACCATCCGGTCCCAGTCCCGCAGCAGCGTTTCACCCGCCTTTGGGTAGTTCTTTTGATACCGCCGGATGAACTGATCCCGCTTCCGTTCGCACTGAGCCCGGGACTCAGCGAAAGCCATGCTGTGGAGGAGTTGTCTACCGGCTGGCTGCTCGGTTTTAGGCAGGTGATCGACCACGTTCATCGCCTTGTGGTTCCAGCAACGCTGTTCCTTCCCCTCAGGGTGTTGCTCGGCCAGTGCGGACCAAATGCCCAAGTGACCATCGGCCACCGTAAGCTTCCCTAGCTTCAGGCCACGCTCCCTCAGATTGCGGAGAATGTGGCTCCAGGACTCCGTGCTCTCCCGCTGTCCACTCTCGCAGGCCAGCAGCACTTTACGCCCGTCGGACAGGCCCGCGATGATCACCAGCAACGCTGCACGTTCCTTCGCAATCCCGGCCTTCACGTACAAACCATCGGCCCATTGGTACACCACCTCGAGCCCGGATAGATCTTGTTGGGTCCACTCGTCGTACTCCAACTGCCACGTCGACTTCAGTCGCTGGATCGATGCCCGCGACAACGGAGCGCCCGCGCCCAGCATCCCGCGCATCGCCTGCTCGAAGTCTCCTGTGGCGAGCCCGTGAAGGTAGAGCTCAGGCAACAACTGCCCTAACTGTTTCGACTTCCTGTGAAAGTACGGCAGAACCTGGCTCTCGAATCGCTCTGCCGTGTTTCGGACCCGTGGACGACGCACTTCCATCGTGCCGTTCAACATTCCAAACCGCCGCGGCTTTCCATGCCCGTTCCGGTACCCGCGTCGATCTGGGCTTCGTTCAGACTTTTCCCGCCCCAGAAACTCCGTCACTTCCCCTTCCAGTAGCTCTTGGAGCCAAACCTGAACCCGGGTCCGTGCCCAATCTTCAAGGTCTTCGTATCGATTCGTTGACTGTTCTGATCCCGGTGTGTTCTTCTTCTCCATGGGTGGTGTACCTTTCTCCCGGTTGGCGCCGGGATCTTGCTATCGGTTTAAAGTTCACCGAAAGCGTACACCGCCTTTTTCTTTTTACACACTTATTGGAATGACCTCCTCAGCGTTGAGTCTGTCCTTAGCGTCGCAAACGCGCAACTATAGCATCAAACTATCGGCCCAGGCTGGCCATAAGCGCTGCGAGGATGGCGGCGACGTGCATCGTTTCTTGCGCCCGTACATACAGGCCCAAAAGATGGAATAGGGCAGTTTCTTCGGTTTCAAGGGAATTTGTTAGCGACCGGACTGCTCATGTGCTAGCCGAAATTGTCTTTTTTGCTTGCTGAAATCGGCTGATTTGATGTAGCGTTCCAAAGTTAACGCAAGCTGGTCAGGCACCCGCTTGCACGCAGAGCACTGTGTACAAGTCGCATGTCAGGATTACAAGCTTGTGTGGCCTACATGCCGGACGCACGCCTCGGTGCCTAAAGCGCTGCTTTTGAAGTCCGGTGAATTTATGTCGGTCCCATTTGTCGGTCCCATTTGATGGAGGAGGATGAGAATGAGAGTTTTGAGATCTTTGTTCTTCGGCCTGTTGTTATCGGCCGTAACCTGTGGCACCGTCTGGGCTCAGGCAACGGCGGAAATCACCGGAACGGTGACGGATGCCACCGGGGCCCTGATACCGGGCGTGGAAGTGACGGTCACCCAAACCGACACTAACGCTAGCCGAACGGTGGTCACGAACGAAACCGGATCCTACTTACTGTCCAATCTGCCAATCGGGCCTTACGAGTTACAGGCCGTCCTGCCCGGCTTCAGCACCTTCCTACAAACGGGTGCCCTGCAAGTCGGCGCCAGCGCGACGGTCAATATTGCACTTCAGGTGGGTCAGGTGGCCCAGACCATCGAGGTCGCGGCCAGTGCGGCCCTGGTGGAGACGCGCAATGTCAGCATCGGTCAGGTGATGGAAACGGCGCGCATTGTGGCGCTGCCGCTCAATGGACGCAACGTGGCACAGTTGCTGGTCCTGCAGGGGGGAGCCACCGAAGCGATGGAGGAAGGTGGCTATGCTTTCCCCAACCGGATGACGATCACGTCCGCTGGCGCGCTGGGCTTTTCAACCGACTACACGCTGGACGGCATTCGTCACATCGATCCTTATGATGGCCTGGCGCTGCCGCTTCCGTTTCCCGATGCTGTGGGGGAGTTCAAGACAGAGATCGGGGGCTTGTCGGCGTCCCAGCATCGCTCGGCTCAGGTGAGCTCGGTGACGCGCTCGGGCACGAACGAGTTTCACGGCAACGCGTTCTGGTTTGTCCGCAACGACTTGTTTAACGCCCGCCACCATGGCTCGATTACCAACAGCACGCTGAAGCGCAACCAGTTCGGCGGCACCGTCGGCGGGCCGGCACTGAGGGACAAGCTGTTCTTCTTCGCCGGATATCAAGGCACGACACTGCGCTCGGACGCGGCAGCCACAGAAGCTTTCGTTCCGACCCCCGCGATGCTCGTCGGTGACTTTTCCACCATCACTTCAGAGGCATGTGATGGTAACGGGCGCCGGCTCGGTACAAACATCGAGAATGACTTTCCTACGTTTTTTACCCGGGACTACGGAGGTCAAAACCCGTTTGATGCGAACAACCAGATCGACCCCGCGTTGTTCAGTCCCGTGGCGGTGGCCCTCACGTCGAGATTGCCCACGCCGCTGGATGCGTGCGGACGAGTGGTTTTTGGCGATTTCGAGGTACAGGACCAGTACCAGTGGGTGAACCGGGTCGACTATCAATTGAACGACAATCATTCGTTGTTCGGGCGTTATATGCAAACCCAGAGCGACATTCCGTCGTCCTTTCAGTTCTCCGGGGGCAACATATTGGCGTCGGGCTTGGGCACGCTGGCGACGAACTATGCCTTCACTTTAGGCGTGACCTCCGTCCTCAGTGCCACGCTGGTCAATTCGTTCCGCATATCGGCCACGCGAACCAAACAGCGTCGGTTCCCCTCCGAAATCGGCTTCGACGCCACCGATATCGGCGCCAACGTCTACAGTGACGCCATCGACAACGCGCCGTCTATCGAAGTGGAAGACGGTTTCGACCTCGGAGGCAATATTCGCAGGCTCGGCCTGAACCTCTATCAGCTTCACAACGATGTCAACTTGTCTATGGGAGCGCATCAGTTTAATTTCGGCTTCCTGCTTTCGGAAGCCCGGACCACGACGGTTTCGGGGACCACTCTGGCCCCCAACTTCAATTTCGGTAATGATATGACCGGGCTTGGGTTCGGCGATTTCCTCCTGGGGAAACCGGCTTCCTTTGTCCAGAGCCGGGGCAACGAGAACATCTCCAGGATGAAGTACCCCGCTGCCTGGGTACACGACACGTGGCAGGCCACCTCGAACCTCAGCCTTAGCGCCGGCTTGCGCTGGTCGCCGACCTTAGCGTTCGTGGATTTCCGCCGGCCCGTCCCCAACTCCGTCATGTTCGATCTGGACCTCTACAAGTCCGGAACCCGAAGCAGCGTGTTCATCAATCAGCCTCCCGGGTTTGTCTACGCGGGAGACGCGACCTATCCGTTCAACACCAATGTAGACGCGAGCCAGTTTGCGGGCGATGGCAATATCAACGTGCCGGATCCGCGAGCGGATCTATGGAAACCGCGCTATAACCAGTGGGCTCCGCGTCTGGGATTCGCCTGGGATCTAACCGGCGACGGCCGCACATCGTTGCGCGCGTCCTATAGCCTGGCCTATGAACAATACCCGACGATCTACCGTCTGGGTTCTGCGCAGGCACAGCCACCCTGGGGTAATTCGTCAAATATCTCTTTTCCGACCGGAGGGTTTGAAGACCCATGGGCCAGCGAGGCGCAGGTGGCGGCCGGCCAGCTCAGTAACGGGGGTCCATTCCCGAGCAGTTCGTCACTGTCTGGAGAGCTGGTTGCCGGGGGTACGTATCTACCCTCCGATCCCGATCTCAAACCGACCTACACGCAGTCCTGGAATATGAGCCTGCAAAGAGAAGTCGGGGCGGACACCCTTGTGAGTGCGACCTATCTGGGAACGGCCATCGTCCACACGCAGGCCGCAATTTCACTCAATCCCACGGTCTTCGTTTCCGGCAATGGCGACGTCAATGGCGACTGCTTCGTCAACACTACGATCCAACATCACGATGGCACGAGCACGGCCGTCAATAACCACTCTTACAACGTCGGGGCAGGCCGGGCCTGCTCGACGATCGGTACTCGGACGGACCGCCGCGAGCTTGCCTTGACCAATCCGGACTTCAGGGGAGAGATCGGAACCATGGGGCAGGTTGTCGGTGGCGGCACTCAGAATTACCACGGGTTGTTGCTATCGACGACCCATCGCGGCCAGAACGGCAGAAGCTTTAACGCGAACTACACCTGGTCCCATTGCGTCGGCGATTATCTGGGCCGGAGCAACGGCGGCTACGGCTCGAGTGCCCAACACACGTTCCAGAACCGAAACGACCGCAGACTGGACCGGGGCAACTGCACATCCGACGAGCGGCACGCGTTCAATCTGAGTGGCGTGGTGCAGACGCCGGAATTTGCCAACCGCACGTTGAACCTGGTGGGCTCGGGATGGCGATTATCCGCAATCTACCGGAGGAACTCCGGTGGGAATGCGAACCGGGCCAGCGATTCGGCGACCAACAACTCCGTTCAAATGGGGCGTCCGGCCCGCTCGCAGGCTGGGACGCGTGGCGGTGATGATCCAGCCCTGTCCGCTATTGAGAACCAGCGCCCGATTCTGCTTGATCCCGGTAACATGTACAACGACTCAGCGGGGGCGGCCGGTACGTCATGGTTAAACCGGTCCGCGTTTGGTATACCGGTTCCGGGTGACCAATTCAACAACACGAATATCATCGGCCGCGGTAATGTAGTCCTGCCGGTCGAGTGGCAGTTCGATATCGGTATATCGCGTGCATTCGGAGTCACCGAAACTCAGAACCTCGAGTTCCGAATGGAGATGTTTAACGTGACCAACAGCTACCGGCCGCGGATACGTGTGATCCAGAACTATCTGTCATCACGCCGCTTCGGCCAGCTCCGCTCGGCGGATGCCTTGGATCCGAGGATCCTGCAGTTCGCTTTGAAGTATAATTTCTAATACTTCTGACACGGCGGATTTCTCTATGGGTCCCACAAGGGCAACGCCCTTGTGGGACCCATTTACGTTCAGCCTGTTCCCAGACGTAATTTATGCGATGTGAAAGTCGTCAATCTGTAAGCGCGTTCTGTGAGTGCCCAATGATTGCGCGATCGCAGGCCGCGCCTTCAATTGATTTGACTGTTGGCATGCGACGCAGGCGCCACTGGGTTTCAAACCCACCCACTTCCGCACACCGATTACGTATTGACAGGCAAGATGGAAACACCATAAAGTGCGGAGACCGAGAGTCGAGGAGTAACCCCAGGAATTTAGGAGGAATTACATGAAACCAAGGCAGTGGATTCTAGTGATCACAGTGGTTTTATGTCTGTCGGTGGCCGCTGGCGCGCTGCCTCAACAAGGGCAGCCGCAGCAGGACGGAAACTCGCAGACGATCATGATCGGGCAGGACCGGCTCGTGTCAGTGGAGCCCCTGACCGAAATGGCTGCCGTCAGCCCACCAGAGAGTTCGATGGCTCCGGTTCAACCACAAACCGGGCCGGCACAGTCGGCGCCCCCGCCTCCCCGACCCAGTGATGTGCTGAGGGCCGAGGTAGCGAGAAGACAGCCGATCGTTACTCACAAAGACCCCCGTCATGTGTTTGCCGCGGTCGCCGTCGACCCCATCCGCAATGAGCTTGTTGCGGGCGACGAGAACAACTTCACCATTGTCGTCTACGACCGGTCGGAGAATACACCTCCCACCGCGGCGTTCAGCGAGCCCAAACGCATAATCGGGGGAGACAACACCTTCCTGGAGTACCTGTGCGGCGTCTATGTGGACCCGGCGAGCGGTGACATCTATGGAATCAACAATGACACGTTGAATTGGATGACCGTGTGGGGCCGTGATGCCAACGGTAATGTCCAGCCGAAGAGGAAACTCGCTACTCCCCATACGACCGTCCGGATGGCCGTTGACGAAGAAGAGCAGGAAATCTTCATGACTGTTCAGGATGATCATGCAATCTCGGTCTTTCGGAAAATGGCAACGGACAATGAAGTCCCGTTGCGACTGATCCAGGGACCGGAAACCCAATTGGCCGATCCCCACGGAATTGCCCTTGACTCGAACACGGGTCTCATTTATGTCAGCAACTGGGGTACGGTTGCGGACCGCTATTACGACGAAGATCGGACCATCGATGCCTACGGGCAGTATCCACGATTCGGAAAAGCCAACTGGCCGACCGGACGCGCTGTGAACATTCCGGGATCGGGAAGAAACGAACCGCCCTCCGTTACCGTCTACCGCAAGGATGCCCACGGAAATGTCGCGCCGTTGCAGGTGATCCAGGGTCCCGACACCCTGCTGAACTGGCCGACCGACGTTGCAGTGCATCCGGAACGAGGCGAGGTTTTCGTCGCCAATGACACCGGGCACACGGTGACGGTTTACAGTGTGGATGCGGACGGTAACGCCGCACCAATTCGAGTTATCGCGGGTCCCAACTCCCTGATCAAAAACCCAGTCGGGGTGAGTGTGGACCTGGAGAACGACGAGCTGTGGGTCGCCAATCTGGGCAGTCACTCCGCGACCGTGTACGACATCGGGGCCGGCGGGGATGCAGCCCCGAAGCGGGTGATTCGCAGCGGCCCCGCCGATTCTAGCGGGCCCCTGTTCGCCAATGTCCACACCCTCGCCTTCGACACCAGACGGGGGGAATTGCTGACGGCCAACTGAGTGGGCCACCCGCAAGTTGCGGCATTCGCCAGGTTGGCGGATGGTGGCACACAGCCGACACGTTCCATTGCCGGACAAAAAACCCTGTTTACCCGCACGATTCACGACATGGCCTACGACCCGGTGCGCGATGAGATTGTCGTGCCCGGCTGGTACAATTTCTCGATCCTCACTTTCAGTGGCGACGCGGATGGCGACGTGGCGCCCGTTCGCCAGATCATGGGGCCTCGTACTCAACTGGTGAATCCTCAGGCCGTTTCCATCGATGCGGTCAATGGCGAGATCTACGTACCCCTGGGTCGTCGAATCCTCGTCTTCGACCGGGACGCGAATGGCGATGTGGCTCCTATCCGGACACTGGAGGGACCCGATACGGGATTGGGCGCGGGGCGCATAACGATAGATCCCGTGCGTGATTTGATGATCGTCGCATCCTCGACCAACCGGGGTGAAGGACGCGCGATTCGCATCTATGACCGCACGGCTTCGGGCAACACTAGGCCACTCCGAACCATCACGGGTACGGGGTCCGAAGACGTCTGGTTGCTGACCAACAATCCGGAGAACGGGATGATCTTTGGAGTCGTCCGCCCCGGATCCACCGGCAGCAATGAGGGTACTCTGGAGAGCCTCCAGGGCCGGTACGGCCTGGATGACTACGTGGGTGTGTGGAGCGTTTATGACGACGGTGACGCCCCGCCCCGGTTTACGATCGGCGGGCCGGACCTCCTCTTAAAGGACGCACGCGGCATTGCGATCGATGTCGAGAACGAGTACGTGATGGTGTCGGACAAGACCCTGAACGCTGTGTATACGTTCCACGTCCCGGAGGCGTTCGAGTAGCTGCCGCAGCAGCAGCCTATGCGGTACGCTGCAGTTTTAAAAAAAACCGGCGCTCCTCAATTGGAAGCGCCGGTTTTTTTTGCGTCGAGCCGGTACCCGCAATGAATTGCAGGCTGTGTCTGTGACCAAAAAGCACTCCAAACACAATGCCATGGACCTCATCCGCCCCACACCCCACACCAATATGTCTTGACAGGCAAGATTGAAACACCATAAGGTCAGCACACGAGGAGTCGACTCGTAACACCCAGGAACCGAGGAGGGCAAAGATGAAACCACGGCAGTGGATTCCGATGATCACACTGGTTTTATGTCTGTCTGTCGCCGCTGGTGCGCTGCCTCAACAACAGCTACCGCCGCCGGAGGGAAACCAGCAGACGCAAACGATTGGGAAGGACCGGCTCGATTCCCCAGAGGGGCTGTGGGCAATGGTTGCCCCCACCGCTCCAGAGAATCTGATGGCGCGGGTGCAACCGCGATCGGCAAGCAGGCAAGTGGCACAGTCTGCGAGCCCTCCCCCCCGGCCGAGTGATGCGGCGAGGGCGGAGTTGGCCTCAAGACCGCCGATCATAACTCACAAAGACCCCCGTCACGTGTTCGCCGCTATTGCCGTGGACCCTGCGCGCAATGAACTTGTGGTCGGAGACGAGAACAATTTCAGCATCGTCGTCTACGACCGGATGACGAATACGCCTCCGACAGCGGCCTTCAGCGAACCCAAACGGGTGATTGCGGGAGAGAACACTTTCCTGGAATACCTGTGTGGCGTCTATGTGGACCCGGCGAGCGGCGACATCTATGGCATCAACAATGACACGTTGAATTGGATGACCGTATGGGGCCGCGACGCCCAGGGTAACGTGGCGCCGAAGAGGAAGCTCGCTACCCCCCACACCACCGTCCGAATGGTCGCCGATGAAGAAACCCAGGAATTGTTCATGACCGTCCAGGATGATCATGCGATCTCGGTGTTCGAGAAAACGGCTGAGGAAAACGATGCCCCGGTGCGGCTGATCCAGGGATCGCACACACAACTAGCCGATCCCCATGGGATCACCCTGGACCCAAACACGGACCTGATTTATGTCACAAATTGGGGTACGTTCGCGGATCGTCACTATGACGAAGCCGCGACCATCAGGGCATACGGAGAGTATCCACGAACTGGAAAAGCCAACTGGCCGGTCGGGCGCAACACCAACATCCCAGGATCGGGAAAGCAACAGCCGCCCTCCATTACCGTCTACCGCAAGGATGCCCAAGGTGATGCCACGCCATTGCAAGTGATCCAGGGTCCCAACACGCTGTTGAACTGGCCCACTGATATTGCGGTGCATCCGGATCGGGGCGAGATCTTCGTCGCTAACGATACCGGACACACAGTGACAGTTTACCGCGTGGATGCGGACGGTGACGCCGCTCCAATTCGAGTCCTCCAAGGCCCCAACTCGTTGATCAAGAACCCAGTTGGGGTGAAGGTGGACCTGGTGAACAACGAGCTGTGGGTCGCTAATCTGGGCAACCACTCCGCGACCGTGTACGACATCACCTCTGACGGGGATGCAGTCCCCAAGCGGGTGATTCGCAGCGGTCCCGCCGATTCCAGCGGGCCCATGTTCGCCAATGTCCATACGCTCGCCTACGACACCAGACGGGAGGAACTCCTGACCGCCAACTGAGTGGGCCACCCGCAGATTGCGGCATTCGCCAGGCTGGCGGATGGTGGCACACAGGCGACGCGGTCCTGGGCTGGAAACAACACCCGTTTCACCCGCACGATTCACGACATGGCCTACGACCCGGTGCGCGACGAAATCCTCGTGCCCGGTTTCTATAACTTTTCCCTTCTCACTTTCGATGCGGGCGCCGATGGCGATGTGGCCCCCGTGCGCCAGATTATGGGACCCCGCACACAACTGGTGAATACTGGCCAGCTGGCACTGGATGCAGTGCATGGAGAAATCTTCGTGCCGCAAGGCCGTCGGGTGCTCGTCTTCGACCGGGATGCTGATGGCGATGTGGCTCCCATCCGGACTCTGGAGGGACCCGATACGGGCTTGAGTACGAGTCGGATAACCGTAGACCCCGTACGTGATTTGTTGATCGTGTCGAACCGCGCCAACGGCATCCGGATCTTTGACCGAACGGCTTCGGGGAACACACCGCCGCTCCGGGTGATCAGCGGTCCGGGGTCCGAAGACGTCTGGCTGATGACCAACAATCCGGAGAACGGGATGATCTTTGGAGTCGTCCGTCCTGGAAACACCGGAGGGGCAGAAGGGAGCCCAGGTTATTCGATGAGAGGGCGATTCGAGCTGGAAGACTACGTGGGTGTGTGGAGCGTTTACGATGACGGCGACGTGGGCCCCCGGTGGACGATTGGCGGGCCGAACGTCCTCTTGAAAGACGCACGCGGCATTGCCATCGATGTCAGGAATCAGAACGTGATGGTGTCCGACAAGACGCTGAACGCCGTCTATACCTTCCACGTCCCGGAGGCCTTCCAGTAGGTTCGGCTGGGGCGAAAGCCTACTGTGCGCTGTCGTCTAAAACTAAACCGGCCCTTCTCAACGAAAAGGGCCGGTTTTCAGGTTGAGCGGCTGCGCGCAATGATAGGTGCACTGTGCCTGTGGCCGTAAAAAAGCGATGCAGAGAAGCTGAAGGCGCTCTATCATCAGCAATCCTCCATCCCGTTACATAAACGAAACCGCAAGGGTTCCCAGCCCTCAGCCCCGCCGAGTCATGCGGCGACGTCGCAGGTGGCGGCCAGACAGAGGGCCAATGCTTTCAAACTCCCCGTCATGTGTACTCCTCCACTGCCGTCGGCCGCATCCGCCCGACACCATACATCTTGACAGGCAAGACACAAACACCATAAGGTCAATTGTCCAAGTGTCGACCGAAAACCAACACGGAATCGAGGAGAATTGACATGAAACCACGCAAGTGGTTTCTAGCGATGACCCTGGTTTTGTGTCTGTCGGTGGTCGCCGGCGCCCTGTCTCAACAAGAGCAGCCGCCGGTAGGAAACCGGGAGACGCAATTGACAGGGCAGGATCGGCTCGCTTTGCCAGGGCAGCCAACCGCGATGGCGGTGGGCAGCGCTCCAGAGAATCTGGTGGCGCTGGTTCGGACCCCGCCGAGGGCTGCACAAGCAGCACAGTCTGCGAGTCCTCCCCCGCGGCCCAGCGATGCCGTCAGGGCGGAGGTGGCGAGGAGACAGCCGCTCGTTTCGTTCAAAGACCCACGTCATGTATTTTCCGCGGTCGCCGTGGACCCCATCCGCAACGAACTTGTTGCGGGCGACGAGAATAATTTCACCATCGTTGTCTATGATAGAACGACAAATACGCCGCCAACCGCGGCCTTCAGCGAACCCAAACGGGTCATCGGGGGAGACAATACATTCCTGGAGTACCTTTGCGGTGTCTACGTGGACCCGGCAAGCGGCGATATTTACGGGATTAACAATGACACGCTGAATTGGATGACCGTATGGGGCCGTGACGCCAACGGTAATGTCCAGCCGAAGAGGAAGCTCGCCACCCCCCATACGACCGTCCGTATGGCCGTCGACGAAGAAGAGCAGGAAATCTTCATGACCGTACAGGACGATCATGCGGTCTCGGTTTTTGCGAAGATGGCGGTCGATAATGAAGCCCCGTTGCGGTTGATCCAGGGCCCCGACACCCGGCTGGCCGATCCCCACGGAATCGCGCTGGACCCGAACACGGGCCTTATCTATGTCAGTAACTGGGGGACGGTTGCGGATCGCTTTTATGACGAAGAAACGACCCGTGATGCCTACGGTGACTATCCCCGTTATGGGAAAGCCAACTGGCCCGTCGGTCGCAACGCCAACATCCCCGGATCCGGGAGAAATGAACCGGCATCCGTTACCGTGTACCGCAAGGACGCCCACGGAAATGTCGCGCCCTTGCAGGTAATCGAGGGTCCCAACACTCTGTTGAACTGGCCCACCGACGTTGCGGTGCATCCGGAAAGGGGCGAGGTTTTCGTCGCCAACGACACCGGGCACACGGTGACGGTTTACAGCGCGGATGCGGACGGCAACGCCGCACCGATTCGGGTCCTTGCGGGTCCCAACTCTCTGATCAAAAACCCGGTCGGAGTGACCTTGGACATGGAGAACAACGAGCTGTGGGTCGCCAATCTGGGCAGTCACTCCGCCACCGTGTACGACATCGATGCTGACGGGGATACGGCCCCGAAGCGGGTGATCCGCAGCGGCCCTGCCGATTCGAGCGGGCCCCTATTCGCCAATGTCCATACCCTTGCCTTCGACACGAGACGGGGGGAACTGCTGACAGCCAACTGAGTGGGCCACCCGCAGATTGCGGCATTCGCCAGGCTGGCGGATGGTGGCACACAGGCAACACGCTCTATTGCAGGACAGAATACGAACTTCACCCGCACGATACACGACATGGCTTACGATCCGGTGCGCGACGAAATCGTCGTACCCGGTTTCTTCAACTTTTCCATTCTCACTTTCAGCGGGGACGCGGACGGTGACGCGGCTCCCGTTCGCCAGATTATGGGCCCCCGCACACAAATAGTGAATCCATCGGCTGTGGCGATCGATGCCGTCCATGGAGAAATCTTCGTCCCTCTACGTCATCGAATCCTCGTCTTCGACCGGGATGCGGATGGCGATGTGGCTCCCATCCGGACACTGGAGGGACCCGACACGGGCTTGGGCGCCGGACGTATTACGATAGACCCGGTGCGTGATCTGATGATCGTGGCGAACGCGAGTAACCGGGGCGAAGGACGTGCGATTCGCATTTATGACCGCACGGCTTCGGGCAACACCAGGCCGCTGCGGACGATCACCGGCACGGGGTCGGAGGACGTCTGGTTGATGACCAACAATCCGGAGAACGGGATGATTTTTGGAGTCGTCCGCCCCGGGTCTACCGGCGGGAATACGGGTACTCTTGAAGACGTTCAGGGGCGTTACGGCCTGGATGACTATGTGGGTGTGTGGAGCGTATACGATGACGGTGACGCGCCACCCCGCCTTACGATCGGCGGACCGAACCTCCTGTTGAAGGACGCACGCGGCATTGCCATCGATGTCGAGAATGAACATGTAATCGTTTCCGACAAGACATTGAACGCGGTGTATACGTTCGCAGTCCCGGAGGCCTTCCAATAGCTTCTTGGACCGCCCAGGCCCACGCGTTGGTGGCGCGCCTGATAGAACGCAACCGGCTCTTTTCAATCATGAGCCAGGGCCGGTTTCGTCTTTCTCCCATCGTCACAATACGTTGCACGACAATGCTTTCCGCATTTTCGCAATCGGAAGAAGACGTAAGAAAACACTACGTCTGTATCATGAAGCGTCTCAGGGCCCGATGTGTCCAGGAAACCGCGTCATCGACCAGATCTCGCATGTCCAGTGGATATGAATCCCATTTTGTTTACAAGCGAATCGACACACTTTTGGGGCAATTGTGCGTCGCTGAAAACGTTTGACCGAATCCGTGCGTGGATGGTATAGTCACACGTTAGTTCTTAATCTACAGTGAGTTACACACCGCACCGAGAGGTGTCGGAAGTGTAGCGGCATGGCCAGTGCCTGCACCGCTTCCGCAGGACTGCCGGATTGTCGGACTATGGGATTATCGGACTGTCGGATTTTACGACTTCGGATCAAGGATTAAAGGAGAAGATTCAATGAGCCGCTCTGGGATATTCGCTTGTTGTGCAGTCTTGCTGTTCACCTCAGGGATGACGGCCCCCGACGCCGGGGCCCAGTCCCAGGACGCGATGGCCGCAGCCCATGTGGCCGCCGCGCGTGCGGCCACCTATCGACCCTGGCATGATTACAGCGAAACATTTGCCACGATGTGCAGACCGCCGGGGCAGGCCAATACGGCGCCGTCCGGGCCTGGACGCTCCCAGGAACCCTGGGGGTGGTATGCGGAACCTGTAAAGGTATTCGACAATCTGTACTACCTCGGCAGCAGTTACAATGACAATCAGGCTGTGTGGGCGGTGACGACGTCGGAAGGGATCATTCTGATCGACTCCGGCTACCAGTACAGTGTCGAGGGACTTGTGGGGGACGGTCTGAGGAAAGTGGGCCTGGATCCAAACGACATCGAGTACGTGATCATGAGCCACGCTCACGGGGATCGCTACTTCGGCGGCAAACATCTCAAGGCGACCTACAATGCGCGTCTGATTATGTCCGAGGCGGATTGGGATGTCATGGTCCGGGGTAACGAACCCGCCGAACTGAAACCCGAAAAGGACATGGTGGCCACCGATGGAATGAAGCTGACGCTGGGCGACACCACCTTAACACTCCACATTACGCCGGGACACACGCCGGGGACGATTTCCACCCTCGTGCCCCTCAAGGATGGCAATGCTTCCCATCTGGGTTATCTGCTGGGTGGGCGGGGTTGGAGTCTCGAACGGTATGGGATCCAGTATTACCGCAACGAAGAAGAAGCCATCCGGACGTGGATCGCATCGATCAAGCGTTTCGAGAGCATCGCCCTGGGTATGGGTGCCGATGTCTTTCTGACCATCCACCCGCAGCACGATCGGGTATTCGAGAGGCTGACGGCCCTGAAATTCCGGGTCCCGGGAGGACCGCACCCCTTTGTCGGTCAGGAGGCCATCCGGAACCATACGACGATCATGGTTGAATGCATGGAAGCCCAGTCGATATGGAGAGCCGGTCGTTGATTGAACTAATTTAGCGGCGGGAGAAAAACCTGTATTTCATTGGTACCCAAGGTAGTAAAATAAAGAATATTCGATGCCGTTAGGCTGGAGTGAAACAAGGCCGTAGGAGGTAAGTGTGAAACCCATGAACAGAAAAATTAAAATTGTGCTTCAGATGAGCGCGATCGTGGTCGCATTCCTGATGCTGGGCCCGGTAGTTTCAGCGCACCACAGCAGAGCACATTACGGAAACGAAGAGTCGACGACCACCGGGACGGTTGTACAGTATCGGTGGAGAAACCCGCATGTATTCGTCGTCTGGGAAACAGCCAACGGCACGAATTGGGTCGGCGAAATGGCTTCCCTGACCTCGATGATCGCCGACGGAATGACCAAGGATTCTCTCAAGGCAGGCGAAGAAATTGAAGTGGTCGCTTTCCCCTCGACTAGGGCAGGATCGACGGAAGCCCTGATAAAGTTGATAACTAAATCGGATGGGACGGTTGTTGTCGACAACTCCCGAGCGCCGACCTTACGGCAGCCATAGATCGTTTCAGGAGATAAACACATGCGAAGCAGAATCATAATCGTGGTCCTCGCCTTAGCGGGGTTGCTGGGTTTCTCCTCGTTGGCTCTCGCCCAGGGAGATGGCGGTGGGCCCGCCTTTGGAAGTGAGTCGTCTACCCGGGTCCCGGAGGAACTGGTTCCCGGTCCGGGCTGGAAAACCTGCCCGAGATGCACAAATAACCTCCAGTTCGAAAACTCATACGAGAATTTTGAAGTGGAAGGCCACGCTTTTGATCCGCGTGACCTCAACGGCGTATGGGGAAACAACGGCATGCCTCTCGATATGAGCGCCGTGCCCCCGTTTACGCCGCTGGGAGAGCGACTATTCGAAGCGACCCGTTCGGACATTGAATTTACGAATTCTAGAGACGGGATGCTGATCTGTGACCCTCTCGGTTTGCCCAGACTTTTCGCCTACAACTACGGCTTCGAATTCCTGATGGCTGAAAACCGTGTCGTCCAGTTTTATGAATGGGGTCACACGTGGAGGGATATTTGGACCGACGGCCGTGAACTTCCTGAAGACCCGCCAGTCCAGCGGTGGAATGGATATTCCGTGGGCCACTGGGATGGCGATACCTTCGTTGTTGAATCTTCAGGCTTTGACGACAGAGCGTGGATCTCTGAGGACCGTCGACAACGGATCCGAGGGTTTCCAAAGAGCGAACAATTGCGGACGGTTGAGCGCTACACGCGGACAAGCTATGGGACCATCGAGGCCGAGATGACGATTACTGACCCGGAGATCTTTACGGAACCCTGGGTCACTCGGGCCACGACTCCTCTGTATCCGAACGCTGAGATATGGGAGTATTTCTGTGTGCCATCCGAGTCGGCCGAGTACAACGAGAGGCTGATCGAGGCTGCGGACGAGTCCGGAAATTAAGTACGTACCCGTTCCCTATCTGCAAGCTATCATTCCTTAGAATTAGCGGCAAACGCCTACCCTCCCTGGAAAGGGAGGGTAGGGTCGGGCTGAACCCTCTCTCTTCATCATGTAGGTGCGCTCTATGAGCGCACAGCAGGCCTTAAGGCGGTGCCGGTCCAGCACACCGCATCTTCCCCAGGTTTCGGATCGATTCTCCCAGGCCCCAGGGGCCCCTACGACCGCCCGAAGGCGCTCCTAGAGCGCCATCAGAATCTAAAGATGCTTTTTTGACTCAGCAGGGCACGGAGGCACAGGCGGTAAGTCACCTCATAGAGATAGAGTTGTCATCTTCTGTAGTGGGGCAGGGGGCAGGAATCGGGAATTCGGGCAAAAAGCTGGAATCAGTAAGTCTGGGACTTTACCCGAGGTTGTGGCGCTTCAACTATTGAGCTTCTACTTGGGCAAGTTCCGTTACGAACAGACGGAGCCGCTTGATCTTCCCATCTTCACCGAACTGTAGAAAAACCGCTCCTGGCCCTGTAAACCTTCGACGATCGGAACGCAGAGAATAGATTGCGCGAATGGGGTAGGCCACACCCAGTCCACCCCAGGGTAGAGGCGTCGAGTAGACCAGTGGCTCGCCTTCGAAGCTTCCCTCCGTCTGACGCTTGTGGATATACTCGAGTGCAACCTGCGTTCTTGCAAAATTTTCGACCCATTTCCGGACATTCTCGGTCCCACGTAGCATGACGGGTCCGATCTGATTTTCGTCGTGCGGTGGTACCTCCGCTAGCACCTCGGGAGCATATAGTTCCATCATGCTATCGACAACTGCGTCAATGCCGTCTTCCTCTCCGTTGACCGAGAGGTACCAGTCGTCCAGGGCATTCAGACGGGTCAACCATTCAACCGCCGGATTGAGTATCTCGGGTGGAGTTTGAGGTGCAGTCTGAGATAGGGCCTCAAACGGGGCCAAGAACAGGATCAATGTCGAAATCATCAGGCAACGCATAGCACCATTCCCTTAGAATGACAGTGGCGGTTTTCTTGTTTCATCTTTCTTGTTTCACCGGGCAGCAGCGGAATTTCAGGCAGCGCTACGGGGTACTCGCGCAGCGGAAACCAATCACGAGCATAAGGGTTTCAGTGTCACTAAAGTTCCGGTAATAAACCGACTGTGTTTCCCCGTGCCCATTGCCGTCCATCCAATTAGCACCTCGAACACTCTTGTATCGACCGGTCTCAGGCCCCTTTGGATTCTCTTTCGGCATGAAGGGATAGTAATTGCCGTAATACCAGTCAGCGGTCCACTCACCCAGGCTTCCGCCCAAGTCGTGGATACCGTAACCGTTGGGTGGGTAGGATCCGACCGGCACTGGACCGCCAAGTCCCAGGGCTGCAGGTACCGGCTCGTCGCTGGTCCGTCCAGCGCCCTGCGGAGCAAACAGCCGTATATCGCTACGATCGACATTGGCATCCCCCCACACGTAACGGTTCTTTTCAAGTCCGCCTCTTGCCGCTTTTTCCCATTCCGCTTCAGTTGGAAGACGTTTGCCCGCCCACTCGCAGAAGGCATTGGCTTCAATCCAGCTGACGTTGGCGACCGGCAATTGCTCGTCCCCTTCGCGGACCTGATCCTGAGGCCAGTGCCAGGGGGCCCGACCGCCTGTCGCTTCGAGAAAGGGGGCGTAGTCTGCGTTCGTCACTTCGTACTTGTCGATATAGAAGGCGTCCAGATAAACGAGGTTGGCGGGCTGGTCATCCTTCTTGTCCCGCGCCACAAGGTCTTTTGCATCCATGAAAATTGTGAACGTACGGCCCATCCAGAAATTTCCACCCGGGACCAGCGCCATGTCTTCCTGTGCCGCCGTTTGTGCTGCGAGCGGGGTCGTTGCCCAAACGCAAACTACGAGGGCGATTAGAATTTTATTGTGCATAATACCTAACCTATATTAACAATTCCGTGATGTCAACATGGGCCGCGAACCGGCCTACCGGTCGTATGAAACCCCAGCGATTCCACTATCACGGACACCGCGATCGGCGCGAAATCATCCGTCAGATCTGTTCGTTACACGTCGTCGCAACGGCCTCCAGGCGTGTCACGCTCAAGCCGTCTCCTCTATCGTTTCTGAGCAGGTAGCCCTTGGCATGTAGTTTGTGGCCGATGTGGGGTTCGGGCAAAAAGCCGGGCCTCAGAGAATCCATGTAGACGAGGCGGTAGGTTCCGGATCCCGGGCGAGTGTTCCTGGCCGCCTGTAGTTGCGCATCAGTCACCCCTTCCGGGTCGCTGGTCCGGACCGGGGTGGAAACGTCCGTCAGTATCCACTCTTCGTCGGGACTCTGCCTCAAACATCCGACCACTTCGATCAGTGCGAACTCCGGCACAGGGGCGGGGCCGTCCCTGCCCACGATCTGGACGCTTTCGAGCTGATCGACGGTCAATTCTTCCAAACCTGCCGGAAAGTCATTCAGCGACAGTATGTGGGTGACGATATCGATAGAGGTCTGGTCGCTGAGGCTTCCCCGGTCGCCGGGAGGCATGCGGGTCCGGATATAGTCGAACAATCGGATCACGCTGTCTTCCCGCCAGGTGTCGATGAATTGCTGACCCGCAAGCGGGGGGCCACTCATGCCCTGGAGGTCTTCCGAGTGGCACGAGCTACACTGGACCTCGTATGCGGACCGGCCACGCTCCGCTTGAGCTGGATTAAACACGCCGTCCAGAATCGTCGTGCGGCTTTCATCGACGCTTTGTCCGCTTCGGGCCACGGCAGCCGCCGAAGACCCTCCCAGAGTTAGCGCCGTCGCCAGTACGATTGCGTGAATGAGATCGATTCGGACCCTCAGAGCCATGCTCTTCCTCCTGAATTCCGAGAGGGAAATCCTGACTTTGTTCAAAGCTAATTCTAATGTAACGCTTAAAGCAATCATTTGATTGCCAAATGGCCGATGGCGAAACGGATGCTGTGCCACGGCCCTAGTTATTTCGGTTCCCTGATCTAGGGCGGCGGTAAACTATTGTCCGCCGTCCTTCATTTTCAGCGGGCCCCATGTTAGTACCGTCCTCGTTGTAATCGGCGACCATCTCAAAGAATGACGCATCAAAGATAGGCACGGCGGCGTTGACTGCGCTCTCAATTCGTCCAGGCCTTTCACCGGTTTCTGTCTCAAAACGATTATCGGTCACAAACACTCCGTTTTCGGCGAGGGCTTTCCTGATATTGATTCCTGCCAACATACGTTCAGTTTCATTCAGATACACCAGGGTATTGAAGCAAAAAACGACATCATAGTGATCACCGTCTGCCAACGCAATCTTTTCAAGATCGGTCGTCGTCATATCCCCTTGGAATGGATGCAACTTCTCCACGATATTTGCGGGAATCTGCACGGTACGAAAAAGAACTTCTGCAGGTTCCAGTGTCCCGGATGCGGGACGCAGGCTATTTTCTTCGAGGGGCATGCCGCTCTCGGCACCCGGTAGAGACGATCCAAAAACAGTCCGCCCATAGTCAAACACACCCAAGTGGGCCCGGTCGCGGTCCTCTTCTGTGTTCATGACAACATGCGTAACGTAGGGATCCCCGCTGCCCGCTGCATAATCTATAGCATCCTCGAAATGTTCGACCACGCGAGGATTAATATCCAGAAGGTCTATCCGCAAATCTTCGAAGCTAGCCTTGCCGCTTCTCAAGAGGCTATCCATCAGGGTAAAAGGTTCATGGGATTGCTGGGGGATCGCCTGACCCATGTCCGGATCGCTGAACTGCAGGCCGGGTCCTATGATCAGGATCCTGCTGATTTCGTCCGGCAGGCTTTCCTTGCCCGTTTCGGAGTTTAAGAACCGGTCCACAAGAGCAGCAATGATAATGGGCGTTGTTGTTCTCAAGCCCCTGTCAACGAAGTTGTAAGTGTCGTCGCGGTTAGCGTTCCTGGCAGACTGTTGGAAGTCTGAATTGAAGATCCATGACTGCTCAAAAATGGCGTTCATCAGTGTCCGAACGCCTTCCGTTCTTGAAAGAGTGCCGGGCGAGGCGAGCTCCTGGATAAAGTCGTCAAATAAAGCCTTTCTCTTAAGATCCGGGTCGTCATCGATCGCCTTCACGAAATGCTCGACCATCTCCTCTTCAGAAGACGCTCGATCCAGTATGATCTGAGGCGTTGCCTCGGAGCGGCCGCTGAGTTGATAACTGAAATAATAGTTGGTCTCCACAGTCTGAGTCGTCCAGAAATAGTCCCCCATCATGTCAATCAGGCCCGCTTCAATCTTGGTTTCGTGTTCCTGCTGTAATTGCTCAAGATAGCGGCACAACTCTGTCTCGTTCGCTGTGGGAATCGAGTATTGCTCAAGGTAGGCAAGGGCCTCCGCTGAAATATCAGCGAGAGCAAGATTTGGAAGTTCGGATGAGGGAGAGCAGGGAGGTGCGTTTTCCGCAAAAGGCCCTGATGTCGCGTTCTGTTCCGATGTCGGAGATTCCAGTGGACCGGGCCTAAGATTGCAACCTGCGAAAACAGACACACTTAGGAGGATGGCGGCAAAAGCATGAAAATTTCGGCTGAAGGTTACCAGCGGTTGCCACCAGCCCATTCCTGTGGGGTAAGACGTCATGAATAGCGATTCTCGTCAATCGGCCGGACCGGGCCTAACAAGACTTCCTTTGCGAGCCTCCAAACGAAGATCAGCTATAGGGGAAAGGCATGACGAGCGGCCGATTCGTTGCCTGACACCCGGTTGAGTCTGGAAAGCACGATGCAGGAGCTATCCGCATGCTTGTATATATTTTAGGGCTTTTCTTCACTAATTTGCGTATCTCGAACAAATAAATATGGTATGAACCCTCGATTGTCTACTCTGCCACAGGTCGGTTCTCAGTGGCCTGTGACCGAGCTTCGAGTCAGGGCATTCCTGGCCTCACAGCGAGGGACTACCCTCGGGCCGGACGACGGCATAGACGCAGGTACGATCGCTTGATCGGCCCGGGGGATGGGAGGGTTCAGAGTCGGCATCCCCTTCTTCCGTTTCTTCCGTGTCGGTTTTCTAGAAGTCGACAGTTAGCCTCGGATCTGACCGCATCGCACGTTGTTTTTGTCATTTTGTCACACTGCGCATTCTGGCAGGCATCTCGAAATCAAGGCTAACTCACACAACCAGAGGAGTTACCCTCGGCTCGGCGATGGGGGTCAATTGCACCGTTCAGGTGGCGGGCATCGTTGCCATCGTTGCCATCATCGGCTCGAATGCCCGCAAACGTCACGGGTATCGACACGTATACCCAACGATTCAAGCGCATTTAACGAATTTATGATAAAAACACTTTTGAGCACAGCACTCGCAAAAGTAACAGGAGAAATCGAAAATGCAACAACGAGATGTCTTCAGATCAATAGCTAGACTGGGTGTGGCTACGTCCGTAATGCTTGTCATAGTCGCGGGTCTTTGGGGGGCACAACAGTTTGTGCCGATCCCACCTACTGTTCAAGACGGAGAAGAGATTACAGTGACGGGCGAAATTGTCGGCGTTTTTTGCTATTCGCGCGCCGATTTTCATGGATTGGGTCACAAGACCTGTTCCAGGAAATGTGCAGAGGCGGGGAATCCGATTGCTCTTCTGGATGAAGAGCAGGGTGAACTCTATACTCTGGCCGGCGAGATGGATTATCAGGGTGCACACGAGGTCCGGGACCAGCTTATCTCGGAGATCAATGAAATCGTGACCTTGACGGGTACTCTCGTCAGGAAGGACGACACGCAAATACTTTTTGTGAAAACCATCGAAGCGGGTTCGGGTCCTCCGGTTCCTGGGGCATAGAAATAGGAGCGTAGCCTGAAGCGCAACTGGAGCGCGATTTGAAGCGATCGGGCCTTGAGCCGATATGCGTATCCAGCGCAGTCTCTCCCAGCCACAGAGAGTCAGCCATGCCAGAGATCAGCGAGCTTCATCAGATTGATTTGCAAAGTGGGCCGATAACGAAGCTCCGTTGGTCTCACGACGGACGCTTTCTCGCCATTCCAACGCAGTTGGGGTCCACCGCGATTTTCGATATCTACGCCGAGGAGGTTGTACAGACCCTGGAAGGCCATTCGGAAATCACGGCGGTTGGCTGGGACCCCAGGTCCGATTTGATCATGACCGGCTCCGTTGATCGATCGATAGACTTGTGGGAGTTGAAAGGCGACCGGAGCATGCCGTATACCAGGAGCGGCCACGGGAAAGCAGTACACTCCCTCGAATGGACCGATGAAGGTGCGTACGCTCTTACGTGCTCCCCTGACCGGATTCGCGCTCTGGATGGATGTTGTCTGGCCTCTGGCTGGACGAAAGAAATGGAAGATGGGGTCAACACGTACACCGACTTTACAGCTGCGGCCTGTTCGTTCCAGTCCTCTTTCCTTCTTGCGATCGCAGCCGATAACGGGGCTCTCCTGGTTCTTGCGAGCCTCGTGTCGGCGGATCTGCTCGATCGCATCGAAATGGACCCTCCGATACGGTCGTTCACATGGTCAAAGGCGGCGGATGTGCTTGCCGTCGCATCGGGCGATCAGATTGTGGCATTTAGTGCAACTCAGGAAGGTTTTGTGAAACCGCCTTGCGAATTGACGCAGGATGCGCCTCGGGTACATGCGCTTGCATTTTCAGACGACGGCCGCCTGCTGGCATCTCGCGACGCTCAAGGGTTGAAGATATGGGATGTCGGGGGCGCAACGTTGATTGTTGCCGTCGACGAAGATGACGAAGATGACGAAGATGACGAAGATGGCAAAGATGACGAAAATATCGAGGCGCAGTCAGGCAGACGTCCGCCTCCAGAAATTGCGTTTCATCCCGAGAGGCCGTTGCTCGCAACTGTCATGGCGAATGGAACCGCGTTTCGTATTGTGGATTTAAGTAAGCTGGCTCCGGCTTCAGCCGGATAGAAAGGACGGACGAAACAACAACGCCGAATCCCGTTTGAGAGGGATCGCGGCGCCGCACGATCGCCGGGAGCAACCCAGTGGCGCCTGGTGTTTCCGTCGTCTTTTCCAACCGTTCAGTCGATCATTTCAACGTAGCCGACGCGATCTGAGCCCGTCGCCGACCACCAGACACGATTCGGATTGCTGGGATCGATCGCGATCCTCTTCAAGCCTGTACCCGGGCTTGGCATGGGAAACTCCGCAAATGTGTTTGTTCGCGGATCAAACCGGGCCATCTTGTCCGCGCCAGCCTCGGCAACCCAGATCAGGTTGTTCGTCCTGTCCACGTCCACACTGTTGATGCCCGACAGAGGGGTGGGCGGGGCGTATTCGGTAACCTGGCCCGTTTGCGCATCAACGCGGATCAGTTTGTCGGACCCCTGCGCGCTTGCCCAGACATTTCCATCGCCGTCGGTCTGTATATGTCGAAGGTCGGCCCTCGGGGTGAGTACATTGTGGTGTGTTCGCCGGCCGGTGGCGGGATCGACTTTGACGATTTCATCGGCAAATTCCGCGCTGTACCACAGCATCTTATTCTGATCAAAAGCCAGGCCATAGGGGGGGCGCCCCTTTGGGACAGGATAGGTGATAACGCCCCCACTTTCAGGATCCAGCTTGTAGATCTGGCCGGACAGGAGTCCGGAACTCCAGACAAATCCGTCCTGAAACGTCAGCGTGTTCATGTTGGCGGATCCATCCCCCAGTCCAAATTCATCAAACTCCTTGCGCCTCGGGGGGGCTGGCATCGGGTAGGTTCTGAAGGTGTCCGTCTCGGGATTGTATGAGATGAGGCGGGCGTTGTGACCGTTATCAGCGCTCCAGACGGTGCCCTGTGGGTCGACGGCGGCGCCGCTGTATCTAGCAGGGAACTTCCCCCTGGGCGGCTCAAACGGGGTGTACTCCAGGGTCTTCGGGTCAAACCGGCCAATTAAACCAATCCCTTCTTTAATGACACCCGGCACACCTTGATCGGTGATGCCAAACTCGTTGACCGCGTGTTCGCTGAACCACGCAATTCCCGCTGAGTCGACTGAAATGTCATGAGGAAAAGCACCCGGCCGCAGGTCGAACTCCATCACGACGTACCTGGATTCCGTGCCCTTGAGTAGTGTTCTGGGCAAGTGGAGGTTGGGGTTTGGGGGAGCACTATCTGCGCGCTCACGGGTACGCGGATTCTCCCGACTGAAATACAGCGTCATGTAATCTACAATCATGTCCACTTCTTCATAGGACATGGCGTCGGGACGGTCTTCCATGTAGTACTTGTGCGTACCCATTACCTCTTCCCACTGCTGTCGGGACGCTTCGATCCTCAGCGTTCGGGTATCCACGGCTCCATCGAGCGAATGACAGCCGACGCACTTGGTGAGAATCAGTTCCTTAGCAGACCCACCCGGCATGGTCGCCGCGTGCTCCGCCAGCGTCTTCCGTTTTCGCGGTGACGTGCTCTGGCGGGTGACGCTCAACTGGATATCCATTGTTTCTTGTCGGCCGCGACGCACCTCAACTGGCCCAATCGGGGTGCTCTCGTAATCGCCACCAATACCCTCGATCGTGTAGTTCCCCGGAGGAAGGTCGGGTGTGCTGTAGCTGCCCTGGGCCTGGCTGACGACCATGAAAGCAAGCCCTCGATCCGCGCTCCTGACCCGGACGAAGGCGCCTTCCACGGGCTGGCCTGAAGCGCTCCGGACGACTCCCGTTACCGTCGTGTCTTGAGCTTCTAAGGGCCAACTGAAGGACAACATGAGCAGGACGATCACAGGAATGCCCGCGCTTCGTCTTACGTTTGCCAGTTCTCCGTACCTCAACATTGCTCTGTCCTCCTGACCTGGAAACCGCAGCAGATTAGATATACGCGTGAGATAGAGTGTCATCCGAATACTCTTGCAGCCTCAAAAATATACGAAGTTGCGAAGCTGTCAAGGAAATCCTCATTCGCTTGTCCCCGAATAACAACGCCTATTTCACGTACGAGGAAGACATCAAGGGTTCTCTGGAACCTGGAAAGCTTGCCGACTTTTTAGTACTTTCCGACGACATCATGATGCTTCCGGAAGAGCAGATTCTGGAAATCAGACCCCGGGCCACCTACGTCAGCGACCGCAAGGTTTGTTCCGCCCCGCAAGGTGGTTGTTAGCCGCGATGATGCCTCAATCCGTCACTAATCCGTCACTAATCCGTCAATTCAATGTAGCCGAGCTGATCTCCTCCGTTCGCGCACCACCAGATGCGCTTCGGGTTGACTGGATCAACCGCGATCCTTTTCAAGGCTACACCCAGGCTCGGAAGCGGAAACTCGGTGAAGGTATTGGTCCGCGGATCGAATATGGCTATCTTGTCCGCCTCAGATTCGGCAACCCAGATCAGGTTGTTCGTTCTGTCCACGTCCACACTGTTGATACCGGACAGGGGCGTGGGCGGGGCGAATTCGGTCACGATGCCAGTCCGAGCGTCAACCTTGATCAGCTTGTCGGACTGCTGTGCGCTGGCCCAGACATTGCCTTCCGCATCAGTCTGTATGTGCCGCAGGTCGGCTTTGGGCGTGGGTACCTTGTAATGGACCCGCCTGCCGGTGGCGGTATCCAGTTTCACGATTTCATCGCCAAATTCCACGCCGTACCAGAGCATCTTATCGTTGTCAAAGGCCAGGCCGTAGGGGGGCCGGCCCTTTGGCGTGGGATAGGCGATCATGCCCCCGCTGGCTGGATCCAGCCTGTAGATCTGCTCGGATTTGAGCACGGATCCCCAGACGAATCCGTCCTGAAACGTGAGCGTATTCATGTTGGCGGATCCATCCCCCAATCCATTGCCATCGAATTCCTGCCGTCTCGGTGGAGCCGGCACAGGGTATGTCCTGAACTCTTCGCTCTCAGGATCAAATGCAATCAGGCGGGCGTTCTGACTGTTATCGACGTTCCATACGATCCCCTGCGGATCGACTGCACTCCCACTGGGTCTGGATGGGACCCGGCCCGGAGGAATCGGGAAGGTTGTATAGCTGAGTGCCTCCGGGTCAAAACGGCTGACCAGACCCGCCCCACGGTCCATGGTCCAGGCAATTCCCTCCGAGTCTACCGATATGTCGTGGGGAGAGGCCCCGCTGGGCATTTGGAACTCCATCACGACGTAGCTGGCCTCGGCGCCGCTGAGTAGTCTTCTGGGCAAATGACTGTTGGGATCGGGCGGAGAAGACTCTTCCAGACGGGGACGGCGGGGACTCTCCCGGCTGAAGTGCGCGGTCATATAATCCACGATCGTGTCCACTTCTTCGTAGGACAGTGCCTCGGGAAGGTCTTCCATGTAGTATTTGTGCACACCCAGGACCTCGGCCCAGTGCTTCCTGGAAGATTCGATCCTGAGGGTACGTGTATCCACTGCGCCGTCGAGTGAATGGCAGAGCACGCACTTGGTCAGAACCAGGTCCTTGGCCCGCCCGTCGGGCATGTCCGCTGCATGTTCCGCCTGTGTCTTCCGTGTCCGGGGTGGACTTGTTTTTCGGACGGTGGTCAACTGAACATCCATCTCAGCATGCTGGCCGCTACGGACCTCGATCGGCTCCGCACGGTTGCTCTGGTAATCGCCGCCAATACCCTCGACCGTGTAATTTCCGGGAAGAAGGTTGGGTGTCCTGTAGCTGCCCTGTGCCTGGCTGACGACCATGAAGGTCAGTCCTCGGTCCACGCTACGCACCCGGACCAGCGCACCTTCCACAGGCTGCCCCGAAGCGTCGTTGACCACACCCGTGACAGTGGTGTCCTGGGCCGTCAGCGGAGAGCTGACGGCCAACATGAGCAGAAAGGCTGCCGGAATGGCTGCGCAGCGTTTTCCTTTTGCGGATGTTCGCTGCATCAACATTGTTACTGTCCTCCCGACCAGAATGCCGCGGCGTTGGCGACCTACGCCACAAGGTGCTCTGCCAAACGCTGAGTCAATTGGCCGCCCAAAACTCTAGGGGCGGCCGTTCCTCGGCATGGGACCCACCGTCCTTCGGCCGGTACTCCCATGCTTGAGCGTCCAATCAGATGCGTGCGGTCATAGACCGCACCTGCAGCCCTAGCAGCCCGTGGCGGAAGTCTCGAGGGCCGCGCGCAGGGGTCTTCGGGTGGCAGGCGCGAAGTGAGGAGCGGAACGATGTTTTTCCATCGTGACCGACGAGGGACAAAGCCTGCGGCCCGAACCCCCCTGCGCCCAAAGGATTACGGCGAAACGGGGCCGTCTTCGTTGTCGCCGACTCCTCCCAATGAAAGAGCATTGTCTCGTCCTCGCCTCCTAGAATCCGGCCCCGTTTGGCCGTAACGCGGCCCTAGAGACTTCCGCCACGGGCTGCTACGGGCTGATCCGCGCCAGTTGAGCCCGAGTGCATTCCTCGATAATGGCCAGAAAACCATCCAGGTTGCCCTGGCTGACGAGGGGATGCACGTCGCTTGGCTCGCGGTACTTTACCGCATGAATCTTATCCAGTGCGTTGTCATAGAAAGGATGGATTGTCAGATACACATCGGCGCCCGTTTCTGCCACGATCCCCCGCATCCTGCCAGCCGAATCCGCCCAAGTATTGAAAGTCTCTTCCAAACTTGAGTAGTACCGGACGCCGTAACGCTCGAAACTCGGGTTGATCCCACCCCATAGAACGCCAATATGCGTTTCGTTTCCGTCCTTGAGCGGGACGAGAGTTGAAACCGTGCCCGGCGTGTGCCCGGGTGTGATGTGGAGCGTCAGCGTCGTGTCGCCGAGGGTCAGTTCCATCCCATCGGTAGCGACCATGTCTCTCCGTGGTTTGGTCTCTTCGGCTTCGTTACTCTTTGCCAATGTGTCCCAGTCGGCTTCGGAGAGAATGATTCGGGCGTTGTAGGTCTCCTGGACATACTTCGCACCGAAATAACGGTCGCCATGCGCATGGCTGACGACGACATACTTGATGTCTGCCGGATCGAGACCCAGCTTCTCGAGTCCATCCGTGATCAAATCGACCGACTGGTACTCATGCGCCGCGTCGAGGAGAATAATTCCCTCGGATGTGGTTACTGCCCAGATGGAGTCACCCGCATCGGAGGGAACACTGTAACCATTCCCCATGCTGCCAATCCAATACAGGTTGTCGAAAACCTTCGCCGGCTCGCTGTACCAGTCCGAGCGTGCCGGCCGGTTTCGCACTCGCGCTGCAAAGGACGCTCCGACCTGTAATCCGGGCTCCACAGGTCCTCGCAGGGACAATGCCGGTGCACAGACTCTCTCGTATAAAACCATGAGACTGTGCCCGGGCCGCCATGCCGCGTCCCAGGCTTTCTCAAGATGGGCTCGAGCCGACGCATTAATATGGGGGGCTTGGATCGCTGCCTTCGAGCTTGATTGGGCATGTGCCCGAATCGACATCCCGCTCGGCAGGAGCAAGCCGACGCACAATAGAGGTAACCAATAGCGCTTCATTTTTGGGACTCCTTTCGATTGATTTGAAATCGGAGTCGAGTCGATGGAACCGATCTCGGACTCAGGATCCTCACAGATACCCAGCGACACCCCGCGTCTAAGCGTGCCGCTGAACGGTCGCGGGCAGATCACGTTCATCCGGACCAACCCTACTGCGGCTCGGAGGTGTCCAGGCCTACCACACGGGTGTTATAGAATTCCGAAAACGAGGGCACGCATGCATACTCCCACAGTTCCGTATCCGGACGAAACGCGTATGTACCCTTTGTAGTCCAAGGTTCCGTGTACACTGTCGGATCGATGATGGTCAGCTCGGTCTCCAATGACCCATAAGACGTACGCGTCCACCGCTCGACGACCCTCAAGTCTTCCGTGTGGGGCATGCCCCGGTTCATCGTTCGCCGGTCTTGATCGAGCCATGTTGAAGCCTCATAGCCATTGGATTCGACAACGAATGTATCACCCTCCCATCGGCCCACGGCATATCCGTAGAATCGAGGCTGCGGCGGGTCGGTCGGCAGCGCCCGTCCGTCAGTCCAGATGGTGCGCCATGTGTGTCCCCACTCAAAAAACTGGTTGACCCGGTCCGGCAATTGCGTGAATTCCATACCGTAGTTGTATGTAAAGGCCCGGGGGAAACCCAAGGGATCACAGAGCATCATCGGGTCTTGCGAGCCTGGACCGCCATTCTTGGCGCCGGTGGGTTCCCTCGGGTTTTCCAATGCCTGAGTCGCTTCCCACAATTGCTGTCCATAGGGTGTCAGGGCAGGGAGTGTGTCGAAGTCCAACTCGGTCCCATTGCCGGCACCCCACACCCCGAAGATGTCTCCGGAGTCAAACGGCGGGTTTTCCGCTTCACGGCGTTCCCGGGATGCCTCAATCTGGTCGGGATTCTGGCATTGGGGACAGGGCTCCCAGCCTGGACCTGGAGTGATTGCCGGTATCTCTCGGCCTGGCCGTTCGAACTGGCCGATGTCTATTACAATTTCCGGCTCCTGAGCCTGGGCCGGCGGCGACCCACCAAGTGCCACCACTAATGCCAAAATCAAGACAATGGTCAATTTCTTCATGACTCTCAACTCCTCGCTAGGATTCACTGATACCAAGAAATTTTCGAGGGAGCACGTCCTGACGCAAGTCCGATGCATCCAGCGCTCCGCAATCAGTGTATCGAGATTCCCAGTCTTAGGGTCTGGAACACATACTCTAATGAAACACGTACTGAAATTTTGCTGCAATGGTTACTGAGTCACCTTGATGCCAAACGGCTCCAATATTTCCGCCCGGCGCGCGGCGCGTGCGGCCCGTACTTCGTCCGAACCCCCGCCCTGTCGTCCCCACGGCAGCACAATGGTCCCATCCGCTCTCAGTACGGCCCCAATGACGCTTTCCGGCGTTCCAGCTCTCGCCGGACGAAACGCAATGATGATTTCATCGCCCTGCTTAAATGAGTTTCGCGTCAAGCCATCAGCCATCACCGATGTGACAGACGCCATTTCGCCTATCCAGCGCACGACATTTCCGCTGTTATCCGTTACGTCCCAATGGAGTAGGACGTGCGGGTTTCTCCATGTCAAGCCCGCCACAACGCCCCGCGCCGCGACCTCTTCGTCTTCAAAGAGCGCCGCGCTGTGATGTGCTGAAACCACGCCTACCATTACAAACGCCACTACAAGTCCAACTAACATGACCTGGCGTATTCCTTCTGATCGCATCGTGCCTCCTAGTCGCGAATTCTTGAGTCCCGTTCAGTCCCGCGTTTTAGCAAAATATAATGACCTCAGAAGAAACTACGTTCCAAAGTACGGTACGGAGCCGCCGAAAGCGGCGCCCCCGCCTGAGAATTGAATGATCTGAGCTACCAAAGTTTACCAGTTTTCTTTGAACGCGAATAGAAGTTAGACAGTTTTGGAGGTCCACCGTAGTTTCAGCAATCCGTATGACAGAGAGTTATAACCGAATCTGGTGTTTGAGGGATTGAAGAAAAGCGGCGTATCTGGTTGATTTGTTGTTTACGAGACTTCAAAGCAACCAAAGGAGATACGCCACTATGAGTAAGAGTATCGTTATTGAACTGGAAGATCGAGAAGCGATTGCAGACCCAGTGACCGACCTGCTACGAACGGGGGCGCAACAGCTGATCCAACGCGCTGTGGAAGCCGAACTGTCCGAACTGCTATCCCAGCACGGCGATCGGCGAACCGAGACGGGGAAGGCTGGAGTGGTGCGCAACGGTTATCTGCCTGAACGCGAGCTGCAGACCGGCCTGGGTCCGGTAACGGTGCAAATCCCGAAGGTTCGCGCCAAGACGGGCGAAGCTGTGACGTTCCGCTCGGCCCTGGTACCCCCCTACATTCGGAAGACGCAGTCGATGGAAGCCGCCGTGCCGTGGTTGTATTTGAAAGGCGTCTCCAGTGGCGAGATGGGTGAGGCCCTGAAAGTTCTTGTCGGTCCGAAGGCGCAGGGCTTGTCAGCGAGCACGGTATCGCGCTTGAAACGGGTCTGGGCTGAAGAGTACCGCATCGGGTGCGACCAGCGTTTGGACGCCGACCGCTGGGTCTATGTCTGGGCCGACGGTATCTACAGCGGACTTCGAGCTGAACAAACCAAGTTGTGTGCGTTGGTCGTGATCGGCGTGAATGAACGCGGAGAGAAGCGTTTTCTGGCGATCGAAGACGGTGTACGGGAATCGACACAGAGTTGGCGTGAGGTCTTGTTGAAGCTGAAGTCCCGAGGGATGAATATTCCGAAGTTGGCCATCGGTGACGGGGCGATGGGGTTCTGGGCCGCACTGGAGGAAATCTATCCCGAGACACACCAACAACGCTGCTGGATGCACAAGACCATGAATGTGCTCAACTGCTTACCCAAGTCGGTCCAGGCGAAAGCGAAACAGGCACTGCACGCGATCTGGAAGGCTGAGACACACGCAGATGCCGAGAAGGCATTCGATCTGTTCATTGAAACCTATGAGCCGAAGTATCCGAAAGCCACTGTCTGCCTGCAGAAAGACAGAGAAGAACTGCTGGCCTTTTACGGCTTTCCGGCCAAGCACTGGCAGAGCATCCGAACGACCAATCCCATTGAATCGACCTTTGCCACCATTCGACACCGAACCAAGCGATCCAGAGGCTGCCTGACACGGCATGGAATGCTGCACATGATGTTCAAGCTGGGTCAGTGCGCTGAGAAGAACTGGCGACGATTACGAGGATTCGATGATCTGGTCAAGGTGATTACTGGAGTGAAATTTAACGATGGAATCGAAGTGACAAAGCTCGATCAGACCGCCGCTTGAATCAATCTCCTAAACACCACTTTTGACAATAACTCTATGACAGAGGGTGTCGGGTTGACTGCAGAAAGCGCCAGAAGCCATCACCTCTAAGCGAGTGCATTCGGGGTAGTTCTGCCGGCGGGCTCTAGCCGAAAGGTGAAAAAGCCATCATTGGCCGTTTCAGCAACGCCACCCGAGACGTATGCTTCCCGGTAAGCTTACATTTTCAATGGCTTTTAGCCATCTAAAATGACGGCACAACGTTTGCCGCGCCGCAGACAGCCGAAAAACTGCGTTTTTCAGCAGCCCGCTGGTGCAGCTCCATGCCTGCAGGCCAGGCGTTGTAGAAGCCCGAGCTGGAGGTGTGGGTGGAGAATGACTAATCCGTCGCGTAGTTCAATGATATTTCAAGCATTGTGATCCCGGGAGTGATCGCTAGACTGGCCCGTACGCGACCTGTTTATCCTCCGGGTTCACCTCGTTTCGACGCTTGCTCCGCTTTCGGGTCCGGGCCAGGGAGTGCAGTGGTGGACGAATCTGTCTTGATCAACGACCCACTAATAATCGTCCATCGGGCGCGAACGCGATCGCGGCATCCTTCCATTTGATTGGCCGTCGTGCAATTGGGGCCGCCTCTTTGAGAAGCCTAAGGAATGTAACCCACGTC
Source organism: Terriglobia bacterium (assembly GCA_965216035.1). GTDB lineage: Bacteria > Acidobacteriota > Terriglobia > 20CM-2-55-15 > 20CM-2-55-15. The sequence continues at coordinate 108,153 of CBDCFM010000018.1, forward strand.
CTGATAGTAGCGTGCGGCGCCTGGGTGTAAGGGCACACCGAACGCTTTCCAGACGCTGCGCGGGTCGTACGAGTAGTTTTCTAATGCCCAGAGAAAGAGATCCCGATGTTCGTCCAATGCCTGTGCCGCCGCATACCCAAAGACATCGGGCATGTCCGTTCGACCGTAGATGACGTTTCCGTTGTAGGTCACTGTCGGGATCGCACGATTGATTCCGCGAAGTATGCCCGCCGGTATTTCTCTTCGATCCATCTCGAAGTCGTTGGCCAGCTTATCCAGCAGATCTTCCGGCAGCTGGATGAACCGCAGGTCGAATTTTTGGCTGGCTTCTATCAAGAAATCGAAATCAGGTGCATTAGAAACACCACCTACACATGATGAAGATGTCAAAAGTCTCTCGGATTTCGGGACTGAAACGTGTGCCTAGCTGACCTCCGGCGGCTTCTATCGATTCTTGGCTCAAGCCGTAGTAGTTGAGGATCTCTCGGCCCGAGTGAGTGAGTGCCCTTTCCCCATCGTCCCATAGTATCCTTACAGGCCAGCGTTTTTCTTTGATCTGGGATAGATCTCCGATGCCCAGTTCGGCCCTGGCCCCGACAAACAGATACATGGGATTTTGAATCAATGCGATGAGCCGGAGATCGCGTTGCGGACCATCATCAACAAAATGGTTCGTCCCTTGGTAAGCCCACCAAAGAAAATTGGGTGTCGTTACACCTAGATCTACGGGTCCTTGCGGCGGGGGCCCCAATTCATCAACGCGATTGTCCGGTAGCGCAGGTGGCATCCTTGCCTCAAAGACAAACCGCGCCTCTTCAGGGCCGCCCGCGCAGTTGTAGCAAATTTGCACATCCCAGCCGTATGGTCGAATCGCCTCCCTGAAGATTTCGGCGATTGCTCCCCATGGAGCCAGCCTGCCTGAAGCCGCGATAACCGGCTTCCTCACTGCAAAACCTGTTTCTGCCTGAGCTGAGCGTTGCTTTGCTAGGACCGTTGAGCCTCCCAGTAGTATTACAAGAGCCACGACGAACGCTGCAAATCTACAATGTGATGCGGGCATGTCGCTATCCCCCATTGTTCAAAAATAAAAAAGCAGATTTGGTGAAACGGCTGCACCAAGTCGGCTTCCTCATAGTTGGTGGCGCGGCCTGTCTTCACTGTAGGCGTTCAAGTGCTCCACCCATCTTGCAGTAGGTACTGTAAAGTTAACGAGAATTCGGGTCGTGCGTCAGTTTGAAATCACCAGGTCAATCGATGCGCCAGTGTAAGTCGAATTTAACGGTAGAGGCGGTCTTCGATCGCCCATTATTGGGCGCTCACAGAGTGCCTCTACAGCTTGGTCGATGTTCACGATACCGCTTTCCACGATCTCGACGTGCGAAACTGACGCACGACCAGAATTCGCTGGTTGTTGAGGCGAAATCGCTCCTAGCCAGGAGTAAGAATCAACAAGTTAGTGCTTTGAGAGACGGTCTTGGAAGGGTCTCGCCGGGATCGCAGCAACCACGGCCGTCGATACCGTGCCCCGGAAAACATTCCGCCTATCACGCGCCCCAAAGCAGCTAGTTCTCTCCGAGGGCGTCTTGCCTCCACAGCGTCCAGGCCCGCTCGTAGTTATCGGGAATACCGGTCAATTCAACCTCCTCGGGAGTGAGGTAGGTGACGGGGCCGCCGAGCGCCATCGCCTGCGCCTGCATTGACGCATTTATCGCGAGATAGATGCTCTGTCCAACGGCGATCGGCAGGGACGACCCTGTGATGGCGGCGCCGTGACCGCGCATGAGTATCGCAGGTCTGTCACCGAGCGCCTCTGCCAGAGATTGCCCAATGGCCTGTGTCGAGACCAGCATGTCGGTCATTCCTGCGGCGTTTCGGATTTCGAAGATTGGCAATCCCTGGCCGATAAACGCGGACATGTGAAACATGGCGCGCAGCGGAACGGTGGTCGTGCCGAATGGGACGACCGAGGGTGCATGCGAATGGACAACAGATTGCACGTCCGGACGCCGTTTGTAGATCTCGCTGTGGATGAAGCGTTCGCGGTACGTGTTCTGGTCCGAATCGAGGACGTTGCCGTCGAGATCCAGCTCAAGGATGTCACTGGCGACGACGCTCTCCGGAGCCATGGATCGTGACAGGAAAAAGTGGTCCGGATTGTCTGGGTTCCGAACGCTGACGTGTCCATACCCGTCGACGACTCCCTGATCTGCGATGATGCGGTTGGCGGCCACGAGATCCTGGATGATCGATGGGACCTCCAGAGCCGGCGTGGTCGCGGGCGAAGACGTGTCCACAGGCACGTTGCTGCACTGCGCGGTCACCAGTACCGCAGAGGTCATCAAAACTCCAGCAACCGTAAGAGTAAATGTCCGCATCGTTCTGTCCCCTTTTTTAGAGCCCGCCTGGCACCGCGACTGGGCCGATCTGTTCACGCCGACCTGATGCAAATTGTGGTTTCTTGGATCCGAGTTTAAGGTCTGCGCATCATAGCACGTCACGCTCTACGTTTGGCCGGGTGCCTGCCGCTACCAGAAACTCCATCAAAGCGTGCGAATAATCTCGCTGTTGTTCCCAGCGATTCCGGCAGTGATCAGAATTCAAATCGTTCCGGCTTTTCGCCACGCCATGAGTTCTTCTGGCCGGTGGCCGAGAAGCTCACCGAAAATCTCTTCGTTGTGTGCGCCCAGAGCTACGCCGGGCCACTTTACGCCTCCGGGCGTCACCGAGAGCTTAGGAAAAACGTTTTGCATATGGAGATTCTGAAAGGATTCGTGCTCGACTTTCACTAGCGCCTCTCGTGCCGCGTAGTGCTCGCAAACCATCATTTCAGGAGCCGTATAGATCTTTCCGGCCGGTACGCCGAACTGGTCCATTAGCTCCTGCAGTTCATCCGTGGTCTGGGTCTGGGTCCATTCGTTGATTAGCTCGTCGAGCTCTTCTTGATTTTCGCCGCGCGCGACGTGACTTGCGAATCGAGGGTCACTGGCAAGGTCTTCGCGGTCCATCGCAGTCGTCAGGCGGCTCCAGACGCTATCTTGGTTGGCACCGATCAGCAATTCTCCATCTTTGGTCGTGTATACGTTGGAAGGGGCGAGCTTCGGGATCGTCGATCCGGAACGTTTTCGAACCTGTCCGGTTTCGGTAAATTCGGGAACTGTGGACTCCATCATCGCAAGAACCGACTCATAAATCGCTGAATCGACAACCTGCCCCAGTCCGGTCTTTTCGCGATGGTGAAGTGCCATCAGCGCTCCCATGCAGGCAAAGGTCCCGGCCAGCGAATCTCCGATCGACAAGCCAGCGCGACTTGGCGGCCGATCTGGATATCCCATAAGCGCCCGCATGCCACCCATGGCCTCGCCGATCCCACCGAAACCGGCCTGCTTCGCGTAGGGTCCGGTCTGGCCAAACCCTGATACGCGGATCAATATCAGTCGCGGGTTGATCTGGTGGAGCTCCTCCCAGCTCAGGTTCCATTTCTCCATGGTTCCGGGACGGAAATTTTCGACCAAGAAATCGCTCGTGGCCACCAGTTCCTTCAAGATTGCCTGGCCGTCGGAGACACGCAAATTCAGCGTGATAGACTTCTTGTTGCGACCGATGACCGGCCACCAGACAGGTTTCCCGCGGCCCCACTCCCGCATAGGGTCACCTGCGCCGGGGGATTCCACTTTGATGACTTCCACCCCGTGATCCGCCATGAGCTGGCCGCAGAACGGACCGGCGATCAAGTGGCCGAGTTCGATCATCTTCAGATCTTTCAGAGCACCTACGTCCCGGGTTTCCATCACTTGCTAACTACTCCACGAAAAGCACGCCAATTTTTTGACTCATAGACTTCCAGCGCCGGGGGATTTCCGTCCTGAATGAAAATATGACTTAAAGGCCCGACGTAAAGGCGATTCATTGAGGACAAACACCTGGTTCACGCACTCTCCTCTCTTAGGAACCGATCAAGCGCTCGAGGTAGGGATTCTGCCCGGGTGAATTCGGTGCCGTGACGACTTCCTGGATTCCCAGATGCCGACGTTCTTTCTTGTACGTTCTATCCTGAAGGTGTCTCCGTATACCGAAACGTGATCCCCTACACAAAGTTTGGGGCTAAAACCTCCTCCTGTTTACACGTCGCGAGCTCCCAAAACCGATTCCACGGCTTCAACGATTGAGGAGGCGCTGATTCCGTAGTGCTCATAAAGCTGCTCGCGACTGCCGGTTTGACCGAATTCGTCCACCCCGAGCGGGACGGTCCTCGTCCCGAACACGCTTCCCAGAAATGCCAGTGTGTGAGAATGCCCGTCCACCACGGTGATGATCGGACATTTTCTTTCCTGATCGGGAATCAGGCGTTCCAGGTGGCAGCTCGATCGAGTCCCCATTCGCTTTGCTCGCACCCGGCGGACATCCTTCCATCCTCGGTACAGAAGGTCAGGACTTGTCACGTTCACAACATTTGCATGCATACCCTGCTGAACCAATCTCTTGCTCGCTTCGATGGCAACAGGGGTCATTACCCCGCAAGAGAATATGTTCGCCACATTCACTTCGGTCTTGTACTCCGGACGTTTCCGGTAGTCGACGATCCGGTATCCACCGCGCAGAACATCCTGGCGCAGAAGTTCTGCGTCATCTACGGGAACCTGCTCTCCGAACAGGCTTTGGTCGACGGGGACGGTAGAGAGTCTTAAATAGACCGACCTACCGTGCAGGCGATCGAGCAGGTTTCGCAGGCTTGCCAGCAGAATCCACTCCACTTCCTGGCCAAAACAGGGCTCGTAACTTACAAGGTTTGGCATCTCCATTCCGATGGAGGGGGTAATAAACGACTGGTGCGCTCCGCCTTCGCGGCTGAGGCTGACGCCTGAAGGTGTGCCGGCAAAAATGAACTTCGATTCGCTGTAAACGCCGTAGGTCAATGCGTCCAGGCCTCGTGGAATAAAGGTGTCGTAGAGAGTTCCAACGGGCAACAGCACCTCTCCGAACAGCTCCGATGACAGTCCGAGTGCGCTCAACAACAGAAAGAGATTGTTTTCTGAGATTCCCAGTTCGATTTGATGACCGCCAGGTCCCTGTTTCCAGTTCACCAACTGTGGAATGTTGTTCTGCCTGAAGTAGTTGGTTTTCTCTTCCAAGCTGTACACGCCCATCTTATTGATCCATCCCCCAAGGTTCGTGGAGATCGAAACGTCCGGAGAGGCTGTAACGATGCGAGATGCCACTTCCGGTAGGCGTGCGAGTGCCGTCAGGATCGTTCCCAGAACCTGCTGGGACGATTTCAAGCTTTTGTAAACAGAATCGAGAGATTTCGGAATAGCGGACGGAACAATACTCGGGCTCCGCCTGGCGGAAAGTTTTGATTCGAAGGCCCGCTTCCGGGCTTCGATGTGCCGGCCTTCCTGGCTCTCGGGTGCAAACCCACCGAACTCCTCTCCCTCGGTGACTCCCAGCTTCTGCCTCAACTCGTCCATTTGTGGCTGTGTGAGCAGTTTGGAATGGTTGAGTGGATCCCCGGCGATGGGAAGTCGCCATCCCTTGATCGTGTACGCGACGATTACGACCGGGCGTCCCGTAATCTCGCCCGCAACTTTATACGCCTCGCGAATCATGTCGAGATCATGGCCGCCGAGGTCCGCCAGAAGGGAACTCATGTCGCTGTCCGGACACGTCTCGAGCAACTCCAACAGTTCTGCATCTAAGGCGCCGTCAACCTGGGCGAGACTCTCGCGAATCTTATCGCCATCGTCCAGCCGTAATAAGCTCTGATATTCCTCATTCGACATCGAATCGATGCGCAGGTGCAGCTTCTCACCGGCCGGCCGAGAGAAATATTCCTGGAGCTTCCTCCCGTATTTGAGTTCGATTACGTGCCAATCGTGCGCCCGAAATATTTCCTGGATCCTCTGGGACTTTCCACTGGGCACAACGCGGTCCAGACTCTGCCGGTTCAAGTCGATAACCCAAACGGTCTGTCCCAGGCCGCGGAAATTGTCCTCGCCGAGCGCTTCCCACACGTTGCCTTCATCCAGTTCCGCGTCGCCGAGCAGCGCGAAAAATCGGTGGGGTCGATCAATTCCAAAGTGATCCTCGACGTACCGGCCGGCCAGCGCCGCGAAGTTAGGCATGACCGCACCCAAACCCACCGAGCCGGTCGAAAAATCTACGGAGTCCGTGTCCTTCGTTCGGCTCGGGTAGGCTTGTAAGCCCTGGAAACCGCGGAGCTCTCGAAGCTTTTCCGAGGGGAGGTTGCCCAGCAAGAATTGAATCGAGTGAAAAACCGGGGAAGCGTGGGGCTTCACCGCAACCAAGTCACCTGGCCGCAGCGCATCGAAGTAAAGCGCAGTCATCAGGCTCACCATGGAGGCAGAACTTGATTGATGGCCGCCGACTTTCTCGCGGTCCGACTTTTCACGGACGAAATTCGCGTGATGAATAATCTGGATGGAGAGCCACAGAACGCGGTTCTGGATTCGCTCCAGAACCGCACTATCCCCCAATCCATCAGTCTCGATGGGTGTGGTAGATTTGTCTGTGCGCTCGGGTTTAACCGACATTGCCGTCCTTGCTGTTGTGCGTCCCGCTAGATCGGGTGCTGTCCTGGTTTTCTGCCGCCGGTTACCTGATATTGCCGAATCGCCCGCGACACACGATTGCGATCAGCACCATCTTCCCCATCGATAATATAAAGGAATGATGCAGAGTACTCCAAAGGAGCTGTATATTTTTTAGAGGAGCGTAAACCGTGAAGGCAACGAAGGAAACGAAGGGACAAGCGTTCTCCTTTCAGAAGCCGGAAACTACCAGGGAACTGAAGGCGTACTACGAACGGCTGGATGCGCTAAACACTGCGCCTTTGTGGGAAGTCCTCGGGGATCTCCTGACAGCCGAACCGAAAACGCCGTGCGTTCCTTCGATATGGCGCTACGATGAACTCCGGCCGGTGCTCATGGAGGCCGCCAAGCTGATTACGACGGAAGAGGCGGAGCGGCGAGTGCTGATCCTGGAGAATCCGGGGATCCGGGGCGAGTCCTGGATCACCACAAGCCTCTATGCTGCGATCCAACTGATCATGCCCGGTGAGGTTGCCCCCGCCCACCGCCATTCATGCTCGGCTGTCCGGCTAATTCTGGAAGGAGACGGCGGCGGATACACGTCGGTTGACGGAGCGCGTACGATGATGCACCCTGGCGATTTCGTCCTCACACCTTCCGGGGCTTTCCACGACCATGGGAACGCAGGTGACAAGCCAACGATCTGGCTGGACGGTCTAGATCTCCCATTCATCGAAATGATGGGTGCCAACTTTGCGGAGCAGTGGCCGGAGCCAACATTCCCGGTGACCACGAACGAAGGGGATGCTGACACGCGGTACGGGAACAATTTGCTTCCCGTCGAATATCGTTCCTCATCGATGACCTCGCCGATATTCAATTACACCTATTCGCGCAGCCGGGAAGTTATCGAACAGCTATACAAGAACGGTCCCGTCGATGACTGCCACGGCGTGAAGTTGCAGTACGTGAATCCAGTTACCGGGGGCTACACGATGCCAGTGATTTCAGGATTCCTGCAACTGCTTCCTCATGGTTTCAAGGGCAGAACATATCGTTCCACAGACGGTACGGTTTACAGTCCGACCGAAGGTAGCGGCCGAAGCAAGATTGGCGAAATGACCATTGAGTGGAAGAAACGCGATATATTTCTTGTCCCGCCATGGTATCCCGTTTCCCATGAGAGCGAGAACGGCGCTGTCCTCTTCAGTTTTTCTGATCGCGCGGCACAGAAGGCATTGGGCATTTGGAGAGAGGAAGTACCCATCTCCAACTTATTGGGAGCAAAGTCACTGATTATTGGTTTGACAAAAGTTCCCCGCGCTCTTTAGATTAGTTTGTGATGCTTGAGTTCACAGTCCGCGCCCGGCATCGCGATCCTCAACGAAAGGAAAATGGTGATTCTGGTTTTCGGGGGCTTACAGAGCTTTCTGGCGAACCTGTGTAGGTCCCTGACGCACGGAATCGCTTTGAGGGCTTTGTTAGGAGGCACTATGAGATTGCAGCGAATATGTCACGTTGGTCTGCTTGCGCTTGTGGTGGGGTTGCCCCTGCTGGGTGTTGGCGCGGCCCACCACAGCGCAGCGCTCTTCGTAGACGATGAAATAGCGGCGAAGGGCGTCGTGGCGCAGCTTGTGTGGAGAAACCCCCACGTCTTGCTTTACTGGGACGTAACGGATGACAGTGGGAATGTCGTGCGCTGGGTTGGCGAAATGGCGTCTGTTACTTCGGTGATGGCTGATGGATTGACCCGAAACTCATTCAAGCCCGGCGATGAAGTTATCGTTGTTTTTCGTCCAGCGAGAGCAGGAACGCCCGAAAGCGTGCTTGGGGCCGTATTGAGACCTGATGGGACCTTCGTGTTGCCTTGGGGGCGACAGGGTGGCGGATCGGGCGGAACACCGGAAGAACGCGCCAGGCGCGCTGCCAATCGGACAAGAGCTTTAGAGCCGTTTGGCATCAGAGTGATTCAGTAGGGTTGGGATGATCTAAACTCGGCTGGTTTCCTTCTTCGACTACAAGGTCGACGGCCCAACGCCGGGTCAACACCATATTCTCTGCACGCAGATCGACGTCAGAGATTCATGGCGCCGGGAGCGGTGTTTATGGAGTTGGGGGGGGGAGGGTGGAAAATCGAGCGGCTCCGAATGTATTTGACTGAAATAACTAGCGTTAATCCCCTATAGGCGCCGTAGCCCTGCCCACACCATCTCAATCTGGACAGGCCGTCCCGCAAGCACGATGCCGTAGCGGCGCCTCGGTGCGGGGGCTCCCCGGGCGTTACTCTTTCAACACTATTTTCAGCCTGTCACGAACCGCTCGAAAGGTCAGCATCTTCGGCTCGGACTCCGGGTCGGTGGAGTGTGTCCGGTTTCGGTTGCTGAAGCGGCAGCTTGGAGTATCCGGCCGCATTCTGCACTGCACGACCTCACGCCGAGCGAAGCGTATGCTGGAATCCGACCACTGCCTTCGGCAGCCTAACCCTGAAATGCAGAGGCCGCCTTCAATCGACTGCCGCGCTGTCCAACGACCGGGCCACTTCTAGCCTCAAGCTAGTGTCACCGATGCCGCGTGGCAATCCGTTCCCTTTTCTCCTTGCAATGCATACTTGTGCCGTGGTAAATGCTCATCCAGGGAATCATTCATTTCTGCCAAGATAGCAAACCCGCTCAGATTCGACTGCCGCGCGACGGCAACCCGACCTGCACAAGGTCGAGCAGACGCAAAGAGGAGGTCTAAAGATGAAATCTCTAAGAGTTCTGACCATAGGCTTTTCACTGATGGTGCTGTCGTCCGGTACGGTGTGGGCGCAGGAGACGGCGCAGATCAATGGCACATTGCAGGATTCAACCGGTGCGTTGCTTCCCGGCGTGGAAGTGACGGCAACGCAAACGGCCACGGGTCTCAGCCGGTTGACGATTAGCAATGAAACCGGATCCTACCTGCTGTCGAATCTGCCGTTAGGGCCCTACCGGTTAGAGGCGGTGTTGCCGGGGTTCCAGACGTTTGCGCAGACGGGAATCGTCTTGCAAGTCGGTAGCCGTCTGACCATCAACATTGCACTCGAGGTGGGCCAGGTAACTCAGACCATTGAAGTGCAGGCGAATGCGGCCCTGGTGGAGACGCGGAACCTCAGCGTCGGGCAGGTGGTGGAATCCGAACGGATCGTGCAGCTGCCGCTCAATGGGCGCAACGTTCAAGAACTGTTGGTGCTCAACGGCGGGGCCGTGCAAGCCCATCAAGAGGGCGGCATGAGTTTTGACACTGACCGGATCATGATCTCGACTGCCGGCGGCCTGATGACGACAACCGAGACCCAGCTGGACGGGGTTCGCCATGTCGATCCATACGATGGCATCGCGCTACCGCTTCCATTTCCCGACGCGCTGGCGGAGTTCAAGACGGAAATTGGCGGCCAGCAGGCGCAGCAGGGGCTCGGAGCCCAGGTCAGCGCGGTGACCCAGTCCGGGACGAATTTGTTTCACGGTAATCTGTTCTGGTTCGTGCGCAACGACCTGTTCAATGCGCGGCACTATTTTTCAAAAACCGGCAGCACGTTGAAGCGGAATCAGTTCGGCGGCACGATCGGCGGACCGATTATCGGGAACCGATTGTTTTTCTTCACCGGCTACCAGGGCACAATTATCCGCCAGGACGCGGGGAACAGGCGAGATATCATCCCCACAGCACAGATGCTGGCGGGAGATTTCACGACTCACGCCTCGGCAGCTTGCAACCCCAGGCCAATCACGCTGAAGGGCGGATTCGTGAACAACATGATCGATCCGGCGCTGTTCGATCCGATCGCCCTGGCGCTGGTCGACCGCCTGCCGAAGACGGGTCTGGATGAGTGCGGGGAATTAACGTATGGCAAGCGGGAACTTGATGACCGAGCCCAGGTGGTGGGCAAGGTGGACTTTCAAGCCACCGACAACCACTCGCTGTTCGGGCGTTTCCTGTTTACCGGTTACGATCAACCGACGGAGTTCAATCCGAACAACGTTTTCACGGGAGGCTCGAGCGAAGACTCCCAAGCCTATGCGTTCACGGCTGGGAGCACGTATCTGATCAGTCCCGAGACCGTCAATGCGTTTCGTTTGTCGTTTTCGAGGGTCAAGAGCACCGCAGAACACCAGAGTATTTTTAGTATGAGCGAGTTGGGCTCGAAGGTTTACGACGGCTATTCCCCGGGGAATGTGTCCCTCAGCGCCACCAGCGGGTTTAGCCTGACTTGGGGCAGTGATGTCGATATCGGGACGCAGCTCTATCAGATTGCCGACGATTTGACGATCGTTCGTGGAAACCACCAGTTCGGTTTCGGTGGCAACGTGGGCCACTCGCGACAGATCATGTCTCACGGGAGCGGCCGTATGCCCAACTTTCGATTCACCGGTCTGTTTACCGGGAGAGGGTTGGGCGATTTTCTCTTAGGGAAACCGTCTCAGGTCAACCAGGCCAGCGGGCACTGGACCCGCATCAGGCAGAATTTCGTTGCCTTGTATGTCCAGGACACCTGGCAGGCAACGCCGCGGCTCACGCTCAGCGCCGGCCTGCGCTGGGAGCCCATACTGCCGCATATCGACACCTTCCGGCCGGTTCCCTATGTGGTGAACTATGACGAAGAAAATTTCAAGCAGGGCGTGCGCAGCTCAGTGTTCGTGAATGCGCCTCCGGGACTGCTCTTCGCTGGAGACTCGGGATTTGAGCAGGATTGGAACGAGAATCTGGACAAGCCGAGGGGGAACCTGTGGAACCCGTATTGGAACGGGTTTTCGCCGCGCGTGGGCCTGGCCTGGGACGTCCAGGGCGACGGCCGCACCTCGCTGCGCGCCTCCTATGGTCTCAGCTTCGTCAACTACCCTGGGAATGCTCGGCTGGGCACCCAGACCGGCATGCCGCCTCACGGTGGATTTGCCAGTGTAACCACTCCCGAGGGCGGTTTGGCGGACCCATGGCTCACGTTTCCCGGCGGGAATCCGCACCCGCACAGGGTGAGTACGGACATGCGGTTTCCCGCGCGAGTGGAAATCATGCCGGAGAGAGCCGAGCTCACCCCGACCTATACCCAATCGTTCAACGTGAGCGTGCAAAGAGAGGTAGTGCAGGATCTGCTCCTGTCCGTGAGCTATGTCGGGAACTTGATGTTCCACACGCAGGCCACGCAGCCCCTCAATCATTCCCTCTTCGTTCCCGGGGTCGGGGATGCCAGCGGCAACTGCTTCCTCAATGGCGCGGTAACCCATTTCACAGTCACCCCAGGCGAGGCCTGTTCCACTGTTTTCAATACGCAGACTCGGCGCCGGTTGACCTTCTTGAGGCCGGATTTCGAAGACGAGTATGGAAGACTGGCCCAGCGGGAGAACGGCGGCACGCAGAATTACCACGGGATGATTTTGTCCGTGAATCGCCGGGCCACCGACGGAGTCAACTTCAACTTAAACTACACCTGGTCCCATTGCATGGGGGATTATCTGGGGCGGAGCAATTCCGGGTTTGGCTCCAGTGCCGACCACGCGTATCTGGATCCGACCAACCGCGCGCACGATCGGGGCAATTGCAGAATGGACCAGCGCCACCTCTTTAACGTGGTGGGGGTGTTCCAGACGCCGGAATTTGCCAACCGGACGCTGAACATGCTGGCCGGCGGATGGTCATTAGCCCCGATCTGGCGGATACAGTCCGACCACGCGAATTCGATTCGGTCCAACCAGTCCGCTGGATTGAGAACCGTGACGCTTGGACGCGTGAGTAGCGCCCGGGCCGCTGCAGAGCCGGGCGTGGACCGGTGCCTCTGTGATGCGTCGAACCAGCGCCCGAATCAGTTGATGGACAACGTGTACCTGGACACCTCGGGTGGGCCGGGAACGCAATATTTGAATCCCGATGCGTTTGAGATCCCCGAGGTGGGCACCTATGGGGACATGGATCGTGACGTTCTGAAGCTGCCGACGTTCTGGCAGTTCGATGTGTCCCTGGCGCGGGAATTCAATATTCGCGAGGCCCAGACTCTGGAGTTTAGGGTCGAAGCGTATAACGTGTTGAACAGTTTCCGGCCGGGAGCCATCAACACGAACTTCAGTTCATCCCGGTTTGGCAGGATTCGCACGGCGCTTGATCCGAGGATTCTGCAGTTCGCATTGAAGTATAGCTTCTAAGGGGCTATCCATTTAACCGGAGTTAGCGGTCGATCCGGAAACTCGCAATGGCCGGTTCGCTTGTGGGCGTACCAGGCTGGCCGGGTATCCCTGTGTTCTCGGGGGCGCCGGCGGATCTCGGGTAGTGGACACCTGCCACCAGAATTGAGGTCACCGCCTCATTTCACCTCTACTCCGGTTAAATGGATAGCCCCTAGCTTCTAATACTTCTGATACGGCGGACAGCGTCCGGGTCACACGAGGCAGCGCCCTGTGACCCGGACGTCATATCCACGCCAAACCACCTAATTCTCTTGTAACCCTTTTCATCGTAATAACGGGCGCCTGGATGCAGAGTGACTCCAAAAGCCTTCCAGACTGCGTGCGGATTATAGGTGTGGGGTTACTGTGGGATTAATAGGAATCAGTCACGTTGCTCCACTGCAGGAGATCCTGGCGTTCAACAGGTAGGTTCAACAAGTAGAAGGTTGAGCGGGCCACACCAAAATACCGGCATGTCTCAATCACATTTCGCGTTTTCCGAGCGTGCTCCAGAATCCGCTTTCTTCCACGAGTCTCCCGTTCGTCTTGATTCATTGGTAGACTCCTTCGAGTGTATTAAAGACCGGATAGAGCTGTCCGATTAGACTGTACATATCTACAGTCGAGCCACTAAACTGTGGATGTCTACACGTCACCTCCAGGTGGTTGACAGGGGCCTTAGGGGGACTTTGCATCTCATTAACTTAACTAGCTTATTTGTAGCTACAATGTCCGCGCAATTTCCAGGACTTAAGCGGCAATGATCCCACCCGTTTTGAGTAAGAGAGTTCTTCGCGCCCTATTGGTGATGATGTCGATGATGGTGGGAGGAGCCGGTAATCTTCTAACAGCGCCTGCCTCTCTCGCTCTGCAGAGATCGAGTCCTGCTCGGGCCACCACGACCGTCCCATCTCAACGCACGTTTCTCGATCAGTATTGCGTCACCTGCCACAATCAAACCTCGAAAACGGCAGGACTGACCCTGGAGAACATCGATATCGAACGCGTGGGCGAAAACGCTCTGGTCTGGGAAAAGGTCGCACGGAAACTTCGGACCCGTGCGATGCCGCCCGCCGGTATGCCGCGACCCGATAGCGGAGGGTTTGACTCGTTAGCGACATATCTGGAGACGGCACTCGACCGCGCGGCTGTGGCCGAGCCCGAACCCGGCAGTGCAGTCGTCCGTCGCCTCAATCGCACAGAGTACAGCAACGTTGTACGCGATTTCTTGGGCATAGATACGGACGCGATAGACGTTGAGTCCTTGCTTCCACCTGATGAGTCCGCACATGGTTTTGACAACATTGGGGCTGTTTTGTCGATATCGCCGCTGTTGATGGAGAGGTATCTCTTGGCGGCGCGAAAGGTTGCGCGTATTGCCGTTGGAGATCCGGCTGTACGCCCGGTGTTTGAGACTTACAGTCTTCCCAAGTTCCTGATGCAAGATCAGTATCACATGAGTGAGGATCTTCCGTTTGGGTCGCGTGGCGGAATAGCGATACGCCACCACTTCCCTGTAGATGGCGACTACGTGGCCCAGGTTCGTCTCCAAAGAATGACCCGGGAAAGCATCCGCGGCATTCTCGACGAGCCGCACGAAATCGAAGTTCGCCTGGACGGCGAAAGAATCGAGCTGTTCAAGGTGGGTGGAGAGAACAAAGGCCCCTTCGAATATTTCGGTGCGGGCAGAAGCGGAGATCCGGCTCAGGAACAATATGAGCGGACCGCGGATGAGGGCCTCGAAGTTCGTTTTTCTACAACCGCCGGCACGCATTTGGTCGGTGTCACTTTTCCGAGCACGGTGACGTTGCCTGAAGGTATGCTCGGTAGGCTGCGTCCACCTCTCACCGTGATTGAATTCTCGCAGTTTAAGGGGGGCGTGCCCGGTGTAGGCGACGTTACTATTAGCGGACCTTACGACACGAAAGGGGTCGGGGATACACCCAGCCGCAGCAAGATCTTCGTTTGCAACCCCGAAAACAGTCTCGACGACGCGGCATGCGCGAGAACGATTGTCTCCGCACTCTCTCGTCGTGCCTATCGGCGTCCAGTCAATGACCAAGACATTTCGATTCTGCTCGAATTTTATGCAGAAGGCCAGAGCAAGGGGGGATTCGAAGCTGGGATCCGAGCTGCGATCGAAAGAATATTGCTTGATCCAGAATTTTTGTTCCGCGTCGAACGCGATCCGCCAAACGCGGTAGCCGACACCGCCTATCCCGTCAGCGACCTGGAACTCGCTTCCCGGATGTCATTCTTCTTATGGAGCAGCATTCCCGATGACGAGCTTTTGGAACTGGCCGTACTGGGCCGCCTTCGCGACCCTGTTGTTCTCGAGCAACAGGTGCGACGGATGCTTGGCGATCCTCGTTCGGCAGCTCTGGTGACAAACTTCGCCGGACAGTGGCTGTTGCTGCAGAACCTACGCTCGATCAGCCCAGACCCGGAAGTGTATCCCTATTTCGACGACAACCTTCGGGTGGCGTTCCAGCGGGAAACAGAGCTGTTCTTCGAGAGCCTTATGCGTGAGGATCGCAGTGTGATGGACCTCTTGAACGCCGATTACACGTTCGTCAACGAGCGCCTGGCCGAGCATTATGGCATTCCAGACGTGTACGGCAACCGTTTCCGTCGCGTGACTGTGACGGACGAGGATCGGAGAGGATTGCTGGGACAAGGTAGTATTCTCACTCTGACATCGTACGCCACTCGAACCGCCCCGACGCTGCGCGGCAAATGGATTCTGGAAAACATCTTGGGCGCGCCGCCGCCGCCTCCTCCGCCAGACGTTGTTGCGGACTTGAAGGAAAACAGTCGGGGAGCAAAAGTTCTCACCGTGCGCGAGCGGCTGGAAGAGCACCGTGTCAATCCGGCCTGCGCCAGTTGTCACGCCATGATGGATCCGCCGGGTTTTGCATTAGAAAACTTTGATGGGATCGGACGGTGGCGCGAAACCGAAGGCGGCTCCACGATCGATGCATCCGGAGTGCTTCCTGATGGCGAAAAGTTTCAGGGCCCTGCCGAGCTTCGGCAGGTGCTGCTGGCCAAGCGCCAGCAGTTCGTTGTCGCGTTTACGGAAAAGCTCCTGACCTACGCGCTGGGCCGAGGACTCGAGCACTATGACGCTCCCACGGTCCGAAAGATCATACGGGAGACGACTCCCGAAG
Source organism: Terriglobia bacterium (assembly GCA_965216035.1). Classification (GTDB taxonomy): domain Bacteria; phylum Acidobacteriota; class Terriglobia; order 20CM-2-55-15; family 20CM-2-55-15. Next base: position 124,041 of record CBDCFM010000018.1, read on the forward strand.
ATTATCGTTGGTCATCAATCATATTAAGCATGATCAGAAGTGCACCGTTTCAGATGAGGAGGACGCAGCCATCATGATGGTGTTCAAGAAAGCGATCGCCCGCCGCACCTTTCTCCGCGGCGCCGGTGCAGCCTTGGCTCTGCCGTTTCTGGACTCGATGGTGCCAGCATTCGCTGCACCTACCGAGCCGGTGCTCCGCCTAGGATTCGTTTACTGTCCGAACGGAATGATCATGGAGCACTGGTGGCCGGCGGCGGAAGGCCGCGACTACAAGTTGACTCCCACACTGGAGCCGCTCGCTGCATTTCAAGATGATTTCCTGGTGCTCAGCGGTCTGAATCAACATATTGCCTATCCGCGGCCAGGTGAAGGTGACAATGCTCCGCACGAGCGTGCCGGTGGCGCATTTCTGACCGGCATACACCCGACCAGGAATGGTGAATTGGGAGTCTCGGTCGACCAGATCGCCGCGACGGAACTGGGCAAGGAGACTCAGCTGGCTTCGCTCGAACTGGCGCTGCATGACACTGACCTTGTAGGTCAGTGCGAAAAAGGCTGGAACTGTGCCTACATGCGTACGCTCTCATGGCGAGGCTCTAATTCGCCGCTGCCGAACGAAAACAATCCCCGTGCCGTATTCGAACGTATGTTCGGTGACAGTGACAGCAACGATCCGGCGGCGCGCCTTTCCCGAAACGAGAATGACCGCAGTCTGCTGGACTCGGTAACTGAGGCGACCGCCCGTCTTTTGAAGGATGTTGCTCCCAGGGACCGTGCCAAGCTGTCGGAATATCTCGACAGCATTCGTGACGTCGAGCGACGCATTCAAGTAGCTGAGGAACAGTCTTCAAGGGAGTTGCCGGCATTGGAGCGGCCCGGGGGCATTCCGGCCACCTTTGGTGAGTATGCCAGATTGATGTTTGATTTGGAGGTGCTTGCCTTCCAGACCGACCTGACGCGGGTGATCACCTTGATGATGGGCCGGGAACAAAGCGACCGGTCTTTCCGCGAAATCGGTGTTCCTGAGAGCCACCATCTGTTGAGTCATCACTCCAATGACCCCGTAAAGATCGGCAAGGTCTTACAGATTGACATTTTTCATGCCCAGATCTTCGCTCATTTACTGGACAGATTGCGATCCACTCCGGACGGCGACGGCTCATTGCTGGATCATTCCATGATCGTGTACGGTTCCGGCATCAGCCATGGCAATGGGCATTCCTATGAAGACCTACCCATCCTGGTAGCGGGTGGAAAGGCTGCGCAGATCAGGGGGGGGCGTCACATCCGTTACCCGAAGGACACGCCGGTAACGAATCTATACATGGCCTTGCTGGATAAATTGGGAATCCCTGTCGAGAACGTGGGCGACAGCAATGGAAGGCTCGAACTCCCATCCACGGTGTAGGTCGCAGTGAAGACCTTCCTATTCGCAAACTAGAGGTAAAGACATGGGCGTGAGAACCAGAGTTTTCTTGGCCTGTTGTTTGTTTGTGTGCTGGACGACAACGCTTTCCGTTGCTCAAACAACCGCATCCGGCGACGATCTTCGTCTGGCGGACGCGGTCAAGAATCAGGATACCGAATCGGTGCGTGCGCTCCTCGCGGAGGGTGTCGACGTAAACACGCCTCACCCAGACGGGGCAACACCTCTGGCTTGGGCGGCTTACTGGGATGATTTAGAGACAGCGGACCGCTTGATTCGAGCCGGTGCCAATGTGAACATCGCAAACGAGTTGGGTGTCACGCCCCTTTCACTGGCCTGCGTCAACCGCAGCCCCCGCATCGTAGAGAAATTGTTGAATACTGGCGCGGAACCCAATATCGCACAGTGGAATGGGCAAACGCCGCTTATGACGTGTGCTCGCACGGGCGATCTGACCGCAGTGAGGTTGCTGCTGGAGCACGGAGCGAATGTCAACACACGTGAAGGGCGCAACGGCCAGACGGCTCTGATGGCGGCCGTGGCGAGGAAACATGCGGATATTGTCCAGACGCTCATCGAGAATGGATCCGAGGTAAACGCCCAGACAGACAGTGGGTTCACAGCGCTGATGTTCGCCGCTCAGCAGGGTGATTTGGGATTTGCCCGCCTCCTGGTGGCCAGTGGAGCAGATGTCAACGTGGTTGCGCCAAAATACGGTAACGCGCTGACAGTTGCAAGCGGGAGCGGTCATGAGGCAGTGGCGCTATTTCTATTGGAAAAAGGCGCAGACTCGAACGTCGCTGACGGAGATGGAATCACTCCTTTGCATTACGCCGTGGCCGAGGGTTTGGCTGCAATCATCAGTGTTGCCCCAACTTCCTCATACGATAGCGCCTACAAAGTGCGGCCACCCAACATGCGGGAATTGGCAAAATCTCTCCTTGCGAATGGGGCCGATCCCGACGCCCGGATCAAGAGAATCCTAGTGAGTTTCGGCACCACTGTGGGACTGAAGGGACCGGGTGTGCCGGTCATGGTTGACTTGACGCCATTCCTGCTGGCCGATATATCGGCTGACGTTGATCTTATGCGGATACTTGTGGCTGGCGGCGCTGATCCCCGATTGAGTGGGCAGGGAAATACAACAGCGTTACTCGCGGCGGCCGGAGGAGCTTGGAGTGCGTACCGCAGTGAGGAGGAGATACAAAATGCCCTGGAAGCCGTCAAGCTGGTGGTAGGGCTCGGTGCGGACGTCAATGAGGCCAATGACATCGGTTTCACGCCCATGCACGCGGCCGCCTACACTGGAGCGGATGCCATCGTCGAGCTTCTCGCCGAGATGGGCGCTAACGTAAACGTGAAGTCAAGCAGGGGAGAAACGCCCTGGAGCATGGCTGAAGGCATCAGCCCGGTATCGATGAACCAGGCTTTCTACGTGGTTCACAAAAGCACTGCCGCGTTGCTCGTAAAATTGGGCGCCACGACGATGACGTCGGAAGAAATCGAGGTTTTCAAACGAAGCGGATCGCAGCCAGCATACGCACCAATCGAAACGAGCCAATAATCGCTGAGCGATTCCTGGGATGCTGTTTTCGGGCACCATGGACGGTCGCTTGCGAGCCATCTCGACAACGGATGGCCAGATCCTCTGGGAGTATGCTACAGCCAGGAACACCCGACCGTCAATGGGGTGAAAGCCAAAGGCGGCTCGATGAGCAAGGCTGGGCCGACCGTTGTCGGCGGGATGTTATTTGTGAACTCAGGCTACTCGCATCACGGTGGCATTATCCCCGGAAACGTTTTAATAGCCTTCTCAGTGGAGTGAACCTGAAGGTTCGCCTGCAACGTCCTTCCTTCTGCGTTCCCGGCGTCGGTGATGTCGGCGGCAACTGCTTCCGCAATGGCGCGGTGACCCATGTCACAGTCACCCCATACGTGGCGGGGAGCCAGTCCGAAAGTGGCCGCAGCCACCGATGCCAGACGGTTCTGGGACACGGTCCGCGTTCTGATGCGTCTGATCGGGAGTCTGCGCGAGATCGTTCCCGACGACGTACCCCTACTTTCCCAAATTCAAGCGGGCAGCCCGTGTGCAGATACAGAAGCTCCAGCGCATGAGTTTGGATCAGCGGAAGACCCAGCAAGTGTCCACGTACTGGCACCTGAACACCCTGCACACACCGGGCGCCCGAAGAGCTGCCCCCCCTCCCTCCCTCGATGAAGCCGGACACAGTCATGGTAGGATGGTGCGGCTCGACATCAAGGCGCATCTTTCAGGCGCTTTACAAAAACGGTAACAGACGAGATGAAAACCACGACAGGATTCGGGCGGTTCCGGGTCTATCACGGTTGGTGGAGCGTGTTCGTCGCAGCTGTTGGGCTCTTAATGGGGTATGGACCAATCCTGACCTTCACGTTTGGAGTATTCCTGAATGGGTATTCCGCTGATCGTGAACACCAGTTCCGGAATCATGAACACCGATTCCGGCCATCGTGAACACTCGCCGGAGCGAAGCGACGGGTTAGCGTCTCAGTTTATTCCTTCAGAGTCCAGGTTTTCCCTGTTTTAGTCCTTTCCAAAATTATTGTGATAAATCGCCGCCGGCCTGTGTGTAACTGTGCGAAAGCCGGGAGCGTTTTTCGCGGAGGCTTTTGCAAGCAGCGGTGGAAATGATCAAGAGAAAGTCGGCCGAAGGCCACCATTCCCATTTGCACGGCTGCGGCAGTTTCCACAGGCCCCGTGCCCTGCGTGAGGTGCGCGTTCCGCGCCCGGACCCGGATTCCCGCACTTCCTTCGCGCGAGGATTGCGCAGGAGCGACGATTGGGTCCGGGGCCGGCCTGGAGTACCCCCTGGCGGCGGCGTGTGGATGCATCGGTGCGCCGATCATCGGGACTCCTTCAACGTCTTGGGTTGGGTCTTGGTTTGCCGCATCGATGCCCCTTTCAGTTCGATACGGTGCGCATTGTGGAGGAGGCGATCGCAGATGGCGTCGGCCTGGTTCGGGTCGCCAATGACGCCGTGCCAGTCGGGGACCGGGAGCTGGCTGGCGATCAAGATGGCGGAACGTTCGCTCCGTTCCTCGACGACTTCGATCAGGTCCCGGCGTTCAGCGTCGCGCAGCGGGGCCAGGAGCCAGTCGTCGATGGCCAGCAGATCGGTTTTGGCCAGACGGGCCAGGACTCGGGTGTAGGAGCCGTCGCCACGGCCGACCGCCAGTTGGTGCAAGAGCCGAGGCATGCGGACGTAGGTGGCGTTAAAACCCCGCCGGCAGGCGCGTTCGACGAAAGCCGAAGCCAGAAAACTCTTTCCGATGCCGGTCGGACCGGTGATGAGAAGATTGTGCCGGTCTTGGATCCACCCGCAGGAGCCCAGGGCGAGGACTTGGGAACGGTCCAGACGGCGACGATGTTTGAAGTCGACGTTTTCCAGCGATGCCGTCGCGTCGCGCAGCTTCGCCGCGCGCAGGCGTCGGGTGAGCTTGCGGTGCTCCCGGGCCGTCCACTCCTCATCCACCAGTAGGCCCAGACGTTCCTCGAAGCCGAGATCCGTGTACTGATTCGAGCGGCGTTGCTGCTCCAGGGCCTCGACCATGGCCGATAGCTTCATCTGGTTCATCTTCTCCAGGGTTTGTTCCATTAGCATGAGTGCGTCTCCTCGGGGTCCGCATAGTAGGCGGCGCCGCGAATGTTGTCGTGATGGGGCGTCGGTGGGGTTTCGGTGTCCCCGAAAGGCAACCGGTCCTGGGCCGACGACAGGATGTTCTTGACGGTGCGGTAGCTATAGGACTGCAAGTGCAGCGCCCGCGCACTGGCGGCTTCGAGCCGCTCGGCGCCGGAGCGGCGACCTAGACTCATCAATCCCAGGCAGGCCCGGTACCCCTGTTCCGGATGCGGCCACCGTTTCATGATCTCCTCGACCAGGCGGCCGGTCTTGGGGCCAGTTTTCTCCGCCCAACTAATCAGCCGGGACGGTGTCCATTCCGCATGGGCCCGATGGGCACTGGGCATATGTTCGGACAGAGTCGACGGCTTGTGATCGTAGCGACGGCGATGGGACGTCACGCGCCGGCCTTTGTAGTAGACCTCGACAATGGACGCCGTGTAACGCGCTTCCACCCTCTCATGGATCAACTGGCAGGGCACGCTGTAAGGATGGCGGTCCACGGTAATGTGGTAATCGATGCTGACACGACAGTCCTTCCACTCGGCCTGTTCATACCGGTTGGTCGGGAGGGGCTGTAATGCCGGTCGATCCAGCCGCTCGTAGAGTTCCAGGCGGGATACTCGAAGCTTCTGCATCGGCCGCTGGTTCAGTTCCACCAGCAACTCTCGAATGGCTCCGTTCAAGTCGGCCAGACTGAAGAACGTGCGATTCCGGATCCTGGCCAGGATCCACCGCTGTGCGACCAGGACGGTCGATTCAACTTTCGCTTTGTCCCGAGCTTTCCGCGGCCGGGCCGGTATGACAACGGCGCCGTAGTGTTCGGCCTCATCCTGGTAGGTACGGTTGACGCCTGCTTCATAGCGGCAGGGCTGGGTAATGGCACTCTTGAGTTGGTCGGGAACCCAGATCCGGCTCGATCCGCCGAAGAACTCCACCATGCGGATATGCACGCCGACCCAATCGGGGAGTTTCTGGCTCGGTGTCGCTTCCGCGTAGGTGTAACCGCTGGCGCCCAGAACAGCGACGAACAACTCGACTGGAATAGCTTTGCCCGTCCGTGGATCCGTCAGCTGTGGCCGTTTGCCGGAAAAGTCGATGAAGGTCTTCTCTCCGGCGCGGTGCACCTGTCGCATCGAGGGCTTCAATTTCTGGGCCCAACGCCGGTAGATCTCACAGAACTGGCTGTAGGCATATCCCTTTGGATTCGCTTCTCGGTACTCTTCCCACAGCAGGTGCAGGGTGACTCCAACACGCTTCAACTCCTGGTGGATCCGTTCTACATCCGGAGCCACCCGTTCCCGGGAGCCCGGTCCCGCGCGGGGAAACAGCCGCGCTTCAAGCGCTGCCTCGTCCAGGTCTTCGGGCAGCGGCCATTCCAGTCCGGCCTGCTTGGCCCGTCCCAAGTAGTCCGCAACGGTGCCCAAGCCCACGCGACATGCGCTGGCGATCGCCCGGTGGCTGAGCTGTTGGTCGTGTTTGAGTCGTAGAATCTCGCGTATCTGTCTCATCGGTAGTCGTTTCGTTGCCATCAAGGCCCTCCTGTGCTTCAGGAGAACCTAAAAGCTCCAAACTTCGCTACCGACGAGTGATCACGATGGCCGGAATCGGTGTTCAGGATGGTCCGGAATACGCACCTGAATCCGCTCGTGCAGGAATTCGGTTGGGGGCGCGGCGAAATTACACTGGCTTTCTCGCTCTCAGTGCTCGTGATGAGCGTTGCCTCCCCCGCGGTAGGCAAACTGGTAGATCGTTTCGGGGCGCGTCAGGTTGTTTTGCCATCGGCGCTCATTTTTGGTATCGGACTGGCATCGCTCTCTCTGTTAACTGCGAACCTGTGGCATTTCTACGCAATTTACTTGATCATGGGCCTGGTCGGGGGAGGTACCGCACCCATTCCGTATTCGAAAGTAATCTCGGCCTGGTTTGATAAGAAGCGCGGTCTCGCACTTGGCCTCATTATGGTCGGATTAGGGCTTGGCGCGTTCATAATGCCTTCTCTGGCAAATGCTCTAATCTCGGGTTTGGGGTGGCGCCAGGCGTACGTGGTGATTGAAGCGATGATCATTCTGGCGACGGTTCCTGTCGTTGGCCTTTTCTTGCAAGAGAGCGCACAAAGTTCAGGACTACAGCTGGATGGCGAGAGTAATCCGGCGCGCACCCCGACCGCATCCGTAACACATGCCAATGAACTTGGCATGAGTTCTGCGCAGGCCCGGAGGACTTCTGAATTCTGGCTCATGATAGGCGTTTTCTTTCTCGTCTCGTCGGCATGTCACGCGGGTCTGATCCATATGGTTCCCCTGCTGACAGATCGCGGCATGTCAGCGCAATCCGCCTCGCTCGCCGTGTCCCTGCTTGGCGGCGCGTCGCTTACGGGATGTGTTATGGCCGGTCTCATATTGGATCGCTTTTTTGCTCCCAATGTAGCGCTGGGATTCTTTCTTGCTGTAGCCAGCGGGCTTTCGCTGTTGTGGAGTGGTGTGACCGGTGCTCCGGCATTTGTAGCGGCCTTTCTGGTGGAGCTCGGAATCGGAGCCGAGTTGGATGTCATTGCGTACGTAGCCAGTCGCTACTTCGGACTGCGCGCTTTCGCCGAGATTTTCGGTTATCTCTTTGCAGCGTTCCTCCTTGGTGCCGTCGTCGGGCCGTTATTAATGGCGTTAGCTTTCGACTACAGGGGCTCGTACCAATTCACACTGGGCCTGCTTGTGGTGACAACGGTGGTTGCGGCGGGTCTGATTACCCGATTGGGGCCTTACAGAACCGGGACATTCGGTGGCGGAGCTCTTCCGGCGTAAAAAATGGCGCATGCTGGCCAGTAGGTTGACGCAAACGTCTGAAGCGGGCTCTCAATGAGCGCTTTTAGGACAAAGGAGTCCCTACGGCACGTCGGCCCTACCACATCGGATTGATGCGGCGGCCCACTCACTGGCTAACGACAGAGGTCCGACGGACGCTTGACGGGGACAATTCGCGTTAGTAGGATCCCGTTCCAGGAAGTTATCTTTTCCAGTACTTTGGGGAGGCAACCGATGGCGGCAGCTCCAGCCTCTGTTCCGTACAGCTATTACGACCTGGCGCGGAAGCACGGTTTGGTCGACACGTTCCTTCCGGACGTAAATTTTCCAACGCCCGAGTTGACGCCGTTACGCAAGCCAATCGCCGATTCGACACTCGGGTTATACGTCAGTTGTGGCGTCTACCTTAAGACCGATCTGCCGCCGGGCCGAACCAATGACCTGAACTATCGCCTGATCCCTCGCAACGTTCCGCTGTCGGAACTGGGCATCGGGCATCTGAGTCCTGTGCGCGTCTGGGCCGAACAAGACCTCAATGTTTCGTATCCACGAGATCGGATGATTGAGCTCGAATCCGAAGGCGTGTTTCGAAAACTCGCCGAGCACGCAGTATCGCTTGTCGGTTCGATCAGCACGTACACGTCGCTGGTCGAGTCCGTGGTGCCTAAGATTCTTGCCGAATACGAGCGACAGGGGGTCGACTTCGTTTTTCTGTTTCCGTTTTGCCCAATGTGCCACCGCTCCACGAGTGTTCTAGCCCGCGCGCTCGAAGCTCGGGGCATGCCGACCGTTACGACGAGCACGTCCTGGGAGATGTCAATTCAGTACAAACCGCCGCGCGTCGCCTGGCTGGATTTCCCGCTGGGCTGTGCGGCCGGGCGACCGAACGTGCCCGAGCAACAACGCGAGATCCTGCGCACTGTTCTGGAAATGACTTCGGGGTTCTGTGAGCCTTGGGAGATCAAGCGCCTTCCGTTTCAATGGTCAGCGGACGGCAGCCATGATTGGGTCGAAACGATGGATTCCCTTTTTCTCAGTGAGGCGCATGAAATCGTCGCCGCTAACGTAGCACAGCACCGCGAATACGGCGATAGGCTGCAAGGCCGGGAGAAGGAATTCGTTATACGCTGTAACTGTTAGAAACTCGGGTGGCACGCCGCAGCTGTTTGCAGCGCCGTTGGCAACACGGCGTAAACACAGCAGAGAACAGTGAATGTAATCTTTCTCTTCATACCCATCAATTCTCTTCCTGCCGCGACTGTCGCACTGTGAAGAAAAGGTCTTGTCGTCGCAGATGCATTGAATACAAAGTCGGAGCCAACCGACCTCGAAGTCTACTGGGCCACAACCGGTTCGATCTCCCCCAGAAGCAGACGAAGCCGCACGATTTTCCCGTCCTCGTCATACTGCAGGTACACTGCTCCCGACCCGTAAAACCTCTGCCTCCGATCGGCACGCAAGGAATATGCGGCGATGATCTCGAAGGAAATACCCCGTCCGGGCCAGGGCATGGGTGTGGCGTCGTAAACCAGTCTGTACCCTTCGAATCCCGGCCCAGTCTGGCGGCGGTGGAGATACCCGAGCCGAGAGTACGATCTCGCAAACAGAGCGAAGTATCTCCGGAGTTGCTCGCGCCCATCAAGACTCATCGGTCCAAACTGATCTTCGTCGTGGAACGGCGGTACATTCGCAATCACATCTGGACTGTAGAGCTCCATCATACTGTCGACAAGCTCATCCACCCCTTCTTCCTCTCCTTCCAGTGACAAATACCAGTCGTCGAGGGCGTTCAGGTGCTCCAGCCAGGCTGCGGCCAGCAGTTCCACTTCGCCTGATGGCTCGGGCTTCTCGATAAACTGAGCCGCCTCCACCTCCCAGGCCGCCGCGAAGAAGGCCACCCATGCTATCAATGTCAAGACAATCACTCGATGCATAATCAAATTGTCTACAGGTTTCGCAGCAATATACCGCGCTTAGGGCCTGATGAGGAAACCGCTATCCGTCCCTACACGGTATGAAAAGTGGCAATTCTGGCAAGCCCTTTCCATATCTAGGTACCCTTCTCGCGCCATCTCAATGTCGTTGCCTCTGACCGCGGAGCCAACCACCCGAGCCGCTTCGCGAGCATCTCTCGCCAAATCCATCGGATATCTGGTATTCAACCGCGTCCAAAACGCTTCAACTTCCTCGAACAGTCCTTCCAGTTGAGCGGCGGCTTCAACAGCCGCCTCCCGGGTCTCCTCGTCCAAGGACTCCGTGCTCTCCTCCTCGGCCCCCCCCGAGGGGTCATCATATTCGGAGACAGGTGCGGCAGCGGACACCGCCTCCAGATTCTCGAACGCGGCGCCGATACCCTTCATGATCTGATCAAACGGCCTGCCCTGGGCGAGTACTCTTGCTCCGGCGAAAAGCACAACAGCGGTGGCCATCATGATGAAGACAAACTTTCGATTCATCGTTTTCCTCTAAAGCCCTTGACGCACCGGTCGGACTTCGGTTCCATCACCGAAACCTGCCGTCCACACTGCTGTCGAACCCGTGTTGGTTGATATTTCGCGATGTCCCGACTATGGTTCGAGATCTTTCGCGCAGCGGAAACCTATCGTGTTGGTACGAGTTTCAGGATCGGTAAAGTTGCGGTAATTGGCCGACGCGGTATCCCCGGTGTCGCCGTCGATAAAATTGGTGCCGCGGACGCTCTTATATAGGCCGTCTTCCGGTCCCTGCGAATTCCGTTTCGGCATGAACGCATAGTAATCTTTGTCGTACCAGTCACGGGTCCACTCCGTGACGTTTCCGCTCATGTCGTATAAACCGTACGCATTCGCTTCAAATGATCCGACGTCCAGCGGCGTGTTACGCCTTAGGACTCCCACGGGGTCGTCGGTGAGACGAATGGCACTGCGTGGAGGGAGCAGCCTGGCTTCGCTGGTGTCGACGTCCTCGTCCCCCCAGGTGTAGCGCTGCCGATCGAGTCCGCCCCGCGCCGCTTTCTCCCACTCCGCTTCCGTGGGCAGACGTTTGCCCGCCGTCTCGCAGAAGGCAGCCGATTCGGACCAGTTCACGTTCGTAACAGGGAACCGCTCTTCCCCCTCTGGAATCTCCCCTCCGGGCCAGTGCCACGGCGCCCGAGTCCCCGTCGCTTCAACGAATTCGGCGTAGTCCGCGCTCGTCACCTCGTACCTGTCCATATAGAAGGCATCAAGGTAAACGTTGTTGGCGGGCCGGTCATCCATGTGGGCCCGGAACACCAGGTCAATCGCATCGATGTTGGTGCCGTAGTAACGACCCATCCAGAACTTCCCCGCCGGAACCAGCGCCATGTCTTCGGGCACCGCTGTTTGCGCCGCGATCGGCAACGCGGCGCAAACACAGCACAGAATGGTGGCTCCAATCTTTCCTGCTGTACCCACCATTTTCTTCCTACTGCCTCACCCGGTGAACAACTCTGAAATCTCATCCAGGGGAATGAAGGATGGACCTCCAAGGGGCGCCGTTTGCTGGTATTCATAGGCCCGGCCGGACGGCGTGTCATCGATCCTCTTGGAGTAATCGATGCCCAAAACCGAATAGATCGTCGAGACTATGTGATCCATTGTGGGTTGCTCGCGGTGCTTCCATCCCACGTCGATCACTTTGCCACCGTCTTCGGCCGTCTTACCGATAATCGTCCCAGGCTTGACACCCCCGCCTATAAACAGATTGGTGAAACCCATGCCCCAATGATCGCGTCCGTGGTCGAAGTTGAAAAACGGCGTGCGTCCAAACTCGTTGGAGATGATCACCAGAGTTTCATCCAGCAGGGTCTTTCCAGGCTCCTGGCCGGGCAAGGCGGAAAGATCTGTAATCAGGCTGGCAAAGGCCCGCTCAAACCGCGGCGCGTTCTTATATATGGGGAGCGTCCCGCCCCCTGGCGATCCCTCCCCGCGGTAGAACATGTTGTAGTGGTTGTCGAACGAACCATTTCCACCACTGTACGGGTTGGTTATCCAGAGAAAGCGTGCACCGGCATCGGCAGCCAGCGTATTCCGTGCGAGCAGCATCGTCAGGCCGATCTTGCAGGTGCCATCGTCTTGATCCACACCATAACGCTGCTTTTCTTCCTCCGACATATCGAGCACTTTCGCAAACCGCGGGTCCCCAAGAAGGTCGAAGGCATACTCGTAGTGCGGCTGGTACTCGTCGGCCTTCCAGCCCATCGGAGACCTCCCCGTGGGTGAGACCTCAGACATTCTACGGAGCACTTCCTGGCGTTCCTCGATAACCAGGGTGGCCGCTCTGTCGTCGCCCCGGCTGCCAAAACTGTCAAATACGGTTGTGCTGTTGATGTCGAGTCCCGCAAACTGGCCCCGTAACATTCCCGCCCCCAGCTGAGGGAGCCTACAGAGCCACAAATCGAAGCTCATGAATGTAGGAAACGTGTCCGACGCTCGACGCTCGGATTCCAACTCCATCGCGATGACGCTGCCGAATGCCGGAATCTCTCGAGCGATCGCGGGATTCATCGCACGCCCCGCTTGCTGATGGTACAGGGCGGGGACGTGAACGAGCGCATTTTCCGAGAACGAACGAACGAGGGCAGCCTTGGGCGCCCACTCCCGCCACCGCGGGAACAGGCTTTCCGAGATAGTGAAATCCGCATTAACCTTAACCGGTTTAAAGTCATCCGGCTTATCTTTCATCTCCTTAAAGTCCAGGGTCTCCTGCGGACTCATGGCGCCACAAACCTGGATCACGATACAGTTGCGCACCGTTCCTCGCGGTGTCACTCCACGCGACTGCGCACTTACTTTATGCGGCGATGCGAGATGTCCTCCGGCGAGAGTGCCGGCGACAGAAACACCAAACAATTTCATCAATTCGCGCCGGCTTAAATCTCTAATTCCTTTTTTTCCCATTGTCCTATTGCCCTCCAGCGGAAGCTTCAAAACCCATGATGGCCCGTCTCCAGCATGGGGAGCGATGAACGAGATTTCTTAGCCCGTCCCCACTCCCCATTACTGGATGCTTGACTTAGTGATTTACCAAAAACTCAATAGAATTCAGCAGCGCCCACTGAAGGTTCTCAACGCCCCGCGTCCTATCTTCCTCCATTACCCGCTTGGCCACGACCACCTCCTCCTCGGTAGGCCAGCGTGACAGACTCGCCAGGAACAGTTCCTCAATGATCTCATCCTCCGACTGGCCCGATTGCAATAGCTTCGCGACGCGCGTGTCTCCTTCGGCGCTCACCCTGTCGGCAACGATCGGCGAACTGATCATCATCATGGCTTGCACTGCGCTCGTCGTATTTTTCTCGACCGGTGGCAATGCACGCTCGGCCTGATAAAACGCTTGCATGAACGAAAACACACGTTGGCTCTCGCCTCCCTTTAAAGCGCGAGAATACATAGGAGTCAACTCCTTGACGTAACTGCGAGCCTCCCCGTACTGCTCTAAAGGCAATGGAACGTCGGTGGCCTGCGCCACGATATCGACAGCCTCAGGACCCGTCAAGACACGGGACAACCGCCGCGCATGGTATGGCGCATAGATGCTCGTCCATTCACCTGGAAAGCTGGTGGAAAGCTGATAGGCGCTGGATTTCATAATCGTCTTGATCACACGGTGAATGCTGAAGTTGTTCCCGCGAAAGTCTTGGGCGAGCGCATTCAACAATTCGGGATTGCTCGGCTGAAGCGTCCACGGCTCCGGTGGCGGGTTCTCCGGATCCAGTCGATCCAGATCAAAACCATCGTATGGCTCGACCAGCCCGATCCCCATCAACTTGGCCCAGATTATGTTGACCGCTGCCCGTGCGAACTGGATATGTGACGGCAATATCCGGCCTAAGGCCTTGCGAGCCGTTTCGCCTGGAAGCGGCGTTTCTCCGGTCAGCGCGAAAGCAGGTTCGTAAGTCCCACCATCGCGCGGGAAACGTCCCTCCGCCGGGGTGTAGTAAGGCGCGTCATTCCCGGTGTTGTATCCAGGCGCGAGATCGTCAAAACTGGTCGAACCGAAGTAGAACGAACGGGAATTGCCGTTGTTCCTTCCGACGAGCCGGATATTCCCAAAGAACGCCGCCTGCTGCCAGAAGTCGGTTCGCCTCATGCGGGACAGGGAAAGATTAAACGAGTCGGTGTGACCGGCCCCGTCGTGGCAGGAAATGCACTCCAGCTTCATACCCATGAACACCCGCCCAATATCCGATGTGACCTCATCAATCCAGTCCAGGCGGTTCAGACCCCAGTAGTCGTCAGGATCGGTCGAGAAGCCGCAGCGAGTCGCCATGTAGCCGATGGGATCGTAAAAGGTATACGCCGCCGCGAAACTTGCCTGGTTCTTGGTTACGGGCGTGGCGATGTCATAGAAGACCTCGTCATAGGGCCGGTCCGCTTTGAGCCACTGCTTCATCCATTCGTGGTTAACCGCGGATCGCACTCTGAGCAGCTCGCCATAGTGATACGCCCACTGGTCTGCGAATTCGTCAGTGCCAATCAGAGAATCGATAAGCTCATCGCGCTTATCCGGGTCCGTGTCGGCCCGGAAGGAACGAACATCATCGGGCGTCGGCAAGAGCCCCGTCGCATCCAGGTAGACCCTGCGCAGAAATTCCTCGTCACTCGACAGCGGCGCATGCGGAATATTGTCGCGCTCCATCCGTCCAAAAATGTGTTCGTCGACAAAGTTCTTTCGAGGTACGGGCCCGACCGACGCGCTGTCGGGCAGGGTCGCAGCCACGGCTTCAGATAGGCGACTGGCGTCCGCAGCCCTATCGTCGGTCTGTAGCAATTCTTCATGGGCGGCTTCCATACGCTGCTGGTCTGTGTCCTGGGTCGGCTGCCCCTGGTTCTGAGGCCACGCTGCAGTGGCGACGAGTGAGAGACACAGAGCCATCGGGATCAACAGCATCGACTTCCGGAATTTCATCTCTTCCTCCTCTAATTTCTACCTGCTCTATTTCCTACCTGGGAAACTCTGCCCAAGGACTCATTCTGACATCCGGGATATAGAGTTCAATCGATTAGTGCGAGAGGGCAAGTTCAATCTCGTAAGTCTCGTATTGCAACCCTTCTCTTGTCAAGGAGATTCGAAGGTCATGCCCCGATTTGACGCATCACTACGATGCGAGTTTGATGGCCGGTCAACCATAATGATATCAATAGTTTCCTCGAACCGATCCCTTGAGGGCTCTATAAGATGAGCCTGCGGAGCACTTTGGCCCTCGGTGGCAGACCTGCTCACGATCATCGACTCAAAGGTGTACACTACACCCTGGACCACACACCGGGTCAGGTCGCTGGGTCCAGGTGCCGAAACTCGAGCGAACTTCTGCGTGGCGCCCCAGTCATCCGGGTACAAAGAGAAAGAAACGGATCAGCCATGTCGGAGATAGATCAGCTTTTTCAGCTTGATTTGCAAAGCGGTCACATATCAGCGCCGCGCTGGTCACCCGGTGGACGCTTTCTCGCTATTCCCACGCAATTCGGATCGACTGCAATTTTCGATATCGACGCCGAGCAGGTAACACACACACTGGAAAGCGAATCGGGGCCGGTGATTTCAGTGGGCTGGGATCCGAGGGCGGACGTCATCATGACCAGCTCCGTTGATCGGTCATTGAACTTATGGGAACTGGCGAGCGGACGGAGCACTCCGTTTCCCTTAAGTGGTCACAGCGAACCCGTACATTCGGTCGAATGGACGGCGGAGGGGGCATTCGCGATCACCTGCTCCTCTGACCGGATTCGTGCGCTGGATGGAGCGTGCCTGCTGCCGGGCTGGACACAACAGATGGAAGACGGGGTGAACAGGGACACCGGCTTTATAGCGGTCTCATCTTCTGGCCCGTTTACATTTCTCCTTGCGATGGCTGCTGAGAACGGTGCTCTTTTGGTTCTTGTAGGCCTTTTGTCTGCGGATGTGCTGAATCGTGTTCAAATGGAGCAACCGGTGCGATCGCTGGCGTGGTCGCCAGCGAAGGATCTGCTTGCCGTAGGTACGGGCGACGGAATTGTGGTGTATCGTGCCAACCAAGAGGGTTTCGTCGGACCTGCCCGCGAATTGACCCGGCATACTCCTTGGGCACATGCTCTTGCATTTTCAGGTGACGGAAGCCTTCTCGCATCGCGCGACGTTCAGGGTTTCAAGATTTGGGATGTCGAAGGAGCACGATTGATTGCTGCACTTGACGAAAATACGGAGACGGCATCTATAGAACGCCCAACGCCTGGAATCGCGTTTAATCCCACCAGACCGCTGCTCGCAACCGTCACGACGAACGGAACAGCCGTGCGCATTTTGGATTTGAGCGAACTAACTTGAGCTTCAGCGTCTAAGAGCTTCACAGGTCAAATTGACGTCCCCTCCCCCCAATGACGTAGGTCCACGCTGACGGTTACTTGTACCATAATTTGCGCCGAGTGAGAACCGAACGAAGCGGAAGCGATTTAGCGAACAATGGATTGTCGGGAGCCTGCAAGAGGCCCAAACTGGGACCACGGGGAAGGCCGTGTGCGGACGGCGTGGAGTCAGCGAGAACACGTTCTGTATATGGAAGGCGAAGCTCGATGACTTCAGCGGTGTGTCCCGTATAGCCTAGGGAATGTGTCCGCCCTGCGTTTGACGGGCTGCAATAGACGCTTGCGACCCGACCATGGTTTTTGAGGGCACTTCATTTTCCAATGCTGTACAATCATCCCGAAAAATTCGTTCACCACGTTATTCGATTGAGTGGGAATTTAGGAGAAATAGATGACAGTTTTGCGAAACTTTCTAATTGGTTTGACGTTATCTCTGGTGACTTGCGGCAGTGCTTGGGCGCAGGCCACTGCGCAGATGAGTGGTACCGTGCAGGATGTGACTGGGGCTTTGCTTCCTGGTGTGGAAGTGACCGCCACGCAGACCGACACGGGATTTGTCCGGATTACGGTTTCCAATGAAACCGGATCGTACGTACTACCGAATCTGCCCCTGGGTCCCTACACATTGGAAGGGACGTTGCCGGGGTTCCAGACGTTTCTTCAGACGGGAATCGTCTTGCAAGTGGGTAGCAATCCGAGCCTCGACATTACACTTGAGGTCGGCCAGGTGACTCAGACCATCGAAGTGCAGGCGAACGCGGCACTTGTCGAGACCCGCAATGTAAGCATCGGGCAGGTTACCGAAACTGCACGGATCGTGGAACTGCCGCTCAATGGGCGCAACGTGCAGGAACTGCTGCTGCTCAGCGGCGGCGCCGTGGCTCAGAGGGGAACAAGGGGCGGCGGAATGCTGTATCCGGGCCGGTTGCTGATCCTGGCCGCGGGGACACTGGGCACATCCACGGAGACCAAGCTGGACGGGATCACGCACAAGGACACTTACGATGGCCAGGCGATGCCGTTTCCGTTTCCCGATGCGCTGGCGGAGTTCCGGACGGAAATCGGTGGCCAGGAAGCCAAGGAGGGCCAGGGCGCTACGGTGAGCGCGGTGACACGATCGGGGACGAACGAATTCCACGGGAATCTGTTCTGGTTTCACCGCAATGATGCGTTGAATGCGATCCCCTATTTCTCAAAGACCGAGAACTCATTGAAGCGGAATCAGTTCGGCGGGACCTTCGGTGGGCCGATTGCCGAGAACCGATTGTTGTTCTTCGGCGGATTTCAGCGCACGACCAACCGTGAGGATTCGGGCGCCAACCGTGACTTCGTTCCCACGGCTGCAATGCTGGCCGGCGATTTTTCAACCGTTGCCTCAGCACCCTGCTCCGCCCAACCCCGGACTTTGAGTTGGGCTCCAAATGGCGTCGAGCTGTTCAACAACAATGTCATCGATCCGATTCATCTCTCACCGATCGCGGTGGCGGTCGCCAATCGCCTTCCGACGCCGCAAGATCAGGCGTGTGGGGAAGTGACTTATGGCCAGGTGAACCAGGACAACGAGAACCAGTATGTGGCCCGGGTGGACTTCCAAGCCAGCGACGACCATTCGCTATTCGGGCGCGCGCTGTATATGAAGCGTGACGAGCCGTCGTCGTTCGATTTTTCGCCCGACAACATTCTGGTTGCAGGAGATGTAAACCAGGATTTTCAATCCATGGGGTATACGGTGGGCAGTACCTACTTGATCAACCCCACCACCGTCAACTCCCTGCGTTTCGCGGTTTCGCGCCAGACCCGGCTTCGGTCCGGAAACGACTATTTCGATCTCAGCTCGTTGGGCGCCAATGTCTACGACGGCTATGCGCCGAACCGGTCACGAATCGAGGTTGTCAGCGGTTTTGGCCTCAGCGCGGGTGATGTCTGGAAAATGGGAACCCTACTGGCCCAGCTCTCCGATGACGTGTCGTTTACTGTGGGATCGCATCAGATTGGATTCGGGGGGCGCTTCGCCCACTCGAGGAACGCGGTCCGTTTCGGTCTCGGCCGTACAACCGGCTTTACGTTCAACGGCAGCCAGAGTGGTTATGGACCGAGTGATTTTCTTTTGGGACGGCCCAGTGGCGTCAACCAGGGCAACGGGCAGCAGAACGACACCTGGGTAAATTACTTCGATCTGTATATCCAGGACACCTGGCAGATGACGCCACGGTTGACGGTCAACGCCGGCGTGCGGTGGGAGCCCATACTGCCGCATATCGACAAGGCGTCTCCGGTCCCGTTTGTTGCGAATTGGGATAGACAGAAGTTTCTGGACGGTGTCCGAAGCACGGTGTTTGCGAACTCGCCCCGGGGGCTGGTCTGGCCTGGAGACCCAGGATTCCGGCAGACGGCCAGCGGACTGGGAGGGGATTCCCCGAGGGCCAATCTGTGGAATACCTACTGGAACATCTTCCAGCCGCGCCTCGGTTTGGCGTGGGATGTCCAGGGCGATGGCCGCACCTCCGTGCGGGCATCGTATGGGTTGACGTATGAACAGTACCCGGCGAACGCGCGCCTGGGCACGCAGACGGCCATGGCGCCTTACGGCGCGTCCCAATCCGTTTTGGCGCCCTCGGGAGGCTTGGCGGACCCTTGGAGCGACCTTGCAGCGGTGGGCGGGAGCATACACCCGCTTGACTTCGGCACTGACGTGCGGTTTCCGCCGAACGCCGACTTCATGCCGGAGAACGGGGATCTATTCCCGACCTATGTTCAATCGTGGAATTTGAGCCTGCAACGAGAAGTCATGCAGGATACGCTCGTGACAGCCAGCTACCTGGGGACGATGATGGTCCACCTCCAGGCGACGCACGCGCTGAATTTGTCAGTCTTCGTTCCGGGCGTTGGGGATGCCAACGGCAACTGCTTCTTGAATGGCGCGGTCACGCATTTCACGGTCACATCTGGTGCGAATTGCTCAACCTTTGCAAATACGCAGGACCGTCGTTCGTTGAGCTTAGAGAGGCCGGAGTACAAAAATGATTTCGGACGATTCGGTTTCCGGGATAACCCTGGCGTGCAGCAGTACCACGCGATGCTGATTTCCTTTCAGCGCCGTCCCGTCGACGGGATCAACCTGAGCACAAACTACACCTTCGGTCACTGTGTCGGGGATTTTGTGGCGCGGGCTAATGCCGGCTATGGTTCGAGTGTGGTCCACACCTATCGGGATCCCACCGACCGCAGCTTGGATCGGGGCAACTGCGAAGTAGACCAGCGGCATAACTTCAACTTGACCGCGGTGCTCGAGAGCCCGGAATTCTCCAACCAGACGCTAAACCGGATCGCAAGTGACTGGCGGCTCTCCGCGATCTGGCGGGTGAACTCCGCCGGGCAAGATTGGGGGTTCAATCGGTCCACGGGACTCAAGACGATCACGCTCGGATCGCCTGCGACCGCCCAATCCCGCGGCGGGTCGGCTGTGGATGCGTGCCTCTGCAATCTGGCCAACCAGCGCCCGAACCTGGTCCTGCCCAACGCCGTCTATCTGGACAAAGAGGCTCGCCCGGGCGCCCAGTGGTTTAACCCGGCTGCGTTCGCGATTCCGGAGAGAGGGACATTGGGCAATTTAGGCAAGGCCAATATGGATGTCCCGACGTATTGGCAGTTTGATGTGGCCCTCGCTCGCACCATTAACGTGACGGAAAGCCAGAATGTCGAAATACGCGTCGAAGCCTATAATGTGTTGAATAGCTTTCGGCCAGGCGTGATTGACACCAATCTGAACTCGAGCAACTTTGGCAGGATTCGCAGGGCACTTGATATGAGGATCTTGCAGTTTGCGCTGAAGTATGCTTTCTAGATAAGACTTCTGGAAAACTTCACGAGCCAGTGCGGCGGGATCACCGTCGCACTGGCTATTGTTTTGCCTGCCCTTCTGCCGATCGTATTCTCCTTAGCTCAAGCGACCGAATCGCCCCGGGGCTCACCTCGCCTCCACGTGAACAAAACGGTTTTACTTTTACTATCCGCTACTGCAGTTTGCAAAATCGGCCTATACTCGCCGGTAAAGTAAATAAAGGATCTGAAAACGATTAATTTTTAGTACGGAGTCAAAGGGATGCGAAACGACATTGTCTCAAGTGTAGGTTTAGGAGTGTTGCTAGTTTTTCTGCCAGTCGCGTCAGCCCAGCAATTGGAGCTGGAGTTAGGAAGAGAACCAGGGCTGGAGGTGCCGGAAGTGACTCCCGGGCCAGGCTGGAAGACCTGCGTCCGCTGCCAGAATCCAACTCATGTGCGGGCCGCGAACGAAGCCTATGACGTAGAGGGACATTCATTTGATCCGCACGATTTTACCGGAGTTTGGGACAATCACCCGGACTCCCCCGGCAACGGCGGCATTTTTCTCGACGATGAGGCCATCACCCCGTTGACCCCAGAGGGACAGCGGTTATGGGAGGCGACCCAGGCCGAGCAAATCTACCCGGAGATACCGCCCATGAATGGCGGGGAAGGCTCGAAAGATCCCATGCTGAACTGCGATCCCCTGGGTTTTCCACGCTCGTTCACTTACAACTACGGATTCGAATTCGTTCACCTGCCAGACCGAATCATACAATTCTTTGAGTGGGGTTACACCCATCGCACGATCTGGACTGACGGGCGGGCATTGCCGGAGGACCCGCCGCAGCCGCGGTGGTACGGATTCGCAGTCGGGAGGTGGGAAGGCGACACCTTGATCGTCGAGTCGAATGGCTATGAAGAAGGCTCCTGGCTCGACCAGGACCGGAGAAGCATGCAGAGGGGCTACCCACATAGTTACGACATGCGGATAGTGGAACGTTGGACGCGCAGCGCCTATGGCACGCTTGAGACCGAGCTGACGATCATCGACCCAACGATATACACCGCACCCTGGACGACGCGAGGCAAGCACGTGTTACGTCCGGGTGCTGAGATGTGGGAATATTTGTGTGTGCCAACCTATTCGGACCAGTACAATCGCGAGCTAACGGAAGGCGCGCGGTAGAGTTCCCCCGGGCGACGGCGGATACGAACCTGGAGTCATACGGGGATTGTGGGTCCGGGTTGAGCGGCTGGCTTGATCCCGTGTTTTCGACTTTCGTATTATTTCGACGCCATTTGTCGCGTTTTGGGTCCTCAACGCTGGGCAGCACTGTGACTTGGCAAGAACTTTTGGCCAGAGCAGCGACACGAGAATCGTGCATACCATCTTGAAAATTTACTTCTGACTCAACTAGATTCCTTTCCTAAGACCGCTCTGTGAGAGTCCGATGTTATACTGCCACGATTCACGAATAAGTCCGACGCTTAGGAGGTACCGATGAGAGCACAGCTGATAGTTGCATCCGCCGTCTTTGCTCTGGTGGCCGTATTCCTCATGCCGAGCGGTGTCGTTTTCGCGCACCACAGCAATGCGAAATATGGAGACACCTTGGCTGAGATGGATGGGACCGTTGTCGAGTTTAGGTGGAGGAACCCTCATGTCACAGTCGTCTGGGACGTAACGGATGACACCGGAACAGCCGTAAGGTGGCGTGGAGAACTCGCATCTGTAACCACGGTGATGAGTCATGGTCTGACCAGGAACTCGATCAAACCTGGCGATGACGTTAGTTTTCGTGTCTACCCATCAAGGACAGGATCGCCGGAAAGTGTAATTATGCATATGCTGAGGCCGGACGGATCCGTTCTATTGGGGTGGTCGCCTCAAGCGGGTGGAAGTCCTGAATTAAAAGCCGAGCGACTGCGCCAAGAGGCTGCCGAAGCGGCGAAATAGACTGCGACGCTCAAATCAACAAGGTATTGTCGACTCAAGATCCGAAGGTCGCACTTGTCCGGTATCGTCGCGAGTTGACCCGGCTTTCGTGACCATCTGTCCTTCGCCAAAACCTCGTCGGTTCATCAGACCACTGATTTCAATAGACGTGGACAGGTCGGCCTGAAGCCATTGTCATCTGGGTGGGCGGGTCTCGATGCAGTCTCGTCCCGGGGTTCGGCCCTTACGCTATAGAACATCCACGCCAAGTTCTGTCGCGAGATTGTCCCTACCAATAACTCCATCGCACTTGAAAGGGGACGTGCCTATCGCTTCCTGATGATCTGCCACCAATCCTCCGTCAATCGGATTGCCCGGATCCTGGAGAACGGGGTCCAATACGCGTTCCACCGGTCCCAGGCCTCCGGCCTCTTCCAGCGTCACGGGATCCGCAAAGTACAACACGCCGGTTCCACGATCCAGGGCGATGTGGTGCGGCCGGGCCTGCAAACTTCCGATCGTGTCGATCAGCCGTCCCTCTTTGACGACCAGGATGGCGTTAGCGGAGGTGTCTCCGATGTATACCGTGTCGTCTGCAGCGATGGTAATTCCGGTTGGCGTCCGTAAGCCGATGTCGGTCCACTGTTCGATGAAAGTCCCGTCCTGATTGAACACCTGGACGCGCGGGTTCTGGGCTTCCCGCTGTTGGTCACACACGAGCAGGCGGTCTCTGGAATCGATCGTGACACAATGAGGAACGTCGAACTGGCCCGGCCCGGGTCCCTTCCTACCCCCGATGATCCTGATGAACTCCCCATCTGCTGAGAAGTGCACCACGCGGGAGTTCGTATGACCATCCGCCACGAAAAGGTCGCATTGAAGGACCTCCCGAACCGGGATGTCATGACGCCGCTGGGCGTTCCCAGGTGGGTCATGTTGAAGGTCGCCAGAGAGAAGGTCGAATACCACAAGGCCAACCTGCCACCGGCGACGGCCGGCAGACAATAGGCGACGTCTCCGTTGGCCTACCCGAATTGGTGCCAGAGAAGGGTGAGCGCAATTGATCTCGGCCACCACTCGTGCGCTTCTCTTTCAAGTCGAGGCGTATTGAACTCCATTCGCGAAAACCTCGCCCCCGATGACTGAGTCAAGGAGCAGAATTGCTTTCGCAATGATCAGAATAGCCGCCGGTACGGAGACGGCAGGGGCCAGACTACGGTCGTCGAAGTGAGCTAGGGAGCCGAAAATGAAGTGAGGCCCAGAAAAATGACATCCGGTTGGGTGGAGTTGGGGCGATCACGAGCCCCGACTCCACCCCGTATGGGTCGCAGACACGCCGATCCTGTCGAAATCAAGCGGTCTGAAAACTGGACTCCTCAACTACGGGCTGATCCGCGCCAGTTGAGCCCGAGTGCATTCCTCGATAATGGCCAGAAAGCCATCCAGGTTGCCCTGGCTGACGAGGGGATGCACGTCGCTTGGCTCGCGGTACTTTACCGCATGAATCTTATCCAGTGCGTTGTCATAGAAAGGATGGATTGTCAGATACACATCGGCGCCCGTTTCTGCCACGATCCTCCGCATCCTGCCAGCCGAATCCGCCCAGGTATTGAAAGTCTCTTCCAAACTTGAGTAGTACCGGACGCCGTAACGCTCGAAACTCGGGTTGATCCCGCCCCATAGAACGCCAATATGCGTTTCGTTTCCGTCCTTGAGCGGGACGAGAGTTGAAACCGTGCCCGGCGTGTGCCCGGGTGTGATGTGGAGCGTCAGCGTCGTGTCGCCGAGGGTCAGTTCCATCCCATCGGTAGCGACCATGTCTCTCCGTGGTTTGGTCTCTTCGGCTTCGTTACTCTTTGCCAATGTGTCCCAGTCGGCTTCGGAGAGAATGATTCGGGCGTTGTAGGTCTCCTGGACATACTTCGCACCGAAATAACGGTCGCCATGCGCATGGCTGACGACGACATACTTGATGTCTGCCGGATCGAGACCCAGCTTCTCGAGTCCATCCGTGATCAAATCGACCGACTGGTACTCATGCGCCGCGTCGAGGAGAATAATTCCCTCGGATGTGGTTACTGCCCAGATGGAGTCACCCGCATCGGAGGGAACACTGTAACCATTCCCCATGCTGCCAATCCAATACAGGTTGTCGAAAACCTTCGCCGGCTCGCTGTACCAGTCCGAGCGTGCCGGCCGGTTTCGCACTCGCGCTGCAAAGGACGCTCCGACCTGTAATCCGGGCTCCACAGGTCCTCGCAGGGACAATGCCGGTGCACAGACTCTCTCGTATAAAACCATGAGACTGTGCCCGGGCCGCCATGCCGCGTCCCAGGCTTTCTCAAGATGGGCTCGAGCCGACGCATTAATATGGGGGGCTTGGATCGCTGCCTTCGAGCTTGATTGGGCATGTGCCCGAATCGACATCCCGCTCGGCAGGAGCAAGCCGACGCACAATAGAGGTAGCCAATAGCGCTTCATTTTTGGGACTCCCTTTTTCTGATTCATTTGATTCGGAATCGGATCGATGTCATCGAGTCCGACGCGGGGACCCTCGCTTCCAAGTCGCCTGCCCCGCTGCCCCGGATCGTCAACAGTCGTTCACTGGAATCACGGTCGCCGCGGTTCAACAAACGACCGATCGGGTGAGGCAATGTCTACAAGGCGATCGGATCTGATGGCAGGGACAGGTTTTGCGGGCGCGTCGAATGGGTTTCGACCGATGCCACCCCGACCCGGGGGACCGTGCCGACTTCTCAAGCCCGTCGGCGTTAATCCACCTATCGATCTAGGTCGGATCCACTTCGGTGATCTCCGTAAGGTAGAGGCGCATCCGCTCGATTTTTCTGTCCTCGTTGTACTCCAGAAACACCGATCCTGGAGCCATAAACCTTCGACGATCTTCCCGCAAAGAATAGGCTGCGGTGATCTGGAACGAAATACCGAGTCCGCCCCAGGGCAGAGGCGTGGAGTAGACCAGATACGCTCCCTGGTATTCCCCGCCCGTCCGCCGGTTGCGGATGTAGTCCAGCCGGACGTGCGTGCTCGCAATCTTCTCGACCCATTTCCGAAGTTGTCCGCTCCCACGCAGCATGACGGGGCCAATTTGATCTTCGTCATGTGGCGGCAGGTTCGCGATCACGTCAGGAGCGAAGGGTTCCATCATCCGGTCGACAACCTGATCGAACCCTTGCGCCTGTCGATCCATGGATAGAGACCACTCGTCCAGGGCATTCAGACTGTCGATCCATACCTCTGCGAGCAGTTCGGCCTCGCCTGCTTCGACTTCGGTTCTCTGAGCTTGAAGTCCACCCGGAGCCAGGATTGCGATCAAAGGCAATAGTATCAATCGGCGCATAATAACATTTCCTCAGCTATTAAATGACGGGTGTCTACGGTTTTATGATGTAACCGCTACCGATCTCTTCGCGATGAGTGAAGTGGCAGGCTGTGCAAGCTCTCCGAATCGTTGCATACGCCTCCTTTGCCGCGTCAATATCACCGCGACTGGCGGCCGCACTGACTGCCGCTGCGGCATCGCGCGCGAACTGGGCGTACTTCAGTGCATCTTTGGTGTTTAACGGTGCCCACCATGCCTCAGTTTCCCGGAATAGTTCTTCCAGTCGGGCAGCGTCTCCAGCGGCCGCGGCTGCGCTATTCGCATCCAGATTCGTCCCGGTGCTGGCGAATGTTGCTCCAATGTCCTTCATGATCTGATCATGAAGCCGCTGTTGCGCGAATGCCGTGGTTGGGGCGAAACCCCCGGCCATAATGATTATCGCTAAGACAAACCGTCGATTCATCTCTTTGCCCTGCCCGCCGCCGTGCGCAATGCCTATTCGGCGTGTCCGCTGAATTCAAACTTTGAAGTAACTTGAGATCAGGGTGGTTGTGCGTATCAAATCAAATGGTCAACGGGTCAATCGGCATCTTTCGCGCAGCGGAAACCGATCGTCGTCATACGGAGCTCCGGATCGGTAAATTTCCGGTAGTGAACCATGTTCTGGTCCCCATGTCCGCGGCCGTCCACCCAACTCGAGCCTCGAACGCTCCTGTACAGACCGGTCTCCGGACCCTGTGGATTCTCTTTGTCCATGAAGGGATAGTAGTTGCTGTCATACCAGTCACCGACCCACTCCATCATATTTCCAACCATGTCGTAGAGGCCGTAACCGTTGGGAGGGAACGAACCGATGTCTATGGCGCGACTGAGGCCAAGAGCGGCTTGTACGGGCTTGTTGGTGTTGCGTCTGGGTCTGTGTTGAATTGCGCCCTCCTCGTCGAAGACGTTCACCTCGACGTCTCCCCATGCGTAACGATTCCGGTCCAGCCCCCCTCGCGCCGCTTTTTCCCATTCCGCTTCTGTTGGAAGACGTTTGCCGGCCCATCCGCAGTAATCCCTCCCTTCGTACCAGCTGACGTTGGCGACCGGCAAGAGCTCTTCACCGTCCGGGATCCGTTGGTACGGCCAGTGCCAGGGCGCCTTGATCCCCGTTGCTTCGACGAACAGGGCATAGCCCTTGTTCGTCACGTGGTACTTGTCGAAGTAGAAGGCGTCCACGTAGACGTTGTTGGCTGGAATATCATCCATCCTGTCCCGCGCGACGATGTCGATTGAATCCAGAAAAAAGGCATGGGCCCGGCCCATCCAGAACTTGCCGCCGGGTATACGCGTCATGTCTTCCGGAGCCGCGATTTGCGCCGCGGCTGGCAAGGCAGCCAAAACGCAACAGGCGAGGGCCAATACGATCAATCTCATGCGAAGAGATCCTCGATTGGGGTCAGGGGAATAAACTCCGGGCCCCCGAGTGGGGCTGTCTGCTGGTATTCATAGTCCCGTCCCGACGGCGTGTCCTCGATTTTTTTGGAGTAATCGATGCCCAGAGCAGAATAGACCGTCGAAACAATGTGATCCATCATGGGTTGTTCCGGGTACTGCCAACCCGTGTCGACCACTGCGGAGCCGGCAGGGTTTGTCTTACCGATCACCTGCCCCGGCTTGATGCCCCCGCCAAGAAACAGGTTCGTGAAATTTCGGCCCCAGTGATCGCGGCCTTCGTTGGAGTTCATTGTCGGATCGCGTCCGAATTCATGGGCGATGACAATCATGGTTTCATCGAGCAGAGTTTTTCCAGGCTCATGCCCGGGCATGATTGAAAGATCTTCAACGAGGCTACCCAAGGCTCGATCCAGAATAGGGGCGCTGTCGTATATGGAAATTCGTTGACCCGTTAGAGGCAGACGTGTCCGGCTGTAGAGCCACTCATGATTATCGAAACAACCGTTTCCACCGTTGTAGATGTTGCTGACCCACAGGAATCGCGCACCGGCATCGGCGGCGAGGACATTCCGTGCCAGCAACATTTCCAGGCCGATCTTAACAGTGCCGATGTCATCCCCCATGTAACGACGCTTTTCCTCTTCAGTCACCTCGAGCACTTTCTTAAACCGCGGGTCCTGAAGAATCTTGTATGCGTATTCGTAGTGCGCCGGGTACTCATCGGCCTTCCCGCCAATCGGCCTCCGAGCGCTGACGGGAGAAACCTCCGACATTCGCTCCAGCGCCGTCCAGCGTCTCTCCAGATCCGCGCTGGTTGTCCCACCGTCGTCCCCGCCGCCGAAGCTCTGGAATACGTTGGTGGTGTTGATGTCGAGTCCCGCAAAGCGGGGCGGCAATAGACCGGAGCCAATCTGAGGGCAGCGAACCTTCCACAGATCGAAGCTCATATATGTAGGGAAGGTGTCGGTGTCGCGACGCTCGGAGTCCAGTTCGTAGGCGACGACGCTGCCGAAAGCCGGAATCTCCCGCATAATTGCGGCGTTGAAGGCGCGACCCGCTTGCGTATGATACTGGGCGGCGAAGTGAACGAGGGAGTTCTCATACATCGAACGAACCAACGAGGCCCGCGGCGCCCACTTCTCATAGTTCGGAAACAGTGTCTTGGAGATAGAGAAATCTGAATTGACCTGCTGGATATCCAGGTCATCGGCCGTCCACTTCGTTTCCTTGATATCCAGGGCCTCGTGGGGACTCATGGCCCCACAATTCTGGATAACAATCACATTGCGTGCATTCTTTCGAGGTGTCACCGTCCTGCTCTGTGCGCTCAGCTTCTTCGGCAACGCTACCCCCGCCAGACCGGCGCCCGCACTCAGACCGAATAACTTCAGCAAATCGCGCCGGCTTAGATTTTCGATGCGTCTGTCCATTGATCTTCTCCTCACTCCAGATTCTGATGCAGAAACGATGACCTCAGATCCGCGAAAGGCGACGGCAGCGACAATCCAGCCATCGCCCAGGGCACATTAATGATTGACGAGGAACTCGGCAGAGTTCAGCAACACCCACTGAAGGTCCCCTGCGCCGACGCCCCTGTCGGAAGCGAGCAAACGCTTTGCCACTTCCACCTCTCCGGTTGTGGGGTAGCGTGTCAGACTCGCCAGGAACAGCTCTTCGATGATTTCTTCGTCCGATCTTCCGGACTCCAATAAGCCCGCAACGCGCGTTCCTCCTTCAGCACTCAAGCGTTTGGTAACCACCGGGGAAGTCATCATCATCATCGCCTGGACCGGAGTGGCTATGTTCTTGTCGACCGGTGGCGTCGCGCGCTCCTGCTGGTAATAGGCCTGCATGAACGCAAAGATCAGGGGATTTTCCTCGGACCTGCCGGCGCTGCCTCCACGACTGCCAATGAGTCCCAGAGGATTCGACAACTCTTTGACGTAGTCCGGGGACCGTCCAAACTGCTGGAAGTCAAAGGGAGTCGCCGTGGACTGGGCCACGATATCGACGGCCTCCGGGCCCGTTAACACACGGGCGAATCGCCGCGCATGGTAGGGAATATAGGCATCCTTCCATTCCCCGTCAAAGGCGGTGGAAAGCTGATAGGCGTTGGATTTCATGATGGTCTTGATGACGCGATGGATGCTGAAGTTGTTGTCGCGAAAATCTTCAGCCAACGCCGACAACAATTCCGGATTCGAGGGCTGAATCGTCCACGGCGCCGGGGGTGGATTCTCCGGGTCCAGCCGATAGAGATCAAAACCGTCGTATGGCTCCACCAGACCGACCACCATTAACTTGGCCCAGATCAAATTGACCG
The DNA here is from genome assembly GCA_965216035.1 of Terriglobia bacterium. Classification (GTDB taxonomy): domain Bacteria; phylum Acidobacteriota; class Terriglobia; order 20CM-2-55-15; family 20CM-2-55-15. The sequence goes on from CBDCFM010000018.1 coordinate 153,133, forward strand.
CTGCACGGGAAAACTGGATGTCGCCGGAAATCATCCGGGCCAGTGCCTTACGGGGGTTCTCGCCCGATTCCGGTGTCTCTCCGGTCAGCAAGAAAGCGGGTTCATAGGTTCTGCCATCGCGCGGGAAACGGCTCTCCGCCGCAGTATAAAAACGTCCGTCATCCGCGGTGTTGTATCCAGGCGCGAGGTCGTCAAAGAGGGGGTTGCCGCCGGAATTGGAGCGGGCCGCACCCCGGCTGCTTCCAATGTTCCGCATTTTTCCGTAAAACGCAGCCTGCTGCCAGAAGTCGGTTCTCTTCTGCGCGGTCAGGAAAAGATTGAAGCTGTCGGTGTGACCCGCACCGTCATGGCAGGAAATGCACTCCAGGTTGAGCCCCAGAAAAACACGCCCAATATCTGTAGTGATTTCATCGATCCAATCCAGACGGTTCAGACCTTTGTAATCGTCCGGATCGGTCCACAGGACACAGCGGGTGGCGCTGTAGCCGATGGGATCATAGAAGGTGTTCGCCGTGGGGAACCCTGCAGCATGCTTGGTGACTGGCGTCAGCAGGTCATAGAAAACCTCGTCAAAGGGTCGGTCCACCTTCAGCCATTCCTTTGTCCAAAAATGGAACGACTCTTCCCGGGTTCGCAGCAGCTCGCCGTAGTGGTAGGCCCACTGGTCCGTAAACTGTTCGGTACCAATCAGGGCGTCGATCAGGTTGTCGCGCTTATTCGGATCCGGGTCATTCAGGAACGAACGAACCTCGTCGGGTGTCGGCAAATACCCAGTCGCATCCAGGTACGCCCTTCGAAGAAACTCCTCATCGCTCGACAGGGGCGCATGTGGAATTCCATCACGCTCCATCATTCCGAAGACGAATTCGTCGACGAAATTCTTTCGAGGGATTGGCTCGGAGGAGGCTCCATCGCCAGGCAATGCCGCGGCCACGGTTTCCGTTAGCCGGCTTGCCTCCAGCGCCGCATCCTGACCCTGTAACAACTGATCATGGGCTGCCTCGAGACGGTCCTCGTTTATCTGCTGGCGTGGTTGGGTTGGGTCTTCCTGGGGCGTTTGTGCAGTGACGACGAGCGTCAAACACAGTACCATCGTGATGGCTAGAGCCTTCGCAGGTTTCATCTGCTTTCTCCTCAATGCTTGGGCGGAATTTTGGCTGCAACTATTTTCGTTACAATAATTTCTTTCCTCATTCCAGTCAAGGAAATTGGAAGGTTGATTGCGGTCATTGCCCTGCCCTTAAACGGTGCACGGCGACGTATCGGGACGTATCGTTAGACGGGTGCGAGCATTGTGGGAGCCGCGGCTCCCCCCTCCTTGCAGCCGTCACTTATGTGGTGATGCCCTCATGGAGAATGACTCTCCCTGTTGGCATCCATGCATTCCTTAAGATCCGCCACTCCTCCAGGCCAGTTGAGCATTCATGCATTCGCTAATAACTGTTGCATGGTTCCCGACGGCTTCCCGGTTCACAAAGGGGTGAGGATCGACCCCTGGCCGACGAAAATTGAGAGCATGGACCTTCATGTGTGTTTTGTCGTGGAAAGGATGGATTGACATATAAACATCGGCACCGGCCTCGGCCGTGATGTCCCGCCAGCCCCTGAGCGAGTCGCCCCAGACTGTTATGGCTTCCGCGTTATCCGCCCAATACTGGATTCCATAGCGTCCGAGACCCCAACCCTGACCGCCGACCAGGGCGCCAAGATGGCTTTGGTTTCCATCTTTGAGAGGGATCAGCAGAGAAAGCGTCCCCGGCGTGTGGCCCGGCGTGATATGGATCGTCACCGTGGTGTCACCGAGCGTCAGTTTCATCCCATCGGTGGCCACCATGTCTTTTCTGGGCCTCTCCGGCTCGGCCGTGTCATCGTTGTTCGCCAATACCTCCCAATCTTCTTCGGACATGACGATTCGGGCGGATGGATAGGTGTCCTGGAGATACCGGGCCCCCGGATAAATACTGCTGTGGGCGTGGGTCACGATGACATATCGGATGTCGTTCGGGTCCAGACCCAATTTTCTCAGTCCCTGGGTAACAGACTCTTCGATACCGTAGTCGGTGCTCGTATTGACCAGAATGAGCCCCTCGGAAGTCGTTATTGCCCAGATAGATTCACGTATGCTGCCCAGGAAATACGCGTTATCGAACACTTTCGATGGTTCTACAAACCATGTGGAGCGATCGTTACGGTCAGAACCTGCCGGCAGCATCACGGTGGCGACAGTCGTAGTCGTAGGCGCCTGACCGGGCCTGGGATCGCGGCACGTCACGTCAAACACGTTGGTAAAATCGAATCCTAGACGGTATGCCGCTGCCCTGGCTGCCGCCACGTGGATCTCGGCCTTTTCTCCGGGTGACTGGGCGTTCGCCTCAATCGCATTCCAACCCGCGAAAAGCAGGACACTGCAGAATAGAGGCGCTAAATAAGTCTTCATATCCTTGATTCTCCTTTAATCGGGACTTCAATGCGACCCGCGAATCGTCCTGTTTTTGGCAGAACAGTGCGATCGGTTCCGCGCTGTGGCCTGAGCCCCAGGCTGGCGCCAGTTATTGCAAGAGCCAACGCAAGAGCCAACGGCAATGAGCCAAGCGATCCAGAACCCCGCATCCCAGTCTCCGTTTTCAAGTCCAACCACAGCTCACGCCAGTTTCGCTTTCCACCTTCGGCGTAGGGCGAGAGGGAAATTCGATAAGTCGTTCACTTTGTTCGTCGCTTCTTGTCAGCGATAGTAAGCGCGGCAAATGGGCGTGTCAAATGCTTTCGGCTACTCAAATTGTTCCCCGGAAAAACTCCGCCTATACAGAATTCAAGGCCAGTTGAGCGCTGGCGGCATTCGGTCAAAACCGGGATGCGTCGAATTCGGGAAGATTCAGATTGACACCGCTATTTAAGGCCGAAACTAAGAATTGAGGGTTCCTTGAGGGCTCTTGGCAGAGATGCGAACGAGAATCGTTGACACCCTCGTAAGCGGGATATATCGTTCTCCAATCAAGGAGGTGCTATGAGCATTCAACGATCAGGGGTCGTAGTCGTATTTACCGTCGCGGTGCTTGCCCTGCTATCGGGCATACCTGGCGTTTCGGTTTCAGCGCACCACGCTGCAGCGGGCTATGCCCGGGACGCAGACAGTCTGGTCAGGCTGGAGGGTGTCGTTGTGGAATTCAGGTGGAGAAACCCTCATGTCGTTCTGGTCTGGGACGTGACGGATGCCGGTGGCGAAGTCGTCCGGTGGAGTGGGGAACTTGCCTCACCCAGTTCGATGACGGGGCGGGCGGGCATGAACAGTAGATCACTCAAGCCGGGAGACCCCGTTGAAGTGTATGCCTTTCCCGCTTTGAGAGGTACGCCCCAGGGTATTCCGATCAGGATCATAAGTGATGGCAAAATGTTGCTCGAGGACAACGTACGAGGCGGTGGCACAGTATTCGAGAACTGACCCTCGAACCGCAGAGATCCGTCGCGGGGAAAAACCGGCGCGACGATTTCCGGTCCGGGTCAGCCTCAGGGAGGTAAAGCGAATGCGCACTAGAACGCGTTTCACGATCATTGCCCTGGCAGTACTGGCATCCTTAACGATCACGGCCGGCAATTCGGCCGCGGGGCAATCGGGGGAGCAGGAGGTGGGAAGCCCCACGTGGCTGCCCTGCCCACAATGCCAGAGTGATGCTGAGAGAGCCCAGGCGCGTGGCCAGACGGCGGACCTGCCTCTTGATCCGCGCGACCTGTCGGGAGTATGGGGGCAGAACCGCATCCAACTCAGCGTCCCGGCTCCTGCTTTGACCGAGCGGGGTGAGGTGCTGTACGAAGCCACGAGAGCCGACCTGAGCGCCGACGGGAGCACTCAGACTACAAACACGAAAGACGGCATGCTGATCTGTGATCCGCTTGGTTGGCCACGCTGGTTCACATATAACTACGGATTCGAGTTCGCTCACCTGCCAAACAGGGTTGTCCAGTTCATCGAATGGGGGCACGCTTGGCGTGACATCTGGACGGACGGGCGGGCACTTCCCGAGGATCCGGACCCGCGGTGGCTGGGATATTCTATCGGCAGGTGGGAGGGAGACACGTTCGTCATCGAGTCGAACGGTTTTGACGACAGATCCTGGCTCTCAGAGAACCGCCAGGAGCGCAGATACGGCTGGCCGCACAGCGGCGAGCTTCGCACAGAGGAGCGTTACCGGCGTGTGGACTACAACTCACTTGAGGCCACACTGACGATCACCGACCCGCAGGTTTATACCGAGCCCTGGGTGACCTCGGACACGTTGCTCCTGAGCCCTGGCAGCGAGATCGGGGAATTCTTTTGCGTGCCTTCCGAGTTCAACCAGTTTAATGAGGAGCTGATTTCAACGTCTGAGCAATTGAGCCCTGGAACTATCGGCCCCCAATAATCGACTCAATAGACGACGCCTGGGTCCGGAGCCGCGATGACTCCGGGCTGTGTCTCAATTGTCTTTCCTTTTCTGCAATCGTAGGGACGTGACCTGGATGGAGAAACCTGTCGCCAGCAGGCAATTCCGTGCCGGTTCCGAGTCATCGAACGATCGATATAAAATGCGGTCGGCACCGATCCTGTATCGTTAGCGTCGACTGGTCGACCCGATGCAGCGTGCCGATCTGACCACGGGTGGTCAGACAAAAAGCGGCGAGCCCCGCAAATGCACGGGGTTCAGAAGCGGAATGTATATTGCAGTTTCGCCGACACCTTCCTGTCTTCCGGGGTGAACCGGTAACCACCTTCCGAATCTTGAATCCATCCCTGGCTGAAGACAAAGAAGAAATCATTTCCAGGTCTGAGAATCCAGCGAATACGGCTCTGCCAGGCCAGATTCCGGGACCGGTTGTCGTATTGAATCAGATTAGAAAACGAAAGGAAGGGTGAAGCCGCATAGTTGATCCGCGAGCTGATCACCCGGGCCACAAAATTGCCTTCGGGCAACCGCGCGAACGTCTGATCGGTGTTCAAACTGATGCTGAAATAGGGAGGGATTTTGAAGGTCAGCCCCGTCTGGAACTGAGCTGCGCGACCCGACCAATACGGGCCGAAGAACGTCCGCACGCTCGCTTGTACCCGACGCTTTGCCGCGCTCGACAAATTGGAACGGAAGCGAGTGTACCGGTACTCGCCCGGGCGAAGAACGACGCCGGGGAAAATCTCAAACGGCTCGAAAAGCCGCTCGTAGGTGGGGTTCACGTCGACGAGGGCGTGAAGCGAGTCACCGGAGTTGAAGTGCCAGTCCACAAGCTGAATCGTGAGTTCCGAGCTTTCCAGCTCTCCCGTGTCAATCCGCGTGAACTGGGTGTAGTAAACATCATGGATCATCTGCTGAACGTCCAGGAAATTGCCCGGGCGAGGGTTGTAGCTGGCACCCACCCGCAACATACGCACATTTCTCCGCTGAACAAAACCCAGGGCGGGCCTGAAATTTTCCTGAACGTCGCGCAGGATAAACTGCGCATCGAATCGATCATTCGGATACTGCACCGCAATGCCATAAGACCAATCTTGGTTGGGGGTGCCTTCGTTCTTGCTCTTGACGGCATAGGCATTGAAAGCGAGATTTCGAGCGCCCCCCAGAAAGCGGGAGGTGGCCAGACGTATATCTGCGCCGAAGGTCGTGCTCGAAATCGGAAGGGCAGGATGACCATCCGTCAAAATAGCACCCACATAGGATTGTTCCAGGAAGTTCCGTTTGACGCGTCCGACAAACAGGTTCTTCTCCGGCGCAATGGGCACATCCCGCGTGCGCACGTTCAGCACACCAATTTCTGTTCGGCCGGCTCTGCCCGTCAGCTTGACTCCAAAATCGAGAGGCACCTCCTCTCCTGAAATGAGCCCGATTTTCCGGCTGAAGAATGGGAATAGATCCGCTCCGGTGCCGGGAATACCCGCTGGAGGTCGCATGCTGCTGCCCGCAACGTTGAAGACGCCGGCATCTTCCAGAAAAAACGTCCTCTTCTCCGGAAACAAGAGTGAAAAACGAGACAGGTTGATCTGGCGGGCGTCCACTTCCGTCTCGCCAAAGTCCGTGTTTACGGTTGCGGACAGTTTGAGACTGGGCGTGATGTTGTAGAACATGTCGAGTCCCGGTTTGCCGGTGACGGTGTCCTGCCCAGTGGTGCCAGAATGAAGCCAGCGCCCCCCCGCGAAGGGCCGGATATTGATACCGATGCCTTGCGTGAGACCCTCAAGATCCGTGATTTCACCCGCCTCCGAGACATTGAAGAACTGTGTTTGCAGAAGCGCCCCGGACCAGCGGTCTTCCTCTAACTTTCGGACGATTTCTCGAGCAATATTGAATCCCCAGACCGTCTGACCGGCGGGAAAACCCAGACTCTTGAACGGGATTTCGAATTCCGCACTCCATCCCTCGTCGGTGCGCCGGGTCCGAACTGTCCAGATGGCATCCCATTCGTTGTTCGATTGACCATTGGCGAACACGAGGCCGTCCACCAGCGCGCCCGCCGGGTTGGTGGCAAAGAAGAAGGCATTGCGCTGGTCGCGATACGTATCGAGAATGATTGAAATCTGATCGTCGAAGCGCAAGTTCGCGTCTCGCGCCATATCGGTGCCGAGTATCTGGTCCGGTTCCGAGTCGTAGCACATCACGCCTATGTAGAGGTTGTTTCCATCGTGGAGGAGCGTCACTTCCGTGCGTTCGGTGGGACTCTCGCCCGGAAGCGGCTGTCTCTGAATCAGTTCACCAATCTTCGGTGCAGTTCTCCAGACCTCTTCGTCAAGCAGGCCATCCACCAAAATTTCCGACGTGATCGCTGTGACGATTGCGGACCTGACCGGCTCGTTTGCATTGCTCCGTTGCGACGCGGCACCGCCGGGAAGCGGTGCAAGCAGGCATCCCAACGCCCAGATGGTTGCCGCGAGAATGTTGCTCCGGAAGAAGTTACGTCTGAGCGAGGAAGCACGCGGGTTCGACGATAACGTGGCGTCGCCGTCCAGCTCGACCCGTCCTGTCTCGACGTGGGTCTTGTCGATATGAGTTCGCATCTTCACAGTGAGCGCACGCTAAAGTTTCTCGATCCCGGATGAGCTTGGCCTGTTGTGAGGTCCGACCCCAACCTGGAGAGCACTGCAATCGGCCCGCCTGACTGATAGCGAACGATGCGGACGGCCTGAATGCGGCGCAAAGTTGGGTCAAACCCTAACCATCTAGCTCAGGTTATCTCAAGACTTCCACCTGGCGGGAGTACTTGATGATGAGATTGCGATTGATCGGACCCAAACCGTGCAGCCTCTGGGTCTCGTTATAGACGACGTACAATCCGGTGCCGGCGGCGCTCAGCCATCCAAAGCGGAAGTTTCCGCTCCAGGTACTTGCCCGGTCGTTGTACTGGATCAGGGACTGAAAGTTTATCCGTGGTGAGAGGCTGTAGTTAAGACGAGTCTGCAGCAAGTTGGTCACAAACTCGCCTTCCGGAAGGTTGATATCGCTGCGCCGCCAGGTGAGGGATGTATTGATCGTGGCCCCGGCTCGGGCGTTCGCCCCAACCGAGAACGTGCGCTCGTTCCCCGTATAAAATCCACCGACAACCGAAGACCAATCCAAGGACAAAACCTGGCTCCGGTCCGATCGGATTCTAAGGTCGAACTGTGGATGTCGGTACTGGCCTGGAGGTATGACCACTCCGGGAGTGATCTCGAACGGTTGATGAAGCCCTTCCATATTAATGTTTACGATCGTGCCCAGGAACCAGCCGTTTTCGAAATCGATGCTGGGATCCATGTGGATCGTCTGGGTTTCCATAAAGCCGTCGAAATCCCAATGAGTTCGGATTTGAGCATGGGGCCGAATTTCTCTAAGCCACGGTATGTTCGGGAAGCGAATGTTCTTTCCTCCCGCGAGGTCGAGAAACCGGTAGTTCTTGCGTGTCAGGAATCCGACCTCGGGATTGAAGTCATCTCCGACCTGTGAATATTCCGAACGCAGGTATCCACCCCGCTGCTGGTATTGAATCCGGACGTCGTAGGCAGACTCCGGACCCGTTCGACCGGGTGTTTCCGTGCGCGCCATGAAACCGTCGATGTCCGTGTATGGGCCGATACCGAGTTTACCGTCGATACCCCAGGTCCGGTTCCAGTTGCCGGGGACCGAACCGGCCGCCTCACGATTGACAAAAATGCCGCCAAAGCTGGAGCGGTTTGGAAGCTCCCGGCTCACACGTGCTACGGTGAAGTTGTTCTTGGCCGTGATTCCGGGAACGTCGTCGGTCTCCATGTTGAGCAACCCGACATTGAACTGCCCCACCTTTCCGCTTAAGCGCGCACCGCCAATGATGGGGACGGCGGCCCCGGAAGGATCGATACCAATACGGCGGCTGAAAAACAGATCGATCCCGGATTTTCCTGCCGCGAACAAACCGGCATTCTCAAGGAAGAATGAGCGTTTCTCTGGAAACCGGACACTGAAGCGCGTCAGGTTAACCACCTGTTCGTCCACCTCGACCTGCGCAAAATCCGTGTTGTAGGTCACATCGAGATTCAGGCTCGGCGTGATACCGATTTTGGCGTCAAAACCGACGTCGCCGTCAAACTCAGTCTCAGTCTCCACGGGGTTCGCAAAGTTTCGAGAGGCTGAGCCGATCACATAAGGTGTCACGTTGAAATTGCGAGGGGTATCCAGTTCCAGTCCCCTCAGTTCCCCGGCTGACGACAGTCGATACAGGTTGTAGATACGCTCAATCGGGGCCCAGAACACCTCTTCGTTCTTCCGGCGAATATTGCGTTGAAAGTTCACGCCCCAGGTTTGGGGCCGGTCCCCATAGCGAAGGCTTCTCAATGGGATTTCGAACTCGGCCATCCAGCCCAATTCGGTGACTTCGGTGCGCACCGTCCAACTGGTGTCCCAGTTTAGATTGAAGCCGGAACCCGACGTCACGGCGGCCCGGCCCTGGACCGCACGCGTGCCTTCGCCTTCGTTGCTGACCTGGCCGTCGAATTCGATCCCTGCAGGATTCGTGCCGAAGACGAAGCCGTTCTGGAGGTCGTGGTAGGTGTCGAAGATGACCTGAAAGGAATCGGTATCGTTCATTCCCGAATCCCGCCTGCTGTCGGTCACGCGAATCTGATCCGGTTCACTGTCATAGCAGATCACGCTGATAAAGATGGCGCGATTGTTATACAGAATCCGAACGACGGTCTCTTCAGATGCAGGCGTGCCCTCGACCGGCTCAGTCTGCACGAAGCCGGTAATTGGGACTGCCACTTCCCAAACGGCGTCGTCGACAATGCCGTCGATCAGTGGAGGCGTCTCGACGAAAGTCGCGTTGGCGACCGGCACCGGTTCCTGTGCCCAGGCGGGCGTAATCGGGAGGAGAATGGCAACCATGGCTATGGCTGCGCCATAGGCGACGGCTGCGCCAAGCATTATCCGCAAGTGCAACTCCTTAACTCCTTGTCCGCTGGGGCCGGGAGCGTGCCCAAGCAATCGACACTGGCCGCTCAGCGAAAGGTAACGGATAAGCTGGCAACAAGTGACCCCACTTCTTGCTACAGTGAAGTCCCGTCAAGCATCGTTCTTCGGTTACGGAACCAGGCTCCTTCTCAGTTCCCGAACCAAGTTAGCTTAGCAGCCCCCAACTTGCTGTCAAGACGACGTGGGTTCTCGTAGCGGGAGTTGTCCAACTGTATTTGCAACGTGTGAGGGCGCGCCATAGATTTTTCGCGGCGCTCCACCCGCGGCAGAGCGGACATCGCGAATCGTGCGTCCGCGTTCGACAAGGCTGGGCCGATTGTCCGGTGTGCTCTGGACCCCCGAGCAACACTGCAATTCCCACTTGACCATTATGAATGACAACCGAGCTTAACATCAGGACGTCATGAATCCGCGGCACATGGAGGTTCGCCACAAATGCCCCCCCTGACCAAAGCGCACATGGAAATTCTATCGATGGTCCCGAAATAGATGACGCCAAGCTGGCCGGGAGCCCCTCGCAAAGGACTTGACAAGCTCATCCTTACGGTGTTTATACTCGCGCGACTTATCGATTTGACATTAGGGAATGTGAAACCCTTTGGTCTGGGCGGGTGTGATGCGACGAGTCGTTCACGTTAGGCCCCTTGCCTTCTGCCTGACATCGAACGTTGCTGTGGGTCAGGAGCGGAAAGCGCCGCCTCTCGTCAAGTTGCGACACGCCTATCGCCTGGGAAGAAACGGAAAGATTCAAACGAGTTGTGATCAGCCCCTGGACGGTTGCCCACAGTACCGGGAGGCGATGACGACAGGTTTGGATTGTGATTTTCCGCCCGCGCTTCGGGCGAACCTGCTTCCCACAAACACGGGCATGTGGCCTTCTCTGTGTCGAACGCAGCCGGAAGCCGCACATCACGACCCGAGTCCGGCCGGCTCGCGCTCCCCGAGTCGAGTTGTTGAGCCTTGAGACCAGGAACTTCAATGGTCCGCTAACGACGAAGTGTCTCATCCATCCGGGGAAGGGACGGGAGCGACAGAGATCCGTAGGATGTCTCAAAACTCATGGAGGAAACATGAAACGTATTTTCACTGCATTAGGAATTGCTTTGTTGTTGACGGCGATGACCTCGGGCACGGTTTGGGCCCAGGCGACCGCGCAGATCAGCGGAACCGTTACCGATCCGACCGGCGCCTTGATACCGGGCGTGGAAGTCACAGCCACTCAGACCGACACGGGTGTTAGCCGAACGGTAGTGACGAATGAAACCGGCTCCTATATCCTGGCGGCCCTACCATTAGGCCCGTATCAGCTGGAAGCGACGTTGCCGGGCTTTCAAACATATTCACAGACCGGAATTGTCCTCCAGGTCGGTGCCAGTCCGGTCATCCCCGTCGTTCTGCAGATCGGTCAAGTGACCCAAACGATCGAGGTTCAGGCCAATGCCGCGCTGGTGGAAACGCGCAACCTGAGCGTCGGGCAGGTGATGGAGACCGAGCGCATCGCGGCGCTGCCGCTCAACGGACGCAACGTGCAAGAGTTGCTGCTGCTCGGCGGCGGAGCTTCGGAAGCTGTTGAGCCCGGGGGATATAGTTTCCCTGGCCGCTTGACGATCACAAGCGCCGGCAGCCTGGGCTTTGGAACGGAGTACCTATTGGACGGAATCCGCCACGTCGATGCTTATGATGGCGTGGCGCTGCCGCTTCCCTTTCCCGACGCGCTACAGGAGTTCAGGAGCGAGATCGGAGGGCAGGGGGCTGGCCAAAGGCGTTCCTCCCAGGTGAGTTCGGTGACCAAATCGGGCACGAATGAGTTTCACGGCAACGCGTTCTGGTTTGTACGCAACGACCTGTTGAACGCGCGCGAATATTTTTCGAGGACCAACAGTACGCTGAAACGCAACCAGTACGGCGGCACCGTCGGCGGACCGCTTCTCGAGAACAAACTCTTTTTCTTCGGCGGATATCAGGGCACGATCCTCCGCCAGGACCCGAGCGACGAGGAAGCTTTCGTTCCATCAAACGCGATGCTCAGAGGGGACTTCAGGGACCTCGCCGGTACGGCTTGCAACCGCAGAGCGTTCACGCTGAATGAGACCTTTCCGGACGGCACGCCGAGCGGATTCATCAACAACATGATTGATCCGGCGTTGTTCAGTCCCACAGCTGTCAACCTTGCCGCCCGCCTTCCCTCGACGGATGATCCGTGCGGAGAAATTATTTATGGCGTGAAGGAGATTGAAAACCAGCAACAGTTCGTCGTCAAGGTCGACTTTCAAAAGAGTGATAATCATTCGTTGTTCACGCGTTTTGTCGATTCGTACCTCGACGAGGCATCGCCGATCAGCGACAACAACGTTCTGACTGGGGGAGGAGACCAATTCTTCAGATCCTACGCGTGGACTGGCGGCAGCACGTACATCTTCGGTCCCAACGTCGTCAATTCGGCCCGTATTTCGGTCTCGGCGAACCGCCGTTTGTCGCTTCCCGTCTCGCTTTTCAGCATGACCGAGCTCGGCTCTGACGTCTACAGCGGTTACATCCCGAACGCGGCAGACATTGTGGTCGACGACGGGTTTGAACTGGGAAGCAATCATCGATTAGTGAGGACGGTGCTCTACCAGCTAGCCGACGATGTGAGCTGGGTTCGTGGATCCCATCAAATTGGCTTCGGTGGGCGCGTGGGACACTCACGGACATCTGCAGAAACGGGGAACACCCGGATTCCCAGCTTTAACGTCAGCGGAGGGTTCACTGGGACAGGGTTGGCGGATTTAATGTTAGGAAAAGTGAATGACTTCACCCAGAGCACAGGCAACGGCAACTTTTCAAGGAATAACCACATTGAAATGTATCTAACGGACACCTGGCAGGCGAAGCCACGACTCACCTTGACCGGGGGCTTACGCTGGTCGCCAATTCTTGCAATGATAGATGTCCGTCGTCCGATCCCGTTGGTCTCGAATTTCGATATCGACCGGTACCGGCAGGGAATCCGAAGCTCTGTGTTCGATAATTCGCCTCCGGGATTTGTCTACGCTGGAGATCCTGAGTTAGAGCAGTGGACGAACATGCCGGGTGCGGAGAAGCCGCGGGCGAACGTTTGGAACAACTATTGGAACACCTGGGGGCCGCGCGTAGGTTTCGCGTGGGACATCCAGGGCGATGGCCGCACCTCCCTTCGCTCTTCCTATTCACTGTCGTATGAAGAATACCCGGCAATTTACGGGATAGGCTCGCGGGCTCAACAGCCACCTTGGGGTTCGCTGACTCGTCTGCTTCAACCAGAAGGAGGTCTTGACGCTCCGTGGTCCGGTATTCCGGGTGGAAATCCGCACCCGATTACGCAAAGCAAGGAGATGGCTTTTGTGCCGTTCGGCGCTTACCTACCGAACAACGCCGACCTCGTTCCGACCTACACTCAATCGTGGAATTTGAGCCTTCAACGAGAATTGGTGCCGGGCTCGCTCCTGTCGGTGAGCTATATGGGAACCCAGATCGTGCACCTTCAGACGGCGAAAGCGGTGAATCGGGCCATCTACGTTCCGGGCGTCGGCGACGCCAGCGGCAATTGCTTCCGCGATGGCGCGATAACCCATTTCACGGTAAATCCAGGACAGGACTGCTCTGGACCTTTCAATACGCAGGACCGCCGCGTTTTGAGTTTCGAGAACCCGGAGTTCGGAGGCGAAATTGGAAGACTTGCTGTAATTGAAAACGGCAGCACACAGAATTACCACGGGATGCTAGTTCGCTTACAGCATCGCGCCAGCGACAATCTCAACTTTAACGCGAACTATACCTTGTCCCATTGCATCGGTGATTTTATCGGCAGGACAAATTCCGGGTATGGCTCAAGCGTGGACCACACGTTTGTAAAGGAGAACGACCGCAAATATGACCGGGGCAATTGCGAACAGGACGAGCGGCACGCCTTCAATTTGACGTCGCTCATCCAGACTCCGGAGTTTGCCAATCGCACCTTGCGTCTGATAGGGAGCGGATGGCGAATGTCCACAATCTACCGAGCGTCCACAGGCGGGAATACCAATCGGGCCAATCAAGCCAGTGGAATTCGCACCGTGACACTGGGACGCCCTGCCAGCGGTCAGGGGGCCAGTAGCGGTTTGGATCGGTGCCTCTGCGATATTGGCAACCAACGCCCGAATATTCTCATGGATGAGTTTTACCTCGACAGATCAGGCGATCCCGGCTCGCTCTGGCTGAACAAGGATGCGTTCGGGACCCCGGAGCCGGGCACTTTTGGAGATTTTGGCCGCGTCAATGTTCTGCTGCCGTATGAGTGGGATTTCGATGTGGCCCTGGCCCGCATATTCAGTTTCCGCGAAACCCAGAGCCTGGAGTTTCGAGTCGAAGCGTATAACGTGACGAATAGTTGGCGGCCGGATGTCGCGGGTAGGAACTCTATTAACATGGATCTGAGTTCACGCCGCTTCGGCGTGATTCGTAGGGCACTCGAACCGAGGATCATGCAGTTCGCGCTCAAATATACATTCTGACTTTGCGCTCTTAGATGGAGCGGCCCGTCAAAGGCTGCTGATTCTTCAACCCGGCCTTTCTCGATATTGGGAAAGGCCGGGTTTTGTTTGGAATGTCGGTATAAAGCTTCCGGAATCGAATGCAATTTTCCGGCCGGGGATTCATGCCATAGGGGGGTATTGACCAGTCAAACTGTTTTGAAGACGTTTTAGGCGATATTGTTGCCAATCCCTCTGGAGGGCGGTGGATCAAGACGGTGACGTGGTCGCAGAGGAGTATCGACCTGCTTTCGAAGCAGACGGGCCGGCAGCAGTCTCGCTCAACAAGGCTGCGGTCGTCGGATCATACACGCCCAACGGTTATGGTCTCTACGACATGAGCGGTGACGTGATCGAGTGGACTAATGACAGGTATGACCGCGGTTACTACGCTTTCATGCCGAAAAGGAATCCACAGGGGCCAGCGGACGGTCTATACAAGAGTACTCGCGGCGGTGGTTGGGCGGAAGTCCGAGGCTCACAGCTGGCGAATTATTACCGCAATTTTACTGATCCTGAACTCCGCGGCTCCACGATAGGATTTCGCTGCGCAATGTCCGTGGCTCCACAATAGCCTCTCGCTGTCCAGAATCAGAAAAATGAATAGATAAGGAATTGGCTGTATGGGTCGATTGATTGTTTTGACTTTGACTAGTCTTTTGGCCGTATTTGGGGTTCAAGTTCAGACTCCATCAGATCCTTCACCAACCGAGCCTGTCATGGATCCGACCGTGTTGGGCCAGGAGTGGATGGATCAGCTGAATCCTCTCGACGACTGGTGCATATCCATGGATGGAATAAACAGGGGATTCGACCAGGTTGTCGATGCTTTTATGGCGCCCTGGGTGTTTCGTTCCCGATGTCCTTGTGGAGGTACCGCCACACGACGAAAAACAGATTGGACCCGTTATGCTTCTCGGCAGCCGGCAAATCTGGCAATGGGCCGATAAGTTTGCGAGAACTGACGTCGAGCTCGCCTATCTGTTAAAGCCCCAGACCGAGAACGAAGTCGAAGGCGAGCGGATGGTCTATTCCAAGCCATTGCCTTGGGGCGGCCTGGGTGTTTCGTTCCCGATAATCGCAGGCCATTCTATGCGTCAAGATCGAAGCCAGTTTCTGGAGGTGGGAGCCGTCTTCGTCCAGTATGGTGAAGATGGACAAATCCATCGCTTCCGTCTGATTCAGTCGGAGAAAGAGAAGGTTCTGGAGGACTAGATTTCAGTTTCGGATTAAGACGCTCGACAGAATCCAGCCTTTCCCAATGCTGAGAAGGCTGGATTCTGTCAGCGCCTCGGCTTAGAAGAAATACTTCAAAGCGAATTGCATAATTCTCGGGTCCTGTGTCCCCAACACCCGGCCGAACGTACTGCTGTTGAGACGTGTCACCGGGTTCTCAAAGCGGACGCTGTTTGTCACGTTGAAAGCCTCGGCTCGAAGTTCCAGCCTCTGGGTTTCACCGAACGGGAACTCTCTGGAGAGGGCCACATCGAACGCCCAGTTACGTGGGCCACGAACGTTATTCGCACCTATCTGTCCGAGCGTTCCTGTGGGCGCCAGCGCGAAGGCGTCAGGATTGAGGAAGTTGTCGACGGATTTGTCCCCATAGGGTTCCGACAGCACCTGATTGACGCGCTGGTTCCGAATCCCGCTCAAGGCCCTGTCCCTACTGGTGGTGATGGACATCTGGGAGCCCGAAAAGACCCTGACAATGGGCGAGAACCGCCAGCCTGAAGCCAGAGCGCGCAGCGCCCGGCCGGAAAACTCCGGCGTTTCGGCCAGGGCCGACATATTGAACACGTGCCGCCGGTCTGTGTCGCAGTCGCCGCGGTCAAAGCGCCGGTTGAACGGATCGGTCCAGGCCCCCCGCGAATCGCTGATGCAATGCGACCACGTGTAGTTCCCGTTAAGGGTGACGCCACCCGCGGCGCGGCGCTGAACGGCAAAGATCAGACCGTTGTAGCTGGACGTCCCAGTCGCATCCATGAATTCAAAATCGCCGAAACCCGCGCCGATCTCCTGACCATGTTCCAGACTGATCGTCCGGCGCTGGTTCCTATTGCTGTTTGCAGAACAATTCCGGCCTTCCCGGCCGCCGGTGAGGACCACCTGGCCGTTCTGCGCACAGTTCCCGTCCGCGTCGAAGGTCCCGGGAATATAGACGGCAGGGTTGCCGCGTTGCCGAGTTGCCACATGATAGCTTGTGTTCCCGAGATAATTGGCCGTCAGGAGCCAATCGGACCCGATCTGTCTTTGGATGCTGAGGTTCCACTGCACGACCTGCTTGTTCGGCTGGTCATAGGGCGTTGTCGCGAAGGTGGGATACCTCGGCCATGGCTGATCGCGTTCGATAAACCGTCCGTATCTAACTGGGAACGGATCTCCGCCGGGCTCGTCTGCCCATGGATCCGCGTGGAGCACATCGTTCCTGATGAAACGGGGCGCCCATGGTGCCCCGTTAGCTGCCCGGAGCACGCTTCGGACATCCACAAAGTCGTAGTACATCCCCCCCGAAACCCGGACGGAAGTGCGGCCATCCCCGGCCACATCCCATCCCAGCCCCAGGCGCGGCGAAAAATTCCACCACTTTCTGTTGATACCCTCTAAGCCGGGGTGTCCGGGATCCCCCGGAAAGTAGATGCCCGGCGGGGTGTTGTCAAACTGTGTGCTGGTGGTGCCGGCTGCCAGGCGAGCGAGGTCCAGATTGAGGGAGGCGCCGTCCAGATGCACGATGGGAAAGTAAGGCTCCCAGCGTATCCCGTAGTTCAACGTCAGATTTTGACTCATCCTCCAGGTGTCGGCGGCATAGAGTCCGATGTACTGGGACTTCTTGTTCTGGTCTGCCGGGGGGCCCATACCGAATTCGGCTGCACGCCCCACGAAGAAGTCGCCCATCCCCATACCCGTCGTGTCGCCGCTGAACTCAAATGGCATGTGGGTATAGTTTCTTGAATACGAGTTAATCCACCACCCCGCCCATGAAGCGCCCAGGGCCAGTTGGTGGTCCCCGCGAACTAGGCTGAGATCGTCGCTAATCGCGAAAGTGGCCGTGGTAGCCGGACCGTCCCCGCACCCTCCGCACCACAAATCAAACGCGCCGTCGACCTCCACGCGGCCAAAATTGTTGCCGTAATTGAACGCGTTGATTCCAATATCGCCCGACCCCCAAGGTTCATGGCTGAAGTCTGGAGTCGGCTTGGCGCCGTACTGACGATTCCCCACCAGACGCAATGAGTTGACAGTGTTATTGCCGAACAGGTAGGTGTCACCGATGGTAAACGCCTGCGCCCGCGCCTCCCGCCCAACGCCCAGCCGCCTCGCCGACAGCAGGCTCCCGGTAACTGCGTGGGGGGCCTTCAACTCTATCGTCTCGATGATATACCTGACGAACATCGAGTGGCTGTTGCTCCGTTGGTAGTCCACCCTGCCGAGGGCCTGATGCTCGTTTGTGGGCCTGGGCATTCCAAATATGGTTCTGCCGCACGGATCCGTCGATTGCGGCATTTTGGCCGCCAGCGCCACAGCCGGTCGGCTGAACAGTGCGGGATCAATGATATTGTTGTTGAAAAGCTCGACGCCATCCGGAGCATAACTCAGGTTCTGCTGCCGCTCGCGATTGCACGCCGGTGAGGCGAATGCCGTAAAGTCTCCCGCCAGTATCGCCGGGGTGGGCACAAACGCAACGCGGTGCGATGGATCTTCGCGCAGCGTCGTGCCCTGGTAGCCTGCGAAGAAAAACAGCCTGTTCGAGAGAATCGGTCCGCCAATCGTCCCGCCAAACTGATTGCGCTTGAGCGTGTCGCGCTCGCTGGCGAACGCGTTCCGCGCATTGAATTTGCCGTTCCGCACAAACTCAAACAGATTGCCATGGATCTCGTTCGTGCCCGATTTCGTTACCAGGCTGACGGAACCGGCGGACTTGACGCCGCTCGCGGCGGTCGTGGCGCCGGTGTCGACCTTGAACTCCTGGAGCGCGTCGGGAAACGGCATCGACATGTAAGAGTCGGTGAACGGATTGTTGTGAAAGGCCCCGTCCAGGGTGTAGTTCAATCCGGTATTTGTTCCGCCTGCCACCGACACATTACCCTTGTTGGTCGCATCCCGGCCAGAAGCATCAAGCTCAGCCGCCGGCGTCACTGCGGGAGTCAGTTCGACCAGATCGATCATCGACCGTCCGTTTAGCGGCAGCTCCAGGATACGCGCGTTCTCCATAATCTGACCGATACCCGCACTCCGTGTTTCCACCATCGCAGCGTTGGCCGTAACCTCGATCGTCTGGGTCACCTGGCCAACCTCAAGCACAACGTTGATGTTGGCTTCGTTACCGACTTGCAGGACGATTCCCGTCTGCACAAACGTCTGGAAACCCGGCAAAACCGCTTCCAGCTGATACGGACCCAATGGCAGGGCCGGCAGGATATAGGAGCCTGTTTCGTTCGTCACCGCCGTTCGACTTGCAGTCGTGTCGGTTTGCGTGGCGGTGACTTCAACGCCAGGTATCAAGGCTCCGGTTGGATCGGTAACGGTGCCGCTGATCTGCGCGGTCGCCTGGGCCCAAACCGTGCCCGAGGTCATCACCGTCAACAACAAAGCAATTCCTAATGCAGTGATAATACGTTTCATGTTTCCTCCATGCGTTTTGAGTCATCCTACGGATCTCTGTCGCTCCCGTCGGTTCTCCAAATGGCCGAGACACCTTCTCGCTATTGACCAATTGAAGTTTCTGGTCTCGTGGCTCAACGACTCGACTAGAGGAGCGCGAGCCGGCGAGACTCGGGTTGCGATGTGCGGCTTCAGGCTGCGTTCGACGGAGAGAAAACTGTGAACCCCGATGTATGGCGACACGTTCGCCCGGAGCACAGGCCGGAAATCGAAATCCAAACCTGCCTTGTTCGCCTCCCGGTCGTGTGTGTATCCGTCCAGGCGCTGATCACCGTCAGGAATCTTTCCATCTTTTCCCAGGCGAGAGGCGTGTCGCAATCGGACGAGGGGCGGCACTACCCGCTCCCGATTCACAGAAGCGTTCGCTGTCAGGTAGAAGGCAAGGGGCCCAACTTGAAAAACTCGTCGCATCACACTCACCCAGACCGAAGGGTTTCACAAACCCCATGTCTGATCGAAAAATTGCCCGAGTATAAACACCGCAAGGATGAGATTGTCAAGTCGTTTGCGAGGGGCTCGGGCCCGACCTGGAAAATATGCGTTCTGACTATGCCTTCTAAGATGGAGCGGCCCGTCGAAGGCTGCTGATTCTTCAAACCGGCCTTTCTCGAAGTTGGGAAAGGCCGGTTTTTGTTTCAGACGGCAGAACGTCGCTCTCAGAATTCAAAGCCAGTCGGGGGCAAACAACCCTACTGAACCTCAAATGCCTCCGGGACGTTAAACGTCAGTATCGCGTTCAAAGTCTTGTCGGTGACAATGACATTCTTATTCTCAATGTCGAGTGCCACTCCCCGCCCGTCCTTCAGCATCCCATTGGGACCGCCAATAGTGAATCGGGCTGGAACTTCACCATCGTCATAGACGCTCCAGACACCCACATAGTCGAGGGATTCATGTCGGCCTCCGCCACTGACCCTGACGAAGATCATGCCGTTCTCCGAATTAATGGCCATCAGGCCGGTACCCCTCCTGACCGGAGTCTGAGGTACGGAAATCACGTTGACGGGTGAGGCCCTGCCTGAAGCTGTTCGGTCGTAAACATGCAGTTGTGGGCCTCCTGAAACAACCAGCAGATTTCGGACCGGATCGATGGCCACACGCCCGGGCGTATAGTCCAATTCCAGAATTCGACTCGGCGCGACGTCTCCATCCGCCTCCCTGGGAAAGACCAGAACCCGGTTGTCCCCGTGTCGGCCCGGAACGAAGATCTCCTCGTTGACCGGGTCAATGGCGAGCGCATGGGTGTTCTTTAGCTGCGTGCTGGGACCCATTATCGTTCGAATCGGCCCGACGTCTCCGTCTGCACCCCCACTGAAGGTGAGAATTGCGAAGGCAAAGAATTGAGGCACGACGATTTCATCGTGAATCGGGTCGTAGGCCATATCGTGCATGGTTCGGGTAAACAGCGTGTTCTGACCCGCGATTTCCCGGGTGGGTTCTGCGCCACCGTTCGCCAACCTGGCGAATGCCGCTACCTGCGGATGGCCCACTCAGTTGGCGACCAGGAGTTCGTCCCGGTTCGAATCGTAGGCCACCGTATGCGCATTGCTCAGGATGGGCGATGGGGCGTCGGCCGGCCCGCTTCGGATCACCCTTTTCGGGGCGACATCCCCTTCTGCATCCAGGTCGAAGACCGTGGCGGAGTGACTCCCGAAGTTGGCCACCCATAGCTCGTCGTTTTCCAGGTCGATGGCAATGCCGGTCGGATTCCTGATCATGGTCCGTGGGCCGCTGATCACCCGAACGGGAGCGACGTCCCCGCTGGCATCCGCGCTGAAGACCAGGACTGAGTGACCGGTGTCGTTGGCCACAAAGAGTTCCCCACGATCCGGATGCATGGCCAGAGCCGTCGGCCAGTTCATCTGAGTCCTTGGACCCTCGATTACACGCAGGGGTGAGGTGTTTCCCTGGGCGTCCTTCGGATAGACCGTGATGGAGGGAGGCTCAATGATTCCTGATCCTGGAAATGCGCGCGCCCGGCCCACAGGAAAATCGGACCGGTTGTGCCTGTCGTCGCCACCACCGCCTTCAGACAGGGGCGGACGTTCATTGTAGGTGCCCCAGTTGGAAACGAAGATTTCGCCCGTGCTGGTGTCCAGGGCAATTCCGTGAGGATCCTCCAACCCGGTGTCCCTGCCCTGAAGGATGCGGATCGGGCTGTCCTCATCCTGGGCCTCTTTCTCGAACACCACTACGGCGTGATCGTCCTGAATCGTAAGAAACAGTTCCTGCGTTACTTCGTCGACCACGACTCCGAAGGTCGTGTGGGGAGTGCGTAGCTTGCGCTTGGGCGCTACGTTCCCCTCTGCGTCCCGGCCAAAGACCGGCATCCAGTTCATCGTGTCGTTGTTGATTCCGTAAATGTCCCCGCTGGCGGGGTCCACGTAGACGCTGCAGGCATATTCGAGGAAGGTTTCCTCTCCCCCGATCATCCTCTTCGGTTCGGTCATGACTGCTTGTGGCGGAGTATTGGAAAGGCGGTCATAGACTACGAGATTCGATACATTCTCTTCAGCGATGATCACTTCGTCGCGGTCAGGATCGACCGCGATACCCGCAAAACCGAAATATTGGTCCCGGATGATTGAAATGGGTTCCCGCGTTGCCACCGCTTCCCGAACCGCGTCGCTGGGGCGGGGCGGGGCCTCGGTTGTGCCGGTTTGCTGACTCTCCGGAGCGGCAGATGCACTATGGGACAGCATCAGACCGACTGAGCCCAGAAGGGCCGGAATAACGAGCAGTAACACCATCAGTCGGCGCCACGATGGTGAGATCCTGGTAGCGAGCACGATTGTTTACCTCCTGTGTTGTGGTCGTGTGAGCACTGTTTCAGTAACGGTAATCACGACGTTCAGTAGATTATATTATCCTGTGCCAGTTCGTCGATCGTTTCAGAGAGCAGGTCCAGATCCACGACAGAGCCCAGGAGCAGACCCTCATCTGCCCGACCCAGCACCTTGGCCTCGTCCAGCATCGTCTGAAGGGCCTCGCTCGGGATCATGCCATCTTCGAGCAAGGGCGTGTCCTGGTAACTCTCTCCTCTCGGATCTCTCGCGCCCTCCATCAGCGGTTGCATGATGGGTTGAAGGAAGTCGTCATTATTCTGCCAATCGTTGATCAGGCGGTAGGCCCGAATCATGCCTCTCAGGAAAGCTTTGACACCTTCTGGATTGTTTTCGACCAGCTCCCGGGTCGCAACGATCGCTCTCTCGGGGCGCCCCTGGGGATAGACTTCAGCCCAGTCGAGTAAGACATGATAGCCTTCCTGCTCAAGCTGGAGCGCGGCTTCGGGTCCAATGCTGCCGGCGTCGATTCGGCCCTCTCTCAGAGCCTCGGGTGCGAGGTTGGCTCGACTGAGGCCCAGTACCCATTCCACATCGCTGTCCGGGTCCAGCCCCTCAAGGCTCAGCCAATACTCCAGGGCGACGGCGTTCTCAGCGATCCGTGTGGTCGTGCTCAACCTTTTTCCGCCAAGGTCGGCCACTGTCTGGATATCCGGGCCGGCCATCAGCTGGGCAAGCACGTTGCCCCCTTCCATCCATCCGCCAATCATCACCAGACCTTGATCCGGTGAAGCCTGGTTGAACAGGAGCCTGGGTCTGGCATCCACGATGATGTCGATGCCTTCGGCCTGCATTCTGGAGAGCATCTCATCACCATCGGTGATCTCGGGCTCGACTTCGTCAGGCCGAATCTCCACGTCAATACCTTCAAAGAAGTCCTTTTCCCGGGCCACGACAGGCGCCAGGATGTGAAATGCGTGGTAGTGATTGCGGGAGACGACGATGGCATCCTGGATCTCAACAACAGCCGGATCGCCGGGTGGTGTTGCGCAACCGGCGACGCAACACATGAGGAGCACCAAGGCGAACCGCGACCCCGAAACCCAGTTCCTCATAAGAACCTCCTTTGATCCGACGCGAAAAGGTTTTGCTAAAAGTATCACTTCTTCCTATATTTAACCATCGGCGTCGCTCCCCCCAAGCCGGATGTTGTGGGTTCGTTTTACTTCGATTACCGGCGCTATGATCATCGTGCCGAATGCCCCAGGTCCACCAGAGGTTTCTCGCATAGGAGGCTCAGCAATGACCAAGACTGTTCGCGACCGGAATCGCCGGCGAATTCAACTCATTTTAGCGGGCCTGACCGTTTGCCTGTCGCCGGTCATTCTGATCGATATCGGCGGTATTCCCGAAGTTGCTTATGCGGCCGGACCGGCTGCACAAGGCCAGGAGGACAGAACGCCGGTGGTGATCGAGCGGCCTCCAGTGCGTTTCATCAAGGATCCCAACCCTGCGTTCAGCGCTGTGGCCGTCGATTCCGAAAGCAACATGCTTGTCGTGGCGGACGAAAACCTGTTTCAGATCCTGGAGTACGACTCTCGGGAAAATACGCCGCCTCAAGCGCGTTTCACCGAACCCCGGCGGGTCATATCGGGACTCAACACGAAAGCCGAGATGATCTGCGGGCTCTATATCGACCCTGTGACCAAGGAAATCTACGCGCTCAACGGAGATACGCAAAACTGGATGCCTGTCTTTTCAACAGAGGCGCGCGGAAACGCGATTCCGAGTCGGGCTCTCAACGTTCCAGGCCACCCTTTCCAGATGGCGGCGGACGAGGAGCGGCAGGAAATCTACATGACGATCCAGAGTCAAAACAGCATTTCGGTATACCGCAAGCAGGCTGACGGGGGAGAACAGCCCCTGCGGACGATCGAGGGCAGCGACGTCCAGCTCGAGGACCCGCACGGACTGGCCCTGGATACCACGAACCGGCTGATCTTCGTGAGCAACTTCGGCAATGGCCAGGTACGCACGTCGGCTCGATCGGAAACGTATGGAAAGTTTGAGCCGCCGTCGATCACGGTTTATCCGATGGACGCTTCAGGAAATGTCGCGCCGGTGCGCATCATCGAAGGCCCCCGTACGTTGATGAATTGGCCGGCTCACATGGCGTTTCACGAGGAACGCCAGGAACTGTTCGTGGCCAACGATGCCGACAATTCAATCCTGGTGTTTAGCGCCACCGCCGAGGGGGATGCGGCTCCGATCCGCGTCATCCAGGGGCCGAGTACCGGAATCCAACATCCTCCCGGAATCGCCCTCGACCCGGTTCTCGGCGAGCTCTATGTGGCGAGCATGGGCACGCCTTCGGTGACGGTATTCCCGGTGACGGCCAATGGAGACGTTTCGCCCTTACGAACGATTCGTGGGGCGCCAGTCGGAACGCAGAGCCTCATGATCGGCAATCCCGGGGCCGTCGGCTACGACAGCCTGCGGGGAGAGATCCTGGTGCCCAACTGAGTGGCCCATCCGCAAATTGCGATGTTCGCCAGGTTGGCGGACGGAGGCGACGCCCCGGTCCGAGCGCTCTATGGTCAGGCCAGCAAACTATCCCGAACAATGCACGACGTCCGCTACGACGCAGTGCACGATGAAATCGTGGTGCCCGTTCCCTACTCAGAGTCCATTCTGACCTTCCGTGGAGATGCCGATGAACAGGAGGCTCCCATTCGAATCATCCAGGGCCCCCAGACCGGATCGATCGGCAGCCGCTTGGATGTAGACCCGATTCACGATGAAATTTTCACCTACACCAGTACCAGCGTGAAGGTCTATCCGAGGGAAGCCAACGGTGACGCCGCGCCCATTCGAATCCTCGAGGGTCCGGACACCCAGTTGGAGAGGGTTTATGGGATCGCTGTGGATGCAATCAACGATATCCTCGTCATCGGGTTAAACAGCGATTTCGGAACGACGGAACCGAACCAGGACCCGGAGGACCTGGAGAAGGGCGCCATCCTGGTGTTCAATCGAACCGATAGCGGAAACACCCCACCGCGAGCCGTCATTCGTGGGCCGAAATCCGAAATCATCCGGATCAACCAGATGCAGACCTATCCCGATCGCAGACAGATCGTGGTCGCGATGCCGGGGGTCAAGGACGACATGGAGCCGGAGGGCGCCTTCGTGGGCGTCTGGAGCTACGACGATGACGGCGACGTTCCTCCGTTGTGGAAGATACCGATCGGCGAGACGACCCGGCTCAAAAAGCCATTCGGAGTGGTCTTGAATCCCGACGACGAGGAAGTGATTGTCTCCGACATGCGGAATCAGGGCGTCCTGGTGTTTTCGGTACCGGAAATTTTCTGATTACGGATCGATATCGGAAACGACGCACGCTCATAGAGCCGCCGGGCCAACCGGCGGCGGGCGAACCCGGCGACGTGGCCGACGGCGATGGGGCCAGGAACGTCATTCCTACCCCGCCCTCTGGTGCAGTTCCGCAGTTCCGATGCTGTGGCCCACACCCGGCCTCGGTGTGACTCCCTGGCGTCCGTTTTTTTAGCCCCGTCTGACGTAGAGCCATTCCCCAGACTGGACCAATGGCCACGCCGTTCTCCCAGCATGCGCCCGTCATCCCGACTCCACGGACCCTGCGTGTGATTATGAACCGCAATCCTGTGCCACGAGTGGTGAGGAAATTCCGGCAGCAGGTTCGCTGTGTGGTGTTGCCTGGTGAGACCTTCAAACCGATTGCCAGCGCCCACACCAAGCTTGCGGCTTGAACCCGCCGTTTGATAGAATTCAGCGTCAATATTAACGGGTTAGAACTGCGCGTCAACGCAACAGGTTGAACGAAGGATCCGAAGACTCTCGGGGAGGCTAATTCATGTCTACATTCTCTCGTCGTGCACCGAAAAAGACCGTGCTCTTTTCTGCCGCACTGGCCCTGGCCGGTCTGGTAGTGTTCCTGGTGCCGTCCGATTCCGAGGCGGGTTCAGAGCCAGCAACACAGGGCGCGGGAGAGGCGCAACTGGTTTCCGTTCAGCCGCTTCCTGGAGAGCCCGGGGCGATTACCCTGATGTCGGCACTCGAGCAGCAGCGGGAAGCCCGTGCGGCCTCAGTGGCAGGGAGAAATGCTGCGACTGAAGATCACTCGCAGCTTCAACCCGTTCGATGGATTCGCGACCCCTGGGCCGCCTTCAGTTCCATCGCGGTCGATCCGATCAATGATGAAGTCATCCTCACCGACGAAAACCTCTTCCAAATTATGGTCTACGATCGTACGGTCAACACACCCCCTCAGGCGCGCTTTACAGAGCCGAAGCGAATTCTCGCGGGACTGAAGACGAAGATCGAATTTCAGTGTGGTCTCTACATTGACCCTCAGAACGGCGACATTTATGCGGTCAACAACGACACCGTAGACACGCTGGTGATTTTCGATCGAGACGCGAACGGCGACGTGCCGCCGACGCGTGAACTGCACACGCCCCATGGGACCTTTGGAATCGCAGTGGATGAAGCCTCCGAAGAGATGTTTCTCACGATGCAGCACGACAGCGCCATGGTCGTATTCCGGAAATACGCCGAAACGGACGAATCGCCGCTCCGGCTTCTGCAAGGCGACCGAACTGGGCTTGCGGATCCTCACGGAATCGCTCTCGATGCCACAAATGGATGGGTATTCATCACCAACCACGGAGCCGTGAGTTCCAGAATCCCACGGCCGGAAGGCTACACCCCGTCTCGGGGGGACGGCAGGGGAAAACAGAACTGGCCGCTGGAGCGTCGGGATGCTATTCCGGGATCGGGCAGAAGCGAACCTCCATCGATCGTTGTGCACAGTATGGACGCGGAGGGTAACGCCGCTCCGCTGCGTGTCATCCAGGGCCCCAATACTCAGTTCAACTGGCCCACAGGGGTCGCCGTGGATGTGGCGCGCGGAGAACTCTACGTCGCCAACGACATCGACAGCTCCATTCTGGTCTTTAACGTCACCGACAGCGGCGACGTCGCTCCCAAGCGCGTAATCAAAGGTCCAAGGACCAATCTGGCCAATCCCACCGGCATATGGGTAGACCCGAAAAACGACGAGGTGTGGGCCGCAAACTTCATGAATCACTCGGCGACAGTGTACCCCTTGGGCTCGTCTGGCGACGTGGCGCCGCTGCGTGTGATTCGCAGCGGACCTGTGGATGCTCCGGCGCTGGGCATCGGCAATCCCCATCCCGTGGCCTACGACACTAAACGGGAGCAGATCCTGGTTCCAAACTGAGTGGCGCATCCGCAGATCGCGGCATTCGCCAGGTTGGCGGATCAGGGAGCACAGCCGGTTCGAAAGATTGAAGGCCAGAAGACGATGCTTGGACGCACCATGCACGGCATCGCTTACGATGAAGTCCACGACGAATTTGTCGTTCCGCAGCAGTTTGCACAGGCAATCCTGACATTTGCGGGAGACGCAGACGGCGAGACCGCACCGGTGCGGGTCATTCAGGGATCCCTGTCGCAACTGTCGGCTCCCGATCGCGTGGCGGTGGATGGGGTCAACGATGAGATCTACGTTCCGGAGCAGAATGTCCTCGTCTACGACCGCATGGCCGAAGGCGATGTCGCACCCAAACGCGTGATCGAGGTGCCGGGTCCCGGCGCCGGTGACGTTAAGATTGACCCCATCAATGACATGGTCATCGTCGCCTCCGGCGGCGGCGGCGGCAACCCCGAGGACAGTACTACTTTCCTGGTTTATGATCGCCTTGCCAGTGGCAACGCCGAGCCGATTATGACGATTGCAGGTCCCCGCAGCATGGGTGGGCCGTTCGCGATTTATCCCGAAGGGAAGCTTATTTTTGCCACGAACCGTCCCGTCGGGGAGACTCTGGCGGATCCGGTGTCTTATCTGGGCGTGTGGAGTTACGCAGAGAGCAGCGATGGTCCGCCGTTGTATACGATCGGTGGACCCGGTGGCATATTTGAGATGCCACGCGGAGTCACGCTGGACGTCAAGAATAAGAGCATCATCGTCAGTGACAAGAGGCTCAATTCGGTGCTGACATTCAGCATGCCCGAACTGTTCTGACGCCGACAGCTGTGGGTGTCAGAACATTTCATGGGAAATATTAACTGTCCAGGTGCCTGGCATCCGCTGACCGGGCCGGCCGACCCGATCGCAGCTACACATTCCGGTTCTAAGGCCTATACGCTTGACTTTGATCATCGGGCCGCTGATAATCGTGCCAACTATACGCAAACATAGGGGTTCTCGCACTGGAGGTTCCGCAATGATTCAAACTTTTCGCAGAGGGAGACGCTGGGGGCTTCGGCTCGCCCTGGCGGCCCTGATCGTTGTCCTGGGGTACGGAGTTTTGATCCCTTTGGGCCAGTTGCCCGACGGGCTCTTTGCCGAAACCGTGGCGGCTCAGAATCCGGAAGACCGGGTGCCGATCGTTCTCGAACGCGCTCCGAAGCGTTTCATACGCGACCCCAATCCCGCGTTCGCCGCCGTGGCTGTCAATTCCGAAAACGACATGCTGGTGGTGGCCGACGAGAACCTCTTTCAGATCCTGGAGTACGCCTACGAGGAAAACACGCCGCCTCAAGCGCGGTTTTCGGAACCCCGGCGCATAATCTCGGGAACCAACACCCGGGCCGAGATGATGTGCGCGGTTTACATCGACCCGGAAACGCTCGACATCTACGTCCTGAACAACGACACGCAGACCTACCTGCCGGTGTTCGGGACCGACGCGCGGGGCAACGCGTACCCGGACCGCTACTTGAACAGTATCCGCGGGTTTTCCCTGGTCGTAGATGAACGAAACGACGAGATGTACGTCGTCAACCAGAGCAACGTCGTCTACGTTTACCGGAAGCAGGCCGAAGGCGACGAGGAACCCCTTCGGGTGATCCGAGGCCCGGACACCGGGCTGGAGGATCCGCACGGGAGCGCTCTGGATACGGCCAACAACCTCCTTTTTGTCAGCAACTTCGGCAACGCTCACAACACCAATCCGGAGACCGGCGAAGAATACGGAAGCAACGAGCCCCCGTCGATCACGGTCTATCGGCTGAACGCGTCGGGCAACACCGAACCCGTTCGGGTGATCGAGGGACCAGACACACTGCTGAATTGGCCGTCGCACCTCGCGTTGCATCAGGCACGGCAAGAGCTGTTCGTGGCCAACGACGCCGACAGCTCCATTCTCGTGTTCGACGCCTCGGCCGCGGGTAACGCCGCTCCGATCCGCGTCATCAAGGGACCCAACACCGGGATCCTGCATCCGCCGGGGATCGCCCTGGATGAGAGAATGAACGAACTGTTCGTCGCCAACATGGGAACGCCTCAAGTGACGGTCTTCCCGGCGACGGCGAACGGGGACGTCGAGCCGCTGAGAGTCGTCCGGGGTGCTCCGGTCGGGAGCAAGAGTCTCATGATCGGCAATCCCGGGGCTGTGGGCTACGACAGCCGCCGGGGAGAGATCCTGGTTCCCAACTGAGTGGCCCATCCGCAGATTGCGATGTTCGCCAGGTTGGCGGACGGAGGAGACGCACCGACCCGGACACTCTATGGACAGCCCAGTCGCTTGTCGAGAACCATGCACGACATCCGCTACAACGCGGACGACGACGAGATCGTGGTACCCGTGCCGTATTCCCATGCCATCTTGACCTTTGCCGGGGATGCTAACGGGCAGGAAGAACCGATCCGCGCGATCCAGGGGCCCCAGACCGGCGAGATCGGCAGCCGGCTGGACATAGATGTCATCCACAACGAAATCGTGACCTATGCCGATGACAGGATTAAGATCTTCCCGCTTGGAGCCGACGGTGACGTGGCCCCCCTGCGCGTGATCGAAGGCCCCGACACGATGCTGAGAAACACCTACGGCATCGCCGTCGACCCGGTCAACGATGTGATCATCATCGGAATAAACCGCTATCAACGGGATACAGTAAACGGTGGCATCCTCATCTTCGACAGAACCGCCAGCGGCAATGTGGCGCCGGTCGGCGTCATTCAAGGCCCGAAATCCGAGATCATCCGGATCAACCAGATCCAGACCTATCCGGAGAGGGGGCTGATTGTGGCCGCCATGCCCGGAATCATCAACCAGATGGAACCGGAACATGCGTTCGTCGGCGTGTGGAGCATCCACGACAATGGGGATATTCCGCCTCTATACAAGATTCCGATCGGTGAGACGACCGGAATGAAGAAGCCCTTCGGCGTGGCCCTGAACAGAGCCGACCGGGAAGTGATCGTCTCAGACATGCGGAATCAGGGGGTTCTGGTTTTCGACGCACCGGAAATCTTCTGAGAACCGTACGCATTCGGCCGGCGGGCTTTGAACCGACAGCCGCCGGCCAAACCGGCGCCTGCCAGCGCCTGATGGTTTGGGCTGGCTCACTGTGTCCGACAACGGGACCGTGTGGGGTTCATGTGGTCCATCTGGCAGCGTCCAACCCGAAATCAGTGATCCACTCAAATTGGTACTGCCGATCTTGCCCGCTAGGGCCCTCAGCGGAGTACTTATAACAGTATCGTTCCTTGTCCAACGGCCGATCGCCGGTCTCCGATTCAGAGCCAGGTCCAGAAACGGACGTGACTATCCTGGGCGAATGACCCATCGCTTGCCAACCCTGTTTTGAGTTGTGAATCACAACGGATGTCCATTGACATCAAACCTGTTTGAAGGGATCATTCCCCGACAAGAAACTGACACGTTCATCGAAAGCGCTGTGTCGTAGAGGAGAACAATCGGATGCAAAACCACGTAAAAACTCTGTTTGTGGGCACGTTATTTCTCACGACCGGGTGCGGGTCGTCGCCGTCCACCCCGGCGAGCCAGACATCCACCTACCAGGCCCCGCGACTCGCAGACGGCCGACCCGATCTGAACGGTATCTGGCAGAGCCTGAACGAGGCAAACTGGAATATCGAGGCACATGCCGCGTCCCAGGCCATCCGACCGGAGTTCGGCGCACAATTCGCAGTCCCGCCCGGGATAGGAGTGGTGGAGGACGGGCCGATCCCCTACCTGCCGGCTGCTTTGGAACAAAGGAATCAAAACTTCGAGGACCGCCAGATGCTCGACCCCGAAACGAAGTGCTTTTTGCCGGGCGTGCCACGGGCCACTTACATGCCATATCCGTTTCAGATCATTCAGAGCCAGGACACGATCCTCATCAGCTATGAGTTCGCCGGCGCTGTCCGAGTCGTGAACATGGGGGAACCCACCGAGGCACCCGCAGACAGCTGGATGGGTTGGTCCAACGGCCAATGGGAGGGTGATACGCTGGTCATCGATGTGTCCGCTCAGAACGGTGAGACCTGGTTCGACCGGGCCGGGAACTTCAACAGCAACACCGTGCACGTGGTTGAGCGCTACACTCCGCGAAGTCCCGACACTTTGATGTATGAGGCGACGATCGAGGACCCCAATACGTTCTCGCGTCCCTGGACGATTCGCATGCCACTTTATCGCCGGGTCGAAGCGAACGCTCAGATCATGGAATTCAAGTGCCCAGAGTTCGCGGAAGAGTTGATGTATGGACATCTCCGCAAGCAGCCGGAAGACTGATAGTGTTCGCCCCCTCTTAGACAGGAACAGTGCCAGACAGGACCAGCCTCAGTCAGACAGGAACAGCCCCGGAGCCATCAATGAATGGATCAGATGTGCGACGTCGATTGTGTTGGGTGATGGTCGTGACGGTGATGATCGTCGCTTTGCCGATAGTTGGTGTCGCCGCACAGCAGACCCCCTGGGGTGATCCCGACCTCCAGGGGATCTGGTCAAACGAGACGATTACCCCGTTGGAAAGGCCGCCAGAGCTTGCGGGGAAGGAGTTTTTTACCGAAGAGGAAGCCGCCGAGTACGCGAGAAACATGCTGGAGCGTACCAACCGGGACCGTCGAGATGGAACCGCCGCAGCGGACCTGGATCGCGCCTACAACGACTTCTGGTGGGAAAGCGGGACGACTGTGGTAAGCACGCTCCGAACTTCGATCATAATCGATCCTCCGGATGGCCGGATTCCGCCGCTTACCGATGAAGCCAGGACGCTGGCCGCGGAACGGGCCGAGTTCAGCCGGCTCCACGAAACCGATGGTCCCGAGAACCTGAGGTTGACCGACCGCTGTATCTGGCGGTCGAGCATCGGGCCCCCCATACTGCCCACCGCTTATAACAACAATTATCAGATCGTGCAAAGTCCCGGAACGGTTGCCATTCTCGCCGAAATGATGCACGCGGTCCGGATCATTCCGCTGGACGGCCGTCCGCATCTTCCCGAGACCACCCGCCAATGGCTGGGCGATTCACGCGGCCACTGGGAAGGAGATACGCTGGTCGTCGAGACGACCAATTTTACGAACCTGACGAATTTTGGCAACTCAGGGGACCAGCTGCGCGTTATCGAACGTTTTAGCCGCGAAGACCGAGACACGCTCATGTACGAATTCACGATCGACGACGCGACAACGTTTTCCCGGG
The DNA here is from genome assembly GCA_965216035.1 of Terriglobia bacterium. GTDB lineage: Bacteria > Acidobacteriota > Terriglobia > 20CM-2-55-15 > 20CM-2-55-15. The sequence goes on from CBDCFM010000018.1 coordinate 185,043, forward strand.
CGTGGACCGGTCAGACCCCAATGGTGAAAAGCGACGGTTTGATCTACGAATACGCCTGCCACGAGGGGAATTACGCGATGGCAAACATTCTCGCCTCCGCACGCGCGGAAGAGGCTGCGGCAGCCGGGGACCCATAAAGGAAGCGTCACATGAGCCATCGATTGTTCGCTTTGACGTGTTCTCTGGCGGCAGCGTTCGCGGTGTTGTCACTGGCGGTATCTGCCACCGGAGGGCAAACCTGGATTCCGCCCCGTACTGCGGACGGCCAACCCGATCTGGGAGGAACCTGGACGAACCCTACGATTACGCCTTTCGAGCGCCCGGCCGAACTTTCTGGGAAAGAGTTTCTTACCGAAGAGGAAGCGGCCCTGCTGGAAGAGCAAGCGGCTCTGAATAACGTGGATCGCCCTCCGAGGCCCGGCGAGGTCGGAAGCTACAACCGGTTCTGGTTCGACTCGGGAACCGACGTCGTGTCGACGCGGAGGACATCTCTTGTAGTCGACCCGCCCGACGGCAGGGTTCCCGTCAGGCCGGAGGCGGAAGCGAGAAGAGTGTACGACCTCGAACACATCGGGGACTCCTGGGAGCACATGAGCCCGTGGGATCGGTGCATCACACGCGGAGTGCCGGGGGGCATGTTCCCGGCCGGCTACAACAATGCCTATCGGATTACACAGATCCCCGGGTACGTCGTGATTCTCTACGAGATGATCCACGAGGCCCGTATCATCCCGGTGGACGGCAGTCCGCATCTGCCTTCACAAGTGCGGTTATGGAACGGCGACGCGCGTGGCCGCTGGGAGGGCAATACGCTGGTGGTAGATATCACGAATTTCAACGGCAAGGGCTGGATCGCAACAAACGGCGCGGCCGGACGCATCCGGGGCATCTACCAGAGCGAGGCCCTGCACGTGGTCGAGCGCTTTACCCGCGTCGATGAGGACACGATCCAATACACTGTCACGATCGAGGACCCAAACGTGTTCACCAGACCGTGGACGGTGGCTATTCCTTTGACCCGCGATCCGGGTTATCAGATATTCGAGTACTCCTGCCACGAAGGGAATCAAGCCGTTCGGAATATCCTCGCCGGCGGCCGCGCTGAGGATGCCGAGGATTGAATAGAGTGGCGAGGGGCGCTTCGGGTAGCGCCGTCCCCCCTTGCCCTAGATATTGGCTATGCCTCCAGCCTGGGCCTCTTTCCGCAATCTCAATCTCCCCGTCCCTACCAAAGTGTCCGTGACTCACGTACTTACGGCATATGACGCTAGCGTCGTTCGGTGTGACGGCTTAGAATAACGTCAACTATGTCCGGTCGACTAATCGTGTTGCTGCTGATCGTCGGGAACGCCTCAGTGGGTCATAGCCAGGACTGGCCTCAGTTTCGCGGTCCAGATGGGCAGGGGCACTCCTCAGAGGAAGAGTTGCCGCTGGAATGGAGCGAGACGCGGAACGTGATGTGGAAGGTTCCGGTTCCGGGCGGTGGGTGGTCTTCGCCGGTGGTCGCCGACGGACGTATCTGGTTGACAGCAGCAATCGTCGATCAAGAAACAGCATCGCTTCGAGCCATCGCCTTTGACGTCGAAACCGGAAGAGAAGTCGTCAACGCTGAAGTATTCCGGATGTCGGACGCGAGCCTTCTGAATCTCAAGAACAGCCACGCTTCGCCCACGCCTGTCGTGGAAGGCGAGCGGGTCTACGTCCACTTCGGCGCCGAGGGCACGGCCGCGCTCACAACGTCTGGCGACGTTGTCTGGACGACGCGCTTTCCCTACATATCGCAGCACGGTAATGGCGGTTCCCCGATCGTGTACGACGACCTGCTCATTATCAACATTGACGGCTACGACCAGTCGTTCGTCGTGGCGGTGGACAAGAATTCTGGCGAGGTCCGCTGGAAAACGATGCGTCTGGAGCCGTTCAGCCAGGCGTATTCAACCCCCCTCGCGATCCGCGTCGGTGACCAGGATCAGATTGTAAGCGTCGGCGCATTTCAGGCAGTGGCCTACGATCCGGAATCGGGAGAGGAGATTTGGCGTTTCGCTTACCCGCGTGACGGTTTTTCGAATGTCCCCCGCCCGGTCTATGGCCATGGGCTTGTCTATATCGTCACCGGATTCCAGCAGCCATCATTAGTGGCGGTGCGAGTGGACGGCACGGGCGACGTGACCCGGACGCACATCGAATGGGCGCGCCAGCAGTCTGTACCGCTGACACCTTCGCCGCTGCTCGTGGGCGAGGAACTCTATATCGTCAGTGACATCGGCGTGGTCAGTTGTCTCGATGCCACCACTGGAGAGCAACACTGGCGACAGCGCATCGTGGGTAACTACTCCGCTTCTCCAACATATGCCGATGGGCGCATTTATTTCCTGAGCGAAGAGGGAGTCACGACTGTCATTGATCCTGGAAAAGAGTATCGCTCGCTCACGACGAATTCACTGGATGGTTGGACGCTTGCGTCGATGGCGATCTCACGTGGTTCGATTTTCATTCGCAGCCATAGCCACTTGTACCGCATCGCTATTCCATAACGGCGCATGGAAAATGATCTCTTCAGCGCACAAACCCTTGAACGTTAAAATCTTGTGACCCTGGGCGCAAGGGCTGGACTGGCCCGATGGACGTTCTGACGATCCGCCGGGTTGACCTCACCTCAACGTGCGCTCTCCGTAAGGTCGGCGTGACCTTCACTCCTGGGACCGGACGGTCTTTGTGCTGGGGTGGGGCATCAGACGGCGTGGCAACCATAGGCGTCCAATTTTGCGGATTGGGACCTCACCGGTTTGCTTGACTTTCGATGCTCGGTGCTCTGATATAATTGCATCCCCTTATTCAGGTACTTTATGGATGCACACATTGGAGGTTCAGGAATGATCAAGACTTCTCGAGATGGGAATCGCCGGCGATTTAAGCTTGTTTTGGCGGGCCTGATCGTCTGGCTGGCGCAAGGCATTCTAATCGATCAAGGAGACACCGCAGAGACTGCATATGCGGCGGGACTGGCCTTGCAAGGCCAGGAGGACAGAACGCCTGTGGTGATCGAGCGGGCTCCGCTGCGCTTCATCCGGGATCCCAATCCTGCCTTCAGCGCCGTGGCCGTCAATTCTGAACACAACATGCTCGTGGTCACGGACGAAAATCTGTTTCAGATCCTCGAGTATGACAGTCGCGAAAACACCCCGCCGCAAGCCCGTTTCTCCGAACCCCGGCGTGTTATTTCGGGAACCACCACGAAAGCCGAGATGATGTGCGGCGTGTACATTGACCCTGTGACCCGGGAGATCTATATCCTTAACAATGACACGCAACCCTACTTACCGGTTTTTTCCCTCGACGCCCGGGGCGACGCCACGCCGGATCGGTTCCTGGGGAGTATCCGGGGATTCTCGCTGACGGCGGACGAGGAACGGCAGGAACTGTTCGTCGTGAATCAGGAAGGCGGGCGGTTTAGTTCCCCCGGCGGTCAGGGGGGTGCGGTTTATGTATTCCGCAAGCAGGCCGAGGGTACAGAGGAACCGCTTCGGTTTCTCGAGGGTTATGATACGCAACTGGAAGACCCGCACGGGATCGCCCTGGACACGGTAAACAATCTGATGTATGTGAGCAATTTCGGCAATGTTCACAACCTGAATTCGGAGACGGGTGAAATCTATGGCAGCTATGAGCCTCCGTCGATCACCGTGTATCCCCTGAACGCCTCCGGAAATACACCACCTCTCCGGATCATCGAAGGACCGAATACCTTAATGAACTGGCCGGCCCATATGGCATTGCACAACGAAAGGCAGGAGCTGTTTGTGGCCAATGATGGCGACAGCTCGATACTGGTGTTCGACGCTGCGGCCGAAGGCGATGTCGCTCCCCTCCGCGTCATCAAGGGGCCCAATACCGGGATCCTGCATCCGCCCGGTATCGCGTTGGATGAACGACTGGGCGAGTTGTTTGTGGCGAGCATGGGCACCCCCTCGGTGACGGTGTTTCCGGTGACGGCCGACGGGGATGTTGAGCCCTTGAGAACCGTTCGAGGGGCACCGGTGGGGACGCAGAGCCTGATGATCGGCAATCCGGGCGCCGTCGGCTACGACACCCGGCGCGGAGAGATCCTGGTGCCCAACTGAGTGGCTCATCCGCAGATTGCGATGTTCGCCAGGTTGGCGGACGGAGGATCACCCCCGTCACGAACACTCTATGGACAGGCCAGCAGGCTGTCTCGAACGATGCACGACATCCGCTATGACGCGGTGAACGATGAAATCGTAGTGCCGGTCCCGTACTCCGAAGCGATCGTCACATTTGCTGGAGGAGCCGATGGACAGGAGGCTCCCATTCGAACCATCCAGGGCCCCATGACCGGAGAGATCGGCAGCCGCTTGGATGTGGACGAGATTCACGATGAGATTTTCACGTATACAAGCGACAGCATAAAAGTCTACCCGCGCACAGCCAACGGTGACGTTGCGCCCATTCGGATCATTGAGGGTCCCGACACCCAGTTGGAAGCCGTTTACGGAATTGCCGTGGACCCGGTCAATGACCTTCTCGTCATCGGACTGAACAGCGGCTTTGGAACTTACGGGGCGAGTATCGGGAGATCTCGAGACCCGGAGAAGGGCGCTATCCTGATGTTCAACCGGACCGACAGTGGCAACGTCGCGCCACGGGCCGTCATCCGCGGCGAGAAATCGGAGATTATCCGGATCAACCAGATGCAGGTCTATCCCGATCGGCGACTAATTGTTGTGGCGATGCCGGGAATTCGAGACGTTATGGAACCGGAGGGTGCCTTCGTGGGCGTCTGGAGCTATGACGACAACGGAGACATTCCTCCGATGTTTAAGATCCCCGCCAATCCTGCAACCCAGATCAAGAAACCTTTCGGAGTGGTCCTGAACCCGAATGAGCAGGAAGTCATCGTTTCGGACATGCGCAATCAGGGTGTCCTGGTGTTCTCGGTACCGGAGATCTTCTGAGAATCAACGCCTCAGCCCGTGGTAGAAGTCTCAGGTCCTCTAGAGACTTCCGCCACGGGCTGCCAGGGCCTGTTGAGACCCCTCGACCTGGGCGTCACGCCGCCCCCGCCGAACCTTCTGCGATCGACATTTTCTGAATCATGAGATCTCTGTGAAAGGCCGTGGCCCTTCATTGACTATGGGGGTCCATTTCGCCGAGCCGGATGGCGCGGGTTCACTTGACTTTGAATGTCGGTCCTCTGATAATCGCAACGACTATACGGGCACCTGGGCGTTCCCCCATCTGGAGGTCGAGCAATGATCAAATCGTTTCGCGACAGGAATCGCTGGCGGCTTCAGCTCATACTGGCGGGCCTGCTGGTATGGCTGGCTCAGGGCATCCTGAGCGACAGTGGCAACAATTCCGAGCTTGTCTATGCAGCTGGGCTGGCCCCACAGGGCCAGGAAGACAGAACGCCGATTGTGATTGAGCGAGCCCCGTTGCGCTTCATCCGGGATCCCAATCCTGCGTTCAGCGCCGTGGCTGTCAATTCCGAAGCCAACATGCTGGTCGTGACCGACGAGAATCTGTTTCAGATCCTTGAGTACGACAGTCGGGACGATACGCCCCCTCAAGCCCGTTTCACCGAACCGAAACGAGTCATCTCGGGGACGGCCACCCGAGCCGAGATGATGTGCGCGGTGTACATCGACCCGGTGACCCGGGACATCTATGTCCTCAACAATGACACGCAGCGTTACATTCCGGTTTTCTCGACGGACGCACGGGGCAACGCCACGCCGGATCGGTACATAGCGAATATTCGGGGATTCTCGCTTGCAGCGGACGAAGGCCGGCAGGAGTTGTTCGTCACGAATCAGGGCGGCCAAGTCTTTGTTTATCCCAAGCAGGCCGCAGGTGAAGACCAGCCGCTGCGGGTACTCGAAGGCTATGACACGCAACTGGAAGATCCGCACGGAATTGCCCTGGACACGACCAACGACGTCATGTACATCAGTAATTTCGGCAATGCTCACAACCTGGATCCGGAAACCGGCGAAGTCTATGGCAGCTTTGAGCCCCCGTCGATCACGGTATACCCCCTGAGCGCGTCGGGAAACACGCGACCTCTTCGGATCATCGAAGGGCCCAGCACTTTGATGAACTGGCCTTCGCATATGGCTTTGCACGTGGAACGGCAGGAGTTGTTCGTGGCCAATGATGGGGACAGCTCCATCCTGGTGTTCGACGCCTCCGCCGAAGGCGATGTCGCGCCCCTCCGCGTCATCTCCGGACCCAACACCGGGATCCTGCATCCGCCGGGACTTGCGCTGGATGAGCGACTGGACGAACTGTTTGTGGCCAGCATGGGAACCCCCTCGGTGACGGTCTTCCCGGTGTTGGCCGATGGAGATGTCGAGCCGATCCGAACGATTAGGGGAGCGCCGGTAGGGACGAAGAGCCTGATGATCGGCAATCCGGGAGCTGTCGGCTACGACAGCAGGCGGGGAGAGATCCTGGTGCCCAACTGAGTGGCGCATCCGCAGATTGCGATGTTCGCCAGGTTGGCGGACGGAGGAGCAGCCCCCACCCGAACACTATATGGACAGGCCAGCCGGCTGTCCCGGACAATGCACGACGTCCGCTACAACGCAGTGCACGATGAAATCGTGGTACCCGTACCGTACTCAGAAGCCATCCTGACGTTTGCTGGAGGCGCGGATGGACAGGAATCTCCCATTCGAACGATTCAGGGTCCTAAAACTGGAACGATCGGCAGCCGCTTGGACGTGGACCCGATTCACGATGAGATCTTCACATATACGGCCGAAAGCGACAGCATTACGGTCTATCCGCGCGAAGCCAACGGTGACGTCGCGCCCATCCGGGTCATCAAGGGCCCGGACACCCTGTTGAAAAGTGCTTACGGGATTGCCGTGGATCCGATCAACGACATCCTGGTGGTCGGACTCAACAGCCACTTTGGAACCGAACGCGTCGACATAGGGAACTACAGTGATCCGGAGAGGGGTGGCATTCTGGTGTTTAACCGGACCGACAGTGGCAACGTCGCGCCCCGAGCCGTCATCCGCGGTCCGAAATCGGAGATTGTTCGGATCAACCAGATGCAGCTCTACCCTGATCGGCGCCTGATTGTTGCGGCGATGCCGGGGATTCGAGATCAAATGGAGCCGGAGATCGCGTTTTTAGGCGTCTGGAGCTACGACGACAACGGGGATGTTCCTCCGCTGTATAAGATCCCCGTGGGTGAGACGACTCTGATGAAGAAGCCTTTCGGAGTGGTCTTGAACCCGGCCGACCAGGAAGTCATTGTGTCGGATATGCGCAATCAGGGCGTTCTGGTGTATTCAGTACCGGAGATCTTCTGAGAACCGATTGTTCTTCAGCATGCGGGCGGATCTGGATCAGTGCCTCAAAGATGCACAGCCTGCGCCGATTCCAGGCAGGCGTTCACCTGCATGGCCAGATCGGGCGCATTCGTCGGGCCGGCGCCTCGTCGCGTCCTAGAATCCGGCCCCGTTTGGCCGTAACGCGGCCCTTGAGACTTCCGCCACGGGCTGCTAGAGCGACCGTCGGGCGCACTCCGCCCTCGGCGATGTCACCCCGGGTGAGGTCTACGATGGTGCCGGGCCGATACCTTCAGCAGCATCCACCTTAGATCGGCTGCCGCGCTGTCCAACGATTGGGGTCCACTTCCCCTCGCCCTACAATTTAAAGTCAATAGCTCACAAGCCTGCCTTTTGACTGATACTCCAGTTTCAGATCTTAAACCATTGCAATGCACCCCTCGCGAGGATCTGCCTTGACAGTGGATCGTTCTGCCGCTTATATAGAGGCTGGAATCGGAGATATCTGTAATGTTGCACACGGCACTGTTGTGGGCCGGGGTCGCACTGGCGTCCGTGCCTTACCTTGAGGCGGCTACGCCCCAGTCCCCGGGTCCCGTTCCACAGGCCGCCTCATCCCACCAGGCGGTCCTCGAACAGTATTGCCTGACCTGCCACAACGCAACATTGAACACTGCCGGTCTGGCGCTGGATCAGGTGGATGTTGACGCGGTTGGCGAGAACGCACCGGTGTGGGAAAACGTGGTCCGGAAGCTTCGAACCGGCGCGATGCCACCCCCCGGCGCACCGCGGCCGGAGCGGGCAACCTACGCCTCGTTGGCGACCTACCTGGAGACGGCGCTCGACCATGCGGCCGAAGACAGGCCCAAGCCCGGCACGTCCATCATTCATCGCATGAATCGCGCTGAATATTCAAACGCCATTCGCGATCTGCTGGCCATAGAGCCTGAAGCGGTCGACATCGATTCGATGCTGGCTCCCGACGATTCCGGATATGGATTCGACAACATCAGTGAGGTCCTTTCGGTATCTCCGGTGTTGCTGGAAAGGTACATGTCTGTGGCGCGGAAGGTGAGTCGCCTGGCCGTTGGCGATCCGACAATCCTTCCGGAGTTTGCCACCTACGATGTACCCCGGTTTCTTCTGCAGAACGCCCGTATCAGCGAAGACCTGCCGTTTGGCTCGCGTGGTGGTATCGCCATCCGCCACCACTTTCCGCTCGACGGCGAATACGTGATCAGAATTCACCTCAAGACCAACTATAGCGGTCAGAATATCCTTGGCCTCAGCGAAGAGAACGTGGTCGATCTGCGTCTGGATGGCGCCCGAATCACCCAGTTCACCATTGGCGGGAACGGGGAGCAAACGGAGCGCCCACCCGGACCCGACGGCGGTTTCAGCCCGGCCCAGCAGCGGGGCGATTCGCCGGTGGGCCTGGAATTCCGTGTGGCCGTGAAGGCGGGTGCGCGACGGATTGGCGTGCATTTCCTGAGGAGAAACCAGGCAACTGAAGACGTTCTCGCGCCGCGATTCGCGAGCCAGGAAGTGGAGTCCGATGAGGAGCCCGGAATCGGGCGGGTGACGATTGATGGCCCTTACAACGTCACCGGACCCGGGGAGACGCCAAGCCGCGAAAAGATCTTCGTTTGCCGTCCAGCCAGTGACCGCGCCACTGTCGCCGAAAATGAAGCCTGTGCCGCAGAAATTCTGGCGGCGCTGGCCCGACGCGCATATCGCCGGCCGATCACTGAAGACGACCTGCCGCGTCTTGTAGGTCCCTACAGACTGGGTCGGAACGAGGGCGGCTTCGAAGCCGGAATCCAGATGGCGATTCAGAGGATCCTCGTTTCTCCGGAGTTTCTCTTCCGGATCGAACGCGATCCGCCCGAACTGGCTCCAGATACGGCCTATCGCATCAGTGACCTCGAACTGGCCTCGCGCCTGTCATTTTTTCTCTGGAGCAGCATTCCCGATGACGAGCTCCTGAACCTGGCCGAGAGCCGTCGTCTACGCGATGCCGGAGTACTCGAACAGCAGGTGCGGCGCATGCTCGCCGATCCGCGCTCCAGGGCCCTGGTCGAAAATTTTGCCGGACAGTGGCTCTACCTTCGCAACGTGGAATCGGTATCGCCGGATCTGGCGCAGTATCCCTATTTCGATGAGAACCTGCGCGATGCCCTTGGACAGGAGACCGGACTCTTTCTTGAAAGTATGCTCAGGGAAGATCGACCGGTCCTGGATCTGTTGAATGCAGACTACACCTTCCTCAACGAACGCCTGGCCAGGCACTATGGGATCCGGAACGTGTACGGGAGCCACTTCCGACGTGTCACATTGAACGACGAAAACCGGCACGGTCTGCTCGGTCAGGGCAGCATCCTGATGGTGACGTCCTATGGCAACCGGACCTCGCCCACACTGCGGGGCAAGTGGATGCTGGATAATCTTCTGGGTGCCCCGCCGCCTCCTCCTCCTGCCGACGTACCTTCCCTGCTGGATCGTAACGCGAGTGGACAGATCCTGTCGATGCGTGAGCAGTTGGAGCGGCATCGCTCGGACGCCGCCTGCGCCGTGTGCCACAGGCTGATGGACCCGCTGGGCTTCGCTCTCGAAAACTTTGACGCGATCGGTCAATGGCGAAACGTCAGTGGTCCCGGGCGCACCCCGATCGATTCGTCCGGAGTGCTCCCTGACGGGACCATGATTGATGGACCGGCTGAACTGAGGCAGGTGCTGGCAGGCAGGCCCGAACAGTTCGTGACCACGGTCACCGAAAAGCTTCTAACCTACGCTCTCGGCCGGGGACTGGAGTATAATGATGCTCCGACGGTTCGCACGATGATCCGGGAGGCGGCACCGGGCAACTATTCGTGGTCGGCCATCATTCTGGGCATCGTCAGAAGCGATCCGTTTCAAATGAGGAGGTCACAGGGACCATGATGATTTTCAAAAAGGCGATTCCGCGCCGCAAGTTTTTGAAAGGGATCGGAGCGAGCCTGGCGTTGCCGCTGTTGGACAGCATGGTCCCGGCGTTGGCTGCCCCCGGCCAAACCGCAGCCACCCCGGTACTCCGGGCGGGCGTTGTCTATGTTCCCAACGGCATGATCATGGCCCGGTGGACGCCCCCGACGTTGGGTCCTCAATTCGAAATAACTCCGATTCTGGAGCCGCTTGCACCCTTCCGCGATCGGATGCTCGTGCTGAGCGGACTTGCGGCGAATAGTGGCCGCGCCCTCGACGGAGAAGGTTCAGGAGACCATGCACGAGCCAGCGTTGCATTCATGTCCGGAGTTCACCCCAAAAAAACTGAAGGTGCCGATCTGCGTGCTGGAATTTCGTTTGATCAGGTCGCTGCGAAGGAACTTGGCAAGTACACACAACTCGCCTCGCTGGAAGTCGCTCTGGACGCCAACGAGGTTGTGGGTACATGTGACGTCGGCTACAGCTGCGCCTACAGCAACACGCTGAGCTGGCGGAGTGCTACGACCCCGGTCCCGATGGTGAACCAGCCACGCGCGGTTTTCGAACGACTCTTCGGCGATCGAGACAGCACGGATCCGGGGGAGCGCCGCGACCGCAACCGGGAGGACCTCAGTATTCTGGACTTCGTCCTCGACGATGTGGCGCGGCTGACGACGGAACTTGGCGCCAGGGACCGCGCCAAGCTCGACGAATATCTCGATGCAGTTCGTGATGTCGAGCGCCGGATCGAGATTGCCGAGAATCAGTCTTCGCGTGAACTGCCCCGGCTGGATCGGCCCGGCGGCATCCCTGCCGCCTTCACCGCACATTGCAAGCTGATGATCGATCTGCAGGTGCTGGCCTTTCAATCGGACATGACCCGGGTGATCGCGTTCATGATGGGTCGGGAACAGAACACGAGGGTCTACGACGAACTCGGCTTTACCGATGCATACCATCCACTGTCCCACCACCAGAACGATCCTGCGAAGATCACGAAGATCACCCAGATCGACATTCTGCACACCCAGATGCTCGCGTACTACCTGGAAAGACTCCGGTCTACGGCAGACGGTGAGGGTTCGCTGCTGGATCATTCGATGATTGTGTACGGCAGTGCCCTCAGTGACGGTAACCTGCACATGCACGACAATCTGCCGGTATTGTTGCTCGGTGGCGGCGCCGGTACCATTCGGAGCGGAAGGCACATTCGATATCCCGAGGGCACGCCACTGACCAACCTCTTCCTGACGCTGTTGGACAGGCTGGAAGTTGCTGCCGAAACCCTGGGAGACAGTAACGGCAGGCTGGATCTCGCCGCCGGATAGGGGCGCGTGTCGGCCGACCCCCGGCGCGCTGTGCACACAGGAACGGGCCACGAACAACAGACAGAGCACAATCAAGAACGAAATTACCGCGGATGCTTATCCGATGATGAAGATGATGAAAACGATATGCCGACAACGGGGGGCCGTGCGCGGTGTGGGGATCCTGCTGTTGCTCCCGGTTCTGGGGTTCGCAGCCGCCGGGGCCGACCTCCGACTGGTGAACGCACTGGAACTGGGCGACAGCGAAACCGCGCGTTCCCTGTTGAGTGAATCGGTTGATGTGAACGAGGCCCAGGCGGATGGCGCGACCCCATTGCACTGGGCTGTCCACTGGAACGATCCCGACATGGCCGCGCTCCTGATCGAAGCGGGCGCGGACACCAATGCCGTCAACGACTATAACGTGACTCCCCTGTCTCTGGCCTGCACCAACGGAAGCGCCGCAATGGTGGAACAGTTGTTGAACGTCGGGGCCGATCCTAACCTCGCACTCCCGACCGGAGAAACCCCGCTTATGACATGCGCGTGGACCGGTAACGCGGACGCTGTGCGGCACCTGCTGGGAAGTGGAGCGGATGTCGCCGCGCAGGAAACCCGAAGCGGTCAAACGGCACTGATGTGGGCGCTGGAACAGAGGCATCCCGCGGCCGCACGGGTACTGATCGAGGGCGGAGCGGACGTCCATGCACGTTCGGGCAGCGGCTTCACGCCGTTGCTGTTTGCTGCCAAGCAGGGCGATCCGGAATCTGTTCGGATCCTGCTCGCAGCCGGCGCGAACATCGATGAGGGTACGCCGATTCGGGCCGAAACGGCGGGTCGAAGAGGGGTCGGGCCGGTACCCGACGGTATGAACCCATTGTTAATGGCGACTGCCAGTGGGCACGAGGATCTCGCGTTGCTTCTGCTGGAGAGCGACGCTGACCCCAACGCGGCTGATGGCACCGGAGCGACCACTTTGCACCACGCGCTTCTAAAAGGAATGGGCCTCCTCGGTGCTGTGTCGACCAGTCTGTCCGTGAATACCTATGTGTTCCGACCCAACATGGTGCGCCTGGTTCATGCGGTGCTTGCCCGCGGTGGCGATCCAAATGCGCGCATGCTTCGGGACCCGCGGTTGCCGGGCAATACACCCCGGTTCAGCCTGGTCGGGGCGACGCCCTTCTTCTTTGCCACCTCGACGGGCGACATCGACCTGATGCGATTCCTGATCGAATCGGGAGCCGATCCGATGCTGGCGACGGAGCGGAACATTACATCACTGATGGTGGCCGCGGGGCTGGGTAACAAAGAGGATCCGACCGAGGAGCGGAAAAAATTGGCGCTGGAAGCGGCCGCTATGCTGGTCGAATTGGGCGCCGACGTCAACGCGGTTGGCGAGAACAACTGGACAGCGCTCCATGGTGCGGCCTACACGGGTGCCGACCGGATGACTCAGTTCCTCGTCGATAGAGGCGCGAAGCTAGACGTCGAGGACGCGTTCGGACAGACGCCTTACAGTATCGCTGCGGGCCAGATCGGTGCGTTCGTCGTGGAATTTCAGAAAAAGCCCTTTGGTCCTCATCCGAGCACGGCCAACCTACTGCTCAAACTGGGCGCAGACCCCTACGCCGCCCGGGTGCTGGAATACTCCGAAGGCACAGGCGACGTAAACCCGTCAACGCAGTAACACCTGCGGGTCCGTTTCGCGAATCAGGGCTCGGCGTCGGGCTCAGCGTCTGGCTCAACCTAGGGCTCAACCATGATGGTCGCAGACATTCCATACGGGCCGTGAGTCTGGCAGAAGTACTGGTACATCCCGGGAACTGTGAATGTGTGAGTCTCTGATTCACCCTCCCTAAGAAATGCTGTCTGCCATGGTTCCGCACCTGGAGGCAGGATGATCTCAACCTGAGGTATTTCCCACTCGCGATCGGCCGTCGATGTGTGCCGCGGTTCAGAACGGTTGACCCATCTGACAGTTGTCCCGACCTTGATCGTAAGCTCCGCAGGATCGAATCGGAAAGTCGTTCCCGCCGTTTCGACAAGCATTTCCACGATGACTTCATCGGCCGCTGCGTCCCCACCGTCGGGCGAACCGGGGTTTCCAGTGATGGGCGTCGGCTCAGGCAGCATGTTTACGAGATCCATATTCAGCGCGGTCTCAGTCCCGCTAGTGACCGTGATCTCGCGGATATCCTCTCCCAGATACTTGTGCCAGATCTTGACCTGGTAGGTTCCCGGAGGCAGGTCCGGAATCGAAAACTGGCCATTCTCATCCGTCACCGCGTAGTAGGGATTGTCCACGACCACGATGCTGGCCTGCATCCAGCCATGGACGGCACACTCGATATCGATGACACCCACATTATCAATCAGGCGCGAGTTTACCTGGCCTTGAACCGGCTGTGCGATGTTGAACAGCGTATCGTTTCCCAGAAAAAACTGAACGTTGTGCAACAGAGCGTCGCTGTTCTGGATCGCAATTTCGGTGTTCGCGGCCATAACCGTAAGTTTCGGTATGTACTCGCAGTTGCTCTGATCCAATTCCGCGTTCTGTGCTTCGGTGGACATTGCCTTGCCGCCCGTCACCCCTTCCACGATCACGACAGCATCCCGCAGACCCCCAGCGCCGTTTACGGTGTACCTTTCCGACCCTCGATCGCCCGTGCCGCACTCGGGTGGATCGCTCGGCGCAGCCGGCCGCAGCGGGACATTGGGAATCGGACCTGAAAGGGTTATCGTTCCTGCGATTGATCCGCCATCGGCGACTGCAGTGACCTCAGGTGTGTCAGTGGTGGTTTCCACGGGAGCCTCTGCCACGGGAGGGAGTTCAGTCGTCGCCCGATCGGGTTCCCCACCGCAACCAGCGATCATCACCAAAACGACGCCTGCCACACACACTCCAAACCTGATCTTCATGGTCAACCTCTCGGTCTTAATAGTTCGTCCAAAAACAAAGGCGGAGTATATAACGGGTTTGGTTTTCCAGCAATAGCCGTGCTGAACTCCTGTCGAGGGAGCACATTGTCCCCTCGGCTGCGGCGACAGCGCGTTCGCAACTGCAGCACAGATTTGTCGCAATGGGGTCCTATGTTTTTCCTATGCTCGGGCGATCGTCGGTGGCATGATCAGGCGGGGACCATCCCGATCAGGGAATGCCGGCGTAAACTGACCCGGAGGGATCTGGACGATTCACGATTGACCTGGCCCTGTCGCGCTTGATAAGTTTCGATGAAAACCAAGCGCACACGTTTCGGGCCGAGGCGTTCAATCTGGCGAAGCGCCGTGAGAGGCAGGCGCGGTCTCCCCCGGTCAGTACTCAAATACGTTGAAGAGTTTCTCTGACGACATCGAGAGGTGGATTGACGAGAGGTCTTGAACACGGACTGCTTGGATAGGGCTCCCGAGTGAGCGATAGCGAATCGCGAGGAGGTTGAGATGAAGAAGATACTGATTGCTTTAGCGGTAACCACGGGCCTTTTGCTGACGTCAGGTCTGCTGATCGCTCACCATTCGAATGCGGTGGTCGATAAGGAGAATTCGACCACGGTGACCGGCACGGTGACGCGGTGGCAGTTCTCGAATCCCCATCCAGCCGTTCGTTTTGACGCTGATGTCACCGATGGCGAGGGCAACACCGTCACTTGGCTGGCTGCGGGCGGGGGCGGCGTATTGTCCATGCACAAGCTTGGCTGGACCAACAAGACACTGCTTCCAGGAGATCGGATTCTCATTCAGGGGCACCATATAAAAGACGGCCGGCCGTTTATGGCGATGCGCAGATTGTATCGCTGCAGTGGTGAGCCTGTTGCGCTCGGCTACGATCCCGCGAGTCCCGGTGAGTACTCGACCCGCATCGTCTGGGAGGAAATCAGTGCCGAGCGCGTCCGGGATATGTGTGAGAAGGGGACGCTGATGGGCGCCCTCCCGCGCAAGTGACTCGCATCGGTGATCGGCGAACGGTGATCGGCGAAGAAGGAGGACTGCAACGATGAGAAAGCACCTGGTAAGTTTGGTATTTGCAGCGATTGCCGCGGCCTTAGTCGCAGGGGCCGCAGCGACGGGGGCTCAAGTTCCGGTGGACATACCGCGCACAGCCGCGGGCAATCCCGACTTTTCAGGGTTATGGGTTAACCCTGGTATTTACGATCCCATCGGCCTGGATGGGACGAACCCTGTTTCGACTATTAACCCGTCCTCGGCCGCGGCTGCTGCGACCGAAATACCCAGGCGGCCGACGCGATTAGATCTTGCCCGGGAGTTGCCCCTCACCGACTGGGCGCGGGAGCAAGTCGCGTACTGGACCAGTGGAGACGGACTCTATGGAGGCGAAACGGGGCATCCGGAGGATCCGAGATTTCATGACTTGTGTGGCGGTCCGTCCAGTCCGGCCGATCTTGGCGGACCCATAGAGATTTCGCAGAACGAGCACCGAGTTTCGCCGATATATCTCGACAGTACCAGGATGTGGACGCGTCAGTTCTGGATCGGTCGCGAACATCCCCAGGATCTCACCGACTACGTGCCGACATGGATGGGTCATTCGGTGGCCCGTTGGGAGGGGGACACGCTGGTCGTGGAGACGGTCCGAATGAAGCCCGAAGGCGTACTCCTACAAAGGAGATCGGCCGCTCCGCAAAGCGAGGAGTTTCATCTGGTCGAACGCTACCAGTTTATTGACGCTCGGACCATGCGCGTGGATCGTACATTCACCGATCCGAAGGCCTATACCCGCCCCTGGGGCAACAGCAGTACCTTCGTACGGATGTCCGATTGGGACACTTACGCAGACGTTTGGGAACTCGGTGACCAGCACCTCGTTTGCATCGGCGGAATGTATAATGGCCAACCCGTTACGACGTATCCGGATCAATTCTGGTTTGAGAACTATGACGAGATCAAAGTTCTTCCGAACGCTATCGAGCCCTAGTAACAGCCGTCGGTTTGTCGATGCCGACGGCTCGGAGAGGCGGCGCCGGGGCAGGCACCGAGCGAGTGCGACTGAGGCGTGATTGACCGCACGTTAGAACGGGACATCCAAGCCCCACACAGCTCCGGCGGACAAATTCATCGCTGCCCCAGACCGCCGGTGACACGGGTGATCTAATTGTGCGGCCCGTCCGCCGCCATTTGGCCCACCTGCACTCAGTCCTGCGCTGAGTCAGGTTGGGCCGCCGACTCCTGCTCAACACGATCAGATGCCGTGATTGAGTGTGTAAAGACAGGTGGTTATGGAGCTGTTGATGTGGCTGGAAGGAACCCGGATCGCGACGTTTATTCGTGAGTCCCCTTCGTTTTATGGCTACGCGACGCTTCTCTTCTTCCACGCCTTGGGATTGTCGATCGTTGTGGGGATGAGTTCAGCCGTGGCCATCCGCGTGGTGGGCCTGGCGTCAACCATTCCACTTGCACCCCTCGAGAAGCTCTTTCCGTGGATGTGGCTCGGTTTCGCAATCAACTTAATTTCCGGATCGGGCCTCTTGATAGCCGATGCGTCAGGCAAGATGGTCAATCCCGCCTTTCTGATAAAGATTGCATTTGTCGGACTTGCCATTGCAACGATGCGATTGTTGAAGAAGAGAGTGTTTGTTGATCTGGACTCCTCAGGCACCGTGCGGAGACATGGCAAAGTTCTTGCTGGAATGCTGATTTTCTTCTGGCTCGGATCCATCATCGCAGGACGCTTGACCGCATACATCCTTATTCTTTGATCGCATGCATGAGTTGATCCCATCGTTGCGGCTCAGAATCTCGCGAGTCAGTTGGTGTTGCTCGAAGTTGCAGGCGCGGCGATGAATTTTCAGCATGCGCACATGGTGCTGGTTTACTTTCCGGTTGTGGGGACCGTGATTGGGTTTGCCCTGCTCCTTGTATCGATCAATGCAAAGAGCGACGCCCTGCAGCGAGACAGCCTCGTACTTTTGCTCGTCATGGCGGTCCTGGCCATACCGACCGTTGTGACCGGTGGCGGGGCCGAAGTGGCGACTGTTGACGATCCGGATATCACATTGTCCTCGGTTGCGGCGCACAGGGACGCAGCCTTGCTGGCGGCCGTGTTCCTCGTCCTCACGGGCCTTCTGGCGTGGCTTGGACTCTGGCAGATTCGACGTTTCTCCCGTGGGCCGAGCTGGAACGTGAAGGTTGTCCTGCTCCTTTCGCTTGTGACAACAGGTTTGCTGCTTAGAGCAGGCGATATCGGCCAGGAGATCGGCCATCCTGAGATTCGATCCGTCCAGGCATCCGCCGCGAGCGGGGAAATAGAAAGCTGGAGTCAGTCCCTTGACGCGTTCATGTCCGACGCTGTGTGGACGTGGGCGGCGAGCGAAACGCTGCATTTTATCGGGATGGCGATGTTGTTGGGTGTCGTGTTGCTTGTCAACCTGAGAATACTGGGTGTGATGAAGGAGGTTCCCTATTCCACCTTGCACAGGTTGCTACCGTCAGGAGTCCTGGGATTCGTGATTTGCCTGGGTACTGGCGCGCTGTTCTTTGTCACGGATGCGCCCCGTTACGTCGGCATGCCCGGGTTCCTACCGAAGATTGGCTTGCTGGTCATTGCCGGAGTCAGCGTCGTTTATTTTACGACACTGGATCACGTTTGGACTCTGGGACGGGGTGATGATGCACCGATGAGGGCGAAAGTGGTTGCTGCGTCGACGATAGGCGTTTGGCTCGGAATCCTGTTCTTCGGCCGCACGCTGCCTTACTTTGCAGGAGGTGGATAATGACCTCTGTCTTCCGGGGCCAACGATGACTTTAGCTTTGATTGTCAGTCTGATAGTGCTCGGCGCCCTCGCCATCGTTGGGACGGCCATCTACCTCATCGACCGGAGCGCGAAATACCGCGAGCAGGAAGAACAGACTCGTTCTTCCTGATTCGGTGCCGCAACCCGTCAGAACCGCTCCCCAAGCCATGCATCGATGAAATCGAAGGCGCGGCCCACAGTGTCACCGTAGGTGCCTGGCCCCAGGCCGAGCGCTTGCTCGCACGCGGTGCACGGTGTACCTGCATGCACCGCCCCTTCGGTGATCGCGAAGGTCTTGTCGGCGCTTGCGGCATTGTCAAATATGATCTCGTTCGTGACGATGAAGTAATGGGCGCTGTTGGCGACGAGAAGCAGTGGCTTGGTAATACCGCGGATATTGGCAACGGTGCTCGTATTCGACGATTCATAGTCGATCCCGCTGAGACTGTTTTCCGTCTGCCGATAGGTCCCGTCGGTGCGCAGCGTATGGGCCCCCAACCAGACACGGATCGGCATGTGCAGGACCGAGCCGATGGAGTCCGCGTTTGCGAACCGTGCCGAAGGAACCCGCACCGAACAGATCGGACCCGGCGACATGTCCTTCCGCCCATCGCGGGTGAGAAAAATATGCGCGCGCCGGGTGCATTTCAGAAGATCGAGGTCAGCCTGCCACAATCGCGCCGCGTTTTCCGCCCCAGGCACCGTCAGGATCATGTCGTCCGGATAAAGTCCTGTCTCACCGGCCTCGATCTGTGCCCACAGGTCCTGCGCATGTTCGAGGACTTTGGCATTGCGCCCAGCCTGCGCAGCGAGAAAGCGCTCCACGAAGGCGGCATCGTAGCTGGCATCGCGAAATCGCGGAGTGCGGGCTTCGGCATCGCCCGGATAGCCATTGGCGGAAGCGAACATGTCGAGTGCGGAATCGCGCCAATGAGGCATCGCCGGATCGGTCACGGCCGGATCCATATAGGTGAACGTCGCCAGAGCGTCACCAAGGTGTGCGTCGGCGAGGACGATGCCGTCGACAGGTGGCAACAGGCTTTCTCCCGCCTCGTCGATCAGGTTTTCCGTATTACAGGGAAGGATGCGTTCGGAGGAGCGACACACGTCGATGCCGTTTTCCTGCACGTTTTGATAGAACGCCATCATGGGTGCGCCCATGCTCCGTCCAAGAAGAACGACCCGCGTGATGCCGGCCACGTGATCCCGCAAATAGGAAATCCCGGCGGCAATCGCCGGAACATGATCTTCGTAACCCTGATAGGCGCCCTTGCGGCCCATGAATTCGGTGTCGGCGCACAGCGTGGTGTAGCCCCGCCGGGCAAGGCCCATACACACCGGGTTGTCGGTACTTCTTCCCCACGTATGCATGACAAAGATGCCGATATGCGCTTTGGCATTGTCCGGAGGCGTGCGCAGGGCCGCCCGGTAGGTGCCCTCGAGCGTGGGGTTGAGAACCGTAGCGTCGACATCTCCCGGCGCGTAGATTTGTGCGGCACCGGTATGAGGAACTATCACGAGAAGCATTGCCGCGAACAGCAATCGCCCAAGCCACCTGCACAACATTTTATTGCCCTCCGTGTTCACCCAAGACGCTGTTGGGAGTGTCTGCTTCAGGAGTCTCGGCCATCGGCGGTCGGGACTCGGGCAAGACCTTGACTAAGTGTGACTGAGTGTATCGTCGGCATTTTCTTGGCAGATCAACCTTATTGAACGGTTTGGCCAATTCTATACGGAGCAACTTTCATAGAGCTTTATGGAGGATAGTCAAAACAAGAGCCCTTCGCAATGACGATGCGGCCCGACGTGTGGCCTTTCCGTCACTCGAGCCGGGGAGTGCGGCCGGCAGCGTGAATCGATGAGCAGAGAGCCGGCGAAGCGGATGATAGACGTTCCCAGCTGGCGGTCTCTGCGGGGTGATTTCAAGGCCAGGGGGCCAGCGCGGATTCTAAAGGATTTCTGAGTGTCAACTTGAGGGTCGACATCAACAAATGACCGAACCGCCCATTCATAGATGGCGTCGGAAGCAAGCCTGCTGTCAGCCTCTCGGAAAACGCTTCACGATGACGGAGAAAGAATGTCATTGCCGCATTATCAATTGACGCATTCACATTCCCTGATTAGAGTACTGGTAGCACCGCTACAGCAGGGTGAATGGTCATCCAGGGACAAGGTCCGGGCAATGCGCAGGCACATCTTAAATCGTAATATTTTCACCGTGATTTTGGTCGCAATACTGTCGGCGGGGCTCGGAGTCGTTTTGGCTGTGCCCGCCAATGCCCAGGGGCCGTCGGTTCCGGCTGAGGGAGCGATCTCGCCTCAACGCGCGGTCCTCGATACCTATTGCGTCAGTTGCCACAATGAATCATTGGCCACGGCGGGACTGAGGCTCGACACCATCCCGGTCGAGCATGTGAGCGACGACCCCGTCGTATGGGAGAAAGTTGCAAAGAAACTTCGGACTGGCGCCATGCCGCCTCCCGGGATGCTGCGGCCCACTGCCCCCGACTACGACTCTTTAGCAACGTATCTTGAAACCGAGCTTGACGGTGCGGCCATAGCCGATCCCAATCCGGGCAGGCCGGTTCTCCACCGCCTCAACCGTGTTGAATACAGCAACGCCGTGCGCGACTTTTTGGGGGTTGATATCGACGCTGTGGACATCAAGTCGCTGCTTCCGCCTGACGAGACGTCTCAGGGTTTTGACAACATCGGCGCCGCGCTCTCGGTGTCACCGCTTCTGATGGAAAGATATTTACTGGCGGCAGGGAAGATCGCGCGCATTGCCGTAGGCGACGCCACCATCCGTCCGGTGTTTGAGACCTACGGTCTTCCTAAGTTTCTGATGCAGGACACGGATCGCATGAGCGAGGATCTGCCGTTTGGCTCGCGCGGCGGCACCGCCCTGCGCCACTACTTTCCCGTTGAGGGTGACTATGTCATCCAGGTGCGTCTCCAGCGAATGGCGCGAGAAAGTATCCGTGGGCTTCTCAATGGTCCCCACGATATGGAAGTTCGCCTCGACGGCGAAAGAGTCGAGGTATTCACTGTGGGCGGTGAGAACCCTGGCGCCTTTGTATATTTCGGCGCCGGTCGTGCAATGGAGCCGGCTCAGGAAGAATACGAACGTACGGCGGATCAAGACCTCACCTCTCGTGTTCATGTCACTGCGGGGACCCATGTCGTCGGTGTCACGTTCCCGAAAAAGGCCGCATTGACCGAAGGCGCGTTGATGGCGCCGCTCACGATAATTGAATTTTCACAATTCAAAGGGGGTCCTCCCGCGGTCGGTGAAGTCATTATAGGCGGGCCCTATGACGCGACGGGCGTCGGCGATACTCCCAGCCGCAGCAAGATTTTCGTTTGTCGTCCCACAAGTGGTCGAGATGAAGAAGTGTGTGCCAGGAAGATTGTTTCCGCACTCGCGCGCCGCGCCTATCGGCGTCCTGTGACCGAAGAAGATCTTTCGATTTTGCTTGGTTTCTACTGGGAAAACCGAAGCGAGGGTAGTTTCGAAGACGGGATCCGTGCAGCGCTTGAAAGAATACTCCTTGACCCGGAGTTCCTCTTCCGTTTTGAGCGTGATCCAGCCAACATAGCCGCAGACACAGCCTATCGGATCAGCGATCTGGAACTTGCCTCCCGATTGTCGTTTTTTCTGTGGAGCAGCATACCCGACGACGAGCTCTTGAATTTGGCAGAACAGGACCGGCTCAATCAGCCTGCGGTCCTTGAACAACAGGTGCAGCGGATGCTGGCCGACCCCCGTTCAAAGGCCTTCGTGACGAACTTTCCGGGACAGTGGCTCCTGTTGCGGAATCTACCTTCGTACACCCCGGATCCGGAGGTATTTCCCTACTTCGACGACAATCTCCGCGAGGCACTGCAGAGGGAGACCGAGCTGTTTTTCGAGAGTCTTGTTCGCGAAGATCGCCCCGTTCACGACCTTCTCGGAGCCGACTACACCTTCGTGAACGAACGTCTGGCCGCCCACTACGGCATTCCCGATGTGTACGGCAGCCGTTTTCGGCGCGTGACCTTGACCGACGAAAATCGGAGAGGTTTATTGGGACATGCGAGTATCTTGACGGCAACCTCATACGCCAATCGGACCGCCCCGACGTTGCGCGGCAAATGGATACTGGACAACATCCTGGGCGCGCCACCACCGGCGGCGCCACCGGACATTCCCGAGTTGAAGGAGAACACCTCGGGGGATAAGGTGCTCACAATGCGCGAGCGGATGGAGGAGCATCGTGCGAATCCCTCGTGCGCGAGTTGTCATAACCAGATGGATCCTCTGGGTTTTGCTTTAGAAAACTTTGATGGGATTGGTGGGTGGCGCATCAATGATGGAGGGTCCAAAATCGATCCATCAGGAGTGCTTCCCGATGGTGAGAAGTTTGAGAGCGCTGCCGAGCTTCGGCAGGTGTTGCTTGGCAAAAGCGAGCAATTCGTCGGAACCGTCACAGAACGATTGCTGACATACGCGCTGGGCCGGGGACTGGAGTACTACGATGCCCCGGCGGTTCGAAACATAATGCGGGAGGGGGCTCGGGACGATTACCGATGGTCGTCTATCATAGCGAGCATTGTCAGAAGTGTGCCGTTTCAGATGAGGAGGTCACAGCCCTGATGATGGTATTCAAGAAATCGATTCCACGCCGCACGTTTTTGCGTGGAATCGGTGCGACATTGGCATTGCCGATTTTGGACTCCATGATGCCCGCCTTCGCAGCGCCTTCAAAATCGGTATTGCGCCTGGGGTTCGTCTACTGTCCCAACGGAATGGTGATGCAGAAATGGAGGCCGGCGACCGAGGGACGCAACTATGACTTGACTCCCATACTTGCACCCCTCGAGCCATTCCGAGAGGACTTCCTGGTACTTGGAGGTTTGGACCAGACGGTCGCGTATCCACTGCCCGGAGAGGTCGGTGGCGTGGCTCCACATGAAAGGGCTGGCGGCGCTTTTCTCACTGCCATGCACCCGACGAGGCAGGGTCAATTAGGAATCTCGGTGGACCAGATCGCCGCGAGCGAACTGGCCAAGGAGACGCAGCTGGCCTCGCTCGAACTTGCCCTGCACGACACGGATTTGGTCGGTCAGTGCGAAAAAGGCTGGAACTGTGCCTACATGCGCACCCTTTCGTGGCGGGGACCGGCCACACCGCTGCCGAACGAAAACAGCCCGCGTCGTGTCTTCGAACGTCTGTTCGGCGACAATGATTCCACTGATCCCGCCCAGCGGCTTGCGCGGCACCGGAAGGACAACAGTCTTCTCGACTCGGTGACGGCGGCCACGAATCGTCTGATGAAGAATGTTGGGCCGAGGGACCGGGCGAAACTTTCCGAATATCTCGACTCCGTTCGCGACGTCGAACGACGCATACAAACGGCTGAAGATCAATCCGATCGGGATATCCCGACGATTGAACGGCCCGGTGCCATTCCGGCAGCATTTGATGACCATGCCAAATTGATGTTTGACCTGCTGCTGCTGGCGTTTCAAACCGACCTGACGCGGGTTTTCACCTTGATGATGGGGCGTGAACAGAGTGACCGGTCTTTCCGCGAAATCGGCATACCCGACGCCCACCACATGTTGAGTCATCACTCCAACGATCCGGCGAAGATCGCGAAAATAGAGCAGATCAATATATTTCACGCCCAGATGCTGGCGTACTTCCTGGACAAACTGAAATCGACGCCGAACGACGATGGCTCGTTGCTCGACCATTCGATGATCCTCTACGGCTCCGGGATCAGCGAGGGCAACGTCCACTCGTTCGTAGACCTGCCGATCCTGCTGGCCGGTGGGAAGTCTGCCCAGATCAAGAGTGGAGCCCACATCCGATATCCGAGAAATACACCGCTCAGCAACCTGCACGTGACATTGCTGGACAAACTGGGAATTTCTGTAGAGAAGATGGGCGACAGCACCGGAGGGCTCGATCTTTCATCGCTGGCGTAGTCGGGACTAGGAGAAAAAACATGGGCGCGAGAACGAGAGATCTTTTGGGGTGCTTGATGATCTGCCTTCTGGTGGTAGATTTCGCCGCAGCCGCTGACCTCCGTCTGACGGATGCGGCCAAGGGCCGCGATAGGGAAGCGGTGCGTACGTTGCTCCTCACCGAACTTGTCGACGCGAACACGCCTCAGGGGGATGGGGCCACAGCGCTGTCCTGGGCGTCCTACTGGGACGATATCGAGATGGCGGAGCTTTTGATTCGCGCCGGTGCGAAGGCGGACATTGCGAACGAACTGGGCGTGACTCCTCTTGCCTTGGCCTGCGGCAACCGGAGCGCTGACATGGTTGCAATGTTGTTGAAAGCGGGCGCGGATCCAAACATCGCGCAGATGAACGGCCAGACGCCGCTGATGGTGTGTGCCCGTACGGGCAACGTTGCCGCGGTCAAGCCCCTTCTTGTCCGGGGCGCGAACGTTAACGCGCGAGAAGCGGAACGGGGTCAGACCGCACTGATGGCAGCCGCCGCAGAAAAACACCTGGATGTCGTGGAGGCTCTGATTGAGCATGGAGCCGAGGTCAACGCGCTCACAGAGAGTGGGTTCACTGCTCTGATGTTTGCTGCTCAACAGGGTGATTTAGAGTCAGCGCGCAGATTGGTGGCAAATGGAGCGGACGTCAACGCCGTTGCGGAGAAATTTGGCAATGCTCTGACGGTGGGGACGGCCAGCGGCCACGAAGCCATCGGTCTCTATCTACTGGAGGCCGGTTCCGACCCGAATGTCGCCGACGGCAGTGGGATCACCCCCCTCCACTACGCGTTGGCACGTGGGATGGCGGAAATCATCAGCGCGGCACCCACCTCCGCATATGATGATGCCTACAAAGTGAGGCCTTCGAACATGCGGGAATTGACCCAGGCGCTCCTTGACGATGGGGCCAATCCGAATGTTCGAATTAAGAAAGTCCTGATCACTTTCGGAACTACGGTTGGATTGCATGGACCCGGTGTGCCGAGCATGGTGGATGCGACGCCATTCCTTCTAGCCGCAACCTCAGCCGATGTCGACCTGATGCGGGCGCTTTTGGCTGCGGGTGCCGATCCGCAGCTTCGCGGCGAGGGAAATACGACGTCATTGATGTCGGCGGCGGGAGGCGCCTGGAACGGATACCGGAGGGAAGATGAGAAGCAGCAGGCTCTCGAAGCAGTCAAGCTGCTGGTGGAACTGGGCGCCGATCTCAATGAGAGCAATTCCGGTGGAGAAACTCCATTGCACGCCGCCGCCTACACGGGCGCCGACGCAATCGTCCAGTTTTTGGTGGACCATGGCGCCGCAGTGGATCCGAAGAACCAGCTCGGCGAGACGCCCTGGAGTATGGCAGAAGGCATCAGCGCGGATCCGAATCGCGGCGACCTCTATGCGGGCCATAATAACACTGCGGATCTGCTTGTGAAGTTGGGAGCCAAGGAATGGACGCCCGAAGATATCGCCGAAATGAGACGCGTCAGGTTCTACGGAACGCAGCCCGCCGAATCTGAGACGAACTGACGTTAGCGTCGACTTTCATAGCCTGTCAGATGCCGAAGCTCCCGGGCATCGGAATCCGCTTCGTTGACTTCACTGCCTTGAGCCCGCGGGCGACTTCTCTACGCGACGATCTGCTGATAGGCGTCTACGATCTCACCTCCAGTGGGGAACCAGACCCGATCGTGCTGTTGAAAATGCGCAATCGCCCTTTTCAGATAAGGCGTGCGCCGGGGCTGTCCGGTCAGGAACGGATGTAGGGGAATTCCCATGACGCGTGCAGTGGTCTCGCTATCGGCATACAGACTGTCGAACTGGTCCACCAGTGCCCGCAGGTATTGTTCCCCCGTATAATTGTGGCGGTTGATCAATGACATGTCGTTGATTTCCATGCCGTAGGGGACAGCGAAAAGCCTGCCGGTCTTCACCTTCATTTCGATCGGCTGATCGTCGCTGTTCCAGTCCCCGACGTA
Source organism: Terriglobia bacterium (assembly GCA_965216035.1). GTDB lineage: Bacteria > Acidobacteriota > Terriglobia > 20CM-2-55-15 > 20CM-2-55-15. The sequence continues at coordinate 211,345 of CBDCFM010000018.1, forward strand.
GACGACGCCCTCTTCGGCGAGAAGGTCAGGGGTATTGAATGTTTCCACGAGCCCCGGTCCGAGCCAGCCGCGCGGCCGCGTCCCGGTCGCCTGCTCTATGGTCCCGAGCGTTGTTCGGATCACTTCCCGTTCTTGCTCAATGGGAAGATTCGCCAGGTTCGAGCTGTTGGTGATGCCGTGGCCCATGATTTCCCAGCCCCGGTCCGTCATTTCTTCAACCGCTTTGGGGTACACCTCGCAGACCATGGAGTTCAAAGCCACCGTCGCCCGGATCCCTGCCGCATCCAGCACGTCCGCAATTCTCCATAGCCCCACCCGGATTCCATAGTCGCGCCACCCATAGTTGATGACATCGGGAACCCGGTTGCGGGTATTAGGTGAAATCGCCGCGCCGGCGGGCGAGTCGAACTGCCATACTTCAACGTTCGGAATGATCCACACCGCGAGCGTCTTCCCCCCGGGCCAGGTAAAGGCTTGTCTCTCAAAAATGAAGGAGTCCTCATAGCGATCTGCTCTTCGGATAGTGGCGTTGCTTTCTTGCGCACGGGCGCCAAGTGGCCCTTCGAATCGAGATGCCGCCAGGACTCCTGTGGCACCCGCCATCGCCGAGTGAAAAAAGCGACGGCGATTCACACCCTTGAATTTCATTCTGCGTCCCTCCCTGCTCTTCCGCGCTGTCGTTGTGGCGTATTGCTGCTGGCGCGGTCGGAGAATCTGAGCCGCTACTTTCATGAGCGGGGATCTCCCCCCGACGCCGACCCTCGCGCCACGCAACGCGTGCCCCGTGGGTTTGCACGAGCATCTCGTTCACCGATACTGTCAATTCAGGGTACAAAGGTCAACCTGTGGGGCATCGCTGCGGGCCCGTACAGCTGCCGTGACCGCTTTCCACGTCGCTGAATAGCGGGCTCCGAACACGGGGCCGCTGCTTTTTTTGCGAATAGGACCTATATGCAGTTATATATACCGAGATTTCCGAGGTCCGAATTGATATTGATGGCCGACGTTTGGCCTTAGAACGGGAGACTCAGGCTTTCGAACGCGGGGCCGGGATGGAGCGCGGCAGGACAGAAGCAGGTCAATGGAATTTGAATTCATCAATTTTCTGTACCTAGAGCTGATCCCATGGCTCCTGCGTTTCGTTATGGTGGGGCTGGGTCTGACACTCACCCTCGCCGATCTCAAAACGGTCATGCTGTTTCCAAGAGGTGTCGTCAGCGGCCTCACGGGGCAACTCGTTCTGCTTCCATTGCTGGCATTCTTGTTGGCGCTGTTGCTGGCACCCACACCGGAAATCGCCGTGGGAGCGATCATTCTCGCGGCGTGTCCGGGTGGTGTGACTTCCAATGCGTACGCATTTGCCGCCCGAGCCGACGTGGCGCTATCGGTGACCCTGACGGCCATTGCCAGCTTTATTACCGTGTTGACACTCCCTCTGTTGACGTATGCCGCCCTTCAGATCTTCGTCCAGCAAGGTCAGATTCCGACGCTCCCAATGTTACAGATGTTTCAGACGCTTGCACTTTTTACCGTCGTTCCAGTCTGCGTTGGCATGTTGATTCGGGGGCTGTGGCCCTCGTTTGCCCGCCGTGTCATTGAAGGACTTCGGAAAGTGACTGTGATCGTGCTTATCATGATCGTTCTGGCGACTGCTGTGACCAGCTATGAGACGATCAGTCAGTATTTTTTCAGCTCCAGCTTGCTGGTGGTTGGCTTGAACCTGCTATCGATGGCAATGGGCTACGGACTGGCCCGGGCATTCAGGCTGAACGCCGTCCAGCGTGTGACACTCGCCTTTGAGGTGGGAGTTCAGAACTTGACGCTGTCTCTGCTGGTCACGTTGACCCTGCTCGGTGACCCGGCGCTCGCCATCACAACCCTGTTGTACGTCGCTGTCATGCCCTTTACGGCCATGGCCTACGTTCCGATTGCACGTCGAATGCTTGAGGGGGCCAAGGCCGAAGCTGCCGGATCCTCGGGGACCCCATAGATCTCAGTGGGGTTGATTCTCCTGCGTTTACTCGGTTATGTAGAATCTGATTAGAAAGGGTCGAGAGGGCCCGGGGGCCCTCGATCAGCGATAGCTGTGCTCAATCGATATCATTCCGTATCCTGCCCGCATCGAGGGACGCGAGCGGATAAGGATTCGTTTTCCACAGTTCATTCCGTTTTCATTCTTCATTGCTCGCCGGGGACGCGGCCTCTGCCCCTTCGTACAAGCCTTTCCCGTAGAGGATTTCGTTGATCTCGGGATTCAAGCCAACAGCAAACCACGCCTTCAACAGCGCGACCTTCTCCGGCGTCAGGGTTGCCTCGGCATCGCGGAACAACTGCTCTGTCGCAGCGTCCACTCTCTGGTTGTAAGTGCGCGCAATCGCCCTCCACTCTTCCATTTTCTCACCCGTCATGCCCAGGTTGGCTGCCGTGCCGTGCGTGCACAACTGTCCGGTTTTCATCGTCGGACAAAAGATGTGCTCGGGTTCAGTCACCTGTTCCACTGCGGCGGCCTGATGTTGGGCGTGGTCTTGGGCAAGCGTGAGAGTGGCTCCCCCGAACATGGCCAGGACGGCCCACACAACGTGTAGCTTCATTTGGATATCTCCTTTTCTCTCTATGTCTCTTTCTGTCTCTCTACTGTAGAGTGTGGCGCCGCAGGAAAGGCGCAAAGCTCGCTAAAGTATATTAGAGGCGGGAGTTAGACACAAGAAATGTCTCGGCGCATGCGCACACTCCGTGACTTTCTGAGGCCGCCTCGGCGACAATTTCAACCCCGACGTAACTGACCTTATCCCAGAGGCGAGATGTGAAGTTGAATGATTTTCCATTCCCCCGTCTTTCGCCCAAATTATAGTGGCTCGATAGCTGCCTCCCTCAATGTTTCCGCCGGCTGGATTTCTTACGATTCCACCCGTGTAGTAGGTGACGACCGCGGAGTCGCCATTATAAATGTCGGCTTCCAGATTTCGAACGGTGACGTTGTACTCCAGTCCCGCATCAAACGAGGCCTGGACCGCACTCTGGGTTCGCTGGCCAACGTCAGATCCTAATAGTCCACCGTCCCTCGCGTATGCCGTTGCGTTAGCGTGCCAGAACGAGACGAAACTCGGATCTGCATTGTTCAGCCGTGAGTAGAATTCCAGCACCCCTGCCTTAACAGCCTCCTCATCACTTTGGGCCAGGTCTGGAGTCGTCAGGAAAATGCCGACCAGGAGCAATGTTGCTAACGATTTCATTTCATGTCTCCTTTGCTGGATTGCTTAGAATCGTGATGCTGATCACGACGCCTTCTTCGATGTCGGGGCCAGATGACCGGTGGAGGGGAATCGCAACAGTGTGGTCTAAGCGGTGCCCCTGCTGCGATCGGTGGTTAATGCCGCACACACCTCACCGGTGTTGTGATACAGGCTGAACGTGTTCTGGTTTGAACACCATGAACTCCGTATCTGGCGACTACTTAATTGCGCTGAAGAAGGCTTCGTGGAGCATATGAGGGAATGGAGGGCGGGGCAAACAAAATCTCTAAGGATCCTATCCTCTCCCCAGATGTGCAACAGTGCTTGAGGCCACCCACGGACGAGGGTTTCGATTCCCCTTGCTGGAGCACTGGAACAGCTACACACTCACGCCCGCTCAATCGATAAAAAGCTTCTGATATCGCTGATGAGCCCATCGCCCGAACACTCGGCGTATTTTTATTGTCCGCGGCAGCGGACGGGATGTAGACTGGCGGCGCAATCCACCTTTTAGCGCCAGGAGGCCAAATGGAAACCATCATTTCCGATCTGCTGAAACACTTTGAAAGGGGCGCGCTCACGCGCCGAGAATTAATTGGGGGTCTGGCGATGCTGACGGCAGCGGGCACCTCGGCATCAGCCGCCGAACCTCAACAGGCCGGGCTCCAAGCCGAGACGATCGACCACATCAGCATTCAGGTGAGCGATTTGCCGCGTTCAGTCGCGTTCTATCAGAACGTATTCGGTCTGTCTGTGGTGAGTCAGGATGAGGCCAACGAAATCGTACGACTGGGGACGACTGGAAACCTCGTGTCCCTCCACCACAAGAATCCTACGGGCTTGGTGGATCACTTCGCGATCGGTGTCAGCTCATTCGACAGGGATACCGCCACGCGGATCCTAGGGGAGCATGGTCTAACTCCGGAACAGAATATTGACGCCGGGTTTCATATCAAGGATCCGGAAGGGATCAGCGTTCAGATCGTTCAAAGCTGACCGATTCTGGAGTTGGGCTCTTCGAGCAGCTAAGATACAGGCTAGCTAAGATACAGCCCAGTGATTGTTTCCGATATGCGCTTGAACGGTGTTCTGGTGTTTTCGGTGCCGGAAATTTTCTGACGACGGATCCATCCCTGGAGCCCTCGGTCGGGATACCGACTTGTCCGTTCTCCTCGAAATATGGATGGATATATGAATGGACATATGAAGCAGGCACGCGACCCGGCCGGTACCCGGTCGCCTTGCGGATTCCCACGCGTCAAGTAGTGTTATTGAAATCACGAATTTAAAGCCATATCTCTTGGCGGAGGACCCCCAGATGACACGATCATTGGCCGCCCCAGGCGCAGGTATCGTGATCGCAGCCACCCTGACTCTGGCGGCAGTTATACCGGCCCAGGCGGCTCAGGACAACGTGTTGCCTTCTGAGCTCGAAGCCCGGCCGCTGTTGATCCGCGGGGGCACGTTGATTGATGGCACGGGCGCGGCGGCGGTGCAAAACGCGAACATTCTGATTGATGGAGATCGGATCAGCAGGATCTGGACCGGGGACACCGCGGGGCAGGAGTTGCCGGCGGACACAGAAGTGATCGATGCGGGTGGAAAGTTCGTTATCCCCGGTTTGATTGATTCCCATGTCCACTACCGCGGATACATGGGCGAACTCTTTCTGGCCTACGGTGTGACGGCCGTCTACGACCTGGGGGATCCGCTTGCCTGGCTGACGGCTGTCAAGAAAGGCTTGAACGAAGGCAAGATTCGCGGACCGCGGTTCTACTTCTGTGGCTCGGCGAACTTCGTGGAAGATGGGACAGGCGAAACGGGCCCGGCGATCCGATTGCGACAGGTTACTCTCCTGCAGAGACCGGAGGATGCCCCCCAGGCGGTGGCTCTACTGAAGGAAAAATCGGACTGCATAAAGCTGAGCGAGTTCATCCCCGAGGAAATCTTTACGCCGCTCGCTCGCGAAGCCCGCGACGCCGGCATCTCTGTCATTTCCCACTCTTTGGATGCGTTCGAATCAGCGAATTGGGGTATCAACGGAATGGAGCATATGACGGGCATAGCCCTCGCCACGATTCGCAGCCCGGAGGGGCTGAGAGCCGTCGAGGGAATGAACATCGAAACGGGTCACAAAAACAGCTCTCTATACCAATGGATGGATCCCGCCGTCTTCGATGACCTGATCCCGCACCTGATCCAACGGAACGTCTTCATCAACCCCACACTGCATTTTGAATGGAAAGCCCTCACCGACAGAGCGCGCGAGCACGAGCTCGAAGACGCGCGCCTCCTGAATCGGCCCGACCTTCAATACGTGCCCCTCAGCGAGCGGCTGGTTTTCCTGGGGCAGTACCACTGGGCGGACTCGGAGACCGCGGCCGACAGGGCAGAGTTTCTCAACGGATATCGCAAGGTGCAGGACTTCCTGAAGCGGTTCGTCCAGGCGGGCGGTAAGATCTATTCGGGAACCGACACCGCGGCCGCCCTCACGCCCGGGCTTAGCCTGCACCACGAAATGGATCTGTTGGTGGACGCAGGCCTCACGCCGATGCAGGCTATCCAGAGCTCCACGCTCTGGGCAGCGGAAATTCTTGGACTTGAGGACAGCCTGGGGACCGTAGAGTTGAACAAACTCGCGGATCTTGTGATTCTCGCCAGCGATCCCCTCCAGGACATCCAGAATGCCAGGACCGTGGAGACTGTTATCCGCGGTGGGGAAATCATGGACACCAGTTTCCACAGCGACTATCGGTTCCCGTTTCTCCGCTACGGGCCGGAGTCCAAGCACCTGTACAACCCGGTACCCTCGATCTCCGACGTCCAGCCTCCTGTGGCCACCGAGGGGAGCGAAGTGACCCTGCGGATTCTGGGCCAGAATTTTATTCCAAACTCGGTCGTACGGATCGGTGAATTCCGAGTACCGACGCGGTGGGTCAGCTCGACCGAGCTTTCGGCAACACTTGGAAGCGCGCTCACTTCAGCAGTGGGAACGTTCCTGATTTCGGTGGAGACGCCCCTTCCGGGCGGAGGGCTGACCGAATCCCTGGAGTTCTATGTCACGTACCCTTAGACGTGCTTGCGGCCGTTCGAACTCCATGTGGCAGCGGTTTCGGACCGGAGCGCTGGTGGTGAGCCTGTTCGCTGTGGCGACATCGGTCGTCGTTGCGGCCACCTTCATAACGATTGAAGTTCCGGGCGCGACGCTGACGCAGGCTCGAGGGATCAATAACCACGGCCACATCGTGGGTTCGGGCGGGACCCACGGTTTTCTCCTCGACCACGGTAGCTTCACAACGATTGATGTTCCGGGTGCAGCGTTGACCTATGCCCGAGGCATCAATAACCGCGGCCAGATCGTTGGTCGCTATGAGGCCGGCGGGAACATCCACGCCTTTCTCCTCGACGACGGCTCATTCACGACGATTGATGTCCCGGACGCGACGATCACCCAGGCCTGAGGGATCAATAACCTGGGCCAGATCGTCGGGTTCTATGAGCTTGACGGCATCCGCCATGGATTTCTCCTGGACGATGGTAGCTTCACCACGATTGACGTTCCCGGCGCGACGTTAACCCAGGCCCGCGGGATCAATGATAGGGGCCAGATCGTCGGGCGCTCTGACAATGAGGATATCCGCCACGGTTTCCTTCTGGACGGGGGCAGAGTCACCATGATCGATGTGCCCCACGCCACATTAACCCAAACTAGCGCAATCAATAATCGCGGTCAGATTGTTGGCAACTATCAAGCTGGCGGTGTCTTCTACGGATACCTTTGGGATTAACGCTTCAACCGACAGCGTCCACACGACACACGTGAATCTTTTCTCCGACTGAGCAAGCAATCGAGCTTATAATTCGGTGAATAGCAATCCTCAGTGCCAAGCGAGGTGGTTCGGGTGAAAAGCGTTGTGATTAGCGGGATAACAGTGATAGTGATGGGCCTTGGCTTCGGGCCGATGGCGCGATCCCAGGGGTCGAATCCCGTCCCGGTTTCGGCTGCCGCGTATCGCGAGGTCCTGGACCGCTACTGTGTCACCTGCCACAACCCAGCACAAGCTCAGGCAGACCTCGATCTGAGCGACGGTAGAAACCGTCTCGCGAATGTCGGCGATCACGCCGAGGTGTGGGAAAGGGTGGTCCAGAAGCTGCGTTCTGGGGCGATGCCCCCACCCGGGATGCCGCGGCCGGACCCGACCACCTACGACAGCCTCAGCGGCTACCTGGAGATGGCGCTCGACAGTGCCGCCAATGCGAGACCGGATCCCGGACGGCCTGTTCTGCACCGCCTCAATCGTGGGGAATACAACAATGCGGTACGTGACCTGTTGGATCTGGAGATCGACTCCGGGTCGTTGCTTCCGCCCGACGCTGCCTCCGGTCACGGTTTCGACAACATCGCAGACACGCTGACGCTGTCTCCGTTACTGATGGAGCGCTACCTGTCGGCGGCAAAAAGAGTCAGCCGGCTGGCGATTGGAGATGTCCGTGCACCTCCGGTCACAGAGACCTATGTGGTGTCCCGGAACCTGGAACAAAAGGGCCGGGTCAGCGAAGAGCTCCCGTTCGGGTCGCGGGGAGGCACGGCCCTCCGTCACTATTTTCCGCTCGATGCCGACTACATAGTACGCATTCGCCTGCCCGGCGACGGAACAGCCGCTAATGTCGGTCTAGACGGTGACACGAAGCCTGGAAACGAGCTTGAGCTTCGCCTGGACGGTCGAAGAATGATGCTCTTTTCCGTCGGTAACGGACGCGGGCCGGATGAGGATCTGGAAGTTCGTATCCCGGCACGGGCGGGTATGCGGTCGGTCGGCGTCTCTTTTCTCAAAGATACTTCAAAGCACGAAGGTCCGGGAAGAGCCTCTCCTGAAGGCCGCGTGGACTGGGTTTCGATCGAGGGTCCCTATGATGCATCAGGTCCCGGAGACACCCCCAGCCGGAATAAGATTTTCGTGTGTCATCCGTCGGGCGACGAAGACGAGCGGATATGCGCCATACAGATTCTGTCTACGCTTGCACGGCGCGCCTTTCGCCGGCCCGTCTCTGAAGATGATATCCAGCGATTGCTGGGTCTCTACGACATTGGCCGTAACGTAGAGGGATTTGAGGCCGGGGTCGGGATGGCGCTTCAGGGCATTCTGATCAGCCCGGAGTTTCTGTTCCGTTTCGAGCGCGACCCTGAGGGTGCGGTCGGGGAAACCGCCTACCCCATCAGCGACCTCGAACTGGCCTCCCGCCTGTCGTTCTTCCTGTGGAGCAGCCTGCCTGACGAGGAACTGTTGGAACTGGCCCAGGCTGGCACGCTGAGCGATCCTGCGCTTCTGCCCCAACAGGTGCGGCGGATGCTCGATGATCCCCGTTCACAGGCCCTGGTCAACAATTTTGCCCTGCAATGGCTGCACGTGCGCAACCTGGACTCCATGTCCCCGCCGGACCCGACAGTGTTTCCCGAATTCACGGAAAACCTGAGGGACGCGTTCAAGACGGAGGTGGATCTGTTCTTTCAGGATATTATGCGCAATGATCGCAGCATCCTGGATCTGTTGGATGCGAACGATACGTTTCTAAACGAACCGCTGGCCCGGCATTATGGGGTTCCGGGGCTGTACGGGAATCATTTCCGGCGTGTGAGGCTCGCCGACGAGAACCGATGGGGTTTGCTGGGTAAAGGCGCGATCCTGACTGTGACGTCGTATGCCACACGCACGTCACCGACCCTGCGTGGAAAATGGGTGATGGAAAACCTGCTGGGTGCGCCCCCACCCCCCCCGCCGCCACAGATCCCACCGCTTGAAGAGAGCATCGAGGCCGGCAAGCTGTCAATGCGAGATCGGATGGCAATGCATCGGACGAATCCCGCGTGTGCGAGTTGCCACAATCTGATGGACCCGCCAGGCTTCGCCCTGGAGAACTTTGATGGGATTGGCCGGTGGCGCACCATGAGCGGCGATCGATCCCCTCTGGACACATCGGGAGAATTGCCCGACGGCGCCCGGTTTGAGGGTCCTGCCGGACTCAGCCAGGTACTGCTCGGCCGGCGCGAACAGTTTGCCCGCACTTTCACCGAAAAACTTTTGACCTACGCACTGGGCCGGGGGATTGAGTACTACGATGGGCCCGCTCTCCGCCGTATCACGCGTCAGGCCGCCGGCAGCGATTACCGCTGGTCATCGGTCGTACTGGCGGTGGTCGAGAGTGTTCCGTTCCAGATGAGGAGATCACAGGCACCATGATGATTTTTAAGAAGTCCATACCACGCCGCGCCTTTCTGCGTGGAGCGGGCGCTGCGCTTGCATTGCCACTGCTCGACGCTATGGTCCCGCCGCTGGCGGCCCGAAGCCAGGACCCCACCCGTAAACCCGCATTGCGCGTGGGCGTCGTCTATTTCCCGAATGGGGCGATTCCGGATCGATGGACGACGACGGGAGAAGGCGCTGTCTGGGGCTTGGGTCCAACACTGGAACCGCTGGCTTCGTTCCGGGATTCGCTTCTCGTGCTCGGCGGGCTCGACAACAACGAGGCTCTGGGTATTCCTGGCGAATCCGGTGGAGAGCATCCGCGAGCCGCCGCTTCATTCCTGACGTGTGTTCATCCGATTGTGCGTTCCGTGGAAGGGCGGGTCAAACCGCGGGCTGGAATTTCGGTGGACCAGATCATTGCCGCTCAGTTCGCCAGAGAGACCCAACTGGCATCGCTTGAATTGGGAATCGAGTCCGGAGCGATTGTAGGTGCTTGCGACGGCGACAGCTGCGTCTTCAACAGCACGATCAGCTGGGGAGATGCAACCACACCGTTTCCGATTGAAAATAATCCGCGCGCACTGTTCGAACGGCTATTCGGTGACAGCGACAGTACCGGACCGGCCGCTCGGGTCGCGCGCATCCGTGAGAAACGCAGCCTCCTGGACTTCGCCGCCCGGGACGTTGAACGTTTGCGTGCCGGGTTGGGTCCGGAGGATCGCAGCAAGCTCGGTCAGTATTTTGATGCACTCCGTGACGTCGAGCGGCGTATCGAACGAGCGGAAGAGCAGTCTTCCCGCGACCTGCCGGAATTGGATCGACCGGCGGGAATTCCTGTGACGTTCGACGAGCATGTCCAATTGATGTTTGATCTGCTGGCACTCGCCTTCCAGAGCGACCTGACTCGCGTGAGCACCTTCATGATCGGTCGCGAGCAAAGCACGATGACCTACCCTCAGATCGGCGTGCCCGATTCCTACCATCCGCTGACCCACCACCAGGGCGATCGGGCTAAGATCGACAGGGTAGCCAAGGTGAATGCCTATCATTCTCGGCTGTTTGCTCATTTCCTCGAAACGCTGCAGTCCACCCCGGACGGCGATGGCTCCCTGCTGGATCATTCCATAATTCTTTACGGCGGGGGCTTCGGCGACGGCAATCTCCATATTCCCAGAGACCTGCCCATTGTGCTGGCAGGTGGAGGTGGGGGCGCGCTCAAGGGTGGGCGCCACCTCCGCTATCCGTCGGGTACGCCTCTGGCCAATCTTTACCTCCGCCTTCTGGAAATCGTCGGGGTGCCGGTGGAAAGTTTCGGAGACAGCACCGGGGAACCCCGACTGCTCACGATGTAGCAGCGCAACGAAGGAGCGTTCGATATGGACTTGTGGAGAAATCGCGCAGTCAGATATCCAGCAGGTTCGAACGACTGGTTGTCGATCTGCGTTCCCCGGGCCGAGGGAGGGCATGTCCGATGATTCACCACACCCGTGCTGTCTTGGCGATCTGCACAGTGGCCCTGCTGGGTCCGATGTTGAGCCTCGCAGAGGTTCAAAATAATGTTCCATTGTGGCAGGCGGCCAAGGAGCAGAACCTGGAGACCGTTCGCGCATTGCTGATTGAAGCAAACGTCGATGTGAACCAGGCGCAGCCCGATGGCGCGACTGCCCTGCATTGGGCGGCGCACTGGGGCGATCTGGAAATGGTGGCGTTGCTGATTCAGGCCGGAGCCAAACTCAACGTGTCGAACGAAAATGGGGCGACACCTCTCTGGATGGCCAGTGCCACTGGGAATGCGGCCATGGTCCGGGCGCTGTTGGGAGCGGGCGCGCTTGCAAACGCAGCCTTGCGTTTCGGCGAAACGCCACTGATGGCGGCGGCGGGCATCGGCAGCCTGGACGTCGTGAAACAGTTGATCGCAGCGGGCGCCGAGGTGAGCGTAGGTGAAACTCGCCGCGCCCAGACTGCTCTGATGTGGGCAGTAGCCGAAGGGCATTCTGAGGTCGCCCAGTCGCTCATCGATGCCGGGGCGCTGATCGACGCTCGTTCCAACGGCGGGTTTACACCCCTGATGTTTGCTGCCCAGCAGGGCCAACCGGAACCGGTCCAGATCCTGCTGGCGTCGGGAGCCGATGTCAACAACGCTTCTTTGGAGGGCATGAGCCCTTTACTGGCAGCTCTCGCCAGCGGCCACGGCAACCTCACCGAGCTTCTGCTCCAAGCGGGCGCAGACCCCAATGCAGTGGACAACAGAGGTTTCACACCGCTGCACTACGCGGTCATGCGTTCGAACATGGTGCGGTCGGTGCAGCCTCTGTTGACCTATGGCGCGAACCCGAATGCCCGAACGATGAAAGCAGACGCCGACACTGAATTGAAGCCGGTGCCCGACCTGCCGTTCTTGAAAGCCCCCACTCGAATCGTCATCGAGGGGACGCCGGGAGGCACGTTCCCGGTTGGCGCAACACCATTTTACCTTGCCGCACAGCAGCGCAACGCTCAGGCCATGCCTCTCCTCGTCAGTGGCGGCGCCGATCCGAACCTGGCGACCACCGAGACCGTGTATCTGCTGGGCGGCAGCGGTCGACGCGTCAATTACGTCGCCGGAACCACGCCGCTGATGGCGGCAGCCGGTGCCGACACGGTCCGGACGAACTGGAACGACTACAGCCTGGAACAGGAAAAGCAGGCCCTGGTGGCGATTCAGGTGGCCGTTCGATTGGGCTCGGAAGTCAACGCGATCAACGACTATGGCATGACCGCAATGCATACGGCCGCATTTATCGGGTCCGAACCCATCGTCGAATTTCTAGCCAACAACGGCGCCCGACTCGACCTGGTGGACCACCACGGGCAAACGCCTTTGAGTATCGCAAGCCACGTCATAACCGTCGACTTACGCGACAACTTTGACGTGCGCCCACGCCGGTATCGCCAGGGCCTGGCAGATCTTCTGGTCGGTCTCGGGGCGGTGCCACTTGACGCGTCCGGCGTGAGGATCCGCCGCCAGCTGCAGTAGTTTCAGGATCGAATCGAGGGCATCGTCAAACAGGGGACGCGCGCCCCTCCGACACTTCTGAAAACTTACATGTGAAGCGTCACATGCGGGGACACCCTCAGCCATGGGTCGGATCTATCTCGACTACAACGCCAGCACGCCGATTGCTCCCGAGGTGCAGTCGGTCATGCGCGATTTGCTGCAGGATGCTTTCGGCAACCCATCCAGCCCGCACTGGGCCGGCGTGCCTGCACGCGACATCGTCGACACGGCGCGGGGCCAGGTGGCCGGGCTGCTCGGCTGCGAGGATTCGGAAGTCGTCTTCACCAGCGGCGGCAGCGAATCCAACAACTATGCAATCAAGGGAACGTTCTTCGGCAGCCCCCGCTCCCGCAAACACATCATCACCACACGGATCGAACATCCTGCGGTGATCGAGCCGTGCCGGTTCCTTGAGCGCTTGGGCGCCCGGATCACGTGGCTGCCCGTGGACGGCGACGGTCGGATCGACCCCGACGAAGTGCGACGGGCGATCACTCCCGACACGATTCTCATCAGCATCATGCACGCCAACAACGAAGTCGGGACCCTGCAGCCGATCGAGGCGTGTAGCCTGATCGCACGGGAACACGGCATTCCGCTTCATTCCGATGCCGCTCAGTCGGCCGGCAAGATTCGCACCGATGTCGACGCCCTGGGCGTTGACCTGCTGACGATCGCTGGCCACAAACTCTACGCGCCCAAGGGGGTCGGCGCTCTCTATATTCGGCACGGACGGTCGATGGAACCTTTGGAACCGTTAATTCATGGTGCCGGTCACGAAGGTGGTCACCGGGCCGGAACCGAGAGCGCCCTGCTGACCGCAGCGCTCGGGCAGGCCTCGGTTCTTGCCACCGACCTCTCGGACCAAGCACGCGTGCGGTCGCTGCGCGACCGATTATGGAACTGCCTCAGTGAAGAACTTGGGAGTCGGATAGTCCTGAACGGTCATCCCGAGCTCCGGCTACCGAATACGCTCAACGTGTCCTTCGTCGGCCGGGTCGGTGCCGAAGTGCTTAGGGGCCTCGACGGTGTCGCTGCATCCACCGGTTCCGCCTGCCACGCCGACCGGGTGGAACTCTCGCCGGTGCTCGCGGCAATGAGCGTCTCACCCGACGCCGGTATGGGCGCCGTGCGCTTCAGTCTCGGACGATGGACTACGGAAGAGGAAATCGATAGTGTCGTACAGGCTTCGGTGGCTACCGTGAGCTCGGGTTCGCGGAGAGGGGTGAATTGAACGCCGGCGGAGGGCCACGTTGACAGCTGTAGAGAGCCTGATTGGCCGATGACGAATTGGACGTGAGCCCATATCCGTCGGCTGGGTGAAAACCCGGTTCTTCTCGCCAGAAGTATTTTCTTGAGGTTTCGGAACCTGGAATGCACCGTTTAATGTCATTGACATAAATCGTCAAGCTGCGTAGGCTGTTGTTAAATAAGGGGGTCTAGGCCATATTCAGTCGGTATGGAGGGGCGCGACCTGAAGCCTCTGCGAGGGAGAATCTGCGAATGTTAAGGACCATTGTGGGCAGTGCCGGCGTCTGCTTCGCTGTGCTGGTGTGCTTTTTGCCCGCAGCCAGCCCGGCCCCCCCACAGGACCCCTCGAGCCCATCGGGATTGGCGATCTCACCCCATCGTGGGTTCCTGGATACCTATTGCGTCACTTGCCACAATGTCATCCAACAGTCGGCGGGTCTCACGCTCGATACGATGGACGTCGAGAATGTCGGCGACCGGGCCGAGATCTGGGAAGAGATTCTCGAGAAATTACGCACCAACGCCATGCCCCCGGCCAATATGGCGCGACCGGACGAGGGCGCCAGGGACGAATTCGTGACGTATCTGGAGACCGAACTGGACCGGGCTGGGGCCGCACGGCCCAATCCCGGCAGGCCGGCCCTGCAGCGGCTCAACCGTACCGAATACACCAATGCCATCCGCGACCTGCTGGCCATCGACATCGATGCGATTGATATCGGGTCGTTGCTTCCTGCCGACGACGCAAGCTACGGCTTCGACAATATCGGCGGTGCGTTGACCGTATCCCCCACGCTGATGGAGGCCTACATGTCGGCCTCACGAAAGATCAGCCGTCTCGCTATCGGAGATGCTCTCAGCCCCCCGGTGGTCGAGACATACGAAATTCCCAGGTTCACGATGCAGGATCGCCGCATGAGTGAAGACTTGCCGTTTGGCTCCCGTGGCGGCGCTGCGATTCGCCACCATTTTCCCGTTGACGGCGACTACACCGTGGAAATTCGCCTGCAGAGAAACAGATCTCGAGCCGGAGGTATCACGATAGCCGTCGGTTTAGAGGATCTCCATGAGCTGGACCTTCGCCTCGACGGAGAAAGAATCAGGACGTTTACGATCGGCGGACTCGAGCCCGGTATACGGACCCAGACCGAGGAGGACGAAGTGGACGCCGGCCTGGAAGTGCACATTCCAGGCCAGGCGGGCACGCATCTGGTTGGAGTGACTCTCGTGGACCAGACCGTGGAGCCTGAAGGTGTGTTTCAGCCGAAGTTCACGGACTATTCCAACGTGGACAGCTACAACTTTGATGCGGCCGGCCCCGCGGTCGGATCCGTCACCATTTCGGGTCCCTACGACACACGGGGTGTGGGGGATACGCCGAGTCGGCGCCGGATTCTTGTGTGCCACCCCGACACCATCGCTGAAGAAACACCCTGTGCCCGGCAGATTCTGTCCCAGTTAGCGCGTCGCGCCTACCGCCGGCCGCTCGAGGAACCCGACCTCCAGACTGTGATGGCTTTCTACACTGCGGGGCGCAGCCAGGGCCAGGAACGCTTAAGTTTCGAGAGAGGAATCGAGACCGCCCTTCGAAGGATCCTGGTGGATCCGGAGTTCCTGTTCCGATTCGAACGGGATCCGGCGAACGTAGCGCCCACGACGGCATATCACATTAGCGACCTGGAACTGGCGTCCCGTCTATCTTTCTTCCTCTGGAGCAGCCTTCCCGACGACGAATTGCTGAAAGTCGCCGAACGCGGCGACCTCCGGGATCCTGCGATGCTGGAATACCAGGTCCGGCGCATGCTGGCCGATGGCCGTTCGAGGGCTCTGGTGGACAACTTTGCGGGCCAGTGGCTGTACTTGCGAAACGTGGCGGCCGTGTGGCCGAACCCGGAGGTATTTCCTGATTTCGTTGCCAACCTGCGGGACGACTTCGGGCGTGAAACGGAGCTTTTCTTCGAGAGCATGCTCCGCGAGGATCGTAGCGTAGTGGACCTGATAGGGGCAGACTACACCTTCCTCAATGAACGTCTCGCACAGCATTATGGCGTTCCCGGCGTTGTCGGCAATAACTTCCGGCGTGTGACCTTGAGTGACGAGAATCGTAAAGGATTGCTGGGTCAGGGAAGTGTCTTGACGGTGACGTCGTATGCCACCCGGACCGCGCCTACGATTCGCGGAAAGTGGCTCCTCGAAAACATCCTGGGCGCCCCGCCCCCGCCCCCGCCGCCGAACGTACCCTCCCTGGATGAAACACGGAGCGCTGACCCCAACCTGTCGACTGTACGCGAACAACTGGAAGCCCACCGGGTGAATCCGGCGTGTGCGGGTTGTCATAGCATCATGGATCCCCTGGGGTTCGCCCTCGAGAATTTTGACGCGACCGGCAAATGGAGGACGATGGATGCGGGTCGCCAGGTGGATGCTTCCGGCGTACTGCCCGACGGTACCGTGTTCGAGGGTCCGACCCAGCTTCGCGCATTGCTACTCAGCCGTCCGGAACAGCTGGTCCACACGGTGACGGAAAAGCTTCTGACCTATGCCCTGGGGCGTGGCGTGGAGTATTACGATGCCCCGGCGATTCGAAAGATCGTCAGGGAGGCCGCGCCCGCCGAATATCGTTGGTCGTCCGTGATTCTAGGTATTGTGAAGAGCATGCCGTTCCAGATGAGGAGTGCATCATGATGATTTTCAAGAAGGCCATGCACCGCCGCACATTCCTCCGTGGGCTTGGAACCACATTGGCGCTACCACTGTTGGATGGGATGTTTACGTCAATGGCAGCCGGGGGGCAAGCGATCGCCAAGCGGCCGAACCGCCTGTCCGTGGTATACGCAGCGAACGGGATGATCATGGACAAATGGACGCCGGCGGTTACAGGCACGGGTTACGAACCGACGCCGATCCTTGAACCACTCGCACCGTTTCGGGATCGGATGCTGGTATTGACCGGCCTAACCCACAACGAAGGGCGTGCCCTGCCCAACGAAAGTACCGGAGACCATGCGCGCGCCGGGGCAACCTTCCTCACGGGCGTCCACCCGAACAAAACTGAAGGTGCTGACGTGCGGGCCGGAGTTTCGGCAGATCAGATCGTTGCAAAGTCATTCGCCCAGCACACCCAGTTGGCGTCACTCGAGCTGTGCGTGGATAGTCCCGTGTTGCTAGGTCAATGCGAGGCCGGCTACACCTGTGCATACATGAACACACTCTGCTGGAGCAGCCCGACGACACCCATTCCGATGGAAAATCGCCCTCGCGTAATCTTCGAACGGCTTTTTGGAGACCATGAAACGACGGACCCGGCGGTGCGGCTGCGTCAGATACAAACGGATCGCAGTATTCTCGATTCGGTCACCGAGAAGGTGACTCGCCTGTTGGCGGGCCTGGGTCCGACGGACCGAGTCAAACTCACTGAGTATCTTGACGCGGTTCGCGATGTCGAGCGGCGCATCCAGCGGGCGGAAGAGCAGGCTGGGCTGGAATTGCCGATTTTGGAGCGACCGCCTGATGTCCCAGAGCGATTCGACGAGCATGCCCGGTTGATGTATGACCTGCAGGTTCTGGCCTTCCAGACCGATATGACTCGCGTTTGCACGTTCATGACCGGTCGTGAGTTTGGTTTGCGCACCTACAACGAGATTGGAATTCCAGATGGTCATCACACCTTGACGCATCATCAGTACAGACAGGACAAGATTGACAAGGTCATACAGATCAACATCTATCAGGCCAGGCAATTCGCGTACTTCCTGGAAAGAATGCGAGCGACACCGGACGGCGATGGCTCACTCCTGGACCATACGCTCATCCTGTATGGCAGCAGCTTGAGCGATGGCAATCTGCACTGGCACTCCAATCTGCCCCTTCTCCTCCTGGGTGGCGGAGTGCGGGGCGGGCGGCACTTACGCTACCCGGAAACAACTCCCATGACGAATCTGATCCTGACCATGCTGGACCTGTTGGGAGTGGGCCTGGATAGCTTGGGCGACAGCACCGGCAGGCTGGATATTGCGTAGCGAAACGACTGCGGGGAAGACCGACTGGAGGCGAAAATGATCGCAGGATTAAGAGTATCTATTGTCGGGGTCATCCTTCTCCTGTCGGCTGTGAATTCTGCCGGTGCCGCTCAGTTTGAGCGCCGTAGGGACGCGCCGGACCTGATTGTTGCGGTCAAGGCCAGAGACCTCGAGACGGTGCGAGCGATGCTGACACGTCAGGTCGATGTGAATGCACCACAGCCCGACGGTGCAACAGCGCTCCACTGGGCCGTTCACTGGGGTGAGCTGGAAATAGCGGAGTTGCTGATGCGCGCCGGTGCGAGCGTAAACGTGGTGAATGATCATGGTGTCACGCCTGTCATGGTGGCTTGCGGCAACGGAAATGGTGCCCTCGTCGAAATGCTGTTGAAAGCGGGAGCCGGGTCGAACACGACGCTTCCAACGGGGAGAACCGCGTTGATGGCGTGCGCGCGCGCTGGAAGTCTGGAGGGTGTAACGGCGCTCCTGGCCAGTGGAGCGGCTCCGAATGCGTTCGAACCCCGGCGGGGACAGACCGCCCTGATGTGGGCGGTGTCTCGCGGCCACGCGGATGTTGCCGAGGCGTTGATCGAAAACGGAGCCGATATTCATGCCCGTTCTCACGGCGGTTTTACGCCGGTGCTGTTTGCGGCTCGAGTCGGCGATGTCGAATCCGCCCGGGTTCTATTATCAGCAGGGATCGACGTGAACGAAGGTGGGGCGTCGGATGGCATGACCCCATTGTCGATGGCTGCGGCGAGCGGCCATGAAGCGCTTTCGATATTCCTCGTGGAGAATGGTGCGGATCCAAACGCATTCGATGGAGGAGCGGCTCCGCTGCACTACGCGGTCATGGAAGGAATATCGTATCTGCACTTCCGTTCCAGCATGCCGGAGCTGGTGAAAACTCTTCTGGCGCATGGAGCGGATCCAGACGTTCAACTTGTCGAGAGCAGAGTGGACGGCTTTCGTGCGAACCTTCGGGGCGCGACACCATTGGTGATCGCGGCGACCTCAGCTGACATCGACACGATTCAGATTTTATTGGATGCGGGCGCGGACCCTCAGTTGCCGACACGGTCGAGGGTCACGCCGCTGATGGCTGCGGCCGGGATGCTCCGGCGTGAGGCGTTCCCTGAGGGGAAGGAAGACGATGCTCTGGCGGCCCTTGAACTCATGGTGGCGCTTGGAGGTGACGTGACTGCGGTCGATGTTGACGGCCGGACGGCGCTCCACATGGCGACACACCTGGCGGCGGATGGGGTCGTTCGCTTTCTGGGGGATCACGGCGCACACGTCGACGCCAGGGACAAGTACCAGCAGACGCCGCTGAGCGCAGCGATGGGTATCCGCCTCCCATGGGTCCCGAAGAACGAAGAGCTCGGTGAAGAGGGATTTGTCAAGACCAGTACGGCCCGGCTGCTCATCGAACTCGGTGCAGCACCGGTGGACGCCCCGGGCTATTTTACGCCGGTGGATTCGGATTCCGACGTGTCCCGCTTTAACCCGAATCAAGCCAGCATTCCGGGACTGAATCCCGAGAACTAGCAGGCGAGAGCGGGGTAGAAAGTGGGGCAGACAACGTAGCATTGGCAAGGAGCAATCCACAGCAACACCGGGTGCCGCTTTGACGACGGGGATCTTTTATTCGTGTGCGGGCTACACGCGATGGGCAGGCCGCCTGCACAATGCTGCATCGTGGAGGACCCGATTCTGACGCTCACGAGCTACCCGCCGGGAGACACAACGCGGAAGGACTCAAAGGAGTAAGTCGATGAAGAAGTTCAGCAAGCGCTCCATCAATCGCCGTGGATTTTTGAAAGGCGCAGCCCTCGGCGCGGCGGCCGCGGTGACGAAAGTGCCTTCAGCAAGCGCCGAGCCGGGTGCCGCACCCTGGGGAGGGGCCGTGGGGCCATCCCCCCGCCAGGTAGCGGCCGAAACGGGACCGATTTCCGTTTCGGCGGACGTCCTCACTTCAGGGCGTCCCGGAGCCGACCACATGGTGGATGTGCTCAACACTCTCGATTTTGAGTTCGTTTTGTCGAATCCAGGTTCGAGTTTCCGTGGCCTGCACGAATCGATGGTGAACTATGGAGGCAACCGGAATCCGGAATGGATCACCTGCCTTCACGAAGAAATTTCAGTCGCGATGGCGGAAGGATATGCTCAGATCGAGGGACGGCCGCCACTGGTTATGGCGCATGGGACCGTGGGCATTCAGCATGCAGCGATGGCCATCTACAACGCCTTCTGCTCCCGTGTTCCTGTCTACATCGTGGCCGGCAACTCTCTGGATGCGACCCATCGAAGGCCCGGGGCCGAGTGGGTCCACAGCGTACAGGATGCGTCAGCGATGGTGCGGGACTACGTCAAGTGGGACGACACGCCGGTCTCTCTGCCTCACTTTTCGGAATCGGCGGTCCGCGCATACAAGATCGCCATGACCCCACCGATGGCTCCGGTCGTCATCGTGGCGGATAGTCAGCTCCAGGAAACACCGTTTGCCGACGATTACAAACTAAGCATTCCAAGACTCACGATTCCCAGCCCTCCCCAGGGCGAGGCGGGGGCGGTGGCCGAGGTGGCCCGGATATTGGTCGCGGCAGAGAATCCCGTGGTGATCGTGGGCAACAAGATGGCGCGCACGCAAACAGGGATGGACCTGCTGGTTGAGCTGGCAGAGACCTTGCAGACCCGTGTCGATGGCGGGCGCAATATGCCTTCCCGTCATCCACTGAACCAGCGCGGCGGCATCGGGAACGCGGACGTGATCCTCGGCTTGGAGGAATCCGACCTGTTTGGAAGACTCCACTCAAACCGCGACCAGTTGGAACGCACGTTCCGGTCAAACTTGAGGGAAGGCGCGAAGGTTCTCAGCATTTCAGCGAGCGACCTTTATATGAAGAGCAACTACCAGGACTTCGATCGATATCAGGAAGTGGATCTCGCGATTGCCGCCGAGGCCGAAGCGACGCTGCCCTCGTTGATCGAAGAATGCAGACGCTTGATCACGGGCGACCGTGGGCGGGTCTTTGAAGAACGGGGAAGGACGCTGGCCCAGGCCAAGGTCCGGGCGTTGGATCAGGCGCGCCGTCTGGCTGCTGCGGGTTGGAATTCCAGTCCGATCAATGCCAATCGTCTCTCGGCTGAAATCTGGAACCTGGTCAAGAACAAGGACTGGGCCGCCGGACCCAGAAGTGTTCCAGGTCCGCTCTGGGACGTGACTCGGCTGTATCAAACCATGGTCGTCGCTGGCGGAGTGGGACTTGGACACAATATGCCAGCATCCGTTGGTGCGGCGTTGGCGCACAGGAAGCATGGCCGGCTGATGGTCAACGTTCAGAATGACGGATGCCTGATGTATACGTCCGGTGTTTTGTGGACGGCTGCCCACCACGGCATCCCGCTCTTGACGGTGGTGAACAACAACCGTGCGTATCATACCGAAGTCATGCACCTGCAGCGGATGGCGAACCGCTACCAGCGGGGCATCACAACGGCCAGTACCTGGATCGGTAGCAAGATCGAAGATCCTGACATTGATTTTGGCGCGCTGGCCAAAGCCATGGGCGTCTACGGCGAGGGGCCCATCAGCAATCCCAACGATCTGCGCCCAGCGCTCGAGCGTGCGATCAGGGTTGTCGAGGGTGGCGAACCCGCGCTGGTCGACGTCGTGATACAGCCCTAATCGGCGTGACGGACCCACGGACCCACGAAAAAAGGACCATCACTATGCGCTTTCTCGTTCTTGCAGCGATCGCGTCGGCCTGGGGCCTCAGCGCCCAGGGATCGGCCGGGACCGAACAGACTCTTTCGGGAAACGCCACAAGCGGCATACAGGAGTATGAAACTGTCGGGTGCTACCAGTGCCACGGCTACGATGCACAGGGGCCGCCGCGGCTTGCGCCGGGCCCGCTGCCATACCTGGTGTTTTCCGAGTATGTGCGCGCGCCGTCGGGCGCGATGCCGCCCTACACCGTAAGAGTGTTGTCGGATCAGCAGTTGGCGGATATCTACGCGTTTCTAGAAACGATCCCCCAGCCTCCCGACGTGGACAGCATACCGATCCTTTCTGACGATGACTGGCCTGAAAGTCGACTGTAAGTGGTTGACTTTCCACCATGAATGATCCGACGGCGTCGGGCTAGAGGGTGAACTCACGGAGTGAGATCGAATCAGATACCAGCAATACAAACCGGCGGGACGTAACGAGGAGACCGATGACGATGAAGAGCAAACACCATTTTTTGGCTCAAGTATCCGCTGTGGCCCTCGCTTCCTTGATGCTGGGTGCTGTTGTTTCAGCGCACCACAGCGCGGCCCAGTACTCGAGGGACGCAACGACAACCACTGGGGTCGTTGTGCAATATCAGTGGAGAAATCCCCACGTGTACGTGGTCTGGGAGGTGGAGGATCCGACTGGAGGAAGCCAGCAATATGTAGGCGAGCTGTCTTCGGTAACCTCGATGATTGCGAACGGCATGACGCGGGAATCCCTGAAGGTTGGCGAGGATATTGAAGTTGTGGCCTGTCATTCGATGCTGCCCGGTTCGAGTGAAGCCTGGGTGCGGTCAATCACGAAGGCGGATGGGACCGTTGTCGTGGACACCATCCGAGGGGCGTGTACCCTGCGACCTTCGACTGAGAGCGGCGATTGAACGCGAAGCGGAATCATCGTAGCGGTCTTCGGAGCATAGACCGAAAACCTATGCGGGGTTAGTCGCTTGATTGGCATACGGCAACGGCGCCCAAAAATCGCGCGGCGTAACAATCGAAATCGGGCTCTTGTCCGCAGAGAGGAGCAAGTCTCGGTCACCTGTCACGAGTATCTCCGCTCCACCTTTCAACGCGGCTGCGGCCACCCATCGGTCTTCCGGATCATTTTTGGGCCATGAGGTGGGATTTTGCGGATCGACTAGCCGGCTCTGGCTCTTCAAGAACGACCGAACCGTTGCTGCCTTCCGGGGAGTCAGTCCCAACTTATCGATCAGGACGTGCTCGAACTCGACGACAACGTGAGTTCCAACGATCAACTCGTGTTCGGTGAGGACGACCCGCACGACGTCTTCGCACAACCCTCTGGTCGCAAACGCTACGACCAGGACATTGGTGTCCAGGAATACTTTCACGAGATGTCGCGAAAGACATCCTCGTCGGTGAGCCACCCCCGGGCTTCAGCGAATGGGGCAACGCCCTTTCGGAGTTCGTCGAAACGCACCGTGGCCAGTTGGCGGCGCAGCGCTTCACGCATCAAATCGCTCTTGGGCCGTCAAGTTTTGTTCGCGATCCGATTCAACTGAGAGTCAAGCTTCTTATCGAGACGAACGGTGAGTGTGCTCATGTAATTAGTTGCAATACATGAAGCGCCGACACAGCCAGTACAGTGACTGAATCTGATCGACCTCTGGTCACAAGTCGCCGGAGTCGACATCCGAAGTGTAGAGATTGCCTGTCCCTACCAAGAACTCCGTCGCACCTGAAAGGGGATGCCGCTATCGCTTTCTGATAATCTGCTTCACCAATCCACCATCGATCGGATTGCCCGGATCCTGGAGTATCGGATGCAATATCCGTTCCACCGGTCCCAGGCCTCCGGCCTCTTCCAGCGTAATGGGATCGGCAAAGTACAACACACCTGTGCCGCGATCCAGAGCGATATGATGCGGCCGGGCCTGCAAACTGCCGATCGTATCAATCAATCGTCCGTCTTTGACGACCAGGATGGCGTTGGCTGAAGTGTCTCCGAGATATACCGTGTCATCTGCGGCGATGGTAATTCCTGTCGGCGTCTGTAAGCCGATGTCGGTCCACTGTTCGATAAAAGTTCCGTCCTGATCGAAAACCTGAACGCGCGGGTTGCCGGCTTCCCGCTGCTGGTCACACACCAGCAGGCGGTCTCTCGAATCGATCGTTAGACAATGGGGGACATCGAACTCGCCCGGCCCGGGCCCCTTCCCACCCCCTATGATCTTGATGAACTCTCCGTCCGCTGTGAAGTGCACAACCCGGGAGTTTGTATGACCGTCCGCAATGAAAATATCGCCATTCCGGGCGATAGCGACGTCGGCAACACCGTTGAAAGCATCCCTTGCGCTGTTGTCGCCGGAAACCCCGTCCTTTCCAAGACGCATCAGCTCCTGTCCGTCGACCGTGTATTTGTAAACCAAATTGGCGTTTCTGTCCGTCAGCCACAGGAATCCTTCATGGTCAAAATCGATGCTGTGTGCGTCATGGAATATACCGTCACCCCAGGTTCTCTGAAGCTCTCCCGCCCGGTTGAATACCAGAACCGGCGGCTGGAATGCCCGGTATAGGATCACGGTTCCCTGGCCATCGGCCGCGAGCGCCCGGGGCAGGCTCCATACGTCCTGACCGGGAGGAGGCGCACCAAAGAACGTCACTTCATAATTGGTATTTTTCGTCTGGGCTAAAGCGACCGGCACCAGAGCAAAGACCGCCAACAACACACCAATGTACCTTCTCATCAAGACCTCCCTTTTCCTGATGCTCCAAATTATCGAAAGCGCTCGGGTCAATGGAGCCGGGGACATTATCCCTCCGCGCGCCTTCAGTTTCAAGCCGGCAGGTCCGAGTGGGCCGAGCACATCATTCTCGATCCCCTCCAAGGATCCGGCCATAACGGAATAGGAGTTTGCGTACTGAAGGCTGGATCCGGTGCCAGGACAGTCCGATTCGGAGGACAACACCCGCCCACGACCTGTCCTGTGACACGACCCGATTAGAACTGGAATCTCATTCCAGCTTCGATCGTGCGGGGCGAGGTCGCATTGAAGGACTTCATGAAGAACCGGGATGTCATGACGCCACTGGGCGTTCCCAGGTGGGTCATGTTGAAGGCGTTGTTCAGATTCGCGAAGACGTTCAGCTGAGGCCCAGTACCCGACCCACCCTGAAGCGCGCCGCCGTTGAACGCAAAAGCCTTGGAAAAATTAAAGCTGACATTGAAAAAATGAGGGCCCACTTCGCTATTTTTGAGTACACCGGGCGGCCGGTCGTTGATCGATCCGTCGTTGTTGTCGTCCCTGCCGGTGGTGATCGTATATCGCCTGCCGCCGCTTGCCTCGACTACCGTGGTCAGGTACACGTCCAGCGGCAACCTTGAATTGATTCCGGCGTTGAACGTATGACGCGGGTTGGCGGTATTGCCCCATTCCTGACGGAGGTCGTATCTGTTTGCGGGCAGTCCCACATCGCCGCGCCTGGGGCGGATGCTTCCGTCGTTGACTCCATGGTAATAAGTGTAATCTGCCACGACACTGAACATGCTGAAACGCTGCCGCAGGGTCGTTTTGAAATGCTGGTGCAATGACCCGCCGCTGCTCTGGAACTGAGCGATCTGGCCAATATCAGGCTGCGGCCGGCCGCTGCTCCCGGGCAGGGGGGCATTGAGATCCCGGGTTCGGCTGAGTTTGACGCCTCGGCTCAGGTCGTAGGCCACTGTCACGAACAGATTGCCGGGAAGGCTCTGCTCCACAGCCAACTGAGAGACCCAGTAGTAGGGTGCCTTGGGATCGGGTTCGACGACCCGGAAGGATCGCGGCCGGATGCTGCCCGATGTCGCAGAATCCGGCCAGCCCGGGTTGTCAATTTGTATTTCGTAGCGGCGTTCGCCATCCACCCGGCGGAAATCTTCAGTAAAGTTCGCGCGCAGCCAATCGGTGAAGAGCGCGGTTCCTCCGCGGATGACGGTCGCGTTGCCGATCGCGTACGCAAATCCGATGCGTGGATCGAAGTTGTTCCGATCATGCAAGTTGGTTTGCATCTGGTAGCGGAAGCCCAGCATCAGGGTGAATGTGTTGGTCAGCCTGATGTCGTTCTGGGAGAACAGCGCCACCTGCGTCTGGCTCCACTCGAACAGGGGATCATAGCACCTGATGCTGTATTGCAGCGGCTGTCCGGCGCCGTAACTCGCAAGATCGGAAAACGTAAACCCACCGAAAAAATCCTCTTCTGAGATGTTGCGATAGCGCATATGCCAGGCCTGCACCCCACTTCTCATCGTCAGCGTGTCACCGGCAAAATAGACGAGGTTGGACAATTCGTATGTGTCCCTGTAGGCCCGGCTCTGGTTTTGCGCGCCGCCGCCCTCGAAAGCGCCCTTAACGTCTATTTTCGGCGCATTGCTGAACGGATTCGTCTCGCTGTGCTCTTTGTTCCATCTGAAACTGACGTCGTGAACCGTGCGTTCGGAAAGAATCGAGATTTCCCGCATATCGACCATGTAGTTCCGTCCCTTTGTGCGGGAGGCCCGTTCGGGGAGGCTGAAATCGCCCACGTTCTCATTCCTTCGGTCCTCGGTGGCGTATTGGAAACTCGTGACGATAGAGTGGGCGTCAGCAAGTTGCAGCACGCTCTTCACGTCGTAGAACCGGTTCAGCGTCGGGCGGGTGACGCCTAGGGAAAACGGACCGTCCAGGGTCTCCGCCTGAACGGTGCCGACATTCTCCTGTTTGTTGTCGTCGAGGGTGAAGTTCAACGAGAGGCGGTCTCGAATGACGGGGCCACTGACATTTGCATAGACAGTCCGTTCATAGTAGGGCGGCTTATTGTCCGCGAAGGGATTTCGGGCGTTCAGAGATTCGTCCTGCAAGGACAGCGCTAAATTGCCGTGAAATGCGCCGATGCCGCCGCGCTCGATCACTTCGGTTCTCGCCCCGCCTTCTTCGAGGCCTCGAGCTCCGCCGGCCGTGGCAGTTTCCACATTGAAAGCGTTATTCGTCACGCGGATCTGTTGAATTCTCCCGCTCCCGGCACCAGTGTCCGCGGAATCCTCATCATAAAACGCAACATCCTGCTCGATCTGGTAACTCTCCCACGCCACTGTCTGCGCATCGGTCAGGTAGACGGGCAGCTCGTTCTTCAACTCGTCATACATCCACCGGATGCCGGCCAGGGCCTGATCCTGCTGCTCGCCCTGGGGCGGGCCCTGACTGAAATCCCACGTTTTGCCAAACAGGTTTTCCGCCGCCTGACGCTCTTCCTCAACAAGCAGTGCCAACTGCCTTTCCTGGTCTGAGGTGATAGGAATCCCCGCTTGCTCCAGGGCCTGGGTCAAATGGTCCATCAACTCGTCGACGGGGTTGCGGGCGGTCAACTGCCCAGACGCTGGCGCGGTGAGCACCACAAGTATCGCACTCAAACACACGATCTTCATTTCACCATACAGTCGGCTGTTTCGTTGCAAATTCAGTCGAACGTATCAAGCTGCTGCACAATCCGGACTTTTCGGCGTTTCCCTCGCGGACGTGGCAGTGAGCGCGACATGGCGCCACTGAACCACCCCGGGTTTTCCGGAGACTGAATTACTTGAGAGGATGTGAGTCATGGGAAGACCGAACAGATATTCACCTGAAGTTCGAGAACGGGCCGTCCGGATGGTGTTCGAGCACCAGAGGGAGTACGACTCCCAGTGGAGGGCGATGGCCTCGATCGCGTCGAAGATTGGCTGTACGGCCGAGACGTTGCGGAAGTGGGTCCGGCAGGCCGAGCGAGATACGGGGCAGCGCGGAGGGCTGACCACGGACGAGAAGCAGCGGATGAGGGAACTGGAGCGGGAGGTTCGCGAGCTGAAGCGGGCGAACGAGATCCTGCGGAAAGCATCAGCGTTTTTCGCGCAGGCGGAGCTCGACCGCCGACCGCGGAGATGACGGAGTTCATCGAAGAAAATCGGGACCCGTATGGGGTCGAGTCGATCTGTAGTGTGCTGCCGATCGCCCCGTCGACGTTCTATGAGCATCAGATACGATGGCGCAATCCGGATCGATTACCGACCCGGGCAAAACGGGATGCGGCCTTGCGGGGAGAGATCGACCGGGTGTGGCGGGAGAACCGTCGGGTCTACGGCGCCCCCAAGGTCTGGAAGCAGCTGAACCGGGAACACATCCCCGTGGCCCGATGCACGGTCGAACGGTTGATGCGCGATATGGGTCTGCGGGGAGTCGTCCGCGGGAAGAAGCCCCAGACGACGATTCCGGATGAGGCGGCGCTCCGGCCGCCGGATCTGGTGGGCCGGGACTTCACGGCCACACGTCCGAATCAGCTCTGGGTCGCGGATCTGAGTTATGTGGCCACCTGGAGCGGCTTCGTTTACGTCGCCTTTGTCATTGACGTGTTCTCACGAAAGATCGTCGGCTGGCGGGTCATGAACTCGCTGAAGACCGACATTGCCCTGGATGCTCTGGAGCAGGCCCTTTGGGCGCGCTCCGACACCGACGGTCTGATTCATCACAGCGACCGCGGCAGCCAGTATCTGTCGATCCGCTACACGGAGCGGCTCTCCGAATCCGGGATCGAGCCCTCGGTTGGAAGCCGGGGCGATTCCTATGACAACGCGCTGGCCGAATCGGTGATCGGCCTGTACAAGACCGAGGTCATTCGAAAGGACGGCCCGTGGAAGGGAGTCGACGATGTCGAGTTCGCCACTCTCGACTGGGTGTCCTGGTTCAACGAGCAGCGGCTCCTGGGACCGATTGGCGACATACCACCGGCCGAATTCGAACAGATGTACTATCAGCAGCAACAGTCCCGCCTCGTCGAGGCGGGACTCAACTAAAACTGTCTCCGGAAAACCCGGGGTGGTTCACCACAGAACCTAAGCCCACCACCGGTCCTCGGATGTGACCCGATCAGAACTGGAATCTCATTCCAGCTTCGATTGTGCGGGGCGAGGTCGCATTGAACGACCGCATGAAGAACCGGGATGTCATGACGCCGCTGGGCGTTCCCGGGTGGGTCATATTGAAGGCGTTGTTCAGATTTGCGAAGACATTCAGCTGAGGCCCGGAACCGGATCCACCTTGAAGCGCGCCACCGTTGAACGCGAAAGCCTTGGAAAAGTTAAAGCTGACATTGAAAAAATGAGGACCCACTTCGCTGTTCTTCCGAACGCCGGCCGGCCGGTCGTTGATTGAGCCGTCGTTGTTGTCGTCCTTGCCCGTCGTGACCGTATATCGCCTGCCGCTCGTGGCCTCGATCACCGTGGTCAGGTACACGTCCAGCGGCAACCTTGAATTGACTCCCGCATTGAAAGTATGGCGTGGATTTTGATGCAGTCCCCATTCCTGAGTGAGGTCGTAGCTGTTCGCCGGCAGCGCCACATCGTTGCCCCTGGCACGCACGCTTTCGTCGCTTTTGCCCCGGAAAAACTGATAGTCCGCGGTGATATTGAAGATGCTGAAACGCTGCCGAAGGGTCGCTATGAAATGCTGGTGCAGTGACCCGCCGCTGCTCTGGTACTGAGCGATCTGGCCTATGTCGGGTTGCGGCCGGACCTCGGTCCCGGGCAGGGGGGCATTGAGATCCCGGGTTCGGTTGTTCTTGAGGCCGCGGCTGACGTCGTAGGCCACCGTCACGAACAGATTATTGGGAAGGCTCCGCTCCAGGGCCAGCTGCGAGACCCAGTAGTATGGTGCCTTGGTATTGGGTTCGATAACCCGGTAAGATCGAGGCCGGACACTGCCCGATGTTTCCGGCTCCGGCCAGCCCGGATTGTCTATCTGAATTTCGTAGCGTCGTTCTCCGTCCAGTCGGCTGAATGTTTCAATTTGGTTCGCTTGCAGCCATCCGGTGAAGATCGCGGTGCCTCCCCGGATGACGGTCGAGTTGCCGATTGCATACGCAAAACCGATGCGTGGATCGAAGTTGTTCCGATCACGAATGTTGGTCTGTATCTGGTAGCGGACCCCCAGCATCAAGGTGAATGTGTTGGTCAGCCTAAAGTCGTTCTGGGAGAAAAGCGCCACCTGCGTCTGGCTCATCTCGAAGAGGGGATCACAGCATTTGCGGCTGTACTGCAGCGGCCGTCCGGCGCGGTAACTGGCAAGGTCGGAAAACGTGAACGCACCGAAAAAATCCTCTTCCGAGTTAATGCTCTGGCGCATGTGCCAGGCCTGGACCCCGCTTCTCATCGTCAGTGTGTCTCCAGCAAAATAGACCAGATTGGACAATTCGTATATGTCCCTGTCGTTGCGGCTCTGATTCTGCGCGCCGCCAGCTTCGACAGCACCCTTAACGTCTATTCTCGGCGCATTGCTGAACGGATTCGTTTCGCTATGCTCTTTGTTCAATCGGAAACTGACGTCGTGAACCGTACGTTCGGAAAGAATCGAGATTTCCCGCATATCGATCATGTAGTTCCGCCCCTCGGTTCGGGAGGCGCGTTCGGGGAGGCTGAAATCGCCCACGTTCTCGTTCCTGCGGTCCTCGGTGGCGTACTGGAAACTCGTAATCAGCGAGTGGGCGTCAGCCAGCTGCAGCACGCTTTTCACGTCGTAGAACCGGTTCAGCGTCGGCCGGGTGACGCCCAGGGAAAACGGACCGTCCAGGGTCTCCGCCTGAACGGTGCCGACGTTCTCCTGTTTATTGTCGTCTACGGTGAAGTTCAACGAGAGGCGGTCTCGAATGACGGGGCCGCTGACATTCGCATAGACAGTCCGTTCGTAGTAGGGCGGCTTATTGTCCGCGAAGGGGTTTCGGGCGTTCAGCGATTCGTCCTGCAAGGTCAGCCTGAAATTGCCGTGAAAGGCGCCGATGCCGCCGCGTTCGATCACTTCGGTTCTCGCCCCGCCCTCGTCCAGGCCCCGGCTTCCGCCGGCCGTTGCGGTTTCGACATTGAAAGCGTTATTCGTCACGCGGATCTGTTGAATTCTTCCGCTTCCCGCACCGGCGTCCGCAGAATCCTCCTCATAAAACGCCACATCCTGCTCGATCTGGTAGCTCTCCCACGCCGCTGTCTGCGCCTCGCTCAGGTAGACGGGAAGCTTGCTCTTCATCTCGTCATACATCCACCGGATGCCGGCCATGGCCTGGTCCTGCTGGTCGCCCTGGGGCGGGCCCTGACTGAAATCCCACGTTGCGCCAAACAGGTTTTCCGCAGCCTGTCGCTCCTCTTCAACAAGCAGCGCCAACTGCCGTTCCTGGTCTGAGGTGAGAGGGATCCCTGCTTCCTCGAGGGACTGGGTCAGGTGGTCCTTCAGTTCGTCGACCGGATTGCGGGCGGTCAGCTGGCCGAAGGCTGACGACGTCAGCAAAACGAATATCGCACTCAAAGGAACTTTTTTCATTCACACTCCAATTCGGCCGGGGCACTGCACCTATTACCGAGCTGAGGGCTATCTATGACGCTCCAAGGTACTGCGTTGCAGCCCTGATCCGCGGACCCGGAATCGATCGCGCGCACTGCCCGCGCGGATTGCCGTCCGCTCATCCCGTCTCTATCGCGAAAGGGAGTCAAAACGGGCTCAGATTCTTCGTATACCCAACAGACTCAGTGACGCTCTAAAATTGGAATTCCATCCCAACTTCGATGGTGCGCGGTGAGGTTGCGTTAAAGGACCGCATAAAGAACGGAGACGTCACGACCCCGCTCGGTATTCCCGGATGCTGCATGTTGAAAGCGTTATTCAAATTCGCGAATACATTCATTTGAGGCCCGGCGGAACCCGCACCGCGGTTCAGGTTGAATGCTTTCGAGAAGTTGAAGCCGACGTCGAAATAGTTCGGTCCGACCGCGCTATTTTTGGCAACGCCGGGGGGCCGGTCATTGCTCACTCCGTCCCCGTTGTCGTCTTTCCCCGTCCTGATGTTGTAAAAACTGCCGCTCCGCGCTTCGATGACGGTCGTCAAGTAGACATCCATTGGCAACCTGGCATTCACGCTTGCATTGAAGATGTGGCGCGGATCTACCGTGGCACCCCATTCCTTACGGAGGTCATAGCTGTCAACAGGCAACCACACGCCGGTGCGCCCTCTCCGGTCTTCCTGGTCACTCAGCCCGTGCATGTAACGGTAGTCTGTGGCGACAACGAAGATGCTGAAACGCTGCCTCATTGAGGCTCTCAAATGATGATACGTTGACAAGCCGCTACTCTGCCATTGAAGCACCTGGCCTTCATTGGGATTCGGCCGCATGCCCGTTGCTGGTAGCGGCGCATTGATGTCCCGGGTTCGGGTTGGACGGATCGCTCGAACGAACTCGTAACCCAGGGTCACGAACAGATTGTTGGGCAAACTGCGTTCCACGCTTATTTGTCCGACCGGGTAATACGGCATTCGAATATCAGGGTCAACCTGACGACGGGATCGAGGCCTGATGCTCCCCGATGCGAACGGGTCCGGCCACCCTGGATCATCGATCTGGATTTCGTATACCCGCTTCCCGTCGAGACGCTTATGCGCGATTGTATTGAAACCGACCCGCTGGGTAAAAATTCCGAAGCCTCCTCGGATGACGGTCGCATTTCCGATCGCATATGCAAAGCCAATCCGTGGATCCACATTGTTCCGATCGCGAATGTTTGTTTGTATCTGGTAGCGTATACCCAGCATCAGCGTGAACGTGTTCGACAGTCTGAAATCGTTCTGAGAAAAGAGGCCAACCTCTGTGTGGTTTAAATTGAACAAGGGATCACAGCAGGTAACCCTATACTGCAGCGGTGTTCCGGCACGGTAACTGGCGAGGTCGGAAAACGTGAACTCGCCGTAAAAGTTCTCTTCCGAGATCAAGCGTTCGCGCCGGTGCGACATCTGAAATCCGCTCCTCATCGTCAGCTTGTCCCCTACAAAGTAAATCAGATTGGATAATTCATACTGATCCCCATCCACCCGGCGCGTGTTCTGCGCCCCGCCACCGGTGAACGCGTCCTTGACGATGATCCCCAAAGCATTGCTGGCCGGGTTGGTCTCGCCATGATTTTGTCGCCATATAAAACGGACGTCATGAACGGTTCGCTCGGAAAGGGTTGAGATTTCGCGGAGATCGATCATGTAGTCCTGTGTTTCGGTACGCGAGGCGCGTTCGGGCAGGGCGAAATCGCCCACGTTTTCATTCTTGCTGTCACGGGTGGCGTATTGGAAACCGATGTTGAGTGAATGGGCTTCGGCGAGCTGCAGGACGCCTGTGAGGTCATAGGACCGATTCAGGGTGGGCCGCGTGATGCCCAGAGAAAACGGCCCACTCGGTGTTTCCGCCTTAACAGTGCCGACGTTCTCCTGCTTATTGTCGCTGACCGTGAAGTTCAGAGAGAGCCGGTTTGAAATGATGGGGCCGCTGACGTTTCCGTCGATCGTCCGTTCATAGTACGGTGGCTTATTACGGGCGAACGGATTTCGAGCGTTGAATTGTTCGTCTTGGAATGTCGATGCAAAGCTGCCGTGGAAGGCTCCGACACCGCCCCGCTCAATCACTTCTGTTCTGGCGCCGCGTTCATGCAGGGCCCGAGTTCCGTTCGCGGTGCCGGTTTCGACATTGAAAGCATTGTTTGTCACGCGGATCTGTTGAATTCTTCCGCTCTGGGTGCCGTCGTCCACGGGACCGTCTTCCACATCAAATGCGATGTCGTGAGCGCTCTGGTAGCTCTCCCATGCCTCTCGCTGGGCCTCAGTCATGTAGGCCGGAAGCCTGTTATTCAACTCGTCATACATCCAGCGGATGCCGGCCAGGGCCTGGTCGCTGTTCTCCCCCTGGGGCGGCCCCTGAGAGAAATCCCACGTTTCGCCGAAAAGGTTTTCCGCAGCCTGGCGTTCCTCTTCGATCAGCAGTGCCAACTGCCGCTCTTGATCGAGTGTCAGAGGCACTTCTGCATCGATCAGCGCCTGTGTCACATGATCCTTCAATTCGTCAACGGGATTCCGCGCCCTAAGCTGTCCGAAAGCCGACGGCATCAAGAAGATACAGATCAACCCAAGTCGGAACAATTTCATTACACCCTTCAAACGCTGTTCCTCTTATGAATACAGGGATCGAATTCCTAACTATATTTCACCTGACAGCACGCCTCGTTCTGAGATCCGGAGATCAAGCCCATTCCAATTCGCCTCCGTCTTCGCCTACATCACGGCGCGAGGCGGGTCGAAATGGGGGATGGGGGACGGGAAGATCAAAGAACCGAACTTTACCCGGCGTGAACAACCCGTGTATCAGCCGCCACCAATCCGAAGCTGAGTGAACTTCGCCGGCTGTGGCGCAGGGGAGATCCGAAATCATCCCTCGAGTCGCAGATTCTGAGAGAAAACCTCCATCATTGACACAACCTACGACACAACCTAGGGCTGAGCGGTCTACGGTTTGATGATGAAACCCGTCAGGGTTTCTTCGCGGTGAGATTCGTGGCAGCTGCCGCAATACTCCCTGATAGCTGAATATGATTCCTGCGCCGATTCAATATCTCCGTCACTGGCCCTCGCGGCGACGGCTGCGGTGGCCTCCCGAGCCCCTGTTGCGGCATCGATTGCGTCCTCGGTCTGGAAGCGTTCCCAAAACGCCTCAGTTTCTCTGAACAGTCCTTCCAACCTGGCAGCATCATCAGCGATCGCCGGCGCCTCACTCGCCTCCAGATTTTCGCCGAGGCTGCGGAACGTATCCCGAACGTCCTGCATAATTTCGTCATGAGGTCGGCCCGTATAGCGATCGCCCTGGGCGAATCCGGTGGCTCCCGCAAATACCCCGAAAGCAACGACTATCACTAATATGACTAGAGCAAAGTACCGATTCATCTTTCGCCTTCCTATAGCCTCTGACCCATAGGGCCTATGGCCCGAAATACACATCTGTGCAGTATAGAGGCTTATGAAGCCCGTTGGCTTCAAGCCCTGAAGCTTTGACACTCAAGAGTCGCTCAGGGCTCGCGTTTGTGTCAAGAGAAACCAACCAGGCAGGTTACTGTGAGATTCTCAACCTACGATGACGCCAAGCGAGCGGAAATCGGCCTGTTCCCACGTCGCACCTTCCGTCATCGTCCGTCAGTGATTCCATCTCGTTGGCGAGAATTCGATCAGCACTGGGCGGCGAGCGGGTGGGGGGTCGTTTAGAACACTGCCCTCAGTAGCTGGATAAACCGGTCCGATCCCACGAATAGGTTATCTGGAAATCGGCGATAGGCCCGAAGGTCTTCATAGACCGGGTCGCTCACCGTGCGGTTGATTTCGAATCCCGCCAGATATTGCAGCCGCATGTTCCGATCCAGATTGATTTGCGCATCGATCAGCCACGGAGCGAGATCGGATGCCTGCCCCAGGTATGCCGTCAGAACATCCACTGGGGAGTTGAATCCGACGGTAGCGAGCGAAGTAACGACGGCAGAATGATCGGGTCGGGCCAGCCGCTGCTGGAATTCGTCTACATTTATTCGAGTTGGAACAGTTTGGCCCAGAAGAATTAAATCATAGCCACGGTTCCCAATAATGTTGGTCCAGACCGTAGCGTGGGGAAACACTTCGAAGAAAGTGGCGAGCACACTTTTGATGGTTCCCACGTCACCATCGTATAGAGGCAGCCACTGGGCGGCGACCCCACCGGGACTCAAGTGACGACGGACCAGTTCGAAGTATTCCTTTGAATAGAGAGCGGATGTGCCTTTGACCCAGAGATGAACCGGATCCGAAGTGATAACGTCGAACCGCTCGTCGCTTGTCGCCAGAAAGTGACGGCCGTCATCGTAGATGATGCGGGTCCGCGCATCATCCAATACGCCATAGTTTTCCTCCCGGAAAAAGCGTCCAGAAGCCGGAGGAATCAAAGATTCAAGCTCTGCGACTACAATCCTCTCGACTTGAGGGTGAGTCACAAACGTGCCGGCCGTAGTGCCCGCTCCGAAACCCACTACGAGGACATCGTGAGGCTCGGGATGGACCAATGCCGGGATATGCCCCGCTATCCGTTGGAGGCGCATGTCGTCCGGGTCAGTGGATGCTTCCACGTTGCCGTTGACATAGATAACCCGCTGGCCCGATCGCTCGGTGATGACGAGGGACGAGTTCAGACCCTCGCCCCTGTAGAGGACATTGATCGGATCCGTCTCGCCGAGACGCAGGTCGGAATGCATCATCAGGGCGACACGCCGTCCGTATGCGATCACCTGCCATGGAATTTCAGACACGGTCCCAATCAGAGCAAGGGCCAGGATAGCGGAGACCCCCACCCTCGCCATCCCTCACCTTCCAAGCCAGGGTTCTCCATATACGTCGGTCGGGTAAGACCGCCGGCCGAGCGGCCCCAGCACGGTTCCCGCGGCGAGGATTGAGAGTCCGATCAACACTTGCTGGGCGTGGAGTGTTCCTATCCGTGGAATCAATACTAAACTGAACACAACAGCTCCAACAATCGCACCGAAGGTGTTCGCTCCATAAGCGAGTCCGGCAAGCCGCCCCGGATCCTGTGTGGGCGAAGCAAGAGCCGCGAGAGCCAGGGGGAAACTCGCTCCCCAGAGCAGTGTTGCCGGAAGGATAGTCCAGAGCGTCCGCAGCAGGTCCACCTGGAAGATGAACCATGGGCTGAGGGCAAGCGTCGGGTCGATGGGCCAATGCGGCAGCGAAAGCGCTATCGTCCATGATGCCCAGGCAATCGCAGCGGCCAACAGCATCTGGCAAACGCCGAGTGCCAGTCTTGGACGTTCGATCCGTCGCACAAGGAGTGACCCGATGCCGCTGCCGATTCCGAGTCCAATCAAGAAGACTGCTAGGATTATCGAGAAAGTGTAAACGGTGGCTCCGAAGAGCACGGCCAGCAGACGCGTCCAGATGACCTGGGCTCCCAGAGCGCAAAGTCCTGAAAGGGCTGTTGCAATATATACGGTAGTGGCGCCTCGAACACCCGGGGTGTGATACGCGCTCACGGAGTCATGCGGGCGATGGTAGCGAGTCCAGGTTGCCAGGGCGAAACCTGCCATGGCCACAACCAAATTGATCGCCACCGCCACATAGGTTGCTATGAGCAGGTCATGGACTCTCAGCAAATAGAATCCTGCAAACAGGCAACCGAACACGGCTCCCGCGATGTTCGCGCCATAGAAGAGGCCTATTCGCGAAACGCCTGTTTTCGTTGGTTGCATCCACCGGGAAACGACAGGGAAAGTGGCTCCCATCAGTATCGTTGGCGGCAGAAGGCAAACTGCGCACATCATTCCCTGCAATGCAAGACCTGGGAGACCTCGAGCGGCGTTATCAACGTAAAACCGCCCGACATAGGGAAGTCCGAACAAAATCAGAATTCCAAATATACCCATTCCTAACTCGAGTGCGGCATAGATGCGTAAAGGGTGATGTCTGGCCGAGATGATTTGCGGAAACGCCACACTGCCGAGGAACAGCCCTCCCATGTAGGTCGCCAGAAGCAGACCCAGGGACACCGCAGTGGAGCCGATCACCAATTGCAACTGCTGTAACCAAACGATCTCGTAGATCAGCGCAGCACATCCACTGCCAGCCAATAACACCAGAATCCAACCGAGCGAGGGGTCCGGTCCCGCTAACGATGCCGCGGCCTCGCTTCTCGGCGGGTCGGACTGCTCGGGTTGAGTCATTGATGTTCGTTTCGAGGGGCTATAGAAAAGTGGCCGGTGCCGGTAATTGAACGAGTGACAACAGGTACGGTTTCACTCCTGAGTTCTGCCGATGCTTTGAGCCGACTCAAGCAGATTCCAAAACAATGCCGTCAGCATAGGTTGAGGTTGGAGACCTGCCGATCGATATCACCGCAGGCGATTTGAATAGCCTGCAAGAACAGGTGGCCAAAGTGAATTCCGTAGAAGTCGTAACCCCGCTGTATGACCGCCACTCGCCCGAGGGTGCTTTGATGAAGATCGACCGGACGGATGTACGGGACGTGATCTCCAAGCGGAGCGTCACCCATAGCGACCGGCGAAAACTGCAGACCGCTCATAGAGAGTCGGCGTTCTCGTTAAACGGCGCCATCTCGCTTGCGACGCACATGTTCTCCCAAATTTCCGTGTCAGGAACCAGACCGATCAGGCCCGTCTCCCCCACAAACGGCTCGGTATACACCAATGGATCGTGTATCGTCACCTGGGCTTCGAGCGTACCGTATTCCGCTCGCGTCCAGCGTTCGACGACCCGCATCTGGTTGCTGTGGGGTAAGCCGCCGCCAGGCTGGTCGCCCTGAGCGGAGGTTCTATCGATCCAGGACCGCTCGTCAAATCCGGACGACTCGATAACGAAGGTGTCGCCCTCCCAGTGGCCGATGCTCCAACCCAGCCAGTTCAGCACCGGGGGATCCTCCGGAAGTTCCCGGCCGTCGGTCCAAATCGTGCGCCAGGTGTGTTCCAATTCGAAGAACTGGATGACCCGGTCGGGCAGCATCACGAACTCGAACCCGTAGTTGTAGTCAAACATCCGGGGCCAGCCCAGTGGATCGCAGGCCAGGAGCCCGTAGTCTTTCTCTGAACCTCGACTGTAGAGGGGCAGCCCGTCCGATGTGAATTCTTCGCCCCGGGTGGCCTCGTAGAGTTCCTCCCCGTACTCAGTGAAAGGTGGCGCGTTCAACAGGGAATTGTTGACGCCGTTATATCCCCACACTCCCGAAAAATCACGCCGATCGTAGTCTGTTATCTCGTCGACGTTGTTCCTCAGCCGGGCTTCTGTTCTATCGTCGTTGTTCTGACACCGCGGGCACGGGTTCCATCCCTCCGGGACTTGAGCCTGAGCCCCCGCTCGACTGTCTAGGGCCAGCGCGAGCGACAGGCACAGCACCGACGACAGCGCCACCATCGAGATAACGATTCGATTTCTCATTGTAGTCAACCCCCCAAATTCAATTGATGCTCCAGAGATCTGGATGACCGACCGGTCGATAAGTGATGCTCACCAGGTTTTCTGGACACACTTTGATGACAACAGTCGGTGAATATCATAAACCCCGTGAAAAGTCGTGCTCCTTGTCAGTTTCCACTCCGAAATTCGCATCCGGACGCCTCCGCTGGGTCGATGACGAAATGGCGGTGCGTGCCCTAAAGGGTCAGCGCCGCTCTTCTGGCTGGCGAGAAGGGCTTCCGACAAATTCTACAGGATAGCGCGA
Organism: Terriglobia bacterium; assembly: GCA_965216035.1. GTDB lineage: Bacteria > Acidobacteriota > Terriglobia > 20CM-2-55-15 > 20CM-2-55-15. The sequence goes on from CBDCFM010000018.1 coordinate 249,957, forward strand.
TCTCCATTTGCTCCGGGCCGGGTTCGGGGCCACAGCGACCGGAGGCAACACTTCAAAGGCAGTTCAACGGTTGACCGGAACTGTCGTGGATCGTTGCGGTTAAACGTGGGACACCGGATCAGAACAAGCCGTCTTGACAAGGCCGTTGGTGCGCGATATGGTGGCGAGAATCGTCGAATACCATATCCCTAAGATAGAGTATAAGAATCTGCAACTAATGGGGCCGGTGTATCCGACACCGATGGAGGAATAAAGATGGAGGGTAAGATGAGGCTGACTTTCAGGCTTCTGGCGACAGCGTCCTTTGCTCTAGTGTTTACTTGCGTTGCTGTGTTCGCGCAAACGACCGCACAATTGAACGGCAGGGTCGAGGACCCGACCGGCGCGAGACTGCCGGGCGTCGAGGTTACAGCGACGCAAACCGATACGGGCATTGCCCGGCTCGCGGTCACGAATGAAACCGGATCCTACACCATGGTGAACCTGCCGTTGGGTCCGTATCAGGTGGAAGCGTCCCTGCCGGGTTTCAGCACCTTCCTGCAGACTGGAATCCAACTGGCGGTCGGTAGCAGTCCAAACATCATTATTGTCCTTGAAGTGGGCCAGGTGGCCCAGACGATCGAAGTGACGGCGGACGCTGCCCTGGTGGAAACCCGAACGCTCGGAATCGGGGAACTCGTCGCAAGCGAGCGCATCCTGGACCTGCCCCTTAACGGGCGTAACGTCACCCAGCTAATTCTGCTCGCCGGCGGAGCTGTCCAGACGGAATTGGACAGCCCTCACAGGCAACCCAGAGGCGCGGTGGAAATGTCTGTCGGCGGCGGCGCCGAGGGCACGACACTGTACTCGCTGGACGGGGCCGTTCACGTCGATCCCCACAACCTCAACAACCTGCCGATGCCGTTCCCCGACGCGCTCCAGGAGTTCAAAGTGGAGTCGAGCGCAACCTCCCCAGCCGCCGGGACGTTTTCGGGCGCCTGGGTGAATGCGGTGACCCGATCGGGCACGAACGCATATCACGGCAGCGGGTTTTGGTTTGTGCGCAACGACGCGTTCAACGCCCGGCGCTATTTCGCGACCGAGAACGATTCACTCAAGCGCAACCAGTTCGGCGGCACCATCGGGGGGCCCATCCTACAGAACAAGCTGTTCTTCTTCGGCGGTGTCCAATTGACCACTCTTCGGACGGATCCGACCGACCTGGTCAAGACTGTCCTCAATACGGACATGGTCAACGGCGACTTCAGCACGTTCATGTCGGACCGTTGCAGGTCGCGTCCGGAACAACTCAACCAGAACGGAACCGAAGGCGGCCAATTCTTCGATGACAACAACCGGGTCCTGCCCGGAGCCCCGTTCAGTGTGGTCGCACGGACACTCATGACCCGACCGGACTGGCCGGGAGATCAAGCCGATGAGTGTGGCATCCTCAGATTCGGCCAGAGGGAAATACAGGACCAGAACAACGTGGTCACCCGGCTCGACTATCAGATAAACGACAGCCACTCGCTGTTCGGGCGTTATCTGGGCGACTTCTACAACGAGCCGAATGCCTACGCACTGGAAGGCGGAGTTAACATTCTGCACAACGAACGCAGTGGAGAAGGCTTCAACAATGGCGCCACTTCATATGCCCTAGGTTTGACCTCCCTGCTGGGTCCGAACCTGGTCAACTCCTTCAGCATGGGGGTGAACCGCCACTCCATCGTCCGCTTCGTGACCGATACGGGCACGCCGGACGATTATGGGGCCAACACTTACGCCTATCCGGTGATCTACCCAGGGGCGGATACCTTCAAGTGGGACAACGACGAGTTCGACCTTGGGTCCCGCACCGGACCGATTACCACCATGACCTATTCGATTGGCAATAGTATCAGCTTCCTCCGGGGCGACCACCAGTTCACCTTTGGCGGGTCCTATGCGCACTGGAGAAACTATTCCCGATCCCAGGCCCATTCCGCGGGCACGTTCGACACGGACGACTGGTATACCGGAGAGATTCTGGCGGACTTTTATTTTGGAGCAGTCGACAGCTTCCGCCAGGCGACACCGATCGAAGACGACTCGAGTCAGGACCATGTGGGACTGTTTTTGTCCGACACCTGGCAGGCGACGGACAACCTGACTTTGAATCTCGGTTTGCGCTGGGAGCCCCGGATTCAACTGGTCATGCGGAGCGGCCACAACGTGAATTTCGACGTAGATCGATATAATGCCCGACAGTCGAGTACCATATTCGTGAACTCACCCTACGGCCTGCTCTTCCCCGGCGAATCCGGATATGCGGGCAACAACTCGTGCCGCGACAATGGAGTCTGCCTGGGGTCGGGCTTTAACAATCGCTATAACCAGTTCGCGCCGCGCATTGGCTTTGCCTGGGATATCGCCGGGGACGGCCGCACCGCGCTTCGCGCCGGCTTCGGCACCGCCTACGACATCTTGCGAATGTCGGCCCACATCGGCGAGCAGATGACGCCGTGGCAGCCGGATATCCGGCGCTCGAATGTCTTTATCGATGACCCCTATGGCCCCGACGACAGGGGTAGAGTCTTTACCGGTGGCAATCCGTTCCCGACACCGTTCGTGACCAACTTCGACACCGATTTCGACGGTTTCCAGTCGGGGAGCGTGATCGTGCATAACCCGGATGCGAAGTCGGAGACCAAGTATCTCTGGAACCTCAGCATCCAGCACCAGTTGGGCAATGACATGATGGTCGAGGCGACCTACATCGGTAACCGCAGCGTGCACGTCTGGGACTCCAACGATCTCAATCCCCAACTCTACGTTCCCGGACCCCGCGGGAGGCCCGAGGCGAGCCGCAACGATCGCCGCCTGTTTAATCTCGCCCACCCGACCACGGACACGGACGAACAGACCAGGTTGCTGACCCACTCGAGGATGAACCGCCGTGGGGATCAGAACTCGGGGAGCTATAACGGGATGATTCTCAGATTCCAGCGCCGCGGTGTGAGCGGTGTGGGTATCAATGCGAACTACACCTGGTCGCACGCCATCCTTACCGATTGGGACCGCTATGAGCGGATCGGGGGCAACGTCCCGGAAGCGGCCGTCAATCCTTTCGTGCGGGAAATCGCCAGGTACAACGCCGATGCCGACCGACGGCACATCTTCAATGCCTCGATCATCGCCGAGTCGCCGCAGTTTGCCAATAATACCCTGCGCATGGTGGCTTCCGATTGGAAGGCGTCGCTCATCTACCGCGTCCAGTCGGGCGAATGGCTCACGATCGATGGCGGCTCCGACACCATGAGTGACGGCGGTCGCGAGCGGGCCGTCCAGCTCTCGGACAACGTGTACGGGGACCGCTCGACCCGAAGGCGCGGCTACTTCAATGAAGAGGCCTTTGAGAGACCGGCTAGTGGCACCTATGGCACCGTAGGCCGAGCCAGCGTCGAAGGTCCCGGGACCTGGGCGATGGACATGGCGCTCGCGCGAACGTTCGCGGTGGGCGAGACCCAGAACCTGGAATTTCGAGCCGAAGCGTTCAACGTGACGAATAGTTTCCGGCCGTTGAACCCGGGAGCGCGCCTGGGCCGGAGCAATTTTGGCCGGATCGACGAATCCAGGGATCCGAGAATCTTTCAGTTCGCACTGAAGTACATCTTCTAGTCGGCGGACGCCGATCGACAGCGCGGGATAGCTTCCCGCACTGTCACAATTCGTGTTGAGCGAGTGGCCAGAAGGCAGCGCGGGAAAGACTTTCCCGCGCTGCCAGTTCGTAAGAATCTATCCACGTCTGAGAAGCCCTTCGGTCCCGACACGAGGGGATTCCGCAGGATGTTGATTCCAGCAGATCCAGCATTATTTCGATTTAGTATCGGGCTGCTCGGCCCGCAACCGGAAACGCTCCTCGATTCCGGGCTGCCGCAACCAGAAACTAATCATGCGCCCGGGCCTCAAAGTAGTTGACAGGAGAACAGATAAGCAATATTTTTAGAGGGCGTAAATCCGGAAACATTCAGCCCTATTTCTGTTGGCGAGAAATGGTGACCCGCACCCGTAGGAGGAGAAAGTATGAATCCCGTGAAGTTGACTGTAGCGATCGCGATGGTTTTGTCTCTGTCGCTGCTTGTAGTGGCACAGAACGAGCCGCAAGTGACCAGCGATCGCGACGATCTTTTAGAGGCCGCGCATGCACCCGTGTTCTCAACCCAGGATGCCGCGCAAGAGGCGGGCCGGCTGACAGAAGCCGCCTCCGAGGCCTTACCGGGCACCGGGGCTGCCTATGAGCCAATACCACGGAATAACTACATTGATGAATTCATCTTCGGAAGGATTGAGCGCGACAATATACCGCATGCGCCCATTGCGACCGATGAGGAGTTTGTGCGACGGGCGTACCTCGATGCGACCGGTCTTCTGCCTTCGGTGGATGAGTCGCGTGCCTTCCTCAACGACACCGATCCGAATAAGCGCGATAAGCTGATCGATACGATCGTCGGCACTGAGGCGTATGCGGAACAGTGGGCGTATCACTATGGCGAGGTGTTCAGAACGGACGACACGAGCTTCCATCTCTGGACAAAGGAATGGATCTGGGCGGACCGGCCCTATGACGAAGTCTTCTATGACATCGTCACGCCCACCACTAAGAGCGCGGCGACGCTGCCGCAGGCTCAGTATTACGATCCTGCCGCCTACATTGCGAATCGGTGCATCATCTGGACCGACGCGGACCACTTGAAAGGATTTAACCGACTGGACTGGATTGACGAAGTCACGTCCGACCTAGGGCGGGTGTTCCTTGGCGTCACCATGGACTGCTTTTCCTGCCACGACGGCGCGGGGCACGCCGACACCTTCAACCTGTTTCTGACAAGCATGAGGAGAACTGACTTCTGGAAGCAGGCGGCGTTCTTTGGGACACTGCGGCCCATAGGTGCTGCGGGTAATTCGGCCGGGGCCCAGTTCCAGAATGGACAGTCCAGCTTCGATGATTATGGCGGGGGTTACAACACGGGCAGCGACGGAAACTTCGTCACGATTTCGGAGAACCGTTTTCCGCGGGATGGCCGCACGCACGAGCCCGCTTTCATGCTGACCGGAGAGACGCCGAGACCGGGTGAGAATCCGCGTAAGGCTCTAGGTCGCATACTGCCGACGCATGTCCAGTTTGCACGGGCCGCGGTCAACCTGATGTGGAAGAAGTTGATGGTGGTTGGCATAGTTGAGCCTTACGACGGGTTTGATCTGCTTCGCCTGGATCCGGAGAACCCGCCTGAGGCGCCATGGACCATTCAACCGTCCAATCCAGCTTTGCTGGAGGCACTGGCTGCGGACTTCCGTGATAATGGCCTCAAACTCCAGCACATCATCAAGACGATTATGAAATCCAACGCCTATCAGCTTTCCACCCGCTTTGAGGGGGAATGGCAGGATGGGTACAGTTCCTACCATGCGCGCCGGTTCGCCCGTATTCTGACGGGCCCGGAGGCTGCCGATATCATGTCGCAGGCCACCGGTTCTCCATTCGAAAGCGGTTATGTCAAGTCTCAAACTCTTCCAAACAGAGCCGGGCGTGACATTTCGAACTTCATGTCGGCATACTACCAGGGCGGGCGCGAAGCGCCGCCGGTCGACAAGACGATGGCCACTCCGATGCAGGCCATGATGATGATGAGTTCGACCGTCGTTACCGAACGTGTAAGCTCTGAAGGGGAGACCCGCGTCGCGAAGTTGCTGGCGTCGGGCGTAACAGACGAAGCCGCCATCGAGGAGTTGTTCCTGGCCGGTCTCGCACGTTATCCGGGGCCTGAGGAAGTGACGGTGGCGAATCGCGTCATTGCTGCAAAAGGCAGAGAGCAGGGCCTCGAAGAGATTCAGTGGTCGGTGTTGAACTCGCCGGAATTTCTGCTGAATCACTGATTAATTAGCGTGAGTGGCTCCGTCTTCGATCCGGAGCCGCCCACAGGCCGTTATAAACCGTTAAGTTATGGGGTAAACCTTCGGAGCGAGGAGAGAATTCAATGCCACGAATAGGGGATTTGAGCCGTCGAGACATGTTGAAATTGTTCGGTGTGAGCGTGGCCGGGTCGCTCGCTGGAGTCACCTACCCACGAAAGCTTCGAGCGCAAAGTTCCCGGGTGACCCCTTTGGGGACGGCCCGCAACTGTATCGTGATTCAGAACAACGGCGCGCCGAGTCCGCCGGAGTTTTTAGACTTCAAGGAAACCAAGTATACGGCGGACGATCTGGATCCCCAGGCCGTAGCTGGAAACTCGGATTTCGTGTTGTCGAAGACACTCCTTCCGAGAATGGACGTGTGGTCGCCGCATGCTGCTGTGGTCCGGGGGATGAAGGGCGTCGCGTTGGTGCACTTTCCGGCGCAATACCACGTACAGGCAGGTCGCGCGTTCAATCCTGCTCTGGTCAGGGAGATTCCGGCCCTGGGCAGCGTCATCGCCAAGGACCTCGAGCCCCAGCGCCGGGAGTCGGATACATTCCCCACCTATATCAGTTTCGATCTGGACATTGCCCGCTGCCCCCCGCTCGGAACCGGGATGTTGCCGCCTAAATACGCCGGCCTCGATCTGACCACGGGCACGATCCTGGAAACCTTCGGCGGCGGGGGTGGGGGTTCCGAGCAATCGGAGGTGTTGTCCGAACGCTATGAAACTCTCGGCCGGATGTTGGAAGTTTCATCGGTGAGAAATGATGCTTTAGGCTCGAAGGCCGGCGAGTACGCGTCATCCTACGATTCGGCCATCCAACTCTTGATGGATCCGAGGTTTCAGCAGGTACTGAATGTGACGGACGAGGAAAAGCAGCGCTATGGGGTGGATGCGAATCGCGCCCGGGCGAACTTTGGTTTAGGCATGCTGCTGGCCCGGAATGTACTGAAAGCCGACGCCGGCGGCCGATTCTTATGGGTCTGCAACTCCACCAATGGCGGAAACGGTCAATTCGACAACCACGACGTTCTCTACGACCGGGAAGCGCCTCTAACTGCCGGCCGCGTATCCGTATACCAGAGCCTCCCCAGGTTTGATATGGCGCTGGCGAGTCTGGTTGAAGATCTGATCGCCATGCCGGGCCACGAAGCCGGAAAGACGGCGTTTGATGAAACCCTGATTGCAGTGGTCACCGAATTCGGGCGCACGCCGGACATGAACCCGCACGGCGGCCGCGATCACTATATTGAGACTTACCCCATGATGTTAATGGGCGGAGGCGTCAAGGGCGGACGGGTCCTGGGCAAGACGGACGAAACGGGTGGCAGAGTGGTCGAAACCGGCTGGAACTATAGAGAACAGACCATGATGGATCACATGACGTCAACCATCCATTCGGCCTTAGGCACCGATTACAGCAGCGTCATCGAGGACACGCCGTCCGGACGCGCCTACGAGTATCAGCAGACCGCTCCACTGGGTGGCCCTGGGTTCATCCCTCTGAGCGCATTCGAGGATCTATTCATTTAAGACTATGAAGCAACTCATTGCATTGACGATTCTTTGTTACGTCTGCGCCCCGTTGCCAATCGCGGCGCAGACGGCGCCGGAAGGCATGGAGCTGATTCAGTCCGGTGAATTCTGGATGGGCCGGAGCCACACCCTCTGGCGGGATGGACAGGATTCGGTTCCGCGGGCCAAGATGGACGACAGGCCGGCGAACCTGGTCCACATAGACTCGTTCTACATGGACAAGTACGAGGTAACGAATACGGACTACGCCTCATTCGTCGAAGCGACGGGCACCGAGCCACCCTGGCACTGGCATGGGGGCAATATCCGTGAAGGCCTGGAGACCCAGGCCGTGTTCAACGTCAACTGGTATGAGGCGGAAGCTTTCTGCAATGCGGCCGGTAAACGCCTGCCCACGGAAGCGGAGTGGGAGAAAGCGGCGCGAGGGGGACTGGATCGGCAGCCTTATCCATGGGGGTATAAGGCCGACTATGAAAGCGGAGCCTTTGGGGGTACAGGGGCTCACGCTGTCGGGGCGCATCCTCCGAACGGCTACGGTCTCCACGACATGGCCGGAAACGTCCTGGAGTGGACCAATGACTGGTATGACCCCACTTACTATCCCTTCATGCCGAAGGTGAATCCGCAGGGGCCGGAGAACGGCCTGTACAAAAGTACTCGCGGTGGCGGTTGGACGGTTGGGGGCCGGGGCGGCGCTGGTGAACGGGCGTCGAATTTTCACCGTAACTTCAGCGATCCCGAACTCCGTGGCCTCACAATAGGTTTCCGCTGCGCAACGTCCGTGAACTGACTGTAGTTTTTCCCTGCGCAAGATCCGACGGCTTCACAACGTTGAATTCACGATAGGGTCTCGCTGCCTCTATTCACAAACAGGATTACGTAAGGAAGTGGCCGTATGGGTCGATTGACTGTACAGACTGTGTTCTCGCTCTTTGCCGCTGTTGCCGTTCAAGCGCAGAATCCACCTGAAACACCCCCTGCCGAGGCCGGGCCCGATATCGTCCAGATGGCGGTGGAGTGGGTGGATCGACTGAACAGGCTAGACGAGTGGACCATATCCCTGGATGGCAGGGAAACGGGAGTTGAGGAGCGTGTCGACAGTTTTATCGAACTATTTGCTCCCAATGTGCTTGCGCAAGTACCGCCACACGATGAAAAACAGATTGGCCCGGTTCTGCTCCGCGGCAGCGATCAGCTCCGGCTATGGGTCGACAAGGTAGCAAGATCACAAGTCGATATCGACTATAAACTCCAACTCCAGACGCAGAGTGAAATCGAAGGGGAGCCGATGGTCTACTCCAAGTCATTGCCCTGGGGCGGACTGGGTCTTTCGTTTCGAGTCAATGCAAACCATACGGCGCGTCACGACCGCACGACCTACCTGGAATACGGAGCGGTGTTCCTGCAGTATGACGAGGAAGGGAAGATCCAGCGCATACGTCTCCTTCTGTCTGAGAAATCCGAGGTTGTTGACAGCCCGGGTGACCAGATATAGCCGCGCACCCTGCCGGGTTCAGATCCGCGGACGAAGACTGCAGATTGAAGACATACAGACGCGCCTGCCTGAATCCGCGGACGCATTCCTCACCTGAAACCCCGGTTCGAGTTCTCACAGGGGTCGTTTCCCTTGATTTTTCTTTCCCCCAGAGCGTGCGATCACGGCCTGGCAGCTCTGCAAATTTAAGCTTGGGTAAGAGGGCTTGAGTAACGCTCAAACCACCCTCAACGACTACTCGTTCCTACGTCGATGCCCTGACTCTCTGGGCCGACCGCGGGTCTCAATACGGACTCGATATAGTCGATGGAGTCGGAGGGTACGCAGAAATACTCCCCAATCTCGGTTTCGGGACTCCGCAACAGGTTTCCAGTGGTCACCCACGGTTCGGTGAACGTCTTCGGGTCGGTGATCGTCAACGTGACTTCGATTGTGTTGTAGTCCGCGCGCCTGTAGCGCTCCTCGGTCCGCAACGCATCACTGTGGGTGTATCCAAATCGGCGATCCTGCCGATTCTCGGTCAGCCATGAGCGCTCGTCGAAACCACTCGACTCTACGACGAAGGTGTCCCCCTCCCATCGGCCGACTGAGAATCCCATCCACCGTGGATCTGGATCTTCGGGAAGAGGGCGCCCGTCTGTCCAGATCGTCCGAAACGTGTGGCCCCATTCAAGGAACTGGATCACCCGGTCAGGTGCGTGAAGAAACTCGAATCCGTAGTTGTAAGTGAACCAGCGCGGCCAGCCTTGCGGATCACAGATCAGCATGGGGTCTTTCGAATTCGAAAGCGCCTGCCCACCGGCCGTTTCCTCCGCCTGCGTGGCCTCGTACCTCGCCTGTCCGTCCGGCGTCATAGGCGGCGCATTCCGGTTGAGTTGGATGCGGTTCTGGCCCCATACGCCCGACAGGTCACGCGGATTGAACGTCAGGTTCGCCGTCGCCCCGCGAAACGTCTCCCTGTTGGCGTTAGTCTGGCAATTTGGGCAGGTCAACCACCCGGGATACAGCTCCTGGGCCGCCGTAACAGACGGAAACGCCATTACGGCCACCAGCGCAACGATCAAACCTATAGTGCATTGTCGCATTTCTTTTACTCCCTAATACTCCCTAATGGTAGTGTCCAACACCAACCGCCAAATCTAGTCCCCGGGTTCCCGATCCACCATGACAGTGCCGTCGGTCAGCACCATCTTGACCAGTTCACCTTGAGGCGTCCCTGCCGTAGCTGGAATGATTGTGAATGTGCCTTCCTGTCCAGCCTGAAAGGTTCTTCTACTTAGCCCCTCGCTCATCATCGAGGTGGTGGAAGACATTTCGCCGGTCCACGCCACAGCATTACCGTGTTCGTCGGTCACATCCCAGACAAGGTAAGTGTGCGGGTTTCGCCATCTCCATTCCGAAACAACACCCGTCATCTCGACGCGCCGGTCAGTATCGTAGATCCCCGCGCGGCCATGGTGGGCTGCGGCCAGACCCCCAAAAACGACGACCAACATCACAGCCAGCACCACCGTGGCCCAAACACGCTTGATTCTCATTGACGCCTCCTAAGCGATATGAAATTTGCTTGTAAATGCTGTAGGTATTCCACTACTAAGCTCCACGGGTTGTCAAGCGATTGTCAGCAGGGAAGCCCCTGAAGCAGTGAAGTCCCCAGCAACGACCGCTCTGGGCCTCCCAGTTTCCGTCTGGTTCTACTTAGGGCGCCCCATATACCCTTGAGCCAGCATCGGGATCTTGTAGATGGTCTTGGCATTGTTCCGGATGCCTTCGGCGGGCGCGAACTCCTGTCCGTTGGGCGCGAGGGCGCCTCCGGTAGTGATGTAGAGCATCCTCTTGTCGGGTCCGGCGAAAGCAAGGCTGGCAGCATTTCGCGGTGTGGAAATCGTGCCGAGGTAGGATCCCCCCGGGCTGTACACCTGGACACCTTCCCGTTGCGTTGCGACATAAAGGCGGCTGGCTCCGTCGACAGCCAATCCGTCGCCGTTGCCGGCCTGGAGGCGTACGAAATCACGTCGATTGCCGACCGTGCCGTCCGCCCTGACGTCGAAAGCCACGATCACCTCCCGGTTCGTCGCATACAGCGTCCTTTCGTCCGGGCTGAGCGTGATCCCGTTGGAGCGGACATCGGCGTCAATGCCAACGGCTTGCCCACCATTCGGAATGTAGTAGGGCGTGCCCCCGCTGAAAAACACAGTCCCCGTCGTTGCAACCACGAGGTCATTGAGTCGCGCCAGAGGCCGGCCGTCGACGTTGTCCGCCAGGACCCGGCGCTCCCCTTCGGGATAGATGATAGATACCTTCGTTGGCTCGTCGCACGGAAGCGGTGCCCTCCCGGGGTCGGTACATGTCCGTTGAACGGCAATCAGGCGGCCTGCGGAGTCCATTCCAACGGAACCGGCTCCGTGTGTGTCCTTCACATGAGCGGAATCGAAGTCGTTTCCGTCCAGCATCCGAATCGTACTGGGTTGCTCCTGCGCGAACAACACGTTGCCATCGGGTGTCCCCAGGATGCCGTCGGCATTGTCAAAGCCCTGCCAGGCCTGTTGCCATGTGGCCCCCGATGCGATGACGCCGGGAATCCCTTCTTCTACGGTCATGTCCCTGGGGAGTTTCTCCTGCGCTTCGGCAGGCAGGGTCAAGACGAGGGCCAATCCGCACAGGCACGATGCGATGGCGATTATTAATCTCGGTTTCATAAGTCCTCCAGATTTCTAGTAATAGCTGGCCGACATCCAGCCGCCACATCCATTGTAAACAAATGGAACGGGATATCTACCCGACAACCATCATCGACGCCGACAGCGGCCGCAACTACACGATTGTGACGGGCCGAGACGACAACTATATATGACGGCGGGAGACTTTATGCGGTGCCGACACCCGCCCCCTAACCTTCATTGCGACAGGACACTGGTTTTGACGCTCCTCCTCATCTAAGCGGGCTACGCGCTATAATTGGGGGTCTGCCTGCTGAAATGTGCTTTGGGTCACATATGCTTCCTGGGATCGGTGGCGCGAAACCCGTTCCGGGACTTCAACAGGACCGGCTTTTCGTGGGCCTGGACTATAAAACCGGCTGCTGGAGGTCGACCCGATTCCGACGACTCCTCGAGCGATCGTTGGACGGAGACTGGGCGGGACGAACCTGGAAACCGTTTCTCATGGGGACGGCTGCGACGATTGCGACGACTGCCACGACTGCATCAACGGGCGAAGCCACAGGGCAAGGTCACAGACGACACGGGACTTGGAATATGAATCTCGCTTGGGCCGCTGTTTTGGGAATCTTTCTCGCCGCCCCGACGGCCTTCGGACAGTTGACCGCCCGCAACCCCGTCGACGAGTTGAAAGAACAAGTCACAAATGCGCTGGCCGATGCACGGGTACCTCTCACCTCGGATCAGGAAAGACAGTTGGCGCTGCTGATCGAAGAGGAGCGTCAGGCTGCGGAAAACCTTTTTGGCGTCACGTGGGATTTCAGTGAAGGACCGCCGCAGGGCGAACAGCGCGATCAGGCGCTGGCCGGTATTCGCTGGATGTACGACGAACTCAAGATCAAGCTTCCTGCCTATATGACCTTGGCGCAGCGAGCCGCCTGGGAAAGCTACGAGAGCGAACGGGCCTCTGATATTGACGACTTCCTGGACCCCGGCACTCAAAGGGGAAGAATTCAGCAGATCCGCGTGACCAACAACGCCTTCAATGTCGAGACGGCTAACGCAACCGGCGCGAGTGGCCCGACCGGTGGGGGCGCGAAAACGGAAGTGATCGAACGCGGCGGAGTGGGTGCCTTTCACGGTAGCTTTGCCTCGACGTTTCAAGACGAGTCGCTGAACGCCAGAAACCCGTTCGCCGCTAACAAGCCACCCTACTATGAACGGACAATCGACGGGAACATCAGCGGTCCCGTTATTCGCGACCGGCTCTCGCTCAACTTCACTGTGAGCGACAACAGGCGGGAGAACGTTGGGACCGTCAAGGCGGAAACTCCGGACGGGCCGTTTTCCCTCGGCGTCACCCGGCCGACGGTAAACCGATCCTACGACGTCCGGAACCTCCTGCAGCTTACCAACGCTCATTCGCTGGACATGGGTTTCCAATACGCTACGAGTGACAGCCGGAATGAAAACGTTGGCGATTTCTCGCTACCCGAACGCGCTTCCCGCACACAATTGCGGAACCACATGATCGATATCCGGGAAATCTGGATACTCTCGGACCGAAGCGTGCATGACGTTCGCTTCAAATGGCATAGAGACCATAGCGAGACGAATCCAGCCAGCAACGCGCTGGCAATTACGGTCAAGGACGCTTTCAATGGGGGCGGCGCACAGAACCGGACACGGATTGACGGGGATACCTATGAATTGTCCAATCTGATCTACTATGCCGGTGACACGCTGACGATGCGGAGCGGGGTGCAGGCCTGGCACCGGCGCGAACGTTTTTTTTCTGAAGACAACTTCTCTGGCGAGTTCACTTTTTCGGATCTTGCGAGTTTCCGGGCAGGAAATCCGCTCAAATATAGGATTTCGTGTTGCGATCCCCTGTTTCGAATGAGCCAGACACAAGTGGCGTTCTTCTCTCAGAGCGATCTCAAGTTGACCAACACATTCACGCTGATGCTGGGTGTGCGCTACCAATTTCAAACCAACATTGGGGATCGGAATAACTTTGATCCACGGATCGGGTTCGCGTACGCGATTGGTAACGCGACTGTCATCCGCGGGGGAGTCGGGGTTTTCACTCAATGGGTCCGCGCCGACGATATTCGAAGGTTTCGTCGCGTGGATGGCGACCGACTTTATGAGATCCAGATTGACAACCCAGGGTGGCCAGACCCGTTCGCATCGGGCAGCATCCGCCCTCGATCCCGACGTGTGCTGGACCCTGACATCAGATCAGCGTACTACCTGACTTCACAGGTCACGCTGGAGCGCAGCCTGCCCAAGAACATGTTTGTCACCTTGTCCTACGATATAAATCGCGGCCTCAGGCCGGTACGAACCCGGGACATCAATGCGCCGCTTCCGGAAACCGGCATCCGACCCTTGCCTGACCAGGGCCAGATCGTTCAACTCCAGGGAACTGGTTTGTCATTGCAGCAGCACCTCAAGGCGACCATGCGGCAACGTTTCAGCATCTTCAGTGTTACCGCAAGCTACACGTACTTCCACGGTAACTCCGACCAGGAGGTCGATGCCCGGAGGGGACGCGAATTAGCGTTGCCTGCCAATAGCTACGACCTTTCTCAGGAATGGGGGAATACCGGCCGGCCGAGCCACATGTTCGGTGCGGGCGTGAACTCGAGAATGCCCTTGGATGTTTACCTGACCACGGCAATCCATGCGAGCAGTGGAAGCTATTACACGATCACGACCGGTAGGGACGACAACCAAGATGGTGCAATCAATGACCGGCCGCCAGGGGTTCCCAAAAATAGCGAGGTCGGGCCCCACTTCTTCGACGTCAGCTTCAACATCTCCAAGGCATTTGAATTGAACCGCGGAGGTGGCCTTCAGGGCGCATCCAATGCGGCAGGCTCCGCGCCCCAGCTGAACGTTTTTGCCAACCTCAACAACGCGTTCAACATGACACACCCTGGAAGACCCAGCGGCGTGATGACGTCTCCCTTTTTCATGAGGTCCTTCAACGCCACCTCACCGCGTACGATCGAAGTCGGAATGCGATTCCAGTTCTGAATGCTACTTTCACGACTCCCGCCCAACGAGGCCGCCAGCGAAGCTCGCCAGCGTCTGATTCAGCAGACGAGTGCGTTCTGTAGGACCCAGAGCAGGGTCCAGGTTGGCGTGTTTTCTCCGACGGGGGGCTGGGCGGAAATCGGAATGTAAAGAAACAGGCGAATTTACTTGCGAGATCACGACTTCTGGACACACCATAGTGGCGTCTGGAGTTCAGCTCCGGGCGCGAGGCCTGATCAGTCTGCTGTTTTTTGCCTGACATCCAGATCGGTAGCGGAGGGCAACAGACCGACGGGCCGATGACGTGCAGCAATTCGCGCCTGCGTGGAGTGGGTGAGGATTCGCTGACAACCTGCAAATCCAGTTTCGTGTAGGAGGCTCTTATGCGCCGTTCGAAGGCTGAATCGAGCAATGTGCTGTGCATTGCTGCGCTCTTGTGCAGTGGTCTGTTCTTGGTTGCGGCTTGTTCAACGCCGGGCACGGTCGACGCACCGGAAACGTCAGACGTGACGGTGTTCGAAGGGGCGCGGCTGATCGTGGGAAATGGCAGCGAGCCCATCGAGGATTCCGTATTCATAGTTGAGAATGATCGGTTCGCGGCTGTGGGTAGAAGCGGGGAGCTCGACCTTCCCCCGGGCGCGCCGCGAGTGGATCTCAGCGGCAAGACCGTCACGCCCGCGATCGTTGACTCGCACAAGCACCTGGCCGAAACCCGGGAGGGTCTCGTCGATCAGTTGGAGCATTTTGCCTATTATGGGGTTGGCGTGGCGACGAGCCTCGGCCGGGACGTCGGCGAGATGCCGTTGGAGGTACGAGAAGCGATCATTCCCAACGCTGCGCGATTTCGCACCGCGGGGATCGGGATTACCGGGGAGGAGCCGGGGCGATCAGAAATTCCATACTGGATTACAAGCGAAGAGGAAGCCCGGACGGCCGTCCAGCAGGAAGCCGCCAGGAATGTCGACCTGATCAAGATCTGGGTTGACGACCGGGATGGCATGTTCGAGAAATTGACTCCCGAGCTGTATGGTGCAGTGATCGACGAGGCCCACGCGAACAACATCCGCGTCACGGCCCATATCTTTACGCTCGAGGATGCTAAAGGGCTCCTCAGAGCGGGTCTCGACGCATTCGCGCATGGCATCCGGGACCAGGACGTCGATGAAGAGGTCCTTGAGTTATTCAGAGAGCGCCCGAACGTGTTCCTGGTGCCGAACCTTCCGAACCGAGGCGTTGCAGTGGACCTCAGCTGGCTGAGCGGGACCATCCCGAGTGAGGAGCTGGAGAGCCTGCAAGCGGCGTCCACGGACCGGCCGGAAGCACAAGAGGCTTTCGGAATCCAGGCCCGCAACCTGGCAAGACTCCACGAGGAGGGAGTGCGGATCGCGTTTGGTACCGACGGCGCCGCCCCCTGGAATGCCTCCATTGAGATGGAAGACATGGTGGCCGCGGGGATGACGCCGGCCGCGGTGATCGAGGCGGCGACCCGCAATTCGGCCGACCTGCTGCAACTCACCGACGTCGGCACGGTGGAAACGGGTAAGAGCGCAGATTTCATCGTCCTGGACGCGAATCCGCTCGACGACATCACCAATATTCGCCAAATCGCGTCAGTCTATCTCCGCGGTGCAGAAGTAGACCGCGCCGGGTTCCGGGAACGGAGGAACGTCCAGTAGTTGGAGTGAGGATCGAGCCGATCCGAGGGAACTCAGCGAAGCTGCGTCGATGCGTGTGGCTGGCGCTGAGTGAATCTGTGGAAAAATTCGGGACAGGGCGCACCCCACGCCCGCTTTCGGTAGGGCACCTTCTACGGGAAGCGTAGTTGGCGTTGCCGGGTGTGGATGATTCCTGTCCCCGTTAATTTCTTGTGCTTCGCTGGTTTTTTTGACCTCATGTTCCGGTCCGCTTGAGGAGGTTCCATGATCCTGAGAACTGTGCTGCTGATGCTTGCTTTGACGGCATCGGCCGGCGCGGAGGTGGTCCGCGTCGAAGTTCGATCCCGCACGGATTTGCTCGCTGGAAAAGCGTTCGGGTCGGTCGGCGCGTATGAAAAGTTGTCCGGCAAGATCTATTTCGCAGTGGATCCCGATAACAGCGCAAACCAGGCCATTGTGGATGTCGATAAAGCGCATCGCAACGCGGCAGGCATGGTGGAGTTCTCCGCCGATTTCGACATGCTCAGACCCAGGGATCTGGCGCGCGGAAATGGAGTTCTTCTGTATGAGGTCGTCAACCGGGGCAACAAGATGATGCTTCAAGACCTCAATTTCGGTTCGGGCGGCTTTGGGTCGGCGAACGACCTGAACGAAGCGGCCGATCTCGGCGATGGCTTCTTGATGGAACAGGGATTCACTCTGCTGTGGGTGGGGTGGCAGTTTAACGTGCCCATGCGCAATGACCCTGTCCGGGCCTATCTGCCGATAGCGCGCGAAGCTGATGGCAGTCCGATTCAGGGTCTGGTGCGAAGCGATTTCGTACTTAGGGAAAGATCCACTGAAGCCGAGATTCCGGGCCGCGGACAGACTGGATATCCAGTCGCTGACCCTGACGATGCATCCAACACCCTCACCGTGCGAGACACGGTTGAAGGCCCAAGGCGGGTGATTCCCCGCAGCGAGTGGGAGTTTACGCCGGATGGGCAAGGCGTTCGAATGGTCGCGGGTTTCGAGCCCATGAAGATCTATGAAGTCGTCTATAATTCCCAGGACCCGTCGGTAGCCGGACTGGGCTTCGCGGCGATGCGCGATGCGATTTCACACCTGAAATACGGGTCGGTCCCCGAACTGTCGATTCCACAGGGTGCGTTTGGGCGCGTGATCGGGTATGGGCGCTCCATGAGTGGCCGTTTCCTGCGCACCTTTTTGTATTACGGTTTTAACGAAGATGCATCGCACCGTAAAGTGTTGGACGGTGTTATGGCGCACGTTGCGGGCAGCAGTCGCGGAGGCTTCAATCACCGCTTCGCGCAACCGTCGCGCGGCTCGGACCCGTTCGCGAATTTTTTCTACCCCGTCGACGTCTTCCCGTTCACTGACGTTTCCCAGCTTGATCCCGCGACGGGCCGCCGTGATGGTCTTCTAACGCATGGCACGCAGCCGGAATTTCTACCGAAAGTGATGTATACGAATTCATCCCACGAGTACTGGACACATGTGGGGGCCCTTCACCACGTCAGTGTATCGGGCGATCGGGACGCCGCACTCATGCCGAACGTTCGCCTGTACCTGTTTACAGGCGGTCAACACGGTGTGGGTCCGTTCCCGCCCCGGGTTCAAAACGGGCAGCAGTTTTCGACGCCGCTGGACTATCGGTGGGCCTCGCGCAAGCTCCTGTTATCCCTGGACCGGTGGATTGCGGCGGGCATTGATCCGCCTCCGAGCGCCTATCCTCGCGTGGACAACGGCACGCTCGTCACTCCAGAGAAGTTGCGCCTGCCGCGGATTCCGAACGTTGGTCCGCACCCAGCGCCTCACAAGGCCTATCGCGTCGACTACGGCCCCGAATTTCTGCCGAAAGGGATCATTACCCAGGAACCGCCGAAGCTGGGGCCCGCTTATCCCAGTTTGGTCCCGCAAGCGGACGCAGACGGCAACGGGCTGGCCGGTATTCGCATGCCCGAGCTTGCTGTTCCCGTGGCAACCTATATGGGTTGGAATTTGTACAATGAGCGCACGGGTCCGACCCACGTGGTCGCAGTTTCGAACGGATCATTCATTCCCTTCGCTCCGACGCGCGCCGCCCGCGAAAGAACAGGCGATCCCCGTCTGTCGGTAGAGGAGCGCTACCGGGGCCGTGACCACTATTTAGGTCTCATCCGGAATGCGGCCGATGACCTGGTCTCGAACGGCTATTTGATTCCCGAAGACGTTCCTCGGATCGTGGAACAGGCCGGCACACGCTGGGATTACGTGATGTTCCCACCTGCTGAATCTGAGGGCAGCCCGAATTGACGCGTTTCACAGGTCCATACAGAACGTCCGGTCGATAGAGGCTCGTTACGTAGAGAAAGGCCTGTATGGGCAGGATCGCTGGCAAAGCCATAGCTGGCCTTTCAGATTGATAAGCCTGGCGCTAGTGTCCCGAGGCAGAGATTCGCTACAACAAGATGCCGCTCGGTCGTTCATTCAGACAAACTGTTTGAACGACCGGCGACGCCCGCGATCATCATGATCGCGGGCCCACTTTGAGAGCAATACGGTACGCAATTGAAAGAAAAAAGCAAGCCCCGCACCGGTCCCGCCGGTGCGGGGGAACGGCTTTCACATTAAAGCTGCGGAGCCGAGGCGTTCAGAGGAAGAAAATGATCGCTGTGGGCCATGACCCAAGTATCGGGTATTGAGCTTTCAAATCAGGCCACTAGCTGAGGTCGACGAAATGAGGGATGCTGTTGAGGATCATCCGCAGAGCGAGAGCCGCGAATGCCAGCAGGACAAAAACAAAGTAGGCGGGTTGTTCCCGCCTTAACTGCAGCGTAGAGAAGACGCCCTGCTCTGTAGTGTTGATCTCCTCGAAAGCCTCCGCGATGTGTTCGGGGTTCTGAGCGTCAAAAAATTTCCCGCCCGTGGACGGGACAGCCGCGGCGATCTGCCGGGCGGCGCCCTGTTGGAGCGCGACTCCGATAAAGTAGATACGGACTCCTTCCAGGCGTGCTCTTTCCACCTCCTGCAGGGGGTCCCTTCCCCAATTGCTTTCACCATCGCTGAACAAGACGATGACCTCACCTTTGCCGCGGCCACCGCGTTCTCTGCTGAAGAGAAAGAACTCCTGCGCAGCGGCAAGACCTTCTCCGATAGCCGTGTAACCCTCGTGCGCCAGTGTCTGCGGGCTGACCCGCGTCAGATACGACAGCAGGCTGTCGTGATCAAACGTGGCGGGTGTGACCAGATATCCGTTGTGGGAAAACACGACCAGGCCAACCGCATCACCCGGGCGGCGATCGATGAATTCGGTTGCGCTCGCCTTGACGGCTTCCATTCTCGTACGATTCCCCAGCGGTATCTCCATGCTCTGGGAGAGATCCAGCACCATCAGAATCTGCAGTCCGCCGCGTTCAATGCGGTTTACGACGAACGGGTAGATCGGACCCAGCAAGGCGGTGATCAGGAACGCAACCGCCGCTGCCTCCAGGATGTTCGGCATGCGCAAAATGGGGTTCGGGCCGCCGATCTCTTCCTGCATCTGGGGCACGAGGGAGTGTCCCCAGTAGTGCCGCCTCCAGAAGCGCACGACCACCGCGACGAGCAGTAGCGGAGCCGCTATATAAAGCCACTGGAGGTGCAAGAAGGTCATTTGCTAGCTACTCCCTGGTACTCAAGATTTCCCGAACGTCTTCGGCCACCTCGCGCGCGGCATCCGTGTGGTCGGAGGAGACGCCGTTGCTCTTGTAGCGGATTGTTTCGCAAGTCTCCATCACGTTGGCTACTCTTTGAGTGAGGATCGGGTTCGAGCCCAGACTCTCCATCTGTTCGCGCATCTCCTCAGCCGTCAATCCCATTGTGGGCGTCTCCAGGTAATACCCGAGGTATTCCTTCAAGTTCTGGTAGGAACGGTCCAAAAAACCCGAACACGTCTCCGGATCGGTGAAGTCCGAAGGAACGGCACTGATCCACCCCTCGCGCACGGCTTTCATCGCTTTGCGCCGGTCCGGACCTTTGCGAGATTTCCGTCGCTGGAAAAAGAGCGCGAGCTCCCGCCCGGACCCAACGACGAGCAGCGCACCGCAGATCCAGCCGAGAACAGGAAGCGCCCATCGGTTGGGGTCCCAACCGGTCACCGTAACGGCATCGCGGATATCGTTGGCCATCGCTGACAATGTGCTGCGGATTCCGATGGCGGGTCCGGGTATCGTCAGGCTTTCGGCCGCCGCCTGATCCACGCTGACCGTATTATTTTCTGTGCGGAAGTAAAACAGGGTGAACTGTGGAATGTCCATCCGGGTCAGCTGCGATTCGAAATTGGCCAGCGTCAGGTCTACGAACAACCGCTGGCCCGTGTCATTGACGGTCAGATTCGTCTGGACGTCCATGACCTCGAACGGGTCCATGTTCACGGTCTCCTGGTTCAGGTTGTCGAGAACGAATTCGTAATCGGAGGAGTAGTCGACGATGATCAAATAGTGGAACTGGTCGCCAGGCCAGACGGCTGTGCGATCCAAATGAACAGTGAACCGCATGCCCGGCGCGTCAGGAACGCCATCGGTCGACACTGCCTGAGCCCAGACATACGGACTCACGAACATCAGCGCTATGCATAGCAAAGTCGCCTTCATATTTTCTTCCGCCTTTGAAATAGCATCATCAGGGAATCGGTAAACGCTTCGCCCACGTTCAAAAACAGGCACTCCATACCCAACGAATAAAACAGATCCTGGAGTTCCGTTTTTCGTTTCTCCACCAAAGTGTCGAATGCCCGCCTCTGACGCGAGGAAAGGCTGAGCAATATTTCCTGACGGCCCTCGGCCGAGCGAAAGCGGAGCAGCCCTTTCCCTGTCGGAAGGTTACTTTCCAGTTGATCGGTGAACACGATGGGAACCACGTCATGTTTTTGCGCCAGCACCTTGAGATCGGGCAGCTCGGCCAGCTGGCGCGCATTCGGGTCGGTGATGAAATCCGAGAGCAGAAAAACAACGGACATGCCCCGAAGCTGACTGCGTAGAAAACGCAACGCGAGCTCCCAATTGGTTCCCGAGTGCTTCGGTTTCAGGTTGTGAAGCCGATCAATCGCTCGCCACACATGGGCGCGGCCCTTGCGGGGGGGCTCGTAGGCTTCGACCTGATCACTGAACGCCAGCCAGCCGAAGTTGCAGCTGTCGCTCACAGCAGAAAAGCCGAGGGTGGCGCCCACCTGCATGACACGTAAATTCTTGGAATGTTTCGCCGTCGAGAAACGCATTGAGCCGGATATATCCGCCACCAGAAATACCGAGACCTCCCGTTCCTCAAAATGGCGCTTGATGAAGACTTCCTGCATTCGCGCCGTAACGTTCCAATCGATACGCCGAAAATCTTCCCCAATCTGGTACTTGCGGTGGGCCTCGAATTCGTAGCCAGAGCCCTTGAGTGGGCTGCGGCTCTGTCCGAATCGCAGACTGCGAATGCGCCGCGCCACACTGATTTCTACGTATCGAAGCTCTTCGACTAATTCCGGCGCCAAAGCCATGGGACCTTCTTAAGGAATCGGAGTATGTTTCAACACTTCGGTGACGATCTCGTCAGACTCCACGTTTTCGACTTCCGCCCGGATCGTGCGCACAATTCTGTGATGCATCACATCCGGCGCAATGTACTTCACATCCGAAGGGAGAACGTAATCGCGCCGGCGGAAAAAAGCTACGGCACGGCACATCGCCAGCAGGTGATTGTACGAGCGTGGCGATACGCCGTGCATGACCATCTCATCCACAATCGGCAGTGTGTTCGAGCCGTTACTGCGCGTGTTCTGGCCGATGGCAACAATATACCGACGAATCTTGTCGTCCACGTACACCTGGCCGACCATTTGCCGGATCGCGAGGACTGCTCTGGGGTGGGTCACCGATTCCAGGCGCGTTTTTTCGAGGCTGGCTGAGAGCATCTCGTATTCGCTTTCCGGGGACGGGTAGTGAACGCGAACCATCATGCAGAAACGATCCAGCTGGGCTTCCGGCAGTGAGAACACGCCTTCCTGCTCCACGGGGTTCTGAGTCGCCAGGACCCAGAATGGATCATCCAGAGCGTAGGTGTTTTCGCCGATCGTCACCTGCCGCTCCTGCATGGCTTCGAGCAAGGCGCTCTGCGTCTTCTGTGGGGCGCGGTTGATTTCATCCGCCAGAATAATGTTCGCGAAGATAGGACCTGTTTCAGTGCGGAATTCGCCGGACTTGCTATCGAAGATTTTCGTTCCAAGAATATCCGCGGGCAGCATGTCCGGCGTGAACTGTATGCGCTGGAACTTGGCGTCGATCGTACTCGCTATGGCAGAGACAAGCAGTGTTTTGGCGAGTCCGGGCACGCCTTCCAACAAAATGTGACCTGAGCCTGCTTTCTCGTCCTCCCCCTTCTTGAACGAATAAGAAATGCGCCCGAACAGCCCGATCAGAATGCGCCGGATCAGATCGTCCTGGCCGATAATGACCTTGCGGATCTGCTCCTCGATCTGGGCGATGACCTCCCATGCCTGCTCTCTTGATTCGACTTGTTCGTTCAACAATCCAGTCCTCAGGGGCTCCCCAGGTCGACTATAAGAAGACCCCGATCAACAGGCATCCCAGGGCAGCCATCAGAAAATACATATAGAGGTCCCGGCGGACAGCGCTCGATTCAAAGCCAGATACGGGCCGGCTGTGCACCAGGATTTCCTCCATGACTTGATTCAACTGTTCTTCCAACTCACCGCGCACAAACCTTCCGCCCGTCTTGTCGGAGACCTCTCGCATGGTTCTGGCCTGCGCTTGACTGATCAGCCGGACCCCGTCGTATCGCTGGTAATACCTTACCGGCCGCCCGTTCAAGCCTCCAACCATTTCCATCGGTACGTTCGAGCCATTCGCCGTACCCAGGCCGATGGAATAGATTTTGATCCCAGATCGAACGACCTCGGCCAGCGGCTCCTCGATCTCGTCCGCCGTATCGTCGCCATCTGAAACGAGGACGAATACCACGCGGCGGTTCTGGGCGCCTTCCGGATCGATCGTTCGTTCCGTTGCAACCAGCTGCATCGCGTTTGTCAGCACGGCTCCCACATTGGTACCCGGCTGCGGCACATTCTGGTGATTGAGATAATCGAAATACAGCAAGATGCTTTGCGGATCGCGGGTCATGTAGGACAACACGACGCTCGTCCAATTGAATGAGATCAACCCGTAACGATCCTCGGGCTGCTTCAAAAAGATGAACCTCTCAATAATCCGCTCAGCGCGGCCCAGCCGGCTGGGATCCATGTCGCGTCCGTACATGGAGGGAGATGTGTCCAACAGGAACACCAAATCAGTGGGTGTCGGAATGGCACGCAGCTCTCGGACAATCGCGCTGGGCTCGGCCAGGGCCAGGACCATCAGCGTGAGAGCGCCTGCAAACAGCAGACCGCGGAACCACCCTCGGCCTGACCATGAGATTCTCGAGACTGCCGCGAGGTTACCGATATTTCCGAAGCGGACCCGCATCCGCCGCAAGTGCCACACACCGATTCCCCAGAGCAGGGCCACAAAGGGAATCAGCAGCAACAGCCAGAAGAGTTCTTGTCTTGCAAATTCCATCAAAGATTATCGCTGAGTCATCAAGGAGCCGACGTCAAGGCGAAAGTTCCGCCGGAAGGGTTGTCGGCGGTGGATCCTGGTTCTCACCGTCCATCATCAACAGGGGGATCTGTGCCGGCCGAGCCCGATTCAGGCGCAGGAACTCAAAATTGTATTTGGCGTCCCAGTCATCCGGGCAGAGGCGCAGGGAATCACGCAGATAGGTTTCGGCGGTGCGCAGGGCGTCGTCCAGCAACCCCGGATCCCGTTCCGACGACTCGCGGTAATTCCTGATAGCTCTGCGGAAGGCAATGTCGCCGTTTAACAGAAGGTATCGGCAATCGTTGTTGGTGACACCGGCAATTTCAGCTTCGCGGTCCATCGCGACCTCAGCATCGTCATAGCGACCGAGGGCATAGAGCAGGCGCGCCTGATTCAAAATAAGATTCCCGCGATCTTTTGCCGGGATCATGCGCAGAGCACCCAGAGAACGCAGCTGGTCCTCGATGCTCTCGTACTGGGTCAGCGCAGCCTCCACATCGCCCCGGCCATACTCGGCCGCAGCCTGATCCATGCCGCGCAACAGCGAGCCATAACTGAGCCCGATTACCGTCACGATCAGCAGCGCCATCGCCGCAAAAGCCTTGCCGAACTGTTTGCCGTATTTTTTTCGAGCCATGTGTTTGCCTGCGTTTCTTTTGCTTGCGTGCTTGCGTCCCTACATCAAATAGACATACAAATACACATCGATATTAAACTTACAACTCACTGAATCCAAGCTGTTTTATTCCCCCACTATGAGGCGTTCGGAGAGGCGTTCGGATTGCTTCTCATATCGGGACATTCTAGGGGACAGCCTAGGGGACGTTCTAGCGGATGGTGTTACAGAAGATCGGCGTGGCAGGGGGTCTAGTTGCCGCTGCTTTCGGCCTCCATTACGGAGAACAGATTTTCGACCTCATGAACAGGAGCCTGTGTCGGATACTCGTTGCGGTGTCGTTGCAAGAGGGCCTCCGCCTCATCTATCCGTCCACAACAATGAAGAACCTGGACTCGCAGTGTGACGGCCGTCTCCTCGACGTTGCCGCTCAACGGAAAGCGGCTCTCAAGAAGATCCAATTGCACGAGCGCCTCTTCAAACCTCTCTTGGCTGGCCAGGCAGAGCGCGACATTGTAGTGGCTCTCAACGGTATGGCCTTCGATGTTTTCAGGATCGAGCTCGATCACCTTCTCAAAGTGGACGGCCGCCTTGATGTAGTTGTTCCGGTTTAAATACTTTTCGGCCAGAGCGTGTCGAGCAGGAACGGAATCGGGCTGTGCCTCAACTGCGGCCCTCAGGTTCCCAAGAGAATCGGGACTGTCAACAAACGACTCAAAAGTTTCCCGGAAGTCGGCGGCAGGTACGAAGCGGTCGACTCTCTCAATTTCCTCTCCGCGACTGTCCAGGAGCAAAATCGTGGGATAAACCAGAATGGCGAAGTCTTTCTGGAATCGTTTGCCGTCTTCTTCAGTTTCGGTATTCAGCTTCAGCCAGACGTATTCTGCCGCCATCTCCTCAATCAGTTCCGGCGCGACAAACGTTTCCGCGTCCATCCTCTTGCAGATCACACACCAGTCCGTGAACCCGTAGGCAATGATAAGTTTGTCTTCCGCACCCGCTCTTTCGACAGCGTTCTCGTAGTCTCTTTCCCAGCTAATGCTCGAAGGGCTGGCGTGGGTTGTGACAACAGCCACAGCGGCCACAGCGACTGCAGACAGGACCATACCTGCCAGCAGCGAAAATCTGACACTGAGAAGCTTTTTGCTTAACATTGAGATGTTCTCCCGGAGATATTCTCCCGAGCCTTACCCGCGGCACACCGCTGGTTTCTTGCCCAAAACGCAGCAGCCCCTGCTGCACAACGTCCGGTTCCGATCACTCATGGGGCAGTCGTCCGGGCGGCAGAAGTCCTTTTACCGTTGGAGCTAGTTTGTCAGAATACCTTCGATTTAGCAAAGCCAAATCGAAAACGATCGGTCAGGAATAAACGTCCGCGAGGCGTTCGTGCCGCCAATATGCCATTGTCGGTTCGTGGGGACATTGGAATGAATGCCCCCCGCCTGACAACGAACGTGTTGCGTGCTGTTACTTCGGCCACTAACAGTTCGAAGCAAGGATTGAAAACAGAACGTTTTTAGGACCAGTCTACCGGCTTTGCGACGGCCGAAGGTCAAAACCGAAAGCCACATGAAAACGCGTGTCGGGCCGCACCTGACCAACGTTGGTGGACCGCCGCCCGTGCCAGTTCTCATACATCGGAACGTGGACGCGTCCCTGGACGAACCATGATCCAGGCAGATTGACCCGAACACCGGGCGTGAAATCCAACCAGTCGCCTCCCGTGTTCAGAACGGTTTCGCCCTCGAGCAACCGTCCCGGAACGTCACTGCCCCGGGTCCGATCATGCCCGACAGAGTTGGACGCAACCCCCACCAATGCTACGAGCCCGGCTTGTGAAGTCTGACCCAGAGGAATTTCGACACCACCTTGGATTCGATGCTCATTTCCAAATTTGCAGTCGAATTTGTTCTCGGCGACCGGCAATCTCGAAAGCCAGTTCCCGTACACTTGCACACGTCCTAGTGACCGGAAATAATTCATCCCCACAAGCACGTCCTCGGTTCCGGAACCTGACTGGAACGGGTTGGGCAGCTTGCTCCCTCCTCCGGGATCCTCGACGTCGCCAGTCGCGAACTTGAAGCCAAACCGGGCGGTGACCCGGTTCTGCGACAGCGGACTCAGCAGGGAAAAATTATTGATCACCGCAATGTCGCCGAGGCCATCGGCGCGGCGTTGCCCGAATCGCCTGTTGTTCTGAGTCTTCCGCACCCACGGTGTCAATACGTCTATCGACCACCGTTCCGTCAAAAGGACGTTTACGTCGAGAGTCAGGATGTTGACGATCGCGGAGGCGTTTCCAGGATTCGCAACCGTGTCGGATCCCTCATAATAGCCGTCCAGATTTGCGTATTCATTGGTGACGAAGAATCGAAATCGCCCCAAATCTGAGCCGACCCGCCCCGGATTGATCACCTCCTCGGGGACACAGAACGACCCACAGCCACCCTGGGCGAATGACACCTCCGGCGTCGCGGTCATGGCGGCAAAGACTCCGAAGCCGATCCAGGCCGCGCACAGCATTCTCTTGGTCAAATTTGTCATATCCCTTGCATCCTTTAGGTTTTGCATTTCATCGTTGTCTGGCCACGATTCAGCGCGATCACCATGTTCAGATTGATGAAAACGTGGAACCGAAATCCAATCCAACCGCATTCCCCCGGACACCGGTGGAGTTCCGACCTCCAGACCGACAACACCGATCAAAGGCCTGAGCCTTTCACATCAGGCTCAGACCGACGCGAATCCGCCAGCGAATTTGGCAAACCCGGTTGCTGACCTCAGCGCAGAAACTGGTGACACGGGCGAACCACACCTCGCCCATGCCGCCTGTTCCAGTGGCGAAGGTCGCGATTGCTTGATTTAGGTTTTTGGAGGAGGTGTCCGCTTGGACAGAGGCGGGGGTGAATACAAAGATACAAGTTCCGAAAGCGGTTCGCGAATTATGGGTAACTGGAATCCGGCCTCACCGGAGGGACACCCTGCGGCCAGGCCCAGTTCGAACACGACGATGCCTGCGCCGCTACTGGAGAGGACGCAAACCGGCTCTGGACCCGCTATCATACTCATCATACGGCACATTTTGCCATCGCACCGGCCGGGAACGCCCTCTGAGACCATGGCAGCTAGGTCGGTTTCCTCTGTAAATGATTCAGGCTCGTCGCAGACCATCGCCAGTCCGCTAAGGACCATCGGCAGTAAGAGGAACGAAGCTGCACCTTTGCGAAACATCGTTGGGACTATTTATATTGCTGTCCCATTTGTCAAGCCAACGGAGTCGAGGGACCCGCCCTCGCTTTCCGGGCGTGTTTTCGAAAATCCGACGGAAATGGGGCAGGCCCTCGATTCGATCCAACTGGAATTCAGGGACGGGTCGTGATACTAAGGTACAGCTTTCTGAAACACGTTATTTTCACCAATTAGAAGGGAGAACTGTGATGAGTGACTATGCCCCGATCGCGCAGACCATTACGGAATCGCTAGGACTTCGGGTCGCTCCTGTCGCCGTCTGCATGACCGACGAACCACCGGAGGGAATTCCCAGTCCCGCGAAAGCAGTCCCGGCCGGGTGTGCGTTCTGGGAGCTGGGAGCGGAGGCCGCATTTGTGACCGCTCCAAAGGACCATGCAAACTGCAGCATCGGGATGCACACACATCACATGGCCCTTTCGTCGGCCTCAGAGGAAGACTTGAACGACAGTTTGAAGGTTTTTGGGGATCTGGGCTATGTCCGCCCCGAGGACATTCCCGGGATTCCCGTATTGGAGGAAGAGGCGAAATATGTCGTCTACGCGCCGCTCGGCTCGACCCCGGTGCCGCCGTCGGCGGTTCTCTTGTTCGCGAATTCCAGGCAAAGCCTGGCCATCGCTGAAGCGGTCCAGCAGGTGGAGCCCAGTGTCCCGCCGGCGCTGGGGCGGCCGGCCTGCGGCGTGATACCCCAGGCCATCAATACGGGCAATGCGGCGCTGAGCCTGGGATGCTGCGGCGCGCGCGCCTATCTGGATGTGCTCACCGACGACTTCGCTCTTTGGGCATTGCCGGGAGCCAAAATCGAGGAATACGCCGCACGGATCAAAGTGCTGGCGGAAGCCAATACGCTTCTGACCCAGTTCCACGAACTCCGGCGCGAAGATGTCGCATCGGGAAAGTCGCCGAGCGTGAAAGAATCCTTGGGCCGCCTTCAGGATGCAGGCAAGTAAAAGGCCGGCGAAAGCCGGATGTGGGTTCTTGTCAACTTTGGGAGCTCTCTGTGAGCGCCCTATCAATTTTCAAAGAACGTCACGACCCGAAAGCCGGAAAGCGCCGCATCCGGTGATTGTCGGTATGCCACTGCTAAACGCCGATCTTGAGGGGAGGTAGATCCAATGAGCCAGGATAGCGGTAAGCCGAAAATCGAGTCCACACCGCTGCATTCGATCGTGATCAATCAACCCATGGTCCGGGATTATTCCACCGGCGGCGGTCACGGTCCCGAAGATACGCTCGTTGAAGGCGACGATCAGATCGTCACAAAGAAATGGCAGGGTTACCCGCCAACGAATCTAAATGTGGTCGGCAATCCCATACCTCCGATGCCTGAGGTGGCGATACCGCGGTTCACGGGAAAAGCGTTGTATGCGACCCGAGTTTGGTTCCCCGACCTACTCTATTTGAAGTGCCTCCCATCCCCGCATCCCTACGCCAGGGTCCGGACGATGGACGTTTCACGCGCGGAGCGGATGCCGGGTGTCGCCTACATCCTCATTCCCGGGAACGCACCGACTACCTATCCGCTGCCGGACGAACTCTTCTTCCAGGGTGAAGTCGTCGCCATTGTTGCGGCCGAGACGGAGGATCTGGCTGCGGACGCCGTTGCCGCGATCGGCGTGGAGTACGAGGTTCTTCCTTTCGCATCGAATCTCGCTCAGGTGATGGCGGCGGACGCGCCAGATCTCAATGAAGGCAGAGGCAACTTCACCACTGTGGAGTCCGAATTCGGGGATGTAGAGAGAGGATTTCAGGAAGCGGATGTCGTCCGGGAATTTACCTACTATTTTGCGGGTGGAGAAATCGTTCCCATCCAGCCCTGCGGCAGCGTCGCCCGCTGGGAGGGCGACCAGCTGACTCTATGGGGCATGAGTCAGGGAATCTATCCGCAACGCGCTGCTTTAGCCAGGAGGCTGGGTATCGACGAGTCCAATATCCGCTACATCAATAAGTGGAACGGCTGCTCCTTCGGCGGCGCGAGACAGGGGTCGGAGAAGTTCTATCCCTGGGTTGCCCACATCGCCAAAATGGTTGGACGCCCGGTCAAGTTGATGCTTCCCAAGGATAACGAACTGGCGCACATGCAGGTGAAGCCGGAGAATAGACAAAAATTCAAGGTGGGTGCCACCCGTGACGGACGCATCATCGCCTGCCAGCGGGAGTTCTTCGTCAACTCTGGTGAGAGAGGAACAGGAGGCGGCGGCAGATCCGAGCTTTACCTCCACGTTGTTCCAAACTGGAAGGAGATAGGATTCCGGTACCGAACCAATTCGATGACTATCGGCCCGTCCCGGAGCAATATGCAGCAAGAGTTCAAGTGGGGCTGGGAACAGATGATGGACGAAATGGCGGAAGCCGTTGGAATAGACCCGGTCGAGTTCCGCTTGCTCAATGTCCAGAAGCCCGGGACACGAGTCACTCACGACCAAGGGGGGCCGACTGTCAGCCCGATGCCCGAAAGTGAAAACGGAGCGCTCGTATACGATTCGTATGCATCGGTTGAGATTCTGGAGGAAGGCTCGAAGGCCATCGGATGGGATCGAAGAAATCCCGTGCCGGGTGGCAATCCCGGGAGATTCAAGAGGGGGTTTGGATTGGCGATGTCCCAGCACCATGCGGGACGGGTGGGCTATCATTTTGCCGAGGTTGGCTACGACCGGATCACAACCGGCGATGGTCGGGGCGGTCGCGCCCCCTACAACGCTGAAATCGAACTCATGGCCGATGGCGAGATCATCCTGCACTTCGCCCAGCCCGACAGCGGAACAAATCACGGCACGTCGATGTCGGCGCTGGTTGCGGAGATACTGGGGTTCACCAGTCTGAATCAGATTCGAGTCGTGTGGGGTGACTCTGATATTGCACCTTCTGCGCCGGGGTGGAACAGCGGCCTCACCACGCAGTTACAGGGCGGGGCCTTAAACAGTGCAGCCGACCAGCTCCGGGGACATCTTCTCCAGCAGGCGGCAAGTCGCTTAAACGTCGATGCCGGCGCGCTGCAGATCCGCGATGGCGTGATCTCATCCACAGCCGATCCCGAAATTCGGACCACCTTTGCGGAGCTTGCGAATGCCAACGGTGGTGTCATACGGCAAACGGGTAGTTGCGTTCACCCGGGGTCCATAGGAAGAGCCATGAATCGCGGGATCGGGGCGTGCTTTGCCGAGGTCGAGGTCGACACGTGGACCGGCGATTGGCGTTTCATAAACGCGGCGTATTGCCACGACTCCGGGCAGGTGATCAACCCGTTGCTGGCTGAGGCCGACATGGGCGGATCCTTGATGCAGAGCACACAAGTGGCGACGGATGCCCTTCCGTGGGATCGGGAATTTCCCGGAACCCGCCACTACAGCGTCGGCTACCTGTCCTACCGGCTCCCGACGATCATGGATATCCCGGAACAGACCCAGATATTCGTCAACAGCCTGGAGCCCCGCTGGTTCTTTGGGACAAAAGGCTTCGCGGAGACGGCCATCGGGGCCCCACCGGGCGCGTTGGCGAACGCGATTTACAACGCGTGTGGAGTGCGAATCCGCGAGCATCCGATCACCCGCGACAAGATCATGGCGGGGTTGAAGGTGAGGGATGCGACGGCATGAGTGTGGATGCGTCCGCATGCATAAGGCCGCGTCGGCATGAATGCCGTATGCCGCCGAAACCGGCCTCTTCGATTCTTGCAGCGATCATCACACCGCGCCATTCGAACTCTTTCAACGCCTCCCCTTGTTCGGCTATCAGAGGAACTCAGGAAGTCCCCTCCTGAATGCCTCCTACATCCACGAGATTGCCCGCCAGGGTACGCTCCCGGTGGCCCCCTCCCTGACGTCGATGACGCCGCCGAACAGGTGCTCGGTTGAGGGACGCTGTCCCTCCAGCCCCAACGCCAGCGGGGTCTCCTGCTCAGAGGCGACCCGAACGTCTGCCACTGACCCGGGAGTTCGCTGAATCACGATTCCGGGCGTATGATTTCGGACTTCCCCCACCCCACCACGCAACCCGTAAATCGCTGGAAACCCTCGACCCGACGGGATCAATCAGGATATCGAGTTCGGGGAAAACCTTGAAAGCCGCACAGTGAAGCCGCGACATCTTCTGCCGAAGCGTCCAAAATTGACAACGGCAGCAGTGGGCGATAGGATACGGCGAATCTAATTAGAATCGAGGAGTAACCATATGAGAGTCAGTCTTTTGTCCGTTGGCGTGGTTTCGTCATTGCTGATTCTGGCCGCCTGCGCGCCAGCGCCGGAACCAGAAGTCTCAGTTGAGGCCGAACCCGCAGGCGGGTCGGGGCCGATGGTAAGCGGAGATCACATTGAGACAGACAGCGGAGACCTTGTTGTTCAACCCCTGAACCATGCTACGTTTGCGATGGCCTGGGACGGACAGACGATCTATGTGGATCCTGTCGGTGGGGCCGAGCTTTTCGAGGGGTTGCCGGCTCCGAATCTGATCTTGATTACCGACATACACGGGGATCATTTTGACGCCCCGACTCTCGAAGCGATTTCGGCCGCCGACACTTCAATCGTGGCTCCCGCGGCCGTAGTCGAGCAGCTGCCCGAAGAGCTGGCGTCACAGGCGAGCACGTTGGATAACGGGAGCCAGATGTCGTTGCTGGGTCTCACCGTAGATGCGATTCCGATGTACAACCTCACCGAAGATCGGCTGGCTTACCACGAACCGGGCCGCGGCAACGGGTATGTCTTAACGCTGGGTGGAAAGCGAGTCTATATCAGCGGCGACACGGAAGACATTCCGGAAATGCGCGCGCTGGAGAACATTGATGTGGCGTTCGTGTGTTTCAATCTGCCGTATACCATGACTGAGGAGCAGGCGGCGAGCGCCGTCGTCGAGTTTGCACCGGCGTCTGTGTACCCCTATCACTACGGTGAGAGCGATGTCGAGAGATTCGCCGCGCTGGTTGCTGAAGGGGGTGGCGATACGGAGGTGCTTCAGCGAACGTGGTACTAACGTTGTACTGAAGAAACTCTAAAAACTCTGTCCGGCGTTCGGTCAAAGATACGCTCCCGGGCGCCTGAGGGTTCCGAGATGTCGCCCGAGGGTGCCCAAGGCTGCCTGCTCTCCGGAACTGAAGCGGAAATCGAACCGACGGGTCGTACGTCAGTCGGAAAACGCAGGTGATTTTGGGAGCCGATCATCTGTTTCCAAAACCGGGTGTAAGGGTGTTCTGGGCATTCTACGGGGCCACGGATTGCAGCCCGGCGGCCACCCCCTCCGTTTCCTGCCACACCCGCAGAAGGTTGCCTCCCCACAGCTTCGCGATGTGTTTGGAGGAATAGCCGTGGCGGACCAACTCCAGGGTGACGTTGAAGGTCTCGCTCGCGTCGCTCCAACCCGCGACACCTCCACCACCATCGAAATCCGAACTGATGCCAACGTGGTCAATGCCGATTAGGTTGACTGCGTAGTCGATATGATCAACAAAATCTGAAACGTTCGCCGGTGGAAACTGTTCGTCGATCTCCATCATCTGTTCGTCAAAAGCTGTCTTTTTCCGAGCGTAGTCGGCGCGGTCGGTTTCGGACATCCTTTCCATCCGCTGGGGTGTCATCGGACCCCGGGGCATGTTCATCTCTTCGCGAAGCCCTTCAATCGCGTGATCACGATCGGGATCAACCTTGATGAAATCGGCCAGCGCGACCGTCTGGATCACGCCGCCGCTTTCTTTCAAGGCCAGCAGCAGCTCGTCGTCCATGTTCCGGGAGACATCACTTAGGACCTTGATACTGGAGTGCGATGCGATCACGGGCGCCTGTGAGAGACGGGTGGCATCGAGCATCGCTTGCTTGGAGATGTGTGAGACGTCCACCATGATGCCCACGCGGTTCATCTCCGCGATGACCTTCTCTCCGAATGCACTGATGCCCCCGTGCTCGGATGCTGTATCGCCGAGTTCGGGATTTGGATTTGCCGAATCGCTGATGTCGTTGTGCCCGTTGTGGGCAAGCGTGATGTAGCGCGCGCCCAGGGCGTGATACGCCTCGACCAGGCCCAGATCTCGGCCGATCACCCACCCGTTCTCGATACCGATAGCCGCCACGCGCTTGCCCGATCGAGCGATCTGCCTCACGTCCTCGCTCGAATACGCCAGTTCGATCTGGTCGGGATACATCTGGTCCGTCATCCGATGGATCGCATCGAATTTCGTCATGGCCTGTTCCCTGGCGAATGCGTTACCCGCCGCGTCGCGTTCTCCCTGGCCGACATAGACGATGAAAAACCCAACGTCGAGACCGCCCGCGATCATCTTTGGGATATCGACCTGCCGGTCACCGCGCACGCCGGGGTCGACTGCTTCGGTGGCGAAGTTAAACGGGATGTCGTCGTGGCTGTCGATCGTGAGGGTGCCCTCGTGGATTTCCCGAGCCAGGGCGACGATATCCTGTGTACTGACAGTGGGGTTTTCGGGCCCGCCCGTGCCACACGCTGACATCGCAACGCTCCCCACCAACGCTAGCGATGATAGCCGCATAAGACCCTCAACCCCACGGGGCTCCCAGGAAGAAGGGATGGTTGCCGTATTCTACGACGCAGTACCTCACATTCACCGCCTTACTGCAGGTGCCGTCTATGACCGCAGAAAACTCCCCAGCACCTCGTGTGGTCACAGACCGCAGTTCAGGTGTCTTGACCGGCCGTTTAGAAAATCAGCTGCCTAGAGACTGTATCCGCGCTCATCGTGAAGCGCGATGTCGAGTCCCTGCCCCTCTTCCTCAGAGGTCACGCGGAGCCCGATCGTACTATCGAGTACTTTGGCGATGATAAACGTCAACACACCGCTGTAAATGATCGTCGCGCTCGCTCCGATAAACTGAAGAACCAGCTGCGCACCGATGCCGTTTTCGAGTCCCGATCCACCTAGAGCTTCGGCTGTGAAGACCCCCGTCAGGATGGCGCCGACGAACCCCCCAACACCGTGGACGCCGAACACATCGAGCGAATCGTCGTAGCCCAGGGATCGCTTGAGGCTGCTTGCGGCGACGTAGCAGAGTGCGCCGGACACGATCCCGATCGCTATCGCACCCAGCGGCCCGACCGTCCCCGACGCCGGCGTGATCGCGACGAGACCGGCGACGGCGCCGGTCGCGATGCCCAAAACACTGGCTTTTCCGTGTTTGATCCATTCTACGATCATCCAGGTGAACGCCGCCGTAGCTGTGGCAATGTGGGTGACTGCCATCGCCATGCCGGCCACGCCATCCGCAGCAAGTTGGCTTCCGGCATTGAAGCCAAACCAGCCGACCCAGAGCATCGAAGCGCCGATGACGGTCAGGACGAGGCTGTTGGGTGTCATCGCCTCCGTCGGATAGCCCCTACGTTTGCCGAGCACGACACACAGAACCAGGGCGGCGACTCCAGCGTTGATGTGCACGACGGTGCCGCCTGCGAAATCGAGAACACCCATTGCGCCCAACCAACCGCCACCCCAAACCCACTGGGCTACAGGAGCGTAGACGATGGTGACCCAAATTCCCATAAACCAGAGCATGGCCGAAAATTTCATCCGCTCGGCGAAAGCGCCGACGATCAGCGCCGGAGTAATGATCGCGAAGGTCAACTGGAACATCTGAAAGACGCTCTCGGGGATGGTGCCCGAGACGCTGGCCACACCGACGTCGGAAAGCAGAACGTGTCCCATTCCGATAAAGGCGTTGAGGCCCCCTCCGTCCCCAAACGCCAGACCGTAGGCGTATAGCGTCCACAGGATCGTGACCAGGCAGGTAATCGCAAAACACTGCATCATCACCGAGAGGACGTTTTTGGCGCGTACGAGTCCTGCGTAGAAGAGCGACAACCCAGGAATTGTCATGAACAAGACGAGGACACTCGAGGTCAGCATCCAGGCTGTGTCGCCGGAGTCCAGTGGGTTGTCCTGTGCCCACGCGGATTGAGGCATTGTCAATAAGAAAAGCGCAAATGTGCCCGCTCCCAACAGCTTGTTCTTGAACCGTCTCTTGCGTGTCATCCTCCCGAAATGTCGATCCAGGTTCCGCTAGAGTGCTTCCTCGCCGGATTCATTGGTACGAATTCGAAGAGCCTCTTCCATGCCGTTGACAAAGACCTTGCCATCGCCGATTTCCCCGGTACGGGCAGATGTTGATATGGCCTCTACGACCTCTTTGGCGCGATCGTCGGCGACTACGATCTCGATCTTGATCTTCGGAACGAAATCCACGGAGAACTCAGCGCCCCGATACTTTTCAGTGTGTCCCTTCTGGCGGCCGAACCCCTTCACCTCGATTACAGTCATCCCGGTGACATCGAGACGGGCCAGGGTATCGCGAACATCGGTAAGTTTCCGCGGCTGGATAATTGCGGTGACCAGTTTCATTTCAATGCCTCCTTGAGCACAGCCTTTTAAGGCGACTGCCGGAAACGCTCGACGTGGTGATGTGCGTGAAAGGCGCCACTATACACCAGTACTGACTCGTGACAAAACGGAACCAATGGATTCGGATTAAGCGCTGGATTTCGGGAGAATCAACTTTCGGAGAAAGCGGTTAAATTGATGTATGAATGTCGTTTTAGCCGGGGCCATCGGAGGCGCCATCCGAGGTCAGCGATCCAGTTCAATCTGGAGTTCCGCTCCGTAAAGCATCGTCCTGTCGTTATCACGGGCGACCCACTTCACCAACGTTTGAATGCTGGGTTCCAGCGTACCGTCGAACACCGTGTCCCCGTTCGCAACGACACGGACGGGCTCGCTGAAGTCGAATTCATCCGGCGACACCAGCAATGTGAATGTAGCGACTCCGGTCGTCGTTGCCTGGACCGTGTTGCCGTTCCGCACCAGGTCGACATGGCCTGAGGGCATCGTTCGTGGAAACAGAGGATCGTCAGTCGCCGAAAAGCGTCCGATCGGATCCGATTCCAGCGACACCCTCTGCATCTGGCTCCGTGCTCGAAACTCATCGATTATCAGCCAATGTGCCCGGTTGTAGGTCAAGTCCGCGGTTTCCCACGACAGGGTATCCGGGTGCGGGTCGCGTGGATTGTCGGTCACAAACTGTTCGAATGTATCCTTCATGTCCGGCCACCACGACGTATTGTGTCCGGCATCGGGCTGAGGATGGTAGGCGGTTTGGACTCCGTTGTTCATCATGTGCCTGACGAAGGGTTCCACCGTAGCGGTCGGGTAGAGCCGGTCCTGGCCACCGTTGATCACGAACCACGGTTTGTTGCGCATGTTCGCCGGAAATGACGTGCCGTCGTCGAGACTCCCGTTGGCCAGTACCATGATGAAACCGTTGAGCGGGAGAAAGCTGGCGTACGGAGTCACCTCATGCATCCCGATGTAATAGGCTCCAGTGCCTCCATCGGATATGCCAGAGACGACGATGCGGTTTTCGTCAACATTATAGGAGCGCTTCAGCCGGTCGACGATGGCATTCATGATGGAGACCTGGCCCCCACTCCACCACGCGACGTCCAGCCACGCGTAGGGCAGGACGTAAATTTGTTCGGCGCCAGGCAAATTGATTTCACCCGACCCACGGGGCTGATTGTTGGTCCGTCGTCCGATGCCTCCGTGAAGTTGAAAGCGGACCTGGTATTGCCGGTTCGGATCATAGTTGTCCGGGACGTTCAGTGAATAGTAGTGCTCAATCCCTCCATCGGTCTGGTTGCGCATTGCAAGTATGCCCGTGGCCTGAGGCTCGTAGTCGCGTCCGCGTGAAAGTCGTTCGTATGCTTCCTCAAACGTTACGCCGGTATCGATGACGGCACTGACCCGTTGCTGGGCCTGGGCAGGAGAGCCGGCCGCCCAGAACTGAGCGAACGCTGCGTCGACGGAAGCCGGCGTGTCTTGAGCCCCTGGAGCCGAGAGCGTCAAGGCGGCCACCGCGAAAATGAAAAGCAGCGATCTCAAAACGTTCGACATGTGATTCTGCGCCATTGCATGGTTCTCCTTGTTCTCCGTTCGCGGCCAAACGTTTGTTGATTTTCATTTCAGGTTCCAGACCAGTCGGTGATGCAGGCGATCGCGACGTCAACCTAATTTAAGTCAGAGAGATTCCAAATACTACTGCCGTCCAACGAACGATATCAACCGGCCTCGGCGGGGTTTTCGGCTCTATTCGACGATGATAGACTGCGGCCACTAACTCAGATTCGTTCGCGGGAGACTTCTGATGGCATTGACACGCCTGCTCATCGGCACACGCAAGGGCGCTTTTTTCATCACGGGGGACCGCGTCCGACGAAAGTGGTCGGTTTCGCGTCCTCTATTCCTGGGACATGTCGTTCACCACCTGGTGTTGGATCCCCGGAACCGGAAGACAATGCTCGCGGCCGCCCGCACCGGGCACCTCGGACCTACGGTGTTTCGGTCCACCGACCGCGGTCGATCCTGGACAGAGGCTGAACGTTCTCCTGCGTTTCCGAAAGCAAGACGCGGGCAGCTGGCCCGCGCGGTGAACCACGTTTTCTGGCTGACGCCCGGCCATGCGGAGGACTCCGGAGTGTGGTATGCGGGATCTTCTCCCCAGGGCTTATTCCGGTCCGAAGACGAGGGTCGAAGCTGGGAAGGCGTTCGCGGGTTTAACGAGCACGCGAACTATTCAGCCTGGGTCGGTGGCGGTCAGGACGGCACGCCGGATGGGCCGAAATTGCATTCGATCCTGATTGATCCGAGAGATTCAAGCCACATGTATATCGGCATGTCCATGGGCGGCGTGTTCGAGTCCTCGGATGGCGGTGCCGACTGGCGGCCGCTGAATGCGGGCTGTGTGGCGGACTTCATACCCACGCCCGATCCTGAATATGGCCACGACCCCCACTACCTCCAACTGCACCCGCTCGCACCCGACCGCTTGTACCAACAGAATCATTGCGGAATCTACCGGATGGACCGGGAAGAGGGGCGCTGGGTGAGAATTGGCGAACGCATGCCCAAGACGATCGGAGACATCGGTTTCCCGATCCTCCTGGATCCTCGAGACCCCGATCGTGTGTGGGTTTTTCCCATGGACGGAACCTCCGTATGGCCGCGCACGAGCCCCGGAGGCCGACCCGCGCTGTATCGAACCGTGAACGGAGGAAAGACCTGGAAGCGATTGGACAAGGGTTTGCCGCGCGCAAACGCCTGGTTTACGGTTTTCCGTCAGGCGATGGCCCGGGACGAAGAGCAACGCATGGGTATTTATTTCGGAACGACTGGGGGCGAGGTCTGGGGCAGTCGCAACGAAGGCGAATCCTGGCAGTGCCTGGCACGCCACCTGCCGGAAATCTATTCGGTCGAAACAGTCGGTGTTTCCTGAGAAGGCCAGCCGTGCAGGTGCACATTCCCGGGCCCCTGCGATCCTACACCACTGACCTACGTGTGGTCGAAGCCAGGGGAAAGACCCTGGCCGAACTGCTTGTTTCTCTCGATGACGCTTATCCGGGTTTCCGCTTCCGGATTGTTGACGAGCAAGACCGAATCCGGGAGCACATCAAGATTTTCGTCGACCTGGAACAGCATGGGGAGCTGTCCTTCGCCGTGGACCCTGGCTCCGAAGTTCATATTATCTGTGCGTTAAGTGGTGGAGCGGGGGACTCAATCCGGCTCATGATCGAATGGCTCTAGTGACCGATCTGCTATTGTCAAAATTATGTGTGGCCGATACACAGCCTCCGCAGCGCAAGGAGTCATTGAGGACTACTTCGGCGCCGAGTTTTCTGAAACGCACATTCCCTCCTACAACGCCAGCCCGGGCCAGCACCTTCCGGTCGTTCTCGACCAAGAGCCCAGCAAGATCGTCCCTGTGCTGTGGGGAATCAAACCATCCTGGGGGAAACAGCCGAGCCGGCTGCTGATCAACGCACGATCGGAAACCGTCAACCAGCGCCCGACCTTTCGGAAGTCTTTCCAGAAGCGCCGATGCCTGGTCGTTGCGGACGGATTCTACGAGTGGCAAGCTAGGAAAGAAGGCAAACAGCCCTTCAGGATCATCCTGAAGACCAGGGAACCATTTGCGTTCGCGGGCATCTGGCAAGAAGTCGATGGAGAACCCGCATACGTCATTCTGACCACGGCGGCCAACCGTGTGATGCGGCCGATCCATGAGCGGATGCCGGTTATCCTGAAGCCTCGGCAACATGTGGCCTGGCTCGATACCGACCTGCCTGAAGCCGACGTTCTCGAGATTCTAGGCCCGTACCCTGGGGACGCGATCACGGCTTACGCGGTCTCCAGGACCGTCAACAACTCCAGGAATCAGTCCCCGGAGCTGATCAAACCGTTGGAATCCCGGATTTCCGGGACGGAGACCTAACTCGAACCGTTGATGGCGCTCGCTGCCATACTGGCGGCCTTAAGGGATGAGGTCATCCTGAGCTAGGTCTCCGTCCCGAAACTTATTCCATTGACCGGGTCAGTTCTGCGTAAATCCCCTGCGGGCCCTGGCCACCGCGTCCGGAAAGATCCCAGCCCAAGTCCTCACTCTGGAGAGTTGCGAGGAATTCCTCGGGCGACATGCCTTGAGAAATCAGTTCTCGCGCCCGAGTTTCAAGAGCGGCAAACTTGTTTCGAAACACGCGCACTTCGTCTTTGGTCAGCAGGGCCCCGTGACCGGGAATGGCCGTGACAAAGTCCAGAGCCAGCATACTGTCGAGGGTGTCCACCCATTCCACGAAGCTTCCACCGTTATTGAAATCGATGAAGATGTTTCCTGTATTGAGTAGATCACCTCCGTGAATGACGCGGAGGTCCGGAAAGTAAATGACGGAATCGCCGTTGGTGTGACCGCGGCCCAGGTGGTGGGCCTGGACTTCCACGTCACCGACGAAAATGGCGGTGTCATTGGAAAAGATGATCGACGGCGGACCGGCCTGGCTGTTTCTCAGAATGTTGTTGCGCACGTTCTTGTGGGCGATCACTGGAGCGATATCCGCGAACTGCGCGTTGCTGCCCGTGTGGTCGCCGTGGTGATGCGTGTTCAGGACATATTTAATCGGCTCATCCGTGACACTCCGGATGTTGGTCATGATCTCGTTGTAGTTCCGCTCAAACTTGTCGTCGATAACGACGACACCATCCCCGGTGACACGCACACCGATGTTACCTCCGGGCCCTGTGATCATGTACAGGCCGTCGACGACTTCGCGGATCGCAAGCGGCGGCGCCTGCGCCTGAGTAAACGTCGTCAGTGTGGCAGCGCCTATCCCCACAATCGCTGCTAGTGCAACAATCAAGATCTTGTTACGCATCGATGAATCCTCCAAAAGTGTACGATCAAGCTAGCAAGTCCATACCCGCACGCCGCGGCATTGTGTCGGCGTCAGGCTGATATTAGCGCGGCCCACACCACGAAAGAGAGTGCTTTTAGCATTCGTTGATGCAGTGACCCCAGCCGGTGTTGAACAACCAGGACCAAGTTAGACCAAACGCCAACCGCCGGGACCCGGGAACGAAGACCTGTCCAGGAAACCAGGGGTCTCAGTTCAAGTTTACAGCCGCCGATACCGAAGTTGAGGGGCCCATGCCGTTGGTCAACTGGACGGCCACGGACCGAATGTTGCCTCGAACGCCATTGACAACGACCTCCTGGCGCAGCGTGAAAACACTTCCAATCCACGCACGCGCCGCGGAAAAGTCTCTGAATGCAGAATCCACGTCAACCGGTACCGATAGCTCCTTACCACGCGATTTTCGCGACGCAGCAGAGACTGGACAAGGATTCGATTTGAAAGACGGCCGCCACAGATTAGGTGAGGATAGTCAAAACACGAGCACTTTGGCAATCAAGATGGGGTTCATCGTGTGGCGAACTCTGGCCTTGATCCAGGGAAGCACGATCGAGGGGGTGAACGGAAGAGCCGAGACGGCCCGCTGAGGATGCGGACATGACCTTTTGTTTGCTTCTAACTGCTTCCTCTAATATTCTTTACCGAGCCGAGAAGGAGAATCGACATGAGCGTTTCAGGTTTCGTGAGGTTCGGGTTGGTGGTGGTGATCGCTGCCGTCGGGATTGTCCTGCTGGCAACCAGTGCTCATACCCAACAGCGAGGAGGCACGGCCGAGACGGACAGAGTTCAGCCCGTCAACAGCGGCCCCAATCCTTACCGCGTCATCCGGGACTGGGCCCAGTTCAATTCAGAGGCAAGACCGTGGGGCGGCTCCAACGGCGTCGCCATCGACGCCGATGGAAGGTCCGTGTGGGCCGTCGACCGATGCTCACCCGGGACGACCCCGGGCTGTTTCGACAGCCCAGGAAACCCGGTCCACCATTTCGATGAGTCCGGGAGTGAGATCCGAAGCTTTGGCGGCGGCATGTTGGTCTGGCCGCACGGCATCCATGTCGATCGGGACGGAAACGTGTGGGTCGCCGACGCCCGAGCCGAGAGCAACAAGGGAAGTGTCGTCATCAAGTTCAGTCCCGAAGGCAGAGTCCTCATGACGCTTGGGACGCCGGGCGTGAACGGAAACCCTCCCGAAGCTCTAACGGACCCGACCGACGTCGTGACCGACCCGGAAAATGGTGACGTGTACGTGGCGGAGAGCCATACGAACGTATCCGATCCCAATCTGGTCGGCCGCATCTCCGTCTTCGACAGAGACGGGAACTTCCTCAGAGTGATCGGCAGGATGGGAACGGGGCCCGGGGAGTTCCGGACGCCGCATGCGGTCGAATTCGATTCCCAGGGCCGGCTCATCGTCGCTGATCGCCACAACCATCGCATCCAGATCCTGACCAAGGACGGTCGGTTCATCCGTGAATACGCCGAATTCGGGCGCGTCAGCGGGCTGGCCATCGACAGCAACGACGTTATCTACGCGGCCGACTCCGAGTCGAGCGAAAGGGGTCACCCGGGCTGGCTGAGGGGAATCCGGATCGGCAGCCTTCGAGACGGGAGGGTGACCATGTTCATTCCCGCGCACCCGACGGATTCGCCGAACGGCGCGATGGGGGAAGGCATCGCGATCGACTCCGCGGGCAACATCTACACAGCCGAAGCCCAACTCAGGGGCGTGACGAAGTACGTCGAAAACGAGAATTGACGCAGCGTGCTTCGGAGGGATTGCGATTCTAGCTGAGGTCGCCCTCAACCGAGACTCCCCACAACAAAGGCGATCAGATGACTATCGTGTATGCGCCCGACTCCCCTGGCAAGGTAGATCCCTGTCAATCCTGCCAACGGGGGCGGTCGCTCCAGCAAAGCATGAACGTCGTCTAACCGCAGGCTGGAACCCCGGCGGACGCAGCAAACATGGATGTGATGACTACAACTTACTAAGGAGTGACTATGGCTGAAAAGACGAGCAGACGCGAGTTTGTCAAGGTAGCTGGACT
Source organism: Terriglobia bacterium (assembly GCA_965216035.1). Taxonomy (GTDB): domain Bacteria; phylum Acidobacteriota; class Terriglobia; order 20CM-2-55-15; family 20CM-2-55-15. Next base: position 293,016 of record CBDCFM010000018.1, read on the forward strand.
GGCGGCCTCGGGCTGGATGGCGACGGCCCCTGCGCTGAGGGGCGCGGTTCCTGGGCGACAGGAGCCATCGGTGCCGAGAACAATGGGTGCACGATTTCGCGCGTTGATGAATGGGCCGGAACCGTTAATATGCCCGGCCGCTTATGACACGCTTACGGCTCGTCTGATTGAATTTCACGGATTCAGTGGCGTGTTTATCGGCAGTAGCGTCGTCAATCAAGCCCTGGTCGGTGTGCCGGACCAGGCGCTCGTCACGGTGTCGGAGATCATCGACTATTGCAGTACGATCGCCTCGAACATGGGTATTCCTGTTATGGCGGATGTCGATGACTTCGGCGCCACGCCTCTCAATATTTACCGCTTCGCGAAACAGGCTGAAAGGGGCGGGATCGGCTGCGCGGCCTTCGATGACCGGATGCCCCTCAACCGCGCCACTGCCTATGCCGTTCCGGGTGTCCGTCCCAAGGCTCGCATGATCGACAATATTCATGCAGCAGCCGACGCGCGTACGGACATGGTTCTGATCGTGCGCTGCCTTGCCCCCACTCCGAATAATTCCACCAACGAGATGCTTGACCGGGCCGCCGACTACGCCGAAGCCGGCGCTGACGCCGTGTGGCTTGGATTGCCGACGGCGGATGACTACGTGGCGGCTGCCGGCATGATCACTAAGCCGCTGATGGCTACAGTCGGCGGTGCAAATATGCCGGCAACTGCGGCCGCTATGACAGCCGCTCGAATCAGTGTGGGCCAGGTCCCCAGTATGGTCACCATTGCGTTAGGCGCCGTCGACAGAGCCCTGGTCGAATTGAAGGCGACCGGACACAGGACTGAAGCAGCACAGGGGGCTCTGAGCCGGGAGATGTTGGAGAACATTGAGCAAATTGAAGAACTCAATGCGCGCTCACGCAGGTACAACATTCCCAGCGCCTCGTCTCCGGAACGCTGATGCGTTCCGAAGTGCCCTGAGCCAGGCCATCGCCTGAGGTGCCTGCTGTGTTTGAGTCGATGCTCCAGAAGGTGCGAGAAGTTCGCTGGGGCAGACGCCTCTCCCCGGTTTCAAGCGATACTCGACAGCTGCCAGAAACCTGCCTCGACGAGGAAGGGCCGCACGCGCGGGCGCCATACCTGACTCACGAAATTGAGCTGGCTCGCCGAGCAACGCTCGCCGGGAAGATTCTGCTCCGGGGTCAGAGCCGCATCGTATTCCCGTTCGAGCCGCGGCAATGCGCTTTCGGGCTCTGCCCACAATGTGGATACGAGGGGATCGAACAAATAGGGATCGGCCATTGGTGGAACCAGCGCGGGGGGGACCGCGTCATCGCTGTCAGCGTTGACGGATTTCGCAGCATCGAGTGCGCGTGCAAACGCAGCGGCCCGGGCGCGGAGACTTGCCACCACTGATGCGAGACGCACATCGCGCGCTGGCATCAGTTCGGCCGCATCGATCCGTGCGGGCGCGGTCTGGGCGCAAAAGGCATCATACGATTGCCAGCGCGGCAACGACGCCTGGCCGTAGGCGGTATTCACTGACGAGAAATAACACCAGTGGTTCCAGCGTTACCGAGATAACGGAGTAACGCAGGAGATCGACGCGGTTGATGCCGCCGCGTCTCAGAAGATTCTCAATTTTGCACTCTTCGGTCACGTTTCAGATGACCCGGGGTAGTAATCCGGGCGGAGAAACCAGAGGCATTCCACGCGATACTCGTCGACGAGTTCGCGAACCCTCTCCATAGTTGCCGTGTCGTCAGTCATGAGTATGGAGGCTTACGGTCAGTGTCCCACAATCAATGGGCGTAGCGAACGGCAATACCCTTGATGCTTCAATCTGGAGGACAGTTTCAGGTGGTTGGCGCGCCGACAGGATCAGCCCAACACCCAGACGGCGCTGGCTCGCGACGATGCGACGCCGGATGGGTTGAGCATCGAAATGCGATGCAGCATAAAACTGAACCCCACGGCACAGTCCATTCTACCGTGCGACGGGCTACCTCCCCTTCACTGCGAAGACCGCTGATTTTACTCATCGGCCCAAGATGACGATGCCCTGAAGATCCTGGAATCTGCCGGTTTACGAGTCATTTGTGTTGCAAAGCCCCCCCCTGAAGCCGTAACGTAGCGCAAGAATCTAGTTCTTTCGGGTTATTGCGGTATTCCGTGAAAAGACCGGGTGAGTACCGGACATACCGTCAGAGATCGGGCTCGAGCCGGATGCACCGGGACAATCGACGATGAGCCATATATTCGTCAGCTATAAGAAGGAGGACCTGGACCATGCTGCGCTGCTGGCGCGGGCTCTCGAGGCGCACGGCTGGAAGGTCTGGTGGGATCGTTCGATCGCGGCTGGAAAGCGATTCGACGATGTCATCGAGGAGGCGATTGATGCTGCCAGTTGTGTCATCGTTTTGTGGACCTCCCGATCTGTTCGCAGCGACTGGGTCCGCAACGAGGCACAGGAGGGTGCGAACCGCGGAATCCTCGTTCCGGTCCTGATCGAAGACGTCAAGATTCCCCTCGCATTCCGCCGCATCCAGGCCGCGGACCTGATCGGCTGGAGGGGCGATTCGAACCTGGAAGCGTTCCAGCGACTGTGCCAGGACATCGAGGCAGTGATCGGGGCGCCGGTCGCAGACGAGGCTCGGGCGGAACTTCCGGGAACGGCTGACAAGCCTGAGGCCAGAACATCGGAACCCGCCCCGACTGCTCCCGATGTTCGACCGGCCAGTGTAGGCGGCCCCCTAGGGCCAGCAGACGCGTCTCCCCTCCCCGGTGGGCCGGATCCTTCCGAGGTATCGGTGCCGCGACCGTTGCCGGCCCCGCCTCCGCCCCGAGCAGCCGAAGGGGGCGTAGAGCCTCGCCGAATTTTTAGAGTCGCCGTGGGCCGGAGTCAGATTGCGATCGCGGCTTCGGCTTTGCTGCTACTTGTGCTGGTGGCCGGTCTCGCCCCGCGAGGGCCGAACGTTTCCGTGGAGTCCAGACCCGAGAGTGCGGTGGAACGGCTACCCCAGATCCCACCGGTGCGTGATGATCTTGTGGAAGACGAACTCGATGCCCTCGGCGAGGCAACGTTGCCAGTTCGAACAGCGGCACTTGAACCGCCCCCTGACCCCGTTGATCGTCCAACCCGACTCGAGGAAGGTGCGCCTTCTCCGGAGACAGCCCCGCCGGACTCACCGGCCCCGTCCGAACCCGCTCCTCCGATTGTCCAACCTCCCCCCGCTCCCGCCGACTCAGCGGAAGTCGCAACCGCCGGGCCCATCGCCGTAGGCGCGAGAGAAGCCCAGCAGTATGTTTCACAGTCGGTCCGTCCCGTTTATCCTGAAGCGGCTCAGGAGGCTGGCATCGACGGCAATGTGGTGCTTCGCGTCTGGATTTCCAGTGACGGGGACGTCCGGGATGTTGTCCGGATTACCGGACCTGACCTGCTCACAGGCGCTGCGATCGATGCAGTCAGGCAATGGCGCTATGCTCCGTATAGGCAGTACGGTATGCCAGTCGACATTGTGACGACGGTTACTGTCGGATTTACACTGACGCCGCCGGCATCGCCGAGCCGGTCCACTGAGAATGCGGCTGAATCGACCCGCTCGGCGGCTGCCCCTACAACGGACGACTCGCCGCCAGCTCCCGAACCCCAAACCAGTACCCGCACGAGGGCCTTTCCTCCTTGCGCCAGTCCGAGGCAGGTCACGCTTGACGCCGGCGCGGTCACCTCGTTTGTAGTTGGAGACGATACGTTCGGGTTATACCTTGGCAGTGTCCGGCCCAACCTCGTCGGTGGGGGGGGGGAATGGAGGCCACATTATCGTGGTTGCGGACCGGAGAACCCTGGTGGCGTTCCGGCGGTGGCGAGATCGACCCGGCCGAGTTGTCCTCCCGCCTGTCTGAAGCGTCTGGACCTCTTGGACCGGAGAGCTATATCCACATCGACGGTCTGACCGAAGGCACACGGGAGCGTACACTCCTCGGAGGCGATCGCTGGGTCGAATTGCGGTTCCTCGACATGCGGGGACGACCCGCTCAGTTCGCAATCTGCGGGCAGTAAGGAGAAACGTCGGGATTTCCTGACACGATAGGCCGCTGCCGACACCCCAACCCTTGAATAGATAATCGCGAACAACAGGAATCGGCGTCCGCCTGACAAGTCCATGCTCGATGCTTGCCCGCGTACTGGGCCACAGTGCAAACAGCTATGGATTGAGTCTCCGCAAGGCGTCGACAGCAGCTTCCATCACACGCGTGTCTTGATCCCGAGTCAGGGGCTCAATGTAGGGACGGGCGTCCACGGAGCCGACGCGGCCAAGGACGCCGAGAAGCTTTGCGCGAATGTCGGGGTCCGGGTTGCGCAGATGCGGAAACATGTCGCCGAGCTTGCCCTCATACCGGCCCAACTCGATCAGGTAAGTTTCGGCCTGCTGATCCCGGCGTGTATCCAGAGCCTGGATCAACCTAGTCAGGTACTGTGCCTGATCCGAAGCGACCAGGGCGAACGCCAGCGCAAGGCGAACCGAGGCATCCCGCTCACCGTCGATCCGATCGCTAAACAAAGAAGGAGGCGAGTTCAGGCGCGCCAACCCTTCGGCGGAAACCTGACGTATGTTGTTCTCGCGATTGTCAAGCCCCTGCTCCAGAACGGGCCTAGCCTCGGGAAGCCTCATCATCGCGATCGCATCGAGCGCCAAGGCCCTAACGTCGTTGTCGTCTTCCGACCGATACATACTCGATAGGACTGGAAACGCTTCCAGGTATCCGATCCGGCCGATCGCGCGAATGGATTCATCGACAACACGATCGTCCTCGTCTCTGAGCATCCGGGTCAACGCGGGCCCCCCGTCCTGACCTCCGATCACACCAATCGCTTGGATCGCGGCCATCCGGACATTCCCAGCCTCGCGGTTCCAGTGACCCTCAGCCGCGTCGATCAATACCTGAAGCTGGCTGGCCATTTGAAGCGTCCCCAGCGCATATGCCACCTCCAATCGGACATCCTCTTCAAAATCACTTGCGAGCGCGAGGGCCAACGCATCACCAACGGCCGGATCCACGGCCACGTTCGGCGCTACCAAAGGCCGCTCATCCGAACTGAAGATGCCCCTGATCTGGTCAAAGAACCCCCCCGCATCCGCAGGCGGAATATAGAGCTGAAGGAACGCATCCACCGCAGCGAGCCGGACGTTTGGGTCATAGTCCGTCAGCAGCGCCTCTGTAAGAGCCAATATCGCCGACGCATCCCGGATTTGCCCCAGGCCCTCGACGATGTCCTCGCGCAAGCTGCTCCGAGGCTCCTTTTGATAAGCCTCCAGCAGCGCGGGCACGGCTTCGCGGTTACCCAGCGTTGCCATAGATTCGATCGCGTCCTGCCGCTCCCCGGGACTGGACGAGTTCAGGGACGGAATCTGAATGAAACTCAGTGCGAGAACCAGTGATACGACGTGTGCCATGACAGAACACCCTCCGAATTGGGTTTCGAAATGGTGTCGGATCTTCCGCCACTCTAAAGAGAGGCAACCGAACACCTTGACTAGGATCTCACGTAATGACGCCGGGGTCCATCGGCAGATGGACGCGAGTTGAGGGCCGCAGGCTGAAAACCAGAGGAATGCCCCCGATGCGGATTGTTACTGGGCGAGGGCACCCGTTGCGATGTCATTCAGCTGCTTCGACACCTGAATGGTTTTTGACTCTGGTCGCATTCTCGATACTCCCATGGCCTGTGACTGCACGACTTCCTTAGACGGGCATGACGGGATTCCGCCGCTTCGTGCGGTTGGAGGCGACTACCCGCAGGCAGACGCCGGAGGGTCACGCCCCCAATCTCTAGCGAGCTTGTACGGTAAGTTAATATCCCTCGTTTCAGGATCCGAAGTCCCGGCGCCATTAGCCAATCGCACCGTGACCGATCGGATGTCACTGCGAGTCCCATTGACGTTCACCGGTTGTGTGTATGAGAAAGTGCTGCCGCCGGTCTCTATCGAGCCCGTGCTCGAAAACCACGCCCCGAACGCGGAACCCACCGGCAGCGTAAACGAAGCGGTTCCGATGTTGGTCCCTTCGAATAAGAAAATTGCCTGGTCCACCCGCAGCGATGATGCATAGCCGGTAGTCACAATGTTGAAACCATTCGCGGTCGCCACAATATCCACGCTGTCAATCACGGGCGGCCCGATGATTTCTATCGTGCGCACCACCTGTTCGCCGTTTAACGTGGCGGTGAGTACGATGGCGCCGGCGATCGTCCCGACGTTGATCTCAGGCAGTGCCTGTGCGGCATCTTCACCTGCATTTGTGCTGAAAGATGCCGTCCGGCACGCGCAGGGGAGAAACGAACACTCGGGTCATCACTAACGAGAGCCTGCTGGGACCTTCTGCCCGGAAATACCAGCGGATCACAGCCGCCGTCTCCGAGAGTTTCAGGAACTCGGTGCAGCGCCCGTTGATGGTCAAGGTGAGCAACGGCGTCTGGGCGTTGGTGGGCAAGACGATGGGCCAACCTGAAACTTGCCGACCCTTGTCTGAACGTTCGGTTTGGTTGACAAACTCAACGTCCCCGATCAATAAGAGTCGCAGCACAAGGGGTGAGCCATGAATGACTATTGCACTTGCGAACTTCGACGGATTGACCGGGTGTTTCTGAGCGGGAGCCTCGTATACTGCTCCATCTGCCACAAGACCATCTGCTGTGACGAGTCTGCTGTCGATGTTCAAGTAGGACGCCATGCGGCCGAGGTCGCCGACGAAGAACATTTCGCGTGTTGGCGGCACTGGGACAGGGTTGCGGATCTTGCTGTTTCCCACGCGAGAGTGGGCGAATAAGACCACTCGATATGCGTCGTTTGGTGAGGCCTGCGTTGGCGTAGGAGGGCCGTTCGCACTCCAGCTCTTGGGTAAGGGACTCGCAGGACTGGTGAGGGCTCGAAGACGAGAGGCATCGAACGACAGCACATCTGCAGCTTTCCAATTCGTCTCGGACGGCATCTTGTTGCCAACCTCTTTCCGACACTATTAGGCATCCTCCACGAAACGTAGCAAGGCGCTTTCTTGCCGAGCCCACCGTAGTCGCAATGGCTGGGCCTCGGAGCCGGCGCTGTTTCCCCGATCACTATCGGCCCGATGGCTCTTATTTCTCCTACTTTCCTCGTGAGACTTTTCTTGCTTACACATCCCACCTTGTAGTTAGATCGAGTAGATATCTCAGTCGAGGAAGCTCAACAACCCCAAAATGGATTTCAGTCTGGAGGGCTCGATGAAGCTAGTGAAGCCAGCGTGGTCGGGTGCATTCGCCGTGGGTGCGGCCCTGTTCCTGGGAGGACTCCCCCTCGAGGCACACCATTCGTTCGCGGCCCAATACGATTCGAAGGCGCCGATCACGGTAGAAGGCCAAGTCACGGAATTGCAGTGGAGAAACCCGCACATCTACTTGTTCGTGGATGTAGAAACCGACAGTGGCGAGGTGGAGAATTGGGCCATCGAGGGTGGCACGCCGAACAGTCTGTTCAGGAGAGGCTGGAGGAAAGACGATCTGAAGGTTGGAGATAGCGTCAGAGTGGAGGGCTTCCGGGCCAGAGACGGGTCGAACCTCATCAACGGGCGGAACGTGACGATGCCCGATGGTCGTCGGGTCTACGGAGGTTCAGCCAACGATGGAGGTCCTACCGGGCCTGGAGGAAACAACTAGACAACTATTCAGGAGCCAACGCCGCTCTGGACAGCGTCACCGTAAGAGACTTTGGGCGATGGCGACGTGCGGTATCGTTTGCATTGGACACCACGAATTGAAATCAGTTAATAGGCGAGTCGAATCCCCGTCTGGATCCCTCGAACCAGAATCGTGATTCGATATGGAGGCTCAGCATGAGCAAGCGTTTTTCGGTTTTAACTATTGCCGCGTGGGCACAGTTCTGCGCTTTGGTCCTCGTGGTGATCCCTGCCCAGGCGCAATTGAGTGTTCCTGGATCCGGGTTGGACGGTGCCTGGTGGTATTTGGGAGAAGCCTCTCCATCGGGACCCGTGGATATCGGGCCCGTGGACTTCAGCGGTGTTTGGACTGGACAGACTACCAGAGACCTCTCCCAGGCCACTCTGCCGGGTGATGAAATGATCCTCACCGCATATGGATACGAAAGATATCAGAACGTCGACCACGCGCAGGATCCCAATACGTTCTGCCTCCCCCCGGGTCCTGCCAGGATGGTCATCCGGAGGCATCCCACCATGATTGTTCAGCGCCCCGACGTGGTCGTGATCCTCAGCGAATCTCAGTACACTTTCCGCCTGATCTATACGGATGGGCGGGATCATCCCGAATACATTCATGAGTATCCGGAATGGACGGGGCACGCGCTCGGCAAGTGGGAGGGAGACACGCTGGTTGTGGACACACTGGGCATCAATGACCGAACGTGGCTGGACATTTCCGGTCACGAACACAGTGACCAGCTGCATCTCACCGAACGATTTCGCCTGGCCGACCCAAACACGATCGAGTACACGGTGACGTATACGGATCCCGTGTTTTTCGTGAAGCCGTTTACGACGATACAGACGCTTCAGCGCGTGACGGCTCCAGACCGGATCATGTCTCATGCCTGCATGGACTACGAAAGGGACATCGAGCACCTTCAGCCCACCATCGGCGGGACCGGCCTGGACCTAGCGGTGTACCAAGATGAAAACGGGAACATTATTCGTCCTGTGGTCGGGCCGCCAGAGTAAAAGTCTGACGGAGAATCATCTCGCACCGAAACCAGACGATCCACAGAACCGCCGCCGCCCCGTATTCAGCATGCGGTCGAAGGCCCGACGCTCGCCCACTACGGGGTTCTTCTCCACGCCAACTGGGCATCCATGCATTCGCCGACAACGGTCAGGTAGCGGTCGACGGCATTCCTGTTGACATAAGGATGAGGCGCGTCCGTTCCGCGGAGCCTGAATGCGCGGGCCTTCTCCGCTTCCTGATCGTAATCGGAACGGACCGAGAGAAAAACGTCCACGTCGGCCCTCGCTGCAATGTCACGCAGACGACTGGTCGAGAACCTATACGTTCTCAGGGCTTCCTCGTCACTTGAAAAATATACGACGCCTTGCTCCACAGAGTCCCAATCCCGGCCCCCAATCAGCAGGCCGACATGCCGCCGAGTGCCTTCTCTGAGGGGAACCAGAGTCGAAAGCGTGCCGGGACTGTTACCGGGCGTTACATAGAGTGTCAGCGTCGTACCCCCGAGCGTCAGCGTCTGGCCGTCCGCCACCACGAGATCCCTTCTGGGTTTGAGCCGCTCTGGAACCTCTGGCGTTGCCTCGATAACATTCCAGTCCGCTTCGGACAGCATGATCCGTGAATTGTAGCGGTCCTGAAAAAGTTTGGCCGCGCCGTAATGCCGCACATCGGGTGTGTGGATAATGACGTATTTGACGTTCGCCGGATCGAGACCCATTTATTCGAGTCCTTCGACAACGGCTTCGGCGGCGTAGTCCCTTCCCGAATTGAGCAGAATGATGCCATCGGACGTCGTCACCGCCCAGACATGGAAGACGGTGCCGACGTTGAACAGGTTGTCGAAGACCTGCACGGGCTCGACATACCATTCAGAGCGGTCCGGGACCCGTGGGTTCGCTCTGTTAGCCGGTCGGGCCGCTGGCGTTGGCTCCTGCACGGTCGGTTCCCGCTCGGTACAGAGGAGTTCGAACGTGGGTGTCAAATCGTAGAGCCCGGGTTCGGACGCTGCGGCCCGCGCTGCGGCCACATGGGCCTCGGCTCTGACGGCTTGCGCGTTGATTTCAATTGCAGTCCAGCCGGCCAACAGAGTCGTGCCGCAGAATAGCCATAGCACATAGCGCCCCATAGCTCGTTTCCCTCGCCGGTTCGCCAGTCTTTTCGCGGAATAGTCGAGTGTAGATTCCATGGTGTTCCTCTATCTGTTTCCAACCCCAAATCCGGCACAAGGAACTCTTCGAGGCGCTCGGATCACTTGCCGGATTCTTGGTAGCCCAGGCCGCGCCTTCCGTGCAATAAAAGGTCCACGGACTTTCGCAGAAAAACTCGGTCAAGAATATTGAAGAGAGGAATTCGAAGCTAGAGAATTCTCAAGTCACAATAGGATGACCCAATGCCGTAGCAGGGACTTGAACCCTCACGCGTATAACTCCGGCGGATCAACGAAGAACTCTGAAGCGCCTGCTACTACTGAGCATCTGATGGTGGGTAGTTTGCTGGGCGTATCGCAGCAAACCTTTCGCTAAGCCTAACTGATCGAGGGATGGTTGGAGCCTAAATATGTATACTGCAAGGAATTCGCATTTCGCTTTCATAAGAGGACCAGCATCGGAAAGGTGTAATGAAATTACTTCGACTTGGATTGATCTGTATGTTCTTAACACCGTCAACCTTCGGCCAGTTGACTGCCCGAAATCCGGTCGACGAACTGAAGGCCCATCTGGTTCTGGCCCTAGAGGAAGCACAGATCCCTCTCACATCCGATCAAGAGCAACAGTTGGCACTACTCATTGAAGAGCAACGTCAAGCTGCGGAGAACCTGTTCGGCGTGACGTGGGATTTCAGTCAGGGGCCGCCCCAGGGTGAGCAGAGGGACCAGGCCCTGGCCGGCATCCGCTGGATGTATGACGAGTTGAATAATGGGCTTCCCGTTTACCTGACCGAGGTGCAGAGAGTCGCATGGGAGAGTTACCAGAGCGATCAGAACGTGGACTTTTATATAGGGGAGGGTTCTGCGGACGACGGTACCCAGATTGGAAGAATTCAACAGATTCGCGTGACAAACAACCCTTTCAATGTCGAAACCGGCCAGGCGAGTGGAGCGGGGCTGCGTGAAATGGGCACGAAAACAGAAGTGATCGAACGAGGCGGTGTCGGAGCCTTCCACGGCAGCCTTGCATCGACATTCCAAGACGAGTCGCTGAATGCCCGCAATCCTTTCGCCCGCAATAAGCCACCCTACTATGAACGGACTATCGACGGAAATATCAGCGGCCCCATCATTGGAGACCGCCTCTCTCTAAACTTCACGTTCAGCGACAATAAACAGGAGAACGTCGGCACTGTTAAGGCGGAAACACCAACTGGACCATTTTCTCTGGGCGTGACCCGGCCCGTGGTGAACCGGTCTTACGAGACCCGGGGCATACTCCGGATCGCCGACGCTCACTCGCTACACATGAGTTTCCAATACGCCACCGAAGATCGTAAGAATGAAAACGTCGGTGATTTCGCATTGCCCGAACGCGCCTCACGATCACAAACACAGGACTACATGGTCGATCTTCGCGAAATCTGGACCCTGTCCGAGCGAACCGTCCATGACATCCGATTTATATGGCGACAAGATCATAGCGAGACCAATCCCTTCAGTAATGCCCAAGCGATCATTGTCAAGGACGCGTTCACGGGAGGCGGGGCGCAGAATGAGCGCCGGGTGGATGGAAATGATTACGAATTGTCCAATCTGATTTACTTTGCCGGGGATAAACTGACCGTTCGGAGTGGATTTCAGATGCTGCACCGGAGTGAACGCTCAATCTCGGAAGACAACTTCTACGGCGAATTCACGTTTTCCGACCTAAACAGTTATCGCGCTGGAACACCGCTGCACTACAGGGAGACGTGTTGCGATCCTTTGTTCGAATTGAGCCGCACACAGATCAGCCTTTTTTCTCAGAACGATTTCAGACTGTCAAACACATTCACGCTGATGCTGGGCGTACGCTACCAGGGACAAACCAACATCAGCGATCGGGGTAATGTGGATCCACGGATCGGCTTCGCATACGCGATCGGGAATGAGACTGTCATCCGAGGCGGCTTCGGTGTGTTTTCCCAGTGGGTCAATTTCAATACGATTGCGAATACGCGTCTCGATGGGCAGCGGGTATACGAAATCCGGATCGACAATCCAGGGTGGCCGGACCCGTTCGCATCGGGCAGCATCCGGCCTCGATCCCGTCGTCAGATTGCCCCGGATATGGAAATGGCCTATTTCCCAACAGGACAAATAGGCGTGGAACGTAGTTTTTCCAACAATCTTTTTATAACCCTGTCTTACGAGTACCTTTGGGCTTTCAAGCCAGTCCGACCACGGGACGTCAATGCGCCGTTACCAGAGACGGGCATCAGGCCCAATCCCAACGAAGGCCAGGTTCTTCAATTCCAGAGCAGTGGCCGGTCAAAGTATGATCGTTGGAGGGCCTCACTGAGGCAGCGGTTCGGCATCTTCGTAGTCAATGCAGACTACAACTACGTACGCGGGGTCGGTGATCAGGCAGATCGGAGGGGCTTCAGAGTGTTTTCGCCTGTCGACAGCTATGACCTTAATAAGGATTGGGGTAATACACCAAATCCGCGCCACATCTTCAGCGCAGGCGTTAATGCCAGGTTGCCATTGGATGTCTACTTGACGACAGGCATCGAAGCACGGAGCGGTGGTTTTTACACCATCAGGACCGGGAAGGACGACAACGGGGATGGAGTGAGCAATGACCGGCCCCCCGGCGTTGTCAAAAATAGCGAGGTCGGACCGGGCTATTTCGACGTCGGCTTCAACTTCTCAAAAGCATTTGAGTTGAACTCCGGTACTGGAGCCGCCGGGCCTCAAATGAACGTCTTCGCAAATTTGAACAATGCTTTCAACATGCAACATCCAGGATTGCCCAGCGGGGTCGTGACTTCTCCGTTCTTCATGCGGTCCTTCAATGCGACCTCACCGCGCACAATCGAATTTGGAATGGAATTTCAGTTTTAGAGTTGACGCTGTTTCGTCTGAGCCCAACTGCCCCGTCAGACTCTGGAGTTTGCAACTCCAGCAGAGACATTTAATGCGTGTGTTGTATCGACCTGTTGAAAAGGCACGCCTTACCGGAAAAGTGCCCGCAAACGAACTCACGCCGGATTAGTCCCCCCCTTGTCGCCAAGGGTTTACCCATCCTGCGGTAGTGAATAGCTCTACCCTTCGGCGTTTATCGCGGGTAATCCCACCGGCGTTGCTCCCAAGCATAAGTACGGTTTGGCGCTATAGCATACGCCAGCGGGTCCGACGCTGGTCCCGATTTGGCTGTTACAGGCCATTAGTCCGCTGACTTATTCGTCGGCCGTGTCAGTTCAGACCGGCCAGCCATTCGGCGTACTCCACCGCCGCGAAGCGTGCCGCAGTGTCGGGCTCGCGGGCGATTTGGTCCAGAAGCGCGGTTTGAGGCGCTCCCTGGGGATCGAGATGAAGCCTGTAATATCCGCGGCTGTGCAGGAAGACTGTGCGCGTCATTCCCGTTGCGACGGGTTCTGGAGCGCGAAAGCGCATCGTGGCGCGGTTGCTCGTCTGCGGCATCTCGTAATACCGGTCATCGTCGTCGCTCACCAGTGCCAGAACGTCTCGTCCTGTCTCTTCCGGGGCTTCGAACGGCGCCAGAGTTTCCACGTGGATGTTCGCGTCGGCACTGAAATCGAGGGCTATGGTGTTGATGGCCCAGAATCCCACAGGGGGTCTCAGCTGCAGCATGATTTCGCTATCCGGTGTGTCGCTCAGATCAATCCGAACTGCACGGTCTTCAACACTATACGGTCCGCCGCCTGGCAGCACACCCGCGAACGTCCAGCCGGAATCGTTTTCCAGGAAGACCTTCAGTGCGTAAAGGTCCTCGCGAAGGGTCCAGGCGCTCAGTAAATCGACGGCCAGCGGATTTGTGTCGAGTGCCCCATAGAACAGCGGAAGCTCACGGCCCCGGAGCTGAAGAAGCGTTCTGATCATTTGCGATCCCCAGAGCCCGGTTCCCGCGTTCGCCACCAGTTTTGCTTCGCGGGCGCCGACAGGCTTGCGGAAGGTCAGGTTGATTTCGCCGCGCACGTTACCGTCGGCGTCGGCGACTGCCGGAGGCTCCCAGATCAGGCCATCGCGCGCGGCGAGCCAGGGACTCAGATCCTGCCCGTCGCCGTCCCATGCCTTTAAAGCCGTCTCGGGGACTCCGACGGTATGAAAGCGTCCTTCGATATCCGTAATCACCCGGGTGCCCAGCGGATGGTCGACTACCTGCAGTTCGACGAGATTCGAGAATTGCGTTTCTTCCTGTTCGTTGGTCAACAGAAGCCGATACTCGCCGCCCACGCTCACCATGTGTTCGAGTTCGGATAGGTCGTTGCGCTCGAGACCCCTGGTTGTTGCGCCCCCATAGGGTTCCGCATCAAAGACATATCTGGTGCCATCCCAGGAATAAACAAACGGGCATGACTGAGAGGATGGTGGAGCTGGAGCTGGAGCTGGAGCTGGAGCTGGAGATTCATCTCGAGAGTTAACGGCCACCACGATCAAGGCGGCTGTGGCCGCAGCTACCGCAGCCACCAAGGCTACTGTACGTACCGTAGATCCTTCTCTCCGTTCCACCCAGACGTGTTGGACTCGATCCAGTGTCGTTTCGAACTGTTGGCTCATCACGAACGCTTGGACGATCATGTCTCGAAGATCAGGTCCCGTCCTCCGAAGTCTTGCAGGTGGGTCACGGTCAAAACGAACCTCCTGGCCATCGACTGTTGTGACCCCGACGATAGCTTGAGCAATAGTCACCTGGTCGGGATCCACTTGCCGGACTCTTCTCACCGTGCACGCGGTAACTTCCGCGACCAGTATTAAGATCAACGGGAGAGTGATGAAACGACGCATTCGTTTCCAGTCAAGGTACATGATTGGCCTCCAAGGTGCGCTCATCGCAGGGAAAGTCCGCCGTCCGCGATGATCGTCTGGCCGTAGATCCAGGCCGAAGCCGGATTGGCCAAAAACGTAACTATGTTCGCGAGATCGGCCGGCTGTGCAATCCGGCCGGCAGGAGTGCGCTCCAGAATTTCCCGGGACATCGTTTCAAACTGAGGATAGTTCTTCATTGAGTCGGTTTCGACGAAGCCACCGCTGACGGCGTTCACGCGGATGCCGCGCGGAGCAAGTTCCACAGCCAGGTACCGCACGAGCGATTCCAATGCGGACTTTGCCACCCCTAAGACCCCGTAGTTTGGCGTGACCCTCGTACTGCCGAGGCTCGACAGGGCGATGATACTTCCTTGATTCATCAAGGATGCACACTCTTGAGCGCAAAGAAGGAACCCACGGGCCCCGACATTCATCGTAAGGTCCCACTGGTTGGGCTTGACCTCGATCGTGGGTTTGAATGAACCCAGTGCGGCACAGTGAACAAACACGTCGAGAGCTCCCGCACAGTCCCTCACGGTTTCAAACAGGTTCTGCACCTGGTCGGGGTACTGGAGATTCGCCCGCACCAAGACGCATTCAGCGCCGTTCGCGCTGACGAGGGCCCGGGTTCGTTCAGCCTCGGCTTCATTCTGGACATAGTTGACAATGACGGTCCTGGCCCGCTCCGAAGCGAACGCCAGAGCCACTGCGCGCCCGATCCCTCGCGAACCTCCGGAGACAAGAACAGTCTCAGTCCTGGCGATATCTGTCACGGGGTTCTCTTCCGGGCAAGGTACCGCGACAGAAAGTCCTCAAGTGTTCCGACGGTAAGTTCGTTTTCGGATTCAGCCGCTGGCGAGGAGTCGCCGAAGGTCGCCGGAAGCTGGTCGGGATCCACAACCAGTCCGAATTCGCTCTCGATCCGGAACCGGATATCGAGCAGATCGATGGATTCGGCCCCGAGATCACCAAAGATTCTTGCCTCGCGCCTTACCTTCTCGGGTGCGACAGACAGCGCCTCCGCAATGATGCGTGAAAGGACAGGCATTACGTCTTTATCGTTTGTCATGTTCCAATCGCTTGGCGATGTTGGGCAATCCGTCTCGCTACCAGGCAGGCGTTCTGTCCTCCAAAGCCGAATGAATTTGAAAGGACAACGTCGAGCCGGGTTTCGCGCGACTGGTTGGGCACGTAGTCCAGATCGCACACCGGATCCGGTTCAGCATAGTTAATTGTCGGCGGGACGCATTGATGTTCTAGTGTAGTCCGTCACAGTTAATGTAACTTATTCAGCTTTCCTACGTCTGAGTATATATGAGGAGAGCACCGACGATTAAATTGGACATTCCTGTGCGGAAGGAACTGGAGCGACTGAGCCGAAGCCGCAGTGTGGCGGTCCGGTTGGCGGAACGATCTCGAATTGTCTTGCTGGCCGCCGGGGGTCTGGACAATCAGGAGATCGCTGCCAAGTTGGACATCACTCGTCAAAAGGCCGGACGTTGGCGCGATCGTTTCGTTGAAGATGGCCTCGGGGGAATCGAAAAGGACGCTTCCCGCAGTGGACGGATTCCCTCGATCGGCCGCCGGAAGCGGGCCCGGATCGTGAAGAAGACGGTCGAAGGGAAGCCTCCGAACGCCACGCACTGGAGCCGGTCCTTGATGGCCAGGGCAACCGGCGTCAGCGAGTCCACGGTAGGGAGAATCTGGCGGGCTCATGGCTTGAAGCCTCATCTGGCACGCACCTTCAAACTTTCCAACGACAAACAATTTGTCGAGAAGTTGGAGGATGTGGTCGGTTTGTATCTGAACCCTCCGGAAAACGCCATTGTTTTGTCCTGCGATGAGAAGAGCCAGATGCAGGCCCTGGACCGCACGCAACCCGGGTTACCTCTGAAGAAGGGGCGGTGCGGCACCCTCACCCACGACTACAAACGCAACGGGACGACCACGATGTTCGCCGCGCTCAATACGCTGGACGGCTCGATTATCGGGACCTGTATGCCGAAGCATCGTCATCAGGAATGGATCCGGTTTCTCAATCAGATCAAACGTTCCGTGCCGAAAGACAAACAGATCCATATCATTTGCGACAACTACGCCACGCACAAACATCAGAAAGTCGTCAACTGGTTGAAGCGCAACACGCGCTTTCATGTGCACTTCACACCGACCAGTGCATCCTGGCTGAACATGGTCGAACGCTTCTTCCGGGATCTTTCCGAACAACGGCTTCGGCGCGGGGTTTTCCATTCGGTTCCTGAGCTAATCCAGGCCGTGGAGGAATATGTCGGGGGTCACAATCAGAACCCGAAGCCCTTCATTTGGACCGCAACGGCTTCCGATATTCTTGAAAAAGTTCAACGTGCCCGAAAGAAGCTCGATAAGTTACAGTCTGTTTGACGGGGACCACTAGGGCCAGCACACACGCGGCGAATTCGACCGATCCCGCGGCGGCGACCAGGTGTCCGATCATAGACTTCGTCGAACTGACAGGCGGGGGCTGGGTTGAGTCGCCGAAGACACTCCTGATCGCATTCGTTTCCGCTTTGTCGTTCATGCGCGTGCCCGTGCCATGCGCGTTGATGTAGTCTACGTTCTCTGGCCCGATCCCCCCATTCGCCAATGCCCCCCTCATCGCTTCGACCGAGCCTCGCCCGTCGGGAGGTTCGTCGGTAAGACGATAGGCGTCGCATGTGCTGGCGTATCCAACGACCTCCGCGTATGGGCGACCCCCTCGGCGCTGGCAGAATTCGTGATCTTCAAGAATCAGAATGGCAGCCCCTTCACCCAGCAGAAACCCATCTCGACGGCGATCGAAGGGGCGCGCGGCAGTCAGGTATTGGTCGTTGTTACGAGAAAGGACCCCAAGTGCGCTGAACGCCAAGAGCCCAGGTGGATTAATCATGGAGTCGGTCCCACCGCAGATCATGACTTCGGCCCCGCCCGTCTGCACTTGACGAAAGGCTTCGCCGATGGCCTGTGCCGAAGACGTGCATGCCGTCGCAACGGTCAGGCACGGTCCGCGAGCATCGTGGTTGATGGCGATATGAGCGGCCGTCAAGTTTGGAAGCCCCCTCAGGGGCGTTATGGGGTTGATCTGCTGGATGGTCCTGCGCCACACGTCATTTGGATTGACGGACCCTTCGGGTGACACAGAATCCGCGACGATCCGAATCGTTTCCAGGACATGGTCAAGGTCGCACAGCCCCAGTCCGCCGCAGCCCATGGATGTGCCGAGCTGGTAGGGATTCAGCTCGGACTCAGCCAGACCCGCATCGGCAATCGCCTCTTCCGTCGCAACTACCGCAAGCTTGATTGCACGCGACATGGTTTTCGCCGACTTTCCGCTTGGAACGAGGCCGTCGAGTTCCGCCTCCGATATGGGTACCATGGCTGCAAACCGGGTGGGGAGGCCGCTCGTGTCGAACCGGGTGATGGGAGCGGCGGCGCTTCTGCCACAAGTGAGGCCTTCCCAGTAAGTGTTCCGACCCGCCCCAAACGGCGTCATCGCACCAATGCCCGTTACGACAACGCGGCGCGGCGTCACTATTGTCCGCTTCCGGGTGAATCGTTGGAGAACCCAACTCGTTCGGCATCTTTCAACAGGAACTCGTAAAACGACTCAACCATATGACGGGTCCTGAGTGGATAAAACTCGTTCACGTCCTTGAGTCCGAAGACAAGGCGAGCGTCCATCACTGGACGGTCTCCCACGTGAATCTTTGCTCGTGAACGAACGTGATCCGGCTTCCAAGATTCCACTACGACCTCAATGATCAACTGGTCACCCGGCCGCACGACAGCGCGAAATTTCGCGTTCTCGATCATTGTCAGGATCGCCTTATGCTCAAGATTGGACGAAGTTTCCACGAGCAACGTACCTGCTTGGGCGACGGATTCAACCATGAGGGCGCCAGGCATGACGGGAAAACCGACAAAATGCTCCGCGTACACATCTTCCGCCAAACTCGTATTCTTGAGAGCCAGTATCCTCTCGCCGTGTTCGATGCGTATGACGCGGTCCAGTAACAGGTAGCGCATTGGTACAAATGTAACGATCAGTGCGGGCCGAGTAAACTTAAACTTGTTGGAGTCGAACTACGGACTCCATACTCATGGTCGGCCCAGGAGAATTGAGCGACAAAGCGAACTCGAATCCATTCGTGTGCCTCAACGTGCAGAATTGCCGGAGTTGGGCTAGAAGTTCCATGCGGTTCGTGGACTACACGCAAGGTGTGAGGAACACTATCTGGAGACTTGTGTTTCGATAGTTGGCTCACGGCAAGTTGAAATCGCCAATCTCCTTCTTGAGACTCAGTGGCTCTAGCGGAAACGCCGTGGAGTGCCTTGCGAAAGGCAAGATTAGTAACGAGTAGTCGCCAAGGGTTTACCCATCCTGCGGAAGCGAATGGCTCTACACTTCGGCGTTTATCGCGGGTAATCTAATGAAGGTGATGGCCTTCCCAAGCCCGCGGCGGCCTGATTCTGGTCGGAAAGAACGGTGCATCGTGCTTTCTGGCGGATCTCGGTTTGCCGTCGCGCCGGGTGCACCTATTGTGCTCGCTAAGGCGTGATCTGCACTCGTGTTTGCCAGAAGGCGAAGTCCTGGCCTTCCGGATGCAGGATCGACATCTGGAACGTGAATTCGCCTGTTGGCAGCCGGCCGGGAGGTATTGTGATCCTGAAAGGCAGGGCTCCAGGCGCGCGATCCGTCGGGAGGCCAGCTGCGAAGGCGGGCGACTCGTAGACGCGTTCCTGCCCGCGATGAAGGGTGATGAAGGCTACAGCGCCACCGTTCCCTTCGACGGTCCTGGTGTAGGCTTCCAGATACACGTAGAGCGGCTTGCGTCGGCTGAAGGTGCGGTTGATGGCCGGAACGAGCTGGTATCCATCCTCGTCGAGGAGCGGACTGTGTGCAGCTCCCGCACTGCCCCTTGGGCCATCGGCGTTGTACAGGACCTCATCCACATCCGTTCGCTGGTTGCCCATCACGACTGAGCTGACAGGCAGCAGCCGCGTCGTGGCGTCCGCCAGGTCGGGAACGACAAGAGGGCTTTGGTAGGCCCCCATTCGTCCAGTGCCGGAGTTGCGGACAACGAACCGGAGCGTGTATCGGCCGGGCTGGAGCCTGAAAGCTGTGTCGTACTGAACGGGCCGGGATGCGAGCGGCGGAACTCCGACGTCTTCGCCGAGCCCTATATCCACGTGATCACGGAGGCGCGTCACCACGGCTCCGGCAACACCTCTGATCTCACCGACAAAATCGATTCGAGTGCTCTCCGCGCCGGCCTCCTCGGTCAGCAGGAGTTCGTTGCCGGCTATCCTCAGCGACACCGGGACAAAATACTCTGACTCGGTTGCCCTGAAGTAGCTTGCCTGACCCACAACGGTAAGGTCGGTCACGGGGTCTCCGAGGAGCAGAGCCTCTTCGAGTTGCCTCTCCCGGTCGGCGGCTGTGTATTGACTGAAGTCCTTATGGGCGTAGTAGCTGTCCTGATAGGACAAGTTTCCGGACCGAGTGCTCAAGTCGATGTCCACCCGACGCAAACGCCCGTCCTCACTCCTGTTGGTCGGATAGTACCCGATGACGTAGTAACCGGACGTGGCGTGCTGCGCCGCTGCGATTCCGGCAACGAGATCGTTCGAGTCCAGAAACGCCATGCCCCCGGTATCTGCCGCCAGCGTGTACAGGGCATCCTGGGTCTGCTGAAACGCGTTGAGCACGCTCATAGTCGAACTGGTCGTGTATGCGGCAATCCCCCCGGGGGACGCCCGATCCGCGTTTCCGATCGGGGCAAAGGCCGCGAGACCACGGGAATCTATCGGGAAGATGGACACATTGGCACGGACCGCGTCATTCAGCGTCGCTCGCAGTTGCGCCTGATTGTTGATACCGAGACTCACTCCGTTAGAGAAATAGATCAGCGATTTGGCCTGATTGATACGCCCGAGAGCTCGGGCGGCGCTCTGGAGAGCTATCAGACGCCGGTCTGCGGCAAAGATGTCGAAGCCATCGGCAATGTCCGGGTAAAGATCCTGAGCGAGACCGCGAAGGGCGGCCAGCAGGTCGCCGCGGTCCGCTGTAAACTCCCGAAGCCGCGCTACCGCACCACCCGAATACGCGAAGATCGCGACCAGATCTGACGCACGCATCTCGTCGGTGACGAACTTCCGCGCTGCGCTGAACGTGCGCGTCTTCTCCGGCCCGGACATCCCGGTGAGGTCGAAGTAGAACGCCAGGAGTCGTCTATCCGTGTACTGATGCTTTGAAGGCGCTTCCCGATTCAGGTCGACTGAGTCGACCGACACGGGAACCTCGCCGGAGCCGACTGGTGAAGGAAGCACGGTGTTGTCGATCCTGTGAAACTCGAACACACTGATGTTCTGGGGGACGCCGTCCTCGGTAACGACGAAGTCCCCCGGCGTGAGACCCTCAATCGCAAGACCGTCGCGGTCCCTCACCTCAACGGTCCGGACCACGAGCTGGGTTTCCAGTCGCAACACCAGCGGTTCGCCGGACTCCTGACCGACGAGGGACGCCGGGAGGAGCCCGCACGACATCAGAATGGCGGTGAGGCGTCGCATAGATCAGAACCTTACTTTGAGAGACGGGCGAATCGTTCTCATCGGATTGGCACTCACCGGCCAGCCGAACTGCGTGCTGTTCAGAGACGTATTCCAGTCGGTAAAGGTCACATGGTTGAGAACGTTCGTCACATCGACACGGAAATCCAGCAATAGTCCGTCGCTCGTGCGGAACGTCCGTCCCAGAGATGCATCCAATGTGAATTGAGTCGGACCGGTGAGGGAGTTCCTGCCGGCATTGCCCCACTCGCCCGGTGGCGGAAGGGAGAACGCAGCGGAATTCAGCCGGGCTTCCCCCGTATCTGTGAACAACGGCTCACCCGTGCGGTCGGGGCGCAGACTTCCTGTCATGCCGGTTCCCTGAGCGGGAGTGGCAAGCCCGGGAGTCATCGGTGATCCGCTGGCTACGATCCATTCCGTGGTCAGTGTCCACTCGCGCAGAAGCGTCCCCAGCCAGCCAGTCGACTCGTCCCCGAGGCCGGCGAGCAGGCCGGTGGAATAGAAGGTCTGTGCGCGCATCTGGTGCCGTCGGTCGAAGTTCGACAGGGCACGCTCGGCCGCTCGGTCCTGCCAGTTCTGGGCGACATGGATGCCTCCGAGACCGGCGTCGTCGATTGCTTTGGACCAGGTGTACTGAATGTTCGTTCCCCACCCGTTCCGCTGTCGCCGCAGGAGTGCGATAGTGCCCGCATGCTGATGAGAGCTTCCGTCCGAGGCCAGGTAGACATAGCCGGACGGACAAGAGGTGCAGGCACCTACCTGTTCACGGGGGAACGTCTGGGGCAAGATGCGCCGTGGCAGATTCGCTCCCTGCACGCCTGCATACGTGGCCGTGAGCTGGAACGCTGCAGGCAGGTCCTGCTGGAGGGACAGTTGCCAGTTCCGCGTCCGTCCCACTCGGAATTCCGGATCGACGGCAAATGTGTTGGGGATAGTCGAAGCTGCGCCGAAACCGTTCGCCAGTGTCAGGGGTGTCAACGGACCGTTCTCCATGCTCAGGCTGGTCGACAGCGGGGATTGCTGCGCCATCGCTCCGGCAATCGAATGGTAGACGCCGGCACCACGGTAGATTCCGAATCCTGCCCGAACCACCAGGGATGCCCCTGCGATCGGACGCCACGCGATACCGATGCGGGGCTGCACGTGCGTTCTGTCGGGCCGGACCAGAGAGACAGAAAAGGACTGGCTGGTCAAGGAGCCCTCGGGCCGACTGCCAAGGACCGGAGCCACAGCAGCGAATCCCGGAGCGATGTCGAGGTTTACAAGACGGCCGTACTTCTCGGTCACAGGGGATTCGTAGTCCCACCGTACTCCGATGTTGATCGTGAGCCCGGGCGTCACCCTCCAGTCATCCATGACATAGACGTCGTAGGCCGACTGCCGAAAATACTTGTCTGGATTGCCAAAAGCAATGGAACTGGTGGTCGGAATGCCGAGCAGAAAGTCCGCGAAGTCAATGCCGCTCGCCGCGCCGGTGAAGGTGAACGTGCCCCGCGCGTTCTCCTGGGAGAGCACGTTGATCTGCTCCCTGTTCATGCCAGCCCCGAGAGTCAAAGTGTGGGCGTTTCGGGTCCACGTGCTGCTGTAGGAAAAAGCCCCTGATTGTGTCCGGTCATAGGCGGCCGGACCGTCCGACAGCCCGGCGATCCCGTCTGAAAAATCGAGGCGGGGTGGCCCCCAGTCGCGGGGTTCCTGCCCGTTGCCGCTGATTCCCGCATCACCGGATACATTGACGCGATGGGCAAACTGGGGCGTCGTCCGGGTCGATCGCCGGGTGAACGTGTACTGCGCGAACGCTGAGAAGGAGGGTGTGAACACCCGGGACCAGGAGAAACTCGAACTCAGTGTCGATGAGCGCAGTCGATCGACAAAGGAGAAGAGGTTCTGATTGTCGGCGCGGGAGCTCTGGAAGCCGAAGCTGCCGGAAAACCGATTCCCGCCGATCTCGCCACCCGTCTGAAACTGAAGGTTGTCCCGATGGGACACGCCAGGTGTCTGGGCTTGGTAGTTGTAGCCGGTGTCGACGCCTGGGTCTGGCAGTGGATAGAAATTGAGCAAGTAGGCGGCCGGAAAACTAAGCCGGTTCGGCGGTATAACGTTGCCCGGAAACGGCAAGCCCGTGTCGGGATCGATCAGGACTTCGGATCGTTCTGAGAAGTTGCCGGACCGCTCGGCCGGAGTGGGCACACGGGCCGCTTGAAGGCCGACATCCCGATTCTGCCCGCGACCATAGATCAGAGTGAAGGCAGGTCCTTGACGATCGGAGAACGGAATACCCAGCGGGCCGGATACGCTGACCAATACATCGGCGCGGTTGTGAGCCGGTTGAGGGATATTCTGCCCTGTAACAGAAAAGGGTCGGGCATCCAGTGCGGATCCGTTCGCCGCGATGTCGATATCTGCCGTGTAGAGCGAGAGTCCCCGGCTGCGGTTGTTTCCGAACTCTCTGCCCGATCCGTCGTTGACACTGCCGTTGATGAGGAGGACTTCTGAAGCCGGATCATCGGTCTCGCTTGCGAACAGAGGATTCTGGAGAAATGTCGGGTCGACCCGGCCGTCCCGACGAGATCGGGGGACAGCGTCGAAGCCGGATATTCCTGGTGTCAGTCCATCGATAGACAGGGCCTGCAGTTCCCAAGTGGCCGCCCCGCTGTCGGGAGCGACTTTTACGTCCCGTTCCAGCTGGACGAAACCCGGCATCTCGAGGCGGACGGTCCATATGCCATCGTCCAGCCCCGGGCAGGAATAGACGCCTTCCGAGTCGGTGATCGCGCGAAACTCCGCGTGTCCACGCGCAACCCGAATCACGACCCCCGGAACCGGCACAGTACCGGCATACACGTACCCGCGATGTTCTGAGGCCGAATAGGCGGGGAGTTCAGTCGCGAGGAACAGACCGAGAACGAAGACGAGCCAGGTTTGGTGGAGCCTCACGGATGCTTTCCGGCATGACATGGCCGAACCCTGGCAATCGCGGACGTAGTGCGTCACCGGAATCGGTTCTTCCGCTGGATCTGTCGTCAACGGCGGCTCCGACGGTCAGGGAGCCGTCTGTACCTCGAAATTGATGGTCCCGCGGACATCGGTCAGTGCCAGACGGATGGTCCAGGCTCCTGGCGACCCGCTCCCGATACCCGTAGTTCCGCTCGGTGCCAGCGGTTGCATGTGCTGTTGTACTCCGAGGCGGTCTGTGATGGTCAGAATGGCCGTACCCGAGGTGATAGCGCTCGAGTGGTTGACATTGGCGTTCGTCTGGGTGTTCTGCCATGTCCACTGGAGTGTCTGGGTCACACCGTCGAGATTCGAAGCCTGGAAGGCAAAGTTGTCCGTCTCATTGGTGAGCTGAGACTGGAAAGCCGGATCGGTCAGGACGTTCTTGTTTCCACAGCCCGCGGCCAGCAGAACGACAGCCGCCAGTATCATTCCCTTGAGTCTCATGATTGGTATCTCCGTTCCTTGTTTGACGGTGTTGCCGCCTCTCTGCCCAAGCAACCCGCCGTTCAATTGCAGCATGGGGACACGGACCGGGCAACAAAGGGTCCGAAACGATCGTGAAGACAGCGGGAAACCCAATGCCTCGAGCGGTGTGAAGCCCGAGGCATCTTTGGTCTCCTGTCGCAATAACCAGGGACGTGCTCATGACAGGATCCGGGTGTGTCCGATGGCAGGAAGGCGGGCAGGGCCCCCGGCGGCCTCTACATCAGGAGGGAGAAACTTGCGTACAGAACATTGTTGTCGAGCCCGGGATTGAATGATGTCGTGTCAGCATTCGAGATATGAACAAAGCGATAGCCAAAGCGCAGCAAATGAGTGTTGCCGACCTGCCATCGTGCGCCGCCTCCAAAGTCGAAGATGAAATTGACGCGACTTGCCTCGGCAAGATCGACCGGAACGGGTCGCATTGAAGCGATGATCCCTCCATGAACGCGAGGCGGGTGATGCGGTGCAACGAAAAGAGCACGTCGGACTCCTGCAATGTCAGGCCAGTTGGCCGTGTCCTCCGGATTCTACTGCCTTAGAAACAGGCTCTGATCCGCACGCAGGTGCCACGGGCGCGGACTTTAGTGGAGGGTGTGGCGTGACGGCGGGCGGTCACACGAGGCTACACTGGGGGTCTAATACTTTAGACTGCACGTGACGTCCAGGTTCCCCAGTCCCGTTCCTGGATGCCGAGACTTCGCTGATAAGGCGTGCGATAGATCCCCCCTTGTCGCCAAGGGTTTACCCATCCTGCGGTAGTGAATAGCTCTACCCTTCGGCGTCACACAGGAGTGATTCGATATGTATAATTTGATGTGTGAGCGGCTCTTCTGACTACTGGCGGACACTTCACACTGCGCTCCGCGAGTACGAAGAGCAGCTCACCGCACAACGAGCCGCGTTAGACGTTCGGATTGCCCAGCTGGTACAGACCATTGGCAGAAGCCTAACGCGACTCTGCGGACTGGTCCATATCGGAGGACGTCCATGAGAGGGCTAGTTCTCGCTTTCACCGTGCTGGCGCTTATCGCAGGCAGAGAGTCGGAGCCTGTGGCGGCCCAGAGCGTGGCTTCGGGGCAGCGGACGCCGGTTCCACGCACGCCGTGGGGCGACCCCGATCTGCAGGGGCTGTGGAACTTTGGCACCAACACGCCACTTCAGCGGCCTCCGGAATGGGCCGGCCGTCAGTGGCTGACCGAGGAGGAAGTGGCGGCTGTCAACCTCGAGTGGTCGACGTTCGCGACCTCCGAGCGCCGGAGCGAGTTGACCCCGGAATACGACCTCTCCCTCAACTCCAACCAGTTCTGGTGGGACCTCGGCACCTCGACCGGACGGACGTCGCTCGTCACCGATCCCGTGGACGGCCGGTTGCCGCCCCTGACGCCGGAGCGGCAGGCCTATGAGGCGACGCCCGAGGCGCACCGGTTGCAGGCGGTCAGATGGGGGCTTGCGCCAGCGCGCGGCTTGGAGGACTTGGAGCTCAATGACCGCTGTCTCGTTGACCGCCAAGTGCCGATTACCTCGAGCAGCGACAACAATCACGTCCAGATCCTGCAATCGCCCGGATACGTCGTCATCCTTCTGGAAAAGATCCATGACGCCCGTATCGTCCCGGTGACCGACCAGCCCGACTTGCCCGATCAAGTCCGGCAGTGGCTGGGCGTGTCGCGCGGGCACTGGGACGGAGACACGCTCGTCGTCGAGACGAAGAACTTCGACGCCCGAGCGGACTTCTTAGAGTTATTGTCAAAAGTGGTGTTTAGGAGATTGATTCAAGCGGCGGTCTGATCGAGCTTTGTCACTTCGATTCCATCGTTAAATTTCACTCCAGTAATCACCTTGACCAGATCATCGAATCCTCGTAATCGTCGCCAGTTCTTCTCAGCGCACTGACCCAGCTTGAACATCATGTGCAGCATTCCATCCCGTGTCAGGCAGCCTCTGGATCGCTTGGTTCGGTGTCGAATGGTGGCAAAGGTCGATTCAATGGGATTAGTCGTTCGGATGCTCTGCCAGTGCTTGGCCGGAAAGCCGTAAAAGGCCAGCAGTTCTTCTCTGTCTTTCTGCAGGCAGACAGTGGCTTTCGGATACTTCGGCTCATAGGTTTCAATGAACAGATCGAATGCCTTCTCGGCATCTGCGTGTGTCTCAGCCTTCCAGATCGCGTGCAGTGCCTGTTTCGCTTTCGCCTGGACCGACTTGGGTAAGCAGTTGAGCACATTCATGGTCTTGTGCATCCAGCAGCGTTGTTGGTGTGTCTCGGGATAGATTTCCTCCAGTGCGGCCCAGAACCCCATCGCCCCGTCACCGATGGCCAACTTCGGAATATTCATCCCTCGGGACTTCAGCTTCAACAAGACCTCACGCCAACTCTGTGTCGATTCCCGTACACCGTCTTCGATCGCCAGAAAACGCTTCTCTCCGCGTTCATTCACGCCGATCACGACCAACGCACACAACTTGGTTTGTTCAGCTCGAAGTCCGCTGTAGATACCGTCGGCCCAGACATAGACCCAGCGGTCGGCGTCCAAACGCTGGTCGCACCCGATGCGGTACTCTTCAGCCCAGACCCGTTTCAAGCGCGATACCGTGCTCGCTGACAAGCCCTGCGCCTTCGGACCGACAAGAACTTTCAGGGCCTCACCCATCTCGCCACTGGAGACGCCTTTCAAATACAACCACGGCACGGCGGCTTCCATCGACTGCGTCTTCCGAATGTAGGGGGGTACCAGGGCCGAGCGGAACGTCACAGCTTCGCCCATCTTGGCGCGAACCTTCGGGATTTGCACCGTTACCGGACCCAGGCCGGTCTGCAGCTCGCGTTCAGGCAGATAACCGTTGCGCACCACTCCAGCCTTCCCCGTCTCGGTTCGCCGATCGCCGTGCTGGGATAGCAGTTCGGACAGTTCGGCTTCCACAGCGCGTTGGATCAGCTCTTGCGCCCCGGCTCGTAGCAGGTCGGTCACTGGGTCTGCAATCGCTTCTCGATCTTCCAGTTCAATAACGATACTCTTACTCATAGTGGCGTATCTCCTTTGGTTGCTTTGAAGTCTCGTAAACAACAAATCAACCAGATACGCCGCTTTTCTTCAATCCCTCAAACACCAGATTCGGTTATAACTCGACTTCTTAGGGTCGGGCGTCGACCGCCAGGTCGTCGAGCGGTTCACCCGGCGCGGCGAAGACGCCATCGAGTACTCCTTCACGGTAACCGACCTGAGCATATGGACGCGGCCATGGAGCGCGATGGTGCCGTGGCGCGCGGCCGAGGGGCCGCTCTTCGAGTACGCCTGTCACGAGGGAAACTACAGCATGAAGAACATCCTCTCTTCGTCGCGCGCGGCCGAAGGTCGCCCCAATGTAGCGGTTCCAGACAGGTCTCCCGTGGGGCCTGCCCCAGGAGCTGATGTGAAAACCAATCCGTAGCCCTTGGAAATCCCCCGATAAACCGGACGGTTCAGTGAGGGTCGTTTAGCGCGGATTCACAGTAGTTGGAGAGGTTTGGTCCGGAGCCTGCCCTGTGTTTACACTGATGCCCAGAGAGTCACAATCATGATCTCGGCGCCCACCAAGTCACCCTGTGGAACACCGAGCCTAAGGAGGTTGGCGTAGGTGACTGACCAACGAACTGACTGGACGAGGGGGGAAGATCGACTAAATGAGTTGCGAGCACAGATCGGTGAACTTCTCAAGAAACTGGAAAATGCTGTAGGGACGGAAGCGGAAGCATTGCGCCCGAAGTTAGAGGCCGCGCATAAGAAGTTGTGCGAATTGAAGGAAACGACTGTTGAAGCGTGGGACGATCTGAAACCAGGCCTGCAAAAGGCATGGGAAGAGCTACATAACGCCCTGAACCAAGCCGCCTCCCGATTCAAATCTCGCCCCAGACAATAGACGAACTGAAGGAACGGGTACCGGGGCCCTAGTTTTTCGAGGTAAAGTCCTTACAACAACTGCTGGCGGAAGTTGACGAAGGCCGAACATATGAGCTGTTTTCAGGTCGTTTAGACGGACTTGCGACAGCGCTTGCCTAGAAGTTTTACGTCTTAGATCCACACCCATGCTTCGAGAACGCAGGCTCGCGCGCCAGCGATGGCTACCGACGGCCGGTTGGACGAATCGCGCAACGGCTTCAAGGGGTGTAGAATGGCTCCCATCGTGTCACTACGCAGTCGAACTCTTGTGCTGCTGTTAGCTGTCATCCCTTTGTTGGGAAGTCACTGCTTGGGAGCGTGTGTACTGCCGCTTGCTCGATCGGAGGCCCCTGCGAACGGCGCCGTGCCTCCATGCCATTCAGTGCCAGACCAATCGGAAGACACACACGAGAGCCCCTGTTGCAGCTCCGCTAGTGTGGTTGTTCAAAGTGCCCCAAGTGCCTATCTTTCTGTCCGACTTGCTCGGGTCGATATTCACATTGCGATGTCTCCAACGCTGACTGTGGGATCCCGGCCAGCCCATCCGGTTCGCATGGCTTCGTCGTCTCGTCCGATGACTTTTTCAGCGCCCGGTCTGCGCACAACCGTCCTTAGAATCTGATCCGTCTCGCAATCCCGCATTGCTGGTTTTCAATGGTGAGTTGCGTGAAGGAGACTCATGTTCAAGAGACGTTTTTGGTTGCTAGGGGCGGCTTTAGTACTGGTGGCGAGCGCAGCATTGGCTCAGGAAAGTCAAAGTGCTGGTGCGAATCAGGCGGAAGCGTCAGGCGCGATGCCTGGAATGAATATGGCCACGACCAGCGCGACTGCATCGTACCTGCTGATGCAAAGTTCGGGAACCAGCCTTCAACCGGAGGTGTGGCCGATGCCGATGGTCATGAGCCGTCGGGGCGATTGGAGCCTGATGTGGATGGGGCAAGGTTTCCTTGCTGCGACCCAGCAGAGTGGGGCGCGAGGCGGGGACAAGATCTACGCGGCGAACTGGGGGATGTTAGGGGTTACTAAGGAGCTGGGGCGTGGGAGCCTGATGCTTCGCACGATGATCAGTCTGGAACCAGCGACTGTTACGGATCGTGTCTATCCGCTGCTGTTCCAGACCGGGGAGGCTGTGTTCGGTCAGCCGATCGTCGATGGACAGCATCCACATGACCTTTTCATGGAACTGTCGGCTCAATACGCCCATCCGTTTGGTGAGCGCGGCATATTCAACCTTTACTATGGGGCCGTGGGTGACCCAGCGCTTGGTCCAACCGCCTTTCCGCACCGGGCGTCAGCGATGGAAATCCCTCAAGCGGCGCTCGCCCATCACTGGCAGGACTCTACACACATCGCAAACAATGTGCTGACGGCGGGCATCAGCTTCGACAAGCTTCGGATCGAAGCTTCAGGTTTTCATGGGATGGAGCCCGACGAGGGCCGCTGGAACGTCGACTACGGTGTGATGGACTCCTGGTCCGGCCGTTTGAGCGTTTTTCCCACGAGGAACTGGAAATTCCAATTCTCCCTTGGACGCCTCGAGCACCCTGAACAATTTCACGAAGACGGAGTGGTCCGGGTTACCGCGTCTCTCCATCACGTCATTGCGCGTGGCAATGGCAACGCTGTCGCAACGAGCTTTGTTTGGGGCCGCAACCGTAAGACCATCGATCACGAAGAAACACACGCCGTTTTGTTCGAGACGGTCGTCCCCTTTGGCGAGAAGAACTTCCTCACCGGGCGGTTCGAGTGGAGCCAGAGGGACGAGTTGTTCGCGAACGATCATGAACTCGAAGAACAGCTCGAAGAACAGATCGGTTCACATACATTCGGCGTAACAGCATTCACGGCCGGCTACACTCGTGATGTGCTTCTAACGGCTCATGGCCAAGTCGGAATCGGTGCGAATGTGTCCGCCTACCGGATCGACGATGCCTTGAAGCCGTTCTACGGAGGCCACCCATTGGGCTGGACTGTGTTCTTGCGGTTGCGGTTGCGCACCAGGCAGTGAGTTTGAACAATCGAGCGAATGGGGCAACTGACAGGAGGCAGGGTCGGGCTCATGTCCTGCTAAACCCCGTTAGTGTAGACCGACATTTCGCTGCTCGTTGTCCCACCGGCTTTGCTAGACTGCCCGAAGCTATCTCAGTGCTGACCTGAAAGATCGTCAACTGCGCGTCCCGACACACCTCCCGCCCAGTACACAATCCTGTGGACGGCAGTGACAGCAGAGTGAGCTCTGATCAACGCGCCTTCGTGCTTACTCGGGTTCGTCTGGTTGACAGTGACGGCCCCGCGGATAGTGGCCCCCACGCTGGTCGTCACGAACTGTCACGGAGGTCGCCACGTGCTATCGTGACGTATTGGCCCGGGAGGAGGGCGCGTGTTTGAACGAATTGAGGCGAGTTTTCGCGAAATCCTGCCTGACGTAGACTTCTGCTCACTGCGTCTCGTGGACGAGCGATCCGAGACGCTGTGCGTCCGCCAGGACGTCCTGCAGCCGGTCCGCAGTAGCGACGACCTCGGCGCGATGCTCACGGTTGTAGACGGCGACGCCATGGGCTACGCCGCCACCAGCGATCTGTCGCTCTCCGGGTTGCGCGCCGCCCTCGACAAAGCCCGCACGTGGGTGTCGCGTACGGCGGGGCGCGGTCTGCTGGACTTTGGGACCGTTCCCCAGCCGTCCCAGCGGGGCGAGTACGCCAGCGCCGTCGGCCAATCGTGGGACACGCTCTCGTTGTCAGACAAAGTGGATCTGCTGCAGACGCAGAGCCACTGCCTGAAGTGCGATGATCGCATCGTCGACTGGGTCGCCGAGCTCACGCGGGTGCGATCGGAGACTCTGTTCCTCACCTCGACCGGAGGCCGGCTCCACCAGCAGTTCGACTACCTGTTGCCGGTGCTCTCTGCCACGGCGAACGAGGGCGCGGAGACCCAGCGCCGTACGCTGGGCGGATACGGTCTGGGTCGACAGGGTGGGCTTGAGATCCTCGACGATGTCGGTTTCACCACCGAGGCGCCGCGAATCGCGGATCAAGCACTCGCGCTGCTCTTTGCTCCGGACTGTCCGTCGGGGCACATGGACCTGCTGCTCGCGCCCGACCAGATGATCCTCCAGATCCACGAGTCGATTGGTCACCCGATCGAGATGGACCGCATCCTGGGTGACGAACGCAACTACGCGGGCACGAGCTTTGTGACGCAGGACATGTTCGGGACGTATCGCTACGGCACGGATCTGCTGAATGTCACCTTCGACCCGACCCGGCAGAACGAGCTCGCGAGCTACGGATTCGACGACGAGGGACAGATCGCCAAGCGCGAGTACATTATCAAGGAAGGCATCCTGCTGCGGCCGCTCGGCGGGCCCACCTCCCAGACCCGCGCCGGAATCGAGGGCGTCGCGAATGGGCGCGCCTGCGGCTGGAATCGGCCGCCGATCGACCGGATGGCCAACCTGAACCTGGAGCCGGGCGACTCGAGCTTCGAGGACATGGTGAAGTCGGTCGAGCGCGGCGTGTACATGGAGACAAACTGCTCCTGGTCGATCGACGACTCGCGCAACAAGTTCCAGTTCGGATGCGAATATGCGCTCCTGATCGCGAACGGCGAGCTCACCGACGTCGTGCGTAAGCCGAACTACCGCGGCATCTCGGCCACTTTCTGGCGCAGCCTCCGCGCCGTAGGCAACCGCGACGGGTTCACGGTGATGGGAACGCCCAACTGCGGCAAGGGCGAGCCCAACCAGGTGGTGCGCGTGGGACACGCCTCGCCGCCCTGTCTGTTCGACGGGGTCGACGTCTTCGGAGGAGCGTGATTCGATGCAAGACTACTTCTTCAGCCTCGCCGATCACTTGACCACTGAGCTCCAGAACGGTGAGGTGTTCACGTGCGTAATCCGGGCGGAAGAATCCGACTTCGTCCGTTTCAACCAGGGCAAGGTACGCCAGGCGGGTTCCGTCGTGCAGCGCGTATTGCAGATCGACCTGATCCGTGGTGCACGGCACGCCGTTGCCGCGGTCACCCTCTGTGGGGACGTGTCACTGGACCGCGAGCGGCTGGGGCGCGTGCTCGTGCAGCTCCGCGACCAAATCGGCAGTTTACCCGAAGATCCGTACCTGCTCTACGCGACGAATGGCACCTCCACCGAAAAGATCGTGCCGAATGAGCTGCCCGACGTACAGGATGCGGTGGGTGCGATTCAGCAGTCCGCCCAGGAGAGGGACCTGGTGGGCATCTACGCCAGCGGGGGCATTCACGCCGGCTTCGCCAACAGCCTCGGTCAGCGCAACTGGTACACAACTTACAGCTTCAATTTCGACTGGAGCTTCTATCAGAACGGGGACAAGGCTGTGAAATCGGCTTACGCGGGCTTTCAGTGGAACCCGCAGGCCTTCGATCGCAAGGTGGACTTCGCCGCCCGCCAGCTAGAGGCCATCGCGCGCAAACCGCATACGGCGAAGCCGGGACGCTACCGTGTCTACCTCTCGCCGACCGCCGTGCATGATTTCGTCGGGATGCTGAGCTGGGGCGGCTTCGGCCTCAAGGCGCTCAAGACGAGAAACACGCCGCTGCTCAAGCTCGCCCAGGGCGAGGCGCGGCTGAGCGATGCCGTAGAGATCAGCGAGAACACGGCCGGGGGCGTAGCTCCGAACTTCCAGGAAGAGGGTTTCATCCGGCCCGATCGAGTGAGGCTGATCTCCGGCGGGGCGCACGCCGGCTCGCTCGTTTCGCCGCGTTCCGCGAAGGAGTACGGCGAGCAGACGAATGGGGCATCAACCGGTGAGTACCCGGAGTCCCTGGACGTTGCTGGCGGCTCTATCCCGCAAAAGGAGATCCTCGAGCGCCTGGGTACGGGCGTCTACGTTGGCAATGTCTGGTACCTGAACTTTTCGGACCGCAGCAACTGCAGGACGACGGGCATGACGCGTTTCGCGACGTTCTGGGTCGAGGGCGGTGAGATCCAGGCGCCGCTCAACGTGATGCGTTTCGACGAAACTGTCTACCGCATGCTCGGCAAGAACCTCGATGGCTTCACGCATGAGCGGGACTGGATCCTGGATCCGGACACGTACTTCTGGCGTTCCACAGCGAGTGGCCGCATGCCCGGCGCGCTGGTCGAGGACTTTCCCTTCACCCTCTAGCCGTTCGGCGTATCCCGGCTAAACACGTAGGTTTATCTCAGGAATAGCGAGTGGATTGCCGGTGGTGATATTCTGTCGGCAACAGAAGGCTCCTCATGGCTATTGCAGTGCAACTCGACTTCACAGGAGGCACCCTTGCCCACTACGATCAGATTGCTTATTATCCATGCGCCTAGATAGACTTACAAAATTTTGACCGTCTCAATTTGGGATACACAAATTCAGGCAACCGGCCACCAAACTCGGGCAGCGTTCCAGGAGCGCGGGAGGCTGCTCTTTGGGGAGGAGAAGGACATGACCACACAACGATGCGTGCAGGGAACGGTGGCGGGCGGGGTCACACTGTTCGTACTCGGAGGAGTCATCTACGGGATCGTTTTTGCGGGTTTCTTCACCGCAAACTCAGGTTCCGCAACGGGCGTTGAGCGTGAAGCGTTTCGGTTCTGGGCGCTCGGGTTGGGGCAATTGGTAACGGGAGGACTACTCACTCTGCTACTCGGCTGGAAGGGAGTCTCGACGCTGGGTGAAGGTCTAAAGGCAGGAGCGATTGTCGGGCTGCTCTTTGGCCTGGGTATTGATCTGACACTCTATGGTGTGACGAACATTTTTAATATGACAGCGACCCTTGTGGACCCGATCCTGAGCATGCTGCTGTTCGCGTGTGCTGGAGCCGTCATTGGAGTCGTGCTGGGAAGGGAGGACCAAGCGTAGATCAGATCCACACCCACGGAACAAGACGAACGATCGGAGTGGCTTGTCCATCGACCCCAATTCCCCACCTTCTACGGCTGCCCGGCGTTCACTCCGGCGCCAGCGGGATCTCGGATTCGGCTGTTAAACTGTTCAACCTCATCGAGAGGAGCACAGATTCCTTCCATGATGCCCCCGGAAAAGCCGTACCATCCGAAATACTCGAGATCTTCGGGCCCCAGCCGCGTGAAGACCTTCGTATCCGAAACCCACGGTTCGGTGTAGACCGCCGAATCGTAAAGCGTCATTTCGAGTTCGATCGTGTCAGCATCGACCTTTGTGTATCGTTCTTCAATTCGCGCGTCGAACGTGTATGGCATGCCGAACATGTCGACCCATGCCCTTTCGTCAAAGCCGACCGTGTTGACCATGAGCGTATCTCCTTCCCACTCTCCCACCGAGTACCCATACCATGCGGGGCCCATGTTGAAGAGGGTCTCTCCGCTG
Organism: Terriglobia bacterium; assembly: GCA_965216035.1. GTDB lineage: Bacteria > Acidobacteriota > Terriglobia > 20CM-2-55-15 > 20CM-2-55-15. Next base: position 328,011 of record CBDCFM010000018.1, read on the forward strand.
GGAAGCTCGCGTTCATCGGTCCACAGCTCGCGTATCTGGCGTTCCCACTGGTAGAACTGAAGCAACCGTCCCTCTCCCGTGTGAATGAACTCGACGGGTTCCGGATCGAGGAGAAGGCGCGGGAAACCCTGTGGGTTGCACTCCATCATCGGATCATTCGAAAACACCGGCACGACGGCCCGTACCCGGGAGTAATGCTCTCCGTTTAGCGGCTCGCCCAAGTTGCGGCCACGCGCGGGCGTCCGCTCCTCAAGCATTGCCGTACCCAGGGGTGTCATGGGTGGAACATCCTCATTCATGCTCCGGTTTCCTCCGGACCGCATCCACACTCCTGAGAGGTCACGGGGATCGACCTGTACACCGCTCTGGGCAAGCACTGTTGAAGAGAGTAGAGCCATAGATAGCAGGATAAGAATCACACTGATACACCGATCGCGCACATCGACCTCCTCGGAATCAACAATTCCCAACGTAATCGAAGCCAGGCCCTCAATCGAATTCGACGGGTCTGCTCGTGTCATCGCCGAGATCGATTTCGTTCAGTTGCCCGACCGGCGCCCCGGCCTTGGACGGAAACGCGATGAAGGTCACTTCCTTGCCTTTACTCAGCATGCTCCGGGTGATTCCGCTCTGTGCGAAGCCGCGCAGGGATCCGGCTTCGAGCGCCCAGGTCAGGACGTTGCCGTCCTCATCCGGTACGTCGACAAAGATCGACACGTGAGGGTTGCGCCAGAGCAGATCCGAGACCTTGCCCTGCAGCGTAATTGGATTCTCCCGGTCGTAGGAAATGCGTGTTCCGTGATGCGCCATCACGGATCCGGACGTCAGGAGCAAGCCTGCAACTATGATCGAAGGTCTGCACAACCGCTTCATTGATTTCGCCTCCTGGGAGCCTCTCGCGGCTCCCCACACTCGAGATTCAGGATATTTGAGATATTTGAACCAAAGGCCTGTATATCACCGCACCGTGGGTTAGCCACAGCAAAAACGGAATCGACCGCGATCAAGCCTGGCTTCACGGCTGCGTCTTATCGTTCCCTTGGCGGGCATTGTCGCAGGATGAGAAGGACGCTCCCAAATCACTTCACAGTCGTGCAACACCAGAGAGATCACGAAATCACACAGGGCGGTGAAAGATTCCTGATGATGTTTCCGGCAGACCAGACCGAATCCGGTGAACCGGCACCCCCAAAATCGACATCGTCGGGAACTGGTTTCAAGAACTAAAGAATTCGGTGCCGCTTCCTTGACAACCATTTTGAGAGCGAGGCATTTGCCACAGGCGCGCCTAAACTCCAGCACAACAAAGGCTAAGCTGACAATGCCGTGCGGACCTCGAAGGACTCGGTGCCCGATTCACACTCGGGGACTTGAACCTGTCCAATTGTCAACCTGCACCGGAGAAGGGTACATGGGGCTCGAAGTGTGACTGCAGGCCACCGGGTGGAGACCGTCACTCCAGATCCAATGCGGTTTCGAATCCCCACTCCTCGCCGACGATGTTCAACTCAGCGTCCAGCGTGATGGCCGAGGCCAATCCTGTCAGCTGGTTGAAGAAGCGAAAATCCACGAAATAGACGCGATACCCGTCGTCGAGTTGTTGTTGCATGTTGAAGGGGAAGCGGGCGAACCCCAGCAGCGTCGCCGCCGTCGCCGATTGCGCTGCGCGCCGCGTCACCGGTGAGGGCTGCATCTTGTCCATTTCGAAATCCGGTCGTACTCGGCCGCCAGTGATATCCACACGCCACAATTTGGCCTCCGATTCCACGATACCCGTCCACTCGAACGGGTTCAGCATCCGTGGCAGGACCGCGGATGAGGTGACGCCCGGTATTGTTTCCACGTAGGCGTCGAGCCTCCCGACAGCCTGAGCCCGTGTCCCCAGGCGCATTCCGACGTAGCCGGTGACGATCAGCAGGGACAGTCCGGCCAGCAAGGCGGTCCGTTTCTGGAGCGAGCGCGATGCGAGGATGCCTGACATCAACAAGAAGTCGATCCATGGATCGATGATAAATAGGGTGTCTCCGTAGAGCCAGGTTTTCTCGAACGGCAGGAACGGGCGCAGACCGTAGGGATTCAGGTAGTCCAACAGCGGGTGGGTCATCATGACGACCAGTGCTATCGCGAATAACGGCTGGAAACGGGTCGTGGGTGCGACGCTTCTCGACGTGATTGCCCACATCACAGCAGCCACGAACCCCGCGAGAAACGGGATAGCGAGAACGGAGTGGGTGATCCCCCGATGGTGTTCCAGGTATGCGGCGGAGTTCGCGAACAGAGTGAATGAGTCCAGGTCCGGAAAATTGGTCGCGACCACGGCGGTGGCTGTGGCGTGTGGACTCCACCGGTTCAGACCGGCGCGGGAGAGTGCGATTCCTACCAGAGTGTGCGTGGAGTTGAACATCGTTGGGAGGCTCTACATCAACGTGTGTTGGATGTTCCGGCCATCTCCGCTTGAACGACCGGGAACATCATTGACAGAATAGTCCAGGCACATCCTTTACAGTTTGTACCTCTTTCTCATTCTATTCCCCAAAGCATCTTGAATGGTAAAGGTCCGTTCGTCCATTTGTCCGAGACGAACGGTGCCGAAGTAGACATCCCAGACGCCGTCGTCGACTTCCTCGAGTCCGACGTACTCACCTTCAAGGGTGTGGGTGATTGGAACACGATGGGCCGACCACCGGAATCCCCCGTTCCGACTGACCAGCCGCGTTTCGAAATGAGACGGATACTCGATGGGAGGCAGGCCCAACGGAAACTCCCGTGAAGAGGTTTGATAGCGGGAGTCGGGCGTTTTCTGGTCCAGCGCCTCATGGGGACGCACAGTGTTGAATTCCTCAACAAAACGATTGAACCGGAATTGCTGAGCCCGCATCGTGGCCGCTGGCGGCCGAGTGGTCTCTTGTTTCAAGGTTTTGTGCATGCGTTCGTGTCGGCCGTTTTGATCTGGCCGGCCGGGCTGAATCAATTCGGGGAAGATTCCGAGGCGGATCCACCAGACCGATAGCCGGCTCAGTCGCCCGATGGCCGTGGTGGCGAACGGCGGCCCGTTATCGGTCCGGATGATTGCAGGGAGACCGAAGTTCCGGAAGACACTCTTGAATACGGACTTCGCGCGAACATGATTAGTCGAGTAGAGGCCCTTACATGCGAGCAGATACCGGGTGCAACCGTCGGTGATCGTCAACGGATAGCAATAGATGCCATCCCCAGTTTTAAACTCGCCTTTATAGTCCGCACACCAGACATCATTGGACCGATCCATTGAAGTCACGGGCTTGCCCGGATGACCCGGATAGGTGCGTCTCCGCTTCTTCTCCACAAGCCCATGACGTTTCAGCAGTTCCGAGATCGTCGATCGGGCGGGCCAGTCGACCTCGGGATGCCGGGTATTCAAGATCTTAAGAAGCTTCTTGGCCCCCCAGTGAGGATGTTTGCGGCGCAGATCGATCACCCGCCGCACCACATCGTCTGACGTCCGATGCGGGCAGCCGACAGGACGACGGGAACGCTCCTCCAATCCGGATTGGCCATTCTCCAAGAATCTGTCAATCCACTTATATCCGGTGGGCCGGCTCACCCCGTAGCGCGCACACAGTTCGACGATCGAGAAAGATCGAGTAAGATAATCGGCAATAAATAATCGTTTTTGATCCATGGTCGTTGATTGATCCCAGGGCATATGAAGTCCTCCACGGAGGACTTCATCGTGATCGATCTGTAAACCATGTACCCGGACAGATATGTAAACGATGTACCCGGACCGTACCGCTTTGCTTCTTAACTTGTCCGTGAACCAGCGAAACGGAACCCTTCTGTGTCCCTTCAACAGCTTGCGAAAGCACCGCTCCGCTCGGGGCCTGTTGCGCCGGGTGTGCACCCCGACCTCGATCACATCCCCCCCCCTCGATCCACAGCACGCCAAAGATACTGCAATTCTGGCAGCTATGGTCTCCTGTGGACAGTACCCTCCAGCCTGCGCCCGGGCTCGCCACTATAATAGTTAGAGGTAATGTTGATTGAACGGAGGTAAGACCATGACTTCACGAGAAGGAGGCATCGGGTTCATTCTCGGGTCTGTTGCGGGCGTCGGCGCGGCCGTTGTCTGGACATCCAGGTCGCCAGCGTGGAAGACGCTCCTGGAACGGGTCCGAACGACGACCGACAGTGTCGATCGGCGCATACGGGAGGTGGATCAGTTTGTCGGTGAGATCACTGGTATGGCGCGGGAGCAGGCGAGTGCATTCAAGGACGTCGCCGAGAAAACCACGCGGCGATATGACGAGGTTAACGAGGTCGTCCAGAAGAACCTGGTCCAGTCGATTCTGGAACTGGCCAGCTTCTTTGAGGACGTCAAGCATGCGGTGGATCGCCTTGTCGCCAGGCGCGCTGCTGACGCCATTTTGGGGATAGCATCTTTCGCGCCCGACGCGAACCGTTCTTGAACGGCCATACCCCACCGCAGCGTGGCGGCACGGGAACCCTATGACTTTCTACGTCCCGGGTAGGGCCGGTCGTTCTACTCTGCGTTGGGGATCGTCAAGTTAAGGCAAATGTGTCCGATCCTGGGACGGATTCTGCGGAACCCTAGACTCGGAACCAATGCCTTAGAGGGGGTAGTGAGTGGCGAAAGCGCGACCCGGCAGCTTGACTCGACAGAACCCGACCCGATCGTGCACATCACAATTCGAAACCGGACGCGACCGGAAGACAGTCCATGAACACGTTCAGCTGGATGCCTCAGTTAAACCGAAGACTTCGGCAACAGACGATACCCGCGTTCTTGGCTGTTTTACTTTCCTCCGGCTGCGTCTTTACGCAGGGACAGCGCTACATTGATTTCTCAACGACAACACCAGTTGCGACAAATGAAACGCTCGTACTCGGTTTCATGGGCGGACGGGATTCCTGGAGCAATGAAAACGTCGGTGTCGGTCGACTCGCCCTCAAGCTGCGGAACTCCGGTTTGCCAAGGGTCCACGTTGAGACCGCAGAGAACAGGAGGCGGGATATCGCAATGCGATTGGTTCGGAACGCTCTGGACCGCAACGGGAACGGCACCCTGGAGGCCGTGGAGCTCGATAGCGCCCAGGTAATCCTTTACGGACAAAGCTTTGGAGGTGCGGCTGTCGTCAAGTTTGTCCGGGAGTTGGAAGCTCTTGGGGTTCCCATCCTGCTAACCGTTCAAGTAGACAGCGTGGGGATCGGTGACGCTTTGATTCCACCCAACGTCCGAGCCGCGGCGAACCTCTTCCAAAGAAGTGGTCTGATCATCCGGGGTGAGCCAGAGATTCGCGCTGCCGATCCGGGCCAGACGAAGATCCTCGGAAACTTTCAATTCGACTACGACAACAAGGACATCGATCTTTCCGGCTTGTCTTGGCTCAAGAAGATAGGGCGTGTGGCCCACGCCAAGATGGATCGCGACCCAGAGGTCTGGACCCTTGTCGAGGCGCTGATACTGGCTGCGCTTAGACCCTGAACCCCGGATATGGCTTCATCGAAACGAAGGATGGACGCGAGATGTATGCTCAACCTAACACTCTGCTCGATGGGATTAGTTGTCTCGTCGTGGGCATGGTTATGTCCTTTGTCGACTAGACCGGAGACGAGGATCCGCAGGCGTCGAAAGTTCGTCTCGGCTATGGGTTACCACGCCTGGAACAGCGTGCGGTTCGTAAAGCATTAGAAAGCCCGCCAAAGTTGGGTTGGGCGCCAGTTGCCTTTGCCTGTGAGGGAGGGAACAAACCCGTTTCCGCAGCTGTTAGGCGGGCCGCTAGTAGCGGGGGGACACGCGCGGACCTGACCTACATTCCGATGGCCCATGGCTTTCTATATGTCGTTGCGATCATGGACTGGCATTCCCGAAAGGTCCTAGCCTGGCGACTGTCGAACACGCAAGACACCGCCTTCTGCGTCGAAGCTCTCGACGAAGCCATCGAACGCTACGGCTGTCCGGAGATCTTCAACACCGACCAGGGGAGTCGGTTCACCAGCACCGCTTGGACGAGCGTTCTCAAGCATCACGGCGTCCGGATATCGATGGACGGCAAAGGCCAGTGGATGGACAACGTCTTCATCGAGCGGGTCTGGCGCTCATTGAAGTATGAATGTGTCTACCTGAACGCTTTCCAGGACTTCAAAGATACGGATCTTCATATCAGGGATTGGATGGAGTACTACAATAACCGCCGGCCCCATTCCGCCCTCGGCGATCTCACCTCGGGTGAGGTCTACCACGGAATCGAACCGGTACCTTCGGCAGCATAGGGAACGGCAGAATCCACCTTAAAACGGCTGCCGCGCTGTCCAACGATCGGGGTCCACTTCCCATCTTTCGCTTCTTTGTAAGCTTCCGTGAAAGTTGAAACCATAATTTCCTCTTATAACTGCGTTCTCACTCTGTGCCTGCTCTTGGCACAACAAGTCCTACAATGGCCAGCGGACATTGGCAAAGGTTCGTTCCGGGATCGAGCCCTCGGTTGGAAGCCGGGGCGATTCCTATGACAACGCGCTGGCCGAATCGGTGATCGGCCTGTACAAGACCGAGGTCATTCGAAAGGACGGCCCCTGGAAGGGGATGGGACCGATTGGCGACATACCACCGGCCGAATTCGAACAGATGTACTATCAGCAGCAACAGTCCCGCCTCGTCGAGGCGGGACTCAAACTGTCTCCGGAAAACCCGGGGAGGTTCAGTCCAACGATCGGGGTCCACTTCCCATCATCAGGTTGAATGATCCTTATCGGCACTTTGGCTCTATTATCAATTCGGTCTGAGCTACCGACAGGCCGAGGATCTGGGGCTGGCTGTTGAATGACCTTATCGGCACTTTGGCTCTATTATCAATTCGTGTCTGAGCTACCGACAGGTGATCTGCTGGCCGAACGGGGAATCATGGTGTCGATGGTGTCGATGGTGTCGTCGGATTCGGTGCGGCAGTGGTGCCGGCAATTCGGTCATTCAGAACGTCTTTCGACTGGGTCGGCACGCGCTGAAATCGGTTCATCACCGGAGGCTCCGAGCACGATCTTTCGCCGTGTGGGCTGCGGTGACAACCGCCAGAGTGCTGGCCGAGCTCGCCGCCCTCGGGCTGCCTTGGGCTAGTCGAGTTGACAGTGACCTATCTGGCCTCTCGGCCGGTGCTTGAGCGCTCCAGCTCGTACGGAGCCCGCGTTCCAGACGAACCCATGAACAACGTCGTGCCGTCGGCGACGAACGTCATTTCGTGACCGTTCGCACGCTGCGTCCCGTCTTTCGCTTGGTAGCCGGTGATCCGGACCTCGGTTCCTGGCAAGAGCGAATCTTTCGTGAAGCCTCGCCGGAAGAGCACATTCGGCGTACCGGCTTCGAACGCCCAAGGCTCAATCGTGCCGTCGGCCATCTCCACGTCCATGTGCAACCAGACGTGCGGATTGATCCACTCCATCCTCGTGACGGTTCCCGTGAATTCGACCGGCTTGGTTGCGTCGAATTCGGCGCTGAACGCGTGATGCGCCACCACCGGCACGACGGAGCCAGCCAGACACAGGCCAATCGCGGCGATTCGGATGCTCAGTTTCGTTCGCATGAACTCTAACCTCCCGGTCGTTGCAATCTCAAAGCCGATACCCGCTCGGGGCACGTTCTGTCATCTCCTGTACCAGTCGAGGAGGTCGCCCGGCGGAACCTTGCGGGTGATGTCCACGATCATCGTCTCGCTTTCCCAGCGCCGCACCAGCTGTTCCTCCCGAAGGTGCCCGTACATGAACTCTTCGGAAAACTCAATGCACGGGTAATCAAGAACCGTCGCGTTCGGCTCCAATCGCCGATAGAGTGGCATCGCGATGGTCCAAGGACGTGTGAACACGTTCGGATCCTCAATCGTCACTTCGTAGCGGATGGCGTCGGGACTGATCGGCGAGTAACGCTCGACGACGCGGAGCGCCTCACTGTGGAAGTTCCCGGCTCTATCGAACCAGCCCTTTCCGTTGAAGTTCGTCACCTCGACGACCAGCGTGTCCCCTTCCCACCGTCCGACCGAGTGTCCCATCCACGTATCGTCGGGTGGGCCCGCCACGTCGTTGAGGTGGATCACGCGAGCCGCGTTCGAGAAAGCGAACGTCATGTGAATCTTGTCCGTGCCGTGAACGATCGCGAAGGGATAGGGCATGTACATCGCGCGCGGAGTCCCCGGCAGGTAGCATTTGAGCTCTGGATCGCGGTCGATCCAGTTCTCGCTGTTCTGCTGTTTGATGGCGGCGGCTTCCCTCGTGTACGGGATCTGGCCGTCACCCCCCACGACGCCGAGCGACCCGGGAACGCCTGCCGCTGCACCCAGGGCGACAACCGGCGCCGCCGGGACCCGGGTGTACTCGTAGTTGTAAACGCCCTCCTGCATGACCATTCCCGGGCGCGCTTCGTGCGCCTGGAGGTCCCAGTGGGCCTCATTGAGCGCCTGCCAGACTCCGCTGAAGTCAGGCCTACCGTCCGCCGTGGGGGGCGTCTGGCCTGTGCGCGTCATCGAAGTCGAAATGATGGCGCCCACTCCGGCGGCGGCCAGCGCCGTAGCAACGATTGAAGCGTTGAACCACCTTCGCATAATATCCTCTAATATCCCCGGTCTCTCTCTCGCCACCTGGGCTGTGGGTCCTTCCGTTACAGAGGAAGAACCCTGGATGATCTCAACGCTAACCGGCTCAGCGACCGGCTCAGCGTGGTACCTCGCTCAGCCGGTATGTCGTGATTTTGTCTACCGACGCCGGATCGGGACCCCGCCCTTCCGCGAACGCTTTCTCGTCCAGCCGCGAGTTGTTGAGCAGTGCTGCCAACCCGTAGTTCCCTTCGTGGCATCGCGGCTCGTAGTAAATGCGGTTGTCCTCGTCTGACTGTAGCTTCAGTTCCTGCTGGACCCTCCAGGGTGCCGTCCAGGTGGTCGCGTCCGTGATCGTGACAACGTACTCCATTGTGGTCGCATCCACTCGCGTGAACCGTTCGATCAGTGTCCGGTTCTCAGCCGCGCCGCGAAAGGGAAACTTCGGCGAGAAATTCGTGGTCTCAACGACCAGCGTGTCGTTCTCGAAGCGGCCGCGCGAGTCGCCGTGCCGGAGGCGAATGTGGCTCGGCGGATGGCTTCCGCTCAAATAGACAACGCGCTGATACCCCTGTCCCTGCCCGGTGTCGACACCGATCGCGATGTGGTCCGGCCCCTGCACGATGCGGCGGAACCCGTTGAAGTCGGGCGTCGCTCCTCCCATACACCGCTCCCCAAGAGCCAGGTCCTCGGGGCCGTTGTGACGGTTGATGCGCACGGTGTTGTAGAAGGGGGCGGCTTCGGCGAAGCGCGGCGAGGGCGGCCCGTACGGCCAGCCGTCGCACCCCCCCAACTGACGCCTGCACGTCTCGGTGTGCTGAAGGAGCGCCATACGGAACTCCTGTTCGAGCCTGTTCCGTTCCTGGGCTTGCGGCGTGAGTGCGGGGATGCGGCCGTTTGGCGGATCGACAACCAGTGACGTCCGTCGGGCCGTCGGTTTCACCGAGGTGAAAAGCCCGCTGTAGTTGTTCCCTACGGGGTCGCGCCGCCCCTCATCCAGTTCGGCCTGCTCTTGCTCGGTGAGGAACTCCCTGTCCGCGTACTGGGCGGGCCGTTCAAGCGGCGTATTGAACTCGTCGAGCCAGATCCCCTCCAAGTCGGGGTGGCCCCACGCCGTCCTGGGAGCCGGCCCGGTTTCCGCCGTCGCCTCAGACTGGCCCGCGACAGAAACGGCCGACGCTTGCGGCCACATCACCAACGCCGTCAGAAGCAGTGCCGCGACACCCAGCGACTCGAGCACTCGTCGTGTCATCTCACACCTCCTGCAACCGGTTCATCTGCGAAAGGCCACCCATTTTAAGCGGATCCAATCACCAGTCGCCTTGAACCGGGCATGTGGGCACTCAGAAGCACCAATTACGTATGACACGCACCGACGCCGACCGTTGCGGTGGTGGCACCTTCGCGTTGCAACACCCATATATCAAGTACCCGAAGGAGTCAACAAGGAAATGCGCCGTCACCTCAGCGATTGCATGGATGGCTTCCACTCCGCGTAGGTCCACCTGAGGGAGATCCTGGACCCAAGTCTTCGCGCCGGGATTCGGCCACAAGGAATGCAACCCTTCAGTTACCGAACGTGGAGATAACGGGCCCAAGTCGATCGGACTGCCATGTCGCACTAGGGGACCGGCCAACCATCAGATCGATTCCGGCCGAGGTCCACAACCGACAATACTTAAATGCCCTTCGATACGCGGCCATTTCAAGAGTGGCGTCTTATCGCTTGCCGTTGCAATTGAAGTCATCCTTCGTGTAGTCAATCACGTGGTACGTGTCGATTGATCGCAACATATCGAGCTTCGTGGGTCCATCCGCGCCAGTGACCTCGGCGCCGTATGGATTGTGGCTCACCTGCGGCGGCCACTCCGATTCAATTCAAGAGGGTACCGTGTTCGCCGGCTGGCGCAGCCGCTTGTCGGGCGTCAGGTTGGTACGGGGCAATATTAGGCACGATTATGTCCATGCCGCCAAGATACCGCCCATGAGAATACTGTAGAGGACTCGATAGCCTGATTGAATCAGAAAAAGAGGCATACCCCACCCGCAAAACGCGCTATCAGAAGCCATTGCAGTCGCGATAAACCCTACGCCAGTTGTAGCACCGAGCAGCAGGCCACCACCAAGCGTGTTGATGCCAAGGCTCCTAATCAGTGCCGCCAGGACAATTGTCGTAAATAACGCTGTGAGGAAGCTAATGATGAAAGGTGCAGGACTTGGCTGAATGTCGTCTTCGGTTTTTCCGATAGCGGTTAGCCATGCTTTTCCGAAGATCGGGCCGTACCATAACCCGCCGAGCACGAACACCGCTGCGGTCGCGACGAGAATCGCCCACCAATTGAATCCAGTGAACTCCAGCATAGTTTACCCCCGTTTATCAGCTCAGAACAGTAGTAAGAGATAGTCGCGGGAGGAAGTGAGCAATTTACGTGTGCCATTCAGCCCATCTTCATCCAGCTCAACTAGCGCGTGAGTCCAGAGTTGTGGACGCACCAACGGCTTGTGGCTCACCTGCAGTGGTCACTCTCCTTCCAATTCAACAATACGGTGGCCGCCGGCAGGTGCAGTCACTTGGGCGGCTTCCTCGCAGGATGGGTTCAATGGTATCGGATAGGGTTGCACTCAATCCGTCAGTTCTACGTCGCGTTCCAGACGCCTGCGCGTCGAAACAGCAAAGCCGATATTACCCACAGACCGACTAAGACCGCCGTCGCCACCAAGACATCCCATGGCCAGCCCGGGCCCGCGGCGCCCAATCCGAAGATCAGAGCGATTACGGCGACAAACGCTTGAGCGAGCGCCGCTGCGAAGGCCGCGCGTGCCATTCCATGTGGCCGGAAGCGCGCGATAAGGGCACCGATGAATCCGACGGCGAGCACCCCCGGGACATACATCAAGCTGGCGAGGTCCTCCTCTCCATCTCCGATAATGCCAACGGCACCGTTTACCCACACGAGAAGGAACGCTGCCGCAAGCGCAACGCCGGCGCCGGCTCGGTACGCGATTGTGCCACCCTTCCTCGCTAGCAGCGCATACGCGAGACCAGTGCCGAACAGGAGGCCACCCATGAAAGCGAAATCGAACAGGTCCCAGTTCACTTCCTCGGTGAACTGCATCGCCACGAAGGGCACCAGCAATATGCATGCCGTCACGAGTGCAATGCGGATAATGTTTTCTCGCATAGTGATAGCCGTTTCGTGCTCTCTAATATTTATATATCAAGGGCTGATTTCGGAAGCGCCGCCCGCCGGAGCGTTCGCAATTGCTAGCCACCTTCTCATTCTGCTCAACGCTTCCAGCGAAGTGCCGCCGCCTAACGGCTCGGCAATAAGCTGCAGGCCGTGCGATGGGCACTGCCAACCGACAGAACATGAAAGACGCCGCGGTGGCCATCGCGTTTACGGACTGGCTGCTTGGTCGCCTTGTTAGCGAGCTCTCCAATCATGAGACCAACGTCAGGATCTTCCCAAGCACTTCACTCATTACCGGTGCTGGTAGTCCGGCAAATCGTGTTGCCTTACGTGCGCGCCAGTCCAGGCTCTTGACCTGATCCGCGAGAACCACTCCCGACACGTCCAATGCTGACGGAATCGCAACTTCAAACGGATACCCTTTAACTTGCGAAGTGATCGGGCAAAGAAGAGCGAGCCCCACTTTGGCATTGTAGGCTTCCGGTGACACAACTACCGCCGGACGACGGCCCGCCTGTTCATGCCCGGCTTGGGGACTGAACTGAAGCCACACTACGTCTCCACGCGTCGGAATGTAACGCCGCGCCACTACCACGCCTCCTGCCCTTCGGGCTGCCCGAAAGACGCTTCGCCGTGAACATTGTGTTTCGTGACCTTCCTGAGAAGATCTTCAAGTGCGTACGTTTTCTGCGGTACGGGCCTGATAATCAACTTGCCGTTTGAGACCGACACGTCGACTGTAGTTCCTTCCTCGACGGCTGCGTCTTCCGCGAATGACTTCGGAATACGTAGGCCAAGGCTGTTACCCCATTTCTGAATTTTCGTCTTCATCGTACGCTCCAAGGTGTATATACAATGAATATACGCGGCCGGGCCTGAAAGTCAAGTCGGGAACTTGCCTCGCTAAGGTCGGGGACGAGCTGCAGGCCGTCAGCGGCATTGCCTGTGCTCTTCCTCTTTGTAAAGGGACGCTTTAGGACTGCCAGCTCCATCCCATTGTTAGGTCGCCCTCATCAGTCTGGAAACTCGTAGTCGTGACGCTTTGTGGTGTCATCGGTATGGAATCCGGCACCAAACTCGGCCACTACGAGATCGGGACACTCCTCGGTAAGGGTGGAATGGGCGAAGTGTGGCGTGCGCGAGATACGAAACTCGGGCGTGCGGTCGCTATCAAGACACTGCCCGAGGAGTGCCAAGGATGACGATCGTTTAGCACGGCTTGAAAGTGAAGCGAAACTTCTAGCGTCTGTGAATCATTCGAATATCGCCCAGATATGCGACATAGGGAAATCTACTGGCGTCCACGTACTCGGGATGACCGACGTGTCAGGGCTGGTGAAACTGACGCTCGCTGCTCTCGCGGGGGTATTGTCAAGCTAAGCTGTTTGGTGGCGTTCTCGCCACCCATTGCCACCTCTAAGTCATTGATTCCTGGTCTCGGCACCATCAGAATCCGTCCCCAAAACGGTTGGATTTTACTCAACTTGACAGTACCGTTACGCCCGCCAATACCAGGTCGTTTGAATCGCCTACACTGCGGCTGGTATGAGTCAGAACCACCCGGTGGCCGCTAATCTGTTTGGCCACGCTCTGCCAGCAATTTTTCATACCCCTCATCGTCGAGGTGAGTGACTGCGATCCAGGCGTGGGACATTTCGTCGCCCGTGCGGCTGCCGTCAAAGACCCACTGATCCGGGTCAGGATTATTGGGGTTCTTGGCAGTATTGTCATACCACTGCTTGATCACCAGTACTGCACCCGCGGGCAACAATGGAGACACATCAGGATCGTAGATGTGGCTGTGGTGCCAAACGGCGCTCCACTTGGAGATCTGGCTGACCTGCTCAGTACGGCCGGTCGACGGATAGAACACTTCCAGAGACGCCGCGTTCATACGCAGGTGACCGTGAGGCTGAAAGCTATCAATACGCACTGGATGGTCGAAAGAGTGGAGTCCTTGGGTCATGATATGGCCATGGGGAGGGATGACCAACTCACCATTTTGATAGCCGTCGCGCATCCGATAGTTTTTCAGGTCCTGCTCGTAAGGATTCTTCTCGGTAAGATAGTCTGTGTCGTGCAGCCACACACCGAGTTCAACCACGTTGTCCTTGATCACTGTGTGTGAAGCTGTTGTGCCCAGACCACCCGGGAACATGTGAATGTCCCAGGCGATGCGGGCTTCAACGGGAAGGAGGCGGCACACGCCTTCCGGCACTAACTCGCCCCATTTGCCCATGGCATACTCGGTAAGCTGAGCAGAGCGCTCGAATTCACCATCTTCATCTGGCGTTTCGAGATATGTGTTGGCGTGGTGGACAACGACCTTGGCATCGTGGCGTGGCTTCACCTGTACAGCCTTGATACAGCGATCTTCAGTCAGGCCACTGCTCACATAGTGGTTGTGCCACAGGTCGTTACCGCCGACGGGGATGTCAATCGGCTCAGAACGAATAACCAGGTCAGGCTCTCCAAACCGGTCAACAAAATTCCACGCATCCGGATCAGGCAGGTCGACTGCGGGAGGCACGATCTCAGGGTCGCCCTGCGGGGAACCCTGCTCCACCCAGGCCACGATCGTGTCGATTTCTTCCTGAGCCAGTCGCCAGTCGCCCAGCAGATCCTGAATTCCGACACCATGGTCGTAGGAGTAAGGAGGCATTTCACGGTTCGCGACTCTAAGTTGAATTAAGGGAGCCCATGGGCGGATCTGTTCGTAATTTTCGAACTGCATTGGGCCGATGCCGCCTTCACGATGGCAAACCACGCAATTTTCCTTCATGACCTTGGCAACGTGGCTATTGTAGGTAATGTGCTCATCCTGCGCCGGGTGGCCGAAAGCAGCTACGGAACCTAGCAGAAGGGTTAGTGCGATTGTCGTCCAGCTGATGGCTCGCGCTAGTTTCATGCTCTTCTCCTCAGCCCGTTGGTTGCGGGCAACCAGACTTAGAATGCTAAATATCTCTTTCTTGAATGTCTATTCAATTCGCCGATTCCACGCCAGCTTGTAACGTGCTTCAGGGGTTCATCGTACTATGATTCGCTGAAAAACATTGGTCCAGCAGCACTGATCTTTATCGGTGCTGTCCGGAGCGCTGAAGTTGTCCACTTTCACGGAAACGATGTAATCGCCCAGTTCGGAGAACGTGGCGACCACGCGTGCTACGCTTGAAGGTCCCGCAACTTCCAGTTTATTGGGATCGGGCGCTTCCCAAGAGCTGGAGCGATCATCATCCTCATCGTAGGGATTTTCGGGTACCTCCATGGATTCGTGGCGGTTAAACGACACGTCACCAGGACCCTGCCACTTGTTAAAACTAACACCGATCGGCAATGGCTCACCAAACCGGGGATCAGATGGGTCACGGACGGACAAGTCCGTGACATTCACGGTCACGGTAACCGGCTCGCCAGCTCGCACCGGTCCGTCATAGTCTTCCAGCCCAGCGAACAAGCCGGCTGAGGGCGGACCATTCTCACCGAAACCGGCCAATGGCTGGAGGGACCCTTGAGGGCGGGGCAGGATGAAATCCAGTTCGTAAGCTGGCGCGCCTGAGCGGCCAGGCACCTTCAGTAATTCGCCATCGCCGGTTCTGAGATACCACCAGACATCCTCTGTAATGCGATCAACCGGAACCGTCACGGGGAAAACTCCCGTGCCACGACCCGCATGGAAATGAGTCGGTTGGTTGCCATCGAATTCCGCAGGCTCGATGTAGTTATTCGGCCCGAGAGGAATATCAACGGCTTCGGTGTTGCGGTTGATGAAGCCGAAGGAAATCATACGGGTTCCGTCCTCATTGGCTACCCACCCCTCCATGACCGGAATGATCGGCAAACCGGTAGCGGGAGCCAATGTGAGGAACCGGGCGTTATCGGTTACCTGTGCCTGCAGAAACTGCGTGGCTACGACCAGCAGAACGGATGCCGTGGCGAGGGTTACTTTTCGATTCTGTCGCATCGATCTACGCTCCGATACTGAGGCTATTATTCTTTATGAGCCACTGAACGGCTAGTTCATCCCTGGAAGTACGATGTGTCCCCCCATCTCCATCTCCATCCGGGATCGGTTTCGTTCCGACCCAGCCAGCTCTCCCAGCGCTGGTCCGCCCTGGTTGTAGATTCCCGTCCGGAGCGCCGACAACAGGTAGGCGCGGTAGCCCAGCCCGGTCATGATGTTAGACTCCCGATCCGTGAACACCTCCACAACCGCGTCGATGGAGCCGTCTCGATCCGTCACGTCAGGATGTACAAGGAGATCCGCGATCACGACCTCCAACACGTTCAGATTGTCGATGATCCACGCCGCCTCAGGATGACGGTGCAGGAGCAGTGGTGCGATGCCCGGTACCATCGGAATCTCGGAAGGCGCTGTGGTCATTCCACCTGTGTCTCCGAGCTTGCCCTCGAATCGATCGATTGTAGCAATCACACCACTCGCCACCTCGCTGCCCATCATCAGCGGCTCGAGTGAGGCCAGCTTGAGCCACTGTGAAGCCCAATAAAGGCCGCTGACCCTCGGGTAGCCCGCCTTGAACGCACCGGCAAAAGGATGACCGTACATCAACCTGGGATCCTTCGGTTGGGGGGCGACAGAGGCCTGCGAATCGCTCAAGTAGTTTTCGATAGCCTCATTCACTGTAACGAACTTGTCAGTGATTCCATCGTCGACGTAGATGTCGAAGATTCGAGCCTCGAACTCCCGGCCGCGCTGAAGGACCCTCGCCGCCCTCTCGGTTAGGGCGCCACTCGTCGAGAACGCGGCACGGATCTCGCGGCGCGAGTGCCGGTCTTGGATCATTCCGGACAGTTCCGACATAGCTTCCGTCTCCAGCCGGCCGAAGGGACCCATGCGCTGGTCCATATCCGTCACGTCACCTGGGCCCACCTCCATCATTTCGCTCATTGACATGCTTGCGCGCATCGTGAGCGTCTCGCGAAGCTCACTCTGCGCGTCTCCGGACTCGCCCGATTCCGTGATCTGGAGAAGTCGATCGTACATGGCCCCTTGGGTGACATCGAAGGCGTCGAAAAGGGCTACGAGCTCTGGAAACTCGCTTATCAGTTGGTGTCCAGAGGATTGGGCCCGCAAAGTGGGCAACCGCATGAAGCCCAGGGAGACCAGTGTGAGTAACACAATGCGGAGTGAAGTCCGAAGCATGATCAGTTACTCGCTCTTAACGCTAGTCTACGGTGGCCAAAAAGGCTCGGCATCAAGAGCGGGCCGTGTCTTGGTGCTCTATCTGAGCTTCCGATAGCACCTCCTGTCCGAGAAGTGGCTTCGGCACATGGAGAACGGACAAAGTCAGGAAAAACAGATCGGTACAAAGATGGTAGCGGGGGTAGCACTGACAGGTCGACTTCCCAACCAGAGCGGGTTCTTGAGCGAGATCCCACGCTGAATGATCCGTGCGCAGGCCGGTGAGCAAGACACCTGGCTCTCTGGCCCCCGTCACCTCGTAATGCAGTCGAAGGCCGTTCGATGTGACGCTTTGCATCAGGCCTATTCCGCTGGTATGCAGCAGCTTGCATCTTAACCGTAAACGAGTGTCTGCTTTCTGCGGTGATCTCAACCGATCGACGCAACACGATCATCTAATTCGAAGGAGACGGAGTGTTGCTCAGAGTATAGACGAAATAAGAGTATAGGAACAATAAGCACCCCTACGAAATAGCGCGACCCGAGCCTGCGATGTTTCAGTGGACCGTCAAAGCTATGCTCAGGTGCCCCCCAAACTTTTGGATGAACGCCGTTGTCGTGGCAGATTTTCCAGGCGCGGCTGATCTTCGATCTCTGTTCTTCGAGTGGCAGCCAGCAAACTCTGAGAAGTCATTGATAGGGACGAGGCTGGCCTGATTGGTCACTTAGAGGTGCTCGATTACGTCCCTCAGGGGGAGAGGGCTGCTTACTACGCTCGCGCCCGCGTGTTGATCAACACTTCGACGACCGAGGGTCTTCCCGTGACGTTTATCGTGGCCGCCTGCCAGGGCACGCCCATCCTCACCTCGAATCTGGATCCCGCGGGATTTTTCGAGCGGTACGGTCACGAATTGGTGCTGGGTGAACCGAGGCACATCGCCACTAAGATCGAGGAGCTCTTCGACAACGAGTTGGAGATCATAGAACTCTCGGCTAGAGCTCGCCGGTACTTCGAGGAGGTCCACTATCTTGGGCGAAATCTCCCCCGGCTCGTGGGTTTCCCCTTAACTTAGCTTGTCGTGCCCCAGATGGTAGGGTGGTCTTCGAAGGGATCAGAAGAATCTGGGCAGATAGCTCGATCTCACTGTTTGATCGCCACGCGGCCCGTGTGATCAATTCGGTTGAGCAGAATCTTGAGATCGTTTTCTTCGATGTACTCGTCGGTTGCAAGTCGGTCGCAGAGCCCTAAGCCTCTTGGTCGCATCTTTGTCTCTGGCTGCCTGTGCTGGATCTCCACAGGAAAGCCTGCCCTCCGGTCGGTTCGTCGTCGGCGATGCCGAGCGCGCGGTGGAGCTGCTCGAGCGCCTGGAATCCTTGGCGGGAACTCCGGTGGCGAGGACCGCAGCCCTGGCGGGCGAAAAAATCTCGACATGCCGGGAGTTCGAAGCGTGGTGTCCCCTGGATGCCGATTGCACCCTTCTCGAACGGGAGAGGTCCAGAGCGCCAACGACACCCACCTCAACCGTCAAGTAGCAATGCTTGCGCGAGGGAGAATCGCATGTGTAAACTCTCGATTGAACGACCCGGCCACAGTACGCGCCGGTCTGTTCACTCATCACGATGCGATGCGTGTGGGTTGTATGATAGTTTGCCCCTCGGCCGGGTATCGGGGCCTCGAGGGCATTGATGCGGTTATGTTTTATGATGCGTAGGGGTGCGGTAGGTATGACTCAAAATCTAGGATGGACCCCGGCCCTGACGGGCGTCTTGGCCCTCGCCCTGCTTGTCTTCGGTCCAGGGTTAGCGGCCGCGCAAAGCGTTGAGCAGTTCGACAAGTCTTTTCCGTATATCGGAAGCTGGGAGAACGGAAGCGACAACCCGGACGGTCAGGATCGTGGCAATTGCGGGGGGCGACTTGGGGACTACGGCGAAAAGTTGATTAACTGCTCCTTGCCGGCGGACCAGCTTCCGTTGAACCGGCGGGGGGAGGCCTGGATGGAGTTCGTGGACCACCGGGCGTCGCCCACTTTGGCCGAATGCGCGGAGGTGGCCGTTCCAGCCTTGTTGGGCAGTGCAATGTATATCTCCGGCTATCCGAACCGATTGGTGTTTCAACACGCCGGCCGCCTGATCACACGGACCATCTGGATGGATGGGCGTGGCCACCCGGAAGCCCGGCACCTGTTCCAG
This sequence comes from Terriglobia bacterium, assembly GCA_965216035.1. Classification (GTDB taxonomy): domain Bacteria; phylum Acidobacteriota; class Terriglobia; order 20CM-2-55-15; family 20CM-2-55-15. Next base: position 347,108 of record CBDCFM010000018.1, read on the forward strand.
CATGGCCACTCAATCGGCTGGTGGGACGGGGAAGACCTGGTCGTCGAAACCACCAACTTCACCTTCGACCCCGACGGCATCGACGACCACCTCCATATGGCGTCTTCAGTCCCCAAGAAAGTCACCGAACGCTACCAGTTGATCGACGAAGACAACCTCAGGCTGATTATCATCCTCGAAGATCCGACTTTTCTGACGCGGCCGTTCAAGTATGCCTACGTCTTCAACAGAAGGGCGGGCGGACCACTGCCGGACTGGCGGGCCTGCGATCCCGAGGTTTCCCGAAACGAAGTCATTTTTGCCTATCCGGGAAACAAGTATCCCGAGGACTGAGCGACGATGGCGCTCTGTCTGGCGGGGTATAGTGTCCTGCCTCCCTACGACGGCTGAATTTCAATCCCCGCCGTAGGGATTGGAGGGGCGTCCGCCCCCATTCATCGGCGCGCAGAGCAGGTCGTTGATTCCCGAGAACAATCCGTACCAGCCAAAATTGTTTACCGGGCGGGCGTCGCGCGCTTCTTTTTTCCAGACTTTTATGTCCGAAATCCAGGGCTCGGTGTAATAGACCGGGTCGTCCATGATCAATTCAAGCTCGAGCGTGTTTTCTTCAGTCCGCGTGTACCGCTCCCTGAACTGAGCCGCGTCACTCTTTGGAAAACCTGAGGCAGAGAGCCAGGCCCGGCCATCGAGACCGGTTGTCTCAATCACAAGCGTATTTCCTTCCCAGTGGCCGACCGACATTCCCATCCACCCCACCCCGATGTTCGCCAGATTGTCTCCCGAAGGCAGTTCCCGCCCGTCCATCCAGATTTCGCGTAGCATTCGTTCCTCTTGCCAGATCTGCAGAATCCTGTCCTGAAGCACGATCACTTCGTGATGATCATGGTTGCGATCGACAACGATCCCCGGAAAACCTTTCGGATTACAGGTCAGGGAAGGATAGTTGGAATCGGCGGGGTCAGCAGTAATACGGGTCGGACGGAGCGTATTCATCCGCGCCTCGCCTTCCTGGGTCAGCGGAGGGTTCGTGCCGTCGGGACCGTGACTCCCGCCGCCACCAACCCGGAACCAGATGCCCGAGAAATCGCGCGCGTCATACAAGGGGTTGTAGGGCGTTTCTACGAAGTATTCTCGCGGTAGGTTTCCTGAAGGGTCGAGTATCAGACGTTGAGCCGCGGCGACTTCGCTGACGGCTATCGAGCCGAAACACAGCACGGCCAAAGGCAACACAAATATCACGTAACGAATTTCCATTTGAAACTCCTGATCTGCACTCTCAATTGGCTCGGTTCTCGGTTTCTTGAGGTTACCCGACTCGTCGATGTCGTTCAACGGTTCCCGGCGAGGTGTCCGACAAGAATCTAATGTTCATTCTTCACAATGTCGATTACATCAACTTCAGTCGGGACAACCGAAGGCCTACGTATGTTCTACAGTAAGAGTTGTGAACGCTACTCCGTTATCCAAGTCCTCGAACTTACCCCGGCCGATCCAGCGTTCTGTAACGAACTGCCTCAGCGATGTGGGGAGGCGCGATGTTGTCGGCAGCGTCAAGATCCGCGATAGTCCGGGCGAGCTTGAGTATCCTGTTCCAGCCACGGGCCGATAGGCCGAGCCGGGTGACCGCGTTTTCCAGCATGCTGTCGCACTCCGGCGTCAGGGCGCAATGCAAGCGAACATGATCCGCCTGCATCCTTGCATTTGTGTATTTCCCGGATTCGCCCAGTCTGTTGAACTGTGCCTCGCGTGCCCGGACGATCCGTTTTCTGATTTCCGTAGACGGTTCTGACCGATCATCTCGGGACATCTCCTTGTAGGGCATTGCCGGGACTTCGACGTGGAGATCGATGCGGTCGAGAAGCGGTCCCGAGATCCGGGATCGATAGGTTCGAATTTGTTTAGGTGTGCAGCGACATGCGTGCAGAGGGTTTCCCGAATGACCACAGTGACAGGGGTTCATAGCGCCCACCAGGATCAGCGACGCGGGAAAACATAGAGTGGCTTGAGCCCGAGCGATTGTGACGCTCCCGTCTTCCAGGGGCTGTCGGAGTACCTCGAGCACGTGACGCGGGAATTCAGGCAATTCGTCCAGGAATAAAACGCCGTTGTGCGACAAACTGACCTCGCCGGGCCGGGGAATCGTGCCGCCGCCAATGAGGCCGGAGCTGGAAATGCTGTGGTGAGGGGCACGCAACGGGCGGAGGGAGACCAGACCGGCCCCCGGGGAAAGTAGTCCACCCGCGGAATGGATCCGGGTGGTTTCAAGGCTTTCTTCCAGTGTCATTCGCGGCATGATGGAGGGGATTCGCCGTGCCAGCATTGTTTTGCCCGAGCCCGGAGGGCCGATCATCAGGATGTTGTGTCCTCCGGCGATGGCCACTTCGATGGCTCGTCTCGCCTGATGTTGCCCCCGAACATCATCGAAATCTTCAACTGGATCCGAATCCCGGTCAAGTATCCGCCGGGCGTCCACCTGATGTGCGGCAGCTTTTCCAGTGCCGTTCAGAAATCCGGCGACCTCAGTCAGGGTGTGCATGGGAAATACGGACACACCTTCGGCTACAGCAGCGTCGTTTGCATTTTCGAAGGGGACGATCAGTTTGGCAATACCTGTGATTCGCGCCAGCAGTGCAAGTGAGAGACAGTTTTTGACCGGTCTGAGATGTCCATCCAGAGAGAGCTCGCCAGCCATCAGGAGATGTTCGACATCTGCGGTAATGGCCCCGGTTCCTTTGAGAATCCCGATCGCCATCGGCAGGTCAAAGGCAGCGCCTTCTTTTCTGATAGCGGTGGGTGCGAGGTTGACCGTGATCTTACGGAATGGAACTTCGAAGCCACTGTTTCGAATTGCCGCATGGATGCGGGAGCGTGACTCGCGGATCGCGGCGTCCGGTAGACCCACAATTTGAAATTCGCCGTTGCCGCCGGGTGAAATATTAACTTCGACTTCGACCAGAGAAGCATCGATGCCGTAGATGGCACCAGTTAAGGTTTTAGAGATCATGAATTGTTGCTGAAAGGGACAGGAAGGGGTGGCTTCAGTTTACTCGCAGTCCAAGCCGTGCACAAGGAAGCCGGCCACAGGGAATGCTGGACCGCATTCCGGACACTGGGTTTTGGCCGGAGGCCATCTGCTTCCTGACGTCGATCGGGAAGCCCTGACCGGTCCGCGGTGCGCAAATGTCTCTGGCTTCAGTCTCCATGTCAACTCTGTATCAGGGCAAGGCTGCGTGACTGATGATCTCGCGAGGATGTCGGTGACCGTCATTGAAGGATCGGTTGGCTGTCATACCGTAATTCGGGCAGAAATAGGGCCCAGTTGACGGAACCGGCCCGAGTGCTGTCCATGCCGTAGTGGCGACATTCTCGCGAAGACTTGTGTTGAACGGTTTCCACCAGAGCTGGAACTTTCTAGGCCAGCCGGATAGGATGATTGTCAAAACAGCCGCTACGTCCAAAGCGATCTATCAAAAAGAGAGTGGCGACGGTAAACCGGCATGCGACGTGACGAAAATTCATTCAAGAAACAAGTAGGCATTTGGATTCGAGTAAGTACAGAAGGCCGGGCAGGTGGGGAAAGTCCTGATCACGACGAAAAGCGTGCCCTGTATTACGCCGCCTCAAAGGACTGGACCGTCATCGAGACATATTACTTCGAAGGAGTAAGCGGCAAGGCCGTGGCCTCCCACCCTGAAGCCCAGCGGATGCTCAAGGATATTAAGTCTGGCCGCATCAGCGGCGTTATAATCTCGAAACTTGCCCGCCTGGCCAGAAGTACCAGAGAGCTTTTAGAGTTTGCCGATGTGTTCCGCGAGTACGACGCCGACCTCGTTTCTCTTCAAGAGGCAATTGACACCTCGACTCCAGCCGGTCGCCTGTTCTTCACGATGATCGCCGCTATGGCGCAGTGGGAGCGCGAAGAATCATCCGAGCGCGTTGCGGCCTCCGTGCCGATCCGCGCCAAGCTCGGTCAATCTCTCGGTGGACAAGCCCCCTTTGGCTATCAATGGAAAGACAAGCAGCTTATGCCCGATCCGAAGGAAGCTCCGATTCGAGTTCGCATCTTTGAACTCTTTGCGGAGCATCATCGAAAGAGAACCGTGGCGCGACTGATGAATGAACAAGGCTTTCGAACGCGATCGGGCGCAAAATTCAGCGATACAACAGTAGGCCGTCTGCTGCGTGACCCGCTCGCCAAGGGACTGCGGCGGGCCAATTACACCAAGAGTCTTGGAGACAAGAAGCATTGGATTCCCAAGCCGGAGGAAGAGTGGGTCTTCACCGAAGTGGAGCCCATTGTATCCGTGGAACTGTGGGAACAATGTAACCAGATCCTTACCAATCAGAGAAAAAGTGGAAAGACCCCGGGCAAACGTCCTGTGTGGTTGTTTGGAGGAAAAGTGGTTTGCGTTTGTGGCAAGAAGATGTATGTCCCGTCAAGGAGTCTGAATTTCACATGTGAAGAATGCCGTAACAAGATCGCCGTCGCTGACCTCGAAGAACTTTTTAGAGAACAACTGAAGAACTCTCTTTTCTCGCATGAGGAAATTCCACCGTTCCTCGAAGATGCCAATCAAGCAGTTGGCGCACAAGAGCACCTGCTTGACTCCATGGAAGAAGAGACACAGAAAGTATCGCAAGAGATGAAAAAGGTATATCAGGCCTATATTAGCAATCAGCTGTCGGTCGAAGCCTTTGACCGGGAATATCGCCGCCTGGAAGAGCGGATCCGCGGATTTGAAGATGGAGTTCCACGCCTTCAAGCGGAGATTGACCTCCTTAAGGTTCAGTTCCTAGCCTCGGATAAAGTCCTGGATGATGCCCGGAAATTGCATGCCCATTGGCCAGAACTGCCCATCGATGAGAAATTCCAGATCATCGATAACATCATAGAAGATGTCGTGGTCGGAAAAGGCGAGATAAGCATCAATCTCTCGTATCTCTCTGTAAAGACAAAGAAAACTCTGTACGGCTCCTAACTCAATCCGCTTTCGCTCAGATGTCGCAGAAAGGCAAATCTGCGAATCTGCTATCTGCGGGTAATGTGCGTCCCTGAGCAACGGTCTCTTCGGTTTCTATTAAGATTCCGGGTGACTTTCAGAGTCAGGAACCGATACTCCGCTTATTCCGTTAAGCCCCGGACGCGACCAAGAGACCGCAACCCACAGGTTTTCAGTGAACGCATTTTACGCTATGAACGCATAAGTCCCTTATAATCAATCGGGGTCCAACTTCCCAAGCTGGACATCGCGGGTTCGATCCCCGTCTCCCGCTCTTTGGTTTGACAGGGATGGCTGTTCTTGTTACAGCCACGGACATTTGCCTGGCGTCGATGGTCTACAACGAGGTCTTCCCGCCAGCGCACACCCGCTGAACGAGTCATTAAGTATTTGTTAGGCCAAGCGGTAGCGAGAGTGGGCGATCAGGGATACCTTCTCGCTCCCAAGTTTTTCGGAAACACAATTAACAGGAGTGAGTTCATGTTTGCGAGCCCGGATGTAAACGATGTAAACCAGATTGTAGAGAGGATGACCCTTTTGCGTGGTGTGCAGTGGGTCGCGCTTGCGCTGACGATATTAGTATCGGCTGCTTGTGGAGCTGCCGATGTCTCCGAAGGACCTGTGGAGCCAGTAGCCGAGGCTCCAGCCGAAGACCTGACACCTCGTCTGGTCTGGGTCTCTCCGGATGACGGCGCTGAAGTGGGTACGCTCGCCCATCTCGAATTCAACGCCGTTAATTATCAGATTGCGCCCGTGCCCCAGGGAGAAGTGGAGACGCCCCGAGAGGGCATCGCGCATCACCATGTGGGCACGGCTGGCGAGTGCCTGACGCCGGGAACCATGATTCCCCAGGACGACCCGGAGTGGATTCACTTCGGAGACGGCTCGAACTTTATCGACATGCAGTTGGAACCCGGCGAATACACTTTCACGATTCAGGCGGGCAACGACATGCACGAGGCGGTGCCGGGTCTCTGCGAGATGATCAGCTTCACCGTGGTCGCCGGGGCCGCGTAGGCACAATCGAGATAGGGCGATCGTCCGTCGATCGCCTTTCCGACAATTCAGCATCGTTCTGAACTGGCTCGAGGAACGGAGGGCAAGGGTGCGGGCGCCCTGATTGATAGTCCTCTCTTACCTCAACAGGGCTTTTACGGGTAAACGCGGGCTGCTCTCAGAAAGTAATCCGCATGCCCTGGCCCGACAGGCGGTTCCGGACCCTCCGCAGGATGAAACCCCGCAGGAAAACTTTGATGGGGTAGCGTGTCGGGGGGAACAGGAGAAGGAGTCCCACGATGTCGGTCAGCAGACCGGGTGTGATCAGGACCAGGCCCGCAATCAGGACCAGGAGGCCATCAAAGAGTTGCTCGTTCGGGATCGTACCCGAGGCAATATCCCGTTGGATGCGATAGAGGATGCGGAATCCTTCGAGCCGGGCGAGGTAGGCCCCCAGGATGCCCGTTCCAAAAATTAGAAGCAGCGTGTCGATCGTGCCGAGACGCCGGCCGATTTCGATCAGGATGGCAAACTCGAGGACCGGGATGACGATGAACATCGACAGGAGAATGCCGAATATTTTCATGGGTTTATGATAGCATGTCCGGCGTGAGGCACCTGGCGATCGCCGTCGCGCTGGTTCGCTATTACTTTCGCATTGTGCCTTCGGGCTGGTATTTACAGTTCCCCTTCGTTCCGCTTCCCCCTTCCAAATACTTGGTATGGCGGTTTCAAACCGCATATGGTTCCGATCGGCCCACCTGGAGAGTCGTGCTGAGGGATTTATGGCAATTCGGGGGATGGCTGGCGGATTCCAGAATGCAGTCCTATGAATGACACCAAGACCTCGAAACGGATCAAGCACTCTGTCGCAGTGCTGGTGCGGAAAGGGGACAAAATACTAACGGTTCGGAGGCCTGACGATGACGTCGAACTGCCTGGCATTTGGGGTTTACCGGCCGGCACGTACCGTACGGGAGAGACCCTTGAAACGATCGTCGAAAGGATTGGGCGTGACAAGCTGGGAATCGAATTAAGGTCTCTCGATGTCATGGTCCGGGGACGCCAGAATCGTGCAGATTATACATTGGAGATGGAGCTGGTCGAAGCCGAGATGGATGGTATTCCGTCTCATTCGGAGTGGCGATGGGCGTTGCCGGGGGTTCTTCATGGGGGGCAGGAGCGAGGATCGCTCTGCTGTGATCTGGCTCTGAGCATATGACGTCGCTGGATCTGGGCAAGCAAAAAGCCCTCGTTTCCGAGGGCTTCAGGAAGCGGTCTGTGTATGATCTCTTTCTCAGCCAGGGACGGTGTCGAAAAAGTCTTTCTTGACAGGCCCGCTTCGGACGCTTTCTCTGCCACCGCGCTACATAACAATAGACGTGAGACAGCCGTCAAAAATACGTCTTTTCCGTACTTTCCTGAAATAATGTCAAATCAGCAGTTAACACCTATAATTACAATGATTTAAGCTCCATCCAGGCCACCATTTCGTTGGCAGAGGGTTGGACATTCCGTGCAGGAATGCCCCGGTATCTGCCAGATACGGACAATGCGGTGCCGGTGCCGCGGGATCTAAGGCGAAGCGAAGGCAGCCGTATCGGCACATACATCGAAGATCGGTGAACGAGCGCAACAACGCCCACGCCGATGGTTGAGCCGGGCAGCTACTCGCCCCATCGGAGGAGGAGGCTGCCCCAGGTAAATCCAGCCCCGAAACTCGCGAGGAGCAGCATATCGCCGCTTTTGATGGTGCCGGCCTCGGCCGCTTCGGAAAGGCAGATGGGGATGGTTCCGGCCGTAGTGTTCGCATAGCGATCGATATTGATCGCTACCTTTGAGGGTTCGAGATGGAGCTTTTCAGTGGCGGCCTTGATGATTCTCAAATTGGCCTGGTGCGGCACGTAGAGTTTCAGGTCCTGATGGGTCAGTCCGTTTCGTTTGAGTATTGATTCCGACACTTCGACCATTCCCTTGACTGCAAATTTGAAAACGTTCCTGCCGTTCTGGTGCACGTAGTGCATCTTCTGGCCAACAGTTTCCTCGGTTGGTGGGTGGAGGCTGCCTCCTCCCGGCATGAACAGGAATCGCCCGCCGCTTCCGTCGCTACGCATTATCGAATCGAGGATCCCGTTTCCGCTTTGAGAGGCCTCGACAAGAACTGCACCCGCCCCATCGCCAAACAACACACACGTGGCCCGGTCTTCGAAATCGATGATCGAACTCATTACATCGGCGCCCACGACGAGCACTTTTTGGTGTTGCCCGGACACGATGAACTGAGCGGCCGTCGTCAATGCGTAGATGAAACCCGAACAGGCTCCAAGTAAATCGAATCCCCAGGCCTGGGTCGCCCCGATTTTTTCCTGCAGGACGCAGGCCGTGGACGGGAAGAACATGTCCGGAGTGACTGTGGCGACAATGATGAGGTCAATTTCGTCGGCTCCGATCCCCCTTTGCGCCAGGACTTTCCGGGTCGCGGCTTCGGCCAGCGTGCTTGTTGGCGTTCCCTTTTCCACGATTCGGCGTTCTCGAATGCCCGTGCGGTCGAATATCCATTGGTCGGTCGTCTCGACCATCTCTTCGAAGTCGTGGTTCGTTAAACGGCCTTCGGGAAGGTGGTGGGCAACAGCCGTAATTGTGGCTCTCGTATCAGCCAAGTTCTTGAATTCCTCAATTTAGTATAGCCGCAGTCTCCAGGGGTCGGAGTGTCCAACGGTCACTTATTCTACAGTCCGAAAGGTGAGAATAGACATGGCAGGAGCCCGAAACTAGCACAAACGGCCCTGTGTTACAATCGCAGATTGATGCCACAAACGTACTTCCAGAAGGGCTTTGGCCTCGGTCCGGAAGTTCGTCCTGAACTCCAGGACAGTTACCGGAGCCGCATCGTCGACCTGATGCGTGCCGAGCGCGGTCGAATTGTGGTTGGCGAGCTCACCTTCCGGCTGGCTGAAGAGGTTGGGTTCTGCTACGGCGTCGAACGCGCCGTGGAGTACGCTTACGAAACGGTTTCCAAGTTTCCTGGGCGACGCATATATCTGACCGGTGAGATCATTCACAATCCGCACGTCAACCAGGAATTGGTCAGTCGTGGTATCCGTTTCCTGCCCGACGGCGACGACAAGTACGACCGGCTGACACCTGAGGATGTTGTGATTGTCCCCGCGTTCGGAGTGCCCCGGTCCGATCTGGAAATGCTGGCTGAAAAACGCTGCATTGTGGTCGATACCACGTGTGGGTCGGTGCTCAACGTATGGAAGAATGTGGAGCGCTACTCCAACACCGGTGTGACGTCGATCATTCACGGCAAATACGAACACGAAGAGACGCGCGCAACGTTTTCGAGAACGACCTTCAATTCGGATTCGCACTACCTGGTAGTTCGCAACAAGGATGAAGCCGCCTATGTCTGTGACTATCTCGCAGACGGTGGTGACCGGGCTGATTTTCTCAAACGTTTCGAACGGGCCATTTCCGATGGGTTCGATCCGGATCTGCATCTCCAGCGGATCGGTCTGGCCAATCAGACGACGATGCTGAGCTCAGAGTCCCTGGAGATATCGGAAATGTTCCGGAATGCCCTGATTCGCAGGTCCGGGGAAGCCAATCTGGACGACTGCTTCATCGCGTTTGACACGATTTGCAGTGCTACGCAGGATCGGCAGAATGCCATTCGGGCCATGGAAGCCGATCCTCCGGACCTGATGATCGTCATCGGGGGATACAACAGCTCGAATACGAACAATTTGGCGCGCATCGCTAGGAAGTTCACCCGGGCGTTTCATATCCAGGACGCCTCGTCGATCCTCAGCGCGCGCGAGATCCGGCACAAGCTGCCGGGTCCGAATCCGGAGACGCTAACTCATGATTGGCTTGGATCCGGCCACCAACGCATCGGATTGACAGCGGGAGCCTCTACGCCCAACAACCAAATTGGAGAAGCAATCGAGCGGATCGTGGGATTGCGGGATACAATGGGTCTTTCGCGATTAAGGGAATTGATAGATGGCCGTTAACAGCAAGAAGACGAACCCTACCGCAATCATTCCTGAAGCTCCGAGAAAGATTACGCGTAAGAAGAAAATCCCAAAGATCATTGCCGTTGTGAATCCGGACAATTGCACCGGTTGTGAAGCATGCGTGCCGTTCTGTCCTGTCGATTGCATCGAAAACGTCCCACGTGACACATCTGAGTACGTCGGCGTCGTCATGGAACCGGTTCAGGTTCGCTTCGACGAGTGCATTGGCTGCAAAATCTGCGTCAATGTCTGTGAGCGGATGGCATGGGACGCGATCGAAATGTATCCGGCCGCGGACGTAGCGGCCTTCTTCGAGATCGAACTTCACGACAAATACGACGAAGCCGTAGCCGCGTATGAACCTGCCGCATCTGGCGAATAGTGAAGAAGAGTGAAGAACAGTGATGCGTGACACGTTCACGATCCGTAGTTGTCATTGTTAACTCGTCACCGATCACTTTTCCCGTCGGCCCGCAATGGTCTGCATGACGATCTCGCCATGGAAGCGCCCATTTTCTATGAATATTTCTCTATGCCTGCGCCCGGCCACGATTGAGCCCGCCAGGAACACGCCGCTCACGTTGGTTTCGTAGGAATCGGGATCGTAGTTTGGCAGGAGGATGTCCGGGTCGTATTCGACTCCAAGCTGGTCGTAGAAGACGGTGTTGGGATGATAGCCGGTCAACGCAAAGACTTGATCTGCCGGGAGCTCTATCTTGCTTGAGTTCTGCCGGGCACGGACACGGTCCGGAAGTATTTCCACAGCCTCTGTGTCGAGATAAGCGCCGATTTCCTTCCGTTTGATGCGGTTCATGATATCGGGTCCCACCCAGTACTTGAGCGACTTCCCCAATTCTTTCTTGCGATGCAAGAGGGTGACGCGAGCCCCTGCGCGGAAGAGTTCGAGCGCGGCCTCGGCGGCAGAATTCTGGCCCCCGATCACAATGACATCCCGCTCGAAATAGGGATGGGCTTCCGTGTAGTAGTGGGATACGTGGGGTAGGTCCTCTCCGGGTATTCCCAGCATGTTCGGGTTGTCGTAGTAACCGATCGAAAGCACGACGTTTCGTGCGCGATAGCTGGCGGCGGCTGTCTCAACGTTGAATTCGGTTCCTTCTCGACTGATTGCCCGTACCTCTTCGTACTGGCGGACGTTCAAACCCTTAGCCTGGACGACTTTTCTGTAGTACTTCAATGCTTCGTTCCGGTTGGATTTTTCCCGTTCGCACACCAGGGGCATGTTTCCGATTTCGAGCAGTTCCGGCGTGGTGAAGAAGATCATCTGCGTCGGAAAGTGGAAGATCGAATTTGTAATACAGCCCTTTTCGACGACGATGTAGTTCAGGTCGAACCGCTGGGCTTCAATGGCAGCCGCCAGTCCGGTGGGCCCGGCGCCTACTATGAATACGTCAAGAAGATCGAGAGTCTTGGACATTTCGCAAATACCCGGCTGTCAGTCCCACCGACAGCACCAGTGCCTGGGACTTTACTCGAGATATGGTCTTCAGGACATGATCGGGCAGGAACCGTCCGTCCCCAATCCCACTATGCCCGCCAGTATTCTCCTTCTGCAATAACGCTGGCCGTTGCGACGAGCTTCAAGCTGTTGCTTTCCGCGTTCCACTCCACTTCGAGCGTTCCGTGTTGGGTGTGAACCGTCACACTGCGTTCGGTACGCTGGTTGAGTATCGACGCGACGGTGGCACCGCAGGAGCCGGTCCCCGAGGCCGGGGTTCGGCCGGCCCCCCGTTCCCAGAACGCAACATCGATTTCTGTCCGATTGCGAACATGAATAAACTCCACGTTCGTCCTGTTCGGAAACGCTGGATGTATTTCGAGTTTTGGCCCGAGAGTATCAACCACGTCTCCATCGATCGCGTCGACAAACAGCGAGCAATGCGGGTTTCCAGTGGAACACGCCGTGATCTGAACCGGATCGCCATCGACCTCAACGGTGAAGTCTACAACTCGCTCAAGGGGCTCAGGCGCAATGAAAGGAATATCCCTGGGTGAAAGTTCCGGAATCCCCATGTCGGCTGCGAAGCAGTCTCCAGACTGTTCCAGGCTGTAAATACCTGATACGGTCTGGAGTTGAATACGACCCGGGGCAGTCTTCCCCGACTGGAACAGATATGCAGCGACACAGCGGAGTCCGTTTCCGGAACATTCGGCTTCGCTTCCGTCCATGTTGAAAATCCGGAGTTGGAATACCTCTCGGCCAGGCTCCCAAAGGATCAGTCCGTCCGCACCGATGCCCAGCCGCCGATCACAGATGCGGCGCGCGAGCGACGGATAGTCGGCCCCAGCAACGCAGCGTTGTTCGACGAGCAAGAAATCGTTTCCGAGCGCCTGAGTTTTGACAAAGGGCAACACTTTTCGCTACTCCACTCCTAATTCTGTCGATCCAAATTGGCCTCACCATCAGGATGATGGTGAGGGTCGCCCGACGTGTGGAACGCGACAGAGATGGTCATCTGAAAGAACGACCGAGCAAAACCCTATGGTGCGAACTTCGGACCGAATACGGTAATCGAGGCCTGCGGTCCGTCTCTGTTACAAGTGATGTGTCCATTCTGGTTTGTTTCTTAGCCGTTCTAAAGTGCTTCGAAGTGCGTCAGGCTCTTGAACTGTCGGAACCGCCCATCGAGGGCGGTCTTAGTGAGACGCCCCAATCCCTTCAGGCTGAAATCTTCAACGTTGAACGATGCCATGACGGACCCGTAAACGATGGATCGGCGGAGCGTGCCGTCATCCAAGCCTCCCGACTGTGCGAGGTGGCCCATGAACCCGCCTGCAAAGGAGTCACCGGCTCCGGTCGGGTCATAGACTTCTTCGAGGGGAAAAGCCGGTGCGCCGAACACGGAATCTTCGTTGAACATCATCACGCCGTATTCACCGCGTTTGACGATTAGAATTCGCGGGCCCATGGCGCGGATCTTGTTGGCCGCCCGTACCAGGTTGGGTTCGTCTGCCAGCATGCGCGTTTCCCCGTCGTTGATGATCAGGATGTCGACCCTGGAGAGCGTCTTTTTTAGAGCGTCGAGCTTGCCGTCGATCCAGAAATTCATGGTATCGCAGGCCACCACCCTCGGTTTTTCGATTTGATCGAGGACTTGAAGCTGCAATTCCGGATCGATGTTTCCGAGAAACACATACGCCGATGTTTTGTAGGAATCCGGTATGTCCGGTTCGAACGTTTCGAAAACATTGAGTTGAGTGTCGAGCGTGTGTGCGTCGTTCAGATCGAAGCCATACTCTCCCTTCCAGCGAAAAGTGGCGCCTTGGGAACGCACCAAGCCGGTTGTGTCAATGTTGTGGCGCTTGAACGGCGCCCCAAGCTCATCGGTGAAATCCGTGCCGACAACCGCGACGACCCGGACCTGGGTAAAGAAGCTGGCAGCCACGGAGAAGTACGTTGCAGATCCACCCAGAACGTTTTCGGCCTCTCCAAACGGAGTACTAACAGAGTCGAGGGCGACCGACCCGACGACTAATATCGAGGACATAAAAGGCTCCCAAGCAAACAACAGATGATAGCTTAACGTGTAATTCCCGTTGGCGGACTCAGGACAATTGGCCCTCCGAGCTAGATCCGTCGCCGAATCCGAGGGGAGTGCCCGCGTAGACCGTCTTGGAGTGCGCGTCGAGCAGTGAACGCTGCGTCGGACTGATACTCACTTTCCCGGTTGACATTACGGCCAGGATAGCCGAGAGCATCACCCCGGTTCCCAGAATGCCGCCTTCCGGACCGTAAGCGCCGCCCATTAGCCAGTCCGCTCCCTGCCCTTCGCTGATCCAGAACGATCTCATCGTGATTCCGGAAACAGGGAATCCAAGAATCGGCCCGATAGCAAGGTTCCAGCCAACGTGGATACCGTAGGGGAACCAAAGGGATCGGGTCCGAACGTATGCCAGACACAGCAGTATACCGGCAAGAAACGTATTCAGTGTCCCGACTGACGTCGCATTCGGGTTTAGATAATGACCCAGTCCGAACAGCGACGACATGACGAGTATCGCCGGCCATGGGCCGATCGCCACCATCAATACCTGCAGAGGGTATCCTCGGAAGAGAAATTCTTCGTTGGCCGCTGACACGGTCAGAACGAGAACGGTGAGAATCCACGGAGCCCAGAAACCGCCATCGTGGAGGGTTGCTTCAACGTTGAGCCCTCCCAGCCCCGCGCTGAACCCCCCGTAAAACCCGAGCATCAATGCGGACACAGCCAGTCCAATACCCAGGTCCCTCGCCCATGCTTCGTGGAAGCCAACTCCGTATGTAGCCACGGGAATGTGGTCCACGAAGCGGATCATAAACAGGAAAGTGAGGGAGACCGGGACCAGGAGTGCCCACGCGTTAATGCCCAACAAGGCGACGTCGTTGTCCGCTATGTTCGGGTCCACAAACACTAGGGAAATCAGGGCGCCGTTGGCCAGCAGCACCATGGCGAATACGGCGACGTAGACGGCGAATCGCCACCCTGAGCGCAGGGTGAAATCGTTAGTGAAGAAGACAGGCAAATCTGAGCGCTATTAAACGTACTTGTCGATAAGCAAAGACAAGCGTTGCTTTGTCTCTGCTGGAATCCTGGCCGGATCTGTAATCAGAGCATGGCGCAGAGCGTCCTGGCATGCGCAGGTTCTCTCATCCGGAATCAGCCCCACGGCTTCTCGGATGATTTGTTGCGCATGCATGCTGTTTTTCTGCAAGTTTGCGATGATTTCATTCACGGTCACGGCGTGGTGCTGCGGGTGCCAGCAATCGTAGTCGGTGACCAGCGCAATCGTCGTGTAGCACATCTCCGCTTCCCGGGCGAGTTTGGCCTCCTGCAGGTTGGTCATGCCAATGATGTCCATGCCCCAGCTGCGATAAACTGTTGATTCCGCTATCGTAGAGAACTGCGGTCCTTCCATGCAAAGATATGTGCCTCCGGGTTTTACCGGGATTCCGGTTTGGGCTCCTGCATCGATGACCCATTGAGACAGCTCCTGGCAAATTGGATCGGCGAAGCTGACGTGCGCAACGAGCCCGTCTCCGAAGAAAGTGGATATCCGTGTCCGGGTTCGATCGAAGAACTGGTTCGGAACCAAAATGTCGAGAGGGTGATGTTCTTCTTTGAGGGAGCCGACCGCGCTCGCCGACAGGATTCTTTCGACGCCGAGTTTCTTGAACCCGAATATGTTTGCGCGGAAATTTATTTCCGACGGTCCGATCAAGTGGCCCCGGCCGTGGCGTGCGAGAAAGGCGACTCGACGCCCAGCGATCGATCCCGTGCGGTAGGCGTCGGACGGGGCACCGAACGGCGTGCCCACGCTGACTTCGTCAACGTCCGTCAAGCCGTCCATATCATAGAGTCCACTGCCGCCGAGGATGCCGATGTTGATATCAGTTTCCATATTCGAACGACTCCACACCAGCACCCCCAAGGCTTACCATTCAGTGACTGCTTTGTGTGAGACCTTAACTGTTAGGCTCTTACAGCTTTGGTTCGATCATGGTCCAGGAGGATTCGCAATCGCCACAGCGATAACGGTGTCCCGACTCTTCGAAGCTTTCCAGGCGGACGAAAGACGATGAGCAGAAGGGGCAGTAATTGATGGCGCCTTCGGGTTGAAACTCGTCGTCGATCCTGTCTCCGAATTCCTCAACCGACGAAAGGAGCGATTCTACGATCAGCGCCTGATCGCGACGCCAGTCATCCTTGGCCAGCCAGAAAATCTCTACCGTCAGCGAAAACCATCCGTGCGGTGCCTGGGGCGAATCGGAATCTTCCCCGTAGTCGACCAGACAGTCGCTTCGGCAGTCGGTACCCGTCAGCTTCGTGTCGAGAACACGGAGCAGTTCCATTATACGGCCCATCCCGGATGTGCCACGCACTTCGAGATCGAACCATAAGCTGTCTTCGGGTTGGTGACCTGCGCAACATCCGGTCACCTCCAGCCAGGAGATTGCGCTCAGTTTGCGCAGAACTGGACGGAGAATGCTATCCGCTTGATTTAGAAGATCCGGATTCGACATGGCTTGAGGATAGCATAGTCAGGGAATCAGAGCGGTTCAAGCGACTGCCCCCCGTTGCGGCTGCGCCACAGGGGTGATAATCGTCGACGACGTCACCGAGTGGATGGCGGCGTGGGTACCGTAATCAGCTGAAATGCTGCCAACCCCTTGGATCGAGAATTTCCTCGCCAGAGTCCGTTACGAGGTAGATCTGATGGGGTCCGGCCGATTCCGTTATCTGACCGACCGCAGTGATCGGGACGTCTTCAAAATGATCCGGGATGCCCGTCCCCGTAACGATTAGTTCATAGTCCTCACCCCCGTGTAGAGCAAGGTCGATTTCGATTCCGGCGTGGCACGGGATTCGCATCGGTTCAATTCGGGCTGAAACGCCGGATTCTTCGAGGATGTGTGTCAGGTCAACGGAAAATCCGTCGCTGACGTCGGTCATTGCTGTAACCCGGGGAGCGAGCGCCTGGCCGATATGGTGACGGGGCAAAGGATACAGGTGCCGGTGCACAGCCTCATCATGAGCTGGAGTGCCCTGCTCGAGTAGTCTGAGGCCTTCGGCCGATCCACCCAGAGAACCCGTCACAAAGATGTCGTCACCCGGTCGCGCCGATCCACGGTCGACGGCGTGTCCGGGCCGGACATGCCCGATGATCGACACGTCGATGAAAATCTGGTCGGCCATCGATGAGTCACCACCGACCAGATGAACGTCAAATGCCCGGCAGGCTTTGGCGATACCGTCAAGAAAATCCTCCGCCCATTGCGTATCCAGATCGGAGGGCACGGCCAGTGACAGCAGGGCAAACGCTGGCACTGCCCCCATCGCGCCCACGTCGCTCACGTTTATCGCGACCGCTTTGAAGCCTAACGAATCGGCGGGATGGGTCGATCGGCGGAAGTGTGTCCCTTCGACCAACATATCAGCGCAGAGGACGGTCGAAGACCCGGGTGGCAAGTCCACCACCGCGGCATCGTCTCCAATACCGATACCTGCTGACAACTCGCCGAATCGGCGCCGAATCCGCTCGATAAGCTGTTTCTCTGTAAACACTCCAGAGCCTTAACCACGGAAGCGCAGGGGTATCTGCCCAGTGGCATACGTCTTGCGGACCTCGCGCAGGTGTTCTCCGCTTGCAGGCGCGAAGCGAGGTGCGGGAAGCCAGATTTGAAACCAAGGCCGAAGGTGCCACTACGCTGTTTTCATTATTCGCCTCGCCGCCTTCTTCTTGCCTTAACGTGATTTGGTCTTTCGCGTTGTGGATGAAGTTCCTCGAGAGGAAGTCTTCCGCCCCGCGCCAACGATGGCCCGGTCCAGGACCTCTTTGATATTTTCCACGAATACAAACTCCATCTCGGCTTGCAATGCCTTGCTGATGTCTTCGAGGTCCCGTTCGTTGAGCTTTGGGAGTATGACCGTGCGGAGACCCGCTCGCCTGGCAGCCAGAACTTTTTCTTTGATTCCGCCCACCGGAAGGACTTCCCCACGGAGGGTGATTTCCCCCGTCATGGCGATGTTGCGGCGAACCGGTCGATCGGTCAGCAAAGATACGATCGAGGTCGCCATCGTGACGCCCGCCGACGGCCCATCCTTGGGTGTCGCACCCTCCGGAACGTGAACGTGGATGTCATGTGAGGCGAAGAAATCTTCGTCGATACCGTAGTCACGCGCCCTGGAGCGGGCAAAGCTCATGGCGGCCTGGGCGGACTCCCGCATGACGTCTCCTAACTGACCGGTGAGCGTGAGCGTTCCCTTACCTCTCATGGTTGTCGATTCGATAAATAATATGTCTCCACCTGCGGCCGTCCAGGCCAGCCCCGTGGCAACGCCAACTACGTCTTTCTTGAGCAGCGCATCCCGAAACACTTTCGGTCGTCCCAGATATTCGTCGACTTCCCGGGCCGTCAGTCGGCGTTTCGTGGTCTTACCCATGGCCACCTTCCGGGCGATCTTGCGGCAAATTCCGGCGATCTCGCGTTCGAGGTTTCTCAGACCGGCCTCTTTCGTGTAGCCGCTGATGATTGATCGAAGGGCCGGTTCGGTGAACTCGGCATGCTTGGCTGTCAGGCCGTGTTGTTCGAGTTGTTTGGGGATCAGATGCCTTTGGGCGATGGCCACTTTTTCTTCTTCCGTATAACCGCGGAGCGCAATGACCTCCATGCGGTCGAGGAACGCAGGCTGGATCGTGTCCAGCATGTTCGCTGTCGTGATGAACATGACATTGGAAAGATCAAACGGGACACCAAGATAGTTGTCGCGGAACGCATAATTTTGTTCGGGGTCGAGGACCTCCAGGAGCGCCGAAGAGGGATCGCCTCTGAAGTCGGCACCGATCTTGTCGACTTCGTCCATCATAAAGACAGGATTGTTGGTGCCCGCCTGTTGAATGCTTTGAATGATGCGACCCGGCATGGCGCCTACATAGGTGCGCCGGTGACCTCGAATTTCCGCTTCATCGTGGACTCCTCCCAGACTGAGTCTGACGAATTCGCGTCCGAGCGCACGGGCGATTGAACGTCCCAGTGAGGTTTTACCGACTCCGGGCGGGCCCGCGAAACAGATGATGGGTCCACGCGTCTTCTTCTTCAGCTTCCGAACGGCCAGAAGCTCGATAATTCGTTCCTTTATCTTCTTCAGTCCGTAGTGATCTTCGTCAAGAATCTTCTGGGCCTTTCGAAGGTTCAGGTTGTCTTTCGTCGCTTTCGACCACGGCAGGCTTACGATCGAATCCAGATAGTTTCTTAGAGTGGCGGTTTCGGCCGCGTCCGGGTGCATCCGTTCCAGGCGTCCAACTTGCCGCTCCGCCTCCTCAGCGGCTTCAGTGGACATACCGGACTCGCGAATTTGTTCGCGGTACTGCGCTATTTCCTCCAAGAGCTCGTTGCCTTCACCCAGTTCCTGCTGGATGGCCTTCATCTGCTGCCGCAGGTAGTATTCCCGTTGGGTCTTGTCGATTTCACCCTTGGCCTGGGTGCTGATGTCGTGCTGGATCCGGAGTACTTCAATTTCCTGACCCAGCAATTGGTTGACTTCCTGGAGCCTCTCGACCGGATCGGCGATCTCCAGGATCCCCTGTGCAGCTTCGGTCTTCAGATCCATATTGGAAGCGATCAGATCGGCGAGCCGGCCAGAGTCTTCCAGATTTGCCGCGATGATGGCGATGTCCTGAGAAATCATCTTTCCCAGCGAGATCACTTGTTCCAGAGACGATTTGACGCTTCGGATCAGAGCCTCCAGTTCCAGAGTCTCGGACTTCGGAGGCATTTCGACTTCGGGAAAGACGTGCGCTTTCAAGAATGGTTCGGTTTGCGGCAGATACTCGACACGCGCACGGGCAAAGCCCTGGACCAGGATGCGCACACGCCCGTCAGGAAGCTTCAACATGCGCATGATCAGCGCGACTGTTCCAACCGGGTGGAGGTCTTCCGGTTTGGGTTCGTCCACTTCAGGATCTTTCTGGGACACTACAAGGATCATTCTGTTTTCGGCGAGCGATTGATCCACGGCCTGAACGGATCGCTCCCGATTTACGAATAGAGGGACGATCATGTAGGGAAAAACCACCGTGTCCGGCAACGGCAGCACCGGCAATATTTCGGGAATCACGCCTTGCTGTTCGTCTTGAAGTTCGTCGACGCCTTCGTCTTTCAGTATTTCCATGGAGTCTTTGTTCGTCACGTGCCTCCGCTCTCTGAAATGATGCTACTTAGCCAATCGCTATAAACGAATCTTCAGCCCTATCGACAAGCTTGAGGAGGCGGATGCGCAGGAGCCCGTTCCGGAGGTCCGCCGTTGATTTTCCGAAGTCGATGGCCGTATTTATCGCGATGTCCCGCCTGAATCGGCCGTGCTGCCGCTCGACACACAGGTATCTGCAGCTTTCCTGGTCGGAAGCCTGATGTCGTTTGATTCCTGTAATTTCTAAGACATTCTTTCTCCAGCGAAGGCGGACATCCGATTTGTCCACTCCGGGCAACTCGACTCTGACGATAAGTTCAGATGGCCGTTCGTATACATCGATGATTGGGGTCCACGCGGAGTGAAGCCGTTCTTCGGGTTCGAAATCGAAGTAGGCCATCACTCCCTCCCTTTGAGTAAGTCTTCGAGCTCAGACATGAACTCCTGAACATCCTTAAAATCCAGATAGACGGATGCGAATCGGACATAGGCCACTTTGTCCAGGTTCTTCAATTCCGCCATGATGGACTCTCCAATAGCTTCGGCGGAAATTTCCCGCACTGGAGACTCCTGAGCCAGGAGCTCAGCCGTGTCGGCGATCGCCTCGAGTTGGATCATTGAGACAGGGCGTCGCTCACAAGCGCGAAGCAATCCGGACAGGACTTTCTGGCGCTCGAAGCGCTCGCGCCGTCCGTCTTTCTTGACGACCATATAAGGAATTTCATCGATCCGTTCATAGCTCGTGAAGCGACGGTTGCATCCGATACATTGGCGTCTCCGCCGGATGGCTTCTCCTTCCTTGCTTTCCCTGGAATCGACGACCTTGTCCTGCAGGTGGCCGCAAAATGGACATTTCATAAGCTAGCTCAAGCGTGTCAAGCAGGTTCTTGGGTCACCAGTTCGTGGGCGGAGATGCCTTTCCACATCATGTAGACCGCGGCAGCGAGCAGAGTTGGTGTGTAGGTGATGACCCACGCGATCAGCGATGCTGCAATTGCAGTTTCCACCGGCACCAGAAAAAACGTAGTCAGGCAAAATATGAACGCCGCCTGGAATCCTCCTCCGATTCCCGGAACCTGGGCGATTGACCCGAGCGCTGATCCGACGAGTACGATTGTCGTTGCTGTGAACGGAAGATCGAAGTTCAGGCCCACCATCATGAGCCAGAATTGTATCGCAATCCCTAACCACAACAAGAGTGAGTAGAAGGCAACAAATCCCAGACTTCGAAGGTTCGAGGTTGCTGCGAGGCCTTCTCTGACGGTCTCCAGAAACCTTCGAATCCGTCGAGCGGCTAATTTGTTTGTGATGACGGTTACGTATTTCTCGAACAGAATCGAAGCGCCCAGAGCCGCAATGGCAAGTATCAGTATTGACCAGGCTGCCCGCGCCAGCAGTGACACTGAGTCCTCCGCACCAACTGGGAGTTGGACGAAAGCGAGGCTGAATGCGAATAGTAGAAGAAGCATGGACAGATCGAAGACGCGCTCCAACACGATTGCGGCAAACGAACCGACCGTAGAGATTTCTTCCTTGCGTGCTATCCACACAGGCCGGACCATCTCCCCGGCGCGCCCCAGCGCGTAAACGGCACCGTAACCGAGCAGTGTCGCCATGACCAGGGATCCCAAGCGGACAAGTTTCAGAGATGCAAGTAAGATTTGCCATCGGAGGGCCCGGATCGCATAGGAGACAAATGTGGCGACAATTGACGCAAATAGCCAGGCCGGTCGGATATCAGAGAAGCCTTCAAAGAACAGTCTGGAATCGAAATCCCGTTGAAACAGCAGCACTGTTGCGGTTATAAGAGCCGCGAAGCCTAAGAAAAACAATAGTTTCCGGCGCATATCGGGAAATTATCGCAGAAAAAATGAAGCGGCTACGAAACTTTTCTGTGCGTAATTGCGTTTCTCTACTGTGAACGCTGGAGCAAGGCCGTGAGGATTGACACAAGGCGACGCGGAACTGGTAAGGCGGTGTTTAGCCGGCGAACAGGGAGCGTGGGAGACTCTTGTCCGCGCCCACCATGGACGCATCTACAATCTTGCTTACAGGTATGTCAGGCGCTTCGACGAAGCCGAAGATCTGGCCAGGAGATCTTTGTGAAAGTTTACCGGGGTTTGTCTGCCTATCGAATCGATTCCGGAACGCTGGTTGGCTGGCTGTTGCGGGTTGGTCGGAACCATATCATTGATCGCTATCGGCAGTCGAAGGTCGAACTCTCCCGGACAGATTCTTTGGATGATCGGTATGAGCGAATCGGGCAGAACCCGTCGCGGCATCCCGATCCGGCCGAAGCGCTGGAGCGGCGAGAGCGTGCCGATATTATTCACCGCGCGTTGCTCGGCATGAGTCAGGACCTTCGAGAGGCTGTGATTCTCCGCGATCTGGAAGGGTTGACCTACGAAGAGATCGCCCGATTGTTGGGCGTTCCGTTGGGAACGATAAAGTCCAGAATCAGCCGGGGCCGGGGAGAGCTGGCCCGAATCGTGAGAGGTTTGTCGAAGTCCAAATGAATTGCACTGATGCTCGATCGCAGATGTCTGAATTCCTGGATGGCGTGCTTTCGGGAGCGGAAATAGAGATCCTGGAGTCTCACGTTTCATCCTGTGCGGGGTGTCTGGAAGTGCGTAAGAGCATGGCAGCGGTGCTGGAGTGGGGACGCCAATTCCCGGACTTCGTCCCACCGGAGTGGTTGGCAACTCGTATCCTGGCCAACACTCCGAAATCAGAACTCGAGCCCAAGTGGAACACGGGGGTCAGAGCCCGCCGATGGCCGCTGGGTACGCGCACCGCCACGGCGGTTTTTACAGCGTTGGTCATGCTGGCTTGGATGGCTGATGCTGTGGACGTTTCATTGGAACCGGCCCAATTGAGAAATCCGCGGGCGATTTACTACAGGGTTGACGGCCTAGTCGGAGACGCCTACGACCGAGTGGTAAGACTCTACTACCAGGCGCCGCTCATTGTGGAGATTCAATCCCGTATTGAACAGTTGAGGAACAGTTCTTGATGCACTGCGATTTCCACGCTGACGTCGAAAGTGTTGCGTTCTGTATAGCCTGCGGACGCGCCTTGTGCCAGGGTTGCCGAAGGGACGTCCAGGGAAGTGTATATTGCGAAACGTGTCTGGCCGATCTGGTCCGGAAGTCTGCCGGAGCTGGGCCCACATCCGCGCCGGGGGTCGGTGGCGAAAGCCCGGGTGTTGCGTTTGCGCTGGGACTCATACCGGGGGTCGGCGCGATTTACAATGGCGAGTTTTTCAAGGCGGCCATACACATCGTGATCTTCGGGGTCTTGATCAGCTTGAGCGACATCGGTGGTCCTCTGGAGCCGATGTTTGGTTTGCTGGTGTTTGGGTTCTATATGTACATGCCCTTCGAAGCCTATTACGCGGCTAAGAAGAGGAAGCTGCAACTGGAAGGCCTGCAATTGGAATCGCCGGTGGATCGCTTTCACGAGCAACTCGCAGGGATAGAGAACTGGGAGCTTTGGGGAGGCGTGGCATTAGTTGTCGTAGGCGTCCTGTTTTTGCTGGATAACTTCCGAATCTTTCAGCTCAGTCAAATACTGCCCGTAGCTCTGATCGCTGTCGGTGTGTGGCGACTGTCGCGGTATGGAAAGAAGAAAGACGAGACGGAGACCCCACCCGATGGAGGGGGCCGGTAGTGCTGGGTGCTCTGTTGCTGATTACACTCGGTGTTCTATTCTTGTTGAACAATCTGTACCCGGCTGACCTGGGTTTTTCCCGGATGTGGCCAATCGTTCTTATTGTAATCGGCCTCGTGAAGATCGTCGAACATTTCCAGCGTAGCAATGGCGCGCGTTCTTCGGCCAAACAGGTGTCGCCCGATCCGCGATCGGGAAACCCCGGGGGAGGTGGGGAGCGATCATGATACGCCGTGGTGGACTGGGTACTGTCTTTTGGTCTGTCGTATTGATCTCTATCGGCGTCGTCCTGCTGTTGGGAAATATGGGTTATCCCGTTCCGGTTTGGGAGGGACTGTCGCGGTATTGGCCTGTCCTCATCATCGGATGGGGACTGGTTAAGCTTGTGGATTACTACCGTCTGAATGGCGAGAAGCGCTCGTTGTTCTCGGGTGGTGAAGTCGTATTGCTTGTTTTCGCCCTTGTTGCCGGCAGTGCGTTCACCGCGGCTGTGCGCATGGGCTCAGATCTGAGTTTCATCGGCATCTTGGGCGAAGAATTGGATCTGTTCGATGTTCTCGGCGAGAGCTTCGAGTTTTCCCGAACGATCCAAAGCGAAGCCGAGCCAGGCCGGAGAATCGAGATCCACAACATCTATGGGTCGGTCGAGGTCGAACCCGGCCGCGAGGACGCCATCGTGGTTGAGGTAACGCTGAGAATCCGTGCGATCGACCGCGAAGAAGCGGGACGCATGGAACCCAACTTGTATTTTACGATCGAGCGAAGGAACGGAACTTACGTCATTGATTCCAATCGTGATGACCTTATTAGTTCGCACCGCCGGCGCTTCAGATCCAGTTTGCGCGTCCACGTTCCCAGGGATTCGGAGATTGAAGTGGACAATCGATACGGAACCGTCAAGATCACCGGACTGACAGGGGCTCTGCAGGTGCGGAACAAGTTTGGCGGCACCACGGTGCGTGGCATCGACGGCGACGTACGTATCGATGACGGATACGGCGCTATTGTAGGCGAGGACGTTTCCGGTGATATTACCGTGACGAACGAGTTCGCCAGTGTGGATATGCACAGAGTCAGCGGGGATGTGAGTGTCGATACCAAGTTTGGTGCCGTTCATCTCACCGATATCGGAGGAGACATGACGGTCGAGACCAGGTTCTCTGACGTGACGGGGGAGGGCATCGGTGGCCGTGTCCGGATCGAGGGAAACAACAACGATATCGATCTGGAAAACGTAGGCGCGGTCGCGATCGAAACCACATACCAGAATGTTGTCGTTGAAAACCCTTTCGGAGCGGTTGATATCGGCAATAGCCATGGGGATGTGCGTGTCACGTTCTCGGAGCCGCCGCGCGGCGATGTTGCGATACGCGGAGAGTACACAGACGTGTGGATCGACTTGCCCGGGGCTTCAAACTTTTCCCTCGATGCCCGAACGCGACGGGGTTCTATCGATTCCGATTTCGAAGGCATGGAAACCGTTCGGTCCGGTCCGGACGAACAGGTCGTCGGCGAGATTGGTTCCCAAGGGCCGAACATTTTGATTGAGACGCGCCGGGGCGACGTTCAAATCGACCGCCGTCGCTAAATTTCATGGAGGTTCCTCGTGTATTGTCCGGAATGGCATAGGGCCGTTGAAGGTCACTTCCGCTTCTGCAAGGCATGCGGGACAGTCTTGGAGCCGAACACCGCCACTAAATCCGCATAAATTTGTGTCAGAATCGGGTTTGATCGCAGAACGCATTTACCTCATTGGTTTCATGGGGGCCGGTAAGTCGACCGTCGGACGACTCCTGGCCGAGCGCTTGGATTGGTCCTTCATTGATCTGGACGATGCGATCGAACGCGTGGAGGGTAGATCCATAGCCGACATATTCGAGGACTCGGGCGAACCCCATTTTCGCCGTGTTGAATCAGAACAGCTTCGAGAAGCATCTCGCCTGCCTAACCGGCTGGTGGCTCTCGGAGGTGGAACGTATGCTGATCCCGAGAACCGCGCGCACGTTGAGGAGAACGGGCTATCAGTGTATCTGGAGACAGCGTTGGAATCGATCCGGGACCGAATCGATGACGACAGCGCCCGTCCCCTATTTGCGGACTCACTCCGAGTTGCTGAACTCTACCGGCAGCGTCTGCCATCGTATAGAATGGCGTCAGTGACCGTAAATACGAATGGCCTAGATCCGAAAGATATTGCCAATCGCATTTTTCGAATTGTCAGGCAGCTATGACTATCATTTCTCTCCTTCTGCTTGCAGTCCTGCCGCTCCAAGTCGAAACTTCCAGGTTCACAGTCAGCATCGACGGCGAACGAGTGGGTACTGAGGATTTTTCTCTCGTGAGAAACGGAGACGGCTTCCTCGCGACCGGGCGCACTCGGTTAGAGGTCAATGGTCAACGTCTTGATGTCCGTAGCCGAATGGAATTAGATGACCGATTCAATCCGATCGCGTACGAGTACCGTTCGTCAGAACAGGTTCTCACTGTTAAATTTGGGGGCCAGGTTGCGGAGATCGAATACACGGTCGGCGGACAGAGAACGCCCTACGACGTTAGATTCCCCTTGGGTGGAATGGTCGTCGATGACAACTTTTTCCATCACTATATGCTGGTGCTCTACCGTCTCGGGGAAGCTGGGGGGGCGGTTCCTATATTTGTGCCTCAGCAGATGACGTTGGGGGTGCTCGATGTCGCTCGCGTGGACGACGGGACATACGAACTGCGGAGCGGTAACCTTCGGCTTCGTGCGACGACAGATGAAGAGGGGCGGTTGTTGAGGCTAGCCCGGGTCGACTCGAACATTGTGGTCGAACGGCGATAAGCAGTGACCTGTACCCCCCGAATCGGGAGCAGCGCCGATGGGTCTTGCCGCGGAGAGCAAGGCGCGAGAGGGAAGTCGATGTATTCACATCGACGACGGCTCGCAACAAAGATATCGCCGGCAACTCCCATCGGCCCATAGGGTTGGGGCGAAACGGCATTGTCTTCGTTGTCGTCGCCGCCTCGCAATGTAGGGGCATTTACTCGTCGTCGACTCCTAGAATTCAACGCCGTTTGGCCGCAACGCTGCTCCCGATTCGGGGGGTACAGGCCACTAGTGACAGGCGGGCGATTTCGAACGAATTGCTTATCAGTGGTCACGATTCACTGATGGAGTTCGGCGCTTATCGGAAGCTCTTTATCGCTTCCGCTTCATCATCATAGACGTCAAAGACCGTTAGTAGTTTGGTGATCTGCATCAGGTCCCGGACCCGGCGCGTCAATGCCAGGATTTTGAGTTCGCCTTCCTGGTTCTTGACCCTCGTGAAGGACGAAACCAATTCCCCCAATCCAGAACTGTCGATGTAATCGACATCGGCCAAGTTCAACAGAAACTTCTTGTCCCCTGCGTTGAGCATTTTCTGAATCCGTTGTCGCAACATGACCGAACCTTCTCCGATTGTGATGCGGCCCGCCAGATCCAGTGCGACTACGTCGTCCAGTCGCCTCTGGTTGATCGTCATGTTCATGAGACCTTTTCGTCCTTGATGCTCTTCACCATTCGGAGGCGGCTTCCGCCTCCGTCGGTCTGACTGACTTCAACGGTGTCCATGAACGATTGAATTATGAGAATTCCACGACCTCCGGGCTTGAGCAGGTTCTCGATATCGGTCGGATCCGGCACGTCGGACAGTTTAAAGCCCTGGCCCTCGTCCTCGACGACGATTTCTATCATTTCTCCGTCGGAAGAGATTTCAATTGACACGTTTTTCGAGGCATCTAAATCATTACCGTGTTGTATGGCGTTGATCGCAGATTCGTTAATAGCCAACTCGATCCAGTAAGCCAATTCCTTGTCCAAACCGAGAGCTGCGCTGGTGCTTTCAGCGAACTGTTGTACGGCCGCTAATTCCTCCAAGCGGCTTGGTACTGTCAACTCGAATACGGACGCGGCATCTGAACCCATCATTGGACAATTAACACCCGGATTTTTTAAATGTCAATGGACGATTCTGGCTGCCCGCCCGCCAGCATCCCGGGGAGGAAGTCTCGAGTGTCGCGTCGTGATCAAACGGGGCCGGATTCCAGGATGAGGCGACGAAGCCGCAACCCGCATTGATTGGGAGGAGGCGGCGAGAGCGAAGTCAGCCTCGTTTTGCTGTGGATCTTTGGGCGCAGGCGGGTTCAGGCCGCAGGCTGTGTTGTTCGTCGGTCACTGTCGAAAAACGGCGCCTTCGGCCTCGGTTTCAAAGATCGGTGGCCACTCCTCGCTGCGCGTGCTGAACCCGAAGACGCCTGCGCGCGGCGTTCCAGACTTCTGCTAGAGCCTGCTGGAACGCCTCGTATGCGATTCAATTCCCCGCTATTTCAGCGTGATATCCTTGACGGCTCTTCTGAGCTGGGAATGTTCAAATCGATGGACAGTTTGGGGGCACACCAACGCAGGGCTATGAAGACGATACGGATCTTGCCGGCCAGGTCGCTCCAAGGTGAGTTCGAGTTACCTGGAGACAAATCCATCGGCCACCGGATCGCTCTAATTGGCGCGATCTCGGAGGGAGAGACGGAAGCGGATAACTTCCCTGAGGGTGCGGACTGCCAGAGCACGCTTGCATGTTTGAGGCAACTGGGAGTTGAAGTCCGATTGAAAGACGGGAAGATGAAAATCGCAGGGCGCGGATTGGGCGGTCTGGGGACCGTATCGGGAGATCTTGAGGCCGGCAATTCGGGGACGACCGTGCGTCTTCTCTCCGGCATCCTCGCAGGGCATCACTTCAAATCCACACTTGTGGGGGATCTCTCTCTGAGCCGAAGGCCGATGGCGCGCGTTGTTCGGCCACTGGAACAGTTTGGCGCCCGAGTTGAGACCACTGATGGGCATTTGCCACTCCGGATCCAGGGTGGATTTCTCACAGCTATCGACTACGATTTGCCTATGCCCAGCGCGCAGGTGAAATCGGCTGTTTTGCTGGCCGGCCTCCACGCCGAAGGGACGACTTCCGTATACGAGACTGTGGGGACCCGGGACCATACCGAGATCGCTTTGGCGGCTGCGGGAGCACGGCTGCGTGCTGCCCGGGGCAGGGTCGAAGTCGAGGGCGGAGTCCCGCTTCACGGGCGTAGGGTCCGGATACCCGGTGACTTGTCTTCGGCTGCGTTCTTCATCAGTGCCGCATTGGCCCTGCCCGAGTCTCAACTGCGCCTGAGGGGAGTCGGGGTCAACCCGACGCGATCGGCTTACCTGGCTCTTCTGGAACGATTGGGCGGGGGAGTTTTCCTTGAATCCTTGACCGACGAGGCGGGAGAGTCGGTAGCCGATATTTGCGTTCGCTCGTCTCGCTTGGGGCCGATTGACATACCGCCGGAAGCCACCGCCGGGTTGATCGACGAATTGCCCGTCTTGGCCGTACTGGGCGCCGTCTCAGAGGGAATCCGAATTCGCGGTGCAGGTGAGTTGCGCCTAAAAGAGAGTGATCGGATCCACGCCGTAGTGACGAACTTGCGGTCGATCGGGGTTGAAGTCGAAGAGTTCGACGATGGCCTGATGGTCCGGGGAGGAGCCGTATTTCAAGGAGGCACTGTATCTTCGTTCGGAGATCATCGTGTAGCTATGGCCTTTGCGGTTGCGGGCCTCCTATCCCACGTTGGTGTGGAAATCGAAGACGCAGCTTGCGTGGACATATCGTTCCCGGGGTTTTTTGAGTTACTGGAAAGTCTGGCCGACCGATAGGAGAGAGGTCACTCACCACAGGGGCACCTGGGTCTGTCCAGTCGGGACAATTCTCCCGTTGCAGTATCGGTTCTTTACGAATTGTCTCTTGCGACTTGGATGTTCTGGCCATCCTCAACTTCAATCGGGTTTTCGCGGGTCATTCTGATACGCATGATGCGGCGCCCAACCATCTGTTCCACGCGATAGGTACTGCCTTCGAATTCGATTGCGTCTCCTTCGCGTGGCACGCGACCGGTCTTCATCATCATGAACCCGCCGAGCGTGACGTAGTACCCGTTTTCAGGTACGCTCGACTGGAGTCTCTCATTGAGATCTCTAATCGAAATCCCGGCGTCAATCACGTAGCTTCCGTTGGGTTCAGGGATGATCTCGTCCACTTCAATATCGTGTTCGTCTTGAATCTCACCAACGATCTGTTCGATCAGATCTTCCAGCGTGACGATGCCTTCGACGCCACCATGTTCATCGACAACGATGCCCAGATGTGTCTGCGCCGATTGGAGAACGCGTATCGCATTGTTAAGTCGGGCGGTGTCGGGTATGAAAACGGGCTTTCGCAGGAGTTGGGTCAGGCGAAACAGTTTCTGCGAGTGGAGGTAAGGCATTAGATCCTTGCCATGCATGATCCCTAAGACGTTGTCGAGGCTTCCGTGGTACACCGGGAAGCGTGTTAGCCGAGTTGTTTCGACAACGCGTACAACTTCTTCTATGGGCGTGTCGATCGCCAACGAGACCGCCTTCATGCGCGGAACCATCACGTCTCGCACCTGGCGCTCGGAGAACTCCAGAACGCGTTCGAGCATCTTTTGCCGATCCTGGCTGTAGGCATTGATAATGGATTTGAGTTCGACGTCCGATATCGATGCCGCCAACGCGCGCTGGTTTTCACGGACACTTCGATAAAAGAGCCCTGCAAACTTGATGCTCAACTGCGCTATCGGATAGGAGATTCGCATCCAGAATTCAATCGGTACGACAAGCCGTAAACTTGTTCGTTCTGGAGTGCGCGTCGCAAATGCTTTTGGTCCCAATTCACAAAACAGCAGAACGAAAAGCGTCAAAGCGACTGTTTCCAGGACAAGAAACACATCGCGCTGTTCTTCGGCAACCGTGCGTGCGACCATCGCTGCGGCCACGGTTGCCGCTCCGATATTAGCGAAATTGTTTCCCAGCAAAATTGTAGCGAGCAGCTTTTGTGGAGCGTCAAGCCATTCAGCCAACTTCTTCGCGTGTTTGTTCCCGCCCGCGGCCAGGTGACGGATTCGATGCCGGTTGCTTGAAAGAATCGCAGTTTCCGAGAGCGAAAACAGCCCTGACAGGATTAGAAAAATAGAAAGAAGAAAAATCAGGAGAATCGAAGGCATAAGGAATCAGCCCGGAGTCAGCGGGCTAGGCTACCGGTACTTTCGCGCAGGCTTTATCGACGGTCTTGTCGATCCGGCCTTCGATGTCATCTTCCGGAACGCTCATCACAGACGCCAGTTCTGACACGAGCAGAAAACGTGCACGGTCCTGCATCCGTTTTTCCCGGAAAGACAGAGGTTTGACCTTGTTGAGGTAAACGAGATTCTTGTAGACCTCGGCAACGTGAAAAATAGACCCCGACCGCATCTTTTCGGAGTTTTCCTTGAAACGGTCTTTCCAGTCCCGCTGCGAAAAGAATTCCTTGTTGGAGAGAAATGTAAAAAGCCGACTGACTTGCTTGCCGTCGATCGTTCGCCGCAATCCCACATACTGGGCGTTGGCTGTCGGCACCATGACAAGTATGTCGTTGGAGCAGATTCTAAGAAGATAGAATCGTTCGAACTTTCCTTGAACCAGTCGATTCGAAATCTTTTCGAT
The DNA here is from genome assembly GCA_965216035.1 of Terriglobia bacterium. GTDB lineage: Bacteria > Acidobacteriota > Terriglobia > 20CM-2-55-15 > 20CM-2-55-15. The sequence continues at coordinate 378,036 of CBDCFM010000018.1, forward strand.
AATGCCGACCCCATGATTTGGATAAACCACCTGGTCGCCTATTTCAAAATCTTGCATAAGGAGTGTGCAACTATTCTAAGGTCTATACTGAACTGTCGTCAAGAGTCGAGCGGGTTTGCTCCCTGTTCTCCAGGGTCTTACCAGGCTGAATCGATAGATATCCACTGCAGCTCAACTGCTGAAACGCCCAACGAAGGTAACGAATATGACAGATCCTGAACTGGCGGACATGAGTCCTGAGGAGTTCCGACAGTGGGGCCATCTTTCGATTGATTGGATCGCCGACTACCTCTCGGAATTGGAGACACGAACGGTCTCCCCTGATGTGAAACCCGGCTCGGTCCGTGCGCAAATTCCCGACAAGGCACCTGAGGAGGGCGAAAGTATGGATCGGATCTTCTCGGACATGGAGAATACGCTTCTGCCGGGAATTACCCACTGGAACAGCCCGAATTTTTTTGCTTATTTTTCCAGTTCGGCTTCCGGCCCCGGAATATTGGGCGAGTTGTTGACGGCTGCGTTCAACACGAACGCAATGATGTGGAGGTCTTCTCCCGCAGCGACGGAACTCGAAGAAGCGGTTCTCGGCTGGCTGAGGCAAATGTTGGGTCTTTCCGATGAATTCTCTGGTGTGGTTTATGACACGGCCTCGGTTTCCACTTTTCATGCTATTGGCGCAGCTCGCGCCGCGATTTCGGAGAGGGATATTGGCGAAGACGGCATGGCGGGAGCTGGAGCACCACGTTTGTGCATGTATACCTCCCGGGAGGCCCACTCGTCGGTTGAAAAGGCGGGGATTGCCCTCGGCCTCGGCAGAAAGGGTGTGCGTAAGATCGGTGTCGACAACCGGTTCAGGATGGATGTCGAAGAGTTGGAGGCCGCTATCGAGCGGGACAAGACGGATGGTTGGCGTCCCTTCTGTGTGTCGGCCACCGTCGGCACGACGTCGACGACGAGTATTGATCCTGTCGAAGCGATCGCGAGTGTTTGCAGCAAGCATGGCCTTTGGCTTCACGTGGACGGGGCCTACGCGGGGGCAGCAGCAATCCTGCCGGAAATGAGACACATCCTGGCCGGGTGTGAGCAGGCCCAATCATTTGTGATGAACCCGCATAAGTGGTTGTTTACACCTGTGGATTTTAGCGCTCTTTTCTGCAAGCGTCCCGATCTGTTGAAGCGCGCGTTTAGCCTCACGCCGGAGTATCTCCAGACCCGGGAAGGAGAGAATGTCACCAACTACATGGACTACGGGATTCAGTTGGGCCGCCGCTTCCGGTCCCTGAAGTTGTGGATGGTGCTACGGTACTTTGGCGTCGATGGTCTCCGCCGCCGTATCCGCGAACACATTCGACTCGCGCAGCGGTTCGGGGAATGGGTCGAGGGCGATTCTCGTTTCCAACTGCGTATGCCAGTCGAGTTCGGTACGGTCTGCTTCCGACTGAAGGGGTCTAACGAAGCGAACGAACTACTTCTTGACAGCCTGAACCGTCGAGGGCCTATTTACCTGTCGCATACGAAATTGAACGGAGACGTCATCCTTCGCTTCTCTATCGGGAACGTTCGTACGAGGGAAGCACATGTCGAAGCCGCCTGGAAGTTAATCCAGACTATGGCGAGGGAACTGGGTTCCTAGTCGGGGATCGCCCTTGGATGGCATCGGCCATCTCGGCTCCAGCTAAGTGAAGGCGTGGGCCTGCCAGGAGCAGGTGGTCGCCAGCAAGCACGTACACGCGGCCGTCGCGAACGGCAGGGAGTGTTGCCAGTGCCTGCCAATCGGCGAGGCGCTGGTCGATGCGTGCCCTCCCATCCTGATCTGATGGCAGCAATTCGATGATGACTTCAGGTGCCCGCTTGAGGACCTCTTCAAGAGAAGGCTGGAAAACGTTTTCGTCGACGTCGCTGAATATGTTTTGCCCGCCGGCAATTTCGATCAATTCATCGAAGTAGGAGCCCCCGCCCTCCGTATAGAAAGAACCCATTGTGCCGATTTCGCGATTGTGGGCGAGGAGCACCGTGGGGCGATGTACACCGGAACCTTCCCGAATGGCATCCAAAGCCGCGTCAATTTCAAACGACAGCCGATCACCTTCCTCGGCTAGACCCATTTCGCGGCCGAGCGCCCGGATGGATTCCAACAGGTGTCGGATGCTGCCGGAATTGAAAGGATACTGTCGGATGCCGGCGGCTGCGAGTTGTTCCTGGAGCAAAGACTGCGTTCCATAGGTAATCACAAGATCGGGCTGTAGCTGGAAAATTCTTTCGACGTTTGGATTGATCAGTGCCCCAACGCGCGGACGATCCATTGCTTCGAGCGGATAGTCGTCGAAGTCGCTGACACCCACAATGCGATCTCCAGCACCCAAAGCGAAAAGCGTTTCGGTAACCGTCGGTACGAGCGATACGACACGTTGAGGTGCGGTGGCTTCCGGGAGATCCCGCTCAGCGGGTCCCGCGCAGGCGGACAATATCAACGACAGCGAGAATGGAAGCAGACAGTTCGATCTCACACGTGCCGGGAGGCGCAAGTGCAACAGGCAAGAAGCAAACATCGGTCCCTCTCCCTAGAAAGGTTATTCCTTCGGGAGGTCTCCTGACTCGACGACACCGTAGCAGATAACGCCTTCGGGCCAGCCCCAGGGCGGCAGTTGCTGTAGCGTGAGAATTCGTCGTCTTACAGTTGCGGGGCAGCAGCGGCATTTCACCGCTTTCCCTCATCCGAAGTTGATCGAAATCATATCAGGAAATTGGCCGGAGTAGATTGCCTCAGGATGCTCGACCCGCAATCGCGGGACCCGGGCGAATCTGCTCCGTTCCCAATTTCCTCTATAATGCCTTCGCGATGGAATATGTTCCCAGAGACGAGCTCGAACGGCGGAGGGCGCGCGTCCGCCGTTTCATGGACTGCGATGCTCTGATCGTTCTTCAGAACGTCGACCAGTTCTATCTGAGCGGAACGGTCCAAGACGGTGTTTTGTGGTTTCCGGGTACGGTCCGGGTACATCGTTTACATATCTGTCCGGGTACATGGTTTACAGATCGATCACGATGAAGTCCTCCGTGGAGGACTTCATATGCCCTGGGATCAATCAACGACCATGGATCAAAAACGATTATTTATTGCCGATTATCTTACTCGATCTTTCTCGATCGTCGAACTGTGTGCGCGCTACGGGGTGAGCCGGCCCACCGGATATAAGTGGATTGACAGATTCTTGGAGAATGGCCAATCCGGATTGGAGGAGCGTTCCCGTCGTCCTGTCGGCTGCCCGCATCGGACGTCAGACGATGTGGTGCGGCGGGTGATCGATCTGCGCCGCAAACATCCTCACTGGGGGGCCAAGAAGCTTCTTAAGATCTTGAATACCCGGCATCCCGAGGTCGACTGGCCCGCCCGATCGACGATCTCGGAACTGCTGAAACGTCATGGGCTTGTGGAGAAGAAGCGGAGACGCACCTATCCGGGTCATCCGGGCAAGCCCGTGACTTCAATGGATCGGTCCAATGATGTCTGGTGTGCGGACTATAAAGGCGAGTTTAAAACTGGGGATGGCATCTATTGCTATCCGTTGACGATCACCGACGGTTGCACCCGGTATCTGCTCGCATGTAAGGGCCTCTACTCGACTAATCATGTTCGCGCGAAGTCCGTATTCAAGAGTGTCTTCCGGAACTTCGGTCTCCCTGCAATCATCCGGACCGATAACGGGCCGCCGTTCGCCACCACGGCCATCGGGCGACTGAGCCGGCTATCGGTCTGGTGGATCCGCCTCGGAATCTTCCCCGAATTGATTCAGCCCGGCCGGCCAGATCAAAACGGCCGACACGAACGCATGCACAAAACCTTGAAACAAGAGACCACTCGGCCGCCAGCGGCCACGATGCGGGCTCAGCAATTCCGGTTCAATCGTTTTGTTGAGGAATTCAACACTGTGCGTCCCCATGAGGCGCTGGACCAGGAAACGCCCGACTCCCGCTATCAAACCTCTTCACGGGAGTTTCCGTTGGGCCTGCCTCCCATCGAGTATCCGTCTCATTTCGAAACGCGACTGGTCAGTCGGAACGGGGGATTCCGGTGGTCGGCCCATCGTGTTCCAATCACCCACACCCTTGAAGGTGAGTACGTCGGACTCGAGGAAGTCGACGACGGCGTCTGGGATGTCTACTTCGGCACCGTTCGTCTCGGACAAATGGACGAACGGACCTTTACCATTCAAGATGCTTTGGGGAATAGAATGAGAAAGAGGTACAAACTGTAAAGGATGTGCCTGGACTATTCTGTTCAATGATGTTCCCGGCCGTTCACCGGCTGAAGGCGAGCCGGTCTTCGCGGTTCGGAAAAGTCTCTCTCGCGCTGTGACGGAATCGGCGCTCACGAATATCGTTGCGTTAAAGAAGTATTCCGAGCTTCCGGATTTGATCCCTTCACCGGGCGAAAGACTCGGTCTGGAGTTCGACGTCGTGCCCGTGGCCGTCCATCAACAAATCGCCAAGGCGTTTCCCAATCGAGGATTCGTAGACGCCTCCCCATCTCTGCGACAGGCCCGTTCCGTCAAGACTGAATTTGAAATCGACCAGATCCGTCGGGCTGCCCGTATGGTGGACAAAGCGTTTCTCGACGTTCCGACCCAGCTTCGAGAAGGGATCCGGGAGTTCGAGCTCGCTGCGCGGATTGAGTACGTGATGCGCATGGAAGGGCATCAGGGTTTCACCCGGTTGCGCCGATTCAATATGGAGATGCACTATGGAGCCGTTGCTTTTGGGGACACGAGCGCGTATCCGCACAGCTTCGACGGGCCCGTTGGAGTCCGGGGTCTCTATCCGGCCGTGCCGCTGATGGCCGGGCGGAAACCTCTGGTGCGCGGTGAACCCGTGATGGTCGATATCGTGGGCGGGTGTGGAGGATATATTGCCGACGGATCCAGGGCCTATTCACTTGGCGAACCTTCCGAGAAAGTCCGCCATACGCACGAATTCATCCTCGAATTGAATGCCTGGCTCGAAGAGCAACTGAAGCCCGGCAACGTTCCCAGCGAGATCTACGCCAAAGCACAGGAACGCCTGGCTGGCAGCGAATGTGCGCCCCACTTCATGGGAGCGGGCGACAACAAGGTTCGTTTTATCGCCCATGGTGTCGGGCTCGAGCTGGATGAGTTTCCTGTGATTGCACCTCGCTTCGATGAACCTCTTGAACCGGGAGTCGTCCTGGCGATGGAACCCAAAGTGTTTTATCCAGGCATTGGCGGCGCCGGGGTCGAAAACACATTCGTGATCACCGAGAGCGGCTGTGAACGCTTGATGATTGCGCCCCAGGAGTGGGTCAGCGTCGCCTAGTGACGTGCTTTAGATGTTTGTCGGGAATTATTACTTTTGACGCCAGGCGAGTACCGTCAGCAATCCGACAATGGTCTTAGCGTCCCGGATACGCCCTTCCTGTACCATACGGAGAGCTTGCTCGCAGTGGATCACGGAAACTTCGATGGCTTCATCGTTGTCTAGACGTTGCTCTTCTAATGTCAGCTCGCTGGCTTGATAGAGATACATTAATTCATTGCTGAAACCGGGTGTTGTGTAATAGGTGGCTCGAAGCTCCAGTCGCTTTGCCCTGTATCCGGTCTCTTCTTCAAGCTCGCGGCGGGCCGTGTCGATTGGGTCTTCACCTACCTCCATCGTTCCCGCTGGAATTTCGACAAGCTCTTCTCCGGTCGCATACCTGTATTGATTGATCAACACGACTCTGTCCGATGGCAGCATCGCAACGATGGACACCGCGCCGGGATGGACGACAACCTCGCGTGTTGCCTCTCGACCCGAATCATCGACGATCCGGTCCCGCCGCACCGCTATGCGGCGACCCTCAAACTCAAATTTCTGTTCTATAACTTTCATAGAGTTGACCCCAGAAGGAACGGACGGTTGACCGAAAAGTCGCTGAGCAGGATGGGCTAGGGAAACTGCTTTTTACTAGGATTCGATGGATTTGCAGCAAGGTCGTGGGATCCTCTGACACTAAAGAAACGAAACTCTACACAGCCTGGGCCCGTTGCATTCTTGCGGAAACAAAAGCTTCTCGTCTTGGCTCAAGCATCCAGTTGCTCCAAAAGAGGACGTAGAGCTTTAATGAACCTGTCGATCTGTTTCTTTTGGATGATCAGCGGAGGCAGGAGACGGAGGACTGTTCCGTTCGTAGCGTTCGTGATGAAACCGGCGTCGAGCGCCTGCTTCACGAGTTCTTTGGCCGGCACTTTCAATTGCACGGCGAGCATGAGGCCTTCGCCCCGAACCTCGTCAATCACAGGCAGGTCTCTCAACTCTTCGAGTCGCTGCCGGAAGTATGCGCCGACCTCACGGACATGCTCTAAAATGTGCTCGTCATCGAAGATCTTGAGCATCTCGAGGCTCAGCCGGCATGCTAACGGCCCACCTCCAAATGTAGAGCCGTGGAGACCGGGTTCTATCGCTGTCGCGATTTCTTCCTTCATCAAAACCGCACCGAGCGGAAGTCCCCCACCCAGCGGTTTGGCGACGGACACGAGGTCGGGTAACGCGTCCCGCACACCCGGTTCTGCAAACTTATGGTGCGCGAGCCAGCGTCCGGCGCGTCCGAGGCCCGACTGGACTTCGTCACAGATCAGGACGGCCCCGGCTTCGCGCGTCAGCGTGCGAGCGCGGCGGTAGAATTCTTCCGATATCGGACGGATGCCGCCCTCACCTTGAATTGCTTCCAGGATCACGGCAGACACGTTATCGGAGAAATGGCGTTCCAAGTCGTCGAGGTCGTTGAACTTGACGAATTCGAAACCGACCAACAGTGGCTGGAAGGGCGTCCGGTACTTGACCGGGTGCGTGGCCGAGAGGGCCCCCAGAGACCGTCCGTGAAAGGAGCCCTCTAGGGCGAGAACGCGGTTCCTACCACTGGCACCCTCTCGAGCATTTACATGGGCCCGCGCAAGCTTCAGGCATCCTTCCACCGCCTCGGTTCCGCTGTTGGAAAAGAAAACCCGGTCGAGGCCTGAAAGTTGCGTCAGCCGGTCGGCAAGGCGTCCCTGGTATTCGTGGTACAGCAAGTTCGAGATATGAAGTGGGCGTTTGATCTGCTTTCGAAGAACGCGAAGCATTCGGGGATGGTTGTACCCCAGCGCGTTGACCCCTATTCCAGCCAGAAGGTCCAGATAGCGTTTGTTGCTCTTGTCAAAAAGGTAAGCGCCGCTGCCCCGGTCGACGAGCAGATCGTATCGCCTGTAGGTCTGCAGCAGACTCTGTTCTTCGAGGGCCTTGACGTGTGAGAGCGGCATCTTGCTATTGGTGGCGCCGGGCGCGGATCGCTCCTTCTATGGATTGCAGGGTTAACGGCTGAAAAAACTGTACTTTAGGCCAGATTAGTCTAGTTGCGTAAAGCGCAAATCTTAGCATATGATAAATCGGTCTCTATTATGAGTTATGTGCACGGACTCGACCGGGATTCGGGTAGAGACACGGCTACTATGATCAAATGAGGAGGACGACTGATGAAGAGGGTTACCTTGCTTCTTCCCGTCTTGATGGTGCTCTCTGGGGCCCTGGCCTTTGGCCAGCTGCAGGCCCCTGGAGTTGACAACACCCCCCAGGTCGGACAGCCAGCTCCGGACTTTGAGCGCCCTGTGGGATTGCGTGGAGAGGAAACGCTGGGACTTGATGACTTTAGAGGCCGGAGCAAGGTTTTAATCGCGTTTTATATCGCAGATTTCACCGGTGGCTGAACGCGAGAATTCACCGAGTTCGGTGCTAACTACGACGCGTTCTTAGATTTGGGTATCGAGATCGTTGGAATTTCCGGAGATCTCGCGCCCTCACAACAGGTGTTTAAAGAGACCACGGGTGCCGAGAACCACTTCCTTAGTGATCCCGAACTCGAAGTCACTGAGCTCTATGGGGCCGTGAATGACGGTGGGATCGTGAGGACTGCCCGCCGCTATTACTTCCTGATTGACGAACAAGGAATACTGACCTGGAAGAATGTGGGTGGAGGACTGATACCCGTCGAGGCCCTGCTAAGCGAGATGGCCGAGGTCGTCAGCGGCGATTGAGACAGCAATTTTGGGGAACTGGGGCTCGAGCCCCTGTTCCCCTAGTTTAGGAAAACGGGGCAACAGGGTTTGACTTCGTCCCCATCCTCCCTTCCCAATGAAGATCCTCACTGCCGAAGAAATCCGCCAGGTTGACCGTTCTTCAGCCGAGAACTTTGGTATTCCCAGCATCATGTTGATGGAGAACGCCGGAATGCGCGTCGTCGAGGCGATCGATGCCCGGGTCGAAGACTTGAATACGAAGTCGGTCGTCATACTCTGCGGGAAAGGGAACAATGGCGGGGACGGTTTCGTGGTTGCGCGCCAGCTGATTCAACGGGATTGCTTTCCCTCGGTATTTCTATTTGCAGAAATCGATGCCGTCGGTGGTGACGCTCGCGCGAACCTTGACATCCTCACTTCGATTGGACATCCACCTCTCGTCATCAGGGACCGCGAAGAGTGGAATTCAAAGCGGCGTGCTCTGGGTGAGGTGGACATCGTGGTGGACGCGCTTCTCGGTACGGGTCTATCCAAACCCGTCGAGGGCATTCTGGGAGACATCGTTCAGTCACTGGACGTAGATTTCGGACAGGCAATGGTCGTATCGATCGATGTGCCTTCGGGTTGCGCTGCCGACACCGGCAACCTGGAGGGTCCGGCCGTACAGGCCGACCTGACGGTGACTCTATCCGCTGCTAAGAGATGTCTGGTTTTTCCGCCGGCGCATCAGTCTGCAGGTGAAGTTGTGATTGCCGACATCGGAAATCCTGTTGAGCTATTGGAATCCGACGCCCACCAGATCGAACTTCTGCTGGACGATAGCTTTCCCGATGCGCTCTGGTGGCGTGAAGACGACACGCACAAGGGAGACTACGGGAAAATTCTGGTCATCGGGGGTTCTCGCGGGAAGTCTGGTGCCCCTGCCCTGGCGGGACATGCCGCCCTGGCGTCCGGAGCTGGACTGGTCACAATCGGCGTACCGGAAAGCGTGCTTGGGATCGTTGCTGGATACATGCCTGAACTGATGACGGAGCCGCTTCCTGAAACGGATGCAGGAACGCTGACCGCATTGAATTATGGCCGTATTGAAGGATTGATCGACGGGAAGTCGCTCGTCGCTTTGGGACCGGGTATCGGACGCAATCCCGAAACCGATCAAGTGATCGGCGAAATCATTCGCCGGATCGAGGTGCCCGTCGTCTTGGATGCAGACGGCCTGAACGCCTTCGTGGGCCGAGTCGACAAATTACGCGGCAGAAATCATCCCCTAGTGATCACCCCCCATCCCGGTGAGATGGCTCGACTCCTGGACCGCCCGGTTTCCGAAATAGGCAGACAGCGTCTGGACATCGCTCGGGACTTCGCCAAGCAACAAGGCCTTTATGTCGTGTTAAAGGGCTTCCGGACAGTGATCGCCTGCCCTGATGGTAAGGCGTACGTGAACTCAACAGGCAACCCGGGCATGGCGACGGCGGGGAGTGGTGACGTCCTGACCGGGATGATTGCCGGCATATTGGGACAGCCGCATCTGGGCACGTTCGAGGAGCGCTTGTGCCTGGCAGTCTACCTTCACGGATTGTCTGGAGATCTGGCAGTATCAGAATCGAGTGAGGAGACCCTCCTCGCAACCGACCTGATTGAATTCCTTCCCGACGCTTGGGCCAATCTCCGCAGTGAGTAAATTTTTCACCATAGATACATCCACTTGTTTCAACACGAAGTTAACGAAGGTGACGCAGTCGTCATTGTTTCGCTCTTTTCCATGGCCTTCGTGTTGAATGATCCTGATGGATTCAGCCTTCCTATCACATTCTGAAGAACAGACGTTTGAGTTTGCCCTTAAGTTGGCGGAGTCACTCGAAGTGGGATCGCACATACTTCTGTTCGGTGAACTCGGTGCCGGAAAGACCGCTTTCACGAGAGGCCTGGCGGCAGGATTTGGACTGGAAAGCGTCGACGAAGTTTCAAGCCCAACATTTACTCTCGTAAATCGATATCAGGGCGCTGTCACCATTTACCACATTGATCTCTATCGCGTTGGGAGTGGTGATCTGTACGATCTCGGGTTGGACGAGATCCTAGAGGACCGCAGTGCCGTGACCGTAATAGAGTGGGCCGAACGTTTGGGCGATTACACACCAAGCGGAGCGGTTCGAATATTCCTCTCCTACGTTGATGCGCACACCCGTCAGATCGAAGTCAATACTTCTCTGAAAGAACCGCAAAGGCGCAACGACACAAAGAAAACTTAAAAACTGAGTCTTAATAGCCTCTAGCAGCCCGTGGCAGAAGTCTCAAGGGTCGCGCGCAGGGGTCTTCGGGCTGCAGGCGCGAAGTGAGGAGCGGGCACCGAGGTTTGAAACCGAGGCCGCAGGCGCCATTTTCCCATCGTGCCCGGCCTTACCAATACCGGACAAAGCCTGCCGGGCACCTGCGGCCTCCGTTTGATACGTCGGTGGCCCCCCTGCGCCCAATGGGTTACGGCGAAATGGGGCCGTCTTCGTCGTCGCCGACTCCTCCCAATTGAATGCGCATTGTCTCGTCTTCGCGGCTTCGGGCCGGCGCTTCTTCGCGACTTCGAGTCGGCGCTTCTTCGCCTCCTAGAATCCAGCCTCGTTTGGCCGTAACGCGGCCCTCGAGACTTCCGCCACGGGCTGCTACAGCCTTTGCGTCCTGACGCCTTTGCGGTGAGTTGCTGCTGAATCCAAATTGCTGCCAGTCGGGAGCATGCAGTGGGGTAAAATATTTACATGTCTCTGTTTTTTCTCCTTTTCATTCAGGTCATCCCTATTCCCCAGCTCCCTGATCCGGATGAGTTTGTGAACGTGGGCGGAGAAATTTTGGGGCCGTATATTCTTAGAGAAGATAGCGGTCAGACGACCAAAGTCATACTCAAGAACGGGTTGACAGTTCTTATTCGCGAGAACAATGCCGTTCCTCTAACAAGCGTTACGACGCACGTCAAGGCGGGTTACTTCGACGAGCCGGACCCAGTTTCAGGCATTGCCCATGTTGTCGAACACATGTTCTTCAAAGGCACCGAGCGACGAGGCGTCGGGCAGATTGCACGTGAGACCATGGAGCTGGGCGGTTCGCTAGACGCCTACACGAAATGGGAACGTACGGTCTACCACACGGTTGTGCCATCCGAAAACGCTGTGCAAGCGTTGGACATCCAGTCCGACGCGCTCTTTAATCCTACGTTCGACGCCGGGGAACTCGGACGGGAGATCGAGGTTGTTCTTCAGGAGAACAACCGAAAACTGGACAACCCTCGAGCTGTGGCGGTGGAGCGTTTGTATGCGACGGCGTTCCAGGAACATCGGATGCGACGATGGCAGATGGGTTCCCCTGAACGTCTCCGGGCTCTGACCCGAGAAGACATCGTGGACTTCTATCAGGCCTACTATCAGCCTTCCAACATCATCCTGGCGATCGTCGGTCAGTTCGATCGCGAGGCGATGCTCGACCAGGTTGTCCGATTTTATGGCGATCGGTCCGATACGCCGGTCGAACGTAATCGTGGGCCAGTGGAACCACCACAATCCACGTTCCGCTATAACTGGGAACGCGGTCCCATAGAGCATTCCCAGGTCGCACTCGGATTTCACGTCCCAGGTCGACTCTCCGACGATGCTTTTGTTTTGGATGTTCTGTCGGCCATTCTGACTGCAGGACGGGCGTCTCGGATGAATCAGTTTCTGCGTGATGAACGCAACGTGGTCCACAGCGCCGCATCCTCTTTCGTCGGTCTTGACGGACTCGGCTACTTCCAGTTGCGGCTGGAAACTTCCACACCTTTGGATGCCGAAGTGGCGGCGCTCGCGGAAATCGAGCGGGTCCAGCGATTCGGCGTAAGCGAAGAAGAATTGGCGCGTGCCCAGACGTTGCTGTCGCAGGAGTACTACCAAAGGTTAGAGACGGTCGAATCGCTTGCCGACGAAATGGCTCGTCAGGAAGCCCTGGGCGACTGGAAACGTATCGAACGCTATCTGGGAGGTATCCAGGCGGTCAGCCAGGACGATGTCCAGCGGGTGGTTGGGGAGCATCTGACACGGACCAACCTGGGGGTGTTTGAGTACCTTCCCGCAGGGGTGACCCGTTCCTTCTCAAATGACGATTTCACTGCGAACGTTCTTGACAGAGTGCCCCTCGACATTGTCGCCCGGAGCATCGAAGAATTACCTGTTCGAGCGCCGGTGCCGATGCCGGATGACGAAGTCGTATTCGATCTGGTCCGTCCGCCCGTGCGCCGTCGGGTTTTGAGGGGACCGGACGTTTACGTCCTGGAAGACCATCGCCTGCCTCTGGTTTCGTTCGGAATCTTCTACCCGGGCGGCCGCCTCTACGAATCGGAACGCAATGCCGGCATTACCGAATTGATGCTTCGGAGCGCGCTGCGGGGTACGCGGCGATACAATACAGCAGACATTTCACGCCGTCTTGAAAACGCGGGCGCCAGAATCGAAGTCGTCAACGATCCAGACTATTTCGGTTACGTTCTCGACGGCGTGAGCGGCCAGACAGAGGACGCGCTCGAGATCCTGGTGGAGGTGCTTCAGGACCCTACGTTTCCCGAAGATCAGGTTGAAATCGAACGGGCGCTCCAGGCGGCTCGAATTTCCCAGCTCCGCGACGACAACTTGCGTTACCCCGTGCAGCTGTTCTTGGAAACAGCCTTCGACGGACACTCCTATGCGCGTTCCGCCGTCGGAACGGAGGCATCCCTGAACCCGCTGTCCGCTGACGATCTCAGCGAGTGGCACCGTCTACATCAGCGGACGCTGGTCCCGCTGATCGTCATCGTTGGGGATACGAACGGGACCGGCCTGGTGGCATCGGTTACGGAGACGTTGACAAACGAGGATCTTAGCGAGCGGAATATTGCACGATTACCCGTACCCGCCGTCGCGCTAGAGAGAGAGGAGCGCTTCGAAACCGCGAACCGGAGACAAAGCGCGATGGTGTACGGCACGATCGGGCCTCAGTTATCGCACCGGGACCGCTTTCCCCTGATCGTGATTGAGAACGTTCTGTCTGGATTGGGTGGCCGCTTGTTCGAAACAATCCGCGAAGATCAAGGTTTGGCTTATAACGTTCAGGTCTTTGATACTTTTCTCAGTCGTTCCGGAGCGTTTTTTGTGTATACCGCGTTTTCGCCTGAGAACGAAGATAAGGTCCGCTCTTCTTTAGCGGCGGAAATCACCCGCTTGGTTGAGGAGGGGATAACTGACGAAGAACTGAAGAGAGCGATCAACTACTCGATCGGGGCGCATGCGATCAGCCTCCAAACACGCCGCGACCGCGGGCTCGCTTTCGCTCGCGCGATCATTGCGGGTGATGGCATGTCCGGGGTCACGGGTTTCAGCGAGGCGATCCGTCGAGTGACGCGAGACGAGGTTCGGGCAATCGCCGTGAAATACCTCAGCCCTTCCTTGGCCAAGACCGTCATTCTCCGCGGACAAGAATAAGGGCTTTGGCACCGCGTTGGCGTGCCAATTCACGTACCGTCAGGTACTCCAGCGGTTTTCCTGCCAGCCCGCTCCAAAGGTTTTCCTGCCAGCCCGATAGTCCCCGGGGAGAGCATTGCGGGCAGCCTGTCGATGGGGTGAATAAAGGGTCAGCGGGGAGTTCTGAGGATTTCGATGGATCCCTGGGAGGTATGGACCTGAATGCGGTTTCCGCCGCCGTTGAGTATAGTCTCGGAGCGGATCGGTGCGACTGTGAAGGCTTGTGGGAAAAAAGAAGGAAGGTTGGGTCTGCGGTTGACCCTCTCTAACGGAAAGTCGGAACGGATGTTCTGTCCGCGGCGTATCCCACGGTCTACGGTGGCTGCCACTTCCGCTGGCAGGTCATCCGGGATCAGAAGCCGGATGTTTCCAGAATTCGTATCCAGGCTGATGTGAAGGTCACCGTCCAACGATGAGGGAATCAGTTGGACATCGATGTCTCCGACGCCCGCCCGGGCTTCGACCGATGACTCGGCTCGCTCGACACGGATATTTCCGATTTCCGTCGAACCCTCGAACGGACCGTGGATCACGAGTCCGACAATATTGCCACCTGCTGTTTGAACCGACGTTCGTCCTGCCGTCCCGATCAGGATGTCACCAGCCAGAGTGATCGCCGTCAGGTCCCCTTGGCTCTCCTGGATATCGATCGTTCCTCCAGCTGTCTCGGCTCGAACCTGTCCCGATACGGTTCCCGCGGTTATGGGCCCCCCCAGAGTTTCGAGTTCAGCGTCACCGGCTACGTTTCCAATCTGAATTTCCCCTCCCAGGCTTCGAAGTTCTGCGTTCCCACCAATGTCGCCTCCGAGGATGGATCCTCCCTGGGTGACCATTGCTGCGTCGCCTCCGATATCGCCGACGATCACCGACCCGCCTGTTGTCCGAGCCGTAACGTCGCCGTCTGTGTTGGCAACTCGAATCGAGCCGGCCAAGGTGACCAGATCAAGGCTCACCGAATCGGGGACCCGAATCTCCCAGTCGACCGGGCCGTACACACGCTCTGGAGCGACACCACTAATTTCAACGTGATCCGCAAAACACTCTTCCCGGACCTCGATGGCAGAGTTTGACACCTGAGCCTCAACCATATCGGTCGCCCACGTATCGACAACGAGATTCCCAACCGGGACTCTCACAAATACAGCACCATCTGGCGGAATAGGACATTCGGCGAGAACTGTGGATTGGACTACAAGGATCGCGAAGAACGTCCAGCCACCGCGTCTGGCTATTGGCATCAAGCTCTTCTTCCTCTTCTTCATCAGTTTCCAGTGCCTACAAACTGCAACGCCCGCATCGTTATATAGGCGTTCGGGTTGTCTCGAATGGCTTCCTGAACGATCCCTTCCATCGCTTCATCTGCGGTTAGAGGCGTCAAAGCCTCAATCGCTTTGACCCGCACCCCCGGATTTTCATCGTTTTCGAGCGCGTAGATTAACGCCTGGCGAACATTCTGTTGGTCAGAGAACGACTGCAACCCTTCCAACGCGTAAAGGCGAACACCAATATTATCATCGCTCAGAAGAGCGCCGATCAACACCTCCTTCACACTGGGATCTCTGGGATTCCGAGCCAGCAGTTCGACTGCTTGGAGCCGGGCACCCGGGTTGCCCGGTGAACTCAACGCCCCGAACAGCAGATTTCGCACATTGGGATCTTCCAGATTCCCCTGGAGATCTATCGTCTGCACTAAGTCTCCGGTGAGTTGTATCTGCCCGGTTGTCGGGTCGGCTTCCGTAATTCTCAGGTTTGAAACGTCGGCTCCTTCGGGAATTGAAGTGAGGATCTCAGCGACTTCGTTTTCTTCTGCGGGAGGTGAAGGCAGCAGCACGCGTTCGTTCATTACATAGACGCCTACTGCCAGTCCGATGGATACGAGCGCGGCAGACTCCAGCAAGCGTACCGTCAGGATCTGGGGCACAACTGACCGGAACCTCCAACGCCAGCGTTTCTCTTCAAGCCGGTCCAGTTTCTCCGCGAGACTTCGGCGGGATTCCACCAGCAAATCGGCGGGGACTTCCCATTCAGAAAAATCTTCTGTAAGCCGAAAGTGGACTTGCTTTTCGTTCTCGCAGAACTGCTGACACTCGGCACATGTGTCCATGTGAACGCGTAGTTCGTTCCGCTTCTCGTTCCCCAATTCGTCATACAGAAAGAGGACGATATCGTGCTGGCGCTCTCGACACTTCATAGTTCTTCTTCGATGGACAACGTTTAGGTCTAAGCCAAATAGGTTCTCAATTTTTTAGTGGCCCGGAACAAATAGTTCTTCGCGGTTTCCTCGGTGCTGCCCATGATTTCACCGATGACGCGCAGTCTCAAGCCCTGGTAGTGCCGCAGTTCAAAAACCAAACGTTCTTTTTCGGATAGCGTCCCTACCGCTTCCTGAATTTTTTCGCCGACTTCCCGGCCGTAGAGGCGCCGTTCAGGGTTGCTGTAATAGCCTTTCTCCTCGAGCGTGTCTTTTAACGCGGGCCGATCCGGATTCGCTTCCACGTCGGCTTCATAGGATACCTCCGCGCGCAATGACTGGCGCTTGCGGAGACGATCTAGAGCAACGTTGGTCGCGATCCGATAAATCCACGTGTAAAAGCTCGAGTCTGAGCGGAAGCGCCCCAAGGAACGATACGCTTTCAGGAACGTCTCCTGAAAGACATCTTGGGCCTCTTCGCGGTTGCCAAGCATATGAAATGCAAGACGCAAGATATCACGATCATGGCGGTGAACCAGTTGTTCGAAGGCTTCGCGATCCCCCGATTGAGCCTGTTCGACCAGTAATCGGTCTTCTTCAGAGGATGCTTCTGACTTGGGAGCCCGCTTCAACGCGATTGTATCCATTTCAGGGGGTTTGACGCCCCCAGGCGGAAAAAGTTAAACAGGAATGCCTGATAATTTACTATGTATCAGAATCGTGATCGAATCGGAAAGCTGTGGCCTGAATAAATATCACTAAATAAATAACTTAGGGCTATATCCATTTCCAGTCCGCGCGCGCTCCGATTTTTCAAGACACGGGGCCGAGAGAAGGGGCTCAGCAAATGATCTCGGTTGTGCAGTAGATCGTAATCTCGTCGCCGGGATGGATGATGTTCAGGTCCCGCTCCAGATTCCAGCTGCGGATGGCGTCGATTGAAGTTCGGTGGGAGGAGGCAATCTGGCTGAGCGTGTCACCGGCCCGAACGCTGTAGAAACGCTTGGCCGCAGTTGAAGTTGGAACGGAGTCCTGGGGCATGTCCTGGGTCGCGGTCAGCCGCAACGTGTTTCCCGCGATCAAGAGGCTTGACGACATGTCGTTCCAGGTCTTGATGTCGTCAACCCCGATGCCGAACTTTGCAGCGATCCCCCACAGCGTGTCTCCCCGGCGGATCTGGTAGCGGTTCGGCCCGAGTGTGCGTGGTGAGACCTCGGCGACGGAGGTTTCAGGCCTCGGAATTCCGCTCAGGGGAATGATCAGGGAGTGGCCGGCGTGGATCATGTGCTGGTCGTTCAAGCGGTTCGTGTCGCTGATGGCAAAAATAGACACGCCGTATTGCTCGGACAACTGCCAGAGCGTTTCTCCCAGGGTTACGACGTGATGCTGGAACCGGAGGCGGTCCCCTTCACTAAGAGGTGCAATTCTTTCGGCATACAGTTCGGAATATCCTATGGGAAGTATCAATTCGAATTGATTGTCGTCCGGGGGGGTTGCTGCTCTCAAGACATGCGGATTCAGTTCTTCGACGGTCCCCAGCGGCAATTCCAAAGCTTCCGCGATGACGCGCAAGTCCGTGGCTTGTGCGAGGGGGACACGCTCAACTTCCCGTGGGTTGGCGGGACGTACATCGAAGCCATATCGGGACGGATTCCCTCCGATCAACGTCATGGCCAGAATCGTTGGCACATAGTTTCGGGTCTCTGGCGGAAGCAGATTCTGTTCGGCCAAAATCCAGAAGTCGTCTACCCCGGCCTCGCGGATGGCCTGCTGAACGCGGCCCGGACCAGCATTGTATGCGGCCATCGCGAGGTGCCAGTCTCCGAACGTGTCGTGCAGGTCCCGGAGATGACGCGCGGCAGCCCGGGTCGATTTTTCCGGGTCGGCACGCTCATCAATCCACCAGTTCTGCCGCAGGCCGTACTCTGCGCCACGGGAAGCTATGAACTGCCACATGCCCTTCGCCGCTGATCGGGAGAGTGCTCGCGGCCTGAACCCGCTTTCGGTCTGGGCCAGGTAAATCAGGGCTTCGGGCACACCTTCTTCTTGGAGAATGCGCCGGATCATCGGGCCGTACCGCCCGACGCGCTCTAAGCCCACCTCCATGGTTCGGCGTCCACTTCCTTCGGTGAAATACTCCAGGAAGGCGAGCACCCGATCGTGAACTTGGATCGGCAGGGCCGAATCCCGTACCTCTACCTCAGGCTCCATTTGTTCTCTGATCGATGGGCCGAGATCGTCGGAGGACGTTTCCAACCCGGCGAAAGCGTCTATGGCTCGACTCTCGGTCTCTTCGACCGCTTTCAATGTCTGGAGGCGTAGGACCATCGCGTCGATTTCGCTTTCGATCTCAGGGTTACCAGACTCGTGCTCCCGGGAGTAGGCCCATAACACCTCGAGCGCCTCTTGAAAATCGCGCCCCGCTCCGTCGATGTCGCCGCTCCTTCGTAGCGCCTCGCCGCTCTCCCGTAGTCTTCGCACGTCGATAAGCACCTGTGCGCGCGAATCGAGCCCTGTTCTGCTTCGGGTGAGGGTTGGATTCTGATCAACCGGGCTGGGAGGGATTCCCTCGATCCTGGGGGGAGGTGTCTGCACAATCTGACGGTTGCCACCGACACAAGCGGACAGCAGTGGCAGCCAGATCATTGCTAAATAGATAACTCGACGATAGCTGTGATCCACGGAGGATACCCCTAGATATAGTGGTTAATATATCAGAGCAGGATACCCCAACCGGGGTGCCGACCGTCGGACCGGATTCGCTTAGTCGCCGTCCTGCAACAAGTTAGGGTACACAGTCCACCCGATGGAGTCAAGATCCGGGAGGTTTGGACTATCTCTGGATTCAAACGCGCACGGGGGCGAAGGGTGAGGCAGGCAGAGGTTCCCGTTTTCGCGACGTTCAGGGTTCTGTCAGACTGGTGGCGAACCATGGCAGTTCGGTAGGCAATCCTCGGGTCAGTCGATCCTTAGATTTGCCTCTTTGCGGTGAATTATTTCTTCAAAGGCCCGGGAACGAGACCTCTGGGCCGCCGGGTTTGAGGCTGATCTGGATCGCGCCCAGGAGGTCGGTCCGCAGGGCGGGCAGCTTCGACGGGTCCGGGTGGCCAAACCGGTTATTGGCTCCGACGGAGATCACGGGAATTCCAGCGCGCATGCGCAAGTGGGTGTTCCTACTGCCATGGTGGGGTACTTTGAGAACATCGACGTAGTCCGGCAGGCCCAGAAGGTCGCTTTCAAGATCCCCGGTCAGAAGTGCCCGGGCGTCTCCCGCCTCCAGCATCAGCACTAGAGAGTCGTCGTTGTGAACTCGTCTGCCAGGGACTGGGTCGTCGGGCGGATTCAGAACACGAAACGGGCCAATCCGGTCTCCCGCCGCCAACCAGCGGATGGGAATGTTGTGTTGATAGATTTCTTGGATCAATTCTCTGTAGCGGGGTACGACAGGGTTGTTTCCAAGCCAGACTTCGCCGATTTCGAAATTTCGAATCAAGTCGAAGAGTCCGTCCATGTGATCGTGATGGGCGTGGGTCAGAGCGACGGCATCCAGCCGCCGGAGCCCTTTCGAGAAAAGGTAAGCGCTGACAACATCTTCGCCGATTGAAAAGGTGCCGGACTCGTGGAGGGAGCGGTATCCGCCTGAAACCACGCCGCCTCCATCTACGACGATTCGTTTCCCATCAGGGAGTTCGCCCAATGCGGAGTCCCCCTGACCCACATCGATGAAAGTCAGGGTGGGATGTAGCGGCGGAGGCGGCGAGAAATCCTTCAGGATGATTGTCAGAATCAGGATCAAAACGAGAGGTGCCGCAGTGATCACACCCGAAAGCGACTGGCGGCGGAGGGCCCACATGACGCCGGTCAAACAGACCAGGTAGAGGACCCAGATCCACGGTGGGGGCGAGGGAATCCGGAGGCTCCCGCCAGGCAAATCAATCCCAAAATCGACAGACCAGATAAACAGTTCCAGAATGTGTCTCATCGTCCAAGAAACGCTCTCGGCAAGGGCTTGGGGCAGGACGATTAAGGCAAGTCCCATCGGCGTGATACAGGCCGCGACCAGAGCGCCGACAACGTTGAGCGGAAGCGTCACGGCTGAAAGCTGATGATAGGATTCCACCGTCAATGGCAGTAGCAGAGACTGGACGCCCCAGGTGACGCATAGTGCCTCAGCCAGAATGAGCCCAACTTTCCACCAACCCGTGACCGTCCATATCGGCCACCCGCGGAGTTCGCACCAGAGGCGCCGGGAAACGCGCCAATCAGCGATCTCCGGACCGAAGCGCGCGTCAAGATCAGGGTTGTTGAGATCGCGTAATGCGGACCGGACCCACCCCAGCGTCCATCGGATCAGAGGGAGCGACAAGAGCAGTATTCCCAGGACTGCCAGAAACGTGAATTGAAAACTGGGATCTGCCAAAGTTGGTGGAGCGAAGACGAGGATCGCGATCGCAGTTCCCGCAAGGGCATTCCAAATCGAGTAGCCTCGGTCCAGCAGGGTGCCGGCCAGCACGAGACTGGCCATGAGAGTGGCCCGCATGACCGGCGACTGTCCTTCCACTAACAACGCGTAGCCCCATATCGTGGCGAGTGCGAAAACTAGACTCCCCGTCCTCCGGTAGCGCCCAAGGGGAATACGCCGGCCGAGCCAGAGCGCAAGGGCGGCGACTAGAGCCAGGTTGAATCCGGACACCACGAGCAAGTGAACCAGTCCTGCGGATCGGAACTTTCGGGCCGCGTCGGCGGGCAGGCGTCGTTGCTGTCCCAAAACCATTCCCAGAACCAGCGCCTGGGTTGCACCGCCGTCTTCGAAATGCCTGGCAATGCGGTCAGTGACCCAACGCCGCAAATGGTCCCCGCCGTGCCATCCCCTGTCGAGGACCTGGATTAATCGAGGGTTTCGGATCGTTCCAGTCCAGTAGATGCGCTGGCGTTCGAGGTAGCTGCGGTAATCGAAAGCGCCGGGATTTCGATAAGCATTAGGTGGGCGGAGACGAACCAGAACTTCAATCCTGTCTCCCGAACCCAGATCGAGTTGACGAAAGAGTCGCTCGAGCTCTTCGTCGGCCGGAAAGTAGGAGAGTCTGGCGCGCCCCCACCATTCGGCTTCGCCAACCGACAGGATTCGGGCGTTCAGGTAATAGCCGGGGGCACGATACTCCGGGGCACCTTCAACAGTGGCGACAACGCGCACAGCATATTCGTCGTCGGCAATCGCCGGCGGCCGCATTTCTTGGCGTGATGCGAGAATCCCACCCAACAGAAAAATAGGTAGGAGTGAATATCGAGTTCGGGCGATCGCTATCAGCAGCGCCAGAGGAAACATCGTCGGGAAGTAGGAAACGTCCAGATAGGGGGACGCGAGGATCCCCGCCAGAAGAGCGATGAGTGGCGGAACCAGTGGTGGCAACAGTTCTTAAGTAGGTTAGTGGAAGGCCAGTCAATTGTACCACTGGTGAAGCCGGGCCGGGTCTTTAGGGATTGGCCTTCAAGATGATTGGATCAAGTCGAAAATCGCCGGTGTTTTCAAATTGAGGCAGCAGCGGATTTCAACCGCGCTGGAATACGGCGATGGTTTCGATGTGATGGGTGTGGGGGAATTGGTCGACGAACTTGAGGGAATTCAGCTTAAAGCCTCCATCCAGAAAAAGTCTGGCCTCGGAAGCGAACGTCGATGGATTACAGGAGACATAGACGATCTTCTCCGGTTCGAGAGTGATCACTTTGTGGACGATGCCCTTGCCTGCGCCCGTTCGAGGGGGGTCCAGCACGACGGTGTCGGGCTTCACCCGGGCCTTCATCAGGAAGGCCGACGCGGCGGATTTGACAAATTCGATGTTTGTAATGTCGTTACGCCGCGCATTCCATTGAGCGTTCGCAATCGAACGGCGGTCGATGCCGATAACGTGGGATGCCCCACGTGCCATGACCAGGGAAAAGAAGCCACTTCCACAATACAGGTCAAGAATCACTTTACCGCCTTCGGTCGCAGCCAGAACTTCTAATGCCATCGTTTTGAGCAGATGCTGGTTGGGCTGAAAGAAACTATCGGGCCGGAGACGATACTCGATGCCGATGACGCGTGTTCGGGGCAAGCGATCGGTCCACGAAGCACGCTCGCGGCCCCCATGAAACGTAGCCCCAACCTTTCCGGTTTCGGGTGAGGCGATGGCATGCACACTGTCTGTCTTTCCCAGTCCTGGTTTCCGGAGCGCTGCATTTGCTTCGCCGATGAACGTGTTCAATGCCGGCATGAGCGCCCCACATGCGGTGATCCCCACGAAATGGTGAGTCTGTTCACGGACGAAACCCAATCGACGATTCTCCACGTGGAACCTGGCCCGCATCCGATAACCTTGATCGGGTCCGGTGATTCGATCGATCGGTTGGTCCCATTCAATGTGCCCGAGGCGAGACAGGCTGTCCCGAATGATCGATTCTTTGAGCTCCGTCTGGTTCTCGTACGCAATGTAGTCCCAGCTACAGCATCCTACTGTGCTGAAATTGGGGCAAGCAGGGGATTTCCGGTGGGATGACGACTCGATTACGTTCACCAATCGAGCGTTGGCGTAGTCCTTCATCCGGTTTACGATTTCAATTTCGACGACTTCCCCTGGCAGAACTTTGCTGACGAAAATTACGCCTTCCCCGGTCCGGGCAAGCCCCGCCCCGCCATACACCAGTTTTTCAATCTTGATTCGCATCGGTGCCTGACCGCAAAGGAAGAAAGAGGTAAAGGGCCCAGCTTGCGTAGACTTCGTCTGATGGAACCGTCATGGGTTCGAAACCCTCCTGTCGCCAACCCACACTGAAAAGAGGACGCCATATGGGCAGCCCACAATTCCTCATTTGAGTCTTCCTTTGCGCTCTTGCATCTTCGCGGATAAATCCGATTCTCAAATTAAATAGAAGAGGCTAAGGCGTGGGACACCGTAGCGTTCCATCAACTTGCGCTTCAACAGTTGCTGTTCGAGCCTGGCCAATTGCTCCACCGTCATCTTTGAGCGAAACGGCGACAGGCTGCTCTCGACCGCTCGCTGAACCTCGATGAGCGTTTCTTCGTTCGCTGCGATCTTCATGATGGCGATCAGTTTTTCTTCCAGGGCGTTCAAAGCTGTTTCGCCGGAACGGAGATCAGATGCGTCCTGCCCCCGGATGGTGTCGCCGATGCTGTTCAACTGCCCTTCAAAATCCGGAAAAGTCTTTGCTATAGCGGAAACTTGGTCAGCCAGGTGATCTAGATATCGTTGGACTTCTTCGGCTGAGAACTCGGGCGGAGCTGGCTCTTGTGTGCGTAAATCTTTTTGTTCTTCGGCAACTGCAGCGATGGCGTTCGCGCAATAGGCCAGCGAGCTGATCTTTCGTTTCGCGTTCGAGAAAGCCCGATCCATCCCTTTCAGGACGATTTCGAGGGGTAACCCCTGGTCTTTCCAGGATTCAATCAACACCCAGTCCAGGGTGGATAGCAGTGTAAAGCTCTCCCTCCGTGTCTGGTAATACCGCTCGATTTCCGTAAAATAATTGAAATAGTTCTGCATTGTCGCAGCAGCCGTGGGGCTAGCAGCCCGTGGCAGAAGCCTCGAGGACCGAGCGCAGGGGTCTTCGGGTTGGCTGCGCGAAGTGAGGAGTGGCCACCGAGGTTTGAAACCGACGCCGCAGGCGCCGTCTTTGCATCGCGACCGGCCTTACCAATGCCGGACAAATTCTGCGGGGCGCCTGCGGCCTCCGTTTGATACGTCGGTGGCCCCCCTGCGCCCAAAGGGTTACGGCGAAACGGGGCTGTCTTCGTTGTCGCCGACTCCTCCCAATGAATGAGCATTGCAGCGTCGTCGCCTCCTAAAATCCAGCCCCGTTTGGCCGTAACGCGGCCCTCAAGCTTTCTGCCACGGGCTGCTACTAGAGAGGTCGGTGGATTAGACGGCCTTAGAGGGATCAGCGACTGATCCAGGCGCCACCCACCACCACGTCGTCCCAGTAGAAAACGGCCGCCTGTCCGGGGGTCACGGCACGTTGGGGTGTGTCGAAGCGGACAATCGTCTCACCATTTTCAACCGCAACCGTTCCCGGACGAGGCTCGAAGCGGTTGCGAATCTGGATTTCACAGTCGATCGGGTCCCTCAGTCTGTCGATTGCAATCCAGTTCGCGTCGCGCACCCGGAAGACCCGTCCCGAGGTGTCGTGATCGTCTCCGATCACAACGCGGTTCTGGTCAGGTTCGATCCGAATCACGTATTGCGGCTTTCCCGCGGCGACCAGACCCTTGCGTTGTCCGACTGTGTATTTGTGCAGGCCCGCATGGGTACCTACGACTTTTCCCTCGAGGTTGACGATATCCCCCCCTCCGGGTGTTGCCGCAGGCGAGTACCGCTCGACGAAGTCCGCGTAGGAACCCTGCTGGACGAAGCAGATTTCCTGGGATTCAGGTTTGTTGTAAGTCGGCAGACCGGCCTGGCGTGCGATCTCTCGAACCTCGTCCTTTCTGAGCTCACCGAGAGGGAAGACCGTTTTTGAAAGCTGCTCCTGTGTGAGTCCGAACAGGAAATACGATTGGTCCTTGCCGCTGTCTCGACCGCGCAGCAGCGTCCACCGATTCAGACGGGTATCAAACCGGATGCGTGCATAGTGGCCAGTCGCGACACGTTCGGCTCCAATTTGCGCAGCCTTATTGACGAGGTGGTTGAACTTGACGAAGTTGTTGCACAGGATGCAGGGGCTTGGAGTTTCGCCGCTTTGATAACTCCGGACGAACGGTGCAACCACAGTTTCTTCGAACGCGTCTTCGAGATTTAGGACGTAAAAAGGAAATCCGATATGTCCGGCCACGCGGCGAGCATCCCAGATGTCGTCGATAGAGCAACAGCGACCAAGTCGGTTAATTTCAGAATCGGGCTCAGCGTCGCTGCCAAGCGCACGCCTCTGGTTCCACAACTGCATCGAAAGACCGACGATTTCGTTGCCATCCTTCTTCAGCAGGACGGCCGCAGCAGAGGAGTCCACCCCACCACTCATCGCAACGGCAATCATGTCATCACCCGGGGACAGACGTCGCTGTCCCGTGTTGGGTCAGATTGAGTCGAATGATCATGCATTGTAGACAGCGTAGACAGCGTCGGCTGTTCGTCCAGCGACTAGAATTGCGAGCTCTTTTTGTGGTACGGAGACAATTTTCTGAGCCTTTCCACGATTCCAGGCAATTGCTCGACCAGGTAATCAACGTCTTCGGTCGTCGTGAGCGCGCTCAAACTCAGGCGGAGGCTCCCGAAACCTTCATCTGGAGTCTTCCCGATTGCAGTGAGGACGTGCGAAGGCTCCATCGACCCGGAGGAACACGCCGATCCAGTTGAAACCGCAATACCTTTGAGGTCTAGAGAGATCACCAGACCCTCGCCCCCGGCATGATCCACCATGACGTTCGAGGTGTTCCCGAGCCTCGGGACATGTTCTCCATTGATATGGATATCCGGAATCGCCTTCTTCAGCCGTTCTTCCATGCCGTCGCGTAAATCTTCAATACGTACCATTGTCGCGGCGAGGTCCTGGCGGGCCGTTTCTGCGGCCACCCCGAAACCGACAATACCTGCGACGTTTTCAGTGCCGGCACGGCGGTTCCGTTCATGGCCGCCCCCGGTGATCATCGGTCTCAGCGGCGTTCCCGTCTTAATGAAGAGCGCGCCGACGCCTTTCGGTCCGTGGATCTTGTGAGAGGACATCGAATAGAGGTGGACACCGAGCGCGGACACGTCAACGGGAAGTTTTCCGGGTGCCTGGACGCCATCAGAATGAAAGTAGATACCGGCCTCAACAGCGATCTGGCCGATTTGCTCGATCGGTTGGATCGTTCCGATTTCGTTGTTGGCGTGCATGACCGAGATCAGAATGGTATCGGGGCGAATGGCGCCCTGCACCTGCTCTGCGTTGAGAATGCCATCCGATCCTACGGGTAGCCACGTCACTTCAAAGCCCTGTTTTTCGAGCGCCTTTAAAGTATTCAGGACCGCATGGTGCTCGATCCGTGACGTGATAATATGGCGCCCCTTGGGGCTCTGAGATTCGACGATACCCCGGATGGCAAAGTTGTTGGCTTCGGTGCCGCCGCTCAGGAACACTATTTCGGTCGTGCGGGCTCCGATCAGCCGCGCTACCTGCCCGCGTGCGTCGTCAATGGCAGCTTTGGCTTGCTGACCGAACCAGTGAATCGAGGACGCGTTCCCATACGCTTCTGTAAAAAATGGCGCCATGGCTTCGGCCACTTCGGGCCGCATCGCGGTGGTCGCGTTGTTGTCGAGATATACGTGTCTCATAAGCGAAAATTGCGAGGATCCATTCGTGTCATCGGCGTAACCAGAGTCTAGCATGATCATCACGTTGACAACCGACTTCGGACTGCGCGATCCCTACGTCGGAATCATGAAGGGGGTCATCCTGGGCATCGCGCCAGAAGCCTGCTTGGTGGACATTACGCATGAGATCGGATCACACGATGTTGCTGAGGGTGCGTTCGCGCTCGCCTCGTCGGTTCGCCACTTCCCTCCGGGCACCGTGCACCTGGGTGTCGTGGACCCTGGGGTGGGTTCTGACAGGCGGCCCATCGCCGCCTCCGACGGGCGACACATGTTCGTAGGTCCGGATAACGGCCTTTTTTCGTTATGTCTGGATGAAAATGCGACGATGCATCACTTGACAAACGACGCGCATTTCCTGGCTCCAGTGAGCGGAACGTTCCATGGCCGTGACATATTTGCACCGGTTGCCGCACGATTGGCATCGGGAACGGTCCTGGACGCGGTAGGGCCACCGATTCGTGATTTCCTGAAGCTCACTTTTGGCGACATTCCTTACGTTGCGCACATTGACCGATTCGGTAATATCGTGACCTGCCTCCGGTCCAAGGATTTGTCCCCGGATAAGGCACTCTGGATTTCGGGTACACGTATTGAATCGCTCTGTAGTACCTATGCAGAAGGCCGACCAGGCGAGCTCTTTATGGTCGTGGGCAGTTCTGGATTTATCGAGGTGGCCATCAATCGCGATTCCGCGGCACAGCGTCTCGGAGTAAGCCGGGGCTCAGAATTCGAAGTAGAAACTGGCGGTAGAAAACAATAAGATGAATATCTTTGGCGACAAAGCCCGGCCACACATCAGTTCATGACAACGGTGGTGGATGTGTGCATCTGTGATTAGAGAGCCGAGGGAGGGAGCATAATGCCGGCGGGACTTCAGGATGTTATTGCGGGGCAGTCCGGAATCTGTTACATCAATGGGGACAAGGGGCTCTTGTCTTATCGGGGCTACGATATTCACGAGTTGGCTCCAAATTCTACTTTCGAAGAGACGTCCCATCTACTGTGGTTTGGCACCCTGCCGACATCTTCCGAGTTGGAGGCAACCTCCTCGGAAATGGCCGGATATCGTCCAATTGCGGGCGATATCATCGCGATGATGCGGCACTTCCCGCGTTCGGCGACCCCGATGGAGGCGATACGAACAGGGGTTTCTGCGCTCTCGATGTTCGATCCGGAAGCTGAAGATTCTTCCCCGGCCGCGAACCGGCGGAAAGCCCTCCGTCTGACAGCACAAACTGCGACGGTGGTAGCTTCGGTGGCCCGACTGCGGGAGGGGAACGAACCTGTGACTCCCCGGTCTGATTTGAGTCATGCGGGCAACTTCTATTACATGCTGACGGGCAATGCCCCGAACGAGACGATCGAACGGGCCCTGGATATTGCGTTGATCCTACACGCGGATCATGAATACAACGCGTCTACGTTTGCGGGCCGGGTTACCGCGGGGACATTGTCAGACATGTATTCGGCGGTCACTTCGGGCATTGGAGCTCTCAAGGGGCCGCTTCATGGCGGCGCGAATGCCAATGTGATGAAGCTGCTACTGAAAATCGGCGACGATTCCAAGGTGGAAAGCGTCGTGCGCGAGATGCTGAGCGCTAAGCAGAAGATCCCCGGTTTCGGTCACCGGGTCTATCGTACGGAAGACCCGCGGGCAACCCACCTGCGGCGTATGTCACAGGAAGCGGCTGAGCGTGCTGGAAATACGAAGTGGTTCGAGATGTCTGCGCACATCGAGCAGATCGTGAACACAGAGAAAAAGCTCAATGCGAACGTAGATTTCTACTCTGCAAGCACCTACTACGTGATCGGACTGCCGATCGAATTGTTTACGCCGTTCTTCACCGTTAGCCGGATGTCCGGTTGGACCGCCCACATTTTGGAGCAGTACTCCGACAACCGTCTGATTCGCCCCAGAGCCGATTATGTCGGCCCTCCGCCGACACTGAAGTGGGTGCCCGCCGACCAGCGGGCTTAGGTGCCGGGTGCGGGCCGCGGTAAACGGGAAATCGAACGCAACACCTGGCCGCGGAAGATAATTGCGATCACGCTGACGCTGAAGTGATCCCTGCAGGCTCGTCGAAGTGCCGCTTTTCGGGAACGATCTATTCGTCCGAACCGACGGCCCACATGATCCAAAGCCACTGAACCCGCACGGCGCCGTTTAGAGGATCATGGGTTCAGAGATCAAATAAACCGAGTTTAGTCGCATCAGTATCACGGTCACTTCGCCCACCATTGACGCGGGGACACCGCGCAGCGAAGTCGATCGTTTATACTAATTAAAGTGACGGTGTATCCACTCCATCGGGTGCCAGTCCGTTGGACTTCGCTGCAATACGAGGTCTTCCCAGGACGATCCGATCTGTCGGCGCTTTATAATTAAGAGCAAGTTCGCACAATGGTCGATCTCCATTCACACATCCTTCCCGGTCTGGACGATGGCTCGCGGAATGTGGCCGAATCAGTAGAGATGGCGCGCATCGCAGCCGAAGACGGGATCACACACATGGTGGCCACGCCGCACATGTTCAACGGTCTGTCCCAGAATCCCGAACCGAGCGATGTTGTGGGACGAGTTCAGGCGCTTCAGCAGGAGATTGGTGATTCTCTGACCGTGCTGCCGGGTAATGAGGTGCACATCGCCCACGACATTGTCGAGAAGGCCGCCGCGGCCAAGGTGATGTCCATCAACCGAAAGAACTATATGCTGATTGAGTTGCCTTCAATGAACGTTCCGGTGGGCGCCTCCGAGCTTTTCGATAAGCTCCAGATCAACGGGATTACGCCAATCCTGGTCCACCCCGAACGCAACATTCAGATTCAGAATCAGCCGTCTCTCGTTGAGGAATTCATAAAACGGGGCACGCGTATTCAGGCGACCGCCATGAGCATCACCGGCGAATTTGGATCGTCGGCACAACGCACTGTCCGGACGCTTTTGAGACATAACTGTGTGCACTTCATCGCCACAGACGCCCACCGTGCAGGTCGACGCCCACCAGTCCTGTCAGCAGGTCGGGATGGGGCGGCGGAGATCATTGGTGAGGAGCCGGCTCGGCGATTGGTCGAAGACAATCCACGGGCCGTGATCCGAGGGGATGCTGTGCCCACCAGTGAGCCCATTCCGTTTAGGAAGCACCGTTCCTCAGGGTTTTTTGCCGGACTATTTCGAAGCCGGAGTCGTTCAACAGACTGATAGTTCCGTTCCTGAGCTTCCGCAAGCTTATTTAAACGGCTGTCTGTCAGTAAGTGATAGGATGTCTCCTGGTAAGCCAGCCCTCATCCATGCGTCTCAATTCGATATCTGCAGCGTACTCGAATTGGAAGAAATCCGCGACAGCATGTTGCACTTGTGGCTATCGGATCGGTCGAACTTTGGGCGCTCTCTATCCTCAAATCCCGAACAAAGCATGGAAGTTGACGTTTCAAGCCTCTCCGGTAAGCGTGTACTCGTAACCGGTGGCGGTGGCTTCATCGGGAGTCATCTCGCCGAGCGTCTGGTATCCGAGGGTGCCCATACGCGCGCCCTTGTCCACTATCGTTCGGACGGTTCACGAGGGTGGCTCGAAGGTTCCCTTAAGAAGAACGAAATCGAAGTGATCGCTGGGGATGTCTGCGACTCCGAGATCGTTGTTCGAGCTATGCGGCAGACGGATGTTGTCTTCCATCTCGCAGCGCTAATCGGTATTCCCTATTCCTACGATGCGCCGCGTTCGTACGTTCACACCAATGTCACTGGCACTCTAAACGTCCTGCAGGCAGCGCGCGATCTCGAAATCCAACGTGTAGTCCATACCTCGACGAGCGAAGTCTACGGCTCTGCTCAGTACGTGCCGATCGACGAAAAGCACCCGCTACAGGCTCAGTCCCCGTATTCGGCCAGCAAGATTGGGGCTGAAAAACTTGCCGAGGCGTTTTATCTGTCATTCGAGCTTCCCGTAGTCACAGTGCGGCCATTCAACACCTTTGGCCCTCGGCAGTCGGCTCGCGCCGTGATCCCCACCATAATCAGCCAGTGCCTGAAATCACGTTCAGTAAAGATCGGCCGTCTTCACCCGACCCGTGATCTTAACTTTGTCCAGAACACGGTGGACGGCATTCTCCGGGCTTCTGTTTCGCCAACGGCCGTGGGTCAGACCGTGAACCTCGGCTCAGGTTCGGAGATTTCGATCGGCAGTCTTGCCAGCACGATTGTCCACTTGATCGGCGGCGATATCCCCATCGAGACCAACCCTGCACGTGTCCGCCCCCAGGACAGCGAAGTCGACCGGCTGCTCGCAGACAACACAGCCGCCAGAGAACTTCTGGATTGGACGCCTCAAGTGTCGATTAAAGACGGTCTGAGCCAGACTATCGACTGGATTCGGGACAACCTCTCCCTGTACCGCACCGACGAATACGTGGTTTAGCGTTACGAACTAAAATGCCTTCAAAACCTGTACACATACTCGGCCTTTCCGGAATGGACCGGGGCTTTGCAGTCAGCTTGCTTCAGGATGGGGAAGTAGTCTTTGCTATAGAAGAAGACAAACTGCGTCGCTACAAAGGCTTGGGCCTCAAAGATCTCAAAACGACGGGCTCGCGTGCTATCGAGCACATACTCTCAACCTATACCGGAGGAATGAGGGGCATTGACGCCCTCGTGTACGTCCCTCCCATTCAAGCGGACGCGAAGACTTCCCAGAGCGATTCGTCATATGTGAAGGAGTTCCTCTTTCGCCACTATGGTGTGTCGCCGGAGGTCTCAACGGTGGATCACGTTGCGGCGCACTTGGCCTTTGAGCGCGCTGTCCACGGATCGGCGGTCGATGTGTTGATGGTCGGACGTACACGGGCAGTGTCTTCTCCGCATAGGTCGAGCCCCTACGAACTTGAGGCCGATTTCCCTGTGGTGTCGTTCGTTGAAAATTGTGCAAGGTTCATAGGGCTGGAGCGGGGACGCATTCACCATTTGGAGAATATGGCGTGCTTCGGTAAGGCGCGGTTCGAGGCAGATCTCTACGGACTCCTTGAGAGTGGATGCGACTTCAAGAAGGTCCCGTCCGCATTGTCAGAAATGGCTGGGGCATGCCAACGCTGTCCTGAAGACGCCTTGAACAAAGTCCACTACGATCTGGCAGCGTCGTTGTGCGCAGTGCTGGGAAATGAAATCGTGAAGTTGCTCGGGTCCGTACTGAAGGAGTCGTCGCAGTCGGTTGTCGCACTCTGCGGCGGAGTATTCCAGAGCTGGCGCTTGAACGATGCGATCGCAGCGGCTTTCCCCAATCATTCGTTTGCTGTGTCGTTCGCACCCGGGAATCCGGCATGTGCGATCGGTGGCCCCCTGGCGTTCGCTGGCCGCCTTCCGGTCGAAGCATTGAGCCCTTTCCTCGGTCCAAAATATGACCTGAACGCAGTTAAGGGAATTCTCGACAACTGCAAGGCCCGGTACGCCTTTCATTCACACCAGGACGCGATAAAAGTAATCTGCGATGCGTTGGAGGCGGGCAAGATGGTCGGCTGGTTTTCTGGCCGCTGCGAATTCGGATATCGGGCACTGGGAGCGCGCAGCGTATTTGCGAACCCGGCGAATGCCTACGCCTGTGACAATCTTAGTTCTTATCTCAAGAAGCGCCCGTCGTATTTTGCCTACGCCGTCGCGATGAACGATGAATGCGTTGGGAGTGACGGTTTTCGATCTCCCTATCTCACCCGGTCAACACGTCTCCCGGAATACTTAGGAGAATCACCGGTCCGACTACAGACGGTTTCAAAGTCGGAGCCGTCAGGGCTGCACGACCTGCTGGATGCTTTCCACACACAGACCGGCGTCCGTGCCCTGTTGAACACGTCGTTGAACTATTTCGGCGAGCCGATCGCCTGTACTCCGAGAGACGCCTTGAAAACGTTTTTTGCGTCGGGTCTCGATATGCTTGTACTGGAGGATTTCGTTTTGATGAAGTCGTAAACTGCGCGACAATCCCGCCCCCAGTCAGTCCAGAAGAGACACTCTTGCGGCGAGGGACCGTGGATTGGCGCGATCAAGAGCTTAGGACATATTGAATCGTCTCTTTCCCAGCATGTCCAGACGTGTCTTGCCACCACACCACAATATGAACTCCTGGAACAGAGCACTCTTGAAGTCCGAGACATTTCTCGATGGCCTGTACTCCATCACTTCCTCCCGCAACCATTGAAAATGTCCAATTGGCAACCCCGATGAATTTTTCGAGAGCAAACTTGCTTGTGAGCCACTGGCGCAGGGAAATTCTCGTGGCCTGGTGGCTCGCCCTATTCCTCGTGGTCGTTGCCTCGCTCTTGCCGAGAGTGCCGATGCCTGACGTACCGCAGGCAGACAAGATCATCCATTTTCTTGTCTACGCCGGACTCGCTTTAGTCCCTGTCGGTGTGGACTTCCGTATCCAGGGCAGCGTGCTGCCAGCGATTCTCGTGGTACTGGCGGTCGGGATCGCCGTCGAATTTGCCCAGGAGAGCTTAGTCGTGGGGCGGGACGGTTCGATTGCCGACGCCCTGGCCGATGCCGGTGGCGTGGTCATAGGGGCCCTGATCGGCTGCGGAATGCGATCGGCGATGCGATAGACCGTTCAGTCAGTCACAGAGAAGTGTTGAAGGGTGGGTTCAATCATCATCGGATTCCTGCGATTCCTCCTGAGCTTCTCAACACTTCCCTTGACTTCCAGTGGATACGACGGAGCACAGCCGTTCGCCACTGCGGAATGAACATACTGACTTAGTTTGAGCAACGCGGCGCGAATCTGAACGCTTTCTGATATCACGGCCCGTGTTGTCACCGGAATGCCCGCTCGATCCGGTTGAACAGAAGGTTCAGCACGCGCTCCTCGCGCGTGATCAGTCGGACTTCCATGGCGAGGCCCAGCCGCAGGTCGAGGGTGTCCGTGGCGATCAGGACTCGGAAGGCGCCACCAGAGGATTCGGTGAATCGTGCGTCGGGGCCGACCGAAAATACGATACCGTCAAGGGTTGCGGACTCGTCGATGCGGAGTCGGGCTGGCTGGCCTACTCTGACGTCGACTGCATTGGCATTGGGTACGAGAGCCTCGACGATCGGGCGGACGGGCACTGGAGCGATGGCGGCGATCAGCGTGCCAGCCCCAATGTATTCTCCCGAATGAAGGGTGGGTAGCAGCGTCACCTGACCGGTCACCGGACTTCGGATGGACCGCAGCTCGCTCTGATGTGCCATTCGGTCGAGACGCGATCTCCAGTCCGCCAATCGGGCCTCAATGGGCGTTTCCTCAGCCCGAAGGTCTCGTTGCCGTGATTCGAACCGCACGCCGATCATGTTCCTGGTTTCCAGCAATGAATTCAATGATGCCGCACTCGGGTGTCGGGTCTCGATTTCTCGATGCTGCGCCTGGGCAAGCCCCAGTTCGGTTTCAACTCGCTCTAGTGTTCGCCGTGCGATCAGCCCTTCCTCCGCCAGTCGCTGGTGAGTTGCATATTCTTCCCGAGCCTGTTCCAGTCGGAGGACGGAAGATTCCAATTGGGCCCTATATTGATTTCGCTCGAGCAACAAGTCCTGCCGGGCGGCGACGATCTCGGCCTCGAGCTTCGTGACTTCGAGCACGTGGATGCTCGAGGCGTCTTGGATTCTGCGAACAACGTTCTCGATTTGTTCCTGGAGCAGTGCAATCTGTTGTTGAACTGTGTCACGTTCCAGTCGGATATCACTGTAATCCAACTGGATCAGGACGTCACCCGTGTGGACGGATTCGCCTTCCTGTACGTGCACAACCTCTACTAAACCCGCGACATCCGACGTGATTCGAACGACCTCGCCGTCGGGTCGGACGATGCCGGGCGCTCGGACCACGACGTCGACTTCGGTGAGGTACCCCCATAGGAGTGCGATCACGAACAGGCCTGACAGAACGTACACTGTCGCTCCCAACAGTCGCGGGTCTCGTCCAAGGTTCATGTCAGGTGGCGGTTCCATAGGCGGGCTGGCCGATATGGACGGTGCGGTCGGAGGGAAGAGAGTCGTGGGAAATCACGATTGTCGTCCGGTTTTCGCGCTGCCGTTGTTCGATCAGGTTGCGGACCGCATCCGTTGCCCGAGCATCGAGATGGTTCGTGGGTTCGTCCAACACCAGAATCGGGGGATCGACGAGAATGGCGCGGGCAAGTGCCAGGCGCTGACGCTCACCACCCGACAACGTGGCGCCCCGTTCGCCGACAACCGAATCGTAACCGAGAGGAAGGAGATCGAT
Organism: Terriglobia bacterium; assembly: GCA_965216035.1. Lineage (GTDB taxonomy): Bacteria > Acidobacteriota > Terriglobia > 20CM-2-55-15 > 20CM-2-55-15. The sequence continues at coordinate 412,359 of CBDCFM010000018.1, forward strand.
GAATGCCTCAGCGCCGGCCCGACGTGCCGCCTGCCGGAGGTCGTCGGTGGTGGCATCAGGCTTCCCCAGCCGGATATTGTCCGCGATGGAGATGCTCAACACGTAGCTGTCCTGCGAGAGGTAGACGACCTGCCGCCTGAGGCTTTCCAGGGAGAAATACTGGATGTCAATACCGTCAATTAAGACGCGCCCCGTCTCCGGTACCAGGTGCCGTCCCAGGGAGCGGACCAGCGTAGTCTTGCCGCTCCCGCTGGAACCCATGATCCGACAACATTCCCCTTTGTCGATTCGTAGTGTCTGGTTTTGGATAATTGGCAGCCGATTGCCGTATCGAAATGACACGTTATGGAACTCGATGGAGCCCTCAATGGGTGATTCGACCTCCATTGACTGTTGAGTCTGACCTTCGCCTTCGATCTCGAAAATTTCTCCGAGGCGCTCGCCAGCGATCAGCGCGTCTTGAATGGAATGGTTTGCTGTAGCCAGACGCTCGATAGGACCCACGATCGTGCCCAGCATCGTGTAGAGAGCCATCAACTGACCGACGGTCAGCTCACCTCGAAGGACTTCGTGTCCTCCAATCCACAGAAGACCCAGAGTCGATAGACCGGTAAGGAACGCCGTGGATGTCGAAGCATGCAGTGCGAAGATTGCGGCTCGAAATCCGGCATCGATCGTGTCATAAAACCGGATTTCGCCGCGAAGCCGCATGCGGTCTTCGGCTCGAAATGTTTTGATCGTGTCGATGGCGCCGACCGCCTCAACCGCGTGGCTTTCGAAATGAGCGGCCCGCTCCATCGCCGCGCGCTGGGCGCGTTTCATTGGTCGGGTCAAGCCCCAGATCGCAAGTACGAGTATGGGTAGAACAACGAGGGAGACCAGCGCCAGTTGCCAATTAAGAATGAACATGACCACGGACGTCAGAAAGAGCGTAGCGCCATCGACAATCGCAGAGAGGCCCGTTCCGCTTATCGCGAGACGAATCTTCATCGCGTCGCTCAACCGGGACAGGATTTCTCCGGTACGGCGGTTCCAAAAGAAGTTGAGCGGCAGTCCCAACAGGTGATGGTGGTATCCCAACACGATGTCCGCATCGATCCGGTGGCTGAGGTGGACGAGGAGATAGACTCGAAGGCCAAGAAATGAGACCCGTGCGCAAAGCACGAGTAGCATGCCCAGCCCAAGCCAGTTCAAGGCAGGTTCGGCTCCTACGAGGAACACGAAGTCGACGAGGACTTGGATGAAGAATGATAAGGCGAGACCGAGGATCGTCATCAGGACTGCCGCAAGCAGTGTATCCAGAAATAGCTTTCGATGGTGACCGACCAGGGACCAGAGTTTCGAAACCGACGGTGTGGATAGCTCTCGAAGGTCGAGGGTGGGTTTCAGCAGTATGAGGATTCCCGTCCAATGGCTTCTGAATACTTCTGGTGTGAGCTTTCGCACTCCCAGCGCGGGATCTCCGATCGTAACCCGCCGCGAGGTTTGTTTGAAAATGACGACGAAGTGGTTCCGACCGTCTTCGGACCAGTGGGCGATGGCGGGTAGCGTGACCTCGGAGAGACCTTCCGCTGCTGTGCGGACACCACGGGCCTGGAATCCAACCTCCTGGGCAGTCTGGATTAGTCCTGCCAGGTTGGTTCCCTGACGGTCCGTCCCGGCCTTTTCTCTCAATTGGGCGATAGATTGGCGTGTCCCATAGTGCGCGGCCACCATCGCCAGGCAGGTGGGCCCACAGTCGTTGGCGTCATGCTGATGAACGATCGGGTAAGCCACGGTTGGGAACAGGGCAGTCTGGGGACCATACCTAAAGTGCTGCACGCACGGGGTCAGGCTGCAGGAATGTGCTCAAGCATCGATATCTTCGTGTGGGAATGGTGGGAACAACGCGAGAAGTAAGAACTTCGACACTGAGACAGGAAGAACTTCACTACGAATGCGCAAAGACGCCGATGTGAAGAAAGAAATAGTCACGAATGATGGGAACCCGATCAATCTCGTAGGAATCAGGGGGGCGCTAAGGTTGGAGGGCCAGGGAGATGGCACGAGAATTAGGTACACAGACAGATCTTGCTTCTTCTAGACGTGTGGAATTCTCTTCGCCCTTTCGAATCTCATTCCCAGATGAGGGAACTCAGTCTCGATCGTTTTGGTAAGTGGATTCAAGCAGGCCCGGACCTATAGAGGCGGTGCAATTCGATTATGCCCCTTTGCCCTGCCGTGACAAAGGATTCTCATTCACCTTTGTGCTCTTGCGTATTTGCGGTTAAAAATCAGAACCGCTACCGCGACAATGAGGGGGCTGATGAGCAAGGCGAGGGACGCGAGGAGGATTGGGTTTGCGGTGATGGTTTCGAAGGCGGGTAAACCGTCGGGGTAGTAGCGTTCCAATAGTTGTTGAATAGGCAGGATGAAGATGAGGAGGAACCAAATGGGTACCTGGGAAGCCCAGGGTTTGTCTGAGATTACCGTTGCGGCCATGAAGACCGTCGCCAACGAGAGGGCTGCGGCGTTGGTCATGTAGACCAGTCGAAGGTCTGGAACAAAAAGCCCCGGGACGTTCACGGTGAACAGGACCATTGAGTACATTGAGGCGAATTTGGCCAGGACGAGATGCCGCGTCTCGATCGGGAGACCTAGCAGGAACTCCAGCGTACCTCGCAGGCGTTCGTTGAGGAAACAAAATTGGGCGTAACCGAAGCCGGCCCCTGCGAGTAACCCGGCCAGGAGACCCTTAGCGAAGTCTTCCGACCGGCCCGGAGCAAAGCGGACCAGTAGCGCGGGGACCATCAGTCCGAGGGTTAGCCCGACAACCATCCGCCGTGCTTCGGCCCAGTCTTTACGCGCGATGTGGAACGCGAGATGTGGAAATCCGACCGACCGCATTTAGAAATACAGCCTCCAGTTGAGTCTCGTTGAAATTCTCGAGGAGTACCTTGGTGGGTGCGTACTCCAATACTGCGCCGTCGTTCAGCATCAGAACGGAATCCGCAATACGGTCCAGATCGTCGGAGACATGGGAGGACAGGACTACTCCCGTCCCGTTCTGATCGGCAGACCGCCTTAGGAAATCGAGTATGTCGATCCGTATCAACGGGTCCAGTCCCGACGTCGGTTCGTCCAGGATCAGTAGGGTTGGCCGATGGGCTAGGGCTGCCAGAAGGCCTATCTTGACCCGATTTCCTTTGGATAAGGTTCCGATCGTCCGGGTGGCCGCTATTCCGAACTGCTCAAGGAGTTCGAAGGCATGGCCCCAGTCCCAGGACGGGTAGAATCCGGCCATGAATGAAAGGAATCGCTCAACCGTCATCCAATCATAGAACTGGAGGGATTCGGGAAGGTATCCGGCGCGCAGGCGAATCCAGACCTGCTCCAGATGAGGTGTTCTGCCGAACACAGACACCCTCCCGGCATCCGGACGCAAAAAGCCCCACAACAGTCGGAGGAGAGTGGTCTTGCCCGCACCATTGGGCCCCATGACACCGAGAATTTCCCCAAGTGAAAGATGAAGGTCGAGCGGTCCCAGGACAAAATTGTCCCCTCGATTCTTGACCGTTTGTTCGAGTTGAAAGATGTCCATGTCTCTTTCCAATTGCAGGTGCGGCGGTCGCCGCTAGCTGCCGGCGACCAGTGCACCTACAGTGTGATGATTGCGGTGCGCTCGTTAAGCGCACCCACAGTTTTGACTCTTAGAACATGGGGCCGAAGATCAGTCCCGCCCCGGCGAATGATCCCACTATCAGAAATCCGCCCGATCCAAGGAAGCCGGCGGCAAAACCGGCGCCGAGCAGGACTCCCCATGTGGTTTCGAACCAGTCACCGCCTCCAACTTCATAAAGTTCCGATTGAGAAATCTCCTGTATGTTTGTCATGACGCTGACCTTCTAAAAGTACAACGTGAGACCGGCGAAGCTGGCGGCCCCGAAGCAGAGCACGGGATGCCCGGTTATGCCGCAACCGACACCCAAAGACCAGGCGGCTCCTCCGAAGAAGTCGCCCCAATCCCAATCGCCGCCCATTGTTGTTGAAAGTTCGGCGCTACTGAGCGCTGCGAAATGCTGATTCATTCTGTTTTGATCCTCCCTGTTGTTGAGCCCTGTGCCGTAATCACACTGTTTCACGTGGGATTCCATTCTCGACTCGGCAAGTATTCAATCAGTTGCGGCGCTAACTGAACTCAAAGTCGACCGAAGCGCGATTTGTTTGTCGCGAGAAGTCCAAACATACGTTCCAATTTCCGGCGACCTCGATGGAGCGCCATCTTGACGGCGGACGGAGACTTTCGATATATCCGCGCAATGGAGGCAACTGAATAGTCTTCCATGTAGAAGAGGTAGACCGATCCCCGGATATCGCATCCGAGCTTCAAGATCGCGTTGCGTAATTGCTCTACGCGGCGCCGGCGATCAAGATCACCTTCGATGTCAGTTTCCTGGGCAGGCGGTTCCTGGAGTTCGTCCAGATCGTTCCAACGATCCCGTGCCCGGACTCTCCAATGATCGGCGACCGTGTCTTTGGCGATTTTCCATATCAGTGCGCGCGGATGCTCGACCCTGTTTACCCTCCGAAATGCCTTCAGGGTCCTGAGAAAGACTTCCTGCTCGAGATCCGGATCGCCCGTACCATGGATCTTTCTGATAGCTCGTCCGAGCTCTTCGAGAACTTCCGGACTGCCTTGTTCCAATTTTTGAGTGACCTTTTCCATGTCTGCTCCGGCTGTAGTGTCATGATGCGAACAAAACTGATCGGACAAAGTGATGCGATTGAGATCCTGCACTCGAAAATTCATGCCGCCGCCAGAACATCGAGTTCGGTCCTAATCCAGGGGGAGACCGGTACGGGAAAAGAATTGGTGGCACGTTCGATTCATGAACAGTGCAGCCGCCATCAGCACCCGTTCGTGCCCATCGATTGCGGCGCCCTTCCCGAAGACCTGGTCGAAAGCGAAATGTTCGGCTACCGGCGTGGAGCCTTCACGACGGCCGTGTCCGACAAGCTTGGACTTTTTGAACAGGCGAACGAGGGAACGCTCTTCCTGGATGAGATTGCGAATACTTCCAAGCGATTTCAGGTGAAGTTTCTGCGTGTGCTTCAAGAGAAGCAGGTGCGTCGACTGGGCGACATTATCGACCGTCCGATAGACGCCCGGATTATCGCAGCGACTAACTGTGACCTTCGGTCGATGGCGCGTTCGGGCGACTTCCGCGAGGATCTTCTCTACCGCCTCAACGTCTTTGCGATTGACGTCCCCCCTCTTCGAAAGCGTCGGTCCGACATCCCACTCCTGGTGCGTCATATCGTCGAATCGCTGAACGCTGAGAGCGGTAAAGAGAGAGCCCTGTCGCCTGATGCGGTCGAAAAACTCCTCGCTTATCATTACCCGGGAAACATTCGCGAACTGCAGAACGTCGTCGAAAGTAGCTACTACATGTCGGAGACTGAAACGATTGACGCCGATGCGATCGCTCTGCCAACCGACGTCCTGGCTCGGGAACCTGTCGAGGAAGTCGTCGTGGACGACTTTTGGGAGTCCGTTGCCCGACCCTATACCGATCGCCTTATTACGAAACGTCAGGTCGAGGCTGTCATCCGGCGGGGCCTGTCTCAAACAAAGGGAAGCTACCGGAAGGTGGTCCATCTCTTCGATATGCCCGACACGGATTACAAGCGGTTCATGGACTTCCTGCGGCGCCATCGCTGTAACGTCGATTTCAGGCCGTATAGGAGGAAGTAGCTGATTCTCTTCTGCAGATGCACCGGTCGCCGGCTTTGCCGGCGACAGTGGCGTTTCGAAGCATGGGGCCCACCGCCCTTCGGACGGTACCCCCATGCCGGCTTTGCCGGCGACAGTGGCGTTTCGAAGCATGGGGCCCACCGCCCTTCGGACGGTACCCCCATGCCGGCTTTGCCGGCGACGGTGGCGTTTCGAAGCATGGGGCCACCTTCCTTTCGGAGTGAGCGCACAATCTGAAGCGTGCGATCAAAGGCTGCGGGTGGCGTGGGTGGCCTACACCGTCCTGAATAGGCGACGACGAAATTCCCTTTCAACAGATGCTGGGTTTTTTCCACCAACTGGCGGTAGGCCACCGCCCTTCGGACGGTACCCCCATGCCGGCTTTGCCGGCGACGGTGGCGTTTCGTAGCATGGGGCCACCTTCCTTTGACCGGTAGCCACACGGGTGAGCGCACAATCTGAAGCGTGCGATCAAAGGCTGCGGGTGGCGTGGGTGGCCTACACCGTCCTGAATAGGCGCACGACGAAATTCCCTTTCAACAGATGCTGGGTTTTTTCCACCAACTGGCGGTAGGCCATGCTGGAGTGATATTTCAGGCAGTCCTCCTGCGATTGCCACAGTGTGAGTGAAATCGCCATCCGACCTCCGTCCTCGATCATGAAGTTTGCCGATCTGAATCCGGGTTCGTCGTGGAGCTTCGGAAGCACCTCTGACTCGTAGATCCGAACGAAGTCGGAAACCTGATCTTCGTGGATCGCTTCGCCGATAACCATGCGCGCGTACATTGCTGCGTTAGCGGGCATCGTCCGAATCTTCGATCCGTCGTGCAATGATCCGGTCCTTGATTTCGTCGTATTGTTCCGCTGAGACGAGTTGACGTGAAAGCAACTGCCGTTTATTGGCGTACGGCCGATTCTCAATGATTCGTTGCGCGATACGTTCGTCCTGTACGACACCTTCCAGGACTGCCAGGGGAGCCGAATTGATATCGATGACCCTGGTGGGCAATGATTGAGCCTCAATGCCAGAGGGCGCAAACGCGGCCATGCTGAACAGGAACGTGAATAGAAGCGTCGCTGCAAATGCTTTTCGAAACATGAAGCCTCCTTCGAGGTAGTTGTGGTTGTAGGTGTTTCCTCTCGGCGGTCCACGAAGCTGCGGCCCTTTCCATTTGTAAATACACAGCCTCGCCTTCTAACCGCCGAGAGGAACCTGGAGAATAAGTTCCGGCGAATCACGTCGGAGGCACCGGCCCTTCGGTTAAGTGAGCCCCCAAGCCCGCGCTTCACCGGGCCGTTCACCGGGAACACCCATAGGCAGTGCACGCAGAGTTCCGCCGTTAAGTCATTGAAACCAAATACTGCGGGAGAGGAAGATCGCTAAAATCGCGACGTGCAAAGACGCAGCTTTCGAGACTTTTCGGAAGAAGGAAGAGAGACGAGAGATTTTACCGACAAGACACCAAGGAGGATAAGGCGCCGTGGTTTGGGGCCGCCTCGTTCAGCCAGGGTTGGACGGGCCAGCAAGACCGGCGGTGAGAATCCGAAGGTCCGCCGGTCAGAGGAAATCTACACATGCAAATAAGTGGCTGATTCCGGGGGTCCGAGGGCACTCGCTGACCCCGGGGTGCAAGCTTCATTGCGTCGGGCCGGGCGCCTACGACCGTAATGATTCTCGTGCTATAATTCGAGACGATTTCCCCTGCGCTCGGCGCAGTGCGGATCGCATCCGAACGGGCGATCGGAGGAGGCTGTTTATGATGCACCTTGGCTTCGGAATGATCCTTCTTCTGTCCCAGCTCCTGAGTCTGGGAGGAGGAGGAATGCCCCAGGTCATGGAAGCGAAATATTCGGACGATGCCGTCGAAGCCGGCGACGTCAGCGAAGTTATCGTTTCGTTCGATGTCCTCGACGGATACGCAATCAACCGCGTGCCGCCGATCCAGTTGAAGCTCCAGCCTGTGGACGGGTTGACGCACGACGCGGCCAATCGGGAGTCGCCTCCAGAAGACCCGAAATCAACTGACGACTATTACGTGGACGTGCCCGCGTTTAATGTCGCAGTGAAAGCGGCTGTGGCGGGTGATTATGAGATTCCCGGGGAACTCGTCTACTTCTTCTGTTCGAAGGCCGATGGTTTTTGCTCTCGCCAGATTGTGGATGTCGTCGTTCCCGTGACGGCGGAGTAACCCCCACGGTAAGCGGCCGAAAATCGAGGGACGCAGTGACAGAGATCATTGCGTCCTTTCCTTGATTTGGGATGAAAAGCGTGTCCTCCAGACTCTCCCAGACTACGGTTGAAAAGTACCAGCCAAGCATCTTAACGATCGCCAACCAGCTGACGATGTTGAGGATCATCTTTATCCCGGTATTCATCATCCTCCTCGTTTACAGCCGCTTGGGCTGGGCGCTGATCACCTTCTGCGTCGCTGCGGTGACCGATGGGATGGACGGGGTTATCGCACGCCACTTCCGCCAGAAAACGTCCCTGGGCGCGATCCTGGATCCAATTGCGGACAAGCTGCTGATGAGCAGTTCAATCATCGTCCTGTCATTACCCCAGATGGGGTTTCCGAATCCTATTCCGATCTGGCTCCTCCTGCTGGTGATCTTTCGCGATGTGTTCATACTTCTCGGTGGTTTGGCTTTCATGCTCACTTACGGCTTCCGTGTTTTTCCGCCGTCGGTGGTCGGGAAAGCGAACACCGTGTTTCAATTCCTGACTGTGTTTGCGGTGCTTCTCTACAACTGGCTGGGGGTCCAGGAGGGGGCCGTTTATTTCCTGTTCATCCTCACGGGTCTGCTCACCGTTGTTTCGGGTTTCCAGTACCTTGCGGTTGGCCGCAGGCTTCTGGAGCATTGAATGGGCACGAAAAAGCAGTTTTCTTCTAGCGCATACGTTCGTAAGGCCAACGATCAGGACGTCGCGCGGAAAATGACGGCCCAGCATGAATACCGCCATGCACCCCCGACGCACAAAGGCGTCTCTTCCTCCTTGCGAATCCTCGAAATCGAACCCGGATCGCTGGCCGCACGCATCGGGCTTCAGGCAGGTGACGAGATTGTAGAGGTCAATGGTGGGTCGCCCAGAGATGTCATCGACTTTCAGTTCCAGATGGCGGTTTTCGACGAGCCTGTCTCGCTGCGGACTCAGCGGCGGACCCACGAGTTCGTGCGGGAAGAGTGGGAGAGTTTCGGGGTTGAAGTTGAGCCCATCGAGCCCTGGGTGTGCGACAACGATTGCGTGTTCTGTTTCGTTCACCAGAACCCGGCGAATACCCGCCGGTCCCTGCGCATTAAGGACGAAGACTATCGCCTTTCGTTCCTCTTTGGGAACTACCTGACGCTGACGAATGTGGATGATGCCGAACTGGACCGTATCATCGAACAACGCTTGTCCCCCCTCTATGTTTCGGTCCACGCCACCGAACCCGAACTTCGAACCCGTCTGTTAGGAAACCAGGTCTACGACGGCCTGGATCGCAAACTCGACCGCCTGGCGGGAGCTGGAATCTTGCTGCACTGCCAGGTTGTCCTGTGTCCGGGATTGAATGACGCCCTGCACCTGGAGAGGACAATCGCAGATCTCTCTCGCCGCTATCCGTCCGTCCAATCGGTTGCCGTGGTTCCGGTCGGGCTCACGGATCATCGGGAAAATCTTCCGACACTCGAACCCGTTACGCCGGAATATGCTCGACTGACGATCCGGCATCTGGAGCCCATCCAGCAGCGCTTCGAACAAGATCGGGGGTCGCCGTTCGTCTTTTTGGGCGATGAATTCTACATACTTTCCGGTCAACCGATTCCTGAGCGTGACCACTATGAAGAATTTCCCCAGATTGAAAACGGAGTCGGAATGGTTCGGACGTTTCTTGACGAATTCGAGAATTCGGTGACCGATTTCGATGGTGCGGCCTTAAAAGGAACGGTGTGTACCGGCGGACTCTTCCACTCCTATCTGGCCGAGTGTGTCTCCCGACTGGACCTGGATCTCAAGACGCTGGCTGTGCGGAACCGGTTCTGGGGATCTGGGATCAATGTAGCCGGGCTGCTGACGGGGAGTGACTTCGTTGCAGACCTCAAGGGAAGGGTCTACGGCGACTGCGTCGTTTTGCCCTCCGAGGCGATGATTGGAAACGAAGGCCTTTTCCTGGACGACATGACGCTTGCGGACGTCGAACGGGAACTGGGTGTGCGCGTGGTTCGATCCGGCTACAGCGTCACCGAATTTCTGGATGTCCTTAGATCAGAAGCCGCCCGATGAAATTTGCCGAAAAGGCACACAGAAGATGAAACTGGGTGTCTAGGTTTCGGAGGGATGAACTCTCACCGGTGCGAACAAATGTGATGCGACTCATCCGGGTGATCAGGTCGATATAGGGGCCGACGCCTGTTCTGTCTGTCCTTACCCCCGTGCCTGTGCGGTCAAACTTCTTTTTCTGTTACTCGACCCTCTGGATTGAAACTTTGTTCATCACCACATCTTCGACCGGACGGTCGCGGGCGCCCGTGGGCACATTGCCGATTGCCATGACCACATCCATGCCCACGACCACCTCACCGAATACGGAGTGACGGTTGTCCAGATGGGGTGTCGGCCCGAGGGTGACGAAAAACTGGCTGCCATTCGTGTTCGGCCCTGAGTTGGCCATGGACAGAATCCCAGCTTTGCTGTGGCTCGCCTCGGGATGGAACTCGTCAGCGAATCGATATCCGGGTCCGCCCATTCCAGTGCCGCTGGGGTCTCCTCCCTGAAGCATGAAACCGCTGATGACGCGATGGAAGATGATCCCGTCGTAGTACGGTGTGTCCTGGAAGGATTCATTGGTGGTGGGGTGTGTCCAATCCTTGGACCCATTTGCCAGGCTGATGAAGTTCTCAACGGTATTGGGGGCCATGTCGTCGTACAGCTTGACCGTGAAGTTACCCTCTGTGGTTTCGAAGAGCGCGTAGACGCCGGGATCCAGATTCCCGTTGCTCTGCGCCATTGCGATCGGAATTGCGACGAATAGTGCCAGGATCAACAGTAGTTTCAATGTTCTGCTCCTTATCGGGTTCTTGAAAACGAAGGAAAATTCTAGCATATGGTGAAATCGGAGACGGGGACCAATCTTGTTCCTGTTGAATAAGATGCCGTCTCTGACTGCACAGCGCAGCGGGTTGGCTTTGTTTTGTGCCGTCCATGGACGGTACCTGTGCTGGTTTATACTTGTCCGTACTTTTCGGGGCATGAGTGATTGGACGCACAAATGAAATTGTTGCCGAAAGTAACCCGACTGTAGGATGGCTGCTGTAGACACGAAGGAGGACGCGTGAAGAAGGGTTTCTTGCTGCTCTGGTTGATCGTGCCGGCGACACTATTCGGGCAATCAACGCTCAACTTCCCGCGGGTCTATACGCAGTCGGACCTTGCCCTCACCGGTTTCGCCATCGTCAACCCCAGCGGCACGGACGCTGAGACGATTTTTACATTGCGGTCGGTGTCGGGCGCCACTCTCGAAGTGGAAACACGCACGATCGCAGCCGGCGGGCAGTTGGTCCGCTTGGGTTCCGAGTTGTTCACCGAAACGACGACACCGGGTTGGGTCGAGGTCACGACAAGCGACACTCCCGGCTTACAGGGCTTCTGGTTGGGTGGGGATTTTTCGAACTTTACGGACGGCGCCGAAGCGGCCGAGTCAGCTCCCAGCCTGATTTTTCCTCTGGTGGGAGCCAATACCGAAATCAACATAGCGAATACGGCGTCGGTGCAATCGAGCGTTACGATTTCTCTTAGACGAGGCGACGGTTCTGAATTGTCTTCCTCGACTCAAGCGATTGCGGGGATGGGGGCGTTTCAGTCTTCCACAGCTGCCCTCTTTGCGGGTGTCGATGTCAGCCAGGCGACTCACATCCTGATGTCGGGTGCGGCTTCGATTGCTGCGACGGCCATCGTGACGGATTTCCTGGTCAGTCCGTCGTGGGGTGTTGCCAACGGTGTCGATGCGGCGGCCACGACGACTGAACTGAACTTTCCTCACGTTCTCGGTAGCGGTGGCTGGTTAACGACGCTAGGCGTGACTAATCTGGTTTCAACGGAACAAACGGTCACAATCACCTTCTATCCGTGTCCACCAGCGGGAACCTGTCCGGGGAGCCCGACGTCCGTCAACAGAACGCTGGCAGGCAATGGAGGGCTGGCTGAAAGTGCCGAGTCCCTGTTCGGCTTCACTGGGCCCGCCCTTCAGGAAGGCTGGGTAAGTGTTCGAGGGACATCGGCCGTTACCGGATTCGTGGCATACGCGTTTTCAGCAGCCGGAGGATTGGCGATTGTGCCGGCCCAGGCCTCGGCTCAAACCGCGATGTTGTTCGCACACATGGCCCAGGAGGGTTCTGGTGCAGATAGGGAAGGGACTTGGCGATAATGGGATATGGCGTATCGCAAAACTGAACGGAATCCTCTATTTGCCGGACGTTGGTTCGAAGACGACATCATTCTCCTCTGCCTTCGCTGGTATTTTCGCTTCAAACTGAGTTACCGAGACCTGGTCGTAATTTTAGGTGAGCGGGGTTTATCGATTTCGCACACCACGATCTTGCGTTGGGTGGTTCGCTATGCCGAAACCTGCGAAAAGCGTTGGAGCCGATTCGAGCGGCCGGTGGGTGGGAGTTGGCGGGTTGATGAAACGTTCATCAAGGTGCGGGGCCAGTGGATGTATCTGTACCGCGCCGTGGATGGACAAGGCAACACCGTGGAGTTCTATCTGAGTCGAACACGCGGTATTGCGGCGGCGAAAGCCTTCTTTCGCAAGGCACTGAAGCATCATCGGGAGCCACACAGCATCACTCTGGATGGCCACCAGCCGAGCCATAGCGCCCTGCGGTGCATGGGAATGAACGGGGAGTTCAACTTCCGGGGGCGGAACCCGGTGAAGATTCGTTGCTGTCAATACCTGAACAATGTTGTGGAGCAGGATCACCGCCGGGTGAAGGGGCGATTGCGCCCGATGTTGGGATTCAAGGCGTTCTACAATGCGCGACGGGTGATTATCGGCATCGAACTGGCGCAGAAAATTCACAAACGCCAGTTCGCAATTCCGATCCCTTGGCAGTCGAATCCCGCCCTGATCTGGCGTCACGTCATGGCAGCATAGTCCGCATCGCCGTAACGCACTTCTGTTCTTATCGCTCCGACAATCCTATCTGCACCAGAACCAGTTTGGATGCTGTTGACGTTTCTTCGAATGTTCCTCCCCCAGCCAGTTGCGTCCTGTTCGGACGTTTTCTTATTCGGACAATTTCTTAGTCTGACCGCACGGGCTGGGGTCATTGTACGTCCGGTACCCCCCGTACCCCTGCATGCTCCCCTGAATGTTCCCCTGCATGCTCCCCCGTGCGGGGCCTACGGGGATCGTCGGGCAGCATGCACTCACCTGGACGGCTCCCCATCATGATGATCGCAAGCCTCCCCGAGCCTTCAGAGCAGGATGTCTCGACAACGGGCGAGCGAGATCTTCGGCAACGGCCAGAACGGCCTGATGCCCACACGCAATCGCTTTACCGAAGTTCTGTTCGGACGCTGCGGGGAATCGCGCGACAACCTTTACGGTAATCGTTCCGCCTTCTAACCGCTCTACTCGGGAGCGCTTCCCAGCCAGGCCAACTGCGCATCGGCACATTCGCCGACGACGGTCAGATGGCGCCTGACGGCGTCGCTGCTGACGAACGGATGAGCTTCGCCTGGCATACGAAACTTGACGGCGTTGATTTTGTCCAACGTTCGATCGTGGTTGGTGTGGCTTGACAGATACACATCCGCGCGAGCCCGGGCTGTGATGTCCCGAAAACGCTTGGCCGAGGCGCTGTAGGTCGCGAGAGCTTCAGAACGTTCCGCAAAATGCCGGTATCCGAAGCCGTTCCCTCCCCAGAGACTACCGAGATGCCACCGGTCTCCGTCCTTGAGTGGAAATAGTGTCGAAATCGTCCCCGGCGTATGGCCGGGCGTGACGTAGAGCGTCAGCGTGGTATCCCCGAGCGTCAGTTCCATACCATCGGTGGCGATCATGTCCATCCTGGGCTTGAGCGCCGCAGGGTTATTGTCGGCGGCCATCACGTTCCAGTCCGGCTCCGACATGATGATGCGCGCGCCGTAGGTGTCCTGGAGATACTTGGCTCCCAGATAGTGGTCGCCGTGGGCGTGGGCTACGATGACATATTTAATATCCGCCGGATTTAGACCCAGTTTCGTGAGGCCTTCGGTGATCTGCGCTTCGGCCATGTAATCAAAAGCCGTATCGTGCAGGATAATGCCTTCCGAAGTCGTCACCGCCCACATCGACTGCAAATAGGTGCCGACGTAGTAAAGGTTGTCGAATAGTTTCGCCGGCGCCTCATACCAGTCCTCGCGTGGCGGAATCGTGCGGGCCGTGGGCGCAGGGCTTGCAGGTCGGGCCGCGGGTGCGGGTCGGGGCGGGGCCGGTTCCCGGCAAAGCCCATCGAATATCCCGGTGAAATCCTGGCCGGGGGCGTACGCTGCTGCGCGGGCCGTGGCGACGTGGGACTCGGCCGTGGGGTTCTGTCCCAGCGCTTCAATTGCGTTAAATGCGTTGAATGCGCTTAGGCCGCCGAACAACAGGACAGTGCAAAACGTAGGTACCAGATGGCCCTTCATATTTCTTGACTCCTTGCGCCCTTGAGTGGACTGCGCGCTTACTGCTGCGTGTTGGTTTCCGGGGCAAATTATATCAGATCGTCCTGTAATCACACGGCGACTGATTACGCACGCAAGCACTCAGACCTGCCTAAGGTTGAAACGATCGCCAATTTTGTCACCCCAGCTATCACCTCTTGGAGATCAGGCCCGCACTACTCGATCGGTTCGATTCGCCGAATCTGTCCGGGCGCGTCAGGGTGACTGTAGCTGCTGAAGTAAATCAGACCATCGGGCCCCTGCCGCACGTCGCGGAGCCATTCGCCAATGTCGCTGAACAGATTTTCGCGAACCTCGGTTCCGTCGGAGGCGAAACCGACGCGATGCAGCTGGCCGGTCGCCAGCCCGCCCACGAAGAGACTGCCCCTCCATTCGGGGAACCGGTCCCCTCTGTAGAACATCATTCCAGTGGGATGGATGTCGGGAGTGCGCCAGATGATCTGGCCCTCGGTCAATTCCACGCCCTCGGGTCGGGGGAGGATGGGAACCGGAGTTCCTCCGGCGGCGCTGCCGGCCCCGCCCACCGAAGTGTATGGCCAACCATAGTTTCCACCGGGCGTGAGAGTGTTGGCCTCGTCGCCGTGTTCCAGGTCCCACACCTCTCCGGTATCAGGATGAACGACCAGGCCATGCACGTTCTGATGCCCAATCGTATATATTTCCGGGCGATATCCTTCGCGGCCCAGGAAAGGATTACCGGGCGCAGGCGTGCCGTCATCGCGCAGACGCAGAATCTTGCCCGCGTGGTCGTCCATTTGCTGGGCGCGCACCGTCTGGGGGCCTCCCCCTCCGACGCTGACCGACATATACAACATGCCGTCCGGTGCGAACACGATCCGCGCATTCTGACGTCCATTCGTCATGGCCCAGGCGTTGGCCACGAAGAGTTCCTCGAAGTCGTTCAACGCGGCCCCGTCGAAGCTCCCGCGGCCCAGGACCATGGTGGAGCCGTCTGCGCCCATCGTGTTGTACGTCAGATACACCAGTGTGTTGTCCGCAAAGTCCGGATGGAGGGCCACGTCCATCAAGCCCTTTGAGGCGCCGGTGTGGTACACCTCCGGCACTCCGCCAATGGACTCGGGCCGCAATTCACCGTCACGAATCAAGCGTAGCCGGCCTTCCATCTCCGTAAACAGCATGTCCCCGTCGGGCAGAAAGGCCATGGAATAGGGGTATGACAGGCCGTCCGCGACGGTTACGAGACGAATACGGTACTCCATCGTATCGAATACCCCGGCCTGAGGATCTGCGGCGACTTCGGATGGAGGATCCGCGTCTTCGGCTGCAGGGCCTTCGGGGGCTACGGGGGTGCAGCCGGCGCCGAGCGTGAAGAGCAAGACGGCACGCATCCCAATTGCACTGAAATGCATCCGTGAGGACGGGTGTGTCATAACCTACCTCCGTAACAATGGAACGATCTGGGGTTCACAAATTATGGGCGGCATATATCATTGACGATAGCGATGGCCGATTATAAACTGATCGCCGGCTACACGAGCGAGACGGTGGCATATTTAGTTAGAAGCTATGCTGGTATCACGCTCAATCTTTGCGACGTGAAACGATGGCGGTGAAGTGCGGACTTCTATGATCTTTAGGCACCTTGTCACGTCATGGTCACGTCATGAGATAATCCGACGGGTTTACCGTCTTGCGCCGCCCGAACGACTTTCTGTTCGTCGAAAGTCTTCCAGATTGCTGCGCCGACCGATGGCATCGTGGACGCAGCCAAACCAATTGACTGGCGTGGGGTCAGCAGCTTACGATGGGAGACAGTTTCAGGAGTATGCCAATGATAAGGGCAGCGGGGGTGAGAGCCACCTGCGGTTTTCTGGTTTTGATGGTCGTAATCGGCGGGTCGACTCTGGTCGCCCAAAGCGTTGAGCAGTTCGATAAGTCCTTTTCGTTTATCGGAAACTGGACTACGGGGATCCGGAACCCCGATGGCCAGGACCGTGGCAATTGTGGTGGTCGACTGGGAGACTACGGTGAAAAGCTGCTCAACTGCTCGATGCCGGTTGACCAACTCCCGTTGAACCGGCGGGGAGAGGCTTGGCTCGAGTTCGCGGACCAGCGCGCGTCACCAGCGCTCGCGGAGTGTGCGGAGGTGGCCGTTCCTGGATTGGCCTCCAGTGGGGTGTACATTTCCGGATATCCAAACCGATTGGAGTTTCACCATCCCGCAGAGGCGGGGACTGTTGTTGGCCGTACCATTTGGATGGACGGACGCGGGCACCCGGAGGTTCGCAAGCTCTTCCAGCATGGGCACTCGATCGGCTGGTGGGATGGAGATGATCTGGTCGTCGAAACCACCAACTTTACGTTCGATCCCGATGGTATCGACGATCATCTCCACATGGCGTCTTCGGTCCGGAAGAAAGTGACTGAGCGGTATCAGATCATCGACGATGAACATTTGCGTCTGATCATCACTCTCGAAGATCCGTTGTTCCTGACGCGTCCGTTCAAATACGCATATCTGTTGACCCGACGTGAAGGGGGCGTGCCGATGGGCTGGCGCGCCTGCGATCCGGAGGTTGCGAGAAACGAAGTCCTGTTCGCCTACCCGGGAGACAAGTATCCGGAGGATTGAGCGAGCGTCGATCGGAACGCGAAGCCACTATACTCTGTCGGGGGGGTAGACTGGTCTGTCGGCACGCAGTGTGGGTCTGACCGAACGTCGGACGGGTACCTCGGAACTGAATCGACGGGTGTGCCGGCCCCGTCAAACGGAATTCGAGTAAGGGCTGCTAAGTCCAACCCCTCGAACTGCGACCGACAAACCTCGGGTGTCTGCTTCCGGAGGCCGATTGATCACTTGCCTGTCTTTTAGCAATAAAGACGTTTTCTGGGCTGCGAAGAACTCGTGTCGTTTCTTCAGCTCTCTTCATTCGGTTGCGCCAACGCCTCGGGTCGACTATCCTCAGACGTGTCCTGTTTCCTTTCAAATTCCTCTTGTTCTCGCGCACAGACCTCTGCGCGCTACGTCCTTCCCTGACAGGCTAACCGGACGGGCTCCTCACGGGTCGTCCCGTGTTCCCGTCCCTTTCAATGAGGTTCTAAGATGAAAATCAGAGTGCTTGATAACGACATCGAGCTCCCAGACTTCGACCCGCCAAAATTTGGCGCGAAGCCGGTTCTGATCGTTGTCGCGGTAATTCTCGGGCTGGCAATGGTTTGGAGCACCGTGTATCAGATCGCGCCCGAAGAGGCCGGAGTTGTGCTCCGCCTGGGGCGCTTTGTCCGGACGACGGATCCCGGGCTCCGCTTCAAGATACCCTTTGTCGAACAGGTTCAGAAAGTCCCGGTCGAACGGCAACTCAAGCAGGAATTCGGCTTCCGGACCGTTGAGGCCGGAGTTCAGAGCAATTTCACCACCGCAGGCCTGGACGAAGAGTCACTGATGCTGACGGGTGACTTGAACGTGGCCGTCGTGGAGTGGATTGTTCAGTATCGTGTGGCCGACGTTTACAACTACCTCTTCAAAGTGCGAAATGTCGAAGAGACATTCCGTGACATGAACGAAGCCGTAATGCGAGAGGTCGTGGGTGATCGGACGGTTACTGAGGTTCTCACGATTGGAAGGCAGGACATCGAGGTCACTGCTCAGGTCCGGCTGCAAAAATTGAGCGATCAGTATGAGAACGGGATCCGAATCGAGCAGGTTGTGTTGCAGGACGTCAACCCGCCGGACCCGGTCAAGCCGTCCTGGGACGAAGTGAACCAGGCCCAGCAGCAACGCGACCAGCTGATCAACGAAGCGCTGACCGATTACAACGCCGTCATCCCCAGAGCCCGAGGCGAAGCTGAGCAGGCGATTCTTCAGGCGGAAGGGTATGCGGTGAATCGCGTCAATCGAGCAGAGGGTGACGCAACCCGCTTTATCGCCGTTTATGACGAGTATCGTCAGGCTCCCGGGGTGACTCGCCGGCGAATGTACCTGGAGACCATGGCAACCATGATGGCCCGTGTTCCCGGCAAAGTGATCCTCGACAGCAACGCCGAGGGCATCCTTCCCTTGCTGCCTCTCGATGGATTTGCCAACCGATTCACTAGCACCTCTCCGAACCAAGGAGGCAACTGATGAAAAGCATGGTCAAAGCGCCACTATTGATCTCGGCCGGTATTGTTGTATTGATGCTCCTGGGCAGTGGACTCTTCGTTGTCGACGAAACCCAACAGGTCATCCTCACGCAATTCGGGGACCCCGTTGGCGAAGCGATCACGACCCCGGGTCTCAAAGTCAAGATACCCTTTATCCAGACGGCCAACTATTTCGACAAGCGTTTTCTCGAGTGGGACGGTGAACCGAATCAGGTGCCGACCCGCGACAAGCGGTTTATCTGGGTGGACGCATACGCTCGGTGGAGGATCAGTAACCCTCTGACGTATCTGGAACGACTCCGCGGGGATGAGAATACGGCCCAGTCGCGATTGGACGATATTCTGGATGGGGAGACGCGCAACGCTATTGCCCGGAACGATCTACTTCAGGTCGTTCGGACCAGCAACCGACAACCAGAGACAGTCGAAGGCGATCAAGAGGAAACCGGAGTCCTTGATGAAATCCAAACCGGCAGGGCCGACATCGCGGCGGATATTCGAAAAACTGCTGCACCCCGGCTGGCTGAACTCGGACTCGAACTCGTCGATTTTCAGCTCAAGCGGATTAATTACGTAGCGGAAGTGCAGCAGGATGTGTTCGCGCGAATGATTGCTGAGCGGCAACGCATCGCCCAACAGTACCGTTCAGAAGGTGAAGGAGAAGCAGCGCGCATCCGGGGCGAGAGGGAACGCGACCTCCAGTCTATCCAATCCGAAGCCTACCGGGAGGCCCAGGAAACTCAAGGCCTGGCCGACGCTGAAGCCTCACGCATATATGCGGATGCGTACAATCGCGATGGTGCATTCTATGAATTCACCAAGAGCATGGAAACTTTCGAAACGGCGATCGATCCCAATACGCTCTTGATTCTGACGACAGACGGAGAGTTATTTAAGTATATCAATCAGCCGCAATAGTAGGCTGGGGGAAAAACGCTCGTTTTTCGGCAGTCTGCTATGCGGCACAGGATGTGCCACCATTTTCGAAGGCTGTAAGCCATTGAAAATGTGAGCCATACGATAATCACACTTCTCGGATGGCGTTGCTGAAAAAGTCATGGATGACTTTTTCAGCATCCTGATAGTGCGCCGTAAGGAGTCGCTCATGACTCCCCGCGGTGGGGTGCCACCCCGGGAGGGCCGTCGATAGAACAGTGTCGATCGAAGATCGAGTCGCTGGGGAAGGCGTGCGTCCGAAACCCAATGGGTCACGAGTATGGTTTCTGAGGGTACTGAATTTTTGAGCTGTGGGGCCGCGTTCTAGCTGCGGGCGACTTCCCCTAGGTCAGTGATGCCTGGTCTTGGCTGTGGCAAAACCTGTCTCTAACACGGGTACTCCGTTGGGAGTCGTCGGCCGTTCTCAGCCCGTTTATCTGGACGGCGAGCTCGTCCTGGGGACGGGAGAACAGAACTGAGGAGCGTTTCCGGACTCGGGGCGCCTGCCCCCGCTGTTCCGGGCCGGAATTGACCTGAATCGAGCCACTGCAGGAGTTTCGGAGATGCAAAATCACCCGATGGTTTCCGCTCTCGCGCTGGCGCTGCTGTTGTTCTCAGCCGCCGCTTGTGTCCGGGCCCCGGAACAGACGGGGACAGTGGATACGGCTCTGGAGGAGAATTCCGAAACTTCAAAGGATTTGACTGGGGTCATCTGGATGCTGTCCCGGGGCAAGCTGCTCACCCTTAGCGAAGATGTTTTCCCGAGAAACCCGCTCGGAGAAGCAAGGTTCAATGCCAATAAGCCGTCCTACGGCCCGAGGGCGGTTCCGCCCGCTTTGGGTAACGATCCTATTCGAATATCCCGGATGTGACCCCCTCGGAACGCCGCGAATCCTTTTCTACAGCACTCCACTGGAATTCGTTCAGATCCCCGGCAGGGTCTTCATGTTCTTTCAGAGAACTCACCAGTGGCGCACGATCTGGACTGACGGGCGATCCCTTCCCGAGAACTCCGAGACGCGATGGCACGGTCACTCCCTCTGAGAGTGGGACGGGGACAGATTCGTTATCGACAGCGTCTGTTTCGAAGAACGCAGCTGGCTGGACCATTCTGGCAACCCTCATAGCGACGCGATGCGCCTCCAGGAACGCTGGCGGCGCGTAGACGAAGACACCTTCGAACTCTCACAATGACGCTTTACGATCGGGAGACGTATACGACGCCGTGGCTGAGTGACACCAAAATTTATAGACGGGACATCCAGACCGAACTTGGGGAGGGAATCTGCGTGCCGTCAGAGGAAGAAGCTTTCAACAAGAGAATCCGAGACCCTGCAGGTGGTGTGACTCGTCAGTAGCAGGGGCCCGTCGGCGGGTTCGATTCCCGCCGCCTCCATTCTAGGATCAGTAAATCAGGCTTAGAAATTGACCATCGATCGGTCCCTTCTTCTCAGCGCCGACCTGCAAGTGACAGCGGTGATTTAATGAGGGAGGTGGGGGAGATGTCGCGTTATAGGCGACTGGACTGGCCGGAGCCGCCTCGCCTACTGTCGAGCGGTTTGTCGCACGTGTGGTCCGGAGTTGAGTTATTGTCAAAAGTGGTGTTTAGGAGATTGATTCAAGCGGCGGTCTGATCGAGCTTTGTCACTTCGATTCCATCGTTAAATTTCACTCCAGTAATCACCTTGACCAGATCATCGAATCCTCGTAATCGTCGCCAGTTCTTCTCAGCGCACTGACCCAGCTTGAACATCATGTGCAGCATTCCATCCCGTGTCAGGCAGCCTCTGGATCGCTTGGTTCGGTGTCGAATGGTGGCAAAGGTCGATTCAATGGGATTAGTCGTTCGGATGCTCTGCCAGTGCTTGGCCGGAAAGCCGTAATGCGTATTCCGGACCATCCTGAACACTGATTCCGATCCATCGTGAACACCGATTCCGGGATCGTGAACGCGGATTCCGGGATCCTGAACAGTGATTCCGGTGATCCTGAACACCGATTCCGGCCATCGTGATCACTCGTCGGTAGCGAAGTTTGGAGCTTTTAGGTTCTCCTGAAGCACAGGAGGGCCTTGATGGCAACGAAACGACTACCGATGAGACAGATACGCGAGATTCTACGACTCAAACACGACCAACAGCTCAGCCACCGGGCGATCGCCAGCGCATGTCGCGTGGGCTTGGGCACCGTTGCGGACTACTTGGGACGGGCCAAGCAGGCCGGACTGGAATGGCCGCTGCCCGAAGACCTGGACGAGGCAGCGCTTGAAGCGCGGCTGTTTCCCCGCGCGGGACCGGGCTCCCGGGAACGGGTGGCTCCGGATGTAGAACGGATCCACCAGGAGTTGAAGCGTGTTGGAGTCACCCTGCACCTGCTGTGGGAAGAGTACCGAGAAGCGAATCCAAAGGGATATGCCTACAGCCAGTTCTGTGAGATCTACCGGCGTTGGGCCCAGAAATTGAAGCCCTCGATGCGACAGGTGCACCGCGCCGGAGAGAAGACCTTCATCGACTTTTCCGGCAAACGGCCACAGCTGACGGATCCACGGACGGGCAAAGCTATTCCAGTCGAGTTGTTCGTCGCTGTTCTGGGCGCCAGCGGTTACACCTACGCGGAAGCGACACCGAGCCAGAAACTCCCCGATTGGGTCGGCGTGCATATCCGCATGGTGGAGTTCTTCGGCGGATCGAGCCGGATCTGGGTTCCCGACCAACTCAAGAGTGCCATTACCCAGCCCTGCCGCTATGAAGCAGGCGTCAACCGTACCTACCAGGATGAGGCCGAACACTACGGCGCCGTTGTCATACCGGCCCGGCCGCGGAAAGCTCGGGACAAAGCGAAAGTTGAATCGACCGTCCTGGTCGCACAGCGGTGGATCCTGGCCAGGATCCGGAATCGCACGTTCTTCAGTCTGGCCGACTTGAACGGAGCCATTCGAGAGTTGCTGGTGGAACTGAACCAGCGGCCGATGCAGAAGCTTCGAGTATCCCGCCTGGAACTCTACGAGCGGCTGGATCGACCGGCATTACAGCCCCTCCCGACCAACCGGTATGAACAGGCCGAGTGGAAGGACTGTCGTGTCAGCATCGATTACCACATTACCGTGGACCGCCATCCTTACAGCGTGCCCTGCCAGTTGATCCATGAGAGGGTGGAAGCGCGTTACACGGCGTCCATTGTCGAGGTCTACTACAAAGGCCGGCGCGTGACGTCCCATCGCCGTCGCTACGATCACAAGCCGTCGACTCTGTCCGAACATATGCCCAGTGCCCATCGGGCCCATGCGGAATGGACACCGTCCCGGCTGATTAGTTGGGCGGAGAAAACTGGCCCCAAGACCGGCCGCCTGGTCGAGGAGATCATGAAACGGTGGCCGCATCCGGAACAGGGGTACCGGGCCTGCCTGGGATTGATGAGTCTAGGTCGCCGCTCCGGCGCCGAGCGGCTCGAAGCCGCCAGTGCGCGGGCGCTGCACTTGCAGTCCTATAGCTACCGCACCGTCAAGAACATCCTGTCGTCGGCCCAGGACCGGTTGCCTTTCGGGGACACCGAAACCCCACCGACGCCCCATCACGACAACATTCGCGGCGCCGCCTACTATGCGGACCCCGAGGAGACGCACTCATGCTAATGGAACAAACCCTGGAGAAGATGAACCAGATGAAGCTATCGGCCATGGTCGAGGCCCTGGAGCAGCAACGCCGCTCGAATCAGTACACGGATCTCGGCTTCGAGGAACGTCTGGGCCTACTGGTGGATGAGGAGTGGACGGCCCGGGAGCACCGCAAGCTCACCCGACGCCTGCGCGCGGCGAAGCTGCGCGACGCGACGGCATCGCTGGAAAACGTCGACTTCAAACATCGTCGCCGTCTGGACCGTTCCCAAGTCCTCGCCCTGGGCTCCTGCGGGTGGATCCAAGACCGGCACAATCTTCTCATCACCGGTCCGACCGGCATCGGAAAGAGTTTTCTGGCTTCGGCTTTCGTCGAACGCGCCTGCCGGCGGGGTTTTAACGCCACCTACGTCCGCATGCCTCGGCTCTTGCACCAACTGGCGGTCGGCCGTGGCGACGGCTCCTACACCCGAGTCCTGGCCCGTCTGGCCAAAACCGATCTGCTGGCCATCGACGACTGGCTCCTGGCCCCGCTGCGCGACGCTGAACGCCGGGACCTGATCGAAGTCGTCGAGGAACGGAGCGAACGTTCCGCCATCTTGATCGCCAGCCAGCTCCCGGTCCCCGACTGGCACGGCGTCATTGGCGACCCGAACCAGGCCGACGCCATCTGCGATCGCCTCCTCCACAATGCGCACCGTATCGAACTGAAAGGGGCATCGATGCGGCAAACCAAGACCCAACCCAAGACGTTGAAGGAGTCCCGATGATCGGCGCACCGATGCATCCACACGCCGCCGCCAGGGGGTACTCCAGGCCGGCCCCGGACCCAATCGTCGCTCCTGCGCAATCCTCGCGCGAAGGAAGTGCGGGAATCCGGGTCCGGGCGCGGAACGCGCGCCTCACGCAGGGCACGGGGCCTGTGGAAACTGCCGCAGCCGTGCAAATGGGAATGGTGGCCTTCGGCCGACTTTCTCTTGATCATTTCCACCGCTGCTTGCAAAAGCCTCCGCGAAAAACGCTCCCGGCTTTCGCACAGTTACACACAGGCCGGCGGCGATTTATCACAATAATTTTGGAAAGGACTAAAACAGGGAAAACCTGGACTCTGAAGGAATAAACTGAGACGCTAACCCGTCGCTTCGCTCCGGCGAGTGTTCACGATGGCCGGAATCGGTGTTCATGATTCCGGAACTGGTGTTCACGATCAGCGGAATACCCAGAAGTGACAAAGCTCGATCAGACCGCCGCTTGAATCAATCTCCTAAACACCACTTTTGACAATAACTCCCGATTTGCCCACTAAGCCAAGTTAACGGCCCACTAAATAGATGATGTCCGTCACCACAGGTCAGAAGTACAACAAAAAAAGCCACTTCCGAGTGGCCCTTGAATACGCCCGACAGGATTCGAACCTGTGACCTCTGGTTCCGGAGACTGATTATTTAATAGCCCGTCTTTGCTTTTCAGTTACTTAGGTTTCGCTTACTACCCCTTATTTTACGCTGTTTTGACCTATCTGTTCCCAATCTGTTCCCCAAAAGTGTGCGGATCTGTTCCCCAAATATACCCCCCCTATGCCGTCCTGAAGTGGTTCCATCTATCAGTTGTCACGGAGCAGTGGAGCGACTGCTCTCCGTGGAGGCAAACTGGTAAAGTTAATCACGCCCAAGACGGGTTACTCAAAGTCGGTTGAGTACTCCAGAATTCCGAATCGAGGAGAAATCCTCCAGCCATATTCATTTCGATAGCCGTTCCTGTCCGACTTCAACGACCGTTTCGCCGTCAAAGCCGCCCGATCGAGGCGGGCTCTTTTTACGTTGTCAAAGCGACCATTCTCGCGGACATTCTCAACGAACAGTTACGGTGACATTTTCACTGGACATCAACATGAAGATCTCATGGCAGAGTAGGTCAGAATCCAGGCATCTGAATTTGTTCGAGGTCCCTGCGGGGGGCTTCTGGATTGGAACTGCGCTATCGAGGTAAAACCGGACTATGAATCAAGGGACCGGCACCCGTTCGGTCAGTTCTTCAAACCAATTCAAGACGATGTTGATTTGGGGACGGATGGGTTCACCGGATTCAGTCTGTTCCGCAGGGAGCATCATGATGAATCGTTCCCCGTCAGGAGTGATGTCGTAATCCCTTGAAACAATAACCGTCTCGTAACCGCTTATCGGAAGGTCTCTCTCGATTCCAAACGAGAACCCGGGTTCGGTCCGAACATCGACCATCCTGAACGATGAGCGGTCGCTCAGTCTCGATCCCGAAGACCTGTAGTAGATTTCCGTGCCGTCGCGCGACCATCCCGAGGCCGTGCCTCCATCCTGAGTAATCTGATATACGGCGCCTGTATCCGGGAACGGTCTCACGAACACATCACGTATTGTACCTCGACCGGACGAATAGAGGAGCCACCGTCCGTCTGGAGAGAACTCAGAACCCCATTCGTCACTGTCCGGTTGGTCAAAGAAAAGCGCCGCTTCATCATCCCCCTCAAGCGAAAGCGTCCATATGGACATAGTGTAGGGAGCAACGCCTAAGGGACGGGCCGCATTTTCACTTCCATAAGCAGTAAAAGAAAGAGTGCGTCCGTCTGGAGACCACGCTTCGGGCCTGTGAGCAATCCCTTCATCGGGTACCGTGATACGCTCGGCGACGCCGCTTCCGTCGGCGTTCTGCCAGTAGATACTCATGGGACCGTCTCTATCCGACGCAAAGGTGATCCGTTCTCCGTCCGGGGTCCAGATCGGTCCGATGTTGTTTCCCACCTGCGTGAATTGGCGGATTGCGGTCGTTCCAGACACGTCGTACACCCAGATGTGACTTCCGTCTTCGCCGTCTGTCTCGACGACAACCCGGTCACCTTGGGGTGAGAGCCGGGGACTGCGATAGGCGTTCGGGCGAGCATTCAAAAGCTCCACGTTGCCGTTCCGGTCAACGAGTCCGAGAACTCGATCTTCAGCGACGTCCGTGACCCCGGGAACGTAAACCAGCGAACCGGAGTCGGACACAGCGTATTGCGTTGGCGGTATGCGAACACCCTCAACCAGGGGAACCGGGCCACCCGTCACGGCGAGGGTGTCCAGGTCAAACGGAGCGGCGAAAAGCACGCCGTTTAATCCATAAATGAGATGCCCGGTCAAGACATATCGAGGACGCTGTCCGGGGAACAATATCTTCCGTTCTTCCGATTCGAGTGATTGAACCCCAACCTGCCCGCCCGCAGTGTCAAACAGGACAGCACTTCCACCGGGTAGAAGCTGTGGATACCCGATGGCTCCTTCTTCCAGACGCGGGACGAGCAGTTCTGGCTCCCCCCCATCCGAAGACACTTGCATAACGCCTTCGGGTGCCCCGTATAGAATCGTCTCCTCCACGTCCCAACTAATTCCAAGAGGGTTGCTTCCGACGTCAGTTAATGGCACGGGTGCGCCCCCCACAGCGGCGATTTTCAGCAATTGTCCCGGCTGCGAGTAAGTCAACCATTCACCGTCGGGTGAAAAAACTGGATTCGTCAAGGGTGCTTCTGTTCCAGCAATGACTCTCGAACCCAGCTCATCCATTGAGCGCAGGTAAAGCCCCCCTACTGCGTTGTACACGAGTTGACTGCCGTCGGGGGACAACCCGACAACCGGACGAGCGGTATTTCTGAAGTTGTCTTCTAGGAGTACAAAGGCAAAACGGGTAACGGGAGGGGGTTCCGGCGTCCGCACATACCACACTGCGAGTCCAGCGGCGATCATTCCGAGAACCACTGCTGCGACCCACGGCAGCTTCGACTGCGGTCTGGCCTGAATAATCTCAGCGACCGGCTGAACGAACACTCCATTCGGGTCGGCCAAGACCTTCTGAATGTCTACTCGTGCGTCCGCGATGTCGTGGCAGCGGTCTTTGGGCTCCTTCTCCAAACAGCGTTCGATGAGTAGTCGCAGCCTCGGATGCAAATTGGCTGGCAAGCTATTCCATTCCGGTTCAGCCCTAATGACATTTGCCAGGATGTGCGTCGTGTTCTTACCTGTGAACATCTGTCGTCCGGTTAGCATTTCAAACAGGACAACACCAAACGACCAAATGTCGGCTCTCTTGTCCGTCGCTTCACCACTCGCTTGCTCCGGCGACATATAGGCGGCGGTCCCAAGAATGATCCCCTGCTGCGTGGCCTGCATCCTGAGTGTAGGTGAGTTGGAAATGTCCACTTCACTGCCATCTCCCGCAAATGCCTTCGCTAATCCAAAGTCGAGAACTTTGACTTTCCCTTCATCAGTAACCTTGACGTTCGCGGGTTTCAAGTCACGGTGAATGACACCCTTCTCATGAGCCGCTTCCAACGCCTCTGCGATCTGTAGAGCCAACTTGAGCGACTCTTCAACCTGAATAGCCCCACGTTTCACACGGTCGGCTAACGTATCCCCTTCGACGAGTTCCAAAACGAGGAAGTGGGTTCCATTGTCTTCTTCAAACCCGTGAATGGCAGCGATGTTGGGATGATTCAGAGAAGCCAGTAATTGGGCTTCACGTCGGAAACGGGCGACACGAACAGCTTCCTTGGCAAACTCCTCAGGGAGGGTCTTGATGGCAACTTCACGCCCGAGTTTGGTGTCCTTCGCCTTCCACACTTCACCCATACCGCCTTTACCGATGGCGGAGAGGATCTCGTAATGCGCGAGTTTGGTGCCAGATTCCATGATCAGGGCTTGTCAGATCAGGATTTAGATAGCTGGGGCAGTCTAGCAGAGGAGGTGGATGCGGAAGGAATGAAAAGTCACTGGCCGCCAACCGGTGCCAGCTCAACCGGTCGATGCAACACCTGCATTAAGTGTCTCTGCTGGAGTTGCAAACTCCAGCGTCTTGCGGGGCCGCGTGTTGAGCTTCCTTGCAATCTTGTCCAGATGCTCCTGAGAGTGTACCGATAAGTCCGTCCTTTTGG
Source organism: Terriglobia bacterium (assembly GCA_965216035.1). Classification (GTDB taxonomy): domain Bacteria; phylum Acidobacteriota; class Terriglobia; order 20CM-2-55-15; family 20CM-2-55-15. The sequence continues at coordinate 440,368 of CBDCFM010000018.1, forward strand.
GAAAGTACTGTCGGAGGAGGCCATTTGTGTTTTCGTTCGAACCGCGTTGCCAAGGACTTTTTGGATCACAGAAGTACACGGCAATATCGGTCGCCAGAGTGAACCGCTTGTGATCGGCCATTTCCAGACCGCGATCCCAAGTCAGCGATTTGTAAAGTTCCGTGGGTAGTTTCCGAGCGTGTTCGATCAGTGTCGATACGACGGTCTCGGTGTCCTTACTGGAGACTTTCGCCAGCATCACGTAACGGGAGTGACGTTCGACCAGGGTCGCAATGTGGGTGTTCTTTGATCCGGCAATCAGATCGCCTTCCCAGTGACCCGGTACGGCGCGATCTTCCACTGAAGCGGGACGCTCACGGATCGATATGACGTCGTTGATCTGCCCCCCACCCCGGCCTTTCAAGCTCGCGTGCCGGGACCGGCGAATCGTGCGTCTGGAGCGCAGATACTGAGTGAGCTCTTTCTTCAGAGCCCCGCGGGCCTGAATAAAAAGGCTGCGATAGATGGTTTCGTGTGACACGCGAAGCGACTCGTCTTCCGGCCAGGTGCGTTTCAGCCAGCCCGCAATCTGTTCCGGCGACCAGTCCTCGATGAGCTTCTCTTCAACCCGCTGCCGCAACTGGGGACAACGGGTCAGCCGGCAGGGCTTCGGACGGCGCGCACGCTCCCATGCCTGCTCATCGGCCTCCGAGGCCCGATAGTTATCATAGCCTCCATTACGAGAGATCTCCCGGCTCACTGTCGATGGGTTCCGGCCCAGTGACCGAGCGATAGTTCGCATCGATCGCCGGGCTGCAAGGCCTCGGGAAATCTCTTCACGCTCGACCAGAGTCAGGGCCTGAGGTGCGCGGCGTCGAGCTCGGGGACGGATACCTCCGTGGCGCGACAGCACTGCGTACACCGACGACGACTCTCTACCCAGCAGACGTGCAATCACCTTGGAAGACTCCCCTCGCTCCCGTCGATTCCACACTTCGGCCAGCTCTGCCAACGTAAAGCCCCGCCGACTGCTCTGTTGTTTCTTCCTTCTTTTCTTGGGCATACACTTCACCTCTCCTTTTATGTGAAGTGTTGCATCGACCCCTTGAAATCACCGGATTTAACAGGCACTGACCTCGAAAGATTAAGGCGCCGGCACCCGATCCTTCAGTTCTTCGAACCAATTGAAAGGTATAACGGCTCGCTCTTCCCGCCTCACGCTTCACGTACCTTATAGCTGAGCGCACACCGCTTTCACCTCGGTGTAGAGCTCAAGAGCGTCATGCCCCATTTCACGGCCCCACCCTGATTGCTTATATCCTCCGAATGGAAGTGCCGCATCGAAAATATTGTGGCAATTGATCCACACCGTTCCAGCTCTAAGTTGAGCCGCAATACGGTGGGCCTTGTTGATATCTTTCGTCCAGATCGCAGCGGCTAATCCAAAAATGCTGTCATTGGCCTTGGTGATGACGTCTTCAAGGTCAGTAAACGGTTCGGCACACACAACGGGTCCAAAGATTTCTTCCTGAATCACCTTCATGTCTTGATTGGTGTTGACCAATACGGTGGGTTCGACGAAGTATCCTTTGTCACCCAACCGGTTCCCTCCGACAATGGCTTTTGCCCCTTCGGTCATCCCCGACTCCAAATACCCTAAAACACGCTGTTGCTGTTCATCCGAGACCAACGGGCCCATTTGTGTGTTGGTATCCATCCCTGGCCCAACCTTAATCTGTTTCGCTTGATCAGCGACCCCCGCCACAACCGTGTCGAAAATTGCTTTTTCAACATACAGGCGTGACCCAGCACAGCAACACTGTCCATGATTGAAGAAGATCGCACTAGCCACGCCTGGAATGCTCGAATCTAAATCTGCATCGGGCAATACCAGGCTTGGAGATTTTCCACCCAGTTCGAGTGATACTTTCTTCAAGTTTCCGCCAGCCGCATTCACGATCAGTTTGCCAACTTCAGTGGAACCGGTGAAGGCCACTTTGTCGACATCCGGATGTTCGGCTAAGGCAGCCCCGGCAGTTTCCCCGAACCCTGTGACAACGTTCACGACGCCCGGTGGGAATCCCGCTTCACAGAAAAGTTCACCGAGCAGAAGCGCAGACAACGGCGTCTGTTCAGCTGGCTTCAACACAACCGCACACCCTGCAGCTAGAGCCGGCCCTAACTTCCAAGCAGCCATCAGCAGCGGAAAATTCCACGGAATGATTTGTCCGACCACGCCAACAGGCTCACGCAGGGTATAGGCATGAAATTGTGCTCCCGGTGCGTAGGGAACAGAAATGGGAATGGTGTTACCTTCGATCTTCGTAGCCCAGCCGGCCATGTAACGGAATAAATCAGCAGCTAGAGGCACGTCGGCAGCGCGGGCCACGCCGACTGGTTTTCCGTTATCCAACGACTCCAGCTGAGCGAGTTCCTCTGTTTTAGCCTCTATCAGATCAGCCAGCTTCCAGATAAGTTTCCCGCGTTCAGAGGGGGTCATTGTCCGCCAAGCGCCTGTTTCAAATGCAGCCCGTGCAGCCTTTACCGCCAGATTGATATCTTCCCTTTGTCCATCTGGGATTTGGGACATGACCTCCCCGGTGGCCGGATTAAAAGCAGGAAACGTTGTCCCGGAAATGGCATCAACCCACTTGCCATCTATTAGCATTTTCCGAGTCGAAGAGAGAAATTGTTGGACGTATGGAGTCACGGCTGTTTCAGCGGTCGCAACGCTCATGGCAAACCTCCAGATTCATCATTCAGGACTGAACTGTACACACGTTTAACTAAGGCAGAGAATTATGACGTGCTTGCTCGTGTGACTTCAACTCAAGTTCGTCATATGGGCAGGAGAATGGAGCGGGGTAGTTCCGGGATGTCCGTCAGGTCTTCGCCCTGGCTCGTCGGAACTTGAGAATTGCTTGAGAGGCTGGTTCCGGTAGGAAAGCCGTTTCACGGCACCGGCAAGCGGAAGCTGTGTGCGCACTGCCGCCAAAGGGACCAGTTTTCGGTTAACTTGACCACAGCCTGTTGGACGTTCACTGGACGGAGATTGCGGTCCGACCCCTCCTTGAATACGTATTTCTGGATCTTTCCTGTGGCGGTTTTTGGCAGCTCGGTCACGAATTCGACCTTGCGAGGGGCCTTGAAATGCGCCATGTGGTCCCGCGCATGCCTGATCAACTCAGCTTCAGTCAGGCTGGCATCTCGGGCCAAGACCACAAACGCTTGAGGGGCCTCGCCCCACTCGGTCGTGTCTTTCGCGGCAAGTTTCTCGACGGCCTCAAAGACCTTGTCGCCTCCGACCAAGTCCGTTTCCCGCCAAAGCTTCAGGCCCTGAAAGATCCGATCCGTTTCCGTGCCTGGATTCGGGGTCTTCACATCCACCCCTGGGTCGTCTATCCCAAACCGCCCTTCGGCGGTCCCGAACAGGTTCTCCGGTATTTGGGCCGTTACACCCATCGCGTGGCGATCTCCAACCACCGACTCATCAGTTTCGACGGCAATCAGGTTCAGTTTGACCTTGCCTGGATTCGACGTACACCAGTTCCCTAAGCAGTCATAAGGTTGGACTCCACATCGACCGGAGTCTTGTAGCCGATCGATGAGTGTATCCGTCTTTGATTATAGAAGCCTTCGATCCAGTCGACGATATCGAGCCTGGCCAGGGCTCGAGTGTCGTAGCGCAGCTGATGGATGCGCTCGACTTTCAGCGTTTTGAAGAAGCTCTCCATGGGGGAGTTGTCCCAGCAATTGGCCCTCCGGCTCATCGATTGAATCATCCGGTAGTCTTTGATCAACCGCTGGTGGCTGTCGCTGGCGTATTGAGTGCCGCGATCCGAGTGCATGATCAGACCCACAGCTGGCTTGCGACGCCAGTACGCCGACTTCAAGGCCTGGCAAACTAAGTCGGCCTTGATCCGATCACTCATCGACCAGCCCACGATTCTGCGGCTGGCCAGATCCATGACGCAGGCCAGATAGAGCCAGCCTTCGCCCGTGGCGATATAGGTGATGTCACCGAGCCATGCCTGATTGACTTGCCAGCCATCAAAGCGTCGATCCAGTATGTTGGAGGCGATCGGCTTGTGATGGGCCGAATCGGTCGTCACCCGATAGGGCCTCTTGTAGACCGGCCGCAGACCCTGTCGCTTCAGGCTATGGCGCACCCGTTCGTGGCCGACCTGAACACCCTGATCACGCAGCCCCCGCACGATCCGTGGCCGACCGTAGCTGCGCTTACTGCCCGCGTGAATCGCCGCCACCTGGGCATCGAGTACCGCATTGGCCATTGAGCGATTACTGGGTGCTCGCTTATTTCTCTGGTAATACCCGGTCGGCGACACATCAAGCTGGCGGCACATTCGGGTCACGCTGTATTGGTCGCGATGTTCTTTGATCCAGGCATACTTCACCGCGACTCTTTCGCGAAATACGCCGCCGCTTTTTTTACGATTTCTAAGTCCAGCTTCGTGCTCGCCAGCTCCCGGCGCAATCGGGTGTTCTCCGCCTCGGCCTCCGCCACTGATCGCTTCACCCCCACCGTGGCGCCATCAGCCGCCTTGAGCTTGCCTGCACGGCTTAGCTTGATCCAATTCCACAGACTCGAATCCGGAATGCCCAGTCGCTTCGCGGCACGGCTACCTCCGATCGATTCGCCCAGCCTTACGGCCTCCACCTTGAACTCATCGGTGTACTGCCGATTCGGAACCCCATCCTTCTCGCCCATTTTCGCCCTCCGTTCATCAAAAAGTTATCAGCATTTTGATGTACGTGAAACCAGGGCAGGGTCAGTTCCGATACATCGATCGCAAGGCCGGTCACACTCCACGCATCATGGATCTCCCCACAGACGAGTTCATCCGACGTTTCCTCTCTCACGTCTTGCCCAAAGGCTTTGTCCGTATCCGTCACTTTGGCTTTATGGCCAACTTCCGGCGCAAGGCGTCGCTTGAAACGTGCCGGCAACTACTCCGGTGCGTGCCGTCATTAACCCAAGACTCGGTGTCGTCAACTGAACCGAATTGGCGATGTCCCGACTGTCACGCTCCCATGACGGTGCGGGAACGGCTCACCGCTGTCCAAATCGCCTTCAGACCCGGACTCCGACTATGCGCCGCTTTCGATACCTCCTAGCGAGGTGCGCACAACCCCACCACGCGGACCTCTTAGCGCAGGCCATCGCATCCGTGCGTCTGCACTCTCGAATCCGTCTTCAATTCACTTCGAAACTCGACGCCCTCCTCGCACGATCCGCTTCAAAGCTACCGTCCGAACTCCGCATCCATCCGCAGTTTCCCTCCCCGGTGAGCTCTGAAAAGCTACTTTATCCATAGCTCCACCATCGCGGCTTCCCACCGGCCGCTCCCTTCAAATTCTGTTATCGAAATTGTCGCGGTAGAAACTGATCGGCACGTCCTGCGACATTCGGCGCCGTTTCAATTCCGATCAACACTAGGGATTTAACAGGCACTGACCTCGGAAACTAGGGCACTGGCACCCGTTCCTTCAGTTCTAAGATAAATCAGTTCGTCCCACTGCCGTCAAGAAAGGCCCTGAGACGGCGACTCCTGCTCGGGTCGCGCAACTTCCTCAACGCCTTCGCTTCAATTTGTCGGATGCGCTCCCTACACACGGCAAAGTTCTGTCCGACTTCTTCCAGCGTATGCTCGGTTCCGTCCTCCAGGCCAAAGCGCATCTTGATCACACGCTCTTCGCGCGGCGTCAAGGTATTCAGGGCTTGCTCGGTCATTTCCTTCACGTGGACTTTGATTACCGCGTCGAACGGCGAGACGGCATCCCGATCCTCGATGAAGTCACCCAGTTGAGAGTCTTCCTCTTTTCCGATGGGGGTCTCCAAGGAAAGGGGCTCCCGAGCGATCTTCAAAACCTTCCGCACCTTCGAAACCGCGATGTCCGTTCGTGCAGCGATTTCATCGTTTGTGGGCTCGCGCCCCAGTTCCTGCTCCAGCGCCCGCGACGTCCGGATCAACTTGTTGATTGTCTCGATCAAATGGACAGGAATCCGAATGGTTGGGGCCTGGTTGGCGATGGCGCGCGTGACGGCCTGTCGAATCCACCAGGTGGCATATGTGGAAAACTTGTAGCCTCGCCGATACTCGAACTTGTCAACGGCCCTCATCAAGCCGATGTTGCCTTCCTGGATCAAATCGAGAAACTGCAATCCCCGTTTCGTATACTTCTTGGCGATCGAGACGACGAGCCGGAGGTTGGCCTCCGCCATTTCCTTCTTGGCGTTTTCGGCCTCGATCGCCGCGAGGACGATAGTCTGAAGCGCCCGCCGAACCTCCAGAGCCGTCGTCTTATGCTCCTCCTCAAATGCCTTGATCTTCTGTTTGACCGCTCGAATCTCATTCTGGACGTTTTTCCCGTACTCCTTCCTGGTGTGGCCGGCCCTGCGTTGGAGTCGGTCCAGTTTCTGCTCCAGGGGACGAACCGTGCCTACAGCATCTCGCACTAGCAGGACCAGACTATCCTTCAGACTCGGCGAATAGGTCAAGGACCGGAACGATCGCGACAACTCGATTCGGCTTCTACCCAGTCGCCAACTCGCCTTGCGATGCTCCTTGGGTTTGCGGGTTCTAGGAATTCCAGCGAGCCGAATGCGGTGCGTGTTGACCGTCCGGTAGATCCTGGTCATGCCCGCCATCGCTTCAAGCGTTTCAGTATGGCGTTGCTCGATCGTCCCCTCGGTGAGGTCGCCGTGGTTGAACTGGAGCAAATCCTTGATGACACTGGGGTCTTTCTTGAGATCGCCACCCAACATCAGGATCCTGCGGATGATGATCGGCGAACGAGATAGCGCTTTGAGAACACGCCGCTGTCCCCGCTCGATCCGCTTGGCGATCTCGACCTCCCCATCCCGAGTCAGCAGGGGGACGACTCCCATCTCTCGGAGGTACATCCGAACCGGATCGTTAGTCTTTTCGAACGCAGCCGCGGATGTCTTCTCACGAGTCGGTTTCTCAGTCGTAGGGGAGGCAAAAGATTGGTCTTCGGTCTCGATGACCTCGATGCCTGCGCTCCCTAAGGCTGCGAAGAGATCGTCGAGGTTCTCCGCAGACGCGCTGATTTCCGTAGGCAGGAGATCGCTGACTTCTTCGTAAAGCAGGTATCCCTTCTCCTTGCCCATGTCGATGAGCTTCTGTACTTTATCGTACTTAAATTCGAGTCCCATGGCCCTCCAGGTTACAGACTGGTTCTGTGGAGCCGATCCATGGTGCCGGGCCGGTTGGGCGCCAAATCAAGCAATGCCAAGCAGGGTTTTACCCTCTTCAGACATTCTGTCCGGAGTCCAGGGAGGATCCCAGACGACCCGCACGTCGGCGACTTTCACTCCAGGGATACGCTGAATCTTAGTCTGGGCGTCCGTGGCAATGGAGTCACCCATCCCACAACCTTGAGCGGTGAGTGTCATCTTCACGTCCACTTGGCTTCCGCCCTCAGTGTGCGGAGCCACCTGGAGATCATATATAAGGCCGAGATCCACGATATTGACGGGAATCTCGGGGTCGAAACAGGTCCTCAGTTGAGCCCAGATTTCCGCCGCGAGGTCCTCTGTTGGGATCGCCTCCGCTCTGGCTTCAGGACCTGGCGGCTCTGCCGCAACCTCCATACCAATTGCATCCGCGTCCTGACCGGCGAGTCGGAACAATCCTCCATGCGAGGGTAGGCGTAGGGTATAGGAGCCGCCCAGCGCCTGGGTGATGGAGACGGAGGCCCCCGCCAACAGCCGTTGGATACGGCCGCCCGGAATCTCGACGACTTCACAGTCTCGGGTGATCTGAATCTGGCCGCTCTTCCCTATGGGGGGCGGAGTACCTGCTTGCGCCGAACCCTCGGGAGGATCCTTCAGTGACATGGCTGGAGGACTGACGTTTGTGGGAAGGTCCGTGTCTTCCGACTTGGACATTGCGTTCCTAAAAATTCTTGAGAGTAGTCTTGCCACTGGTGTTCCCCCATTACGGCGATCCAATAAGCCTGAGCCGAGCCGGGCGACTTCCCTCAGGTGTTTTCACGGAAGGGCTGACGGCTGGCTTGAGCTTTCTCCTTTGCGGGCGAGGTCGGTCGTTGGATTACGTAACGACAAACCGAGTCACCCGCGAGAATATGTTCCTGGCGGTCCACCGAAGCGCCCAACGACTGTCGAATCAGTGCCAGTTCACAGGCGCACACCTGTGGATACTGGCCGGCCAGCTGCAATAGGGAACAGTTGTATTCCGTGAGTTCGAAAGTGTTTTTCCCGGTCTGGCACCATTCTGCCATGTACCCCGAGTCGCTCAAGATTCTTGCCATCTCGGCCACACGATCCTCAAACTGCTTGCCTTCCATCCGTGGTGAATGCTGGGAGGCCGCATCCATCTGCATGCGCCTAAAGATCGCGTTCAATTTGTCATCACCGTCTAACTCCACCACTGCACGGATGAAAGCGGTAATGAAAGCCTCGTAGTCGTTGGGGAAAAACGTTCTCGCTTCTTCTGTGAGTGAATAAACGTGTAAGGGACGTCCCGTGCCTTCCCGTTTAAGAGTGATGCTGACGAGGCCCGCCTTCTCAAGTGCCGTCAGGTGGTTGCGCACGGAGGCCGGTGTTACCTCTAAATCAGCGGCCATTCGTTTCGCGCTGGAAGGTCCGCTTTGCTTGAGATGTTTCAGGACTCCTACTTGGGAGGTCGTGAACCCAGGTCGCGCTTTCATTTCAGTATCTTACCTCCTCTTGCGGGCTATTTTATTAATAAAACTAGTTTATACTATATATAGGTTATAAACTCCAATAATCTCTAACGCCGGGGAGTTTTTGGGTGACCTATATCATCGCCGAACCGTGTATCGACACGAAAGACACGGCTTGTGTGGATGTATGTCCCGTCGATTGCATTCATCCGAAGGAGGACGAGCCGGAGTTCGATGAGAGCACGATGCTCTACATCAATCCGGAAGAATGCATCGACTGTGGAGCCTGTGAACCTGCATGCCCGGTGACAGCGATCTTTCCTGAGGACAATGTCCCGGAAAAGTGGAAGGAATATATCGTGACGAACTACGAGCACTTTGGCGTCGCGCCATAGGATCGACGACTGGCCCCATGAACTTGCACCGCAAAGAACATAGCTTTTTCGCGAAGCTTTTCCTGTTAGATCTCGTGAAGGGGTTGCTGCTGACCTTTTCCTACCAGCGTCCCTCCAAGAACTACACTGAACAGTATCCGAAAACTCGGCCGAAGATAGCCGAGCGATTTCGCGGCGCTCCAAGACTGAACAACGATCCAATAACTGGGCAGACGCTCTGCATCTCCTGCAACCTGTGTGCGCTGGCGTGTCCAGAATATTGCATCGAAGTCCGGTGGGATCGAAATGACGCAGGCAGGAAAGAGCTGACAACGTTCACATTCGATCTTGCACGATGCATGTTCTGTGGTCTGTGCGAAGACGCCTGCCCTACTCCGGCCCTTGAGTTAACCCAAGAGTTCGAGTTGTCTTCCTATCGTCGAGGCGAGATGAAGTGGGACCGTCAGAAGCTGGAAGGAGGACACCAGCCTCTCGTATACACGCGTTGACCGAGAACCACCCGGCTAGGGTGCGGAGGTCCGGAAGCGGGAACATCCACCAGAATCAATCGCTAGCGGAGGAACGCCAGTGGCAACATTACTTTCAAGAATTTTCCGAATGACAACATCCAAGTCCGAACCCACAAATCGTACTACGGATGTGAGCCCTGACCTCTCGTTACTGAATGAACCTGCCGACGATTCACCCCAACCGCCCGTGCCCACCACATCAGAGGCTTCAAGCGGGACCCCGCAGGAACTTTCGGGATCGTGGCCAATGGAACAGGTTCTGAACGTCTATCCGTCGGCCCAGAGGGCGCTGTTCCAGAGATACCACGTTGGCGGATGCAGCAGTTGCGGTTTCCAGCCTAACGATACGCTCGAGGCCGTTTGCGTGAGCCACGAACTTGAAGTCGGAGAGGTCACTGAATTCATCAAAGAGAGCCAGGAAATGGAGCGCCAACTGGAGGTCACACCCCAGGTTGTTGTTGAGCAACTGAAAAGAGGAGAAGTCAAGCTTCTGGACGTCCGCACGCCGGAGGAGTATGCGATCACCAGAATCGCGGAGTCCACTTTGATCGATCAGGAAGTTGCTAGAGAGATCATCGAAAGATGGCCGAAAGATACGGCCATCGTTACGGTGTGCCACCATGGCATCCGGAGCCTCGATGCCGCCGCATATTTCAAGGGTCACGGATTCCAGAACGTGAAAAGCATGAAGGGTGGGATCGATGCCTGGTCTGTTCAGATAGATCCCAGCGTTGTCCGTTATTGATTATCCAACGGTAAGAACGGGCGTTGAGGCCAACGCCAGCCCCCGCCTGAAGCTTTCGCAAAGCATGAGAGTGCCCGTCAATCTGTAGGACAGTACGCAATGAAAACAAAAGAGGTCGTTGTCCTGAGCCGGGAAACAATGCTGCGGGCTCAGGCAGAAATCGGCCGCTGTGAAGCCTGTTCTGAGGGCGCCGACATTATCTTCGATTTGATTCTAGATCAAGTGACCGGCAGGGATCCATCGACCACTGACTACTTCTTATCAGAGCTTTCGATGTGCCCTGAGTGCGGCACACCCGTTTTGGAGGACACACTTGTCGAACCTGCTGGAATGGAAAAGGCAGATTGGATCACTCCATCCTTTTCTGAGTTGATTCAAAGAGCCGTTTGCGACAGGTCCATCTTGTTACTAAGAAATCGAGGAGGGCAATAACGATATGAGTGAACTGCAGACGGTAGCGAGTAAGAGTGACGTCTCACCGGGCCAATGCATTGCTGTAGACGTTGGTGGCCAACAGGTGGCCTTATTCAACGTCGAGGGTAATTTCTTTGCGATTAGCGGTACGTGCACCCACCGCGGAGGACCTCTTGCGGACGGACAGGTCGATTCGATGACGGTAACCTGCCCCTGGCACAGGGGCAAGTTTGACATAAGAACAGGCGCCGCGATCGGCCCGCCCGCTTCCACCGATGTCCTCGCATACGACGTAGTCGTTGAGGACGATGATATCAAGATTGAGATACCGTGAACACGCGGAGGTGAGAAATGCATGATTATTGCAACGCCGGTCTTAGACAGATTGAGCAAACGTTCTCGCCGTGGCCTACGCCGTCATCTATAGCGTGGCTGGTGGTCCAGTGTTAGCCATAGCCCTCTGGGTCTGCGTCACGCTGATCCTATGCGTCCTAGCCTACGGCATGCGCTGGCTTGAGGGAGAGAGATGGCGGTGACGGAAGAGTCGATGGTGGAGTCGTGAGTCGAGAAATATGGCGTTCTTGGTCTGTCAGTGGTATGGATGTGTCGATGGCACCACTCATGCCGCGGCGTCGCCAAGTGGATCCCGGTTCTGCAATCGTGAAAAGCTCGGCGGCCCTCATTTCTTCGCTTACCGCTCTTCAGTTGGGACGGCCACACTTGAACCGCACCGAACCGTGGGTTAGTCCATCAGCTCTGAACCACCCACAAAGTCCCACCCGGGCGAGGGCGCACGACAGATTTGTGAGATAGGAGTCAAGCCGCGACCTCACGCAGAGCCCGTCGTTCCCAGAAATCCTCGAAGCGGCCGCTGAGCAGGGAGCAACGCAGGGCGATGATGGCGTCAGCTCCGGCCACGGTCCAATGCATTCCGGCCCGTTTACAACGCACACCGATCACGGTCTTGCATCCGGCCTCAACGACCCCGGTCGAGGTGCACAGTCCCTGTGCCCGGAACTGGGCGTAGCGCATGCGTTCGCGGTTGTTCTCGATGTAGTCGATGCACTGGCGCGCCTCCTCATCTTTCGGCGAGTGTAGCCGTAAGGCAGACAGGATAGCGTCGATATTCCCCGCGTCCAACTCGTCGTAACGTTGGTGGGACCACTGTGTGCACAGATCGCTACCGGCGCCGTAGATGGACTTGGCCACATCGGAGAGATGCTGCTTGGCATGGAAGCGGTCGACGATCTGGATGGCATCGGGGAAGTGCTCGGCAGCGAGGTTCCAGATCCATTTGGCCCCGTCGCCGAGCACGACCCGGCGGGTCGCATGATCGAAGCTGCGGCGGATGGCTTCGCGCTGGACCCGTGCCGCAAACTGGCTTGGCGTGTCGTCGGTATCTTTCTGCGCCGCGCTCTCGATCGCGGCCGAGTAACTGATCGACCCTGGATCGCGCACCGGTATGCCTTTCTTGTCGCGTTTTTCAGCGCTCCAGACGGTGACCAGCTTGACCTCGCGCGTCTTGGCCGAGCCATCGGGCTGCTTGCCAGCCCGGCCCACCAACTCTTGCTTGCGCACCGGCACACCGGTGCCATCCATCCCCAGATACAGCGTCGGCGGAACCGGATCGTTCGCTGGGGGTAGTGCCACGACCTGCTTCTCGTCTTGAGCGATCTCCCGGCCCAGCGCCTCGGCCTCGCGTTCGACTTGCTTGGCCGTCACCTCGACGCCGGCCAGTTCTCCAAGCAACTGGTGGCCTTCCTCGAAGCTGACCATCGCGCCCACACGCCCGACCATGCGCAACACGCCAGGCGAAACCGACGCGCCATCCAAACCTAGCGCCCGGTCCCGCGGGCAGAAACCCACTTCACACGCGGCGCAGTGGTAGTAGGCACGATCGAGTCTCAACGGGCCCAGCACGCTATCGAAGGTTTTGGACCGCCGGTCCACGTAGCGCGCCGACCCGCCACAGTCACACACGACCGTCGGCCCCGCATGATCCGAGGTGTCGGCATTGAACCGCTCCTCGATGGCGCGGGCCGCGACCCGCATCGCCTTACGGCGGGTGGCGGTCTCGATGGCCTCAAAATCCCAGTCCTCGACGGCGCCCGTGCCTACGAGCGTTTCGATCTCGGCAACGATCTCGGCCTCGAACGCCGTTTTGAAGCCCCTTTTTTAGCGGCCTCGTCCGAGGCCGCCTCGCGTGCTTCCAGTTGGGCGTCGGCCCACCTTTCGCAAGCCTGCCAGTACGCTTCCACGTCCTTGCGGAATTCCTGCCCGGCCTCGACCTGCTCGCGCACCTGCCGGGCTTGCTTCGCATCCAGCCAACGCGACCGTGTGCGGCCCTTCATCACACGCGACACACTGTAGTAGGGGCCGTGGCGGGCTTCAGGGTCGCCGCCGCAGGCGCAGCCGGCCTTGTTGCACTTGACGTATCGCTCCGACACCGAACCCCGTCGCATTGGCCGGGGCTCCGCCAGTTGACTAGCCAGAACGCGAACTTCCTCGGGAGCCGTAGGATTGGACATGAAACCTCCTTGCGACTATTATATCCGCAAGAAGATGCCCCCGCAATACCCGTCAACGCCCACCACCACTTCCGTGTCGTGCGCCCCCCGGGCGACGCTCAGTTGACACCTAAACTGCGATCATGCTTTAATCAAGAACTTACCGTCAGCTTGAAAACATTGGATCACTTGCAGTTTCACAAGAAGGAGAAGCGACATGAGTAGAGTGGCGTCTATTTTCGGTGTGATTTTCCTCAGTTTGCTGGTTTCAGGGGCGGCCCTGGCCCAAGGGCAGCAACCTGATCCGATGACCTTTTTCGTCGCAAGTGCAGGCTCTGGCGAAGGAGCCGACCTGGGTGGTTTGGACGGGGCCGACGCGCTCTGTCAGAGCCTAGCCGCCGAAGTGGGTGCGGGCGACCGCACGTGGCGTGCCTACCTCAGCACGCAAGGCCCGAACGCGGTGAATGCCCGCGACCGGATTGGCACAGGCCCATGGCATAACGCTCAGGGTGCCCTTATCGGCAATAACGTCGAGGAGCTTCACGGCATGGGACATAGATTTACGGTGATGACGGTGATCGACGAGAGAGGCAGAAGGATTCCCGGCAGCGGATACGCTCCGAACCGGCACGATGTCCTGACGGGTTCGCAGCCGGACGGCACGGCCTTCCCGGCTGGCGAGGACATGACCTGCAACAACTGGACGAGCAGCAGTGACGGGAAAGCCAAGATCGGCCATCATGACCGTGCGGCTTGGAACTCCGCCCATGACAGTCGTGGTTGCAGCCAGGAACAGTTGCGGGCTTCGGGCGGTGATGGCTTGGTCTATTGTTTTGCCGCTCAGTAAAGAATGACAGGTTGAGAATGTCAGACAGTGTCCGAGAAGATGACTGATCGCGGGATAGGCCCAAGGCAGGAAAAAGGAGCGGGTGTTACGGGCCCGGCACCCGTTCCTTCAGTTCTTCAAACCAGTTCAGGACGATGTTGATTTGGGGGCGCTGTGCCTCGCTGATTATGATCGAGGCGTCTTGAACCATCAGGAATTGTTGGCCGTCGGCTGTCACACCGAAGGCGGCGACACCAATGGAATCGGGGATGAAACCTGCTTCAAAAAGCAACCTGGGTGTGCTCGCCCTAAAGCCGGGTTCCGTCTCAATGTCCACAGCCATCATCTGATCACCGTTCAGGTAGAACAACTCCTGGCCGTCCAGTGCCCAGACAGGGGATACACCACCATCAGTCGAAATCTGCCGCTTGCCCCCAGGGCCGGGAAACGGGAGCACATAGACCTGGTTGCCGCCTGACTCGTCGGAGACATACGCGACCCACTGGCCATCGGGAGAAAACGTCGGTGCGGTCTCAGTGAATTGCGTTTGGAGGAATGGCGAAGGTTCCCGATCTCCATCCAGAGGCATGATCCAGATGTCGCGGTCTTGCGGGCCTCCGACACCCGGAACTTCATAAAAGGCTAGATACTGGCCATCCGGTGACCACGATGTGCCTGTCTGCCGAAGCTCGCTCGTCGTCAACCGCTCTTCAGTGCCGCTCCCATCCGCACTTGCCCGGAACAGATTAAGCGGCGTGTCCGCTCGTTCAGACCGATAGCTTACGAATTGCCCATCCGGCGTCCATGCGGGCATACCCGCCCCCTCAAAGGTCAGGCGGGTCAGCGTCTGTCGGATGACGTCGAACAACCAGATGTCACCATCCGACTGGACCACCACGCTTGTATCATCCGGCGACAGGCGAACGTGGGTTGGGGTGTAGTTGCGTGTCGGTGCCCCCATCGGTTCCGCGTTGCCCTGTCGATCCACCCAGACCAATGTCCTCCCCGTTACCGCGCTACTACCGCCCTGGACGTAGACGAGCGTTCCATTGTCCGAAACGAGGTAATTCGCAGTGTCGTGGCTAAAGTTAATCGAACGCTGCAGTCCTTCAACAATCGAAACCGGTCCTCCGGTGCGTTCGAGACTTCCCAGGTCAAATGGAAACGCAAAAAGGGTATTTGCCTGCGCATAGACGATGTGTCCACTGGGTAGATATCGTGGGGCGCTGCCTCCCTCCCAGATCACCCTTCGTTCTCCAGAATCCAAGTTATGGACAGCAATCTGCGCCTCGTCCCAGGTTCCATCGCCGAGTTTCACCGTGGACAGCACCCAGTCCCCACCAGGTAATATTTGCGGACTGCCGAACTCCTCGCCATCCTGGGCTGCAACTAGGGGCTGAGGTGTGCCTCCGTTTGATGGAGTCTGTACAATCCCTCCAGGCTGGGAGAACAGGAGCATGTCGCTCGCAGTCCAACTCATGGTTCTGGGATTACCACCACTACCTTCTTCCCAGACCGTAACTGCCGTTCCTCCGATTGCCGGGGTTCTCCTTGCGGCACGCATATTCCCATCGAAGTAGACGACGGACTGCCCATCAGGCGATAACACCGGATGGCTCGTGCCCGGCTGCTCTGAATCTGTGCCTGAAATTGGTCGTGACTCCATTTCACTTAGGTTAAGTAGGTGGAGCTGGGAGGTCATTACAAAAGGTGTGTAAAAGTCATCAGGCGGCGGCCTTCGATTTGGACACGACTCTGATGCCGTCAGCGAATTGCTGACCATCATAGACCTCTTGTAAGAGATCGGAACCCTTTAAGTGCCGCCAAGCCTTCTCAGCGACACGCAGTAACCTCCAGATCATCGCAGTTGCATTCTCGACGCGCTTGAAGCGACGAGCGGCGTTGGTTCTCAACCGCACCATGTCGAAGGGTGACTCAACGATGTTGGTCGTTCTCAGATGCACCCAGTGTTGCTTCGGGAACGCATAGAAGGTGATCATCCGATCCCAGTCCCGCAACAGCGTCTCACCCGCCTTCGGATAGTTCTTTTGATATCGGCGAATGAACTGATCCCGCTTACGTTCGCATGCGGCTCGGGAGTCGGCGAAGGCCATCCCGTGGAGAAGCTGCCTGGCCGCCGGCTGGTCGGTCTTTGGCAGGTGATCCACCACGTTCATCGACTTGTGGTTCCAGCAGCGTTGTTCCTGGCCCTCGGGGTGTTGCTCGGCCAGGGCGGACCAAATTCCCAGGTGACCATCGGCAACGGTCAGTCGTCCCAGCTTCAGACCCCGATCCCTGAGGTTCCGCAGAATACGACTCCAGGATTCCTTGCTCTCCCTCTGACCGCTCTCACAGGCCAACAGCACTTTACGCCCGTCTGACAGGCCTGCGATGATCACCAGTAGTGCCGCCCGTTCTTTCGCGATCCCCGCTTTTACGTACAAGCCGTCCGCCCAGTGATACACCACCTCAAGCTCGGACAGATCCTGCTGGCTCCACTCGTCGTATTCCAGTTGCCATGTCGATTTCAGCCGTTGAATCGACGCCCGCGACAACGGAGCGCCCGCACCCAGCAGTCCGCGCATTGCCTGCTCGAAGTCTCCTGTGGCCAGGCCGTGAAGATAGAGTTCGGGAAGCAGTTGCCCCAGCTGCTTCGATTTCCGGTGAAAGTACGGCAGAATCTCACTCTCGAAGCGCTCGGTCGTGTTCCGGACCCGGGGCCGACGAACCTCCATCGTTCCGTTCAATATCGCAAACCGTCGCGGTTTCCCGTGACCGTTCCGGTAGCCCCGTCGATCCGAACTCCGCTCCGATTTCCTTCGACCCAAGAACTGCGTCACTTCGTCTTCCAGAAGTTCCTGGAGCCAATCCTGCACTCGTGATCGCGCCCAATCTTCCAGAACCTCATACTGCTTCGTTGACGCCGCTACTTCCGGTGTGTTCTTCTTCTCCATGGGTGGTGTACCTTTCTCCCGGTTGGCCCCGGGATTTGCTTACGGTTAATAGTTCACCGAAAGCGTACACCGCCTTTTTCTTTTTACACACTTATTGGAACGACCTCGGAGCTGGTCGTTCGCGAGATAAGCCAAGCGAGTGCCGTCCGCTGAAAGGGCTACCAGGTGACCAAATTCGTTCGTGAATTGCTGGGCTTCAGGCAGAACGAACGGGAACCGAATGACTTGACCAGGTTCCGGTGCGGATCTGAGATTCCACACTGCGATACCAGCTACGAGCATTGCGAGGACGGCCACAACCCACGGCACTGTGCTTGGCTTGTGCGTCTTGGCAGCTTCTGGAATCGGCTGCGTCAATGCGACACCCGGCTCGACCAGCGCCTTCTGAATATACGTCCGTGCTTCAGCTATACCCTGGCAGCGGTCTTTCTGCTCCTTCTCCAAACAGCGTTCCAGAAGAAATCGGATTCGTGGATGCAGGTTGGGTGGCAGCGTGGTCCAGTTCGGTTCTGTCTTCAGTACCGACGCTAGTACATGCGTGGCCGTCTCACCAGTGAACAGTCTCTGACCCGTCAGCATCTCGAACAGCACCACTCCAAACGCCCGATGTCGCTGCTCTTGTCCACCTCTAAGCCGCTGGCTTGTTCAGGCGACATGTACGCTGCGGTTCCCAGGATCATTCCCTGCTGCGTTGCCGCCATACTGATCGTGGGAGAGTTGGAAATGTCCACTTCACTGCCATCTCCCGCAAATGCCTTTGCAAGACCAAAGTCGAGCACCTTCACTTTGCCGTCAGGCGTCACCTTGACGTTAGCTGGTTTGAGGTCTCTGTGAATCACACCCTTCTCGTGAGCCGCTTCCAACGCCTCTGCGATCTGTAGAGCCAACTTGAGCGACTCTTCAACCTGAATAGCCCCACGTTTCACACGGTCGGCTAACGTATCCCCTTCGACGAGTTCCAAAACGAGGAAGTGGGTTCCATTGTCTTCTTCAAACCCGTGAATGGCAGCGATGTTGGGATGATTCAGAGAAGCCAGTAATTGGGCTTCACGTCGGAAACGGGCGACACGATCAGCCTCCTTGGCAAACTCCTCAGGGAGGGTCTTGATGGCGACGTCGCGGCCAAGTTTTGTGTCGCGGGCACGCCACACCTCACCCATTCCACCCTTGCCCAGGGCCGACAGGATCTCGTAATGGCCAAGCTTGGAACCGGATTCCATCGTTTTAGTGTGCGCTGAAACGAAACGTGAAAAGTTGGTTAAATCTAACCGCAGATGCGGTTTATAAGCAAGAAAAGTCTCAAATCCAGTAATACGCCTATCCGGACAGGTGCATTCGGATTCTGATCAAACAAGAGGTTGGTGCCTTACGTCACAGTTTGGGCGCGTCCACCGAAATTTTCTTCCTAGATTTGACCGGAAAAGCAACCGACTAGGCGCGGTATAATGAGTGAAGTCTCTCCCAGTCGATGACGGCCTGGAACCGCCGATGCTCCGGAATAAGCCTAGTGCCTAGAACTTGCACGATTTGCAAGCATCCGAGTCGCGAGGAAATCAACGCCGCGTTGATCACTGGAGAATCGTTCCGCAATATAGCGAAACGTTTCGAAACGTCAACGACGGCGTTGTTTCGTCACAAGAAAGCGGATTTGCCAGCGACCCTTGTGAAGTCGGCGGAGATCGCCGAGGTGGTTGAAGCCGACACTCTCGTGGGACGGCTGCAGTCTTTGCACAGAGAGACGATGGCCATTCTGAGGGAGGCTCGTAGCGAGGGAACGAAGGATAACGCATTGGCTTTGAAAGCCATCGGACGTGCAGAGAAGCAGCTAGAACTTGGAGCACGTCTCCTGGGTGAACTGCCCCAACACTCTAAGGCGGACGTTCAAGCCAATGTGGGCGTCCAGGTTCTCGTGTACGCCCCCAAACAGGTGGAGGAAAGCTCCTTCGGAACGATCGAGGTGGAATAGGCTTCTTATCGAATCTACACGGCACTGGCAGCATATCGAGGCCGGTCGCCCGATCACCGTCCGTACCCTTCTCCACATCTGTGCCGTTTTCAAAACCCCGGTTGAGCGACTCGTTAGGGGCCTGGACAAGGGCATTTACCGAAATTAGGATTGTGCAAGTCTCGCACCGCTTCCTACCATGTAGAAATCGGGATCGAAGAGGGGCATCCCGCCCAGGAACGTTCACCAAGTTCATCACGTTCACCGGCGGTTGAATGAGAGGGCAAGCCGGACTGTCCTGCCCGTTCAGCCGCAGCACGACCTGCTTTACCCATTTGAAACGAAACTCAGAGGGCGCTTCGCGACGTATGGAACGGTCAACGTCCGACAACGGGTGTGGTCTCAATAGGTCGATGCAACACTTCACATAGGAAGCGAGGTGAAGTGTATGCCGAAGAAAAGAAAGAAGCGACGGATGAGGAAGCGCCGGTGGTTCACAACCACGGAGCTGGTCGAGATATGGGATCGGTGGCAGCGGGGGGAGTCCACCAAAGCGATCGGTCGTGTACTGGACAGAGGGGGGACGTCGATTCATCGCCAACTGGCCGTGTATGGCGGCATCCGTCCGCGGCCCCGTTGCCGTTCATCCCGGGCCCTAACTCTGATCGAGCGTGAAGAGATTTCCAGGGGTATTGCGGCGAAGAAGTCGATTCGGTCGATGGCCATGGCGCTGGGTCGCTCACCGTCGACACTGAGTCGGGAAATCGGTCGCAATGGCGGCTATGATAACTATCGAGCGTTGGAAGCCGATCAGCGGGCGTGGGACAGGGCACGCCGTCCGAAGCCATGCCGCCTGGCCCAATGTCTCCGGCTACGGCAGCTGGTCGAAGACAAGCTCCGCCTGGACTGGTCGCCTCAACAGATCGCCGGGTGGCTGAAGCACACCTATCCGGAAGACGAGTCGCTTCACGTGTCGCACGAGATTATCTATCGCAGCCTTTTCATCCAGGCCCGCGGGGCTCTAAAGAAAGAACTGACTCTGTGTTTGCGTTCAAAGCGATCGATCCGTCGATCCCAACATGCGACCCGGAAAGGCCACGGTAAAGGGCAACTCGCCGATATGGTATCGATCCGTGAGCGTCCGGCCTCAGTCGAAGATCGTGCCGTGCCCGGTCACTGGGAGGGAGACCTGCTGGCTGGATCTAAGAACACCCACATCGCCACATTGGTCGAACGTCACTCGCGCTACGTGATGTTAGTGAAGGTGTCGAGCAAGGAAACAGAGACGGTCATCTCGGCGCTCATCGAGCACGCCAGAGAGCTACCGACAGAACTGTACAAATCGCTGACCTGGGATCGCGGTCGGGAAATGGCCGATCACAAGCGCTTCACTCTGGCCACGAAGATTGACGTCTACTTCTGTGATCCACAGAGTCCATGGCAACGCGGCTCGAACGAAAACACCAATGGTCTGTTGCGGTATTACTTCCCGAAAGGAACGGACTTGTCTGTACACTCACAGGAACATCTGGACTTCATTGCCCGGAGACTTAACGAACGCCCCCGCCAGACGTTGGGGTTTGAAACTCCGGCTGAACGATTTAACGCTTGTGTTGCATCGACCGGTTGAGCCGGCAGGATATAACAGGCCTTGAGGCCGCCATCAAGGAACCGGCACCCGTTCCTTCAGTTCTTCAAACCAGTTGAGGACGATAATGATCTGCGGCAAGCTGACATCCCCGCTGTTTTCGACCGGACGGACGGCGAGAAAGCGTCCGTCGTCCGGCGAAATGTCGTAAGACCGGCCATTGGCACCTGAAAAATACGGCCACTCCAATAGCAGCTGCGGAGTCTGGTGTTCGAACGGAGAATCGATATCGACTGGGACCGCCATCAGACGTGGCGGTGTCCCGGGCTCCAGATAAAACAGTTCCTCGCCGTCTCGTCCCCAAAGAGGCCGTGACCCACCCGCTGTGGATATCGGCCACAGGTTGTCATTCACCATTGGGAATGGCCGCACATAAATTTCAAATTGACCCGATTCATCGGACTCATAGGCCATCCACTGGCCATCGGGCGAGAGGTCGGCGTTGCGCTCGATGAACTCACTAGCTAGAAGCCATTCGGTCTCGGCACCGTCTTCGAACGCAATCATCCCGATGTTGTCGAGCGTCTCCGGATGATTTTGTTCCCTGAAGACCAGAAGACGGTCTTCGGAAGCAAAAGAATACGGGTTGGGGCCCTGCGTTCCACTTCCCACAGCCGCAGTCAGCAATTCGACCGAACCCGTGTTGTTGGAGGCTTTCCAGTCGATAGACGTGTCGGTTACCGAACCGAAAGCGATCCGAGCGTCTGCCGCGGTCCACACCGGATATCCCTCCCCTCCCTCCGCCGTTGTCAACCTGAACGAATTTTCGCTGCCAAAGTTCCAGACCCAGATGTCTCCGTCTTGGTTGACTTCGTCGACTGCCACACGACTGCCATCATGAGATATGCGAGGGTATTCGTAGGCGCGGGGCTGGGCGGGAATCGTTTCCTCCGCCCCGCCATCGCGCTCCACCCAAACCAGCTCTCGTTCGGTCGTGGCACCCGCTCCCGGAATGTAAGCCAACGATCCGGAATCGGATACGGCATACTGCATCGGTGCGGGCCGAATCCCCTCGACAAGCGGAACCGGTCCGCCGGTGACTTCAAGGTTTCCCAGGTCGAATGGAACTGCCAAGAGGACTCCGTCCAACCCGTAGACTATATGTCCCGTAGAGAGATACCGGGGTCGAACACCTGAGAACAATACCTGCCGGTCACCCGAGACGAGCGATTCCACCAAGATTTGGCCCTGTTGCGTATTCCCTTCCCTGTAGAGGACCCACTCTCCACCTGGCAGGATCTCAGGAGAGCCCAGATTCCCCATTTCAGGAGACGACGCAATGAGCACTTCAGGAGTCCCGCCATTGGCCGAAACCGTGTTGATGACTCGACCCATCTCAGCCCATACGATCATGTCGTCAGCTCCCCATGTGGGTGTGCCAAACGGGTTTCCGTTGGTGTTCGCTAGGGTCACGGGAGCGCCGCCGCTGACGGCTATCTTCTTCAATTGCGTGTCGTCGTCAGACCAGTAGCCAATCCATTGCCCGTTAGGCGAAAAGAAGGGATAGTGGGGGTTCTCGTCGATCCCGGGAATCGGAGTGGATTCGAGGGAATTCATCAGCCTCATGTGGAGCTGTCGGTTCGCGGCGTACACAATTCTCGAACCGTCAGGAGAAATGGTCAGAATCGAACGATTGGCCAAATTCGTGAAGGCTTGCCCCTCTGGGAGTGTATACGAGGAACGAGTAACGCTGCCCGGCTCGACCGGCATCAGGACCATCCTTGTGGCGACGACTGCGACGGCTACGGCAAGAAATGTCACCGCCACCCACAGCAGCTTCGACTGCGGTGCTGCATGAACAACATCAGCAACCGGCTGGACGATGACGCCACTGGGATCTACCAATACCTTCTCAATGTCCACCTTCACATCGCCGATGTCCTGGAATCGTTTGGTAACAGACTTTTCGAGACACCGTTCTACCACTTCCCTAAGTCGTGGATGGAGATTCGTGGGTAGCGTGTCCCACTTCGGCTCCAAACTAATCACTGCGGCAAGAGATTCGGTAGCATCCGAGGCACCGAAGGACTGCCGACCCGTCAGCATCTCGTACAACACACATCCGAATGCCCATACGTCAGTGCGTTTATCTACTGTTCGACCCTTCGCTTGTTCGGGACTCATGTATGCAGCCGTGCCGAGGATCACTCCCTGCTGGGTCGCGGCCATACTCAGCGTCGGTGAGTTCGATACGGTCGCTTCGGCAGCATCCCCTTCAAACGCTTTCGCCAACCCGAAGTCCAGCACCTTCACTTTTCCATCAGGCGTAACTTTGATGTTGTCCGGTTTGAGATCCCGTTGAATGACGCCTTTCTCGTGGGCAGCTTCGAGAGCTTCGGCGATTTGCAAAGCGAGCCTTAGAGACTCTTCAGCTGGGATCGCGCTATGCTTGATTCGGTCGCCCAGTGTGGGGCCTTCGACGAGTTCAAGAACGAGGAACCGTACACCTTCTTGTTCTTCGAGACCGTAGATTGCTGCAATGTTGGGGTGGTTCAGAGATGCCAACAACTTCGCTTCACGTTCAAACCGCGCAAGTCTGTCGGTGTCCTTAGCGAACTCTTCAGGCAGTGTCTTGATCGCAACTTCACGCCCGAGTTTGGTGTCCTTGGCCTTGAGGTCATTACAAAAGGTGTGTAAAAGTCATCAGGCGGCGGCCTTCGATTTGGACACGACTCTGATGCCGTCAGCGAATTGCTGACCATCATAGACCTCTTGTAAGAGATCGGAACCCTTTAAGTGCCGCCAAGCCTTCTCAGCGACACGCAGTAACCTCCAGATCATCGCAGTTGCATTCTCGACACGCTTGAAGCGACGAGCGGCGTTGGTTCTCAACCGCACCATGTCGAAGGGTGACTCAACGATGTTGGTCGTTCTCAGATGCACCCAGTGTTGCTTCGGGAACGCATAGAAGGTGATCATCCGATCCCAGTCCCGCAACAGCGTCTCACCCGCCTTCGGATAGTTCTTTTGATATCGGCGAATGAACTGATCCCGTTTACGTTCGCATGCGGCTCGGGAGTCGGCGAAGGCCATCCCGTGGAGAAGCTGCCTGGCCGCCGGCTGGTCGGTCTTTGGCAGGTGATCCACCACGTTCATCGACTTGTGGTTCCAGCAGCGTTGTTCCTGGCCCTCGGGGTGTTGCTCGGCCAGGGCGGACCAAATTCCCAGGTGACCATCGGCAACGGTCAGTCGTCCCAGCTTCAGACCCCGATCCCTGAGGTTCCGCAGAATACGACTCCAGGATTCCTTGCTCTCCCTCTGACCGCTCTCACAGGCCAACAGCACTTTACGCCCGTCTGACAGGCCTGCGATGATCACCAGTAGTGCCGCCCGTTCTTTCGCGATCCCCGCTTTTACGTACAAGCCGTCCGCCCAGTGATACACCACCTCAAGCTCGGACAGATCCTGCTGGCTCCACTCGTCGTATTCCAGTTGCCATGTCGATTTCAGCCGTTGAATCGACGCCCGCGACAACGGAGCGCCCGCACCCAGCAGTCCGCGCATTGCCTGCTCGAAGTCTCCTGTGGCCAGGCCGTGAAGATAGAGTTCGGGAAGCAGTTGCCCCAGCTGCTTCGATTTCCGGTGAAAGTACGGCAGAATCTCACTCTCGAAGCGCTCGGTCGTGTTCCGGACCCGGGGCCGACGAACCTCCATCGTTCCGTTCAACATCGCAAACCGTCGCGGTTTCCCGTGACCGTTCCGGTAGCCCCGTCGATCCGAACTCCGCTCCGATTTCCTTCGACCCAAGAACTGCGTCACTTCGTCTTCCAGAAGTTCCTGGAGCCTATCCTGCACTCGTGATCGCGCCCAATCTTCCAGAACCTCATACTGCTTCGTTGACGCCGCTACTTCCGGTGTGTTCTTCTTCTCCATGGGTGGTGTACCTTTCTCCCGGTTGGCCCCGGGATTTTCTTACGGTTAATAGTTCACCGAAAGCGTACACCGCCTTTTTCTTTTTACACACTTATTGGAACGACCTCCTTCCAACACTCCCGGCCGCCTAACTTCGTCTTTCAGAACGACGAACAACTGACCATCATCCCCTACATCAAATCCTCCACCCAAGCCTGACAAGTTGGGAAAGTCTTCGTCCAATGCAACTTGCGACGTCCCAGCTTCAATCCGCCCGTCATCCATGGCGATCGTAACCTCGAAGATGAGGACGCGATTGTTCTCTATCGGGGTCTCGTAGTACAGCCTGTCAGAGTCACGATCCCAGACCGGGTTCTCTCCCCCGTCGGTAGACACGCGAATCGGTCGACCGCCATTCGGATAATCCTCAACCCAAACTTCGGGTCTGCCAGACTCGTCTGAAACGAACGCCAGAAACCGACCGTCGGGGGAAAAGGCTGCATCCGACTCGTCGGCTGTTGGGTTACCCAGAAGAAGCGACGGCTCGCCGTCTCGTGGCAGTAACCAGATGTCACCGGCTCCTGCACTCCCGTCGCGGAACGCAAGTACATCACCATTGGGTGACCAGGACAACGGGACCTGGTCGCCTTCTCGAATCAATAACGGTTCGGGAGCAACGGTACCCGCAGTGTCTACCTCAAATATGTCGAATGTCCCCTCGCGGTTAGAAGAAAAAGTGAGGCGCGTTCCGCCTGGTGTCCAAACTTGAAAGCGACTGCTTTCGCTGGTGTCCAAGGGAGTGAACGTACCGCGGTCGAGATCGCGAATCACGATCTCGTCGCGACCGCCTACCAGATGGCGGCCCACCGCAAGAAAGCGGCCATCCGGCGACAATAGAGGCGGTCCGTGGTGTACACCCTGAAAGGCCTCTCCTACTTTGGCCAGCAAGGTGCCATCACCGCCCAATAACTCCGGCGGCACAGCCCGGTCAAGCCGCTGGGAATACACAAGCGTGCCGTCATTCGTCAGATCGAATGCGTTGTATCCAAAGGTTGAGAAATTGATACCTTCGAGAAATGGTACAGCCGGGGCGAGCGTCTCAAGTGTTTCCCGATTGATGGGAGCAGCCCACAACGTTCCCCTGCGGGCGAAGATCAGGTGACCCGTTGGCGTGACACGCGGTGATCCTCCCACCATCAAGGTCCGCTCAGCGCCCGTCTGAAGTACGTGCAGGCGAACAGGACTGGTACTATTAGTGCCTCCCCATACGGTATAGGCCAGGATGTTGCCGTCGGGCGTCACCCAGGGCCACCGGTGATCCACTTCACCGGCCTGCGCAGCGACCCGTGTTATCAGTTCAGGTGTGCCGCCAGCGGCAGTGATTCGCGAGATGCCTTCGGGACCACCAAACAGAATGTTGTCTGTACCAGCCCAGGTGATCCCAAATGGGTTCTCCGGTAGTGGATGAAGGGAGACTGCGGCACCACCCGCGAGTGAAACCATTCTTAGCTGCTGGCCGTCACTGAAGGCAACCCACGCCGCATCTGGAGAGATGGCTGGGACACTCTCTATGCCTTGCGTACCCGTGATAGGAACTATCTCGGTGGAATCAATTCGGCGAACAAAGAGTTGCGGTCCGGCGGGTCCCGTCCCCCGCACAGCTAAAATGCGTCCACCTGGATCCACGGCCAATCTATTGTCAGGGAGGACTAAGGGCGAACCATCGTCCGTCAATAAGTTCAGCGCATATCGCCGGACAGGACTTGACTGAGGACTTGGAGGGGTCACGAGAGAAAACCAAGCCGTGGTGGCCAATGCTAACGTCAGGATAGCGGCGACCGCCCACGGTAGCCTCGATTGCGTTTTGGCCTGACCAACCATTATCGGCGTCTCTTCTGAGCCTGATTCGGTTACCCACTTCACTTCACGCATCACGTCCGAAGCAGTCTGCCATCGCTCATCAGGATCTTTGGCAAGACACCTCTTCACAACATGATCGAGCGAACGTGGAGTCATCACCTCCAAATCGGTCATCGACTGCGGCTCGGAGTTCATGATCGCGCCGATCAAACTGGCCTGACTCTGAGGTGCTCCCCAAAATTCGGACAGGTCACTAAGGTGTAAAATCGCTACCTCGGGAGAGACAGATGAAGAAGCGAGGGCGGAAGCAGTACAGCGCAGAATTGAAGGCAAAGATTGCCGTGGAAGCGGTGAAGGGACAGCGCACGATCCAGGAAATCGCGTCCCACTACGAAGTTCACCCGAACATGGTGACGAAGTGGAAAAAGCAAGTACTCGACGGCGTATCGGACATCTTCTCCAATGGCCGAGTACAGGCCAGTGAAGCCGATGAGCAAGTGCAGGCGGAACTCTACCAACAGATCGGAAAATTACAGGTCGAGGTGGAGTGGCTCAAAAAAAGTCGGGACTTTCCCGTTAGAGCATCGACGACCATGGATCGAATCGAATCACGACGAGTTGAGCATCGTCGAGCAGTGTCGGTTGACCGGCGTGTCCCGATCGGGACTCTACTACACACCGGTGGGCGAGAGCGCCGAGAACATCGCGTTGATGCGTCTGTTGGACGAGCAATATACGCGAACCCCGTTTTACGGGATTCGGCGTATGACCTGGTGGTTGCAGACGCAAGGTCGGCGGGTCAATGCGAAGCGGGTGCGGCGACTGATGCGGCTCATGGGACTGGAAGCGATCTATCCCAAACCGCAGTTGTCGATGCCGGCCCCGGGACACCGGATTTACCCATACCAGTTGCGCAATCTGGAGATTGTGCGTCCCGATCAGGTGTGGGCCACGGATATAACCTACATTCGACTACGGCAAGGATTCATCTATCTGGTGGCGATCATGGACTGGTTCAGCCGGTACGTGCTGGCCTGGGAAGTGTCCACGTCGATCGACAGCGGATTTTGCGTGTCGGCACTGGACTGGGCGCTGACGAAAGCGCAACCAGAGATTTTCAACACGGATCAGGGTGCGCAGTTCACCAGCAATATCTTCACGGGCCGGCTCGAAGACCAGGGCATCACGATCAGCATGGACGGTCGGGGCCGGTTCCTGGACAACATCTTCGTCGAGCGCTTATGGCGAACGGTGAAGTACGAGGAAGTGTACCTGAAGGACTACTTGAGCGTTCCCGAAGCGATCGCAAACCTGAACCTCTATTTCAGGTTTTACAATCAGGAACGCGGCCATCAAGTATTCGACTATCAGACGCCCGAGGCCGTGTACTTTCAGCGCGCGCCGAGGGCCTGTGGAAACTGACGCAGCTATGCAAATCCCCACACCATGCGGATTCCCACAGTTGCTTGAAAACAGCCTCGAAGACTCGGCTTTTTCACCGTTCCCACAGGCCCGACGGCGGGCTAAATATCAACCCATTTCAGCGGCGGCGATCCACCTTAAGACCCAGGATTTCCTGTCCGAAGAATGGGGAGCCCCTCCCTCTTCCCCTCAAACGCCCTCTTCCCGGTGACCATCTCGTACACCACAGCACCGAACGCGAAGATGTCCGTCCGTGAATCCGCTTCCTTGCCTTCCAGTTGCTCCGGTGCCATGTACTGCAACGTACCGATGATGGACCCTTCAGCCGTGAGGGGCTTGGAGGCATCCTCAGTCGCCATCTGTGAGAACGTCGAGGCCGGTCCAGCGTCGCCCTTCAACTTTGCCAACCCAAAATCCAACAACTTCACACCCGACTTGGTCAACATGATGTTGCCGGGTTTCAAGTCCCGGTGAACGATCCCTTGCCGGTGGGCCTTGTCGAGCGCGTCGGCGATCTGGATGGCGTATTCCAGGGCTTGGTCCAGTGGTAGCCGTCCTTTCTCTAACCTCGCTGCTAGAGTGTCCCCCTCCACCAATTCCATGACGAGGTAGTGGGTGCCGTCCTGTTCACCGACATCGTGGAGGGTGCAAATGTGGGGGTGGTTCAGACTGGAGACGGCCTTGGCCTCACGCTCGAATCGTTCCCGGCGCTGGGGGTCATCGGCCAGGTGTTCAGGGAGGACTTTGATGGCGACGGTACGGTCCAAGCGCGTGTCGGTGGCGGAATACACTTCGCCCATACCGCCACTGCCGATGGGGGCTGTGACTTGGTAGGGGCCGAGTCGTGTGCCGGGTGTTAACGCCATGGTCAGTTCGTCGGCACGAGGCGTTCGAGTTCGGTGAACCAGTTTTGGACGACGACGACGGAAGCGGGGACCTCATTCCGCTCATCCGCTGGTGTGGCAATGAGAAAACGCTGCCCATCGCGGCTGACGGCATACTGGTCAACCCCAACACGAACTTCCAGGTCTGTTTCAAAAAGTGGCATCGGGATTCCTGGCGCAAACCCGTCTTGAGTTTCTATTTCTACGGCCATCAGAGTGCCGTCGAGGGACAAATAGAACAACTCCCGTCCATCGGAGCGCCATCGTGCCTGTACCCCTCCTCGACCTGATACCTGAACGCGTTAACCCGTGGGCGGGTACTCCGCAACGTAGACCTCCATGCCTCCACCCGTACGATCTGCGTTGTAGGCAATCCACCTTCCGTCCGGTGAAAAATGAGGTTCATCGAGGTCCAAAGCTTCGTCGATGACCACCGGGGTCTGGTCGCCCTCCAGGGGTACCACGGCAACCTGCTCGGCGTCTCCTCCTGTAAAGGTCAGCGCCAGGAACTGACCGTCGGCACTCCAGTCTTCGGCCCAGCTTGAACGTGCGTCGGACATCTGAAAAACGACACCCGCGTCGCCACCACGCGCCGGAATAGAAAACACCAGGCCCTCAGCTCCAGAGACGAACACAACGCGGTCCCCATCTGGGGACCAGATAGGGTCACCGCTAAATACGGGTGCTTGAGAACCGGAAGTGATCAATATCGAACTAATGTTGCGTTGCAAATCGGTAATCCAAAGCGAATTGGTCCCCATTCCGGTGAGCTGCTGAGAGACAACACGAGCGTCATCCGACGTCAGATCGAAGTTATTGAACCCCTCTGCCGGTTCACCTACCAATCCCAGGACTTCCCCATTCCGATCGAACCATGTCAGTTGTGTTTGATTCGCCCCAAAAACTGGGAGATAAATCAGTGTTCCGTCGGTGGACACACTGTAGTTTGCTGCGCCTGTACGACTTCTGGACGACCGAGATACTCCCTGCAATAGCGACACACGGCTGCCTCCCAACGTGAGTCGACCCGGGTCAAACGGCACACCAAATATCCCGTTCTCGAAAGCGTAGACGAGATGGCCCGTCGGAATGTAGCGCGCCTCACTTCCGCCTTCCAAGATGGTTGTCCTCTGACCTGACGCAAGGGAGCCGACCACAACCTCGGCAGCATCCCAGTCGTTGACAGTCGTCGTGGCGCTGAAAAGCACTGAGTCTCCATCGGGCAACAACTGTGGGCCGTAGAGCAGTTCTCCTTGCTGTGCCGGAATGACCAGGGCGGGCATCCCGCCGGTTGCGGGCACGCGCACAATGCCTTCAGGTTGGCCGAAGAGTATGGTGTCGTCAGCCGCCCACGTCGCACCCAAGGGGAGTGCAAGGTTGTTACTGATGACAACTGGTGCACCACCATCGATAGATACTCGCTTCAGCTGAAGCGAACCGCGGTCGAAGTAGCCAACTGACTGTCCATTTGGCGAGAAGAACGGGTTGGCCATGTTCCCCCCCGTTCCAGGAACGAACTGCGCTTCCAATGCGTCCCTCCGGTGAAGATAAAGGCCATCTAAGGTCTTGTAGACAAACTGACGGCCATCTGGAGACAAAGCGATGACTCTTCGGCCTGGATTTCCAAAGTCTCGATCAGCCGGGATCTCGTACTCGAAGCGATTGACGACTAATGGAACCCCAACGGGCCACAGGCTCCGGGCAACTAGGCCAACCACGAGGCCACCAAGCAGCAACCCAGCCACTGCTACGGGAAGAGTCTGTCGCCAGGTAGGCGGAGACACATCAACCTCGTCGACAGCCTGACGTGCAGTCGTCTCAAACACGCCTTCCAGTGCCAGTCGAATAGCAGCCATGTCCCCGCCGCGCTGCCTCGCGTCCTTCTGCAAGCACACCTTCAGTGTCTGCCGCACTCTCGATGGAACTTCGGGCGGTAGCACATCGAAGTCGGGCTCTCGCTGTAAGACCTTGGAGAGCGTCATCGAGACATCCTCGTCGGCGAACGCTTGGTGACCCGTCAACATCTCGAACAGCACAACACCAAACGACCAAATATCAGCTTGCTTCCCCACCGGCTTGCCCCTTGCCTGCTCCGGGCTCATGTAAGCCGCTGTACCCAGGATGATCCCTTGCTGTGTCGCCGCCATACTGAGGGTCGGTGACATCGACACGCTCGAAGCATCGCCCACAGGGTCCATCGCCTTCGCTAACCCAAAGTCCAGCACTTTCACCGTACCGTCAGGTTTCACCTTTACATTGGCGGGCTTCAGATCCCGATGGATGATCCCTTGTTCGTGTGCGGCCTCCAGGGCTTTCGCGATCTGTTTGGCGATAGGTAGTGCCTCATCAACGGGAATCGGGCCTTGCGCAATGCGGTCGGCGAGGGTCGGCCCTTCAACCAACTCCATGACGAGGGCGTGGATGCCGGTGGATTTTTCAAATCCGTATATCTGGGCGATGTTTGGGTGGTTGAGCGATGCGAGGGTTTTGGCTTCGCGTTCAAATCGGGCGAGCCGTTCGGTGTCCTGGGCAAACTCCGTGGGCAGTACTTTGATCGCAACTTGTCGGTTCAGACTGGTATCGGTGGCGCGGTAGACCTCACCCATTCCACCTTTACCCAGGGGGCCGGTGATCTCGTAGGGGCCGAACTGGGTGCCTGCCTGAATGGCCACGGGACTCCTTTGATCTCTGGGGTAAGACTGCGTGCATCATATAAAAGGCTGGGGATGGGGGGCAAGGAGTAACGGTTGGCGTCACTCAGTAGCAGTCGGGCGTCGTTAGTGACGCTGGAAGGCACCACACCGGCCACAGGTGCATGCCTCTGGGCGGTCTTCACAGCGATGGAAGGTCAATTTCCGTCCAGCAGGGTGTGAGGCGTCCATAGGCTGACGGGTAGCGTTCTCGGTGCCACTGGCGGACCGCCTGTCTCGCGGCGATATACTCACCCCGATGCCGCGCGCTCGCCTCGACTTCGACCGCATTCATACGGACCTCGCCTGGGTCCATGCACGAACCGACCCGAACCGCTGTGGCTGCCAGGACAAACGATGTGCGGTTCTAACCATCTCGTACTGATCCATCCCTAACAACTCCTCGTCCTCCCTCCTCAGTGCCGGTTCATCCGGACACGTGCCGGGGAGGCTATCAGGGGTGGGTCCTTTTTGCTCGATCAGAACCCCGTTAGGTGGGTCCCTTTTACGTTATCGAAATCACACTACCAACTTGAGAAAAGACCGGGCGAATAAGGACCTAAGCCGTGGGTTTCAGCCGATCAAAAAGTCATCGCAAGAAGGAGATCTCTACCCCGCCGGCTGACGACCTAGGTGGAAGCCGTGTAAAATATGGAATGAACGGATAACCCCTGGAAGGCCACCAGTGGGCGACACGGCGGGATGCCTTCCCGCTCCCGCCTTCCGGCTCCTCCAAAAAATCGGGAAATGCCACACGGGAAGGTGGCCGATGGCCGATCCGACAGGGTACGAAGAAACACCTACTGCGGAACTTCAAGAAAAGCTAGCGAAGGCTATACGCGACTACCAGGTACTTTGCAAGCGTGTTCCACCTGCGCCAATCCCCAGAGGACGGATGAGCCGGAGGCGGCTTCCCATTCCCTCGTTAGGGCCGCAAGAGAGGAAACGACAGCACACAGACATCGAAAAAATGACCGTCGAGCTTAGCCGCCGTGGTGAATTGGGTGAAGAAGAGATCCCGATGGAAAACCGTCATGAAACCACGATGACCTTGGAAAATGAGTCGGCGTTCCAAGGGCAAAGAATCGAACCGGGCGAAGCAACTCCCTCTCCTGCATTCAAGCATTCCGAGGACTATATCTCTATCACCTTCAACGACCAAACTTTTACGCTGACCTCGCGTCAAGCGCAAGTAGTCCAAATCCTCCACGAAGCACACAAGAATGAGCTACCGGATGTCGGGCAGCACCATATCCTCGAAAAACTCGGCAGTCAGAGCAGCAGACTGAGGGATACTTTCAAGAGATCCGACCTCTGGGGCACCTTGATCGTTCAAGGCAAGAAGAGTGGCACCTACCGCTTGAACCTCTAAGCCCCTCCAAAGGCAGTCCCCCTCGGCCGGGGCGCTCGAAAGACCCACTAGGCGCTCGAAAGACCCACTTTTGCTAACCAGTCTGTCCCCCCTTGCTCTGCGATGATGTGTCCGTGTGCAGAAGATTTCATTTGGAGGTAGAACATGCAGTTGATTTCGTTACAAGAGGCCGCGCAAACGTTGGGGCCCGTGAGCCAAAGTCTACTACGGAAGGCCATCGCGGACGGGCGGCTGAGGCGTGGGATGTCCCAATCGGACCTCGCCGAGCAGACATGGATCAAGGACTACCGGCTCTCTCTAATCGATTGCGGACGGGTTGAGCCGAGTGAGGAGGAGCGTCGCCTGCTGTCGTTTGCGTTTGGCTTGACCGAGGAGACTCTGGAGCACAGCTCGGACAGATGACCGAAAGGAAGAAGCGGCCAGACCTGGCATTACCCCGGATCAGCCTCTGGAAGATCAAAGCTCTTATGGCAACCATTCTAACACCAGTTTCACCTTGCCCGTCTAGCTGCCAGACAGCTTCGCTCGAATGAACGCCACCTTCGATCTGGCATGCAGCCTGACGCAGGCAGGCGTGTCTGTGATCCCTATCCTGCCCGATGGATCGAAACGGCCTGCGGTCAAATGGAAACCGTTCCAGGAGCGCATCGCCACCGAAGAGGAACTCCGCGAGATGTTCACAGGCGAGGGTGGCCTTGCAGCCATCGCAGGCAGGGTCTCGGGCGAATTGGAGTGCCTGGATTTCGAGGCTAGGAGTCTGTCTGAGTAACCGGATCTGACAACATCCGAGGGCACCAGGTCCGTGTTGGAACCTTGCGAATTGTTCCACGGATCCGTGTTTATCTGCACGCTGGCGGTTGGTCATTAAGACGACAGGCACGGGGCTACTGTGAACTACCCTGTAACGGCGGCCAGCTTCAGAATATTGTGCGCCGTGCAGAGGAGACTCCATTCTCCTGCCACCTGAGACTTCCCGCGGAGAAGGAACTGCCGGAAGCCCCGTGCGTGTTTGATCTGCCCGAAGACGGGTTCGACGGTGTGTTTTCGCAACCGGTATCGGGAGCGAAAGCCGCCTTGTCGCAATCGTCGGTACATTTGCTGTCCGTGTTCGGTCAGTTTGCGGGCAGCGGTTCCCGGGGACGCCTCTCCATGTTTCAGTTTTCCGGGTGCCACATAGCCGCGGATGTGTCGGCGCGCGAGTTCTTTCAGATTATCGTCGGAGAAGTATCCCGCATCAGCCGATAGTTCTCGTGCCTGACGCCCGTTGTTGTCCCGGATCTGTTTCAGAATCGGTTTCAATTCCTGTGAATCGCTGGCATTGTTGGTGAGACTCTGAGCCACAATGATTTGGCTCTCGGCGTCGACCGCAGCTTGCGCGTTATAGGCTTGCACAAAGCCATCCGTTCCTTTCATGATCTCGCTGTCCGGATCGGTAAAGTTCTTCTGCGCCTTCTCCTTTGGCATGCCCGGCGGGGTCTTGGGTTTCCTCCCACCGCGGTATTTCGGTGGTGGCTTTTGCTCCTCTTCTGCCTTGGCTTCAGCCTCGAGCTCGGCTTTGGCTTGCCGTATTTTCTCCAGCCGCTTCTTCTTGTCCGCCACCCAGTCGGGTAGTTCATCGCCTCGTCGGTCCGGGCCGTACTGCTCGTCTTCCTTCCGATCGATGGCTTTCGCTTTTTCGAACCACTCGTCGATTTGTTGGCTCCATTCCCGTTCGACCTTCTTCATCCGCCCGTAACTCATCGCCTTATGCTTTGATGCATTGGCTCGGATCTTCGTCCCGTCCAGAGACACGTGGCCCATCCGCACCATCCCGGCTTTCCGGCACAACCGCAGGACCTGATCGAATAACCCCTTCAGCCCCTCCAGATGCCGTTTCCGAAAGTCATTTACCGTCCGGAAATCCGGCGCGTTCGTCCCCACGATCGCCATGAAATCCACCCGTTCCCGACACGCCTGCGCGATCCGTCGGGACGAATACACTCCCTGGCAGTAGCTGTAAAGCACCAGCGCGCTCATCATCCCCGGATGATAGGGCGGATATCCCCGCTCCTCTTGATAGCAGCTCAGAATCGCACGCAGATCCAGCTCTTCCATCACCAGGTTGCGTACGAAGTGCGCCAGGTGTCCTTCCGGCACCCAGTCCTTCACGTGTGCAGGAAATAGCATCCCCTGGTCCAGGTCCCATTCGCGAAATGTCTTAGCCTGGCTCAGTCAAGCTTGTACTTGGGAACTCGGCACCAGCGCGCGTTGAACTTTTTCAAGAATATCGGAAGCCGTTGCGCATCATCCCCGGATGATAGGAAAGCGGATATCCCCGCTCCTCTTGATAGCAGCTCAGAATCGCACGCAGATCCAGCTCTTCCATCACCAGGTTGCGTACGAAGTGCGCCAGGTGTCCTTCCGGCACCCAGTCCTTCACGTGTGCAGGAAATAGCATCCCCTGGTCCAGGTCCCATTCGCGAAATGTCTTAGCCATGGCTCAGTCTTGCCCACATCAACGTCAACTTCGGTCCACTTGGGATTACTCGGACAGACTCCTAGCGCACCCTTCTCGCAATGGGAGGTCCTGGTTCAGGAGAGCGACCCGGACTTGCTGAAGCGCGTCGTTCTAGTGGACACGCCGTCGGGCGGTGCCCACGTCATCTACCGGTGTCCCGAGATTGCGGGAAGCCAGAAGCTGGCGATGCGCTGGGAGGAGGGAGAACAGAAAGCGAAGGTTTTGATCGAGACGCGGGGAGAGGGAGCCTACTTCCTGTTCCCCGGCAGCCCGAACAATTGCCACGAAACGGGTAAGCCCTACGTGCTTCGGCGCGGCAGCCTGACCGACATTCCGGTCATCACTGCGGAAGAACGCGCCTTGCTGAGCGCCTCCGCTCGATCCTTCAACGAATACGTTCGACGCGAGCGGACTTGTCGCGGCTTGACAGGACACACGAACGATGGAGACCGTCCTGGGGACGACTTCAACCGGCGCGGCGATGTCTTGTCGCTGTTGACGGCACATGATTGGGTTGTTGCGGGCCAGCGAGACGAGGTGACGCTCCTGCGGCGGCCTGGGAAGGAATCTGGCGTTTCCGCTACATACAACTTTGGCGGCTCGCGACTCTTATACAACTTCTCGACTAATGGCCATCCCTTCGAGCACGACCGTGCCTACGCCCCGTTTGCCGTTTATGCGCTTCTGAAGCACGAGGCTGACTTCAAGGCCGCTGCGCGGGAGCTCGCCCGGCGGGGTTACGGCGAGGGACCCGGGGACGGTAGTGATTGGGATAGGGGACACGAAGGGTCAGAACCGCGCGTCTGGTCTCTTTATGACCTTGCAGAGTCGGGCGAATGGCCTGCCGAGCCGCAGTCTTGGGTCGTTGATAGTCTGATTCCCAAGGGTGGCATCGGTTTCCTAAGCGGAGCACCCAAAGACGGGAAGAGTCTCCTATCCCTTGATCTGATGATCCATATTGCCCATGGGCGCCCCTGGCTCGGACGGTTTCCGACAAAAATCAGCCAGGTGCTTTACGTTGCGCGGGAAGATCCCATTCGAAGGCTCAAAGAAAGAATAGGCGAGATAAATGCCAGCTACGGGTATGGCCCGATACCTCGAGATCGTGTCCACTTCCTCATCCGGGAACGCTTTCACCTGAATGACATATCCCATATTGCCTGGCTGTATGAGCAGACTCGGACACACGAATTTGATTTCGTAGTTCTCGACGTGCTGAACCGGATGATTCCGGGCCTCGATGAAAACAACGCGAAGGACATCGCTGAGATGGTGAGCATACTGGAGAAGCTGAACCGCGAACTGAAGGTGACGATACTGAACATCGACCACACCCGGAAACCATTGACCGGGAAGGGTTCAGGGCGAGAAAGGCAGGAGCCGAATCCATTCGATCTCAAGGGCTCAGTTGCCAAGTACGGTGCTGCAGATTTCATGCTGTGTCTCGGACGGACCTCTGAGGAGGGCCGACTTCAGCTCTACGCGGAGAATAAGGACACGGACGAGCGCCCGCGCTTCTTGATCGACGTGTCGCCGAAAGCTTCCGGTCAGCCAAAATTTGCCTATGCGGGTAGCGTCGACAAGCTGGTCGGTGGCAACAAGGCCATGGGGGAGGCAAACCGACGGAAGGTGCTCGAAGCCATGTCTTCATCATGGGAACCTGCCACGGTGATCGCAGGTCGCGCAGGAATGACGGCTCGGACGGTCCAGCGGCACCTGAATACCCTCCTTGCCACCAGCCTCGTCGATCGGGTCGGCGAAACCCGCGATACCAAGTGGCGTCGATCTTCGGACGCTGGCGAAGAGCATGTGTCCGAATAGGAGCTTGCGGGCGCAAGTGACTAAGGCACTGGGAGTGAGTTCGGCTAGATGCCGCTTGTCCGAACTGGCAGGCGACCCAAGAGAAGAGGGGCCTCATCCATGGAGGCCCTCTCTTCGCGGGAATTCAGACAGACAGGCAGTTCCCTATATAGGTGTCTGAACCATTTGTCCGAACTGAATCAACGAATGGACTGAGGAGGGAGACAGTCGATGGATCTGAACCAAAGCAGCACAGACTCAGATTGTGGCCCCGATTGGGACCATCGCATCAGCAGCACCGCCGGGAGTTTGAGCACCTGTTTCTCTACATTGGTCCCTCAGAAAACTGGACGAGAGAGTGATCGACGTTTGAGGGCCATGAGGTCGATAAGGACGACGCTTAGGTGATGGAGCGACTCCTTACAGTTCACGAGGTTGCGGAGCGGCTTCAAGTGAAGCCGTCCTGGGTCTACGCAAATGCCGAGTCTATCGGAGGCTTAAAAGTGGGCAAGTACTGGCGTTTTTCGTGGAATCGAGTAATGCAGCGGCTAGAGCGGGAAAGCGAGTCGTTAGGTTCCCAAACCAACGACCGATCTCAAGGCGTTGATAATGAGCGCCTTCAAAATGGCGAGGAACAAGAAGGGAACAGTTTCTGTATTAATTAGCTTCATTAGCGTATATACAATAAGCCTGATGGCAAGACCTCCCAAACCAGAACATCTGAGACGAAGCAAGATGCTGCCAATCCGCTTCACAGTGGCCGAATATCAGGCACTGAAGAGTGGAGCAAAGCGGCTCGACGTTACCGTGTCGGAGGTTCTGCGTGAAGGAGCTGTGCTATTCCTGAAGACGAAAGGCAAAGACGGGTCACGACAAAAGGAGAAAAGCTTATGACTCGTCAATCTGACCAAAAGGGTTGGGTGTCGAAGGCCATCCGAACAAAGCGTGGCGTTGCTTACAAGATTCGCTGGCGCATTCGGGGGGCTGAAGGCAAGTGGAAGCATAAGTCCGAGACACTGTACGGCTTGTCTGGCAAGATGGAAGCCCGTAGGGAACTGAGAAAACGCCTCGACGACTCATCGCCGGGGACGCCGCTTTCTGAAATCACCCTGCGGGAGTTCATGGATGATCAATGGCGACCTTACCTCGATAGAAAGAGAATGAAGCCTTCGACGATTGAAGGCTACGAATGCATCTTGAACAAACACACTCTGCCGGTGCTAGGAGACTATCGACTTCAACAGATATCTCCAGTGCACGTTGAGCAGTTCGTTCAATCAATCGAGTCTGGGATGTTCCCACGGACCCTTAGAAACGTTTTGATGG
Source organism: Terriglobia bacterium (assembly GCA_965216035.1). Classification (GTDB taxonomy): domain Bacteria; phylum Acidobacteriota; class Terriglobia; order 20CM-2-55-15; family 20CM-2-55-15. The sequence continues at coordinate 478,684 of CBDCFM010000018.1, forward strand.
TGCTATCTGGAATGTTTTCTTTAGCGGTTGATAAGGATCTGATCCAGAGGTCGCCGATTAGGGCCAGTCACAAGCCTGACGTCCCGGACTTTGAGAAGGAAGTTTGGACCGCCGAGCAGGTGAAGACGATCATCGACAACGTCCCTAAGAACTATCGGGCCTTGTTTGTGACTGTTGCTTTTTCAGGTGTTAGGCTCGGTGAGTTGCTGGCTCTGCAGTGGCGTCACGTGGATTTTGAACATCGGACATTGCAGATTGACCAGAGCTTGTGGCACGGGCAGATTGTTCCACCGAAAACTAAGGAGAGTAAGCGGACGATACCGTTTGGTGACGCCCTCGCGGCCAATCTGAACGGACATCTGAAGAACTCTGCGTTTATCGGTCAACAGGACTTTGTTTTGTGCAAGGCAGACGGTTCAACCCTGAATCCCGACGTATTGCGGAAGAATGTTCTGTATCCGACACTGGATCGGGCCGGTATTCCGCGTAGCTCTCGTGCTTCTGGATTCCATGCTTTCAGACACTCAGCAGCCAGTCTGGTGAACAAACACACTGGCAATCTAAAGTTGGCTCAACGGCTATTAGGTCACGCTGATATTGCGACGACTGCAGACACGTACACACACACGTGGACTGAGGATGAACGTGGTGCGGCGATGGCCATTGAAAAAGCAGTTTTGGGAGAATCTGTTCCCAATGTTCCCCAAAACTAGGAATGGGGAACAATACGCGGGACTTGGGTGACAGACGTGATCCTCGTAAGGCACTGAAAAGGGGCCGCTTAGTAGCGACCCCTTCATACGCCCGACAGGATTCGAACCTGTGACCTCTGGTTCCGGAGACCAGCACTCTATCCAGCTGAGCTACGGGCGCGGACAGCTTCAGTCTAGGGACTGGGGAAACTTGCGTCAAGGCGATCCCGCAGCTCTCGAAGCCAGAGCTTTGTCGACGATTTCCGTAGGGCCGCAGTCGAATCAGAACCAGGATGGCATGGTTAAACGATGCCGGAAGGACGTGGAGTTATAACCGAATCTGGTGTTTGAGGGATTGAAGAAAAGCGGCGTATCTGGTTGATTTGTTGTTTACGAGACTTCAAAGCAACCAAAGGAGATACGCCACTATGAGTAAGAGTATCGTTATTGAACTGGAAGATCGAGAAGCGATTGCAGACCCAGTGACCGACCTGCTACGAGCCGAGGCGCAAGAGCTGATCCAACGCGCTGTGGAAGCCGAACTGTCCGAACTGCTATCCCAGCACGGCGATCGGCGAACCGAGACGGGGAAGGCTGGAGTGGTGCGCAACGGTTATCTGCCTGAACGCGAGCTGCAGACTGGCCTGGGTCCGGTAACGGTGCAAATCCCGAAGGTGCGCGCCAAGATGGGCGAAGCTGTGACGTTCCGCTCGGCCCTGGTACCCCCCTACATTCGGAAGACGCAGTCGATGGAAGCCGCCGTGCCGTGGTTGTATTTGAAAGGCGTCTCCAGCGGCGAGATGGGTGACGCCCTGAAAGTTCTTGTCGGTCCGAAGGCGCAGGGCTTGTCAGCGAGCACGGTATCGCGCTTGAAACGGGTCTGGGCTGAAGAGTACCGCATCGGGTGCGACCAGCGTTTGGACGCCGACCGCTGGGTCTATGTCTGGGCCGACGGTATCTACAGCGGACTTCGAGCTGAACAAACCAAGTTGTGTGCGTTGGTCGTAATCGGCGTGAATGAACGCGGAGAGAAGCGTTTTCTGGCGATCGAAGACGGTGTACGGGAATCGACACAGAGTTGGCGTGAGGTCTTGTTGAAGCTGAAGTCCCGAGGGATGAATATTCCGAAGTTGGCCATCGGTGACGGGGCGATGGGGTTCTGGGCCGCACTGGAGGAAATCTATCCCGAGACACACCAACAACGCTGCTGGATGCACAAGACCATGAATGTGCTCAACTGCTTACCCAAGTCGGTCCAGGCGAAAGCGAAACAGGCACTGCACGCGATCTGGAAGGCTGAGACACACGCAGATGCCGAGAAGGCATTCGATCTGTTCATTGAAACCTATGAGCCGAAGTATCCGAAAGCCACTGTCTGCCTGCAGAAAGACAGAGAAGAACTGCTGGCCTTTTACGGCTTTCCGGCCAAGCACTGGCAGAGCATCCGAACGACTAATCCCATTGAATCGACCTTTGCCACCATTCGACACCGAACCAAGCGATCCAGAGGCTGCCTGACACGGCATGGAATGCTGCACATGATGTTCAAGCTGGGTCAGTGCGCTGAGAAGAACTGGCGACGATTACGAGGATTCGATGATCTGGTCAAGGTGATTACTGGAGTGAAATTTAACGATGGAATCGAAGTGACAAAGCTCGATCAGACCGCCGCTTGAATCAATCTCCTAAACACCACTTTTGACAATAACTCAAGGACGTGTATGCGTGGACGGATATGCAGGGCGATCTCGCAGCCGGCGATGAGCGTGGAAACAGCCCTGAGCCCGCGATCGGAAACGGTATTCGGTATGGTTAGACGCGAAACATCCACGACGCATACAGCATCCCAAACGATCGATTGTCCCCTACAAGATACTCTGTCCGAACGAAGATAAGATCAGATCGACCGCAAGTTCACCCGTTGTATTGTGGTTGTCCAGGATGGGATTGAGCTCGACCATTTCCAAGCCGACCATGCGGGTGTTGTCCGCAATCATTTCCATCAAAGTGTGGGCCTCACGAAAGTTGATTCCACCTCGGACGGGTGTGCCCACGCCGGGGGCAATTTCCGGGTCCAGACCGTCAAGATCAAATGAAAGATGAAAACCCCCTGTTCCATCGTTGACGATGTCTAAGGCCTTTCGCATGACGTCCCCAATACCGCGTTCGTCGATTTCACGCATGGTAAATACGTGAATTCCCGATTGTTTGATCGCTTCGCGTTCCTTGCGGTCAATCGAGCGGATACCAATCAATGCAGTGTTTTCTTTTCTTACTTTGGGCGAGAAACCATGGATGTTGATCAGTTCCTGGGGACCGATCCCAAGCAATGCCGCCAGGGGCATGCCATGAATGTTGCCGCTCGGTGAAGTGTCCGGCGTATTCATGTCACCGTGGGCATCAATATACATCAGTCCGATACATTGATTTTTCTTCCGATAGTGATTGGATATTCCACTGACCGTTCCCATGGCAATCGAATGGTCGCCGCCCAGCACAACAGGGAACGCACCGGCATCGACGATCTTTTCTACATGCAGGGCTAAAGAGTTACAGACCTTTACAATTTCACGCTGGTACTTTAAACCCCGCCCGGCTGTTTTTGCTTCCGGAATTGGAACGGAGATGTTGCCTTCGTATTTCACTTTGTTTCCTAATCTGCGAAGCCCATCGGAAAGGCCAGCGAAGCGAATGGCCGAAGGGCCCATGTCGACTCCGCGCCGCCCCGCGCCCAAATCCATCGGCACCCCTACAATGCGTACTTCGTGGCTTGTTGTGGTATCACTCATGATCAATATATTATCCGCCAATTACACGACGGCGTGGATTCCCTGTGGCATGTACGTCATCCCCAAGACGCAGTCCCCGCCAACGAACAGCGTATAGCGGCCCCCTCGGGTGCCGGAATCGTCGGGCCGGGGTTGCCGCATTCCAAACCGCAACGGGATCGCGGCCCCAATAGTCCGATTTCACCATCTGCCGCCCCACTCGTGGGCGAACATGCAAGAAAAGAGCGCCCTGGAGTGCGCTCGTGATTCGCGGAACTTCCAACAGGATCTACTCGCCTTCTTGTGTGGCTCATTCCAATGGTTTCCGCACCCTACAACCTTTCGGGAGCGCTGAGGATTCCCCTCGGGGGTGCGCGTTTCCGATTGGTGTGAGTGGCTGGAAGATCGGATGGCGTTGAAAATGCCCTTTCGTGAATTTTGGGGTTGACACTCGAATGCCCAATTGCATAATAGAGGGCGACAAAGATACAACGGCGTATCGTTTGTGTAGACGATGAAGTCTTCGGGAGACCCTTGTCCCCGAGGGCTTTTTTTTGTTTGCGAGACATTGCTGTCTCTAACCGACAAAGGCGTCCATCTCACACCCGGAACTGGGGGCGTGGTGGGCGTTTTTTTGTTTCAACCAAGTGTTTTTGTCAGGTAACAATTTCGACGGTCAATTGACCCGTCAGCTGAGGGAAATCTAATGAGATCTAACATTTGGACACGAACCCTGGGATTGCTTCTGCTGTGTGGCTGTGTAATGGGGACCGCCACAGCGCAAGATTCTATTTACGCGGCTTCGGGCGACATGGCCGTGGTCAGCACATACGTCTGGCGGGGCCAGCGATTGACGAACGATCCGAGCTTGCAACCTTCGATGACCTTGGGTATCGAAGGATTCGCCTTCAACGCGTGGGGCAGCATGGATTTGACATCGGTTAACGACTTCAACGATGGCGATCCAAGGGCGGGCGCGATCGGCGGACTGAAAGGCCATTTTACCGAGATCGATTACACCTTTTCGTACGACTATTCGTTCGAGAGTGTCTCAGTGGGGGCTGGCGCGATCATCTATACGTTTCCGGAAAGGTTCGCGACGACGACTGAAATCTACGGGAGCGTCAGCCTCGATACGGTTCCGCTTGCTCCGAATGCGACCCTCTATATTGACGTAGATGAAACGAGCGCCGGAGACGGCGACGCCGGCATATACATGCTGTTTGGTGCGGGACACTCCATCCCCTTAAACAGCGATGTGGTCAGCAGTATTGACTTGTCGGGTTCGCTGGCGTTCGCAAACGGCGGCTTTACAAAGTTCTACTACAGCGGGCTCGACAAGGCCGGCGCCCACGACGCGAGTGTGACAGCGAGCCTTCCGATCAACATCAACGACAACTGGTCTGCGGGCGCGTGGCTCACCTACAGCGGTTTGATCGGTGATGAAATCCGGGCCAGTCAGTATACGGGTCCTGATGATGGGAGTACGGTCTGGGGCGGTTTCAGTTTTAGCCTGAGTTTCTAGTCTAACTTAGCGGTTTCGGGCCGTCGGCGGATTGAGACCACTCACGTAGTTGGAGTCTTTAATTAGTCCATCTCCTAAGAAGTAGCCGTAAGAACGAGAAGGAGGCACATGTTTATCAAGCGTTGGACTGGCAGATTGGTATTTCTGATGGCTGTCGTGGCCGGCATGAGCTCCCTGGCCCATGCGCAAGCGACCGGCGACGAAGCAATGTTCGTTGTGAACAATACCTGGATGATGGTGGCGACATTCCTGGTGTTCATCATGCATCTGGGATTTGCCTGCCTGGAATCAGGTCTTGTGCAGGCGAAGAACACCGTGAACATCCTGTTCAAGAACGTCATGATCGTGGCGATCGGTCTTTTGACCTATGCCATTGTGGGCTTCAACCTGATGTATCCCGGGGATTTCTCGTTGGGAAGCTGGTTCGGGTTTGCGGGTTTTGGTGTCAGTGCCCCGGAAGGCGCGGCGGGATTGATCGACTACGCCGGCGGTGCATATTCATATTGGACGGACTTCCTGTTCCAAGGGATGTTCGCTGCGACCGGAGCCACGATTGTTTCCGGAGCTGTCGCAGGCCGCATCAGGTTGCCCAGCTTTCTGGTGTTTACGACCGTATTCGTGGGGCTAGTCTATCCCTGGGTCGGCAGTTGGAAGTGGGGCGGCGGCTGGCTGGATCAAATGGGTTTCTATGATTTTGCCGGATCGACCTTGGTTCACTCGGTTGGAGGCTGGGGTGCCCTCGCAGGTGTGCTGCTGCTTGGACCCAGGCTCGGTAAGTATCGCGGAAACGAGGTGTATGCGATACCTGGATCCAACATGCCGCTTGCGACAATAGGGGTGTTCCTTCTGTGGTTGGGTTGGTTCGGGTTCAACGGCGGTTCTGTGCTGTCCGCTGATCCTGGACCGGTGTCCTTCACGCTGGTGACCACCTGCCTGGCAGCGGCCTCAGGTATCGTCGCTGCGTATTTCACGTCTCAAATCGTCCAGAAAAAGCCGGATCTTTCCATGGCGCTCAATGGCGCTCTGGGCGGCCTGGTGGGCATTACCGCTGGTGCGGATTCGGTTTCGATAATGTCCTCTGTGATCATTGGTCTGGTTGCCGGTGTGCTCGTTGTTCTTGCGGTCATCACGATCGATTCCAGGCTCAAGATCGATGATCCGGTGGGTGCGCTCTCGGTGCACCTGGTGTGTGGCATCTGGGGCACGCTGGCCGTGGGTATATTCAGTGCCGATCACAGCTTTGTGACGCAGCTCATCGGCGTAGCAGCCTATGGAGTTGTAACGTTTGTATCGGCTCTGGTGATCTTCGGCGTAGTCAAGGCTGTCATGGGCCTCCGGGTGTCTACGGATGAGGAACTGAAAGGACTCGATATCGGCGAGCACGGCATGGAGGCCTATTCCGGTTTCCAGATACTGATAACCGATTAGTCCGAACAGCATTCTGACCCGAATCGAGAAATAAAGTTTCTAATCCGATGGAAGGTGTGAAATGAAATTAGTTGTTGCCATGATCCAACCCCACAAGCTAACCGAAGTGAAACAGGCGTTGTTTGATGCGGACATTCACAAGATGACGGTTTCAAACGCCGTCGGGGCAGGCGAGCAGAAGGGATACCAGGAGGCTTATCGCGGTGTCATTCATACGATTAACCTCCTGAAGAAGGTGAAGATCGAAATTGCCGTCAACGATGATTTTGTCGAACCCACGGTGGAAGCCATCATCAAGGGTGCCCGTACGGGGAATATTGGTGATGGAAAGATCTTTATCCAGGACCTGCCCGACAGTATCCGGATCCGGACCGGCGAACGCGGGTCGGCGGCGATCGGATAAACGGTAAACGGTCCATTCGACGCGTAGCCGTGGCCGGCTAACAATCGGATGCAGTATCGAGCGCGTTCGGATGGACCGTTTCATTTCGAATTGATGATTGCGGGGGCGCCGGTCGTTCGGCCAAGATGAGAGGATGAACGGCCGGGCGCAATCTCTGAAGGGAATTCGACGTTCACCACGGGCCGTTTAATCTCGATCGCACGACATCAGGAGAGTATTGAAGGGAGAAATGCGCCCTCTGGATCCTGATACATGCCGCGGCTCATGTATGTCATCTGCTGTACGACCCTCAGGCCGCCGGAGAGGCACCAACGGAACACATCCCCGTTTCGGCTCGGCAAGAGGAACCCGGTGCCAGTAAATTCCCCCGCGGCGGCGATCAGGGCCTTCAATGCTGCGTCCGTTCCCGCTACCGCGTGACCCCGGAAGCCAATTAGTGTCGCGTAACCCAGAACTCCATTATCGTGCTCGACCAGACGGGCGGTGCCGGCGTCAATCGCCTCCCCAAGTTCTCGGCTTCGATCATATCCATGGGAATCGCGACTGATTTCGTTGCAAACGTCGATTTCGTTCTCCCGAATAGGCCGGACCCTGTAGCCGGGGAACTCCGCACCGATCAGCGTGCCCTGCATGTTGGCGAGAGGTTCCCGGACTTCGAATCCCATCTTCGCATACAGGGAGAGAGACTGGTTATTGTAGGCCGCCTGTACCAGCCGCACGCCGTCTTTGCCCTGTTGATCAACGCGGTTTAAGGCATGTTCGATCAGCCGTCGGCCAATCGAGCCGGCCTGAAGCGCCGGATCCACCGTGATAGGCCCGAGGCCGACGACGCTCGAACGCTCGTCCAGGAAGCAACTGCCCACCACCCGAGTGTTCCCCTCGGCCACGACACCGTAGAAGCTTGGATGGGACAGGATGCTGGTGATTGCAGAGGTCGCATCGTCACTCGAGCGCCAATCGGATGGGAAGTTGTGGGTATCGGCGACGGACCTGAAAGCCTCATAGCAGATGTTGCCGCACGCGGGCGCATCCTCGACAGTGGCGGGCCGGAGCACGACGTTCATTGTATTGCTCCGGTGGAGGAGACCGGGCTCTGCTGTAACTTTTCCGCTTTCAAGTCCGATCGTTGTAGGCAACGCATACGCCCGGAGGGATGTCAACCCTCGCCCTACCGATTGAAACTTAGCTTGGGGGGTCGATCACTCACGTTCACGCGTTCCTATGGTGTTGCACCCTCAGCAGGTTACCACGACCTGGAATCCGTTGGTAACATTCCATAGGTCACACTCCATCGATGCAGGGAGTCCCCCGAAAAGTCCCCCACACATTCTGAACCCCCCGTTCTCCACCGTCAGGCTCTTTGGTGGGGAGGCGTTCTCTGGATACGACAGCCTCGGGCTCGAATCACAGGGGGAAAGCCGAAGGTGAGGGCCTCAGACGGTTTCGGTTGATCGACCCCGACCTGGCTCAACACAGAATCGAGAAGCTTCCGACCGGAGTGATCTAACTAGAAAACCGTATCTCGATAAAAAGGCGCTCCTGTCTTACTTATTCTGACGATGTATACCGTATTGATCGGTTTTGACATGGTCACGCCCGCAGGTCGTAAGCAAATCCGACGAGAACCAGACCGGCCCATCTTGACCTCGAAACCGTTTGCATTCAGCAACATGGCTGATGTACCAGTCCTTAGCGACCGTCGGGTTTGTTAACGGATTCTGGCTGAGGGTCGTAGGGCATCACTCTGAATCGGAGGGTTTCTTCCGATATCTGAAACTCGTAAGACACTGATGCCATTGGGTGTCAGGACATTAAGAGATTCAATATCAATCATAGCGTGCGGAAAGGCCACTAGCGTGCTTCTAAATCTCCGTAACCGGAAAGCAATCAATTGAGGACAAGACGTCCTTGACAGGCAAGAAACCAATCAAGGACATGGGTCCTTTATGAGGAGCGCAATGAACATTAAACGAAAATACAGTAAGAAGGCCCTATATGGAGTGTGGTCTCAATAGGTCGATGCAACACTTCACATAGGAAGCGAGGTGAAGTGTATGCCGAAGAAAAGAAAGAAGCGACGGATGAGGAAGCGCCGGTGGTTCACAACCACGGAGCTGGTCGAGATATGGGATCGGTGGCAGCGGGGGGAGTCCACCAAAGCGATCGGTCGTGTACTGGACAGAGGGGGGACGTCGATTCATCGCCAACTGGCCGTGTATGGCGGCATCCGTCCGCGGCCCCGTTGCCGTTCATCCCGGGCCCTAACTCTGATCGAGCGTGAAGAGATTTCCAGGGGTATTGCGGCGAAGAAGTCGATTCGGTCGATGGCCATGGCGCTGGGTCGCTCACCGTCGACACTGAGTCGGGAAATCGGTCGCAATGGCGGCTATGATAACTATCGAGCGTTGGAAGCCGATCAGCGGGCGTGGGACAGGGCACGCCGTCCGAAGCCATGCCGCCTGGCCCAATGTCTCCGGCTACGGCAGCTGGTCGAAGACAAGCTCCGCCTGGACTGGTCGCCTCAACAGATCGCCGGGTGGCTGAAGCACACCTATCCGGAAGACGAGTCGCTTCACGTGTCGCACGAGATTATCTATCGCAGCCTTTTCATCCAGGCCCGCGGGGCTCTAAAGAAAGAACTGACTCTGTGTTTGCGTTCAAAGCGATCGATCCGTCGATCCCAACATGCGACCCGGAAAGGCCACGGTAAAGGGCAACTCGCCGATATGGTATCGATCCGTGAGCGTCCGGCCTCAGTCGAAGATCGTGCCGTGCCCGGTCACTGGGAGGGAGACCTGCTGGCTGGATCTAAGAACACCCACATCGCCACATTGGTCGAACGTCACTCGCGCTACGTGATGTTAGTGAAGGTGTCGAGCAAGGAAACAGAGACGGTCATCTCGGCGCTCATCGAGCACGCCAGAGAGCTACCGACAGAACTGTACAAATCGCTGACCTGGGATCGCGGTCGGGAAATGGCCGATCACAAGCGCTTCACTCTGGCCACGAAGATTGACGTCTACTTCTGTGATCCACAGAGTCCATGGCAACGCGGCTCGAACGAAAACACCAATGGTCTGTTGCGGTATTACTTCCCGAAAGGAACGGACTTGTCTGTACACTCACAGGAACATCTGGACTTCATTGCCCGGAGACTTAACGAACGCCCCCGCCAAACGTTGGGGTTTGAAACTCCGGCTGAACGATTTAACGCTTGTGTTGCATCGACCGGTTGAGCCGGCAAGCCATTTCAGCCTTTGCTATTGTGATATTGCTGATGGGTGCCACGGAGGCGAGAGCGGACTCGACCACGTTCACCTTTGTGGGAACTGAGTTCGGGGGTGGGGTAATGAACGGGACCATTGTCATCAACAATGCCTTTCTCGGAACCCATCCAGTGAGTAACGTGCTGACCTCCCAATTCGCCTCGTTCGCATTTGATACGGACGCGCCTGTTGCCGCAGTCTGGGATACCGGCGAACTTATTCTGGGACCGACCCATTCCGTCGATATCGATACCGACTCGGCGCCCGATGCGTTTTTGACCGGAAACAACGTTAGCGCGTTTGATACCACCTCCGGACAAACCCTGATATTTTCAGGAAATACCTTGTCAATATCCACTGGGGCTCAAGCCCCCTTCGCGCTGTACACGGGCGCATGGACAACTTCCACCGCCGTTCCGGAACCTGCCACGTCCACTCTGCTCTTGATGGGCTTGGGTTTGATCGGATCGGGTATCTACCGGAAAACATCATCTTCAAGCTAGTATTCTTGACACTTGAATTCCCCCTGGTGGCTTAAGCCTCCAGGGGGATACGACGTGCAGCGGCGTTGCACGGCAACCTCATTTGTTTCCCCCCTTCGCACGAATCCATCAAGCGGTTCATTTAAGGGCAACCATCGCGGGCAACCATCGTGTGCTTGCTGGGAGCCTGTCCAGGTAATTCGGCTGCAGCCACTAAAACCGACCGGAGCAGGGAGGGTCCGGGTGAAGCGGACTCAATGACGTGGAACGTGCGAGTCGCAGCGTCGCCACGGAGCCAGAACGACCGAGGCGCTGCGGGCCAACTTCTAAGATATTGTGTGGGGTCCAGAGCAAACGCCACTCGCCGGCGGCTTTGTCGTGACCGCAAGGGAGAAACTGTCGGGGGCCGCGGGCCTGTTTGATTGGTCCAAAGACGGGTTCGACGTTCTGTTGCCTCAAGCGGTATCGGGAATCGTAGCAACCTTGTCGCAGCCGTTTTGATATCTGCTATTCCCATTCCTGCAGTTTGCGGGTTCCGGCTCTTGGAGACCTATCTTCTTGTATCACCCAGCATCCGTTGGTCACGCTCCAGCCACGCAGACAAAAATCAGATTCCTTTCGCCAGAAACCGGAATCAGTCCGCGACGCTCCTGGAGATAACGGGGTATCGGCGGACCCCTCCGGTCCAGGAATCGCAGGCGGTCAAGCAGAACGCGTTTCAAGCATCGAAACACTGGGCCAGATCAAATTTGACTCGATAGCGACCTGATGTTGTAAGGAAACCAGACATCGAAATAATCGGCAGTATTGGCTTTGACTAAACAACGGCCCGGTGTCGTAAGGAAATCAGACAATGGCCAGATCGGCCCACTTTGACCTCGGAAGCGTTTGCAATCAGCAAGATATGTACGAGCCAGTGGTTAACGGCCGTCGGGTTTCATTACAGTTTCTACGCGGAAGTGGAAAGGCACCACATTGAGTCGGCGGGTTTTTTCCAATATCGGCCCTTTGTAAGACACTGATACCACTAGACATCAGGACAGTCAAAAGTCAATGACAATCGTGACCGCTGGAATGGCCATTATCGTGCCATGAGATATTTCGTAACCGTCGAGAATCTTGAGGACAAGACGTCCATTACTGACAGAATCGAAAGGATCGAAATGACAACAATACGAAAAGTCGGCAAGCCGGCCTTATGTGGAACCGTTTCAGCCCTTGCGATGGTGATACTGCTGATGGGTGCCACGGAGGCGAGAGCGGACTCGACCATATTCACCTTTGTGGGAACTGAGGTAGGCGGGTCGGGATCAACGATGCTCGGGACTTTGGTCGTTGATAACATCTTTCTTACAGTCCATCCACTGAGCAACGTCCTTACCTCCCAATTGGCCTCCTTTGATTTTGCGACGACAGCGCCTTTGGAAGCAGTCTGGGATACTGGCGAATTGCTTCTGGGACCTCTCCATTCCATCACTATCGATACGGACGCCATACCCGATGCGTTTGTGACTGGAAATGACCTGAGCGCGGTTGATACCACCTCGGGACAGACCCTTTTATTTTCAGGGAATACCATGTCGTTATCAACTGGGCAACAAGCCCCGTTCGCCTTGTACACGGGCGCATGGACAACTACCGCTGCCGTTCCGGAACCGACTACTGCCACTCTGCTCTTAATGGGCTTTGGCATGGTCGGATGGTGTATCTACCGGAAAAGGTCATCTTCAAGCTAGTACTCTTTACTGTTGATTTCCCCCTGAAGGCTTAAGCCTCCAGGGGGGACAAGACGTGGGGCGGCGTTCGACGCCAACATGATTTGTTTCTCCCTCCTCACAAATCGATCAAGTCCATCAAGGGGGCCATTGCATAGCGACCCTCGTGTTTTTTCCAGTGTAGTTAACCGTACACTTCTCTACATGCCGTGGCATTGGCTGATCATCGTCCCACGAATTTCTTGTCCGACTGCGTCTGGACTTTCAACCAATCGGGAGTCTGCCCCAGCCCTGCCATCTCTATGATCCCTCGCTCAATCTCTCCCCGATGCTGGGGTCAAATAGGTTTTGGGGCGGCACCCCAGGCTACCCATGCCTAAGAACGAGCAAAGGCCGCCTCAAAGGGCGGCCTTTCCGTATTGTTTTCGATACGCCCAGAGGGATTTGAACCCCCGACCTACGGATTCGAAGTCCGACGCTCTATCCAGCTGAGCTATGGGCGCATGTTGCCGCATAGTACTACATCAGGGGCGCCAGACTCATGCCGGGTGTGCTCGGTGGGAGAGCGATGCCCGCTTCCAGACCCGCTGGATGGGATGTGCTACCTTATAAGGTTCTCTTTTATAATGAGGTGAGTGCATGCGCAACGTGGTCATTGTCGGCTCCGGACCTGCCGGGCTGACGGCCGCCATCTACGCGGCCCGTGCGGACCTGAAGCCGGTTCTTATCGAGGGCTCCGAGCCCGGCGGGCAACTGACGCTGACGACGATGGTCGACAACTTTCCGGGATTTCCGGAAGGTGTCATGGGCCCTCAGTTGATGGAAGACATGAAGACGCAGGCCCAGCGATTCGGAGCTGAGATTCTTTCCGGATATGTGGATCGTGTGGAGTTGGGTGAGGATCCCTTCCGTGTATTCGTGGACAAGCAGGAATTCGAGGCGAAAAGCGTCATTATATCTACCGGCTCTTCGGCAAAGTTGATCGGCCTGGAAAACGAGCGACGACTGATGGGCCACGGTGTGTCCACGTGTGCGACCTGCGACGGGTTCTTTTTCCGCGACAAGAAATTAGCGGTGGTCGGCGGTGGGGATTCGGCGATGGAAGAAGCCACTTTCCTGACCAAGTTCGCCTCAGATGTTGCCCTGATTCACCGCCGGGACCAGTTCCGCGCCTCGAAGATCATGCAGGACCGCGCTTTGACCAACGACAAGATTGGCGTTCTCTACAACAGTGTCGTGGAAGATGTCCTTGGCGATGACGCGGTGAGGGGAATCCGGGTTCGGAATCTTAAGGATGATGCCACCTCAGAGATAGACCTGGACGGCGTGTTTATCGCGATCGGACACAATCCCAATACTGGAATATTCAAAGGTCAGTTGGATTTGAATGACGATGGCTATGTCGTGACTGCACCGGGCTCCACCCGGACGAGCGTTTCGGGTGTATTTGCTTGCGGTGATGTCCAGGACCCCGTCTTCAAACAAGCCGTAACGGCAGCGGGGTCAGGTTGTATGGCGGCGCTCGAAGCCGAGAAATATATCGAGGGTTGAGCGGTCTCGTTCTTACCGATATCTCACCTGTATGGAAGAAACCGGACATATATTCACGCGGGGCGAAGCCAATCAAGCGCTGACCGAGTTGAGGCCGTTGATGGAAGACCTGCGTGGCGAGTGGGATCGAATCAAATTACTGAACCCGGAAATTCAAAAGATTCGTGAAAAGGCGATACTCGATGCTTATAGCCCCCACGGAGTCGAGTATATCGAGTCAGTTTCTCATTTGATGCGTCTCATGGGGGACGTTCGCGACATGGGTGTGCTCGTCAAGGACCTCGATAAGGGTTTGTGTGACTTTCCCTACCTCAAAGAGGATCGCGCCGTTTATCTGTGTTGGCATCTCGGTGAGGATTCCATCCGATACTGGCATGACCGGGATTCAGGGTTTGCGAGCCGGGAACCGCTGGAAGAAAAAGATCTGTGAGGACGTTTCGCTGACCACACCCCCTGACAAGATAGGAGTGTTCGACATCGACTGCGTGGCCGCCATCGGTGTGACCCCCGAAGAGCGCACGATGAGGCAGCGGCTGTCCGTCGACGTCGAAATCGAGACCGATGTTCGCAAGGCTGCCCTGAGCGATTCACTCAGGGATGCGCTCGACTACGCCGAGGTCGTGAGACTGGTCGTGGAACTGGCCGGGAGCCGTGACTTTCATCTGATCGAAACGTTTGCCGAGCTCATTGCAGCCCGGGTGCTCTTGGAGGTGAGTGGCGATACCGTACGGGTTGTGGTCCGGAAATTCACCCCCGTTCTTTCGAGTCGCGTCCGGTCCGTATCGGTAGAAATCGTCAGGGAGCGTGGCGCGGACTAGCAGCCCGTGGCAGAAGTCCCGAGGGCCGCGTTACGGCCAAACGGGGCCGGATTCTAGGAGACGCCGAAGCGCCGGCCCGAAGCCGCGAAGACGAGACAATGCGCATTCATTGGGAGGAGTCGGCGACAACGAAGACGGCCCCGTTTCGCCGTAACCCTTCGGGCGCAGGGGGGTTCGGGCCGCAGGCTTTGTCCCCCGTCGGTCACGATGAAAAGACATCGCTCCACTCCTCACTTCGCGCCTGCAAACCGAAGACCCCTGCGCGCGGTCCTCGGGACTTCTGCCACGGGCTGCTAGCCTTGAGATGCTAAACGCCTTGGAAAAAAAGGACTTCTCTCTCAGAATTGTGTTGAAGAAGTCGAAAAATCTGCGTTATTCTAACCCCCGCCTCGTATCAGCGCGGTAGAGTGTGTCTGCTCGGCTGTATGTGGTTAGAAAAACTTGCACTTATATTTACTGGGATCTGCATTTTCCGACGGTCCCATCCTATGAGGAGATGCCTGCCCGGCGGGCCAGATCAGGCAAGGGGCATGGCGAACATGTTTTCAGGAGGCACATTGGCTACTCCATCGCAGCAGACGACGTCGGTCGCACCGACTAATGGCAGGTCGGGTAAGAGCCCGCTCCGCACGCGGACGATGAAGGCGATCGACGCGGCAGTATGTTACAGCGCGGGCATTGCTTTCGACGCGATTTACGCCGTAGGCAAGTACGACCCCAAGGCGGCTTTCACGCCGAAGTGGTCCGAGAAACCCTTGCAGAAGTCGTGGCAAAAGACCAAGCCGACATTGGGATGGCCCCGCCAGACCGATTCACTTTGTCCCCAATGTGTTCGGGAGGCGCGCGAAGCCATTGTGAGTGGACGGCAGGACTGGAAGACCTTGCTTAACGAGAAGGTCGGCGAGGTGAAAGCCGATATTGTCGAGCGCGACGGACAGGTTTGGATGGTCAAGGATTGCCCGCAGCACGGCAAGATCGAAGACATGATGGCGGTCGATGTCCGGTTCCTGGAATGGATTGAGAGGAACTTTCCGGGGCGGGATATTCCCGCGCACAACGACAAGGATCTGCACAATCATGGGAGCAGTACGATCAAGCACGGCCGCGGGAGCGTTCTGACGGTCGATCTGACGAACCGTTGCAACATGATGTGTGACCCCTGCTTCATGGATGCGAACCAGGTCGGTTATGTTCACGAGCTCACCTGGGACGATATCCAGGAAATCATGGACAACGCAATGCAGATCAAGCCGCGCCGCCAGATGTCGATTCAGTTTTCCGGGGGAGAACCGACGATGTCTCCGTTCTTCCTGGATGCTGTTAAACATGCCAGGAAGCTCGGGTTTGCCAGCACCCAGGCCGCAAGCAACGGGATTGAGTTTGCCAAGAGCAAAGAATTCTGCCGGGCAGCGGCGGCAGCGGGCCTCCGGTATGTATACCTGCAGTTTGACGGGATCGGCAACGATGCCAACAGTCACAGGCAGGTCGGCAATTTGTTTGACGTGAAGCTCAGGGCCATTAACAACCTGCATGAAGCGGGCGTTGAAATCATTCTAGTGGTCACGCTGGTCAATGGACTCAACAACGATCAGGTCGGTTCGATCCTTCGTTTCGCAATGGACAACCCCAAGAAGATCGCATTCATTTCTTTCCAGCCAGTTTCTTTCACTGGGCGGGATGAAGAAATAACTCCCGAACGCAGGCTCCGCCAGAGATATACGCTTTCGCACCTCGCCCACGACGTCAAACAGCAGGTGGGGATCACCGAACCTACACGGGATTGGTTCCCGCTATCTCTTATGGGTTCCTTTGCAGATTTTGCTGATCTTGCGCACGGGTCGGAACGCGAATGGGGACAGGTCAGTTGCGGGTGTCATCCTAATTGCGGTGTGGGAACGGCACTGATGATCAACAAGGAAACCAAGGAAATGGTGCCGGTGCCGCAGTTCCTGAACATACCTGGACTGGTCAGCGACATGCAGAATATCACGGATGCCGGTCGCGGGAAATGGGCGTCGAACGCAATGATGGGCCTCGCGCTCCTGAAGCACTACAACCCCCACGAGGCACCCGCCAGTCTTACGTTGTTGGACCTATTCAAGAAATTTGACAAGTCGTTTGGATTGAGCGGTAAGGATTACGGGAAGATAACCGGTAGTGACCGCCTCTCAGATATCGAGAAGCGGCGTGCCGATCCCTGGAATTTCCTATTTGTCGCCGGGATGTGGTTCCAAGACCTGTTCAACTATGACTTCCGGCGTACTGAAATGTGCATCATCCCCTATGCCACACAGATGGGCGAAATTTCCTTCTGCGCCTATAACACTGGCATCGGTTGGAGGAACATTATTGAAAACATGTACAAAACGCACACCGTAGCCGAGTGGTACAAGGAAAACGGAAAGCACGACGTCTATGCCGGAGGCAAGAAAGTGGCGTTGGAATCCACTGAACACGGCCTGGTCATCAAAGCGGAAGACGCTGATCGTGTGCGTGACCGTGGGGCGCTTCCGTTGACGGCCGCGGACGAAGAACGGCAGAAGCGGAAGGCAGAGCGCGAAGCGGCCAAGACGCGGGAAATCTACGAAGAAATGGTCCTTGGGAAGAAACCCAGCAAGCTCGATTTGATCAAGATCGAAGTGCTGAACCGCAAGGACGAAAGCGAAGCGGCGATGACCACGTCCAAGTAGCTTGGCAGAATTCTTAAGAAGAAAGGCGGCCCAACTGGGCCGCCTTTCTTCTTGTGCCAGAATGCCCTGAGTAACAAGGTGGCTGCTGAACAATTTAGTGCCTGCCGTTTGCGGCCACTTTGATCACGGATACCGGAGCGGAATCCCACGTTGCGAATTCCCGACCGATACCACTAAATTCCCAGCACCTTCCGTCCTTCTTCAGAAATGCGCTCTGCAGTCCACGGCGGATCCCACACCACCTGGATCTTCGGATTCGGGAAACCTGCTTCCAGAAGTTTGGATTGGATGTCGAGACTGATTGTTTCGCTTGATGGGCAACCGGGAGCGGTTAACGACATCTTGACCTTGAGTTCGTCGTTCCCCAGATCGACGTCGTAAATTAAACCGAGGTCGACGATGTTCAAGGGAATTTCCGGGTCGTAGCACTCTTTGAGTACTTCCAGCACGAGTTCCTCCGGGCTCAGCCGAGCGAGCGCGGAATCTCTGAGTTTGCTGACCGGGTTTTCGTGCTTCGGCTCCGAAGGAGGTGGCGGTGGCCGGTAAGTCAAGTCCACATTGGGTTCCAGTTCCGGCGGTGGCGTTGCCTGCACCTGCCTCCGGTTGGCGTAAATCACTCCAAGAATGAGCAGTATCGGTACCGCTAACAGTAGGTAGAAAACCAATGCCTTCTCCTTGACCTAAGCATCTGCCAGGATTTCAATCCAGTGCGCCCACTGTTACAGAATTGCAGGGATATTGTCAACGCTGCCTGGAATGGGTGTTGGAGTCTTTTAATTGTCAGCGTAAGCGATCCGCTCTTTCTCTGATGCTGATGCCCAGGGAGTTATAACCGAATCTGGTGTTTGAGGGATTGAAGAAAAGCGGCGTATCTGGTTGATTTGTTGTTTACAAGACTTCAAAGCAACCAAAGGAGATACGCCACTATGAGTAAGAGTATCGTTATTGAACTGGAAGATCGAGAAGCGATTGCAGACCCAGTGACCGACCTGCTACGAACGGGGGCGCAACAGCTGATCCAACGCGCTGTGGAAGCCGAACTGTCCGAACTGCTATCCCAGCACGGCGATCGGCGAACCGAGACGGGGAAGGCTGGAGTGGTGCGCAACGGTTATCTGCCTGAACGCGAGCTGCAGACTGGCCTGGGTCCGGTAACGGTGCAAATCCCGAAGGTGCGCGCCAAGATGGGCGAAGCTGTGACGTTCCGCTCGGCCCTGGTACCCCCCTACATTCGGAAGACGCAGTCGATGGAAGCCGCCGTGCCGTGGTTGTATTTGAAAGGCGTCTCCAGCGGCGAGATGGGTGACGCCCTGAAAGTTCTTGTCGGTCCGAAGGCGCAGGGCCTGTCAGCGAGCACGGTATCGCGCTTGAAACAGGTCTGGGCTGAAGAGTACCGCATCGGGTGCGACCAGCGTTTGGACGCCGACCGCTGGGTCTATGTCTGGGCCGACGGTATCTACAGCGGACTTCGAGCCGAACAAACCAAGTTGTGTGCGTTGGTCGTAATCGGCGTGAATGAACGCGGAGAGAAGCGTTTTCTGGCGATCGAAGACGGTGTACGGGAATCGACACAGAGTTGGCGTGAGGTCTTGTTGAAGCTGAAGTCCCGAGGGATGAATATTCCGAAGTTGGCCATCGGTGACGGGGCGATGGGGTTCTGGGCCGCACTGGAGGAAATCTATCCCCAGACACGCCAACGACGCTGCTGGATGCACAAGACCATGAATGTGCTCAACTGCTTACCCAAGTCGGTCCAGGCGAAAGCGAAACAGGCACTGCACGCGATCTGGAAGGCCGAGACACTGGCAGACGCCGAGAAGGCATTCGATCTGTTCATTGAAACCTATGAGCCGAAGTATCCGAAAGCCACTGTCTGCCTGCAGAAAGACAGAGAAGAACTGCTGGCCTTTTACGGCTTTCCGGCCAAGCACTGGCAGAGCATCCGAACGACCAATCCCATTGAATCGACCTTTGCCACCATTCGACACCGAACCAAGCGATCCAGAGGCTGCCTGACACGGCATGGAATGCTGCACATGATGTTCAAGCTGGGTCAGTGCGCTGAGAAGAACTGGCGACGATTACGAGGATTCGATGATCTGGTCAAGGTGACTACTGGAGTGAAATTCAACGATGGAATCGAAGTGACAAAGCTCGATCAGACCGCCGCTTGAATCAATCTCCTAAACACCACTTTTGACAATAACTCATGCCCAGGCTGCGCGACATTGCGCACAGCGGAGAACCGACCCGGGTACCTGCGGCAGGCTTCGCCGTTCCGGCATTCGTTTTATCGGACCCATCATCTTGATGACGACGGGCTGCTAGGGTTCGTTCAGGGTATCGCGTCTAGCGCGACAGAGATACCTGGCCCCAGGGAGGACCCCGCAGTGTTTGAAGGACTCTACGACCCGGAAGGGGCTTTCCATACAGTGGCATGATCGGAAGTCAGGAAGTTCAGGGCGTGCTCGCTTTGGGCCATTGTGACAGGAATGGCGCTTTGGCGCATCACGCGGAGGTCCCAGAATTTTGCTATAATAACCCGCCGTGCCAAGCAGGAAGTTGGGTGATGCATACTGGAACGTGTGTTACGAGGACCTTACGACAAGGGGTTAAAGACATATGGCGTCAGTCTCCGCGAAAGCGCTAGGCCATCCCGCTATCGAAGTTGCTTCAGGGCCATACACTATCGCCAGTACCACGATTACCCTCGACACTGAGGATCGGATAGAACTCCACAATCTGACCCAACAGATGCGAGACTTCGTCGGAGCGTCTGGTGTTCAAGTCGGCCAATTGATCATTGCTTCAATGCACACCACGTGCGCGATATTCATCAACGAGTGGCAGGACGCTTTGCTGTTCGATATTCAGACTCATCTGGAAAACCTGATCAGCCGTGGAGCGTACTACAGGCACAACGATCCAGAATGGTCGGACTGTGACCGCAACAATGCGGACTCGCATCTGCGGACGCTGATGTTGGGCACCCATGTCACGCTGCCGGTTGCCGACGGCGACCTCGTCCTGGGAGAATGGCAAAGCGTGATGATGGCAGAACTCGACGGCCCCCGAGAGAGAATCATCCGACTACAGGTGATGGGCACTCGACCCGGAGCGGACTAGGCGGCCGCACCTAGGAAGCAGCGCGGCTGGACTTGAGCGTCGCGGCTCTGCGGCAGCTCCACAGCAGCTGTATAAAAGAAATAGGAGGAGGACCAAAATGGCAGAAACGGAGACGACAGTGATTACGATGACGAAGAACGCGACAGAGAAGGTGAAAGAGATTCTGGCTGAGCAGGCTGAGACTTTCGCCGGTTTGCGAATCCAGGTCGTCGGCGGGGGATGTTCGGGTTATTCCTACCGGATGGGTTTCGACAAGACCTGGAACGAGGATAAGGATGAGGTCATTGACTTCGACGGCCTGAAGGTCTTTATTGATCGCGCAAGTATGCTCCAGGTGGGAGGTTCCGAGATTGACTACATTGATGGTCTCCATGGCGCGGGTTTCAAATTCAACAACCCGAATGCCACAGGTACGTGCGGTTGCGGTGAGTCATTCAGCACCTAAGACGGATTGATAGTGGTTGTTAGACAGTAGTGGTTGATAGACAGTAATGTTAATGGGCCTCATCGCCGTTCTGTGATGGGGCCTTTGTTTTTGTTAGAGCATTTGAAGAGCGCTCTTGTTTTTGTGCCGGATTCAGGCAATTATCGGCATGTACATTTCCGTACTTTCAGGGGAGCCGAAACCGCGTTCTTAAGCGAAGCCGGAAACAGGCTGAGAGGACCCCGCCGCTTGACTGCGGGAGGTCGACCCTAGACCCGTGTCCACATGCGGGCGCCACCTGATTCGGGTAATGCCGACGGAGGGAGAGTAGCCATGAGTTCTGCAAAGCCTTTAGACGATAATTCCACAGGTCTCGACAAGTCCTTTCCGAGCAGCCACCGGACCTATGTTTCTGGAAAGATTCATATCGACGTTCGGGTGCCGTTTCGAGTCGTCGAATTGACCGATACCGCACTCGAGGATGGGGGCCGGGAATCGAATGCGCCGATTCGTGTTTACGACACCCGGGGTCCTGGGGGCGACCCCGACATTACGTGTGATCCCCGGAAGGGATTGCCGGCTCTCCGGACGGATTGGATTCTGAATCGGGGCGACACTGAGGAATACGGCGGTCGGCCGGTTCAACCCGAAGACGATGGTTATATCAGTGATAAGCACCGCGATATGGCAGAGGACAAACCCGGAGTGTCTCGCTTGGAATTGTATCCGGGCTTAAAGCGAAGCCCACGCCGGGCGACGAAAGGTTCGGCAGTGACACAGATGCACTACGCAAGACGGGGGATCGTCACGCCAGAAATGGAGTACGTTGCAATTCGCGAGAACCTGGGGCGAGAGGAAGCCTTCGCCTCGACCCCCGCCGATCGCTCTCAACTGGCGCACCAGCATCGTGGCGAATCCTTTGGTGCGGCGATTCCCGAGTTCATGACTCCGGAATTTGTCCGGGACGAGATTGCGCGCGGGCGGGCGATTATTCCCTTAAACGTCAACCATCCCGAAGCCGAGCCGATGATTATTGGCAGAAACTTCCTTGTAAAGATCAACTCCAACATCGGGAACAGTGCCGTTGCGAGTTCGATCGAAGAAGAAGTTGAAAAGATGCAGTGGTCCATCACATGGGGTGCAGACACTGTCATGGATCTGTCGACCGGTCGAAATATCCACGCGACGCGCGAGTGGATACTGCGGAACTCACCTGTACCAATCGGTACCGTTCCCATCTATCAGGCGCTCGAAAAGGTGGGTGGACGGCCTGAAGATCTGACATGGGAGAGTTATCGCGATACCTTGATCGAGCAGGCCGAACAGGGCGTTGATTACTTTACAATCCACGCAGGAGTTCTCCTCCGTTACATACCATGGACGGCCAGTCGCTTGACCGGCATCGTCAGCAGAGGAGGAGCGATCCTCGCAAAATGGTGTCTGGCCCACCACGAAGAAAACTTCCTCTACACCCACTTCGGAGACATCTGCGAGATTATGCGGGCGTATGACGTGTCGTTTAGCCTGGGGGATGGCTTGCGTCCGGGATCGATTGCGGATGCCAACGACGAGGCGCAGCTGGGAGAGTTGAAAACCCTGGGTGAGCTGACACAGATTGCCTGGAAGCGGGATTGCCAGGTAATGATCGAAGGGCCGGGACACGTTCCGATGCACTTGATCAAAGAGAACATGAACCTGCAATTGGAGCTGACCCATGAGGCCCCGTTTTATACGCTCGGGCCGTTGACGACCGATGTGGCCCCTGGATACGACCACATTACCAGTGCGATCGGTGCCGCGATGATCGGTTGGTACGGAACCGCGATGCTGTGTTACGTCACACCCAAAGAGCATCTGGGATTACCCGACCGCAAGGACGTCAAGGATGGGGTGATTGCCTACAAAATCGCTGCACATGCCGCGGACCTTGCGAAGGGACACCCCGGGGCCCAGGAACGCGATAATGCACTGAGCAAAGCCCGTTTCCAGTTCCGCTGGGACGATCAGTTCCATTTGAGCTTGGATCCCACCACCTCCCGCGATTTCCACGATGCGACGCTGCCCCAGGAAGGTGCAAAGCTGGCCCATTTCTGCAGCATGTGCGGCCCGCAGTTCTGTTCGATGAAGATAACTCAAGACGTTCGCGACTTTGCGGCCAGCCTCGACCTGGACGAAGCTGCAGCTCTCCAGAAGGGCATGGAAAAGAAGAGCGAGGAATTCCTGGAGTCCGGTGCTGAAATATATTTGAGGGACTAGAAGGATAACTAAAAAGTACGCGCGAAGAAATGTGGGATGTGATCCGGTTTTCGGAAGTAGACGTTCATTGCGTCACAAAGTCGTTGTGTTTCGAAAAGATCATTTTCTTGCACTGACGCCTCGGCTACCGCCGCTTTGTTGTGAAAGCCGTCCACCCGCACCGTTCCAACGTCGCGGGTCCTACTAGGACACACTTCAACATTCTGTCCCTCCTTATAGGCCTTGCCATCAAGAAGATGGTGAGGGTCACCGGTCGTTCGGACGACGCGTGGAACGCGACGGAGATGGTCATCCGAATGAACGACCGAGCGAAATCTTACTTCCGAAAGCTCTGACTCAGAATGCGGGGCCCTTCCGACGCTAACGCTTAACTGATGGGATTTGACTCTTAGCTGGCTTCCGTTCACTTCGAATCAATAACGAGTTCGGGTTCGGAAATTATCACGCGGGTGTGAGGTGGGACCGAGCGCGTCAGCCAGACGTTGCCGCCGATAACCGAGCTTTTCCCAATGACGGTGTCGCCTCCCAGTATTGTGGCGCCGGAGTAGATCACCACATCATCTTCGATCGTCGGGTGCCGCTTTTTCCCCCGTACAATCTGTCCCTCTTTGTCTTTCGCAAAGCTCAAGGCGCCGATCGTGACCCCTTGGTATATCTTCACCCGGTCACCAATGAGGGTTGTTTCGCCGATGACGACGCCCGTTCCATGATCGATAAAGAATCCCTTCCCGACTGTGGCGCCCGGATGGATATCGATGCCGGTCCGCGAATGCGCGTGCTCGGTCATGATGCGGGGCAGCAGGGGGACTCCAACCCTGTTTAGCTCGTGGGAAACTCGGTAGACGCTGATCGCATAGATAGCGGGGTAGGCAAAGATGACCTCATTAGTGCTTTTAGCTGCGGGGTCGCCATCATAAGCCGCCTGAACGTCCTCAGCGAGCTGTCTCCGCAAGTCTGGGATCCTGTGGAGAAGGTCGAGTGCTTGATCTTCAGCGATGGAATAGCAATGTGCGCAGAGGTTCCCGGTCAGTTCGCATGCCGGCCTGACACTGCGGTAGATTTCTTCGGTTAGCCGAGAGTAGATCGAATCCAGCAAGTCCCCGATGTGATAGTCGACATTCGACTCTTCGAGGTGTTTTTCACCATGGTACCCCGGATAAATGACTTCGAGAATGTCGTCAAGAATCTGGATAATCGAGGATTTGTCCGGAAGGGGGGCGACGTCCAAGTGCTGGAGTTTGGGTGCCAGTGTGCCGTAGGTGTCCAGGATAGCCCGTGCGATGCTGCGAATTTCGCCTCGCTTTTTAAGATGTTCCCTCATGTGGGCGATCTCTGTCCGTTCGCATCGAATCAGTTTCAGGACTTCCAGTTTTCCAGCGCGTGTTTGACTTCGGCCATGAACTGGTCTGCGATGACGCCATCAATGATTCGATGGTCGAACGACAGCGCAAGGTAGACCATCGGTCGCACTGCAATCGCTTCGTCGACGACCACCGGTCGACGCTCGATACCGCCCACTGCCAGTATAGCAACTTGCGGCTGATTGATAATCGGGAGACCAAACAGACCACCGAAATTGCCTGGATTCGTGACTGTAAAAGTGCCTCCCTGAACTTCATCGGGTAGAAGTTTTTTCGTGCGTGCTCGTTCGCCCAGGTCGGAGGTCGCGCGTGCGAGGTCGAGCAGCTTCATTTCGTCGGTCTTGCGTATCACTGGAACGACCAAGCCCCCTTCGAGCGCGACCGCTATCCCGACGTTTATTGTTTTTTTATAGACGACATCGTCACCGTCGACGGATGAATTGATAATCGGGAACTTACGGATCGCCTTAGCAACGGCCTGGATGAAGAATGGCGTAATCGTCAGCTCGACGCTCGATCGCTGAAACTCGGATTTCAGCGCTGTTCTGGCGTTCAAAATGGTGGAGCAATCGACTTCGAAAACAGTGGCTACGTGAGCTGAGGTGCGTTTGCTTGCGGTCATGTGTTCCGCTATGGATTTCCGCATGGCCGTCATGGGCACGCGCTCACCGTCTCCTTCCGTCGCCGGCGCTTTCTCTTCCTCACGCTGTTCAATAAAGCTCTGGATGTCCCGCTTCGTAATGCGCCCGCCTTCGCCTGTACCCTTGCCTTCCATCTCGGCGAGGTCGATACCGTGATCCCGAGCCATCCTGCGGACCATCGGGGATGAGGGGACGTTCGTGCCTCCCTGTGCTGGGGAACCGCTCTTGGGGGACGCGTCCACATCGGTCGGTCCAACGTCACGGGTTGTATGCGGCTGTTCCGAGCCAGAGACCGCGTCAGTTCCCGCGCTGGTGATCAGCGCGACCACTGTGTTGATTTCGACGGTTTCGCCTTCTTCGACAAGGACTTCTTTCAGTGTGCCCGAAGCCGGCGAGGGAATTTCGGAGTCGATTTTGTCGGTGGATATCTCGAAAAGGGGTTCGTCGCGGTCAATGGTGTCGCCCGGTTGTTTAAGCCATTTCGTGAGTGTGCCTTCGAAGATGCTTTCGCCCATCTGGGGCATGATTACCTTAGTTTCAGACATGAAATCCAAGTCCTGTGGCGTTGGGAGCGGCTCCCCGGTCCTAATACGCGTTCAGTTCTCGCGCGACCCGAACGACATCGGACGCTTTGGGTAGGAAGAACTCTTCCAGAGGCGGACTGTAGGGCACCGGCGTATCGGGAGCGGTAATCCGACGGATCGGTCCATCCAAATGTTCAAACGCTTCCTCAGAGATTGTGGCCGCGAGTTCACCCGAAAACCCGCCGGTTCGTGTGTCCTCGTGGAGAAGGATGACTTTATTCGTTCTCTTGACGGACTCGAGGACAGTCTCTTTGTCGTAGGGCAGCAGCGAACGCAGATCCACGACTTCGACGTCGATGCCCTCCTTTTCCAATTCCTTGGCGGCGTCCAGA
This sequence comes from Terriglobia bacterium, assembly GCA_965216035.1. Classification (GTDB taxonomy): domain Bacteria; phylum Acidobacteriota; class Terriglobia; order 20CM-2-55-15; family 20CM-2-55-15. The sequence continues at coordinate 504,746 of CBDCFM010000018.1, forward strand.
GCCGCAAATACCATCGCGCCGTAAGTAATCACCGAAACATCGGATCCGTTCCGACGAATGGCAGCCTTGCCAATCGGCACCGTATAGTCTTCCTCGGGCAGCTCCGCTTTGATTCGCCGATACAAGAACTTGTGTTCGAAGAATATTACCGGATCCGGATCCCTGATTGCTGCTTTCATCAATCCCTTGGCATCGTAAGCCGTGGCAGGACAGACGACCTTTAACCCCGGAGTGTGTACGAAGTACATTTCTGGATTCTGGGAATGGAAAGGTCCGCCGTGAACCCCTCCTCCGCTGGGCCCACGCACCACGATTGGCACCCCTGCGCCCCAGCGATAACGGCACTTTGCCGCGAAATTCGTGATCTGATCGAACGCGCACGAGATAAAGTCGGCGAACTGCATTTCGGCGATCGGGCGCATACCCATCATCGCCGCCCCGATGGCCGCGCCGACAATGGCCGACTCGGAAATTGGCGTGTCGATGACCCGGTCTTCACCAAACTCGTCAATCAGTCCGGCGGTTACCTTGAACGCGCCGCCGTACACACCCACGTCCTCGCCGAGAACGAACACACTCTCATCCCGGGCCATCTCTTCCCAGATGCCCTGCCGGATCGCCTCAACGTAAGTTGTTCTCCCCACCGGTTGCTAGTCCTCGGAGTACACATTTGTCAGGCAGTCTTCCGGGTTTGGGTGCGGATCCTTCTCGGCCAGCGCAACCGCTTCGTCGATTTCGCCGATTACTCTTTGGGTGAGCTTCTGAATCCTGGATTCGTCCATCAACCCCTGATCGGTTAGGGAGGATTCGAACTGCTGGATCGGATCTCGCTTTTCCCAATCCTCGAAAAGCTCGCTCGGGACGTAGCTGGCATTGTCATGCGCCGAATGTCCCGTCATGCGGAAGCTCTTACACTCAACTAGGCTCGGTCCTTCGCCGTTTTTGGCCCGCTCGATCGCCGCCGAAACGGATTTTCGAACCGCAACGACGTCATTACCGTCAACGATCTCTCCCGGCATGCCATAGGCACTGGCCCGGTCGGCGACGTGTTCTACGGCCATCTGACGATCCAAAGGCGTAGAGTAGGCGTATTGGTTGTTGTTGCAGACGAATACGACCGGGCATTTCATGACGGTTGCCATGTTGACGCCTTCATGCCAGTCTCCGCGGCTGGTAGCGCCGTCGCCGAAGAAACACAGAGCGACGCGCTTCATGTGCCGCAGCTTGAAGGACAATCCGATTCCGGTGGCTACGGGCACGCTGTCGCCGAGCATGCTGACGAAAGCAATAATGTTGTGATCGAGCGAACCCATATGCATGTTCCCGTCCTTCCCCTGGGTCGGACCGGTTTTCCGGCCCATGTATTGGGCCAGGATTTCGCGCGCTGTCATTCCCCGCATCAGAAAGGCCGCCATGTCCCTGTGAGAGACGCAGACAACGTCGTCGTCCTCCAGATCGATACAGGCGCCGACCGTAATCGCCTCCTGGCCGCGGCCCACATAGACGCCTCCCACGATCTTCCCTTGACGATAGAGTTTCCTTTCGATTCTGTCCTCGAGTTCGCGGGTCAGCTTCATGTAGTAGAGCATGTCGGTCAGTGCGCGGGCACCCGGTAGGAGAGAACGTGCAGACTGTCCGACGGCCGCCTGAGAATTGGTGGTTTTCACGATAATACCCGATCTCCCGACATGTCTTCTGGCACGGCTGATTAGGGGGGCACCTTATCCCATAAGAGGGACGCTTTTCAAGCGCGGCGAGGGCCTTAAAAGGTTGACAAATCCATTTATCCGCCATTCCGGTCTGGCTGGAGATTGGCGCGGCAACCTTCTCTTATAACTGGGCTCGTCTCCTCGGCGCCTGCCCCCCGTATCGCTCAAGCAATTCCAGATTGAAAGGCGTGTGTCCCGGATTCGGGTGAAAGCCCCTATAGATCGCATGGCAGACATAGCAAACGGCTACCTCACCGACCATAAAATAAATTATTGCGTCCACCACGGCCGTACCTACTAAAGCCAGCATCGCGTAAAAGGCGTTTGAGCGGGCAAAGAGGAGGATGCTGATCAGCACGCCAATCACGACAATCGAAATGCCGAGCGCTCGGTTAAAATCCTTCTGGATGTATAGTTTATCGTGTCCACAGACGGCACACGTATCGACTATCCGTCCGGCCTTTAGCGACTCGGTAAGTCGAAGATCGCTGACATGGCCGCATGTCGGGCAGGCGAGGGTCTCTGCATCCGCCGGAGGGGTTTGAAGTTCCCGTTCACACTTCGAGCACTTGAAATGTATAATTTGAACCATGCGATTCATTTTTAGCGCAGCGATTATAGCGCTCCTGTTCGATTCTGTGGGGTCGGCCCAGTCGCTTGCTGATTTCGCCAGGCAGGAACGCGCCCGGCGTCAGGCTTCAACCGTTGATGGCGCTATCTACACAAATGAAGAGGTCCAGGGTCCCTACGTGCCCGAGATCGCCACATCGCAACCAGCCGATCCCGAGTTGATCAGCACCCTGGAGGAGCTCAAGGACAGGCTCCAGCAGTTCGAGGCGGACGCGGCTCCTCCGACGGCAGGACTCGCCGATGCCGGGACGGGTATGTCCGGCCCCAGGGTCGAAATGTTGGAGGCCTTTGAAGCCGGTTCGATCCTAGAGATCGAACGTTTGGACTTCGAGCTTGGAGATCTTTCCGTAACCGGAGCAGAGAGAGCCGAACTTGAGGCCGAAATGTTGAATGCGCAGGGAATCCTGTCGGCAGTTCGCGAGGAGCTGGTTGAAGCGCGGTTCCAAGCTGATCAACCGCCGGCGGTGGAGTCGCAGGTCGAGTTGACTCCGCGCGGAGTCGGGGCCGCATTCGCCGGGGGTGAGGTGGCCTGGGAAGCGTGGGAGGCTGCCGTTGCCCAGCAGCGGGGGCGTGTCCAGGGTCTGGGAGACAGTGAGGTTCGGCAATTGCTGGAGATCACCCGTTTGCGGGGATTGGTGACCGCGCCAACAGGGTCGCAGCAGCAACGGAATCAAGCTCAATTGGAAGTCGGAATTGCGGAAGGCCAACTAGAGGGAATCCGAACAGCGCTGGACGTAGCCCGGATTGAGCTGGAGCGTTTGGAGGCCAACACTCCGGGCAGCAACCCTGATAAAGTGCGTGGCAGAAGTCTCATGGGCCGCGTTGTAGCCAAACGGGGCCGGGTTTCGTGGCCCGAGTAGGCCGGAACGCTAAGGGGACTCGGGAACGCCGCAATGCTCATTTATTGGGAGGAGTCGGTGACAACCAAGAGGGTCCCGATTCGCGTGGAGCCTCTGCCTTGAGGAGGGTTCGGGACGCAGGCTGTGTCCTTCCCCGTTTACGATGGCCACGATGTACACGGTGGCCACGATGGAAAAACGTCGCCGGCAGTCTCGGTCTCAAACCTCGATGGCCGCTCCTCACTGCGAGCCTGCGCACAGAAGGCCCCTCCGCGGGGTCGGCGAGGCTTCCGCCACCGGCCGCCTGACCTGCCTTAGCTCTCGAGGATATCCTCAACAAATCCACCGTCCCATTCGAGATTGAACGACCCTGTGCGCGTCGCAGGTGATCCAAGTCCCGAAGACGTCATTGAGAACGAGTCCCTAGAAAATCCCCACACGAAGGGCAGCGTCCCCGTGATTGAGATGCGGGGGATCTCGAAGTCATTTCCCGGTGTGTGTGCGCTCGACGACGTTTCGCTTGCCGTCAACGCCGGTGAAGTGCACATGTTGCTCGGGCAGAATGGCGCCGGTAAATCCACGCTGATCAAGGTGCTGTGTGGCGCGCATTCCCCCGACGCGGGCGAGTTCCTGATCGACGACCAGCCGGTTCTCATCCACTCCGCGGCTGATGCACGCCGACTGGGAATCGCCGTCATCTTCCAGGAATTTTCTCTCGTTCCCTACCTCAACATTGCCCAGAACATTTTTCTTGGCCGCGAGTTCGGAGGACGGTTGCCGGGCCTGCTAGATCAGCGCCGGATGCATGCGGAGGCCCTGGGTCTACTCGACACTCTGGGTATGAAGCTCGACACACGGACACGTGCTGGAAAGTTGGGCGTGGCTGAGCAGCAGATGGTCGAGATAGCCAAGGCACTATCGCAGAACGCACGCATCCTGGTGATGGACGAACCTACGGCTGCGATCTCGGATCTCGATATCGAGCGCTTGTTCGAACGCATTCAGCGGCTCAAGCAGGAGCGCATTGCGATCATCTACATCTCGCACAGGTTGAGTGAAGTGTTTCGAATAGGAGACAAAATCACTGTCCTCCGGGACGGGCGCAATGTCGCATCGCTTGAACCAGCGGGCACGAGCATGGAGGCGTTGGTGCGCCTGACGGTTGGCCGCGACATCGAAAAAATGAGCCGTGGAATCGTCTCACGTCAAACCGGCGAAACGGCGCTCGATGTGCGCGACTTGAAGGCTGTGAACGGCATCGACCGTGCGAACCTCAGCCTGCGGATCGGAGAGATCGTTGGGCTCGCGGGCCTGGTAGGAGCTGGGAGAAGCGAACTGGCGCGCGCCATTTTCGGTGCCGATCGCGTTCTCAGTGGTGAAGTGTGGCTGGAAGGCTTTCCCTTAACTGGCGATCCCGCCGATTCTGTGCGCCATGGAGTTGGACTCGTTCCTGAGAATCGCAAGGAAGAAGGTCTGGCCCTGATTCGTTCCGTTCAAGACAACCTGTTGATGGCGAGTCTGGGAAATCTGTTCCCTGACCGCTGGTATCGCTTCAGCAAGGCGGCCCAGGTGGTTGCCGGTCTCATCGATCAGCTCAGAGTCGTGACACCTTCGCCTGGAAGGCTTGTGAAATATCTCAGCGGTGGCAATCAGCAGAAGGTGGTTATCGGCAAGTGGCTGAATGCCGGCACGCGGCTTTATATTCTTGACGACCCTACCCGCGGCATCGATGTCGGGGCCAAGGCAGAAGTCTTCGGCCTTATAGAATCACTGGTCGCCAAAGGAGCCGCTGTGCTGATGATCAGCTCTGAGCTGTCTGAGATTGTTTCTCTCTGCGATCGGGCATACGTTATGCGAGACAAGAGAATCGTTGGAGAACTCCGGAGTGGCGAGTTGACGGAAGCAAACATTCTCAAGCTGGCGATGCACCATGGGTGAGGCCTCCCGAACCGCAGCTGATGCCGGATGGGGGGCACGGGCGGCGAGCGTCCCGGGCGTCGCGTATCTTCTGGCATTGATGTGGATCGTGTTTTCGGTCTTCGGGCCGCGATTCGCCTCCGTGGGGAATCTGCTCAACATCGGAACGCAATCGTCGATTCTACTGTTGCTGGCATTGCCTATGACGCTGATCATCATGACCGAAGGGTTGGACCTTTCGATGGGCGCGGTGCTGGGATTGTCCGGGATTGTCCTCGCGATGGCGCTGGTGGAAGGGTACCCGATCACTATTGCCCTGCTGGGGGCTTTGCTGGTCGGTCTTGTCTTTGGAGTCGCGAACGGTTTGCTGGTCACTGTACTCCGGATGCCCCCCTTTGTCGCAACTCTGGGAACGTTGGGTGTGGCCCAGGGGGCGGCCCTGGCAGTGACTGACGGGCAGAGCGTTGTGGGTATCGGGCTGGGGTTGTCCGCACTCTACTCCAGCACCTGGCTGGGTCTTCCGTTTTCTGTCCTCGTAGCAGCGGCGACCTACTGCGTCTTTCACTTTCTCCTGTATCACACACGTTTCGGTACCTACGTGTTTGCCATCGGTGGCAATCGCGAGGCCCTGATTCTTGCCGGCGTGCCGGCAAGGCTGTATCAGGTATCGATATATGCCCTCGGAGGGGTGATGGCCGGGTTCGGGGCGCTGCTCCTGACCGGCCGTATGAGTTCGGGACACCCGACAGCGGCTATTGGCATGGAGTTCGACGCGATTGCCGCCGTCATCGTAGGGGGCACTCGATTTGAACGTGGCGATGGCTGGTTGCCCGGAACAGTACTCGGAGTCCTGGCCGTAGGCGTACTCAAGAACGGGTTGAACATTGCAGCCGTGCCGTCTTCACTCCAGGTTGCCAGCATTGGGTTACTGGTCATCGTCGTGTTGCTGATCGATACGATTCGGGGGCGAGCATGACGCCATCCAATGCCGCCGCCGTTCGCCAAAGCGGGCTCACCGTGGATGGCTTCACCGTGGGGTACCGCTTGATCGGCGTGCTGGGGCTTGCGATAGCACTGGCGTTTTCCACGGATGCTTTCCTGGCCGTTGGGAATTTGCTTAATGTGCTGCGGCAGGCGAGCCTGATCTTCCTGATTGGATCGGGCCTGACGCTGGTCATCGTGGCCGCAGGTCTCGATCTATCCGTTGGGGCGACCGTCGGACTGAGTGCGTGTCTGGGGGCGGGGGCGATTCAGGCGACAGGGACGATCATGCTGGGTGTTGCGGCCGGACTGGCCTGCGGTCTGCTGATAGGTTTCCTGAACGGGTTCATGGTGACTATATTGAGGCTCCCACCCTTCATAGCGACTTACGGCATGCTGTGGATGGTATACGGAATCAATTACTGGTACATGGCGGGCAGTACGATTTACGGCTTTCCTCCGGGATTCAGGAATCTGGGCAGCGGCTACCTCCACGGAATCCCAATTCCAGTTTATCTCATGGGCTCGTGTATCCTCGTGGGCGGGTTGTTCACACGCTACACTACCTACGGCCACGATGTGTATGCGATCGGAGCGAACCGAGAGGCGGCCCGTCTGTCAGGTGTTCCGGTACGCTCCAGGCTGATGCTGGTGTATACATTGAGCGGCGCAATGGCAGGGCTTTCGGGACTGGTCTACCTGGCGCGGCTCAACTCAGCTGAAGCCGGCATCGGCGAACCCCTCCTGTTGCCCGCAATCGCCGCCGTCTTGATCGGTGGGACGTCCCTGTTTGGTGGAGTGGGCAGCCTTTCGGGTACGTTTATCGGTGCGCTCATTCTGACGCTGGCACTAAACGGAATGAACCTGCTCACGATCAATGCCAACTGGCAACCCTTGATAACGGGAGCTATCGTCTTGCTGGCAGCGTGGATCGATGCATCGACCCGGAGGCGGGCGCAAGCGCGAACCTGAGTCGAGGCACACGGGGTCGTGAAAAACTCATTGTGAAAGAGGAGAAAGGATGACAGATGCATGGCTCGCAAAGCTGATGACTGTGTCTCTGCTTGTCGGCGTCCTGGCTTCGTGTGCCAGTGGTGGAGTCGACGACGGGCCGGACCGTGAACCGGGCGGAACACGGGAAACCATTGCGGTTTTCACCAAGAACCAGACCAATCCGTTCTTTGAGACCGTGCGCTCGGGAACTGAAAACGCAGCTGCGCAAATGAACGCAGACGTCGTCCAGTATGTACCCACGCGACCCGACAGTATCCCGGAACAGATGAGCCAGATCGAGGACACCATCATCAGCAGGCCCGACGCGATCGTCTTCATCCCCGTCGATTCTCAGGCGATGGTTCCCGGTGTTTTGATGCTGAACGTGGCCGGCATACCGGTAATCAACATCACGGATCCCATATTGGGCGGCGAGGTCGTGACTTTCATGAATTGCGACGAAGTAAGCCTTGCGCAGAATACGGCACGGTTCCTTCTTGAAAAACTGGACGGCGGCGGAAACGTGATAATTCTTGAAGGCGTCGGCGGTTCCCTCAACAGCAACAATCGCGTGGGAGGGTTCATGGCAGCGTTGGAAGAGTTTCCGGAGGTCACATTGCTGGCTTCGCAACCCGGAAATTTCCAACGGTTACAGGCCCTCCAAGTGATGGAAAACCTCCTTCAGACCTACCCCGACGTCGACGGCGTCCTTGCTGCCAACGACTCAATGGCACTGGGAGCGATCGAGGCTCTGGACGGGGCCAACCGGGAGGCGCTGGTCGTCGGCCTCAACGGCACGAAGGAGGCGATTGACGCCATCAAGGCGGGAACGTTGTTGGCTTCCGGGGACTGTGACGGTTTCATGCATGGATGCATGGGCACTATGGCCGCCATCCGGCATCTGCGCAACCTCCCTGTGCCTCAGACCTTCGATTTTACCGTCGCTGTCATCGATGCAACCAACTACGAACCCCTCGACATACCATTAGGGCTGCGTGTTTGCCCGTCGTGGGAGAGTGTCGTGGGGACTGGGGAAGGTGGGTGACAGGGTGAGCGACGGGACTTGAATCCATGACTACGGGAACCACAATCCCGGATCGTGGTCTCGATCCATTGTCCGCGCGCCTCGTATCGCTTTTTAAAACAATAGTTTAAATCTCGTCTCGACGTTTTCACCAAACAGCAGCAAAGCATCTCCGCACAGGCTGGAACTGACTGGGATTAGATCGTCCGTGACCGTCGCGGGCCAAGTTTCGGGCGCAGTGCAACTCAAGGTCTGAGCCCACCCCCGAGGTCTCAATAGCATGCAAACCACGAAGGCGGCCAGGTGCAGGGTTCCCTTGTGAAAAGTTGAATCTTGACCGGGGCGGACACATCATTTCAGCCACTCAACGTCATTCGCATTTCGTTGACACATTGGGGTCGCGCAATAGATATTGTGAGAGGAGAGGTGGGCTAGGAGTCTGCGCGGCAGAGCGCGAAGAAGTCGGATTCATTGGAATTTGAGAGGGTCTTCGGAGGAGAAGGGATCGATTTCTCCGATACGACAAGTTCAGAGCGGTACGGACACCAGTAGTTGGCCGTGTAGCGAGTTTGCCGGGTTCCGGTTTTCCGGATTATGCCCATTCGATCATCCCGTTCATTCGTCGTAAGTTGACCGCCAGAGTGACCAGATTCCACTCACCGGTCACCTTGTCCAAACCGCGTAGGCTGAACTGTCGGAATCCGAGCACCGACTTGATCCACCCGAACGGTGGCTCACCGATGTGCTTTCGGGCCCGGTAGCGATCACGCCCACGCTTGGTTTGCATCTTTCTCACCATCCGGCCAAACGCAGTGTCTTGGGGTGGGAGTGGCGCATCGGCCAGATCCTTCTCGCGTCCCATCGGAACATACCCGTCAATTTTACGTTGTTCCAACATCCCCAGATTCGACTCGGATCGATATCCCGCATCGGCCAGGACGCGGGCGGGACGCTCTCCCAGATTGTCGTTCAGCGCATCCAGGTTGGGTTTCAACTGCCCCACGTCCGAGGCATTGTCGCTCACCGTTGTCGCCACGATGATCCGGGCCTCGGAATCCACCACCACCTGCGCGTTGTAGCATTGCTGGAAACCTTCGGTAGAGGTCTTCATGATCCGGCTTTCCGGATCTGTGAAGTTGTTCTGGGCCGTCGGCTTGGGTTCTCCCATCGGACGTTTGTATGGCTTCTTTCCGCATCCGGGCTTGTGATCTTCCCCGTTCCGGCCCGCTTCCTGGTCCGCGGCCATCTGACGGTCTTCGAGCCGCTTCATTGCCGCCTGGATCGTGGCCAGGCGCTTCTTGCGCGTCGACAACCCGTCGGGCAGTTCGTCGCCGCGCCGGTCGGAGCCGTAACGCTGATCTTCGTCCTCATCGGTCGCGGTGGCCCGGTTCAACAGATCCCGAATCTGTTCACCCAATTCGGTCTCCTGCTTTTTCATGCGTTCATAGCTCATCGCTTTGCGTTTGCCCGCATTCGCCCGCATCTTGGTCCCGTCCACCGCCACGGTCCCCATCTTCACCAGTCCCGCTTCCCGCGCCATCATCACCACTTGCACAAACAGGTTCCCGAACTCCTCAAGATGCAGTTTGCGAAAATCCGAGATCGTCCGGTGCGCGGGAAAGTTCTCCGCTCCCAACATCCGGAACGCCACGTCGTCGGTCAACTTCGCCGCGATTTTCCGCGACGAGAACACTCCCGTCGCGTACCCGTAGATCAGCACCTTCACCATCATCCGCGGATCGTACGCCTGATTGCCCGGTCCGTCCGTTCCATACCGCTGCTCGAACGCGCTCAAATCCATGGCGTCCACCGCATCCGATATGAAGTACGACAGGTGATCTTCGGCCAGCCAATCCCTCAGCGACGGCGGCATCAGCAGGCTCTGTTCTGGGATATAGGTTCGATAGGTTCGTGGCATGTCCTATCTTCAATCTTTATCCGCCCAATTCCGGTCCTTCTGCCGCGCAGGCTCCTAGCTGTGAATTCTGTGAAGGTTGTTCACACGGGCTAAATCCGAGAAGCTGATTGGGACCTAAACCGATCAGCCCAAGGAGAGAGCCCGTATGAACCTTCACAAGAATGCAAGAACCTGCCCGAAGAGTCGAGCATTGATGGCGATCCGAGTGATTGAAGAGCGCGCTTCGGTATCTTCAGTAGCCGAGCAATTTGGAGTCAGTCGGAGCACGGTATACAAATGGGTCCGACGGTACCGCGATTGGGGCGAAGCGGGTTTAAACGACTTATCGAGCGAACCTCGGATGTTACACCATCGGATGGGCAAGGACGGGGTGGATCTAATCGTGGAGATGCGAACCCAATACCGAATGACAGCGCTTCGGATTGCGAATCAGCTCAAGCTGCCACGATCCACAGTCGCGGGGGTGCTGCAACGACAAGGCCTGTCCCAGTTGAAGAATCTGGACCCACCCGAACCGGTGGTGCGATACGAACATGATGGGCCGGGAGAGATGTTGCATTTGGATATCAAGAAGTTAGGGCGATTCTGGCGGCCGGGTCACCGCGTCACCGACAACCCACGACAGGATTCCAAAGGTGCGGGTTGGGAGTACGTCCACGTTTGCGTGGACGACTATTCCCGCCTCGCCTATGCGGAGGTCTTAGCTGACGAACGCCAACACAGTGCGGTCGCGTTCCTGGATCGCGCCATCCGATGGTTCGCCCGGTTCGGTATTACCGTCCAGCGCGTACTCACCGATAACGGCTCCTGCTATCGTGCCAAAACATTCTTGAAACGATGTCACGAACTCAACATTCGTAAACGATTCACTCGCCCGTACCGGCCTCAAACCAACGGCAAAGCGGAACGATTCATCCAGACGCTGCTGCGCGAGTGGGCCTACTTCCGAGTCTACAGGACCTCGAACGAACGATCCGACGTGTTACCGATCTACCTCACCCACTACAATGAGCATCGACTACACGGCGGCATCCAATACAAACCACCGATTTCTCGGTTGCCTGGTGTTTACAACGTTGCTGGAATTCACAGCTAGAGTTTAGGCTGGTTGTCCTCGATCACCTTGTGGAAAGCGGGGATGTGTCGGGTCGGTAACGTCAGATGAAGGCTCTCTCCAGTCCTGATGTGGATGCGTAGCTCGGTTTCATGCCGCGACGCATATTTCTCGTCTATGTCGACTATATTTCTGTAAAGCGATTTCCGAACGCCGAATCCCGTCCGTCCCGCCGTGACAAAGTACTCGGGATAAAGTCCGGCGAATTGGCGCACAAGGAGAACCATACCGAAAAAATAAACCACTCCGGCGATTACGAAGCGCAGAACGAAGTTGAGAGGTTCCTCGGTGCCACCGTCGGACATCCCGTGTATGAACACAGCCACGTTCGCGGTAATCAATCCGATCAGGAAGAAGTTCGCCCACGGTGGCCATTGGCGGTGAGACAAGGCGAGGGGCTGGGGCAGGTCAGTCAGGATTCGAAAGACCCACAGAAGCGGTACAGTCGCTACGAATACCGCCATGGACAGAGCTGGAATCCAATTCGACATCACAGATCGATTCAGGCCTTCGTGTTGTCGAAGGCCCACTCCCTCCATCCCTGAAGCAATGGAAAGTACAAACCCAAACGGATCGGATGGGCGTCGGTATGCTGCATTGCTCGTGCGTAGTTTTCCAATTGCACGCAATAACGCGCCTGCTCGCTATCCAGGAAGGCGTCACGCCCACCGCCTTCATGAGCGCTGGTCTTGTAGTCGATGATCCATCGCGTCGGA
>CBDCFM010000019.1:0-760009 GCA_965216035.1 Terriglobia bacterium
TTCTCGCCTGGATTGGTGAATACGACGTCGAATTGGCGCGACTGGGCGATTACGGCGAACTGATCGACTTCGCAAGTCCGTTCGTTGCTGGTTTCGAGCCTCTTGGGAAAAGCCTGTCCAGAGACGGGACGTGCATCATAAGCGCTCACTTGTCACAAGCGTATGCTGCGCAAATGGTCCCAGATTTGTTTAGCGCAGAACGGTATCTTAAGGAATCTCTAGAGTGTCCATAATCAATGATGCGAAGTTAGATATAAGGGACAGAAGCGCGAGGCGTGTCACGCCTGCCCGATTGCGTAACGGGCCGCGGGAGTACTTTAGTCCTATCGACCCTGCCCGTCCACACCGTATCGATTGTTGTCGCCTCCTTCTTGCAACCATCGTCTTGATACTGTTGACGACGACGCTCGCTTATCCGCAGAATCCCGTTTTGATTCAGCAGAATCTACAGCGCGCCACCGATATCGCGTTCCAGCAAATATGGCCAGAATTAGAACGAGGAATCCCAACCTTCGCACTGGTTCCTTCCGGAAACACGGTTAGCCCGACCGTCAGCTACGTCATGGAAATGCAAGGTTGGTCTGATGCGGCCGATGCGGAATTCCTGAGGTTCAGTCTCGACCAAGCAAGCTCGGTGCCCCACATCGAGATGATCCGGCTGCACGGTTTGATGGCCGCTGCGGGGAAGGTCATCGGCTATGAAGAACTTTCGACCCGGCATTACGCTGTCGCATGCGACCTTGTGCGAAGGTTTATCGGGAGTCAAGACTGTGAGGCAGAAATCCGAACATTTCTTATGGGTTATCCAGCCGGAACCCGTGCGAGCCCCGCCAATCTCCTGGTTTTATTTGACCGCGTTGCGGAGGATTATCAAGAGTTCGTGGGAGCAAGCCCCGGCAGGGTTGAGTTACGCATCGATCGTTCCTCGAGTCTTTTTGGACTCGAGAATCTGGTCATTCGTGCCTTACCTCGAGACAATGCGACGCCCAATGCGGAGTTATTCGCACGGTCTTTCAGTTTTCAACTTGCGAACCAAGCTGTGGCAGACGACTGCCAGGGCTACCGAGCTACGCCACCCACCGGAAACCCCGCTCCTTGTAGGCTATTGCGAAACGGGCACTTGCGATATTTCCAAGACCAGGCAGCCGACCAGGGAATCCCCTTGCCTCCAATGCTTTACTTTCAGGGGGGCGCTGCAGAACAAGGAACCGCTACTTTTGTCGCAAACACCCGGACTTCCTTGTCCCTCGGAAACGGGACGCGCGTCGTTCCGATATCCGCACATATTCCAGACGGTGAATACTACGTTTACACGACAAACTCAGCCAGTGCCACGGGTCCGAACAATTCGGAACCCGAAGCCAATCTTGTCATCGATCGGGCCCGGGGGGCCGTCGCCGCGGCCTACTCCATGAGAATACTTGAGGACGGCTCTGGCGTCGACGTGATCGCCATTGAGGCGTATGCCAGTCCCTCGATCACCCCCACCTGGAAGCTGGCGGATCTGAATATCGGCATCAATGAACGGACACGCAAGATGGAAGGTTCGGTCGCGGGGCGCTCGTTTCACCTGCTGAATGACAGCCTGGCACTGCAGGGGCAGGCAGAACTCGCCTTTCGGTCCCACTCGGACGTGTCTCTGTCTCCACCTGCACTGTCCACAGAAAGTGAGCGAGTCTCCGACTTCTATGGCACGGACTTTCAGTTCGACTTCGGTCCAGTGGTGCGCGCCGGAAGTTTTCAATTTGCCGCGATAAACAGTTTCCGGTGGGTGACCCGGGAGGACTTTGACGAAGGTGGTCTGTTGAGTCAGTCTTCGTTCAATTTCGACTATCTTTCACCGGGGATCGGTCAGGTCGGTGCGTTTTTCACTCTCAACCACGGGAGTGCGCCCGTGGTGAGAACGACTGAGGTCGATGCAACGGTAGTAACCGAGGAATTTCTTTCAGTTATGAGGCAAGCGGGTATGACGTTTCGTCTGAACCTGCCGCGCGACTCGTCCCTTGAAGGGACCTTGGGGTATCTCGATTCTGCGATGGAGCGCAACAGGCCAGGAGGCGTACTCCGTCACGTTTACCCTCTCGGAGGCAACGTAAGCCTGACTTCTGAAGTGGGACTCAACGAAAGTTTTGTTGCCGCCGACAATTCGTGGCGTTTCGCGATGGGACTGCGCATAGGCGATTGGGGCAGGGGACACTCTCGCGGCATCGGAGCCATAAGCACGGATACCCCGCCCGTACCGGTCATAGTGCCACGTTTGAGGTATGAGCGTTTGACTCGTACCCTCAGGCCGGACAACGGTCGGCCCGTTGCCGATGCGGGCGAAGACAGGACGGTCGATGCCGGTACGCGGGTGGTCCTTGACGGATCGGGTTCGTTTGATCCGGATGGAGACTCGCTGAACTATGAATGGACGCAGATCTCGGATGGCGTGCCTGTCGTGTTGGGCGATCGCAACTCTCCGCATCCGGAATTCATAGCGGACGAAGGGGGCGTCTATGAATTCGATCTCGTCGTGACCGATAGTCTCGGATTCATCAGCGATCCTGACACGGTATCAATTTCCGTGGAACCCGAGCTTCGGCCCGTACTCCGGGAGTTCAGGGTGGATCCACGAGATATTGAGGAAGATGAAACTGCCAGACTCCGTTAGGATGTGGAAGGTGTGCCATCCGTTCGAATTCAACACGTTCACATGGAGACCGGACAGGAGGGGATATTTGACGCTCTCCAGTCGAACGACGCTCGAGACGTCATGCCTGCCGTGGGAGTAACACGGTACAGCCTGTTTGCTTTGGACGAGTCTGGTGCAGTCGTCGGACCGGAGCCGCTTGCACAAGCAGAAATCCGCGTCAATCCCAAACCACAGACTCAGATCACCCTGTTTGACGCAGACCCCGAAATTGTCAGGAGTGGTGAAAGCACGACGCTGACCTGGACCGTTGTGGGTGCTACGGGGAGCTGTAGATTCGGCACGGAGACAGGTGGCGCGCTGGAAGAACTGGGTATTCCGCTGATCGTGAACACCAGTTCCGGAATCATGAACACCGATTCCGGCCATCGTGAACACTCGCCGGAGCGAAGCGACGGGTTAGCGTCTCAGTTTATTCCTTCAGAGTCCAGGTTTTCCCTATTTTAGTCCTTTCCAAAATTATTGTGATAAATCGCCGCCGGCCTGTGTGTAACTGTGCGAAAGCCGGGAGCGTTTTTCGCGGAGGCTTTTGCAAGCAGCGGTGGAAATGATCAAGAGAAAGTCGGCCGAAGGCCACCATTCCCATTTGCACGGCTGCGGCAGTTTCCACAGGCCCCGTGCCCTGCGTGAGGCGCGCGTTCCGCGCCCGGACCCGGATTCCCGCACTTCCTTCGCGCGAGGATTGCGCAGGAGCGACGATTGGGTCCGGGGCCGGCCTGGAGTACCCCCTGGCGGCGGCGTGTGGATGCATCGGTGCGCCGATCATCGGGACTCCTTCAACGTCTTGGGTTGGGTCTTGGTTTGCCGCATCGATGCCCCTTTCAGTTCGATACGGTGCGCATTGTGGAGGAGGCGATCGCAGATGGCGTCGGCCTGGTTCGGGTCGCCAATGACGCCGTGCCAGTCGGGGACCGGGAGCTGGCTGGCGATCAAGATGGCGGAACGTTCGCTCCGTTCCTCGACGACTTCGATCAGGTCCCGGCGTTCAGCGTCGCGCAGCGGGGCCAGGAGCCAGTCGTCGATGGCCAGCAGATCGGTTTTGGCCAGACGGGCCAGGACTCGGGTGTAGGAGCCGTCGCCACGGCCGACCGCCAGTTGGTGCAAGAGCCGAGGCATGCGGACGTAGGTGGCGTTAAAACCCCGCCGGCAGGCGCGTTCGACGAAAGCCGAAGCCAGAAAACTCTTTCCGATGCCGGTCGGACCGGTGATGAGAAGATTGTGCCGGTCTTGGATCCACCCGCAGGAGCCCAGGGCGAGGACTTGGGAACGGTCCAGACGGCGACGATGTTTGAAGTCGACGTTTTCCAGCGATGCCGTCGCGTCGCGCAGCTTCGCCGCGCGCAGGCGTCGGGTGAGCTTGCGGTGCTCCCGGGCCGTCCACTCCTCATCCACCAGTAGGCCCAGACGTTCCTCGAAGCCGAGATCCGTGTACTGATTCGAGCGGCGTTGCTGCTCCAGGGCCTCGACCATGGCCGATAGCTTCATCTGGTTCATCTTCTCCAGGGTTTGTTCCATTAGCATGAGTGCGTCTCCTCGGGATCCGCATAGTAGGCGGCGCCGCGAATGTTGTCGTGATGGGGCGTCGGTGGGGTTTCGGTGTCCCCGAAAGGCAACCGGTCCTGGGCCGACGACAGGATGTTCTTGACGGTGCGGTAGCTATAGGACTGCAAGTGCAGCGCCCGCGCACTGGCGGCTTCGAGCCGCTCGGCGCCGGAGCGGCGACCTAGACTCATCAATCCCAGGCAGGGCCGGTACCCCTGTTCCGGATGCGGCCACCGTTTCATGATCTCCTCGACCAGGCGGCCGGTCTTGGGGCCAGTTTTCTCCGCCCAACTAATCAGCCGGGACGGTGTCCATTCCGCATGGGCCCGATGGGCACTGGGCATATGTTCGGACAGAGTCGACGGCTTGTGATCGTAGCGACGGCGATGGGACGTCACGCGCCGGCCTTTGTAGTAGACCTCGACAATGGACGCCGTGTAACGCGCTTCCACCCTCTCATGGATCAACTGGCAGGGCACGCTGTAAGGATGGCGGTCCACGGTAATGTGGTAATCGATGCTGACACGACAGTCCTTCCACTCGGCCTGTTCATACCGGTTGGTCGGGAGGGGCTGTAATGCCGGTCGATCCAGCCGCTCGTAGAGTTCCAGGCGGGATACTCGAAGCTTCTGCATCGGCCGCTGGTTCAGTTCCACCAGCAACTCTCGAATGGCTCCGTTCAAGTCGGCCAGACTGAAGAACGTGCGATTCCGGATCCTGGCCAGGATCCACCGCTGTGCGACCAGGACGGTCGATTCAACTTTCGCTTTGTCCCGAGCTTTCCGCGGCCGGGCCGGTATGACAACGGCGCCGTAGTGTTCGGCCTCATCCTGGTAGGTACGGTTGACGCCTGCTTCATAGCGGCAGGGCTGGGTAATGGCACTCTTGAGTTGGTCGGGAACCCAGATCCGGCTCGATCCGCCGAAGAACTCCACCATGCGGATATGCACGCCGACCCAATCGGGGAGTTTCTGGCTCGGTGTCGCTTCCGCGTAGGTGTAACCGCTGGCGCCCAGAACAGCGACGAACAACTCGACTGGAATAGCTTTGCCCGTCCGTGGATCCGTCAGCTGTGGCCGTTTGCCGGAAAAGTCGATGAAGGTCTTCTCTCCGGCGCGGTGCACCTGTCGCATCGAGGGCTTCAATTTCTGGGCCCAACGCCGGTAGATCTCACAGAACTGGCTGTAGGCATATCCCTTTGGATTCGCTTCTCGGTACTCTTCCCACAGCAGGTGCAGGGTGACTCCAACACGCCTCAACTCCTGGTGGATCCGTTCTACATCCGGAGCCACCCGTTCCCGGGAGCCCGGTCCCGCGCGGGGAAACAGCCGCGCTTCAAGCGCTGCCTCGTCCAGGTCTTCGGGCAGCGGCCATTCCAGTCCGGCCTGCTTGGCCCGTCCCAAGTAGTCCGCAACGGTGCCCAAGCCCACGCGACATGCGCTGGCGATCGCCCGGTGGCTGAGCTGTTGGTCGTGTTTGAGTCGTAGAATCTCGCGTATCTGTCTCATCGGTAGTCGTTTCGTTGCCATCAAGGCCCTCCTGTGCTTCAGGAGAACCTAAAAGCTCCAAACTTCGCTACCGACGAGTGATCACGATGGCCGGAATCGGTGTTCAGGATCACCGGAATCACTGTTCAGGATCCCGGAATCCGCGTTCACGATCCCGGAATCGGTGTTCACGATGGATCGGAATCAGTGTTCAGGATGGTCCGGAATACGCAAAGAACTGAGCGAAATGGATTGCAATCACTCTGAGAGAGTGGAGAAAATCACCGGGACAACAACCTTTGTCCTGAGAGTACACAGTAAGAATGGAGAAATCGTGGATGAGGCCAAGGTGCGGGTCCGAGCCACTTTCTAATAGACCTGAGGGTGGCCCGATGGGAGGTCTCAGCTTATGGCCGGCTGCGGGCACGATGCCTTGGCGGCCCGAAAGAGATAGCTGGCCCGGGAGAGTTCTTCATCAAGAATGTCGAGCCCGTGGTGATTGAGTTGGCGCTTAAGCTCGTCTATCTTGAAGTGGCCGAACTTCATTAACCGGTCGGCCATCTGAAGCCAGAGAGGGGTGGGTTTCGGTCCGACTACTGTCTGGCATACGAACTCGCCTCCAGCTTTCAGGACACGTGAAACTTCGGCCAGCGACTGGTCATAGTCGGTGAACAGCTGCAATGCGCCACAGCAGATTACACCGTCGAACACTCCAGAGCGGAAGGGTAGCGACAACGCGCTTCCCCGAACGTAACGAACGTTCGGATATTCCCCGTCGGCTGTGAGATGTCCGGCGCGCTTGAGCATCTGTCGAGCCAGGTCAATTCCGATGACCTGGATCCGCTCGCCGCATTGGGCAACGCAACGCGTGAAATTACCCGGTCCGCACGCCAGGTCGAGAACCAGTCGATGCCTTTCCGGCGCCATCAATTTCGTGATCCTGTCGAGGTCCCTGGAAAACGATCGTTCGCTGGTCAGGAAGTAGCCGGCCGGTCTCCAAATGTTGTCGTAAAGCATGATTGCTGGCTTGAACTGAAGAACATGCTGGATGGGGGTGATGGGTTCTTCGTAGTCGGGCAAGAGGTCTAGATAACCCTCACGGAACTGATACCCCAGCTCGCAACTCGTGCATTGCAGCGTCTCTCGGTTACTTACGAGAGGCATTTTGGACCGGCAGGACGGGCACTGGAGCGCGCCGAGGACCTCAGGAGCTACGGTGTCGATGATATCCGTTAATTGAACCACAGTAGGCCACAGGCTAAGGGCGAAAACAATCCCGACTTCAGGCTGTTGAGGTTAGGCGATAGGTCGATGCCTGTCAAGAATTGCGAACCGGAGGTCCCACCTTTCACAGCTGTTAGAATGTAAGTTTTACATGAGCTTCGAACTTGCATCACCATACGTGCCACGCGGCGACCAGAAAACTGCGATCGACGGGCTCGTGCGTGGGCTCCGCGATGGAGAGCTGCATCAGGTCCTTCTGGGTGTGACCGGTTCAGGTAAGACGTTCACAATGGCTAAAGTAATTGAAGCCATCGATCGGCCCACGCTAGTTCTGGCGCACAATAAGACTCTGGCCGCACAGCTCTACCAGGAATTCCGGGGATTCTTCCCTGGGAACGCGGTTGAGTACTTTGTCAGTTATTACGACTACTACCAGCCGGAAGCCTACGTCGCCACTACCGACACGTATATCGAGAAGGAATCGACGATCAACGATGAAATTGACCGCTTGCGCCTTTCGGCAACGCGGTCTCTGTTTGAACGTCGCGATGTAATAATTGTAGCCTCTGTCTCGTGTATTTACGGTCTCGGCTCTCCGGAGGCCTACTATGGCATGCTCCTCATGCTGGAGCGGGGACAGCACGTATCTCGGCGTGAAGTGTTGTCCAAGCTCGTTGAGATCCTCTACGAGCGCAATGATAATGACTTCAAGCGGGGAACGTTCAGGGTTCGGGGAGACACGGTTGAAGTTTTTCCCACGTATGAAAACATTGGATACCGAATCGAACTCTGGGGCGACGACGTCGATCAACTGAGCACGTTCGACCCGCTCACCGGAGATGCTATCGATGTCCTGGATCGATTGACTGTATACCCGAAGAGTCACTTCGTGATGCCGCGTGCGCGCGTCGATGCAGCCATTCTAACCATCCGCGCCGAACTCAAGGATTGGGAAGCCCTGCTCGAGCGCCAGGGCCGATTGCTGGAAGCGCAGCGGGTGCATCAGCGAACGCTCTTCGACATGGAAATGATCAAGGAGGTCGGTTATTGCCATGGAATCGAGAACTATTCCAGGCACCTTACCGGCCGGGCTCCGGGGCAGCCTCCGCCTACTCTTCTCGACTATCTGCCCGGAGATTCCTTGATGTTCATTGACGAGAGCCATCAAACGGTGCCGCAGATTGGGGGGATGTATCTTGGAGACCAGTCCCGAAAATCCAATCTCGTCGAATACGGATTTCGCCTCCCGTCGGCACTTGACAATCGCCCCCTGACATTTGCGGAGTTCGAGGTACGGGTCAACCAACTGATCTATGTTTCCGCGACGCCGCGTCCCTACGAACTGACCAAGTCTGCGGGAATCGTGGTCGAGCAGGTTATTCGCCCCACAGGTCTTACCGATCCGATCATCGAAGTGCGCCCTGTCAACGGGCAGATCGACGATTTGCTTCATGAAATCAGGGAACGCGTTGCAGTGGGGGAGCGGGTCCTGGTAACGACGCTGACCAAACGGATGGCCGAAGATCTGGCGGAGTATTACACCGAAGTGGGTGTCCGTTGCCGCTACCTCCACTCGGAAATAGAAACTCTTGAGCGCATTAAGATTCTGAGTGGCCTCCGTCGTGGAGAGTTCGATGTCTTGATCGGAATCAATCTGCTAAGGGAAGGTCTCGACCTGCCCGAGGTGTCGCTCGTTGCCATTCTGGATGCCGACAAGGAAGGGTTCTTGAGATCCACCGGTTCACTGATTCAGACCATGGGTCGCGCGGCCCGCAACGTTAACGGGTTGGCCATCCTGTATGCGGACACGGTGACCGCCTCAATGAAACAGGCTATTGAGGAAACCGATCGTAGACGGAACATTCAGCTCGACTACAACAGGATCAATGGAATCACGCCGGAAACGATCATCAAACCCATCGATATGCTGATGGTTTCGGTGTCTGAGGCGGACTACTCGGAACCTGCTTCGCTTCGGGCGGCGGAAAACGATGAGATCGACGATCCTCGGAAATTGGCGGAAAGGATCGCCCAGATCGAGGAAGAGATGCGGGAGGCGGCCCGGAGGTTTGACTTTGAACGTGCGGCCGGGTTGCGTGATCGAGCTAAAGTTCTCAAAGAAAGGCAGTTGGAAATCGCTTAGAGTGAGCCCGCAGCCCCCACCAGTGATCGGGCCCAGCACCGGATTCATTCGCCCCGACTGCGGTGCGCTCATTCGGTATCCGCGACGCACCTTTCGATAGTGTTGGTCCTGTGACAGTGCCGGGTGTTAAAATTTCGAAAGGAGCATTCTTATGAAGTATGCCGCTGAGGCGAACCTCCTATTGCTGCTCGCTCTGACGACCGCGAATGTGTCCGGTCAGGCAGTCGGGCCGGAGCAGACCGACTACATCACGGTAGGGCATGAAGCTTTCGAAGCGTCAGACTACGAAGCCGCGATTGCTGCGTATGAACAGATCGACGGTATCGATCTGCAACCTGAGGTCTACCTCCGGCTCGGGTCGTCGTTTCACCTCCTCGACCGGTTAGTCGAAGCCGAGGGTGTCTACCGGCAGGTTCGGGATCTGGATGAGAACCTGGCGGCGGCCCACAACAACCTCGGAGCTATCTATTACGCGCGGCACGATTTTGGTGAGGCAGAAGACCGCTTTGAGGACGCGCTTGAGCAGGATCCGGATAACGTGCTACTTCAAGACAATCT
This sequence comes from Terriglobia bacterium, assembly GCA_965216035.1. Classification (GTDB taxonomy): domain Bacteria; phylum Acidobacteriota; class Terriglobia; order 20CM-2-55-15; family 20CM-2-55-15. The sequence continues at coordinate 9,647 of CBDCFM010000019.1, forward strand.
CCGGGCCGCCAAACATGCTCGCAGGAATAACCGTTCGGTGAGTGCTGTGATCAACGCCGAACATACCGATAACCTCCTGCTAGTCGAGGGCCGCGATGGCGACTTGATTCGAGTGGTACTGCTCCTGCCAGCGGACGTAATCGAAGACCTGAGATTCGAGGAAATTCGCGGGGATTCTTTGATGGCACGGAAGTTTTTTCAGGAAGCGATCGAAGTTTATGGCGCCGCACTGGAAATCGACCGGGACAATGCCAGGCTGATCAACAAATTTGGGATTGCGTTTCACCAGAACGAGGACGTCAGAAACGCGGAGAGACAGTATCGGAGAGCGCTTGATGCGAACGAGCACTTCTTGCCCGCTTTGAACAACCTGGGTTCGATCGAGATGAGTCGGGAACGTTATGACGCTGCGCGCCGGTACTTCAGCCGGGCGCTGATGATCAATCCGGAATCCCCGACAGTCCTGCAGAACCTGGGCTATTGCTTCTTTGCCCTCGAGCGCTATGAAGACGGCCTGACATTTTTCATTGCGGCCCTACGGCTGGATCCGAACCTGTTCGAGAACTCAGGCGGGGGATTTGGAACAATGGTCCGGCAACCTCAGGACAGCCAGTTCATGGTGAGCTTCTACCTTGCCAAGGTTTTCGCGAATGTCGGTGACGGCGATCGGGCGATCTCCCTGCTGTATCGAGCATATGAAGAGGGGTTCACTCGCTCCGACATGCTTGAAGATTCGGTCTTCGACTTCATCAGCGGGGATGAGCGGTTCGTCCAGTTGACGTCGCTGCTTTCAAATTGAGCGGCGCTCCCCTGGCCGGCTGTTCGTTTGATCCGGTTGTTCAGCAGCCTCACCCACCGAGATAAAGTAAAACCCGCCACAGCCCGGTATCACAACACTCGAAGAACGATCCCGCTCCTTCATCCAATCGGGGTTACCGGGCACATCGGACCCATGGATCTTGGTAGAAAGGGATCGCGAGTCAGTAGGATCATCATCGGGAAACCCCCGGGCGACGATTTGGAATGGAGTCTTCCAGTCTGATTCCACCTCCGTATATACTGGGTCGACGCCACGTCATGTTAGTGACATATTTCCTTATGGAGAGATTTTGAAAAAACTAGAGCATGAATTGAAGCAACTCGTAGTGGCCAACCGCATACTTGCGAAAGAAGATGTCGTAGATGCGTATGGCCACGTCAGTTTTCGGCACCCCGACAATCCCGAGCGAATGTTCATGTCCCGCTCACTGCCTCCCGATCTCGTCGAGCATGGCGACCTGATGGAGTTCCACCTTGATGGCGAGCCGGTCGAGGATCGGCGCCAGCCCTATCTTGAGCGCTTCATTCACTGTGGGATCTACCAGGCACGGCCGGATGTGCATGCAGTTGTGCATGCTCATGCCGAGGCTGTTCTGCCATTCGGGATCACTGACGTTCCGTTGGGGGCGGTCGTTCACTCGGGCAGCTTCATTGGAAGCCGCGTGCCGGTGTGGGATATCGCGGACAAGTTTGGTGACACCACTCTCCTGGTGACGAATTTGTCACAGGCAAAGAATCTGGCCGAGAGTCTTGGCGACAACAGCGTGGCGCTGATGCGCGGGCACGGTTTCGCCGCTGCGGCTTCATCGCTGATCGAAGTTGTCAGGCTTTCGGTCTACCTGCCGCGCAACGCGCGGGTCCAACTGGCCGCGATGCAACTTGGCAAATTTAAGCCGCTCACCGAGGGTGAGATCGCGGCGCGCGCGGCTGTGTACAAACCCCACTCGGTCCAGACGTGGCGCGCGTGGCACTATTGGGCCAACCGTGCAGGATGTGGTGATATAGTGGGTGACAAACCACCGGCCATCGACGAGCCGAACACGGACTGAAAACCTTCAACGACACCCAAAAACTCTTTGTTATGGAGGGCGGAACCTGGATGTCCGACCGGTGCGGGTCGGAGCCGCTTCAGTTGGAATAGGAAGCCCTACCGTATGGCCGAAGGAGACGGTCGAAGGAGATTGTAGCGATGCGATATCGTTTCTTGAATTGGAGCGCCGTTTTAGTGTGGGTCCTCTGTTTTGCGACGTTCGCGCCCCTCGATGCTCGACCGCAGTCGAGTGGTGAAAGTTTCGATCCTCGGGATCTCTCCGGGCTCTGGTTTCGCGGTGGAGGTGTCCAGCGGGGCGATCGTGCCTTCAGCCCCCGCGAAACCATTCCGGCGATGACCCCGGCGGGCGAGGCGAAAGCGCGGACCCACGTTCCACAGAGGGGCAACCGCGTCGATTTTATGAAAGTAGCTGATTTCCCAGGCCAATCCAACGATCCCACCATCGTGTGCAACCCTACCGGTTTTCCACGTATTCTTGTCGATACGGCTCCAGAAATTTTCGAGTTTATTCACACCCAAGGTCGGCTGTTGCAGATCCACCAGTTGGAGAGAGCCATACGTGAACTGTGGATGGACGGCCGGGACGTGCCTTCGGACGAGAACCTCGATATCATTGGGCCGGCGTGGTACGGCCATTCCGTGGGCTATTGGGAAGGCGACACGCTGGTCGTCAACACGGTCGGAATGGACGACCGGGCCTGGCTGGATCCGTTCGGGCTCCCGAAGAGTTTCAATGCGCGGATCGAAGAGCGGTACCGGCGGGTCGAGGCGGACGTTCTGGCACTTCAATTGACGCTCCATGATCCGACCTACTATGAGACTCCTTGGGTCTCCGATATCAAGAGGTGGTCGCGTGATGATCCCGAAACACAGACGATGTACGGATGGTACGGGATGTTCTCAGGGTTCACGGAGTTGATTTGCGCGCCATCCATCAATGCGATCTTCGACGGTGACACTCAAAGATGAAGCGGATTCCTTGATGTTGTCGGACAGAAAAGAGGTTCAAAATGCGAAGGTATTTTGTCAGTTTGATTGCCACAGTCGTGGGAATGCTCTGTCTGGACAGTGCCGTGGGGGTCCAGGCCGGTCCTGTTGAACAGGGAGCGGCAACGAGCGAGATCGATAGGCGGGATTTTTCAGGGCTTTGGTTCAACTATACCTATCGGAATGGCGGCCGGGGGGGCGTACGTCTGTTCGGCCCGGACGGCAGTAACCCTGCATTGACCGCAGCGGGGAGGGCGAAGATGAACGGACGTGTTTCCGCCAAGGAAGCCGACGTGCCCACGAACTCGAACGATCCCATCTTTCAGTGTGACCCTCTCGGTTTTCCGCGGATCCTGGATCGCCATGAGACTGTTGAATTCATCCACACTGACAACAGGCTTCTGCAATTTACCCAATGGGAACGCAGGCTGCGTGAAATTTGGCTGGACGGGCGTCAGCTACCCTCGGGCGACAACCTGATCAACCTGGGTCCGGCGTGGTATGGACACTCTGTAGGCGAATGGGAAGGGGACACCCTCGTCATCAACACGGTCGGCATCAACGACAGCGCCTGGCTGGACCGCACGGGTCTTCCAATCAGTTTCGAAGCGCGCGTCGAAGAACGCTGGAGGCGCATCGATGCCGAGACCCTAGAGCTTCGATTGACGCTCCACGATCCGACCTATTACACGGCCGCCTGGGGCGGGGACTACCCGATCCTGTACAAGCCAGAGAATCCCGACTACACCAGCTACTACGGCTGGGATGGGATGTATTCCGGCATCACCGAACAGATCTGCGCACCTTTGGATGAGGTGGAGACTTTCAATAAGAGAATCCGGGACCCGGCGAGCACGGGCATTACGAATTAGAGTTCTCTGGCAGCAGTTCCCCGGTTATGATTTCGCTTGGTCGTTCATTAAGACATCCTGTTTGAACGTCCCGCGACCTAGGAGTCTGCGCGGCAGAGCGCGAAGAAGTCGGATTCATTGGAATTTGAGAGGGTCTTCGGAGGAGAAGGGATCGATTTCTCCGATACGACAAGTTCAGAGCGGTACGGACACCAGTAGTTGGCCGTGTAGCGAGTTTGCCGGGTTCCGGTTTTCCGGATTATGCCCATTCGATCATCCCGTTCATTCGTCGTAAGTTGACCGCCAGAGTGACCAGATTCCACTCACCGGTCACCTTGTCCAAACCGCGTAGGCTGAACTGTCGGAATCCGAGCACCGACTTGATCCACCCGAACGGTGGCTCACCGATGTGCTTTCGGGCCCGGTAGCGATCACGCCCACGCTTGGTTTGCATCTTTCTCACCATCCGGCCAAACGCAGTGTCTTGGGGTGGGAGTGGCGCATCGGCCAGATCCTTCTCGCGTCCCATCGGAACATACCCGTCAATTTTACGTTGTTCCAACATCCCCAGATTCGACTCGGATCGATATCCCGCATCGGCCAGGACGCGGGCGGGACGCTCTCCCAGATTGTCGTTCAGCGCATCCAGGTTGGGTTTCAACTGCCCCACGTCCGAGGCATTGTCGCTCACCGTTGTCGCCACGATGATCCGGGCCTCGGAATCCACCACCACCTGCGCGTTGTAGCATTGCTGGAAACCTTCGGTAGAGGTCTTCATGATCCGGCTTTCCGGATCTGTGAAGTTGTTCTGGGCCGTCGGCTTGGGTTCTCCCATCGGACGTTTGTATGGCTTCTTTCCGCATCCGGGCTTGTGATCTTCCCCGTTCCGGCCCGCTTCCTGGTCCGCGGCCATCTGACGGTCTTCGAGCCGCTTCATTGCCGCCTGGATCGTGGCCAGGCGCTTCTTGCGCGTCGACAACCCGTCGGGCAGTTCGTCGCCGCGCCGGTCGGAGCCGTAACGCTGATCTTCGTCCTCATCGGTCGCGGTGGCCCGGTTCAACAGATCCCGAATCTGTTCACCCAATTCGGTCTCCTGCTTTTTCATGCGTTCATAGCTCATCGCTTTGCGTTTGCCCGCATTCGCCCGCATCTTGGTCCCGTCCACCGCCACGGTCCCCATCTTCACCAGTCCCGCTTCCCGCGCCATCATCACCACTTGCACAAACAGGTTCCCGAACTCCTCAAGATGCAGTTTGCGAAAATCCGAGATCGTCCGGTGCGCGGGAAAGTTCTCCGCTCCCAACATCCGGAACGCCACGTCGTCGGTCAACTTCGCCGCGATTTTCCGCGACGAGAACACTCCCGTCGCGTACCCGTAGATCAGCACCTTCACCATCATCCGCGGATCGTACGCCTGATTGCCCGGTCCGTCCGTTCCATACCGCTGCTCGAACGCGCTCAAATCCATGGCGTCCACCGCATCCGATATGAAGTACGACAGGTGATCTTCGGCCAGCCAATCCCTCAGCGACGGCGGCATCAGCAGGCTCTGTTCTGGGATATAGGTTCGATAGGTTCGTGGCATGTCCTATCTTCAATCTTTATCCGCCCAATTCCGGTCCTTCTGCCGCGCAGGCTCCTAGCCCCTATATTTCACGGATAGGACCAGAAAAGGCCGCCCTGTTTGGCATAAAGCGTTTGACGAGAACGTTTCAGAAACCAAACAAAGGCGGCCCTTATGACGACAGAGTGTAAGCAAGCCACGTTCGAATTTCACAGACTTTTTCAACGGAAAGTGAAGGCGCGATTCGACGGCGGAAAGATCACCTCCGACGCGGGTGTTCTGCTGTTGAGGGAAGTCGAGAAGCGGACGGGTTTGATCGCCGGACTGGAGCAGTGTTTTACCGATCACCGGGACCCGAGGTTGATCGAACACAGCGTGAAGGAGTTGTTGGGCCAGCGGATTTATGGACTGTGCTTGGGCTATGAGGACCTGAACGACCACGACCAGCTACGGACCGATCCGATGCTGGCCGTGGCGGTGGAGAAGGCCGATCCACTGGGAAAAAACCGGCGGCAGGCCGGAGACCGGGGAAAGGCGTTGGCAGGCAAGTGCACGCTGAACCGGTTGGAACTGACCGCAGAGCAGGTCGATGGCCAGGAGCGGTACAAGAAGATCGCCATGGATGGCGACAAGATCGACCGGTGGATGGTCGACGCGTTTATCGCGGCCCACGAATCGGAGCCCTCTGAGATCGTTCTGGACCTGGATGCCACCGACGATACGATCCATGGCAACCAGGAAGGACGGTTCTTTCACGGCAACTACTGCTACCTGCCGTTGTACATCTTCTCGGGAGAACATCTGCTGTGCGCCCGGCTCCGGCGTTCCAACATTGACGGGGCCGACGGAGCGGTGGATGAGTTAGAGCGCATCGTCGGTCAGATCCGACAGGTGTGGCCCACAGTATCGATCATCATCCGGGCCGACTCGGGCTTTTGCAGGGATGAACTGCTCGCCTGGTGTGAATCCCATCCGGTCGATTATGTGATCGGGTTGGCCAAGAACAGTCGTCTCAAGCAAGAAATCGCTGAAGAAAGGGTTCAGGCGGAAGCGGAGTTTAACGCCACCGGGAAACCGGCGCGGGTGTTTAAGGATTTCCAGTACCGGACTCTAAACAGCTGGACCCGCGCGCGACGCGCCGTCGGCAAGGCGGAGTTCCTGGACAAGGGCGCCAATCCCCGATTCATCGTGACCTCCCTGCCGCCGGAACGCTTCCAAGCCCGCGCTTTGTATGAGGACTTCTACTGCGCGCGCGGCGACCATGCGCGCCAATCAGCTCCGGCTCTATCTCTCCTCAGCTGCGTACATGCTCATGCATGCCCTGCGACGCCTCGGGCTCAAAGATACCGCGATGGCCCATGCTCAGTGCGGGACCATCCGTCTGAAGCTTCTCAAAATCAGCGCCCGAATCCGCCTGACGGTCCGCAACGTCTGGATCTCTATGTCGGAGGCCTATCCCTATCCCGAAACCTTCGCCCTTATCATGCGGAACCTGCAGTCGATTCCGCTTCGTTGCTGACGACACGATTCACCCGCAACCGAAAAACTCACTTCTTCATCTGCACAGGGCCGAGGTCTGCCTCCACACGCCGAATCATGCCCCTGTCGTGCCAAACGAGTCGACCTCACGTCCTCAACAACGACTGATTCCCCCGATTCACCGACTCCAGGATTCAGAACTCGCCGCAATTCGTTTCTCGTACCCGAAAACCAGCCGATTCCCGGATTGGTGACCCATCCGGGCTAGTCGTCAACGCCAGCAGTCCTGATCGTCGGGCCTGGGAGTGCGCGGTGCTGCTCAAGCTGCGGGAAGAACTGCGGTCAGGGAATCTGGCCGTCCGTCACAGCAAGCGGTTTGGCCAACTCCAGGACTATTTCATTTCCGATCAACAGTGGGGCGAGTCGCGGGACGTGTTCTTCCTCCGCTCGGGTCTGCCGGCTGATCCCAACCAAGTCCCGTCCTACCTGAAGGCGCGCTTGAACAAAGCCTACGACCTGTTTCTGCGGACCGCACCCCAAAACAAGTACGCGACCGCCAAAGACGATCGTTGACGACTTTCCGTGGACCCCTCCGAGCGCTTGGCCCCGGACGCCGAAGCCCCACTGCATCGCCTGAAAGGTTGGCTGGCCCGTCCGAGGCCGATCATCCGGCTGCCGGACCTGCTGATCGAGGTCGACAACGCGTTGCGCTTCACGAACCCCTTCCTTGCTCCGGACCAACGATCGGACCGCAAAGCGGACGATGTCTGCTTGCCGCTGGCCACGGTATTGGCTCATGGCTGCAACATCGGTTTGCACACCATGGCGCAGCTCACCTCGGGCATCTCCTACAAGCAGCTGAAACGGGTGAGCGACTGGCAGCTGACCGAGCAAGCGCAGCGGCAAGCACGGGCAGAGATGGTCCGAGCGATCTCGCGCCTCGACGCGACGTTGCATTCGGGTGAAGGCCTCACGTCAGCCAGCGACGGACAGCGCTTCGCCATGCCTCAGACGGTGCTGCAACAGACCTGCAGCACCCGCTTCAGCGACTATGCGTTGGAGTTCTATTCCTTCATCGCCGACAACTACGCCCCCTTCTACAGCACGCCGATCGAGTGCGCCGTCCGAGATGCCGCGTTCGTGTTCGATGGCCTCTTATATAACGAGAGCGATCTGGAACTGGAGGAGCCCTACACGGACACCCACGGCTACACAGAGATCCTCTTCGCGGCCTTCGCCATGCTCGGGCGGCGCTTCTGTCCTCGCATCCGTAGCGTCCAGCACCAGCGGCTCTACCGGATTGACCGAGACCGCGACTATGGCATCTTGACGGACCGGGTGGCGCGCGCCGATCACACGATAGATATCGAGGTCATTCAGGGACAGTGGGAGCGCATGGGCCCGTTCTAGAGCTCGCGGGCCACCGGCCACACGACCGCGTCCGTTGCGCTGCAACGCTTGGTTGCTTGCCCGGCCAAGAATCGCTTCTACCGTGCCAACCGGGGTCTCGGAAGAGTTTTCAAAACGGAGTTCCTGCTCAGCTACCTCTCGGAACCGCAACTCCGGTCCCGCATCCGGCGCGGGCTGCTGAAAGTCGAGCAGTTGCACGCCTTAGCGCGGGATGTATACTATGGACGCCGCGGCCGGATCAACGCTCGTGAGCTCCACGAGCAGATGAACTCCTGTAGTTGCCTGACGCTGATTCTGGCTTGCATTATCTACTGGCAGGCCAAGCAGATCACGCGGACGATGCTTTCGGGAGATCTCGCACAGGAAGGCATCGACGCCACCTTGATACAGCACATCAGCCCGATCGAATGGGACAACGTCATCCTCTACGGCCAGTACGTGCTCGATCGCGCCCTTGTCCGCTAAGAACGGGTCCTTATGTTGTATTTCAACAGCAATCTGGGCGCTACCCTGATTGGCCTGCAGGCCCCATCATCCTGATGGCGAGGCCTATAGGGATAGGCGGATTGTTGAAGGGGTCCCCAGAAGAACCCGCAGCGTTCCTCGCTGCGGGTGGACCGCTTTCAGAGTAAAGACGCGGTAGCCGAGGCGTCCAGAGTAATAAGATAATCCGGTCGGACTGAGACACGCTAATAGCGAGCGAATTTCTGACTCAGCCCACTAGCCAGGACCGTTAGCGCTCCCCAACCCGGTTTTTACAAAATCACTTGCGATCTTCCTGTTCGGATGTGACTCCGTTTGTGCGCGCATGAGGCGTCTATGGCTACCGCAAGTGCGCATTGAAAAAGTCGATGGTGCGCCCCCAGGCGAGATCTGCGGAAGCTCTGTTATAACGGGGACCATCGGTGTCGTTGTTGAAGGCGTGCTGCGCACCTTCATACATGTGCATCGTGTAGTTCTTGCCTGTGGTTTGGAGCGCTGCCTCGTAAGCCGGCCACCCCGTGTTGACACGATCATCCAGACCGGCATAGTGAATCAGCAAGGGTGCGTTGATCTTCCCGACATCACTGGCTAGCGGTTGGCCGCCGTAGTAGGACACCCCAGCATCCAGATTTGGCATCATCACCGCCAAAGTGTTCACTGTACCCCCACCCCAGCAGAACCCCATGATGCCCACTCTTCCGGTTGTGGATGGATGCGTTCGCAGGAAATTCACAGCCGCAATGAAATCCTGGAATCTTTTCGCAGGATCCATCTGGTTCATCATTTCCCGCCCCTTTTCCCTGTTGCCCGGCACGGACTGGGACACCGCCCACCCACCAAGAGGGGCCACGGCATCCGGCGCGATAGCCACGAAATTCACCAGCGCCAAGCGTCGGGCAAGATCTTCGAAGTGAGGATCGAGACCGGCAGCTCCATGGATGACGACAACACCCGGCAAGCGGCCCGAGGAAGTCGGTTGTGCCAAGTATCCTCCCATTCCTTCATGACCCTGTGGCGAGGGATAGTCCACATATTCGGTCCGGATGCGTCGATCGTCCTCCGCCACCTGCTGGCCGAGAGCATAGTTTGGAGTTAAGGCGTCGAGTATGGCCGCGGCTGAGATCCCTCCAACTGCAAACCGGGTCACACCCTCAAGAAACTCACGACGATCAATGAAACCGTGGGTGTAACTGTCGTAGAACTTAAAGACTTCGGGATGTAGATCCTTCGCTTGCAGCCGTCGCACCGGTTTCTCTTCCCTTGCCATAAAGCCTCCTTTACGTGAATAAAATCATCATGACCTTGAATAAGGGCGCTCTACCGAGATTCTTGGTATTGTTCGATCTCTATCTTTTGGCGCATCAAGTTGAGTATGGAATCCAACTGCGCGTCAACCCGGTCCGGATCGATTACCGCCGGATGCGGACCCTCTCCCCGTGCCGCCAGCGCCTCTTCGATATCGGCGAGACCGGGAATCGTCATGAACACGTGGTTGGGCAGCCAAACGTCCCAGGGGCCCAACGCTTTGAGCCGGGCCATGCTGTGGAGGAAGGGTTGCGCCCATCGAGGCGCCGGGTATGTCCCGTAAGCGCCCGTGCTCATCGCCCGATACGTCATGCCCTGGTCACGGGCAGGGTACTCGATTCCGAGCGCCCCAGGCGTTCGGCCGGGCAAAACATAGAATTTGAATGTCGTGTCACCCAAGGTAAGTTCCTGTCCGTCTGTGACGACCAGATCCCGGGAGAAGGGCACCAGGACCGAACCCAGTTCCGATCGCGAGCGGCCCTACTGCTCCTCGGTGAGCTCCCAATCCTCACTGGCCGTTCCAATTCGGACGCCAGGAAACAGCTGCTTGATTCTACCGGCTCCACCATAGTGATCCGACGCCGCATGCGTGACAAAGAGGTACCGGATCTGGGCCGGGTCGAAACCCGCGTTGCGGATGTTGTCCAGGAGCGTATCGACGGTCTCTGCCCAACCTGCATCGATCAGTATCAGACCGGCACTCGTTGTAATAAGGAAGATGTTGACCGTCTGAAAGCCAACCGAATACACATTGTCAAAGAGTTTGAAGGGCTCCTTCCCCTGCCTGTCAAGCGTCGCCCGCCGCTGGGTCGGAAACATGATGAGGTTCCAGTTGATGTCCCGGGGCGAACCGTAAGTGAAAACGTCGTCCTGATCCCCAGCGGGGGCCTGGGCGCCGGCCGATGGCAATGTGAAAACAAGCGCCACAGGGAGAATCAGCTTTAGGTACAATCGCACCTTCATTTCACCCCCCAAGCCTGTCGATCGAGGCACAGGTTCGGGTGATGACGAAGAAAATCATTCAATGGGTTCGATTCGCATGATAACCCCATCCACGTCATCGGTCGTGAGGTAGATCAACCCGTCCGGCCCCTGTCGGACGTCGCGGACCCGCTGGCCCCAATCTGTGAACAAGAACTCGCGATCACTGGGGCCGTCCTCGTCGAAATCGATGCGCAGGCTGGACTGTGTGCGGCTACCGCTCACAAAAAGATCTCCCTGCCATTGCCGAAACCTGTCTCCCGTATAGAACATCAATCCGTGGGTTCCGGGGGCCGGATTCAGTGCGACCTCCGGTTCCGTCAATTCGGCGTCGGGAGGCGGGCTGCCGGAGGCCTCACCACCGCCCTCCCCGCCAACTCCCACATGAGGCCAGCCGTAGTTGGTGCCCGGACGGAGCCTGTTGATCGCGTCACCGTGCTCCTGCTCCCAGACTTCGCCGGTCTCGGGATGGACGGCGATTCCATGAGGGTTCCGGTGTCCGAAAGTGAAGATCTCGGGAAGATGGCCGGTCCGGCCGACGAACGGATTGTAGGCCGGAGCTCGGCCATCGCCGCGAATTCTCAGGACTTTACCCATGTGACTGTTCATGTTCTGGGCTTCTTCCGGAAGGTTGCGGTCTGAAAGCGCAATATACAGCGTCCCGTCCGGGGCAAATGCCATGCGCGCGGAAAGATGCCCCGGGCGCATGGACCAGGCCTCGGCCACAAAGACATCGGCGACGTCGCTCAAGTGCATCCCGTCAAACGTACCGCGTGCGAGGGCCATCGTCGCTCCCCGGTCTCCACGCTTGTTGTAAGTGAAATAGACCCAGTTGTTCTCCGTAAAATCTGGATGGAGCGCGACGTCCATCAGCCCACTCTCTCCCATGTCGTTGACTACATCGGGTATGCCGCCGGTGGGTTCGGCAACCACCTCGCCGTCGCGAATCAGGCGCAGGCGGCCTTCCAGTTCCGTCACCAGCATGTTGCCATCCGGGAGAAACGCAATACTGTAAGGGCGGTTCAGACCTTCGGCAATCGTAACGACACGAATCTGGTAATCCATTGTGTCGAATATTCGTTCGTCGTTAGCAGCGGTATCTGAGGGCGGGCTTGCGGGTGGCTCACGGCTATCGGTCCGAGTGCAGGCCGTGGCAAGGATCAGAACGGCGATCAACCCGGCCACCGAGCAAGGCTTCAGGGAGGTTGCATGCTTCACAAGGGTGTCCTTTTATGAAAAATGGATATATCAGAGAAAGGCGCGGGTTAGGTTCTCCAATAAGTCTTCTAATCGTCAGGGACGGGTGTATTTCCGAGATCTCGAAAGAACTCGTTGTAACCATCCACTTCGTCCATTGGCGCGCATATTGATTCCGTGATTCCGGCGTACAAATCCTCCCATCCGAAAAAGTTGTGGCTTTCGGGAGGGGCCCGTCTGAGCGTTTTCGTGTCCGACACCCAGGGAACGGTATAGTATGCCGGATCGAACAGCGTCAAATGAAGTTCGATAGTATCGGGTTCGGTCCGCTCGTAGCGCTCCTCGATCCGCGCGCCGGGGCTGATAGGAAAACCGAAACGATCGAGCCACTGCCTGTCGTCAAGACCGACCGTATTGACGACAAGGGTGTTTCCTAGCCATCTCCCAACCGAGTGGCCATACCATGCCGGACCCAGGTTTCCCAGGTTGTCTCCTGACGGCAAGTCCCTCCCGTCGAGCCATAATTCACGGAGCGTACCCTCCCACTGGAACAAGAGCAACAGCCTGTCCTCAGTGTTAACGAATTCAAATGACTCCGGACGAAGAAGGAGCCGTACCAAACCCCTCGGGTTACACACAGCGACGGGATCGTTCGATTCCTCAGGTAGTCTGACGGCCTGGAAGAAGGGGGCACGGCGACTGCGTCCGGGACCCGGGATATTGGCGCTTGCTCTCGCCTCACCGGCCGCAGTCATCGGCGGGATGTCGCTGCTGAGTCCACGATCGCCGCCCCCGTCAGTCTTGGTAGGTAAGTAACGGCCCGTGTCCCGAACCCAGATCCCGGAGAAATCACGACGATCGAAATCTTGGTTCCCAGTCCCAGCTTCCACTCGTTCCTGTCCTGACGGCGAACCCGCCCTTGCGGTAGCCAGCAAGATAACGAAGGGCAGCAACGCGGGAATCAAACAGATGAAACGATATTTCATTGAACAACCTCCTCAATCGAGCCTTGAACAACCGTCGGAGACCTGTGTACTCAATTTTATCGTCGATGGAGCCCGAACCGACCGTATGCCTCAGCCCTCGTCGTGACACGTGCCAATCGGCGAGGCCATCAAGAAATCCTCATCGGGCGGCTGAAGAACGGCCGACGCGCCTTTAAGCATGCCGGTGGGGGATCAAACCCAGCAACGGGGAACACAACGATTAATGATTATTGTGTTGCCAGCCGGATCGCTGAAGGCCACTCGTTGCCTAGGGACTGAGCTGTGATTCGGAAAAACAGGCCGTGTTGCGTATGGAGTTTGAGGCCTTCCTGAACGCTTTCACGTGATTCGATGGGTTCGGGACTAGTCGCAGGAAACTATGCCCCCATCCCGGCACATCATTTCCGTACCGTCAGCGAGAATGACCTTCACGACGACCGCCGTCGGAGCGCCGTTCGCGGCGGGATGCACAATGGCGGTTATTTCCTCGCCGACCGGCACAGAATTCCGGTGATAACCGAGTATGGCCAACGAGCTTACACCGCCGTTCTCGAAACCCCAATTGACGGTCTTGCCGTTCTCGTCCAGCGAGTCCATGAATATCAACACATGTGGATTACGCCACACCACGCGTGTGACCGGACCCTTCAAGGTGATCTCCTTATCCATATCGAAGGTATCCCCCCTCCCGTGATGGGCAGCCAGCGATCCGGCCATGACGGTCAGGATTGCGACTAAGACGACTAATGGAAGCAATTTCTTCACAATGGTCTACCTCCTAATATATGAGATCCCCAGTCTTATACCTGGAGCACTCCCAGGAAAGTTTTATCGGCAATAGCGTCGACCGAGTCGGGACGTCCAATGAATTTTGCGTCCTTTTCCAGCCAGTATCAACCCTCTTCGTAACCGTGTTTCAGGAACTGCAGTTTGCCGTCGCTTTTACGGGTCTAGAAAAGAAGAAAAGGGCCACACGACTGGCCCTTCTCCGAAACTACGGACGCCGTCCCAATCCCGCATCAGTTTCCATCAGAGCTGTTCACCGCCTCCTAGGAGCCTGCGCTGCAGAACGTTTCCAGGCCATTATGACCACAGCATGTGGTAGGTCTAGAGCGCGTAGCGTCGATATGGAATGCCGAATTTCTTCTGCCGCGCAGACTCCTAGCAGCCCGTGGCAGAAGTCCCGAGGGCCGCGTTACGGCCAAACGGGGCCGAATTCTAGGAGGCGACGAAGCGCCGACCCGAAGTCGCGAAGAGGCGCCGGCCCGAAGCCGCGAAGAAGAGACAATGCTCTTTCATTGGGAGGAGTCGGCGACAACGAAGACGGCCCCGTTTCGCCGTAACCCTTCGGGCGCAGGGGGGCCACCGACGTATCAAACGGAGGCCGCAGGCGCCCCGCAGGCTTTGTCCGGCATTGGTAAGGTCGGTCACGATGAAAAGACGGCGCCTGCGGCCTCGGTTTAAAACCTCGGTGCCCACTCCTCGATTCGCGCCTGCAACCCGAAGACCCCTGCGCGCGGTCCTCGGGACTTCTGCCACGGGCTGCTAGCCATCATCCTGATTGCAAGACGTGGGGATCAACCGAATATTGAAGTGGTCGGCATCTACTACTTCTTGACGATTACTTTGACCCGTCTGGGGGAGTTGGAGTCGGCGACGTATAGTGCCCCGGCTCCGCAATCCAGATTGATGGATGCATTTCATCCGTATGGCTCCGCTAGTTTTGGGACGGTTCGATTCGCATAACGGTTCCCGGGTCGCCATTGGTAATAAAATAGATCAATCCGTCAGGTCCCTGACGTACGTCCCGGATCTCCTGGAAGTCTCTGAACAAATCCTCGCTGATACCCGGTCCGTCTTCGCCAATCTCGAAGCGTCTGATTCCGAGCGAGCGGCTACCGCCGATGAAGATATCGCCCTGCCACTCCGGGAACGGCTCGCCGGTATAGAACATCAAGCCGTGAGTCCCCATCGCCGTACTGATCGCAATGAAGGGCTCCCTAAATTCGACGTATGGAGGTGGGTCACCGATTGGCTGACCCCCACCCGCGCCGCCAACCCCCAGGAATGGCCAGCCATGATTGGCGCCAGGTCTGTTGAGATTGACCTCGTCCCCGTGCTCCTGCGTCCAGGGCTCGCCTGTCTGAGGGTGAATGGCTACACCGTGAAAATTGCGATGTCCCATCGTGAAGATTTCAGGGCGGTATCCGGCCCGGCCCACGAACGGATTGTCGGCGGGTGCGGTCCCGTCGTCATTGAGCCTTAAAAGCTTGCCCAAATGGTCGCCGGGCTCTTGAGCGTGCTCAGCCAAGCCGTGGTGGCTGACGGCCATAAACAGCGTGGAATCGGGGGCGAACGCCATTCGGGAGGACAGGTTGCCGTCCCGTGTGCCCCATGCGTTGGACACGAAGACATCTGTAAAATTAGTCAACTCCGTGCCGTCGAACGCACCTCGAGCCAGGGCGTTAGTGGAACCCCCGTCTACGGGCTTGTTGTATGTGAAATAGACCAGGTTGTTGTCTTCGAAGTTGGGATGCAGTGCGATGTCCATCAGGCCTCCGCTGCCTTCGATAAAATGCACGTTAGGTACGACACCGACTGGTTCGGGTAGGAGGACGCCGTCGCGAATGAGGCGCACCTGGCCATTCATCAGGGCCACGAGAATGCTGCCGTCGGGCAGAAACGTAAGTGTATACGGATACGACAGGCCCTCGGCGACGGTGACGAGCCGAATTGGATAGTGGGTGGTGTCGAACACCGGCCCTCCCCCATCCGCGGAGGGACTCTCCAATACCTGGCTCTCAGCCCGAGCGCACGCGTTGGTGAGTAAAACGACCATCACGGCCACGAGCGCCGTCTGGCGAAAACGCATGGGTGCAAATTGATGCTTCATAGACTCAACCTCCGTCAGGCTCGTGGCCATGAACTCTATCTGGCGCACCCGTGCCTGTCAAAGAGATTTGTCGTCGCCAGTAGCGAACCGGGCCCACGGGTTGGGTTCCTGGTCAGCCGCGGGATAGGGGCAGGGCTCGACAGGGAAGAATGGTGTTGTTCGCGCGGTCAATGGGGGCACAAGCGAAAACAATACTTCACGAAAGGGTCGTACGTTCCGCGATATGATCCTCGCGAAAGTCCGGCATCGCCGAATGGCGGCCCGGAGGCATGAATGGCTATGGAATCGAGAAGGACCGAGACAGGACTGAAGGCGGAAGATCTCTCGCCAGAGGTCATGCGTTATGTCGATCGCTTCGTGCACGGGGACATCGATCGGCGTGAGTTTCTGGGTGGAGTGGGGAAGCTGGCGCTGGGGGGTCTCACTGCAGGCGCGATACTCGAAGCATTTGCTCCGAACTATGCAATGGGTCAATTGACTTCACCTGCGGACGGGCGAATTCAGGTCGAATACGTCCACTATACTTCCCCTCAGGGCCACGAGGGCATGGGCGGCTACTTTGTGCGGCCGACAAACGCTTCAGGCCCATTGCCCGGCGTTGTGTGTATCCATGGGGGTCAGGGGCTCTACTCCCACCATGAAGATATCGCGCGACGCGTAGCTCTGGAGAATTTCGTGGCCTTTGCTCCTGATGCACTATCGCCGCTCGGCGGACATCCGGGTGAGCGCGCCGCGGCGCAGGCGCTGATGGCCCAACTGGACCCCGAGGAGAGAATTCAGGACTTCATTGCGGCCGTGAAGTTTTTGAGAAACCATTCTCAGACTACAGGCAGGGTCGGCATATTGGGCTTCTGTTGGGGTGGGGGCATGGTGAACACCCTGGCGATTCGGATGCCGGTTCTCGATGCCGCGGTGTCTTACTATGGCGGGCAGCCCGATGCCGCCGATGTTCCGAAAATCAAGGCGCCCCTGATGCTTCAGTATGGCGGGTTGGACGAGCGCCTGATTGCGGGTTGGCCGGCATACCAAGCCGCTCTGGATGCCGCCGGGACGAACTATACCGCCCATATCTATGAGGACGCGCAACACGCCTTCAACAACGATACCGATGGTCCACGCTACAACAAAGCCGCGGCGGAGCTCGGCTGGCAGCGAACCATCAGCTTTTTCGACGCGCATTTGCGTTAGGCGTCTTGCAACACGACTGGGTTCGCTTCGGCATGTCTCTTGACCGGAGGGGCGCGCTGTTGGACACACGGCTCAGCGTATACTGCTGATGACGAGAGCCAGATTCCCAGTCGAATTAATATTTTGAACGGTTAACGAAGGGCAGCCAGCGGGCGCCTACCTCGCTCCGAGGACGGTGCCCGACGCTTCGCGTACTGCAAGGAAGGGAGACAACATGAAGTTCGGATGGAAACGGACGATTCTTGCTGCTGTGGCGCCGGTCGTCGTGGGCCTGCTAGGCACGACATGGGTAAGCGGTCAGACTGGGCCGGAAGCACAGTTGGCCGAAGATGTTTTCATAAACGTTCCCGCTCTCGGTGACATTCCCGTCGACGAATTCATGGACACAATGGGGATGTTCTCAAACGCGCTGAACTTGAATTGTACGGATTGTCACACCGCGAACAGCATGGACACCTGGGAAGGGTTCGGGGAGGAAACACCGAAGAAGCGGACGACGCGCAGTATGATCGCGATGGTTAACGCCATCAATAGGGACAACTTCGGGGGCTTGCGCTATGTCACCTGCTACACCTGTCATCGCGGGGACGAACGCCCCAAGGCTGTGGCGAGCCTCAGTGTGCAGTACGGTACGCCTCCAGAAGATCCAAACGCATACGAAGTCTTTCCGGGTTTCGGGACGCCTTCCATTGATGAGGTGTTTGACCGTATATCGAGGCCCTCGGAGGGGTAGAGAGCCTGGACAACCTCACCAGCTATGTCGCCAGGGGGAGTTACGCGGGCTACGACACGGATTTCGCGGAAGTTCCCGTGGAAATGTTTGTTCAAGCTCCCGATCATTTTGCCACGATCATCGAGGGCTTTTACGGCGACAGCGTCCGGACATTTGACTGCAGTGATGCCTGGATCGCGTCCGCGGACAGGCCGGTGCCCCTGATGCGGCTTACTGGGGGGAATCTCAACGGCGCCAGACTGGAAGCACTGCTGGCTTTTCCACTACAAATTCAGGAAGCGTTCAGCTCGTGGCGCGTGAACTACACGGCGATAGACGATGTCGAGGTCCTAGCCCGCATGTTTCACCAATCGGGGAATCGAGGTGAATTGGGCAGCAAGAATCGATTTCCTGGGCACCTCGGTTCCGATCAGGCATGAGGGGGAGTGATTGGTGGGTGTTGATGTCGACAAATGGCGGGTTTTTGGGGTTCGGAACAACGTGAAGGCGGGCAGTCAGGCACACCTCGGCATGAGCGAAAGAAACGATTTCATTGTGCGGACAGTGGAGCGGGTCGGGCCTCAGCAGCGCAGGGGAACGGCCTGGAGGTTTCGAACGACGACGGCGAAGATATCGCTGTAGGGATAGGCCTCCGACATCGAGATCCAAACGTTGCGGACTGTCAGGCGGATTTGAGCTCCGATCTTGAGCAGCTTGAGGCGGATGGTCTGGCACTGAGCGCGGGCCAGGCGGGTATGCTTCAGTCCCAGACGCCGCAGCGCGTGCATGAGCATGTATGCGGGACAGATAGAGTCGGAGTTGATTGGCGCGCATCGTGGCCGCGCTGGTGCGGTCGGCGAACAGATCCAATTGCTGTTCCTTAGATGCGGTTCTCCATGTCACCCCGTGCACAGTAGAGATCTTCATAGAGGGCGCGGGCACCCAGGCGTTCCGGTGACAGTGAGGTCACAACGAATCGGGGATTGGCGCCTTTCTCCAGGAACTCGGCCTTGCCAATGACGCGTCGCTCGCAGCTCCAGCTCTCTCGTGTGCGATACCGGAAATCCTTAAATACCCGCGCCGATTTCCCGGTGTTGTTGAACTCGACTTCGGCCTGACTCATCTCTTCGGCGATCTCCCGCTTGAGCCGGTCGTTCTTGGCAAACCCGATCACGTAGTCGACATGATGGTCCTCGCACCAGAGGAGTAACTCATTCCGGCAGAAGCCCGAGTCGGCCCGGATGATGATCGACACGTCCGGCCAGCTCTCACGGATTTGGCCAATGATCCGGCTCAATTCCTCGACCGATCCGTCCGCCCCATCGATATTGGAGCGTCGCAACCGGGCACAGAGCAGGTGCTCCCCCGAGAAGATGTAGAGCGGTAGATAACAGTAGTTGCCGTAGTAGCCGTGAAAGAACCGGCCTTCCTGATGGCCATGGATCGTGTCGTCGGTCGCATCCAGGTCCAACACGATCTCCTCGGGCGGAGATTCGTGCGCCGCCACAAAGGCATCGACCATCCATCGGTCGATCTTGTCCGCGTCCATGGCGATCTTCTTGTATCGCTCCTGGTCATCGACCTGGGCACCGGTCAGTTCCATTCGGTTCAGCGTGCACTTACCCGCCAGAGCTTTGCCCCGGTCTGGAGCCTGTCGCCGGTTCTTCCCCAACGGATCGGCCTTATCCACAGCCACTGCCAGCATGGGATCCGCTCGCAGTTCGTCGTGATCGTTCAGGTCCTCGTAGCCCAGACACAGTCCGTACACGCGCTGACCCAACAACTCCTTCACCGTATGCTCGATCAACCGCGGGTCCCGATGATCGCTGAAACACCCGGCCAGTCCGGCGATCAGACCCGTCCGCTTTTCGACCTCTCGCAATAGCAACACCCCCGCATCGGAGGTGATCTTTCCACCGTCGAACCGCGCCTTCAATTTACGTTGGAAAAGTCCGTGAAATTCGAACGTGTCTTGGTTACACTTTGTCCTCATAAGGGCCGCCTTTGTTTGGTTTGTGAAACGTTCTCGTCAAACGCTTTATGCCAAACAGGGCGGCCTTTTCTGGTCCTTCTGGTGAACTATGCGGGCTAGTTGTTCAAGGGTCCAACGCCGGAGAGCTTCCGGTAAACCTCTTCTTTGACGAGTCCGGCCTCCTGGTCCGCTTCTTGCGTTGGACCGAAACAGTCGTGGGCACGATTCCCACCGAGGTCAGCTACTCTGACTATCGTGAAGTTTCTGGAGTCCAGATGCCGTATCAGTTGGATCTGCGGTGGACCAACGGAGAGTCGATCATCCTGCTGACTGAGGTGCAGGCGAACGTTCCGATCGATGAGGCGAGGTTCGCCAGGCCAGCACCAGCCGAAGAGCCAAACAGCCTCGAGTGAACGATCCAGGACGGAGAACCGTCTCGTTGTGAGGCCCTTAACACCGAGGGAGCGGAGAGATTGGACGCCGTCCCAGATGTTCAGATCGTCAGATGGTCGGGGGGACGCGTCTGCGGTTGCCGGAATTGAATCCGGCGACCGCAGAGCAAGTACAGAGTAGCTAGGAACGCAGGTGCTCGTTAAAGAACGCGAGCGTCCGGCTCCACGACAGGTTGGCCGCGGTTTCATCGTAACGGGGTGTGGTGTCGTTGTGGAAGCCATGCATCGTGTTGTCGTACATGTGCATGGTGAAGTCCTTGCCATGGGCGTTCAAAGCGGCTTCGTACGCTGGCCAACCTGCGTTGATCCGCTCATCCATGCTCGCATATTGAATCATGAGAGTCGCCTGGATCCTGCGGGCATCGTCAGCAGTTGGTTGAGCGCCGTAGTAGGGAACTCCCGCGACGAGATAGGGCAGCTTGACCGCCAGTTGGTTGACGATGCCACCGCCGAAACAGAAGCCCACCGCGCCGACCTTGCCGTTGGATTCTGAGTGCTCCCGGACGAATCTCACGCCCGAAATGAAGTCCTGGAGCATCTTGTCGCGGTCCAGCGTTCGCTGCATTTCAACCCCGACCTCGTCTGTTCCGGGGTAGCCCCCCAGAGAGGTCAGTCCGTCCGGGGCGAGTGCGACGAAGTTGGCGGCTGCAAGACGCCGCGCCACATCTTCGATATAGGGATTGAGGCCCCGGTTTTCATGGACCACAAGGACACCGGGAAGCTTGGCCCGGACCCGGGCCGGCCGCGCGAGGTAGCTCCGGACGATTCCATGACCGTCGGCTGACTGGACAGTAACGTACTCGGTTCGGATGCCCGGGTCATCGGGAGCGACCTGCTGCGCATGGGCATAGTTCGGGCTGAGGGCCGTGAGCATCCCTGCCGCTGTCATCCCGCCCAAGGCAAACTTCGAAGCCCCATCCAGAAACGCTCGACGGTCGATCATGCCATGGACGTAGCGGTCAAACAGGGTGAGAACTTCCTTCGGGAAGTCTGTCGCTTTCATCCGTTCCACTTTCTGCTGGTCCATACTCCTGACTCCTTAAAGCTAGCGTTGGGTTAAGAAAATAACAGAGGTTCTGGCGCTTGCCTTCGGGGGCCGGAGCGGCCCCCGAAGGCCAAGGTTCTTGATCGTGTCTGGGTGAAACTCAATCACCGCCATATGGGTTGGACGGGCGCCCGTCCCCATTCATCGGCGCACACAGCAGGTCGTTAACTCCGGAAAACAACCCATGCCAGCCGAAGTTATTTATCGGCCGGGCATCCTGGGCCTCTTTTCTCCAGACCTTGATATCTGAAATCCAGGGCTCGGTATAGTAGGCTGGGTCATACATGGTCATTTCCATCTCCAGCGTCTCTGGGTCGGTGAGCGTGTACCGCTCTATGAACCGTGCCTCGTCGCTTTTCGGAAAAGCAAAGGTATCGAGCCACGCCCGGTTATCCAGGCCGATGGTTTCGACGACGAGCGTGTTGCCTTCCCAGTGGCCGACCGACATTCCCATCCATGATGGCCCGATGTTTCCGTAGTTGTCACCCGAGGGCAGTTCCCGTCCGTCCAACCAGATTTCGCGCGGCATGCGTTCCTCTTGCCAGATTTGGAGAATCCGACTTGGAAGCTGAATCACTTCGTGATGGTCATGGTTGTCGTCGACGACGATCGCTGGAAATCCCTTCGGATTGCACGTCAGGGCGGGGTAGTTGGAAGCGACCGGGTCTGTCATGGCGGGCACGATTTCCGGCAGGTAGGTGCGTGAAGGACGATGCGTCTTCATCCGCTCCCAACCTTCCGGTGTCAGATCCGGATGGGTCAATTCCGGAGCGTGGCCCCGGGCACCGCCCACCCGGAACCAGAATCCCGAAAAATCACGCGGGTTATATGACGTGTTGTAGGGTACGGGTTCGAAATATTCACGGGGCTTGCCATTGATCGGATACAGTATCGGACGCTGAGCAACGGCCGCCGCAATTTCGGCGAACGCCGTTAAGGCGAACGAGAACACGACTACAGCAGCCACTGAATTTATGAAACGATTTCGCATTTGGAATTCCTCACCTAACCTAAGCCTGGGTTTCGCGGATCGATGACACTAGTTGCAGCGGTCTAGTCGAAGTCCGTCAACGGATTGTACCGGTCGGAGTCATTGCCACCGCGCATGAAGACCTGGGTGCCGTCCTCAAGAATTATCCCGCTGCAAAGTCCAATCGGGCGATTTTGGCTCCCCGGAAAGATGACGGCGGTGACGTCCATTCCAGGTTTCAGGGTCTGCCGGCCGTAGCCCAGTCGGGCCAACGTACTGACGTTGCTGTGTTCGATCGTCCAGGTCGTCGTTTCACCGTTTTCGTCCGCCACATCGATCAGAATCGCGACGTGGGGGTTACGCCAAAGCACCTCTTTTACGGTGCCCTGTATCTCCTTGGTAGTGTCCGAAATGTAGGTCTCGCCCCGCCCGTGATGGGCGGCAAACACCACGCCGGTGCTCGTCGCGGGCATCACGACAGTAGCTATGAGCAGTGCAGTCAAAATGCGTTTCATATAGTTCTCCTTACTCGATTCAGATATCTGAGCCCGGTTCGTGTTTTCCTCCGCCCACGCGCACGTAGTCGTGTGTCAGATTAGTGATATGAAGATGTTAGTGGGCCCGGATTGGGCTTGTCAAATCAATTCGCGGTGCCCGCGAGGGCCCTTGCCGGCACGAAGCCCGGGCAAGAGTCCGAACAGGTAGATCCCGATACTGCCAGCTTCGCGCAACCCGCGTAGCCTATGCACTGCGAGCTTGCCCGCGTGTGTTAAAGTCCGTCCCCGTCATGTCAAATCTTGAGAAAATAGACCGACTGCTTGTCGCTTGGCGTCCGTACATTCTGAGTCTTTTGAGGATTATCACCGCGTACCTGTTCATGGCGCACGGAACTCAGAAGCTGTTCGGCTATCCGACGACCGACGAGTTCGCCGGAATCGGGTTGATCTCGTGGTTCGGTCTGACCGGAGTCCTCGAAACCTTTGGTGGACTGGCCGTGCTTTTGGGGGTCTTCACCCGGCCCATTGCATTCGTTCTTTCGCTTGAAATGGCCGTCGTGTACCTCGTCGCCCACGCCAGCGAACACATCCTGCCGAACTTCAATGGTGGCGACCTGTGGTTTTTGTACTGTTTCATCTTCCTCTATCTGGCGGTGGCCGGGGGCGGACCCTGGAGTGTGGACGGGAAGTGGCGCGGTGTCGGTGAACCCGTCGGTTACTTTGCTGACTGGGAGCCGCAACTGTTGAGTGTGTTGCGGATCACGATGCTGTTGGTGTTCATCCCCCACGGAACCGAGGACATGATCGGCTGGCCGTGGCCGGCTGGAGAAGAGGCCTTCGGAGGTCCGGACTACTCACGGTTCCAGACATATGGCCATCTAATAGAGATTATCGCTGCCCCATTCCTCCTTCTGGGACTGCTGACCCGGCCGCTGGCCTTGTTGTTTTCCGGGGAGATGGCTATAGCGTATTTCTATAGCCATCAGCCTCGGACTTTCTGGCCGATCCTCAATCTAGGCGTGGATGTGATTCTTTTTTGCTTTGTATTTCTGTATTTTGCCGCGGCAGGTGGGGGGCCATGGGTGCTTGACCGATTCTACTGCCGTCAGACGTCTGCGAGAGAGTAGCCGACGAAGAAGGGAAAAATCGTTAGTTCTGGAATCGGTCTTGCTCGCTTGGGGGCACGTCCGGCTCGCTTGGGGGCACGGTGTTATCCCGAAAACACGCGACCCCCCGTTCTGAATTCAATTTCCGACTCCGAAGCTCCCCGGATCACGAACCCTGGTGTTGAAGTTGTCGACTTCGTTCATCGGCGCGCAGGTGGCTTCCGTGATTCCTCCAAACAAGCCGAACCATCCAAAATAAGTCAGATCTTCGCGCGGGATTCGGCTGAAGACTTTCGTGTCCGAAACCCAGGGGGTGGTGTAGTACGTGGGGTCAAACAGCGTCAGTTCGAGCTCTATGGTGTCGACGCCCGTCCGATGGTAGCGTTCTTCAAAACGGGCGTCGATGCTCTTCTGAAATCCGAATATATCCATCCATGTTCTGTCATCAAGACCGACCGTCTGGACGACAAACGTATCGCCCTGCCACTCGCCCACCGAGTGTCCATACCAGGCGGGTCCAAGGATGTCAAGGTTTTCACCGGTCGGCACGTCCCGCCCGTCGGTCCAGAGTTCGCGCAAGGTGTGTTCCCATTGGAACAGTTGCACCAAGCGGTTCTCGAACTGAATGAACTCGACGGGTTCAGGATCAAGGATGAGTCTGGGAAACCCATTCGGATTGCACTGGTGGGTGGGATCGTTCCCGTCCCCGGGCCGGGTCACGGCTCTGACAAACCCACGGTGTTCTCCGTTCAGCGGCTCCCCTCGAAAGCGTCCCCGGGTGGGCCGGGTGGTGTCCAGTTGCGCTTCGCCCGCCGGCGTCATGGGAGGAACATCTGCGCTGATCGAGCGATGACCATCCGTTATGTGCCAGAATCCGGACAGATCCTGTGGATCGAACGTACCCTGTCCCTGACCTCCTTCTGCGAGGCCCGTCCACGAAAAGAGCGACCCCGCGAGGAGGGCAGTCGCCCAAACGCACAGATGAGACCGCATTCCTGAACCCCCTAGACCCGATTTCGCAGATTCGCGGGTCCGATGTCCCCGGCGCCAAAACTAGTCGACGGGGTTCTCCCCACGTCGACGGGACATGATTTCCGTGCCGTCCTCAAGAATCACTGCCACCACGATACCGACCGGGGCGCCCTGACGGGAGGGATTTACCTCGGCTGTTATTTCCTGGCCGACTCGAAGTGTGCGCCTGTTGTAGCCCTGTCTGGCCAGGGTACTTACGTTGCTGTTTTCAAAGCCCCAATTGACGACCTTACCGTCCTCGCCTTCCACGTCCATGAAGACGACCACATGGGGATTGGCCCACCGGACTTCGGTGACCTTGCCTTCCAAAATGATCGAGTTCTGCATGTCATATGCGTCCCCACGTCCATGATGCGCTGCGAGCGGGCTTGCGGCCATTGAGAGGCCCGCAATCAACCCAAAAGCTGTCACTAACTTCCTCATCGATACCCCCTTGAAAATCCCGATCAGTAAAATGCTTGATTCCTCTGGTGAGGTCGGCTAAGCGATAGGCCGCTATTCTCGTAAGTCGAACCCTTATTTTACGTTATAGCCGATGGTATTTGTCGGCAATTCGGCTTGTCAAGCGAAACCCTTTGCGCTGAAGGTTGTGTCAATGCTCGATTCGAATGCGTCCTGCCCGTAGACCCCATGGGACCGATTCAGAGGATGCTTAGCCTGAGTTCCATCCCTGCATCGTGGGTTGCTGCGCGGGTTCTTTGCGTCGGAGATGTAACGGAATCTGTAGCCTTGGAATCCTGCCTCAAGTATTGGGGTGGTGGAGTTAAGGTGTGGTCGTGTCTCAGTTTGAGAACGCAATTGAATGCCGACGTGATCCAATCAATCTTCTTCCTATGACGCCTCAGCTCCGCTCGGTTGTCCACCCGCATCGTCGGAGCCGCTGCGCATCATTCCAGCGCCTGCTTGAATATTTCGTCCATCCCTGGCAGCGGCGGGGTCAGGATGCTTGCACCCGTCGCCGCTGGTTCGGACGGAATTGCCGATCGAACGACCCAGCGTGTCCCGGTCCCGGCTGGAAACCGGTCTTCTCGTTGGGGCAGGATCTCGGCGTCGCCTACCAGTTCGACCAGGCCCGGTTCGACGCGGGCGTCAAGAGTACCCAATGGCCAGAGGCACCGGCAGGTTTGGCCGGATAACAATCAGCCTGGACCCGAGGATCATGCAGTTCGCCTTGAAGTATGTATTCCGATAAAGCGCCCCTTTGTGGGTTGTGGATTCAAACCGGCCTTTCCCGATATCGGGAAGGGCCAGTTTTCTTGAAAGACGAAGTGTCCCCTTCTCCTTGAAAAACGGGCCGGGTTGGAGTATCAGAGTATCTTTGCTAGCTTGCGGGACTCAAGCGTCGCTCGATCTTCTCAACGAAACGCAAAGATTGAAGGAGGGTCTCCATGAAAAAGTATGCTGGGGTGCTAGGTGTGGTCTTCGCGCTGGTCGGGGCGGCTTCCGCACAGACCACGAACAGGGGTTACGAGGTCGCGACATTCGGCGCGCCTCCCGGCGGCGGGGCGTGGAGCGGCGATACGATCTCGGTCGCTGCCGACGGTCGGGGGGCCATTCTCGCGCTCCGGAGGGCCGATCCGCCGGTTCTCGTTTTCAATCGCGATGGAGAACTCCAGGATAGCTGAGGGGATGGGCTGTTCCCGAACAACCACAGCATCGATGTCGATCATGAGGGCTTTGTCTGGATTACGGACAGAACGAACAATATGGTCCACAAATTCACTATGGATGGAGAGCCGCTCCTGGCGCTCGGAACCAAGGGTGTAACCGGTCACCAAAATTCGACGGATGCCTTTGACGGGCCCGGAGACGTCGCCGTCGCGCCCAATGGCGACATCTTCGTCCTGGACGGCAACGCCCGCATCGTACATTTTTCGAAGGACGGAAGCTTCGTCAAGATCATTGGCGGCGTTGAGGGCACCGGACCGGGAGAATTCTCTGGAGCCCATGCGCTTGCGCTGGACACGGCAGGCCGGCTGCTCGTCGTAGACCGCCAGGAGGAAGCACTCAATCCCCGCATACAAATATTCGATCAGAACGGTCGCTTCATCGAAGAGTGGCCCCGGCTCGCCGGTCTGGCTCATCCCTCGGGAATCACGGTTGGGGCGGACGGTACAATTTACATTTCGGAAAGCGACGACGCCAATATTACGATCGTGCAGGATGGAAAAATCGTCGAATGGATCGCAGGTCTGGAGGCCCGGCCCCACAACATCGTATGGGACGCGGGAACGGGAGACCTCTACCTAGCCGATTCCAATATACCTGGAGACATCAAGAAGATCGCGAAAAAATAAAATGGGTTCAGAGCCCTATTTACCCATTTTCCTCACGGCAGTGCCAGTGACAACGGAAGACGGGTGTTGCGTCCCCCGTCGCACCCGTTTCGTTGCGCCGACTACTTCTTCGTGACCTTATTGATCTGTCCGGGGAGTAGCGTGTCTGCAAAGTACAGTTCGCTGCTACCCAAATCCCACACAATGTTGTGGGGCCGGGCCTGCAGACCGCCAATCTCTTCAACGACTTTTCCGTCCTGCAACATCCAGATCGTACGGCCATCGGTATCACCGATGTAGAGGGTGTCATCACCGGTGATTGCCAGCCCGGTCGGTCTCACAATACCGAGCCCGGCCCATATCTCAATCAGCTCTCCATCCTGTGTGAACATTTGAATGCGGGGGTCCCGTGCCTGACGCTGCCAGTCCAGGACAATCAGGCGGCCTCTTGAGTCGATCCGGATGGCGTGAGGCGTGTTGAATTCGCCCGGTCCGGTTCCCTGGACACCGCCAATCGTCTTGATGAACGTTCCGTCCTTCGAAAAATGCACGATGCGGGAATTGCCGTAACCATCGGTCACGAAGATATCGCCGTTTCTGGCAACCACCACGTCAGTGGGACGATCGAAGGCAGTCCTTGAGCTGTCGTCGCCGGTCACACCTTTAGTTCCCAGCGCGAGCAGTTGCTGCCCGTCCATCGTGAACTTGTAAACCATGTGGTCGGTCGTGTCCGTGATCCAGACATAGCCTTCATGATCGACGTCAACGCTGTGGATGTCGGGGAACAGGTCGGTCCCCCAGCTGTCGAGGAGGTCTCCTTCACGGTCGAAAATGAGAACCGGCGGTTGTGCACGTCGGAGCACGATGATGGAGCCCCGCCCGTCGGCCGCGATCGACACCGTATCGCCCCACTCGCCGCCTTCGGGTGGTGTACCGAAGTGCTCGACTGTGTAATCACTGTTTGTGGTGATTTGGGCAGAAACACTCACAGTCAATGCGAAGATGCCTACTATTGCCCGGATGTACGTCTTCATGGTCACCCTCCGCCGATTTTCCGGTCTAATGGGAAGCCATAGACCTGAGTGTGTGAGCATTCTGGCCCGGCCAGCTTGGACCTGTCAAACGGGCGCTGGCGACTCGATACGCTCCCTTAGCCCCACCTGTCGCATCGCGCGCGGCGAAACGCCGCTGCATGGGCACGGGAAATACTTCGAACGAAGTGTGCGGGATACTGGGATTGTTGTCTGGAAGCAAAAGTGGGCGCTCCGGACCGCCGTTCCAGCAGTCCGGAGAGCTACCCAAATGACGACTAGCTGAGCTTAAACAAGGCCTGAGCGTTAGTGCGACCGATCTTTAGGCGGTCGGTTTCCGATATGGAGGCCACATCAAACCAGTTCGACGCCTCGATGGCATCCTCGAACGGATAGTCGACGGAGAACAGAATCCGATCGGAACCGACCTCCAGCATCGCGTCGATCAGCGTCTGCGTCCGGAAGTTGCCGCTCGTGGTGTGATAAAAATTGTCCCGAAGATAGTCCGCCATCTTACGCTTGGCGGGAATACCGCGGGGCGTCCGCGCAATACGGTGATCCACACGCCAGATCATGTAGGGCAGGCCCTCGCCCAGATGGCCCAGAACCACATTCACCTTGGGATTCCGGTCGAATAGACCGCTCGCCATCAGACGCAACGCGTGAAGCGAGGTTTCGGCTCCGAACGCCCAGGCCGAACCGCGAAACCAGGGATGCCCCTCGTAGATGGCTTCCTGGCTCACGGGATCGCGGGGGTGGAGGTAGAGCGGGACATCGAGCTTTTCAAGTTCCGCCCAGAAGGGCCCGTAGCGTTTGTCGTCCAGATAGACGACGTTCCCTGCCGTGCCGACTTCGGAGAAACCGTTTACGTTGGCTCCCATGAAACCCAGTTCTTTCACGCAGCGGTTCAGTTCGACGATGGCGGCGTCGGGGTCCTGCATCGGCAGCGCGGCGAAGCCTCGAAAGCGATCACTCCGTTTTGCAATGGCTTCAGCCAGGACGTCGTTCGCTTTCTTTGCCAGTGTGACCGCTTTGTCGGGTTCTGGAACCCCCTGCACGGCCGGATTGTGTAGCGAGATGATAGAGAGTTCGATTCCATGCTTGTCCATCTCTATCAGCCGGAGGTCGCCGAGGTCGAGCAGACGGCGCCGCATGTCATCCCATGCCGCGAACCAAACTTTGTATAAATCATCTCTGAGCGTTTCTTCCAGGGCGAAATGCTCTTCCAGGGCAATCTTGCCTTCCATTTATTCAGTTCTCCGATTTCAACTTAGGTGAATAACACGGTACGTTCGTAGTGGCGTGCTGCGTCCGTGTATGAAGGAACGTCAAGCCTGCCCATCGCGAACTGTGACGGTGACAACAACAAATGATAATAGGACGTCGTATGATCTGAACCAAGGGGAAATCGTTGTTCGAGCAAACCTCTCGCGGATCGATGCCGCCGCCGAGTGAGGGAATCGGGCTCGGATCGAAAAGACGGTGATTGAAGAGAAGCCCCCGAACCCCAGGTACGGGAGCCGGTCACTGTTCACTCCCGGTTTCTAGAGCTCTATTCTGCCTTCCAGAGCCTTTGTCATCGTGACCGCGTCAGCATAGTCCAGGTCCCCGCCCACGGGAAGACCCATCGCCAGTCGGGTCACTCGAATTCCAAGCGGTTTGATCAGTTTGGACAGGTACAAAGCTGTCGTTTCTCCCTCTACGTTCGGGTTTGTCGCAATGATAATTTCTTCAACCGACCCTGATTGGAGACGGTCGATCAACGAGCGGATCGTTAGCTGGTCGGGTCCGATGCCTTTCAAGGGGGACAAGGCGCCCATCAACACGTGGTAGCGTCCGTTGAATTCGTGCGTGTTTTCGACCGAAAGGATGTTGTGTGATTCTTCGACTATACACAGGAGGCGATCCGTCCGGTTGGGGTGAGTACACAGGTGACAGGGATCCACGTCGGTGAGGTTGCTGCAGGTCGTGCAATGGTGGATCGACTGCTTCATATCTACAATGGAGCTTGCCAACTGCTCGGCTTCAGCAGTTTCCATCTTGAGAATGTGGAAGGCCATTCGCTGTGCCGATTTGGTGCCGATGCCCGGGAGCTTTCTGAAGTTTTGGATGAGCCGGGCGACCGGTTCTGCAAGATTGCCCATTACAGGCCTGGGATGTTCAAACCGGACGCCAGATTTCCCAACTGGCCGGCCATCGCTTCGTCCACCCGGCGAGCGGCTTCGTTGACCGCTGCCACGATCAGGTCCTGGAGCATTTCCTGGTCTCCGCTGCCGATTACTTCGGGATCGATCTCCACAGAGAGCAGCTGCTTATTGCCATTCATTTTGACCGACACCATCTCGCCGCCGGCGCTGGCTTCGACGACAGTTTGCTCGAGTTGCTTTTGCAACTGTTCCTGCATTTGCTGAGCCTGCTTCATCATCTGTTGCATATTCTTCATCAAGTGACTCCTTACTGTTCATCAGGCTTCTTCGCGCTCTTCACGTGAGCGATCTCACCTCGGAAGACATCAAGGAAGGATTGGACGAGAGTTTCTTTCTCGACCGAGTCGTTGAATGGTCTGGCCTCGTCGGTTTCCGCCGGACCTTCGAAAGACGGGCTCACTATAAGCGATACCGCAGCAGGTCTGCCCAGCAGTTCACTGGCGGCCGTTTCGAGGACCTGAAAGCGTTCTGGGCTTTCAAGGGCGGTCCGGACGCTCAGGCTCGGCACATGTATCTGGATGAGATTCTGCTCGTGCTGGATGACTTTTACCCCCTCAAGAGAGAGACCTGTTTTTCCCAGGTTCTGCTCGATCTTCTGACGGTAGCGCACGGCAAAGGGTAGCGTCGAAGGGGGGGCTGGCGCCGGGTCGGAGGTGTCCGCCGGAGGGGCTGGGTTCGCTCGAGCCGCGCTCGCCACATTCGTTGTGTGGCCCTCAGAAGACGATGTCTTGGGCTCCACCGCCTCGGGCGTTGCGGGGATTTCCTTGGCAGGAGACTTTTTCCCGATTGCTTCCGGAGATGGATGGCGCATTTGTGGCCCGGGTGCTGACTTTTTGGGTTTGCGTGCGGTTGGGGAGTCCGATCGCGTCCCAGCCGGTGCGAGATCCCGAATGACTTCTTCGATGTCGCGAAGTTGACCGACCTTGGCGAGCTTGATACAGCCGATTTCAAGGTGGAATCTCGGTTCTGAAGTCCAGCGCAGATCATTCTCCAGGCGTAGCAGCAGGTCGAAGAATCGAATGAGGTCCTGTTCGCTAAACTGTTCGGACTGGGACGTGATTCGGCTTTGTTCTTCGCTGCCGGACAGAATCCTTTCTCCGATTTCTAGTTTTGCTAGAAGCATATCGCGAATGCGCGATAGAAACTCCCGCACGAACTGCTGAAGGTTGAGGCCCTGATCGGCAACAGTTTGAACGACATCGAGCAGAGTTTTGGGGTCTCGTTCTATCAGCCCTTGGACTGCCTGGTCCAGGAGGTCGGATGGAATGAAACCCAGAACGTCACGCACGTCTGCATCGCTTATTTCCTGACCGCCAAACGCGATGACCTGGTCAAGTAACGACTGCGCATCCCGCATGCTGCCTTCGGCTGCTTTGACCACGTAATCGAGCGCACCGTCGCCTATCTTGATTCCTTCACTTTCCGCGATCCTGCTGAGGTGTCCCAGAATTTCGGTCGGAGGAATCGTCCTAAAGACGAATTGCTGGCACCGGGAAAGAATCGTCGCCGGCAGCTTGTGTCGTTCCGTTGTTGCGAGAATAAACGCGATGTGCTCTGGAGGTTCTTCCAGTATCTTCAATAGTGCGTTGAAGGCCGACGTTGACAGCATGTGGACTTCATCAACGATAAAGATCTTGAAACGGTCCCTCGACGGGGCGTAGCGTGCGTTTTCCCGCAGTTCGCGAATGTTGTCGACACCCGTGTTCGAAGCCGCATCGATTTCCAACACATCAATTGACCGCCCAAAGGAGATTTCCTGACAAGACGGACATTCGTTGCAGGGCGTGGCAGTGGGGCCTTGGCCGCAGTTCAACGCCTTGGCGAGCAGACGCGCAGTTGTCGTTTTACCCACACCCCGGGGTCCGCAGAAAAGGTAGGCGTGGCCAATGCGATCCATCTCGATCGCATTCTTGAGGGTCCGGACGATCGGGTTCTGTCCGACTACGTCTTCAAAAATCTGCGGCCTGAATTTCCGCGCGATGACTTGGTATTTCATCTGATGTGTCGTGGACGGACGATATCTCAGGGGCCAGGCCCCGGGGGATACTGTGTCACATTGGGTAACCCACTACCGTTGCTTCCTTCCGGACCTGGCGGGATTCGCGGGCGCCAATTGCACAGTCCCCCTTGGGCCTGATATTCGAGTGCGAATTTTCGCACACGGTGCCTCATTCCCTGAAATCGTCACCCTGTGAACGACTTATCAGCTATGGGGAATCAGGCCCGATTCCGAATGTTTAAGCCTCGGGCTGGGAGCGGAGAAAGCATCCGTCTACCGAGTGTCTGCCCTCCAACATCCGGGACACCCCAAAACCTTTATATTTAATAGGTACTATGCGGCCCCGTTCCGGTCCAACCGGGATCCAGTAATCTGGCTCCTTCCCACAAATATGTGGAGCGGAGTGTGGGTCGTCATGCCGCGGAGCAGAGGCAAACATCTGAAGGAATCACCGTCCGCCACCCGAGTCGGGACTGTTGCTCCCTTGACGGCAATGGATTGTACCTTATTGTCGAAACTTCCGGTTCAAAGCGATAAATTTTTCGGGACCTGTTACATGGAATACAACCCGGGCTTGGTCCGCGCGGACTCTCATCGTTGTCCACGGTTCGTGCGGGAGCGGCTCGGGCGTGGGGCGACGGTCGCCTTCGAGTTATTGATCCCCACGGCGACTGAGATGAGTGATGTCCTCAGCTCGAGATGAAGGCTCGGCGCGGGAATCATGGGCCCCTCGCTCCGCGATAGTTGGAAACCTTCAAGGCGGCCAAAGCGATTGTGGATGGCGGCAGGCACGTCTTACCCGCAATTTTTCGACTTGGAATACAAGCCGTTGCGGTCCGGGCTTGGTCCGCGCGGATTCCTCCACGGCCTGGATTAGCTCAGGAACCGAATCTTGATCGTTGTCCACGGTTGCCGTCCGCGGGAGCGGCTCGGGCGTGGACTGGCGACGGTCGCCTTCGAGTTATTGATCCCCACGGCGACTGAGATGAGTGATGTCCTCAGCTCGAGATGAAGGCTCGGCGCGGGAATCATGGGCCCCTCGCTCCGCGATAGTTGGAAACCTTCAAGGCGGCCAAAGCGATTGTGGATGGCGGCAGGCACGTCTTACCCGGCTCGAAGAACCCGGAGGGATGCCGTCTCTCCTAGCGGAAGTCGTTGATGTGCCTCTTGATCTGGTCAGTTTCCTTCCGCAACAGTTCTTTCGACTTTTTGAGCGCTGGACTGACCACAGCCTTTTCCAGACGGTTGGCCAGGTTGGTTGGATTGTCGTATTCAAGCAGATCCAGAACCCACTCGCCATACTTCTGTTTGATATCCCGAAACATCGACAGGGGCTCTTCGCCCTCCTGAATGATAGGGACGAAAGGAACCATGTAGTCTGGCATGCTTGCCTGTAGTTCAAGCGGACTCGATCTAGGGTTGGTGATGTCCGCGATAATGAATCGGCTCAACCCAGCGAGGGTTTGGATCGTTTCGGTGAAATCCCGCTGTGTGGGGTTTTTGAATTCGAACATCATCGGCACGAATTCCAGCTCGCGGAGTTTGATACGAATCGCAGCGAGTACCGCTGTTCTCTCTTCGGTGAACCGACCGAGTATGAGGACGCCCTTTTCACCGCTGGTGTCGATCACTGGTCTTCGGTCTGGGTTGTGAAGCAGAAGGTATACAAACTGCGCAACCATCAGATCGTCTACTTTGACGTCGGGTTCACTTTCTGGTGTGATTCTGAGATTCGACGATTTGACGCCCTCTAGATTCACTTTCCAGGCTGAGAGTCCGAAGACTTTGCAATCCGCCAGCGTCGCTTCTGAGAGATTGGTTCGAACGAGGTTTGCCTTCCTGAGGTTCGTGTTGACGAGGTTGGCCCCGCTGAGGTTGGCCTCGGACAAGTCCGCCTCGCTGAGGTTGGCCTCGGTGAGATTCGCTCCGCTGAGGTTGGCCTCGGACAGGTCCCCTCCGCTGAGGTTTGCGTTGACGAGGTTGGCCTCGGTGAGGTTGGCCCCGCTGAGCTTCGCCCCGCTAAGGTTCGCGTTGACGAGGTTGGCTTTGTAGAGGTTCGCTTCGATGAGGTTTACCTTGAAGAGGTTCGCCGTGACAAGGTTCGCCATCAGGAGGACCGCCTTGAAGAGGTTGGCCTCGGTGAGCAGCGACCCGCCGAGGTTCGCCGTGAAGAGGTTGGCCTCGGTGAGGTTGGCCTTGTAGAGGTTCGCCTCGAAAAGGTCAGTTCCCCTGAAGTCCGCCTCGAACAGGTGGGCGCCAATCAGGTTTGCCTTAGTCAGCTTTGCCTCGGCGAGGTCCGCCTCGCTAAGGTCCACAAACTCTCCGGGATTCTCTTCTCTCCATGCGTTCCACTCTTTGACCTTTCCGGTCTTGAGCATCAGGATGGCAAGCGTTCTTGATTTACTCATGATGAAAACTTCGGCGAGAATGGCTCAGGGATTTTGTGAAACGCACGGCCCCGGCTCCAAACGGGGGGCGGACACTCCACGGGGTGTCCACGAGGCAGTCGTCTTGACCGTCGCAATTGCGCAGCAGCGTCCCCTCCCGGCCCAAGTTCAGAGCCCGACAGTTTCCAGCCTAGTTATGTAAGCACGTCGGGGGCCGATCTGTCGCTTGCTTTTTGTGTTGACTTAATCATGTCCTCATGCCTAATGGAGTCAACCACTTACGAACTAGCGGTCTTGCGATAGACGCATCGGAGCAAGTGATGCGCTCGAACCTCCGGCGCAAATTCGTAAGGGATTCCGACGGTCGTTTGATGACGTGATTGAGCCAACTTGCTGAATTCAAATGGTTCCGAGGCAATTGTGGGCCAATTTCGTTGTTGTCGGGTTTCCTTACAGCATTCGGTCGTTGTTTTGTCAATTCCAACCGTTCCGAGCGGTTCCCTGCTGGAAGCGGGTGGTCCTTCAGTCCATTCTCAAGTCATGTAAATCCGGTAGTGGGGCATTCGCACTGCGATCTTGAGTTCGGTGCACTGTAACGGTTCTTGTGGTAGATCCCTGTCACTTGTCAGGAAAGTTATGTTTGAGAGGGGGGTCATGGAAGGTCCTCAAAGCGAACTTTAATGGTCTTGAGCGGATTGAGCGCATCGAGAATAGCGCCGGCGCCGTTGACGGCTTCGACGATGCCGGTGGTCCAGCAGGATTTTCGCATGGAATCCGGAAATTTCAGCGGTGCAAGATAGTGCTCCCGTCACTTGCGTAACTGTGTGATGCAGGCGGGGCGCCATCGGTCGCCTTCGCGGATTTCCACGTACTTGCCATCGTTAAGTAGAGCCAATAAATCCGTATCCAGATGGCGGCTATTGCGGAGTTCGAGTTCTTCGATCAGAGCGGTGGCGACCCGGTCCAGCCCGGGTTGGGAGCTGGAGAGGCGCATTTTATGGAGGGCGTTCCCGGCCGCGTTGACCAAAAGGGGGGCCAGCATTTCTCAGCGTTCGCTGAACCCCGTAAAAGAGTTCAATCCAAGAACGGCAAATTCAACGCGAAACATTGGGCCGATTGGAACTGACTTATCGCTGATTCAAAAGCGACCCCGCGCATCCTGGAACGAACCACTCAGGATGAGTGATTTGACAAAACACCCTCCATTTGAAGTGAAATCAATCACTTAGCACGACTGGTGTTTACAAAACGGCATTCGTATGTCGCAAAGAAACCCGACAGTTTCCAAAACCATCGAAATATGCCCATAACGGGTATGGACTAAACAACATAGACGATATGGGCACTTTAGCTACCGTCGGGATTCTTTACGGTCTCTGGCTGGAAGTTCTAACGCATAATTTGCGTCGGTGAGTTTATTGCAAGAACACCAATTCTCAAGTTATTGAACTTGCTCAACATCGAGAACGTATAGGCGAACAAAAGTCGTGTCATTTCACTTTGCACGCGAATTGCTTGTCAAATCGACAGAGAAAACCACTTCAAATCGGTTTTTGTCATGATGACCCCGAACCCGTTCACGAGCCCACAACCCTCCTACTCCTGGGCATGGGTCTTGTTGGGTTGGTGGTTTCTCGCAGGCGAATTTCGTAGTATCGAATCGAATCCTAAACGACAGGGATTCCCGTCTGGAATGATGGCAGCCCTTTGTCGTTGTAGACGGGGTAATTGTCTTGATGCGCCTTGGATCACATGGCAAATTTACGCAGGATCGCACGCTCTCCCAGTAAACCCCAGTGATTAATTACTCCCTTGGGGGGACGGGCCCGGTGAGTCATCCATGGGCCCCAATTGATGTCAAAGGAAATCAACGCCCCTGGAAATATGTCATGCCTCAGGGGTGTGGGGACTACCGGTTTAGATGGAGTTTGACCTGACTCACTCGAACGCCCAAGCCATCAGTTGCCCGCAATAAAATGTCGGGTGAACTGTGGGGTATTCAGATAGATACCAAACTTAACCATTTATTATCATCATTCTAAAACATAATAAAAGCGGAGAGAGTGGGATTCGAACCCACGGTGAGGTTACCCCCACACACGCTTTCCAAGCGTGCTCCTTAAGCCTCTCGGACATCTCTCCAAATCACCCCTTGCCGACGCTTTCCGAGCCCTCCGTCCGTGGGAAATCACCGACGATCTGCGGGAATAACCGTCCCCGGGCCCGTTGGGGTGAGTGGCGTGATGATTGTATGTCTCAGGTTGAGTCACCGCAAGCCTTCGGAGGTCAGTGGCCGCAGGCGTTCACATCGCTTTCACCATGTGGCGTGGAAGGGGGCATGGAATCTGATCTACCCCGTGGCCCGCGTCTGGGCCAAGGCCGCAGTTCGTGTAATGTTGGCTGAATTTTGTATCAGAGTCCCCTCCGCTAGAGCTGAAAGCGGATTGCTCGCCGACTACGGAGAAATATCAAATGGTTCGGGCAGTATCAGCGGCTCTCTTATTTCGAATTCTTTAAATCTGGTCTATTCTGCGGCGTCTTGCGGAGTACCTCTCGAATCGTCGCGAGCCCCTTCTCCAACTGGCGGTCGATTCCTCTAGCATAGTCCTGCGGTAGGTTGTCGATTTCAATGTCCGGATCGGTTCCATAGTTTTCCACACCGTATCCCACGTCTTCAAACCAGAATGCAAACTCGGGTTGCGTCGTCACCGTTCCGTCGACGAGCGAGTGGCGGGGCCAGATACCGACCACGCCTCCCCAGGTTCGCTTGCCGATCAGGGGGCCGAGGCCGAAGAGTTTAAACGAGTGTGAGAAAATGTCGCCGTCCGAGCCGGCATATTCGTTGGTCAGGGCCACCATCGGGCCCGTTGGCGAGGCATAGGGGTACGGTATGGGTTCGGACCAGCGGCTCACATCGTAGCCAATCCTTTGACGACACAATTTTTCCAGAAGCAATGGGGAGACGTGTCCGCCACGGTTGAATCGAACGTCGACGATCAGCCCGTCTCGAACCGATTCGGGGCCGTAGTATCGATGGAACTCCGAGTAACCGAACGGGCCCATGTCCGGAATGTGGATATATCCGACGCGGCCTCTGGTTCTTTCGTGGACGAAACTTCGATTGCCCTCAACCCAGTCTCGATACCGCAGTGATGTTTCCTCGTGGAGCGTTTTCACCGTGACCGTTTCGGTGGAGCGTCGTCTGCCTCTTCGACGCCGCACAGAAATTTGCACGTCGCGGTCAGCCATGTTGACCAATCGCTCGTACGGAGAAATGCTGGCGTTTACTGTTTCGCCACCCACTTGAAGGATCTCATCACCGGGCTCTAGGTTGAGACCGGGTGCAGCTAGTGGAGATGCGTACTCCGCATCCCAGGAATCGCCTTTCGGAATCCTTTGAACATGCCACTTTCCGGTTCTCTTGTTGAAATCGAGGTCTGCCCCGAGAAAACCCTGGCGCCAGTTGGGTCGCGGTCTATAGTCGCCACCCATTTCGTAGCAATGAGAAGTGCCTAACTCACCCTGCATTTCCCACATCAGGTCAGAGAATTCAGCTCGAGTTCCGACCCGGTCCACCAGGGGCAGATATCGTGCGTGGACCTGGTCCCAATCCACTCCCGACATGTCGGCCCTCCAGAAGTGTTCTTTTTGAAGCCGCCAGGCCTCGGCGTACATCTGTTGCCACTCTTGATGCGGAACCACCGACACGGGAATTCGATCCAAATCAACCCAACCGGTTTCCCGGGAATACTCGTCCTTAGTCTTTTCGGACTCGTCTTTAAACTCTGCCGGCACAGCCCGGACCCGCTTGCCGGATCGAATTCCGAGGACACGCGCGTCCAACGACAGTGTGAAGTCGCTGACTTTGTCGGAAACTTTCCCCGACTTATTGCTGTCGAAAGCCCAATACTCGAGGATTCCTTTAGGGTCAGGATCACTGTCCGTATCGTTGTTCAGGCTGCCGACGATCGGGTACTTCGAATACAGGGCGCGACCGTGGGCACCCAGGATTTCACTGTACCGCCCTTCAGGCAGCGGGAAAGCAATGATGCGATCCCCAATGTTGTCGAGATCGATTCGAAATACATCTTTCTTGGTGTCCTTTGATCCTTCCGCTTTGGAGTCTGCGGCCCCGCCGGGCGCCCGCGGCCTTTCCGTTCCGCGTGCAAAAGGGGACGGCGTTTCTTTTCTCAGCGTTACCAGGTACGGCCGTGTACCCAGCGGAAAACCAAGATCGAAGTAAAGGTTGTCGTAAACCGGGTTATAGATCCGTCCCGAAATGAAATAGAGATACTTTCCGTCCGGATCAAAGCTGGGATACCCGTCGGAGAAATCCTCCCGCGTAATCGTGGAGACCTTACCCGTGTCGACTCTGCAGAGTCTGATCGCGCTCGTATGCTCCGCAGAGGAATGGCCATACGCGATCCAGCCCGAGTCGGGTGACCATGCGACGCCGTTGATTCGATGGTGACGGCTCCGGTCCAGCACCCGCGACCGTCCCGAGTCCAGGTCGACACAGATCACTTCCTGACGGTGATTGGTCAGGACCAGTCTGTTGATGTCGGGTTTGGTTCGCTTCTGCTTTTTCGAAGCCTGGGTTCGCTTCTTTGAACCTGCGGTTTCATTCTCGGCTTTCTTAGTCGCGTTTCCAGGTGCGACGTAGAGACCGGTGGGTCGTCCGAAATCTCCACGGATCAGCCGCGGTGATTCTGAACCGCCCAGGCGAAACATGATCAGCGCCTCCTCGCCAGGTTCGTCTGTCACTGCGACGATGTGCTTGCCGTCTGGGAGCCAGGAAGCGAGCCGGTAACGCACCCCTGAGACAGTTCCCAATCGAACCGGTGCTCCAGTCCAGAGACCCATTGAGAACAGTCCCCCGCGGTGAATTGAAGCAAGTGAGTGGCCTTTGGGATGGAGGTCAAACGATTCCAGATACCGTCCAGGGCTGACGAACTTTCGGTTGCGTTGACTGTGGCTGCTATGAATCTCTAGATCGATCTTTCGGGAGGCATTCTGAGCCGGATCAAAGACGTAAATATCGGCCCCGGCATGGTAAACGATCGAGTGACCATCGGTTCTCGGAAAGCGGACATAGAAATCCGCATGTTCGGTATGCCGCGCGAGCCCACGGCCCGTCGGTGAGCACGAGTACAGGTTTCCGTGTCCTTCGTGGTCTGACAGGAAGTAGATTCGGCGGCCGATCCACATCGGGCTGGCCAAGTTTCCCTTGAGTTGAATCAGCGGCGAAAATTTGCCATCGTTGCCGCGATCGACCCAAAGCGTGCCAGCCGTGCCGCCGCGGTATCGCTTCCATCGAGCGGGATCGCCTGAGTTTCTCCCGATCACCGTTCCAGGCAGATCGGTGCTGAAAGAGATGGCTCGGGCGGGGCCGTAATTTAGCGCCTGGGGCGTGCCACCGGTTCGCGGGACGGCCACCAGGTGCATCATTCCGCCGAAAGGCTGTCGCCAGTCGGTTGCGGCGAGGACGTTTTCGCCGTTGGAACTCCATCCGGCGATCTGTGTATTGCCGCCCATCCAAGTGATACGCCGGGGCGTGCCGCCGTCAGCATCCATGACATAGGCTTCGGCCGGACCGTCATCCCGGCCTGTAAACGCGACCGATTGGCCGTCAGGAGACAGCACCGGAAACGTGGACACGCCGGGATTGGCGGTCAGGCGTCTCGCGGTCCCACCTTCCAGAGGAGTGGACCAGAGATCGTCCTCGAAAACAAAGACGATCCGTTCTCCGGCAATTGTGGGGTGTCGGTAGTAACCTAACGCAGCTGACATCTAAAGGAGCCTTTCAAGGACAACGGTCTGCTTCGAGAGAGGACTGGTTATCATACCGTGTCAAATATGTGTTGGCCAGTCAGAGGCAGTGGATGCGGATCCGCGAACCACAGCGGTTTTCGAGCACCGCATGAATGTCTCCGACCAGGGAAGAGTTGTCGACACCCATATACTGGTCGGGGAAGTTTTCCAGGTGCCCGAGTCCCCGCCCGAGGACCCGGTTTCCTCCCAGAACGTTGCCGTTCGTCCGATGATGGAGGCCGACGGCTATCTGGACGAGACCCTGGCAGAAGAGCCTCTCGTCTTTACCAGCCACTCTCCACATGTCTTCCCAGCTCTCGTGGGCTTCATAGTAAAGACCATCGTTAAAAAAATTTATTCCGGCTCGGAGCAGATCGTCCATCGGTCGGGT
This sequence comes from Terriglobia bacterium, assembly GCA_965216035.1. GTDB lineage: Bacteria > Acidobacteriota > Terriglobia > 20CM-2-55-15 > 20CM-2-55-15. The sequence continues at coordinate 50,729 of CBDCFM010000019.1, forward strand.
TTGCCAAAAGAACCAGTTCGAAGGGTCTCGGCGATGAATTACCTCCGAAGTTAAACCCTTAATTGTAGCTCCTAGCACACTAAGGCTCCAAGGTTTTTCAGACTTTCCCCATCCTGTCCAGTGGGGGTGCATTTCTTTCGCTTGCAAAACAGAAGCCGGCCCCTGATCATTTCATTGTAGTCATCGAGATCGACGTGATGCGCCGCTTGGAGTCGAATGGAGTCGAATGGAGTCGAAATCCGATTTAGGGCGCACTGATGGAGGGGGGCCGTTGCAATCTATCGCGTTCTGTGGCCGCTGTCGTGGGATGGAAGTCGGTTGGAACAGGAAGTATCTGATACACCGCATCGTCTGTTTGGGACGTCGGTCTCCCTATTTTCGTCTGTCCGCACATACCGTCACCGCCGCACTTCTAATTTCGTTCTTTCCTATCACAATTTCTACTGTCGTATCGGACCGCACACACCCTATTGCGGTAGCAATCCCAGCGGCTGATGACGCATCCGCCGCAGTTACAGATCCCGCAGCCTATGCCATCGAAGACGTTCTCGGCCGCCATTCGCGGGTGGACGAGGTTCGGCGCTCCCGTATTGCGCGTGCCGTTGTCAGAAGTGGCCGAGCGCATGATGTGGATCCTTTCCTCGTCGCCAGCATCCTGGTAGTTGAAAGCAGCGGCAACCCGTTTGCTATTTCAGACCGCGATGCGGTCGGAATAATGCAAATCCACGTTCCGACGTGGGGTTCTCTCGCCGACGCCGAGGGCATAAACCTGTTCCGGATCGAGGACAATATCGATCTGGGTACCCGGATTCTGAAGGACTACACCCGTCGATATGGCCTCTGGGATGGCGTCCTGCGCTATCTGGGGGCGACTGGCGTGAGTGAAGCAGGCACCGCGTACGTCCGGCGAGTTCAGGGAATCTATTCCGATCGCCTCGCTGATTGAAGTTTCTGCCAACACTGCATTAGACTTTAACGGCCGAACCGGATCCCTCCCATCCCTGAATAGTCTTCGTTTTCGACTCACAAAGACATCCAAGCTAATAACTTAGTGCTGCACCCACAATAAAGTTTATAATTAGACTATCAGAATAAATTGACATAATAACGCTCAGGTTCTATAATCTGTCATTCGACTTGGGACTGAAGTTCCAGAAAGATTGCAGCGGAAGTGAGGAGGCATCCAGATGAGCAAGATTGTGGGTATCGATCTAGGGACGACGAATTCGGTGGTTGCCGTAATGGAGGGCGGAGAGCCCGTTGTGATTGCCAATCAGGAGGGTGGTCGGACCACTCCGTCCGTTGTGGCCTTCAGCAAGGATGGGGAACGTTTGGTCGGCCAGGTCGCCAAACGGCAGGCCGTCACCAACCCGGACAACACTATTTATTCCATCAAACGCTTCATGGGACGTCGCCGGGACGAGGTCAATGAAGAAATGAAGATGGTTCCCTACAGCGTCGTCGATGCAAAAAATGATATTCGAATCGAAGCCAACGGCAAGCAATACTCACCACCTGAAATATCGGCGATGATTCTTCAAAAGCTCAAGACAGCTGCCGAGGACTACTTGGGGCAAGAGGCCGAGCAAGCTGTCATTACGGTTCCCGCATACTTCAACGATTCGCAGCGGCAGGCCACGAAGGACGCCGGTAAGGTTGCCGGCCTCGAAGTGCTTCGGATCATCAACGAACCTACGGCGGCCGCTTTGGCGTATGGACTCGACAAGAAAGGCGACGAAACCATCGCGGTGTATGACTTTGGGGGGGGGACGTTCGACATTTCTATCCTCGAGGTGGGTGAGGGGGTCGTAGAGGTCAAGTCCACCAACGGCGATACGCATTTGGGTGGTGACAATGTCGACCAGGTCATCATTGACTGGTTGATTGCCGAGTATAAGAAGTCCGAAGGCAGCGATCCGCTCTCCGCAGACAAGATGGCTCTTCAGCGTCTGAAGGAAGCTGCTGAAAAGGCGAAGTGCGAACTGTCGTCCACCCAGGAAACAGAGATCACGCTGCCCTTCATCACAGCCGATGCGACGGGCCCCAAGCACCTCAACCAGAAGCTGACGCGGTCAAAGTTGGAATCGTTGATTGAAGATCTGCTTCAGAGGACGGTCGGCCCGTGCAGGCAGGCTTTGAAAGACGCGGGACTCAAAGCTTCCGATATCAATGAGGTCGTTCTGGTGGGTGGCTCCACGCGCATCCCGCGCGTTCAGGCAATCGTCAAGGAACTGTTCGAGAGGGAACCTCACAAGGGAGTGAATCCAGATGAAGTTGTTGCTCTGGGCGCTGCCATTCAGGCGGGAGTTCTCGGGGGCGAAGTCAAAGACGTGTTGCTATTGGACGTCACGCCTCTGTCCCTCGGTATTGAAACTCTGGGCGGAGTATTTACCCAGCTGATAGAAAGAAACACGACGATCCCGACGCGCAAGAGCGAGGTGTTTTCGACGGCAGCCGACAGCCAGACCTCCGTAGAGATCCACGTGCTTCAGGGAGAGCGTCCGATGGCGAAGGACAATCGGACGCTGGGCCGATTTCATCTGGTCGGCATTCCACCGGCCCCACGCGGTGTCCCACAGATCGACGTCACGTTTGACATCGATGCCAACGGCATCGTTAACGTTTCGGCTAAAGACACCGGTACCGGGAAGGAGCAGAAGATAACGATCACCTCTTCCAGCGGTCTCGCTAAGGATGAGATCGACAATATGGTCAAAGATGCTGAGGCCCATGCGGAAGACGACAAGAAGAAGGCTGAAGAAATCCAGGCCAGAAACCAGGCGGATTCGCTGATCTATCAGACCGAAAAATTGCTCTCGGAACAGAAGGATAAGCTGTCTGATGAAGACGTCAAATCGACCGAAGCAGCTATAGCCGACTGCAAAAAGGCGGTGGAGGATGGCGATGCCGCCCGCATCAACAGTGCTGTGGAAGCGCTGACACAGGCCTCTCACAAGATTGCTGAGTCGATGTATCGCCAGGAAGGAGCCGCGTCCGGGGACGGAGGAGACTCCAGTGACCAAAGTGACCAAAGTGACCAAAGGGGCGGGGATCAGGCATCGGCCAACGACGATGTAATTGACGCGGAGTTTGTGGATGTCGATGGAGGGGATAGTAAGGAATAGCCAATAACTGTTAATTAAGAGTGTTGAGTTGTAACTGGGGGGGCCACAGCCTCAAACGCTCAGCTTCTGATTTTTCACTTCCTGGAAAAATGGAACTCTACGTCATTCTTGGCCTGCCACAGGCCGCGTCGGTAAGCGAAATCAAGAGGGCATACCGAAGGCTAGCCCGAAAGTATCACCCGGACATCAATCCGGGTGATCGGGCCGCTGTGGAGCACTTTAAGGGCATTTCTGAGGCGTACGACGTTCTGAGTAATCCTGACAAGCGCGGTTTTTATGATGAACACGGCTACTACACCGATGGCGTTCTCGAAAGCCAAACCCAGGCTGGCTGGGATGTCTCGTACCGGGATTTCGACTCGAGGGCCAGAGCTGAAACGTCAGATTTTTCTGATCTGTTTGACGATTTTTTTGCACGTGCCCGCCTGGCCCGTCGTCCAGACACGACGAACGACGTCGAGGCTCAGTTGTCATTGACCTTCGCTCAATCTATCCAGGGCGTTGGGACAACGATTGATACTTACCGGAAGCGTCCCTGTCACCTGTGTCGCGGCTCTGGACGCGCAGCAGATTCCGTGGAGTATGACTGCGGAGACTGTGGGGGTACCGGTGAGTGGATTCGTGCCAAAGGGCATCTGCGATTTTCCATCACCTGTCCCCAGTGCGAGGGCAGCGGCCGAGTCGCTGTAGCGTGTTCTATGTGTGGGGGCGAAGGCCGGACGACCCGAAGCGAACGGATCCAGATCGAAATCCCTTCAGGCGTCAGTACAGGATCCCGGGTGTGTTTCGCAGGCCAGGGCAACATCGATTCCCGCACGAATGAGTTGGGCGATCTCTATGTCGTAACCAACGTAGCTCCGGATCCTTTCTTCAAGCGTGCCGGCGACAATATCCACTGCACAGTTCCGGTGACCGTCAGTGAGGCTGCTTTGGGAGCCAAGATCGAGGTGCCGACTGTCGACGGGTCGGCCTTGCTGAAGATCCCCCAGGGAACCCAGAGCGCTCAGGTTCTCCGGCTTCGCGGAAAAGGAGCCCCTTCGTTGAGGGGTGACGGAGTTCGTGGGGACCAGTACGTCCAGGTAAGAGTAATTGTTCCCAGGGTCGTTGACGAACGCTCGAAGGAAATACTGCGGGAGTTGGCTGAGCTGGATTCGACGGACCCTCGAAAGGACGTCCAGACTCGTGGCCAGTAAGAAAAAGGGAAAAGCCGCGCACATGATCAGTGCGATTGCCGAAACCTACGGCATCCACCCACAGACGCTGCGCATGTACGAGAGAGAAGGCCTGCTTAAACCTTCGCGGTCGGAAGGGAATACCCGTCTTTACACAGCTGAGGATTTGGAGCAGTTGGAGTTGATACTGAGCCTGACCCGGGACCTTGGAGTCAACCTTGCAGGCGTTGAAGTCATCATGAACATGAGACAGCGAATGGAGGAGATGCAAGCCGAAATGTCCGGGTTCATCAAATTCGTCGAGGAGCAGATCTCGAATCGATCCCCCGAAATGGAGCAAAAAATCCAGCATGCGCTGGTGCGGGTTCGTCCTGCCCATGTTGTGCCGGTCAAACGGAGGACCGGTCAGTGAAGCGGTGCAGCTTTGCGAAATCTGTTCCCGCCGACAGCCTCGGGACGTACCTGCGCGAGATTGCGGTGTTTCCTCAACTCAGCCCTACAGAGGAAAAGGCGATTACTATCGAGGCGCGGGGAGGTGACGAACTGGCATTCCGGAGGTTAATCGAGTCGAATCTGCGCTTCGTCGTTTCGATGGCTAAGAAATATGCACGTTCGGGCTACCCGATGCATGAATTGATCAACGAGGGAAACCTGGGTCTCATCGAAGCGGCCCGCCGTTTCGATCCCGACCGTGATGTTCGCTTTGTTACCTATGCCAGTTGGTGGGTGCGTCAGGCGATGCTTGCCGCGATCGCGCACAGCGGCCAGGTATTCAGCATTCCCCCGAAGGTGAAGCATGCACTCTTTCGATTTCAGACCAAGATTCGTCATCTGACCCAGGAACTGGGCCACCGGTCCAGTGTTGAGGAGATATCCGAACAGCTCGAGATGCCCGACACCGACGTCCGCCGCATGATGGAAGGCGTTCCCGGCGAGGTATCCCTTAGCGCCCCTCTGGGTGGAGACAGTGACTTTCAGATGGAAGATCTGATGGCCGATCCCAACATTGCCCCTCTGGACCAAGCACTGATGGCCCAGTCGTTTGAGCGTCAGCTTGCCGAGTTACTGGATCAGCTGGACGACAAGGAGCGATTCATTGTCGAGCGGCGATTCGGTCTTGCAGACGACAAGCCGCAGACGCTGGCTCATGTGGGTGAAGCTTTGAACCTTTCAAGGGAGCGCATTCGCCAGATCCAGGCACGGGCTTTGGAAAACTCCGCCGCTCACAAAGGGCCTACCAGCTGCGGGGTTACCTCAATTAGCAATCAAGCGCGCCGTTAATGTCGGGTGTAGCAGCCCGTGGCAGAAGTCTTGAGGGCCGCGCGCAGGGGTCTTCGGGTTGCAGGCGCGAAGTGAGGAGCGGCCACCGCGGTTTGAAACCGAGGCCGCCGGCGCCGTCTCCGCATCGTGACCAACGATCGACAAAGCCTGTGGGGCGCCTGCGGCCTCCGTTTGACACGTCGGTGGCCCCCCTGCGCCCAAAGGGTTACGGCGAAACGGGGCTGTCTTCGTTGTCGCCGACTCCTCCCAATGTATGAGCATTGTCGCCTCTTCGCGGCTTCGGGCCGGCGCGTCGTCGCCTCCTAGAATCCAGCCCCGTTTGGCCGTAACGCGGCCCTCAAGACTTCTGCCACGGGCTGCTAGCCTGCAGGTACGCTCGGTGGGTGCAACATTTCGCCGATGTCTCGGGTGGATCTTCCATTGGTTGCAAATCCCGCGCCCCCGTGATTAATCCAGGGGTGTTAAAATCGAAGAATGGCGAATATTGCAATGTGTCCGCTATGCCGGGGTACGGGATGGCAGCAAGTTGAACACAACGGTGTGTCCGGCGTGGCCCGATGTGAATGCACGAAACGATCTCGAATGGGTCGAATCCTGGGGGAAGCCCGAATTCCTCAAAGGTATGCCGATTGCGAATTGGACAACTTCGATATTCAGCCTGGATTGACAACGCGCTCCATCGACCAGGCAAAGCTTGCCTCTGAACGGTTCGTGGAAGAGTATCCGCTGACACCTCCCGTCGGGTTGCTGTTCGTCGGTAGACCGGGCGTGGGAAAGACACATCTAGCCGTTGGCATTATAAAGCGGTTAATGCGCGAGAAAGCGGTAGCGTGCCTGTTTCGGACGTTTCCCGAACTGCTTAAAGAAATCCAGCTCTCGTACAACCGCGTGTCAAACATATCGGAGTTTTCCTTGATGTCACCTGTCCTCGATGCGGAGGTTCTTGTTTTGGACGAATTGGGTGGTCAAAAACCCTCTGCATGGGTATTAGATACCGTCGGTTTTGTTCTAAACCATCGCTACAATGGCGACAAAACGACAATTCTCACGACGAATTTCCCAGACCATGTTGAAAACGGAAATGCGAAGAAAGGCATCGGAGATGCCCTCGTCGATAGGGTTGGAGACCGAATGCGTTCGCGACTGTATGAAATGTGCAAGACGGTTGACATGAAGGGCAACGATTTTCGTCTTCGAGTTAAACAAAAAGCATATGCGTATGAGCCGCCAGAGGGCGATTCCGACCTTTCTCCGTAGCGCTATGAACCTGCGTCGTTCAGTTTCTCTGGCCCAGGGATTGGCGGTCGGTGCGAGTGCCCTCGCAATTGTTATTGGCATTGCTGTTTCCGCCCAGTCCCCCCGACCGGCGTTCGGGCCCGAATCCATCCGGATCGATGAGTTGCGTGCCAAGCTGTCTCATCTGGCTTCCGATGAATTCCGGGGACGTGGCAACGGCACGCCCGAACTGAACGCGGCGGCCGATTACATTGCTGAAATTTTCGAAGAGAACGGCCTGACTCCTGCTGGAGGGAATGGCTACTTTCAGGATTTTCAAGTCGAGCGTCTGAGTGTGGGCCGCGACAACGCCCTGAATCTCTCCGGAGACCGGGATGTTCGACTCAACCCTCGATCGGACTTCCTGCCTTTTCCGGGATCTGTGGACGGTGCTGTCACCGGTTCGATGGTTTTCGTGGGCTACGGGATCCGGGCGCCTGATCTGGGCTACGACGATCTGGCCGACATCAATCTGGCCGGTAAGATTGCCGTGGCTCTGGAAGGTGTGCCCCGTGGAGACGATCGCGATTCGCCTTTCAACGGACTGACCGATCGGGACTTCTCTAGTATCCCTGACAAAGCGCGGAACGTCGAGCAAGCGGGAGCCGTGGGCCTTGTGATCGTCCAGGGACCCGAGCAACGAAGCTCGATACCGATTCGATTCTGGGCGGATACGCTCAGAGCAGATCTTCCTCCACGCAGAAGCTTGATGCGAGTGGCCCCGGGGGCTGCCGATCCGGGGATCCCGATCGCCGTGGTGTCGCTTGGCGCCGCCGTGCGTCTGGTTCCGGATCTGGGATCGCGTCAATCTGAGCTTGACGAGACCCTCCAGTCACATTCGGTCCCGCTTTCAGGAAGGGCGACTTTGCGCGTTGACTTTGACAGGGATGGATATGTGGCGCGTAACGTAATAGCCCGAATCGAAGGCTCCAATCCGGATCTGGATGACCGAACAATAGTTGTAGGTGCCCACTACGATCATGACGGTGAAGACAATGGGCGGATCTGGAACGGCGCGGACGACGATGCGTCTGGCACGACTGCCCTCCTGGAATTAGCGGAGGCGTTTTCAGGTGGCGTACGTCCAGGCCGAGGCGTTCTTCTGGCAGCATGGGCGGGAGAGGAAAAGGGGATGCTGGGAAGTCAGCATTATGTCCAGAATCCGGTGGTCCCGCTCAAGGGCACGGTGGCCATGATCCAACTCGACATGATCGGCCGTAATGAAGAACATGGTCCTGATGCCGCCGAAGGGTTTCTCATGGAACGTGCTTCAGAAAACGGAAACATGATCAATCTGATCGGCTCGGCGTTCAGTCCGGATATGCGGGCTGCGGTCGAAGGCGCCAACGCCGAGGTTGGTTTGGAGTTGCGCTTCCGATACGACTATGGGGCGCAGAACCTCATACGCCGGAGTGACCACTGGTCGTTTTTGTCGGCAAGGATTCCTGCACTATTCGTATTCGGCGGCCTTCACCCCGACTATCACACGCCGAACGATACCGCCGACAAAATTAACTACGAGAAACTTGAGAAGGTCGTGAGGTTGGTTTATCAGGTAGTGTTCGAAATCGGCGATGGTGACGCCGAGCCGCGATTCACGATCCCTTAGAGATATTAGAAGGTCAAAGAGGCTTCGAATCCAATGAGTATCAGAGATGAGATGCGACAACTCGGTTATAGCAAGGAAGACGAGTACTTTTTTAAGAAAGATCAAGAACTGCTCGAGAAGATGCGGGAGGCTGCGAACGGGCGCAAGAAAGCGATTGAAGAAAAGCACAAAGGCGAGCCGTACTGGATGACGTGTCCCAAATGCGGCACTGCCCTCTAAGAGCAGGTTCTTGAAGACGTCGTGCGTGTCGATAGCTGTTCGCATTGCGGCGGCACCTATTTCGACGAGGGCGAACTCGAACTCTTGATCAAGTCCCGGTTGGGGTCATGAGTCGGCGGTGCCCGATCGAGAAAGCAGGCGAACCGGCCGCGCAAAGTTTGCGGCCATCCGCACATCGCTGCCGGCCGCTGTCTAGAGAGGACGGGGAACACCCGACCCGCTATTGACAGCGTCGACGGCGTCACCTACTATTGGCACTCACCCTTGTTGAGTGCTAACGTTTCTGACGTAAGCTTCTTAAGAACTTAGGAGAAAAGATAGATGAACATGCGACCTTTGCACGACCGCGTGCTGCTGAAGCGCATTGAGGAACAGGAGTCGATTCGTGGAGGGATCATCATTCCCGATTCGGCCAAAGAGAAACCCCAGGAAGGCGAAGTTGTGGCCGTCGGGAACGGCAAAAAGCTTGAAGACGGGACGGTCCTGCCATTGGAACTGCAGGCTGGAGATCGGGTCCTGTTCGGCAAGTATTCGGGAACGGAAATCAAGTTGGACGATGAGGAATACCTGATCCTTCGTGAAGAGGAAGTCCTGGGTATCACTTCGGGGGCCCAGCAGGCAAAAAAGGCTAAGAAGTAGGAGGATATATTAAAGATGACTAAGCAGATTATTCATGGTGAAGACTCCCGGCAGGCGATCCTGCGTGGTGTCAACGCGCTGACCGAGGCCGTGAAGGTGACCCTGGGGCCGAAAGGCCGGAACGTCGTGCTCGACAAGAAGTTCGGCTCCCCCCTGATCACAAAGGATGGTGTGACTGTCGCGAAGGAAATCGAGTTAGAAGATGCCGTTGAGAACATGGGTGCTCAGATGCTCAAGGAAGTCGCCTCGAAAACGAGCGAAGTGGCGGGTGACGGCACCACGACAGCGACCGTGCTGGCGCAGGCAATCTTCCGCGAGGGCGTGAAGACCGTAGCGGCAGGTGCGAACCCGATGGCTGTCAAACGCGGGATCGAACATGCAGTGAATTTGGCCGTGGGGGAGATCCAAAGTCTGTCAACCGAAGTCAAGAAGGGCGAGATGATCGCCCAGGTTGCCACGATTTCGGCTAACAACGATTCAACGATCGGCGGGATCATCGCGGACGCCATGGACCGTGTGGGTAAGGACGGTGTGATCACGGTTGAAGAGGCCAAAGCGATCGAAACGTCGCTTGAAGTCGTTGAGGGTATGCAGTTCGATCGCGGGTACCTGTCGGCCTATTTTGTGACCGATCCGGAACGGATGGAAGCAGTTCTGGAAAACTGCCTGATTCTGATTCACGAGAAGAAGATCAGCAGCATGAAGGACCTCCTGCCGACCCTCGAACAGGTGGCCAAGTTGGCCCGTCCGCTGCTGATCATCGCTGAAGACATCGAAGGCGAGGCCTTGGCGACACTGGTTGTCAATAAGCTGCGCGGGACGCTTCAGGTCGCTGCGGTCAAGGCTCCTGGCTTCGGCGATCGCCGCAAGGCCATGCTCGATGACATCGCGATTTTGACGGGTGGCCGCTCGATTACCGAGGACCTGGGTATCAAGCTGGAAAACATTCAGATCGACGATCTGGGAAGCGCCAAGAAGGTGACGATCGACAAGGACAACACCACGCTCATCGAAGGCGACGGGTCTTCCGACGCAATTGACGGTCGCGTCAAGCAGATCCGGGTCCAGGTCGAAGATACCTCCTCAGACTACGATCGCGAGAAACTTCAGGAACGGTTGGCCAAGCTGGTGGGCGGCGTTGCCGTCATCAAGGTGGGCGCCGCGACAGAGACCGAAATGAAGGAAAAGAAAGCGCGCGTGGAAGACGCGATGCATGCCACACGGGCTGCTGTCGAAGAAGGGATCGTCCCGGGCGGAGGTGTGGCGTTTATTCGAGCTTTGAAGGCGCTGGAAAATGTAGACCTGGAACACGACGAACAGATTGGCCTCAACATCGTAAAGCGCGCTCTGGAAGAGCCGCTGCGGATGATCGTGCAAAACGCCGGTCATGAAGGGGCCATCATCGTGGCCAAGGTCAAAGATTCCAAGCAGCCGAACTATGGCTTTGACGCAGCAACTGAAGAATACACGGACATGATCAAGGCCGGTATTCTGGATCCGGCCAAGGTCGCGCGAACGGCGCTTCAGAATGCAGCTTCGATCGCTTCTCTAATGCTGACTACAGAAGCGCTCGTTGCTGATTTACCGGAAGAAAGTGCTGCGGGTGGCGCACCTGCGATGCCTCCTGGTGGTGGTATGGGTGGCATGGGCGGAATGTACTAGAGAGTTCCGCGCCGCTTGTATTCAAGCCCTCGACCCCTATGGGTCGGGGGCTTTTTCTATGGAACTGGGATCTAACGACGCGATCAGGCCGCATTGATCAGATTCTCGAATATCCGGCGGAACTTGCTGTCGCCGACAGGACCCCCTGTCATCCCGATCACGGCGTAGCTGGCAACCTTGGATGCCCGTCGCGAGACGGTTTCCCTCTCGTGGGGCACTACGGATTGCACGTAGGGTTTCGTTGGGCGTTCCCAGGCTGCTCTCGTGAGCATGGATATGATTGTCTCTTGACGAGGCGGGGTCGTTACGGCCGAAGGGCGTTGCGGCAAGGCACGCATGGCCTGCTCATAGCAATAGTGAACATCCCGGAAAGCGCCTTCGACATGATCCTTCAGGGTTCGATCCCTGGATGAGTACCAACGGTCTGGATGAAACTGCCGGACCCGCTTCCGGTAAGCTTTCTTTACTTCTATCGATGGTGCGCTTCGGGCAATCTTCAGAACCTGCCAGTAGTCTCCGCGTCCGGTGGCGGCCCGAATCTCTTTCACTTCCTCATCCAGAGACTTTGCCTCCGGAGGTCCCAGCGTCAGTGAACCGGTAACGGCAAGATTGAGCATGCGTCGCAGCCACTCGCCGCCCTGTTCCAGGTGGGCTGAAACCCGCGTGTCATGGATTCTCGGGTGTTCGGGCAGTAATACGGTCCAGTCTCTATATGGTTCCCAGACTCTTCGGAGAATTCGATCGTTCATTGATTCCAACGCTTCGAGCAGCACCGCAGCCCCACTTTGAAGCTCAGTCGGAGGCGGTATCTCCATCGGGCTGAAGGAGAACTCCAGGAGCCCTTCTTCAAAGCACGGAAGTAGCGCATCACGAGTGGAAACAATCGTGCCGTTGGAGAAATCCACGGATCGCGGACACCGTGAATACGTCAGTTCCAGTCGGCCCGTGGAATGGCTGACGATGTGGTGTCGGATCTCCCGGGCCAATTCAAGGATCGTGGCCATACTGTTCATATCGGCGTTGGAGGGAATTCAAACAGGTAAAACTGACGATGAACAAACGCAAATTCCACAACGAACCCGGTACGAGGGGCCTTCCCGACCAGACCCCTGGCAGTGCACTGAAAAAGCCAAGCACCACTTTTTCAACAACGCCATCCGAGAATTGTGATGCTCGGATGGCTCTCACTTTCAATCGCTGACAGCCGTCGAAGTTGGCCCCACATCCAGTAGCTCGTGCTGGCTGTCGAAAAACGAGAGTTTGTCCCCAGCCGGCCAGTGACCGCAAGTTGGGGTATAAATAGAGTCTGCAACAATGGACACACATGGCAGGCGCATCGAAGAGTTGCGGGATCAGATTCGGGGGCATGAATACCGCTACTTCGTCCAGAACGACCCCTCGGTCTCCGACTATGAATTCGACGAACTCGTAAGGGAACTCCAGCGCCTGGAGCAGGAACACCCGGAGCTGATCACTCCGGACTCCCCAACCCAGCGCGTCGGAGAACAGGTTAGCGGGAACTTTCCAGGTCATACCTTTGAGCAGCCGATGCTGAGCCTCGAAAACGCGTATTCGTTCGAGGAACTCAGGGACTGGAACCGGCGTGTCCGGGAACGTCTGTCCCGGGGCGTGATTGATTACATCGTTGAGCTGAAGATCGATGGCCTGAGCGTTAATCTCGTATACAAAGGCGGACGTCTGGAGATGGGCGTCACGCGAGGTGATGGTCGGAGTGGAGAGGTCGTGACGGCAAATGTGCGTACGATCCGATCCATTCCATTGCGGTTGAGGGAACCTGTCTCCATCGAGGTGCGTGGGGAGGTTTTTCTGGGCCGGGTCACGTTCGCGCACCTTAACGAAGAGCGAGATAACCTTGAACTGTCACGATTTGCCAATCCGCGGAATGCTGCCGCCGGTTCGCTGCGACAGGTAGACCCGGCACTGGTTGCCAAACGCCCACTCGACTTTTTTGCGTATACGCTCCTACCGCGAGGATCGTCTCAGGGAGCAGACCTCGAGCGACTTTCCCGCCTTGGATTCAAGGTTAATCCGAATTGGGTTCGAGCGGACTCCCTCGATGAGGTCATTGCGTTCTACCAGCGTTGGGAGTCCGAGCGCGACGGACTGGACTACGAGATCGATGGGCTCGTCGTAAAGGTGGATTCCACATCTCTCCAGGAAGAACTTGGAGCGACAGCGAAGGCTCCACGGTGGGCGATTGCTGCCAAGTTCCCCGCCCGGCAGGCGACGACGCGGCTGGTTGATATCCGAATACAAGTCGGCCGCACCGGCGCTCTGACACCGGTTGCTGAACTTGAAGCCGTGGAGGTGGGGGGAGTCACTATCCGCAACGCGTCCCTGCACAACGAAGACGAGATTGAGCGGCTGGGCGTCTCAATTGGCGATCGCGTCCTGATCGAACGCGGTGGGGATGTGATTCCCAAAGTGATTAAGGTTGTCGAGCCGGCTCCCGATCGGACAGCGTTCACGATGCCGGAGCGGTGCCCCGTCTGTCAGAGTCATGTTTTCCGCGAGGACGGAGAGGTGCTCCGCCGCTGTTTGTCTCAGACCTGTCCGGCGAAAGTCAAGGAGGCTTTCCTTCATTGGGCTTCCCGGAAGGCCATGAATGTCGATGGCCTCGGCGAGCGGCTCGTCGATCAGTTGGTCGACGGAGGCATCGTCAAGGACGTTTCTGATCTGTTCGAGCTCAAGACTGAGCAGCTGGAGTCGCTCGAAAGAATGGGCGAGAAGTCCGCCGGAAATCTCCTCAGGGAAATCGAAGCCAGCCGTAAGCTCCCTCTCAACAGGGTTATTTACGGGATGGGTATCCGCCACGTCGGTGAGCGTACAGCACGGATCCTTGCCGAGTATTTCCATTCGATGGTCCGTATGATGGAAGCATCGCAAGCCGAACTGGAACAGGTTCCCGAAATCGGCCCGATTGTAGGGGAAACGGTATATCGCTTCATGAGGGAGCCACACAACCGAGAGCTGATTGCGCGCTTAAATAGCTTCGGACTGCAAATGGAATCCACGGGTCCACCGCCCGATCGGCCTGAGCAGGTATTCGCCGGTCAAACCTTCGTCGTCACCGGTACACTCGAGGACATGACGCGCGAAGAAGCGAAACAGATGATCGAGGGCCGGGGAGGACGGGTCACTTCTTCGGTGACGCAGAAGACGGATTTTGTCGTGGCGGGCGCTGATCCGGGATCCAAGATTGAGAAAGCGGCGAAGCTTGGCACACGGGTATTAGATGAGGCTGAGTTCCGCCGGATGTTATAATTCTGAGGTATTCTGTCCGAGGTCTATGACGAAGAAATCCGCCATTCTGTTAATCACAGCCATGCTGTGGCTCAGCCATCCCGTGCTTTCGGAGACGCGGTCCGCCCAGCTGCCTGCGGGTGCAATCGGCGATGTAGGCGAGGAACAGACGATCACGGTCGATGTCGACCTGGTCAACGTGTTTTTTACTGTGACCGATCGGAGGGACGAACTGTTTACGGGACTGACCCGGGACGACTTTCGTGTTTACGAGGACGACGTTCTCCAGACGATAACCAACTTCGATTCCGAAACCGACCTTCCGTTGACTATCGCTCTTCTTGTGGATACCAGCGGCAGTATTCGCGATAGGCTTCGCTTTGAACAGGAAGCCGCGATCGAGTTTTTTTACTCAACGATCGAACGGAGAAGAGATCGTGGGATGCTCGTCTCATTCGATTCTGGAGTGGACCTGATACAGGATTTTACCGACAATCCCGAAACGCTGGCTGACGGCGTCCGGAAGATTCGCGCCGGCGGGGGTACGTCCCTCTATGATGCGATCTATCTGTCGATCAGCGAGAAGATGGTATTGGAGCCTGAAGGCAGGCGCGTGATGATCGTGATCAGTGACGGCGACGACAATGCCAGCCGTTTTTCGATGACCGAAACCCTCGAAGAAGCCCAGAGAAACAACGTAGCCATTTACACGATCAGCACCAACTCCTCGGCGAACTTCGAGACCCGTGCACAGCGCCGCGGCGATGAAACCCTGGAGATCTTTGCAGAAGAGACCGGTGGGCAGGCCTTCTTTCCTCTCAGGATCGAGCAACTGGCCATTACATTTCAGAACATCAGCGAGGCCCTGCGCTCACAGTACACGCTGACTTACAGCCCCACCAACCTGGCCCGGACTGGCAGTTACAGGGAAATACGACTCGAACCCATTGACGACGACTATGAAGTGAAAGCCCGGCGGGGTTACTACTCTCCGCGGGATGATTAGCTCCCGAACGTGGATGTGATGGGTAACAGGTGACGGGCAGGATTCAGCGAACGCTTAACCCCTCACTTTGAATTTCCTTTCTGCTCTACCTCGAGTTTTCGAACCTTCACTCCAGCTTCTTCGAACAAATTAAATGCGCTGTCATTGAGAGGGTAATCCTGGTTGTAAATGACGGCAGAAATTCCGGAATTGATGATCATCTTTGCGCAAAGCAGGCAGGGGGCGAATGTGCTGTATATCGTCGAGTCTGACAGCCCCACACCATGGTAGGCGGCTTGCACGATTGCGTTTTCTTCTCCGTGTGAGCAGAGACACTGGTTCAGGCTCGATCCCGAAGTAGCCAGGCTGTTGCATCGGGGACAGCCGCCCTCGTTGCAGTTTCGAGTACCACGGGGCGTGCCGTTGTATCCCGTTGAGATGATTCGTTTCTCTCTTACGATGATCGCCGCGACCTTCCGTTTTAGGCAGTTCGACCGTGAGGCGGCAACCTTCGCGATGTTCATGAAGTATTGATCCCAGCCAGGCCGGGGAACCTCCCGAAGCACCTGCAAAAGCAGCAGATCGGTGGAGTTGTGCAGAGCTTCGAGCGTGCTGTTGTTCTCGATTGAATGATCGACGAGCGCTGCGACCTGTCGGAGGTTCTGGGCGTGGGCATCGCCTTGGGCCTCTCTTTCTTCGAGCGCTAGAAAGTCGTCGTAACTTTGGGGGTCGCTTTCGCGATTCCGACTGTGTATGCGTTGAAATCGGATGTCGGGGGCCGCATCAACGAGAACCAGTCTGAAATGCCCACCGGACCGGAGCACTTCGACCTCGGCAGGATTTCGGATGGAGTCTATAACGGTGTTGGCGTTGTCGTCGATTCTTTCCAGAATTCTCTGGGCCAGTACGGCGAAGCCGTATCGTTGGCGCAGGTCATTGCCGGTCTGGATCAGGTTTTCACGACTCGGTTCATCACCACGTGAACGGATCTCATTCCGAATGACGTCCGAGAGCGATTGGTAGAGGAAGCTCTTGCTCGTCAGGTAGCTCGCCACTTCACCTTTGCCGCCACCGTTTGGCCCCGTCAAACCGATCAGCATTCCTCAATAGCCTCCTGTCACTCCGGCTATCGTACTATCAAAGAGGGGGATAGACTAGCAGCCCGTGGCGGAAGTCTCGAGGGCCGCGTTACGGCCAAACGGGGCCGGATTCTAGGAGGCGACGAGGCGCCGGCCCGAAGCCGCGAAGACGAGACAATGCTCTTTCATTGGGAGGAGTCGGCGACAACGAAGACGGCCCCGTTTCGCCGTAACCCTTTGGGCGCAGGGGGGTCAGGCCGCAGGCTTTGTCCGGCATTGTTAAGGCCGGTCACGATGAAAAGACGGCGCCCGCGGCCTCGGATTCAAACCTCGGTGTCCGCTCCTCACTTCGCGCCTGCAACCCGAAGACCCCTGCGCGCGGCCCTCGAGACTTCCGCCACGGGCTGCTACCGAAGCCCCGAAACCGAAACCTCAGGTGGCTGTCAATGAGATCCGATATTCGCTGAGCTACACCCAGCTCCTTCGTTCTTGTCCTTGTTCGGCGTCATTCAGTACAATTTCGTATACGTTCGACAGACGGAATAAGTTGTGTTCCTTCAAACTGGCAGGTGCCCCTCTATGAAATCAAGATTGTTCCTCACCTTCTTCCATGCCCTCTTGGTCGTATCGCCGGCGGTATCTGCGGCTGAAATTCCCGAAGACCGTGGATTGTCCGGCCTCAAACAGGCGTTGGATCGGCTGGACGTAGTGTCCAGTGTGCTGCATACGGGCGCTCATCCTGATGACGAAAACAGTTCCATGCTGGCGTGGCTGTCACGCGGGGAAGGCGCGCGGACGGCGTATCTTTCGGCGACCCGCGGCGAAGGAGGCCAGAATCTGCTGGGTACGGAACTCTTCGAAGCGCTGGGTGTCATCCGAACAGAGGAACTTCTTGCGGCGCGCGAGTTCGATCGCGCTGAACAGTTTTTTACCCCCAACTATGAGTTCGGGTTTTCGAAGACCGCCCTCGAAACGCTTGAGAAGTGGGGCGAGGCCGCTCTGGTCGGCGATTTTGTTCGCGTCATCCGTCAGTTCAGGCCCGAGGTGATCATCTCCCGTTTTTCGGGAACGCCTGTCGACGGCCACGGCCACCACCAGGCGGCTGGCTTCGCGACGATGGAAGCGTTCCACGCGGCTGCTGATCCGAACCTGTATCCCGAGCATGGCCAGAGCTGGCAGGCCAGGAAACTCTACATGTCAACTCGCGGTGGAGGCGACCCCACTGCGGTGGGCGATGTTCGAATCAACGTGGGCGAGTATGGCGCCGCGCTGGGACGTTCCTATCACGAAGTCGCCATGGAAGGCCGCAGCCTGCATCGGACGCAGT
The DNA here is from genome assembly GCA_965216035.1 of Terriglobia bacterium. Taxonomy (GTDB): domain Bacteria; phylum Acidobacteriota; class Terriglobia; order 20CM-2-55-15; family 20CM-2-55-15. The sequence continues at coordinate 68,366 of CBDCFM010000019.1, forward strand.
CCATGGGCGCGGCCCGGGAACGAGGGCCCCGCTTTACCAGCCTCGACCTAGTCGAGCAAGTCGTGCCCGGCGACGCCGGAGATCCGATTTTCAATGGGACCACTCACAAGCTGCTCGATCTGGTGAATTTGGACCCATCGCTGCGGATTGACCTGGAAGCGCTCCAGGCCGACATTGAAGCGATTCGCGGCAAGGTGACGCTTGATGAACCGGCGGCAATTTTGGGTGACCTGGTTCGGGCGCTCGGGAGACTTGAGGATATTCGGCTGGAGACGCGTGTTGAACACGTCGACTTTCTGCTCGCCATCAAGGAGGCGGACTTTCACGAGGCCGCATGGTTGGCTGCCGGCGTCAGCGTTGAACTGCTGGCGTCGGACGACGCCCTCGTTCCGGGTCAGGAGTTCGAGCTGGTGATCGCGGTCACCAACAATGGACCGCTTGATTTCTCTGAGGTGCGGACTGGGATCGATTTTCGCGAAGGCTGGGAGACGAACCGTGTCCTGACGCCGGTGGAAGTTGCCTCCGGCGCGCGAGTCGAACAGAGTATAACCGTGAGGGCAGCGCCTGAGGCCTCGTTTACGCAACCCTACTGGTTGCGGGAGTCGCGGACCATCGACCGCTTTGCCTGGCCGGAAGGCGACCCTGCCACATTGCCGTTCGAGCTCCCGTTGATGCCAGCTAGGACCGAGATAGATTTTGAAGGGGGGACATTCGTCATCCCAGGTCACGCTGAATATCGTTATGTCGACGATGTGCTCGGTGAGCGGCGAAGTCTAGTGAGTGTAGTTCCAGAGGTTTCGGTCCAGTTGGCACCGGAAGGCGCGGTAGTACCCCTTTCCGGGGCCCGCGAAAAGGAATTCGTCGTAACCCTTCACAATCAAGCGCCGTCGGGAGGAACGGCCCAAGTCCGGTTGACGCTACCCGACGGTTGGACGGCGACACCAGCTTTGGAAATCGTTCAGTTCAACAGGCCCGGTGAAACCGTTGTGGTTCCCTTCATCGTCAACGTGCCAGCCGAGGCCGGGCAATTTGAAGTGGTTGCATCGGTCGAAATGGCCGGTAGTTCCTATGAACTCGGTTACAGTGTGATCGCCTATCCGCATATCGAGACGCGGCGCATCTATTCACACGCGATGTCTCGTGTGACGGTTTTCCCCCTCGAAACCCGCGTTAGAAATGTGGGTTATATCGAGGGTGCAGGGGACCGTGTCGCTGACTCGTTCCGGCAGCTTGGCATCCCGGTGTCGTTCTTGACGGCCGACGATCTTTCCCGTGGCGACCTGTCCGCATACGATACGATTGTCCTGGGCATTCGGGCTTATGCCGTGCGCGAGGATCTAAAGGCGTACAACCCGCGTCTGCTCGACTATGTGGAATCGGGCGGAACCGTGATCGTCCAGTACAATACGTATCAGGCCCTGGAAGATGGCTATGCGCCATACCCATTTTCGATCAACCGTCCCCACGACCGTGTGACGGTGGAAGACGCCCCGGTCACCTTTGTTGAGCCCGACCACCCGATGCTTAACTTTCCCAACACGATTTCGGAAGCCGATTTCGAAGGGTGGGTCCAGGAGCGCGGGCTTTACTTTATGGGTGATTGGGACGAGCGCTACACGCCCATCCTGGGGTCGAACGATCCGGGGGAAGAGCCCAAGCTCGGTGGCATGATGGTCGCGGAAATCGGAAGAGGCCGTTGGGTGTATACGGGATACGCGTTCTTCCGGCAACTGCCCGCGGGCGTTCCTGGAGCGTACCGGCTCTTCGCCAACATGATCAGTCTGGGGAATTAGCAGGACGCTGAAGAAGCCTGCATTTCTTTGTCGGCGGCTTTTTCGGCAACGCCGTCCGAGAAGTGCGATTCGACTTTAACCATGAACTGTAATGGGAGATCCACTCCGACGGTCGAGATGGTAATATGAATTATATGAATCCGAGACTCTTGCTATTGACAGTCCTTGTCTTCGGTGTCGGGACTTGGGGCGAGTCGCAGGTTTCCCGGATCAATCGATTCGAGATTCTCGGTACTCTCGTCGCCGACAATGCAGCAGCCCGTGTTGCGATGCCGTTTGGTGATCAAGGATTGCGCTTGTCTCAAACTGGAGAGATCGACGAGGACAGGCTGATCGATGAACTGAGGAAAGAGGGGAGTTCCATAATCGTGGGACAGGTGGTGACGATTACGGCAATCGAATTCGATGACGACGCGATCGAAGTGGAACTCGACGGGGGAGGGAAGACCAAACGAAGCTTTTTCGATCGCCTGGAGGTCGGTATCGGCAGTAGCACACGACCGGTCACCGATGGCCCGGCTGGGGCCAAAGGATCGAAGATCGTTTTGCGTTTCGATGACAAGGCCCCCGCCATTTTAACTCCCGACGATTTGCGGGCGTATCTCGCACCGGTTCTCGATTTTGATAAGCAGAATTTCATGGATTCCGGTATCGAATCTCTTCCGGAAGAGTTTCAGGAAGCGGTCGTCGCTAACGAAGCCAAGATCGGCATGGACCGGTCCACTGTGCTGATGGCGAGGGGACGTCCTGACGACAAGGTTTGGGAAACTGTCAATGGGGCAGAGCGCGAGGACTGGATCTATTACAAGAGAGGTCTGGGCGCCGACTTCATCACGTTCGAAGGCAACATCGTAATTCGGATCATTCAACACTGAGACGGCGGCTTTGTATGCCCCGTGATTCTTCCTCTTGCAGGCCGTAGATCCCTGAGACTTTCGCCGGTAGGATGCGTGTCCCCACAGAACGCTCCGTGTGAGAGTGTGGGCTTCCCCGCTCGGATGGATTTATCGGAACCCCCAGATGGCAGCGGGGTACGATCCGCGTACGAGAACAGCCGATGAGCTTCGGCACCTACGTTCACATTCCGTTCTGCGAGCAGCACTGCCACTACTGTGCATTTCCAGTGGTGATCATGCCACAATCTTCCCATCAACCCTACACTGAATGCCTCCAGGCCGAGATCCGTCAGGCGGATCTTCCGGCGACAACCGACACGTTGTATCTGGGAGGGGGTACCCCATCGCTGCTGGCGCCCGACCTGATGGAAAGGTTGATCAGAGCCCTCCCCCGCGGCGCGACGGAGATTTCGCTCGAAGCCAATCCGGGCACTCTGGATCCGACCCGCCTGAAAACGTTTCGGCAACTTGGAATCAACCGTATCAGTCTCGGAGCCCAGTCTTTCGATGCTGCTGATCTGAAAATGGCCGGGCGCCTGCACCAAGCGATGGACTCGGTCCACGACTTTGAACGACTCCGCAACACCGGTTTCGAAAACATCAGTATCGATCTGATTGCAGGGCTCCCAGGGCAGAAACGTCGAGCATGGGGAAAAAACCTCGAATGGATCGACCAACTCCGTCCAGACCACGTTTCCGTCTATCTCCTGGAGGTTGAAGACAGCAGTCTGTGGGGAAAGCACACCCCACAACTGCCGACTGATGACGAATATGCTTGGTACTATTCGACAATGGCGGAGCGTCTGGACCGCGCCGGTTACCATCACTATGAAATTTCAAGCTGGGCCGTGCCAGGTGCGGAATGTCGCCACAATCTTGGCTACTGGAGTGAATTGCCGTATCGGGGGCTCGGCCTTGGAGCGCACTCATTCATTGACGGCAAGCGCTTCTGGAACACGCGATCGATGATCGAATATCGTAACAAACTGAATCGAGGCGAGATTCCTATCGATCAGATTGAAGAGCGAACCCCACGAATTCGCATGGAAGAGGCCTTCCTTTTGGGGCTGCGGCGACTGGACGGTTTTGACGTTTGGGCCGTCGCCAAAGATATCGGAATCGACTATCCTCAGGAGTGGTTCGATCGAATGGACAGTCTGATCAACGAAGGCCTTGTCGAGTTCGACGGAAACATTCTCAAATTGAGACCGCCCAGCTGGCTGCTCGCCAACGGTGTAATCGAGGAACTGCTATGCCCGACCCTGTTATCGATCTGCGAAGCGATACCGTGACCCAACCTTCCGACCGCATGCGACGCGCGATGGCGGTGGCCGAGGTCGGCGACGACGTATTTCTTGAAGACCCGACCGTCAATCGCCTGCAAGATCTGGCCGCGGAAATGTTTGACCGCGAAGCGGGTCTGTTCGTCCCATCCGGAAGCATGGGGAATCTTATTTGTATTCAAGCGCAGACCGAGCCGGGACAGGAAGTTATCTGCGAGAGCGAGGGTCACGTGTACAGCTATGAGATGGCGTCCATGTCGGCGATTGCAGGCGTCCTGCCCCGCGTCGTAGAGGGCGAAGATGGAATTCTCAGCTGGGATCAAATTTATGATTCGATCCGTCCCGCTTCCTACCACAGCGCACAGACAACCATGGTGTCGTTGGAGAACTCGCACAACATGGCAGGCGGTACTGTCTACCCGAGGGCCGTCTCGGATGAGATCTGCACGCGCGCGCACGAACGAGGGTTGAGAGTCCATCTCGACGGGGCCCGTATCTTCAATGCGGCCCTCGCACTCGATGAGAACGTGGCCGATATCACCCGGCCCTTTGATTCGGTTCAGTTCTGTCTCAGCAAGGGTCTGGGAGCGCCGGTCGGATCTCTCGTGCTGGGCTCGAAGGATCTGATCGACCAGTGCCGGCTCCTCCGAAAGATGCTGGGTGGGGGCATGCGGCAGGTCGGCATAATCGCGGCTGCAGGAATCGTGGCGCTCGAAGAAGGGCCGCCCCGGCTGCACGAAGACCACGAGAATGCACAGGTTCTGGCCGATGGTCTTTCCGGTGTGCCGGGCATCGAAATCGATCCGAGGAAGATCCAGACCAACATCGTGATATACGGCGTCGGCGAAGCCGGATTCGATTCCACCACCTTCCTGTCCGAGCTCAAGAATCGTGGAGTGCTGGCTGTTCCCATCGACCGCAAGCGCGTTCGGATGGTCACTCACCTGGACGTCACGCGCGAACAGGTGGAACAGGCGGTTGAGGTTGTCGGCCAGCTGGTGAAAGTGCGGGTTTGATGAAAAAACTTCGGGTCGGAGTCGTGTTCGGTGGACGATCCGGCGAGCACGAAATTTCGATTCTATCTGCCGAGTTCGTGCTGCGTGTGCTCGACCGCTCCCAATACGAGGTCGTTCCCATCGGCATTACAAAAGAAGGGAAGTGGCTTCGAGGCCGGGAGGCCGTCTCCTCAATGACTCCCGCAGAAGAAATCCAGCTGACGTTTCAATTTGGGACTCCACTTGTCATCGCCCCGGAACCCACACGTCACGCGACCCTCGACGTCGTCTTTCCGATCCTGCATGGTCCCTTCGGAGAGGACGGAACCATCCAGGGACTCCTCGAATTGGCCGGTGTGCCATACGTGGGTGCCGGTGTGCTCGGTTCCGCTGTTGGAATGGACAAGGACGTCATGAAGCGCCTCTTGCGCGATGCGGGGCTTCCTGTTCTCGACTACTGGAAGCTGTTCCGACCCAACGCCGACACGTTCGTGAAAGAACATGGAGCGACACTCCCGTATCCGGTATTTGTCAAGCCGGCCAATCTCGGTTCCTCCGTCGGTGTCACCCGAGTCGCGTCCGCGGAAAGCCTCCACAACGCGATACTGGAAGCCTCGGAATACGATCGGAAAATTATTGTTGAACGCGGTGTCGTCGCGCGCGAGATAGAACTCAGCGTTCTGGGTAACGACGATCCGTCCGTTTCGGTGCCCGGTGAGGTTCTACCGGCCGGTGAGTTCTATGACTACCGGGCAAAGTACATTGACGATGACGCGACGTTGATCATTCCGGCTGTACTTGAAGAAGCCGAACGGAGGCTAGCCCAGCGGCTAGCGCTAGAAACGTTCAAGGTGCTGGAATGTTCGGGCATGGCGCGTGTCGATCTGTTCCTGGAGAAGCAGACCGATCAGTTCTTTGTTAACGAGATCAACACGCTCCCCGGGTTCACCTCAATCAGTCAGTATCCCCGTCTCTGGGAGGCTTCCGGCGTACCCTATCCCGAGCTGGTCGACCGCCTGATCCGCTTGGCGATCGAACGCCATCAAGAGCGATCAAAACTCCGCACTTCTTACAAGGACCTGTCCCTCTAGTGCTCCGTGACTTCTGATCCGTATGGCGTGACAGGCTCTGTCTTGATCGCTCTTCACAGCTCACTTCTCCAAAAAATAACGGGCTGCATATGCCGCAGTCCGTTTTAGTTCTCGGTCTTTTGCGCCTTGTTTTGTTGTGTGTCATTCGCCCGTCTGAGCGCGAGCTTCTGTTTTGCCTGGTCTTTCCTTTAATCCTTAGCGTTGTGCCTTGCCCTCCTTGAAAGAGATTTCCGCATCAACACTACCCTCTGATAATCACATTGGGGTAGACTGATAATCACCTAATAGTGTAGTGAAAATTTTGCATGTCAATTAAAAATCACTGCAAATCGTGCGCGCAGACCGACCCGGCCGACCGTAACTAAGGTCGGACCCCGGGCTGGGGGTTCGACCGTTTTCTAGCCATTTATTTTGATGGGGATCCTCATCATTCGGCCGGTACCCATGCCTGAACGCGCGGGGTCTGGAGGTGGGTGTGCGGTCCGTTCGGAGATCGCTGTGCGCTCATTGACCGCCGCTACAGCCTTGGAGCGATTTCAACCTGGACCGCCTTCAGCTTGGAGCGACTTCAACGGGGGTTGCTATGGCACCTGGTAGTAGCCTGCTCGGTGGACAATTTCATAGGGTTCATCGCAGAGGACTTCGATCCTGCGGAACACGATCGTGTCGGAAGGCGCTCTGTTTGTGGAAATATATGTCAGAACATACTGATTGCGCGCCTGCTCCATGACCTGAGGAAACGTCGGTTCCAGCGCTGCGGTTCCAACATGGTAAATGGCGCCTCCCGTGAGTCTGGAGTAATCATCGAGCGTGTTAAACAGTCGTCCAAAGAAACCTGCTTCAAGTGCAATCGAGTAGACTTGAATTTCCGAGTCGATCAGCAAAAGAATGTTGTCTTCCATTTCCTGGACGCTACGCGTGTCGTTCCCGTCCGACACGAGAACGATAATCTTGCGACGTCCCTGATCAGGGCGGTTTCGAAGGGCCAGAGCTGATTCATAAACAGCGTCATGAAGGACCCGCGTATCCCGGTCGAGAGGGATCCGTGCAGTGTTGATCGTCGGTATGCCGTTTATGACAGGGCCGGGTTGAACCGGCGTCCCACCCAGGAACTGGGTTACCGGCCGGAACGCCTGCAGGTCATCAAGTGCCGTCCGCAATACTTCGGGATCTGCGGTGAAGTCCTGCATCTGGACGACAGTGTTGTCATAACGGTACACGGCAACTTCGTCGAAAGGGCCAAAGCCGAACACAATCGAGGGGATCGCTTGCTGGATCGCCGTGAGCGAGTCTTCGTCGACTCCTGTGTCAATGACCACGGTTGCCGAGAGCGGGACCGGGTCGATGCTGAACGCTTCGATGGATTGCTCGACGTTATCTTCAAGTACAGTGAAATCGTCCGCCCCCATCCCGGCAATCAGCGCGTTGCCATCTCCTGTCACGCTGAACGGGACGACGACCAGGTCGACACGCGTCCGGATCTGGAACTCCTGCCCGAGGAGTGGAGAAGCTGCCAGCAGCAACACGAGCGTCTTAGCGATCATTCTCATACGGCGCATAGTAGCCTCTACGGGAACGAACCGTGAGATCCCGGTTTCGCGGCCGAATCCTGACCTCCCTGTATTGACCATCTTTCTCCGGGTTCGAGGAGACGTAGCCAAGACTGTACTGCGTCCGGAGTTCATCTGCGATTCTGGAGAAAATGTCTTCGAATTCCTCGGGGTTGTCGAGGACGAAAACCGCGCCCCCAGTTTCTTCTGACAACGCCTCAAGTGTCCTGATGTCGCCAGTGCTTTGCCTACCACCCCCGAAGAAGCCCCGCCGCGGGAGCGAGTTTGAGATCGAATAGATGACCGCGTCGGCCTGGTGCGCAGCGATCAGTGCTTCCGTCCGGTCAATACGGCTCGTTGTATCTTCGCCGTCACTGATCAAGATGATCGCTTTTCTTCCCGCCTCCTCGCGCAGCCGCTCTTCACCGGCCAGGAAGACAGCGTCGTACACAGAAGTGCCGCTGCCGATCTCCAGGGAGTAAATGGCGTCAGCCAACAGATCCGTGCTTTCGGTAAAATCCTGGATCAAGGTGACGGCACGGTCGAATCCGATGATGAGCGAGAGATCTTGTGGTCGCAGAATCAATTCGAGGAAGGAGACAGCGGTTCGTTGTTCCTCCTCGAAAACCGGACGGACACTCGGGCTGGTGTCGACCAATAGCGCCAGCGTCAGCGGCAGTTCGTTCTCGCGCGCGAAATGAAGGATTTCCTGTCGCTCACCGCTTTCTTCGACGATGAAGTCTTCTGGTCCGAGATCCGACACCAACCGGCCTCTGTCGTCGGTGACGGTGAACAACACGTTCACGAGGTCGACACCAACCGTAATGGTGAACTGTTCCGCCCCCAATGGCCGGAAAGCCAATAGCGTCAGAACGATAACCGCTGCAAGTCGGATCATCGGGCTCATGGTACCATGCTGAGTTGGTATCTCTTCTGTGTTATCGGCCACTGTTAATTGGACGCACTGACCCAACAATCTGTCAATCACTTCCGGCCTAATTTTCGACGATGGCGATGCTGAAACTCACAAACACGCTCACCGGTAAACTCGAGGAATTTTCACCTGCCGATGGGAATACCGTTCGGATGTACATCTGTGGTCCAACCGTTCACGATTTCGTTCACATCGGTAATTTTCGAACTTTTGTTTTCGAAGACGTTCTACGCCGGCATCTTAAGAGTAAGGGATGGGCGATGAACGAAGTGATGAACATCACCGATGTGGATGACAAGATCATCCGAAAGGCCCTGGACTCAGGCGTGGACATCCGGACTTATACTGAAAAATATATCCAGTCCTTCCTTGAAGACAGCGATAGCCTGAATCTCGAGCGTCCCGAGTCGATCGTCCGGGCAAGCGACCACATTCCGGAAATGGTCGCTTTGGTGAAACAATTGTTGGAAAAAGGTTATGCCTATCGGGAAGGCGACTCTATCTATTTTCGTATAACCGAATTTGACGCCTACGGCCGGCTCGCGCGTCTGGAAAAGAGGCAACTGCGTGCGGGCGCAAGGGTTGACGTAGATGAATATGACAAAGAAGCCCCGCAGGACTTCGTTCTCTGGAAAGCGCCGAAAGAAGAGAAAGAGCCGCGCTGGGAGACCGAGATCGGGACCGGCCGGCCTGGATGGCACCTGGAATGCTCGGCTATGGCCATGAAATGCCTGGGTCACAACATCGATCTACACTGTGGTGGCGTGGACCTCGTGTTTCCGCACCACGAAAACGAAATTGCGCAGAGTGAGGCTGCGACCGATGCTACGTTCGTCCGTTTCTGGGTCCACAGCGAGCATCTGAGGGTGGAAGGTCAGAAAATGGCCAAATCGGCCAGTAACTTTTATGTCTTGCGCGATCTGCTGGACAAGGGCTTCGAACCCGTGGCGATTCGATACCTGCTACTATCGGTTCCATACCGGAAACAGATGAACTTCACGTTCGACGGGTTGCATCAGGCGGCCCAGTCCCTGGACCGGATCAAAGAATTCCTGTTCCGTCTGCGCTCACACGAACTCGGTCACGAGAGCAACGAGGCGACGTCCACCATGCTTAAAGACTGCCGCTCCCGCTTTGAAGCCGGTATGGACGACGATCTCAATACCGCGGTCGCGCTGGCTGCGGTGTTCGACTTGATCAGGGCCGCCAACACGGCTCTGGACAGGAACGAAATGGGCACGGAAAACCGAGCCGAGATCGAGGAGTGGTTTGGGGTGATCGACGCCCGTCTGGGTATCTTCGGGCCCGCCGACTCCCTCTGCTCGGACGACGCAGGGATTGAGGTATTGATTGCGGCGCGAAACCAGGCACGCGCCGAACGGGATTTTTCACGTGCCGATGAAGTCCGGCAGCAGCTTCTCGGCATGGGTATCATAATCGAAGACACGCGTGCGGGCACGCGATGGCGCCGCAAGTAGCGTTCACGATGTCGCTCTGATGCATGCCGGTTTCGGCCGCCTCTAGTCTGAAGAAATGCAAGACAAGCGCTCCAATCCAGACAATGGTCCCAATATCGTGACGCCGCTTCCGGGTCCCAAGGCGCTCGAGGTAATTGAGAGAGACGCCCGATGGGTATCGCCATCATACACACGCTCATATCCACTCGTTGCTGAGAGCGGTCATGGCGCGATCGTCGAAGACGTCGACGGGAATCGTTTCCTGGACTTCAACGCCGGAATCGCGGTCTGTTCGACCGGACACAGCCATCCCGAAGTCGTTCGAGCGATCCAGGACCAGGCGGCGAAGCTGATTCATATGTCGGGTACCGATTTTTATTACGGGTTGATGCCCGAAGTCGCGGCCTTGATGGAGTCGCTTATCCCTTACGGAGCCAGTTGGAAAACATATTTTGGAAATTCTGGTGCAGAGGCCGTAGAAGCCGCCATGAAGCTGGCCCGCTATCACACCGGCCGACAGAACTTCATTGCGTTTCACAACGCGTTTCATGGCCGCACGTATGGTGCGCTGTCGCTGACCAGTTCAAAGCCGGCGCAGCGGAAGAGGTTTGGGCCTCTCCTGCCCGGGGTGACGCATGTTGGTTTTCCCAATCCGTACCGGGATGGAAAACGTTCAGGTCCGGCAGCTGTGGATTACATACTGAATACGGTGTTCAAGACAATCCTCGCTCCCGATGAGGTGGCGGCAATCGTAGTCGAAACGGTGCAGGGAGAAGGTGGTTACATTGTGCCGCCGGATGATTTCTTTCCATTGCTTCAGGCGCTGGCCAGGGCGCACGGCATCTTGATCATTGCCGACGAGGTGCAGTCCGGTGCCGGCCGGACCGGCCGGATGTTTGCGTTCGAGCATTTCGACTATGAGCCCGACATCATTGCGCTGGCCAAGGGGATCGCCTCCGGCATGCCACTGGGTTTGACACTCGCTCGAGACGATTTGATGGATTGGGCCCCGGGAGCGCACGCGTCGACTTTCGGCGGCAACCCGTTGAGTCTGGCCGCAGCAAAGACCACCCTTGGTTTGATCAAGGACACGTATCTGGACAACTGCCGCGACGTTGGTGCGTTATTGTTGGGAGGTGTTGAACGTCTGATGGTGCGTCACGACGTCATTGGGGATGTGCGGGGCCTGGGGTTGATGATTGGCCTCGAATTTGTGCGAGACCGGGAGACTCAGGAACCGGCCGGCGATTTTCGGGATGCTGTCGTACAGGAGTGTTTCAATCGTGGTTTGATCGTCCTCGGAGCCGGCCCTTCTACAATCCGTTTGTCCCCGCCACTTCTTGTTGACGTCGAACAATGCCGATTTGCCCTCGAGGCCCTGGATGCCGCCATTGCCGCTGTCTCAGCCGTCTCAAAGGTTTGATCCATGCCGTTGCCGCTGATATGGAGCCGGCTGCTCGGTTTTGGCCGTCGCTCCGAAATTCGAGGTGCTGCATACCTTCGCACTTTGGGATACCGCCTGCTCGCGTCATCGTTCCGCACGCGGCAGGGTGAGATCGATATCGTCGCCCAGGACGGGGAGTGTCTGGTGTTTGTCGAGGTGAAGGCGCGAGGCCGGGATCCACATCCGGAAGATTCCGTGACTTCAAAGAAACAGCGCCGGATCGCGAGAGCGGCCCGTACCTACCGAAGCCGGCATCGGTCGGGAAATCAGCCGTATCGCTTCGACATCCTTGCCGTCATTGATCCTGAAGGTGCCGCGCCCCGCTACCGACTGATCAAAGATGCATTCCGCATGCCAGACCATCAGCCTTGAACCTTCGGTGAGGAGCACCTATAATTTTCGCTGACGACGCGGGAATAACTCAGTGGTAGAGTGCGACCTTGCCAAGGTCGAAGTCGCCGGTTCGAATCCGGTTTCCCGCTCTCTAAAATCAGTGGCTTGAGTTCTCCTCTCACAACCTCTACCCCCAGAATTACCTGTTCCTGGCGAATTCGTTAAGGAACCGATTAACTTTTCAGTTTCTTTTTGATTGATCGGAACTGAGATACTTTGGTGTCGCATGCCCTCGAACAGCGCCGTTAAACATACGGCACAGTGCCCGGCCGTCGACGATTCCGGCATGGACGCCGAAATCAAAGATCGTCGAAGGTTGCAAAACGATGGCAGAAAGAATCGTGCGAGACGGACGCATGAGCAGAGCACAGATACCCACAAAGATCCAGCCCGAAGCTCTGAGGTTCGGCGACCGTTGCCGAGAGCGATTGAGAATCAGCAGTTGGTATTTGGTCAAAAGAGATTCGGCCACGACAGAACGCAGACCACCCGTTCCAAGGAGCCGAGCGAGCGTCGAAACGAGGTGAACGAGCAGGATAATCACGTCGCGCATCGGGCAATTCTAGCCATCACTCCCAAGATGACAACACTTGAAATTTCAAAGGATTGCGCGACAGATTAGTAGTTCGCCGGGGGTACGCCGCGTTCAGCTGCTGCCGGGGTTCTGGTTCGGAGGTTGCAGGATGCCGTAACAGTTTGCCTCGCGATGAAGGCCGGGCTGCCAACCGAAAGGAACGCTTCGGTTGGCACGAGGGGAAACGGCTTGCTTGACGCCAGGCCCGCAATGCCGTTATGGTTAACGTAACGCATAACGCTTTGATGCCTGCGTGATGATCCTCAGCTATCGAGACAGGAGAACTGCTGATTTCGCCGCAGGAAGACGAGTGAAGGCGTTCTCGGGTTTTGAACGCGCAGCGCGGCTGAAGATCGACCGACTCGATGCGGCGACGACGCTCGAGGACCTTGCCGCCTTGCCCGGCAACCGTTTCGAGGCTTTGAAGGGCGATCGACAGGGCCAGTACAGTATTCGCGTCAACGACCAGTGGCGAATCTGCTTCGAATGGCTGAAAGGATCCTCCGGGCCTGAGAGTGTAGAGATCGTTGACTCTCATTGAGGAGAACCGACATGGGGTTGCCCGCAATCCATCCCGGTGAGCACTTGGCCGAGGAGCTGAACGAACTCAAGATGAGTGCCGCTGCCCTGGCGCGTCAGCTTGACGTTCCGACTAATCGCATTACCGAGATTCTGAACGGTCAGCGGGCCGTCACCGGCGATACAGCCCTCCGCCTGGCGCATTTCTTCGGTACGAGTGCGGAGTTCTGGCTCAACCTGCAGAAGCTCTACGAGCTGCGTCTGGCGGAGCAGAAGGCAGGGAAAGCCATCCGGGCGCTGCCGACGCTAAAGAAGGAGCCGAGCCACGCCTGAAGGTGCCGTGGGTCAGGCATCATCATCGTCGGAGCTTGGCTGGAAATTGAAGAAAGAAGGAACATCTCATCGATACGATACAATCTGAAGACGCCGAGACAATTGCACGCGTTGTCTCTTATTTCAGAAGCGAACTATCAGAGGGGGCACTGGCAAATTTCCGAATTTACGGGTTGAAGCTGATGCGGGGAACATTCGAGGACGGGTATTTGGATCTTCACTGTAGAGATAGTTTTGCTCTCCTCGAAGGGCTCTACTAAGGAGACGGGGGTTTGTCTCCGCGTTTCCTGCAACCCCTTCCCATACCCGTTCAAAGTTCAGTGGCGTGACGGAGATTTTCCCTGGCGATATTTAGTCACTGCGGTTATATAAAGAAGCACCCCTTCGAGTTAATTGACAAAACCGCAGGGTTTTGGTATCCCCCAATGACAAGGGCCAGTTGGACGTTTAAGGGGTTGCACTCAATCTGGAGGTAGCACAATGAAAGTGAAGGTATTCGTTTTTTCGGGGTTGACGGCTGGGTTGCTCATGATTACGGGTTCGGTTCTGGCACACCACTCGAATGCGCCATCCGATAAGGACCGCCTGGTGACGCTGACGGGAACAGTTACGAACTTCTCGTTCCGGAATCCGCATGTGGGCGTGTCTTTTGATGCAACCGATGACGAGGGCAACGTTGTGAACTGGTATGCCTCCGGCGGCTCTCCTTTAAACCTTGGCAGGGATGCCGGCTGGACCAACAAGACATTTACCGCGGGAGAACAGATTCTTGTTCAAGGCCACCCGAATCGAGACGGCAGGCCACTGCTCCTGTTTATGAGATATTATCGATGCAGTGGCGAAATGATTCCGGTCGATAATGGCAAGGCACAGCCGAGAGCGTACATAACACGCGTAAAGATAGAACCCCTTGAACCGACTCTCGTCCAGGCGGTTTGCGCTGGTAGAGAGCAGGTTCCCGATATTTTCGGCCCCCTAGCCGGTGGCACGAACTAGAAACGGAATACTACCGCGAGTCATCGCTGGGACCCACGGCTGGGACGCACGGTCGGAACCCACGAATGCAGCGCTGACGGTCGCAATAAGCTGCAAGAAGCTGAGGAGGAATTTCAAAATGAGGATGAGCTTAGCGGTTTTGACCTCTGCCGCGTTACTGGCTGTCGCGCCCGGTGTCCTTGCGCAGACGGCATCAAACGCAGGTGGCGCAGGAATAATGCGAACTTCGGATGGTCAGCCAGATTTTTCCGGATACTGGGTGCGCGCAGGCGGTGGAGGCGGAGAAAGACCGCTGAGCGTTTTTCAGGGGGGTGATGCCCCCCGCTTGCCGACCCGAATCGAATTGGCCCAGGAGCTTCCTCTCACCCCTGAGGGGAAGAGATTGGTCGAACTGTACACCTCAACTGATGGGGAATGGGCTGGAGAGACTGGCGTTTTCGATGATGCCGGCCATCATAGCGTCCCTTGCGGCCCGGAGAGCCCTGGAGACCTGGGCGCCCCAATCGAGATGGTTCAGAATCCGGCGCGCTTGCTCATGGTCTATATGGGAGGCGACACCAAATGGATCCGTCAGGTCTGGATCGGGCGACAGCATCCCGAGGACCTCACCGATTACGAGCCGTCTTGGATGGGTCATTCGGTTGGCCACTGGGAGGGAGACACCCTCGTGGTCGATACTGTCAGGATGAGTACAGCACCCGGGATGATGGTGGATTTTGATATGGCCGCACCCCAGGGTCCTGACTTTCACCTGATGGAGCGTCTCAGTCTGGCTCCCGACGGGAGCATGCACATTGAGAAAACCCTTGAAGACCCGGAGATGTATCTCCGCCCCTGGACGAAAAGCGATGTTCTTCGGAAGCAGACGAACTGGGACGACGTTGCATTTGCATGGGAGATAGAGGAACAGCACCTCGTGTGTGAGGATGGCCGCTACCCATCGGATAACAACCCTTACTAACGACCAGCCGGCGCGTGACGCGAGCGGGGAGTATAGGCGACTTAAAAGGCCGCGGCGCGATGATGATCGGGAGAAGACGCACCGATTCCGGAAGGCAAGCCACGGGTCTGAAGTTGGCAAGGTGACCGGTTTCGAGGTCGTTCGCCGGATTCGGGGATACAAGAAGAAAGACTTCGTCAGATTGAGCATCCAGATCGATTGATTGATCAGTCGGCGATCGCAGATGCTGGGACGGGGAGGTAGTTGCGGGGATTCAGAGAGCGATTGTTCAAGCGTACCTCATAGTGAAGGTGCGGTCCGGTGCTGCGGCCGGTATTGCCGACGTAGGCGATCACGCTGCCTTTCTGAACCGGATCGCCGATGGCGGCCTCGAAACCCGACAGGTGGCCAAACCATGTCGTCACGCCGCCACCGTGATCGACCACGATTAAGTTTCCGTAGTTGGCGCGGCGACCGGCGTAAATGACCTTTCCATCCGCAGGTGTTCGGACGACGGTCCCATGAAGGGCACCGATGTCGAGAGCGCGGTGTAGCTCACTCGCGCCCGTGAACGGATCACGACGGCGGCCGTACGCGCTTCGAATCGGGCCTCTCACGGGCCACATGGAAGGTGTCGACAACAGTTTTCCAGCCCGCAGTTCAGCGATCTGCTCGACGAACCGGAATTGGTCTTCCAGATCCAGCGTCCGGTCGCGAGCAATCTCGATGTTGTTGCGAACTGTCAGTCTGGAGACCGTTGCCGCGCTCGGATAATCGTCCAAGGCTCCGCCGATACCCCCACCTTCAACCAGCTCGAACCTCTGGTTCCAGATGTCAGTTGACATAATTTCCTGGATTCGCTCGTAGAGTTCGCCCAGTCCCTCAATCTTCGTGTTGAGCTGCCGTGTCGCTACTTTGAGGTTCTTGTTCTCTACGTTGAGTTCCGTGTTTTCGACACGAAGCTGGTCGAAGTCAGCTGATTGAAGCGCCATGCGCGCGTAACTGAATCCAAGGCCAAGCATGGCGAAGATGCCGACCAGCACGAGTAAGGAAACCGCATAGAGCGCCCCGAGAGGAATGCGTACTTTGTGAAGCCTCGAACTGGCACTCGGGAGGACTATTGACGTATACCAATTCGTGGTCACCGGCGCTTCGGTTGGCTCGATTGGGTTCTTGGCTGCACCGAGATTCGCGACGCGTCGGAGGATAGTCCAGAGCGTGTCGCGCGATCCCTCCCAAAGAGTCATCAAACGTACTCGATAGGAGTGCGACGACGACGGCTGAAGAAAAGCCATGATTTTCCGGGCGCTGATGCGCACATAGCCGAGTAACGATCTCATTCCAAATCTGCCCGCCTTTCGAGCATGAGCCGAAGTGGGCGCACGACAGATTTGTGAGATAGGAGTCAAGCCGCGACCTCACGCAGAGCCCGTCGTTCCCAGAAATCCTCGAAGCGGCCGCTGAGCAGGGAGCAACGCAGGGCGATGATGGCGTCAGCTCCGGCCACGGTCCAATGCATTCCGGCCCGTTTACAACGCACACCGATCACGGTCTTGCATCCGGCCTCAACGACCCCGGTCGAGGTGCACAGTCCCTGTGCCCGGAACTGGGCGTAGCGCATGCGTTCGCGGTTGTTCTCGATGTAGTCGATGCACTGGCGCGCCTCCTCATCTTTCGGCGAGTGTAGCCGTAAGGCAGACAGGATAGCGTCGATATTCCCCGCGTCCAACTCGTCGTAACGTTGGTGGGACCACTGTGTGCACAGATCGCTACCGGCGCCGTAGATGGACTTGGCCACATCGGAGAGATGCTGCTTGGCATGGAAGCGGTCGACGATCTGGATGGCATCGGGGAAGTGCTCGGCAGCGAGGTTCCAGATCCATTTGGCCCCGTCGCCGAGCACGACCCGGCGGGTCGCATGATCGAAGCTGCGGCGGATGGCTTCGCGCTGGACCCGTGCCGCAAACTGGCTTGGCGTGTCGTCGGTATCTTTCTGCGCCGCGCTCTCGATCGCGGCCGAGTAACTGATCGACCCTGGATCGCGCACCGGTATGCCTTTCTTGTCGCGTTTTTCAGCGCTCCAGACGGTGACCAGCTTGACCTCGCGCGTCTTGGCCGAGCCATCGGGCTGCTTGCCAGCCCGGCCCACCAACTCTTGCTTGCGCACCGGCACACCGGTGCCATCCATCCCCAGATACAGCGTCGGCGGAACCGGATCGTTCGCTGGGGGTAGTGCCACGACCTGCTTCTCGTCTTGAGCGATCTCCCGGCCCAGCGCCTCGGCCTCGCGTTCGACTTGCTTGGCCGTCACCTCGACGCCGGCCAGTTCTCCAAGCAACTGGTGGCCTTCCTCGAAGCTGACCATCGCGCCCACACGCCCGACCATGCGCAACACGCCAGGCGAAACCGACGCGCCATCCAAACCTAGCGCTCGGTCCCGCGGGCAGAAACCCACTTCACACGCGGCGCAGTGGTAGTAGGCACGATCGAGTCTCAACGGGCCCAGCACGCTATCGAAGGTTTTGGACCGCCGGTCCACGTAGCGCGCCGACCCGCCACAGTCACACACGACCGTCGGCCCCGCATGATCCGAGGTGTCGGCATTGAACCGCTCCTCGATGGCGCGGGCCGCGACCCGCATCGCCTTACGGCGGGTGGCGGTCTCGATGGCCTCAAAATCCCAGTCCTCGACGGCGCCCGTGCCTACGAGCGTTTCGATCTCGGCAACGATCTCGGCCTCGAACGCCGTTTTGAAGCCCCTTTTTTAGCGGCCTCGTCCGAGGCCGCCTCGCGTGCTTCCAGTTGGGCGTCGGCCCACCTTTCGCAAGCCTGCCAGTACGCTTCCACGTCCTTGCGGAATTCCTGCCCGGCCTCGACCTGCTCGCGCACCTGCCGGGCTTGCTTCGCATCCAGCCAACGCGACCGTGTGCGGCCCTTCATCACACGCGACACACTGTAGTAGGGGCCGTGGCGGGCTTCAGGGTCGCCGCCGCAGGCGCAGTCGGCCTTGTTGCACTTGACGTATCGCTCCGACACCGAACCCCGTCGCATTGGCCGGGGCTCCGCCAGTTGACTAGCCAGAACGCGAACTTCCTCGGGAGCCGTAGGATTGGACATGAAACCTCCTTGCGACTATTATATCCGCAAGAAGATGCCCCCGCAATACCCGTCAACGCCCACCACCACTTCCGTGTCGTGCGCCCAGCCGAAGTTACCCGTTTGACAGAGCTGACACAATTTAAATAACTGTAATTTTTGTATTTAATCTAAGCTCAAGGCCTTGGACCCACTCGTCAGAACTCAGCGGGGTTCCACTGCTGACTACGATCCCGTGCCCAACAGGGAACAATTCCTGATGATCAAGTCGGCCGTTGATGAAGCCAATGCCCTGCGGCAGCTAATCAACATGGTTCTGAATGGATTTGTGGAACTGAAGGCAGGGGGCCAGGGCCTTATCGGGTGTGTCAGTCCCGCCGGGTGGGCAATATGCCGCCGTGCCCCACACGAACGCCCCAAATTGTACCCAGCGACCGGACTGGTCTTTTCAGTTTCGTGCCCACATAGACACCAAAAGCTGAGAAACTGAACCACCGTAGAGAAGGGGTCCTCGGTGGTGGGGTTGGGTCACAACAAAGGTATCAGGTCGCCGTCGTCAAAATTGCTTCTTTGTTGAATTCAATCACAACGCGCCGCTACGCGTCATTGCATAGAGAACGAAGTCCAGGCCGAGTTTGAGTGCCTCGGCCGACGGCTCAACCGGATACCGCGGGTTGTCGATGAACTCCCAGAAATCACCCACGTCGTTGTTGTAACAGATAATCATTGACAGCCCGCCCCGGCCATCGGGAAAGCCAAAGAATATCGATTTGACACCCGTCATCGGATGGACTGTGTTGAGGCTGTTGATGTCGTAGAGGGTGTGGAAGATCGTGTGACTATTAGTCAGGTTGATGATTTCCCGGTCCGGAAACGCTCGCCGGAGGTTCATCCTGAGATTCTCAAACTCACGTGGCCCCTGGCCCTGTCCTCCGAAATCGTCCACCATGACGAATCCCCCGCGGTTGATGTATTCCCGGAGATTTTCAACTTCCGCGTCGGTCAGCCTCATCTCGCCAGGTTCTGAAACGTAGCTGAAGGGATACTGGAATATCTCGGGGCTGCCGAGCTCGACGATTCGATAGGACTGGCTGTCGACTTCGATCAGCGAGGTTTCATTCATGACCTGAAGGATGTGCTGCTCGGCGACGGGATAATCATGGGCCCAACCGTCCCCACGGTAACGCCCGGCACTGTATCGCCAACGGGCAAAGATGAACTCTGTCGGAGATGGATCGTTCTGTTGGATGAAGTTGAATCCTCTAAAGCGGCGCCCGCCCTGGCTAAATCGGCCATATGCCAGGCCGCCTGCTGTAAGAAAGGCAATAGTGATAACAGCGATAATTCGGCGGTGTATTGTGAGCATGGGCTATTCTGTGACGAATTAACGCTGGGTTCAAGCGAAACACCCCCAGCTCGGTCGACTGTTCGTTCGGGTGGGTGCCCAGGTCGAGGGTTCAAATCCGATCTCCTGCTCTCTAAAGCTCCGAAAAAGGTCCGAACAAGCGCCACGCAGTCGGGATGGACGGATCCGGTGCCCCGGTCGGCAACTAGTGAGAAATGAGGGTTGAGCTGAACTGGATGTGCACGAAAAAGATGTTCCCCTGTCGTTCAATCAGATGACCATCTGCGTCGCGTTCCACGCGTGGTCTGAACGACCGGCGAGCCTGGCGGTCATCCTGGCGGCGTGGCCTGTTGGCATTAACGCGAGGTTCGAACGGGCACAGAAGGACCCGCACCGGTCCCGAGGTGGGGATGGACGGCTTTCAGAATAAATAGACCGGCCCATGCGTCCAGAGTCCATATTGAGAAGATGATCGGTATGGAACAGGAAACGGTTCAATGACTGAATTTTGATTCGGGACCTTTGTTGAGCGCACCAATTTCTGACTCAGGGCACTAGAGTGAGGGAGCCTACAGAACCCGGTGACGCAGACGTGTCATAATGTAGGACCGGCGTTTTCCCCAAGGTACTGGCATCTGCTTGGGGCCGAACGGGAGTCAGGTTTATTGAAAACGAGGAGCTAACGGATGATGTATATGATGTATGCCCGCCGTTCCCTATCCGTAGGGACGATGCTGTGTGTTCTGGCGATGGCCGCCGAGGCTCAGGAAGCTTTTGATCCGGGTGTCATGGTGGGCGAGATGGCTCCCAGTTTTCGACTTCCGGACCAGGACGGCCGCCTGCACGGTTTTGATTCGCTGAAAGGCGACAACGGTCTCGCGATATTGTTTTTCCGGTCGGCGGATTGGTGTCCTTTTTGTAAGACGGCTCTGGCACAGCTGGAGGACGCGCGGTCAGGATACGAGAGTCGGGGGTTGAAGGTGGTGGGGATCAGTTACGACAGCATCGATATCTTAAAGACGTTTGAACAGCGTGTCGGAATCGGCTACCCGATGTTGTCCGACAGCGGTTCGAGAATCATCAGCGATTACGGCATTTTGAACACGGATGTTCCTGCGGACAACCCGCAGTATGGTATCCCCCATCCCGGCATGTTCATCCTCGACGCTAACGGCAGGGTCGTGTCCAAGTACTTCGAGCAGAATTTTCGTGAACGCTTCACTCCGGCAACTATTCTGACCCGCGAGTATGGGGACGCTGGAGGGAAGGAGACCGAAATTCGGACCGAGCACTTTACGATGACGACCCGACTGAGCCAGGACGCTGTTGCCAGGGGAAACCGGGTATCCATGATGTTGGCAATTGACCTGCCCGACCGGATGCATCTCTACGCACCTGGAGTAGAGGGATATCGGTCCGTAGCGTTGAACATTGATTCCCACCCCGCTGTGACGCTCGCTCCAACAGTGTTTCCAGAATCGGAGGTCCTGTACCTGGAAGCGATTGACGAGAGCGTTTCCGTCTATCACGACACCATCCGGTTAACGCGCGACTTCATTCTGGGACAAACGAACGCGGACCAGATTGTGCTGACAGGATCGCTGACCTACCAGGCCTGCAACGATGAAATCTGCTTCTTGCCTGCAGAGGTTCCTGTCCGATTTACCCTGAATGTGGGTGGGCTGGATACGGTTCGTGCAACCGGAAACTGATCGGGAACAGGACGGCCCCGAACAGCCCCTTGGACCCGCTGCAGCCCGGGGCGCGCCGCACCGGGCGTTGTACCTTTAGCGTCGAACCCACCGTTCCACACGCCCTCTTGCAACTGTGACGGATAAGTGATTCAATCTTGCTGCATTATGTCGATTGACCCCGCGTCGTTCTCGACGTATGCGATGGATGGAGGTCGTTTCGATGAGCCTGAAAATTGAAACGCGCTTGGTTGGGGATGTGGTCGTTCTCGATGTCTCGGGACGGATCACGGCGGGCGATGGATCCGACATTTTTCGCCAGGCGATCCGGGACCACGTGGCACAGGGCAGCAAGGACATCCTGCTCAACCTTCAGGATGTATCCTACATCGACAGCAGTGGCCTGGGTGAGCTGGTCCTGGGGCATGGAACCGTCACCCAGAACATATGCGACGAGTGCGGCGCGTCAGTTTTTCAGAATGACCATGGAGAGTGGGAGTCATGTCCACGTTGTGGGTCGAGGGGTCGCACGCCCTGGGGTCGTCTGAAGTTGACCAACCTTAACAGCCAGGTCCGCGAGTTACTTGAGTTTTCTCGACTGAACAGCGTTTTCGACGTTCATGATTCCGAAGAAACGGCGATCCAGAGTTTTTGACGCCGTCGGACATCTATACTTCCTTGTGCACCGCTTTTCGATCCGCCCGGCCGCTAGATTATTGAGGGACTGAATGTGAGACCTACGTCTGAACATGCGCGCGATGCGCCTTCAGAGTTCATAGAAGCGTCACGGACTTTAATCCGGGGAGACTACCTGCCGAAACTGCGGAAGTTCGCCGAGAGGATCGCTGAAGAGGATCTGTGGTGGCGTCCGAACGACGCGAGTAATAGTATCGGCAACCTCCTGCTGCACATGTCCGGGAATCTCCGGCAGTGGATCGTCAGCGGCGTTGGCGGTGCCCCCGATCAACGGGACCGGCCCTCTGAGTTTTCGGGGAAGGGCGGGCAATCCTTGACAGAGCTGATGGAAACGGTTGAAACGACAGCCGCTGAAGTCGATCAGACCTTGGTCGAGGTGAGAGAAAGCTCGCTTACGGATAGGATCACCGTTCAGGGCCAGACCGTCACGCGACTACACGCCATCTACCATGCCATCGAGCATTTCGGCTATCACCTGGGACAGATCGCTTACATCGCAAAGCTCCGTAGAGGCGAGGATTTGAGCAAATTGCTCTGACGCTGGCCGTTTTACGCGGTAGTTTGGCGTAGGTATAATAGTTTTTTTGAGCGGATGCGGCGCCGTACCCAAGTGGTAAGGGAGAGGTCTGCAAAACCTTTATGCACCGGTTCGAATCCGGTCGGCGCCTCTTTGAGATCAGCGCGTTACGGACTCGGCTCCTGGTTGGGACTGTGCCACCGTAGTGGAAACTGTAATGACTACTTTCACTGAAGGGTGGGCCGGCCTTTTTCATCCCCTCGACCTCAGCGATTTCTTTCGCCGCCGCGAGGCCCTGACAACTTCTTTCCGGTGCTGTTCCCGAAGAGCTTAGCGCAAGATTATATTCAGCTTGGGGTGGGCGACGGAATGGGCAGGCGTCGGCGTGTTCGTGCTGGCTGCTGTGGCCCGGGTCGCTTCGGCGGCCACAAATCGTAGATGCGGAACAGCGGGCGGATCTTTGAGCCCTCAAGCGCCGTTGTGTGGGCGTTGCTGGCTTTCAACATAGGCACTTTCGGATCGTTGCGGTCTGGGAACAAGTATCTGACGTTGGTCGGCCGCGCCCGCCGTTTGACAGACTCCCATTCAGATCAGTCGAGCGCTGTCCCGCGTCAAGCCGCGGGAAAGAAACGTATCACTTGACATGACTTAAGGAAAGTGTTAGAGATAAATTATGATTATTTCGTCTATTTCCGAATTGACGCGACGTTGCGTTTCCCTGCGCTGTAGCGTTGGCCAGATATACATGAAGCGATTGCTCATACTGCCTATGTTCGTAGCCGCATGTGCGCTGACTGCTGCGGCCCAGACGACCTACTATGTGGACGAGAACGACCCTGGGGCGTCGAACGCCAACACCGGGTCCTCCGCGTCGCCTTTGGTCACGATCGGCGAGTGTGAAAACCGGATGACTGCAGGGGACACCTGTATTGTCAAGAACACAGGAGGCACATACTCCGGTTTCTCCACTAACACCAGTGGTTCTCCAGGCAACTACATCACCTATCGGGCCCAGCCCGGGGGGACCCAACCCTCCATTACGGGTGACGTCGACTTCGGTAGTTCATCCTACGTCGTTGTCGACGGATTCCACATGAATAGTGCCTCGTTTAACGGGAATGGATGTGATTTCATTACGATGCAGAACAATTTGATCGACAAGAGCGGTACCGGAATCACGGAGGTCGAGGACTGCGACGACGTTTTGATGTCTGGCAACACCTTCGAACGAATTACGGATGACGCAATCAACCAGTGGGGACGCCGATGGACGATTCGCGACAACATCGTCGTGGATCAAGCTGCTTGTTGCGGCTACCACATGGACTTTTGGCAAAGCTATTGCAATGGTGGATCGGTCCCATCCCGCGTTCCTGCCGACTACACCCTCTTTGAGAACAATCTCTACGCCAATGTATCCGGCGGGGACACGCACTTCTTCTTCTTCCATCAGACTTCATCTTGTGGCTCCGACATGGGCACGAACTTTATCATCCGGCACAACAAAGTCCGGAAGGTCGGGTCCTCCGGCGTCACGTTCCAAGACAATTCGAGCCCGGGGTTTCAAGGACTCGCGATCTACAACAATACGTTTATAGAACTGTACGACGGTTCTCCTGACTCATGGCAGGACTATATTGGCATAGTTGATTCTGCAGTGGGAACCAAGTTCTTCTACAATAACCTCCTGTATGACACCGTCGATCCCGTGGGTTCGGAAGGGATTTACCCCTCTAATAATGTCTCGGGCTGCACGCTTGCTTACGATTCCTCGTCGTCGATCTCGATCGATGGTGCTCTCGCGAATGATGCCAACCGGATCGTCAAGCAGAATCCGGATCTTAGTGACTACGCGAACGACGATTTCACGCTCGCCGCAACGTCACCTGCAATTGACGCGGGTTGCCCGTTAACGTCGGTGGCCACCGCCGATTCTGGCTCGGGCACCTCCCTGACTGTGGACGACCCCTGGCTGTTCTCTCCGGGATGGGGTGGGGCCGATGGGGACTGTGTGGCAGTCGGTACGTTGTCGAATACGACCTGTATCACCAGCATCAATTACGATACCGGCGTCCTGACCATCGCCTCTGCCGTAAGCCGCAATGACGGCGACAATGTCTGGCTTTACAGTGACTCGAATGGCACGGTGGTCCTCAAGGGTAGTGCGCCCGATATCGGTGCCGAGGAGTCCGGGCCGACTGC
Organism: Terriglobia bacterium; assembly: GCA_965216035.1. Taxonomy (GTDB): domain Bacteria; phylum Acidobacteriota; class Terriglobia; order 20CM-2-55-15; family 20CM-2-55-15. Next base: position 93,111 of record CBDCFM010000019.1, read on the forward strand.
TCCGGATACAACACCGCCGACTATTTCAGAACTTTTTCCTAATAATTGAAACCCCTGTGGCGTTGTGTCGCAGGGTTTTCAAAAGGTTCATTGCGATGGCGGCGGGGCCGGTCGGCTCCTGCCGCTATCGTGTATTGCTGAAAGTGGCTGAAAGCTTCAGGGGCGGTTTGTGACCACCCCTTATTGCGCGCTAAGGCGTGGGGGGGGGGGGGGGGGGCCGGGCGAAGGACGGTGGATCCCATCTCCAGAGATCGCCAAGAAATGCCCGCATCTACAGCCTGTATCGGACTACAACCGCGGACCACTAGGTTCTCAGATCTTCGGTTCGATTCAGGGTTTCTTCGAGATCATCAATTGAGCGGCAGAGGACGAAGATCGTGTCGTCTCCCGCAATAGTGCCCACAATTTCGGTCCACCCTGCGTTGTCTATAGCGTTTGCGACGGTCGAGGCGCTGCCGGTCGTGGTCTTGAGAACGAGCAGCGGCGCCACGCTGTCGATTTCGACAACATAGTTGCTTAAGACGCGACGTAAGACCCGTTCTGAGGTGGGTCTGGCCTCGGGACGTCCCACGAGATAGGCGTTGCCCGCCTTGATCAGGCCAAGTTCCTGAATATCCCGTGACAACGTGGCCTGGGAAACTTCGATGCCGTTGCTGTGCAGTTCATCGGCCAGAACTTGCTGGCTTTCGATGCGATTTTGCCGAACAAGTTCTAAAATAGAGTTTTGGCGATCTCGTTTGCTGCTCATTTGGGTACGACAAATTATATAGCAAAAGGCTTGACTTCTTAGGCTTTCAGAGCGCATAATTATTCATCCTTTGGGGATGAATATTCATCCTCGCTGTGGGAAGCTCGACTATGAAGACATCCCCAACAACTGCAGCATGGCCCGTTCTGGATAAATATCGCAGTACGTGTTTCGTTGTGAAGCTCGGCGGCCAGCCGCTGGCGGACCCGGAAGCACTCAACAGCCTCGCTTTCGATTTATCCATTCTCCGTCAGGCTGGGATTCGTGTCGTCGTCGTTCATGGGGGCGGTCCCCAGCTGTCGGAGCTGTCAAACCGGCTTGGCCTGGAAACAAAGAAAATCGACGGTCGCCGGATTACGGATGACACCACCTTGAAGCTGGCAAAAATGGTTTTCGCCGGTGAGATTTCGACGGATATCGTAGCCGCTCTCCGCCGCCATGGAGTGCCCGGCATTGGACTGAGCGGGGTCGACGGCCAGCTGATCGATGCCGACCGTCGGGCTCCGGTTATGCGGGTCAACCAGGAAACCGGCGAGGACGAGTTGATCGACTTTGAACATGTGGGTGATGTCCGTCACGTGGACCCATCCGTTTTGAACGTATTGCTCGATCAGGGCTTTGTTCCCGTCGTTGCTTCTCTTGGATCGGATGAAGCCGGCTCCGTCCTCAACATCAATGCCGATACCGTTGCTGCAGATCTTGCGATAGCCATTGGGGCAGCGAAACTGGTTGTGATGTCTGACGTCCCTGGGTTGTTACGCGACGTTGGAGATCGCGATAGCCGGATTCCGGATATTACAGTCGATGATATTCGAACACTCCAGCAGAACGGTGGCGTGTCGGGTGGCATGCTTCCGAAGCTCGAGGGCATCATCCGCGCGATCGAATCCGGTACAGAAGAGATCCACATCCTGGATGGGCATACGCCGCACGCCCTTCTCGACGAGCTCAGCGGACCCGGCACCCACGGCACCTTCATTTCAGCCAGGCACGCGGGAAATGTGTCGATCGGGCACGGATCGGCCTGATGCGCCCCGCTCGGTTTGCGGCGCCAATGAACCCTCACTTCCGCGCCCTCAACGCCAGTATTGGTTTCGATAAGCGTTTGCTCCACGAGGACATCGACGGGAGTTGTGCGTGGGTTCGCGCGCTCTCCCGCTCCGGACTTCTGTCCGAAGAGGAGGCGCAACAGATCGAGGAAGGCCTGGAAACAGTCCGACAGGGGATCGCCTCAGGCGACCTGCCGCTCTCAGAAGAGCTGGAAGACATTCACATGAACGTGGAGTCGCTGCTTGCGGATGCAGTGGGTCCCGTAGCTGGAAAGCTTCACACTGGCCGCAGCCGCAACGAGCAGGTGGCAACAGATCTGAGGCTCTACCTGCGTCGCCGCTCCCGTGAAATTGGGGCAGATCTTCTGTCACTTGTGTCAACGCTCGCCGAGACGGCGAAGCGGAACCACGATGTGGTCGTCCCGGCCTACACACATTTGCAGAGGGCCCAGCCCGTTTTGTTCGCTCACCATTTCCTCGCGTACTCAGAGATGTTTCTCAGAGATCACGAGCGGCTTCTCTGGGCGTCGAATCAAGCCGATGCCTGTGTGCTGGGTGCTGGCGCCTGCGTTGGCAATCAGTTTGGCATCGATCGGGAATACCTGCGTGAGAACCTCGGTTTTGCTCGGCTCACCCATAACTCTCTGGACGCGGTAAGCGATCGGGATTTCGTGTGCGACTTCCTGCATGCGGCGGTCATGTTTCTGGTCCATGTGTCCCGTTTGAGCGAGGACATCATCCTGTGGTCGTCTTCCGAATTCGGGTTCATCGACCTGGACGAATCCGTCTCTTCGGGGAGTTCGATGCTCCCGCAAAAGAAGAATCCAGATGCGTGCGAGCTGGGGCGCGGGAAATGCGGGCGTGTGCTGGGGCATTTTGTCGCTGCGGTTTCAATGTTGAAAGGGTTGCCGCTTTCCTACAACAAGGATCTCCAGGAGGACAAGGAAGGGGCGTTTGACACAGTCGATACGGTGTCGGCGCTGATACCGGTCTTCGATGTCGTCGTGGGTAGCTTGCGCGTCAATCGCGCGCGCGCGCGGGCCGCACTTCGAGGAGGATATCTGGAGGCCATTTCCGTTTCCGACTATCTCACACGAAAGGGAATGCCCTTTCGTGAAGCGCACTCGGTTGCGGGCAAGCTGGTCCGGTTGGCCGAAGGGCGCGGCGTGTCACTGTTGGAGTTGTCGATTGAGGACTACCGGGAGCTTGCGGGTGACATGGCCGACAGAGTGGAGGAAGACCTGTTTGGAGCCATTACGCTGGAGGCTGCTTTGGAGAGCAAAGACGTCGTCGGTGGAACCGCGCCGGCTCGGGTGGCTGAGGAAATTGATCGTGTAGTGAAGCGGGTCGAAACGCTTCGAGAAAATCATAACCCCGGTAGTCGAGTGGTAACTCGTGGCGGATAAGAAGAAAGTCATATTGGCGTACTCAGGAGGTTTGGACACTTCCTATTGTGTCCTGTACCTCCAGGAGCGGGGATTCGAGGTGACTACACTCACCGTTGATACCGGCGGTTTTTCCGCCTCCGAGCTCAGTGAAATGGAGGCGCGCGCCAGGAAGCTCGGGGCGGCGGAACATCACACAGTTGATGCGCGAGCGCAGGTGTTCGACGAGTACGTCAGCTACCAGATCAAGGGCAATGTCTTGCGGGGGCAGGTCTACCCGCTGGCAGTGGCAGCCGAGCGTGTGGTCCAGGCATCGGTGGTGGCCGAATATGCTCTCCGTGTCGGTGCCGCGGCCATAGCCCACGGATCCACGGGTGCCGGAAACGACCAGGTTCGTTTCGATGTTGTATTCCAGGTGCTGTGTCCCGAGCTGGAAATCATCACACCGGTCCGGGACGAAACATTGACCCGGGAGGAGGAGTATTCGAAACTGGCCGAGCGTGGAGTCGATATTCCCGCTTCGACACGGCAGTATTCGATCAACATGGGACTTTGGGGCGGAACGATCGGGGGTGCGGAAACACACGATTCGTGGGCAGAGATTCCGAAGCGGGTATATGACCTGGTTCTCAACAGCCACAAGGCGACGGAGTCCGAGCAGATTGCAATTGAATTTGAAAAAGGCATCCCAACGAAAATCGATGGCACCGCCTATGGGGGGCCGGAGTTAATTGCCGTGCTCGGGGACAAGTGCCGCCAGCATCGAGTGGGTTTGGATATCCATATCGGCGACACAGTGCTGGGGATCAAGGGGCGTATCGCCTTTGAAGCCGGTGCCGCTATCGTGCTGATCAAAGCGCACAGGGAGCTGGAGAAGATCACCACCACGTCCTGGCAGCGTTTCTGGAAAGACCAGTTGGGCGAGTTCTACGGAAAGCTGTTGCACGAGGGCCAGGCCTTTGAGCCCGCCCTGCGGGATATCGAAGCGCTGATCGACAGTTCCCAGGAGCGTGTGTCGGGTGAGGCGCGCGTCCGCCTTGATCAGGGCAATTTTGCCGTAACGGGTGTCCGGAGCCGGCACAGCATGATGGACTCCGAGGTCGGAGTGTACGGCGAAATGCCACTACTCTGGGACGGTCCCGACACGCGAGGATACGCCAAGATCGTTGCGGTGCCGGCACGACTGCATCGAAGCGCCGCTGGCAGAGGATCCAAGTGATTCCAGGTCGTGGAGCAAAGATGGCCGAGACTATACAGTTAGACAAAATTGCGTCAGTGGTGAGTCGCGTCGGGTTGCCCCGAACCGTGACGCTTACTTCAAAGCTCGAATCGGTTTCTGGCAATGCGATCGTGGTCCGTGTTCTGCCCGACGGTAGAGCACAGCAGGAACTCGAATTGTCAGACGGTCGAATGATCCGAATGTTCGGCGATGATGTTGTCGTGGGTGCCCTTGGACGCCGCCGCGCGCTCCGGGGACATGTGGGCGACGTACCCTCCAGCGTCAAGGTTGGAGACCGGTTGGCAATACTGAACCGGGGAGGCGTTGTGGGCACTTCGGTCTCCTTCGATCCGGAACCCGAGGGCCCGCTCGCGTGCGAAGTTCTGGGAATGCCGATCGTCAACGGGCGGATTCCAAACATTCGCGACAACGCCATCAAGAGCGTATCGAGCCTTGCCGGGATGTCGATCCCACCGGTCGTGATCGTATCCGGCACCTCGATGGCCAGCGGAAAGACGAGCTTGCTGACGGAATTGGTTCAGGTCTTGTCTAAGAAAGGCATCCGTGTAGCCGCGGGAAAGCTCACCGGAGTTGCCTGCCTGAGAGATCTGCTTTCGATGGAAGACAACGGTGCCGTCGAGACCGTTTCATTCCTGGATGCGGGCTACCCGTCGACGGCGGGTCTCGAAGTTCCGGTCCTGGTCGAAACCGCGAAGGCCGTCATCGCCGAGCTGGCAGCGGGTAGCCCCGAGATTATGCTCCTGGAACTGGGCGATGGCCTTGTGGGCGATTATGGCGTGATCGATGTCCTTGTTGATCCTGAGATTCGGAACGTCGTTCGCGTGCATGCGTTTTGTGCGAACGACCTGGCAGGCGCTTGGGGAGGTCTTCGATTTGCCCAGCAGTATGGTCTCGATATCGATCTGTTTGCCGGGCCCGCGACAGACAACCTTGTGGGCATAGAATATTTGGAGTCGGAGTTCAACCGGCCCGCAATCAATGCTTGCAAGCATCCCGCCCGAATGGCGGAAGTCGTCTTGAATCTCCTGAAACTGAAGAAACGCAAGGTTTCCTGACCTGGCAGTTCTCACATTCTCTTAACCGTTTCACGAAACAATATGGCCAACGCTACGGACAGTATCGGTGTCGGTGTTCTCGGTGCCTCTGGATACATAGGTGCGGAGCTGATGCGTTACGTTGCGCTCCACCCGCGTCTATCGCTTCGCTGGGCCACAGCCAACCGGGATGCGGGGCGCGGCGTGGGCGAGGTCTTTCCGAACCTTAGAGGGTTTGTGAATCAGAGTTTTCTTAGGTCGGAAGAGATTGAGAGCCGGATTGACGAAGTTGGGGCCGTACTCCTGGCCCTCCCGCACCATGAATCTCAGGAAGTCCTGCCTCGACTTGTGGGTGCCTACCCGGACACGGTTTTCATCGATCTCGCAGGGGATTTCCGAACCCCCGATGCCGACGCCTATCGCAGCTATCACCATCGTGACCACCAAGCCCCTGAGTTGCTGGAGCGTTTCGTTTATGGTTTTACAGAGGTCCAGCGCGAAGCGCTGGCCGGTGCACGCCTGATCGCCAATCCCGGTTGTTTCGCAACCGGAATGCTCTTACTGTTGTGTCCGTTGGCCCAGTCCGGTCTTTTGTCGTCGCCCGTGTGTCTGACCGGTATCACGGGATCTTCCGGCTCTGGCAGGCAACCTATATCGACGACCCATCACCCAGAACGTGCGCAGAACGTCCGGGCTTACAAGTCGCTCGCACACCAGCACCTACTCGAGGTCGAATGGTTTCTGAACAGGGGTTCAAGCCCTCGTATCCGACTGGAGTTCGTGCCACAGTCAGCCCCGATCGTACGTGGCATATTCACAACGCTGTTTCTGCCCGATCAGGAAGCAGCGGCGATACGCGGAGTGTATGACCGGTTTTACGGCGCCGAGGCCCTCGTCGATGTCGTCGCCGGATCGCCCGATCTGCGGTCCGTACAGACTACCCCGCGATCTGTGGTAGGGATCGATGGCGCAGCCGGTAGGGGCGCTGTTGCTTTCTCGGCGATCGACAATCTGGGCAAGGGTGCGGCCAGCCAGGCTATTCAGAATCTCAACTGCGCGCTTGGGCTTGCCGAGACGGAAGGTCTGGTGTGGCCGGGAGGTTTTGTTTGAAAAACACGCCGTCGACACCCCAATTGGAAGACATGTTTTCGTTGCCCGTGTATAGCCACATACGATTGCCTCTGACAATCGTTAAAGGCAAAGGTAACTGCGTCTACGACGACGACGGGAACGAATATCTCGATTTGTACGGCGGACACGCAGTCTGTAGCATCGGTCACTCGCATCCTGATTGGGTTAGAGACATGCAGTATCAAATCGAGACGCTGACGTTCTATTCCAACGCCGTGTACAATCCGGTTCGGGCTGAGGCGGCCGAATTGCTGGTCACACACAGTTATCCCTGCATGCGTTCTGTCTTCTTCTGTAACTCAGGTGCCGAGGCTAACGAGACCGCAATCAAGATTGCACGGAAGGCAACCGGCCGTCCCCGGATCGTTTCGATGCGGCGTGGCTTCCACGGCCGAACGATCGGGGCACTCAGTGCGACGGGATTCCCTGCGATGAGGGAGCGTTTTCCGGAGAACATTGAAACCTGGAGTCGGTTCTTCGAGTTTGGTTCGGCGGCCATCTTTGATATGGATGAAGCAGACCAGGTCGCGGCCGTCATTGTGGAGCCGATTCAGAGCGTCGCGGGGGTGTACATGGCGGACCCGGACTATTATCGGCGGCTGAAAAAGTTCTCGGGTGACCATGGAATCTGCCTCATATTCGATGAGGTACAGACTGGATCGGGACGCACGGGCGAGTGGTATGCGGGCACGCACTGGGGTGTGGAGCCCGACATCGTTACCACGGCCAAAGGCGTCGGTGGTGGCATGCCGGCCGGCGTCGTCATCGTGAACGACTTTGTGGCCGGGACGGTCGAGCCCGGTGATCAGGCGACTACATTCGGAGGCAACCCACTGGCCGCCGCCGCGATATGTTCGACGTACCGCGTAATCGAGACAGACAAGTTGATCGATCGCGTTCGTGATTATTCGTCTCAGGTTATTGCCCGACTCTTAGAGCTCGAAGGAGTCCGAGAGGTCCGGGGCTTGGGTTATTTGTTGGGTGTAGAGTGTTCTGTGTCTGCAACGGAGCTGTCGGGCCGTTTGCTCGAGGAGCGGATTCTGATCGGCACCTGCGCTCAGGCTGAAACCATTCGGTTGCTGCCTCCGTTGACGATGAACTGGGATGAGTGGGAACATTTCCTGGAAGTATTTGGGAAGATAGTTCAGAACTGAGAAGCAGTAGATCGCAATGGGTTGAAAGTTGAGAGTCGCTTCACTCAGGATCCTATCCACCCTGGGACGCAATGAAACACTTCTACAACCTCGCTGACCTTTCACGCGAAGCAGTCGAAGCCCTTCTCGACGATGCTGGCCGGTACAAGAAGCAACCGCTGGCTAAGGATCTGGACGGGGGCCAGTTCGCGCTCCTGTTCCTCGCCCCGTCACTCAGGACACGCTGTTCCTTTGAAGTGGGGATACGCCAGTTGGGTGGAGCTGTATCGACGCTGGAACCTTCGATGTTCTATGGACTCGAGACGCACGATGGATTGACGATGGATGGTGATGCTGGCGAACACATCAGGGAGGCTGTGCCTGTCCTTTCGGGTTTTTATTCCGGTCTGGGACTGCGAGTGATGGCGGCAGGTAAATCTGCCGCGGAAGATTTAGGTGATCAGATTTTCGAGGCGTTTCAGAGATACTCAACAGTCCCGGTCTTCAACATGGAATCGGCCATTTACCATCCATGCCAGGCACTGGCTGACATGCTTACCGTTCGCGAACTTCTGGGATCGCACAAGGGGCGCCGCCTGACACTGACCTGGGCGCCACATCCACGCCCGCTGCCGACGGCAGTTCCAAATTCACTCCTTCTCGCTGCGGCACAGTTGGGGATGGACGTGACCGTTACGCATCCGGAGGGTTTTGATCTTCCTCAATCCATCACAACGAAAGCGGACGAATTGTCCCAAGCCGGGGGTGGACGGGTCCGCACCTCGCATGACCAGAAAGCTGCTTTCGAAAACGCCGAGATCGTTTACGCAAAGTCGTGGGGCTCGCTGTCACGCTACGATTCTGCTGACGTAGAACAGGAATTGAGACAGGCCCATTCAAAGTGGACGGTCGATCGGTCGCTGATGAGCGGTTCGGCAAATGCCTACTTCATGCATTGTCTGCCCGTCCGGCGGAATGTCGTTGTGACTGATGAGGTGATCGACCACCCGCGGTCCGTCGTCGTCCAGCAGGCAGAGAATCGGCTTCATGCCCAGAAAGCTGTCCTGAAATCGCTTTACGCCCGTTTGTGATCGCCGGGAAATTCCCGACGGAGACCGAAGTCACCGCCGTGTATGCAATCGCAGTGTGTCCCCTGATCCGTTCGTTCTCTGTCGCTGAAGCTCCCCCTTCGCGGCTTTTCTGTCTATCAAGTTGGCTGTTTTTTCAAGTTCATGGATGGCACGCACCTTGCATAGAAAGAGGGCAGGAGGTGCAGTATGGCGCAACACGGAGCAGCACAGGCGACACAGAAAACGTTTCTGGATGTACCGACAGCAGCCCGCATGGCAGGATTTTCTATCCGCCATTTCCGCAGAATCATTGAGGAGGACGAGATTCCGATCATGCAAGTCGGCCGCAAGTACTTCATTGTCGCCTCGAATGTTGAGGCGTGGAAAGCGAGCCAGGGCCAGAAACGAGCCGGCAGCTGTCTACAAAATTGATGGAACCGTACACGGTTTATCCACAAAGTTGACAGGTCGGAGGCCCCGCCACCGCGAGCCGGCTGACATACGGACACGGCCTGCTTTGAACTCAGAAGATGCTTACCGTGATGAAGGGTGGGTATCTTCGGAGTCATACGTCGATTGTGCCAACCAGGTAGCAAACGGCATTTCCGGCAATGGACACCCGGTTCTCGAGCAACTCGCAGAAGATCTCCCCGCCTCTCGCGGACACCTGCCGGGCGTGGAGTCTTTCCTTTCCCAGCCGAAATCCCCAGTAGGGCGCCAGAACGCAGTGGGTGGAGCCCGTCACAGGATCTTCGTCGATGCCAAAGCTCGGGGCGAAACATCGGGATACGAAATCCCTTTGTTCCCCTGGAGCGGTGACGATGACGATCATCCCACCAAGTTGGGCCAGGAGAGACAAGTCTGGAACGAGCCCTCGAACGTCATCCTCTGTCTTAAACACGGCAACGTAGTAGCCGGAGACTTTGATTTCGCCAAATGACAGAATGTGGTCCGGTGTTCGGCCGAGGCCCTGGACCAGTTCCGACGGCGGTTCGTTGCACGCTTCGGGTTTGCGCATCGGGAAGTTCATGGTGAGCAAGCCGTTTTTCTGTGCCACCTCCAGTGGGCCGCTCCGCGTACTGAAGCGGATGGTCTTGGATGCGTCCTGGAGGTAATTGAAGATAACGAAGGCCGAGGCCAGGGTCGCATGACCACAGAGTTCGACTTCCGTCGTCGGTGTGAACCATCGAAGGTCGTATCCTTCTTTCGTGGGAACGAAGAACGCCGTTTCTGAAAGGTTGTTTTCGGCGGCAATGGCCTGCATCCGGTCCGATTCCAGCCAGTCCTCGAGTGGACAGACCGCTGCAGGGTTTCCCGCAAATACATCCGTGGTGAATGCGTCGATCTGGAACATCCGAAGCTTCACGACGCCTTTCCTTTGGTTAGAGAAATCAAAAGGGTCCAGAACTCTTTCGATTGTATTTGTGAAGAGTCAATCGGATCCATCTGACGCCGGCCGGAGTAGATCCTTTCCCATCATCGGCTGTAGTGCAGTGGGGACCTTCACCGAACCGTCTGCCTGCTGGTAGTTGTCGAGGATAGCGATCAACATCCGCCCCATGGCACAACCGGTATCGTTCACGGTGTGACAATAAAGGAGATTGCCGTCGGCCGCACGATAGCGGATCTTGAGGCGCCGAGCCTGGTAATCCGACGCGTTGGTGTCGGTCATAACCTCCATGAACTCCATGGATCCAGACATCCAGACCTCCACGTCCCTCTGCCGGTAGCTGGCCAGATATCCCGCGTCACCGGTGCACTTGTCGACAATGCGGTAGGGCAGTTCTAACTGTTGCATCAACCACTGGTTGAGTCGCGCGAACTCTTCGTAAATTTCCCCCGAGTCTGCCGGCGCGCATACCGCATTCAATTCGATCTTGTCGAACTGGTGCACGCGTTTGATGCCTTTAACATCTTTGCCCCAGGAGCCCGCCTCGGAACGAAAACATGGAGTCGCTGCGAAGACCTTTATCGGCAGCGCGGCCTCCTCGAGTGTCCGGTCCATAAAATAGCTGAAGTTTGCCGGCTCGGAAGAGCCCACCAGATACAGCGGAAAGGGTTCCTCGACGTTGTCGGTCTTGATTTCGTACACTTGATCCCGGCCTTCCGGGAACTGTGAAGTGCCATACAAGGATCGTTCCCGTACCAGAAGCGGTGGCATTATCGGCTGATAGTCCCGCTCGAGCAGTTCATCGGTCAGAAGCCGATGGATGGCCATCTGCAGGAGCGCAATGTCTCCCAGAATGTATGCGAAGCGCGAGCCCGAGACTTTACCGCCCTGAAGCGTATCCACACCACCGAGTCTTTCCCCCAATTCCGTGTAGTGCAATGCCTTGAACGGGGGTTCGCCACCATGTACAGGTGTTCGAGGCATGAACTGCGCGGAGTGATTTGAAGTCCCCAACTGCTTCGGATCGAGGTAGCCCCGCCCCGGAATCCACGCGCACTCCTCGACGTTGTCGTCTTCGCCCGCACCCTCGGGCATCTTGGGATCGATCCAGTTAGGAAACCAGTCCATGCACGCCCTCCATTGGGTCGTGATCTTGGTGAACCGCGCTTCCATTCGCCTGGATGCTTCACGCAACTCCTGCCCCTTGCTGCGTGCCGCCGTTGGATCGGTCTTGCCCAGCGATGCGATTTTCTTCTTCTCCGCGTTCAGGTTGTCGATCTCGGCCTGAAGTGCCCGGCGCTTCGTGTCGAGTTCCAGCCAGCGGTCGACGTCAGCGTTCGCGGGGTCGACGCCTCGCAGGCGAATGATTTCCTTGAGCCGATCGGGATTCGAACGGGCTTGTTTCGGATCGATCATTCGCCTAGACGTTTTCTCCCATCAGCTTGGTGAGGGCCTCGGTGAACCTCTTCGTGTCGGTGAGCTCGGAGCCTTCCGCAATCAGAGCAGAGCCCAGGAGTAGCTCCGCGTAGTCGTCGATCAGCGGATCGTCTTTGTCCGTCTGAACTCTAGTCTGCAGCTTCTGGACGATGAGGTGAGCCGGGTTGAGTTCCATGATCCGCTTTTGCTTTTCCGTACGGCCGTGCTGTACGCGCAGTATTCTATCGAGCTGAGGGCTGAAGTCTTCTTCGGAAACGACCAAACAAGCTGGGGAGTATGTCAGGCGGTTCGTCAAGCGAACCTCTTTAATGTGAGCTTCAAGCTTCTGCTTGAGAAGGCTCATCAGATCCACGAATTCAACCTGCTTGGCATTGAGGTCTTTTCGGTCCTTGTTCTGCTCCTCATCGCTTCCCAGCGCGACCGTTCCTTTTCCGATTGATTTCAGCTTCTTTTCTTCGTATTCGGTCAGTGCCTGGACCATCAGTTCGTCAACCGGGTCGTTCAGGAACAGAACCTCCACATCCCGTGCCTTGAAAGCCTCCAGATGGGGGGAATTCGCAATGGATTCTCGGGATTCCCCGGTCAGATAGAAGATCTCTTTCTGGTCCGAGTTCATCCGGGTCACGTACTCTGCAAGGGTCGTTTTCTTTTCGGGATCACGGGAGGAATCGAACAGAATCAAAGGCGTAATCCTGTCCTTGTTCTCAAAGTCAAAGCTGACGCCTTCCTTCAGGATCCGTCCAAAATGTTCCCAGAATCTGTTGTAGGTTTCCTTGTCGTTCTGCGAAATATCGGCCAGCGAATCTATGACTTTCCGCGTCAGCCACTTCTTTATCTGCGCGATATGTCGGTCTTCCTGCAGTCTCTGCCGCGAGATGTTCAGAGGCAGGTCGGAAGAATCCACCATGCCTTTGACAAAGCGGAGGTAGCGCGGGAGCAGATCTTCGCAGTTCTCCATGATCAGTACTTTCCGAACGTAGAGTTGAAGACCGAAGTTTCCCGATTCGAAGAAGATGTCCATCGGCGCTTCCGACGGGAGATATAGCAAAGCCTGATATTCGATACGGCCTTCCGCCCTGAACGACAAATGTTTCAGTGGATCGTTCCAATCGTGGCTGATGTGTTTGTAGAACTCTTTATACTCATCCTCGGTCACCTCCGAGGCCGGCCGCGCCCAAATCGGTTTCATTGAATTGACCGGGCCCGATTTCGCCGGATCCTTACTTTCGTCCGCTTTCCCTCCGGTCGGACGGTAGTAGATCGGGTACGTGACGAAGTCGGAGTACTGCTTGATGACCCGTTTGAGGACCCCGCCTTCGGCGAAGTCCTCACCTCCGCCCTCGCCGTCGACGGGTTTGAGATGCAGTGTGACCGACGTGCCGCGGCGAAACTTTTCGGCCTCGGAAAGGCTGTACTCGCCGTCCCCGGAAGACTCCCAAAACGTGGCCTTGTCCTCTCCTGCGCGGCGCGTCAGCAGCGACACCCGTTCGGCCACCATGAAAGCCGAATAAAACCCGACACCAAATTGTCCGATGAGCTTTTCGGTCAGTTCACTGGTCCCGTCTTTAAGGCTCTCCAGCAGTTCCCGCGTCCCCGATTTCGCGATCGTCCCGATATTCTGGACCACGTCGTCCCGGTCCATGCCGATGCCGCTGTCGTGAATGGTGACCGTTCGAGCGTCTTTGTCGGATTCGATAACGACTTCAAAGAGTTCATCCTTGCCGAGCAGGTTCGGGTGGATCAGAGATTCGACCCGTAGCCGGTCCAGGGCGTCCGAGGCATTCGAGATGAGTTCTCTTAGAAAGATTTCCTTGTTCGTGTAAAGGGAGTGGATCATCAGATCGAGGACTTGCTTGGCCTCGGCCTTAAATTGCATCGTTTCCACCGTACTCATGCTTTCTATCCTCCTGAGCGTAATCCTCTATTCTAATGCTTCCAGCAATTGCGGTCCATGTCCGTGCTCGCGGCGGGATCTGTCTTTCCGACTCTAGTAGCCCGTGGCAGAAGTCCCGAGGTCCGCGCGCAGGGGTCTTCGGGTTGGCTGCGCGAAGTGAGGAGTGGGCACCGAGGTTTGAGACCGAGGCCGCAGGCGCCGTCTTTTCATTGTGACCGGCCTTACCAATGCCGGACAAAGCCTGCGGGGCGCCTGCGGCTTCCGTTTGATACGTCGGTGGCCCCCCTGCGCCCGAAGGGTTACGGCGAAACGGGGCCGTCTTCGTTGTCGCCGACTCCTCCCCATGAATGCGCATTGTCTCTTCTTCGCGGCTTCGGGCCGGCGCTTCTTCGCGACTTCGGGCCGGCGCCTCTTCGCGACTTCGGGTCGGCGCTTCGGCGCCTCCTAGAATCCGGCCCCGTTTGGCCGTAACGCGGCCCTCGGGGCTTCTGCCACGGGCTGCTAAATCTCGGCGTCGCCCCTCAGGCGCCAGCGAATATCGCATTGACTGGCATGGGCCCACCGTCGGTTGGCCGTCCCTCCAATGTTCGGCCGCACATCGTGTCAGTTTCGAGTTAGACTGTGCGCTCTTAAAACCCATCCATAGAAGAACATCCGGATTCACCGAAAGAGTTATACTGCCGCCCTATGGGTGCCTTCCTCGTCAGACGACTCCTGCTCACAATCCCCGTCGTCTGGGTCGTCGTTACTCTGGTATTCGCGCTCGTGCACCTTGTCCCGGGCGATCCCGTGGAGCAGATGCTGGGAGAGGGTGCCGCCGTCACCGAAGTCGAACGCTTGCGCCAGGTACTGGGACTGGACCGTCCAATTCCGGAGCAGTACATCTCTTATATGTCGGGGATTCTCCGGGGTGATCTTGGCGTTTCCTTCAGGAATCAGGAAACGGTTGTCGAAAGCATCGTTCAGCGGTATCCAGCCACTATTCAGCTAGCCTTCACGGCGGTCCTCTTCTCCTTCCTGATTGCGGCGCCTCTGGGCGTGCTGGCTGCCGTCCGTCGCGGCGGCATTTTGGATCGCTCAATCAGCATGTTCACGCTTCTCGGATTGTCGTTACCCAACTTTGTCCTTGGCCCACTGATGATCTTGCTGTTCTCAATCGAACTCGGATGGTTACCGGTATCGGGCAGGGAGAGTCTGGCGCATTTGATATTGCCGGCTTTTACGATGGGGGGTGTGATGGCTGCCATAACGACCCGGATGGTAAGAGCGTCGATGCTGGAGGAAATCCACCAGGACTATGTGCGGACTGCCAGGGCAAAGGGCCTGTCCGAAAAACGCGTGATGTTTCGACACGCACTTCAGAACGGGTTGATACCGGTGTTGACAGTATTGGGGCTTCAACTGGGGAACCTCCTGGCGGGCGCTATCATCATCGAGACAATATTTTCCTGGCCGGGTTTAGGACAGCTGCTGTTTCAAGCGATAAGCGCGCGCGATTACCCTTTGGTCCAGGGCTCGATTCTCACGATCGCCCTCACCTATATCATTGTCAATCGCCTGACAGACGTTGTTTATTCCTTTGTTGATCCGCGAATCCGCTATGAGTGATCTTGTCCGTCGGAACAAGCTGGCGTTTGCCGGACTTCTAATTGTCGTGCTGATTTCTCTGACAGCAATCCTGGCGCCTTGGTTTGTGCCCTACGATCCAGGTTTGCAGCAGCTTCCGAAGCGCCTGATGGGTCCTTCCGGGACTCACCTGTTTGGAACGGACGAACTGGGACGGGACATCCTATCCCGTGTATTGTTGGGGACACGCGTCAGCATGCGCGTGGGTGTGACGGTTGTCCTGTTTTCCGCGCTGTTTGGAGTCTTGATTGGGGGTGTTGCGGGCTTCCTCGGCGGGCGTATCGACGCATTCATCACGTCCATCGTAATCGACTCTTTTCTGGCGTTCCCCGGGATCCTCCTCGCGATAGCCCTGGTCGCATTTTTGGGACCCGGATTGAACAGGCTCATCTTGGCACTAGTGGTCATGGGATGGGTTGGATTTGCGCGGCTCGCCCGGGGGCAAGTCCTCAAAGTCAAGACTTTGGATTTTGTCGAGGCTGCCCGTGCGCTCGGCGCTTCCGGGCCACGCATCTTTTGCCTGCATGTTTTGCCCAATATCGTCCAGCCTGTGATGGTCCAGGTCAGTGTGGGTATGGCGGTCGCCATACTGGCCGAAGCGTCGCTGAGTTTCCTTGGCCTGGGCATTGCGCCACCGACTCCGAGCTGGGGCGCGATGCTCAACGAGGGCCGCAATCATCTCTTCGACGCACCCCACATGGTTGTTTTCCCATCCCTCCTGTTGATGATCACTGTATTGTCCCTCAACCTATTGGGCGACGGTATCCGTGACTGGCTGGACCCCAAGACGATCTCCACAGGTCGAGACATGCCGGGTTCTTTAAGAAGCGACGCGTGATCAGTGATGGAATCGGAACTGCCGATACTCGTCTCCTATTCGTCTCCTCGCTTCGAACACCGTGTCTCGTCAATGGACGCTCACTGTCCCAGCAAGCGTGGCCCGCGTTAACTCACGCGTCACTGATCATTCATCATGCGGGACTTCTTCGTATGTCTCCGTGGCCAGGAATTTGTCGTGGCACTCTTCGGAGCAAAAGTGGAAGGTCTCAGAACCCCGGGTCATGGTGAGAGATTGATCCTGGCTGACGTAGGTACCGCAAACCGGATCCTTGATCAGTTTGCCGGCCTTGCTCGGGCGGGGGGATCCTCCTGCCGGTGAGCGCTGCGGGGAAGATGGTTTAAACATTCCGCGCAGGGCTGAAATCGCTGCCATCACGATGACGAAGACCACAGCGACGCGGATGAGGAATCTCATAGGCTGATCTATGGAGAAACGGAGTTGCCCTCGGCAACCACGATTCGCTCCCGGATCGACGTCAGTCCCTCATATGTGGGGTCGATCAGTTCAATCTGGCGAAGCGCTGCCCGCGCTGAAACCACATCACTTCTGCCTTCGAGGTGGGTCAGTGCAAGATAGTGAAGGGCGAGTAAATAGGAAGGGTCGGATTCAAGTGCCCTCTGAAATTCCTCTATCGCTTCATCGAGACGTCCAGAACCATAGAGGGCCGTCGCCATTGCGGTCCGGGTCGCTGCATCTTCCGGCGAAGTTTCCAGTGCCCGGCTAAACCATTCTGCCGATTCCTCATAGCGACCGAGGTTGAATAGAAAATCGGCGTAGCGGAATATCAGTTCAGCGTCGTTCGGATTGGTCCTGAGTGCTTCAGCGAAGAAGGCAAGCATTTGCTCGTCAGTGATTTCCGGATGTTCGGCTCCGATGCCCGCCCCGGAAGAACCGGCCAAAGCCTCCGCTTCCGCCTGGCGGCGCGATTCCAGCCGGTAGCTGCCATATACGTAAGCGAACGCTGAACCCAGGATGATTCCGAGCAGTGCAATGTGGATGTTCTTTGAGTTGAGCATGGACGGTGGATGGAGGGAAGGGTTCGGGCCCCTTCCCCTCGAACATTCGATTCAATCAATTCAATCGGATCCGGCTATTGACCTGCCGTAGCCTGGGCCGCGGCGAGCAAACCGCTGGCCGCGTCGGCGTTGGGGCCATCAGGGGCCAGTTCCAAGTACTTTTCGAAAGCCGGAATGGCGTCGGGAATCGTAGCGGCGGTGCCGAAGTAGGCAATCCCCATCTGGTAGTAGGCCTCGGCGTTGGTGGGGTCTAACTCGATGGCCCGCTCGTACGCCCCTGCGGCGTCCGCCATCCGCCCACTGTTGGTCAGAAGGACGCCCAGGTTGTAGTAGGCGTCGCCACCGATTTCCGGCCTCAACTGCGCGGCCTGATCCAGCGCTTCGATCGCCTCATCGATCTGGCCGGCGTTTCCGTAAGCCACGCCCAGGTTGTTGTAGTAGCCCGCTTCGGCTGGAGCCAGGAGAATCGCTGTCTGATACGCATCGGCGGCATCCGCATGTCGACCTGCGCCGGCGAGAGCGCCACCCAGGTTTGCAAAGATGACGTGCTGGGTGTCGTCGCTTTCGGCCGCAATCGTGAACTGTACGATTGCATCTTCAAAACGGCCTGCATCGAAGGCCTCCCGACCGACATCAAATGCTGCCGACGTGGCTTCTGCGCGTGCCCGCTCTTCCATCGCCGCCCGGGCTTCCGGCGTGTCGGCCAGTTCCGGCAAGTCAAAGTCCGTGACTTCTTCCTCACCCGAATCAATGGAAAGGCCGTCCACAAACGTCAGATTTGAACCGTCAACCTGTAGTGTGACCCTGTAGTCTCCCCTCGGGACGGCAATCCTGTATCGGCCGTCCGTTCCCGTTTCCGTTTCGAATTCTTGATTGATGTCCTGGCGTTCGATCAGCATAACGGCGCCCACCAACGGCGAGCCGTCGAATCCGATCACCTCACCCAAAATGGTGCCGGTCTGCGCTTGCGATGGGAGCGCAAAGGCCAGGACGAATAGCGCCAGTGGCAAGACACGACTGGCAAATTTCATAGCTACCTCCATCTGTTAAACTTCTGCAAACTGGGGTTTCACTGCATACGGTATCGGGTCTGCCAAGTCTGCTTCGTGGAAAGCCCGGAGCCGGAGCATGCAACTGTCGCACGTGCCGCAGGCGGGCCCCTCATGGCCATAACAAGACCAGGTTTTATCTAAAGGAGCTCCGAGTTCGAAACCTTTTCGAACAATTTCTGACTTCCGCAACCGGATCAGCGGTGTCACGACTTCGATTGTCGTCGTGGGCCGTGTTCCGATATCGATCAGAGCATTCATCGCGTCGTAGTACTCGGCCCGGCAATCCGGATACCCGGAACTATCTTCCTCAACGGCTCCAATGAAGATCTTCCGAGCACCGATCACTTCCGCCCAGGAGACCGCGATTGAGAGAAAATGGGCGTTTCTGAACGGAACATAAGTGTTGGGAATTGCTCGATTCTCAAGATCTCCGTCCGAAACCGCAATCTCAGGGTCCGTTAAACTCGACCCGCCCAGCGCTCCAAGATAACCCAGATCGACAACCAGCCGGCCTTCGATCGAGAAATAATCGGCCTGAGCTTTAAACGCCTCAAGTTCCCGCTGTTCGGTTTTTTGCCCGTAGTTCGCGTGTAAACCGAAAAGCTGACAGTCTGTTCGTGCAATCGCGGTCGTCACGCAGCTGTCCAGCCCCCCGCTCATCAGAACGACGGCTTTGCGAGGACTGGATATTGTGTGACGCGTCCCAGCCATATCTATATTAGACCCACTTTTCCTATTTTAGTTTTCCAGGGCCCTCAAAGTCAAAACAATAGAGGGCGCGGCATCAGCCTGTCAAAAATTGTAAACCTATAGGAAAACAGGACTTACTTGAAATCAGACACCTCTTGTGTCCGCGCCCCAAATGTACTTGTGGATTTGCAACTGTATACGGACCTCGAGGCTGTCTGAGAGAACCCACTTGGAAAGTTCCTGCGCCGAGAGAAGACCGTGCGTGGGTGAAAACAGTACGGTGTGGGGCTTGTGGGCGAGATGTTGCCGGTAGAATTCTCGTGACCATTCATAGTCTTGACGCGATGAAATGACAAACTTGAATTCGTCGTGGGCTTCTGCAGTTTCCAGGTTCCGTTGGACAAATGTTCCGCCTTCGTTGCTGTCGGGACATTTCACGTCGATGATCTTGATCACCTTGCCGGGAACCTTGGCCAGGGCAACGTGACCCCCGGTTTCCAACATCACCGTATAGCCCGCTTCGAGGAAGGAGTCCATCAGCGGATACACGCCGGCCTGTTCCATCGGTTCGCCACCGGTAATTTCCACCAGGCGCGTCGGATGTTGGGATGCCTCGTTGAGGACTTGATCGATCGTCATTTCTTGTCCGCCGGCGAACGCATACGACGTGTCGCAGTATGTGCATCGCAGGCCGCATCCTGTCAGGCGGACGAATACACAGGGTCTTCCCGCGTGGGACGATTCTCCCTGGATCGAATGGAAGATCTCAGTGATCTGCAGGGTGTCGGAAGGTAAAGGCCTCATAGGATTGTATCTTCTTCTCTGGTCGATCCTTCATCGGCAAGAAAGTCTTCCAGCTCATCCACGCGATCGACAATAGAGTAGTCGGGAAGACTGGCCAGAAACAGTTTGCCATACCCCTGGGTCCGCAACCGGCTATCGAGGATGGCGAGAATGCCGCAGTCTGTGCGCGAACGGATCAGGCGTCCGAACCCTTGCTTCAAGCGCAGTATTGCGGCCGGAACCTGGTAGTTCGCGAACGCGTTCCCGCCGGCGGTCTCAACTTGGCGAATTCGAGCCTTAACGAGAGGGTCTGACGGAACCTGGAAAGGCAACTTGTCGACGATGACGCAACTGAGCGCATCCCCTTTGACATCGATTCCTTGCCAGAAACTCGAGGTCGCAAACAACACGGCGTGTTTCCCGTTCCGGAACTCGTCGAGTAGCCGGCTGCGGCTTGTCTTCCCCTGCAACAGGGTCGGGTAGGGAAGCAGTGGCGCCAGTATTTTGTAACAGGCCTGCATCTGCTGGTAGCTTGTGAACAGGACGAAGGCGCGCCCCCCCGAAACCTGAAGGATCTTCCGAATCTCTCCGGACGCTTTGCCCAGATATTCCGGGCTCCGATAATCGGGCAAGTCGGAGGGTATGTAGAGCGCGGCCTGCTTGTGGAAATCGAATTCGGTGGACAGGCTTTCCCCTTGGACGTGTTCAAGTCCTAGACGGGCCTGCATGTAGGCGGTTGATCCTCCGACAGTCAACGTGGCCGAGGTCAGGATGCACGTGGGCACCTTTTCGAAGAGGCTCTCCCGGAGAAGAGGGGCCACGTCAATCGGGCATGCTTCCAAAAAAACCCCGCGCCCACGCCGGTCGAGCCACGAGACATAGTTGTCCGGATTGCCGTTCTTGAACACTTCCAGCTCGGAGGAAATTTCTCCGGACCGGCGCGCCAGGATTTCCCATTCAACGCTCCGATCGAATTGTTTCTTGAAGAAGCGACGCAATTCGAAGAGTTCATCGATCAGTGGATCGATGTTGTCCAATTCGGGCAGGGGATGCCGCCCATCTCTAAGAAGCAGAAAGCGGCCGAAGAAGTGGTCCGCCACTCGGCCCAATGTGTCGAGGGGCCTGTCAATCTGAACCTTCACTTGATCGGAGAGAGACCTGGCGTCAAAAATCAGTTCCTGGAGGCGGTAGTTGCTGATATGAAAGCCGAAATAACTGGTCGCAATATCTTCGAGTTCGTGGGCTTCGTCGAAGATAACTGCAGTGTAATCGGGGAGAATCTGTGCCATCTCCGAGTCGCGGATTGCAAGATCGGCGAAAAACAGGTGATGGTTGACGATGACGATGTCCGACTCCAGCGCCTTTTGCCGCATCAGCGTCAGAAAGCAGGATTCGAATTCTTCACAGCCTCTGCCGAGGCAGCGGTCCCGCCGTGCGTCCAGACTTGACCAGAGCTCATCGTCGTCTGAGATCGAATCGAGTTCAGCCCGGTCGCCCGTTTCCGTCTTGCCGGCCCAAGCAGTGATATCGCTGAAGTTGTCCGCATCAAGAGGTGTGAAGAGTCCGTCTTTCTGGGACGTATGCAGTTTCAACTTGCAAAGGTAGTTGTTCCGTCCTTTCAGATATGCGGCCCGAATCTCCCGGTCCAGTATCCGCTCAAGCAGCGGGATGTCCTTGTAGAAGATCTGGTCCTGAAGCGCTTTCGTTCCCGTGGAGATCATCAGTCTCTGACCGTGCATCAAAGCAGGAACTAGATATGCCAGCGTCTTGCCCGTCCCGGTGCCGGCTTCAACTATGGCGTGATGCCGATGTTCTAGCGCCTCGGCGACGATTTTCGCCATTCGCTCCTGCGACGGTCGAGTTTCGTAACCTTCCATCTTTTGGGCGAGTAAACCGTCGGGTGAAAAGAAATCTTTCATCAGGGCTAAGTGTATACTCCAAAAGAATGGACAAGAGGTCCCCATTAAAAATGGACAAGAAGTCCCCATTGTTTTGTTCCTGGGATTGGCAAGAGCAAACGGAACTTTTACTATTGAACTTTGTTCCGAGTGAGGTACGTGGAGTCGGCTATGGGGCAATCGAGGTCTGTTTTTGCAGGGACCGCGAGTTTATTCCAAAGGCGTCCCTTGGTCGCAGCGAGGAGCCGACGCGGGCAGTATGACTCAGCATCGGGGGGATGGTCCTTCGGGCGGTTCTCGATATACCGGAGCGCACAACAGCACGCGATGCTTCCACAGCATGCACTCACAGACCGCACCTGCGGTTGAAGCGCCGCAGCTGCTGGAATCTCAATTCTTGAGCTTGATTTATATGCTTCGAATTCCAGATCACGTAAGGAGTCAGATCCATGCGCACATGGAAGAGACCTATCCCCACGAATGTTGCGGCCTGATTATCGGTACCGTAGACTCTCAGGCGAGAGTCGCGTTCACCTCCCGCAGGTGTGGGAACCTCAACAGGGTGCGGGCGATGGATCGCTACGAATTGGATCCCAAGGACATGTTGGCTGCCCAGAAGGAATTCGAAGACGGACCGCTGGACATTATCGGAATTTATCATTCACACCCAGACCACCCATCGCAGCCCTCCCAGTTCGACACCGATCACGCATGGCCGGGTTGGTCGTATATGATTGGGTCAGTGGAGAAGGGAAAGGTCGGTCCGGTTCAGAGTTGGGAATTCAGCGAAGCCGAACACCGATTTGACGAAGAACCGATGGAGATTGTGGGAGCGGAGCCGAATGTGAGAGGAGCCGAAGAGGATGAGTGTGAACGTTAAGATACCCACGCCTTTGAGAACATTTACGGCCGGTAAAACAGTGGTTCCTGTCGAGGCCGCAACCGTCGAGGAGGCTCTTACAAAACTCAACGATGAATTTGCCGGCCTGGGTGAGAGGATCTTTGATGAGAGCGGACAGATCCGCCGGTTCATTAACGTCTACGTGAACGAAGACAATATTAGGGATAAAAACAACCTGGCCACCGAGCTTGGACCGGGAGACACGATCTCGATCCTTCCCTCCATTGCCGGCGGCTGCTAGGCCTCATCGGGGACAGGTCCCGCGATCCCTCGGTAACGCTACCCAGTCCAGTCGGACCCATCACGTGTGGGCCGAGGGCCCCGTTCCCTCGAACTGCGTATGCCGGAGCGCTCTCAGATTGCCACCACGGACAAACCTGTCATTCCCCTTGTAGCTATTGTCGGTCGGCCCAACGTCGGAAAGTCGACGATATTTAACCGACTGATCGGCCGCCGCCGGTCGCTCGTTTCCGACGAGCCGGGCATGACAAGGGATCGGATTTACGGTTCGCTCGATTGGAACGGCGTGTCTTTCGAGGTCGTCGACACAGGGGGCCTCATTCCAAGTGAGGCGTCCGAGATACCGCAGAAGATTTTCGAACAGGCGCAAGTGGCGATCGAAGCAGCGTCTATTTTGCTGTTTGTTGTTGATGGCCGGTCGGGCCGAACCGGTGCGGACGAGAATCTGGCAGAACTGCTCCGAAAGGCGGGACGTCCGGTCCTGCTGCTCGTCAACAAGGTGGATTCCGACAAGCAGGAGCCGGACGTTGCCGAGTTTGCCCGTCTTGGCTTTGATAAGACTTTTCCCCTCTCCGCCGAACACGGCCGCGGATTCACTGACCTCCTGGATGATATTGCCGGGTTCCTCCCCAAGACTCCGGCACCTGCCCAAGAGAGCACCGAAATCCGCGTTGCGATTATCGGACGTCCGAACGCCGGGAAATCGACCCTGTTGAATGCGCTTGTTGGAGAAGAGCGGGCGATGGTTTCTCCGATCGCAGGAACCACGCGGGACGCTATCGATAGCGTTATCGAGAAGGATGGCCGGATGTTCCGGTTCGTCGATACGGCGGGAATTCGTCAGCGCTCCCGTACGGGTGAGAAAGCGGATCGATTGAGCATCATCATGGCCCGCAAACATCTGGAGTTGAGCGATGTCGCTATTCTTCTCGTCGACGGAGTTGAGCGGGTCACCTCGATTGATGCGACGATCGGGGGATATGCGCACGAGTCCGGACGCAGTGTGATCATTGCGGTGAACAAATGGGACGTGGTGCGGAAGAATGCATCTATTACAGCGGAATTCGAACGGAGAATTCGGGAGAAGTTCAAGTTCCTGGACTATGCGCCCATCGTCTTTGTTTCAGCGAAGACGGGCCAACGTGTCGGGCGCTTCTACGGGATCATCGCTGAAATCTTTGATGAACGCCGCCGGCGTATTCCAACCGGAGAACTGAATCAGTTTTTGAAAGAAATAAAGCTCGAGCGCGGAGGTTTGCCCTCGGAAGTCAAGGTTCGCTATATCGCCCAGGTGCGGGCATCTCCTCCGACTTTCGCGGTTTTTGCGAATACGTCGCGTAAATTGCACTTCTCCTTCGAGCGTTTTCTTGTAAATCGGATCCGTGATCGATTCGTTTTTAAGGGAACGCCGATTATAATCAAGCAACGCGGGATTAATTAAACGGGGTGGTGCTTGAGTAGTCCTGAGATTCCGGACAAACTGTATTTCAAGATCGGCGAGGTCGCCGACATTGTGGGTGTTGAGGCCTACGTACTGCGTTTCTGGGAGTCCGAGTTCCCCGTGCTCTCGCCGAAGAAGACGAAGTCCGGTCACCGCGTCTATCGTAAGAAGGATGTCGAGACCGTCGTTCAGATTAAGGAACTCCTCTACGGGAAGGGGTATACGATTGCCGGCGCCCGCAGGCGGTTACGGTCCCGGAATAGTGATCCGGGGGAGGAACTGCCCGAAGACACGCTCCGCAAGGTGAGCCATGGTCTTCAGGCCATCTTGACTATACTCGAGGAAAATTCTGGGACAGAGGTTTAATTTCGGAGTATCTTTTCAGTCTGGGAATGTGAGGGTGATCACACCTCTGTCCCAGATTTTCTGCGAACGGGACGTGGCGCAGCTTGGTAGCGCGCACCCTTGGGGTGGGTGAGGTCGGAGGTTCAAATCCTCTCGTCCCGATTATCCCTCCAGTGTCCGACTCCTGCCGGTTCGACCACTTTCGGTTGGCCGCTTATCTGTTTGGTACTAGCCAATTTTAGGTTTTGCTGGATTTTACTAGATTTTAATGGATAAGCGCATCCTCATTACGAATGACGACGGAATCGCTTCACGCGGGCTGAGTGAACTGGATCGAGCGTTGGGCAATCTGGGGCGGACGACGATCGTGGCACCGGAGCGCGAGATGAGCGCGACGAGTCATTCAATCACTCTCAAACGCCCTCTCCGGTATCAGAGGCGGGGGGGCAACCAGTTCGTCGTCGACGGAACCCCTGCCGACTGCGTGATTCTGGCCTGCCTCCGGATTCTGAAATCGTATCCCGATCTGCTTGTGTCAGGAATTAACCGCGGAAAGAACGTCGGCGATGGTGTGCTGTATTCGGGGACCCTCGCAGCCGCCTTTGAGGGCGCCCTTCAGGGAATTCCCGCGATTGCGGTATCTGTCGAGTACAGAAAAAGCGTGGAGTATGCGGCGACGGCGGACCTGACCGCGCTTCTTGCGCACAAGGTTCTCGAAGAGGGTTTGCCTCCGGGTATCGTCCTGAACCTGAACGTACCGGCAGAGTGGAATGGTGGAGTGGTCCTGACCCGGCAGGGCGAAAAGATAGGGAAGACGGTTCTGATTGAAAACCTGGACCCTCGAGGCGAAGAGTACTTCTGGCTCCACGAGGAATTACACGATCACTCCGACATCCAGGCCGACGATTTCCCATCTGACAGCGACGTTATGGCTGAAGGGTATGCGTCTCTGACGCCACTCCAGCTGGATCGGACCGCGTTCCGATACTTCAAGCCCTTATCAATGTGGACGGACATAATCGATACAGCGGACTTCAAGCGTAAGAGCTGAATCCAAGTGAGATAAGAGGTGAGACCGCTATGCTAGAATGGATTGATTTTTCGGGACGTGGCTCAGTCTGGTAGAGCACCCGGTTCGGGGCCGGGGGGTCGGAGGTTCAAATCCTCTCGTCCCGACTTTTAGAATCAATAAGATACGGCCCGTTTCGGAGTGGCTCCGGGACGGGCTGTAGATGATTTTGTAGACAAAATTTCCTCCAAGTTCCATCAACTTCAATAAAAGAGGGGTCATCTTCGTCCGTTTGAACGCTAGAAACCCCACCACGTTACAAGCAGAGTTCACGTCTCATTCGACTCTTGTACGGCCGCTCGACCATTACTGAATGGCGGACGAGTCAACGTCCCAGATGCCTGTCCCTACCAGAAACTCCATCGCACGCAAAATTGGTTGGATACGGCTTCGGCTGAATGCCGAGGAGGGCGTTGAATTCACGGCGTTGTTGCACGAATCAATGCAACTTGTTGAATTCATTACGTTTTTCGCTCGAACGCGAAAACCGCAACGCGTTGATTCCATTAGTGTTTCCCTGATTCATGCACCAACGCCCAGCGACGCATGGGAATGAACGGTGAGTTCAACTTCCGGGGCCGAAACCCGGTGCAGATTCGTTCCTGTCAATACCTAAACAACATCGTGGAGCAGGACCACCGCCGGGTGAAGGGGCGCTTGCGGCCGATGTTGGGATTCAAGACATTCTACAATGCGCGGCGCGTGATCGTCGGCATCGAACTGGCGCAGAAGATCCACAAGCGCCAGTTCGCAGTTCCGATCACATTGCAGTCGAATCCTGCGGAGATCTGGCGTCACGTCATGGCGGCATAGGCAGCATCGCCGCAGCACACTGCAGATCTTATCGCTCCGACAATCCTATCTGCACCAGAACTCTTCCTGACATCCTATGGCTAGCGCTGGGCAGCTACGAGTTCCAGGATGGCGATGGCGCCGCGAGCAGCGAGTTGAAGCGACTCGAGGTCCCCCGCTTCAACACCGCTGACAGCGATGTCGTTGGCTGCCTGGACAAGGATCGCGATCCCTCGGTCAGCATCGCCCATGTCGTTGAGAATTCCGTTTCCCTCCTGCGCGGCACACGGGTAGCCCGCACTGACGTCGAAATTCGACCCGTTCGGACCCTCGATGCAGTTCACCGCGTGGTGGAGATGCCTCATCGCACCCTCAGCTGCCTCCTGGTTGGCCGACAAGCCTGCGTGCTGAATGGCCGTCGCGATCTGGCTCGTGGCCTTGCCCTGGTCTTGTTCTGCTGCCGCCATAGGCGCAATGGCGACCATCACTACAACCATCATTATCACTATGTGTCTGACTGATTTAATCATTTGAGGCCCTCCAGCCTGTGATTGAAACGCCGCGGATAGAGAGAATAAGAGACCCTTTCCCGCTAGAGAATGGGATGAGTGTGTGGCAATTCTTTCGCTCCAGCGAGCGAAATGCAAGGGAAATACGGACCGCGGCACGAACTGAAGAACCAAGCGGGACGGGAATGGCACGATCACGTCGGGCTCCGTTTCCGGCGTCACGACGGAAGTCATTGATTCGGGAATAGGCTCCTCGTGGGTCATCTACTTCCAACGCTCCTTCGCGGCAACAATTCGTCTACGAACGCCGCACGCTGGATCGTCACTGGTTACGACCTTGGGTGCTATCGACGACAAGTAATCGTGAGTAACGCCGAAGTGTAGCGCCATTCGCTTCCGCAGGATGGGTAAACCCTTGGCGACAAGTGAGGAGTCATCCAACGTCAGTTCGTGTCCGGGCACTTTTACAGTAAATCGACAAACCAGGATCTGATGTGATCTTACCGGCCTTGTCCCGCAGTAACTCCGGTGATTTCAAGGGGTCGATGCAACACTTCACATAAAAGGAGAGGTGAAGTGTATGCCCAAGAAAAGAAGGAAGAAACAACAGAGCAGTCGGCGGGGCTTTACGTTGGCAGAGCTGGCCGAAGTGTGGAATCGACGGGAGCGAGGGGAGTCTTCCAAGGTGATTGCACGTCTGCTGGGTAGAGAGTCGTCGTCGGTGTACGCAGTGCTGTCGCGCCACGGAGGTATCCGTCCCCGAGCTCGACGCCGCGCACCTCAGGCCCTGACTCTGGTCGAGCGTGAAGAGATTTCCCGAGGCCTTGCAGCCCGGCGATCGATGCGAACTATCGCTCGGTCACTGGGCCGGAACCCATCGACAGTGAGCCGGGAGATCTCTCGTAATGGAGGCTATGATAACTATCGGGCCTCGGAGGCCGATGAGCAGGCATGGGAGCGTGCGCGCCGTCCGAAGCCCTGCCGGCTGACCCGTTGTCCCCAGTTGCGGCAGCGGGTTGAAGAGAAGCTCATCGAGGACTGGTCGCCGGAACAGATTGCGGGCTGGCTGAAACGCACCTGGCCGGAAGACGAGTCGCTTCGCGTGTCACACGAAACCATCTATCGCAGCCTTTTTATTCAGGCCCGCGGGGCTCTGAAGAAAGAGCTCACTCAGTATCTGCGCTCCAGACGCACGATTCGCCGGTCCCGGCACGCGAGCTTGAAAGGCCGGGGTGGGGGGCAGATCAACGACGTCATATCAATCCGTGAGCGTCCCGCTTCAGTGGAAGATCGCGCCGTACCGGGTCACTGGGAAGGCGATCTGATTGCCGGATCAAAGAACACCCACATTGCGACCCTGGTCGAACGTCACTCCCGTTACGTGATGCTGGCGAAAGTCTCCAGTAAGGACACCGAGACCGTCGTATCGACACTGATCGAACACGCTCGGAAACTACCCACGGAACTTTACAAATCGCTGACTTGGGATCGCGGTCTGGAAATGGCCGATCACAAGCGGTTCACTCTGGCGACCGATATTGCCGTGTACTTCTGTGATCCAAAAAGTCCTTGGCAACGCGGTTCGAACGAAAACACAAATGGTCTCCTCCGACAGTACTTTCCCAAAAGGACGGACTTATCGGTACACTCTCAGGAGCATCTGGACAAGATTGCAAGGAAGCTCAACACGCGGCCCCGCAAGACGCTGGAGTTTGCAACTCCAGCAGAGACACTTAATGCAGGTGTTGCATCGACCGGTTGAGCTGGCACCTTATTCCGACCCCTGATTGTGAGGGCTACGAGTACGCGAGAAAAGGAATTCTGATTCAGCGGGAGCCGACCTGGAAAGCCGTCAGTTCATTTCGCAGGAGGCTCCACCTTTGGATGAGCGCCAGGGCGTAGGCGGCGTAATACTCGGCAGAGACGTGGAGATCCCAAGGACAACATGGCCAGCCTACTCTGTGCCTGGTACGATGCCGAGCGTGAGGGTGTTTCTTGCATCGGTACTCAATCCGGTGCTATGTGATCCGCCTGCACTCCATTTCGAATACTGAGCCTTGAAATGGCACAACACGACATTGATTTGGATATTTGGCGCGATTTGTACGACGTCGCGTCTCGCGTACGTGCACTTGCGCCCTGGACGTGGATGGAGGAGATCGACGTTTTCGGCGTCGAAATGGGGGACGAGGCAGACCTCATTTTCGTCAGTGTCATGGGAGCGCTCGGAGAGCACCATGCCGTTGCGGTGTATCCAGGCGCCGCCGCGCTGACGCAGCTTTGGGCACTTCATAATGATGAACATGCCACTTCGGAGCAGGTTCTGGAGATACCGCAGGTCCAGCTTTCGTTTGAAAACAAGAAGTTTCTCGAGCCGGAAGACCGCCGGACCACCAAACGGTTGGGTTTGAATTTGAGAGGCAAGAACGCCTGGCCGCGTTTTCGAAGTTATCGGCCAGGCTTTGCTCCCTGGTTCATCGAGAAGAATGACGCGACGATGCTGGAGGTCGCACTCGAGCAATTGTTGCATGTGGCTCCGCGCCTTCAGGCAAATCCTTCGGCGGTTCGACCCGACGATCCGCAGACATACCTGATACGCACGCTAAAGAGGGGCTCTAACGGTGATCAGTGGACGGATGAGTTCAGGCACATTCCACCTGTGAGCATCTCCATCCCTCGCGTTATTCCAGGCGCTGATGCGTTGCGGCAATGCCATGCGTTTCCGAAAGCTAAGAATGGAATCGAGGTGGATCTTTTCTTAGTGCCGACTCCAATTGGTGACGGGAAACTGCGCCCTCTCTATCCGTACAGCCTTCTCATGGTGGAGTCGACAAGCGGCTCCATCGTTAATCAGGAGATGCTCGTGGTGGAGACGTCGATGAACGACGTACTGTGCTCGATTCCCACAAAAGTGGTTGATCAATTGAAAGAGTCTGGCGTCCGGCCTGCATGGCTGACCGTCCGCCCGGGCCGTCTAGCCGATGTCCTAAAGCCCACCTGCGAAGCGCTAGGCATCCAACTCCGGATCCATCGGGATCTCGTTCAACTCGATCCCGCCCGCAAAAGCCTGTTCGAATTCCTCGCACGGGGCCCCCTGTAAGGACTCACAATCGTCACCGGGCTCAATAAGACATAACCGTACTTGTATGTGAGGCACGGTTCATGGAGCACTCCGTATGTGGGTATTCCGCTGATCGTGAACACCAGTTCCGGAATCATGAACACCGATTCCGGCCATCGTGAACACTCGCCGGAGCGAAGCGACGGGTTAGCGTCTCAGTTTATTCCTTCAGAGTCCAGGTTTTCCCTGTTTTAGTCCTTTCCAAAATTATTGTGATAAATCGCCGCCGGCCTGTGTGTAACTGTGCGAAAGCCGGGAGCGTTTTTCGCGGAGGCTTTTGCAAGCAGCGGTGGAAATGATCAAGAGAAAGTCGGCCGAAGGCCACCATTCCCATTTGCACGGCTGCGGCAGTTTCCACAGGCCCCGTGCCCTGCGTGAGGCGCGCGTTCCGCGCCCGGACCCGGATTCCCGCACTTCCTTCGCGCGAGGATTGCGCAGGAGCGACGATTGGGTCCGGGGCCGGCCTGGAGTACCCCCTGGCGGCGGCGTGTGGATGCATCGGTGCGCCGATCATCGGGACTCCTTCAACGTCTTGGGTTGGGTCTTGGTTTGCCGCATCGATGCCCCTTTCAGTTCGATACGGTGCGCATTGTGGAGGAGGCGATCGCAGATGGCGTCGGCCTGGTTCGGGTCGCCAATGACGCCGTGCCAGTCGGGGACCGGGAGCTGGCTGGCGATCAAGATGGCGGAACGTTCGCTCCGTTCCTCGACGACTTCGATCAGGTCCCGGCGTTCAGCGTCGCGCAGCGGGGCCAGGAGCCAGTCGTCGATGGCCAGCAGATCGGTTTTGGCCAGACGGGCCAGGACTCGGGTGTAGGAGCCGTCGCCACGGCCGACCGCCAGTTGGTGCAAGAGCCGAGGCATGCGGACGTAGGTGGCGTTAAAACCCCGCCGGCAGGCGCGTTCGACGAAAGCCGAAGCCAGAAAACTCTTTCCGATGCCGGTCGGACCGGTGATGAGAAGATTGTGCCGGTCTTGGATCCACCCGCAGGAGCCCAGGGCGAGGACTTGGGAACGGTCCAGACGGCGACGATGTTTGAAGTCGACGTTTTCCAGCGATGCCGTCGCGTCGCGCAGCTTCGCCGCGCGCAGGCGTCGGGTGAGCTTGCGGTGCTCCCGGGCCGTCCACTCCTCATCCACCAGTAGGCCCAGACGTTCCTCGAAGCCGAGATCCGTGTACTGATTCGAGCGGCGTTGCTGCTCCAGGGCCTCGACCATGGCCGATAGCTTCATCTGGTTCATCTTCTCCAGGGTTTGTTCCATTAGCATGAGTGCGTCTCCTCGGGGTCCGCATAGTAGGCGGCGCCGCGAATGTTGTCGTGATGGGGCGTCGGTGGGGTTTCGGTGTCCCCGAAAGGCAACCGGTCCTGGGCCGACGACAGGATGTTCTTGACGGTGCGGTAGCTATAGGACTGCAAGTGCAGCGCCCGCGCACTGGCGGCTTCGAGCCGCTCGGCGCCGGAGCGGCGACCTAGACTCATCAATCCCAGGCAGGCCCGGTACCCCTGTTCCGGATGCGGCCACCGTTTCATGATCTCCTCGACCAGGCGGCCGGTCTTGGGGCCAGTTTTCTCCGCCCAACTAATCAGCCGGGACGGTGTCCATTCCGCATGGGCCCGATGGGCACTGGGCATATGTTCGGACAGAGTCGACGGCTTGTGATCGTAGCGACGGCGATGGGACGTCACGCGCCGGCCTTTGTAGTAGACCTCGACAATGGACGCCGTGTAACGCGCTTCCACCCTCTCATGGATCAACTGGCAGGGCACGCTGTAAGGATGGCGGTCCACGGTAATGTGGTAATCGATGCTGACACGACAGTCCTTCCACTCGGCCTGTTCATACCGGTTGGTCGGGAGGGGCTGTAATGCCGGTCGATCCAGCCGCTCGTAGAGTTCCAGGCGGGATACTCGAAGCTTCTGCATCGGCCGCTGGTTCAGTTCCACCAGCAACTCTCGAATGGCTCCGTTCAAGTCGGCCAGACTGAAGAACGTGCGATTCCGGATCCTGGCCAGGATCCACCGCTGTGCGACCAGGACGGTCGATTCAACTTTCGCTTTGTCCCGAGCTTTCCGCGGCCGGGCCGGTATGACAACGGCGCCGTAGTGTTCGGCCTCATCCTGGTAGGTACGGTTGACGCCTGCTTCATAGCGGCAGGGCTGGGTAATGGCACTCTTGAGTTGGTCGGGAACCCAGATCCGGCTCGATCCGCCGAAGAACTCCACCATGCGGATATGCACGCCGACCCAATCGGGGAGTTTCTGGCTCGGTGTCGCTTCCGCGTAGGTGTAACCGCTGGCGCCCAGAACAGCGACGAACAACTCGACTGGAATAGCTTTGCCCGTCCGTGGATCCGTCAGCTGTGGCCGTTTGCCGGAAAAGTCGATGAAGGTCTTCTCTCCGGCGCGGTGCACCTGTCGCATCGAGGGCTTCAATTTCTGGGCCCAACGCCGGTAGATCTCACAGAACTGGCTGTAGGCATATCCCTTTGGATTCGCTTCTCGGTACTCTTCCCACAGCAGGTGCAGGGTGACTCCAACACGCTTCAACTCCTGGTGGATCCGTTCTACATCCGGAGCCACCCGTTCCCGGGAGCCCGGTCCCGCGCGGGGAAACAGCCGCGCTTCAAGCGCTGCCTCGTCCAGGTCTTCGGGCAGCGGCCATTCCAGTCCGGCCTGCTTGGCCCGTCCCAAGTAGTCCGCAACGGTGCCCAAGCCCACGCGACATGCGCTGGCGATCGCCCGGTGGCTGAGCTGTTGGTCGTGTTTGAGTCGTAGAATCTCGCGTATCTGTCTCATCGGTAGTCGTTTCGTTGCCATCAAGGCCCTCCTGTGCTTCAGGAGAACCTAAAAGCTCCAAACTTCGCTACCGACGAGTGATCACGATGGCCGGAATCGGTGTTCAGGATCACCGGAATCACTGTTCAGGATCCCGGAATCCGCGTTCACGATCCCGGAATCGGTGTTCACGATGGATCGGAATCAGTGTTCAGGATGGTCCGGAATACGCAGTATGATTGTCCGGAAAACACGCAATTGGAATGACTCGTCCCGGCCCCTATTGCTCCTCCCTTGGCGACTTATGAGGACCAATCAGAAAACTCGCAAGTGGGCAAGCGGTCCAGGCGGCGTCGACCGACCAAGTCACCTCGCACTCTGCAGCCGATCACAGGACAGCTCGGAGAAAGGAATTTCAAGCGGGTCCTGCTGCAGTCCGTCGCAACCGGCGTGCAGTGGAGCGCGGCGTTGGTGCATGAATCACGGAAACACTAATGGAATCAACGCGTTACGTTTTTCGTGTTTGAGCGAAAAACGTAATGAATTCAACAAGTTGCATTGATTCGTGCAACAACGCCGGTATGTGATTACTCCTACCTTGTCGCCAAGGGTTTACCCATCCTGCGGAAGTGAATGGCTCTATCCTTCGGCGTTTATCGGGCGGAATCCAGCGAACGTTTCAGAACAACCCGGGCCCTAAGTACGGGCACGGGTTCGCGGCTATATGGCTGAGTGGGCTATCGTCCACGCGACAGCATAGGCAATTCCGCTAGAGACGACAGAATCTGAAGAACCGGATGTCCGTCGAAATCACTGGCCACTGAACTTCCGCTCAAAACGGCGATGAAGGGAACGTCAGCGCGCTCGGCTGCCTCAGCATCGACTGGATGGTCCCCCACATAGAAGGAGTCCGCAGCCTTCACCTTTAATTTAGAAAGCGCGAGATGTAATCCTTCTGGATTTGGCTTGTGTTCGTCCACATCCTCTCCGCCGACGATCACCTCAAACGAATCGATCAGCCCCTCACGGGCAAGAATGCCTTCGATTCGATAACGGAACTTTGTGGAAACGATTGCCGTGCGAAGACCAAAGCTTTTGAGTAGCGACAAGGTGCGGGGAACATGAGGGAATATCACCGTCGAATTAGCCATAGGAGGGGCTCCCCATTCTTCGGACAGGAAATCCTGGGTCTTAAGGTGGATCGCCGCCGCTGAAATGGGTTGATATTTAGCCCGCCGTCGGGCCTGTGGGAACGGTGAAAAAGCCGAGTCTTCGAGGCTGTTTTCAAGCAACTGTGGGAATCCGCATGGTGTGGGGATTTGCATAGCTGCGTCAGTTTCCACAGGCCCTCGGCGCGCGCTGAAAGTACACGGCCTCGGGCGTCTGATAGTCGAATACTTGATGGCCGCGTTCCTGATTGTAAAACCTGAAATAGAGGTTCAGGTTTGCGATCGCTTCGGGAACGCTCAAGTAGTCCTTCAGGTACACTTCCTCGTACTTCACCGTTCGCCATAAGCGCTCGACGAAGATGTTGTCCAGGAACCGGCCCCGACCGTCCATGCTGATCGTGATGCCCTGGTCTTCGAGCCGGCCCGTGAAGATATTGCTGGTGAACTGCGCACCCTGATCCGTGTTGAAAATCTCTGGTTGCGCTTTCGTCAGCGCCCAGTCCAGTGCCGACACGCAAAATCCGCTGTCGATCGACGTGGACACTTCCCAGGCCAGCACGTACCGGCTGAACCAGTCCATGATCGCCACCAGATAGATGAATCCTTGCCGTAGTCGAATGTAGGTTATATCCGTGGCCCACACCTGATCGGGACGCACAATCTCCAGATTGCGCAACTGGTATGGGTAAATCCGGTGTCCCGGGGCCGGCATCGACAACTGCGGTTTGGGATAGATCGCTTCCAGTCCCATGAGCCGCATCAGTCGCCGCACCCGCTTCGCATTGA
The DNA here is from genome assembly GCA_965216035.1 of Terriglobia bacterium. Taxonomy (GTDB): domain Bacteria; phylum Acidobacteriota; class Terriglobia; order 20CM-2-55-15; family 20CM-2-55-15. Next base: position 127,678 of record CBDCFM010000019.1, read on the forward strand.
CCCGCCGACCTTGCGTCTGCAACCACCAGGTCATACGCCGAATCCCGTAAAACGGGGTTCGCGTATATTGCTCGTCCAACAGACGCATCAACGCGATGTTCTCGGCGCTCTCGCCCACCGGTGTGTAGTAGAGTCCCGATCGGGACACGCCGGTCAACCGACACTGCTCGACGATGCTCAACTCGTCGTGATTCGATTCGATCCATGGTCGTCGATGCTCTAACGGGAAAGTCCCGACTTTTTTTTGAGCCACTCCACCTCGACCTGTAATTTTCCGATCTGTTGGTAGAGTTCCGCCTGCACTTGCTCATCGGCTTCACTGGCCTGTACTCGGCCATTGGAGAAGATGTCCGATACGCCGTCGAGTACTTGCTTTTTCCACTTCGTCACCATGTTCGGGTGAACTTCGTAGTGGGACGCGATTTCCTGGATCGTGCGCTGTCCCTTCACCGCTTCCACGGCAATCTTTGCCTTCAATTCTGCGCTGTACTGCTTCCGCCCTCGCTTCTTCATCTGTCTCTCCCGAGGTAGCGATTTTACACCTTAGTGACCTGTCCGAAATTTTGGGGAGCACCTCAATAACCTGGTCCGCTCGTTCGATAAACCGGTCAGAAAACTCCGAAAATCTGATGGGATCGGACTTGCCGGTCAGAGTCGTGAAGATTCGCGGAATTGAAAGCCCTATTGTCCGGTGAATCTGGATTGGATCTACGGGTGACAAGCCCACTTTCTGAAGCGCATAGTTCACGCAGTCCACAGCGCCGGATGTTGAATCTGCGAGCGTTAGATCGAAATCAAACACCACTGCCTGAACCACAGAGTTCTCCTTCTTACTAGGATGGGTAAGCTGGTTATACGGCCAAGTTCAGTCGCGTGTTTGCTGGCCCCCTGGGTACTACAGCATTTTCAAAACTACGCAGGCATTTCTGTTGATCGAGAAAATTCAAAATCACATGACTCGCGCCGAATTGACGAAGTCTTGCTGCCCGATCATCGTATCCCACTCCGACAAACGGCAAGTCAAGTCGGTTAGCAGTATGAACGTCCCAAACCGCATCGCCGATTGACACGACCTTCTGGAAGGCCCTGTGCTTATAAATGGACGACGCTCGATCAATAGCCGTTCGCACAATCGACTCCCGCGAGGGGCCATCCTCAGCAAAAGCGGTTGGAGTCTCTCCTACATCAATTCCTGCCGTCCGAAGCTTCAGTCTCGCTGACCGCTCCCAGCCACCAGTTGCTATGGCCGTTCGCCAGTCCGAACGCTGTCCGAAACTGGCCAGAAAGGAGACAGCCCCAGGAATCTCTTCGAATGCTCCGTTGTTCAAACGATTGCGCTCCTCTAACAAGGCTACGAATTGTTCGATGAACTTCGATATTTCGACGGTTTTGGGCGGTCGCCCGAACCGCGTCGTGAAGACGTTGTTCATAACGCCGAGATCCGTTACGTGTTCGTAATTTGACCAGTTGCTGTCTACGGACTTAATACCGAGTACATCGATAAACGCCTGAAGATAACACTCTTCGTCCACGGCGGACGTCTTCGTCAGTGTCCCATCAATATCGGAAACTGCGAGCTTCATCGATTCGCTTTTCCGACAGTTCGTGTCGTCTCAGCTTATGGCTTGGCAATTAGCTGTAGGTCGACCTATGAGTACACCTAATGCAGCACTCCAAGCTCGACAAGTACATTACGAGTTATGTCTTCCCTAGCCGGACCGAATGTATCATTCGGGGCCTTTGCTTCCAGTACCGTGGCGAAAAAATACACCCCATCTTCGCTTTCAACCCACCCAACCCACCAGCCCACGTTGTCGCCATCGGGGAGCACCGCCCATCCAGTTTTCGCACGTAGTACATAATTTGATGTCCGTTCGACTGCCATCATCTCCCTTACCGTATCCATCGTCACGGCTGAGAAGGGCAGATCACCGCGATGCAGACGTTGGAGAAAATCGATTTGCTCACGCGGCGAGATGCGGAGCCTTCCTGTCAACCAGAACTCGTCGATACTCCCTGAGATATCACGATTCCCATAACCGACATCATCTATGCACTGCTGCATCCGTTCCATTCCAATGCGCCTTGTCAGCTCCTGAAAATGCGAAACTGAAGAGAGGCGAAAAGCTGTCTGCAAATCAAGATCTCTGTTAAGTTCACGGCGGTCGGTGACAACGCCGTCCCATGAGACCACAGCGGCCTTGTCAGCAACGACGCCGGTCTCGAGAGCTATCAGTGAATTGAGAATCTTGAAGGTCGAAGCCGGAATCAATTTGCGTTCTATGCGCTCAGCGTGAGCCGCGTGATACGAGTGGAGGGGCTCCCCATTCTTCGGACAGGAAATCCTGGGTCTTAAGGTGGATCGCCGCCGCTGAAATGGGTTGATATTTAGCCCGCCGTCGGGCCTGTGGGAACGGTGAAAAAGCCGAGTCTTCGAGGCTGTTTTCAAGCAACTGTGGGAATCCGCATGGTGTGGGGATTTGCATAGCTGCGTCAGTTTCCACAGGCCCTCGGCGCGCGCTGAAAGTACACGGCCTCGGGCGTCTGATAGTCGAATACTTGATGGCCGCGTTCCTGATTGTAAAACCTGAAATAGAGGTTCAGGTTTGCGATCGCTTCGGGAACGCTCAAGTAGTCCTTCAGGTACACTTCCTCGTACTTCACCGTTCGCCATAAGCGCTCGACGAAGATGTTGTCCAGGAACCGGCCCCGACCGTCCATGCTGATCGTGATGCCCTGGTCTTCGAGCCGGCCCGTGAAGATATTGCTGGTGAACTGCGCACCCTGATCCGTGTTGAAAATCTCTGGTTGCGCTTTCGTCAGCGCCCAGTCCAGTGCCGACACGCAAAATCCGCTGTCGATCGACGTGGACACTTCCCAGGCCAGCACGTACCGGCTGAACCAGTCCATGATCGCCACCAGATAGATGAATCCTTGCCGTAGTCGAATGTAGGTTATATCCGTGGCCCACACCTGATCGGGACGCACAATCTCCAGATTGCGCAACTGGTATGGGTAAATCCGGTGTCCCGGGGCCGGCATCGACAACTGCGGTTTGGGATAGATCGCTTCCAGTCCCATGAGCCGCATCAGTCGCCGCACCCGCTTCGCATTGACCCGCCGACCTTGCGTCTGCAACCACCAGGTCATACGCCGAATCCCGTAAAACGGGGTTCGCGTATATTGCTCGTCCAACAGACGCATCAACGCGATGTTCTCGGCGCTCTCGCCCACCGGTGTGTAGTAGAGTCCCGATCGGGACACGCCGGTCAACCGACACTGCTCGACGATGCTCAACTCGTCGTGATTCGATTCGATCCATGGTCGTCGATGCTCTAACGGGAAAGTCCCGACTTTTTTTTGAGCCACTCCACCTCGACCTGTAATTTTCCGATCTGTTGGTAGAGTTCCGCCTGCACTTGCTCATCGGCTTCACTGGCCTGTACTCGGCCATTGGAGAAGATGTCCGATACGCCGTCGAGTACTTGCTTTTTCCACTTCGTCACCATGTTCGGGTGAACTTCGTAGTGGGACGCGATTTCCTGGATCGTGCGCTGTCCCTTCACCGCTTCCACGGCAATCTTTGCCTTCAATTCTGCGCTGTACTGCTTCCGCCCTCGCTTCTTCATCTGCCTCTCCCGAGGTAGCGATTTTACACCTTAGTGACCTGTCCGAATTTTGGGGAGCACCTCAAGTTGCCGCTCAAGTCATAGATGAGAGTTATAACCGAATCTGGTGTTTGAGGGATTGAAGAAAAGCGGCGTATCTGGTTGATTTGTTGTTTACGAGACTTCAAAGCAACCAAAGGAGATACGCCACTATGAGTAAGAGTATCGTTATTGAACTGGAAGATCGAGAAGCGATTGCAGACCCAGTGACCGACCTGCTACGAGCCGGGGCGCAAGAGCTGATCCAACGCGCTGTGGAAGCCGAACTGTCCGAACTGCTATCCCAGCACGGCGATCGGCGAACCGAGACGGGGAAGGCTGGAGTGGTGCGCAACGGTTATCTGCCTGAACGCGAGCTGCAGACCGGCCTGGGTCCGGTAACGGTGCAAATCCCGAAGGTTCGCGCCAAGACGGGCGAAGCTGTGACGTTCCGCTCGGCCCTGATACCCCCCTACATTCGGAAGACGCAGTCGATGGAAGCCGCCGTGCCGTGGTTGTATTTGAAAGGCGTCTCCAGTGGCGAGATGGGTGAGGCCCTGAAAGTTCTTGTCAGTCCGAAGGCGCAGGGCTTGTCAGCGAGCACGGTATCGCGCTTGAAACGGGTCTGGGCTGAAGAGTACCGCATCGGGTGCGACCAGCGTTTGGACGCCGACCGCTGGGTCTATGTCTGGGCCGACGGTATCTACAGCGGACTTCGAGCTGAACAAACCAAGTTGTGTGCGTTGGTCGTGATCGGCGTGAATGAACGCGGAGAGAAGCGTTTTCTGGCGATCGAAGACGGTGTACGGGAATCGACACAGAGTTGGCGTGAGGTCTTGTTGAAGCTGAAGTCCCGAGGGATGAATATTCCGAAGTTGGCCATCGGTGACGGGGCGATGGGGTTCTGGGCCGCACTGGAGGAAATCTATCCCGAGACACACCAACAACGCTGCTGGATGCACAAGACCATGAATGTGCTCAACTGCTTACCCAAGTCGGTCCAGGCGAAAGCGAAACAGGCACTGCACGCGATCTGGAAGGCTGAGACACACGCAGATGCCGAGAAGGCATTCGATCTGTTCATTGAAACCTATGAGCCGAAGTATCCGAAAGCCACTGTCTGCCTGCAGAAAGACAGAGAAGAACTGCTGGCCTTTTACGGCTTTCCGGCCAAGCACTGGCAGAGCATCCGAACGACTAATCCCATTGAATCGACCTTTGCCACCATTCGACACCGAACCAAGCGATCCAGAGGCTGCCTGACACGGGATGGAATGCTGCACATGATGTTCAAGCTGGGTCAGTGCGCTGAGAAGAACTGGCGACGATTACGAGGATTCGATGATCTGGTCAAGGTGATTACTGGAGTGAAATTTAACGATGGAATCGAAGTGACAAAGCTCGATCAGACCGCCGCTTGAATCAATCTCCTAAACACCACTTTTGACAATAACTCCATAGATGAGGACGGTTCCCGCAAACCCTGTCGCATCGAGATCCGATCGAATAGACGGAAGTTCTATCGCAGATTCTTGGGACCAGACGGATGACACCGACACGCTAAGTGCGAGGGCTGTAAAAAGTGGCAACGGCACGAACCGTCGTATCAAATGCTGACTCCCTTTCGTGTAAAGCGACGCTCCGTGTCTCGTCCAGCTACAACTGTGTGGCACCTAGTATCAACAAGATACTGCAAGAAAGCGCAGCCTATCGCCACCTTTATCTAGGGTTACCAGAAGGTGGGGTTGGCGCAAGGTGCCGTATAGTCGCTACACGTAGAAGTGATCGTAGAACACGATCGGCAGCGGATTACTCCTGCCTTGTCGCCAAAGGTTTGCCCACCCTGCGGAAGTGCATGGTTCTACCCTTTGGCGTTTTCAGGACCTTGCTCGAGCGTTTTCAACCGGGAGCCAGGGGCCGTACGGAGTCCGGCCGATCGACTACAACAAATTGCTGGTTTTGTACGGGCCGGTCTTGCAAGATATCATTCGCGGTAGATTCCGTTAGATCAGCTCTGCGATCAGACGGTAACGGCAATACCGGGCCGTGCTTACTCGGCATGCTTGGAGCGTTCGCTGACTTATACAGGTCTGTAGAAATCTCGAGGTCATTACAAAAGGTGTGTAAAAGTCATCAGGCGGCGGCCTTCGATTTCGACACGACTCTGATGCCATCAGCGAAGTGCTGACCATCATAGACCTCTTGTAGGAGATCGGATCCTTTTAAGTGTCGCCAGGCTTTCTCAGCGACACGTAATAATTTCCAGATCATCGCCGTGGCGTTTTCGACCCTCTTGAAGCGACGCGCCGCATTGGTACGGAGACGAACCATATCGAAGGGCGACTCGACGATGTTAGTCGTTCTCAGATGGGTCCAGTGCTCCTTTGGAAAGTCGTAGAAGGTGACCATCCGGTCCCAGTCCCGCAGCAGCGTTTCACCCGCCTTTGGGTAGTTCTTTTGATACCGCCGGATGAACTGATCCCGCTTCCGTTCGCACTGAGCCCGGGACTCAGCGAAAGCCATGCTGTGGAGGAGTTGTCTACCGGCTGGCTGCTCGGTTTTAGGCAGGTGATCGACCACGTTCATCGCCTTGTGGTTCCAGCAACGCTGTTCCTTCCCCTCAGGGTGTTGCTCGGCCAGTGCGGACCAAATGCCCAAGTGACCATCGGCCACCGTAAGCTTCCCTAGCTTCAGGCCACGCTCCCTCAGATTGCGGAGAATGCGGCTCCAGGACTCCGTGCTCTCCCGCTGTCCACTCTCGCAGGCCAGCAGCACTTTACGCCCGTCGGACAGGCCCGCGATGATCACCAGCAACGCTGCACGTTCCTTCGCAATCCCGGCCTTCACGTACAAACCATCGGCCCATTGGTACACCACCTCGAGCCCGGATAGATCTTGTTGGGTCCACTCGTCGTACTCCAACTGCCACGTCGACTTCAGTCGCTGGATCGATGCCCGCGACAACGGAGCGCCCGCACCCAGCATCCCGCGCATCGCCTGCTCGAAGTCTCCTGTGGCGAGCCCGTGAAGGTAGAGCTCAGGCAACAACTGCCCTAACTGTTTCGACTTCCTGTGAAAGTACGGCAGAACCTGGCTCTCGAATCGCTCTGCCGTGTTTCGGACCCGTGGACGACGCACTTCCATCGTGCCGTTCAACATTCCAAACCGCCGCGGCTTTCCATGCCCGTTCCGGTACCCGCGTCGATCTGGGCTTCGTTCAGACTTTTCCCGCCCCAGAAACTCCGTCACTTCCCCTTCCAGTAGCTCTTGGAGCCAAACCTGAACCCGGGTCCGTGCCCAATCTTCAAGGTCTTCGTATCGATTCGTTGACTGTTCTGATCCCGGTGTGTTCTTCTTCTCCATGGGTGGTGTACCTTTCTCCCGGTTGGCGCCGGGATCTTGCTATCGGTTTAAAGTTCACCGAAAGCGTACACCGCCTTTTTCTTTTTACACACTTATTGGAATGACCTCGAAATCTCATGAGAAAGACCAGCCGATTCCTGGGGTTGGATCACTGTGCAAGATCCTGCCGCCGGGAGCATCGAGAAGGTCGTTCCTTGGAGAAGCAAGATGGCTGAGACCGTGTCGGAAGTGAGGTGCTCCCCAAAATTCGGACAGGTCACTAAGGTGTAAAATCGCTACCTCGGGAGAGGCAGATGAAGAAGCGAGGGCGGAAGCAGTACAGCGCAGAATTGAAGGCAAAGATTGCCGTGGAAGCGGTGAAGGGACAGCGCACGATCCAGGAAATCGCGTCCCACTACGAAGTTCACCCGAACATGGTGACGAAGTGGAAAAAGCAAGTACTCGACGGCGTATCGGACATCTTCTCCAATGGCCGAGTACAGGCCAGTGAAGCCGATGAGCAAGTGCAGGCGGAACTCTACCAACAGATCGGAAAATTACAGGTCGAGGTGGAGTGGCTCAAAAAAAGTCGGGACTTTCCCGTTAGAGCATCGACGACCATGGATCGAATCGAATCACGACGAGTTGAGCATCGTCGAGCAGTGTCGGTTGACCGGCGTGTCCCGATCGGGACTCTACTACACACCGGTGGGCGAGAGCGCCGAGAACATCGCGTTGATGCGTCTGTTGGACGAGCAATATACGCGAACCCCGTTTTACGGGATTCGGCGTATGACCTGGTGGTTGCAGACGCAAGGTCGGCGGGTCAATGCGAAGCGGGTGCGGCGACTGATGCGGCTCATGGGACTGGAAGCGATCTATCCCAAACCGCAGTTGTCGATGCCGGCCCCGGGACACCGGATTTACCCATACCAGTTGCGCAATCTGGAGATTGTGCGTCCCGATCAGGTGTGGGCCACGGATATAACCTACATTCGACTACGGCAAGGATTCATCTATCTGGTGGCGATCATGGACTGGTTCAGCCGGTACGTGCTGGCCTGGGAAGTGTCCACGTCGATCGACAGCGGATTTTGCGTGTCGGCACTGGACTGGGCGCTGACGAAAGCGCAACCAGAGATTTTCAACACGGATCAGGGTGCGCAGTTCACCAGCAATATCTTCACGGGCCGGCTCGAAGACCAGGGCATCACGATCAGCATGGACGGTCGGGGCCGGTTCCTGGACAACATCTTCGTCGAGCGCTTATGGCGAACGGTGAAGTACGAGGAAGTGTACCTGAAGGACTACTTGAGCGTTCCCGAAGCGATCGCAAACCTGAACCTCTATTTCAGGTTTTACAATCAGGAACGCGGCCATCAAGTATTCGACTATCAGACGCCCGAGGCCGTGTACTTTCAGCGCGCGCCGAGGGCCTGTGGAAACTGACGCAGCTATGCAAATCCCCACACCATGCGGATTCCCACAGTTGCTTGAAAACAGCCTCGAAGACTCGGCTTTTTCACCGTTCCCACAGGCCCGACGGCGGGCTAAATATCAACCCATTTCAGCGGCGGCGATCCACCTTAAGACCCAGGATTTCCTGTCCGAAGAATGGGGAGCCCCTCCAAGAATGGTTCCGCACAGTCTGGAACGAAGGTGACGCGGACGCGATCGACGAACTCATGGCGCCCCAAGGCGTGGCCTACGGTATCTACGGACAAGTCATCAAAGGACCCGCACAGTTCCGGGCCTTCCATGCGGCCTTCCGGTCGGTGTTTTCGGGCATTCGGATCGAGGTACTCGAAGAAATCGGGTGCGGCCAGTATGTAGCGATCCGGTGCCGAGCAAAGCTACGGCATATTGCGTCTTGGAAGCGTCTAACCTTACCCGGGATGGCTTTCATCGAGATCCGGTCAGGAAAAATCGTGAAGGCTCGAAACCACTGGGATTTCCTCACCCTCCTTGAGGCCATGGAGCTCCTTCCGGAGAGTTCCTTCGAATTGGCCATATCCGGGCAGCTAGCAGCGCATCCTCAAACCGTTGGCATGCAGCAACGCTCGAAGAAGCCGTCCACGAAGTCGAGCACGAAACCGAACAAGCGTCCCAAGCGGGCCGTGACGACGTGACTGGGGCGGCTACTGTTCGGCCGCGCAGGAAATTCGGGGGGCTTCCTAACGAGTCCTTCCTGCAGTCGGATCAGGCTTGCAAAGGAATCCGGCTGCGTTGCGCCTCTGGGGACCTGATTCGTATTGCGCCTGCAGCAGAATGATAGTTCCGTTAGACGCCCAATCCCAGCAAATCATTTCAGTCCGTTTTTCAATGAACCTAGATTCAAGTTCTAGTCAGTGCCAGTTGCCTGTTCCGACCTGTCCCTACCAGAAACTCCATCGCACGCGAAATTGGTTAGATACGGCTTCGGTTGAATGCCGAGGAGGGCGTTGAATTCACTGTCAAGATCGGAGAGATCTTGAGAGAGATCCAAATCACTAGGGTATTGACGAAGTTGTGCGCACGTCGATCCTGCAGTGCGGTGATGAGCGGTCTGTCGGCTCAGGCGGTCCGGCGTTCGTAACGATGGTGCAAGCCGCGGACTTGCGGAATCTCGACAACCGGTCCGGTTTCTGAAGACTGAACTACTCTTGGGTTTGGGGCATCCTTGTCCAGTGCCAAATGAGTTCTCGAATCCGCGTAGTAGAGAAAGTACGACTTCAGGATTCGGCGCAGAGACACTTCACTGAAGACGATGATGTGGTTCGTGCACTCGCGTCGGATCGATCCGATCAACCGTTCCACGAATGGATTCTGCCACGGCGATCTGTACGCCGTGACGACTTCTTCGATGTCGAGATTCCGCGCTTCCTGCTTGAACACTGCTCCGTAGATCGAGTCCCGATCTCGCAACATGTAGCGCGGTGTCGAGTCCCATGGGAACGCTTCCCGCAGGTGTGGGTGGCGAATTACTATTTCACCGTATAAATCCAGTGGATTGAGTCGACTCTTAGAAGATCGTAACAGCCGAAGAAGCCGCGCAAAAATGGGAGTAGATGAGACGAAGTCAGGCGTAAATCCGATCGTTCCCCGCCAAATGTATATAAATTTGTAGACGTCAAAGCACCGAAGTTCCACAGACTTCAACGAGTTCGTGGCTGAGTCGGGCAAAGGTTTCAATCTAAAGCAACAAGAAACCGGAGCTTTCAACAGATTTCGACAAGTGATGGAATCTGATTCGGGGCCGGGGGGGGCGGAGGTTCAAATCCTCTCTTCCCGACATTTAGAATCAATAAAATACAGTCCATTTCGGAGTGGCTCCGGGACGGGCTGGAGACGATTTTGTAGACGAGATTTCCCCCATGTTCTCCAGAATTCTACAAGCGGGAGGTAATTCCATGAGGTTCAGCGCGAGAAAACCGGATGTGAGAACTCTGCTTCGCTAAGCGGCCGAATCGGGATTTGAAAGAATAGATATACGCTACGGCGTTTATCGGGGTCAATCTCACTGTGACCTTGCCTGGATTCGACGTACACCAGTTCCCTAAGCAGTCATAAGGTTGGACTCCACATCGACCGGAGTCTTGTAGCCGATCGATGAGTGTATCCGTCTTTGATTATAGAAGCCTTCGATCCAGTCGACGATATCGAGCCTGGCCAGGGCTCGAGTGTCGTAGCGCAGCTGATGGATGCGCTCGACTTTCAGCGTTTTGAAGAAGCTCTCCATGGGGGAGTTGTCCCAGCAATTGGCCCTCCGGCTCATCGATTGAATCATCCGGTAGTCTTTGATCAACCGCTGGTGGCTGTCGCTGGCGTATTGAGTGCCGCGATCCGAGTGCATGATCAGACCCACAGCTGGCTTGCGACGCCAGTACGCCGACTTCAAGGCCTGGCAAACTAAGTCGGCCTTGATCCGATCACTCATCGACCAGCCCACGATTCTGCGGCTGGCCAGATCCATGACGCAGGCCAGATAGAGCCAGCCTTCGCCCGTGGCGATATAGGTGATGTCACCGAGCCATGCCTGATTGACTTGCCAGTCATCAAAGCGTCGATCCAGTATGTTGGAGGCGATCGGCTTGTGATGGGCCGAATCGGTCGTCACCCGATAGGGCCTCTTGTAGACCGGCCGCAGACCCTGTCGCTTCAGGCTATGGCGCACCCGTTCGTGGCCGACCTGAATACCCTGATCACGCAGCCCCCGCACGATCCGTGGCCGACCGTAGCTGCGCTTACTGCCCGCGTGAATCGCCGCCACCTGGGCATCGAGTACCGCATTGGCCATTGAGCGATTACTGGGTGCTCGCTTATTTCTCTGGTAATACCCGGTCGGCGACACATCAAGCTGGCGGCACATTCGGGTCACGCTGTATTGGTCGCGATGTTCTTTGATCCAGGCATACTTCACCGCGACTCTTTCGCGAAATACGCCGCCGCTTTTTTTACGATTTCTAAGTCCAGCTTCGTGCTCGCCAGCTCCCGGCGCAATCGGGTGTTCTCCGCCTCGGCCTCCGCCACTGATCGCTTCACCCCCACCGTGGCGCCATCAGCCGCCTTGAGCTTGCCTGCACGGCTTAGCTTGATCCAATTCCACAGACTCGAATCCGGAATGCCCAGTCGCTTCGCGGCACGGCTACCTCCGATCGATTCGCCCAGCCTTACGGCCTCCACCTTGAACTCATCGGTGTACTGCCGATTCGGAACCCCATCCTTCTCGCCCATTTTCGCCCTCCGTTCATCAAAAAGTTATCAGCATTTTGATGTACGTGAAACCAGGGCAGGGTCATACACCTGAATCCATGAATGGGGATTCTGGTACTGGAACTCCTTGATCACGCCCTCGATTCTCATAACCTCCTCAGAACGCCTACCCACGGTCGAGTGATGGGCAGCAGCAAACTCCGCAAGTAACACCAAAGCAACCGCGCCGACAAAACCAAACTTAACCATCGATCGCATTCCTCTTCTCCTTTGACAAGGCATCGCGTAACACTGACTGCATGCCGCTATTCCACTGGAACACCTCACCGTCCGCGCCACAGCCAAGCTTCGCCCCTCTTGATCGACTAATACTCGATTGATCTCCCCTCTTCATCGACTACCGCTCGATTGTTCTCCGCGCATACGTAGTCGAATATGCGGAACCCATCGGGTTGCTTATAGAAGCGCTTCTCGACAACCCATGGCCTTGTTAGAGCTTGAGGATCGGTACGGTCCGGGTACATCGTTTACATATCTGTCCGGGTACATGGTTTACAGATCGATCACGATGAAGTCCTCCGTGGAGGACTTCATATGCCCTGGGATCAATCAACGACCATGGATCAAAAACGATTATTTATTGCCGATTATCTTACTCGATCTTTCTCGATCGTCGAACTGTGTGCGCGCTACGGGGTGAGCCGGCCCACCGGATATAAGTGGATTGACAGATTCTTGGAGAATGGCCAATCCGGATTGGAGGAGCGTTCCCGTCGTCCTGTCGGCTGCCCGCATCGGACGTCAGACGATGTGGTGCGGCGGGTGATCGATCTGCGCCGCAAACATCCTCACTGGGGGGCCAAGAAGCTTCTTAAGATCTTGAATACCCGGCATCCCGAGGTCGACTGGCCCGCCCGATCGACGATCTCGGAACTGCTGAAACGTCATGGGCTTGTGGAGAAGAAGCGGAGACGCACCTATCCGGGTCATCCGGGCAAGCCCGTGACTTCAATGGATCGGTCCAATGATGTCTGGTGTGCGGACTATAAAGGCGAGTTTAAAACTGGGGATGGCATCTATTGCTATCCGTTGACGATCACCGACGGTTGCACCCGGTATCTGCTCGCATGTAAGGGCCTCTACTCGACTAATCATGTTCGCGCGAAGTCCGTATTCAAGAGTGTCTTCCGGAACTTCGGTCTCCCTGCAATCATCCGGACCGATAACGGGCCGCCGTTCGCCACCACGGCCATCGGGCGACTGAGCCGGCTATCGGTCTGGTGGATCCGCCTCGGAATCTTCCCCGAATTGATTCAGCCCGGCCGGCCAGATCAAAACGGCCGACACGAACGCATGCACAAAACCTTGAAACAAGAGACCACTCGGCCGCCAGCGGCCACGATGCGGGCTCAGCAATTCCGGTTCAATCGTTTTGTTGAGGAATTCAACACTGTGCGTCCCCATGAGGCGCTGGACCAGGAAACGCCCGACTCCCGCTATCAAACCTCTTCACGGGAGTTTCCGTTGGGCCTGCCTCCCATCGAGTATCCGTCTCATTTCGAAACGCGGCTGGTCAGTCGGAACGGGGGATTCCGGTGGTCGGCCCATCGTGTTCCAATCACCCACACCCTTGAAGGTGAGTACGTCGGACTTGAGGAAGTCGACGACGGCGTCTGGGATGTCTACTTCGGCACCGTTCGTCTCGGACAAATGGACGAACGGACCTTTACCATTCAAGATGCTTTGGGGAATAGAATGAGAAAGAGGTACAAACTGTAAAGGATGTGCCTGGACTATTCTGTCAATGATGTTCCCGGCCGTTCAATCTTCGAGAGTTAATTCCACCAACAACACATCTTCCAATTCCTCTTGGTCGTTTGCCTCCTGCACGCGTCGAATGCGCGTCGTACCACGCAATTCCTCGCTCAGGACGAGTCCGCTTCTGTCTAAGATACTGTCTTGGTCGCTCCAACCTTTCAAGCCGATAGTCGTAAAGACGAGAGTATCGCCCTCCCAATGACCAACGGAGTCTCCGTAGAACGTATTCCACAGATCACCCTCCAAGTGGGGGCGTCCGTCTGTATAGATCCTCATGATGCCGCGAGTATGTTCGCTAAGGACCCAGACTTGTTCGGGGTGGACGATGAATTCCGCATTCATGTTCACATTGAATATCCGCGGAAACCCGTGCGGAATGCACTGCGTGAGCGGATCGGGAAACCGTCCCTGATCCCTGAGTTCTACATGACTCTGGTAGATCGCCTCCCACTCCTCGGTATAGGGAGGATGGGCACGAGTGCCCACCGCGTTCACGCCTTGTGACCTGATGTTCGGGTCGGCAGGTTCCCCGTTCATGGTCCAGGTCTCTTCGTCGAAAACTGGTCCGGCCCTCCTGGCCCAAACGCCACTCCAATCGGGAAGCGACCCGGAGTCTCGAAGCACCGCTTCTTGTTCCAACTCCTGCGTAGAACAAGAAGAAATGGTAACCGCTGCGGTCACAACCGCCGTCAGCGTCAGCGTGACCCAGGCCACGCGGCGAGTCAACATCTTGAAAACCCTCTGTTGCATTGCCAAATCACCTCTCTGCCTAAAATGCTTTGCTGTCCCAGCCCGATGGGGCTGCATCGATTTAAAACGTCAATAACAGGACCAGCGGGGCGAAGATGCTCATCTTGATCCTGTGGACTGATTTTCGTTGGTTCATGAACGCTCACCCCCTAAACGGGGATGTTCATTTTGGCTACTCGGATCACACTCTTTATACACTGACATCCACCCGACCGGCCAAATCTTTGTGTCCCCTCTGTGCCAACATCAGCGAGACGCCTGCCTGATCGATAATTAGTGAGCAGGGCGGAAGCCTTTTCTATGGTGGAGATCGAAGTGATGAGCCGGACCAGCTCGCCCTCCACTGGTCGTGCGTAGGGTCTGGCCCGTGTGCTGGCGGCAGAATTCGTGGCCGGCGCGCCCGAAATCGTTATGCAGGGAGACTACCTCGCGCCCAACAACGGCCGTCCGTATTCCGTTTCGTCTGACGGACAAAGGTTTCTTATGATCAAGGACGCCACGATAGCAGGGGATAGTGATGTCCTCCCACCCCAGGTCAACATTTGCCGTTCTTGGGTTCGCAAACTAGGGATGGAGTCATTGAACTTCTCGATGTCCCACCTAATCGATACCTACATCCGCGTCTATCGCCAGACGAAAATGGGGTTGCCGTGCAGGCAGGCAATAACGAGAGCAACAGCGACATCTGGGTCTATGACCTGTCTGGAGAGACAGCTATGCGTCAACTGACGCAGGGAGGCAATAATACTCATCCAATATGGACACGGGACGGGGAGCGCCTCACCTTTGCCTCAACGAGAGATGGCGCTACGAGTATTTATTGGCAACCTGCTGGTGGAGTCGGAGAAGCACAGCGCCTGACTACGGCAGAGGAAGGAAATATCCATTGGCCTGGGTCATGGTCACCGGATGGACGGGTACTTGCGTTCACAGAAGTATTCCCCAACGGGGATCAAAATATACGGACCTTGTCGCTCGACGAGGGAGATGAACCGCAACTATTTCTGTGGCCTTACCGGTTCCCTTCAGGCCAATCCTATGTTCTCGCCGGACGGGATGTGGTTGGCTTACTGGTCCAACGACGAAGGGAGTAATGAGATTTATGTGCAGCCGTTCCCTCCCGTATCCGGAGTGCGACATCGTGTTACACAGAACAGTGGGGCAATGGCTTTGTGGTCACCAGACGGTAGTGAATTGTTCTACCGACCAAGTCCTGCTGGCTTGGCAAGGCTAAGTGGCGTTGACGTCACAACTGAGCCTCAGTTTAGTTTTTCAATTGAGCGAGTCTTACCCATAGAACGATTCGTCATCGCCGTTAACCAGCGGGATTACGACATCACACCTGACGGCGAACGCTTCCTGATGGTCTTTCCTGCAAGCGAGACGGATCGTGACCAACCAAGAAACCCCCAAATCAACATCGTTCTCAATTGGTTTGAAGAACTGAAGGAGACGGGTGCCGGTGCCGTGATCGGTGTCAAGTTCATATCCGGTTGGCGGACCATGACGGGCATCCTCTTCACGTAACACGGCTCCTGGTCACACACCAAAGAATCGGGATTATTCGTTATCAGAACTGAACATATCCACTGCAAGTGAGAACGATCCGTCAGGTTGCCGTCGTCGGATCTCAAGGAACTTCCCGACATCATCGACGGGACTCGCTGCGCCATCAGGATGCACGGACATCGAGTAACTCCCACGGACGTAGATGAGATCGTCGCGTCCGTCAATCTCATCAATGCCGATTGAAAAGCGTGTCACCTTTGGAAACGCTTCTAAGAAAGTACGGATCTGTTCTCGGCTCTGTACAAGTGGGTGGTTGGGTGGCATCAGAACAGCATCAACTGTATATAGGTGGGCGAGTGCCTCGAAGTCGCGGTTCAGCATCAGCTGTGCAAAACGATCACTGGTCGCTCGGATAGCTGCTAGATCCTCGGCCGGGAGACTGGCCGGTGCCGGTTGAGTCATATCAAATCTCCTTATAGTTTAAAGTAAGGTTTATCTCAGGTAGCAACAGTGTAGTCCAGCTTCGGATTCAAGAATGATAATACAGCGCAGTGCGGCGAGGCCCTGCCAGGAAGATTTCGGTAAACGTAGTGGAACCCGTCCCCAAATCAACATCGTCCTGAACTGATTGGAGAACTGAAGGAACGGGTGCCTGTGCCCTAGTTTTTCGAGATCAGTGCCTGTTAAATCCGGTTCGCGGTCGCCGAGATTCCCCTGCCTCTCAGTCAAGGCAAAGTTGATGCGTGGACGCTGCGTTTCTAGACGTGGCACAATCACCCTGTGGCGATTGAACTGAATCACACAATTGTGCCAGCAAAGGACAAGGTGGCGTCAGCAGAATTCTTTGCTCGGATTTTCGGTCTGCCGTACGAGCGAGCCGTATTGCACTCCGCTCCTGTTCGAGTCAATGACTCGCTGACGCTGGATTTTGACGACCGTGAGGACTTCGATTCACACCATTACGCGTTTAAGGTGAGTGAGGAAGACTTCGACGCAGTTTTTGAGCGGCTGCAGAACGAGGGAATACCCTACGGGAGTGGGCCACCACCAAACGTGGACAACATGAAGATAAATCGGCGGCGTGGTGGTCGCGGTGTCTACTTTTCTGACCCCAACGGACACGTCCTGGAGCTGCTGACCGTCGGGTAAGAAAACCGATCCCGAGGCGCTGCCTCAGACAACCAGATGGTGCCGGAAAAGTCGGCTTCAAGGAAGTCAGGCGACTGGCTTAGCAAATGTACTTGTCGGTGCCCGAAAAATCCGGTTGGTGGACGTCGAGAATTCAACCGGACCGAGCGATCCGGATCGAAGGAGACCACCCATGCACATTCGCGGCCGTTTGACCCTACTGATCACATCACTCCTGCTCATCACCCTGACGCTTTCGTCGGGCCGAAGGTAGGACCTCGCCAGCTGTGACCGCTCGCAGCGCGGGAATTCAGTTCCCACACCAGGTCAAGTCCTGAGAAATCCGGTGAGCACCCGTTGAGATTTCATTGCCTCCCGGTCTACCCCATTTGCTGGACTGCCCCCAGCGATCTCAGACCTGACTTAACAAGCCACTGACTATGGAATCCGGTACAAAACTCGGCCACTACGAAATCCTCTCCCCGCTCGGCAAAGGCGGCATGGGAGAGGTGTGGCGTGCCCGCGATACAAAGCTTGGGCGTGAAGTTGCGATCAAGACGCTCCCCGAAGAGTTTGCGAAGGCCGCTGATCGTCTAGCTAGGTTTGAACGCGAAGCCAAAACCCTGGCGACGTTGAACCATCCGAACGTCGCCCAGATATACGGCTTTGAAAAGTCCACCAGCGTCCACGCCCTCGTGATGGAGTTGGTCGAGGGGCCGACCCTCGCCGACCGTATTACACAAGGGCCGATTCCCGTTGATGAAGATCTGCCTATTGCGAAGCAGATCGCCGAGGCCCTTGAGGCCGCACACGATCAAGGGATCATCCATCGAGACCTAAAACCGGCCAATGTGAAGGTCCGGCGCGGATAAGCGGAACACGCAGGGTCCGGCACCATGGCAGTGTTGCCGTATGGGTGCTATGTCAATCCGCGCGCGGCCGCATGCCGGCGCGCGGAAGCAGTAGGCCCCGCCTGAAGCGGCCAGCGCTAGCGTAGCTGCGCGGCGACCGCGTCGATTCCGGCTTGCACGCAGACATCGGTTGCTGTGCTTGCCGCACCCGAAATCCCGACACCACCGACCACTTCGCCATCAGCGATAATCGGCATCCCACCGCCGATCATCACCACATGCGGAAAATCGGCCTGCTGCGCACGGGTCATGTTGCCTTCTACATACTCGGCCTGCATCTCGGCGCTGGGGCGGCGGAACGCCATCGCCGTAAAGGCCTTTTCGTAGCTGTTGTCGAAGGTGAACGGCCGCGCGCCGTCTCCCCGCAAGGCAACAATCGTGTCGCCGCTGCTGTCTATGACGTGAATCGAAACCTGTAGGTTCTCCGTTAGACAACGCGCCATCGTGGTGTCCGCAACAGTCCTGGCCATTGCATAGGAAAGATCCCTGCGGACGGTAAGCTGCGCCGCGGCTGGAACTGCCAAGGCGCACACACCCCCCAGCGTCGAAAGAAACCGGATCGTTGTAGACATGATGCCTCCCCAAAATGATTGTAGTTTCACACACAACGCACTGCAACTCTATCAGTGCCCGGCGCTCATCGCCGCTCGGGTCGCACGTCTTGTGTGATCATCCCATGTCCGCGCGGCCCTGTTTAGTAGCCTGCGGTGGTCCGAATCCAGGGATAGGTTGAGCCCTAGTCGGGGGCGCTCTTCAGGAGGACGACGACCACGTCTGGGCCCTCGACGCGGAGGCTCTCATGAAATGGCTACGTGAGCGTCATCCTCACAGCGCTGGTGCGCGGGGCGCAGCGAGGCACCCCAACGCTCGCGTCAACAGCGCACTCGTCCGCCCCGGTCGCCGCCATCCGAAATCAAAAGACCTCGGGGAGGCTGAACGTCACGGGCCGGTTGCATATCTTCTCGCTGACGATGATAGGTAATTGAAACCCCATGTGCAATATTCACGCAATGACGTTTATGGGGTTCGATGTCCGGCATAGCTGACGGGTACCAGAGCTTCACGACGCAGCCAAGAAGCAGATGCCCGTCCGGTCTCTACTTGAAGTGCTTTTCAATCCATTCCACCGCGAAGTGCACAAATGTCTTCCCAGGCAGCAGCTCTGCCTGACACGTGCCCACCGGTCCGATGCTGGCTTTGCCCGTGTCCAAGAAATCCAAGAGGATTTGGGCGAAATAGTCGCCGTGCTGCCAATCCGCGATTCCTTCGCAGTCTTCCAGACACTCAATCCACTGTTCGCCACGGTCCGCCCTTACGTAGCGCCGGCGAGCGCGTCAACGGGCCGTGGTCGTGGGACTGATCCCGGCTAAGGTCGGGACGAGGCTGGTACACTTCGGACGGGACTCGATGGCCGTGGTAGGATCAACCTGTCAATGCCGGTCGCGGTTCTGCGGAGTGCCGTGTAGCAAGAAGTAGAAGGAGGGAGGGACGTCATGCAGAAAATTGTAGGTTTCGTTGTCTTGTTCGCCATGCCCGCGGTTGTTGTTGGCGTATTGAGCGCCCAGAGCGAGCAATCGGCTAACGGCCAAGCATTGGTGCAGACTGAGCGACCTGATTGGGCCTATGGCATCCCATTGGGGCCGCGTCCGCCCCGTCCGGAAGAGGATGGGACGGTCTTCAGCTTGCCCGATACTGACCGGACGTTCACGGCCACCCAGATTCGCGGTCGCTCTCCCGCCGACTGGTATCCCGACGACCATCCAACGCCGATGCCTGACATCGTTGCGAACGGTCGGACGGCAGAGGAGGGCGCTGTCGTGCGGGCGTGTGCGCTTTGTCACTACCCCAATGGGCAGGGGCGCCCGGAGAACGCTGGCGTCTCGGGCTTGCCAGTTTCGTATTTCATCCAGCAGATGGACGATTTTCGCAACGATCTGAGGAATAGCTCAGAACCGAGAAAGAACAACGCTCGGACGATGACCCAAATCGCGAAGAACATGACCGAAGAGGAGATCGTCGCTGCTGCCGAGTACTTCGGCGCACAGCCTTGGAGGCCATGGGTCCGGGTCGTGGAGACCGACACCGTGTTCGAGAGCTACACGCTGGGGGGCATCTATCTCCCAGTGGACTGTGAAATCGACAATTTCACGGAGTGCGAGGCTACTGCTGCTACGTCGGGCACTGAACCGATCGGGCTGCGTATCGTTGAAACCCCAGAGAATATCGAGCACGCAGAGGCGCACCGTAATCCGAGGTCCGGCTGGATCGCTTATGTTCCGGTTGGTGCGGTCGAGAAGGGTAGGGCATTGGCCGAGGCCGGACAGTGCAGTATCTGTCACGGTCCAGGTCTGAAGGGTCTCGGCCCTTCGCCTGGAATCGCGGGTCGGTCTGCCAGTTACCTCATGCGGGCGTTGTATGACATGCAGCAGGGCACGCGTAAGGGACTGTGGTCTGAGCTGATGACGCCGGTCGTTGCCGATCTCAGTACGGAAGACTTGCTGTACCTTGTTGCTTACGCGGCGTCCCTTGACCCGCAATAGCTGGAACGCTAGGCTCCAGGAACTGGTTTCGCAAAGCAAAGAAACAAAATTTACTCGCTCAGATCTGGCATTCTTCATGGGAGCCGGTTGATCCAACTGGATCAGAACCGGACGCTCGGGTGGGACCCGCCGTGGTTTAACGAGTGGGAACTGCATGCAGATCTCTGGGGCGTGACGCGGATCGCCTTACGTAACTGGCTTAGGAGTCCAACAGGACGATGAGGAAGGGGGTGCGCTTCGGCCTGTTTGCCCTTCACTTCGGGGTGACGCCCGTCGCCTCAGCGACGTACCGGCTACCAATGTACACGGAATCTTATCCCGAGAAACGGCAGGCGTGCGTGTTGCTATTAACCCCCGTAGCCTAGGACATCCCGGAGTCCCGTTCGGGGGTGTAGGGGCTGTACGGTACCTTGTACTGTAGCTGTGTGTGGCGAATTGTTGAAATCCTTGTGATTCAGCAATTTGAGGGATCCGGCTGGGGCGCCGGTCTCCAGAGGTGCGAGATGACGGTTTACACCTCCCAATCTGCGGGGTGTAGCAACGAAATTTGTCTCACTGGGAGGGTTCATCCCAGCGCCTTGCGCAGTGATATGTTCCTACGTAGTCTGTCGAATTGTTAGTTCGGCGCCAGAGAAATGAGCGCATCTCCAAAGCTGACGGCTAGCTCCCCGGTGTTACTCGTAAGGGACGTGGTGAGCGCCGCGAACCACTATCGAGATACGATGGGTTTTGAATATGAGCGATTCTGGGGAGAGCCACCGTCGTTTGTGATTCTCCACAGAGACGGAATGTACGTGATGCTCAAGCAGGCCGACGATCCAAAGCATGTCGTCCCCCACTGGACGGTCTCCGACAAACTCTGGAACATCTATTTCTGGGTGTCAGACGTGGACGATCTATACGCGGAACTTGTTCGCCGAGGTGCCAAGATTGATTACGGACTGTGCGACCAACCATACGGATGCCGGGAGTTCGGCACCCAAGATCTGGATGGCCACGACATTGGCTTCGGCCAGGCCATCAAGTGACTCACTCAAAACGCCGAACCACGCCTTGCAGGCGACCTCTCGCAGGGGAGATTTCGAGCTCACCCCTTGAGAAATTTGGTTCGCGGCCAGTGAAATTCTTCCAACATGCAGTTTCAACGCAGTCAATTCCTGGCTTTTGTATTCTCTATCGAGCGTTTCAATATGGAACCGTTGACGAAATTCGTTGCCCGGCACACCCGCAACCAGCCTGGTGCCCGACTGTGGCGCTCACTGAGCTTACTGCCAATCAGACATGACTAAACTGACGACTCCTTTACGGGTGATTCTTACGGCCACTCTAGGTGCCCTGACACTCACAGTTTCACTGTCGTTGCTTGCGGGATCAACGGCACAACCGACTCTAAGGCAATCCACCTTCGATTCAGATCTGCAAGGCTGCAGCTCAAGAGGCCAAGCCCGGGTTGTTTGTACGACGCTCGGTGCCGTCAGAGGTGTGCTGGAAGGTGAAACGGTCGCCTTCAAAGGTCTACCGTATGCAAAACCACCAACAGGCAGCTTGCGCTGGCGTCCGACGGAACATGCAATGCCCTGGAACGGAATACGCGACGCAGAGAATTTTGGTCCAAGGTGTCCCCAGGTTGACAATGGCGAGGTCGTCGGAGACGAGGACTGCCTTACGTTGAACATTTGGACTCCTTGTGAACCGTCGGTGGAACCGTTCCCAGTCATGGTTTACCTGACGGGTGGTGGTAATCATTCTCAAAGCGGTCAGGGGAGCGGATCTGTCGTCTTTGACGGGACGCACCTTGTACCCGAGGGCGTCATTCTGGTCACGTTCAATGTGCGTCTGGGAGTCTTGGGTTTCCTGACCCATCCTGTGCTCGATGCTGAGAGGGAGGAAAACGTCTCGGGTAATTACGGCAATCTGGACCAGATCGCAATGCTCCGGTGGCTGCAATCCAACATTGCGACGTTTGACGGAGATCCCAATCGTGTTTTCTTATTCGGGACATCAGCCGGAGGCGCAAATATCTGTGGGCTGATGACCTCGCCGCTGGCCGAGGGCTTGTTCCAGGCGGCGGCAATGGAGAGTAGCGTTCCCACTGGATGCGAATACCAGACTAAAGAACAGGCCCAGAACCGCACGGGAATAGGGCTTGTTGAAACTGTAGGGTGCGATACCGCCGAATGTCTCCGAGGGATGCCAGTGGATGCGTTGGTGCTGGCGCTAGAAGCGACGACCAATCTCTTTCCAAGAACTTACAGTCCTGTCGTTGATGGCTATGTTTTCCCAAATCAGCCTCTTGAACGAATCCGAAATGGCCAGGCTGTGCGGATTCCCGTAATCATTGGGAACACCTCCGAGGAAACAACGGGTTGGACCGCTAGATTCGATCCGGTAACTGACGGGGTCTCATATGCGAGTGGTATGGAACAGATCTTTGGTGCAGAGATCCGCGACCGGGTTATTGCCGAGTATCCACTCTCGGATTACTCCACTCCGAAGGCGGCGTTCATACGGGCAACGACTGACGCACTGTTCACGTGCCAGACTTGGCGCGTAGCCCGGGCAATTGTTGAAACGAGGTCATTACAAAAGGTGTGTAAAAGTCATCAGGCGGCGGCCTTCGATTTGGACACGACTCTGATGCCGTCAGCGAATTGCTGACCATCATAGACCTCTTGTAAGAGATCGGAACCCTTTAAGTGCCGCCAAGCCTTCTCAGCGACACGCAGTAACCTCCAGATCATCGCAGTTGCATTCTCGACGCGCTTGAAGCGACGAGCGGCGTTGGTTCTCAACCGCACCATGTCGAAGGGTGACTCAACGATGTTGGTCGTTCTCAGATGCACCCAGTGTTGCTTCGGGAACGCATAGAAGGTGATCATCCGATCCCAGTCCCGCAACAGCGTCTCACCCGCCTTCGGATAGTTCTTTTGATATCGGCGAATGAACTGATCCCGCTTACGTTCGCATGCGGCTCGGGAGTCGGCGAAGGCCATCCCGTGGAGAAGCTGCCTGGCCGCCGGCTGGTCGGTCTTTGGCAGGTGATCCACCACGTTCATCGACTTGTGGTTCCAGCAGCGTTGTTCCTGGCCCTCGGGGTGTTGCTCGGCCAGGGCGGACCAAATTCCCAGGTGACCATCGGCAACGGTCAGTCGTCCCAGCTTCAGACCCCGATCCCTGAGGTTCCGCAGAATACGACTCCAGGATTCCTTGCTCTCCCTCTGACCGCTCTCACAGGCCAACAGCACTTTACGCCCGTCTGACAGGCCTGCGATGATCACCAGTAGTGCCGCCCGTTCTTTCGCGATCCCCGCTTTTACGTACAAGCCGTCCGCCCAGTGATACACCACCTCAAGCTCGGACAGATCCTGCTGGCTCCACTCGTCGTATTCCAGTTGCCATGTCGATTTCAGCCGTTGAATCGACGCCCGCGACAACGGAGCGCCCGCACCCAGCAGTCCGCGCATTGCCTGCTCGAAGTCTCCTGTGGCCAGGCCGTGAAGATAGAGTTCGGGAAGCAGTTGCCCCAGCTGCTTCGATTTCCGGTGAAAGTACGGCAGAATCTCACTCTCGAAGCGCTCGGTCGTGTTCCGGACCCGGGGCCGACGAACCTCCATCGTTCCGTTCAACATCGCAAACCGTCGCGGTTTCCCGTGACCGTTCCGGTAGCCCCGTCGATCCGAACTCCGCTCCGATTTCCTTCGACCCAAGAACTGCGTCACTTCGTCTTCCAGAAGTTCCTGGAGCCAATCCTGCACTCGTGATCGCGCCCAATCTTCCAGAACCTCATACTGCTTCGTTGACGCCGCTACTTCCGGTGTGTTCTTCTTCTCCATGGGTGGTGTACCTTTCTCCCGGTTGACCCCGGGATTTGCTTACGGTTAATAGTTCACCGAAAGCGTACACCGCCTTTTTCTTTTTACACACTTATTGGAACGACCTCGTTGAAACAGGTGGTGGGCCTGTACATCGTTATCTGTTTACGCACGCTTACGACAACGATCCTGCACGCGGCGTCAACCACTCCCAGGAGTATCCGTTCTTCTTCACTTTCAGAACCTACTCCGAAGGAGAGGCCGACCGAGGGGTTCGGCAGCAACTTGTGAACCTATGGACCGAGATGGCAACGACCGGAAGCCCATCGGCGGCTGGAACGATCTGGGCTCCATTTAGCGTTGAAGAACCAACCTATATCCAGATTGGCCCCGCAACGTTCCCCGATGGCCTTGCAGATGCTCATTGCGATTTCTGGGATTCGGTTAAGCTCCCTAGCCCACATCTCTAGACCGTGACCTACGCAACAACCTTGAAACGGAGGCTAGCAAGGTTTCCTTGAGAGTTATTGTCAAAAGTGGTGTTTAGGAGATTGATTCAAGCGGCGGTCTGATCGAGCTTTGTCACTTCGATTCCATCGTTGAATTTCACTCCAGTAGTCACCTTGACCAGATCATCGAATCCTCGTAATCGTCGCCAGTTCTTCTCAGCGCACTGACCCAGCTTGAACATCATGTGCAGCATTCCATGCCGTGTCAGGCAGCCTCTGGATCGCTTGGTTCGGTGTCGAATGGTGGCAAAGGTCGATTCAATGGGATTGGTCGTTCGGATGCTCTGCCAGTGCTTGGCCGGAAAGCCGTAAAAGGCCAGCAGTTCTTCTCTGTCTTTCTGCAGGCAGACAGTGGCTTTCGGATACTTCGGCTCATAGGTTTCAATGAACAGATCGAATGCCTTCTCGGCGTCTGCCAGTGTCTCGGCCTTCCAGATCGCGTGCAGTGCCTGTTTCGCTTTCGCCTGGACCGACTTGGGTAAGCAGTTGAGCACATTCATGGTCTTGTGCATCCAGCAGCGTTGTTGGCGTGTCTGGGGATAGATTTCCTCCAGTGCGGCCCAGAACCCCATCGCCCCGTCACCGATGGCCAACTTCAGAATATTCATCCCTCGGGACTTCAGCTTCAACAAGACCTCACGCCAACTCTGTGTCGATTCCCGTACACCGTCTTCGATCGCCAGAAAACGCTTCTCTCCGCGTTCATTCACGCCGATTACGACCAACGCACACAACTTGGTTTGTTCGGCTCGAAGTCCGCTGTAGATACCGTCGGCCCAGACATAGACCCAGCGGTCGGCGTCCAAACGCTGGTCGCACCCGATGCGGTACTCTTCAGCCCAGACCCGTTTCAAGCGCGATACCGTGCTCGCTGACAGGCCCTGCGCCTTCGGACCGACAAGAACTTTCAGGGCGTCACCCATCTCGCCGCTGGAGACGCCTTTCAAATACAACCACGGCACGGCGGCTTCCATCGACTGCGTCTTCCGAATGTAGGGGGGTACCAGGGCCGAGCGGAACGTCACAGCTTCGCCCATCTTGGCGCGCACCTTCGGGATTTGCACCGTTACCGGACCCAGGCCAGTCTGCAGCTCGCGTTCAGGCAGATAACCGTTGCGCACCACTCCAGCCTTCCCCGTCTCGGTTCGCCGATCGCCGTGCTGGGATAGCAGTTCGGACAGTTCGGCTTCCACAGCGCGTTGGATCAGCTGTTGCGCCCCCGTTCGTAGCAGGTCGGTCACTGGGTCTGCAATCGCTTCTCGATCTTCCAGTTCAATAACGATACTCTTACTCATAGTGGCGTATCTCCTTTGGTTGCTTTGAAGTCTTGTAAACAACAAATCAACCAGATACGCCGCTTTTCTTCAATCCCTCAAACACCAGATTCGGTTATAACTCTTTCCTTGATTCGTGAGGTCAAGTCGCGATAAACTCGGTTGTGTCCCAGTGAGATCTCGTTGCCGCGCTATCCACGCCTTTTGCTAGACTGCCCCAGCTATCTAAGTCCTCACCTAAAAATCCACTGAACACGGAATCAGGCATCCATCTCGGCTAATACACGATTCTGTCCGCTCTTAGTAGGGGTGGGATGGGAGAAGTGTGGCGTGCGTTGGCAGATTGTGCCTCCGTCACGCCGTGCTCCCTGGATGCTGTCGTCAGCGCGTAGGGACGTTTGTCCTCACCGTTGTCTCATCACCTCGACACGCAACGGCGACCACGCCATGCCATCCGGTCTCTCGTGAGAATTCGCCAGAATCTCTGGCTCTGATTCGCCCAGAGATTCCAGGTCGAACATGCGGATAGTGCCGTGCCCTGGATCGCTTACGAAGGCTACACCATCGTGGATTAATACTCCAAAGTTTCCGTCCTGCGGAGTGCCGTCGCGCAATGGCACCTCGCTCTGCATGACGCGTGACGCCACATCAAAGAGGCGAAGGTATTGGGGGACGTACCCTCCGCCGCCGCCGTTGGGCACGATCACGCGTCCGCCGGGCCCGATCTCGACGCGGCCTGCAAAGGGTCGCGAATCGACAGTTGCCACTACCTGCAGTGACCCAGTGTCGATGACGGAGATAGTCTCCTCCTGTCGGTTGGCGACCCACACCTCGCTGCCGTCCGGAGAGACGGCGATGCCCTCAGCCCCCGGCCCTGTGCGAATGACCACGGGGGGGCGATCCTCCTCTAGAAAGATGACCGACAGCGTTCCCTCGGCACCGCGGCTGGTTACATACGCTCGGGATCCGTCGGGGCTCAACCGTAACATATGACCCTCCCGGCCACCGGTAGGGTATGTCCGCACGACCTCCATCCGATTCAGGTCTATCACGGCGATTTCGTCGGAATCCTGCATCGTCGCTAGCCCGCGCTGCCCGTCCGGGTGGAAGAGGGCCGTGTGGGGCCGCGAGTCCGGTCCGAGATCGATACGGCCCATGATGCGGGCGTTCAGTATATCGATCAGAATCACGTGCCGGCCCGGGCTGTCGTTGGGCCCATACTCGCCGGTCATGGCCAGACGCCCGTCTGGGGAGACCGCTACCTCGTGGGGGATGATCGGGCCTACCGGTAGACGGGCAACCTCAAGACGGGTCTCGAGATCGATGAGGGAGACGCTTCCGCCGGCGCGGTTGGCCACGACAAGTGTGCCGTCCTGGGCGAGAGCAGCGACGCACGGTGAGAGCAGAATCACGGGACCTAGGATCAGACAAACTATCGATCGCATCAAGACGTTCCACACTGTCTGATAAACCGAGGCAGCGGTGAGGCACCCTGTCCGACAAAGTAGCGGACCGGATCTTCCCCTATCTGGAAAAGGGACTCGACCAAGACTGCCCCAAAGAATGACATGATTCCGAGAATACGTTAGGAATCGGGTTGGCTTTCTTGTCATCGGGCGTGGCTTTCGTGACTGGCTCGCGCTGTATATTACTCTCTCACACCTCCTTGTGTCCAAGTGTGTGATTCGAAGGTCTGGGCATTCCCATCTTCAACATCTCGGAGACTGATACCGAATCTGGGATAGAGCCAGACGGTGTGGCTGATGATTTTGCGTGGATATCGGTGCCCATAATAGAGGGATCGGCTGGATTTTATCCCGTAAGTCTGGCAGGTACCGTTCCAAGTTGACAATACCAATTCAGAATGGTTTTGCCTTCTTCGTTGCCTGCGTGCTCGGGGACTCCTGGTTATTCGTAGCGTAGAGCTTCGATGGGGTCCGAGCGGGCGGCCTTGTAGGCAGGATACAGGCCGAAAATGAGTCCGGCGGCGACTGAAGTGGAAAATCCCAGGATGACCCAGAAGGGTGACATTGTGGCAGGAAGGAAAGGTGCGGCGTTGCGGACGAGCGCAGTGAGGCCCGCTCCGGCCAGGATTCCGAGAACGCCTCCGAGTGCCGTCAACGCAATCGCCTCAAGTAAGAACTGGGACATGATGTTGCCCCGAGTGGCGCCTACTGCTTTACGGATGCCGATTTCCCGTGTGCGCTCCGTAACCGAGACAAGCATGACGTTCATCACCCCGATTCCCCCCACCAGGAGCGCCACAGACGAAATTGCGAGCATCACTACAAAGATGCCCCGGGAGATTCGAATCCAGAGATCCGTAAACAGATCCTGTGTAAAGACGGCGAAGTCGCTAGCCTCATCGTAGCGGACGCCCCGCTGCCGTCGCAGTAAACCCTCTACCTCGTCCATCGCTCGCGGCATCGCTTCCTGGTTGATCGGATTCAAGGCGATCCAATAGTCGTCGACTTCAGGGTGAAGTTTCTGAAAGCTGCTGATCGGTAGCTCCACAAGGTTGTCTTCGGGATTGGCGCCCGGGTTGAGACCGTTGGTCCTCTTTTCAATGACGCCGATGACGGTGAAGGTCCTGCCCTCCAGCTCTACCTGTCTGCCCACCGCGCTTTCCGGATTGGCGAACAGCGTTTCGGCGGTGTCGTAACCCATGACGAGAACGTTTGCACGATGACGGTGATCATTCTCGCTTATCCAGCGCCCGGCGCGCAGGTCGAGATTGAACACGTCTTCATGGTCCGGAGCGACGCCCTCGATGATCGCATTGGCAGCCCTCCGGCTGCCGTATCTCAGCGTGTAAGATGATGGCCCGAAATTGGGCCGGGATGTTCTGAGGATTGGTGCGACGCTACGAACTGAGGGCAACTGGGCGATCGCCTGGGCGTGTGCTAGCGTGAGATTCTCACGCATTCTCTCCTCGGGGGAGGGGCGGCCTCCGATAACGGGGTCGAACCGCGTGACAAAAATCAAGTTGGACCCGAGACCCTCGATCTCCAGCATCACGCTGGTGTTCAGGCCGGTAATGACTGACGACATTCCAATGACGGTCGTCACTCCGATGACGACTCCCAATATCGTCAGGACTG
This sequence comes from Terriglobia bacterium, assembly GCA_965216035.1. Classification (GTDB taxonomy): domain Bacteria; phylum Acidobacteriota; class Terriglobia; order 20CM-2-55-15; family 20CM-2-55-15. The sequence continues at coordinate 156,711 of CBDCFM010000019.1, forward strand.
AACGGACGGCGTTCACTCGAATCGAGTCGACGGCCATTCCGAAGGCGTCATTCATGTCGTAGCGCCGCAATCGGATCGACTCGAATCGAGTCGGGCCATTCCGAAGGCGTCATTCATGTCGTAGCGCCGCAATCGGATCGAGCCGGGCGGCCTTCATGGCCGGCCAGATTCCGAAGAATAGTCCCACGCCGGTCGAGACGACAATGCCCAGGACGATGGCCCACCATTCGATCGAGGACGGGAGCCCCGTCAGGGCCGAAGCACCGGTCGCTATGGCAATGGCCAGGACGACCCCCACGATTCCGCCGACCATTGAAAGCGTTGCCGATTCAATCAGAAATTGGCGCAGGATATCCACCCGCCGTGCTCCCGTTGCTTTTCGTATCCCGATCTCCCGGGTTCGTTCGGTGACCGAGACAAGCATGATGTTCATGACAACGATGCCACCGACGAGAAGCGATATCGACGCAATGGCGACCGTGACAGCGAAGAAGGTCCGGCTGATGTTGGCCCACAGTTCCAAAAAAGTCTCATTCGTTGAGATTGCGAAATCATCGTCATCGCCATAAGCGACGTGACGCCTGACCCTCAGGATCGTGCGAGCCTGATCCGTTGCGGGTCGGATGCTCTCTTCACTGTCTGCTTTCGCGTAGATTTGGACCGATCGTCGAGCTCCCCACATTCGCTGAAACGAAGTGATCGGAATGACGACCCAGTTGTCACGCGACCGTCCCATCAGAGACCCTTGCCGTTCCCCCACTCCAACAATCTCAAACTGCCGGTTGTTGATCCGCAAGGTTTTGCCGACCGGATCCACAAACGGAAACAGGTTGTCGACCACGTCAGCGCCTACCACCGAGACACGACCGCTGTGGCGCACATCGTAGTCGGTAACGTAGCGGCCGGCTTCGAGGTTCTCCACGAGAATTTCCGGAACTTCAGGGGTGATCCCCTTCACCTGTGTAGTGCTTAAGAATTCCCGTCCGTATTTGACCTGGGCCGTTGAAGTCAGTCGTGCGCCGACGGCCTGGCAAGCGGTGCAGCCCTCCCGCACCGCGTTCGCATCATCTAGTAAAAGGTTCTTGCGCTGGCGAATTGTATTCCAGTCGTCCGGATCGATGACGATGTCCGGTGTGCGGTTGATGATGAAAACGTCCCCACCCAGATCGAACACTTCATCGGTCACAAATGTGTTCAAACCAGAGATAAAGGAAATTACGACGATGACCGTCATCACGCCGATAACGATGCCCAGCAGCGTCAGCGCCGAACGGAGACGATTCACACGGAGGGATTCCAGCGCGATACTTATCGCTTCGCCCAGATCCATACCGCTCTACGCTAGCAGAAAACCGGTGAGAAATGTGGATTGGAAGGTCCGTTGGCAAAGTGGAGGGGCCTACCGATTGGAGCCGCGGTATTTTTCCTGAAGTTGCCGAATTTTCTCTTCCATCGACAGTTCGGGTGGCGGCGGTGCCATTGACCATTCCTCCGCGTGACGACACAAGAATTGTGAGTAGCGCACAAGAAGCATTTGAGACCGTTCGACACACCGGCGAGGGCTATCCGGGCAGATCGTGATGACATTGTGGGCGGCCGATATCCGGACGGGTCTTGGCGATCACCAGGGAGTAATGTCACGTCTGACCAATGGCTGTTCAAAAAAGAGACCGACGACAACTGCAACTGCGCGAACTCAATCTCAAGGCCTGTCAAGTCCCGTTGCGTCCTGTTGAGATTTCCCCGAGGGGCACTTTTTCATTCCGACGTTGTGCCCCCTCGAAATGTAGACTGACGATGCCGGCATAATGCATGCTCGTGCTACAGTCTTCCGTGGCAGCAAACCGCTTGGAGAGATTATGAAATTCAAAACAGCGTATTTGATCGGCTTCTGTTTTCTCGGATCGATTCTCGCTATTGGCTGCGCACCCGCCGAGGAAGTCACGGACGCAGGCACCGGCGGAGGGCGGCAGTTTCCGCAGCCGGCTCCTGAAAGTGAAGTGACAGTGACCGCCATCCCGGGCGTCGTTGCGGCCGGGTCAGAATGGGAGCTCGTGTGGCAGGGACCCGACAACGCCGACGGCCTCGTCGCTACAGAAGACGGCGGGATCGTATTTGCACAGGAACAGCCCAGCACTGTCGGCCGACTCGACCCAAATGACAACTTCTCAATCTTCGTAAGGGATACGAACGGCACCGGAGGCGTGACCTTCGACATTCAGGGGCGTCTAATCGGGGCGGAACGGACCTGCTCGGATCCGGGTGGGAGACCCGAAGAGTGTCATGAACCGGCGAGATTGGTCGTCCTTCATCCCACGAGTGAAGTCCTGGCGAGCCACTACGACGGCCAGACGTTCTGGCGTATGAGAGGCGACGTTGCCGCGGATTCCAGAGGCGGCGTATACTTCGCGGACCGCGAGGGAACTTACTATGTCAATCCCACCGGTGAGGTGAGCCTGGTAGCGCACATGGACGAAGTGGGCACAAACGGGCTGATCCTGAGTCTCGATGAGCGGACCCTCTACCTGACGAATGGCAACGAGATCATGGCATACGATGTCGGTCCAGATGGCGCCACGACCAATAGGCGGATCTTCACTACGCTGGAAGACGGAGCGAGTGGAGACGGCCTGTGCGTCGACTCCGAGGATCGGCTATACGTCACGGCGCAGGCCGCCGGCATTCAGGTGTTCAGCTCCCAGGGTGAATACCTGGGGAAGATTCCTCTACCACGGCCCGCATCGAGTGCGACGTTTTCCGGGCCTGCGAAAAACGTACTCTACGCCAAGGGCGCGGGCATGAAACTTCCTGACGGCAGCGAGTACAGAACTCCTGAGGGAGTGAGAAACAACGCGAAGGCCATTTACAAGATCGACATGATTGCCCAGGGAATCATGGGCCGCGCCCGCTAGCTAGACTCTGAACTGACAAGCCACGGACCGTGGATTCCGGTACCCACAATCGGCCGCTTGCGGGTGATCATCTGGGGACCGCTAGTCTTCATTTGCAAGGGCGCAGCTAGATTCCTTTATCTCCTCCCCAGGTACCCAAGTGTAGCTCTGCCGGACAACCGCAGACTCCACCAGGTTTACCGGGTCTGTGATGATCGCTTCCCAACTCATACTCTGCTCGTCAGCGCTCAGCGTGAAGCGCTCAATGACCTCGACGTTTTCGCTTTGTGGAGTACCTTCGTTGTCAAAATGTGGCCAGCTGATGCGATTCGTCGATACGACTAAAGTGTTACCTTCCCAGTGACCCAGGGAGTAGCCCATCGGGGTTGGCGGAAAGTCCTGAGCACGGTCCGGAGTATTCATGTGTATCCGACGAACTCCGTCCCACTCTTCCATCCGGATAACGATGATGTCGTCACTTTCTTCTGCTAGCCCTATCGGATAAGGGGACGTCATGGCATCCACCATGCCGGGCGCTACACACCGCAACCTTGGATCATCGCTGGACGCATCCCACACGGCTCGAGCGGCCTCTGCTGCCTCGGTTCGCGTTACCGTCCATGGCGGACGCTGGGAGTTACTCCAGACTCGAAAGATCCCATGGGCGTTCTCTTCGGCCGCCCTGACGTTGGCCGCTGCCAATGGAACCCGCTCATCGGAATCAATGGTTTCGTTGGACCAGCGGGCCGTTACGTTCCCTCCCATCAAAACTTCTCTACCATCCGCCAACAAAACATTACTTGTGTAGATGGAGTCATCCGATCGCCTGGAGGGATTGCCTGCGACTCGTATTACGTGCCCCTCAACGAATAGATCACGCCTAATTCCGAATCGTTCCAATGTAGAAACAGAGGTCGTTTCTAGTTGCCAGTTTTTGCCGTTGGCATCCGTTATCCACAATTGGACATGAGGATTCCTCCAGAACACACGGGTAATCTCCCCTTCAGCTTCTATGATCGCAGCCCGATCAAAGAGCGCAGCAACCGAGTGATGAGCAGACGCGGTTATGGGCAGCAGAGCTAACAGCAAAGCAACGCTTGAACGAATGAACTGTCGACGACGCATGTCTTTCTCCATGGAATCCAGCAATAAAGGGTGGTACACCAGTTTCTCTGCGACGATCGGTGTGACTGGTGGAAATCCGTTCGGCCCAACCCAGCGATATGATCGACATCTCAGGATAGTTACCTCTGTAGATAAGGGAACACGGGTATTCGGTGCTTTCATTACAATTTGCACTGACAGATGTCAAGGAAAAGTACTGTCTGTACGTGTCCGACTTGGGATGCACTCTCAGTGCCTGAGATATCCCGACAACGGAAACCGAGATTGGTTTTCAGAGCCCGGACAGGCGGCTAGGCACTATTTCCAAGCCCGACTAGGTGAGAACGCAGTTAGACTGTTTTCATGCAGGAATGATATGCAGCCGTTGTCAAACGTTCCGATGGTACGGTCCGGGTACATCGTTTACATATCTGTCCGGGTACATGGTTTACAGATCGATCACGATGAAGTCCTCCGTGGAGGACTTCATATGCCCTGGGATCAATCAACGACCATGGATCAAAAACGATTATTTATTGCCGATTATCTTACTCGATCTTTCTCGATCGTCGAACTGTGTGCGCGCTACGGGGTGAGCCGGCCCACCGGATATAAGTGGATTGACAGATTCTTGGAGAATGGCCAATCCGGATTGGAGGAGCGTTCCCGTCGTCCTGTCGGCTGCCCGCATCGGACGTCAGACGATGTGGTGCGGCGGGTGATCGATCTGCGCCGCAAACATCCTCACTGGGGGGCCAAGAAGCTTCTTAAGATCTTGAATACCCGGCATCCCGAGGTCGACTGGCCCGCCCGATCGACGATCTCGGAACTGCTGAAACGTCATGGGCTTGTGGAGAAGAAGCGGAGACGCACCTATCCGGGTCATCCGGGCAAGCCCGTGACTTCAATGGATCGGTCCAATGATGTCTGGTGTGCGGACTATAAAGGCGAGTTTAAAACTGGGGATGGCATCTATTGCTATCCGTTGACGATCACCGACGGTTGCACCCGGTATCTGCTCGCATGTAAGGGCCTCTACTCGACTAATCATGTTCGCGCGAAGTCCGTATTCAAGAGTGTCTTCCGGAACTTCGGTCTCCCTGCAATCATCCGGACCGATAACGGGCCGCCGTTCGCCACCACGGCCATCGGGCGACTGAGCCGGCTATCGGTCTGGTGGATCCGCCTCGGAATCTTCCCCGAATTGATTCAGCCCGGCCGGCCAGATCAAAACGGCCGACACGAACGCATGCACAAAACCTTGAAACAAGAGACCACTCGGCCGCCAGCGGCCACGATGCGGGCTCAGCAATTCCGGTTCAATCGTTTTGTTGAGGAATTCAACACTGTGCGTCCCCATGAGGCGCTGGACCAGGAAACGCCCGACTCCCGCTATCAAACCTCTTCACGGGAGTTTCCGTTGGGCCTGCCTCCCATCGAGTATCCGTCTCATTTCGAAACGCGGCTGGTCAGTCGGAACGGGGGATTCCGGTGGTCGGCCCATCGTGTTCCAATCACCCACACCCTTGAAGGTGAGTACGTCGGACTCGAGGAAGTCGACGACGGCGTCTGGGATGTCTACTTCGGCACCGTTCGTCTCGGACAAATGGACGAACGGACCTTTACCATTCAAGATGCTTTGGGGAATAGAATGAGAAAGAGGTACAAACTGTAAAGGATGTGCCTGGACTATTCTGTCAATGATGTTCCCGGCCGTTCAGATCCCTGGTGGATTGGGTGGATCGAAGAGGTGTCTGGTATCCACTGCCAGGAGAAGACCAATTCCGAACTGATTGCACCTTTGCGAGTAACATTGCGCGAAGCTCTGGAGTTGAATCGACGCGAAGCTCTGGAGTTGAATCGACGCGAAGCAATTGAAGCGAAGCCGGTGAAGGTTTCAAGGTGAGATGGATGAGGTGTCGACGCGAAGCAATTGAAGCGGCCGGTGAAGGTTTCAAGGTGAGATGGATGAGGTGTACAGCGCGATTCTGACACGCGCCTAGATCGCACTGTTACCATCAAAGAGGGAAAGCCAATGAGAAAGCGTTTGATTCGTCAATCTAAACTGCGGTGGGCTACGGCCATCGTTCTGGCCCTGATCGCCGGCACGGCCGCCTGGAACTTGAGGCCTTCCCCGGCCACATCTGCCTTAGCCGTCGGCCGCTTTTCTCATGTCCTGCCCGAAGGCCAACAATTCACTATCGTAGGCAGCCCGCTTGTGGCTCTTTCTCCCGACGGCTCCAGAATGGTGTATGTGGCCAATCAACAATTCTACTTGATGGCGATGGACACCCTGGAATCGAGTCCGATTCCAGGAAGCGATGTAGATCCATCGGACCCATTCTTTTCGCCGGATGGCGCGTGGATTGGCTATTGGTCCGAAAGCGACAGCCAGCTCAAGAAGATTGCTGTCAGTGGCGGCGTTCCTGTGACGCTCACCGATACTGCCGGTGATCCGTTAGGCCGCCCAGTTTGGGGCGCTGACGAGACCATCGTGTGGGGCCAGAACGAACGCGTCCTGCGGGTTTCAGCAAATGGGGGGACTCCCGAAGTGCTGATCGAGGACTCCGGAGCGGGGCTTACTTATGGGCCCCGGATTCTGCCCGACGGGAGATCGGTGCTGTTCCAAGCCGAGGGTCCCGTAGTCGGAGACGTCGTTGTGCAGTCGCTGGAATCTGGAGAGAGAAAGGTCCTGTTCCCCGGTTTATTTCCGAGGTATCTACCGACCGGACACCTTGTTTACGGGTTAGATGATGTCCTGTTAGCGGTTCCGTTTGATCTGACCACGCTCGAAGCCGTGGGTGAGCCGATTTCCCTGGTCGAGGGTGTTCGGACGCGGCCGTCCCAGTACTCTGTTTCCGACTCGGGATCGCTCGCCTGGGTTCCGGGGAGTGGGCCGACAGAACCCGGCGAACCTTCCCGCCCCCAAATCAACATCGTTCTGAACTGGTTTGAAGAACTGACCGCACGGGTGCCGGTGCCTTAACACCCAATCCTTTTTCCTATCTTGGAACTATCCCGCGATCAGTCATCTCCTCGGACACTATCTGGTATTCTCAGAGTGTCATTCCCTACTGAGCGGCAAAACAATAGACCAAGCCATCGCCACCCGAAGCCTGCAACTGTTCCTGGCTGCAACCTTGGCTGTCATGGGCGGAGTTCCAGGCTGCGCGGTCATGATGACCGACCCTGGCTTTCCCGTCACTGCTGCTCGTCCAGTTGTTGCAGGTCATGTCCTCGCCAGTCGGGAAGGCCGTACCGTCTAGCTGCGAGCCCGTCAGGATATCGTGCCGGTTGGGCGCATATGCACCAGTGGGTATCAGTCGGCCTCTTTCGTCAAGGGCGGTCAGAAAACTGATTCGATGCTCCACGCCGTGAATCTCCGCCACGCTCCGACCGACACGGCCCCCCTGAGCGTTATGCCATGGGCCTGTGCCGATGCGGTCGCGAGCGTTGACGGCATTCGGGCCTTGTGTGCTGAGGTAGGCACGCCACCTACGGTCGGCCGCACCCACTTCCGAGGCTAGGTTCTGACAGAGCGCGTCAGCCCCGTCCAAACCACCCAGGTCGGCTCCTTCGCCAGAGCCTGCACTTGCGATGAAAAAGGTCATCGGTTCAGGTTGCTGCCCTTGGGCCAGGGCTGCCCCTGAAACCAGCAAACTGAGGCAAACGACACCGGAAATAGACGCGACTCTACTCATGTCGGTTCTCCTTATTGTGAAATTGCGACTGATCCAATGTTATCAAGCTGACGGTAAGTTCTTGATGTAAGCATGGTTGCAGTTTAGGTGTCAACGCAAAGCAGATGGTCGCCCGATACACAAGGAGATTGATGGCCCGAAGCGGCGTTTCGTCAGAAAAAGCGTGCCGCTATAAATAGCACCCGCGAGTGTGAAGGTGGAGGAAATTGTCTTGACCTGATTTGAAGAACTGACCCGACGGGCGCCGGTGCCTTGATATTGTGAGCCTAGCCCGCATAGTTCACCAGAAGGACCAGAAAAGGCCGCCCTGTTTGGCATAAAGCGTTTGACGAGAACGTTTCACAAACCAAACAAAGGCGGCCCTTATGAGGACAGAGTGTAACCAAGACACGTTCGAATTTCACGGACTTTTCCAACGTAAATTGAAGGCGCGGTTCGACGGTGGAAAGATCACCTCCGATGCGGGGGTGTTGCTATTGCGAGAGGTCGAAAAGCGGACGGGTCTGATCGCCGGACTGGCCGGGTGTTTCAGCGATCATCGGGACCCGCGGTTGATCGAGCATACGGTGAAGGAGTTGTTGGGTCAGCGCGTGTACGGACTGTGTCTGGGCTACGAGGACCTGAACGATCACGACGAACTGCGAGCGGATCCCATGCTGGCAGTGGCTGTGGATAAGGCCGATCCGTTGGGGAAGAACCGGCGACAGGCTCCAGACCGGGGCAAAGCTCTGGCGGGTAAGTGCACGCTGAACCGAATGGAACTGACCGGTGCCCAGGTCGATGACCAGGAGCGATACAAGAAGATCGCCATGGACGCGGACAAGATCGACCGATGGATGGTCGATGCCTTTGTGGCGGCGCACGAATCTCCGCCCGAGGAGATCGTGTTGGACCTGGATGCGACCGACGACACGATCCATGGCCATCAGGAAGGCCGGTTCTTTCACGGCTACTACGGCAACTACTGTTATCTACCGCTCTACATCTTCTCGGGGGAGCACCTGCTCTGTGCCCGGTTGCGACGCTCCAATATCGATGGGGCGGACGGATCGGTCGAGGAATTGAGCCGGATCATTGGCCAAATCCGTGAGAGCTGGCCGGACGTGTCGATCATCATCCGGGCCGACTCGGGCTTCTGCCGGAATGAGTTACTCCTCTGGTGCGAGGACCATCATGTCGACTACGTGATCGGGTTTGCCAAGAACGACCGGCTCAAGCGGGAGATCGCCGAAGAGATGAGTCAGGCCGAAGTCGAGTTCAACAACACCGGGAAATCGGCGCGGGTATTTAAGGATTTCCGGTATCGCACACGAGAGAGCTGGAGCTGCGAGCGACGCGTCATTGGCAAGGCCGAGTTCCTGGAGAAAGGCGCCAATCCCCGATTCGTTGTGACCTCACTGTCACCGGAACGCCTGGGTGCCCGCGCCCTCTATGAAGATCTCTACTGTGCACGGGGTGACATGGAGAACCGCATCTAAGGAACAGCAATTGGATCTGTTCGCCGACCGCACCAGCGCGGCCACGATGCGCGCCAATCAACTCCGACTCTATCTGTCCTCGGCCGCATACATGCTCATGCACGCGCTGCGGCGTCTGGGACTGAAGCATACCCGCCTGGCCCGCGCTCAGTGCCAGACCATCCGCCTCAAGCTGCTCAAGATCGGAGCTCAAATCCGCCTGACAGTCCGCAACGTTTGGATCTCGATGTCGGAGGCCTATCCCTACAGCGATATCTTCGCCGTCGTCGTTCGAAACCTCCAGGCCGTTCCCCTGCGCTGCTGAGGCCCGACCCGCTCCACTGTCCGCACAATGAAATCGTTTCTTTCGCTCATGCCGAGGTGTGCCTGACTGCCCGCCTTCACGTTGTTCCGAACCCCAAAAACCCGCCATTTGTCGACATCAACACCCACCAATCACTCCCCCTCATGCCTGATCGGAACCGAGGTGCCCAGGAAATCGATTCTTGCTGCCCAATTCACCTCGATTCCCCGATTGGTGAAACATGCGGGCTAGTTCCTGTCAAATCCGGTCGTGTCCCAGTGAGATTTGGTAGGGTTCAAATGGAAGTTTTGGGCCATCACAGCGTTCGAGAGTCCGTCGAATCTCTACGGCAGGCGAAACACAAAAAGCGTGTTGCCCGCCGGACGCTGCACGATTTCCGGCGTTAGGCTTCGGTAGTTCGGGCCCCCGCCAGCGGCAATGGCAATGTATTGCACTCCGTCTACCAGGTAGCTCACAGGGAATCCTCCCGCACTCGAGTTGATGATCTGTTCCCAAAGGATCTTGCCTGTTTCGGCGTCGAACGCACGGAAGCGGCGGGCGTCATCAGTGACGAAGACTAAGCCACCTCCAGTGGTGAGGACTGATCCTCCGATGCCAGCGCGCTGACGATGCTCCCATCGGGTTGCACCGGTCGCCACATCCACCGCTGTCAGCTGACCGACCTGTTCATCCGAGTTGGGAACGTGCACTCTTTCAGCGGTGGCCGAGCCGTGATGACTGCCCAACGTTGGCTCCACTGCGTTGAGCGTGTAGTTCATGCAGGTGTTGTTAGTTGGTGCGTAGAGTGCGTTCGTTTGAGAGCTGTAGGCTACGGCCTGCCAATTTATACCACCGTTCAGATGGGGACAGACAAGTACCGCCTCCCCGATGGTCGAAGGTTTCAGCGCGGCGTTCGTGATTCCCTTCCGGTTTTCAGCGTCAACGCCTACGATGACGTTCTGGAAGTTCGTAGGGCGCGCCCAAAGGAAGTCGCCCGATGCAGCATCCAGCGTCCAGACGATACCTGGCTTTCCCGGTAGGCCCGTGACCACCCGACGTCGCTCACCTGGTCTGAGAGCAGGATTAATCCATTCGACAGCATCCGGGTCAGGCGATACTTCAGTTTCCACCAAGATACGCTCGAAGGGGTGGTCCAGATCCCACTCACCGCCGGGAAGGTGCTGGAAGTACCACTCGATCTCTCCCGTGTCCGCATTCAGAGCCAGTGTTGAATTCGTGTAGAGAACGTCGCCGTCGCCGCTGCCTCGTTGGAGCGATCCCCATGGGATGGGCACGGCCACACCGACGTAGATCAGTCCGAGTTCGGGGTCGTAGCTTGGGGCAATCCAGGCGGAGCCCCCTCGACGATCTTCCTCGGGCACATCTCCCCAGCTCGCGTAGCCTGCCTCCCCGGGTTGAGCCAGTGTGTGCGTGCGCCAAAGTTCCTCACCCGTTTCTGGATCGTGGGCCGAGATCCAGCAGCCCGTGTTGATATGGTAGCAACCCGACATGCCCGCCACCACGCGCCCCCGGATGATCTGCGGGCCGCCGGAGTAGTGTTGTCCAACGGTCCAGTCCCCGACCTGTTTTTCCCATTCGACCTCCCCGGACCGAGCGTCGAGCGCAACCAGATAAGCGTCATGAGTCGCAATGAAAAGCCTGTCGCCAAAGAGGACAGCGTTTCTGTTTGCACACGCCAGCCTTGCCGGATGTTCCACCCTCGGGCGCTGGTACTCCCAGATGAGCGTTCCGTTCCGGGCATCCACTGCCTCGATGAAATCGCACGCCTGAGGCAGGAACATGATCCCATTGTGCACTAGCGGTGTTGTTTCCTGAAGGCCTGGCTCCATGGTCCACGCCCAGGCAAGGCGAAGGTGCTCTATGTTCGAAGCGTTGATCTGGTCCAGAGGGCTGTATCCCCAATGATCATAGGTTCGGCGCCACATGAGCCAGTCACCATCCTGCGGGTTTAAGAGCATAGCCTCGGTGACAGCTCTATAGTCATCTGGAAGAGACTGCGCCGCTGCGAATGAACACACGCCAAATACGCATACGAGACCGGAAGCCGCAACTCGAAGGGAAGTAGTCATGTAGCGGCTAGGATAGGCAATATTGCAGGTTGTTGCCAGATGGAAATGAGATGAACGTATTCGAGATCCTGGCGACCGCCTGTCCGTGCCGTCTTGCCTGTCTATTTCTGAAATCTATTCTCAAGTCCCGGCACTCGTTCGCGGACGTTGAGAATTGTGTAATACAAGGGGGGGGGGGGGGCGATTTCGACGATACCGTGTCTCACGAGTTGAGCTTCTGATTGCGTCTAATGCCCTCCTTCTAGTATCTTTTGGCGCGCTTTCCGCAGAGATCCAAAAACGACACCTGAATCGAGCCGAAAACGAAGTTTACCCGTGAACCAACCCCTGACCCGAATAGCCGGGGTCGCTCTGGCGCGATGGGGGATCGACCAGGCGAGCGTTGAACCCGAAGCTAAGATACAGCCCGTTTCGAAATGGCGCTGAAACGGGCCGTCAACGTTTTTGAAGACTTGAAAGCGGCGATGGGAGTCGAGGGGTTCAACCGGTGATGTATTTCGTCAGCTGGTCGATCTCGAATTTGTCGCTCTCGATGATGGCGCGCACCACGTCTCCGATCGAGAGCACTCCGACGACTTTTTCATCGACCACCACCGGTAGATGTCGGACGCGCTTCTCCGTCATGATCGCCATGGCCTCCTCGACCGTCGAATGGGGGCTGACGCAGATGACCGGATAGGACATGATCTCGCGGACATGGGTCTCCCGCGACGCTTTACCTTCAAGAATCACCTTGCGTGCGTAGTCGCGCTCGGAAACGACACCGACCAGTCGCTCCCCTTCCATGACGAGCAGTGCCCCGACGCCCTTCTGCGACATCTGCTCAATGGCTTCGTAGACTGACGCGTCGGGGGACAGTGACCAAACGTCCCGACCTTTCTTGTTTAGGAGTTGAGAAATCAGCGTCACGGACAGCCTCCGATCAATTCCGGGCAGATTAGCATCGTCAATGGCGTCGGTGATATGAAAAAGCGTCAGTGGGATTCGCTAGTGGTCCCCGTCAAACAGACTGTAACTTATCGAGCTTCTTTCGGGCACGTTGAACTTTTTCAAGAATATCGGAAGCCGTTGCGGTCCAAATGAAGGGCTTCGGGTTCTGATTGTGACCCCCGACATATTCCTCCACGGCCTGGATTAGCTCAGGAACCGAATGGAAAACCCCGCGCCGAAGCCGTTGTTCGGAAAGATCCCGGAAGAAGCGTTCGACCATGTTCAGCCAGGATGCACTGGTCGGTGTGAAGTGCACATGAAAGCGCGTGTTGCGCTTCAACCAGTTGACGACTTTCTGATGTTTGTGCGTGGCGTAGTTGTCGCAAATGATATGGATCTGTTTGTCTTTCGGCACGGAACGTTTGATCTGATTGAGAAACCGGATCCATTCCTGATGACGATGCTTCGGCATACAGGTCCCGATAATCGAGCCGTCCAGCGTATTGAGCGCGGCGAACATCGTGGTCGTCCCGTTGCGTTTGTAGTCGTGGGTGAGGGTGCCGCACCGCCCCTTCTTCAGAGGTAACCCGGGTTGCGTGCGGTCCAGGGCCTGCATCTGGCTCTTCTCATCGCAGGACAAAACAATGGCGTTTTCCGGAGGGTTCAGATACAAACCGACCACATCCTCCAACTTCTCGACAAATTGTTTGTCGTTGGAAAGTTTGAAGGTGCGTGCCAGATGAGGCTTCAAGCCATGAGCCCGCCAGATTCTCCCTACCGTGGACTCGCTGACGCCGGTTGCCCTGGCCATCAAGGACCGGCTCCAGTGCGTGGCGTTCGGAGGCTTCCCTTCGACCGTCTTCTTCACGATCCGGGCCCGCTTCCGGCGGCCGATCGAGGGAATCCGTCCACTGCGGGAAGCGTCCTTTTCGATTCCCCCGAGGCCATCTTCAACGAAACGATCGCGCCAACGTCCGGCCTTTTGACGAGTGATGTCCAACTTGGCAGCGATCTCCTGATTGTCCAGACCCCCGGCGGCCAGCAAGACAATTCGAGATCGTTCCGCCAACCGGACCGCCACACTGCGGCTTCGGCTCAGTCGCTCCAGTTCCTTCCGCACAGGAATGTCCAATTTAATCGTCGGTGCTCTCCTCATATATACTCAGACGTAGGAAAGCTGAATAAGTTACATTAACTGTGACGGACTACACTAGGCTGTATAAGTTGGGGTGCCGGTGCTGAAGATCGAGTGACCATTCTGAGTGATCAATCTACCGGTTTCGCTTTTGCGTCCCCTTGCCTGCGACACACCTTTTTGGACTTTGAGTACCACAAGCGTCAAAAACAGGTGTAACCTATTCGGCGCGCTCCGCGCCAAGAACGGACTCCGGAAGGATGACCGGAAGAGATCAATCTAAATCATGGACCGGTCGTCGCCCGACGCCGCCGTCCGCTGGTTCGCCACCCGCGACCTCGAGGATTAGCAGGCTAAGTAGTAGCCACGACGAATGACCTTTCTTGCTGTAATTTTCTACTACATGGCGGCTGCCTCGGTCGCGAGCGCTCTGCTGGCTGTGACACGAAAGAATCCCCTGCACAGCCTCCTCTGGGTCTTGGCGCTCTTCGGCCACGTCGCGGGCATCTTCTTGCTGCTCGAAGCGGAGTTCTTGGCAGCAGTACAGGTCATCGTGTACGCCGGCGCCATCTTGATCTTCTACCTCTTTGTGATGATGCTGCTCGACCTGTCGGACGAGGACACTCGGCCGCGGTTCGGCAATCATTGGCCGTTCGCTGCTGGAGCGGGACTCCTCTTTGTAGGGATCGCGTTTATCGCCCAACTGGAGCGGTCGAACATAGTTGGAATTGAGGAAACACTCTCGGTGGGAGGTCCGCCACAGGGGGGTCTGGCGGAAATCGGCATGGCGCTCTTCGGACGATTTGCGTTGCCATTCGAGATGGCCTCCCTGGTGCTGCTGGCAGCAATCATAGGGGCTGTTGTCCTTGCTCGGAGGAGGGCGACACGGTCATGATCGTGCCCACGAACGTGATTCTGGGATTGAGTGCCGTCCTGTTCGGAATTGGAGTATTCGGATTCCTGGCCCGGCGCAACGTTATCCTCATGCTCGTCTCGATTGAGGTCATGCTCAACGCAATTAACGTCAGCCTGGTCGGTTTCAGCCAACACTTCGAAAATCCGCACGGCCAGGTCATGGCTCTTTTCGTGATCGCCGTAGCCGCCGCTGAGGCAGGAATCGGTCTGGGGCTCGTGATCGCATTGAACCGGAACAAGCCTGGGGTCCGCGTAGGAGACCTTACCGAACTCAAATGGTAACGATTTCGGCTATGCCGCTGCTTGCGGTGCTCGTCTCGGCGTTGGCGGCGCTCCTGATCGCATGGACGGGTGAGCGGCGCGCCAATTTAAGGGAGTTCTGGTCCGTCGCGGCGGGAATCGGGCTGTTCGCTGTTGTCGCGAGCATGATCCCGGAAATTCTGGCCGGTGGAACGGTGGAATATGTGCTCTTCCGCGTTCTCCCGGGCATAGAATTCGCCTTTCGAGCGGATGGCTTTGGTCTGCTTTTTGCTTCCGGGGCGGCGCTGCTCTGGGTCTTGACCTCGTTCTATTCGATCGGCTACATGCGCTCTCTCAAAGAGCACGCGCAGACCCGTTACTATTCCTGCTTCGCACTGGCGCTTACCACTACGATCGGAGTGGCCTTTTCCGCCAACCTCTTCACGTTGTTTGTATTTTACGAGGGCTTGACACTGGTCACCTATCCGCTCGTAGGGCACAACGAAACGGCCGAAGCCAGAGCGGGCGCCCGTAAATATGTAATCTATCTTCTGGGTGCGGCCAAGGTCTTCCTGGTAGCCGCAATTGTGCTGACCTATAACGTCGCCGGGACCCTGGAGTTCCGCAGTGGCGGGATCATGCCGGCTGAGCAGGTAAGCGAGCGGCCGACGCTTCTATTCATGATCTTTGCCCTGTTCCTGTTTGGATTCGCCAAGAACGCACTGATGCCGCTGCACAGCTGGCTACCGGCAGCCATGGTGGCGCCGACGCCGGTGAGCGCGCTCCTGCATGCGGTGGCTGTCGTTAAGACGGGTGTTTTCTCCACGCTCCGGGTCTTTCTCTTCATCTTCGGTTCCGATGCAATGCGGGAACTCGGCGCCGACCAACTGGCTCTGGGCTTTGCCGCGGTCACAATTGTGGTCGGATCGCTTCTGGCGCTCAGTCAGGACAACCTCAAAGCCAGGCTGGCCTTCTCCACGGTCAGCCAGCTCTCCTACATCATCCTGGGGGCCGCCCTGTTGAACTCCAGCGGAGTGCTGGGCGGCGTGGCCCATATCACCAACCACGCCGTCTCAAAGATCACCCTCTTCTTTTGCGCCGGTTCAATTTACGTGTCCGCCCACAAGACCGAAATCAGCCAGATGTCCGGCCTGGCAAAACGCATGCCCTGGACGATGGCCGCATTTGCGCTCGCGTCCTTGAGCGTGGTGGGCATCCCGGTGACCAGCGGGTTCGTCTCAAAATGGTACCTTGCAATCGGCGCTGTAGAGGACCAGAGCTTTGTCCTGTTGACCGTCCTTCTGGTCAGCTCGCTCCTGAACGCGGTCTACCTCGGCTCGATTGTGTACACGGCCTACTTCGAGACAGAGTCATCGACATCCCACGAAGAAATTAGGGAAATACCCTGGATCGTTGCCCCGTTGGCGATCAGTGCGGCTGTCAGCCTCTTGCTGGGCATTTTCCCTGCCCCGGTCCTGGCGCTGGCAGGGAGGGTGTTGCAATGAGCTTCCTGGAAAGACAGCTGGAAGATAAGGTGCGTTTCGCCCGGATTAAGCGCATCTTCTATATCGTCCTGGGCGCAATAGCTATCGCCGAAATTGTTCTGCCGCACATCTTCGAAAGCGAGGAGCACCACTTTGCATTCGAAGGTTTCCCGGCGTTTGGCTCGCTCTATGGGCTGATCTCCTGCGTGGCGATCATCGTCGTGTCGAAACTCATCGGAAAGGCGTGGCTAATGCGCCGCGAGAACTACTATGACTCTTGAGTGGGTACACCCGGGGCTCTTGCTTATCCTGGGCGCCTGGCTCCTGGTTTTCCTCAAAGGCCCGATCAAACGCGTCGCGATGGTGGTCCTTCCGGTCGCAGCTTTGGTCGATTGCGTCTTGATGTCGCCTGGAACCTATGGCGAGGTCAGCTTCCTGGGGCAAGACCTCGTGCTGGGCCGGGTAGACAGTTTGAGCCTGGTGTTTTCCTACGTCTTCTCGCTGATGGCCTGCGTGGGCATGGTATACGCCCTCCATGTCAAGGACGACTTCCAGCACATCAGCGCCCTGACATATGTCGGCGGCGCGCTCGGAGTCACGTTTGCCGGGGATTTCCTTTCCCTTTACCTGTTTTGGGAGCTCATGGCGATCTCATCCGTGCTCCTGGTGTGGCTGCGACGGGAACCGTCGGCGGTGTCGGCCGGCTTCCGCTATCTTCTGGTCCATATGGTTGGAGGCCTCGTCCTCCTGGCAGGGATCGTCGTGCACTGGTCCCAGACCGGATCGCTTGCCTTCGAGGATATGGGTGTTTTTTCCGGCGGCATGGCCTGGACCCTGATTCTCGTGGCCTTCCTTCTCAACGCGGCTGTGCCGCCTCTGGGCGCCTGGCTCCCGGACGCCTATCCCGAGGCGACCGTTACCGGGGCGGTCTTCATGACGGCCTTTACGACCAAGTCCGCGGTCTATGTCTTGATCCGGGGCTTTGCAGGGACGGAACTCCTGATCTGGTTGGGAGCGGCAATGGCAGTCTATGGCGTCGTCTACGCCGTACTTGAAAACGACGCGCGCCGGCTATTGGCCTACCACATCATCAGCCAGGTCGGCTACATGGTATGCGGGGTCGGCATTGGGACGGCGCTGGCCATAAACGGCGCCACCGCCCACGCCTTCGCTCACATCCTTTATAAGGCAGTTCTGTTTATGGGAGCCGGAGCTGTCCTCCAGATGACAGGGGTGAGAAAGCTGGGCGAAATGGGAGGACTGTACAAGACGATGCCGATCACGCTTGGTCTCTATATGATCGGCGGCTTTGCAATTTCGGCCGTCCCGCTCTTTAGCGGTTTCGTAAGCAAGTCCATGGTGATTGCCGCAGCTGGCGAGGAACACCTGACGACGATCTTCCTGATGCTCACACTGGCCTCGGCCGGTACGTTCCTGCACACCGGCCTGAAGCTGCCGTATTACATGTTCTTTGGCAAGGATTCGGGCCTGCGCCCCAAGGAACCGCCCACGAACATGCTCGTGGCCATGGGTTTGGGCGCCCTCGGGTGTGTTTTGATCGGGGTGTTTCCCGGACTTCTGTATGCGCACCTTCCGAACCCGGTGGACTTTATCCCCTATACCCTGACGCACGTGATGAGCACGCTCGGAATGTTGGGATTTACGGCCATGGGTTTTTTCCTGCTGCTCAAGCACCTGGATCCGGAGCCCAAGGTCAGCCTCGACACGGATTGGTTCTATCGCCGCCCTTCGCTTTGGATAGTGAGCCTGGCCCAGGGGCCCCTGGCGCGTCTCGAGTACGGCTTTGTTGGAGAGGCCTATGAGCGTCTGGTTCGCGGCCCCGTGTTGGGGGTAGCGAATCTGTTCCGCAAACTCGACAGCCTCGTCGTTGATTCCGCAATGGTGGGCGTGGGTCGTTCAACCCAGAGCTTGAGTCAGGTCCTGAAGACGGTGGGGAACGGCCAAGTCCAGTATTACGGCCTGATCATGGCGGCAGGAATTCTCGCACTTTTTGTTCTGGCAGTGTTCTTCTCATGAGTTATCCGGTCCTCACCGTTACAACGTTTCTGCCTCTTGCGGGCGGTGTAGTGATCCTGCTGCTGGGCAGCGAGCGATTGGCTCGCTGGATCGCTCTCGCCACCACGCTGGCCACGCTAGCCATCTCGGTCCCCCTCTACCAGGGGTTCGACAAGACCTCAAGCGCCCTGCAATTTGTGGAGTCGCGAGAATGGATCCCGACATGGAACATCGCCTACGGCATGGGTGTGGACGGTATCAGCCTTCCGTTCATCTTCCTCGCCTCGCTGCTGGGCGTCCTGTGCATCGGCGCCTCCTGGTCCGCAATCCAAACGCGGACGCGAGAGTTCTATACGTCCCTCCTGGTAGCGGAAACAGCGATGATTGGCCTTTTCGCGGCTTCGAACCTTTTTCTCTTCTATGTGTTCTGGGAACTGATCCTTATCCCCATCTTTCTTCTGATCGGCGTCTGGGGAGGCCCGGGTCGCGTCTACGCATCGATCAAATTTTTACTCTTCACGCTCGCTGGAAGCGTCTTGATGCTTGTGGGCATGATCGCCCTCTACCAGTCATTGGGCACGTTGGACTTCAGGGCACTGGCACTGGCCCGGGACAGCCTCGATCCGGGGCGGCAAGCCTGGCTATTCGCGGCCTTTCTGGCCGCTTTCGCCGTGAAGGTGCCTATGTTTCCGGTACACACCTGGCTTCCGAACGCCCACACGGAAGCACCCACGGCAGGGAGCGTGATTCTGGCCGGGATCCTCCTCAAAATGGGAGCCTACGGTTTTCTGCGCGTCTCGCTTCCGATTCTTCCCGACGCCGTCCAACTTTTTTTAACGCCCATGTTGGTCATCTCCGTGGTGGCCATTGTCTATGGCGCGTACGTGACGCTTGTCCAGACGGACGTCAAACGCCTTATCGCTTTCTCGAGCATCAGCCACATGGGTTTCGTCACGCTGGGCATCTTCACGCTCGACGCGGGCGGAGTCGAAGGAGCGATCCTACAGATGATCAACCACGGGATCATCTCAGCCGCACTCTTCTTGTGCGTCGGCATGATCTATGAGCGCACTCACACGCGTGAGATCAAGGAATACGGGGGGGTTGCCAGAACCGCACCCGTCTATTCCGCCTTCCTGGGGCTGTTTTGCCTGGCAGGGACAGGATTCCCGGGTTTGAATTCATTCGTCGGGGAGTTTCTGATCATCGGTGGCGCTTTCAGAACCCACGTCTTGTTGGGAGTTTTGGCTGTCTGGGGCGTCGTCCTTGGAACGGCGTACCTCGTCTGGCTCTACTACAGAGTAATTATGGGAGAGATCAACCCCGCACTCGCCGGACTCAAGCTGGAGCTCAATGCCCGTGAGGTGGCGACCCTTGCCCCCCTGGTCTTTTTCGCGGTGTGTCTCGGCCTTTACCCTGATCTCGTCCTGTCGTATTTGCGAGTTCCCGTAGCCGAGCTGCTTGCCGGAGGCGTCACTCCATGAATGGGGCCAATCTCGCTGACGTCGCTCTACTGGTCCCCGAACTGATTCTGGTTGGCATGGCCCTCGCCTTGATTGTCCTCGCACGACGTGTCCGGAACACACCGGTCGCGGGGATCGGGACCGTCCTTGCTGCGCTGGCTGCTGCTCTGGCCGCGGTCTGGGCGTTGTCGGAGGGTGCGCGGATCGGGTTCGGCGGCACGCTGATTCTGGACGGCTACTCCCAGTTCTTCAAGGTGGTCATTGCTACCACTCTGGCCCTGGTCGCCCTTCTTTCCGCGAGGAGCCACGACACGAAAGAGGTTCCGCGCGGCGAGTACCATGCACTGCTCCTGTTGGCTGGGACGGGGATGATGCTCTCAGTTTCATCGATGGACCTGCTGACCCTCTATCTGGGTTTGGAGCTTATGACGCTATGCTCCTACATTCTGGTCGGGATCGCGGTGGACAGACCGACGTCAAACGAGGCTGCAATCAAGTATTTCCTTCTAGGGTCCTTCGCTTCGGCCCTGCTTCTCTATGGAATTGCGCTGACGTATGGCCTGACGGGCGCGACGGAGTATCGGGCCATTACCGCGGCGATTACCGGTCAGGGGCAGGCGAGTAATCCGCTTCTGTTAGTGGCCATCGGACTGGTGGCCGCTGGGCTGGCCTTCAAGGTTGCGGCGGTGCCGTTCCATGCCTGGGCGCCAGACGCTTACCAAGGGGCTAGCGCGCCGGTCGCGAGCTTCCTGGCGGCCGGCTCCAAGGCCGTTGGCCTGGCTGCCCTGGGACGGGTCACCCTGGCCGCTTTCGGCTCCGAAGCCTACGTCCTGTCGCTGGTGCTGGCGGGGTTTGCCGCCCTCTCGATTATCGTCGGGAGCATCGTGGCCCTGGCCCAGACCGACATGAAACGTTTGTTGGCGTATTCTTCCATCGCGCACGCGGGATACGCCCTGATGGGCCTCGTTGCCGGGACACCAGAAGGGGCGTCCGCAACGATGACCTATGCGTTCTTCTACGTCTTCATGACACTGGGCACCTTCGGCGTGGTCATCGCTCTGGGCGAGCGCGGCCAAACCCTGGACGGCTACAAGGGCCTGGCCCGGCAGAAGCCCGGGATCGCCGCTGTCATGTTACTTTTTCTCTTGTCTCTGACCGGCATCCCTCCAACGGGGGGGTTCGTCGCCAAGTTTGTCGTTGTCCTGAGCGCTGTGAGCGCAGGCTACGTGGGACTGGCGGTGCTTGCGGTGGCGTGCAGCGTGATTTCAGCATTTGTTTACATGCGGGTAGCCGTCTTCATGTACATGAGAGAGCCGGAGGAGCCGGCACCTTTGAGATTACCTGTTGCAGTGTTCGCAGCACTCGCCATAGCCGCTCTCGTCACTTTGCTCGGCGGGATCTCCCCGGGAAGCTTGACGGTTTGGGCAGTCTCGCCGTGACGCCGGCGCGGTGTCGCCGTGATTCGGGCAATGATGTACACTAACGACCTATGAACGAATACATTGGGATCGCAGTCACTTTCGTTCTGGCCGCAGGGATTGCGGGCTTGATGGTCTTCCTGGGCTCCACGCTGGGAAAGAAGAATCCCTCACCCGAAAAGTTGTCGCCGTTCGAATGTGGGCAGGAGCCTTTTTCCCTCCCGATAGGCCGACTGGCAATCAAGTTCTATCTGACCGCAATTCTGTTCATCCCTTTCGACGTCGAGCTTGTGTTCCTCTATCCGTGGGCTGTGCTGTACCGCCAACTGGGGATGTTGGGACTGGTCGAAATGGGAATCTTTCTGGGCATCCTGATGGCGGGCTACGTTTACGCCTGGGACAATGGCGCTCTTGACTGGCAATGACTGGCAATGACTGGCAATAACTGGCAATGACTCGCAGTGCTGGGTCATCAACTCGCAATTCTCTGAATTAATATGTTCAGCGATTCATCGTTTCTAACAAGCCGGCTCGACGACGCGATCGGCTGGGCCCGAAAGTACTCAATCTTTCAGTATCCGTTCGTGACTGCGTGCTGCGGGATGGAGTACATGGCAACGGCCTGCTCTCACTACGACGTGGACCGCTTCGGAGCGGGCTTTCCAAGATTCTCTCCCCGTCAGGCGGACGTGCTTTTCGTCGTCGGTACGATCAGCCACAAGATGGCACCGGTCCTCAAACGCATCCATGAGCAGATGGCGGAACCCAAGTGGGTCGTTGCTTTCGGCGTGTGCGTGTGCACGGGTGGTTTTTATGACAACTACGCAACTGTGATGGGCATCGACACGATCATGCCGGTGGACGTGTACATACCCGGATGCCCCCCGCGGCCGGAGATGGTCCTCGACGGCCTGATGAAGCTCCAGGACAAGATCCAGGAGCATGGGGTCAACGGCAAACGCGCTGAGCCTGAACCGCGTCCGGAACTGTTTGAAGCATGAATACCGCCTCTTTGATCGAGTCGGTCACTGGCCGTTATCCCGCTGCGGTGATTTCGTCCCACGCCTACCGGGGCGACGCAACGGTGGCTGTCCGTCCGAAGAGCCTCGTCGAGGTGGCGCGGTTTCTCAAGGAGGACCCAGCCTTACAAATGAATTTCCTCATGGATCTGACCGCCGTCGACTACTCCGCTTTCGGGAAACACCCAAAGCCCGCTTTCTTCGCTTCTTCGGGAGTGGCAGTGCAGCCATCTACCGAGATCCCGGATGAGGATCCGTGGCCCGGCCCTCCAGGCGAAGGACGGTTTGGGGTCGTGTACCACTTCTTCTCGACCGCCCACAAGCATCGACTGCGGCTGGTTGTACCGGTGGAAGAGAGTGTTGCTGAGGTGGATTCGCTGACCGCTTTGTGGCCGGGTGCCGATTGGTATGAGCGGGAGGTCTGGGACATGTTCGGGATCCGCTTCACAGGACATCCGAACCTGAAGCGCATTCTCATGTACGACGAGTTCGAAGGCCATCCGCTACGGAAGGACTATCCCGTCAAGAAGCGTCAACCGCTGATTGGACCGACCAACTAGCCGCGTTCCATGGAAAAGAATATCCCATCGCCGGAGACGGCGCCGACACCCCCGGGCGAGCTGGGGGAACTCGAAACGCGGGACATGCTCCTGAACGTGGGTCCCGCTCACCCCGCCATGCACGGGATCATCCGGATCGTAGCTAAGCTCGACGGAGAGCAGATCGAAGATGCCGATGTAGAGATCGGCTACCTTCACCGCGGTTTCGAGAAAATGGCTGAAACCGTCGACTACAACGGCGTCATGCCCTACACCGACAGGCTCAACTATGTCTCGCCGCTGATCAACAACATGGGCTATTGCATGGCTGTGGAAAAGCTCCTCGGAATCTCGGTCCCGGAGCGCTGCCATTACGTTCGGGTCATTGTTTCCGAGATTTCAAGGCTCTCGGATCACCTGACCTGCGTGGGTGCGACCGCCATGGAGTTGGGGGCTTTCAGCGTCTTTCTTTACATGATCAAGGCCCGGGAGTACCTGTGGGATTTGGTGGAGATGGTAACCGGGGCCCGGTTGACGGTCAGTTACTGCCGGGTGGGCGGCGTCAAAGCGGATCTTCCCGATGACTTCGCCGAACCGTGCCGCAAGGCCTTTGAGGAAACCCGCAAGGTCCTCGTTGAGGCGGATGGGCTCCTCACGCGCAATCGCATTTTCACTGACCGCATGGACGGAACAGGCGTGATCTCGGCGGACCACGCCATTAGCTACGGGATCACTGGCCCCTTCCTGCGTGCGACCGGCTCGGACTACGACGTGCGCAAAGACTGCCCTTACGCCGTCTACGACCGGATACCCTTCGACGTGCCGGTGGGTAGCAAGGGCGACAACATGGACCGGTATCTCGTGCGCATGGAGGAAATGCAGCAGTCCATGCGCATCGTGGAAACGGCGCTCGCCGACATACCGCCCGGCCCGGTAATGGTCAACCCTGAGACCGGGGTCCCCATCCCGGCCGCCCAAATGGTGGACCTCGCTAAAGTCGGCGACATCGGAGCCTTTGCAGGCCGGTCCGCCTCGGTCGGTCCAACACTGGAGGGCGCCAGTCGTGACGAACGCCCGTCAATTGCTGCGGATGAGAAGCGCGTTTTTCTGCCGTCCAAAGAGGACACCTACGGCAACATCGAGGGGCTCATGAACCACTTCAAGCTGGTCATGTTGGGCCACGGCGTGCGCCCCCCAAAAGGCGAAGTCTATTTCCCGGTTGAAGGCGCCAACGGTGAACTCGGATTCTACGTAATCAGCGACGGAGAGGGACAGCCCTACCGGGTCCGGGTGCGCCCGCCCTGCTTCGCTATCATGTCGGCCCTGCCCGAGCTCCTGATCGGGGACATGATTGCCGACATGGTTCCCACCTTTGGGTCGGTGAACATGATCGGCGGAGAACTCGACCGGTGACTCTCCGGGAACTCGACGGCGCAGCAGGGGAAATCCTCAAACGCTACGAGTACCCGAAGGCAGCGATGCTGCCTGTCTTGTGGCTCATCCAGCAGAACCAGGGCTACGTATCTCCAGAGGCAGAAGCCTGGGTGGGCCGCCTTCTTGGCGTTTCTATCGCCCACGTACGCGAGGCGGTCTCGTTTTACAATATGTTCCATATCCAGCCGGTGGGACGGCGGGAACTTCGGGTCTGCACGAGCCTGCCATGCCGCCTTCGCGGGGCCGCCGATTTGCTGGATCGCGTCAAGGATGGGTTAAAGATCAGCCCGGGTGAGACCACGCCCGACCAGGAGGTGACTCTCACCGAGGTCGAGTGCTTGTGTGCATGCGAGATGGCGCCCATGGCCCAGCTCGACGAACGTTTTGTCGGCCCAATCGACGGTGGGTCCGTAGCGACACTCATTCAGGACGCGCTGGGCGAGCCCGGAAACCCGGAGTCGACCCCCGAGCCGGAGCCCTATATCTGCTCGGACGGACCGGTGCTATCCACACGCTTCAAAGATTCGGAGGGAACCTGGTTCGAGGGCTACGTCGCCGATGCCGGATACGCCGCGTCCCGGCAGGTCCTCACCTCCATGACGCCGGACCAGGTGGTCGAACAGGTCTCCAAGGCCAACCTTCGCGGTCTGGGCGGTGCGGGATTTCCGGCGAGCAGGAAGTGGTCCTTTATTCCCAAGGATTCGACCCAGCCCAAGTACCTCGTAGTCAACGCGGACGAAGGCGAACCCGGAACGTTCAAGGACCGCTACATTCTGGAACGGGACCCGCATGCCCTCATCGAGGGCATGATCATCGCGGCCTTTGCGATAGACAGTCATAAGGCTTACGTCTACATTCGGGGCGAGTATTTCAGGCCCGCCAAGCGCTTGCAACGCGCCATCGACGAGGCTTATAGCAAGAATTGGCTGGGCAAGAATATCCAGGGGACGGGTTTTGACCTCGACGTGGTCATCCATCGCGGCGCCGGCGCCTACATTTGCGGTGAAGAGACCGCGCTCCTGTCGTCGCTTGAGGGCGGAAAAGGCTTTCCCAAGATCAAACCCCCATTTCCCGCTATTTCGGGCCTCTTCAAATGCCCCACGATCGTCAACAATGTGGAGACCCTGGCCTGCGTTCCTTTTATCATGCGCAACGGTGCTGAACGCTTTGCCGAAATAGGTTCCGACACCCAGGGCGGAACACGTCTGTTCTGTGTGAGCGGGCACGTGGTCCGGCCCGGCGTCTACGAGGCATCGGTCAGTGTCACCCTGCGGGAACTGATCGAGCAGTATGCCGGAGGTGTCCGCGATGGCAAGAAGCTTAAGGCCGTCATTCCCGGGGGAATTTCAGCCAAGATTCTTACAGCTGATGAGATTGATGTGGGCATGGATTTCAACTCGCTCATGGCCGCCGGATCAATGGCCGGATCCGGGGGCGTGATCGTCATGGATGAAACGACCTCCATGGTTGAGGCACTCGAGTCCGCGGCGCGGTTCTTCGCCGATGAGTCCTGCGGACAGTGTTCGCCCTGCCGTGAGGGGACCGGCTGGGTACATCGCATCGTCGACCGCATCACCGAGGGGCGGGGACGAATCGAGGATCTGGACGACCTTCTCGCTATCGCAGGCGACATGGAAGGCACCACGATCTGCGTTTTTGCCGACGCGGCGGCCTGGCCGGTGCAGTCATACATCATGAAATTCAGGGACGAGTTCGAGGATTACATCCGCTCCGGTCAGCGGGTCCGGGGAAAGGAGGCCGCGCATGCCTAAGCTCAGCATTGACGGCCGCGAAGTGAGCGTCGCCGCGGGAACTACGGTCATCCAGGCGGCGGAAACGTTGGGAATTTTCATTCCGCGCTACTGCTACCACCCCGGTCTCTCGATCGCGGGCAACTGCCGTATCTGCCTCGTCGAAGTGGAGAAATCCCCCAAGCTCCAGATCGCTTGCAACACTCCGGTGAGCGAGGGGATGGTTGTTCACACTCAGAGCGACCCGGCCCAGGACGGACGACGCGCAGTACTGGAGTTCCTCCTCGCCAACCACCCGCTCGACTGCCCGGTCTGCGACCAGTCCGGCGAGTGCGACTTGCAGAATTTCTACCTGAACTTCGGCCTCTACAATCCGCGCTTCAGGGAACATAAGGTCAAGAAGCAGAAGGCTGTGACGCTCGGCCCCTACGTCATGCTGGACCAGGAACGCTGTATCCTCTGTTCCCGGTGCGTGCGCTTCACAGACGAAATCACCCAGACCGGCGAGTTCGGCATCTTCAATCGCGGAGACCGCGCCGAGCTGGGGCTGTACCCTGGCGAGGAACTCGACAATCCCTATTCGACCAACGTAGTCGACATCTGCCCAGTTGGTGCGCTGACCGAACGGAAGTTCCGTTTCAAGACGCGGGTCTGGTACCTCTCCAGCGCCCCAACCGTCTGCAACGGTTGCAGCCAGGGCTGCAACATGGACATGCATTACGTTCTGGACCGCCCTCACCTGAACGATGGCGCGCGGCTGCTGCGTGTGAAGCCCCGTTACAACCCGGATGTAAACCAATGGTGGTTGTGCGATGAAGGGCGCTACGGCCTTGATTGGATCGACCAGGCGCGACTTCGGAAGGTCCGCGGGCCGTCCTCTCAGGGCGCCGGGACTCAAAATGCCGAGGTTGCAGCCAATACGACGTGGGACGAGGCGCTTCGAACGATCTCGGCGGCGCTCTCGGTCGTGCCCAAGGGACGGATTGGGGTGATCGCCTCAGCCCAACTCACCAGCGAAGAACTGTTTCTGATCCGGGAGATTTTCCAGCGCAGCCTGGGCGCCCAGGTCAGTGCCTCTGTTCCTGAAAAGCCAGGCTCCTCGGATGATTTCCTGATCAAGTCGGATAAGAACCCGAACACCTTGGGAGCGGGGCTGTTGGGCTTGTCCGGTCCGGACGGGCCCGATGCAGGTCAGATCCTGGGCGAGGCCCTCGCCGGGAACCTTGATGCCTTGTGGGTGATCGGGCACGACCTGGTCGAACTCTTCGGGGAAGAGAGAGTCAGCCAACTTCGAGACAAGGTGGGTCTGGTCGTCTTCTCCGGAACGAACGAAAACCGGACGGTGGGGTTGGCCCATTGGGTCTTGCCGAGCGCGGCATATGTGGAAAAAGACGGGACATTCGTCAACTGCCACGGACGCATTCAGCGAATTGGCCAGGCGTTTCCGCCGCTCGACGACTCCCGTGAGGACTGGCGCATCTTTCTGGAACTGGCCCGGCTGCTGAAGCTCGACCTCGACTGGCAGGAACCCAAGGACATCTTCGTGGGCCTGGCCGCGACCGAAGCATCTTTCGCGGGATTGAGCTATGAGACGATCGGAGATCAGGGAGCGGCACTCGGGCCAACCGAGCCCGCCGAAGAGGTGTCCGCCACGTGATAGAAATTCTGCTGATAAAAATTGCGCTGGCGGGGATTGTTTTCTTCGTTGTCTTGAACTTCGCGGGGTTTCATACCTGGGCGGAGCGGAAACAGTCGGCTCTGATCCAGGATCGGATCGGGGCCAATCGGGCGGACATCTTCGGCTTTCGGATGCTGGGGCTCTTTCACGGCATCGCCGACGCAATCAAGATGTTTACCAAGGAGGACATCGTCCCGACTGGAGCTGACCGGACCCTCCATACCCTGGCCCCGTTCTTTTCAGTGTTCTTCGCCCTGGTGGCGTTCGCGGCGATCCCGTTTGGGGACACCCTTATTGTGGGAGATCGGGTCATTGAACTCCAGGTCGCCAAAATAGACGCGGCACTCCTCTACATCTTTGCCATGCTCTCGCTCGGGGTCTACGGGGTGATCCTCGCCGGCTTTGCCTCGCGCAACAACTACGCAATCATGGGAAGCCTGCGGGCCACCGCACAGATGATTTCCTATGAAATCGCCCTGGGTGTCGCTGTCGTGGGCGTGATCATGGTTTACGGAACCATGGATCTGGCGGAACTGGTACGGGCTCAGGGGCAGCTGTTGGGTGGCTGGATACCTCTCTGGGGCATCGTCACCCAACCGGTAGCCTTCGTCGTATTTCTGACCGCGGCACTGGCCGAAACCAAGCGGATGCCCTTCGACATGCCGGAAGGCGAATCGGAGATCATCGGGTATTTCGTGGAGTACAGCGGAATGAAGTTCGGGATGTTCTTCCTGACGGACTTCCTGGAGACAATCATGGTGGCCGGCTTATCGACCACGCTCTTCTTCGGAGGATGGCAGGTGCCCTTCCTAATGCCGGATGGATTCCACTTCCCATGGGGAGCGGAAATTTTGATGTCCAATTGGGTCTACGTCCTGCTGGGTGTGGCCAGCTTTTCGACCAAGGTCGTGATTTTCTGCTGGATCTTCATGCAGCTTCGCTGGACCCTGCCGCGCTTCCGCTATGACCAGCTCATGAAATTGGGATGGCGGGGGCTGTTCCCGATCGCGGTGGCTAACATCGTAGTCACGGCCGGGGTCCTGATGTTTTTTGGAGAGGGATTCTAGTGGCCGTAAGAGTTGTCTCGAGGCCCGAGTTGACGTTCTGGGAGAAGCTGTACCTCCCGCAGATCGTCTCCGGCTTCAAGATCACTTCCAGACACTTCTTCCGAAACCTCTTTCTCCATTCGGCCCACAAATTGGGCCTTTTGAAGTATCTTTCGGCCTCGGCCACTGTCCAGTATCCGGAGGAACTCCGGCCCCTGATGTCGAGGTACCGGAGCCGCCACAGGCTAACCCTCCGTGAAGACAAGACGCCGCGCTGCGTGGGGTGCATGCTCTGTGAAACCGTCTGCCCGGCACGGTGCATCACCATCGTGGCTGGGGAGCACCCCGACCCCGACGTCGAGAAGTATCCGATCCGCTTCGACATCGATCTGGGGATCTGCGTTTATTGCGGCTACTGTGTCGAGGTCTGCCCTGAGGACGCGATCCGGATGGACACGGGAATTCTCGACCTGGCTGCCTACTCGAGGGAAGCCATGCGGCTCGACATGCACGAACTCATGGATCCGAACCTGCACAAACCGATCGGGAAGTGCGACCTGGATTTTCCACACAAGTGCGAGGTGAGCGGGGGTGAAATGAAGGGAAGCTGGGAGGGGTTGGCAGAAAATCGGCCGGCGGAATCACATCAGGTCCCGGCAGAGTCGGCAAAGCAGGGATAGAGACAGCCGCCCAGTATTCGTTTGACACCCCGGACTTTTCAACCATGTGATCGAGGGAAGTCCCGTGGAGCCGGTTCTTGAGAATGGCGTGATGCATGCCTCTTCGGCGGAGGCATGGGCCTCGCCGCCACCTACCATCCCCACCATCCGGATCAGACGCTCCTGTATCAAGTCATTGCCGAACACCTGGAAACCTTTCTGGCCCGGCAGGCCGAACGGGACCGGACACACCCAGGGCGACCTCGAGAGGTCGCCCTGGATCGATCCACGAAGGCCCTGACGCTACAGCGTCTGTCTCCGACGAATAATGCCCACCATGGCCAGTCCCGGCACGATCAGAAGCAACGTGGAGGGTTCCGGGACCTGGGGGTTGAACCCACAGTTGTTGTATCGGACGTTGTTCAGGACGATCTGTTCACTAATGAGCTGCGTACACCCTTGGGAATTGCCGCCTATTGCCAAGTCCGAACCTAGCCCGCATAGTTCACCAGAAGGACCAGAAAAGGCCGCCCTGTTTGGCATAAAGCGTTTGACGAGAACGTTTCACAAACCAAACAAAGGCGGCCCTTATGAGGACAGAGTGTAACCAATGCGTATTCCGGACCATCCTGAACACTGATTCCGATCCATCGTGAACACCGATTCCGGGATCGTGAACGCGGATTCCGGGATCCTGAACAGTGATTCCGGTGATCCTGAACACCGATTCCGGCCATCGTGATCACTCGTCGGTAGCGAAGTTTGGAGCTTTTAGGTTCTCCTGAAGCACAGGAGGGCCTTGATGGCAACGAAACGACTACCGATGAGACAGATACGCGAGATTCTACGACTCAAACACGACCAACAGCTCAGCCACCGGGCGATCGCCAGCGCATGTCGCGTGGGCTTGGGCACCGTTGCGGACTACTTGGGACGGGCCAAGCAGGCCGGACTGGAATGGCCGCTGCCCGAAGACCTGGACGAGGCAGCGCTTGAAGCGCGGCTGTTTCCCCGCGCGGGACCGGGCTCCCGGGAACGGGTGGCTCCGGATGTAGAACGGATCCACCAGGAGTTGAAGCGTGTTGGAGTCACCCTGCACCTGCTGTGGGAAGAGTACCGAGAAGCGAATCCAAAGGGATATGCCTACAGCCAGTTCTGTGAGATCTACCGGCGTTGGGCCCAGAAATTGAAGCCCTCGATGCGACAGGTGCACCGCGCCGGAGAGAAGACCTTCATCGACTTTTCCGGCAAACGGCCACAGCTGACGGATCCACGGACGGGCAAAGCTATTCCAGTCGAGTTGTTCGTCGCTGTTCTGGGCGCCAGCGGTTACACCTACGCGGAAGCGACACCGAGCCAGAAACTCCCCGATTGGGTCGGCGTGCATATCCGCATGGTGGAGTTCTTCGGCGGATCGAGCCGGATCTGGGTTCCCGACCAACTCAAGAGTGCCATTACCCAGCCCTGCCGCTATGAAGCAGGCGTCAACCGTACCTACCAGGATGAGGCCGAACACTACGGCGCCGTTGTCATACCGGCCCGGCCGCGGAAAGCTCGGGACAAAGCGAAAGTTGAATCGACCGTCCTGGTCGCACAGCGGTGGATCCTGGCCAGGATCCGGAATCGCACGTTCTTCAGTCTGGCCGACTTGAACGGAGCCATTCGAGAGTTGCTGGTGGAACTGAACCAGCGGCCGATGCAGAAGCTTCGAGTATCCCGCCTGGAACTCTACGAGCGGCTGGATCGACCGGCATTACAGCCCCTCCCGACCAACCGGTATGAACAGGCCGAGTGGAAGGACTGTCGTGTCAGCATCGATTACCACATTACCGTGGACCGCCATCCTTACAGCGTGCCCTGCCAGTTGATCCATGAGAGGGTGGAAGCGCGTTACACGGCGTCCATTGTCGAGGTCTACTACAAAGGCCGGCGCGTGACGTCCCATCGCCGTCGCTACGATCACAAGCCGTCGACTCTGTCCGAACATATGCCCAGTGCCCATCGGGCCCATGCGGAATGGACACCGTCCCGGCTGATTAGTTGGGCGGAGAAAACTGGCCCCAAGACCGGCCGCCTGGTCGAGGAGATCATGAAACGGTGGCCGCATCCGGAACAGGGGTACCGGGCCTGCCTGGGATTGATGAGTCTAGGTCGCCGCTCCGGCGCCGAGCGGCTCGAAGCCGCCAGTGCGCGGGCGCTGCACTTGCAGTCCTATAGCTACCGCACCGTCAAGAACATCCTGTCGTCGGCCCAGGACCGGTTGCCTTTCGGGGACACCGAAACCCCACCGACGCCCCATCACGACAACATTCGCGGCGCCGCCTACTATGCGGACCCCGAGGAGACGCACTCATGCTAATGGAACAAACCCTGGAGAAGATGAACCAGATGAAGCTATCGGCCATGGTCGAGGCCCTGGAGCAGCAACGCCGCTCGAATCAGTACACGGATCTCGGCTTCGAGGAACGTCTGGGCCTACTGGTGGATGAGGAGTGGACGGCCCGGGAGCACCGCAAGCTCACCCGACGCCTGCGCGCGGCGAAGCTGCGCGACGCGACGGCATCGCTGGAAAACGTCGACTTCAAACATCGTCGCCGTCTGGACCGTTCCCAAGTCCTCGCCCTGGGCTCCTGCGGGTGGATCCAAGACCGGCACAATCTTCTCATCACCGGTCCGACCGGCATCGGAAAGAGTTTTCTGGCTTCGGCTTTCGTCGAACGCGCCTGCCGGCGGGGTTTTAACGCCACCTACGTCCGCATGCCTCGGCTCTTGCACCAACTGGCGGTCGGCCGTGGCGACGGCTCCTACACCCGAGTCCTGGCCCGTCTGGCCAAAACCGATCTGCTGGCCATCGACGACTGGCTCCTGGCCCCGCTGCGCGACGCTGAACGCCGGGACCTGATCGAAGTCGTCGAGGAACGGAGCGAACGTTCCGCCATCTTGATCGCCAGCCAGCTCCCGGTCCCCGACTGGCACGGCGTCATTGGCGACCCGAACCAGGCCGACGCCATCTGCGATCGCCTCCTCCACAATGCGCACCGTATCGAACTGAAAGGGGCATCGATGCGGCAAACCAAGACCCAACCCAAGACGTTGAAGGAGTCCCGATGATCGGCGCACCGATGCATCCACACGCCGCCGCCAGGGGGTACTCCAGGCCGGCCCCGGACCCAATCGTCGCTCCTGCGCAATCCTCGCGCGAAGGAAGTGCGGGAATCCGGGTCCGGGCGCGGAACGCGCGCCTCACGCAGGGCACGGGGCCTGTGGAAACTGCCGCAGCCGTGCAAATGGGAATGGTGGCCTTCGGCCGACTTTCTCTTGATCATTTCCACCGCTGCTTGCAAAAGCCTCCGCGAAAAACGCTCCCGGCTTTCGCACAGTTACACACAGGCCGGCGGCGATTTATCACAATAATTTTGGAAAGGACTAAAACAGGGAAAACCTGGACTCTGAAGGAATAAACTGAGACGCTAACCCGTCGCTTCGCTCCGGCGAGTGTTCACGATGGCCGGAATCGGTGTTCATGATTCCGGAACTGGTGTTCACGATCAGCGGAATACCCAACCAAGACACGTTCGAATTTCACGGACTTTTCCAACGTAAATTGAAGGCGCGGTTCGACGGTGGAAAGATCACCTCCGATGCGGGGGTGTTGCTATTGCGAGAGGTCGAAAAGCGGACGGGTCTGATCGCCGGACTGGCCGGGTGTTTCAGCGATCATCGGGACCCGCGGTTGATCGAGCATACGGTGAAGGAGTTGTTGGGTCAGCGCGTGTACGGACTGTGTCTGGGCTACGAGGACCTGAACGATCACGACGAACTGCGAGCGGATCCCATGCTGGCAGTGGCTGTGGATAAGGCCGATCCGTTGGGGAAGAACCGGCGACAGGCTCCAGACCGGGGCAAAGCTCTGGCGGGTAAGTGCACGCTGAACCGAATGGAACTGACCGGTGCCCAGGTCGATGACCAGGAGCGATACAAGAAGATCGCCATGGACGCGGACAAGATCGACCGATGGATGGTCGATGCCTTTGTGGCGGCGCACGAATCTCCGCCCGAGGAGATCGTGTTGGACCTGGATGCGACCGACGACACGATCCATGGCCATCAGGAAGGCCGGTTCTTTCACGGCTACTACGGCAACTACTGTTATCTACCGCTCTACATCTTCTCGGGGGAGCACCTGCTCTGTGCCCGGTTGCGACGCTCCAATATCGATGGGGCGGACGGATCGGTCGAGGAATTGAGCCGGATCATTGGCCAAATCCGTGAGAGCTGGCCGGACGTGTCGATCATCATCCGGGCCGACTCGGGCTTCTGCCGGAATGAGTTACTCCTCTGGTGCGAGGACCATCATGTCGACTACGTGATCGGGTTTGCCAAGAACGACCGGCTCAAGCGGGAGATCGCCGAAGAGATGAGTCAGGCCGAAGTCGAGTTCAACAACACCGGGAAATCGGCGCGGGTATTTAAGGATTTCCGGTATCGCACACGAGAGAGCTGGAGCTGCGAGCGACGCGTCATTGGCAAGGCCGAGTTCCTGGAGAAAGGCGCCAATCCCCGATTCGTTGTGACCTCACTGTCACCGGAACGCCTGGGTGCCCGCGCCCTCTATGAAGATCTCTACTGTGCACGGGGTGACATGGAGAACCGCATCTAAGGAACAGCAATTGGATCTGTTCGCCGACCGCACCAGCGCGGCCACGATGCGCGCCAATCAACTCCGACTCTATCTGTCCTCGGCCGCATACATGCTCATGCACGCGCTGCGGCGTCTGGGACTGAAGCATACCCGCCTGGCCCGCGCTCAGTGCCAGACCATCCGCCTCAAGCTGCTCAAGATCGGAGCTCAAATCCGCCTGACAGTCCGCAACGTTTGGATCTCGATGTCGGAGGCCTATCCCTACAGCGATATCTTCGCCGTCGTCGTTCGAAACCTCCAGGCCGTTCCCCTGCGCTGCTGAGGCCCGACCCGCTCCACTGTCCGCACAATGAAATCGTTTCTTTCGCTCATGCCGAGGTGTGCCTGACTGCCCGCCTTCACGTTGTTCCGAACCCCAAAAACCCGCCATTTGTCGACATCAACACCCACCAATCACTCCCCCTCATGCCTGATCGGAACCGAGGTGCCCAGGAAATCGATTCTTGCTGCCCAATTCACCTCGATTCCCCGATTGGTGAAACATGCGGGCTAGCTGTGAATTCCAGCAACGTTGTAAACACCAGGCAACCGAGAAATCGGTGGTTTGTATTGGATGCGGCCGTGTAGTCGATGCTCATTGTAGTGGGTGAGGTAGATCGGTAACACGTCGGATCGTTCGTTCGAGGTCCTGTAGACTCGGAAGTAGGCCCACTCGCGCAGCAGCGTCTGGATGAATCGTTCCGCTTTGCCGTTGGTTTGAGGCCGGTACGGGCGAGTGAATCGTTTACGAATGTTGAGTTCGTGACATCGTTTCAAGAATGTTTTGGCACGATAGCAGGAGCCGTTATCGGTGAGTACGCGCTGGACGGTAATACCGAACCGGGCGAACCATCGGATGGCGCGATCCAGGAACGCGACCGCACTGTGTTGGCGTTCGTCAGCTAAGACCTCCGCATAGGCGAGGCGGGAATAGTCGTCCACGCAAACGTGGACGTACTCCCAACCCGCACCTTCGGAATCCTGTCGTGGGTTGTCGGTGACGCGGTGACCCGGCCGCCAGAATCGCCCTAACTTCTTGATATCCAAATGCAACATCTCTCCCGGCCCATCATGTTCGTATCGCACCACCGGTTCGGGTGGGTCCAGATTCTTCAACTGGGACAGGCCTTGTCGTTGCAGCACCCCCGCGACTGTGGATCGTGGCAGCTTGAGCTGATTCGCAATCCGAAGCGCTGTCATTCGGTATTGGGTTCGCATCTCCACGATTAGATCCACCCCGTCCTTGCCCGGAAAGCCGTAAAAGGCCAGCAGTGCTTCTCTGTCTTTCTGCAGGCAGACAGTGGCTTTCGGATACTTCGGCTCATAGGTTTCAATGAACAGATCGAATGCCTTCTCGGCATCTGCGTGTGTCTCAGCCTTCCAGATCGCGTGCAGTGCCTGTTTCGCTTTCGCCTGGACCGACTTGGGTAAGCAGTTGAGCACATTCATGGTCTTGTGCATCCAGCAGCGTTGTTGGTGTGTCTCGGGATAGATTTCCTCCAGTGCGGCCCAGAACCCCATCGCCCCGTCACCGATGGCCAAGTTCGGAATATTCATCCCTCGGGACTTCAGCTTCAACAAGACCTCACGCCAACTCTGTGTCGATTCCCGTACACCGTCTTCGATCGCCAGAAAACGCTTCTCTCCGCGTTCATTCACGCCGATCACGACCAACGCACACAACTTGGTTTGTTCAGCTCGAAGTCCGCTGTAGATACCGTCGGCCCAGACATAGACCCAGCGGTCGGCGTCCAAACGCTGGTCGCACCCGATGCGGTACTCTTCAGCCCAGACCCGTTTCAAGCGCGATACCGTGCTCGCTGACAAGCCCTGCGCCTTCGGACCGACAAGAACTTTCAGGGCCTCACCCATCTCGCCACTGGAGACGCCTTTCAAATACAACCACGGCACGGCGGCTTCCATCGACTGCGTCTTCCGAATGTAGGGGGGTACCAGGGCCGAGCGGAACGTCACAGCTTCGCCCGTCTTGGCGCGAACCTTCGGGATTTGCACCGTTACCGGACCCAGGCCGGTCTGCAGCTCGCGTTCAGGCAGATAACCGTTGCGCACCACTCCAGCCTTCCCCGTCTCGGTTCGCCGATCGCCGTGCTGGGATAGCAGTTCGGACAGTTCGGCTTCCACAGCGCGTTGGATCAGCTCTTGCGCCCCGGCTCGTAGCAGGTCGGTCACTGGGTCTGCAATCGCTTCTCGATCTTCCAGTTCAATAACGATACTCTTACTCATAGTGGCGTATCTCCTTTGGTTGCTTTGAAGTCTCGTAAACAACAAATCAACCAGATACGCCGCTTTTCTTCAATCCCTCAAACACCAGATTCGGTTATAACTCCTGACTGGGGCACGCACTATGAATTGGGCCCTCCCGGGTATCCGGAGATGGCCTTCTTGCCCCAATTCATTCTAATCGCCGTAATGCCGCAGATGACCTTCTGGATCATGTTTACAGTCGTCATCGGAAGTCTGGTGGGTGGCGTTTCCGCCATCGTGGTGAGATCCAGGAGCAGCGGGCAGACATCTGAAGTCTCGGCTTGACGTGATCGAAGCGTGAAGTCACAAGATCTATTGTCATTAAAGTGATCGCCTGTGCACGCCGATACTGCAGTTATATGTAGATCCGTTCCCCGGATGCCTGATGCTTTGCCTGTGAGCGGGGCAGCAAGCCACCGTGTTCAGAGCCGGGATGGACATGAACCGTGATGACGCTGTCTGAACCTTGACTGAAGGTGCGAAGCCGATAGCATCGGTTGCGAAATAAGGCAGCTTCCGCTGTGATGAGAGAGGAAAGCTATGCTTGTCGAAGAACTGAAGCAGCACATCCAAGAGACGCAACAGCTACCGACTCTGCCGATCATGGCGCAGCAGATCATGCATGCAGCCAATAACGACGAGGGTAGTTTCAAGGCGCTGTCAGCGATCGTCGCACAGGATCCTTCGACTTCGATGAAACTTCTTGGATTGGCCAACGCTGCTCTCTATGGTCAGCAGTCGCAAGTCAGCTCGGTCCATCGTGCAGTCACGGTTGTGGGTACCGACATGCTTAAGCGGTTGGCACTGTGCGCTTTCGTGAAGGCCGCATGGAAGCACTCGGTACGGCATGAACACTTCTGGAAGCACTCCATTGCAGTGGCCTTCGGAACCTCTTTCTTATCGGAAAACTATGCTGATGTATCCGGTGACGATGCCTTCTGTGTGGGTCTTCTTCATGATGTGGGCATGCTCGTATTGGAATCCATCCTCCCTAAAGCCTACGAAGAAGTCGAACAGCGGATCGCGGTGACAGACTCACGACTGGAAGCTGAGCAGCATCTACTGGGTGTGGACCACACTCAGGCCGGAGCCTGGTTTGCTGAACGATGGAAGCTCCCTCCAACACTGATCGATGGAATTGCCAGCCACCACTGTGAAAGCGAAGATTCGATTTCCAGTATGATTCGGGTTGCGGAACGGGCAGCGCTGGGCATGGATCTGGGATTGCACGGGGAACTCGACGAGGAGCCCCTAGAAGGGCAGAGCGAGGTTGATGCCGCCGCCGCCGCTCTGGAAACCTACCTTCGGTCGAAAGCCTTCGAGATCGATGCGTTTTTCAGCGTCGAACCCAAAAAAGCTGCCTGATCGGTTACGGCTGCCCTCGAATCGCAGGCCTGGGGGTGGCGATTGGTCATCCCATCACTGAACTTCTTTACATTCTGTTACTTAGAACGCCACGCTGATCGACCATGTTGGGGTTGAAGACCTCGATCAATCACCCGTCGGTTGTCGGTGCATATGAGGGTCCTCTCATCTGACATCCGGAGTTCTCTCTGTTATCTTTCTGGTAGTCATGACTTCTATGGACGATCTGGGGATGCTTTTCGAACAGAGGTTCGGAACGTCCGTCACGCGGATGGAACCGGTTGAAGGAGATCTGGGCGGTTCGCCGCGGAGGATCGTTCGGCTTGCCGCGGACGGGTCAACTGCAATCGGTGTTTTCTACGAGGTGCGTGAAGAAAACGTTGCGTTTCTGGAGTTCTCCAGGCACTTTCGGAGGCACGGGCTGCCGGTTCCGGAAATTTACGCCCAAGATCTGGACAAGAACATCTACCTCGAAGAGGATCTCGGAGACACGACGCTATACAAGTTCCTGTCGAATAACCGTGCGGGCGAGGCCGTTGCCTCCGAGGTGGTCGACGCCTATCGCAAGGTGACGGCAGTATTGCCGCGTTTTCAGGTCGAGACCCACCGCGATCTCAACTACGGCGTGTGCTATCCGCGGGACAGCTTTGATCGCCAGTCCATGACCTGGGATCTGAACTACTTCAAGTACCATTTTCTGAAGCTCGCTGGAATCGGGTTCAACGAGCAGGCTCTGGAAGATGATTTCAACCGTCTCATGGATTTCCTGCTGGAGGCAGACCGAGACTATTTTCTCTACCGGGACTTCCAGTCTCGCAACATCATGATTCGGGATGGAACTCCATTCTTCGTCGACTACCAAGGCGGCCGCAAGGGTGCGTTGCAGTATGACATCGCGTCTCTTCTTTACGACGCTAAGGCTGACCTGGGGGAGCCTCTGCGCGTGCGGCTGCTCGATTGCTATCTCGATGCGCTGTCTGGTTTCATTGAACTCGATCGCAGGGCCTTTATGCGGCACTACTATGCCTACGTTTACCTCCGGATCATGCAGGCATTGGGAGCCTATGGTTTCCGTGGCTTTTTTGAGCACAAGCCTCTCTTTCTGGAAAGCGTTCCCTATGCCCTGAAGAACATTCGCTGGTTGCTCCACAATGTCGAACTCCCCCTCGATACACCCGAGCTGAGGGACACGTTCGAGAAAATGTTGACCTCGGAAAAATTGAACCGATGAAAGCCGCGAAAGCCGCGAAAGCCACGAAAGCAATGATTCTGGCCGCCGGTCTCGGCACCCGGCTGCGTCCTTTAACCGAGAGCCTGCCCAAGGCGCTGGTTGAAGTGTCGGGTCGCACCCTGCTTGAGATTGCGCTGGAACGCTTGCGGCACTCCGGAGTCGAAGAGGTGATTGTCAACGTTCATCACTTCGCCGGGATGATTGCCGAATACCTCGAAGCCCACGAGAATTTTGGCATGCGTGTCGAACTGTCTCGCGAGGACGTCCTTCTAGATACGGGTGGTGGTTTGAAAAAAGCAGCATGGTTTTTTCTTTCCGATCCGGACCGGTTGGATCAACCGTTCATCCTCCACAACGTGGATGTCCTCAGCACCATTGACCTGCGGAGCATTGTTCAATTTCACTGCGACAAACTGGCGCTTGCGACGCTGGCTGTCCACGGCCACGATACGTCCCGGTGTCTGCTCTTCGACGACAGGGATCAACTTTGCGGGTGGAGGTCGGGGACCGATGGAGAAGAAAGGCTTGTTCGACCGATAACGCATCCTCAGGCATTGGGTTTCACCGGCATCCACGTCATTTCTCCCCGCCTGCTTCCAATGATGACTGCGGCGGGTGCGTTCTCCATCATCGATGCGTATCTCAATCTCGCGTCTAGCAGCTGCAGGGTTGTTGCCTACCGGGCTGACGAATACTCCTGGCAGGACGTCGGGACTCGGGAAAGTCTGAGACGTGCCTCCCGTGGCTCCAAGGAGCCACGCCGATGAGGGCCGGTGTTCTCTAGATGGGGTCGCGACAGCGTTTCAGGTAGCAGTCAATTGAGATATCCTACTCGTAGAATGCGGCCCCGTTTGGCGGTTGCCTGGCTCTACGGAAGGTTGGGGCGGGTTGCGATGCCGACGTTTGAACTCAAAGACGGAAGGGGACACCTTTGAAGATACTCACTGTTCTGTCGATGGCTGCGGCTCTGATGCTGCTCCGCCCGACGTATGACGCCCAGGCGCAACGCGCACGGTTCAACCGTCTCCCATCTGAAGTATTCGACGTCACTCCGCCTTCTGCGCGCGTGAGTGGCGAACCCGGCCAGATGAAGGTGCAGGCCCAGGCTTGCCGGGTCCTGCCCGTCGGCGACACCCGCCGCCGCATAGTCGATGTGGCCGTACAGGAGTGGGGCTTTTTTGGATTCTCGATCGTCGACAAAACAAACGTCCAGAACCGGTTCTTGCCGCCGGGCATCATACCCGATGCCGTCAATCCGGAATTCGAAATGCCGCGTCTCGTAGACAGCTATCCACGTTTGGGAACGTTTGAGGACTCCGGGCGGGTGGCCGCGTCTATCGGTGGCTATTGGGCAGCCTCGCCCGGGGGCGAGCCTATTCTGAACGCTCAGAACGAGGCCTGGAGTGGACCGGGGGGAGACGATGTGACGTGGCAGGAGCCATGGTCTGCGGCCTTCGTTTCTTGGGTCATGTGTGAAGGCGGACTGGGTAGCTCGAACCAGTTCCAGCGTTCCATCGCCCACCGTGTATATATCGACCAGGCAATCCGTGCCCGTGATGGAAACGCACCCGGGGCCGCATACGACAGAGGTGAGGCCGCGATCGGGCCGGGTGACCTTTTATGCACGGCGCGCCGTCCCGCATATGGTGCTATCGCTGACCGGAGGCGTCAGATGGGTGTGGGCGCCCGGAGCCATTGCGACGTTGTGGTGAAGATCGACGAAGTGGGCGCGCACATCTTCGCCATTGGCGGCAACGTCAACCGGTCGGTCAGCATGAAACTGATTCCCGCTGTCCGTCAGTCGGGCACCGGCTTGCGCCCCATCGACGAGTCCATGATCGATGGCGCACGCACGGTATTCGCGCACTTAAAGCTTCGCGCCAACCCCATTGAGGCGAACGCCCTGGACAACAGCCCGACAATCAAAGCGCTTGGATGCTTAGTGGGCTCGGGCGAGGCTCCGAGCCTTGCTGGCAATCCCGCGGTCGCTGGCAGGCAAATTTGTTAGAGGAGCAATCTTCGGGGGTGTCTGCCAGGGACGCCCTGTCATTTCTTAGCTTTACGGTTTCGGAAAAATATCTACGTTCTCAAGCTTTTGAAACAGGCTTGACAAGCGCCACTTCAGAAGCGATAAAAGGCGCGTGGGGAGCGACGATACAGTGCCGTCGAAACAGATTCGGTACTGTTGCCCGGTTTTCGTAATTCACGACAGCCATCCCTCGTCGCTCACCCACGCCAGCCCACGCCAGCCCACGCCAGCTTGGGGTTGCCTCAGTACGATCTCCACATGCTGCACACTGGGCAGGCGCCTGCCCTCGGCAGGTGCCTGCCACCAATAGAAAAAGAGCCCAGCTAGTGCTGGGCTCTCTGTGCGGTCGGCACGCTGAATCTATCTGTTGAGTTCCGCTCCCTGGCTTTGAATGTAGGCTTCCAGGCCGGTGAGGTCATCGTTTCTTACCTCGTAGATTTGCTCAAGCAGCTCGCGGGCCTGAGGGGGGCCGTTCAGAAAGATTGACCGGGCCAGCGCTTCCATCGCATCCTCGGCTTCCTCGTCCCGCGCATAGGCCATCCCCAGGCGTAAGTACGCGACTGCATCCGTGGGCACCAACTCGAGCGCCTCTTCAAACTTGTCCTGTGCGTCTCCCCATTCTTCCTGGTTGAAGTACACCGTGCCGAGTGTGAAGTGAGCACCTGAGAGGAGGTTCGCTCTTTGTTCCGCGCCCATCTGCGCGCCCGCGGCATCCAGGAAGCGTTCCAGAACGTCGAGAGCCTGGTCGGCATACTCTTCCGCAGTCTCAAAATGCGAATCGCGTTCGGATTCGTTGTCAGGCGGCCGTTCCGACATGACCGTGGAAATCGTTATCAGCGTCGGAAGGCTCTGCGGGTCAATTCCGAGTGAGCGTTCCGCATACTCTAAAGTCTTGTCTGCGTTGTTCGCAGCCTGATAAGCGGACATGACGGTCTGGAGAAAGAAGAGTTGAGTTTGATTCCGTTGCTGTTCCGCTTCCTGATACTCGGGACTGCCTGCCTCCAAGACCTGGGATTGGATGTCCCATCTGTTATTCGCTGCCTCGGTCGCGAGGTCTCCATATCTCGCGGTTTCATCAATCCTGTTCAGCCCACGATTCGCGTTCATCAGTGACTGGTAGGCGTAGGTAATGTTTGAAAAGTGATTGAGTTGAAAAGACGTAAAGCCATTCGCCTCGGAGGGATCGTCGATTGCGACGATTTTGGCTTCGTAGAATTCGTTTTCAGCGGCTATAAAGGCGTCACCATTGGCCAGTATCCCCTGGTTGTTTTCCAGGTCGACGTATGTCTGGAGCCGCATGAGCAAAACCTGATGCCTCATTTCGCTTTCGGGATACTCGGCCAGGAAAGCGTCCGTCATCGTCAAACGATTGACCGGGCTCTCCTCAATATCGAGGGCTTGGACGGCCGCATACTCCGCTTCGGATGCGGCCATGGCCGAGAGGCGGTCGTCAAGCTCAACTTCCTGTGATGCGGCCGGTAGGGCCACTGCCGAGACAAGTAGTAGAATCGAAGCCAGGCGCGGCATCCCTGTACCTTTCATTCTCATGGTGCTCTAGTTCCTCCGGTTCTTATAGTGTCCAACGCCACAGGTTAAATGTCCCCGAACGCGACTGTCAAGTTCTCACGCGTTCGTTATTGGGATTTGACTCTCGATCGCTAAAATCGATTCGACTAGCGCCCGGCTATCTGTCGTTCGAGCCTATCTTTTGCCTCTTCGATGGCTGCTCTCTGTGGGCTGTCGGGATACAACTCAAGGTAAGACGTCAGCTGAAACAACGCTGCGTCGTAGTCCCGCTGGGCAAGGTAGGCGTTGAATAACATGATCCGCACATCATGGAACTGTGGTTTCAACCCCAATGCCCGGTTCAGTCTCTCCAAGGCGTCGTCGATCGCACCGGCTCTGTAGTGAGCGCCGCCAAGATAATATTGTGCAAACTCCGACTGTGGGTCGCGTTCGACCGCGCCTTGCAGATAGGTGAACGCCTGGTCGAGGCTCGCTCTGGCTTCTTCAAGCTTTCCCTCTTCAATCAGAACGTCGTTGTTCAGGAGGTAAATTTTGCCAAGGCTTACGAGGGGCGCGGCCGCATTCGGGCTCAAGTCTTTTGCAATTAAGAAATGGCGGATTGCATCTTCGATCCGGCC
The DNA here is from genome assembly GCA_965216035.1 of Terriglobia bacterium. Taxonomy (GTDB): domain Bacteria; phylum Acidobacteriota; class Terriglobia; order 20CM-2-55-15; family 20CM-2-55-15. Next base: position 199,700 of record CBDCFM010000019.1, read on the forward strand.
GAGCGTATGGTACTCGACGCCGAGCGCGTTCTGCGCCTGATAATACTCAGGCGAGATGTTTACGGCTTCTTCGAGACGATCGGTGGCTTTTTCGTGGTCTCCCTTTTCTACATCCTCGGCCGCCTGTTCGAATAGTTCGACGGCCGCATCAGGGATGTCTACGAGCAACTCGGACAGATCGATCGCACTCGGATGGCCCAGCGAATCTTCATCGGAGTCCAGAGCTTCCAAAACGATCACCGTAATTCCCATTGAAAACGGGCCCGGTGTCACATCCATCCGCTCCGGCTTGAAACCGGCGGCGTAAACCGATAACTCGAAACGACCTGCCCCCGAGAGTTGCTCAAATACGAAATTTCCGTTTCCATCGGTATAGACCGTATCGCGGACCACGCCCAGCATTTCCAGATTGACCGCGATCGGGTGATTGACTCTGCGGTTTCCGTCCGACACCACTTGCCCCTGAATGACTCTTCTCACTGGCCGAGAGCCTCGACGTCCTGTTCCGGGGGAGGGTAAGCCTCCTCCCCCCGTTCCACTGCCAGGAAGCTGTCGAGCAAGCGTAAGAGACGGGGCGGCCAGGAGAAACAGGCACACTAGTATGATGATCGGCATTCGCTGCACTATGATACTCTCAGTGGTTTTTATAGCCGAAACGGACCGTCTTATTTTACTACCGGAGGCGCCTCTTGGGTCAAGGGGGTCCTGCTGTGGGGTCCTCCAGTGGATGGTGTCGGACGCGTGTTTGGCGAACGTCCTCCGTGCGCTAACCCTATTGAGAATCCAGCGCATATAATCTCAATCGCATGATGCATATCGCGTGAGAAAGGCTCCAACCGGGGCCGCTATCGGAAGCGCAAATAGGCTGTTGATATTCGGGCACGAAGCCGGGGCTGTGCCCGGTTAATGCAAGCTGAAGCCTCAAGATCGGGAAGGACGCCTTGAAATTCGGATATTTCACTCTCAGCGACAACGCGTATCCGAACAATCCCCGCTCAGCCGAGCAGTTCATTACGGAGATTCGGGAACAAGCGATTTACGCCGACCAACTGGGTATGAACTCGGCCTGGATCGGAGAGCACCATTTCGATTCGCTGGGCGTGAACTCGCGTCCGGGCACTCTGCTGGCCAGCATTGTCCCGATAACGAAAAGTATTCGGCTCGCGCCTGCGGTTGCCGTGCTTCCACTACACCACCCTCTGGATATTGCCGAAGAATGGGCCACGATAGATCTGATTTCAGGTGGACGCGTGGACTTTGCGGTGGGGCGCGGCTATGACCGGCGGGAGTACGATCCCTTCGGAGCGTCGTTTATGGAATCCGCGGAAATATTTTCCGAGGCAATCGATGTCATTCTGAAAGCCTGGAATTCAACCGGTTCCTGGTCGCACCAAGGGAAATACTTTCAGATCCCGGAAATGCAGATTACGCCGCGCCCGCTCCAGAAGCCCATCCCTTTCTTCATCGCGAGTTTCTCCGAAACCAGCGTTGACATGGCTGCCAGGCGCGGGCTGAACATCATTTATGCACCCTTTGCCGCGGGGATGGTGTTCGGAGGTCTTGACCGGGCGGTAGATATTTATAGGGAAAAATGCGTGAGTCACGGCCGCACACCGGGGCGCACGATGTGCAGCTACTTCGTTCACTTAGCGGACACACCCGAAGAGGAAGAGTTTGGGCGGCAGGCCCAGATGTCTTATTTCAAAAATTGCGCCTTGCCGGCTTTCCCGAAGAATCCGGCGAAGATGCCGCCCACAATGCAGTACTTCATCAAGATCTGCGACATCCTCGAGAACATGAAGAAGGAAGATCTGACGGACAAATCGATTCTCATCGGGCCTTCATCAAAGGCCATAGAAACTCTGAAGCGAGTCGAAGCTGCGGGGATCACCGAGGTCATCCTTTATTTCAACGTAGGTCGTAAACCCCACCAGTTGGTAAAGGAGCAAATGGCGAAGTTCATGGAAGAGGTTGCGCCTGCGTTCGCCCGGGGCTGAGCAACGCGCTCTTGGATCACTCGGAGGACCATCGATGCGCGACTCTTTGGACATGTTCTTGCATACTTGTGAAGGTTATACGGGCTCTTTCCCTGGGCTGCTTGGTTTTGTATCCAATCAGCTTCTCGGATTTAGCCTGTGTGAACAACCTTCACAGGGTTCACAGTTAAAGGTGTGCCTCGCATTCTAGCCGGATCATACGAACATGGCTCCCTCCAGCCTCATCCAGGGGATGGAGTGCCAGGTAGGCCCGCACACATTCGGACACAAATGCGTCTCGCACTCGGGCGGGTACGTTTCGGGTGTATGGCATCCATGTCGTTCGGATCCATCCGGCCAGGCCTTCGCTTCCGTGGTGGGTCATATCCTTTTCGACGAGCTCCAAACGCGTAGGGGTGAATCCCGCCCCAGGCAACCAATTTTCATAGTCGGTCGTTGAATAGAAATAGTAAGGGAAATTGAATTCCGAAAAATAGTTTGCCCACCGTTTTCTGAGGATCACTTCCTCCATAGCATTCACGATGCCCGCTGCATTGCCTTCGCCGCCGCAGGATATGACCAGAGTGCCGGTGGTTCTTAGAAGGCGGGCCGCCCCGGCCAAAAAAGCGGGATGGTCGTCAACCCAGTGGAGGGCCGCGTTAGAGAAAACGATGTCAAAGCTTCGATCCGAGACCAGGTTCCGGGCATCCATCTGCTCGAAGGCAAGGTTGGAATAGACATCGGCTCGATATTGCCGGTTGGCGTATTCGATGAAGGCGGCGCTGCTGTCGACGCCCAGGACGAAACCGTCGGGTAGGGTTCGGGCGAGTTCTGAGGCAACGGTACCGTTTCCACACCCGACGTCCAGGACGGTTTCATCCCCTGATAGTTCGAGACGTGAAATCAGCTCGCGAGCCCATGCGAGTTGAACGCCAGAGTTCTGAGCGTAATCTTCGGGGTTCCATTCCACTCTGAGAGACTATGGGATGCCCTGGTTTGACACAAGTGAGCCAGGACCCCCCGTCAGTGTTGTGTGTCACCCGTTTACAGGCCCAGGGAGCCCCAGCCCATTTCCGCTGGACAGTCCAACACGTTATACTCACAAATCGCGCTCCGGCCCCACCGAATGCATTGCGCTACTGCGTCGATAGTGATATCGGAGATTGTAAGAACTCCGCCATCAACTTTCAAAATAATAGGTGTTTAAGAAATGGCGAACCTTGGGTATGTAGGCTTGGGCGAGATGGGCGGCTTGATGGCGAAGCGGTTGATGGAGAAAGGCCACACCATCACCGGCTATAATCGAACAAAGTCGAAAGCCGAGTGGCTGATCGATCTGGGCATGATTTGGGCCGATTCTCCTCGCGAAGTTTGTGAAGCCTCCGATATGACGCTCTCTATGGTCACTGATTCGAAGGCTGTGACAGAAGTCGCTGAAGGACCGGATGGCTTGCTGAGCGGACTCAGCGCCGGCAAGGTATTGATTGAAATGAGTACGATCAATCCCGGAGTCAGTGCCGCAATAGCTGAACGGGTTCGAGAGAAGGGCGGCGACATGGTCGATGCGCCCGTTTCCGGCAGCCAGCAGACCCTTCGTGACGGCAAGCTATCTATGATGGTCGGTGGACGACCCGAAACCTTCGAAAAGGTAAAGCCGATCCTGGCGGACGTCGGGCCGCGGACGACCTACATTGGTGAAAACGGTCGCGCGCTGGCAATGAAACTCGCGGCCAACATCAGCGTTGCAGTCCAGATCCTGGCTTTCTCTGAAGGGGTCCTGCTCGCAGAGAAGTGCGGCGTCGATCGCAAGACAGCCGTCGATGTCCTGACCCACAGCGTATTGGGTTCCGCGCTCGTGCAGTACCGGGGACCATTCGTTCTCGAAATGCCTGAGCAAGCCTGGTTCAATGTCAATATGATGCAGAAAGACCTTCTGCTCGCGCTGGAATTGGGGCGCGAGGTCGACACCGTGTTGCCGACGGCGTCCATAGCGAACGATCTCATGACGGCTTCGAGAGGCATGGGGTTCGGCGATCAGGACTTTGCCGTTGTTTTTAAGACCTTGGAAAGAATGTCTGGAGTTACAGAATGACAAAATCTGCAAATCCCCACGCTGCGGTTGAAGTTGAACAGTGGCTTCGCATGTATCGGGGCATGCAAAAAATTCGATTGTTCGAGGAAGCGGCGAACGAACTGTATACCGAAGCGATCATGCCGGGCCTGGCACACCTCTACACGGGCGAAGAAGCCATTGCTGTGGGCGTATGTGAAGTACTCCGGAAGGACGACTACATTACGAGTACGCACCGTGGACACGGACATTGCGTTGCGAAAGGAGCGGCCCTCGACCGGATGTTCGCTGAATTGCTGGGCAAGCGAGCCGGTTACTGTAAGGGTAAGGGGGGGTCAATGCACATTGCTGATTCCGAATCGGGCAACCTGGGCGCCAACGCCATCGTCGGCGGCAGCGCGGGCATTGCAACAGGTGCGGCGTTTTCAGCAAAGCGGCGCGCTACGGATCAGGTCGCGGTTTGTTTCTTCGGCGACGGCGCACTCGGGCAGGGATTGATTTATGAGGTCATGAATATGGCCGCCCTCTGGAAGCTGCCCGTTATCTACGTTTGCGAAAATAATTTATACATGGAGTACACGCACAACTCCGAATCCATCGCAGGTGACATCTCGCAACGCAGCTCGGCGTTTGGAGTTCCAGCTCATCGTGTGGATGGCCAGGACGTGCGCGCCGTTCACGAAATTACCCAGGGGCTTGTGGCGCAAGCCCGAAGGGGAGAGGGGCCTTCCTATCTCGTTGCCGACACCTACCGTTTCCACGGGCATCACGTCGGGGATATCAATCGTGCGTATTATCGTTCCAAGGAAGAAGAAAAGGCGTGGAAGACCGATCGCGATCCTGTCAAGAATTTCGGTGCGTGGTTGGTAGCTGAACAGGTTGCCGATACCAACAGCCTTAGCCAGATCGAGGCTGAAGTTCAGGGCGAAATCGACGCGGCCGTCCAGTTCGCAAAGGACGCTCCCTACCCCGCTGTCGAAGAGGTGGATCAAGATGTCTATGCCTGAAACTCCAACCGCAGTACGTGAAATAACGCTGGGCGATGCCGTTCGCGAAGCGCTATCCGAAGAGATGCGGCGCGATCCAACAGTTCTCGTCCTCGGCGAAGACATTGCTGAGGCGGGCACTGTCTTTAAGGTGCTGACCGGACTTGTCGAGGAGTTCGGGACCGAACGCGTGTTGGACACGCCGATATCGGAACCGGGCTTCACCGGTATGGCCGTAGGCGCAGCGATGACGGGCCTGCGCCCCGTCGTCGATATCATGTTCGGAGATTTTGTCGGACTGACGATGGACCAGATGGTGAACCAGGCTGCGAAGATTCACTACATGTCGGGCGGCGAATGGAAAGTCCCGATGGTCATGCGAGCGACCATGGGAGCGACGCGCCGTTCGGCGGCACAGCACTCGCAATCATTGCACGCATGGTTTTGTCACGTACCGGGCCTGAAGGTTGTCCTGCCGTCGACACCCTATGATGCCAAGGGACTGATGAAGACCGCGATACGGGACGATAATCCGGTGGCCTTTTTTGAAGACAAAATGATGTACGCCCTGAAGGGCCCGGTTCCGGAAGAAGAATACACGATTCCCTTCGGTGTCGCGGATGTCAAACGCGAGGGCGAGGACCTCACAATCGTGGCGACAAGCAGCATGGTCCAGGTGGCGCTCGGAGCGGCCCAGATGCTGGCCGAGCATGACATCAGTGTGGAAGTGGTGGATCCCCGCACACTGTGGCCGCTCGATGAGCGGACGATTCTGGATTCTGTGAAGAAGACCGCGCGCGCAATCGTCATGGACGAAGGATACGGGCGTTATGGTGTCATGGCCGAACTCGCCGCAGTGATCGCTGAAAATGCGTTCTTTGATCTGGAAGCGCCCGTAAAGAGGGTCGGAGCGATGCATGTTCCGATTCCGTTCTCTCCACCCCTGGAAGATGTGACGGTTCCCACGGTAGAGACGGTGTTTGAGGCGGCGCAGGAGCTTTGCGGTTAGGGCGTACGCCTCAATTCCGAGATTGGTCAGCAGAAGTTGTCGTTCCCTACCCCTGGACAGCACGGTGCGCGTCAGCCCGCGGCTATTGATCCCTATGGGATTTTCAACTATTCTCAGTTGATCCCGATTCGAGAGAGAGGACCTATGATCCAAGAGCCCGTGACAGAGGAAAATACACAGATTCAAGAACTTGTGGCCCAAGCCCGCGTGGCGCAAGCGGCCTTCGAGTCGTTTTCGCAGGAGCAGGTGGACGCGATTGTCAAAGGCATTGGCAAGTATGTTTACGACAATGCCGCCGAGTTGGCAAAGCTTGCCGTCGATGAGACTGAAATCGGCGTGTATGACGACAAGATCCTCAAGAACAAAGGCAAGGCCCGCATCATTTGGAACAGCCTGAAAGGGAAGAAATCCCGCGGCATCATCGGTGAGGACACAGAGACCAACATGGTATTCGTGGCAAAGCCGATGGGCGTCGTTGGAGCCGTGACGCCGATTACCAATCCGATTGTGACGCCGATGTGCAACGCCATGTTTGCCATCAAGACGGGAAACGCGGTGATTTTTGCCCCCCATCCCAAGGCCCAGAACTGCACCAAGGTTCTGACGGATGCCTTCATGAAAGTCGTGAAAGACCACGGTGGACCGGATAACCTGGTTCAGACCTTGCCGCACGTATCGATTGAGGCGACCCAGGAACTGATGCAGTCTGTGGATGTGATCGTCGCCACCGGCGGCGCGGCCATGGTGAAGGCTGCTTATTCGTCTGGCAATCCATCCTTTGGAGTCGGTGCCGGCAACGTGCCCGTGATCGTGGACATGGATGCTGAACTCGCCGACGCCACCGAAAAGATCGTCGCTGGCGCGTCCTTTGACAACGGCATCATTTGCTCTCACGAACAGTTCGTTCTGGTTCCGAACGAGAAATACGCCGAAGCAGTGGGATCGTTTGAGGCCACAGGCAAGGTGTGGTTCACAGAAGATGAAGCGCTCGTTCAGAAGTTTCGTGATGTTGTGTTTCCGGGCGGCCAGCTCAACAGGGACGTTGTTGGCAAGTCCTGCCGGGAAATCGGGGCCCTCGTCGGCGCTGATGTTCCTGAAACTGCCCGTATTATCCTCCTCCCCGCCAAGGGCGCGGGCACTGAGGACGTTCTTGCAAAGGAAAAGCTTTGTCCCGTAGTGGCAATCCTGCCATATAAGAATTTCAAGGAAGCTGTTGCCAAGGCGAAAGCGAATCTTCTCGTGGAAGGTGCGGGGCACTCTGCCGGCCTGCATTCCACCAACGAAGCCAACATTCGGTACGCCGGTCTGGAACTGCCGATAAGTCGTCTGGTTGTGAACCAATCGTGTTCTTTCACAGCGGGCGGCTCGCTGACCAACGGTTTTGCCGCGACCACAACTCTCGGCTGCGGCTCCTGGGGCGGCAATTCGATTTCAGAGAATCTGGACTATAAACACCTGATGAACGTGTCGCGAATCGGCAAAGTGATCGCGGACAAGCAGGTTCCGACTGACGCTGAAATCTGGGCATGAGACCGGCCCATGACTCTCGATTTCCGCGTGATCCGAAGCCGGTTGGTGTGACCGGATCAAACGATCGTCACCGAACCCGCCGTAGCACGCGCCCACGAAGCATTCTGGCTGTCGACCGCCTGTCGGAGTTCGGCGCGCACAGAGCAACTTGCTGAACGAACAGTTCCGCCCATTGATAGAAACGTAGAGGTTATGGCTAAAAAAGTTGTGATGCCGGCGCTTGAGATGGCGCAGGAAACGGGTACGGTTGTTGCGTGGCTCAAGAACGAAGGCGACGCTATCACCAAGGGAGAGCCGATTCTAGAAATCGAAACCGATAAGGCCACCGTCGAAATCGAGGCCGGTGCCAACGGCGTTCTAGCCGGTGTGAAGGCCGCCGAAGGTGATGAAATACCGGTGGGCCAGACGATCGCCTGGATCGTAGCTCCCGGCGAAGAGCCGCCTGTGGAGTCCGCGGAGACGGCATCCGGGCGGACCATGTCGCAGACCGCACCACCCCGGCCAGGTTCAAGCGCTGCGGTTTCCAAGCCCCCCGCAGCTGGCTCAAAGCAGAATGCGGGTGGCGGTGGGAGGGTTTCTCCAAAAGCCAGGCGCCTCGCCAAAGAACACGGTATCGATCTCTCCACCGTTCGGGGGACGGGTCCCGAGGGTACGATCTCGGGCGAGGACGTTCTTGCTGCTGCAAAGTCACCGGCTTCTGGCGTCGCGGAGTCCACACAGGCCACACCTCCCCTGAGCGCAGTGGCTCGCTTGATGGCCGAGCGGACGACCGAGAGTTGGACCGAAGCCCCTCACTTTTTCCTGACCCGGCATGTGGATGCCACGGCGCTGAACGCACTGCGCGCGAAGGTGAGACCCGGAATTGAAGCCGACAAAGGCATCAAATTAACGCATACCGATATTCTCGTCGCGTTAATCGGCCGTGTCCTCGTGAGTCATCCCAAAATGTATGCGAGTTGGAGGGGGAAGGGGATCCAACTAAATAAAGAGGTCAACGTGTGTCTTGCGATGGCCGTTGAAGACGGTGTCGTGAGCCCCGTGATTCCGGAAACCAACCAGGCAGAGCTCGGCAACATTGCTCTTCAGCGCCGTGACCTGACCGAGCGGGCCCGCGCGGGCAAGCTGCGTCCCTCAGACATTACGGGAGGCAACTTCACCGTCAGCAATCTCGGAATGTTCGGCATCGACGCGTTCACGGCGATCATTGTGCCCCCACAGGCGGCCATACTTGCAGTTGGAGCGATCGCCGATCGCGTGGTGGCTGTCGATGGCAAGCCCGGCATCCGTCCCATCATGACGATAACCTTGTCGAGTGACCATCGCGTTGTCGATGGAGCGCAGGCCGCCGTCTTCCTCAACGATCTGGTCAACGCCATCGAAGACCCTCAAAGCATGCTCTAAGTTATTCTGAGTGAAACCTGATTCCGCCCCTGAATGTCTACGGTAGAACCGGCGCCACGTACTCAAATGTGTAGTTGAAGATCCACACCAGGAAGAGAACTATTGGTACGTGTATGATGAACTGCAGCATCGTGTAACCGACGATGTCCCTCGCCTTCAACCCCAAGATTCCCAGCAGTGGCAGCATCCAAAATGGATGGATCAGGTTTGCCAGGGCTTCGGTCGCATTGTAGGTTTGCACGACCCAACCCAGATGGACCTCCAGCGACTTTGCGGCCTCCAGAACATAAGGCGCCTCAATCAGCCATTTTCCACCCGCCGAGGGCACGAACAAGCCAAGGAAAGCCGAGTAGATCCCCACGAGAATTGGAAACGTGTGCCGGGTGGAAACGGCGACAAAGAACTGCGCCATCCGTACTGCCAGGCCCGACTCCGTCATGATCCTCACCATGCCGGCGTAGAGCGGGTACTGTATGAGCACTCCGGCAACGGAGGGTACAGCCCGGCCGACAGACTGCATGAACGAAGCGGGCCGCCAGTGCAGCAGAAGCCCGGCGATTAGAAACAGGAAGATGTAGTGATTTAATTCCAACAGTATGCCAGCGCCGTTTGCACTCACTTCGGTGATCATATACAGGATGCCGAAGCTCGAAATGAGTATGGTCAACAAGGGACTGTATTCGAGCCATTCACCCGCATTCTGAGGCCGGCCGACGCGTGTCGTCGAGGGTGTGTAGGTGACCCCCATGTCTTCCATGCTGCGCGCCTGATCCTCTGTGGGAGCTGAGTAGTAGGCGATGACCATCGACACGACAATCAAAATGGCTGCAGTTGCGATGCTCTGCCAGAGCCCGATCGTCTGGCTGAGGGGAATCACGCCGCTGATCTCGGCGATTGACTCAGGCAGCGAATCGGGAGCCGCCATGATCAGGGCTGCCGAAGACGTCAGTCCAAGGGCCCATACGCTGCCAATTCCGAGATAGCCGGCGGCGCCAATGGCGCGATAGTCGCTTCCCGGGACGCGGTGGGTCACTTCGCGTGCCAGGAGCCCGCTGAAGATAAGGCTGAAACTCCAGGAGAGGCAGGAGGAGAGCATCGAAAACAGAGCAACGAACGCCGCGGCGCTTTTTCCGTCCCATGGAATGCCTGCGATCCGCTGGATAAAGGCGAATACCGGAGGAGAAACGGCCACCGCATATCCAGTGATGATGATCAGGGTCATCTGCATCGTAAAGGCGACCAGATCCCAGAAACCCGCCCCGAACCACTCAGCGGTCTCGATCACCGAGTTACCGATCACCAGACTTGCGCCGAACACGATGGCCACTGCGACGAGTGCCAGCGCAAATGCGTCCGGGAACCAGCGTTCAAAGAAACTGGACAGTCTGAGGCCAACGACTGACAACCAGGATCCGGTTAGGGGTTCATCGGGTTTCATAGCCGACAGATCATATCAAATTGTCGATCCGTCACGGCGCATGGATCGATCCTCTTCGTTCGGCAAAACTGGGCCTATATTGATTACTGATCACTGTCTGTCTATAGTTCCCTACGGCGACGCCAGGCGGATTCGAGAGGATAATGGGATGGAGCGCAGCGACAAAGGCTTTCTGACAACCCACACGGGCAGCCTGACCCGTCCTGACGTACTGACTGAGTTCGCACGCGCGCGCCACCAGGGGAACGTCGACGAGGGGGCCTACAGGAAGCAGCTCGCGAAATCCGTGGTCGGAGTCGTAAAGCGGCAGGCAGAGGCCGGTATCGATGTCGTCAACGATGGCGAGTTCGGAAAGTCCACGAGTTGGTCACTTTACGCTCTGAAACGTATGGGCGGTTTCGAATTACGTCCGGCCCAGGCCGGTCGAAATCCCTTTGATCGGGGAGCCGAACGCCATTTGTTCAAAGAATTCTACGAAGACCTGGAGAGAAGCCGCGACCGGACGTGGTCGGTCGTGACACGGTTCGACGCCGTGTGCGTGGCGCCTATTGAGTACACGGGCACCGACGAGCTCAATCGCGATATCGGCAACCTTAAGGCGGCAATCGAGGGTTTGGACGTCACCGAGGCGTTTCTGCCCGTTGCGGTGCCGGCGAGTGCTATTCCGGACCGCAAGAACGAATACTACAAGAACGATGAAGAGTGTGTGGTTGCGCTGGCAGAGGCGTTACGAACCGAATACCGCGCTATAGTCGATGCGGGCTTCTTGCTGCAGGTGGACGACGCCCGCGCTGCGGTGACCTATGACAGGATGGTGCCCCCGTCGAGTTTCGAGGAGTATTACAAGTGGGTCGAACGCCACATAGAAGTGTTGAATCACGCTCTCGAAGGGATTCCGGAAGACCGTATTCGGTGCCATGTGTGTTGGGGCAGTTGGCCGGGTCCCCATGTCACAGACGTTCCGCTTGAAAAGATCGTCGATCTGGTTTTGAAAGTCCGGGCGGGCGCGTACCTGCTCGAAGCCGCCAACGCCCGTCATGCACACGAGTGGCAGGTTTGGAAAGACGTGAAGCTCCCCGACGGTAAGATACGGGTTCCCGGGGTTATCAGCCACAGCACAAACATTGTTGAACATCCGAAACTCGTTGCCGAACGCCTCCTGAAGTTCGCCAGTGCGTTGGACGTGAGAACGTGATTGCGGGAAGCGATTGCGGTTTCGCACAGGAAGAGTTCAACCGGCGGGTCCATCCCACTGTTATGTGGGCCAAGGGTACGGTCCGGGTACATCGTTTACATATCTGTCCGGGTACATGGTTTACAGATCGATCACGATGAAGTCCTCCGTGGAGGACTTCATATGCCCTGGGATCAATCAACGACCATGGATCAAAAACGATTATTTATTGCCGATTATCTTACTCGATCTTTCTCGATCGTCGAACTGTGTGCGCGCTACGGGGTGAGCCGGCCCACCGGATATAAGTGGATTGACAGATTCTTGGAGAATGGCCAATCCGGATTGGAGGAGCGTTCCCGTCGTCCTGTCGGCTGCCCGCATCGGACGTCAGACGATGTGGTGCGGCGGGTGATCGATCTGCGCCGCAAACATCCTCACTGGGGGGCCAAGAAGCTTCTTAAGATCTTGAATACCCGGCATCCCGAGGTCGACTGGCCCGCCCGATCGACGATCTCGGAACTGCTGAAACGTCATGGGCTTGTGGAGAAGAAGCGGAGACGCACCTATCCGGGTCATCCGGGCAAGCCCGTGACTTCAATGGATCGGTCCAATGATGTCTGGTGTGCGGACTATAAAGGCGAGTTTAAAACTGGGGATGGCATCTATTGCTATCCGTTGACGATCACCGACGGTTGCACCCGGTATCTGCTCGCATGTAAGGGCCTCTACTCGACTAATCATGTTCGCGCGAAGTCCGTATTCAAGAGTGTCTTCCGGAACTTCGGTCTCCCTGCAATCATCCGGACCGATAACGGGCCGCCGTTCGCCACCACGGCCATCGGGCGACTGAGCCGGCTATCGGTCTGGTGGATCCGCCTCGGAATCTTCCCCGAATTGATTCAGCCCGGCCGGCCAGATCAAAACGGCCGACACGAACGCATGCACAAAACCTTGAAACAAGAGACCACTCGGCCGCCAGCGGCCACGATGCGGGCTCAGCAATTCCGGTTCAATCGTTTTGTTGAGGAATTCAACACTGTGCGTCCCCATGAGGCGCTGGACCAGGAAACGCCCGACTCCCGCTATCAAACCTCTTCACGGGAGTTTCCGTTGGGCCTGCCTCCCATCGAGTATCCGTCTCATTTCGAAACGCGGCTGGTCAGTCGGAACGGGGGATTCCGGTGGTCGGCCCATCGTGTTCCAATCACCCACACCCTTGAAGGTGAGTACGTCGGACTCGAGGAAGTCGACGACGGCGTCTGGGATGTCTACTTCGGCACCGTTCGTCTCGGACAAATGGACGAACGGACCTTTACCATTCAAGATGCTTTGGGGAATAGAATGAGAAAGAGGTACAAACTGTAAAGGATGTGCCTGGACTATTCTGTCAATGATGTTCCCGGCCGTTCAAAGCTGGAGGCGATGGCGGAGGGCGCGAAGATCGCGACAAGGGAACTCTGGGGCTAGGAGTCTGCGCGGCAGAACGTTTTTAGGCCATTAGGCCCACAGTATCTTGTGGGTATAAAGCGCTTAGCGTCGATATGTAGTGCCGCCTTTCTTCTGCCGCGCAGACTCCTAGCTTCCACTTGGGTTCTTTAGAATGTCGTGCTCCTTTGAGAAATCACTACGGCCCATAGACGTCCGACTCGAAATCAAACAATCAGGAGATGCTTGAAATGCGGTTTTGTCGCTTTGGAGATGACCGTCTCGGTCTGGTCGAAGGCCATCAGGTGCGGGACGTTACGGCGGCGTTCGATGTGCTCCCAGATTACCATTATCCCCTGCCGAGAGTGGATCCGTTTATCGCCAATCTCGGCAGGGTTTCGGCAAAGGCGAAGGCCATTGCCGCCGGCTCGCCCCGGTTGGATCTAGAAGGACTGAAGCTGTTGAGCCCGGTTGCCAACCCGAGCAAAATAGTCGGTGCGCCCGTCAATTATCAGAAACATATCGATGAAGCGAAGGCCGACGCCGGTATCAATTACGGCAACCCGGCCCACCTGGCTCCGATCCAGAAGATCGGCATGTTTTTGAAGGCCTCGAGCGCGTTGGTGGGACCGGGTGAGGGGATCGCGTTGCAAAAACCGGACCGCCGTAGCGATCACGAAGTGGAGTTGGCGGTCGTTATGGGAAGAGCGGCGAACAACGTAGCGGCGGCAGAAGCGCTCGACTACGTCGCCGGATACGCCATTGGCCTCGACCTTACAATTCGCGGTCCGGAAGAGCGTTGCCTCAGGAAATCCCCTGACAGCTACGCTGTACTGGGCCCGTGGATGGTGACAGCGGACGAGATCGAAGACCCGAATAATCTCAACCTGAAACTAGCCGTCAACGGCGAAGTCCGACAGGATTCCAACACGAATCTCATGATCCTCAACGTCCGCCAGCTCATCGAGTACGCGTCATCCTTCTACACACTGAATCCCGGAGATATCATCATCACCGGAACCCCGGAAGGCGTCAGCCCGATCGTTCCAGGAGACACAATCGTGGCGACTATCGAAAAGATCGGGTCCATGGAAGTCGCGGTTCGGGCAGCGTGACCTGAACACGATGCCTCTCGGTGTTCGCCACACGGGTCAAGGGAGCCAAAGACGTGAGGGAAATGAACGAACCGACCGGCGAAGCTTATTCCCGTCAGAAGCCCGATACGACTGCTAAACTGAGAAAACAGAGCGAATCTCGGATCTGAGGGGAACTATTGATATCCAAATTTCTTGTGCCGCTTATGGCTGGAGTAGTCGTGTCGAGCCCGGCGGCGTATACGCACCACTCCTTCACCGCCGTATACGATGAAGACGTCACAGTAGAGATCGAGGGGCAGGTGGTGCAGTTCCTGTTCCGTAATCCGCACTCCTGGCTGCACGTGTTGGCTCCCGACGATAACGGGGAGATGGTGAACTACGGAGTGGAATGGGGCAGTGCAGGCCGCCTGGGAGACCAGGATGTGAACCGGGCTTCGTTGAGACCGGGCGATCACGTCATCATCAGAGGAAACCCGGGACGGAACCGGGCCGACCACAGGATTCGGATGCAGGCGCTGTGGCGGCCGTTCGATAACTTTGGTTGGGGGCGTGAAGGGGAAGATTTCGACTAGTGACCTGTACCACCCCCGAATCGGGAGCAGCGCCGATGGGTCTTGCCGGAGAGATCTAGGCGCGATACGGAAGTCGATGTCTTCACATCGACGACGGCTCGCAACGAAGATATCGCCGGCAACCCCCATCGGCCCAAAGGGTTCGGGCGATGCGGCGTTGTTTTCGTTGTCGTCGCCGCCTCGCAATGTAGGGCATTTACTCGTTGTCGACTCCTAAAATTCAACGCCGTTTGGCCGCAACGCTGCTGCCGATTCGGGTGGTACAGGCCACTGGCCTCATCCCCGGCAACCCCGGTCGCGGACGAAGATACCGGGACACGGTGTCGGCCTATTCGACGCCCGCGTGCCCTGATGCGGGATTGGCGCGAGTTTGATCCGGCCTTCAATCGACCCGGTTTGATCAAATAGAACGGGCCCCTCTGTCGTTGTCTCCCGTCCGACCTTAAACAATCTCATTCAAAGCCTGTTGAACGCCCCCTGAGATTGGATTCGATTTTGTGATTTCGGGTGTCCGCCAGGAAAGTCCGGAACCCATAAGACTTTTGCAATCAAATTCTTGACAAAGGATGCACGGCTGTAGATAGTGGGAGGTCGCGCCCGACTTCGGGATGAAATTGGCCGTATTTAGGCGCGGAGGTCAGGCCAGAATCGTTTCGAGCCCCGAGTGGGGAAACCCTTGTGTTTGGCAGACCGACTCACGAATCGGAGGATCAAATGGATAGAGTTAGCCATGCCAGATTCGTGTGTCCAGCGCCATTTGCGGCTAGCCGTACTGCCTAGCGCGGAGGCCTTTTTGCAGACGGATTCATCGGGCGAATGAAGCGTGCTTCGAAGTGAAGATAACCTCCACAATCCACTATTTGGCTGCCCTTCTTGGGCTTCCAACTGAAACGGTCCTCCTGTAATTTCTGCACACTAAGGAAAGAATAAAATAATATGGACTTCCTGCTGTGGCTTGAAACAACCTTTCTCGGTACGTGGGTGCGCGAGTCGCCCTCCTTGTGGGCGTATCCCACAGTTCTCTTCTGTCACTCTGTCGGTCTCGCAGCTCTCGTGGGTATCAACACTGCAGTCGACCTGCGCGTCCTCGGCTTTGCACGGCACATTCCGCTGAAGCCGCTTGCGCGGATGTTCCCAGTGATGTGGATGGGTTTTGGAGTGAACCTTGTATCGGGCATTTTGCTATTTCTGGCCAGCGCATCGACCTTATCGATTACTCCCGTTTTCTACGTGAAGATGCTATTCGTCACGGCCGCCGTGGTGACACTATGGCTGATGGATAAGCGGGTGTTTTCCGCTGGCGTAGATGAGGACACGTTACCAATTCAAGGCAAAGTCCTTGCGTGGCCTCGCTCTCGTTTTGGACCTTAGCCATTGTGGCGGGTCGATTGGTTGCCTACTTGGGCCCGTCACCGGGGTTCTAGCTAGCGTTGCTCACGTGATGTCGTTGCCGAAGCTCGCCTGGCGACGTTGTGGCCCGGTGAAAGATGCAGGCGCCGGCAGAGCATTCTTCCTGCATGGCACAAAGGCCCTGCCAGGCGCGCGCCGGTTGGGTAACACAGACGTACTTGACTGATACGTCGAGGAGCCCAGCCGAGCGCAACCGAGCCCTGGCGGATGCCATCGGGCGTCATGGCCGGCGTTCAACTTCGCCACCGCATGCCCCCGCCCACCCGATGATCCGCCGACTCCAGATCCCCTTCCTTGTCGCTGTGTCCGATGTCGCCTAGCTGTGAATTCTGTGAAGGTTGTTCACACGGGCTAAATCCGAGAAGCTGATTGGGACCTAAACCGATCAGCCCAAGGAGAGAGCCCGTATGAACCTTCACAAGAATGCAAGAACCTGCCCGAAGAGTCGAGCATTGATGGCGATCCGAGTGATTGAAGAGCGCGCTTCGGTATCTTCAGTAGCCGAGCAATTTGGAGTCAGTCGGAGCACGGTATACAAATGGGTCCGACGGTACCGCGATTGGGGCGAAGCGGGTTTAAACGACTTATCGAGCGAACCTCGGATGTTACACCATCGGATGGGCAAGGACGGGGTGGATCTAATCGTGGAGATGCGAACCCAATACCGAATGACAGCGCTTCGGATTGCGAATCAGCTCAAGCTGCCACGATCCACAGTCGCGGGGGTGCTGCAACGACAAGGCCTGTCCCAGTTGAAGAATCTGGACCCACCCGAACCGGTGGTGCGATACGAACATGATGGGCCGGGAGAGATGTTGCATTTGGATATCAAGAAGTTAGGGCGATTCTGGCGGCCGGGTCACCGCGTCACCGACAACCCACGACAGGATTCCGAAGGTGCGGGTTGGGAGTACGTCCACGTTTGCGTGGACGACTATTCCCGCCTCGCCTATGCGGAGGTCTTAGCTGACGAACGCCAACACAGTGCGGTCGCGTTCCTGGATCGCGCCATCCGATGGTTCGCCCGGTTCGGTATTACCGTCCAGCGCGTACTCACCGATAACGGCTCCTGCTATCGTGCCAAAACATTCTTGAAACGATGTCACGAACTCAACATTCGTAAACGATTCACTCGCCCGTACCGGCCTCAAACCAACGGCAAAGCGGAACGATTCATCCAGACGCTGCTGCGCGAGTGGGCCTACTTCCGAGTCTACAGGACCTCGAACGAACGATCCGACGTGTTACCGATCTACCTCACCCACTACAATGAGCATCGACTACACGGCCGCATCCAATACAAACCACCGATTTCTCGGTTGCCTGGTGTTTACAACGTTGCTGGAATTCACAGCTAGCCCGCATGTTTCACCAATCGGGGAATCGAGGTGAATTGGGCAGCAAGAATCGATTTCCTGGGCACCTCGGTTCCGATCAGGCATGAGGGGGAGTGATTGGTGGGTGTTGATGTCGACAAATGGCGGGTTTTTGGGGTTCGGAACAACGTGAAGGCGGGCAGTCAGGCACACCTCGGCATGAGCGAAAGAAACGATTTCATTGTGCGGACAGTGGAGCGGGTCGGGCCTCAGCAGCGCAGGGGAACGGCCTGGAGGTTTCGAACGACGACGGCGAAGATATCGCTGTAGGGATAGGCCTCCGACATCGAGATCCAAACGTTGCGGACTGTCAGGCGGATTTGAGCTCCGATCTTGAGCAGCTTGAGGCGGATGGTCTGGCACTGAGCGCGGGCCAGGCGGGTATGCTTCAGTCCCAGACGCCGCAGCGCGTGCATGAGCATGTATGCGGGACAGATAGAGTCGGAGTTGATTGGCGCGCATCGTGGCCGCGCTGGTGCGGTCGGCGAACAGATCCAATTGCTGTTCCTTAGATGCGGTTCTCCATGTCACCCCGTGCACAGTAGAGATCTTCATAGAGGGCGCGGGCACCCAGGCGTTCCGGTGACAGTGAGGTCACAACGAATCGGGGATTGGCGCCTTTCTCCAGGAACTCGGCCTTGCCAATGACGCGTCGCTCGCAGCTCCAGCTCTCTCGTGTGCGATACCGGAAATCCTTAAATACCCGCGCCGATTTCCCGGTGTTGTTGAACTCGACTTCGGCCTGACTCATCTCTTCGGCGATCTCCCGCTTGAGCCGGTCGTTCTTGGCAAACCCGATCACGTAGTCGACATGATGGTCCTCGCACCAGAGGAGTAACTCATTCCGGCAGAAGCCCGAGTCGGCCCGGATGATGATCGACACGTCCGGCCAGCTCTCACGGATTTGGCCAATGATCCGGCTCAATTCCTCGACCGATCCGTCCGCCCCATCGATATTGGAGCGTCGCAACCGGGCACAGAGCAGGTGCTCCCCCGAGAAGATGTAGAGCGGTAGATAACAGTAGTTGCCGTAGTAGCCGTGAAAGAACCGGCCTTCCTGATGGCCATGGATCGTGTCGTCGGTCGCATCCAGGTCCAACACGATCTCCTCGGGCGGAGATTCGTGCGCCGCCACAAAGGCATCGACCATCCATCGGTCGATCTTGTCCGCGTCCATGGCGATCTTCTTGTATCGCTCCTGGTCATCGACCTGGGCACCGGTCAGTTCCATTCGGTTCAGCGTGCACTTACCCGCCAGAGCTTTGCCCCGGTCTGGAGCCTGTCGCCGGTTCTTCCCCAACGGATCGGCCTTATCCACAGCCACTGCCAGCATGGGATCCGCTCGCAGTTCGTCGTGATCGTTCAGGTCCTCGTAGCCCAGACACAGTCCGTACACGCGCTGACCCAACAACTCCTTCACCGTATGCTCGATCAACCGCGGGTCCCGATGATCGCTGAAACACCCGGCCAGTCCGGCGATCAGACCCGTCCGCTTTTCGACCTCTCGCAATAGCAACACCCCCGCATCGGAGGTGATCTTTCCACCGTCGAACCGCGCCTTCAATTTACGTTGGAAAAGTCCGTGAAATTCGAACGTGTCTTGGTTACACTTTGTCCTCATAAGGGCCGCCTTTGTTTGGTTTGTGAAACGTTCTCGTCAAACGCTTTATGCCAAACAGGGCGGCCTTTTCTGGTCCTTCTGGTGAACTATGCGGGCTAGCCTTCCACTCCAGCTCGCTTGCAGTGCAAGTTGCATATTGAGGCGAATCGTTGCAGGGATCGAGCCAGTTTGGAAGAGGCAAGAGGGCAGCAGTTGACCGTGTCGGGGCCCGGGTCTGGCGGATCGGGAAACCGGAGGTGTGTAATATACTGCGGGTGTTTACAGGAAATTCCAGACGGAAACATCACTCAATCAGGTGACCCTGCCCTGGTTTCACGTACATCAAAATGCTGATAACTTTTTGATGAACGGAGGGCGAAAATGGGCGAGAAGGATGGGGTTCCGAATCGGCAGTACACCGATGAGTTCAAGGTGGAGGCCGTAAGGCTGGGCGAATCGATCGGAGGTAGCCGTGCCGCGAAGCGACTGGGCATTCCGGATTCGAGTCTGTGGAATTGGATCAAGCTAAGCCGTGCAGGCAAGCTCAAGGCGGCTGATGGCGCCACGGTGGGGGTGAAGCGATCAGTGGCGGAGGCCGAGGCGGAGAACACCCGATTGCGCCGGGAGCTGGCGAGCACGAAGCTGGACTTAGAAATCGTAAAAAAAGCGGCGGCGTATTTCGCGAAAGAGTCGCGGTGAAGTATGCCTGGATCAAAGAACATCGCGACCAATACAGCGTGACCCGAATGTGCCGCCAGCTTGATGTGTCGCCGACCGGGTATTACCAGAGAAATAAGCGAGCACCCAGTAATCGCTCAATGGCCAATGCGGTACTCGATGCCCAGGTGGCGGCGATTCACGCGGGCAGTAAGCGCAGCTACGGTCGGCCACGGATCGTGCGGGGGCTGCGTGATCAGGGTATTCAGGTCGGCCACGAACGGGTGCGCCATAGCCTGAAGCGACAGGGTCTGCGGCCGGTCTACAAGAGGCCCTATCGGGTGACGACCGATTCGGCCCATCACAAGCCGATCGCCTCCAACATACTGGATCGACGCTTTGATGGCTGGCAAGTCAATCAGGCATGGCTCGGTGACATCACCTATATCGCCACGGGCGAAGGCTGGCTCTATCTGGCCTGCGTCATGGATCTGGCCAGCCGCAGAATCGTGGGCTGGTCGATGAGTGATCGGATCAAGGCCGACTTAGTTTGCCAGGCCTTGAAGTCGGCGTACTGGCGTCGCAAGCCAGCTGTGGGTCTGATCATGCACTCGGATCGCGGCACTCAATACGCCAGCGACAGCCACCAGCGGTTGATCAAAGACTACCGGATGATTCAATCGATGAGCCGGAGGGCCAATTGCTGGGACAACTCCCCCATGGAGAGCTTCTTCAAAACGCTGAAAGTCGAGCGCATCCATCAGCTGCGCTACGACACTCGAGCCCTGGCCAGGCTCGATATCGTCGACTGGATCGAAGGCTTCTATAATCAAAGACGGATACACTCATCGATCGGCTACAAGACTCCGGTCGATGTGGAGTCCAACCTTATGACTGCTTAGGGAACTGGTGTACGTCGAATCCAGGCAAGGTCAAGGTGGGAGACGCCCCATGGAAGGAAAGATAGGGCTGGAAGAGCATTTTGCAGTGGAACAGACTTTGGACTTCTCCAAGCAATTCATGCCGGCAGAATATTGGAACGAATTGAAAGGCCGTCTGCTGGACTTCCATCAGCAGCGCATTGGGCTGATGGATAAGTACGGCATCCAGATGCTGATTCTGTCGCTGAACGCACCGACCGTCCAGGCTATTCCCGACGTGGAGCGTGCCATCGAGGTCGCTCGGATTGCGAATGACGTTCTGGCCGAGCAGGTCCATAAGAGACCCGACCGGTTTCAAGGGTTCGCCTCTCTACCCATGCAGGACCCGGGTGCCGCGATCAAAGAGTTGAATCGATGCGTTAAGGAACTCGGTTTCAAAGGCGCTCTGGTGAACGGGTTTTCGCAGGTGGGTGAAGAGGACTCGGCGATTTATCTGGATGCAGAGCGCTACTGGCCTTTCTGGGAAGTTGTGGAAAGCCTTGATGTGCCGTTCTATCTGCATCCTCGAGACCCGATTCCGAGCCGCCAACAGGTGTATGAAGGCCACCCATGGTTTCTGGGCCCTTCCTGGTCATTCGGTGCAGAGACGTCCATTCACGCGCTGCGCCTGATGGCCAGCGGGATATTCGACAAGCATCCGCGGCTCAACATTATTTTGGGTCATCTTGGTGAGGGTTTGCCTTACAGCATCTGGCGCGTCGACCATCGTATCAAGAAGTCTCCGCAGGGTATTCCCGCCATGAAACCGTTGGGCGACTACTTCCGGGCTAACTTTCATATCACGACGGCCGGCAACTTCAGGACGCAGACGCTAATCGATGCACTACTTGAAGTCGGGGGCGACCATTTGCTGTTCTCGACGGATTATCCATTTGAAGAGATCAGCGATGCGGCCGATTGGTTCGACGTGACCAGCATCAGCGAAACGGATCGGGTCAAGATTGGCCGTACCAACGCTATCAAGCTGTTCAAACTCGAGAACGTGTGAGTGTCGGAGTTCGAACGTCTGACCGGTGATCAGCCCCCCGGTCGGGAGATCACGCATCTGAAGGGTGCGTTCCGACGCTGAAGGCTCCGGCTGATGCCGGGGCGTCCGTTCCATTTTCCAGGAGCAACTAACTTTGATTTCGCGAAAAAAACTCTTTGGCAACCCTCGGAAAGCGCATGCGCGGATCAGCCCCGATGGGCGCCATATGGCCTATCTTGCACCGGTTGACGGTGTTCTCAATATTTGGGTCGGACCTACGGCTGCGCCTGAGGAAGCGGGGCCGGTGACGCAGGACACGCATCGCGGGATTCGCGCCTTCTTCTGGGCATACACCAACCAGCATGTCTTGTACTCACAAGACACGGACGGTGATGAAGATTGGCACATCTACCGGGGCGACGTGGATTCAGAGGAGATCGTGGACCTAACGCCTATCGAAAAAATCGCTGCCCGTATCCAGGGGGTAAGCCCCCGATTTCCCGAGGAAATTCTCGTGGGCATAAACGACCGGGATGCTCGCCTCCACGATGTCTACCGCGTTCACATTGGTACCGGAGACAGAACGCTCGTTCAGGAGAATCCCGGTTTTGCGGGTTTCATGTGCGACGAGACCTACCGCGTTCGTTTTGCACTGACCTTCACACCAGAAGCCGGCCACCTCTATTTGAAGCTGGATCCGAAAGAGGGATGGAAGGAGTTTGCGAAGATCGATCCTGTGGACGCAATGACCACGCATCCGATGGGTTTTGACAAATCAGGAGACCGGTATTACTTGCTCGACAGCCGCGGGCGGGACAAGAGCGCGCTCAAGGCAGTGGATCTGGAATCGGGTCAGGAAGAACTTCTAGCGGAAAGTGAGCAGGCGGATATCGACGGCACTATCGTGCATCCGAGGGAACGGAACGTACAGGCTGTGACGTTTACCCATGCGAGACAGGAGTGGAAAATACTGGATCCAGATATCCATGCAGACATCGAGTATCTGGCGGGCGTGGCTGACGGCGAGCTCCAGATCACCAGCCGCACTCTCGACGACCGGCAGTGGACCGTCGCCTACACACTGGACACTGGACCTGTTCATTTTTATCTGTACGACCGCCAGGAGCGCGATGCACGGTTTCTCTTCACGAGTCAGCCCGAGTTGGAGGAACTGGGACTGGTCAAGATGCACCCGCTAGTCATTCCGGCGCGGGATGGGCTGGGGTTGGTCAGCTATTTGTCTCTCCCGGCCCGCAGCGATCCGGCAGGTAGCGGCCGTCCCGATCATCCCGTACCTATGGTCCTGCTGGTTCACGGGGGGCCCTGGGCACGCGATGACTGGGGCTTTAATCCGCAACACCAGTGGCTGGCCGATCGAGGTTATGCTGTGCTGTCGGTGAATTACAGGGGATCGACCGGTTTCGGTAAGGGTTTCATTAACAGCGCAAACCTGGAATGGGCTGGGGCGATGCACGACGATCTGGTCGATGCCGTTAACTGGGCCGTCGGCGAAGGAATTGCTCTCAAAGACAAGGTCGCAATCATGGGAGGCAGCTATGGCGGGTATGCAACCTTGGTCGGACTGGCGTTTACACCTGAAGTGTTTGCCTGTGGCGTGGACATCGTGGGGCCATCCAACCTGATCACTTTGATGGAAAACCCGCCGCCGTATTGGGTTCCGCTGATGTCCATCATGAAGGTGCGGACAGGGGACTATTCGACTCCGGAGGGTCGTGAATTTTTGAAATCACGTTCGCCGCTTTTCAAGGTTGATCGTATTTGCCGGCCATTGCTGATCGCCCAGGGAATGCATGATCCCCGAGTCAAGCAAGCGGAATCCGACCAGATTGTAGCGGCGATGGAAGAAAAGGGAATCCCGGTCAGTTACATGCTGTTTACCGAAGAAGGACACGGATTCGCCAAGCCCGAAAACCGACAGGCGTTCTATGCCGTAGCGGAGGCCTTTCTTGCTGAACACTTAGGCGGTGCCTACGAACCGATTGGCGACGCCTTTGATGGGGCGGCGTTCACCGTCCCTGCCGGCTCGGGGGAGGTGCCAGGTTTGTCGGATGCTGTGGCAACCTGACAGCGCCCCCTTTTCGATGGCGTAGCGCAGCCGGATTCGAATTGTGCCACGGGCCGGGTGCCCATTCCGGCTCGAAAATTGCTGAAGTTCCGAAGACTTACCGACGATTAATTAAGTTGAGATGTGGATTGTCCTGTGTGCTCTGGGTCTGGTGATTGTAGGTGTCATTTTCTACGATGTCGTTCAGCGCAAGCACGCCATTCTTCGAAACTATCCCATCATTGGGCACTTTCGATATTTGTTCGAGACCATTGGTCCGGAGCTGAGGCAATACATTGTCACGAACAATAACGAGGAGCGCCCCTTCAGTCGGGATCAACGCAGCTGGGTTTATGCGTCATCGAAGGGCGAGAACAATTACCAGGGTTTTGGCACGGACGATGAACTCGAACTCTCCCCCAACTACACTGTAATTAAGCATTCGGCATTTCCGCTCGCAAGCGTCCATCCGGGAGACGCCGCTTACGATGAGCGTCACCCGATCCCTTCGGCCAAGGTTCTCGGCCGATCTCGGGATCGTCGCAAGGCATTTCGGCCGGCATCCATCGTCAACGTTTCCGGCATGAGCTACGGTTCTTTGAGCGGGGCAGCCATCGAAGCGCTAAACCGAGGTTCTGCACAGGCCGGGTGTTTGCACAACACGGGGGAGGGCGGCGTGTCCCCGTTTCACCAGTCTGGTGGTGAACTGATCTGGCAGATTGGAACGGGCTACTTCGGATGTAGAGACGAGCAGGGTCGCTTTTCGATGGAACGGTTTCGAGAGACCATTGCCGCCCACCCAATCCGCGCGATCGAAATCAAACTCAGTCAAGGCGCGAAGCCGGGCCTGGGCGGTGTCCTTCCAGGAAAAAAAGTGACCGGAGACATCGCGAAAGCGAGAGGGGTTCCTGTGGGCCAGACCTGTGCAAGCCCCAACAGTCATAGCGCATTCACTGACGTGGACAGCATGTTGGATTTTATCGAAAATCTGGCCGACATCAGTGGCCTCCCCGTCGGTATCAAGTCAGCGGTAGGTCACATGGGTTTCTGGCGGATGTTGGCCCGACGCATGGCCGCCGGCACGCGTGGAGTCGACTTCGTTACGATTGATGGTGGTGAAGGCGGAACAGGGGCCGCACCTCTGGTGTTTGCCGACCATGTAGCCCTGCCCTTCAAAAACGGTTTCAGCCGGGTCTATCGGGAGTTCGCCGAGCAGGGTATTCATGAGAACGTCGTGTTTATCGGTTCGGGAAAACTCGGTTTCCCGGAATCAGCGGTTTTTGCATTCGCCCTGGGCTGCGACATGATCGCCGTGGCGCGGGAGGCGATGATGGCAATCGGTTGTGTTCAGGCGCAGCGGTGCCACACCGGACACTGTCCCACCGGAATCGCAACGCATAGCAAGTGGCTGATGCGGGGACTCGATCCGACCTTGAAGGCCGACCGGTTTGCGCATTACATCCGTACCCTTCGAAAGGAAATTACAGCGTTGGCGGGCGCCTGCGGAGTCGTGCATCCCGCATTTCTAACCGACGACCACATCGAAATCCTGGATGGACGCTTCGGAACATCCTCTCTATTTGAACTGTTCGGGTACCGCAAGGGTTGGGGACTTCCATCCAGGGTGGAGAGTGAGGAAATCTGCCGGTTGATCCCGAACGTCCATCCCGACACGTTTTCCAGACCCCTCGAGAAGCCCACCCCTTTCAGATTGGCGGGCTAAGCGCGTTGCTTCCGTCGAAGTCGATTGACGCCCTGATGCGGGGCGGCATACCATCAAGGTGGTTTGTGGATTCTGACCACTATCGTGTTCGTTGTCGCGGCGGTAATCGTCTACGACCTAATTCAGCGCAAGCACGCCATCCTCCGCAATTTTCCCATCATCGGTCACTTCCGCTACCTATTTGAGGCCGTAGGCCCTGAGCTCCGCCAGTACATCGTTACCAGCAACAACGAGGAACGTCCATTCAGCCGGGACCAGCGCTCCTGGATTTACTCATCCTCTAAAGGCCAGAATAACTACAGTGGTTTTGGTACCGACGACGAACTCGAATTGTCGCCGAATTACATGATCATCAAGCACTCGGCGTTCCCCCTGGTCGCGCCGAGTCCCAGAGACTCGGGCTATGACCCGAACCACCCCGTGCCGTGTGCCAAAGTCATGGGAGCCGAACGGGGAAGGAAAAAAGCATTCCGCCCAGCCTCGATCGTCAACGTGTCCGGGATGAGTCTTGGCTCGCTGAGCGTTCCGGCTGTTGAAGCCTTAAACATGGGATGCGGTCAAGCGGAGTGCCTCCAGAATACCGGAGAGGGTGGCGTGGCCCCATGTCACAAGAAGGGTGGGGAACTGATATGGCAGATCGGAACCGGTTATTTCGGATGCCGCGACAAGCATGGAGATTTTTCGATGGAGCGGTTCCTGGAAACCGTCCATTCTGCTCCAATTCGCGCCATCGAGATAAAATTGAGCCAGGGCGCAAAGCCGGGTCTGGGTGGGGTGTTGCCGGGAGCAAAGGTCTCTTCCGAAATCGCGGCGATACGGGGTATCCCTGTGGGTGAAACATGCATAAGTCCCTCCCGCCACTCCGCGTTCGACGACGTGGACAGCATGCTGGACTTTGTTGAACGTTTAGCCGACACGTCGGGCCTGCCTGTCGGTATCAAGTCGGCAGTCAGTGAAATTGAGTTCTGGCAGACATTGACTCACCAGATGGCGACGACGGGAAGAGGTGTTGATTTTGTGACGATAGATGGAGGCGAAGGTGGAACAGGTGCAGGTCCTCCGGTGTTTACCGATCACGTCTCCCTCCCTTTTAAACAGGGTTTGAGCCGTGTGTATCGCGAGTTCGCTGAAGCGGGGCTTCACGACGGTGTCGTTTTCAACGGATCCGGCCGGCTGGGTTTTCCGGAAGCAGCCATCCTGGCATTTTCTCTGGGTTGCGACATGGTGGCCGTCGGACGCGAAGCCATGATGGCCATCGGCTGTATACAGGCCCAGCGCTGCCACACGGGGCGCTGCCCTACGGGAGTCGCCACGCAGAACAAGTGGCTCATTCGCGGGCTGGATTCCGGGCTAAAGTCCGATCGTCTGGCCAAGTATATCTGCACGCTGCGTAAGGAACTGCTTGCGGTGTCGCGGGCCTGCGGCATATGCCACCCCGCGTTTTTGACCGACGCCCACATCGAGATCCTAGATGGGCGTTTCGGCGCGGCTTCTCTTTTCGATGTGTTCAACTACAGAGAGGGCTGGGGTCTCCCGTCGAAGAACGATATCAGAGAGATTCAGCGGATCATGGAAGTATGTTTTGGCGTCGAGGCCGCCCCGGACCCTGTGTCAGAACTGGCCGGTGCGAACCCTTCCTAGCAGAATCCTGAAAAAGCCAGCCATGACTTTTTGAGCAACGCCGTATTCATACCGCGCGACTCTAGCAAGAGGTCGCCAGGTGTTCCGAACGTTGATCTTCCGCTTTGATCGCACTGCCCTGGTACAGGAAACCTTCAACGCGCGGTACTTTCTCCATATAGAACGTCTTTAGTTCGAGTTCGTGAAAGCCCGCTCCGCGGATCAGGGACCCGATGTTTCGGTCCAGGTGGCAGCCCCCCGCAAAGGCTTTCTGAATCGGTGTCAGGCGGTGCTGCCACCTTTGAATTCCTGCCTCGTTACTCAGGCCATGTTCAACGAAGAAGAACCGGCCGCCGGCCGCCAAAACGCGGTGGATTTCCCCCAGCGCCGCGTCGACGTCCGGGATGCTGCACAGCGTCCATGTACTGACGACACTTTCAAAGGTACCGTCGCCCATCGGGAGGGATTGCCCGTTGAGCACCCGGTGATCCACTTTAATTCCGGAATGCGCAATCCTTTTCCTGGCGAGCGTGCCCATCCCCGGGTTGACGTCAATCGTGGTGAGGCGCCCAACTGAAGATGGGTAGTGGGGCAGGTTGAGTCCGGTACCGAAACCGATCTCAAGCGTATTGCCGCGGACGTTTCGCAGGGTGTCGCGACGAACTTCATCGAAGTTTCCACCCGACATGACGAAGTCCAGGATCCGGGGAAATAGGTAGGTTGAATAGATACCCATCTCTCTGGCTACAACCTCCGAACTTACGTTACCAGGTCCCGATGGAAAGCCCCCGCATTTGCATGAATTGGGAGATCGCTTAGGCTCGCCCGAGTGTTACAATACCTCGTTTATTTTAGTTGATGTTCTTCGGCTGTTACAGCAATCGTGCTCGGGGAACGCTGAATAGAAACACAACGGAAGGCATTCCTTAATGAGCAGAACAGTACTCCTCGCAGAAAACGAGAAGGTCGCCTGGGTCAGTTCGATCCCCTTTTTTCTGGTTCATCTCAGCCCGGTCCTGTTGATCTGGACCGGTGTCCGGTGGGTCGACGTAGCGCTTTGTGTCGCATTGTATTTTGGCCGGATGTTTTTCATCTCCGCCGGTTACCACCGATACTTTTCTCATCGCGGCTACAAAATGGGTCGTATCATGCAGTTCCTGTTTGCCTTTGGGGGGGCTACGGCGGCCCAGAAAGGCGTTCTCTGGTGGGCCGGATATCATCGCCACCATCACTGGCATTCGGACCTGCCTGAAGACATCCATTCCCCAAAGAAGGGCTTCATCTGGAGCCATATCGGCTGGATTCTTTGTCCGAAGTACAATCGGACCCCGTCCGAAGTGATCGAGGATTTTGCCAAATTTCCGGAGATCCGGTGGGTCGACAAGCACTATCTCGTTCCGCCGATCATGCTTGCCACTGCCTGTTACCTTGTGGGTGGATCAAGCGCGCTGGTGGCTGGATTCCTGGTTTCGACGGTCATTCTCTTTCACGGTACATTCATAGTGAATTCGCTGACGCATCTGTACGGACGGCGGCGGTATGAAACCACTGATACGAGCCGGAATTCGTTGCTGATTGCGCTCGTGACCGGCGGAGAGGGGTGGCATAACAACCACCACTATTACGAAACGACGGCTAATAACGGCTTTTTCTGGTGGGAGATTGATACCAGCTACTACGTGCTGAAGATCCTGAGCTGGATGGGGCTGGTATGGGATCTGCGTCTACCTCCTCAGTTCGTTCTCGAAGGCCGTCATGCGACCTTCGCCGACTACGAACTGGAACCGCCAACTTAGCGACAATCGCGTCTCAAATCGCCCGGTAATGTCCAAGCCACTGAAAGTTGCCCTTCCTCTCATCCTGGCAGCGGGCTTCCTTGCGTATCTCGTCTATTCGACTTTCAGTCTCGCATCAGTTACCTGCGAAGTCTGTGTCGAGTTCAACGGACGGGTCGACTGCCGTATCGCTTCAGGCACAACCGCTGATGAAGCGACTGACACCGCTCTAAACAATGCGTGTGCTCTGTTGACGAACGGGCGGGACGAACTGATTTCCTGCACACAGATGCAAGCGCAGAGTACGATGTGCGCCCTCGAGTAGGCGTCCCGATTGCCTAAGGGGGCGTGGTCGCATCCACTTTGAATCCTTTAAGCCGTTCAGCCGTCGAAGTATCATAACGGCCTGTGCCACAGGCCGCGGGTGGTCCCTAACATAAGAGGTGCTTCCATGAGCTTGCTTCGATTTGTGCTGATTTTTTCCGTGTGGGTGGCCCCTCCCCTGTGGGCGCAGTCGGGCGCAAACTCCGATTCGGTCCTTATGGTTCAGGGTAGTTCGGAGGTTCGCGTCGTACCCGATCTCGCTGTTGTGCGATTGGGGATCGTCGAACAGGCGCCCACAGCCGAGGATGCGCAGGATGAGGTGAACGGCGTGGCGAATCGGATCATTAACGCGCTCCCAGCTGCGGGCATAGAGGAAAGCGACGTTCAAACGTCACGGCTCACACTGTCACCGGTATATTCACGGCAGCGTCCGGATGGGGGCCAGCCGCCTTCGATCATCGCATATCGGGCGGCCAACACGATCACAGTTCGTGTTGAGGCGCTTGGACGGATCGGTGAAGTCATCGACCGGGCATTGAGAGCCGGAGCCAACCAGCTTGAGGGTGTTTCGTTCGAACTGCAGGACGATCTGGCCTCCCGGCAGGCGGCATTGAGGAATGCGGTTGGTGAGGCCCAGGTGAAGGCCGAAGCGATTGCGGATGCACTGAACGTTGAACTTGTTTCCATTCTTTCCGTTAATGAGGGCGGCGTCATGGTCGAGAGACCGATGATGGAAATGAGCCGTGCGATGTCCCTGCAGCAGGGCGCACCCACACCGGTTTCACCCGGTGAGGTGTCGGTGGCTGCATCCGTGACGATTCAGTATCGTATCGAAGCGGATTGAACACGCCCTCGACCGCGGGCTTGGGGCCCTAGCAGCCCGTGGCAGGAGTCTTGAGGACCGCGCGCAGGGGTCTTCGGGTTGGCTGCGCGAAGTGAGGAGTGGGCATTGAGGTTTGAAACCGAGGCCGCAGGCGCCGTCTTTTCATCGTGACCGGCCTTACCAATGCCGGCCAAAGCCTGCGGGGCGCCTGCGGCCTCCGCTTGATACGTCGGTGGCCCCCCTGCGCCCAAAGGGTTACGGCGAAACGGGACCGTCTTCGTTGTCGCCGACTCCTCCCAATGAATGCGCATTGTCTCCTCTTCGCGGCTTCGGGCCGGCGCTTCGTCATCTTCTAGAATCCGGTCCCGTTTGGCCGTAACGCGGCCCTCGGGACTTCTGCCACGGGCTGCTATGAAAGTCGTTCTGATCACAGGTGCATCCTCCGGTATTGGACGCGCAACGGCCCTCGAGCTTGCTTCACGGGAAGCCGCTCTAGTCCTCGTTGCCCGGCGCCGCGAGCTTCTGGAAACATTGGAGGCCGAGGTCCGGCGGTCGGGCGGAGTTGCGACGAGCATTCAGGCTGACCTCAGTGTCCCAGGGAATGTGGATCGTGTGATCGACAGCGCTCTGAGGCATTATGGAAGAATTGACGTCCTGATCAACAACGCGGCCGTCGGCTACTTCGGTACAGTCGAGTATATGTCCCGAGAAGTCATGGACGAAATACTCGCTCTCAACTTCACTGCGCCGGTGATTGCCATACAGCGCGTGGTGCCAATCATGAAGGCCGCAGGGCGGGGGCATATTATCAACGTGTCATCGGTGGTCGGGAAGAGGGGATTGCCGCTGTCGGGAATCTACTGCGCCTCGAAGTTCGCTCTGGGAGGCATCAGCGAGTCCCTGAGGCTCGAACTCAGGGAAGAGGGCATCCACGTTAGCCTTATCTATCCAGTTGCAACTGCGACCAATTTTTTCAATGCCGTGCGCAGGGGCGAACTGAAGGGGGAATTTTCTCCGGCCGGTTATGTACAACCGGCTCGAGACGTCGCGCGGGCCATAGCCGGTTGCATCCGCAGACCGCGTGCGGAGGTCTATCCGTACAAGCGTGCCCGCCTGCTTGTCTGGTTCAACGCCTTGCTTCCTACAGTCGTTGACAGGGTAATGAGGCCTTATGCTCGAGAGCGATTTCGAACAACGCCGAAACAGAGTTGATGATGATGTTCAGCGTTGAACTCGAGCGATAGACCGACGAGCGCTGTCAACGGGCCGGCGAGAGGTGAACACCTTAGCCATGCCGCGAAGGCCTAGAAGTTCTACAAGTTTTATTCCTCGCGATCCTGGAACTCTTCGTACCAGGCCATCTGGATCGCTTCAAGTTTCTTTTCGTTGGACGCTTTCGGGTCGTCGACAAAATCTTCCAGTTCCGTCGTCCAGCGGTGGAGATCGGTGAAACGGACACCGAGTGGGTCGGTTTCGGGAAACCGATCGCACAAGGCGATCGCGATGTCTTCGGTATCGGTCCAACCCAGTGGTCGCTTCATTGGATTTCCCTGACGCGTTTATTCTTGAGAGCCTTACCTATGGCGGCATTCATGATGATTTCTGCAAGCCGCATCGTCTTTTCGTTGAGCTGCTCTATGGCGTCCCGTATCACCTGGTGATCTTCAGTAGTGATGGCCGACGTCAAGGTCTCGAAGGCGGTCTCAATTGTCCTCTTTTCGTCGCTGGGCAACTGCATGTACTCTTCTTCCCGGCGACTCCGCACGCAGGCGTCCAGTACGGTTCGGCCTTCGTTCCGTGCCTCAATCACCAATCGTGCATCGATGTCTTCCTCGGCATGCTCGAAGGAATCCAGTATCATCGTTTCAACTTGTTCATCCGTAAGTCCGTATGTGGGCTTGATATCGACAGACTGGTAGGTGTTTGTCCGCTTCTCCATTGCTGAAACGTTCAAGATTCCATCCGCGTCGATCAGGAATTTGACGTCGATCCGTGGCAGTCCTGCGGGCATCGGCGGAATGTTCTTGAGATCGAATTCCGCGAGGCTCCGGCAGTCATCGACCAACTCTCGTTCTCCTTGTAGGACGTGAATTTTGACGTTTGTCTGGCCCTTTACGTACGTCGTGAATGACTCGTTCGCACTTGCCGGGACCGTTGAATTCCGCGGAATGATCTTCGACATCACGCCGCCCATCGTTTCGATACCCAGTGACAGCGGCGTAACGTCCAGAAGCAAGGTATCGCGACGGCTGCCGGACAGGATATCGGCCTGTATGGCAGCTCCCAGGGCAACGACCTCGTCGGGATTCAGTTCCGTATGGAGCGCCCGTCCGAAAAGGTCTTCGACGCGGTTCCGGACCCGGGGCACACGGGTCGAACCGCCGACCATGACGACTTCATCGATCGCCTCGGCACCCAAGCCGGCGTCCTCGAGAGCCTGGCGGCACGGTACGAGGGTCCGTTCAACGATCGCTGTGATGCGTCCATCAAATTCGTCGCGGGTTAACTCCCTGGAATAGTTTAAGTCTGCGAGCTCAATTTTAGTTTTGCTGGCCGCGGAAAGATCTTCCTTCGCTTTGCGAACCGCCGCTCGGACCAACTGGAGTTCCCGGTGATCGAGTTCTTCCTTCGTTTCCTCCTGTACCATACGGATCAGTGCTGTGTCGATGTCGTCTCCTCCGAGGTGTGTGTCGCCGCTCGTAGAGAGAACCTCGAAAATGCCTTCCGTCAGTTTGAGGATCGAGATGTCAAACGTGCCCCCACCGAAATCGTAAACGGCGATGATGCCCTGTTTTTTCTCCTGGAGACCGTAGGCCAATGAAGCAGCTGTGGGCTCATTGATGATGCGCAAGACATCGAGCCCCGCGATCCGCCCGGCGTCTTTAGTCGCCTGTCGCTGGGCGTCGTTAAAATATGCCGGGACGGTAATGACCACGTTCGTGATTTCTTCCCCAAGCGCAGACCCAGCGCGCTGTTTGAGTTCCCGAAGCACGAAGGCCGAGAGTTCAGGGGGTGTGTAGGCCCGACCCATGGCGTTGATCCGTATAACATTTTGACTTTCAGACGAAGCTTCGAACGGGAGAAGTGACAGGTCATTCCGCACGTCCTCCACGCCTTTTCCCATGAACCGTTTGATCGAAAAAATAGTATGACCCGATGCGTCAAACATCTTCTCGCGGGCTGCGTTTCCCACGCTCACGGATTGATCGTCGCCGAAGTGAATTACCGACGGGACCATGCGGCCCCCGTCTGGTCCTTCAATAATGCTAGGGGCTCCGTTCTCGGCCACTGCCACTAAACTATTCGTCGTTCCCAGGTCAATACCCACAATTTTCGCCATTAGCGCGCCACCTCGCTTTCAATGTCCCGTTCCATGTTTCGAATGTAGGCGGAGTATGAAATGATATCGGCCAGCATGGACAATTGCTCCCTGCGCTTCTCGTCCGCACCGGGATCCGATAGGAGTCGGTCCCATCGGGAGAACGCTTCCTTAAGCCGCTCGTCGTAGTCTTCCCGCAGCCGGGAAATTTGAGTCCTGGAGCCCTCAAGCGCTTCGAGGAGCGCGTCCGTGGCATCTCCTGCTGCCCGGGCTGCCCTCAGTTGTTCGATGTCTTCGTTGATATCGAAAACCTCGGCCAGCAAAGCCTGGGGCACCGTGCTGCGGTCCACCTCAAAACCCCGGGAGCGAACCAGGTACTCGGCCCGTTTGCTCGGATCTCTAAGCGTTCGGTAAGCATCATTCAACAGAGCGGTCATTTGCAGTGCGCGTTCGCGTTCCTCGGGAGGTGAGTTTGTGTGATAGTCGGGATGGTACTGCCGGCTCAACTGGTGGAACTTTCTTTCCAGTCCGTCGAGATCGATGTTCAGCACAGGTTTTAAGTTAAACACTTGGAAGTAATTCATGACTGCCGAACCTGAAAAAAGGGCCGTCGTTAAACGGCCCTTCGAAATTGAACGCGGTGCGTTATCAAATGGAGAAGGAATCTCCGCATCCGCATGTATTCTTGGCGTTCGGATTCATGAAGGCGAATCCCTTTCCCGTCAGACCGTCATCAAAATCGAGCACCGTGTTGTTCAGGTAGATGTAGCTTTTCAAATCACAGAACAGCTGCACGTCTTCCCGCTCAAAGACCTTGTCGCCTTTTCTGACTTCGGTTTCAAAGCCCAGGTTGTATGAAAGGCCGGAACAACCGCCGCCTTTGACCCCCACCCTTAGGCCACCTGCATCAATCCCTTCCTTTTGGCGGAGCTTCTTGATCGCGTCGACCGCACGATCTGTGATTTCAATCGCCATAAGCCTTTACCTTCTGGATCCCTATACTGTTGCTCCCTTGTCGTTGTCGGGGTGCTTGGTCTTCCAGTCCGATATCGCGGCCTTGATAGCGTCCTCGGCAAGTACTGAGCAGTGGATCTTGACCGGAGGCAGACTGAGCTCTTTAACGATCTCGGTATTCTTGATCGCGAGCGCCTCATCCAGCGTCTTGCCCTTGACCCATTCCGTTGCCAGGCTGGAGCTTGCGATTGCACTACCGCAACCAAATGTCTTAAACTTCGCGTCCTCAATGATGCCGCTGTTCTCATCGATCCTTATCTGCAGCTTCATCACGTCTCCGCATTCTGGAGCGCCAACCAGCCCGGTACCGACGTCGTTCTCATCCTTCTTAAACGATCCTACGTTACGGGGATTGTTGTAGTGGTCGACAACTTTTTCTGAATACGCCATTTGTCATCTTCTCCTTAATCTGCTGTCCAGTTAACGGTGCTCAGATCGATCCCATCCTTGGCCATTTCATAGAGCGGCGACAAATCCCGCAGCCGGCGGACGGTCCGAGTAACGGTATCGGCTACATAGTCAACTTCCTCTTCGGTGTTGAACCGTCCGATTCCAAAACGAATTGACGTGTGGGCCAACTCCTCACCGACCCCCATCGCCTTGAGTACATAAGATGGTTCGAGGCTGGCGGAGGTGCACGCGGATCCAGACGAAACAGCAATGTCCTCGAGTCCCATCAGCAAGGACTCGCCTTCCACATAAGCGAAACTCATGTTGAGGTTCCCGGGTACACGTCTCTCCGGATCACCATTAATAAAGACTTCGTCCAGGTTCTCTTCAAATTTTCTACGCAGCCGTTCGCGCAGTCGCAAAATCCGGGCTGACTCCTCTTCCAGCTCTTGTTGCGCGATTTCAGCAGCTTTGCCAAATCCTACAATGCCGGGGACGTTTAACGTGCCCGAACGCATGCCGCGCTCGTGGCCCCCACCATCGATTATCGGGCTCAACAATACGCGCGGATTTCTCCGGCGTACGTAAATCGCACCCACACCTTTGGGGCCGTACATCTTATGTGCGCTCAGTGAGGCGATATCGACGTTCAGTGCCTGGACGTCGAAGGGGATCTTCCCGACGGCCTGCACGGCGTCGGTATGGAAAAGAACTCCATGCTCCCGGGCAATCCGACCGATTTCCTGAATGTCATGAATGACACCCACCTCGTTGTTAACGGCCATAATCGATATCAGAATCGTTTTATCGGTAATGGCGTTCTTGAGATCATCCAGATCGATCAGGCCGTCCGTGCCCACGGGCAGGTAGGTCATGCTTAAACCGTTCTTTTCAAGGTGCTTTGCACTATCGAGGATTGCCTTATGTTCTGTCACGCAGGTGATGACGTGGTCGCCTTTCTCTCTGTACATTTCAGCGACACCCTTCAGGGCCAGGTTGTCTGATTCCGTTGCGCCGCTGGTGAAGACGATTTCTTTCGGACTTGCGTTGATAAGAGCCGCCACCTGCCGCCGCGCTCGATCCACGGCCTCTTCGGCATCCCAGCCGAATTTGTGATTACGGCTGGCTGCATTGCCGAAGTTTTCGCCAAAGTACGGCAACATTGCTTCCAGAACTCGAGGATCGACCGGCGTTGTCGCCTGGTTGTCCATGTAGATGGGTTGAGTTATGGTCGTCATCCTCTGTATCTCCTAATCTCGGCTTCCCAATTCCAGGGGTTTGAGAATTCTTATCCCTGTCTTCTCAGCGTTCATCTCGAGCAACTCGGTTTCTGCTAATCCGCGGATCGTGGTCTCCATCAAGACCTGGATTATTTTTTCCTTGATGCTTCGGAGAGGATCTCGGATCGAACACAATTGTAGCTGTTCGCAGTTATCTCCCACTTCGCAGGGGGTCATAACGACAGGGCCTTCCAGTGCTTCGATAACGTTGATGACACTGATTGTTTCCGGCAACCGAGCCAGTGCGTAACCACCGGTGGGACCGGAATGAGATTGGAGCAACCCCTTGCGCACGAGTCGCTGAAGAACCTTGGCCAACAGCTGTGATGGGATGTTATAGGTGCGGGCGATTTCGGGGGCACTGCAGGCCTGTTCAGTATGTAGAGTCAGGTGCTTAAGCGCGATCAGCCCGTAATCTGTTCTTTTAGATAGCCTAAACATCGTGTGTTTCCCACGGTATCGGGAAGTGTATCTCGCGATTCCACTTTCCCGGGTTTCGCCCCCGACTCTCTTCCCGACCTTTTCTATCGCCGACCAAGATTATCGCCGATAAATTAGATCGCCGATCAAAAGAGTCGGATATAAGAAGTAGAATAGATGATGCCGTTTAGCTCCGTCAAGCCCAAAGTGTGGCGGGGCTTGGCTACGACCACGCGTGACGGTATGGTAATTTGATAAGTCATTTTGTCAGAACGGCATATGAGAGTCTGCCGACTATGTCTGAGGGGCAATGTCAAGCAGTCCGAGGAGTCCTCGGAGGTCGGGGATCCGATGTTTTTCCTGTGATGCCAACGGTGTGTGACGATCTATCAGAACGCTTTGGAGCCCTGCCCGTGCCGCACCTTTGAAGTCCTGCTCGATGTCGTCTCCCGCAAATAGCGCGTCCCCGGGCGCTACTTCCAGCTGTTCGGCAGCTGCCAGGAAGATCCTTTCGTCCGGTTTGGCATAGCCTGCGGAGTGAGCTATAACGATGGCATCGAAGTATCGGCGTATCCTGAGGCCCTCGAGGACTCCACTCAATCGGGAATCGAAATTGGAAACCACGCCGAGTCCGTATTGATTGTTCTTTAAGGTTTCCAGTACCGAAACTGTTTCCGGGTAACAGTGCCAGCCCTGGTTTGTTCTGAAAACTTCGTAGACTTCCTCGAAGAAGTCGTCAAACCTTGGGAACGGCCCGAGGTTGGCGAACACCGACCCCACCAAGGACTTCCAGCCGGCCTTTTCGATGGGCACGCCCCGGGCCTTCACCATACGTATGAATTCCTGGTCGATCGCGCGGACGTCGGTATGAAAACCGTAGGCAGTGGCGACGCTTCCGTAGATTTCTCCAATCGTGGCCCGGGAGTGGAACAGGGTACCCACCGCGTCAAAAAGGACGGCTCGGATCACAGATCGATCCAAACAATGTTTCGTCCATGAAGCACGCGCGGCGTCCAGTACCTGTTGGTTGATCAAACCGTCTTGAAAGTTAGGATCGGTCACGGCAAGTCAGTCCTGATCATGGCTATGGCCCTTGTTCCGACGCAGCCCTCAGACAGCGGCACTGTATCAATTTTGGCGTTATTGTTTCAATCTAGCGGCGAAGGAGATTTCCTTCCGAAACAGGTGATGGCAAGGGCCGTAGGGTCCGACAGCACGCTGGATCAGGACGCAAATAAGCCCTGTGCCGGTCGGCCGGGTCGGGTGAACG
The DNA here is from genome assembly GCA_965216035.1 of Terriglobia bacterium. Classification (GTDB taxonomy): domain Bacteria; phylum Acidobacteriota; class Terriglobia; order 20CM-2-55-15; family 20CM-2-55-15. The sequence continues at coordinate 237,356 of CBDCFM010000019.1, forward strand.
GGTTCAAATTAATTCCGCGAATCCGGGGCGTCAGTGGAAGAAAGCTGTCGCATCGGGTGGAAAATCAACTGCGTGTTCAATCCGGAGAACCATCGCAGATCGGGAAAGTTCCTCGGTCTAGGAGCCTGTCGGGAATAGATTCACGGATCGGAAGAGCAGTGCGGACCTGAGATGGCTGAAGAGATTTGGTAGAAAGAGGCATGAAATGCTTTCTTATCGACGATCTGGACCAAAGTTTGTTGATGCCGCCATCGTTACACGACTGGCTACCGGAGAATCACTTGGCGCGATTCGTGGCGGATTTGGTGGACACGTTGGATCTTTCGGCGTTCTACCGTTCTTACGAAGAGAAGGACGGGCGGGGGCAGGCGGCGTACCCTCCGGTGATGATGGTGCGGTTGTTTATTTACGGCTATTGCACCGGAGTGGTCAGCTCGCGGCAGATCGAGAAGCGGACGTACGAGGATGTGGCGTTTCGGTACCTGAGTGCGGATTCCCATCCGGATCACAGCACGGTGAGCGAGTTTCGGAAGCGGCATTTGGGAGCACTGGCGGGACTGTTCGTGCAAGCGCTGCGATTGTGCCAGAAGGCGGGGCTAGTGAAACTGGGGCATGTGGCGGTGGACGGGAGCAAGGTGCAAGGGAACGCGAGCAAACACAAGGCGATGAGCTACGGTCGGATGTGTGAATCCGAGGAGAAGTTGGCCGCGGAAGTGGACGAGTTGCTGCGGCAGGCCGAAGCGGTGGATGCGGCCGAGGATGAGAAGGAACGGCAAGGAAAGGCCGACAAGTTACCCGACGAGCTGGCCCGGCGTGAAAGCCGGCTGAAGAAGATTCGGGAGGCAAAGGCGGCATTGGAAGCCGAAGCCCGGCAGAAGGCCGAGGAGGCGAAGGCGGCCGCGGAAGCCCGAATCGTCGAACGGCGGCAGAAGGAGGCTGAGACCGGTCGGAAGACTCCGGGACGCCCACCGCGGGTTCCCGATCCCGACCAGGCGGTGCCGGAAGCAAAGGCGCAACGGAACTTCACCGACCCCGACAGCCGGATCATGCCCGACGGGGCGCACAAAGGCAGCTTCGTGCAGGCCTACAATGCACAGATTGCCGTCGATAGCGAAGCACAGATCATCGTGGCCGCCGAAATCACGCAGCAGAGCAACGACAAACAACAACTGGCGCCAATGTTGGACCAGGTGCGGCAGAATGCGGGAGCCTCCCCGGTGGCGTGCAGTGCCGATACCGGCTATTGGAGTCCGGAGCAAGTCACCGACGGGCGGGTTGAAGGCATCGACCTGCACGTCGCGACAGGCAGGGATAAACATGGCACATCGGCCGCACCCATCCAGGTGCCGGATGAAGATGACCTTCTGCAACAAATGAAACAGAAACTCCAAAGCGAGGCCGGCCGGGCAGTTTACAAGATGCGCAAGGCGATTGTGGAACCGGTATTCGGACAGATCAAGGAATGCCGGCACTTCCGCCGATTCAGTCTCCGGGGACTGGAGAACGTGCAGGCAGAGTGGACGCTGGTGTGCCTGACACACAATCTATTGAAACTGTATCGCTCTGGACGGGTCGATACAGATGTCGGCAGCATGAATCAAGGTGCAGGGTTCACGGAAAGCAGCTTCTACAGACAACATGCAGGCTGTCTCCGCTCCGTTTCGATCGCCTGTGACTCTTTTCGCCGCCTCTTCATCCAATACGCCGCCTTACATCCTTCAATAACCTTATTGCCGACAGGCTCCTAGGAATTGCTATGTTAGACTCGGCGGCTTCCCTATGGCACAGATTCGTCCATTCAAAGCGCTCCGATATTCGAGCAAACACGTTCCCGTGGATCGGGTGGTCACGCAACCCTACGATAAAATCAGCCCAGATATGCAGGCCCGCTACCGGTCCCGCCACCCGAACAACCTGGTCCGGATCCTCCGTTCAGCAACAGAGCCTGACCCGGACCCGAGTGTCTCGCCCTATCAGAGAGCCTCAGAAACACTCCAGGCGTGGCGTCGGGAAGGCATCATCGAGCAGGTGAAAGAACCGTCCCTGTTTGCCTATTTCCAGCGTTACCGTGCTTCCAAGCGCGACGCTTTCCGGTCGAGAAAGGGGTTGATCTGTCTGGCGCATCTCGAGGACTATGACAACAGGATCGTCTTTCCGCACGAACGGACCCTAACGGGCCCCAAGCAGGACCGCCTCGAACTGTTGCGTCATACCCGGACGCACTTTGGGCAGGTGTTTCTCTTATATTCCGATCCATCGCGGGTAGTCGATGCTGTTCTCGATGACGTGGCTGTGGAACCTCCCGAAATCACCGTTCGTGACGAATACGATGTGCGGCACATGCTCTGGCGGATTTCCGACACCGAAAAGATTCCCTCGATTCAGGCAGCTATGGCGGACAAACAACTCGTGATCGCTGACGGTCACCATCGATACGAGACGGCGCTTGCATTCCGCGACGAGAAGAGAAAGGAAGCGGGATCAGACGATGCCGGAGCGTTCGAATGGTTGATGACCACGGTTGTGAACATGGAGAGTCCGGGTATGACGATTCTGCCGACCCACCGTGTGATTTCGAACCTCCCATCGTATGATCCTGTCCGATTCATCGACCGCGCCCGAGAATACTTCAACGTTCATGAGGTTGGCGACGTGGGTCAATTATCGGCAGGTCTGGAGGAATGGGGAGCCCGTGGGCCGACCATTGGTGTGGCGACAGAGGGGGGCGAGAGCCTGACACTGTTTGAACTTCGTGACGGTCTTGACCTCGAGGCGGTTTTACCCGATGTGTCAGCCACCCAGTCCCAGCTCGACGTCGTGATTCTTCATAGTCTGATTCTGGGGAAGTGCCTGGATATTTCTGATGAAGACGTGCGAGGAGAGCGCTATCTGCGATACGTCCGTGAGTTCGAGTCCGCCGTCGCTGAGGTTCAGGAGCACAGGGCCCAGATCTGCTTTCTGATGAACGCTACCCGGATGGAGCAGGTCCGGGACATTGCACTTGGGGGGGAAGTTCTGCCGCAGAAATCCACCGATTTCTTCCCGAAATTGCTTTCAGGCCTAACGATGTATTCGATGGACTGAGGGTGGTCGGGGTCAATCACCAGCCAGCGGTTTGTCGATGTTCCGCGGGTCGGAATCCTCGGCCCACCGTTTCTTGAACATCGTTCGCAGACTTTCCAGCATCGGGTTTCGATGATCATACAGTCTTCGGAGCGATCTAGGCCGCCGACGGTTAAGAGCGTAGGCCGTCAGGAGTGGGACGGCGATCGTTGAATCGAGGTAACAGACAACGGCGTCCGGTAGCCGGTCCGGATCCACCTTGCCCCAGCTCACGGCTTCGGCCGGCGTCGCTCCCGACAGGCCACCCGTATCGGGGCGCGCATCGGTAAACTGCAGATAGTAGTCGTGGCCTTTCTCCTCGAGTCCCAGAACTTCCTGGATTTGCGGTTCGGTCTGCAATATGAAGTTCTTGGGTGAGCCGCCACCAATCAGGAGCGTGGCGCTCTTTAGTTTCTCTTGCTTCGCGGCGTAGACGATGGCGGCTGTTTCGTTGACGTCCGCGTTCACGTCGATCAGGCACTGGCCTCCCAGCAACGCGTTCGCCGCGATGTTCATTCCGATCGAACTGTCTCCCGGTGACGGGGTATATATCGGAATGCCGCATTCGTGGGCCGTCGCCACCAGCGACTTGTCTTTGATGCCGAGCACGCGTTCTCGCTCCAGGACATAACGTCCGAGCTTGTAATGAAACTGGGCCGAACTCATCGTGGCTTGGAATTCAGTATCGTTCATGACTTTTTTTATGAAGTTGTCGGTTTTCACGAGGACATCGTATTCAAACAGGATGTCGTAGATGCGAACGACGCCTTCTTGTCTGAGCACACAGTCGTCGAGATTCGGAGAACCGCGGTGCATTTCCAGCCCAATGCCAAAGTGGATGTCGTGATACAGGTTGGCGCCTGTCGATACCAGCCAGTCAACAAAACCCGCACGCATCAGCGGAACAATGGCCGCCATGCCCAAACCAGCGGGTGTCATTGCACCCGAGAGGCTGACGCCGACCACAACGTCATCCGCCAGCATGCGTTCGGTGAATAGATGGCAGGCCTCGCGGAAGCGGGCGGCATTATAGGCGTTAAAGGTTTGATCGATCAGCTCGACGAGGGACGTGTCGGGTTGGATCGCCGGGGGAGCGATGTTCTTGCCATTTAGGAAGTGATTATTGTGCGCCATCGGCAACAGCTCGGGAGCGAGTGTCCTGAGTTAGAAACTCATTTCCTGATGGTTTCGTCATGCCCGGAACCGATCGTCGGCGCACCGAAGCCGACCTGCTGAACAAACAAGGCCGACATCGCCGATTCCTGGTCCTAGTCTGCGGCCGCCAGAACAAAACGCCGCCGGAAATGAGGTCACGTCCTTGACTGCCTTCCTCGCGATTGATCGATAATCTCCTCAGGACACGGGAAAAAAGAGGTATTCTGACGGACTTTAGGAACGTTTACAACAAGCAGCCGGGGTAACTGGATCGCAGCGACATGGCGCACAAGCTGCGGGGACCCATCTTAGACATGAAGGACAGAATGCAATGAATGAAGAGCTGATCGATAGCCTTCAGGAGGCGCTCGCTGCCGAGGGAATTGACGGGTGGCTTTTCTATTGTTTTCGCGGAAGCGATCCGATCGCCGAGAATATTCTGAAACTGGATCGCTCACAGATCACAACCCGGCGCTGGGCCTACTTTGTTCCCGCCGTCGGCGCACCACAGAAGATCGTTCACGTTATCGAACCCCACGTTCTAGACACCCTCCCTGGAGACGAGCGGACCTATTTGGCATGGCAGCAACTGCACGAACATCTGAAGGCGTCGATCACAGGAGCGCCGCTTTTAGGCGCGCCGGCCGGGGGTGCTCCGAGGTCGGGTGCGCCGCGAGTGGCCATGCAGTATTCGCCGTTGAACGCCATTCCTTACGTCTCACGTGTGGATGCGGGAACGGTGGAGCTCGTCCGCAGCTTTGGCGTCGAAATCGTTTCCTCAGCCGATCTCGTTCAGCTATTTGAAGCCGTTTGGAGTAGGGGGCAGTTGGAATCGCACTTATATGCGGTCAACCACTTGCGCGATATCGTCGATGTTGCATTCAACGAGACGGCCCGGCGCATCCGGGATGGCGTGGCCACCGATGAGTTCGATGTGCAGGAGTTCATCTGGCAGCAGTATCGAGATCGCGGTTTGATATCTTCGGACCGTCCCATTGTCGCGATCAACGCCAACTCTGCAGACCCACACTACACGCCTGACACGGAGCATCGAGCGCCTATTCGAGCAGGCGATTTTCTGTTGGTTGACATTTGGGCCAAGCGGCCCGACCCGGGATGTGTCTACGGAGACATAACCTGGACCGGCTACGTTGGGGCATCTGTCCCTGAGAAACATGAAGAAGTATTTCAGGTCGTTCGAGCGGGACGCGATGCAGCGATACAGCTGGTTGAAAGTCGTTACCGGGAGGATACGCTTCACGGCTGGGAAGTTGACGACGCGGCTCGGACGTCGATCACAGATGCAGGTTATGGCCAGCACTTTATACATCGCACCGGCCATTCCATCCACGAGGAGGATCACGGCAACGGAGCCAACATCGACAACCTGGAAACTCAGGACAGCCGCAAGCTCATGATAGGCACCTGCTTCTCAATTGAGCCCGGTGTCTACCTGAAGGGCGACTTCGGAGTTCGTAGCGAGGTGGACGTCTATCTGTCCCCTGAAGGCCCGGTGGTTACCGGCACGCCAATTCAGGAGCACGTCATCCCCATCCTCGGGGATTGAGCACCGGCATTGTGGGGTCATTTTTTGTGAATGCGTTGTCTCCTGTGGGCGCGCTCTGCGAGCGTCCGAACCGGGTCAGAATCAATTTGTGTGGGCTTATGGCTCGAGCCTAGGGCAAGACTAAACAATCCTTTGGGACCCAATCCGTCCCCCGGTGTAGGGTATTGGTATGAGATGCAATAGGCGGAGTGTTCCGTAAAACCAAAGTTGAGGAGGCCCGATGCGATATCTTGCGATTGCTGTCGCGATCAAGTTCGTTGTAGCCCTGCCGGCTAGTGCCCAGTTGGACGAAAAGGTTGCCGACCGATTCTGGGAGTCGACACAGATTCTTGAGGCACTGATCAATGCCCCCGACGGGGGTGTTCCTCAAAACCTGCTGAGCCGATCCGAGTGTGTCGGTGTGATTCCAGCAGTCAAGCGTGCGGCTTTCGGTTTCGGCGGCCGTTATGGCCGCGGGCTCGTGGTTTGCCGAAAGGATGGTGGGGCGGGACCGTGGGGTTCACCATCAATGATTTCGCTCGGTGGGGGTAGTTTCGGATTCCAGATCGGCGGTCAGTCCACCGACGTGGTGATGCTGTTTGTGACGCCTGACAGCATCGATCATCTGCTCCGGGACCAACTGACTCTGGGCGTCGATGCTGCCGCTGCCGCCGGGCCAAAGGGCCGGGTTGTATCGGCCGAGACCAGCGCGACGTTCAGGGCGGAGATCCTGACCTATGCGAGAAGTCGCGGTCTGTTTGCGGGTATATCCCTGGAAGGAGCGGTCCTGAAGCCGGATACGGAGGCGAATGAAAGCCTCTATGGCCGCGAAGTGAATGCTCGAGCACTTCTTATAGATGGCAACGTTTCGATTCCGGAACCCGCCCAACGCTTCATAAATACCTTGACGACATTGGCGGCGCGAGCGGAACCGGTTGGCGAATAGAAACCTGCCCAGGTCGTTCCCGGGCGGCACGACCTGGGGCCTCTGCAACCTTTTTCTGCCATAATCCGACGATAATAGTTTCGGGTACGATCCGGAACTGGGTCCGATTACGTTGAAGTCGCGGACATTTATTTGAAGCCCACACTTTACGAACGACTGAAAGCCGAAGCTCTGATCTTCGAGCGAACTTTGGGCATTGTGGAATTGAAGGGACCCGATCGGGTCACCTGGTTGCAAGGGATGGTGTCTAACGATGTCGCGCGCCTCATGGAAGGAGACGGTTGCTACGCTTCCCATCTGAGTCCCCAGGGCAAGGTACTGTCACAAATGGTGGTACTGGCGGGCGAGGACGCGCTGTGGCTGGAAGTGGCGGCAGACAACACCCGTGCCAGCATTGAGACCCTGGACAAACTTCTGGTTATGGAGGATGCGGCAATAGTCGATCGCTCCTCGGAATTCGCCGTATTGAGTATCGCGGGAGCCGGGGCTCGGGCTCTGCTGGGCGACTGGTCCGGTGGGCGTCTCAATCTGGACTCCCCATACGCCCATGCCCAGGTCGGAGGGACGCGGGTCGTTCGAGCCGACCTGGGTTACGATTTGATCGTCCCCCTCGCTCAGGTGTCCGGGCTTCGCAATGCACTTGTTGAAGCCGGTGCCGCGATCGGCGATGAGCAATTGTGGGAGTGTATCCGGATCGAGGGAGGAATCCCGACATATGGCGTTGACGTTGATTCCAGGACGACCTTGCCTGAACTTGGGGACAAGGGCATTGATTACGCAAAGGGATGTTATATCGGCCAGGAGGTCGTCGCCAAGATCCGGTACATCGGTCACGTGAACCGGCGCTTTGTCGGGCTGCGGCTCGAAGGGTCTGCGATTCCCCCACCCAATACCAGCGTGAGCCGTGATGGACGTGACGTGGGTCGGACGACAAGCAGCGTGTGCTCTCCCTTCCTGAGGTCCCCCATTGCCCTGGCCTATGTGCGGCTTGGCGTAGATAAAGCTGGAACCACAGTTGAAGTCCCCATCGATGGAAAGCCTGAGAAGGCCACAGTTACCGAACTCCCTTTTGTTTCACATCAATATTGAGGAGGGGACGGACGAGTCCGTCGAAGGTGTGGGGTTGTCAATTGCCAACGGGCCTCCCCCCCTGGGGCCAGAGAAATCTCTCCAGAAGGGTGCGGTGCCCTGCCCCAGGGTCGCCCCTCGATCGGGCAGGATGGCTGAACGCACAGGCGGGCGGAATCCCATATCGCGAACTTCTGACTCAGAGGAATGGTTAAGCTCGCGGGTTGAACGTTGAGGTTTCGGCGAGGTTTTCAAAGTGCTTCCGGTCGGATTTGCTCAGATCCCGGGGAACAACGATGTTCAACCGGACGTAGTGATCGCCACGGCCGCCACTGGGTCGATTCAGGCCCTGGTTTTTGAGACGGAGACGCTGTCCGGAACCGACGCCGGCTGGCACTCTAATGTCCGCGCTACCGTCGAGCGTGGGGACCTGAATTGTCGTACCCAAAGCGGCTTCCCAGGCCGTAATCGGCACTTCGATCTCCGTGTTGTCTCCATCGACTTGAAAGCGGGCCCCAGGTTCCATCTTCAGAAGAATGTGAAGATCGCCACCGTCCACGCTGCCACCGGCCAGGCGGATACGGCTTCCGTCACGTGTCCCCGCGGGTATCCGGACGTCTACAGTCTTTTTCCTGTTGTTGACGCGGAAGCTGAGTTTTCGCGTCGTACCGCGATGCATCTCCTCAAGTGGCAGAGCCAGTTCGGTTTCCACCCGTTGGCGGCTTCTGTGTCCACTGCGGGTTCGACCGGAGGCCGCAGTGCGGCCCGCGGCTCCGCCGCCGGCCGCCCTTCCAAACATCGATTCGAAGAAATCGCTGAACCCCCCCCGGCTCGAGCTGAAGCCACTACGCCCACCCAGTATGTCGCCGATATCGAATTCGGTTCGGAATCCGCTGCCTTGCCATCCGGGCGGTGGTGTGAATTCAGCTCCGTTTTTCCAGTTGGCGCCGAGTTGGTCGTAGCGTCTACGTTTTTCAGAGTCGGACAGGACTTCGTAGGCTTCCTGGATTTCCTTGAATTTTTCTTCGGCCAACGAGTCGTTAGGGTTCACGTCTGGGTGATACTTCCGAGCAAGTTTTCTGTAAGCTTTCTTGATATCGTCCGCGTCCGTCGTGCGACCGACTCCGAGCGTTTCGTAATAGTCTTTGAATTTCAGGGCCATTGATTATCGACTCATGTTATATAGCTGAGGTGTCAATAATTCCAGAGCCCAGCCGTGAAATAGAGACCTTTCTCAAACAGGAACTTCGAGACCTTCTTTGGCCGCAATCACATTGGGATGGAGCTTGGAGGCGTCCTCGAGGATGGAATCGATTGCGCTGTCGTCGTGGTAAGGATCGTGATGGAACAGAATAATCTGCTTGGCGTTGACATCGAGCCCGTTTTTGACAGACTGCTTCCAGCTGCTGTGGCCCCAACCTTCCTTTGTGGAGTACTCTTCTGGAGTGTATTGGGCGTCTACGATTAGGCAGTCAGAATCCTGAGCCAGTTCTCTGAAGTTGTTTTCGCTCCACTCCGGGCCCCACTCCAAGTCGGTGCAATAGGCAATCACCTTGTCGCCCTGCGTGATTCTGTATCCCACACAACCCTGCGGATGGTTCAGTTTCTTGACCAGGATTGTCGCATCCGCGACCTGGAAGGCACCCTCCTCCAGATCGACATAGTTCCGGACACATGGCAGTTTTGACATGTCGATCGGAAAATATGGGTTTGCCATTATTCCGGAGAGAGCGTCCATGATGAGATTCCCGTCGCGCCGTCCCGCAAAGTAGAATGTGAAGTGATTCTCTTTCCAGTAGAGCGGTGTGAAGAAGGGGAGGCCTTGAATGTGATCGATGTGAAAGTGGCTGAAGAACAGATGGGCTCGAATCGGTGATCCGTTGAACTCCTGTTCGAGCGCGTGACCCAACAAACGGACGCCGGTGCCTCCGTCAAAAATCAGAATTTCGTCCGTGTCGGTCCGTACTTCGACACATGCAGTGTTGCCGCCATAGACCAGATATTCTCGCTGCGGGGTTGGCGTCGAACCGCGTACTCCCCAGAATCGAACGCGCATTCAGCGCTGCCTCCGTAAAGAAGCGGCAGTATATAGCAGGCCGCAGCAAAACACACTCGGACAGGTCATTCTCCCACCGTCGGTAATATCAGCTTGGTATGATATTCCAACGTCATACTTCGAGAAACTTTGGGAATCGAACCAGATTCTTGCATCCGCTATCGGTGACTACAACGACATCTTCCAGACGCACACCGCCCATACCCAAGTAGTAGAGTCCGGGTTCAACCGTCACGACCTGGTTTTTTCGAAACCGGTTACGCGCGGTAAGTCCGAAAGAAGGAGCTTCATGGATATCCAACCCGAGTCCGTGGCCCGTGCCGTGAAAGAACCCCTGCATGCGGCCATCCTGCAGTCCGGTCTCAAATCCATGGCGGTTAAAGTAGCTGAGGATCTCTTGGTGAATCTTGTGGGCGCTGGCGCGGGGCCGGATCTTGTTGAACCCTATATTCTGAGCTTCTTTGACGGCTTGATAGGCACGTTTCAGTCGTTCCGATGCCTGCCCTCGCACGACGGTGCGGGTCATGTCGCCGAAGTACCCGCTCTTCTGCGACCTCGGAAAAATATCGATGATAATCGGCGTGTGGGCACGAATCGGCCCGCTGCCTTCGTTGTGCGGATCGACGGCCTGCTTCCCTGACGATACGATTGTGTGGCTTGGGACCCAGCCCCGTTCCATGATCGTCGTGTTTATGATGGCTTTTAAGATTTCGGAAGTGAGGCGGGTGCCATCCAGTTCGAGATAGCAGCTCCTGGAAATTTTTGTCCGACGGAGCGTGGCGATTCCCGCCTCCATGCCGGCTTCGGCCACACGGAGCGAGTCACGGATGTGACCAATTTCCTCCCGGGTCTTTATTTCCCTTCTGTCCCAGAACGTTCCCGATTCCACAGTGAGGGAAATGCCCAAATTGCGCAGTTCGTCAGCCAGCAAAACCGGGAAGTTCCAGGGAACGCGGGCGTGACGGGTCTCAAATTCCTTGAATACTTCTAACAGAACCTGCCCGGTCGTAGGGAACGAAATACCCTGGGAACGCAACTTCTCAACGTATCGGCTCCGGGGGAGGACATGGTCCACAGTGGCTTGCTGGCGCGCTCGATCGAGCTCGAGATCATTCATCACCACATATCGCTTTCCGTTTTTCATGAAGAAGACAAACGGGTCGGGGGCGAACATTCGAGTGGCCCAGAGCAGATTGGCGTCGGTGTCGCTGGCGGCAACGATCAGCCGCGTATTGGAGTGTCCTGACGCCGTGGTATATTGAGTCATATCATGTCGAAAACAGCGGAAATCGTTGTCATCGGGAACGAGATTCTGTCTGGCCGCACCCGGGATGAAAACGCCATCTACTTTCTCAAAGAGCTTCGTTCCCTTGGTGTTGATGTCCGCAGAGTCTCTGTGATCCCTGACGAAATGAAGGTCATCCGAGACGAAATTCGCAGCGCATCCAAGAACTTTGATTATGTGTTCAGTTCAGGTGGTGTCGGTCCGACTCCTGACGATGTGACGATTCAGGGTGTCGCGGCTGCCTTCGAACGCAAGGTGTGCCGCAGCAGCGAACTGGAAACCACACTCCGGGGATACTATCAGGACAACCTGACGGATGCCATGTTGCGGATGGCCGACGTTCCCGAAGGGGCTTCACTGGTCCGTGGCAACCAGATGAGGTTCCCTGTGATCGCGGTGGAGAACGTTTACGTCTTTCCGGGGGTGCCCGAAATTCTTGCCTCCAAGTTCGAACGGATCAAAGAGAGGTTTCGTGAGGATCCGTTCTTCACCCAAGACGTCTTCCTGGATGTGGAGGAAGGGCAAGTCGCCGACGTGCTGCGCGAAGTCCTGGCAAAGTTCCCCGACTTGCTGTTGGGTTCTTACCCCACGTTTACCAATCCGGACTACACCGTCAAGCTGACTCTGGAGTCGAAGAGCGAAAACTATCTCAACGGTGCATACGTTTATTTAGTAGAGTGCCTGGCCGCCCGTTCGATTGTTCCCGTCTGAGTTAAGCAGCCCGTGGCAGAGGCCTCGAAGGCCGCGCGCAGGGGTCATCGGGTTGCAGGCGCGAAGTGAGGAGCGGGCACCGAGGTTTGAAACCGAGGCCGCAGGCGCCGTCTTTTCATCGTGACCGGCCTTACCAATGCCGGACAAAGCCTGCGGGGCGCCTGCGGCCTCCGTTTGATACGTCGGTGACCCCCCTGCGCCCACAGGGTTACGGCGAAACGGGGCCGTCTTCGTTGTCGCCGACTCCTCCCAATGAAAGAGCATTGTGTCGTCTTCGCGGCTTCGGGTCGGCGCCTCGTCGCCTCCTAGAATCCGGCCCCGTTTGGCCGTAACGCGGCCTTCGAGACCTCTGCCACGGGCTGCAGCTAGTCGAAAAGTCCGGGTTGGTCGTAACGGAGAGGGATATCCTCGATCACACGGTCGAAGCCCAGCTCCTGGCATAGCGGAATGACTGTGTTTGGGCTGCCCTTGCGATAGCGGAGCGTCTCGGGTGACATCTCGATCTCGACATCGCAACGGATACGGGCCAAATCCCTGCTGGTGCGCGCCGTTTCCATGTTCTCGCGGATGCGCTTGAGAATCCCGTCCCTTCCGCGGAACGACAGGTGATCCAGGTTCGCTTCGGCAATATCTTCAATCGTGCGGCAGACCGAGAGCAGCTTTCCAGCAGTCTTGCCGCCCACACCCTGGATTCCCGGAATGTTGTCTGCCGAATCACCCAGCAGGGCCAGGAGGTCGGGCACCTGCGACGGCTCGACTCCCATCTTCGTCTTTACAGCGGCCGGGTCCAGCCAGGCATTTTTGGCCAGGTCATAAATGTGTATGCGGTCGTCGACCAATTGCGCGAGGTCTTTGTCCCCCGAAACGATGACTACCGGGTGCCCTGCCCCGGCCATGCGGATCGCAAGGGAACCGAGTACGTCATCTGCCTCGTAAGTCTCGATGTCAAAAGCCGCGATGCCCACCGCCTCTGTAATACGGCGGCAGTACTGAAACTGAACTTTCAGATCTTCGGGAGGTGCCACACGATTCGCTTTGTAGTCGGCAAACATTTCGCGGCGGAATGAATGAGCCCCCTCGAAAGCGGCTGCCATGTAAGGTGGTTCCTGTTCGCGAATGATCTTCAGCAGCGTGCGCAGGTAACCCAGTATCGCATTGGTTTTCATTCCCGACGGTGCAGTGATGCTATCGGGCAGGCCGTAGTAGGCCCTGAAAATATAGTTCATCGCATCGATCAAGAAGACCGGACGTGAGTTCAAAGGTTGGGATCTTGGCATGGAGCGCTTTCAGGTCTCAATGTTCTCAGTCATCTTTAATGGGTGTAGGACGACCATTTTCATCGACCGCGACGTACACGACGCGCGCAGACGTGACCTTGACGGTTTCGCGCTGTCCGTCCAGGCCCATGCGGTCCGCTTCGACGTCCACTTCGATCGTGATTGAAGTTGATCCCACTTTCACGGTCCGGGTGAAGAAAGTGACGGTGTCGCCCAGGAAAACGGGCGCGAGAAACTCGACGTTTTCCATCACTTTCGTTACAAACTTCTTCGCCGCGTGTTTTCGCGCTTCAGTGCCGCCCGCCAGATCCAGGTGGCTCAAGATAACACCCCCAAAGATCGTTCCCAGTTGGTTCGTATCCCTGGGGAGCATCACGACGCGGATGGCTACCCTACGTTCAGTCATGCAGTGCCTGTGCGAGGAAGATGGCGGCCCTTTTCATTCCACTATTTGTGCATCAATAATCCGCAAAGTGCCCGTCGTAGCAAGATCTCGCGGTAATCGGTCGCGGGTGCCGATGGTCTGCTCTTCACCCGGTCCCAATCTCCGAGTGACGATGATTCGATCGACCTCGGTCGTGGCCCCGATCGTATCCATGTAAGTGGCTTCCATGAGAATTTGATCATAGGTCGTTCGAGCATTGTCGTTTCGGAGACCGATAAACCACAGCGGCCGGCCACCATCCGGCACCGGCCGGAATTCGCTTTGGGTGATCACGATGTCCGTCGATGGATCCGGACCCCGAAACCAGTTCGCAACAGCGTCGCCGTAAGAACGATAACCCACTATGATGGCGATGAGGATGAGCGCGATCCGGCGCCCGACGAGCCAGTACCGCGATCGAGGGAAACTCACCGGCTACCCTGGTTCTTCCTGGAGCGTCAGCTGGCTGTGAATTCTCTGCCCCTTTCTGACGAGGGTGATTTCAACCCGATCTCCGGGCTGGTGGGGTTCCAGAATCGTGCTGACATCGTTCATGGAAGCTACGTTGCGTCCGTCAATGGAGACTACCACGTCCCCCCCGACGGGTATCAGGTAGTTCCCGACACGAATCCTGTCGCTGGCACCAATCAATCCGCTCTCCGCTGCCGGGCTACCCATCGACACGTCTGTTATCAGTACGCCCGAGTCGGTGTTGAGGTCCAGAACCCTCGCCAGTCCTTGCCAGTCCGATAGGTTGATTCCCCGGAAGCCGATGTAGACGCGCCGCACACGTCCGTAGGTGATCAGGTCGCTGGAGACACGGTTCACTGTTTCCACGGGAACAGCAAATCCGATACCGACGCTGCCCGTGTTGGAAGGCGAAATGATTGCCGTGTTGATCCCGATGACCTCACCCTCGGCATTCAGAAGGGGGCCGCCAGAGTTGCCGGGGTTGATGGCCGCGTCAGTCTGGATGGCCCCTTCGATGATCCGACCGTTGGTCGCCTCTATGGACCGGCCCAAAGAACTGATAATGCCTGTCGTCAGCGTTCCCTCCAACCCAAACGGGTTCCCGATAGCCAGGACCTTCTGACCCACCTGTAGACCCCTGGAAGAACCCAGTGGTAGTGGCCTCCATTGAACACCGTCCGTATCCACCCGGACTACGGCGAGATCGTTGCTAGGATCGATCCCGACGATCCGGGCAGGGTGCCGGCTGAGGTCTGCAAGGGTGACTTCCAGACGTTGAGCGTTTTCGATGACGTGGTAGTTCGTGAGGATGTGCCCCTGATTGTCGATAACAACTCCGGAGCCGGAGCCGGACTCGGGTATGGGACGCAGAAAGAAATCGTAGCTGACGGTCGTCGACGTGATGTTGACGACGCCACGACTCGATCGTTGGTAGATCTCGATATTGTTATGTTCGTCCGAGGTCAGGCCGCTCTCAGGTTCTACGGAAGGCGGGGGCAATACGGGTTCCGGGTCCGGGAGAAGCTGAGAAACGGGCGCCTCCGGGGTGAGATCCACGGGCGCGGCGTCTGGGGCCGGAGAGAGGGGCAGGGGCGGGCCATGACGGGACTCAAGTGCGGCATACACCAGTGCTGCCGTGATGATCGATGTCAGTAGAGCGACTCTTAGAGTAGATTTCATTATCGCGTTCGATGGTCAATCGATTGCCGGTGCGACACTTGCGATGGGTCACCGCATGCATCAACTGCTGCGGTCTGCTTGACGTCCGGACCGCCCGCTAATGTATGACGCATGCAACTCGACTATGTCACCGTCATCGAGGACGAAGTCGCGGCCGACCATCAGACCGTCAGCTCTGGTGCCACCCCACACCTTGGCGAATTTGAGATCGGTGGCCAGACTGCGATGGACGAGTTCGGCAAGATCCAGAACCGTGCCGCCCCGTGAGAGTACGAACGGATCGTTGCGGTCCGCCTTTTTGCCGGGCGCCTTTGTATACACGCGCACGAGATCAAGAAACTCGTAAATCCGTCGGCTGATCTCTTGAGTGTCATCCTGGGCGTGTGCGACGGAGGAAAACACGATTATCGGAAACGCGCCCCCGAATATTTCTCTCACGATTTGTTCCCGATCTTCCGCACCCAGGGCGTCGATCTTGCTGCCCACGATCAGCGTCTTTTTCTGACGGAGGTCGATCCTGGCGCCCCGGAGTATTTCCAGGCTTGATTCCATGCCGTCCAGAACGGCGTCGTCGGATAGATCAGCGATCCAGAGCACAGCGTCCGCGTTTCCGATTATCTGAGGTACCCACGCTTCCATGTGGTCGGATGAAACCGGGGGCAGATCGACTAGTTGAAGACGGACTTCTTCGAACAGAAGCATTCCGAGGATTGGTGCCCGTGTCGTGAAGGGGTAGTCGGCGATTTCAGGTGTCGCGTGCGTTAGGGATGCCACCAGGCTCGACTTTCCAGCATTGGGTGCGCCTACCAAGGCCAGCTGCCGGACGCCTTCCCGGACCAAGTGGAAGGGATCTTTCCTTGAACTGGATTTCTTTTGAATGGATTCCTTCCTAAGAACGGACAACTTGCGTTTGAGTTCCGCTCTCATCTTTTCGGTGCCCTTGTGCTTGGGAATAATCGCCATCATTTTCTGGAGAGCTCCCACCTTTTCCTCCAGCGTTTCGGCCGCCTTGAACTGTTTCTCGGCTTCAAGGTATTGGGGCGTGAGGTTGGCGGGCATTTGAAAAGAATAGACAATCTATCCGTCGAGCCAAGAACAGTGACAGGAAACAAATTTTTCAGCTAAGAGTTATAAGCTAATGTAGTCCGTCACAGTTAATGTAACTTATTCAGCTTTCCTACGTCTGAGTATATATGAGGAGAGCACCGACGATTAAATTGGACATTCCTGTGCGGAAGGAACTGGAGCGACTGAGCCGAAGCCGCAGTGTGGCGGTCCGGTTGGCGGAACGATCTCGAATTGTCTTGCTGGCCGCCGGGGGTCTGGACAATCAGGAGATCGCTGCCAAGTTGGACATCACTCGTCAAAAGGCCGGACGTTGGCGCGATCGTTTCGTTGAAGATGGCCTCGGGGGAATCGAAAAGGACGCTTCCCGCAGTGGACGGATTCCCCGATCGGCCGCCGGAAGCGGGCGGATCGTGAAGAAGACGGTCGAAGGGAAGCCTCCGAACGCCACGCACTGGAGCCGGTCCTTGATGGCCAGGGCAATCAGCGAGTCCACGGTAGGGAGAATCTGGCGGGCTCATGGCTTGAAGCCTCATCTGGCACGCACCTTCAAACTTTCCAACGACAAACAATTTGTCGAGAAGTTGGAGGATGTGGTCGGTTTGTATCTGAACCCTCCGGAAAACGCCATTGTTTTGTCCTGCGATGAGAAGAGCCAGATGCAGGCCCTGGACCGCACGCAACCCGGGTTACCTCTGAAGAAGGGGCGGTCGGCACCCTCACCCACGATACAAACGCAACGGGAACCGTTCGCCGCGCTCAATACGCTGGACGGCTCGATCGGGAGTATGCCGAAGCATCGTCACGGATCCGGTTTCTTCAGATCAAACGTTCCGTGCCGAAAGACAAACAGATCCATATCTTGCGACAACTACGCCACGCACAAACATTCGTCCGAAGCGCAACACGCGCTTTTGTGCACTTCACACCGACCAGTGCATCCTGGCTGAACATGGTCGAACGCTTCTTCCGGGATCTTTCAACGGCTTCGGCGCGGGGTTTTCCATTCGGTTCCTGAGCTAATCCAGGCCGTGGAGGAATATGTCGGGGGTCACAATCAGAACCCGAAGCCCTTCATTTGGACCGCAACGGCTTCCGATATTCTTGAAAAAGTTCAACGTGCCCGAAAGAAGCTGATAAGTTACAGTCTGTTTTAGCAGGATGCTGTCCATGGCTTGTTCAGCAACGCCCTGGCGAGGCGATGGGACTACGCGACCTTCGGCAGCATAATTAACCGTGGAATCCACCTTAAAATGGCTGCCGCGCTGTCCAACGATTGGGGGCCACTTCAGTGCCGCGTGGAGCCCTAACCTGATCGTACCCTTCAAAGTCTGAAGAGTCTGTTAATTTTGACGATGAAGGCACGGTTGACTAGCGGCAGGAATCCGTCGGACCCGGTGCCGCGGCCGTCAGTGTAAACCACGAACAGTTCACTGCCGGGACGATATTCCCAGCGCAGGCGTGCGTTGGTCGTGAACGTATTGTCGCCTGAGCTGTATTGGGTAAGAGCGCTCACAAACATCCTGGGCGTGAACGTGTAGGTCGTGCGCTGAGCGATCACAGACGCTGTGAACTTGCCCCCCGGAAGATTCAGCCAGTTGAGGGAAAAACTCGGCTCAACCGAAAGCCGAGTCGTCAAGTCTATCCGGCCTCCGCTCCGGCCTCTGCCCACCTCCAGCGTCCGCTTGGTGCCGCCGTAAAGCGACCCCTGTTGATAGGATACCGTCCCGGAAAGTTTATGCTGCCTGCCAAAGACATATTCGGCAATCAGGTTCTGGTACGTGTAGCCCCCCAGGGGGACCGTGACGTTCGTGGCGATCTCAAAGGGTTTTGGGATGAACTCGTAGTCGCGCAGGTACCGGATCGTCAGGCGATCGCTGTTGAAAAACTCGATTCCGAACTCTCCTCTTTGTTCGCGGAAATCCAGACGGCCCTGATTGTTCTCGATGTACTCGACGCTGCCCTGATAGATGAATCGGCGGATCCGATCCCCTCCCGGCCGCGGGCTGAACCGTGCCTGCGCGAAATCCCTAACGAAATCGGTGCGCCGCAGAAATCCGACTTCCGGATTGAAGCGCTCACCCACCTTCAGGTGCTCAACCAGAAGGCCGTAGCGGTCGGCAGCGTAGTCGAAGCGCGTCAGATAGCTGACGTTGCCGTTCGTGACACCCGGCTTGTCGGTCTGAGCATAGTACCCGTTGATGTTCAGTAAGGGCGAATACGAGTAGAGTCCGTCCACGCCAAACGTCTGTCCGGCCGGAGCGCCTCGCTCGTCACGCCTCGTGTAGAGCACACCGACATTACTGCGCTCGAAGACATCCCGCTTCACACGAAGGACGGAGAAATTCGTAGCCGGCGAGTTCGATGGCTGGTCGTCGCGGGCCTGAATGTTTAGCATACCCAGAGAATAGGCCCCCACGCGTCCGGTCAGGCGAGCTCCAGCGGCGATTGGGACCGGTCGACGGTTGTTCAGCCCGATGCGCCGGCTGAAAAATAGTATCGGAGTGTCGGGACCCGTCGGTCGACCGCCCACGGCACTGCCCACTCCGAACGCAAACAGGCCCTGGCCTTCAAGAAAAAAATCCCGTCGTTCAGGGAAAAACTGGCTGAACCGTGTCAGATTCACCTGCCGCGTATCCTCTTCTACCTGGGCAAAATGCGGTGTTGTAGGTTAGATCGAGCGTCAGGCCATTGCTCACACCATACTTCGCGTCAAGGCCCAGTCGCGATCGACTCTGTTGTTGAATGCGGGCGTCGCCTCCCGATCGGTGCGAACACCGGCGATGGCATACGCCTTCAGTTCGAGACCACCTCTCGGCGGTGTTTCGAGTGTCAATCGAGACATCAAGAGATGCAGGCATTTAGACCCACTCATTCTTCGGCGAAACGGCGGTATCACACCCCAGACCTTCCGGATTCGAGGTATATCGCAGCGTTCTGAACGGGATGGCGAATTCGGCCGTCCACCCCTGATCGGATCGCTGCGTCCGGACGTCCCACACTCCGTTCCAAGTTATGTCACTGTCGGCGCCTTCATCAGTTACCGCCTGGTCGCGCTGCGTTTGAGTTCCGCGTATCTCATCTTTTCGGTGCCACTTGTGTACTTGGTCGAATAATCGCCATCATTTCGTCTGTCGAGAGCTCCCACCTTTTCCTCCAGCGCGTTTCGGCCGCTGAACCGTCTGGGCGTAGGTTGGTTGAGACATGACGAGCGAACTGTTTACTCCGGCTTCAAGGTATTGGGGCGTGAGACGTTGGCGGGCATTTGAAAAGAATAGACAATCTAGTCCGTCCGAGCCAAGAACAGTGACAGGAAACAAATTTTTCAGCTAAGAGTTGGCGGAACGATCTCGAAGCTAAAAGACACGAAGAAGGCCGGACGATCGTTTCGTTGAAGACTCAGTGGACGGATTCCCTCGATTCGAAGGGAAGCCTAACTCTTAACCGGTTCTTCCAACCACCGCATACAGGCAGTATCAGGAGGGTCATGATGAACCCTCCGGAAAACGCCGGCAGATGCAGGCCCTCCACGCAACCCGGGTTACCTCTGAAGAAGGGGCGGTGCGGCACCCTCACCCACGACTACAAACGCAACGGGACGACCACGATGTTCGCCGCGCTCAATACTGGACGGTCGAACGCCGTATGGCGGAAATCGTCAAAGCGGCGAACGCGATCCCAAGTCGCTGAAGCAACAAGCGGTGTCCTGCGCACGAAGCCATATACGACCCGCCGAACTTCAGACCCGACAACGGTTCCCGTTGTCGAAAGAAGCGTGCAGTCTGGCACCTAAAGACGGGCGGTTCTTCCAACCACCGGCATACAGGCAGTATCAGGAGGGTCATGATGGCGGCAATCCACGCAACCCCGGAGAAACCAAACTGGTCGAACGCCGTGGCGGAAATCGTAGCGGCGAACGCGATCCCAAGCTGAGAAGCGGTGTTGCGCACAGCCATATACGACCCGCGAACTTCAGACCCGACAAGTTCCGTTGTCAAGGCGTGCAGTGGCACCTGACGGGCGGCGGCGGTGACACTGAGTACGCCGACAGCGAGAAAAAGAAGCAATCCCCACCCGAGCTTCGATACGACTATGAAAAGGGGAGCCAGGACCACGTTGGCGGCGAGGATCATGACTCGCTTTCCAAACCGGTCTGCGAGCCAGCCGGAAATAGGTGCGGCCGCCGTCGCAGACACTCCAGCCACCATGAACAAAAGTCCGATCCGCTCAATATCGATGCCATCCGACGCAAGCCACACACCCACGTACGTAAGAAAACCAACGAGTCCTCCCGAAGTCAGAAAAGCCGCCGCCATTCCCGACACACGGTCCCTGAACCTGAAATGAGCCAGGACGCTGGAGGCTGATGCGGGTCCAGGCTGACCTGTGCCGGGTGGCAGGAGCAAAACCGTGACGAGAGACATCAGGGCGCCGGCCACGAACAGCCCCAGAAATACCCATCGCCAGCCAAACCGGGCAGCGACAAGGGCGCCGGCCGGTATACTGATAACGAACACTAGGAAATAGGCCATCGAAATAATGCCCATCGCTTTTCCGCGTTGATTGTACGGGTAATGGTCGCCTGTATATGCGAATGCCAGCGTCGATAGCGTTCCGGCTGAAAGGCCAGTCAGGAGCCGGGCCGCCAACAAGATGCTAAAATAGGAGCTTAGGTAGGTGATCAGCGACGCGATTGCGAACACCGCCAGGGCTAAAGACATCAAGCGCTTACGACCGATACGGTCCGAAGCCGTTCCGAGCAGCAGGGCGAACGCCGCTGCTGCAAGTGCGTAGACCGTTACAACGGTTCCCGCACGACCCGGCGATGTGTGGAAATCCTCGGCTATTGATGGAAGTAAGGGCGGAACGAGCGCTGTATCGGTGACGCCCAGGAATAGAATTCCAAACAGGATTGCTGCTGCTTTCCAGTGGAATTTGCCGCTTGAATCGGCGTCTGACGACACCGGCGGATTCTATCACAGCGTATTGATGAGCCGCGTGCTCAGCGCGCGGTCGAATCGGAAAGGAATCAACCTTGAAGAGCGAATTCGGGGACGCCGAAGCCATTCGGGAAAAAATCGAGTCGATTCCAGACGAGTTGCCTATCCTGCCTCTGCGTGACGCAGTCATATTTCCGACTGCAGTGATGCCGTTGACTGTCGGCCGCGAAAGTTCGGTCCAACTGGTCAATGACGTTCAGGACAGCAACGGTCTGCTTGCAGTGCTCACACAACGCGATAAGACAACAGAAGCCCCGGGACCTGAGGATCTTTACGACACAGGTACAGTATCGGTTATCCATCGTGTCATGCGGACTCCCGACGGGAACCTGTTCGTGATCGTTATGTCGATCTCCCGGATGCGAATCGTCGAGTTTACGCAGTTCGAACCCTACCTGCGCGCCCGACTGGAAGTTCTTCCCGACGATGCCGAAGAAGAAACCGAGGTCGATTTTCAGGCACTTCGGAGAAGCGTTCTGGGCCAGTTTGAGCGTGTGATCCGACTCTCGCCGCAGCTCCCTGACGATCTGCAGACATTCGTCATCAATATCGACGAGTCCGGGCGGCTCGCCGACTATATCGCCACGAATCTGCCCAACCTCTCGGTTGATTCGAAACAACTCGTATTGGGGTTGACCAGCGCACGAAAGCGTCTCGAGTTCTTGAATACCGAACTGGCCAAGGAACTCGAAGTTCTGGAACTGAGGACGAAGATTCAAAGCCAGGTAGAGGAGGAGGTCGGCAAGTCACAACGGGAGTACTTCCTGCGCGAGCAGCTCCGGGCCATCCAGAAGGAGTTAGGCGAGACCGACGATTCACAACGGGAAATAGACGAGTTGCGGGAGCAGATCGCGGAGGCCAAGCTTCCCGAAGAAGCGGCCAAGGAGGCGGAGCGGGAATTGACCCGCCTGGCGAGAATGTCCCCGGCTGCAGCCGATTACACGGTTACACGGACTTATCTGGATTGGCTGGTGACGCTTCCATGGAACGTGTTGACGACTGAAAAGGCCGACATCGTTCACGCAAAAGAAATTCTGGACCGCGACCATCACGACCTCGAAAAGATCAAAGAAAGAATTCTGGAGTACCTGGCGGTGCTGGAACTGCGTCCTGAAGGCAAGTCGCCGATACTGTGTTTCGTCGGTCCCCCGGGTGTGGGGAAGACTTCTCTGGGGCGCTCCATCGCGCGAGCTACGGGGCGCCGTTTTATCCGTATGTCGTTAGGGGGGATGCGGGACGAAGCGGAGATCCGCGGGCACAGGCGGACCTATATCGGTGCACTCCCGGGTCAGATCATCCAGAGTATCCGGCGGGCAGGAGCACGCGATCCGGTTTTGATGCTCGATGAGATCGACAAACTGGGCGCGGATTTTCGGGGAGACCCGGCCGCGGCACTGCTCGAGGTGTTGGATCCGGAACAGAACTCCAGTTTTCGGGACCACTATCTGGACGTCGAGTTCGATCTTTCCCGCATCTTTTTCATCACGACAGCCAATGTGCTCGACACGATTCCCTTCGCTCTCCGTGATCGCATGGAAACGATCGAGCTGCCTGGATACACCGAGGAGGAGAAAGTCCATATCGCCCGGGACTATCTGGCGCCTCGCCAACGGGATGAAAACGGCCTGAAAGTCGATCAGATTGAGTTTTCCGACCCGGCGCTGCAGGAAGTTGCCCGATACTACACGCGTGAGGCGGGCGTCCGGAACCTGGAACGAGAAATCGGCAACATCTGCAGAAAATACGCGCGTCAGTTGTTGGAAGGAAAGCCGCCCGAGCCAGCGGTCACACCGGAGATTGTTGCCCGTTTGCTGGGTGCCCCTAAATACAAAGCGGCCGAGGAACTCGAAGACAGGGTCAAGCGGCCAGGTGTGGCCGTGGGATTGGCCTGGACACCCGTCGGGGGCGAAGTGTTGTTTGTGGAAGCGAATCTGGCTGCCGGTGGCCGTCACCTGACCGTGACGGGTCAGCTCGGTGATGTCATGCAGGAATCGACGAAAGCTGCCTTGACATGGGTCCGTTCGATGGCTTCGCGCCTGGGCTTGGAGTCGGATTTTTACAAGGATCGCGACGTCCACATCCACGTGCCTTCGGGGGCCATACCCAAGGACGGACCTTCCGCGGGGGTCACGATGGTGACGGCGCTGGTTTCCTCGCTGATTGGGGAGTCGGTCCGCCCCAAATTGGCTATGACGGGTGAAATTACATTGAGCGGTTACATCCTTCCGGTAGGCGGCATCAAGGAGAAGGTTCTCGCTGCCCGGCGTGCGGGTGTGACCGAGTTGTTGCTGCCGGCCGAGAACGAAAAAAACGTCCTGGAGGATATTCAGGGAGATCTCCTGGCGTCGGTTCAGATCCGTTACATCAAGACGATTGAAGACGTGTTGAAGTTCGCTTTCGAACGCGAAGTTCTTTCCGCGGAAAATGTTGAGGCTGCTCCTGAGACTGTGTCGGTGCCCCGAGGTTAGTTGATGACGCCGTCCTCCGCTTCCACAACGAAGTTTGTCGCGTGGTTCGAGTGTTTCGCGGGCTGTGGTGGACGACTGCCGCTCGAAGACATCGTCTACCGCTGCCCGTCCTGCAACTCGCTACTGGAAGTCCGTCACGACATCGATGCCCTCCGCTCTGTGACGCCGATTCGCTGGAAGGAGTTGCTTGCATCCCGATTGCCTTCCCGTGGTGGCGTCTGGTCTCAGAAGGAACTCGTCCTCCCCGGCGCGGACGACGAAGACATCGTTTCGCTGGGTGAAGGGAACACACCGATGCTGTCGAGTCCCCGAATGGCCCGGGCATTGGGGGTCCGAGAGATTTTCGTCAAGCAGTGCGGTACCTCGCATACCGGTTCCTTCAAAGACCTTGGAATGACGGTACTCGTGTCGATGGTCAATCGGATCCGGTCCCGGATCCGAGCCGTTGCGTGTGCTTCGACAGGGGACACTTCGGCCGCGTTGGCCGCATACTGCGCGGCAGCGGGAATACCGGCCATCGTATTCCTGCCCAAGGGCAAGGTCTCGTTGCCCCAATTGATTCAGCCCATTTCAAATCGCGCGCTGACTCTGTCGCTGGATACTGATTTCGACGGGTGCATGGACCTGGTCCAGAAGATAACCGCGAATTCTTCGATATACCTGGCGAACTCGATGAACTCCTTGAGGGTTGAAGGCCAGAAAACGATCAGCATGGAAATCATCCAGCAGTTGGGATGGGACGTGCCCGACTACGTGGTCGTCCCCGGCGGGAACCTCGGCAACATATCAGCGATCGGCACGGGTTTCATGCTGGCCCGGGACCTTGGCATCGTCGGTCGTCTGCCACGACTCGTTTGCGCGCAGACCGAAATGGCAAACCCGTTATATCGCGCCTACCAATCCGGTTTTGAACACTTTGAGCCGATCACCGCGCGGCCGACGATGGCGACCGCCATTCAGATTGGCAACCCGGTCAGCTTTCCGAAGGCCGTCCGGGCGCTACAGGCCAGTGACGGCATCGTCAGCCAGGTGACCGAGGCCGAGTTAGGGGATGCCGCCACATTCGGCGACGGATTTGGGCTCTTCAATGATCCACAAACCGGTGTTGCACTTGGAGTTACAAGGAAATTGATAGCCTCTGGAGATATCGAGAAAGATGCTCGAATTGTGGTCATCAGCACGGCCCACGGGCTGAAATTTACCGACTTCAAATTGAGATTGCATCAGGGCAAGGTGGCTGGCACCGACCCGGCTCTCCGGAACCTTCCGATCGAGGTGCCCGCCGACATCGACAAGGTACGGAAAGTCCTTGATGGCAACCTACCTGCTTGATAAACCCTGACAACGGGAAGCTGTATCTTGTCAATGAGTTAGAGTTGTTCAAAGGTGGCGTGTGGTCAAAATGAACACATTTCCGCGACTGGCGTGCGCATTACTTGTGGTTCCGTTCCTGGCGCTGCAGGTACAGGCCCAGTCTGTATTCCATTTTCCCCGCGTCGTGGGTGGAATCGGTTCGTCCTCGAATCTCACGATTACCAATCCGTCGGCGGCTACGGCTGAGGTCGAATTCGAGTTGTTTGGGCTCGACGGATCCCCAGTCCCTACCCCAGCCAATCCGGTGCGCTACCGGGTCGCACCCGGCAGCGGCCTGTCGATGGGGACCGACGCTGTATTTGCGACGTCGGGTGCAGCCGGATGGGTTCGTGTCAGCAGTGACCGGTCGGGGTTGGCCGCCCGGCTCCAGACCGGAGACTTCGGATTCAGTCTTGAAGAGATTTCACCTGGCATTCCTCTAGCGGATCAGATCGTGGTCATCCCGGCCGGGCACCCGTTCGCATCGCGCGCGCTGCGAGTCGTCAATCCATCTGGCAGTTTCACCGCCGTGAACGTGACGGTTTTCGATCGGCACGGAAATGTCGCGAGGACGATTCCCACAGTGCTGGAGGCCTATGCGGGTACGGACCTCAGCCTGGGCTCGATCCCATCAGGGTCGGCAGCACGGATCAGTTCGAGCCAACCCGTTGTGGCGCAGGTGGCGGTCAGCACAAACGATTCGCTGATGCTGCTGAACGGTCAGGAGGCAAGCGGCGTCACAGCGGCGTTTCGGGTTGCGCCCCACGCTGTGATCGGCAATGGCTTTGAATCCACACTCGTTTTATCCAATCCGACAGGACAATCGATCACGGTGTTTGCGACATTGTTCAGCCAGTCAGGCGGTCCCGTCGATGTATCCCAGAGCCAGCCGCCCAGGCATCCACTGACGATCACGGCCAATGGCTCCGTTTCCATCGGTGCCGGCCAACTCGCTGGTCTCGGGTTTGTTCCGGCTGTGAACGGCTGGATCGAAATCGAATCCCCGAACGTTGCTTTGGCGGGCGGACTGGTGGTGTCGCGAGGTCGGAACAGGACGATCTATCCACTACAGGTTGCGTCCGAAAGCGATGTCTTCTATCCACAGTCGGTAGAAGTCGATTCTCACTTTGCAGGTCTGGTCGTGACCAACGTGTCCGGTGTTAAGGCCGATGTCGAAATCTCGGCGATCGATCAGGACGGCTATACACTGGCCCGGTCCTCGATAGATGTGGCGGCGAAGAGCAAGTTGACACTGCCTGCCGGTGAACTGCTTCCCGGGATCGAGGGGGTTCAGGGAGGCACTCTAACGCTGCGATCTTCGGCTTCTGTGTATGGGCTTCTGATGGTTGGCGGAACCGACGGCTATCTTGCCGCCACTGGAGGGGAAACACTTCCTTTCGGGTTTGACCAAGCCCGGGTGAATCGGCCAGAAATCACTTCGATAGAACCCGAGCAGGTGCGGCCAGGGGATACGGTGCGGATCCGCGGACTGAATTTGAATGTCAATAGTTTGATTCTGGGTGGCCGTCGTGTCCTTGCCCGTCCCCTCGCACCCCAAATTCCCGTCCTGGCCGTCGACATACCGGAAATGGAAGCGGGTTTCGTCGATTTCAAAATTCGGACATCGGACGGCCTTGAGTCCGAGCCGTATACGATCCTGGTGCTCCCGTCCGATCAGCAACCCTTAAGCGACGTGCGGGGACGGGCCTTTTACCAGAAGATCGATCTCGGGGCGGATGGCCTCGATTTCTCGCGACCCGTCATGGTTCCGATTCGTGAGGCGCGAGTCGACGTGTTCAGCCAGTTGACCGGCGAGGTATTTTCTGTTGCGAGTACCGATCGGTATGGAAACTTCCGGGCTTTGGTGCCTATGGGTTCGGAGTATGCTTTACGCGCCTTGAGCCAATCGACTGTGTCCGGACTGGCTGTGGGGGACAACACGAGCGGCGGCGCCCTCTATTTGGTCAGTGCAGGTATCGAGGCCGAGAGCGCCCCGGTCTTGGTGGCTTTGGACGCGGATCGAACTTCAGGTGCTTTCAACATACTGGAAGTGATTCGACAGGGTAACGCCCTTCTCCAGGAGATGGGTTCGGACTTGCCGCTACCGAACGGCGGCATCTTTTGGAGCCCGAACAATACTGCCCTCTCAGGTGACGCTGACCAGGGGCAGATTGGCGGTACCTTCTTCAACGCAGCAACGAATACGGCATTCATTCTCGGAGACCGCGCTTCGGATTCGGATGAGTTCGACGACTCCGTCATTCTCCACGAGTATGCGCACCTGCTGGCAAGCAAATTTTCGAGCGATGATTCTCGTGGCGGTTCCCATTTGCTTGGCGATGCACTCGACCCGAGAGTGGCCTGGTCGGAGGGCTGGGCGAATTTTTTCTCCGCTGTGGTTCGCGACAGTCCGATCTACAGAGACTCTCGGGGTTTTGGTGGCCAGTCGATCCTGGAGTATGACCTGGAAGAAAACGTGCCCATCGGGGATCAACCCGGCTACTGGAGTGAATTTTCTGTCCACTCGATCCTGTGGGACCTGGCAGACTCGAACCCGGACACTCGGGATACTTCGGAGATTCCGTTTCCTGTGATCTGGGAAGCCTTTCTTCAGTTACGTGATGACAGCTTTGTCTACATCCCATCGTTCCTGGATCGCCTGGTCTTGCTGTTGCCTCTGGAAGCACCTGGAATCGAGCAGATCACACGGACCCGTTCGATCGACTTTGTCGCGTGGGCCCTACCCAGCGTGTTGAATGCATTTCCGCGCTTGGTGCCGGAAACAGGAACAGTCACTGGCATCGTCGATTCGCTTTCACGGGGGCGTGCGAACCTGGCGCAATCGGCGCACCAGTTTGAATTTGTCGTGAGTGGGGGTGCGGTCTCAATTCGCCTGGATATTACGGGGCCGGGCCCGGACCACGACCTCAGCGCGAACGACCTGGATCTGTTCGTGATGGATCTCCGGGGCCGGGTTGTGGCACGGTCGGACCGGGGGCTGAACGGACAATCCGAGTTAATATCCATCTTCCTTCCTGCCGGTCGCTATGTGGTTGAGATCCGGAGTTTCTATACCTTGGGCGAGACGGGTGCGTTGGTTTTCAACGCCGGTTCCTACAATCTGCAGATGAGCCTGCCATAGAAAATTCGTTCTTTGAGAATTTCGATCCGCTCTTCTATAGACGCGCCCGAAACTTCAGGAACCGGTGATGAGCGCACCTGCGGAAGATCGTGGGATCAAGAAGGGTTCTGGTAGGAATCCAGAGCCGCGCCCACGCCCGCGCCGGGGGAGGCGCTGAAGCCCATCTCGGAAAGGATTTCTTCCAGCCCGTTGAGCAGGAGCAGCACGTTGTTGCGTTGCGACGAATAACCCATCAAACCGATCCGCCAGATCTTCCCCTGGAGTTCGGTCAACCCGCCGACGATTTCAATTCCGTAACGTTCGAGGAGCCTCGACCTTACGGCGGCATCGTTGATGCCGTCGGGCACCTTCACCGTGTTTACGGTCCATGCGCGTACTTCCTTAGATGCGAACATCTCGAGTCCGATCGCTTCCAGACCTGCCACAAGTGCGAGATGGTTTTCCCGGTGCCGCCTGCAGCGGTTGGCGAGTCCCTCCTCTTCTATGACCCGCAAGGATTCACGCAACGCGTAGTTCATCGAAATCGGAGCCGTGTGATGATAGAAGTGGACCCCAAAAATCGGACAGCGTTATAAGGTGGACTCTCCACAAATGAGAGGACCTTACGACGATGGCAAAACGACGGAATTTCTCCCCTGAATTCAAGGCGAAGGTGGCGCTCGCAGCGCTGCGAGGCGACGGGACGATGGCGGAACTCGCTTCCCGCTACCAGATCCATCCGAACATGATCGCGAAGTGGAAACGTGATGCGCTCGACAGCGTGAAAGACGCGTTCAAAGGGCGCCGTGAGGCGTCGGGTAAGGACACCGAGAACGAGATCCGACGGCTCCAGGCTAAGATCGGAGAGCTTGTGGTGGAGCGGGATTTTTTGGCCGGAGCCTTCGACCGCTGAGCGTGGATCGGAGGCGGAAGATGATCGAACCGAAGAAGCGTAACCTGAGCGTGGCACGACAGTGTGAGCTGGTCGGAATGAGTCGGTCGAGCTGGTATTACCGGCCACGCGGCGAGAGTGAGCGGAATGTGGCTCTGATGCGTGTCATCGACGAACTGTACCTGGAGATGCCCTGGTACGGATCGCGTCAGATGACGCGCGAGCTGCGCCGCGCTGGGCATCGTGTCGGCCGGAAGCGCGTCCGTCGCCTGATGCGACTCATGGGCCTGCGATCGGTCGCTCCGAGGCCCTTCACGTCCCGCCGCGCCCCCGGACACGTCGTGTACCCGTACCTGCTCGGCGACATCCGGGTCACGCGAGGGAATCAGGCCTGGTGCGCGGATCTGACCTACATTCCGATGGCCCATGGCTTTCTATATGTCGTTGCGATCATGGACTGGCATTCCCGAAAGGTCCTAGCCTGGCGACTGTCGAACACGCAAGACACTGCGTTCTGCGTCGAAGCTCTCGACGAAGCTATCGAACGGTTCGGCTGTCCGGAAATCTTCAACACGGACCAGGGGAGCCAGTTCACCAGCACCGCTTGGACGAGCGTTCTCAAGCATCACGGCGTCCGGATCTCGATGGACGGCAAAGGCCAGTGGATGGACAACGTGTTCATCGAGCGGCTCTGGCGCTCATTGAAGTATGAATGTGTCTACCTGAACGCTTTCCAGGACTTCAAAGATACGGATCTTCATATAAGGGATTGGATGGAGTACTACAATAACCGCCGGCCCCCTTCCGCCCTCGGCGATCTCACCCCGGGTGAGGTCTACGACGGAATCGAACCGGTACCTTCGGCAGCATAATGAACGGCAGAATCCACCTTAAAACGGCTGCCGCGCTGTCCAACGATTGGGGTCCACTTCCGATATTGGCGCTCGTTGCCCCAGTATTTTGCAAGCATAGACAGATCCAGGTACCAGCTCTGAACCGGGAATTTCCGCGACTGAAGCCGTCGAACCGCGTTCGGCGACAGCGTGACAGGGGCGAGGCCCGGTGGACAGCTCAGGCACTTCTGGCTGCCGCTGTACACGAAGTCGAGTCCGTTGGCCGTCACGTCGACGGGTTGGCCTGCAAGCGAGGCCACCGAGTCCACGATCGTGACGATATCGTCGTCACGGAGCAGTTGGGCGAGAGGTTCGATCGGCTGTGCCACGCCGGTCGAAGTTTCGACATGGACGAAGGCCACGACTTTGGGCCGCATTCTCTCGATGGCCTGGCGAAGTTGATCCGGGGTGACGGCCTCGCCTAAAGGGGCTTTGACGACCTGGACCTGTCCCCCCGCCCGGTTCGCAATCTGCGCCATGCGATCGGCGAAGAATCCAGAGGAACAAACAAGGACGGGGTCTCCTGGCTCGATCATGTTGACCATGGCCGCTTCCATGCCCGCGGTTCCGGTTCCCGAGATCGGCAGTGTGAGGGGGTTTTCCGTTTTGAAAACACCCCGGAGACCTTTTTGGATCTCGTTCATTACTTCCACAAACACAGGGTCCATATGGCTGACCAGGGTCTGCGACATGGCTTTGAAAACACGGGGCTCAACATCGCTCGGGCCGGGCCCCAGCAAGATTCGAAATGGGGGGTTGAACTCTTTCACAGTGGTAGCGACTCCGTTAGGTAGTATTAGTTAGTGGCAGTCAGTGGCGATCTGCAGTTTTTTTCGGATCCGTACTTTAGAGAAATTTCATCGCGGGCGCCTTCAAGGCAGAGACTATATCCGCTTCCGAAAGACATCATGAACTCGCGACGCGGCTCTGCCCCAGTGAAAGCGCCAGTTGCACCGCCTGTTCTGGTGTCGCTACAGCTTGAAACTCGGGTTTTGAATAGCGCTTGCCATCGAGGGACGCGTCCCAAGTGCGGAGCCCCACCACGGGTGTGCCTACCTTAATGGCGAGAGCAATCTCGGAGAGAGTCCCCGGACCTCCGGCGATCGCTATGATCACGTGCGCGGTCAGTACGTTAATCGCGTTCCGGGCATTGCCCATTCCGGTAACGATCGGGAGTTCGATCCAAGCGTTTGCGTTCACTTCGGTGGCGTCGGGTAGAATACCCACGACCAGACCTCCCGCTTCTGAGGCCCCGCGGGCCGCAGCTTCCATCACGCCGCCGCCGCCACCACAGATAAGTACAGCGTCGTGGTCAGCGACGCCGCGGCCAACGCTTTCGGCGATTCTGGAAATCTCTCCATCACATTGTCCGGATCCCATCACACCAATTTTTAGCAGTCGATTCATTCGTCCTGGAAGTGACGCGTGATCGGTCACAGCTTACGAGCAAGAATCTTACTTGTGACTTGCCACTGACAACGCGTTACGGGTTCAATTCATCATCGCGCGGATCCGGTTCACGTCCCTCAGGTACGACTCTATGTTGGAGTTGTCTTGTGAGTCGGGAGAGTGATTCAGATACCACCTGAGATCGGCTGCGGCCCCTCTGAACTGGCGTAGCTGAAGACGCAGGAGGCCGCGCTCTTTGTAGAGGGCCGGAGCGTCGGGTTCGGTCAGTATCATCAGATCCAACATCACGAGCGCCCTGTCAAAAGTCCGTGCCTGAAGGTATATCGCCTTCAGGTTGGCCAACATGCGGGTGAGGATATGGCGGTTGGCGACCCGCCGCAACCATCGTTCGACGCTTTGCGCGGTTTCTGCTTGTCCGGGTGGAAGAAGTCCACGACAGTCGTTTCGAGTGAGGATCGATCCCTGGTTATAGGGATCAATCAGAATTTCATCGGTTCGTGAGACGTACTTGACCAGAAAGTGGCCCGGCACGCCGACTCCATCGATGTCAAAACCGATGCGCCGAGCAACTTCCATATAAATCGTCGATAAGGTGATGGGGATTCCCGTCCGCCGCTCGATGACATCGTTCAGAAAGCTATTGCGAGGATCGTAGTAGTTTCCCGCATTACCCGAAAAGCCGTAGTCGACGAAGAGAACCTGGTTGATTGCCGCAATGGTATTCATCGGCGAAGAATCGGCGGCCGTTATTCTGTCTACTCTATCTGCCATGCGATCGAGTTCGTCCAGATAGGGGCCCATCGACAGGTGCGGGTACTCTTCACAAGCTATCAGCAGAGCGGCCTCTGCGAGCGGGATGCCTAAATCCGGCAGGGTGATCAGCTCCTTATAGGTCTCTCTAGACCGTGTCGTCACGCCAGGTGTTCCTTGATCCAAGGTTCGAATTCCCGAATTGATGCGAGAATCCAATCTGCTTCAGTCAGGTGAGACCGATCATAGGAATGTTCCACCGCCAGACACTCGAGGCCCGCGGATTTCGCTGAGCGGATGCCTCCGACGGAGTCTTCCACGGCCAGGCACTTTTGTGGCTCGAGTGGACCGTAGCGTTTAGATAACGCCTCGGTCGCTTTCAGGAACGGTTCCGGACTTGGCTTTCCGGCGTCGACATCTTCGGCTGCCACTATTACGGAGAAGTATGTCCAAAGGGCGCTCGCCTTGAGGATCCATTCGATTTCATCCCGTCGGGCACCGGAGGCGACCCCCAGCGGGCAGCGCTGGGCCGCCGCTCGCACGGCTCGGTCAGCCCCCTCGAACAAAACGTGTCTGTCTCCCAGTATCTTGTAGTAGCTTTCCGACTTTCGGGTCACAAGCGCTTCAAGCGCCTCGGGGTTCAGGTCCAGGTTGTGGTCACGGTACAGCGCGCGAAACAGGGCCCAGTCGTCGAGAGCCAGGTACCGTTCGTAATACGCATGGTCCGTCACCGAAAGTCCCTCTTCGCGCGCAGTGGTTCGGACCGCTGCCAGATGAATCGGCTCGTCGTTGGCAAGGACGCCATTGAAATCGAAGATGATGGCTTGAAACATAATGACTACGCGTATCCCCGGTCCCAATAGGGGCGAGAGGGCATCCGCTACGTTACCATGGTTACCAACAGGGTCAGTTTGGGCGGGACACGGCGTTCCATATCCCTCCCAGGAGCCGGCCGTCTTGCAGCCCGTGGCAGAAGTCGCGAGGACCGCGCGCAGGGGTCTTCGGGTTGGCTGCGCGAAGTGAGGAGCGGGCACCGAGGTTAGAAACCGAGGCCGCAGGCGCCGTCTTTTTATTGTGACCGGCCTTACCAATGCCGGACAAAGCCTGCGGGGCGCCTGCGGCCTCCGCTTGATACGTCGGTGGCCCCCCTGCGCCCGAAGGGTTACGGCGAAACGGGGCCGTCTTCGTTGTCGCCGACTCCTCGCAATGAAAGCGCATTGTCTCGTCTTCGCGGCTTCGGGCCGGCGCTTCATCGCCTCCTGTGAATCCGGCCCCGTTTGGCCGTAACGCGGCCCTCGGGACTTCTGCCACGGGCTGCTAGGATTCGTCGCATGACGAAACCCTCGAACGGCGCCCGAGTTGCACACTGATAAGATACGAGATTGCCAATGATCTACGACGTCATTATTGTGGGGGCTGGAGCGATTGGACTGGCCCTGGCCCGTAGCATGGCCGAAGACCGTTCGGTGCTCCTGATCGAGCGGGGTTCGATCGGCCGGGAGTCTTCGTGGGCGGCAGCAGGGATGTTGTGCCCGCACAGCGAGGCCGAAGCAGACGATCCACTATTGAAGTTGAACCTCCGAAGCCTGGCGATGTACCGGACTTTTTCAGCGGAACTATTTGCCGAGACCGGCGTCGACATCGAATACCAGGACGATGGTGTGATCGTGCTCGCCTCGGACCCTCCAGCGCACGCGGACCTGCGGCATCGTTGTGAGTGGCAGAAGCGGTCTGGACTGGAGGCAATCATGCTTTCTCCCGAGGACGTCCGCCGGGAGGAACCGGCTCTGAGCCTTGAGATCGAGGGAGCGATGTTCTGTCCGGGTGACCATCAGATTCGGCCGCGAAAACTGATCGAGGCCCTTCGGAGGTCATGTGCCATTCGCGGCGTCGAGATTCTGGAAAACGCTCCGGTCGAAGCTGTCGTCTCGACCCAGGATCATGTACAGGGTGTCCGGGCGGGTTCCGAGTCGTTTGCTGCTCCAACCGTGATCCTGGCCGCTGGAGCCTGGGTGTCTGAGATTGATGGCATGTCTCCGAAGATTCAAATGAAGCCTCAGAAAGGACAGATACTCTCACTCCAGATGCCGGGATCGACTTTTCGGCACCTGATTCGGTGGGGTCGACTCTACTTCGTCCCACGCAGGGATGGAGAACTCGTTGTCGGTGCCACGAACGAGGATTGTGGATTCGACCGCCGGCCCACGGCCGCAGGTTTGAGCGGGCTGCTGGCCGATGCCCAACGCCTGTCTTCCGATGTCGGGCACTATCCCATTCTGGAAACGTGGGCCGGTCTCCGTCCGACGACCGAAGACGGGCTTCCGGCCATCGGAGCATCTAGGGTCGAGGGGCTTTTCTATGCGCTCGGCCACTATCGGAATGGGATCCTGTTGACGCCGGTCACCGCAAAAATCATAGATGCGCTGACGCGTGGGGACACGCCTGATGAAGAGGTTTCTGCATTCTCGCCATTGCGATTTGACGACTGATACATACAGGTCTCATGCTTATCCTCCCCTGCAAGAGGGTAGGACACTATTGATGCATGCATCATTGGCGGGACCCTGAAAAATCCATCCATGACTCTTTACCCAGCCGGCAAGTCTTCCCGATCAGAAATTCGTTTAATAGGATTTTCTTCGATCGTTCATTCAGATGACCATCTCTGTCGCGTTCCACGGGTGGCCTGAACGACCGGCGACCCGCTAAAGCGTTCACCCCTCCCATTCTGACCAAAGTCATGCCAAACGTTTGCCGATACAGGTAAGAGACCAGAATCAGGAAATCTACGATTGACGAGCCATGAGCGACGCGTACACCAGCGAATCCAGCGGACGGTCGCGACGCTATCAGTGGATGGTTAACGCCTGGGAGGCACAATGAAATTACATTCAGTCTTTAATTCAGAATCCGACGGGGTCGTTTCGGTCCGGGCGAACAAAGCCCAGTCCGGCGTCTCCCTGATCGAAATCATGCTCTCCCCCCTTCATTCTCAGTGTGGGTATTCTCGGCGCGGCGCAGGCGATGATTGCCGCTGCGACCTCCGTCAACGTCAGCCAGGAGCAGTTGATCGCCAAGCATAAGGCTCGAGAGGCCCTGGAAACCATCTATACCGCTCGGAATACCCAGAATATCGTCTGGGACGAGGTCAGAAACGTAAGCGACGGAGGCATCTTCGTGGGGGGCCTCCAGCCTCTGCGCAAGGGTGGCCTCGACGGGCATCGTCAACACGGCTGACGATGACCAGGAGCTCGAGACGATCCGGATCCCCGGGAAGGACGGCGAGTTCGACACCGGAGATGACGAGACACGCAGCCTCGCCGCATTCCAACGCAGCATCACGGTCAGCGATGTCATGATCGACGCGGCTACCGTCGATCCAGACATTCGCCAGGTCGACGTCGAGATTCTTTGCCGTCCGGGGATTCCAATGGACCGTGTGGATGGGTTCCCCGGTGTCCCGTTACAGTTGAGCTCGGGGAGCTTCCCTGGCTGGAGCAATCATGATGATCACGAATGAGAAAGACACCTCAGCTTTGACTCGAAATGGCACGCTCGATGACCCCACCGCACGCGGGAGGCACTCCCGCGGTTTCACCGTTGTGGAGCTTCTTATCGCAAGCGCCGCCACCATGCTTGTTTTCGCCGGGACCTTTACGTTCATCGGCTCGACCTTTGATTCCACCATGACCCTGAACCATATGGCCGCGACCCAGCAAAAGGTCCGCGTTTCGATCAACGAGATTGCGAGAGAATTGACGCGCGCGGGCACGGGACTGCCCAGCTCCGGAATCAGCGTCCCTGACGGTACAGGCGCGACTGCGGTATTGCGGCCCGGACTGGGTGGCGCTCTGCCCACTCCGAATGGCGTCATCTCGATTGTGACGCCGGGGGACGGAGCGGGACCCATGGTCGCGGATGTCGGCTCGGATGCGGTGACGATCATCACGATCGATCAGGCATCGCCGACGTGGAGCGTTAATGCGATCGACACGGTCTCGACAACGTTAGAGGTCGACTTTAACGACGATATCCATACCGACGATACTGAACTGTTCGTCGACGATCTGCTTTGGTTTACCAATATCTATGGATCGGTCTTCCAAGCCGTAACCGGAATGCATGCCATCGACGATGAGGTCTACTTCGCCGACGGCGATCCAATCGACATCAACCAGCCTGGAGCGCAGTTCGGAAACCTGGCTGCTTTGGACGATCCTATGAATCCTGGAGTGTACCCGCCGACAACGGCTACCCGGGTACAGATCGTGACCTACTTCCTGGACGATACCGACCCTGACCGCCCGAGGCTGATGCGACAACGAAACGCCGAGTCCGCAGTCATCGCTGAAGATATCTACAACTTTCAGGTTCAATATGATCTGTTCGATTTCGCAACGAACACGGAGACCTCCGACCAGGACACCACAGCGACTCCCAACCAGATTCGCGCCGTTTCGATTGCGGTGAACGGACGGTCGTCGGATATCGACCTGCGGACCGGAGATTTCTATCATTTTGGCCTGTTAAAGAAAGTCACTGTCCGCAATACGACGTTCCAAAACCGATATGAAAATTAACGAGGATCGACCGATGAGCATGGAAAGAGCGA
Source organism: Terriglobia bacterium (assembly GCA_965216035.1). Classification (GTDB taxonomy): domain Bacteria; phylum Acidobacteriota; class Terriglobia; order 20CM-2-55-15; family 20CM-2-55-15. The sequence continues at coordinate 274,140 of CBDCFM010000019.1, forward strand.
CTTTAGGCAAAGAAAAAGGCTTTGCTCTGTTGGCAAGTCCGATCATCCTGGTGCTGGTCACCGGTGTGGTGATGGGGTTCGTCGCGAATATCCGGGCCGAGGGTCTGATATTGGGCAACGACGTGATCTATAGCTCACCGTTCTATGCGGCTGAAGCGGGGATTGAGAAACAGAACGTCGACCTGTCAAAGCTATTTCTCAGGACGATTTTCCCGAGTGACGCCCAGATTTCGGTGATCGAATCCATCCCCAGCCGCACGAACTCCATTTCTTACTCTAGACTCACGGGCTCGCCTCGTTGTCCCACCGCACCGTCGAACCGGTGCGGGTCCTTTTGCGGCATTCAAACCTCGCGTTAATCCCAGTCAGCTATGCGGCACAGGATTTGCCACCATTTTCGATGGCTGTCAGTCATTAAAAATGAAAGTCATTCGAGAATCACACTTCTCGGATGGCGTTGCTGAAAAGGTCATGGATGGTTTTTTCAACATCCCGCTAGGGGGCACGGTACATGCCGCTCTCACCGATTGGACTGGTATAATAGATGCTTTATGATCGAACCCGCTATCATCGAAAAGGTCGAGAGAGGGGAACGCCTGAGCTTTGACGACGGCGTTGCTTTGTATCAGTCGGACGACCTGTTTGGTATCGGTCGACTTGCGCATCAGGTCCGTCTCCGATTGAACGGGAACGCCGCCTATTTCAACGTAAACCGACACATCAACTACACGAATGTCTGTGTGATCGATTGCCAGCTCTGCCAGGGTGCGTATGCGCGTAAGCCCGGTGAAGACGGTGGCTACACGATGACGTTAGAGGGTGTTTTCGGTTTTGCCTCACAGAAATACGACGACTCGGTGACGGAATTTCACATCGTGGGCGGACTCAACCCCGAGCTGCCATTTCAGTACTATCTCGATTTGTTGATGGGGCTTCGGGAACGGTTCCCTTCGGTGCATCTGAAAGCATTCACGATGGTCGAACTGGATTTCTTTACCAAGATCACCCGGAAGTCGCTCGAATGGGTCATTGAACAACTGCGGGTTGCGGGTATGGGGAGTTGTCCCGGAGGCGGCGCCGAGATTTTTTCCGAGCGGGCCCGTCCGCTGATTGCGGGCCATAAGATATCCGGCGACCGATGGCTGGAGTGTGCGCGCACCCTTCACACAATGGGCGTCCATTCAAATGCCACGATGTTGTACGGCCACGTCGAGACAATCCCCGAAAGGATCGATCATTTCGTGCGTTTGCGCGAACTCCAGGACGAAACCCAGGGATTCAATTGTTTTATCCCTCTTGCCTTTCACCCCGAAAACACGGCCTACGATCAGCTTCCGCCAACGACGGGGACCGATGACCTCAAGACGATCGCCCTGGCCCGGTTGATGCTCGACAATTTTCCCCATATCAAGGCGTACTGGGTGACGATCACACCGGAACTTGCTCAGATCGCCCTGCGTTTTGGGGCCGATGACCTAGACGGCACGATCATAGAAGAGCGAATCATCCACGGTGCTGGAAGCGAGACTAGCCTGGGGTTGACGCGGCAACGGATTGAGCTGTTGATCCGGGATGCCGGATGCGTCCCCATCCAGCGCGACACACTATACAATCCCGTAGGTGCGGAGGTCGGGTCGTAGGGCCGAATACGAGGGCACCAAATCGATACGCAGCGAAAGGTAGAAAGCAGGGTTTTGAAGCTCGCGCCTTCGATAAGCTCGCTGCCCTGGTGTCGAAAATGTGCCGACTGCCCTTGGGACGTCAGGACCGGAACGTGACTTCAGCCAGCATGAATGCCATGCCTTCTGGCACGATGTTCAGCGCCAGGAAATCGGTCTTCAGCAGCTCTCGAACATCGTCCACGACGTCCTGGTCGAATTGGTCGATACGGAACGTCGCCCGGTGCATGTCCGCTTCCGATAGCAGTTCGCAATCCAGAGCTTTCAGACGCTTGATGATCCAGTGCAGCCGACCCGCGAAGGTCGCCGTGTCGACCGTGCCATCGATCCTGACGAGCACCGCCTCGGGCAGCCAGCAGAATTTGTCGGTGCCATAGAGAATGCGGTAGTTGCTCCGTTTAACTTCAAGGACCAGCCCCGCGTCCTTCGGGATGGTGAGCTGGGATCGATGATAGGGCGATCGGCAGTAAATGAAATCGCCGACGTCGATGCGCTTGGCTTTCACTGAGTGCCCTGAGTCACAAATCTGCTGCTCGACCAGTCTGTCTCAGTCCGACCCGATTATTTTCTTACTCTGGACGCCTCGGCTACAGCTTCGTTATTCCGAAGGCCGTCCACGCTCACCGTCGGACCGGTGAAGGTCGGTCTGGGGTCCGCCTAAAGATTCCGTCGATCCCCAAAGGCCTCGCCATCGGGATGATGGTGAGGGTCGCCGATCGTTCAGACAGGACGAGTGAATGAACGACTGAGCGAAATTTCCGTCGCAGATCTCCAACTCAGGTCACGGGTGTGCAGTATTCAGCCCGTCGCACAGACGAAATCAGCGATCGACTCCAGATCGATTCGGGGATTTTCGCCACACGTTATGCACTTCGGATCCTTGCGGACCTTCACCTGACGGAATGTCGCTTCCAGAGCGTCGTACACCAGGAGTCGGCCCGAGAGTGTTTCCCCGATACCGAGAAGGAGCTTGATGGTTTCCGTTGCTTGGAGGAGGCCGATCGTTCCAGGCAGGACGCCCAGGACGCCGGCTTCCGCACAGCTGGGCGCCAGTTCCGGTGGCGCGGCCGCTGGATACAGGCACCTGAAGCACGGCCCTTCGTGGGGGATGAATGTCGAAACCTGTCCATCAAATCGGAAGATGCTGCCGTAGGCTACGGGCTTGTTGAGCATGACTGCTGCATCGTTGACCAGATATGCCGTGGAGAAGTTGTCCGATCCGCTGACGATGACGTCATATTCCTTGAAAATATCGAGTACGTTGGACGCATCCAGCCTCAGGTTGTGTGTCGGGACCTTGACGTCGGGATTCACCTCGAACAGGGTCCGGCGTGCGGAGTCGGTCTTCGGCACACCGATTGATGATGTCCAGTGCAGAATCTGCCGTTGAAGATTCGACTCGTCCACGACGTCGTCGTCGACCACTCCTATTGTCCCCACTCCGGATGCTGCGAGGTAGATCCCGGCCGGAGAACCCAGTCCCCCCGCTCCAACCAGCAGGACTTTGCTACCGAGAAGCTTCACTTGTCCTTTTTCTCCAATTTCCGGAATCAGGACATGTCGGCTGTAGCGGGCCATCGGGTCCTTGCCCACGGTTTCGGGGACGAACAGCTTAAAGCCGTTGTCCTTCCAGTCCCGGATGCCACCGGCCATCGATCGGACATTGGTATAGCCAAGTTGATTCAGGCTCTTCGCCGCGAAAGCAGAGCGCACACCCCCGGCGCAATAAACGACGATGGGATGATGCTTATCGGTAAGCATCTTTTCGACTTTGACTTCCAGAAAGCCGCGCGGCAGGAACTCTGCGCCTTCGATGTGGCCTTGATCCCACTCGTCTTTTTCGCGGACATCCAAAAGGGCGAAATCCCTATTGCCTTTAAGCTTAGCGTCTATTTCCTGAGGCGTGACCTCGTCAATTTCCTGCTTTACATCAGCGAGTAATTCGTTGAACGTCGGACTCATAGTGCTCCTCGGCGCGCTAGATTCTTCTTAATCCAATCTAAATCGATCAACTTTGTCATGTATCCGAACCTTTAAAGTACAACAAAGCTCCGACATTTCGCAAGATATCCGCTCCAGATGGCGCTGCCGCTGATGTTCAAGCGATCTTGCCCACCTGTTCCCACCGCTCCCCCCGAATCCTGAGATCGTCGAGCATGTTCTGCATCCGGACGTGTGAATCCCGGACTGAAGCTTCGTCGGCGTCCGGGGGGATCCAGATCGCCGGGGCCGTAAACACCATCGCCCGCGTGAAGGGCAGGGGGATCTGGAAGTGGTCCCAACTGTTGAGTTGAATCTTACGCTTCATCGAGATGTGAAAGCAGAAAATTCCTGCGCCCGTTTTGCGGGCGAGTATGACGGGACCCTGCTTGGCCACATAGCGTGGACCTCGAGGACCATCTATTGTGAAACCGACATCGTGATGGCTACGAATTTCGCGAGCCATCTGGACCAGAGCCCGGCCCCCTGAGCGTGAGCTGGAGCCCCGGGCTGCCCCGTACCCATGACGCTGGATGCAAGCAGCTATTATTTCACCGTCGAAGTTCTGGCTGGTCATCACTACAATGTCTCTGTTTCTCCAGTGCCACGTGGCAGGGAATATGCGCCCGTGCCAGCATGTGAATATGGCGCGCCGTCCCGCCGTGTGGATTTGCTCGAGGTGTTCATGGTCCGTCGCCTGCCACCGCAGACTGCGACCGATCAACGCGATTGCCCAGTAGCCGATCCATGAGACGAGGCTGATCTTGATGCGCTCGATTCTCGAGAAACTGCGTGGCTGACCGACATCCATTCAGACGTAGTCTTTGGGGTCTCGGGTGAACTTGTCGTAACAGGCGGAGGAGCAGAAGTAATACTCCGTGCCCTTGTATTCGGTCTTGAATTCCGCAATGTCGGGATCGGTTGGCATTTGGCAGACTGGATCAGTTTCCATCGCAGCTCCTTCGGTGAAATTGGAGACAGACCCTTACTTCCCACGTAATCGATCAAAGCTGATGATTTCAGCCGGCGGAGACAGGGGGCTGTCCCTGAAATTTCCCCCAAGGATAGATCAAAACGAGCGCGCTGCAAACTCGGAGGGTGGATTCACCCAAACATCCGCCGCCCGGACGGGGCCAAAATGGAGGCAGGCAGTCAGACGTGTCTATAGAGTGCGGGGGAACCTTGACTGAAGGCGAGATTCGCATATGAAGATGTTGCTTTTCGACGTGGATTTAACCTTGGTGAATACGGGGGGTGCGGGTATCCGGGCCTTGAATCAAGCCACCGAGGAGGTTCTCGGCATTCCCGAAGTCATGGCCAGCGTCACGCCACATGGTAAGACCGATCCCGCTATCGTCCATGAGATTTTCACTCACAAAGGCCCGAGTAATAACCAGGTACTGCAACATGTTACGGAAGCTATCCTTGACAAATACTTGATATATCTGGAGCGGGAAGTTCTGGAATCAAACCACTACCGCGTCCTTCCTGGAATCCTTCGGTTGCTTGAAGATGTCAGTGCCCGTGAGGACGTTCGTCTGGGCCTGGCGACGGGGAATTTGGAGCGCGGTGCCCGGATAAAACTGGAGCGTGGCGGGCTGAATCCTTACTTCGAGTTCGGCGGATTCGGTTCCGACGCCGAAGACCGCACAGAGGTCGTCCTCACTGCGGCCCGGCGGGGAAATCTCGGCAGCGGTGTTGATGTGGCTCGGGATGACACGTTCGTCATCGGCGACACGCCGAAGGATATCGAAGCCGGCAAGCAGGCAGGGTTTCAGACCGTAGGTGTTGCAACGGGCAGTTACTCGGTGGACGCGCTCGCCGCGACGGGGGCCGACGTGGTTATCGAAGACTTTGTAGCCGGGGACGATCAGTTCCGGATTTCCACCCGCACCGTGTAGACGTCGATGCGTTCGAGTGGGCTTTCGTTTTCCGTATCGACGGCGGCGATACGTTCGACGACATCCATACCCGCAGCGACCCTTCCAAACACGGTATAGAAGTTGTCCAACGCGGGTTGATCATCCAGAACGATGAAAAACGAGGTCAAGGCACTATCGATCTCCTCGCCACGCGCCATTGAGACTATTCCTGCGGTGTGTTTGATCTCGCTTATCTCTGCAGTAATGGGTACCACGAACTGTTCGGCGTTCTGCTGATAGGGTTCCGCTCGCGTATTCAGGTCGCCCGTCTGGATCACGAAGCCGGGCGCCACGCGGTGGACGGCCGTCATGTCATAGACGCCCAAATACGCAAGGCGCAGGAAATGTCTGACGTGATCGGGTGCTTCTTCAGGAAAGAACTCCAGAGTGATACTTCCGAACGCAGTGTCCAACACCGCCTGATATTCCCCCAGTTCTTCGAGCGTTTCCCGGCTGAACGGGGGCACCGGCGGTGGGGGAATGGCCCGGATCCTGATGTCGAGGATCGCGACGCGTTCAAGCGCGATCTGACCCTCGTCGGTGGGGGTCATGGAAATTTCGTTGAGGATTTCCAGTCCTTCGACGACGTGAGCAAAGGCAGTGAACTGCCCCGTGAACTGCGGCTGGTCGCTGATGCAGATAAAAAACTGTGAGCCGGCGCTGGAACTCTCTCCAGGGAGCAGCGTTGCGACGACGGTGCCCGATAGAAAATCGATGTTGCTGATCTCAGGTTCCAGGCCCATGTTAAATCCTCCGGCGCCGTACTCGCTCCTGCGTTCCGGGTCTTTGGTGTACGGATCTCCGGTCTGAACGATGCCCGATGGCACCATGCTGTGGAATGTCGTTCCGTCATAGAAGTCTTCTTCTACGAGTCGAATGAACTGATCCACGTGGGCGGGAGCCGCGTCAGCGTAAAACTCGATGACAACCTCGCCTACAGAGGTTTCGATCACAGCCTGAAGCTCTCGCGGGTCTTCGAGCAATGGCCGGGTCTGGTCCGATGTGCTTTGCCCGAGGAGTAGAAATAAGAAAAAATACGGCATATTGACTCTGTGTTCCCGCTATGTCGCCCCGAATTTTATCACGACAGGTCCGACCCTCTCCGAAGCGAACCATCTCCGTATCGATCGTGAATTTCATCCAGTGCTTCCGCCAATCGGTCGCCCTGAGGAGTGGTTTCGAAAAGCGAGAGTTGGTCCTTTTCTTTCTCTGCCCGAAACAGGTTACTGGCCCCGACACCGATCAACCGGATGCTTTCCTCCAGAGGGAACTTTTCGAACAGTGTCCGGATCAGGGCGAAGATTTCGTTTCCAGTGTCGAGCGGTTCCGGCGCCGAGGTCTGCCGGCTAAACGTGGCAAAGTTCTGGTATCTCAATTTGAGGGTGATCGTCCGTGCTTTGAACTGCTGGCGCCGCAACCTTCTGGCGACTTTATCTGAGAGCCGCCGCAGCACTTTCAAAAGAACATCCTTGTCGGAGGTATCCCGTTCGAACGTGATTTCGTTGCTGATGGATTTCGGTTCCCACCCGGAAACGACAGGACGTTCGTCCAGCCCGTGTGCCAGGTGCCAGAGGTGGTCTCCGGACCTGCCCAGTGTTTCGATCATTTTCTGGAGTGGTATGGCCGCGAGCTGTCCAATCGTTTCAACACCGAGTCGCTGGAGGCGCGTGGCAGTCTTAGGGCCGACGCCCCACAGCATAGAAACGGGAAGAGGGTCAAGAAACTCCACGACCTCTGTCTCTGGGACGATGACGAATCCATCGGGTTTATCCAGATCGGACGCGATTTTGGCCAAAAACTTGTTGGGTGCGACACCGATGGAAGCCGTCAGATCGGTCTCCTTCTTTATGGCGAATTTGACATCGTGGGCGATCCTCTCGGCGGGTCCCATCAACGCAGTTGAACCGCTGACGTCTAGAAATGCTTCGTCAATGCTGAGCGGTTCGACCAGGTCGGTATATCGGTGGAATATACCCATTATCGCAACGGAAACTTCCTTGTAGCGATCCATCCGCGGGCGTAGATAGACGCCGTTCGGGCAGCGCTTCCAGGCGCTGCTGATCGGAAGGGCGGAGTGAATACCGAGCTTGCGTGCTTCGTAGGAACAGGCGGCAACCACGCCGCGCCCGCTTCCCGCTTTAGGGTCGGCGCCCACGATGACCGGACGGCCTTTGAATTCGGGTCGATCGAGTTGCTCGACAGACGCATAGAAGGCGTCCATGTCTACGTGCAAAATCTGACGCATCGAGGGAGAGATCTATGATTTAGATGTGGTACATCACCAGGCGTTCCCGGCTTCGATGCTGCCGTACGAGGTCGCCGAAGGTGACTCCGTTCAGGACCGAACCGATCGCGCGGTCGACCTCGGCCCAGACAGGTTTGAACTGGCAGGTGCTTTCCCGGTCACAGTCGTCTTCGAAGTTGCCTGACTCCAGGCACGACAGCTGAACAAAAGGACCACTGATGCTCTGTATGACGTCGCCGATCGTGATCTCTTCGGGAGGACGTGCCAACACATAACCCCCGTCAGTACCCCTCTTGCTGCGAACGATAGAGACCCGCTTGAGCACCTGCATGATCTGGAAGAGAAATTTCGCTGGAATGTTCTGCTGCTCGGCAATGTCCTGGACGCGGATGGGTGAATCGGGATCGTAGTTGAGCGACAATGCGAGGACGGCCGAACACGCGTATTCGTCCTTTGCAGAGATCTTCATGCCGTCCCACTATAGCACGTGGTATTTCAGTAAATGCTGGCTCAGATCTTTGGAATCCCCGCAGAGGCGCAGGGCAGAAAATGACCGACTGCCAATGGCCGGCGCAATTCGAAGTTGATGATGGTGGCGACAGGACGACTGCGCCTTTCAGATGAAGCCATAGGCGGGGCGGCCCGTCGGGTTCAATTGTTCGTGTCTCAGCGGGGAATCAGTTTCCGTCTGCCCTCGCATTGATCCGGCTTAGCCGCCCAGAGAACTTTTTGCCCCATTTTTTAGAGGTTCTTCGCTTGGCGCGCTCGATACCTTTCTGAGGACCCGATTCCACCACATGACGCTGCCGGTTACGAACATGACAGCAGGAATGAGTCCGAGCCCGGCCCAGAGGGCCTGGAGCACAGGATAGTCCCTGAAGCGTCCGAAATGAAGGCGCGTGAGCCACACAAGGGCGACGTCGCCGGGACGATCTCCCAGGATTGCGTCGGGGTCGGAAATCGCATCAACAAGGTCGGAGAAGGGATCCGGGAAGGCAAGGTAAACCCCCGATACGGCCCAGAGCAGCATCAGGGCGAACACCCAGAAACCCAACGCGCTGTGAAGGTCCCAGTTGAACCGGGGCCAGCGTGATTTCCACCGGAGGGACACACTTCGGCGAATTCTCTTCCGTCCCGGCCACCAGACGACGGCTCCCGTCAAGATCAGAAGCGTGACCACCCCACTGCCGACACCATTAATCTTGCGGCCGTTGAATCCCATCAGCAGGTCGTCGTGAAGGCTTGTGAGCCAGAAGACGGCCTGAACGCCCACCGGGAAGGCGTCGCCAAGGTCTTCCCCCGTATAGGGGTTGAAGACCCGCTCCCGGGTGTCGTCGCCCAACGCCAGATCGACCGACATAGCGGGCCGGCGTTGTGTCACGCGCGTTCCAATTCGCGTCACGTCATAGCCGGGATAGGCGTGGAGGGCGGCCCGGGTCATTTCTTCGAGTGACATCGTTTCCCGATCGGGTTGAAACTCGGGCATCGGTGATTCCAGCACGCTGACAAGTTCGCGGCTGTAAACAAGGACGCTTCCGGTCACGCTGAGCATCACGATGTAGAAACCGACCGCCAGGCCGGTCCATAGGTGAACTTGAAATATGGCTCTGCGAAGCCACACGCTTCTGGGCTGGTCGATCCATTGCTTGAAGTAAGTCATCAGATGGCTCGGTATTATATCTGTGTTGTTTGCATTGATTACCAAAGAACACGCAGCAACGGGTTAGAGGAACACTTTAATTTCATTGGTTGTCCCAGCCAGGAAGTTGTTCCAGACTTGGAAAGGACCCAATCTGTCTGCCTGGATGAGATGCTGAGGGGGCACACGACATTTGGGTATTTGCGCCTCCCTTCGAGGCCTGGACGAGGCCATTCGCCTCGATCAGAGAAGGCGCTCTGATTTAGTTATGCTGAAGTTAAACCGCATAGAACTTCTCGGGTTCAAGTCGTTTTACGAGCGTTCTGAAATCACCGTCAACGCTGTCGGAATCACGGCCGTCGTGGGTCCCAACGGCTGTGGAAAGAGCAATATATCCGACGCCATCTCCTGGGTTTTGGGAGAACAGCGGCCGCGTTCTTTGCGCGGTGGCCGAATGGACGACGTCATCTTCAGTGGATCGGACCGCCGCTCTCGGCTTGGGATGGCGGAGGTAATGATAAGCCTGGTAGATGACGCGCCCGCTCACAGCAACGGTGGGCCACCTCCCGGTCCTATCGAAATGACGGTTCAGCGCCGGCTGTTTCGGTCGGGTGAAAGCCAGTACCTTTTAAACGGACGTCCGTGTCGTCTGCGCGATATCCAGGACCTGTTTCTTGGCACAGGACTCGGTCCCAACAGCTATGCCATCATCGAGCAGGGTCAAATTGGTCAACTCCTCAGTGCTCGGCCCTCCGACCGTCGAGCGCTGATCGAAGAGGCTGCCGGGGTCACCAAATTCAAGGCAAAGCGGAAGCTTGCTGAGTCGCGATTGCAGGCAGCCCGGAACAACCTTGCCCGCGTCAATGACATACTCGCAGAGGTTGAACGTCAGAGGAATTCGCTGAAGCGACAGGCAGGGAAGGCGCGGCGGTATCGAGAGATCCGCCGGCGAATGCGGGAAGTGCTCGGAGCCGTTTTCTCGACGCGGGCTGAAATGCTGATCGATGGCCAGGAGCGCGTGGTTCAAGCCCTTGCGGGAATTTCATCCGAGGGCCAGCGCATGGAAGCGAAAGTCCACCAACTGCACGGCCAGGTGCGTCAATCGCGCGAGGGTGTCGAAACCGAAGAGAAGCGGCTCGACGAAGTTCGGGAAGTTCGAGAGGCCACCAAATTGGGATTTGAAAAGGCCCAACAGCGAATCGAACGCTTCCAGGATCAGGTGGATTCACTGGATGAACGTCTTCGCGAGTTGATTGCCGAGAAGGATCGGGTTACGGAGGAAATTAAGGGCCGTCAGGCAGGAATCGAGGCGTGTGAGTCCAGGTTGGATCAGGCCGATCGGGGGCTTGCCGAAGCACGGACAAAGCACCTGGGGGCGCAGGCCGCTCTCGAAACGACCGGAAGACTGCGAACCGAAGCCGAAGCCGCACTTGACGGCCTCAGGAACCGCCGTTTCGAAATCGTCAGTCGTGAGGCCGAAATCGGCAACGAGCTTTCGGGCAAGGCTGAATTGCGCCATCGGTTAGACCGGCAAGTCGACAGGGTCAAGAATGAAGAGGACGAGGCCTTGGTCGCCGCCGGGAAGTGCCGCGCCAAGCTTGATGCAGCCCAACTGGAACATTCCTCAAGACAAACCGAGATCAGCCGTTTGGCCCTTGAACAGGACCGTGTAGAAATCGACGTTCGGGCAGTCTCCTCCGAGCACGCTCAAGCACAACAGGCTGCCGGAGAAGCACGGTCGAGGGAAGAGGGGATTCGCCACCGGCTCGAAACCATCCGTGAGTTGTCCCTGGACCGTGCGTACGGCACGGAAGCGGTTCAGCAGTTCTTCAACCATGTGAGGGGCGAGTCCTGGGCTCCGATGGGAATTGTTGCCGACTTCGTCGAGGTCGAACCCGACTACGACGCTATTGTCGAGGATTTGTTCCACAGCGAACTCCAATACGTGGTTGTCTCAGACCTGCTCCATGCTGAAAAGGCTTTGGCGATCGCCCGCGGCGCCACTCACGGCCGACTGGATTTTCTTGTGGCCCATGTCTCATCGGAGTCTTCCCTAGAGGCGGAGTCCATTGAAAACGCCAAGCCGGTCATCGATCTGCTTCGACTGGATCCGCGACTGCAGTTTTTTCGCAGTCATGTTCGAAACACCTACATCGTGGAGGGCCTCTCCCAAGCATGGCGTCTCTCTGGTCGCTATCCCGGTAAGACTTTTGTAGCCCGAAGCGGTGAAGTTGTCAGGGACCGTCTCATCAGCTGGGGAGAACGTTCCAGTCTCGGCCCACTTTCGCTGAAGCGCGAGTTGCGTGATCTGGATCGCCGCGTCGAAGGAGCCCGTCGGGAATCGGATGCCGCTGCTCAAAGTGCGGAAGAACTCGGCGAGCGAGTCGATCGGTTGGAACGATCGAGGCAGGCACTGACCCTCAAGTCGCAGGAAGCTGAGAAAGAAGCTCTCGGTCTCGATCACGGACTAAGAGATCTGGCTGCTGAACTGGAAAGAATTCAGCATCGACTGCGAATCGCGCGGGCTGAGATCGGCCGTTTTGCTGAGGAGCGTAAGGATTTGGAAGATGCACGGGTCCGCGCGCGGACTGATCTGGAGACAGTTCGTGCGGAGAAAGCTGCGATCGATGAACAGCTACAGGTCCAGAGTGCGGAAAGCCAGCGTTTGCGGAGCGATCTGGAGACACAATCTCTGGCCGCAGCCGAGCTCAGATCGCAACTGGCAGTTCTCGAGGAACGAAAAGAGGCTCTCGCGCGCGATATTGGGGTGTTCCGAACTCAGGTCGTGGAACTCGAAGCCCGTTGCCGTCAGGTGGAGGAACAGATCGAGGGTACTGGAACACAGAAATCGAGGGCGCTTGATTCAATCGAAGCTGACCGTTTAGGGCGGGAAGAACTGGGTGTTCGAGTGGAAGAACTCCAAGAGCAGATCTCCGAGGTTCTCGAGGGGCTCGAAACGCTTCGCAGGGATTTGCGCGAGGCCGAGACGGGTTGGGACGAAGCGCGTGCCGATCTCGACCGGTGGAAGGACCGTCATAACCAGCTCGATATTGAAAAGACGCAGATCGATGCCGATCTGAAACACCTGATCAGTCTCTGTTTCAGTGAACTGGCGGAAAGCATAGAGTCGCTCTGCCTCGACAACTTTGAGACTCTGACGCCGGAAGAATTGGCGGAGCGTGACCTCGAGTATCAGGAATTGCGCCGGAAGATCGATTCGATAGGAGCGGTCAATATGATGGCCGTGGAGGAGTATGAAGAGGCCGCCCAACGCTTTGAGTTCCTGAGCGGCCAACGGCGGGATCTGCTCGATTCAATCCGGGATACGACGATGGCGATAGAGGAGATCGACACGGTGTGCCGGCATCAGTTCAGCGAAGCCTTCAAGATCATCAACCAGGGGTTCAAGCAGTCGTTCGTCGAACTTTTCGGTGGGGGGCACGGCGAGTTGCGGCTGGTCGATCAAGAGGCGGATACGCCTGATGCCGGTATCGAGATTGTGGCTCAGCCTCCGGGCAAGAAACTGCAGAACGTTCTCCTTCTTTCGGGCGGAGAGAAAGCTCTCACAGCGCTTGGCCTTGTTGTGGCTTTGTTCCGATTCAAACCCAGCCCTTTTTGCGTCCTTGATGAAGTGGACGCTCCACTCGACGATGCCAACATCGACAGATTCGCCAACTTGATCCGTATCATGAGCGATGAGACACAGTTCATCGTTATCACCCACAGCAAGCGGACAATGGAGATGGCGAACCAGCTTTACGGCGTAACGATGGAAGAACCGGGAATCTCAAAAGTCGTTTCGGTAAGATTGAATTGACAACGCCGAGGGCCGCGTTCACCATTTATTTCTCAATCGAGCCGCTACGTTAGAGCTGCGGGATTTTCGAACTGTGGACTCGGAGGAACGATTCCGATGGTTTTGATCCAGACTGACCTTTCCGGCCTCAAGTTTCACTCACGCGGCAAAGTTCGTGATATCTACGACCTTGGAAACGCACTTTTGTTCATTGCGACCGACCGGCTTTCGGCATTTGACGTCGTTCTACCGACTGCGATCCCGAACAAGGGCCGGGTGCTGACCCAGATGTCGCTCTTCTGGTTCGATCACTTCAAAGAGATCGTTCCCAATCACGTTATCACTGACAACATCGATGAATATCCGGAAGAAGTGCGGGGCTTTAAGGACGAACTAGAAGGACGTTCGTTACTGGTCCGGCGGGCCGACGTGTTCCCGATCGAATGCGTCGTGCGCGGCTATCTTGCCGGTTCCGGCTGGAAAGACTACAAGCAATCGAATGCGGTCTGCGGCATCGGGCTGGGTTCGGGCTTGACTGAGTCCGATAAGCTTTCCGAACCCATTTTCACTCCAGCAACTAAGGCGGCCACCGGGCATGACGAGAATATATCGGAAGCGACGGCTGCCGACATTGTCGGGCGCGACACGATCAACAGACTCCGGGATCTCTCCATCGACGTCTACAATCGAGCTGCAGCTTTCGCTGCAGAGAGGGACATTATTATCTGCGACACCAAGTTTGAGTTTGGACTTGTGGACGGCAACATTACGATCGTGGATGAAATGCTCACTCCGGATTCGTCCCGTTTCTGGCCTGCCGCCAAGTATTCGCCCGGGCGAGCACAACCCTCCTTCGACAAACAGTTCGTCCGGGACTACCTTGAAAGTGTCGGGTGGGACAAACAGCCACCGGCTCCCGAGCTTCCTTTTGATGTCGCCGAAGCGACCGGCAGCAAGTACATCGAAGCGTTTCGTCTGCTGACCGGTCTGAAGTTCGAATAAGACGAAACCTAGAATCACACAATGGATATTTCCATCGGGAACCTTACAGTCTTGGACTGGCTTGTGGTTGCAATCCTACTGTATTCGGTCGTCATGAGTGCCATGCGAGGGTTTTTTCGCGAAGTCCTCGGCCTCGCTACGGTTATAACGGGAGTTTTAGTGGCTGCCTGGTTCTACCGGGATATCGGTGCGATTTTCGTCGGTGTTACCAGAACGGAGGACCTTGCCCTGTTCTTAGGATTCGTTCTCCTGTTCGGGGGAACGCTGATCGTTGGTTTCACACTGATTTGGTTCGTTTACAGGATTTTTGAGTTCGCGCACATCGAATGGTTCGACCGGTTGCTCGGAGGTGCCTTTGGCTTTGTGCGCGGATGGTTGATCGGTGTCGTAATATTTCTGGGGCTGACGTCGTTCGAAATTCAGTCCGAGGTTGTAAGAAACTCAGAACTATCGCCTTATTTTCTTCCAGGATCCCGCATCGTGGCCGTCGTAACACCCTTCGAGTTGAAGGCAAAATTCTTGATCGGTTACGAGGAAGTCCAGCGATGGTGGCGCGAAAACCTTTGATTCCGTACGAATCAGGTTGTGAAAAAGCACTTTGAAACCGTCGAAGAATAGGCCACTGACCACAGAGGCACCGCGAATCGGATTTTCGGACCATTGCCTGTCGTTGTTCCTCACCGCTCCTGAGAAATGAGAGACCCCTGTGACTTCAGTCATCAACTCCGGTGGCTGCTCTTCACTCCGTGCCTGCGACCCAGAGACTCCGGCGCTCGACTCCCCAGGGCTTTATCACGGCCTGGCGGGAACCTTCCTGAATGAACCCTCCCTTCATTTTTCGGGTTGGCTTAGGTGTGGACGTTTGAACGTCCCAGTGGCGTAAACTTGTTTCAATGGGCTCTGGAAACAGACAATAGTCCTGAGGCAGCAGAGCACTGAAGTTCCATAAAGCAGAATGCATCATCGGTATGACAGAATGCATCGGAGGCCCATGCATGAGCTGGTTTGACCTCCCATCGATCGAATATTCCTCAGTGTCCAAGACAAGAGCGGCTGAGATCGCAGGCCAGCTTAGAAAACTCCCTAGACTGAAAGATCCCGCCGCAAGGTGGAAGAGAATTTCAAAAACGGTTCTGAAACCGTCCGACCCGTTCGAACTTCACAGAGACCTTTTTCGCGAAAACTACCGGGAATGGGACCTCCGTCGTGGTCCGCCTCCGGCCGTTATTCCCGAACCAGAGGCAGTCTCAAAGTCGAATCTTGGAGCATGGTTAAAGGAATTGGGTCTCAGCAGCTATTCAGAGTTTCATGATCTCAGCGTGCATCAATGCGAACACTTTCTGCAACTTGCCCTGAGAAAACTTGACGTCCGTTTTCAAGAAACATTTGATCAGGTATTGGATCTCACACGCGGCGTGGAGCGTCCCGCTTGGTTCAGGGGGGCCCGGATGAATATTGTGGACAGCATCCTCGATACGGGCCTCGAAGAGGCGTCAGAACGAACCGCCATCGTATTTCAACGGGAAGGAGGAGAAGAGAGCGAGCCAGTCGAGCTTTGGTCATTGGGCAAACTCAGGACGTTGTCGGGACAGGTTGCTAACGGATTGACCGAAATGGGTCTTGGACGAGGCGACGCTGTAGCGATCGATATGCCGATGACGGCGGATTGCGTGGCCGTTTATTTGGGCATCGTTCGAGCCGGAATGTGTGTGGTTTCTGTGGCCGATAGTTTTGCAGCCGAAGAGATAGCGACGCGACTTCGAATTTCGGGTGCCAAGGCGATCTTCACTCAAGACGTCATCGTGCGTGGAGGAAAAACCCTCCCCTTATATCAAAAGGTGCTGGACGCCGAAGCTCCAGCCGCAATAGTTCTTCCGGCCCGGAAGTCCCTGCAGGTAAAACTGCGTGTAGAAGACATTGCCTTTAATCGCTTTCTTTCCAGACATGAAGAATTCAAAACCGTCAGCCGTGGCCCGATGGACTCGATCAACATTCTGTTTTCTTCCGGTACGACGGGCGACCCCAAGGCCATTCTCTGGGATCACACAACACCTATTCGCTGTGCCTTGGACGGGTTTGTTCACCAGGATATACAAGCGGGCGATGTCGTTGCCTGGCCGACGAACGTGGGTTGGATGATGGGGCCCTGGCTGATATTCGCAACCCTTATCAATAATGGAAGCATTGCTCTATATGATGGGATGCCTCACACACATGAGTTCGGCAGGTTTGTTCAGAATGCTAATGTAAATCTACTGGGTGTGGTTCCAAGTTTGGTCAAGGCATGGAAGAGCAGCGGGTGTTTAGCGGGCCTGGATTGGAGTGGCATCAAAGCGTTCAGTTCAACGGGAGAATCTTCCAACAGCGAGGACATGCTCTTCTTGATGTCTTTGGCTGGCTACAAACCCGTCATTGAATACTGTGGCGGGACTGAAGTCGGTGGAGCTTATGTGTCGTCGACGGTAATTCAGCCCAACAGTCCCTCTTATTTTTCAGCAAAAGCAGTCGGGATGGATTTTAGAATTTTGGACGAAGATGGCGAGGAATCCGACACCGGAGAAGTTTACCTGATGCCACCAGCGCTCGGACTCTCATCGGAACTCTTGAATACGGATCACCATGAGGTGTATTTCAAAGGCTGTCCAATTGGGAGCAAAGGGGAAGTTCTCCGCCGCCATGGAGATGAAATGCAGATATTGCCAGGAATGTACTATCGAGCGCTGGGCAGAGCCGATGACACGATGAATCTGGGTGGGATCAAAGTGAGTTCGGTGGAGCTCGAAACAGTCATGAGGAGAGTTGAAGCCGTTGTTGACACAGCGGCGATCGCCGTGGCACCCAGGGAAGGGGGCGCAAGTCAACTCGTAGTTTATGTCGTGACCGAGCCCGGAAAATGGAACAGTGAAAGCGAGTTAGCCGCAGCATTGCAGAAGCAGCTACGTCAACAATTAAATCCTCTCTTCAAAATTGCTGAAGTAGTCGTTATAGATGAACTCCCAAGAACAGCCTCGAACAAAGTCATGCGGCGAGTTCTGAGAGCCGAATACGTTTAAGGTCAGCCCTCAGCGTTGTCTGCGTCCTCTGCGTCCTTTCCGGCTTTGCGCCGGCCCTTCTTCTCCTCAATGTCCCGAACGATTTCAACGGCGGTTTCTACTGGATCTCCCAATGGGAATAGTCGGACGTTTTCTAAGCGACGCTTTAGAAAGCTTGAGACCAAACAGAACTCCTCATAGTGGCGCTCGGGTGAGACCGCTTTGGGCTGAACCCCCAAGTGAGCCCGGGTCATTGCCGGTAGAGTCTCCTCGATGTCGGCCACTTTGTGTTCTTCGAAGGCGACGATGTGTCCTTCAAGAATAAGTGCGATCTTCTTCGTTTTCACCGATCCAGAACCCATCACGGCAACAAAGTCAAAACTCCAGAGATCCCGGTAGGTCTCCCGATACTCCTTACGGGCGCGCTTGATGCGGTCCAGCTTGCGCCGCAACCGTTCCGCCTCTTCGAAGCGCGTGTCTTCAGCGAGTTTTTCGATTCGGGCGAGCGTGCCCGAGACAGTGGCCTGTTCCCGTCCCTGTACAAATCGAATGGCATCATCGATATCTTCCATATAGGCCGGGCGTCCGATGTCCCCATTGCATGGCTTGGAGCAGGTGCGCATCTGGAAATAGAGACAGTCCGGGTAGGGATCGTTTCCGCGAATGTTGTAGTGGCAGGGTCGGATCCTGAACGTACGTTCCACAGCCGCCTTGAATCGCTCCAATTCACTTCTTCGCACAAACGGCCCGAAGTAGGCGACACCACGCTTGATCTGGCGTGCGGCATACAGTCTCGGGAAACGCTGTCGATGGTTGATCTTGAGCAAGTAGAAGCGCGGCAGCGTCCGCATATTTCGGTAGGTGTCCGGAAACCAGCGCCGCTGTTCGGAGTGGAGGAGGTACAGGGTCTCTAGGGGAGAGTCAGTCCGGCAGAACTCAACCCGATCGGTGATATCCCTTAGATCCAGTGCCCGTGTTTCGCGGGCCTCAGAATAGAAGCGGCCAATCCGTTCCGCCAGGTTGTGGGTCTTTTCAAGCAGGATCAGTTTGCCCTGAACATCGAAAATTCGGAACACTCCCGAGCGCCGCGGAACAGACGGAAGTGCCTCGGCCTGGCTGCGAACTTCTTGGTCAGGGATGGTGTGAAATGCAAATGTGACGGGCCTCGTCATGGGTCTGATTATAACGGTCTGCTGACCCTCGGAAGGGGGACACACAGCTGCAGTACACGTTGTGAGATCGGGGGACCGTGGATCGTGACCTCGATCTCCGACTGTCAGGTTCTGTCAGGATCGTCAGAGAACGGATAGAGAGGTTGTCAGTCCCCGGGGGGGGCGGGGGCGGTTATTCGGCGTCGAAAGCGGCCCAGTGAAACTGCAACGAAGCGGCCGTGTGCTCTCGTGCGTAGTCCCAACCGTGGCGTCCCGGGTAGAGGTGGAACTCGTGGTCGATGCCCCGAGCATCGAGAACCTCGTGAAGCTGGGCGGCTCCGGTATAGAACCCGTACTGGTCTTCAGTGCCGCAGTCGAAGTAAATCTTCATACCGTTGAGGCTAACTTCGCGGGCAATGCCCAGCGGGTTGTTCTCGTCCCAGGACGCCATGCTCTCCGACACGCCAAATATATCGTCAAAGAGGGAGAGATACATCTGCTGCATTCTAGGGCTGAGGGTAGTGCTTTCGAATTCATCGAGCAGCATCGCGCTGTGCGCACTGACCGAGCCGAAGAGATCGGGATTCTTCATGGCAAGTTTCAGTGCCCCATAGCCACCCATGGATACGCCGCTGATCGCGCGCCCTTCTCGCGTTCCAAGTGCGCGGTTGTCTGATTCGATCATCGGTATAAACTCTTCGGTGACCATGTCTTCCCATCGTTCCCCGGACACGGAGTTTGTGTAGAAGCTGTTTTCTCCGAAAGGTACGGCGACGATGAACTCTCCGATCTCGCCCTCGGCGATCATCTTGTCGAGCATCAGGTCGGTGCGCCCGCGCGTGCTCCATCGTTTTTCGTTCTCGTTTGCTCCGTGGAGGAAGAACACGACGGGAAAGTCTTGATCGCTTTCTTCGTAGGACGGAGGCAAATACAGTCCGTAGGGTAGGTCGCGGGCGAGGATGTCGCTCGGAAACGTCTTGTACTGGACCCGGGAGCCGTTGGGTATGATGTCCCGATCCGAGTCCTGACGGAAAGTTGGACGTTGATTCCCGAGTGAGGGAACACACAGGAAAACGACGATCAACGTAACGAGATCGCGCCAGCGCATGGGGTTATTCCTCTTTCTGTGCTGCGACTTCCTTTTCGTTGTCAGGTTCCGGGGCAACGCTATCGTCGAAATGGCGGATGAGAAGTGCTTCAGAGGCCTTATCGGTTAAATCCACGATCGCGGCCGCGTTGACGCCCATCGTAATGGCGATCGTTTCGCTCAGTTCTTCGCGGGTCGCCCCGTATTTGAGCGCCTTCTTGATATGCCCTTCCAGACAACCCTCGCAATGAGCTGCGAGAGATGCGGCGATCGCGACCAATTCCTTGGTCTTGCGGTCCAACACGGAACTTTTGTAGGTATCCTGGTAGAAGCGGAAATAGATCTTCCGCATTCGGGGCTCGACCATGGTGTAGGACGGCCATTTCTCTTTACCGGTATCACTGCCCATAAAGGCGTTGCTCCATCAGTATTTACTTCCTCTAGAAAACTATCACGTGCAAAAGAGAATACGGGTTACGCGGCGATGCCGTCAAGGATCTCGCGTACGGTTTTGGTGAGTTCGCTCAATGGGAAAGGCTTGGCGAGAAGCCCATCGATTCCAAGGGCCGTAACGGCTGCGAGCCGCTCGGGACTGGCATAGCCAGACGCGACCAGCACTTTCGTACGGGGATAAAGCGGCCGAATCGACTTCAATACAGTCCGTCCGTCCATTACCGGCATGATCATATCAAGGACAATAAGATCGACCTCGGCATTCATCTGCTGAAGTGCCTGTTCCCCGTTGGAAGCGCTGAGAATCCGGTACCCTGAATTTGACAGCGAGATTTCCATCAGCTCCAGCAGGTGCGGTTCGTCATCTACCACCAGAATTGTTTTCCGCCCTTCAGATCGTTTCGATTCAACGACGTTGGATGATTCGAACGTTTTCCCCGCCTTGGGGAACCAGATACGAAACTCCGTCCCCGTGTCCGTTTTGGTGTGCGCATCGGTCTTCAGAGAGGTTTCGACATCAATCGTTCCGCCGTGACGTTTGACCGTGGCGTAGGCCAGGCTGAGGCCGAGGCCGGTACCCCGGCCGCGCCTCTTAGTGGTGAAGAACGGGTCGAAGACCTTATCCACGACGTCGGGCCGGATACCCGGTCCTGTGTCTATCACACTGATCCGCACACCTTCGTTTTCCGCTCGTGTCTGGAATGTAATCGAGCCTTTTCCTTCCATAGCATCACGGGCATTGACGGCGAAATTGATCAACATCGGGGTCAGTTCGCCTTGATCAGCCTCGATCTTTGGCAGGGATTCGGCAAGATCAAGTCGGACGGAAATCGTGCGCTCCAGTGATTCCTTGAGCAATTGCTCCGCTGAACGGACCACATCGTTCAGGCATAAGGGTTCAACCGAAACCGGTTGGTCGCGCCCCAGTCCCAGAAGTTGTTCGGTCAGCTGCGCGCCACGCTTGGATGCACGCACGATTGCTTCAAGGCGTCGACCCCGCTTATCCGACGAGTTCCTCAACTGAAGTAATTCCGCCATCGGCAGTATGATTCCCAGTATGTTGTTGAAATCGTGCGCGATGCCACTGGCAAGGGCTCCGATGGATTCCATCTTCTGGGCGCGGGCCAGTTGGTGCGACAATTTCTTCTCTTCGGTGATATCTCGAACGATTACGGAAACCCGGACCGAGTCCGCGACGGCGCTCAACCGTCCTGTAAGCGGTTCGCTGTTGGGGGAGCGGAACTCTGCTTCGAAGTCCTGAACGGCACCGTCTTCCTGGACGCTCGCTTCGAAGAGTTCCGCAATTTCAGAATTGACGAGAAGGGCTTTGAAGTCAGTCCACTGTTTCACCGGGGAACACAGTGTGCTCGCCGCCTGGTTGGATCCGATTATCCGGAGATTCCTTGTGCAGATGTAGACGGGATCCCGCATGTGGTCGATCAACGCCCTGTACTGACTTTCCGCTGCGCTTAAACCGTCATGGAGTTCGATGTTGGAAAGCGCACTGGAGAGTTGAGGTGCGATCATCATCAATGTGCGTCCCCTTGCTGGGTCGATCGAGGACGGTTCTTCGTCGGCCAACATCAGCAGCGCCTGGCATGTATCACCCTCAACCAGCGGAATGAAGAGCCATGACCGAAGGGAGGGAGGGAAAGGCCACCGGCTGTTGTCAATCTTCTCGGCATCCAGATCCAGGAGAGCGACCGGACCGGATTCACCTGCGAAATTGCCCGGTACCACGGAGAGATCGAATGAAGCAGGGAAGACCGCGACGCCGAAGACCGTCGAAGCGGCCAGGAGGTCGTACCGGTTTTCCAGACTTCGACGGTACAGGAGTGCATGTTTCGAAAGTGTTGCTTCCGCGATGATTTCAACCAGTTCTTCTGCAAGCTCGTGTGTGGAGGTGTGACCCCTGGTCGCCTCACCCACACGGCTGACGAAGGAAAGTTCATCGATCTTCGAACCGAAAGCCGCATCCGCGTTCTCGAGTGCTTCGCTGAAGTGAAAAGTAGGTTCATCGTGCATGTGCTGTCCTAAACCGCCTTGAAGAAGTTTTCGATGTCATCAGCTTTCGATTGGAGGTGTTTAGTGACTTCGCTCCAATCCTCGATGTTGATTTCCGCGACTTCGCCGTCCAGTCCCATCTGAATTGATCCGGCGACTCGATCGCTCACCCTGACGATATCGGTCAGAGTGCCGGTCCCGAGCTCTCCGACAGGTTCACCGTGGTGATCGGCGATGGCAGCACCAAAGGACTTGGGCAGTTGCCAGCGCTCGGCCAGCCAGACACCGGCCTGAAGATGGTCGATGCCCAGCATGGCGCGTTCGACCTCATCCCGTGTTCCCTCCTCCTGGTCCAAACCCTCGTGGACCCGTTCGTATTCTTCCGGGAATTCCGTATCGAGGACGAGCACTCCAATGTCATGAAGAAGGCCGACGCAAAAGGCTTCATCAGGAGATGCGTTCCCGGATCTTTCGGCGAGAAATGATGCGGCGTAGGCGACAGCAACCGAGTGCCTCCAGAAGTCCGTCTGCTTGACGCCACCTGTTTTCCATTTATCACTGACAAACGCAGACAGCGACAGCTGCCTCAGCATCGTGGATCCGATGATGGATACGGCATGATTGACCGTCCGAACCTCGTTCCGAAGTCCGTAGTATGCCGAGTTGGCCAGACGCAAAACCTTCGCTGTCAGGGACTGGTCACGGGAGATTATACGCGCGAGTGCCCGGTTGCTGCTCCGCTCGTCTTCTGCAGCCAGCAGGATCTTGCGGGCTACCACCGGGATCGTCGGTAGATCACGAAGCGCGTAGATACGTCTCTTGAAGTCAACGGCCGTGGACATAACTTTGCCTCGTCTTACAAAATCGACATTTCAGCTTCGAAGCTTTAGCAAAGCTCCAAAGAGGGCGCTCGTCAAATGGTGGATGAGACTGACCCTAACAGATTGATTTGCCTGAACCTGATACGTTCGGGCCGATTGACAGTCTGTGAATCCGTTCAGTAAGATATCGGAGTAGGCTTGATAAAGGATCCCTTGCGCGGACCCTCTTATTCCCGCCTGTCGAGAGTGTTATGGCTAATCAGTCAATGTATTGAGCCCGTTTACAGGACCATGTTTCAGACACTTCTGCCCAAGCACTTAACCCGGTTGAGCGAAGATGAAACGGATCGGAGAATCACCGAAGTCAGGGAGCGCGTGGGTTCGCGTTTAGTGGTCCTTGGGCACCACTATCAGCGCGACGAAGTGATCAAATTTGCCGACTTTCGGGGGGATTCCTTCAAGCTTGCCCGATGGGCTTCCGAGCAGAAGGATGCTGAATACATTCTGTTTTGCGGCGTCCATTTCATGGCCGAAAGCGCTGACGTACTGAGCGCTTCCTACCAGAAGGTGATTCTGCCGGACTTGAACGCAGGTTGTTCGATGGCGGACATGGCTGCCCTGGATCAGGTCGAAACGTGTTGGGACGAACTCAGCAAACTGACGCTTGATACCATCATTCCGATTACCTACATGAATTCGACCGCAGGAGTCAAAGCATTTTGCGGGCGTCACGGCGGGGCTGTCTGCACATCTTCGAATGCTCCTGCTGTGATGCGTTGGGCTCTGGAGCGCGCGGACCGGCTCTTGTTCCTTCCCGATCAGCATCTGGGACGCAATACAGGCTATCACCTTGGATTCCGCCTGGAAGAAATGGCGGTTTGGGATCCTTACGAGGAACTCGGAGGGAACACCCGAGAGGCATTGATCGAGAGCCGCATCGTCCTGTGGAAGGGCCATTGTTCTGTCCATGGGCGTTTCCTGCCCGAACATGTGGAGAAGGTGCGTCAACGGTACCCCAATATCCGTGTGATCGCCCATCCGGAGTGCCGGTTTGAAGTTGTTCAGGCTTCCGATGCCGTGGGCTCCACCGAGCACATTATCAAGTGTGTGTCGCAGTCACCGGCCGGTACCGAGTGGGCGATCGGGACGGAAATTCACCTGGTCAACCGATTGCGAAACGAAAATCCCGAGCGACTGATCATTCCCCTTGATGATTGCGGGTGCCTCTGCTCGACAATGTTTCGGATCGATCCGTCGCACCTGCTCTGGGCCATGGAGAGCCTTCTCGAAGATCGTGTCGTCAACCAGATCACGGTAGCCGACGAAGTGGCCCGTTGGGCTCGCGTTTCGTTGAACCGGATGCTGGAAATCACTCACTCACAAGTCGAGTGAGCAATTGAGTTAAGCGTTGAGACCTGATCGCTGTGGGTTTCGGAGATCATCTCGTCTCTTCTTAACTCTTAACTCACTACTGTTACCTCGACTTCACCCGAACAGTGGCCCCGACCACCAGAAAACTTTTTACCGCTAGTCGCATTGTCCAGGGTATCGGTTATCGTCACTTTGCTTCGGGCCCGTGCCGGCGCCACGACATCCTGGGATTCGCGAATAACTTGACCGATGGGCGGGTCGAGGTCGTCGCAGAAGGTGAAATCGTGGCGTTGGCCGCTTTTCGACGGGAACTGGAACGGGGGCCTGCAGTCTCGGGCGTGGACGCGGTCACTAAGTCAGAGCCCCCATTCTTTAATCCATTTAAAGCCTTTAATATTCTGTAACATCCGAGGTCTAACCACATGGATGAGTTCAAGAAATTGATCCGCGAAGTACCTGATTTTCCAAAACCCGGTATTCTCTTCTACGACATCACGACGCTGCTCAAGCACCGCCCTGGCTTTTGCCGGCTAATTGATTACTTGACGCTTCAGACGCGCCTGATTCAGGCGGACTTTGTCCTGGGCATCGAAGCCCGCGGTTTCATATTCGCGCCCGCGCTGGCCTATAACCTCAATGCCGGCTTCATTCCGATCCGCAAGCCGGGGAAACTTCCCTCGGAAACGGAAGCTGTCACCTACGATCTGGAATACGGCACGGACACGCTGGAAATCCACAAGGGGGCGTTTCCGCAAGGAAGTCGGGTTATCGTCGCCGATGACCTACTCGCCACCGGCGGGACGGCTCAAGCAGCAGCCCAACTGGTAGAGAAGGCGGGAGGCGTGGTTGCCGGCTTTACGTTTGTCGTGGAGTTGGAGTTCTTAAACGGCAGGGAAAAACTCGACGGCTACGAAGTATTTTCGTTGATCCAGTACTGATGAGTGGGACAGATCTCTATTGGCAAAAAGCGTGCCCGTCCAGCCGGTTTCTGTTTCAGCTTGAGCCGCCCCGCCCGGGCTCAAACCGGGACGATCTGGTGGTTGCGCCCGCCTCCGTCCGGTCAGAGTTCGTAGGGACGTAGACCCTCGCCTCGGGCCGCCAGCAGTGTGTTTTTGCTGACGGCAATCGTCACACTCGGACGGGTCCGGAAAGATAACGCCCAAGCAGCCTGCGGCCCCCGGCCCCCCGCGTGCCGTGATGAATCCAAGCCGTGCCGGCTACCAGCGAATATTTCCCTCTATGGTCCTCCTTCCAGACCTTGCCCGACGCCGGACTGGACTCAGCTGCCACCCTCGGAGCCTGGACCCGCTCCGAACGCCGCGCTCGGTTCAGCTTCCACGATCCTTGATGGAATCAGGGAGCAGATGAAGGTGAATATCACGGGCACTCGACGCATCCGGTTGCTATTCATGCCCGTCGTTGTTGCTGATGTGCACTTCCGTCCCGAGCCTTCAAAGCCGCACCCGGCCTCGATCGAACCCGCTCTGTTTTCGAAACGCCTTCTGAAGTGTGTGCCTGCCGGGTGATGTTTTCAATGAGGCGGGGAGAGAGGCAAGCCCTTCTGACTGTTGTCCAGGAAGACCGCCCAACGTAGTGAGGGGGTTGTGATTGCACCAGAATGGGGTGGTTTTCAGGGAATAATCCCCGGATTTTGCGACGGTCCCGTGATGCTGACAGGTGCCGGGATCAGTGTCGTCACGTGTGGACTGGCTTGTTCGAGTGATTAGAGCATTGGAATCAGAGATGCATACACTGATTCTGCATATACCCCGGTGAGGTTCCAAGTGAACGGACGATTTGTTGGCATCCACGTCAAGACCGACACGGTAGATGCCGCGACCCGGCCGACGGGCGAGGTGGGGGCTGAGGATGCCACCCTCCACCGCATTCATGAATTTGTCGTTAGTGTTCAGGAAATTCACCCCGAAGTTATTGGGACTTCAGGCCACGGCAGGCTGGAGATGTCCGGGGAGGCGGATGGGTGTCGGCGGCCCTCGGGAAAGGGCAATTTGAGGCCATTGACGGCGATTGCTCCAATCGTGGACAGGTCGACCCCGTAAGGCGATAAGGAGAGAAAACTATGGCGCTACCAGAATCTATGGACTTGCCACTATTTACAGGACCATCTCTTGGCAGCAACCCAACTCAAATGCGGGAGCTGTCTGTCGGACCGCTGCTTGCCAAACTCGCCGACGCGAATAGACGCATCGCGACGCTTGAATCGGAACTGGTGGGTAAGAGGGAGGCCCTCGCTCAGTTGCTCGCTGAAGATCTTCGAACGTGTGAGGAACTCTCTGCACTCCAGAAGATCATCTGGGGCTGTCATCGTGAGATGCCCGGTAGCTGCGATTGCGCCGTGTGTGCTGAAGTCGAGCAGAGCGAGAGAGAGCTCGAACGCCTGGTCGAATGACCCCGCGATTGGCAGTCTAAAATCAGTGGACAGCTGCGATATTGCGCTGCGATCTAGCGATGATGGGCGGGTGCATGTGACTCCGATTCATGCCCAAACGGGGCGAGTCTTGGTCTTGGACGACGATCCCGAAATTTGCCAGGTGCTGAAGCGGTTGCTGGGGCGGACACACGATGTCGTCACAGCTGACTCGGGGGTGGAGGGCCGTAAGATCCTGGAGCAGGACCAGTCCTTCGATGTCATCCTGTGTGATCTGATGATGCCCGACTTGACCGGCATGGAGTTACACGAGTGGCTCTCGGCCGATTACCCTGCGCTCTCGAGGCGAATGGTATTCCTCACTGGTGGTATCTTTACCCGCCGGGCTGCCGAGTACCTGTCCAGCGTCAGCAACCTGCAGGTCCAGAAGCCGTTCGACTCGGTCGAACTGCCGCGGCTCGTCACTGATCTCGTGAAATCGGCCACAGGAGGAAAGTCCCGGGTGCGGCCACCAACCCATCCAGGTTCCGCGTGACCCGCCTGGCTCCTGAATGGGGTCGACTCGGTCCGGGATATTTCATTCCGAGCCTGTTCCAGAACAGCAGGTGAGTGCCTCCACTCATTCGGCTCCCATTTCTCTTTGCTGAGTTGCTAAGCTGAGGGGTTGCGGCCCTGTAGCTCAGGTGGATAGAGCAGCGGTTTCCTAAACCGGAGGTCGGAGGTTCGAGTCCTCCCAGGGTCATTTAATTCCAGAGAATTGACACCGGTGTTCTGGCTCCCTCTATCACGCCGGTGGGGTGATTGAGCAATGCCCTGTCTTTGATCTACTGTCTGTTGACCCCTGCTCCAATTTTATTTCTTATATTTTCTGTATTATTCGCGCTCCGTCGCCCCTCTACTGAGTATCTCGGGACATCTGCGGTATCTAACTCTTGGCGTAGCCTAAGGCTCGAACGATTTTCAAGACCCGAACTTAGGGAGCCAACCCGGGCACTTAGTGAGCGCTTAAAAGGTTGTGGATGACTTATGGGAGGTGGGCAGTGAAGAACACTCAAACCATTTCGGATTGGACGACGAGCTTGGCGTCGGTTTTAAAAGCCGATCGCAAGAAAGGCAACACTGAAGCATCCGGTGAGTTTAACGAACATATTCAGACCCGGCTCGTCAGAGCCGACGCTCGCATCGCAACTCTGGAAGCCGAGCTGAAAAAGAAGGAGATCAGTCTTAGCGCGTTGATATCTGAAGATGTGAGAAGTAGTCAGGAAATCAGCGAACTTCAGGACATGGTGTGGAGAGCCCATCGTGATCTGCCAGAGGGCTGTCACTGCGAAATCTGCGCCGAGGTCGAACGCAGCCACATTGAATTCCCCGGTTTACTTTGAAATGTCACGGCCTCAACGAGAGCCTCTCACCAGGGACGAGCTTCTAAGGATCCAGACGCTGTTGAAGGATACGAACTTGTCCATGACGATGATCGCGGAACGTTTGAAATGTACCCGGAGATCTGTCGCAAGACTGAACAGGGTACTTCAGGTTCGCTCATACCACGGACAACAGAGCTATCGGCCACCCGGAGGCTCAAGTCGTGAACTGGTATGAAGAAGCCAGGGAAGACGTGTCAGTATTGCCGGCGCCCTGCCCCTCCCTGCTTAGCACCGAAATCCATTCTGAAGTCCAGATCGCCAGTGGCACCCATCAAACAGACTGAACCCTGTCTGCAATAGCTCCCCCAGCGGGACCGGCGGGCTGCGGCTTCGGTCCGGCCGCTTCGATCGGGCAGTCCTGGGGCCCAGTGACGGCGCCTTCGCCCGAGCGCTTGAACGAAATGCCCTGTGCCCTTCTTTGCTTCTAACGTGCCGGTTTCGATTTCGCCGTCCGCTTACGGGCTGAAACCGTCGGTTTGATGAAGGTCCAGGTTGCGGGCCGATCGTGCACCGGGCAGTCCGGAAATGCTTGTCCCTCAAGGAGTTCAACTTCATAGCCGCAGTCGTTCGATCGATAGAAACCTTGTTGCTTGCACGGCTTGCCTGTCCTGTGCATCTCAATCCTCCGCTGATTCGCTTCAGTTTTGTTGATGTATTTGACGTTTGAAAACTAACATCATCAGTCGGAGAAATGGAATAGATGGGACACCGTGGGAGTGGGCGGGCTAACTTGTGTTTGTCAGATTGCTAGCTTAGACTCAATAAGTTCAGAATCGATTGCAGTCCGGCTAGCGTTGTTTATAGCCCGTAGGGGGTCTGTTCGTTGGCACGCAAGAAGTTGACTCGGAAAGAACTGGTTCAGAAGGATGAGATCACATCGGTTCTGGAGTCGGTGACGACCTATGTCATGGAACATGGGAAGCCGATCGCCATCGGTGTGAGTGCTGCGGTCGTAGGCATCGCGATCATCGTGGTTTTAAACGTGGCTGCGGCGAACCGCGAAGCAGCAGCCCAGAGCGCGCTCGCCGAAGTCATTCGAGTCTACGCAACGGTCACCGAAGACACGTCCGACGAGGCAAGATTCCAGGCCACTCTGGCCGAAGCGGCACGCGTTGAGTCCGACTATCCCGATCAGCCTGCGACTCAGATCGCCCGGTATTTTGCCGGTCTGAGTCATCAGGGTCTGGAAAATTCCGATCAGTCAATCGCGATTTTCGCCGGGTTGGCCGAATCAGGCGACGAGATGATCAGCCAGGTTGCACGTGTCGCCTTGGCTGAGTCCTATAAGAGTCAGGGCGATCTGGAGCATGCGATCGAAGTTTATCAGGCGCTAGCCGATACAGGTGGCTACTCGCAGAGCGCAGTTTTATACGAACTGGGACGGCTCCATGAGGCAACATCCATGCCTGAGGAGGCGCTCGGTTTCTACCAGACTCTTGTCGGCGAGTATCCGGACTCCCCATTCCGCGAAGACGCGGATCGTGCGCTGAGACGGCTGACCCCCGCCGATAGCTCCGAGGAACCCTCTTGATCCTGATCCATTCGTCGGACCAGCAGGGATGGTGTCGGTAGGCCCTCGTCCAGGTGTTTGTAAAGTGAACGTGAATTCGAGGACTTCTCCCGATCGAGGTCGCGAGTTTGGAGCCTCGAGTGTTGATCTGGCGGCTCTTGGCAGTGGACGATTGGTGCTCCAGGGCTCTCTGGCACCAGGCGAGCTGGATTTACCCGAACATGGGATCCGGCAGATCGAACTCCTGGTTTGGTCGGGTTTCCTAGAGCGGAACAACTCCGAATACCGCCTGTCCGGAGAAGTCGTCACCGTGGTGGAAATGGAGTGCGTCCGGTGTCTCGATCCCGTTCGAGAGTCGGTTCGCAGAGAGTTTGACTTATTGTTCCAGCATCGCGAGAGTCTGATTTACGCCGAACACGAAGAGCTTGCGTTGTTACAGTCTGACACGCGGATTTCGTTTTTGACCGGATCCGAATTGCCGTTGAATGAGCTGATGCGGGAGCAGGTACTTCTCGCTCTGCCCATGAAGCCCCTGTGTCGCTCCGAATGCCCCGGGCTTTGTCCAGTTTGTGGAATCCACCTGAACAACGATTCGTGTGAATGTTCCCTTCAGGAGATCAATCCTGCGTTCGAAGTTCTAGGAGAGTTCAAGAAGCAGTTGGAAAATCCCATTTAAGTCGGAGTTAGTAACTAACTCATGCCTAATCCAAAACGTAGACATTCAAAAACGCGCAAGAACAAGCGGCGCGCTCATGACTCTCTGACGGCACCATCATTTGCGGAATGCTCTAACTGTCACGAGTTAAGACTGCCGCATCGTGTCTGTCCCCATTGCGGCTATTACAAAGGCCGTGAAGTCATAGAGACCGCTGAAGAATAAAGCTATCCCGTGACGACAATCGCAGTCGACGCAATGGGGAGCGACCACGCTCCGGCAGTGGAAGTCGAGGGCGCCGTGCTTGCCGCGGCCGAATATGGCGTTCACGTGGTGCTTGTTGGCCAATCCGAACCCATTGAGGCGGCTCTCAGCGGGCACGAAACGTCCGGCCACTCCATCGAAGTCCATCATGCCAGCGAGGTCGTGGGCATGGAAGAATCCGCGATGAGCCCGCTCCGCCGCAAGAAAGATTCGTCAGTCCGTATAATGGCCAACCTGATGAGTGAGGGCCGGGTTTCCGGTATCGTCAGTGCAGGAAACACGGGGGCTGTGATGGCTGCCACGAAGGTGATCGCAGGCTCACTTTCGGTCGTGGACCGGCCCGCGCTTTCGACCGTTCTGCCGACACAGAAGGGAAAACCCTCGATCCTGCTCGACGTGGGTGCGAATGTCGATTGCAAGCCTTTGCACCTGGTGCAATTCGCAATCATGGGGGACATATATTCGCGCTACATATTCGGCATCCGCCGTCCCCGAATCGGTTTGCTGTCGATTGGCGAGGAAGATTCAAAAGGCAACGAGCTGACGAAGGAAGTCTTCAAGACTCTCAAGCAGGCTCCGCTGAACTTTGTAGGCAACATTGAGGGCAGAGATATTTTTAAGGGTGATGTGGATGTGATCGTCTGCGACGGTTTTACGGGGAACGTTGCGCTCAAGTTGAGCGAGGGCCTCATAGAGACGGTAACGACGATGTTGGGGGACGAGCTTCGGCGGACGCTTTCGGCGAAGGTCGGTTACATTCTGGCCCAGAAGGCGTTTCAGCAATTCAGCCGCCGAATGGACTATTCCGAATACGGGGGTGCCCCGCTGCTGGGCATCAAGGGCATCGGTATCATCTGTCACGGCCGATCTAACGCGAACGCCATAAAGAACGCGATTCGGGTGGCCCACGAATTCTGCGAACAGAACGTCAACGAAGAATTCGAGCGCGAATTTCATAAGCTAGGCCTGACAAAGCCGGATCCTTCCAGCCCAGAACAAGCCGTCGAGAGTGATACCAATGTATCTCGCTCCGGCGTCATCAGTTAGCTCCAATTCGCACTTCGCTTTTAAATGGCATCCCGAAAAATTGCTCTCATGTTCCCGGGCCAAGGCGCCCAGTACGCTGGCATGGGCCGCAATCTGGCCGAACGCTGTCCGTCTGTAGCCGCCCTGTTCCGGGAAGCGGATGATGCCTTGGGCTTTCCGATATCAAAGCTGTGCTTGGAGGGACCGGAAGAAGAGCTGAGGCTTACCGAAAACACGCAACCGGCTCTCCTGATGACTGCCGTAGGTGCTTTCCGCGTGCTATTAGAACGCGGTGTGACGCCAGATTTCGTCGCGGGACATAGCTTAGGAGAGTACAGCGCACTGGTTGCTGCGGGTTCGCTTGATTTCTCGAGCGCGGTGTCCCTGGTTCGGAATCGCGGACGCTACATGCAGGAAGCTGTTCCTGTGGGCGAAGGTGCGATGGCGGCAATACTTGGACTCGATCCCGACGCGGTTAGGGCGGTCTGTGAGCGTGTTGAAGAATCGGAAGTGGTGACGCCAGCCAATTTCAATTCGCCAACCCAGGTTGTGATTGCCGGCAATCGGGCGGCGGTCGAACGAGCCATTGACGAGGCCAGGAGCGCCGGAGCACGCAAAGCATTACTCCTCCCGGTGAGTGCTCCATTCCATTGCAGCTTGATGCTGCCAGCGGAGGAGCGCCTATCTGAAGATCTAAGTGCGATCGCTTTCGGAGATCTGCAGTTTCCCATCGTGACGAACGTTGACGCGCAGGTAATTCGGACCGGTTCGGAAGCACGCGAAGCGCTGCGGAGACAGACTTCCCGGCCGGTCCGCTGGCATGAGACCATGCGTTTTCTTCTCGATTCGGGAGTCGACACTTTTATCGAAGTTGGACCGGGAAAGGTTCTGACCGGGACTGCTTCGTTCCATCGAAAAGTCGGTTACAATGCTAAACGCGGAGGACGAGGCTTCGCTGGACCATGCCCTGGACACACTGCAGACTTCGCAGTGACGTGAGCTTCCCGGGTTCATCCCGCCCTCGTTGTCGAGCCACGCGTGTCTCGCCCTGTGGCGTGCATTGAGAATCATTCGAAAGACGGAGGTTGTGCAAATGTCTTCTTCGGTTGAAGGAAAAGTCAAAGCAATAATCGTAGAGCAGCTGAGTGTTGACGAATCGGAGGTCACACCCACAGCTTCGTTCATTGACGACCTGGGAGCAGATTCCCTGGATACGGTGGAGTTGGTCATGGCGCTGGAGGAAGGGTTTGGCATAGAGATTCCCGATGACGCGGCTGAAAAGATCACCACCGTGAAGGAAGCGATGGAATACATCGAAGCTCACGGGCCCAAGAAGTAAGCAGAGTCGGAGGTTTTAGGTCTTGGAGAGGAGAGTCGTCGTTACAGGTGTCGGACTCGTCACCGCACTCGGAATCGGAACTGATGCGACATGGGAAGGTCTGCGGGCAGGCCGAAGTGGGGTCTCTAAGATCACACGATTCGACACGACGCAGTTTTCCGCAAAGATTGCAGCAGAGCTGACCAATTTTGATCCACTGAACTGGATCGAGAAGAAAGAGGTCAAGAAGATGGATAGGTTTATTCATTGCGCGATTGCTGCTTCCGCGTTTGCCGTCGAACAGTCTGGCCTGGAAATAACGCCAGAGCTTTCCGAAAGAGCCGGGGTGTTCATCGGTTCGGGAATCGGTGGTTTCAATATTATTGAGCGTGAACACGACAACTTCATACGCGGCGGTCCCCGCAAGATCTCTCCGTTTTTTATACCATCCAGCATCATCAACCTGGCAGCCGGCCAGGTTTCCATTCGTTTCGGAGCCAGAGGGCCGAACTCTGCTCCGTGCACGGCCTGTTCCTCCGGAGCGCACGCAGTGGGCGATGCCTACGAGTTAATGCTCCGAGGCGACGCCGACATAATGATTGCGGGAGGATCTGAAGCCGCAATTACCCCGATGGGGGTGGGTGGATTTGCCGCCATGAGGGCCCTGTCCACCCGTAATGACGAGCCTGAACGGGCCTCCCGACCTTTCGATCGTGAGCGGGACGGCTTCGTGATGGGTGAAGGTTCTGGGATTCTCGTACTGGAAGTTCTCGAAATGGCGAAGAAGCGGGGCGCTCCCATTCTTGCCGAGCTTGTCGGATATGGCATGAGCGCCGATGCCTATCACATCACGCTCCCATCGGAAGATGGAGGCGGTGGCTACAGAGTAATGCAGAACGCTCTGAAGAGTGCGGACGTTGCACCCGATAAAGTCAGCTATATCAACGCCCACGGGACGTCGACACCTCCAAATGACCGCCTGGAGACGATAGCCATAAGGCGGCTCTTCGGGGATGATGCGGGGAGGATCCCCGTCAGCTCGACGAAGTCGATGATCGGACACCTTCTGGGTGCCGCCGGAGCCGTCGAAGCCGGGATCAGCGTACTCGCGCTCCGGGACCAGGTCATACCTCCGACGATCAATTACGAAACTCAGGATCCGGACTGCGACTTGGACTACGTTCCCAATGAAAGCCGGGATGCCAATCTCGAGTACGTTTTGTCGAATTCTTTCGGATTTGGCGGCACCAACGCCGCTCTTCTCTTTCAACGTTTTAACTAGAGCTTGCGGAATCGACACCGGTGGCCGGATTACGGATACCGTGTTGTCCCGATCCACGCTTGGTCTGAACGACCGGCGACACTCGCGATTTCCACCATCGCAAAGCTTCCAGCTGCAAAACGTACGCGTTGGGAATCCCACAGTGGACTCCGCACGGTCCCTCCGTGCGGGGAACGACGATGCGAACCCGTGAGTTCAGAGTAATAAGATGATTGGGTCCAGTAAGGACTACCGCTGGAGGATCGTTTCTAAAACGTTTCTACGATATCGCGGAAAACCGAAGCTTAACGTACTGAAGTTTTTCCGGTTTGCTATCCTGAATCCATGTCTCCTGAACACGAAATCATTGAGTTCGACGTTCTTGTGGTGGGTGGCGGGCCCGCAGGACTTGCCACCGCGTACCACCTGAGACAACTTCTCGATCGGAATGGACGGAAAGACGCTTCGATCGCAGTTCTGGAAAAAGGCAAAGAAATCGGATCGCATATTATATCCGGAGCGGTATTCGATCCACGGGGCATAGATGAGCTCATACCCGACTGGTTGGCGAAAGGTGCTCCTGTCGAAAGTAAGGTTCGAGAGGACTGGTTTTACTTTCTGACCCGGAACCGGAAGCTGAGCCTGCCGATCATCCCTCCACCGCTTCGCAACGCGGGCAACTACATTATTTCGTTGAACAGATTTGTCCGTTGGTTGGGTCAGGTTGTCGAAGACAGCGGTGTTGATGTTTTTGCGGGTTTTTCTGGATCTGATTTGCTAGTTGAGAACGAGCAGGTCGTTGGAGTCCGCACCGGAGATAAGGGTGTCGACCGCGAAGGCAGTCCGAAAGGGACCTACGGGCCGGGTGTCGACATTCGCGCCAGCTTGACTGTGTTGGCCGAAGGCGTCCGGGGATCGTTGACGAAACAGATCGTGGAGCGGTTCGGCTTGAGTGTTGGCCGAAACCCACAAGTCTACTCTGTGGGAGTCAAGGAAGTGTGGGAAGTTCCCGGACAGGAGGAGAACCGGGGAAGGGTCATTCACACCATGGGATTCCCGCTCTCGTCCAAAGAGTTTGGGGGCGGTTTCGTCTACAACATGGATCGGGGGCATGTGTCGGTTGGACTTGTTGTAGGTCTGGACTACGGAGATCCGCGTCTGGATCCTCACCGGAAGTTTCAGGAGTTCAAGGAACACACTCTAATCAGAGATGCGATCGAGGGTGGCCGACTGGTGTCTTATGGCGCCAAAGCCATTCCCGAAGGGGGGTACTGGGCGATGCCTCAGTGCCACTTTGCCGGTGGCCTGGTGGTGGGTGATTCCGGAGGATTCATGAATTCCATGCGATTGAAGGGCATCCACCTGGCCTTGAAGAGTGGAATGCTTGCTGCCGAGGCGGCATGGGAAGCGATTGAGTCGAACGATTTCTCTGCCTCACGAATGAGATGTTTCGAGACCCTGGTCGAAGACAGCTGGATCAAAGACGAGCTATGGAAAGTGCGGAATTTTCACCAGGGATTCAAGAACGGACTCTGGAGCGGAATGCTTCACGCCGGTTTTCAGATGTTGACCCGAGGACGGGGATTCCGGAACCGTTACCTCGGCGAACCCGGTCACCTAGGCATGGGCAAGCTGTCGGAATACCCCTCTGCAAGTGGCTCGAACAGCGAAATAGAATTTGATCAGCTGTTAACGTTCGACAAATTGACCGATGTCTACCACTCGGGCACCGCACACGAAGAAGACCAGCCTGTTCACCTCGTGGTTCTTGATCCCGAACTGTGTCACACTCGTTGTACTGAGGAATACGGAAACCCGTGTCAGTATTTCTGTCCGGCCGCGGTCTACAGCATGGAAACGAACGAGGGCGGAGTGTCCCGACTTGCGATCACGGCCTCCAACTGCGTCCACTGCAAGACCTGCGACATCATGGATCCCTATCAGATTATTAACTGGATCCCTCCCGAAGGGGGTGGCGGACCCGGCTATGAGTATCTGTAGGCGTGGATCTGGACTGCCTGACGGATCGAGAGACGAATGGAGTGGGTAGAGTGGAGAAAACACATGGCAGCCGGGCTGCCACGTCTTTTCGAAATAGTTTAGTAGCGACCGCCTCCGGCGCCATCGCGCTTCACCTGGGGTCTTGCTTCGTTCACTGTCAGTTCGCGACCGTCAAGCTCGGTTCCGTTGAACTGCGAAATCGCCTTTGCGGCATTTTCCTCGCTCATTTCCACAAAACCAAAGCCGCGGGATCGGCCAGTGTCACGGTCCGTAATGATCCGGACTGATTCGACCTCTCCGACTTGCGCGAACAGGTTGTCGAGATCGGTTTCCGGAGGTCATTCCAATAAGTGTGTAAAAAGAAAAAGGCGGTGTACGCTTTCGGTGAACTTTAAACCGATAGCAAGATCCCGGCGCCAACCGGGAGAAAGGTACACCACCCATGGAGAAGAAGAACACACCGGGATCAGAACAGTCAACGAATCGATACGAAGACCTTGAAGATTGGGCACGGACCCGGGTTCAGGTTTGGCTCCAAGAGCTACTGGAAGGGGAAGTGACGGAGTTTCTGGGGCGGGAAAAGTCTGAACGAAGCCCAGATCGACGCGGGTACCGGAACGGGCATGGAAAGCCGCGGCGGTTTGGAATGTTGAACGGCACGATGGAAGTGCGTCGTCCACGGGTCCGAAACACGGCAGAGCGATTCGAGAGCCAGGTTCTGCCGTACTTTCACAGGAAGTCGAAACAGTTAGGGCAGTTGTTGCCTGAGCTCTACCTTCACGGGCTCGCCACAGGAGACTTCGAGCAGGCGATGCGCGGGATGCTGGGTGCGGGCGCTCCGTTGTCGCGGGCATCGATCCAGCGACTGAAGTCGACGTGGCAGTTGGAGTACGACGAGTGGACCCAACAAGATCTATCCGGGCTCGAGGTGGTGTACCAATGGGCCGATGGTTTGTACGTGAAGGCCGGGATTGCGAAGGAACGTGCAGCGTTGCTGGTGATCATCGCGGGCCTGTCCGACGGGCGTAAAGTGCTGCTGGCCTGCGAGAGTGGACAGCGGGAGAGCACGGAGTCCTGGAGCCGCATTCTCCGCAATCTGAGGGAGCGTGGCCTGAAGCTAGGGAAGCTTACGGTGGCCGATGGTCACTTGGGCATTTGGTCCGCACTGGCCGAGCAACACCCTGAGGGGAAGGAACAGCGTTGCTGGAACCACAAGGCGATGAACGTGGTCGATCACCTGCCTAAAACCGAGCAGCCAGCCGGTAGACAACTCCTCCACAGCATGGCTTTCGCTGAGTCCCGGGCTCAGTGCGAACGGAAGCGGGATCAGTTCATCCGGCGGTATCAAAAGAACTACCCAAAGGCGGGTGAAACGCTGCTGCGGGACTGGGACCGGATGGTCACCTTCTACGACTTTCCAAAGGAGCACTGGACCCATCTGAGAACGACTAACATCGTCGAGTCGCCCTTCGATATGGTTCGTCTCCGTACCAATGCGGCGCGTCGCTTCAAGAGGGTCGAAAACGCCACGGCGATGATCTGGAAATTATTACGTGTCGCTGAGAAAGCCTGGCGACACTTAAAAGGATCCGATCTCCTACAAGAGGTCTATGATGGTCAGCACTTCGCTGATGGCATCAGAGTCGTGTCGAAATCGAAGGCCGCCGCCTGATGACTTTTACACACCTTTTGTAATGACCTCCGGTTTCCGTCGTTTGGAATGACAGATTGCCAACGTACATTTTTTGAGTCATTTACTTTCCTTGAATTTGTATGTCGAGGAACTTCGCGAGCTTTGCGGGAAAGGAGAGTGGCCGAAGAGAATCGAACTGCTTTCCGAACAGAGACAAGAGGCACCTAAACACGATTTGCAACTTATGCTACGCCCACAGTATATCCTCGAGGATGCGGCAAAGGCTAGCTGTTTCTGCCTTGGCCTTGAAGACCTACTTACGCTTGACGCTCTTACCCAGTGCCATCAGGAAAATCGCGCTCTTAGAGGCTGCGTGGGGTGAAAAAAACTCGATGACCTCGTCGTCATAGAACGTCAAGCCCGTTGCACCGAGCTTTTGGGCGTACGCGGCCAAATAGAGTTTTCCGCAGATGATGCCCGCTTCGAGCTGAACTGCACGGTAACCGCGGTTCCCGAATCGTTCCAGAATTGGTTTCATTTCCGCCAGTAAGAACACCGCTACGCTGGCGTCACCCGGAAGGTGTTGGTCGAGACCCAAGTGCGTCGCCACCGTGCGGAACTCGCCCCGTTTCAAACATTCCAGATTCATGTCTCTGCGGTGGTAGACGTAGGCACCGGGCTCGATTCCATCCACAGCATTCACGATGAGGTAGACGCTGTTCAGATGTGAGCCGGCAGGATCCAGGAAGTCTGCCCGAATGTGTCGCGTCGCCCGGTCGAGTATTGTTGAAAGCTGTTCCAACGTTAACGGTACCCGTGCGAACCTTCGCGTGGACCCGCGTCTGAGGATGACGCTCTCGATTCCCTCATTCGAGACTTCATCATCCGGAAGCGGGCGTAGGGAGACAACTTCGTCGGGAGAGGCCGATATCTGGGAGAGGGGCGCGCTCGAGCGCCACGCCACAACCTCGTCGATGGTCTGGAGCGACGATGCCTCATGCATCAGACTGATTGCAGGGTAGTGCACCTCGCTGTTTGAAAGAGGCACGGTTTCAAAGTTCAGTTCGGAGACTGCCTCCATTTGAGGTGGGGGAGTGTCGGAAACACTTCCCAAGGGAATCATCGAGAACGCAACTTCACGTTCCGTGTCCAGATCCAGCAACTGATTTATCTGTGAGTCCACGAAACCGCAGCTTACCTGTGCCGGGAGACGGAGAGATGAGGCGATTGCCAGCATATTCGCAACGATAGTGCCATTGTCCCAACCGAAATGTCGGTATGCACGGGCTTGATACTTCCAGGCGTTACGCCAGTAAGTGCCCGTACAGATGATGGTCACAGGAGCCCGGGCCACAGCTGGATTGTTTCCGCTTGCACGGAGCACTACGCTTCGAAAATCTCCATTGCGCAGTCGCCGCAGGCTGAAGTCGCCTGGGCTGAACTGATACACGCCTGCGCTCAATCCCCCGAGGGCGCCGCACACGATGTACAATTCAAATTCGTAAAGCGCCCCAGTGCAGGACGCGGCCCGGAAGTACCGTGTGGCATCCGCGTATTCGATTGTTTTCGTGACTCCGGCTGAAAAGTAGAGCAACTGGCCCAGGTTTTTCAGATCCAGGAAACTGGCGGTCTCCAAAGCTATCCTGCTGTTTGCCACAGCCTCGAGCGCGGGAACCTCGGTCCTAGCAACCGAGGGGTCCAACCGGATCGGTTCGAGCTTGGGATAGATTTTAAACGGACGAGGATGAATCGACCAATCCAGGCGGTGGGCATTGGTTCGGACGCTGAAGCGCGAGTGTTTTGTTGCTTCGTTATAATCCCAAGTGGCCTGTGTGTTTCGGTTCATTGTCGAGTTTTCCTATGGTAGCAGCCTGTGGCCAACGCCCCCGAGCGCTGGTGTTTGTTGCATCCGATCATTTGTTGAGTCTGCCGCCTCGCCTGCCGCCTCTTTCTTGTCAATGCCGTCCACCCGCACCGGCCTCCCGGGGTGGGTTGTACCAGGACCGGCTGCAATTTTCCGTCGAACCCCAAAGGCCTCGCCATCTCCATTGCGATTATTGCGCAGATGCGGCGTCGGACCATAGCATTGGGCGGTTGCAAAAGCCAGAAAGTGCGGTCTGGATGGGATAATTCGCAACGACTCAAATAGACTCAGCGGGAGGCAACGTCGGTCAGGGGTGTGGGTCAGAACAGGTCATTTCAATTCGACGTCCGGGCGACGTCAGGTCGTCCCTCGATCCGGCAGTGTGGCACAGTGGGGTGCCTTGTTTCCTCAGCGAAAGCTGCGTCCTGGCGCAAAAAACCCTGCCCGGAATTGGAGGGGACGCGTTTCAAGGGACACCTGCCGCATTCTGAGGATGCGTTTGGCGGCCATGGACTCGCGCTCTGAGGCGTACTAATATATGCGGTCAAGTATCCGGACACTCCGTGCCGTCCTCACCGGCGGCAAGGGCCGGGGATGTTCTGACCGTAACCTGACTTTCGCTGATTCATACGGTGAACCGGGGGTGAATCTGGGGGCATCGACGCTCTCAACGTCATTTGTTCAAACTTTGTAGGGAAATCAAAAGCGATTACATAGAAGGGAGACTGGCAAAATGAGTGAAACGCTGACAGGGGCCGAATTCAAATCACAGTTGCAGGGCGGCAGTCCCAAAATGGGACTGTTCTTGAACGCGCACAGTCCGACCGTCGCCGAGCAACTGGCCTACAGCGGCTACGACTGGCTCCTGGTGGACAGTCAGCACGGTCCGATGGGGTATGAAACCCTCTCGACGATGATTGGGGGCGTATCCAGTGGTGGAGCGGTTTCCCTGGTCCGCGTAACCGGCTACAGCGATCGCGCAGGGATTCAGCAGTCGCTCGATGTCGGGGCTACCGGAATCCTGGTGCCGTATATCAACAATGCAGAAGAGGCCCGACAGGCCGTGAGCTGTTGCCGATATCCAACGGCCGGAACCCGATCTGTGTACTTTCCACAGAAAAGTATGAACAAAGAGGGTCTGTTGGGTTACGCCGGTGCAGCCAATGACAACGTTATTGTCGCTCTACAGGTCGAGACTGCAGACTGTATCAAGAACATCGATGCGATTGCCGCGGTACCTGGAGTGGACATCCTGTTCCTCGGGCAGAATGACCTGTGCATGTCTATGGGGCTTTACGAGAAATACGAGTTTCCACTGATGTACACTTCGGATGAGCTCCACGACGCTACTGAACAGCTGCGAGCTGCGGCTCAAAAAAACAACGTTATTTTAGGACTGTTCCTCTTCGGAACTGATCGCGTTGGCGAATTTCTGGAGAAAGACTTTACGCTAATCAGTATCGGCAACGATCTCCATCATGTCCTTACACAGAGCGGTGCTCACGTTGAGGCAATGGAGGGTATCGCAGCCGACAAAGGTAAGTCTTGGAAACGGCGTTCGACAGCGCTGTTCTAGCAACACGAGGCTTTTGCCCGAATGATTCTAGCGACGTAGACGAGCGCAGAAACTTGATCAATTCATAGGGAATCCAAAATGGAGAGGGCCAATTTGGGTCAAGATGCTATCGGGTATTCGATGTAAGAACTGTCCGGCTTTCCCCACAACCAGCCCTGCCCGTAGCGGACTCCGTAGTCCCGGAGCAGTGCAAGATCCTCTCTGGATTCAATGCCTTCGGCCACGTTTTCTGCCCCCAGTGCCCTGGAAACCTTGACCAATCGTAAGAGCAGGCGTCTTTTGTCTGGATCCTTCGAGGCGCCATTAACGCAGACGCGGTCGATCTTGACGACGTCAGGTTCCAGAATAATCAAGGATTCCAGGCAGCTGCGGCCGAAGCCCACATCGTCGATGGAGACCTCGATGCCTTTCTCCTTGAATGCGGCGACACGATCACGGAGGCACGCGGGGTCCCCAATGAACTGTTGTTCGCTGATCTCGATGCAGAATGTCATCGCTTCATCGGCGGTAGCGAGGAGGTCCATCAAGCGTTCGCTTGGCGTACCCAGGATCGTTGAGGGAAAAAGATTGAGATGCAACTTGCCTCT
Organism: Terriglobia bacterium; assembly: GCA_965216035.1. Classification (GTDB taxonomy): domain Bacteria; phylum Acidobacteriota; class Terriglobia; order 20CM-2-55-15; family 20CM-2-55-15. The sequence goes on from CBDCFM010000019.1 coordinate 315,830, forward strand.
GGGCATCAGCCGCTTACTGACAGCAACGCAGGCCTTTAGGCATGAGAGATCGACCGAAGCCAGCATGTTGGATTCCAGCGCAAGCCGGAAGAAGTCGGCCGGCATTTCCAGAGCTCCGACAGGACCACGGCTCAGGAGTTCGTGCCCGACGACTCTTTCTCCAGCCAGTTCGAATATGGGCTGGGATACAGCGTAGAAGCTGCCACTCTCTATTGCAGTCGTAAGGTCGGACACGCTCCCCACACTCGGGCTGTAAAGCACCGGCGTTGCCTGCCGTGGGACGTGGACTTCGTTAGGCTGAGCATCGGTCTTGAGTGCCCTGTAAGCGAGTTCGAGGATTTCTTCAATCGAATACGTTTCTTTCGGTGCCTGAACGACGGCGACGCCCATACGTACACTCAAGGGATGCGGAGACAGGACCAGCGGTGAGCTGCCCACAGCGTGACGTAGCTTATCGGCCACCTGACGTCCTTCTGCCGTCGGTGTGTCCGGTAGCAATACGAGAAACTTGTCGCTGGAGATTCTTGCGATCTGATCTGAAGGGCGCAATGCTGTTTGTAAACGTTTCGAAATCGTCTTGAGCAGAACGTCGCCTACAGCGTGGCCCAGGTTTTCGACGATATTGTTGAGCTCGTTACATGAAAGCAGGACAGCAGCCAGATTCGATCCCGATCGCCGGGACCTGTCAAGCTCCTTCCACAGGGCAGTTTCGATACCGCGCCGATTCAGAAATTCAGTTAGGGGATCGATCGTGGCGAGTCGTTGCAGGTGACCATTGGCTTTTTCCAGGGCGGTGCTCAAGCTCTTTATGTTCGCTTCGACCGGTTCCTGCTGTGCGATGTCCCTAAGGGAGGCAAGAAAAGCCGGTTGCCTGCGCCACGTGGCTCGCGCGACCCGCATCTCAACCTGATGAGTGCCTATCGTCAGCTTTGTTCGACCCGAGGCCATGACGGGATAGCCGAATACCGTCCCTTTCAGTTCCTGGACTGACCGCCCAAGGAGCCGAGCGGCTGATGGATTCGCAAAAAGGATCCTGCCTCCCTTGTTGACAATGACAACACCATCGGGAATCGCGTCGGTGACTTCATGAAAATCCAAACCTTCCTCGTGCGGTATTTCGAGGGCGTCTGATCTCAGGTTTTGTGCCATTGGTTTCGGTCCCGTGTTCAGCTGTGCTTCTCAATCACACTTATCGGTCGCTGACGAGCGAATCTATAGGGCTTCCGACAAGACATTGCAGCTGAACTATCGTCTTACGACCAGTAAAGGGCACTGCAGGCGGGTAAGGAGTTCCTTAAAGCCTTTTTCGAAGACGTCAGTGGTCGGAAGGATCAGAATTCCCGCGTCTTCGCCATGAGCCACACCTCCCAACTCGACAGCATCCTGACGCACTACCGTTCGGAACCCAACGCGCCGATCGACCTCCAACGCCTCAAGTTCATTTTGAGCGCTCGACCTGAGCCTGTCCACGTTTTGGCCACTCGTCGGTAGGACGATCACCAGGGGGGTACCTCCGTCGTGGGCGACCTGCGTGCCCAGGGTGAGTCCGATGTGGGCTGCCTCGCTCCCGTCGTAAACCGCGACTACGGATCGCCCGGCTCGAAGGCCTGAACGGTGCACGAGCACAGGGGCGTCTGCTCGGGCAAGGACCGTTTCGGTCGTGATTCCCATGCGGCTGGATCCGATCAACGACCAACCGCACTGTCCCAGGCTGACAATGTCAGCATCATTGGCCGCCAGGAGAAGTTCCTGGGTGACCGCGCCACGGGCAACTTGAAAGGACCAGGGCACGCGGGCATGGTTGCCGATTGTCTCCAGGGCATGTTTGGCTTTTGCCGCCTGAATCCTCAAATGCCGTTCGAGTTCCGGCCGTTCGAGCTGCCGAACCGCGCCCGAAAATGACCCGACTGCGTTCGTGATGGGGAGCTCCGCTCCGCGAAGCAACGTTTCGTCTTCGACATACAACCCAGACAATTCGGCCTCGAGCGCCGCAGCCAGTCGCGCTGCTATTTCCAAGACCGCTAAGCTGCACGGTGACGCATCCAACGCAACCAGTATGCGGCCAATTCTGTGCTCGGCCGGCGTCATGGACCATCGTTCGTTGAAGAACTGGCTGCCTCTGCGGACCTGTTGAATGCGATCTGAGCCTCGGCGAGTGCCTTCAACTTTTCCTCAACCCTGCCATTGATACTCTCAGGAGGAAACCTTCCAGCATCGTCTGCCGTGCCGGCTTCGACGCCGGTAAGTAGTTCGATGCCTTCGTCGATTGTTCCCACCGGGTAAACATGAAATTGGCCTGCCTCAACCGCCTCGACGACATCCCGTCGTAGCATGAGGTGTTTGACGTTCGATCGAGGAATCAATACACCTTGGTCTCCGGTCAAACCTCGAGCCTGACACAATTCGAAGAATCCTTCGATCTTCTGGTTGGCTCCACCGATCGCTTGAACCTGTCCATGCTGGTTGACTGATCCGGTAACGGCCAGAGACTGTCTGATTCCAACCCCGGAGATAGCAGAGAGCAGGGCATAGAGTTCGGTTGAAGACGCGCTGTCTCCATCGACGCCGCTGTAGGACTGTTCGAATACCAGCGTCGCCGACAGCGACAAGGGCCGCTCGGCCGCATAGCGGGCACCCAGGAAGCCAGCCAGGATCAGGACACCTTTCGAATGGATCGGGCCACTGAGTTCGACCTCCCGCTCGATATCGAGAACTTCTCCTTTTCCGAGCCGGATTCGCGCTGTAATTCGGCTGGCCTTACCAAATGCAAAGTCTCCCATCTGGAGAACTGCCAGTCCGTTGACCTGTCCCACGTGGGTGCCGGTGGTGTCGATTGAAACGGTCTCTCTGAGAACCTCTTCTCGCAACCGCTCCTGAATCCGATCGAGGCGGCGCACCTGTGCATTGATCGCCTGGTCGACCTCCCCGTCGGAAACCGTGTCTTTGTCGGCGATTCTGGCCCAGTAATCACATTCCCGCAGGAGATCTCCGAGACTGCCGATTTGTCCGCTGAGGCGTTCGGAATCGCCTACCAGACGTGCGCTGTGCTCAATCACGCGAGCTACGGCCCGGCGCTCGAACGGCCGCAACCCGTCCTTCCGGACCAGGCCCGCGATGAGGCGCGCATATAGCTGCTCGTTTTCCCCGCTGCGATCGAGTCGGTCGTCGAAGTCGGCCGCGACCTTGAACAGACCCGCAAAGTCCGGATCGTGCTGACACAAGAGGTAATACAGCGTACGATCTCCGACGAGCACGACCTTGACATCGAGGGGCGCCGGTTCAGGTTCCAGCGAGACTGTACTGACTACGCCCAGCGCCTGCCACGGCGATTCGATCTTGATCTGCCCCGATTTTAGGGTTCGCTTCAGGCCTTCCCAGGCATGGGGCTGCATCAGCACGCGACGGGCATCGATGATCAGAAACCCGCCGTTGGCGCGGTGCAGCGCACCGGGTTTGATCAGGTTGAAATCGGTGACCAGCGTACCCATCTGCGACTGGTGTTCGATTCGGCCAACGAGGTTCTCATGAACAGGATGATCCTCATACACCACAGGAGCGCCTTCGGTGCCACTGTGGTCGACGATGATGTTGACCGCGTAGCGCCGGACCGCGGGCGAGCTTTCCTGAGGCGGTGCCATCCCCGTCTGCGGATCCTGCGGTTGGATGAATTCACTGGCATTGTGGGTGAGGTCTTCCTGGATCTCCCTAAGGTAAGACAGGACAAACGGGAACTCGGCGTATTTTCCCCGCAGTTCGTCGATCAAGTGTCCTACTGAAAACTCTGTGAATTCCTTGTTGAGCTTCCGGACCCGTTTCCGCACTTCTCGTTCCAAGCGGGGAAGATCACGCAGAATGACCTGAAGTGACTGCTGTAAGTCATCGATATCTTGTTTCAGGCGTTCTCGCTCTTCTGCGGGGAGTTCCTGATAGACCTCCTGCGAGATTACGTCGCTGTCCTTGATGGGTGCAAAAATGATGCCGGCTGGCGTTTGAAGCATGGCTAAGCCTTTGGCCGTAGCCTTCTCCTGAAGCCCCTCGAGTTTGTGCGCGTGCTCTTCCTTGAAGTCTTGCTGAGTCGAGTGCAATCGGGATTGATACTCTTCGCTTTCGAAAGCGGCGGGCAGCGTCGTTAATATTTCTTCAACCAACTCGCCCATGTCGTTCTTCAGTTGCCCGCTTATTCCTTTGGGAAGCCGGAGAAGCTTTGGCTTATTGGGTTCTTTGAAATTGCTGACGTAGCAGAGTTCCAACGGAACCGGGCGTTTGGCGGCCTCATCTTTCAGAAAGTGCTCGACGATGAATTGACGTCCGGTTCCGGGAGAGCCCAGCGCGAAGACGTTGTACCCCTCGTGCGTCATGCCCACCGCGAACCGGACGGATTCGACGGCGCGCGCTTGCCCGACGATTTCTGTGCTGATTTCTATGTCGGCCGTCGTCGTGAAATCGAACGCCTTTGGGTCCGAACGCCTGTAGAGCGCATCGGCGCCGAGTTCCAGATTAACACCCATCCGAATCCTCCTTTTTATATATACCGCCAGTCTAGCAGGGCACAGGGGAAGTTAGATGCCGTTCCCATCGCTGCGGAAAAATGTCCGGTTCTGGGGCTAATGCTGGGATCGATTCGTGTCGAAAAACAGCATATGGATTCGGAGATGAAGAGGAACTCAGCTGCAGCGCTCATGGTGCTGCTTGGTAGAGACATTGCATCTGAAATCATGAGCCACCTCGATCAGAATGAAGTCCAGCAGTTGTCCGCGGCGATCAACCAGGTCAACGGCCGTGAATCCGAGTATGCCGAACAGCTCGACAAGTTGCTGGATATGCATGATTTCCCAAAGGCCCGCCCGTCAGTGTCCTAACGCGTATCTTTTGATCCCTTGTTTTCGAGGCTGTCTGACAGTGCTCTGCTCAGAAGCCCGGGCACTTGCTTTTTCACCGGAGCCGCTGCCAGCCTTTGCGGCATTCTTCGCAAAGCTTTGACTCCAGGTCCGCCCAAAGCGGTCGCATCACGCGGATTACGCAATCCGCTGCAGCAACAGGCTACTCAGTACTTCTTAACCGTCAACTTCACCAGTCCTATCTCCAGTCGTCGATGACGTAGACGTCAGGCCGGTTGTAGCTGCGCTCCGGGCGGGTTTCCATTGCGACCCCGATGGAACCTGTCCGAAATCCGGACCCGGTGAGTTGGCAGTATGCCTTCCATCGCCCCATGTTCATACCCAGCGATAGACGGCCCAAACGCCGCCCGGCAGCGACGGCCTCGCATGCCCGGAGCAGGGTTGTGAAGTTCTCGCTCTCCTTTCCCGAGGGCCGGACCGCCCCGAACTTGACGTAGCATGTGTTGTCTCCAGCCTCGGTGTGGGGTCCGCAGTGGCAGATGGCAAACGCCTCCAGCGTCGAAGCGCGATAGATCAGGCAGATTTCTCCAAGTTTCTGTTCCAGGACGGCCCGGAGTTCTTTCTTCAGGTCCAAACCCTCGAGGACGTCGCGCGTCAGTTCGCCGCAAGCATCGATCCCCCGCTGACGGTCCCCTTCAGAGAGGGCGGAGAGCCGTGTGTAGTCCACTCCTGTGTGTGCGGTCACATCCTTGCTGAGGACAGAGATCAGGTGCCCCGCCCTGAAGCCGTATTTTTCGTATAGGTGGATGTGCTTCGGGCTGTCCGGAAAAGTGAAGAGACCGCGATGGGAAATACCCCAGTCGTCAAAAACGGACATGGTTCGTTCCAGGAGTCGCTGAGCGATCTTCCGGTCCCAATACTCTGGAAGAACGGTAATCGGACCGAACAATCCGAATGTTCCCCAGTTGGAAACGAAATTCGTGCCGATCAGTTTTCCCCCGTGTTCGGCAGCCATTGCGGATGCCGGGTCCCTTCTCCAACGGGTTGAAACCAGATCGCGGCCCGGGAACAGCGCGGCCGGATCCGCGGCTTTGAGCCATGTGAGGAAGGCTATCCGTAAGATGCGATTTGCTTCGGGTAGCTCATACTCTTCCAGCGCCCGAATGCGTATCTCAGCGTTTTGTGTCATCGGCGGGTTTACTGGCTCTCGGATCGGATTGGCCTCGACCCTTGATTTGGGCCTCAACCCGGCCCAGCCAGCCGCCGATGTAGCCGATGGCCTCGTCAAGGGTGCCGAACCGACATGTTTCGGCTCCATGGAATAAAGCCCCGGGGCTTTCTCTGACTTCCCAAGGTTTGCCCTCGATTTCGGATGGGTGAAGCGTGTAGTAAAAGTGCTCCTGTCCCTCGAGCACTATTGACACCCGTGTTCCGTCATCCAGATCGAAGTCACAGACGAACGCATCGGCTGTCAGAGGGCTTTCAATCAGCAGAGCGAGGACGGACCGTTTCGTCTCTTCAGTTATCTTCAATTTTGGGCAAACTCCTGCTTCCAGTTCCAGATCATACGGTGTTGCCGACTGGCTTTTCACTCCCGATCGCCACCCTATCACAGCAAGATCGACATTGTTTCCGCTTCGGTTTCCGAAGCGAGGCCTGTTGTGATAACAATGAGACCGGTTGAAACGAACCTATGCTCCGGACATAGCGTGGGCCACGGCCATCAGCCGGATCGTCCTTATGGATACATAGGTTCGAACCGACGTGCTGCAAGGAGCACGAGATTTTTCAGTCATGAAACTGGCCGATAACATTTCTCAACTGCTGACCGAATCGGCATTCAAAGTTCTGGCGAAGGCGCGGGCACTCGAAGCCCAGGGCCGCAGTGTGATTCACCTGGAAATAGGAGAGCCTGATTTTCCTACGCCGGCTCATGTCGTGGAAGCAGGTAAGAAGGCGCTGGATGATGGTGTGACCAAGTACGGGCCGCCACCCGGATTCCCCCAGTTCCGCGAAAGCATTGCTGCGCATGTCTCGCGTACCCGTGGCGTCACCGTCGATGCAGAAAACGTCTGTGTAGTTCCCGGGGGGAAGCCCGTCCTGTTTTTCACGATGATTGCGCTGCTGGAACAGGGTGACGAAGTGATATATCCGGATCCGGGGTTTCCGATTTACGAATCCATGATCCGATTCTTGGGGGCGATACCGGTCCCCATACCGTTGCTTGAAATCCGCGGTTTCTCCTTCGATCTCGACCTGCTTACCGATCGATTGTCCGAGAAGACAAAGATGTTGATCTTGAACTCTCCCAGTAATCCGACCGGCGGTGTTATTTCGAAGCAAGATCTGCGGTTGATCGCAGACCTGTGCTGCGAACGGGATGTCATGATCCTGAGTGATGAGATCTACTCTCAAATTGCTTACGATTCCAATCCCACATCGATCGCTAACTGTGACGGAATGTTGGAAAAAACGATTATTCTTGATGGCTTTTCCAAGAGCTATTCGATGACTGGTTGGCGTCTCGGCTACGGGGTAATGCCGGTTTGGCTGGCCGAAGCTGTAGCAAAGTTAATGGTGAATTCCAATTCGTGTACGGCCAGTTTCACACAGCTGGCCGGTCTGGCCGCACTCGAAGGTCCCCAGGATTGTGTGACTGGAATGGTCAAAGAGTTTCGCCGGCGGCGCGAGGCCATCGTTCGAGGGCTCGCAGCAATTCCGGGATTCGATTGTTTACCCCCGGCTGGAGCTTTCTACGCGTTTCCGAATGTCACTGGGACCGGTATTGATTCAACAGAATTGGCTGACATCATCCTGGCCGAAGCCGGAGTTGCCTGTCTCAGTGGCGATTCGTTTGGCAAACACGGCGCCGGTTACCTTCGATTCAGCTATGCGAATTCGCTCGAAAACATCCTGGAAGCCATTGAGAGGCTTCGTAAGATTTCCGATCGATGGGTCACTTAGAGCGCAAACTTCAGCCGCAGTTCTGCAGCTCGTATCCGGAGGAAAATGCCACATGACTTCGCGAACTTTACAGAGTGTCATTGCATGTTGCTTCCTGCTCCTGACACACCAGAGTCTATCTGGACAGGATCTAGCGGTTACGCTCCTCGGTACGGGCAGTCCACCGCCTTTGATGAGTCGATTCGGTCCGAGCACTTTGGTCGAGGCGGGAGAAGAAAAGTTGATCTTTGACGTCGGGCGTGGTGTGACCCAGCGTATTTTCCAGCTTGGGATGCCGCTCAGAGAGGTGACCGGCGTCTTCCTCACACACTTTCACTCAGACCACACTGTAGGTATCCCCGATCTCTGGCTGACCGGCTGGCTTTCTCCCGGGTTCGGTGGCCGCATGACGCCTTTCCAAATCTGGGGACCGGATGGAACCGAAGCCATGATGGCAGGTCTCGAACAGGCGTATGCCGCCGATATCAGAATCCGGATTGCGGACCAGAACTACCTTCCCGAAGGCGTAGCGATTGTCGCGGAGAATATCATCGAGGGTGTGGTGTTTGAGCGAAACGGGGTGCGGGTAACTGCGTTCGATGTCGATCACGGCGATTTGATAAAGCCTGCGCTGGGCTATCGGGTGGACTATCTCGGAAGGTCTGTGGTCATCTCCGGCGATACTCGGTTCAGCGAGAACCTCATCCGATTTTCTGAAGGTACCGACGTGATCGTTCACGAGGTTGCTGCGGCGAGCGAAGAGCTTCTCGCTAAATCCGAGGGCGAGCGGCTGATCATCGCGCATCACACCACTCCCGAGGATGCTGGGATAGTTTTCGACCGCGTGAACGCCAGACTCGCCGTGTATTCCCATTTCGTCCTCCGAGGCGATTCTGAGATCCGGGCACCCTCTCCCGAAGACGTTGTGGCGTCCACACGGACGAATTACGGCGGAGCCCTTGAACTGGGTGAAGACCTGATGCGTATCGAAATAGGCGACACGGTCGAAGTAATCCGGTTTACGCCCTTTCCCTAACGCCTTGTCGTCGTCCCCCTCCGGTCGGGTCAGGGTTGTAGATCACGGATGAATTCACCCGCTGCGCGTACCCATGCGGGATGATCGTTGAGGCTGGGCATCAGCCGTAACTCTTCCCCTCCAGCATTGAGGAATCGTTCTTTCTCGCGGTTATCTATTTCATCCAGCGTCTCCAGACAGTCGGCTACAAACGATGGGCAGAATACAGCGAGGCGTTTGATTCCTGTCGCCGGTAATTCCTGAATCACGAAGTCGGTGTACGGTTGAATCCACGGAGTCCGGCCCAGGCGGGACTGGAACGATATTGAATAACGGTCGGTGGGAATGCCTAGGGCCGCGGCAACAGCGTGCGCAGTTCTGAAGCACTGCGCGCGGTAACAGTTCCGATTGTCTCCGTTGATCTTGGCGCAGCAGTTCTCTGTTGAAAGACACGTGGTATGCAAACGCTTCAAATGGCGTTCAGGCAGACCGTGAAAGCTGAAAAGCGAGAAATCAGGTCGGAACGCCTCCAGCGGTTCCCTCGACACCGCCTTTACGGCATCAATGTATCGGGAGTCGCTGTAGAAGGGTTCAATCCATTTGACCGCCAATTCGTCTTGGCCCAGAGACTCCAGGTCCTCGAGCACCTGCGTCTGAGCCGTTAACGTGGATGATTGGGCGTATTGGGGGTACAAGGGAAACACGATGAGACGGTCCAACTGCTTGAGCGGTAGATTTTTCAGAGCCTGCCGGATACTCGGTTCCCCATAGCGCATTCCCAGTGCGATCATGAGGCCCTCCTGATCTTTGAGTTCATCCTCCAGAGCCTTCGCGAACAGACGGGAGTGCTGAATCAACGGCGACCCGTGATCGGTCCAGATTTTCTGGTACAAGGCCGCCGAATCCCGGGCCCTGCGGGGAACAATAAACCAGTGAACCAGAGGCCAACGGAGGATTCCAGGAATATCGATCACCTCAGGGTCCATTAGAAACTGTTGTAAGTACGTTCTGAGCGCTTCGGTTGTTGGCGCCCCGGGACTGCCGAGGTTGACGAGCAGAAGTCCGATCATTTCCATAGGGTGCCAGTGCCTGAGGGCAGGGGCAACAGGGATTGTCAATTCAACGCAGGCCACACGGACGATAGCAGGTCGGGGACCGATGACTCTGCTCCGATAGAGCGATCGGGTAGTATCTGCGATTGTTTCCGCCTATTCTGTTGTGACCCCATGGCTGGATCCTCAAAAAAAGTGATCTTCGCTGCCCTCATCGGCAACTCGCTGATCGCGGTGACAAAATTCGCGGCTTCGTTCATGACGGGCAGTTCCGCGATGCTGTCGGAGGGCATCCATTCCCTCGTCGACACCGGCAACCAGGTACTGCTCCTGTACGGCCTGAAGCGTGGCGCGAAGCGGCCAGACGCACAGTTTCCTTTCGGGCACGGGAAGGAAGTTTATTTTTGGAGTTTTATTGTTGCGATTATGATTTTTGGCGTCGGAGCCGGCGTTTCTGTCTATCAGGGTATCGTGCATGTCCTTTCGCCCACAGAGATCGAAAGTCCCACCGTCAACTATGTCGTGCTGGGACTGGCGATGATCTTCGAGGGTGGGGCCTGGTACTTCGCATTCAAAGAATTTAGCAAAACCAAGAGCAAGTGGGGTTACGTCGAAGCGGTTCAGCGCGGCAAGGATCCAACATTGTTCGTTGTGCTCTTTGAAGATTCCGCGGCGATGCTCGGACTGCTGGTTGCCTTTGCCGGTGTGGCCTTGACCGAGGTGACCGGAATGGGCGTGTTCGACGGTATGGCGTCTATCGTAATTGGGATCGTTCTTGGGGGGACTGCAATCTGGTTGGCGTACGAAACCAAAGGGCTGCTTATCGGCGAGTCCGCGAATCGGCCAGTGATTTTGGGGATCCGCCAACTTGTGAGTGCCTCGCCCGACGTGGTCCACATAAACGAAGTCTTGACCATGCACATGGGCCGGACTTCATTCTTCTGAACCTCGGGGTGAAGTTTGTGGGCCAAATTTCGGCCAGGGATTTAGAGGAGACCGTTCGCAGCCTTGAACGGCAGATCAAGGGCGCCTATCCCGAAGTGAAGCGGATTTTTATCGAGGCTGAAGAACGGTCTGGGGGCGACGTTTAACTACTCGCAGTTTTCGGCTGCGTCCTCGAAGTGTTCAAACAACCGCCTGGATCCGTCTCCCGCCAGGCTGTCAAGGCCATGACTCATGCCTTCTTCCACCGCGAACTGGACTCCGAATCCCCGATCTCGAAGCATTTCGGCCTGTGCTCGCATTGCACGACTCCAGCCAGGGTCGAACTCGCCGACGTGCATGTAAATGCAGAGACCGGTGAGGGCTGCCACCCGCTCACGGTTTGCGTCCTGAAGGAAGCCCGGGAAGCCTGTTAGAGAACGAAAATACTGTGGATAGGACGCGGCCACATGAAAGGCGCTCAATCCGCCGTTCGAGCGACCGGCGATATGGAACTTCTGTTTTTCCACCCTGTAAGTTCGAAGGATTTCGTCCAGGAGCGAAGGCACACTCCGGGCACCCGCCCGGAAAAATAACTGGCCCATAGGAGCGGCCGGACTGACGACAATATAACCCTGCCGCTCGGCTTCCTGAAGCCAATGGTTTTCCACCGCATTCCGCGTTGTTCTCATCGACTGTCCGCCACCGGCAAAAGCAAGGACCTCCGGGTACTCGTTTGCGGGATCGAATCCGTCGGGAAGGGCGACCAGGTAGTCGACGCGCGTGCCACCAAATGTTCCGGTTTTTTCGATGACTTCGGCATGTGCAATGCTGGTTAGAGTGACGCTCGCAAGAATTACGACGGCCAGGAATCGTTGTGTCATATCGTGTGCTCGAAGTGAAAGTTGAAGTTGCCCAGCGTTTGCCGGTACTCAATCTGCGATTTCGAAGAGGATAACATGCCCGCCCGCCGTTCTTTGCGATTGCTCATGATTCAGGAATTCTTGGATAGGAATCGGCGATCCGTCCCGGTGCGTTCAGATCCGGGGGCCGGCGGCCCGAACTTCGGCGCTGACGCCGGCTTCGTACGTGCGGAAGTTTTCCGTGAACAATGCGGCGAGTTTCTTCGCTGTAGCGTCGTATTCCTCGGGCCGAGACCAAGTTTGCTTGGGAACGAGAATGTCGTCGGGAACGTTGGGGCAGCGGGTGACTCCGGCGAAACCGAATAGCGCATCTTCGACGACGGGCGCTTCTGCCAGAGCACTCGAGTGAATTGCGTCGACGATTGATCGAGTGTACGCGAGCTTCATGCGTTCGCCTGTTCCAAAGGCGCCACCGCTCCACCCCGTATTGACAAGCCATACGTTCGATTTGTGGGTTTGAATCCGCTGCCTGAGGAGGTCGGCGTACTTGCCCGGATGCCACACGAGGAAAGGTCCTCCGAAACACGGAGAGAAAGTGGCCTCAGGCTCAGTGACTCCCATCTCGGTGCCCGCCACCTTGGCCGTATAGCCGCTGATAAAGTGATACATCGTTTGTTCGGGTGTCAGACGACTGACCGGAGGCAGTACACCGAACGCGTCGCACGTAAGGAAGACAACGTTTTTCGGGTGCGGCGCCACGCACGGCATCTTCGCGTTCCGGATAAATTCGATCGGGTAGGCGCCGCGCGTATTCTCTGTGATGGAGTGGTCAGCGAAGTCAACCTCATGGTCGTCTTTGTCATAAACCACGTTCTCCAGAACGGCCCCGAAGCGGAGAGCCTGGTAGATATCGGGTTCGAGCTCCGGCGCGAGGTTTATGGCTTTCGCGTAACAGCCGCCTTCGATGTTGAATATCCCCTGCTCGCTCCAGCAGTGCTCATCGTCTCCGATGAGATAACGCTTTGGATCGGCCGACAGAGTCGTCTTTCCGGTTCCTGACAGACCGAAAAGAATCGACGATGCCCCGGTCTCCCTGTCTGAGGTGGCAGAGCAGTGCATCGAGAGAACACCACGCTTGGGCATGAAGTAGTTCATCAGCGTTAGGACGCCCTTTTTCATCTCGCCGGCGTACTCGGTTCCAAGAATGACCAACTCACCTGATTCCAGGTTCACGTCGACGCTGGTCTTGGAAGTCATCCCGGTTGTGTGCCGGTTGGCCGGGAACTGTCCGGCGTTGAAAATAACGACGTCCGGTTCCCCGAACGCGGCAAGCTCTTCTCGCGTGGGTCGGATCAGCATCGTGTGCATGAATAGGGCGTGATACGGTCGGGTGCACACCACCCGCACCTTCAAGCGGTACTCCGGGTCCCAACCGGCGAAACCGTCCACGACATAGAGCACATCACGTGTGTTGAGGTAGTCCGTCGCCCGTTCCCGATTGACTCCGAATGTTGCATCCGGAATCGGGACGTTTACGGGTCCCCACCACACTTCGTCGTTGGAGTCGGCGTGCTGCACCACGTGCTTGTCTTTCGGTGAGCGTCCTGTCTTTGCGTAGGAGTAGGCGATCAGGGCGCCCGAGCTGGCGATCACCGAATCCCTCTCCGTTCGGAGCGCTTCCTGATACAAGGTCGCCGCGACGAGATTCCGCCGGACATCTTCCACGTGAATGCCGTACTGACTCAGATCCAGACCTGTCATGAATGTCTCCGGTTTAGTGAGAGCCCCTGACGTTTGATCCTCGACTCATCGATCTAAGGCCTATAGTCGAGGTTCAATCACTAAGTATCTGGGCGAACCTCACCGAGTGGAAACTGCGGAACCCTACAATCAGAGCCGAGTGCGGCTGAGGCCGCCTTGGATGGACCCCGTCTTTGGTCGGACGATTCCTGCGCGATTGCTGCCGTAAGGATTGTAGCCGCATCCTAGGAAATCAAGCCCTCAATTTCCGCCTGGCCTTGCTCTACTTCAAGGCAGATATCGCATGTACACCCGTTCGGCAGAGCACGATGGTAGTTCCAGATCAGTGCCTGGAGTTCGGCGATTTCCTCAGTATTTCGAACGTCTTCGGACAACAGGCGGCTAATTGCGGCTTCTTTCCGTTTCAGCTCGAACTCCAGCGTTGAGATAGCGACCTCTGCATCGGCATCTGTAGTCCGAGTCTGTCCGATGACGTTTCTGATTGCCGCGGCTATGCCGCCTGGGCGGCGGGTTTTCTCAGATGAACTGAAGCCTACATTTTCGCTCTGTCTCATGTTTTTCTCCTACTCAGTACAGAGGACCCGGTAGGTTGAATATCGCTGGGTACCAGTAGTGCCAGAGATGCAGCTCCTGTACAACTTAGCCCCCTTCGAGAGCAGGTCGAAACTACAATGGTGACACAGCAGGAAACAAGCTGAATAACAGTAATTCTAAATTTAATTCAAACCAAAGAGGGTCCGAGGAAAGGAGTGGCAGTCGCTCGGTTGAACGTGGCACGAGCATCAATGCCTGGGTCCGAGAGGGTTTGGGAAACCACTGAGAGCGATCGCTGCCTGCTTTAGCAGCCGGTGGTAAAATTCTGGAGGGTCGCCAGGATAGGCACAGCGGAAATGATCAACGGATCTGGGCTTCCCTGAACAGAATCTCGACTCTTTCGTTCAGCACGCTTGTTTCGGCAGTGTCGTTCCCGGCAACGGGCCGCGTAATGCCCATGCCTTCCGCCCGAATGTTGTTGTCGGAAATTCCCTGATTGAGGAGAAAGTTTCTCACGGCCTCGGCCCGTTCTTCAGATAGCGTGAGGTTTCTTGACGCGGGACCCGAGTCCCGTGTATGGCCTTCAATCAGAATCTCCGGTGTTTCATCGACGCCCAGAATTCCGGTCAGGAGCGAAAGGAATTCCCGACCTTCAGGTTCCAACGTGCCGTCATTCGATTCGAAGTAGGCGGCGGGTAATGTGACAGTCAATCCCCTCGCCGTTTCGCGCGCTCCCGCGCCGCGCATCAAAGCGTTCCGAAGTGGCGGCCACGCATCACTGAGGCGCGCCACTTCGCTTTCCAGGGAACGCACGCCTCGAGAGGCTTCCTCAAGCTCAAGTTCCAACGACCGATTGTCGCTCCGTGTTGTCTGGAGTCTTAGGCCCAACTCGCTGAGACGCTGTTCGGATTCCTCCTGCATGCGATCGAGTCGCTGAATTTCCAGTTCCATCTGCCGGTTCTGTCGCTCGAGCAATTCGGCGTTCCGCGTCACTTCGGCGAGTTCATCCCGAATCACTTGTGCGCGAGCGAGGCGTCCGGCCAGAGCCGACAGGCGAATTGAGTCGTTCACGTAAGGCAGCACCAACTCCATCGGTATATTCCGACGTAGCAATGCCTCCACCGAATCCAATGCGACACGTGCCTTTCGTAGGGCGGGCTCGGCGAATTCGGTTGCACCCCCAGACTCGGCAACGCGGTAAGCCATCCGGGCCTCGGTGACTCTTGCCGGCAGGCTGCCTTGGGGCGGAAGGGAGATCGTCGAGTAGTCGTAGGTGCCGACTTCTACACTGAAAGCTTCAACGCGGATATCTTCGTCGTCCGGTGGTCCACTACGAAAGCCGACGGTTTGATTGGGAGCGTCAACCATGAAATGCGGTTCGGCGGTCACGATCACTCCGAAGCGCTGCAGGGCAGTGGTTGTTTCCAGTTGCGCCTCACGCCCATCGATCTCCAATTCGCCCAGATTTTCAAATTCGCCTTCCGGCGACACGGCCCACACGATGTTAGCGCGGAGCCTTGGATCCAGGTTTGACAGCGAATCAATCCGATCAATTTCGACTTTAACCCGGCTTAACGTATCTTCCCTGCGTACCTCGACCTTACCGTTAGGGGATAAGGGCAAATCAACGCCCGAACCGGACGGAAATGTGACGAGGCTCAGATCGACAGGCCCGGACTGGGCTGACGCGAGAAGCAAACTGAGAAAAACACTAGGAAGCATTCGCCTATTGAACAACCGAACAGGCAGTAATTTCAACTAGTTTTAGGGTTCTGGCGCTGGTTTCGACGTTCCGCAGGTTAAATTGGTCGGGCAGATTGAGAAATTTGTCAGCCCGGCGGGTTGATTCGGGATCGATCTGGCTAAGCCTCACAAAACGGCAAGATATAGATTACAGGGGGGGGCGGTGCTGTTGCGCTTTGTTTCCCTGGACTGCCTGGGTGGGAGAATGTATCCTGATACGGCCTTGAGCGTCTGGCGCACTTTGTTGACACTTTGTTGCCATAATGTTCCATTTGGGTTCAGCTACTTTTTTGACGTCCAGAGACCGGCGTGCCACCACGCACCAATCGGCCGAAGAGCCGGTTTGAGCAAGGAGTGAGGGATGAACCTTCTTAAAGTGGGTAAGAAACCGGTGACGATAGGATCTTCGGCGACGGTGATGGATGCCCTGCGCGAAATGGGGGAAGCGAAAGTCGGTGCTATCCTGATCGTTGACGGGGGTCAGTTGAAAGGAGTATTCACCGAACGCGACCTTATGTTTCGTGTCGTGCTTCAAAACAGGAATCCCGAGTCAACCCCGGTGTCTGCAGTTATGACCTCTCCAGTCCTCACGATCGAAAAGGACAAGGAGCCCGACGACGTCTTGAAGCTGATGCAGGGTAAACACATCCGGCACCTGCCGCTGGTTAACGATGACGGAGACGTCGAAGGCATCATCTCGATGCGACACCTCTTGAGTGAAAAGGTGGATAGCCTGACTCAGGAGCTGGATTCGCTCGAAGCCTACATTACCGCGGACGGTCCCGGCGGTTAGCGTGGCTGAAGAGCATTGCCAAGCGGGTTGACATCTATGCCTCTGGTGGCGAGCAGGACTGCCGCTCACTCCAGAGTCTGCCCGCCTGTAAGTTTCGTAGGCATCGCTTCTCCTCGTTTTACTTCTTCTGCCTTGAATTCAGACGCCGGCCGGGGCGAGGAATTGGCACGGCGGTTCAATCGGACATCCTGTCCGAACAAGCGGCGACCCTCGGAATCATCAGGATTGCGAGGCCTGTGGGCCTAGAGAAGGCTTGAAGAGGTCCTGTAGGATCCCCTCCGGTGGTCCCCCCGTGCGGATGGACGGCTTTCAGAATGAAGATGCGGAGCTGAGGCGTCAGCTGTAGAAGTATGGTTGGATCAGGTCGGAAATCACCTGCTTTTTTGAACTGAGCCACCACCGCTTTCTTCCGATGGAGGTGTGAATGGCCCTGTATGCCCTAGCCGCTCTTGTTCCAGTTCTGGCCGTGATGTTCTTCCTCGTGGTTTTGCGTTGGCCGGCGACCAGGGCTATGCCCCTAGCCTACGCGTTGACGGTCGTGGTGGCGTTGTGGGTGTGGGGTGTGCCCGTTGTCCATGTCATCGGGGCGACGCTTCGGGGCGGCATGATCGCTCTCACGCTGCTTTGGATCATCTTCGGCGCAATCTTGCTGCTGTTCACGTTGCGAGAGAGTGGTGCAGTCACTACGATCCGACGGGGATTCATGGGCGTGTCCAGGGACCGCCGCGTACAACTGATCATCGTGGCATGGCTTTTCGGTTCCTTCATTGAAGGGGCCGCCGGTTTTGGCACCCCGGCCGCCGTGGCGTCGCCGCTGCTTCTGGCATTGGGTTTTCCTGCGCTGGCTGCGGTTATGGCCACGCTCATCATCCAGAGCACGCCCGTCAGCTTTGGTGCAGTGGGCACTCCGATCATGGTCGGCATGGGGCAGTCCCTCAACGTTCCTCTGGTGGAGGACGCGCTGGCCGCTCAGGGAATCAGCTATCCGGATTTCCTCCATAGCCTGGGCGTGTTTACCGCGATCCCTCATGCGATCGTGGGCATGTTAATCCCGCTCATCATAGTTTGTATGACAACACGATATTTTGGTCAGAACAGATCCTTTCAAGAGGGTTTGGCTGCCTGGAGGTTTTCCCTGTTTGCAGGCATGAGCTTCGTCGTTCCTTATGCTCTGGTCGCGGTCTTTCTAGGTCCGGAATTCCCGAGTCTTCTCGGCGCCCTGATCGGCCTGGCGATTGTTGTATCCGGAGCCCGGGCCGGTTTGTTTCTGCCGAAAGGCGAGCCATGGGACTTTCCCCCAAGAAGCCAGTGGGACGCGGGTTGGATCGGCAACATCGTTGCCGATGCGGGGGAAGAGCGCCGCCACATGACACTTTTTCTGGCCTGGGTGCCCTACTTGCTCGTAGCGGGTCTGCTCGTGCTGACGCGCCTGCCGTTCCTGCCGCTACAGAGTTACCTGAGTTCCGTTAGCTGGACCTGGTCGAACATTGTCGGTACGACCTTGTCTCAGAGCGTCGAACCGCTCTACTCTCCGGGCACGATTTTTATACTGGTCGCTTTAGCGACCACAGTTCTGCACAAGATGACGCGAAAAGAGGCGACCTTCGCTTGGAGTGACGCAGCTCGCAAGATGGCCGGTCCCGCCATGGCCCTGGTCTTCGCAGTCGGACTGGTTCGGGTGTTTATCGATTCGAACACCAACATATCGGGGTTGGATAGTATGCCCCTGGTTCTCGCTGAATACGTTGCCGGAATCGCACAAGGTACCTGGCCTTTCTTTGCGCCCATGATTGGCGCAATGGGTGCATTCGTGGCGGGAAGCAATACGGTCAGTGATCTGATGTTCGCTCTTTTTCAGTACGGCGTGGCCGACAGGATCGGGGTTTCGCACATTGTGATCCTGGGTCTCCAGGCACTCGGTGGAGCCGCTGGCAACATGATCTGTGTACACAACGTCGTTGCGGCCAGTGCGACGGTCGGTCTGGTGGGGAAGGAAGGTGCCTTGATTCGCAGGACGATTCTCCCGATGACCTACTATGTGGTGGTCGCCGGGCTGCTCGGCCTACTGTTCTCCTACGTTCTATTCCCGGATATGTTCTGAGACCCCACTTCAAGGGCCTACCTCGCCTTTGCCTGGGCCTCCAGGTGCATCGTTTTGATCTGGCGCTTCAGTCGATGAGCCTTCCGCCGCACTTCCTTCAACCCCTTGTGGTCGTGGGCTTCTATTAACTTGGAACGTTGCGATTTGAGTTCGCGAAGCTGGCGTTTGAGATCGACCTTTGAATGGGCAGCGCTATCGGCCAACTCTTCGTGAGGCTCTTCTATGCCCAGTACACCAGCCAGTTCTTCGATCAGCTGGGCCTTGTTCTTCCCGCTTACCGCGGCGAGGCCCTTTTCTTGAGCTTCTTCACGAAGCTTGACGACGGTCATTCGTTCCAGATCATGCCATTCCATATGGATACCTCTTTCCTGGGAGAATTATCTTAGTAATATCTGAACTTCGCAGATCGTCAAAGCTTTTTCAATGGGATATTGTGGGGTCCAACTTACAAATTCCGACCCGTCTGGAACAGCACAGGGTGATCGGCTCACACTGACTTTCGTCCAGTCAATCTGTAAAATTAAAAGGACTTGTCCTGAAGCAATATAGCGCGGAGTGAACGTCATAGTGTCAACGCTCTTGGAAAACCGCACGGTTGCAATCACCGAGCATCGATTTGAGAAACAACTGGTCGCGTTGCTCGAGCGGCACGGCGCCGAGGTTGTCTCGTGTCCGCTACTGGAAGAGCGGCCGGTTGGGAATCGCTCCGAGTTGCAAGCGTTTATTAAGCAGATCGTCGCAAGCGGGTTTGATTTCGTGGTGTTTTTTACCGGAGTCGGCGCGCGGTTCATCGGAGATGAGGCCGTGTCGATGGGCCAGTCCGATGAATTCAAAGACGCTTTGAAAGGAATGACCGTCGTCGCGCGAGGACCGAAACCTCGAGCTGCGATGGCGAAGTTGGGGTTGAGCGTCGATCTGGCACCGGAAAAGGCGACGTCTGAAGGATTGCTGGAGCTCCTGGAGACAGAAAACATCGACGGAAAGCGCATCGGAGTACAGCTCTACGGTAATCCGAATCCAGATTTCGTTTCGGGCCTGGAAGGACTCGGTGCAATCGTGTCGAGTGTTCAGGTTTACACTTATGGCCCGGCGTCGGACACGAGCCGGGTCCTGGACTTTGTCGAAGTACTGCTCTCGGGTCGAGTGGACGCGATCACCTTTACCAGCGCGCCTCAGGTTGAGTCGCTTTTCGGAACAGCAGAATCAGCCGGTCGTCGGGACCAGTTGCGTTCCGTGTTTAGTGAACGGGTTTCCGTCGCAGTGATTGGTGAAGTGACGGAACGGGCCTTGCTCGGCCGTGGAGTCGCAGCGCGGATTCAGCCGGCGGCGCCGAAGATGGCTCCTCTCGCAGACGCGATTGCGTCGTATTTCGAACACACAAATCGATGAAGTACTTTCCGATTTCGCTGAACGTAAAAGACCGGCACGTGACGGTGATCGGCGGCGGTCAAATTGCCGAACGCCGGGTTCAGTTGCTCCTGGACTGCGATGCGTGCGTGACCGTCATCAGTCCTGAGGTGAGCCAGACGCTTCATTTGCTTTCCGATGCAGGAAAGATTCACTTGCATTTGCGTGGCTACGAATACGGGGATCTCGGCGAATCATGGGCGGTGCTGACGGCAACGGATGATCCAAAAGTCAACGCGGCCGCCTGGCATGAATCGCGCGAGCGGAAAATCCCAATCAACGTCGCCGACGATCCCGCAAGATGCGATTTCATCCTGCCTGCGCTCGTGCGGCGTGGCGATTTGACGATAGCGGTCTCGACTGGTGGCGTGAGTCCGGCTTTGTCGGCCCGATTGCGTCGACGCATTTCGGCAATCGTTGGGCCCGAATACGGAAGGTTGCTCGACGTGCTGAGCAGGGTTCGGCCCCGCTTGAAAGAGACCGTGGCTGACGATGAAGAACGCAAGCAGCTGCACTATCGGATTGTGGATTCGGCCATTCTGCACAGGATTCTTGAATTGGATGTGAAGACAGTCAAATCTCGCATTGACCAAATCATTCGGGATGCTGCGAAGGGTTCACCTCAGCCATCAGGTTATGTGTATATCGTTGGGGCGGGACCCGGAGACCCTGGACTGATCACATCACGCGGGCTCGACTTGGTTCGGATGGCCGACGTGATTCTGCACGATCGCCTCATAGACCCACGCCTTTTGGAGGAAGCGCGTCCGGGGGCCGAAATCATCGATGTCGGGAAACGGGTCGGAGACCGTGGCCGCATGCAGGACTTTATTCAGGAAACAATGGTCGAGCGGTCTAAGCGTGGCCAGACCGTGTGTCGTCTGAAAGGAGGCGATCCGTTCGTGTTCGGGCGGGGAGGCGAAGAAGCGCGGGCGCTGACCGAGGCGAATATTCCATTCGAAATCATTCCCGGCGTGACCAGCGCGATAGCGGTGCCGGGGGCTGCCGGAATTCCGGTCACACACCGTGACGTAGCGCATTCTTTCATGGTTATGACGGGTTCCCGAGCCGACGACGCCAGTCCGGAGGAATGGGCGGGAGCTCGGAGTGTGGTCGCCGGAGGAGGGACGGTCGTTGTGCTTATGGGACTGTCTCGACTGGGTGTCATCGTCGGTCGACTCAGCAAGGCTGGCTGCGGACCCGAGACTCCTGCCGCCGTGATTTCGCGTGGAACCTGGATTGAACAGGATGTTCGTGCAGGCACTTTGGAGAACATTGAATCTCTATCAAAGGGAATCCTATCGCCCGCTGTAATCGTTTTCGGCGTGACCGTGGGCAAGAGAGCCCACCTTGCGGAGGTCCGAGCAGGGATGAGTGGAGGGAAGGCCCCAGGGTGACGGAAGTTTCTAGTCTGCTGAGTTAAAGTTTTGGTGTCGAACGGTGTCGTCTCAGTCCGCTCCGATCATCTTCTTACTCTGAACGCACAGCTTCGCCGCTTTATTCTGAAAGCCGTTCATCCGCGCCCTCGAATCGGTGTGGTCGTTTTCGGAATTGTTCTATCATTCCGCCGATACCAATAGGCCCGCCATAGGTTGATGGCGTGGGTCGCCCCTCGTTCAAACCACAGGTGGAATGCGGCAGAGATCGTCATCTGAACGAACGGCCGAGCAAAGTCTCAAAGCCGGGCTAGGAGCCTGCGCGGCAGAAGGACCGGAATTGGGCGGATAAAGATTGAAGATAGGACATGCCACGAACCTATCGAACCTATATCCCAGAACAGAGCCTGCTGATGCCGCCGTCGCTGAGGGATTGGCTGGCCGAAGATCACCTGTCGTACTTCATATCGGATGCGGTGGACGCCATGGATTTGAGCGCGTTCGAGCAGCGGTATGGAACGGACGGACCGGGCAATCAGGCGTACGATCCGCGGATGATGGTGAAGGTGCTGATCTACGGGTACGCGACGGGAGTGTTCTCGTCGCGGAAAATCGCGGCGAAGTTGACCGACGACGTGGCGTTCCGGATGTTGGGAGCGGAGAACTTTCCCGCGCACCGGACGATCTCGGATTTTCGCAAACTGAACCGCCCCGGGTTTTCCGGAGACAGTTTTAGTTGAGTCCCGCCTCGACGAGGCGGGACTGTTGCTGCTGATAGTACATCTGTTCGAATTCGGCCGGTGGTATGTCGCCAATCGGTCCCAGGAGCCGCTGCTCGTTGAACCATGACACCCAGTCGAGAGTGGCGAACTCGACATCGTCGACTCCCTTCCACGGGCCGTCCTTTCGAATGACCTCGGTCTTGTACAGGCCGATCACCGATTCGGCCAGCGCGTTGTCATAGGAATCGCCCCGGCTTCCAACCGAGGGCTCGATCTCGGATTCGGAGAGCCGCTCCGTGTAGCGGATCGACAGATACTGGCTGCCGCGGTCGCTGTGATGAATCAGACCGTCGGTGTCGGAGCGCGCCCAAAGGGCCTGCTCCAGAGCATCCAGGGCAATGTCGGTCTTCAGCGAGTTCATGACCCGCCAGCCGACGATCTTTCGTGAGAACACGTCAATGACAAAGGCGACGTAAACGAAGCCGCTCCAGGTGGCCACATAACTCAGATCCGCGACCCAGAGCTGATTCGGACGTGTGGCCGTGAAGTCCCGGCCCACCAGATCCGGCGGCCGGAGCGCCGCCTCATCCGGAATCGTCGTCTGGGGCTTCTTCCCGCGGACGACTCCCCGCAGACCCATATCGCGCATCAACCGTTCGACCGTGCATCGGGCCACGGGGATGTGTTCCCGGTTCAGCTGCTTCCAGACCTTGGGGGCGCCGTAGACCCGACGGTTCTCCCGCCACACCCGGTCGATCTCTCCCCGCAAGGCCGCATCCCGTTTTGCCCGGGTCGGTAATCGATCCGGATTGCGCCATCGTATCTGATGCTCATAGAACGTCGACGGGGCGATCGGCAGCACACTACAGATCGACTCGACCCCATACGGGTCCCGATTTTCTTCGATGAACTCCGTCATCTCCGCGGTCGGCGGTCGAGCTCCGCCTGCGCGAAAAACGCTGATGCTTTCCGCAGGATCTCGTTCGCCCGCTTCAGCTCGCGAACCTCCCGCTCCAGTTCCCTCATCCGCTGCTTCTCGTCCGTGGTCAGCCCTCCGCGCTGCCCCGTATCTCGCTCGGCCTGCCGGACCCACTTCCGCAACGTCTCGGCCGTACAGCCGATCTTCGACGCGATCGAGGCCATCGCCCTCCACTGGGAGTCGTACTCCCTCTGGTGCTCGAACACCATCCGGACGGCCCGTTCTCGAACTTCAGGTGAATATCTGTTCGGTCTTCCCATGACTCACATCCTCTCAAGTAATTCAGTCTCCGGAAAACCCGGGGTGGTTCAAACTGCATCTTGAGGAGTTCGGGAACCTGTTTGTGCAAGTGGTGATGATGGCGCGGGAAGCGGGACTGGTGAAGATGGGGACCGTGGCGGTGGACGGGACCAAGATGCGGGCGAATGCGGGCAAACGCAAAGCGATGAGCTATGAACGCATGAAAAAGCAGGAGACCGAATTGGGTGAACAGATTCGGGATCTGTTGAACCGGGCCACCGCGACCGATGAGGACGAAGATCAGCGTTACGGCTCCGACCGGCGCGGCGACGAACTGCCCGACGGGTTGTCGACGCGCAAGAAGCGCCTGGCCACGATCCAGGCGGCAATGAAGCGGCTCGAAGACCGTCAGATGGCCGCGGACCAGGAAGCGGGCCGGAACGGGGAAGATCACAAGCCCGGATGCGGAAAGAAGCCATACAAACGTCCGATGGGAGAACCCAAGCCGACGGCCCAGAACAACTTCACAGATCCGGAAAGCCGGATCATGAAGACCTCTACCGAAGGTTTCCAGCAATGCTACAACGCGCAGGTGGTGGTGGATTCCGAGGCCCGGATCATCGTGGCGACAACGGTGAGCGACAATGCCTCGGACGTGGGGCAGTTGAAACCCAACCTGGATGCGCTGAACGACAATCTGGGAGAGCGTCCCGCCCGCGTCCTGGCCGATGCGGGATATCGATCCGAGTCGAATCTGGGGATGTTGGAACAACGTAAAATTGACGGGTATGTTCCGATGGGACGCGAGAAGGATCTGGCCGATGCGCCACTCCCACCCCAAGACACTGCGTTTGGCCGGATGGTGAGAAAGATGCAAACCAAGCGTGGGCGTGATCGCTACCGGGCCCGAAAGCACATCGGTGAGCCACCGTTCGGGTGGATCAAGTCGGTGCTCGGATTCCGACAGTTCAGCCTACGCGGTTTGGACAAGGTGACCGGTGAGTGGAATCTGGTCACTCTGGCGGTCAACTTACGACGAATGAACGGGATGATCGAATGGGCATAATCCGGAAAACCGGAACCCGGCAAACTCGCTACACGGCCAACTACTGGTGTCCGTACCGCTCTGAACTTGTCGTATCGGAGAAATCGATCCCTTCTCCTCCGAAGACCCTCTCAAATTCCAATGAATCCGACTTCTTCGCGCTCTGCCGCGCAGACTCCTAGCTGTGAATTCCAGCAACGTTGTAAACACCAGGCAACCGAGAAATCGGTGGTTTGTATTGGATGCCGCCGTGTAGTCGATGCTCATTGTAGTGGGTGAGGTAGATCGGTAACACGTCGGATCGTTCGTTCGAGGTTCTGTAGACTCGGAAGTAGGCCCACTCGCGCAGCAGCGTCTGGATGAATCGTTCCGCTTTGCCGTTGGTTTGAGGCCGGTACGGGCGAGTGAATCGTTTACGAATGTTGAGTTCGTGACATCGTTTCAAGAATGTTTTGGCACGATAGCAGGAGCCGTTATCGGTGAGTACGCGCTGGACGGTAATACCGAACCGGGCGAACCATCGGATGGCGCGATCCAGGAACGCGACCGCACTGTGTTGGCGTTCGTCAGCTAAGACCTCCGCATAGGCGAGGCGGGAATAGTCGTCCACGCAAACGTGGACGTACTCCCAACCCGCACCTTCGGAATCCTGTCGTGGGTTGTCGGTGACGCGGTGACCCGGCCGCCAGAATCGCCCTAACTTCTTGATATCCAAATGCAACATCTCTCCCGGCCCATCATGTTCGTATCGCACCACCGGTTCGGGTGGGTCCAGATTCTTCAACTGGGACAGGCCTTGTCGTTGCAGCACCCCCGCGACTGTGGATCGTGGCAGCTTGAGCTGATTCGCAATCCGAAGCGCTGTCATTCGGTATTGGGTTCGCATCTCCACGATTAGATCCACCCCGTCCTTGCCCATCCGATGGTGTAACATCCGAGGTTCGCTCGATAAGTCGTTTAAACCCGCTTCGCCCCAATCGCGGTACCGTCGGACCCATTTGTATACCGTGCTCCGACTGACTCCAAATTGCTCGGCTACTGAAGATACCGAAGCGCGCTCTTCAATCACTCGGATCGCCATCAATGCTCGACTCTTCGGGCAGGTTCTTGCATTCTTGTGAAGGTTCATACGGGCTCTCTCCTTGGGCTGATCGGTTTAGGTCCCAATCAGCTTCTCGGATTTAGCCCGTGTGAACAACCTTCACAGAATTCACAGCTAGCCCTCCAGAAATTGCCGGGATGATCGAGACTTCAGCCCGCTTTCCTCGCAGAGCCGGGATTTCGTTCCAGAGGGAACTTTTGTCTGTAAATCATTCAAAAAGCGAACGTCTTCTCCATCGACGTAAACGTTGAAGAAACGCCGCAACTCCCCGCTTTCCTCGCAGAGCCGGGATTTCAGGCCCGGATATTTCTGATCCAATTCATCCAGGATCTCCAAAATCGTGTCGGCCTGGACATCAATTTCAGCGTCTTCTGCAGTGAATCGCCGAAGAGGTGTGGGAATGGTGACTCGAGTCGTCATCGAATGCCTCCGATATGGGTGGTACAGGCCACTAGGCGGTCAGGCTGAGTTCGTTCACAGCCGCGTCGAATGCGCCAAGCTTGGCTTCTATTGTTTTGGGGGCTTGCAGGTTCAGTGCATCCTGTGTCTTCAAGCCGTTTCCAGTATTCGCAATAACTGTGACGTCCTGCCGGTTGATCTTGCCTTGCGCCACGAGTTTTCGTGTCACTCCCAAAGCGACGCCGCCTGCAGTTTCGGTGTAAATGCCTTCCGATTCCGCCAGCAACTGGATGTTTTCTACAATCTCCTCGTCTGTGACATCTTCTCCCCATCCCCCGGATTCGGTGATGACTTCCACGGCATAATAGCCGTCAGCAGGCGATCCAATTGCCAGTGACTTGGCGATCGTCGACGGTTTAACGGGTCGAATCTTGCGGGTGCCGTTCTTAACGGCCGCACTGATGGGATTACAACCTGCCGCTTGAGCGCCGTAGATCTTGGTCCGAACCGGTTCATCGAGCAATCCGAGGCTTTCGAACTCTTTCATCCCCAGATGCGTTTTCGTGATCAGAGATCCGCCGGCCATGGGCACTACAACCGCATCGGGTGCGCGCCACCCGAGTTGCTCGGCAATTTCATATCCAAAGGACTTGGATCCATCTCCATAATAGGCGCGCAGGTTTACGTTGACGAATCCCCAACCGTAACGGTCCGCGATCTGGCTGCACAGGCGGTTGACGTCGTCATAATTACCGCGAACGGCAACAACGTGAGAACCGTAGACGGAAGTCGCGTTGACTTTCGCCGCTTCCAGATTGTCAGGAATCAGTATCCATGCAGGCAGTCCCGCTGCAGCCGCATTGGCTGCGACAGAATTTGCCAGGTTTCCCGTGGAGGCGCATCCGACAGCCTGGAGACCGAATTCCAGGGCCTTGTTGATTGCAACAGCAGTCACGCGGTCTTTGAATGAAAGGGTCGGGTAGTTGACACTGTCATTCTTGATATACAGTTCATCAATGCCGATCGCACGGCCCAATCGCTCTGCGCGAACTAACGGTGTCCCCCCGGTATCCAGTCCGATCTGGGGGTCATCGTCAATCGGCAGCAGTTCCCGATAACGCCAAATAGAGTTGTCGCGCGAACGGATGACATCGCGAGTCAGCACCTTACCGATAGCCTCGTAGTCGTACTCGACCTTGAGAGGTGCAAAGCATTCCTGACAACCGGCAATCGGACGTTTCGGGTATTGACGGCCGCATTCGCGACACGTTAGCCCTGTAACAAAACTCATGATTCTCTCTCCTCGATCCGGCACGAAATTGGGTGGACCCAAAATAGGGGCTTGACCCAAAAAGGAACCCCGCGCCATACAGCGCGGGGTTCCTATAGCAATCCGCCGGACTGTTTAGCACATCTTTAACGTGGAGCAATTTGTCTTAAATCGCCACGTTGCCCAACTACAAAAACCCTACACCAAACGGGCGCAGGGCTTTGTGGGACACCTGAGCTGCTTAGCACATCTTTAACGTGGAGCAATTTGCATAAATCACCACGTCCATAACCAGCCCGAAAAGCATAGCGTGACGGTATCTACCGCGTCAACTTATGTTTTTGACCGGTGCTTTCTTAGTGTGATTGGCCGCTTCGGGAAATCGGTGCCAGGGCCACTGGTTATCGCGATAGGGGGATTGCACGCAAACGAAACCTCGGGTGTCGTTGCCGCCCGCAGGGTCCTCGACAAGCTTGCCGAATTCTCGCCGATGTTTTCCGGAACCCTTCTTGGGTTGACTGGCAACAGGCCGGCTCTAGCTCGCGGAGAGCGATATGGGCATGAAGACCTGAACCGGATCTGGTTTCCGGAGCGGCTCCGGTTCGAGGATTTCCCAGCCCATCACCCGAGATCAGTCGACGAGGTCGTGCAGCGGGAAATACTCCAGGCAATCAAGTCGGCGTTAGATGACTTTGATGGAACCGCTTACTTTCTGGATCTTCACACGACGTCGGCGCCGGGGGCACCGTTTGCTGTTCTGGCCGCTACATTGTCCAACCGCAAACTGGCTGAAAGACTTCCCGGTGCAATGGTTCTCGGTTTGGAAGAGCATCTTGATGGGACCCTGCTCAATTACGTCAACAATTTGGGGCATGTGGCGATTGGCTTCGAAGGGTGAGGTGCTCCCCAAAATTCGGACAGGTCACTAAGGTGTAAAATCGCTACCTCGGGAGAGGCAGATGAAGAAGCGAGGGCGGAAGCAGTACAGCGCAGAATTGAAGGCAAAGATTGCCGTGGAAGCGGTGAAGGGACAGCGCACGATCCAGGAAATCGCGTCCCACTACGAAGTTCACCCGAACATGGTGACGAAGTGGAAAAAGCAAGTACTCGACGGCGTATCGGACATCTTCTCCAATGGCCGAGTACAGGCCAGTGAAGCCGATGAGCAAGTGCAGGCGGAACTCTACCAACAGATCGGAAAATTACAGGTCGAGGTGGAGTGGCTCAAAAAAAAGTCGGGACTTTCCCGTTAGAGCATCGACGACCATGGATCGAATCGAATCACGACGAGTTGAGCATCGTCGAGCAGTGTCGGTTGACCGGCGTGTCCCGATCGGGACTCTACTACACACCGGTGGGCGAGAGCGCCGAGAACATCGCGTTGATGCGTCTGTTGGACGAGCAATATACGCGAACCCCGTTTTACGGGATTCGGCGTATGACCTGGTGGTTGCAGACGCAAGGTCGGCGGGTCAATGCGAAGCGGGTGCGGCGACTGATGCGGCTCATGGGACTGGAAGCGATCTATCCCAAACCGCAGTTGTCGATGCCGGCCCCGGGACACCGGATTTACCCATACCAGTTGCGCAATCTGGAGATTGTGCGTCCCGATCAGGTGTGGGCCACGGATATAACCTACATTCGACTACGGCAAGGATTCATCTATCTGGTGGCGATCATGGACTGGTTCAGCCGGTACGTGCTGGCCTGGGAAGTGTCCACGTCGATCGACAGCGGATTTTGCGTGTCGGCACTGGACTGGGCGCTGACGAAAGCGCAACCAGAGATTTTCAACACGGATCAGGGTGCGCAGTTCACCAGCAATATCTTCACGGGCCGGCTCGAAGACCAGGGCATCACGATCAGCATGGACGGTCGGGGCCGGTTCCTGGACAACATCTTCGTCGAGCGCTTATGGCGAACGGTGAAGTACGAGGAAGTGTACCTGAAGGACTACTTGAGCGTTCCCGAAGCGATCGCAAACCTGAACCTCTATTTCAGGTTTTACAATCAGGAACGCGGCCATCAAGTATTCGACTATCAGACGCCCGAGGCCGTGTACTTTCAGCGCGCGCCGAGGGCCTGTGGAAACTGACGCAGCTATGCAAATCCCCACACCATGCGGATTCCCACAGTTGCTTGAAAACAGCCTCGAAGACTCGGCTTTTTCACCGTTCCCACAGGCCCGACGGCGGGCTAAATATCAACCCATTTCAGCGGCGGCGATCCACCTTAAGACCCAGGATTTCCTGTCCGAAGAATGGGGAGCCCCTCCGGGGGCCTGCACGGCTCGCCGCCCGCTGTAGATGCGCAGGAGTTGGCGCTGTGTGAAACGCTCGTTATGGATGGATGCATCCAGACCGGGGAAGTTCCTGATTAGAGCACCTTGACGGAAACTGTGGAAGAACGTGTTCAGGAGAGTCCCCGGGTCGTGGAAATTCGCCACCGGCATCCTGTGGAGCCTGAAGATGGGATTCTGATGAAGGCTGGATTCGAAAACTTGCAGCGAATCGAGCGTGGCCAGGTGCTGGCACGAGACAAAACCGGAGAGATATTGTCGAGCGAAGACGGGCGGATAGTGATGCCCCTGCATCAGAGCCAGGGCAGCGACGGGTTCTTTGTGGTTCGAGAAGTCCGTTCGTTCTGACTGACCGTGGCTGTATGGATGCGCCGATTCCACCTGGAAAGGATCCTCCCGCTCATGCCCGGGGTGGAACCTCATCCAGCTCTTCAGGATACTTTGTCATTAATCGTACGGTGGCCCGTTGGTTCGTCGTTGAGGTGTGTCACTTGCTCGGCTTTCGTAGAAAGTTGAAGGAGGGGGCCCAGCTGGTTGTCAGCCGGATGAGGGAAATGCCGGTTCGGAGTCTCTGATCGATCCTTCGCAGGGGTGTCAGCGACCTCCGGCAAGCTGTGGCCACATCTGCAAACCTGTCGGGATGCTAACCGTTAATGTCGTTCCACTCCCAACCTCGCTTTCAACCGTAATTTGGCCGCTGTGTTTTGCGACGATGTTGTAGGAGGCGATCAACCCAAGGCTTGCCTTGACCCGCGATCCGGTCTTGCCAAACGTGGGGTCAAACAATCGCGGTAGCTTATCTGCAGGTATGCCGACACCTGTGTCGGAGAACTTAAGCCTTACACGACCGCTCTCCGCGTGGGTTCGAATGGTTATCGTACCCTCACCGCGAATCGCTTGAGTTGCATTTGTGAGCACGTTGAAGAACATCTGGTTGAGTTCACTTGCGTAGCAACGAACCATAGGAAGGGTTCCGTATTCTCGCACTATCTGAATTCGGTTTCCGATTCGAGTTTTAAGAAGCGTCAAAGTTGTTTCGATGCCTTCGTGGAGGTCGAAGGGTTCGAAGACGGCGCGATCAATCCGTGTGAAACTTTTCAGACTTGCGACGAGCTTTCCAATCCGGTTGATTGCCAATTCGGTCACATGTTCGTTTTCCTCAAGGCTTTGCAGCGCAGTCTGAAGTTTTCGATCTGCCCGTATTTCTTCTGCCGTAGAACCTGATTTCAGCGCGGTCTGGAGATCGGCAGTGCATGTAGAAATAAGGCCAACAGCGCTGTTGATCACGCCGACCGGCGTATTCAGTTCATGAATGATTCCTTCGACGATGCCGCCCAATGCAGCCATCTTCTCCGCCTGTATCAACTGGGCTTCGGCAGCCTTCAGTTCTGCCAAGAGTTCTTCGAGTTGGTCGTTCGTCTTCCGAAGCTCAACGTTTTTCAAGCGTGCGATCTCCGCTGCTTGCTCCGACTTTTCGACCTCAAATTCGATTTGGAGGTTCTTAACGCGGGAAACAGCCTCTTCGCCAGTGACTTCTTCTTTGATGCGGTGAAAGGTCCGATGGTGGTCCAAAGCCTTGTCCAAATCTCCGGCCAATTCGTATGCAAGAGAGAGCCCTTCGTGGCATTGGTAGATGCGAGGTTTGGCTTTTACCTGCGTTGCTATTTTCAGCGCGTTCAACAGCGTATTGATAGCCCGCTCAGCGTTGTTTTCCTTTATCGCGAGGTGCCCGAGGTTGAGCAGTCTGGTGCTTTCCGCCTGTCGATAGCCCATGCGCCGTCGGATCTGGAGGCTTCGCTGATGAAAATCCCGTGCCCGCTCATATTCATCGACGTTCTGGTAGATCGCGCCGATGTCGTTCAAAGCGCGTGCTTCTCCCATCAGATTGCCTTGAGCCTGGAAGATCTCCAGGGCCCGTTGATGGTAATCAGCCGCCTCTTCATAGTCGCCGAGTGTTTGATAGACGGTACCAATGCCGCTTAATGCGCGTGCCTCGCCAATCGGGATTTCTAATTCTCTGAACATAGTCATAGCCCGATTTTCGTATACCAGCGCGCGTTCGTAGTCTCCTAGTTCGTGATAGCCAGATCCGATACCGTGAACAGTCCAGGCCTCGTCGCTCTGGTTTCCCAATTGTTGGAACAACTTCAGTGCCTCGAAAGCATTGGCCAAGGCTCGATCGTATTCGCCCATGCTGAGGTCTACCTGTGCGAGAGCCGCAAGGTTTCGGCTGCGGCCATCAGGATCTTCCAGAGCGTCAAAGAGTGACAGAGAATCCATCAGGATGGGTAAGGCGGCGTCATGATTCGACAGGACCATCTCAGCGACGCCAATCGACAGGGTGGAGTAAGCAATTCCGGGTTCATAGGCGAGGCGGCGTGCTATTTCGAGCGCGCGTCGGGAAACGTCCAGCGCACGCTTCGGGTTGTTGGCCCCCAATGTGCGTGCGAGGCGGACCATGAGATCCACCAATTCTGGCGTTTCGTTTCCGCTTGCGTCGAAGGCCTGAACCTTCGCTTCAATTTCCCGAACGTCGGTCATCCTTACCTATCAGCACTATCGATGGTGCGCCAGCCGGCGGAAGGCCCCGATCGATTATGTCACAATGGATTGGCATCTCGGACGTGAGGCACAGACAGGGATTCCCGTATCTCTTTAAAACGCTGGTCTGTCCGAACTACAGAATGAAGTGCCCTTTTCGACGAGGACAATTCTTCCAGGACACGAATGCCTGATCGTATCCGGACAATTCTGAATCTTCGCCCCCATGAACGCCGGATAACATCAATGATGTTCCTCTACGTTCTTGGGCTACTCACTTTCCACTACATTTTGAAGCCGCTCCGGGCCCGGTTTTTTCTCCAAACTTTTCCCGCAAGCGATCTGCCATACGCATATATCTTGACGGCTTTGAGTTATTGTCAAAAGTGGTGTTTAGGAGATTGATTCAAGCGGCGGTCTGATCGAGCTTTGTCACTTCGATTCCATCGTTAAATTTCACTCCAGTAATCACCTTGACCAGATCATCGAATCCTCGTAATCGTCGCCAGTTCTTCTCAGCGCACTGACCCAGCTTGAACATCATGTGCAGCATTCCATCCCGTGTCAGGCAGCCTCTGGATCGCTTGGTTCGGTGTCGAATGATGGCAAAGGTCGATTCAATGGGATTAGTCGTTCGGATGCTCTGCCAGTGCTTGGCCGGAAAGCCGTAAAAGACCAGCAGTGCTTCTCTGTCTTTCTGCAGGCAGACAGTGGCTTTCGGATACTTCGGCTCATAGGTTTCAATGAACAGATCGAATGCCTTCTCGGCATCTGCGTGTGTCTCAGCCTTCCAGATCGCGTGCAGTGCCTGTTTCGCTTTCGCCTGGACCGACTTGGGTAAGCAGTTGAGCACATTCATGGTCTTGTGCATCCAGCAGCGTTGTTGGTGTGTCTCGGGATAGATTTCCTCCAGTGCGGCCCAGAACCCCATCGCCCCGTCACCGATGGCCAACTTCGGAATATTCATCCCTCGGGACTTCAGCTTCAACAAGACCTCACGCCAACTCTGTGTCGATTCCCGTACACCGTCTTCGATCGCCAGAAAACGCTTCTCTCCGCGTTCATTCACGCCGATCACGACCAACGCACACAACTTGGTTTGTTCAGCTCGAAGTCCGCTGTAGATACCGTCGGCCCAGACATAGACCCAGCGGTCGGCGTCCAAACGCTGGTCGCACCCGATGCGGTACTCTTCAGCCCAGACCCGTTTCAAGCGCGATACCGTGCTCGCTGACAAGCCCTGCGCCTTCGGACCGACAAGAACTTTCAGGGCCTCACCCATCTCGCCACTGGAGACGCCTTTCAAATACAACCACGGCACGGCGGCTTCCATCGACTGCGTCTTCCGAATGTAGGGGGGTACCAGGGCCGAGCGGAACGTCACAGCTTCGCCCATCTTGGCGCGCACCTTCGGGATTTGCACCGTTACCGGACCCAGGCCGGTCTGCAGCTCGCGTTCAGGCAGATAACCGTTGCGCACCACTCCAGCCTTCCCCGTCTCGGTTCGCCGATCGCCGTGCTGGGATAGCAGTTCGGACAGTTCGGCTTCCACAGCGCGTTGGATCAGCTCTTGCGCCCCGGCTCGTAGCAGGTCGGTCACTGGGTCTGCAATCGCTTCTCGATCTTCCAGTTCAATAACGATACTCTTACTCATAGTGGCGTATCTCCTTTGGTTGCTTTGAAGTCTCGTAAACAACAAATCAACCAGATACGCCGCTTTTCTTCAATCCCTCAAACACCAGATTCGGTTATAACTCGACGGCTTTGTTCGCCGGGTTGATCGCGACGTTCTTATTCAGGCTTGCCCGACGCGTGTCTTTGGTTTCACTCATAACCATAACGAACGCCGGAATCGTAGGAACACTCCTCGTCTTTCGGGCCGTAATAGACCGCGATTCGGTGTTCCTCCCCTACGCATACTACGTGTACGTGCAGACGGTCTCTGGTGTTGCGATGGCACAGTTCTGGCTGCTGGCCGGCCGTGTCTACGATTCCCGGCAGGCAAAACGTACGTATAGCGTCATCGGTGCTGGTGCAATCATCGGCGCAATTATCGGCAGTGTTATCCCAGGATTTCTTTCAGGACGTCTGTCCGTGGAATCGATGTTTGCGGTATGCATCGGAATTATGGTCGGGTTGACCGGGCTGGCCCATGCTGTCTGGCGGTCGCGGAGGAAGGTCGCCGTCGGAGTTGCTCAGAGCCGGGAACGTGACATACAACGCGACCGGTTTCGGGGACTTTACCGGATGGTAGCGACCTTGAGCCATTTGCGCTTAATCGGTCTGTTGGTCCTCTTGACGGTGATCGGGTCGCAGTTGGCGGAATGGCAGCTCAGCCAGGCAGTTCAGGACTTCTACGTTGATCTGGGACGAATTGAACAGGGCACCCAGATTAACGAATTCTTCGGCCGGTTCTACCTGGTTACAAATATCGTCGGCATGCTTCTGCAGATCGGCGTCACTGGATTTGTCGTCCGGCGGTTTGGCATCCTGGCAGCCTTGCTTGTTCTCCCGGTCGCGCTGTTGGCGGGTGGGTTGGGGGTGCTCTTTGTCCCCGGACTCGCTGCCGCAACACTCACTCGTGGCAGTGATGCGGCGTTTCGGTACTCGATGGGCCGAACCAGTCTGGAATTGCTGTACCTGCCCTTGTCTCCCGTAGTCCGAGAACGAATGAAGGTATTTGTTGACGTGTTCGTGGATCGGGTCGGTCGTGCAGTGGCCGGTATCCTGATTCTGTTGTTGACCAGCTCGCTACTTCCATTTGGCCTTAGGGGAACGGCATTCGTAATGGTCGTAGTTATTGCAGTCAGTATATTTGTCGCTGTCCGAGTGCGTAAAACCTACGTGGAAGAGTTCCGTCACCAATTGGAACGCAGTGAAGTGAATTTATCGGAGATTGCGAACTTCGTCACGGATCCGGCATCGGTGCAAATGCTGGTGGATTTTCTGGGGAGCTCAGAGCAACGTCACGTCGCTTATGCGTTAAAGCTTCTTCAGTCGAGCAAAGGTGTCGATTTCCAGGTCCAACTCCTTCCACTGCTCAGACATCCTTCTTCGCGGATAAGAATGGAGGCGGTGCGTACACTTCCAGTGTTGACGCAAGAATTCCAGAGCGAGGCCGAGCGCTTGCTATTTGACGAAGACGATGCTGTGCGTGAGGTCGCGCTGGACTACCTCCTGACGCATTCGAGTCTCGGCTCCGGTGCGCGTCTCGACCTCATGTTGCATCACGATGACGCAGGGATAAGGACGCTGGCTGCTATTTGGGCGGCCGAGCATGCTCCCAAGGATTTTCGCGCGCCACGTGACGTCGTCGATGGGTTGCTGGCAGCTGGTGGAGTTCGGTCTCGCACCGCGGGAATTGAATTGGCATCGCGCTTGGAAGGGTCCGAAGCCAGCAAGCTTCTCGAGCAGCTGCTGGCTGCATCGGAAGGTGAGCTTGCTGGTGTCGCAGCGGGTGCGGCGGCACGGATCGGCGCAATCCCACTGGCGATGCGGGTGATTCGAATGCTGGCCGAGCCCCGCTCCCGCAAACACGCTAAGAAAGCCCTGGTTCGATACGGGCAACTGATAGAGT
This sequence comes from Terriglobia bacterium, assembly GCA_965216035.1. GTDB lineage: Bacteria > Acidobacteriota > Terriglobia > 20CM-2-55-15 > 20CM-2-55-15. The sequence goes on from CBDCFM010000019.1 coordinate 351,351, forward strand.
CTCAGTTGGGCGAAGTTCTCAGCGACGCGACTGAAGACCTGCTTATACGGCGGGAGGTTCCGTGGGTGCTGGGGCGTATTGGTGGTAGCAAAGCCGCCGAAGCTCTTGTAAAGAACCTTGGCGTCGAGGATCGAACGTTGCGCTATCGCGTAGTGAAGGGGCTCAATCATCTCCATCGGTATGAGCCCAGCCTCCCTGTCCCAAGTCCACTGATCGCCGAACAGATATTTCGCGAAACACAGAACTACTACGAAGCGCTACTGTTGTGTCGCACGCTGGGCCAGAAGACAAGCCTATTGGGTCGTGCAATCGAAGAGCGCTTGGACAGAGACATGGAACTTATCTTCCGTCTGACCGGGCTCCAGTACCCGCAGAGGGACATCTATTTTGCCTATAGCGCAATCCGCGGCGATCACGTTGGCCGGCGGACGGCTGCTCTGGAGTTCATGGACAACGTATTGCGGGCTGATCTCAAATCCATTATTCTCCCGCTCTTGGAAGACGGACCGACGGACCATCTTATTGATCAGGCTACACGGCGATACGCGATTCGTATTAGCGACATTCAAGATGCGCTGCACCTGGTGTTGCGGCAGTCCGACAGCTGGTTAACAGCATGTGCCCTTTACGAAATCGGTGTGCGGAATATCACGGAGATGATCGAGAGTTGTCGTGGTTTGACCCGTCACCGAGACTCTCTTGTGCGAGAATCGGCTTATTGGGCGCTGGGGCGGCTCGGAGAGGAAGCGGTGGATCTCGGGTGAATCCATGACGATCATAGAGCGGGTATTTCTGTTGCAGGGTATCGATCTGTTCGCTGATGTCGCGACGGAACAGTTGTCGTTTCTGGCAGCGATCGCCGAGGAAAAAACGTTCGATTCTGAAAAGATCATTTACCGCGAAGGCGACGCGCCCGACGGTCTCTATGCCGTTATTTCAGGGGCGGTTCAGATGAAGCGTTTAGAGGAAGGCATTGACACGATCAGCGCGAACGGCGCTTTCGGAGTGTGGGCTCTCTTCGACGACGAGCCGAGATTGGCCACGGCCGTGGCGTTGGAGGAGTCCCAGATCTTGTTCGTGTCTCGCGATGCATTCTACGAACTCTTGTCCGATCACGTGGAAATTGTAGAGGGGCTTTTCAAGCAGCTCGTATATAGATTGCGGCGACTCGCGTCTAACGTAGAGGCGTCGGTGACATGAACCCTAGACGCAACCTTATGCTCGTTGTTCTCGAGCACACGAACGCTGAATATATCGAGCGGACTCTGATTGACGGCAACTGCGATGTTACACGGATGTCCGCTCAAGAAGCGGTAACCGCCCAAACGGAGTCAGCTCCGGAAGTAGTCGTCATCGCGTCATCTGATGAGACGCGCCCGGAACTCACAGAACTCGTGGCGGGCCTCGGAAGAGGCCCCAATCCTCCCCCGATCCTATTCGTAGGAGGTGCTACAGATCTCCCCGGCTCGAGGCCATATCCGCACTTCGTAGAACATATCGAAGGCAGAGACGCGGCACGGCTACTTGATGCGGTCAAACGTGGAGCCCAGTTTCGTGCTCTCCAGTTGGGATACCGGGACTCTCAGGCGCGGTTGCTGCATGCTAGTGGCCTGGCTACGCTGGGGAGCATGGTGGCTGGTGTGGCGCACGAGATTAAGACGCCGTTGAGCGCCATTCGGGGAAACAACGAGGTCCTCGAGACCGTGGCCGAAAGAGTTCGAGACCGTCTGGGTGTCCTGGCCTCCGAACACCCGGATCTCAAGTCCGAGTGCGAGGAGACATGTGAGGTGCTCGACGATTCGGTTCGAACGAATAAGTTGGCGATCGAACGGCTCCTGGAAATCGTAAAAGGTGCAAGCAACATTGCGAGAGTCGACGATGGCAAGGAGGTCCTCGACATCCGCGCGGGAATCGACAGTTCACTGATCCTTCTGGCGCACGAGGTAAAAGGGCGAATCGAAGTGATTCGAGAGTTCGCCGATGTGCCCGACTGCGAGTGCTGTCCGGGGCAGATCTGCCAGGTTCTACTCAACCTCCTGGTCAACGCTTCTCAGGCGATCGAGGGTCGGGGCACTATTCGGATCCGAACGTGGGAGGACAATGACACCGTTCGTGTTGCGATCTCCGACGATGGACCTGGAATATCTGAAGAGGTTCAAGAGCGGATATTTGATGCGGGATTTACGACGAAATCTTCCGAGCAGGGTTCAGGCTTGGGACTTTCAATATCCAGGCGTATCGTTCAAAATCACGGAGGTAGTCTCGAAGTGAAGAGCCGCCCCGGTACGGGCACAACGTTTACAATGAGTCTACCGAGGACACCCAAGAGTGACTGAGAACAACGACAAGCCGATCGTGCTCATTGTCGATGATGAAGAAATGGTCGCAGTTTCCCTGAAGAATCTGTTCCGCCTCCATGACGACTACCGGCTCCTGACCGCGACTGTTCCAGAGAAGGCCCTCGAGCTGGCTCACGAAGAGGCCGTCGACCTGATTATCAGCGACTACATGATGCCTTCGATGGACGGGATTACTCTCCTCGGTAAGATCAGGGCGGTCCAGCCACAGGCCATCCGGATCTTATTGACGGGCTATTCGGACAAGGACAGCGCAATTCGGGCCATCAATGAGGTCGGTCTCTTTCAGTTTATTGAAAAACCTTGGGACAACGATTTTGTCCGAATGGTTGTTCGAAACGGCCTCGAAAAGCGGCAGTTGATTCGAAATCTTGACGAGAACATACAAGAGCTTTCCAGCGCGAATTCCAATCTGAAATCCATCCAGACCGACTTGATTCGCGCCTTCATGTAGGGCCGCAAGCCTACAAGGGGCAACGCGCTCGCAGGATCCTGAAAAAGCAACCGATGACTTTTTCAGCAAAGCCCTCGGAGAAATGTGATTCTCGCATGGCTTGCGTTTTCAACCCCTGACAGAGGTCGAACATAGCCCGACATCCTGTGCTGCATGACAGAATGCTGAACAATGAGAGTTTTTCAGTAGTCTGCCAGTGAGCTAATCATCATCTCCCTCCGCGCGAAATCCGATGCGTTCAAACGGATTGACAATACTGGAAGCGATGTTCATGAGATGTGCCGCAATTCGTTTGAGGTAGCGGGTATACAAGGCGGTTGCGACAGCGTCCGTCGCGGTGACCTCCGGGTCTGGTGAACCAATCAGTTCGTTGACGATTTCGTCGCATTTTTGAAGAATCCACCAATGGCCCTCCATCAGCATCCGTGCGCCCCCCGCGTCCGAGGATTCAAGCATAGGCAGTATTCGTGCATATACCTCTCCGACGCCCGATTCAATTTTTACGAGGTCTTCATTGTAACGACCTCCTGTGAGGCGTTTCGGATGACCGGCGGCAAGATCCTTGATGTTTTTGGTGTAGTCTCCGATCCGTTCGATATCTATCACGATGCTGGTCAGAATCAGGCCGGGAATGATGTTGGCGCCACCCGTAATCGCCAGGTGTTTTAAAACCTTTCGTCGAACATCCTGTTCATACTGGTTGATCTTCTGATCCGTTGCATAAATATCCACGCCGACATCTGCGGAATCGCTCTGGCGTAATGACTGGACCGAGACGGTAAACATCTGTTGCGTGATCTCTAGCATCACGTGGGAGTCCTCAAACGCCCGTGTGAGCGAATTTGCTGTACGCCACAGCTCAATCAGTTCTTTGAATCGGAGCATTCAGATCACCCCATAAGATAGATTAGAGTTAGCGGTATCAGAAAAAACAACGCACCCACATAGATAAACGGAACCAGTCTGGATCGCGTAGATAGATCCGCCAGAATATTCGCGCAGTAGAGCGGTAGCTGTCGTATTGGCCAGATGACAACGATGCCAAAAACGTTGAACGAAATGTGGGCGAAAGCGACGGTCACGGCTGCTGAGCTCCCGGTGACCAGTGCCGCGAGCATGGCAGTAATGGTGGTTCCCAGATTTGCTCCGAGCGTCATAGGGAAGATCTGTCGGAGAGTCAAGATACCCGCGCCTGCCAACGGTACGGCAAGCGACGTCGAAATTGAACTGCTTTGAACCATGATCGTCAGGACAACACCAAACAGGAAGGCACGCGGCGCGGTCTTGAAGAGGATCGTGTCGAAAAAGACTTCGACGCGCTCGACGACCAATATTTTCAAGTTCCTAATGATATAGCGGAGCGCAAGAAACAGTAGCACGATAGATATCAGCAACATGATTGTGCCAGAGTCACCCGTGGCCCTGGCGATCAACGCTGCCACAGGATCAACGATCAGTTTGATCGGATTGACGAGAGTAAAGCCTCCGGAACTTCGAAGCCAGCCCTCGAGAACCGTGGAGAGCCGTCCGAGAAAATTTGTCGTGAGCTGGAGAGGGAACAGGATCACGACGGCCAGAACATTGAATAAATCGTGCACTGTGGCCGCAGCGAAAGCCCGCCGGAACTCTGAGGGACGCGACACGTGGCCCAGCGACACTAAGGTGTTGGTGACGCTGGTTCCGATATTCGCTCCAACTACAATTGGTATTGCCCCAGCGACCGTCAGTGCTCCCCCGGCGACCAGGCCCACGGCCATCGATGTTGTCGTGGATGAGCTCTGGACAAGGCTCGTTGCCAGTATTCCAATAAATAAACCGATGAAAGGATCGGCGGTTGTTGTCAGCAACTGTTCGGCAAATCCTCGTCCGAAGAACTGAAACGAGTCGCCCATCAAGGATATGCTCAGGAAAAACGCATACATTAACAGTAGAAGCAGTCCGAGACGGACCGGGCGGGGTAGGGAGTCCTGCTTAGGGAGAATGGTTGACACCGGTTACCAATGCCCTTTACTGGGTGTCTGCTTTGTTGACACGGCACGTCTGGCTCTCCACACTGATGGCCGATGTGCCGCGCTCCAGGTTAACCATGTTTCGGATCCATCATGCTACTCAGCGAATAGACAAGAGTGGTCCACCGAATCAAGAAGGTTGGTCTTGATGAAATGTGTGGTTTGGGGCTGGTCCGTATCAGCGTATGGACTCAATCAGGAAACCCTTTAATATCTGAAGTCCAACAAGAAGGATCATCGGCGAGAAATCCAGCCCACCCATCGCCGGGAGTGCCCGGCGGATGGGACCCAGTAAGGGTTCGGTGATGCTGTTGACGAACTGGGCCACGGGGTTGTCGTGAGGGAGCTGAACCCACGAGAGAATGACGGCAACGAAGACGACGAGTGAGTACAGATCGATGATATTGATCAGGATCATGATTTCATCAGACCGGTGATTGCAGGAATCGTGGAGGATGCCGGTGCCTGCTCGCCTGTTCATAGGCGAAGGCCAGGCCGAAAATGAGAGGTTCGGTCCATGCGCGCCCGAAAAATGAGATGCCAACAGGTAGCTCTCCGAGGAATCCCATCGGAACGGTGATGCTTGGATAGCCCGCCACAGCTGCCGGTCGGCTACTGGAGGCTGTTCCCGGGTCGCCGTTCTCGTGGTCCGTCAGCCATGCGGGACCTCCCGTGGGGGCGATGATCGCGTCCAGGTTGTGGTCGGCCATGACCTGGTCGATGCCGTTGCGTCTTGAAAAGCGGCGGTTGTTTTCGAGGGCGTCGATATAAGCCTGCTCGTTCAACGGTCCCTTTTCTTGGGCTTCGATCAAAATGTCTTGGCCAAAGTAGGGCATTTCGCGCTCGGTGTTTGCATCATTGAATTCAATAATTTCTGCCAGGCTCCTTACGGGCGCGTCCGGCCCGAGCGATTCCAGATATCGGTTCAGCCCCGATTTGAACTCGTAGAGCAGGACGTCAAAACTCGTGCCGCCGTATCGCTCCATGTCAGGGACAATCGCGGGATCCACGATTTCGGCTCCTCGGTCCCGTAATACTTGGATTTCCGGCTCAAACACATTCCAGACCGCTGAATCAAAATTGAAGTTGCGGGCGACGCCGATGCGGGCGCCGTCGAGTCTTTCCGCATCGAGAAACTGTAAATAATCGGTTTCAGAGCGACCGTTGCTCGAGCCGGTGGCCCGATCGAGCGGGTCGATACCAGTCAGCGCTCCCAGCAGCAGGGCGGCATCCTCCACCGTTCGCGCCATCAGTCCTGCTGTATCCTGGCTCTCTGCGATCGGGATGATCCCGGATCTGCTGACGAGACCCACAGTGGGTTTGATCCCGACGATTCCGTTTCGCGAAGATGGGCACACAATCGAACCGTTGGTTTCGGTTCCGATAGCCAATGGTGTGAGGTTTGCCGAGACAGCAACTGCCGAACCCGAGCTGGAACCACAGGGGTTATGGTCCAGCAGGTAAGGGTTGCGGCATTGCCCGCCGCGCCCGCTCCAACCGCTGGACGAATTGCGTGACCTGAAGTTGGCCCACTCACTGAGATTGGTCTTTCCAAGGATGACGGCGCCAGCGGCGCGCAAGCGCTGGGCGATGAAAGCATCCCGGGGTGGGGTCGAGCCCTCGAGAGCCAACGAACCTGCGGCTGTCGTCATCCGGTCCGCTGTGCCGATATTGTCCTTTACCAGCACGGGAATGCCATGGAGTGGACTCCGCGGGCCCACGGTGCGGCGCTCTACATCGAGCCTGTCGGCTATTTCCAGTGCGTCGGGGTTCGCTTCGATAATGGTCCGTAGTTCAGGACCGTTCCGGTCCAGTCGGGCAATCCGGCTGATGTAAAGCTCGGTGATCGAGCGGGAGGTCATCTCGCCAGCGGCCATGAGGTCCGTGAGTTCGGCTACGGAGACTTCGTCCAGTTCGAACGCAGGAATCTCGCCGGTGCTCTCAAAGGCGCCTCTCGCGTTTTCGGGAGCTGAACAGCCGGTCGCAATACCTGCGCCCCCGAGTACGGTGGAAACAATGAACTGTCGGCGATTGACCACGTGTTGTCTCCGGTATCAGCGGAGGGATTCGACCGGGAGCCTTCGAGCAATCGCTTCCAAGGTGGGGGCTCCTTCGGCGTGAATAACGAAGCCGTAACGGCGATTCGGGTTTGCTTCGCGAATCAGCGTGTGATTCGAACCGAGAAGGCGCTCAATTGTGGCCTCGATCGCGGGACGGAGCTGACGGTCGGTCTCATCCGTATTCGGTGTTTCCAGCCTGTCATTGAATGAAAGTTCCCAGAAACCGGGTCGGGGCGAGAGTTCCTGGGGATACTCGGGTTCGGCGGTGAGCGCTTCAGTCAGGGTCAGGCAGCGTCTGAAGGTCTCCGTCACGCGGTCCTCGGCTGGTCCATCCAAATCCCGCTTGTTGGCGTACAGGATACCGGGCCCCGGGTCGGCCAGATCGAGTCCCAGATTTCCTTGTTTTCCGATCATCATTATGCCGGGCCCCTTTGCCACGTGGGCATAGTCGGCCAGATCGATCCAACGGCCGGGGTGAGTGGCATCTTCTCGCCAGCGCGCAAAAATATCAAGGAACGGGTCCAGTACGATCTTCTGTCCGGTGTGGGTGAAAAGCTTTACGTTAATTTTTTGCAGTTTCATTTAGATCATTAAGCTTAGGTCACTAAGCCTTCGTGTAGGCGTTTTGAGCCTGCTCGAGGAAGAGTGCGGCTTCTTCGATCCGGCGCCTGGCACCATCGGCTGTGAATTCGGCGTCGTTTCCTTCGGAGGCCCTGAAGAAGTTTTCAGCAAACGGCTTGTGGAAGCGGCCTGTCTCATAGAACCGCTTTCGGAACTCAGCAACGCAGTCGTAGTTATCAGACAACAGGAGACCGTCGGTCGACAGTAGCGCATCGGCGGCTTTGATTGTCGCGTCCATCGCCCCGTCGGCGGCTTCCTTGTAGCGTTCCTCATCGAGTGACAATGTCGCCTCGAAAACGAGCCGATCGGCTTCCTCGAGCATGAACTCTGCCTGGTCTACCATCGCGCCCGCACATTCGCCAACGCCCGTTTCTTTGTGGTACTCCCAGGTTTGCCGGTTGTCGATGAAAAGTTCGGGTGCCGAATCGTAAGTGGGAAGCGTGAGCTCTTCGATCTCTGATTTCAAACGGGCTTTGCCAAGCCGCTCGACGAACCGGGAGAACGTTTCTCCATCCTGTTTTTCGGTGGAATACAGGGTGGTCAGCCGTTCGACGACACGGGGTGCGTTCCGCGCGGGGACCTTGGCCGTGACGAGTCCGTAAGAGTCTGCGTTGCGATCACTCGTACCGCCGAGAATGACCTGAAAGACAGGTGCGGTGAAGGCGCCTTTGCGTTGCACCGAACCCAGGAATCCAATATCGGCAATATGGTGCTGACCACAAGAGTTGAAACATCCGCTGATCTTGATCTTGATATCTTCCCGATGGGACGTCTCCTCCATATCGTTGTTGAACTTTTCATCGAAAACGGCAGCCAAGCCGCGGGATGATGTAATGCCGAGCTTGCAGGAGTCCGTGCCGGGGCATGCAGTGATATCGACGAGGCGCCTCGATCCGGACCGGTTCAGTCCGATTCGTTTCAGATCCTCGTACAAGGCCGGCAGGTCTGCATTCGAGACCCAGCGGAGAAGCAGATTCTGCGTCACTGTGGTCCGGACCGTATCGTTAATGTAGTTTTGGCAGACGGTGGCCAGGTCCCTCAGTTGATCCGCGGTGATATCCCCCAGAGGAAGGAATATTTCGACCATCGAATAGCCATCTTGGGTCTGTGGGCGGACGTTCGTGTTCAACCAACTCCCGAATTCAGGCGCCGTCCGCACTTCAGGGTTCAGCGTAGAGCCTGGTTTCAATGGCTGTTCGATTCGTGTAGACGCCGTAGCGATCGCGGTTTTCCACGCCGGGTCGAGGGGCAGCTTTCTACGTTCCTCCTCAACCAGACGGCGGAACTCGTCGATCCCCAGTATGTTCACCAGGAACTTCATTCGCGCCCTGTTCCGGTCGTCTTTTTCACCAAGGCGCGCAAACACTCTGGACATCGCCTGTGCCAGAGGCAGCATCTGATCGGCCGGTATGAACTCGCTATAGAGTTTGGCTTGGTGGGGGATTGCGCCCAGGCCACCACCGACATAGACCTTAAACCCATGGGTTTTCTGACCGCCTTGCTCGCGGATGGTCGCAACCGCGCCAATATCATGCATCTTTGCCAGGCCGCACGGTTTATCCCCGCATCCGGAGTAGGCGATCTTGAACTTCCGGCCAAAGTTTTGGGCATCGGGATGTCGAAGAAGGAATGTAGCCATTGCGAGGGCGTGAGGCGTCGGGTCGAATTCTTCACTCGGGCACACACCTGCTTCCGGACATCCAGTTACGTTACGGACGACGTTGCCGCAGGCTTCCCGCGTTGTAATCCCCACTTCGGCCAATCTCCGCATAAGGTTGGGAGTGTCGTCGATGTCCAAAAAATGGTACTGAATGTCTTGCCGCGTCGTGATGTGGCTGATTCCATCGGCATACTCCTCCGACAGATTCGCAAGTTGGATCATCTGATCAGCAGTGAGCATCCCGAGCGGTATCTTGATCCGCTGCATCTGGACGCCTTCCTGACGCTGTCCGTAGACGCCGTGCCGCAGCCGGAACTCAAGAAAGACTTTTTCCGACATCTTTCCGGACTGGACCCGTTTGAGTTGGGTTTCAAAGACATCGATCTCGTCTCGTACGGCTTCGGGCAGATGCGCCCATCGCTCTTCAGGGTCCTGGAGTTCGCTTGGGATATCGGTTGTCGCCATGGTTGGCTTCTCCGTTAGTTTGCGATTTGGCGTTTTATTCTATACTAACTTAATTCAGTTTATCCATTCTCACTCACCAATACCGGCCGGTTGACTCGGATTGGGAGTCATGAAAAACAAATTATAGACGTCTATTCGATTGATATATAAGGATATTTGTCATTCAGATGAAGCCGGGACGCCAGGTGATTGTATTCTTGACTAATACTATACAGTAGCTATAACATTTGACGTTGATCTTGAGAATCCAATTGGCTCAAGCCGTCTTCTCTCAGTTTGCGATCAAGGACAACACAGTCTTGGAATTCAACATTCTACTACCGGTTGCAGGATTCGCGGTCGGGGTAATTGTGGGGATGACGGGTGTTGGCGGCGGGGCGCTGATGACGCCGGCCCTGATCTTCGGATTGGGCGTGACTCCTGTCGTTGCCGTTGGCACGGATTTAATTTTCGCAGGCATTACCAAATCGATCGGTGTTTACGCGCATCGAGGCGCGGGAAACATCGACTGGCCTTCCATGCAGATGCTTGCATACGGGAGCATCCCGGCGACAATTGTCTCGATCGTAATCCTGAGGCGCCTCCCATCGCTCGAAGGCTTGAACGCCGCTGTCTTACCGGTTCTGGGATTCGCACTATTGCTAACCGCGCTGGTTGTTGCTGTGCGGGGTCGTATTACAGCGATTGCAGCGCAATTGTCGCCCCAACCGGGACCTTGGGATGCCGGTTGGATTGTTTTGTCGGGTGCGGTTCTGGGGGGACTTGTCACCTTGTCATCCGTTGGTGCGGGTGCACTGGGAGTTGCGGTGCTGATGATCGCCCGGCCAGGGATGGAGTTGAAGCGTATTGTCGGTACGAATCTGGCCCATGCCCTACCCCTGGCTCTGATAGCTGGCGCCGGGCACTGGACACTGGGAACGGTCGATATCGGATTGCTGCTGGCATTATTGGTCGGGTCAATCCCCGGAATTTATATGGGCAGTTCATTGACAGGGCGCGTTCCGGACACCCTATTGCGTGGCGTGCTGGCCACGGTCCTTTTAGCTGCTGGCTTGATGTGCATTTTCTGACATGATGAAAAATCCAGGAGTGTCCAAGAAAGAAATGTCCCTGAGGGTGGCCGATGTCGTTGGCGTTCTCGGAGAGGTTGTCGAATCGTCAGCTCCCGCCGGGTTTGCTTCAAGCTTTGGCGCAGAAGACATGGTGCTTCTCGATCTGATTTCTGCCCATGCGCGTGAAATAGAAGTGTTCACACTCGACACGGGCAGGCTTCCTGAACAGACCTACCGGCTGATATCCACGGTGAGGGAACGTTATCCGATTCCTGTCCGGGTGTATTGTCCCGAAACCCGCAGCCTGGAAACATACGTTGAGCGGAATGGCCCGGACGCTTTCTATCAGAGCGTCGCGCAGAGGCGTGAGTGCTGCCACATTCGGAAGGTGGAGCCTCTGGGCCGGTCGCTGAAAGGTAAGAAGTCGTGGGTCACAGGTCTGAGGCGGGACCAGTCGCCGACTCGTGAAAACCTGGACGTGAAAGTTTGGGACGACACCCATCACCTATTCAAGTTCAGTCCTCTTCTGGAATGGAGTGTCGATGAGGTCTGGACGTACATCTATGAGAACGATGTCCCCTATAACAGTCTCCACGATGCCGGTTATCCCAGCATAGGCTGTGCCCCGTGTACTCGTGCGATCGAACCTGGAGCAGACATTCGTTCCGGTCGCTGGTGGTGGGAAAGTGTTGATTCCAAAGAGTGTGGCCTGCACGCGGCCAAGATGTCTTAATGGTCTCAACATAGTCTCAGCGTAGTCTCAACGAGGACAGATGTGAAAGCGGAATTGAGCCATCTCGACGTTCTTGAAGGCGAATCGATGTTCATCCTCCGTGAGGTTGCGGCGGAATTCAGGAATCCGGTGATCTTGTATTCGATCGGCAAGGACTCCAGTGTTCTCGTTCATCTTGCGCGGAAAGCATTTTATCCCGCACCGATTCCGTTTCCGTTGCTACACATCGATACGGGTTACAAGTTCAGGGAGATGATCGAGTTTCGCGATCAATTTGCCGCTTCGATTGGAGCCCGCCTGATCGTGCGCCGCAATGAGGAGGCGATCGCCGCCGGAGCGCATCCACTTAAACTCGGCGTGGCGCGGTGCTGCGGACAACTGAAGACGACAGCGCTGCTGGAGGCCTTGGAAGAACATGACTTTGACGCGGCTATTGGTGGTGCCCGGCGCGATGAAGAACGTTCGCGGGCGAAGGAGCGTGTTTTTTCATTTCGAGATGCGTTTGGTCAATGGGATCCCAAGAATCAGCGTCCGGAGTTGTGGCATCTTTTCAACACTCGTGTTTTCGAGGGCGAGAGCATGCGGGTGTTTCCGCTGTCGAATTGGACGGAATCCGACATCTGGCACTACATCCGGAGAGAAGAGATCCCCATCGTGCCTCTGTATTTCGCCAAGGAACGGGAGGTGGTTCACAGGGGCGCTAACCTCATTCCGGCCGATGACGTCGGCAATCTCAAGGACGGGGAAGAGCCGGCTACCATGTGCGTCCGTTTTCGAACCCTCGGTTGTTCACCCTGTACGGGGGCCGTGCCCTCGGAGGCGACAACTCTGGCTGATATTGCCACTGAAGCGGACACGGCGATCAGGAGCGAGCGTGAGACTCGTGTGATCGATCACGGTTCGAACACGATGGAAGACAAGAAAAGGGAAGGCTACTTTTGAAAGCGACCGCAACGCCTGCGGGTATCGCACAGGTTAAGCTGCTGCGGCTGACAACGGCCGGTAGTGTGGATGACGGTAAGTCCACACTGATCGGACGTCTCCTGGTGGACACGAAAGGTGCTTTCGAAGATCAGATAGCGGCCGCCCGGCACTATAACGAACAGCGGGGGGGGCGGGGAATCGACCTGGCACTGCTGACCGACGGCCTGAAGGCGGAAAGGGAGCAGGGTATCACCATCGATGTGGCGTACCGGTTTTTTGCTACGCCGAAGCGCCGGTTCATCATTGCCGACACACCGGGGCACGAGCAGTACACGCGCAATATGGTTACAGGGGCGAGTACCGCGGAGTTGGCTCTGATCCTTGTCGACGCCAGAAATGGCATGGTGACCCAGTCGCGACGTCATATTTGTATTGCCCATCTACTGGGAATCACCGACTTCGTTGTCGCGATTAACAAGATGGATCTCATGGACTATTCGGAGTCCGTCTACACCGAAATTCAAGATCAGTTTTCGAATTTTTTTCAGCGTCTGGGTGTCCGTCACGCGCGTGCCCACAATGCCCGGTACATTCCGTTGTCCGCCTCCGAAGGCGATATGGTTGTGGAACGAGGGGATCGGATGCCATGGTATTCGGGAGAAACCTTGCTCGAACTGCTCGAGTCTGTCGAGCCGGCAACAGATGCCTCGATCGGAGGCCTGCGCTTTCCGGTGCAAATGGTATCTAGACCCCAAACCGAAGATTTCCCTGACTTCAGAGGCTATATGGGGACGCTGGCAGCGGGAAAGATCGCGGTGGGTGACACGGTGCGGGTTTTCCCGACAGGACTATCGAGCACAGTCCGCAGTATTGTCACGTTTGATGGGGAGCTTGAGAGCGTTGAGGCGCCCAGATCTGTGACACTGACTCTGGAGGATGACATCGACATTTCCAGAGGCGACATGATCGTGGATTCGGGTGACGATCCCCGGGTCACGTCGGAATTAGCAGCCACCGTATGCTGGATGTCGAACACGCCCATGGAGCAAAGTACGAAATATCTGATGAAGCATGCCTGCAGGACGACGAAGGCACTGGTAACCAGTATCGATCACCTTATCGATGTCGATACTCTCAGGGCCGATACCATCGAGCGAACGTTCGAGAAAAATGATATCGGTCGAATTCAGATCAAGACTCTGCAACCATTGGTTTGCGATGCCTATCGATCCAACCGGGAAACTGGAGCGTTTATCCTGATCGATCCGGTCAACCACGAAACTATTGCCTGCGGCATGATCGAGCTTCCCCGTGACGGGTTTGCACCCTACATCTGATATGTCAGTTGTCTGCCGGGGAGTGATGGCTCCATCACAGGATCGACGCGTGCGTTCTGATTGCGCCTTGACCCTTCCATCACGCAAACGTCGGAATGCGATCGGCCCCGAGGCCAGTCCGTGCTTCCATAACGCAACAGAGGAGTTGACTGCCTTTTCACGGGGAGACAGAGTTACCACCTATTGACAGAAGACTCTTGTCAGCCGGTCGGTCTACCGGTCTACCGGTCTGCCGGGCTGATGCGGATCTTCCCCTCCTCTCCGCCCGTTCCATGTCACCGTTCATATCGACACTGACCGCATTGATTCGTTGTCAAGGGCCCAACCGTTCAGGATTATGTGCCGGTAGGTGTATGATTTTGGGTTGCTAATCAGCCGGCGGAGCGCTCGGGCTGGGTGGCGAACCTAATCAATTGGAGGCAAGTCGATGCTGCAAGAATTTAAAGCGTTTGCAATGCGCGGCAACGTCATGGACATGGCGGTCGGTATTGTTAAATGAGTACTCGATATCCAGGAATTCTTTCCGTTTTTGTAGCAGGCCTGCTGCTCTCTAGTGCGGCTTTTGCTCAGGATCCTGCGGCAGCACCGACACCTCTCTATACCGGCAACCTGGGTGGCGGCATTGCAATCACTGGCGGTAACACGGACACGCGGAACTTCAACCTGACTGCCGCGCTCGTGCGGGACCCTGGGACAGAAAACGTGATTCGGGGTAGCGCGACATACCTCCGTGGCAATCAGAATGACATCCTGAACCTGGACCGAACCTCAGTCAATGTTCGGGACGAGTACACGATCTCGGGCCGCACCTTCGTCTTCGGGCAACTCGACTACCTGAGAGATCAGTTCAAAGGCATCATGTTCCTCTGGGCCCCGACGGGTGGCATTGGCTACAAGGTCGTTGACACGGATTCGACGCAGTTCGTCTTGAGTGGCGGTGCCGGTGGCGTATTGGAGAGGAATCCAGGCCTCGCATCCAGGAAATCAGGCAGCCTGAGTGCGGACCAGCGATTCGAACAGAGCCTGTCTTCATCAGCAACCTTCACACAGTCGGTCTCATCGCTCTGGAAGACGAATGATTTCAGTGATTCCCTGACTAACTTCGCCGTTGGATTGGCCACGGCCCTCGCGGGCAACCTCGAACTCAAAGTCGAATTCATCGACAGTTACAAGAACAAACCATCGAATCCTGTCTTCAAGAAAAACGATACGGCATTTGTGACGTCCTTCATTGTGAATTTTTGAAGGTTTGCGTCATCGGGACGTTGGCGTGGGGAACGGAGAGTTTGGGGTAGCATCTCGCAGGTTAGCGTATTCCTGGAGGCTGATGTCGGGCGGTTATCGCATGACCGGTTTCCCGATTGAGTGGTCGGTTCGAGGGTATCCGGATCCTCCGGGGGTGAAGCCGATGCCCCCTCTCACCTCCCTGAAAAGCTTCTGGGGAAAGCAGTCCCGGGCGGCAACGTTGTCAATTTTCAATCGCCTTCTTTTTCCACTTCGGTCTTTCCGCGAACGCCTAGCGGGGCCAAAGCTTGCCTTTCCTCGTCTTCAGCTTGTCGGCCTTCTCGCCGCGAAGCCGGTCCCACAGCGGTGTGCCAGCCCGCTCTTCAATTTCGCTTGTTTTACACAGGAAAGTTTCCAGGGGCTCATTGCACTGTTTGTTTGGAAAAATAAACGACCATAGCCTCAGACGTCCCCTTACGTCCTCGGCTAATACGGATTTGAAATAAGAATGGGGTATGGGGATGACGACATTGTTCCTGTTCTTGGGACCGGCTCCGATAACTTTGATTGTCTTTCCCACGTCGAACATGGGACCGCAGATCACATACACTTCTTCGAAAACCCGGGCGAGCCTCCGCACCTCTTCTTCCAATTTCTTCCAGATCTCCTGATTGAATCTCGGTTTCTGGGGACTCATGTTGGTCATGAGAAAGGTTTCGGTGTTCTTGATGCCTGTCGCACGTCTGTCGGCGCTTGCAACAAGGTGACCGCGGTCGAAACCCGACCCAACGTAGTCCTCCAGGCCTGCGCGAAACCTTTCGGGTACCCGCATGTCAGGCCGAAAACTGTCGTTTCGACGGACCTCGATTCTTTGATTATCCGGATCAATGACCTCCATGGCCCACCGGGGTTGTCGGAAGAGGTAGGAATATCCGACGACATACTCCCGATTGAAGAGCAAGAGGTCGGCTGGGGGCATTCCGTAGCGGCTTTCTGGTCTAAGACTGGGAATCTCGATCATTGTGCAAACTCCTCTTTGATCGGGAAACGCTTACACACTGCCCGACCAGCTGCTCCCGTGGCCGGCAAACAAATACCCAACAGTGAGTGGTCCCAGTGGCTGGCTGGACCGGTCCGGGTCGCGAAATAACCCAAGCTCCGTATTCCGATGTGCTGATTCTAATCTATGCCTTCCTGATCTGGAGAGTTTCGCTAGGGTCCCACGCCACTTGCCGCAATATGCGAAGTCACGTCTGGGTCAAAGTGAACCACCCCGGGTTTTCCGGAGACAGTTTTAGTTGAGTCCCGCCTCGACGAGGCGGGACTGTTGCTGCTGATAGTACATCTGTTCGAATTCGGCCGGTGGTATGTCGCCAATCGGTCCCAGGAGCCGCTGCTCGTTGAACCATGACACCCAGTCGAGAGTGGCGAACTCGACATCGTCGACTCCCTTCCACGGGCCGTCCTTTCGAATGACCTCGGTCTTGTACAGGCCGATCACCGATTCGGCCAGCGCGTTGTCATAGGAATCGCCCCGGCTTCCAACCGAGGGCTCGATCCCGGATTCGGAGAGCCGCTCCGTGTAGCGGATCGACAGATACTGACTGCCGCGGTCGCTGTGATGAATCAGACCGTCGGTGTCGGAGCGCGCCCAAAGGGCCTGCTCCAGAGCATCCAGGGCAATGTCGGTCTTCAGCGAGTTCATGACCCGCCAGCCGACGATCTTTCGTGAGAACACGTCAATGACAAAGGCGACGTAAACGAAGCCGCTCCAGGTGGCCACATAACTCAGATCCGCGACCCAGAGCTGATTCGGACGTGTGGCTGTGAAGTCCCGGCCCACCAGATCCGGCGGCCGGAGCGCCGCCTCGTCCGGAATCGTCGTCTGGGGCTTCTTCCCGCGGACGACTCCCCGCAGACCCATAGCGCGCATCAACCGTTCGACCGTGCATCGGGCCACGGGGATGTGTTCCCGGTTCAGCTGCTTCCAGACCTTGGGGGCGCCGTAGACCCGACGGTTCTCCCGCCACACCCGGTCGATCTCTCCCCGCAAGGCCGCATCCCGTTTTGCCCGGGTCGGTAATCGATCCGGATTGCGCCATCGTATCTGATGCTCATAGAACGTCGACGGGGCGATCGGCAGCACACTACAGATCGACTCGACCCCATACGGGTCCCGATTTTCTTCGATGAACTCCGTCATCTCCGCGGTCGGCGGTCGAGCTCCGCCTGCGCGAAAAACGCTGATGCTTTCCGCAGGATCTCGTTCGCCCGCTTCAGCTCGCGAACCTCCCGCTCCAGTTCCCTCATCCGCTGCTTCTCGTCCGTGGTCAGCCCTCCGCGCTGCCCCGTATCTCGCTCGGCCTGCCGGACCCACTTCCGCAACGTCTCGGCCGTACAGCCGATCTTCGACGCGATCGAGGCCATCGCCCTCCACTGGGAGTCGTACTCCCTCTGGTGCTCGAACACCATCCGGACGGCCCGTTCTCGAACTTCAGGTGAATATCTGTTCGGTCTTCCCATGACTCACATCCTCTCAAGTAATTCAGTCTCCGGAAAACCCGGGGTGGTTCAAAGCGACTCTCCGGCTGTAGGTGCTCCTCATGATGAGGCGCATCGCCTTTGGTTTCCGGCGCTTCCGCTTGGAAAAGCGACAGTATCCCGTATCTTCTTGCAGTATAGTTCCCACAGAGCTGGACTGTTTCAGTGAGCCCGACATGTCGTTTGTTCCACATGCGTTGAATGCACGCGCACAGATTGGAGACGATACACAATGATGAACAACAGGGAGTGCATACGAAAGCTAATCGAACTGGACGCATGAATTTGAAAAAGCCACATTTCCAAACAGGCTTCGTCGTTGCCATTTCATTGGCCCTGGGCCTGGGCGAAGCCCCGGGAGCTATCATCGGGCTGCAAGGGCTGCCCGCTCGGGATTCGGGCTATCAGAACGTTCAGATCCTCACGGATGCCCCGCCTGAGCAGATGCAACAGATCATGGAGGCCATCAGTGTGTCTCTGGGTGTCGGGTGCGAATACTGTCACGACCCTGCTGACCCGGCCTCGGACGCGAATCCCCACAAAGTGACTGCTCGGCAAATGATCCAGATGGTGATCAGCTCAAGCGAGAGCTATTTCGAGATACTGGAACCTCCGAGTTGCTGGACCTGCCATCGGGGCTCACCGACGCCAGAAACTGAATCGGCGATTGCGCCCGATCCAGTGAGCCGGGCAACGGGCGGAGCCCCTTTTTCAACCGAAGATCGCTTATCGAGGGAAGTGTACGGCAACATTCAAAATTACGGGGATTTGCCCGCAAGTGGGCTGCGCCGGATCATGGAGGCGTACAGCTTCGATTTGGGTGTGGGCTGTGACTATTGCCATATAGAAAGCGATTGGGCCAGCGACGCGAAGTTGATGAAGTTGCTTGCGCGCCGGATGTTCGACATTCAGGAAGGGTTGATCAGGGACTACTTGAGCAGCGACAGCGTGGTGTCGTGTTGGACCTGCCACCGGGGAAATGCGTTGCCTGAGACTAGTCTACCTGCCGAAATATTGCCCGGCCCAGGGTAAGTTTACTGATAAACCAGCCTCTTAGGTTTCACGAATTCGTCGTAAACGCTCTCGTTGGGATCTTCCGTCCCATCGGGTCCGTCCATCCCGTGGACACCTATCGGCATCGTTGCTGTTGTGCGTCTCTGCACCGCTCGATGATTTCCGCTCTTTCGAACACCTTGAGGTGTTTGGGCGGCAGGAATCATTCAACACCGATCCAAGTTGTAGGCTGCATTCTGAATCCACCTCATCGTGCGAGAACCTCGGACACACGTTTTCGAAGAGACGGGAGCAGCTCGGTTTCGAACCAGGGATTCCGGCGCAGCCATAGGTTGTTTCTTGGGCTGGGGTGTGGAAGCGGCACCGCGTGTGGCCAATAGTTACGCCAAGACTTCACCAGGTCCGTTACGGATGAACTCGCTTCACCGAAGTGGTAGGCCTGTGCGTATTTCCCGAGCACCAGGGTGACGTCCAGGTGGTGAAGCTGTCCCAGAAGCTGTTCGCGCCAGGCAGGCGCACATTCGGGACGTGGAGGAAGGTCTCCCGATTTTCCCGAACCCGGGAAACAGAAGCCCATCGGCAGAATCGCGATCTGCTGCGGATCGTAGAACACGTCACGTGTGACACCCAACCATTCGCGCAAGCGATTTCCGCTGGCGTCATCAAACGGTACCCCTGAGTCATGAACCTTGCTTCCCGGCGCTTGCCCTGCAATCAGAATTCTGGCGTTCGGGTGCATCTGAAGGACTGGCCGAGGACCGAGCGGCAAGAGGGTCTCGCAGATCGTGCAGGCCCGAACCTCGGTTAATAGAGATGCAAACGACGTCATGACAGGCGACTACCTCATGCGGCGGACTGCAATTTGACGGTAGTTGTCGTGAAGCTTCCGGTTATCGGGTGTCGCCATTTGGAAACTATCAGGTTGACTGGGGAACGGTCTGAGTCTAATCCTGACCGATTCGCCCATGTATGTCTACCCGGTCGACGGGGTTTCTCGCACCGCCGAAATCCCGTTGAAGGTCGGGCACTTGAATCGAAGTCGACATTTCCCGCAAAAGTCGCTAAGACTTGAAACCGACTTTGCTTCTCTTTGTTCCGTTCGTCAGGAGTTCCGTGGATTCCTCTAGCGAGAGATGAAATCGCGGTAGGCCGGAAGACCGGGGATGGATGTTGCTTCCTTTACCGCTCGGAGTATGGCGTTGGCCAGAACCTCCGCCGCGAGTGCGCCGACGGTTCCGAGACCCGCGTGGGACTCGGATGTTCCCGTCGACAGGGCAAACACCGTGTCCCCATCTGCAGGGGTATGCGCCGGATAGGTTGTTCGTGCCAGGGCATCCTGGGCCATCTGTGCGACCTTTGTCATTTCCGTTTTAGTGAACCTTGCGTTAGTTGCGACTGCGCCAATCGTCGTATTCGCTGCGAGCCCTGCAGAAGAGTCCTTTCCTGCCAGGACCATCTGCCGTGTGTCGATGAAGCCAGTACCGTCCTCGCTTCGCGCCCCTGCGATGATTTCTCCAGTGGCTGGGTCAATTATGTTGCCGACGCAGTTGACGGCCACGATGGCGCCAACGACGACGTTGCCGATCCTGTGACTGGAGCTTCCGAGGCCTCCTTTCATCGCTCGAGCAAGGCCCGCAGTTTTGCCAATCGTCGCTCCGGCTCCAGCGCCCACGTTGCCTTCGGCTACCGGATCAGCGGTGGCCGCCGAGGCGGCCCCGTACCCGGCCTCGGCACCGGGCCAGATCGAAGCGTCACCGAGGTTGAGGTCGTAGAGTATGGCTGCGGGTACGATCGGAACGTTTGCGGCCGGTGTCGGGTAGCCCACCGCGCGCTCTCGTAGATACCGGACCACACCGGCCGCTGCATCCAGACCGAAAGCGCTGCCGCCGGAAAGCAGAATGGCGTGGATTTCCTGTATGGTGTTGACCGGGCTCAGCAGGTCGGTTTCCCGGGTTCCGGGGGCGGACCCCCTCACGTCAACACCGGCTACGGCCCCGCCTTCGGTCAGGACGACCGTGCAGCCGGTGGGCCTCTCCGACGAGGTGAAGTGACCCACCCGGACCCCTTCGACGTCGGTGAGGCTATGTCTCTTCTGAGCATTGTTCTGGAGGCTTGAATGCATCAGGTGGGCTGGCCCGCCCAGGAGTATTTTCGCGAGTATTCCGCGATCCATCGTTGTTCTAAGATGGTCGCACCGCCTTTTAGTTTTGATTCCACCGGGCTAAGGTAAATGCTAACTTGCTGATGTTCAAAGGCCACCTTCAGAAGAATGAAAACAATGAAAAGCCTGATTCAGGAAAACATACCGCTATCTCCATTGACAACCCTGGGGATCGGAGGACCTGCGCGTTACTTCGTCGAAGCGCA
This sequence comes from Terriglobia bacterium, assembly GCA_965216035.1. Lineage (GTDB taxonomy): Bacteria > Acidobacteriota > Terriglobia > 20CM-2-55-15 > 20CM-2-55-15. The sequence goes on from CBDCFM010000019.1 coordinate 372,169, forward strand.
CGGGGAAGACGCGGTCCTGGATGCGATCGAGTTCGCAGAGACCGGGGAACTGCCTATCATGATCTTGGGTGGGGGCAGCAACCTGCTCGTTTCCGACGAAGGCTTTCCGGGTCTCGTGCTGCGGGTACGAATCGATGGTCTGGATCTCACAGACAGCGGACAAGGCGTCTTGATGCGTGTAGGATCGGGCATCGATTGGGACGAAGTGGTTAGGCAGTCGGTTGCGCGAAACCTGTTTGGGATCGAATGCCTGACCGGGATTCCCGGTTGGGCTGGTGGAACGCCTATTCAGAACGTCGGAGCCTACGGACAGGAAGTCTCCGAGGTGATTAGCGCTGTGCGCGTCCTCGACCGCCAGGAAGGGACGGTCCGAGAACTGTCCCGGGCCCAGTGCGATTTCAGCTATCGCAGCAGTGTTTTCAACACGACGGCGCGAGGCCGTTACATCGTTCTTGTTGTTGAGTACGATTTGAAGCGCACGGGGCGCCCGAAAACAGACTACCCCGATCTCAAGCGATACTTCGACGGAGATCGGGAGCCGAACCTTGCCGAAGTGCGGGATGCGGTACGAAAAATCCGGGCGGGTAAGGCGATGCTCAGGGTGGAGGGAGATCCGGACTGTGCGAGCGCCGGGTCCTTCTTTAAGAACGCGATGCTGGACGAAGCCGCCTATAGCGAGCTCGTGGCTTTGGCGCTCGAAGCGGGCATTCTTGCCGCAGGTGAGGCCGTACCGCACTACAAGTCCGCGGATGGACGCATCAAAGTATCAGCCGCGTGGCTGATTGAAGGCGCGGGCTATCGGAAAGGTGCGTCGGATGGGCCCGTCGGTTTGTCTGAAAAGCATGCGCTGGCCGTCATCAACAGGGGTGGGGCTCGAGCATCCGACGTGTTGCGATTTGCCGGAGATGTTCAATCGTCGGTTGAAGACCGGTTTGGTGTCCGGTTGGCGACTGAGCCCGTGTTCGCAGGGTTTTCAGACCATGTCGTCACCCGCTTCAGTGCCCTCCGGGCATAGTTCAAAATGCTCCTTTTTGGGCGGAGAGGTCGGGTGCGGGTGGACGGCTTTCGCAACAAAGAGACGAGCCGAAGCGTCAGTGCAAGAAGATGACTGAATCAATCCGGAAATCCCCCGCATTTTCAATCTGAGGCACCACTTGCGCCCCATCGCTATTGTCTACGGGTGCAGGTACAATAGCGGCTCGCAGAATTGATGCCGATTCAGTAAAGGAGGAGCATGGCGAATCAGAATAGCGTAGATAGTTCGGGGTCTCAGCTGCAGGAAGAACAGATAATGGGCGAATTGCGTAAGATCGTTGATCCCGACCTCAATAAAGACATTGTTTCGCTCGGTTTCGTGCGAAACCTCCACATCGAAGGCAACGCGGTCTCTTTCGACATCAACCTGACCACTCCGGCCTGCCCAGTAAAAGACGTCATGCTCGAACAGGCCACCAGTTTGATTCGGGCAATCCCTGGCGTAGGTGACGTGAAGGTGAATATGACGGCTGATGTTCGCGCTTCGCCATCGACAGGCAAGGGTACGCTCTCGAAAGTGCGCAACATAGTTGCTGTCGGCAGCGGGAAGGGCGGTGTTGGAAAGTCCACCATCGCCGTAAACCTGGCAGCGGCGCTGGCGCAATCGGGAGCCCGCGTCGGACTTCTGGACGGCGACATCTACGGGCCATCTATGCCGATCATGCTGGGCACCTGGGGCGAGCCCGACCACACCGGCGGAAAGATGACGCCCAGGGAGTCGGCCGGGATCAAGTTCATGTCCATGGGATTGCTCGTCAAGTCCCCGGATCAACCACTGATCTGGCGCGGTCCCATGGCCCACAAAGCATTCCAGCAATGTCTTTTCGACGTGGAGTGGGGCGAACTCGACTACCTGTTCATCGACTTGCCCCCTGGCACAGGTGATGTGCACCTTACGCTGTCCCAGTCGGTTCCGGTTACGGGAGCCGTCATCGTGTCGACACCCCAAGATGTCGGCCTTCAGATCTCAGTGAAGACGCTGCGCATGTTCCAGCAGACCAAAATTCCTATTCTGGGAATCATCGAGAACATGTCGTACTGGATTTGCAGCCATTGCAATGCAAAGGATCATATCTTTGGTGAAGACGGCGCCAGGCGAGCGGCCGAGCGGATGGAGATTCCGTTTCTCGGAGCCGTTCCCCTCGATCTTCCCATCCGAGCCCAATCTGATCTGGGCGAACCCATCGTTGTCGCCGACCCCGATGCCGCAAGCAGCGTTGTCCTCAGACAGATTGCCGAGCAGGTGGCCGCTCAGGTCAGCATTCAGACCTACAAGGCTCCGGTTCTGGAGGTCGAGTAAATGCAAACAGGGACCGGGTCTACCGATCCGGTCAGGATCAAGAAGATCAGCGACCGGGATCTGATGATCGTCTGGGACGATGATCATGAGAGTCACTACATCGGGCCGCTTTTGAGAGGGCTCTGCCCATGTGCCTCCTGCCAGGACGAAGATACCGGCGAACGACTGATCCTTCCCATGCACATCTCCGATGAACTCACATTCAGCAAGATCGAACTTGTCGGTCACTACGCCATTCAGGTCCTGTGGAGCGACGGACACCGAACCGGGATTTACAGCTTCGAGTATCTGCGGCGACTCTGCCAATGTGAGGAGTGCCGGAATGGACCGGGCGAATCGTGACCCGTGCGGAATCGCAAGTCACGCGAGAAGAACGGGTTTCACCGCCAGCGCGTAAAGCCTGGTTTCTAGCTGAAGCAACAAAGCGTTGACAGTGGAGAACGGGAGCGAGCCGTGCTTCCGGGCGGGAAGAGAGGGGAAGAGATGACGAATGACGCGGTGAATGTCCGCTCGCATCACTCGTCACCGGTCACTGTCCCCCACGTCCGTTTTGGCGAATTCAATCTTTGTCTGCCTCTGATACTTACCCTTACGATCCTTGTAAGAGATATTGCACGGCTCATCCGACTGAAAAAAAAGAACTTGGCAGAGTCCTTCGTTTGCATAGACGCGGACCGAAGACGCGGTCGTGTTGGCGACGGAAATCGTTGGGTATCCTTCCCATTCGGGCTCGAACGGTGTCACGTTAATCAATATTCCTGCGCGGGCGTAGGTGGATTTTCCCAGACACAGTGTCAGCACGTCCCGAGGTATGCGGAGATATTCCAGGGTTCGACCTAAAATATAGGTATTAGGGGGGATATCGCAGTGAGGGCCGCGATGATCGCGGTAGTGTTCGGGTGGAATGGCCTTTGGGTCGATCATTCCACCTTTGGGTGGGGTGAAGATCTTGAACTCATCGGCGATTCGTAAATCATAGCCGTAGGACGAGAGCCCGTAAGAGATTTTGCCTGAAGCGACCTGCTCGGGGCTAAAGGGCTCGATCATGTTGTCCTGCTCGCATTTACGTCGTATCCAGGAATCCGGCTTAATAGCCATTGCCTCAGGCCCCCTTCGGATGGTAAAAGATGCAAGAATATGGTTTCAAACGAAATAGCTCAAATCAATGGAGGTTTGCCGTGATCAAGGTCGATCTTGTTAATCAGATCGTCGTCAGAACTGGTGTCAGCAAGACCAAGGCCGAGCAAGCGGTAGACACCATTTTTGGTTCGATGAAACAGGCTCTGAAGCGTGACGATCGCATTGAACTCCGGGGCTTTGGCGTCTTTTCCGTCAAGCCGCGGAAGACCGGTATCGGTCGCAATCCCCGCACCGGATCCGAAGTCAGCATTCCCCCCGGAAAGGCCGTTAGATTCAAGCCTGGAAAAGACCTGCAGTCATTGTAGCGCTCGGTCTCGGGCCTGCGAGGTTCAGCATTCAATTCAACCCCTGGGTCGCGTAGTTTCATGGACAACCACGCTTTTGATGGATTGACGCCGCCGTTCGCGACTCCCGTGCGCTCGCCGCTTCCCTGGGTAAACGTCATCCTGTTTGCCGCAACGGTCTGCAGCACTCTGTTTGTCGGAACGACGCTGATGGCGTCTTTCGACCAGAACATGTCCTCCGATTCGGGCGGCGTTTTCCAGGCGATACTGGAACAGCCCAGTTTGCTCTTCGCGGGCCTGCCGTTCAGCGCATCCCTCATGTTGATCCTGTTGGCCCACGAAATGGGTCACTATCTGACGTGCCGCTACTACGGAATTTCCGCATCTCTGCCATATTTCATCCCTGCCCCGACCTTGATCGGCACCTTTGGCGCCTTCATCAGAATCCGCTCGCCCATCCAACATCGTGCAGCGTTGCTGGATGTCGGGATCGCCGGACCGATCGCGGGATTTGTCCTGGCTATTCCCACGCTGGTAATTGCCTTGACCCAGTCGCGGTATATGGAGGCGGATCCGCAGGGCTTTTACCTTACGTTCGGGGAACCACTGGTCTTCAAGATTGTCGCGTATGCCATGGGAGTTGTGCCACCTCCCGGGATGGAACTCTATCTCCATCCCATCGGAGTTGCCGCCTGGGTTGGTTTGCTCGTCACGGCCTTGAATCTTATTCCTGTTGGGCAGCTCGATGGAGGACACATAGCGTACGCTCTCTTCGGACGCTTTCACAAGCGCATCTCCCAGGCGTTCGTCTTCGCTCTTCTACCGTTGGGGTTTTTTTATTGGCCGGGGTGGTTTGTCTGGATTTTCTTGCTTGCCATTCTGGGGACGAGACATCCTCCGACCGTCGACGACTCCATCCCTCTGGAGTCTCGCCACGCGAAGCTGGGATGGATCGCGCTGGCAATGTTTGTACTCTGTTTTATGCCTGCGCCTGTGAGTATTTCGTAAAAGTCAAAAACGCCTGTCTCGAGTCGGAAGTTCTAACTCTAGCTCGGACACCCTCACCGACCCGATACGATCCGATCACCCGGACGGTATTTCTGGAGAAATTCCAGTAGAGCCACAGTTGTCGGTCCCAGCTGTTTGTGCCGGCGATGGACGACCCCGACGGGACGGCTCAGCTCAGGCATGTCCAGAGGAACTGTGGCCAGTACACCTTCTTCCACTTCTCGTCTGACACTTGGGCGCGGCAGGATGCTTACACCCGACTGCGTAGTGATTGCCTCTTTGATCGTTTCGATGTTGTCGAACTGCATCGTAATCTCAACTTTCTGACCTTGACTACGGAGCGCGCGGTCAACGGCCTTTCGAATTGAAAGTGTCTTATCGAAAGCGACGAATTTCTGCCGGGCCACATCGGCAGCGCTGACCCGCTTGGCATTGGCCAAGGCATGGGAGGCTGAGCACACGAAAACCATGGGCTCGGTGTGCCACGGAATGATCGTCAAGGACCGGTTCGAGCCCGGAAACGAGAGAATGCCCAGATCGGCCGCGTCCGAGATGATGGCTTCGACGACTTCTTCCGGGTGCAAATAGGCGAGCCGTATGCGTGCGCGCGGGTATTGCGTCGCAAAGTTCTGTGTGTACCACCCCATGTCCTGGAGGCCGACCGAGTAGATAACGGCTACGCGGACCGTGCCTTCAATCCGCGTCTTATGCGTGTTGATTTCGGCCTTTGCTTTTTCCAGACAGTCGACGATTTCCTGACACGCTTCGAAGAAAACATCACCTTCCCGGGTGACGTAAAAAGGGCGCTTCGTTCGGTCAATCAACCGGACCCCTAACTCCTGCTCCAGCTGGCGGACAGATTGGCTTGCAGCCGACTGTGAGACGTGGTTCGCAGCCGCTCCGAGAGAAAAGCTGTTAGAGCGGATCACATCGCAATAAAGGTAGAGCGTTTCCACGTTCATATGGCGAACCTACAATATAAGAATTACTTATGCAAAGTAATTTTTTTTTTGCGGATGACTTATTTTCTGAAAAAGCTTAGAGTCTACCGATACCCTTAGGCGCGTTTGCCCCAGGTTGTAGTCGTAAGACTCGCAGGGATAGCTTTTCTGGCGTCCCAGAGGGACGGTATTCCTTAAAATGGCAATCGATTCGGGAAGAAGTCAGGAGACGTGTCGAAGTTGAACCGCAATGCAAAACCGAGGGCGGGTGGACTCTACGACCCCCAATTCGAACACGACAGCTGTGGCGTGGGTTTTGTAGTTGATATCGGAGGGAAACCGTCGAATCGTATCGTTCGGCAGGGACTTGAAATCCTGATGAATTTGCGGCACCGTGGTGCCAAAGGCGCAGAGGTTAACACCGGAGACGGTGCTGGGATCTTGCTGCAGGTACCCCACGCATTTTTCGAACAGGAATTCGAGAGAAACAATATGGGATTGCCCGCTCCGGGTGAATATGGAGTCGGGATGGTGTTCCTGCCTCCAAACGCCGGGGAAGCGCAAAAAATCCAGGCTCTGATTGAAAATGCGGTCTATCGAACAGGTCAGACGTTGTTGGGCTGGCGCGATGTGCCCACCGACAACTCCCCGATCGGCGCGAGTGCTAAGGCAGCCGAACCCAGAATCCGCCAGGTGTTTATCGGCCGCGGTGAGGAAACCGAAGCGTCTGGCTTCGACCGCAAGCTGCTCCTGCTTCGCAAGCGCGCGGAACGAGCCGTTCGGGATTCATCAATCCCGGGGCGGGAGGCCTTTTATGTTGCCGGCCTGTCATCACGGACGATTACATACAAGGGTATGCTCTCTGCGGAGCAGATCGAGGTTTACTTTCCCGACCTCCAGGATCCTCAAATGGCTTCCGCGCTCGCGCTGGTTCATCAACGCTTCAGTACGAACACGTTTCCCAGTTGGCCCCTTGCCCAGCCGTTCCGCTATCTTGCGCATAACGGGGAGATCAACACGCTGCGAGGAAATATCAACTGGATGCGGGCACGCGAGGCGTTACTGCGCTCGGAGTTTTTCGGCGAAGACCTGCCCGACCTGTTTCCGATAGTCATTGAAGGCGGCAGCGATTCCGCCGTAATCGACAATGCGCTCGAGATGCTCATGTTGTGTGGCCGCTCGCTGCCCCATGCCGTCATGATGCTTATACCCGAGGCGTGGGATGGCCACGAGAGCATGACCGAAGAAAAGAAGGCGTTTTACGAGTACCACGCCTGCTTGATGGAGCCGTGGGACGGTCCGGCTTCGATCGCTTTCACTGATGGTACTGTGATTGGTGCCGTGCTCGACAGGAATGGGTTGCGTCCTTCGAGGTATTACGTCACCTCCGACGGCATAGTGGTCATGGCGTCCGAGGTCGGGGTGCTGGACATCCCTCCCGAGCAGGTAGTGCGAAAAGGGCGTCTTGAACCCGGAAAGATGTTCCTCGTCGATACCCAGCAGGGACGCGTTATTGATGATCGGGAGTTGAAGCGCGAGATGGCGACGGACCAGCCGTACCGCGAATGGCTCGATGCCCACCTGACTCCGCTCGGCGATTTACCGAAGGCCGCGGAGGTGGCCAAGCCCGAGCATAGGACCGTCCTCCTTCGGCAGCAAGTATTTGGTTACACGCATGAAGACGTGCGACTCCTCATGTCGCCCATGGCGGTAAACAGCGGAGAAGGTCTGGGTTCGATGGGGAACGATACGCCATTAGCGGTTTTGTCTGACCGTGCACCGAGCCTGTTCAGTTACTTCAGGCAATTGTTCGCTCAGGTTACGAATCCCCCACTGGATGCGATCCGCGAAGAACTGGTTACTTCTACGATCAGCTATATCGGCGCCGAGAGAAACCTCGTTCGTCCGGAGCCGGAAAGCGCGAAACAGATCCGGATTCTCTCGCCCATTCTGGACAACACGGAGTTTGCCAAACTCCAGGGGATTCAACTCGACGGGTATAAGACCCGGACCTTGTCGATGCTGTTCCCATCGCGCGATCAAGGTCCGGGTCTGAAACGCGAACTGGAAGCACTCTGTAGCGCGGCGAGCCAGGCCGTGGATGATGGCGTCAACGTTCTAATCCTTTCCGACCGTGGCGTCGATCGGAATCAGGCGCCCATACCCAGTTTGCTGGCGACGGCAGGTGTGCACCATCACCTTGTCCGTGAAGGAAGGCGGACACAGACCGCAATTATCGTGGAGACGGGTGAAGCTCGGGAAGTTCACCATTACTGTCTCCTGGTCGGATACGGGGCAACAGCGATCAGTCCGTACCTCGCATTCGAAACCTTGGACGACATGATCCGTCAGAAACTGATCGACATCACCCATCAAGAAGCCGTGAATCACTACATGAAGGCGGTCAAGAAGGGGATTGTCAAAGTGATGTCGAAGATGGGCATCTCGACACTTCAGAGTTACAGGGGTGCGCAAATCTTTGAGGCGATCGGTCTCAACAAGGCTTTCGTTGAACGGTATTTTACGTGGACTGCATCGCGGATCGAAGGCGTTGGGCTGAATGAAATCACGGAAGAAGTTCTGACGCACCATCGAAGTGCCTTCCCCGAGCGTCCCGTGCGATCTGCGGACCTCGAATGGGGTGGGCAGTACCAGTGGCGGCGCGAGGGTGAGTACCACATGTACAATCCCGAAACGATCCACCTCCTCCAATATGCGACGCGCACCAACAACTACAAGATTTTCAAGAAATTCAGCCGTGCCGCGAACGAAACTGAGAAGAAGCTCTGCACGCTTCGAGGATTGCTTGACTTCAAGTTTGCCTCGACAAAACTGTCGTTGAATGAGGTCGAGCCCGTGGACTCGATCGTGACCCGATTTGCAACGGGCGCGATGTCGTTCGGTTCGATCAGTAAAGAGGCGCATGAAACGCTCGCGATTGCAATGAACCGGCTTGGAGGCAAGAGCAATACTGGCGAGGGCGGAGAGGACCCGGCCCGCTATGTCCCCGACGCTAACGGCGACTTGCGTAAGAGCGCGATCAAGCAGGTTGCATCCGGCCGGTTCGGAGTGACCAGCGAGTATCTCGTCAGTGCGCAGGAACTCCAGATCAAAATGGCCCAGGGTGCAAAGCCGGGAGAAGGTGGGCAACTTCCAGGATACAAGGTGGACGAGACCATCGCTCGCGTACGCCACTCCACACCGGGTGTCGGCCTGATATCACCGCCCCCCCATCACGACATTTACTCGATCGAAGATCTTGCACAATTGATCTTCGACTTGAAGAATTCAAACCCGCGTGCGCGCATCAGTGTCAAGCTCGTGGCTGAAGTCGGTGTCGGGACTGTTGCTGCGGGGGTCGCTAAAGCCCATTCCGACGTTGTATTGATTTCAGGCGATAGCGGTGGGACCGGTGCGTCGCCGTTGACCAGTCTCAAACATGCTGGAATCCCTTGGGAGATGGGGTTGGCCGAAACGCACCAGGTGCTTGTGGCCAACAACCTCAGGAGCCGCATCACTGTGCAGACCGATGGGCAGATGAAGACCGGCCGAGACGTGGTTGTGGCTGCGCTGCTGGGAGCTGAAGAGTTCGGAATCGCGACAGCGGCCCTCGTCGTATTGGGCTGCATCATGATGCGTGTATGTCATCTCAATACGTGCCCTGTTGGAATCGCGACACAGGATCCACGTTTGCGTGCCAAGTACTTGGGTGACCCAGCACACGTCGTGAACTACTTCCGCTTCGTTGCTGAGGAAGTTCGAGAGTTGATGGCCCTGCTGGGCTTCCGCTCGGTTGACGATATGGTGGGCCGGATGGACCGATTGCACACCGATCGAGCAATTGACCACTGGAAGGGTAAGAAGCTGGATCTGACTCCACTACTGGCGGCACCGGATGTCCCCTCGGACGTCGGAACGCGGAAGCTTAGAGACCAAGATCACGGCATCGATGACGTCCTCGATCGAAAGTTGATAGAACTTGCTCGTGAGGCCTTGGAGCATAAGCGCCCGGTGGAGATTCAGCTGCCGATTTGCAATTCGGATCGGACGACCGGAACGATTCTCGGAAGCGAGCTGACACGGCGGTACGGCGCCGATGGTCTGCCTGAAGACACGATTGGAATCCATTTCACAGGCTCTGCCGGGCAGAGCTTTGGGGCATTCGTGCCTGCGGGCATGACCCTATGGCTGGAAGGTGATGCCAACGACTATCTGGCCAAGGGATTGTCAGGCGGCCGGGTGGTCGTGTTCCCATCAAAGAAATCGAGCTTTCTACCTGAAAAAAATGTGATCGTCGGCAATGTCGTCCTATACGGTGCGACGGCAGGTGAAGTTTTCATCCGGGGTCTTGCGGGAGAGCGATTCTGTGTACGCAATAGCGGCGCTGTTACAGTGGTTGAAGGTGTCGGGGACCACGGATGCGAGTACATGACCGGTGGACGCGTTATCGTTCTCGGACCGAGCGGACGCAATTTTGCGGCGGGAATGAGCGGGGGCATCGCGTATGTCCTGGATCGAGAAGGCGACTTTGCTGCCCGATGCAATCTGGAGATGGTTGATCTCGAACACTTCGAAGGCCCGGCAGAGGAGAGCTTTGTCCGGTATCTCATCGAACGCCATGTGAACTATACCGATAGTAACTTTGCCAGAGACATCCTCGGCACTTGGGGGGAGAGTCGCATGAAGTTCGTCAAGGTGATGCCTTTGGACTATCGCCGCGTGCTCGGCGAACAAAAGGGACGCCGGGGGGTAGCGATCGGACTGGTGCAGCATGGCTGATCCAAGCGGTTTTCTTGAAATTGCCCGTGTCACGCCGGATCGCCGTCCAGTGGTGGAACGACTGAAGGACTGGAGGGAGGTCTATCGTGATTTTCCCGAGACGGAACTTCGCAAGCAGGCCGCGCGATGCATGGACTGCGGTATTCCATTCTGCCACGATGGATGCCCCTTGGGTAACATCATCCCGGACTGGAATGATCTGGTCTACCGCCACCACTGGCGTGAGGCCATCGAAAGACTATCCGCCACGAATAACTTTCCCGAGTTCACCGGCCGCTTGTGCCCGGCCCCCTGTGAGGGGTCGTGTGTTCTCGGAATCAACGATGATCCGGTCACGATCAAACAGATCGAAGTGGAAATTATCGAGCGCGCGTTTGATGATGGGTGGATCGTCGCGGAGCCGCCTGCCGAACGTACGGGTAAGAATGTGGCGGTCGTTGGATCGGGTCCCGCGGGGCTGGCCGCGGCGGATCTGCTGAACCGTGCCGGCCACAGCGTAATCGTGCTCGAACGGGATGATCGTATCGGCGGTTTGCTCCGATATGGCATTCCCGAGTTCAAGATGGAGAAACGCATTGTCGACCGCAGGTTGCGCCTGATGAAAGAAGAAGGCGTCGTGTTCCAGACTGACGCTCACGTCGGGGTAAATATTCAAACCGACACGCTCCGTCAAGATTATGACGCGCTTCTTCTGGCCGGAGGTGCGACAGCCCCGCGGGACCTTCCGGTGCCGGGCCGGGAACTGGATGGTATTCATTTCGCAATGGAATACCTGCCGCTGCAGAACAAGCGTTGTGAAGGCGACGTCATCGCGGCAGACGATTTCATTTCGGCCCTCGACAAGCGTGTCGTAATCATCGGCGGTGGTGATACCGGGGCCGATTGTTTGGGCACGGCTCATCGCCAGGGTGCGGCCGAAATCCACCAGCTAGAACTGCTGGATCGCCCGCCGGCTTTCCGTGCCGAGGACAATCCGTGGCCGAAGTGGCCCAACATTTTCCGCACTTCGTCGGCGCACGAGGAGGGGGGTGTTCGGGAGTTCAACGTGTCCACGAAACGCTTCACGGGAAGCAATGGCCGGGTTGAGAAACTTCATGGTGTGAAGGTCAGATTCGAAATAAGCGCCGACGGTCGTTTCAATCTTGAAGAACTGGCCGATTCGGAGTTCGAAATCGAGGCGGATCTTGTTCTTTTAGCGATGGGATTCCTTGGGCCTCACAAAGAAGGCATGTTGAGCCAGTTGGGTGTCGACCTGAACACGCGTGGGAACGTAGTCAGCGACTCCAGCAAGATGACGAACGTGGACGGAGTTTTCGTGGCTGGCGACATGGCGCGAGGCCAGTCGCTGATAGTGTGGGCTATACACGAAGGCAGGGAAGCGGCTCGAGGAATCGACAAGTACCTGATGGGCTCTACAGAAATACCATGTCTTGATATTTAGAATCCTCTATGCGGATTCAGTGTTGTGAGTTTCAAGATCGCATCGTGAGATTTCGCTTGGCCGTTCATTCCGATGACCATGTCTGTCGCCCTCCACGCGTGATGGCAACGAGGGGCGACTCTCTCCATCATCCTGATGGCGAGGCCTATGGGGATCGATCCAATGTCGAAGACGGACCGAGGGGGCCCGCACCGGTTCCACCCGTGCGGGTGAACGGCTTTCACATTAAAGAGGCGGGCCCGTGCGTTCAGAGAAAGGAAGTGATTGGATCGGACCTGGACAAATCCGTTAATCACCCAACGTCTAACTCCAGACCCTAGCCGTCCGTTCGTAAATCAGGGTCTGTCCCGAATTTCCCAAGTGGTATCTTCCTAGAATGATCGTGATGAAATTTGGCGGGACTTCCGTCAAGGATGCGGATGCCTTGGACCGCGCCTGTCGCATTGTCGATTCTCGATTGGACCGGGCTCCCCTTGTCGTCGTCAGCGCGATTTCAGGGGTGACCAGCGGTTTGCTGGAGGCTGGCAGACTGGCCGGGAATGGCGCCTACGGCCAGTCGATAGAGATCTATGAAAAATTGCGCGCGCTTCACGTTGATTTGATGCCGTCTCTGGAAACCGATCTGGACGGATTGAAGGAAGCCCTCAGGGAAGTTTCCGAAGCCGGTCGATTGAGTCCTCAGATGGAAGATCGAATCGCGTCCCATGGGGAAATGCTCTCATCACAGATATTCGCCCATCGCCTCGCATCGCTTGCTCCGGCTGTTTACGTTGATTCACGGCGGTGCCTGATTACGGATGACAATTTCGGGAACGCGAATCCGCTTCCGGAGGACACTGCCAGCGCAGCCGATGCGATACTGCGACCCCTGATTAGGGCGGGAAGCGCCGTTGTCATGGGTGGGTACGTGGGTTCGACCCGCTCCGGAGAAACGTCGACGCTCGGGCGCGGCGGTTCGGATTACTCCGCGACCATATTTGCCAGCTGCCTCGAAGCCGATGAAGTCGAGATCTGGACCGATGTCGATGGCATGATGACGGCGGATCCCCGGGTCGTGGAGGATGCCTGGACCATCCGGCACATTTCGTTCGCGGAGGCGTCCGAGCTGGCGTACTTCGGCGCCAAAGTCCTCCATCCATCGACGGTCTTGCCGGCGATCGAGAAGGCGATCCCGGTGCGGGTGCTAAACTCCCGCAAGCCGGAGCGTCAGGGCACCGTCATTAGCTCGGACGCTCCGGTCGGACGGTCAATCGTGAAGTCGTTTGCAGCCAAGCGCGGGATTACAGCCATAACGATTACGTCATCTCGAATGTTGATGGCCCCCGGTTTTCTGCGGGCTTTGTTCGAAGTCTTCGATAAGCATCAAGTCAGCATCGACGTCGTAACAACCTCTGAGGTGTCCGTTTCACTGACGACGGATGACAGCATCGAGCTCGAATCTATCGTCGATGAACTGGCGTCGTTAGGTAGAGTCGAAGTCGAGCGGGGCCTGGCCCTTGTGTGTATGGTGGGTACGAACCTCAAAGCCCGCCCTGGGATTGCGGCTCAGACATTCACCTGCGTTTCCGGCATCAACATTCGGATGATTTCCCAGGGCGCTTCCGAAATCAATCTCAGCTTTGTAGTTGGTGAAGAGCACGTCGACACCGCGATCCGCCGCCTGCACGAGCACTTCTTTGCCTCACCGGACCCGGAAATCTTCGAACCTCCTGACTGAAATAGACCATCTATCGAACGCGAACACACTGGCCAATTTGGGGCGCGATCAGTGATGGGCCATGGCGGCGAACGCGTCACTCGCCAGTTCTTTCCGCCCGCATGAGCCATTGCAGTGAAGTCCAGGAATTCCGGTATACTCGACCCAAATGTTAGGCCGCAAAAAAGAGGGATCTGTCGTCTGTCCATCGTGCGGAATGCTGGTTGGCGTCAACGACGATGAGTGTTTGAGCTGTGGCCGCCGAAATCCCGGCCTGTGGGGGTTTGCGCCATTGCTTGCCCAGCTGGGACGTGGGAGCCTGGAAGACTCATTCGTTCAGTTGGTCCTGATCTCCTGCTCCGTTCTCTACGCTCTATCGTTGGTTGTGGATCTTGGCGGAATTCAGACCGGCGGTATGTTGAGTTTCTTTTCCCCCAGCATTCGGGGAATGTTTCTGTTTGGCGCCAGCGGGTCGATCCCTGTTTTTCAGCTCGGGCGCTGGTGGACCATTCTCAGTGCTTCATGGCTGCACGGCGGACTTTTACATATCTTCTTCAACATGATGTGGGTTCGCAACATCGCACCTTCAGTTATTGAGTTTTACGGCTTAAGTCGGATGATCATCATCTATACCGTTTCGGGTGTCGTTGGTTTCGCGGCGAGCTCGACAGCCGGTTACATGTTCGTATTTGCCCCGGGATTTCTTCGAGGAGCCGGATGGACGATCGGCGCGTCGGCTTCTATTTTTGGCTTGCTCGGTGCGCTGATTTACTACAGCCGCCGATCGGGCAGCAGAATGATCGGCGAGCAGGTGCGCATGTGGGCGCTGTTTCTCTTTGTCTTCGGATTCATCATGCCCGGAATCGACAACTGGGCACATTTAGGCGGGTTTGTCGGCGGCTACGCATCGTCAGTGTGGCTCGACCCGCTCAAACCCGAACGTGTCGACCACACCATCGGGGCCCTCATATGCCTCGGTCTGACGGTGCTCGCGATCGTCGTTTCCGTCATCCACGGGATACAGTTCCTGTAACAGGATCTGCCCCAGAGTCCGCCGACAAACAGGTCTCCGCGCCAGTCGGGAAAGCGATCACCCGTGTAGTACCTTAGAGCGCGGGGGACGGTGCCCGGTAATATTGCGGCCCCTCCATCCCTTCCCTCCAGGGGTCGTACGTGATGATTTCACCCGAGTACTCAGAGTTATAACCGAATCTGGTGTTTGAGGGATTGAAGAAAAGCGGCGTATCTGGTTGATTTGTTGTTTACGAGACTTCAAAGCAACCAAAGGAGATACGCCACTATGAGTAAGAGTATCGTTATTGAACTGGAAGATCGAGAAGCGATTGCAGACCCAGTGACCGACCTGCTACGAGCCGGGGCGCAAGAGCTGATCCAACGCGCTGTGGAAGCCGAACTGTCCGAACTGCTATCCCAGCACGGCGATCGGCGAACCGAGACGGGGAAGGCTGGAGTGGTGCGCAACGGTTATCTGCCTGAACGCGAGCTGCAGACCGGCCTGGGTCCGGTAACGGTGCAAATCCCGAAGGTTCGCACCAAGACGGGCGAAGCTGTGACGTTCCGCTCGGCCCTGGTACCCCCCTACATTCGGAAGACGCAGTCGATGGAAGCCGCCGTGCCGTGGTTGTATTTGAAAGGCGTCTCCAGTGGCGAGATGGGTGAGGCCCTGAAAGTTCTTGTCGGTCCGAAGGCGCAGGGCTTGTCAGCGAGCACGGTATCGCGCTTGAAACGGGTCTGGGCTGAAGAGTACCGCATCGGGTGCGACCAGCGTTTGGACGCCGACCGCTGGGTCTATGTCTGGGCCGACGGTATCTACAGCGGACTTCGAGCTGAACAAACCAAGTTGTGTGCGTTGGTCGTGATCGGCGTGAATGAACGCGGAGAGAAGCGTTTTCTGGCGATCGAAGACGGTGTACGGGAATCGACACAGAGTTGGCGTGAGGTCTTGTTGAAGCTGAAGTCCCGAGGGATGAATATTCCGAAGTTGGCCATCGGTGACGGGGCGATGGGGTTCTGGGCCGCACTGGAGGAAATCTATCCCGAGACACACCAACAACGCTGCTGGATGCACAAGACCATGAATGTGCTCAACTGCTTACCCAAGTCGGTCCAGGCGAAAGCGAAACAGGCACTGCACGCGATCTGGAAGGCTGAGACACACGCAGATGCCGAGAAGGCATTCGATCTGTTCATTGAAACCTATGAGCCGAAGTATCCGAAAGCCACTGTCTGCCTGCAGAAAGACAGAGAAGAACTGCTGGCCTTTTACGGCTTTCCGGCCAAGCACTGGCAGAGCATCCGAACGACTAATCCCATTGAATCGACCTTTGCCACCATTCGACACCGAACCAAGCGATCCAGAGGCTGCCTGACACGGGATGGAATGCTGCACATGATGTTCAAGCTGGGTCAGTGCGCTGAGAAGAACTGGCGACGATTACGAGGATTCGATGATCTGGTCAAGGTGATTACTGGAGTGAAATTTAACGATGGAATCGAAGTGACAAAGCTCGATCAGACCGCCGCTTGAATCAATCTCCTAAACACCACTTTTGACAATAACTCAATGGAGTGGCCGCCGCAGGCGAGCCACCGTCTCTTCAGCGGCGGAGAATTGCATTCATGAGGACGATAGTGATGGTGCCTTTCGAGCCGTCGTATCGACGCAAGATAGAGTACGAATCACTGTGTCGAGGAGGCAGCTATGATTAAAGCCGTTGCAGCCACTGCCATTGTCGGTTCTGTTGTCGTCGCCTGTGCTTTACCTATCGACGTGACGGATGATGAGGTCGCTATTCGGGCTGTGGACGCTCAAATGGTTGCAGCCCTAAACGCACTAGATATCGACACGTGGATTGGATTTATTGCGGATGATGCTCGAATGATGCCACCAGATTCCCCTCCAGTGGAGGGCAAGCCCGCCATCCGCGAATTCATATCGGGACTGGTCTCACTACCCGCCATTTGGGTGACTCATTTTGATTTGGATAGCATTGTAGTGTCGGAAAGCGGGGACCTAGCCTATGTATCCTTTCATTACGAGCTCAGAATTCGGGTGGGGGCGCTGACGGCGGGATCTCGTACAGAATTCGGCAAGGCTATTTCCATATTCGAGAAGGAAGCTGATGGTTCTTGGAAGCTGGCAGTAGGAATGTGGAGTCCCAACGAATCGAGCTAAGTAGGAAGCAGACACAGGCAGGACGCCGCCTAGCCGATTGGAGCTGACAGCGGCCGCAGTTATCCTTTGAATCAATAGTTGAGCGGCCGCCGCAGCTCAATTGTGAGCCGTTAGGCGGATGCGATAGACCTATTGTGATGTTCACTGACAATAGATACTAGGAGGAAGACAATGCACGAGAACGCGGAGATCGTCCGACGCGGTTACCAAGCCTTCAACACGGCCGACATGAAGACGCTTACCGAGCTCTTCGACGAGAATGCCTCGTGGCACACACCCGGCCAGGGCTCCATCGCTGGAGACCGCGTGGGTCGCGACGCGGTCTTCGCACAGTTTGGGCGGTATGGAGGGGAAACGAAAGGGGATTATATACAATTCTACACTTGACAGGTGTGCGCTAGGGGGTGTAGAATTGTTCTATAAATAGGGGATATGGAATGACTTTTAACGCACCCGGAAAACACAACAGACAGGGACTTTCACTTATCCAAGTGACCAGCATGTTCCCCGATGACGCTACTGCCGAGGCGTGGTTCGTCAAGACCCGCTGGCCCGATGGGATTACTTGTCCCCGCTGCGGATTGACCGGAGTGTACGAACGTCCAAGCCGCAAGCCACTCCCGTACCGTTGCCGCGATTGCAAAAAGTATTTCTCTGTAAAGACCGGGACACCCATGCAGGGATCGAACCTCGGCCTCCGCATATGGGCGATTGCGTTTTACCTGATGGCGACAGGGATCAAGGGGACCGCAAGCATGAAGCTGCACCGGGACCTTGGTATCACTCAAAAAACCGCATGGCATCTGGCCCATCGGATTCGGGAATCATGGACAAACGCCAACCGACAGTTCGTTGGCCCAGTCGAAGTCGATGAGACGTACATCGGTGGCAAGCGCAAGAACATGCCGAAGCACAAGCGCGAAGCTATGACAGGCCGAGGATCAGTTGGCAAAGTAGCTATAGCAGGAGCTAAGGATCGTGCCAGCAATCAGGTCAATGCCAGAGTCGTTCATGCGACAGACTCAGAGACTTTACAGGGGTTCGTCGCTGAGAACGCCAAAGTCGGCGCAACCGTTTATACTGACGATCATAGCTCCTACGAAACCCTGCCTTTCAATCATAAATCCGTCAAACATTCAATCGGAGAGTACGTGAGCGGTCAGGCTCACACCAACGGCATCGAATCGTTCTGGTCACTCCTGAAGCGCGGCTACTACGGCACCTTCCACAAGATGAGTCCCGAGCACCTGAACCGCTACGTCAGCGAGTTCGCCGGACGGCACAACGTTCGACCGATGGACACCGTAGATCAAATGGCATGGATGGTTCGGAAGATGGACGGAAAGGTTCTGCGCTACAAGGATTTGACCGGAGGGTCTTATGATCCTCCGGTGGGAGTAGTCAGTTGTGATCCTTGCGGCGACCCCTTATGAAGCGATCAAGCATCATTAGCCCGACACCGCTACCAACCACCGCAGCCGCAAGGTCGGCCTCTAAATAGGCCAGAGTCACCGAAGCGACAAGCAGAGCCAGCCACATGATGAATCCACTGAAGAGCCCCGAAACCTCAAGAAAGTGGCGAGCCCCCTGCTCAATTTCGGCCATTTTCATAATCCGTTCGGCTGCTCCGGGTAGCGCCGACTCGTACTTCTCCATTTGCCCAGCCGATGGTAACGGCCCATGGTATTCAGCAACAACTGTTGTTGGACTAGCGGGGCGTCGAGACGAATCGCTCTTCTTCTTTGATAGCTTGTTCATGCCGTAGTGCTACCCAAAAATCTAGCCCAATTCTCTCGATGTCGCCATGGAAAGCGTCTCGATCAGACCTCCGAACTTCGTCCGCAAAAATAGAAGGATCTAGGCACAGGTAGGACATCCCGTTAAGGACTGATACAATTTTTTCTTTCATGGTTGTCGATTCAGAAATAACTCGCCAGACTTCAAGAATTCGAGCGGACGTGTCCGTTCGCAGACTTATTCCTGCCCTTCAGATACTTCCACCCGCCCTTGGGTGTCTTCGGGCTTTCGAGTACGGCTCTGGCGATGTTTTCAGGGGTGTCCGGGATTAGTTCCGGCATCTTCATGACCACAGGACGCCCCCTCTTCCGCTTCTCCTTTTGCATGAACTGCCAGCCTCCCACTGTTGTGTGTACTCTATATATCATACAGACCACATGTTGTCTGTATAACTAAACCACCGTACCTTCACTTACGGTCAAATCGGCCCTCTGTCACACTGGGCCTGACAGGGTGTAGCATTGTATATAATCCCCAAACGAAAGGCACGTTCAAAGCCGAATTGCGGCACGTACTCACAGATGATGAGGGACGCGTGGTCGGCATTCACCACAACAGCGGGGTCCGAAACGGCAAGCAGTTGGATGTTGACTGCTGCATCGTCTTCGAGTTCACAAACGGCCGGGTTACGGCCGGTCGGGAGCACTTCTACAACCTCCATGTCTGGGAGGACTTTTGGTCGTAGGTGGCAGGCTTGTGGACGTGACGGTGTGGAGTTCCTCGCACGGGAAGAAGGGACACAGGATCACTTCGCGGCTTGACCGACGGGCCGCCTCACAAGTCGTCGGGCAGAACGGAATCCTGCCAGGTACCGCACTCTTCCAAGCGGATGCCGCCGGATGGCGCTTCTTGCGCCGCCGCTGATCCGCAAACCGATGGGCGGCGAGAAGGTGATGCGTTAAGGATGGTTCCGTTGGAACGTGAAGTAATAACTGTACTGGAATTCGAGAAGAGACTGGTGGCTTTGTGTCGCGGTATGATTTCAGGCCTGCCCAAGAAACGGCGGGACAGACATATCATTTTCCGAAGCATCACCCAGACACTCGATCGGACAGTCGTCTATTCCGAGCAGTCGATTAACCAGGGGTTAAAGAAATGGGCATCGGAAGTGGGAGCAGGAGTCGAGGTTGATCACGTTACGCTTCGCCGCTATTTGATAGAGGTCGTTCCAATAAGTGTGTAAAAAGAAAAAGGCGGTGTACGCTTTCGGTGAACTATTAACCGTAAGCAAATCCCGGGGCCAACCGGGAGAAAGGTACACCACCCATGGAGAAGAAGAACACACCGGAAGTAGCGGCGTCAACGAAGCAGTATGAGGTTCTGGAAGATTGGGCGCGATCACGAGTGCAGGATTGGCTCCAGGAACTTCTGGAAGACGAAGTGACGCAGTTCTTGGGTCGAAGGAAATCGGAGCGGAGTTCGGATCGACGGGGCTACCGGAACGGTCACGGGAAACCGCGACGGTTTGCGATGTTGAACGGAACGATGGAGGTTCGTCGGCCCCGGGTCCGGAACACGACCGAGCGCTTCGAGAGTGAGATTCTGCCGTACTTTCACCGGAAATCGAAGCAGCTGGGGCAACTGCTTCCCGAACTCTATCTTCACGGCCTGGCCACAGGAGACTTCGAGCAGGCAATGCGCGGACTGCTGGGTGCGGGCGCTCCGTTGTCGCGGGCGTCGATTCAACGGCTGAAATCGACATGGCAACTGGAATACGACGAGTGGAGCCAGCAGGATCTGTCCGAGCTTGAGGTGGTGTATCACTGGGCGGACGGCTTGTACGTAAAAGCGGGGATCGCGAAAGAACGGGCGGCACTACTGGTGATCATCGCAGGCCTGTCAGACGGGCGTAAAGTGCTGTTGGCCTGTGAGAGCGGTCAGAGGGAGAGCAAGGAATCCTGGAGTCGTATTCTGCGGAACCTCAGGGATCGGGGTCTGAAGCTGGGACGACTGACCGTTGCCGATGGTCACCTGGGAATTTGGTCCGCCCTGGCCGAGCAACACCCCGAGGGCCAGGAACAACGCTGCTGGAACCACAAGTCGATGAACGTGGTGGATCACCTGCCAAAGACCGACCAGCCGGCGGCCAGGCAGCTTCTCCACGGGATGGCCTTCGCCGACTCCCGAGCCGCATGCGAACGTAAGCGGGATCAGTTCATTCGCCGATATCAAAAGAACTATCCGAAGGCGGGTGAGACGCTGTTGCGGGACTGGGATCGGATGATCACCTTCTATGCGTTCCCGAAGCAACACTGGGTGCATCTGAGAACGACCAACATCGTTGAGTCACCCTTCGACATGGTGCGGTTGAGAACCAACGCCGCTCGTCGCTTCAAGCGCGTCGAGAATGCAACTGCGATGATCTGGAGGTTACTGCGTGTCGCTGAGAAGGCTTGGCGGCACTTAAAGGGTTCCGATCTCTTACAAGAGGTCTATGATGGTCAGCAATTCGCTGACGGCATCAGAGTCGTGTCCAAATCGAAGGCCGCCGCCTGATGACTTTTACACACCTTTTGTAATGACCTCTATTTGATAGACGCGGGGTATCTCCGTCGCGACCCGCACGGAATTGCCTATCAGGTGCGACCTGATGGAAATGGAGAGGTGGAATTCGAACTAGCGGTTGGCCGTGTCGATTCAGCGGCTGTCGTTCAGGCGGCGCGGGAACGGGCAGCGATTCGGAAGCGCGAGCGGTCCACGTAAACTTCGTATCCCAGCCTGACATGTGGCTTCACGTCGTTTGTGTCTCCGCCCAGCAGATTCGTAGCGGATCGGGACAGGTGACAACGGAGCTATGTTCGCACGGTCGGGCACGTTTCGTGGACAGTGTGGCTTACTGCTTCTTTTTGTACGCTTTTACGATCGCGTAGGTAATCCCGGCCATGATGGCATAGGGGGCGGCCAATAAGAAGATGATGCCCTGGCGGAAACCTTCCGCCATCTGCTGTCCTTCCGCTGAGCTTTCAAGTGCTGTTCGGCACATGGCGCACTGGCTCCACCCGGTGCTTTCCATCATCAGCATCACCGCGATCGCGACTACTGGGCCGATCAGTGTCTTTAGGACTCCCATATCTAAAAACTCGAAACTATCGCAGCGTTAATACACGGTTGACCGAGTCGGCGGCATCAGGGACCATAAAGAAGAAGAGAATCAGCGCCAGCACCAACGGGCAGAACGTGATCAACACCAGGTTCATCTTTTCGGATCGCAGGTGCATGAAGATCGCCGCAATGATAACCACTTTGGCTAAAGTCGTTCCGACAAGGAGCACTGCCTTGATGCCCCCGGGCATGTCGACATAACCGATGCCCAGTGCCAGCAGCGTCAACACCAAGAGCCAGCCCCAGGTAATGTAGTAGGTTCGATAACCCGCCGGATGAATTCCTTCTGTCATCCAAACCCTCCCAAACCGCCTACAGCAGATAGAAAAATGCGAAGATGAAAACCCAGACAACGTCGATAAAGTGCCAGTATAGCCCGGCAATCTCAACAGTGTCGCCCGAATAATGTCCGGATCGCGCGCGCAACGCCACGTATGCAAGAAAGATCAGTCCGGTCAACACGTGAAAACCATGGAATCCGGTCATTACGAAAAAGCTCGCGCTGAACTGAGGCACGCCCCAGGGGTTGGTGTTGAGCCGCGCGCCTTCTGCGATGAAGTGCGACCACTCGAAGGCTTGCGATCCCAGGAAAATCGTCCCGCCCACGATTGTCAGCAGGAGAAATCGTACGGCTTCTTTCTGCTTTCCTTGCTGTGCCGCACCCACGGCCATGGCCATAACGGCGCTGGAGGAAATCAGCGCGAAGGTCATGAATGTGATCAGCCGCATGTCGAAGACTTCGGCCTGGTCGGGCCATTCCGGACTGGATGCCCGCATGAATCCGTACGCGGCGATGAACCCGACGAAGGTCAAGGCGTCGGAGACGATGAAAACCCACATCATGAACTTGCCCCAACTCGTGCCAAACGGGTTTTTGCCACCGCCCCAATCTGAAGCCAGAATCCGTTCTTGCTCCCCTACAGCTGCTTCCATCAAAACTCCTTAAATCAAGCCAGAATCAACAATAAGAAAAGGTAGACCCAGAGGCCATCCATAAAATGCCAGTATGTTGCGCATAAGCTGACGGGCTCATGGTTCGAGGCCGTGTACCGATTTTGAAACGTCTGAATCAGGACATAGCCGAGAGCCGTCACTCCTCCGAGTATGTGGAGAGCGTGTGCACTCGTCAAAACATATAGAAAAGAACTGTGCAGTGTCGTCGGCAGGTACACGCCCACATCGACGAGCTGTCTCCATGCCACAATCTGTCCGATCAGGAAAACGAGGCCAAGCCCCGCGGTGAGGCCCATCCAGAACTTCATCGGACCGATCCGGTCTGCCCGCGCCCGCCGCCGTGCGCCCTCGATTGTGACGCTGCTGGCCAGGAGGACGAAGGTGTTGACCCACAGTGCCCCAGGCAAGGCCACGTTCTGCCACGCCGGAGCGCCCCGCATGACAATATATGCGCTGGACAGGCCAGCAAACAGCATCGCGATGGCCGTGAGCGCCAACCAGAGTCCCAACTGGCCCTTTGAAACGGGAAAACTGGATATGGGTCCGCTCGATTCTCCGTCGCCTGCATCACCCTGCCCACGCGCTGGAGGGGGCGGCGATCCGGTCTCGAGCAGATCCTCTTGTCCCTGGGTGGCCTTGATTTCTTGAGTAAGGACTGACATCAAAAACCCTTATCTAGAGACGAAGCCGGGTCACTGGATTCAACTTTTTTCGACTTCGCTTGGCGCTTCCGTCTGCATGACAAAGTCTTTCTTGGCGCCCGGCATGCTGAAATCAAACGCCCACCGATGGACTGTCGGCAATTCGCCGGGAAAGTTTCCATGTCCCGGAGGGGAAGGCACAGTCCACTCCAGAGTCGTCGCGTTCCAGGGATTGATTTCGGCTTTTCGTCCTGCCCAGATGCTTATGAGGAAGTTGCCGAGGAACAGTAACTGCCCCGTGCCGAGGATGAAGGCCGAAATGGTGATGAACTGGTTCATGCCCTGAAGGGGCTGTAAGAAGTCATATTGCAGCGGATCATAAATCCGGCGCAGGTGTCCGACGACTCCCAGCGCATGCATCGGGAAGAAGACGCAGTTGACGCCGATGAAGCTGATCCAGAAGTGAATCTTTCCCACCGTATCGTTCATCATCCGTCCGAACATCTTGGGGAACCAGAAATGGATTCCTGCAAAGCCGGCGAATAGCGGTGCGATCGCCATCACCATGTGGAAATGTCCCACAACGAAATAGGTGTCGTGCATCGCAATGTCAGCGGCCGAAGTGCCCAGAAAGATGCCGCTCAGACCTCCGCTCACGAAGACGGATAAGAATCCGAGCGCGTAGAGCATGGGGGGTGTGAAACGTATACGAGCCCCCCATAAGGTTCCGAGCCAGTTGAATGTCTTCACAGCCGAGGGGATCGCGATCAGCAAAGTCGTCAGCGTAAACAGCGAACCCAGGACCGGACTCATCCCGCTCATGAACATGTGGTGTCCCCACACAACAAAGCTCAGGAACGCAATGGCAGACATGGAATAAACCATCATCCGATAGCTGAAAATGGGTTTGCGGGAAAAGGTCGACAGGATGTCCGACGCGATACCCATCGCAGGCAGGAGAACGATATAGACTTCCGGGTGTCCGAAGAACCAGAACAGGTGCTGCCACAGCAGGGGGTTCCCGCCGGTGTGATCGACCAACTGTTGACCCATGATCAAGCCGCCGGGTACGAAGAAACTCGTGCCGCCCATGCGATCAAACGTGAGGAGA
The DNA here is from genome assembly GCA_965216035.1 of Terriglobia bacterium. Lineage (GTDB taxonomy): Bacteria > Acidobacteriota > Terriglobia > 20CM-2-55-15 > 20CM-2-55-15. Next base: position 396,594 of record CBDCFM010000019.1, read on the forward strand.
ACGCCCGCGGCAAGAAGGACCGGGAACGCGAGCGTTCCAAGAATTGACGTGATGAAGATCGCCCACTGTGTCAGAGGCAGCCGCATCATCGACATGCCCTTGGTGCGCATCGTCAGCAGGGTTGTGACGTAGTTTAGACCCCCCATCAATCCGGACACCGCAAACAGAGCGATGGCCACAATCCAGAGTGTCATCCCGTTGCCTTGGCCCGGGTTGCCTTCGGTAAGGGCACTCAGGGGTGCGTAGGCTGTCCATCCGCCCAACGGAGCACCGCCGGCGACGAACAGGGCACCCAGAATGACAATGCACGATAAGAAGAATGTCCAGTACGACAGCGCGTTCAAGAACGGGAAAGCCATGTCCCGTGCGCCGATCTGCAAGGGAATCAGGAAGTTTCCGAAGCCGCCCGTCAGAATCGCTGTGAACAGAAAGAAGACCATGATGGTGCCGTGCATCGTGACCAGAGACAGATAGAACTCCGGCGCCATCACACCGCCCGCAAAGCCGGTAGGGAAGACATCACCGAGGATGGGCCACAGCCGGGACGGCCACGCCAACTGCAAGCGCATCAGCATCGAAAGGACCCCGCCAACCACCGCCATCGCTGATGCCGTGATGATGTATTGGATGGCGATGATCTTATGGTCCGTACTAAAGATGTACTTTCGGGCGAAACCCAGTTGCGGGTGAGTATGTTCTAGGGCGGTGCTCATAGTTACTCGTTCCTAATCGTCAGCGGATTGGAATTGAAGTTGGTCTTGGAGGAACTGCTGGAGCTCCGCTTCAGAGTCATCGACAAAGAGCGCGCCTTTCATGCGGTAGTGCCCCAGACCACATAGTTCTGCGCACGCGATTTCAAACTCTCCGGTCTCAGTGGGAGTGAACCAGTTTTCGATGGTCATGCCGGGAACGACGTCCTGCTTCACGCGGAAGTTCGGTAGATTAAAGTCGTGGATGACGTCAGTCGAGCGAAGCAGAAACCGTACAGGCTGATCGACGACAATGTGCACCTGGTTCAGCGTCATGATGTCATCCATACCCGCCGGGTCACTGCGGTCAAGTCCTATGAAATTGGTGTCACTCACCAAGCCCACGTCCAGGGGACCGAACACGCCGTCGGGCCCCGGATATCGCACAACCCACTGGAATTGCTGCCCGGTGACTTCGATCAACAAAGCGTCCTCGGGTGGGTCGGCAAAATAGATGCTCGCCCAGACACTTTGGCCCATGAATACCAGGACCGTCAAAGTCAGAGCCGTGATTGCGATCAGGATAGCTTCGACCTTCGTATCCTCGTGCCAGTAGCTTGCCTTGTCATCATCGCCGTTGCTCCCATAGCGCAGTACGAAATAAGCCAGGAGCCCCTGAACGGCTATGAAAGCCACCCCCGTCGCAACGAGGACGGCCACGAAGACCTGGTCCACTGCCGCGCCGTGGATCGAAGCGAGAGGTGTGAACCAATACTGATCGCTTGAGAAAAGCCAGATCGAAACCGCAATGAGGATGAGAAGTAGGCCGCACATTGCGACGCCCGGCGCGGTGACCCGACCGGTCCCGCTTCCATTGGCCATGTGAACTCTCCTTCTTAGCTGCTTATGAAAAAATAAATTTCGGGGCGTAAATGCCTGAAATCAACCGCACACTTTAGCAGAATATCCGGGTCATTGCCATCCAATATATTGCGCTTTCTCTTAGGATAGGCTGTGGACATTGATTCGTTTGTCCGGTCATATTTCGCACCTGCCGGAAGAAGGGAAAGTAACGTCCCGCACTGGAGCTGCGATGTTTGACCGCACACAAGAATTTGCTCCGACTTCCACGACAGGGACAGACGATAACTGCGCGATTTAGAGCCCCTGGATCCGAGTCTGTTCGACTTCGGATCACCTCGAAGCCCGTGCCTGAAATTTGGCGATGGTGCGATAGAATGCCCCCAGAGTTAACACAGGAGAATGTGTTCGCCTGCGGGAGACATGCTCGGAGTATCATGGACGACCGGGCTGATCAATCAGTGGTTGAGCGACGAGTGACCTGTCTATTTTCTTGAGGACTCAGAAGCTATGAGATCGCGCGGCGAAGCACTTCGCGATTACGTGATACGGCGACTCCTGCTTATGGTCCCGACGTTTCTGGGAATCACGCTCGCTACATTCATCCTCATTCAATTCGTGCCGGGCGGCCAGATCGACCAACTCCGTTTGGCGCTGGCCGGTGGAGGCGCCGCAGGTGAAGTCGGGTCCGCAGGGGGGAATGTCCGCGTCCAGCTCGACATACCCGAAGAGCAATTGGCTCGCCTTGAGGAATATTACGGTTTTGATCGGCCGCTTCCCGTCGCTTACGCCACGTGGTTGTTTGATGCACTCCGACTGGATCTGGGGCAGTCTTTCCGTTACAACGAGCCGGTCATCCGAGTGATTGCCGACCGGTTGCCCGTGTCCATTTACTATGGCCTGGTCACAGCCCTCTTTACCTATGGCATCTGTATCCCTCTGGGCATAGTTAAAGCGATCAAGCATCGAACCCGAATCGACAACATGACTTCCGTGTTGATCTTCGTCGGTTATGCCATTCCCGGATTCGCACTGGGTGCCGTGTTGAGCAATCTGCTGGCTGTGCGCTTTCAGATTTTTCCACTCGCAGGTTTTCAGTCGGCGGGCGCGGCCGAGCTGCCCCTGGTGCAGCAGATTCTGGATCTTGCGTGGCATTCGGTCCTGCCCCTGATCGCCTATCTGGCTGGGTCGTTCGCGATTACGACGATGCTGATGAAGAACAGCCTGATCGAAAACATGAGTGCCGACTACGTAAAGACGGCACTTGCGAAGGGACTGAGCTGGCGGCGAGCGATCTTTGTTCATGCACTCAGAAATTCCCTGATTCCTATGGCGACCACGGTAGGGAGTTTGCTCAGCATCTTTCTGGCAGGGAGTTTTTTGATCGAGCGGGTATTCGGAATTCAGGGGGTCGCCCTGCTGGCCTTCGAAGCCATCCAGGCCCGGGACTTCCCCATAGTGCTCGGTTTCTTGGTGATCTCGAGTGCGTTGCTCATGGTCGGCAACCTCGTGTCGGACCTCGCGGTAGCCTTCGTCGATCCCAGGGTGAGGTTTGAATAGCGCCCCATGAAGTGGATCAAGCTCGACCCCATCACGCGCAAGCGCTTGGAACGCTTTCGCCGAATCAAGCGAGGTTACTACGCTTTCGTCGTTCTGATGATTCTCAGCGTCCTGTCGATCTTTGCGCCCTACCTTGCTGAAAGCCGGGCCCTCATCGTTTGGTACGACGGTGGTCTCTACCTTCCGACATTCGAATACTTCGAGATGGACACCTTCGGCCAAGAGCCACCGCCGGCGTGGGACACGGGTGATCTGGATACAGAATACCTTCGGCTTCAAGGTGAATGGCGTGCAGAGCGGAGTTTTTACGGCAGAGAGCTGGACCAGGTCGGGAACGATCCCGTAGCATTGCGGGAACTGGAGGCGCGGTACCCCAATCGCAATAACTTCGTGATCATGCCGCCCATCCCCTGGGATCCCTATACAAGCGACTTCTGGTATAACGAAATCCTAAATGACATCCAGGTAGTCCTGGATGAGGGCGACGCCGCAGCAGCGGAACGGATTGCGCGGAGAGATGGCCTGGATGAGTTGGCTGAAGCGATCTATTCGGGCGGGATCAATGAGATGCTGGCCGATCCGGAGCGATCCGCGACTGGAGACATTGTCGGCCTGGCGCGGAGCGGGGCCATGGCGTCTATTGAAGGTTTGGCGATCGTACCGCCGACGGCGCCGGACCTCGGACGGCGCCATTACTTGGGGACTGATTCCCAGGGGCGCGATGTTGCCTCCCGCCTACTCTACGGCTTTCGCATTTCCATCTTCTTTGCGTTTTTCCTCGTTCTGTTTTCCCAACTGATTGGCACGGCCTTCGGGAGTCTGCAGGGGTACATCGGCGGGCGATTCGACATCTTGAGCCAGCGATTGTTGGAAGTCCTGATTTCCATTCCGTTCCTATACGTCGTCATCATAATGGCGGTGCTTTTTCAGCCGTCGTTCTGGCTGCTGCTGGGAATTCTGGCCATTTTCCAATGGATCGGTATCACTTTCTTCATGCGGACCGAAATGTATCGGGAGAAGACCCGTGAATATTGCCTGGCCGCCCGATCCTACGGCGCTTCGCATGTACGGATCATCTTTCGCCACCTGCTTCCCAACTGTATGACGCCGCTGGTGACATTCACGCCCTTTGCAGTAGTAGCGGCGATCTTCGCGCTGACCGGATTGGATTACCTCGGTTACGGATTGCCTGCGCCGACGCCGAGCTGGGGCGAGTTGATCGATCAGGCTCTGCAGTTGGAGAATCGCGATAAACTGTGGTTGATATTGGCGCCTTTCGGAGCGTTGACGACAACGCTTGTTCTTGTCGTGTTCATTGGCGAATCGATCCGGGAAGCGTTTGATCCGAAGCAATACGCTCGATATGAATAACGTGATCGGAGGGTGAAATGATGAAGAACGTCTTCCCAGTTGCCGTCGTTTTGGTTGCAGCAATTGCAGGCGGATTCCTGCTTGTGCCTCTCGTCGTCGGAGCAAACGTGCCGGCGGCGCAATCGCGGCCTGCGAACGAGCCGGTCGTTCTGCCTTCCGACATCGTCTGGGAAACCAATATGGACGATCCTCCGATTGGAGCTCCCGAGGCCATCCGAGGCGGGACGTTCAACAATTTCATTCGTAGCTATCCGTTGACGTTCCGGCTGATGGGGCCAAATTCCAACGATGCCTTCGCAGCATGGAATCGCGCCTTCACGCTGTATTTCCCCCTCGTGGGCCGTCATCCGGTTACCGACAACTACATCCCTGTCATGGCGACACACTGGTCGGTCCAGGAGGACCAGCGGACAATTTTTTTCAGGCTCGACCCGGATGGCCGCTTCAGCGATGGCACGCCGATCACGGCCGATGACTACATGTTTACCCTGGAGATGATGCGATCCGAGCACATCGTGGATCCGTACTACAACAACTATGCCGAGCTCTTCTTCGAATCAGTAGACAAGGTGGACGAATACACTTTACGAATCGTCGGGACGCGACCGAGCTGGCGGCCGCTTGCGGACTACGGCCTCTGGCCCACGCCATCCCATGCCGTGGTCCTCGATGAGGACTGGGTTGATCGGACGACGAACGAGTTTCAAATCGCTGTTGGTCCCTATATCGTGTCCGGGGTGGAACGTGGGGCGTCGGTCACATTCGAGAGAGTGGATGCGTGGTGGGGAGACGACAAGCGCTATTTCCAGGGCATGTACAACTTCGACCGGATTCATCTGATCGTAATCCCGGAGGAAAGAAAACTCGACTTCCTGCGCCTGGGCCAACTGGACATGATCGTGGAAAACACAGCCAGGACATGGAACGAGGACTATACCTTTCCGGCTGTACAGAACGGCTGGCTGCGCCGCGCCCGGGTGTTCACCGAATGGCCCTCCGGCATCTCTGGCTTGCACATGAACCTGGAGGCGCCGATCTTTCAGAACAAGGACTTTCGGAAGGCCATGCAATATCTGTTTAACTTCGAACGTTTGAACCGGAACCTGATGTTCAACGAGTACTTCCGTCAGGTGTCCTTCTTCGAAGGAACCGAGTATGCCAATCCGAACCTCGAGCCTTACCCATTCGATCCTGTCAAGGCCCGGGAACATTTGGAGCGGGCGGGCTATCGCCGCCCGGAAGACATCCAGGGGGACACCCTGTTCGCGAACATCAGAAATGTGGTTCGCGGATTGATCTTTACGCGTACCGACACCGACGACATCCTTGTGAACGATCGCGGTGAGCGGGCAAGTTTTACTCTCGTTTACGGCAGCAAAGGACTGGAGCGCCATCTGACCGTCGTGCAGCAGGAGTACCGTCGTGCCGGGGTCGACATGCGCCTGCGACTCCTGGAGCCCGGTACGGCATTCGAACGTGGGCTGGAGCGTAAGTACGAAATGACCCTGACGAGCCGCAGCACGGGCTTTTATCCGACCGTGCGGCAGTATCTGCACGGCGATTTCAAAGCGACGACCAATAACAACGCTATCTGGGGCTTCACGATGCCCGAGGTCGACGAACTTATCGAGGTCTATGAAAACGACCTGGATTTCGAAGACCGGCGCGATGCCCTGTATAGAATCGATGAGATCGTGCACGACGAGGCGTTCTACATTCCGTTCTGGACGGCGCCGTTTACCCGCCTTGTCTACTGGGACTACATACAGTTTCCTGATTTTTATCTTCCCAGGAGAAACCAGCCTCTCAGTATCACCGACTACTTTGTCTACTGGATTGATCCCGATCGGAAGGTGGCTCTAGAAGAGGCCATGCGCACGGGCCAGGCTTTCCCAGTTGATGAAGACATCGACAAGGACTATTACGGGGTTCTCGGGGACTCCGACTGACCCAACCTGAAAACATCCAACGGAAGGCGACACCGGCACCGGTTCGATCGGCACTCTCTTGGCACTACTGGAAATCGACAATTTGAGCGTCGGCTTTGATACCGAAGAAGGATTGCTGCGGGCCGTCGACGGTGTGTCGTTCGACCTCGACCGAGGGCGTACGCTCGGCCTGGTTGGGGAATCCGGTTGCGGTAAAACCGTGACGGCGTCTGCTGTCTTGAAACTGGTGCCGAGCCCTCCAGGAAGAATCCTCGGTGGCGCGATTCGGTTTGACGGCGCAGATATTCTTCAGATGGACGGAGAGGCGCTGAGGAAAATCCGCGGGAATGAAATCTCGATGATATTCCAGGATCCCATGACCTCGCTAAATCCAGTCTTTACCGTGGAAAAGCAGATGAATGAGGTCCTGAGCCTGCACTTCGGATTGGAGCGCGAGGCAGCGCGCGAGCGATCGGCCCAGATGCTCCAGATTGTGGGCATCGCTGATCCCGAGGATCGCCTCAGATCCTATCCTCACGAACTTTCCGGTGGAATGAAGCAGCGTGTCATGATCGCGATGGCGCTTCTGTGCGAACCGAAACTGTTGATCGCCGATGAGCCCACGACTGCCCTGGACGTAACCATTCAGGCTCAGATTCTTCGTCTCATGAAAGAGTTGCAGGGCCGGACCGGGGCCGCCATTCTGTTTATCACGCACAACATGGGGGTTGTGGCGGAGACCTGCGACGAAGTGGCCGTCATGTATGCCGGACGTTTGGTCGAACGCGGTGACGTTTTCGAGATTTTCGAACGGAGCAAGCACCCGTATACGAAGGGGCTGCTCCGGAGTATTCCGAGAAAAGGCGTATCGAGGAAGTCGGATTTGCACACCATCGAGGGCGTCGTGCCGTCACTTCTCAAGCCACTCCGGGGATGCCGGTTCGCCGAACGGTGCACTCATCGACTCAAATTGAGTGGGGCCGACCAGCAGCGATGTGACGACGAAGATCCGGCCTTTGGCCCCGACGGCGTGGCCTGTCACTTCCCGCTGGTGGGAGCCGAGGTATGAGCGACCATCCCGTCTCGCCCCTCCTCGTCGTGGACCAACTGAAGAAGCACTATCCCGTTCGAGGGGGCGTCTTCGGGGGGAGGATCGGAGCCGTCCGGGCGGTCGACGGGGTCAGTTTTTCCGTCAATGAAGGCGAGACTTTGGGGCTGGTTGGCGAATCCGGCTGCGGGAAGTCGACGCTCGGGCGGACGCTCATGCGGCTGGAAGATCCGACCGACGGAACGGTTTTTTTTGAAGGAAAGGATCTGGCCCACACCAAAGGCGCCGACTTATTCCGCCTGCGCCGCGAAATCCAGATGATTTTCCAGGATCCGTATTCGTCGCTGAATCCGCGTATGACTGTCGGAGAGATTGTCCGTGAGCCGCTCGTGGTTCATAGGGTTGGAACAAAGGCGGAACAGGTCGAGAAGGTTCGTGAGCTGTTCGAAGTTGTCGGGCTGACCGGAGACATGCTCGAGCGTTACCCGCACGAGTTCTCGGGCGGGCAACGCCAGCGGATCGGTGTCGCCCGCGCATTGGCGTTGGATCCAAAACTCATCATCGCCGACGAGCCTGTGTCGGCCCTGGACGTTTCAGTTCAGAGCCAGGTTCTCAACCTGATGGTAGGACTTCAGCGGGAACGTCATCTGACGTATGTTTTCATCAGCCACGATCTGTCGGTCGTCGAACATATCAGTGACACGATTGCGATCATGTATCTGGGCCGGATTGTCGAGAAAGGACCCGTCGATGACATCTTCGAGAGACCTCGGCATCCCTACACGCGCGCCCTAATCGAAGCAGTCCCGGTGCCAGATCCGCGTCAACGCCACGAGGTGGTCCCACTGGAAGGTGAGACGCCGAGTCCCGTTTCGCCGCCTTCGGGATGCACTTTTCACACCCGGTGTCCCTTCGTAATCGACGAATGTCGTGCTACGGTTCCCGTACTGGAGGTCGTGAGTGAACCCGATCGCCTTCCGGTCGGCGAACATTTTGCGGCCTGCATCCGAAAGCACGAAATTTAGGCATGCATATCCACGGGCGGATGACTTAGCCCGAGGCGGCCCGACCGTGTACATTTCCTTTGCTTGTGTCTAGACTCAGGCATGTCCCGATCCTCCGCCGCAGCGGTTCCTCAAACGGACACTTCCACCGAGGAACGACTGAAAAAGCTCTACCACGTGATTCTCCTCAACGACGAAGACCATACCTACGACTACGTCGTGGAAATGCTTCAGAAACTATTCGGTTTCGCCGAATACCGGGCTTTTTCCCATGCCGTCGAAGTCGACACGAAAGGAACTACGATTCTTTTGACATGTGAGTTGGAAAAGGCGGAGTTGAAACGGAACCAGATTCACGCCTATGGCCCTGACCCCCTGATGCCCCGCTCTTTCAGGTCGATGGCTGCAATTGTCGAACCTGCCGCAGGGTAAGAGCCAGGAACTGCAACACGATGGAACGAATGACAGGACGAAGACCGTAGTATCTGCTTGTTCCTTCCTTCGCTATCTTCGTGTCTTCGTGCTAAGAAACCGTTCCGATCAGATCGCGAGCCCGCCGTCGACCTGGATCACCTGACCTGTGATGTATGCGGCTTCTTCCGACACCAGGAATTTCGCGATATGGGCCACTTCCGAGGGCTGACCGTAGCGGCCCAGGGGGATCTGCTCGAGTGCCTTCTCGCGATATTCTTCCGTCATCGCACCTGTCATATCAGTGTCGATGAGACCCAGCGCCAGGGCATTCACCGTAATGCCCGCTCTAGCCAACTCCTTGGCCAGGGCCTTAGTGAAGCCGATCATACCGGCCTTTGAAGCCGAATAGTTTGTCTGGCCCGGCAAACCGACAAGGCCACTGATGGAGGAAACGTTGAGGATGGATCCGGAGCGCTGCTTGAGCATAGCAGTGGCCACGGGACGCGTGAAATTGTAAACACCTTTCAGGTTGGTGTCGAGAACTGCGTCCCAGTCGTCTTCCCTCATCCGGACCAGAAGTTTGTCGCGCGTTACGCCAGCATTGTTCACCAGAATATCGATGCTTCCCAACGATGCGCGGACCTCTTTCACCACTTCGACTGCGCGAACGCTATTGGTGACATCTGCTTGATGCGCGAAAATTGTTTCGCCGTCGGCGATTTCATCCGCCAGGGCACTGTTCTGGGCGTACGTCAGGACAACCCGCGCGCCATCGTCAGACAGTGCCTGCACGATGGCGCGGCCTATTCCCCGGGTGCCACCCGTGACAATAGCAACTTTACCGGACAGGGACACAGGACCTCCTCGGCGACTGCCGCACACCTTGGCATTTTCGGGTTCGCCGTTCAATCGGAACAGTGAGTAGGGCCGGATTGTACCAGATGAGCTGAGCCCGGAGGGGAGGGTCCTCAACGCTCAGGATCCTTGCTACCCACCGTTCGGTCGCCGTCGGAAACTCTCACGCAGTGCCGCTTAATTCGAGCCCCCTCGCGCACGAGGACGACGTCATCGTGCACGAGGCCGGTGGCCTCCGGGTTGGGGGAGTGTTGGATTAACGATCAGGACACCAGTACGGCGGCCAGGTCCAGGAGTTCCATGTCCAGCGGTTTCGCTTTGCCGGCGACTTCGATTAGCGGCGTCGTCTGAGCGGCGCCATTCAGAAGGCCCACCAGGTATCCAAATTCTTTCCTCTTAATTGCCGCGATGGCGCCTGCGCCCAGTCGGGTTGCGAGGAGTCGGTCGAATGCTGTCGGGGCCCCGCCGAGTTGAACGTGACCCAGAATGGTCGCCCGAATGTCAAATTCCAGATCGGCCTGTTCCTTAAAGTAGTGGATGAGAGCTTCCGCGTTGCACCGCGCACCTTCGGCAACAACGGCGAGTGCGTGCTTCTTGCCTTTTTCATAAGCTGTCTGGAATTCCCGGGCGATCGCCTCCGGACTGGTCTCGCGTTCGGGAATCGCAACAGCTTCCGCACCACCGGTGATGGCTGCAATCAGGGCGAGGTAGCCGCAGTCGCGGCCCATGACCTCGACCACGAGACCACGCTGATGGGACGAAGCAGTGACCTTCAACCGATCGATTGCTTCCAACGCTATGTTCAGGGCGGTGTCCACACCAATCGTAATATCGGAACCCGCAAGATCGTTATCGATGGTTGAGGCGATGCCCACGACCGGGAACCCCGCCTCAGACAGCCGATAGGCACCCTGTTGTGAGCCATTCCCACCGATGACGACCAAGGCTTCAATTCCGTGTTCGGAAAGCTGGTCCAGTGCTTTGGCACGGCCCGCCTCCGTCGCGAACTCCGGGCATCGTGCCGTCCCCAGGAAAGTGCCGCCCTGTTGAATGATTCCGCTGACGGCCCGTGTGCCTAGGGGCGCAATCGCCCCATCCAGCAGCCCGTTGAATCCCCGTTCGACGCCGAACACTTCAAAGCCAGCTTCCTTTCCCGCTCGGACAACCGTTCGGATGGCTGCGTTCATTCCAGGGGCATCGCCCCCGCTGGTCAATACGGCGATTCGGTCCATAATGAGAGTGTACCGTAAGTCCATTAACGAAAAGCCTGCCCAATGGTGGGGCCATATAGTCCAACGTAGATTTCTTTTATGCGGCGACGGTTCATCAGCCGGCGAGGTGAAATGCCGGCGATTGACAGCCTGTTGCAAAAGTGGCCGGAAGGTCTCGGATCGGTCAATCACCGCCCCTTATCGTGCGCACGGGGGGAATCGTGGAGCGGCTGAAGGGCGGCGGGATCCGTCTCGAGGGATGCCTGAGAATTGTCTGAACTAAGGTCTCGACCCGGCTTTCAGCATGGGCATCAAACCTTTTGCCGTCAGCCGACAGACGTTGACCGGGTCGTGGAAACTGCCTATTCTTTGTGGAGTGGCACTGGCGGCGTCGCGCCGTAGCAGGCTATCTAGGCAAATATCTCAAGAGGAGACTTACAGGATATGGATTTCAATTTCAAGCCGAATCGCTACCCTGAAGATCTGATCAAACCCATGAGGGAAGATCTCACGCGTTTGGGAGTTCGGGAAACGCGGACACGCGAACAAGTCGATGACGCGATTCAGAACTCGGATGGGACGACAATGGTGATAGTCAATTCCGTGTGTGGTTGTGCTGCGGGAAAGGCACGCCCCGGCGTTGCCATGGCTTTGGATCACCCTGTCAAACCGGACAACGTCATTACGGTTTTCGCCGGTGCGGATCTCGAAGCCACCGAGCGGGCACGGGAACTATTCAAAGGCTACGCTCCGTCTTCTCCTTCGATTGCGCTTATGCAGAACGGCGAAGTAGTGTATATGCTGGAGCGGCACCAGATAGAGGGTCGGGAGGCACCGGAGATCGCGGCTGCACTGACTGAGGCGTTTGATGATTTGTGCGCACCCGCTTCAAACGGATGAAGATCCACTATTGTCGTCGAATCGTGCATAGGACGGCTTGGACATCGCAGCTTGAGTTTTCTGGAATCGTGCGCAAATCTTGTTAGAATATCGGGACCGATGATCGGAAAACAGTTTTATTGGTCCCTAGTGTCCCGCGCCGAAAAGAGGCGGTTTCCGTGAAGGGGGTCGCCTGATGCCGAGCCGCGTGTTTGTGGGAAACCTTCCCTATGAAGCGACGGAGGGCGAAATCCGGGATCACTTTTCCGGAGTGGCTCCCGTTTCCCGCATCTTCATGCCTCTGGACAGGGAAACTGGAAAGCCCCGGGGATTTGCATTCGTAGAATTCGCCGCGGCCGAACATGCTTCCCTGGCGATCGAGAAGCTCAATCAGCAACCTTTCAAGGATCGCCCCCTGGTCGTGAACGAAGCCCGTCCGAGTGATGGGCGTGCCTCCGGCGGCCTTCGACAGGGAGGCTCTTCCGGAGGAGGGTCAGGGGTGTTCAGACCCCAATCCCGGGACAGATCTGGACTTGGGGGTGGACCCCCTCCGGCGGGGGACGGTCCCCGCAACGCAGCCCCGTCGCGTTCGCGACGCCGTGGCGGCAAGCGCCCCTCATGGGAAGAGGCACCGAAGAAGGAGCCGATTCAAGAGTTACGTCGGGCACAGATATTCGGGGGCAACGACGATGTCGATGAAGACGAGAACGATATAGAGTTTGAGAACCTGGCGACCAGTCTGCCCGACGATGACGATGACGAGTGAGTATCGGGATTTCTGAGCGGTCCATCCCCTGCACAGCTGATTTGCGGAAAGCATGAGTCAATCCCGCTTTGTTCTTGGTGTTGACCTTGACGGCGTTTGCGCGGACTTCTATGCTGGATTGCGCCCGATTGCGGCGGAATGGTTGGGCGTTCCTATTGAATCGCTCCCAAGAGAAGTCAGTCACGGCCTGAAGGAATGGGGGGTCGATTCCGCCCCTGGTGGATACGAAGCCCTTCACCGCTTTGCAGTGACCCAACGAAATCTGTTTCGGGAACTCAAACCGGTGCGCCGGGCAGCAGCAACCTTGCGGCGGGTTTCAGCCCGGGATGTGCGGATCCGGATAATCACCAATCGGCTCTTCATCAAGTACTTTCACCAGCAGGCCGTCCGCCAGACAATCGAGTGGCTGGATCACTACGACATTCCGTACTGGGATCTTTGTTTCATGCGGGACAAGGCCGCGGTCGGAGCAGATTTGTACATCGAGGATTCACCCGACAACATTGAGCAACTGAGAGGCGATGGCTATCCAACGCTGGCCTTTTCGAACTCTACAAACCGCACCCTGCCGCCGCCTCGTGCCGACTCATGGGAAGACGTCGAACAGTTCGTGGGAGAAGCACTCGTAAGGTGGAGAGCTTGACGGAAATTGTGAAATAGGGCTCTGACCCCATTCTTAGGAGGCCGACAGTGACTGTGGACGAATCTTTGAGACACCACTTGGTAGCCGTTCTAAAGGCCGGCCAATCACATTCTCCAATTGAATCGGCTATTGCCGCGTGGCCTGCCGAATCCCGCGGACTGCGGCCGGGCGGTGCGAATCACTCCGCATGGCAGCTGCTGGAACACCTGCGAACTGCACAGTGGGATATCCTGGGTTTTTCGCTCTCCGCAGACCACGTTTCGCCCGAATACCCCGATGGCTACTGGCCCGATGGTGAAGCTCCGCCCAGCGATGAAGCATGGAATCAGAGTGTCCGGCAGTTTGGAAAAGATCTGGAGGCAATGCAGTTGCTGGTTTCGGACCCGGCCACAGATCTCCATGCCCGGATACCCCATGGGGACGGTCAGACGATCCTCCGGGAGGCGCTAACGCTGGCGTCCCACAACTCCTACCACATCGGGCAGCTGATGACGTCACGGAAGGTTCTTGGGGTTTAGCTTGAGGAAGACACAGCTGACAAATGCCGCACCCCTCCCGGGCGCGTCACTCTCGACTCGTCACTTGTGCATTGTTTACTAGTTTCGTCGTAGCTCGAAGCGATCGTCTTCTGACTCTTATCGTCTCCTATGATCTTGCACTCCTGACTCTGGACCCTAACCCAAATTTCTCACGAGTTTTCTGCTGCAGCGCCGGATCCATCCGCCAGGGCTGCGTTGCGCTTGGTCGGGCTCCTCGACGTACTGTCAAGTACGCCTCGGTCTCCCTCCCGGCACGCGCCTTGCCCTGACGGCGCCTCCGACCCTTCGCGACGAAAATCCGTGAGAAATCCGGGCTACCGCGCTACGATTTCCACACCGTCGACGACGTCATCACTCGGGTGTACGATGACGGATTCTGATTCGGCGAGACCGGCCAGGACCTCGGCCTCAAGCCTGTTGCGTTGGCCGATCTCGACGGGGCGTAGCGAGGCCCGCCCCTCGGCGAGGGAGAACACGGACCAGTCGTCACCGGTACGAAACAGAGTGCTGGTCGGTACCTTGAGCGCATCGGCGGTTTCCCACACAACGATCCGCACTTCGACGCGATACCCATCACCGAGGTAGTTGGCCGCCACTGCTTGATCGTCGAACTCGATGATGACGTTAACGCGCTGTTCTTCGACTCCGAGCGCGGAGAGTTTGGTAAAGCCCGATGGTTCGACCAACCGGACATGCCCCTGGAGGGTCATCCCGCCGCCCCACTGTTCGATCAGGACCCGGTCGCCGCTGTGGATCTTGACTGCGTCCGCGGAGAGCAGATCCGAAACGATTTCGATCTGTGATGTGTCGCCGATTTCCACGAGAGGCTCGCCCGAGGGGACAACGGCCTCACTTTCTCTCAGGCGTCGGAGGACGGTTCCATCGATGGGGGATCGAATGGTGATGGGGTCTCGAGTTGAGCCTGCTGTGGCGTTCTCGATAGCCCCTACCAGGCTGGCCCGGGCGACGTCGATTGCCTGCTCGGCATCGCGAATTTCAAATTCTGCGGTGTTGTAGGCTTCTCTTTGTCGCTTTGCCTCGAACTCTGCCGTGTCGAAGCGCTCTCTGGAGATCAGTCCCTGTTCGAAAAGTTCCCCGTATCGTGTCAACTGAGATTCAGCGAATGCCAGTTCTTCCCGAACGCGCTCCAGATTCGCCCTGACCCGGCCCACAGCAGCCTCAGCCGCTCGAACCCGTGCTTCCGCTTCTGTCTGGCTTCGAACGTCCAGCAGCGACGGTTCTGTAGGAAGGAACGTTGCAACGGGTGTGCGGCCTGCCCGCACGATGTCCCCCGGTTCCAGGTCGACCCTCAAGACGCGACCTCCAACAGGAGCGGATACGACAAACCGGTCGTGAATGCGAGTTTCGCCTTCCTCATCGATGGTGACCTGCATCGGTCCGCGTACCACCTGGTCGAAATCCACCGGCACAGGTTGTGGGCGAAAGGCGTATATGAAGGCTCCGATGACTGCAGCCAACAGCAGAACAGACGAGATGCGGTTGCGAAAGCGTTTCATGGTCTAGTCCTTCGTCTTGAGCACACCGACCAGATCCAGGCGATCCAGCCGGCGCCGGACAATCAGGCACGACACGATCGACGCAAGTATCACGCCGCCTGCGGCCGTCGCGAATGTCCGCGGCTCGACAACCAGCGGGATCCGGTAGAGTTCCGTGCTGCCGACCGTTGCGACGGTCAATGCCGCAAGCCCGTATCCGATCGCGAACCCCAATGGCACGGCAAAGGCAGTCAGGATGGCAAACTCTCCCAACAGGATGTATGAAATTTCTCTCCGTGTGAAGCCCATCACCCGCAGGCTTGCCAGTTCCCAACTCCTTTCTGACAGCGATATACGCGCTGCGTTGTAGATTACGCCGATAGCTATTACGCTCGAAAAGATCTGGTTGAAGAAGATCATCAGCCCCATGTTCTGTTCGATTGTGTCTCGAAAGCTCTGGATAGCCGCATCCTTCAGGGCGACTCCAGCGACGGCCGGCGTGGCTTTCAAACGTGTATAGATTTCATCGACGCCGGCCGCGTCGACCTGAAGATAGGCGCCCGAGAGGACCCGGCCCTCTCGCATCAACCGGCGGAGGGCTCCGATCTCCATGTAGGCCGAGGCTCCAATGAACTCTTCGACGACGTCGGCCACAACGACGTCGCGTACGGGTCTTCCGCCTTCCAGAACTTCGATCTGGAGCGTATCGCCTCTGGATGCGTGGAGTATTCCTGCCAAGGTGGCCGAGAGGACGATACCTTCAGGCGGCAAAAGTATCTCTTCCAGATCGGAATCGAGCACGCGGTTAAGTTCGGCCCCTTCCAGGAGACCCGTGATGCCGATCTGCCGCACGCGGTTTTCGAGTCGAAGTCGCGCGGGAACCGACCGCATTGGCTCCAGGTTGATGACGCCGTCCAGGCTGGCAAGTTCATAAAGCGCTCCCGGCGATGCGGGTTCGATGAAAGACACCGTCAGGTCGTGGCGCTGGGCGACGTTAAACTGGAGGTTCATCGCGTACGCCATCGCATCGAGAAAGAACATGCCGACGATCATCATGGCGGCACCGAATGCGATTCCGACCGTAGACAACACCGATCTCAAGGGTCGGCGGGAGAGGTTTCGAATGATCATCCGCGTCGGAGCTGAGATCCATCCTCCCAGAATGACGCGTTCCACCCAGCTGACCCGATAGTTGGCCGGCGCCTGAGGCCGCATCGCTTCGGCGGGTGGCAACGCGACCGCTCGTTGAACGGCTCCGTGTGCTCCCAGCAATGCCGCTCCCAGGCTCACCAGAACGGCCGTCGCGATGACATTGGGCGAAATCTGGAACTCCAAGGCCGGGAAGCGGAAGAAGTCGTTGTAGAGCCCAAGGAGGCTGGACGCCAACCACGCCCCTGACGTCAGACCGATCGCTATACCGATCACAGTCACAAGAAGGCTCCACTGGTAATAGTGAAGGCCGACTTCAAAGTTCGTATACCCCAATGCCTTGAGTGCCGCGAGCTGTTCGCGCTGCATTGCGATGATCCGAGCGAGGACGACGTTCAACAGAAACGCGGCGATCGCCAAAAAAATGATGGGTATGATCGTGCCGAAGCTCTGGAGCTGGGTTAATTCATTGTTGAGAAACCAGTGCGAGAGTTGAAGCCGCCGGGGAACCGCACCCAGTCCGCCGTAGCGTTCCAGGAGCCGGTCAAGATGTGCGATCGCGTCCTCTTCGGAAGCCCCTGCCATCAACCGCAAAGCGACGTCATTGAAAGCGCCTTCCATGTCAAAGGCCGCGGCCAGTTCCTGGCGGTTCATCCAGATAATGCCATATCGCTCGTCGTCGGGCATGAAGGCGCCTGGACGGAGGGTATAGAGAAACTCCGGGGAAAGAGCGATGCCTGAGATTTCCAGCAACCTACGCCGCCCGTTGATGACCGCCGAGATCGTGTCACCCGGTTCAAGGCCGTGGGCGAGTGCAAACCCCTCGTTTACGAGAATCTCATTCCGGCGAGCGGCGTCAGGGTAGCTTCCCAGCCTGATGAAGATGTCGTTCAGGGTGGCCCGCTGACGGGTCGGAATTGAAACCAGTCGTCCAACTGCGGGTTCCGCCAATCCCTCCATATCGAGAGTCACGTTGGCACTGACCCTCAATTCCGCGTCGGCGACTCCTGGAATCTGAAGGATTCGATCTTCGAGATACAACGGAGCACGTTTCAGCCCGGCGAATACATCCGCAAAACGATAGCGCTGGTAGTAGGCCGATTGCGTCAGTCGAAGTGAGTCGAATGCCCCGAGGTACATCACATAGACGCAAACGGCTGCCGCGATGACGAGACTGATGGCCAGGACCTGGCCTTTGATCATCCATAAATCCCGTAGCAGTTTGCGATTGATGGCCTTCATGGTCCCTACCAGATCAATTCGGACGGCATCCGCTTGGTTTCGTTCCAACGGATGTCCGCAATGCGACCGTCCGCCAGAGAGATGACGCGATCGGCAATGTCGGCGATTGCCGCGTTATGAGTGATGACAGCTGTGGTTGTATCCAATTCCCGGTTTACACGGGCGATGGCTTCGAGAACCACTATTCCTGTTTCGATATCGAGAGCCCCAGTGGGTTCGTCACACAGCAGGACATCGGGCCCTTTCGCGATGGCCCGTGCGATGGCAACCCGTTGTTGCTCTCCGCCAGAAAGCTGGGATGGGAAATGGTCTGCGCGATCGGCCAGGCCTACGCGCTTAAGGGCTTCTTCGGGCGTGAGCGGGTCTTCACCGAGTTCGGTCACCAACCGAACGTTTTCTCTGGCCGTCAAACTCGGGATCAGGTTGTAGAACTGAAAAACAAAGCCAACGTGGCGCCGTCGATAGTTGGTGAGTTCACGCTCTCCGGCCCTCGTCAGGTTGGTCTGACGATAGATGACCTCGCCTGCAGTCGGGACATCTAATCCGCCGAGAATATTGAGCAGCGTGGATTTCCCACTGCCGGACGGTCCCAGTAGGACGACGAATTCAGATTCGAAAAGGGAAAGGTTGATGCCTCTTAGAGCTTGGACCTCGACGTCCCCCATGGGATAGACCTTCCGCACATCCCGGGCCTCGAAGACGACATCCCCAGCGGAATCGGCGGAGCTTCTCTTGTTGGTTTCTGGCTGACGGTTCATCTCGAAGGTCTCTGGCTGGCGGCTCATCGGTTGCGACCTCTTTTATTACGATAGCCGTGTTTCGACGGCCAGAACAAGATCAATACGCCAATTAAGCCGCTTCAGAGCTTCAATCGGCGGAGACGCAATGCATTGGAGATAACGGATACCGAACTGAAAGTCATAGAGGCGCTTGCGATGATGGGGCTCAAGAGCAGTCCAAAGAAGGGATAGAGCGCGCCGGCAGCGAGCGGAATTCCGAGGGCGTTGTAGATGAAGGCGAAGAACAGATTTTGCCGGATGTTGGCCATGGTTGCGCGGCTCAGCCGCCGCGCCCGGACAATGCCTCGAAGGTCGCCCTGAATCAGCGTGATTCCCGCGCTCTCCATGGCGACATCGGTCCCATGTCCCATTGCGATGCCTACGTCCGCCTGGGCCAGTGCCGGGGCGTCGTTGATCCCGTCTCCGGCCATTGCGACAACGCTGCCCAATTCCTGAAACCGTCGCACGGTTTCGTGCTTCATTTCGGGGAGGACCTCAGCCCGTACCTCGTCGATACCGAGCCGGGTCGCAACTGTTTCGGCAGTGGCGCGGTTGTCGCCGGTCAGCATGACGACCTTGACGCCTTCGGCATGGAGGGTGCGAATCGCCTCCGGCGTGGTTTGCTTGATTGGGTCCGCGACAGCGATGAATCCGGCGGGTGACCCGTCAACGGCGAGGAGGACAACGGTGGATCCGTTCTTACGCAGCGTTGCCGCATCGGGGGCCAGAATTCCCGGATCAATGTTTCGGTTTTCAAGCAATGTGGGATTGCCCAGAACCACCTTGTATCCGCCCGTGACCCCAATGACACCCTTACCCGTTATCGATCGGAACTTTTGGGCAGGTTTGAACCGCAGGCTGCGATTGCGGGCTTCCGACACGATGGCGGTGGCCAGGGGGTGCTCGCTGACCGATTCGATGCTCGCGGCGATGCCGAGGACCTGCGCTTCCGTCCACGGAGGGATCGCTCGGACAACTTCCACTTGCGGCTTGCCCTCGGTCAGAGTCCCGGTTTTATCAACGAGGACGGTATCGACCTTCTCCATAATCTCGAGCACTTCCGCGTTCTTGATCAGGACACCGTCGGCGGCGCCCCGTCCGGTACCGACCATGATCGACATCGGTGTGGCCAGACCCAAGGCACAAGGGCATGCGATGATGAGGACCGCTATAGCGTTGACCAACGCGAATGCCATCTTCGGGTCCGGCCCTACGATCGCCCAGACAACAAAGGTTGCCACGGCGACTAAGACAACGACTGGAACAAAGTAGGACGCGACGACATCGGCCAGGCGTTGGATGGGGGCTCGGGTGCGCTGCGCTGCGCTGACCATTTTTACAATCTGTGCCAGCATCGTGTCCCGCCCGACCCGTTCAGCAACCATCACAAAAGTTCCAGTGCCGTTGACGGTCCCGCCGGCGACGTTGGACTCGACTTCTTTTTCGGCGGGTATCGGTTCACCCGTCATCATCGATTGATCGACGCTGGACCGGCCTTCTTCGATTCTCCCGTCGACAGGAATTTTGTCTCCGGGGCGAACGCGGAGGCGGTCGCCTACCTGAATCTGATCCAGGGGAACGTCCTGTTCGGAGCCACCATCCCCGACCCGGCGTGCCGTGGCTGGGGTCAATCCCAACAATGCTCTGATGGCATTACTTGTTCGGCCCCGTGCCCGCTGCTCGAGAACCTGTCCTAACAGAACGAGAACAGTGATTGCGGCAGCTGCCTCGAAGTAGACTTGAACGTTCCCACTATTTCCTCGAAAAGCGGCTGGAAACGCACCCGGAACGAGGGTCGCAAGTGTGCTGTAAGCGTACGCCGTGCCCGTGCCGATCCCGACGAGGGTGAACATATTGAGGCTTTGATTCCGGATCGAGATCCAGGCCCTTTGAAAGAAAGACCATCCGCACCATGCCACGACGGGTGTCGTCAATAACAACTGGATCCAATTCAGTGTGAGCGCCGAGATTCCAGAAATAGGGTTGCGGGGAATCATGTGCGTCATCGCCAGGATCAGGAGCGGCACTGTAAGTGCGAGACCCACCTTGAATCTCCGCTCCATGTCCTCCAGTTCCGGGTTGGGTGGGTCGAGAGTGGTGGCTGTCTGGGCCTCGAGCGCCATGCCGCACTTTGGGCAGAAGCCTGGCTCGGACCTGATCACCTCAGGGTGCATCGGGCAGGTGTAGTCGATCCGTGGCGCATCAATTTCCAACTCAATGGGATCGAGTGCCATGCCGCAGTTAGCGCACGGCCCGGGTCCGTGTTGCCGGACTTCCGGATGCATTGGGCATGTATAGATAGCCATAGAGTCCGCCGGGGACGGGCGTGCTGGGAGGGGTGTTTCTGTCAGATACTTCTGAGGAGACTCCTCGAAGCGTTCCCGGCAGCGGGTGGAGCAGAAGTAGTAAATGGCTCCGTCGAGCTGGAGACGAGAGGCGGCGGAGTTTTCTTCGACTTGCATGCCGCAGACGGGATCTATCACGATGCTAGTTTAACCTGTCATACGACGAGGACGAGCGAGGGTCGAGGGTTGGGACAACCGCAGACTTCACGGCAGGAATGTTCGAACCTCATGCGGCCCGAACTTCAGCCCTCTCCATCGGGTGTCGTGGCTCCATCGATTCCCGTCGGCTCGACGGTCGTCGCGGGGCCGTCGCCTTCTCTGTAGCGTGAGTGAAGTCCCAACCGAACCCCGAGCGACTATTCTCATTCCCACGATCCGAATAACGTTTTCAGCCGGAATCAGCCCATCACGCTGACGTGCGAATGTACGCGCCAACATTTCAGCTTTCCCCATAAGAATGAGAACGCCGAAACCGGGGGGGGGGGGGGGGGCGGACCCACAGCTCTACGCGGGCGAAAATCAAAATCACAGCGCTGCATCGATGCGGGTGGCATGTCGAGCTGTTCTTCACACGGATCCGGCAACACCTTCGTAACACGGTTTGTTTTGTTAGGTCCGAACACCCGGTGAAGGCTCCAGTCGGGATGGGCTTCTCCATTGACCTCCAGGTCGCTGTCGTGAGGCAACGACTCACCGTTTCGGGGAGGCTGTATGAAGCGGAACCGGCATTGAGCCGGACCGTGATCGAACGAATCGAAATCAGATGAATTAGTTAGTAACATCGATAGCGATGAAGGTCCGGGCTTTTCGGCCAAGCACCGGAATCTAATTTAAAAACGTTCTGGTAGGAGTATCAGCAATTATCAAATAGATCCAGTCGAACCCTGTCAACGGATTCAGCGACTAGTGGTCGGTCGGGGAGCGGTCCTGAAGCTCGATCAACATGTCTCTGAGGGACGAGGCTGTCACTCGTCTCGGATTGTTGTTAACCCGTTCTGGATTGAAGCCGTTTGCGATGATCGTTTCCAGATCCTTACGGTTCTTGATTCCGACCGCCTTAAAGTCACGGCACAAACCGATCTCGTCCACGAGCGCGTCGTAAGCACGGGCCGCGCCCACCGCGTCGTCCTCTCCAAGAAGTTCGGCGATCTCGACAAGCGTGGCCCGTACATAAGCGGCCCCGCGGGTGTCGAGACAATCAAGGTCCGTGACTGCTGCATTGTAGAGCAGCACACGCGCGAGAACGAGCGCGACAGCCTGCCCGTGAGGAACGCCGAAATAAGAGGTTATCGGGTAGGAGATCGCGTGGGGAGCGGTTGTTTTCGTGATGTTGATGGCTTCACCGGCTCGGTGAGCGGCCTTTGCTATCGCCAGCCGTGAGTCGTCGCTGGGACGGCGCAGGAGGTCTGGCAGATTTCGAGGAATGACCTCAATCGATTCCCGTGCCAATGCCTTGGACTCATCCGTGGAGTGGATTGACCAGTACGATTCAATAGCCTGGTTCAGCGCGTCAAGACCTGTGGATGCCGCAACAGGTGGCGGCACGCTTTTCAGCAGATCTGGGTCTACCAGCGCGGCGTCTGGAAGCATAGAGGGATGAGCCACGGATTTCTTGGACTTGCCGACGTAGAGCACCGCGAAATGGGTCGCCTGGCTACCGGAACCAGCGGTGGTCGGGATGGCGACCAATGGCAGGGGGCTTGGCGATAGCGTGTCGGTTCCTTCCAAATAACGCAAATGTTGCTTCGGCTGACCAGAAAATATCTTAAGAAGCTTCGCCATATCCATGACGGAGCCGCCACCAACTGCCACGATCAGATCGGGCCGTGCTTGAGCAAACCGCGCCAGACCAAGTTCCAGTTTTTCGAGCTTCGGATTTTCTTCGACATCGGAGAAGCGAGTGACGGTGTATGGCTCGAGATACTCTTTGAGAGCGTACTCGGCGCCGGAACTCCTGTAAGAAGTGCGTCCGGTCACCAGGAATACATGCCTGCAGTCTCGTAACGCAAGGACTTTCGGAAGCTCGGCCAATGCGCCTTGTGCACAGACGACAGTAGGTGTCATCCCCCCAGATTCTGCATGAAGCTTAATTTGTTGTCGATTGGCGGTATTGTCGGCCGGCCCAGATCGCCACGAGCGCCAACGCGCGTGAGGATCTCCAATAGAGCCGGACCGTCCTGGTCGCGCAGGCGATGTACCGCCGCCGGGATTTCTGCTTCGTGCTCTACCCGGGTGGTGCTTCGGTATCGGCAGGCCTCAGCGATCGCTTTCAGATCGATCAAGTGACCCGCGGTAGGCTGGCCCCCGACAGAATCGTGGGCACCATTATTGATAATGATATGCTTGAAGTTCGTCGGGGCCCTCGTGCCGATGATCGCTAGGGAACCCAAATGCATGATTGCGGCCCCGTCGCCGTCCAAGCAAATCACCTGTCGGTCCAGGCAGCTCAGGGCGATCGTCAGAGCAATTTGCGAAGCATGGCCCATGGAACCTACGGTCAAAAAGTCTCGAGAATGACAACCGTCCGCTGCAGCCCGATATTCGAATAGCTCGCGGGACGTCTTTCCCGTCGTGGCGACGATGACGTCCGACTCGGACAAGTTCGCGGCGATCGCCCGGACGGCATCTTCGCGTCGCATTTCGAATGGACCGGGCTCTTGGCGTTTCTGGTATTTGTCGAACGTTCCGGCGGCTACAACAATCGCAAATGGGGCCTGGTACTGCTCGAGATAGGTGACGGCACGAGTCAATAAGTCATGCACATCGTCCAGGTCGCCCGGAAGAACTTCATTAGGAATCCCGAGGCAGTCAAGAATTTCATGCGTGATTTTCCCCTGCTTGATGTGCTGCGGCTCGTCTGGGGAGCCGGGCTTGCCGCGCCAGCCTATCAATAGGAGCATGGGGATAGAATAGACTTCCGGATCGGCTAGCGAAGTCAGCGGATTAACCGCGTTGCCCAGCCCGGAATTCTGCATGTAGACCACCCCATAGCGTCGGGTCGCCATGTGGTAACCTGCAGCGAGTGCAACCGCGGCTCCTTCGTTTGCCGCAATGAGATCGCCTTCCGCCCCAGCGTGGTCCGACAAATAGGCGCAAAAATCCTTCAGAAGCGAATCAGGCACTCCCGTGAAGTAGTCGAATCCAGTGCGCCGAAGGCCGTCGTAGAAATCTTTGGGCGAAAGCACTGCGTTCTATTCCGGAATCACACTGAGAATCTCTCCTATCGACATGCACTGCTCGGCAGCTTCATGCGCACGACCGCAGCGCAGGATCGCTTCCGCAGTCTTCACCATTGCCGGATAGGATGATCGGAGTAAATGATTCGCATAAATCACGACGCGCACACCCGCATCGATAAGCTCTTCTTCAGTCACTTGGTCGTAGGTGCTTGGCACCACAACAAGAGGAGCGCGAAGGCCCTCTTTTCTATACCGTCGGCAAAACTCGAAAATTTCCTCAGGCGATTTGCTCTTGCTGTGAATCATGATGCCATAGACGCCGGCTTCAATGTACGCTGCAGCGCGCTCTAAAGCATCGTCGAGCCCTGAATTCAAAATGAGACTCTCGATTCTCCCAAAAATCGAGAAATCTTCGGTGACACGTGCGTTGTTCCCCGCCACAATCTTTTCGCAGAACTTCGTGATGTCTGATTGCGTCTGCTTGACGCTCGTACCGTACAGTGAGTTTTTCTTGAGGCCAATTTTGTCCTCAATGATCACCGCGGAAACACCCAGTCGCTCCAGCCGGCGGACGGTTAGGGCGAATTGTTCTGGGTGGCCACCCGTGTCTCCGTCATATACGACAGGCTTTGTCGTGATTTCGAGGACGTCGTTGATCGTATTGACCCTCGACGTCAAATCGACAAACTCGATGTCGGGTTTACCCTTCATCGTGGAATCCGTCAGGCTGCTCAGCCACATCGCATCGAACTCACGAGGACGACCATCCGTTTCTACACTGGTTTTCTCAACAATCAATCCGGAGAGCCCGCTGTGAACTTCGAGCACCCTGACGAGAGGTTTGGCCATAATCAGACGCTTGAATTGTTTCATTCGGATGTCGGGCGTCGTACCGATATTCTTGTTGGCAACGTTGAGGGCAGTCGAAGAAATACCCGGTGTGTATGGCGGTTCCACAAGCTGGCCACCCCATTCCGAGAGGGCGTCAATGACTGCCTGGCGTATCTCGCGTTGCGCGCCAACTTGCCAATCGTCACCGTGCACGACGTAGTCGGGTCGATACTTTCTAAGGTTGGGAACGTAATCGAGGGTTTCTTGTGCGACGACACGGTCTACGCCTTTGATGTTTTCGGCAACGATTTTTCGCAGTTCGAACGACATGAACGGAAGTCGCTTGTAACTCGCAATCGCGCCGTCTGTGAGCAGTCCAAGAGTCACCTCTCCAAGCTCACGAGCGATGGCGATGATGTTGAGATGACCCGGGTGAATCAGGTCAGCGCTCATTCCGATATAGACAGCTGCTTGCTTAGCCAAATTTTCCTACTCACTATTCGCAGTGTCGAGGGACAAAACTCAAAAACGTGTTCAGTCCTGAGGTTGTCGCATCGACTAAAGTTGAATACATTATTCGATCACAATCCCACCATTTGATCACATTGTCGTATTCGGTGCGAACAAAGGAACGACAAGCTCGACGAGAGTATCCAACCGCGCTGGCGCAATGTCGGGTCCGCACTCCATCCAATACAAGCCCCGAACGGTTCCTAAGCACGCTTCCGAGTTTGTGATGATTGGGGACTTTCTGGGGACCGTCAACAGGGATCGCGACCCTGTTCGTGGCGAACGTGGATTTCGTGGTGCACTTGGAGGAGTCTCCAGTACTAAAAGATTAAATCAAATTGAAACAATCGGCATTTTCCACTAGGCCAGTCTCGTCAGACAGGCTTCAAGACTCGACGAGCTTCAGGTTTTGGAATCTCCCGCGATCCCCACACTCCGCTCAACTCGTAAAACTGATAGCGGCTGCCCTGCGAAACTCTGTTAAAAGTATAGGAGTTGGGCCTGTTCGGAACGACTCGCTCCAGGAAAGCCTTGAAACAACGCCATCGAGAACCGTCTTGACGATATGCCTGAAAGCCCGCATCCGACCGATGACTGAAGAAGCGTCAACGGCAAAGGGCGGTGCGACGTGTGAGCTTCGATGAAGTGGACTGAGACCTTCCGCAATCTTCGCCGGGAATGGCGGGACGCCACTAATGTGAAATCGATGCCCCGCGGCCTGCGTGAGATCATGGTTTACAGCGAGGATGTCGCCTCGTATAACCAGCTGCATGGGTATCTCGATGCGGTCATGGAGGATCACAGCCGGTCAATTGTCTATGTGACCTCGGCGCCGCACGACCCGCTGTTCAATTCGCATCACCCACGGATGTCAGTGTATTACGTCAATCGATTCCTATCCGGTTTCCTTCCCCGGGTGGATTCCGATATCTTCATCACGACCATGCCCGACCTTGGGAATTTTCACCTCGCACGCCCCGCAAAACCGTCGCTATGCCTGTACCTCTTCCACTCGTTGAACAGTATTCACGAGGTCTGCCGCGAGGGAGCGTTCGACCACTACGATGCCTTCTTCTGCACCGGGCCCCACCATCGTCGTGAGCTGGAGACTCATTTCACCACGTACAATCTGCCGCAACCGACGCTATACGATGTCGGCTACTACAAGCTCGATCGGGTCTTCTTCGCACATTTGGCATACACAAAGCAGTACGCCGACACGACAGTTCTGCTTGCACCGTCGTGGGGGCGGGGTAATTTGCTGGAGGCCCACGGCCTGGAGATTCTAGAGCGGTTGCTGACATTGGGAGTACGGGTGGTCGTGCGGCCGCATCCCTGTTTCTTTCAGTCGCTATACCCGGAAGGACGTGGGATTGTCGACGAAATCGAGAGCCGATTCTCTGACCACACGCAGGTGGTGATCGAGCGAAGCATCGTCGATGAGGATTCTTTTCACGAGGCCGACCTTCTGATTAGCGATTTCTCCGGAGCATCGTTCGAGTACGCGTTCGGCACGCTGCGCCCGGTCCTGTTCGTCGATGTGGCGCGCAAAACGAAAAATGCCAACTGGCAAAGGCTGGGCCTGCCCACCTTCGAGGACACGATGCGGCGTGCGGTCGGGCAGGTGGTTCCGGCCGGGGAAGTGTCTCGGATCGACCGGTATGCCGACGAGCTGCTCACCGGGCGGCACCTGTGGAAGGAACCACTCCAGGAGCTGCGTAACAGCGCGGTCTTCAACTTTGGCCACAGTGCACAGGCAGGGGCTGATGTCATCAATGACCTTTTATCGCGAAAGGGTCCAGCTCCGGAACAGCAGTCCGCCTCTTGACCAACAGCCTCAGAGACGTCCTCTTTGGCCTGCCAACGCGTGGGCTAATGCCTAAGGAAGCCGTGAGGATGGCAACCGGGTTCAATCGTCCACTCTAGGTATCGCTCCCATCTTCGCGGCTCTGACCGTTGCTGATGCGGGGTCTGCTCGATGTCCTGGCCGACGAGCTGAAACCTTAGAAGTGGCCGTTTATTATTTGGCCGCGTAAAGACGCAGACTCGCAACCCGCTTTCAGGAAAAACCGCCGAGCACGGTCAATAACGCCGCGCCGATCTCGTCGTTCCTGGTGCTCACATTTCCGTGCTTTCGGTTCCACCGACTGATGTGGAGCGAGCACAAGTTAAGAGTAAATGGCTAAGGCTGCATTTGCCTGAGGACATACTGTAGTATTCCGCCATTGCGGAAGTAGTCGATTTCAACTGGCGTATCCAAGCGAGCGACGACCTGAAAGTGATTTTCGCCCCCGTTGTCCGTCTGCGCGGTGACGTCGAGGCGCTTACCAGGCGTTAGATTCTGCGCGATGCCAGCAATGTTGAAGCTTTCGAAGCCGGTCAGGCCGAGACTGTCCCTGCCTTCGCCGTCGGAGAACTGCAGCGGAAGAACGCCCATTCCAATCAGATTGCTGCGGTGAATGCGCTCATAACTCTCCGCCATCACGGCGCCCACACCGAGCAGGCGGGTGCCCTTGGCCGCCCAATCGCGTGAGGATCCCGAACCGTACTCCTTTCCTCCTATAACGACCAAAGGGGTGCGCGTGTCTTGATACTTCATGGCGGCGTCGTAAATAGACATCTGCTCCCGTCCGGGGAGATGTACGGTCCAGCCACCCTCAGTGTCAGGAGCCATCTGATTCCGCAGCCGGATATTGCCGAAAGTCCCCCGTATCATCACTTCGTGATTTCCACGTCGGGAACCATAGGAATTGAAGTCCTTCGGGTCCACGCCGTTCAAGTTCAAGTACTGTCCGGCTGGACTGTCTAAGGGTATCGCACCGGCCGGGGAAATGTGGTCCGTGGTTACCGAATCCCCCAGGACAGCTAGTGCGCGCGCTCCCCGAATGTTTTCCGGTGGAGGGGCCGCCTGAGCCATGTTATCGAAAAAGGGTAGGCGTTTCACGTATGTGGACGACTCATCCCACTCATAAATGTTCCCCCCGAGGACCTCCAGGGCGTTCCAGCGCTCGTCGCCGGCCAGCGATTCCTCGTAGGCACGGCGGAACATTTCCGGTTTCAAAGTCGAATCGATGGCCTCTCGGATTTCGCCCGGGTCCGGCCAGATCTCCTTCAAAAACACCGGTTGGCCGTCACTTCCTGTACCCAGGGGTTCGTTGAGCAGGTCGACGTCCATATTCCCTGCCAGCGCGTAGGCCACAACGAGAGGTGGGGACGCGAGGTAGTTCGTTTTGACCAGAGGGCTGATGCGGCCCTCAAAGTTCCGGTTTCCGCTCAGGACGGCCGATACCACCAGATCACTTTTCTTGATGCCTTCCGCAATCGGTCCCGGTAGCGGTCCGCTGTTGCCGATACAGGTCGTACAGCCGTAGCCCACCAGATGGAAACGCAAAGCCTCCAGAGGTTCCATTAAGCCCGTCTCCCGAAGGTAATCAGTGACAACACGGGAGCCTGGCGCTAGGCTTGTCTTCACCCAAGGTCGCACCGAGAGTCCTCGACCCAGTGCGTTTCGGGCCAGGAGGCCCGCTGCGATCATGACCGAGGGGTTCGACGTGTTGGTGCAACTGGTGATTGCTGCGATGACGACGGAACCATGGCCAATCTTGAAGCTTTCCCCTCCGAGTTCCACAGGAATGGTTTTTTCGATGCGGGCCGATTCCTGACCGCCCTCGCCTGAGCCATTGCCCGACCCACTGCCGAGCATGGACGCGAGAGTCTTGCGGAATGACTCCTTGGATTCGCCCAGAGGTATGCGATCCTGCGGTCTCTTCGGACCTGAGATGCTCGGTTCGATCGTCCCCAGATCCAGTTCAACGGTATCGGCAAACACCGGTTCCGGGCTATCCGCGGACTGAAACAGTCCCTGTGCTTTCGTATAGGCTTCGGTCCGGGCAATCGTTTCGGGAGATCGTCCCGTGAGCTTCATATACGTGAGGGTTTCATTGTCAACGGGAAAGAACCCGACCGTTGCCCCGTATTCAGGAGCCATGTTCGATATCGTTGCTCGATCGGCGAGCGAAAGATTTCCCACCCCGGGACCATAAAACTCCACGAACTTTCCGACAACGCCCTTGCGTCGCAGTATCTGAACTACGTGCAGGACAGCATCGGTCGCAGTAGCTCCTTTCGGGAGTTCTCCCACCAACCGGAAACCCACAACATCCGGGATCAACATGGATATCGGACAACCCAGCATCGCGCCTTCGGCTTCGATGCCGCCCACACCCCAACCCACGATTCCCATCGCGTTGATCATCGTAGTGTGTGAATCGGTGCCCACCAGCGTATCGGGATACAGCATGGCAGCGCGAGGGTCTTCGTCATTGAGGAATACGACGTGCGCAAGGTACTCCAGGTTGACCTGGTGCACGATGCCGGTATCCGGAGGGACAACGCGAAAGTTCTTGAAGGCGCCCTGTCCCCACTTAAGAAAGAGATATCGTTCGCGATTGCGTTCCAGTTCACGCTCCGCGTTGAAGCCAAACGCCGATGGCGTCCCGAACTGATCGACCTGCACCGAGTGATCGATGACCAGATCGACCGGTTGCAGGGGATTGATCTGATCGGGATCGCCTCCCATTGCCTTGACGACGTCGCGCATTGTTGCCAGGTCGACCACAGCGGGAACACCCGTAAAGTCCTGCATCAACACCCGGGCGGGGCGAAACGCGATCTCCTTTTCAGTCTGCAAGCTGACCGAGGCAACCACTGCAAGCACGTCGTCGGCGGACACTGACGTCTTGTCTTCATGCCTCAACAGGTTTTCGAGCATGATTTTTAAGGAGAAGGGCAGCCGTGATACACCGCCGACGCCTGACTTTTCGAGAGCTTCAAGTGAAAAATACCGAAAGGACTCGTTGCCGAGTTGGAGTGTGGAATCGGAACCAAAGCTATTTTGCATCGTTGTGACGTGTCTCCTGGAAAAACGCCAAAAGAATGGCTCGAAAATTTAGAGCGTGCAACCCCTCATTATAGGCGAATTCGGGGGCGGCCCCCATGCTAAGCTCATGGGTCGTACCCGGGGGCGGAGACCGATATAGTTGAGGATCAGGAACCTCAAGCCGATTGGATTGTAATCGCTGGCTTTGTTGGTTGATGTATGTGCTTCTTTCTCAACTCGGTGTGATCCGTGAAAAACGCGACTGAGTTCGAGCCTGGACAGTCCTCACTGGGTCAATCTCACTATGTCCTTACGCGAATACAAGGGGATAAAGCCGAGGGTGGGACAGCGCGTATTCATTGCGGAAGGCGCCCATGTTGTGGGTGACGTCGAGATTGGCGACGAATCCAGCATCTGGTTTAATACAATTCTCCGGGGCGATGTGCATCACATCCGAATCGGTCACCACACGAATATTCAGGATGCTTCCATCTGTCACGTCCAGCGAAATCGTTATCCGTGTATTGTGGGTGATTACGTAACGGTGGGACACGGCGTGATCTTGCATGGCTGTCGAATCGAGTCGCAGTGTCTGATCGGGATGCGGTCGACGATTCTGAACAACGTGCATGTGGGTGCGGAGTCGATCGTGGCCGCTGGGGCCCTGATTACCGAGGGCATGGTTATCCCTCCCCGCAGCATGGTCATGGGTATGCCGGCCACGGTGAAGCGAGAGGTAACGGTAGACGAGATCGCGAGGATTCTCGGCTCCGCCCAGCACTATTGCGACTTCAAGAATACGTACCTAGAAAGTGATCAGTGACCAGTGACGAACCGGAACTAGAAATGACTTGTTTGCCTCCCGAAGCTGATACGCGTCACGCGTCAATTTTCATACCTCAATAGACATGATTCGGGCCGCCCGCGGTACATACGACATCCTGCCTCGAGACGCCGGCCTCTGGCGGGCAATCGAGAGTTGCCTGCGAGAAGTGTTCAAAGCGTACGCCTTCAGCGAGATTCGCACGCCAATATTTGAAGTGACGGAACTCTTTGTTCGGAGCGTCGGTGCCGACACCGACATCGTGTCCAAGGAAATGTACACCTTTATCGACAAGGACGAGACGACGTCTCTGACGCTACGGCCGGAGGGGACAGCGCCGGTTGTACGCTCCTTTATCGAAAATCACCTTGCTGATCAGTCCCGCATGGCCAAGCTTTTCTACATCGGTCCGATGTTTCGAAGGGAGCGGCCTCAAAAAGGCCGGTTTCGGCAGTTTTACCAGGCGGGTGCTGAAGTCTTTTCG
The DNA here is from genome assembly GCA_965216035.1 of Terriglobia bacterium. Lineage (GTDB taxonomy): Bacteria > Acidobacteriota > Terriglobia > 20CM-2-55-15 > 20CM-2-55-15. The sequence continues at coordinate 428,079 of CBDCFM010000019.1, forward strand.
CTTACGGACAATCCCGCAATCGAAGCTGAAGTCGTTGAAATGCTGATGGTGCTGTTCGGAAAACTCCGAGTATCACACCTCGACGTGCTTGTAAATTCAATTGGTTGCCGGGAGTGCAGGCCCGCTTTTATTGGGCGCCTCGAGGGGGCGATCGAAGAAACGTCTTCCGGACTCTGCGCGGACTGCCGGCGCCGCGGCCAGACCAATCCGCTTCGGGTTTTCGACTGCAAGGTGCCCTCATGCCAGGGCTTGATTGCGGAACTGCCAGCCATTACCGACAGTTTGTGCAACACGTGCCGCGATCATTTCGAAAAATTCTGCGGCTATCTCGATGATCGCAACATTGCGTACCGCATAGAAAAGCGGATGGTCCGCGGGTTGGACTACTATATGAGGACGACGATCGAGATTGTTTCGAGCGACCTTGGGGCGCAAGATACCCTCGTCGGGGGCGGCCGATACGACGGTCTCTTTGAAGACCTCGACGGCCCCCCGATGAAGGGATTCGGCTTCGCGATGGGTCTGGAAAGGTTGATCCTTTCTATCCCTGAACCCGAAAAACTGCTGGTGGGACCTGGTCCGAACTATTTTCTGGCTACGATTGGTGACGAAGCCTTCGGGTACGCAACGCGCCTGGCACAGAAAATGCGAGCCGGCAACCACGTCGTCTACCTCGACTTCGATCCTCGGAGCCTGAAGAGTCAGATGCGTCTGGCCGGAAAACTCGCTGCGAGGAACGTCATCATACTGGGTGAGGATGAGACCCGTTCGGGGAAACTGACGGTTCGGAATATGAACAGCAGGGAACAGAAGGAAATGACAGAGGAGGAATTCTTCCGGTCTCTGGGTGCGGCTGATCATGGCTCTGATCATGAAATGGATCAAAAGCCGTGAGTACAGATTCCATGCGGACGCATAGTTGTGGTGAGCTGACGGTTGCCGACGAGGGTCATGAAGTGTCGCTGTCGGGCTGGGTAGCCCGCCGCCGGGATCATGGACAACTCGTTTTTATCGATTTGAGGGACCGCGCCGGCATCACGCAGATTGTTTTCAATCCGGAGCGTGATTCCCAATCGCACGGTGCAGCCAAAGACCTCCGGTCCGAGTTCGTGATCGGCGTGCGCGGGCGGGTTCGACGTCGAGACGATGAAATGATCAATCCGAATTTGAAAACCGGTGAGATTGAAGTTGCGGTTGAGAAGGTGGTCGTTTTCAATGGGGCCAAGACGGTACCGTTTCCGATCGAAGACGAGATCAGCACCTCGGAAGATTTGCGACTGAAATACCGTTACCTGGATCTGCGGCGTACCCGGATGAAGCAGAATCTTCATCTGCGGCATCGCGTGATGATGGCGATACGGAACTACATGAGTAGTGCCGGTTTCTGGGAAGTGGAGACCCCGTACCTGACCAAATCGACCCCCGAAGGGGCCCGCGATTATCTGGTGCCCAGCCGTCTCTACAATGGCCAGTTTTATGCGCTGCCGCAGTCACCGCAACTGTTCAAGCAACTCCTGATGGTGTCCGGATTCGAAAAGTACTTTCAAATCGTGCGTTGTTTTCGCGACGAAGATCTCCGTGCCGACCGTCAACCCGAATTCACCCAATTGGACGTCGAGATGTCCTTTCCTGAGCAGGAAAGCTTCTTCTCTCTGGTGGAGGGTTTGATGGAAGAAATCTTCCGGTGTGAAGGTGTTGATCTCGTGCTGCCGTTTGCCCGGATGGAATTCGAGGAAGCGATGGATCGCTACGGGAGCGACAAGCCGGATACGCGGTTCGGCGTCGAACTGCAGGATCTCAGCTCGATTTTTGCTGACGGTGAGGACTCGCTGTTTCGCGGAATCGTCGAGAAAGGGCAGACAGTTCGTGGATTCCTCGCGCCCGTGGCGTACTCGCGAAAGGTTCTGGATGAGCTCGACGCGTTTATCAAACAGATTGGCGGAGCGGGAATTGTATGGGTAGAGGTGACCGAAGGCGACCCGCGTACACTGCCTGTAGTGAAGAAAGCGGGCGCCCTGTCTATTGAAAAACTAATCCGTCAGACAGGGGCGAGCCCAGGACAGACTATCTTTATGCTGGCCGGGGATCGGATTGCCACATTGGAGAAATTGGGAATTCTCCGGCTCGAGCTGGCCCGGCGAGAAAGCTGGATTCCGGATGGAGTGTGGAGTTTTCTCTGGGTGGTCAATTTTCCACTGTTTGAATACGAAGCGACCGAGAAGCGCTGGGCCTCACGCCACCATCCGTTCACCGCGCCAGTGGATGAAGATCTATCGTTTCTCGAAAGTGAACCCGGTCGCATCCGAGCCCGTGCCTATGACCTTGTGCTCAATGGTGTCGAATGTGCCGGTGGATCGGTCAGGATACATCGGAGCGAGTTGCAGTCGCGGATATTTCGTACGTTGGGGCTTGAGGATCATGAGGCCCGGGAAAAGTTTGGATTTTTTCTTGACGCTCTGGAGTACGGGGCCCCTCCGCACGGAGGGATCGCCTTTGGCCTCGACCGGATCATCATGCTGCTCGCCGGCGGGACCTCACTGCGGGACGTCATCGCGTTCCCGAAAACTGCTCGGGCTGTCGACATGATGTCAGGCAGCCCGTCTTCGGTAGACGATGCTCAACTGAAAGAATTGGGGCTCCGAATTCGCAAGAGTCAGTGACGGATGAGAAGTGACGAATGACCAATGACAAGACAGTCCTTTACAACTCCTCACTTTGCACTTTAGTCCGGAGAACCGATCGATAACGCAGGTAAATATGTCAAAGATCGCGGTTCTATCCGATTCCGTTGCCAATCAGATCGCCGCAGGTGAAGTTGTTGAGAGACCTTCGTCGATCGTCAAGGAATTGATCGAGAACGCGATCGATGCGGGGGCAAACAAGATTGCCGTCGAAGTGCGCGGGGGCGGGCGGACCTGGATCCAGGTTGTCGATGACGGGGAGGGGATGAGCCGGGAAGATGCCGAGCTATCCTTTTGCCGGCACGCGACCAGCAAGCTTCACGATACAGACGATCTGCTTTCGATCGGGACTCTCGGTTTTCGGGGCGAGGCGCTTCCCTCGATTGGATCTGTGGCCCGGGTTCGATTGGAGACGCAGACCCGGGATCAATCTGTTGGCACAGCTCTTGAGATTGCTGCCGGCGATATCGTTTCCGTGCGAGGTGGGGCGTTCCCTCCAGGAACCCGAGTGAGTGTTGAGGATGTTTTCTACAATGTTCCTGCGAGGCGCAAGTTTCTGAAGTCGGAATCCTACGAGCTCAGCCAGATCACTGCGCACTGCACGCGCTACGCGCTGGCGTTTCCCAAGATTCATTTTGTTCTCAAGAGCGGCAAGTTTGAAGTGTTGTCAGCGCCGCCCGCTTCGAACTTCAGGGAACGGATCTTTCAGGTGTTTGGCCCTGACCTGCTCGATGAACTGGTCGAGTTCGAGAAGGAATTTCCAGCCCCAGGCCTCAAAGTGCACGTGTTCACATCGCGGCCGCAGGTTCAAAAGTACAACCGGAACTCGATGTTCTTCTTTGTGAACGGACGCGCGGTCCGGGAGTCGGCGATTTTGCATGCATACACCCAGGCGTACCGGAACATCCTGCCTTCGGGCACGTTCCCCGTGACGATTCTCTATGTCGAAACGCGGCATAGCGATATCGACGTGAACGTCCATCCGGCCAAAACCGAAGTGCGGTTCAGGCAACGATCGGTTGTCCATGACGCGATACGGGACGCGGTTCTCGAAGCACTGCGTTCGGATAGGACTATTGTTCCTATGGGCTCGGAAAGGTCTGCGTCATCCGGGTTTTCGGCGCCTCTTCTCCGCAGCCACGTTCCGGATTCGTGGGGCAGCCCTCCGATTGCCAGTGAGCCTCTATCCGACTCCCCGGCGGTGCTTGATTACTCTAACCGACGAATGCTGGACCTCAGCTTCGAGACAGCTCAGGCAACGGTGGGCGGTGGCGTCTCCTCAGAAACTCTTACCCCGGACTTTGAATTTGTTCGAAAGGAGATTCGACCTCTCGGGCAGTTGAGGGATAGCTTCATCATCGCCATTGACAGCAGTGGCTTGATCCTGATTGACCAGCATGTCGCTCACGAACGCGTCCTGTTCGAAAACTATGTGCGGGATCGGGGCGCGGGCCGGGTCGAGGTTCAGCGTCTGTTGACACCGATTCTGCTGGAGCTGTCACCCGAACAGGAGGTTCTCCTCGACACCGTGGGTGCCGAGCTCGGGCGTAACGGATTCGAACTGGAGCCCTTTGGGCCTCGAACCGTGGCTGTCACGACGGCGCCGGCCATTCTCAAGGCGGACGCGGTCGAGAAGCTGCTTCGCGAACTGATCGACGGGATGGGGCGGGAGAGCCAGGGCCTCGACATTGAGGATTTCCAGAGAAAAACAGCGGCGACAGTGTCCTGTCACGCCGCAATCAAGATCAACAATCCGCTGGATAGTGGTAAGATGCGTTGGCTCGTTGGCGAGCTCATGAAGACTGACTGTCCAACGGTGTGCCCCCACGGACGTCCGATCATTGTGAGGTACGACCTCAGAGAGATTCAAAAGGCGTTCAAAAGATGAAAAAACCTCCGGGCGGTGTGCCCCAGTGCTTTGAGGAGTTGACTTGGCTCATTAGTCCAGCGAGAATCAAAGATTCATTTTTAGTTCAGTAGTCTCGACACTTTAATTAGGAGGACCTGGTATGGCCGGTAAGATGACGCAGACCCAGATAATCGCCGCGCTGGCGGAGAAGACGAATGTTGCTAAGAAGGAAGCCAAGGAGTTTCTTGTCTCCGTAGCGAACCTCGCTCACAAAGAAACGAAGAAGAACGGCGAATTCACGTTACCAGGTCTCGGGAAGCTGGTGAAGCAGAAAAGAAAAGCCCGCACTGGACGCAATCCCGCAACTGGTGAGGCAATCAAAATTCCTGCTAAGACGGTGCTGAAATTCCGAATCGCCAAAGCCGCCAAGGATGCCGTTCTGGGCTCGGCAGCTGCAAAGAAGAAAAAGCGGTAGACCGCGAGAAAAGGTCGTGACTGGGGCCCGTAACGGGCCCATTTTGTTTTGTCTCGTTCGCATTGTGCCTTACCCGCCCCGTGCTCACGCGCAATCTTGACCGGGACTCAGCCGCAACGCTTGATCAATCCGCCGACACTGCGGTGCGCTTGGGCGGGCTCGGGAACGCAAATTAAAGAACGAGATTCTGTCGACCCACCTTTGAGCACCCAGGCGAACTACGACGGCCTCGACCCAAACTCCGCTCGTGCGATCATTTTCCCAACAGCCAATAGACCATCCAATTGGATGTCGAGTTGTCTATAGATTCCTAAGAAGTCGATGCGATGTTGCGAATATTGCCAATAGAAGGAATGGCGTTACCACCCAAAACCACCTGTTCCAGAAACGGTCGCACGTCTGCTCCGAACTGGCCTGACATGGACTTTATCGCTCCAATTCACCGGTGTACCGCGACCCGGGTTCGCGAGGCGTCGACGGAGAGTGTCTGGGCGTTCGAGACACCCGCACTCGAAATTCAAGCGACCGCCTCCGGCCCGGCACGTGGCATTTTTCGCTAATTGTCCGGCTTTTTGGCGATCATTCTGGGTGCATTGTGGAAACGTCAGCGAAACCCTTTTGATGGCATTGGTAGTGAGCGCATTCGTTGACTTTCTTCCGGTTTAACAGCCACTACAGGCCAAGTGGCCAAGGTTCGATCCATTGTTGCGAATGTTGTGAACTGGCGTCTAGGCCGCGTCCTGGGCTCGCGTGGAATTCCATCGTTCAAAGTCCGAACCCAAGACAAAGAACTTACGGCCAACGCTCATGGTCCGAATTTTCTCTTCTTCAATGATTCGACGGAAATGCCGGCTGGAGAATCCAGCCAGCGACGACGCGGTCGAAAGATCGAGAAACAGCTTGTTGCTACCGGTATTCTGGGTCCGCTTCGGTGATTTTGGCATGATCTAATGTCTCCTTTCCGCCCTATAGAGCAAATTCGCTTCCATAATCAGTTCTCTGTCTCGGCAAGGGCGATCCGCCATTGGAGGGGGGATCGAAAACACTCAATCAGCACTGAGAGATCGCGAGGAACCTTTGCTCTTCTCAGAAGAAGTTCTTTGCCAGCCGATCGGTGCACCTCCCCTTGACGGGAATTGTCTGGTTGGGACTCGCAATTGCATTGAACATTGATGTGCAGACCGCGGGTTCAGAGCGAATGAAAGTAGTCCCCGCACGATCGGGGAGTCTAAACGTTGAAATTGAAGGCGTTGCCTACCACAGCCGCTACGATCCAGTTCGGGAAGCCAAGTCGTTTTATGCGGGATTACCGCTGGAAGAAGCCGACGTTGTCCTTCACTTTGGATGGGGCCTGGGTTATTCCGGGGTGCATCTCAGTGAGCGGTTAAAGGCGGATGCGCGAGTGTTTGTACTCGAGCCCGACGTCGAGGTTTTCGAACTGTTTCGAGTAGATCCAGAACATCAGGCACTCCTTGAGGATTCCCGCTTCCAGTACGTCGTCGGCCCGAATGTTCGTCAATTCGTTGACGATTGGGGCCTCGCTGGCTGTCAAGATACTGACCGGATTCTGTGGATTGGATGGCCTCGAGCTGAACAGTTGTACGGTGACGTTGCCACCTCAGTTCACACATCGTTTAACAACCGGTTGAGGGATCGGGCGGGAAACCTCCTCACACATTTTGAAAACGGCCGCACCTATTTCGAAAACGCAATCGAAAACTTGCGGTTCTCGTGGGATCCTGCCGTTGGAAGATTGTTCGGACGCTTCAAGGGTGTGCCGCTGGTCCTTGTCTCTGCGGGCCCATCGCTGGACCGCAACATTCGTCACTTGCGAGGCCTGGAAGAACGCTTCTTTATTCTCGCGGTCGACACCGCTTTAAGGCCTCTTCTGGCGGGCGGTGTGCTCCCACACGCGGTGATCATTGCCGATCCGAGTGAACTTAATGCGCAGCATGTCGTCGGTGCCATCGGGCCCGATACCTGCCTGATTGCGGAGCAGGCGACTCATCCTCTGGCGATGGCTTCGGCCCGGAAGCGTTTTCAGTTTTCACTGGGCGTCTTTCCCGACTGTCTCTACCAGGAGTTCGGTTTAGAACGCAGTACGCTCAAGGTTTGGGGATCCGTCGCCACGGCAGCCCTGGACCTGGCCTGCCGCATGAGTGCGGATCCCATTATTTTTGTCGGCCAGGATTTTTCATACACATGGCGTCGGGAATATGCCGGTCACACGATATTTGAGGGAAGGGGTTTCAAGCGAAAGGCACAGGGTCCAGTTCAGAAGGATGTCTGGGACCGGGATGTGCCTACTACGGAAAATTTATTGGCCTATCGGGATTACTTCGTCAGGCGCATGGCTGAGGCGCACGGAACGCGGTTCGTTAATGCAACTGAAGGAGGAATCCTAACCGAAGGCGTAGAACTTCTTTCACTTCGAGACGCAGTCCATCGCTATCCACACACACGCATCGCGGTGTGGGAAATACTCGATAGGCTGCATGTTCAAACGAGGGGCCAAGCTCCGCTGACGTCCCACCTCCACGACGTGTTGACAGGGACCGGAGCAAACTGCGATTGCGTTGAGGGCTTCCTTAATCTGGTCGCCAGGAGGGTCGTTCTTGAGAACGATGTCGGGACAATCGAGGAGGCCTTGAACTGGGGGAGGCAGTTTCTGGGGGAACAGCCCCAACACGTGAGTGAAAGCGACACTGTTAAGTGCCGTTCAGGTTCTCTTTGATTTAGAGGTGTCAACAGACCGGCCAAGTGGCCGCGCCCGCCCACAAGTCGCCACACCTTCAACGCTTTCGCGAATACTTCTAAACGCAACAAAATAAATAGATTGTAAGGCTAATTCAAGGATGTGAAGAGGCCAGTGCCTCCCTCGAGCCCTTTGGCTTTTCGATTGCAATCATATAGATCGTCATGAAAGTGCATGTTGCAGGGCCATACGCTTGCGGAAGATTCGGCCACGATTCCTCAGTCGGTCTGGTCCGATCGCAGCTTAAGAACGTTTGGCCAGGGGCTGAAATCTCAATTTCAGATGTCGGTACGGGAGAGTTCGCTCCGACCGACCACGACGTCACCATCATGGTAGGTCGCAATCTGTTTGTGGGCTGGACAGGCGATTCTGAAACCGACAACGGTGGTCACATCCTTCGCTACCCTCTGGCGATGCACTGGTTCGACAAGAGAAGCTATCTGCTGGGAGTTGGAATTGACGCGCACATCGAGCCCGGGCTGCCAGCATCGTACCTGTCGACGCTCAACGCCATGCAGCTACGGACCGTTCGTGATGTCAAAAGTGCGACGATCCTCCGGAATGCGGGAGTGACGTCTCCTGTGTTTGTTTGCGCTGACCTTGCCTATTTGACGCCCACTGCTCCCCTCCGGCGACGGACGGACTCTCATTCCACCAGACGACTTGTGATTGGCGTCGCTATATCCGGATCCGACGGGGACACGCTCTATTCGGGCTTAGAAGATCGGGTTGGAAACGCTCTCGCTTCGCTTGAGCATCACTTTGATATTCGGTTCATATCGTTTGAACGGCCCAGCGGAGACCGGTTGACGGGAGCGACGGACACAACTGAAAAATCTGGACCGCGTTTTTGCGATCTTGACCTGCTCGTGACCTCTCATGTCCGTTGCATCGTGGATGCGGCTTCGATGGGAATACCATTCCTGGCGCTCGGTGCTGACGGTGGGAACTGCCAGAGAGAGTGCCGGGCTCTGGACTATCCGTTTTTTCTGAATGGTGATGCTGACGTGAGCGACATTGCAGAAGCCATTTGGGACTTGTCAAATGAGCACGCCGAGCTCAGGACCCGCCTTATGGCGGCTGCATCCAGTCAGTTGGCACTGGCCCAACGCACGTTTCAAGTCCTTTGGGCCCAGGAGAACGAGCCCGAATCCGCTGCCCCCAAAGCCCTGGGGTCCCGCAGGAAATCGTGTGGAGATCGAAAACTACTTCTTGTATGGGCAGCCCCTCGGCAATTCCTGTATGAAAGTGAGGCCGCTCTCGGAACAATCGGGCCTTTCGATGCCGTCACATCAGTGGGCAACAGATTCGATCATCCAAGCCGGATCGAAGGCTTTGTCCTCGAGCAGCCTGGAATCATGGATTGGAGGGCATTTCCAGAAGAACTGAGGCAGCGGATTAGAGGAGCGTATGACGGCGTGGTCGTTTGTCATCACGGGAGAGGGGAACAACCCACCCGCAATCTTCTAAATATCGCAAAGGAGGCGGTTGACGGATCCGGGAGTTTCGGGTTGTTGGAATACCGTTTGTGGACACAGACGGCGCATGTGATCACCCCCGCGGAGCTCGTGGAGAATGTGACGCTGTCGGTAGCCGGCCAAGCTCGATGAATCCGAAAAAAAAGACAATGACCACAACCCGTACCTACAGTCGGTACCGTGTGAAATCTCACATGCAGTTCCGCCTGGATCAATATCCGATACCTGTAATTCCGGAAAAGGACTATCTGGTACGCGTCGACGTGTGTGGACTGTGTCGGAGTGATCTTCATTTCGCAACGAGCTGGGCCGAGGACTGGGACGACCTCGGACACGAGTTTGGGGGAACGGTTGTCGCTGTGCGAGATGGCATCGAAGGGTTCCGTCCAGGAGATCGCGTGGCGATCAGAAATGCTGCGGCCTGCCTCGCATGTGATTCTTGTGTGGCTGGCGATTTCCGTTCGTGTCGCGGCATCGTCGTCAACAAGCTGGGCTTCAGTCAATACGCAGATTGTGACAGTCGTTCGCTGGTTTCGGCCAAGGGGCTGAGTGATGCGATGTTGACCCTTGTCGAGCCCACCAATGTGGTTCTCGATTTGATCTATTCGGCCGAAATCGAAGATAAGCATAAGGTGACAATTTTTGGGACCGGCACGCTCGGCCTTCTTACGGCCCACCTGCTCGGGAGCTACTTTGGGGTTCAAAATGTTCATTTGGTAGGGCGGCAAATTGATGAAGGATTCCTCGCGGATCTCGGTCTTACCCGTTACGTCAGTTTTGGAGAACCGTTGGAGGCACCACCACTCCGGGATCGATTGGGAGGTGCACCGGATCGAGTTCTCGTGACGACTCCTCCCTCCACTCTATCGAATGCTCTGGAGTCGTGTGGCTCGGGTGGCCGGGTGCTGACTGTGGGTCTGGACCGAAACGAACGCATGCTGGCAGACATAGACATCGGCTCTCTGATATTCAAGCGCGCGCGTGTCCAGGGTGTGTTTGCGGTACCGAATCTGTATTTCGACGATGCGGTTCGGATACTGGGTCAAGTCGGGAAGCCATTGGAGAGACTGGTACGCTACCGAATCGCTTTTAACGATCTTGAAAAATCCCTCAGGGAATGGGACCAGAGACCGCATTTTGATGGCAAATCGATGCTGGAACTACACAGAGTGTCGGACGCTATGAGGACAACAATCGAGAAATCGGAGCGTAGCTCAGCGGAGGAAGCGTCATGTTCACGGTAAAAATGTGTGAACTTCCAGATGAGCCAGTCAGGAGCATTCTGATACTCCGGACAGCCCAGACGCCTCAGGTTCGGTGGGCACTGAATGAACTTCGTAAGAAATACCCGGAAGCCCGGTTTGCGGTTCTCGGAACGGAGCTTGAAGCAAATGAATTGTTCGACGGTATGGATCACTTCCAGCCGACACGCGCATGGCTTTCGCCGGGGAGTATCAAATCACTGCGGCCTAGACTTCGGGAGGCGCGACTCGACCTGGTGGTGATGTGTTTGAACAGTGACTGTGGTGCCGGATACAGCCGTGTGAGCCGGGTCGTTCGCATGATCGATGCACGAATCAAGCTTGTTGCTGGCTACAACAAGGAGTGGGTCGTGTGGAAGCACCTGAACTTCGAGGAGAGCAACTTCCTGACGCGCGGAATCGTCAATGCCCTGGAAGTGCTGATCTATCCCATTATCGCGGCGTACTTGTTACTGACACCTTCCGGGCCCCGCTACATGCCGACAGAGCAAGGTCGCCCCGCTCCAGGGTATGAGTCATGAAGGTTCTGCACTTTTGTTCCTTTTATCGACCTCTGGGTGGTGGCGAAAAACTACTGTTTAGCGTTCTCGACATCATGGAAGAAAACGGAGTCGAGAACGTGGTCGTTGCTCCGGAATCCCAGTCGAACGGGCCCACCGGTCTACTGACAGAATATTTTCTCGATTATCTGGAGTATCCGTTTGTTCGAAGTGATCTATTCTCTTCGATCTGGAACAACCGGAAGCTGATGCAGGCCGTCGCTCAAATCTTCAAGAGAGAGCGGCCCGACGTGATTCATTTGCACAATCAACAGAATCCGTTTCTCTATCTGGCGTGTCTGAGGGCGGGTATTCCGATGGTGCGAAACGTTCACAACCCGCGCCTGTACTGCCCGACGAACTGGCGCCTCCTTCCTGACAAGAGTTTGTGCCCTCATCCTTTTGGCCGTGCGTGTATATCGGAGGGATGCATTAAACCGCGGCGCCAAGACCTCAGGCAGTTTTTCGTGACGATGATGAATCGTCAACTGTCGTTTCGAAACACGAAGATTATTATCGAAAGCGAGGAGTCGTATCAGATGGCTCTGCAGAACGGTTACCGCAAAGATCAACTCAGCATGATACCCAACTGCACATCGCTGCCACCGCTTGAGACGGAGATTCATAAGAAGGAGCGCAATCGCAAGCCAGACGAAAACAGCATTCTATTCGTTGGGCGGCGAGTTATGAAAAGGGACTTCATTTCCTGATCAACTCTCTGCCGAAGCTCAGGAATGATTTCAAACTTTATATCCTCACCGCGGGCGACTATTACGACCAGCAGATCGCGCCCCTGGTCTCGAAGCTTAACCTCGAATCGCGGGTTGAGGCCCGCTTTAACACCAGCTATGAAGATACCGCAAGGTATTACTCGATGGCCGACGTCGTTGTTGTTCCGTCGATCTGGTTTGAAACGTTCTGCCTGATCGGCATCGAAGCGTACGCGCACCTGACGCCAGTAGTTGCGACACGCACCGGCGGCATTAAGGACTGGTGTGTGGATGGTGAAACCGGCTACCTCGTCGACATATTCAACGAGGACGCCCTCGCATCACGGATCGATGCGTTACTAGACGACCCGGAGAAGGCAAAGCAGTTTGGACTGAACGGTTACCAGCGAGTTCAGAAACATTACAGCGAACAGATTTACTATCGGCGCCTGCGCGCTCTCTATGAAAAGGTGATTCAAGATGGCCAAACTGACACTTATCGACTCTTTGGGCTGGCAAGACGGCCTGTTTAATCTGGGCCTTGCCTATCTGAGCTCTTCACTGAAGCTCGCCGGGCATCAGGTGCGGGTGCTCGACCTCAACAACAAATTCCGAACGCCTGAACAGATCGTCGATGCCATCGGCGAACACGCGCCCGACTACGTGGGTTTCTCAGTAAAGTCGGCAACTTTCGCCAACGCTGTGGACCTGCACGCCCGGCTGGCGGAGCGATATCCGGACATCACGTTTATATATGGCGGGCCCCACATCACTCTTTCGAAGACGAACATTCTAGATGAAGCGCCGCCCGCGTTCTTCATCCGAGGCGATGCGGAATTTACGCTCCCCGAATTCATTAGACGTCACGCCGAGGGTGAAACGGATTTTTCCGAAATCGATGGAATCATATACAGGAATACAGTTGGTGAAGACGTCGTTGTGGATATTCAGTTCCATAGTCAGATCGACGATCTCCCCTTGCCCGACTTCACCACTTTTGACACGTTTCCATCCTTCAAGACATACCCGCTCCTCACTAGCCGGGGCTGCCCGTACAAGTGCACTTATTGCTCGGTGCCTGCGATAAGCGGAAGTCGTTGGGTCTATCGGTCGGCGCCGAGCATCATGAGGGAATTGGACCACGTGCTGAACTCGCTGAAGATGAATACCGTCGTGATCGTGGACGATAACTTTACTCTGCACAAGAAGCGGGCGGAATCGGTTTGCCAGGCGATCATCGACAGTGGTTACAAATTCAACTGGTCGTGTGGGAACGGCATTCGCGCCGACCGGATCTGGCCGGACCTGGCCCACCTCATGCACGAAGCCGGATGCGTCGAGGTTGCCTTCGGTATCGAGAGCCTGCAGGCCGATGTTTTTGATCAACTTCAGAAGGGCGAAGAGGTTGCCCACATCCGCCACGGTATTGAGGTGGTACAGGAAGCGGGACTCAACGTCACAGGCTTCTTCATGATCGGCCTGCCCGGTTCAACGTATCGTAAGGACCTCAAAACGCTGGCCCTGGCACGGAAGCTCAAGCTGAACAATTACTATTTCGGTTTAACGGTGCCTTACCCGGGGACAGAAATGTGGAATTGGGCTCAGGAAAACGCTCGATTTCTCGTTCCATGGCAGAACAGCTATCACATCTCAGAAGTGTTCCGAGACGGTCTGGAGCGCTTGAAGCTCGAACCAGTTTTCGACACACCCGAGTATCCGGCTGAACAACGAAAGAAGATGTTTCGCATGGTCCTGGAGGCGAAGAAGAAGGCCCAGGACCGGAGTTTGCGCCTCATTCAGAATAGTCTGCGCGCCGTACCCGGACGACCGATCATCGTTATGCGAACGTCAAGGCGCGATAGGCTTTTTGAAATGTTCAAGGACGAAAAACCTTCGAATCCGCATGTGATTCTCTACAAGGGCAATGACTCATTCCTCGGAAATCTGAACGAGGAGACCCGCAATGCGTATCAGTCGATTCAGGTGCCAGGCGGAGGTTTCTTCGGCGCGGGCGACGCCAGTCTGCTTGCCGAGGACCTGAAGGACGCCGTCATTGTGTTTGACGTACCGAACGGCAATCTGGAGCGCTATAAGAATCTCGTCCGTTTCGCCAGGGCGCTCGATCCCCGTCAGATCGTTGCTCTGGTCGGTGAGAAATTCGAAGTGTTGCCGATAGTGGATCCAGATGCGACGGAGCAGGACCTCTCGCTGGCCTCAGCGGACATGGAACCGGCTTATCTGGGGATTGACATTGATCCGTCGCTACTAATCCGGGTGGAGACAGGCAATGTTTCAGTAGCGAAATGACAGGTGAATGGGATCCGTCGGCACGGGGCCACGAAGGCCACGAAAACCACGAAGAGAATGACGTGATTCGTCCAAGGAATCAAAACACGAATCCTGAGTGTCGTCGTGTTGAAGTGTGTTTCAAATGTTTCTTCATTCTGGAAAGGTAGCCGACAGCACGTGAAGGTTCTCTTCTTTAATACATTGTCAGCCGTAAACGGAGGCGCCGAAAGGTCCCTATTCGACACTTCGATCGAGCTCATTGAGCGGGATCACGAAATATCTCTCGTCGTAGCTTATGACGACCGGAGAACACGGCACACGGAATCCTGGCCGGGAGAAATCAACCGTTACTATATTCCTGAGTTGATCCGGCCGGTGACGGACCGGCGTGCATTCGACGCGTTTCGTCGTAGCGCTTTCTATCAGAATGGTCTGCGCTACGCGCAGGATATCATCGACATCGAAGCGCCCGACGTCATTCACGTTCACAACTTTCCGTCGGTTGAAGTGTTTGCTGACCTGCGCATCAATGTTCCGATGGTTCGGACGATCCACGCCTATGAGAACGTCTGTCAGAGCAAGACCAAGCGTTTACCGGACGGATCCATTTGCACGCAAGCGATGGGAAATGTCTGCCACGAGCTGTGCGGGTTTGAGGATAGCTTTGCAGCGGTTCGCGTTCGAGCAGAAGATCGCTTCATGAAGAGTTATTTCAAGCGATTACTTCCGGTGTCTCACTATGTTCAGGACGTTCTGCTTCAGAACGGCTTCGGTCAGGACCAGCTCCGCGTGCTAGGGAATTTTACGCGGATGAGGGGGGCGATTCCGGCTGCCGACGAAGAAGACCTGGTTTTGTTCGTAGGCCGCATGACGCCCGAGAAAGGCTTGCTTGAACTTGTTCAGGCTGTGGGCCGAACGCATTCGAATCCCACGCTTCTTGCCGTTGGCACAGATAGTGCCCTCTGGTCGCGCGCTGATCAGGCCGAGATTAATCGGGAGGCGGAGAACTGGGGCGTGAGACTGGAGACCCAAGGATGGTCCAGCCCTAGAGAGTTGAGGAGCGCGTACAGCCGGGCGAAGGTGGTCGCCTTCAGTTCCGTCTGGCCCGAACCTTTCGGTCTTGTGGGCATTGAAGCGATGGCTCACGGCAAGCCCGTTGTCGCCTTTGATGGTGGTGGTGTCGCCGACTGGCTGGAGCATGGACGGACCGGTTACCTGGTTGCAAGATCAGACGTCATGGCCTTTGCGCGCTGTCTGGACCTACTGTTGGCCGATCGAGGGCTGAGGCGACGAATGGGAGAGCGTGCGGTCCGCGTTGTATGCGACAGGTTTTCCCCAGATCACTACGTCGAAAGACTAATGAAAGTGTACGGTGAGGTTATAGATGAAAGTACTTCTTATAGATCCCGCAGGTGCCCAGCGGTACGTCACGCACAACGCGGGACTGGCCTATCTGTCTAGCTCGCTGCTGGCGAGAGGGCACGATGTCCGTGTCCTGGACATGAACAACTATAGCTACGCAGATCGCGAGGTGGTGGCGTATGCGCGCGCTTACCAGCCTGATTGGGTGGGTGCTTCGGTCAAGACAGCTCTTGTGAGTTCCGCAGAACGGACAGTGCGTGAAATTCAGGGTGTTTGTCCCGACGCCCGACCATCGTGGGTGGTGCCCACATCGGTGTGCAGGGTCGCGACTATATGGCCTCTCAGGATGTCTATGAATTCGGTTTGACGGGTGAAGGCGAACGTGCATTGGCCGATTTAGTCGAAGGGAAGAACCCAAGCGAAATCGCGTGTCTTATTTACTATGACGATGGGGAATGGCGGCAGAACAGGACAGAGTTCATCTTTGATCTCGACAACTTGGCGTATCCAACATACCGGACATGGGATCGGATCGACCGTTCAGGCTTTCCTTATCTGATGGTTCACAGCCGGGGCTGTCCTTTCTATTGCACGTTTTGCAGTGTTCCCAAGATCAACGGTCGTAAGTTCCGACGCCGTTCGCCCGAAGGAACCGTTGACGAACTGCGTCATGCTCGCAGCGAATATGTGTTCAGGGACTTCGAGTTTCTGGATGACAACCTGACGCTCCATATCGATCATGCAAAGGACGTCTGCGAAGCATTGATTCGAGCTGACTTGGGTGTGGGCTGGTATGCCAACAATGGAATCCGTGCGGACCGACTCGACAAAGAACTGTGTGAGCTGATGAAGCGCTCAGGATGCAAGGGTGTTGCGATTGGTGTCGAATCCGCGGATGACGCGGTGCTGGCAGCGATCAAGAAAGGGGAGACCGTTGACCAGTTACGGAACGGAATCGGCCTTCTCAAGGAAACCGGAATTGTAGTCGGTGGGCACTTCATCGTGGGATTGCCCGGCGATACGCTCGAAAAGGTGAAGAAAAGCATCGAGTTCAAAGACAATGTGGAACTCGACTACGCCTACTTCAACCAACTCGTCCCATATCCGGGAACGGAATTGGGCGAGTGGGCCATGGAAAACACGAATATTCTGGTCGAGGATGTCACCGACGCAAGTCATTTCGGAGCGAACGAACAGGTTTTCATGGAGACACCCGAATTTCCCAGGGAGGATCGCGAGGCTGTCTTCCGGCTGCTTTCAACGGACTTCACGGAAGGCAGCATTGAGTGTGACGATTTCAAGAACCTGTTTCGGGATCGAATTGGCCTGAACGTTCTGCTTATCCGTTCCGCGAGGATGGATCCCTATTCCCACGTGCGGTCCTTGCTTCCGACAGGATCCGTTCTGGATGTTCTGGTTTCATCGGGCGTGCGGATCGACGACCCGGCTGTGGACGGTTTGTTTGAATACCCCACGCCTGGCCTGATGGGTGTTAAGGGCTTGGGCAGACTGAGGAAGAAACTGCGGCAAAAGTACGATCTTGTGCTGTATTTGAATTCCTTTCAGAACGGCATCAGTTTTGACAACATCGTCAAAATCGCGCGCCATTGTGGAACGAGAGTCTACGAATACCAGACCGGTCAATATTTGCGTGAAGTTAAACCGCGCGGCTATCGGACAACCGAGCTCTATTCGAAGAAGGCCGTTTCCGCCACGATTAGCGTGCAATAGGGTCTTATGCGGATCCTTCATCTTATTCCTTTCCTTTGGAGCGGCGCCGGCGACGTCGTCACGCGTCTGGCGGTCTCTCAGGAACAGAATGCCCGTGTTGCCGTCGTGACCAGCGGTAGCTCAAGGGGAGAATCGGACTCGGCGCTTTACCGGACGCGGTTGCAAAACTCGAGTGTCGGTCATTTTCAGGTCGATTTGTTTGACCGTGATCCGGCGGTATTCTGGAACAGCGTTTCCAAGTTAGAAGGAATTCTTGCTGAATTTTCTCCTGCTGTGGTTCATTGCCATTCCGGCGTACCGGCGGCCGCGGCAGCCGCTGTGCGTGACAGCGGGAGCCCAGGATTCCTTCAAATTGGCCAGCTGCACAGTTGGGGCGAGGACCGGCCGGCATGGATGAACACCATGGATTTGTGGGCCTTTGGTCGCTGTGACCGAGTCGTGTGCAATTCCGCCGACTACCGTCAGATTCTCTTGAAATCGGGCATCTCTGCCGATCACATCGTCTCGATTCCATGGGGCCTGCCGTTGGAGGAAATACGAGAGGCGTCTTCGGAAAGTGAAAATATCCGGCCTGCCCGCTATCGCGTGGGCTTCGTCGGCCGGATTGAGCCGCGAAAGGGGCAGTTGGTCCTTGTCGAAGCTTTTGATCGACTACGCCAGGCAGGTACTGATGCCAATCTTGAGCTGATCGGGCCGCTTGCCGACTCGACCTACGCCGATCGAATTAGGAGTGCGATTAAGGATTTCGCGCTTGAGGATTGCGTTGTGATGCGCGGCGAGGTTCCCAGCGTTTATGCGAACGTTGGCGATTGGGATCTCTTCGTTTCGCTCTCAAGCGACGAAGGGCAGGGAATGGCGATCCTCGAGGCTATGGCGCTCGGTGTTCCCGTTATTTCCAGCGACATCCCCGGTGTTCGAGATTTTCTCAAACATCAAGACAACGGTCTCATGGTCGACCCCTCGACGCCCAAGCGTGTGGCGGAAATGATCACTTGGGCGTTGTTGCACCGCGAGGAGACGCTCGCGCTCGCATCCCGCGCCAGAAACATGGTCGAGGCGGACTACAAATGGGAGATGACTGTAACAGGCACGGATCGTCTTTACTCACTGACAACTTGAATGGGCAACAAGAAGAAGCGGCAGAAACGGAATCTCAGAACAACCTCGGCATCAGCGGGTGGAGGGTACATCGACTGGACCGTTGATGGAGAGGGCCGTCTCGTTGCTGTGGACGAAGTTGAGCATCGACTCGCGATCGAACAGTCAGATGGACAATTCAAGTTTTTCGGCCAGAAGGGATCGGGTCCCGAACAGTTTCACTACCCGCGAAGTATCGAAATTCTGAATGGGATCGCCTATGTAGTCGATTCCTGGAATCATCGCGTTCAGATGTTCGAGTTGCCGACATGGACGTTCAAAGGAGCGTTCGGAAACGACGGTGAACTTTCAGCGCAGCTTTTCTGTCCCAGTTGGATCACCGTTGTCCGTCGGGACAACGAAGCTCCTTGGCTATTGATTGCTGACACGAACAACAACCGACTGTCGTTCTATGACACCGCCGGGTTATATCTGTTTGAAAGCGAGCTGCCTCATTCCCGCTATCCGATCAAAGTTCAAATACGAAACCATCGGATCGAAGTGAAATATGAAGACGAACGGTGGGAATGCATCTGTTAGTTACGGCCCGGAGCATCAGCCAGAGGCCCGCGTTGGTCATTTAACATCATGAGTCTTCTAACAGTTTCTCCACAGTCGAAATATTCGGAGCAGGTTCGGCTGAAATATACAACAGACTACTATCTGAATACGTGCGGAGGAGCGGATACTGTCGCTTTCGACGAGAATTGCGGCCTGCCTCAGCGCCTGGCGAATGCGTTCAGAATGGCAAATTTGAATCCGCACAAAGAAGTGCTTGATTTGGGATGTGGCCGTGGGGAGTTGGTACATGAAGCCGCCAAGTTAGGCTGTAAAGCGATCGGGATCGACTATAGTCCCGATGCAATCCAGATAGCACGGCAAGGCTGCCGCGGGACTTCCTGGGAGAAACGTTGTGAATTCATAATGGCTCGCACTGACGAAGACTCTCTCGGGAACGATCAGTTTGATGTTATTTTCGCCCTGGATATATTCGAGCATTTGCACCGAGACGAACTCCGGCAGCTCCTCGCCGTTGTTAAAAGGCGGCTCAAGCCCAGTGGTCGGTTTGTCTTTCATACTTCACCAAACAGATACTACTACTCAGTTGCGTATCGCGCCGTCTACGAATTATCACGTGCGACTGGCAAGTCTCGACTCCCGAAAAACAGCCGCTGTTGTCACGAGAACGTTATGCATATCGGAGAGCTCACTCGGAAGGAGGTGGAATATCTCCTAGCCGAATCCGGTCTAAGCTTCCACACCTCTGTCTTTGGATTAGAGCGTATTCTGCACACTGTTGAAAAAAGCGGCCTGGCGCCGATTGCGCTTCGTCGCCTAGCGTCGTGGGCGTGTAATCCTCTGTTGCGCACTTACGCCAATAGCGATATTTCAGGTGTGGGAGCGCATGAGTTTCAGGTATTGGATGGTTGCTTTACACTGAAGCAAGGCAGTGAGATCTCATTGGACCATCCGTTCTTTTTCCACGAGGGTTGGTACGTTCCTGTGGCCGGAGAGTCCCCTCATCGTTGGACGTCTCCCCACTTTTCCGTGAAAGCCATTGCTAATGAACAGGTCCGACTGCGTCTACTGTTCCTCTCAAGGCCTGGCCAGACGGTAAGACTGATCGTATCTTTACGAGGTATTGGCAGGAATTCTTACGTTGTGGGACAAGATGGTGATTCTGAAATCTGTTTACGATGGCCGGGGACCCGGCATCCGGTGTCGGCCCAATTCACAGTAACGCCCGGCATGCGAATAGATCGGGACCCCCGCGTTTTTGGCGTCTGCTTGGCAAAGGTGATCTGTGAAAGAAACTGAAGACGAATTCTGGGATTACGGAGAGAAGATCTACCCCGCACCGGCGATCGTTGAAAACTACCTCGAGCAATTAGTTTACTTGTTTTCGCCTGGGCGCACTGTTGCCGATCTTGGGTGCGGAAGGGGCGAGTTCATGAACGTGCTGAAAAGGCACGGACATCACGCCATCGGCGTAGATTTGAGTTCAAAGAGTCGCAACCGGATCACTCAAAAGGGTTTCCAATTCCACCAGGTGGACATGATCGAGTTTCTGGAGACGTCCCCGGCAGGATACAACGGACTTTTCACCTATGGGTTAATCGAACATCTTGATGCCGATACCATCAGCAAGGTTTTTAGAGTTATGGGTGAGCATTGTCCCACTGGTACTGAAGCTGTGTTCGCTACGCATAATCCGTCCTCCTTACTGGCGCATACACGTCCACTTTTTGCGGAACTCTCCCATGAACGGTTATACAGTCAGGAATTGCTGGAATTTCTGTTCGAAAGCAATGGCTTCGAGGTCCGGAAAGCAGGTCCATTGGTCCAGGTGGAGAAACTCATTTCTGATAAGGCTCTTAAAGTGGATGACAACGAGCGGTTTATGGAATGCCTGGATCAGATCAAGAAGCAGGGGAAGGCTTTGCCTGCAGAAACAGAGATTAACTATCTCGCGGGACGGGTCCAGGTCATAGAACTTGTGATGACTGAAATCGTTAAGCTATTGAACATTCCCATGGACTACTTCGTCTTTGCCACAAAGAAATGACGCTTCGATAGAGCCGCAGGCGTCTTGTAGAGTCGGTCTTTTGCCCTCCGGATGCTGAGACGGGGGACAGCACACATCGTGTCAAGATGTCAGCAGGCCGAATAAACCTGCGTCGGTTTCTCGACATGTTCCCATCCGCATAGAAGATCCGTGAGACTGCCTTCGGTTCGTATTGTCATGACCTAGCTAGACATTGCGATCGTGCGGAATATGGCGTGCTACTTGCTTCCCAACCTTTAAGATGATTTATGTGGTAAACCTCTGTGGCTACGGAAGTTTTGGAGACGACTGCTATGTCGAGCCACTTCGAACATGTCTTGGCAAAGTCTGGCCATCCTCAACAATCGCCATCGATCGAATGGATGAGGTCCCGTTCCTTCCGGATAGTCAAGAGGCCGTTGTCCTTGGCGGAAGCGGTCTTTTGTTCAACCACGTTTGGGACTCCGGTGCCAATAACCTTCGGCATTATTTGCGCTATCCAGCAGTGATGCAGGCGTTCGGCAAGCCAACGTTCGCTCTTGCTCTCGGAGTTCAGGGGCAGCTATTACCGCGAGACCTCGAGCCCTACGTGGATATTCTTAACGCAATGACATTGCGTACGGTTCGGGATCCCCAAAGCGCCCAGATACTACGGGAGGCAGGTGTTTCGGCGCCGGTCATTGAGAGCGCAGAGAGTTATAACCGAATCTGGTGTTTGAGGGATTGAAGAAAAGCGGCGTATCTGGTTGATTTGTTGTTTACGAGACTTCAAAGCAACCAAAGGAGATACGCCACTATGAGTAAGAGTATCGTTATTGAACTGGAAGATCGAGAAGCGATTGCAGACCCAGTGACCGACCTGCTACGAGCCGGGGCGCAAGAGCTGATCCAACGCGCTGTGGAAGCCGAACTGTCCGAACTGCTATCCCAGCACGGCGATCGGCGAACCGAGACGGGGAAGGCTGGAGTGGTGCGCAACGGTTATCTGCCTGAACGCGAGCTGCAGACCGGCCTGGGTCCGGTAACGGTGCAAATCCCGAAGGTTCGCGCCAAGACGGGCGAAGCTGTGACGTTCCGCTCGGCCCTGGTACCCCCCTACATTCGGAAGACGCAGTCGATGGAAGCCGCCGTGCCGTGGTTGTATTTGAAAGGCGTCTCCAGTGGCGAGATGGGTGAGGCCCTGAAAGTTCTTGTCGGTCCGAAGGCGCAGGGCTTGTCAGCGAGCACGGTATCGCGCTTGAAACGGGTCTGGGCTGAAGAGTACCGCATCGGGTGCGACCAGCGTTTGGACGCCGACCGCTGGGTCTATGTCTGGGCCGACGGTATCTACAGCGGACTTCGAGCTGAACAAACCAAGTTGTGTGCGTTGGTCGTGATCGGCGTGAATGAACGCGGAGAGAAGCGTTTTCTGGCGATCGAAGACGGTGTACGGGAATCGACACAGAGTTGGCGTGAGGTCTTGTTGAAGCTGAAGTCCCGAGGGATGAATATTCCGAAGTTGGCCATCGGTGACGGGGCGATGGGGTTCTGGGCCGCACTGGAGGAAATCTATCCCGAGACACACCAACAACGCTGCTGGATGCACAAGACCATGAATGTGCTCAACTGCTTACCCAAGTCGGTCCAGGCGAAAGCGAAACAGGCACTGCACGCGATCTGGAAGGCTGAGACACACGCAGATGCCGAGAAGGCATTCGATCTGCTCATTGAAACCTATGAGCCGAAGTATCCGAAAGCCACTGTCTGCCTGCAGAAAGACAGAGAAGCACTGCTGGCCTTTTACGGCTTTCCGGCCAAGCACTGGCAGAGCATCCGAACGACTAATCCCATTGAATCGACCTTTGCCACCATTCGACACCGAACCAAGCGATCCAGAGGCTGCCTGACACGGGATGGAATGCTGCACATGATGTTCAAGCTGGGTCAGTGCGCTGAGAAGAACTGGCGACGATTACGAGGATTCGATGATCTGGTCAAGGTGATTACTGGAGTGAAATTTAACGATGGAATCGAAGTGACAAAGCTCGATCAGACCGCCGCTTGAATCAATCTCCTAAACACCACTTTTGACAATAACTCGAGCGCAGACTTGTCTTACTTGATGCCATTGCCTAAGAGGCTTCGGAAAAAAACTGGAAAAAAGCCTGTGTTGGGAATTGCCGTTTCTCAGCCTTTCAAAGGAATTCTTCACAAAGAGTATGAGGGTTTTGAAGGCAGAGTACTGGATGCGTTATCGAATCTGGATCTCGAATTCGACCTTCATTTCTATTCCTTCGACCGCAGAAACGAAGGCGCAATCGCCGATGATTGGACCGGTTCGCATTCACGTTCGTTCTACGATCCGATCCGTTCGGATGCAGTCGAACACTTCGTCAGAGCGATTGGCGAATCCGACATTTTTCTTACGTCTCGCCTTCATGGCGTGATTCTCTCAGCGCGAATCGGGATTCCATTCGTATCCATCGGCGTACCCGGGGAAAAAGTCGAACGAGAGGCACGTGCGCTTGAGAGCTCTTCTCATCTTCCTTATTCATCAGACCCAAGCGATATAGTGGAAACAGTTCGCAATGCCTGGGCAAGCCGCAGGCAGACTGCGAATCGGTTGTCTCAGGCTGTTTTCAATCAAGAAGCGCTGGCGGAGAAAACCTTAGCGGCTCTATACTCCTGCGCCTGACGTCAACGCCTACGCACCGTGACTGTCGACACCCATATTCAATTATTCGCAAGATCGATCCTGGGCAAGAAGCGGCCTGCCTAATAGTCATCAACGAAAAGGACCTTGCCGGGCTTTCGGAGGGACTCTATCGCGACGTATTCTGTTCTCTGTTTCGAGTCGCACTTGAGATTGCGGAACGGAACAGCGCAATGGGCATGCCGGTATCGGGCACGCCAAAGAAGCTGGAAACGGACCGAGGTATTTGACCCCCCTCACCCCGGCTTGCCCTGCTATGACGGTGATATACTTTTCGAGAAAGCTTATTGAGTGGATACCTTCTTCTGCTTGCCAATCGAGGTCTGACCCGAAATGAAATGGCTTATTGGTATTTTTGCACTGGCCGCGACGATCGCCGGCATCGCAATCACGCTGCCTCCGACCGTTGAGGCTCTCAGCCCCGACGAGGCTCTTCTGAGAATCTTCCCTAAAGACAGCACCGGCGTAATGTTCCTCGACCTGGCAGAGCTGAGAGACAACCCGTTGGTGCGCGAATACTTTCTGGACCGTGCTGATATTCAGCTACTCGGCGCGGTTGCCGAATTTGCCCGAAGAACCGGGATCGACCCTAAAACCGATGTGGATCAGGTGATGCTTGGGCAGACAGGCGCTCACGAGTTTCTGGGTGTCGCCCGGGCCAACTACGATCCGATCGTGATTGAGCAGTACTTTCGAGATTCTGACGCTGGATCTGAAACCTACTCGGGACGAGTGATTTATCGACAGTCCCTGGTAGCGGACTGGTCGTTGTCGTTTGTCGAGGGCCTCGTCCTGATTGGTGACGACGGATCGGTTCGACGGGCGATCGATCAATGGGGTACGACATCCCAGAGTGCCATGGACAGTCCCGAACTGACCGCGGCCATCGAATCGATCGAGGAAGGTAACCAGGTCTGGGGCGTGGGAACGCTGACCGAAATGCGGCTTCCGGAAGCGATGGCGCCTCCGATGGCTGTCAATTTGATCGCTTCGCTGGAGCGCGTGACCTACCAATTGCGCTTGGACGAGGGGCTGACGGTCAGCGCTGTCGGCGAGTTTGCAGGACCGGATACAGCTCGACGGACGGGCGATTTGTTGAGAGGCGTGGTGGCGCTCGGTAAGATGCAGGTAATGGAGAGCGACGACCTGATTCAATTGTTCGACGGTCTGCAGGTCGACAGCGTCGAATCTTCAGTCAAGATCCGCTTTTCCGCGGATGGCGAGCTACTCAGGCGTGTCACTGAGTTGGGATTCCGAATGCCCCGCCCCGCTGATTGAGAAACTTAGAGTTGAGAACTAACAGAACGGGACCATTGACGATCAACTCATAAGTGTCAAATCCCCCATCATCTTGCCCCAGACATAGAGGCCAGAAATTCGCTGTTACTCTTTGTCTTTCCCATCTTCTGCAGGAGCAGTTCCATGGCCTCCACCGTGGACAGAGGGTTCAAGACCTTTCTCAACACCCAGATGCGCGTGAGTTCGTCCTTGGGAACCAACAGCTCTTCTTTTCTGGTGCCCGACCGATTGATATCAATTGCAGGAAAAACCCGTTTGTCTACGAGCTTGCGGTCCAGGCCAATCTCCATGTTGCCCGTGCCCTTGAATTCTTCGAAGATGACGTCGTCCATCCGGCTTCCGGTGTCGATCAGTGCCGTTGCCATGATCGTCAGACTCCCGCCTTCCTCAATGTTACGCGCCGCGCCGAAGAACCGCTTCGGCCGCTGCAGGGCATTGGAGTCGACGCCGCCGGAAAGTACCTTGCCCGAGGGAGGGACGATCGTATTGTAGGCTCGTGCCAGGCGCGTGATCGAATCGAGAAGGATGACGACGTCGCGTTTGTGTTCGACCAGCCTCTTTGCTTTCTCGATGACCATTTCAGCCACCTGGACGTGCCGGGACGCGGGCTCGTCGAAGGTTGAACTGATGACTTCTCCATTGACAGATCGCTGCATATCGGTCACCTCTTCGGGTCTCTCATCGATTAATAGAACGATAAGAATGACCTCAGGCTGATTGGCAGTGATCGAGTTGGCGATCGTCTGAAGCAGCATCGTCTTGCCGGTCCGCGGTGGCGCCACGATGAGACCACGCTGACCCTTGCCGATAGGCGTCAGCAGATCCAGCACCCGCGCCGACAAATCTTCTTGCTCTGTTTCCAGTTTCAGTCTTTCGTCGGGATAGAGTGGTGTGAGGTTGTCGAAGAAGATCTTGTTCCGAGCTTTGTCCGGATGTTCAAAGTTGACGGCTTCAACCTTGATCAGGGCAAAATAGCGTTCACCTTCTTTGGGCGGGCGAACCTGGCCGGATACAGTGTCCCCCGTTCTCAGATCGAACTTCCGGATCTGCGACGGTGACACGTAAATGTCGTCCGGTCCCGGCAAGTAGTTGTAGTCCGGTGCCCGGAGAAAACCAAATCCGTCCGGCAAGGTTTCCAGTACACCCTCGCTGAAAATGAATCCGCTCTTTTCCGTCTGAGCCTGCAGGATTTTAAAAATGAGTTCCTGCTTGCGCATGCCCGATGCGCCCTGAATGTTGAGATCTTTGGTGACCTGGGTCAGGGCGGAGATGTTCATCTCCTTGAGTTGGGCGATGTCCATGGAAGTGGATCCGTCGGCACGTTCTGTCACTAGCTTCTTGGTTGTCGGTAGGCTTTTTTCGCTCATGTGGGGTTCTTCATGTGGGGTTCTTGATGTTGCGGTGTGTGGTGGCAGATTCGGGACGAATCGGCCCTCTCCACCTATGAAACGGCAGTCCCAATCCTCTTTAAGGTTTCCTTCTTTCCGAGACGTGTGACTGCCGAGAATGGAATCAGCGCTTCGGCTCCGAGCGTTTTCTCGGCTTTTACGATCGATTGAATCAACCGATTCCGTGAAAGTTTGTCTGATTTCGTCAAAATGACTGTGTTTTGGATTTGGTAGTGGTCCAACCACTCCTTCATTAGAATGTCGTCCGGAGTTGGCGGTATGCGGCAATCGATGAGCAACAGCGCCAACCTCAGTTGCGGCCGGTCTTGCAAATAACCTTCAACCATATTCCTCCACCCTGCCTGGACCTTCTTGGGAACTTTGGCGTACCCGTATCCGGGTAGATCGACGAAGTACAGGCTGTCATTAATCGAATAAAAGTTGA
Organism: Terriglobia bacterium; assembly: GCA_965216035.1. Taxonomy (GTDB): domain Bacteria; phylum Acidobacteriota; class Terriglobia; order 20CM-2-55-15; family 20CM-2-55-15. The sequence goes on from CBDCFM010000019.1 coordinate 454,716, forward strand.
TGGTTTGTGTGCGTCCCGGCGACCGGCTAATTCGGGCCAGTTTGCCCAGATTCGCCAGTGTGTTCAGCAAGCTTGATTTTCCGACGTTCGATCGGCCTATAAAAGCGATCTCCTGTAGTTGATCATGCGGAAAGTCAGCCGGTTTCTGGGTACTCTTGATAAATCGAGCGCAACTGACTTTCACGGGAGGTCGAGCACGGAAGGCTCATGTCCAGACTTGTGTATTCTACCAGCTAATTGAGGAACATTTCCAGTTTAATGTGCCGAATGATGCTAAGGGTATCATTTTTATAAGTGATTGGTGAGGCCGCTTGTTCGCATACGCTGCGTATCCGATTGGCCTTGAGTCAATGCGCAATCGAGGGCGACTCTTGGCCGGTTCCCCCGGCCAGCGCTGCCGGATTAAAGGCCTCGGCTTCATCCAGCGGCGTGGGCTGCTCGGTGAGCGCCCTCTCCAGAACTTCGTCCATGTTTTCTACGGCGTGGATCGTGAACTCCCTCAATATGTCAGCCGGAATATCCGCCAGGTCCTTTTCGGTCTCCTTCGGTAAGATGACCGTGCGTATGCCTACGCGGTGTGCCGCCAGCAGCTTCTCTTTGATTCCGCCGATCGCCAGAATCTTACCCCGCAGCGTAATCTCGCCCGTCATCGCGATGTCACGTGAAACCGGGATCCGAGTTAAAGCGCTAACGATGGACGTTGCCATCGTGATCCCGGCCGAGGGCCCGTCTTTCGGGATCGCACCCTCTGGTACGTGAATGTGAATATCGAATCTTTGGTAGAAATCTTTCGAAATTCCGAAGGCGTGCGCACGGGACCGGACGTAGCTCATTGCTGCCTGGGCGGATTCCTGCATCACGTCGCCAAGCTTGCCGGTTAGGGTCAGTTTCCCGGTGCCTTCCATTACGCTTGTTTCCGTCACAAGGATTTCACCGCCCACTTCGGTCCACGCCAAACCCGTCACCAGACCGACTTCGTTCTTGGCTTCCTGCTGGTTTGAACGGAACTTTGCGACGCCCAGATAGTCGCTGAGGTCTTCGGGTGCGATCTGGGCACGGTACTTCTTGCCCTCCCGAACCACCGCCCGAGATACCTTACGGCAAACCGATGAGATTTCACGTTCCAGGTTTCGAACACCGGCTTCGCGCGTGTAGTGGCGAATGATGTCCTCGACGGTCCCGTCATTGAACTGCAGATGCTTCTTGCTGAGACCGGTTGATTCCAACTGTTTGGGAATCAGGAACCGCTTGGAGATTTCCCGCTTTTCTTCTTCGGTGTATCCGGGGATGCGCAGAATCTCCATCCTGTCCTGCAGGGGTTGGGGAATCGTGTGAAGGACATTCGCCGTTGCTATGAACATGACCTGCGACAGATCATAATCGACGTCGAGATAGTGGTCGTTGAAGCTCGAGTTCTGCTCCGGATCGAAGACTTCCAGTAGCGCCGCTCCAGGATCGCCTCTGAAATCCATGTTCATCTTGTCGACTTCATCGAGCAGGAAGACGGGGTTAACAGTGCCCGCCTTCTTGATCATCTGAACAATCTGACCCGGCAGAGCGCCGATATAAGTCCGGCGGTGTCCTCGAATCTCGGCCTCATCCCGCACGCCCCCTAATGCGAACCTGACGAATTTACGACCGGTCGCCCGCGCGATCGACATTCCGAGCGAAGTCTTGCCGACTCCCGGAGGTCCAGCGAAGCACAGAATCGAGCCCTTGGGTTTTTTGACGAGCTGCCGCACCGCAAGGAATTCCAGAATTCGCTCCTTGACCTTTTCGAGCCCATAGTGGTCCTCGTTCAGGATTCGCTCGGCCGCTTCAATGTCCCGGATTTCTCGGCTGCGTTTCTTCCACGGGACCGTGATCAACCAGTCCACATAGTTTCGGGAAACTGTGGATTCCGCCGACATCGCCGGCATCATTTCGAGCCGACGGAGTTCCTGGATAGCCTTTTCGTACGCGGCATCGGGCATTCCAGCGTCCTTGATTTTGGCTCGGAGCTCGTCCAGATCCGATTTCTCGTCTTTTTTGCCCAGCTCACGTTGAATCGCCTTGATCTTTTCGCTGAGGTAGTACTCTTTCTGGGCACGCTCCATCTGGCGCTTGACCCGGCCCTGAATGGACCGATCTACCTGCAGCTTTTCGATCTCAATATCGAGTAAATCCGCGAGGCGCTTACACCGCTCGACGGGGTTGAATATCTCGATGAGCTCCTGCTTTTCTTCCACTGACAGCGCGAGGTGGGAACATATCGTGTCGCCCAAACACCCGATGTCATCCATTCGGATCGCAGCCAGCACCTGCTCGTAATTGACGCTCTGGCTCAGCTTCACGTATTCCTCGAAAAGCTGACTGACACGGGCGATCAGGTTGTCGTAACCGGTGAAGGTCTGGTTTCTGAACGGTGATAGCCGCAATTTGGCAGTGAGATGGCCCGCTTCTTCTGAAATATTCAGTATCCGTGCGCGCTCAATGCCTTCGACAAGAACCTTCGTATTTCCATCCGGCAGGTTTAGAGCCTGGACAAGGTTCGAAACCGTTCCAACCTGATAAATCTCGTTGGGTTTTGGATCGTCGACTGCGGCGTCGTACTGGGTGGACAGGAAAATTCTCTTGTCCCCATCCATCGCGGCTTCCAGCGCCCGCACTGAGGACTTCCGTCCGATGACGAAAGGCACCAACATATAGGGGAAGATTACGACGTCCCGAATCGGGACCATGGGTAGGCTGACCTGCTCGTATTTTTCCCTCTTAGTCATTTTGTAGACTCGTTTCCGGTAGCCAAGAAATTCGTTAAGTGTGGTGTCAGGACCGGAATTCGATAGTCCATCGGATAGCCCGCTTACCCTGCCTTCTCAAACGGCAACCGCACTTCCTTCTTTTCGACCATCTGCTTCGTGATCGTTAGCTCTTGGTGAATTTTCTGTCCCGGGATGGTGTACATGACGTCCAGCATGAGCTCTTCCATAATGATACGGAGTCCCCGGGCGCCGACGTTCCGTTTGACCGACTGGACCGCAATCGCCTTGATCGCCTTGTCGGTGAACTTCAATGTGACGTTCTCGTACTCGAACAGGCGCTGATACTGCTTAACCAGGGCATTCTTTGGACAGGTAAGGATTTCCACCAATGCCGCCTCGTCCAGATCGTGGAGGGTGCCCACCACCGGAACGCGCCCTACGAACTCCGGGATCATGCCGTACTTGATCAGATCTTCAGGTTCGACGACGTCGATGAGCTGGGACCGACCGTCGTCGGTCTTGCTCCGGAGCTCACCCTTGAAGCCCATCGTACTGCGCTTTGCCAGACGTTTTTCGACCACCTCCTCGAGGCCTACAAATGCACCCCCGCAGATGAACAGGATGTTCGTCGTGTCAACCTGGGTGAACTCTTGGTGAGGATGCTTTCGCCCTCCTTGAGGAGGAACGTTTGCCACCGTCCCCTCCAACATCTTTAACAGGGCTTGCTGGACTCCTTCCCCGGAGACATCGCGCGTGATCGAAGGGTTTTCGTCCTTGCGGCCGATCTTGTCGATCTCGTCGATATAAATAATTCCCGTCTGAGCCCGTTCGACATCTCCTCCGGCACTTTGAACGAGCCGCAAGATAATGTTTTCAACGTCCTCACCGACATAACCGGCTTCGGTCAGAGTGGTTGCGTCCACTATCGCAAAGGGGACGCTCAGCAGCCTCGCCAGCGTCTGGGCGAGGAGCGTTTTGCCCGTACCGGTGCGCCCGATCAACAGAATGTTCGATTTCTGGAGTTCGATCTCGGATTTCTTTCGCGACAGCTCGATCCGTTTGTAGTGGTTATAGACGGCAACGGCCAGCTTCTTCTTCGTCCGGTTTTGGCCGATGACGTACTGGTCCAGAAATTCCTTAATCTCAGGTGGTTTTGGGAGATGTGCGTTGCTGGATACTGGTTCTAGACCCTGGTCTTCGTCAATGATGTCCTGACAGACAGTGACGCATTCATCACAGATGAACACGGTTGGTCCCGCGATCAGTTTCCGAACGTCATTCTGGCTCTTGTTGCAGAACGAACATCGAAGCGCTTCGCTGCTGTTCTTTTTCAAACCACTGTTCCTCCGCCTGTTCGTCGGTGTCCACGGCCTCCCGGGATCCCTCTAAATCATTTTATTACAATCGGTTCGTTCCTATTGCCGCGTTGAAATGACCTCGTCGATAATCCCATATTCCTTGGACTGCTCCGCGCCCATGATGTAGTCTCGCTCGACGTCCCTTTCGATACGATCCAAGGGTTGACCGGTATGTTTGGCGAGGATGTCGTTCAGGATGCTGCGCATCCGCAGTATCTCCTTCGCCTGAATGTCGATCTCGGTTGCCTGCCCCTGCAGGCCGCCCAGCCACGGCTGGTGGATCATGATTCTGGAATGCGGCAGAGCAAATCGTTTCTTTGGGGTCCCTGCAGCCAGAAGCACCGCCCCCATGCTGGCCGCTTGACCCATGCATATCGTCGTCACATCGGGCCGGATGAACTGGATTGTGTCGTAAATCGCCAGGCCGCCTGTGATCGATCCGCCGGGCGAATTGATATAGAGGGAAACGTCCCGCTCGGGATCTTCCGCTTCCAAATAAAGAAGCTGGGCTGTGACGACGTTGGCGACATTGTCGTCTACAGGTGTTCCTATAAAGATGATGCTGTCTCTGAGCAGCCGCGAGTAAATATCGTAGGCGCGCTCGCCACGATTGGTCTGCTCGACGACCATTGGAATTAGTGCCATCTTTTCCTCAGGAGTGTTCTGCGTTGAATGAATCCTACTCTATTTCCTGACACACAGCAGTCCCTAGTAAGGTTATCGGAAACTTTCGTGGTTTCCATGATTCCGGAAATCGGGGCCAGGCTCTATTTTCCTATTTTCTCGTTACCTCAATTCGCGGTTAGTCGGGGAAACAGGGCTCTAAACCCAATTTCTCAATTCTCCAGATAACCCGAGCACCATGAAAAGTGTGTCACAAACCGGCGAGAAAAACAGCATGTAGCGGAATTCTGTAGCAGGGCCAGTTCATCGCTAGGCGCCGTCTGTGACCTCACGCTGTGGAAGTTTTGCATGTGGGCCCACGGAGCACAGCTACAGAGGACGATAGCAATCTATTTCGAAAAGATCCTCCTGCTTGACGTTCGGTGGTTTATGCGTCTGCATCCATAATCCAGCGTGTCCTATTCCGTCACTTTGGCTTCTGATTCCCCTCCAAGGCTTCCCGCAGGCACAACCTTTGCCCGGTCCTGAAGAATCTTGAGTATCTTGTTATTGGAGATCTGTCCCTTGATTTTCTCGATCCCGTTGTTTCCGTTCAATGCCTCGCGGACACTACGGGTGGACTGCTGCATCTGAGTGGCCATTGCCTCGATTTCCTGGTCGATTTCCTCAGCGGAGACCTCTACGTCTTCCTGTTCGGCGAGATGATCCAGTATCAGCGATCCTCGCACGTCGCGTATGGCCTGGTCGTACTGTTCGTGTCGAACCTTTCCCCAGTCCAAATCCAACTGCTGTGGGTTGATGCCCTGCCGGCCCAAATCCCTCATCAGACGCTGGAGCCGAACCTGAACCTGGTGTTCCACCAGCGATTCCGGAACTTCGAACTCGTTATTTTCCTCCAGCCAGCGGAGCAACGCGTCCCGAGTCTGCTCGTCGGCGTGCGTCCTCTTGTGTTCTTCGAGATTCTTGCGGACTTCCGCCCGGAGATCGGCCAGGGTCGTGTAGTCTCCGAGTCCATCGGCAAACTCGTCGTCGAGCACGGGGCGTATCTTCTCCTTGATCGACTCGACGTGAACCGTATACTCGGCCGACTTGCCGGCGAGCTTCGCTTCGGGATGGTCGTCCCGGTATTTCACGCCGAAGGTCTTGTCCTCTCCCGCCCGGGCGCCGGTCAGATTTTCAGTAAACTCCTTTATGGTCGTATTACCACCAATCTCGCACAGCGCTTTCTCAGCTGCTAGAGCATCGTCGTCCGCTTCACCCTCCAGCGTGCCTGTGAACGAGATTTCGACAAAATCACCCTCACCGACCGCACGATCCTCTGCGACAGGCGTCATTTCAGCGCGTTCCTCGACCATCCGTTCCAGTGTGGCATCCACCTCTTCTTCAGTGACCTCGGTGGCGACTTCTTCAATCGGAATATCAGCGTGATTCGTAATGTCGAGCGTAGGATAGATCTCGAAGACTGCTTTGAAGTGGAGCGGCGCTCCCTTCGAGTAGACGACTTCCTGAAACTCAGGCGAATCGACGACGCTTAGATTCTTCTCCCGTACCGCATCGGAAAAATAGTGCGGTAGAAGGTGCTGGTACATCTCGGAGATAATGTCGTCTCGATAGCGGGTCTTGATCACACCAAGCGGGGCTTTTCCCGGACGAAACCCGGGTACGCGGGCTTGCTTTGCGAATTTACGCGCGACGGCCGTGATTTCATCGGTGACGATGTGTTCGGGGATTTCAATTTCGAAACGCTTCTTTACGGTGCTGATATCGGTTAGTTCTGCTTTCATGAAATCAGTCTTCCACTGCAGTTTGTCTAGGGTCGAGTGCGAAAGGAGGGACTCGAACCCTCAAGGGTTTCCCCACTGGATCCTAAATCCAGCGCGTCTGCCAGTTCCGCCACTTTCGCGCGCATCATAGGGAAGGCTCAGTATACCCCAGGCTCTCCTGTCGTTGGTCCTTCCAAGGAGCCACACGAAATCGATCGGATCCCGCCGCCAGTTTGCAACTGTTTCCAGGTCGAGCAATTCAGCCTGAGTACGGCCGGCAATCAATTCTCGATCGATCCCGTCAGGTTCCAACGGTGAATTCTGCGTCAACCGTTCGAGCCGTTCTGGCTGATCCTTGAGTTGCTCGATACGTTTGAGGTGAGCGATAGCCGAAGAGTCAGGAAAGTCCCGATCGTGATCGTGAATGCCCTTGGCTGTCGCGAGAGCAGGGTTGCTCTCGAACATCGTCTCGAAGTAGGCGTTCATGAATGCCGCAAAATTAGATGGCTCGGCCACACTCTATTCCCGGTGGGAATTATGGCACTGCCCTTGAAACTCGCTTTTGGTTGCCCGTGGCGTTAGTCTTGGTACAATCCGCCCGAGGAACCCTACACAATGAATCCGGGGCCAACGGAAGTTCAGCGCATTCGCACCCAGCTTCGCGTTTCGATCCTGAGTTATCTGGATCGCAGCGAAAACGAAATGGACTTTTGTGGCCGCTGCCATCTGCCGCTCCCTTCAGGAGAGTTCGAAGAGTATGAGTTCTGCCCGTGGTGTGACGTGTCGTTCAACGGTGACGCTCCGCGCGGGGACGAATCGCGCCGAATCATCGAGCATCAATGGGAGGTCCAGGACGAGATCCAGTGCGGCGAGTGCGGGGGAGAATACGAGCAGCCGAATCGTTATCCGTTCTGTTTCTGCCCTCATTGTGGTGCACGTTTTGCTTTTGGAGACAAGTTGATCGTTGAACTGCCGTTTGTGGTCCGATGAATTTCTCCTGAGCCATGCTCTCCGTTAGTAGATACGTAGACAAGTAGATGTTAAGACGTCGAGGGCTCAGAGTTATGCGATCAATAGATCCGCAGACTCTTAACTTTCACTTTCAACCGTTCGCTCGCAACTGTTCATTCTCCCCCCATGCCTCAGCAGAAGCCTTACGGATCCTGGGAATCGCCAATCACAGCTGAATTGATAACAGCCAACGTGGTGTCTCTTGCGGAACCCCGGTTTTCCGAGGGTTCCCTATATTGGGTGGAAGGCCGGCCCTCGGAGGCAGGGCGCGTTGTTCTCGTGCGCTGCGGACCGGACGGCGTCATCAACGATGTGATTCCCGATTTCCTAAGCGTTCGAACACGCGTCCATGAATATGGCGGGGGTGCGTATGTGCCTCACAGGGACACGTTGTTCTTTTCGGAAGATTCCAGTCAGCGGCTTTACCGGTTGAACGGGCCCGGAGATGCCGCGCCCATCACACCCGAGTCCGTCACACCCGGATCTTGCCGCTACGCGGATGCGTCCGTGGCGCCTGATGGAGACTGGCTCGTTGCCGTGCGTGAGGTTCATGAGAAGGATCAGGAAGTAGTCAATGATTTGGTCATCATTTCCGCAGAAGGTTCCCGCCCGCCCCGGAGCTTGATTTCGGGGAATGATTTTTACTCGTTTCCGCGTATCAGCCCGGACGGCAGGCATCTGTTGTGGACGTCATGGAATCATCCACGGATGCCATGGGACGGGACAGACCTCTGGGTGGCTGACTTCGATCAACACCTTTCCATTGGCGCGCCGAAACATATTGCTGGGGGACCGGAAGAATCTGTCTTTCAGCCGGTTTGGGGTGTAGACGGAACAATTTATTTCATTTCCGACCGGACAGGTTGGTGGAATTTGTATGCGTATAGAGACGGCCAGGTTCAGGCGCTCGCACCGATGGAAGCCGAGTTCGGAGGCCCACAGTGGGTGTTCGGTCTCTCGCGCTACGCATTGATTGACGGCGGACGTCTGGTATGTGTCTACACGCATGACGGAAGCGACTCTCTAGTTCTGATTGATCCCGCAAGCCACACCCTCGATCCCTGGCCGTTGCCGTATACGGACATATCCTGTGTGACCAGCCACGGGGACAACCGGGTGGCCATCATCGCGTCATCGCCCAGTGTTGCCTCCGAACTGCTTTTGCTCGATGCCGCGGGATCTTCGAATCCTGTGGTTGTCCGGAGGAGTTTGGACCTAGAGTTCGATCCCGAGGATGTCTCTCCACCCGAACATTTTGAGTTCCGTTCCGTGGGAGGACGTACTGGCTACGCATTTTTTTATCCGCCCGCGAATAAGAGCGCCTCTGGGATTCCCGGAGAGAAACCGCCTTTGATTGTGACGAGCCACGGCGGTCCGACGTCCGCAGCCACATCTGGACTCAAACTCACTACGCAATTTTGGACAAGCAGAGGATTCGCGGTCGTCGATGTCAACTACGGCGGCAGTACAGGTTACGGGCGGGACTATAGGAATCTCCTTCGAGGGCAGTGGGGGATTCTGGATGTCGAAGATTGTATCGAAGCTGCGCGGCACCTGGCCCAGCACGCGTCCGTCGATGGGGAGAGAATGGCGATCCGAGGCAGGAGCGCAAGTGGGTTTACGACGCTGTGCGCCCTGGTGTTTCATGATCTGTTCCGAGCGGGTGCGTGCTACTACGGTGTCGCCGATCTGGAGGCATTGGCTCGCGACACCCACAAGTTCGAACTGCGATATCTGGATGGCTTAGTGGGTCCGTTTCCCGAAGCGAAAGCGGTGTATCAGGACAGATCGCCCCTGGGGCACGCCGAAAACCTATCCACGCCCGTTATTCTGTTCCAGGGGCTGCAGGATAACGTGGTGCCCCCGTCCCAGGCAGAGGTTCTGATTGGCACGTTGCGCGACAAACATTTGCCGTTCGCGTACCTGACTTTTGCGGAGGAGGGGCACGGTTTTCGGCAGGCGGCTTCGATCCGCCGTTCGCTGGAGGCCGAGCTTTATTTTTATTCTCGAGTCTTCGGTTTTGATCTGGCGGATTCCGTCGAGCCAATCCAGATAGCGAATTTCGAGTGACTGTACGTTGGGTACTGATCTGGCTGTTCACAATGTAGGTGGACGTGGTATAAACCCGGAGGTCGTTCCAATAAGTGTGTAAAAAGAAAAAGGCGGTGTACGCTTTCGGTGAACTATTAACCGTAAGCAAATCCCGGGGCCAACCGGGAGAAAGGTACACCACCCATGGAGAAGAAGAACACACCGGAAGTAGCGGCGTCAACGAAGCAGTATGAGGTTCTGGAAGATTGGGCGCGATCACGAGTGCAGGATAGGCTCCAGGAACTTCTGGAAGACGAAGTGACGCAGTTCTTGGGTCGAAGGAAATCGGAGCGGAGTTCGGATCGACGGGGCTACCGGAACGGTCACGGGAAACCGCGACGGTTTGCGATGTTGAACGGAACGATGGAGGTTCGTCGGCCCCGGGTCCGGAACACGACCGAGCGCTTCGAGAGTGAGATTCTGCCGTACTTTCACCGGAAATCGAAGCAGCTGGGGCAACTGCTTCCCGAACTCTATCTTCACGGCCTGGCCACAGGAGACTTCGAGCAGGCAATGCGCGGACTACTGGGTGCGGGCGCTCCGTTGTCGCGGGCGTCGATTCAACGGCTGAAATCGACATGGCAACTGGAATACGACGAGTGGAGCCAACAGGATCTGTCCGAGCTTGAGGTGGTGTATCACTGGGCGGACGGCTTGTACGTAAAAGCGGGGATCGCGAAAGAACGGGCGGCACTACTGGTGATCATCGCAGGCCTGTCAGACGGGCGTAAAGTGCTGTTGGCCTGTGAGAGCGGTCAGAGGGAGAGCAAGGAATCCTGGAGTCGTATTCTGCGGAACCTCAGGGATCGGGGTCTGAAGCTGGGACGACTGACCGTTGCCGATGGTCACCTGGGAATTTGGTCCGCCCTGGCCGAGCAACACCCCGAGGGCCAGGAACAACGCTGCTGGAACCACAAGTCGATGAACGTGGTGGATCACCTGCCAAAGACCGACCAGCCGGCGGCCAGGCAGCTTCTCCACGGGATGGCCTTCGCCGACTCCCGAGCCGCATGCGAACGTAAGCGGGATCAGTTCATTCGCCGATATCAAAAGAACTATCCGAAGGCGGGTGAGACGCTGTTGCGGGACTGGGATCGGATGATCACCTTCTATGCGTTCCCGAAGCAACACTGGGTGCATCTGAGAACGACCAACATCGTTGAGTCACCCTTCGACATGGTGCGGTTGAGAACCAACGCCGCTCGTCGCTTCAAGCGCGTCGAGAATGCAACTGCGATGATCTGGAGGTTACTGCGTGTCGCTGAGAAGGCTTGGCGGCACTTAAAGGGTTCCGATCTCTTACAAGAGGTCTATGATGGTCAGCAATTCGCTGACGGCATCAGAGTCGTGTCCAAATCGAAGGCCGCCGCCTGATGACTTTTACACACCTTTTGTAATGACCTCTAAACCCGGGGTTCGGGCGCTTGCCTGGCATTGAATTAGCTTTCTTGCAGTGATCTGGGGGCTAAAGGAATTTTTACCTGTTCAAGCTTTTGGACTTCCCCCGTCGCGCGTGTTTTAATTAGAGGGGAGTTTTCCCGACAAGTTGATCTGGAGGTGTCTATGTTCGCGACTATAATGCTGCTTTTGATCCTGCCGTTTCCTGCGCCACAGACCGCTGCAGAGGAGGCCTACAGGCAGCAATTTCAGGAGTACACCCGGATATCCGGGCTGACGGACCCGGTGGAACAGGCTGAACGGTATCTGGCTTTCCTGGAGATGGGATTCGACGAGCAATTGCTGGGCTCGGTTCTGCAGGGCTTGCAGGGAAATCTGCAGGCTTTGACCCAGGCGCAGAATTACGATGCAGTTTACGAGTTGGCGGACCAGTGGTTCGAATTGAGGAATGAACTGCCGCCAATCGCCCTCGCATTGGAAGCCGCCATGGCCTCAGGGACAGCGGAGTCGATCGTGAACTATGGCGAGCCGTTCTATCAGAGCCAGACCGAGCCGCAGGTGGCCCTGGTCCTTGCCCAGAGTTACTCTCAGCTCGGCAATGCAGCGAAGGTGAGGGAGTACGGCGAAATTGCCCTGGAGGAGTTTCCGATCGAACAGACCTGGAGTCTGGCCTACGAGTTGGTCGGACAGCATGAGGCGGCCGAGCGCTGGGCCGATGCCGCCGCAATGTCCAAGAGGATACAGAACGGATTGAATGCAGCGCCTGAAGGCGTGCCTGGATCGCAGTGGGATGAGATTCAGCTTTATCTTCAGACGACGGTCGCCGGCGCCGCGTATGAAGCAGGTCAATGGCAACAGGCGATCAACGAATACAACTCGTTGCTGTCGCTATCCCCCCAGAGCGACGAAGCGTACTATTTCATTGGCCAGGGTGAACTTAAGCTTGAGAATATTGCGGCCTCGATGAGCTCTTTTGCGAAGTCCTACATTCTCGACGGCGGTTACTCCGCGGCGGCCTATGATATGTTGCGGACGATATACGGGGCCAATACCGGAGGCAACTTGCAGGGCATGAACAACGTGATCGGCGATGCCCGCCAAGAGCTTAGAAATTAGGCGATCTGAAGCGAATTGAGTCGTAGGGCCCGGAAAGAGTTAGCGGCCCTACGGCAGAAATCCCCTATCCTTCCTGAATTTTCATTCGGTACCTACGAGGACAGTTTCCTTATCCTTAATCAGCAGAACCGTCGATCCCTCATCCGACTTAACCAATGATCAAGAGGGCCTACATGTTATGAGCGGCATTTTCAGGGTACCCGTCCCGATCAACGAGACCGTGTTGGGTTACGGGAAGGGGAGTGGCGAGCGGAAGGCTGTAAATTCGAGGCTGGCCGAAATGATATCGGAAGAAATCGAAATTCCGATTCTGATAGGCGGCAAGGAAGTGCGGACCGGCACTTTCGGAACGCAGGTCATGCCGCATGATCACGGCCACGTACTGGCCAAATGGCACATGGCCGGTCCTGCTGAAGTCGAAAATGCGATTCAAGCGGCGGTGCGGGCGCATCGGGACTGGGCTATGTGGAGCGCCACAGACCGGGCCGCGGTCTTCTTGCGCGCCGCGGACCTGCTTGCGGGCTCCTGGCGCCAGACGGTCAACGCGGCCACCATGCTGGCTCAAAGCAAGACAGTCCACCAGGCCGAGATTGACAGCGCGTGCGAGTTGATCGATTTCTTCCGGTTCAATGTTCACTACGCCGAGAACGTCTACCAGGATCAACCGTTTTCACCGCCTGGAATGTGGAACCGCCTGGAATACAGGCCCTTGGAGGGATTTGTTTTTGCGGTCAGCCCGTTCAACTTCACTTCGATCGCGGGAAACCTGCCGACGTCACCGGCAATCATGGGCAATACGGTCGTCTGGAAGTGTGCGAGCACCGCTGTCTACAGCGGCTATTATCTGGCGCGTTTGTTTGAAGCGGCGGGCCTGCCGCCCGGTGTGATCAACTTTGTTCCGGGAAGCGGACCGACCGTTGGGGGAGTCGCCCTGGCAAACACCGACCTTGCAGGCATTCACTTTACGGGTTCTACCGAGACTTTTCAGGGAATGTGGGGTTCCGTCGGCAAGAACATTCGAAACTACCGATCCTATCCTCGCATTGTCGGTGAAACAGGAGGAAAGGACTTCATTATCGCCCATCCCAGTGCCAATGCCGATGCCGTGAACACAGCGATCATTCGAGCCGGCTACGAATATCAGGGGCAGAAGTGCAGTGCGGCGTCCCGGATTTACGTTCCTGATTCACTATGGAAGAAAATGAAGGATTCTCTGATCGATCAGATTGACGACATCGCCATGGGCGACCCGACGGATTTTCGCAACTTCATGGGTGCGGTGATCGATCGGGCGTCATATGAAAAGCTGCGCGGCTATCTGGAGTTCGTCCGCGAATCGAGCGACGGAGAGATCCTGGTCGGAGGTCAGACCGACGATTCGGTCGGATATTTCATCCGCCCCACACTGGTTCAGGCGAAGCGACCGGACTACCGAACGATGTCGGAGGAATTGTTCGGTCCGATCGTGACTCTCTACGTGTACCCCGACAAGGAGTGGCTGGGGGCTCTGAACCTGGTGAACACAACGTCACCGTATGCTTTGACCGGAGCCGTCTTTGCCGAAGATCGACGCGCCATTGACGACGCCCATCGCGAGCTACGCTACGCGGCCGGGAACTTCTACATCAACGACAAGCCTACGGCTGCCGTCGTGGGACAGCAACCTTTCGGCGGGTCCCGTGCCAGCGGCACAAACGACAAGGCCGGATCGAGGCTCAACCTTCTGCGGTGGATATCGGCCCGAACGATTAAAGAAACCTTCGATCCTCCAACCGACTACCGCTATCCATTTATGGCTGAAGACACCCAGGTCAGTGACAAGTGACAGGCGGTAGGTGAGTTCCGACAGCCTCTACCTCTGAACCCCGAACTCAGAACTTCTGAGACATTTCACTTGTCACTTATTGCTTAGAACTCGTAACGCAATCCGAACTGGATCTGCCGCTGTCGTGTGACCGTCGTGCCGATCTCTCCAAAATCAGGCAATCCGAACTGTTGGTTGGGTAAGCCCAGGTTGACGTGGTTGGTCAGGTTGAAGAACTCGGTACGGAATTGAATTTCTCTTCCCTCGCTGATCTGGAAGCTTTTCGCTATCGACAGGTCCAGGTTTTTCAGCGACGGCCCTCGAAGTGTGTTCCGGCCGAGGCTTCCGAAGGTTCCGGGAGTCGGAGTCGCAAAAGCCGCAGGGTTGATCCAATTGTCGGGTCCCTGATTCGCCGGCACCGGATCGGTGCCCGCGACAACGTCGGGCCGTTCACCGAAACCGAAGGTTCCGCTCACGCCGAAAGGCGCGGGTTGAAATACAGTGAAGGGTCGCCCGGACTGGAGCGTGAGGATACCGTTGACCGCCCAGCCGTTGAGGATGTGACCGGCAAGACCGTCGTAGTTCGGATTGGGCAAATCGTAGATGTAGCTCAAGGTGTAGCGGTGGCGGACGTCGTAATCCGCACTGGCCTTTTCCTGGCTCACATCGTGGGCGTTCTGTACTCCCGCGATCCCCAGCGGTCCTGAGGAAGCGTCGCCTTCTCCGTTTCGATCGTCGATCGCGTGTCCCCAGGAATAAGACGATATAAAAGCGAGACCATCAGAAAAGCGCCGTTCTGCTCTCACCTGAAGCGCGTGGTAGGTAGAACTCCCTGCTTGTTCGAACATCAACGAAAAAGAAAGGGCCGCTAAACGGGGGTCGCTCGCTTCCAAGAACGAATTGATTGTGATTGCGGAGCCTCTGAGCCTTGACGACGTGGTTGCCCACATATGAGACATCGAGGGCCGTGTTGGTGAACACTTCTCGCTGGATGCTCAGATTCCAGTGTTCCGCATACGTGTCACGATATTTCTTTGGCATTCCGAATCGTATGCTGAAAGGACTGGGGGGCACCGTCGCGTTGGCCTGAAAAGGATCGTCCATCGTCAGCATCACATTCGGACTTCTGTTAAACCGTGTCTGGTCAAAAAACGGCGGGTTCGTGACAAAGGAAAAGTTGTGGCGCATTTCGTTGTCGTAAGAGATACCGCCACCCGCCCGGATCACGGTGCTGTCATCTGCGAAAGGTCGAAGAGCAAAACCAAAACGGGGTGCGAAGTTGTTTCAGTCGTCGTCGACCAGTCCTCTGTTCGTGTCCTGCCCTGCAATCAGCATGCAGTTGCAATCCAGGTCCCATATGGATTGCTTGTCGATGCTCTCGGTGATGCGGCCGTACCAATCCCATCGCACGCCGTAGTTCAGTGTCAGGTACGGCGTGACCTTCCAGTCGTCGTGAACATACCACGCGAGTTCCGTCTTCTTCGTGTTGCCGTATGGGTCCCCTCCGTTCGACGTCGTTTGTTGGGGCAGACCCAAAAACATATCGGCCAGTGAGTGTCCTGTCCCTAGGCCCGGAACCGACGCGAACGCGAACTCGTTGGGCAGGGCGCTCGAAGCGTTGAACAGGTAGCGGCGGACGTCGAGACCAAACTTGAACGAGTGGTTGCCTGTCTGCCACGAGACCTGGTCAATATAGTTATAGACGTTGACCACCCGGAAAAATTCGCGGCCGCTTCCAATCGTCTCGTATCCCGACGGACTGAAACGCAGGAAGGCCTTGACGAAACCAGCGACCGAAGCCTGGTTTGCGGGCAATCCCTGGATCGGGAGTTGGGGCTGCTTGAATCGGCTGTAGCCCACACGAAACTCATGAATGATGTTGCTACCCAAGAACGTCGTGAAGTTCAGTCCTGCGCTTGTCGAAATGGCGTCAACGGACTGTCCGAAGTCTTTCAGGGTGGTTGGCACAGGGGATCCCTCGCTTCGGAACGGATCCAGTACGCGGCGGTTGCTGAAGCTGTAACGGCCCATCAGATCGGTGTTGTTGAGCAAGTGGTGGTCAATCCTGATCGAGATATCGTCGGCGTTTACCACAAGGTTCGCCGTTTCAGCCCGGTTTTGCGTCACTCCAGCTCCCGGAATGTTGGGTGTGGGATAGGCCTGGATGACGTCTCGTGTGACGGCGTCCATGCGTGCCTGGGGAATAACGTTTCCGGGAAAAGCCGCGCCCGTGGCCGGGTCAACAATGGATGTCCCGACTTCACTGAAGTCGCCCGCGCGCATCTTGAGTGTGGGGACCGAAGCCCTCTGGCTTTCTCCTTCCTTCGCACGCAGGCCCTCATAGGCGACGAAGAAGAACGTTTGGTCCCCGACAACGGCACCACCCAAAGCCGCGCCGAACTGGTTACGAATCAGGTCCTGCTTAGGCGTACCCGGTGCGGCGAAGAAGTTGCGTGCGTCCAGATTATCGTTGCGTAAAAATTCCCAGGCGGATCCATGCAGCGTGTTCGTTCCAGACTTCGTGGTGACGTTGATAACCGCTCCGGCGTTACGTCCAAATTCGGCCGAGTAGGAGTTCTGTTCGACTTTAAATTCCTGGATCAGGTCAATCGACGGACGGAACGAAAACTTGCGAAGCACGGGGTCGACATTGTCGATGCCGTCTAATATGAACGTGTTGGCACCCTCGTTAAAGCCCGCGATGCTGAAACCCCCTCGAGTTCCGATTTCGGAGCCCTGAGCCGGTGTGACGGCTCCCGGGAGCAGTTGGACCAGCGTTTCAAACCTTCGTCCGTTCAGCGGCAATCGGGTGATCTTCTGCGTGTCGATCACGCTTCCAATCGATGATTCGTCGGTCTGGAGCAGCGGAGTCGGTGCGACCACTTCAACCACCTGGTTGATCGCGCCAACCTGTAGCGTGATGTCGAATCGGGCGCTCTGATCGATCTGAAGCGTGATGCCGGTTCGTACTTTAGTTCGAAATCCATCCAGAGACGCTTCGAGCCTGTAGGCCCCTACCGGGAGGTTCGGCAGCGAATATGTGCCTGAGCCGGTTGTCGTAGTACTCCGACTCTGATTCGTGCCCGTGTTGAGGACTGTCACCTCGACGCCGGAAGCGAGGGCGCCGCTCGGGTCAGTGATCGTGCCCAGAATCGTCCCCGTCAGTGTCTAGCCCCACCCCGGCGAAGCAATCAAGACTAGAAATAAGATCAGGACAGTTCGTTCCAGTAAGCTCTCTTCGTAGAAGCGCATTTGAAATCCTTTCTGATACGCCGCGTCGGCAAAATACCGACCAATCCATGACACACTGAGCCCCTTGAGCTACATATTAAGCTAAGATACCTAAAATAATAGACATAAGTAAGATACATACCAAACACCCTGTCAGCTAGGCAACAGCCCGTTCATTCCATAGTGAATCAGAGAGTTTAATGGCTTTTGTGGCCTAGAATCCGGTTTTTCGGAACATTGGATGACTGTTCGCCGCACAAGTCGGCGGGTTATGGGAGCACGGCCACGGATCGGGCCAGAAGATCGTGTAAAGCCTGCTTCCGCTCGGTGAACGCCGCCATGATGAATCCAAGGCCCATTAGCAAGCTGGACAAGTACTTGGCAAAGTGTCGGCCGGTGGCTCGACCGAAGGTCAGGCGCCCTCCGGTCGCGTCGGTGATGACGATGCCCAGCGCCATTTTCCCAAGCGTCGCTTGCTTCTCGCCGCTCAGCATCAGCGCCTCGTAAATCCAGGGTATGCCCAGTAAGAAGACGAGGCCGACGCTCGATATCATCGCCAGCACTGCCAGAACGATGGCGAGAAATACCCAGTCGATAACGAAGGCGCCAGCGCGCACCCAGAAGCCTGCATATATTGTCACGCCCGTTTGGGTGTGAGGAGACGGACCGGTCCCTCCGATGGGAACGGGCGTTCCACAAAACTGGCAGTAGCGTGCTTGATCGGAGTTTGCCTGGCCGCAGGAAGCGCAGACGGTCATTTTTGAGGTCTCCTTGACCGCCGATTTTACCCTAAACGGGCGATGCCAGCCGTCGCAGGTCTTTTCATATGGCGGCACGAAGTGGAAGTCTCGCCTACTATGCTGCGTTCATAGAGCGCACATGCGGGAGTACATCCTCTCTGGGTTCGGAAGGCCCCACTGTCGGGGCGCATGTTCCAGTAACGATCTACGCCTCAGTTTATACTGCTCTCGTGATTGGAATTGGGTGGGTCCTGCTGGTTGCTGTTTCCTGGGCGCTCGCTGCGTGGTCGCTCTTGGCATTCGTGCGGGTACCCTTGTACTTTCTTTGGAAACCAGCCATCGCTGCCACAGAGTGGGGGCACTGGCTGGTATTGTTTGCCCTTGGCATCGCCTTCGCGGGTCTGTCGACGGGCCTCTTTTTCTGGGCTGTCGCGCCGGCCTCGCTTGCCGTAATCGGGTTTGCCTCTCCCAGTGCCCGGGCGATGTTTCTTGCTCGGAGTGTCCGAAAGGAACTCGATCGGGTTTTTTCTCCTCCAGCAAAGCGCGCCTCAGGAAATTGTTCGCGCCAGTCGCCGTTTGTCGTTACCCACCTGCCACACATTCCGATTCCAATCGTGGAGCGGAACCGGTTCGTTTACAGAGAAGTTGACGGAACTCGATTGACGCTGGATTTGTATCGCGCGAAAGAGTTAAGCGGAAAGGCACCCGTGGTCATCGTTGTTCACGGCGGTTCATGGTCGAGCGGCGACAATTCGCAACTGGAGGGAATGAACCGTTATTTAGCGGCTGCCGGTTACGCTGTTGTGGCTATTAACTACCGGCTTGCGCCCGCCTTCCGCTTTCCCGCACCGGTAGAGGACATCAGGGCATCGATCTCTTTCCTGGTGGGGCGTGAAGACGACTTCGGAATTGATTCCGCCCGAATGGTCCTGCTGGGCCGTTCCGCGGGTGGCCATCTGGCCTTGCTTGCCGCCTATACGCTGGGTCTTGAGGCCATTCGTGGTGTTGTAGGGCTCTACCCGCCAACTGACATGCACTGGAGTTGGCAGCGCCCTTCTCCGCACAGGATCATGGATAGCAATGGAGCCATATCCGGCTTTCTTGGGGGAACCCCTGAGGAAGTGGCCGACGCTTTTGACCAGGCATCTCCGATTCGCTTCGTGCAGCCGGACTCACCACCCACTCTTCTGATCCACGGCGGTAAGGACATGCTGGTGTCCCCACTGCAGAGCCGGCGGCTGGCATCGGAGTTGGCGCGCGCAGCTGTGCCTCACTTCCATTTGGAGTTGCCGTGGGGTAATCACGGCATGGATGCCAACCTTGCCGGGCCATCAGGTCAGATGACTCTCTATGCGGTGGAACGTATGCTGGGATTTGCGATGGGAAGATAGTATTTGAAAATAATGGGTACACTGGAAGGACTGAGGGTTCAGCGCTGAAGGATCTCGGAGCGAGGAGACTAGCCAAACGAAGGCACGTGAGTTCGAGCTATGGAATATTTTCTACGACGGAATCCATAGTTCCATTCCAGGCCCAGAAATTCAAGAAAGGCGGCCCGGGTCCGCGGCCGCTTCTTCTCGCTGTTCCAGACCTTGCCGAGGCCTTGGTATTTGGCGGATTCCTCTTCGTTCCAGCGAGAGACAGCGGCCAGCTCCGGGCGCCTGACGTTCCCGTCCAGTTCACAAAGACATTCGGAGACTGTGCTCAACACCAGGCCCTCGACAACTCCCTGGTCTGACAGCCTGATCGTGAACATCCGTTCACGATCAGGCTGGGGGCCGGTGTCCGTATATGCTGCACCGGTCTTCATGATCCAGGAAGATGCATCGTTTGCGTCCCCACCGAAGAGCCGTTGCCGCCTGCCGATTGGCGAAACGGATCCAGAATGGATGCCGTTTGTGCATCTTCAGTTCGTGTTCTGCGAAGAAGCCAACGAATTCTCGAGGCGCCATCCCTGTGCCTTCGACGATTCGCCGGACGTCGGAGTCCGTCAGCATAACGATCGTCCCTCTGCAGCATTCACCGCATCCCGTACATCTGAATTTCGGGAGTTCGCGCCAATCTTTGATCGCGGGCTAGACATGCTCACTTCTCCCCTGATGGCAGGTCAACCAGAAGGCTTTCTCAGTTTCGAAAGAATCCGTTCTTCCTTCAGTTCCATGTTTTCTTCAGTGCCTCGACGCGCGATTCTGTAATCGTTCATGTCGACGAGCATGTATTTGGAGAGCAGAGGGAATTTGCTGCGGACCAGCGAGTACTTTTCCTGTTCGATTGTTCGGTATGCCGGGTGGCCTTGAGAAATCGTGCGCAACTCCGTTTCCCAGAATAGCTGCCTGAAGTTCTGCCACTGGTAAAACCTGACACGGTACGCAAGCGGGACGACGTATTGAGCCAATTTGGAGTCTCGCGCTTCGAGCGTGTGATAAAGCCCGCTGGCACGGTCCAGGGCCTTCCTGTAGTGGTCTTCGATACCCGCTTCCGTGATTTCAGTCGGGACATCGTATCCATGATGCGTCGAGAATAGCTGTCGTTCCTGAGTCATCATTCTGTGTCGGTGCAGATCGCGATACGAGCCAATGTCCACCATTATTTCGAAACGCAGATAAGAGTTTTCCAGCGAGCGGCCGACCTTGTACCAGCGTGCCGGGCGTCCGGCCAGGTACCGTTCAAAGAGGTCGGTTTTCGCGCGATCCGGAAGCCCAGAGACAGTCTGGAAAGCCTCGTCCCAGCCCGAATGCGTGTGCGCGAACAGTATGCCGGCCAGTACCTTATTCTCAGCGTCGGAATCCCATTCAACGAGTTTGACTCCTGCCCCCACATCCCGATGGGCAGACCGTGGTGGATGCGCGGCGGTGAATTCACGAACGCGTTCATGCTTCCGAGTCAGATATTCCTGATAGCCGGTCGATTTTTCGTCCTGCAGTCTCAATAGCAACGAAGGGATTTCCTGGTCCAGTTCCTGCTTGAGAGCCATCGACAGCCAGCGCAGCTCACCTAAAGGATGCTGTGACGTCCGGTTAAGGAGGTATTCAAAAGACTGGGCGTTGCCCCGGAATGCGACCTGACCGAGCGTGGCCATCGGAAGCAAACCGCGCAAGGTATCGAAAGCCTTTTTCTCGAGAACAGAGTCCGTTTGGTCGAAATTGGCTTGGAGCCATTTCTGCAGCGGCTCGAGCAGTTGGACATAGGTATCGAACAGGAAGTCCATGGTCGATACATAGTCATCGAGGCAGCCCAAATGTGCCAGGTCCGGGGTCGGCACGTAGTACAGGTAGCGGCCGCCCACCTTGTTCCCGAAATTGACGTAGCGCGTGGATTTTTCGATCGGCTCCAGGCCGATCCGCTGATCCTCTGCGAATTTCATCGCGACCTGTGATATGCCCCAAAGGACGACGTGCGTACCCGTCATCTGCGCGATGGAGTCGTCCCCGTACTGCGAAAGCCATTTTGCGTAAAACTTCTGGGCGCGATGGTTGTTAAGTATGTTTCGGAAACCGTGTTTCCTGAAGAACTGGACGGTTGTTTCCAGTTCCTCGGCCAGAGCCTGATCGTCTCCATCGACGATCGGATAAATGTACTCCTTAAGTAGGACTTCCAATAAGGACCCCTGGGCCCGGCTGGCCCTCGAACAGAGCGCGCCGACGATTTCGGGGGGGAGATTTCTAAGTACCGAGACGAGCCCGCCGGCATTTGTCGCGAACGGTTCGAGGAAATGGAGATCCCTTTCCGACCAACCGTGGGGCGAGAAATCGGGCGCGTACTGTTCGGGAGCTGCTGCAGAGTGCATGGTGTCGGAGCGAACTATAACAGAGAGGGTGTCAAGACAGGACCGGTTCCATGCATTTCCTGCGACGGGTTCCACAGGGGTCCGTTCCGGGGCCTGCCGGTATTGGCGGGTCCGAGAGCTAATGCAATCCGAGCTCCCCAGCCCAATCCCCGAATCATGTCCTGGCCCCCTCGCCCCATCAAGTTGCCGATAGGGTTCTAGGGTTCCCAGGACGAAATTGGGGGTGAGCCTACCAGTACCCGATCAGCCGGCCGGCACTGACAGCGGTCAGCCAGCATGCGAGCGATATGCCACCCACCACCGATAGCTGGAACTGCTCGCGCGCGGAAAGCTCCCGTACGTTCCTTTCTTTCCAGGGTGGCAAGAGATTCAACACGGCGACGTTGATCAGGCCCAGTATGATGGCTGGAAACTTGATATAGAGAAACGGGTTACCGATGTATTCCGTTGCGTTGGCCGAGACCAGGCAAATGCCGCTGGCTCCGGCAACTACAAAACCTGCTGTTGCGACGGGAACTGTAGGTCTGGCAATATCTGGAAGAGCAACCTTTCGCCATGCGCCCAACAATCGGAGATCGAGCACGAGAAGAGCACCGAAAAGTGAAGCCACACCCAAGATGTGGGTGAGGTTGACGATCCCGTACGTCCAAACTCCGGATTCGCGCATGGCGTGGCCCAGTGCGGAGCCTTCGAGCCACGCCATGAATGCGTCCAAGCTCTCCTCCGGCGCTGTACTAGTTGCGATTGGGATAGACGTTAAACGTTCGTCCGTTCCACATGACGCGTTCAGTCTTGACCTCAAACCGGCTCCGGTTACGGTGGCCATGTAGCGTGACCTCGGCTCCGACCGGAATAATATCTTCGGTCAGACCCGCACGACTGGTGCGGGCGGGGGGCGCCAAAGTGACATCCCAAACCTGACCGTTGACCATCAATTGCATGGTTCCGTGCGGTCCCGCAAGGCTCACGCCGGTGTGGACGGTGCCCGTGATCTCAAATTCCTCGCTTTGGTTTCCACCCCAACCGTGATGGGCCCAGGAGGGAACGGTCAAAAGTGACAGCGCAAGAACGCCTGCGCCGACGGTAAGAGAGAATCTTGAACGCATGGTCTATCTCCTCCGAATCGTGACACGAATTTTGCGGTTGCTCGACAAACATCCTGCCATACCGCTTCCGAGCTTACCGTAGAGAACTTTCCAGGCCAAAAACTTTCAACGTGGCATTGTCGCAGGTTTCTTGACAGATGACCAATTTGTCCAGTAAAGTGGGCACCGCACCCAGGGCAAAACGCCTTACAATCTGAAAGGCGTTATGATCCGGCCTACCCTCCAATACATAGGCAGAGTATCTGCAGTTGGGTCGCTGCTCTCAGGCGCACCCAGCCGGAACGGTCGTCTGCCGCTCCCCTTGGAGTTTGCATGCAGCCTCAAGATACGGGTCCTGGCCCAGCTCCAAACAACATTGAACAGTTGTCCGCCGCCCTGACGGCAGCGAAAGCCCGGATCGCCGCCCTTGAGTCCGAATTGGCGAGTAAGCGGTCGGCCCTGAGCCGGTTGCTTGCCGACGACCTCCAGACATGTGAGGAAATCGCTGAACTGCAGAAGATGATTTGGGGCTACCATCGCGCGATTCCCGGCGGCTGCAATTGTGCTATTTGCGATGAGGTCGGGAGGAGCGAGTGGGAACTCGAAGGCTTACTCTAAGCTCCCCTGCGTCTGTGACCTCCTCGCGACTGCTTGTGATCCATTCTGACAAGTTTGAACAACATCCCTAGAATGGACGGATGCGGCGTAATGTGTTAGTAGCATAGGCAAGCTAGGCTTCCTCTCTGGATGCAGTAGGCATTCGGATAGGTGTGCGAAAGAAGGGTGCCCGTATGCGATACGCAGCCTGGTTCGCTGTGTACTGGCTGCTTGTCGGCCTCATGACTGCCAGGGTCCTGGTTGCCCAGTCACCGTCGCTGGTCCTGGCGCCCACGGGCACACTCCGTGCGGTCTTCCTCGGTGGCAACCCCGTTCAGGGACGCATGGACGCACAAACCGGTGTGGCCAGCGGGGTGGTGCCCGACCTCGTTCGCGAGCTGGCTGCCAGGCTTGAGGTTCCCTACACGATTAATTCAGCGCCGAACGCCAGGGGTGTGATGGACACCTTGAAAAACGGTGAAGCCGACATCGGGTTCCTGGCATATAGCGACTCAAGGGCGCTTGAAGTGGACTATGGCTCCGCGTTCCTGGTCATGTTCAGCAGTTACCTGGTTCCCGCGAATTCATCAATCGAAACGGACGCAGAGGTCGATCGTGCCGGCGTCAAGGTGGGGGCCGTCATGGGACAGTCGCAGCAGCTCTTTGTCAGCCGTCAGTTAAGGAACGCCGAGATCCGATTGTTCGAAACGGTCCCGATCCAGGCTGAGTTAGAAATGCTGTTGACGAGCGGAGACGTGGACGCCTTCGCGATCAACCGGCAGCGTTCGCTAGACGCGCAGGCGGCATCGGTCTCCCTGTTGCGGGTGCTGCCCGACAGTTTCATGGACGTCGAGCAGGCCTTTGTCGTCCCCAAGGGCGATAATGCGAAGCTGCAAGCGATTGAAGAATTTGTCGCTGAAGTCCGAGCCTCCGGCTTTATCAGGTCTTCAATTGAAAAGGCTGGACTCGGGGGGGAGTCGATGTCCCACCCGGCGTCAACCGGTAGACGCGATACTCGTCCTCGATACCAACGATCAGAACGGTGAACGGGTGACGTGGGAACTTGAAACTTCCTCAGCGGCGACACCGGTGCGATCGGGAATCGCGTGTGATTCCATCAACGTTGGCGACGATGTGAGGGTTGCTATGATTGATCAATATGTTTGATCAAGAGGATAAATTGTGATGTTGAAAACAGGCAAGCGGTTAAAATTTCTCACCCGCGCCTCTCTGATTGTATTGCTTTCCTCGTGCGCGCCGACACCGGACGGTGGGGAGAGTGCCGTCTACGAACCCGATTCGGGGGGGGGCCGCATCTGGAGTAGGCGTTGTCTGGGAAGCTGCAGACGGGATGGAAACACCCGAGAGCGTCTACTTTGACGGGGACTCGGGCTATATATTCGTATCCCAAATTGCTGGAGATCCGGCTGCTCGAGACGGAAACGGCCGGATTGTCAAACTCAGCCGCGACGGAGAAGTGCTGGCGGATGCCTGGGTCACGGGATTGAATGCGCCAAAGGGACTAAGGAGCCACTAGGGTGTCCTCTGGACGGCGGATCTCGACGAGGTTGTCGCGATCGACATCGAAACGGCCGCGATCGTTTCGAGGGTGCGCGTGGAGGGTGCCCAGTTCCTGAACGATGTTGCTATTGGTGATGACGGGACGGTTTACGTTTCGGACATGGCGGCAAGCCGTATTTATGTCGTCCGGGATGGTGGATTTGAAATCTTTGCAGAGGGCGATGCACTGGAGTATCCGAACGGGTTGCTCGTCGAGGGCAACCGCTTGATTGTGGGTGCCTGGGGTCGGCCTGAAGCTGATTTCAGCACAGAGGTTCCCGGCCGACTCTTCGCACTGGATATTGCCACAATGGAAAAGACTCTGATCACTCCATCTCCATTCGCGAATATTGACGGTGTGGAGAGCGACGGGCAGGGGGGTTATGTGATTACTGACTTCCTTGCTGGAAAGCTGATCCACGTCGGCCGTGAAGGTGCTGTGCGGGACCTGGCCGAATTGGGGTCCGGGACAGCGGATCTTGCCTTTATACCAGATCAGAGTCTCGCGATTGTGCCTCATATGCAGGAGAACAGAGTGGCGGCCTACGACCTTTCGGGTTTTCTTTGATAGATAAGGGCGTGTTCCGATGGCACAGTGCTCGGGCTGTGAATGAAGGTACAGAATAGACGAATCCGGCAAGGGAATCTCTGATCGGAAGACTCCTCGGTCGCGATCAACCATTCAAGATATTTTGGGCAGGTTATGGCAGCATGGCTTCTCAATCACCAGACCCGCGCTGCAACCTGTTGCATCGTCCTAGTCCTCTTTGCGGCCACGGCCCACCCCGCTCCACAGGTCGGGCCCGCCCGGGGTGAATGGCCCGTGTATGGAGATGACCTGGGCAGTACCCGGTATTCTCCACTGGACCAGATCGACGCCTCCAACGTGAGCGACCTGGAAATCGCCTGGCGGTGGTCGGCCCGCAACTTCGGTCCGATTCCCGAAAACAACTACCGGACCACGCCCATCATGGTCGGCGGCGTCCTCTACGCCACCGCGGGCTCCCGCAGAGCCGTTGTGGCGATAGAGGCATCAACAGGGGAAACCCTCTGGGTTTATCGGATAGATGAGGGTGAACGGGGAGCACGCGCGCCCCGGATCAACTCCGGACGGGGTGTCGCATACTGGGAAGGCGGGGACGGGCATCGGTCGCGAATTTTTTACATCACTCCAGGTTATCGCTTGATCGCCCTCGACGCCGCTACCGGACGACCCGAATCCAGCTTCGCCGACGGCGGTGTTCTCGACCTGATGGGCACGCTTCGAATCCCTGACGGTGTTGATCCAGTCGGCACGATCGGCTCGTCCTCGCCGCCTCTGATAGTCAACAACGTGGTCATCGTCGGATCGGCCCATGTCAGCGGTCGCAATCAGCCAACACCGGAGAACATCCCGGGTGACATTCGGGGTTTCGACGTCCGGACAGGCGAGTTGCTCTGGAGCTTCCACGTCGTTCCTGCGGATGGGGAGCCCGGTGCCGAAACCTGGGAAGACGATTCGAACCTGTACTCTGGTAACGCGGGCGTCTGGACGATGTTCTCGGCCGACGTCGAACGGGGTATCGTGTACCTCCCAACCGAGGTATCCACCCACGATTGGTATGGGGGGCACCGGTTGGGCGACAATCTCTATTCCAGCAGCGTGGTAGCCCTCGACGCGCAAACCGGGGAGCGCCTCTGGCATTTCCAGCTCGTGCACCACGATGTTTGGGATTTCGACAATCCGGCGGCACCGATACTGGTCGACATTGAGGTTGACGGACGTCCGATCCCGGCCGTGGCACAAATCACCAAACAGGGCTGGGCCTATGTTTTTAACCGGGAAACGGGCGAACCGGTGTGGCCCATCAAGGAACGTCCAGTACCGACGGACACCAACGTTCCGGGCGAGCGCCTTTCGCCCACGCAGCCATTTCCGACTCGACCGCCCCGGCATTTCACTCGCTTTCACTCGGGCTTGACCGAGGATGACCTGATTGACTTCACGCCCCAGCTGCGGGAACAGGCCTTGGCTTTGGTGGAGGGCGTGCGCTTCGGGCCTCTTTTTACCCCGATCGAAATATTGAACCCTGAAAACGGCACTCGTGGCACGGTCATGCTGCCGCGTTCCTCCGGTGGGGGTAACTGGGAAGGCGGCGCAGTCGATCCGGAAACGGGGATCCTGTACGTCAGTTCCCAGATGAGTGCGGCCCTCGAGGGGTTGCTGCCTCCGATCGAAGGTGTCACGGTCGATTACATGCTCATGCCCGCCGAGACGCTGTCTGTCGATGGTCTGCCAGCTGTCAAGCCCCCGTATGGCCAGATCAGTGCCATCGACCTGAACCGTGGCGATATGCTCTGGCAGATTGCGAACGCAGATACGCCAGAGGAAATCAAGAACCACACGGCCCTGGCCGGGGTGGCGATTGGCCGGACGGGGCGTCCGACTCGCGTTGGACTTCTGGCGACGCGCTCGCTACTGTTCTCAGGAGAGGGTGTCGGGGGTAGGCCAGTGTTGCGGGCTCACGACAAAGCG
This sequence comes from Terriglobia bacterium, assembly GCA_965216035.1. Lineage (GTDB taxonomy): Bacteria > Acidobacteriota > Terriglobia > 20CM-2-55-15 > 20CM-2-55-15. The sequence goes on from CBDCFM010000019.1 coordinate 482,137, forward strand.
ACAGGAGATATCCTGGCTGAGATCGAGCTTCCGGCAACCCAGACCGGCATGCCGATGTCGTACATGGTCGGCGGGATTCAATACCTCGTCATTGCCGTTGCCGCAGAGGGACATCCGGCGGAACTCGTGGCCCTGAGACTTCCGTAGCCGACGCGATTGTGGATACGAGCCCTTACCCGGCCCGAGAACTCTAACGCGACCGAAGTCTCCGACCCTCGAGCGTGCTAACGTCCTTGGGCCCTTCGATTGATCGTCTTGGCGAGTTCTTCGATCTGTTTGGCGAGTTCTTCGATTCGGCCACTCGCCTCCAAGACCTTCATTGAGGTCGTGAATTCGTCGGACGCTGCAACCTCATCGACCAAAACTTTCGCGAGTGTCGCCAATTCGTTTGTCGCGGTCTTGAGCTCTTCCTGCGCCTTATAGCGCTCTTCCTGCCGGGCTTGGGCCCGGATCCGGGCTTCGGCTTCCGATCGCCGCCCGCCCCGCATTTGAGACAGAGTGGGTGGAGCGATCGTGGTCGCAAGGAAGGTGGCGGTCAAAACGAAACAGAGGATTGGTTTCATCGTAAGTCCCGTTGGGAAATTGATGTTTGGGCCAGTGTACACGACTTGAAGCGATTCGGGAACGCCGGGAGACGCACACCTCTTGTTATTCAAGTACCCCAAGCGGACGTTCCAGGATTTTGCCGGGGCTTCGCGCAGCAAGAATCCTTAATCTGTGGTGTGACAAGAGTGCGGAATCTAGAGCCCCTCTCCCAGCGATCAAATAGACCCAACCGGTGTGGGAGCCGCATGCTAAAATAAAGAGTTTGTACGAGATAGCAGCCTCTCTCGTGATGGAGTGCAGGCTGTCCGAGGCAATTCCGATAGGAGAGCATCTGCCGGTACTTCGACTGCAGAATGGAAATTTTCAGTACGATCTCCGAATGGCTGGAGCAAGCGTTGCTGCCGTATGGCGGTCTTGGGTTGATGTTGCTGGCGGTATGCGATTCGTCGTTCCTGTCGCTGCCGGAAGTGAACGATATCCTGCTGATGACGTTCTCGATTCGGGCACCGGAACAGATGCTGGTCTATGCTGGACTGACAACCGTTGGCTCTGTAATCGGTTGCGCAATGCTCTATTCGGTCGGCCGATCCGGTGGCGAGGCTCTGGTCCGGAGACGCTTTTCCTCGCACCAGTTAGACCGTGTCCGCGCATGGTATGGCCGCTATGGGCTGCTGGCCGTGATCGTGCCGTCTCTATTGCCGCCGCCGACGCCGTTCAAGGTATTCGTTCTGTCGGCGGGAATGTTCGGTATTTCTTGGCCGCGTTTCATGATCGCCGTCCTGATTGGCCGCGGGATTCGATACTTTTCCCAGGGAATCCTGGCCGTAATGTACGGAGCGGCCGCGATTGCCTTTGTCCAGCAGAATTTCGGAAAGATCGGTGCGTTCGTCTCGGGCGTCATCGTCGTTTCAACTGTTCTATATGTATGGTCCCGGCGTCGAGTGGGAAACCAGGAAATCTGAGAGCAGACAATTGAAGGGTTCCAATTTCAATTCTGGCAGGTATACGGGCTTGTTCATGTCGATCGGGCTGTCCGGGATCCTCATGTTGACGGGTTGCGGTGTCTCTCGAACCCGCGTTGTCCCCGTCGAAGAGCTCCCGTTTCCTTCACTTGAGGCTTCTCGAGAGGAGTTGATCCGAATTCTCGAAGAAATCAGCCGTTCCGTAAGGACTCTGACCGCAGCGGTCAGTTTCACTGCCTCTGCCGGCGCACTGACCTTGGGAGAGGAAACCGTGTACCGGGAGACCCGGGGTTTTCTTGTGGTGGAAAGGCCGTCTCGAATCCGGATGCGGGGAGAGGCTCCCTTGGCGCTGGTGACCGTTTTTGACATGGTGTCTGACGGCGAGGCATTTCAGCTCAACGTTCCGGTCCAGAATCGCGTCTTTGTCGGCGATACCTCCACACGGGTCACTACTGATAACGCGATTCTGAATCTCAGGCCCCAACACATTATGGATGCGCTATTCGTGGACATTGATCAGTATGTCGATAGTCCGAGCGTCTTGCCGGTGTTCTATGAAACGGTCGACGGGCGCCGCAGTTTCTATATTTTCGAGTTTGTCGACAGTGCTGGTGATGAGCCTCAAGTAATCGAGAAGCTCTGGATCGATCGCAGGGACCTTCGGGTTTCGAGGAAACAGATTTTTGGGCCCGCAGGCGTCCGCGAGACCGACGTGTCCTATGATTTGTACCAGGACTTGGAAGGGATGAGTTTCCCGGAGCGGATTCTGATTGAACGGCCGATCGAAGACTACTCCCTAGAAATAAACTTTGACACTACTCAGCTGAATACGCCCATCGAAGAAAGCGCCTTTGTGATTGCAGTTCCCCAGAATGCGGAACTGATCGAGATCAGTGAAGCTGAGCCGGATCAATTGGACTGAATCGCAGCGGCGTCTCAACACCGACTGCTGAGGTTTCCTTGAACAGCGAAATCATATTCGCCAACCTTGCCCAGCGGCCCGTCAGAACTGGCGTAAGTATCGTGGCTGTGTCTATAGAAGTGGCCCTGATTCTAGTCATCGTGGGGCTCGTTACCGGGATCAACGTTGAGACTGGGGAACGCACTCAAGGTGTTGGCGCCGACATCATGCTCCAGGCCCCGGGCAGTTCGATTTTTCTTGGCCTCAACAGCGCGGTCATGCCTGTTGCAATAGGGGGGCGGCTGGCGGAACTGGAGGGCGTTCGGTCCGTCGCGCCGGTTGTCACGCAGTTCAATTCCCAGGGCGGTTTCGACATCGTTTATGGGATTGAAGTCGACAGCTTCAGAAATGTGGGCGGTGATTTCTTGTTTATTGACGGACGAATCTTCCAGTCGTTGGAGGAAATCGTCGTTGATGACCTGTATGCGGATGCCAAGGACATCGCTGTAGGAGACGAAATCTCCTTGCTGAACCACCGATTCAAGGTGTCCGGCATCGTGGACCATGGTAAAGGCGCCCGTTTGTTCATGGATATCACTACGGCCCAGGACATGATGGGAGCCCCGGATAGAGCGTCCCTTTTCTTTATCAAGCTGGATAACCCTGATGAAACCTACGTGATTGCGGACGAACTCGAGACAATCTTGCCGACCTATCCCGCCCGGCCCATGCGGGACATAGTTTCCTTAATGACAAATACAAGCGTGCCCGCACTGGATGCATTCCTTACAGTAGTGATGGCGCTTTCTGTGTCTATCGGCGTGCTTGTTATCTTTCTCTCCATGTACACAACGATCAACGAGCGAACCCGTGAAATCGGCATCCTTCGATCGCTCGGTGCCTCCAAGGGTTTCGTGGTCCGCATGATCCTGACGGAAACACTCTGGCTGTGCGTTGCTGGAATTGCAATCGGCATCGGGCTGAGCTTCTTGACCGCCGGTGTGGTACCACGCATGTATCCCACGCTTACAATCGTGATCCTCCCCGATTGGATCTTCCGGGCGATCGGCCTTGCCCTGGTGAGCGGAATCCTCGGTGCGACCTACCCGACCTATCGTGCAGCGGATCAGGACCCGGTCGAAGCTCTCGCCTATGAATAGCTTTTGTGATACATATCGAATCCTCTGAAGTTCAGGTTGCGAGAAGACCCGTGTTGTTGGAAACCATTGATTTAAAAAAGGTATATCGGACCGGAAGGATCGCGGTCGAAGCCCTCCGTGGAGTGAGCATTCAAGTCGACGCGGGCGAAATGGTGGCTATCATGGGACCTTCGGGTTGCGGCAAGTCATCCCTGATGCACATCCTCGGTGCGATGACGCAGCCTACTGGAGGCCGCGTACTGATCGGCGACCAGAATCTTGCGGAGATGGACGACTCTGCCCGGACGGCTTTTCGGCGGGACAAGGTCGGGTTCGTCTTTCAGAAGTTCAATCTATTGCCTACGCTGACCGCGCGTGCGAACATTGAAATCGCCCGACGAATTCGCGGCGATCATGGAGAACCGGAAGTTGACGCCCGGCTTTCGGAAATCCTGAATCTTCTGCAATTGGAAGACGCGATGGACCGCCGTCCTACAGAACTATCGGGTGGGGAACAACAGCGGGTCGCAATCGCCCGGGCTGTTGTGAAGGAACCCGCGATCATTCTGGCTGACGAGCCGACGGGTAACCTGGATTCGAAGAATTCCGAGACCGTCCTGACCATGTTTCGCGAGTTGAACCGGAAAATGGGGCAAACGATATTCATCGTTACTCACAACCCGGATCTTGCGGGTCGTGCGGACCGCATCATTGAATTGCGGGATGGCCTCGTCCACAGTGACGATGGAGGTGGAGGATCGGGCGACACGAGTTGGGATGCCGGACTGTTGTCTCAGGCTGTCACCGGAGAGGGCTAGGGAGATGAAAAGCTGGATTATCTGGAAGTTTGGGCGAGGATCTTTTCAATATGACGTATTGTGCGGATTGATTCTGATTGTCATTATTTTGATTCCTCAGGCTGCTTTCAATGACCGTCCTGACTTCTTGAGCTTGTCTTCCCCGGACGAGGTTCAGAGGGTTCTCGACGATGATGGGAACGTCGTCTACATGGTTCGGGTGAAGGCGAGGATCTTTGCCGGTCCGTCCCCAGAATTGGAACAGGATGCGCGCGACGCGCTGCAGGCATTTCTCCAAGGGGACGATCCCATTGATATCTACCGGATCGAACCCATAGACGATACGCGTGGCACCTTAGCGGCGTACTCATTCTGGGTGGTTCAACAATGAGAACTCCAACGTGGTCTTTAGCCCTGTTGGCCCTGTTCTGGGCTGGTGTCTCCCTCGCCCAGACTGGAAGCGATTTGGACGCGGTGTTGGAACACATGGAAGTGTCGGGCCGGGCATTTCGCAATCTCGAAGCCGAAATCGAGCGTACTAAGGTTGTCGTTTTTGTCAATGACCGTAGCACCGACTCGGGCAAAGTATATTTCGATGGAGCCGGTGAAGACAGCCGCATTCGACTGAGCATCGGTGAACCGACTGAGCAGCACTTGCTTGTGGCCGATGGCAAAGCGCAACTCTACCGTCCACGAATCAATTTACTGGAAGAACATGATCTCGGAGAACGGAGTGATATTGCGGAATTCCTGATGATCGGATTCGGAGCTTCCAATCAAACGCTCACCGACGACTATGCGGTGGCGCTCATGGGTGAGGAGATACTGGAGGGCATTCAGACATCGATCCTGCTGCTGGAACCAAAAGCCGAACCGGTTGCCGGCATGTTCCCTACGATTCAGTTGTGGGTCGATCAGAACCGATGGATTCCTGTCCAGAGCCGGCTCAATGAAGCCGGCGGTGACTACCAGATTGTGAAATATTCCAGCATCGTACTTAACGGTCGCATCCCCAGCGGCGTTTTCAAATTGGACCTCCCAGAGGACATCAACAGATAGACGGTTACTGGGTCTGGGTATAGAAGCCGCGAACAAATCAACCTCTGCCCGCAGGTGCGGTCTACCACCGCACGGTTTCAGCGAGGGTTTGTGCGCTGATAAACCGGACATACAGAAGAGGAAGCTTCGGGGGTTCGGGCGTTCGCTTATGGGCCCCTGCAGGTAGCAGCGGCAGTTGCCACCTGCTGCTAGAGGGAGGCTTTGGCGGCCACTTCGGCTTCTTTTGGGGCTTCCTCTTCATCCTCAGGTTCAAGAGAAAGATCCTGCCGTTCCAGTCTGCTGGCTTCTTTCCAGGTGTACCAGATTCTCTGGAAAACCGTCCAGTTGGTAAGGATTGCCATTATCCAGAGCACCACGGCCAGACGGTCGGTTAAGGCCCCGATCACCAGAAGCACGATTCGTTCGGCGCGTTCCAGGAAGCCCACTTTGCAGTCCGGGATCAGGGACTCGGCTCGAGCGCGGGTATAGCTGGTCATGACCGACCCGACAATGACCATGGCGGTGAGTCCGACATAAAACATGCGGTCGACCTTCGCGTACCATATCAGCAGGCCGAAAAGCATCAGCATGTCAGAATATCGGTCGATGACGGAATCGAGGAATGCTCCAAATCGCGTCACCTTCTGCGTGACCCGGGCGACAGCGCCATCGAGCATATCGAAGACACCGGCAAAGAGCACAACAAGCCCGGCCCAAAAGAACAAACCTTTCGCAAAGAGCACTGTTGCGAAGATGTTTATGCCGAGGCCAATGAAGGTGAGGATGTTGGGGCTGACGCGGTGTTTCGACAGACGGCCAACGAGAAAATTCTGAGCCTTCTTACCGCTCTTTCCGATCTTTCCGCTGATCGTGTGGAATGTCATCAGGTCCCTAGGTTGGGCTCAGTCCGCACACCCCTCCCATCGGAGGAATCTTACGCTAATTTCCAGTCATGAACAAATCGGGGTTCATAACAAGCCCGAGCAGCCCGCGATAGCAGTCTCAAGGCCGTACGCAGGGAGGGTTTCGAGACTTTCCCCCTGAGGCGGTTCACGCTATTTGTCGTGAATCGTTGTAAATCTAACGACTTCGAAGGATCGGGCACCGCTGGGAATTCTCACCTCTACGTTGTCCCCATCCTGTTTACCGAGAAGACTCCGACCGATCGGGGACGTTGTGGAAATGGTGCCTTCGGACAGATTTGCGTCCTCCGTAGTCACAAGTTGGTAGGTGATTTCTTCCTCTTTTTCTACATCGAAGAGAGTGACCGTTGATCCGAGGGAAATCCGGTCCGCAGGGATTTTGTCGAGATTAATCATCGACAGGTCCGAAAGCCGCTGTCTGAGTTGGACCAATCGTGCCTGGACGAAGTCCTGCCGTTGCTTTGCTGCGTGGTACTCGGCGTTTTCCCTCAAGTCTCCCATCGCCACAGCCGTCTTCAGTGCGCGTGGGAGCTCCGTCTTGAGTTCCTTTTCAAGCGTCTTGAGTTCGTCTTCTATTCTTTTTCTAGCTTCCCATGCCATCGGGTATCTCCCTGCTCTCGATCCATCGGAGCGCTGTGCTCAAAAGAGTCTGAAATTGATGGTGAGGAATCTTCCAGGGTCCTGTCTGAAATCGTACACTAGTTTCAACATCTCCGAGACCGCCTGATTGACATTGTTATAGAGGGCCGGATCATTGATCAGCCGGCCTGCGGTTCCTTCGCTGTTGGCGACGTTCGAGACCATCGTGGAGACGCCTTCCATAGCTGTCCGCGCTTCCACGAAGAGAGTGTCGTCCTGACTGAGGCGCCCGAGAGTGCCCTCTCCCCGCTCCAATCGATCCACTACGTTGGCCGCCTTTTGAACGAGTTCGCTGGCCTGGTCATAGATCGTGGGATCGTGAATGAACTTACCAAGAGTGCCTTCGCCGCTATCGACATCGGCGATCAAGGCTTCCATCCGGTCGATGGTATCGGTCATTCGAGTGAACAGGACGTCGTCCGACATTAGCCGGCCGATTGTACCGTCACCCGCCCGAACATCCCGTACGAGTTGATTGGCTTCCAGCACGACGTTGTTTGCGTTATCGAATACAGCCGTGTCGGTCAGCATGCGGCCCAATGTGCCTTCTCCTTCTTGTATCTGAGTCGCGATTTGCTGAATCCGGTCACTGAGAACTCCCAGGTTGACGATGACGTCGTTGGTTCCCGTGATCAGTTCCCGAATATCGCCGGCGCCCTGTCCCTGCAGTGTGCCTCCATCGGCGAGTGGTTCGCCGGTTCCCTGGCCCCTGGAGATGTCCACGTAGCTGTCGCCAAGAAGGCCGATTGTCTGCACGGTGACGAGGGAGTCGGAGAAGATGAGGTTCTGATACTGTTGGTCAATGCCCATTTCGACAGCAACAGACCGTTCCGGTTCGGCCAGGTTCGAGAGCCGAACGCTCCTAACATTGCCCACTGTCACGCCCTCCAGCCATACTTCGGCGCCCGTGTTCATTCCGTTTGCCGATTCGAAATAAGCCGTAATCGTGTAAGTAGGGGTGAAGAAACCCGTCTCGCCACCCACAAAGAATATTGCGGCTGCCAATAGCAAAAAACTGGCGAGGACGAGGACACCGACACGTAGTTCGATCCATGATACTGATTGACGCGTTGCCATGTTATTCCCCTTCCCAAGCAGCGGGTGGCAGAGTGTCCGCCGTGCTGCTAAACGTTGAGTTTGAATATCAAAATAGCTTCATGCCGGACTGAATCGCTAATCAAACGGATGCACATCACCCTCTTCGATTTCTGCCGCTATTGGTGACAGATCAGTTCACGATAGAAATTTCTGTATGTAAGGGTCGCCCGACACGCGGAGCATTTCGTCGGGACCTTCAAAGATGATTTTACCCAGATTGAGCATGACGAATCGTGTGTGGGCCAGACAAAAGGTGCCGTCTTCTCTCTTGAACTGCACACTGCCATTGGATTCCACGGCGTATTGAGCGGCTAATGTAAATGCGTCCCGCAATCGATGGGTAACGAAGACACCCGACACGCCCTGAGTATCCCGTAACCGTATGATCAATTCATTAATGCGGCGGGATGTGACCGGATCCAAACCCGCAGTCGGTTCGTCGTAGAGCATGATTTTGGGTTCTGAAACCAAAGTACGTGCCAACGCGACGCGCCGCCTCATACCCCCCGACAGCTCGTTCGGCATGTATTCAATCGCGTCTTCGAGGCCAACAAAACCTAGAACTCTCCGGACGCGTTCCTCAACTTCGTTCTCTTCAACGTTCAATTCATAGAGGCGGTAAGCGACATTCTCAAAGACGGAGAGCGAATCGAATAATCCCGATTCCTGGAATACCATTCCAAGCTTCGGCCGAATCCTGCCTAGAGCCCGCTCGTCCATGCGCGTGATGTCCTGGCCCTCTATCATGACGGTTCCATCGTCTGGACGCTCCAGACCCATCAACAACTTCAGCATGGTTGATTTTCCGGAGCCGCTACCACCGAGAATGATCTTGGTCTCACCGGCTCTTAGTTGAAAAGACACGCCGTCGAGTACTCGCAGGTCGCCGTAGAACTTCGTTACGTTTCGAAGTTCAAGGAGGATGCCGGAGTATGCATCGATGTGGGGCTCGGGCCTCTGATCCAGTGTTTTCATGAATACGTCTGAATTAGGCGAGTCAGGAAGAAATCCGATACCAGGATCAGAACCGACGACCCCACTACGGCCTGTGTCGTGGCCCGGCCGACTCCCTGCGTGCCGCCTTCGGTCCGCAGCCCAGTGTAACAACTGACGATGGAGATGATGGCGCCGAAGACCACCGGTTTGAGAAGGCCACCCAGGATGTCGTTGTAGCTGAGAGCATTCCAGGCCGAGCTGAGGTAGAGGTTCCCGGAGATGTGCAGCAGACCCACCGCCACGAAGAGCCCACCGATTACGCCGACTGCGTCCGCAATGATGGTCAGAAGGGGTTGCATCGCGACGGTGGCGAAAATGCGGGGAACGACGAGTTTCTTGATCGGGTCGGTCCCGAGGGCGCGCATCGCGTTGATCTGCTCGGTGACCTTCATCGAGCCCAGTTCCGATGCCATCGCAGAGCCGACACGTCCAGCCACCATCAGGGACGAAAGAACTGGACCGAGTTCCCGGACCAGAGAAATCGACACGAGAGACCCTGTCAGACCGATGGCACCGAACGTAGACAGTGTCGACGAAGTTTGAAGGGCGAGGACCGCGCCGGTGAAGAACCCGGTCAGGACAATGATGGTCATCGACTGGACCCCGACATGGTCCATTTGAATCAGGATGTCACGAAAGTAGAACGGGGGCCGACATGCGCCGAGGGCCGCACGGACCGTCATCATCGTCAGTTCCTGTACCTCAATGACTGCGGTCTTCGGACTGAACAACATATGTAACGGCCATCGTATCGGAAGATCCCTTTTAGCGTCAACGTATGGTGGTGGGTGGATGAGTTATCCGGATAAATCTGAACCGGAGGCCTGGCCAGTGGGTCCCTCCAGCCCCCGCCCGCAGGCACGGGGGCTGCTATACTAGCCGAATGTTGAGCTTTAAGACCGCTGGTGAGTCCCACGGACAGGCACTGGTCACGATCGTGGACGGCGTGCCGGCGAATGTGGATCTGAACATTGAATTCATCAATGCCGAGCTCAAGCGCCGTCAGGGAGGATATGGTCGCGGCGGGCGGATGAAGATTGAGTCGGACCAGGTTCGTGTCCTTTCCGGAGTGAGGCACGGTCGAACGCTGGGGAGTCCCATCGCCCTGCTGATAGAGAATCGAGATTGGCCAAACTGGGAAGGCGTGATGTCGGTTGGCCCGGTTTCAACAGAGGTCGCCGAAAAAAGACGTGTAACCCGGCCCAGGCCCGGACATGCGGACCTTGTGGGTTCTCAGAAGTTTGATCAGTCGGATGCCCGAAATATTCTTGAACGCTCGAGCGCCCGCGAAACGACGGCGCGTGTGGCTGCGGGGGCGGTGGCCAAGGAATTCCTGAGAGCTTTCGATGTGGACATCCTGAGCCACACGACGGGCATCGGTCTGGTTAATGTCCCTGATGATTTTGTGGTGTCATGGGAACAGCTCGAATCGGTTCGATATGACACGGTCGTGCGATGCGTCCTTGAAGACTATTCGAAGCGTATGGTTTCCGAAATCGAAAAAGCGCAGAAAGATGGGGATACAATCGGGGGCACTTTTGAGGTTGTTGTGCGAAACACCCCTCTCGGTTTGGGATCTCATACCGGCTGGGACGTCAAGGTCGACGGCCGGCTTGCGCAGGCAATCATGTCGATAAACGCGGTCAAGGCGGTCGAAATTGGCGACGGCGTGCGTATCGCCGGGCTTCGCGGCTCGGTTTCTCATGACGAAATTACGTTCGACCCTGAAACGGGCCGCTTTCCCAGGCTCTCAAATCGAGCTGGAGGTATAGAAGGGGGAATGACCAACGGCGAGGATGTTCGGGTCATCGGCTATCTGAAGCCCATCCCCACACTCAAGAAAGCGCTTCGTTCTGTGGACATAATTTCCAAAGAACCGTTCCTTGCGGCCCACGAACGCTCCGATACCTGTACCGTACCGGCCGCCGGAGTCATTGCTGAGTCCATGGTCGCCCTGGTCCTTGCCGATGCCGTGACCAGGAAATTCGGAGGCGATTCGATAGGCGAAACCAGTCGAAACTACTCCGGATATCTGGATCAGCTCCGGAGGTTTGGCGAGGTCGATTGAAATTCTTGCTGCAGGTCCGTTCTCGTCACGTGAAGGCGTCTGCAGTATTCTTGAGTGTCCTGAGTGGAAAGCTTGGTGCGTGAAAGTTTACTACCCTGACTATGAATAGACCGATTGTCAAATACGGCGCGGATGTTCTCCAGAAAGTGTCAGAACCCGTGGAGAACATCACTGACGTGGAAATCAAGCTCATACAGGACATGGTGGAAACAATGTATGAGGCCCCCGGTGTCGGGCTGGCAGCGCCACAGGTGGGTGTTTCCCAGCGAATCATGGTGACCGACACCAGCGCTGGCGAAAAGGAAGACAACCTCCTGGTTATTCTCAACCCGGAAATCGTATCTGCCGACGGCGAGCAGCATGAGGAAGAGGGTTGCTTGAGTCTTCCCGGCTTTACCGAACCGGTCCGTCGCCCGAAGAAGGTGGTCTTACGGGGAGTGGACATCGAGGGCAGGGAACTGGTCCTTGAAGGGTCTGATCTGCTGGCGCGGGCTTTCTGTCACGAAATGGACCATCTCAATGGCGTTCTGTTCCTCGATCACCTGAGTTTCATCAAACGGGATCTCATTCGGCGAAAGATCCGGAAACTCGTCAAGCAGGATGAATGGTAGGGCATGCGGCTCGCCTTCATGGGCACCGCGGCCTTTGCTGTACCTTCGCTCGAAACGCTGGTCACTGCAGGACACGATGTCGACGCCGTCTTCACCCAGCCGGATCGTCCAAGCGGGCGAGGACGGAGGGTTCACTTCTCCCCGATCAAAGAGGCTGCGCTGTCGCTGGGTCTATGCGTCGAACAGCCCGAATCTTTCAAAGCTGACCGCGTCCGGGGGGCGATTGAAGAGCTCTCCGCTGATCTGATCGTGGTCGTCGCGTACGGAAGAATCCTCCCTCCATGGCTGATTGAGTTGCCACCTTACGGAATCGTAAACGTGCATGGCTCGCTGTTGCCACAATACCGTGGAGCAGCCCCGATCAACCGGGCGATTGCAAACGGGGACTCAGGAACCGGCGTGTGTACAATGAAGATCGACGAGGGCATGGATACCGGGCCCGTTTTCTTCTGTGAAGAGTTGTCGATCGGCCCCGACGAAACGGCTCCTGAGTTGACCGCCCGGCTCGCGCGGCTGGGCGCACCGCTTCTGGTTCGCACGCTCGGTGCAATCGAGCAGGGTACCCTCGAGCCGAAGCCGCAGGACGACAGGCTGGCAACCCTGGCGCCCCGGCTCCGCAAAGCAGACGGCTATATCGACTGGCACGACACCGCGAAGGCGATACATAATAAGGTGCGTGCTTTTCTTCCATGGCCTGCGGTCGTTGTAGGTTTCAGGGCCAAGACATGCAGGATCCTCAGCTCGCATCTCTCCGGGGGGGTCGCTGAAAACAGCGCACCTGGCACCATCGCCTTTGTCTCGAATCGCTTGAGGGTGAGCTGTGGAGATGGCCAGTGGCTCGAGGTAGATCGACTCCAATTAGAAAACAAAAACGCCGTATCAGGCGCAGAGTTTTCTAACGGTGTTCACCTTGTGCCCGGGGAAAGATTCACCGCCATTGAAAAGCCCTGATCCGGCCGGCGCGGATATAGAGTGGATATAGAACTGGATACAGGCTGGATATAAAGTGGATAGAGACTGATCGATGCAAAGGACGATAAGTCATGTCCCGCGTCAACAACCGGAGAATGCCAACGGCGGAGGTGCCAGTCTCTGGGCCCGCATGGCGGTCGTTGCACTGATGATCCTGGTCCTTGCGGCGGCCGGAATGCTGAGTGCGATGACGGCCATGCGGTTCGCCATTCGCGGGCAGGAAGTTGAGGTTCCGGACCTGGAAGGCATGGTTCAGATGGAGGCGTTAAGATTGCTGGGCCAACGTGGGCTCGGTTTGGCGTTGGACAGCCAGCGATTCAGCGACACGATCCGCGAAGGTCAGATCCTTGGCCAGAATCCAGCCCCCGGGGTACGCGTCAAAAGAGACCGAAGTGTAAGAGTTCGGCTCAGTTTGGGAAAGCGCCAGTTTCCGGTTCCTGCGGTGGCCGGTTCGAGTTTCAGAAGTGCACAAATCCTGTTGAATCAACGCGGTCTTTCTGTCGGAAACACTGTGTACTCGCATACCGGTCAAGGTGACGCGTTGATGGTGGTCGATCAGAGACCTGGGGCGGGTGACATCGGCGCGGACGATCCGGCGGTGAACGTGCTGGTTTCTCTGGGTCCAATCGAGCAGTACTACGTCATGCCGGACCTGACTGAGCAGATCGCGGATGCCCTGATCGCCCGCATGCGCGGAGAAGGGTTTCGCTTGGGAGAGATCAGCTATACCGAGCAGACTGGAATGCCCCCGGGCAGGGTCGTCGGCCACCAACCGGCGGCCGGTTACAAAGTGTCTAAGAGCGACGCGATCAACCTGGAAGTAAGCCAGTGACCGTACGAATTGCTCCATCCATACTTTCGGCTGATTTCACACGGCTGGGCGAGCAGATTCGCACCGTCGAAGAAGGCGGTGCCCATATGATCCACGTTGACGTCATGGATGGGCACTTTGTCCCCAATATCACTATCGGCCCACCCGTCGTCAGGTCGATTCGTGGTGCAACTCAACTTCCCCTCGATGTGCATCTAATGATTTCGGAGGCGGACCGCTTCGTGCCCGCGTTTGTCGAGGCGGGTGCCAACAGTATTACGGTCCATGTCGAGGCATTGAAGCATCTGGACCGAACCGTCGCTCTGATCCGCACCCTCGGGGCCCGGGTCGGTGTGGCGCTCAATCCGGCGACGTCGCTTACCGAGGTCGAGCACGTGCTGGACCTGGTGGACATGATCCTTGTGATGACGGTGAATCCAGGTTTCGGCGGTCAGAAGTTTATTCCATATACGATCCGAAAAATCCGGCGGCTTCGCGAGATGATCGATCAAGCTGGAGTGGAGTGCATCATCGAGGTTGACGGCGGCATCCACCTCGGCAACATCGCTGAAGTTCTGGGGAGCGGTGCCGGGGTCATCGTCGCGGGTTCAGCCATTTTCCAGGCTACCGATCCCGCTGCAGTAATACAGGAAATGTTGGAAAAGGCCACCCTGCTCGGTTATGATTCTAAGTACGTATGATCTAAGGGTTTCCCTCGATTCTTGGGGTCAGTGAATGACACGGAAGACACTGAAGTTTGGGTCCGTAGCCGCCTTTCTGGTCCTCACGGCATGTGGCGGATACCCGGATGACATCGATATTGGTGGGGACATCGATGAACCGGACAGGACGCTGTTTAACCGAGCGTTGTTCGACTTGGATAACGGTCGGTATGTGCGGGCGCGGCTCGAGTTGAACACGCTGATCAATACGTATCCGGACAGCGAGTTCTTGCCACAGTCAAAATACGCGGTAGCGGAATCCTTTTATCAACTCGGTACCCGAGCGGACATGATCCAAGCCGAGGCTGAGTTCAAGGATTACATCACGTTTTTCCCTACAAGCGACTTAGCCGATGATGCCCAGCTCATGGTCGCAATGACGCACGTCCGGCAGATGGAAAAGTCTGACCGGGACCCGACACAGGCCCTGATGGCGGAACTTGAGTTGAAGAACTTCGTGTCCAGCTATCCCGATAGCCCGCTACTGGACGAAGCAAAGGATAAACTTCGAGCGGTGCAGGAAGTATTGGCGGAAGGCGTTTTGCAGATAGCGAACTACTATTCGACGGTCAGGTCTTACCCGGCCGCCAACGACCGTTACCTCGAAATTCTCGAAAAGTATCCGGATTTTTCCCTGATATCGGAGGCGCTGTATCGGCTTGCCGAAACGATGCGCAACAACGAGGACGAAGGCGAATCGATTCTCTACTACACCCGCGTGATCCGCGACCACCCTTTGTCGGAATTCGTCGAACTTGCGAAAGACCGTTTGGCCGAATTGGAGCAGGTGATACCGCCGGTGAATCCAGTAGCCCTGGCAAGAGCGGAGACTGCCCCCGAACCTGACGAGAAAAGTTTGCTGGCTCGCGTCTTCGGCATCTGGAGTCGGCGTCCCGACATCTCTACTGAGACGACCGCAGCCTCCATCATCCCCGGTGAAGAGGGTTTGGGGGGCGATGGAGAGGAAGGCGTATTCGAAGTAGAAGGTGCCGTTGTTGCCCCGGATGAGTCTTTAGGGGATCCATAGGAACCGACCTTGGGGAAAGACCTGAGGGTTACTGGAGAGCGAACACAAAAGGGCGGCCCCTCGGCCGCCCATATTTATACGGGGCTTAGCAGCCCGTGGCGGAAGTCTCGAGGGCCGCGTTACGGCCAAACGGGGCCGGATTCTAGGAGGCGACGAAGCGCCGACCCGAAGTCGCGACGAAGCGCCACCCGAAGTCGCGACGAAGCGCCGGCCCGAAGCCGCGAAGAAGATACAATGCTCATTCATTGGGAGGAGTCGGCGACAACGAAGACGGCCCCGTTTCGCCATAACCCTTTGGGCGCAGGGGGGTCACCGACGTTTCAAACGGAGGCCGCAGGCGCCCCGCAGGCATTGTCCGGCATTGGTAAGGCCGGTCTCGATGAAAAGACGGCGCCCGCAGCCTCGGTTTCAAACCTCGGTGCCCGCTCCTCACTTCGCGCCTGCAACCCGAAGACCCCTGCGCGCGGCCCTCGAGACTGCCGCCACGGGCTGCTAGTGAGAGGCGTCGGCAGAACAAACAGCTAGAGAATTAAGAGATTGAGTTGTGACTCTGGGCTCTGACTCTTGAGTCACGAATCATACTTCCCACACAATGAAACAAACGATTCTACTTGCAGATGACAGCACGACGATTCAACGGCTGGTGGTCCAAACTTTCGACGGTGCAGACTACACCGTCGTCTCGGTAAGCAATGGAGAAGCCGCTGTTAACAGGTTCGAGGAAATCCATCCCTCCATAGTTCTTGCCGACATATACATGCCTGGAAAGAACGGCTATGAGGTGTGTTCGTTCGTCAAGGAGCACCCCGTGCTCAACAAGACGCCGGTGGTTTTGCTGGTCGGAGCGTTCGAAGCATTTGATGAATCCGAAGCTATGCGTGTTCGTGCGAATGGTCATATCAAGAAACCCTTTGAACCCCAGGAGCTTCTGGATTTAATTTCCGAGATGGTCGGCGACGCACCCTCGGGTGGACCCGATATGGAAGACTCTGATGAGGACCTCATGGGTCTCGGAGACTTGTTTCCGAGGCTGGACGCCCAAACCGGGCGCGGGGAGCTTTCAGCAGAAGAGATCGACGGGATTGCCGACCGAGTGATTCAGAAGCTTTCCGTCGAGGTTATCGAAGGGATCGCTTGGGAAGTCGTTCCAGACATCGCGGATAGGGCTGTGAACGACGAGTTGAAGAAGCGCAATGCAGACTGATATCCCGAAGATTTACAATTGGAGCGAAGTGGAATCGGGCTGGTACGACTTCTGGGAAACCCAAGGATATTTCCGTGCCGATGCCGATTCGCCCGCTCCGCCATTCGTCATCGTGATGCCCCCGCCTAACGTTACCGGCTCTCTTCACATCGGGCACATGCTCAACCACACTGTCCAGGACGTCATCGTTCGCCGCAAGCGAATGCAGGGTTTTAATACGTTGTGGTTGCCTGGGACCGATCATGCAGGCATAGCCACCCAGAACGTCGTGGAGCGGCAGCTTCGGGAGGAGGGGTTGACCCGTCACGACCTCGGCCGGGACAAGTTTACTGAACGAGTCTGGGAATGGAAGAGGGAGTACGGAGACCTTATCACGCAGCAGATCCGGCGCATCGGAGATTCCTGTGACTGGTCCCGGCGGCGCTTCACTCTGGACGAAGGTCTCTCTGATGCAGTTAGTGAAGTGTTTGTGCGTCTCTACGAGGAAGGATTGATTTACCGTGGTGAGCGACTGATTAACTGGTGTCCGCGATGCCACACGGCTTTGTCGGACCTGGAAGTTGAATACGAATCGCTTGAAGGGATGCTCTACAACATTCGCTATTTGATCGACGGCAGCCCGGAGGAGTTCGTGGAGGTTGCCACGACGCGACCTGAAACGATGCTGGGCGACACCGCAATTGCCGTGCATCCGGACGACGAGAGATACGCACACCTCAGAGGCTCGAGCGGGGTTTTACCCCTGATTGGCCGCAAACTGCCGTTCATTCAAGACAGCGTCGTGGACCGTGAATTCGGTACAGGTGTTGTAAAGGTCACTCCGGCGCATGACCCTGCGGACTTCGACATCGGAGAGCGGCACGGGTTGGAACGGATCGGGGTCATTGACGAGGACGGCAAGGTCACCTCCGAAGGCGGTGCATACAGCGGACTGGATCGGTTTGAAGCTCGAAAGCGAGTGTTGTCCGATCTGGAGGCCCAGGGATTACTGACCCGGAGTGAGCCTCATGTACACAATGTCGGACATTGCTCGCGATGTAGGACGGTTGTCGAGCCCCTGCTCTCGACCCAGTGGTTTGTCGATGTCCAGCCTTTGGCAAAAGAAGCGATCCGGGCAGTGGAGAACGGTGATATCCGCTTCGTTCCGGAAAATTGGGCCAAGACATATTTCGAGTGGATGTACAACATTCGGGATTGGTGTATCTCCCGGCAGCTCTGGTGGGGGCATCGGATTCCCGCTTGGCACTGTCCATGCGGTGAGATCCTTGTGTCTAGGACCGAACCCACGGTCTGTCCGAAGTGCGGGTCCGAAGACCTGAGTCAGGATGAGGACGTCCTCGATACCTGGTTCAGTTCTCAGCTCTGGCCGTTTTCAACAATGGGCTGGCCCGTGGAAACCGATGACCTGAAGGCCTTTTATCCTACGAGCCTGCTGGTCACGGGCTTCGACATCATTTTCTTCTGGGTTGCCCGGATGATCATGGCCGGTCTCAAGTTTGCCGGAGACGTTCCGTTTAAAGAGGTCTATATAACGGGGCTTGTCCGCGACATCGAAAGGCAAAAACTTTCGAAATCGAAAGGCAATGCCGGAGATCCCATGCAGGTATGCGATGAATACGGCACCGATGCCGTGCGTTTCACTTTGGCGCGTCTTGGGGCGCCCGGTTCGGACTTTGTCCTGTCCGAAGATCAGTTGGACGGCTACCGTGCGTTCTCGACCAAGATCTGGAACGCGGCCCGATTCATCCTCAGATCCGGGACTGAATTCGACCGTGGGCTCACCGAGGATGAGATCCGGGTCGCAGATCTTTCGCTTGCAGACCGCTGGATCCTTTCCCGCCAGATGCGGGCCGTGGACAATGCGAACCAAGCTATGGATCGCTACTTTCTTCATGAGGCCGCACGCAGCATCTATCAGTTTTTCTGGCACGAGTTCTGTGATTGGTATCTGGAGATGGTCAAACTCCACCCGGAAGCATCCAGACCGGTCCTGATTCATGTTTTTGAAAAAGCAATCCGCACGCTGCATCCGTTCATGCCGTTCATAACTGAAGAACTCTGGCAGCGGATTCCGCACAACGGAGAATCGATTGTTATAGCGCCGTATCCGAAACTGCGAACGGACTTCGTGGACGAAGCAGCAGAGAGGAACGTAGCTCTGATTCAGGAAATTATTGTAAAGGTCCGGAATATTCGCGCCGAAGTCAATGTCGAAGCGAAGCAGTTCGTTCCCCTGCGTGTGGGTACCCCGGATCCCGACGTTCGCGACATGCTGATCCGTCACGAGGGTTACATCAAGCGTCTTGCCCGGGTGGAGCGGCTGGAGATCGTCGAAAAATTGACCCGGGAACAGGTGTCCGCGCAGGCCGTAGCGGGTGGAGTTGCAATGGAGGTTCCGCTTGCCGGCATCATTGATCTCGAAGCTGAGCAAGTCCGGTTGGGCCGTGAAGTTGAAAAGGTCCGGCGTCAGATCCACTCTTTGGAAGGCAAGCTCTCCAACAAGAACTTCATCGAGAGAGCCCCCAAGGAGGTTGTCGAAGCAAATCGGCAGCGCCTTGCGGACTATCAGGGGCAAGAGGACCGGTTAGCTGAGGGGATCGACCGGTTGCAATGAAGCGACTACGATGACGCCCATAGATCTCACACCGATAGAGGGCCTTTTCCTGGCTGCCATCGAAGAGGATCTGGGTGCCGGGGACGTGACCTCTCTGGCCGTGGTGCCTGAGGGGGCGCGGGCCGTCGGGGCCTACGTCGCAAAGGAGCCTCTCGTCGTTTGTGGGCTTTCTGTAGCCGAAGAAATCGTGAGAATTTGCGACGACAACGTCGAATTCCAGAGGATTTCGCACGACGCTGCCCAGGTCGAACCCGGAGCGGTCCTGGCCACGCTCGGTGGAAACGCCCGTTCCATCCTGGCCGCCGAGCGGACTTCACTCAATTTCTTGCAGCGGCTGTCGGGAATTGCCAGCCTGACCCGGATATATGTCTCCGCCCTCGCCGGGACTCGAGCACAAATCCTGGATACTCGAAAAACCGCTCCGGGGCTGCGTTTGTTGGATAAGTATGCTGTGTCGTGTGGTGGCGGAGTCAATCACCGTGTCGGCTTGTTTGATGGCGTGTTGATCAAAAACAACCACCTCGCATTTCAACCCAGCGTCACGACTGCCGTTCAAGCGGCGCGTGCCCGGGCAGATGGCTCGATGAAGACTGAGGTTGAAGTCCGAGATCTGACAGAACTCCAGGAGGCGATCGAGAGTGAAGCGGACAGTGTACTTCTCGATAACTTCACTGTTGAACAGACACGGGCTGCAGTCGAAATCGTTGCCGGCCGGATGCCTCTGGAGTCATCGGGCGGCATTACCCTGAACAACATCCGCGGCTTTGCTGAGGCCGGCGTCGATTATATTTCTGTCGGCGCTTTGACGCATTCAGTTGTTGCGTCTGATATCAACCTTCAGGTGAAAGTGGATTGATGCTGGCCCAGACTACCGACGCCGACCGAAATCTGGATTCAATTCTCTATTCGATGATTGGCAATATGGCGGTCCCGGTTTCAGGAGAAAAGCTTGCCAAGGATCTTGGAATTTCGCACTCGCGCGTCGCCCGACTGGTCGAGAAGCTGCGCGGAGAGGGCGTGGAAATTCTCGGTACACCGTTTTCAGGTTTTCGATTAACCCGGCTTCCCGAGGTTCTGATTCCAGAATTAATCATTGAACGCCTTCACACGAAAACGATGGGACGGAATTTGCTCCATCTCTGGGAGGTTGATTCGACGAATGCCTTCGCCGGCGAATTGACGAATTCAGGCGACTCCGTCCCGCACGGAACGACGGTAGTCGCCGAGAGGCAGACTGCAGGCCGGGGCCGCCGGGGAAGACGCTGGATTTCGGATTCAGGGGTTGGACTATATGTTAGTGTCGTTCTCAGACCGGATGTATCCGCCAACCTCGCACCTCTTCTAACGCTCGGAGCGGCTCTGGCCGCACACGATTCGATCGAGCGGGCAACAGAACTTCAGGTCGACATCAAGTGGCCAAACGACCTTTTGATTGGAAGGAAGAAAGTATGCGGCATTCTGTCTGAGATGCACGCCGAACTGGATCAGGTACGATCGATGATTGTGGGCGTTGGCATCAACGTCAACCATAGCGAAATGCCTGAAGAAATAAGGGAAATCGGGACTTCATTGCGACTGGAGTCCGGGCGTGAGCACTCACGGATCGAGATACTGGTCGATTTCCTGACTGCGTTCGAAAAAATCTACGACGGGTTTGTCGCGAAAGGTCCGGCCTCGATTACGAAACCGTGGACCCGGCTTTCCAGCTTTGCTCGCGGACGAAAGGTGAAGGTCCACGATGGTGTGCGTCAGATTGAAGGAACGACCGACGGTCTGAGTGCACTGGGCGCGCTCAGGATTCGGCAACATGATGGCAGCGTCGAAGAAGTCTACAGCGGCGATGTTGTTAGCTGGGAGTAGACAGGAGCGAGACGATGTTGCTGACCATAGACTTGGGAAACACGAATACGGTTTTCGGCGTCTATGACAGCGGTGAGCTGACCCACAGTTGGCGGCTATCGACGTATCGGCAGCGAACCGCGGACGAGCACGTCATGCTTCTCAGAAATCTCTTCTCAATCAAAAACATTGATGTCAGTGCGGTGAACTCAGTCATCGTGGCCTCGGTCGTCCCTCCACTCGACCCGATTTTTGGGGAAGTTTCCAGGCGGTCGTTCGGTGTCGATGCGACCTTTGTTACTGCAGAAAATGCCGGAATCCGGATTCTGTACAACGATCCTTCGGAGGTCGGGGCCGATCGTATTGTTGACGCCGTAGCGGTGTTGGATCGATACCGTATTCCGGCGATCGTCGTAGATCTGGGAACGGCAACTACCTTTGACGCCATTACGGCTGAAGGTGAATATTTGGGCGGACTGATCAGTCCCGGAATCGAAGTCTCCGCTGCTGCGCTGATCGATCAAGCGGCCCGTCTGCCGCGAATCGACATTCAGAAGCCCCAGGAACTGATCGGTCGATCGACGGTGGCGAGCCTGCAGAGCGGTTTCTTCTGGGGGTACGTTTCGCTGGTTGATGGTGTCATCGACCGCATGAAAGATGAACTTGGAAGAGAAACAAGCGTGATTGCCACCGGCGGTATGGCAACCCTGATTGAGGCAGAGTCGCGGTGGATCGAGACGACGGATCCGAACCTGACGTTACACGGATTGTACCTTGTCGCTCGGAAGCACGGAATCGCATGAGCTATTCTCGGCCAGTCAGGACAGCTTCGTGACATAATCCGTCGACAGCTTCGGATACATTGAACAAGAGAGGCACGATATGGATTTTGGCTTCAGGAATTTAGTATCGCTGATGGTCCTTGTGGCGCTGGTCCTGGCGGGATGTGGCGGTGGGGATCGACGCGAGAGTTATTGTCAAAAGTGGTGTTTAGGAGATTGATTCAAGCGGCGGTCTGATCGAGCTTTGTCACTTCGATTCCATCGTTAAATTTCACTCCAGTAATCACCTTGACCAGATCATCGAATCCTCGTAATCGTCGCCAGTTCTTCTCAGCGCACTGACCCAGCTTGAACATCATGTGCAGCATTCCATCCCGTGTCAGGCAGCCTCTGGATCGCTTGGTTCGGTGTCGAATGGTGGCAAAGGTCGATTCAATGGGATTAGTCGTTCGGATGCTCTGCCAGTGCTTGGCCGGAAAGCCGTAAAAGGCCAGCAGTGCTTCTCTGTCTTTCTGCAGGCAGACAGTGGCTTTCGGATACTTCGGCTCATAGGTTTCAATGAACAGATCGAATGCCTTCTCGGCATCTGCGTGTGTCTCAGCCTTCCAGATCGCGTGCAGTGCCTGTTTCGCTTTCGCCTGGACCGACTTGGGTAAGCAGTTGAGCACATTCATGGTCTTGTGCATCCAGCAGCGTTGTTGGTGTGTCTCGGGATAGATTTCCTCCAGTGCGGCCCAGAACCCCATCGCCCCGTCACCGATGGCCAACTTCGGAATATTCATCCCTCGGGACTTCAGCTTCAACAAGACCTCACGCCAACTCTGTGTCGATTCCCGTACACCGTCTTCGATCGCCAGAAAACGCTTCTCTCCGCGTTCATTCACGCCGATCACGACCAACGCACACAACTTGGTTTGTTCAGCTCGAAGTCCGCTGTAGATACCGTCGGCCCAGACATAGACCCAGCGGTCGGCGTCCAAACGCTGGTCGCACCCGATGCGGTACTCTTCAGCCCAGACCCGTTTCAAGCGCGATACCGTGCTCGCTGACAAGCCCTGCGCCTTCGGACCGACAAGAACTTTCAGGGCCTCACCCATCTCGCCACTGGAGACGCCTTTCAAATACAACCACGGCACGGCGGCTTCCATCGACTGCGTCTTCCGAATGTAGGGGGGTACCAGGGCCGAGCGGAACGTCACAGCTTCGCCCGTCTTGGCGCGCACCTTCGGGATTTGCACCGTTACCGGACCCAGGCCGGTCTGCAGCTCGCGTTCAGGCAGATAACCGTTGCGCACCACTCCAGCCTTCCCCGTCTCGGTTCGCCGATCGCCGTGCTGGGATAGCAGTTCGGACAGTTCGGCTTCCACAGCGCGTTGGATCAGCTCTTGCGCCCCGGCTCGTAGCAGGTCGGTCACTGGGTCTGCAATCGCTTCTCGATCTTCCAGTTCAATAACGATACTCTTACTCATAGTGGCGTATCTCCTTTGGTTGCTTTGAAGTCTCGTAAACAACAAATCAACCAGATACGCCGCTTTTCTTCAATCCCTCAAACACCAGATTCGGTTATAACTCTCGACCCGATGGGAATGTCGATAGCGGGAGTGATCAGGAACCGGTTCAGGGAGATTGGATGATTCTGTCGCTTCCCACAGAAGCAGACACACTGAATCAGATCACTTCCACGAACGCGTCATCTTCCTACATCTACCATGGAGCCCTGGGTTCCCTGCTTGGTGAGTTTTTGCTGGGGTACGATCCGGAGACTTGGCGGGCGGAGAAACCGCTATTGGCAGAGTCGTATCCGGAAATATCGGAAGACAATCTTACCTATACATTCACTCTCAGAGATGGTGTGCAATGGCACGATGGAGTGCCTTTTACATACGAAGATGTGCTGTTTTCGGTAAAAGTGATGATGATTCCATTCGTAGATTCGGCATCGCTACGCGGCTACTTTGTCGATCTTGCGGACGTCAATGTGGACGGCCGCCGCGTCAGCTTTCGGATGAGCCGACCCTATTGGATGAACGACAATGTGCTGGGCTTTAATCTGCCGATTCTTCCGAAACACGTTTATGACCCTGGCGGCATTCTAGATGGATATTCCTATCCGGACATCATCAGTTCTGTTGCGCGCGATGACGACATATTGCGTTCGTTCGGAGAACGATTCAATCGTCATCCAGCGAATCGTCAGCCTATTGGCACGGGACCGTACCGGTTCGAAAATTGGGAGAGCGGTTCAGAAATCGTCCTGGTCAGGAATGATGATTACTGGGGAGAGAGCGCTTATTTAGATCGTATTGTGTTCCGATTCATTACGGATCCGACCGCGGCTCTGACCGCACTCAAGAGCTGAGAAATCGATTTCCTTCCGCGGTTGACACCTATTCAATGGGCACAGCAGACAAATGATTCCGGATTCGAATCACAGTTTGGGAAGTCGAACTACACGATCCCGACGTATAGCTACATTGGTTGGAACCCGATGAGGCCATTCTTTGCGGACGTTCGTGTCAGGCAGGCGATGACGATGCTCATCCCTAGGCAACAAATCATTGATACGGTTCAGTTCGGGCTCGGTGAGGTTGCGGTCAGCACCTTTAGTCCAAATGCGCCGGACTTCAATCCCAATATTGAGCCTTTCCCTTACGATCCCGACCGTGCCGTAGCGCTCCTGGAGGAAGCGGGATGGGTCGATCACGACGGAGACGGTATCCGGGACCAGAACGGCGTGCAATTCAGCTTTGAACTCATAGGTAGTGCCGGGAGTCGGTTCATAGATCAGTTGTTGCCGATCTTGAGAGATGAATTCCAGAAAGTCGGGATCGAAATGACCGAACGCCGTCTGGAGTTTACAGTTCTCGTCGAAACGTTGCGTGATAAACAGTTCGATGCGATCAGCATGGCATGGGTCTCCGATCTTGTGAGCGACCCTTATCAATTATGGCATTCCAGCTCCGCGGATAATCGAGGATCGAATTTCATCAGCGACAACAATCCCGAGGTTGATCAGATCATTGAAGACGCGCGATTAGAGTTTGATCCTGATCTGAGAAGGGATATGTATTGGAGGTTCCAGGAAATTATTCACGAGGAACAACCCTACACGTTTCTCATTTACCCGCAGGATCCCGCTGCCTATAGTCGTCGATTCCAAAACGTTGAGTTCGTTCCCGCACGTCCCGGATACGATTTGACAAAATGGTTTGTTCCTGTTGGATCCCAACGGTTTACAGCATCGAGCCCGCAATGACGCCTCGAACAGGAGTCAGATCCGTCGATTAACGTAAGATTGTTTCGTATCATGCGTAACTATCTTCTGAAGCGAGTATTGCTTCTGTTTCCTACTCTGATCGGGATCTCACTGATCTCGTTCCTCATCATCCAGATGGCACCCGGGGATCCCGCGACGATGCGGCTCGGCAACGCCGCACAGGGGATTCGGGACCAGGCTCTCGCGGAGCAGATTATTCGAGAAACCCGGGCCCTCTATGGTCTCGACCGCCCTCTCCATGTTCAATATTTCAGTTGGTTGGGCCGGGTTGCTACGTTTGATTTCGGTAATTCTCTTCGAGATCAACGTCCGGTGTGGGACAAACTCAAGGAGAGGCTCCCGGTAACGCTTCAGCTCAGCGGCATTTCTTTACTACTTGCATATCTGATATCCATTCCAATCGGCATATATTCGGCGACGCACCAGCACAGTCGGACCGACAAGGCAACGACCGTATTCCTGTTTACCCTTTATTCACTTCCAAATTTCTGGGTGGCGACTTTGGCAATCGTCTATCTGGGTGGAGGCGATTTTCTCGATCTGTTTCCGGTGTTCGGACTCCAGACTCTCGGTTCCGAAAATTGGGCGTTTTGGGAGCGCTTCGGCGACCGAGCGCTGCATCTCGTGCTGCCGGTGACCTGCATGACGTATTACACGCTGGCAGCGTTGTCCCGTTACATGCGCTCCAGCATGCTCGAGGTGGTTCGCCAGGACTTCATCCGGACGGCTCGTGCGAAAGGTCTCAGCGAACGGCTCGTCATCTATCGGCATGCCCTTCGGAATTCCTTGATACCCATCGTGACGCTCATGGCTGACCTGTTACCGGCCCTCA
Source organism: Terriglobia bacterium (assembly GCA_965216035.1). Classification (GTDB taxonomy): domain Bacteria; phylum Acidobacteriota; class Terriglobia; order 20CM-2-55-15; family 20CM-2-55-15. The sequence continues at coordinate 507,935 of CBDCFM010000019.1, forward strand.
TTGGAGGCAGCATCGTAATCGAAATGATTTTTTCGATCCCTGGAATGGGTCAGTTGGGATGGGAAGCTGTTCTTTTGCGGGACTACCCGGTCATCATGGCCGTCTTCACGATCAGCGCATTCCTGACCTTGCTGGGTATCCTGATCGTGGACGTTCTTTATACCATTGTCGACCCCAGGATCAAGTATGAGCAGCAATCGGCCTGAGGTGAGGCCCACGACCAAATTGGGAGGCCCGGACGTCGCGTCCCAACGGCGCGAAGACTACTGGTCGATCACCATCCGTCAGTTCAAGAAGAACAGGATCGCCGTTCTCGGAGTCGTTCTTATCCTGGCGCTCTTTGTCGTTGCGGTGGGAGCCGATTTTATTGCCAACGACATGCCGCTGGTCATGAGTTACAGCGGAGAAACGTATTTCCCTGCATTGCAGAGCTACGGGGTGTGACTGGGCATCACACAATGGGAGCCGCAATTCCTGAACACACGATATAAGTCGTTCGTTGAAGACAACTTCTCTGAGGAAGACTGGGCGATCTTTCCTCCAATTCCGTATTTGTCGACTGAAGTGGATCTGCTTTCTGCTATTCAACCGCCGTCTGCGACGCATTGGCTCGGGACCGACGATATCGGTCGAGATATAGCCAGCCGCATGGTTCACGGTTCCCGGGTGTCTCTCTCGGTCGGCTTCGTCGCGGTATCGATCTACGTCGTTATTGGAATGTTTATAGGAGCGTTTGCCGGATACTACGGAGGGTTAGTCGACATCGTTGCATCACGCCTGATTGAAGTCATGCTGACTATTCCAACTTTCTTCCTCATCATTACGGTGGTCGCGTTCCTGCCTCAAAGCATATTTAACATTATGGTCGTGATCGGTTTGACGAGCTGGCCGACAGTGACTCGCTTGACCCGCGGGGAATTCCTGAAGGCGAAATCCCTCGACTACGTTGTCGCAGCGCGAGCTCTTGGTGCCAGCAATTTCAGGACGATAGTGCGTCACGTGCTCCCCAACAGTCTGGCGCCGATATTCGTAGCAGCAACGTTTGGCGTGGCGTCCGCTATTTTGATCGAGTCGACGTTGAGCTTCCTCGGTTTTGGTGTGCCGCCGTCCACAGCCAGTTGGGGCGCAATCCTTGCGAGCGCTCGAGTGCTGCTGCCCAGCGGATGGTGGCTGACGCTGTTCCCAGGCTTGGCCATATTCATTACAGTCACTTCTTACAATCTTGTGGGCGAAGGATTGAGAGATGCGTCTGATCCCCGCCTTAAACAACGGTAAGAAGCGCCTTAAACCGGCCCTTATGCGCTCACGGAGCACACTTAAAGTTTGAATCCATGTGTCCCGGGTTGCGTGGGGTGGCGATGCGACCCCCGATCGATGATTCCGAAATAGACCTCAATCCAATTCTGTACGTGCGTTCTATAAGCGCACACAGGAACGTGCCACTTCTACGCTGTGCGGTCCTAGACCAAACCTGGAACTAAAGAGACTCTGTTGCAAAGTGTTCGTTCGGCTGGCTTCGAATACTTGCGGGTTTTATAATCAGGCGATACTGATGCCCGAAATACGCACGTTCTATGACGAGCTCGGATTGGGCAGCGCCGCCGGTGCCTCCGAGATCAAGCGTGCCTTCAAGGACATTGCCAAGGTCTATCATCCCGATATGAATCCACCCGACAAGAAGGACTGGGCTCACGAACAGATGAGCCGCTTGAACTTCATCGTCGAGACCTTACTGGATGCGGAGAGACGGACCGAATACGATGAACTGATTTCAAAATATCGACGTGGATTGGTCCGTCGTCCCCGTCGAAGCTCGCGCCAGGAATACGCTCTGCAGCGTGAGCATGCACGAATTGCAGTCGAGATCATGAACTTGAGCGGAAAGTATTCGAACTGCGGTATCAAGATTGCTCTTGGCAGCGTAGCGAGCGTCCTATCGATAGTCGCGGTGATGGTGATGTCGAGAACGCTGAGCCCTTCTGCGATCACCTTCTTCTATGTATCCTTTGCCCGATTCTTTGCGCTGATCGGCGCAATGATGGTGCTGATGGGGCTTTACGATTACATTCGGCGCGGACGTTATGAGCGCCAGATCAACGAATTGGAGTCGCGGCGGTCCGTTCTGCGTCGAAGGATGTATGAGGTCGGTATCGGATAGTTGGAGGCAGATGACGAATGAGGTCTAACATGGGATCAGTACCGGAGCGGCGGATCGTCATGGATCACGTGTCATTTCGGTGCATCTTCATTCGGCTACCAGCAGAGTCTCCGCAAAGGGCCATTCTTCGTCAACCCACTGAGCAGCAGACCGGAACCCACAACCCTCGCTCAACTCAGCGATTTCTTCAACGTTGAATTTGTGGCTGCTCTCCGTCCAGATCGTTTCTCCTTCCAGAATGTGGATCTCGAGACCGGTGGCCCCGATCCGCACTTTCTGGTCGGAGCGGGCCAGCAGGTGCATCTCGATCCGTCGTTCGCGCTCGTTATAACGGGCGACGTGTTGAAAGCGAGAGAGATCGAAGTTGCCCTCGAGCTCGCGGTTGATTCTGGCCAGGATGTTGAGATTGAAAGCAGCTGTTACGCCGAGAGCGTCGTCGTATGCTGCCAGTAGTTGCGACGCTGGTTTTTCCAGATCCGTTCCGAGCAGGAAAGCATCCCCCTCCCGGATCGTGGTGCGCAGTCGCTTTAGAAACTCAGGTACGGCGGGTCGGTCGAAATTGCCGACGGTTCCACCTAAAAACAGGAGCAGCAGGCGCTTGCCTTTCGGTGTGCGTTCCATCGCTGTCTGCAGGCCTTCAAAGTACTCTGATTGAAGAGGTTGGACATCCACTCCATCGAGATGTTCAAACTCCCGCTGACATCGGTCGAGAGCCAACGCTGAAACATCGATCGGCATGTAAACAAGCGGGCCTTTCTCGGTCAGCGCGGAAATGATGCGACGGGTCTTTACTCCGTTTCCACTCCCCAACTCCGCCATCACCACATTGGCTCCCATATGATTCGCCAGTTCTCCGGCGTAGCGTTCTATAAGCCGCTCGTCGGCACGGGTCACACCATATTCGGGGAGAAGCGTAATGACATCGAACAGAGATGATCCGATCGCGTCGTAGAGGTATTTGGAGGCGAGGGTCTTCTGGGGGTGTTCCCCGAGCCCCCGCTCGACGGCGCCAATGAATTTACTGGTGTGAAAATCCACCGGGTCCCGGGTCGCATGAAGTGGCTGGTTCATGTTGTCACGCAGCGAAAAGTAGAGTAAATGCGAGGGTGGTGCGGCTGAAACCAGTTCCGGAACGAGCGGCGGAGCATGCATCTTGAGGTCAGGGGCGAGCCTCCCTTCATGACATAGTGTTTGCCATCGAAGAAGTTTGCGGAATAGTCCGGGTAAAAGTGAAAGCGTTCGAACCCTTCAAACGGTTCGAATATCGTCGAGGTCCATTCCCATCCATTACCGATGACGTCGGAGACACCAAAGGCGCTATCGCCATCGGGAAACGAACCTACCGGGGCGGCATTCCATCTGTCAAAGTTGAAGTTTCCAAACTGCGGACGGGGGACCTCCGAGCCCCAGGGGTAGTCTCGTTCGCCGTCCGCCGGTGTACCGTAGGCGGCCCGGTGCAACTGGGATTCGGTGGGTAGTGATGCTCCCTTCCAGCGTGCGTAGGCTGTGGCTTCGGCGTGGCTGACGTAAACCGGCCACGACAATGGCAGAGGCCGAATGTCAAACATGTTCCGCTGCATCCATGCGTTACCGTTCTTTTCCCAGAAACAAGGATGGCTGATGCCTGATTTCGATTTCCATGCCCAGTCTTCATCGCGCCACAGGTTCGGGTCATCATATGCGCCGCTCTGAACGAATTCGAGGAACTGTCTGTTCGTCACGTTCGAAATATCGATCAGGAAGGGGGGCACATCGGTTGTGAATTCCGAAAACTCATTGTCCCATCCGAAAGCTCCACGATCCCCGGTCTGTCCGAGTGTGGCCTGTCCCCACGGAATTTTGACTTTTCCATCGACGCTCCGCCGGGATTCGTAGATTTCACACCCGGACCGGGGAGATATCTTGTGGTCCAGAGAAAGCCAGTGGAGCATGTATGCAAGCGTTTCAGCGTGCATCAGGCGATGTTCCACAGCAACGTGGAAAACGAGGCCGTTTTGGAGATCTTCGGATGTCTCGAAATCAGCCTTCTCGAGGAAGTCGTCCACCGTTTTTCTGACGCGTTGTCTATATGAATTGATTTCAGAAACGTCCGGCCACTCGGAAGGTATGTCGTTGGGAAGGTGCCCATCAACCGGGTCGATTCCGAACGCGAACAGATCGTCAAAAGACTCGTTGAACGGGTCGAGTCCAAGCGTCGACCGAGCGAGAAGGTTCCAGTCGAAGGCCTCAAAATGGCCGAGATAAAAAATGATTCGATGCCGAGCGGCAATAGGACGTTCGAACATTGCCTTCGGGTCCAGCATCGAAAACAGTGCATCCGTTGTGGCTCGGGCTTCCCGGAGACGACGCGACAACGATTGCCGCAATTGATCGTGGGTGAAACCTGGAGACATGAATGCTTCGACGGGCTACGATTGTGGTTCACGACCGAGTGGGTCAATCGCAACTCGATCAGGGAGCAAGAGGGAGCAATTAGTAACAGGAAGCCGAGATCAAGTCAACCTCACCGGGGGGTTCGGTACACATTTGAGCCTCAATGCCCCCGCATATTCCCGGAAGACCGTACGCCAGTAGTTCTAGAAGGCCACGCTATGGGCCTGACCCTTGATTCTGAACAGCAGATCGATCAATGATCTGAAGTAAGAGGCGGAATCGTCCGCCTGTCCCACATCGGAACAGGGGATAGGTTTCTTGCTGAATGGACTGGAGACTACAGATGCCCGATCTGCTTCGCGGTATAAATGGACCTTGATATGAAACGACGGTTCATCCTGGCTCTCGTCTTTGGAGGATTTGCTGCTGCATGTGCCTCCAGCGCGGCCCAGAGCGAAGATCCGGATATCTTTCTATTCTTTGAAGCAGCCCGGCCAGATCCCGCCGTTGGGGAAGCCGCGTTGGATGAAATTGCGGCCAGTTGGCGTGACGGTTATACCCCCTTCATCGTCAATATGGCACGGCTGATGGCCCCGGATTCTCCCGTTCGCCAGAGATTGGTGGCCTTCCTGGAAACACAGACTGGACAGCGCTTTGGTCAGGACCTGGTCCGGTGGGGGCGATGGATGTGGGAGCTCCCCGCGGACTTTCATCCCGACTATGGGTTGTTCAAGGGTCTGATCTTCGGTCAGATCGATCCCCGGATGAGAGAGTTTTTCCCTCCCGGAGTACGGGCGGACATCCGGCTTGACGAAGTGGAGTGGGGCGGTGTCGCTGTTAACGGAATTCCACCACTGGACCATCCCGTTCATGTGTTGATTAGCGAAGCGGATTATCTCGCCGACAGCAATGTCGTGTTTGGTATCTCGATCAATGGCGAAGCGCGAGCCTATCCCAAAAGAATTTTGGCCTGGCACGAGATGGCACTCGATGCAATCGGCGGCGTCGAATTGACGATCATCTACTGCACTTTGTGCGGGACGGTGTTGCCGTATGAGAGCGAGGTGGGTGGGGCATTACGCAAATTCGGTACCAGCGGCTTGCTGTATCGTTCCAACAAGCTCTTCTTCGATGCCGCGACGATGAGTCTCTGGTCAACGCTGGTGGGGCGGCCCGTAATCGGCCGGCTTGCCGGGAGCGGTCTGAGTCTTCGGCTACGTTCCTCAGTGACTACGACCTGGGGTGAATGGCGACGGCTGCATCCGGACACGACAGTGCTTTCCATTGACACAGGCTATGAGCGCAACTACGGTGAAGGCGTTGCCTATCGCGACTACTTTGCAACTGATGCGCTGATGTTTCCGGTCCCTCGCCTGGATGGAAGACTGCGAAACAAGGACGAAGTGCTCGTGATGCGGGTGAACTCGGAAGGGAGAGAGCCCATTCCGGTCGCTATCGCGGTGGAGTTGTTGGGCGACAGTCAGATTTTTCCTTTCGACGTTGCGGAGCGTTCGTTTGTGGTGATCACTACCGAGGGCGGCGCAAATCGCGTTTACAGCTCAGAAGGGGTCGAATTCGACCCTCAATCCGATTCGAGCGAGATCATCGACAGGTCTGGCCGGCGCTGGAGGGTAGAAGAAGACGCCCTCGTCGCCGAAGATGGCTCAGGACTTGAACTCGCCCGTTTTACGGCCAACCGCGCATTCTGGTTCGGTTGGTACGCGCAGTTCCCTGATACGGAATTGATCGATTAGCTGAATGGGGCCGATTCCGGATCACTCTGTCGCAAGACCAGGTGCCCCGTCTGGCCGCCTGTCCGGTTATTGCCGCTCGCTGGCGAGCTCGCTGAATCGGAAACAGTCAATCGTGTGGTCGTTTACGATTCCGGTCGCCTGCATAAAGGCGTAGCAGATTGTCGATCCAACAAACTTGAAGCCTCTCTTTTTTAGATCTCTAGACATTGAATCCGAGACGGAAGTGTTGGCCGGGATATCGGATAAGCGTTTCCGCCGATTCTGGATGGGTTTTGTAAGCGAACGTTTCAGATGAGAAACAATAAACACGTAGATGATAAATTCGAAAATATTCCAAAATATTATGTTAAGTCATGGTCTCGGCCTCCACGCGGGTGGTGTAGCCGCTGCTGCCCACCTCGTGAGTGACCTGGGTGGTGATCCACTCCCCGTCGACGCCCGTCCTGAAGCCGGAAAGAGTCAGCCGGGCTTCGGCGGCGACGGTGGGATCGCCGGGTTTCAGGGTTAGGCTGATTGTCGCGTTCCCGCGACTCAAGGCGTTCAGTTTGGCTTGAGCCGCGGCCCGAGCTTCCTCCGCGGTCGGGTAGGCATGGCGGAGGGTAAAGACCGGCTCGCCGTCCCCCACGCGCTCGGGCATGCGTTCACCCCCTTCCAGATCCTGCCAATAGGCGAGAACCGCCTGGTGCTGTCCCCGGTCGGTCAGCGTGACGCGGTGCTGGCTTGTCTGGGCGCGATGGATCGCCACGGCGGTGGTGGCCTGCCCGCTGGCGCTCTGGGCCTCGCCTTGGGGAACGAAGAGCAGATAGGGTCCGGCAGGCTTGGCGACGGCATCATATTGTTTGCCCAGCCGCGTCAGAAAGTGCAGATCGGATTCCCCGGTCTGGTCGATGTGAGGGAGACGGATCGCGCCCAGCGTGGGGTTGACGCGAGGCTCCAGGCCGTGTTCCTGGGCGATCGTGTGGACGATGTCCTGGATGGTGGTGTTGGGCCAGGCGCGGGTCTTGTGCTGTTTCAGGGTGGCGCGCATATCGGCGGCCTTGGCCTGGACGGTGAGGGTATCGGGCGGCCCGCTCAGCTCGATTTCATCGACGGTATAGCGCCCCACCCCGGCCAGCTCGCGTTCGTCGTAACCGAGCCAAACCTCCAGCGCGGCACCCTTGCGCGGTAATTCGATCTTGCCATCCCGGTCATCGAGCCGGAGGGAGAGGGTATCGGACTGGTAGCCGGCCACGTCGGTAACGGTCAGGGCGAGCAACCGGTCGCGGATAGCAGCGGTGACGTCGCGCCGGTCGGCCAGGATGCGGTAGGCGGGCCTCATTTCGGGTCAGTCCCACAACCTCACGGTGTCAACGGTCTGGCCAGGCTGGGGCAGCTCGGGCAGTGCGATGACGAGTCCGGCTGGCAGGATGGGACCCGCGTCCGACAAGCCGGGATTAACCTCAAGCACGGCCTCCACGGCTCCGGCCTCCACGGCTCCGGCCTGCCGGCCGTAGTGCCGCCAGCAGATCCAATCCAACATGTCGCCGTCCCTGGTGCGATACTGCATCAGGCAACATCCTCCCCATACCGGGCGAGTTGCAAACGAAACTCCAGTTGACGTGGCGTGCCGTCGTGGGACGGGACGCGGTGGGTTTCCTCGACCTGGGTGATGACCCACTGGCCCCATACCCGTCCGGTACCGTCAACCAGCAGGAGGGACTCTCCCTTTCCGGCCTCCCCGCGCATCCGGTCGAGCTGTTCCAAGCCTCCGCGAAAGGCCGGATAGATCGTGCCGTTCAGGGTGATCTCCTCCCGCCCGGGACCCAGGTACTGTTGAGCCGGACGCCGCTGGAGACGCTCCTGAGATTGCCAGCGGTATTCGGCCGAGCGGTTCAACTCCTGGTAGGCGGCGGTGGAGAGGGAGAAGCGGTAATCTCCCAAGGCCATCATATAGCTACGGGGTATCGTAGAGCCCTTCTCGCCGGCGTTGCGCCTGCCGGCGTTCGATTTCGCGCAGAATGTGGCTGGCCAGGGCCTCGGCATCCTCGCCGGGCTGCTGGTGGATGGTGATCTGATTGTTGCCGTAGTGGTAGTGGATGGCCGGTTCAGCGGCCGGGGCCGGGGTGGCAGCCGAGATGGGCACGGGCAGCGCCAGCGAGGCCGGGGCCGATTGAGCCACAATGGAGGGGCTGGCGATAGCCAGATTGGGCACCGCGGCCGCGACGGGCCAGGCCAGGGTCAGTCCAGCTGTGGCTGTAGTGAGTGCGCGGGCCAGCGGCCGCTGGAGGGGCCCGAGGGCCGGCCTTCCGGACGCCCTCGCCCAGCGTACCCACAATCGACCGGCCGGAGGCGGTCAACCCCGACAGCGGACCCTCTTTGGCGTCGGAGAAGGGCAACAAGTTGCGGGCCTTGCCAAAGACACCCTTGACCTTCCCCAGCAACCATTTTCCAGTGCCGAGGATACCCTTGCCCAGCGTGGTGAGGATGGCGACACCCACGTCGTAGAGCGAGACGCCGCCCAGCCAATCAACCACCCCCTGCCAGGCCGTCGTAAGGATCGATTTGGTACCCTCCCAGAATGAGGAAAAGATCGATTGAACCCCACTCCAAAGTCGGCCGAAGAAAGCCTTGATCGGCTCCCAGTGTTTGATCACCAGGCCCAGCGGATGGAGGTTCAGAAAGAGCCATTTGATGCCCTCCCAGGCGGCGGAGAAGACGGGTTTAATGCCGCCCCAAAGCCCAAAAAAGAAGGCTTTAAGCGGCTCCCAATACTTGTAAATGAGAAAGCCGCCCAGGGCGATGGCGCCGATGATCAGTCCGATCGGGTTGGCCATCACGGCTCCCGTCAGTGCCCGCAACCCACCGATCGCCATCGGAATGGCCCGACTCGCCAAGCCCAACAGCGACCTGCCGAAACTCTTGATCGCACCACCCGCGGCCAAAGCCTTCGTACGAGCCGCGGTCACCAATGCGGTGACGTTGAAAGCAGCCAGCCGCCCCCGGGTCCAATTGAGCGTCTTGCCCATCACGCGGGAGGAGCGGGTGTTGGAGTCCATGAAACCTTTCCAAAGCGAGGAGACGTAGCTGGAGGCCAACCCCGTCGCCATGAGTCCGCCGATGCTGAGTGTCACTCCGCCGATCACGTAGCCCAGGACGGGGAAGCGGTCGACCAGGCTGCCAACCAGGCGGGCTGCCGCGGCAAAGGGCGATAGCACGGCATTGAGCGCGGGCAACAGTGTCCCACCGATGGTACTGCTCACCGCCGACACGTTCTGCGTCAGCATCTTCCATTGGCCGCCCGAGCTGTTGAGAAACTTCTGGTAGGATTTGTCCACCACGCCTCCCGCCCCCTCTATCGACTCCAAACCCTTCTTGTACTGCTCCAGTCCGTCCATCAGCGGGATGATGCCCTTCATACCCTCGTCGCCGAAGAGTTCCTGGATCTTCTGATTGCGCTCGTCCAGATCGTCATAGACCGCCAGTGAGTTCCGCAGTCCCTCCACCGTGGCTCCGAGGTTCAGGTTGCCCTCGGCATCCCGGTGGATCGTAAACCCCAATTCCTCCGAGGCCTTGTTCATTTGACGCAGGACGGCATTCATGGCTGTGCCGGCACGACTGCCCGTGACTTGCGCGGTGTTCATGATCCCAATAGCCACCGCCGTCCGCTCCAATGACAGCCGATTCGCACTCGCGCTCGCCGCAGCCTCCGCCATCCCCTCGCCCAACTGCCGGAAGTTGCTTAAAGCGAACTTGAACTGCGTCTGCGTGAGCACGTCCCCGATGCGTCCCAGCTTTTCCTCGACGTTCGATCCCTCGATCGAGTCACCCAGGTTGTTGAACACACCGCCCATGATCTTAGCGACCTGCCCGACATCGCCCTTGGTGACTGTGGCGACCTTGCTCGCTACCTCGCTACCGACACGCGCCGCCGACTCCGACAGCGAAGCCGAGTTGAGTTCGTATTGGATCTCCAGCAGCTCGGCTTCGCTCGACAACGTGCGCCTGGCGACCTCGCGGGTGTGTCGCACGGAGCGTTCGACGGCCGCCGCGGTATCGCCATCCTCGGCGTTTATCACCGTGTTGAGCCGGATGGTCTGCTCCTCCAGTCCCATGGCAGTGTTGAAAATGCGGCCAGCGACGTACCCCGCACCTAGCAGACCCGCCGCTGTGCCAAGACGATTGCCGCGTGCCTGTTGCCCCACGCGGGACTGCTTGCGTTGCTCTCGCTGCAGGTGGCCAATCTGGCGGGTGGCATCTTTCGCCGTCCGGGAAAACTCACGATGCCGGTGTGCGGCTTGGCCAATTTCGACGCCGTAGCGCTTGGCGCGCCGCGTCGCTTCCCGATATTGCCGCTCGGCCTTGGCGATCTCCCGGGCGAGCTTCTTGCTGGACCCGCCGGCTTGCGATTGTTTTTTCCGCAGTTGGTCGAGTTGTTGTTTGTATTGGACAACGTCGCCGGTGAGAGCAGTGCCCAGGCGAGCTTTCTTCAGCGTATTTCCAAGCTTCCTGGAGCGCTGCTCGACGGATTTCAAAGTCGAGCCGAAAGTTTTACCGAGGGCGGCACCGACAACAATGCCTACCTTAAGAGAGCCGTCAGGCATGCAGCACCTTTAATTGAGGCCATCCTACCGGGACCCGTAAATCGCCTTGACCAGAGTCTGGGCGTCTTCGGCCAGTTCCGCCAATTCATCCAGATCCAGCGCGTCGATCTCCGACAACGGCTGATGGAAGACGTGAGCGACCAGCGCCCGGTCGCGGCGCAGGTTTACTTGCGGGACAAAAAACCCTCGTACGTCTCCTGGATCTTGGTGTAGTCGGCCATGTCGATCTCATCCATGACCGCGGGCGCCACCTCGCACAGATTGGCGAACAGGTGGATCTCCATACTGGACGCGCTGCCGCCGGACGCCTTCTCGGCGGCCCGCATGTCGCGCACCTTGGCGCGGCGCATCTGGAGTTGTTTGATCTCGGTCCCATCGGCGGTCACGGGAAATTTCAGTTTGATCGTGGCGGTCGTCATGCGTTTCTTCTCCACTTAGATTCCCAGCGCGTCGCGCTGCTGTTGGAGCTGATCGACGCCGGCGACGACGCGGATCATGTTTTCGACGTCGATTTCGTGGACGAGCTCGCCGCCGTGGGTGAGCTTGTAGTAACGGAGGGCGAGCATGATCTTGAGCGGCGCCTTCTCGCCCGGTTTCCAGGTGCCCCAGTCGATTTCCTTGGCCTGGCCGCGGAGGCGGACCTCGACCGTCGTTACCGTGCCGTCCTCCGACTGCAGGGAACCCTGGACGCTCAGCGGGGTGATGTTGCCCGGCGCGACGCCCCAGAGCTTGAGCAGCTCGCGGTCGACGCCACTGACGGTGAGGGTGGATTCGAGCTTCTCCATGCCCATGTCCAACTCCACGGGTGCGTCCATGCCGCCGGCGCGGAACTCCTCGGTTTTGACGGTCAGCTTGGGCAGCTCGATTTCCTCGACCCGGCCCATGTAGCCGCGCCCGTCGACGAACAGGTTGACCTGGCGCAAAATGTCTTGAATCGGCATTAGACAATCTCCTCGATGTAGTCATCGACCAGGGACGAGCGGAACGTGATCTGCTCGGCCGGGTAGGGCGGGGTGAAGTCGAAGTTGAAATAGACCTTGCCGTCCCGGATCTGGTCTTTCGCGTTGAGCTCGGGGTCGGCCCAGCAGCGGCCGCCCAGGATGGCCCCGATTCCGGTGAGGTGGCGCAGGTAGGCGTTGACCCCCTCGGCGACATCTTCCAGGTAGGTCTTGGTGATATTGCGGTCCACGGCCCAGAGATGGGACCGCAGCAGCGATTCGTTGATCGCATCGGCGGTCCGCACGACGGACAAGAACGCCCATTTCGGGTCGGAGGCGCAGGTCCGGTTGCCCCACAGCCGGTAGCCGTCCTGCTGGATGACGGTGGCGACCGCGTTTTCGTTGAGGTGGTTGGCCCGGGAGGCGGGATCGCCCAGGGCGAAGTCGACCGGGCGTCCCACGCCGATGATCCCGGCAATCTCCCGGTTCGACGGCGACCACCAGAAACCGCGCTCGTGGTCGCTCCTGGCGATCAGGCCGGCGACGCGGGCCGAAGCGCTCTCCAGCGCCTCGGCGCCGGCCTCCGTGTCCCAGACCTTGAGCCAGGGATCGACGACATAGACGCGGCGGGAGCCGAACAGCCCGCGGTAGGCGAGGGCCTCGGCGTCGGTGGTGTTGGGCCCATCGGCGATGATGACGGCCCGGAGCCGCTCGGCGATACCGATCAGCTCGGCCACCACCGGAGCGCCGGTGATCGTCCGCACGGTCCGCGTCACCTGGGCGGTGAAGCCCGGAGCGACGAGGATCCTGGGCTGGACGCCGACCTCGGATTCCGCACCCAGCAGCGCATGCACGCCCTGGTAGGCGCCGGGGCCGGGCCCGCCCACCGCGTAGGCGACCTTGACCGTGGCTCCGGTTCCGATCGTGCCGGCCGCCACGCGGGTCACGACGCCGGTGTCGGGGTCGTGGGTGTAGTCGGTCTCCGCCGCGTAGGTGGTGGCGCCGTCGGAGGATTGCACCTCCAGCGAGTGGGCGTGGCGATGATCGAGTGTCAACGTGCCACCGTTGCTGAAGGTATAGTGAACCGCCCCGGGTTTTCCGGAGACAGTTTTAGTTGAGTCCCGCCTCGACGAGGCGGGACTGTTGCTGCTGATAGTACATCTGTTCGAATTCGGCCGGTGGTATGTCGCCAATCGGTCCCAGGAGCCGCTGCTCGTTGAACCATGACACCCAGTCGAGAGTGGCGAACTCGACATCGTCGACTCCCTTCCACGGGCCGTCCTTTCGAATGACCTCGGTCTTGTACAGGCCGATCACCGATTCGGCCAGCGCGTTGTCATAGGAATCGCCCCGGCTTCCAACCGAGGGCTCGATCCCGGATTCGGAGAGCCGCTCCGTGTAGCGGATCGACAGATACTGGCTGCCGCGGTCGCTGTGATGAATCAGACCGTCGGTGTCGGAGCGCGCCCAAAGGGCCTGCTCCAGAGCATCCAGGGCAATGTCGGTCTTCAGCGAGTTCATGACCCGCCAGCCGACGATCTTTCGTGAGAACACGTCAATGACAAAGGCGACGTAAACGAAGCCGCTCCAGGTGGCCACATAACTCAGATCCGCGACCCAGAGCTGATTCGGACGTGTGGCCGTGAAGTCCCGGCCCACCAGATCCGGCGGCCGGAGCGCCGCCTCATCCGGAATCGTCGTCTGGGGCTTCTTCCCGCGGACGACTCCCCGCAGACCCATATCGCGCATCAACCGTTCGACCGTGCATCGGGCCACGGGGATGTGTTCCCGGTTCAGCTGCTTCCAGACCTTGGGGGCGCCGTAGACCCGACGGTTCTCCCGCCACACCCGGTCGATCTCTCCCCGCAAGGCCGCATCCCGTTTTGCCCGGGTCGGTAATCGATCCGGATTGCGCCATCGTATCTGATGCTCATAGAACGTCGACGGGGCGATCGGCAGCACACTACAGATCGACTCGACCCCATACGGGTCCCGATTTTCTTCGATGAACTCCGTCATCTCCGCGGTCGGCGGTCGAGCTCCGCCTGCGCGAAAAACGCTGATGCTTTCCGCAGGATCTCGTTCGCCCGCTTCAGCTCGCGAACCTCCCGCTCCAGTTCCCTCATCCGCTGCTTCTCGTCCGTGGTCAGCCCTCCGCGCTGCCCCGTATCTCGCTCGGCCTGCCGGACCCACTTCCGCAACGTCTCGGCCGTACAGCCAATCTTCGACGCGATCGAGGCCATCGCCCTCCACTGGGAGTCGTACTCCCTCTGGTGCTCGAACACCATCCGGACGGCCCGTTCTCGAACTTCAGGTGAATATCTGTTCGGTCTTCCCATGACTCACATCCTCTCAAGTAATTCAGTCTCCGGAAAACCCGGGGTGGTTCAAAACACCGCGAGGTAATGAACGAGGCCGCACGGGAACTGGATCGCACCTTCAACGGCGACGCAAAGGGTGAGGGCCGCAAGACCGGCTTCATTCTCATGGTCTTCCCGTTCGGCGATGGTGAAGGCCGCTGCAACTACATCTCGAACGGCGCGGATCGGAAGGACGTGGTGGCGATGATGAGGAGCCAGATCGCTCGCTTCGAGGCGGGGGACAGATATGAGTGAAATCATTCGTGTAAAAGACGCTATCCAATCTGCCTTAGAGGACGTGATTGACTTCAACGTCCGAGATCGCGGTGGTGCAGCGCCCCAAGACTATCTGAAAAATTTTCTTCGGGTGTCGCGGGAATTCGGATACGCGACAGAAGATGGATCGTGGGGTGAACTTGAAAAAGAACTGACGGTCGCGTTCCGCAACCTGGTGGAGTATGAGCGCGCCTTGGCGTTTATGGCTGACGCGGTCGCTGGTGATGGCGCTGTAGAGGCTGCCCGAGAGTGGCTGCTGTTGCAAGGCGAGATGCATCACCAGGAGAAGAAGAACGACCAGTCTCGCAAGCGTCGCCTCTCCGACCGAATTTTCAAAACCCTGGAACGATTGGACCCGAACCTATGACCGCGGCGTGCCGAGGAGTTCATCCAGGCGTACCGGGACGTGAGGGGTGCCGCATGAACGACCATCCATACGAACTGCCCGAGGGTGAAGGCCCGTATGTCAGCGTTGCCCGAGACTTTTCGAAGACGCCGGGGGCTACGAGTTCAGCGGCGATCCGGGGACTGCCTGGTGAATCGCTGAAATCCTGGGCGGCATCCTGTCCCCAGGCGATGCGCGACCGCGGCAAAAAGAACGCCGAAGCCGTGCGCCAAGTAATCTACTTGCTCGAGTTGGGCGAGCGGATTGGTGCCGCCATCGGGCAGATTGCAGCCGAGGAGGGATTGAGCGTGGGGACCCTGCGACGCTGGTATGATCGGGCGCGCCGTTATCCGCCCACTTCCTGGGAGGCGGCGCTGACTCCCGGTTGGAAGGGACGACGCGCAAGCCCGATCTCGCCTATCGTCTGGGACTGTTTCCTATACTGGTACTGGAAGATGCCCACTCCGCAAGTCGCTAGGGCTTGGCGCCGAACCCAAGAGGTCGCTGCCAGCAAAGGATGGGGGGAGATTGCTTCGGTCGGGATCTTCCGCCGCCGTTTGAAGAAGTCCGTCTTATGATCGAGATCGAATACGACCACCGCGAGGCCCTGGATGCCCTGAACCGGCTGGCTCGGGCCGGCGCCGACCTCCGCCCCGCCATGCGCGAGATCGCCGCCGCTCTAGAGGTCGGCGCCAAGGACTCCTTCCAGAGCGAATCCTCCCCCGGCGGAAACCCCTGGGCAGCCCTTTCCCCTCACACCCAGGCCAAGCGCGCCAAGCAGCGGAAATGGCCCGGCCAGATCCTTCAGGTTAGCGGCCACCCGGCCAAAAGTCTCACCAGTCACTCCGACTCCCACACCGCCGTGGCGGGTACCAACCTCGCCTATGCACCAACTCACCAACACGGCGCCGATCGCGGCGCGTTCGGATCGACCCGGACCGGCCGTCCTATCCCTTTCGGCGACATTCCAGCGCGACCTTTCCTCGGCCGCTCGTCCGATCTGGATCAGGAAATCCTCGATGCCCTCCAGCGCCACTTCGCCGATGCCTTGCGTCGTCGCTAGCTCGCTCCCGACCGTTTCAAGACTGTCCAAAAATGCGTGAAAACTGTTTTAAATGCGTCCAGAAAACGCTTAAAAAGTGACCAAAAGAGCGATTCTTTTCTAATCTAGAACGTTAATTTCTGGCCGCGCGCGAGCACCAATAAGACCCTACCGCTCTATCCTTTAAACGCGATTCTCACTCCGAAAAATAGTTTCTCATCTGAAACGGTACCCTCCAGGTTTGCCGCCAGTAAACTGCCAGATGTAGGCATCGAAGGAACCGAATTCAGCCTGAACCTCCAGAAACGCAATTGCGTTCGTCCGGGCGGCGGCTACCTTGAGCCGGTTTCTGACGATGCCCGGATTGGTGATGAGTGTCTGGACGCGTGCTTCGCTGTATCGGGCCATCTTCTTTGCATTAAAGTTGTCGAAAGCTTTCCTGTAGTGCGGCCTCTTCTTGAGAATCGTGGATCAGCTCAGGCCGGCTTGAGCCCCTTCGAGGTTGAGAAACTCAAAGAGGGTCCTGTCGTCGTGAAGGGGCACACCCCATTCATTGTCGTGGTACGCCACCAACAAGGGCTCACGACCCACCCATTCACATCGATTCTTCACGGCTGCTTTTTCGAAAGCAGGCTCAGCCGCGAGGCATCGGTGGAAAATGGATTTTCCGTCAACGTATCGAATCCCACAAAGTCAGTGAAACCACAGGAACTCAAGAGTTCCACCAGTTCGCGGTGTGTGTATAGACGGATCGACGCTCTCTTGACTTCTTTGACATCGTCTCTGATCAAAGTCCACACGGACTCCATCTGACTCGTCGCGGTGTCAAGGGTGCGTTCTTCCAGGACAACCCACTCACCGTATGTGAACCAGTATTTGTCCGCGAAACCCGGCAGAAGGACGGTCTCTATAGTCAAGGTTTCCAGCAGAAACCCTGCCCCGGGCTTTAACGCGTGCCACACTGCTTCGACGAACTCCCGGTCACCGTCTCCGTCAAAATAGCCGAAGCTACTCCAGAAACAGATGGCGCCGTCGAATTCGTCCCACCATGGCAGGTCACGCATGTCACCCCGACGTGGGGTGAAGTGGGCGCCCTGACGTTGGGCTTCAGAGGCGGCGTGTGCGACGAGGTCTTCCTGATAGTCGATTCCGGTGACTTCATATCCAGACAGGGCCAGGGGAATGCCCAGACGTTCGTTGCCGCATGGAACGTCAAGAATGCGGTCGCCCCTTCGAAGGCCCAGAACCGTACGAACAAAATCCACTTCCTCCCGGGTCTCATCGAGCGGTTTGATGTGGGGCAGGATATCGGTCCAATGACCGGAGAAAAAGGGTTCCCACCACTCTGAGTGCGGACTCGGATTGGCCACAGTCTGTCCTTTCGTGCTAACTCTGGCTGCAGTTTCTAGGGGGAATGCGGGACACACTACCAAACAAGGATCATAACTCGTTGAACCTGGATAGTATCCATTGCGTAAGCGCCAAGAGTTGCCCCCATTGTTGCCCCCACATAGTTTCGTTTTTACGGCACCGGCACCTGTTCCTTCAGTTCTTCAAACCAGTTCCGGACGGTGTTGATTTGGGGAGACACCAAGAGTCCGTCAGGATTCGTGGAGAAGACGCATACAGCACCGCTAGTCATACAGACTGTCAATGAAGCCACTCTCGTCTAAGTCCAGCATGATGCTGTCGTCGTAGAAGTCTTCTGCCGTGTACCGGCGCATTTCTAGTGAATCGTGGAGCTCCATCGTATTCCTGATTCCCTCAGAACAGGGATACGGCTTGCGAGGTATATAGTCCGTTCTATCGTATCTCGCTTCAGCAAACTCCCGATCCGTCATGCCGTTCCATTCGGCCATGACCTCCAGAACCAATTCGGGGCGCCGATGAAATAAGGCGACCGCCTCGACCGTAGCCCTCAAGAATCGACGTGCCGCCTCTCTGTTCGTGCTTTCTTCCAGCCACTCAGGCTCTACCATGACACTATTGCCAGCGAGACGCTCGTTCCAATCCCGGGTATCTTCTAAGCTTGGGAAGCCTTCTCGTTGTGCTGTCTCAAATTCTTCATCTCCGTTCACAATGGCGTCCACCAGGCCCTCCCGCAAAACATTGATGCTCCCGGGGTTCATGATCGAAATGTCCTCCACGCGGTTCCAACCCATTCGCTCGACCATCCGCAGGGCCGCGAAGCCTGAAGTGCTACGGTCGGAGTTAATGCCCAGACGTTTCCCTTTGAGTTCCTCCAGATTATTAAGGCCGGGACGGCCAATGACGTAATCACGAACCGAGCAGTCCGTTGCCGCCAAAGCAATCCGTTTGGGAGCACGCGCATTCCTCACCTGATTGACCATCGTCGGCGTCTGGCCAACTACATAGATGTCCGCCGATGGGTATTCTTGGAGCCCCAATCTTCTCCAGACTCTCGTCCAGAATGGAGGATGGGTCTCGATACCTCCCTCGAACTCTGGTGACGACAGCCGCAACTCAACCGCCAGGCCGTGCTTTTCATACAGTCCTTGGTCCGCCGCAATTACAAAGGGCAGCTTGCTCATGCTTCTCCCCGGGACGTTCACTACGAGGGGAATCAAGTCTTGATCGGCGGTACACGCCACGCCTGTAGTTCCAAGCAGCAACAGCAAACAGAGCGCGTTCTTCGCCTTCCACACTTCACCCATGCCGCCTTTACCGATGGTGGAGAGGATTTCGTAGTGGCCGAGTTGGGTGCCGGGTTGCATAGCCGGTGGCTTGTCAGATCAGGATTTAGATAGCTGGGGGCAGTCTACAAGACGGATCGGATGGTGTACACGAAATCTCATTGGCCGCGAACCGGTGCCGGCTCAACCGGTCGATGCAACACAAGCGTTAAATCGTTCAGCCGGAGTTTCAAACCCCAACGTTTGGCGGGGGCGTTCGTTAAGTCTCCGGGCAATGAAGTCCAGATGTTCCTGTGAGTGTACAGACAAGTCCGTTCCTTTCGGGAAGTAATACCGCAACAGACCATTGGTGTTTTCGTTCGAGCCGCGTTGCCATGGACTCTGTGGATCACAGAAGTAGACGTCAATCTTCGTGGCCAGAGTGAAGCGCTTGTGATCGGCCATTTCCCGACCGCGATCCCAGGTCAGCGATTTGTACAGTTCTGTCGGTAGCTCTCTGGCGTGCTCGATGAGCGCCGAGATGACCGTCTCTGTTTCCTTGCTCGACACCTTCACTAACATCACGTAGCGCGAGTGACGTTCGACCAATGTGGCGATGTGGGTGTTCTTAGATCCAGCCAGTAGGTCTCCCTCCCAGTGACCGGGCACGGCACGATCTTCGACTGAGGCCGGACGCTCACGGATCGATACCATATCGGCGAGTTGCCCTTTACCGTGGCCTTTCCGGGTCGCATGTTGGGATCGACGGATCGATCGCTTTGAACGCAAACACAGAGTCAGTTCTTTCTTTAGAGCCCCGCGGGCCTGGATGAAAAGGCTGCGATAGATAATCTCGTGCGACACGTGAAGCGACTCGTCTTCCGGATAGGTGTGCTTCAGCCACCCGGCGATCTGTTGAGGCGACCAGTCCAGGCGGAGCTTGTCTTCGACCAGCTGCCGTAGCCGGAGACATTGGGCCAGGCGGCATGGCTTCGGACGGCGTGCCCTGTCCCACGCCCGCTGATCGGCTTCCAACGCTCGATAGTTATCATAGCCGCCATTGCGACCGATTTCCCGACTCAGTGTCGACGGTGAGCGACCCAGCGCCATGGCCATCGACCGAATCGACTTCTTCGCCGCAATACCCCTGGAAATCTCTTCACGCTCGATCAGAGTTAGGGTCCGGGATGAACGGCAACGGGGCCGCGGACGGATGCCGCCATACACGGCCAGTTGGCGATGAATCGACGTCCCCCCCTCTGTCCAGTACACGACCGATCGCTTTGGTGGACTCCCCCCGCTGCCACCGATCCCATATCTCGACCAGCTCCGTGGTTGTGAACCACCGGCGCTTCCTCATCCGTCGCTTCTTTCTTTTCTTCGGCATACACTTCACCTCGCTTCCTATGTGAAGTGTTGCATCGACCTATTGAGACCACAGGATTTAACAGGCACCGACCTCGGAAATCAGGGAACAGGAACCCGTTCCTTCAGTTCTTCAAACCAGTTCAGGACGAATTTGATTATTCGCAAGGCAGGATCGAGAACCTTGAGACTGGAGTGGTATAACTTGAAAACCGTCTCTTAGCAAAACGGCGCTTTTGTCTGAATTATTCGACGAAGGACACCGCAAGCGATAGCAGTTTCAACTCGTTCGAGAAGCCGAATTCACTGGGATTCGGACGCCAGCTGAATAAAGGCATGTGACGTTACCGAGGCCTCCCCCTGGCGACGATAACCACCGGCCATATAGCCATGGTGGGCCAACGCGACGCTACCGTCCGGAGACACGACTATTCCACCAGCGAGTCCGCCCACGCGCTCACGCATTCGTTCGAGGCCGGCAGTTACCGCTTGCTCAACGGGCATGCCCTTTTCGAGGTTGTGGCAAATCTCTTTGGAGAGCACCACCTTACATATAGTTTCCCCAGTTCCGGTACAGGTTACAGCCCCCACTTCATCGTCCGCGTAGAGCCCGCACCCGATGAGAGGCGTGTCGCCCACCCGGCCCGGGAGCATCGGGATGGTACCGCCGGTTGAGGCACCCGCAGCGAGGTGACCAAACCTATCGAGCGCCACGCACCCGACCGTATCGTCACCGTATACCTGCTCGTACAAATCTTCAACGCTAACCTGCTTTTCGAGATTACCTACGGTCCGAGGATCTTGCGATTCCATTGACTGTATGAACTGCGTAGCCTTCTCACCAACCATCAGCACGTGCGGTGTGTGATCCATGACAAGCCGAGCCGCGCGAATCGGGTTACCTATACCCTCGATCCCTGCGACGGCTCCTGCACCAAGCGACGCGCCCTCCATCAGAGCTGCATCCATTCTTGCGACGCCGTCGAGTTGCCTCCGCGAACCACGACCGGCATTGAATAGCCCGCTGTCCTCCAAAACGGCTATCGCCGACTCGACTGCGATAACAGCTAACTCTCCAGCCTCCAGTAGGGAGTATCCGTTGCTGATCGCTTGTTCGATTACGCGGAGATGCCTCCCAGTCGGCCGTTTCTTGCCTGCCCCTCCATGTACAGCGATAGCGAACATTGTTCTCACAACAGGCGGTCTAGACTGCTTAGAGCGGCGTGCCGATACCTTGATTCCTGAGAGCTTGTTCGTTCACACCGTTACCCACGCCAGCACAACAATCAGCAGGGTGGCCATTTACAAACACAGCCGGGAGTCTTTCGATTCGGTGCTCTTTGGCCCTCGCAGCCACGTCGGGGTCATGCATATCCAAGACGACTACTTCGTCCGCATCACCTGCAATGCTCTGGACAAGCTCGGCCGCATCCGCACACAGCGAACAACCGGCACTGAAAATCTCGATCTTTCGCTTTGAATTCATCGGGCAAGCTCCTTTGATATGTGCTTCAACAGCATGTGTCGCGCTCAGCCCTGAGTCAAGAATCAAACCGCGAACCCATGTCCGGTGTGAGGTCCGTTTATTCAGATGGTCGCTCGCCGAACTCGCAAACTTTCTTGGCCCATTCATTTCTTGCAGATCTCTAACCCGATTGATACGATGCGGCAACTTCATGAAACGCACAGTTGTCGTCGGCTTAAAAATCGCACAGGTCGTTGCGGGAGTCTTCGTCTTCATTCTCGTGCTTCCGTTTGCAGAGCGAAGCGTAGGGCTGCGGGAAGCACTTGGCCAGGCAGTCACTGCTGCGGCAGTGTTGGTGCTGTTTTTCTCTCCCTCGTGGTTGTACCCAAAGCTCAAGTCGGGGGACTAGACTAACCGCGCCTGCTTTTCCGTTTCTCCGCTGGCATGCCCCTTCCCATCATCGTCACCGCCTACAGCGGCTACAAAGCCAACGAACGTCCCAAGAGCTTCCTGGTCGATGAAGACTGGTTCGACATCGCTTCCATTGAAGATCGCTGGTACGAACCCGACGTCGAGTATTTCAAGGTGAGGACAATCGACCAGAGGCCTACCTGCTCCTTACGAGCCACAGGGAGCCGTCTGGACGCTTCAGAGCGGCTTTGACGGTGATGCGCCGCTCGCTCGACCAGGAATTGAGCTTGTGACCGTCAGCCCGGAACAGGTTCGCGCTGCTGAAAGGAAGATCGCGGGCTGCGAGCACTGCCATCCCGACGACAGCGAGTTACCGTTTGATTGGTTGCTGGGCGAGGTTACTGGCAGGCCCGGCATGGTGGACCTCGTGATGGCGGAAACAGCGAGATGTCCGAGTTGCCGAAAAGAGATCAGCGAGAAGACGTTGGTGGAGCCGAAGTAGCAGTGTCGTCAGCGGTCACCTAAGCCACACTGGCCCCGGCCATCGAATGAAGCACTGGCGTGACTGGATTTGACAAAACACCCTCCATTTGCAGTGAAATCAGACACTTGGCACGATTCGGTGTTTACAAAACAACGACCGTATGTCGTAAAGAAATCCGACAGTTTCCAAAACCCATCGCAATGTACCCCGTATGGTCATGGAATAAACAACTTAGACGATATCGGCACTTTAGGTGCCGTCGGGTTTCTTTACGTTTTCTGGCTGGGAGGGTCTAAGGCGCAACTTGCACGGCCAAGATTCGGGATCTACTCGCCATACGTAAGATATTGGATTCTATACAAATAGCAACAAAAGCAAGTCTACAACGTATTCCAAGCAGACTATGGCACTGTAATTGCTTTTTGAAACAGAGTTCGCGGCTCGGTGCGGCTTTCTAGATCGCTCTAACGAAATTGGAAAAGTCGGCAAGGGAGGATATACCGATGAGGAATCCATGGATCGGCGTGATGGTTGTGATAACTGCTTTGATCTGGACGGGTGGCGCCCCAGCACACGCCGCTGAACCCCTACTCGGAAACTTAGGAAGCACTGTGGATGGAGACTTTGGCGGAGCCCCCGATGCCGCGGACGATTTCGTGACTGGCAACGTCGGCCTGAATATCTCAAGCATTGATGTGTTGTGGCAATTGGGTAACGGTGGACTCAATCGCGTGGGTATTTTTGCAGACCTTGCAGGTGTCCCCGATACGACGCAGATTGGAACTTGGTTTACGAGCGCCACCGCCACCACGCCGACCACGCTCATCAACTACTTTGGCAGTGCGTCTCTGGCGGCGAACACAGTTTATTGGCTGGCCGTGGATATTGCTGATGACTCCCAACCTAGTTTTACGCTTAATCAAGTCGTCTTCTCTGCTCCCTCCACGTTTGGTGCGACAATCCCCGGCTCCAGCGGGGCATTCGGCAGCATCCAGACCGGAAGCTGGACTAACGACTCAAGCAACTCTAATATTATGTACCAGTTGAACACCGGGACCGCTCTCCCTGAACCGAGAACCCTCCGAGTTATTGTCAAAAGTGGTGTTTAGGAGATTGACTCAAGCGGCGGTCTGATCGAGCTTTGTCACTTCGATTCCATCGTTAAATTTCACTCCAGTAATCACCTTGACCAGATCATCGAATCCTCGTAATCGTCGCCAGTTCTTCTCAGCGCACTGACCCAGCTTGAACATCATGTGCAGCATTCCATCCCGTGTCAGGCAGCCTCTGGATCGCTTGGTTCGGTGTCGAATGGTGGCAAAGGTCGATTCAATGGGATTAGTCGTTCGGATGCTCTGCCAGTGCTTGGCCGGAAAGCCGTAAAAGGCCAGCAGTGCTTCTCTGTCTTTCTGCAGGCAGACAGTGGCTTTCGGATACTTCGGCTCATAGGTTTCAATGAACAGATCGAATGCCTTCTCGGCATCTGCGTGTGTCTCAGCCTTCCAGATCGCGTGCAGTGCCTGTTTCGCTTTCGCCTGGACCGACTTGGGTAAGCAGTTGAGCACATTCATGGTCTTGTGCATCCAGCAGCGTTGTTGGTGTGTCTCGGGATAGATTTCCTCCAGTGCGGCCCAGAACCCCATCGCCCCGTCACCGATGGCCAACTTCGGAATATTCATCCCTCGGGACTTCAGCTTCAACAAGACCTCACGCCAACTCTGTGTCGATTCCCGTACACCGTCTTCGATCGCCAGAAAACGCTTCTCTCCGCGTTCATTCACGCCGATCACGACCAACGCACACAACTTGGTTTGTTCAGCTCGAAGTCCGCTGTAGATACCGTCGGCCCAGACATAGACCCAGCGGTCGGCGTCCAAACGCTGGTCGCACCCGATGCGGTACTCTTCAGCCCAGACCCGTTTCAAGCGCGATACCGTGCTCGCTGACAAGCCCTGCGCCTTCGGACCGACAAGAACTTTCAGGGCCTCACCCATCTCGCCACTGGAGACGCCTTTCAAATACAACCACGGCACGGCGGCTTCCATCGACTGCGTCTTCCGAATGTAGGGGGGTACCAGGGCCGAGCGGAACGTCACAGCTTCGCCCGTCTTGGCGCGAACCTTCGGGATTTGCACCGTTACCGGACCCAGGCCGGTCTGCAGCTCGCGTTCAGGCAGATAACCGTTGCGCACCACTCCAGCCTTCCCCGTCTCGGTTCGCCGATCGCCGTGCTGGGATAGCAGTTCGGACAGTTCGGCTTCCACAGCGCGTTGGATCAGCTCTTGCGCCCCGGCTCGTAGCAGGTCGGTCACTGGGTCTGCAATCGCTTCTCGATCTTCCAGTTCAATAACGATACTCTTACTCATAGTGGCGTATCTCCTTTGGTTGCTTTGAAGTCTTGTAAACAACAAATCAACCAGATACGCCGCTTTTCTTCAATCCCTCAAACACCAGATTCGGTTATAACTCTGCGTTGAGCCAGTGTTGTTCGTTTGATCTGGCCACGACGTGAAAGGATCTGCTGATCCCTCCCGAAGAACACGTCCGCTGGCGTCACGTTATTCAGAGATTCGTGATACCGATGGTGGTTGTAGTGTTCGACCCATTGCTCGATGGCATCCTCGAGTTCCCACGGATAATAGTAGTGTTCCAGTTTGATCACGTTCTTCATCGAACGGTGGTAGCGTTCGATCTTGCCCCGCGTCATCGGGTGGTAGGGCGCGCCCCGAGTGTGCTCCATGCCGAGGCGTTGCAGGTAGTCTTTGAGCTCGTGCGACACGTAAGAGGGTCCGTTAGAAGTGGACCCCATTCGTTGGACAGCGCGGCAGCCGAATTAAGGTGGATTCTGCCGTTCATGGTTAGGCTGCCGAAGTCAGTGGTCCGATTCCAGCGTAGGCTTCAGTCGGCGTGAGATCGCCCAATGCGGAATGCGGCCGGTCATCATTGTAATAGTCCATCCAGACACCGATTTGGTGCTGCGCATCTTTGAAGTCAGTGAAAGCGCTTAGATAAACGCATTCGTACTTCATCGAGCGCCATAAGCGTTCGATGAAAACATTGTCCATCCATTGCCCCTTGCCGTCCATGGAGATCCGGATTCCTTGATCTTTGAGTGGATCGGTCCAGGTGCTGCTGGTGAACTGGCTGCCTTGATCGGTGTTGAAGATTTCCGGACAGCCGTATTGCTCGATAGCCTCGTCGACGGCCTCGACGCAGAATGTCGTGTCCTGCGTGTTGGATAGCCGCCACGACAGCACCTTGCGCGTGTGCCAGTCCATGATCGCAACTAGATAAAGGAAGCCGTGCGCCATCGGGATATAGGTGAGGTCGGTGCACCAAACCTGATTGGCCCGATCTACGGTAATGTCGTTCAACAGATACGGGTAGACCGGATGACCCGGGTTTCGCCGGGACGTGTGCGGTTGCGGCGCCACCGACCGCAGTCCCATCAGCCGCATCAGCCGCCGCACCCGCTTCCGGCCGACACCATAGCCGAGACGGTTCAGATGACGCACCATCTGCCTCGAACCGTACCAGGGCATCTTCAGATACGCTTCGTCAATCACGCGCATCAGCTCGAGATTGCGCTCACTCTCACCCCGGGGCCGATAGTACCAACTGGATCGGCTCATCCTGATCAACTCGCACTGCCGCACGACGCTGAGCTCATGATGGTCGGGTTGGACCATCTCGCGCCTTCGATCCAGGCTCACCGATTGAAGGTTTTGGCTAAAAAATCCCGCTCCACCACGAGTTCCCCGATCTTGGCTTGCAGATCTTTGATCTCCTCCTCGTGGTTCCGGACGGACGGGTCCTTTCCCCGCTGGAACGTCTCCTTGACCCCATCCAGCGCATCGCGCTTCCACTTCGTGATCATGTTCGGGTGGATTTTGTACCGCGCCGCCAACTCCGCCATCGTCCCGTCGCCGCGCATCGCGGCCAACGCCACCTTCGCTTTGAAGTCCGCAGAAAAATTCCGTCGTTTTGCCATCGTTGTAACGTCCTCTCATCTGTGCAGAGCCCACCTTACAACGCTGTCCGAAATTTGGGGTCCACTTCTGTTGTCGCTCCACAGCCTCGGTCGGTGTCGGACTTTCACCTGTGTGAGATCAGTGGCCTCCAGAGCCCGATCGAGCGTGTCCTGGACGTCCGATGCGGCCATGGTCTGGAACAGCTTCCAGGCGATGATGTAGCGGGAGTAGTCGTCCAGAACCGTCGACAGGTAATACCAACCCCAGCCGACGACCCTGAAATAAGTAAAATCGGTCTGCCAGAGTGCGTTCACACGCCGCGTCGGATGCTGGAAGTGATCGCTGGCCGACATGACAATGTAGGCTGGACTGGTGATCAGATCACACCGCTTTAAAATCCGATAAACAGAGGATTCGGAGATGAAGTAGCCCTGTGTGTCGGTGATTTGCCAGGCCAGTTCGCGCGGCGAGACATCCGGATGCTCCAGTGCGGTGTCGACCACCCGCTGTCGCACCGGTTGCGGAATCCGGTTCCAGCAGAAGCCCGGTCCAGAATGCCGATCCATTAAACCAATGGAACCACGTTCCTTGTATCGTCGATACCAACCGTAGAACGTGCTGCGGGAAACACCCAACTCCCGCAATGTTGCCGTCACCGACAACTCCGAATCTTCGACCCGTCGGATCGTCTCCAGTTTTTCAGATCCCGATTGCCTCATATATCGATGCTCTCGGAGTCCGCTACGTTCAGCGTTTTTTTCAGAAAACGATTTTTCAGCAGTATTGCGGCCACCGCCTGCTTCAACTGTTCGTTTTCCTGCCGCAGTTCGGTGACTTCGCTCGACGTGGCTTCCCGCTTCGTGTCCCCAGCCAGTCGTTTCTTCCCCGCCTGCAGGAAGTCCTTGCTCCACCAGTAGTAAAGGTTGGACGGAATCCCTTCGCGTCGGCACAGTTCTGCGATGCTTTCTTCGCCTCGCAGCCCTTCCCACACGATTCGTTCCTTCTCCTCAGACGAGTACTTCTTCCTCGTCTTCCGGCGAATCTCTCCTACCCGATTCTCTGCCGACACTTTCTCCTTCATTCGATCCT
Organism: Terriglobia bacterium; assembly: GCA_965216035.1. Classification (GTDB taxonomy): domain Bacteria; phylum Acidobacteriota; class Terriglobia; order 20CM-2-55-15; family 20CM-2-55-15. The sequence goes on from CBDCFM010000019.1 coordinate 535,219, forward strand.
CCTTCAGATCGTTCTGATGACAAAAGTGTCTCTTAGTTTTTCAGGGAATTCTGTCCGAAATGCTCTGACGGACTACAGTGCGAAACCCGAGAAAGCAGGTAATGATGATGTATCTGTGGCTAGGTAAATCGTTGAAAGACTTAGTGCCTAGGGACGGAATTGAACCGCCGACGCCGGCCTTTTCAGGGCCGCGCTCTACCGACTGAGCTACCTAGGCTGAGACCGCGTAATCTGCCAGACGCTCGGCGCTCTTAAGATACCGTAAAGTCCAGACTACGTCGACACCCGGACAATACCAATTTCGCACACCTGACCGTCAATTTCATGCTCGGACTGCTGTGCGGTCTCGAGGGGTGTGGCCTCAACTGCGAGAGCCAGAGTTTCCGACTTCACGTAGTCCGACATGTTCTGGATGGCCTGCCTCAAACGGCCGTCCGCCCTAAATCCAACGCGGATGCGGTCGGTGACTTCAAAGCCTGCGACCTTTCGCATGTTCTGAACGCGGTTGACAAACTCGCGTGCAAACCCTTCGTCAACGAGGTTGTCGGTCAAGGTGGTGTCCAACGCCACCGTTATGCCATCGGTGGATTCCACGATCCACCCCTCGATATCCTTGGTGGTCGTAGACAGGTCGTCTGTTTCGAGAATGATAGTGGCGCCGTCGAGCTCAGTTTGGAACCGTCCGTCTCGTTCGAATGCTGCGATTTCGGCCTGTGTCATTCTGCGGATACGAACTGCGACTTGATTTACGGTCTTTCCGAATCGCGGCCCAAGCTGTCGGAAGTTCGGCGCTGCCGTTTTTTCGATCAGAGGAGAGTTCTCTTCGACGAATTCAATTTCCTTAACGTTGATTTCATCCAGTATGACGTCCCGGCTTTGGGTGACAAGTTCGCGCAGTGAATCGGATACTGGAATCGATATCCGGGCCAGGGGTTGACGCACCTTCAGTCCGCTACGAGACCGCATGGACCGGACTAGAAAAACGACCTGCTGCGCGACCTTCATCCGGCTCTCAAGCTCAGCGTCAATCAGTTCCTCTCTCGGTTGGATCATCGGCGCCAAGTGGATGGATGCATGATCTTCGAGTCCCAGTCCTTTGATCAGACAGCGATACAGCTCATCGGAAATGAAAGGTGCAATCGGCGCCATCATCTTAAGAACTCCAAGGAGGCATTCAGTCAAAGTCTGATAAGCAGCCACCTTGTCGGGGCTCAGCTTGCTTTTCCAAAAACGTCTTCGGTTCCGACGGACGTACCAGTTGGACAGTTCCTCGACGACGAAGTGGGTCACCACACGGGTTGCGCGCGTCGGGTCGTACCGGTCCATGGCGTCCATGTACTCGCGTGCCGTGGAGTGCAGAACGGACAGGATCCACCGGTCAATATCCGGCCTGGCTTCGAGGCGGACATTCACTGCGTCGTTCCCTCCGTTTTCCCCGTTGCCGAATCCATCAATGTTCGCGTAGAGCGTGAAGAATGAATACGTGTTCAGAAGGGTGTTGAGCAACTTCCGTTGGATTTCAGAGATCGCATCGGGATCGAAGACTTTGGGTTTCCATGGGGGGCTGGATGAAATCAGGAACCAACGGAGGGCGTCGGCGCCATATTGATTAATGATTTCGAAAGGTTCAATGGCATTTCCCCGGGACTTGGACATCTTTTGCCCGTGGCGATCCAGAATCATGTCGTTGACGACGACGTTCTTGAAACTGGGTTGGCCGAACAAACGGCAGCTGATCGCGTGCAGGGTATAGAACCATCCACGCGTCTGATCCACTCCTTCAGCAATAAAATCTGCCGGAAATGCGTGATTGAAAACGTCCTCGTTTTCGAACGGGTAGTGCCATTGGGCAAAGGGCATCGATCCGGAGTCAAACCAGGCATCCACGACTTCCGGGATCCTCCTCATCAGAGCGCCGCAGGCGCAGTCAAGAGTCACCTGATCCATAAACGGTTTGTGGAGATCGAGGGGTTCAGGCAGGGCATGCCCCTGCTCGCGTAGCTCGGCGACAGACCCAACGGAACGTTGTGCTTTGCACGATTGGCAAACCCATATCGGTATCGGCGTGCCCCAATAGCGGTTGCGGGATATCGCCCAGTCCTTGTTTTCTTCCAGCCAATTTCCAAACCGGCCTTCTCCGACCTCCGGTGGATGCCAGTGGATCGTGCGGTTCTGTTCAATCATCTGCTGTGCAAAGTCCGACGTGCGGATATACCAGGACTCACGTGCATAAAAAATCAGCGGGGTATCGCAGCGCCAGCAATGGGGATAGCTGTGGTGATAGGTCTCTTTGGAGAACACGAGGCCGCGGTGTTTCAGCTCACGCGTGATCTCGGGGTCGGCCTCCTTGAAAAACATTCCTGCAAACGGACCCGCCTGAGCACTGAACCTGCCGTCGGGCCCGACGGCCTGGATGAATGGCAAGTCACGCGCTCTGGCTGCCTGATAGTCGTCCTCACCGTATGCGGGTGCCAGATGTACGATTCCTGAGCCGTCGGTAGTGGTTACAAAATCGGCTTCGATGACGTACCACGCCTTGTCTTCAACGGGAAAAAAATCGAACCAACGTTCGTATTCTCTTCCCGCTAGAGTCCTCCCGCGGAACGACTCCACCACCTTCGTGCCTTCTCCGAGAACCGACAGGCGGTCCTTAGCCAGTATCAGATATTCGTCTTCGACGCGAACTTTGACGTATTCGATCTCCGTTCCAACTGCAAGAGCGACGTTAGAAACCAGCGTCCAGGGCGTCGTCGTCCAGACCAGGAAGAACGTGTCTTTCTCATCTTTGAGCCGAGCCTTGACGTATACGGACGGGTCGTCGACGTCCCGGTAGCCCAGTGAAACTTCATGGGAAGAGAGGGGAGTGCCGCAGCGAGGACAATAAAGCTGGACCTTGAAACCCTGGTAGATCAGGTCTTGCTTGAAGAACGAGTCGAGTGCCCACCAAACTGATTCAATGTAGTCGTTTTCGCAGGTAATGTAGGCCCGTTCCATGTCGACCCAGTAGCCCATCCGGTGTGTGAGCGCTTCCCATGTATCCTTGTATTCGAAGACACTCTTTTGGCATTCTCGGTTGAATCGGTCAACGCCGTATTCCTCGATTTCTGCTTTGTGTTTGATTCCAAGCCGGCGCTCCACTTCGATCTCGACGGGGAGGCCGTGCGTGTCCCACCCGGCCTTGCGATGCACCTTGTATCCGCGCATGGTCTTGTAACGACACACAAGGTCTTTGACCGTCCGGGAAAAAACGTGGTGGATTCCGGGTTTGCCGTTGGCGGTCGGGGGGCCTTCGTAAAACGTGAAGTCCGGGGCATCGTGCCTGTCGAGCGTCTGTTCGAAGATTCCGTGATTGTTCCAGTAATCAAGGACCTCTTCTTCCAGGGCGGGAAGCTGTAGCTTGTCTGGCAACGGCTTGAACATCCTCCCTAATCTAGCATGGATAATTCAACCCGACCTTTCAGGGTCGGGCGTTGAAAACATGTAAACCGCGAAGGAGCCGAGCCAGTGGTGGCCCGCATAGTCGCTGCGGCTGAGATGTGAGAGTGCATCTGCCGCATGTGCGTCGGCTGCCTGGCTGAGGCGAGTGCGAGCGCGATCATGATCAGCGAGTGCGGACCCGATGCTCCTCATGCACCAGGCCCGGCTGAAATTCAGACCGTCCAGGTGGACCATTCGTCCGTCTGCGCGGTCAGCGACCTCGGCCGGAGTCATCAGGTTTTCCAGCCGGTCATCGGCCATGCCTGGCAAGAATTCTCCGAACCAGCTCTGAAACTGATTGGGCGGCATAACCCGTCGCATCAGATCGGCTTCGATCAGGCTCGGTGAGAAAAAATCCTCACCTTCGGGCTCCAAATGCGCAGGATAGTTCGCGTCTGCTGCAAAGTAGGTCATGCTCCGTTCTCGAATGATACCGGCCAGATTGCTGTTGCCAGTCGAGGTGGCAAAGTCCCATGCAAAGGCCAGAGCAAAAGCGGTATTGGCATGGAGACCGACCCTTATCGGATAGGCCTGCTTGGGCAGGAACTGGGCGAACCGGGTGATGAAGGCTGCCGCGAGCGGTTCGAGGTTCCCAGACCACCGTTGTCCGTCACCATCGTCCCAGCCGTGCAGTTCTTCCGCAAGCTTCAGCAACCAGGCCCAACCGTAGGTGCGTTCAAAAGTGTCCCGGGCCTGTCCTCGGAGGTAGTCGAGCTCTCCGGCAATGTTCTCGGACGAAAGATTTACGGAAACACGCGCCCGGACCTCCGCAGCTTCGCCGAGAGTGGGGAAGGTTTTCAGCAAGCGGATCAACATCCAGTGGCCGTGGACCGCGGAGTGCCAGTCGAAACAACCGTAAAAAGCGGGATGCAGGGCTCGTGGGCTCTGGACGTCCCCTGGCGTATTGATCACGTGATCCAGTTTGTTCGGATACTCTCTCTGTATGCAGTCCAGCGCCAGTCGGGCCAGCGTGCTGGCCTGTCCAACATCAAAACAGACATCGTGATGTGTCATCGGCGAGTGTCCTGCGTTGCAAGTTCGGTACTTGACGTTTTCGTCCGGGTCCCCAGGGATCACATTGATTATTCTTGACGCCCGGGCTTGCTTCTTCGTTTTGAAAGCCGTTCTGAAAGCCGTTGACCCGCACGCTGGGATCGGTGCGGGTGGACGGCCCTCACCCTGGGGCGGCCCTGGCCGAGGCGTCAGTCCAACAGGACGGTCGGATCTAGGGAGGATAGCCGGTTATGTTTCAGAGTTTCTGAAAAAAAAGACCCCGCCGGAGCGGGGCCTTGTGAATGAGTTGTGAGAACTGAGTGAGATACTTACCTTATCGGAAGCGGCGCCATTTTACATTAGAACTTTCTTTTGGTCACCTTCGAGTCAGGCCTGCGGCAGGCGGCTCATCCTCCCCTCCCGCGCCACTGTATGGTTTTAACTCTCAACTTCCCACTCACCTCTTTTTGCCATTGCTGGTACCGGTGACAGCCGGGGTTGTGTTCGCGAGCCCCAAACCCAGGGACACCCGGACTTCTTCTTCCATGCGTGCGTAATACTCGGGGTTTTCCTTTAGGAATTGCTTCGCGTTTTCGCGGCCCTGTCCCAGTCGTTCGCTGTCGTAGGAGAACCAGGAACCGCTTTTATCGACGATGTTCGCTCCGACGGCCAGATCCAGCAACTCCCCCTCATGGGAAATGCCTTCCCCGTACATGATGTCGAACTCGGCCTCGCGAAAGGGAGGAGCGACCTTGTTTTTGACCACTTTGGCCTTCGTTCGGTTTCCGACGATCCTGTCACCGTCTTTTATCGACCCAGTCCTCCGAATGTCCACACGGATCGACGCATAAAATTTCAGAGCCCGGCCACCCGTGGTCGTTTCCGGACTTCCGAACATGACCCCGATTTTTTCCCGAATCTGATTGATGAAGATCAGGCTGGTTTTTGATTTGGAAACGACACCGGTTAATTTCCGGAGCGCTTGCGACATCAAGCGGGCCTGGAGACCCATCTGTGCGTCTCCCATCTCGCCTTCGAGTTCAGCGCGCGGCACAAGTGCCGCCACCGAATCCACTACAACGACGTCGACTGCACCGCTGCGAACCAGCACTTCCGTAATTTCAAGGGCTTGTTCGCCACTGTCGGGTTGCGATACGAGAAGGTTGTCGATATCCACACCCAGCCTACGCGAATACGCCGCATCGAGGGCATGTTCGGCATCCACGAAGGCCGCGGTCCCTCCCCTCTTCTGCGCCTCTGCTATCGCATGTAGCGACAATGTCGTTTTTCCACTGGATTCCGGCCCGTAGATTTCTATCACCCGGCCTCGCGGGAAGCCTCCTATCCCAAGCGCCGCGTCCAGTGCGATCGACCCGGACGGGATGATTTCCATCGGGGCGATGTCATGTGCGCCACCGAGGCGCATGATCGAGCCCTTTCCGAACTGTTTTTCGATCTGTGAAATAGCCAGGTCCAATACCCGTTTCTTTTCTTTACCCGTGTCTTCTGCCATGGTTCCTCTTTGTCGTTAGTTGGGCCGGTGGCTCACGAATTCATTGAGTGCCTAAGTTCAAGAGTTGTGGGGGTCTGTTACTTGGAATGTTTGTTGCTCCAGCATGTCGTCAGGTGTAGTTCGTCGCGGACGAGGCCGCTTAACTGGTCCGGAGTTACGTTGCCCTTGAAATACCTCTGTGCTTTATTACGGTACCGATCTTCGCGGGGGTTGAGCTCTTGTGCGTGGCTGAAATATTCTTGCGCCTTACGTTGCCACTTCATTTCAAGGCATAAAAGGCCCAGTTGATAGAAGGCTTCGCCAAATTTGGGGTCCAGCTTCGTCGCTTGCTTCAGGTGGTTGATTGCGCGTTTCTGGCGTCCGTCTTGATAGTAAATTGCCCCCAGCATGAAATGAGTGGGCGCGCTGGGTTTCAGTTCAAGGGCGCGATTCAGGTGTTCCATCGCCTGTTTGAGGTGTCCACCCTCGATCAGCAATGACGCGAGCGTCGCGTGTGCCGACGAAGAACTGTCCCGCAGGCGCACTGCGACCTCCAGGAGGCGCTGGGCCTCAGTGAAATTCCCGTGCCGTTTTTCGATCAGTCCCATCAAGAGGGTGGCTTCGAAATGATCCGGTTTAGACTCCAGGACGCGGGACAGGCACGCATGGGATGCCGTGAAATCGTGTGTCTGGAAGAAAACTTCGGCCAACAGCATTCCCAGTTCACTGTTGGAAGGGTCGTGTTCGAACGCCGACTGCAACGAACCCAGGCTTTCAGCGGGCCGGTCTGAGGCGATGTGTTCGTAAGCCCGTTCAATCCAGAGCATGAACTGCTTACGCTGAGATCCCCTGTAAAACTCAACGATCCTTTCCATGCGGGACCCAAGCCGGTCGACTTCTTCGTTCTCAGTCAGCCGCGTACTGATTCGCTTCCGCCACTCAGATTCAAGGTTGGAGAGGTTTATACCCGCCGACTCCAGGGAGTCGGTCAGGGTTTCGATCATCGTGTGGTCGATAAAGTTATTCGCCCCGACCCGTTCGACCATTTCCGCCAACGACTCCACACGCTTGTGCATTATCGAGACGGCGTATTCCAGCGCGCTGACCCGTTCCAAGACGTGTTCATCCATGAAGTTCATCGGCGCCTCGGCGGGCGCCGAACCCGACGTCAGCAGGAGCTTTGTTCCGCATTTCCAGCAGAACTGGCGCATCATTGAATTTCGGGTAGTGCAACTCTGGCAGTGGATCATGCCTAAGAATCCTTAATGGATGGGCCAGTTGAGGTCCCTTTTCGGAAACTCCTAATAACTGTAGAATCCGCGGTTTGCTTTTCGGCCCAGATGGCCGCCATCGACCAGTTTCCGAAGCAAGGGACAGGGCCGGTACTTGGAGTCGCCCAGGTTGTGGTGCAGGACTTCCATGACATCAAGGCAGATGTCCAGACCGATCAGGTCGGCCAGGGCAAGCGGTCCCATCGGGTGGCGCATTCCCAGTTCCATCACTGCGTCGATTGCCGCGGCTGTCCCCACACCTTCCATCAGACAGAATGCTGCTTCATTGATCATGGGGATCAGTATCCGATTGGACACAAAACCCGGATGGTCGTTTACCTCAACGGGTTTCTTACCGAGCCGCAGGGCTAAGTCCCGCGTCTGAGCGATGGTCGCGTCTGAGGTCGTCAGGCTACGCACAAGTTCGACCAGTTGCATGACTGGAACCGGGTTCATGAAGTGCATCCCGACTACTCGTTCCGGTCGCTCGGTGACGGAAGCGATCTTCGTGATCGATATCGATGAGGTATTGGATGCCAGGATGGTATCGGGTTGCGTGACGCGGTCGGCTTGCTGGAAAACGCGCGATTTCACCTGAAAATCTTCGTTGACGGCTTCGATCAGAAAGTCTATTTCCTTCAAGTGATTCCAATCCGTTGTCGGCGTGATCCGGTCAAGGGCGGTCCGCTTTTCGTCTTCAGTCAGCTTTCCTTTGCGGACTTCCCGATCCATATTCTGCGAAATCACGGACAAAGCGCGACTCAGAAATTCTGGATCCACGTCACAAAGAACGACTGAAAGACCTGTTCGCGCGGCGACGTGCGCGATACCGTTTCCCATCGCGCCGGCGCCGACGATGCCAACGGAATTCACTGCCGTCATGATTTTCTCCACCTCACTTAGCGCTCGAGGGCCAGGGCCACGGCATTGCCGCCGCCCAGGCACAGTGTTGCGATGCCACGGCGAGCATCCCGTCGGACCATTTCATGCAATAGCGTGACCAGAATCCGGGCACCACTGGCTCCGATCGGGTGTCCGATCGCGATGGCACCGCCATTGACGTTGACGCGGACCGGATCCAGCCCGAGTGCGTCGATGACGGCGACGGCCTGGACCGCGAAGGCTTCGTTGAGCTCGATAAGGTCGACTTCACCGAGACTCCATCCAATTCTGCTAAGCAGTTTCTGGACGGCCTTTACCGGAGCCATCATCACGAGGGCGGGTTCGATTCCGGATACGGCCTGGCCCGCAATGCGCGCCATCGGTGTCCGCCCCTGCCGGCGGGCACCATCAGGGGAGGTGACGACCACAGCCGCAGCGCCGTCATTGAGTCCAGGTGCGTTTCCCGCGGTCACTGTGCCGTCTGTCTTGAACGCGGGCTTGAGTCTGCCAAGCGCCTCGATCGACGTATCCGTACGCGGACATTCATCGGCGTCGAAGGGAACGGAGTCTCCTCTTCGCTGAGGCACCTCGAGCCGGATGATTTCATCCCTGAAACGCCCTGCATGAATGGCCGCTACCGCTTTATTGTGACTTTCGAGTGCATAAAGGTCCTGTGCCTGTCGAGAGACACGGTATTTTTCGGCGACGACTTCTCCGGTGCAGCCCATGTGGACATCTTCGTAGACGTCCCACAAACCGTCATGGACCACCGAGTCCACCATCCTGGCATCGCCCAGACGATACCCCTCGCGGGCCTTGGGGAGCAGGTAGGGGCAGTTGCTCATGCTCTCCATTCCGCCGGCCACGACAATCTCCGCGTCGCCGGTCTGAATGGCCTGTGTGGCGAGGCCGACCGCTTTTAAACCGGAACCACACACTTTGTTAATCGTCATTGCGGCGACTTCCGGTGAGAGTCCTCCGCCAAGCGCTGCCTGGCGTGCGGGGTTCTGACCCAGCCCTGCCGACACCACGTTGCCCATGATGACTTCGTCGACCTGCTCGGGGGCTGAGCCAGCGTGTTTGACGACGGATCGGACCACAGCCGCACCCAGTTCAGTTGCTGAGAGTGGACTGATTGAGCCCTGGAACTTGCCCACTCCCGTCCGCAGAGCACTGATGATGACGGCGTCCCTCATGACGGCGAAGTTACCACAAACGGAGTCAGGTCGCTCAGCCCATGCGGAGAGATGTTCCCGCAGCGTGCTGTCAAGCTAAGCTGGTGGGCAGCATTTTCGCCACCGGCGGCCTCCTCCAAATGGGTGAAATCCTTGATCGTTGCTTTCGATACCCACAGAATTCGTCCCCGGTGCCTACGGATTCTGCTCAAGCTGACAGTGCCCTGATGAACTCCATATACATTGCGAGAGTGTTCTAGTTTCGACGAACCTTTAAGCCCGTCTGGCACTGCGACCGCTTGAGGCGAAGGGGTCCGGCGCGCGCATTCCAGAAAGTTTTGTGTAGGGAGTTTGATCATTGACTTTGTCCAATAGACGATAGTGAGGGGCAGCCATGATTTTTGTGAAGATCCCGACAATGGGTGACGACTCGATTCAGACCCAGGGTTATGAGGATGGGACGTGGTTCGTTGCCGATAGCTTCAGCTTCGGCGTCGAGCGCGAGATGAAGGAGAGCTCCGAAAAGGGCGACCCGCAAGATATTAACATCGGTGTGGGCGAGCTGCAGGAGTGCACCATCAGCAAGAGCCTGGACGTCGCTTCGACGCCCCTGCTCAATTCGCCATCAACGGCAACTCTGTGGGGACTGCGGAGATCGACTTCGTGGAAGTCCCAGGCGGCCCCGATGGGCAACCGATCTGCTACCTCAAGTACAAACTGGACCGGTGCTTTATCAGATCGTGGTCGACCGCGGGGGACGCCAATGAGCGCCCGAGGGAAGCAGTGGCCTTCTACTACAACAAGATCGCCTGTCAATACACGCGGACGGACGGCGGCAAGAAACAAACCGAGAGCACCAAGATGACCTGGGACAAGGCGAAGAACATTCCGTGGGGGGGTCTTAGTAAACAGCGGTAGCGTGGAGGTGTGTCGTCATTTCGCATGTCCGTCCCGCGGGGGTGTCACGAGAGTATCGATCCCGTCACTATCTTGATCCACTCGCCACCGCGCACACGCATGGACAGTCGTTCGGCCGCATTGACACGTTAAGCAAATGGGCGCCTTTCGATTATTGCGAATTCTGTGCCCAGCTCTCGATCCGATCTAGCGCGGACCGATTCTCCGCAACATCGAGTTCCGCGTCGAAGCCAAAGTCCTCTCCCGACTCCGCACGGACAATTTCGAAGGCCTGCATTCGCGCAAAGCCCGCTTCATCGTCCCTGAGAATGCCGACAAGAATCTCGTAGCCATGGCGATCGCTCGATTCGATCAGGGCCTCGGCGATGGTCAATTTCAGGAACGGATCGTAGTCTCTCGACGCAGCGGCGTGCAAAGCGGCGAGAGCATAGGCATCCTGTTGTCCGGCCAGAACTTCCGCGATCGCTTCGACCACCTGCTCGGTAGGCGTCGACTCCAGCAGTGCTACCAGTGCGGGAACGACGCGCGGATCGTCGTCTCCAACGAGATTTTCGATTGCGTCAAGTTGACCGGCGACCTCTTCCTGTCCCAGTTCCTCAAGCAGGAGATCGGTTCTCGATGCGGTCGTCGATGCCTGTTGGGGCCGTGCCTTCTCAAATTGCCCCAGGGCCCAGATGAACACCACCCCGAGCACCACGGTCAGCGCGACGCCCTCGACCCCACGGACACGATGTTTGGCGCTGGCTACGTTGTAGACCATGGCAGACAGGACCAGGCATGCTGCCAATGACATTACGACGGCCGGACCTGTGGGGTAGTCCGAGTAGAACGACCAGAGAATGCCGGCAACGCTTCCGAGAATCGCAACAGCCCACCCCACGAGGAGGCGACTCCCAACCGACGTGCTCCACATCTGTCCGATCACAGCGGGAATCACCAGATAGGAGAAAACGAGCAGTACGCCAGCAATCGAGACCGACTGCGTGACCAGGACCCCGAGCGTCATATAGAACAGACAATCCCACAAACGGACATTGACGCCGTGTTGTGCAGCCGCCTCGCTGTTCAGCGTTATAGCCAGAAACCTGGACCGGAAAACAACGTGAAAGATGCCGACCAGAGAATAGATGATCGCAACGTTAATCAGGGTCCGGGGCGACACCAACAGGATGTCGCCGACCAGCATCTGGCGGAGTTCCTCGCCCCCGGTGGGAGATTTCGACAGAATCAAAATCGCCGCCGCCGAAGCAGCCGCATAAGCGATCCCTATAAACGCCTCCTGGGGAACCTTCTCAGCGTGCATTCGGGCCAAGGAAAACACCACGGCTCCGGCAAAGGTAAAAGCCAGGGAGAAGAGCGCAACGGCAAGAACGTCGGCTGGATCTTCCGCGTCGTAGCCCAGCGTAGCTGCGTAAGTCGCGCCCACGGCGGCAATCTGGGCCAGGGCGAGATCGACGAAGATTACTTTCCGGGCGACGACATGGACTCCCATGTAGACGTGGGAGATCAAAAGAAGAAGGCACGCCAGAAACGGCATCATCATCCATCGCCAGTCGAGAAAGAGATCCATGACCGTTTAGTCTGACCTGCGCGCCAGAGCAGCTGTGATCTGGGTGATGAGATGGTCCATCAAATCGAAATACGTTTCGATGCCGGGTTCTCCCAGTACCTGATTCGGCAGGGAGACAACGACGGCGTTGGTATCCTGCGCGATGTTGTTTGCCAGGGCGGGGTCGTAGAAATTGTCTACGAGGATCAACGGTATGTCGGTGGCCTGGATTCTCTCTCGCACCTGCCGGACATGTTGCGGCCCCGGTGGAATACCCGGACGTTCTTCGATCGTGCCCACCAGTTCGATACCGAAAACCCTCGCAAAATAGACCCACACTCTATGGAACTCGTAGGCCTGGATACCGTGCAACGCTTCAGCCTGTTCAAGCCATCCTGAAGCCCTTGCGATCAAGGGCTGACCTCCGAGTTGGTTCGTCATTAGAAACTCGTGCAGCTCTCCGGTCCAAGCCAGTCGCGTCAACTTCTGGATGCCGATCAGGTTTACCAGTTCATCACCGAAGAGCGTCCGATCGATGCGCTGTTCGAAATTCGATAGACGTTCTGAATAGTAATCGGCCCCAGCCGGATCGACGCGCACGAGTGATTCCGCGATATTTTTCGCCTGGACATTCGCCAGGAGGGGGTCGAGCCAGACATGGGGGTTCCCCTGCGGATGGATATCCCCCAGCTCGCGCGACAGAACCGACGGAATCTCCATCGCGGCAATGCCGGTTCCGGCGATGACGCGGCCTGCGGTTCCACGGTATATATTTGAGTTGCCGGATCCATTGGCCACGTCGTCAGCCCATCGCTCGAGCGAAAAACCGTTCTCGATAAAAATGTCCGCTTCCCGGACGCGTCTCATCAGCACGGGCGTTGGCGAGACAAAGTGGGGATCCTGATCTCCCCTGGCAAGGGCTGTTACATCGACGCGCTCCCCGCCTACCTCTTCAACAAGCGCCTGAACGGTGGGCAGGGTGACGATCACCCGCACTGGATCTCCTTGCGCCAGCACGCTGCCGGCCGACAGGAAGAAGCAGATCGAGAATCGAAGTACATATCGGCCGAAAATCATGAAGATCTCCCTTGATGTTGGCGTCACTTGTTCACCCAGAACGGTTCGGGTGGATGCGCGCCAAAAATCCAGTTGAGTTCTAGAAACACTGAGTTGCGACCGTCCTCCTCCAGGAAGTCACTCCACCGGTGTTCGTAGTTCAACCTGAACCGCAAGAATTCACTGAAGTAATACGACAGGTACGGCGTCAGACTGCGGCGCTTGAGATCTGGATCGGCCAGCGCTTTGGTGTGATCCCAACGAACGCCCACATACTTTCGACGGTCGAGCTGCCATTGAGTGAAAACAGAAACGCCGAACGGACGGTGCATGCTCGCGGAAGCAGCGTCCGCCGCAGCTGATGGGCGGTCGGAAAACATGAATTCGCCGCCCAGCAGGTACGATCGCCACTGCCCTGGCGCAAAGGCTTCCACCGGTAGCTGAAGTCCACGGCATGGAGACGCGCAATCGGACCCTCATCATTTCCTGGATGCCAGTAGCTGGACCATCCGACATCGGCCGTCTGGGCATCGCCGAGTGTCTGGAACCACCGCAGGTTTCCCACGTAAGCCAGTGTGTTCCTGGATACTGGAGAAACGCCGATGCCGCCCCCACCGAGCGCCTGAATACGGGCGTTCAGAGACGTGTTCTCGCTCCAGGGCGACGGCAGGAAGAAGTCCGCCGACACCCCCTGTTGGATGAATCCCGCGTGCCCGAGGAATTCCTCGGTCGGAAGCGAGCGTAACGAGGTGGGTAGGTCGTGGGTGTGGAGGAGGTTGAATTTCCCGACGGCCGGTCGGAAACGGCCGACCTGAAACTTCAGACCCAACGGCGACGTCATGAAGGGAAGCTTCTTGAGGTTGATATAGCCTTCTTCGACGCCGGCCTCAAACTCGCCCGGCGTCTCGGATTCGATCGACATCGTCAGTACGGCATCGGCGAAGGGGTCGACTGGAACGCGCAGGTCGATTTCGGTTTCGCGTAAATTGAAACGGTTATCAACACGGGAAGACCCGTCGACGAAAACTTTCCGGCTGTCGGCGCGGGCCAGGAAATTCGCAACGACAGAGATGGCGGAGTTGAAAGAATTGTAGCTCACCTGTGGGGGGGCACTGGCTGCCACGACCGGCGGCCCGGCGTCCGACCCAGCGCGAAGCATCTGGATCTGGAGATCTTCCATCTGCTCCTGGAGTTCATCAATCCGGCCTTCGTATTCACTTCGGAGTCGGTCTAATTCAGCACCGAGGTCGGCCAGTTGCCGATCCAGCGCTTGCGGGTTCGCCAGTCCGGAATCCCTGGCGGCGTTGGAGGGCGCTCGATCCCCGTTCCCTTGGGCGGAGACCGAAACGCTCGAACCCCCGAAGATGAAAAAGGCGATCAGGACAGGTCGCAAAAGACACTCAGGGAATGAATTGGGGAGCGGACAGCAATGTTTCATGGGATACCCTCCGTAACAGCCAGGATGCCAAACCTGAACACTCAGGCTCGAAGCAAGAAACTGATTAGAGGGCTGGCGGACCGCGTTCGAGGACGTTCGATCCCTGCTGGAGGATGGGGTCGTGGGTGGCCGGAGAGACCATTGCACTGCCGTCCCGACCGGAGAGTACCCCAGCCAGCAGGGTCACTTGTGCAAAGGCGCTCGAATGTGGGCAGAAGTGCGATCCATGGTCATTGAAATCAGAATCCCTCGCGTCGTGGACGACCCTGCCGTCGTAATGGTGGTCGTGCTCCACGGCCGGGATCTGTTCCTCGATCGGATGGAATACCTCCAGGGTTCCCTGGAAACTGAACACCATCAGAACAGGCAACACCAGCAAGGCGATCTTTTTAGTATGGGCGCGCTGGAACATGGATATCAGAGAATTATAGGCGAAATTGCTCCCCCAGCAACTTTCTTATTACGTTCGAGCGCATCGATTCAGAGGAGCCTTTCCGTCCTGCCTTTTGAGGATAGTAAGAACAAGAGCCATTTTGCAATGACTAGCGGGTCGTCGAGTGGCACTACATCGCTCGACTAAGCGGCAAAGGACAACGAGACCCACAACTGCGCTGTCTGCCAGAATGGCGGGCAGGTCTACACGGGCCGGGCGGCGTCCCGGCTGCTCCCATCCGAGGGACCCAGCACGATCGAAGAATTCGAGGCAATACGCGGACGTCCCTGGGGATGAGGCATAATGACATCCATGGGTCAGGCCCGGCGACCACCAACCGACGACTTCCCTCGAAGGATCGTCTGTCTTACCGAAGAAACCACTGAAACGCTCTATCGGCTCGGGGAGCAGGATCGGATCGTCGGAATTTCCGGTTACACGGTGCGACCGCCCGAAGCGCGCGACAAACCCAAGGTGTCGGCATTCATCAATGCTAAGTTCGAGAAGATCCTTGGGCTCGAGCCCGACCTCGTTTTGGCCTTCTCGGATCTTCAGGCCGATATTGCGGCCGAACTGATCCGGCGGGGCGTAACTGTCTTCACGTTCAACCAGAGAAGCATCACGCAAATCCTGGAAACGATCCGGATCCTCGCGCGAATCGTTGGATCAGAGGACAAGGGCCGGGCCCTTGTCGAAAATCTGGAGATGGGACTCGAAGCGATTCGCGTGTCGGCCCGACGTTTTCCGGCCCCTCCCCGTGTCTTCTTCGAAGAATGGAATGACCCCTTGATCAGCGGAATCCGATGGGTGGACGAGTTGATCGAAATCGCCGGCGGGGAGTGTCTCTTTCCGGAATTGCGCGACCAGGCGCTCGCTCGGGATCGGATTCTGGATCCGGCAGCGGTCGCGGGAAGGGACCCGCAGATTGTTATTGGTTCCTGGTGCGGTGTACGATTCAACCCGGACTTCGTGCGGGCTCGGCCCGGATGGTCCAGCGTCGACGCAGTTCGTCGAGGACACCTGTACGAAGTCAAGTCGACGTACATCCTTCAACCCGGTCCGGCGGCGCTCACCGAAGGAGTGCGACAGCTCCACTATGCGATCGCACGGACGCTGGGGATGGACGTCGGTCCGGATATCGCCCCGGAAGAAAGAGTGGACCCGGCGTTACAGGCGTCGGCATGAGTTCTTGAACGGCTATGAAAAAACAACATGGGAGGACGCTCATGGCAAATCGTAGAGACTTCTTAAGAGCGGTCGGTTGCGCGGGGGCTGGGACTTTTCTGATGGGCCCGACGTTCGGCGCCCGGGCTCAGACCCCTCGCAAGGAAGTGTTGGTTGGCGGACGAGCGGCGACGGTGGTCGACATTCACGCTCACTGTGCCTTCAATGACGAGCTCCGGAGCCGGCTTCCAAACGCAGCTCCACGGGGACGCCGTGCCGTCCTGGGGCCGGACCGTTTGGAAGAGATGGACTCGCGCGGTATCGATATCCAGGCGCTCAGTATCAATCAATACTGGTGGTACGCGGCCGATCGCTCCCTTGCGGCCGACATCGTCCGGATCCATGACGAGAGCCTCGCTGCATGGTGTGCCACACACCCCGACAGGTTTGTCGCTCTTTCGTCGGTGGCGCTACAGCATCCCGATCTCGCGGCCGAGCAACTCGAACACGCCGTGAACGAATTGGGTCTGCGGGGCGCTTCGATCGGCGGCCACGTGAACAATCAGCCACCGACCTCGGCACAATACGACCCGTTCTGGGCCAAGGCCCAGGAGCTCGACGTTCCGGTCTTCATGCACCCCGGCAATGCGTCGAATATTGTGCGCGAGGACGGACTTGCCGGCCCGGGGGACCTCGGCAACATCATCGGAAATCCGCTGGAGACAACTTTTTTTCTCACTCGCATGATTTTTGACGGGGTTCTGGACCGGTTTCCGCAACTGAAAATCTGCGGGTCCCATGGCGGAGGCTACCTGCCATCCTACCTGGGCCGCACGGAAGTCGCCTGCCGCGTGAGAAACAATGCCAATTGCGCAAACCAGAAGAACCCGAGTGAATATCTCAGCGACCAGATTTTTGTCGATTCCATGGTCTTTTCCGAAGAAGGCCTACGCCATCTGGTTGCCGAAACCGGTGTGAGCCAGGTTGTATACGGCTCCGATATACCGTTCAACTGGCCTGATACGATTGACCTGATCGCCCAGTCACCCTCGCTTGGTGACGCCGACAAGGAGGCAATCCTCGGCGGCAACCTGATCCGGTTGCTGCGAATCGACGCGTAGTCGGGAGGTTGAGCCGCCGAAATGAAGTCCGTCGATGCATGAACTGACACGGATGTTGGGGAAGGGGGGCTTATCTTAGGTTGAAATTGACCTCGATCTTCAGGGCGACATCGACGGGTTCGCCGTTGCGCATGCCGGGCCGGAACCGCCATTGAACGACCGCTTCGATTGCCTTGTCGTCGAGACCGAATCCCAGGCTGCGAGTCACTCGTACCACTTCGACCGTGCCGTCCCTCCGGACAATCGTTTCCAGAATAACGGTGCCTTGATACTTGGCTTTGCGCGCTTCTTCAGAGTATTCAGGCAATGTCTGTGCGAGAAGTGTGGGTGTGGTGACACCGCCACCGATGCTGAAGACGCCGCCGCCGAAACCACCGCCCTCTCCTTCGCCTACGCCGGGACCGCTGCCTTCACCGACACCCCGTCCTTGTCCCGTTCCAATGCCGCCGCCCACTCCAGGCCCAGCCGATGGAGGACCTGGAATGCCGTCAAACGCTCCCAGCATGGCGAGGTCGACGGTCTGATCCGGATTGACCAGCTGCGGGACGACCACCGTCGGCACCGCAACGAGAATGGGGTCGAAGTTGAGTGGTTCAGGAGACGGTGGAACGAGCTGTTCATCGTCTGCCTCGGGCAATTCACCTAGAGATGGCGGCGCTTCTTCGAGTTGTCCCCCCCCACCGCCACCTCCGGACTGCTCATCCTCTTGCGGCAGGGTTAGGATCAACTCCGGCGCCACCAGCGGTACAAACGTCTCCGTAAACTGTAGCGGCTCGGATCCAAATCCGAAAAAAGGGAACATCAGAAGGACAATGACGATAATGTGAGCCGCCAATGAAATCATGCCTGGAGTCCGCTGGTCATGGGCGGACCAGACGGCCTCCACTTCAACCGGCTCAGCTGAAGCCTTGAATTTTTCCTTCGGGTGGAGGATATCGTCAATGCCCGTGCGAATCTGTACGAGCAGCGAGCTGAAGGGCGTCGGCGTATCGACCATTTTCTCGAGCGCGGTGGGGTCGGGCGGTGCGGACAGACGCAGCTCATCGGGAGGGTTCTTACGTTCGTCGGCAAGTTGCTTGATCTGCCGGTGCAGAGAAACGATCCACGAATCGGCGGGAACCGATCCCAATTCTAGAATCGACTCTTTCTCTTCAGTAGTCTTCATGCAATCGTCGGTAACCTGCATTCGACTTGTTTATACTATGGTTTACGTAGTCAAGAGTACCATACTTGCGGATTCCTGGAACCATTGCATGACGACTCAGCCAGACACAAACGTCATCAGGGAAAGATTACCCTATCTGGCTCTCAGTGGCGCTGTGATTATCGTCGATCGAGTGACAAAATTTCTCATCGATCAACGGTTCGCGTTGGGGGAAAGCCTGACCTTCATTGCCGGCTTCTTCAACGTGACGTACGTTCGAAACAGCGGTGTTGCGTTTGGGATGTTTGCGTCAAGCGATGCTTCCTACCGGGTTGTCGTCCTGTCGGGATTCGCCGCTGCCGCAGCCGTTGTGGTTGCCATTTACAGCTTTCGGAGTCCCGTCAGGCTCCACCTTTTGCAAACTGGGCTCGCCCTGATTCTGGGGGGCGCGCTGGGCAATCTGTACGATCGTTTGATGTATGGGTATGTCGTCGATTTTCTGGAGTTTCATCTGGGTGCCTATTACTGGCCAACTTTCAATATGGCCGACACAGCCATATCGGTCGGTGTCACCCTCCTGGCCGTGGAAATTATTCGAGATGAAATTCGAAGCCGGGCCTGAGGATCGCGGTAAGCGACTCGACATCTTCCTCAGCCGCTTATTCGAAGACGTGACGCGGTCCCGACTCCAGTCTATGAACCGGCGGGGCGCGATTCTGGTCAACGGTGAGGCCGAAAAGGCGGGGTACCGGATTCAATCTGGAGATGTCGTCTGGGTTACCCCACCCGAGGTGGAACCGTTGCGGCTCGAGGCCGAGCCGATTCCTCTCGAAGTTCACTTTGAAGATCGAGTTCTTGCGGTCATAGAAAAACCTGCAGGGATGGTCGTACATCCGGGCGCAGGCAACCGGCAGGGCACGCTCGCTAACGCCCTCCAGGCGCGCTTTCTGGAATTGTCCGACACAGGTGGGCCGATCCGTCCAGGTATTGTGCATCGACTGGACAAGTGGACATCTGGATTGATCCTGATCGCCAAGACAAACGACGCCCACTGTCGGCTGTCCAGGAGCTTCGAAAGACGCGAGGTTCAAAAGTCCTATCGAGCGCTTGTTCACGGCAGGCTGTCCAAAGAGACCGGAACCGTTGATCTCAGCATCGGCCGTCATCCCAGCGCACGGACCCGGATGGCTGTCCGTCCGAGGGCTGGACGCACGGCCGTCTCCGACTATCGCGTGCTCGAGCAGGCAGCCTCGTTTTCGTTGCTTGAAGTAAGGATTCGCACCGGGCGTACCCACCAGATCCGGGTCCATCTTAACGCGATAGGGCATCCGGTGGTAGGCGATACGGTATACGGCGAAAAGCGGCATCGTGCCTTTGTCCGTCAGTGGGGCGCGTTTGATCGTTATTTTCTGCACGCATCAGACCTCGCCTTCCCACATCCGGCGAAAGGAACCTCTATGGCGTTTCATTCACCCTTGCCTCCAGAACTTGAAGATCTCTGGCATCGGCTCAGGGGCTCTGTTTAAAAGAAAAAGAAATCATTGGCTCGCATCGTTGTGGCATCTATGATTGAACCTGTCTGCGGTGCGGGTGAGCGGGCAATCGCTTCCGTTAAGGGAGAGGAAAGTCCGAACTCCACAGGGCAGTGTGCCCCGTAACCCGGGGGCCCGAAAGGGACGGAAAGTGCCACAGAAAATATACCGCCGCTGTTGGAAATCGGGGTCAGAGCCCTACTTTCCCAAGATCTATAGCCGGGCATGTTCCGGTATTAAAGGGAAGATAAGGCTCTAACCCCGATTTCCTAGCGGTAAGGGTGAAAAGGTGCGGTAAGAGCGCACCAGCGGTTCGGTGACGGACCGGCTTGGCAAACCCCACACGGAGCAAGGCCAAATAGGGAAGTGTGGCGTGCTTCGGCGCGTCGAAGGACGGCCCGTCCGAGCTTCCGGGTAGGCTGCTCGAATCCCGGTGAAAGCCGAGATCCAGACGAATGATTGCCGCCCCGGCCCCGGTCGGGGAACAGAATTCGGCTTACAGCTCATCCGCGGGCAGACACTCCGCCTGAATACCCGCTTAACCCGGAGGGATCTTGGCTGTTCACGTCGTTACGGGTGGGGCCGGTTTCATTGGCTCGCACCTTTCGGAAGCCCTTCTTCGCCGAGGAGACAAGGTCATCGTTCTCGACAATTTCTCGACGGGCAAGCCGGAGAATCTCTGGAGTGTCGAAGCCTCCTTAGAGCTTCGACCTGTGGATTTGGTCACGGAAGTAGGCCTTCAAAAGCATTTGGCGGGCGTCGACACCGTCTTTCACCAGGCCGCGATTCCGTCGGTCCCCCGGTCAATCAGCGAACCTGTAGCGTCCCATGAAGCCAATCTCAGTGCGACTTTGAACCTCCTGGTGGCGTGCCGGGATGCCGGAGTGCGCCGCGTCGTTTATGCGTCGTCTTCGGCAATATATGGAGAGAACCGCACGCTCCCGAAACGTGAAGACATGCCCGCCGAGCCGATGTCGCCATACGGGGCTCAGAAATTCTGCGGAGAGGTTTATGCTCAGGTGTTCTGGCAAAGCATGGGTCTCGAGACAGTCTCGCTGAGATATTTCAACGTGTTCGGGCCGCGGCAGGACGCCTCTTCCGAGTACAGCGGAGTGTTCGCGAGGTTCATTCCCTCAATTCTTGAAGCGCGCATTCCCACAATCTATGGAGATGGTCTGCAGACCCGAGATTTCGTCTACGTGACTGACGTCGTTCAAGCCAACCTCCAGGCTGCGAGGGCTGAAGGAGCTGCCGGAGGCGTGTTCAATGTTGCGTCGGGCACAGGTGTGACCGTCAGGACCGTCTTTGAGGAAACGCGGGATCTGACCGGCAGTACGGTCGAGGCCATCCAGGGTGCTCCACGAAAAGGTGACATCCGTCACTCCAGAGCCGACATCTCGCGGGCGCGTGAGATTCTCGGATGGACCCCTTCAGTGACATTCACGGAAGGACTTGAACGCACAACAGAGTGGTACCGAGGAGAAATCCGCGTATAAAAGTCATCCGTTGGTGCTTTCAGGACAAAGGGCTGGAATCGGATCGTCAGCAGGCCTGCGTTCAGGATCGTAACGCTGTCTCAAATATTAAACTATTACTTTTGATATTGATATATAAATATAATAAAAATATAAAGTTATAATTGAATACGGGCTGCAATCACTCGCGGTATACCCTGAAGGTCGGTGCGGGTGGGCAAGAGTTCCCATTCAGGACCGAAGAGACCCCGGATAGCCTCTTCCATCGAAAATCCTATTTCGAACACAAGAGTGCCTTCTTCGCCCAGTCGTTCGTGGGCCTGGGAGCAAAGACGCTGGTAGAAGTCGAGAGGGTCGCCGTTGCCAACGAGTGCCACGCTGGGTTCGAAATCGCGGACCTCACGCTGCAGACCATCGTAATCTTCGCCCCGCACATACGGTGGATTGGAGACGATCACGTCAAAAGGCCTCGACCACGCGCCAAGCGATTCCATACAGACGAAGTCGACGGGCGCGGACAGCCCCTCCGCGTTCTTTCGGGCTGTACGGAGGGCTTTCAGTGAAATGTCCGACGCGAATACCGATGCTCCGGGCAACTCCAGCGCCAGTGTACAGGCGATGCATCCGGAACCGGTACCGATATCGACGACTCTCGGTTTGGGGCCAAGCTCGATATCAAGGACCGCTTCGATGACGCACTCGGTTTCAGGCCGGGGTATGAGTACTGAAGCATCGACAGAAAAGCGCCTTCCATAAAACTCCTGGACACCGGTGATGTATTGGACGGGTTCTCCTGCCTCTCGGCGGGAGATCATCGATCGGTACGCCCTTTGTGTTTCCTCGCCAAGAAGATCGTCGGTGTGAGCATAAAGATATGGCCGTTCGACGTTCAAGCAGTGTGCGAGTAAGACGTCGGCGGTCAACGGCGCGGACGAAATGCGGTGTTCTTCCAGGGATCGGGTTGCGGCTCTGAGAGTGTCGCCCAGCGTCACGCCACAGCTTTCTTGAGTCGTTCCGCTTGGTAGTGCGTGGTGAGCGCTTCGAGGATTGGGTCGAGTTCGCCTCCGGTGACGGCTTCCAGCCGGTGCAGGGTCAGACCGATTCTGTGGTCTGTGACGCGGTTTTGAGGGTAGTTGTACGTCCGGATCTTCTCACTCCGGTCTCCAGTGCCGACCATCGAACGTCGCTCATCCGCCATGGTCTGCTGTTGCTTTGCCAATTCCATGTCGAAAAGGCGCGAGCGCAGCACGCGCATTGCTTTGGCCCTGTTCTTGATCTGAGATTTTTCATCTTGACACGAAACAACCAGGCCTGTGGGCAGATGTGTTATGCGAATGGCCGAATACGTCGTGTTGACGCTCTGACCGCCCGGCCCCGAAGAACAAAACGTATCGATTCTGAGGTCCTTCTCGCCGATGTTTACTTCGACCTCATCGGCTTCGGGAAGTACCGCTACCGTTACGGCCGATGTGTGGGTCCTTCCGCTGGCTTCAGTCGCCGGTACGCGTTGCACCCGGTGAACTCCACTCTCATATTTCAGCTGACTATAGACCTGCTGACCCTCGACCAGGAGGATGATTTCCTTGAATCCGCCGACGCCGGTCGGACTGGATGACATGATCTCGACTTGCCACCGGCGGCGCTCGGCATACCGGGAGTACATCCGGAACAGGTCCGCAGTGAAGAGCGTGGCTTCGTCCCCGCCCGTACCCGCCCTGATTTCGAGGATCACGTTTCGTTCATCATTTGGATCCTTTGGCAGCAACAGGAGTCTCAGATCCTGACGGCAGGTTTCCAGACTGGCTTCGAGAGTTGCGATTTCTTCTCCCACCAGGGCCTTCATTAACGGATCTTCGTCGCCTTCTTCCAACATCGTTTTCGTCTCGGTCAGCTTTTTCTGGAGAGAACGGTATTCGTTGAATCTGGAGACAATTTCGCCAAGCTCGCTGTGTGCCTTGGCAATCTTCTGATACCGGAGATTGTCGGCGACGACCTCTGGAACACCCAGTTCCTCGGTCAGCTCCTGGTAGCGATGTTCCAGATTGGACAGCTTTTCAAGCAGAAGCGCGTCATTCATCGCAATTCGGTTCCGTGCCCGCCCTCAGGGCTCCCCACCCCCCCTTCGGCAGTGGTGTCGGTCCGTTTCGGGTCACATTCGTCGGGACTGGGAAGTCCATACACCCATCCTGGCTGCGTCAAACAGATTCACTCCCAGATGCACGCTAGGCTGGGAAAGATTCGCACGGCCCGCCTACTCCTTATTCTTGGCGTACTTACGCTGAAATCGTTCGACCCGGCCAGCTGTATCGACCAGCTTCTGCTTGCCAGTGAAGAAAGGGTGGCATTTGGAGCATATTTCCAGGTGGATGTCGGGCTTCGTGGATCGGGTGCGGAACGTCTCTCCGCAGGCGCAGGTGACGACAGCGTCGACGTAATCGGGATGGATACCGTTTTTCATAGGCTCCCATTATAAGGGGGACGGCTCAGTCTCGACAAGACATCGGAGTTGCGGTGGGGAAAATGGGCGTCTGTTTACGCTTTGGGAATCGTGGGCCAGGCAAGGCGGGCGAGCGCGATAAATGCCCAAGTATCAGGCAGCTGAGGGGGATTGAGGGCCCGTGGCGAGGTTGCAATAGTGGACGAAATCCGTTACCTTAGCGGGTCGCAACTAATGCAGGAGGAAGACAACCCCAATGGTTAACAAACCCGATGAATTGGCCGATATCCCTTCCGTTGACGAAGAGGGGAGCGGTCACTTCGCCACTTCTGAGGAAGGCGAAGGAGAGGAGAAAAGTTACGAGAAGCTTTTAGATCAGTACGGCGGTTTCCGCAAATTCGAAGAAGGTGAAGTTCTGAAAGGAACGGTCTTGAAGATCACCGAGAATGACGTGATCGTGGATATTGGGTACAAGTCGGAGGGACTCATTCCCATTAGCCAATTCCAGAACGAATCCGGTGAGACCCAAGTCGCGGTGGGTGACGAGGTTGACGTCTTTATTGAAAAGACCGAGGACCGCGACGGACACATCGTTCTTTCCAAGGAAAAGGCAGAAAAGGTTCGTGTTTGGGAAGACGTCGAGAAGGCCTACGAAGATGGGGCGATCATGACTGGCCGCGTCATCGAGCGAATCAAGGGCGGTCTCAGTGTGGACATCGGCGTGCGAGCATTTTTGCCGGGTTCCCAGATCGACGTGCGGCCCATCAAGAACCTGGATTCGCTCAGGGGCCAGGACATTCAGTGTCGCGTAATCAAGCTGAACCGCAAGCGGGGCAACATCGTCCTGTCCCGCAAACTCGTCCTCGAAGAGCAGCTGGACGTGAGGAAATCTGAAACTCTCGAGACTCTTGAAGAAGGCGCGATTGTTGAAGGCGTAGTGAAGAACATTACCGACTACGGTGTGTTCGTCGATCTGGGTGGTCTCGATGGCCTGTTGCACGTCACCGACCTTTCCTGGGGAAGAGTGAACCATCCCTCGGAGATGTTCAAGGTGGGTGATGAGACAAGAGTGAAGATACTGAAGTTCGACCGCGATAAGGAGCGGGTGTCACTGGGTTTCAAGCAGTTGTCCCCGGATCCATGGTCCGTTGTGCGGGAGCGTTGCCCGGTCGGAGCCCGGGTGCAGGGCAAGGTCGTGAACATAACCGACTACGGTGCATTTGTAGAACTGGAGCCGGGTGTTGAAGGTCTCATTCACGTATCGGAGATGTCCTGGAGCAAACGGGTAAAGCATCCGTCAAAAGTCCTCGAAGTAGGGCAGGACGTCGAGGCGCTCGTGCTCGATCTGGACGGTGAGAGTCGCAGGATTTCTTTAGGCCTCAAACAGACCGAGCCAGATCCCTGGAGTACCCTTGCGGAGCGCTACAGCGTGGATTCGGTGATATCCGGGCGCGTCCGCAATCTGACAGACTTCGGCGCCTTCATTGAAGTTGAAGAAGGTATTGACGGGCTGGTCCACGTTTCGGATATTTCCCAACGCCGGATCAAGCATCCATCAGAAGCGTTGAAGAAAGGTGACTTGGTGAATGCAGTGATCCTGAACATCGACGTCGACAGCCACCGCTTGTCTCTCGGCATCCGGCAGCTGGAGCCGGACGGCTGGGAGCAATTTTTCGAAACTTACAAGGTTGGCGACAGCGTAACTGGGCAGGTGATCCGGCATGCGCCGTTCGGGATCTTTGTTGAACTTACCGATGGCGTTGAAGGCCTTTGTCACGTCTCGGAACTAGACGATGCCGACCGTGAGAATCCGGAAGCTCGATTCAATGTGGGTGATGCAATCGAACTCCGAATCATCAAGCTGAGTCCCGCGGATCGGAAAATTGGATTGAGTTGGAAAGCGACACCAGAGGAAGCCGAACGGCATGCCGAAAGCCATCACGTAGCAGACGATCCGTATCGCGGGGATAGCGATGGCAGCGCGACGCTGGCCGACTTGTTTCAGGCGAAAGATGCAGATCAGTAGCCTAATCCCTAGGCCGATCGATAGGCTGATCGCTATGCCGACCAATAGCCAAATACGAGGCGATTAATGCGCAACCGTATGATTATCTGGATCCTCCTGGGTGGGGGAGCTTTAGTGCTTTTCCTGGTCACGGTAGCCGCCTTGATCGTGACGATCGGTTCGAGCGACGGTGGAAGCGACTTCGCGTTCGGAGATCGGATTCAGGTTGTCAACATAGACGGGGAGTTGACCGATTCTCGTTTTCTCATGGATCAGCTGACGCGGTATGAGGATTCCGAGTCGGTCCGTGGGATCTTACTCAATATCGATTCTCCCTGGGGGGGGGTGCGACTTCTCAAGAACTCCACGCCCAGGTTCGGCGCCTTCGCGAAGACAAAGGAAAAGTGGTCGTTGCCTATCTGTCCTCGGTTGGAGCTTCAGGTGCCTATTACATCGCCTGCGCTGCTGATCAGATTATTGCCAGTCCTGGCACTGTCGTCGGTAGCATCGGCGTAATCGCCGAATGGTTGAACTACGGCGAGTTGTTGGAATGGGCCCGTGTATCCACCATTATCTTGAAGAGCGGGGAATTCAAAGATACGGGTACGCCGACCCGGGACTTGACCGACTCGGAGAGGGAATATTTCCAGGGGTTGATCGACGACATGTATGGCCAGTTTGTGGAGGCGGTCGCCGCAGGCCGCAGTTTGGATGTCGACGAGGTCCGCGAGTTCGCGGATGGGCGTGTGTTTACAGGTCGAGAGGCTAGAGAGTTGAACATGATCGATGAAACTGGGAACCTGCAGGATGCAATTGACTTGATCGCACGACTTGCCGGGATCGCAGGGAAGCCACGTTTGATTGAGCTCCAACAGGAACGTGTCACACTACTAGACGTTTTCACGGGCGATGTATCGCGCATCCTTCCCTTCAACGGAGGAATGGCGGAGTCGCAGATGCGATTTCAGTATTTGTGGAAGTGAAATAACGGTAAGGAGTTAAAGGGTAATGACCAAGGCAGACCTGGTTGAAGAGGTGGCTCGGGTAACAGACCTGACACGCAAGGACTCGGAAGTCATCGTGGATACCCTCTTCGAGAGCGTAATCAAGGCTCTCAGAGGCGGAGACAAGCTTGAAGTCCGAGGATTTGGAAGCTTCAGGGTTCGTGAGCGGAACGCCCGGGTCGGACGAAACCCGAAGACAGGAGAGAAAGTGGAGGTGCCGGCCAAGCGAGTACCCTACTTCAAGCCCAGCAAAGAGCTCAAGGATCTTATCAACCCGAAGGCCGATCCGGTTGGTGAACCTCCCGCCCCGGTCAGCTTATAGCCAGATAAAAATGGATTTTCTCTGGAGTCCATGGCGATACGCGTATGTATCATCCACCACCGACTCCAAGAGATGCGTCTTCTGTATCGGTCAGTTGCCCGACGGCGATACCGAACGGCTGGTGCTCTTCCGGGCTCAATTCAATTTCGTCATCATGAATCTGTATCCCTATACCACAGGGCACCTCATGGTTGTGCCGTACTCTCACGTCGGTAAGCTTTCCGACGCCGATTCGGAGCAGGTGACGGAGATGATGGCCTTGTCACGGACCGCGGTGCGGATACTCGAAGAGGTTTACCGCCCGGATGGTTTCAATCTCGGGATGAATATCGGGGAATGCGCTGGCGCAGGCGTTCGCGACCACCTGCATCTTCACGTCGTTCCACGTTGGTGCAGTGACGTGAATTTCATGACTGTGACAGGAGAAACGCGTGTGTTGCCTGAGGAACTGGTGGTGTCCCACCAGAAACTCAGACCGCTGTTTGAAAGGGAAGTTAAGACGTAGTGGTTGAGAATCACAAGTCGCATCCCCATGTCCTCCGACTAGCAGGATGGTGAAAAAGCGATCCATGACTATTTCAGCAACGAGATTGCCACATGTCGTGCGTCTGGTAACCGAGTCAGGGAAACCGGGGATCGCCGGGAGGACCTATCAAATGCGATTTCGCTTCGTACTTCTTGCCGCTCTCTTGACGTTGGTGCCCTTCTTTGCAATCACGAACGGACGCGGCGCAGTGTCGTTTTCCGGGCATCAGCCTGCAAATGAAGAATCCGCAGTGGGCCAGGATTTCGATCCTCGGGATCTGGCCGGGATTTGGCGCCTGACCCACGGTCGCGGGGTGGAACCTGCACCGCCGATGACAGCGGCCGGGCTGGAGCTCTATGGCGCGCGGCTTACCGACCGCGAAGCCGGTTCTCCAGCGCTTTCGAACGACCCGATTTATGCGTGTAACCCCCAAGGTTTTCCCCGTCTCGCTTACGATGAAAACGAGCCGATGGAAATCTTGCACGTCGGAGACAGGATTCTGCAACTGTTCCAATGGGAACGAACTCTCCGCGAATTCTGGCTGGATGGTCGGGACCTGCCTTCGGGAGAGACCCTCGAGGATCTGGGACCGGCGTGGTACGGGCACTCCGTGGGCGAATGGCAGGGAGACGAACTGGTCGTCTATACGGTGGGGCTGGATGATAGAGCCTGGGCCGATCAAAGCGGGGCCTATCCCCTGAGTCTCCACGCTCGGGTAGAAGAGCGCATCAAACGGATCGACGCGGATACCTTGGAAGTTCAACTGACTATTTCTGACCCGACGTTCTATGCAGTCCCATGGACGGAGATCGGGCCGAAGACGTTCACACGTGAGCCACCCGAATCCTATACCTATTCTGGATGGAAAGGCCTGTTTTCGGGTCTTACAGAAGCGATCTGCGCGCCGATGAACGAGGTGGACAGTTTCAATCGTACGGTTCGCGATCCCGCGATATTTGGATCGGAAACGAGTCCGGGTCAATAATCGCTTGGCGTGTCACGCGTCACTGGAGGGGTGTGACTACCGCAACCGGCTTTTCCATTAAATAAGCGTCCGCTCCGTTAGCGTAATAGTGCCCGAGAGTGCGAATGACGCTGAAGCCGCGTCGCCTGTAGAATTCAATCGCCACGCTGTTGGTGGTGTCTACCTGTAGCTGGTAGCGCGTGGTGCCAGCCGTTACCAGCAGGTGTTCAGAGTGCGCCAGAAGATCGGAGGCGATTCCAGCCCTCCGGTAGATATCTGTGACGTCCAGAGTCACCATGGTGGCCCCAGAATGTGAGTCCTCGATAACGAACAATATAAATCCAGCGATGGTCCCATCCACCTCGGCGACCAGTGTCGTAGCGCTGGGCCGGGACATGAAATATCCTAATTCGAATGCATCATAGGCGACGCCTTCTTCAAAACAGTACTGATCTATGGCCACCAGAGTTGGGAAGTCGCCGGTTCTGGCAGGTCGAATAAGTCGTTTCATTGTTGAAGATGTCCCTCGGTTCTAACTATGATAACCGTATCTATCTTATGCAACGTTGTGTCCATCTCTACCTGTCCGGCCAGCAGTGCGATAGGGAGGCTTTTCCCGGAGACGACTTTTGCGAGGACCATGTCGATGGACACCCGCCGAACGATGAACTTGAAGAGCGTCCAGTCGGGCGGTTGGTCGTGCGTGTGGTCGCTTTGATACTGCTGGTGATGTTTTTGATTCCCATTTATTACACCTTGAAGATGCTGTACCTGGGTCCCCCGGTGCAAGTGCAGGAGGGCGAGTGACTCGCCCTCGAATCGGTCTATCCATCGTCATCTGCTTGTTGTTTGCCGCCCGCCTGCTGGGCCAATACAACTTCTATGCCGACCAACCTCATCTTTTTTACGAAGGGAACTACAAAGACATCAACCGCGTCGTCCAGGAATCTGGACGGACAAACCAGTTTGTTTTTGCACGACTGGTGTACAACGGCCTGATACCCCATTACATCAAGAACTGGTACACGGATTGGCCCAAGTCCGATCGACAGCTGATCACAGGGCTTCAAAGGCTTTCCAACGTCAACATGGCAGAACATGAGCGCGTGATTCCTTTGAACGATCCGGATTTGTTTCAGTATCCGTTCCTCTACACGAGTGAGCCGGGCCAGATGGTGTTGAGCGAAGCCGATGCGGCGATTATGAGGGAGTATCTGGGTCGCGGCGGTTTCTGGGTTCTCGATGACTTCTGGGGGAGCTTCGAGTGGGGAAATATGGTAGCTCAGATGGAGAAGGTTCTGCCGGGTGCAGAGATCAAGGATATCCCGGTAGATCATCCGATTTTCCATACTGTCTACGACATAGATGAACTCGTACAGGTCCCCAGCCTGAATTTCATTTTCGACGGTATCGTTGTCGAGCAGGACGGGTTCGAGGCCTTTTGTAGAGGGATCTGGGATGATCAGGGTCGGCTGATGGTGGTGATCAACCACAATACGGATCTAGGTGATGCATACGAGCACGCCGATCACCCCCAGTACCCCAACTACTTTTCGGGGTTTGCCTACCGCCTGGCTATCAACTTCGTCGTCTACGCACTTACGCATTGATTACTTCTATCGTTCTTGCCGCAGGAAAATCACAACGGATGGGAGAGCCCAAGGCCCTCCTGGATTACGGAGGACAGACGTTTCTGGATCGGATTCTCGTCACCATTGCTCGATCCTCGATTCGAGGTCCGACCGTGGTTCTCGGACACCATCGGGACGCGATCCTGGAAAGGGTTGAGATCCCTGAATGGGTCTACAATCCAGACTACGAAGAGGGAATGACGACGTCTTTTCAGGCGGGTATACGCGTGCTTCCCACCGACATTGTCGCCGCCATGCTGTTTCTAGTCGACCACCCACTCGTGGCGCTGGAAACGATTGAGACGCTGGCGGCCGAGGCATCGTCGGAGTCTATCGTCCTTCCGGTCCGGAATGGGTATCGCGGTCATCCCGTCCTTTTTGGCCGGGTTGCGCTGGATGAAGTGATGCAACTTCCGCCCTACCGCGGTGCGGACCGCGTGGTCGCTCGGCGGCCGGAACGGATTGTGGAAGTCGCGGTCGACGATCCCGGAGTATTGGTGGACGTCGACACACCGGAGGAGTTCCGGAATCTGGTTCGCCACGGGCCGAACGCTTGATTCAGTGGATCGCGGAGACTTTGTTTGTCTCACCCATTCCCCAATGCGGCGCGATTCGGTAGTGCGTCAGCGGAAAAAAATGATTGGACGGGGTATGAAACCACAGTTGTTTTTAATTTGAGGCCGGACCCCCTCTCCAACTGTTGTTGGATACAACGACGTTCAGTTATCATCCGGGTTCGCAATTCTTAGAGAATCGGAGGCTTGAAAGTATTATGGCAGGTGGAAAACTCAGTAAGACGGCTCGCGCCAGTCTTGGTAAAGACAGAGTTGGAGGATCTCTCAAGCCCTGTCCCCAGTGTGACACGCCCATGATTGCCACCAAAGTGATCAAATCAGCCCGTATGCCGGGTGGAATGTACTGGGTTTGCCCCAAAGACAATGTTCGCCTCAAGACCTGAAGACGTAGCATTGGGGGCAATTAGGAGGGGGGCAATTGGGGGCAATTAGGCTTGTGAGATTGTGATGTCCCCGTTCGATAATATGTGTGTGTGTGTGGTGACGGGATCATCGATGATGCCTTTCTGGATGAAATTGACGCTTATTTCAAGCGGCTGATGCAACTGAACCGAAACGTGTGTTGAAACGAATCGTTCCGCAACGGCGGATCCGGAGACTGGACGCTCACCGACATCGTGGACCGGCTGGAATAGCATTCGAGTGCGCTGAAAACAGCGGTTCGAGGATTTGTGCGTTCTTTGAGCAGTAATACCGGCCCGCATGAATGCAGTCAGTCATTAGCACCCGAATCCGACCAATCTGAGAGGTTTGCTCGAGCGAAGCATCGACCCGGAGCTTTTGGGGAACGAATTAATGCATAAAGGGAAATCAGGGCGTGCGCGCATCGTGCTATTGGTCTGGCTGTTCGTTGCGATCGTCTATAGCTTTCTTGCGTCGAATTATATCGGTGCGGTCATGCGCGACAATGAATTCGGGGAATATATCACGTTTGCCGTGGCGTTGGTGGGACGCCAGGGGAGAAGCGGCGATGAATTGAGGCAGTTGGTCAGCGCAAAAGCGCGTGAGCTCGAAATACCCGCAGAGACGATCACGCTGGACGTCCAGGACGAAGGGGAGTCGCTGGGGCTTACGGTAGCCTACGCGGTGGAGATCGAAATCCCTCTCATTCCCATCAGGGCATACCGCAGAGAGTTCAAACACGCCGCTGCTTTCGACAACCGCTAGCAGCCCGTGGCAGAAGTCCCGAGGGCCGCGTTACGGCCAAACGGGGCCGGATTCTAGGAGACGCCGAAGCGCCGACCCGAAGTCGCGAAGAAGCGCCGGCCCGAAGCCGCGAAGAAGAGACAATGCGCATTCATTGGGAAGGAGTGCGCGGCATTGGGAGGAGTCGGCGACAACGAAGACGGCCCCGTTTCGCCGTAACCCTTGGGGCGCAGGGGGGCCACCGATGTATCAAACGGAGGCCGCAGGCACCCCGCAGGCTTTGTCCGGCATTGGTAAGGCCGGTTACGATGAAAAGACGGCGCCCGCGGCCTCGGTTTCAAACCTCGGTGCCCGCTCCTCATTTCGCGCAGCCAACCCGAAGACCCCTGCGCGCGGTCCTCGGGACTTCTGCCACGGGCTGCTAAAGGCGCTTTCGGCAAGTCCCTACCCAGTTATCCGATTTCCGCCTGAACCCTCTTGTAGGCACGGTATAGGAGATTGAATTCGGCCAGACCCTTTTTCAGGATCGCCGCAATGTTGGCCAGTTCCGATGGATTAACGACAAGGTGGACGCTGTTCGCGTAAGCCTGCATCGCGTCGAGAGTTCGGAACGAATCGCCTATGGCGACCACGAAAGTGTTCCGGCGTTGCACCATCGGTAGAGGTTTCAGATACTGGAGGACGGGGTTCGTTTCGAGACTCGACCCGGCAAAGTTCTCGGCGACTAGGACGAGATCGTAAGGCGTATATTTCATGCGCTCGATCGCCCGGACCCCTGTGTCTGCGGTGTGACACTTGTATCCCAATTCACCCAGGGAGTACTGGGACTCGGTGGCTGAAGGACCCTCGTCGCATATGAGGGCGGTCTCATCTTCAATCTCTACAATTTCATGAATTGGTAAAGTTTCATCAGTAGCTAAAGTTGCAACGTAGTCGGTACTCATATCGTTTTATTCCCGTATTCCGTGTCCATCTTCAGGGGAAGGATACCGCTGGTCTCCTCTCCCCGTTCTTTCTTGACCTCGTCGATGCCCCGGGAGGTGACGCCCTTACTCGTACAGTAGAGTAGCGCCGACTCTTCGGTGATAGCGCCTTTCTTGTACAACTCGATCATTGCCGAGTCGAAGGTCGCCCAACCGAAGGTGGACGAAGCTTCAATAATTTCGTAAAAAGTCTTGCCTTCCGATTCTCCATGCTCGATCGAGTGCCGGGTGCGCAGGCTACTGCCCATGATCTCCAGCGCCGCCACGCGGTCACCACCAATTCTAGGCACAAGTCGTTGAGCGACGATCCATCTCAGGGTTTCTGCAAGCCTGATGCGTATTTGCTTTTGCTCGTCATGATCAAACATCCCCACAATCCGGCTGACTGTCTGTCCGGCGTTGATTGTGTGCAGGCTGCTCAGAACCAGGTGGCCCGTTTCGGCGGCCGCAAGACCGATCTCGACGGTTTCCCGGTCGCGCATCTCGCCGACGAGAATAACCTTCGGCGCTTGACGGAGAGCGGCGCGAAGTCCCGACGCAAACGTGTCGTAATCGCCTCCCATTTCACGTTGGTTGAAGGTCGCTCTCTTTTGAGGATGAATGAACTCAACCGGGTCCTCGAGCGTGACGATGTGAATTGACGCGGTCTCATTCAATTCGTTCAACATTGCGGCCAGGGTCGTTGATTTTCCGCTGCCCGTAGGTCCTGTAATGAGGACCAGGCCTGTTTTTTCCGTCGCCATCTCCCTGAAAATGGGTGGAAGTCTCAATTCCGCAAACGATCGTATATCAGTCGACAATTTCCTGAGGATGATCGAGTAGTGGCCGCGCTGGGTGAAGATGTTGGCTCGGAAGCGGGCCCGTCGCGGTCCCAGTGAATGCGAAAGATCGCAAGAGCCGGACCTCAGAAGATCGTTCGTCAGGCGGGTGCTGCTGTTGATCAAATTGAGGGCCAGCACCTCCGTCTGAAACGGCGTGAGACTATCGATCGGTGGGTCAATATCCACGCTGACCAGTTGACCGGAAGATTCGACCTGGAGCGGCTTATCCACGGTAAGGTTCAGATCCGAAACATCGGGTTGCGATTCCAACATCGTGCCGAGAATGAAATCAACTTCGGCCCTTTTCACACTCCACCTCCGCCGCTGCTGACGCGTCGCGAAAATACACTACTGCCAGTCTTCAGGCGGACTCTTGAGTAGTGCTCTGAACTTATTCTTATCATTTGCCTTATCGTATGCTTCTTCTGGACTGATGACCTTGTTGTTCAACAGCTCGGCGATGGCGTCGTCGAGCGTCTGCATGCCGAATTTCTTACCCACCTGCAACATTCCCGGAATCTGGAATGTTTTTGCCTCACGGATCAGGTTGGCGATAGCCGTGGTCACCACAAGAATTTCCAACGCGGCAACGCGACCCTTTTTGTCGATGCGCCTGAAGAGGTTCTGGGTCACGACACCCTTGAGAGCCTCCGACAGTATGTTTCGAATCTGGTTCTGCTGGCCGGCTGGAAAAACATCGATGACGCGGTCTACCGTCTTGGCGGCGCTTGGCGTATGGAGGGTACCGAAAACGAGGTGGCCGGTTGCTGCGGCTTCTATCGCCAGTGAGATCGTCTCCAGGTCGCGCATTTCGCCAACTAGGATTATGTCGGGGTCTTCACGCAAGGCACCGCGGAGTGCGGCTGCAAACGTCTGCGTGTGCATACCCACCTCTCGATGATTGACGATGGATTTCTGGCTCTGGTGTACGAACTCAATCGGATCCTCTACTGGAGGGGCTCCCCATTCTTCGGACAGGAAATCCTGGGTCTTAAGGTGGATCGCCGCCGCTGAAATGGGTTGATATTTAGCCCGCCGTCGGGCCTGTGGGAACGGTGAAAAAGCCGAGTCTTCGAGGCTGTTTTCAAGCAACTGTGGGAATCCGCATGGTGTGGGGATTTGCATAGCTGCGTCAGTTTCCACAGGCCCTCGGCGCGCGCTGAAAGTACACGGCCTCGGGCGTCTGATAGTCGAATACTTGATGGCCGCGTTCCTGATTGTAAAACCTGAAATAGAGGTTCAGGTTTGCGATCGCTTCGGGAACGCTCAAGTAGTCCTTCAGGTACACTTCCTCGTACTTCACCGTTCGCCATAAGCGCTCGACGAAGATGTTGTCCAGGAACCGGCCCCGACCGTCCATGCTGATCGTGATGCCCTGGTCTTCGAGCCGGCCCGTGAAGATATTGCTGGTGAACTGCGCACCCTGATCCGTGTTGAAAATCTCTGGTTGCGCTTTCGTCAGCGCCCAGTCCGGTGCCGACACGCAAAATCCGCTGTCGATCGACGTGGACACTTCCCAGGCCAGCACGTACCGGCTGAACCAGTCCATGATCGCCACCAGATAGATGAATCCTTGCCGTAGTCGAATGTAGGTTATATCCGTGGCCCACACCTGATCGGGACGCACAATCTCCAGATTGCGCAACTGGTATGGGTAAATCCGGTGTCCCGGGGCCGGCATCGACAACTGCGGTTTGGGATAGATCGCTTCCAGTCCCATGAGCCGCATCAGTCGCCGCACCCGCTTCGCATTGACCCGCCGACCTTGCGTCTGCAACCACCAGGTCATACGCCGAATCCCGTAAAACGGGGTGATTTCAAGGGGTCGATGCAACACTTCACATAAGAAGAGAGGTGAAGTGTATGGCCAAGAAACGAAAGAACAAGCGGATGAGGAAGCGGCTATGGTTCACAGCGACCGAGCGGGTCGAGGTGTGGGATCGCTGGCAGCGGGGGGAGTCGTCCCAATCGATCGGACGCGTGCTGGACAGAGGGGGATCGGCGATTCATCGTCAACTGGCCGTGTACGGGGGCATCCGTCCGCAGTCCCGTTGCCGGTCATCGCGGGCATTGACTCTGGTCGAACGTGAAGAGATCTCCAGAGGTATTGCGGCCAAAGAATCGGTCCGTTCGATTGCCGTGCGACTGGGTCGGTCGCCATCGACGGTGAGCCGGGAGGTCAGCCGACACGGGGGCTCTGATAGCTATCGGGCATCGGAAGCCGATGAGCGGACCTGGGAGCGGGCGCGCCGTCCGAAGTCGTGCCGGTTAGCCCGCAGTCCCCACTTACGGCAGCTTGTTGAAGAGAAGCTGCGGCAGGTCTGGTCGCCCGAGCAAATCGCCGGTTGGCTGAAACACTCATATCCGGAAGACGAGTCGCTTCATGTGTCCCACGAGACGATCTATCGCAGCCTTTTTGTCCAGGCCCGCGGGGTTTTGAAGAAAGAACTGACTCAGTATCTGCGGACAAGACGCACGATTCGCCGATCCCGGCACGCGAGCCGGAAAGGCCATGGAAAGGGACAGATCGAAGACATGATCTCGATCCGTGAGCGCCCGGCTTCAGTCGAAGATCGTGCGGTCCCCGGTCACTGGGAAGGGGATCTGATCGCCGGATCGAGGAACACCTACATCGCCACTCTGGTCGAACGTCACTCGCGTTATGTGATGCTGGCGAAGGTTCCCAACAAGAAGACCGAAACTGTTGTCAACGCGCTCATCGAACAGGCGCATCAACTACCGACGGAACTCTACAAATCACTGACCTGGGATCGCGGTCTGGAAATGGCGGATCACAAGCGGTTTACCCTGGCGACAAACATTGCCGTCTATTTCTGCGACCCACGGAGTCCATGGCAGCGCGGATCGAATGAGAACACCAATGGTCTGCTTCGATACTACTTTCCCAAAAGGACGAATCTGTCGGTACACTCACAGGAACATTTGGACGCGGTTGCTCGGCAACTCAACGAGCGGCCACGCAAGACGCTGGAGTTCGCAACTCCGGCAGAAACATTTAATGCATGTGTTGCATCGACCGATTGAGCTGGCAGGGGTTCGCGTATATTGCTCGTCCAACAGACGCATCAACGCGATGTTCTCGGCGCTCTCGCCCACCGGTGTGTAGTAGAGTCCCGATCGGGACACGCCGGTCAACCGACACTGCTCGACGATGCTCAACTCGTCGTGATTCGATTCGATCCATGGTCGTCGATGCTCTAACGGGAAAGTCCCGACTTTTTTTTTGAGCCACTCCACCTCGACCTATAATTTTCCGATCTGTTGGTAGAGTTCCGCCTGCACTTGCTCATCGGCTTCACTGGCCTGTACTCGGCCATTGGAGAAGATGTCCGATACGCCGTCGAGTACTTGCTTTTTCCACTTCGTCACCATGTTCGGGTGAACTTCGTAGTGGGACGCGATTTCCTGGATCGTGCGCTGTCCCTTCACCGCTTCCACGGCAATCTTTGCCTTCAATTCTGCGCTGTACTGCTTCCGCCCTCGCTTCTTCATCTGCCTCTCCCGAGGTAGCGATTTTACACCTTAGTGACCTGTCCGAATTTTGGGGAGCACCTCAACTGTCAAGATGTGATTTTTTCGATTCTGGTTCGCATGATCGACGATAGCAGCCAGGGTGGTGGACTTGCCGCTACCCGTAGGGCCGGTCACGAGGATCAACCCTTTGTGGAGCATCGCGAATTTCATCAGGATATCCGGAAGCCCCAACTGCTGAGCGCTCAGAATTGTATTCGGAATTTGCCTGAATACGGCCCCGACACCGTTCAACTGATTGAAGAAGTTTGCGCGATAGCGGGCAAGTCCAGGCACCGCATATCCGAAGTCGACATCGCCGGTCTCCTCAAAGATCTTGACCTTGAATTCGGGTGCGATCTCATAGAGCATCCCTTTCAGTTCATCGTTATCGAGCGGGTCGTATTTTACACGCTCTAACTCTCCATTGACTCTCAGAATGGGTTGGGAGCCTGCACATAAAAAAAGGTCAGAGGCACCCGTCTCGTCCATCAAGTTAAAGAAGGCATCAATTAGGGCCATCGGTCTCCTTTCACGCCATCTCTCTCCATCACGTTAAGACGACACCCGAGGACAGATGCAGGCTTGGGTCATCGGCTGCATTAGAGCGTACCCCACGGACACGCGATTGTAGAATGGCAACCTGCGCAGGTTCAGGTAAGAGCCAAGCCTCGGACCAGGATCCTGCGCAGGGTATTATAACCAGTGGACAAGTCCACAGCGCATGACCTGAATAGGAGGGAAAAAGCAGCATGAATCACCTCGAAGAGGGGAGTCTTGCACCCGATTTCGAATTGCAAACGCCCGAGGGCACTCTACTGAAGCTGTCCGAGGCGATCCGGTTCGGCCCGATAGCGGTAGTCTTCTATAAGAGTGAGTGTGCCACGTCCCAGTTTACGTTTCCTTTCATCCAGAAAATCTTCAGTGGAATTACGGCAAGTTCGAAACCCGGAATTTGGGGAATTTCCCAGGACGACGCCGATGAAACCCGCCACTTTATCGCCGAGCATGGACTTGAATTTCCGGTGGCCCTCGACCTACATCCGTTTGCGGTGTCGTCGTCTTATGAACTCCGCTTCGTTCCAACGTTTTATGTGATAGATCGAGAGCGGCGAGTGCGAATGGCGGACTTCGGATTCAGCAAACACGCGCTGAACACGATTGCGAGAGAGCTAGCCGAATCGGCCGGTTGCCGACCACCAGCGGTGTTCTCCGATGTCGATGGTCTACCCGACAGACGTCCTGGCTGAAGCTCCAAAAGCTGACGCCGGTCGGCGTCGCCTACCATGAATCGGGAGCTGCGCCGATGCTTGAGTTTAGAATGGCTTCTTTTTGGCTAGTGTCAGTCCTGCTTCTCTTTGCAGTCGATACAAACCCGGGTCCAGGGGACTGCGTCAAGGCGGACTTCGGCAATCGGTTCCTCGCAATCCATGCAGAGGGCGAATGTGCCCTGATCGACGCGCTGGAGAGCCTCGTCAATCGCGCGAAGCAGCTTCGCATCTGTCTGTTTCAGCGCTAGGTTGACATGAAGATCGTTTTCCTGGCTGGAATGATCGACCCAGTCACCGGTTCGCATGGTTTCGTCGGCCACGGTCGAGCGCTCTGGCGAGGAAGCGATCTCCTGTCGCTTGCTCAGGAGGAGTTTCTGATATTTCTTCAGGCTGGAAGCGCGCATGAAATTGCCTCCCCTTCCTACGGCTGACATTCCGAATGATCGCGCGAACAAACAAGTTTATCAGGGCGCGGGAGGCGACTGCAAATGCACTACGGACACAGCCCGCGGAGGTGCGCGAAGACGGGATCCTGGATGGTGAAGGAATCGTGCTTGAGTACCTCAGCGTCTTCCATATCGTAGATCCACATTGCGATTTGCTCTCGAAAGTGTTTTTCCAGACCGGGACGATCTGCGAGCGAGAACCGGGTCTTCAAAGCATTGATGTCTGCATCAGACATATTGTTCAGAAACGTGGCTGCTTTATCGATCGCTGCCTGGCGAAGCGCCTCGGGCTGTCGACAGGGCGTGACTTCCGCACTGGCCATGCGCAACGGCTCGAGAACCCCCTCAACCAACAGTTTCAAATGATTAGTGATGCCGGTAGAAAAGAGATCCTGATCGTCGGATCTCTCGAGCAGGGAGCGGACACGCGACCACAAGTAAGCTTCTTCGCCTTCGGTTAGAGCAAAGTCGTTTGGCAGCAGGTGGATCTGAACGTGGGTTTCGAGAGCTTTATAACGTGTTTTTCGGTCCCCAAATTTTCGGTGCCCTTGGGTCCGGTGTTTCCAGAAGCCTGAGAAAAATTCCCGTCTGTCGATCATGGTAAATTCGTTTGCGAGTCGGGCCGAGGCAACTGCGACCGTGGCAGCTTCGGGCCCACTGTCGTTTGGAGGGTCGCGCCCCCATGCCCGAGTCTACAAATCGACCTGCGGTGAAGACCGCTCCTCCATCTGAAAAGACCTGGCTTGCACCTGGTTTGCCAGGAGACTAAACGTGTGAGCCTCTGGTAGAATACCGCAGTTATGAAACTGGGGCTTCTCTTCGGTATTCTGGGTCTGCTTGTGGCGGCCTGCAACCAGAACATTGAGCGCATCAGTGATGGTCCGCGTCTGGAAGACGCTCCTCAACGGAGGGCACCTTTGGCCGGAGGGCTCGCTATACCCGAGCTTTCCAATGCGGCCCAGGAAGGCGAGGAAGGCGAGGAAGGCGAAGAAGACGATGCCCCGCCTTTCGTCAAAGCATACTTCATGCACACATGGGTCGAAGCTCTCTACAGCGTTCCCGCCAATCGGAATCCGAAGCTTGACTGGAACTCTCCCCTGATCGATCCGGTCAACGGTCGCGTCTGGTGTACCGATTGTCACGTATCCGGACAGGTCAACTTTGCGAATATCCCAAAGCAGCGTGTCCCTTTGGTAGACAGATTTGAAAACGATCCCGAATTTATGGCGGACTTGATGCGTCGATGGGTTGGGAGGCTCAACAGTGATCAGTACGGTGCGAGCGCCAAGCTGGCAGGCACCGTCACCTGTCTAACCTGCCACGAAACAAATCCTGCGCCATAACTCGAAAACGGCCGTCCTTCGAAAAACGGCCGCATGTGACGTTTGCGCGTCGAATGTCCCTCGGGTGGGGCGGACTATTGGACTTCTGGGTCTGAGAGCTCGGCCCGTCGTGTCTCAATGAAGTCGTCGAGGCCCTCAAGCGAGTCTTCGTTCCTGTTTCGATACAGGCGTTCAAGTTCGATTCGGGCCTGAGCGGCGGTCTGCCCCCCCACGGAAACGGCTTTTGCCAGCGAATCCATCGCGAGTTCGGTGCGGGCAATCACTTCCTGTTCCAGTGTCGCAACCTCGGGTGGCAGGTCGTCAGCATCGGTCAGGCTGTCTCCCGCAGCTTCCTGAAGGAGTTGGGAACTGCGAGCCGCCTGGAACTGACGTGCCAAACCAATCTGCAGATATGCCAGCGGATGCTGACGGTCGAAACTGAGAACGGTCTCGAATTCCTGGATCGCGCGATCGTAATCTTCTCTCAGGAAATGAACTGTCCCCAGCGACATATGGATGCTCGAAAAAACCTGGACCCGTTGCGTGTTCGCCTGAGGGTCGTTGCTCGGCCGTGGGTACGTCGTCTGGGCCCCTAAGCGTGCACGACTGGCCAGTTCGAACGATCGCGCCAAACCCCTTGCGCGGCCGCCGCCAAAAGCAGGAAGACTGTCGAGAATGACAGGCGGCAGAGTCAACAGGGCACCGAGGTCGTTGCGGTCCAGGCTCAGTATGTGCTCCCCGTACCGGATTATTCCCTCCGAATCGCTTGTTTGCTGGGCGGCTGCCATCGCTCGCCGGAAAATAAACGAGCGGGTCTCGACGCTGGTCGCTGGGAATGCCCTCTCGAAACGCTCGGCTACATCGATCACGCCGGGCCAATTCCTCGCGCTAAAGTGTGTTGCCACCAGAATCTGGTAGGCGATAGGTGCGGCCTCAGACTCCGGGTAC
This sequence comes from Terriglobia bacterium, assembly GCA_965216035.1. Lineage (GTDB taxonomy): Bacteria > Acidobacteriota > Terriglobia > 20CM-2-55-15 > 20CM-2-55-15. The sequence continues at coordinate 576,271 of CBDCFM010000019.1, forward strand.
TCGGCAACGAACGTTTCGCCAAGATCGACTTTGGTGTCCGTGGCGGTTTCATTGTACAGAGCCATATACGCGTCATACTCAGCTTTGGATTGAAACTCCTGAGCGGTTGCCGGGTGGCTGGAAACAAACAGAAAGGCGAGGATTGTTAGCAGATAGGCTTTCAGTTTCATCTCAAGTTCCGTCCTAATGAAATCTTCGATCGATGTATCCCACTCAATTATGGACGGTTGTGGACCGAATCGGCGAGCGAATAATTGTGTGCCGTGCCTCTCAGTCGTAGTATTCCATGCCCAGATGGGTAATTAACTCCTCACCACGTAGATACCGGAGCGTGTTTTTCAGCTTCATTGATTGGATAAATAGGTCGTGTTCAGGGTATAGGCCCGGTGCAGACATCGGGCTCTTGAAGTAAAAACTCAACCACTCCTGTATCCCTTGCATTCCGCATCGCTTGGCGAGGTCGAGAAAAAGTGCCAGGTCCAGCACGATGGGTGCGGCTAGAATGCTGTCGCGGCACAGAAAGTCGATTTTGATCTGCATGGGACGTCCCAGCCAGCCAAATATGTCGATGTTGTCCCAACCTTCTTTATTGTCACCGCGTGGCGGGTAATAGTTGATGCGAACCTTGTGAGTGAAGTTTCCGTAAAGCTCGGGATATAAGTCCGGTTGCAGTATCTGATCCAGTACCGATAGCTTGCTTTCCTCTTTCGTCTTGAACGAATCCGGGTCGTCAAGGACCTCGCCATCCCGATTACCCAGTATATTTGTTGAGAACCATCCGTTCAGCCCTATCATTCGCGACTTCAAGCCCGGAGCGATAATCGTCTTCATCAGTGTTTGTCCGGTCTTGAAGTCCTTACCGCAGATCGGGGTGCCTGTGTCGTGAGCCAATTGAACAAGAGCCGGTACGTCGACAGTCAAGTTTGGGGCTCCGTTCGCAAACGGGATGCCGCGAGACAAGGCAGCGTAGGCGTAGATCATGCTGGGCGCGATGGCCGGATCACTATTCCGGAGGCCTGCTTCGAACGATTCCAGCGTCTGGTGGGTGGTCCCGGCCTTCATGTACACTTCGGTGCTCCCACACCAGATCATGACCATCCGCTTCAGCTTATTGGCTTCCCCGAACGTGTCGATGTCAGCCATGACCTGCTCGGCAAGGTCCATCTTGCTTTGGCCTGTTTTGACGTTCTTTCCATCGAGCTTTTTGACGTAGTCACGGTTGAACACGGCCTTCCAGGGAACGATGCCCTCGATCTCTGGCTGCACCTGTTCTAGGAGTTGTCGCTCCAGAACTCCGGCTTTTGAGGCGGCAACAAAGCAATTGTCTGCAAAAATGTCCCAACTCCCGAAGACGAGGTCATCCAACCCGGCCAGCGGCACAAAGTCCCGGATGAGCGGTACGGTGTGGTCAGTCCGTTTCCCCAGGCGAACGGTGCCGAGCTGCGTTAGAGATCCAATTGGTTGAGCGATCTTTTTCTTGATTGCCTCGACGCCGGCAATGAAGGTCGTGCTGACCGCCCCGAGACCGGGTATGAGGACGCCCAGTTTCCCTTGGGCAGGCTCGATAGCGACACCTTTTTCAACCACTTCCATCCCTTAAGCCCTTTGATCTGCCCGAAATAGAACGGCTGAATTGTAGCATAGCCAGATCCCCCGCCTCCGGGGGCAATCCGGTCGGTGTGGATGGCAGGCTGATGCGGGGAAAGGAGGGCGCACGACAGATTTGTGAGATAGGAGTCAAGCCGCGACCTCACGCAGAGCCCGTCGTTCCCAGAAATCCTCGAAGCGGCCGCTGAGCAGGGAGCAACGCAGGGCGATGATGGCGTCAGCTCCGGCCACGGTCCAATGCATTCCGGCCCGTTTACAACGCACACCGATCACGGTCTTGCATCCGGCCTCAACGACCCCGGTCGAGGTGCACAGTCCCTGTGCCCGGAACTGGGCGTAGCGCATGCGTTCGCGGTTGTTCTCGATGTAGTCGATGCACTGGCGCGCCTCCTCATCTTTCGGCGAGTGTAGCCGTAAGGCAGACAGGATAGCGTCGATATTCCCCGCGTCCAACTCGTCGTAACGTTGGTGGGACCACTGTGTGCACAGATCGCTACCGGCGCCGTAGATGGACTTGGCCACATCGGAGAGATGCTGCTTGGCATGGAAGCGGTCGACGATCTGGATGGCATCGGGGAAGTGCTCGGCAGCGAGGTTCCAGATCCATTTGGCCCCGTCGCCGAGCACGACCCGGCGGGTCGCATGATCGAAGCTGCGGCGGATGGCTTCGCGCTGGACCCGTGCCGCAAACTGGCTTGGCGTGTCGTCGGTATCTTTCTGCGCCGCGCTCTCGATCGCGGCCGAGTAACTGATCGACCCTGGATCGCGCACCGGTATGCCTTTCTTGTCGCGTTTTTCAGCGCTCCAGACGGTGACCAGCTTGACCTCGCGCGTCTTGGCCGAGCCATCGGGCTGCTTGCCAGCCCGGCCCACCAACTCTTGCTTGCGCACCGGCACACCGGTGCCATCCATCCCCAGATACAGCGTCGGCGGAACCGGATCGTTCGCTGGGGGTAGTGCCACGACCTGCTTCTCGTCTTGAGCGATCTCCCGGCCCAGCGCCTCGGCCTCGCGTTCGACTTGCTTGGCCGTCACCTCGACGCCGGCCAGTTCTCCAAGCAACTGGTGGCCTTCCTCGAAGCTGACCATCGCGCCCACACGCCCGACCATGCGCAACACGCCAGGCGAAACCGACGCGCCATCCAAACCTAGCGCCCGGTCCCGCGGGCAGAAACCCACTTCACACGCGGCGCAGTGGTAGTAGGCACGATCGAGTCTCAACGGGCCCAGCACGCTATCGAAGGTTTTGGACCGCCGGTCCACGTAGCGCGCCGACCCGCCACAGTCACACACGACCGTCGGCCCCGCATGATCCGAGGTGTCGGCATTGAACCGCTCCTCGATGGCGCGGGCCGCGACCCGCATCGCCTTACGGCGGGTGGCGGTCTCGATGGCCTCAAAATCCCAGTCCTCGACGGCGCCCGTGCCTACGAGCGTTTCGATCTCGGCAACGATCTCGGCCTCGAACGCCGTTTTGAAGCCCCTTTTTTAGCGGCCTCGTCCGAGGCCGCCTCGCGTGCTTCCAGTTGGGCGTCGGCCCACCTTTCGCAAGCCTGCCAGTACGCTTCCACGTCCTTGCGGAATTCCTGCCCGGCCTCGACCTGCTCGCGCACCTGCCGGGCTTGCTTCGCATCCAGCCAACGCGACCGTGTGCGGCCCTTCATCACACGCGACACACTGTAGTAGGGGCCGTGGCGGGCTTCAGGGTCGCCGCCGCAGGCGCAGCCGGCCTTGTTGCACTTGACGTATCGCTCCGACACCGAACCCCGTCGCATTGGCCGGGGCTCCGCCAGTTGACTAGCCAGAACGCGAACTTCCTCGGGAGCCGTAGGATTGGACATGAAACCTCCTTGCGACTATTATATCCGCAAGAAGATGCCCCCGCAATACCCGTCAACGCCCACCACCACTTCCGTGTCGTGCGCCCGGGCGGGACTTCGCCTTGAAAATGCGGGATAATGGTGGCAGGGTCTGCGAGTGCCTTCCGGCCCTGATCTGACTCGAAGGAGTGAACTTGTGAGACGGACAAAGTTAGTCTGCACGATAGGCCCCGCATGTGATTCAGAAGATATGCTCAAGGGTTTGTTTGAGGCGGGTCTCAACGTAGCCCGGATCAACTTCTCCCATGGTGATTCTGACTACCACCGGCTCCTGATCACCAGAATCAAGTCTCTCCGCGAGGAATTGGGCATGCCCGTGGCTATTCTTCAGGATCTCCAGGGCCCAAAGATCCGCGTTGGAAAAATCGAAAGCGGAACAGCGTGGTTGGGGCGCGGCACGACGTTTGTCCTGACGTCTACACCCACCTCTGGCGATGCGAATAGAGTTGGGGTTTCGCTCAACAACTTCCACGAAGAAGTGGAAACCGGCTCCCGGATCTTGTTGGCTGATGGAACGATCGAGCTCCTGGTGGAGCGCATTGAAGCTCCCGATGTCTATTGCCGCGTCGTTGTCGAAGGAGTTCTCAGTTCGAATCAAGGCGTTAACCTGCCGACGGTGCGAATGGAGCTGCAGTCACTTACCGAGAAAGATCTGCATGATCTTGCCGTGGGGTGCGCAGAGGGTGTGGATGCCATTGCCCTGAGCTTCGTCCGGAGCAAAAATGATATCGAGGCCTTGCGGCAGGCGATTCGGGCGGCGGGTTCAGATGTCCGAATAATTGCGAAGATCGAAAAGCCTCAGGCGGTCGATAACATCGACAGCATTCTTGAAGCTGCTGATGGTGTGATGATTGCAAGGGGAGATCTTGGGCTGGAAATCGACTTGGTGCGGGTTCCGCTGGTTCAGAAGATGATCATTCGGAAGGCGAACGCCGTCAGAAAACCTGTCATCACCGCGACGCAGATGTTGGTTCGGATGGTCGACAACCCAAGGCCAACGCGCGCGGAAACAGCCGACGTAGCCAATGCCATCCTCGACGGAACCGATGCGGTGATGCTGTCGGAGGAGACAGCTGCGGGCAGTTATCCGCTTGAAGCTGTTCAGATGATGCATCGTATTGCTACCGAGGTCGAATCGTCCGTCGATGAAGGGAAGTTTCGCTGGCAGCCGGATGGCGAGACCAAAGTTAGCGATTCGATCAGCCGCTCGGCCTACAATATCGCGCGCGCCACAGGAGCCAGGGCCATCATCACGCCCACATGGTCAGGGTCGACCCCCAGGCTGGTATCACGATTCCGACCGGTCCAGGCGATCGTTGCGACGACTCCGAATGAGTCGACAATGTATTTTCTCTCCTTCTGCTGGGGAGTCGTGCCTTTATTGATTGCCTCAGCCGACACGACCGCTGACCAGCTGCACTCTGCGGTGGATGCCGCTCGCAATTCAGGGTGGGTGCGGTCCGGAGAGCTGGTTGTAATCACTGGTGGCAACCCCCTCCATATTGCCGGCACGACTAACTTCATCAAGGTGGAGCGTGTGGTTTGAGACGGTGTGTGGCGATGCGGACCTGTCGTCTCAGAAACACTGGAGCCAAGATGCAACGTCAGCGGAAGAGCACTGCCGACCTTGCATGGTCCCTACGTGGCGGGGGACAACGCCGCGAGCAGGTGCGGATGGACCGACAGGCGTCAGTGGTACAAGAGGAAAAGTCGATTGAGTCGGAAATCTTCTGCGTTTGGGCACTCCGGCACCGGCTAAGGGCCAGGGTGCACGACAGGATTGTGAAAAGAAGATCCCCTGATGATTGAGCCGTGATCGGCTGAACGGCTCACTGATCCGATTGTTTTTCTTAAACTATCGCCTCGGCTCCGCCTCGTTGATCCCCCGCACGGAGGAACCGTGCGGGGCCTATAGGAGAGTACGACAGAGTGAACCGAAGCCTGTAAGGCCCAGGTCGCGTTGACATCGACACTGCCGGTTCCGTAGAGTCACAAGTTTGGCCTGTGGCCGCGACTAAGACTGAGGTAGAGACGACCGATGAAGATTCACGAATATCAGGCGAAAGCGATCCTGGATCGCTACAAGGTCCGGATTCCCCGCGGAGAAGTAACCGACAACCCGTCCGAGGTGCGGCAGATAGCCGAACGCTTGGGTGGAACGGTTGTCGTGAAAGCGCAGATTCATGCGGGCGGTCGTGGCAAGGGGGGCGGGGTCAAGCTGGCGCGGAGTCCGGAGGAAGCCGAACACCTGGCACGCGAAATTATTGGGATGCAGTTGTTTACACCTCAAACGGGCCCGGAAGGGAGTAAGGTCGAGAAAGTTCTCGTTGAAGAAGGCCTTGACATACGGAACGAGCTCTACCTCGGGATCGTGATCGACCGCCAGGTTGGCTTGCCCGTGTTGATGGCGTCCACCGAAGGCGGAATGGATATCGAAGAGGTGGCCGCCAAGACTCCCGAACGCATACTGAAAGAATGGATCCAGCCAGGCCTCGGACTTCGACCATTCCAGGCGCGCAAGTTGGCCTTCGGATTGGGCCTTGACTCGAAGCTTGTGCGAGACGCATCGACGTTCATGATGGCGCTCTATCAGGCCTTCGAAGACACCGACGCCTCGCTGGCGGAAATCAATCCGTTCCTCGTGACCGGCGACGACCGGGTATACGCGCTGGATGCCAAGATGAACTTTGATGACAACGCCCTGCACCGCCATGGAGATATCGCTGGATTTCGGGATCTGAACGAAGAGGAACCGCTTGAGATCGAAGCGAGCAAACACGGCCTCAACTACATCAAGCTTGACGGCAACGTTGCCTGCATGGTCAACGGTGCTGGATTGGCCATGGCCACGATGGACATAATCAAGCTCGCAGGTGGAAACCCAGCAAACTTCCTGGACGTAGGCGGGGGCGCTTCAGCCGAGCAAGTCGAGAACGCGTTCCACATTCTCCTGTCCGACGAGAACGTTAAGGCTGTTCTGATCAATATTTTCGGGGGCATCATGCGCTGCGACATCGTGGCATCAGGGGTTGTCGAGGCGGCTAAGAAGATGGGCATCAAGGTTCCCGTTGTCGTTCGCCTTGAAGGGACGAACGTTGAAAAGGGGCAGGCGATTCTGCGGAATTCCGGTCTGAATTTCCTTGTGGCTTACGGCATGAAAGATGCAGCTGAACAGGTTGTGGCGGCCGCGAATTAAATGAGGGTAATCAAAATGAGGGTAATCAATTTGTGAGTATTCTGGTCGACAAGTCGACGCGGCTGATTGTTCAAGGGATAACCGGTCGAGAGGGCAGCTTTCATACGGCTCAGGCGGTGGACTACGGAACCGATGTTGTTGGCGGCGTGACTCCTGGAAAAGGGGGTACGAAGCATGAAGGCATCGACGTTTTCAACAGCGTGGAGGAGGCTCGACGGAATACGGGCGCAAACGCTTCGGTGATTTTCGTGCCGCCTCCGTATGCGGCAGACGCGATCATGGAGTCTGCAGATGCGGGAATCGAGCTCGTCGTCTGTATTACCGAAGGTGTTCCGACCTTCGACATGATTCGGACGATGAGGTTCCTGGAGGACAGGAAGTCTACCCGTCTGATCGGGCCGAATTGCCCGGGTATCATCGCTCCAGGGAAGTGCAAGATCGGAATCATGCCAGGGCACATTCACCGCGAAGGGAAGGTCGGTGTGGTCTCGCGCAGTGGCACTCTCACCTATGAAGCCGTAGGCCAATTGACCGCACGGGGCATTGGCCAATCCACATGTATTGGCATCGGCGGAGATCCGATTATCGGGACTGACTTCATTGATGCGATCGGACTCTTTAATGCTGATCCTGAAACCGAAGCCGTCGTCATGATTGGCGAAATCGGAGGCAACGCGGAAGAGGATGCAGCCGCTTTCGTGAAGGCGAACGTCCGCAAGCCCATTGTCGGATTCATTTGCGGACAGACGGCGCCCCCGGGTCGGAGGATGGGACACGCCGGCGCGATTATTGCAGGTGGTAAGGGGACGGCCGAGGAAAAGATGAAGGCCATGCAGGATGCGGGTGTCCATGTGGTCCGAAGTCCAGCCGACATGGGCAGCGCAATCGAAGAGGTGATCGCCTAGTGACCTGTACCCCCCAAATCGGGACCCGCGCCGATGGGTCGTGCCGGGGAGATCGAGGCGCAAGACGGAAGTCGATGTCTTCACATCGACGACGGCTCGTAACGAAGATATCGCCGGCAACCCCCATCGGCCCAGAGGGTTCGGGCGAAACGGCATTGTCTTCGTCGTCGCCAGCTCCTCGCAATGTGGGAGCATTTACTCGTCGTAGACCCCTACAATCCAACGCCGTTTGGCCCGAACGCGGGTCCCGATTGGGGGGTACAGGCCACTATTATGGCGGAGACACTGACGATTCTTAAGCCCGACACGGTGAGTGCCGGTCAGTCGGGTGCCGTGATCGCCATGATCGAAGACGCGGGACTGAAGATTCGGGCTGTCAAGATGCTTCACCTTTCAAGATCAGAAGCGGAAGGATTCTACGCGGTGCATCGCGAACGTCCTTTTTTTTCGAGCCTCGTGAAGTTCATGACAGAAGGTCCGGTGGTCGTTATGGTGTTGGAGGCCGAGGACGCAATCACCCGATTGCGCGAATTGATGGGTGCGACCGATCCAGCAAAAGCCGCCGATGGAACGATTCGCAAGAAGTTTGCGACGAATATCGAACGCAATTCGATTCACGGATCAGATGCGCCGGAAACGGCCAACGTTGAAATCTCATACTTCTTCGGGCGCCTGGAGATCGTCTGAACGTGTCAAGGTCGGTGTTTGATGGCGCTGGAGTGCTGCCTTCCCGGGCGGCGGGCCTCGGCGATTTCACCCCGTGAGAACCCTCGCGTATGACTCAAGTAGGACGGGCACTTATCATTTTTGGCGTGATAATGGTTCTGTTCGGCGTCGCGCTCACGTTTAACGACCGATTGCCGTTCCGGTTCGGTCGTCTACCCCTGGACTTTCGCTTTCAGACAGAAAATTTTTCGCTCTACCTTCCTTTGGGTACTTCAATTCTTCTGAGTGTCATCATTAATTTGATCTTCATGGCGATCAATCGGCGTTAGACCTAAACTTCGCTATAATTCGGAACGTCCGTGGGAATGTTCTCTGCGGTTCAGGAGGTTCATGATGATATTACTTCGTCTCGGTCCTGCGCAGGTGGAAATTACGAAGCCAACACGGTCGGAAATCCGTGTTGTTGAGATCATCACCCTGGCCTTAATTCTAGCCCCTTTTGTCTGGTCACTCTTTCTAGCACTGAGGACGATATGATGGCAAAGATTGAAGAATTACTTGGTGGAGACGCAAAATCGCTACTCGAACACGAATGCAAGACTATCTCTAAAGACTCTCTGCATCTGCCGGGGCCGGATTATGTGGATCGCGTGTTCGCACTTTCAGACCGGCCCGTCCGTGTCTTGAGAAGCATTGCCACACTGACCGGATCCGGACGACTGTCTAACACCGGTTATGTGTCGATCTTGCCGGTCGATCAGGGTATTGAACATTCAGCGGGTGCGTCGTTCGCTCCGAATCCTTTGTATTTCGATCCCGCTAATATCGTTGAACTCGCGATGGAGGGTGGATGTAACGCGGTTGCATCAACGTTGGGAGTTCTGGGCGCTGTCGCGCGGAAATACGCCCACAGAATTCCGTTCATCATGAAGTTCAACCACAACGAGTTTCTGACGTATCCAAATAGCTTTGATCAGATCCAGTTCGCGAGTGTCGATCAGGCGTTTGATATGGGCGCCGTAGGCGTGGGCGCGACGGTCTATTTTGGGTCCGACGAGTCTGCGAGGCAACTTCAGGAAGTCACCGAAATGTTTCAGTACGCGCACGAGTTGGGCATGTGCACGATACTCTGGTGCTACCTGAGAAATCCGAACTTCAAAACAAAGGATACGGACTATCACTCTTCGGCAGATCTGACCGGTCAGGCAAACCATCTGGGTGTGACGATTGAAGCCGACATCATCAAGCAGAAACTCCCGGAGAACAATGGAGGCTATACGGCGCTGCAGTTCGGAAAGACACATAACAAGGTGTATTCCGACTTGACATCAGATCATCCCATCGACCTCACGCGCTATCAGGTTGCCAATTGCTATATGGGACGCTCCGGCCTGATCAACTCCGGTGGCGCCTCCGGCGGTGAGAGCGATCTCAAGGAAGCCGTGACGACAGCCGTCATTAACAAGAGAGCGGGGGGCATGGGGTTGATTTCCGGGCGGAAGGCGTTCCAGCGCCCGATGGCCGAAGGCATTCAGTTGTTGAACGCAATTCAGGATGTCTACCTGGCGGAGCAGATTACGGTCGCCTGAGGACTTCGAGGCCGAAGGGAACTCCTATGGAGACCGGTGGGCGGGGGCGGAAGATTTACACGGTGACCGAAGTCAGTCGCCGCATCAAAGACCTGGTCGAGCGCGAGTTCACCGACGTCTGGATCGAAGGCGAGGTGTCCAACCTTCGTCGTTCAGCGGCAGGTCATGTTTATTTCACTCTCAAAGACCAGAGTTCGCAGCTTCCGGCGGTGTGTTTCCGCAACCGAGCGATGTACCTGCGATTCAAGCCTCGAAATGGCGAATCGTTTCGGGCCCGCGGGCGGTTGAGCACCTACGAGGCGCGCGGGGAGTATCAGATCGTTGTGGAGGTGCTGGAGCCGGTCGGACGTGGGGCTCTGCAGGACGCGTTTGATCGTCTGAAGGAAAAGTTAAGCCGCGAAGGGCTTTTCGATACGCTTCGGAAGCGCCCGTTGCCTCCATTCCCCTCCCGGGTCGGTGTCGTGACTTCTGCGGCAAGCGCAGCACTGCGAGACATCCTGTCCGTTTTAGAGCGACGGCACGACTCGATTGATATTCTGATCTATCCGACCGATGTTCAGGGCGATCGGGCTGCGCCTCAGATTGCCGAAGGTATTGATTATCTGAGCCGTTCCGACGTTGACGTCGTTATCGTGACGCGGGGCGGCGGATCAATCGAAGATCTGTGGCCGTTTAATAACGAACAGGTGGCTCTCTCAATCTTCAGGTGCGAGAAACCCGTCATCTCTGCGGTCGGGCACGAAATTGACTTTACGATCAGTGATTTCGTCGCCGATCAACGGGCGCCCACACCGAGCGCCGCTGCTGAGATCGTAATTCAGTCGAAAAGGGAAGTCCTCGAGAGGCTGGAGGTCGCCCAGAGCCGAATCACAGCCGCTCTCCGATACCGCTTGTCGGAATTCCGTCGTTTTCTCGCAGCGCGCGCTGGCGGGCGTGGGTTTGTCGTGGCTGAGCAGCGGGTTCGTCAGATGTCCCAGCGCGTGGATGATTGCGTGTTCCGCCTGGAACGGTTTGCGACATCAAGCCGGTTTTTTTTATCGCGTGCCGGCAGTCTGGAGAGGGCTCGAGTGTCGATTTCAACCACGACCGGGATGAAACTGCAGCGGTCACGGGAACGACTTCGAGCGCTAACGGAAACCCTGGATGCTCTGAGTCCCTTAGCTGTCCTGGAACGCGGATATGCCATCTGCCGAACGAGCGACGGAGCCATCGTGCGGTCTGTGCGTGAAGTTCGGCTGGGGGCGGACATCGATGTCGTGGTACGGGGCGGTGAAATAGCCGCCCGCGTGACGGGCACGAAAACGGACCACATCCGTCCGAAGTAGACAGGGCACAGTTGTAAACGATACAGAAACGCAGAATCGCCTCCGATCGGACGGAGGCCGGCCGCAATCGGCACATCACCCGATGCTTCGGGCACATTCTTTCCCCACCTAGCAAGCGATCACCCCGAGATGACCCACCTGAATCCAGACAGCCTCAGCGCTGACGGTTCGGTTCACCATGCCTCGTCGTTGGCTTCCATACCGTAAGGAAACCCGACAGCGACAAAATCAACCCACATTAGGATCGAAACCGTTTGTATTCAGCAATTTGAGAGATGCGGATTATCCAGCTACCGTCGGGTTTCTTTACCATTTCAGGCTGGACGCCTCTAACGCAAATCTTCTGCAGGGTGGGTTTCGGATTGGATTCGGAATTCACAAAATATTGACTACATTCAACATACAGGACAAGAGCCCCACAGCTGTCGAACCCGTGCAAAATTGTGGCACCGCTATTGCTCCTTCAAGCGCTGACGCATAGCAGATTCGACGCAGGCGCGAGTGTCCACTCGGGGACGGACATTCCGACGTCATAACGGCGAGCATCGCGGGCACTGTTGGGTTATGTCTCACCGCCCTGAGCTGACTGCGACTGATCGTGAGTTCTCGAGCGAACCGCATAGGAGTATCGAAGTGACCCGGTCGAGCTTTTTACCACCCAGAGCATTCATACGGACACATCGAAAGGCGTATTTGTTTTTTTCGGCGATGTTAGTCGGCGTTTTCGTATTAGCGTTTTACTATTCTTCGGCTTCCGCCGCTTTCGGTGATGAACTGCAAGGTTTCTGGAAACTGGATGATGGCTCTGGAGGCACTGCTCTTGATTCTTCTGGAAATGCCAATCACGGCACGCTGGTGGGCAATCCTCTGTGGACCGGGGAAGGGATCGGCGGGTCACTAAACCTGGACGGGAACGGTGACTATGTGACGGTCGGGCTTGGATCAGAATTTTCGGATCTATGTATCAATGGCTGCTCTTTCGGCGGGTGGGTCAAGCCAAACGGACAGCCTGCTGCAAGTCGAACCTTTGGCATTATCGGAAGGTACGACTATACCGATGCCGATATGTTTTTCCGGCTCGCTTATAACAGGTGGGGAAGACTCTTTGCCTTCATCAGCTATGACGGAACGGTCACCAACCGATGCCGGGCTACTTCAGGATATGATTTTGCATTTGACAGATGGCGGCATGTCTTTGTTGTATTTGACGGAAGTACTCTAAAACTATACCTCGACGGCGTTGAAGAGGGTTCTGCCGATTGTGGTTTTGTCGGTATCGACGCAGCCGCTTGGCAGGACCCGGAGTCTACCTTTCTAGGAGCATTCGATACTACGGGCACACAGGGCGAGATCAACGCGGCTCTGGATGAGATCGCGATGTTCAACAGGGGGCTGAGTTCCGCTGAACTGTTGGATATTTACACCAACGGTGTGGATGCCGGCCCTACAGGGGATCCGGACCCTATAGATGATCCTCCGATCTTATCCAATGGAGTGCCTGCCGGCAACCTGCCCTCCGGCACCAGCGTTGTCGTTCTTGGCTTATCCACGAAGGAAAACGCGACATGCAAATACGGCACCGTCTCCAATGTAGATTATGACTCAATGGCCAATACGTTTGTGGCAACGGGAGGCTTGTCCCACTCCCAATCGCTGAGCGGAATGACGGAAGGCTCGCACAGGTAATATGTTCGTTGCGAAGATGCCGAGACCAATGCGAATACTCAAGATTATCTCATCAGGTTTGTGATCGGCGACAGTTTGAGTCCGATATACGCCGACTTGTACGTTGATTTTGAAGCGGGCAGTGTCGGCGATCCGTTTACCGTGGGATATCTTAATTCTTCGACTTATGGGTCAGGCGCAACCTGGATCAATCGTCCGGCACAACAGTTCACAGTCGGTAGCGAGCATAGGCAGCTTGACATGCCGGTAATCGTTGAAGGCACCACTTATCAGGACACGGGGACGCGAGGCCTTCGCTTCGACCACGTGCTTCCCGGGATGGAGGGCTCGGACGTCTATTCACAGATGGATTTGCCATCTTCCTATGACAGCCTGTCACTGGGAGTATTTCTCAAATATACCGTATCCGGGTATCGATTTTATGATTTCCTCGGAGTCACTAATAGCAACGGGCAGGCATCGTGCATGGTTAATTTTGCAGAGGACAATATCCGTGCGCATGGAGCCCAGCCCTCTACCACTCGTGGCAGCGATATTCCTGTTGTTCCGGGCACCTGGTACTGGGTCAATCTCAAATGGGTGCGCAACGACCAATGTTATGTGAACGTTTACTCCGCTGACGACGGAAGCCTTCTGGGTACGTCGGCTGCCGGCCCGATCACGGATTATCCCGTCAACAGGGTCCACTTTGAGTTGACCTACAATGACGAGTCCGTTTCTGACACCTACTATGACAACCTGGTTGTTGATTGGACGAATGCAGACTTCCCGTTGGGAGTTCCCGGGACGACGGGAACGGCGGCGCCAAACAATCCGCCCGCCATATCGATTTCAACAGAGGATATGACAACGTCCTTGACGCCGACCTTGGCGCTTAGCGGCACCGTAACCGATAATGATGGACCCCTAGAAGAAGTCATACTCACCTGGTCTATGTCTTCCGGACCGGGAACGGTTACGATCACAGATCCAAACACAGCGGACACGACAGCCACTTTTTCAGCAATCGGTGAGTATCTTATCCAACTCCAAGCAGATGACGGCGAAGATACAAGCACTCAAACGCTGACCGTCAATATTTCTGGTCCGAGTGTCAGCGTATCTGTTCCGTAAGAGTTTGCGGTAACAGATACCGAGCCCCCTCTTCCACCGATTGAGGGCGGGCGACGTGCGTTTCCGATAGCTCAGGTCCGGGCGAACCCCTAGCAGCCGATGGCAGAAGTCCCGAGGACCGCGCGCAGGGGTCTTCGGGTTGGCTGCGCGAAGTGAGGAGCGGCCACCGAGGTTTGAAACCGAGGCCGCAGGCGCCGTCTTGTCATCGTGACCCGTCTTAGCAATGCCGGACAAAGCCTGTGGGGCGCCCGCGGCCTCCGTTTGATACGTCGGTGGCCCCCCTGCGCCCGGAGGGTTACGGCGAAACGGAGCCGTCTTCGTTGTCGCCGACTCCTCCCAATGAAAGAGCATTGTCTCGTCTTCGCGGCTTCGGGTCGGCGCCTCTTCGCGACTTCGGGTCGGCGCTTCTTCGCGACTTCGGGTCGGCGCTTCTTCGCGACTTCGGGTCGGCGCTTCTTCGCGACTTCGGGTCGGCGCTTCGTCGCCTCCTAGAATCCGGCCCCGTTTGGCCGTAACGCGGCCCTCAGGACTTCTGCCAGGGGCTGCTATGTCTCACGGGTTTTCTGCCCCGGCGCCGGATCGATCCGCCGGGGACTGATTGCGCTGAGCCGGGATCCTCGACGAAAACCGTTGAGAAACGTGGGCTGAATGTCTGAAGACCGGCCAGAAACCCAATACGGAATCTGTTCCCGTTTGAAATCATTCCCGACTCCCATGCTAAGACGCCTCTGCCTCTCCCCCGCATCGTTATTACCCCCACCGAGGTCACCGTGCAGTATGATGAAGTCGTTGACACCGGCATTTTCGTTTCACGTTCGAGTCCGGTTATACAGAGTGGTTCGCTATCGACATAAGGCGTATCCTATGGTCGCTCGAACCGACACGAAATCCGGGCCTCACTCTGTTATCCAGAACGGTCGCAGTTTCGAGGCGTGTCGCTCTCCGCTCACTGGACAAGCGAACGACCGAGGCAGGCACCACGGCAGTGCTATAAAATACGATGACGGAGGGAGCCCGTCAGATCGAAATGTCGCGAATTAGTCAGATATGGGATTGGGAGCGTTTCGCCAGTCCGCTAGAGCATGTCCAGCAGGAGGAAATCCGCTGGATCGAACGTGGGTTGCGCGACGTCTGGCAGTTGGGCCAAAACGTGATCATTGCCTGGGCAATCACGGACGGGGGCATCGACCTGCTTTCTGTTCCATATTTCGACATGCCGGGCCTGATGGAGTCTTCATCGGTGGGTGAGTCCCGGCGCACGCCATTGAGCCTGCCGCCCGATCCTGGAAGGGTTTCGCCGCAAACGTTGGAAGACATTCAACGGACGATCAACTGCGGGACACAGCATATTCGATTCCTCAGCAATTCAGCCAGTCAACTCGAACTGTCCTTGCTCGAACTCCTCTTACGTCGGTACATGATTCTCTACTCACAGAATCGCGCGGTCGTGCTGTTCGATATAGATGGTTTCTCCCGATACCCGGGACTGACTCAGGTCACCCAACTCAACAGTCTCAATCATGCCCTGTACAAGGCGCATCAGAAACTGACCACAAGAAGCGTTGCCGTCGACTTTCACCGCAGCACGACGGGCGACGGTTTTTACGTATGGAATCGAGAAGATTCGCTCGCGGCGAACGTCGGTCTCTATCACCTGATGCACGTCGCTCTGGCGGACAATGCGGTTGGACGCACAAAGGATACCAACCAATCCACGCCGTCATTGAGAACCTGTTTTCATCTCGGCGGCTTCTACGAACTCTTTCAGCCCGAACTCCTCACGCCAACACCCTACAGCTACATTGTGGGTGACGTGACGATCGCACTTGAGCGTCTGGTGTCGCAGGCCATGCCCGGACAGATCCTGATGGGGGATTTCAGCCTGGCGATCAAGCCCGAAGACCCCCTGGATCGCCCGGCCATCAATCCCGTCGAATTCGTAGAATGGCTGCAGGGCTCGCTGTCGGAAATGAAAGGCATGGTCCTTGCCGGCGAACAAATCGATTCGATCGAATGTTATTTGACAGGCGAGGCGGAATCCGACGGAACTTACAACGTCAAAAAATATGCCATCAGCGACAAGCATGGGGAAATCCATCTCGCTTATAACGCCAAGATCAGCGTCAATCGCAAGAATGCCTCGCCGATCTGGCTTGGCATACAGGACAAGGACGTGAGACTCGAAGTGGCAGATACCGTACCGGCCGCCTGAAGGGTTTCAATCTCCACGGCGTCGTAGTTTTCGGGGCAGGTCTTTTGGGAAATGAATAGCCGATCTGTGTCCACTGATCAGGAATTCGACGTTCAGGGGCCGCGTCATTCTGATCAGTGTGGACGATGCCAGCCCTTGTTCTACGGGGCACCCTCAATCATTCTCAAACTAGGAAGTATGTGATGATACAGCGCGCTCTGGCACTCGGTACGATTTTGAGCTTGATTGTTTTGCATGGATTTGTGATTCAGACGGCCGAAGCTCAGGCTACCTTTGAGTACCGGTTGTTGGCTACAAACAAGACGTCAACGATGGAGGAGGAGCTAAACGAGGCTTCAGACGCTGGGTTTCGTCTGGAAACTGTTATGGGCGGCAAGACCGCGTTCGGCAACGATGAGGCTGTGGTCATCATGTCGCGTAAACCGGAGGAGGACAACTCAGGACGTTATCAGTACAAGCTCCTGGCCACCAATAGAACGTCCACCATGGAAAGGGAGATTCAGGAGGCGGGTCAGGCCGGATATGTCTACGTTGGACAGACCGTGTTCAGTTCCTTATTCGGTGGAGACGAAGTGACCGTCATTCTTGAACGCGACCGTCAGGCCCCGGATGACTCTGGCCGCTACGACTATATCCTCCTGGCGACGTCACGGACGTCCACGATGGAGGCAGAACTGCAGTCGGCCGGAGCCAATGGCTTCACGTTAATGGGCATGACCGTCGGTAAGACTGCGTTCGGTGGGAACGAAGTGGTAGCAATATTGAGGCGGCACCAGGATCCATGAAGTTCATTCCTGTTGGATTCGCACGCCTGATCGCCTGCCATTTTCATCTGTCCCGGGCGAGGGTGTAAGAAATCGGAAATCCCCTCAATGCTCTACTCGGTTGAGCGGGTCAATCGTGAGATTACAAACGGTGGCGGGAGCGCAGCGTGGCGCCGACGTTTAGCGCGTTCATGTCCCCATCCGGGTCTGAGCCGCCCTCGCCAAGTATTTCCGTGAGGGCACGTGACTTCAGGACACAAAACTGAGATGCTACTCTTCGCATCCCTTGGGCGAAGATAATCGTATCCGGACCCCGAACGCCAGATATGGGCCGCGTCGAAAAAACAGTATTCCTCAGCCATCGTCGTACCAACATCCCCTGGGCACTGGCGATCTTCCAATACCTCACGCATCACGGCTATGACGTGTTCGTCGACTACACAGGGATTCCGAGTCGGGACTTCGAGCGGGCCATCATCGAGAACATTCGAGCGCGAGCCCACTTTCTGGTCCTCCTCACGCCGTCCGCCCTGGAGCGCTGTCACGTGCCTGGAGACGGGTTGCGCCAGCAGATTGAGGAGGCCTTCGATTGCCAGCGCAACATCGTACCGCTCATTTTGGAAGGCTTTGACTTTGGATCCCGCCTAATCGCCGGGCCACTGACGGGACGATTGGAGACACTCCCGCGCTACAATGCGTTAACAATCCCCGTGGACTACTTTGAAGCGGCGATGGAACGCTTGTGCGAAAGGTATCTGGATGCGCCCCGAGAGACAGTGCTCCGTCCGATTTCCCCGGCTGCCAGCCATGCAGCGAAAGGCCAGCAGGTCAACGCATGCGGGGCTCCGGCGGTCACGGAAAAGGCGCTGACTGCGCAGAGGTTTTTTGAGCGCGGATTCGATACCGCGGATGTCGATGAGAAGTTGCGCTTTTACAATCAGGCGATTCTTCTCAATCCCGACTATGCCGCCGCCTTCCATAACCGGGGAAATGCGCGCGTAGAGACGAAGGACTTCGAAGGGGCGATCAACGACTTCAACGAAGCGATCCGTTTGCAACCCGACGATGCCACCGCCATCTACAGCCGGGGCAACGCGCGCCTGGAGATGGGAGACCTGACCGGGGCGGGACTGGATTTTACGGAAGCGGACCGCCTGAGAAAATGACCTTCCTCAACAACCACCCAATGGGATCGGTTCACGCGCCCTAAGCCGACTCGCGCGATGTGGAAAGCGTGTGGACCTCCCGGTCTCCGATGAATGTCCAGCGGCGGAGACGGTAACGGTCGAGCGATGCGGAATCTCTCTATCAGGATCGAAGGTTTAGAGCACTCAATCGGGTGGGCGGCAACGCATCCCTGTGCCCCGGCTGAGGGACAGTGAAATCCTCCGGCTGTGATCGGAACATACAGATCCTTTAGTGACAAGAAGGTCGCCGGAATCTGTAGCGGTCTTACGGAAAGCTACAACATCGACGCGAATTTGATCCGGGTGGCGCTTGTGTTCTTCGGGATTGCGACCGGCGGACTGCGACTGCTGGGCGCATACATCGTAGGCTGGCTGATTATCCCTCTCCGTCCAAACTCGCCATAGAACAGGGCGTACGTCGTCAGAATCGGTCGGACTCAATGGGCTTTGAGCAGAGATTTCATCAGCGGGTCAGAACAACTTTGATCCGCTGTGACCTCGTCTCGCCGGTCGTATCCTAGGTTGATGGAGTGATGATGAATCTTAGGGACTTTCCGGGTAAAAGGGCTTACTCTTCTCGTGATCCTCTCGATGCCTTGGAGGCTCACCCATGCTAGCTAGGCACATCACCAATATCAGCAGTTTAATGATTCTACCGGAGTTATAACCGAATCTGGTGTTTGAGGGATTGAAGAAAAGCGGCGTATCTGGTTGATTTGTTGTTTACAAGACTTCAAAGCAACCAAAGGAGATACGCCACTATGAGTAAGAGTATCGTTATTGAACTGGAAGATCGAGAAGCGATTGCAGACCCAGTGACCGACCTGCTACGAGCGGGGGCGCAACAGCTGATCCAACGCGCTGTGGAAGCCGAACTGTCCGAACTGCTATCCCAGCACGGCGATCGGCGAACCGAGACGGGGAAGGCTGGAGTGGTGCGCAACGGTTATCTGCCTGAACGCGAGCTGCAGACTGGCCTGGGTCCGGTAACGGTGCAAATCCCGAAGGTGCGCGCCAAGATGGGCGAAGCTGTGACGTTCCGCTCGGCCCTGGTACCCCCCTACATTCGGAAGACGCAGTCGATGGAAGCCGCCGTGCCGTGGTTGTATTTGAAAGGCGTCTCCAGCGGCGAGATGGGTGACGCCCTGAAAGTTCTTGTCGGTCCGAAGGCGCAGGGCCTGTCAGCGAGCACGGTATCGCGCTTGAAACAGGTCTGGGCTGAAGAGTACCGCATCGGGTGCGACCAGCGTTTGGACGCCGACCGCTGGGTCTATGTCTGGGCCGACGGTATCTACAGCGGACTTCGAGCCGAACAAACCAAGTTGTGTGCGTTGGTCGTGATCGGCGTGAATGAACGCGGAGAGAAGCGTTTTCTGGCGATCGAAGACGGTGTACGGGAATCGACACAGAGTTGGCGTGAGGTCTTGTTGAAGCTGAAGTCCCGAGGGATGAATATTCCGAAGTTGGCCATCGGTGACGGGGCGATGGGGTTCTGGGCCGCACTGGAGGAAATCTATCCCGAGACACACCAACAACGCTGCTGGATGCACAAGACCATGAATGTGCTCAACTGCTTACCCAAGTCGGTCGAGTTATTGTCAAAAGTGGTGTTTAGGAGATTGATTCAAGCGGCGGTCTGATCGAGCTTTGTCACTTCGATTCCATCGTTAAATTTCACTCCAGTAATCACCTTGACCAGATCATCGAATCCTCGTAATCGTCGCCAGTTCTTCTCAGCGCACTGACCCAGCTTGAACATCATGTGCAGCATTCCATCCCGTGTCAGGCAGCCTCTGGATCGCTTGGTTCGGTGTCGAATGGTGGCAAAGGTCGATTCAATGGGATTAGTCGTTCGGATGCTCTGCCAGTGCTTGGCCGGAAAGCCGTAAAAGGCCAGCAGTGCTTCTCTGTCTTTCTGCAGGCAGACAGTGGCTTTCGGATACTTCGGCTCATAAGTTTCAATGAACAGATCGAATGCCTTCTCGGCATCTGCGTGTGTCTCAGCCTTCCAGATCGCGTGCAGTGCCTGTTTCGCTTTCGCCTGGACCGACTTGGGTAAGCAGTTGAGCACATTCATGGTCTTGTGCATCCAGCAGCGTTGTTGGTGTGTCTCGGGATAGATTTCCTCCAGTGCGGCCCAGAACCCCATCGCCCCGTCACCGATGGCCAACTTCGGAATATTCATCCCTCGGGACTTCAGCTTCAACAAGACCTCACGCCAACTCTGTGTCGATTCCCGTACACCGTCTTCGATCGCCAGAAAACGCTTCTCTCCGCGTTCATTCACGCCGATCACGACCAACGCACACAACTTGGTTTGTTCGGCTCGAAGTCCGCTGTAGATACCGTCGGCCCAGACATAGACCCAGCGGTCGGCGTCCAAACGCTGGTCGCACCCGATGCGGTACTCTTCAGCCCAGACCTGTTTCAAGCGCGATACCGTGCTCGCTGACAGGCCCTGCGCCTTCGGACCGACAAGAACTTTCAGGGCGTCACCCATCTCGCCGCTGGAGACGCCTTTCAAATACAACCACGGCACGGCGGCTTCCATCGACTGCGTCTTCCGAATGTAGGGGGGTACCAGGGCCGAGCGGAACGTCACAGCTTCGCCCATCTTGGCGCGCACCTTCGGGATTTGCACCGTTACCGGACCCAGGCCAGTCTGCAGCTCGCGTTCAGGCAGATAACCGTTGCGCACCACTCCAGCCTTCCCCGTCTCGGTTCGCCGATCGCCGTGCTGGGATAGCAGTTCGGACAGTTCGGCTTCCACAGCGCGTTGGATCAGCTCTTGCGCCCCGGCTCGTAGCAGGTCGGTCACTGGGTCTGCAATCGCTTCTCGATCTTCCAGTTCAATAACGATACTCTTACTCATAGTGGCGTATCTCCTTTGGTTGCTTTGAAGTCTCGTAAACAACAAATCAACCAGATACGCCGCTTTTCTTCAATCCCTCAAACACCAGATTCGGTTATAACTCGGACCGGATCGTCTCGTACGAAACTGCAATGCCTCGTTTTGGCGATCAGATCCTCGACATCCCGCTGGCTGAGGGTGAACCTGTGATAAACCCAGGCTGCATGACTGATGATTTCACGCGGATATCGGTGTCTGTAATGCAGCGATTGGTGGCTCTTCATTCACTCATTCTGCCAGGGATTGGCTGAAGTTGACGGAACTCCAGACAGGCCTGCGTATGCTCGGGCAGGAAGCCGAAGGCCGGGACCATGTCCGGCGCGCCTGCGCCACGCTCCAGCAACTCAGCAGGAAACTGTCGCACCTCTTTCTTACCGCCAAGCGCGAGATACTCAAGACCATTACCCCTTCGTCACGTCGCGTGGGGGATGATTCAACCCAAGGAAACAGCAAAAGGAATGATCACTTGGGTTGGAGAACATCCTGGAATAACACGCCACGGCCCTGGAGTCGACAGCCTCGTCCTTTGCGGCTTCTGCGCATTAATCCACGAGGACTGACGTGCGAGACTCTCCAGATGAACACGGGTTCGGTTACGCAAGCAGGAACAGAGCCCGCCGAGAAGGCAACAAATCACTCGAATCATGGCCGACGAAGCGCGTCTCCATGATCGTGTAACCGCAATGCTTTCGGTGCAGACCAGGTTTACCCCAGGCACACCATCTTGAGGTTTACGGCGAGACTCGAAACGCATATTATCGGCTGAAGGTGTCACTTCCCCTACTGTCACTCATCGCTTTCGGCATCTGTATTCTCCTGAGCTGCGTCACAGCGATCAATGTCGGCCTGGTTTCTATCGCATTTGCGTTTGTCGTGGGTGTGTCATTCGGCGGAATGACGGTGGGCGAGGTTGCGGCCGGCTTTCCTTCAAATCTGTTTCTGATCCTGGTCGGAGTGACGCTCTTATTCAGTCAGGCGCAAGCCAATGGAACTCTGGAGACGCTTGCCAGGCGTAGCGTAAAACTTGCCCGTGGGAATGTGGGTTTGATCCCGATCATATTCATGGGATTGGCATTCTTCCTATCTGCAATCGGCGCCGGCAATATCGCCGCGACTGCGCTGTTGGCCCCGATGGCTATGGCGGCCGGACATCGAGCGGGTGTGAGTGCGTTCCTGATGGCGATCGTGGTTTGCACGGGCGCGAACGCCGGGGCTTTTTCGCCGATTGCACCCACCGGCGTCGTCGCCAACGGGTTGCTCGCTCGCATCGGCATCGAGGGTCAGGAGTTTTCGACTTTCGTCAATAGCTTTATCGCTCAGGTATTCATCGGTACCACGGGTTATCTGCTTCTTGGAGGTTATCGGTTGCTTCGCGGAGGGAAGGCCTCGGCCAGTGACGATGAAATCGAAGGTGCGGCAATGCCAATCGAGCAGAAGATAACGGTTGGGGTCATCGCCCTTCTGGTTGCCGCGGTCGTATTTTTTAGCATTAACGTTGGTATGGGCGCATTCCTGGCAGCGGCCGTCCTGACCTTGACACGTTCTACGGATGAGAACGCTGCCCTCAAGGCGATGCCCTGGAACGCAATTATGATGGTGAGTGGCGTTACTGTGCTGGTCGCGATTCTGGAACAGACAGGTGGCATGGACCTGTTCACTCGGATTCTCGCCAGCTTTTCAAACGAAACGGCGGTGACGGGTGTCATCGCCTTCGCGACGGGCCTCATCTCGGTCTACAGCAGTTCGTCAGGTGTGGTTTTGCCGGCGTTCATCCCGACTATCCCTGGATTGATCGAACAGCTTGGGGGTGGAGATCCAATCGCCATCGCTGCCTCGATCAACGTCGGCGCTCATCTTGTGGATGCCTCGCCGTTGTCGACCCTTGGTGCCTTGTGCCTCGCCAGCGCGCCGCTGACCGAGGAGCGCACCGCGTTGTTCAATAAGATGTTGTCTTGGGGACTGTCGATGAGCGTGGTGGGCGCTGTGGTCTGTTACGTGTTCTTCGGGTTGCTCTGATCGTTCTCGGGACGAGGTCGTTCCAATAAGAGTGTAAATAGAAAAAGGCGGTGTACGCTTTCGGTGAACTATTAACCGTAAGCAAATCCCGGGGCCAACCGGGAGAGAGGTAAACCACCCATGGAGGCGGCAGTCAACTCAAACGGTCTCCGGAAAACCCAGGGCGGTTCACGCTGCTCCCGTCTCCGAAGAATAACTCAAGATGCTTTGCGTTCAACCGAAACTGAGTCAACGAACGGCAAATTTTCTCAGCGAATGTTCCATCTTCCGAAGCCTTCACGCAACGATTGTTCCGACTCGTGGGTTCTGTTAACTTACGGTGTGAAGGGCGAAATTGTACCGAAGAGGCAGGCGTCGATCAGGCCACTGTGATCGCTTCCCAAGTCGCGAAAGAACGTGCCCGCAGCAGTGATGAGCCGCTTGTAGTCTGTGTCGGCGCTTCAATTCTGAGGATGTTGTGTCCTCCCGTGATGGCCCCACCGTGTTCCAGCCTCTAATTTGGCCTATACTCCCCGGATAGACGTCCCGAATCGTAAATTTCGAACGACATCAGCGGTGTCCCGTCTGGCAGATGGGAGGCCGCACAAGCGAGGATGAAATGACGGGGAAAATCCTGGGAGCAGTGGTATTGACGCTCGCGTTGTGCCCCGCCCTGATAGCACAGAGCGAACCGTTCCTCGGGATCTGGGAAATCAATCTCGAAAAGACCACAAACTATTTCCAACAAAGCCAGATGATGATCAACGTGCCGGCGCCCGGAGGTGGTTTCATCAGCACACGCGCTCAAATCCGCCAGGGTAACGAGTCATCAAGCACCGAGATCCATCCGGTCGGTTTTGATGGCCGGCCTTACCTGACCACAGGAGGCGATGTGCGGGAGATTTCCTACAAATTGATTGATCCGCGAACGATTGAAAGAACCCACAATCGAAACGGAAGGATCTCGGTCGATACGGAACAGGTCTCCGAGGACGGTTTGACGCTGACGGTCACGCAGACCGACCGGGTCCGAATCTATGACAAGAAATTCAATCTCGTGGCACCCGAATAGGGGATAGAAAAAATAAGAGTTTTATCACGATAGAGATCGAGTGATCGTGTGGCATTGCCAAGCTTGATGGGCCCGAGGCGACCCCACTATGGGAGGACGGCGATCGCCTCGATTTCAACCTTATAGGCGGGATCGGCCAGTTGCTCGATTTGAACGAGTGTGTTGGCCGGTGGATTGGCGCCCACATACTTTGCCCGCACGGCGGCTACTTCCGAATCGCGAAACTCCGGAATACTGGTCACAAACGTCGTCGTCTTGGCCACATGGCTGAAGTCGGCGCCATGGGATTTCAATGCCGTCGCCAGATTGGTCATGACCTGCTCGAGTTGCTCTTTCATTCCCCCTGCGACGACGTTGCCATCGGAGGTAACGCCAACCTGACCCGCAATGAACACGAACTTGCCGGCCTTGACAACGTGGGTATAGGTCTGCGGCCGTGGCGTCGACAGACCGGGCGGATTGTTCTTTTCCAACTCTTGAGCCGGTGCTGGCGCTACCGCCAGCAAAAGCACCGCGATGAATCCAACAATGATGTTTTTCATGTCAATGTTCTTACCACATCACAGGCCCCGGCCGGCAGGAAAAACCCGCTCAGGACACACCACTGTTTTGTGCCGCCTGTGACGATCTCTTGATTCAATTACAGGGCAAGATATCGACGATGTTCGTTGAGCGGTGGAACTGCGGTGGGACACCCCCGACTGGAAGTGTGAGGTGCTCCCCAAAATTCGGACAGGTCACTAAGGTGTAAAATCGCTACCTCGGGAGAGGCAGATGAAGAAGCGAGGGCGGAAGCAGTACAGCGCAGAATTGAAGGCAAAGATTGCCGTGGAAGCGGTGAAGGGACAGCGCACGATCCAGGAAATCGCGTCCCACTACGAAGTTCACCCGAACATGGTGACGAAGTGGAAAAAGCAAGTACTCGACGGCGTATCGGACATCTTCTCCAATGGCCGAGTACAGGCCAGTGAAGCCGATGAGCAAGTGCAGGCGGAACTCTACCAACAGATCGGAAAATTACAGGTCGAGGTGGAGTGGCTCAAAAAAAAGTCGGGACTTTCCCGTTAGAGCATCGACGACCATGGATCGAATCGAATCACGACGAGTTGAGCATCGTCGAGCAGTGTCGGTTGACCGGCGTGTCCCGATCGGGACTCTACTACACACCGGTGGGCGAGAGCGCCGAGAACATCGCGTTGATGCGTCTGTTGGACGAGCAATATACGCGAACCCCGTTTTACGGGATTCGGCGTATGACCTGGTGGTTGCAGACGCAAGGTCGGCGGGTCAATGCGAAGCGGGTGCGGCGACTGATGCGGCTCATGGGACTGGAAGCGATCTATCCCAAACCGCAGTTGTCGATGCCGGCCCCGGGACACCGGATTTACCCATACCAGTTGCGCAATCTGGAGATTGTGCGTCCCGATCAGGTGTGGGCCACGGATATAACCTACATTCGACTACGGCAAGGATTCATCTATCTGGTGGCGATCATGGACTGGTTCAGCCGGTACGTGCTGGCCTGGGAAGTGTCCACGTCGATCGACAGCGGATTTTGCGTGTCGGCACTGGACTGGGCGCTGACGAAAGCGCAACCAGAGATTTTCAACACGGATCAGGGTGCGCAGTTCACCAGCAATATCTTCACGGGCCGGCTCGAAGACCAGGGCATCACGATCAGCATGGACGGTCGGGGCCGGTTCCTGGACAACATCTTCGTCGAGCGCTTATGGCGAACGGTGAAGTACGAGGAAGTGTACCTGAAGGACTACTTGAGCGTTCCCGAAGCGATCGCAAACCTGAACCTCTATTTCAGGTTTTACAATCAGGAACGCGGCCATCAAGTATTCGACTATCAGACGCCCGAGGCCGTGTACTTTCAGCGCGCACCGAGGGCCTGTGGAAACTGACGCAGCTATGCAAATCCCCACACCATGCGGATTCCCACAGTTGCTTGAAAACAGCCTCGAAGACTCGGCTTTTTCACCGTTCCCACAGGCCCGACGGCGGGCTAAATATCAACCCATTTCAGCGGCGGCGATCCACCTTAAGACCCAGGATTTCCTGTCCGAAGAATGGGGAGCCCCTCCGTGTGAACCGAAAATGTGATTGATTCTCGGTACTGTCAACTTAAGCAGAATTCATCCGTTTTGAGGACGACATTTGCTGGAGCCGAGACCAGGAATCAATGATTTAGAGGTGGTAGAGGACGGAGAAAAGGCCACTACACAGCTCAAGTTGACAGTACTCTTCAGGGGTTTTTGTGCTAAATGCTCTGAGGGGCTACAATCGGGGCATCAACGGGGCAGACCGTGCGGGCAATCCGAGTCCGAATTTATTGAGAACACGTTCAGGATGATCAGGTGATGGCCACACTCCGGTAGTGGCCTCTATAGTCGGGACACAGGCCGTGGGATCGGTGTCGGTTCCGAGCCGGTTTGATCCCGGGGACGAAACAAGAGGATCTGATTGGAAGTCGTGGGTCGGAGTGGACGGTATTTGTTGCCAGCTCAACCGGTCGATGCAACACCTGCATTAAGTGTCTCTGCTGGAGTTGCAAACTCCAGCGTCTTGCGGGGCCGCGTGTTGAGCTTCCTTGCAATCTTGTCCAGATGCTCCTGAGAGTGTACCGATAAGTCCGTCCTTTTGGGAAAGTACTGTCGGAGGAGACCATTTGTGTTTTCGTTCGAACCGCGTTGCCAAGGACTTTTTGGATCACAGAAGTACACGGCAATATCGGTCGCCAGAGTGAACCGCTTGTGATCGGCCATTTCCAGACCGCGACCCCAAGTCAGCGATTTGTAAAGTTCCGTGGGTAGTTTCCGAGCGTGTTCGATCAGTGTCGATACGACGGTCTCGGTGTCCTTACTGGAGACTTTCGCCAGCATCACGTAACGGGAGTGACGTTCGACCAGGGTCGCAATGTGGGTGTTCTTTGATCCGGCAATCAGATCGCCTTCCCAGTGACCCGGTACGGCGCGATCTTCCACTGAAGCGGGACGCTCACGGATCGATATGACGTCGTTGATCTGCCCCCCACCCCGGCCTTTCAAGCTCGCGTGCCGGGACCGGCGAATCGTGCGTCTGGAGCGCAGATACTGAGTGAGCTCTTTCTTCAGAGCCCCGCGGGCCTGAATAAAAAGGCTGCGATAGATGGTTTCGTGTGACACGCGAAGCGACTCGTCTTCCGGCCAGGTGCGTTTCAGCCAGCCCGCAATCTGTTCCGGCGACCAGTCCTCGATGAGCTTCTCTTCAACCCGCTGCCGCAACTGGGGACAACGGGTCAGCCGGCAGGGCTTCGGACGGCGCGCACGCTCCCATGCCTGCTCATCGGCCTCCGAGGCCCGATAGTTATCATAGCCTCCATTACGAGAGATCTCCCGGCTCACTGTCGATGGGTTCCGGCCCAGTGACCGAGCGATAGTTCGCATCGATCGCCGGGCTGCAAGGCCTCGGGAAATCTCTTCACGCTCGACCAGAGTCAGGGCCTGAGGTGCGCGGCGTCGAGCTCGGGGACGGATACCTCCGTGGCGCGACAGCACTGCGTACACCGACGACGACTCTCTACCCAGCAGACGTGCAATCACCTTGGAAGACTCCCCTCGCTCCCGTCGATTCCACACTTCGGCCAGCTCTGCCAACGTAAAGCCCCGCCGACTGCTCTGTTGTTTCTTCCTTCTTTTCTTGGGCATACACTTCATCTCTCCTTTTATGTGAAGTGTTGCATCGACCCCTTGAAATTACCGTGGATAAGGAGTATTTTCACGGTTTGAGTCAGATATCTACGCTGGTGGAGTTACTCCAGAGGCGCGCGGCGACGGGAGATGACCGCCCGGCTTACACGTTCTTGGGGGATGGCGAAACGGTCACGGAGAGTTTGTCCTACGCCGCCCTTGAGACCCATGCCCAATCGATCGCGGTGCTGCTGAATGGCTTGCAGTGTAGTGGACAACCGGTGTTGCTGCTCTATCCCCCGGGGCCGGATTACATTGCCGCTTTCTTCGGTTGTCTGTATGCCGGGGCCATCGCCGTGCCCGCCTACCCGCCGCGCATGAATCGCTCCCTGGAACGGCTGCAAGGCATGATCCATGACGCTCAGGCACATGTGGCACTGACCCAGAACACCATCTTGAAGGGGCTGGAGAAACGATTTGCAGTGGAGGTTGACCTGAAACGGATGCACTGGTTGGCGACGGACGGTATTGACTTGTCCCTCGCGATGCGTTGGCAACCCCCGGTATTGGCCCCGGAACATCTGGCCCTACTGCAGTACACCTCCGGATCTACCGGCACCCCAAAAGGGGTGATGATCAGCCACGGCAATCTCATCCACAACTCTGCCCGTATCAGTGCCTTTTTTGGCGACACGGCCCAGAGCAGCGGAGTGTCCTGGTTGCCCCCGTACCATGACATGGGTTTGGTGGGGGGCATCTTACAACCTTTGTATGTTGGGGCTCCGATGGCGTTGATGTCGCCAGTAGCGTTTTTGCAAAAGCCGGTTCGCTGGCTCCAGGCGATTTCCCGATATGGCGTGACCACCAGCGGTGGCCCGAATTTTGCATACGATCTCTGTGTCCAGAAGATCACACCCGCACAACGTCAGGCTTTGGATCTGAGCCTCTGGACACTGGCCTTCAGCGGGGCCGAGCCGGTCCGGGCAGACACCATCGATCGATTTACCACGACCTTTGCCGCACAGGGGTTCCGGCGGGAGGCGTTTTACCCCTGCTACGGCATGGCGGAAGCCACGTTGATGGTGACCGGGGGGCAGCGGAGGGCTCTCCCCGTCGAGCAGACCATCAGTGATCGCGCCCTCCAGGTAAACCAAGCGATCGAGGGAGCAGCGCCGGGTGATCAACGTACCCTCGTGGGCTGTGGTCAGTCACCGACGGATCAAACCCTGCAAATTGTGGACCCCTACTCTTTGAAACCCTGCCCGGAGGCCATCATTGGCGAAATCTGGGTTTCCTCCACAGCGAGTATGGCCCAGGGCTATTGGCAACAGCCCCAATGGACGGCTGAAGCCTTTGGGGCGACGTTGGCAGAGACAGGTGAAGGTCCCTTTTTGCGTACGGGGGACCTGGGCTACCTGAATCGAGGCGAATTGTTTGTGACGGGCCGCCTTAAGGAACTGATGATCTTCCGGGGACGCAATTACTACCCCAAGGATCTGGAAGACACTGCCGAGCGGGCCCATGCCGCCCTTCGCCCTGGGGCGGGGGCCGCCTTCACTATCCCGGTTGAGGCGCATGAGCGTCTGGTTTTGGTTTACGAAGTGGAACGCCGTAACCTGCGCGGCCTTGGTGGAGATGAAGGGGATGACGGGGATGAAATTGTGGCGGCGGTCCGGCGGGCGATCGCTCGGAACCATGATCTCGAACTGTATGGGTTCTGGTTGCTGAAGACGGGGAGCATACCGAAAACCTCCAGCGGCAAGATACAACGCGAACGTTGTCGGGCGGGTTATTTAGATCACCAGTTACAGGTGGTGCATACCTGGCAATTGGCCCGAGGTGCGGGGACGGACTTCAAGATTGCCGAGCCCCGGACGCCGGCCTCCACCGAGGTGGCTCCAACCTTCTCGCCGCCACCCTCTCCGGGCGGAGCGTCTCCTGAGATACTGGAGCAATGGTTGGTGCATTGGTTGGCGCAAACTCTCCACTTACCTACCAGCGAAGTGGATAGTGCTCGTCCTTTCGCCGACTATGGGCTTGACTCGGTGGCTGCGGTGGAAATAACGGCAGCGTTGCAAACGACTCTGAACCGCCCCATCTCACCCACGCTGGTTTACGAGTATCCCACGGTTGATGCGGTGGCCCACTACCTGGCCGGGCTGCTGGGTGCCGGGGATCGGGCGGCGGACGATCCGCCTAAGGGAGCCGATGACGCTGATCTGATGGATCTGGTGAACGACCTTCAGGACCTTTCAGATGCGGAACTGAAGGAGTTGCTGGGACAGCAAGGACGCTAGGTAAAGGTTGACCTGTGAATGATCTCTCACTGCGGATCGCGAAGCTATCGCCCCATCAACGGGCACGACTGGAACTACAGGTACTCAAGAAGAAGGGACTTCCAGAACCGATTGCAGTTGTGGGGATGGGGTGTCGGTTCCCGGGAGCGAGCAACTGTGAGGAATTCTGGCAACTGCTGCAACAGGGGAGGGATGCGATCACCTTGATTCCGGCCAGTCGTTGGCCGGTCGAGTCTCTGTATGACCCTGACCCGACCACTCCGGGTAAAACCTATTGCCGGGAGGGGGGGTTCTTAGATCACGTTGACGAATTTGATGCGGATTTTTTTGGCATCGCCCCCCGGGAAGCTAAATTCATCGATCCGCAGCAGCGCGTGTTTTTGGAAGTGGTGTGGGCGGCGCTGGAAGATGGCGGCATTCTTCCCAAGGACCTCAGCGGCTCCTCGACCGGCGTTTTTGTGGGCATTTCCACCAACGACTATGGGCAGTGGTTGATGGCGGGACCTGAAGCGGTAGGCACCTACACGACTACCGGCTTGGCCTCCACAATGGCCGCCAACCGCTTGTCTTATCTGCTTAATTTGCGAGGACCGAGTCTGGCGATCGATACCGCCTGCTCGTCCTCGCTGGTGGCCGTGCATCTGGCCTGCCAGAGTCTGCGCAGTGGCGAAGCCGAGGTCGCGATTGCGGGCGGGGTCAACCTGATTTTGCGGCCTGAATTAACCATTGGTTTCAGCAAGCTCAACGCCCTTTCTCCCGACAGTCGCTGTAAGGCCTTTGATGCTGCAGCCAACGGCTTTGTCCGTTCCGAGGGGGCTGGAGCGGTCGTGCTCAAGCCCCTGTCTGAGGCGATTGCACAGGGGGACTCAATATATGTTGTGATCCGGGGTAGTGGGGTCAACCAGGATGGCCGCACCAATGGTCTGACCGCCCCCAGCCGAGAGGCCCAGGAACAGGTGGTTCAGGCGGCTTTCTTCCAGGCCGGTCTCTCTCCAGAGCAGGTGGACTATGTCGAAGCCCATGGCACCGGCACGCTGCTGGGGGATCCGATCGAGGCGAAGGCTTTGGGGAACGTCTTGCAATCTCGCCCGCTGGAGGGGCCCCCTGTGCGAATGGGCTCGGTGAAGAGCAACATCGGCCACACGGAAGCGGCAGCGGGCATTGCCAGCCTGATCAAGACCGCACTGTGTGTGAAGCACCGCACCCTGGTGCCCAGTATCCATTTTAAGACTCCCAATCCCCACATTCCCTTCCTCACCCTGCCCTTACAGGTGCAGCAGACCTGCGAACCCTGGCCGAGCGATGCCCAGCGGCCTCTGGCGGGGGTGAGCGCTTTTGCCTTCGGGGGCACCAATGCGCATGTGATCCTCGAAGGCGCACCGTTTCTGGAGGCTCCCCAGACAGAGTTGGAACGGCCCCGGCATCTGTTAGCCCTCAGTGCCAGGACGTCCACAGCCCTTTCCGCGAGGAGCCAGCAGGTGGCAACCTGGATTGGGGAGGGATCCGAACCCGATCTGGCAGACCTCTGCCACAGCTTCAATAGTCGTCGAACCACGTTTCCCCATCGGCGGGCGATCGCCGCCAGCACCCTGGCAGAACTCAAGTCTGGTTTAGAGGCCCCGTCGCTCTCACCGTCATCCCCTCTGTCTGAGTCCCAGGTGGTGTTCCTCTTCAACGGGCAGGGGTCGCAGTATCGGGGAATGGGGCAAGCTCTCTATGAGAGCCAACCGGTTTTTCGCGCCACCCTCGACCATTGCGCCGAACTGGCCGCACCTTACCTGGATGCACCGCTGTTGGAAGTCCTGTTTGCGGCCGAGGAGGACGATCGCCTGCAGCAAACCTGCTATACCCAACTGGCGCTGTTTGCCCTGGAATATGGCCTGGCCGTCCTCTGGCAAGACTGGGGCATTCAACCCGCGGCCGTCATCGGTCACAGCGTTGGGGAATATGTAGCCGCCTGTGTGGCGGGGGTCCTCAGCCTGGAAGAGGGCCTGGTACTGGTGGCCCAGCGGGGCAAGTTGATGCAGTCCCTGCCTCCGGATGGGGTGATGGTGGCGGTATGGGCAGACGAGGAGACTGTGGGTCGGGCGCTGGCCGATGTTGGAGATGCGCGGGTCGTAATCGCCACATTGAACGGTCCCAGCAATACCGTCATTGCCGGCCCTGAAGCCTCGATGGGGGGGCCACTCGATCATCTGCATACCCTTGGGCTTCGAACGCAGCGCCTAGAGGTCTCTCATGCCTTTCATTCTCCTCAAATGGAGCCGATCCTGCAAGTGTTTGAGCATATGGCCCGGCAGGCGACCTACCATCCGGCCCGCATCCCCATTGCTCTGAATGTGACGGGCCAAGTCTTACCGGCGGGTGAAACCCTGGATGCGGGCTATTGGTGCCGCCATGCCCGTCAGGCGGTGCGGTTCGCGGATGGTCTGGCCGCCCTCCACCAGACCGGTTTGACCTGTTTCTTGGAGTTGGGGCCCCATCCGGTTTTGTGTGGTCTGGGACAGCAAGTTTTAGCGGCGGATGGGTTGACGTGGCTGCCCACCCTGCGCCAGGGCCAGTCGGACTGGACCGGTTTGCTCAACAGCCTTGGACACCTGTATGAGCACGGCTTTGACGTAGACTGGAGAGCCTTTGATCAGCCCTATGGCCGCACTCCTGTGCATCTGTTACCCCCCTATCCCTTCCAGCGCCAGCGGTATTGGTTTGAGCCTCCTGCCCAGGCGACGCCAGTCGCTGCCGTTGCGGATGCAGCAGCGATTCTCCCACCGGACCAGGATTTCTATCAACTGAGTTGGGAGCAGTTGCCGCCATTGGCCTCGCTGCCTGCACACCTGACTGGGCGATGGTTGATTTATATGGACGATGAAGGCCTTGGAGAGACGTTAGCCTCCGTTTTGCTTGCCCATCGAGCGGAAGTGGTGACCCTGCTTCGGGGTGAAATCTTCGCGCCGGATGGCCCTGGAAGGTTTCACCTCAATCCTTTAGCTGCCGCAGACAGCCAGGCCATGTTGACGCAGCTTGAGGCAATCTCCGGAGAGCCCTGGCAGGGGGTGATCTATCTGTGGGGTCTCAACGGGTCTCCGGGTACGGATGGTACGAGTGGTACTGATGCAGTTGAGGCCGCAACGGCAGGGTTGCTCCATTGTGTGCAAGGTCTGGTCGGACAGGCTCTGACCCGAAATCAGGATGGGTACCCACAGCTCTGGGTGGTCACCCAAGGGGGGCATGCCCTCGACCCGGGCTCCCCGTCCCAATCCCTGACTGCCGGCAGCCTTTGGGGATTGGGAACTGCGATCGCCTTAGAGCACCCCGAGCTGAGAGGCGGCCTGGTTGATCTGGTGGCTGACACTGCCCACACACCCGCCTTAGCCACGCGCCTGTTGGCTCACATGATGTCCCCCGATCGGGAAGATCGCGTTGTCCTCGGGCCGCAACATTACTGGGGGGCACGGCTCATCCCATGGCCAGTGAAGAAAGGGACGCCAGGGACGGTCCCTGCCTCGGGTCAGGCCACGACCATTCGCCCTGATAGAACGTACTTGATTACTGGCGGTTTGGGGGCTTTGGGATTGACCACCGCCCAATGGCTGGTGGAAGCAGGGGCAGAAACCCTGGTCCTGGTCAGCCGAGGGGGAGAGAAACCGCACTATCAGACCCAACTGGCAGCCCTCCGGCAACGCGGAGTCCAGGTCCGAGTGAGGGCGGTAGATGTGTCTGATGCAGAGGCCGTACACCAGTTGATCCAGACAATTCAAGTGGAGTTACCGCCCCTGGCCGGGGTCATCCATGCAGCGGGCACCTTGGCCGATGGTCTTCTGGTGGGACAATCCTGGCCGCAGTTCCAAAAGGTGATGGCCCCAAAGGTAAAGGGGAGCTGGAATCTACATGCCGCAACAGCCGGTTTGTCTCTCGACTTCTTTGTGATGTTTTCCTCGATTGCATCCCTTCTGGGCTCGCCGGGCCAGGGCAACTATGGTGCGGCCAATGGCTTTTTGGATGGCTTGGCCCAATACCGTCGTCGGCAGGGATTACCGGCTCAATCCATCAACTGGGGTCCCTGGCAGGGCCGGGGGATGGCTACCCGGCATCAGGGGGCGGCTCAACGGCTTGAAAAGCTGGGCATCGCGAGCTTTACCCCGGCCCAAGGAGTGCAACGTCTGAGCACCCTCCTCACCTATGGCCATGACTGTCCCTCTCAGGTGGCCGCTGTGCAGGTCGAGTGGGGACTGCTGGTCCGTAACTTCCCCCAGATGGAGCGACCCCCCTGGTTGCAGCGAGTCGCGCCCACCGCCCCTTCCCCGTCCGTGTCCCACTGCGATTGGCCCACCCTGGCCCCTTTAGGCCGGGCGGCGCGGGAAGCACGTTTGCAATCCTACCTGCACCAAGCTGTCGCCGAAGTTCTGGAGCGAAGGGAGCCCATTCCCTTGGAGAGTGATCTGATGGACTTGGGGTTGGATTCTCTTATGGTGATGGACCTGCTGGGCAAATGTAGACGTGATCTGGGGTTGACTGTGTATCCCCGCGAAGTGTTTGAGCACCCAACCCTGGAGAGGCTCGGTCGCTATCTAGTACGGGAGATGGAAAGAACCCATGAGGGTGCAGTCGAGGCCCCGGTTCTTGCTGAAGGAGCGAAGGAGCCATCCTGGCGCATCCCGATCTGGGGGCAGGAACGGGCGTGGGCTGTTCCCACACGGAAGTTGCCCGGACCTGTGTTTCTACTCAGTAGCCCCCGCTCGGGTTCGACCCTGTTGCGGGTGATGCTGGCAGGCCATCCCGACCTATTCTGCCCGCCCGAGTTGCATCTTTTGCCCTTTGCAACCTTGACGGAACGCCACGACGCCCTGGCTGAAAACTACCTGGGTGAAGGGCTGCAACGGGCAATGATGGAGTTGATGGAGCTGGATGCGGCAGCCAGTGATCAGGTCCTGACCCAATGGATGGGGCAAGGACTGGGCATCCCGGACGTATACGGCAAGTTACAACAGCTCAGCGGGCATCGCCGTTTGGTCGATAAGTCCCCCACTTACAGCTTCAGTCTGTCCACCCTCAATCGGGCCGAACAACTGTTTGATCGGGCCTGCTACATTCACCTGGTACGCCATCCCTTCGCAGTGATCGACTCCTTTGTCAGTAACCGCATGGACAAGCTGTTTCAAATCCCTGATCAAGATCCCTACCCCTTGGCGGAACAGGTCTGGCAGGGAAGTAACCAGAACATCCTCCGGTTTCTGGACACCGTTGAGGGCGCTCGCCACCACACGATCGCCTACGAAGATCTCGTTCAGGATCCCAAGACAGCCCTGGTGGCCCTGTGTGACTTCCTGAATATTCCCTTCCATGCGGCCCTGTTGAATCCATACAGCCGTGCGGAACAGCGCATGACCGATGGGGTCACGGCTCAATCCCTGCCCATTGACGACCCCAATTTTCATCGTCGTCAGAGCATTGACCCAAGCCTGGCCGACATCTGGCAAACGGTGCGGTTGCCTCGACCTCTCAGTCGGGAAAGCCAAACCCTGGCAGAAACCTGGCACTATCGCCTCCCAAACGCCCCCCGTCGGGCGGATCCCCGGGTTGCGGCTTCTGCTTCTGTTTCAGCCTGGGTCGAGACCGCCCCCCTGGCTACCCTGGTAGAGCAAACCGTCACAGTGCGGGGCTTGGATTTTTGCCTCTGTACCTGGGGGAACCCCGATCTCCCCGTCGTGCTCTGTCTCCATGGGGTCCTCGATCAAGGGGCAGTCTGGGATGGGCTGGCCCCCAC
Source organism: Terriglobia bacterium (assembly GCA_965216035.1). Taxonomy (GTDB): domain Bacteria; phylum Acidobacteriota; class Terriglobia; order 20CM-2-55-15; family 20CM-2-55-15. The sequence continues at coordinate 612,115 of CBDCFM010000019.1, forward strand.
GCTGGTAGCCCAGGGCTATCGCGTCATCGCACCGGACCTCCGGGGCCATGGTGAGTCGGGTCATTTAGGACCTGAGGGTAACTACCAGGTGTTGGATCACCTGGCCGATGTTGATGCGCTAACTCACTGTCTGGGACTGGGTAGGATGGCGCTGGTGGGCCATTCCATGGGGGCAATGGTGGCGGCGGCCTTCGCCAGTGCCCGCCCCCACAAAGTCAATACCTTGGTATTAGCCGAGCCTGTAGTGCCTGGGGAGGATAACGGCAGCCAGGCAAGCGATCATCTGAGGGCGCACCTGGATTACCTCGCCGACGCTCCCACGCATTCGGTGTATCCTGATCGCGCCACAGCTGTGGGTCGGCTTCGGCGATCCCTGCCCGCCCTAGAGGCCGATCGGGCCGAGGCCCTGGCCGCCCGAATCCTCAAGTCAGTACCGGGTGGGGTGCAGTGGACCTGGGATCCGCGCCTGCAGGTTCGGACGCGGTTTGGCCTCAGTGGCGGTACGTTTAACCGCGACCGCTACGGCCAGATTTTGCAAGGCATCTCGGTTCCCACCGCCCTGGTGTTCGGGCAAACCAGCGACTTCGTTCGAGGGGAGGATCAGCGTTTCCAGAGCGAACGGTTGCCCCACAGCCCGGTGTACCAGATTGCAGCGGGCCATCAACTGCCCCTAGAGTCTCCCCAGGCCCTGGTGGAAATCATTCTGGCGACATTGAGCAAACCAGAATAGCAATCAATCGCGCAGGCGGCGGTCGATCTCACATCCGCTGGGGTTGGGCCCCGTTCAACGAGACCCGCCCGATTCGGGTCAAACAGATCGGTGTTCCACGGACAGGGGATGCGGGTAAATCAGATAGAAGCACTGTGGGAAGTTTCCCTGGGGCTGGCATCATTTGTCTTCTCGCGGATCTTGCGGTGGACGCTGACCCACGTGGGGCGCTACTACCATCCCATGAACACCCAGGAAATCCCCCAGTGGCAGGTGGTCTCTGCTGACTTTTTGGCGGGCCCGCTGAAGTTGCTCTGGGCCATGAGTCGAGCCCGCTGGAACCTCCACGCCCTGATAGCGATCGCCGGTCCGTTCACGGTGGAACACACGATAAGCGTTCGGGTGGCCACCATTGCCCAGGCGACGCCCGCCTGGACCGCGGTGTTCTACACCCTGGGAAACTTCAAGACGCTGGCCAGCATCAGCTCTCTCAGCATCTCGGGGGAGAACGCATGGGAGAGTGTCACCCTCCCCCCGGGACGCTATTTAGCTGGTCTCCGCCATTACCACTGGGGGGACCCCCTCACCCTACCGGAGATTCAGGTGGATGGCCACGCCGTCCTAGCGGCCCGCACCATCCCTGGCCCCAGGGATGCGAACCTCTTCTACCGGGACCTGATCCACCGGCAGGGTTGGCTCCATCAGGCTTTGAATGGCTATGTGTACCCGCTGTTGCGGTATGGACAGGGGTTGCCGCAATCATTCGTCCGGGACGTATTTCTGCCGGTGCCCAACCCCGAAACCCAGTTTCACTTCGGCGCCATGCAACAGGGGGAGTCGCTCCGATTTCAGCTGCCACAGGGATTGCTGGACACCCACGATCTGTTTTTCAGCCTCTACAATCGGTTTTGCTTTCCCCTGGATTGGTATCCCCTCACGGCCGCGGAGGGAGTGACCCGACCGTGTGATCGCCGTGCAGTTTATATCATTCGGATCCATCCTAAATCACGGGAGGCCCATCCTCCCGATCCAGCCACGATCACGCTCCAAATCATTGCCGTCAATACAGCCTGACAGTCCCCAGGCAGCGACACTTGGAGTGGCACTGTCAAGTGAACAATACCGTTTGCAGTCTCGCGGGGTGCTCCGCGCTCCGGCGTGTGACGCAACTATTGTGCGGGACTGAACTTCAATGATTTCTGGTTCAGCTTCAGTCTTCCACTTTCCTCCCAGCACATCGACGGCAATTCGCCTCACGTCGAACCGTGTGTAACCGCAATAGTCAAGCATCCCCTGCGAGACGTTCACGCGTTTTGCCAATCGGCGAAAAGCGCGACCCTCTGCAGGGATTCTGTCAAGATAAGCTGGTTGATCTCGTTTTCGCCGCCCCCTTCGACCTCAAAGTCCTTGATTTCCGGTTTTGACTCCAGTCGATGCCGTCCCGGAAACGGCCGGATGCTACTTAACTTGACAGTACACGCTCGCTTCCGCGGCGTCCCCCTCCAATGCCTTCGCCAATCCGAAGTCGAGAACTTTGACCTTCCCCTCGGGAGTGACTTTGATGTGGTCCGGTTTCAGGTCGCGGTGAATGACGCCTTTCTCATGGGCAGCTTCGAGGGCTTTTGCGATTCGGAGAGCGAGTTTGCCCTACAGGGAGCGTGATACCCTGTGGATCAAAAACAGAACGTGCTTTTAATGGAAGAGGTGAGCGCAGCGATGTCTATGTTACGAGTAGCGAGATATTGGATTGCCGCAACAATCGTCATTGGGATTGCACTGCTGGGAGGGCGCGTCTACACGCAGGATGTTCAGCCCGTGAACAGTGGCGCGAATCCGTATCGCACCATTCGAAATTGGGGGACGCTACCGGAGGAAAGGCCGTGGGGGGCTGCGAACGGCGTCGACATCGACCCCGACGGTACGTCCGTCTGGGTGGCCGACCGATGTGGAACACGCGAGGGCTGTGTCGGGTCCCAAGTGGACCCGATCCAGAAGTTCGACGAGTCAGGGAACCTGCTCACGAGCTTCGGCGGGGGGATGTTCGTGTGGCCGCATGGTCTCCATGTCGACCAAGATGGAAATGTGTGGGTGGCCGACTCGCGACGCCCGACGGCAGACGAGCTCCAAAAGTTTCCCGGAGAAAGAGACAAAGGAAGCGTGGTGGTCAAGTTCAGCCAGGAGGGCGAGGTTCTCATGACGATGGGACAGTTCGGCGTGGCCGGCAGTCCGCCCGATGCGTTGACCGACCCGATCGACATTGTGACTGCTCCGAACGGCGACATCTACGTGACCGAGAGCCATACAAGGGGCGAGGACCCGGACGTCGTCGGACGCATCTCGGTGTTCGACAAGACCGGGCAGTTCATCAAGACCATCGGGAAATTGGGGGCCGGGCCGGGCGAGTTCCGAAGGCCCCACGGCATCGTGTTCGACTCGCTTGGCCGGCTGATCGTTGCCGACCGTCAGAACCACCGCATCCAGATCCTGGACACGGACGGAAATTATGTTGGCGAATACCGCGGGTTCGGCCGCGTGAGTGGGCTGACCATCGATCAGGACGACACGATTTATACGAGCGACTCCGAATCAAATGCGAGCAATCACCCAGGCTGGCGCAGGGGGATCCGGATCGGGAGCCTCAAAGACGGCATAGTGACGATGTTCATTCCTGGCCACGAAACGGATTCTCCCGATGGCGCTGCCGGGGAAGGAATCGCGCTCGACGACGCCGGCAATCTGTACACTGCAGAAGCAACTGTGACGGGCGTGACAAAGTACGTCAGGGAGTAGAGGCCGGTTTGTGAGGCAGTTGGCCAACGATGTGTCAGATCAGAGATTTGATAGCTGGGGGCAGTCCTCAACACGGATCGGTTGGTTTACACGAAATCTCGGCAGGCGGTAACGGGGGATATATCAGGCGTTGACCTTGAAAAATCACGGCACCGGCGCAGCCGTGAGAAATTCGTATAAACGTTGAATGGCGCTGGGCACACGGCGAACCACCAGCACCTGCGTGACCAGGGACAAAGCAATCACCTGCTGTCACCGGGACGCTGATCAGTTGGTCATGGGCTAATCGGTAGAATAATTCGCGACCATCTCTCGACCATCTCTCGACCAGGCGGAGCGCATAGTCATTTAAGGGCTATGTTTTGCCACCTAACCCACTATTAGGGATGTATCGGCATGGTCCGCCTTCCGTCCACAACAGGCGGAAAGTCCTTCACCTCGTCATACACCGCGGTGATGAAGCGATCCTTGCTCTGCTGCGTGTCGCCCCGGGTCGTCGTGTCATACGGCGCGGTCAGGTTTGCGTCCAGAACTTCCTTCAGCGACTTACCCTCGTTGCGCAGCGCCGTTACCTTTGCCAGGATGTCAACCAGCATGGCCTGATACGGCAGGAGATCCTCCCTATGGATCAGCGTGCCATGGCCGGGGATAAGCCACGTGTCGGGGCCGGCAATCTTCTGGAAAAGATCAACTGCCTCGATCATGCCCCTGATCGAGCCGCCTCTGTTCTGAGCGGCGAAGGGATAGCCGAAGTTGCGGTAGAAATCCTCAATGTAGATCACATTCGCGTTGCGGAAGCGCACGACGGTGTCGCCAGCAGTGTGGGACGGCATCATCGGGATAAAGTCCACCGTTTCGCCGTTCATGTTCAAGGTAACGGCGGGCTCGCCCCCCGCGGCGGGGTCATAGCGATAGGTCACCATCGGAACGGCGGCCATATCGAGCGCCGGGGCGGGCTGGCCGTTGGGGCGCAGCGGATTGATCATGTCAAGGCGCAGATCTTCCTGCGCGAAGATCAACGCACCCTGCTTGGCGAAGAAGGCATTGGCACCGGTATGGTCGCCATGAATATGGGAGTTGACCAAGACTTTGATGGGCGCGTCAGTAATTGAACGGATCGTCGCCAGTGTCTTTTCGGCCACCTGCCTGTTCTGGGTATCCACCATCAGAACGCCATCCGGTCCAAAAAGCACCATGACCCTACCGCCGGACGCGTCGGGGTGTGCCCGATCAAGGCCTTTCGAACCGTGCAGAACAAAGAGATTCGGCGACATTTGTTCTGTCACCATAATCTGAATCTGGTCCCAGGGCGTCTGGTAGCCTTCCGGGAATGTGTACGGGCCCGCGCCCATCGGTATCACGATGATGGGATACTCTGTTTGCTGTGCCCAAGCCATTGATGGAACAGCTACCATCGCGGCCACACCACATACCAACAGTGCGCATTTCTTCATTGCCCCGCTCCTTGTCCCGCGTTTCGACTTGCCTGGCGACGTTTCACGACTTAGTGTGTTCTGAAGAAAACTGTGTAAATCTCGGTAAAGTTAACTACGGGGCAGATTTATTAGCAAGAAAAGTGTCCGTGCCTGTTATGCGCCCGTCCCGTCAACTGAAGAACCACCGATTGCATTACTCGAAAGTAAGGGATCTCGACGTCCGCTAGGGATTTCTAGTTCCTTGAAAATCGAAATCCAATCGCTCGAAAAGCTGACTGCGCGGAAGCGATTACCTGGAGTCATACGGCCCACGAATGGATTTGCAGAGTAGGTCTCGGCCGAATCATCTAAAACCAGCCATGAAACGAAACCGGGACACTGCCAACAAACACGCCGAAATTCGACTGGGAACGACCTTCTGTCTCGCCTCAATTGGGAGTTATAACCGAATCTGGTGTTTGAGGGATTGAAGAAAAGCGGCGTATCTGGTTGATTTGTTGTTTACGAGACTTCAAAGCAACCAAAGGAGATACGCCACTATGAGTAAGAGTATCGTTATTGAACTGGAAGATCGAGAAGCGATTGCAGACCCAGTGACCGACCTGCTACGAGCCGGGGCGCAAGAGCTGATCCAACGCGCTGTGGAAGCCGAACTGTCCGAACTGCTATCCCAGCACGGCGATCGGCGAACCGAGACGGGGAAGGCTGGAGTGGTGCGCAACGGTTATCTGCCTGAACGCGAGCTGCAGACCGGCCTGGGTCCGGTAACGGTGCAAATCCCGAAGGTTCGCGCCAAGACGGGCGAAGCTGTGACGTTCCGCTCGGCCCTGGTACCCCCCTACATTCGGAAGACGCAGTCGATGGAAGCCGCCGTGCCGTGGTTGTATTTGAAAGGCGTCTCCAGTGGCGAGATGGGTGAGGCCCTGAAAGTTCTTGTCGGTCCGAAGGCGCAGGGCTTGTCAGCGAGCACGGTATCGCGCTTGAAACGGGTCTGGGCTGAAGAGTACCGCATCGGGTGCGACCAGCGTTTGGACGCCGACCGCTGGGTCTATGTCTGGGCCGACGGTATCTACAGCGGACTTCGAGCTGAACAAACCAAGTTGTGTGCGTTGGTCGTGATCGGCGTGAATGAACGCGGAGAGAAGCGTTTTCTGGCGATCGAAGACGGTGTACGGGAATCGACACAGAGTTGGCGTGAGGTCTTGTTGAAGCTGAAGTCCCGAGGGATGAATATTCCGAAGTTGGCCATCGGTGACGGGGCGATGGGGTTCTGGGCCGCACTGGAGGAAATCTATCCCGAGACACACCAACAACGCTGCTGGATGCACAAGACCATGAATGTGCTCAACTGCTTACCCAAGTCGGTCCAGGCGAAAGCGAAACAGGCACTGCACGCGATCTGGAAGGCTGAGACACACGCAGATGCCGAGAAGGCATTCGATCTGTTCATTGAAACCTATGAGCCGAAGTATCCGAAAGCCACTGTCTGCCTGCAGAAAGACAGAGAAGAACTGCTGGCCTTTTACGGCTTTCCGGCCAAGCACTGGCAGAGCATCCGAACGACTAATCCCATTGAATCGACCTTTGCCACCATTCGACACCGAACCAAGCGATCCAGAGGCTGCCTGACACGGGATGGAATGCTGCACATGATGTTCAAGCTGGGTCAGTGCGCTGAGAAGAACTGGCGACGATTACGAGGATTCGATGATCTGGTCAAGGTGATTACTGGAGTGAAATTTAACGATGGAATCGAAGTGACAAAGCTCGATCAGACCGCCGCTTGAATCAATCTCCTAAACACCACTTTTGACAATAACTCCTGGTCGGGTCGCCATGGCTTATGGAATTATAGATATTTCAGGTTCGTGTACCGTTACCGGAACATGGTCAGATCAAGCAGCATTTCCTTCCATTCTTGTCCATGAAATCAGCGGAATTGATACCACTGACGTTGTAGACCAGAGTAGCTTTAATAACCAAGCAAATCCTGGTACGTTCAGAAATGGTGCTACTACGGGTGTTGTGACAACAACGCGGGATGGAGAATATATCTTCGCGGGAATAATGAATGATACCGTTAACCGTGCGAATTTTAGAGCAGGGACTGGCTATCTTCAGCAATTATCAGTAGGTACTAGTGTATTGAAGGAAACTGAAGACCAAATCCAAACAACTGCTGGCAGAATTGCAGCAACGTGGACTTCTCGTACTGCATGGCATAACGCACTTACTGGAATGATGACGTTGAATCCAGCAGCTGCAGATGGTGGAGGTGACGGAACAGTAATCCAAGATGTTGTACGCCGTTAGAACAATTAGGACAAAAGCGCCGTTTCACTGGTACTGTCAAGTTAAACCACTCGAGGCAAAATGAGGCCAGTTGGATGTCCCTTACGCCGCTGTCACCGCTGCCCACACCGTGAAAGATCGCGCTCGCAACATTCGGTAATGAACCGACCTCAGCCGATGCCGGCTCAATCGAAACAGATTCTGAATGACGCCGTGAACATGCAAGAATCGCTGAGCCTGGTCGGGTGATTTGAAGCCTCGCATCTGCCGCTCCCGTTGTCGCGTCGGCTGGTGCGATACTGCGGCCCGATTGTTTGCGTATCGGCTTGTGTCATGCGTGACTGAAGGCATGATCTTCCGGTGCGCGACACGGTAGCTTCCAAGCTTGTCAGTCACGAGACGAAACGGTTCCCGTCGCTGACCGTTGATAGTCACGAATACTTCGTCCAAGAACCAGGTATCGCCGAGGCGGCCTTGCCGTCGTCGCAGTTGCCGCGCATAGTCGGGGCCGAATTTCCGGCACCACTGCCGCACCGTTTCGTACGACACAATGATTCCCCGTTCGGCCAGTAGATTCTCGACCTGACAGTAGCTCAGATTGAAATGATAATAGAGCCAGACGGCGCGGCTGATTATTTCGGATGGAAAACGATGACTGAGGTAGCGTGATCTGCGGCTTTTCATACCGCCATTGTGCCGCGTCGTCCGTCAACCTGACAATACCGGCCGCAGGTACGAACCCGACGCTGAACGAAAAGACGTTGGTCGAATCGCATTGAGGTCAACTTCCGACAAAGCCTACAACCACATCGGATCAAGGGGCCAGTTTTTGCGATCGAATCCTGGGCGGGTTTCGGAATCGGCCTTCGAGGACGAGCTTTCAGACGCGTTCTTTAGCGCAGGTTTTGATCAGAAGCAGTGGTATTACGGCACACGTGAAGCACTCCACGCCATCCACATCTTTTGGAAAGGTCTGGAGGAAAAAACGCAGGACACTGGAGGAGCGAAAGAAGGCACTGTTCTTCCGATTCCTCAGCCACCGATGCCATCTGCGGAGATGTAGGCCATCACAGAATCGAGTGCTCCTTCCAGGTCCTGGACCTGTTCCAAAAGGAGATGGCGGATTGACAGTACTCCATCGATCTTACCGGATGCGCCCATCACCGGCAGATGGCGGATGTGGCGATCCGCCATGATCTTGAGCGCGTCATCCGGCGTAGTGTTGTTTCTTATGGTCGTCACGGATGAGGTCATCACATCGCACACAGAGGTCGTCTTAAGGTCCATCTTTGGTAGCACGACGCGCAGCATCACGTCGCGCTCGGTAAAAATCCCCTTGAGCTCGTCGCCATCGATCACCAAAACGGCTCCCACACCCTCCGTCTCCATCTTCTCGACGGCTTTCCTCACCGTGGTGGGCGACTCGACGGAAATGGCCGGTACTCGGGCGATTCGCAGTAGGTTTGTGCTACCTCTGGATCGTCCTGCCGGTACGCTTGCACGCCTGCCGTGCCACAGAGACGATCGGGACACGGCCAGGATCAAACTACCTAAAGCGAAAGCCATTCCCCAGAGCACTTTTGAGTTCACGGTGACGTCTCCCGACTATTTGTTTGGTTCCAGGGAATTTTATCAGAGACCCTCGCCGGCATGTCAACACGGGAGTGTGGGTAGAACCCTTTGCGCTCTGGACCGTGAGGCCGGGTTGGTGATTAGGTCTGCTGTAATGCCCAGTTCGCCGTGCAAGGCGTGTGATCAGCGACAATCAAAGCTCCCGAAGGGAGAAAATCTGCATCCAAGTCGGCCTGGGATAGAACTGTATCGGTTCTAACTCCTGTATTGTCGCCTAACCGGAAATGTGGCTCTGCCTCAATCGGATGTGTCCGAATCGTCAATCAAAATCCGCACCCTATCCGCACCCAAAGAGAAAAGCCCGACCGTGTGGTCGGGCTCTCTTTCTGATTCCAAAGTGGACCTGAGGGGGATCGAACCCCTGACCTCCTGACTGCCAGTCAGGCGCGCTCCCAGCTGCGCCACAGGCCCAATGTGTGAGTTCATCGTAGCGAAAAGGAAAGGACGGGTCAATCGAAGCCGGGACTGTCAGGACCGGTGCTTTCCAGTGTCCTGAGGCTCCGTTTTCTGCCGGGGGCGAGCCCAGCCACAAAGGGGGTCATTAAGACATCTGTCTTACTGGTGTCACTCCATTCGAATTCTGCCACTGCGGCTCACGACGATGCGCCTCTCTTCGCCAGCCGCGTTGCGGACCGTGACGGTGGCCATCGGGCCGACGTTTCCCAGGGGATGAAACTCCGGCCGGTTGTTTGCCTGTACCGTGTAACCGGAGCGCGTTTCGACGAGTTGGATCGGCACCCAGGCCGGAGTCTGGCATTCGATCCGGTATCGGGTGGTGGATGTCACCCGGAGTCGACAATCTTCGTTGCGGACGATGGCTAGAATGCGGGCGCGATGTAGGGCGGTGCGCACTTCGTGGGCAGTCGCAGTCAGTCCATAAGATTGCCGTGCGCGGCTGATTGCGGGGACGGTCAGCATCCCGAGAATGCCAATGATCGCCACACCCAGGCACAGTTCGAGAAGGGTGGTGCCTCGGTGGCGGCCGGAGCGGAGTCGCATGGGCCCTTCCTTTGAGGAAGGGAAAAGGCAGCGTTCATTGTAGCCAATGGGCGTAGGGTGGAGGTAGAAGAATCGAGCGCAGTCGGTCCGACGACTGAATGATCGCTACCGGAACCTGGATTTGTTACACTGTGGGCCTCTTTCCCGGGCTTGTGCGCCAGCGCTCGGACCGCACGCAAGCGGTTTCAATTCACGATCATCCGACCGCTATCCCGCTAGAGTGATCTTGTGTCTAGGGATTTCAAACAGGACTTCAAGGTGGCAGCGATCAGCCTCCTGGTGGCTTTCGGGATCATCCTCGCGTCCTGGCAGGCCTTCTTCAACCAGATCAACGATATCGCCTACGACTTCACGCTGCGCATTTCCGGTCCAGTCGATCCGGCCAGTTCCGTTCAGATTGTCGCAATTGACGAAGACAGCCTGGACCATGTCGGCGCATGGCCGTGGTCCCGCGGCGAGCTCGCCCGTTTGATCGCTCAGATATCCGCCAGTGAGCCTCGCGCAATCGGGCTCGACTTCCTGTTAGACGATCCCAGGGATTCGGAAGGCGACCGGGCCCTGGCCACTGCGATTGAGGACGCAGGGAATGTCGTCCTCTCCACGCGGATCGATGACCAGACCGCGTGGCGCATGCCCCTAGACATGTTCGCGTCGGACTCCGTCCGAATGGGACATGTGCACGCGGACCCCGACATGGACGGTGTGGTCCGCAGGGTAGCTACGGCCAAGGAAGCCGAGGGGAGGGTGATCCGGGCGCTCTCGGTTGAAGTGCTGCGGGTCGCGGGTCAGCTGCCTGCCAATTTTGAAACGGCGATGGGTGGCAGTGTTCGAATCGTTCCGGAATCGCTTCTGGTCCGCTTTGCCGGAGATCGTGGCACCTTCCCGCAGGTTCCGGCCTGGAAAGTTCTTGACGGTGCGATCGAGGGTTCAGCCTTCGAGGACCGGATCGTGCTGGTTGGAGCGACCGCTGAGGGACTGGGCGATGATTGGATGACGCCGTTCTCAGCGTCGGGTCGCCGTATGAGCGGCATTGAGATTCATGCGAACGCGCTGGATTCGATCTATGCCGATCGGAGCGTCCGGCCGCTGCCGGATCTGCTCGTCTGGCTGGGCGTTGCCGCCCTGATCGGGATGCTCTATTGGGCAGATTGGAAGTTCGAAGGGAAGCGATTTTATGTCGCCTCGGCCCTGACTATTCCCGTTCTGATGGGCGCGTCCGGTCTCTTCCTGCGGATCTTCGAAACCTGGTTGCCGTTCCCGACGTTCCTGGCCGCGGTGGGTCTTGTCGTTCCCGCACTGGAAGTGCGTAAGCTTGTACGGGTCAATCGGAATCTGGACCAGAAAATTTCAACCTTATCAATCTGGGCCGCAGAGAGTTCCGCCTCCAGTGGCAATGATTTGCCCTCACGCGCGACATCGATCGAGCGAGTGGCGGACCCGGAGGTTCGAAAACGGTGGATCGGAGTGATCGATGCCTACGAGCAGGATCGCTCCAAACGACAACGTCGAAAGGCTGGTCGTCTAGTAGCGGGGCGGCACAACGCAGCCTGGAAACTTGAGGCAATCGATTTCTTCAATCAGCAGTTGTATCGGTTCGTCAGCTTCAACAAAGCGGTTCTTGCGAGTATCGAGGATGTGATTCTGGTCAGCGACCCGGCCGGGCGGGTGGTGTATCAAAACCCCGCGGCTGAACGACTCAATGGCTACCTCGAGGATGCGCCTCCAGCCTGGGAGTATCTTTCCGCCCTGCTTGACGGCAGGGCGATGCTGGACGATTTCGCGGGCGTGGTTTCCTCCGAAGATCCACGCCGTCTTGAAGCCGTGCCTTCCATGAATGGGTTGCGGTTCTATTCGATAACTCTCGGACCGATCTCGAACATCGGCGTGGTCGCAACCCTCCACGATGTGACGGCTCATCGCGAACTGGATCAGGCCAAAAGCGATATGGTATCTCTGGTTTCACATGAATTGCGCACCCCTTTGACTGCGATTCGCGGCTATGGCGACATGTTGGCCAAATACGGTCTTGTTGAGGCCAGGGGCGCCGAATACCTGCACTCCATCCTGAGCGAGACCGACCGCCTGGGCGAACTGATCCAGTCGTTCCTCGACATCACGTACATCGAGTCGGGTCGAAAGACGCTGGAAGTGACTGAGTTCGAGACCAGCCGCATTTTGAAAGAGCTGGTCGGCGGTCATCGCAAGCTTGCCGAGCAAAAGGAGATTTGGCTCGAAACGGGCGAGGGGGGCGGGTCGATCCGCGGCGACCGGATGCTCCTGTATCAGGCACTGGCGAATCTGGTATCGAATGCGATCAAGTATTCCCCCGCCGGCGCCCGGGTCCGGATAGATACTGCGAATGGTAACGGCCGCTTCTGCTTCCGTGTTGAAGATACCGGCTACGGGATACCGACCGAGGACGCTGCCCGGATCTTTGAAAAGTTCTACCGTCGCCCGAACAGGGAGACCCGGGAGGAAAGCGGTTTTGGCCTCGGTCTTGCGTTCGTCAAGGAAGTAGCGAACCAGCACGGAGGCGACGTGGGATTGGAAAGCAGCCCTGGCGAAGGCTCCGTATTTTCCTTGTGGATTTCCGTTTAGAGCATTTCTCACGAGTTATCACGGCGAAGCGTCGCGGACACCCTCAGGTTAAGGCGGGCGCAGGGCGGGCGGTCCAAGCGTAGATGACGGGGAGGTTGGGAGATCGACAAAGCTCAACGCGGTCAGGGCGGATGACGGCCGCGCCCAAGCCGGCATTCGGTGAGCAATGCGGGAACAACGCTCTGTTGCTGCATCAAGGTTCAGGGCGTTTTCTGGGACCGCATTGCCCAATATTTGAATCTATATATTACCTTATTTTAGAGTGATATGCAGGTAAATTCTAAAGTAAAACCTAATATTTTAGTCGTCGACGACGACCGATCGATCTGCAAGATGATCGGCTCACTGCTTGACATGGAAGGCTATGCCAATCAGGTTGTCAGTCGGGGAGAGGACGCCCTGGAACTGCTGCGCACCGAACCGATCGATATCGTGATCAGCGACATATACATGGGCGACGTTTCGGGACTGGATGTGCTGGCAGCGGCGCGCGAGGCCCTGCCTGAAGCCGAGGTCGTCATCATGACGGCCCACGGTTCGGTTGAGACCGCGGTCCGTGCAGTCCGGAACGGGGCGTTCGACTATATCAGCAAGCCGTTCGCCGTTAAAGACATCCTGGGCGTGATCCGGCGCATCGAAGAAAAAAAACCTCTGATGCTGCTTGCCGACACCGCGTCCGACGTCACGGAGAACTTTCAGGAGACTGGAATCATCGGCACGAGCCGCAAGATGGTCGCGATCTACAAGAAGCTGGCGCGTATTGCGGCGATCGATGCCCCGGTCTTGATCTACGGCGAGACCGGAGCCGGAAAGGAACTGATTGCCAACGCCATTCACCAGAACAGCGATCGCTCCTCGGCTCCTTTCGTAGTGATCAACTGCGGCGCGTTGACCGAGACGCTGCTCGAAAGCGAACTGTTCGGGCACGAGCGAGGCGCGTTCACTGGAGCTGTTGGATCGCGCAAGGGCCTGTTTGAAAGTGCGGCCGGAGGAACGGTGTTTCTGGATGAAATCTCGGAAACGTCCCTAGCTTTTCAGGTCAAACTGCTGCGTGTGATCCAGGAACACGAAATTCGGCGCGTCGGATCTAATGACACCTTCGGCGTCAACATCCGAACGCTGGCTGCCACGAACCGCGATTTACGAAGCATGGTGGCCCAGAAGCAGTTCCGGGAGGATCTCTTTCACCGCCTCAATGTGTTCACGGTGTCTGTTCCGGCCTTAAGGGAGCGTACGGAAGACATTCCGCTTCTGGCGGCGCACTATCTGAAAAAGTATTCCGCCCGGACGGGTACCCCCGCGCGCTTCTTACCTGAGGCGATCGCTCTAATGTGCCGATACGATTGGCCCGGGAACGTGCGCGAGCTGAAGAACGTGATCGAACGTAGCTTAGTCTTTTGCGACAACGGTGTGATCGGGCCGGGGGATCTCGAATTGGGCGGTTCTCTGGTGGAGACTCCGGAACCGGATACAGGTTCTCTCGAGTGGATGGAACGCGACCACATCGTGCGGATTCTTAAAGAAACCGGTGGAAACAAGAAGAGGGCGGCAGAAATTCTCGGCATTGAGCGCCGCACGCTCTATAACAAGGCCAGACGCTTGGGTATTGATTTGAGGGGGACTCCAGAGTAATATCCACGGGAAGGGGCGCTGTGCCTGAAACTGAGGTGCACAGCCTTTTAACCTCTCATATGTGCGCCTAGATATGCGTGATAGGTCTGCGTGATAGATGTGCGTCATAGACAGGTGAATGATATGGCGAGCGAGGGGAAGATCGAACCTGGGATCGGACTGAAGATCGAACCGATGATTGAGAGATAGATGATGGAGAGATGGATGATCGAGAGATGGATGATAGCACTGATGCTCAGCCTGGGGCTGGCGGTGTCGGGGTTGGCCCAGGACGGGGCCGATGGCGCCAATGGGGCCAATGGGGCCAATAGAGCTGGGGGCGAGGCTCGACTGCGCGGTGTTGTCGATCAATTGAATGACGATGTCGGGCGCGATCCGGGATTGGCCGCAGCCTACGCGGCAATGCTGGTCAGCGAATACGGCACTTCGCGTAGCGAAATTGTCTGGGCGCTCGATCAGGACATTTCCTGGGGCCAGATTGCAATCCTGTCGTATGTGCAGGCGACGACCGGCCATTCTTTTGAAATGCTGGCCGCGGCCCGGGTGCACACGAACGAGGGAAACACATTGGAATACGCGACCGGCATGGAGATGAGCCACGACAAGATGACTCAATCGCTGGAAGGGTTCACCGCGCGCACGGTCAGGGAGCGCAATTCGCGTATCTTTGATCGACTGCGCATCAGCCGTCGCGTCGATAGTTTACCGGACCTCGGGGCGGGTTTCGGGTTGTTCCAGGAAGCGCTTGATCTGCGTGGACTAGGACCGCACGACCCCATCAAAGTTCACAGTGGATCTGGTTTCGCCAAGGGTGGTACGGAGAACTAAATGAAGACAAGCGCGTTGTTGGTTGTGTTGCTGTCGGTGCCGACGCTGACCCTGGCGCAGGGCATCAAAGTGACATCCCTGTATCCTCCGGCCGAAGTGCGTTCAGTTTCCGGCGCAGAGTTCGTCAAGATCGATTCCGGCTTGCCGACTTTGGAAATCGGGGACGAGGTTCGAACGGGTCCGGGGGGGTCGATGACGTTGGAACTGCCGGATGGCTCGTATGTCGTCGTCTCGGAAAACACAACGTTGACGATCGAGAGGTTCTGGGGCTCCGATGTCCGGAATCTGATGCGGGTTGTACTGGGAAAGGCACGCTTTTTCATCCAGCGCTGGGGCGGCAAACCGAATCCGTATCGCGTCAGTACGCCAACGGCATTGATCGCCGTACGTGGGACGACCTTTGAGGTCAAGGTGGATAGCTCTCAGGTGACTGAAGTCTACTGCTTCGACGGACGCGTCACCGTGGAGACAGCGGGCCTTTCCGATCGAGAGGTTGTGCTCGACGAGGGCCGGAAAACGCTGGTGCGGTCAGGGCAGTATCCGTTGACACCCGTTGAAATCGACGGAGACTTTAGAGGGGTTCGCGTTCTGGAACTAGTCAGAAAGAGCGATGAGGCCCCAGGGGAACTGCCCTCCGCTCCTGGTGTGATCCGTGTCGGGATGGACAACGATCGTAGAAATCGCTCCGTCGGTCCGCTGTCGAATCCTCGGTCGAATCGCAGCGTTGTATCTGGGGAAATACGGCGGGGCAAGCTCAGCTATCCGCGCTGAACGAGCGTATCAAACGCATCCATCCAATCTAATCGTCATAATGAAAACCGATTTAGAGGGGGCGCCGCGCGAGCGCCCCCTTTCGCGTGTGCCGCCGCCCCCATGCGTTGTCCCCCGGGGCACGGGTCTGTCTCCGCGTCTGAAGCGTCACTTGGATCGATTTCTCGATGGCTTTCCCCGGGCGCACCACGTGGGTCAGGATCCCGTCCAGTTCGTCCGCAGGTATGGGGATCCGGCCGACCGCGAGATCGTGGGCTTCGTTGCTTCCGCTTTCTCATACGGGAACGTCAAGGCGGTCCTCTCTTCAGTCGAGACAATCGTTTCCCGCATGGGGCCCCATCCGGCTGAGTTCGTCGCAAGCTTCGATCCGCGTCGTACCGGAGGTGTGTTCAAAGGATTTCAGCATCGCTGGAACAACTCGAAGGACCTGTCGGTTCTGTTGTGGATATTGCGGCGCTTGCTTGAAGAGCACGGGTCCTTACAGGACGCTCTAGCAGGGGACCTGTCATCTCGGGAATCTTCGGTAGAGAGGATTCTGGACGTCTTTTCTTTGAGAGCCCTGGGCTCCGGGTACGAGCAATTTTACTCGAAACGCGACCTTCGCGAACGCCGTGGCGTCCGCTATTTCTTTCCGAGACCGTCCGCGGGAAGCGCGTGCAAGAGGCTCAATCTTTTTCTGCGCTGGATGGTCCGTCCCGACGATGGCGTTGATTGTGGCGTCTGGAGCCGGATTGGGACCCATCAACTCGTCATACCGCTCGACACCCACATCGCCCGAATCTCAGGCTACATCGGGCTCTCGACAATGCGCAGTCCCGGATGGAAGATGGCCCTCGAGATTACCGAAGTTCTGCGGCGTCTCGACCCATCCGATCCCCTGCGGTACGATTTCGCCCTGTGCCACCTGGGAATAGCCGGCGATTGTCCCCGGAAACGGGACCCTTTGAAATGCGACCAGTGTCCGATCGAACCGGTCTGTCGCCTCTGAGCGCTTCGGTATGCCGGCGGAGCGTCGCTCTTCTCCACGCCAGACCGGACTCAGGCGGCCCGCGCCGGACACCGTGTCCGGAAGCCGAAATATTTGCGGGTGTCGTCCAGTGAAGGTATTACCCACGGTATAACGATTTTCCTCCTCCACTTTCCTCCTCTCACAGCAAAATATGCGCTTCCAGAGGCGACGCCCGCCGGCCGTGCATGGGATCGGAGATGTTCGGGACGCGGCAGGAGGGTGTCCGGTTCACTGAAGCATCAGCTGGAGTCATAATCGGGTAATTACACTTATTATATTTTTTGCTTGCAAAAATTATGATTGCGTTCCAATATGCCTACCGCGTCAATCAAAGATCTAACAAGATCAAAGCGAAACCTGCGAAAAGGAGAAGGCTTATGGCTCCCGAAGGCACCACTCTGGGTGTCGACGCGTCGAACCTGATCAGTAGCCTTTTCGCACTATTGCCCATCCCCGTCGCTGTGATCGACGCGAATGGCAGCGTGGTTCTGGCAAACTCGACCTTCAACGACTTCTTCCCAAACCGGACCAACGTGAATCAGATGCCCCATCATGCTGTGCGTGTTGACGGATCGATTTTTGATTTCGACAAGATACCGCTCTCAGACCATGGGCTGTACATCTTTCTCGGCCGGGACACGACCCGCGAGGAGGGGCTGCGGGAGCAGCTCGTCAACGTGGAGAAGATTGGAGCGATGGGCCGCTTGGTTTCCGGCGTGGCGAATGAACTGAATGATCCACTGGCAGGCATTGTGGGGTACGCCCAACTGCTGGCTCGCTCGGAGTTGGCCCCGTCGACGAGCCGCATGGTTTCCGCGTTGCAGAAACAGGCGCAACATGCCGGAAGTATCGTCCAGAATTTTCTAGATCTTGCCACGCACACGCCACAGGAAAAGAAGAATTTTGATTTGAATGCCGTTGTCGGCGATGTCCTCTCTCTTCGCGCACACGATCACAAGGCTCACGATATTGTCGTGACTCCGGAACTGGAACACGGCCTGCCACACGTGTTCGGGAGCCGTTGTCAAATCGAACAGGTGGTCCTCAACCTCGTCGCCGACGCTGAGTGTGCCGTTAGGTTGGCCCCCGGTCGGAATGGTGAGATTGAAGTGCGGACAGCAGTGTTCAACAAGCGCGTGCGACTGGAAGTCACAGACAACGGAAACGGTATTCGCGAAGGTGATACGGATCGTATGTTTGATCCCTTCTTCACGCCCAAAGGCGACGCCCGGAGCAGTAGAGGCATTGGACTGGGTTTGAACATCTGCAGTGAAATTGCAAGAGATCACGGCGGCGAACTCTATGCGTGGAGCACCCGTGGGAGCGGGTCGACCCTCACGCTGGAACTCCCGGCCGCGACACACATCGAAGACTTCCAGCCCTAGCAGGATGAGCCGGGTACCGGTGGAGCTCTTTGCGGTAAGTCCATCATGGTGATCGATGATGAGGTGCTGATCACGGACCTGATCGACGATTATCTGGGTCGGTTCGGGGCAGACGTAGAATTGTTGCACTCGGGCGCTAAGGCGTTTGACCGCTTGTGTGCGCATTCCTACGATGCAGTGATATGCGACTACAGAATGCCGGGTGTAAACGGGCAGAGCCTCTATCGAATGGTCGAGTCGGTCAATCCGGGTCTCGCGCGCCGCTTCATATTTGTCACAGGTGACGTGTTGAACAAGCGGACACGGCAGTTCTTTGAACAGACGGGCGCCGTTTATCTAAGAAAGCCGTTCCGACTGGACGATCTTTTGAACTCGATTGAGGCGATCGTCGGGTTCTAGCCGCAGTTCCCACAAGTGGTCGGTGCCCGCGCCGACCTTCCCTCAACCATAGCCCGGTATCGGTCCCCATTCGATGGGATTCCGTGGACAACTTCCGACGAGCCCAGGGTGAACACGGCCGATGCCCGTGCGGCCCTCGGGACTTCTGCCACGGTTTGCTAGAGCAGACTGCCCCTGACGGTTCTCGCCACAGACGGCTATGGCCCGGACAACTGCTGTTCAAGGTCTGCCGTTATACGTTCGACGGCTTCGCGTTGTGGGCTCTCAGGGTAGTCGGTCAGGTAGGTTTCGAGTTCTTTCAGCGCGGCCGCAAAATCGCGTTGGGCGGTATACACGTTCGACAACATCAGCCGGACAGAATACAACTGCTCGTTCAGTGCGAGGGCGCGATTGAGCCGGGTCAAGGCCTGCTCGTACGCTCCGGTCTTGAAGAGCGCAACGCCGAAATAATACTGTGCGGTCGCGGATGTGGCCTCCCGTTCAACGGATTCTTCCAGGTATCCGAAGGCTTTCTCAAAACTTTCTTGAGCTTCGTCAGGTTTGCTCGCGGCAAATTGGAGATCGGTGTTTTGAAGGTAGAGAATGCCCAGGCTGAGGACCGGCTCAGCCGCGTTCGGATTCAGCTCCATCGCAATTTCAAAATGGCCGATGGCGTCATCCTGGCGGTCCAATTTCTGATATTCGACGCCCAACGCGTTTTGCGCTGCATAGAAATCAGGCGCGATTTCTATGGCTTCTTCCAGGTGCTCGACCGATCTTTCATCGTTGCCTTTTTCGGACTCTTCCGCTGCCCGCTGAAACGCCTCGACCGCCTCCTGAGGAATGTCCGCGGTAAGTTGATTCAAATCCACTGCGCTAGGATCGCCAAGGGGTTCGCCTTCGGGTTCTTCACTTTCCATAAAGACTATGACGGGCAAGCCGCCTGCGAGCGACGCGAAGGGCCCGAAATCCACCCGCTCCCGAACCGGTTTGAAGCCAGGTTCTTCAATCACGACATAGAATACAGTCCCCGTTTGGACGTTTTCGAACGTAAAGTTTCCGTTGCCGTCCGTGAAGGCGGTTTCCAGCGGCTGCCCCAAGGTTTCCAGGCGAATCGGCATGGGGTGATTGAGTTGGCCCGGGGCGTCCGTGATGACCTGGCCTCGAATCACATTTTGCCTCGACTCATCCAGGGCCCCTGGCTCGTCCCTGTTTCGGTCTTCGCGAAAATCCTCATCCGGTTCGAACTGCGCAACGAGTGGTGCAGGTGCCATCAGAACAAGGCATAGAAGAGATGCAAGTTGGATTTTCGACATCATGCGTGCCTCACAGTAATCGATTATCGGATGCGTAGTGCCCCTGTATGTTACCTCATGCGTTAGAGGGGTCAAGGATATCGCGCAATTCCTTTCGATGTCTTTCTGAAGCGGCAAAGGTCGCCGTCGCGATCCCGAGCCACATTGCTCACGGGTTTTCGTCGCCGTTGTCCGGGATTGTCGAATCCAGCGCCCTATTGATCGACCCCCTTGCCACGGAGACTGACGCGCAGGGCTGATCGCGAGAAACGCCGCGTCAAGGAACGATGGATCGCCGATTGGCGACTGATTCAAGCCCAACGTGTAAGCAAAGGCGACACAGCGCAAATCCTTCGATGAAGACCTTAAATCTGAGTGGAATCAATGACATGGGCGATTCAGCGCATGTGGAAGCCGCCGGGTTTTCTTACGATTTCACGTCGCAGGTTCCCAATGCATAATTTGCATCGGTCACTTTCTTGCAATCCTGAAGATCCGTAAATTATTGATTCTGACACTCGATCGCCCCAACAAAATGTGCCCTCAATAAATTGCCCATGGACGGCCCGCGCATTGCGATCAATGTTCTTGACACTATTGCCAGAAGATTGACACGGGCCCGCTTGGGATGTGACGGAGGGGTCAGGACCCATGCCGGCGACCATCAACGTAGAAAGCCACCGTCCTTCAAAAACTGCCTAAGTTTTGGAGCTTGGACATGAGAAAATTTCAGTTGCTGATGGCGATGGGGTTCCTGGCCGCCATTTTCGGCGCCACACCCGCCTACAGCAATTCGTTCGATTTCGAGGGCGTCGACCACAGTACCATCCTCAACACCCAGTTTCCCGGCCTGATGATAAGCGCGGTGAACACCGGCGGTGGGCCGGAGCTGGCCGTTGCGTTTGACACCACAGAGATCTCAACGGCCGACCCGGACCTGGAAGACCCGTGGGCCGGGGGAAACTTGGCCTCCACGACGGCCCCGGCGGGCTTCGCGACGAAAGCCCGTCTGAATGCGGACTAACAGGATCCTGAAAAAGCCGTCCATGACTTTTTCCCCAGCCTGCTAATTATTCGGAACTGTAGCAAACACGGAACCGGTGAAGCGAAATCCTATTGCGGAAAAGTCAGAGAAATCTGCGGATTGAATCTCCAGCATCAGGACTTGGCCGGGGGGCACAAACATGATCTCGCCAGCAAATGTGGCACGGCTTGAGCGCGCTGGAACTTCGACGGTTCCAGTCGAAACGATGTTTCCGGAACTATCCCGGAGTGTCAGGTCGTACAGCCGAACGAGGTCTGTATCGTTTGCTATCGCGAGCGCAAGCTCTGCACCATCCCTGCCGTCGAGCGCTATTCTCCCGTCGGACCACGGGGGGGACGAGAACACCGTCGCTTCGGCAATTTTTCCGCCTGAGGCGCCAAAGAAAGAATATGTGACTTCAGCAAACACCGATTCCGTGCAACTCACCGTTAGATAGCCGGTGCTTATCGGTTCGGTCCCCGCCGTCCGGACGGATAAGAAACCGTCTGCCGGGATGAGCGTGGTGGTGAATGACGAATCCGCGCCACCCCCGAAATCTACAGCCAGGCCACGGAATTCAAGGGCGCATGTCACGTCGTTGAGCCAAGGTGTAATCGTCACCGTTGAGAGAAAAAATGCACCATCAGGAAACCAGCCATCCGCGACTTGTGGAAACACATGAGAGTCGCGTTGGGCGGATGCTGGCAAAGAGAGAAGGAGAGCTAACAAAACGCTTAGCAATGCGATTCCACATTTCATTTTGTCCTTCTTTAAGTGGTCATCTATTCATCAGCGTCTTTCGAAGCACGCGCATGAGGGACAGAGTTATAGCCTTGACGTCGGTGCGAGCACGGGTGCGCCCCGGGCGACGGCCATGGCGCCGCTCCGCACCACGGTGAGCAGCCGAGCGCGATCACCCAGTTCACTGATAAAACGATCGATCTCCGCACTCCCACCGATAAGCTCCACCGTAATATGCCCCTCATGGTCGTCGAGAATTCGCGCACCGCAAGCTCGGGTCCAGCGCTCGAGCTCCTCGCGGCCGGGGCTCGGCAACTGGAGCTTGAACAACGCCATTTCGCGCTCGATGTGATCCGCGCCCGTCATGTCAATGATGTTCACCAAATCCACCAGTTTAGCCAACTGCTTGGAGATCTGGTCGACGACTGCGTCGGATCCATGAGTGACTAGAGTCAAACGTGAGACCGTTGCATCGCTGGTGGGCGCGACGTTGAGGCTTTCGATGTTGTAGCCGCGGGAAGAGAACAGGTCCGCCACCCGGGCAAGAGCGCCCGCTTCGTTCTGGAGCAGCATGGAAATAATGTGTCGCATGCCGAAAATATTGGCTCAGAGCAAAGCCTATTGCAATGCAAAAGCTTTCGGGTCAGGGCTCCATTTGTTAGTGTGGACAGAGGGTCCGGCAGTTCTTTCCCGATGATGCGAAGGATACGCCGGGCAGGAGAGAAGGACACAGAGCCGTGGACACTAGAACTCAAGCGAAGCCAGATCAGCGGCACCCACTATCGGGGACCCCCATGAGCGGCGCTGAGATGATCGTCCAGGTGCTGGCGGACGAGGGTGTCGCTACGCTCTTCGGATATAGCGGCGGCGCTATCCTTCCCACCTTTGATGCTGTGTTCCGTTATAAGAGGGAACAGGCCGAGAACGGAAACGATACGATGTCGGTGATCGTGCCGGCCAACGAGCAGGGTGCAACCTTCATGGCCGCTGGCTATGCGAGAGCAAGCGGCCAAGTCGGGGTCGCAATCGTCACTTCGGGCCCCGGCGTTACAAACTGCGTGACACCGGTGCGTGACTGCATGGCGGATTCGGTCCCCATCGTGTTGATCAGCGGCCAAGTGGCCACAGCGGCCATCGGTACCGATGCCTTCCAAGAGGCCCCCGTGAGAGGCGTCATGGGTTCGGTTGCCAAGCATGTTTTCCTGGTCACCGATCCTCAACGGCTGGAAGCGACCTTGCGAACTGCTTTCGAGATCGCCAGGACTGGCCGGCCGGGCCCCGTGGTCGTCGACATTCCAAAGGACGTCCAGAACTGGGAGGGCACCTTCCAGGGAACGGGACGCCTCCCCATGCCGGGATATCGGCATCGCCTAGACGCGGTCAACAACAACACGCTCACCGACGGTCACTGCCAGGAATTCTTCTCCATGCTTGGCGAGTCGAAACGGCCACTGATCTATGCCGGGGGTGGCGTCATCAACGGCAATGCCAGCGGTGCCTTGAGGACGCTCGCGCTGACCTACAAGATCCCTGTGGTGACTACGCTGATGGGCCTTGGCAGTTTCGATACGACGCATCCTCTATCGCTGCACATGTTGGGGATGCACGGCACCGCATACGCCAACTATGCGACAGACGACTGCGATCTGCTCGTTAACATCGGGGCGCGATTCGACGACCGAGTGGCAGGTAATCCCGACCAATTTGCCGGCCGGGCACGGCGCATCCTGCATTTCGACGTGGACCCTTCCGAGATCCACAAAGTCAAATCGGTCGACTGGCATCACGTTGGGATCTTGAACGATGCACTGGAAGCGCTGGTGGCCTACGGATTTGAATCCAAATTCGCTGCGGACTATTCCGCCTGGCACAGTGAGGTTGCGCAGCTTAAACGCACCCATGCGCTCAACTACGATCGTGGAAGCCCGCTCATTCAGCCCAACTACGTGATCGAAACCATCAACCATATGATCCGGGGAGAGGCGATCATCAGCACCGGTGTGGGGCAACACCAGATGTGGGCCGCTCAGTACCTTGACTTCCGTGAGCCGCGTTTCTGGCTGACTTCCGGCAGCATGGGCACGATGGGTTTCGGCCTGCCTGCCGCCATCGGCGCACAATTCGCGCGCCCTGACAAACTCGTAGTCGACGTGGACGGCGATGCCAGCATCCGCATGAACCTAGGCGAACTCGAGACCGTCACGACATACGGCCTTCCCATTAAGATCGTAATTCTCAACAACTTTGGCGATGGCATGGTGAAACAGTGGCAGCGGATGTTTTTCAAAGGTAGGCTCTCCGCAAGTGATAAGTCCCTGCGCAAGAAAAATTTCATCAAGGCTGCGGAGGCGGATGGATTCGCTTTCGCAAGGAGACTGGACCGAAAGCAGGACGTGCCGGCCCTCCTGGAAGAGTTTCTTGGTTTCGATGGTCCCGCCTTTCTGGAGGTCATGATCGATCCGGAGGCAGGCGTCTATCCGATGGTTCCGCCCGGTTGGTCCTATCGCGAGATGGTGACCGGTGATTTCATTCCAAATCGTTACGATGGCGGAGAAGCGGTCGAGCCGGACGCCTCCGAGATGTTCTGACACCGGGTTATGGACAGCTCATTGACGAGCCCGCTGCGGAGGAGACATCTTGCTCTGGGGCGGGTTGGCGGACGGGGATTGCATCCTTGCCGCAGTGAGTCGCCTCAGCGTGGCCCCAATCGTCAGCCCGTGGTGCGAAGGTCGAACTTGTGCCGCATGGGCGCAGTTCGAGCACGCTGAGGTGATCGCTTCCCAAGCCCAGGGTGCGTTGTCACAGGAGATTAGCGTACGCGGTCTCGAGCCGCGGGGGGAGAATCAGGACAACCCGGCGGTGCGCCCACCCCGATTCAAGCGGTTGAGCTCAAGTATTGCGTCGATCAGTTCAGGCTGCGCCGCCTGAAGAAACGATTTCTGCAATTAATACAACGGTAGGCGAGGGCCCAGAATAGGAGGAGGCGTTCGATTGGCCTGCGTCGGGAACGACGCACAATCGTTGACTCGCACCTTTGGCATCTCATCAGCAACCTTACGGGTAGACGGTGTTTTGTCAACAGTGTTGAATATACGGTGACGTTTCTGAATTTCGGGCAGGGGAACGTGGGATGAACCTCGCGGAATCTCCAAGGACCGAAATGCAGTCTCCGACGCTTCAGACCAACGTTTCCGCATGTTGAGCGATCTGCAGGTAGACGCCTTTCACCGTGTTCTCGAAGTTGCGAATCCGTTGCCTCAGTCTGAAATTGAAGAGACCGACGCCCTTGAGTTCGTCGATGTCCCACCAGCCGAGCTGATTGAGATGGTCGGCTTCAATGGGAAAAGCAAACTGCTCCACCTTTTTCTCAACGTTCTCGCCTTTTAAGCGCTCGGTCCACTCCTGGGACGTGATTGAGACCAGTCCGTCGTTGTCGCCTTCCTTTTTGTCGATGACTTTCCAGGAGAGCTTCAGCGCTTTGAAAGTGTGTTCCAGAGCCTGGCTGGCCGAGTAGGTGATGTAGTGGACCGGATTTGAGGCTTCCGAGGGCGCGGCCCGTTGATTGAATCGCTTCCTCGATTCGCCGGTAAGATCCTTGACTCCCGTGAAATCCATGTGTAGATCTCGAAGGACCCTGTCGATGATCTCCTCGCCTCCAGCGTCCAGTCCGGCATCGGCGAAGCGGGTACCCAGATGGGGAGTCCCGATGGTGGTCAGCGTCGCAACCGCGTCCTGCATCTTCTCATCCACGATCATGTGACGCGAATCGAGCCCTCCCATGCTGTGCGCGATGATGTGGATCTTGGCCGCTCCCGTCTCGTCGAGAACAGCCTGCACTGCTTTGGCGAGATCCTTGGCGCGATCCTGGACCCTTTCGGCGAATCCGACCCGGGGAGCGTAGGCCCGAAAGCCATTGTGTGCCAGATGGCTGACAATGCCTCTGAAATAATCGAAGTGATCGGGCTCTCGGTTCAACAGGCGCGTCAGAAGAAGGAGCGAAAGGACGATAGAGCTCGTCAAAGGGCGCAATCCCGTGCGCCAGAACGATGGGCAGGCTCATAGCGGGCCTCCTTGGAATCGGCGGAATCGGCAAGTACAAGTGACGGAAGGGGACTGTCTCACGCCGGAGGGACAGCGGTCAAGCGGAAGCGACCGTGCCCACCGCTTCCCAATGATCGCGCCCAACGATCGCGCCCAACGATCGTGCGAAGACAGGCAATGGTCTGTGTCAGTGATATCAGGCACGTCAGTTCAATTTGAGTCGTCGGGACCGACAGCCCTACCCCAGGCTGTAGGATTGCTTGAAATTATTGCTGCGCTCGTTCGTAGTAACAGATATGGACCCCGTTGAAACACCGACTGCTGCGAACCCTCAGTTTGAGGAGGCCTACAAACGGCATCGGCAGCATGTGTATAACCTCTGCAGATATCTGCTGGGTTCCTCCGACGCGGCTGAGGACGCCACTCACGAAGTTTTTTTGCGGGCAGAACGGCGTTATTCCACGTACGATCCGTCGCGGCCCTTGTCAAGCTGGTTGGCCGGCATCGCAAGTCACTACAGCATCGACTGCTTGCGCCGGCGGCGGACCGAAAGACTGATATTCGATGCCGACACGATGGACGACTTCCAGGCCGTGTCCCCGGGCCTGAGCCCACTCGGTCAACTCCTCAACGCCGAACGCGGCGCCGCAGTGCGCGACGCGCTGGCAAAGCTGCCGGATCGGTACCGGGTGCCCCTCATCCTCGCCTACTACAGTGAATTGGGTTACGACGAAATCGCCGCGGTCCTGGGTACAGGTCGGAACACAGTCGGAACTTTGGTCTTCCGCGGCAAGCAACAGCTGCGGCAACACCTCAGCAGGGAGAAATGAAGTGATTTGTCCGAACGAATACACCTGGTCCATGTATGAGGACGGGGAGGTGGATGCTGACCGAGCTCGGGAGCTTGCGTCCCATCTGGACACATGCGCACGCTGTGGCGACCTGGCTCGAGCGCTGTCTGAGGAGGTGCGTGTACTGGTCCACTGCCTCCAGGAAGTGGACCTTCAATCTCCACCCGACAATCCGGCGACGGCAGCGAGCGCCCTGCGCACTGCCGCCCTCCATCTCAGTGTCGGTGTCTTCACCGCGGCAGTGGTTTTCCGCCTGGGCCTGGACGCTGTGGGGGGAATCCAGCTGCCTCCCCAACTGCAGTGGTTTGATCCACTGAGCCTGGCAGGCCAACTGAATCTGTTCATGAACGCGATCGTTTACGCCCTCAACGAAGGAGATGTCAGCATGATGTCCACAATCCGCAACGCGACTTTCGCCGTAGGGGGCATCCTGTGCTTGCCGGGGCTGGCCCGGCTTCTCCGCCGGTCCCTCCAGTCGAGCGTCCTGCTGCTGACGCTGATTCTAGGGGTAGCCGTCTCTCCCGGCCAAGCCACGGACCTCCGCCTGGACGACGAAAATGTTACCGTTGCGGCCGGGGACATCGTAGACGACACACTGGTTTTCTTTGGGCAGTCCATTACCGTGGATGGCACAGTGACCGGTGATCTGATCGCGTTCGCCCGGCTGGTGACCATCCGCGGGGTGGTTCAGGGTAGCGTCTTTTCGTTCGGACAACGTATCGAAGTGACGGGCCGGATCGAAGGCAACATGCTGGGAGTCGGTCAAACCGTCCAGGTTGACGGGGAGACCGCGGGCAATCTATACGCTGGGGCTCAGTCTGTCACCCTGAGCGATGACGGCGAAGTGGTCGGTAACGTCGTCATCGGGGCGCAGGACGGTATCATCAATGGCACCCTCGGCCGCGACTTGACAGTAGGTTCGCGGTCTTTGAACATCGCCGGTGCCGTTGGTGGGGACGTGCTTTTCGGCGGTCAGACCTTCACAGTCCAAGCCCCGGCCGAAATTGGTGGAGACCTCGAAGCCCACATGGGCGAGGCGGACAACTTCAGTGTGGATCCGGGAGCCATGATCGAGGGTTCGACGAACCTGGAGTTGTCTGATTTTGAACCCAATCGGTTCACGACGATAGCATTCTATCTCGGACGACTGTCCCGACTTGTGGCGGCGTTTGTTTCCGGTCTGGCCCTGTTCTGGGTCTTTCCCGCGGCCGGAAGAGTGAACTTGGACGACCCTCGAGCACTGTTCACCGCTGGAGGAATCGGATTTTTAGCGGCAGTGGCTACACCGGTTGCCGCCGCTATAGTGGGCATCACCCTGATCGGTCTGCCCGTGGCTCTGACCGCTGGCGCCGCATGGCTGCTCGGCCTGTACCTGGGGAAGGTAGTCATCGCACAATTTATCGGACGCGCAGTGTTGGTGTCTGGGTCGATCGCGGCAATGGGAGTGGCGGGCCCGCTTCTGGTGGGGCTGGCGCTGGTCTTCATCGCCATCAGTCTGCCCTACGTTGGAGGTGTGGTAAACGTGCTCCTGACTCTGATTGGCTTCGGTGCACTGCTGGGGACAGCCTATCGAAGCTGGAAGGCGCCGCTCGAAGCTCAATCGCAGAGCGCGTAAACACAGTTCAGGGGAGACGGATCGGCGACTTCGGCTGGGGCGGACCTTAGGGAAGAGGCCACACCCTACACCCAGGGCTTGAGACAGTTGCACGCTGCGTCCCCGTCGTAACAAAAACGTAAGGCTCGTCTTCGCGTGGTAGTAAGATTACATGAATAGTCCGGGAACGGTTGTCTCTAGGAGCGGCTACGCGACTGAGAGCGGCTCACTTTATGCTAAGGAGTTCATGATCTATAGGAGGTTTCGATGGCGAAATCTGTAGCATTTTTGATCGGCATTCTGGCCCTGGCCGTTGTCGTGGGGCCACTGGACGCGCATCACGGCCGTGGGAACACCTATGACATGGAGACCGAATTGACCCTGACGGGCAGGGTGTCGCAAGTGTCTTGGCGCAATCCTCACGTCGTGATTTACATAGACGCGGAAGACGAGAACGGCGATGTCGTCACTTGGGGTTTTGAGAACGCCGGAGTCGCCCGGTTGGCCCGTCTGGGCTATGGTCGGAACACACTGAGGGTTGGCCAGGAAATCACCGCTGTCGTGAATCCTTCCGCTGCGGGCGCACCCACGGCTGTTGTCGTGGAAGTTATTCTTGAAGATGGCTCGATCATCATGTCGCGACGTCGGGGTGGAAATCCTTTAGATTAGCCGACGGACACCGCGATTCGGGTCCCGATCGTTATGAAGCCACGTCTTGCGTTCACGGCAAAAACCGTGAAGGATGTTTGCGAACCAAGGATGTTTGCGAAACAAGGAGGTTTGCGAAACTAATGATGAGTCGACTCTTCAACTGCCTCATGGCATCGGTCCTGGTCCTTCTGTTCGGGTTACTGCCGGACGTGTCCGGCCAGGATCGGGCGTCGGGCGACTTCGACCGGCAAGATTTCTCGGGGATTTACCTTTTACGCGACTCAGTCAGCGAATTTGCGAGTTTTGGCCCGGATACCCGACCTCAACTGACTCCACGGGCTATGGAAATCGTACGGAACCGAATTCCAGTGCCTGGCACGGCGGCCCGAAGTCATCCTCTGTCACCGGATGTCTCCTACCCGCATGAATCCAATAGCCCCGAATACCAGTGCAATCCGTTGGGTTTTCCAAAGATCCTCAAAAATGGTGAGCAAGTAGAATTCCTGATGTTTCCCGACAGGTTGTTGCAGGTCTTCCAGTGGGAGCACCGAATACGATACATCTGGCTCGATGGCCGGGAATTGCCATCAGGCGAGAACCTCGACAACCTTGGTCCAGCCTGGTATGGACATTCCGTCGGCCGTTGGGAGGGAGACATGCTTGTCGTGAACACCGTTGGCGTGGATGAGAGGGCTTGGCTAGACCGGCCCGGTCATCCACGCAGTATGTACGGACGGATCGAAGAGCGCTACAGACGGGTCGACTACGATGCGATAGAGGTGGAATTGACGCTTTATGATCCGCTGAACTATACGGCCCCCTGGCTGGGAGCGCCCAAAACCTTCCAGCGTGAGTCGCCCGAAAACTATACCTTTTACGGATGGTCGGGGTTGTTCTCCGGAGTCACAGAATCCATCTGCGCTCCGATGGACGAGGTGGATGCATACAACGAAGGGTTTCGAGATCCTGGGGCTTTGGGGCCCGACGAGTAAGCGTGGCTTTGCCGGCGTCGGCGAAGTGAAGAACAGGCCGCAGCGCCTCTTCAACCAGGATGGGCCCAGCCTCCCTACACCGTATCGTACGAGATAAAGTCATTGCCACGAGTACGAAAGCCCCAGACTTTCATACCTCTTGATTGTCGGAGATGAAATTGATGTAACTGTACGACAAGACGACGACCTGAATGATTTCATCGAATCACAAACCCTGGTGCGCAGAGTGCATCATTCCTTTTTCAAGAAAGCCTACACAAGTTAAAGCACCCCGGTCGGGACAGCACAAGCCCCCAAGTCCGTTGAATCCCTTGCTCGTAAGCTGACGGTCCCACTTCAAAATCTCATGCGAGAGGTCGGCGCGCGGCGGCCTGTGGCCGTGCGCCAGCCCTACATAACACCCCAACTCCGATATTCCCTGGGTGGGCCTTGCCACCCGCTGCGCTACAGCCCCCGATTGGTTTACTCATCGGCCGGGATCTTGAGTCGCGGAATGAGCTGGACCGCGTTGCCGCGCTCGATCGCCCTTAAGTCACTCTCGTTGAAGAGCTCCAGCGAGCGCAGGGCGTCGGCCATCCCCTGGATGGTCCCACCAGGAGGGAAATCGGTTCCGAACATCACGTGGTCCGTTCGCACGAGCTCCAGCAGGGAAACCATCGCCCCGCGGTTGGCGGCTCCTGCCGTGTCGTAGTAGAACCGGCTGGCCTGGTGCAGGAAGCCGTTCGGCAGGCGGTCCTGGGCCCGGCGCGAAGCTCCTTCGATGCGGCCGGCTAGGAATGGCAGCGACCCGCCGGCGTGCGACCAGATAAACCGAATATTGGGAAACATCGCCGCGTCCCCGCTGAAGCATACGCCTACGATGGCGCGGGTCGTGTCGGTCCCGTACTCCATGCTTCCCGGAGAAACGCCATACGAAAGGTTCCGACAGCAATTGGCGGCGGTCGGGTGGACATGGACCACGGCGTTGCGCCGGTTGAGCTCTTCCATCACGGGCCTGAAGTCCGGATTGCCCAGCCAGATGTTCTCGTCGTAGCTCGTCATCAGCCCGATGCCGTCCACGTTTAGAGTGTCATAGGCGTACTCGATCTCGGCCAGCGCTGCGTCCACATCGGGCAACGGCATGGCGGCGAACAGGCCAAACCGGGTCGGGTGCGCCTGCACCAGCTGCGCGCCATACTCGTTGCATGCGCGGGCCAGGCGGCGCGTCACCTCCCGGTCGCCGAAATACAGGCCTGGGTTGGTGATGGAAATCACCGCGGCCGCGCCCTCGGCGCGGTCCATGTCCTCGATCGACTGCTCGGGCGTCCATCTGGGGTTCGCTGGGTTCAGCAGCGGCCGTCCTGAGACCTCGGCAATCCAGGCCGGCGGCGAGAAATGGTGGTGCACGTCGATGCGGTTTGCCCTCGCGGACGCCACCTGAGAAGAGGCCGCGAGACGGTCAACGTTTAACGTCGCGGCCAGTCCTAGAGATGCGATGGCTTTGGTCAAGAAGGCGCGTCGATCAAGATCCGTCATGAATAACCTCCCGCAGGGAATTTGGTCACCTTGGCGCGCCGGCGGTCCAAAATCGCCGGGAGTTTCTGCTGCCCAACCCTGTATTTCCCGGGAACTCGATCGAACCGTCACGCGGCTTGATGATGGTAGGCGTGGCCGGCATTGTCAAGTTCGCCCTGACTGCGTTGTCACGCCTCGCGCGCACCGTCCCGATTCAGATGTCGTGCCTCATAGGGCACCCGTGATCGTCAGGTGTTTTTGTGGTCGATCAGACTGACGTCATCGACGGGGCCGGTGTGTCTGGATTTCTCATGGGCGCCCATTCGCGTCTCGGGTTCGCCCGGACTTGACACTAGTGGAGGTCCTTCATTCAGGAACTCATCGCCATTAGAGCTCGACAGGTCACCGCGCCGTGGGTCATTCGGTTCTCAATCGGTCGGTATTTTCACCATCATCACTATCGCCGAGGCCTGTTATTTCGCCTATACTCTTTCTCTACATACAGAAGTATAAATTTGGGGGCATCTATGAAGAAAACTTACACAGTTTCCCTCGTTCTCGCCGGCTTGTTGATGGCGGCCGTGCCGCTGTTCGCGCATCACGGCCGAGGGAAT
The DNA here is from genome assembly GCA_965216035.1 of Terriglobia bacterium. GTDB lineage: Bacteria > Acidobacteriota > Terriglobia > 20CM-2-55-15 > 20CM-2-55-15. Next base: position 643,871 of record CBDCFM010000019.1, read on the forward strand.
GCGTTTGATATGGACAATCGACGCACAGTAACAGGCACGGTGTCGGAAGTTTTATGGCGGAATCCTCACGTGCGGATTATGGTGGACGCGCCGGGGGATGACGGTGAAATCGTAACTTGGTCGTTCGAAAATACCGGCACGGCCAACCTCGCACAGGCGGGCTACAACCGGGGTACGCTGAAAGTCGGCCAGCCGATAACGGCCGTTTTCAACGGCGCCCGCAACGGCACGCCGGTTGGGATTATCGTTATGTTCATCGACGAGGGCGGAAGAGAATTGATGTCGCGCATCGGCGGCGGCGGAAATCCCCTTGACTAAATTGGGCGATCTGACAGCTTGTGCGAAAAGCTCAGAGTAGGAGGATCGAGAATGCGAAATCGCTTGGCAGACGTAACGACAGGTTGCGTGTCGGCACTCTTTTTGTTGGTGTCCACGGTCGTTGCGTTTCCACAGGTGACGCTGGCCCGATTACAAGAAGATAAAGAGTACGGCCTGCGGGATTACTCAGTCCTGCCGTTCTCAAGGGACGGATTCATCACGCCGGAATCGTCGGCTGAGGACGGCGGCTTGGAGACGGCTTCAATCCGCTTTGATCCCCAGGACCTGTCGGGAATCTACAGATCGGTGGCCGGGGGGTGGGAGGCGCCCGGTCCGAATGTCCCGCCGATGACTGTGGAGGGCCGGGCGAAGCTGGCCGAGCGTGTTTCGCCCGACAACGTCCCCAATCCAGCGCTTGGGAACGATCCGCAGTTCATATGCGCTCCGCAGGGTTTCCCACGGCTATGGCTCGATCAGGAGCTAATCGAAAACATCCATCTGGAGGACAGGCTGCTGCAGTTGTCCCAGTGGGACCAGACCTTGCGCGAAATCTGGATGGACGGGCGATCACTGCCCACGCCGGAAGACATCGCCGAACTGGGGCAGACCTTTTACGGATATTCGGTTGGCCGGTGGGAGGGAGACACGCTTATCGTCGAAACCGTTGGTCTCGATGAGAGAAACTGGATCGATGATGACACGGGTTACCCATTCAGCTCCGAGGTACGGTTCGAAGAGCGTTACAGACGCGTGGCTCCGGATGCAATCGCGGTCCAGTACACGCTGTATGATTCCAAGTATTACGCCACTCCCTGGGTCGGTGATATTAAGCCGTGGAGACGAATGCCCCGCGCGTTCGTGACTCATGTTGGATGGTTCGGATTGTATTCGGGGGTCACCGAAGCCATCTGTGCCCCGATGAACGAAGCGGAGTTCCACCTTCGGAACGAGCCCGCATACGCAGATTTACCGCAACCTTAAAGAAGAGGCACGTTTGAGGTCTCAATACTTTGCCCTCCAGAAGGCGTCGCTGGAAGTCCGCAGGGTCCCCGATCCGTTTTTTTGGAACGCTAAAGATTCGAACAAGCGAAGCTCAGGATCGGAAAAGGAGATTCGAACATGCGAAGTCGTTTCGCGATTCTAAATGCCTTCCTATGGATGCCAGTCATCGTAACGGTATTCGTTCTCCTCATGACAGGTGCCACTCGTGCCGGTGTGGCCGAAGCCCAGGGGAGCGGATTTGATCCGAATGATCTTTCCGGAATCTATGTGCGGACGGGCGGGGATCCTGGCTTTGGTCCGGTTGAAAGCATGCCGCCGCTGACGGCCGCGGGCGAGGCGAAGCTGAGAGATGTGATTCTGCCGGGTCCCAGCCGACATCCCCTGGCAAGGGAGGCCAGCAACGCCGCTCCTTCAAATGATGCTGCCCTCGGCTGCAATCCGAAAGGGTTGCCGAGGTTGTTGCTCGAATCGAGCCACCAGGAACTGATAATTCTGCCGAATCGTGTTGTGCAAATCTGGAGCGAAGAGCGAAGACCGCGTGAAATCTGGATCGACGGGCGTCCAGTGCCATCGCCCGAGGACCTTGCGAGTCTAGGGGCCACCTGGTACGGACACGGCGTTGGTGTCTGGGAGGGCGACACCCTCGTCGTCAACTCGGTCGGTATCGACGACAGAGCGTGGCTGGATTCGTTCGGTTTTCCGAGAGGGTACGACGCTCGCGTGGAGGAGCGCTACCGATTGGTCGATGCCAACACACTGCAAGTTACGGTGACACTCTATGACGAGGAGATGTACACGAGACCCTGGGTGTCGGACGTGAAGACCTGGAGAAAGGAATCCCCCCAGAACGTGACCCGGCGCGGGTGGTACGGGTTATTCGGAGGCCTCCCTCAAGCAATCTGCTTTCCGACGGAATAAAATCGCTAGACTGTAGCCCGCCAGAGCATTTCGAACAGAGCTCTGTAGAGCAACGCACTCCCATGAGCACTCCTATAGTCTCGGCCGTATGAGACCGGGTGATCTGTGTCGCCATCGCTCACAGGTTCACTGCCGGCACCTTCATCGCTCGTGTTACTGCCGCTGCAGGGTACAGTTTCTATTTCATCCGTCAGGTCGGCCGACTCAGCGTTGTACCCTTTGCCGTGACTAGGGGGTCAGATCACGCATAGTCCTAATCGATACGGCCAATTTGTTTCCTCATGACATTTGCAGGGATTTATCGTGTTGTCCGATTTCGAATGCACTATAGTGATCAAAATTTCAGGATTTTAGTGCAACAGGCTTTGCCGTATCGCCGTATGAGGAAGGCCTTCAGAATGAAGACCCGGGCCTCGGTTCACGACTTTAGGAGTTGAAACAATGCGACGAATCACAGGGAATCCATATTTGATTCTTCCGTTGGGCGCTGCTGCTGCAATGGCGGGTCTGGTGATCTTGTCTCTCCTGCGAGACGATCCTCTCAGCGTCAATATTCCGTTTGTTGCCTTTCTAGCTTTGCTTCCGCTAGTGGCTGGATGGTACGCCTTCAGCACACGACCACGCGCCAGACGAGGCTGGTGGATGCTGCAATGGTTCGGGACTGCGGTTCTCGGCCTCTTGTCCGCTGGTGTCGTATTGTTTGGCTCATTGATCTTGATTCCACCTGGGCCTTACGAGGCATACAACTACGCTCACTTTCACTTTGCCGCTTATGACTCGGTATCCGGGCAACGTGTGAGCGTAGGAGGAGAGGCGCTGGATGCGACGCTCTATACGCTGGAGGAAGACAGTGTGAGGCTTTCCGACCTCTGGGCGGAGGGGCCGATCGTTCTCGAATTCGGAAGTCTCACCTGACCGGTCTTCTGCGCAAAGGTTCCCGTGATGGAATCTCTAATGAGAGCTTACGAAGGCGAGGCTGATTTTTACGTATTGTATACGCGGGAGGCTCACCCCGGAGAAAACTATCCAGCACACGAGAGTTTTTCCGACAAAATGAACGACGCACGGGATCTCAAACGATTTGAACCCGTTGAGCGGACAATTTTGGTGGATGACCTGGAAGGAACCATGCACAGAGACTATGGCGCCAGGCCCAATTCTGTTTATGTGATTGGGAAGGATGGGATCATCCTGTTTCGAGCGGACTGGAACGACCCGGAGGCGGTGCAAGTCCAATTGGATCGACTCTTGCAGAATGACGGCAACGCTGCCGGCTTGGAACCGGTCGATGTAGCGGACCGTTTTACCCGTATCGATGGGGGGGCCGTCAACACAGCTATGAGAGTGATGAAGTGTGCGGGATATTCTGCGATTGTGGATTTCGCGGTCTCTTCCATGAATTTGTTTCGAGGTCGGATTGCGGCACAGGTTAATTAACTCGCTTCGCGTTCAAACCGAACTAAAGATTCAGCGTCTTGACGGCCACCCCACGGCCCCGTTTCGTGTCCCACGCATGCCAGACCGAGCCGATGCCACCTTGGCCGAGTTTGTCGGTGATCTCGTAGTGGGCTAGCAGCCCGTGGCAGAAGTCCCAAGGACCGCGTTACGGCCAAACGGGGCCGGATTCTAGGAGACGACGAGGCACCGGCCCGAAGCCGCGAAGAAGAGACAATGCGCATTCATTGGGAGGAGTCGGCGACAACGAAGACGGCCCCGTTTCGCCGTAACCCTTTGGGCGCAGGGGGGTTCCGGCCGCAGGCTTTGTCCCTCGTCGGTCACGATGAAAAGACATCGCTCCACTCCTCACTTCGCGCCTGCAACCCGAAGACCCCTGCGCGCGGTCCTCGGGACTTCTGCCACGGGCTGCTAGGGTATTTCCGATTAATCGGACAGGGACCCGTTCCTTCAGTTCTTCAAGCCGGGTTTCATGGGGTCGGAGTGATTCCCTCCGCCCCGAGATCCCGAAACAGCTCATTGTAAGTTTCAACCTCGTTCATCGGCGCACAGATCTGTTCTGTAGTTCCCGAAAAGATTCCTTCCCAGCCGAAGAAAGTATATTGGTCCTGGGAAAGTCTCTTGAAGATTTTCGGGTCACCCATCCAGACAGCGGAATAGTATTCGGGATCTTCGATTGTCAGTTGAACTTGAATCGTGTCGGGGTCGAGCAGCCGGTAACGTTCTTCGACGCGTGCGTTGAAACTTCTCGGGTGGCCCGGCCTGTCGAGCCAGGCTCTGTCATCAGAACCGACCGTATTGACTACGAGCGTGTCCCCTTGCCACTCAGCGACCGAATGGCCATACCAGGCTGGACCCAAATTGTCGAGGTTCTCTCCCGTCGGTAGATCCCTGCCGTCGAGCCAGATGTAGCGGATCCGTCCCTCCCACTGAAATGTTTGCAACAGCCGATCGGGGAGTTGCATGATTTCCATGGGTTCGGCATCAAACAGGAGCTTTGGAAAACCTTCGGGATTGCACTCATAGGAGGGGTCGTTCGAAAGGCTGGGATCGTCCACGCTTCGGGAAGGCACCCGCCCCTGCATCGCCGCCATGCCGGCCGGAGTCAGGGCGGGAGGATTGGGTGGGCCGAATTCACCCGATCCTCCCTCCAAATGCCATACTCCGGTGAAATCACGTACGTCGAACGGGTTCTCGTCGACCTGTGCCCCAGCACATGACGTCAACGAGAATAAGCAGAGCACTGACAATGCGGCGACGATCACGGCGGTGAAACGATCTTGCATGATTGTATCTCCATGCCCCTCCCGCTTGCGTGGGTTGGGTTTGGCTGTTCGAGTTCATTCTCGGGCCGGATCACGGAACGTGGGGGTCAACAATTCGCGTCATTAATACCATATCGGGGTCACACTTGCCATCAGACACCCGTGCCACCTGTCGCCGTGTGAATGCCGACCCACAACGTGCCCGGATGCACCCGTGGCGCAAGCTCGGGCTAGTGGAGAGGAAACGGAGTTCGAAGCCAAGTACCGTGGCGAATGCCCCATCTCACGCTCTGGCCCGACGTGACGGGGGCGTGTGGCCAAGTGAATCGTTCAATCATAGAGCACGGCGCACTCCCCCGCCAGACGAGGCGGAATACGGGTAGAAATCCCGTGCGAGGCGGGTTGAGCTGATCGTCCACCTCATTATTCGCACGGAAGGCAAAAGGAGCGGCCGCTGTCAGGGATTCGTTCTTCCAGACGGATCTGGGATTGTTCAGCGTCGGATGTCGCCAAACTCCTCGTCGATCCATGAGGCGGTGTCTGACGCCCGGGGCTAGTCACAGCCGCTGCCGCGACACATCATCTCCGTCCCGTCCGGTAGAATAACTTTCACCACGATCGAAGTGGCACCCCCATTGCGGGCGGCATGGACCGTCGCGACAATTGCGTCGCCTACCTTGAGAGTGTTCCGATGATAGCCTTCCCGGGACAGGGAACTCGTGCTTCCGTGTTCAAACGCCCAGTTGACCACATTGCCGTTTTCGTCCTCGACATCCATGAACCACAAGACGTGAGGATTGCGCCACAGCACTTGAGTCACACGCCCCTGCAAAGTGATCTCGTTTTCCATATCGTAGGTCTGGCCGCGACCGTGATGGGCCAGTGAAGGGGCGGAAACCATCGACAGGGCAACCGCAACGGCAAAGAAAGTGAGACGTTTCTTCATGGCTTGCTCCCTAGTTTGGCGGTTTCAGCGGGTCGGGTGACCCACCGCATTGCCATTCCCTAACGCACAGAGACTTCCCCGAGTTCGTACATCCGGAGCGAAACCCGGGCTGCCATTCGCCCCGGAAGGGCAACGGACGTCTCGCGGCCCCATTCTATCTCAACTGACCTGCTGAGAAGGGAAACTTCAGGGTGCGCGGCCCGACACCTGGCGTCTTTTGCAGGATGCTGAAGAAGCCATCCATGACTTTTTCAGCAAGGCCGTCGGAGACGTGTGATGCTCGCATGGCTTTCATTTTCAATAGCTTTCAGCCATCGAAAATGATGGCACATCCTGTGCCGCATAGGAGGCTGCCGAAAAATGAGCGTCGGCAGCCTCCTAGCGCCGCTTGTCGTTGAGGGTGAGATTGGAGCGTGGCGAGAGTGACGAGGGCAACGTTTTCAATCGCGGTTCCCTAAACTCCTGGGACGAGCCGCGCGTACTCGCTGGCGATTGACGCCGCTTCCTGTTCGTTGAACGATCGGAGCCCGGTCTCCACAGACTCCACCGCCTGGCGCAAACCCGACAGCAGCAGGGCTCGGGTGAGCTGTATCCGCTCCGCGGGTATCGGATCGAGCGCGCCGTTGAAGTTCACCGGATACCCGCCGTTGAGCACAATAACCTGGGCCGGGTTGTCGCCATAGACGAAATCGGCGTGAATGCGTTGGTGATCAGAATCGTCAATCTCGGGGGCCGGATTCAGCCGCGCCTTCCATCGCAGACCCGGATCGTTGCGAAACTCGACATCGGACGAAGATGCGCTTGCAAGATATACACGACCTCGACGTGACTTCGCCCAGTCTGTCTCCAGCACGCACACTCCGGTGCATCCGATGATGACGTCAGCCTCACGACTTTCGCGATCGATCGACGAAATGGTGACTCCGTCGTCGCGAGCTCGTTGGCGCCCCGATGGATCGATGTCGACAGCCGTCCGCTGCGCGCCCCGTGGCCGAAGTGCGGACGCCACCGCCCGCCCGACGCTGCCATAACCGACGATTGCCACCTGCCGGCCCTCCAGCGACGCACCCGGTCCCTCGATCCGCCTCATGCGAATCAGTAGTTCGTCGACCACCGACTGGCCGATGAGCTCTGCTTCAGGTCCGAGCTTTGGAGCACTCTCGGCCACGTTCACTATCGGAAACGCGATGCTGCCTGGCGAGGCGTTGTGGACGACCCGCGCCCCGCGACGGGTCTGCTCGACGGCGGCGACCCGCGCCCCGCACGCCAGGGCCGGCTCAGCCAAAAGCAGACCGATGGATGAGGCCCCATCGTCCAGTACGAGCAGCTGTTTCGGTGCCTTCCGCTCGTCGCGGAGCCGGTTGAGGACCGGCCCCGCCTGGGTGAGCGTTGCTCGCACGTCGGTCGCAAACCGTAGGTCGTAGGAGAATTCCGGATCCCGCACTTCAGCGTCGGTCAGCACAAGACTGTTCGGATTGACGGCGACCCCGAGCTCCGACAGCCGCCACAAGGCCAACCGATGCGTCGAGTACACCTTGCCGCAAATAAACATCTGTTCGTAGGGTAGGCCCCACCGATGCATCCAGTCGATGAGCCCTACAGTGGATCCGAGAAGATGCTGTGCGGCCACCAGCACAGTGTTCCGAAGCAGCATGGCGGGTGCGGTCGCGCCAACTCGGTCAAGCAGTGGCATCGATAGCGGCAGCTCATCAAGCGGAACTCGCGCCCCGGGCGCACGGCTGAGCTGCAACCAGCGCTGGTCGTCCATTGCCGCCTGGGTGACTGGATCCGTGCCGGGCTGCGCCGGTTCGTTCATGAGTTTCAGGTGTGCTGTTCCTGTGCCAACGTTGTCAACAGCTCGGACACGATGGAGGCGCGCTGCATAACAGCTTCGATACTCTCTTCGGCGATCGGGTCCAGGTAATCGATGGTGAGGCACAGCGGCTGGCCGGCCGTAGCGGGCGTGGGAATGCGAGTCACGGGAATCCCGAGTATCCACTGAATTCCGAGACTCTCCTCCGGTCCCTCGAAACGGGAGTCTTTGAGTTGCTCGATCTTCGGCTGGGTGCTCCGGACCACCTGGGCCGCGACGGACAGGTCATCGCGGTCGTATTTGATAACCGTCGCCCTGTAGAACACCTTACGGGCCGCCACCACTTTGTCGAGCAGTTGCTCGAACGGAAAATATCCCTGCCGCATGCCGGATCGGAGCATACGGGGCCTCCCCTGGTCGTCAACGGCATGACAAATCCAGAGGTTTGCGCTCTCTGAGCGCCCGTTCCAGAGCTGTGTGCAGGCGTACACCAGCTTCTGCAGCGCGATGTCGCGGATATACTCGAAATCCGGAACAGTCATGTCGTGTTCCGCGGACCAGATCGAGAAAAGACCGTCCGCTGTCAGCTCCCGCTGGATCTCGTCGATGCATTTGTCGAACGTGGCGCCAGATGGACTCGGAGATTGCGTCGCTGAGGGCCAGGAGCCAAACAGCTCAGCGGGAGTCGGCACCGGCCCGCCATCGAGCTGGAGCTGTGCCTGACGGACCACGTTGTCGATCACGGACGGAAGGGTCCGCGCATCGAAGTTCTCGTTGTACCTGATGATACGGAGATCTTGCACATCGAACCGGAGATCCTCACCTTCGCGGAGCAGCAGGACCAGCGGCCGCTGTGCGCATTGCGCAATCGCCACCTCGTAGAAGACATTCGCATTGCCCTCGGTCAAGACGCCAATGGTCAACTTGGACTGCAGGATCGCATTAAACATCTGCTTCGAGACGCGACCGGCGGCATCGATGCGATCCGACCGGACGGCCTCGAGGCCTAAGCGCGCCGCGGCCGGTTCGATGATGAGCTGCAACACGTCATTCGCATGAGAGCGCTCCTTCGACTGTGGGTCACCAATTGGACTGATTACGAAACAGCGGTCCACGACACCTCCACCAGGGCGACACGCAACAGGCCCTGAGCGATTACGACACCCAACGGGAGCGTCAAAGCCACGCGCCTGCGCGGCCCGGCACTATCGGCGTGCAACAGGAACCGTTGCTCTAACGCCGACATCCGGTTCATTCCGGCGGAGACATTCACCACGTTCGCAGCCTACAGCGGTGCGTGGGAGATGACGGGCGGCAAGCGAGGTCGACCCGAACCCTAAGGGTCTCGCAACCCCACAGGCCACACGGTCCAGACCCACAGGCGCGTCGCGCCCCGACCGGAGCTTCGCTCCGAGAATGTGGGTATTCCGCTGATCGTGAACACCAGTTCCGGAATCATGAACACCGATTCCGGCCATCGTGAACACTCGCCGGAGCGAAGCGACGGGTTAGCGTCTCAGTTTATTCCTTCAGAGTCCAGGTTTTCCCTGTTTTAGTCCTTTCCAAAATTATTGTGATAAATCGCCGCCGGCCTGTGTGTAACTGTGCGAAAGCCGGGAGCGTTTTTTGCGGAGGCTTTTGCAAGCAGCGGTGGAAATGATCAAGAGAAAGTCGGCCGAAGGCCACCATTCCCATTTGCACGGCTGCGGCAGTTTCCACAGGCCCCGTGCCCTGCGTGAGGCGCGCGTTCCGCGCCCGGACCCGGATTCCCGCACTTCCTTCGCGCGAGGATTGCGCAGGAGCGACGATTGGGTCCGGGGCCGGCCTGGAGTACCCCCTGGCGGCGGCGTGTGGATGCATCGGTGCGCCGATCATCGGGACTCCTTCAACGTCTTGGGTTGGGTCTTGGTTTGCCGCATCGATGCCCCTTTCAGTTCGATACGGTGCGCATTGTGGAGGAGGCGATCGCAGATGGCGTCGGCCTGGTTCGGGTCGCCAATGACGCCGTGCCAGTCGGGGACCGGGAGCTGGCTGGCGATCAAGATGGCGGAACGTTCGCTCCGTTCCTCGACGACTTCGATCAGGTCCCGGCGTTCAGCGTCGCGCAGCGGGGCCAGGAGCCAGTCGTCGATGGCCAGCAGATCGGTTTTGGCCAGACGGGCCAGGACTCGGGTGTAGGAGCCGTCGCCACGGCCGACCGCCAGTTGGTGCAAGAGCCGAGGCATGCGGACGTAGGTGGCGTTAAAACCCCGCCGGCAGGCGCGTTCGACGAAAGCCGAAGCCAGAAAACTCTTTCCGATGCCGGTCGGACCGGTGATGAGAAGATTGTGCCGGTCTTGGATCCACCCGCAGGAGCCCAGGGCGAGGACTTGGGAACGGTCCAGACGGCGACGATGTTTGAAGTCGACGTTTTCCAGCGATGCCGTCGCGTCGCGCAGCTTCGCCGCGCGCAGGCGTCGGGTGAGCTTGCGGTGCTCCCGGGCCGTCCACTCCTCATCCACCAGTAGGCCCAGACGTTCCTCGAAGCCGAGATCCGTGTACTGATTCGAGCGGCGTTGCTGCTCCAGGGCCTCGACCATGGCCGATAGCTTCATCTGGTTCATCTTCTCCAGGGTTTGTTCCATTAGCATGAGTGCGTCTCCTCGGGGTCCGCATAGTAGGCGGCGCCGCGAATGTTGTCGTGATGGGGCGTCGGTGGGGTTTCGGTGTCCCCGAAAGGCAACCGGTCCTGGGCCGACGACAGGATGTTCTTGACGGTGCGGTAGCTATAGGACTGCAAGTGCAGCGCCCGCGCACTGGCGGCTTCGAGCCGCTCGGCGCCGGAGCGGCGACCTAGACTCATCAATCCCAGGCAGGCCCGGTACCCCTGTTCCGGATGCGGCCACCGTTTCATGATCTCCTCGACCAGGCGGCCGGTCTTGGGGCCAGTTTTCTCCGCCCAACTAATCAGCCGGGACGGTGTCCATTCCGCATGGGCCCGATGGGCACTGGGCATATGTTCGGACAGAGTCGACGGCTTGTGATCGTAGCGACGGCGATGGGACGTCACGCGCCGGCCTTTGTAGTAGACCTCGACAATGGACGCCGTGTAACGCGCTTCCACCCTCTCATGGATCAACTGGCAGGGCACGCTGTAAGGATGGCGGTCCACGGTAATGTGGTAATCGATGCTGACACGACAGTCCTTCCACTCGGCCTGTTCATACCGGTTGGTCGGGAGGGGCTGTAATGCCGGTCGATCCAGCCGCTCGTAGAGTTCCAGGCGGGATACTCGAAGCTTCTGCATCGGCCGCTGGTTCAGTTCCACCAGCAACTCTCGAATGGCTCCGTTCAAGTCGGCCAGACTGAAGAACGTGCGATTCCGGATCCTGGCCAGGATCCACCGCTGTGCGACCAGGACGGTCGATTCAACTTTCGCTTTGTCCCGAGCTTTCCGCGGCCGGGCCGGTATGACAACGGCGCCGTAGTGTTCGGCCTCATCCTGGTAGGTACGGTTGACGCCTGCTTCATAGCGGCAGGGCTGGGTAATGGCACTCTTGAGTTGGTCGGGAACCCAGATCCGGCTCGATCCGCCGAAGAACTCCACCATGCGGATATGCACGCCGACCCAATCGGGGAGTTTCTGGCTCGGTGTCGCTTCCGCGTAGGTGTAACCGCTGGCGCCCAGAACAGCGACGAACAACTCGACTGGAATAGCTTTGCCCGTCCGTGGATCCGTCAGCTGTGGCCGTTTGCCGGAAAAGTCGATGAAGGTCTTCTCTCCGGCGCGGTGCACCTGTCGCATCGAGGGCTTCAATTTCTGGGCCCAACGCCGGTAGATCTCACAGAACTGGCTGTAGGCATATCCCTTTGGATTCGCTTCTCGGTACTCTTCCCACAGCAGGTGCAGGGTGACTCCAACACGCTTCAACTCCTGGTGGATCCGTTCTACATCCGGAGCCACCCGTTCCCGGGAGCCCGGTCCCGCGCGGGGAAACAGCCGCGCTTCAAGCGCTGCCTCGTCCAGGTCTTCGGGCAGCGGCCATTCCAGTCCGGCCTGCTTGGCCCGTCCCAAGTAGTCCGCAACGGTGCCCAAGCCCACGCGACATGCGCTGGCGATCGCCCGGTGGCTGAGCTGTTGGTCGTGTTTGAGTCGTAGAATCTCGCGTATCTGTCTCATCGGTAGTCGTTTCGTTACCATCAAGGCCCTCCTGTGCTTCAGGAGAACCTAAAAGCTCCAAACTTCGCTACCGACGAGTGATCACGATGGCCGGAATCGGTGTTCAGGATCACCGGAATCACTGTTCAGGATCCCGGAATCCGCGTTCACGATCCCGGAATCGGTGTTCACGATGGATCGGAATCAGTGTTCAGGATGGTCCGGAATACGCAAATGCACGTACCGGCGGGCGAAGGTCAAGGCCAAAGCCGTACACCGAGCGGCGTTTTTGCATAGATCGAATTCGGCCGATATGCCCTCACGAGGCCCTTTTTCAGTATCGGATCGCCTGAGATCTTGGTGCTCCGAGCCCGAGCATGCGGTTGAGTATGTTGCAGGGGAGTCGGGCCTCAGTGCGTTGATGGCCAGGGTGGCGTGCGCGCAGTCGACTTCCGAGGGTATTGTCAACCTACAGTGCGAAGGTCAGACTTGTGCCGAATGAGTGCAGTTCGATCAGGCTGCCGTGATCGCTTCCCACGTTGCAAAAGAACGCGCCCTCAACACCCTGTGGTGAACCGCTTTTAGTCTGTGCCTGGACAAGCGGAAAAGATTCAGAACGACGCCATGCACGGAAAGGAAGAGTTGAGCGTGTCGTGGCGACTTGAACCGTCGCATCTGTCGTTCGCGGTGTCGGGTCGGTTGGTGTGAGACTTCTCCTCGATTGTTCGCGTACTGTGCGGTGTCATGATTCACCGAAGGCATGATCGTGGGGAGTGCCGCACGGTAACTGTTCAACTTGTCTGTGACCCGGCGGAAGGGAACCTTTCCTTGCCCCTTCAAGAGCTTGCGAAAGAATCGCTCCGCTGCATGACGGTTGCGTCGCGACTGGACGAGGATGTCGATCACGTCGACATCTTGATCCACCCCACGCCACAAATATTGCCGCTGACCATTGATGGTCACGCATACTTTGTCCAGGAACCACGTGTCGCCGAGACGGCCGTGCCATTTCTTGAGTCGCCGCGCGTAGTTCGGGCCGAACTTCTTGGACCAGCGTCGGACGGTCTCGTAGGATACGACGACTTCCCGTTTGGCCAGCACATCCGCGACATCCCGGAGGCTGACGCCTAATTCGTAGTAGAGCCAGACTGCATGACTGATGATTTCGCGAGGATATCGGTGGCCGTGATAGTGCGATCGGGTGGATTTTATATCGCAAGTCTGGCAGGTATCGTCACAAGTTGACAGTAGCCACCGAAGTCGTGCTTCGGTAATACTATTTCTTCTAAGCCGACTTCTAAGACATGATCCTTCGAATCGTCCCCGCGCGCGGATTCAGCCATGGAGCGGCCTCCGCTCTATGCGATGCTAGAATCTGACACCGCGATGGACTACGACCAGACCGACATTCCGGAGCGCTACGACCGAGGGCGAGACCACGGACCCGCAGTCATCCACCAATGGATGGACCTCGTTGCCTCTCACGTCGATGGAGAGACAGTTCAGAATGTTCTGGATCTTGGATGCGGCACAGGACGCTTTTCCCAGGCCTTGGCCGCAAGGTTCAGTGCGAACGTGATTGGCATTGATCCATCGACAAAGATGCTGCACCAGGCTCAGAGCAAGCTAAGTGACAGTCACGTCTTCTACGTCGAAGGCTTTGCCGAAGCAGTTCCTTTAGTGTCGAACTCTGTCGATATGATTTTCATATCGATGGTCTTTCATCACTTTGAGGATCGGCAACTGGCGGCTCGAGAATGCAGGCGGGTGCTTCGAGATGGAGGCCGCTTATGTCTCCGAACCGGCACATCTGAGAAATCATCGATGTATCCATACGTGCCATTTTTCCCTGAGAGCCGCAGCCTACTTGAACAACGCTTGCCATCCTTGGCCTCTCAACGTGAAGCGTTTGAAGCGGCCTCTTTTTGCACCGCTTCTTCTGAGGTTGTGGTGCAGCAGGTTGCTCCAAACTATGGAGTGTACGCACAGAAGCTCTCGCTCGGAGCCGACTCAATTTTGATGAGCCTCGACCCTGATGATTTCAAGGCGGGGATGGACTCACTTCGTTTCTACGCTGCCGGACGTGGAGCTGATGAAGCCGTCATAGAACCAATTGACTTCCTGGTGTTTGACGTGCCGGAATAGTGCAGAAACCGCTCGTTATGGAAGGTAAAGCTAGACTGCGTTTAGCAACCGCCAAGGACGCGCCCCGTCTTTTCGATATTCGTAGCTCTGCCATCATTCAACTCGCACCCCGTGCCATGGGGCTCGAACGGGCGAAGAGTTGGGCCGCATCAGCCAGGCCGGAACGTGTTGTCCTCGCGATAGAACAGCACACGGTGTGGGTCGCCGATACCGTCAATGAAGCGGTGGGCTGGATCGAGCTTGCCGACAACTGCATCGAAGGCATGTATGTCCTGCCCGAGCGGACGCGGGCAGGCATAGGTACTTTGTTGTTGGATCACGCAGAAGGTGAGATTCAACGAGCCGGATTTCGCTCATCATTCCTAGAGGCGAGCCGGAACGCAGAGCCCTTCTATCTCAATCGCGGATACAAGCCTTTAGGCGAACGGCCCGCTGACGATGCTGTCCCCATGGAGAAACAGCTGTGACCGTGACTCCGATTGAGGCCGTTCTGTTGGATGCTGACGGTGTGATTCAGAGGCCCTCCCGGAAACGAATGAGCGCATGGAAGAAGATGCTCCGACCGGGTCAAAACGTGGAGGGATTCGTGGCAGAAATCCTCACGGCAGAAGAATCGGTGCTAACAGGTGAGCTCGACTTCTCAGAGGCACTGTCGGAGGTTCTATCGCGCTGGAAGTGTCACGGATCGCTCGAGGATGCCCTCGTTGCGTGGACGATGATCGAAGTGGACCCGCAGATCGCTCAGACCGTTCGGACTTTGAGACGGAGTGGCGTCGCCTGTCACCTGGCTAGCAATCAGGAGGAACATCGAGCGCACTATATGTCATGCATCCTCGACTATGGCAACCTGTTCGAGAAAGAGTTCTACTCCTGCAGGATGGGCGTCCAGAAACCGGTAGCCGAATACTTTCGCATAATCCTGCAGGAAACCCGCCTTCGGCCAAGCAAAGTGCTTTTCATCGATGATCACCAAGTTAATGTCGATTCGGCTCTCCAAGTCGGTTTCCAGGCAGCCAGATTCACTCTGGAAACTGGCCCGAGTGAGCTTCACGGACTGCTAGAGCAGTTCGGGATACAGGCACCTCAACCCTCAGGTGCATCGGCAAGTTGACTCGATAGCTCACTTCCTAGAAGACGACTGCTGGTTCATCAGCTGGCTCCCAGAACGCCGTTTCTGCGGTATCACCCGCCTGTCGCATTCATCGGGAAATCCGACTACGATGGCATCGTGGAACTTTCACTTCAACAGAGGTTTTTGCGGCCGCCCATACCGGACTACCTCATGCAAACCCGATAAGCCCGGAGCAAATTGAGTCCTTAGATCCAGCTCATGATTGCGGCCGTGCCGGCAACTGATTTTGACCTAGGCTGCGGACCCGGCTCCATCGCTATCCGGATCGCGCAGCGAGTACGAGTTCAAGTTACTGCTGTCGACCTTAATCCACCCTTTATTCAACGAGCGATGACGTCCGCAGCCTTAAACGATTTGCTCGGCTCCATGACGTTCATCGAAGGAAACGTCGGTGAGTACACGACCCAGCGAATCGATGCGGTCATCTGTATGGGATTGTCACACGCGCTCGGCTCGCCCGGAGAGGCAATCAGAGGCATCAGATCGACGACCTGCTGCCCTGGAACGTCGCCCCCGTCCTCAGCGGCAATCCCGTTCAACCGAACTGAGACCCACCCATCCAGGCAGTGTCCACAACTTGAGGTTGTGGACGCGATACCTTCGCCTACTACTTTCAAGGGGATTCCGTCAACACGTTCTCGTCAGGGCGCTTACGCCTTCCCAGTCAGTTACCTCTGACAGGCCGCCCCTAATCATCTATTCTATTGGCCCCAGTTCTACCCTGAGGTAGCATTCGGGGACTCCTGATAGTGTCACTCCTAGATCGCGGAGGCCGATGCCAAAGATCTTCATCAGTTACGACCGAGAGAGCAAGCCGCTCGTAGAGACCTTGGAGAACGACATTGAAGGTCTCGGTCATGAAGTTTGGTTCGATCACGAGTTAACCGGTGGACAGAGTTGGTGGAACCAAATCCTTGAGCAGATTCGCGAATGTGACGTGTTCGTGTTTGCGTTGGCACCAAGGGCGTTGGAGTCCGTGGCCTGTACGCGGGAATACAACTATGCTGCCGAATTGGGTAAGCCGATCTTACCCGTTCTAGTCGCAGAGGACGTGTCTATAAATCTCCTGCCAACGGCCCTCTTGGCGATTCAGTATGTGGACTACCGGAACCGGACGAGTTATTGTCAAAAGTGGTGTTTAGGAGATTGATTCAAGCGGCGGTCTGATCGAGCTTTGTCACTTCGATTCCATCGTTAAATTTCACTCCAGTAATCACCTTGACCAGATCATCGAATCCTCGTAATCGTCGCCAGTTCTTCTCAGCGCACTGACCCAGCTTGAACATCATGTGCAGCATTCCATCCCGTGTCAGGCAGCCTCTGGATCGCTTGGTTCGGTGTCGAATGGTGGCAAAGGTCGATTCAATGGGATTAGTCGTTCGGATGCTCTGCCAGTGCTTGGCCGGAAAGCCGTAAAAGGCCAGCAGTGCTTCTCTGTCTTTCTGCAGGCAGACAGTGGCTTTCGGATACTTCGGCTCATAGGTTTCAATGAACAGATCGAATGCCTTCTCGGCATCTGCGTGTGTCTCAGCCTTCCAGATCGCGTGCAGTGCCTGTTTCGCTTTCGCCTGGACCGACTTGGGTAAGCAGTTGAGCACATTCATGGTCTTGTGCATCCAGCAGCGTTGTTGGTGTGTCTCGGGATAGATTTCCTCCAGTGCGGCCCAGAACCCCATCGCCCCGTCACCGATGGCCAACTTCGGAATATTCATCCCTCGGGACTTCAGCTTCAACAAGACCTCACGCCAACTCTGTGTCGATTCCCGTACACCGTCTTCGATCGCCAGAAAACGCTTCTCTCCGCGTTCATTCACGCCGATCACGACCAACGCACACAACTTGGTTTGTTCAGCTCGAAGTCCGCTGTAGATACCGTCGGCCCAGACATAGACCCAGCGGTCGGCGTCCAAACGCTGGTCGCACCCGATGCGGTACTCTTCAGCCCAGACCCGTTTCAAGCGCGATACCGTGCTCGCTGACAAGCCCTGCGCCTTCGGACCGACAAGAACTTTCAGGGCCTCACCCATCTCGCCACTGGAGACGTCTTTCAAATACAACCACGGCACGGCGGCTTCCATCGACTGTGTCTTCCGAATGTAGGGGGGTACCAGGGCCGAGCGGAACGTCACAGCTTCGCCCGTCTTGGCGCGAACCTTCGGGATTTGCACCGTTACCGGACCCAGGCCGGTCTGCAGCTCGCGTTCAGGCAGATAACCGTTGCGCACCACTCCAGCCTTCCCCGTCTCGGTTCGCCGATCGCCGTGCTGGGATAGCAGTTCGGACAGTTCGGCTTCCACAGCGCGTTGGATCAGCTCTTGCGCCCCGGCTCGTAGCAGGTCGGTCACTGGGTCTGCAATCGCTTCTCGATCTTCCAGTTCAATAACGATACTCTTACTTATAGTGGCGTATCTCCTTTGGTTGCTTTGAAGTCTCGTAAACAACAAATCAACCAGATACGCCGCTTTTCTTCAATCCCTCAAACACCAGGTTCGGTTATAACTCAGAAGTGACCGGACCGGTGGACATCTTGAAGGGATAAGGACACGGACGCACCGATTTATTTCCCATAAACGCCGAAGCGTATATCTATAAATCCGATCCGTAGACCTGCTGCGATGTCCCAGGCGTCGTCTAGTCTCTGAGGTTGAACTCAGAGGATGAGGTGAGGACCGCGTACACAGGTTTCCATCACTCGTTCATTGAGCAGGAAAGCGTGCTTGAAACCGACGTTCAGCGCCCCTGTGGTGTTGAAGTGCGTATAACTGCGGGGATTGTTGTATCTACAAAATCATCTACAGTCGTAAAACGGAAAGCCCTGAATGGCCCGTAAACTATTGATATCAAAAATGAGCCGTACTGGGATCGAACCAGTGACCCTCTGCTTAAAAGGCAGATGCTCTACCAACTGAGCTAACGGCCCGTCGTTTGAACTTTCCTATCGTAGCGCAGGTATCAAGGGAAGGCACGTTGGGAGGGCGGGGAATTTCCAGGACAGACGCCCGTCGTCTGTCTCGCTGGCCCTGATTACGGTACTTCGAGTGTCTCTTCCCGTTCCGGGCCTGTCGAGACCAGCGTGATGGGTCGTTCCATGAAGTCGGAAAGAAACCGAATATAGTCGCGAGCCTTTTCGGGAAGGTCGGACCATTGGCGCGTCCCTGCAACAGAAGTCTTCCAGCCCGGCAAAGATTTATAGACCGGTTCCACGTTCGCCAGAATGTTTGCATCAGCGGGGAACGCGTCGATCGCGTTGCCTTTGTAGGTGTAGCCCACGCAGACAGGGATTTCGTCGAAGCTGTCCAGAACGTCGATCTTCGTGATCGCAATGGACTCCATATCGTTGATCATGACTGAATAGCGGGCCGCCGCGCCATCAAACCATCCGCACCGTCTGGGCCGTCCGGTGGTGGATCCGTACTCATCCCCACCCGAGCGCAGCCGTTCCCCGATCGCGGGGATGGTCTCGGTTGGAAACGGTCCACTGCCCACCCGTGTGGTGTAGGCCTTCATGATGCCCAGCACGGCATGAACGTGCTTCGGTGCGATCCCCAATCCGCTGGGGATGCCGCATGCGGTCGAATTGGAAGACGTGACATAGGGGAATGTGCCATGGTCCACGTCGAGCAACGTGGCCTGAGCGCCTTCAAACAGAATCCTTTTGCCGTCGGTCAGCATCCCGTTCAGCAGGGCCGCCGTATCGGTGAGCAGAGGCCGCAGCCGCTGTGCGTATTCCGCGTATGCACTGCAGATCGGTTCGGGGTCGATTTCCTCGGAGTACTGCAGCGCCTCCAGTATTCGGTTCTTCTGTTTGACCTGTTCCCGGATTCGGTCGCTCAGAGTGTCGGTATTGATCAAGTCGCAGACTCGGAGGCCGCGCCGCGCCATCTTGTCCTCATAGGCCGGCCCGATGCCACGCGACGTCGTCCCGATTTTCTTCTCTCCCATCTGGAGTTCTAGGGCGGCTTCAACGACCCGGTGATAGGGAAGGATCAAATGGCATCGATTGGAGACGAACAAACGTCCATCGATATTGATCCCGCCTTTGGCCAGCCCATCGCACTCCACGATCAGCGCCTGGGGATCGAGAACGACCCCGCTGCCGATGACACATTGCATTTCGGGATGGAAGATGCCGGAGGGGATCAGGTGGAGGATGAATTGCCGGCTGCCGATTTGGATCGTGTGGCCAGCGTTGTGACCGCCCTGATAGCGAGCGACGACATCAAACCTGTCGGAAAGGATGTCGATGATCTTGCCCTTGCCTTCGTCGCCCCACTGCGCACCCACGACTGCAAGATTCTTTTTGGTCGTCATGGTCAGATCAGCCTGAGATCGGTCGGGGGGGGGTTACTCGACCTCGAAATAGTAGCCGCAGTCCTCGTCGATTTCTTTCAAGTCCTGCGGGACCAGGGGAAAAATCCGGCATTGTGCGAAGTGTTGACCGTAGATCTCGCAGCTGAATTCCCCGCTGGTTTCTTGGAGGAAAGGGCACTTGAGGAGGATCTTGCAACAGGCGCCGCAACGGGTGCATTCTCCGCGCCGCTTCGCCAGGAGTTGCTCGTTGTCGCGCGTGTAGACGTTGGAACGAATGAATCGGCGAATCTTTCCCTGAATCTGCAATGCCCGAAATCGAACCTTTTCGACCATCGGAGCAGATATTGACGCATTTAGGACTGGAAGCTCCACTATTAACTCCGCTGGAAAGGTTCGTTCAGGAGAGATGCTTTGATAGGGCGCCTACGATCTTGTCTTTGGAGACAGCACCGACGAGTTGTTCCTTAACTTGACCGTCCTTGAAAAGCAGCAAGGTCGGAATGCCTCGGATCTGAAAACGCGTTGACAGACCGCTGTTTGCATCCACATCGAGTTTGCCGACCTTCACCTTGCCTTGGTATTCCTCTGCAATCTGGTCCACCGTGGGTGCCAAGGCGCGGCATGGACCACACCACGCCGCCCAAAAGTCAATCAGCACGGGCACGTCGGATTTCTCAACTTCGGCTTCAAAGTTCGTGTCTGTAATTTCGACTGTATTAGCTCCCATCAGCGTCTCCAGGTATGTTCGGGCGCACGTTCAGTACGTTAGCGGACACCTTCTGAAAAGTCAATCGGGCGTCTCGGCGGAGGTTAGCGGAGTGGATATCCGAATGATGTGGTGGGAAACAGCGAGTTTGGACTTCAGGCCGAAACGTCGACCCTCACACCCTGTGCGTCGGATTCGACCTGGTCATCCACTCTGTACACTACTTCGTTGGAGGACCTTGCTTTCGGTTTGGCCTTCCGCCGTTTCGGGTGTGGCTGGCGTCGGCGAGCGGAGTTTGCCGCCGGTTCGGTGCGTCGGAGGTTTGCGATGCCCGAATTCTTGGCGATCGGTACGATTGTGTTCGTTTCCATGACCCCCCCCCTGCCTAGTCACTGTATCGGCATCAACTTCAGCTGACTTTAGGGTATATTCCCTGCGAGAGTTACCGATGACGTCCAAACCGCAGGGGGCATCGGGGACCGAGGGCGGGCAGGAGTTCAAGTGTCGTTTATCAAGCACCGGAATCTGCGTCCCGAGCGCGTTGTGATCAGTGGTTTTGGTTGCCTGACACCGGCGGGAAACAGTCGCGAATGCCTGTGGACGGCTTTTCGGGAAGGAAAGAGTGGCGTGGGCCGAATCGAAAGCTTCGATCCGTCGCCTTTCCCGGTGCAGATCGCGGGAGAGGTCCGGGGTGTGGATCCGTTCGAGCAGGTCTCCCATAAAGACCGGCAACACGTCTCGCGGGCGGCTGCCCTTGCCATCGGGGCGACAGGTCTGGCACTTTCAGATGCAAAACTGGATCCCACGGTCCTCGAGTTGAATGCCCGCCAGCAGATGGGTGTCATCCTCGGCAGCGGGGGTGGCGGCCTGGAGTTTACCGAGAGGCAGTATGGCTACTACTACACGGAGCAATTGAAAAAGGTCAGCGTCTATACGATTCCCACTTCAACGGTCGGGACCCTCAGCAGCGAGGTTTCAATGGCATTTGGACTTCACGGGCCCAGCCACGTTGTGTCGACCGGATGCACCAGTTCCACCGACGCTATGTTTTATGCGTGTCAATCCATCCTGACAGGTCAGACCGACGTGGTGATTACCGGCGGGGCCGATGCTCCCCTGGCGCCTGGAATCCTGTCCGGGTTTTGCTTGATGCGAGTTCTTACAGCGTCGTGGAACCAGGATCCGGAATCCGGCTCACGGCCGTTTTCACAAGATCGGGATGGCCTGGTACTGGGTGAGGGATCCTGGATTTATATCCTCGAGAGCGAGAGCGCGGCCCGTGCTCGCGGGGCGCCTATCTATGCGGAGGTGGCCGGCTATGGATCCACCTGCGATGCCTACCACCGGGTGCGGCTCGATGAATCGGGCAGGGAACCGGCGCGGGCCATGTCCCTGGCCCTCGCAGACGCCGGTGTCCGGCCCGAGGAGTTGGACTATGTGAACCTGCATGGAACGTCAACCGTTCTGAACGATCGAATCGAGACCCGGGCGCTCAAGGTCTGCCTCGGCGCCGAGGCCTACCGGGTGCCCATGAGCGCCTCGAAGTCAACGTTTGGCCACCCCCAGGGAGCCAGTGGCGCGGCGGGCGTCAGTGCCATACTGTTTGCGATGGATGAGGGGTTGATTCCACCCACGCTCAATCTTCGGATTCCCGATGCTGAATGCGACCTTGACTACACGCCGCTGTCGCCACAGAAGCGCCCGGTCCGATACGGTCTTGCGAACTGTATCGGATTTGGGTCCAAGAATTCGGCCCTCGTCCTCAAGAGTGTCGATGCCTGACCTGCGGCGGAGAATCGATATCCCGGAAATGATGGATGACCCGGGCCATCGGTCGGAGGAATTCCTGCTGGCTTATCGCGAGCTGGCACGGATCAACCGATATCTTGGCGGGGTGCGCGCGGTGCGGCGTTTCCTTCCGAGGTCGGAGGGCGGTCTGATATTGGATGTCGCCGCAGGCGCGTGCGACGTTGGCGATCGTTTGACCGAGAGTGGGGCCTGGCGGGTTGTCGGACTGGATTTGAACCGCACGGGCCTCTCCCTGGCCAGGAGAAGTATTCCAGTGGTGGGCGACGCGTTCCAACTGCCCTTCGGCGACAACACGTTCGAATGCGTGACGGCTTCGTTGTTTTTTCATCATCTTTCAGAAGCGGATTGCAGTCGGATCCTTCAGGGAATGTTCCGCGTAGCGCGCATGCGGGTGATCGTTAACGATTTACACCGGGCACAGCTTCCGTACTGGTCGATCTTTCTGCTGTCGCAGCTGTTCGGCCGGAGTGCGATGGTTCAAAACGACGGGCCGCTGTCGGTGCGCCGGGCGTTCCGGCCGGAGGAACTGCGCGGCATCGCGCGTCGCGCCGGAGTCGACGGGCGTGTGCACCGGAGTTTTCCCTATCGGCTGGTGCTGGTCGTCGACAAGAAAGAAAACGAAAATGCGCCGACGTAAGAGACGCGATTGAAGACGACAAGTGAAGACCTGCCCAGCCGGCACCAAGTGCTGATAATTGGGGGTAGCCTGGCCGGTGCTGCGGCTACTATCGGTCTTCGTCGCGCTGGAGTGGATGTCCTTGCCTTGGATCGGGACCATTTCCCGCGGCGGAAGGTGTGTGGCGGGTTTCTATCCCCCGGTGCGATCCGATGTTTGGACGAACTGGGTGTCCTCGGAAAGGTGTGCTCTGAAGGCGCGGTTCGGGTGAGGCGCGCGCGCATCCGATGGGGTGCGCGAGATATCCATATCCCATTCACCGAGCCTGGTCTGGGAGTTTCCCGGGAGCGGTTGGACCTTATATTAGCCGAGGCATCCGGAGTCCGGTCCGGACACTTCGTCGAAAAAGTAGAGCCTTTGAAAAAAGGATTCCGCGTTCACGGCGCTTCATCCGAAGGCCGCGAGTTTCGGTTGGACGCCGACATTGTGATCGATGCGGCGGGTCGGTTGAGCCGATTTACGCGCCGCCGGACGGGTTCCCAATTCGGCGTCCAGTACTACGAGCAGCGCCCCACGAATTCCACTCTGGAATTTTGCTTCTTCAAAGGCGGTTACGGGGGTTCGGTATCCGTCGAGGGGGGCCGGGCCAATACCTGCATTCTCGTGGACAAGACCCGTGTCGCAGACTACGTCGACCGCGATGGGTGCATCGTGACCGGATCCGTGGGATACGCCCGGAAGCCGGGGCACTACCTGGCTGTCGGGGATGCCGCGGGCATGATCGACCCGTTTTGTGGCGAGGGAATCCGCCACGCGCTGGAGTCGGGCCGGCTGGCCGGCCAGATTGTTTCCGAAGGAATTGATGCCGGGCTGTCATATGCGAGCATCCGAAAATTCTATGATCGTGGCCGCAGCCAGGTGTGGCGGCGAAAGAGAGCGATGGTCGCGATGATGCGGTGGCTTCTCGATCACAGGCCGGGGAAGGCGGCCGTCTTCGCCCTCGGCGGGCAGTTCCCCGGCGCAGGGAGGGGACTCCTCGATCATTTCTGGAAGTAATCCGGGCCGTTCCGGGCCCTGCGCCCAGTCTGAAAATGGACATCGTTCTTTACATCCTTTCATTTCTTACAGTAGTTCAAGGCCTGGTATCCCTGAGGGATGGACATCGAAATTTAAAGTATGCCTTAACCTATTGCGGGGCCCGGGTCCGGGACCGAACCATCGTTGTGTTTTGTCCCGTCAAAGGTGCGGATGCCCACCTCGAGGCCAATATCGCTTCCTTGCTGATGCAGTCCCACACGGCTTATCGGGTCGTCTTCATTGTCGATTCAGAGACGGACCCGGCTTTTGGGATTCTATCTGCCAGTGGAGGGGAAGTGTTGGTCGCGGGTCCGGCGCTCGGTTGCGGACAAAAGGTCCACAACCTCATCCATGGCGTCCGCACAGCAGGCGAAGGAAGCGACATCTTTGTTTTCTGCGACGCGGATGCTCGGTTTCCGCCGGATTGGCTGAGGCACCTCGTCGCGCCTCTGGAAGACGTGACCCTGGGAGCCACGACGGGTTACCGGTGGTACGTCCCGACCTCATCCAGCCTTCCTACTCGAATCCGGTCGGCGTGGAACGCAACGGTCGTCGGTTTTCTTGGGCCCCATTTGAGGAACTTCGCCTGGGGAGGATCCACCGCGATTCGGCGTGTCGTTTTTGAGCGGGCTGGGGTACTCGATCAGTGGCAGGGCGCCCTCAGTGATGACTATGCCTTGACCACCGCCGTCCGAAGGACCGGGCTTCGAATCGTCTATGTGCCGACGTGCCTGCTAGGGTCCTACGATGCGTGCACATGGCCAGAATTGCTGGAGTTCACCTCGCGCCAGATCCTGATTACCCGTGTGTACTCTCCCCGAATGTGGAGGGTCGGCCTGCTGACATACACGCTTTTTAACACAACATTTTTCTGGCTCACGATTCGGATGTGGGGTGAGTGGACGTTTTTCCTTCTGTGGGCGCTCATTCTTGGTTTGTCGATTGTGCGAGCGGAACTGCGAGTCTTGGCGGCCGAGCGAGCATTAACGGATATCTCGCTCGTCAGGCATCGTTGGTTTTATCGGCTGTCGCCGCCTCTGACAGCTTTGCTCTATCAATGGAATTTTCTGCGTACGATGGTCGGCCGGCGACTGGTCTGGAAGGGCATCGCCTACACGCTCGTGTCACCGAGCGAAACGCGCCTGGAGAAGTGAGCTTCGGCGTATCAGGCGTCACACCGGTTTGAGTTTCAGTCTTTCTGAGGGAGGGGAATTTCGCTCAGTTGTTCATTCGGATAACCATCTCCGTCGCGTTCCACCCGTGGTCCGAACGACCGGCGACGCACGCCATCTTCCTGATGGCGTGGCCTATAGGGATTGACTGAATCTTGAAACAGCCGCTAGAACAACCCGCGCCCCACCGACGGTGCGGGTGAACGGCTTTCACAGTAAAGCGGCGGTAGCCGAGGCGTTCAGAGGAATGAGGTGATCATGTCGGGCCATGAGGAAGCCAGGAGGCAGGGAACGTCGAACCGAGGACAGCAGCAGCCCGCGGCGGAAGTTCGAGAAATAAAATTTCGCCCGTCGTTCATTCAGGCATCCTACCGGAGGGCCACCGAGCGTAGGGCCAGATTATCTAATCTGGTAGGATGAACATCATGTCACCCGCGGTTAAGCCCGTTCGAGTGCCTGATCTTGTGGCCATGAAGCAACATGGCGAGCGGTTCACGATGC
Source organism: Terriglobia bacterium (assembly GCA_965216035.1). Lineage (GTDB taxonomy): Bacteria > Acidobacteriota > Terriglobia > 20CM-2-55-15 > 20CM-2-55-15. The sequence goes on from CBDCFM010000019.1 coordinate 669,195, forward strand.
TGACCGCATACGATGCCACGATGGCGCGCCTGCTGGATCTTGCCGGCATCGACATCCTGCTCGTCGGCGACTCGCTTGGGATGGTGGTGATGGGCTATGAAACGACCGTTCCGGTGACGCTGGATATGATGGTCCACCACTGCGGTGCGGTCGTACGTGGCACACGGCGTGCCCTGGTGGTCGCCGATCTACCCTTCCTGACCTATCAAATCGACGCGGCGGAAACTTTGCGGAACGCGGGGCGGCTGATCCAGGCCGGTGGAGCCGCCGCGGTCAAGCTCGAAGGGGGTCGAGCGATTCTCGAGCCCACGCGTCGGCTTCGGGATGCAGGCATCCCCGTGATGGGGCATTTGGGATTAACGCCTCAGTCCGTTCATCAGATCGGGGGCTTCCGCCCTCAAGCTCAGACAGCCGAAGATGCTGAGAGGCTGATCGAGGATGCGATGGCATTGGAGCGCGCGGGAGTGTTCGCCATCGTCCTGGAGTCCATACCCTCTGAAATTGCCGGGCGGGTGACATCGACAGTTGCAGTGCCAACGATCGGGATCGGCGCGGGTCCGGACTGTGACGGGCAGGTGCTGGTGAGTTACGACATGCTGGGGCTGTTTGATGCGTTTGTCCCGTCTTTCGTCAAGCAGTACGCCAACCTGGGTAAAACCATTACGGAGGCCGCCCGGGCTTATGCCGATGATGTCAGGTCGGGCCGATTTCCCGAACCCGAGGAGCGAAAAACGGCAGCGAAGACGCTGAGTGACCGGAATCCATGAAGGTCCAAACCTTCCGGACCGCCCGGGAGGTCCGGTCGTATCTTGACAGTTCAGACCGCAGGGGAAAAGCCGTTGGGCTGGTTCCGACCATGGGAGCGCTGCATGAAGGTCACGGCAGCCTGATTCAACTGGCCCGAGACGCGTGTCGAACGGTGGTCGTCAGCCTTTTCGTCAACACCCTCCAGTTCGGACCCACCGAAGACATGGAGCAGTACCCGCGGCGCTTTGATGACGACCTGCTTTTCTGCGAGAATCGCGGTGTCGACGCGCTGTTTGCGCCCTCTGAAGAGGAAATGTATCCGGCCCGAACGCCCACGCTCGTTGAGGTGGGTCCAGAAGCTCAAGGTCTGTGCGGCGCATCCCGGCCGGGCCATTTTCAGGGCGTCGCAACAGCCGTTCTGAGGTTATTCGATATCGTGAGGCCGGATTGGGCCTACTTCGGTGAAAAGGATATTCAACAGCTTGCCGTTATCTCGCGAATGGTGCGCGATATGAAGCTGCCAGTGGAAATTGTGGCGGGTCCGACCGAACGGGGTCCCGACGGTTTGGCGATCAGTTCGCGGAATGAGTATCTGGAGCCTGAGCAACTCCGGATTGCCGCGGTCCTCTATCGGGCATTGCGTGTCGTGCGCCAGCGCATCAGGGACGGGGACCGCGATCCCTCGCTGGCCGAGAATGCGGCGCTGAAAGTCCTGGAATTCGAACCGATGGTGCGCGTTGAATATATCGAAATCGTTAATCCTGAGAACATGCAACCCGTAGACGAAATCGCGGGCCCGGTGCGTGCCGTGGGCGCGATATGGATTGGAGACACCCGCTTGATCGATAATGTCCTCTGCGAACCGTCAAAAAAACCGCGACGGCGTCGAAAATGACCGATGGTTGCTCAGCCGATCCCGCTGATCGGTTCCCGTGGTGGGCTCAAAAGAGATCGATTGGTGTGCGGGTGTATATTTCAAGTGACCGGAATGGTTGATTGAGGGAATCAATACCCTCGCCGCAACACCCGCAGCATCTGCAAACAGGACCCCCTGCGCGTTGTTTTCGTGCGGGGTTGTCAAGCTCAACCTATGTTAGGATATGCCGCTCTGAAATACCGAAGGGAGAAGGAAAACAGTTCCTGAAATGACACAGCAAGAGATCCACGTGGCCCACAGTCCGGACTCCGACGATGCGTTCATGTTTTACGCGATGGCGACGCGCAAGGTCGACACCGGGAACCTCAGCTACCATCACACACTGGCCGACATCGAAACGCTGAACCGGAAGGCCCTGGATGGGGTGTACGAAGTCAGCGCAATCTCCTTCCATGCCTATGCGTACCTGGCCGAGCAATATGCGGTTCTCAGCTCCGGTGGGAGTATGGGGTCCAACTACGGTCCCGTCCTGGTTTCGGCCAAGCCGCTGCCGCCCGAAGAGCTGGGCGGAAAAAAGATCGCCATTCCGGGCACCCTGACCACCGCATTTCTCGCACTGAGGCTTTTCTCACCGGATATCGCCTATGAGGTGGTGCCGTTCGACAAGATCTTGGATGAACTTCCCGGTGGGGACTTCGACGCGGGGCTCTTAATCCACGAAGGGCAGCTCAACTATCGGGACATGGGCTTCCACAAAGTGATCGACCTGGGTGAGTGGTGGCAGGAGAAGACCGGATTATCTCTGCCCCTGGGCGGAAACGTCGTGCGGCGCGATCTGGGTCCCACCGTGATGCAGCAGATTTCGAAAGACATCGGAGCGAGCATCAAGTACGGGTTGGATCACCGGGCGGAGGCGATGGAATACGCTCTGGAATTCGCGCGCGGGCTCGACGCCCGGCGGGCCGACCGCTTCGTCGGCATGTACGTGAACGAACTCACTTTGGACTATGGCGTGGCGGGACGCGAGGCGATTCGCCGGCTCCTCGGCGACGCGCACCAGGCGGGTCTGCTTCCTAAACCGCCGCGTATCGACTTTGTGTAGTGGTTGAAGCCCGATCGTCGACCCGTGCTTGAATATGGACGAACAAATACGAAGACAGCAAGCTGAAGAGGTTTTCGCAGAGGCCTACGCACTCCAGATGGACGGCGACCTCGCCGGTGCCATCGTACGGTATAAGCAATCGATTGCAACACACGCGACCGCCGAAGCCCATACTTTTCTGGGCTGGACCTATAGCCAACAGGGTCGTCTCGACGACGCGATCGAGGAGTGTCGCGAGGCGATTAGAATTGATCCCGCCTTTGGAAATCCCTACAACGATATCGGCGCCTATCTCATGCAGAAGGGAGCGGTGGATGAAGCTATCGATTGGTTTCGTCAGGCTCTTGAAGCTCCACGATACGAGAGCTATTGTTTCCCCCATGTGAACCTCGGCCGGGCTTACGAGTTGAAGCGGCTGTGGGTGCGGGCGCTCGGAGAGTACCATCTGGCCGTCGGAGAAAATTCGGAGTACAAACCCGCCCTGGAAGGCATCGCCCGCATCCGTGGCCTCCTGAATTGAATGACTTGGCCCGGCCCTCCCGGATCAGACGTGTGGGTTCACGGTGGCTGTGCAATTGCAGAGCCACCCTCATGTTGGGTATATTTCTTTAGATAACACAAGATATGGCCTTGAGGTAGACCTGACCTGTCCCGCACCGAACCTAGGGTTGGGAACGCGTCGGCGCAACCGGCGACTATCAGAATTCGGGGGGACGGGCGATGACAGAGGACGGACTCGCGGCAGAGGTACTGGCGCCTATGGTAGATGGGAACGGGCACGCAATGGCCGGCACCGGGCTCAAGTTCGAACGCCATTTTTCCAGCGACGGGCTCTCGCCCTATGACGCAGTGGAATGGGAGCGCCGCACGGCATCGATCGCAAGCGAAGCGGGCGGCGTCGTTTTTGAACAGCGTGATGTCGAGGTTCCGAAAGATTGGTCCCAGACGGCAACGAACATTGTTGCGTCGAAGTACTTTCACGGTATTCAGGGCACCCCGGAGCGGGAAACCAGTGTCAGGCAGCTGATCTCGCGCGTGACACGCACGATGAAGAACTGGGGATCCTCCGGTGGCTATTTCTCATCCGAGACCGACGCGGTGATCTTTCACGACGAGCTGTCCCACCTGCTTTTGAAGCAGATGGTCGCCTTTAATTCCCCGGTATGGTTCAACTGCGGCGTCGAAGCAAAACCCCAGTGCTCGGCGTGCTTTATCAATTCGGTGGATGACACGATGGGCTCGATAATGAATCTGGCCAAGACTGAAGCGATGTTGTTCAAGTGGGGGTCGGGCACCGGGAGCAACCTGTCATCTATTCGTTCTTCCATCGAACAGCTTTCAGGTGGCGGTATCGCTTCCGGGCCGGTCTCGTTCATGAAGGGATTCGATGCGTTTGCCGGAGTGATCAAATCGGGTGGAAAGACCCGCCGGGCTGCCAAGATGGTGATTCTGGACATGGATCATCCTGATGTCGTTGAGTTCATCACGAGCAAAGCCAACGAAGAGAAGAAGGCATGGGTCTTACTCGATCAGGGTTACAGCGGCGGTATTGACGGGGAAGCCTACTCTTCTATCTTCTTTCAGAACGCGAATCACAGTGTTCGCGCTACCGATAAATTCATGGAAGCGGTCGTCAACGATGGCAAGTGGACCACGCACGCGGTGACGACGGGTGAACCGGCAAATACATACCAGGCTCGAGAGTTGATGGCGATGGTCGCGGATTCGGCCTATATCTGTGGTGATCCGGGAATGCAGTACGACACGACGATCAATCGTTGGCATACATGCAAAAACACTGCGCCGATCAAAGCGTCGAACCCATGTTCCGAATATATGTTTCTGGACGATTCGGCCTGCAACCTGGCCTCGCTGAACCTGATGAAGTTTCGGCTTGGGGACGGCAGCTTTGACATCGAGTCATTCCGGAGAGCCGTTGCGGTAACGACAACGGCACAGGAAATTATTGTTTCGAACGCTAGCTATCCCACCGAGCAAATAGAGAAGAACTCTCACGATTTCAGACCGCTCGGATTGGGGTATGCCAACCTGGGCGCGCTGCTGATGTCTCTGGGTATTCCCTACGACAGTGACCAGGGTCGCAACTACGCGGGGGCCATAACGGCAATCATGACGGGCCAGGCCTATCTCACCTCGGCTCATATTGCGGGTGAAGCCGGGCCATTTGCGGGATATCAGACCAATAAGGAGCCTTTTCTCGAAGTCATGCGGATGCACCGGGACTCGGTGAAGGGAATTGACCGAAATAATGTTCCCGGCGCATTGTATGAATCTGCGTGGAAGGTCTGGTGCGATGCCGTCGATCACGGCGAGCGAGCGGGCTATCGGAATGCCCAGGCGTCCGTACTCGCCCCGACAGGCACCATCGGGTTCATGATGGACTGCGATACGACGGGGGTCGAGCCGGACCTGGCATTGGTCAAGTACAAGAAGCTTGTCGGCGGAGGGACGATCAAAATCGTCAACAACACCGTGCCCCTGGCGTTGGCCCGCTTGGGCTATGACGATCCCACTGTCAAAGACATCGTCAGTTACATCAATGAGAACGGGACGATCGAAGGCGCTCCAAGTTTGCGTGAAGAACATCTTCCGGTCTTCGATTGCGCCTTCAAGGCAACCCACGGTGTTCGCTCGATCCATTACCGGGGCCACCTGCGGATGATGGGCGCCGTCCAGCCCTTTATTTCCGGGGCCATCTCAAAGACCGTCAACCTGCCTGCGTCAGTAACGGCGGAAGAAATTTCCGAGACCTACACGGAAGGATGGCGGCTCGGCCTGAAATCAGTGGCGATATACCGTGACGCTTCAAAGCGGACGCAGCCCCTGTCGACGACCGACAGCGATACGCTCGGAAATCGCGCGGCGGATCGACCCGTTCGCCGCCATCTCCCCGCCGAGCGTCACGCGATTACACACAAATTCGGCGTAGCGGGTCACGAAGGCTACATCACCGTCGGCATGTATGAGGACGGGACGGCGGGTGAGATCTTCATCGTCATGGCCAAGGAAGGGTCGACATTGTCCGGAGTGATGGACAGCTTTGCAACGTCCTGTTCGATGGCACTGCAGTACGGCGTTCCGCTACAGGTGCTAGTGGACAAGTTCACGCATACACGCTTCGAACCTTCGGGTTTCACCAACAACCCTCAGGTGCCTTACGCCAAATCGATCATGGACTACATTTTCCGCTATCTGGCATCCCGATTTCTGACGCGAGAAGAAGCCGCGGCCGTGGGTGTTCAGATCGAAGAGGCGCCCCTCGTGGAACTGGGTCCATCGCCGAAAGCGGGCCCGGCGCCACACGGCAATCCCCGGGGGGGACCCCTCCGGCCCGGCTCGCTCCTGGACATCGAAGATCAGGACGCGCCGGTGTGTTTCGACTGTGGTTCGCTCATGGTCCGCAGTGGTGCCTGCTATAAGTGCCTCAATTGCGGGTCGACGAGTGGCTGTTCATAGAAACGCGTGCCGAGTGACCACTGATCATCGGGAACGTCACAGTTGACTCCAAGTTTTGTTTTGACCTGTCCGTTCCACCCCGCCACACGGTCTGCCACCATCTGAGCTGTGGGGGCCCGCTACGCCACCGTGGTAGCCTGACCCCATGATCGTAATGAAGTTCGGCGGCTCGTCTGTCGGTTCCGTCGAGCGTATTCGGATGGTCGCTTCGCTCGTCTCCAATTTCCAGAACGCGCAACCGGTGGTGATCCTATCCGCGATGGGGGGTGTCACCGACGGCTTGATTGACATCGGTGAAAGAGCCGTTCGTGGGCGCAGTTCCGATGTGGGGGAAAGAGTCTCCGCGCTGCGTGAAATGCACGATGACGCCGTTTCGGAACTGATTGTGGCCCCCGATCGCAGGAAGGCATTGAACGCCGAACTGGAGCCCATCTGGAAAGAGATCCAGAACGTTTTTACGGGTGTCTTACTCCTTCGGGAACGCAGCCCGCGGTCCCGGGAATTGATTTCCTCTTTTGGGGAGAGGCTCGTCGTGCCTGTTTTCAGCACGCTTCTACAACAGGCAGGAGTTCCGGCTGAAGCTTTCGACGCCCGCGGACTGATCGTGACCAAAGAGGAGGCCGATTTCGCACTCGTCGATTTTGTGGAAACGAAAAAGAAATGTCAGACCCTCACCGACGCTCTTCGCATGGGCACGGTCCCGGTCGTGACAGGTTACATTTGCTCAACACCCGACGGCATCACCACGACGTTGGGGCGCGGCGGATCTGATTATTCCGCCTCCGTTCTGGGCTTCGCCCTCGATGCCGACGAAATTCAGATCTGGACGGACGTGGATGGCGTGATGACAGCCGACCCGCGGATCGTTCCGGGAGCCCGCGTTCTTTCCCAGATTTCATACAAGGAAGCGGCTGAGATGTCCTATTTCGGAGCGAAGGGGCTGCACCCGAAAACGATAATGCCCGCAGCCGACCTCGGCATACCGATTCGCATCAAGAACACATTCGATCCCTCCAAGGAAGGAACGCTGGTTTCAAAGGAAACGCCCGAAAGCCATCAGGGCGTGAAGACAGTTGCCTCAATCGTGGGGGTGAGCTTGGTATCGGTCGAGGGGCGGGGCATGATCGGTGTTCCGGGAACCGCTCAGCGTGTTTTCGGGTCGATTGCCCAGCAGAAGATCAACGTGCTGATGTTTTCCCAGGGATCTTCGGAACAACATATATCGATGGTCGTGACCCGTGTCGAAGCTGAAAGTACGGTCCGCGCGCTCGAGCGGGAGTTTAGGGCCGAAATCGAAAAACGGCAGGTCGACCGCATCACCGCTATTTCTGATATCGCCATCATCGCTCTTGTTGGGGAAGGCATGAAGTCCATCCGGGGAATTGCCGCACGCACATTCGGTGTCCTCGGGGAAGCGGACATGAACATCCTCATGATCGCGCAGGGTTCGTCTGAATTGAATCTATCGTTCGTTGTTGAAGGGAAGGACGCTCACCAGGCGGTCCGCCTCATACATGATGGATTCGAGCTGGGTCACTAGGATCGCGCCTCAGCTCCGTACAGCAGGTGTCCGTCCCGATAGGAGTCGGCGACAGGCGGCATTCGTTGCCGCCTCTTCCGCTGTTTTTCGAAGGGCTTTGGGCGGACCGGAAACCGCGTCGTCGAATTTCACCTCACATCCGAATCCTGATTGAGGCTCACGGGCTTGACGTTCTTGAATTCACTTAATCATATATACGATTTCATTTAAAGACGCACTAGATCATATTAAACGCACTAGATCATATTAAACGGTATTATATCCCCATGGAATTACTGCGTCCTTCAGAGGCAGCGGAAGAAATGGGTGTGAGCTATCCCACCGTCAAGCAATGGATTTATCGGGGCCGACTTCAGTCGGTGAAGACGCCGGGAGGGCATCATCGAATACCACGCGCCGAGATCGATCGGATTTCCCGTGAAGGCGCCGGCGCGCCTTCACCGAAAACGAAGAGCGGTGACGGCGCCACGATCAGCGGCCGCAACAAACTCCGGGGGCGTGTGGTGGAGGTACGGCACGAGGGGTTTCTGTCGCAGGTTCGCATTGACGTGGGTGGGCAGATCGTGACCTCCATCATCACGCGAGCCGCTGCGGACGAGATGCAACTCCGCGCAGGCATTGAGGCGGCGGCACTGATCAAAGCGACTGAGGTCATGATAATCCGTGGCTGAAACATCGCCGATCATGCGTTTAACACAGTGGCTCGTGGCTGCATTGCTGATGTGCATGGGATTGGGGACCTCCGCGGAAGCGGCGGCAGAGGAGATCGTGGTGGCGGCCGCATCTAACCTGACGTTTGCTATTCGAGAAATCATCGAAGATTTCGAAAACAATACGCCACACAGGGTCCGACTTTCGCTGGGTTCCTCGGGTAATTTCTTTACGCAGATCCAGAATGGCGCGCCGTTTGATGTCTATCTGTCCGCTGACATCACGTACCCGGAACAACTGGAGGCTTCCGGTCTGAGCGAACCGGGATCGTTGTTTTCCTATGCAATCGGCCGGATCGTGGTCTGGGCGCGAAATGATGCTGACGTGGACCCTCCCTCGCTTGGGATGGAGGCACTCGTTGAAGAAGCGGGTCGAATTTCCATAGCGAATCCCAGACACGCACCTTACGGACGGGCCGCCCGATCCGCTCTGGAGTACTACCAATTGTGGGAGAGCGTTTCGAACCGCCTGGTACTGGCGGAAAATGTCTCGCAGGCGGCCCAGTTTGCAGAATCCGGTGCGGCGGAGGTCGCAATCATCGCGCTCTCTCTTGCATCCTCGGATCCGTTGCGTGAACGAGGGCGGTTCTGGGAGATTCCCCCCGAAGCCCATCCAGAGTTGGCCCAGGGTGGCATCATTCTGGCCCATGCCCGGACCACGGGCAGACTGGAAGCGGCACGGGCATTCAAGGCCTGGATGCAAAGCGACAGGGCCCGGGTCATCCTCGAAGGACATGGCCTCTCGCTCCCAACGAATTGAAAAATCATGAATTGGACCGCACTGGTGACGAGTCTCCAACTGGCGGGTGCCACGTCCATCATTCTGCTGTGCATCGGGATGCCCACCGCCTACTGGTTGGCGTATTCCACGTGGCGCTGGAAGTTTCTTGTTGAAGCGCTCGTTGCACTCCCAATTGTCCTGCCGCCAACCGTGTTGGGTTTCTATGTTCTTGTCGCCATGGGGCCGAGAAGCCCGTTGGGCCAGTGGTATGAAACACTTGCAGGGCAGCCTTTTCCCTTCACCTTTGAAGGCCTGGTCCTGGCTTCGGCACTTTTCAGCTTTCCGTTTGCGGTGCAGCCAATGGCCGCTGCGTTTGGGGCGGTGGACCGGCGGCTGCTCGAGGCCTCGTGGCTGCTGGGTGTTTCGCGATTCGGGACCTTCCGGCGAGTGATCGTTCCTCAGTGTGTTGGAGGACTGGTGACCGGTTTCGTTCTAAGTTTCGCGCACACACTCGGGGAATTTGGCGTGGTGTTGATGGTGGGTGGCAACATTGAAGGCGTGACCCGCACGGTTTCGATCGACATTTACGACAACGTGCAGGCGTTCAATTATTCGGCGGCCAACCAAACCGCCCTGATGCTGTTGTTGTTTTCCTTTACGGTCCTTGCGTCTGTGTACGCAATCAACCGAAAACTCTGGGGCGTGTGGCCAGGGGTCAGACACGGGGCGATTGCCCGGCGTCGGAGTACCCGGTGACCGTGGATCAGCAGAAGCGTATGAGCACTCAAGACGTGGGGAAGGGAGACGCGACGGTGGCCCTGACGGAAATCAACGCCGCGGCGGGCCCGACGCTCGATGTCGACATCGAAAAACGCTATCGGGATGGAACAACGATTCGAGCGGCTTTCGAACTCCCCTCGAACCCGCCGCGCGTTTCTATCGTCTTTGGACCTTCCGGTGCAGGCAAGACGACGCTGCTACGGTGTATTGCCGGTCTGGAAACACCGACCCGCGGCCGTATTCAGTACGGGGGAAAAATCTGGAGCCAGTGTGGCGCACCCCACTGGGTGCCGCCCCAGAAGCGCTCGACGGGCTATTTGTTTCAGGACTTCGCGTTGTTTCCCCACCTCACGGTGCATCGCAACATCGAGTTTGGATTAGGGGCGCTTCCCCGCAATCAGCGTCGTCGGAAGGTCGATGCGATCAGTGCCCGCCTGGGACTGGAAGGACTGGCGGATCACCGGCCCGGAGAACTCTCAGGTGGCGAGCAGCAACGTGTTGCCCTGGCCCGGGTCTTGGTTCGCGAACCCCGGATTCTCTTACTTGACGAGCCCTTTTCGGCATTGGACCAAAGGACGCGGGACCGCGTCCGGTCCTACCTGGGAAAGTTTCTCTCCCACTTGGAAATACCCGCCCTGGTCGTGACCCACGACTGGGTCGACGCCCTGGCGCTCGGGGACGAAATGATGGTACTCAATCGAGGGCTTCTGTTGCAGAGAGGATCGCCCCAGGAGGTTCTCACCCGTCCTGCCCTGCGGGAGGTGGCCGCCGCGGTCGGAGTCGACACGATTGTGCAGGGCCGGGTCGTCGAACGCGACGGTGGAGTGGTTCGGCTTCGCGTCGGAACAGCCGAACTGATCGGTGTGGATCCCGGGGGCCAGGAAACCTCTTTCTGGGTATGTATTCGGGGAGAGGACGTCACCCTCGAGCAGGGCCTTGCATTGCGGAGCAGCGCACGGAACCATCTTTCCGGACACGTGAAGGATCTTCTACCTCAGGGAACACTCACAAAGGTGGTGCTTGATGTGGGTTTTGAGTTGGTTGCTCTCGTAACCCGACAGGCGTCACAAGACCTTGATCTGGCACCCGGTGTCCCGGTGTCGGCGGTATGTAAAGCCTCAATCGTGCATCTCATTCCCCGAGGCTGATCTCAGGGCCGGTGGGCCCGACGCTATGGACCGCCAACACTGGACACGACGAAGTGAAGCCCTTCGCGATTCGTGTCCCAGGCGAGACGTGCGGAAGCGTCGGCGGGACGCAACCAGGCATAAGCAACGTGTTCATCGGAACGAACGACTGGATGGAATCGCTCGACTTCGGCGCCCACGAGGTGTTCCCGTACTTCGGCTCCGTCTTTCTCAAAATGAAACTCCACGCCGGTCTCAACGAAGTGGAGCGCGTCGGTTATGCCGGTTTCCTCCGCGAGTTCGCGCTCGGCCGAATGCATGAAATCACGATCTGCGGGCTCCATCTTCCTGGTGACCGGCTGCCAAATGTCGCAGCGCTCGGGCGGGCGCTGGAGAAGAAGGACCTGGATCTCGGGCGCTCTGCAGTAAACAATGACTTGAACCTTTCGAATGACGAGGTGAGACATGCTTTTAGGGCATTGTATATGTTCTGAATATGTGGGTGGCGGGAGTTCTGTGTGATCGCAGTCGGAGATGATCTGCGGATTCCCGAAGAGGCACTCGAATTCCGTGTCGGAACCAGCAGCGGCCCCGGAGGCCAGAACGTCAATAGAGTGCGAACTCGGGTCACCGTTTGTTTCGATGTGGCCAATGCAGCATGTCTGTCGGACCCACAGCGGGAACGGATTCTCGAGCGTCTGGGGCCCCGGATAAACAAGCAGGGTATCCTCAAGGTTCGATCCCAGAAGCACCGGACCCAACAGATGAACCGCGCAGGTGCACAGGAACGGTTGCTGGAGCTTCTGGCCACAGCGCTACATGTGGCCCGATCCCGGAAGAAAACCCGTCCGCCTCAAGCCGCCAACGAACGCCGGCTGGACGACAAGAAGCGGCGTTCACGCCAAAAGCGGGAGCGGATCCGACCTGATTCGGGGATGGACCAGGATTGAAGCCCGAGTCCAAGTCCCCGCGGACACCTGCTCTGTGCAACGCCAAAAATCAACTCCAGCTCGATCGGGGCGGGCGTAAACCGATTCAATCGGCGTCAATTCCGGCCGGATTTGGTGCCCTCCCCAAATTTATCTTGAAGTTTATGTCACTGGGCTATTCTTGGGAGGCCGGAAACGACGATGCCCTTTCCAAGAAGACAACGAGGCCCGCTGACCCACCGTCAAATTCAAACAATCGTCTATCTGTTGAGAGACACCGATATGTCCGAACAGGAAATCGCCGACACAATTGGGTGTACGCGGATTTGCGTGTCCAGTATCAACAAGGCCCACAATGTCCGGACCAATCAGAGACCTCCTGACCCAAACCCTCCGTTCTCATCTGCTTCGATGTAGAGCGTCGTCTTTCGCATTATCTTCAGTGTCCCGAGTTACCCCGAGCGATCTCGATCGCGAATCCTGTTTCGGTCATAGCCCGATTGTCGTAGCAGCCCGCGGCGGAGGCCTCGAGGGCCGCGTCCAGGGGTCTTCAGGTTGCAGGCGCGAAGTGAGGAGCGGGCACTGAGGTTTGAAACCGAGGCCGCAGGCGCCGTCTTTTCATCGTGACCCGCCTTAACAATGCCGGACAAAGCCTGTGGGGCGCCTGCGGCCTCCGTTTGAAACGTTGGTGACCCCCCTGCGCCCAAAGGGTTACGGCGAAACGGGACCGTCTTCGTTGTCGCCGACTCCTTCCAATGAATGAGCATTGTCGCGTCTTCGCGGCTTCGGGCCGGCGCCTCTTCGCGACTTCGGGTCGGCGCCTCTTCGCGACTTCGGCGCCTCTTCGCGACTTCGGGTCGGCGCCTCTTCGCGACTTCGGGTCGGCGCTTCTTCGCCTCCTAGAATCCGGCCCCGTTTGGCCGTAACGCGGCCCTCGAGACTTCCGCCACGGGCTGCTAGGGCGGGCCATGACCGTTCTAGCTCATTACCGACAGTCGGGAAGGCACGTGTGAGGCATGTGAAGAAACCGCAGCGGGACAATTACTCCACGAATGAATCTCTCCAAGCCAGCTGGGCTTGATAACATTCGAGCAGGACTGTGAAATATCGGCTGACCGCGTCTCTGTTGACGAATGGATGAGGTTCGCCTTCCAGTCGAATGGTTTCAAGCACTCCAGCGGACTGGTCCGGATTCATCATTCTCCAGGTACGCATTTTTTCCTGCATATTGCCGTGTCTCAAGGTTTGGGTGAGGATCGTGTCGACGCCGGCTGCCACCGCGATGTCCCTGAAGCGCCGTGCCGATTCCACCCAGGTACTCATCATCGAAACGCTATCTGGAAAATACTGCACTCCCTGCCGACCGATCGTGATGTCGGTACCGCCCCAGAAAGCGGCTACGTGTCGCTCCTCGTCCGAGTTGACTGTGAATTTGTTCCAGAGCGGCTCGATAATCATCGAAAGCGTCCCCGGTGTATGCCCCGGAGTAACATAGAACGTAATCGTCACCCCACCCAGTGTCAACTGCTCACCGTTGGTCACCACCATGTCCTTGACGGGTTTGAGCGCGGTGGGATTGTTGTCGCCCGCCACCACATCCCAATCAGGGGCCGACATCACAATGCGAGCTGAAGGGTATGCTTTCTGGAGAGCGCTCGCGCCAAAATAGCGATCGTCATGGGCGTGCGAAACGACAATGTACCTGATGTTTTCGGGATCGACTCCAAACTTCAGCAGGCCCAGAAGGAGTTCTTCGCTGTTGTAGTGGAAACCCGTGTCGATGACAACAATCCCTTCGGACGTATTCACCGCATAGACTCCGGCGCTCTGGGTGCCAATGAAATACAGATTGTCGAACAAATCTGCAGGCGGTCGATACCAGTCATCGCGCGGTCTCGCTGCGGTTCGATCCTGCTGTCGCATCTGATCAGGAAGCGTGGGTTCCGCACACATCTGGTCGAACAAGCGATCAAAAATGTGAAACGGCTGGAGGGGATTTTCAACCCGCGGCCGAACGGCCGCCCGGGCCGCCGCCACATGGGCTGCGGCCTGTGCGTGCGCGTCGGAGACGATCCCGCTCGCACACAGCACTACGCCGCACAATGCCGACACCAGATAGCCTCTCATGGTCCTCTCCTTGGGCGTCTGAAGTTGATTGTTGCCGTCAATCTTCTGGATACTTGACACCCGGATAGGCGAAATATACCTCATTTCTGGAAGCCTCCGGATCACAGTCCTCCCACTCCGGTTGGACTCCCTCGGGACCCCTGTACAGGGAGAAAGCGTATTTGAACGGCCGCGACAGGAACGTAGGGTCTTCCAGGGTAATGATCAGCCTCAAAAGGTCTTCATCTACAATCTGATAGCGCTCGGTCACTTTCTTGCGCACCGACGACGCCATGTGAAGGTGATCATCGATGCCATCCGGATCGAACGTGAAGTTAGTTGTTTCGACTATCAGATCGTTTCCGTCCCACCAGCCAATCGAATGCCCTTGCTGGAACAAGTATCGGGCTTGCGGATGCCCGCGCCCGTCCATCCATATCTCCCGGGTAATCAGGCCCGTCGAAGCGTCCAAGTACTGAAACAGCAGGTGGTCGGGAAACGCCCATATATGCACCCCAGCTCCGAACAGCGTGGGAATAGTCGGAAGCGCGCACTCGGCCAGGGTCGGCGAGGCACGGTGATCGGCAAACTCCAGCCAGGCCTCGGCCCGGCTGTTCAACGGGAGTTGGTCGACCGGAATCGAGCAGTTCAGCAGTTTTTCACCGTAGTCGCCGAGGCGGCCGCCACAATTTCCTCGCTCCTCGCCGTCGGGATTTCGGATCCTCGTCTCCCAGTTCCCCATAAACGTAAAGGACTTTTCAAACTGCTCAATGCTTTGTGCGGTCAGAATCGGCGGCCCAAATACCATGATCCACAGCAGGACGCTTCCCGTGGCAATCCCGGCCCACCCGCGCCCCCGGCAGGTCATTCCCGTTTCTCGTACATGTGTCATGGCACAGCTCCTTCGAAGCGGTCGGATGAAGCGGGCGGATGCCCTTTTTCGAACTTTTAGGCCCCGGATTCCTCCGGTCGGAAGAATCAATAACATCAGGCAAGATACACCCGAAAATGCCGCAAAGAAAGCTCCTTGATTCGATGACGGGTACAGACGACTGGCTCTCAAATTCGCAATTGGAATAATCCCGAACAGTAGAGGTGGGATTCGGGAAGTCGGCTGTCCCCGTCGGTTGCCGCAGGGTCGTTCCCCATACGGATCGCAAGCCCCGAACAGTCGATGTGGAAGTTGGGCTTGGCCATGCAATATCTTCTCTAAACTTATTTTGCCTCCGTGTCGATGGACACAAGTAGTCAGTCAAACCGCAAGGAGGCCCAACCATGACGCGCTCTCAGGGGAAACCCCTATCCGAGGATGAGATCAAGCGAATCCGGATGTTGCTGACGGATAAGGACTTGTCGATGGCGATGATCGCCGAACGGATGAACTGTACCCGGAGTCCTCTCTCAAGGATCAACAAGGACCTCGAGATTCGCGCATACAAAGGGCAACGGAGCAACTGGGCAGTCGCCGGGTGAAGTCGACGACCGTTTGATGAACTGAAGTCACGCATTTGGTGGGTGTGGCCGTCGTGAACACTGGACAGCGTCAGTCACTTCAGAACCGAATGACAGTGGACGTTGTCGTATCCTTTTGAAGTAATGCGAGCAGAACTCTGTGAACGGCCGGGAACATCATTGACAGAATAGTCCAGGCACATCCTTTACAGTTTGTACCTCTTTCTCATTCTATTCCCCAAAGCATCTTGAATGATAAAGGTCCGTTCGTCCATTTGTCCGAGACGAACGGTGCCGAAGTAGACATCCCAGACGCCGTCGTCGACTTCCTCGAGTCCGACGTACTCACCTTCAAGGGTGTGGGTGATTGGAACACGATGGGCCGACCACCGGAATCCCCCGTTCCGACTGACCAGCCGCGTTTCGAAATGAGACGGATACTCGATGGGAGGCAGGCCCAACGGAAACTCCCGTGAAGAGGTTTGATAGCGGGAGTCGGGCGTTTCCTGGTCCAGCGCCTCATGGGGACGCACAGTGTTGAATTCCTCAACAAAACGATTGAACCGGAATTGCTGAGCCCGCATCGTGGCCGCTGGCGGCCGAGTGGTCTCTTGTTTCAAGGTTTTGTGCATGCGTTCGTGTCGACCGTTTTGATCTGGCCGGCCGGGCTGAATCAATTCGGGGAAGATTCCGAGGCGGATCCACCAGACCGATAGCCGGCTCAGTCGCCCGATGGCCGTGGTGGCGAACGGCGGCCCGTTATCGGTCCGGATGATTGCAGGGAGACCGAAGTTCCGGAAGACACTCTTGAATACGGACTTCGCGCGAACATGATTAGTCGAGTAGAGGCCCTTACATGCGAGCAGATACCGGGTGCAACCGTCGGTGATCGTCAACGGATAGCAATAGATGCCATCCCCAGTTTTAAACTCGCCTTTATAGTCCGCACACCAGACATCATTGGACCGATCCATTGAAGTCACGGGCTTGCCCGGATGACCCGGATAGGTGCGTCTCCGCTTCTTCTCCACAAGCCCATGACGTTTCAGCAGTTCCGAGATCGTCGATCGGGCGGGCCAGTCGACCTCGGGATGCCGGGTATTCAAGATCTTAAGAAGCTTCTTGGCCCCCCAGTGAGGATGTTTGCGGCGCAGATCGATCACCCGCCGCACCACATCGTCTGACGTCCGATGCGGGCAGCCGACAGGACGACGGGAACGCTCCTCCAATCCGGATTGGCCATTCTCCAAGAATCTGTCAATCCACTTATATCCGGTGGGCCGGCTCACCCCGTAGCGCGCACACAGTTCGACGATCGAGAAAGATCGAGTAAGATAATCGGCAATAAATAATCGTTTTTGATCCATGGTCGTTGATTGATCCCAGGGCATATGAAGTCCTCCACGGAGGACTTCATCGTGATCGATCTGTAAACCATGTACCCGGACAGATATGTAAACGATGTACCCGGACCGTACCCCCTGGCACCCTAATCGGGTGATGCACCCGAAACGTTCCGAGCGGTCGAGCCGGCCCGTCAGCATCTTGAGAACGGCCTGCACATAGAATCAGGTTCATTTTCGAGGCCCCTTCTTCATCTTCGTGATGTTCCAGCCACAGACCGGATGCGGATGGGTCTCCCATCGTTTCGACTTCCTGTTAGACGGGATGACGCCGCTGTTCGGCTGTTCGCGAACTTCCTGATTCGCATCCCTGATTCGCATCGAAGATCCCCTGCATCGTGCCCAACGAAGCCCAGGGGCAGTCGCCCGCCAGCGAGACCCCATACATCTAATCGGGCCCGGTCCCCACATCGCTCCCCACGCAACAGGCCCGGCACTTGTTGAGGCACAGTTTCACCCAAAGGCACGCGGCCCACGCCGGGCCACGGCCGGACACGGCCGGAAGGAGCGCGTCTGCGCGCCCGCCTTGGGGCGATAGAGCAACGCGCGAGGCGCTCGAGGGGCCCGGAATGCGATGCCGGTTCCGAAGTAACCTGTACCACTTCCACCTTTCCTGACATGCCGCCATTCCTATTGCGTTCTCCCGTGTGGGCCGCTCGCCAAAGCCTTCATTCCTCGAAATCTGACTAAAGTTTCTCCGGGGTTTTGACGATATGGGTGCTAAGCCACCGCCCTCAACAGTATGAGTGAGGTCGGACTGGCTGCCTTCGTCGACTTCGAACGGGCTGCCACCAGGGGCACTGGCAAATGCTCAGTGGCGGGGACGTGGGTCGGTGTTTGCAAGCGGGATCGACTGTCGCCGTCTGGCGATCGAATCCTGGGTAAGGCTTAGAGACCGCCGAACACTCTGTTTATGACGAGTCGAACCTACGAGGAATCCCACACAATGAAGCTCATTCAGAAACCCGCAAGGTTTCTCTGCACTGTCATGTGCGTTCTTGTTCTGGCTCAAGTTGACATTGCCAACGCGACAGGTGTAGGGGTCGGGACCAACCTGGTCGCAACGTTCAATGAAAACGTTGCGAAGGGGACGGGGGACATCACGATCGTGGAGACGGGCGTCGGGACATTCGAGGTTATTCCCGTGACTTCAGGGCAAGTGTCGGTGTCAGGCAGAGCGGTTACGATCAATCCGTCGGGGACGCTGGCCGACGGGACGAGCTATCACGTCCTGATCGACGCGACGGCGATTGATGATATGTCGGGAAATTCCTTCGCGGGTATATCGGGATCCACGACCTGGAATTTTGCCGCCGGCGCGACCGGTTGCCTGCCAAGCACGACCGCCTGGACCAACAATGCCTTTGCCAATCAAAGTACTCCCTTTGAAGTTCAATACGATGCAACCCCGGAGGGTCCCAATATAGATGGGTTGGTTGGACTCTCCCTGGGAAATGCCACCGATTTCGCGAGTCTTGCGGTAACGACGCGCTTCAACGTCAGCGGCATGATTGATGCCAGGAATGACGATATCTATTCTGCAGATGCACTCGTTTCTTATGTACCGGGAACCACTTATCATTTCAGGCTGGTGATTGACCCCGCTGCCAAGCGGTACGATATCTATGTCACACCCGCTGGGAGCGGTGAAATCGTCCTGGGCACCGGCTATGCGTTTCGGACCCAGCAGAATACGGTTTCCAGTTTGGACACCTGGGCGATGAGGGCGGGGATTGGGAGTCAAACCGTCTGTAATTTCGCAGTGTCCTTCATTTCGTCTGACACCACACCCCCCTCGATCCCTTCCAACCTGTCGACATCGCTGCAGCCCCCTTCCGGAGTGGACCTGACCTGGAGCGCCTCGACCGACAACGTAGGCGTGACCGGATACAGTGTGGAGCGCTGCGTGGGCGCAACCTGTACGGGCTTTGTGCAGATCATTGCGCCGAACGGACCATCGTATTCCGATACGGGCCTTTTGCCCAACGTGACGTACCGGTATCGAGTGCGATCGATGGATGTGGCCGGAAACAGTTCACCGTATTCGTCCATTGTGTCAGCCACCCCCTTGGACACCACACCCCCGTCGGTCCCATCCAACCTGTCGACATCGCTGCAGCCCCCCTCCGCGGTGGACCTGACATGGGGCGCTTCGACCGACGACGTGGGAGTCGCCTCATACAATGTAGAGCGTTGTGTCGGTGCAAGTTGCACCGGCTTTGTACAAATCGGCACCACGAGCGGATCTTCCTATTCTGATACAGGCCTTTTGCCCAACCTGGTTTACCGGTATCGAGTGCGAGCCACGGATGCGGCCGGAAACAGTTCACCGTATTCGTCCATAGTCTCCCCAGACGTGACAGCACCTCTGCTGAGCTCCACGCCCTTCGCCCCTGCCGACGGGTCGATCGGTGTGACGGTCGGGACCAACCTGGTCGCGACGTTCAATGAAAACGTGGCGAAGGGGACCGGGAACATCACGATTTTCGAGACCGGCGTTGGGTCGTTTGAGGTCATTCCTGTGTCTTCGGGGCAAGTGTCGGTGTCGGGTGCGGTGGTCACAATTAATCCGGCGGGAACGCTGCAGTTAGGGACGGCCTATCACGTTCTGATCGAAGCGACAGCGATCGATGATACAGCAGGAAATTCCTTCGCGGGTATTTCGGGATCAACGACCTGGAATTTTGCCGCCGGCGCGACCGGTTGCCTGCCAAGCACGACCGCCTGGACCAACAATGCCTTTGCCAATCAAAGTACTCCCTTTGAAGTTCAATACGATGCAACCCCGGAGGGTCCCAATATAGATGGGTTGGTTGGACTCTCCCTGGGAAATGCCACCGATTTCGCGAGTCTTGCGGTAACGACGCGCTTCAACGTCAGCGGCATGATTGATGCCAGGAATGACGATATCTATTCTGCAGATGCACTCGTTTCTTATGTACCGGGAACCACTTATCATTTCAGGCTGGTGATTGACCCCGCTGCCAAGCGGTACGATATCTATGTCACACCCGCTGGGAGCGGTGAAATCGTCCTGGGCACCGGCTATGCGTTTCGGACCCAGCAGAATACGGTTTCCAGTTTGGACACCTGGGCGATGAGGGCGGGGATTGGGAGTCAGACCGTCTGTAATTTCGCAGTGTCCTCCTTTCCGTCTGACACTACCGCACCCACGGTCACGCTGACCGAACCGGCAGTCCTGGCCACCGTAGTCGGGACGACGAATGTATCAGCGAACGCAAGCGATGACACGGGTGTGGTCGGGGTGCAATTCCTGCTCGACGGTGTCAACCTGAGTGCTGAGTTCACGGCCCCCCCCTACATGCTGGTCTGGGAAACGAGCACGGCGCCGGAGGGTGCGCGCAAACTCAACGCCGTCGCTCGCGACGCGGCGGGAAACCAGAGCCTTTCTGCCGACGTGTGGGTGACCGTCACCCATGCGGATGCAACCGCGCCCACGGTCACGCTGACCGAACCGGTGGCCTTTGCCGCCGTGATCGGGACGACGAATGTATCAGCGAACGCAAGCGATGACACGGGTGTGGTCGGGGTGCAATTCCTGCTCGATGGTGTCAACCTGGGCGGTGAGGTCACTTCTCCCCCCTACACGCTGGTCTGGGAAACGAGCACGGCGCCGGAGGGTGCGCGCAAACTCAACGCCGTCGCTCGCGACGCGGCGGGAAACCAGAGCCTTTCTGCCGACGTGTGGGTGACCGTCACCCATGCGGATGCAACCGCGCCCACGGTCACGCTGACCGAACCGGTGGCCTTTGCCCCCGTGATCGGGATGACGAACGTTTCAGCCAACGCCTCTGACGACACGGGTGTCACCTCGGTGCAATTTCTGCTCGACGGTGTGAACCTGGGCGGTGCGTTCACAGCCCCAGCGTACGCGCTGGCCTGGGACACGAGCACGGCGCCGGAGGGTCCGCACAAACTCAACGCCGTCGCTCAAGATGCGGCAGGGAACCAGAGCATTTCTGCCGACGTGTGGGTCACCGTGACCCATGCCGATACCACCGCGCCCACGGTCACGCTGACCGAACCCGCGATATTGACCACTGTGATCGGGACGACGAATGTTTCAGCGAACGCAAGCGACGACACGAGTGTCACGTCGGTGCAATTTCTGCTCGACGGTGTGAACCTGGGTGGTGCGTTCACAGCCCCTCCCTACACACTAGCCTGGGACACGGGGACGGCGCCCGAAGGTCCGCACAAACTGAACGCCGTCGCTCAGATGCGACGGGGAACCAGAGCATTTCTGCGGACGTATGGGTCACCGTCACCCATGCCGACACCACCGTACCCTCGGTCACAGTGAACCACCCCGGGTTTTCCGGAGACTGAATTACTTGAGAGGATGTGAGTCATGGGAAGACCGAACAGATATTCACCTGAAGTTCGAGAACGGGCCGTCCGGATGGTGTTCGAGCACCAGAGGGAGTACGACTCCCAGTGGAGGGCGATGGCCTCGATCGCGTCGAAGATCGGCTGTACGGCCGAGACGTTGCGGAAGTGGGTCCGGCAGGCCGAGCGAGATACGGGGCAGCGCGGAGGGCTGACCACGGACGAGAAGCAGCGGATGAGGGAACTGGAGCGGGAGGTTCGCGAGCTGAAGCGGGCGAACGAGATCCTGCGGAAAGCATCAGCGTTTTTCGCGCAGGCGGAGCTCGACCGCCGACCGCGGAGATGACGGAGTTCATCGAAGAAAATCGAGACCCGTATGGGGTCGAGTCGATCTGTAGTGTGCTGCCGATCGCCCCGTCGACGTTCTATGAGCATCAGATACGATGGCGCAATCCGGATCGATTACCGACCCGGGCAAAACGGGATGCGGCCTTGCGGGGAGAGATCGACCGGGTGTGGCGGGAGAACCGTCGGGTCTACGGCGCCCCCAAGGTCTGGAAGCAGCTGAACCGGGAACACATCCCCGTGGCCCGATGCACGGTCGAACGGTTGATGCGCGATATGGGTCTGCGGGGAGTCGTCCGCGGGAAGAAGCCCCAGACGACGATTCCGGATGAGGCGGCGCTCCGGCCGCCGGATCTGGTGGGCCGGGACTTCACGGCCACACGTCCGAATCAGCTCTGGGTCGCGGATTTGAGTTATGTGGCCACCTGGAGCGGCTTCGTTTACGTCGCCTTTGTCATTGACGTGTTCTCACGAAAGATCGTCGGCTGGCGGGTCATGAACTCGCTGAAGACCGACATTGCCCTGGATGCTCTGGAGCAGGCCCTTTGGCGCGCTCCGACACCGACGGTCTGATTCATCACAGCGACCGCGGCAGCCAGTATCTGTCGATCCGCTACACGGAGCGGCTCTCCGAATCCGAGATCGAGCCCTCGGTTGGAAGCCGGGGCGATTCCTATGACAACGCGCTGGCCGAATCGGTGATCGGCCTGTACAAGACCGAGGTCATTCGAAAGGACGGCCCGTGGAAGGGAGTCGACGATGTCGAGTTCGCCACTCTCGACTGGGTGTCCTGGTTCAACGAGCAGCGGCTCCTGGGACCGATTGGCGACATACCACCGGCCGAATTCGAACAGATGTACTATCAGCAGCAACAGTCCCGCCTCGTCGAGGCGGGACTCAACTAAAACTGTCTCCGGAAAACCCGGGGCGGTTCACAGTCACCGAACCGGTGGCCTTGTCCACCGTGATCGGGACGACGAATGTTTCGGCGAACGCAAGCGATGATACGGGTGTGACCTCGGTGCAGTTCCTACTCGACGGAGTGAACCTGGGCAGTGCGATCACAGCCCCACCCTACACGCTGGCCTGGGACACAGGCACGGCGCCGGAAGGTGCGCGCAAACTGAACGCCTTCGCTGAGGATGCGACGGGGAACCAGAGCGTTTCCGCAGACGTGTGGGTCACCGTGACCCATGCCGATACCACCGCGCCCACGGTCACCGAACCCGCGATATTGTCCACCGTGATCGGGACGACGAATGTTTCAGCGAACGCAAGCGATGACACGGGTGTCACGTCGGTGCAATTCCTGCTCGACGGAGTGAACCTGGGTGGTGCGTTGACGGCCCCTCCCTACACGCTGGCCTGGGATACGAGCACGGCGCCGGAGGGCCCGCGCAAACTGAATGCCGTCGCTCAGGATGCGGCGGGGAACCAGAGCCTTTCTGCGGACGTATGGGTAACCGTCACCCATGCCGATACTACCGCGCCCGCGGTAACAGTCACCGAACCCGCGATGTTGTCCACCGTGATCGGGACGACGAATGTTTCGGCGAACGCAAGCGATGACACGGGTGTGACCTCGGTGCAGTTCCTGCTCGACGGTGTCAATCTGGGTGCTGCGTTCACGGCTCCCCCCTACACGCTGGCCTGGGACACGAGCACGGCGCCCGAGGGTGTGCGCAAACTGAACGCCGTCGCTGAGGATGCGACGGGGAACCAGAGCATTTCCGCGGACGTGTGGGTAACCGTAGCTTCCGCAGACGTGACAGCGCCGCTGCTGAGCCTCACGCCCTTTGCGCCTGCCGACGGGTCGATAGGTGTGACGGCCGGGACCAACCTGGTGACAACTTTCAATGAAAACGTTGCGAAGGGGACCGGGAACATCATGATAGTGGAAACGGGCGTCGGAACGTTTGAGTTCATTCCCGTGACCTCGGGGCAAGTGTCGGTGTCGGGTGCGGTCGTCACGATTAATCCGTCGGGGACGCTGGACAGCGGAACGGCCTATCACGTTCTGGTCGACCCGACCGCGATCACCGATACGTCGGGAAATTCCTTTGTGGGTATCTCGGGATCAACGACCTGGAATTTTGCTACCGTCGGTGCGGGTTGCGTTCTCAGCACGACCGGTTGGACCAACAATGCCTTTACGAATCAAAGCACGCCCTTCGAGGTTCAATATGATGCGATCCCGGATGGCGCCATTATCGATGGTTTGGTTGGACTCTCCCTGGGCAATGCCACAGGCTACGCGAGTCTTGCAGCAACCACCCGTTTCAACATCAGCGGCACGATTGATGCCAGAAACGACAATATCTATTCTGCAGATGCGCTCATACCCTACGTGCCGGGCACCTCGTATCATTTCAGGCTGGTGATTGATCCCGTCGCCAAGGAGTACGACATCTATGTCACACCCACTGGGAGCGGGGAAATCGTCCTGGGCACAGGCTATGCGTTCCGGACCGAGCAGAGTACGGTTTCCAGTTTGGACACCTGGGCCGTGACCGCCGGAATTGGAAGTCAGACCGTCTGTAATTTCGCACTTTCCCCCATCGTGTCGTCTGACACCACACCGCCGTCGGCTCCAGGCAATCTGACGGCTTCGCTTCAGTCCGCCTCCGCGATTGCCCTGACTTGGAGTGCTTCGACAGACGACGTGGGTGTGGCCTTCTACAGCGTGGAGCGCTGTTTGGCCGCATACTGCAGCGCTTTTGTACCGGTCGCAGCGCCGACGGGAACTTCATATTCCGATACAGGTCTTGTGCTCAACCTGAGCTACCGGTATCGAGTCCGGGCCACGGATGCGGCGGGAAACAATTCCCCGTATTCGCCCCCTGTCGTAGCCACCCCGGTGGACACCACACCGCCCACAGCTCCAGGCAATCTGACGGCTTCGCTTCACTCCGCCTCCGCGGTGGACCTGACCTGGAGCGCTTCGACAGATGACGTGGCTGTAACCGGTTACAGTGTGGAGCGCTGCCTCGGGGCCGCCTGCAATAGCTTTGTACAAATCGCTGCACCGAAAGGGTTTTCGTATTCCGATACAGGCCTCGTGGCCAATACGACCTACCGGTATCGGGTGCGCGCCACGGACGCATCAGCACATAACTCACCGTATTCGTCCATTGTCGCAGTCGACCCGTCGGACACCAGCCCACCTTCGGCGCCCTCCAATCTGACGGCTTCGGCCCAGTCTTCATCCCTGATCAACCTGCATTGGAGCGCTTCGACAGACAACGTGGGCGTCACCTTATACGTTGTCGAGCGTTGCGTCGGCACAACCTGCACCGGCTTTGTCCCGAACGGGGCACTCAACGGAACTTCATTTTCCGATCCTGGCCTCGCGGCAAGCACGGTCTACCAGTATCGAGTCCAGGCAGTGGATGCGGCTGGAAACGTCTCGGCATTTTCGGCCCTGGTCAGTGCGACAACGACCGCGGCACCAGGCCCTGTAGGGGGGGCCACGGCGAACCTTTCGGTTGGCGTCAGCGGGCTCTCCCTGACGACATCGGGTACCTCCCAGTCCCTGTCTCTCGGTTACGCCGAGGTCCAAGGGGATCCCGGCTTCCCGACGCCTGCCGGCACTGTAATTTTCGGATATCGTCAGAACGACATCCTGGCCACGGAAACGTCTATTCCGGCGACGCCGCTGGTCGAGTCAGGCCGCATCTATGCGCAGCTCAACGGCACAACGGATACCGGAGTTGCGATCGTCAATCCCAATGCGGTGCCGACGCAGGTGTCCTATTACGTCACCGATGAGAACGGATGGAGCGTCGCGGGAGGCTCGTTTGTTGTGCCACCGGCCACACGGATGTCGCGATTTCTCTCGGAGGCGCCCTTCAACGTCCAGGGTCCTATTAACGGAACGGTCACGTTTCATGCGACGAATCCGATCGCGGTCCTGGCACTGAGAGGATTCACGAACGAGCGCTCTGAGTTCCTGGTTTCAAGCTATCCCATTGTGGGACTCTTCCCACCCGTCGGTGAGTCGATATGGTTCCCGCACTTTACAGTCGGCGCCGGATGGGCGACCGAACTGGTCCTCGTCAATCCGACCGATCGGCCTCTGTCAGGAACTGTCGAGTTGATTTCCAGCACCGCGAACGTGACGATTGGTGCGATCGGCGGGGGCGCGGCTCCCTTCACGTACTCCATACCCCCGGGCAGCGTGTCGCGGCTTGAAATAGCGCCAAACGGTGGACCCCAGTCGTTGACCGGGTTGGTGACGGGCGCTATACGCGTCACGCCGTCAACAAATGGCGAAACCCCCTCAGGTCTGGCAATTTTCCGCTATGAGGAGGCAGGCATCACGGTGACAGAAGCCTCAGTACCCGCGCTTCGGACTGGATCTGCGTTTCGGATTTATTCGGAGTCTCTCGGCTCGCTTCTTGCGGGCGAAATGACATCGATTGAGACCGGACTTGCGGTCGTCAATCCTTCCGCCAGTGACACGCTCGTGAGTTTTGAACTCCTGGATCTCGGTGGGGCACCGTTGGGTATCCAGCATAGTCGAGTCGTCGGGGCCAATTCTCAGATCGCGATGTTCCTGAGTGAAATCGGATTCAACGCGGTGCCTGACGACTTCAAGGGTGTGCTGCGCATATCGTCGAATTCTCCCGACGGAATCGCTGTATTGGGTCTCCGTGGCCAGTTGAACGAGAGAGGAGACTTTCTGTTGACTACGCTCGAACCGATCGATGAGAACAGTGCGCCTCAGGGGCCGCTTTACTTCCCTCACATCGTGGATTCCGGAGGGTTTACATCTCAGCTGATTCTCTTTAACGGACAGGGGCAGCCAATGTCCGGTGTTCTCGATCTGTTCATCGACTCCGGAGCGCCAATTTCCTACACCCTACAGTAGTCTTCGAGGGGCCCTCCGTCGCGAGAGGATGGCCCCAAAGCGAGCAGATGGCCCCCAAAGCAGAAGCCTTCGGAAACAGCGCCCTTTGAGCCAATCAATCCGGCGCCGGAGTAAACAAGCGGGGAGAAATGCGGCTGATACACCGATGATCTGTTCGTCGCCGCATCGCCCCTGCTCGCTGCTTATTTCTCCCGGGTCTCCTTACTAATGATTTCCACGCGTGAAGGGAACCGGTCTATAGCCGGGAGGTCAGACAAAGGCTGCGATGTCCGATGCCCGGTGCGCGAGACGGCCTCAGGGTTGGTTTGAGGCGAGGTATTGATTGAGGAACTCGTCTACGTGTCCCTCCATAGCGTTCAACACAAAATTCAGATCGCCCCCGTGAGTGCCCACACTTCCGGTCGCCCACGTTTCCCCCGTGTGAGTGAGCACGGTGAAATCGGGATCCGTTGGAGAAAATACGTCGCTGCGATTGACCCTGAGGTAGTACGTTTTTCGGTGGAATGAAACGTCGATGTTGTATGCCGGCCCGACTCCGTTGATCCCGACATACAGCCATTGGGGGCTGGCATCGTCTTCCGGTAGAGCTGTGAAGTCGAGCGATTGCAGCCGCTGTTGAACGCGGCCCCGGATGCTGTCTTGGGTCAGACCGATTTCCCGTAAACTAGCAGGCACATCCGCAACGAGTAACCTGATGTTCTGGAAATTTTCAACTTCGAGTCCAGACCCCCCGGCTGTGGCCCCCAGGGCGCGATAGGCTTCAAAGTCAGCTCTGATTCTTTCAGACTCCCCAAAGACCGCGCCTCTGTAAGTCGGCCGAGCTGCTGGTCCTGACCGAAAACCGGAAAGACGGACAGAAAGATGCTGGGGATAACGGCTGATATCAGCTTCAAGTGCATGCGGATTCCTTTATGGTGGGTCGATTGCCTCGAACAGACTAAGCTTAACTTACATCCTGCCGGAGAGCAGTACCAGCTGAAAAATGTCGCCGGTCTCTCGTTGACCGTGTACCCGCGGCAGGTGATGACGCATCGTGGGTGGCATCTATGGGGAGATTCCAGGGTCCTAAAGTCGATTCACCTCGACGATGGTCTTCCCGCTGACCGACGCACTGCCACGTGATGACGGGGCCTTCATTGCGAGAAGGCTCTAATTTTCCTATCCATTTATCTGGCCGGGCGGACAAGCGGGGGGCCTTGGGTTTATGGGAACGGTGAAACACGTCCGAAAGATTGTCCCTCTGCGCACGACACGGAGGGTCCGGGAGGTTCTGTCTGATGATACGCTACGGCAGATCGAAGGGCTCGCGCTCCAGTGGAAGCTTTCAGGGGTGGCGACGCAATCGGGGAGGCGTTCCCGGATCCGGAACTGCCCCGGTATCGTGGCCCTGTTTACCGGAGCTGATGGCACCGGAAAGACCATGGCTGCGAGATATATCGCGGGCACTCTGGGAATGGACCTGTGCCGGGTGGATCTCTCGGGCCTGGTCAGCAACTACATCGGTGAGACGGAGAAGAATCTGACCCGGATCTTTGATCAGGCCCTGGGGAATGACCTTCTCCTTTTTTTCGACGAAGCGGATGCCCTGTTTGGCAAACGCACCTTGGTGCCCGACGCCCATGGCCGACACACCAATCCGGGGGTCGCTTACCTGCTGCAGTGACTCGAGAGCGATCCCGGTGTGGCGATCCTGACCACCCACACGAAGGCCAGTGTAGATCCGGCCTTGATCCGGCGCCTCCGTGTAGTGATCGATTTTCCGAGACCCGATATATTGAGATGAGCATGAGGCACTGAAGGGTTGCAGACATGGTTCCCGACGGAGGGTCGCTATTCACGGGGAATCATTTCGACAGAATTCCTGTCAGCCCATCGCCGCAACCCCCGGTCCGACATCCCGAGAATCTCTCCCGCCTGTAATCGGTTAATCTGTCCACTCACTGCCCGCGTGATCACTTCCGTGATCATCATTGCCCGCTCCAGTGCCCGGGCCGGATACAACTGCATTCGCCGCCCGCCAGTGCGAATGCGTCTTTATCGGGAATGCATCCTCTATTCTGGCCCGCTCTCTCTCAGGACCGGACACTGCATTTGCTACATCCACCGGACACATTATCTGCTACCGAAACACGGACTAGTATTGTCTTGACAGGGTAGGTCGGCACTGTTAACGTGCGGCCAGAAACACAAGAAGACTATAGAAACCTATCGTTGTACGGATGGTCCCACCCCGAAACCGCGTGGGATGTTCGGCGCTGTACCGAAAGTGGAAAGTGACTTTGATCACTGTTTCCCACTCGTCGAACCGGGGAAGCCGTCTCGGAAGACACCAGGCAATTCAAATGATGGAGGAGATGCAGCTATCAGACACTCTGAAAAGACCGTAGAACGAGGCAGTAGGATCGTTGCCTGCAAGCTGCTGGCAGGCCTTCTGATTCTCCTGACGACTTCGACAGGAGCCTGGGCCCAGGAGACCGCCCAGATTAACGGATCGATTACGGATCCAACCGGGGCCTTGCTGCCCGGAGTGGAGGTCACCGCCACCCATACCGACAGGGGCGTGGCTCGGACGGCGGTCTCGAACGAAACAGGATCCTTTGTCCGGCCGAACCTCCCGCTGGGACCCTATACGCTGGAAGCTTCCCTTCCAGGTTTCAGTACCTTTCTCCAAACCGGAATCGTGTTGCAGGTGGGCGCCAGCCCGGTCATCACTGTCGTCCTGGAGGTCGGACAGGTCGCCCAGACCATCGAGGTCCAGGCCGACGCGCTAATGGTGGAGACCCGGAACACCGGCATTGGCCAGGTCTTAGACAACACACGCGTGCTGGAACTTCCCTTGAACGGCCGCCAGGTGACCGAACTGATCGCGCTTTCGGGGGCCGCTATCACCTCACCTACCCGTGGCACGAGCCGGAACTATCCGACCATCGCCGTTTCGGTTGGCGGTGGGCAGGACAACGGCCTGTCCTACCGGATGGACGGGGGAACGCACAACGATCCGTTCAACAACCTCAACATGCCCTTGCCGTTTCCGGATGCGCTCCAGGAGTTCAAAGTTGACACCAGCGCCGTCCCCGCGCGGCACGGCCAGCATTCGGCGGGCCTGGTGAGCGTGGTCACCAAGTCGGGAACCAACGAGATTCACGGTAGCGCGTTTGAATTCGTGCGCAACGAGGTATTCAACGCCCGCAATACCTTCGCAAACGAACGCAACTCGCTGAAGCGCAACCAGTTTGGCGGCACGATCGGGGGGCCGATTGTCCCGAATCGGCTGTTGTTTTTCACCGGCTATCAGCGGACCATGAGACGTTCCGCGCCGTCGACCACTTTCGCTTTCGTTCCAACCGCGGAAGTGCTGAACGGTGACTTCAGGCAGATCGCAGGTGAGGGATGCCGGGGAGCGGGACGGGGAGTCACCTTGAGAGGCAGGCGCGACATCCGGGATGACTTCCCCTTCGTTGACAACCAGATCGACCCCGCGCTTCTCTCTCCGGTCGCAAAAAACATCGCGGCCCGGCTCCCCACCCCAACCGACCCTTGCGGGAGAATCGAGTTCAGTGAAAGAGACAACGAAGACGAGCACCAGTTGGTAAACCGCCTGGACTTTCAGCAGAGTGACAGCCACTCGATGTTTTTCCGTTATTCGATCCACAGGCTGACGAGTCCGAGCGACTACAACGGGACGATTCCCATAGCGGTGGATGCACCGAATTGGACCCGGAAATACCAGTCGGGCGTGTTCGGCGATACGTGGTCGATCACCAACAATTTGATCAATTCCTTCCGGGTGACCCTGATTCGAACAGCCAACACCAAATCCTTCTTCGACGTCTTCACGCCCGGGGAGGTGGGGGTCACGGATTTCACCTCTCCGGAGGCTCCTTACCCGAAGATGATGATTGTTGATGTCCGAGGCGCGTTCGACACCTTCTCACAGCAGGCCACTCCGTCGTACACGAACTCGACCGGCTATGAAGTCTCCAACGACGTCGGTTGGGTGAAGGGCAACCACCAGTACGCGTTCGGAGGATCTTTCATGCGCCAGTGGATGTATATTTCGTCCAGCAGCTCCTCCCCCGGCAATTGGCGCTTCCGAACCCGGGGCACCGGGCTGTCGATGGCCGATTTCATGATTGGCTATGTGGACCGCTTCCGGCAGGAAGATCTGGCGACCTGGTATCCCGGGCAGGACTTTCGTTCGCTGTACGCGCAGGACACCTGGAGGGCGACGCCTAACTTCACTGTCAATCTCGGCCTCCGCTGGGAACTCTTCACGCCGCAGGTGCGGAATGACAAGCGCACCGGGCGGTTCCGGAGGGATTGGTTTGACGAGGGTCGCCAGAGCACCGTGTTTCTGAACGCTCCGAAGGGCTATCTGTACTCTGGCGGCGACCGCCCAGTGGGCATCCCGGGCGATGAGGGAATGCCGGACAATGCCCAGATCAGCAACAACCTCTGGGGCCATTTTGCGCCCCGCGTCGGACTGGCGTGGGACGTGGCCGGCGACGGCCGCACGAGCATCCGCGCCGCCTATGGGATCTTCTACGACTACCCGCACACCTACCAGTTCAACGGCCTGCGGAACCTCACGCCGTTCACCCCGCGTATTACGTATAACCGGTACATCGGCGGACTGGATGATCCGTGGCTCAGAAATCCGGGAGGCAACCCGATACCGGTCATCGCGACCCCGGACTTAAATTTCCCTCCCGGCGCGCTGTTCATGACCCTCGATGAGGACTATAAGTCGCCCTACGTCCACCAGTGGAACTTCAGTATTCAGCGCCAGCTCGGTCGCGAGTGGATGGCGACCGCAAACTACATCGGCAATACCTCGATCCACCTGTTGGGCATCCGGGAGGCCAATCCGGAGATCGACGGCGTGCGGGAGTTGACCCGCGCCGATCCAACGTCCCAGATGGCCGCCCTCAATAAGTTCGACGACGGGGGCACGGGCAACTACAACGCGATGTGGCTCTCGCTCGAGCGGCAGAGTGCGGCCATGAATTTCCGGTTGAACTACACCTGGTCCCACAGCATCGGCGATCAGACCAGCTTCAATTCCACCAGTTCGGGGCGCCCGCACCTCAACCGGCGCACGGCTAACCGCGGCAACAACATTCTGGACCGGCGGCACGCGTTCAACCTGTCGACGGTGTACGAGATGCCGCAGTTCGCCAATTCCACACTGCGGGCGCTGGCCAGCGGCTGGCGGGCCTCGGGCATTCTCAAGGGCCTGTCCGGCGACTTTTTCGATGTCGGTTGTGATTGCGACCGCGCGAATACGGATGAGGACGACCAGAGGGCGCACCAACTGATGGACAACGTTTTCATGCCCAACCCCGCTGCCGACCAGTGGCTGAACCCGGCCGCCTTCGGCACACCGGCGGAGGGCACCTACGGGGACCTCGGCCCCAACAGCATCCAGGGTCCGGGCATCTTTACGCTCGACATCGGCCTGACTCGAAGGTTTTCCATCGGGGAGAACCGGGTGCTCGAGTTCCGAGTCGAGACTTTTAACTTGCCGAACCACGTCAATCTGAATAACCCGGAGAATATTATCGACGATAGTGATTTTGGCCAGATTACCTCGGCCAGCGATCCTCGGATCATGCAGTTTGCCTTGAAGTTCATCTTCTGATAGCGCGCTATCGATCAGGAGTTGAAGTAACAGCTGCGGCCTTCCTCGAGAACGGGGAAGGCCGCATTTGTCTGTGTGGGGAATCCCAGTCCCCGCGCTCTATTGTGCAGTGTCAGGTTGAGCTATCTGACGACGTCATCGGGGCCGTTATCCCACGCCAGGGATGATGACTTCGGGGGACTTGAGATTGGCGTAGTGTTTCCAGTTGCTCTAAGAGGCTGCTGAAAAAGCCATCCATGACTTTTTCAGCAAGGCCATCCGAGAAGTGTGATTCTCGGATGGCTGACATTTTCAATGGCTTACAGCCGTCGAAAATGGTGGCACATCCTGTGCCGCACGAGCAGACTGCCAAAAATTGGGCGTTTTTCCCCCAGCCTGCTAATGGCCGGGGAGGTAGCCCCCGAATAAAGTCTGCGGCCAGCCGGCCTCCGAAACGATATAGTCCCGGGATTCTCCGGCCAGTCTGCGGACTCGGTCCAGATCTATGCCGACCAGCTCGCCTTGCCACTTCATCACCTGCCCGCCAATGAGAACCGTGTCTACATTGCTCGTATCCATCCCGAGGACGACAGCGCCATAAGCATTGTTGACCGGAACGACGTTGATGGCGTCCATCCGCAGCATGATGAGATCGGCTTCCTTGCCGGGGGTGAGAGTCCCCGTTTTCCCGTCTAAGGCGTTGTCCCGGGCGCCCTGGATCGTGGCGAACTCCATTACATCCTGTACGGTGATCAGCGCCGGCGGATTAGGGTCTCCCGCCCTCTGGCGGGCGAGCGCCTGCATCCGTTGCAGCGTAAAAACCGTCCGCATCTGGGTGAAGAAGTCGCCAGCCATTTCAGTTTCGACGTCCGTGCTCAGGCTCGGCCGGATGCGGTGGTCGAGCGCCCGCTGGACGGGAGGAATCCCGTGACCCATCTCCATCTCGATCGGCGCCGCAATCGAAATGTGTCCACCTGTGTCGGCGACAAGCTGCCATTCTTCTTCCAGCAGATTCGTCGCATGGATGTAGGTGACATCCGGCCCCATGTCGTCGGCCAAGGGCAGCAACTGACCGCTCCCGTTGACATGGAGGGTGATCGCTGCGCCGACGTCACGCGCCACGGCCCAATCAGCCGGGTTGGCGCCGGCGGCCATGGCCAGCGTCAACAACTGGTCGTCGGAGGAGAACTGTTCGGCCCGCAACCGGCGGATATCCTCCGGGAATGCGTTCCTGGGTCCGGCTGTCCCCGCACCGTACGCATACACGCCGCGGATACCCGACTCCCGCAGGCCTTCGATGGCTGCACTAGTGTGCTCGGGACTGTTGCCGATGTGAGACCAGTCCAGCACGGTCGTGACTCCGGCATTGATCGCCCCCAGGGCGATCACGAGATCCCCGATATACGCGTCCCGGGGGCGAAAGACCCCACGGGCGACCCCTGTGATGTCGCGCCCGTAGTCGCTGAGCAGACCGTTCGGGAGAATGTTTCGAAGTTGGCCCTGCCACATGTGGCGGTGGGTATCGACGAATCCTGGCATGACGATCATGTGCGATGCGTCAATCACGTCGGCTGACGCTTCGAGGTCGGGGCCGACCTCGGCGATCCTAGATCCATCGACCAATACGTCCCCCGTCTCGAAGTCGCCCACAGCCGGGTCCATCGTAATCACCGTGCCGCCTTTCAAGAGCAGGCGGGAATCGAGAGGAATGAACGAGCCTTGGTTGTTTTCGACGACGGCCTCAGGAGCGCACCCTATAGCTCCGGTTGCAAGGAGTCCTGTTGTCAATTTTGCCGACATCTTAAGAAGATCGCGGCGTGAGAGTTGGTCCTTTAGGGTGAGCGCGTTTTCGGACATACCGTTATCCTCCTTTAGCGCCGCAACGGGGAAGGGCACTCCGCCTTGTTCATCAGACCCCCTGGATTCAGCGACACAAACGAATTGATTTTACGTCAGTGTGCGAGACGATCTGCGTGTTTGGCGGACTGTGCTGCGAGCGTCGGTATTGCAAGCGCGCGAGCTGGCCTCCTGTCGCGGCCTCCGATACTTTACTCACTCCACCATTCCCGGGAGTGTGAGGATCCCCTGATGAGCGGGTTGTTGACCGGGTTACTTCGGGTGAATGAGACTGCATGAGGGAGTTGGGGTTAATCAAGAAAGGCATGAGTCCGAACTGTAGGGACGCTCTCTGAGCGCCCAGACAATTTGATGCGCGGTCACAGACCGCACCTACAGTTGAAAGGATGCGATCTACTGACGCCACGGGGGCCCGTTTGGGCCCCCGTGACATTCATAGAATTCTCGTCGTTCCTGATGACGACCACGCGAACTAGTCGTCAGCGGAGATGCTCCCTGGCGTAGCGGCGCGTGGCGTCTCATCGCGTTCCGCGAATATTTCGGGAACGTGAAACACCCGAATCTGGTTACCGGCTCCGGTCGCGACGATGACCTCATCATGGACAGGATCCAGAACAAGACCCGTCTGGTTGGCGCGTGCCCCCAGCGGAGTTGAGATTTTCCAGACAGGACGGGTGCCCTCGCCCCGGGTGTGGATGTCCCAGGCGTAGAGGTAGTCGCCCCTGAGGGTGATGATCAGGTCGTTGTAAACGTCGAACTGGTTGCCGCTGGGCCCTGGAATTCTTCCAACTGGCGGCGTATTCCCGCTCGCGGTCCGATCATAGATCAAAATACCCCCACTCTCAGCGACGAGCAGGAGGTCGTTCTTGTTGTCGACCCGCATCGATGGACGGCCGCCCCCGAACTGGGTGGCGGGCCCGCTCAGAATCCGTTTGGGAGCGACATTGCCGTTCGCTTCCCGGTCAAAGACCAGAATGGCTCCAAGTGGGTCTCGATCGTCACCGTGGTTGGTCGCGATGATGATCTCGTTGTTGATCGGGTCGATGGTGACTTTATCCAACCCGCGTTCGCTTACGATCTGGGTCCTAGGACCCTGGATGATGCGAATGGGCGCTTCTTCGCCATTCGCATCGCCCCGGAATGTCATAATCGCCTGGGCGAAAGGACTCGTCACGACAAGTTCATCGTGAAGCGCATCGAACATCACATCATGCATCGTCCGGCCGAGCCGGGACGCAACACCTTCAATCACACGTGTCGGAACCGCGTTTTCCTCCGCCAACCTGGCGAAGGCCGCAACCTGCGGATGGTTCACTCAGTTAGGTACCAGGATTTCTTCCCGGTTGGGGTCATAGGTCACCGCCGCGGTCCGGCCGAAAATCAACGACTGGTGTTCCTCCGGCGCAGCGCGTACGACACGCACGGGCGCCACGTTCCCGTTAGCCTCGAGCGGAAACGCCACTCCCGATGCGTTCCCCAGGTTGGACACCCACAACTCCTGGTTCACGGTGTCGACAGCCAATCCGGTCGGATGCACCAACTTCGTCCGATCGCCCTTGATGACTCGCGTCGGCCCCACGTTGCCGTCGGCGGTGTCCAAGCCAGTGAAAACCAGGATCGAGTGATCCATGTCATTGGCCACATAGAGGTCTCCGGTTTCCTGGTTCACGGTCATGTTTCCAGGCCAGTTCAACTGCGTCCGGTCCCCTTCAATCACACGTATCGGCGCCGCGTCTCCGCGGGCGTCGACCGAATAGATCGTGATCGAGCTCGGGTTGAACCTGCCCGCGGAGGAATCGCCAACAGGAGAAATGTTCCTGCCATTGTCTTCGGAACCCGTCGTCCCACCTCTTGAATCTGCGAAATCCGTGGCATGGCCCCAGTTGTTCACGTACAGGAGCCCCCGCTCGGAGTCGACGGCGATGCCGTGGGGTGTTTCCAGCTGGGTGCGATCCCCAACGATACGGCGCAGCGGCTCTTCATCCCCCTCGGCATTCTTGTTATACACAACCACCTCGGGCGGGTACTCCACGGTGATGTAGAGCTCCTCCCTCACCTCGTCGATGGCAACGCTGTAGACCCGATGGGGGGTGTTCAGGATGCGCTTGGGCGCGACGTTACCCCCGGCGTCGTGGGCAAACACCACCATCTTGTCGCCCGTGTCCGATTCGACCGAATACATATCCCCGTTCACCGGATCTATGTAGAGGCCGTTGTTGAACTGCATCTCGGTCTGATCGCCGATGATTACCCGCTTCGGTTCGGAAAATCGGGCCCGAGGAGGCGTGTTCTCCGTCCGGTTGAAGATGTAAGCGGACCATAGATTATTGTCCTGCAGGATCACTTCATTGGTCCTGGAATTGACGCCGATCGCGGTAAAGGTGGGGTAGGTATCCGCGAGCGTGCGCCTGTGGGTCGAGGTCGACTGCCTGTCGGCATTGAATTCTGCCGGTCCGCCTCGCCCTCCCTGCGGCATTCCCTGCCCTTGTTGCCGTAGGGAAGCCGTCAGAAATGAAGCGCCTCCCCGCTGCTCCAGAGCGGCGATCGGATTTTCCGAACTTAAATTGAGGTTGGCAGGATCTACCCACTCGCACCCGTCCATCACGGGGAACTCCTGGATGGAAACCAATCGCGACGCGCCTTCGGCTAGAGCCGCGCCTTCGGCTAGAGCCGCGCTCTCGGTGAGTTCCGGGGTCGCCTCCGGAACAACTCCGACGGTTGCTTCCGGAACACCGGCCGTCCAGACGCCCGCAATCCCGATCACCGTGACCGCGAGAATTGCCAGCACACTCCTGCTTTTCGTAAGGTGCATGAATACTCCTTTCAGATAACTTCTGTGTAGTCGGACTGGCAAAGACGCCGATCGCGTCCGAACCACGGCGAATAGCTTCGTGGAAACTCATCCATAACGTAGCCCGTCTGCGGCGGATAGGAGAATAAGAGGCCCTTTCCCGCTGGAGATGGAATGAGTTTGAGCAATTCGTTCGCTCCTGCACGGGAAATGCAAGTGAAATCCGGTCCGCGGAACCAACTGCAGAACCCGGGATCGACTGAGGCAACGAATATGGCGTTCTGTCAGGTTAATGAAATCACTTCAAACCAGGCGCGAGGCCCTCCGATATCCAGCCGTACTCAGTCTCGCTCGACGGTGAGGGTGAGACCGTGGCCAGCGGTAACTCTCACGGTCGTTCCCTCCGTCAATGGGGTGTCCGGTGTCTGTGTTTCGGCCCGCCATAGTTCTCCGTGCACACGGATGTACCCATCTGGAGCAAGGGGCCTGGCGACGACTCCGCGAACACCGACGAGGCAGCCGGCACCTCCCCGTGGGTCGTGTTCATAGGCCCGACGGAGGAATCGATAGAGAAGGAGGTCTTTAGCAATCCATACCCCGACGAGGAGTGCGGACTGCTCCACCCGTAAGCGGAGGAACATCACAATGGTCATTAACAGCAGCCAGCCCGGGGTTTGCAGGAGGAGGTATTTTAGAAACGTCCGGCCGGGCCATCGTATCGTCGTCATTGGCCTCTATACTCTATAAACCAACGGCATCCAGCAGACGACCCCTAAGGGCCTGGAGGTACTCGACCGGTTCCCGCGTGCCTTCCTCACCCGCCCACATGCTGTCGTTTGAGGCCGCGAGTATTTCAGCAATACATACTGAAGACAATCCCAACTCCTGACCTGCACTGGATCCCGTCTTTTCATCATGCTCAGTTCTATTCAGCGCATAGCAGACAGCAGCGACCGGGTCAAATATCTTACCCCTAGGCGCGGCGCTCCTGCACGAAGCACGAACAACCAAACGGGGCAGGACTCGACGTTCAAAAGTCGATTCAATGTCAGGTTGCAACGTCCAGTCGAACTGATCGCGTATGTTCTTTAGTGCATCGGTGAAACTCTCGTTCGTCACAGACTCCCCCAATCGCTGGAGTGTGAACCCAACGTCTTCAGAAACCTTCGATAGGTATTGTCTGCATGTCCTCAGAATACTTCGGGCAACAAGGATCGTATTCCCAAGGGACGGTTTTCAAGTTATACCACTTCCGTCCTAAGATTCTCGATCCTCATTCAGATCGTTCCAAGCAGAAAAAGTGTCCCGGAGTATTTCGACGGACTCAGTCCGAAATGCTCTGACGGGCTACACCGAGGCAGCCTGAGTGGCATCAAGCAGACTGAGCAACCCGTGGCAGAAGTCCCGAGGACCGCGCGCAGGGGTCTTCGGGTTGTAGGCGCGAAGTGAGGAGTGGGCACCGAGGTTAGAAACCGAGGCCGCAGGCGCCGTCTTTGCATCGTGACCGGCCTGACCAATGCCGGACAAAGCCTGCGGGGCGCCTGCGGCCTCCGTTTGATACGTCGGTGGCCCCCTGCGCCCGAAGGGTTACGGCGAAACGGGGCCGTCTTCGTTGTCGCCGACTCCTCCCAATGAATGCGCATTGTCTCTTCTTCGCGGCTTCGGGCCAGCGCCTCTTCGCGACTTCGGGTCGGCGCTTCGTCGCCTCCTAGAATCCCGTCCCGTTTGTCCGTAACGCGGTCCTCGGGACTTCTGCCACGGGCT
Source organism: Terriglobia bacterium (assembly GCA_965216035.1). Taxonomy (GTDB): domain Bacteria; phylum Acidobacteriota; class Terriglobia; order 20CM-2-55-15; family 20CM-2-55-15. The sequence continues at coordinate 707,763 of CBDCFM010000019.1, forward strand.
GCTAGATGTCTGGGGTGTCGCCCCATCCCTCCCGATTGCCCCGCGTGATCACACGGTCGCTTTCGAGCACCGCACCCGCGTCCAGATCGGGCATTGACCTGAGGCGCGCGTAGTAGGGCGTGAAATCGGGTAGTGTGGCATCGAAGAGTTGCTTGAAAGTATCAATGACGAAATAGGTCTTCTGGAAGGTGTCAATACGGTACTGGGTGCGCATGACTCGAAGCAGGTCGAAGCCGATGCGGTTGGGACTGGGGCTTTCCACCGAATAGAGAGATTCGGCCTTGGAGGAAAGAATGCCCGAGCCGTAAATGCGAAGTCCGCCGGCACCCTCATCCCGGATCAGCCCAAACTCGACCGTATACCAGTAAAGCCGGGCCAGATGCTGGATTTCTCCCATGCGCTCGGCCTTCAGGCCACCCCGCCCATAGGCCTGCATGTAGTTTGCAAACACAGGGTTGATCAGCAGCGGCACGTGACCGAAGATGTCATGGAAAACATCGGGCTCCCGCAGATAGTCCATTTGCCGGGGCTTGCGGATCCACCAGGTTACGGGAAAGCGGCGATTGGACAGGTGCTCGAAGAACACCGCGTCGGGGACTAGCCCGGGCACGGCGACGATGGACCAGCCCGTGGCCCTGCGGAGGATCTCCGACAGTTTCTCGAACACGGGGATCCGATCCGCGACTACGCCGAGGCTCTCCAATCCCTCCAGAAACGCCTCGCAGGCACGTCCGGCCAGCAAGGGTACCTGGCGCTCGAAAAGGGTACGCCAGGTATCGTGATCTTTCTTAGTATATCGCTCGAAAGGCTGGTCAATTCTGTAGTTGGAACCCACGTCCACCTAGTGCCTCAAGCAGTTTTCTGGATCGGGGGAGCTGGCAGGATCCTTCCGCGACATTCTCCCAGTCCAATGCGGACGAACCCTTCAGCTTTGCAATGGCCTTTCAGTGTCACCTCGTCGCCGTCAGCCAGAAAACGCCGCGTTTCACCACCGGGAAGCGTGATGGGCTCACTACCACCACGAGTCCGTTCCAGCAGACAGCCGACATTGTCTTCAGCCGGACCGGAGATCGTTCCCGAGCCCAGCAAGTCGCCTGGGAGAAGATTGCAGCCATTGCTGGTATGATGCGTCACCATCTGTCCGGGAGTCCAGTAAAGGTCGCGGACATGGCCCTGACTCAAGCGGACCGGAGCGATGTTCTGGTCACGCATGCGCGTCGTTGACAGAAATACCTCAATGTTCACGTCCAGGCCGGCCCGTTCAACCTGAGAGCCATGATCCAGGTAGGGCAACGGCGGCGGATCGTCCAGGGGCCTCCGGCAGGCACGTAGGCGGTAGGGTTCCAAAGCCTCGAAGGTCACCACCCACGGGGACAGGGAGGTGGCGAAACTCTTGGCGAGAAACGGGCCCAGGGGTCGGTATTCCCATTTCTGTATGTCCCGCCCCGACCAGTCGTTGAGCAGGCATATCCCGAAGAGTCGATCCTCCGCATCCGAAATCCCCACGGGCTCCCCCAGGGGGTTGCCCGGCCCCACCAAAAACCCCAGCTCCGCTTCATAGTCCAACATTCTACTTGGACCGAGTATCGGTGCGGGGGAGTCGTCCGTCTTGACCTGCCCGCAAGGACGCCGCACTGGGGCGGGGCTGACAACGATGGAGGAGGCGCGTCCGTGGTACCCGACGGGGAGATACCGGTAGTTTGGTTGCAGGGGGTGGTCGGGTCGGAACAAGCGGCCGACGTTGGTAGCATGATCAATAGACGCGAAAAAGTCCGTATAGTCGCCCACTTTCACCGGTAGGAAGAGCTCGGCTTCGCGCATGGCGGGAACGAATTGCGTTTTCCAGGCGGCCCGTGCCTGGATGCGCGTGTCCCCGTCCCGCAGCAGTGCCACCAGCTGCCGGCGCAGCGGGGACCATGTTTCGACGCCGAGTGCCATCAGGCGGTTGAGCGAGCTGTCCCTGCAAACTTCTGCGGTTCGTGCTGCCTTATCCGTGAAAAAGCCCGCCGTGTGGCAAGCTGCCAGATCCAGGATTCGATCCCCGATCGCGACACCGACCCGCGGGGCCTCATGGCTCGCGTATCGCTTGAATATGCCGAACGGCAAGTTCTGAATCGGAAAGTCGGACTCCGGATGATTGGCGGAGGCCAGCCAGCTCCGGAGGGCGGCATCATGGGTGTCGTCGGTTTCGTCGCTTCTGCGCTTCATAACAGACCCATCTCCTTCAAGCCCTTCTGCGGTTCCTCGAAGGAACAGGAACCGCAGGCGACGGCGAAATTGTGCCGCACCTCACGGATGCGTTCAATGGCGATGGGTTGGCCCCGCCAGAGTGTTGCGTCGTCGCGGAAGGTAAAGGCGCCGGACGAGTCTTCCTCAAGCAGGGCAGTCAGCCCGTCCAAATCCATACCGGTTACGGCGAAGGCCGCTGCCAGAAACACGTTCAGGAAGCCGTGCATCAGAGTTTCCCCGCTGTCGGGCGCGTAGGTCAATCTGTGCATCGCGCGCAACGGATGATGCAGGCCCGCGGTCGCCTTGAACCCGATTCCCGCCTTGGCCCAGGCCGCAAGAAAGCGCGCCAGGTCCCGGGTCGACGGGAAAAGCGCAACCTGCACTCCACCCGTGCGTACCTTGGCACGGGCGCCAGATTGGACGATCGCCACAAGAAACGGCGAAGGATCCTCCCGAATCGGGATCTCGAAATAGGTAGTGATGCCCGGAGGTATTTTTCGCATTGCACGCGGGATGGCCGCTGCAGTGTCCACCTTCATCTCCAGGGTGTCGACGACGGCGATCTTTCCGTGAAGAGGACCCTCCCTGTTGAAATTGATCAACGCACGCAAACTAGCCTCAAGATCGTTATCGACAAGCGCGGCAAGCGGCCACGGCGCCTCTTTCGATGATCGCCGACCGAGGGCGTCGTCATGGGCCTGGGCGAACTCCTTCAACCTGGACGCCGGTAGGACGAAGCGTCCCAACCACCGGGCCCGCTCGCTGCTCCGGGCGGTGGCATAGTGCCGCACGGCGGTCCGCATGTCCAGAGAAGCAGGAGGGAAGAGCCCCGCATAGTCGATCAGTCCATCCATCAAGATGTCGAGCGACGCTTTCATGGCTCACTACGACCGAAAACGTTTCGGTAGTTCCTTCCAGCAATCGGAATAGTCCTTCTGCAGGCCCGAGGATTCCAGGGCGTGCCGAGTCGGGTGAAGTACCCATCGGGTTTCGAACATGAATGCCAGCGTGTCGCATACGTATTGCGGTTCGAGTGCCTCGCTCGAGGCTCTTTCGAACGCAGCGGCATCGGGGCCGTGGCCGGTCATGCAATTGTGAAGGCTGGCCCCTCCCGGCAAGAAACCGCGCGCCCTGGCGTCGTAGGCGCCCTGGATCAGACCCATGAATTCGCTCATCACGTTGCGGTGGAACCACGGCGGACGAAACGTGTGTTCTGCGACCTGCCAGCGCTCCGGAAAGACGACGAAATCCACATTGGCCGTGCCAGGGATTTCTGAAGGCGAGCTAAGCACGGTGAAAATAGAGGGATCGGGGTGATCAAAGCTCACCGTGCCAAGGGTGTTGAAGCGCCCTAAATCGTACTTGCACGGTGTGTAATTGCTGCGCCAGGCCACGACGTCGAGAGGCGAGTGGTCCAGCTCCGCCTCCCACAGATGGCCTTGAAACTTCGCGACCAACTTGAACTGGCCGGTTTTTTCCTCGAATGCGGCCACCGGGGACAGAAAGTCCTGCGGATTGGCCAAACCGTTAGCGCCGATGGGTCCCAGTTCCGGGAGCCGGAAGGGCATGCCATAGTTCTCGCATACGTATCCACGGGACTCGCCGTCGGGCAATTCCACCCTCAATTTCAGGCCCCTGGGCACGATACAGATCTCGCCGGGTCCAACCCCCAGGGTACCCAGCTCGGTCCGAACGAGCAGACGTCCGAGCTGTGGCACCAGCAACAACTCGCCGTCGGCGTTGTAGAAAAATCGGTTCGCCATTGAGGTATTGGCGGCGTAAACGTGGATGCCCGTGCCCACTTGCTTTCCCGCGTCTCCGTTGCCGGCCAGAGTGAGGAGACCATCCAGAAAATCGGTGGGCGTCACCGGAATCGGGAATGGATCCCAGCGCAGTGGATTCGGGGGTACCCGTGGTTCGTCGAACGGGCCGCTTGCAAGCAATTGATCGGGGAGGCTCCGGAATGGTGTCTGGATCGCTGATGGAAGTATGCGATAGAGCCAGGAGCGTCGGTTTGAATGCCGCGGCGTGGTGAAGGAGGACCCGCTCAATTGTTCCGCATACAGACCGAGCGGTGCCTCCTGGGGGGAGTTCTGTCCTTGTGGCAAGGCTCCGTCAAGCGCCTCGGTCGAGAACTGGTTCAAGAACCCGCTTTGATAGGAAATCGTCATGCCTAACCCAGATTTCCTCTTCGGGCTTGCTCCCGCTCGATGGCTTCGAACAGCGCCTTGAAATTGCCTTTGCCGAATCACCGGCAGCCTCTGCGTTGGATGATTTCAAAGAAAAGCGTGGGACGGTCTTCCACAGGCTGCGTGAAAATCTGAAGCAGATAGCCGTCGTCGTCGCGATCGACGAGAATACCCAGAGCTTTGAGAGTGTCAATGGACTCCTTGATCTGGCCGACACGTCCAGGAAGCACTTCGTAATACGCCTCCGGCACCGAGAGGAATTCGACGCCGTTGGCGCGCAGCGTGGTCACAGTACCGAGGATGTCTGCGGTCGACAGCGCGATGTGCTGTACGCCCGGACTGCGATAGAAATCGTTGTATTCCTCGACCTGGCTCTTGTGCTTTCCCGGCGCCGGTTCGTTGATGGGGAACTTAAGGCTGCCGGATTCATTCGCCATCACCACGCTGTTGAGGGCCGTGTAATCCGTGCTGATGTCGGTGTCATCAAAGGTCATGAATCGATGGAGGCCCAGGACGCGTTCATACCATTGTTCCCATTGCCGCATCTCCCCCAGCGTGACATTGGCCACATAGTGATCGACGCCCAGCAGGCCGGCGTCGCGGCCGGGGGTTTCAGATCGGATGAAGCCTGGGAGAAACGGTCCGTTGTAATCACCTAAGGACAGGAAGGAATGGATCGTATCCCCATAGACTTTTACCGCAGAGCGCTCGACGGCACCGTGTGCGTCTTTGAACACATGCGGTTGGGCGGCCGGTGTGGCCCCCCTGGAAACAGCAACGTCGAAAGCGTCACCTGCATCCTCGACCTCAAGGACGATGTCGCGCACGCCGTCGCCGTGCCACTTGATATGATCAGCGATTTCTTCGGCCCGATCGGGCGTGTCGCTCAAGCTGTAATAGGGAGAGGTCACAACAAGGGTGGCCTTCCCTTGCGTGAGCACATAGGAGGCTCGATCCCGACTTCCGGTAGCCAGTCCGGCGTACGCAATCCGGGTAAAACCAAAGGCCTGGCGGTAATAGTAGTCCGCCTGTTTGGCGTTTCCCACGAAGAACTCGACGTGATGGACACGCCTGACTTTCAAAGCGTCGTCGGATTCGGACATCAATGGTTCACCCATAGGTCCACCCGAACGGAGCGTTGGGCGCGATCATTGATTTCGGTGACGGAAAGGTCACAGTGCCACCCCTCTCCGGTATATCGAAAAGGAACAGGCCCAACGAACAGGCGTCATCACTATTCAAGGTTAACACCGATATGAAACCCCAGGGTTGCTTCACCCGCAGAGCCAACCGGATCAGCTGTCTCCAAAATGTCTGGACAACGTCGAAGAAGTGCACGACTGAGGTTGGACACACGCCTTGCATCAAACCCCATCGGTTTCTCCGACTCAAAGGGCTGTCTCAACTGAAACGACGCCGAATGCAGGAGTACCGACGTGTTTTCATCCCGGCAGTGTGCCTCACGGAGAGTTGAGCAGACAACGCCAGTGGGGGACTGGACTTTGGAGTGATCGATTCTAAGTACGCCCGAGAGGATTCGAACCTCTGACCTTCGGATTCGTAGTCCGACGCTCTATCCAGCTGAGCTACGGGCGCGAAATATGCTGTTGACGACGTCTGGTCTGTCTGCTCAATCGGCGGGTTTCGGTCACAGGTCACAGAATTCGCAATAGGCGCTTCGACTCCTCCAACAAGCGATCCAGATCAAGGGGTTTGGGCAAGAAAGAGTCCGCTCCCGCCTGCAGAATCTTTGATTCGATTTCGGGTCGTCCGCTCATCGCGATGATTGCCGTCCGGTTTCTAGGGTCCTCCTTGATTCGACGGCATACCTCGAGGCCGTCAACCCCTGGGATAAGTATATCCAGAACTATGAGGTCCGGATGTGAGCGTCCGATATCGATCAGGGCTGTGATGCCGTCGGAAGCCGAGTTAATCTGGTATGAATTCTGGCGCTCAAAAAACGTCGTCAGTATCTTAACGATACTATCTTCGTCTTCAACGATCAGCACCTTGAGCTTTTCTTCGGTGAGTGCCGGTGGTTCGGGTATCTCGTGATTTCGAAGGAAAGCCAGCAAGTGATCTCGGCTGATGCGTCGATGTCCTCCGGGCGTCCGATAGGATTTGAGTAAATCCTGCTCAATCCAGTTGATAACGGACCGGGGATTAACCTGAAGTAACTTGCTTACGTCATGGGTCGTAAAGATATTTTTCTTAGGATTATTTTTTGCAGCCATCGAGCGTTCCTCAGGCGTCGGGTGGGGCCGGGGACGCGTTGCCTTCTTCGATACGGGCTTCGGTTCGAGGCGCCGGTGCCGAAAATTAGAGACGGGAAGAGGCCGTGGTTCTAGACTTCACGATCACAGTGGAACATCAACCGTGACGCCGGTTCAAAACTCGAATCTCCTACCATGTGGTCCCTGTCACCTCACAACTCGACTCTCGAGGACGCTACGCGAGCGCGTATAAAATACCATGGAGGGCCCAGGATATGGAAATCGCTGTTCGGGATTGGCAGGCCTCGGATTTCGAGCGGATTACTTCGCTTTGGCTCGCCGCCTACGGGCGTATCGCCCTACCCGACGCGCCTTTGCGAAATGACGCTGACCGGGTGCTCGGCGAGTGGCTGTCCGATCGATTTCGGGACAGGAAGTCCCTGGGCTATGTGGCGGAGCGGGACGGCGATTTTGCTGGATTCGTTCTGGGACGCATGGGTGAGTGGGAGTCGGACCCCCCTATTCTCAAGAGGCGCCGGGTCGGTCTGATCGACGTGGTGTACGTCGTGGAGGGGCACCGGAGGTTTGGGGTAGCGACTCGTTTGGTACAGTATGTCATCGAACGTGCTGAGGTCCGCGGCGCAACGGCACTCGAGACAAGCTTCGAAATTAATAGCGAGCCTGCCACCGGCTTCTGGTGGAGTTTGGGTTTCCAGCCCTGGATCGGGCGGGCCTACCGGCCGACCCAACGCTCCGCGTCTATTGGGTGATATACAGGGGTTGATATCTAATTGCATCGAATCATGCCCAGCGGGTCCAGCCCTGTCGCACCACGTTGTTAGACTGCTTTGGGGTACGGTCCGGGTACATGGTTTACAGATCGATCACGATGAAGTCCTCCGTGGAGGACTTCATATGCCCTGGGATCAATCAACGACCATGGATCAAAAACGATTATTTATTGCCGATTATCTTACTCGATCTTTCTCGATCGTCGAACTGTGTGCGCGCTACGGGGTGAGCCGGCCCACCGGATATAAGTGGATTGACAGATTCTTGGAGAATGGCCAATCCGGATTGGAGGAGCGTTCCCGTCGTCCTGTCGGCTGCCCGCATCGGACGTCAGACGATGTGGTGCGGCGGGTGATCGATCTGCGCCGCAAACATCCTCACTGGGGGGCCAAGAAGCTTCTTAAGATCTTGAATACCCGGCATCCCGAGGTCGACTGGCCCGCCCGATCGACGATCTCGGAACTGCTGAAACGTCATGGGCTTGTGGAGAAGAAGCGGAGACGCACCTATCCGGGTCATCCGGGCAAGCCCGTGACTTCAATGGATCGGTCCAATGATGTCTGGTGTGCGGACTATAAAGGCGAGTTTAAAACTGGGGATGGCATCTATTGCTATCCGTTGACGATCACCGACGGTTGCACCCGGTATCTGCTCGCATGTAAGGGCCTCTACTCGACTAATCATGTTCGCGCGAAGTCCGTATTCAAGAGTGTCTTCCGGAACTTCGGTCTCCCTGCAATCATCCGGACCGATAACGGGCCGCCGTTCGCCACCACGGCCATCGGGCGACTGAGCCGGCTATCGGTCTGGTGGATCCGCCTCGGAATCTTCCCCGAATTGATTCAGCCCGGCCGGCCAGATCAAAACGGCCGACACGAACGCATGCACAAAACCTTGAAACAAGAGACCACTCGGCCGCCAGCGGCCACGATGCGGGCTCAGCAATTCCGGTTCAATCGTTTTGTTGAGGAATTCAACACTGTGCGTCCCCATGAGGCGCTGGACCAGGAAACGCCCGACTCCCGCTATCAAACCTCTTCACGGGAGTTTCCGTTGGGCCTGCCTCCCATCGAGTATCCGTCTCATTTCGAAACGCGGCTGGTCAGTCGGAACGGGGGATTCCGGTGGTCGGCCCATCGTGTTCCAATCACCCACACCCTTGAAGGTGAGTACGTCGGACTCGAGGAAGTCGACGACGGCGTCTGGGATGTCTACTTCGGCACCGTTCGTCTCGGACAAATGGACGAACGGACCTTTACCATTCAAGATGCTTTGGGGAATAGAATGAGAAAGAGGTACAAACTGTAAAGGATGTGCCTGGACTATTCTGTCAATGATGTTCCCGGCCGTTCATGGCGTTCGCCAGAGTGCACCCTAGCCGAGGGCATGAATGCTGGAGTAGGAGAGTGAAAATAATTGCCTGCATGAAACCGGTTCCAGATCCCGCCTCGCGCCTCGTTATCAACGAAAGCAAGAGCTGGGTCAAAGAGTCGGATCTGACCTTCGTGGTTAACGAAGCCGATAGCTACGCCCTCGAAGAAGCCCTCGTACTCAAAGAAAAACATGGTGGCGAAGTGGTTGCCCTGTCCCTCGGACAGGAGTCGACCTTGCGGATAATCCGCTCTGGGCTGGCCACTGGTGCGGATCGGGCTGTTTTTCTTTCTGATGAACGGTTTGCGGGCTCCGACGAGTTTGCGACGGCACAGATCATCGCTAGGGCTGTTGAGAAAGATGGTGGAGCCGACATGGTGCTGACGGGTGTGCAATCGGACGATTTGGGAACGGGTACGACGGGTATCATGGTGGCTGAGCTACTCGGATGGCCACATGCCAGCGTCGTTATCGCCGTAGATGCTGTGCCAGAAGACGGGCGGGTTCGGGTCAAGCGGGAGCTCGAAGGTGGCGTGAACGAAAACGTTGATGTGGAAACGCCCTGTGTTTTGACGCTGCAATACGGGATTAACCAGCCGCGGTATCCATCGCTCAAGGGAATCATGGCTGCCAAAAAAAAGGAAATCCAGAGATGGGGGTTGGAAGCTCTTGGACTGGAAGATGGGGCTGTGGGGCCGGCCGGGAGCATGTATGAGGTGAGGGGCGTCTTTGTCCCTGAACGAAAGGGCAATGTGGAGATCATATCCGGAAGCCCTGCGGAAGCCGCGCTCACGCTGGTTGAAAAGTTGAGGAAGGACGCAAAAGCTTTGTAGGTGTGCTGTTGTGCTATTGGCTCTCACTGAACACGAAGACAAAACCTTTAAACCCCTGACGAGAGAATTGCTGGGCCTGGCCCTGCGCCTCGGGCAGGAACTTGATGAACCGGTGGCGGCTGTGGTCCTCGGGTCAGGACTCGGGTCGGGAATGGATGGCCTGGTTCCGGAACTTGGAGCTCTTGGAATAGGGCGCGTGTTCATCGTGGATGACCCGGCGCTCTCCGCCTATACCCCTGATACGTACCTCGCAGCGCTACGGGCCGTGACGGATGCCCTGAAGGATAACCCGACGGACGACGGAGGGGAAAACGGCACTCCCCATCTCGTCATGGCGGGGCATGCCGGTATCGGGTCGGATTTGCTTCCGCGGATGGCTGCACACTTGAGGCGGCCACTGGTGGCGGCATGTGTTGATTTCGAAAAGCAGGGCGAACGGCTTGTGATCACACGCCAGATATTCAATGCCAAGATGAACATGCGCGTGTCGCTGCGTGGAAAGGCGCCTTATTTTGCAACGATTGCGCCGGGTGCATTTCCAGCCAGCGAAATTACCGGAGTAGACAGGGTCAAGCCGCAGACGGTTCAAGTCGCGCTGGGGCACGTGCGTAGCCGCCAGACGGTGCTCGGCAGGGAAGATGCCCCGACCGGTGACATCGACTTTGGGTCGGCCACGACCATCGTATCCGGAGGCAGGGGACTCAAGGCTCCCGAAAGTGTGGCGCTTATCGTCGACTTAGCTCGGGCATTGGGGGGGGCAGTCGGGGCGTCTCGGCCCGTGGTTGATGCGGGGTGGTTGCCACGCGAACACCAGATCGGAAGCTCCGGGCAGACGGTTTCTCCAAAACTGTATTTCGCTATCGGCATTTCCGGAGCGATTCAGCATCTGGTGGGTATGCAGACGTCGCAGTGCATCGTTGCCATTAACAAAGACGCTGATGCTCCGATCTTCAAGGTAGCTCAATACGGCATCGTCGGTGACCTTTTCGAGATCGTTCCGGAAATCACTAGAATAGTTAACGATCTGAATGCCTAATGAATTCTCCTTCATTACTCTTTAGTAAAATCCCGTAGATTCAACGGTGTTGGGGCATTAGTATAGAGTAGTCCTCAGGGGGGAAGTAATATGCGGAACGCATCGTTTCTGATCGGGCTCTGCTTTGTCCTGGCGATCGCGCTAAACGGCAGGGCCGTTCAGCGCAATCATGCTGAAATCATGCAGGAAGTTTCCACCACGCGGCGGGCCTTGCAAGAAAGTATTGAAGGTGGCAGCACGGCGGTTGCCGTGATGGAAGCCGAAAAGCTGGAAGGGTTGTTCAGAGAAGCCATTCCAATTTACGAAAGCATGAACCTTGAATCCGCGGTGATGATTGCCAGCAAGGCGGCCGCCGCCGCGGCAGAGGCCGTTGCAGCTGCAAAGGCAGAAAATCTGGAAGCGGCCGGGACGGCACACGGGAGCGTTCAGAAGGCGTGCGCCAACTGTCACTCACAGTTTCGGGAGAAGGCCCCGGACGGATCTTTCCGCTTCAAGACGCAATAGTTATAAGCTAACGACCGGAGAGGAGGATCTCCCCCAACGAGCGCTCGAGGCGGGTCAGGGGGAACGTGAGGTCCGTGGGGTCCCTGGGGTCCCTGGGGTCCGATGAATGGCGGTGGAGCGTTAATTTATTTGACATTTTCATGGCAGGGAGCGTAACCTGCTCTCAGTGAGTGGTGTCTGAAAAGACAGATTTCCTCCACCATCCCACTCTCCCCGCGGCCAAGCCGCGGGGATTTTTTTGTGCCACGCGCCTCCAGTGTTCGAGAAGAGTCTCCCCAGGGGGGTCGGGGAGCACACCGCATCCAGCGCTGAAACCGCACACGGGCAACCCCTAGCCTTGCTGCGCGAGGGCGGAGAATCTTGAGCCTGCTCGCGAGCTCCAAAAGGCTAGGTGTTCCACCTGTGCACGCGCCAGAGGGGTGAATCGGCACTGAAGATCGTGTCTCAGCCCTCTATCTAAGCTATCTAAACGGAAATAGGACGCGTGTTGCAGAAAATCACTAAAGTCAGGCTCCCAACATGACGATGACGACGAATGAGAGCCAATTGGAGCATGATGGATTGATGCGTCTCTTGCGAAAAGTGCTTTTGTTCGTCCTTGCGTTCGAGGCAATCGGGCGATTTCGACTCGAGGTTTTGCTCTCCATAAGCGCTGTTTGTTTAGCTATTGTTATGTGCGCTCATTTCCTATGCAATCGCGGAGTTAATTCCGCTTGATTCTGCTCCGCCGAGGTAATACTCTAAGCAGCCTGTTCCGGAGACAATCGATACGATTTCTTCCTCTCCTGGTCCCGACAGCGTTCAAGGCGACCCGACACGCTGCGTGCCATCCGAGGTAGCCCGTCACATCATCCGGTGCCGACAGATTCAATGAATTGCCGTTGAGTGCTTACGGTGCATGAACGATGTGGGGATTTGATGCAGTCCTGACGGCGTTTGAGCAGTGCGCGAGACGGGGCACACGTTTTTATTCGTATCTTCTTCGTACTACCTCGATCGATGTCTCTGGTTTCGTTTGAAGAAAACAGGTGCGTTGCGGCCGATCAGCGGACGAGCACTCACTGAACCCTAGAGGAGCGAGTCATGGGGGGACGGTGGGGCGCCCTCGAATTGAAAGGCCCGAATTGCAGGAAGCATACGCGCCCTCCCGCGGCTTTCTGTCTCGCGGGCAGGGACACACCACGACGATTGTTGGACGATGGCGACAGCGACAACTCAAGTTTTAATTCTTGCCGACGACAAACGACTCAAAGAAGTCCTGACTGAAGCGCTGGCTAGGTGCGGGGTCAGGAACGTCAGTGCTTCGATTCTGAAGGGTGCCCAACGGCGCATCGAGGAGGAACGGCCCGAGTTGATCCTCGCCGACCTCGATTCGGCCGGTGCGGACACGCTGGATTTGATCGCCGGTTTACGGAAGTCGGGTTTCGCCGGGAGTATCGTTGTGCTTGCGGGCAACAATTCGATCTTGCGCGCGCGCGAGGCTCTGGCTCAAGGCGCGACTGGATATCTACGAAAACCCGTCGAAGGCTGGGAGGTCGAACGGGCGCTTAAAGAATGGGGTGCCCGCTGGTCCGGGCGATCTCGGGAGAAGGTGGAGGAAGACGGCGCGACACCGATATACGGGTCCAGTCCCGAGATCCAGGCGGTCCTGAAGATCGTGGATCAGGTGGCGCGTCGCGAGGACGATCTGACGCTGATCGGGGAGGCGGGTTCCGGCAAGCGATTGATCGGGCGGATGATTCATCGGGCAAGCGGACGCAATCCGGCGCGTTTCATCAGCCTGGGGTGCTCGGGACTGAGTGAATCAGTAATCGATCCCGAACTGTTTGGTCAAAGGGATCAACAGGCTGCACGTGCGGGCGGCCGACACGGCGGTTGTCTCGAATGGTGTGAGGGTGGCACTTTACTGCTCGACGAAGTGGGTAATTTACCGCGACGGACCCAGGAAAAATTGCTGCGACGGATGACGCGGCGGAATTTCCAGGCAGCCGGGCGGGGGGGGCGCAGCTTCGACGTCCGCATTATCGCAACGTCGAGCCAGGATTTGGAAGAGAGAGTGGGTGCAGGTCGCTTTCATAAAGAGTTACTCGACCGCATACAGAGTATTCAAATTCCGGTACCCGCCCTCCGTCAGCATCGAACTGACATTCCAATTCTGGTTGACCAGTATCTCCGCGGGGCAGCCCGCATCGAGGGTAAATCACTCAACGGAGTATCAACCTCTGCCTTGGCTCGGCTGATGCAGTACGACTGGCCCGGAAACGTCCGTGAGTTGAAGGACATGATCAGACATGCGGTCTCGGGGGCCGAGGGGCCGGTTTTGGGGGACAAGGACATCCCATCATTGCCTGACCCCGTAGGATCCGTCCCGGATGTCCTGGTCCGGGGTGCCACGATTCAGAACGTCGAAAAAGAAGCCATTTTGCAAACCCTGGAGGCTGTGGGAGGATCCACAAGCCGCGCAGCCAGGATACTTGAAATGAGTGTTCGCAAAATCCAGTATAAACTTAAACAATACCGTCAGGACGCGGCTACGGCCGTTCGGCTGGAGACCGTCCGTAGCGTCTCCCATGCCCGAGTCCCTCTCTCGAAAAAGACCCGCCCCCTGAGAAAGGCCGTTTTCGTGGCCCCTTCAGATCAGTCGGAGTGAGCCGAGCCTCTCGTCTTTCCGTCTGCGCCACGAACCCGCTTTACTCACCCACTACGTAGCGAAGCCGGCCGGGCGCCCGAAGATCGGGCCGTGGAGGCGTACGCCAACGTAGCGAAGCCGGCCGGGCGCCCGAAGATCGGGCCGTGGAGGCGTACGCCACCCGACCACGCATCGTTCGGGACAAGCGCGACGCATCCGCGCTGGGGCTGACACGAGGTAAGACATTCCCCGTAATCGCAGTCTGTGTACATTTGCGGGTGCGAGTTGGGAGACGGTCAATCTCGCCACCCGTGCATGTACCTGTTGCTTCGGGTTTCCGCTAAGGATGCCAACGTGCAGCGTGAGGTTCGTGTGTGCGTTTGGACAAGAATCCCCGATGCGGAGCCGCCCACACTGGGTACGTTGTCCCAGATGCGCTTCCCGTTTTGATCTCTTTGGCGCCTCATGGTGCGCGTGCCCCTCCGAGCATCGGACCAAGAGGTGTCCGCATTGTAGCGAGTGTCTGTGTTCGGAACCGCAGTATCAAGATCCTGAGTACTGGGTCGATCCACCGGAGGTATTCCGGCGACACGGGTTCGAATCGTTGCTGGTGTATTACATCTGAGGCCCAGTGCGCCGCCGGCCCTAACAGGATCCTGAAAAAGCCATCCATGACTTTTCCAGCAACGCCATCCGAGAAGTGTGATTTTCGCATGGCTTACATTTTCAATGGCTGTAAGCTATTGAAAATGGTGGCACGTCCTGTGCCGCATAGCAGGCTGCCCCGAAAAACGAGCGTTTTTCAGCTGCCTGCTAATCACGCACCTCGCGCGGCAGCGTTTGCCGCATCACGTATTCTCGTGCAATCGTATCGCCGTTGGGTCCCTCCATATGAAATCGGAAGCCAGGATTGTCCGCATCTCCTGTCCGCTCCAGTGGATAGGCGCCACGGAGATTTCGAAGCCGGAGTGTCGTTTCATACTGGTGTTCTTCAAGGTTCCAGACGAAGACTCGAATGCCGTCATATGAGGTGTCCGGATCGGCATCAGATCGCCGTTCGGCGACCACATACCAATCGACCAGGCCGGCTCCAGGATCTTCGACCTGACGGAGTTTCTGAACCGCAACATAGGTGCGGCCCTCCGTAAAAGGCAGAAGGGGTTCGGGGGTATCGAACTCGATCAGCGGCCCAAAGACCCAGCCAGTTTCATCCTCCGACGCGCGTACTTTGAACCAGACATCCGTCGCAGTGCTTTCAGGTCGAGAGGTCGTATCTCGTTCGAGTACCTCGAGCTCGGTTCCCCGCCGCAGCAGGCGGAATATGTCGGTGTCCCGTCCGGGGGCCAGTCTCAAATTGACGGCTTCACGCGCGCTGGCCGTGTTTTGAACGGGTAGATTCGCGGCTTCGGAAACTGCCAGCCGCATCGCTGCCATTGAGCGATCGCTAAGAATCGTGCTCTGATTCATCCAGCCCTCTATCTGGTCACTGTCGCGAACGTGGTACCAGGCGCCCCTTTGCTCAAGGATCGAGACCCGTTGGCCCGTGTCCAGCGTATACATGGTGCGCGCTGAAGGTGTGGGGCCGATGCGTAGAGAGGCGTTGTCTTCCAAAACGATCGCCTCGTCGATCGCGGGTTCCGGCTCCGGCAGGCACCCGGTCAGCGTGAAGCTGAAACTGAGCCACATGATAAAGATTTGACGCATGCTGCACTTAGAATACAAGAGGATTGCCCGTAGTCCATCACCAGAAAGCGGAAAATTGCCTAACGGCTGCCAGCCTCTTAGAAGTGGGTTCAACCGAGACCTCGCGATTCAAATTACATCTGCAATGCGATAAGATCGGTCCCATGACTGACGCCGCTGCTGAGGGACCAGAGGATTTTGAATCCGCGCTCGAGCGGCTCGAAGAGATTGTGAGGTCTCTGGAAGACGGTGAGCTTGGCCTGGACAACGCTCTGGAGCTCTTTGAAGAAGGAGTCCGCCTGTCACGCTTCTGTCACGGCAAACTGGAGCGGGCGGAGCGTCGTGTGGAACTTCTGCTGAAGGACGCGTCCGGCAATATCAAGGCTGTCGGGTTCGACTCGGCAGCCGAATCCGTCCACGAGCACGAGTGAAGCCTCCCCACATCGCAGCTTTCTTCGAGCAAACATTGCTTGCGGTCGAAGAGACTCTCGGTCAAATGCTCCCGCCAGAAACCCAGGTCCCCACCGAGCTCCACGGAGCGATGCGTTACAGCGTGTTTGCGGGTGGGAAGCGGCTGCGACCTGCGCTATGCGTCGCCGGGTATTCTGCTTTTCGTTCCGACTGGAACAAGGTTGTGCCTATCGCAGCATCGCTGGAACTGGTTCACACGTACTCCCTGATTCACGATGATCTGCCGGCCATGGACAATGATGATTTCCGCCGCGGGATGCCCTCGTGCCATAGAAAATTCGGCGAGGCGATCGCAATATTGGCCGGAGACGCCTTGCTCACGCTCGCCTTCGAAACAATTGCCCTGTGCGATCGGTTTTCTCCCGTAAGGATACTGGGTGTGGTCACCGGGCTCGCCAAAGCGGCCGGCACACAGACCGGAATGATCGGTGGACAGGTGCTCGATCTGGAAGCCGCTGGCACACCGGTCAATTCCGATCATCTTGACGTGATTCATCGTTCCAAGACCGGAGCGCTGATCGAGGCGTCCATCGTCATCGGCGCTCACCTCGGTGAAGCGGGTCAGGAGGAAATGCGACAGATTCGAGAGTACGGCCAGCAGGTTGGACTCGCTTTCCAAATCGTAGACGATATTCTGGACGAAACCGGGAGAGGTGATGATCTGGGTAAGACGCCCGGCAAGGACCGCTATCAGAGCAAGGCGACCTATCCCCGAATACACGGCATTGCGGAATCACGGCGGATGGTTTGCGAAATCACAGCGCGCGCGCGTCAGTCCGTCGTGCGAATAGGTGACGGCGCCCAGCTACTGATGGACATTGCGGATTACGTGGAGACACGCTCTCATTGACCAAGACTCGTATCGATAAACTACTCGTCGATCGTGGGCTGGTCGAGTCCCGTGAGCGGGCTCGGGCGCTGATCATGGCAGGCGACGTGCTGGTTGAAGATTCGCCGGTTCGAAAAGCGGGCTCGAGCGTGGACAGGGATGCCACCGTACGCTTGCGCCGGCCGCCGCATCCGTTCGTGAGCCGCGGAGGAGTCAAGCTCGACGGCGCTTTAACAACTTTGGACATCAATCCTGAAGGCTGGACTTCGGCTGACATTGGATCTTCCACGGGCGGTTTCACGCATTGCCTCCTGCTTCGGGGTGCGAATCGTGTGTATGCTGTCGACGTTGACGCCACACAACTGGATTGGAAGCTGAAGACGGACGCTCGCGTAACGCAGATTGAAGGCAACGCACGCTACATGGAACCGGACTGGATCCCTGAGCCTTTGGCCCTGGTCACCGTGGACGTCTCATTCATCTCCCTGGCCAAGATCCTGCCCGCTATTGCCGACATACTCGGCAAGGGAGCGCGATGCCTGGCCCTGGTCAAACCGCAGTTCGAACTTGGACGGGAGAAGGTTCCCCGGGGCGGCGTGGTGACGGACCCGGAGTTGCACGAAGCGGCTATCGCCGCGGTGATTGCTGCAGCCGAAGGGCATCGGTTCATACATCGTGCAACGTGCCCTTCCTCGATCACCGGTAAAGAGGGGAACAGGGAGTTCTTTGTGCTTTTCGAAAGAGAATGAAGATCGAAACGGTTGGAATCATCACCAAGCCGGGGGTCCCCGAGGTCGCCCAAGTCGCTGCCCGGCTGACCGACTGGTTTGGGGAACGCCAGATC
Source organism: Terriglobia bacterium (assembly GCA_965216035.1). GTDB lineage: Bacteria > Acidobacteriota > Terriglobia > 20CM-2-55-15 > 20CM-2-55-15. The sequence continues at coordinate 725,386 of CBDCFM010000019.1, forward strand.
GGGGTGCTACTGGAGGCTGAGACTGCAAGGCAAAGCGGCCGGCTCGATTCCGGGGTTAGGGACGAGGAATTCGGCAGCCGCCCGGATCTAGCCGTTGTTGTCGGAGGCGACGGGACGCTGTTGGCCGCTGCCCGGCTTCTTGCCGGCCGTGAGATACCGATACTCGCTATCAATTATGGCGGGCTGGGTTTTCTCACGGCAGTGACGATCGAAGAGTTGTATACCGATCTGGAACGCGTTCTGGCGGGCGAATTCGTCAGCGATCGCCGGATGATGATTGACGTTACGCAGAACCGCAGGGGCTCCCGGATCGCGTCACACAGAGCTCTGAACGACGTCGTCATCAGCAAGGGAACGCCCGCGCGTCTGATCGAAGTGGAAGTACGCGTTGATGACGAGTATATGTCCACCTTTCGTGCTGATGGATTGATCGTCGCTACCCCAACCGGGTCCACAGCCTACAATCTGTCTGCCGGCGGGCCGATAGTCCACCCGAAATTGACAGCTGTTCTGATGACGCCGATCTGTTCGCATACGCTGACCAATCGTCCGATCGTACTTCCCGAAGGGCTTCGAATCGATGTTATTTTCAATTCGCATGGCGAAGAGGGTGTCTACGCGACCGTGGACGGTCAAGTCGGTTTGCTGCTGGAAGGTGGCGATAAGCTGGAGGTTCTCATCGCCCCCCAGCGCGTCCGGCTGATCGCCCCTCTCGGGAAGAGTTATTTTGACGTGTTGCGTGGAAAACTCAAGTGGGGTTGAGCCGGGTTTTCGTCGAAACGGTCACGTCACATCCCCCGGGCCTGTAGCGACCGACGGCATATTGAAGCGGGCGATGTAACCACCCGAAACGGTTCCACGGAGCCGGTGGACGGCTCCAACACCAAAGCGGCGAGCCCGTGCGGGGTTGGAATATGACCTTTCGGCCGGGCGAAAAATCACCGGCGTTGTCGAATTGACGCGTCAACCGGCCATTCCCCTCGGGCTGCTATAATGCCATCGACCGAGCGGCAATGGCTGGGTCGGGCCAGGGCGTGTGGGGTCAGGAGGAAAAGCTAAGACGTGAAAGCAAAATCACCGCGACAGAACGTTTGCAACGAACCCGGAAGTACTCCAAAAAAACCTTACTGTGGTGGCAAACTCAAGCGAATCACGGTGCTCGAACCGGAATTGGTCCGACCTGCCGGCAAGGGCCTGGATGTGCTCCGATGTCAAGTGTGCGGCACCCTATACACGGAATCGAGCCCCTACGCGGCTCTCAAGAGATGAGCGCATCCCCTTAGTGTGCCGGTAACGATGATTCATTGACCCGTCGAATGGCCCGAGAAACGGCGACTTCGATCAAACTCTGTTCATAAACGTCTTTTTCCAAGTCCGCCATTCCCAGGAGTTCACGGGCCGCAATTGCCGCGACCATCTTTACGTTTCTGTCGTTCACGGCTAGGCGGTTCAGGGCCCGTGAGGCGGCCGGGGCATGTACAGGAATCACGGTGGAACTGGAGACGATAATTTCCGGGTCCAGCGCGACGTTACGCTGCAACCGTGTTCTGACGGAGGCCGACACCGTCGGTCGTCCGCTCCCCGGATTGACCCGGTAGAATCCCACGCGCCACTTGGGATCAAGCATCGGAAATTCCACCGAAGACGGAAACTCACCCGGATTCAAGCCATGGGCCGCGGCCACGAGGAAATCGTTGAGATGCATGGTTTGACTGGATTTTATCGATTGCAACCGCACCTCGGCCTTTAAGTTGACCAGCGCCGTGGCGAGGTCGAAGTAGTGCGAATCGGGAAAAAGTGCGGCAAAAACAGTGACCCTGTTTCGGACAAGGGGGTTGGCCATCATCGATACCGCCTGTTTCAAGAGACCGTTTTCTCCCTCGACCCGTCTCAAAATTTCGCCAAAACGGGCCCCGGCGCCGATCGTGACCTTGCGTCTCCGGAATCCAATACCATCAAAACCTCGAAGGCCACCCACGTTAATCAGTACTCTGTTAGGAGCGGCCTTAGTCGAGGAATCACCGTTGGCAACGACGAACGCACGTTCCCCGTACTTCGCCAGGAGGCGTGCCAAGCCTGACAGTGTGTGTGGAGCTGGTGCCTTAGGCATCGGAACAGTCCAAAACGTTGCTTAGGAAAAACCCGTCGGATTTTAGAGACCGTTAAGCGGAAAGTCAAGTCAAACCGGATTTCATCCCGAACGCGGCCCGATCCCCACACCGTTCTCAGAGATCGTATCGGCTGCTAGACGGACAGTTTCAGGCTTCTCTGTCCTGGCGAGTATTGCTACACTGAGCGGATGAAAGCCTACCTTTTTGATGAACGTGTGAAGGTTGCGCCAAGAGGACCAGAAAGCGGCACTGGCGACAATCGTCCAGGTTCGGGGATCGACGTCAAACTTTCAGACGGGCAAGATGCTGGTGCCCGAGGACGGATCGGTCCTCCCCACGGTGGGCGGTGCTGGTGTCGAAGCGGAAGTCTGGGCGGCTGCTCAGGAAGCAATCACGGATGAGAAGTCACGGGTGCTGTGCTTTGACCGGACCGACGAGTCGATGAGCGCGACCTCAGATGGGCAGTGGACACCGATGCGCGTTATATCGGAATGATCGGCAACAGGAGAAAGATCCGGTCCGTTGCTCGGAGATTGGAGTCCGAAGGTGTCTTGGGGGAACGGCCCGAACGCGTACACATGCCAATCGGCCAGGACGTTGGAGCGATCGCACCTGAAGAGATACCGGTTGCTATCTTTGCTGAAATGATTCACTGTCGGCGGCGAGGCCGGGAGCATCCGCTCAGTAAGAAGCCGTACGAGACCGCGCAATCCTGATTGGCATTTATCAATGCCGATTCAACCGAGTCCTATCATGTCGCGTCCAAAGCAGCGACCTGTGTCGGGGCGAGATCGGGGCGAGATGAAGAAGGTGTATGCGCATCTATACGAAATTTGGTGACCGAGGAGAAACCCGGCTCTTCGATGGCACCCAGGTTCCGAAGTCCCATGTTCGTGTTGCTGCCTACGGTAACGTGGATGAATTGGCCTCGACACTAGGAGCCGCAGCGGCGTTCATCGGAGATCAGGCAATTGGTGAGTTGGTGAACGATATCCAGAGGCAGCTGTTGACGCTGGGAGCTCAACTGGCCAACCCGACATCGGAAGATGGCAAAGACGAAAAGGCCCGTTTGGCCCAGGAATCGGTAAATCACTTGGAGATGTGGATCGACCGATTTGAGGTGGACCTCCCTCAACTTCAGAAATTCATATTGTCCGGGGGCGGACCTGCAGGTGCGATGCTGCACCTCGCCCGGACCGTTTGCCGCCGCGCGGAGCGGGGCGTCGTCAGTCTGGCTCACGAGACAGAGCTGGATCCGCTGATCATCGAGTATTTAAATCGACTTTCGGACTTCTTGTTCGTACTGGCCCGAACAGTCAATCACAGGGAAGGAATAGAGGAAATACAATGGTGAAACGAAGCGTTTTAGTATTGCTGGCAGCAGTGGTGGTCGCGTGGCCAGCCACAGCTCAGGGCATTTCATCACTCGACATATCATTTGGCTATGGCAACTACGGAGTTGAAGAACTGAACGCTGCCGGTACGGAGCTGACCACGGACCGTGTGAATGGTTTTGCCATGCATACCACCATAGGCCTTCTCGATTGGTTCGGGTTTGAAAACTTCACCGGAGCCTACTCGCTCAAGAACGACATTACGCTGATCACGAACATCTTCGGCGCGAAACTGATCGCCCGAAACATCCTCGACGGGCGCATCTCACCCTATCTCGCAGGCGGGTTCGGATTTGGGTATTACACGAGTAACCGAACCGGTGGCGGCTTCAGCACGATGGCAGCGCGATATGCCGGGGGTATCGACTTTAACTTAAGCCCGGGCATGGCCTTTCGTGTGGATGTGGGCAAGCTGGCTATGGGGAGCGGACTCTTCACCGACGGATGGCGATCCAATCTGAACGTCACGACAGGTATCGTTTTCAACCTTGGCGGTTAAGTCGCTTCTGATAAGGGCCCGATCAGTTGCCTCAGGTGATCAGTCGGCGTGCCCTAGGTCGAGAGGTCGCCTGCCCTCCGGCCGATGCCCAGTCGCTTTAGAAACTCTTCGAGCGCTGCATATGGATGGGCGCCGACGAGTTTCTGACCGCCCGCCGCGAAGGTGGGCACACCCGTCACGCCTCGGGTTCTGGAGTGTGCCCAATCGGCATCGACCTGATCCCGGAAGCGGCGTTCCTCAAGCACCTCTCGAGCGAGAACCGGAGAAAGGCCAACGGATTCTGCAACGCTGAGGAGGGATTGGGGATCCCCGATATTACGTCCGTCAACGAAATACGCTCTGAACAATGCATCGTGGATCGCCTCCCCTCCAGCTTGGGTCTCGGCCCAATGCCCCAACTCCTGCGCCAGGCGGCTGTTGTAAGTGTGTGTCCGCGCGGTATAGGGCAAGCCCTCAGAATCCGCCGAACGTTTGAGGCGGGCGTTCATGGCGTCGATGTCCATGCCACTTCCGGCAAACAGGTCTTCCAAGAGGCGCCCGTCGGCGGGCGTTTCCGGATGCAGGGGAAAGTGCACCCACCGGATCGTGATGTTGAATGCCTGTTTCAGTCGTTCAATACGCCCGGTACTGAGGTAGCACCAGGGTCAGACGTAGTCGCTGAAGATTTCCAGTGAGATCGATTCGGTCATCGCAATTCCTTAGAATACGTCTCAGAGCCCTATGTTCCTTAATGGGCGCTACAAGTACTCGAGTTGAAAAAACTGGGACCTCGGGCTCAGATCCCTGTTCCCCCGATACTATTTTGACCCAAATGGGTGCTGATCGGCCAAAAATCGCTCTTCGAGCGCTTGCGTTCGCTCCTGTAAGTTGCTTATCATCATGTAATTAGGGCGGTTAGCTCAGCTGGAAGAGCGTTCGGTTTACACCCGTAGCGGTCGCCCTTTTCTCCCTTACTCTCCGTTACTCAGAAACGCTTATTAGTACACGCTGATGGGGTCCGAGCCCCTTCTTCCCGGCCTCTGTCCTGTTCATGCTTGCTCAGGATTACGCATCATATTTAAATAGTGTTACTACAAAATCCACTACAGTCCTAATCTGGCCTCTCCGTCTGGGAAACTTATCTTGCAACGATCGAAGGGCGGCTAGAAATTCTTGCTAAGTTTTGAAGAGGTCCGATCTCCCTGAGTTGGACTCTGCCGCCCGCTCCACTCGATCGCACCACAGGGGGTGCAATTGAGTTATAACCGAATCTGGTGTTTGAGGGATTGAAGAAAAGCGGCGTATCTGGTTGATTTGTTGTTTACAAGACTTCAAAGCAACCAAAGGAGATACGCCACTATGAGTAAGAGTATCGTTATTGAACTGGAAGATCGAGAAGCGATTGCAGACCCAGTGACCGACCTGCTACGAACGGGGGCGCAACAGCTGATCCAACGCGCTGTGGAAGCCGAACTGTCCGAACTGCTATCCCAGCACGGCGATCGGCGAACCGAGACGGGGAAGGCTGGAGTGGTGCGCAACGGTTATCTGCCTGAACGCGAGCTGCAGACCGGCCTGGGTCCGGTAACGGTGCAAATCCCGAAGGTTCGCGCCAAGACGGGCGAAGCTGTGACGTTCCGCTCGGCCCTGGTACCCCCCTACATTCGGAAGACGCAGTCGATGGAAGCCGCCGTGCCGTGGTTGTATTTGAAAGGCGTCTCCAGTGGCGAGATGGGTGAGGCCCTGAAAGTTCTTGTCGGTCCGAAGGCGCAGGGCTTGTCAGCGAGCACGGTATCGCGCTTGAAACGGGTCTGGGCTGAAGAGTACCGCATCGGGTGCGACCAGCGTTTGGACGCCGACCGCTGGGTCTATGTCTGGGCCGACGGTATCTACAGCGGACTTCGAGCTGAACAAACCAAGTTGTGTGCGTTGGTCGTGATCGGCGTGAATGAACGCGGAGAGAAGCGTTTTCTGGCGATCGAAGACGGTGTACGGGAATCGACACAGAGTTGGCGTGAGGTCTTGTTGAAGCTGAAGTCCCGAGGGATGAATATTCCGAAGTTGGCCATCGGTGACGGGGCGATGGGGTTCTGGGCCGCACTGGAGGAAATCTATCCCGAGACACACCAACAACGCTGCTGGATGCACAAGACCATGAATGTGCTCAACTGCTTACCCAAGTCGGTTCAGGCGAAAGCGAAACAGGCACTGCACGCGATCTGGAAGGCTGAGACACACGCAGATGCCGAGAAGGCATTCGATCTGTTCATTGAAACCTATGAGCCGAAGTATCCGAAAGCCACTGTCTGCCTGCAGAAAGACAGAGAAGCACTGCTGGCCTTTTACGGCTTTCCGGCCAAGCACTGGCAGAGCATCCGAACGACTAATCCCATTGAATCGACCTTTGCCACCATTCGACACCGAACCAAGCGATCCAGAGGCTGCCTGACACGGGATGGAATGCTGCACATGATGTTCAAGCTGGGTCAGTGCGCTGAGAAGAACTGGCGACGATTACGAGGATTCGATGATCTGGTCAAGGTGACTACTGGAGTGAAATTCAACGATGGAATCGAAGTGACAAAGCTCGATCAGACCGCCGCTTGAATCAATCTCCTAAACACCACTTTTGACAATAACTCGGCGCGGTCTTGGTCGTAGCAGTTAAAAGCCTGTTCACGGTAGCGAGAGACTGAAGTCGCTCTGACGCAAGCGTCATTGGGGCCGGAAAGCCTTCTCGCGAAAGAGGCGGTTCTCACCCAGCTGTTTTAGCCCTGCCTGAACCGCAGTGTTCTGGTTATTTGTAGAAACGTGTGCGGAACCCATCAGCGCTGCACAAAGGTATCGCCAATTGATCCAATACTGCAATACCGTTTCGCAACACCCAAGCCCTTGAGAACCCGTCGGGCATCGGATCGTTGCGCAAACGTTCCAGACTGTGTGAAAAGTCCAAGTCGTGGATCGCTGATCCGGCAACACCGAAGGGCAAGCACGATGACGGACCCGTGGCGGCACAGATCACTCGGGGCTGCCAGCCTTTTCGGTGTCGTGAGGTGTTGCTGTGACTGGGAAACGCGGGATGGAGGCGGATTGTTGCGCCAAAAACGGGCGGATTACCCGGTCAAACCGCTGCGACGGCAATCAAAGCGGGAATTCCTACGAGGTTGATTGCGCGTCGCATGTTGTAGGCCAAGGCGGTGAGGCTGAACTCCCCGCGGACATTGCCGAGCCGGCGCGTCAGGAACGCGCCTTGGCCCATCCACTGCTTGATCGAACCGAAGGGATGCTCGACCGACTCCCGGCGACGATCCATCACCTCGGGCCGGGCGGCGAGACGGTTCGCCATGCGCTCCATCGTTGCTTCGTTCTCGAAGCGCGTGATGCTCCGATAGGTGTTCTTGGTACATCGTTCGCGTAGGCCGCAGCCTCTGCATGCGGCGCGGTTGGCGTAACTGACAAGATACGTGCCTGTGCGCGACTTACCCACGCTTCCGCGATACAACGGCACCAGGCGCTCACCAGCGGGGCACCGGTAGGTGTCCGTGGCGTCGTCGTATTGGAAATCGGACTTCGGAAAGTGGCCACTGCGTCTGGCCGTGCTCCGGTCGGGCTTCGGAACGTAGGGCGTGATCCCAGCGGCTTCGCAGTCCTCAATGTCTTCGATCTTGTAGTAGCCTCGGTCCGCGACCGCGTCGATCTCGTCGACAGCCAAGTTCTCCCGAGCCGCTGTAGCCGTCTCCGCGAGCAGACCGAGGTCCGCGACCTTGCTGTGGACCTGCTGTTCGGCGATCAGGTTGTGCTTGGTGTCGACAGCGATCTGGACGTTGTAGCCCACTCCGACCCGTGTCCCGGAATGCATTGACCGGGAGTCCGGATCCGTAAGCGACAGCTGGGCTTCTCCGGTATCGTCCAGCGTCTGCCGATGCCCCTCCAAGGTCTCCTTCCTCTTACGGATCGATGCGATCTTCTCCTGAAGATCCGCCACGGCAGCCGCTCTGCCGCCGGCATCATCCGCGTCGGCCTCGTTTACCTGGTCGAGGTAGCGGTCGAGTCGGTCGTCGATACGCTGCAGGTCCGTCTTCAGCTTGGCCCGCGTGAAGTTGCGGTCCCGGTGGTTCACCGCCTTAATGCGCGTGCCGTCCACGGCGATCAACTCCCGCCCGTACAGATCGAGTTCCCGGCACAACCGCACGAACTGCCGAAACACCGCCCGGAACGCATGCCGATTGTCGCGCCGGAAGTCGGCGATCGTCTTGAAGTCGGGCTTCAGCTGGCGTAGCAGCCAGATCGCCTCGAGGTTGCGATGCGTCTCTGTCTCCAGCCTGCGGCTCGACCGAATACGATTCAGATACCCGTAGATATACAGCTTCAGCAGATCCGCGGGATCGTAGCCTGGACGGCCCTTGTCGTTGGGCCGAACGCGCTGGAATCCAGCCGCCTCAAGGTCGAGGCCGTCGACGAACGCATCAATGAAACGGACCGGGTTGTCCGGTCCCACGTAGTCGTCCACAGTATCGGGCAGAAGCAGAAGCTGGGAACGGTCTTCACCGGTGATATGTGCCATGACACATTTTACCAACCGCCATGGGGAACCTGATGCCAGTTCACCGACTCCCGCCCGGCTGTCGCCGACTTTTCACACAGTCTGGCTCCTTTGTGCAACGGATTTTTCTGGCAAGTCGGTCCACCTTGATCGAAGCGGGTGAAGTGGAGGTGCGCTTGGGGCATCAGCTTGTCATGCTTCGGCATGGCTTTTTCCTCTTACTCGGTCTTCATTCCAAATCAGGTCCGAATCAGAACGGGGAAAGCTTATACTGCAAGCATGAGCCAGGAATTGATCGCCATCATCGGCGCGGCCATCGGCCTTGCCGCCATCATTGTTCCGACCATGCGTGGTTTGCGGAAGGATATTGCTGCCCTGGGCGAGCGCACACAGAGGGACATCGCCGCCCTGGGTGAGGGCACGCGGAAGGATATCGCCGCCCTGGGCGAGCGCGTGGGGAAGGTGGAGTTAGGCTTGGCTGATCGCATAGGCAAGCTGGAAACAAGCCTTGTCGAGCGCATAGCCAGGCTTGAAGTGGCGACGGAAGGATTCATCAAGCCTCAATCCACTCCTCAGTGAGACGCGGTTCGCCGGTCGATCTGTGTTTTGTTTCTTAACGCCTAAGCTAAAAAGTCAACTCATGCATCGTGCAATATTCACTGTGGTCTTCGCCTGCGTAGCGAACCTTCTTCCCGGAGCAGCACAAGCGCAGGATATCGGATTTTATGGTGGTGTCAGCGGGAGTCACGCGCGGCTGGTGACCGCCGGTCCATCCACCGTTAACCACGTCAGCACGGCAGGGTTCCCAGCGCCCGGAGCTCCCGTTCTAATCACTCTATCGACGCGCCTGAGCATCGTTGAAGACATCCGAAGAGCAGGCTGGAAAGGCTATGCCGGGTACAACTTCCATCGCTTTTTCGGCGTCGAGGCCGCATACACGCATTCCGTTCGGGTGCAGACTCGCATCACGTCCAGCACGACATCCCAGCAGGACGTGATTGCTCCCGGCCTGATCCCGAGCGACTATTCCACAAAAACAGATTCCACTCAGAACACCTCGGGTGTCGTGCTGGCAGCGGTGGCCCGGTATCCGCTCGGCGGTCGTTGGGAAGCTTTTGGCAGACTGGGCGGTTTTCTCTCAGGTACGCGCACCCGGATCGACAGCACGGATTCGTCTGGAGGCAGCGGGGGGTCCGGAATCCTTGTCCCTGTGCTGCAAGGACGGCTTTCTGAAACTTTTATCGGCAGCCCCGCCATCAGTTCGTTCAACCTCGGGCCGACAGTGTTGCCACGGGGTGTCGGTCGAGTGGAACAAAACAGCCTGACCTGGGGGCTGGGGCTGACTTATAGATTGTCTGCGAATCTACGAGCGCGTACGGAGTGGGAACGTCTGGACGATGGATTGAATCTCTTCGGAGCGGGCCTGCAACTCAATTGGAACTGGCCCACTGGACCATAGCATCCGAAACTACATTCGAATGGCCACTGCGTCGCTATATTGCCGCCCTGGGTGAGAGTACGCGGAAGGATATCGCAGCCCTGAATGAACGCATGACCAAGGTTGAAGGCTTGTTCGAGGGCTTCACAAAGTCTTCGCCGCAATCCACCGCCTCAGTGACGCAGATCGGAGTGGAACTGGTCGATTCGAAGACACTCCCGGATCACAACTGAGGCGGACCCGATATCGACTGGAGTCGATGAGCATGGCAGATGCGATGGGTCGAGTGCGGGCCATCGAAACGCGTATATTCGACCACTCTGAAATCAGTTCGTTGCTCCAGAAACAGGCGTCTCGTAAATTTAGATGCCCAGATCCACGAAGCACAGCGGCAGGTGCCAGAGATTGACCAGGCGCCGATTTTTCGGGCGGAAGAACGTCGCCTGGGACATGTACGAATCGATGTCGGGATCGAACGCGGCCAACACCTGGGGCAGCAGGTCCTAATTCAGGCTGAGTTTAAGCGCCTCCAGCACCGAAGCTTCCAGTCCGGCTGCCGGTGTTTCTCTAAGCACCGGTGCGGCTCCACTAAATGCCTCTGCAAACTCGATATAGTTCCGTAGCGTTCGGAGCGCCTCGACAATTGCTGGAGATGACGCATCCAGTTGCCCACTTTGAATGAGTTGCTGAATCCTGAAGTGAAAGTCTGACGCGATCTGAAAACGCGTTTCATCGGGTGCAAACTTAGGGCCGATAGTAGAGACCCCTTGAGTATTGAAATTTATCGCAAATGCTGGTCCAAGCTGTTCCGCGACCTCTGCCGGCAAATCATCCGGAAGGTCTGGGAAAAGCCCACCACGCACCCATGCAATGGATAATCCAGGTTTATAGCCAGACAAAACTCGAAAGCCGGTTAGCGCCTGACCCGAAGCTATTGGGCCCATATCATCCGCGAAAAAATAATTCACAAGAAGAACTCCCGGACCCTCACTTTCCGGCACTTGACCAGTAGAGCCTTCTGAACCCGCACCTTCCAGTACTTGACCAACAGGGCCTTCTGAGACCGTCCCCCCCGGTATTTGACCAGCAGCAGAGCCTTGCGGTGGTCCCATCTTGCTGCCACGCCAATGTTCCGGTGCTTCGGCCAGGTCATCAACAGTGAGTGCGAGTGATGGAACTGGCAGATTCCACGCCGTGATTGACTGGTTTGCGTTTAAGCCGTTTGTAATTCCGTAGGTATATAGGTACTTTCCCTGCGATTCTACGGATTCTGCAACCGAAACTGAAATCGGTTCTGGTGCAGACGGCCAAGGGAATTGGCGATAATGGGTCATGGCGCATCGCAAACCTGAACGGAATCCCCTTTTTGCTGGGCGTTGGTTCGAAGACGACATCATTCTCCTCTGCCTGCGCTGGTATTTTCGGTTCAAGCTGAGCTACCGGGACCTGGTCGCGATTTTAGGTGAGCGGGGCCTATCGATTTCGCACTCCACAATTTTGCGTTGGGTGGTTCACTATGCTGAAACGTGCGAAAAGCGCTGGCACCGATTCGAGCGACCGGTAGGTGGGAGCTGGCGGGTTGATGAAACGTTCATCAAGGTTCGGGGCCAGTGGATGTATCTGTACCGCGCCGTGGATGGACAAGGCAACACCGTGGAGTTCTGTCTGAGTCGAACACGCGGCATTGCGGCGGCGAAGACATTCTTTCGCAAGGCGCTGAAGCATCATGGGGAGCCGCACAGTATCACCTTGAATGGCCACCGGCCCAGCCATAGCGCCCTGCGGCGCATGGGAATGAACGGTGAGTTCAACTTCCGAGGCCGGAACCCGGTGAAGATTCGTTGCTGTCAATACCTGAACAACGTTGTGGAGCAGGACCACCGCCGGGTGAAGGGGCGCTTGCGACCGATGTTGGGATTCAAAACATTCTACAATGCGCGACGAGTGATTATCGGCGTCGAGCTGGCGCAAAAGATTCACAAACGCCAGTTCGCAATTCCGAGCACATGTCAGTCGAATCCCGCGGTGATCTGGCGTCATGGCATGGCAGCATAGTCCGAATCGCCGCAGTGCACTCCTGGTCTTATCGCTCCGACAATCCTATCTGCACCAGAACCTTCGGGAACAAGAGTACCGATCAAGGCTCCAATCCCAGTGCCCACGCCTACGAATACTAGCGTAACTAGGAATCTCTCCCAGAAATCATAGCCGGGTCCTGTCTTAGCATCCACAGTAATGCCAATGCCAGTACCGATACCGAGTCCCCACAGAGTGCCGCGACCCGTATGGCGGCCTTGATAGAGAACGACGCGCTGAATCTCCGCTCGAGGCACTCGCCTCAGGAGTCCATCCTGTTCGAGAACAAGCTCTCGATCATCTGCTGAACGAAATCGGCCACTGAGGGTTTCGCCCGTCGTCAGGTCCACCTCAACCGATGACAGTACGGGAATGAATGCCACGGACTCCCACGACTGGATAGCGGGTTCAACGGCAGATGCTTCTTGAAGCCGCGCAAGGCGCGCGGGACCACGCACACTGGCGCATCCGGCCAAGAACATGCTGTTGACCAGCGCCATCAGAACCATTGTGGAGACTATCCGCAAGACAACCTCACTAACATTTTCCGGTAGAACTTCCGGCCTAAGTAGACTTCTTCTTTCATCATTCGGAAACCTCCTTTGGCCGCAGGCCGAACAGCGCCCGGCGGCGGTGACGTGCTCGATGTAGCTGCCCGTCCGATTCCACGATTATCGACCGGCTAAGTCTCTCCGAAAATGGGGGGTCATTTTTCCATTTTGTGCCCCGCGAGCGTGGAAGAAAGTCAGAGGGGGGATTTTCCCACAGTTCGTTCCGACTTATTTCCATTCATCCTCCCACATATCTGTATGGTTCACTTGTGGTTAGTTTCATTTCTAACCCCCCGGCGTGCCGATAGAGCGGGAGGGGGAGTGACGGGAGCGACCCCCCTTTTTCAGGGGCTCGCTCGGCACGGGCCCCCCGACTATTTTCCATAGTCGTGCCCGTGCCTCCCTCGCCCCAAGGGGGGTCGCTCCCGTCACATTTATCCCTGCGGGAAGGCTCGGATTCGGACCACTGGAGCCGTTCCGCAGTTTGGCAGGTAGACAGGGTGCCCCGGCCCCCGTTCGTCGCTCCTGGGCGATCCTGTGGGCTACTTGACCAGCCGTAGCGGGATGGATCGGGGGGATCGCCAGCCTCTCAACCCGGTAGTTGAGAGGCTGATATGTCCGACCCCGGCGGCAATGTGAAAAAGCCCCACGGAATGAACCGTGAGTTCACCGACAGCGACACGGAGTTCACGGTCGACTGGGGTTATATCCTAGACAGTATCCCGAGTGGCTACCTGAGCCCACCGCTGGACGGACCAGATGCGGATACGGATCCAGATTGGGATAGTTCGTCGACGCAGGCAATATTCCTTTCAACGGAGGGAAAGAATAACTCCTCTGACAGTGGCGACGTCATGACTGACCTCTGGTTTACTGAGAGTTATAACCGAATCTGGTGTTTGAGGGATTGAAGAAAAGCGGCGTATCTGGTTGATTTGTTGTTTACGAGACTTCAAAGCAACCAAAGGAGATACGCCACTATGAGTAAGAGTATCGTTATTGAACTGGAAGATCGAGAAGCGATTGCAGACCCAGTGACCGACCTGCTACGAGCCGGGGCGCAAGAGCTGATCCAACGCGCTGTGGAAGCCGAACTGTCCGAACTGCTATCCCAGCACGGCGATCGGCGAACCGAGACGGGCAAGGCTGGAGTGGTGCGCAACGGTTATCTGCCTGAACGCGAGCTGCAGACTGGCCTGGGTCCGGTAACGGTGCAAATCCCGAAGGTTCGCGCCAAGACGGGCGAAGCTGTGACGTTCCGCTCGGCCCTGGTACCCCCCTACATTCGGAAGACGCAGTCGATGGAAGCCGCCGTGCCGTGGTTGTATTTGAAAGGCGTCTCCAGTGGCGAGATGGGTGAGGCCCTGAAAGTTCTTGTCGGTCCGAAGGCGCAGGGCTTGTCAGCGAGCACGGTATCGCGCTTGAAACGGGTCTGGGCTGAAGAGTACCGCATCGGGTGCGACCAGCGTTTGGACGCCGACCGCTGGGTCTATGTCTGGGCCGACGGTATCTACAGCGGACTTCGAGCTGAACAAACCAAGTTGTGTGCGTTGGTCGTGATCGGCGTGAATGAACGCGGAGAGAAGCGTTTTCTGGCGATCGAAGACGGTGTACGGGAATCGACACAGAGTTGGCGTGAGGTCTTGTTGAAGCTGAAGTCCCGAGGGATGAATATTCCGAACTTGGCCATCGGTGACGGGGCGATGGGGTTCTGGACCGCACTGGAGGAAATCTATCCCCAGACACGCCAACAACGCTGCTGGATGCACAAGACCATGAATGTGCTCAACTGCTTACCCAAGTCGGTCCAGGCGAAAGCGAAACAGGCACTGCACGCGATCTGGAAGGCCGAGACACTGGCAGACGCCGAGAAGGCATTCGATCTGTTCATTGAAACCTATGAGCCGAAGTATCCGAAAGCCACTGTCTGCCTGCAGAAAGACAGAGAAGAACTGCTGGCCTTTTACGGCTTTCCGGCCAAGCACTGGCAGAGCATCCGAACGACCAATCCCATTGAATCGACCTTTGCCACCATTCGACACCGAACCAAGCGATCCAGAGGCTGCCTGACACGGGATGGAATGCTGCACATGATGTTCAAGCTGGGTCAGTGCGCTGAGAAGAACTGGCGACGATTACGAGGATTCGATGATCTGGTCAAGGTGATTACTGGAGTGAAATTTAACGATGGAATCGAAGTGACAAAGCTCGATCAGACCGCCGCTTGAATCAATCTCCTAAACACCACTTTTGACAATAACTCGTTTACTGACCTTCGGATATACGAATAGGAAGAACAGGGAGGCTGCCCCAAATCTAAGTTGAAGGTTGAAGGATGGCGGTTCAAGAGCTTTCGCAAGATTCAGAGATGTCGTGATCTCTGGATGCTCTAGGCGAAGCTCAAAGACCATGTCACGGCGACGACACACCGAAGGTGGCTTAACTGATGACCCGAACCGCCATCCGGAGTTTCAACTACGTTCGGGACAGCTTCAGAACAGGTCGCCCGGTGCTCTAGTCGAAGTATGAGCCGCCCCCAAGGGTTTTGATTTCTATGGTCTCATGCCTTGAAATAGGTTGCCGCCAGAGGAAAGTTACCGTTCGGCTCAGTGACCCACAGTAAGTGGCGACCGGACCCAAGTGTCTTGGTATCCACAACATCAGCAAAACCCGGCGACACCTGGTCCGGTAGCTGGAACGCCTCGCGCACATCGGGTCGGTCCAGATTTATTCCCACAGACGCGTGCCTCACCCCGTCAATCCAGAGGTCGACTACTTCCATCGGCCCTTCGAAGGAAAACGCCCACCCCTGAACGAGCAGCGAGTCTTGGGCGCGGGTTTCGACGGCGGGGTTGTCGATACAGGCCCCCGGCAACCGATGAACCGCAAGGGGGGGCCGAAGGAGTCGTTTCCAGGGCTCCGGTTTAGCGTTGAACACCGTTAGGGTCTGCTCGTAGAAAGGTCCGTGTTCGATGTGCCTGAGGACGCCGAATTGCCGTCCCCATATCTGTTCGACATACTCGACCGAATGAAACGCGACCTGATAGAAGTCAGGCAAACCTTCGACACTGGCGCCGGAGCCGGCCTTGTAGAGGAAGCCGGACTTCTCGAACGCTCGGTACTGTTTGGTCGACAAGCTACGAATCGCTTTGTCCGCGCCATGAAAGCTAAGGAGCAGTAAGTCTTCAGGTTGAAGGAGCCTGTGGAGTTCACGGAGCCACGCGCGCTCATAATCACGGTTCAAGTGTGTGAAAACCGAGATCCCGAAGATGAGATCGAAGCGTCCGGACGAGAATGGAAGTGGAGGGAGAGGCAGCCCTACCAGGAACTGCCCAAAGCGCAGATTCTTTTGGCACCAATCGATCGCGTCCTCGTTGATGTCCACCCCCGTCAACGATGCGTCGTTCGCAACGTCGCCAAACCAGGCGAGGACGCGGCCGGATCCGCACCCGAAATCAAGAATGCTCTTGAACTCCGAAAGCCTCCTACCCTCCAGTTGCAGAGCCGCTCGAAGCCCCACCGAGACGGTCAGCCCCCCGTATACATAGCCAGTAGTGTCTCCTCCAGCCCCAACGACCTGCTGCAAGAGGTCGTTTCGATCCGGTGCAATGAGCACACGCTCGTTAAGGCAGGAATGAACCTCAAGCGAGAGGCGGGCAGGATCGATCGCTTCGGGCATCAGTTGGTAGTTGGGGGGGGCCACGAACAATTGGGCCGCCGCTTCCCCAGTCAGCAACATGGCGATAAGGGATTCGACCTTTCGCCAAGGTAGCGAAGCTTCAGCGTGTCTCCGCGCCGTAAGAGAATGGGCCGATTGAATTGGGAAGGATCACAGTCTGGTCGGGCCCCAACGGACCTCTAGGTTTCCTTCCGAAGCCATAGATTTCCACCAGTGTTTCGAAGACATAATGGCATTAAATTCGATAGTTTTCCTCTGTAAAACTTAGCGATGAAGTCGGAAAAGTACTGAATACTGAAGACGGGATTGTGTTGTAAAAAAGCCCGCAGGATGTAGATTTCATTCCAGGAACGACCTTCGTAGACCCACTCTTTCGGGTACTCGAAGGGATAGAATATATCGTGGAAATGAACGTGTACGCCAGCTTTCAGCGAAGGGAGAATCCTTCCGAACACGTGATTAACATCGCTGTCAGTCTTTGCCACATGAGAAGAATCAATGAAGAGAATATCGCCGGATTCGAGCTCATCAAAAACCCATTGGCCGACGTCCTGAAGTCTTGAACGGATCAAGTCGATCCGATTGAGGTCTTCTGGCGTTATTAGATCCAGCAAGCGGTCCGGATAGGGTTCGATGAACGAACATCGAATTTTTCCTTCAAAAAAAGCGTCGTTCGTGTCTAAGATGACGCAAGAAGAAAAGCCTGAGCCAATCTCGACAATTCTCGATGGTTTCAAGCGACGGATCATAGAATACAGAACGATTCCGTCCGCGTAGGAGTACATTTCATTTTCAAAAAAATACCTTCCGTTCAGTGACTTCTTCGGAAGAAACGGCATCGTTTCGTAGAACTCGGCGATTTCATCCAACACAGTGAGTTGTGTCGTCTCATTCAAGTCGACGCCCGGCACTCTATCGAAAATGTGAAAGACTCGCTCTTCGTTTTGTCGGATCTCTTCTACTGATACGAAAGGAAATTGTTTTACAAACGCTCGTAGATATTCGCGCATCCCTTCCCCCTGGCCCCCGGCATTTGTGTCCCCGTGACCGTGGAGAAGAAATCCCGAGGGAATGCTCCGTTTCAAGCCTACTGTGGCCCGTTCGACTTTTGTCTGGCCCAGCGTCAATCACTCATGCCTTGGATGTTGCCTTGGTCCGATGTTACCTCACCGGAATCCGATTATGGCGGACTGTGGGACCTTACGAGGACAAGCGGATGCTCTCTGCCAGATAATGAGACCACGTTTCCGTACGGCTGGGTAACGGACACGGATCCGATCCTCTCCCATCAGTTCGGCGTGCGTCCCACGAGTCAGATTGGGCAGATTTTCCGAGGTAAGAACGTCATCGAAACGGGTCAGGCAGGTCAAACGGCCACCGACAGCTGTTACGCATCCTTTGGTGGCGGTGTCGACAGCCCCGATCAAGTGACGACCGCTCCGCTGACCGGCGAATGGTACATCGACAACAACGACGAGATTGCGGATCCTGCATCGTCGCCTCCCGGACAGCCAGGAGACTTCATCGGGTGGCACCGCGACGTCATCGCATACTACCGGGACCTAATGGGAGCCGTCTCGTGCGGATTCACTGTCCCACAGAACATGCAGATGCAGTGTAATAGCCCAACTACATTCGCTGGCTACAAAGACAATACCTTGTCCTACACGATCAACTCCACCACAGTGCAGTCTTGTCGAGATGGTCAATGCCAGACCATGACATTCCCCGACCTTCCAGCACCGTCGTTGAGTATTTCACTTAGTTCCCCGACGAGCATCGACGTGACATGGACGAACGTTCCGAGTCTCCCAGGTGATCGGACAGGTTTTCGCGTGTGGAGGCAGGTAGGAGGAGGGGCCTGGAGCGCAATCACACCGACGCTCGACTACTATTCCGCTTGCCCTACAGGTTCTTCGTGCTTGTTCTCGGAGGCCGGCTGATTTCGATAACGTAAAAGGGACCCACCAAACGGGGCTCTGATCGAGGAAAAGGGACCCACCCCTGATAGCCTCCCCCGAAGCGTGAACTGGATGAACAGGCACGCGAGTGGGAGGTGAGGATTGATAGGGATGGATCAGTACGAGTTGATCAGAACTGCACATCGGGTTTACAAGAAAAGCATTCGACAGATCGCCCGGGAGACCGGGCACACGCGACGGACGGTCCGGAAAGTATTGGCCGGACAGGAGCCCAAGTATCGGCGAGAGAAGGAGCCAGCCTGTCCGGTGATGGACCCGGTCGCCGGGATCGTAGATGCCTGGCTCCAGGCGGACCGGGACCAGCCAGTCAAGCAACGCCACACCGCGCACCGGGTGTGGCAACGTCTGGTGGAGGAGCATGAATTTATCGGAGCCGAGCCGACGGTACGCCGCTGGGTTCGGGAACGGAAGACACGGTTGGGCTGGAACCAGACCGGTGCTGTGGTGCCGTTGGACCCGGAACACGCCCGTGAAGCCGAGGTGGACTGGGGTACGGCCTGGGTCCGGATGAACGGTCAAGACCGTCAGGTCAAGTTGTTCTGCATGAGATCTCGGTACTCGGGCAAGGCGTTTGTGCGGGCCTATCCGTGGGAACGGCAGGAGATGTTCCTGGACGGTCAAATCCGTGGGTTCGACTGGTACGGAGGCGTCTTCCCGACGTTAGTGTTCGATAACCTGAAAACCGCCGTGAAACAGATTCTGCGTGGGAAGGGTCGGGTTGAACAGACGCGGTTCACAGCGTTTCGGGCGCACTACACGTTTGAAGCACGGTTCTGCAATCCGGCGCGGGGCCAGGAGAAAGGCGGGGTCGAGGGACTGGTCGGCTTCGCACGGAGAAACTTCCTGGTGCCGGTTCCCGAGGTGACCGACTTCGACGAGTTGAACGCGCAGTTGCTGGAACGCTGCGGCGCCGACAACCAGCGGAGGATCGGCGGCCGGTCCGACGATCGGACGATCGGGGAACGCCATGGAGCAGAACGCGCGTACCTGCTGGCGCTGCCGGGCACCCGATTCGAGAACACGAAGGTGGTGGGTGTGCGGATCAGCCCGTACCAGACGGCCCAGGTGGATCAGAACCGGTATTCGGTGCCGACCGCATATGTGGGACGCCGGCTCTGGGCCCATATCGGCTGTGACCGGGTGAGCTTTTACGCGGACCAGAAGAAGGTGGCCGAACATGACCGCGCCTTCGGTCATAGCGACTGGCGGATTGATCCGTTGCACTACCTGGAGTTGATCCGGCGGAAGGTGGCCTCGTTTGAGAGCGCCCGGCCGATCCGGCAGTGGCGGGATCAATGGCCGACCCAATATGAGACCGCGCTGGAGCGGTTGCGGGATCGGCATGGATACAGCCGGGGCACCCGGGAGTTCATCGGCATCCTGCAACTCCACCAGGACTGGGATCTGGATCGGGTGTCATCGGCCATCCAGGAAGCGCTCGATGCCCACTGTATCGAGTGGAAGCGGTGCGGCACATTCTGATGCGGGAGGACACGCCGACTCGATCCCATGCACCGCTCGAGTCCGGGTTGATGCCCGGTATCACCGATCTGACGATCGCCCGGGCCGATCTGGATCAATATGACCGTCTCCTGGCTGGGGGTGTGCGATGAGTCCGGGTCAGGAGATCGTTCTCGACGACGCACTGCGGCAACTCCGGCTTCCGGCCATGGTGCGGGAGTGGCGGGAACACGCCCGACAGGCTAAAGAGGCCGGCGAGGGGCACACCGGCTTTCTATTGGCTCTGGCCAGCCGCGAGCTGGAGCAGCGGCAAGCCAATCAGGTCCAGCGTCGACTGCGGGAGGCCCGGTTCCCACTGCTCAAGACCCTGGAGACCACGGACCTGAAGAAGTGGCCAGTGCTCGATGCGGTCCAGGTTCGCGACTATGCCGAGTGCGGCTACATTACCCGGCACGAGAACGTCGTCCTGTTGGGCAAGCACGGAACCGGTAAAACCCATGCCGCCACGGTGCTGGGTGTGGAAGCCTGCCGGAGGGGCTACCGCGTCGGGTTCACCACGGCAGCCGGGCTGGTCAACACCTTGATCGAGTCGCGCGAGGAACGGCAACTAAAGCGGCACCTGGCGAAGTTGTCCCGCTTCGAGCTGCTCATCGTGGACGAAGTCGGCTATATCCCGTTCTCGGCCGAGGGGGCGCAGTTGCTGTTTCAGGTCTTCTCGGACCGCTACGAAAAGGGTTCGCTGATCGTCACATCGAACTTGCCGTTTGCACAGTGGACCAGCGTCTTCGGTGACGCCGCACTGACCACAGCCCTGCTGGACCGGCTGACCCATCACTGCGCCATTCACCAGTTCGAGTGGGAAAGTATCCGGTTTACCGACAGTCTCGGCGCCGCTAGCAAACGGAAGAACAAACCCCGGTCCGCCGGAGGATCCGCGTGAAAACCGCGGGCGCGGCGGGCTGTGGAAAGTGCCGCCCCCATGGGAACCCGCTGCAAAGCCAGCGCGCTCCCACGGTGGCTTGGAAGCCTTCGGCTCCCACACTTCCCACAGCCTCGACGGCGGAATCGCTTACAAACCATTAACCAGGGGGTGGGTCCCTTTTACTCGATCGGGGTGGGTCCTTTTTACGTTGTCAAAGCGAGCCGGCCTCGCTCCGGGGGGCCAGTACTGCTACAAGGCGCAAGCCGCCGATGATTACTCGAACATCCCACATGTTCTCGGCCCCAATCACACGCACTCAGAGGACTACGGGGCCGAATCCAACGTCGTATGCGCGACGACGCCGTTTCCACAGCCCGCAAATTTCAACGCATCGCCGAATGTTATCGCCCAAGGTGACTGGTACACGATTTCGGCCGGTGGCGCATCCAACATGACGCTCGACATCCAGTACACTTTCAATGGAGATGGGCCGTACCCGATCTACGGGTGGCCGTCGCTTGACTCCGGCGGGAACGCCTCGATTTCGACCGACCAATACACGGCGATCGGAGATTATGCGTTCACGAAGATGAAGAACACGCTAAACACGAGCCCGAGTTACTGGATGGACATATACGAAACCATTTCCGTGGGTCCGCCACCCGCCCCGGCAATTTCAGCCGCGCCCAGCAACGTGCAGCAAGGCCAATGCTACATAATCTATGCAAACGCGCTCATGGAAGGCGTGACGCTGGACATCCAGTACACGTTCAACGGAGGCGGAGCCATCCCTATTTACGGTTGGCTCTACATCGGTGCCGGTGGCCAGAGCGGCGACATCTGCACCTCCAGCGCAACAGCGCCGGGAGTTTATGTGTTCGTCGAAGCACGAAACCCGGCCGAGGGCTCATGGACAAGCACCTACTCCCCGGTGACGGTCACACCGGCACCGTAGAGGGTGCACAGAGTGCGGAAGGCAGTTCAAGAATGGAGAAACGGAAATGTGGAAGCTGTTGAATATCGTAACGCTTGGGATTCTGTTCGCATGTCCAGTTCAACCACAGGGGCTCCGACAGGGAGTCCGTCAGCAATCTAGCCCAAACGCCACGCCAGCGGCGGGAACTGGGACTACGCAGTTGCCTAGTGTTGCGATCGTCGTTGACGGAGAGTCCAATCCGCTACAGCGAGCTGTCGACCAGATTCAGAGAAAGTTTGGGGTCCCTGTGTCGTTTGAGGATCCAGTGTGGAGTTTTCCGGGCGATCTCATCCGGCTGATCGACACACCCAATGTGGCGAAGAGGCCAAACCGAGATCAGATTGATCCAAACGCTACCGTTCCGGCGGCAGGATTTCTTCGACTCCAGATTCTGGTCGACTTGGTGTCCCAAAATAAGGAGAGCCTCGCTAGGCTGACGTTGGAGGCCGCTATCCAGGATCATAGGCAGAGAGGCAATCAAGGCCAATTCCGACTGATTGACTTGGGTGAGAATGGTTTCAGTGTCGCGGCATCAAGAATTCGGGGAATTACAGGCGTAGTCGGTGACACTTCCCTTCCGCTCGACGTTCGAATATCACTTGCAGAAATCGAACGCACCGTTCCTGACACGCTTTCTGCAATCGCTCAGGAAGTTTCCGCCCGATATGGACGTAACGTCACGATTAGTCCGCTGATAGCTTCGCTCGAACCACAGTTGTTTCGAAGCGGGATCACGCGAATCGGGGCGCAGAACGAATCGGCGCGTGAGGTCTTGGCCAAGGCGTTGCGTGGAATCCGCCGTCAGGCCGGCCTTGGCTTCCCAAATCCGCCAAACCGCATACCAAAGATGTCTTGGTATGCGCGATATGACACAAGCAGTGATTCGTTCTTCATCAGTCTGAGGATAGTTGCACAGGAGCTCGTGATGACAAGAGGAATCGCCAACCCCGCGAATCCCGCACGAGTTGTCTACTGGCAACCTTAAGAAGCGTCGCGGCTTCGCTAGCTCGCGGCCCGTCCACTGATGGCTTCGCGCAAGCCTTCGAGCAACCCTTCCAGGTGCGCCATGCGTTCGCGCAGTTGCGCAAGCTCGACCCGAATCTCCGCGATCTCCCCCCGCAGCCCCGCAATCTCACCGCGCAGAGCGTGATTGCTGGTGAGGATCAAGCCCGCGATAGCGACTCCCACGCCGAGAATCGCAATGATTTCTCCGCTCATGTTTCCTCCCAATTCGCTCGGCCCATTCTCCCACGCCACAAGACAAGAACCACAGAGAACTACCGTTCGAAGTCCCAGCCGCGGCTGCGCGTCCTGGCTTGTTGGATCAGGCTCTCGATTCGCCCCGCAACCCGGTCCCACCGATCCCCGGCATTCCGCTTCTGCTCAGCGTTGTTGCATGGATTGGGGCGGGGATGGAATTCCCCCTTTCCCCAATCCGTAGCTCAGGCGATGCGTTCGAACACAGGCCGTCCGAGTGCGGTCATTGTGTTCAGGACTTTCTGGCCGAGTTGGATCTCCGTGATCTGCCTGGAGAAGCTGCGGGATTTGAGTTTGGGGCCGATGACGCTCTTCCAACGGCCGATCTGCGTTTCTATCCGGCTGCGCCGGTTGTACCCTGTGGCCGCCTGCCAGGCCATGCGGCCATTGCGGCGGATCTGGTTAATATGGCGATCCCGAACGGTTGGATCCCGCGCCGATTGCGGACGGATCACTGCGTTCTTTGGCAGCGGTATCACCACATCCAGGGTCGCCCCATACCGTTCCCTCAGCAGATCCCGTGTAGACGCCCCATCATAGGCGCCGTCAGCCAGAAAGCCCGTGACCGGGGCATCGAGTTGATCCAGGAGCCCGGGCAAGGCGGTGCTGTCTCCAACGTCATCGTCAGTCAGATCGGCGCAAACAATCGCACCGCTCGCCAGATTCAGTCCGAGGTGGAGTTTGCGCCAGCGGCGGCGTATTCCCCTGGTTTTATGCTTCTGCGCGAGCCATTCCCCTTCGCCGAAGATCTTGAGGCCGGTACTGTCCACCACCAGATGGACAGGCACAGATCCTGCTTGCCTCACCGCCTGAGTGATGCTCAAGCCGTTTGCGCGACGCGACAGTGTGGAGTAATCCGGCACCCGTATATCCAGCCCCATGAACGTGCCGATGGAATCCATCAGTCCCTGCGTCTGCCGCAACCCAAGCCGATACGCCGTGCGCAGCGTCAGGCATATCTCGATCGCCAAATCCGAGTATCTCCGCTGGCCACCCCGTGACGTGCGGCGCGGTGCGCTCCACACACTTTGAGCCTCATCACTGACCCAGATCGTCAGATCACCCCGCTGGCGCAGGCTCTCGTTATATTCCGCCCAGTGGATCACCCGATACTGCGCCTTATCAAACTTGTGCCGTCGGGCTGCGTTGAACTTATGTGGCATCCAGGTTATCCCCTGTGTTGAAAAACACGATGATAAGGCATCTTTCGGGATGATCCATGCAACAACGCTCGGAATAAGGTGCCAGCTCAACCGGTCGATGCAACACCTGCATTAAGTGTCTCTGCTGGAGTTGCAAACTCCAGCGTCTTGCGGGGCCGCGTGTTGAGCTTCCTTGCAATCTTGTCCAGATGCTCCTGAGAGTGTACCGATAAGTCCGTCCTTTTGGGAAAGTACTGTCGGAGGAGACCATTTATGTTTTCGTTCGAACCGCGTTGCCAAGGACTTTTTGGATCACAGAAGTACACGGCAATATCGGTCGCCAGAGTGAACCGCTTGTGATCGGCCATTTCCAGACCGCGATCCCAAGTCAGCGATTTGTAAAGTTCCGTGGGTAGTTTCCGAGCGTGTTCGATCAGTGTCGATACGACGGTCTCGGTGTCCTTACTGGAGACTTTCGCCAGCATCACGTAACGGGAGTGACGTTCGACCAGGGTCGCAATGTGGGTGTTCTTTGATCCGGCAATCAGATCGCCTTCCCAGTGACCCGGTACGGCGCGATCTTCCACTGAAGCGGGACGCTCACGGATCGATATGACGTCGTTGATCTGCCCCCCACCCCGGCCTTTCAAGCTCGCGTGCCGGGACCGGCGAATCGTGCGTCTGGAGCGCAGATACTGAGTGAGCTCTTTCTTCAGAGCCCCACGGGCCTGAATAAAAAGGCTGCGATAGATGGTTTCGTGTGACACGCGAAGCGACTCGTCTTCCGGCCAGGTGCGTTTCAGCCAGCCCGCAATCTGTTCCGGCGACCAGTCCTCGATGAGCTTCTCTTCAACCCGCTGCCGCAACTGGGGACAACGGGTCAGCCGGCAGGGCTTCGGACGGCGCGCACGCTCCCATGCCTGCTCATCGGCCTCCGAGGCCCGATAGTTATCATAGCCTCCATTACGAGAGATCTCCCGGCTCACTGTCGATGGGTTCCGGCCCAGTGACCGAGCGATAGTTCGCATCGATCGCCGGGCTGCAAGGCCTCGGGAAATCTCTTCACGCTCGACCAGAGTCAGGGCCTGAGGTGCGCGGCGTCGAGCTCGGGGACGGATACCTCCGTGGCGCGACAGCACTGCGTACACCGACGACGACTCTCTACCCAGCAGACGTGCAATCACCTTGGAAGACTCCCCTCGCTCCCGTCGATTCCACACTTCGGCTAGCTCTGCCAACGTAAAGCCCCGCCGACTGCTCTGTTGTTTCTTCCTTCTTTTTCTTGGGCATACACTTCACCTCTCCTTTTATGTGGAGTGTTGCATCGACCCCTTGAAATTACCGCGTTTAACAGGAGTTGAGAATTTTATAGCGCCTAACTTCCTGCCTTAGTATTCTTTAGCGAGAATTTCACGGTTCTTTCGGCGACACACATTAAACATGGAATCCGGCACCAAACTGGCCCACTACACAATCTCGTCCCTCATCGGCAAAGGAGGAATGGGTGAGATCTATCGAGCGAAGGACGAGAAGCTAGGCCGACAGGTGGCAATCAAAGTCCTGCCAGAAGAGTTCGCTAAGGACGCGGATCGGTTAGCCCGGTTTGAACGTGAAGCTAAACTTCTGGCCTCTCTGAATCATCCCAACATTGCGGCGATTTACGGGTTGGAAGAACACGGGGGCGCTCGTTTCCTCGTGCTCGAACTCGTTGAAGGCCCCACATTGGGCGACCGCTTCAAGCAGGGCGCGATACCAGTTGAAGAGTCGCTGAAACTCGCATTACAGATTGCCGAAGCTCTCGAAGCGGCTCACGAGAACGGCGTGATTCACCGGGATCTGAAACCGGACAACATCAAAGTCACACCTGACGGGAAGGTGAAGGTGTTGGACTTCGGACTCGCAAAGGCATTTGAAGGTGATGTTGCCGACGTAAGCGTGTCCAACTCGCCGACGCTGAGCATGGCAGCAACACAGCAAGGAATCATCCTGGGAACTGCCGCGTATATGTCGCCTGAGCAGGCGAGTGGTGAAGCGACGGATAAGAGGGCCGACATTTGGTCGTTCGGTGTTGTCCTGTTTGAAATGCTGACCGGACGGCAGATGTTCACAGGTAAGAACACAACGCACATCCTGGCGGATGTCATTAGGGCTGAACCGGAATGGAATAGTTTGCCAGTCAATCTGCATCCGAGGTTGCGACTACTCATCGAACGCTGTTTGGAGAAGGAATCGAAAGACCGGCTCAGCGGCATCTCCGATGCACGAGTAGATATAGAGAGAGTTCTGAGCGATCCCGAGGGGGTGTTGGTCCAGCCAGTTGCAGCGGTCGTTCAGGCGACACCGCAATCGAAACTGCCTTGGGTTGCGGCAACGGCTCTCACGGCCACTATCGTCGGCCTCATCGTGTGGTTCCTGACGCAGCCCGGTCCGCAGCCTCCCGTGCGGCTCACCGCAGTGCATCCCGGAACGGAAGTCCCCGGGCTTTCGTTTGATACGGATGTGGCGCTCTCTTCGGACGGCACACGTTTAGTCTACGCAACAGGGGGTGGTAGAGAAGGGCGAATTTACGTCCGTGCATTGGATGAACTGGAACCTACCTTACTCGTAGAGGCCGGACGCTCACTTTCTCTTTCACCCGATGGGCAATGGGTTGGGTTTGTAAGCGGGGGAACGCTTTCGAAAGTGGCTATCAACGGCGGTCCGACCGTACCAATTGCTTCCATAAATGGAGCTCCGCGTGGGACGGCCTGGGGGCCGGATGACACTATCGTAGTTGCCACAGCTTCAGCCGACACTGGCCTCTTCAGCGTCTCTGCCGCAGGCGGGGAAATCGAGGTTTTGACGACACCGGATTCGGAGACTGGTGAATTGGATCATCTGTGGCCAAGTTATTTGCCGGACACCAACGCTGTTCTCTTTACGATTACAAACAACCAGGGGATCGACAACTCTCAGATCGCGGTGTTGGACCTTGATACGGGCGAATATCAGATCTTAATCCAGGGCGGGAGCAACCCGCTCTACGCAGCTTCGGGACACATCGTTTACGGCGTCGCGGGAACTCTGAGAGCGGTGCCTTTCGATCTTGATTCTCTTGAAGTGCGAGGAACGCCCGTTCCGGTACTCGAAGACGTTGTGACCAAACAAAGCGGCGCGGCGAGCTTCAGCGTCTCACTGGATGGCACGTTTGCCTACATCGCCGCGAATGGACCCAGTGTCCCCGAGCGAACGCTGGTCTGGGTGGACCGGGAGGGCAATGAGGAAGCATTGTCTTTCGCCCCGGCCAACTATGGATGGCCACGGGTGTCTCCCGATGGAACGCGCGTAGCTTTACACATCGGCGGGCCGGATGGTCCCGACGTGTGGATAGGAGAGTTGGCCCGCGGAACGCTCAGTAGACTCACGACGACTCCTGGAGTAGACAACGTGCCCCTGTGGACACTGGACGGCGAGCATGTAGTATTCGCCACGGGTAGAGAGCAATCAGGTCAGCTTAGCTTCTTTCAGGGGCTGGCCGATGGCACTGGAACCGTCGAGAATCTCCTGACCAGCGAAGCATCCGGCACCTTTATGCCGTGGGGTTGGTCGCCTGACGGGATGAGCATGATTTTCACCTACGGAACACCTCCGGGGTTGGACATCGGATTGTTAATGATGGAGAGTGATGAGTCCTGGCAACCCTTGTTTCAGACAGAGGCGAACGAAGAGACGCCAGCGCTGTCACCCGATGGTTCGTGGGTTGCCTATGTTTCCGATCAGACGGGTCAGTCTGAAGTCTACGTGGAGTGATTTCCGGATCTTGGCAACCGTCGGCTGATTTCGTCCGGAGGAGGAACGGCCCCCATCTGGTCGCCGGGGGGGACTGAATTATTCTATCGAAACAATGACCAGATGATGGCGATCGGCATAGGCGATGGAGCGCCGACAGGTCCGCCGTCTGTCCTTTTCGAGGGCAACTATATCTTAGCCTCAGGTGTCCAACGACACTACGACCTGTCACCCGATGGTCCCCGGTTCCTGATGATGAAACCGGGCGGAGGCAGCGTCGACTCCGCTGATGCGACAGCCGGTGCCTCGATCAACATCGTGCTGAATTGGTTTGAAGAACTGAAGGAACGGGTGCCGGTTCAGTAGCGTTTCCTTGCGCTCAAGAATCTCGAAAGCGGCGGTGCATTGAGGCCGCAGATCGTCACAGTTCTGAACTGGTTTGAAGAACTGAAGGAACGGGTGCCGGTTCCTTAGTGTAGGTTACCGCCATGCCCCAGCGACCACGACCCTATACGTAATGAAAGCCAACTGGAATCGCGGCCTCAAGATTGTGCTGTTCATCGTGGCGGCGTTCGCCGTGTCCAGCCTTGCGGTCATGCTCTTATGGAACTGGCTAATGCCGACACTGTTCGGGCTCCAAGCGATCAGCTTCGTTCAATCGCTGGGACTCCTGGTTCTGAGTAAGATCCTGTTTGGGAGATCCTGGGGACCCGGGCGAATGTACCGGCGCCACCGAATGAAATCCCATCAGCACGACGAGCAGGGCCAGGCGCAGTAGTCGGCAACCGGGGTGGCTTTCTTTCATTGAACACCAAGACAAGGAGGCGTGAATGCGACTCGATACCAAAGCCTTGGGGCTGACATTTGGAATTCTGTGGGGTGGGGCCATCTTGTTTGTCGGACTTGCCAATCTGATCTGGCCCGACTACGGACGCGCCTGTTTGGAACTGGCGGCCTCAGTGTATCCCGGTTACGACGCTTCGGGTTCCCTCGGGCAGGTGATTATTGGAACCCTGTACGGACTGGTGGACGGCTTGATAGGGGGCTTGATCGTGGGCTGGGTCTACAACTACTTGGCGTCAGTACCGACAACTGCTGCGGCAGCTTGATACACAGGCAACAAACAACCGAGCCAATTGAATCACCCCTTAAACCGTGCTCTTAGGACGGCAGCGGTGGGGTAAGGCATTATCTCTAGGCGCTCCGGTGCCGCGAGCCCGAACGGACTCGGTAGAAGAACTCAAGTGCCTCAGTGGTTTTCTTGCCAATGACCAGCCGATCTTGACCTCCGCAGTCAATAAGCCCAATCTATCCTTTCAGACAATTGAACCGTGAGCTTCAACGCCTCTGACGGCTCAGTCGTAGGAGCCACGTTTCAGAGGCTGGTTTGAAGAACTGAAGGAACGGGTGCCGGCACCGTGATCGGTTTGCCTTTCCGACTCACCACTTCACCAACGTCTCTTCCGTAATCACCGCCGCGCATCCGGGACACTTCAGAGCCTCTGACAACACGTAGTCAGATGTAGGTCCACTTCGCCCTGTCACGCGGTCCAGAACCCAGTTCAGCGGAATCTCGGCGCTTTCAGTGCAGGCTTCGCAGCCGAGTATCTGGCCTGGGGCCTCAAGGGCGGTGGCTTTGCTGATGGCGAAGAGGGTGGTCACTTGATCCTGTCTAAATGCGGTGTGCTAATCCTAACGCTAGGTATATAATATTCACATGCAAAGGAAACAAGAACTCAATGAAGCCGCCAGTTTGATGGGAAAGCGCAGTGCTACTGTACGAAAGAAGAAATGGGGCAAGGAGGAGTTCGTGAGGCGTATGCAGGAGTACGGAAAGCTTGGCGGCCGACCGAAGAAGACAGCAGTTAAGAAACGGAAAGAACGAAAGGAGGCTACTTGAGCGTATACAAACGTGGAAAGACCTGGTGGTACAGCTTCTGGTTCGCCGGGCAATATATTCAGGAGAGTGGAAAGACGGAGGGGCTCCCCATTCTTCGGACAGGAAATCCTGGGTCTTAAGGTGGATCGCCGCCGCTGAAATGGGTTGATATTTAGCCCGCCGTCGGGCCTGTGGGAACGGTGAAAAAGCCGAGTCTTCGAGGCTGTTTTCAAGCAACTGTGGGAATCCGCATGGTGTGGGGATTTGCATAGCTGCGTCAGTTTCCACAGGCCCTCGGCGCGCGCTGAAAGTACACGGCCTCGGGCGTCTGATAGTCGAATACTTGATGGCCGCGTTCCTGATTGTAAAACCTGAAATAGAGGTTCAGGTTTGCGATCGCTTCGGGAACGCTCAAGTAGTCCTTCAGGTACACTTCCTCGTACTTCACCGTTCGCCATAAGCGCTCGACGAAGATGTTGTCCAGGAACCGGCCCCGACCGTCCATGCTGATCGTGATGCCCTGGTCTTCGAGCCGGCCCGTGAAGATATTGCTGGTGAACTGCGCACCCTGATCCGTGTTGAAAATCTCTGGTTGCGCTTTCGTCAGCGCCCAGTCCAGT
This sequence comes from Terriglobia bacterium, assembly GCA_965216035.1. Lineage (GTDB taxonomy): Bacteria > Acidobacteriota > Terriglobia > 20CM-2-55-15 > 20CM-2-55-15. The sequence continues at coordinate 755,663 of CBDCFM010000019.1, forward strand.
GCCGACACGCAAAATCCGCTGTCGATCGACGTGGACACTTCCCAGGCCAGCACGTACCGGCTGAACCAGTCCATGATCGCCACCAGATAGATGAATCCTTGCCGTAGTCGAATGTAGGTTATATCCGCGGCCCACACCTGATCGGGACGCACAATCTCCAGATTGCGCAACTGGTATGGGTAAATCCGGTGTCCCGGGGCCGGCATCGACAACTGCGGTTTGGGATAGATCGCTTCCAGTCCCATGAGCCGCATCAGTCGCCGCACCCGCTTCGCATTGACCCGCCGACCTTGCGTCTGCAACCACCAGGTCATACGCCGAATCCAGTAAAACGGGGTTCGCGTATATTGCTCGTCCAACAGACGCATCAACGCGATGTTCTCGGCGCTCTCGCCCACCGGTGTGTAGTAGAGTCCCGATCGGGACACGCCGGTCAACCGACACTGCTCGACGATGCTCAACTCGTCGTGATTCGATTCGATCCATGGTCGTCGATGCTCTAACGGGAAAGTCCCAACTTTTTTTTGAGCCACTCCCCCTCGACCTGTAATTTTCCGATCTGTTGGTAGAGTTCCGCCTGCACTTGCTCATCGGCTTCACTGGCCTGTACTCGGCCATTGGAGAAGATGTCCGATACGCCGTCGAGTACTTGCTTTTTCCACTTCGTCACCATGTTCGGGTGAACTTCGTAGTGGGACGCGATTTCCTGGATCGTGCGCTGTCCCTTCACCGCTTCCACGGCAATCTTTGCCTTCAATTCTGCGCTGTACTGCTTCCGCCCTCGCTTCTTCATCTGCCTCTCCCGAGGTAGCGATTTTACACCTTAGTGACCTGTCCGAATTTTGGGGGAGCACCTCAGACGCACTCCAAGACCGTGGCTAGAGAAGCCGAGAAAACTCGTCGCCGGGAGCTTGAGGAGGGCTACAACAACATCACCTCGGAGAATAGAAAGCGGCGTGTGCTAACGCTCGAGCAGGCTGCAAAGGGCTATCAGAAAGACTACGCCACCCGCCATACGGCGAACTCTGTCAGCTACTCGAAATACTGCATCGTCCACCTGAACGAGCATCTTGGATTGAAGATGCTGATTGATATTACGCTCGAAAGCGTAGTCGAGTATCAAGCGGCGCGAATGAACGAAGGTGCTGCAGGAAAGACGATCAATGAGGAAGTCGGGGAACTGTTCCGTATCATGGGCGAATTTGGGGACACCGTGCGAACGAAGCTGAAGAAGACAAAGAAGCTGAAGCTCCCCGAGCGTGAGGATGTGGGTCAAGCCCTGACACCGGAAGAGGAGCGGAAAGTCCTCGAACAGGCGAAGCTGTCCGCATCCCCACACATCTACACGGCACTCATGATCGCCCTGAACACCGGGCTCCGGGATGCCGAGATTCGTCACTTGACCTGGAGCCAGGTGGATCTGTTCAAGCAGATGCTAGCGGTGGGGAAATCCAAAACAGCCGAAGGGGCGGGTCGGACTATTCCGCTCAACTCCGAACTGCTCCCGGTACTGGTCGCTCATCAAAGTTGGTATGAGGAGGCTATCGGACGGGCGAAGCCGAATCTGTACGTTTTCCCGAAAGGCCCGCGGCGCCATTATGATCCGTATCAGCCAATCTCCAGCTTCAAAACGGCCTGGAACGTGATACGGAAAAAGACGAACATTCAGGTTCGATTTCACGATCTGCGGCACACGCTGATTACGAAACTAGCCGAGAGCGGGACGGGTGACGAAACGATCCGGGCAATCGCCGGTCACGTCTCTCGACGGATGCTTTCCCGGTATGCCCACATCCGGACCGAAGCGAAGCGCCGGGCCCTGGAATCCATCACGACGCCAGCCCCGACCCACGGGCCGGCCGAACGGCAAATGGACGAATCGCCGACCGTGGTAAATTAGTGGCGGAAAGGACGAAAATTGGGAGAGCACTACTACATAAATCACTACAATTGGCGTGATTTAGCCCAGAATGCTCTCTAACCAAATCACATAAGCATCATTTAATAAATCAATTAGGGCGGTTAGCTCAGCTGGAAGAGCATTCGGTTTACACCCGAAAGGTCACAAGTTCGAGCCTTGTACCGCCCACTCTATCAATTCAGTTAGTTACGGAAATCTTAGGCAAGAAAAAATGGCCACAATTAGCCTCTATTTAACATCCATCTAACAACTCACGAAGATTCGGGTATGAACAAGCAGGGAGTTATTGTCAAAAGTGGTGTTTAGGAGATTGATTCAAGCGGCGGTCTGATCGAGCTTTGTCACTTCGATTCCATCGTTAAATTTCACTCCAGTAATCACCTTGACCAGATCATCGAATCCTCGTAATCGTCGCCAGTTCTTCTCAGCGCACTGACCCAGCTTGAACATCATGTGCAGCATTCCATCCCGTGTCAGGCAGCCTCTGGATCGCTTGGTTCGGTGTCGAATGGTGGCAAAGGTCGATTCAATGGGATTAGTCGTTCGGATGCTCTGCCAGTGCTTGGCCAGCAGCCGGAAGTAGACCAGCCAGGTGCGCGGCAAGGTGGGATCGATCAAACGCTCATAGATCTCGGGCTCGGGCACCCCGTGCATGGCCTGCCAGGTGCGCATGAGCTCGAATTCCATCCAAACCCGAGCGAGCTTGTCATGCCTGGGGTCTCTCCAACCACGAACCCATTCGATAAAGTATTCGGGATAATAAAGCGCCATGCGCGTGAGATACGCCTTCCAACAACCGTAGCGCTCCGATTCGATCATGCCAGAGATGAAGGGCGTAGCCGGCTTTCCGTTCAGCACCTGATCGAACATGCTGGCCATGACGAAGTGGGTGTAGGAGATACCGACCATGCCGTGGAGCTGTTCGGGCTCGACCGCGACATTGTCCCACAAGGAGAATTGAGCCAGGGGCGTACCGATGCGGAGGCCGTCTACATGGGCGCCGATCAGATTAGACCGCGTCACCGCGGTGCCTATGGCATCGACATCGACCAGGTTCGACTCGCCGAAGTCTGCCCAGGCGGCGTGGGCTCCCCTGAGGTTGGCCCCTTCAAGATTGGCTCCCTTGAAGCTCGTCTGGGACAACGTGGTGTCACGTAGATTGGCGCCATCCAATTTGGCCTGTGAGAGGTCCATGCCTCGGAAATTCCTGCCACGAAGGTTTTGCCCGGTCAGGTCGGCGCCGTGGAAACTTTGAGGCTTAATGGCACCGTTCGGGACCTTGATGCGGATCTTGCGGGGTTTGCGGTCGACGACCTTGCCTTGTTTGGTCAGGCGGTCAAGGGCGTAGCTGACGGAGCGCTTGGACTTTCCGGTGCCGGCGGCGATGTCGTCGAGGGTCAGGTAAACCTCGTCGACGGGGGCGAGATTCTGCCTGGATTTGGCGACGAGGTACTCGAATATGGCGTCTGAGGAATCGGTTGGAGCCGTAGGCATTGTCATTGAGCTCAACCTCCAAAATTGGAATTTGCAATCTATGTTGCAATTAAGGATAAAATATGGACTCTTCGCCAGGAGATCAACAGCAAAATCAATAATCGCTATTCTTATCTGGAAAGATGGGGAGATTGATCAGAAGTCTTCTGGCGCTACCGACTTCTATAGTTGAGCTCGCAATACTGCCTGAGTTCGCCTTTTGACATTGAGCTTCCTGAAAACGCGATTTAGGTGGCTTTTTACTGTGGCGACCGATATGAAAAGATTACCAGCGATATCTTCGTTAGATAAACCTGCCGCGACTAGCCGAAGGACTTCCTCTTCCCTGGGTGTTAACTGGTTCAGGCCTCGATGGGCGTTGGACGACGTTACATTGTCCGGAAAACGGCCTGGACGCGTGCTTTCGAGGTTCGCTTTCGGTGCGGGCAAGGATGCACAGATAAATTGTGCAAGGCTCTCTATCGACATTGGTCCGATATCGCTAATAATATGAGCCAACGCGGTCCGTTCTCTTTCCGTGAAATAGCGCGGCAATTGGCATATGCTTGTGTTCGTCAATTTTTCGCCAGAGGTCCAATAGTGATTGGAGCAGCCGCCGAACTGTTCGAGGTCATCAAGCTTCGCGATTGACTCGATACCGCCGGCCTTCCCTATTTGCAAATTGTATTTCCAGGTTACGAAAATATTCCAGACACCGGGGAGGTGAAATTCCATCAATTGCCGCCATATTTCGACGTCCTCCCCTCCTCTCAAGGCGTGGTCAAGCAAAACGATTTGAAGTTCCATCCAGGCGTTGGTCAACGGGTCATCGAGCTCCTCTCGAAACGTCTTGACCCAGAGTTTGAGATATTCTGGATACTGGGCGCCAACTTGAGCCATCGTTTTTATCCAGCCCCCACCAGAGTTGGAGGCGATTAGTGGGGCCACAAACG
>CBDCFM010000020.1:0-996470 GCA_965216035.1 Terriglobia bacterium
TACCGAAGCATCTGATTCCCTCAAGAATAAATTCTGACCGGCTTGAAAACCCAGGTCTGAATCATAGAGGAGCCTGCGGCAACGATCAGACATTCAAAACGGGCCGTCGACTTCACGTCACTGATCGAGATCTTCAAACGTTTCCCGTATCTTCGCGATGATTCGCCGGGTAGAACTCTTGCGGGGAAAGCTCCCACGATCTCTCATGATCAATTCAATATCGGGGTTCCTCGATCGAAAGTAGGAGGCAAAATCAGTTTTGGCCTCTTTGCTTGGCTCGTCGGCAGGGGTGACGACGACGTCGGGTTGAATTGCACGGATGATCTGTTCTTCAAAGGGACGGCGATCTGAAACGAATACCAGATCAACCGGCTTCAGCGCTGCCACCATCAACGCCCTCCACTCCTGTCTCACCATCGGCCTGCCCGGTTGCTTTCGCCGACGCGTTCGCTTATCTCCAATCACGCACACAGCCAGAAGATCCCCCTGCCGTTTGCAAAATTCAAGGTAGTCGACGTGACCGGGGTGGATGATGTCGAACGTGCCACCGGTCAATACGACCCGCTTGCCCTTGCGGACCTTCTGCAAAATGAGCCGGGCACCTTTAAGTGAGAACTTTTCCATGCACTGACTAGCCCGAATTTCTCACGAGTTTTCTGCCCCAGCGCCGGATCCATCCGCCAGGGCTGCGTTGCGCTTGGTCGGGCTCCTCGACGTACTGTCAAGTACGCCTCGGTCGCCCTCCCGGCACGCGCCTTGCCCTGACGGCGCCTCCGACCCTTCGCGACGAAAACTCGTGAGCAATCCGGGCTAGGGTAGGGAGATGTCGTTTTCCGACACGGTGTGGTCGATCGGCACTGTGTCGATTTGAAGTCGACCCGCGTTATTCTGAAGCCGACCCGCCAAGACTGTCCAGCAACGACGTCACTTTCGTGATATGCGGGGCCAGGCCCAAGCGTTGGGCTGCTTCGAGCGACTTCCCATACGTTTTCTTCGCACCGTCGGGATCATCCAGGAGCTGAAGTACGATGCCAAGGTTAATACAGGCATTGGCGGTAGACGGACCTTCGCCCTGCTCTTGGGCAAGCTGAACAGCTCTCTCCATCAACGTTCTGGCCTGATCCAAACGACCGGTGCCGCAGAGAAAGATGCCATAGCTCACCAGCGTTTCTAATTGATCGTTTCCCGCAACGACCTTTGCAAACTCAACTTCAGCCTCCGTGAGATGTCCCTCGTCGGCAAGATCCCAGGCCTTTGCAGTCAGTGATTCATAGGGACGTTCCAGATGCTCGAGTACTTTAGCCTTTCCGGTTTCCTCGATACCGTCGAGAGAAATAATCAGTGGGGATGTCACCGCCCGCGTCACCTCAGCGCTCTTCGCACCGCTTTCCTGCTCCTGGACCCAGGTGGCCAGATGCCAACGCATCAGTGACCGGCATCTCCGCGTCGTGTCGAAAGAGTCCGCGTGATGATTCTGTTGCTCTTCAATTTCCTTCCTGAATTCGATGATTCTATCCAACTGCGGGCCGGCATCGCTGAGCTGTTGTGGGCTAACGGCCTTGAACATCATGACGAGCTGGCTCATTGGGCGTTCGGGATTCCGGTAGCACTCCAGTGCGACGGTGTATTCGGCTTCCGTGCCGGATTCGGAAACGGCCCCAGCCGGGGAGCCTGCAGCGGAGCCCCAACGGTCCCAGAGGAGCAGAACAAAGTAATCCGATTCCAGAATCTGCGGGCCCGTCTGCTCCCGACCAAAGGCACTGAATGATGCCTTCATGCCGGCGGGTACAAACAGGACACCCCGTGCCATGGCTTCGGCTTCGTTGTACCGGTTAATCTCATCGAGCACAGCCACTCGCTCGGCTCCTAAACCAGAGGGGGACGCGATGAAAACCCGGAAACAGCTCAAATCAATCGACATCTGAATTCAATCCCATTGCCTTCGTCCACGCACTCGATTGCGACCACCCCCGCTGACTGACGGGCATGTGACGGTTTACGGAACCGGGGCCCGGGGGTTGGGCCGCCTTCCGGTTACGGCTCAAGTGCATTTGTCTGGGCATGAATTGTGCAACATCAGCGGAAGTACCCGAACGACCGCAGCTCCGTGCGACAAGTTGCGACCCATAACATCTACGGACTTTAGCGGAAGAGAGTCCGTTTCGGGCTCGTAATTATATGCGCAAAAGTCTGAGCCACTACAAGCAGCGCGTCGCGTGTCTGACCGAATAGGTCGGTGAACCCACGCCGTCGGGCTCCGAAGGGGAGGTCATCGGTCCACGGTAGCTGGCGTTGTCTATACAAACTATCCAGGGTTATACTTTTGGGCGCTTTGGACACGCACTCGCGGCTGAGTGGAGGGTAGGGGTTGGGGCCCTCTTTCCCGCTCGCAGGCGGGCTGCGCACTCTTCGGTCACTGCAAAGTCTGCAAAGTCTAAGGAGACGCAATGAAGTTCAGATCGAGGCGAGTCGTTCTTGTTGCCGCAAGCACGCTGGCAGGCTTCGTGCTGGGGGTCGGGATCGTCCGGGCCCAGGCTCAGGCGGAACAGACCCCTCGGTTGGCGGAAGACGTCTTCGTCAACGTCCCCGCTCTCGGTGGGCTTCCCGTGGATGAATTCATGGACACGATGGGAATGTTTTCCGCCTCGCTCGGCATGACCTGCACCGACTGCCATGTCGCGGAAAGCCTCAACGATCCACTCGCCTATGGCGACGAAACAACTCGGAAGCGTACTTCGCGCGCCATGGTTCAGATGGTAAACGCCATCAACAGGGACAATTTCGGAGGACTCCCCTTTGTGAGCTGCTTCACCTGCCATCGCGCCGACCCCAGCCCGAAGGCCGTGCCCAGTCTGGCTCTGCAGTACAGCGTACCCCCGGACGATCCCAATGAAATCTTCTTTCCCGAACAGGCCGTTGCCGGGTTGCCTACCCCCGATCAACTCTTCGACAGGTATATACAGGCGCTGGGCGGGCCGGAGCCGGCGGGTAACCTCACCAGCTTTGTCGCCCACGGGTTCTACTCAGGGTACGACACCGATCTGCAACCGGTTCCGATAGAGGTCTTTGTGAACGCTCCGGATCAGCGAACCACAGTGGTTCATGCGCACTTCGACGAGAGTCACGTGACAGACAACGTCAGCACGTACGACGGCAGTGAAGGTTGGATCGCGGCGCCGGCGAATCTCGTTCCGCTGATGGAATTGACTGGAACGAATCTGGACGGCGCCCGAACGGAAGCGATTCTGTCTTTTCCTGCGGCAGGACGGGCTTTCAGTCGGTGGCGGACGGGGTTTCCGAAAATCATCGACGGGCGCCGAATCCAGCCCCTGCAGGGAACCCGGGACGGGCGGACCCCCGTCAACCTGTTCTTCGACAACGAGACAGACCTGCTGGTACGGCTCGTGCGCTACAGCGAAACGGACGTCGGCACGGTTTCAACGCAGATCGACTATTCAGACTATCGCGCGGTCTCTGGCGTGATGATGCCGTTTCACTGGATGGTGACCTGGACGAACGGGCAGTCCACTATTGAGATCAGCGAGATCCAGGCGAACGTCCCGATCGGCCCGGAGAGGTTCCAGATGCCGGCAGTCTCGCCGCCCCCCTAGCCCCACACGCCCGCCGGGGCTGGGTTCCCAAACGGACGCATCTTCAAACGCGTTGATGCCCCCTGCCTTCTGAAATCTACGGCGTCGTAGTTTCTTGACACAAAGCAAAAAAGACGCCATAAATGTGCGGTGGGGGGCGGCGAATCGGTCCCGCATCATTCCTCCGCGGTGCCACGACACGGCTTTCGACGCTTCACAGGCGCTGTGCCATCCCTCGCCGCTCACCCACCCAAACCCACCCCGCAGGATGCCGTCATCTGACGACCGTTAAGAGCTGCTGGCTGTCTCCACAGCCGAGGTGTGGATAGCTTCCAAGCTCTTTAGCTTCAGCTACATTTAATCACTATGGACTGCCACAAAAAAGAACGAATCCGGAAGCCTTAGAGCCCCCGGTGATCCTTGACAACTTCTCTGCTTTTGCTACACTAGCTTCGCTTGGATCAGCACCATTAACCAACAGTAAAATCAACAGCAAGAAAGAGGGTATATAAGAGGCGGTTGTGGAACCGCCAATTAATTTCTGGAGGCGGAGGAGTGAAGCGAATATCGATTACGGTCCTCGGTGGATTGCTCATGTGCGTGTTCGCGAGCCCAAACGTTTGGGCCCAGGCGACGGCACAGATCAGCGGCACCGCGACCGATGCCACGGGCGCCTTGTTGCCCGGCGTGGAGATCACAGCCACTCAGATTGAGACCGGCATCAGCCGCACGGCGGTAACAAATGAGACGGGAGCCTACAATTTCCCCAACCTGCCGCTGGGTCCCTTCCAGGTAGAAGCGGTGTTGCCCGGATTCCAGACTTTTTTGCGATCGGGACTCGTGTTGCAGGTGAACGCAGACCTGGTCATCGACGCGGTCATGGAGGTCGGACAGGTCTCCCAGACGATCGAGGTCACCGCGAACGCTGCGCTGGTGGAAACGCGGAGTACGGCGCTGGGCACGATCATCGAAAACGAACGGATCCTCGAATTGCCGCTCAATGGACGCAACGTCCAGGACTTGATTGAGCTCGCCGGGGGCGCTGTCAATCAGGGCGCGGGCCGGGGCGTCAGCCTGGTCGGAGGCCAGTCGGATCAGATTTCAGTCGGTGGTGGCGCCGGCTTTGGTGTGGACTACAGCCTGGACGGGGCGAACCACAACAGTTTCATTACCGGATCGACGATGCTCATGCCGTTCCCGGACGCTATGCAGGAATTTACTGTAGAGCGGAGCGGCGTGACGGCGGATCGCGGCAGCAGCACGGCTGTGGCTGCGGTGACCAAGTCGGGCACCAACGAATTCCACGGAAATCTCTTTGAATTCGCCCGGAATGATCTCTTCAATGCACGCTCTTACTTTTCGACTTCGGAAAGCACTCTGAAGCGCCACCAGTTTGGCGGGACCATCGGCGGGCCTATCCTCGAGAACCAGTTGTTCTTCTTCGGGGGCGTCCAGCGCACCACGCTGCGCGCGGACCCGCGCGCCACCCGTGCCACTGTTCCGACGGCGGACATGCTGGCCGGGGACTGGACAACGTTTGCCTCGTCTGCTTGCGGTGGCCGCTCGGGCCGGGGTTTTACGAATGACATGATCGATCCGGCCAACTTCAGCACTGTAGCGGTGAACATGGTTAATTTACCGACGTTCCCGCAGCCGGTCGACGAGTGTGGAAATATCACGTATTCCGGCTCCGTGGACTCGGACAACGAGAACTTTTACGTCGGCCGGATGGACTTCCAGACCAGTGACAGTCATTCCCTGTTCGGACGCATACTGATTCAGGACTTTGCGGAAAACCAGCCGGTGACTCAAAACTTCTTGCAAGCAACCGGGTGGCGGGAAAGCATGCAGCAGTCCTACACCGTCGGCTCCACCGTACTGTTGGGCGGTACGGGGGTCCACTCGTTCCGATTTTCGTATAACGTGACAGAGAACAACTACCTGCAACCCGAGAACGGCACCAGCTGGTGCGACCTCGGCTCCGCGATCTACTGTGAACCTCAGATCTCGGCCATCAATCGCCTCGTTGTCTCCGGTGGATTCGGCGTCAGCAATGGTTTTGATAACGGCTGGCAGTACAGAGGTTTCAGCTATGGCATCAACGACGATGTCAGTTTCATTCGTGGAGCGCACCAATTTGGCTTTGGCGGATCTTTCAACTATGGCGACCAGGCGAATACAAATATCACTTGGGCCAGCCAGCACCAGTTCCGTTTCGGGAGGCTGGCTGATTTCATGACGGGACGGGTGCAACGCCTGTTCACCGGCCAGACAAATGACCACCTTGTGAAGGGAAAGGACTTCTCCCTCTATGTCACGGATACCTGGAGTGCGACGCCAAGTGTGAACATTTCGGCCGGTCTGCGCTGGGAGCCTATGGTCGCCCCGAATGTGAAGGCGATTTACAATTTTGATATCGAGCGGCTCCGCGCCGGTATCCGGACGAGCCAGTTCGACAACGCGCCGACGGGTTTCTACTACCGCGGGGACCCAGGGTTCCCGGAGAACGGCATCAACAACCGCTGGGGGCAATTTGCACCTCGGCTGGGACTAGCCTGGGATGTGTTCGGGGATGGCCGGACGTCGATGCGGACCTCGTACTCGCTCTCCTTCATCGACTATCCAGGAGATTTTCGCGAAGGCTTCTCCGGCGGAGCGCCCTGGGGCTCCCGCATCAACGTACCGTTTGGCGCTCAATTGGACGATCCCTACGCCCACGTGCCTGGAGGATCGACCTTCCCATACGAAGTTAACAACAGCGCGCCATTTCCGCCTAACGGGCTGTATTTCACGCAGCCGTATGACACCAAGCAACCTTACACCCAGGCATGGAACTTGAGCCTTGAACGCCAGATCGCGGAAGACTGGCTTGTTTCCGCAGCGTACACGGGAAACAACATCATGCACGTGTGGGGCAATAAGGGGGTCAACGATGCGGTGTTCTTCCCCGGAGTGGCGAATGCGGCCGGGACCTGTTCGGCAGAGGGATTCACGCTCAGCGCGGCTCCGGGTGCCACCTGTTCGACGCGCGGCAACACGACGGCTCGGCGACGGCTGACGTTGGAACAACCGAACGATACGTTCAGGAAGGTTGGAAACCTGGCGGAGACCGACGATGGTGGCGTGCAGTCCTATCACGGCATGATCGTGTCGGTCAGGCGGCGCGCGGCCAACGGGATAAATCTCAACCTGAACTACACCTGGTCGCATTGCATCGGTCCCTACGCCACGCTGTGGGGTCCGATGTCCATGCACCCGGACGACGTCTACACCGATCCTAACAACCGGGATTTCGATCAAGGGGATTGCGATTCCGATCGTCGGCATCTGTTCAACTCGACGCTGTCGGCTGAAACGCCGGAATTCGCCAATCGGACGCTGCGTCTGTTCGCTTCCGGCTGGCGGTTGTCGGGAATCTACAAGATTGCGGCCGGGGAACCATTGAACATTAGCTCCGGCGCGGATATCGCATTGAACGGACTGGACGACGCCGACAACCAGCGTCCGAACCAGATAACGGACAACCCGTACGGGGGCTCCGATCCGGGAGACAACTATTTCGTCAAGTCCGCTTTCGCCAACCCGGCTCCGGGCACGTTGGGGACCATGCGCCGCAACAGTGTTGTCGGCTGGAACCGGTGGGATTTCGATCTGGCTCTCGCGAGAATCTTCCGTTTTGGTGAAAGCCAATCGCTCGAGTTTCGGGTCGAGGCCTACAACGTAACGAACAGTTTCCGGCCGGAAAGGCCCGGAGGCTTCGGCGCAGGCGCTTTCACAGACATCACCAATCGAAACTTCGGTCGGATCCGCAACGCCGAATCGCCGCGGATCCTGCAGTTCGCATTGAAGTACGCGTTCTAGGATCGCTGTCACAGCGATTTGATTTCCAAGGCCGGTGCGGGGCTGACCCCGCACCGGCCTTTGCTTTCTTCCCGCTTCGAACACCTGCCTCTCGCGAACCAACGCAACCGATCGCTCCATGTTCCACCTTCCAACTGTAGGTGCGGATTATGACCGCAGGCGTATCGAAATGAATAAGTTTTGTGCTCATGGATCGCATCTACAGAACGAGTATGCGTTTCGGCTGTCCGACTGGTTGAGGGGCCTGACCTCACACAGCGCAATCCTGGCATATTGAAGCAGAACCGGTGGGGCAAACAGGCTGTGAGAAACGTGGACAGCCGCGGATCGAGCGGCTGCGGGTCCAAGTATGGACGCTCCCGGTCTAGTGTGAGCCTCCACAAACTGTTTGGGGTATGCGAAAATTGGAGGTCAGAACTTCGGACGATTTAGCGCCCGAAGCTCCAACCGCAGTATCGGATACTGGCGTCACTCGAAGACGCCGCCCGCGGGATCTCTCACCCTGCGGTTGAACGTGTCCACCTCGTCCCAGGGGGCACAGTATTCCTCCATCAGGCCCGGCCAACCTTCTACCGCGAGAAATTCCGGAGTGACCTTATACCAGGTTTTCTTTTCGGCCACCCAGGGTTCGGGATAGGTCATCGGATCATCAATGATCATTTCGAGTTCGATGGCATCTTCGGACACGCGGGTGTACCGCTCAGTGAGTCGCATGTGCTCGCTGTGCACATTGCCGTGGTGATCGAGCCAGGTTCTTTGATCAAATTCAAATCCAGAGGACTCGACTACGAGCGTATTGCCCTCCCACCTGCCGGCCGAATATCCCAACCACCGCCGAATGCTGGGATCAAAATCGTCCGGAATCTCGCGTCCATCGATCCAGACTTCGCGAAAGACACGATGCCACTGAAAAACCTGGATCAACCTGTCGTCAAGCATGACCCACTCAGAGGGTCGCGGATATAAAAGGATTCTGGGAACCCCCTGCGGATTACACCGCCCGACGGGGTCGTTTCCTGTGGCTGGGGGTACCGCTCTGGATCCGTATCCGGGCCGTTTTGCATCGTATTGCTCCTGCCCCCAGGCCGTCATCGGAGGAGGGGATCCTCCTCGCTCGTAAATCTCGCGGGACCCGCCGTCCGGACCGCCCGCCCGATCCCAAAAACCCGTAAAGTCGCGCGGATCATAATCCTGAGCAAAGGCGATCGAGGAAATCAGAAGCGACGCAACGAGCACAACGACCAATCTCAAGAAGCGATTGCGCATATAGTCATACCTCCAGTTCTTGTGATGTTCATCATCACTCCGGAACAGTGCTGAGCTCTGGGCCCGCATCGGTATTTCGCAGCCGGAGGTGCCCGTTAAATCGTTAAAGTCACCCGTTGCTGTCACTGGACGGGGATAGCAATATTTTCAAATCACGGAGATTAGTTCTCAGTCTCCATCACTAATTCTCTACCGTTGGAAAGCACGATCTTTGACACGACTCCCAGTGGCCTGCCATCTCTGGCCGGAAACACGGTCACTTCAACCTCATTCCCCGGCCTCAGGGAACCTCGGTTCCAGCCCGACCGGCTCCAATAGTAGACGCTGCTGCCTTCGACCGCCCAATTCACAACGCTGCCCTCGTCGTCAGTCACGTCGATGGAAAACTGAACATGGGGATTGGCAAACTCCCATTCGGTCACCGTTCCCGCCAAAGTGACTTGGGTTTCCGTGTCGTAGGTCACAAAGATACCGTGGTGACCCAACACCGGGATTGAAACCACGAGTATGATCGTAGAAAGCAACAATGCCAGGATCGATTTCTTCAGATCAAATTCAACGTGGTTATGATGCCGCATGTGACTCTAGGTACGTAGTACCTAGGGAGAAGACTCGGAATTCGGCTCTTTGAAAGCGTCGCTTGATGATGGACGATCGAAGTCCGTTTCGGCGCAGTGTTCAGATCCCCGGCAGCCGCATCGTCGTCCCTAACAGTCCTGCGGGCCAGGCCTTGGGTTCAGCCCGCAAGCGAGCCGGCCCTCAGGAAGTCGGTCATTGGCAACGATGAACAACTTCGAAACCACACCCACCGGGCTTCCCGCCTTTGAGGGAGACATGGTGACCACAACTTCGTCTCCAGTCTGGACACTGTTCCTGTCCCAACCCGCCCGGGTCCAGTAATAGACGCCGCCAGCTTCAACTGCCCAGGGAACCACTTTGCCGCCCTCATCTGTCACATCCATGTAAAGCTGAATATGGGGGCTGCGAAAATTCCATTCTGTCACGACTCCCCGAATTTCGACATTCTGGTCCATGAAATACGAGATGGCAGTCCCATGGTGAGCGACAACTGGAACCCCGACCAGGAAAAGACCCAGGGTCACGGACAAAAGAGTTAGCCATTTCCTCTTGTCATGTTCCATGTGCTCTCTCCTTCGATTTGTTCACTGATCTTATTTAGCTGGGCATGCGCTTAGACATTCCGCGCACTTCCTGATGAAATTTCTGAAGAAATCAACGCTGATTGTAAACTGGCGCGCCTGATGTTTCAAGGCATTCCAGACCAACCGACCGTTGCGGAACGGGTTCTGAAGTGACTGACGACTGTCCTCGGCGAGCTCGGGCCCGGGTCCGGGTCGTTCGATCGATTCGGCCGTGGATTTGCCCGTATAATTGATTGCGTTTGCTCGTGGAGGATCTTCCTTGAAAGTCTTGGCCGGTCTAATGATCCTGGTTATTGTCGTGCCCAGCTCTTTGCTTGCCCAGGACGGAACGCTTGCGCCGGAAAACCCCCTTGCGGTCTTGAAACTGGAACTCGAACGTGTCCTCGCCGAAGCGGCACTTCCGTTCACCCAGGCGCAGGATAACGCCATCATCCTGATGATGGAAGACCGGCGGCAGGCATCGGAAGAGCTGTTTGGCGACCTGATGGACTTCAGCGCGGGCCCGACCCAGGGGCAGGACTCGGACCGGCTGCGCTCGGCGATCGACTATATGGAAAACGAGTTCCTCACCCGCCTGGAGGACTATCTGACGATTGGGCAGTTCCGAGCATGGAGCCAGTATCTGGAAACGACCGAATCGCAGGTGACCGATACGCCGCAGCAGGACAATCCTCAGCAGCAGACCCAGTACGTTCGCCTCAACCCAAACACATTCACGGCCGAGGAAGGCCTCTACCAGATCGGGCGGGGTCCGCTCCGCGCGGAAGTCATCGAGCGGGGAGGCGCGGGTGCGTTTCACGGCAACGTGCAGTTCCTGATCATCGACGAATCCCTCAACGCAAGCCGGCGCTCTTACAACCGGGGCCAGAGGGTGCCCACCGTCAAGCCCCCGTACCAGGAGCGCGACACCAGTTTCAACTTCAGCGGGCCCGTTCTTCCGGGCCGGTTGACGATGAGCTTTACGGGTCAGCGGGTCGAGGCGGAGAACGTCGAGACCATCAACGCCACGCTGGCCGATGGCTCTCCGTTCTCCAGCGAAATCGTCCGGCCGACGACGCACCAAGCGATCGGCACCGGCGGGACCTACCAGTTCGCAGACGACCACTCGCTGACGTTCAACCTGGACTACGCCCCGTACTCATCAAAGAATCAAGGTATCGGGGGCTTCGTATTGCCCGAACGCGCCTGGACAGCCGAAGGGACCAGCTGGATTGTAGACCTGAAACAGTTCTCGTCTCTGTCGGCACGAAGCATTTATGAGATGCGGTTCCAGGTCAACACCAGCCACACAGAAACGGTTCCCGGGACCACCGGGGTGCGGACTGACGTCATCGACGCGTTCAGCACCGGCGGCTCCGGAAACCGGTCCGAGAACAACAACCGCACCTACGAGTTTGGCAACCTGTACACACGGATTGGGGAAGGCACGACCATCCGCTTCGGCGTCGACGGCGTCTATCGGAAAAATCGGGCGCTTTCCACGGCCAACTTCGACGGAACCTTTACGTTTTCCAGCCTGGACGATTTCAACAGGGGACGTCCGTTTCAGTACCGGGTAGCCCGTGGCGAGCCCCTGCTGGAAACCACGCAGACAGAGCTGGCGTTCTTCATGCAGAACGACTGGCGGCTGACGCCGGAGCTGACGTTCTACTACGGGCTTCGCTATGACTGGCAGACGAATCTGGATGACGCGGACAACTTCGGCCCCCGCTTTGGATTGGCCTATGCTCTGGGTCAAGCCACTGTCATACGCAGCGGCCTCGGCGTGTTCTACAACCGCCTGGGTATCGACCTGGTGGAGAACCAGCGGCGGCTTGACGGAACACGTCAGTTCGAGACCGTCATCGCAGCGCCCTCCTATCCCGACCCGTTCGAGTCCGGAACAGTGCAGAACCTGTTGCCCTCAGTCCGGGTGAGTGACCCGACCCTGTCGGCGCCCTATAGCAGTGCCGGATTGATTTCGATCGAACGGACGTTCTTGACCAATCTATTCGTGAGCGCCGCATACGAGTACGTGCACGAAGTGCACCGCTTGCGCTTGAGGGACCTGAATGCTCCGCGTGATATCACCGCGCAGGTGCCACGTTCCTGCACTAAGGATCAAAGCGCGGAGACCTGTGTTCGCCCCGATCCGACGAAGGAAGAGATCCTCAACCTCGAAGCGACGATGGCACAGATCCAACATTCGCTTCGGTTAACCTATCGGCAAAGGTTCAGCATCTTCAACCTGTCGGCAAACTACCAGTTTCAAAGAGGACACTCCGACGGCCGTCCCAATGCGGCCGGCTTTCTTCCTTCCGACCCCTACGACCTCCAGGCGGATTGGGGTCGCGCGCGCTTCTTTCCTACGAACACCCTGGCTAGCACCATCAACGCGCAACTCCCGCTCGGTATATTTGTGACTGGGACCTCGGAGGCCAATAGCGGCCCTCGTTTCAACGTCACGACTGGAACAGACGACAACCAGGATGGCCATTTGACCGACCGGCCTCCAGGGAATCGCGCGAAACACGGGCGATGCACCGAAGTTCGTCAGTTTCGGCTTCAATATCTCAAAGGCCTTCTTCTTTGAGGGGGCGGGTGGCGCAGGAGGCACACGGACCAATCTCAATGTGTTTGCGAACGTGACGAACGCCTTCAACAACGTCAACCTCAGCCTGCCTTCGGGCGTAATGACCTCACCCAATTTCGGCCTGTCAACCAACGCCCGGGATCCCCGGCTCGTCGAAATCGGTATCCGCTTCCAGTTCTGAGAGCCGCCCCCGGATTTCGCACCCGGAATCGCCGGGCCACATTCAGTCCCCAGACCCTGGAGACTGTCAGGGCGAAGGCTGTGGCCGATCGATTCTGTTTTTGACAGACTAGGTGGCATGGATTAGTGTGTATGCAAGGCTTCTTTTATCGGGTCCAGTCCTACCTGATGCGGCGCCAGTCGTGAGGCCTGATACAACAGCGCAGAGGTCACGAGGAGATTTAAATATGCGATTCTTTCTTTCATTGGCATTGTCCGGTACGCTCCTGATGCTGGCCTCACCATTGGGAGCACACCATTCGGCCTCATCTTTCTGGCACACCGACCGTATCGTGGAAATCGAAGGCGTAGTCAAGGCGATCCACATCGTCAATCCACATCCTGAACTAGTGGTTGAAGTGACCGACGCCAACGGTGAGAAGTCCGACTGGTATATCAGCGGCGGAGGTAACGCCAGCGCCATGATTCGGGCCGGCTGGACCGACGATACGATCCCGATTGGCGAGAAAGTGAAAGTTCAGGGACAACCTTCCCGCCGCGAAGGCGCGAAAGCTCTACTCTCCGGAGACGTCACGACCGAAGATGGTGTGGTGGTTTCCTTCGGCTTTATTCAGATCGAAGGCGGCGAGGGGCAGCCTTGACGTCCAGATGATTCCGCGTCCCTGGGGGATCTACTATAGGTGCGCTCGATGAGGGCACAATCTCTCTCGAATTCACCCCACGGTGCGGTCATAAACCGCGCCTATAGCAGGACAAAGGTCGGTCTCCCTCCCCGGATTAAAGCGCATATCTCGATAGAGGAAAGATGACTGGACCGGGCCGGCAGGGCTAGCGAACGAACGGCTCCTGTTCAGTCCCCACCGCGCCCGATGATTTCATGCGTTGGCCTTCAAGCCGGCCATGATCTTATCTCGGGTGATGGGATGTTCCCGGATTCGGACGCCACACGCATTGTAGATGGCATTTGCGATGGCTCCGGGCACGGCGCCTATGGCAGTCTCACTGAAGCTCTTGACACCATAGAACCAGCGGGGTTCCAGGCTGTCGACGAATACCTGTGTCTGTTCCGGGACGTCCATGATTGTCGGAAGCCGATAGGACAGGTAGCCGACACTATAGTGACGGGTACCGGGAAACTCCCGATCCCACGGAATGGAATCGGTACCAATCTGCATGCTCTCGACGAGGGATCCTTCCATATCGGCTTCGGCCGCCAATGGGTTGACGACCAAGCCCGTGTCGTGGCAATAGGCCGCCCGCAGAAAACGCCAATCTCCGGTCCATGTATCCACCTCGACCTCGGCAAAGCAGGCGCCCACGCCTTTGCTCATCGCTCTTCCCTGGCCCATACTGATGCCACGGCCGGTGTGGCGAATGAACCCGCCCCCTACCCGGGCCAAGTCCCCAAAACTGATCTGGACCTGCGGATCCTCCGTCGAGAGAATCACCCCGTCTCGAATCTCGAGCTCCGTTGCATCCACGGCCAACGCATCGGCCCCACGTTGGAGGAGATCCTTCCTGAGCTTGTCCGCCGCACTGAAGATAGCCGCCCCCTGCAAGGTGATGGTTCGCCCGCCCCACCATTCCTGGCTCGGTGGTGTCACCTTCGTATCGCCCCAGACCACCCGGACCCGATCCCGGCTCGTGAATCCCAGTATCTCCGCCACGATTTGGGCGAGCGCGGTGTCGTGGTTGGATCCGCTGTCGGGCAGGGCGTTCTTCATGATCACGTCACCGTCGGCCCCGAGCTCGATCTCCGCGCCGTAAACCTGGCGGTTTCCGGCATCGACCTGCTTCTGGAAACCTTCCTCGCCTTCGTGGTAACCCATCTGTCCGGAGTGGTGCTGGGACGCAGCCACACCGATCCCTCTCTTGAACCTCCCGGGATTGCCGCCCGGCACCGGGTTTCTCTGGTCCCACCCGATGGCCCGGGCTCCCTCCTCCAGCACTTCAACCGACGCAAACGAATCGTAACTGAGGGCCCCGTTTTCGACCTCGTACCGCCCACCAAGCTCCTGGGCATGCCAATCCCGAACCGGCGACAGGCTGTCTCCCGGCTTTGAAACATGCGTCAATCTGAACTGCAGAGGATCGATCCCAACTTCTTCGGCCATCTCGTCCATCATGCCTTCCCACGCCCACTTGACCTCCTGCTGCGTGTAGCTTCGGGATGGTCCCGGCCTGGGGCCATTGGTCCTGTAGCTGTACCAGGTCGATTCCCAATGCGGGATTTCGGATGTGTAAAGCTCAGTCGTGTTCTTGGAAATCTCTCCCGAGGCGTGTCCAATTCCTGTAAATTCTCCCGGGTTGGAATCCCCCGCACTGACGTGGACCTCGTGTGTGAGGGCGATAATTCTCCCTTCGGATGTGGCACCCACTCTGAACTTCGTTATCAGTTCGGGCTTGATCTGAATGTGGGCCAGTTCGTGGTCCTTCGGAAGCATTAGCTTTACGGGTCGGCCCGTCTCCCTCGCCAGGTGAGCGACAAAGGGATAGAAGAGCTCGGATCCCGCCCGCGCGGCCCCGAAGGTGCAGCCGTTATATTTGTCAATAAATCGAATGTCCTCAGCGTCAATGCCCAGTGCCGCGGCGAGACCCGCTCGCGCCGGGTAGATGCTCTGACTCATGCCCCAGAACGTCAGTTTTTCGCCCTCCCACTTGGCAACGCTGCCGCAAGGTTGCATCGGTACGGAGACCGCACCGCCGAAGTAATAATTGAACTCCCGGATCACAGCCGCTTCGGCGAATCCCTGCCGAACATCTCCATGGTTGGACACCCACGTGGCATTCGGGTCGTAGTGCGGATCGTTTTCGAATACCTTCATCAGGTTTCCCGCTCCTTGATTGAGGTCGGGAGCATCCGCCGACATCGCCTGCTCGAGGTTCTCGACGGACGGAAGGATCTCGTACTCCACTTCAATCGCCTCGACGGCATCTTCGGCAAGATCCTCGGTGTCGGCAGCGACGATTGCAACGACTTCGCCCTGCAGACCGAATTCCTGCCCTAGGGGATTGCCTGGCGCTATGGGCAATCGAGTCGTCGCCGGCGCGTTCTGGTAGGTGAGTATGTGAGCCACACCCGGCATCCGCTCTGCCCTTGAACTATCGAGCCTCCGAACCCTCGCATGAGGATGTGGGCACGTGAGGAACTTTGC
The DNA here is from genome assembly GCA_965216035.1 of Terriglobia bacterium. Lineage (GTDB taxonomy): Bacteria > Acidobacteriota > Terriglobia > 20CM-2-55-15 > 20CM-2-55-15. The sequence continues at coordinate 15,788 of CBDCFM010000020.1, forward strand.
ATAAAGCAGGTCGGGGAACCAGATCCGGGTGGCATATTCGGCCGTCCCGGTAAACCGGGGTATCGACACTTCCGGCATCGGGGGCATCGATTGGCCGATCACATTGAGGTTTTCGGGAGGATAGCCCTGCCACTTCTGAGTGACGATCCGTTCGTCGCCTTCGATCAGCGTATCGCCAGCCAGATGTCCGCCACCGGTGGAATAGTCCCGCACCATCGGTTGGGAAATCACCACCGTCGAGTGCGGTCTGGATTCGATCTTCATCTTTTCGGTATCTTGGCTCATGACTTTGGCTCCCCTCGAAATACATTACCGATCCGTCGAACGTCCACCCACGGATTTTAAACGATCCTCACCCGGATTCTTCAACGGTGACGCCAACTCGATCCACCGATCCGGAGGCCTCCGTCGCCCTGCAACCAGGGTCGGCTCAGGTCGCTTCGTCGAACAACCGACTATTTCGCGATGGTGTGGGTATCGAAAAGCAGAGGAAAGGCGGCCTTATCTCGCCAGGCCTTACCTCGCCGTACAGGGGGTCGGGTTCCATCCCGAGCCATCCGGAAGCTTTTTAAACTGCTGGCTCATCGCCAGAGGTTCGCGCAGGTACTGCGGATCGTCAAACATAGTCACCACAAACAGCAGGGTGTCTCCATTTGGTTCACTCAAATTGTAGAAATACTCGGTCATCACCCCGTCTGCACTGAAAGGAACCCCATTCTTGCGCAGATAACCGGGTCGCAGGTTGGTCGTCACCACTTTCAAATGACCGCCCGGGGTGACTCCGAACTGCCCCCCTGTCGGCACCCACTCCGCGACCGAATGTCCCTGCCAGGTTGGTTCCCCTGCGGACGGCGTTTGATCGAAAATGAAAGCACGGGTCTGCATTCCGGCGTCCGTGTCCATGCGCAGGGTCATATCGCCGTCCCAGGAGATATTGAGCCGTGCTGGCACCCGCAGTATGGCCGGGGCAGCGTAGGCTTTGCATTCCTCGCCGGCTGCCTCATCCGCCTCTGGATCCCAACCGTCGGCGATCCGGCGGCCCTCGTCATTGAGAGGAACCCCGGAGTAGTCGCCTCTGGCCGGAGTGACCATGCGCAAATGCCAGTCTTCGGTTACCAGAGATACCCAGGTCCCCGTCAGGTCGATCGGGGCCTCTGCCTGCGGCGACGAGTCAGCCGCCTGAGCCCACAAAGCAGGGCACACCGCTAGTATGATCACCATCGCAGTGGCAACACATATCGGTGTAGCGCGTCTCTGAAGCAATCTAACAATCATTCTTCCCCCGACAATTTCAGCCACAGTTCGAGCTTCTCGAAGCAAGCTTCGTGTACCCGATGGCGGGGGGTCAACCGCATCCGGGCGATGGGCCGCAGCAGAATCAGAGAGTTTTCTTCAGTCGACAATCTCACCCGACCGGAAGCCCCAGGCAAACCCATCTGAGGGCCGATGCAGGGTATTCATTTTCATCCTGCGCTCCCCAGGGGTGCGCGATGGGTTCCCGGCAATAATCACTTTGTCCCCGGGCTTGAATGTGTCCCGCGTTACACCCTGGGTACCGAGTCGGGCCGCGCCGCCCCACTCAACGGCCCACCGCTGCATTTCACCGTTCTCGTCGGGAACGTTGATCTGAACAAATGCATGGGGGTTTCGGAAAAGCAACAGGACCATCTCCCCTTCGAGTGTGATTTCCTTGCCCGCATCATAGGTGCCGACGATGGAATGGTGGGCATCCGCCGTGATCGCGCCAAGTACCATCAGCCCAGCACCGACGAAAAGAAGCAGTTTGCTCTTCATGATCTTTTCTTCCTCCCAAGATAGCGACTGGCCGCAAGCAACCGGATTGCTGGGGCGGGGAAGCTACTGTTGACTGAGATCCCGATACACAGCCTCGACGAACATATCCGCTGTCCAGTCGTTCCTCGCATACCGTCGATCAAAATCCAGGGTCGGGTTCGCTGCCTTGACTTGCTCCAGCGTCATATCCCTGCGAACCATGTCCTGGATACGGTCTCGAATAATCGTCACTACATCCCGGTAGCGGGCAACGTCGGCCGCGTCGCTGAGGCGGCCATGACCGGGAATGATCATCGTTCCGCCTTGCATATTGTTCTCCGTTACAGCCAGATCGAGAATGTGATTCAGTCCGTCGAGCACACCTTGAATGCTCCCGCCTTTCTCAATGTCGATCATCGGATAGTGCGTGGTCACAAAGACATCGCCGGTGGCGATCACATCGGAGTAACGGAAATGGACGATGCTGTCGCCGTCGGTTATCGCCCGCGGCGCATGATAGAGTTGAATGGCATCGCCGTTGAAGAACCGGTAGAACTTGTAGTAGGCCCTGAAGGGACCCTGACCCGCATTGCCACCATATACTTCCGAAGGCATCGCATAGAACGACGCCTCCGGCATGACTTCGGGCATTCTGATGAGAACATTCTCATGCGCCGCGACCACGGCACCCGCCTGCACATCCGCGGAGAGGAGCCCGTCCAGATTGCCGCCCTGGAAATTGGCCCCGCCGATTCTTGAGATCGTCTCATTGCCACCGACGTGATCGGGAAGGACGCTGGTATTGATGACATAGCGCACGGGCTTTGGGGGCGCGGGCGAAGCGGTGATTGCTGCGAAATACGGGCTGTTCCCTTTGTTCGTCAGCGTGGGGCAACCCACACATATTTGATTGGGACGGGGTGAACCTTCGATCGATCGGAGAACCTGTTGAACCGCGGCCACGACCTCATCCCCCATCGCTTCGGATCCTGCATCGACGAGTATGGCGCCGTCCGGGCCGAGGGACATGGCGATATTGCTGCCCGCGCCAACCAGCAAATAGACTGCACCCTGCACCGGCAGAACGCGGATTTCGCCATCCCTACTCCCGGGATTCTGCCCGGCGCGGCCATGCCCACCTAAACCGAGAATGGCAATACAGGCAGCGATGCCGAGAGTCAACACCGCCCGCAGACGGCCGGACATGTGCGCAATGTTTATCTTCATGATCTGCTCCGATCCCGCCTCTACCGCGCCCGGTAGCTCTCCAGTTTCATCTGGTACTCCGGATACATTTTTTCCGCACCGTCGTTCAGCACTTCCCGCGGAATATTGTGCTTGTCGACAAAGTCGGTGAAATACGTATTGGTTCCAGGCAAAAAGTGCGGCACCGCCCCTCTCTCCAAGGGAGACTCATCGACCGGGATACATGGACTGGGGGGCAAGCGCGCTTCCAGATCGATTCTGAATGCCTGGCTGGTGACATAGGGCTCCTCCAGATAGACAGGATCATCAATAGACTGAACGACGAAGAGATAGTCGCCGTGCCGAATCCAGCGTTCGGTGATCGTGACCTGGTCACTGGAGGGCATACCATTCATGCCGTAGTAGCCGTCTTTGATGTGGGTGGTCGTAATGACGAGCATATTGCCCTCCCACTTTCCTGTGGAGAAGCCGGCCCAGGTGTGCGCCGCTTCTTCAGGAGGATGCGGGCGGCCATCGAGGTAAAACAGCACGTCAAAATTCCGCCGCCGCTCCATGCGGAACGCCGTGGTCTCGCGCGAAACCGGGTCCACGACTTTCGAGATCCGGTTCTGACCCGTACCGCGCCAATGGAAAGTCGCCACGTGCGGCCGGCACTGGTACTCGGGCAGCCCCCAGAGACTGAGGTTGTGGGTCTCGGCGCTCTGGCGGCCCGCATCATTGTACGGAATGTTGACGATGTCGCCCACCTCTTGCATTCGGGGATCCCCCTCACCCTGCACGATCCACTGGGTCCATTCTCCCGAAAAATCAATTCCGGGAGATTGCGCGATCGCTGGAGCGCCAACCAGCATTGCTGCCAGCAGGAACAACAACCCCACAGTCTTCGGGCCACTGAGCCTATTCATACTATCCTCCGCGTCGGGCTAAACCGGCAAGGTGCAAGGATTGACAATTCATGCAGAAAAACCTTTGCCGTCCGCTGTGTCGGTAGACGTTTTAGTCGGTTCTTCGTTGCCTTGTGTATAGCAGAGCCACCGGCTTCAATTCAACCCGAATCCGGATGAAGAACCTGGGGATATAACGTGGGGTGGCTCCCATGTCGGTCCGCACCGGCCGGGTTCAAGGATAGGGCGTGGACCGGCGAATTATCGGCCGTCTGTAGTGTGTGATATTCTGCGCGCCGCTTCCTCGTGTCCGGGCCTCGGAAAGGTCCGGCAATACTCATTACCTGAGAGAATGGGATCGATCTCGGGGATGCAATCCGGCCGGCTTCGTCCGAGTGGCTGCCCGCTCTGAAGCAATGGCCGGGGGGTGCGTGCCTGTGGGAGCGGACGTTCAATCCGTTTGCCAGCCGAGATGCCCGGGCACCTGACATACGCATGCGGGGCTCGGTCTGGCCCTCGGGACAGAAGCGAAGACTACCGCATTGCCGCCTGCTTCTCCCGGGAGATTCTCAAGGCCTGCGCTATCTCGGCCGGCGTCATCGAAGCCTCTAACGATCTCCGCAATCCGAGGGCGTTCGCTTCCCCGGAAGTCACGGCCAGTTCCGCCCAGACATAGGCCTGTACGAGGTCTCTCGCCAACCCGTCCCCATTCAAATACATCAATGCAAGGTTGAACTGCGCGCCGCTATTGCCTTGTTCGGCGGACCGCTGGAACCAATCCACAGCAGCCGGCACGTCCCTCGGTGCACCGTCACCACTGTAATAAATGACTCCAAGATTGAATTGCGCGAGGTGATGGCCCTGTTCGGCCGCTTTCCGATACAAGTCGACTGCTACCCCAGAGTCTTCGGGGAAGGAGTCACCAAAGTAATACATCTCACCAAGGTTGAACTGGGCTCCGGCGTGCTCCTGGTCCGCCGCCTTACGAAACCATTCGGCCGCCTGCCCCAGATTCTGGAGGACACCATCGCCGCCCTGATACATCTCACCGAGGCTGTTCTGGGCATCTGCGTGGCCCAGATCGGCGGCCTTCCCGTACCATTCGGCAGCGCCCGCCAGGTCGCGGGCCATTCCCTCGCCGTTCTGATTCATCATGCCCAGATTGAACTGCGCAGTGGCACTGCCCTGATCCGCCGCCTTCCGGTACCAATCCGCGGCCGCAGTCGGATCCCTGGGAACACCTTCGCCCCGGCCGTGCATCATGCCAAGGTTGACCTGCGCGACCAGGTCGCCCTGATCGGCCGCTCTCAGGAACCAGCCGGCAGCTGCGGCCGGATCCCGAGGCACGCCATCACCATTCTGGTACATCAGACCCAGATTCAACTGCGCCACGATATCGCCCTGCTCTGCGGACTTTCGAAACCATTCCGCCGCTTTGACGAAATCCTCAGCAACACCGTCGCCACGGGCGTACAGCATACCCAGGTTGAACTGAGCCAGGATGTCACCCTGGTCCCCCGCCCGCGTGTACCACCGTATGGCTTCGTCCACATCCTGAGGGACGCCGGCACCATTCTGATACATTGCGCCAAGGTTGAACTGCGCTTCCGAATGTCCCTGCTCCGCCGCGATCGTATACCACTCCACGGCCTGTGCACCGTCGAGGGGGACGCCGTCACCGTTCTGGTAGGCCTGACCCCGGAAAAATGCCTCCTCCGGACTCTCCTGCGCGAAGAGAAGATTGGAAAATGGGCCTAGTGTCAGTAATACGATCGGTATCCACATACGGAACATGCATCGTCTCCAATCGCCATCAAGAGAGCCACCGGGCTGAAAGGATTCGATAGGTCAGGTCTTTGCTGGCCTCAAAAAACCGCGTGAGTCTTCCGACCTCTCTATACTGGCCTATGCGCTGGCCAGTTTCTCCAAACCCGATCTCAACAGGCCTTTTGCCATATCGATCTTCATCGCGTTGTACTTGAGCGGAGCGGCCGCCGCCAGTGCCGTCGACGGTGCTTGCGTCGCCAGAACCGTGTTCAATGTCTTCCCTCTCAGGAAGTCCTCAACCGCATGTTCCCTCAACGGACGTCCCGCAATCCCGCCGAACACCACTCGCGAATCCGTGATCGTTTGCCCGTTCATCTCGAGGCCCATCGCCATCGACGCCATCGCAAAGTCCCACACCCCTCGCGGCCGGATCTTCTCAAACGATGCCCGGAACCCGTTCCGCGGAGGGGGCAGCGTCACTTCCGTCAATATCTCGTTGTACCGCACCACATGCGACTGGATCCGTCCATCCACCATCATGTCCCCGGGTACGAGTTGCTCCACGCTCAGCTCTTTCGTCCCCAACGGGCCCACCAGCTTTACCGTCGCGTCGAACGGTATCAGCGCCGGCGCTGCATCCCCCGGATACACCGCGTAGCACAAGCGTCCGCCCATCGCTGAGTGGTAATAGCTGTTGTCTCCGATCGCTCCATGGCAGATATAGCCCCCGTTGCGGTAGCAGGCATAGCCCCCTCTCAGGTACTGGCACCACACTTCCTGAAGCAGGTCCCCGCCCAGAGTTGACGCGTTCCTCAACTCCGGCGAAGAGATCATCTGGAACGCTTCCACCACCATCGGGTATTTCCGCCCCATCAGGGGCGAATCCACGATCTCGGACAGCTTGGTCAGGGCTCCGATATCCACACCCCCCGACGGGTTCTCCCGGATGTAGCGCAGGTTGCCGATACCTTTCACGTCCACCAGGTAACTCGGCGCCTGGTCCAGGCGGTTCTTCAGCCGGATCAGCAGGTCGGTTCCACCCGCATAGACGCCGGCTTCGGTCCCGTGCAGCGTCAATATCTGGATCGCTTCATCGATGCTCGTCGGTCGGTACATCGATATCTTCTTCATGCCCTTGCCTCCAGCTCTTTCAATCCAGCCATGATCTTGTCCCGGGTGAGCGGCGTTTCTCTTATCCGCACCCCGCACGCGTTGTAGATGGCATTCGACAAGGCGCCGGGAACGGCCCCGATCGAGGTTTCACTGAAGCTCTTGATCCCGTAAAACCACCGGGGCTCCAAACTATCCACCAGCACCTGGGTCTGATGTTCCGGCATTTCCATGATCGTGGGCAGCCGGTATGCCAGATAGCCCGTGGCGTAGTGACGATGACCTGGAAACTCTCGATCATACGGTACCGGGTCTGTCGCCATCTGAAGGCTCTCGGCCATGGACCCGTGCATGTCAGCGGAGGCGACCATCGGGTTGACGACCAGCCCTGTATCGTGACAGTACGCGGACCGGACGATGCGCCAGGCACCCGTCCAGGTGTCGACTTCCACCTCCAGGAAGCAGGCTCCGACTCCCTTGGTCAACGCTCTTCCCTGACTCTTGTTCACGCCCTGGCCCGCCCCGACGATCGAACCTCCCGCGGCCTGGGCGAGAGCTGCAAACGTCGTCTGAAGCTGGGGATTGGGCTGCGAGCGGATGACGCCGTCCCGGATCTCGAGCGTCGCCACATCCACGTTCAGCATAGTCGCCGCCCGGTCGAGAAGATCGTTCTTGAGCTTGTCGGTGGCACTGTAGGTGGCCGCTCCCTGGACGGTCACGGTCTTGCCCGCGATCCAACCGTTGCTCGGTGGGGTGATGGCCGAGTCCCCCCATATCACGCGGATATAATCCCGGGTCGTAAACCCTAGGATTTCCGCCACGACATGGGCGAGCGCCGTGTCATGGTTCGTGCCGCTGTCGGGAAGAGCAGTCTTAACGTTTACGTATCCGTCGGAGGTCACCTCCACTTCGGCGCCGAAGAGTCCGCCACCACCGCCACCGCCGGTACCGTTTGTTTCGATCATGCGCCGGCGAAAGCCTTCCTCTCTGTCGTGGTAACCCATGTGTCCGGCATGGTGCTGGGAATTGGCGACGCCAAAGCCCCTCTTGAACCGTCCGGGATTACCGCCGGGAACCGGATTCCTCCGGTCCCAACCGATGTCCTTCGCACCCTCCTCCAGCACCTCGACCGAAGCGAACGAATCATAGGTGACGAAACCGTTCTCGTTCTCGTACCGGGTCCCGCGCTCCAGGTCCTTATGCCAGGCCCCGCTGAGCTGGTCCCCTGGCTTTGAAACGTGCATCAACCGGAACTCGAGGGGGTCGATCCCCACCGCTTCCGCCATCTCGTCGATCATGTTCTCGAAGGCCCACTTGATTTCCTGCTGCGTGTAGCTGCGAACCGGCGCCGTCCGCATAGCGTTCGACTGGTAGGCGTACGCGGTTGTTTTCCAGTGCGGCACCTGGCTGGTGTAGAGTTCGAAATTGTTCTTGGCAATCTCGTTTATGGCCTGACCCGTGCCTCCTGTATCTCCCGCGCTGATATAGATCTCATGGCTGAGCGCGATAATCCGTCCTTCACTGTTGGCCCCCACGCTGAATTTCGTCATGTTCTCCGGCTTGATATAGACAAAGCCCATTTCCTGGTCCTTGGGGAGCATGATCTTTGTGGGCCGGCCCGTCATCCGGGCAATATGAGCAATGTATGCATAGAAGGGTTCGGTGGCCCCTCTCGCCGCGGAGAACGTGCAGCCGTTGTACTTATTGATAAATCGAACCTGCGACCGATCAATGCCCAGCTCCCGGGCCAATCGATCCCGCATCGGGTAGATTCCCTGACTCATGCCCCAGAAGGTGAGGTTGTCGCCATCCCATTTGGCCACGCTGCCACAGGGTTGGATGGGAATGGCGGTGGCTCCCGCCCAGTAGTAGGTGAATTCCCGGATCACATCGGACTCCGCAAATCCCTGTTCCAGATCCCCAAGCTGGGCCACCCAGGTGGCGTTCGGATCGTAGTGGGGATCACTCTGCGCTACCTGAAGGAGGTTCCCCCGTCCCTGACGCAGGTCCGGGGCGTCAGGCGACATGGCGCTTTCCAGAGTTGCAGCGAAAGGCAGGATTTCGTAGTCCACGTCGATAGCCGCGACGGCGTCCTCTGCAAGGTCCTCCGTATCGGCGGCCACAATAGCGACCAATTCACCGGTCAGGCTCAGTTCTTCGGGCAATTGAACGTTGGCTGGGCCATTCTCGCGTGTGAGTACGTAGGCCACACCCGGCATCCGCTCCGCTGCCGATGTATCCAGACTCCGTACGCGCGCATGAGGGTGAGGGCAGGTGAGAAACTTCGCGTAGAGCATGTCGGGAAACCACACCCGGCTTGAATACTGCGCCGTCCCGGTAAACCGGGGTATCGACACCTCCGGCATCGGGGGCATCGACTTCCCGACTACGTTGAGATTCTCCGGCGCATAACCCTGCCACTTCTGCGTAACGATCTGATCGTCGCCTTCGACGAGAGTGTCTTCAGGACCGTGGCCCCCACCGGTGGAATAGTCGCGGACCATCGGTTGCTTGATATGGACGATGGAACCGGGTTCGGGAACCGCTTCTATCTTCGGAATGCCGTTTTCCTGACTCATAGTTCTGCCTCCCCGCGCATGACCTTACCGGCATCGACCACTGTCCGTATGATCGCCGGGTAGGCCGCGCACCGGCAGATGTGTCCCGACAGCGCCATCTTGACTTCATCGACTGTCGGGTCCGGGTTCGCGTCGAGCAGTCCCTTCGCCGTCACTTCCCATCCCGCCGTGCAATATCCGCAGTCGGCCGCCACGTAGCGGTGTCCCACCGCCTGGATCGGATGCAGATTGTCTTCGTCGCCCAAGCCTTCCACCGTGAAGATGTCCTTCCCGGTTGCCTCCATCGCCAGGGTATGACAGGAGTAATAGGGGGTCCCGTCGATCAACACACTGCAGGCTCCGCAGCTGGCGCGATTGCAGCTTCGATTCGTCCCAGTCAGCGCCAGCTTCATCGCGATCACTTCCCACAACGTCGTCCGGGCTTCAAATTCGGCCTGGTAGCTGGCTCCATTGATGATGAATGTCCCGATCTCCACCGTCATCGGTGGGGCGATCCCCGCCGAGCTTTGTGCCGGAGCCGGGGATCCAGCCACCGAGGCGACACCGCTTACAGTCGTCAATACGACCGCGCCCGAGCTGGCCGCCTTAAGAAAATGTCTCCGGGAATACTGCATATCTCAAACCTCCATCGGTGTGCACGCTATCGAGAATCAAGGGAATTTTGGCAAGAATGAACTCGTGCAATGCTCCCAAAATACCCGTCCGTTGTCCACTGATTTTACTCGTGTGTCGGGGACACTCACAAAGGAGACGCGACGCATTACTGGAGGGAACGCTGTCCAAAGATTTCGAACTGGGCGCCTCGGGTGGGGGCGCATCCGGACCTCAAGTCAATGTTTTTGCAAACATCAATAATGCGTTCAATTGACGCACCTCGGCACGCCCAGTGGCCTTCAGACCTCGCCTTTCTTTGGAAGATCCTTTAGGGCAGAACAGCCCCGCGAAACCGAGGCCGGAGTGCGCTTCCATTTCTGACCAGAAGGTCACCGCAAGTGGTTGCTTTTCCATCATGATCTTCGATCAGTATTACCTGTCATTTTGACGGTGTCCTCGATTGCGGCCAAGGACCTTCATCCCGAAGTGGGCAACCGTCAACCCGTTTCCATTTCGAACCCGGCGCTTTGGTCGTCTATCATTGAGGCCCGCGGCCATGTCTTTCCGCGACGCCCCGCCACTGCCTTCATGCGCAGCGCACGGGTCGACCTGGATTGACCGCCACCGTAGTGCCAACGCACCGAACGGAGCGGACCTCCATGACGACCAAAACTAGTCGGAAGCTAAGCCTCCACGACCGGCTCTCACGGCTTGGCTTTCCTGAAGCCTGCAAGCTGTGGGGAGAAAACGGCAAAAAGCTGATTCAGGCAGGAGCCCGATACGAAATCAGTATCGACGAGCAGGTTTCCTGGAGCAACGGGACTTTCCGCCTCCAGCTACCCGACCCGTCCGCGGCGAGGGACTTGGTGATCACGATCGCGCGGAGCCCGGACCGGAGGCAGTGGCTCGGCTGGAGCTGCTCAGGCTGCGAAACGGCCTGTGAGCACGCCGGCGCGGCATTTTCGCTGATCCTGGAAGAGAAGACGGCACTGGGATTGGCCGCGCCGCCGCCCGAACGGACACCCGTGGAAAGCCTGGGCGAAGAGGATCCCGGAGAGAGAGCTCTCAAGGAGCGAATCGAGAGGGCGCACGAAGAGAAAATGAAGGTGCGCTCCGCTGACGCCGGGCGGCCGTGGACCGACTACACGGCGATCAGCCCTCTGTCGGGCAAGACCTACCGGATTGCCCTGCGCGGCGAGGAGCGCGGCACGTCGTACTGCTCGTGCCCCGACTTTCGCACCAAAACGCTCGGGATCTGCAAGCACATAATTCACGTACTGGCTAAGATCAAGCGGCGATTTCCGGCAGCAAAGCGGCGGCCGTACAAGCGCACGAGCCCATCGCTGCGGATAAGCAGAATACGCGGGGGCTGACACCTATCGGAGCGCGGACAGTGTCGCCGTATGGGCGTTATGTCAACCCGCGCGCGGGCGCAGGCCGTCGCGCGACTCCGTTGCCGAACAACGTCATATTCCGCTCGGCTGTTATTGCCCAAGTCGCGCCCATCATGGGTGCACCGATTTCGCTCAGACATCGGGCGCTACCGTTGTTGGCCGACAGCGAAAGGAGCGCTACAAGTACAAAGAACCTGGCCGAACTCAAACGAGCAAAAAGGGAAGACTTCATGTAATTGACTACGGGTCCGGCGGGCTTGTCGTCTAATTCAACAACACCGAATGAGGACTGAATTGGACCGCGGACGTCCCGTCCGCATTCGTGTCCAAAGAGCCGAACTGAACAGCGGAGAGGCTCGCCGCTACTCTTTGCTTTTGAAGAGATACAAAACCCGGCCGTCGGTGCCGACCGGCCGCGAGTCCACCTTCGAGAAGACCTTCTCGAACTCGGCCTCGAAGGCTTCCTGGGTGTAGTCCGGGAATATGTCTTCCCGGCTTCGCAGCAGGCGCTGTACCTGAGGGTCAGATTTCGGCACCCACTCGATAATTAGCCAACTGCACAACGACCGTGCGAACACGGCAACCCGCGGCAGAGGCACATTGTTGGCGATGGCGAGGTGGTGAACCAGAGCCAGCATCATCACCAGATCGGCCGGGCCTCGATCGATGAACGACTGGCGCTCCTCGAGTGCCCAGCCGATGTCCGGGCTCGGATTGGTGAGATCCGAGCGAAGTGGCAGGAGGTTCTTCTCTTTGTTCTTCTTGGTGTCCGAATAACACAGCTCGACGCACGCCGGGTCAATGTCGAAAGCGATGGTTGCGGCGTCTTTGTCGGCAGCAATTCGGCTGAATACACCGGTGTTGGCGCCCAGGTCCCAGACGGTCTTCGGCCCCGCCTGGTCGATGAGCTCGCCGACCAGACTCTTCTTCTGCTCGACACCTGCTGTGTCATAGGAAAGTGTCTGGTAGTAGTCCGCCCACTCGGTGCCTGCGGGTTGCCACGACATCTTCTTGATCAGAGAGGCCAGTCCGTCGGCCATTCCCAGGATCCCGGATTCACTCACCTTCGGTTTGTTGGTTGGCGCCGCCGCTTCACCTGATGTGTCGGAGTACTTGTTCTGCATCCAGGCGTGCAGGAACAGGTGCATGACGAGTCCCGGCTTGAGATGTGCTCGGCGAGGCAGCAAACGTGCCGCGAGGTCGAGGGGAACGCCGTCAATGAAGGTCTCCATCAATCGCTGCAGCCGGATGTCGGTCATCGCCATCAGCGCAATCGGTGCGAGGAAGTGTGAGCAGAATTGACCGTACGCCACCCAGGGAGACCCGGCTTCGTGCTTTTCGAAGCTCAGAGTGTCGATGAAGATCGGCCGGCCGCCTTCGAACTGGATGTTGTAGGCGCTGGCGTCCTTGAGGATCATGCCATGGCGCAGGGCGCGTTTTTGAATGTCGAGGGTGAGCAGCGCCGCATCCTTAGTACTGGGAGAAGCTCCACTCGTAGGGATAAGAGATGAAGGCGATCTGCTGAGGCAGCAAGGTGCGGCCGGATTGTTGTCCTTCCGGGGTGACATCTTTGTGGCAGACCAGAGCGCCGACATCGACGAGCTCCTGGTACAGACCGCTCTCCATGAGCAGTTGATAGTTAGTTAGCTTCGTAGACCGGGTTCACCTGGCGATAGACGAGGCCATCGTCGTCCTTGAAGACGAATCCGCTCGGATCCCTGAACGACGCAGGATCGGGGCATTCTACACCAAGGATCGGCAGGTCAATGACAGCCGGATTTGTCACGAAATGTAGGCGTGATGTGTCATCGCGCTCCTCGGTCGCAACCGGTTGCGGATAAGCGGAATAAGCACGAGCCGACGACTATGGCACCGCTGACAATGTCGCCGTAGGGGTGTTATGTCAACCCGCGCACGGTCGCAGGCCGCTGGGCGGCGTGGAGGGGTCCCAGAAGAAGGTCTCCAGTATCCCAGGCAGCCGCAACTGGCGCGTCTGTTGTAAAACTCAACGAGGCGAATTGGGAGGTCAGCACGTTACTCGTTGGAGCGTTGTTGCATGGATCGGGGCGGAGATGGAATTCGCCCTTTCCCAAGCGGTAGCGTCAGGCGATACGTTCGAACACAGGCCGTCCGAGTGCGGTCATTGTGTTCAGGACTTTCTGGCCGACCTGGATCTCCGTGATCTGCCTGGAGAAGCTGCGGGATCTGAGTCTGGGGCCGATGACGCTCTTCCACCGGCCGATCTGCGTTTCTATCCGGCTGCGCAGGTTGTACCCTGTGGCCACTTGCCAGGCCATGCGGCCGTTGCTGCGGATCTCGGCAATATGGCGATCCCGAACGGTTGGATCCCGCGCTGATTGCGGTCGGGTCACTGCGTTCTTTGGCGGCGGTATAACCACATCCAGGGTCTCCCCATACCGTTCCCTCAGCAGATCCCGTGTGGACGCTCCATCATAGGCGCCGTCCGCCAGAAAGCCCGTGACAGGGGCATCGAGTTGATCCAGGAGCCCGGGTAAGGCGGTGCTGTCTCCAACGTCATCGTGAGTCAGATTGGCGCAAACAATCGCACCGCTATGGAGGTCCAGTCCGAGGTGGAGTTTGCGCCAGCGGCGGCGTATTCCCCTGGTTTTATGCTTCTGCGCAAGCCATTCTCCTTCTCCGAAGATCTTGAGGCCGGTACTGTCCACCACCAGATGGACAGGCACAGACCCGGCTTGCCTCATCACCTGAGCGATGCTCAAGCCGTTTGCGCGACGCGACAGTGTGGAGTAATCCGGCACCCGTATATCCAGCCCCATGAGCGTGCCAATGGAACCCATCAGCCCCTGCGTTTGTCGCAACCCAAGCCGATACGCCGCGCGCAGCGTCAGGCATGTCTCGATCGCCAAATCCGAGTATCTCCGCTGGCCACCCCGTGACGTGCGGCGCGGCGCGCGCCACACACTTTGAGCCTCATCACTGACCCAGATCGTCAGATCACCCCGCTGGCGCAGGCTCTCGTTATATTCCGCCCAGTTGATCACCCGGTACTGTGCCTTATCAAACTTGTGCCGTCGGGCTGCGTTGAACTTATGTGGCATCTAAGTTATCCCCGGTGTTGAAAAACACAATGATAAGACATCCTTCGGGATGATCCATGCAACAAGGTCCCCTTCATAGTCTTTACCTTCGACCTTTTCATAATTTAGAAGCTCATAGATCGCTTTTCTCGCGCAGGCTGAAGCACCGGTCAAATAGTTCATCTTCTGGCTACCCTCTGCTTCGGTAATCAACTCCCTTACGATTTTCGGGACACGTTTGTCTATGGTGAAGAACGAGGTAGGGACTGAATAGAAAATTTGTGAATCAATATTTTCTACTGAGAATTTCAGATTGCTGTATTGGTTGTAGGAGTGAATGCTGTCAAATGAGAGATGCATAGACTGCCTGTCGCACGAAAGAACACTTGGCCACATATACGTGGCATTTTTTATCGGTACTCCAATCAAATTCTAGGTGTTTCGTAATTCTATATGCAACGTTTCCCCTGTTGCAGAAGGTGCAATTGTACACGTAGGAATCTATGAAGTATTTGCTATCAAGATAGGACTTGTCCAAGTACTCTTTAGGCACTCGTCTATCCCTTACCCAGTGGGTTCCATAGAGTTTCGTGAGGCTGGCGGTTAACTGCTAATAGGTGAAACCAGGACCGGCTCCGTCGAGTGTTACGCTCATGCACTGTTCTACACCAAAGACAGCCGCTCGACCTTAATCTGGTCGGCTTGTTTCATCGCCTGGGCTAGGTCGTAGGCCGCCTGCAGCCGGTACCACGTGTTCGCGTCTCCGCCGAACGCCTTGTCAAGGCGGATCGCCATCTCCGGCGAGATCCCCGAATGGCCATTGACCACATCGGACAACTGCTTGCGGCTGACGCCAAGCTTCCTGGCAGCTTCCGTCACGCTAAGCCCCAACGGCTCCAGGCAGTCGTGACGCACGGAAAGGCCCGGATGAGGTGGGTTTTTCATCGGCATATCATGGTCCTCCTTCAGTGGTAATCGACTAAGTCCACATCGCTGGCATGCGCACCCTCGAAGCGAAAAACGATGCGCCAGTTGCCGGACACGGTGACCGCCCAGAAATCGGCAAGATTGCCCTTCAACGGATGCAGCCGGAAGCCCGGCAGATCCATGCTCGTGGGCCCTGCCGCCTCGTCAAGGCGCGCCAGAATACGCTCGATCTTGGTGACGTATGCTGATGGCACCCGCCGCCGGTCCCCCTTCTCGTAGAGAAGCTGGAGACCCTTATGCCGGAAGCGGACAATCACTTATAGATTGTAACCTGTCACCTCTCAGCTTACAACCCTTTCTGCCTTCCCGCGCCTTACCCCATATCGAGTTTGCCGCTCTGCCCAGCTGCTAGCTTGTCTTCTTGGCTCGACCTCGCCTTTTGACGCACGGGCCAAATGACATGCCTTTCATTGCGAGCTACTCGCCTGCTTGTCAAATCTCCCGCAAGCCCCCTCCCGACGTTTTTCCTCCGCCTCCGGTAAGTAACCCTTAGGGCGAGGTGTTTTCGCCACACGGCGCGAATGTCGCGCCCCCAAGGGCAAAACACGACCAGGAGGCCTCTATTGGATAAGCGAACCGACCCACAGCCCGCTACTTCGGCCGACGCTACTACAGGTGGCAAAGCGCCATCGCTGGCAGCCGACGCCGACGTGCTCGTCCCCCTGGCCACGGCCGCCGCTCTGGACGCATCGGCATTCCGTTCTATCAACGCCACCGAAGCCGTTCCCGCCTCCTGGGAGGAGCGGGCCCGCAAGGCCTGGGAGTACTACCTGGAAGAACCGCTGGTGAAGAACTGCGTCAACTCCTGGCGCACCTTCGCCGTGGGCGACGAGATCAAGATCGCCAGCGACGACGAGGAGGTGAAGTCCGGCGCCGTAGAGCTCGCCGCCCAACTGCGGGTCTTTGCCTTTGTCAAGGACATGGTGCTGCAGCTCCTGGTCAAGGGCGACGGGGTCGGGTTCAAGCGCTACACCAAAGACGGCAAGGCGCTGGAGGAGCTGGTCTCGGTCAATCCAGTCTCGGTCAAGGTCAAGTACGCCCAGGGGGAGCTGGTCGAGGCGCGCCAGTTCCCGGAGGAGCATCCCGGCGCGGGCGAGGGTCTCGATCTCCCGGTCGAGCAGGTGCTGCACCTCAAGTGGGACGCCCCGTCTTTTTCGCCGCGCGGCAACTCGCTGGTCCTGCCCGCGTTTCAGTCCATCGAACTGCTCAGGGACTACCGCCGGGCCGAGCAGGCCATCGCCAAGCGCTGGGCCACGCCGTTTCGCCTCATCAAGGTGGGCGGGGCCTTCGGCCAGAAGATGGTCATGCCCGACCAGAAGATGCTCGAGCAGGTCCGCGAGCGGGTCAACAAGATGGACCTCAAGAGCGGCCTGGTGGTGCCCTTCTACGTCACGGTCGAGACCCACGGCACCGACGGCCAAGTGCTGAACGTCGAGGACAAGGTCAAGGAGGTGAAGGAAGACATCGTGGTGGCGCTGAGACTCTCACGGTCCCTGGTCACCGGCGACGGTCCCAACTTCGCCACCGCCTCGGTGAGCCTCAGGAAGATGCTGGTGATGATCCGGGAGATCACCCAGACCGCCAAGACGATCCTCGACTGGGTGTTTGACGACTGGCTGGAACTGAACGGGTGGAAGGGCAAGACGCTCCAGTTCCTGTTTAACGATCTCGATCCTTCCGATGCGGTCGACTTCAAACGCCTGCTCATCGAGCTTTACGACCGCAAGCTGATCAGCCGCTCCAGCCTCCAGCTCAAGATGGACCTCGACCCCGACATCAAGGCCGCCAACCGGGACAGCGAAAGTCAATCGGTGGACCTGTTCGACGCCAAGCAGGTCAAGCCGATGGTCGACATGGTGCTGGCCGGAATCATGAGCGTCGAGCGCGCCCAGAAGATGTTGGGCCTGGACCCCGAGACGAACACGCCGGCGGAGGGGACGGAGGCCGCCTGGGGAGGACCCAGCGCCCGCGGTGACGTCGGCGATGCGGTCTGCGACGACTGCGTGCATTTCGATGAGGCGCAAAACCACTGCCGGGTGCACCGCAGCGAGGTGACGTTCGACACTCCAGCCTGCCGTTTCCTCGATCCCAAGACCCCGACGCTCGACAGAGGGACGTAGGTCATGCTCGATGCACTTGCCGCCTCCACACCACCCCTGCCCCAGGCCGAGGCCATTAGGCAAGCCACGGCTAGGAGCGTCCGCCACCGGAATCGTTTCACGGAAGCAACGGTCGCCGAGCTGACCGGCATGCTCGCCGGCGCCGAGGACCAGGTACGAGGCGCCATCCTGCGCTACAAGAGTCTCGGCTCGCTCCCTGACAACCAGCTGGCGGCGCTCGTTGGCCTCAAGAAACTCCAGACCGACATCCGGGAGACGATGACTCGCCTCGGCCGGGAGCAGATCCTGCGCTTCCGCCAGGCGGCCCGGACGTCCTTTCGCCAGGGCATCTCCGGCGGCATCGAGGATTTCGCCACCGCCCAGCTGCCCTTCTACCGCAACCTTGCCCCCGAGGGGATCAACAAGCTCGCCACCCGCGCTTTCACCCTGGTCGACACCGACGCGCTCGACTTCATGAGCCAGTACAACCTGGTGCTCACTGGCGACGTCCACCGCGAGTTGGCCGACGGAATCCGGCGCACCGTGATGAGCGGCATCGCCACCGGCAAGGGCGTCGAGGACATCGTCCGCGATCTCGGCCACGTCGTGAAGCACCCGGAATCGTTCCGGCACGCCGGTTCCAAGGTCTTCCGCAAAGCCCAGTACCCATGGAGGTGATCGCCCGTACCGAGGTGCTGCGCGCCCACAACCAGGGGCGGATGAAGTTCCACCAGGAGGTCGGTGTCGGAAGCTCGAATGGATGACCATGGAGGACGAGCGGGTCTGCCCGGTCTGCGGCCCGCTCGACGGCAAGGTGTTCAATACCGGCCGGTTCCCGCCGCAGCCTGCCCGTCCCAACTGCCGCTGCACCAGCGTGGTGGCCTGGCCGCTGGAGATCTGCGGCGGCGAGCTGGGCGCGAAGGCGGCGCTCGTGTCACTGACCGCGATCGCGGCCCCGGCAAAGTCCAGCTCCGCCTGCATCCTCCCGCCACAGGCCATCGAGGAGCAGGCCAAAGCCAAGTTCCAGGAGACGGCCCAGCTCAAGGCGGCCTTCGAGAGCGGCCAGATCGGAGACTGAACCGCCCCGGGTTTTCCGGAGACAGTTTTAGTTGAGTCCCGCCTCGACGAGGCGGGACTGTTGCTGCTGATAGTACATCTGTTCGAATTCGGCCGGTGGTATGTCGCCAATCGGTCCCAGGAGCCGCTGCTCGTTGAACCAGGACACCCAGTCGAGAGTGGCGAACTCGACATCGTCGACTCCCTTCCACGGGCCGTCCTTTCGAATGACCTCGGTCTTGTACAGGCCGATCACCGATTCGGCCAGCGCGTTGTCATAGGAATCGCCCCGGCTTCCAACCGAGGGCTCGATCTCGGATTCGGAGAGCCGCTCCGTGTAGCGGATCGACAGATACTGGCTGCCGCGGTCGCTGTGATGAATCAGACCGTCGGTGTCGGAGCGCGCCCAAAGGGCCTGCTCCAGAGCATCCAGGGCAATGTCGGTCTTCAGCGAGTTCATGACCCGCCAGCCGACGATCTTTCGTGAGAACACGTCAATGACAAAGGCGACGTAAACGAAGCCGCTCCAGGTGGCCACATAACTCAGATCCGCGACCCAGAGCTGATTCGGACGTGTGGCCGTGAAGTCCCGGCCCACCAGATCCGGCGGCCGGAGCGCCGCCTCATCCGGAATCGTCGTCTGGGGCTTCTTCCCGCGGACGACTCCCCGCAGACCCATATCGCGCATCAACCGTTCGACCGTGCATCGGGCCACGGGGATGTGTTCCCGGTTCAGCTGCTTCCAGACCTTGGGGGCGCCGTAGACCCGACGGTTCTCCCGCCACACCCGGTCGATCTCTCCCCGCAAGGCCGCATCCCGTTTTGCCCGGGTCGGTAATCGATCCGGATTGCGCCATCGTATCTGATGCTCATAGAACGTCGACGGGGCGATCGGCAGCACACTACAGATCGACTCGACCCCATACGGGTCCCGATTTTCTTCGATGAACTCCGTCATCTCCGCGGTCGGCGGTCGAGCTCCGCCTGCGCGAAAAACGCTGATGCTTTCCGCAGGATCTCGTTCGCCCGCTTCAGCTCGCGAACCTCCCGCTCCAGTTCCCTCATCCGCTGCTTCTCGTCCGTGGTCAGCCCTCCGCGCTGCCCCGTATCTCGCTCGGCCTGCCGGACCCACTTCCGCAACGTCTCGGCCGTACAGCCGATCTTCGACGCGATCGAGGCCATCGCCCTCCACTGGGAGTCGTACTCCCTCTGGTGCTCGAACACCATCCGGACGGCCCGTTCTCGAACTTCAGGTGAATATCTGTTCGGTCTTCCCATGACTCACATCCTCTCAAGTAATTCAGTCTCCGGAAAACCCGGGGTGGTTCAGACCTTTCCGACCTCACGGTCAAGCAGCTGCAGACCCTGTCGAAGCAAAACGGCGTCTCTATCGCCCGCACCAAGGCCGACTTCATCCACCTGCTCGACCAGGTGGAGCCGGGCCTCAGCCACGCCGACCTCTCGGGAGCGGCGCTCAAGGCCAAGCTGAAAGAACACAAGATCGGACTCCTGCGCACCAAGCAGGAGCTGGTGGGACTGCTGGCCGAGAAGCAGGCGGCGCTCAAACACGCGCAGCAGCTGGCCGAGCAGTTGAAGAAGGTCCCGGCGCCAGGTGGGCTCGACCAACTCACCGTGGTCGAGCTCAAGGAGATGGCCAAGACCAAGGGCGTCTCGCTCAACCTAACCAAGCAGGACGTGATCGCGCTGCTCGACGAGCTGGAGCCGGGAGTGGACCACTCCGGCCTCAAGGGAAAGTTCCTCATTGAGGCCAAGAAGAAACACCACATCGGGCCGCTCAAGAACAAGCAACAGCTGATTCAGGCCATCGAGAAAGCCGCCGGCGAGGAGTTGGCCGAACAGGCCGGCCAAGATGCCATCGAGGCCGCCAAAAAGGAGGCGCTGGACAAGGCCAAGGATGCTCTGGTGCAGGCCACTGCCAAGGTGGTCGTGCCCGAGTCACCTTCGGGTTACGCGAACTTCCTCTCAGCCGTGAAGGATGCCGAAGCTGCGCTTGCCGGAGGCGCCGGTCTCCCCCAGGAACTGCTCGGAGCCCAGGCCAAGGAAATTCTCCTCAAGAAGCAGCTCTTCCACGATCAGGTGGCGGCCCTCAAGGCCGCCCAGCTCAAGAACCTGGCCAAGGAAACCCAGCTCAAGCACTGGCAATGGACCAACAAGAACGAGCTGGTCACGATCTTTACCGAGACCGATCCGGCCACGGTGCAGGCGGCGCTCGATGGCATCGAGAAGAAACATGCCGCGTGGCTGGCCAAGCACGGCAGCAAGAAAAAGGCCGCCAAGCCCAAGGTAACGGTGGCTCCCAAGCCTGCGCCCAAGGTTTCCAAGCCCTCTCCGCCACCCTCCTTCACCAAGAAGGGCAGTGAGTTCGAAGCGGTGGACGCGGCCTGGGCGGATAAGGGCAAGCCAGCCAGCTTCACCTACACCGGCAAGGCCAAGGTCGGCGGCGCCCACAGCAAGGAGTTCTGGACCGACGATGCGGGCGACCGGTGGCTCTTTAAGCCGCAAGAAAGCGCCGCTGATGCCTTCATTGCCCACGGAGAGGAAGCGGCCTACAAGAGCGGCCGTCTCATCGACCCCGACGCCATCGAGGTGCGAACCATTCGGCTCAACGGTCGAGTGGGTTCCATCCAGAAATGGCGCACCGATCTCAAGCGCAAGATCGACTTCGACGGCGTGAATCCGGTCGAGCTGACGACTCTCGACGTCGAGCAAGTTCAGCGCGAGCACGTGACCGACTGGCTGACCGCCAACCACGACGGCCATGCCAAGCAGTTCCTGCGGGCCCGCGACGGCACGGTCTACGGCATCGACAAAGGCCAGGCCTTCAAGCACCTGGGCGAGGACCGCCTGTCCATCGACTACCACCCCAACGGCGGGTTCGGAGAGAAGGAGCCCTTCTACAACACCCTTTTCCGCGCGGTGAAGGACGGCGACGTCGAGGTTGATCCGGCCGTGACGCTGCGCACGATCGGCGAGGTCGAAAAGATTCCCGACGATGACTACCTGGCCATCCTTCGTCCCTATGCCGAAGGTCGTTTCGGAGGGAACGAAGCCCAAAGACGGGCCTTCTACGACACGGCTCTGGAACGCAAGCGGAACCTGCGCCTGGACTTCGAGGCCTACTACGCCGACATGTTGGGGAAGAAGGACTTCCGCTTCGACGTGGTTGAGGCCCTCGCCCAGGGAAAGCTGGGGCCGGCGGAGCAAGAACTGCTCGAGGAGGTGCGCGACCTCGGTTGGCAGGGCAAGGCCATGAGGTTCGATGAGGGCGACATCGAGGACCAGAACGCGCTTGTCTTCGCGGAGACCTTCGGTGGCCGGCAGCGCACCGTCGTCAAGATGAAGGTTCGACCCGAGGCGGAGGAGAAGCTGCTCACGGTCCTGCGCCAAGCCGGGATCGAGACGACGCCGGCCAAGGTCGGGCAGCCGATCCCGGAGGATGTGTTTGCCAACGATATCCTGGCCGCGGTAAAGACCGTCAACCACCACACCAACCACGCGCAATACAACCAGACGACGCTTGGCAAGCTCGCTGATCACATGGCGGCACTCAAGCGCTTGTGCCAAGCCGACGACGCGGACATCAAGGAGATGGCCGGGACCTATATCGCCTGGATCGAGAAGGTGCAAAAGGCGGCCCGTGACAAGACGCCTATCGAGGAACATTTCGAGACCTATCTCAAGAAGCGTGCGACCAGGAAGAAAAAGCGGAAAGATGTCCCCTTCACCGTCCGGCGGACGAAGGTGCTCCATACCAAACGGCAGCTCAAGGGCGGTGACCTGGTCGTGGTGGAGGAGGCTGCCGACAACAAAGCTCTATTTCAGGGCACATCGCTCAAAGCCGGCGAGCAGTACGAGATCGACTTCGGCGACGGCGTGCGCGCCGTGTACCGGCCTTCCTCCGACAAGAACCTGTTCGCACAACGGGGCGAGCTCGAGCTGATGTTGCCGGATCGTCCCGACGCCAAGAGCCTGAACCGGGCGCTGGAGCAAATGGATTCTCTCGGACTCAAAACCGGCGCGGCTACGCCCCAGGACGCCGAGTTGCTTTATCTTCACAAACAGGCCTATCTCAGTAAGGTGGATCGGGAGCCGGAATACCAACTGGGTATTCCGCTGATCGTGAACACCAGTTCCGGAATCATGAACACCGATTCCGGCCATCGTGAACACTCGCCGGAGCGAAGCGACGGGTTAGCGTCTCAGTTTATTCCTTCAGAGTCCAGGTTTTCCCTGTTTTAGTCCTTTCCAAAATTATTGTGATAAATCGCCGCCGGCCTGTGTGTAACTGTGCGAAAGCCGGGAGCGGAGGCTTTTGCAAGCAGCGGTGGAAATGATCAAGAGAAAGTCGGCCGAAGGCCACCATTCCCATTTGCACGGCTGCGGCAGTTTCCACAGGCCCCGTGCCCTGCGTGAGGCGCGCGTTCCGCGCCCGGACCCGGATTCCCGCACTTCCTTCGCGCGAGGATTGCGCAGGAGCGACGATTGGGTCCGGGGCCGGCCTGGAGTACCCCCTGGCGGCGGCGTGTGGATGCATCGGTGCGCCGATCATCGGGACTCCTTCAACGTCTTGGGTTGGGTCTTGGTTTGCCGCATCGATGCCCCTTTCAGTTCGATACGGTGCGCATTGTGGAGGAGGCGATCGCAGATGGCGTCGGCCTGGTTCGGGTCGCCAATGACGCCGTGCCAGTCGGGGACCGGGAGCTGGCTGGCGATCAAGATGGCGGAACGTTCGCTCCGTTCCTCGACGACTTCGATCAGGTCCCGGCGTTCAGCGTCGCGCAGCGGGGCCAGGAGCCAGTCGTCGATGGCCAGCAGATCGGTTTTGGCCAGACGGGCCAGGACTCGGGTGTAGGAGCCGTCGCCACGGCCGACCGCCAGTTGGTGCAAGAGCCGAGGCATGCGGACGTAGGTGGCGTTAAAACCCCGCCGGCAGGCGCGTTCGACGAAAGCCGAAGCCAGAAAACTCTTTCCGATGCCGGTCGGACCGGTGATGAGAAGATTGTGCCGGTCTTGGATCCACCCGCAGGAGCCCAGGGCGAGGACTTGGGAACGGTCCAGACGGCGACGATGTTTGAAGTCGACGTTTTCCAGCGATGCCGTCGCGTCGCGCAGCTTCGCCGCGCGCAGGCGTCGGGTGAGCTTGCGGTGCTCCCGGGCCGTCCACTCCTCATCCACCAGTAGGCCCAGACGTTCCTCGAAGCCGAGATCCGTGTACTGATTCGAGCGGCGTTGCTGCTCCAGGGCCTCGACCATGGCCGATAGCTTCATCTGGTTCATCTTCTCCAGGGTTTGTTCCATTAGCATGAGTGCGTCTCCTCGGGGTCCGCATAGTAGGCGGCGCCGCGAATGTTGTCGTGATGGGGCGTCGGTGGGGTTTCGGTGTCCCCGAAAGGCAACCGGTCCTGGGCCGACGACAGGATGTTCTTGACGGTGCGGTAGCTATAGGACTGCAAGTGCAGCGCCCGCGCACTGGCGGCTTCGAGCCGCTCGGCGCCGGAGCGGCGACCTAGACTCATCAATCCCAGGCAGGCCCGGTACCCCTGTTCCGGATGCGGCCACCGTTTCATGATCTCCTCGACCAGGCGGCCGGTCTTGGGGCCAGTTTTCTCCGCCCAACTAATCAGCCGGGACGGTGTCCATTCCGCATGGGCCCGATGGGCACTGGGCATATGTTCGGACAGAGTCGACGGCTTGTGATCGTAGCGACGGCGATGGGACGTCACGCGCCGGCCTTTGTAGTAGACCTCGACAATGGACGCCGTGTAACGCGCTTCCACCCTCTCATGGATCAACTGGCAGGGCACGCTGTAAGGATGGCGGTCCACGGTAATGTGGTAATCGATGCTGACACGACAGTCCTTCCACTCGGCCTGTTCATACCGACCTTGTTGCATGGATCATCCCGAAGGATGTCTTATCATTGTGTTTTTCAACACCGGGGATAACTTAGATGCCACATAAGTTCAACGCAGCCCGACGGCACAAGTTTGATAAGGCACAGTACCGGGTGATCAACTGGGCGGAATATAACGAGAGCCTGCGCCAGCGGGGTGATCTGACGATCTGGGTCAGTGATGAGGCTCAAAGTGTGTGGCGCGCGCCGCGCCGCACGTCACGGGGTGGCCAGCGGAGATACTCGGATTTGGCGATCGAGACATGCCTGACGCTGCGCACGGCGTATCGGCTTGGGTTGCGACAAACGCAGGGGCTGATGGGTTCCATTGGCACGCTCATGGGGCTGGATATACGGGTGCCGGATTACTCCACACTGTCGCGTCGCGCAAACGGCTTGAGCATCGCTCAGGTGATGAGGCAAGCCGGGTCTGTGCCTGTCCATCTGGTGGTGGACAGTACCGGCCTCAAGATCTTCGGAGAAGGAGAATGGCTTGCGCAGAAGCATAAAACCAGGGGAATACGCCGCCGCTGGCGCAAACTCCACCTCGGACTGGACCTCCATAGCGGTGCGATTGTTTGCGCCAATCTGACTCACGATGACGTTGGAGACAGCACCGCCTTACCCGGGCTCCTGGATCAACTCGATGCCCCTGTCACGGGCTTTCTGGCGGACGGCGCCTATGATGGAGCGTCCACACGGGATCTGCTGAGGGAACGGTATGGGGAGACCCTGGATGTGGTTATACCGCCGCCAAAGAACGCAGTGACCCGACCGCAATCAGCGCGGGATCCAACCGTTCGGGATCGCCATATTGCCGAGATCCGCAGCAACGGCCGCATGGCCTGGCAAGTGGCCACAGGGTACAACCCGCGCAGCCGGATAGAAACGCAGATCGGCCGGTGGAAGAGCGTCATCGGCCCCAGACTCAGATCCCGCAGCTTCTCCAGGCAGATCACGGAGATCCAGGTCGGCCAGAAAGTCCTGAACACAATGACCGCACTCGGACGGCCTGTGTTCGAACGTATCGCCTGACGCTACCGCTTGGGAAAGGGCGAATTCCATCTCCGCCCCGATCCATGCAACAACGCTCCTGGAATGACGGAGAATGCGGCGCGGGTGTGGACAATGACGAGCCATTTCCGCTCGATCCCGAGTTGTGCGGTCCACTCCCCCCACTTCCGCTGTAGTGCGTCGTCCATCGCAAAAGGCTACGCAGAAATCCAAATCGGTGGGAGGGCGCTTAACGTGTGCCCTGTTTGTGGAAACCTCAGGCTGGGGGTGCGCAATAGACTGCGGCAGATTCTCCATCCATGCATGTTCCCTCCTGGAGGGCCTGGCCGTGCCCGCCCCGGTATTGACAAGTGCGGACAGCTTTGCTTATATTGCTAGCACTCTCCAGCAATGAGTGCTAACCTTGCAGACTCATTATTATTAATAACTTAGGAGGAATAGATCGATGAACATGCGACCCTTGCACGACCGGGTGCTGATCAAGCGCATCGAGGAACAGGAGTCGATTCGCGGTGGGATCATCATTCCGGATTCGGCAAAAGAGAAACCCCAGGAAGGTGAAGTTGTGGCCGTGGGGAACGGCAAGAGACTGGAAGACGGGACAGTCCTGCCGTTGGAACTTCATGCGGGAGATCGGATCCTGTTTGGAAAATATTCTGGAACGGAAATCAAGTTGGATGATGAGGAGTATCTGATCCTTCGCGAAGAGGAAGTTCTGGGTATTACTTCTGAGGCCAAGCAGGCAAAAACGGATGAGGCATAGGAGGATATATTAAAAATGGCTAAGCAGATTATGTATGGTGCAGATTCCCGTCAGGCGATCCTGCGTGGTGTGAACTCGCTCGCCGAGGCCGTGAAGGCAACCCTGGGACCGAAAGGCCGGAACGTTGTGCTCGACAAGAAATTCGGCTCTCCGCTGATCACAAAGGACGGCGTGACCGTCGCCAAGGAAATCGAACTGGAAGATGCCGTCGAGAACATGGGCGCGCAGATGGTTAAAGAAGTCGCTTCAAAGACGAGTGACATAGCCGGCGATGGGACGACGACGGCGACCGTGCTGGCGCAGGCAATCTTCCGCGAAGGTGTGAAGACTGTTGCGGCAGGCGCCAACCCGATGGCTGTCAAACGCGGTATCGAACATGCCGTTAAATCGGCTGTGGAGGAGATCCACAGGCTGTCGACCGAAGTCAAGAAGGGCGAGATGATCGCGCAGGTCGCGACGGTTTCAGCAAACAATGATTCAACGATCGGAGGAATCATTGCGGATGCCATGGACCGAGTGGGCAAGGACGGCGTCATCACGGTTGAAGAGGCAAAAGCGATCGACACGTCCCTCGACGTGGTTGAAGGCATGCAGTTTGATCGCGGGAACTTGTCGCCCTATTTTGTGACCGATCAGGCACGGATGGAGGCGGTCCTGGAAGACTGCCTTATTCTGATTCACGAGAAGAAAATCAGCAGTATGAAGGACCTTCTGCCAACGCTGGAGCAGGTGGCCAAACTGGGCCGCCCGCTGCTTCTCATCGCTGAAGATATCGAAGGCGAAGCGTTGGCGACTCTGGTTGTCAACAAGCTGCGCGGGACTCTTAAGGTGGCTGCAGTCAAGGCTCCTGGTTTCGGCGACCGCCGGAAGGCCATGCTCGATGACATCGCAACCCTGACCGGAGGCCGTTCGATTACCGAAGACCTGGGTATCAAGCTGGAAAATATTCAGATCGACGACCTGGGAAGTGCCAAGAAGGTCACGATCGACAAGGACAACACCACGATCATCGAAGGCGGCGGGTCGCCCGATGCCATCGAGGGCCGGGTCAAGCAGATCCGGGTCCAGGTCGAAGACACGTCCTCAGACTACGATCGCGAAAAACTTCAGGAGCGGTTGGCCAAACTCGTGGGTGGCGTTGCCGTCATCAAGGTGGGTGCCGCGACAGAGATCGAAATGAAGGAAAAGAAAGCTCGGGTGGAAGATGCGATGCACGCCACTCGGGCTGCCGTCGAAGAGGGCATTGTCCCGGGCGGTGGAGTCGTCTTTATTCGAGCTTTAAAGGCGCTTGAGAAGACGCCTCTTGAGGGCGACGAACAGATCGGCGTGAATATTGTGAAGCGGGCTCTAGAAGAGCCGCTGCGGCTGATCGTGCAAAACGCAGGTCACGAAGGGGCCGTAGTTGTGGCCAAGGTCAAAGATTCCGAGGAGACGAACTACGGCTTCGATGCCAGCGCCGAAGACTACACCGACATGATCGATGCCGGTATTCTGGATCCCGCCAAAGTTGCGCGGACGGCGCTTCAGAATGCAGCTTCAATCGCTTCTTTGATGCTGACCACCGAAGCTCTCGTTTCTGATATTCCGGAAGAGAAGAAGGGCAATGGTGCCCCGGCGATGCCTCCTGGCGGTATGGGCGGTATGGACTACTAGCAGCCTGTCGGACTTTCGGCGTAAGTCCTTTGTTTTCAACGACGGCCCTTTTCAGCTCGAAACTGTAAATACAGTCATATGAATGACTTAGATTTTCGATTTGGTGTTAGTCCGACAGGCTGCTAGAGTGTCCGCTGAGCGCACTCGAGCCCCCGGCCCTCAGAGCCGGGGGCTTTTATTTGGTGCGCCAGGCATGGCGCTGGATAACCGGTGAGCGAAAGCAAACCGGGAAGTGACTGGGAGGGACCTTGCCTTGACATGGACGGCGTCGGGGCGACCGGAGGTGGGAGCCGGGGGCTTTTATGAGGCATAAGCCCGGGAAGTGACTGCATGGATCATCCCGAAGGATGTCTTATCATTGTGTTTTTCAACACCGGGGATAACTTAGATGCCACATAAGTTCAACGCAGCCCGACGGCACAAGTTTGATAAGGCGCAGTATCGGGTGATCAACTGGGCAGAATATAACGAGAGCCTGCGCCAGCGGGGTGATCTGACGATCTGGATCAGTGAGGAGGCTCAAAGTGTGTGGAGCGCGCCGCGCCGCACGTCGCGGGGTGGCCAGCGGAGATACTCGGATTTGGCGATCGAGACATGCCTGACGCTGCGCACGACGTATCGGCTTGGGTTGCGGCAAACGCAGGGACTTATGGGATCCATCGGCACGCTCATGGGGCTGGATATACGGGTGCCGAATTACTCCACACTGTCACGTCGGGCAAACGGCTTGAACATCGCTCAGGCGATGAGGCACGCCGGGCCTGTGCCTGTCCATCTGGTGGTGGACAGTACCGGCCTCAAGATCTTCGGCGAGGGGGAATGGCTCGCGCAGAAGCATAAAATCAAGGGAATACGCCGCCACTGGCGCAAACTCCACCTCGGACTGGACCTGGCCAGCGGTGCGATTGTTTGCGCCAATCTGACTCACGATGACGTTGGAGACAGCACCGCCTTGCCCGGGCTTCTGGATCAACTCGATGCCCCGGTCACGGGCTTTCTGGCTGACGGCGCCTATGATGGAGCGTCCACACGGGATCTGCTGAGGGAACGGTATGGGGAGACCCTGGATGTGGTTATACCGCCGCCAAAGAACGCAGTGACCCGACCGCAATCGGCGCGGGATCCAACCGTTCGGGATCGCCATATTGCCGAGATCCGCAGCAACGGCCGCATGGCCTGGCAGGCGGCCACAGGGTACAACCAGCGCAGCCGGATAGAAACGCAGATCGGCCGTTGGAAGAGCGTCATCGGCCCCAAGCTCAAATCCCGCAGCTTCTCCAGGCAAATCACGGAGATCCAGGTCGGCCGGAAAGTTCTGAACACAATGACCGCACTCGGACGGCCTGTGTTCGAACGTATCGCCTGACGCTACCGCTTGGGAAAGGGCGAATTCCATCTCCGCCCCGATCCATGCAACAACGCGTCCCAATGACCTGTTGATCGCCGCGCAGGCTCTCGCACTGGACCTCACCGGCGTGACGGTGAATGTACAGGAGTTCTCCCGCGTGCCTGGCCTGGGGGTTGAGAACTGGCTATCCGGATGACATCGGTCGATCGCCTGTGTCACCCCTCAGCCAGCTGATGCTCTCCGCGCGGCGGCGGGGAGATGGCCTGATCTGCGTTCAATACATGGCATCACCCACGCCAAACCGGGTCAACTCTGGATCGCCTGCCGGGCGGCGAGAACTTCGGTGACGAGGCTCCGAACGTGCTGCTCGTCGATGAACGGCGAGAGGATGAAGCTCTTCAGGCCCACCATCGGCTCGCCGTAATCCGTTTCGCGATAGCAATCCGTCATCGAGATGTGCACCCCTTCCCCACGCATAGCCCGGTCGTAGAGATACCGGTACAACCGACGGTTGTAGTCGTTGTGGCGCAGCAATTCTTCACGGGCGCCCGGATCGGTGCGCTCGCGCTCTTTGATGATCCAGGTATCGACGCCGTCCGGATAGACTCGAAACACCGTGACCATCCCAACGCCCTCATCGTTGAGCACCGTCATCGAGTCATGCCCTTCGAGATGCTCGCGCAGCGTTTCGGCCATCTCCACGAGGTGCCCGATGAGAACGCGGAGGCCGACCCGGCCGAAGAGCTGGAGGTTGGCGTACGCTGCGAGCACGCCTGACCCGCTACGCGACGTCTCCAGGGTATACACCCCGGGATGGCGCTCCCCGGACTGGAACAGATACGGCATCTCGTCCCGGCCCCGGACGAGCCGCTGCAGGTCGGCTCGGTCGCGAACCAGAAACAGGCTCGATATGTATGGCGCAAAGCCGGTCTTGTGGAAGTCGATCCCGATGGAGTCGGCCCGGTGCAGCTTCGAGATGCGATGACAAGCCGCCGCAAGCGCCCGCACCGTGCGGGGACGAAACCCGAGTGGGTTTCGTTCGAAGTCATAGTCGTTGAACACCGACCACGCCCATCCGATGACGGCGTCGGCGTGGACGTGCGGCGTGTAGTCGAGGGCGTAGTCGTCGACCAACCGGTCACGCAGATCGACGACAGCGTCGAGGTCGTCGACGCCGAATGCGTCGGTCGTACCCAGCGTCGCAACCAGCGCTACGATGTTCCGGCCCTGGCCGATCGCCGCGCGGGCGGCCGCGTCGAGACGGTCGATGCGGATATCGTTCTGCAGGTGCGTCGGCACCTCGACAACGTTCTTCTCGCCGAGGCCGAGCCAGCCGGCAACGTTCAGGCGGCAGTAGTGGCTCTGCGCCGACGCCAGGATCACGCCATCTCCGCGGACGCCGTTCTCCATCGCGTCGGGAAACGCCTTCTCGATGCCGAGCTTGACGCCATAGAGCGTTGTGCCCGTCCCTCCGAACGTGAAGACACCGGCCGACTGCTCTGGGTCATAGCCGACGAGCCGGGCCATCATGGCAGCGACCGACGCTTCGGTCAGCGCGAGGCCGTACGACGTATCGTCTGAGATGAGGTTCGGATTGTAAATGGCGGGCAGCAGCGATCCGATGATGCTCGGGATCGACGGGGGCGGGACGACATTGATCTGCGTCCGCGGATGCCCCCAGATCGGCAGACCTTCGAGCTTGCCAACCAGCAGGCTCGCCACCTCTTCCACGCTACATCCCTCCTCGGCCATCTCCGCCTGCTCGGCGGAAGCGTAATCGAGCGCACGCGGGCGGCCGAGCAGTGGCAGCTCAGACTTCATGGCGTCGACCTGATCAAGGGCCCGCATGATCGAGAAGACGAAATACGCGTCGTGCATCCGGGCGGAAACAGGTGCAGGGAAGACCTCCCGTATCCGAGTCAGCAACTCGTGGTAGATGGGATTGGTCACACCTAGGAGCCTGTCGGCAATAAGGTTATTGAAGGATGCAAGGCGGCGTATTGGATGAAGAGGCGGCGAAAAGAGTCACAGACAATCCAAATGGAGCGGAGACAGCCTGTATGTTGTCTGTAGAAGCTGCTTTCCAAGAACCCTGGACCTTGATTCATGCTGCCGACATCTGTATCACCCCGTCCCGCGCGATACAGTTTCAATAGATTGTGTGTCAGGCACACCAGCGTCCACTCTGCCTGCACGTTCTCCAGTCCGCGGAGACTGAACCGGCGGAAGTGCCGGCATTCCTTGATCTGTCCGAATACCGGTTCCACAATCGCCTTGCGCATCTTGTAAACCGCCCGGCCGGCCTCGCTTTGGAGTTTCTGTCTCATTTGCTGCAGAAGGTCACCTTCATCCGATACCTGGATGGGTGCGGCCGATGCGCCATGTTTATCCCTGCCTGTCGCGACGTGCAGGTCGATGCCTTCAACCCGCTTGTCGGTGACTTGCTCCGGGCTCCAATAGCCGGTATCGGCACTGCACGCCACCGGGGAGGCTCCCGTATTCTGCTTCACCTGTTCCAACATCGGTGCCAGTTGTTGTTTGTCGTTGCTCTGCTGCGTGATGTTGGCGGCCACGATGATCTGTGCTTCGCTATCCACGGCAATCTGTGCATTGTAGGCCTGTACGAAGCTGCCTTTGTGCGCCCCGTCGGGCATGATCCGGCTGTCCGGGTCCGTGAAGTTCCGTTGCGCCTTTGGTTCCGGCACCGCCTGCTCGGGATCGGGAACCCGCGGTGGGCGTCCCGGAGTCTTCCGACCTGTCTCAGCCTCCTTCTGGAGCCGTTCGGCGGTTCGGGCTTCCGCGGCCGCCTTCGTCTCCTCGGCCTTCTGCCGGGCTTCGGCTTCCAGTGCCGCCTTCGCCTCCCGGATCTTCTTCAGCCGACTTTCACGCCGGGCCAACTCGTCGGGTAACTTGTCGGCCTGTCCTCGCCGTTCCTTCTCATCCTCGGCCGCATCCGCCGCTTCGGCCTGCCGGAGCAACTCTTCCACTTCCGCGGCCAACTTCTCCTCGGATTCACACATCCGACCGTAACTCATCGCCTTGTGTTTGCTCGCGTTCCCCTGCACCTTGCTCCCGTCCACCGCCACATGCCCCAGTTTCACCAGCCCCGCCTTCTGGCACAATTGCAGCGCTTGCAG
Source organism: Terriglobia bacterium (assembly GCA_965216035.1). Taxonomy (GTDB): domain Bacteria; phylum Acidobacteriota; class Terriglobia; order 20CM-2-55-15; family 20CM-2-55-15. The sequence continues at coordinate 48,125 of CBDCFM010000020.1, forward strand.
GAACAGTCCCGCCAGTGCTCCCAAATGCCGCTTCCGAAACTCGCTCACCGTGCTGTGATCCGGATGGGAATCCGCACTCAGGTACCGAAACGCCACATCCTCGTACGTCCGCTTCTCGATCTGCCGCGAGCTGACCACTCCGGTGCAATAGCCATAAATCAACAACCGCACCATCATCACTGGATGGTACACTGCCTGCCCCCGCCCGTCCTTCTCCTCGTAGGACCGGTAGAATGCCGAAAGATCCAACGTGTCCACCAAATCCACCACGAATCGCGCCAGGTGATTCTCCGGTAGCCAGTCGTGTAACGACGGCGGCATCAACAAGCCCTGGTCCAGATCGTCGATCAGAAAGCATTTCATAATGCCTCTTTCTACCAATCTCTTCAGCCATCTCAGGTCCGGACTGCTCTTCCGATCCGTGAATCTATTTCCGACAGGCTCCTAGAGAGGGTGTTGGGCTGGTGTTTCGGGTCGGCGGAAAAAAACCGGATTCGCCCGTCCGCAGCCTCCGCGGTCTTCCGGCGCGGCGGCCAGCCGCGGCTCGCTCGCTGCAGCCGGCTCTACCAGCCCACCGAAGCGCGCAGCATGATTCCGTGATCGGTGCCGTCCGCGAACCCGCGCCGCGTGCCTTCCAGCCCCAGCGCGAAGACGGGACCGTTCGCGCCGAGCAGGCCCAGGCCGTAACCGAACCGGTAGTCGCGCCCGTACTCGGACGTGCCGAAGGCGATCCGCGGCGTGCCGACAAAGCGGCTACCGACCGCCATGCCGTAGCTGAGGTCCGCAGCCAGGCGCCCGCCGGCCGCATGGCCACCGTTCGCCAGATCTGTCATGGTGTCCCGGCCCCAGAGCGCTTCAGCGCCGCTTTCGGCCCGTCCGCCCCAGGACGGGGTCAGTTTGGCCATGAACCCGAGCGGTGTTGAAGGCGTCGGGTCGAAGCTGAACGCCATCGACACGCCCCGGTCCTGGAACCCTTCGGCCTGGTGGACCAGCAGCGTCCGCACCCGCACGTCCAGCGACAGCCCGGCCACCGAGTCCGAGAGGACCAAGCCACCGCCGATGTCCATGCCGGCGCCCGTCTCAGCATCGCCTCCGTCCTGCCGGAGCCCGACCTCGGCGCTCGGCGTCAACGACACCCGGCCCATGCTGAACCCCCGCGAACCCTCCAGCGCCGTCCGCACCCGTGTCACCCCAGCTCGCGACGCATTCAGCCGGCCCGCCGCGCCGTCCACCTGCTCGGTGGATGCGCCCACCCACAGCGCGTCGGCCTTGAATGCCAGCGCAAACCCGCCGGTGGCCCGCGAGCCGATCAGCTCGCCCCGCGTGCCCATCGCCGCCATCGCCATCGACATCCCCGTCTCCAGCGTCCCCGCAGCGTCCGGCGTCAGCCTGAGCGAACCCGTGCCGTAGCCGGTCACGCCCCAGACCGAGACCCGGTCGCTGAGCTTGTAGCCCAGCCACGGGTAGAACCCCGTCATCGACGAGTCGACCTGGCCCACGCTACGCCCGCCGTAGCCACCCATCCCACGGCTGCGCCCCATCGTGAGCCCGACCACCAGCGGGCCCCGCGTGTAGTCCGCCCCGAGCATCGTCGTGCGCAGGTCGCCATTGAGCGAGAGCGCGCCTTCCATGCCACCGAAGTGCGACCGCGAGCTGCGGCTCCACACCGAGACGACACCGCCATACTGCTCCCGGTTCAGCTCGAACTCCGAGTTGGAGAACAGGTTGCCGCCCGGCAGCATGGAGCCGAAAGATCCGCCGCCGGGCGCGTCGTCCATCGGCGGTTGCTGGCCGGTCATGCCCGTCGCCCCCGTGCCGTGGCCGGAAAAGTGCGCCTCCATCGGGTTCGCGCCCATCGAGGCGCCGCCCATCGGATCTGTGCCCCCGGGACCCATCCCCCTTGCCTGCCCGAACCGCGACAGGAAGTCGAGCGCGAAGTCCCGCCCGGGCGCACGACACGGAAGTGGTGGTGGGCGTTGACGGGTATTGCGGGGGCATCTTCTTGCGGATATAATAGTCGCAAGGAGGTTTCATGTCCAATCCTACGGCTCCCGAGGAAGTTCGCGTTCTGGCTAGTCAACTGGCGGAGCCCCGGCCAATGCGACGGGGTTCGGTGTCGGAGCGATACGTCAAGTGCAACAAGGCCGGCTGCGCCTGCGGCGGCGACCCTGAAGCCCGCCACGGCCCCTACTACAGTGTGTCGCGTGTGATGAAGGGCCGCACACGGTCGCGTTGGCTGGATGCGAAGCAAGCCCGGCAGGTGCGCGAGCAGGTCGAGGCCGGGCAGGAATTCCGCAAGGACGTGGAAGCGTACTGGCAGGCTTGCGAAAGGTGGGCCGACGCCCAACTGGAAGCACGCGAGGCGGCCTCGGACGAGGCCGCTAAAAAAGGGGCTTCAAAACGGCGTTCGAGGCCGAGATCGTTGCCGAGATCGAAACGCTCGTAGGCACGGGCGCCGTCGAGGACTGGGATTTTGAGGCCATCGAGACCGCCACCCGCCGTAAGGCGATGCGGGTCGCGGCCCGCGCCATCGAGGAGCGGTTCAATGCCGACACCTCGGATCATGCGGGGCCGACGGTCGTGTGTGACTGTGGCGGGTCGGCGCGCTACGTGGACCGGCGGTCCAAAACCTTCGATAGCGTGCTGGGCCCGTTGAGACTCGATCGTGCCTACTACCACTGCGCCGCGTGTGAAGTGGGTTTCTGCCCGCGGGACCGGGCGCTAGGTTTGGATGGCGCGTCGGTTTCGCCTGGCGTGTTGCGCATGGTCGGGCGTGTGGGCGCGATGGTCAGCTTCGAGGAAGGCCACCAGTTGCTTGGAGAACTGGCCGGCGTCGAGGTGACGGCCAAGCAAGTCGAACGCGAGGCCGAGGCGCTGGGCCGGGAGATCGCTCAAGACGAGAAGCAGGTCGTGGCACTACCCCCAGCGAACGATCCGGTTCCGCCGACGCTGTATCTGGGGATGGATGGCACCGGTGTGCCGGTGCGCAAGCAAGAGTTGGTGGGCCGGGCTGGCAAGCAGCCCGATGGCTCGGCCAAGACGCGCGAGGTCAAGCTGGTCACCGTCTGGAGCGCTGAAAAACGCGACAAGAAAGGCATACCGGTGCGCGATCCAGGGTCGATCAGTTACTCGGCCGCGATCGAGAGCGCGGCGCAGAAAGATACCGACGACACGCCAAGCCAGTTTGCGGCACGGGTCCAGCGCGAAGCCATCCGCCGCAGCTTCGATCATGCGACCCGCCGGGTCGTGCTCGGCGACGGGGCCAAATGGATCTGGAACCTCGCTGCCGAGCACTTCCCCGATGCCATCCAGATCGTCGACCGCTTCCATGCCAAGCAGCATCTCTCCGATGTGGCCAAGTCCATCTACGGCGCCGGTAGCGATCTGTGCACACAGTGGTCCCACCAACGTTACGACGAGTTGGACGCGGGGAATATCGACGCTATCCTGTCTGCCTTACGGCTACACTCGCCGAAAGATGAGGAGGCGCGCCAGTGCATCGACTACATCGAGAACAACCGCGAACGCATGCGCTACGCCCAGTTCCGGGCACAGGGACTGTGCACCTCGACCGGGGTCGTTGAGGCCGGATGCAAGACCGTGATCGGTGTGCGTTGTAAACGGGCCGGAATGCATTGGACCGTGGCCGGAGCTGACGCCATCATCGCCCTGCGTTGCTCCCTGCTCAGCGGCCGCTTCGAGGATTTCTGGGAACGACGGGCTCTGCGTGAGGTCGCGGCTTGACTCCTATCTCACAAATCTGTCGTGCGCCCGTCCCACCCCATGCCCGGCCGCAGCTCCCGACCGGCGAACCGCCCCCGGAAGCCTTTGGAGCGAGGCGCCGACATACGCCGCTCGACGTGCTCGACCACCTGCTCGGCCGTCGCCCGCCCGAACCGCGCCAGCAGCGCCGCCGGCATCAGGTCCGTGTTCTCGATGGTCCCGGTCGCCTCGGCGTCCTCCAGCCACGCCCCCGACGCGTTCGACAGTGCGAGCACGAACGTCTCCTCACCCTCGTCGTGCGCGTCGTCGAGCACCGTGACCTCGATGGTCTTGCTCGACTCGCCCGCCTGGAACGTCAGCGTCCCGCTCGCCGCCTCATAGTCCTCGCCCGCCTGCGCGCTGGCGTCCCGCGTCCGGTAGTCCACAGTCACCTGGTCCGACGCCGTCCGGCTGAGCGTCACCGCGAAGGCCACCACTGCACCGACCGCCTCCTCCACCCTGGCGTCCGACACCGACATCGCCGCCAGCCCCCGCACCGATGCCGACAGCGAGTGCGATAGCGGCCGCCCGTCGTCGGTGCAGATCGCGCCGCTCGCGCTGCAGTTGCCCGTCCCCGGCAGCCGGACCGACACGTCCTGGTGCGAGCTCGGCTGGATCGTGATAGTCCAGCTCACGTTGCTGCCCGACTGCCGCCGGCGCGCCTGGCGCACCGCACCGCCGTCCACCTCGAACGCCTCGTCGCGCAGCGTCCGGAAGCCCACCCTCGGCTCCTCGCTGAACGTCAGCCCGAAGGTGAACGTGCGCTCGCCGTCGTGTTCCGCCGGCACGCCGTCCAGCTCCGCGGTCAGCGGTACCGTCGGCGGTCCCGCGACCGTCACCGAGGGCGAGTTCGACAGCCGGCGACCATCCTCGGCGCAGACCGCATCGCCCTGCCTGCAGGCGGCGCTGCCCCCGCTCACGCTCACCGTCACCGCATCGCTCGACGACGGCGCCACCGTCACCTCCCACTCGGCGCTGCTGCCGTTCACCCGCGCCACCTTGCGCACGGCGGCAGTCGTCGCCGTGAGCGCCTGGTCGCGCAGATTCCGTACCCCGCGGTCACCGCCTCGCTGAACACCAGCCGCAGCGTGAATGTGCTGTCGGGCCCCTCGTGCTCGGCCGGCGCCTGCGTGAACTGCGCCGTCAACGGCTCGGGTTCCGGCTCGGGCTCGGGCTCGTCGGTCGTGGCACCCTCCGGACCGGACCACTCCCCGGATCCCGCGTCATTGACTGCCCGGACTCGGTAGTACCGAGTGGTTCCGGCATCCAGCTCCGTGTCGCTGTACCTGGTGTCCGTACCACTATGGGCGGGGTCGACACCCTGCCACCCTCCGTCGCTTCTGTCCGACCACTCGACCTCGTACCCGGTCACCACTCCAACCGGCGCCGTCCACGCCAGAGCGACAGCGGTCGCTCCCGCGCTGGCCGTAAGGTCCGTCGGTGCGCCCGGCGATACGGCAACCGGCAGCGGCGCCGTCTGTGCGCCGGTCGTGGCGTCCGCCACCGCGGACCACCGTCCCGATCCGTGCTCGTTCACGCCCCTCACCCAGTAGTAGTAGACCGTGCTCCCCGTCAGCCCGCTGTGGCTGTAGATGGTGTCGCTGTCCTCGTTGGGCGGCTCCACCTCCTGCCAGCCGGTCCTGCCGTCCGCCGACCACTGCACGTCATAGCTCGTCGACGGCGGGTAGGTGGTCAGCCACGCCAGGTCTATCCGCCCCCCCGCCGCGCTGGCCTCCAGCAGCCCCGGCATGCCCGGCGTTTGCGCCACGTTCTGCGGCGCCGACCTTCCGCTGGGCGACACTCTGGCTACTTCCCACCCGCCATCTTTATGCCTGGCCATGGATGGGATATCCCCGGTGTTGAGTTCGTAGGAGATCTCTCCGGTATCGGGATCCCGTTTGACCCCCTCGACCTCATAGCCCAGCAGCTTCATGTCTGCGTAGGAGCGTTGCCCACTCCCCGCCACCCAGTAGCACGTGACATCCCACTCCGATGCTGGATGGGGGATCACATGGCATGCGACCGGCGTCTGCTCGATCTCTGTAAATCTGCCTGAGATCGGCGTGGCACTCACGCTCGATGGCTCGGAGGAGTTGGAGAGCTCGTTCACCGCCCGCATCTCGAAGTCATAGCTCGTACCGTCAGCTAGGCCGACAACCGCGTGGGAGTCCTCACTGGCTTTGCTGTTTCTCTGCCAGTAGTCGACGCGCCCGAACCACGTATCGCAGTCCGGGCACCAGTCGGTGGTGGGGACGGTCCCCCGCCATTCGCTCCACGCGGTCCCTGCGGTCTCCTTGTACCGATACTCGTAGTCGGTCACGGGGTAGGATCCAACAGTGGCCGGTTCCGTCCAGCTTAACGTGACATGCTTCTCACCTGCGTCGGCTGCCAGAGTCCTAGGTGCGGTCGGTGCGGTACGGAGGGGCGTGAGCGATGCTGTTGCGGGCTGTGAATAAATGAAGTAGTAGTCTGGAGCGCCTTTTATCACCGCCGTCCGCACCTCGATGTCGTACACCGTGCCATCGGTTTTCAATGCCGCGCCGCTTCCCGAGCAGGCGCTATTCTCAAGATTGCCGATCCCTCCCGTGATCGTGTAGTTGGAGGCGGCCACGGAGCAGTAATGCATCTGCTCGTCCCCGCCAGGATTGCCGTCCCACCCATGAGTGTTGCGCTTCCACCGCACCTCGTAACCCCTCGGAACCGGCGCATCGTCGTGAGTCCACGTCAGACCGATGCTGCCGTCAGCGTTGGCCGTTGCCGTCAGGGTGGGCGCTCCTAGAGGCTCTGAATTCGTGGTCCTTACTTTCGCTGCCTTACTCCATCCCCCATCGTTCCCTGCCTGCACCTGGAATGCGTATTCTGTGCCAGTGGTGAGCCCCGTGATCGTGTAGTGGTAAAGATCTTCTTTGCTTTCGACCCAATCGCTCCACGCCGGCGGATCCACATTTATCCTCTGTCGATGGCGGTAAGCTGTGACGGCCCGTGCGCCGGAAGTTATTGGCGCCCGCCACCCCAATCTCACCGTGCCAATCTCATTGAGCACAGTGAGCCACCTTGGTGGATTAGGTACTTTCAGGGTTTTGATTCTGATGCTCAGGGCGACGTTTAGACGTCCTCCTGCGGGGGTGTAGTACTCAGTATCGACCCAGACGCCGTTATCGGCGGTATCAATATAGAGCTGGTGTCGTATCGTCCAGCCGTCGTTCCTGCTTGTGCAGTTGGGGTCGAAGGGTGGGGGGAGGAGCGGGCAGTCCAGTTTATGCCCGCGGTATGTCGCGAGGTAGTCCACGTCCCGGTCCGAATCGTCGCTGGCCACGTGCACCGCATAGCTGGTGTTTTCATCGAGTCTGCGGGCCATCCCGCTGGGCGTGAAGACCATCGTCCCCCGAGAAAATGCGCGCGCAGGCGCGAGTGGGATCACTTCCGTTGTGGGGAAGCCGCCATCAACCTTGTAGATGCCGGCTCAGAACGCGTCCCCCTGCATGTCGTCGTATTTGATCTCCACAGTGTCGATGGCGTAGCCGCCCAATCTGCGTCCAGTCGTAAACCCTTGGGCGAGCGGCACTGTCCGACGTTCCGTATTGGTGTGTCCCCGGTCGATGTTGCTGACCGCAACCTCGGCTTCCTGCGCCGCACTCGGCAGCGGAGACAAGAGTACCGTCAAAGCAACAATGGCGACTGTCCACCATGCCCCATGATGCCCAGCGAGTTTGGATGTCACATTCATGACGTGGACCCAAGGGCTCGACTCTTCATGACCAGCAACTTGGCGTCCGGCCCCTCGCTGGACGTCAGCCGGAGGGTGAACGTGCGCTCGCCGTCGTGCGCCCCCGGCACGCCGTCCAGCTCTGCCGCCAACGGTACCGCCGGCGACCCCTCGACCGATACCGAGGGCGAGTTCGACAGCCGCCGGCCGTCCTCGGTGCAGACCGCGTCGCCCGTGCCGCAGGAATCGCCACCGCCGCTGATGCGCACCGTCACCGCCTCACACGTGACGACGGCGCCACCGTCACCTCCCACTCGGCGCTGCTGCCGTTCACCCGCGACGCCGTGCGCACCGCACCGTTCGTCGCCCTGATCGCCTCGTCGCGCAGGTTGCGGTAGCCCGCTGTCACCGACTCGCTGAACACCACGCGTACGCTGAACGTGCGTCAGGATGAAATGCACTTCCTCTTCTGTAAACGCAGGTTCGCTGATCACCATGGGGCCGGCGAGGGCGATGGTGACCGTGGCGTATTGGACCTCGGCAACCCAGTCATAAGACCACGCCCCGTTGCCGTTCGCGTTGACGGCTCGGACGCGCATCTGCCAAATGCCGGTGAATTGGCCGGTATCAACAACGTAAGTGGTTGACGACGACCCGCAGGCGCTGCTCTACGTCCGTGACGCGCTCACGGCGGCGGGCTACTCCGCGATCGTCACAGGCGACCATCAGGAGCTGTCCCGCATCATCCGTGGGGAGAAACCCCACCTGGTCTTGCTCGACCTGATGCTGCCCGGTACCGACGGCATCGAACTGATGGAACGCGTTCCAGAACTGGCCGATCTGCCGGTAATTTTCATCTCCGCCTATGGACGGGATGAGACGATCGCGAGGGCCCTTGGAGCCGGGGCAGCCGACTACATCGTGAAACCGTTCTCGCCGACGGAGCTGACGGCGAGAATCCGGGCGGCGCTGCGAAGGTATGCCGAGCCCGAACCGTTCGTACTGGGGGAGTTGGCCATCGACTACGACCGCCGCCGGGTGACCGTGGCCGGCCATCTAGTGAAACTGACGGTCAGCGAGTACGAGTTGCTGCGCGTGCTCTCGATCACGGCGGGACGGGTCTTGACCTACGACGCGCTAATCCGCCAAATCTGGGGCGGACGGAGTTACGCCAACCCCAAGCTCGTGCGGGCCTTTGTCAGGAAACTCCGCCAAAAGCTCAGCGATGAACCCAGCCAACCGACCTACATCTTTACCGAGCGCGGGGTCGGCTATCGCCTGGACCGACCGGACAAAGCGTGACTCGGTCAGGAGAGCGATTCCGGGTCTACAGAGGCCTTGACCGATCTTCTTGCAAGAGTGCGGACTTGCTGAAGGTAGGGTCAACTTGGCTCCATTTCCGCCACACGGACACCATGAAAAGCGCCCGACCCCTGTACCGCTATCCACCCGCAATCATCAGTCATGCGGTGTGGCTCGACTACAAATTCGGGCTGAGCCTCCGGAACGTCGAAGATCTGCTCGCGGAACGAGGGATTGTCGTGACCCACGAGACTATGCGCCGGGGCACTGTCAAGTTAACTGATTTTCTGGAAGTTCCACTGATTGACATGCCAGCTAAGTCAGTGATTTTCCGTGCTGGCTAGAATTGACTTCGCGTCGAAAAAAGTGAATTCCAGTTAACTTGACAGTGCCTCACCGGATGTTGAGGAGGCGTTCTTTTTCCATGTGGGAAGCGGTCACGGCAGCGTGATCAACCCGCACCCATAAGGGACTAGTTCGACCTGTGAACCTTAAGTTGACGATATCCTGGAGACTCCCATGAGAAACGCTCCAACCCGAACGAAGGCTTGCGTAATCCCGATCACCACCCTCGCCACCGTGTTTGCTGTAGCGTCCTGCACGCTGCAGAGAGCGTCCGTATATACAGATGCAAGCCCATCGAAACTGGAGAGGGCTTGTCAGGCAGTCGACGAAGCAACCGGGCTCGAGATGAGCGGGACTGACCGTGCGTGGTGCATGGACATGATGCAGGCGTGGTATTCCGAGACCGGGCACACACGGCCGGATCCAGCTGATCAATTCACCGGCACGAACCAGTTCCGCTATCTGCAAGCAAAAGCCATGGAGTGTCGCAGGCCCGCAGATGTCTACAAACTGACCGGTGCGGACCGATGGGAGGCCGTCATGCGGCGCCTTGTCATCGTGCGAACGCGATAATGCCATCCCATGGCGCAAAGCCCCCCGGCGCATTACCTGCGTTGGGCGGCGATGCCGGTGCGGACCACTTCCAGGGGTCGGAGGGTTGCAGGGCGCGCGGGGAGGGGTTGTTCACCGCTTCTCTCAAAAGAGATCCAACAATTTCAGGCGCGGCAACGGCGACAGGAAGATCGATCCAAGGAGATTCTGGCAAGATGAGCGACAACCGGAATACACTTTAAACAGGCCGCCAAGCTGTCCGCAAACCGTGGACACCTCACCCAACCCGAGCGAGATCAGGAAGTATTCTCAGAAATCCCCCGAGAACACGATCTTGCCGCGTCTCGTTCCGACAGGATACATCCAACTCCGCTAGGAGGTAAGGATGCGAATACCAGCAGACTTCGATCGGTATAAGAGCGACGGAAGGACAATCTTTGACCTCGCCGGCGATGGCGCAAGTTGACAAGCCGGGAGACAAACCCACGGCGTACCATTTCACCGACTGGCTCCGCTCGAACGGTTGGAACGTCTCCACGCAGCACAGCGGCCCGATGCGGATCGGCGGCCGGACTTCGGAGCAAGACACGTCTGTAGCGCGCTTGGGGCTATTGCTCCTGGATGAGTTTTCCCATTCCGGAGTCGTGTATTAGGCGACCGGGACCCCTCGCTGGCGGACAAGAAACTCATGCTCCAGGATCTGGATAAATTTCTCGAACACCCAGGCGACCGGGAACTGCTCGATCTGCCCCCAATCCAGGGCACGTCCTGAAACCCATCTGACAGCCCCTGAGCGGCCCTGAGATGATACCCGCCGCGGCTCAAAAAACGAGGTGAGGGCCCCCCCACAGCCATTACCTGGGCCTTCTGGATGCTACGCCGGGTTTTATTCCATCGCTCAGTGTCTATTCTGGCGGGGCAGGCAGAGGGGCGTCTTCCGCAATGATGGCCCTCGCCTGCTTCGTGAGAAGTTCCTTCTCCTTGGGCGTGAAGCGCCTGTCTCCGCTAACCCATTGTTTATCTACGATTCTAAGGTCGGTGATGAGCATCTGCTCGCCACCCAGTGTCACGGTCATGCCCAGAGTTGTCATGTCCCTGCCACGCGCAATCTGAATTGCCCTTCGGCAATCACTGATGGATCTCTTCGCCACGCTCTCCTTCCCCCTGTAGTGCTTCCTGGCCTCAGCGGCCAGACCGGACTGCTCACCCACCCCAGTCGCTTAACCCCCCGGTTTCTCCCTTTAAAAGAGTCTCTTCCGGTGCCGGAGCTTCAATTGTCCGAACCACCACACCATCAAGCGGCATTGTCCCCTCCGAAACGCTCACAGGCAACGACAGATGAACCGTCAGCTTGTCACACTCGCCCGAGTTTTGAGTTGTGTGCGTCACGTTCTGCAAATTCGGCTTCGGCATTTCCGTCGGGATCTAAGGGGCAGCAATTCTAACGTGGAAATGAGTTGCCTATAATCGGGGGATGGTCGTGGTGACGCTAGCACAGGATGGGGTAACGGTGAAGGGGGACAATGTCATGGTAACGTCGGATGGAGACGAAGTGACTGTGAAGGGCGACGCGGACAATATCGTGATGAGGAGCGACGCTGACGGAGTGACTATGCAGTGTGGCGATTTCGTGGTGAAGGTGCAGGGTGGCAAAGTAACAAGCGATGTGGTGAAGGGTGAATCCTGACTCAGTTGTGAGACACCTCAGAACCGGTAACAGACGGCAACGATAAGAAGCTTTCCCCAGGTCTTCCATCCCACCGGCCCCCGCAGGCGCTCACCCACCATCTGCACCAGAACCCGGCGTGCCCTAACCGTACCGGACCCGCCCTTCATTTCCGATTCACACTCCTGGGCGGGGTAGAATTCTTAGCTTTACCGTCGGCGCGGCCGATGTGCAAGAGCACAGCCGCCTGGACGCATTCTGGTGCATTGTCATTATGATGAGATCGCGACTGCCTAATTTGCTAATTCCCTTAACCCTATTGATCGCCGCCCCGGTTTTCGGTGCCCAGGGGGCCACCGAACCGCTGTCGTGCGCGGATAAATCCATCGTTGCCAGAGCCGTGCGTACAGCAGAGGACATTCAGACGTTCGTTCAATGCGCCTACGAGCACGTCCAGGATGTGGGGTTTGTCGAGGCCCGGCGAGCCTTCAACGAGGACGTGCGTTGGAAAAGCGGCTCGATCTATATCTTCGTGTCCGGAGCGGTTCCAATGAGCGACCAGGCCCAGCTCTTCGTCTTTCCGCCCGCCCGCCCGAGAGAAGGATCAAGCTTAGGACTGTTGATCGACGCCTTCGGTAACGACTATTACAAGGAACAGCATCGTATCGTGAGCGGTTTTGGCGAGGGCTGGATCTACTACTCGTTCCCAAATCAGGTAACGGGCCGGGATGAGCCAAAGGCGTCCTACATCAAGAGCATCGACTGGGAGGGGAACCCGGCCGCGATCGGTGCGGGGGTCCACCGCCGCGACATTCCCGGCACGTGCGAGGTGGAAGAGGTCCACGCCAGGGGGCTCGAGGAGAATCCTTCCAACGAAAGGCTTCAGGAGTTTGTCCGTTGCGCCGCGATGGAGATGGAATCGCAGGGGTACTTCGCCGTCCGGGCCCTGTCGAGCGATCCCCGCTGGCGAAACGGTTCGATCTACCTGTTCGGATTGGACAACTACGGCAACACGCTGTTCAGCGGCGATCCCTACAGCCCGTGGTATGGCATCATTGCTCCCGAGTTGAACGACCATCTGGACGGACCCTTCGGCGGCCGGGATGTGGTGAGCGTCGGCGATGCGTTCGGGGAAACCTTCCTGTACTACTCGATGCGCAACCCCGCCACCGGGATGCTGCAGCGGAAGGTGACTTTCGTCAAGAGGGTCGTGGTCTATGGCCTGCCCATCCTCGTCGGTGCCGGATATTATCTGGATGACTGAGGCGCGAAAATTCCCTGCTTAACCAATCAGCCGTACCTGTATAAGCGTTATCTGGAGGCCGCGATCGATTTCCACCTCGGGCTCCCAGCCCCGGTGCTTTCGGGCCCGCGTGATGTCGGGACAGCGAACCCTGGGACCGTCCTCAGGAAGATCCTCAATCACGATCCGTCGACCCGACTCTGCGTGTCGGCTTCAGAACACGTAGCGCAAAGATACGCGAAGTCCATGATTCGAGAGATTCGCTCGGGTTTTGGCAAGGTCAAACTCCAGCGGGTCGCGACTTCCGTCGCGCCAGACAACCCGGCCTTTGGCCTGGCCGGTCTCCACGGTACCGGAATCCGTGTAACGCCAGGCAAGATTCAGCGTTACCCGCTCCCCCAGTGATTTTGCAACTCCCGCAGCCAGCATCCAGGCAAAATTAACCTGTTTTCCGCCGGGAACGACGGTGGTCGTCTTCGGGAACTCCATGAAAGTTTCATCAATAGTGATGCGGGACAGACCGCCCCCACTCCCGATAAACGGCCTGAGGGGCCCGAGTCGAGGCAGGCCGACTTCGGTCAGATCCCAGTACGCAGCCAGCACGCCGTGCAGGGAGGACAAATCCGCTGAAACATCCTGCCTGTCGGTGGTTTGCACAAAATTGGAGAGACCCTTGAAGGAAAAGCTCGGGTGGTACTCAATAAGAGCTTCCAGCCGAAGGGCAGGCGTCATGGCATAGCCGAACCCGAGATCGAAACCGGCCATTGTTCCGAAATCGCCACGTGCACTCAACGGGGTGCCGTCAAGGCCCTCCCCGCAGCCATAAAGAGCCGCCGGAGAGGTACTCGAGCAGTTCTTGTCCTGGAACCGCGTTTCTTCCGACCAGTCGAACACAACTCCAGTCACGAAATAGAATCTTCCCGAAGCGGCGGCCGTGTCGGAGACAAGCGGTGTGGAAGTCCGGCCGGTCGGCGGGGCTGCGTCTTCACCTCTGGCGTCGGTAGTTTGTGCGCATGTAATAACCGGAATGACCGCCATCATAATGGCCGCGACAAAGGCTGTCCGAGTCCATGATTCAAGAAAGGCGATCATCGATTTATCTGTGAATCTCCAGGCGTTCCGCCACCGACCGATCTGTTGTCCTGATCCGCCATGTTAGAGGGTACCCTGTTCTTGCTTCTCAGTGATGCGGCGCTGATTAGGGCGGCTTTGAGTCACTTGTAGGCAGGACACTGGAGAGCATCCGTCGCCTAATATGCGCTCCAGCGCTTTGGCGAGTTCTCCCGGAGCGAGGAAGAGATTCACCGCAGGCGGCCGATCCACCCCACCTCACCCGACCTTGACCCAGCTCACCAAGCCTCAATCATCTGAAGGTTTGCAGTGCGCGCAGTCGTCAGAGTGCTTGCGGTCTAGATAGAACATGACAATGCGTGCGATCGTTCGATCAGGGAATGGCCCGATCCAGCCTCCAGGCCAGTTTGGCCCACGCGTTTGTCTGCCGCGAATGCAATGTACACAGTCCTCCCTGTGCACTTTGGCGTAATTCAGCCGCGGGTCGTCGTTGATCCAGTAGCGGTCAGACACTCACAAGCGCTCCCCCACGTGCTCGTCCAGAATTTCGTCGCGTGCCTTCTCACATGCCAGCGCATAGGAATACGCCAGCTCCGCAAGTCTTTCAGCCTGAAAGAGTGGGGGTTCAGCTGCAAGCAACCCTGTGACCGCAGCGCTCGCAAACCTGTCGAACCGTTTCAACTCGTCAGGGCTTCCAGTAAGAAGTCCGGTTTCCCTTCGTTTTTCCCTTTCAAATCTAAATCTTTCTGAACGCCGACCAGAAGAAGAATGCGGCCGACACAAGCCCTAGTAGGATGACCCACTTCCCTACGGATAGAAGAACTCCATCCTGGGCTAATCATCCAGCATCCACCGGATGACATGGTCGATTGGTCTACGGAGAAGAAGCGGCACACGAGCGGATCATTCCGCGAACCTCCGAGCGATCCAGCCCGGACTGGTGAGACCGACAGGCTGCCGCACCAAGTGCGGCAGCAAATCTGACAGTCCTTCCTTCGATTCCACCTGACACAGCAATACTAGAAGTCGATGCCCCACGTGTAGTTGAGCCGCGTGTAGTAGTAGGCACCGTTAAAACCGAACGGCGAGAACTGGGCGTACTGATTGCCGACAGTCTGGGCGCCGAACATGTTCACATCGGGGTAGGTGTTCAGCACGTTCTCGCCGCCGATGGCCACCATGAAGTTTTCGCCGACCGGAATGCCGAGTTCGAGATCGAGCAGCGCCTTTCCGCCGTAGGCCGGGTACAGCCAGGCCTCCGCCGGTCCGCCCGAAACGTCGCCCGCATTCCTTCCATCCTCGCTGTCCCAGAACGCGCCGAAGTAGCTCAGCCGGCCCATCAGATTCCACTGGTCGGCGGCGTGGTTGACGGTGAAGTTCCACCGTGTCTTCGGCAGTCCCCGCTCCAGCGTATAGATGCGGAATTCATCGATCACGGAGGTGTCGAGGTTCTTGAGCGCCGTGTCCGTGTAGTTGAAGACCCCGCTGAACGTCGTACGCCCGGCCACCACGGTCGAAATCAGGTCGATGCCCTGGGTCGTCGTCGAGAAGTCGTTCAGGAAGAACCGGAACACCGGAAAATTCCGCGCCTCGGGAATCCCTTCCGCAAGCAGCGTAAGGATCTCAGGCTCCGTTAGCGCGATTTCCTGAGATAGGGCGAGACGATCATCGATGTCGATCCGGAAGAAATCGGCGGTGAAGGTCACCGGGCCCTGCTCGAAGACTGCTCCCGCGCTGTAGTTGATGGATTTCTCCGGCTGGAGTTGCCCGCCACCCCTCGAGATGGCCACCGCGGACGTGGGCGGGACCACGCCGTTGTTGGTCAATTGTCCGCCGATGAACGCGGTCGTCACGTTGAACGTGTTCTGTTGGCCGGGCGTCGGCGCCCGGAACCCGCTACTTACCGCGCCGCGCAACGAGAATGCCTCGGTCAGCCCGACGCGCATCGAGATCTTGCCGTTCGTCGTCGTGCCGAAGTCTGAGAAGTCTTCAAACCGGACGGCCGTGCCGATTGTCCATCGGTTGCCTGGAGTGAACTCGAGGTCGCCGTAGACCGCAATGTTGTTGCGGCTCCAGCTTCCCGCCGTCGTGTCGGCCCGGTAGCCGTTAAAGCCGTTCGAACCGGAACTGAAGCCCTGTGCGGCATAGGGGCCGATCTCCCAGGAGGGCTGCCCGCCGGCCCCGATGGTGAACTTCTCCCGCCGCCACTCCGTGCCGCCGGCGACGTTCACGGTATCGTTGACCGGGTAGGAGACATCGAAGTTGAGGTTGACGTCGTCCTGCCGATAGCTGCCCGGCTCGAACGCGGTCGGCGTGTCGTAGCCGACCGACGCGTTGATCGTATCGAAGATGAACTGATTGACCTCGCTGGTGCCGATGTTGACGCTCGCGTCCCAGGTGAGGCCATTGTTCATGAACCCGCGCAGCCCGCTGACCCACGAATAATCGATCAGGTCGCCGCCGAATTGCGGCGTGAAACCTCCGGGGAACCGGCTGTAGAACGTGAAGCAGTTCGGATCGGCCTCGACCGCGGCCAGCGCGGCCGCGTCGGGGACGTCGTTGATGATGGGGATCGCGGGGCAGCCTGGTCCGGCATATTCGTCATTGGTCCCCTTCGGCTCGAACTCGGCCAGGCCGACGTTGCCGACCCGCAGGGTGGGCGTGTCGTCCTCCAGGGGGTCCCCGCGGAAGACCCCGCCACGGGTATGCGGATTCCGGAAATAGAACCCGCCGGTTACTGTGCGGCTCGCAAAGTTGGTGTGGCCGTAGAACTGCAATTGGTTCTCGAACAGATGGCCGAAGTTGACGAACATCTTCAGGTCGTCATCAAGTTTCGGCGATCCCCAGACCTGCGCCGGGTTACGCAGGTTCGTATTGCCGGCCGCGATGATCGCCTGCGCGTCGTTGCGCTGGATGCTGCGGCTGGTGGGGTTGCCGTTACCGTACTCCATGCTGAGGTTCACGAATCCGTTCTCGCCCAGCGGCAGCCCGACGTTACCGGCAAGCGTGAACGCTTGGCCATGCCCGCCGATCCCGTTACAGGAATGCTTGATGTCTCCGATGATCCCGTCCCCGCAGGTGGACGTGCTGCCCGGGTTCGCATCGCGGTAGGCTCCCGTGCGGAACTCCAGGCTGCCGCCCGATGAGGCATCCTTGAGCTGGAAGTTCATGACGCCGGCGATGGCGTCCGAGCCGTATTGGGCCGCGGCGCCGTCGCGCAGCACCTCGGCCTGCCGGATCGCCATCGAGGGGATGACGGAGAGGTCCGGCCCCTGCGAGCCGTCCGCGATGCCGTTGCCGAGCCAGGCGATGACCGCCGCGCGGTGGCGGCGCTTGCCGTTGACCAGGATCAGGGTGTGATCCGGCGCCAGGTTGCGCAGGTTCGCCGGCCGGACGATGGTGGCCGCGTCGCTGATCGGCTGAATGTTGATGTTGAAGGAGGGGACGACTGCCCGCAACTGGTTTGCCAGATCGGTACTGCCCTGGCTGGCGAAGTCCTCGGTCCGGATGACGTCGACCGGCACCGTCGACTCCGTCATCGACCGGGGCGCTGCGCGCGTTCCGACCGTGATGGTCGTGGCGACCACGCCGATCTCGAGCGTAAAGTTCCGCAGGATCTGTTGGCCCGCACCCAGTGCGACATTGCTTTCGATTCCAGTTTGAAAGCCGGGCACCTCCGCTGTGATCGTGTATGTTCCCGGCTGCAGCGTGAACGTGTACTCGCCGGCTGCGTTCGTCACACCCGTTGCGGCAATCCCGGTGGTGTCATTCGTCGCCGTTACGTCTGCACCGGGGATGAATGCTCCTGTAGGGTCGGCCACCGCCCCCCCCAATGTGGCGTTCTCCTGTGCGAACGTGCGTGCGGATGTCCCGAACAGCAATACAGCAAACGTTACCGCAATACTGAATTTCTTGATCATGGCTTCCCCTTCCGGCTATGGTGTTTGAATAGTGGTTCCACTTGGTTCTGAGGCAAAAGCTCCAAATTAGATGATACGAAGAAACACGCTAAATTATTCACAATAAGATTCTTATTTAGGCGAATATTTCGCCAATATTGTATGTGGGAGTACGGTGGGAAGGGGGAGAAACACCCCTATGGCCATATAAAGCCGATAAAATAAATATCACTAGTGTCCGGTTAGAAGTCGAATAGAACCAGCGCTGATTTGGCCTTTCCGGGATCGGCATCTGCACTCGATCCACCGCCAACAGGCGTTTCCGTCGTTTCCGCCGAACCTGGAGTTTCTCTTCGCGGTAGATTCGATACGTCTTGTTCTCGTTCACAACCAGTCCCTCGGCTTTCAACATCCCGTGCAGCAGTTCGTATCCGTAGCGCGGATATTCGGTTGCCAGCTCCTTCAGACGTTCCCGGAGTTCACTGTCGTCTCCTCTTTGAGACTGATGGCGGGCCACCGATCGGTGGATTCCCACCACGAGGCAGGCCCGCCGCTGACTCAACATCCCGATCCCGACCAAGTGGTCCACGGCTCGGCGGCGTGCAGCGGGCCTTACCAGTTTTTTGGGAGCAACTCCTTCAGTGCCGCATTATCCAGGTGCGCATCGGCCAGCAACTGCTTCAGCGTTCGGTTCTCAGCTTCGAGTTCCTTCAGCTTCTTCGCATCCGACACCTGCATCCCACCGTACTTGGACTGCCATCGATAGGAGGTGTCCTCGGAGATCCCGTGCTTCCGGCAGAGATCCTGTTTCTTCGCTCCGGCCTCGGCCTCCTTCAGGATCCCGATGATCTGTTCTTCGGTGAATCGCTTCCGCTTCATCGTGAATTCTCCTCCGCTCTATTACAGGAACACTCACTCTCGAAGTGGACCGTTTTATCGGGGGGACGTCATTTGGAGCATCGAAAGAACTGATTGGAGTGCCTGCAATGTCTAGGGAGCAAATGGGATCTGAAAGGTTGGCCGACTATTTCGTTAACTACCTCTTCGCCAGCTACCAGGGTGCACGTCACGTTCGCCGGGTTGCGTCGTGGGTCGACCTTGTTGCATGGATCATCCCGAAGGATGTCTTATCATTGTGTTTTTCAACACCGGGGATAACTTAGATGCCACATAAGTTCAACGCAGCCCGACGGCACAAGTTTGATAAGGCACAGTACCGGGTGATCAACTGGGCGGAATATAACGAGAGCCTGCGCCAGCGGGGTGATCTGACGATCTGGGTCAGTGATGAGGCTCAAAGTGTGTGGCGCGCGCCGCGCCGCACGTCACGGGGTGGCCAGCGGAGATACTCGGATTTGGCGATCGAGACATGCCTGACGCTGCGCGCGGCGTATCGGCTTGGGTTGCGACAAACGCAGGGGCTGATGGGTTCCATTGGCACGCTCATGGGGCTGGATATACGGGTGCCGGATTACTCCACACTGTCGCGTCGCGCAAACGGCTTGAGCATCGCTCAGGTGATGAGGCAAGCCGGGTCTGTGCCTGTCCATCTGGTGGTTGACAGTACCGGCCTCAAGATCTTCGGAGAAGGAGAATGGCTTGCGCAGAAGCATAAAACCAGGGGAATACGCCGCCGCTGGCGCAAACTCCACCTCGGACTGGACCTCCATAGCGGTGCGATTGTTTGCGCCAATCTGACTCACGATGACGTTGGAGACAGCACCGCCTTACCCGGGCTCCTGGATCAACTCGATGCCCCTGTCACGGGCTTTCTGGCGGACGGCGCCTATGATGGAGCGTCCACACGGGATCTGCTGAGGGAACGGTATGGGGAGACCCTGGATGTGGTTATACCGCCGCCAAAGAACGCAGTGACCCGACCGCAATCAGCGCGGGATCCAACCGTTCGGGATCGCCATATTGCCGAGATCCGCAGCAACGGCCGCATGGCCTGGCAAGTGGCCACAGGGTACAACCTGCGCAGCCGGATAGAAACGCAGATCGGCCGGTGGAAGAGCGTCATCGGCCCCAGACTCAGATCCCGCAGCTTCTCCAGGCAGATCACGGAGATCCAGGTCGGCCAGAAAGTCCTGAACACAATGACCGCACTCGGACGGCCTGTGTTCGAACGTATCGCCTGACGCTACCGCTTGGGAAAGGGCGAATTCCATCTCCGCCCCGATCCATGCAACAACGCTTCATCTAACCTGGTGTCACCGCGGGGTCGCGCACTCACTCGGCACCGGGATGCAGATCGGGTCGATACTGTTTGTGACAGCTGACGCACGCTGCGTCCAGCTGTTCACTGAGCGCCGCAAGAGCATCCACGTCCCTGTCGCCCGCCGCCCGGTATGCCGCGGCTCCCACGTCTACAAGCGCTCCCGAAGCCTGTTCCCATTCGAGACCCCTGCTGCGCATCGTCAGCACGTTCCCCGATTCCGCTAAACGGATTGCGTTCCGCCGAAGGGCAAACCACTCCGCGTCAGAATCGGGTCCGCCCCGGTTAATCTGCAGCAATATATTGTTCGAGGCCGGGTGGATCATACTTACCATCAGCTCACTCATCGTACCGACAGGCTGATACGACCCCGGGGCCTGGGCCAGCGCCTGGCCGACCACTAACAAAAATCCGATGGACAGCAATCCAATGATTCGCATCTCGACTCCTTAGTAGTTCAGAATACAGCTTCGTTCGCGCCCGATTTTACCATGAGGAGCCCGCTGCCCGCGCCCGTGGGACAGGCGTAATTCAGTGTCGGCACCGTCAAGGGTCTGGCTGAGAATGTCTCCTGATCGTTCTCACCGAACCTCGGGCTCTCCTTCGGCGCCGGCCGCACGTCTGGCCAAAACAAGCCGTACGGCGATCAAGCACACGCATACATCGATCATGCACACGCATCAATGATCGACTCTTGCATTGAGTCTCGTGAGTTCCTATTTGCGCCGTCTGGAGAATGTCGTTGCATGCTATCGCCTGCCAAGGCGCGTGTCAATTCCGGACGGCCCCGCTGCGTCCGGAAGCGTGTGAAATGCCCGGCCGGAAAGACTCTCGGCCTCGAATCGCCGATCCTCTCATCCGGTGACCGTAAACATCGGGATGCGAAATTTTCGCGAGCGCAATCGGCATCTGCCCGGTCATCTGGATGCGTTTTTCTTACGCGTCCTGGAAGCGGTTGCCGTTGATTTCGCTATAGGCCTTGGGTAGGATGAAGATCGATGGAAGACCTGTGGATCAGTACTGAAAAACTCCTGGCTGAAGGCAAACCTTTGGTCTTGGCAACGATCATTCGAACCCGGGGTTCGGTGCCACGTGAGGTCGGCGCCAAGATGATGATCGGGCGCACCGGCCAGCCGTTCGGGACAATTGGCGGGGGCTGCGGAGAAGGCGAGGTTCTACGGCGCGCTTACCCTCTTTTTGAACAAAAAATGCCGTCTCGGGTGGTCCAGGTAGATCTAACCGGAGACTTTGAGCAGGAAGAAATTCAAGTCTGCGGCGGCTTGATGGACGTCGCACTCGACCTGTGGCAGCCCGACGAGCACAGAGATCTGGCGCGTGCTCTAGCCGAAGCCACCCGCGCCCACAAGCCCACGGCGTTGGTGACGGCGATTACCGCGGTGGATGAAATACCGGCGGGAACCAAGTCCTGCCTCTCGATGAATGCGAAAGGCGCGACTCTGACCCCTCCGATGGCGCTGGATCCCGAAATTCTTCAGTCAGCGACGGACTCCCTGCTTGGGGGAACACCACAGCTTTTGTCAATTTCCCCCGAGGGAAAAGTCTTCAAAGATGCGGCCGCCAACAGCAAGCCGTGGCCACAGGTCTTCGTTGACGTGCAACCGGGTCTCCAGACGCTCCTGATTGTTGGGGCGGGTCACATCGCCCAGCCGCTGTGTGATATTGGCCAGCTGCTCGGTTTTCGGACGGTGGTCGTGGACGACCGCTGGGCGTTTGCCAATCGCGAGCGCTTTCCGAACGCCACGGTGATCAAGGTGGGTCCGTTCGTTGAGACCCTCGAGAACCTCGAAATCAACAACCAGACTTTCGCCGTTGTCGTCACCCGCGGCCACAACTGGGACGAGGCCTCTGTC
This sequence comes from Terriglobia bacterium, assembly GCA_965216035.1. Lineage (GTDB taxonomy): Bacteria > Acidobacteriota > Terriglobia > 20CM-2-55-15 > 20CM-2-55-15. The sequence continues at coordinate 69,760 of CBDCFM010000020.1, forward strand.
CGGACCATTCTTGGGAAGAAGCCGGCTTATCTCGGTATGATCGGCAGCAAACGGCGGTCGCGGGAAACGATCGAGCGTTTGGCCGAGCAGGGTTACAGCCCTGAAGAACTGAGTCGAATCCACACACCCATGGGACTGGATCTATCAGCCGAAACACCGGCGGAAATTGCCGTCGCGATTTCGGCTGAGATTGTGAGGATTCGTCGTAACGGTCCATTGGAGTCGATTTCTCTAGCGGCTAAAGCCCGTCCGGGCGGCGCATTCAAGTTCGCCCTCGTGCCCTCGGCCAATCGGGCCTCCCCCTGAGGATGCAGATTGAATCGTGGTCAGCAGACGCCAATTTTTCTCAGGTTTCGTGAAGCGGCCTAAGGCTGTAGGGCTATCCAAAGAGGAACGGGAGGCACGCTACCAGACGCTAGAAATCCATGTCCAGACGGAACTGCTCCCGACTCATGCCGCGCTCACCGAATCGGAACAATCCCGATTGTCATCTCGAATCCGCTCGTTCCTGAATGGGGCGAGCGACGCGGAACTGATGTCAACGGGCATCTTCAGTCGCTTGACGCTGTTGGTTGAGGATGTTTTCGAACCCTGGCAGATGGCGAGCGACGAAGTCACGGCCCTGAAAAAACCCCAGGAGCTGCTGTTCGCAGCCATAGAAAGCGTACCGTCATTCTTGAACGCGGCGACCCAGGAACAGATCGATTCCCTGATGAAAAGGTTTGAAATCATCAACCGACTCGAGCTTGAAATGCGTCTGCGAGAAGACGTTGCGGTCTGGATTCAGGGCATGGACGATGCAGATTTACTCGAATACGACAGCGCGAGCATTCAAGAGCCTGTTTTCGCTCATCTCAGCGAGTTGTTTTAAGGGACGCAAGGCAGGAAGCTATAGACACATTATTCTCTCTCGTGTTACTGCTGCAGGCGAATTCGACGGTCCTGGAAAACGACTATGTCCGGATCCTCAAAAACGAAGTCGCGTGCATGGTAACGTCGTCGGAGTGCGGCGACCGGGTGATCGTCCCGGCGACCAGGTGATCGTCGCATAGATGAGGTAGGGGAGCCGTCGGTCTAGGAGGAGGATCGGATCCAAGAGGGACACTCGCTGCGGGGACTGCTACTGAGGCTTCCCTAAATACCTTACGATGAGCAAGGTCATGTCGTCGCCCTGCTGGGCGCCCCGGCAAAACGAGGTGACCGCCTTGAGGATAGAGGCCTGTAATACTTCCGCCGACTGACCCGCGTTTGAGCGAACGACCTCCGATAACCGCTCCATACCGAATTCTTCGTCATGGACGTCAGTCGCTTCGTTGATACCGTCAGTAAACATAACCAGAGTGTCGCCGGGTTCGAGGTGGGCTGATCTCGAGCGGAATTCCACTTCGGGAAACAGACCCACAGGGAAACACTCCGACTCAAAAGGCGCCGTAACTTCGGTGCGTCGAAGCAAAAGTGCCGAATGATGACCGGCATTGATGAACTCGGCGCGGCCATTGTCGTCCATAACACATAGAAACACAGTGGCATAGTGGTGGGGTTCCGACCGCGTCCACACATACTGATTGAAGTGATTGACCAGCCGTGTCGGATCGGGCGTCAGCGTCAGTCCGGAAAACCCGCCCTGCAACATTGCTGTCAGCAATGCCGCCGACAGTCCCTTGCCCGACACATCGGCGACAACAAAGGCCGCTCGTCCGGCTCCGAGTTCGACGACATCGAAATAGTCACCGCCAACCGAGTAGCACGACTGATTGAGTCCGGAAACATCCAGGAAACCATATTGCTTGAAGCCTTTCGGAAGGAGACGTTGCTGGATCTCGCGCGCAACGGTCAGATCCTGCTCAATCTGGAGACGCTCCCGCTCACGCTCCATCATCCGGGCATTGTCCATGACGCTGGCCGCTTCAATGGCGAGGGCGTCCAGGACCTGTGTCCCAAGACCTGAAAAAGCTGCAGGCTTCCGGCTGTCCAGGTACAGGAGTCCGAGCAGAGAGCTCCCTGAGGAAATGTTGGTTGTGTCAGCAGCAGCGTTGGCGGCATGGGCATAGAGAGGGATCGCAATCACCGAACGCAGGTTTTGATTGACGATGCTGGCCGCATTTTTTACAGATTCGTCTGCGAGTTCGATATCCTTCTGAATGAAACCCCGCCGCTCTCGAAGGGCGCGATTGATCGCCGTCTCACTCGGGGACACTGATTTGACGGGCAGATTGAATCCACCCCGGTTCCGAGCTACGACGGGTTCCCGCTGCCCGTCCGCATCCGAAGCCAGCAGTAATCCACGGTCGGCTTCAGTGATCATGATCGCCCGGTCCACCATGGCTCCGAGAACTTCCAGATAAGGCATGCGCGACTGTAAGAGCGTCGTGGCTTCGAGCAGAAGACTGAGGTGGCGCAGGTCATGATCACCGGTGTCGTTAACCCCCATCGTCCCCAACCGTGACAGGAGATCGCTGAGAGACTCCTGAGTCGCGCCGCTACGGAAAACCAGTTGAATAGCTTCAGTGTTCGAGAACGTGACGACGGCCCCTGAACTTAATGCCACGGATCCGTCGACTTGGACACCGTTGACGAACAGTCCTCGGCGCTGACCGAGGTCCTCGATGAAATACTCGTTTCCACGGCAGACGATCGATGCGGACTTCCGCGATACACGAACATCGTTAACGTCAAGATCGTTGCCGTCGAGGTCGTTCCAATAAGTGTGTAAAAAGAAAAAGGCGGTGTACGCTTTCGGTGAACTATTAACCGCAAGCAAATCCCGGGGTCAACCGGGAGAAAGGTACACCACCCATGGAGAAGAAGAACACACCGGAAGTAGCGGCGTCAACGAAGCAGTATGAGGTTCTGGAAGATTGGGCGCGATCACGAGTGCAGGATTGGCTCCAGGAACTTCTGGAAGACGAAGTGACGCAGTTCTTGGGTCGAAGGAAATCGGAGCGGAGTTCGGATCGACGGGGCTACCGGAACGGTCACGGGAAACCGCGACGGTTTGCGATGTTGAACGGAACGATGGAGGTTCGTCGGCCCCGGGTCCGGAACACGACCGAGCGCTTCGAGAGTGAGATTCTGCCGTACTTTCACCGGAAATCGAAGCAGCTGGGGCAACTGCTTCCCGAACTCTATCTTCACGGCCTGGCCACAGGAGACTTCGAGCAGGCAATGCGCGGACTGCTGGGTGCGGGCGCTCCGTTGTCGCGGGCGTCGATTCAACGGCTGAAATCGACATGGCAACTGGAATACGACGAGTGGAGCCAGCAGGATCTGTCCGAGCTTGAGGTGGTGTATCACTGGGCGGACGGCTTGTACGTAAAAGCGGGGATCGCGAAAGAACGGGCGGCACTACTGGTGATCATCGCAGGCCTGTCAGACGGGCGTAAAGTGCTGTTGGCCTGTGAGAGCGGTCAGAGGGAGAGCAAGGAATCCTGGAGTCGTATTCTGCGGAACCTCAGGGATCGGGGTCTGAAGCTGGGACGACTGACCGTTGCCGATGGTCACCTGGGAATTTGGTCCGCCCTGGCCGAGCAACACCCCGAGGGCCAGGAACAACGCTGCTGGAACCACAAGTCGATGAACGTGGTGGATCACCTGCCAAAGACCGACCAGCCGGCGGCCAGGCAGCTTCTCCACGGGATGGCCTTCGCCGACTCCCGAGCCGCATGCGAACGTAAGCGGGATCAGTTCATTCGCCGATATCAAAAGAACTATCCGAAGGCGGGTGAGACGCTGTTGCGGGACTGGGATCGGATGATCACCTTCTATGCGTTCCCGAAGCAACACTGGGTGCATCTGAGAACGACCAACATCGTTGAGTCACCCTTCGACATGGTGCGGTTGAGAACCAACGCCGCTCGTCGCTTCAAGCGTGTCGAGAATGCAACTGCGATGATCTGGAGGTTACTGCGTGTCGCTGAGAAGGCTTGGCGGCACTTAAAGGGTTCCGATCTCTTACAAGAGGTCTATGATGGTCAGCAATTCGCTGACGGCATCAGAGTCGTGTCCAAATCGAAGGCCGCCGCCTGATGACTTTTACACACCTTTTGTAATGACCTCTTGCCGTCCCCACCCCGCCCTATCTGGAACGGGCTTCGATTTACAGGTACGGAGCGTACGACTTCGCCATCATCGACAACGTCGATGACCGGTTCTTGTGCGGGGGCTACGGTGGACATGGGTTTGCTTGCTTTGGACACCGCAGGCTTAGTTTCCCAGCCTCGGCGCCCGTCATCTTAGGGCAGAAAGTACACACGGACGACTGCTTCAGCTATTGAGCGCGCCGACCGCCGCAGCTTCGTCTTCATAGGTGTCGAAAACGGTCAGCAGCTTCGTCATCTGCAGGAGGTCTTTCGATTTCTTCGTCAGGTTCAGAAGATTGACATCTCCCTCTCTATTCTTAATCGACGTATACGTGGTCACCAGCTCCCCGAGGCCTGAGCTATCGATGTAGGATACGTCGCCCAAGTTAAGGACGAACTTGGGGCCCCCGTCGTAGACGAAGCGCTTGACCGCTTGCCGCAACGACAACACAGGCCCGCCTATGGTCAACTTGCCCGACATATCAACGATTACCACACCATCAACTTTGCGTGTATTCAGCGATAACGACATAGATGTCTCCTAGTGATTAGGAGACACTGTATGGCGAGGGGCTCAAGATTCGCAATGAAAAACACGCGAACGAAAACAGGAATATCAAATTGAGCCGAGTGAGTCCCCTCCTGTCCATGCCATCTTTAATTGATCCCTGTTCCTTCCTTCCGTATGATCTAGCTTATTTTCGCCACACCGTCGGGCAAACGACGGAGGGCCGCAGGCGGCGCACACTGCAGACTGGATTTCCACTTCTGAATTGGACGTCACCTGATTGAACAACCAACACAGGAGATCTTTATGAAGCGCTTGTTTGGAATGACAATCGGATTGCTTGTTGTCGGACTCATGAGTAGTCAATGTTCGCCCTCAGGGTCCTTAGAGACCGGCGACGGGTGGACCACACTGTTTGACGGTTCCGACCTCGAGGGCTGGAACATGATCGGTGATGCCAACTGGGCGCTGGCCGATGATGATTCGGTTGGGGCCGACAGCGGCAGCGGATTTCTGGTGACGGCTGCGTCGTATGGAGACTTTGAACTCCGGTTGGAGTTCTGGGTGGATGAACCGGCCAACAGCGGCATCTTCATTCGATGCACCGATCCTGGGAATGTGTCACCCGAAAGTTCTTACGAAGTGAACATTTTCGACACCCGGCCCGACCAGACATACCGAAGCGGCGGCATTGTAAACGTCGCGGCGCCCGAGGCGGTTATCAACACCGGAGGTCAATGGAATACCTATGAAATCACTGCTGACGGGCCTCGGCTCATGGTGACACTGAACGGCACTCGTACGGTTGATGTCGAACACGATGAATTCGCCCAGGGCGCCATCGCACTCCAATACGGGGCGGGTATCGTGAAGTTCCGAAACGTCCAGATCCGACGTTTGTAGTAATTTTGGAAATTGATTCGGTTAGCGACCTGTTGCGATGAAGGCGCGTTCCGGGGTCCTGCCGTTAGGGGTATCCCACCAGTCGTCTTAGGCGATATGGCTGTCGCCGACCGAGGGGCACTTCAGGTTGGAAGGGATGTTGGAGCAGACCTCGTGGTGGGGACTGTTGTACTGCAATAAGGCGTTTAGAGAAGCCCGTAGCGGATACCCATAGAGGAATGGGCTCCCCCGAGGTCACTGTTGTTGGATTGACCGGACGATTGGATAGTGTTCCGGTCGAAACGGATGCCGTTCCAGTTGCGGCACTCTTTAGAATCGGCCGACGACACCCGAGATGTCACCTGGACGGTGTCCATCGGTGTCCACCCGCGTCCACCCGCGTCCGCCCATGTCCGCCCATGTCTATGGATGCGTCCGCTACCTGTCTTGTCGTTCCCGACGCGGCTACTCCCGTCTACTACCGCAGACCACTCTCGATCGAATGTCTCAGGGAGATGCCGTCACGGCGAGCCTCGGTCAGCCACGCCAGCGCGGCGGCTGTGCATTCGCCAATTACAGTGCGGTGGCGCCTGACGGCGTCGGAGCTGACAAAAGGGTGGGGATCCCCCGGATTGCGAAACCTCAGTGCATTGAGCTTTTCCAAAGTCCGGTCATGGGGTGTATGACTGGACAGATAGACATCGGCACGTTCCCGCGCCGTGATGTCCCTAAACCGCCGGGCTGACGTGAGGTGACTTCTCAAAGCGTCGAGGGGCTCGTCGAAGTGACGGATGCCAAAAGAGTTTCCACCCCAGATGCTACCGAGATGCCACTGGTCTCCATCCTGAAGCGGAATAAGTGTCGAAATCGTTCCCGGGGTATGGCCGGGGTGAGAAAGAGCTTCAGCGTCGTATCGCCCAACGTCAGTTCCATGCCGTCGGTGGCTACCATGTCTTTTCTGGGCTTGAGTTCAACCGGATTGCCGTCATTAGCCACCAGATCCCAGTCCGCCTCTGACATGATGATGCGCGCTCCATAAGTGTCTTGAAGCCGTTTGGCTCCGAAATAGTGGTCGGAGTGACCCTGGGCGATGATGACGTACCTGATCTCGTTCGGGTCGAGACCCAAGTCGGTCAGCCCTTCGACAATTTGCGCATCAACCATGTAATCGTAGGCCGTGTCATGCAGGATGATTCCGTCGGACGTCGTCACCGCCCACATCGACTCGTTCCTGCTCCCAACGTAGTAAAGGTTGTCGAACACCTGCACAGGTGGCTGGTACCATTCCGAGCGTTCGGGAATCCTTCCCCTGGTGGGCGCAGTGCTATTTCGCGTCTCCGGAACCAGCACGCCGGCATCGAGCCGCATGCGGCGAGGTAGGCGTTCACCGCAAATCTGATTGAAAGGCCCGGTAAAGTTGTGCCCCGGCCGGTATGCCGCCGCCTTGGCCGCGGCCACATGGGGATCGGCATCATCGACAAGAGCCTGGGCACTCGCGTTCGCTGCGATCAAACCGACGAACATTGCAACGGCAACGAACACCGACACCGGATAACTCTTTATAGCCATTGGAATTTCTCCTGAAAGAACATGGGCTAAAGTTCTTACGTTGAGGATGGCGCGATTATACCAAACACCGCTGGGTTGACCGATCGGCATCAGGATCATTCGGATCTCAGCGATAACCGACGTCGAGATCTTCGGTTCGAGTGCAACCGTTACCCGTGACGATAGCCTTGGAAATGCTAGAACCCGGGTGGGGAAGTGGTATCGTATTCGAATAATCCGTCTGGAAATCAGGAGGTCGATCTCAGATGTCGGAATCAAACGAACAACCGCCTTCACGAAGACGCATCGCGCAGGGCACTGTCGTAGCTGCCGTCGTTGCCGTAATTGTCCTGGTCACTGCAGTACTGCCTGCCGAATATCGTATTCGGTCGATCTCAGATGTCGGAATCAAACGAACAACCGCCTTCACGAAGACGCATCGCGCAGGGCACTGTCGTAGCTGCCGTCGTTGCCGTAATTGTCCTGGTCACTGCAGTACTGCCTGCCGAATACGGCATCGATCCGACCGGGATCGGAAACGCGTTCGGATTCACGGCCCTCAACCAGCCGGTACGCACCCTCGAAGTCACCGATGTTCTCGGGGGCAACGAAGGGATAAGGGAAGTTGAGATACCCGACTTCGGGGACCCGGTGCCTCTGCCGAACCCGGAAATTCACCAGGATCAGGAGCACCCTGCAATCACCGAAACGAGGGAGATCGTGATCCCTCCTGAAGGAGAAACCGAGATCAAAACGGTCCTGCAGGCAGGGAAAGTGATCACCTACTCATGGCAGGTCGATCAGGGCCTGGTCTATTCGGACTTTCATGGCCACGACCCGGCAATCGGCAACGCATTCTGGGTCCGGTACAGAGAGCATATGGAGGGTTCCAGTCACAGCGGTTCTTTGACCGCACCCTTCGATGGAGAGCACGGCTGGTATTGGGTCAACCTGACTGAAGCTCCAGTTACGGTCACACTCACGGTCGCAGGTTTCTACGATGAAATCATCGACTACGGAATATTCTGAGGATAAGCGACACGCAAGGATCCGTTTCGGGTTCCCCCCAACGCTGTTACGAAAATCTTGGATAAGCCCTTTAGAATCAGTCCAAGCACTTCGGTTCTTCTGCCGTGGTATCGGAAACACGAGGACGTCGGTTTTTAATTGTTTGGGGTGAGCGCCCACTCATGGACGTCTGATTTGAAGAACTGACCCAGCGGGTGCCGGCGTCATCAGCCGCACCTGTAAAGGAGAAAACAATGAGTGCACAAGAGAACGTTGAACTTGTCAAACAAGGATACGCCGCCTTCGGCACGGGAGACATCGAGGCGCTGCTCAGTCTCTTTGCCGATGACATCGAGTGGACCACCCCACCGATTTAAAATGCCCCCTTCGGGGGAACGCTCAGAGGCCGTGGGCAGGTTGCGGAATTCTTTGGAGCTCTTACGGCGGCAGAGGACATTCAGGAGTTCGCGCAAGAGGACTACATTGCACAGGATGACAAGGTCGTCGTGACAGGCCGATCGAAGGCAGTGGTCAAGGCGACAGGACGCACACTCCGCCTAGAGTATGTTCACATTTTCACGGTCAGCGGAGGTAAGGTTCAGCGGTTCGTCGAATACTTTGACACCGCCGCGGCGGCGGACGCGTACCGAGAGACTGCAGGTACTGTGGGGGCCTAAGGTCGGGTCGGTCGACGAGTTTTCATACTGGCATCGTGGGGCACAGAGAGTTCAGCTGAGAATACCGTCAAAGGGCCTGTCTGAGAGCGGAGGCCGGTCGAAGGGACCCGCTTCTCAAATACCCGAATGCCGCTCAGTAACCCGGCTCCACCAATTTCACGAGCGTTCCTGCAGGGATTGAGGCTTCAAGGGGAAGCCGGTTGAGGATCGACAACGTTTCAGCGTCCACACGGGCGTTGGTCATCTCCTCGGCAAGTCGTTCCAGCGAATCTCCCCCGCGCGCCGTGTAGATTGTCAGTCGATCCGGCTGGACGTTCAGGATTCTTAGGTCCTCCAGTCGGTCAAACGAGAGAATAGAGTCCTCCATGATGTCACCGAAGACGTTGAGAGCATTTGCCGCTCCAACGATCTGATAGATCTGTCCGCCAAAATCGATAAAGCCGACGAGCACCGAGAGCGTGCCTCCCGCGTCGGATATGTTGTATACACCCACAAACGCCGGGTTTCCGTTGATCGTACGGTACCGGCCGGATTCGGGTGCAGAGCCGCCGTCGGCCAGCTGTTGGACGAACTCCCGGACGGTGGAGCCTTCGGGTGCGTCCGCGAGACGGAGTTGCATCTGCGCCTGTTGCCCCGCCTCGGAGGCGTATACGGCACTGCGCGTGTTCTGAACCTCCCAGTCCAGAGGAAACATGAGTTCAAACCGAAGGTCGGGATGGTAGAAGCGTCCGTCTTCGGTGAAACCCTCGCGTGGGTTGTTTCCGTAGACCATCCCTTCGAGGATCCGGATGTGCGTCTCTCGATTAACCCTAAGGTCATCCTCTAGAAGCCCGAGCTGCTGGATCTGTTCGTTCCCCAGGGCCCGTGTTGTGGCAACGCGTTCCCCCGGATCCGGGTGCGTCGAAAGCCAGGGTGGGAGCGCCGGACCTGCACCCGCTGACAGTCTCGCCAGCACCTGGAAGAAACTGCTGACTTGCCGTGGATCGTAGCCTCCGCGCGCCGAGTACTCTACCCCCAGCTGGTCCGACTCCCGTTCATCATCCCGGCCATACCTTAGAAACAGGAGTCCAAGAGCGCTTTGAGCTGCGCCTCCGAACTGGCCAATCGTCGGCGATGCGATGCTACCGACGGCCAGGCCGATCTGTGCCAGCTGCGTACGGGTCATTTGCTGCACCGAGTGGCGTGCGGTGACGTGGCCGATTTCGTGGCCCATCACTCCGGCCAGCTCAGCTTCCGAGTTCATATGGGCCAGGATGCCACGGGTGAAGTAGACGTAGCCTCCGGGGACAGCGAACGCGTTGACGACCGGTGAATCCACGACGGTGAATTGCCAATCCAGTTCCGGGCGGTGCGACACTTCCGCGAATTCTTTCCCGATCCGTTGGATATAGTTCTGAATCGAGTCGTTGTCCACCCGACCGTACTCTTGGAGTATCCCCGGGTGGTTGTCACGGCCCATCGCCAACTCCTGCCCCTGGGAAATAAGGACGATCTCTCGGCGACCGGTCACTGGGTTGCGGGCACATCCGATCAAACTGATCAGGGAGACGGCCACGAGCAGTTTCTTCATAGGAACATTGTGCTACACGAGCAGGTTTCTCGGCACTGTCAACTTGAACCAATGCCTGCCATGCGACGGGGTTGGAATCCACCGGGTCCAACACCAACGGCGCCAAGATTCACCCAAAATCATAAGTCATACAGCCGGGCTCGACTGCAGATTTGTCCTCAATATCGAGGGTCTGCTCGTCATCATCGTCCCGGACTGCTTTGAAGCGCTGAAGGGACGGGTGCCGGTGCCACAGGCTTGATTCTGTCCTGATCACAGCACCTGCCCCGTGGGCGAAAAGCGTCACCGGTTTCTTCTGAGAAGGGATTTCGAGAATTCACATGCGTATAGTCCCTGATTCAGAAGAGTGACTCGGGCGACGAGTCGGGAGCCGCCGTCCCAGCCATGGCCCTGTTCCTGCGATGTCCGAGTGGGTATAATCTTCGTATTGTGAAGAGGCTCCTAGGCGCAGCCATGCTGCTGACATTGTTTGCGTTGCAGGGAAGTTCCGACGCCGAGCACACGGAATCAGAGTTCGTGTTTGCGCGAGTTCAGTTCAATATGGATTTTGAAGCGGTGTTCGAGCGTGAAGCGCCCTGGCACCATGACTATCCGTATTCTGAAGACTTTTTCCTGGGAATAGTCCGGGAGCTCACCGCCGTCCACACCTCGCCGGAGGCTTACGAGATTGTGCAACTCGACAGCCCGGACATCTTTCACTATCCGTTTCTGTACGTTTCCGAGCCCGGCTACATGGCGCTGACCGAGCAGGAAGCTGAAAACCTCCGCGACTACTTCGACCGGGGTGGCTTTGTGATGTTCGACGATTTTCGTGGCCGGGACCTGGCCAATCTTCAAGTCCAGATGAAGAAAGTGTTCCCGGAGCGAGACATGTTCCGACTCGACCCCGACCAGCAGATCTTCAACACTTTCTTTTCGATCGAGACGCTGGATATGACGTCGCCGTATTATGACGGCCGTTTCCTGGGTGAAGTCGCTCAGTTTTGGGGCATGCAGGACGACAATGGCCGCCTGATCGTGATCGCGAACCAGAATAACGATTTCGGTGAGTACTGGGAGTGGGTCGACCGTGCTGAAATGCCCTTCCAGCCTGCAGCGTTATCGGTCAGGTTCGGCGTCAATTATCTTATCTACGCCATGACGCATTGATCCGTCCGACAAATGCGACCTGTAGAGCCTTACGAACTGCAGGACAGCATAGAGCAACCCTCGCGATGCCGTGCCCAATCCGGACGTCTTTCACCCAGATGTTCGCGCTCGGGCTGCTCACCGTAGGGATCTTGCAGCAACCCCATCAGTTCATGAATCATCGAGTCGTCGCCCAGTTCAGCCCGGTCGATGGCCAGTTGGGCAAGGTAGTTCCGCAGCACGTACTTGGGATTGACGGCGTTCATCCGCCGAGTCCGCTCCGTGTCAGGCATGGCGTGTGGTCTCAATAGGTCGATGCAACACTTCACATAGGAAGCGAGGTGAAGTGTATGCCGAAGAAAAGAAAGAAGCGACGGATGAGGAAGCGCCGGTGGTTCACAACCACGGAGCTGGTCGAGATATGGGATCGGTGGCAGCGGGGGGAGTCCACCAAAGCGATCGGTCGTGTACTGGACAGAGGGGGGACGTCGATTCATCGCCAACTGGCCGTGTATGGCGGCATCCGTCCGCGGCCCCGTTGCCGTTCATCCCGGGCCCTAACTCTGATCGAGCGTGAAGAGATTTCCAGGGGTATTGCGGCGAAGAAGTCGATTCGGTCGATGGCCATGGCGCTGGGTCGCTCACCGTCGACACTGAGTCGGGAAATCGGTCGCAATGGCGGCTATGATAACTATCGAGCGTTGGAAGCCGATCAGCGGGCGTGGGACAGGGCACGCCGTCCGAAGCCATGCCGCCTGGCCCAATGTCTCCGGCTACGGCAGCTGGTCGAAGACAAGCTCCGCCTGGACTGGTCGCCTCAACAGATCGCCGGGTGGCTGAAGCACACCTATCCGGAAGACGAGTCGCTTCACGTGTCGCACGAGATTATCTATCGCAGCCTTTTCATCCAGGCCCGCGGGGCTCTAAAGAAAGAACTGACTCTGTGTTTGCGTTCAAAGCGATCGATCCGTCGATCCCAACATGCGACCCGGAAAGGCCACGGTAAAGGGCAACTCGCCGATATGGTATCGATCCGTGAGCGTCCGGCCTCAGTCGAAGATCGTGCCGTGCCCGGTCACTGGGAGGGAGACCTACTGGCTGGATCTAAGAACACCCACATCGCCACATTGGTCGAACGTCACTCGCGCTACGTGATGTTAGTGAAGGTGTCGAGCAAGGAAACAGAGACGGTCATCTCGGCGCTCATCAAGCACGCCAGAGAGCTACCGACAGAACTGTACAAATCGCTGACCTGGGATCGCGGTCGGGAAATGGCCGATCACAAGCGCTTCACTCTGGCCACGAAGATTGACGTCTACTTCTGTGATCCACAGAGTCCATGGCAACGCGGCTCGAACGAAAACACCAATGGTCTGTTGCGGTATTACTTCCCGAAAGGAACGGACTTGTCTGTACACTCACAGGAACATCTGGACTTCATTGCCCGGAGACTTAACGAACGCCCCCGCCAGACGTTGGGGTTTGAAACTCCGGCTGAACGATTTAACGCTTGTGTTGCATCGACCGGTTGAGCCGGCACGTCTTTTCGAACACGATCCCGGTAGGACCGTATCCATGCACCCAGGCGCGCGCGGTATTCGGCGGTTAGCTGATCCGCGACATAATAGGCATCCATCAAAGGCGCGATCAGTGCGGTGTCGGTGGCTGCTTCCGAATTTGCAGAATCCACATCGACCCGCGCCAACCGACGGTGGAACAGGGTCATGTCCGTTTCCGCAAGTTCAAGGATCGCGAGCAGTTCGGAAACCAGTTCGGCGTCGCTGCCAGGATCAAACCGCCGCCACCCCAACTTCGCAGCCATCATCGCCTGCCAACCGTCCCGGAAGTCGGTGGCATATCCGTTTAGCGCATCTTGAAACGGTTCAACACCATCCACCAAAGGCAGGATGGATTGGGCGAACTGAGCCAGATTCCACTGCGCGATCTCCGGCTGGTTCCCGAACCTGTACCGGCGTCCCCCGGCGTCGGTCGTGTTAGGAGTCCAATTGGTGTCGAAGTTCTCCAGCCAACCGTAGGGTCCGTAGTCCATCGTGAGACCGAGGATCGACATATTGTCGGTGTTCATGACGCCATGGACGAATCCCACTCGCATCCATTGCACGATCATATCGGCCGTTCTGAGGCAGACCTCGCGAAACCACTGCACATAGACCGCTGGCGACGGCTCACCCAAATGGGGAAAGTCCGTGCGTATCGTATAGTCGGCCAATTGCTTGAGCACTCCGGCGTCTTTCCGAGCGGCAAATATCTGAAAGCTGCCGAAACGGGAAAACGACTGTGCGACGCGACAGACGACGGCCCCGGGTTCCTCCCTGGGACGGCCGTCGTAAAACATGTCGCGGACCACCGATTCGCCAGTGGTCACAAGGCTGAGAGCCCGTGTCGTTGGTACTCTGAGGTGATGCATGGCCTCGCTACACAAGAATTCCCGCACCGAAGAACGCAAAACCGCGAGTCCGTCGGCCGTGCGTGAATATGGCGTGAGGCCGGCGCCCTTGAGCTGTAAGGTTCGCCGCTGCCCCCGGCTAGTAACTGTTTCTCCGAGATTGATTGCACGTCCGTCTCCAAGCTGGCCCGCCCAATGTCCAAACTGGTGACCGCCATAGCAAGTGGCATACGGATCCATACCTTCGAGTAATCGATTGCCCGAAAACACTTCTGTAAACTCCGACGAAACACAGTCCTCGGGGGTGAGATCCAGGTCTTCGGCAACCTCCCGGGTATAGGCGACCAGACGGGGCTTGGCAACAGGTGTGGGTCGAACGCGAGAATAGCAGGCGCCATAAACCTGCCGTCTCGCGTTAGTCGTGTCCGGATCCGCTGGCAGTTCACGGGTAAAACGGTTGTCGAAGTTCAAGCCGTCCAGCGCATGAATATTCAATGTACTCATGGTATCCGTCTCACCAAAAAAAACCCACAAATCGCATCGTGCCCCACCGCCCTGAGGATTGCATTGCCTGCCCGCTCTATTTCGACCATCTTCGTTACAGACTCCCCGCGCCCAGGCCCTCTGCATGGCGAACTACCAGCCCGCATTGATACTTGATCGTCGGGTACCAATAGGAACCGGTGCCGGCACCTTGACCTATGGTCCTATTTTCGCTCACATTGCCTGTGCAATCGCAGAAAACCCTCTCCTGCACCTCCTGAACGGGATTTAAACGATTCACGCGTGTATCGTCCAAAGCGTGCATGTGACTGTTTCATCGACCTGAAATTCCACTTGTAGTCTCATTCATCTAACGCAACCGGACACGCGGTCCGAGCGGATGAAAATCAAAGTGCTTCAGATGAAACTTGCATCCTTCGGGCGCTGGGGCTCAGACGACTTGCAGCGCCAGATACCGGGTTCGGGGGATCTGTTCAGAACCGCCAAAGAAGTGGCGGAGAGCATGGATGGCCTCAATTTCAATAATATGACGGCTGCCTGAACCGACAATCTTCGAGTTACGACACGCGATTTAGCAAATACTCAGCTTGGCTTTCAGCTTTGGACACGACAACGAGGTCGAAGAACGCTCACTTGACGTTAGCATCAATTGGAAAAATGTTGATGTTTTGACTATCCTCAGATTGCCCACGAAAGGATCACGCATGAGGCTTTTGACTTTGACCCGGGTTTCGTCCCGGAGGTCGCTTATCGCTTTCACATGCCTGCTCTGTGCCCAGATCCTTGCGCCGAGGCCTATGATCGCCGCACAGAACGCGACCCGGACCGTGTGGGACGGCGTGTACACCGAACGGCAGGCCGCTGACGGCGCGGAGATTTACCGCGGAGCTTGCGCGTCTTGCCACGGCGATGCGTTGGGCGGGGTCGAGGCCGCTCCAGCCCTGGTGGGTTTCACGTTCAACACAACCTGGAACGGCACAACGCTCAACGACCTCGCCGAGCGCATTCGCGTGTCAATGCCATCGGACGATCCCGGCAGCCTCAGTCGACGGCGGGTGGCCGAAGTCCTTGCCTTCATGCTGAGCTCCGGAGGATTTCCTGAGGGTGAGTTCGTCCTCGACCCCCAGGCCGCCGTCCTCGGTCAGATCCGGTTCTTAAGCAGAAACCCATAGTGGAGGAAGGGAGCCCGATGAAATCTCACAGTCACCGAACCTTCGCTGTCACCCTCGTCAGCGTCCCTCTTGCCGTACTGTTACTAACTGGACCGAGTGTCGCCCAGACCGGCGCGGTAGGCGGCGAGTGGCGCACCTACGGAGGCGATCTGGCCAGCACCCGCTACGCGAGGCTCGACCAGATCAATGGCGACAACTTCGAGGATCTCGAAGTTATCTGGCGCTTCAAAACCGATTCGCTCGGGCCACGACCCGAGTTCAACTTCCAGTCAACACCATTGATGGTTGACGGGGTGGTCTACACGACTGCCGGTACGCGCCGCGCGGTGGTCGCGCTGGACGCAGAGACCGGTGAGATGCTTTGGATGCACAGCGAGCGTGAAGGCGAGCGTGGCGAGGCGGCGCCGCGGCGGCTTTCGGGCCGTGGCCTGGCGTACTGGAGCGACGACGACGGGAGCAATGCGCGGGTCGTATACGTGACCCCCGGATACAGAATGCTCGCGCTCGACGCAAAGACGGGTGTACCGGTGCCGGACTTCGGTGATCGTGGTGTTGTCGATCTCAAGCTTGACATGGACCAGGAGATGGACCTGGTCACCGGCGAGGTCGGACTGCACGCGGCACCGGTCATCGCCGACGGCGTGATCATCGTCGGCGCGGCCCACATCCCGGGCAGCGCGCCCGAGAGCTATCGGAACCAGAAGGGATACGTCCGTGGATTCGATGCGGGCACCGGGGAGCGGCTGTGGATCTTCCACACCATCCCCCAGCCCGGTGAGTTCGCCCATGAGACGTGGGAGGGCGGTTCCTGGGAGTACACCGGAAACACCGGAGTATGGGCGCAGATGAGCGTGGACGTGGAACTGGGCCTGGTCTACATGCCGGTGGAGCTCCCCACCGGCGACTACTACGGCGGCCATCGCCCCGGCGACACACTATTCGGAGAGAGCCTTGTGGCCGTCGACCTGCACACGTGAGATCTCCGCTGGTTCTTCCAGCTGGTACACCACGGCATCTGGGACCAGGATATCCCCTGCGCTCCGATCCTGGTGGACATCACCGTCGATGGCCGCGACATCCAGGCCGTGGCGCAGCCCTCCAAGCAGGGTTGGGTCTACATGTTCGATCGCGCGACGGGGGAACCGGTGTGGTCGATCGAAGAGCGCGTGGTCGAGCAGTCGGTGGTGCCGGGCGAGGAAACCAGCCCGACGCAGCCGTTTGTCACCGCCGCCTGCCTTCGATCGGCAAGGCGTGTCCATCGACGACCTGATCGATTTCACGCCTGAGCTCAGGGCGCGTGCCGTGGAGATGGCTTCACACTACAAGATCGGTCCGCTGTTCACGCCACCTGTGGTCAGCCAGTGGGACGGTCAGCTCGGGACGTTGATGCTGCCGGCTGTCACCGGTGGCGCCAATTGGCAGGGCGGGTCGTTCGATCCCGAGACCGGCATTCTTTACGTGTTCTCCAACACCGCCATTTCCGCCGTCGGTCTGATGCCGCCCCGGCCAGACCAGTCGGACATGAACTACATTCGCGGCTTCGCAACCGACCCGGACCCGGCCGGGCCATCTGGCGTCGGCGACCTCTCGGGCCCGAATCCGTCGTTACAGGGGCTCCCTCTGGTCAAGCCGCCCTACGGCCGCATCACGGCCATCGATCTCAATGAGGGGGTGATCGCCTGGCAGATTGCACACGGCGAGACACCCGACAACGTCAAGAATCATCCGGCGCTCCAGGGCCTGGATATCCCGCGGACAGGCCGCCCCGGGCGCATCGGTACACTGGTCACCGAGACGCTGGTGATTGCCGGCGAGGGGGGATTCTTCACGGCACCGAACGGCCTGCGTGGAGCGATGCTGCGCGCCTACGACAAGGCCACCGGTGAGGATATTGGAGAAATCTACATGCCGGCGCCGCAGACCGGCTCACCAATGATTTACATGCTGAATGGCCGGCAATACCTCGTGGTGGCCATCAGTGGCGGGTCCTACAGTGGCGAGTTGGTCGCATACCGACTGCCTGTGGATTAGGCGGGGGACTGACGGGCCGGTGCGCGGGGATTGGAAGCCGGCCAGGCCCTCCTTTCGAGCCACGGGGGGGTACACACCTTTTGAAAGGGGCACCTATGGAACTCGGCGCGTTTTCGATCAGCTTGGCTGTGAAGGATATCCAGGCTTCGAGGACTTTCTACGAAAAGTTTGGCTTCACCGTCTTCGCCGGAGAGGCCTCTGAGAACTGACTGATCCTGAAGAACGGTGATCACGCAATTGGTCTCTTTCAGGGCATGTTCGAAAAAAACACCTTAACTTTCAATCCGGGATGGGACAGTAACGCTGGCGAGATCGATACATTTACCGACGTACGCGATCTTCAGCGCCAGTTGAAAGCGGCAGGTGTAGGGCTACTGACAGAGGCAGACGCGACCACTAAGGGTCCCGCCAGTTTTGTCGCCATCGACCCGGACGGCAACCCGATCCTCGTTGACCAGCACGTATGAGGGCCTCAGGTTCCATCAGCCCGTGAACGATACATCCTCTTCTTGAGAGTGCAACTGCGGCTGTTTTCAGAATACGCCTCGACCGCCTTCCAGAAGGCTCCGGCGCCCTGAGATTCGCGCTGCGACGGCCCGGATAAAGTCAGGGCGCCCGCAGCAAGATCGGCGAACTGTTGCGACTGGATCGTGCTCCCGACCTGGAGAAGCGAGAGGCGATCGGGGGCTTCGGCTTCCGGCTCTTTGGCAGCTTCTGCGAGCATCTCGGCGAATCGGTCGAGCTCGGCGGCCAGGGATCCCTTGTCCAGGGCCAGCGTTCGTTCCAGCTGTGCGGTGTCCAGGGAGAAATTCATTTGCGACCCATTGGCACTGAAGCTCAACCCCTCGATTCCGGCTTCCGACAGCACCTGGGTCGCGCCCCGGAGGGCGTCCCCAATTTCTGTGATTCTCCCGTCGGCGTCCGCGACCGTAGAGAAGTGAGCCAAGGACTCGTTCAGCGTCGCCACGGCCTTTTCGACATCGGTCGTTACGGTCTTCGCGTTCGAAACGGTCTCGCTTTCGGTCCGCGTCTCAACGACGTTGGTGACGCGACGAGAGCCCGTGTATGTGTCGGCCGAAATGTCCAGAGTCGACAGAAGGCCCGAAGTGTCTGAGAGCGTGATGTCAACTCCGATCGCAGTCGACTCGATGGATATCGCACCCGTTGATTGATTCAGAGTGGCCGATACGTTCTCGATACCGTTGATTGCAGCCACGACATTGTTGATCGTCGTGCTTGTGGGGTCGATGGATATCTGCTGTCCATTCACCGTCAGTGTTCCGGTCTGGACGCTCGAATACTCCGCCATAGTGTCAAGCGTGGCGGCGAATGCCGAAATCGAAGTCGGCGCGCCCGGGGTGCTCACTGCCGATCCATCGAGTTTCACAGCCGCGAGAAAACCGGACGTGTCAGAGCCGACGGTGATCGGATCCGTGGATTGGTTAGTTGCAGTCAGGGTCACGATCTGGGATGCGTCGTCGTAACTCGCAGTGACCCCGGCGGCTGAAGCCGTGATTTTCGCCAGTACCGTGTTGACGGAATCGGCGGCATCCACGGTGATGGTTACGCCGTTGACGGTGAAGCTTCCCGCGGACACGACATGTCCGAGATCGAACATCGGGGCGTTCAGAGCCGTGCCGTTAAAGGCTGCATCGGCATTGACCTGTGTGGCGAAGTGGCCGGTGGCAATGTTTGCAGCGGCTAGAAAGCCGCTCGTGTCATCCTCGAGTGAAAGCGGCGCTCCGGAAGAGCCTGGGCTCAGCAGGAGCTGGTCGCTGCCGCTGTCGTAGCTGGTCGCCACCCCGGTGCCCGAGTTGTTGATCTTTTCGATCACGGTTTCGAGCGTGTCCTGATCGGCATCGATCGCAATCGACGTGCCGTTGATTGAAAACGTTCCATCCGTGACAGCGTTGAACTGAGTCGTTTTTGAGAAGACCTGACGGTCATCTTTCAGGTTGCCGGCTACCGTCGTCGCACCACTGAGTTTGGTTGCGCTCAGAAAGCCCGACGTGTCGTTAGCCAGAACGATCGCGTCCTCCGAGATGTCGTCACTCTCCAGCGTGATCCGGTCGTCACTAAATGAAGCCGTTACCCCCGCGCCCGCATTCTTAATTCGCTCCCATACCAGCTTGATCGTGTCGTTGGCGTATACGTCGATCGTGACCCCGTTGACCGTGAACGACCCGGCCGTCACCTGTGCAGCGTTCTCGAACTGCGGTCGATCGGCCGGATCCGAAGCGTTGAACACAGCGTCTTCATCGACGTCGATATTCTGGTGAGCGACGTTGGTGGAGTCGGAATGATTCTCACGGAGTTTGCCGTTCGAGAACGAAATCGAAAGACCAATGTCGTCGCCCAGGTAGACCGCATCGCCGGCTTTGAGGTCGCCGTTGAAGCTGAACAGAAGGTTCCCCGACTGATCGCGCACTTCAAACTGCACATTCACTGGAGTCGACGCGTTCAAATCGGCGAGCTGCAGAATATTTAATTCCAGAGACTCTGCAGCGGCGGCGGTGTTGATCCCGGTGTATACACCCGTGAGCGAGCCGGTGCTGGTTGATTCCTTGCCGGGTCCGACGAAGTTCAGCGTGGGTGAATCGTACGACGTCGTCCCAACGATGATTTCCTCAGTGGAAGCGATCGTAGACTTCATCTCGGGCGAGACGACGTCAAGACCGAGGACGCTGGATGAAGACTGGTCGGTCGAGGTCTGTGTATTAACGGCCACTGTCGTCTGGAGCGTTGAGTAGGCCCCCCCTCAGTGTCGGCCAGACGCGCGCTGGCTCCGCGGGCAATCGCCATCACCGGGCCGCGTGTGGTGGTCGAATAAGTATAGACCGGCCGGGTTTCGTTGCTCAGGGCCCGAAGCGCCCGGGTCAGTTCCGCGGAGGCGGCTCCCAGCCCGTCGCGTGCTTCTGCAATAGTCATCCGCAGGGCATTTGATGTTGGCGTATGTGTGACGCCCGATGAGCCAAGGCGGTCGAGGAGGAATGACCGGTTCTGGCGCGAAGCGACCGGGCTGTTAATGCGGAGTGTTTCCCCCACGCCGCCGCTGCTGAAAA
Source organism: Terriglobia bacterium (assembly GCA_965216035.1). GTDB lineage: Bacteria > Acidobacteriota > Terriglobia > 20CM-2-55-15 > 20CM-2-55-15. Next base: position 90,336 of record CBDCFM010000020.1, read on the forward strand.
TGCCGTTTACGTCCATGAGTAAATCTCCCCGTATCCAGCCTTATCGACCTGTGAAAGGAGAACTTTAGTACCGGAAGCGGGCGATTCAGCGCTGGAAAGAGTGCTGCGGGAACGGCGGCTGGAATGCAGTTGAGTGCGCCCCTCAGTCTGGACCACACAGATCGGACATGGATCCTTCGGTAAACCTCGCCATCGGCGTTCGGGGAGGGGCTGTACACCGAAGGTATAGGAAAGAAGAACACAGGGCCTTAGCGGTGAGGTTTATTCGGCACGCTCGGTATCGCGACCCGGGGTGATGATCAGGCGATTCACTAGAAATCGCTCGCCATCGGTAGGATGGTAAGCGCGGTAGGACAAGCGTGGAGGACGGATCTCGAACAGGGCCCGCGCCGCGCTCACTTCGATTTCTGAACCCCGAGTCCTGAACCCCACAGCCATCAACGTCAGGTCCGGAGCCATGTAGAACAGTTCTTCGCCGTCGCTACGCCATCGTGACTGCGATCCTCCGCCCGCAGATATCCGCCACCGGCGTTCCGAGGGTGGATACGGCGTCACATAGATTTCGGGACGGCCGGAGTCATTCGAACTGAAAGCGATCCACCGCCCATCGGGAGAAAACGAAGCCCAGTTCTCCGCATAGGGCGTTTGAAAGATTGGAAAGGGCCTCCGATCGCCCGACAGAGGCAGCGCCCACAGATCGTTGCCCGTGCCACGGCTGTCGGTCACATACAGGATGATTTCGCCATCGGGAGACCAACTGACGGGCCACTTGCCGTCGGCGTCACTGATCAGAAGTTCCTCGGCACCGGTCCCGTCCGAAAGCGTCTGGTAAAGGCCCAGTGCGTTGCCTTCGAACCGGTTGAAGACCACGCGGCTTCCGTCCGGAGACCAGATCATCCAGTTTTCATCCGCCGGGTTCGAAGTGATACGTGTCCGACTTCCGTCGACAACGTCGTACAACCAGATATCCCGCGTCCCCTCGGAGTTGTCCATCAACGCTACGGCCACCTGGTCTCCGGCCGGAGACAATTCGATGTTCCCGTAGTCTTCCAGACCTCCCAGTGTCGCGATTTGCTGGCCACCTCGGTCCACCCAGAGGAGCTGAGATCGCACCACAGGAGCGCCCGGATCCTGCACCGCCAAGGTCATACTGGAAATCTGGGCGATTCCACCGACGCCCGCCAGCAAGATCAGGCCGATGGTTCCCATGGTCCCTGCGATTTGCATATGTGTCCCGCAATTATATTCGGGCCGCCGAGATTCGAAGACAATTTGCTCCTCACGCGAGGCCTCGAAATGCTGAGCCGGACAAAGCAACGGCGACAGCTGTCGAGCCGTAGACGTCACGGCAACACTCGTGGAACCGTAGGGTTCCCGTAAACTTCACGTAGACGCGTCGGTGGGCCCTGACCCCTTATTTTATAGACAACGGCCGATGGCGTGGATCGTTTCGTCGATGTCGGCCTCGGTATGTGCGGTCGAAATGAACGCCGCTTCAAACTGTGAGGGCGGCCAGTAGATTCCTTCGACCAGCATCTTGCAAAAGAATTCTTCGAAGCGGTCCGTATCGGAGGTCTTGGCCGAGGGGAAATCAGTGACAGCCTGGTCTGCGAAAAAGAGAGTCAGCATGGAACCCACACGGTTCACCTGGACGCGTACACCACGTTCGACCGCCTGATCGTTAATGCCTCGCTCCAGGCGAGACCCCAACGTCTCCAATTGCGCATAGGAGTCCCCCACCCCCAGACCGCGCAAGGTTTCCAGTCCTGCGGCAACGGCCAGCGGATTACCCGAAAGCGTTCCGGCCTGGTAGACAGGTCCAACCGGCGCCACTTGATCCATGATGTCCCCACGGCCGCCGTAGGCTCCCACGGGCAACCCCCCGCCGATGATCTTGCCAAGCGCCGTCAGATCCGGATGGATGCCGTAGAGGTGCTGCGCGCCACCTGGCGACAAGCGGAAACCCGTCATCACCTCATCGAAAATCAGGATCGTGCCCGACGCAGCCGTCAGATCTCGAAGCAGTTCAAGAAAACCCGCCTCGGGAGCTACACATCCCATATTGCCCGCAACCGGTTCTACGATCACGCACGCGATTGCCTCACCCATTTGCCCAAACAAGTCCTTGAGACCGCTCAAGTCGTTGTACCCGGCAACCAAGGTCAACTCAGCCAAAGCGGCTGGAACGCCGGGACTGTCCGGCAACCCCAGAGTCAGGACACCGGAACCGGCCTTCACCAACAGGCTGTCGCCATGCCCGTGGTAGCACCCTTCGAACTTCAGAATCTTGTCTCTTCCGGTAAATCCTCGCGCCAGACGGATCGCACTCATCGTGGCTTCGGTTCCCGAATTGACGAGCCGCACCTTATCGATCGACGGATACCTGCCACAGATCAGCTCGGCCAGTTCCACCTCCAACTCCGTGGGCGCGCCGAAGGAAGTTCCCATCTCGTCGATAACCCGCCGGAGACGCCGACTGACAGCCTCGGACCGGTGCCCGTTGATCAGCGGACCCCAGGACCCGATGTAGTCGATATAGGACCCCCCGTCGACATCCCAGATCCGGGAACCTTCCCCTTTCTGAACAAACACGGGATTGCCGCCGACTGCCGTGAACGCCCGAACCGGTGAGTTGACCCCTCCGGGTATGACCTGTTCCGCTCGATTGAACAGTGTTTCGGATTTATTCATGTCATTAGGTGTCATTTAAGTGTCATCAAGTAAGGTTGAAAACTTCGAGGGATACGTATACCCACAGAGGCGCTGAACTGGAGTGAAAATGTTGAGAGTTAGAAGCCAAAGCCTTAACGTCAACGGTTCCATGGTGTCTTGAGTCCGCGATTGCTCGCCTATCAGATTCGTCCGGGTTCGATCCGATCATCTCCTTACTCTGGACGCACGGGCTTGCTGCTTAATCAGAAAGCCCCGACTCCGCCTCGGGATCCACACGCGCCGGCGGAGCGAAACCGTTTGTTGCGTATTTCCAACTCGGGACTCAGGATCCGCCTCGTCACTTCCCTACCAGTAGCCGTACCTACAGCAAACCGGCAAGTTCCGGAGCGTAGTACGTGATGATCACGTCTGCCCCCGCTCGTTTGATTGCGATGACGGATTCCAGGATGATTTGTTCGCGATCGATCCAGCCGTTCGCCCCAGCCGCTTCAATCATTGAATACTCACCACTCACCTGATAGGCAGCGATCGGCGCGTTAAAAGCATTTCGAACACGTTGAATGACATCGAGGTAGGCCAGGGCCGGTTTGACCATGACGATGTCCGCACCCTCTTCGAGATCGATCTCAATTTCCCGCAGGGCCTCCCGGACGTTCGGAGGATCCATCTGGTAACCGCGCCGGTCCCCGAACTGGGGCGTAGAACCCGCGGCTTCGCGGAACGGGCCGTAGAAGGCCGAAGAGTACTTGGCTGCGTAGGACATGATTGGAATGTGGTCGAACTGGAATTCATCCAGCTTAGATCGAATCGCAGCCACCCGGCCATCCATCATGTCGGATGGCGCCACCATGTCGGCCCCTGCGCGGACGTGGCTCAATGCGGTTTTTGCCAGAAGTTCGAGCGAGAGGTCGTTCTCCACTTCACCGTCACGAATGACACCGCAGTGACCGTGGTCGGTGTACTCACACAGGCACACGTCGGTGACAAGAATGAGTTCCTGGACATTCTTCCTGATCTCTCCGAGCGCCTGCTGTACGATCCCGTTCACATCGTAGGCCCCTCCCGCGACCGAGTCCTTGGACTCCGGAATGCCAAAGAGCATGAGACCGCCAATACCTGCCTGCTCCACCTCGCGCGCAATTTTGACCGCTTCGTCAACCGAAACGTTGTACTGTCCCGGCATTGAAGGAATCTCGTTGCGGACGCCGGTGCCGGGACAAACAAAAATGGGATAGACAAGCGCCTCCCGGTTCAGGCGTGTTTCCTGCACCAGCGACCGAAGCCGACCCTTGCGCCTGAGGCGGCGCATGCGATGAAGGGGAAAGGGCATGGTTAATCGTCGCCGTCAGAGAAGGCTGTCCTGTCCGAGATTGCCAATGGCTCCAAGGTCTTTCAGGGAAAAAGAAAACCGGAAACGACTTTCCCGGCGGGGACCCAGGTCAAACTGCATGAACGCAAGATGCAATCCGTAGCAGTCGGTATTATAGCTAAGCTGTGCGGTCGAGGCCTGCAAGATTGATTGATCGACGTTGTATGCAAAGCTGACGGCACCGTTGAGTCCCCGCCGGTCCGAATTGCCGAATCCGAAGGTCGCTCGGATCTGATTATTCGGCAACTGCGTCAGGCTTCTTCGAGTAAAGAAGTACGCAACGTTATTGAACAAGGGACCTGCCTGGTAACGTCCGATAATGCCCGCACTTCTAAACTGTCTCCGAACGGTGTCGTAATCGACTTGCAGATCCGTACTTAAGCCCGCGCGCGGCGAAAAACGGAGCAGGGACACCAGGGGCGAAAAACGCCGAGCCTCGTCTGCAAATCCAAACCCCGTCAAATCCAGAAGTGGTTCCAGGGCGGCGTCACGTCCGGGCACGAGCGCGCCTCCAAAAGTCGGGTTGCCATAATACTTCTGCGTTAGAGTCCAGCTGAGAACCTCACGATTCGTGAAAATCCGATTCGCGATTCCATAGCGAACTTCATTGGTATCGACGAATAAATCCGTATCATCAATCAACAGCGTATTGCCAAAGTCATCGACACCCGTGACATACCGATACTCGACCTGAGGCTCGATGACATGCGTCCAGTTACTGTACCGCTTCTCCAGTTGCGGCCCACTGAACACGAAACCATAGTCAAAACCGAAGCGATTCAGTGCATCGCGTTGATCCCCAACATTCTGTCTGTCTGAATAGTACGTTTCTCGAATGCCCAGCTGGTGACTCCAGCTAAACGCCGCTCCACGTAATATCGGTATTTCGACTCGCGGATGGATGTCCACGCGCCCGACGAGCGCGGAGCTTCTGATCACCGCATCGCGACGATGCAAACCCGCCACGCTGCCATCAAAGCTGAAGAACACCGGCAAGTTCCCGACCGGACGGGCGTGCACGGCCATGTCCATGGAGGGGAGCTTACGAATAATTGCCGTGGGCTGGTCAACGAAGAAGGTTCCCTGCCGTGTATAAAGGAGGTTGTAGCTTGTGCCGGGAGTGGTGTAGGTAGCGAATGCGCGCGAACGTTCCGTGGGAGATGAGATCACATCAAATCCTTCCTCGAATACCTGCCGGAACACAAACGAACTGACGAGGTTCAGGTCAGCGACGGCCCGCAAGTCGTTACGTTCGGTAGAGGCCAGAATCCTCGCGCTCTTCCCCCCCTGACCTTTGCGGTCATCGGCAAAAAAGCTGTCGATTTCGATCCGAGAACGCCCGTTGGGTACGGCACGAAACCGCGCTGCGCCGGCCAGACCACGCAAGGTGAAATATTCCCCGGTTACAGTGAGGTCCGCACTTCGGTTGATGACATAATAGAACGACTCGCTGACGCTCCGTCCCTTCGTTGTAGAGGTTGAAGTCTGGGGTGTGAGAAAACCGGTGGAACGCGGCCGGGTTGCCGCGGGTGCACTGAGGTAGGGCATGTAGAAGACCGGAACACCCTGGATTCTCAAGACCGAATTTACGGCCCGCACGTTTGAATCTGGATCGATCGTCGTCCGCGCGGTGTGGAACTCCCACACGGGATTCCCTTCCTCGTCGCACGTGGTGACCGTCGCATCGAAAAGCTCATAGCGGCCGTCTTCCAAGCGGTGAACTTCAGCCGCCTGAATCAGATAACTGGGACCGAGCGCGCCCGTAGCATCAGTCAAGACACCATCGGTCGTGTCCAGGTTGATTTCGAGGCGCCGGCCGGTCAGTCTTTCCTGGCCACGCACGAATGTGACGCCGTCGGGCGCTAGCAGAATCTGAGTGGATTCGTCGTAAACGATCGTCTCCGCTTCTATGCGCATATCCCGGTAGGTGACGACGACGTCACCGGTATACGTCACGACGCTGCCCGTGCGCTCGAGCCGTCCGGCGCTAACGACGAGGTCTTCCTGGAGCGGCGCGATCAGTAGAAACGCTAATATCCATGCATGCATAGCTTATGTGGGACCTGTCCTTCGTTGAAACGGGACGTACACTTCACAAACGCGAAACGTCTCTGGAGCACAGGTCTCTCCTAGAGTCCGTCCCCAGTTAAATCACATTAGCCTCCCTGCCGCAAGAACCGTGATAAAATTCGGTCGAATGCAGCGTAGAGTTGGCAGGACGGTCATCGACTTATCCAAGGTCCAGCCCGGACTTGACTTCGATGACGAAAACTACGCCGCCGAATTCACACTCCCGGATTACCAGCGCGGGCTTCTCCTCTCTCGAACTTACGCGGCGTTGACCGACCTTGTGATTGTTTTCGGGCTGTACTTGATCTTCCTTGTCTCGACTGTCGCTGAAATGCCGATGCCAATTCCCCTGAACCGCCGAATTGTGGGAATCTACTGTGCTGCCTACCTGCTCCTTGTCGTCATCTACTTCTTCCTGTTCATGCTGAGTATGAGCCAGACGACAGGCATGCGCATCCATGGCCTCGTCGCCGTCAACCGGAACGGGGAACGCCTGGGTCTCCCCGAGGCGTTCCTAAGAGGCTTCGGCTACCTGATTTCAATAGTTCCGCTCTTTTTCGGATTTCTGTGGGCGTTTATCGACCCGGAACACCTGACATGGACCGATAAGGTCTCAGGCACCTACATCAAACGCATCTGACCGGTCCCTGCCCGTGGTCTGCCTCAGTACCGGATCCATCGGCCCCATCGGATTTTGACGGGTTCGGGCTCCCCGGTGAAGGGGTTAGTGGCCTGTACCCCCCGACTCAGGAGCAGCGTTCGGGCCAAACGGCGTTGAATTCTAGGAGTCGACAACGAGTAAATGCCCCGACATTGCGAGGCGGCGACGACAACGAAGACAATGCCGTTTCGCCTGAACCCTTTGGGCCGATGGGGGTTGGGAGCGATACATTTGTTGCGAGCCGTCTTCGATGTGAAGACATCGACTTCCGTCTCGCGCCTCGATCTCCCCGGCAAGACCCATCGGCGCTGCTCCTGATTCGGGGGGTACAGGTCACTACGTCGCCTGTTCTTCCGGCACCCGTCTTCCTCACTCCCTGGATTTGCAGGCGAAGGGCCATACAGAAAAATACCCTGCCGACGTCGTTGTTCGACCGGGCCATCGAACCCCCGGTGGGCTTCGCGACGCCAGCCGGAGAAAAAAGCGGGCTAAAATAGACGAATGGAAAACTTCGCGCTCATAGCGCTGGTCGAGCAACTGAAAACCGTAACGGAGGGGATGGTCGTGCGGCGTATCGTGCAACACCACCGGAACGTATTCCTGTTGCAGACAAGGTCCGTCAGGATACCGGCGTTGAAACTATCGCTCGATGCGCGAAATCCCATTATTTACGTTTCCGGAAAACACCCTCCGGTCGAAACAGTCACCACCGATTTCCTGATGATTATTCGGAAACACCTCGTTTCCGCCCAGCTCCTTGAAATAGACAAAGCTCTTTCTGAGCGAATCGTGGAATTGAAGTTCAAAACAGCTCTCCCGGCCCGGGAACTGCAAACTGTCTTTCTCGTCGCCGAACTTCTACCGAATTCTCCCAACCTTTTCCTCCTGGACCGGGGCCGCAATGTATTGGGATCCGCCGTGGCACCGAGTCGCCATCGCGGATTGGGTGAATATGACGCGTACTCTTATCCAAAAACCGGCAAGATGGATCTTGCGCTGACACGTGAAGACGATCGTTCATGGTTTTCTGAAACTGAATTTTCGAAGGATCCAAAGAACTGGCTGATTCGTAACATTGCGGGGGTCGGACCGCTGTTCGCGGCTGAGATCTGCTATCGCCAGGCTGCTTCGAAGCGCGAATTGCCGGAGGAAATGAAGGATTTGATTGCTCGTCTCCTCGAACCGGCACCGACGGCATGGGCATACTCCGGCAAGCCCCTCAGTGTCACCCTGGAGCGCAACAATGTCGAAGAGTTGCGAAAGGTAATCATCACTCCAATCGAACTGGAGTCGCTGGCACGAAAAACCCACGGAGTCCAGACCTATCCCGGCATGCTGGAGGCTACGCGCGTGGTCTCTGATCAACTGGAATCTCGAATCCTGCTGGAACAGGTCAAGTTACCGAGGATGAGGCGGATTCGAGATCGACTGCGGCGACTGCGGCACCAGCACGAACGCCTGCTTGATCGACAGCAGCGATATAGCGAAGCCAGAGAACTTAAGGACCGTGCCCAGATGCTAGTGGCCAGCGGCGTCGACATGGATCGTCATCACGAAAGTATCGAGGTCACCGACTACTTTGGAGACGGCCCCAAATCGCGGACTATCGAACTCGACGCATCAAAAACGCTGCGCGAGAACGTCAACAAGATGTTCAAGCAACACAAGAAGGCTGGGCGCGGTATGGATATGGTCCGCACGCAACTATCGAAACTCGAATTCACCCAAGCCGGGCTCAAGGCCGAGGCCGACCGCGTAGGATCCGTCTGCAGCTGGGACGCATTAACAACGCTGACTGACGTGGCGGATCCGCGTCGTTCACGGCCTGATTCCAAGAAGGCCCGGCAACCGGGTGCACGTCGGCGACGCTCCATCCAGATGGACGGCCACGAGGTTCTCGTTGGGAGAAACAGCCGTGAAAATGACGAACTGACGTTCAAGGTCGCAACAGCGGAAGATTTCTGGTTCCATGTCGCCGGCTACACCGGTTCACACGTCATCGTCCGGAACCCATCCAATGACACAGACTTGGAAGCATCTCTGTTGATCCGGGCCGCGCAGTTGGCGGCTTATTACTCTCAAGCGCGCAACTCCAACAAGGTGGATGTGCATTACACGCGACGCAAGTTTGTCTCGAAACCCAAAAAGGCGAAACCTGGCCTCGTTCGGCTACGAGAATTCAAGACCGTCACGGTTGAACCTCGGAATTGGACCCACGTGGACCCCGGCTCCGCAAACGTCCGGGTGGACGATTAAGACGCGGCAGCTATCAACAGACGATGGATACGGACAACTCCCAGAGCAACGCTGCGGATTCAGCGATCCAGACGACGAGGCTCCCGATTCGCCTGTCGGTCCTGTGTTTCATGGGAATTCTCGTCGCAGGGTCAACGGCTCTCGGCTTCTATTATTACTATGTGTATAGCCCGCCCCTAGTCGCCGCCGACATCTTTATGAACGCAATGGAAACCCGGAGCCGGGACGTACTGAGGGAAAACGTTCTCATCCGTGTCGGTGATGGCTCGGATGATCTGAGAGGGCCGACAGACATTGAGATCGAAGTGTTGCTGTCGGGACCGTTCGAACGGGGCCGTATACTGGACCAGAGACGCCGGGAAGGCGGTGAGCGGAGCTACCACTCTCTGGTTTATCGGGAACCGGACGGTCAGGTCTACGCCCTCCTCGTAACCGAATTTGGGGGCAGGTATCACGTTGTCGTCCCGGACTCTCCGAAGAGCGATCGACAACTCTACCTGTGGGATTACGTTTGGACGAACTGACCGCTTTCCGATATACTTTTTCAGGTAGTTAACTTGTCCATTCACGCTACTCCAAGGTCCATTGACCCTGAAGGATAGAGCCTGAATGATAGAATCGGAGGCACTCCATGTTTAGATTGGGCTTACCGGAGTTGGTGGTCCTCCTGATCATCATCTTCTTCCTGTTCGGCGCGAAACGCTTACCGGAAATGGGCAAGGGTATCGGCGAAGGCATCAAGAACTTCAAGAGATCCATCAAGGGAGAAGAGGCCGAAGAATCGCCGTTGAAAAAAGAGGAGTAGGCCAACGCCTCTGCAGCTTTCCACGGGTAATCAATTGAAGTCCAGGCGGCCGTTCGGCTCGCCTTTTTCTATTAGACTAAGAGTCGACCGTTTCGAGTTGAGGCGCATGCTGCACGAACCGTTAACCGTGCACTACACGATCTTCCGGCTATCTCCAACCCGTCGCGTGACGCGGGCCCTGTCCAGGTATTCCAACAACGGAATCGCGTATTTGCGGGAGACGCCGACCAGGTCCTTGAATTCTCCGACACCCAGGCTGGGGCTGGATGCCTTGCGGGCGCGCAGTTTCTTTACCACCTCATCGATCACCCCCCGATCGACAATCAGGTCCTCGCTGACCTTCGCCAGCGTCCCATCCTGGATCATCAGCCGCAGTATCTTCCAAGCCTTCTGGCGATTCAGGCCGAGTTTGCCGATGACGTCATCGGCAGAGGCAACCTGGAAGCCGTTTCGCCGAAATTCGGCAGCCAGACTTTCCCGAATCTGAGTTTCCTCGGCTTCCAAAGTCACCACACGCCCGAACGCGTGGACAAGTTCCTGCGCGAGCGTAATTTTCTCCCGCCCCTCAAGATCCTCCAGGACTGCCTGAAAAACAAGGTTAGAACCACGGCGGAAGAAGCGATTCCTCAGTTTTTCCCGGGATACCCCACGGGCTAGAGGCTCAGCCTTGTGAAATTCGACAATGTCAGCCAGTATTTGAGATGCCACTTCCTGAAATACAGCCTCGGACACCACCGTGGGGGGTGTGTCCGACAGAAACCGGACATCACGGGAAAGCTCAAGCCGATCCAGATATTGCCGGACCGTGGCCCCAGCAATCCCCACTTTTCCCACAAGATCCTGGAGGGTAGTGGCTCCAAGGCCCGCCTCGTCAACAAAGACCATCAGTCGATCTCCAAGCGTCCCGACCTTAAAAACCCCCAACCGCTCGTTGACACGACTGTCCCGCAGCCGATGCTTCTTCGGATCGGCTTCCAGGATTTCTCCGCCTCCGATCGTGATCATGGGAGAATACTGTCGAACAATAAAACGGTCTCCGGGAAATGCTGCCACAGGCTCTTCCAGTCGTATCTGGACCATACCGGAGCCTCCGGGCTCGAGCCGATCATCCTCCAGAAGTAAGACATAACCCATGATCTCGGCCGTGCCCACATGGAATCGAATGCGTCTCCTTCGGTTGATCGGTCCTGCGGCCGATGGAAGCAGCTCAATATGACAGTCGAACATCGATGCCGCCCGAAGCATGCCCGGCTCTGTCAAAACCATGCCCCGCCTCACATCTCGCACGTCGACACCCTGAAGATTGATCGCGGTTCTCTGCCCGGCTTCGGCAACGTCGACACCAAGGCCATGAACTTGCAGGCCCCGAATGCGCGCCATGCTACCGGACGGCAACAACTGGACTTCATCTTCCTTTCGGATAGATCCTGAAATAAGCGTTCCGGTCACGACGGTTCCGAATCCCTTCATTGTGAAACAACGGTCGACGGGCAGGCGAAAGAGCTGTGCCGTGTCCTTCGGCCCCACCTCGGCCGCCACCCGCCGCAGGGTTTCGATCAGTTCGGTTTTCCCCTCCCCTGTACGCGCACTCACTCGAACTATGGGTGCGGAGCCCAGAAACGTGTGCTTCAGGTAGTCCCGAACTTCAAGTTCCACGAGATCGGCAATCTCTGTATCAACTGTATCGACCTTGGTAATCACGGTCAGCCCACAAGGCACATGGAGAAGCGAGCAGATGTCCATGTGTTCCCGGGTTTGAGGCATGATCGATTCGTCCGCCGCCACGACAAGCATCACGACATCGATGCCGCCAACACCGGCAAGCATGTTCTTGATGAACTTTTCGTGACCGGGCACATCGACAAAGCCCACCCGCGTCGTTTCATCCAGGTCGAGATTCGCAAATCCGATATCGATGGTGATGCCGCGTTCCTTCTCTTCTTTGAGGCGGTCCGCGTCGACACCCGTGAGGAGTTCGACCAATGCCGTCTTGCCATGGTCGATATGCCCCGCCGTACCTACAATGATGTGTGGCATGTGAACCCGTGGCGTGTGAGTAAGTCGTAGGTCAGAGGCAGAGGCAATCCCATAACGTTCGCGTAATTGCCTTCGATTTTCGGAATGAAAACGGAAGCGAAACCCTGAATGCCATATCCCCCGGCCTTGTCGGAAACTTCTTCGCGGCTAAGGTAGTCGTCGATCATGTCGGAATTCAGGTCACTAAACCAAACTCGCGTCTCTTCCAGCCCTTCGTGACGGGCGTTCATGCACGCGTGGATCGTCGAAACCGCTGTGTAAACGTGATGCTGACGGCCGGAAAGCATTCGAAGCATCCGGCGAGCGTGATCCGCGTCCTTGGGTTTGCCTAGAATCTCACCGTCCAGAGACACGATCGTATCCGCAGACAGCACCACGGCGTCCGGATTCTGGCCAGCGATCTCTTCACCCTTCTCTCGAGCCGCACGGGCCACAAAGTCCAGGTCGGACTCACCCGAACGCGGAGTTTCGTCCACATTGGAGGACACAATCTCAAACGGATGGCCTAACAATTCTAATAACTCCTGCCGCCGCGGGGATTCCGACGCCAGGACGAGACTCAGCTTCGGCATGGACGGATTCTAACACGCAGCCCAACGGCATGCGGGTCGGCAACACTGCGGAGGAACACGCCGGAACTTACTAGCATCAGATTTTGAGGTCCGCCAGGATTGCGAGGCAGATCGGACTCGAAAACTTCGCCATTTCCTGAAACTCCACGCGCCAGCTGGACGACCACTAAACGCCGGATAAATCCGTATCAGTGATTGGGGACACTCGGGGCAAACCGAAATATTCATGCACTTCGTTCACAGAGGACGGTCAATCTTCGATGCTGTAGCGAATACGGTGGTGGGCGGGGCTGGAACCCTGAATCTTTGGACGAAGTGGAGCAAGACTCCGCGAACCGTCCCCGAGGCGCCCGAAACGGGAACGAATTCCGAGGTATGTGCCACTCCTAAGCGACCTTAAGGTCCCAACACGACTACCCGCGCGCGCCCGAGAAAACTCCTAAAGCGGTGCCTTTTCTCCGAGAATCCTCAGGGGGGGGAGCGGGCGGATCAGACCGAACTTGCCCAAAGCGTGTTCTTGAATGTGTGCCATCGCTTCGTCCACGGAGTCGGTAAAACACAAGAGCTCCAAATCACCCGCACTTATGGTGCCCTCTTCGACCATCGAATCGAGCATGTCCCGCAGCCGGCTCCAATAGGACAGACCCATCACGATTACGGGAAAATCCAGAATCTTTCCCGTCTGGATCAGGGTGAGGGTTTCGAAGCATTCGTCCATCGTGCCAAAGCCACCCGGCAGGATTACGAACGCATACGAGTACTTCAGCATCAGCACCTTCCGTACGAAGAAATATTTAAAGGTAACCGAGCTATTCATGTAGGCGTTGGCTTCCTGTTCCAACGGCAAGCGGATTTCGCAACCCACCGATCGCCCGCCCGCTTCCGCCGCACCCCGATTAGCAGCCTCCATGATACCGGGCCCTCCACCCGTCATTACCGTAAGGCCCAATCCGACGACGCTGGATCCAACCTGACGCCCCATTTCATAGTACGGATGGCCCGGCTTGAACCGGGCACTGCCGAACACCGTCACACACGGGCCTACGAAATGAAGCATGCGGAATCCCCGGATGAATTCCCAGAGAACTCGCACGGCAAACATCAGTTCTCCTCTCCGGTTGTGCGGGCCCTCCAGAAACTCGCGGTCATCAGCAGCGAACTTTCCTTCGCGGTGTGTCGAATTGGCTGTTTTTTTCATCGTTTCCTCTATTTTGGGCTGGACTCGGTCAGACCGACTGCTGCCATTCCTTGAGGGCAAAATAGGCTGCAAACACTCCAATGATCGGGCGACTCATCTGCCACGCAGCCACCGCAACAATCCCCGCTGTAACGATGGACAGACCCGACGCCAGGGAGTAGCCAAGATCACCTTTGAACTGGCTCAGAAGAGAGCGCGCGACCTGTCCGCCGTCGAGCGGCCATATCGGCAGCAGGTTAACCAAACTCCACACGACATTGATCTGGACTAAGTGAAAATAAAGCGCTCCAACTAAACCGGTCGACGTTGACCCCATAAGTGGAACCGTCACAAATGCCATCAGAGCCAGCAGAAAACCAGCCGCGGGACCGCTGAAAGCCACGAGCGCATGGCGCCATCCTGTGAGTGTCGAACCCTGAGTCTCCGGAATCGTGAGTCCCCCCATGCTATAGAGAACGATCCGTGAGCGTTGCCCCAAGAGCAGCGCACTGGAAACGTGCCCCAGTTCGTGGACAAGAATGGAAACAAACACCACACCTGTCCATACCCACTGTTCCACCCACGGCAGGTTCCATCCCAGTGCATACACGATGATCCAGAACATGGGATGGATACGAATACGAATCGCCAAGAAACCGAAGCGCAGGTCGAAGCGGGTCGCAGGCGGCTCTGAAAACATCGGTATAGGTTAACCCGCCAGAACATCGGAACAGGCGAATCAATGGAAGGATCTGAGAGTTTCTTACTCGTAGCGCAAAGCGTCGATCGGATCCAACCCTGCGGCCTTATGCGCGGGGTAGTATCCGAAGAAGACACCGACGGCAGCTGCAAATCCGAACGAGATGGATATGGACGCTACAGACACGAGCGTCGACCATCCGAGGAATTCGCCAACGGCGTAAGACAAGCCACTTCCCAACAGGACGCCGATCAGGCCTCCAGCCATGCTGAGGATGATGGCCTCGGCCAGAAACTGAAGACGGATGTAGCCAGGTCGGGAGCCGACGGCCATTCGAATGCCGATCTCCCGGGTTCTCTCGGTGACCGAGACCAACATGATGTTCATGATCCCAATCCCCCCCACAAGAAGGGAAATTGCGGCAATGCTTCCCAGCAACAACGTCATGACCAAAGTGGTCTGTTCGGCCGCGTCCGCGATTTCAGTCAGGTTGCCGATTCTGAAATCGTCTTCCTGCCCTGGCCCTATGTTGTGGCGTTGGCGGAGCAGTTCTGTAACTAACGTCTCGGCAACAGGGGTGGCGCTTTGACTGACGGTCCGGAGCATGACCTGGTTGATCCGCGGGATCGACTGCCCCAGCAGTTTCTTCTGGGTCGCCGTGTATGGCATCAAAACCGTGTCGTCCTGGTCCTGCCCCATCCCGGTCTGACCGCGTTCTTCAAGCACTCCGATCACGCGAAATGGAAGGTTTCGCAGGCGCAGCGTCTGCCCGATCGGAATCACTCCTTCAAAGAGAGCGTCGGCCACGGACTTCCCGATGACGATCACCCGGGAGGCGGAAACGATATCGACTTCAGTGAAGAACTCCCCTTCGGCAACTTCCCAATCACGGATTGCCGGGTACTGCTCGTTTGTACCCCTCACATGGGCATACCAGTTCTGGTTTCCAAAAACCAGCTGCCCGTTTGCATTGACGATGGGGGTGGCCGCCTGAACGATCGGGATCTCTGCCAAGATCGCGTTGACGTCCCCAGCGGTAAGTCCTCCACCCTGGGAGGTGCTGAGCCGGACGCCCCCGGCCCCGCGATTTCCGCTTGGAAATACATACATGACGTTGGTGCCCATACTCTGCATCTGATCCTGGACCATAGCCTGCGCACCCTGTCCGATCGAAACCATGGCAATAACCGCTCCGACACCGATAATGATGCCCAGCATCGTGAGGGCCGAACGCATCTTATTGCGTCCCAGCGCCCGGAAAGCGATTCGAAGTATTGCCATTGATCTCACTCTTCGCAGGCCTCCTCGTCCTCAGGAAGCTGGAGTAACGCTTCCCCCGCGTCGCGGCGATCTTCTACGGGGTAGTCCTTCCGTACCCGGCCATCCTGGAACATGATCACGCGCTTCGCATAATCGGCGATATCGGTCTCGTGCGTCACCACGATAATCGTCATGCTTCGTTCGTTGTTCAGCTTCTGAAACACGTCCATCAACTCAATTGAAGTCCGCGTGTCCAACGCACCGGTCGGCTCGTCCGCAAGGATGATCGCAGGGTCGTTTACCAGAGCACGTGCGATAGCCACACGCTGCTGTTGTCCCCCGGAGAGCTGGTTGGGAAGATTCTGTTCCATGCCTGAAAGACCGACGATTGCAAGAGCTTCCCGAGCGCGTTCAGTCCGCTCGCGGGCCCCGACCCCCGCATAGATCAGCGGCAGTTCGACGTTCTCAATCGCCGAAGTTCGTGACACCAGATTGAAGCTCTGGAACACAAATCCAACGTTCTGGTTCCGGATATCCGCTAGATCAGCCCGGGAAACTTCAGAAACGTCCAGGCCGTCTATCATGTAGGATCCACGCGTGGCATGATCCAGACACCCGATAATGTTCATCATCGTCGACTTGCCTGAACCCGACGGCCCCATGATTGCGACGAACTCGCCACGCCCAACCGCGAGCGATACGCCGCGTAGGGCATGGACCTCGATTTCACCCATGTAATAGACTTTATGGACATGGTCCAGTCGGATAACGGCGCCAGTCGGTGCCCGTCCCTCTGAGAAATCCTTCGCCACTGGCGGTTCCGATACGGACGTCACTTAACGGAACCTCCCGCCGAAACCCCCACCGAATCCACCAAAGCCCCGCCCCCGGATCACAGGCCCATTACCGGGCTCCGCCCCTTGAGATGAATCACCGATGATCAGAGCATCACCCTCTTCGAGTTCGCCCGCAAAGACTTCCGTCCGGGATCCATCGGTTATTCCCAAAAGGATGCCGCGCATTTCCGGCACACCCTCAGCATTCAGAATCCACACACGACCTGGACGCGGCGGGCTCGGCGCGACGTCCTGGAACTGGAGCTTTTCACCAACATCCCAGAGCTGCCCCGGAGCTGCGGGCGGGGCAT
Source organism: Terriglobia bacterium (assembly GCA_965216035.1). Taxonomy (GTDB): domain Bacteria; phylum Acidobacteriota; class Terriglobia; order 20CM-2-55-15; family 20CM-2-55-15. The sequence goes on from CBDCFM010000020.1 coordinate 107,063, forward strand.
TGCCCGCAGCTCCATCCAGAGTACCACCGCCGGGAGAACCACCCGTTCGTCCGCCGCCACCGCCGGGAAATCCTCCCGAACCTCGATTACCACCCTCTCCGCGGCCCGAGCCAACGGCCTCCGCACCGGAACGACGACGACCGCCGCTACCCTGGAAACCTTCTGCCCTGGCGGGTGTGGCTTCCTTTGCAGAGGGATCCGTTTCGGCAGGAACAACCCCGATCGCCGAGGGCGGGTTCGCCTCTACAACAAGATCACCGCCCGGGCCACCACCTCCGCCTCGACCTCCACCACGAGTCCGTTCCAGTTCTGCGAGATCGAAGTCGGGCGGATTGTAACGCAGTGCCGCATTGGGAATACCCAAGGCGTTGTTGCGGCGGTCAACGATCACAGTAATATTCGCTGTCATACCCGGCTTTAGTTTCAGATCCTGATTGGCAACGCCCACGATGACGTTGTAGGTAACTACGTTTTGAATGGTTTGCGGATTGAGACGGATCTCCTCGATCTCTCCCCGAAATCGCTCGTTCGGAAACGCATCGACGGTGAATTGCACGCCGTTGCTCGGGGCCAGCTTCCCAATATCGGCTTCATCGATGCTGGCGTTCACCCGCATCCGGCCAAGGTCGTTGGCAATCATGAAAAGAGTCGGCGCCGACATGCTGGCCGCAACCGTCTGTCCCACGTCGACTTCCCGAGAAATGACGACGCCATCTACAGGCGACATGATGTCGGTGTACTCCAGATTGATCTCCCCACGGTTCACATCGGCTTCAGCCTGGACCACCTGTGCGAGAGCTTGTTCCAAGCCTGCTTGGCGCGAGATGATCTGCGCTTCGGCCTGTTCGATGGCGGCCTCGGCTTGAACCAGACGCGCCGCTGCAGCTTGGGCCGTCGCCCGGGAATTTTCCAGATCCGTCTGCGAGAGCAAGTCCGTTTCCGCTAGTTCCTGCGATCGCCCGTAGAGAACTGCGGCTCTTTCGGATTCAACTCGTGAGGCTTCCAGACTCGCCAACGCACTCTCGAGACTGGCGCGAGAGTTGACCAGATCGGCTTCAGCGGTGCGCACACGGGCCTCGGCCGAAACCAGACTTGCTTTGGAATTCTCCAACTGGGCCTCGAAGTTCCGTGGGTCGAGCTTGGCCAACAACTGGCCTGCCCTGACGACGGAATTGAAATCAGCGTACAGGGTCTGTATCTGACCCGACACCTGCGAGCCCACCTGCACGGTAAGGACCGCCTCGATGGTGCCTGTCGCGCTGACCGTGTTCTGGATCGTCCCCCGCGCCACATCTGAAGTGAAAAATTCGTACTCTTCGTCGCCTTCATCGAACAGGATAAACGCCAGGCTGCCAAAAATGACGACAGCCACAAGAACGCTAATTGCAACTTTCAGGCTCGTTTTCATGGTTCAGGGAAACCCTCTTGAACTACCTAACCTTTAGACTCTTCCCGGTGCCTCTCGATTGTTAAGAGGACGTAAAGGCAATTCGGCTGGCTACCTTTACTAAACCCATACGAATAGAATGATAACCGAATCTGGTGTTTGAGGGATTGAAGAAAAGCGGCGTATCTGGTTGATTTGTTGTTTACGAGACTTCAAAGCAACCAAAGGAGATACGCCACTATGAGTAAGAGTATCGTTATTGAACTGGAAGATCGAGAAGCGATTGCAGACCCAGTGACCGACCTGCTACGAGCCGGGGCGCAAGAGCTGATCCAACGCGCTGTGGAAGCCGAACTGTCCGAACTGCTATCCCAGCACGGCGATCGGCGAACCGAGACGGGGAAGGCTGGAGTGGTGCGCAACGGTTATCTGCCTGAACGCGAGCTGCAGACTGGCCTGGGTCCGGTAACGGTGCAAATCCCGAAGGTGCGCGCCAAGACGGGCGAAGCTGTGACGTTCCGCTCGGCCCTGGTACCCCCCTACATTCGGAAGACGCAGTCGATGGAAGCCGCCGTGCCGTGGTTGTATTTGAAAGGCGTCTCCAGTGGCGAGATGGGTGAGGCCCTGAAAGTTCTTGTCGGCCCGAAGGCGCAGGGCTTGTCAGCGAGCACGGTATCGCGCTTGAAACGGGTCTGGGCTGAAGAGTACCGCATCGGGTGCGACCAGCGTTTGGACGCCGACCGCTGGGTCTATGTCTGGGCCGACGGTATCTACAGCGGACTTCGAGCTGAACAAACCAAGTTGTGTGCGTTGGTCGTGATCGGCGTGAATGAACGCGGAGAGAAGCGTTTTCTGGCGATCGAAGACGGTGTACGGGAATCGACACAGAGTTGGCGTGAGGTCTTGTTGAAGCTGAAGTCCCGAGGGATGAATATTCCGAAGTTGGCCATCGGTGACGGGGCGATGGGGTTCTGGGCCGCACTGGAGGAAATCTATCCCCAGACACGCCAACAACGCTGCTGGATGCACAAGACCATGAATGTGCTCAACTGCTTACCCAAGTCGGTCCAGGCGAAAGCGAAACAGGCACTGCACGCGATCTGGAAGGCCGAGACACTGGCAGACGCCGAGAAGGCATTCGATCTGTTCATTGAAACCTATGAGCCGAAGTATCCGAAAGCCACTGTCTGCCTGCAGAAAGACAGAGAAGCACTGCTGGCCTTTTACGGCTTTCCGGCCAAGCACTGGCAGAGCATCCGAACGACTAATCCCATTGAATCGACCTTTGCCACCATTCGACACCGAACCAAGCGATCCAGAGGCTGCCTGACACGGGATGGAATGCTGCACATGATGTTCAAGCTGGGTCAGTGCGCTGAGAAGAACTGGCGACGATTACGAGGATTCGATGATCTGGTCAAGGTGATTACTGGAGTGAAATTTAACGATGGAATCGAAGTGACAAAGCTCGATCAGACCGCCGCTTGAATCAATCTCCTAAACACCACTTTTGACAATAACTCAGAAGGATATGGAAAGTTACCATAACAGATTGAATGATTGGCCCAAAAATGTTCCTCTAGAAGGTTGCCCATACCGGGAATGACGCTACACCCATTCGCTCTGATCGAAGAACCTGGGCTAACATTCAATCCCTAAGTGTCCGTGAAATTTGTTGAGGAGACCACCGTTATGTTTATCGCAATGAACCGTTTCCGGATCGCGCCAGGACACGAACAGGATTTCGAAGACCTCTGGAAAAACCGCAAATCGTATCTAGACACGGTGGCTGGCTTCCGAGAATTCAACCTCTTGAAAGGACCGGCGGACGAAAATGCCACCCTCTACGCGTCCCATTCCACATGGGACTCCCTCCAGGCATTCGAGGACTGGACCAATTCTGAAGCTTTTCAGAAAGCCCATGGACAGGCTCGGGCCCCGGCAGGCACCTACCTTGGACACCCTCAATTCGAAGGATTCGAGGTCATACTTTAGTAGCTACGGATAATGCCGGAACCCGCACCTGAATACGCTGGCGTTGGAAGCGGGTATCCGGGCTGAGAACAGTGGGTTCCGTGATCTAATTCGATTTTGTGTCGCTCGTTTTGCACCTGCCCGATCCCTGTACTGAGGCCGCCCCACGATGAAGAGCTCCGATTTCAAAGTCAACGTCGAAGAACTGATCTAGGGTCGGCAATGGAGCGAGCTCAAGGAAGCTGTAAGCCAATGGCCTGCCCCCGAGCTTGCCGAACTGGTTTTGGAACGAGCCAGCCCCGACCGCTTGTTGCTCTTTCGTGTCCTTACCCGAAATCTATCGGGCGAGGTTTTTTCTCATCTCGACTCCGAAGCCCAGAACGCCCTTCTTGGAGAACTCAATACCGACGAAATTCGGCGTCTGATCACCAATCTGGAGCCGGACGATCGGACACACCTGTTCGAGGAATTACCGGACCGCGTCGTTCAGCGTTTGCTCAACCTGTTGAACCCCGCTGATCTCAGGGCCGCGCGTCTCCTTCTGAGCTATCCGGAGGAAAGCGTCGGCCGCTTGATGACGCCGGAGTACGTTGCGATTCGGCCGGACTGGACCATTGGGCAGGCTCTCCGACACATACGCGTCCGGGGGCGCGATCGTGAGGTGGTCACGACCATCTACGTCACGGACGCGCATTGGAAGTTTCTCGACGCGGTGCAGCTGCCGCGATTGATTCTAGCCGAACCGGATGCAACCGTCGAAAACATTCTCGAACACGAGGCTGTCACCTTGTCCCCGTACGACGACCGTGAGGAAGCCGTTCGAAAGATGTGCAAGTACGACTTATTTGTACTCCCGGTGGTGGGTGCGGACGCTGTCCTGATCGGCATCGTTACAGCGGACGACATCCTCAATGTTGCCGAAGAGGAAGCAACCGAGGACTTCCAGCTATCCGCCGCGGTCGAACCCCTTAAAATCAGCTATTCGGAAGCCGGCGTTTTTTCACTTTTCCGGAAGCGGATTCCGTGGCTGTTGGCGCTCGTCGTGGTCAACCTCGGAGCGGCCGGCGTGATCGCTGCGTATGAAGAAACCCTTGCGGCACTGATCTCGCTCGCATTCTTTATACCATTGCTGATGGGAAGCGGGGGCAACACGGGAGCCCAGTCGGCAACCCTTGTAGTGAGAGCGCTGGCGACAGGAGACCTGGACCGCTCCCGATGGTTGCCCATACTCTTGAAGGAAGTTGCGGTCGGTGCCATTCTGGGGACGACCATGGGTCTGGCTGCCTGGCTGCTCGGCCTCTTTCAGGGCGGTGGGGAAGTAGCCATGGTGGTCGCATTGGCGATGTTTTTGATCGTTCTCGCGTCCAACCTGATCGGCGTGATCGTACCGTTCCTGCTGACCCGGGCGGGCATCGACCCCGCAGTTGCCAGCAGTCCGCTGATCACTTCGGTAGCCGATGTTGCCGGTCTGGCCATCTATTTTGCGATCGCAGCCTGGGTCCTTTCAGCGTTTGTTCCAGTGGCTTGACCTCCGCTCGGCTCAGCTGAGGTTCCACTTCGTCCCAGGCCAGAAGAGTCAGAAAGAAATCCTGACTCGGATTCAGACCCTGGTTTAGGACACAGGTGTAGGAATACTGGCAGCCGGCGGCGGCATGCGATATCGTGATTGTGACAACAACCCATAGACTTTGACTCGAACAACTGCAGGAGCGTCCGATCTCATGAAGCAATCCGCGTGCGGAATATTCCTACTTTCAATGTGTGTCACGGCGATTGTGAGCTGTGGAGGGCCCCTTGAGTCCGTCCCGACCGTACCGATCGTAATTCCGGACCTGGGAGAGGTTGATCTGCCTCAGGTTGTGGCGGCTCCGGATGGCGGAATGCTCATGGCCTGGACAGTGAGACGGGAGGGTGGCTTCTTCCTGGGCTTCGACCTGTTCGTCAGCACGATGCGGGATAGTACCTTCTCCGAACCGGTCCGGGTGAATGGCGCTGAGGTTCCCCTTCATTCGATTCCAATTGACGAAATGCGGCCTGCCATCGCCTTTGGACCCGATGGAGAGCTCGCCCTCGCCTGGACCGACGAGTTCTTCAACATCCGCGCCGCGACGTCTTCCGACGGGGGGCAGAGCTTCGCACCGTCCGTGCGATTGAATCAGGATGAGGGAGATGCGCTGCAGGAGTTTCCGAATCTTGCGTTTGGTCCCGACGGTACTCTGCACGCGGTCTGGTTGGACCCGCGGATTGCGGAAGAGGGCTTCGAGGAACCGGCGGATCTCTACTACGCTCGCATCGTAGACGGTGTGGTCACTGAACGGAACCTCACCGAATCGCAGGAAAGCTCCGTGTGCGGCTGCTGTCTTCCCGACATTAACGTCGAAGCCGACGGCAGCATAGGGATCGCCTTCAGAAATACAACGCCAGCCGGCTACCGAGATCCATTCAGGGTGGTCGGCACGCCGGACGGTCAATTCGCAGAACCGACGCCGGTCAGCCCGCCGATATGGCAGATCGAGGCCTGCCCCGTGGCTGGACCGATCGCGATCGACGATATGACCCTCTGGTTCGACGGATCGACAGGGCAACGACGGCTCCTTTCGGCCTGGGACCCCGACCAGGCGCCCGATGTCGTTCTGGAAGACTCCGATGAACGCCGCCTGGAACACCCTCCTCGGCGTGTCTCAGGGACGCCGGCTCAAACAACGATGCTGTTGGTGCCGGCTCAACCCTCAGGTTACCTCGTCAATCGTGATCGGCACGCATGGACTGTCGTTGCAGACGATGTGCCTGGCTGGGCATCCAGCGCGGCCTTTCACGAGGGACGCTTATATTTCGTGGGCACGGACGGGAGCGCATTCCAATCCGAAACGCGGGATTTTGAAATCATTGACTAGCCGGGGACCGGCTCGCCGTCTATCGAAAACTCTACGCCGGCGATCTGGATCGCGGCGTCGGGCGCATCCCTCCCAGATGCGAGAGCAGTCGAGTATCCGGATGTCCAGCCCGGATCGCGATGGAAGCGCGTCTTTCCCGCCCGACACCGGCAATTTGGACCGGACCAGGTCTCCACAGCCCCGGTCATTCGCTTCCGCAACGTTGACTCTAAGACGAACATTACTTCCGAGCAGCCCGTGGCAGAAGTCCCGCGGCCCTCAGGACTTCTGCCACGGGCTGCTGGCCGCAAATGATTATCTTGTTTGACATCGACGACACTCTTATGGATCACAGTGGGGCGGTCCTTGCCGCCACGAATGCGCTGCACAAGAGAGTGGGATCAGAGAATTCCGCGGCGACGTTTCACCGGACCTGGACAGCAGCGATCAGGCGCTACTATGACCGTTTCCTGCTTGGCGAAATATCATACGACGCCCAGCGTCGAGCCCGCATCCGCGAGACCGTCGACCCAGCGCTGTCTGATACAGCTGCGGATCAACTTTTCGAACACTACCTGGCCACCTATGAGGCGCACTGGGCTTCATTTCCGGACGTTCGACCTTGCTTGGATTCTCTATCGGGGTATCGCTTGGGCATCGTTTCGAACGGTCAACGTGTGCAGCAGCGAAAGAAGCTGGGGCAGATGGGAATTGCCGACATGTTCGATTCCATCGTAATTTCTGAAGAGTGTGGGTTTGCGAAGCCAGATGCGAGAATATTCCATCAGGCATGTTCTGCTCTCGATGAAGTTCCCCCCAAGGCTGTCTACGTGGGAGATATGTACGACGTTGACGCCTCTGCCGCTCGAGGGGCCGGGCTGACCGGCATCTGGTTGGATCGTACCCGCAAAGCAGGCGATAGCCACCGAGCACCGATCATTCAATCGCTAGCTGGCTTGGAACAAATCGTAGAATCCGTGGACCGTAGGGGGGCCGGCTGACACGCCATTGGCGGCGCCATTCGAAAGCGTATCCATCCGGCGACGACAATGCGTCGCCAGCAGCGCCCCGACACCCGAGTGTCACGCGGACTTGGGCCAGGAGATCGGAATGATCGGGTACGAGGACTCGACGGAATCTTGCCCGTCCCCGTCCAACAATCCCTTTCGTTTCGATTTGACTAGGAGCCTGTCGGGAATAGATTCACGGATCGGAAGAGCAGTGCGGACCTGAGATGGCTGAAGAGATTTGGTAGAAAGAGGCATGAAATGCTTTCTTATCGACGATCTGGACCAAAGTTTGTTGATGCCGCCGTCGTTACACGACTGGCTACCGGAGAATCACTTGGCGCGATTCGTGGCGGATTTGGTGGACACGTTGGGTCTTTCGGCGTTCTACCGTTCTTACGAAGAGAAGGACGGGCGGGGGCAGGCGGCGTACCCTCCGGTGATGATGGTGCGGTTGTTTATTTACGGCTATTGCACCGGAGTGGTCAGCTCGCGGCAGATCGAGAAGCGGACGTACGAGGATGTGGCGTTTCGGTACCTGAGTGCGGATTCCCATCCGGATCACAGCACGGTGAGCGAGTTTCGGAAGCGGCATTTGGGAGCACTGGCGGGACTGTTCGTGCAAGCGCTGCGATTGTGCCAGAAGGCGGGGCTAGTGAAACTGGGGCATGTGGCGGTGGACGGGAGCAAGGTGCAAGGGAACGCGAGCAAACACAAGGCGATGAGCTACGGTCGGATGTGTGAATCCGAGGAGAAGTTGGCCGCGGAAGTGGACGAGTTGCTGCGGCAGGCCGAAGCGGTGGATGCGGCCGAGGATGAGAAGGAACGGCAAGGAAAGGCCGACAAGTTACCCGACGAGCTGGCCCGGCGTGAAAGCTGGCTGAAGAAGATTCGGGAGGCAAAGGCGGCATTGGAAACCGAAGCCCGGCAGAAGGCCGAGGAGGCGAAGGCGGCCGCGGAAGCCCGAATCGCCGAACGGCGGCAGAAGGAGGCTGAGACCGGTCGGAAGACTCCGGGACGCCCACCGCGGGTTCCCGATCCCGACCAGGCGGTGCCGGAAGCAAAGGCGCAACGGAACTTCACCGACCCCGACAGCCGGATCATGCCCGACGGGGCGCACAAAGGCAGCTTCGTGCAGGCCTACAATGCACAGATTGCCGTCGATAGCGAAGCACAGATCATCGTGGCCGCCGAAATCACGCAGCAGAGCAACGACAAACAACAACTGGCGCCAATGTTGGACCAGGTGCGGCAGAATGCGGGAGCCTCCCCGGTGGCGTGCAGTGCCGATACCGGCTATTGGAGTCCGGAGCAAGTCACCGACGGGCGGGTTGAAGGCATCGACCTGCACGTCGCGACAGGCAGGGATAAACATGGCGCATCGGCCGCACCCATCCAGGTGCCGGATGAAGATGACCTTCTGCAACAAATGAAACAGAAACTCCAAAGCGAGGCCGGCCGGGCAGTTTACAAGATGCGCAAGGCGATTGTGGAACCGGTATTCGGACAGATCAAGGAATGCCGGCACTTCCGCCGATTCAGTCTCCGGGGACTGGAGAACGTGCAGGCAGAGTGGACGCTGGTGTGCCTGACACACAATCTATTGAAACTGTATCGCTCTAGACGGGTCGATACAGATGTCGGCAGCATGAATCAAGGTGCAGGGTTCACGGAAAGCAGCTTCTACAGACAACATGCAGGCTGTCTCCGCTCCGTTTCGATCGCCTGTGACTCTTTTCGCCGCCTCTTCATCCAATACGCCGCCTTACATCCTTCAATAACCTTATTGCCGACAGGCTCCTAGACTGCGCTTCTACTTCCGATGAAAATGTTTAACATGCAATCCCTGCATCGGTTTGCTCTGATCCTGACCCTCACGGCCGGAGCCGCTCTCGCCCAGTTTGGCGGGCGTTTCGGGGGTTTCGGAGGTTTCAGAGTGTTCCAGAACGATCCTCCTGATACGGAGTTCATTTTCGCGCGGTGGCAGCCCAGGGATGGAAATGGCGGTTGGGCACACGATTACCCGGCTGCCGAAGAACACATCAACCAGGTAATGAGCGAAGCCACCGGTGTGGACGTCGACATGATGTCCTACCGGATCGTAGACATTGCCAGCGACGAAATATTCGACTACCCCTTCGGATACATATCGGAACCGGGAACGATGTGGCTTACGGACCTCGAAGTGAATAACTTCCGTGAATACGTCGACCGGGGCGGCATTGTGATGCTCGACGATTTTGACGGCCGGCGGCACTTCCAGATTATGTACGAACAGATGAAGCGTGTTTTCCCTGAAAAGGAAATGCAGGTGATGAACGACTCTCATCCCCTGCTTCACACCTACTACGACATCAACAGCCTCTATGTGCAGTCACCGTATAACTACGGTGCGCCTCCGGTGTTTTACAGTTTTGAAGACGAAGTAGGAAATCTTCAAGTCATCATCTGCTACAACAACGATGTGGGGGATTATTGGGAACACATCGACGAGGGCAGGTTCCCCCTGGCTCCCACGACCGAAGCTCTGCGCCTGGGTATAAATATCGTCGTGTACGCGATGACTCACTGATCCACCCAATCCTATGGGGTCTCTTAAAACTGCGATATCTCTTTCCCTCCTCGTCACGCTGATTGCGTTCCTGTCTGCGGCTCCGGCCTGCTCCGCCGCCCAGGAGAGCCAGCAGATGGTTGAACCGTTCAAGATCTTCGACAACCTCTATTACATCGGCATGGATTGGGTCAGCGCCTATCTGGTGACCACCAGCGATGGCCTGATCATGCTGGATTCTCTTTACGGCGCATTCGCGAACGGTGCGATCGAGAACGTGCGCAAGCTGGGCTTCGACCCGTCCGACGTCCGCTACGTCATCGCTACGCACGGCCACGGAGATCACGCCGGGGGTGTGAGCACCATACAACGCGCGTCGGGAGCGCGAATCGGAATGGCTGCCGGAGATTGGGCAATGCTCCGTGACGCACCAGAGGACATCATCATCGAGGACGGTGACTCGATCACGCTCGGAGATACAACGCTTAATTTTTACCTTACGCCCGGTCACACTCCCGGCGTCGTGTCGATCGAATTCGGCGCGCGGGACGGAGACCAGACCCACAAGGCTTTTATGTTCGGCGGAATGGGGCTGAACTTCAGCGGCGTGGACCGCACCGCAATGTACCTGGACAGCGTTCGAAGAATTCTTGCGCTGGACGGTATCGACGTCAATCTTACGAACCATCCCGGACCGGCGAGGATCTTCGAACGTGCGGCTCTGTTGCAAGAGCGGGAACCGGGCGCCCCCCATCCGTTCGTAGCTCCGGACGAGTTCACTGAATGGCTGCGTGAACTCCAGGTGAACGCCGAGGCAAAACTTGTGGAAGAACGGCGAGGGCTCGGGCGCTAAGCTCTTGCGTTAGACTTCCCCGCTATCTGATACACTCGGGCGTTCAATCGGACATCCTCTCCCAACGACCGGCACCCCCCGCCATCATCCTGATGGCGAGGCCTATAGGGACTTACGGAACAGTGAAGCAGGTCCCGGAAGGATCCGCACCGGGTCCCACGGTGCGGATCGACCGCATTCAGAGTAAACATGAGGCAGCCGACGCGTCAGAGCAATAGGATGATCGGATCCCGACGAAACTGTTAAGCACCGGATTTCTGACCGCGGACACTGACAGCCAGTGGCAAAGGCTCTCAAAACTGTAGGTGCGCTCACGGGGTGCACCTATCAGTTTGGGATTGACTAGGTACGGTCCGGGTACATCGTTTACATATCTGTCCGGGTACATGGTTTACAGATCGATCACGATGAAGTCCTCCGTGGAGGACTTCATATGCCCTGGGATCAATCAACGACCATGGATCAAAAACGATTGTTTATTGCCGATTATCTTACTCGATCTTTCTCGATCGTCGAACTGTGTGCGCGCTACGGGGTGAGCCGGCCCACCGGATATAAGTGGATTGACAGATTCTTGGAGAATGGCCAATCCGGATTGGAGGAGCGTTCCCGTCGTCCTGTCGGCTGCCCGCATCGGACGTCAGACGATGTGGTGCGGCGGGTGATCGATCTGCGCCGCAAACATCCTCACTGGGGGGCCAAGAAGCTTCTTAAGATCTTGAATACCCGGCATCCCGAGGTCGACTGGCCCGCCCGATCGACGATCTCGGAACTGCTGAAACGTCATGGGCTTGTGGAGAAGAAGCGGAGACGCACCTATCCGGGTCATCCGGGCAAGCCCGTGACTTCAATGGATCGGTCCAATGATGTCTGGTGTGCGGACTATAAAGGCGAGTTTAAAACTGGGGATGGCATCTATTGCTATCCGTTGACGATCACCGACGGTTGCACCCGGTATCTGCTCGCATGTAAGGGCCTCTACTCGACTAATCATGTTCGCGCGAAGTCCGTATTCAAGAGTGTCTTCCGGAACTTCGGTCTCCCTGCAATCATCCGGACCGATAACGGGCCGCCGTTCGCCACCACGGCCATCGGGCGACTGAGCCGGCTATCGGTCTGGTGGATCCGCCTCGGAATCTTCCCCGAATTGATTCAGCCCGGCCGGCCAGATCAAAACGGCCGACACGAACGCATGCACAAAACCTTGAAACAAGAGACCACTCGGCCGCCAGCGGCCACGATGCGGGCTCAGCAATTCCGGTTCAATCGTTTTGTTGAGGAATTCAACACTGTGCGTCCCCATGAGGCGCTGGACCAGGAAACGCCCGACTCCCGCTATCAAACCTCTTCACGGGAGTTTCCGTTGGGCCTGCCTCCCATCGAGTATCCGTCTCATTTCGAAACGCGGCTGGTCAGTCGGAACGGGGGATTCCGGTGGTCGGCCCATCGTGTTCCAATCACCCACACCCTTGAAGGTGAGTACGTCGGACTCGAGGAAGTCGACGACGGCGTCTGGGATGTCTACTTCGGCACCGTTCGTCTCGGACAAATGGACGAACGGACCTTTACCATTCAAGATGCTTTGGGGAATAGAATGAGAAAGAGGTACAAACTGTAAAGGATGTGCCTGGACTATTCTGTCAATGATGTTCCCGGCCGTTCACTATACCCCCGCGGCCCTCAGCGCTTCCAGCACCCGGGCATCTCTGAACGGAACCCGACGGATGCGAACGCCGGTCGCATCATATATGGCGTTGGCGACCGCTCCGATCACCGGCTTGAGTGATGCCTCACCTGCTCCATAGTGAGGCAGGTCAGGACGGTCCGGGTTAGGATCTCCGTTCACGAGCACGACGTCGATCTGCTCGGGAGCGTCCGAGTGCCTGAGCGTCGGATGGGTTATCCAGTCCACGCTGGTCACCTTTTCCGTATCGAATTGAACCTCTTCGCAGAGCGCGCGGCTCAGACCGTAAAGCAGGTTGCCCTCGACAGTGTTACGTAATCCGACGGGGTTGATCACCAGTCCACAGTCGTGGGCACAAACCATCCGTTTCACCCAGACGTGGCCGGTTTCGCGGTCTACTTCGACCTCGGCGATGTTGGCAATGATTGTTTGATTGCGGTAACAGTATGCAATCCCGCGGCCCGTCAAAATCCTTCCGGTGTCCATCGGTTTGGGCGAAACACGGGTATCCCAACCAAAAGCAGCCGCGGCCTCCTCGATGCATCCAATCGAACGGGCCCGTCTGTGGCCGTCGTCATCGGCGCCGTCCCTGAGAAGCTTCAATCGGAATTCGACCGGGTCGGCCTGGGCCGTCATCGCCAGTTCGTCGATGAAGGACTCAGCCGCAAAAGTGATCTGGGGCCCATTGGGATCCCGCAGATTTCCGGTGCGCAGTGGCGTTTCAAACGACACCGGCATCTGGACAACGTGAGTCTCCCGTCGCCGGTTCGGGATCACATACAGTTCGGTGGGTACGTTCGCGCCGCCGGGCGCAACCCGGTTGGGCCGGATTCCCATGAGCTGGGCGATCAGGACCGTGTCGGGCTCGTTGTAACCCACGTGAGCGTAGTCCGCGACGCGGGCCCTGTATTCCAGTGCGGTCACGTTGCCTTCCCCGTCCAGTCCTCCGCGCAACTGGAACGTAAACGCGGGGCCTTTGGTATCCCAGGCCGTTTCTTCGTGCCGCGTCCACTGCATTCGAACCGGCCGGCCGATCTCTTTGGCCAGAAAGGCGGCTTCAAAGCCCGCGTCATCGGCGGCGGTGCGCCCGTAAAGCTGGGGTCCATCCATCCAGACGACACGGACGTTTTCCCGTGGCATATCCAGGAATTCAGCGACACCGTTTCGCAGACCGTACGCTTTCATGTCATTGGAATAAATTGTCATCTGGCCGTTTGACGGGTCGGCCATGGCATGCGCGGGACCGATGGCGGTGTGTCCCTGGTAGGGCACCTCGTATGCCGCCTCGACGACTTGCGCCGCGCTCGCCAACGCTTCGTCCGGGCTCCCTTCCACATGCGGCACCCTGGTCTGCGTGAGGGACGATGGCTCGGTGCTGCGCATGTAGTTAAACAGGTTCTCCGACCCTGGGAGAGGGGCGCTCGGCGGATTCTGCCAGTTCACCCTGAGCCGGCCGGCAGCCAGAATCGCCTCATGTTCGCCTTCACAAATCACTGCAACATAGTTGCCCCGGCTGACGACTTGAACGAATCCCGGGATGTCGGAGACAGAAGACTCGTCAATACTGACCAGCGTGGCGCCCACCACCGGCGGCCTGACGTTCCGGGCATGGACCATGCCGGGGAGACTCACGCCCACGGCCCATTTGAGTGTTCCGTCGACCTTGGGCGGGACGTCATATCGATTGAGCGACTGACCGACAATGTTGAGGTCCTGCACCGGCTTAACCTCGGCCACGCCGGTCGTATCATTAATTCTGTCGCCTGTCAGCGTCACGTTGAACCGGCCCCCGCCAATCAGTTCTCCATATTCGACGCTCCTGGAGGAATCCGCTCTGACGCTGATGACGGCCTCGCTGACGTCGAGTTCATCCACAGGCACCCCGAAGCGATCGGAGGCCAGTTCCAGCAGAACGCGCCGGGCCTCGGCAGACACCCGCCGGATCGGCCAGCCATCGGTCTGGATCGCATCTGAACCGCCCGACCCACCCTGATCGACAGTCGTGTCGGTTTGACCCATGATGAGCTCGGTTTGGTCAAACGCAATGTCCAGCTCGTCGCACATCATCTGCCTGAGGGCTGTACCGGTCCCCTGCCCTCCATCCGTCTTGCCAACATAAAAGGTTGCCGTGCTGTCTTCGTGGATGACAATCCACGAATCGAGCTGGTGAAAATCGGGGTCGGGATACGGACCCCCGGCCTGCGCCACCGCAGCTTCACCGGAAACGGCGGCGAGCCCTCCGGCGCCCGTTACGGCTGCGGTGCTCATGCTCACGACAAACAGGCCCGAAGTCTTCAGAAAGGTCCTTCGGGAGGTTGTCTGGTTCGTCCTCTCCAAAACTTCTTCGACTTCTTTCGGAACGTTCGTGAACGACGTCATGCCACCACCTCCTTGCTCGAACCCGGTTCATTGGCAGCGGTTACTCCCGCCGCGCGCTTGATCGCAGCCTGGATTCGGTAGTACGTCATACAGCGGCAGAGTGTATCGTTCATCCACTCCCGGATCTCTGAGTCGCTCGGGTTGGAATTTTTGTCGAGCAGCACCTTGGCAGTCATAATCTGCCCGTTCTGGCAGAAGCCGCATTGGGGCACCTGCTCGTCAATCCATGCCTGTTGCACAGGATGCAGCTCACCGTTTTCCGCGAGCCCTTCAAGGGTAGTGATCTCTCTATCGCCGCCCATTAACGAAGTCTGCGTGATGCACGACCTAACCGCCTCACCATCTACAATCACCGTGCATGCCCCGCACTGCCCCAGTCCGCAACCAAAGCGAGGGCCCTCGAATCCGAGCGAATTGCGCAGGATATAGAGCAAGGGAGTCGAAGTGTTGATGTCCAGAGTGTGTGTCTCGCCGTTCACCTTCAACGTAATGATGCTCATCTTCTCTCCTTAACAGATGGGATAGCAGCCTGTGGTTAAAGTCGCTGAACACTGCAGGGTCGATTGATGATCTCCCCTTGCAGTGCGCTCACAGAGCGCACCTACGGTCTCGATCCGACTTTACCCGCGGGCTGATTGGCCGGTAAGGCGGCAAAGAATCAGTGCCGACAACCACCGCAAGTAGTAAATCATAGCGACAAAAGCGACACGACGCACGCAATTCGATATGTGCGCAAAAAAATAAAATCCATCGTGCTCCAGGAACATGGTCCACTTGGACTTGAATGTCGAACCTGCTATGAACTGGGCCGCGTCGATTGACCTGAGGTGATCGCTCCCCCAAGTGGCAAAAGAGCGGGTTCTGACCAGCGAAATCCACAGAGACCAAAGGCACCAAAGGCACCAAAGGGACCATGGAGACACTCCCCGCCTGGGGGCTATGGCAGTGGCGACAATGGAAGCTCCACTCCTTCCGGGAGCGGTGTGCGGGCAGTGTTCATGACCATCGCAAGCAGCGAGTAGTAACCGATGATTCCGACGGCATCGATCACGCCGGACTCGCCGAACTCTGCCACTGCCCTTTCGTAAGTGGCATCGCTCACTCCCTTCGTTTCATCCAGCTCGGTGAACAGCGCATACAAGACAGCCTCATCATCCGCCATGTCAAGCGGGATGCGGCTCTCGGCAATCGCTCGGGTAATGGCAGGGCTCAAACCGGCGTCGATGGCGAAGGGATGGTGCACATACCACTCGTACTGTTGCGTCCACCGGCGGGCCGTCAGGAGGATTACGAACTCGCTGAGCCGGGAGGGTAGGGCGGTATTGTAACGCAGATACTCACCCATGGCGCTGGACCGTCGCATGACCTCAGGACTTCTCATCAAGGGCACCCACGGGCCGCCATTGATCAGCACGCCTCGAATGCGTTCGTGCTCTCGAACCGCATCGCGTTGGGCCCCGGTCATCGCGTCGGGGGCGATCGGCGGCATGCGGTCCTGTCCATGCAGGAGGGCCATTGGCATCAGTATGGCCAGAATCACACCTATGGATGCGGAATATATAAGCGGGCTCAGGCAAAGCATGATGAGGGCCTCCAAACCCGGGGATGATCGTCGGAACGCCCCCACTGCGCCCGGACAGCATCCTCAATTGAGCGACAGGATCGTGCAACGGCAAATTGCGTGCCGGAGCATGAAACGAGTGTCCAGCTGAATGAACTGACAGAAAATCTACTAAACGATACTAGAGGAGGAGTGGGTTGGCAATCGGCTGGTCACACCCGATATACGAATTTGCCATTATGTGACCCGCACCCTGCGAGGCTCCCATGACACTGGCACTTCCGTGCCGATCCAGTCGCAGGGGGAGTCCAGATTATCAACTATGCCTTATTCAGGACTTGACGCTTTGAATGCTAAATCTACCCTGGCTTTTGGCGACAGGAACCAACGGCTGATCAGGCAGCCGCTTGCGATGCCCTTGGGATGTCATTCTTAAGAACGTTTCGATCTCATCGTCCTTCGATCGGAGGTAGGCTTCGACCTCGTCCTGATGCTCCACTGGCGCCTTCTCGACTTCCCCATTCAATCCAAGCTCTGCGTTCCGTGCCGCCTGTTCCACTACCCGAATCATGTTGGAAATCGAACTTTCGCTGTGGGAATGATGTCGGCCAATTCCTTCGATCAGTACACGAGGAAGTTGCCATCGGTGGCCAAACCAGGCTCCCACCTGAGTGTGGTCCACACCGAGAAGATTCTGCTCAACATCCTCCCGGCAGCCTGGCTCCACCAGCCGGAGCTCGACTTCTCGATACGCCTCAGGGAGGACAGATTCGAGAACAAGGATGCCCACATCATGGAGAAGGCCCGCACAGAACGCATCGTCAGCGGATACATCATCGTCGTGTTCTGACAAGAAAGAGGTTCCGAAGGCCACTGCGATCGAATGCCTCCAGAAGTGTTCATGCACCGCGTCGTTCGCCCATGAAGCCTTCACGAAAGCGCACAGGGCCAAGCGCCTGAGCGTTTGGGTACCCACAACCGAGATTGCACGATGTATTGAGCTGACTTCACGTTGCTGACCATAAAGGACACTGTTGGCCAACCCCAGAAGTTTCATGGTAAGCGAAGGATCCTTTTCGACGATACCTGACAGTGTCTTGAAACTACCTTCGTCCTCGCCGGTCGCGCTCATAACCTGATGCGCGACAACTGGCAGAGTCGGCAGCTCTGTTGTCGTATAGATGGATTCCTTGAGTTCTTCGAGACCCATAGCTTTAGTTTCCAGTGCGCCGGAGACTCCCGGCTGCAAACATCTCGCCTTCCCTTTACACTCGCCAATCAGGCCATTGTGTGAGGGCTCTAGAATCATGGATCGGCCCGTAAGCACAATAACTTTAGCGGGAGCAACCGGCGCTCACCGCCCGCCGACGTCGGGTCGGAGAGTCGCTGGGCCTATCGTAAACCTCGCCGGAGTGCGTCATACGGGGGTTTATCCGCTGGCGGGGTCATCAGGACCCGACTGATCTTCTAACCGTGGCTTACGTCTCCGTTCCACAAATCTCGAAGCTTCTTCTTTGGGTTCCACCGACAGGATCTGGAACTTGTTGAGGATCATCACTTTCTTCTCTTCGCCGATGTCGAACACAACGATGAAAGGATGTTCCGTCATGATGTAGTCAGAGACCCGCACTTCGTAACCGACATTGACAATTCCGTCGAAAACATCGCCATTGACCATCGTCACGACGACGTGTGATGGTTTGATCCGCTTGAACGGCTGTAACACAATACGTCTCCTTGCAGGCGGCGCAGGTGCCAGCCGGAGTTTCCCGTGTTGGACTGCGCGCCTCTCTGGAATAATGCCTGTCGTGAGCCTTTACTTCACTATCCTTAATCGTCTGAAAAGAACCATTTCCGCGAACTAATTATATGTTGCCGCCACAGGAATCCATCAAAAGGGTTCGAGAGCCGTCAATTTCATCGGTCGAACGAAGGGGAATACCACCGACGAGACCGCGTCACTGCAGATCAACGTCGTCGGGAACGGGATCGAGGAGCTGAAAGTCCGGGTGCTCTGACTGGAGCCGCAAGGGTTTTAGATCTTTTCGTCATCTAACTTGACGGACTTCGGGAGCCGGTTCAACCCAGATTTTCGAGTCATCCCCGAAAACCAACAACATGGAATCGAAACGCTGGTGCGAGTCGCTAATAACCCATTCCGCAGGGGGCGCGACCATTCACGACGGTGCAGACTGTGCTACAAGTCAACCAAGTAGCTTGGATGGAAGGGCAGACGCCTCGATAACATGCATTGAAACCGTTAATTCTAATCGCGTTGCCGCACCGGCTCCACATATGGAGGGGGGAATATGGCTGATTTGGCTTTGATCTATGGTTTGCGACTTCTTCCTGCCGAGGAACTCGAGGCGGTCGAGGATGCCGTCGTTAAATTGAAAAGCGGGAAGACGGCACGCGTCAGCATGCACTTGCTACACGGAGACCCCGGCAGTATCCAGAAGCAACTCGCTCAGAGCGTCGAAGCGTTCTTCGACATTTATCCCGAGATATAAGGCGTTTCCTGACGCATGGGCCGTATTGCCGCAGGCCTCGTTGATGCCGGTTTGGCACCGCAATGGCCATCATTGAGCGCCCGATCAGGGGTGTCCCAGATGACCTGCATGTCGCCCCACATCCACGCCGTTTCGTATTTGCCTGACTGATTTTCAAGGGGACGGTAAATGTGAGGACAACTCGGGCAGTCGGGACAGGTCCCCAATCCGGATCAAATGGCACACCCGGTTCAACGCAGGGCCGAAAACTTCAGAGCTGGCTTCGTATAGCTTGAAATCCGTCTCTTTAGAAAGACGGCGATTGTGCCCGAATTGTTCTGAGGACGTACACTCACGCGGCCCTGCGGGGAGCGGCACCCGAGGGTGCCCGATTCACCGGCCTGACGTATGCTTGGTCGATCTCTACGGCCACGGAACGCTGAAGCAAGGGTACCGAGATTATGAGGCGGTGCTCGTTTTTCACCATTGTAACAATGCCTTCAAGGCCCTCGAGCGCACCATGCTCGACCGATACGGTCTGGCCAACCGAAACGAATGACCACGGCTGGTAGCCTACACCGGACGCCACCACCGAACGCAGATCTTCGATTTCCCGCTCGTCGATTGCAGTAGCCAACTTGCCAACCCCAACTATTGAAGATATGCCTGGGACGCGCAGTACTGGAAGGCGGTTGTCAATGTCGAACCGGCAAAACACGTAGCCGGGGAACAACGGAACCTCTATTTCCTTCACGCGATCCGACCACTGTCGGCGCCGCCGATACAGGGGCAGAAACTCATCAAATCCCTTCGCCTCGAGGTTGCGGGAAACGATTTTTTCGAATCGAGGCCGGACTTGAAGAGCGTACCAGCGGGAGTTCTTTTGCCCAACGATTTCCATATCCACATCTCCTTAAACACGGGATTCCTCGAAGATGTCCGAACCACAGTCATCTAAAAATTAAGAGCAGACGACCGACCGGATCTTGCGTTCTGGGTCTATCCGATCTCGGAATGGACCTTGTTCCTACCGTTCCCATCGGTTCATTGTGGGTTTGGGTTTAACGGATACATCATTCCAGATTAAGCAGCTGCCGAAGACTTCCAGAGTAGGGGGCTTCGAATCCCTCACGCTGCCCTTGTTTCTGATATCTTCTTTCTGAGACTGCGACAATGTGCTCTCGTATAGTGCCGGAAGGTGTGATGCTGGGGAAATTGGTGCCGTGTCCAAGCTCATGAATGATCGTACACAGGCTGACTGCCTCATCCTCGATATCGATTGGCTGATTACCGTTGACGAGGAACGGCGCATCATTCGAGATGCCGGTATCGCGATCGACTCCGGGCGGTTTCAGGCCGTAGGGAAGTCTGCGGAAATTCGAGCGTTATGGCGAGCGGATCAGGTCGTCGATGCCACTGCGATGGTCGGTCTGCCCGGGTTGATCGATAGTTACCTCCATTCTTCGTTTCAACTTTCCCGGGGTTTAGCCGACGAGGTGGCGACACGCGCGTTTCTCTTCGAGCACATGTTTCCTTATGAAGGGGCCATGTCGGACGAAGATGTCGGCGCCAGTGCGTTGTTCGCTGCAATGGAACTTCTGCGTCATGGCGTGACGTGCTTCGTAGACCCCGGAAATTATTATCCTGTGGCGACTGGGCGGGCGGTTCTCGGGACCGGAATGAGGGCGACTCTTGGACGCAGTGCGTTTGATCGAACACAGGCTGTGCTTGGAATTCTCCCCGAAGGCATGATTGAGACAACAGAGCAGGCGCTCGAGCGCACTGAAGAGCTGATTGAATTCGTTAACAGCGATTCGAGCGGCCGTTTGCAGGCCAGTGTTTCATTTCGGGGCTTGAGCAATTCAACCGACCGTCTGATCGAGGGATGTCGAGAGCTTGCCGATAAGTTCGCATGCATTCTGCAGACGCATGCCTGCTTCAATTACTCCACGCACGACGACTCTCTCACGCACTTTCAGGTTCCGGAGATCGAGCGGCTGGAGAATTTGGGAGTATTGGATGAGCGCACTCTGCTGGTGCATTCCGGGTGGCTGGAACCCAAGGAGGTCGAAATCATTGCGCGCCGGCGCCCAAATCTCGTGGCAGCCCCGAGTTCCAGTCTTCACAACGGCTACGGCAATTTCACTCGTGGACGCCTACCCGAGCTGATGGAGATGGGGGTCAATGTCGGCATCGGTTCCGATCACGCCTGTTCCGGGATCACCGACCTCGTTCAGGAGATGCGCATGTTTGCGGGTGTTTACAAAGAACTGTCCATGAACCCCCGTGTCGTACCCCCCGAACAGGTCGTGGAAATGGCGACCATCAACGGGGCCCGGTGCGCGGGACTGGACGGCGAAATCGGTAGCGTGGAGGTTGGAAAACAGGCCGATCTCGTCTTGTTCGATACTCGATGGCCGGAGTGGCGGCCCCTCTACAACCCCGTCTCCAATCTCGTCTATTCGGCAACGGGAAATTCCGCTTCGGAAGTATTCGTGATGGGCGAACGGGTGGTTTCCGAGGGTCACCTGACGCGAGTTGATGAAGCGGATATCGAGGCCCGGGTGGAGGAAGCCGTCGCGCGTCTGAGCGACAAGTTGGATGTGGCGCAGCTTGTCCACTCGCGCTGGCCGGTGGTGTAGCATCGGCGGGTGTCCGCACAGTGTGCGATGGCACCCGATGCCACCCGGTGCCAACCGAGGACGAGAGGTGTGCCGAAAAGCGACGAGACGGCGAATGGAAAATGATGTGACGGTTATGTACGGTCGCGGGGTCCCTCAGCCATGCACACAGAGGGTGGGAACGCAGGCGTCAGCGTTGATATTCAGGCAGCGGCCACGATCTAACCATGCACGATGCGCCGCCATCATCGCCCCGTGGGCCTCCGATCAACGGGGAAGGCGCCGCAGATTCGGCGCCACCCCGGTTAAACCAATCAGTTTCCGCGGGTTTCGTCTGTGTAGTCGCTGGTGACAATCAGGGATCCATCGGCTCTCCAGGCTGCACCCAGGACCGCATAAGGCGCGCCCGACGTCGCCACTCTCGCCTCGAACTTG
This sequence comes from Terriglobia bacterium, assembly GCA_965216035.1. GTDB lineage: Bacteria > Acidobacteriota > Terriglobia > 20CM-2-55-15 > 20CM-2-55-15. The sequence continues at coordinate 128,877 of CBDCFM010000020.1, forward strand.
ACGACATCTCCCGGCCTGAAAGTGTTTCGATTCATACCCGCTGCCATCATCGAAGTCACGGACGAATACTCGCCCCTCCACTCGACGACTTCTCCATCCGCACCCTTCACCTCAAACACGACCTGGGCGTGCGGATTTCTCCAGAGGAATTCGGTGACGGTTGCTTCTAGCGTCACATCTTCCTCGGAATAAGCAGAACGGGCGTGGTGCGCCACAGCCACGCCACCGAGCATGGAGAACACCGCCACAACAACCAAAATTCGCCGAATAGCCAAGCGCCACCTCCTCGAACAAGAACCCGTTAGTCAATAGAGCGGAAAACCCTGTCCTAGTTAAGCATTCATACCCCAAACTGTCAACAGCCTCGTCGAGCGTTGACCTCCTCATCCTCATCCTCATCTAACCGCTGGAATCTGCCCGTCAAGGCAATGATTCGGCGAGTCCAGGCGGGGCCCGATGTCCGCGGCCAAGGAAAAGCGTCAGAACCAGTACGTCGTCACCTTACATCGTCGCGGGCGTTAAACTCCTCTACCTCGCTTGCCACGCACATATTCTCCCAAATCTCCGTGTCGGGTGCCAGCCTGATCGTGGCTGGCTCCGTCACAATCGGCTCGGTATACACCGATGGATCGTATACCGTCAGTTGGGCTTCCATCGTGCCGTAGGTCACACGCGTGTACCGTTCGACGACCCGCATCTGGTCGCTGTGGGGCAGGCCCCCACCCGGCTCGTCGCCCACGGCGCGTGTTCTCTCGACCCAGGACCGATCGTCATATCCGTTCGACTCGATCACGAACGTGTCTCCCTCCCAGTGGCCGACATTCCATCCCAGCCAATTCAACACCGGGGGCTCGGCTGGAAGTTCCCGGCCGTCGGTCCAGATGGTGCGCCAGGTATGCTCCAACTCGAGGAACTGGAGCACCCTGTCGGGCAGCATCACGAACTCGAACCCGTAATTGTAGGTATACATCCGCGGCCAGCCCAGTGGATTACAGTCCAGAAGCCCGTAGTCCTTCTCCGAACCCTGGCCGTAGAGCCATTCCCCGTCCTGGCTGCGTTGTTCGGCCTGCGTGGTCTCGTAAAGCTCCTGTCCGCGATCTGTAAAAGCAGGTGGGTTTCGGAAGGCACCGCCGACGCCGTTATATCCCCATACTCCAGACAGATCACGCCGATCATAGTCCGTTATCTCGTCGATGTTGTTCCTTGCCCAGGCTTCTGTTCTGTCCGCGTTGTTCTGGCACCGCGGGCAAGGGTTCCAGCCCTCCGGGGTTTGAGCCCCTGCTCGACTTTCCTGGGCAAGCGCGAGCGACAGGCACAGCACCGACGCTATGACCACCGCCGAAATAACGATTCTATTCCGCATTTTAGTTGAGCCCCCTAGTTCTTTAATGCCTCAGTGATCTGAATGACACACGATACGAATGGTCGATTCGGGCCAGACTTCCTAGGCACATCATACTAATAATAGCTGCTCCGCAGAATAGTCAAAAAAAGCGTGCTTTTTCAATTGAAATGGGGTGAGTCCCGCGGTTTCATCAAGCGTATCAGTTCCAGCGACCGACGAATACTGCGCGCACGGGATCCAGATCGTCTTCAGTGTTGACGCACCGGAGGAACGCGTGTCAGTGCCTGAGTGCCCGGTCCTGGAACGGCGACTAAGCTATCTGGAATGCCGTTTCGCGTTCCCACAGCTTGAGAACAGTGGTGGGCTCCAGGTCTTCGACGGCAAAAATGATATTCGTCAGAATGTGGCGCACCTGCGATGGGGTCATACCGTAGCGCCGAGCAATTTCTGCATGGAAGGATGCAACGGACCTCCGCCCGTTCGTGAAGCGCACGGCCTCTTCCAGACTCACAAGGTACGCTCGAACGCCACTGGGGTTTGCGGTCCGGAGGTTGAGGGCAACGTGCATCTCAAACCATCCCAGCACTCCCTGCGGAATCGGATGGAGAGAAACGTGCCGCCGGGCCGCCCGCCGGGCATGGCTGACGAAGGGTTCCCATCCCGCGACACCCTGGATTCGTCCATCCGACAGCGCCCGAACACAGTCTTCGAGTGACGGGAAAAACAGCGGCGGGGGCAGTTCGAAACCCCACTTCCGGCTCTCATGATTCAGCCGCGTTCCGAAAGACGAACCCGAAAGGATACCGAACCTGCAATCTCTCAGATCGAAGGCAGAATCCACCAGCCGCGTTGAAATACCTGCGATGTAGACCCGGGATAGCAGACACAGCCGAGCGCAATGACTCGGAAACCAATGAATCAGGTCCCCGGGGACAACGGCCAAATCGGCCTGTCCGCTTACAAGAATTTCCAGGCCAGCCTTTCCATGAGCCGTCGGGTGAATCTCGGGCTGGATACCGTACCTTCTCGCCAACTGACCGTAGGGTGTGGGGTCCTTCACGTCCCACAGCAACATGGACGCCGGAAGCACGGACAAGGTCTTGGTTTCTCCGATTCGCAGGCGGACCGACTGCAGACGCGATTTGAGGAGTTGCACAGCTCGGTGTGTTCTTTGCGTTGGACGTTTCATCCAACGTGAGAGGGTAGACCGGTTCAGATCCTCGAATCCCTCATGGACGCGGAGGGCCTCCGCCATGGCTTCAAGTGATGTGAATCGCCGACGGACGGATGCGAATTCCCGAAGCAATCGTTTTCCGGTGTCCGCACGATACGCCATCCCGGATTCGAGCATAGTCGTGGATGCAACAATCTGCAACAGGATTCTCGTTGTTGCACGCCGCAGGGTCTGATATTCGTAGTGATGCGGACTCTACTGCAGGGGCAAGGGTTGAACTCTCGGCATTGCCGCTCAGACGAGCCGAAAGTGCTTCGTGTAACCGTTGCAAAAGGAGAGCACTGAGGATGAGATCTTTTACAATTGCAGGTATTTTATTGGGCGCGTTGACCCTACCCCTCGGTGCACAGGACTACGAAGCAGATCCCGGGCAGGGCGTTGCGCGGCTGAGCGTGGTCAATGGCGACGTGGTCGTACAACGGGGAGATTCCGGCGAATTCATTGCGGGCGAGCGGAACGCTCCCCTGGTCGCCCGCGACCACGTGACGACCGGCGACAATGCACGCGCTGAGATCCAGTTCGACTGGGCCAACATGATCCGCATGGCACCGAACAGCGAAATTCGGCTGGCCGAGCTGGAGGAGGGTAACTTCTTCATTCAGGTTGCAGATGGAACTACAACGTTCAGCGTGCTGCGAGACTCGAGTTCTCTCGTTGAGATCAGCACGCCGACTGTCTCCCTGCGCCCGCGTGACAATGGTGCATATCGCATCATGGTGCGCCCCGACGGATCGACGCAAATCACCGTGCGTTCGGGCGAAGCCGAGATATACACCGCGGGCCGGACCGAAATCCTGACTGCCGGACGAACGATGGAAGTCAGTGGAAACCCCGCGGAGCCTGAACTGGTTGCCTTGGCCGCTATCCCGCGCGACGAATGGGATCGGTGGAACGACGCGCGCGATAATGATCTGGAGCGGAGCGACAGCTACCGATACGTCAGTCGCGACATTTACGGTGCCGACGACCTGGCGGGTCATGGCCGCTGGGTCTACGATTCACCCTACGGCTGGGTCTGGGCTCCACGGGTCCCCGCGACCTGGACACCCTATCGAGCAGGCCGCTGGTCCTGGGTCAACCACTATGGCTGGACCTGGATCAGCAGTGATCCCTGGGGTTGGGCCCCGTATCACTACGGCCGTTGGTACAACGCGAATAGTCATGGCTGGGTCTGGTATCCCGGCGCGATCGGGTCTCGCCACCCTTGGCGGCCGGCGCTGGTGGCTTTCTTTGGATGGGGCTCGGGCGTGCGGGTGAACGTCGGCCTCACCTTCGGATTCAGAAACGTCGGATGGGTGCCCCTGGCGCCCTATGAAGTTTACAGGCCCTGGTACGGGCGCGGCCTCCGCACGCACGTTAACGTCAACAACATCACCGTTGTCAACAACATCAACATCGTCAAGAGGTATCGCAATGCTCGCTTCTACAGGGGTCGAAACGGTGTCACGAGTGTGCCCACCGGAGACTTCGGGCGCAACCGAGTCACGGCGAACAACTTCGTCCGTGTCAGGGATCGCGACTTGAGCCGTACGGGAGAAATACGGGGTCGGATGCCGTTTGAGCCGTCGCGAGCGGGCCGGCAGTTTTCCGATCGGAGCGTCGCACCTCAAGCGATACCGCGGGGAAACACCGATGACAGGCAGTTCGTCAGCCGCCGCAGGCCGGGAGACACAGGTGACAGTGCAACCTCACCAAGAGGTGACGGAACAACGTCTCCGAGGGTCACGCGCGGGGGCCGAGGTGAACCTGTCGTCTACCGGGGTTCCCGAGCGCCCGAGCGCGGCGCCGACTCGAACGACATCGTCACCGCGCCCAGCATCAGGGGCGGCAACAGTGCTCGGACCGACTCCCGTTCCGAGCGCCGTGCCAACAGGCCTGTTGCACCGACGAATCCACAGGCTGTCGCTTCCCCACGGAGGACCCCGCAGCCGCGAACCGACCCTGGCAGGGTCGACAGGCGGCGAGTAGACAACAACGCAAACCGGCAGCGCGGCGCCGATTCCAACAGGGCTGCCACCGCGCCCAGCATCAGGGGCGGCGACAGCGCTCGGACCGACTCCCGTTCCGAGCGCCGTGCCAACACGCCCGTTGCACCGACGAATCCACAGGCTGTCGCTTCCCCACGGAGGACCCCGCGCCCGCGAACCGACCCTGGCAGGGTCGACAGGCGGCGAATAGACAACAACCGAGCCCCCCAGCGGGGCGCCGATTCCAATAGGGCTGTCACCGCACCCAGCGTCAGCCGCGGCAACAATCCTATCGCACGGACGAACCCATCCCGGAACAGCGCGAGGCGGTCGCCGGAACGTAGCAACCCTCCGGCAGTTCAGAATCAAAACCGTGTGAGACGCGCACTCGCACCCCGGACACGGCCGGCACCGGAAATCCGCCGCGCGCCGGAAGCCCCTTCCCAGACGAGGCCATCAGCCGCACCTCAAATTAATCGGAGCAGTCAAACCCGCAACACACGCAATTCAAACATTGCCATCCGACGCGGCGGCCCCGGGAGCGGGGGAGAAGTCCGGTCCTCGCCCGGGCCCAGGCCGAGTGCACCCGCCATCAATCGCTCCACCCAGCGCGGTGCTGTTCGGGGAAATTCCGGGGCCCAGGGCCAGGCTCCTCGGAACATTGCGCGGCCAAGTCAGGGCAGCTCCAACGTCCGCAGCCGCGGCCGGCGTTAACCCACCGACGGGCCGGGCCGGCAATGTCGCCCCACATGACTTCGATCCCAGGGGTGAAGATTTCATCGTAGTCTCAGGCTAAGCAGCCCGTGGCAGAAGTCCCGAGGGCCGCGTTACGGCCAAACGGGGCCGGATTCTAGGAGGCGACGACGCGACAATGCTCTTTCATTGGGAGGAGTCGGCAACAACGAAGACGGCCACGTTTCGCCGTAACCCTACGGGCGCAGGGGGGCCACCGACGTATCAAACGGAGGCCGCAGGCGCCCCGCAGGCTGTGTCCCTCGTCGGTCACGATGAAAAGACATCGCTCCACTCCTCACTTCGCGCCTGCAACCCGAAGACCCCTGCGCGCGGCCCTCGGGACTTCTGCCACGGGCTGCTAAAGGACCTCGAATGGTATGTCCCCTCGAATCGACATCGTCCCGAACACGGGTGAAGATCTGACAGATCCGGCCGCACCGCCGGCTCGAGCCCGTCAAAGTTTCCCTCCCTCGTCAAGCCCTCGTCGGGTACCCATTCGCCATTAGGGCCGGAAGCTGGCAACAACCTTAATCTTGCCGATCCTCACGGTCCAGGGTGAGAGCGTAGATTTCACGACTCAAGATTTTCTGATACTTTTCTCTCTCATATCGTCGGCGCGTGGGATACAGAGCTGGGGCGTCGCGGGAAATCTTGGGCGCTGTTTCCCCACGTCTGGCGCCGCCGAAAACCGGAATCGTGCGAAGCCGGTATGCATCAGGCGGGCAGATTACGTGAATCTCACGGTTGAGTTGAGCGATCCGGCCCTGACCGGAGCATTGCCGCGAATGATTCCGACGACGTAGACAGACCGATGGAAGACTCACTCAAACGTGACATTGAGCAGGCCAACGACATACGCCGCGGCAAAGACCTCGACCCCAATGAGGCCTTCGAGATCGCGAAGCGCCTGGCGCGGAAGCAGCGCCTCGAAGCCGCCCGCCGCCTCGCGGATCACATTCGTAACGATCGACGCCTCGATGCCCTCATCGCAGTCGAGCTGCGCCAGAAGCTCGCCCTCTGGACATCGCAAAACCCGGATGCCCCCGACGATTCGAAGCACGACGACGCACTCAAGATTCTCGACTCGATCCGCGATGTGGGGGGGCAAGGGCTCGACCTGACGACAGACTCCGACACGCTGGGCATTGCAGGAGGAATCTGCAAGCGTCGCTGGAGGATCGACGGTCGACCGAGTACCCTCGAGGAGTCCCTGGGCTACTACCGGCGGGGTGTGGCGCAGGGAATCCGGGCCGACAGGGGCTACACCGCCATCAACGCCGCGTACGTTCATGATGCCCTCGCGCGCCTGGAGGATCCCGTGGCGCAACTGCCGACCTCGGAGGCGGAAGCGCTCCGAGGGCAGATCCTCGAGGCGCTGCTTCCCATCGAAGGAGAGCCCAGCTACGAGGGCGGGCCCCCTTTGGCGGAAGAACGCTGGTTTCACGAAACGATCGCCGAGGCCTATTTCGGACTGGGAGACTACGTTGCGGCGACCGAGCGCCTGAAGCGCGTCGGGCGGGAAGAAGGGGCGCCCTGGGAAGTCGAGACGACGGCACGCCAGTTTGCGCAACTCGCCCACCTCTACGACCCCGGGGCGCGGTCCAGTGAAGCCTTCCACCGTTCCAAATCCTGGAAGGTGCTGCGGGACGCCTTCGGCGACGACACCACCCATGGAGCGCGCTCCCTCTTCGGCGGAAATCTGGGCTTGTCGCTTTCGGGAGGAGGATTCCGGGCCTCCTTCTACCACATCGGCGTCCTGGCCGCGCTGGCCGAGCTCGACATGCTGCGCCACATCCAGGTGATCTCCTGCGTTTCCGGCGGATCCATCCTGGGTGCGCACTATTACCTGGAAGTGAGAAACCTGCTGCAGACGAAGGCGGATGCGGACATTCGGCGCGAGGACTACATCAAACTGGTCGAGCGCCTGGGGACGCAATTTCTCGAGGGCGTCGAGAAGAACATCCGGACGCGGGTGGCGGGCAGCGTCGGCGGTAATCTGCGCATGATGTTCCAGCCGGGCTACACGCGCACCAACCGGCTCGGCGAGCTCTATGAGAAGCATCTGTACTCCCGGGTCGACGATGCGGATGCCCAGGGCCATCGGGAGCGGCGACTCCGGAAGCTCAGAATCCACCCCCTCGGCGACGAGGACTGCAACCCCAAATACGACAACTGGAAGCGATCGAACAAGCTGCCGATTCTAATTCTGAATGCGACCACGGTGAACACCGGGCACAACTGGCAGTTCACGGCGAGCTGGATGGGAGAGCCGCCCTCGCAGATCGAGAGCCGCCGGGTCGACGGCAACTATCGACTGCGCCGCATGTACTACCATGAGGCGCCCCTCAAGCACCAGGACGTGACGATCGGACAGGCGGCGGCCGCCTCCTCCTGTGTGCCTGGCCTCTTTACGCCGATCGAGTTTCAGGGCCTTTACGAGGGGATCACGGTACGGCTGATCGACGGGGGAGTACATGACAATCAGGGTGTCTTTGGACTGCTCGACCAGAACTGTACCGTCGTCCTGGTGAGCGACGCGAGCGGTCAGATGTCGGCCCTGGATCGGCCGAGCGACGGCACCGTGGGCGTCCTTCTGCGCTCCAACAGCATCAGCATGGCGCGCGTGAGGACGGCGGAGTATCGGGAGCTCGACGCGCGGCGTCGCTCAGGGCGCCTCAAGGGCCTTCTCTTCCTCCATCTGAAGGAAGGGCTCGACGTCCTGGATCGCGACTGGATTGGCTGCGACAACCCCAAGCAACTTTCCACAGAGAATCTGGAGGCTTACGGCCAGGCTCTGGCGCCCTACGGAATCCAGAAGTCCGTCCAGGAGAAGATTGCGGCGATCCGGACCGACCTCGATTCCTTCAGCGAGGCTGAGGCATTTTTGCTGATGACCAGCGGCTACAGGATGACGCGCGCACGCTTCACCGACGAGATCGAAGGTTTTCCCACCAACGAGGAGATCCACAGGTGGCGCTTCCTGGACGCGGAGCCTGCGATTCGGCGCAGCAACGACCCCGAGGCGAGCCGGTTCGCAACACTCCTGGACGTGGCGAGCCAGAACGCATTCAAGATCTTTCTCCTCGCAACACCCCTCAAGGTGCTGGCCGGCGTGGGGTTGTTCGTCGTAGTCGTCGGCCTCGGCGCAGCCGTCTACTACTGGCATGCCGCGCCCTTCTTCAGCGTGCGAGGATTGACCGTGGCGGTGGCGGCGGGTGCTCTCGCATTCGGGGCAGGCCATCTGGGGCTCCGCCTGATCGTTCGTGCGATCGAGTACCGGAAAACGGTCCACCAGATCGCGTTCGGCGCCGGGCTCAGTCTTGTCGGTGCGATCGTCGCCCGGATCCATTTGCACCTGTTCGACCGGTGGTTCCTGGCCAAGGGGCGGGTTCCAAAGAAGGAAGTATCGTCGAGCTCAAGCGACTGATGACGGACGGGCCGGAGGCTTCCCTTCGAGGTATCGTCAACTCAACATATCTTGGGTGGCGTTCTCGCTACACTTTAGTGATGCTAGGTTTTTGATTCGTGCTCTTGGCTCAAGCAGAATCCGTCCTCGAAACGGTCGGATCCCGCCTCAACGTGCCCGTCGGGCGCGGGCCCCAAATATCTTCAATTGGCGACTACTTTAGACCGACGCACGTAGCGGAACTTCTTCGACTTGGCCAGCTTGGCGTAAGAGCCGAAGCGCTGGTCGGAGTCTTCGACGGAATCGAGAGGAGTCAACGTATCATCATCAGCGTCGTCAGCGTATACGTTCAGCAATTCGTAGTTCGTCTTCCGTTGGGCGGGGATGCGCCCTGCATCGCGAATCAGACGGCGGAGTTCTCTGGGTTGGACAAGCTGGCCGTATTGCGCGCCGGCCGAGGTGGAAATACTCTCGTTCATAAGCGTCCCACCCACGTCGTTCGCCCCCGCTGCCAGCAGGTATTGTGCAAGCCGGGGTCCCTCCTTCACCCATGATGACTGAAGGTTGGGTATGGACACGCCCAGCATGATCCGGGCGAGGGCATGCAGTTTGACCACCTCGACCCCGCTCGGGCCGGGACGCATGTTCTTATGCAGCCGATGCTGATACATCGGAGCTTCCTGGGATATCATCGAGAGAGGCACGAACTCTGTGATTCCACCCGTGTCGTGCTGGATTTCCCGCAGCAACTCCATGTGTTTCACCCAATGAATCGGCGTTTCAATATGGCCGTACATGATCGTTGAGGTCGTGGGAATATCGAGGCTGTGGGCCGTCGTGATGACCTCGATCCACTCCTTTACTGTAATTCGACCCGGAGAAATGACGTCACGCACTTGCTGGTCGAGAATTTCTGCCGATGTACCGGGAAGCGATCCCAGTCCCGCGTCTTTGAGAGCCTTGAGGTAGTCTTCGATCGAGGTACCGGAACGTGTCGCGCCGTAGAGCACTTCTTCGGGTGAAAACGCGTGTATGTGGACATCCGGAACCGCTTTCTTGACCTCGCGCGTCAGGTCCACATAGAGGTTCCCATCCATATCCGGCGGCATGCCCGCTTGCATGCACACTTCGGTCGCACCCATATCCACGGCTTCGACGGTTCGCCGAATAATTTCCTCGAAAGTTAGAAGGTATCCCTCTTCGTTGCGGTAGGTGCGGCTGAAGGCGCAGAAACCACAGTGTTTCACGCACACGTTGGTGAAGTTAATATTGCGATTGATGACGTAGGTGACCATATCGCCAACCTGAATCTGCCGCAACCGGTCAGCTGCAAAGACGGTTGCGTGAAATTCTGCTCCCTGGGTTTCGCACAACTGGAGCGCTTCGGACCCGGCAATCTCTTCACCCTCAAGGGCCCGTGAAAGAATCCTGTGTATGTTCGGATCGATGTTGCCCGGCAAGGAAGGAGGCGTGTCGCGTGTCATGGTGTTCCTCGTTTCAGGACCGGCTCCGAAAGCGGCGGTTATCACCCCGTTTCCGAAATGTCAGGCCTGTTGCCATCCTATGCGATTGCGGCCTGAAGTTCCGAAACGATCGGCTCCAGTCGGGGTGGGAGAAAACCCGGGCGCTCGATGTATTCATCGTAAATGGCCAGTCGCTCGCACAATGTAAAGCCCTCCTGCCGACAGGTTTCCCCAAGCGTATCGATGTGGGGCCAGGCTGCTTCGGGGTTGACATAATCCTCGGTTACCGGCGAGATCCCTCCCCAGTCATTAATACCCGCGCGGAGCAGAAGCCTGTGCTCATCGGGATTGAGATTCGGCGGCACCTGGATGTTCATGTCCCCACCCAGGAGCAGGCGCCCCACTGCAACAGTTCTGGCGATCTCAACAGCATCCGGCTCGGGAAACTCCGCCATGCGCGTGTCAGCCTTGGCGCGGAAATTCTGGATAATAACTTCCTGGATATGACCATACGTCTCGTGGAGGCCGCGAATGGCAATCAGACTGTCGATAATTTCGTCGCGGGTTTCGCCAATCCCGATCAGAATTCCCGTCGTAAAGGCGATCGATAACTCTCCCGCCTCACGCAGCATGCGCAGACGCACTTCAGGGTGCTTGTCCGGTGCTGAAAAGTGGGGCATGCCTTTCATCGACAGCCTCGGACTGACCGTCTCAAGCATCAAGCCGAGACTGGCGTTCACCGGTTTCAGCAGCTTCATCTCGTCGTAACTGAGCACACCTGCATTCGTGTGCGGCAAGAACCCCCGCTCAGCTGCCATTTCACAGGCCTGAGAGACGTATTCGGCAGTCGTCTGGTGCCCAAAACTGGCCAGGGTTTCACGATAGTGCGGGTAGGCCGCCTCTGGTTTGTCGCCCAGACACATCAGGGCTTCCTTGCAACCCTGCGTACTCCCCAACTCGAGCGTATGACGTATATCACGCGGCGTCATCGTCCATTCATCCGGATCGGTCGGATCTTTCCGGAAGGTGCAGTAGGAGCAACGGTCTCGGCATAGGTTCGTAACGGGGAGAAATACCTTTCTCGAATAGGTCACCCCCCTGCCCTTCGACCGATCGCGCAGCTGGCCTGCCGCCTCGATGACGGAGTCCACTTCAGAGGCTCTGCAATGAATCAGACGGGACCCCTCTTCAGGCGAAAGGGATTCCCCGGCTAACGCCCTGTCCAGAATGGCTTGGATCGGTAGAGGCATCCCAAGAGTTTACACCGGAACGTCGTGGGCACCATAGCGGCCGCAATGTGTCTGACTGCGGACCGGATAAGCCTCGCTCCCACCATCATGCTTCCCTATAGGACCCGCACCCATCCCCCGTGCGGGTGATCAACGAGGCGGAAGCCGAGGCGATAGTCTAAGGAAAATAATCGGATCGGTAGGCAAGTCACCCGACGAACGGCTCACCGTTAACATATGCCTGTTCTCGCAATCCTGTCGGGCACCCCAGTGTCTCGTTTCCGACGAACCTGTCTTACAGCTTTCCAAACGTGGAGTGACCCACGATCTTCTCCACTATTGAATAGGGGTCCTGCTTACGCTCTGCAATCTCTCCGATAATCCGATCGAGCTCTCCGTCCGCAAAGACGTCATCGAGGACGGCGCCGAGCAGCCGTACCTGCAATTGGGTCATCAGCCGCTGCCGGGCTGCGGCGCACTTCTTCTGGGCCCGAATATTCGAATCCTCGACAAACTGCCAGCACGCGTCAATTCTTTCGACGAGTTCGGCTATGCCCTCACCCTTAGTCGCCACAGTTTTGACGATCGGTGGATCCCAGCCGTCCGCACGATGTGCCAGCGAAAGCATGGCAGTGATCGCACTCTCCATTTTTTCGGCTCCGGGACGGTCGGCTTTGTTGATCACGAAGATGTCCCCGATTTCCATAATGCCGGCCTTGATCGCCTGAATGTCATCCCCCATTCCGGGAACCAGGACCACGACGGAAACGTCGGCCAGCTTTACGATCTCAATCTCATCCTGACCTACACCCACTGTTTCGACGATAATCGGGTCGCGCCCGGCGGCGTCCATGACGGTAACCACGTCCGCCGTCGTCGCCGCCAAACCGCCCAGATTGCCGCGCGTTGCCATGCTTCTAATGTAGATATTGGGATCGACACCCAGTGTCTGCATTCGAATGCGGTCACCAAGAATCGCGCCGCCTGTGAACGGGCTGCTCGGATCCACAGCGACGATACCAATTCTTTCATCTCTCTGCCGACAGTCCAGGGCGAGCCGGTCGACGAGCGAACTCTTGCCCGCCCCCGGAGGGCCAGTCACACCGAGAATTCTGGACTGACCACTCTTGGGAAACAGTTGCTGAAGAATCTCCAGGCTATCGGGCGAACGATTTTCGACCCGCGTGATCACGCGGGCCAAAGCGCGTGTCTCGCCCTCTAAGAGACCCGATATGAGGTCTTGAACCACTAGCGACTTCGATTGTTAAAGGAAGGTAGCTGACCGTTGATTTCCACGGATCGCATTGTATCGCATAGAATACGGCTCCTATGATGGAAGTGAGACTGCAGACGTATTGGCCCGATTGCGATCCGGCCGGCATCGTTTATTTTGCCAATGTTTTTCGCTTCATAGGACTGGCAGAGGAAGAACTTTTTCTCCTCGCCAACCAGCACCGCCAGCAGATGCTCGACGCACATGAGGTCTGGATGCCGCGTGTAGAAACGCACGCAAAGTTTGTCAAACCGATTCAGAACGGCAGCGCGATTCGAGTCCGTATGGACACGCAGTTTCAAGGTGAGAAGACGGTGCGCTACAACTTCGACGTGCTGGATGACGCGACGGATGAATTGCTTGCCAGGGGTTTCCTGACCGCCGTCTGTGTGGATCGGGAGATGTTCAAGGCGACACCGATACCGGAAGAAATAAGAAACGTGCTGCGTGGATCCTGATTGGCGGAGGGACTGTAAAATTTCGAGTCATCACCCTTCGAGTCATCACCCAATGCTGCGGTGGGGACCTAATCAACTGCAGGTGGCGTTGATTACGGCAGGTCTTTCGGAAATATCTGTGTGCTCGATGAGCACACCCGCAGAGGAAAATCACGGCCTATTGAACACCGTAGTTCCCTTGACAAAATGCAAACAGGCCGGAAACCGCGCTGTGGGTTCCGACCTGTACACGCAATGGAGAGTGCCTCAACCCTGAATTGAGGGCAGAACGTCTTTAGCGAACCATTCGATCTTCTCCCGACGCTCGGGCCAGCGGCCCTTCATAAACTGAAGCGCCATGTGCTTGACTCCAATGTCCTTGAATTTCTGCAGCGCTGCGATCAACTGCTCGGGTGTACCCTCGAGCACGTCGTCCTGCTGGGTGACCGGTTCCTTGGTGATCTCGATCGGCCGGCAGCAACAAAGGTCGACCTGGCCTTCCCTTCCGAGTCCAGCGGCTGCAGTCTGAACCCGACTGTACTTCGCAGCCAGGTCTTCAGCAGAAATTTTCACGTGGTAAGAGAACCATGCGTCGCCATACTTGGCCGCACGGTTTACGGCCGCTTCACTTTCTCCGCCCGTCCAGATCGGAAAATGAGGTTTCTGGACCGGCTTCGGGTTGACCGCAAGCTCAGCAAACTGGTAATGCTTACCCTGGTAGCTCGGCCTCTCTGATTTCCAGAGGAGTTTGAATATTTCAAGCTGCTCATTGCCCATCGCCCCCCTCTTGTTGAAGGGAACGCCCAATGCGTTGAACTCTTCGATCATCCAGCCAATTCCGGCCCCAAGGATCATCCGTCCGTTCGAAAGCGTGTCGATGGAGGTGGCAACCCGGGCCGTGTAGAGCGGGTGGCGAAATGGCAAGACGGCCACGCTGATACCGAGTTTGACTTTCTTGGTGACGCCGGCCAGGAAGGACAGGCAAGTCAGCGGTTCCAGGAAAGGGACATCGGGAGAGACGAACCATTGGGAATTATCCTTGTAAGGATAAGCCGTTTCCATATTCCAGGGATTGACAAGGCGTTCCGCCGCCCAGACCGAAGAGTAGCCCAGAGTCTCGGCCTGCTGGGCAGCGTCGGTCAGAACTTCCGGAACTGCGGCTCGGCCAGAGACGGGGAGAAAGACTCCAAGTTGCATGAGGGATGTGCCTCCTTCTTAAATTTTGGCGAATTCGTGTCGTTGGCGAATCTTCGGCGAATCTTCAAATCACTCGCAGGTTATAGGAGGAAATAGGAGCTCTGCCGATCGGCCAGAGTAGCAGATGCGCCCCACCGGGTGCAAGCAGGGGGTTCGCCCTGGGGAACTGCAGTGGGCGGGCACCTGGGCTTGACTTTCGAGATGATAGCGCGGTCGGGACCCTCTGCGAGGCTCCACCCTAGCCCGCCTCGGCGAAACAGCCTCCTACTGTCTCTTTTTCAATCACTTCCAGTCCAATCCGGGGCCAACATTCTTGATATATACTGGGCGGCGTAGTCGGATCAGCCGATGGCCGTCCTACGTGGCCGCCAGAACAAAAATCGATTGTCGCCCGGTGGTCCCCAACCTGCTTTAGGTGAGACTGTTCCCGATATCCGACGGAGTTACAACGAAAGAACTACGAACATGATCCAGAGGCACCACCAGAGACCTGAAGATTGGCGGAAACTGGCCGCCAAAGAAGCCAGGGGCCGTCCTCTCGACGAGCTTGATTGGCACACGCCGGAAGGCATCGTCGTAAAGCCTTTGTACACGGCCGAGGATCTGGAGCAGATCGCCCACCTCGGCTCGCTACCCGGGTTTGCCCCTTACGTCCGGGGGCCAAAGGCCACGATGTACGCTCACCGGCCATGGACGGTTCGACAGTACGCAGGTTTTTCGACAGCCGAAGAATCCAACGCGTTCTATCGGGATAACCTGGCCGCGGGTCAGACCGGACTGTCGGTTGCGTTCGACCTTGCGACACACCGCGGTTATGACTCGGATCATCCGCGCGTCGTGGGTGACGTCGGAAAGGCCGGTGTCGCAATCGACACGATCGAAGACATGAAGATCCTGTTCGACCAGATACCGCTAGAACAGATGTCGGTGTCGATGACAATGAACGGCGCGGTGCTGCCGATCATGGCCATGTACATCGTTGCCGCAGAGGAACAGGGCGTCAGTCCGGATCGACTCGCCGGCACCTTGCAGAACGACATCCTGAAGGAATTCATGGTTCGAAATACCTATATTTACCCTCCCGCGCCTTCGATGCGGATCGTCGCCGACATTATTTCCTACGCCGCCCGGCACATGCCCAGGTTCAACTCGGTATCGATATCCGGCTACCACATGCTTGAAGCCGGGGCGACAAGCGTCCAGGAATTGGGATTTACACTGGCCGATGGCATCGAATATGTCCGCGCCGCACTCGCCAACGGCCTGAAGGTCGATCAATTTGCGCCTCGCCTCTCGTTTTTCTTCGGCATTGGCGTGAACTTTTTCATGGAAGTCGCAAAACTTCGGGCCGCGAGACTGCTCTGGTCTTCGCTGATGGAGGAGTTGTTTTCCCCCGAAGATCCGAAATCATTGATGCTCAGGACGCACTGTCAGACCTCGGGAGTCAGCCTGACAAGCCAGGACCCTTACAACAACATTGTCCGGACAACGGTGGAAGCCATGGCCGCGGTTCTGGGTGGCACGCAGTCGCTTCATACGAATTCCTTCGACGAAGCGCTGGCGCTACCCACGCCGTTTTCGGCTCATATCGCACGCAATACCCAGTTGGTCCTCCAGGAAGAAACCGGAATTACCAACGTTGTCGATCCGCTGGCCGGTTCCTACTACGTTGAGAGCCTGACCGCTTCACTGGTCGAAGAAGCGCGCAAGCTGATCGATGAAGTCGAGAAACTGGGCGGCATGACCCGGGCCGTGGAATCAGGCATGCCGAAGATGCGAATCGAGCAGGCGGCTGCTCTTCGCCAGGCCCGCATCGACCGGGTCGAGGAGGTCGTCGTTGGAGTCAACAAGTATCAACGCGACGACGAACCCGAAATCGACATTCGTGACATCGACAATACCGCTGTGCGCTCCAGCCAGATCGAGCGTCTGGAGAACGTCCGCAATCAAAGAGACTCGCTGGCCTGTGGCGCTCGACTGGATGCTCTGACCGCCGCCGCCGAAGATCGCAGCGGAAACCTGCTCCGAGCGGCCATCGAGGCTGCGCGGGCGCGCGCCAGCGTGGGTGAGATCTCCGATGCCGTTGAAAAGGCATATGGGCGCCACCGGGCAGTGATTCATTCGGTCAGCGGTGTTTACGGATCCGCGTACGAGGGAGATAGCGGCTTCATGGAAATCCAACATGAGATCGAAGCATTTGCACGGGAAGAAGGCCGCCGGCCCCGCATCCTGATAGCTAAGCTGGGTCAGGATGGGCATGACCGCGGAGCCAAGGTCATCGCGACAGCGTTCGCTGACATGGGGTTTGACGTCGACATTGGCCCGCTGTTTCAAACCCCGGAAGAAGCTGCGCAGCACGCCATCGAAAACGACGTTCATGTAGTGGGTGTCTCGTCTCAAGCGGCGGGGCACAAGACCCTGGTGCCCCAACTTTTGGATTCGCTTGAGAAAAACAACGCAGACGAAATAATCGTCGTATGCGGCGGCGTCATCCCACCGAAGGACTACGACGAACTGAAATCGGCCGGCGTTGCAGCAGTGTACGGACCGGGAACAAAGATCCCGGAAGCGGCCGTTGAGGTGCTGAATCTGATTCGCAAGACGCGAAACGCTGCATGACTTTGCGGACTAACGACAGGCTAATCGGAGACTTCCATGCAAGACAACATTGAGCAACTGGAACGGATGCGCTCCGCCGCGAAGCTGGGCGGCGGTCGAGACCGTATCCAAAAACAACACGCCAAGGGCAAGCTGACGGCCCGCGAGCGCGTCGATTTGCTGTTGGACACGGGTAGCTTCGAAGAGTGGGACATGTTTGTCGAACATCGCTCGAACGATTTCGGGATGGGCGACAACAAAATCCCTGGCGATGGAGTCGTCACTGGCTACGGGACGATCAACGGCCGGCTCGTGTTCGTATTCAGCCAGGACTTCACGGTATTCGGCGGTTCCCTCTCAGAGGCACACGCGGAGAAGATCTGCAAAGTCATGAAGCAGGCCATCAAGGTGGGCGCTCCGTTGATCGGGATGAACGATTCAGGGGGCGCGCGCATCCAGGAAGGCGTTGCCTCACTGGGTGGCTACGCAGACGTTTTTCAGCAGAACGTGCTTGCCTCCGGTGTCGTGCCTCAAATTTCCCTGATCATGGGCCCGTGCGCCGGGGGCGCAGTATACTCCCCTGCGATCACCGACTTCATCTTAATGGTGAAAGACAGTTCTTACATGTTCGTGACAGGCCCCGATGTCGTCAAGACGGTGACGCATGAAGAGGTCACGGCCGACGAACTCGGTGGTGCCACAACGCACTCCACCAAGTCCGGAGTCGCCGACCTGGCATTCGAAAACGACGTCGAGGCGCTGTTGATGACCCGCCGGCTGGTCACTTTTCTGCCGCCTGACAACCGCAGCAAGCCGCCAGCCTGGCCCACCTCGGACCCAATGGACCGCGTGGAACGGTCCCTGGACAGTCTGGTGCCCCACGATACAGCCAAACCCTATGACATGAAGGAGCTGATCACGAAAGTCGCCGACGAAGGTGATTTTTTTGAGATGCAACCCGAATATGCCAGCAATATTATTATCGGGTTCATTCGCATCAACGGTTCGACGATCGGAGTGGTCGCCAATCAACCGATGGTACTGGCCGGTTGCCTGGATATCGATTCGTCCGTTAAAGGAGCACGGTTCGTCCGCTTCTGCGATGCTTTCAACATACCGATTCTGACGTTCGTGGATGTGCCGGGGTTCATGCCGGGAACGACACAGGAGTACGGCGGCATCATCAAGCAGGGCGCGAAATTGTTGTACGCCTACGCTGAGGCCACAATACCGAAGGTCACCGTGATCACCCGAAAGGCTTACGGGGGAGCCTATGACGTGATGTCCTCCAAACACCTCCGGGGGGACGTCAACTTCGCATGGCCGAGAGCAGAAATAGCCGTGATGGGTCCAAAAGGGGCCGTCGAGATCATTTTTCGCCAGGACCTGGGCGATGCGGAAAAGATCGCGGAACGGACTGAAGAGTACCGGAAAAAGTTTGCGAACCCGTTCATCGCCGGCAGCCGCGGCTACATCGACGATGTCACCATGCCGAGAAACACCCGTGCACGCGTCGCGCGGTCCTTCGCGATGCTGCGTGATAAACGCCTGGAAAATCCCTGGCGCAAACATGGGAACATACCTTTGTAATCGCGAGACGATTTCAAGAAAGTAGAGACATGTTCGACAAGATTCTCGTAGCAAACCGCGGCGAAATCGCCTGCCGGGTCATCAAGACTGCACGGCGCATGGGTATCCGCACGGTGGCGATTTACTCCGACGCCGACCGCGACGCACTGCACCGACAAATGGCGGATGAAGCTGTTCACGTCGGGCCGCCACAGGCAGCCGAGAGTTATCTGGTGATCGATAACATCCTCGAAGCCGCGAAGAATACGGGGGCACAGGCGGTGCATCCAGGCTACGGTTTCGTTTCGGAGAATCCTGCGTTTGCGGAAGCGCTTTTAAGGGCCGGAATTACCTTCATCGGTCCGGGCGTCAAGGCGATTACGAGCATGGGGGATAAGATCACTTCTAAAAGAGTCGCTACGAATGCGGGAGTCAACACGATTCCCGGTTTCACCGACACGATCGAGGGTCCCGACCATGCCGTTGAGGTCGCCCGGGAAATCGGCTACCCCGTCATGCTCAAAGCCAGTGCTGGAGGGGGTGGGAAAGGCATGCGCGTTGTCACCGACGACGCGGAAACCCGCGATCGTTTCGAACGGGCGACGAACGAGGCGCAGTCCAGCTTCGGCGACAGCCGCATCTTCGCCGAAAAATTCATCGAACAGCCCCGACACATCGAAATCCAGTTGCTCGCCGATACGCACGGCAACACGGTCCATCTGGGCGAACGCGAGTGTTCCATTCAACGGCGCCACCAGAAGGTAATCGAAGAAGCCCCCTCGCCGTTTGTGAACAAGTCCACGCGCGAGGCGATGGGTAAACAAGCCGTGGCCCTGGCTAAGGCGGTGGATTTCTGTTCCGCGGGAACGGTCGAATTCATCGTCGATGCCGACCGCAACTTCTATTTTCTGGAAATGAATACGCGCTTGCAGGTCGAACACCCTGTCACCGAATTGGTAACCGGCCTGGACATTGTGGAACAGATGATTCGTATTGCTGCAGGTGAAAAACTGGAGATCAAACAAAAGGACGTGGTTCTTAACGGCTGGGCAATCGAGAGCCGCATTTATGCCGAAGATCCATTTCGCAACTTCATGCCGTCCACTGGCCGCCTGACACGGTACCAGGCGCCGACTGAAACCGAAGACACGCGCGTCGATACTGGAATCGAGGAAGGCAGCGAGGTTTCGATCTTCTACGACCCGATGATTGCCAAAGTCATTACCTACGGTAGTGACCGGTCACAGGCACTGTCCCGCATGGGTGACGCTTTGGATGCCTATTACATTCGCGGCGTGTCCCACAACATCAGCTTCTTGAACGCTGTGATTGCCCACCCGAGGTTTGTCGCAGGAACGCTGAGTACGAGTTTTATCGCGGACGAATTTCCGGACGGCTTTCACGCAAGCGATGTTCCGCATGATGATCCAGGGCTTCCCGTAGCCGTAGCTGCGGCAGTTCACCAGAAGCACATGATCCGGGCAGCGCAGCTGTCGGGCCAACTGCCCAGTCACGAACGCCGGGCCGGTGACAGATGGACGGTCATCATCGACAACGAACACTGGCCGATTACGGTAACGTCTGTCGATACCGGATTCGAGATCGTCCATGACAAGGACAGTAAGGTTACTAAGGACACTTATCGGGTGATGACCGAATGGGAGATTGGCGAACCGTTGTTCCGAGCCGAGATCAACAGCCGCGCGGTGTGTTTTCAGATCGACGAATTCGGCGCAAGCTACCGCTTGCTCCACCGAGGGTCACGCGTCGATGCCCTCGTTGTGACTCAAAAAGCTGCTGATTTGCACCGCCATATGATTCCGAAGCAACCCCCCGATCTGTCCAAATTCCTGCTCTCTCCTATGCCCGGGTTGTTGATCCATCTTCCATTGAAAGCGGGCGACGAAGTCAAGGCCGGCGAGGAATTGGCCGTCGTCGAGGCGATGAAAATGGAAAACAGCCTCCGGGCGTCTGAAGACGTCGTTATCGCGAAGACACTCGCGGCCAAGGGGGACAGCCTGGTCGTCGACCAGCGGATCGTGGAATTCGAATAGCGCAGCATGTCGTCACAGGATTCCAAAAAGCTCGCCCCAGCCTTACTCGGAGGAGATCGCCGAGCGCTTGCACAGGCCATCACGCTGATCGAATCGACCCGCCCCGAAGACCGTCGGGCCTCTCGCCTGCTCCTTGAGGAACTTGTCCCAAAATCAGGCCAGTCCATACGGATCGGTATCTCCGGCGTGCCCGGCGTCGGGAAATCGACGTTCATCGAAAACCTCGGGAATTACCTGATCGACGAAGGGCACAAAGTGGCCGTGCTCGCTGTGGATCCCTCTTCGGCAGTCAGCGGCGGCTCGATTCTTGGCGACAAGACGCGTATGGAGCAGCTTTCGAAGCGTCCGGAAGCGTTTATCCGCCCGTCGCCGGCGGGCACGACACTGGGCGGGGTGACCCGCCGTACCCGGGAGACGATGTTGGTGGCTGAAGCCGCCGGTTTTGATGTGTTGCTGGTCGAGACCGTCGGGGTGGGGCAATCTGAAACCGCTGTCTCGGACATGACCGATATGTTCATCCTGATGCTGTTGCCCGGTGGGGGCGACGAACTGCAGGGGATCAAGCGGGGCATCGTCGAACTGGCGGACCTGCTGCTGGTCAACAAGGCGGATGGCGACATGTTGGCTGTGGCCCAGCGTGCGATCGCCGACTATCGGAACGCGTTGCATCTGCTGCACCCGCGCAGTGAGCACTGGCAGGTTCCAGTCGAGGGATACTCGGCAATCGAAGGCTCCGACACTCCCGGTGTGTGGGACATCGTCGAGCGATACCTGACGGCGCTGTCAAAGGCGGGCGAAATCGATCAGAAGCGTGCCGACCAGGCCAAAGCATGGATGTGGAGCGAAGTCACCGACGAACTCGTTGATAAACTGATGGACGACCCTGAGGTGAAGGCCCGGGTCGCTCACCTTGAAGAAGAAGTGACTCATGGTAAATTGTCGCCCACCGTAGCGGCACAGGAAATGGTTGCCACATTCCTGAAACGCCAGACTGGAGAATCATGATCGGAAGGCTCAATCATGTCGCAATAGCCGTGCCGGATCTCATCCTGGCTGTGTCGGTCTATGAGGGGTTATTGGGGGCCACGGTATCGCCACGACTCCCGCTCCCCGAGCACGGTGTGACAACGATCTTCGTAGAACTGCCGAACACCAAAATCGAATTAATACAACCGCTGGGCGAGGACTCACCGATCGAGGGGTTTCTCGAACGCAACCCTTCCGGTGGGATCCATCACATCTGTTACGAAGTGGAGGACATTATCGCCGCCCGCAACCAGTTGACTGCAGAAGGCGCGCGCGTGCTGGGAAGCGGAGAACCGAGTACGGGTGCTCACGGAAAGCCCGTCATCTTTCTCCACCCCAAAGACTTCTGTGGGACGCTGATCGAGCTTGAGCAGGCCTGATAGGGGGGCGGTAAAGGGAGCTAATGCCCCTCCTAAAAGGCCCCGCACGGGGGGCCGTACGGGGCGACGGCTTTCATTTTAAAGCGGTGGTGCCAAGGCGTCAGAGTAAGAGGATAATCGGATCAAGCGAGATCCACTCTTCCGATTTCGTTTCCCCTAAAGATTTCGCTCGATCGTTCATTCAGACTGCCATCACTGTCGCGTTCGACGCGTGGTCTGAACGATCGGCAACTCTCGCCATCATCCTGTTATGCGTTCATTGCCGAAATTCTGCATTCGGGATAAAGTCACACAATGGAATCAGTCGATATCAAGGAAATCCTGAAGTTGAGCGTCCCCGACCGGATTGAGTTGGTGGAGGCTATCTGGGACAGCATCGTCAATAATCCGGGAGCCCTTCCAGTCACAGAGGCGCAGAGGCATGAGTTGGATCGTCGTCTCGCCGAGCACCGAGCTAGTCCCCGAGAGGGACAGACGTGGGAAGAACTCCGCGATTCGCTTGACTCAGAGTAGTGAGGCTGCGCGTCACCCCGCCAGCGGAGGCGGATGTTCGCGATATCTATGAATGGTCTGGTGAACGAAGTCCTGAACTTCCAGCCGCTTTCAAGAATTCCCTCGACGAAACGTTTCGGCAGCTTTCTCAGCATCCGTTCTCTCATCCAAAGGTTCACGGGGAACTGCGTCGTGCGCTCCTCAGGAGATTTCCGTATGGAGTGTTCTAGCCCGTCGAGGACGCTGAAATCGCGATTCTGGGTGTGTTTCATGGTCGACGGGATCCGAGAGAGTGGAAACCACGATCTGGCGCATAACGGATTGTGGCTCACCTGCGGCGGCCATGCTGATTCCTGAAGTCTGAAGGACTGGCCGCCGCAGGTGAGCCACAATCCGATGGCGAGACCTATTTGGAGTCAGGACGGATTCTTACGCCCATCCCAAAAAGGCCCCGCACGGTCCCCCGTGCGGGGGGACAACGAGGCGGAGCCGAGGCGTCAGAGTAAGAAAATAATCGGATCAAGCAAGATTCACTCTTCCGATTCCGTTCCCCGCAGATGGGTGAACTCCCACCCAATCCCCCTATCCGAAAACATAAATGACCCCATCTGTCGACCCAATCACAACCCGGCCGTCGGCGATCGCTGGAGACGCCGTCAGATCCGCACCCGTATTAAACTCCCACAGCTTTGATCCCGTGACGACATCAAGCACATACAGTCGACCGTCACTGGAGCCGACGTACACCCGTCCGCCCGCGATTGCCGGAGACGAGTCTACTCGCGCACGCGTTTCGAAGGTCCAGGAAGGTTGGCCCGTAGCCGCGTCGATCGCATGCACGAATTTGTCGCGTCCGCCGAGAATCACGCGGCCGTCCGCTATCGCTGCGGAAGAGTAGTACGGAAACTGTCTGTTCGGATTCCTGTAGCGCCAGGCAACACTGCCCTCCGCTAGATCCAACGCCAGAACTTCATGCTCAAAGGTCCCGAAATAGGCGCGATCACCGTCCAGCAGGGGTGAAGCTGCCGTATACGCCCCAGCGACGATCTCGTAAGCCTCGGTTCCATCCGCGACCCGCACCGCACGAAAGATTCCATCGCACCCCGCGATGAAGGCCAGCCCATTCTGGACGGCGGGTGTTGCGTGCACCATGTTATCGGTCTGAATCTTCCATCGGAGACTGCCGCTATGTGAGTCGAGGGCATACAGATGGGTGTCGTAGGAACCGACAAGGACGAGATTGTCCACGACAACGGGTGAGGACTTGATCTCCCCGTCCGTTCGAAAGGTCCACACTGCCTGGCCGTCGAGTAGGCTCACCGCGTGAATGATGCCGTCGAGATCACCTACGTAGACGGTGTCGGGTCCGATGGCCGGGGAAGACTCCACGATGAAACTCCCCGTAGAGTATGTCCACTCGAGCTCTCCAGATTCCAGGTCGAGGGCCAGAAGGTCACCGTTGCCGACGCCGACGTATACAACACCGTCCGCGACGGCGGCTGACGAATCGATGACGTCACCCGTTTCATAGCTCCAGAGCAGTTCTAAATCGTCGGGAGGGATCGTGGCCGCGACACCTGTCAGGGCGGGGTTGCCCCGGAACTGAGTCCAATTGCTGCTGGGAGGATCGCCCTGCACCTGAGCGGACGCAACCGGTATCACGCTCGCGAGGAGCAAAAGAACGGACAGCTTCCACATTGCGCCAGACTTCATAGACTTATTGGCAGTGCCTGGGTCACTCGACCGACAGCGCAAACAGCTGGTTCCGGTTGTTCATGAACAACACGCCGTGCGCCGGAACCATCGTCGAATACACCGCACTCCCCATATTCATCTCAGCGAGGACATTCTCGTTCCGTCCATGTGCGAGGACGACGACGTCGCCATCCTCGTCTCCGAGATAGACCTTACCGTCGACGAGAAAAGGGGAGCTCCAAACGGCCGCGAACGTATCGTGAACCCAGTAGGGCTCACCGGTGGCGGCATCGAGGCAGTGCAGGAAGCCGCTGAAGTCCGCGATATAGACCAGACCATCGGCGACGGCGGCGGTCGAGATGGAACGGCGGATGTCTTCGTAGTGCCAGATCACGCCACTCTCGGTGATATCGCCTCGCCCGGTCGCATCGATGGCGTAAAAGTGCCCCACGCCTTCCCCGTGCTCCGGGTCCTGCCCGTTGGCAATGTACACACGGTTTCCCTCGACGACGGGCGTTGAAATGGTTTCGTTGCGCGTTCGCGGCCAGAGCGAATCCTTTGGATTCGTGTCAAACTCCCACAGCTTTTCACCGGTCTCGGCCACGTACCCGCGCACCCACCCGTCACCCTGGGCCGAGACGACCTGGACGACGCCGTCGACCTCGCCCACTGACGGCGTAGACCACTGCCCGTGCAGAATCCGATCTTCGACCGAGTTGTCTTCCCAGACCCACTCGCCTGTGTCTTTGTTGATCGCGACAATCGACGGCGCAAATGGAGACGGGACGTTGACATGACTTTCATCGTGGCCGTTGGATGTGCTGACGAATATCAAATCCCCCCACATCACTGGAGACGAATTCGACAGGTTATGGGGGTAGGCACCCACCTCTTCTAACATGTCGAACTCCCAGATGACGTCGGCATCGAATTCTCCGGTGAGTTCCTCATCGGTGATGGAACCGTCGTTCTCGCCGTCCCGGAAGCCCTGGATGTCCAGTGCCGTCACGACGCCGCGATTCGTGGTGTAAAAGAGGCGCTCGTCCACAACCAGCGGTGAGGAAGCTATGCCTTGAAACGGCCAGTCATTGGCCCGTCCCGCTTCGAGCTTCGTGGTCGTCTGCTGCCAGAGGAACTCGCCATCGGACTCTCGGAACGCCATCAGAACGCCGCGATCTCCGGGCTGATCGGGGTCGCGCAACAGCTCGTTGTTCGTACCGACGAAAACGATGCCCCCGGAAACAACCGGATTGCCATAACTCTGCGAACCCAGGTCGGCGACCCACTTGATGTTGCGTCCAGTCTCCACGTCCCAGTCCGTCGGCAACCCCGTCATTTCCGAAACCATGTTGCGGTCAGCCGTGCCACCCCACATCGGCCAGTCACCGGTTCCGGGATCTCCCGGCTGTGTTCTGGCCGGGGCGCTCTCTACAGCACAGACCAATGCGATGAGGAGAATTATGAATGGCCTTGAGTTTTTCCAAAACCGCCGATATCTGTCCATGAGCTCTGCCTTTCCTATAAATAACGAGCGTATCTAGTGAGCTGTGCCGATTCCTGTCACGACTTCGGGCGCATTCCTGAATCGTCCGAACCGATCATCTTATTTCGCTGACGCCTCGGCTACCGCCTCGTTGTCCCCCCGCACGGAGGAACCGTGCGGGGCCTCTCTGGACTGCCCCTAAAACCGTTCCCTTTCCCCAAAACGGCTTGCAATCAGGATGATTGCGAGCGTCGCCGATCGTTCAGACAGGATGTCTGATCGAACGATCGAGCGAAATCCGACCTTCCAGACTCCCCACTCACCACCCTAGTTAGCAGTCAACACGAAGTTATCCAGATAAGCGCCGAATTCGGCATCCAGAAAGAGTCCCGGCGCACCTTCGCGATTCCCGATCGGATCCACCTGGTCGATCAGCCATTCCACCGGCTCGGCATCACCGACCTGCCACGCCTTCCCCTGCACCCGAACTGCACCGTCTGGGAGGTTTTCGACACGCACCTTCATGCGATACCACATGTCCGGTTCCCAGCTGAAGGGAATGGTCACCGAACGTTCGATTTCCGGCTCCCAGGGCTCCAGCTTCAGTTTCTGCGTGGTGCCATACAGGACAAGGGAATAGGTCTGTGCCGTGATTCCGACATCCGCCATCTGGCGTCGGCGCGTTGGGGCCCGGACATCGGCTTGGAATGTATAGTTCGACCAGTCCGTCGGTCCCAGAAACATTCGAGCCCGCCCGAAGATGGTGTTGTCGGGAGGTTTTTCAAAGACCCGGTTCCCATCGAGCGTCGACACCGTAAAGCGGCCCGCTTGTGCATTGATCCAGCCGGGCGGCAGGTCCCCGTCCATGTAGGCATCGAACCCTTCCTCATAGGGGAGCGGATGGGCCACCCGGGCTCTGGATTCTCCCGTGAGTGGACCCACCGTCGCGCGGATGACGCCAGCCTGTAACTGGGGCTCATTCGAAACGGTGAAGCTTCCGTCCTCACCCAGCGTTCCTTCCAGACCGTCGAGTGCCCACTCGGCATCGGCCTCGCGGAGGAAGCGCCCCTGGCCGTCAAACAAGCGCACCCGGAGACGGACCGTCTCCCCCGCTTCGAGCACCATCTCGGTGGGCACGACCTGGAGGTGGGTGGGAGCGCCTACACCTTGCGCAACCCCGTCATCGACAGCCCAACCGTCTGGCGAGGACGCTTCGCGTGATCCAATGGCATAAACGGCATCACTTGTGACGAAGAAAACACGGCCTCGCGAAATGGCAGCTCCCGCGACGACCTGCTCCGGGGTGCCCTCCGAACTGCAACAACTGTCCGTACTCACCGGTAACACGACTCGACTCAGAACCTCGGCAGCCGACTCACCAGGCCGCACTATATAGAAGGCGCCGCCGTTGGTCCCCACATAAATTTTGCCGTCGGCTAACACAGGTGCGGCACGCTGGGCGTTGCCCAGTGGCAGCGACCACAGCTCTTCTCCGGTTTCTGTGTCAAAGGCCAGCAAGGTCGATCCGCTGTCGATCTGATAGAGCCGTTCCCCGTCAATGACGGGCGAGGAGTAACCCAGCTCCCGTCCCTTCACGTCCCAGATCGTCTCCGTAATCTCTCCGGTACGGCCCCCTGCGATAGCCGCGATCATGCCCAACTCGTTGCCTTCGAGGTTCTCATCTCCGTGAGACATGAAGACAACGTCGTCCTTGACAACCACACCCGTATTGATGGCCCGACGCGCGGCTGGAAAGCTCCACACCACTTCACCGGTCTGGGGCTTGATCGCATGAACACCCCCGTTCCCGAGTCCCTGAATCAGCAGTCGCTGGCCCCCGATCGTCACGATCGTCGGCGGCCCATACGCGGTGTCGAACGGACGACCGCCAGGGGCTGTGGCGTAAACGATCTCCCCCGTCCGTTTGTCAAGTCCCACCAGCCTGTGTGCCCGATTCCAATTCGATCCCCAGCTCGAAATCGCGGCCGACACAATAACCAGATCACCATCGATCAGTGGGGAAGAAGTCCGGCCACCGTGCGTCGTAAAGGCGGCCCACTCCTCGGCAAAGGATCGCTGCCAGAGAAGCTGACCGTTCGCGTTCAATGCGATCACCATGGCGTTGCCGCTCATCGCGTAGATGTTCCCGGTTTCGGGGTCTGCGGCGGGGGAGGCCCAGCCGACCCGGTGCGTAGGTACATCGCTTTGGAATATATTGAAGCGGTAGTCCCAAATCATCTCTCCGGTGTCCGCGTCCAGCGCCATCACCCGTTCTTGCAGCTGAGGACCTCGTTCGGCGGGGTTTTGAACGTAAACGCGGTTGCCCATCACGATCGGTGACGATCGGCCACCGTAGGGAGCGCGCCAGAGGAAGTTCTCTCCGTCGAGCTCCCAAGTTTCCAGGAGGCCCGTCTCGAGGGAAGAGCCATCCCGATGGGGACCACGTAACTCCGGCCAATCTCCCAGGGCAACGCGGCCGGGGTCCTGAGCGGCGGCAACTACGACCACGTTCAACAGCAAGGTCAAAAGGAGAGCTGGTTTTCTCAACATATGGACATGTCCTTCAATAGGTTTCCTCTATGGAGCAACTCATGGCTTACGGATAGCTAAATAGTTAAGTAAGAAATATATCGCAGGCATTTACGGACAGTGCGACTTTCTGTCAAAAACTTTGGTGCCGGTCTCATGACCTGGTGTCTTGAATCAGAGGTTCGTCGCCTGTTAGTTTCGTCATGGTCCGATCCGACTATTTTATTACACTGAACGCCTCGGCTACCGCCTCGTTGTTCACCCGCACCGCCGAGCCGGTGCGGGTTCATTTGGGCACGCTCCAACGTTTCGGCTGTCCCTAGAGGCCCCGCACGGTCCCCCGTGCGGGGGGACGGCTTTCATTTTAAAGCGGCGGAGCCGAGGCGTCAGAGTAATTAGATGATCTGTTCCGGCAATGACGAAACGTTAAGCAATGAATTTCCGCCACACCTCACTACCGCCCGATTATGTCGTACGCAGTCACCGTCCCCTGGTCCCGGATATACAGCGTTCCGTCACTTATTACGGGGTGTGCCCGGCTGGGTTCACCCTGATCGGGCATCTCGAATCGCCCCTTCTCCACGTAACCCGTAGGCGTCGCTTCAACCAGGCCGACGACATTATTCTCACTCAAGATGTAGAGATGTCCGTCGGCGTACACTAGGGATCCCTTTCCGACGCTGCGGTCTCGCCACATGCGTTCTCCGGTAGCAAACTCCAGGCACATGAGAACGGAGTTGTTGTACCCGTAGAGATATCCATCGACCACGACGACACCACCGTGATGGTTCCGCATGTCACGCGTGAAATAAACTTCCTCGGCGGAAACCTCACCCCCCTGGGCGCTCAACTCCAACAGTCCCCCGCCGGTGCCGTATGCCGAAGTGTAGAAAACCTTGTTGTCATAAAAGACCGGAGTGGCGACATTGGCGGTCCTGTTCGCCGCCCCCCTATAGGTCCACATCAATCCGCCATCTCGGGCCCTCAGACCCACGCCCGCCTCGTTCGTCAGCGTCATAACAGTCCGGACGCCGTCGATGTCGGCAACAATCGGTGAAGCGTAACCGGCCTGGTCACTGAGTCCCTGGCTGGTCCATATCGTCTCCCCGGTCCGTTTGTCCAGAGCCACAACGGCCGCATCGCGACCACCCGGCGACACGATCACCATGTTGCCGTCAACGAGAGGCGACTCGCTGATCAGCCATGAGATATTCCGGCCGCCAAACTCCTGGAGGATGTTCATTTGCCAGACAATCGAACCGTCATCGGCTTCGAGGCACACCAGGTCCCCGTTCTCGGTCAGGACATAGAGCCGGCCATTGTCAATGGTTGGTGTGCCTCGTGGCCCGTGACCTTCTCCATTTCTACGGCCCTCGCCGAGGGCAACGGACCATACCAAGCGTCCATCGCTGCGGTCCAGGCTGGCGACGGCACTGCGCTGGCCCACCAGCATTTGAAGATAGATTCGCTCGCCCACGACAGCCATCGATCCGTATCCGGCGCCCAGACCCAGGGTTTGCCACAGGCGAGTCGGGCCCGACTCCGGCCACTGGCTCAGCAAGCCGGATTCCTCTGAGATCCCGTCACGGTTGGGACCGCGCCACTGGGGCCAATCCGTAACAGTCTGGGTTTGCCCCCACACGACGGTAGTCGCGGCAAGAAACAGCACGATGCCCACGACGCCGACGCCGCATTGGCGGTAAATCATCCTCGTACTCCCATATGCCCTTGAATCTCCGATCTGTGCACGGCTAGCTGTGAATTCCAGCAACGTTGTAAACACCAGGCAACCGAGAAATCGGTGGTTTGTATTGGATGCCGCCGTGTAGTCGATGCTCATTGTAGTGGGTGAGGTAGATCGGTAACACGTCGGATCGTTCGTTCGAGGTCCTGTAGACTCGGAAGTAGGCCCACTCGCGCAGCAGCGTCTGGATGAATCGTTCCGCTTTGCCGTTGGTTTGAGGCCGGTACGGGCGAGTGAATCGTTTACGAATGTTGAGTTCGTGACATCGTTTCAAGAATGTTTTGGCACGATAGCAGGAGCCGTTATCGGTGAGTACGCGCTGGACGGTAATACCGAACCGGGCGAACCATCGGATGGCGCGATCCAGGAACGCGACCGCACTGTGTTGGCGTTCGTCAGCTAAGACCTCCGCATAGGCGAGGCGGGAATAGTCGTCCACGCAAACGTGGACGTACTCCCAACCCGCACCTTCGGAATCCTGTCGTGGGTTGTCGGTGACGCGGTGACCCGGCCGCCAGAATCGCCCTAACTTCTTGATATCCAAATGCAACATCTCTCCCGGCCCATCATGTTCGTATCGCACCACCGGTTCGGGTGGGTCCAGATTCTTCAACTGGGACAGGCCTTGTCGTTGCAGCACCCCCGCGACTGTGGATCGTGGCAGCTTGAGCTGATTCGCAATCCGAAGCGCTGTCATTCGGTATTGGGTTCGCATCTCCACGATTAGATCCACCCCGTCCTTGCCCATCCGATGGTGTAACATCCGAGGTTCGCTCGATAAGTCGTTTAAACCCGCTTCGCCCCAATCGCGGTACCGTCGGACCCATTTGTATACCGTGCTCCGACTGACTCCAAATTGCTCGGCTACTGAAGATACCGAAGCGCGCTCTTCAATCACTCGGATCGCCATCAATGCTCGACTCTTCGGGCAGGTTCTTGCATTCTTGTGAAGGTTCATACGGGCTCTCTCCTTGGGCTGATCGGTTTAGGTCCCAATCAGCTTCTCGGATTTAGCCCGTGTGAACAACCTTCACAGAATTCACAGCTAGCCATCCAGCCTCAAGACAGTTAACATGCTTCTGATCCACGATGACATTTTCAGCAGGGGCCTTCAACATGATTTCAAAGCTTTGTATCGGGCTCGCGCTCACTCTGTGGACGGCGAGCCCTGCGCTGGCGCAATCCTATGGGGCCTCGATTCGTGGAATCGTCGTTGATCCCTCCGGAGCCGCCGTTGCTGAAGCAACGCTGGAGATTACGAATGAAGCGACCGGTGATACACGTATCGCAACGACTGTAGCGGACGGGCGCTTCGCCATAACGGCACTGCCGCCCGGCGACTACCTCATAGAAGCGGAACAGGACGGTTACGCCCGATATCTGTACCGAACCGGACTCCGGGTCCATCAGGAGTTGTGGCTCAACGTGGCCCTGAGCCTGGGCAACGTCAGTGAAGCAATCGAAGTGACTGCCCCGGCGGTCGTGATCGATCAGGAGTCGGCGGCTCTGGGCACCGTGATCGATGGCCGCCAGATCTCCGGTCTCCCGCTCGACGGGCGTAACTTCCTGGAGCTGTCCCTGCTCGCACCGGGCGTCGCACCCGCTCCGGA
The DNA here is from genome assembly GCA_965216035.1 of Terriglobia bacterium. Classification (GTDB taxonomy): domain Bacteria; phylum Acidobacteriota; class Terriglobia; order 20CM-2-55-15; family 20CM-2-55-15. The sequence goes on from CBDCFM010000020.1 coordinate 160,343, forward strand.
AGGCTCGGCCAGTTCTCTCCGCGGCGATTTCGCCTTTACGGTTAACGGGGCACGCGAAGATGCTCAGAGCTTCCTGCTCGACGGCGTCTATAACATCGACCCCAAACTGAACACACCCGGTGTCCGACCCCCTGTGGACGCGATCCAGGAATTTGAGGTGTTAACAGGATCCTACAATGCCTCGTTCGGGCGCAACGCTGCCGGCCAGATCAACATCGTCACACGCTCAGGTGGAAATCAGCTCCACGGAACGGCTTACGGTTTCTTGAGGACGCGTTCGCTCCATGCGCGAAATTACTTTGCACCGGTCAACGAGGCGGAGCCCGATTACAGCCGGGGGCAGTACGGCGCATCGATCGGCGGCCCGATCATTGAAGATCGCACATTCTTCTTCGCCGACTACGAACGCACCCACCTTCGCGAAGGCATCACCCGGGTGACCAACGTGCCCACGCTGGCTGAACGCAGCGGTGACTTTTCCGAGAGCCGGCTCCCGGCGCCCCTCAACCCGTTGAGCGGTCAGCCGTTTCCAGGCAACCAGATTCCCAGCTTCTTCATCCACCCGGTCGGAGGGGCGATTGCCGCGCTTTATCCCGAGCCCAACCGCAGGGAACCGTTCGCAAACTTCGTGTCTTCGCCGACACTCTCCGACGACGTCGACCATTTTGACGTGAGGATTGATCACAACTTTGCCCGAGGCTCGCGGTTCATGACGCGTTACAGCTTCAACGATCGGCGCTTTTTTGAACCCTTCGCATCGGGCGTCGGCGTTCCGGGATATGGCACCGACGTTCCGCGACGCGGACAGAATCTGGCCGTTGGCTTCACCGAGCCCATCGGCGGAAACCTTGTTCATGACATTCGCCTCGGATACACGCGAGTCTCAATCGGAGTCTTTCATGAAAACCAGGGGCGTAGCGTCAACCAGGAAGTGGGCCTCCCCAACCTTTCGTCGAAGCCCCGTGATTTCGGACTGAGTCAGATCACGGTATCGGGATTCTCGCCGCTGGGTGATGAATTCACCAGCCCGCAGCAGGGCACGACGGACATGTGGCAGTTGGTCAACACCCTGTCCTGGGCGCAGGGTCCGCACATGGTCACGACCGGATTCGATCTTCGGCATATCCGGCAGGAGGCCTATCGTGACGTCCAGTCCCGCGGTTTCCTGAACTTCTCCGACCGTTACATCACCGGCAATGGCCTCGCTGATCTCCTGCTCGGTTTTCCTCTCGTTACAGGGGGCGCCATTCTGGACAATCCCCAGAACCTGCGCTCCTCAGGATGGAGTGCCTTCGTGCAGGACGGCTGGAGATTGCGAAACGATCTGACGCTGACGGCGGGCCTGCGCTACGAGTACATCGGGCCGGGGGTGGATGCCGACGACCGGGCCAATCTATACGATCCCGAAACGGCGGGGTTCCTGCAGGTGGGTACCGCTAACATGCCGCGCGGCGGATACACACCCGACCGCAACAACTGGGGCCCGCGAATCGGGGTAGCCTGGACCCCGGACGCGGCCGGTGAGACCGTCATCCGTGGCGGCTACGGAATCTATTACAACCAGGGTGCCTTGGCCACAGGCGAAGGCCTCTACTTCAACGCGCCTTACTTTGATCTGAAGCTATTCGTTCCCGCCCGCGGCATTCCTCCGGTCACGCTCGGGGATCCGTTTCCCGCCTCCTACCCGATCGCGCTGCCCGCATCGGCCACGGCCTATCAGAGGGACCTCCAGACCGGCCGGCTTGAACACTGGAGCATCGGGATACAACGGCAACTGGGTGAGGCCCGGACAATCGAAGTGGCGTACGTGGGATCACGCGGGCGCAATCTGATCGCCGCCCGTGACATCAACCAGCCCGATCCCAGTCCGGTCCCGCTGAACCTCAGACCGAACCCGCCGCTGGCAGACATTACGCTGATCGAGTCCCGTGGCAAATCCGAGTACAAGGCACTCCAGATCAAGTTCCAGCAACGGTCCGATCGGGGTCTATCCCTGCTTGCAGCCTACACATTGGGGGAATCCCGGGATGACGCCTCCGGATTCTTCGCCAGCACGGGCGACTCCAATTTCCCGCAGGACAGCCGGAACCCCGACCTGGAATACGGACCGTCCAGCTTTGACGTCAGACACCGATTTTCGACGAGTCTAGCCTGGGCGATGCCCTTCGGAACCGGTCAACGCTGGCTGGCGGACAACGGTGCGCTATCCACTGTGTTGGCCGACTGGGAACTTCAAGGCATCGTGACACTTCAGAGCGGCCGCCCGTTCACGGTGGCCCTGCTGCCCGAATTCGACAACAGCAACACCGGCCGGTCCACACTGGGTTTCGGCGCAAACGATCGGCCGAACCTCGTCGGCGATCCCGTGCTGGATAATCCGTCACCCGGACAGTGGTTCAACGCCGCGGCTTTCGCCGTACCCGAGTTCGGGACATTCGGGACAGCGGGCCGGAACATCCTTCACGGACCGGATTTTCAGAACGTCAACCTGGCACTGTCTAAGGAAATACCGGTCAGAGAAGGCGTGAACCTTCAACTTCGTGCAGAAGCGTTCAACTTGCTCAACCGCTCGAACTTCAACCTGCCGGACGGTTTCGTAGGCTCGCCGACGTTCGGGCAGGTCGTTTCGGCCGGCAACCCGCGAAGGTGCCAGTTCGGCGTCAAACTGATCTTTTAGCGCAGTAGACCGACAGCATCTCTCCACATTGACTAACGTTGCATAACGCCATATCACGAAACCGATGACAGATCCGTAGCGCCAACCGGGAGCCCTGCCTCAACTGCTTGTTCGCGCAAAACCCGCACAGCGCCTTGGCCTCGAGTCTCCACCTTAAGCCAATTGGGAATCAGTCACCGGGGCAGCTCATAATTCTGTTGTGATTTGTCGAGCGGTTTCTCCCCCTGGAGCAGAAGAATCCCCTGTTTCCGGTTGATCTTCTTAGCCCGGATTTCTCGCGGGTTTTCGTCGCGAAGGGTCGGAGGCGCCGTCAGGGCAAGGCGCGTGCCGGGAGGGCGATCGAGGCGTACTTGACTGATACGTCGAGGAGCCCGACCAAGCGCAACACGACCCTGGCGGATGGATCCGGCGCTGCAGCAGAAAACTCGTGAGAAATACGGGTTAGCTGTGAATTCTGTGAAGGTTGTTCACACGGGCTAAATCCGAGAAGCTGATTGGGACCTAAACCGATCAGCCCAAGGAGAGAGCCCGTATGAACCTTCACAAGAATGCAAGAACCTGCCCGAAGAGTCGAGCATTGATGGCGATCCGAGTGATTGAAGAGCGCGCTTCGGTATCTTCAGTAGCCGAGCAATTTGGAGTCAGTCGGAGCACGGTATACAAATGGGTCCGACGGTACCGCGATTGGGGCGAAGCGGGTTTAAACGACTTATCGAGCGAACCTCGGATGTTACACCATCGGATGGGCAAGGACGGGGTGGATCTAATCGTGGAGATGCGAACCCAATACCGAATGACAGCGCTTCGGATTGCGAATCAGCTCAAGCTGCCACGATCCACAGTCGCGGGGGTGCTGCAACGACAAGGCCTGTCCCAGTTGAAGAATCTGGACCCACCCGAACCGGTGGTGCGATACGAACATGATGGGCCGGGAGAGATGTTGCATTTGGATATCAAGAAGTTAGGGCGATTCTGGCGGCCGGGTCACCGCGTCACCGACAACCCACGACAGGATTCCGAAGGTGCGGGTTGGGAGTACGTCCACGTTTGCGTGGACGACTATTCCCGCCTCGCCTATGCGGAGGTCTTAGCTGACGAACGCCAACACAGTGCGGTCGCGTTCCTGGATCGCGCCATCCGATGGTTCGCCCGGTTCGGTATTACCGTCCAGCGCGTACTCACCGATAACGGCTCCTGCTATCGTGCCAAAACATTCTTGAAACGATGTCACGAACTCAACATTCGTAAACGATTCACTCGCCCGTACCGGCCTCAAACCAACGGCAAAGCGGAACGATTCATCCAGACGCTGCTGCGCGAGTGGGCCTACTTCCGAGTCTACAGGACCTCGAACGAACGATCCGACGTGTTACCGATCTACCTCACCCACTACAATGAGCATCGACTACACGGCCGCATCCAATACAAACCACCGATTTCTCGGTTGCCTGGTGTTTACAACGTTGCTGGAATTCACAGTTAGCCACCCAGGGGGACAAACTGTCGAGCCTGAAGGTGTGAAAGCGTGTTGAGTACCAGAGGGACGAGCGGTTCGAGCGATTCCATCCGATTGGATGAGGAGGCAAGGACAATAACGGCAACGGGAAGGTCTTCCAGGTTCTGTTGGAACTCGATGTTCTGATCTGCAGTGAGGACGACATCGAATGCGCTGGCTGCCTCCGCAAGGAGTTTGCCGTTCGTCAGACCAGACCAACCCATTTGAGCAACAGTTCGGACTTCATGGTCGGCCAGTAGACGGGAGAGCCGACGCGGTAGTGATTCATCCAGCAGGATTTGCACGTGACGTGAGGAAGTCTCTCGCTAATTCAAGGGCGGCTACGGCTTGGCTTCGTTTCACGGACGGAAAATCATCAAGAAACTGATCCAGGCTGTCACCTGCGGCAAGATAATCGATCAAGTTCTTGAGCGGAACCCGCGTCCCCGCGAAGACAGGAGTCCCCCCAAGGATCTCGGGATTGCTGGAAACCACTGATTCAAGCGTACTCATGAACGTTGCCGATTCCTTGAACAAGATCATACATCCGGGTACGGTGGCTCACAAGTGGCTGCGCCACAAGGCGGCCACGGTGTTTCTTAATCTTTCAAAGGCTGGCCGCCGCAGATGAGCCACTGTCCGATATGCGATAGTACGCTCCCACCCTGCGGCGGAAAGGGATGGCCGTTCGGGACGAGTCACCACGGGCTGGCGGACAGCGGGGTGCTCCCGGCTGTGTTGGCTGACTGGGGCGTACAGGGCATCGTGACACTCGAAAGCGGCCGCACCATCACAGTGGCGTCGCTCCGCGAATTCGACAACAGCAACACTGGCCGCCCCACACTGGGTTTCAGTGGCAACGATCGAGGGGACCTGATCGGCAATCCCATGCTGGACGATCCCTCACCCGAACAGTGGTTCAACACGGCGGCCTCGTTCTGGTTTCCGCCGGTCAGTTCGAGGACCGTTTTGATGCAGTTCCCTTTGGTCTGAAAGCCGGACTCCTCAAGGTTAAGGTCGGGTTCACTTGGATGCGGGCTACGTTCGGTTTCTCCAGTAGCCCGGCCGTCGTTTCAGATGGGCGATCGCCACGACAACGATTTCGTCCTCTCGGAGACGGTATACGACTTGTTAGGGAAATCGTTGCACCAGGACCCGTCGTGTTCGGTGATCGGTGGACAGCGTTCCTGATTCGGGCTGTCCTTGAAGGAGGGAGGTTGCTTGGACGACGGCATCGAAGAATTCGCCACTGAGTCCGGGGTGTTACTCCTCGTACCACAGTGCGGCGGCGGAAAATTCTTCGCTGGCTGCTTTGAGGTTTCGTGGGGTCCGAGTCAACGGCCAAGGATATCGGTCGCAATACGACGCTTGGCGTTCTCCCAGGATTCCAGCCGCTCAGTGCCCACCTCAAGTGCGTTCACTCGTCGCTCGATCTCCTCGGCCCATGCAGTCGCAGCATCCGGGTCAGAAGGGCCATCCAGGCTCGCGAGCAACTCAGCTGCTAATTCGGCGCGAGCTTTTTCATCCAACCGAAGGGCATCGGCAAGGAGGGATTCAGTGGCCTTCGTCATTGCCCTATTTTACGCCGCCTTCCCCCGCCCAACAAGGATTGACGATCCCAGGCCTTCCAAACACAACCGCACTACTAATCCAACCTGTCCAAAAACCGGTTCATGCTCTTCGGATGGATTCCCAGAATCACGGCGGCTTGTTTCCGGTTGCCGCCGGTCAAGCCTAGGACGCGTTCGACAAAGTCGCGCTTGGTCCTCAGAACAGCTTCTTCGAGGATTCTTGGTGTCGCATTATCGTAAGAGACACGTTTTCGATCTGGTAAACTTGTCCCAATGACTTCCAACGTTAAGAAACTCCTGGACGAGGCGTTGAGACTTCCAAGCGAAGTGCGGGCAGCGCTGGCTGGGTCGTTAATTGAAAGCTTGGACGAAACGGTCGACGAAGACGCCGAATCGGCCTGGGCGGAAACAATTCAGGATCGAATCAAGGAGATCGAGTCAGGAAAAGTCAAGACCGTGCCCTGGTCTAAAGCCCGCCGAATGATCCTCGGGCACTGATGCCTCCCGAGCTTCGCCTTCATCCCGACGCCATTGCCGAAGCACAGGCTGCCAGAGAATGGTACGAACATCGGAATCCGATCGCTGCGGAATCATTCATGCAGGAATTCGATCACGCCATTCAAAGTATCAATCAGTTCCCGGATCGTTGGTCGCCATACTCGCACGGCACGAGACGTTTCTTACTGCGCCGGTTTCCATTTTTTGTCGTTTACCAGAGCGGGGATGGCGTCATAGAGGTTCTGGCCGTAGCTCACGGAAGTAGGCGACCTGAATATTGGAAGACTCGGACCTAAGAAAGGGCCCGTTGAGACTGTCTCCGGTTCCCAGCAGGCCTGCACCCACCACTACAATTCCAGCCTGTCCAAAAACCGGTTCATGCTCTCAGGGCGGATTCCCAGAATCACGGCGGCTTACTTCAGACCAACTCCAACCGCACCTCGCGGCCGATCACCGTGGCCGCTTTTTGCAACCATCCCTGCAAAAGCCACTATTGCATGTAGCCGCGTTCCCGATAGTAGCGCGCTGCGGCAGGGGGACTCGGAAAGCCTTCCAGACCGTGTGCGGATTATAGGAGTAACCGACGTTGACCCACTGCAGGAGATGCTGCTGTTCATCCATCGCTCGGGCCAGGGTATAGGCAAAATCATCGGGCATGTCGTCCCGGCCGTAGAGCGCCATCTCGCCCGGGTGCAGGGGGTCGGAAAGCCTTCCAGACCGTGTGCGGATTATAGGAGTAACCGACGTTGACCCACTGCAGGAGATGCTGCTGTTCATCCATCGCTCGCCAGGGTATAGGCAAAATCATCGGGCATGTCGTCCCGGCCGTAGAGCGCCGTTCCGGTGTGGGCCACGGCGGGAACCGGGCGGTCCACTCCGCGGAACAGGCCGACGGGTATGGACCTCTCCTCCAGATCGAACTCCTGTGCCAGTGTGGTCCGAAGGTCGTCGGGCAACTCCAGAAACCGGAGATCCAATGCCTGGTCCAGCTCAAGCCAGTCCGGGTAATGCCCCGATGGAGATCCAAAACCAATCATGACGTCGAGAGTCTCGCCTGCTTCTGTGCTGTTTCCGGCGGGACCTCCGAAAATTTCCACCGCTTCTTCACTCAGGCCGTAATAGTCCAGAACAGGCGGCGCGAAAGCCCGGCTTTGGTAATGCACGCGAATGCGAACGGGTGAGCCGTTTTCCTCGATCTGGCCGAGGTCTGTGATTCCCGAGTCGGCCTCCACTGCGACCAGGAGGTAACTCGGTGTCTGGATGTTGGCAACCAGGCGCAGCCCCCTCCGGGGTCCCTCCGCATCGTCCGCATAATCATGAGTCCCCTCATAAGCCCACCAGAGGTAGTGCGGGCCCGTCGCGCCAAAATCCAGGGGCCCGTTCGGCGGCGTTGGTCGGTCACCCCCGGGCCGGGGTCTGGCTGGAACCTCTGCCCCTGCAACCAGGCGCGCTGCCCGCGCCGCACCCGCGCAACTGCGGCAAAGCTGAACATCCCAACCGTAGCCTGCCATCGCTTCCCTGACCACCGTACCAATGGCGCCCCAACCCGAGGTCGGACCCGAGCCCCCGAACACAGGTTTCCTCGCCCCATAGCCCGTTTCGTCCGACGCCGTTTGTTGTGCCGCCCAGGCTTGGGCATTCACGAGAAGCATCAGGGATGCCAATACAAGCAACGTCGTACAAACGGCGCTCAAACGCAGTGAACGCACAAAGTCCCCCTCCAATTCCAAAGTAAATGACGCACCGCAGAAGCTGGCATTGTAATTGTTTCCGGGACGGAGGCGGTGAGAATAGGGTCGAATGCGCTCGCGGCCGTTCGGACGTCATGTTCGGTCAGCGATCGAGAAAGTCGATGTGGCAGGGACTCATCCAGAAGGATGTGCACGTGATGAGAGAAGATCCTTGGCTAATTCGAGGACGGCAATCGCTTGCTGTCGACCAACCGACGGGAAATCATCAAGAAACTGGTCCAAAGGATCGCCAGTCGCAACGTAATCATTGAATCACTCGGCTCTCCGTCTCATACAGTCTTGCCGACTCAAACTGCGACCCACGACATCTACAAATCCAACCTCTCCAAAAGCCGGTTCATGCTCTTAGCAGCCCGTGGCAGAAGTCTCGAGGGCCGCGCGCAGGGGTCTTCGGGTTGCAGGCGCGAAGTGAGGAGCGGCCACCGAGGTTTGAAACCGAGGCCGCAGGCGCCATCTTTCCATCGTGACCGACGAGGGACAAAGCCTGCGGGGCGCCTGCGGCCTCCGTTTGATACGTCGGTGGCCCCCCTGCGCCCAAAGGGTTACGGCGAAACAGGACCGTCTTCGTTGTCGCCGACTCCTCGCAATGAATGAGCATTGCAGCGTCGTCGCCTCCTAGAATCCGGCCCCGTTTGGCCGTAACGCGGCCCTCGAGACTTCTGCCACGGGCTGATAGGGTAGATGCCCGCACATACAGAACAATTGGACTGCATGTCATATGTGACATATATTGTTTTCTGTATGAGCCCGACCGACAAGCCACTTGTATGGCTGCATGGTGAGGTCAAAAGCCCGCCTCTGTCGGGCTAGGCTCGCATCGAAGTTGGATACCTCCTTCGGAAACTTCAGCGAGGTGATCGCGTGTCGATGCCCAAATCGAGACCCATGTCTGTCGTCGGATCCCGATGCCACGAATTGCGCGTTCAGGATGAAAGTGAAACGTGGCGATTCCTATACCGGACCGACCCGGACGCGATAGTAATCGTGGAAGTGTTCAGCAAGAAGACGGGACAAACACCTGAGAAAATTATAGATGTGTGCCGTCAGCGTCTGAAGGATTACGACAATGCGTGAATCAAAAAAGAAACGTTTAGAGGCGAAAGGATGGCGAACGGGAACCACTGACGAATTTCTTCAGCTGAGCTCTGAGGAGTCTGCTTACATTGAGCTAAAGCTCAACTTGAGCGCCCAGCTTAAGAAGCAGCGCAAGCGAAAACAACTGACCCAACTCGAGGCGGCCCAGCTCCTGGGGTCGAGCCAGTCTCGGGTAGCCAAGATGGAAGCAGGTGATCCGTCTGTATCGATTGACCTGCTCATCCGCTCACTGCTTGCTCTGGGTGCGACTTCAAGAGAACTTGGAAGAATCGTCGGCTCTCCCCAGAAGTCGTCAGCGAGCTAGAACAGACGGGGCTTGCTTAGAAAATGCTTCGGACGCGCGGAGCAGGCAAGACTACATATCCAACCTGTCCAAAAGCCGGTTCATGCTCTTCGGATGTATTCCCAGAATGACGGCGGCTTCTTTTCGGTTGCCGCCGGTCAACTCCAGGACGTTTTCGACGAACTCTCGCTTGGTAGCCCGCACGGCTTCTTCGAGCGTTTGCGGCGGATCGGCTGCAAGGTCCGAGGCTTCGGAAACCTCTCGGGCCTCGGAAACGCCCCGGGATGGGTGCTTTAAATACAGCGGCAGGTCTTCAACACCGATAACCTCCGAAGATCCCAGGACCATGGCCCCTTCGATGGCGTTGCCGAGCTGCCTCACATTTCCGGGCCAGTCGTAGCTCTCCAGAAGAACCATCGCCCCGGCAGAAATTTCACGGGGCCGCACGCCCGCCTCCCGCGCATACGCCTCAACAAAATGCTCGGCCAACACCTGAATATCTTCCCTCCGCTCTCTCAGCGGCGGTGTCTTGACGTAGTAGGACGTTCAGGCGATAGTAGAGGTCCTCGCGAAACTCACCGGCCCCGACCCCAGCTTCCAGGTCGCGGTTCGTGGCAGCGACCAAACAGATATCGACCGGAACAGGGCGACGCCCGCCGATCCTGTCGATTTCGCGCTCCTGCAACGCGCGGAGCAGCTTGGCCTGGATTCGGTCTCCCAGCTCCCCCACTTCATCCAGAAACAGCGTGCCGCCCGAGGCCGCCTCAAACCTTCCCTTCTGCTGCCGATCGGCTCCAGTGAAAGCCCCTCGCTCGTGACCGACCCATCTTCAGTAAATCCGGGCTCCAGAGTCGAACACTCTATGCACGCGGGAGCTTGAATAATCGCGTTCGATAGGGGTCTGAGTGGCCGTCTGTCTACGGATTGCCCTCCAACAGTTCCACGTATCCGATTCTGGCGTTGAAAGCATTGGTGCTCCACCAGATGCGATTCGGATTATTCTGATCGACTTCTATGCGCCTGACGTCCGTTTCCGCTTGTGGCAGCGGCAACATCAGCCACTCTTCGGTCCTGGGATTGTACCGCGCGATTATGTCTACCGTGTGCAGGGTCACCCACAGGAGGTCGTTGCTCTCGTCAAAGTCGATCGAGTAAGCACCACTGTATGGAATCGGGGGCTCGATGACGGTCATTTCGTCCGTCTTGTAATCGATTTTCAGTATATTTCCCGTCCCCCACAACCCGACCCAAACATTGCCGTCCCGGTCATGGTCCATCCGGCGCGGATAGGCGGTACCCTCCACGGGGACATCAAATTCAACCACCTCACCGGTTTCTCCGTCGAAGCGCGCCATCCGGTCCACCAGGTTTTCAGCCATCCAGACACGCCCGTCCCCGGCAACCGTGATGCCGTAACCGCCGGGATTCTCCTGGGTTGAGGTCCAGGTCGGCGTATCCCAGGCGCTCCATTCGCCGGTGGCCGGATTCAGCCTCCTCGCCGCACCCGGGCCGGCGGACCAGACCGAACCGTCCGGATGCAGCACCATGCTGTTTCCCTGGACCGGCCCGCGGATTTCCTCGCTCGGAAATGGCCAGTCCGTCCATTCCTCGGCCGCGATGTCGTAGCTCAGCCAGCGTGTCTCGAACGGATCGGCAAACCACATGATGCCGTCCCTGCTGATCTGCAGATTGCCGGGACGTGCGCGCTCGGCCGTATACAATGGGGGGCCGATTTCGCTGTACTCGTAGGTGACGGGATCCAAACGGCTGATCTTGCCACCGGTACGCTGGTTGGCCCAGCCCACGCCCCAGGGGTCCACCGCGACATCGTGGTTTTCCACCCCTGCATTTTCGACATCGTATTGCACAACCCGGTAGTTTCTGGCTTCGCCTTCCAACAGGGTCCGCGTCAGGCGGCTGTTCGCATCCGGCGGCGACATCGGCGGCAGGTTCGCGCTGAGATAGTCCAACAGGACGGCGACGTACTCCTCGCTGAGATCGGGAAGGTCGATCGCGACCATCTCCTCGCGCATTTCAGTGATCGTGGATTCCCAGGTCTCGCGGTCGACTCGCCGGGTGATCACACTCGTTTCAGAGTGACAGCCGGTGCAGCTCGCCATGATGATTTCTTTGCCGCGCCCTTCGGGGAGAATGCTCGCCGTCGCCATATGCTCAGGAACTCTCCGCGGCCAGGCAGCGGGCAGGTCAGGTGCCCGCCCCACGGTGAGCGCCAGGTCCATCTGGGCCGTCCCGTGTTCCGATATATCTACGGGGGCGGACCATGGGCTCTGGAAATCGTTTCCGACCCCCTGCACGAGGTAGTTTCCCTCGGGAAGCTGAGTGGCCGTGTAACGCCCCTCGTCCTGGCTGACGTACATAAAGGTCAGGCGCCGTTCGGCGTTTTTTAATTTCACAAAAGCTCCGGCGAGAGGCTGCCCGGACGAATCCGTGACCACGCCCTCAAGGACCCCGCTATGGCCCTCCGGAGGGGCGACTGCAGGGGCCGCCATATCGCTCGATGGATCCGCCGAGCAGCCGGCGGCTAGACAAACAGTCGCGATGATACCGATGACCGTTGGATTCCACTTCCTAAACATCATCTTTGCTCCCTTTTTGAACGAGATGATCCGCAGTTTTCCCAGCCACCCTTACCATCTGCAGACAGGACACTGGAGTGTCCGGGAGGCTTGGTTGCAATGGATGATTGCAATGGATGGTCGCATTGGATGAATGAGACTACAGGTGAGTTCCGAGGTCAATCAAAACGGCAGAAAAACGGCACGTGTCGCCGCTTTCAGCGCGTGATAAGTAGCGGAAAGCTTGAGGGCAGCGCGGCGTCCGCGGACGGTGGACGCTCGCGACCCTAACGTTCAACACGCGAGCCGAATGCAATACCGGCGATGCAGGAAATCCCCTACCCCATTCCCCCCACAGTCTGGCTATACTGCAGCAGGGCCTCTTATTTTTTGTCCGCCTTATCAGAGAGCGGCAACAGAGAAAGGACGGACATGGCATTTGACTCTAAGCTGCAACGGCAGATCATGGGACGGTTCGCGACGGGTGTGACTGTGGTGACCACCCGGTATGGCGATGGAGAAATTACAGGGATGACGGCCAATGCGGTCATGTCGCTGTCTCTGGATCCGCCGCTTGTTGTGGTCTCGGTGGATAAGAACGCGCAAATATATGAATGTTTGAAAGATGGGCAGATCTACGCAATCAATATCCTCACCCGCGATCAGGAAGATATATCGACTCATTTTGCCACAACGGGACCGAAAGACTTCTCGGGCCTGGGGTGGCAGGTTTCCGAGACCGGGGCGCCGATTCTCAACGACACGCTGGGATACGTGGACTGCAAGTTAACGGACGTCCTGGCTGCAGGGGATCACGATTTGTTTGTCGGTGAGGTTGTCGCAGGCGATCTGGGTGAGGGCGCTCCCCTGCTCTTTTACAGTGGAAAATATCGGAGCCTTGGGGAATAAGAAGACTTCCGCATTTCACCGGTATTGAACGGGTTCACGGACGGAGCGTCCGCCACCTGATTATTTTCGTCGACGAGGCATCTTCTCGCAAATTCGATTGGGTGATGGAAACGGGCGGCAAGCGCATGGGCCCTTGCGGCCGGGCGAGTGAGCTTCGAATCAAATTCGTCGGACTTCTCATCGACTCGATAGCCACCAATCATCAGCGATTCGTCTAACTCAACGTGTGGCCGAGCTCAAGTTTCCGGGACACGCGCACGACTCGTGGGTGCGACTGCAGGGATGCCAGGATCGGCCATGGGCAGCGCAGGGTGTGGCAAAGCAAAACCTGGAAATGTCGGAGGAATGCCGGAGTTGAAACGTGATGTTCGGCTGCAGACGGCCGAGAAACCGCACATTTTCTGGACAGATAGCTATTTGTGGAGCCCGCCAGGTCAGAGTGTATTCAAACCGTCTGGGCTGCGACTGCGGCGGTATCGTATCTGTCGAAAACCTGAGCCGCCCGGCGGACGAATAATCGGCCAGTGGGAGTGACCTCGGTCCTTCCGGAACTCAATCTTACGAGACCATCCCCGGCGAATTCTTTCAGTCTGAGGACTTCATCGCCAAAATAGTCGTCGAAACGAAGATGGAATTTTTCTTCGATCTCGCTCTTTATGACGATGTTGTGGCACAAAATATTTTCGATCATCGTCCCTCTAATTAGATCGTCGTCGCTCCTGACGAACCCTCGAGAGATGGGAAGCCGGCCATGGGCCACGGCTTCCCCGTAAGCAGGAATCTCCCGATAGTTTTGAGTGAAAGTGTCCCCGACCGAACTGATCGAACTGACGCCGAATGCGATGAGGTCGGAATCAGCGTGCGTCGTGTATCCCTGGAAGTTTCTGTGAAGAGTACGGTCCCTCGTGATCAGCACGTTGCATCCGCAGTAGAGGCAGAGTTGCTCGCAGAAAGGCACGTGGACGTAAATCGAGAGCGGACGTTTGGAGGTTTCCAGCGCCCGGATCAGCTCCGTGTAACCGACATCTTCCCTCCACCGCGGGATCGGTGGATAGCTCGTATATCGAGGTGCTGGCTGGTTGTAGCGCTCCAGTAAGTTGTTCATTTAGAAGTGGACCCCAAAAATCGGACAGCGTTATAAGGTGGACTCTCCACAAATGAGAGGACCTTACGACGATGGCAAAACGACGGAATTTCTCCCCTGAATTCAAGGCGAAGGTGGCGCTCGCAGCGCTGCGAGGCGACGGGACGATGGCGGAACTCGCTTCCCGCTACCAGATCCATCCGAACATGATCGCGAAGTGGAAACGTGATGCGCTCGACAGCGTGAAAGACGCGTTCAAAGGGCGCCGTGAGGCGTCGGGTAAGGACACCGAGAACGAGATCCGACGGCTCCAGGCTAAGATCGGAGAGCTTGTGGTGGAGCGGGATTTTTTGGCCGGAGCCTTCGACCGCTGAGCGTGGATCGGAGGCGGAAGATGATCGAACCGAAGAAGCGTAACCTGAGCGTGGCACGACAGTGTGAGCTGGTCGGAATGAGTCGGTCGAGCTGGTATTACCGGCCACGCGGCGAGAGTGAGCGGAATGTGGCTCTGATGCGTGTCATCGACGAACTGTACCTGGAGATGCCCTGGTACGGATCGCGTCAGATGACGCGCGAGCTGCGCCGCGCTGGGCATCGTGTCGGCCGGAAGCGCGTCCGTCGCCTGATGCGACTCATGGGCCTGCGATCGGTCGCTCCGAGGCCCTTCACGTCCCGCCGCGCCCCCGGACACGTCGTGTACCCGTACCTGCTCGGCGACATCCGGGTCACGCGAGGGAATCAGGCCTGGTGCGCGGATCTGACCTACATTCCGATGGCCCATGGCTTTCTATATGTCGTTGCGATCATGGACTGGCATTCCCGAAAGGTCCTAGCCTGGCGACTGTCGAACACGCAAGACACTGCGTTCTGCGTCGAAGCTCTCGACGAAGCTATCGAACGGTTCGGCTGTCCGGAAATCTTCAACACGGACCAGGGGAGCCAGTTCACCAGCACCGCTTGGACGAGCGTTCTCAAGCATCACGGCGTCCGGATCTCGATGGACGGCAAAGGCCAGTGGATGGACAACGTGTTCATCGAGCGGCTCTGGCGCTCATTGAAGTATGAATGTGTCTACCTGAACGCTTTCCATGACTTCAAAGATACGGATCTTCATATAAGGGATTGGATGGAGTACTACAATAACCGCCGGCCCCATTCCGCCCTAGGCGATCTCACTCCGGGTGAGGTCTACGACGGAATCGAACCGGTACCTTCGGCAGCATAATGAACGGCAGAATCCACCTTAAAACGGCTGCCGCGCTGTCCAACGATTGGGGTCCACTTCCTTTCATGCTGTGTATTCGCAAGGATCGCGCCGAGAAGCTATAGTACTTGCAATAAATTGTCCAACTTTGGAATCTCTCTATTTTCAATGTTTTATGGAAACCGTCGCGGGTTTCGAGCCAGAAACTGTCGCCATAGGAGCACAAGGCTCGATTGTCTGAAACCTATGGATGACAATTTGTCGAAGCAGTTATCGACTGCGAACATTGAGACGTGACCGGCCCAATCGCCGAGTGCGCGGCGCAAATCTGAAGTCACAATCACGTAAGCCGATCCAGGCCGGATGTCCGGAGTGGGCAATTTGGTAGAATAGGTGGGTATGTCGGTAGAAATCATCTTTTCGGTTGTGGAGTCTCCCGAAGGCGGATACGAGGCGAAAGCGTTGTCCGCGCCGATCTTCACTGAAGCCGATAGCATGGAAGACTTGCGACTGGCTGTGAGAGACGCCGTCGAGTGCCACTTCGAAGCGGAGTGGGGGCCCAAGATGATCCGCCTCCACTTCGTTCGAGACGAAATGATCGCAGTATGAAACTACCCCGGGATCTCAGCGGGGACACTCTTGCGAAAAAGCTCAGCCGATTCGGGTACAAACAGACTCGCCAAACCGGGAGTCACGTCCGTCTGACCATTGAAACACCTGACGGTCAGCATCAGGTAACCATTCCCCAATCCTTTACGCGTAGGCACCCTCAACGCAATTTTGACCGAACTCGCGGGCCATCTTCTAATCGACAGATCAGAATTCCTCAAACAGCTTCAACGATAGCCGCCATCGAAGTTCTGCTATCCAGACTGTCAGACGAAGGGCCAAGCATCCAGCCAACGCGTTTGCCCATTCAGAAAAGTAAACCGTGCATGCCATTGTCGAAAGACCCCGCATATCGATAGGTAAAACAAGCGAAAACCGCAGTGCAATGTGTGGCAAGCCACACCCAGGGAATGTCGGAGTTGGGCTGTTAACTTGCGTTGCAACCTGATCGAGCTGCGGAATCCCCACGCACTCACCCGAATCTTCCCCAATTTTCCCCAATCCTCGTTGCGAAAGTGTTCTGATTTTGACTATCCTCAGTGAATTCCAGGAGGTGAATGGTGAAATCGAAATGGTACGAGACCCTCACGAATCGTGGTTCGAAGCCGCACTGGAACCTGTTTTGCGCAGTGCTTGCAGTACTTATGGTGTCGCTGGTGGCTCCGGCTGTGCCGGGGTTTGCCCAGGAGCGGGACGCCGAGGGACGGCGTGTCAGCGAAAAGGTAAGACCTTTTAAGATCGTCGGGAATATCCATTACGTCGGCGGGACGGATATGACGGTGTTCCTGATCACGACGCCCGACGGTCACATTCTGATCGACAGCACCTACGAACGGGACGTTCCCTTTATCCGTCAGAACGTGGAAGAGTTGGGCTTCAACATGCGGGACATCCGGTTTCTGCTGAACTCCCACGCTCACGGGGACCACATTCAAGCGCATAGCATCATGAAGGAACTGACCGGCGCGCAGGTTGTGATGTCGGAAGCCGACGGCGCAGCTCTGGCCGCGGGCGGGCCTGGCGCCGACGGCAGGCCGCGCTTCACGCCCGTCGTACCGGACCGCTACATCCGAACCGGCGATACGGTGACGCTGGGAGGTACGACCCTGACGGCTCACGTCTTTCCCGGCCACACCCGCGGCGCTACGACCTGGACGACCGAAGTCGAAGATGGCGGGCAGCGCCGGACATTTGTTTTCTGGGGCGGCATCGGGGGAGTCCGGCAGCCATTCGTGAACAACGCTGAATGGCCCAGCATTGCTGAAGACTATGCCGACACGCTGCGGAGGGCGCGCCAACTCTCCTGCGAGTTCTTCACCGAGGGGCATGTGGCAGGGTTTGGACTGATCGACAAGATGAACCGCCTGCTCGCAGGCGAGCAGCCGAATCCCTTCTATGCGCCCGATGAATGCAGGGAGGATCTCCAGCAACGGGAACGGGATTTTCAAGCACAGCTCGCCAGGGAACGGGCCGAAGCGGGCCTTTGACGAACGTCAGTTTCTGGCGACTGAGGGTCTACGGGGTCTTGTCCGGCAGGGACGTGTGCCGCCTATGTCCAGGTAGGAAGTCCAGACAGGTCCGGCTTCGGCGCTGAGCTAATGTAAGCTCCGACTGATTCTTGAGTAGGGAAACCTTGCAATGCGAGTCGGACGGCCTGGCTTATTCCTGGCCAATGCTGTAGAGGTAGCGGGTTCCGCGCAGGTACATTTCGTTGTCAACCAGGGCCGCAGACGCGTCAAATCCATCGTCGAGCGTGTTCGTCGCCAACACCTCGAACTCGGGACCCTGACGAATGACGAGCGTGCTCCCTTCGCGGCCGGTCAAGTATACGCGGCCCTGTGCGCCGACGGGAGACGAAAAAACGTTGGGCAAGGCCTGAAGGCGCTGATTCTCGAAATACGGTTCACCGGTCGCTGCGTTGAACGCGAACAGAATTCCCGAGTTCGTTTTCAGGAAGTAGACGATGCCGTCATAGAGCAGTGGCGAGGGCACGTACGGCGTATCCCGGTTCAACTCCCAGAGGATCGCACCGGTTTCAGTGATGTCACCCCGGGCATCGTCGAGCCGGATGGCTTTGAGGTTGTTGCCTCGAAAACCGCTCATGGCAATCAGCAGCCCGTCCTCGATAACGGGTGATGGAATCGGGTTCATCGTCAGGCCTGGACTTTCCCAGACGATATCGCCGTCATCGAGATCGTAGCTCGCCAGGCTGTTCATTCCTGAGACGATGACCTGCGCCACTCCACCGTATTCCACGACAAGGGGTGTGGCCCAGGAGTCGATTTCATTGCGGTCGACCCGCCAGATTTCCTCGCCAGTGTGTTTGTCGAGAGTCAGGACAAAAGACGGACCACCCTGATGGTCCCAGACGACAACCAGGCGATTGCCGTACAACGCCGGTGTGCTCCCTTCACCAAACTCGTTCCGTTGTCCTTTATCACCGAAGTCTTTTTCCCAAAGCAGGTTTCCGTCCAGATCGAGGGCATATAGACCAAATGACTCAAAATAAACGAACAGGTGCTCGCCGTCGGTGACCGGAGATCCGGACGCCCATGATGAGTTTCGAAAATGCCCCGCTTCGTGGGGAACCTGCTCGCGGAGCGTCCGTTCCCAGACGACGCTTCCATCGCTGCGGTCGAGCGCCAGGACCACAAATCGATGCGCATCGCGGGGCTCCAGGCCACCTCGAGGGTCGTGCTCGGCGTCGCCATCCACCCCCACCGGTACCGCAGACGTCACAAACACCCGATCGCCCCAGACGATGGGCGAACTACTGCCGCGGCCTGGAATCTCAACTTTCCAGCGAATGTTCTCGGTTTCACTCCATCGAACGGGAGGATTTGCAGTCTCCGACACACCGGTCGCCAGCGGTCCCCGCCACTGCCCCCAGTAGCGTTCTGCTCCAGGCTCGGATTGCGCAACAGCCGACACGGCCAGCGTTATCCCAAGACTCAAGCTCAGAAACGCCATTCCAAATCTTGCTGTTTGCATGAGATCCCTTTGCCTCCGGTCGCGTAGGCCAGAATAAACGATCAGGAATCGTCTCGATTTCCAGTCCAATCCCTCGATAGCGCCTCACTGTGAAATTCAGCATTCGGCCAGGTGGGGGAATCGCTCGGTCGTTCATACGGACATCCTGTCCGAACGACCGGCGACCCTCGCCATCGTCTTTCTGACTTGATGGCGCGGTCTTTAGGGATCCACGGAATTTCGTGTCCCTCCTAGAAGAACCCGCACCGGTCCCACGGTGCGGGTGGACAACGAAGCGAAGCTGAGGCGTCAGTGAATGAAAATGCTCCGATCGCATCGGATATCACCTGCATTCTTGAACCAACTCACCACCAGCGACAGACTCTGCATTGTGTCCCCCCAACCCACCATCCCAGCCATGCCACAATTCGCTATACTATTTCGGCTATGCCAGACACCGCTTCCAGCAACACTCAAGCTTCGATCTCCCAGGTGGAAACCGCCCGCACCGAACTCAACGCCTGGGTACGCGGCGTCATCGCCTGGCACTTCGACCCAAAGACCGGCACGCCGTTCTGGCTTGAACGCGCGAATGAACTCGGTTGGGACCCAATCACAGAAGTTCAGAGTTTCAACGATCTGCGCCGTTTCCCTCCGTTCGAAGACGAGTGGCTGCGCGGCGGCCCGGTAAGCCGTTGGGTACCGCGCGGCCTGTCAGACAAACCTGTATTCGTTTTCGAAACGGGCGGGACTACCGGAATCCCCAAGACGCGCATCAACTGCGAGGACTTTCGGACGGACTACGAACTCTTCAGCGCGACACTTCCCGAAGAGGCATTCCCGAGAGGGGCGAACTGGCTGATGGTCGGGCCTTCAGGTCCCCGTCGGCTGCGTCTGGCGGTCGAACACCTGGCTCAATACCGCGGGGGCATCTGCTTTCTTGTCGACCTGGATCCCCGTTGGGTGATCAAGCTCATCCAGAAGGGGTGGACCGAGCACTTGAATGCGTACAAGAATCATGTGATCGACCAGGCCGTAACGATCCTCCGGGCCAACCACGACATTCGCTGTCTGTTCGCAACGCCAAAACTGCTGGAAGCCCTGGCCCTGCGTCTCGAATCAATGGATTCGACGATTCGCAAGGAAGGCATCACGGGTATTTTCTCCGGGGGCACTGAATTCACACCCCAGTGGAATCGATTTGCCCACGAAGAATTGCTCGACGGAGCCTACATGACACCCACCTACGGAAACACGATGATGGGTCTCGCCCCCAGTGCTCCGAGCGGACCGCACAATGGTTACAAGATCACCTACCACGCACCCCAACCCCGTGCCGTCATCGAGGTCGTCGACCCCGATGATGACGAACGTGTTGTGGCCTATGGCGAGACCGGCCGGGTCCGGGTAACGACACTGACGAAGGAGTTCTTCATGCCCGGTTTCCTCGAACGAGACGAGGGCGAACGCGAACCTCCCCACGATCTCTACGCCTGGGACGGGGTGAGCGGTGTCCGGCCCTTTCGTGAGCTTGCGTCGACAACCACGGTGGGCGTCTACTGACAATGATTACCCTTCCCGTATTGCGCTGGGGCCAACCCTACGACAGCCTCGATCTGGACGAAGTCGTCCATTTCTCCACAGGTGAACCGGTCGCACGGATTGGGCGGGCCAACAGTGGACTGATCCAGAGGGACATGCGCCGGGCCGAGGGCGCCCGCGATGCGTTGCGGGCGATTCCGGTCGACGAGTTACTGGAACGGATCCAACGCTCCGGTGAGATCTTCATGCGGGGTACAGTTCCGATGGGCGATGGAGCGCAAACCCCGGACGAGTTCGTGCGGGCTCAGTCGGCCAGCACCGGCTTACCCGAACACATGTGCCGGACCAACATGGAAAAG
Organism: Terriglobia bacterium; assembly: GCA_965216035.1. GTDB lineage: Bacteria > Acidobacteriota > Terriglobia > 20CM-2-55-15 > 20CM-2-55-15. Next base: position 180,966 of record CBDCFM010000020.1, read on the forward strand.
CTTCGCTTCGTGCTTTCCGAGCTGGGAGCCATCCTCGACTCGCTGACGCGCGGGCTGGATTTGGAGGTCCTCAACCGGGGTTTCGGCGAGGAGCGCGGGGTGCCGATCAGCTACCAGGCCCAGAGCCCTGTGCTCAGCGTCGTTCTTCCGTCCAACTCCCCCGGCGTACACGCCCTGTGGTTGCCCATCATCGCCTTGCAGATCGGCCTTGTCCTCAAGCCAGGACCCCAGGAACCCTGGACGCCATATCGGATGGCCAACGCATTCTTCGAATCCGGCATTCCGGTCGAGGCCATTTCAATCTATCCGGGTGAAGCCGACGTCGGCGCGGCCGTACTGGATGCGTCAAGCCGCAGCCTCATATTCGGCGGCGAAGTCACCGTCGAGCGTTATCGGGGTGATCCGCGAGTCCAGGCGCACGGGCCGGGCTTTTCGAAGATTCTCTTCGGTGACGACCAGGTCGACGATTGGGAAAAACACCTGGACCTGATGGTGGAGAGCGTCGCAATCAACAGCGGCCGCAGCTGTGTCAACACCTCGGGGATCTGGGTCCCCCGACACGGGAGAGAGATTGCCGAGCGACTCGCCAGCCGACTGGCCCAGTTACGCCCACGTTCCCCGGAAGATCCGGAAGCGGCCCTGGCCGCATTCACCGTTACCGGTGTGGCCAAAGCGATTTCACAAGCGATCGACGCCGACATCCAGGCTCCCGGCGTCGAGGATGTCACCGCAAAGTATCGGGATGGGAGCCGCGTGGTCGATGCCGGCCTGGCCGACTATTTGCTGCCGACCGTGATCCACGCCAGCTCACCGGAAGCCGCGATCGCGGCCAAGGAGTACATGTTCCCGTTTGTCTCCGTCGTTGAATGCCCGGAAGCTGAAATGATACGGGCGATCGGTCCCACCCTGGTGTGCAGCGCCATCACCGACGATGAAAACTTCCGGCGTCGACTGGTCGACGCCGTGAACATCGATCGTCTGAATCTGGGTCCGGTTCCGACGACGAAACTCAACTGGCTGCAACCCCACGAGGGAAACATCATCGACTTTCTGTTTCGCGCACGCGCGTTTCAGGACGCGCCGTTCAAAACCTAAGGGCCTGTGACGAAGGCCGGCGCAGTGATCTTGCCTGTTTCCTCGGGTTATTTTTTTGATCGGACGCCTCGGCTACCGCCTCGATCGGCATAGGGACGGTGGTCACCCGCCCGCCACTGCCACACCACCGTGCGTATGGATCCGTACACGGCGGTTCGAGTCAGTCGGGCTAACACCCTTCGACCAACGACGGCAGACCGAGTGAGCGGTGATCCTTGTCTTCGTTGAAGGAGGTCAATATTTTGTGCCGTCTGACGGATCACGATTGAGCTGCAGCGGCCGCTCAATCCTTCAGGCCAGGAGATAACCATGGCCGCTGACAGCTCCAATCGGTTAGGCCGATCGTTTGCTCTCCGACCACGGCTTTATCTTCTCGATCACGGCCGAAAGCTTCTCCTGCGCGACTTCGGTATCGTACGCTGCCTGCGCCCGAAGCCAATAGCCATTCGAGAGGCCGAAGAACTTACATAGCCTTAGGTCGGTATCGGCCGTTATTGAGCGTCGCCCGGCAACGACTTCGCCAATTCGCTGGGCTGGAACACCGGTTTCCTTGGCGAGCCGGTACCGGGAGATCCCCATGGGCTTGAGGAACTCCTCCAGCAGTAGCTCTCCTGGAGTCACGGGCTGCAACTTAGCCATAGCATCCGCTCCCTAGTGGTAATCAACGATTTCGACATGCTCCGGTCCCGCTGCCGTCCAATGGAAGCAGATACGGAACTGATCGTTCACTCGGATACTGTGTTGACCTCTTCGGTCGGCCTGGAGCGCTTCGAGTCGGTTCCCAGGCGGAACACGGAGATCCTGCAATCGAGCCGCGATTTGCAGCTGACGCAACTTGCGTCGAGCGACACTTTCGATCCTTTGAAATCTCTTGACCCTTCGGCCGCTCGCGAGTGCCTCAGTATCGGCGTCCCTAAACGATACGATCACTCGAATATGATAACGTATGACGTGGTTAACGTCACGCGTGACTATTCTGGCCAGAATGGAGGTCGTTCCAATAAGTGTGTAAAAAGAAAAAGGCGGTGTACGCTTTCGGTGAACTATTAACCGTAAGCAAATCCCGGGGCCAACCGGGAGAAAGGTACACCACCCATGGAGAAGAAGAACACACCGGAAGTAGCGACGTCAACGAAGCAGTATGAGGTTCTGGAAGATTGGGCGCGATCACGAGGGCAGGATAGGCTCCAGGAACTTCTGGAAGACGAAGTGACGCAGTTCTTGGGTCGAAGGAAATCGGAGCGGAGTTCGGATCGACGGGGCTACCGGAACGGTCACGGGAAACCGCGACGGTTTGCGATGTTGAACGGAACGATGGAGGTTCGTCGGCCCCGGGTCCGGAACACGACCGAGCGCTTCGAGAGTGAGATTCTGCCGTACTTTCACCGGAAATCGAAGCAGCTGGGGCAACTGCTTCCCGAACTCTATCTTCACGGCCTGGCCACAGGAGACTTCGAGCAGGCAATGCGCGGACTGCTGGGTGCGGGCGCTCCGTTGTCGCGGGCGTCGATTCAACGGCTGAAATCGACATGGCAACTGGAATACGACGAGTGGAGCCAGCAGGATCTGTCCGAGCTTGAGGTGGTGTATCACTGGGCGGACGGCTTGTACGTAAAAGCGGGGATCGCGAAAGAACGGGCGGCACTACTGGTGATCATCGCAGGCCTGTCAGACGGGCGTAAAGTGCTGTTGGCCTGTGAGAGCGGTCAGAGGGAGAGCAAGGAATCCTGGAGTCGTATTCTGCGGAACCTCAGGGATCGGGGTCTGAAGCTGGGACGACTGACCGTTGCCGATGGTCACCTGGGAATTTGGTCCGCCCTGGCCGAGCAACACCCCGAGGGCCAGGAACAACGCTGCTGGAACCACAAGTCGATGAACGTGGTGGATCACCTGCCAAAGACCGACCAGCCGGCGGCCAGGCAGCTTCTCCACGGGATGGCCTTCGCCGACTCCCGAGCCGCATGCGAACGTAAGCGGGATCAGTTCATTCGCCGATATCAAAAGAACTATCCGAAGGCGGGTGAGACGCTGTTGCGGGACTGGGATCGGATGATCACCTTCTATGCGTTCCCGAAGCAACACTGGGTGCATCTGAGAACGACCAACATCGTTGAGTCACCCTTCGACATGGTGCGGTTGAGAACCAACGCCGCTCGTCGCTTCAAGCGCGTCGAGAATGCAACTGCGATGATCTGGAGGTTACTGCGTGTCGCTGAGAAGGCTTGGCGGCACTTAAAGGGTTCCGATCTCTTACAAGAGGTCTATGATGGTCAGCAATTCGCTGACGGCATCAGAGTCGTGTCCAAATCGAAGGCCGCCGCCTGATGACTTTTACACACCTTTTGTAATGACCTCCCAGAATGGAGTATTCGGCCTAACGGATCACGATTGAGCTGCAGCGGCCGCCCAATCCTTGATTAAGACAACAGCTGTGGCTGTTTGCATCAGATGAGAAACTTGTAGCCAAGGATGCCGACGACGACGCCTCCGACGGGAGCTCCTATCAAAGCTCCCACCAACCCGGGATCATCGCAATCGCAGCGGTCACCCTCGATCGCTGCACCGAGAAACATTCCTCCGAAAAAGCCACCTACGCCACCGACAATCCCACCGAAGACTTTGCGCCGGGTTGAACGTTCACGACTGGCCTGTGGTGGCTGCTGCCTGCTTACACCGAGTCTGCGGTTCTCCATAGGCATTCCGAAGGCCGAGCTATTCGGTTGGATCCGTGAGCCTGGGTGGGACTGATACTCTCCGCGGACACCTAGTGGTGTCGTGTATCGCAACCTTACAACCTCGAAAAGCCTTTCCGAATCGTAGTCAGTGCCAGCCGACCCGCCCTCATCAGGATTTGCCGTCCCCTGCGCGTAGCTACAGACCACCGAAAACAGCACCGAAAGAACACCCGTTGCCACAATGGCGACCGGCTTTGCCGTGTTGCGCTTAACCCGCTTTGAATCCATGGCGCGTTTTTCCCTCATGATCTGGACGTCACGGTACTAGCCATCCCTTCCGCTGTGCCGGCATAACGGATTGTGTCTCAGCCGCAGGCCATGCGATGGGCACCGCACACCTGCAGCAGACTTGAACGACGCGGTGCCAGGAGCGGCTACGACCTGTCAGCTGCAGCCGCTTATGCGGTGACGCGAACTCGCTCACGCAGGAACTCCGGCGCGAAATAGGCGCCGTTGTCCCAAACGAGGGTGTGATAGGCGACCTTGAACGCCCTGAAAACGTCCTTGTCGCGGAGGGGGTCGAAGACGGGCCCGTCGAGTTCATTGGCCAAGTCGACCTCACCCGCAGTGCCATCGCTGAAACGCAACCACAACGTGTAATCCCGAACGTATTTCACTTCGACAAGGTGGACGAACATGCCTCTATTCCAGGGAATCGATAGGCTTCAACGGCGACTTTTCGCCGGCTCTCTCCCAATCCTCCGCCAATTCGGCCTTGTGCAGCTCATACCACTCCAGCACGGCATGGAGGCCTCTGCGCGGGACTTGCCGGTGACAAGGCCCGATTCGATCTCGACCGTAATCTCGTATTCGCCGTACTCCGCATGAAAGTGCGCCGGTCCATGCTCTCGGTAATACATAAAGATCACAATTCCAAGAAAGCGGCTCAGCTCGGGCACTCAAACTCCCTTGATGAATCCGCGTAACGGTCCGCCGATAAGCTGCGCCGGCACCAGAATATTGTTGCGGGTCGCATCGACCCTCTCGAAGCACCTGCAGCGGAGTGCTTAACTGCGGCGCCGGGTTCATCGCCTTGTTATCTTCGTTTCTTGCGGTTGACTCCTTCAATATGATGGTCCACGAACACGCGTGGGCTCAACGCCTTGACACCTCCATAGCCCGACGCCCGGAGAAGGGCACGGTCACCGCTGACAATGAACTCTGTGCCAGATGCGATGGCGCAAGAGATAAAGACGTCGTCGTCGGGATCGTCGCAAACTGACTCCAATAGTGGTGGCGATTCCACAACGATCGCATCTTTTGCGACCAGCGCAATGAATGGCTGAAGATCAACTCCCGGGAAGTCAGCCGCCAGCCGGTCAGGATGCGCCCAGGCAAGCCACCAAAGAAAACCCCGGAAACGAAGACGTTCGTGTCCAGGACAACCTTCAAGATCGCTTCCGGACTTTTCGGACAGCAGCGCCGACATCGGAGCGCTTCATCCCAGCGTTCCGCGCCTGCTTTCTGGCACGAGCCACCAGGGCATCGAAATCTCGCATCGACGGTGGTGCGATTCTCTTCAGAATCACCACATCTTCATCTCCCACCACGATGAACTGCTCGCCAGCCTCAAGGCCCAATCGTGACCGGACATCCTCCGGTATGACGACTTGGCCTTTGGAGGACATCTTAGTTGTCGCCAGTTTCGGCATGAGTTTCTCCTCACTTATCTTACTGGTAAGATTGTAGCGCTGAATCGCATGCTGGCCAAGCGGATCGTCGGGAACCTTGGGGAGGGAAGATAACGGTTTGGCAATAAGCTGCAGGCCGTGCGATGGGCGCTGCCCATCAACAGCCTCAAGGGAATCGGCGATGCCCATCGCGTTCACTGACTGACAGCTTCATTGCTTTGATACCGCCTGTCGAGCCTGAGCGACACCTGGAAGTACCATCTCCATTGGAAGCCCCTCGCTGTCGATACTCGGCCGCTCGGGCAGAGAAGTGAGGCTGTGCGACCAAACAAGAGCGACGATCGCGCATGCGAGCGCATCCACGAGATCGTCTCTTTTCACCATGCGTCTTGGATACCGCTCAAATGCGTTATTCGCGACTGCATTCGCGCCTGGATAGTAGCGTTCGAGAATACCGAGACGCTCCTCCACTCCCCCTGATCGCGACTTCGTGTTCTGAAGCGCTGCCTCGTCATTCAAGAGATGAAACAGCACTTCTGGATGCGACTCCCGCACGATGCGTCGTGCTTTCGGTATCGAGCGAAGAAGCTGATCTACCTCTCGAATCTTCGGAATAATGTTCCAGGTCTGGAGCGTTAGCCGTTTTCCAGTCTTGCTCTCATTGATGTCCGCTGCCTCGCTCCAGGCTGAGGCATGCAGGGCGGATCTGACAGGGGGATTGAACACGCTCGAGGCTCTCGGCCCCAGCAACTTCCGAGCAAGAGTGTCGCAGGTGCGAGCAGCCTCCGTCTGAGCCAGACCGATCGGCACGTCAACGAGACAGAGGTCGCTCGTTTTGCCCCATCGACGCCAGAGATCCCCAACGCAATCGAAAATGTCGGATTCCGGCCTTGCTCGCCCACTCAGACGAACCGCGAACCAGCCTGCCTTGCACCCGTCGACTCCCAGGACTTGCACTCCCTCCTCCGTCAAGCTGCAGCGGCATAACGGATGGCCGCTCAGCTGCGGACGGCGCAGCCTGACGTTTCGTCCAACTGAATCCGGTCGGCGCCGGCCGACGGCAGAAGCGGCGTGTTAGCGAGCTTCTGCATTACGAGACCAAAGTCTGAACCTTCCCAAGGACCTGATTCATGACCGCCGACGGGAGTGCGGCGAATCGCTTCGCCTTGCGCGCACGCCAGTCGAGGCTCTTGATTTGATCGGCGAGAACCACTCCCGACACGTTGAGATCAGACGGGATATCGACTTCAAAGGGATACCCTTTGACCTGCGAGTTGATTGGGCAGAGCAGCGCCAACCCTACTTTGCCGTTGTAGGCTGCCGGCGATACGACCACTGCCGGACGGCGACCCCCCTGTTCGTGGCCTGCCTGAGGGCTGAACTCCAGCCAGACAACATCGCCTCGGTCCGGAACGTAACGCGAAGCCATTACCAGGCTTCCCGACCTTCTGGTTCTCCAAAACTCACTTCATCGTGGAGATTCGCTTTCGTGATCTGGCTGACCAGATCCTGAAGGGAACACGTTGATTCTCGCAACGGTCGAATAATCAATTCGCCGTCAGAGATCGAGAGGTCGACGGGAGTCCCCTCCCTGACGGACGCTTCTTCTGCGAACGCCTTTGGAATACGCAGGCCAAGGCTGTTGCCCCATTTCTGAACAGTCGTCTTCACGACACCTCCAAGACGTATACACAATGAGTATACGCTTTGGCGCTGGTCGTCAAGTAGGCTCTGACTCGCTAGCGGATCACGATTGAGCTGACAGCGGCCGCTCAACCTGTAATCAGCGAATGCCTGCGGCCGCTGTCAGCTCCAATCGGTGTTAGGCGGCATCCAATGGGCGAATGCGGGCAACATCCTTCTTGAGTGCACGGGATGCATCCCAAAGATCAACGGCGCGCTGCGCATTGAGCCAAAACTCCGGTGAATTGCCGAACAGCCGAGCCAACCTCAGCGCCATCTCAGGACTCAGTGCTCGGCGCTCGCGCAGCAATTCATTGATTGACTGACGGGAGACTCCCACAGCTTCGGCTAAGCTCGAAACTGTAAGGCCGTAGTCTGGAATGAAGTCTTCCCGCAACATTTCTCCGGGATGAGTAGGTCGCCGCTTCATGCCGCTGTTGGGAACAGCCATTGCCACTTCACCTCAATGATAGTCACAGACCTCGACGTCATAGGCGTCACCATCAGCGAATCGGAAACAGATACGCCATTGGTCGTTTATCGATATTGAATACTGCCCCTTACGAACGCCTGATAGTGCGTGCAACCGATTGCTCGGCGGAACCTTCAGGTCTTCCAGGCGTACGGCTAGATCCAGGTACTCGAGCCTCCGACTCGCTCGTTTGGCAACATTTGGCGGAAACCGCTTCGCCTTGCCTATAGCGTAGAGTCCCCTCGTCCGCCGATCGGCAAAGGTCTTGATCACGACGCATATTGTATCGTGTCACGTGACGAATGTCTATTCCCGTTGCAGCCCATGCCGCATAACATCTAAGGACTGCACGGCCCCCAGTGCGAAACTAGCACTTGCGCTGTTTGAAGCGCATCGAATCGAAACGGCAGTACTACTTTTTCGATGGCGATCGGTACCCACTTGTCCCGCTTAAGAGCGTAATGTGCCTGGTCCCGAACGTACCTCGACCTGACAGAAAGACTGGACCAATTCCCTTTGATGCGGCGACAGCCCACGCGTCTAGAGCAATGAAATGATCGCTTCGGACCATCTCGAAACTATTAGACAATGAACTTCTAACCGGGGACACCCCTTACAATCGTCCAGGGAGGGACCGGAGTGAATGCGGGTTCTGTCGATCACAGCCGGCGCTGCAGGAATGTACTGCGGGAGCTGCGCCCGCGACAATGCGCTGGCCCGGGAACTGTTATCTCTCGGTCACGACTGCACCCTCGTACCCGTCTACACGCCGACACGGACGGACGAACCTAACGCAAGCCAGCCACACATCCTGTTTGGCGGTATCAGCGTTTATCTGCAGCAGTTCGTCCCGCTTTTCCGCAAGACTCCCCGATTTCTGGACCGGCTCTGGGATGCCCCGTGGGTGATCAACCGCTTCGCGGGGCGCGCGGTGTCGAACGATCCCCAGTTATTGGGTGATCTTACGATCTCCATGCTCGAAGGTGAAGATAGCGTCCTGGGAAAGGAATTCGAGAAACTCGTCGACTGGATCGGTCACCAGCCCACCCCGGATATCATCAACCTCCCCAACTCCCTGCTGATTGCTCTGGCCGCACCGTTGCGCGAACGGTTCGATCGACCTGTCTGTTGCACACTGCAGGGAGAAGAACTCTTCATTGACGGCCTGCTGCCCTCCTATCGGAAACAGGCACTGAATCTCATCCGGGGGCAGATCGGCTCAGTGGATCGTTTCGTCGCTGTCAGCGAGTACTGTCGGCGCTTCATGATGGATTACCTCCAGATCCCTGAGGAACGTATTGCGGTCGTCCCTCTCGGTATAAACTTGACGGGTTATCCCCTCAGCCCGCCTTCCGGGACCGATAACGCTGCTTTTCGTGTCGGTTATTTCGCCCGGGTGGCGCCGGAAAAGGGATTGCATGTGCTGGCCGACGCTTATATCCGGTTACGGCAGCGAACGGGTAACGCGTCGATCCGTCTGGATGCCGCCGGCTACACCGCGCGGGCACACACCGAATACATGAACCAGGTCCGCACTACTCTTGCCGAAGCCGGTTACGCGGGTGAATTCTCCTATCGGGGTGTGGTGGACCGCGATGGAAAGCTCCAATTTCTCCAGGGACTCGACGTCCTTTCAGTTCCGGCCACTTATGATGAGCCGAAAGGCATGTTTCTACTCGAAGCCATGGCAAACGGCGTTCCGGTTGTTCAACCTCGGCGTGGCGCCTTCACAGAAATCGTTGAGAAGACCTGCGGTGGATTGCTGGTGGACCCGGACGATGCAGCCAGCCTGGCCGAAGGCCTGTGGCAGCTCTGGAAGGATCGTGGACGGCGGGATGCGATCGGCCAACAAGCCCTGGCAGGAGTCCACGAGCACTATTCTGTGCGGCGCTCGGCTATCCGGCTGATTGAACTATACGACGACGTGTTGAATAGCTGGTCTGGAGGATCCGCAGTGCCAAAGGCGGGTGCTACGCTTAACGGATAACGCTTTCCGGCACAAGAATGCGGAATGGAGTTCAAAAAAAGACCATTGCTCCAAGTCTCACACCTCAACAAGGAATACGCGACCCCACGGGGTCCGCTCGCTGTCCTGTCCGATGTAACCCTGGCCCTGGCTCCGGGCGACGCTGCGGCGATCATGGGCCCATCGGGCTGTGGCAAGAGCACGCTGCTCTACGTGTTGGGGGGTCTGGAGCCGCCTTCGGCGGGAGAGGTGAATCTGGAAGGAAAGGATCTGTTTGCAATGAGTCCTTCCGAACGGGCCGGTTTCCGCAATTCCCGGATCGGCTTCGTATTCCAGGACCACTGTCTGCTGCCCCAATGCTCCGTCCTCGAGAACGTGCTTGTGCCAACATTGGTGCGGCATGGGAACATGAATGAGACGCCCAGGGACTTTACCTCGGATGCGCGATCACTGATCCAACAGGTAGGACTGGGAGACCGAATCGACCATCGGCCGGCCGAGCTCTCCGGTGGGGAAAGACAGCGTGTCGCCATTGCCCGGGCGCTGATCCGCCAGCCCCGTCTGGTGCTGTGTGATGAACCCACGGGGAACCTCGACGAGGCGACGGCGGAAACCGTCGCGTCGCTGTTGCTCGAACTTCATCGGGTCCAACAGAGTATCCTGATCGCAGTCACGCATAGCGTCCGCCTTGCCGCGCAGTTTCCCATACGTTTTGAGCTTGCGCAGCAGCGCCTGCGTCGGGTTGAATCGTAGCTATAAAGGATTCCGTCGCGGTAACAGCTCCGCTGGAATACATGCCACTATGTCTAACGGCATCACAGAACGGCGTTTCATCGTTCAAAGCCTGACGTTCTATTGGCGCACGAACGTGGCGGTCGTCCTGGGAATAGCGACGGCCGTCGCCGTTCTCGCCGGAGCCTTTCTGGTAGGAGACTCCGTGCGCGGCAGCCTCCGGGACCTTGTTCTCCTCAGGATTGGAAATACGGACCAGATCGTCATGTCGACGGATTTCGTCCGGGAGACGCTGGCCGCGGATCTTCTTTCCCACCCCAATTTCGCCGGGAATTTCAACGGCGTCTCTCCCATCGTCCTGACCGAAGGGCTTGTCACGACCCCAACCGGAGACGGGCGCGTCAATAAGGTTCGCGTCTACGGTGTCGATGACCGTTTCTGGCGGTTTCACGGCGTCGAGGAGTTCAGCGGTCCGGAGGGCCGTCAAGCGCTCCTCAGTCCTGCTTTGGCCGAAGAACTCCGTACGGAACCGGGGGCAACGATCCTGGTCCGGGTTCAGCGACCGTCTGAGATTCCCCTGGAGTCGATTCACGGAAATAAGGAGGATGTGGGCCGCACGATCCGAGCCAGTGTGGCGGCCGTGGTCCCCCCTGAATCACTCGGCGAGTTTTCTCTCGAAGCGGCTCAAGGGGAGGTCTATGCGGTCTTTCTACCCCTGCGCCTGGTCCAGCAGGACCTCAACATTGACCGCCGCGTCAACGTACTGCTTGTGTCCACGAGCCTGGAAGACGGAGATATGGCGACGGTTGTGCTCGAGAGAATAGTTCGAAGTGAAGCCGAACTGGAAGACCTGGGATTGATCCTCCGCGTACTGGAGGCACCCCGGACGATCGTCCTTGAAGGCTCGGGCGGGCTGATTGACGATGAGAAAGAGCGTTTTGCTCTTGAAGCGGCTAGGGCCCTCGACCTGGAAGCCCGCCCACTATTCACCTATCTGGTCAACAGTCTCGGAAACGGTCGAAGGGAGATTCCGTATTCACTCGTGACCGCTACCGACCTTACAACGCTTGTCGGCACAGGCGATCGGTTTCCGGCATCCGATGTGGCGCCGATTGTGCTCAGCGACTGGGCCGCAAACGACCTGGGCGCCTCAACCGGCGACCCCCTGTCGATGGAGTACTACGTCTGGGAGGATCCCGGGCAGTTGGTCACCCGCAGGGCGGACTTCGAAGTTGCCGCTGTGGTGCCCGTCGACACAGGGGATCGGGCCATGGCCCCAAACTATCCGGGCATCACCGATTCTGCGGCCGTCAATGATTGGGACCCCCCGTTTCCGATTGATCTGGGTCGAATCCGTTCCGTTGACGAAGAGTATTGGGATCGCTATCGGACGACACCCAAGGCGTTCATATCTCTCGACGTCGGCCGCGAGCTCTGGCAGTCCAGATACGGTTCGATTTCGTCCATTCGCTTTGCTGCGAATCCGAATCAGGTCCCTACTGCCGCGTTCGAGGAGACGGGGGCTAACTACGCCGAACGTTTGAGAACGGGCCTGACATCGTTCGGTGGAGGATTGGCCGTCCGTTCGGTGCGATCTGAAAGTCTCGAAGCGTCGCGCGGCGCTACCAACTTCAGTGAATACTTCGTGTACTTCAGTTTCTTCCTCGTCGTATCGGCGCTCCTGTTAGCGGCATTGTTCTTTAAGTTGAGCGTCGAGCAGCGGGGACCCGAGATTGGGTTGCTGCGATCGGTTGGCTTTACCCCTGGGATGCTGCGGCGACTGTATCTGATCGAAGGCCTGGTGCTCTCCTCGTTGGGTGCCCTGATCGGTGTATGGGGCGGGCTCGGTTACGCCTGGTTGCTGGTCACGGCGCTGGGCACCTGGTGGGTCGATGCCGTAGGCACCACGGCCCTTAGCCTCCATGTGTCGGGCCTCTCTCTCGTTGCCGGCGCGGCAGGCGGCATCGTCGCTGCCATGATGTGCATCTGGGCCACTCTCGGAGGCCTCGCGTCGGTCTCGGAACGTCGCCTGTTGGCCGGACAACTGGCCGCTGAAACAGCGGGCGGAACTCGGGGGCGAAGCCGCCTGGCACACGTGGTTTCGATTTCGCTGGGTGGCCTGGGTGTCCTCCTGATAGCAGGCGGGGGAGCGGGTTTCATCGAACAGGCCGCCGGTTTTTTCGGTGCCGGAATGGCGATTCTGGGCGCCAGCCTGTCTTACCTGCTGGTTCGGTTTCGTCGTGGGTCGGACAAGATGCTGGCGGGGCAGGGCTGGTGGCCGGTTTCACGCCTGGGTCTTCGAAACGCCACTTACAGGCCTGCTCGAAGTGTCACCGCGATTGGGATGATCGCGTCGGCAACGTTCATTCTAATCTCAGTCGATGCTTTCCGCAGAGACACGATAACGAATATCGGCCCGAATTCGGGACTCGGGGGGTACACCCTACTCGTCGAATCGCTGCTGCCACTCTTTCAGGACCCAGGCAGCATCGAAGGTCAGGCAATACTCGGACTCGACGGCTTCGATTCGATCGCCGTAGAGGGTTTCCGAGTCCGGCCGGGCGACGATGCCAGTTGTCTGAACCTGTACGAACCTACGAATCCCCGAATCGTCGCTCCAAGCAACGCGTTCATCGAACAGGGTCGTTTCGCGTTTCTGGATTCCCAGGCTTCGACCGAGGCCGAACGCGCGAACCCGTGGCAGCTGCTCCATCGTGAGGAACCGGACGGGGCGATTCCCATCATCGCTGACGCGAACTCTATGACGTACGTCCTGCACCGGGAACTCGGTGAGGACATCGTCATCACCCAGGGCGAGGGCTCGATTCGCCTGCGACTTGTGGCCTCGTTGGACGACAGCATATTCCAGGGAGAGCTGCTGATGTCGGAGGAACACTTCCTCGAGCTGTTTCCGGAACACGAAGGCTATCGTCTCCTGCTTGTAGAGACGGCACCGGAGGACGCCGCAGAAACAGTGTCGTCGATCGAAGACGCGCTGGTGGATTTCGGCGGATCCGCAATGCCGACCACCGACCGCCTGGCCCAGTTCCACCAGGTCGAGAACACGTACCTGTCAACCTTCCAGATGCTCGGCGGCCTGGGTCTGTTGCTTGGGACTATCGGCCTGGGGGCAGTTCTGTTGCGAAACGTTCTGGAGCGTCGACGGGAACTCGCCCTGATGCGCGCCCTTGGCTATCAGCAGTCGGATTTTCTGGTGATGTCGATGGCCGAAAACCTTGCACTCCTCGTTGCAGGTCTGCTGACGGGTGCGGCCTCAGCCTTCCTGGCCACCGCGCCCGTGGTCTGGGATCGGGGGGGGCAACTTCCAGGCACCCTTGTCCTTGGATTGCTCGGCGGCGTTTTGGTCGTCGGGTTGTTCGCATCGCTATCGGCGACCGTGGCCACCCTCCGGTCACCCTTGTTACCGGCTCTCAGGGAAGAGTGAGTGAGGGCCTGAGACGATAACGATCGGGAACATCAACAGGGAGCGATTTCGCCTCGACAACGCATGAATTCTCGTTAAACTGACAGTACCCTTGCCTTTAACTACCCTTCGATACACGGGTATGCAGAGATTGGGGCCGTTCAGGACGAAATTGAACATCGTATGAAACGACTCGGACCCCGTCACCGTCCAGGACCTGATGGCCATGAGCGATACGTCGAACCGCGGCAGTAGCGGCATTGTCGAAGAAACCGAGGTTGGCAGCTATTTCGTTGCCAACTATCCGCCCTTTTCCGTATGGAACCCGGAGGCGGTCGATACCGACGCCCGATCCGCACTGAATCATCCGCCGGCTCCGGGTGCGGCACTGGGGATGTACCTCCACATCCCGTTCTGCCGTAAACGGTGCCATTTCTGCTACTTCCGAGTTTACACGGATAAGAATGCCGAGGAGGTCCACGCCTACCTGGATATGCTGGTCCGCGAACTCGAACTGTACTCGACCCTCCCCGCCATATCGGGCCGCCCGCTCGACTTCATATATTTCGGCGGTGGGACGCCTTCGTTTCTGTCCTCAAGCCAGCTCGAGGGCCTGGTCCGGCGGCTCCAGACCGTGATCTCGTGGGACGGTGCGCAGGAAGTCACGTTCGAATGTGAACCCGGAACCCTGACGGCAACAAAGCTCGCCTCGATTCGCAATCTGGGAGTGACCCGTTTAAGCCTGGGTGTGGAGAATTTCGATGACCACATCCTGGAACTGAACGGGCGCGCGCACCGATCCGGTGAAATTTTCAAGGCCTATGATTCAGCCCGTTCGCTGGGATTCCCGACGATCAACCTCGACCTGATCGCCGGCATGCTCGGGGAATCCGACACGACGTGGCAGGATTCGGTTCAGCGCACTCTGGAACTGGAACCCGACAGCATCACGATCTATCAGATGGAGCTGCCCTTCAACACGACGATCAGCGGCGACATCTTGAAAGCAGGGGGACGGTTCGCTGAGCCTGTCGCCACCTGGGCGACGAAGCGGCGTTGGGTCCGGGAGGCCTTCGAGGCCCTGGAGGCTGCCGGTTACACTGTTCGGACCGCGTACACCGCGGTAAAGAAACCGACTCAATCAAGGTTTCTGTACACGGATCGCCTCTGGGAGGGGGCCGACATGGCCGGGTTGGGGGTCGCATCGTTTGGACACATCAACGGTGTCCACGTTCAAAACTTCGATAAGTGGGACACCTACAGTAAAGCCCTCCACCAGGGGCAAATCCCGCTCAGACGTGCATATCGCCCGACGGACGAGGAACGGATGATTCGGGAGTTCGTGCTTCAGCTCAAGCGAGGATCGCTCGAACCGCAATACTTCAGCGAAAAGTACGGCGAACGTGTCACCGATCGATTCAGCCAGGCGCTCGAAACCTTGAACGATGGGGGTTTCCTGGCAGAGGCGAGCGAAGATGCCATCTCGTTGACCCGAGAGGGCCTCCTACAGGTGGATGCGCTCCTGAAGTTGTTCTTCCTGCCCGAGCACACCGAAGTCCGCTATACATAGGTATAGATAGGGAAAGATGGGACGATGACGATAGCCTGCGTCACGCAGTTGCCGGACCCCTCGATGAAGGACCCTCCGGCTCCCACCGACATCGCATCCGGCTTCGAGACCGCTCCGACGGAGCAGCCCCCATCATCATGAAGCATATGGTCGAGCTTTCGAGCCTTGAGACGGCCACCCGGAGCGAGCTTGCCCACTACCAGGGGGAACGGCTTCGCGCACTGCTGATCGACGCGTACAGGAACAATCCGTTCTACACCTGCAAGTTCGACCGCGCGCGAGTGGAGATCGACGACCTCGCGTTAACGGACGACCTGAACGTTGCGCTGACGAAGCTTCCGATGACGACAAAAGCGGAGTTGGTGGAGGACCAAGAGGCTAAACCGCCATGGGGAACGGCTCGAAGTCGACCGGCCCACGAGTACACCCGATACTGCCAGACCTCCTCGACAACGGGTTCGCCACTGCGGTGGTGCGACACGAACGAAAGCTGGCAGTGGATGATCGAATGCTGGAAAACGATTTATCGGGCGGCACAGGTATCCGCCGATGACCGTATCTTCTTTCCGTTCTCGTTCGGGCCTTTTCTCGGCTTCTGGACCGCGTTCGAGGCGGCATGCCAGATCGGCGCGCACGCGATCCCCGGAGGCGGCATGTCGAGCCAGATACGTCTACGGTTGATCGAATCCATCGGCGCGACTGTGGTGTGCTGCACGCCCACCTACGCATTGTGGCTGGCCGAGGTTGGGGCCTCGGACCCGGAAATCGGCGATCTCCGGAACAATCCCGTCCACACCCTGATCGTTGCCGGAGAACCTGGGGGGAGCATACCGGCCACACGGAGTCGAATTGAGAGCAGTTGGGGCGCACGCGTGCTGGACCAGCACGGCCTGACCGAAACGGGCCCGATCAGCTTCGAGTGCCGCGAAGAGCCCGGTGCGCTTCACGTCAATGAGCGGGAGTTCATCTGCGAAGTCATCGACATCACGACCGGTCAGCCCGTATCGGACGGGCAGCGTGGTGAGCTGATCGTCACCAATCTCGGGCGGATTCATGCACCCGTCATCCGCTATCGCACCGGAGACATTGTTGTCCGCAAGAGTGAGCGTTGTGGCTGCGGCCGGACGTGGGCCCGGCTGGACGGCGGCATCCTGGCCCGGGTCGACGATATGATCAACGTCCGGGGCGTCAACGTCTATCCGGGGGCGATAGAATCGGTGGTGCGTCGATTCCCGGAGGTCGTGGAGTTCCGCTCGACGGCATCGCGTACCGGCTCGATGTGGTCGCTCTCCCTCGAGGTGGAGCCCGCCCATGGGGTGGAAGACGTTGCCACGATCCCGACGCGGGTCTCTCTCAAGCTTCGAGAGGCACTGGGTCTCAACATACTCGTACGTCTGGTCGAGCCTGGCGGCCTGCCTCGCTATGAAATGAAATCCCGGCGATTCGTGGTAAGACATTAAGATCCCCATGCCTGGAAGACGCAGAACGACATCAGATGTCATCGTCATCGGCGGCGGTCCGGCCGGTACGACGACCTCTACGCTGATTGCTCAGAAAGGGCATACGGTCGAACTGTTCGAACGCGAACGCTTCCCCCGCTTCCATGTTGGGGAATCGATGATCCCAGAAACCTACTGGGTCCTAAAACGGCTGAACATGCTGCCCAAGATGCGGGATAGTGCGTTCGTGAAGAAACGCAGCGTGCAGTTCTTCGCGAGCAACGGCAAGGCCTCGGCTCCGTTCTATTTCTCCGACAACAAGCCAGGGGAGTGCTCCCAAACCTGGCAGGTGGTGCGCAGCGAGTTCGATGTCATGATGCTCGCGAACGCCCGCGAACACGGCGTCACCGCCCACGAAGGTGCCCGCGTGATGGATGTGCTGTTCGAAGGCACCCGGGCGACGGGCGTCACCGTGCGCCTGGCGGACGGCACCACACGGGAAGCCCGAGCCAGGGTCGTCGTCGACGCGAGCGGGCAGAACGGTCTGCTGATGAACCGTCTCGGCCTCCGTGTCTGGGATCCGGTCCTGACCATGGGGTCGATCTGGACGTACTACGAAGGAGCGCACCGCGACAGCGGTCGCGACGCGGGCGCGACACTGGTGATCCAGACCACCCACCGGAAGGGATGGTTCTGGTATCTGCCACTCCACAACGACAGGGTCAGCGTGGGGGTGGTCGCACCGTTCGATTATCTGTTCAAGGACCGGAAGGATTACGCCCGCACCTTCGATGAAGAGGTGGCTCACTGCCCCGTCGTCGGGGAACGGATCTCCCCTGGAAAGCGGGCAACCGGTCACTTCGCAACGAAAGATTTCTCGTACCGGTCCCGGCAGTTGGCCGGCGATGGCTGGGTCCTTGTGGGGGACGCATTCGGGTTCCTGGATCCTCTGTACTCCTCGGGCATTCTGCTTGCGCTGCGGTCCGGAGAAATGGCCGCCGACGCCATCGTCGATGGGCTTGAGGCCAACCTCACGTCAGCCGCACAACTGGGACGCTGGGGGCCGGAGTTTGAGCGGGGACTGGACCGGATGCGCCGGCTGATTTGCGAATACTACGCGGGTTTCAGTTTTGGAAAGTTCGTCCGGGATTTTCCTCACCTGCAAGGAGCGATCACCGATCTGCTGATTGGGGACCTCTTTACCGACAGCGTCGACCGGGTGTGGCAACCGATGGAATCATTGTATGAGCCGGGAAGGCGGGCGATTCCGGGATGGGATGATTCATCAGCGGCTCGCAAGGACGACGTGAAGCAACCGGAGCTATTCATCCCTGATGGTCGAAAGCTTTAGGCCTAGCGCACAAAAGCTTTCGCGCGGTCTTTCATTGAGATGACCATCTCTGTCGCGTTCCACGCGTGGTCTGAACGAGGGTCGACCCTCGCCATCACCCTGATGGCGAGGCCTATTGGGGATCGACGGAAAGTTTAAATGGGCCCACAAAGACCCGCACCGGTCACACGGTGCGGGTGGACGGCTTTCAGAAGGAAGAGGCGGAGCCGAGGCGTCTAGAGTAATAAGATGGTCGGTATGGGCAAGAACGACGTGAAGCAACCGGAGCTTTTCATCCCGAATGGTCAAAAGCTTTAGGCGCAGCGTATAACGGAATCTTGAAGCAGTCCCTGGAAGGAGCCGCACCGGTCCCCCGGTGCGGGTGGACAACTAGGCGGTCGCCGAGGCGTCCAGTGGAATAAGATAATCGGATCCGACTGAGGCACACTAATTGAGCAGCGAATTTATAACTCGGGACTCCAGGTTCAAATCATGATTCGACTCTGCTGTAGAGTGAAACGAATCGCATCCTTCCAATGAGCGTCTACAACATCAAACTGAAAAGGCTTCGGGGTATCGGGGCAGGTATCGGTGTGGCCTTGCTGGCGGCTGTGGGGCTGGGCGTCGGCGCGCGTTCGGTCGGCCCGCATTCGATGGCAACGCTGTCCCCACAGGCTCGGTTGGAGTCATCGGGACCAGGAGGGGATTCCGGAATCCGAATGGTTCGTGTCGAGGGTGAGGGCGCGAGGTATTGGCCGCGCTGGCGCGGACCCTCAGGGCAGGGTCTGGTCGATGGCAGCGGCTATCCGGACACCTGGTCGGAATCGGAAAACGTCCTGTGGAGAACGCCGATCCCGGGTAGCGGGAACTCGTCGCCCATCGTGTGGGATGACCAGATTTTCCTGACGGCGGCCTATGACCGCGGCCAACGGCTATCCCTTCTGGCCTATGGTCGGTCCGATGGCGAGCCGCTCTGGGAGAGCTTCGCTCCCGAAGGGAGATCGGAACGGCCCCATCAAAAGAACGGTCACGCCTCGTCGACACCGACGACCGACGGTGAACGCGTTTACGTTTCCTTCGGTGCCCGTGGATTGATGGCGTTCAGTATGGACGGCGACCTGATCTGGAGTCAGGATGTCGGGCAAATCAGCAACTATCACGGCACGGCCGGTTCGCCCCTGGTCTATAGAGATCGAATCATTATCTTTCAGGACCATGGCTCAGGTTTCTTCGTCGCCGCGTTCGATTCGGGAACAGGCGAGGAGCTGTGGCGGACGCCGCGGCAAGCCAGTGTGGGTTGGGGTTCACCGATCGCCATTCACGTTGACGATCATGACGAAATCATCGTACACAGCCAGCGTCGGGTTCAGGCATACGATCCGGACACGGGACTCGAGCTATGGCGGTGCAACGGAAACACCTTCGAAGTGGTTCCAACACCGGTGGGCGGCTATGGATTGCTGTTCTGCTCTTCGGGGCGCGCGGGTCCGACAATGGCAATTCGCCCCGGCGGCACCGGGGACGTGACCGACAGCCATCTGGTGTGGTCGAGTCCGCGGGGATCTCCATTCGTTCCCTCCCCGATTCTCTACGGTGACCAGATCTTCATGGTCAACGACATGGCGAGCATCGCAACGTCCTTCGATGCGAGAACGGGAGAAACAATGTGGCAGGGGCGACTCGGTGTCGCCCGGCGGGAAGGATTTTCCGCTTCACCGGTGGCTGTGGACGGCAAGGTTTTCTTCACCAACGATAACGGCGAGACTTTTGTGCTTCGCGCCGGCAGGGAATTTGAATTGCTGCACGTGAACGAGATCGGGGAGCGCACTCTCGCGTCGCCGGCACTTGTCGACGGCCGATGGTACATACGGACCGATCAGAACCTGATCGCCATCGGCCAATGACCCGGCGGTGATACCGCTGACTCAACCGTGCTTAGCAGGATGCTGAAAAAGCCATCCATGACTTTTTCAGCAACGCCATCCGAGAGGTGTGATTCTCGCATGGCTTACATTTTTAATCGCTGATTGCCATCGAAAATGGTGGCACATCCTGTGCCGCATAGCAGACCGCCGAAAAACGAGCGTTTTTCCCCCAGCCCGCTAATCGAGAGTCCACAGCGTCAGGTTGCTGACGTCCTTCACGTAGAAACCACTCCCTGAAATCGCCGGCTGCGCCCAGGTTGCACTCGAGGCAACCTCGTAACGCCGGATCGGATCGAGTCCTGTTCGGCTTGCGTTCAGGACCAGCATTTCCGCATCATCCTGAAGCGAGAATATCGTGTCCCCGGCCCTCAGAATGGCCGCGTTCTGGGCCTGACGCCCTTCGCTCTGCCAGAGCACCTCTCCCGAATCGATGTCCAGGCCAAAATACTGACCACTGTTCAAGTGGGAGAGCCCGAACAGCATGCCGTTGACTTCAATACTGTTCGTCATGTGAAGAGAGACCTCGTCGGTATGCCAGACATCCTCGGTGGTCCATCCCCCGGCTCCGGCAACGACGCGAAACGCCGTAATGCCGTTTTCGCGGCCGGCCTGGATAATCATGTCTCCGTAGATAATGGGTGTCTGTGCCGTGGTGTCGGAGGGCGTAACGAACGGACGCCTCCAGAGCAACTCACCTGTCGCCAACGCCACGCCGACCAGATTCTGATTCGTGAACGTGACGACCTGCCGGGTTCCTTCCAGGTCGACAATCATGGGAGAACCATAGGCGGGGCTGTCTCCCTCCCATCGCCATTGCGAATCACCGGTAGCGACATCGAAAGCCGTCAGCGCCGTATCGCCCGGGCCGCCGACGTGGAGGATCATCACGTCACCATCAACGACCGGGGACATGCCTGTGTGATAAAGAGGTTCAGCCGACCGTGCAGGATGCTGCCAGAGTTGCCGACCGGAGTCGGCATCGAACGCCGTCACGATGCCGCTGATTCCCAGAGTGAATATGCGGCCGTCGGCGTAAGTGGGCGTGGATTTAGGACCCGGACCGTGGCGTGCGGTTGAGGAATTCATATCGAACGAGGCGGGATAGCTCGTCCGCCAGATCGATTCACCTGTGGCCGGGTTCAGCGCCTGTAAAACTTCGTCCTCGTTCTGGCGCGTGAATATGTAGATCCGATCGGCCACCAGGAGAGGCGTGGCGTAACCGGTTCCGACCTCCACCTGCCACTGCCGGTTCAACTGCTCCGGCCAGGATGCAGGCTGGCTGAACGACGCGATCGCACCATCGCGATTCGGTCCCCTCCATTGCGGCCAGTCCTGGCCATAGGCCATCGATGTAAGCCCAACGCCGATCGTGAGGACAGAGAGCAGCCTCAGTTTTCCCATAACAACACCTCCAATCTGAGCGGTCACGCCGCGGGACGAAAATACAAGACCATCGCGGCCCCGATCGAGGCCAGCAGAAAACCGACGTACAACATCGGGTTGATCGGAGTCCGGGGTGGATGGATCGTCATAGCGAACAAAACGTTGACGATCGGCGCACCCGCGAAAACGAGCGGCATGACGTATATGGGCAGTCCGCCGGCCCGGAACGCCCCGATAATACACACAGCTCCGATCGCACCGAGGGCTCCCGCAATCGTTGCATTGATCATGCCCGTCCGATCAAATCCTGAAAAGCCCTCCCCCACACTGAGACCCCCAACGGGAACAAGAACACCGATCAGAAAATAGGCGGCGCCTACACACAGCAGCGCTTTGAGCGGATCGCCTAACTGCACCTGTCCCTGGTGCAATAACACACCATAAACGCCCCAGGCCAGCACCGCTCCGGCCACGAAAACCAGCCAACCCATACGCCTCAGCCTCCCTGGAGAGTTTTCAACTGCCACTCGTTGTCCTCTACCATCCTGACGAATAAACCAAGCGAAACAATTGAAAAGGGTACCCCCTCAATCCCGGTGAAGTCCACCACGTTCGGGCAGATTGTGCAATCGGGGTTCGATGTCTTCCTTGCGACCGGTCCCCTGTTCAACTTAGACTACGGTCTCAGGGTATGAATGCTCCCGGCTAGGGCTTTGGTTTCTTATTACTTGAGCGAGGTATAGTTTCTTTATGACTTCGTCCAGACGTTCAATCGAAATGCTGCCTGATATCGCCCGACTTGCCATAGCCGGACTGATGGTGTGGGGTCTCGTCGCGTGTTCGGGCGCCGGCGGCGCGGACGCAGTGGTTGTGGTCGATGGCGCCACAGTACCCGCTCGTATGCAGTTGGCGACGGCGAGTGTCGGGGGTAGCTACTTCCCTGTCGGAAGCGCTCTTGCGCAGGTGCTCAGTGACGCTCTCCCCGGTGTCATCGTAACGGCCGAAGCCAGTAGCGGCTCTTCCCAGAACATTCGCATGTTGGATGCGAACCATGTGGATTTGGGGCTTGGCAACGCCGCGATCACGTTTCCTGCGATACGCGGAGCTGAAGGTTTTGACCGACCCTTTCCCGTACAGGCCGTGATTTCCCTCCAGAGGTCCGTCATGACCGTCGTCGCCCGCGAGGGCACTGGAATCTCGACGCTGGCGGATCTCGCCGGCAAGCGCGTCGCCCTCGGACCGGCCGGCGGGGGCTGGGACTATTACATGAGACCCGCCCTGGCGGCCCACGGCGTGAACTACGAGGACTTCCAGCAGATCTACGAGGGTCAGGCCAACGCCATGGAACTGTTGGCCGACGGTGGGGTCGATGCCGTCGTCGCCGGTGGCAGCGTGCCCCAGCCGTCGATTCTGTCGGCCACCGCGACGCAAGATCTCGTCTATCTGGGGTTCGACGCCGCAGCCCTGGACAACCTCAACATCGAGTACCCGTTCATCCAGAAAGTCACAATACCGGCGGGCACCTATGAAGGCCTCGACACGGACTATCAGACCTTCGATTCAGGCAGCGCACAGTTGCTTGCGCGGTCCGACGCAGATCCCGACTATATCTATTTGATCACCAAAACGATCTATGAGAACAGAGATAGAATCGGAGAGATGCACCCGGCTGGCCGCGAGATCACGCCCGAACGCGCCGCTATGGACATTGGCATTCCCTACCACGCAGGAAGCCTCCTGTACTTCAACGAGATCGGAGTCCTGGAACCGTCGAACGCAGAGTGAAATTGATTTCCCTGCCGGTGTGCACGACTTCGTCGCGACTTCACTGATAGACTGCCGAGATCGTGGTTGAGGCAGACTCAAACCCCCCGACAGCGGGCCCGACACGAGACGATTCCGGCAAGATCCGGTTTTACCTCGTCCGGGTCCTTGCCGTCGGATTCTCCATTTTCGCGATCGCTGAAGTCAACTCTCTGACGCTACCTCCATTTCAGCAGCGCGCCGTCTTCCTCATGTTCCCTCTCGCCCTCGCCTTCCTGGCTGCTCCCCCCGGGGGTGCCGGCCGGCAAAGGGGCCGGCTCTTGCGGCACCTCGTCTATGTGGACTATGTACTGGCCGCACTCGGCGCCCTGTGCTGTGCCTACATCGTCGTGGAATACGATGGGTTGATCGTTCGAATGGGCACACCGACGTCCGTCGACCTGGTTATCGGAACTGCCGGTATGCTTCTGGTCCTGGAGGCGACACGGCGGCGGGTGGGATGGGTCCTCCCAGCCATTGCCGCGGTATTCATCGTGTATGCCTACGCCGGAGGCCGGTTGCCGATCGCCCTGGCCGGTCACGCGGGGTACCCGTTGAACCGAATCATCACACAATCCTTTCTGACCATGGAAGGCATCTTCGGTATTCCTCTGGCCGTGATGTTCACTTACGTGTTCCCTTTCGTTCTCTTCGGAGTTGTCCTCGAAGCGGTGGGCGGCCTGCAATTCGCCATCGATCTGGCCGAGGCCCTGCTGGGACGGTTCCGAGGTGGTCCCGCCAAGGTCGCCGTCGTCTCGAGCGGTGTCTTCGGAATGGTCAACGGGAGCGCGGTTGCGAACGTCGTCACTGCCGGATCCTTCACCATACCCATGATGAAGAAGACGGGCGTCCAGCCTCACGTGGCCGGGGCTGTCGAAGCTGTGGCCTCGACCGGGGGACAGCTGATGCCGCCCGTCATGGGCGCCGCTGCCTTCATGATGGCCGAATTCCTGGGTCTCCCTTATCTGACGATCGCGACGGCGGCTTTGATTCCAGCGTTGCTCTATTATCTGGCTCTGTTCACAACGATCCACTGCTATTCGGTCCGTCATGATATCGGCGGGGTTGCCCTCACCGGCCAGGGCGCACGGATCGCCGCCATCCTGAGACGGAAGGAACTCTACCTGTTCACTGTCCCCTTCAGCTGTCTGATTGCCTCTCTGGTGTCGGGATTCTCGCCTACAAAGTCCGTGTCGTATGCCATTCTGGCTGCGGTTGGGGTCAGTCTCTTTGTCCGGAAACGTCGACTGACGCCGAAACGGGTTTTTGAAGCCCTTGAAAAAGCGGGACGCGACGCGATTTCACTGACCTGTGCAACCGCATGTGTGGGTATCGTCATCGGGCTGATATTGATGACCGCTCTCGGGGCCCGATTCACTCCGTTGATCGCGGAACTCTCCGGCGAAAACATCTACATCGCACTGGTACTGGTGATGTTCTCTTCGGTCGTCCTTGGGATGGGTCTCCCGACGACGGTCTGCTATGTCCTGTTGGCGACGCTTGCTGCCCCGGCCCTGGTCAACCTCGGCATCATGCCGCTGGCCGCGCACATGTTCATTCTGTATTTCGGAATGATGTCGATGGTGACGCCGCCCAGCGCCCTCGCCGCCTACGCTGGGGCGATGATCGCGGGAGCGGACATCATGAAGACGGGTTTCACGGCGTGGTTTTTCTCGCTTTCGGGCTACCTCCTGCCTTTTGCGTTCGTTTTGACTCCCGCGTTGCTGATGATCGGGCCCGTTCCCGCGATCGTCCTGGCAACTCTCACAGCAGGTATCGGCGTCATGGCACTCGGTGGGGCCGTAGCGGGACACTTAAAGATGGCACTCCGGACCTTTGAGCGCGGAACCCTCTTTCTTGCGGCTGTCGTGCTGGTCCATACCGGATTGCTGACGGATCTCGTGGGCCTGGTCCTGCTCGTCCCCATCCTACTGCGCCACTACAGACCGACCCGGCTTCGATCGTCACCAGTCCAGTGACTTCGAAGAGAAGTTCCTTGCTGGTTAGTTTCGCGACGGCAACTGATGGGAAACGTGGCCTAATCCTCCGCCTCGATCGTGACGTACTGCCAGTGTAATCCGAGTTGCGTCCGGTAGGGCGTCATCGCGTTTCCGAGCGCCAGCAGATTCATTCCGCCCAGCGGATCCACACCCGAACGCAAGGCCTCAACCCACCCTCGACGCACGGCCAGCAAATCGGACATGGATGTGTCCCCGGAAGACAGGTCGAGGAACATCTCGAAGTCGGCCAGCGCACCCGGTGTGTCTCCGGTCAACAAACGCGCCACACCGCGAGCATCTGCGAAAAAGCCTTTCCGATCTGCTTCGGCCAGGTCGACGGCCCGGTCACAGGCGTCAATTACTTCAGTGGCCTGCTCGTAAACCGTCCCAAACCAGCAGAGGGCGTTCCAGGATGTGGCGGAAATCCCAATCGATGGATCAATTTCTCTGGCCCGATCGAATTCGACGATGGCATCGGCGGCTTGCCCGTCCATCGCCAGTTCGACTCCCTCTTCAACCCGTGCGGCGATTGCGATCGCTCGCGCTCGTTCTCCGAAATCATACGGCGCGTCATCGATCAGTCGGGTGGAGGCTTCGAATCGTTGCGCCGCCCGCCCCACTTCGCCAGTTTCAGCTGCTGAAACGCCTTCGGTATCCAGATACAACGCAATCGATTCGAGTTCTCGGGCAACGTCAAAATCCATCTCGGGCTCGAGTGCGGCGGCGTGGATCCACTGAGCCCGTGCCCCGTCGGCGTCGCCGGCCTGTGCCATCTCCAGCGCGGCAGCCAGAAAACTCGAGTGGATCGGCAACTGTGCGCAGGTCTTGCGGTAGGGCGACGCGTCGCCCAGATACTGTTGCCATTCACCCCACGTCAGGTTCCGGCCGACGCGGTTGCAGGCGTCGTCGATCAGCCGCTCGTGATCGAGACGCCACAACCTCAGGTCGTCTCTGGCATTGATCGTCGCCAGCAGCCGGCCCTCCCGGCTGAGGGCGAGCGAACGCGTGGCCGCCTCATGGGGGATCATCGCGACGAGCGCGTTACTGTCGACTTCCCACACCCTGGCCAGGTAATCGGCGCTCGTCGTGGCCATGAAACGACCATCATCGCTGAAGGCGATCGCCGTAATCGACCCTCCCTGCAGGATGCGACCGACTTCGTCGCCGCTACCCAGATCCCAGAATCGGATGCTGCCGTCCCCGCCTGCGGTGGCCAGGCGTGTGAGGTCAGGATGAAACGCGACGCCAAGCAGTCTGCCCTGCGCTCCGGCGCTGACCGCGCGGACGCGCTCCCCGGTGTCGACCTGCCAAACGTAGGCCCGTTCACTGACCGGACTGGTTGCTGCAACCAGGCGGGCGTCCGGACTGAAGTCGACGGCGCCGATGGAGGCGTCGTGTTCGACCCGAAACAGCAGTTCTGACGTGGCAGCGTCCCAGACCGACAGGTCGGCCGCCGAATCTCCGAGGGCCAGATACCGTCCGTCAGGGCTGAGGGCGATCGTGGTCCCGAAGCCGCTACTCTGCACGCGGGCCAGTTCCGAGCCCGTTGCCACGTCCCAGATGTGCACGCGGTCCGCCGCGGTGGCCAAACGCTGGCCATCCGCGCTGAACACCACGTCCATCACATCGGCGGGTTCGCCCCGGGCTTCGAGGGCAAGGAGCTGGCGTTGGTTTCCTAAATCCCAGACCTCCGTGCCGCCGTCACCCAGACCGACCGCAAGCAAATCACCTCCCATGCTCTGGGCGTATGCCGTCACCCGGGCGAGATATTGCCGCTCGATCACCGCTTGCCCTGTCCGGATGGAGAAACCACCGAGGCTCCTTCGGCCTGCAACACCCAATATGTCGCTGCCCGGTTTTAGAGACACGAGCTGAACTTCGTCGTCATAGGCGATCTCGCGAAGGATGCGCCCGGATGGCACGTCCCAAACCCGCACCGTGCCCCCCTCATCTGCGGTCGCGACTCTGGAATCATCCATGGCGAGATCGACCACCCCCAGTGCGTGGGGGAATTCGGCGACCTCGGGCCAGCCTTCCCGCGCGAAGACCCGTACGGTTCCCCCGACGGAATGGGTCGCCAGGTGGCGTCCGTCGGCAGCGAAGTCAAGATCAAGGACTTCCGCTTCGTGTGGCATCCTGGCGACAGAGATGTCCTCCTTGAGGTCCCAAACGGTTACGCGTTCATCGTCACCGCCGAACGCCACGTAACTGGAATCCGGGGAAAACTCGACGGCGTTGATCTCCAGGTCGGGATCGATCTCGGCGTACGCCACCTGTTCGCCACTAGCAATCGTCCAAACGTAAAGCTCGGACTGACGTTTGATCGCGACCAGACGAGAGTCAGGACTGAGCAGCGGTCGCCATCCAGTTCCACCGTGATCCAGGCTTGCGACGCGTTGGCCGCTGCGTATGTCCCAGACTTCGGTCTGCCTAAGGTCGGTCAGCGTGGCCACCAGCCGGCCCTGCGGGCCGATTTGACTGCCGCCCAAGAGACCACCCGGCGTCGAAAACGATGCGACCTGCTGTCCATCGGCCAGCCTCCATGTGGTTGACTCGCTGCCGATTGTTGCTCGGACGAGTTCCGAGCCATCCGGGGTAAACATCAGGCGATCAATTCTGCTGCTGTAGAAGGCCGGCGGATGAACGATGCGTTGGAGTTCCCGTCCGGTTTCCACGTCCCAGATGCGGGCCAGACCGTTGTCCTCCGCAGTGGCCAGATACCTGGAGTCCGGACTCACGGCGACAGCGTTGACTTCAGTGACGGCAACCGCGCCGAGTTCCCCGAGTCTGTCCGTCAAATTCCATATACGCACCTTCCCAGCCCGGTGGCCGGTCGCAACGATTCGGCCGTCGAGTCCGAACGCGATGGCTTCGAGCGAGCCCTCGTAAGGGATGCGGAACAGTTCGTGGCCGTCGAGGTGCCAGATCCTCGCTACGCCACTGCCTGCCGCCACCAGCGCGTTGTCGGGCGCGAATACCAGTTCTCCGACGAAGCTGCCATGGTCGAACCGACCGACCTGGACTCCTGCGGCCACTTCCCAGACTTCGACCACACGGCCGTCGCGAACGGCGGCCACCTTGTCTCCGGAGGGAGTCAGCGAAAGAAGCACGTTGCTGGATACGTCTGTGGAACCGTTGATGACCTGCAGCCTGGAGCCTGACGGAAGGGACCAGAGGTGGATCTCACCGTCCCGGTTGGCGGCTGCGAGCGTCGTTCCGTCGCGGCTCAACGTCACCGCGGTGGCACGTGGACGCTCGGTCGCATCTTCTGTGAACTGCAGTTCAATGGGATCGGGCGCCCCTTCGGAAGGAGCGACTCGGACGCCGCCCTCTGCCGCCGGCCACGCGATCCAGCCCCCGCCACCGCTTCCAACGACGGCCTGACGGGGAACGGGGCCCAAGACTTCGACCTCCTCAAGATCGGCAAGCGGCAGACGAACCAGCCGATTGCTGCTGAGGGCCGTCAGAGATGGACGCGGGCTGTCGAACTCGAGCGAAGTGACCGACAGGGTCCCGGCCTCTCCGATTTGATCCCCGGTTTCGACCTGCCACAACCCGAGCCCGCGACGGCCTCCAATCGCAAGCCGCTCCCCGGCTTGATCGAACGCGAGAGCCGTGACATCACCGGTTTCGCGACCGGCATCGATCTCCCTGACGAGCCGGGGCAGAAGAGCGAGGCTCCGGCGCAACACCTGCTCGGCTTCCGGGCCTGCATTGGTGCGCAGGGCCTCGATGGCGAGCAGCGCGCTGCGCGGCAGGAGATCCGGACTCTGGTCGAGAAGCTGTTCCGCTTGAACGCTGAGCAGGCGCCGATCGGCAACCCGACGTTGCTCGACGGCCTCCTGTCTCTGCTGGTTTGCAACAAAGGCCCCGATGATTGCGGCGACAGCGAGCAGAAGCACCAGCGTGCCCCCTGTCCACGCAAGCCGCATTACTTTTCGATGCGAGCGCACGTCCTCGCCGATCAGTTCGTCCTTGGGTCGATGCCGCAGCCTGGCGGAGAGTCCCGCCACCGCTTCCCGAAAACGCGGGTGACGCAGTGACCGCCCCTCCGCGTCCTCGATCCAGCGCAAATCCAGGTAGAGGGGCTCACTGGTATAGGCACCGCGCAATGCCGGCCCCAGGCTCGTCGTACACTCGGAATCGAAGGCCCGCGTCGTGGGGTCCCAGACAATGTCGCCATGTGTCAAAACCAGGATCAGAGTATCGATCGAACGGGTCTTGAGCCAGTGTTGGACCTCTCTGTTGACCCACGTCGATTGCGCTGATTCAGGCGAGGCGAGCACGATCAGGAATTCCGATTCCGAGAGCGCCCGCTCGATCGAAGCCGGGAGCGATGAATCCGGCGCGAGCGACGCGGTGTCCCGGAAGATCCGCACGGCCCGAAGCCGATACCAGGGCTTGGCGAAGCTCTGAAGGGACGTGCGCAGCGCCGCGGCCAAGAGATGGTCGACTTCGTGGTTGTAGGATATGAACGCGGTATACGCCATGAATGCAGGCAGTGTTTTGTCGAAACGATTCCGCCAATAGTTCCTTAAATGTAACTACAGATTGGGGTTGGGGGTGAATCAATCAGTCCGCGAAATGCTGTTTGATGGCCGACGGCTTTCCGGCAGTTTTCCCGGCTTTGTCAGCACAACATCGTTGCGGGCAGCTGAGGCCCTTCGAATTAAGGCTCTAATTCTGCCGTGGTCTCTTGCCAAGTAGCGACCGTAGCTTCCCAACTGTCGGTCACGACAGGGAATGGTTTCCGACGCTGACTTATCAAGAGCTTTCGAACGAATCGTCGCAGCGGACGATGCCGCGAGGGCCGATCGCTGCGCCTGAACCTGGGCGGCCCGCGCCCGAGAAAACCCCGACTTACCCAGGCCCGTGTTGAGGTCCTTGACGAACTCGGGGTCTGGCACTACACTCCCTCTTAATCTGACTCTCGCAACTAACTCTTTTATCGGATAGTTAGACGTTGAAGCGTAAAGCGAGCCAGCGCAAATTGGAGGTGGCGATGAACACCGTCAATCGCATTAGGGTTTCCGTGTTTTCGTTCTTATTTCTGACTCTGCTCGCAGCTTCGCCGGCCCTCGCCCAGGTGGACCTTTCCGGACAGTGGCGCCCCAATCGAGCTCATGAGGATCAGACGCCGCGCCCGAACGTCCTCCCCGGGGACTATGCGGGCATGCCCATAAACGACAATGCGCGCGCGCGCGCCGATGCGTGGACCGCAACCCGGTGGACCCTGCCCGAGTGGCAATGCCGGCCACACCCTCTGGGTTACCTTGAACGGGGGCCGTCGGAACTGAAAATCTGGCACGAAATCGATCCCGTCTCACGGGAAACCCAGGCGATTCATACGGAATGGCTGCGATCCGTCGACTACCCGATTTACATGGACGGACGGCCTCACCCATCGGAAAACGCCCCGCACAGCTGGGGTGGTTTTTCGACCGGGGAGTGGATTGGAGATGTCCTCAAGATCCAGACAACCCATCTGAAAGAAGGCTACATGAGGCGCTCGGGTGTCTTTCGTAGCGACCGGTCCGAGATTACGCAGTTCCTGACCCGTCGGGACGACATTCTTACGTATACCAGCATCATCTACGATCCAGCGTATCTCGAAGAACCGCTGATCCGGAGCCGCGAATATATCCTGGACTTGACCCAAAGAGTCCCCCCTTATCCCTGCACCGTGGTGACAGAGGTCGATTTGGATCCGGGTTTTGTCCCCCATTACCTGCCGGGGACCAACCCCACTCTCGGCGCGTTTGCTTCTTACTACGACATCCCGATCGAGGCATCCCGGGGCGGGGCGGAGACGATGTATCCGGAATACCGGGAGAAGTTGAAAGAAATGACCGACAGGCCCTTTCCCCGGCCATTGAGGGCTATCGAGTGACGGGGCGTTCTATGCTAGAGGAAAACCTGGCGTCCCCCGTCGGCATCAAGTCGGCATCAGGAGCGAGGGCAATGAGGCAAGGTATCTGCAGGCTGAGGGATCTCAGGCGATCAATCGGGGCCTCCTGCGTCCTGAGCGGTTTGCTCTTGGT
This sequence comes from Terriglobia bacterium, assembly GCA_965216035.1. Classification (GTDB taxonomy): domain Bacteria; phylum Acidobacteriota; class Terriglobia; order 20CM-2-55-15; family 20CM-2-55-15. The sequence goes on from CBDCFM010000020.1 coordinate 212,195, forward strand.
GGCCGGGACGGGGATGGGGTGGATTGCCTCGGTCTCGGCTCAGGAAGCAGGCCCCGGTATCGACGTCGTGCATGTCCAGGGATCGGTCTATCTGATCGCCGGCAGTGGCGGCAATGTTGCGGCACAGGTCGGGCCCGACGGCGTACTGCTCGTGGACTCCGGAAGAGCGGACGGAGCCGAAACCGTACTGGCAGCCGTCCGGGAGCTGCAAAGCACACTCGCTTTCGTCGGGCCTCAACGCCTGGGTTTTGCTTCGGAGACGGTATCGTCGTTGGAGCGGGGGCGGGCAACCCCACCCCCAGCCAAACCGATTCGCTACATCCTCAATACCCATCTCCATGCCGACCACACCGGGGGCAACGCGTTCTTGTCTGCGGCCGGAGCGACGATAACGGGTGGGAATGTCGCGGCAACCATTGCGGATGCCGCCCAAGGCGCGTTGATCTGGGCTCACGAGAACGTCCTGGGACGAATGGCGCGCGCGGACTTGCCGACGGATGTGTGGCCGACGGACACATATTTCGTGAGTCAGTACAAGCTCAGCCACCACATGAATGGCGAAGGTGTGCAACTGATTCACAGACCGTCGGCGCATACCGATGGTGATTCGCTCGTCTGGTTCCGGGGTTCGGATGTGATCGCGACGGGCGATCTGTACACGCCAACGAGCTACCCCATCATCGATATCGAACGCGGTGGGAACATTCAGGGTGTCGTCGACTCGTTAAACTTCATTCTGGACCTGGCCTTCCCTGAGTTCCGAACTGAAGGCGGCACCATGATCATCCCCGGTCACGGAAGGATTTCCGATTCCGCTGACGTCGGGTACTACAGGGATATGGCGACGATCATCCGCGACAGAATTCAAGACATGATCGATCGGGGCATGACTCTCGAAGAGGTGAAAGCAGCCCGGCCGACGCTGGACTACGACACCATCTACGGCACCGACGAGGGTCCTTGGACAACGAATAGGTTCGTCGAAGCGGTTTACAGGAGTCTCAGCGAAACTCCGTAACAGTTCCGACGGTATCGTGTTTTCGACATCGGTGTTCGAAGCTGGAGAACTCTGGGGGACTAAAAGATGAATGTAAAGCTGCTTGCTCTTCTGGTAGCCGGAGCCGTGCTCTGTGGGGGGGTGGCCTACGGGCACCACTCCTTTGCATCGACATATGCGGAAGACGAATCCATCGAAATTGAAGGTGAGATCGTCGCCTTCATGTTCCGCAACCCGCACGCCTTCGTTCACGTCATGGCTCCTGACGAAAACGGCGAAATGCACCGTTGGGGTGTGGAGTGGGGTGGCGCAGGTCAACTCGGAAGGCAGGGCGTCAGCCGCACCGCCCTGAGACCGGGCGACCGCGTGGTGATCTCCGGGTCTCCAAGCCGGAACGTGGGGGTGGACCATCGGGTGAAGATGGAGACGCTACGACGGAATTCGGACGGATTCGGATGGGGTCTGAGCCCCGGAGAGGTGTTCGATTGAAGCGCGGGATCTCCGGTTGATTCAGAGGGCATCGTCGTGAGCTATCAAGGCCTTTTTAAGTCTTCTTTGACGCTGCTGATCGCCTCTACTCTGTCGATCACGCTTGCCATACCGGTAGCCCTTCAGGCACAGCGCGGTCAAGAAGAAATTCCACAGTCGGCAAGAGCCGCTGCCCCCATCGATTTGACGGGGTACTGGGTGTCCATCGTCAGCGAAGACTGGCGCTTGCGCATGCGAACGGCGCAACGGGGCGACTACGATTATCTGCCGCTCAACGAAGAAGGCCGCCGCGTCGCTGAGGGCTGGGATCCGGAGGGGGCCCTCACGCGGGGCGAGGAATGCATGGCTTACGGGGCCGGGGGTATCATGCGCATTCCCGGGCGATTCCATTTCACATGGGAAGACGACAATACTCTGCGGATTGACACCGACGCCGGAATGCAGACTCGTCTATTGAATTTCGACCGTGCCCGTCCCGATGGCGGGGGCTTGAGCCCTCAAGGGTATTCGGTTGCGTCGTGGCATGCTACAGGCGGCCGGGCCAATGGGTCCCTGCCCATAGCGGCGGCATCGGGTGAGATGAACGTGGTGACAACCCACATGAGTGCGGGTCACTTCTTCAGACACGGCACACCGTACAGCGACCAGGCCACGTACAGGGAGTTCTTCACTATTCTGGAGGATCGCGGTATTGAGTTTCTTCTGTTAACGACGATCCTTGAAGACGCCACCTATCTGGATGGACCCTATATCCGGACGATGCAATTCAGAAAGGAAGCGGACGATTCCGGATGGGATCCGGCACCATGTGCTCTGTGAAGCCCGAACCGTCGGAAGTGTTCCCAGCCCTCAGACGATAGTACAAACGTAGAAATGTCCCCGATCAGCCCCTTCGTCTCGATGGTGGCGATGATGACCGGGGCAATGGTCCCTCGATCAGGATGGCCGTATGAACGACCACGCATTCTGTGCAAGTGCCCCGCGCCTGGAATCTCTCTGTTCCTTCTGTTCCTTGCAATGCCCCTTTAAACCTGAAGACAACCCCAAGTTGCCCTGTTTGTTTTCGGGTGACGATGATAGTGCCCTGTACCACCCAAATCGGGACCAGCGCCGATGGGTCTTGCTGGGGAGATCGAGGCGCGAGACGGAAGTCGATGTCTTCACATCGACGACGGCTCGTAACGAAGAGATCGCCGGCAACCCCCATCGGCCCCGGGGGTTCGGGCGAAACGGCATTGTCTTCATCGTCGTCAGCTCCTCGCAATGTAGGAGCATTTACTCGTCGCCGCCACGTCGTGTCGTCACGTTGTTGCCTCCTGGAATCCAACGCCGTTTGGCACGAACGCTGGCCCCGATTAGGGTGGTACAGGCCACTGACATTTTAAGAAACTGCTTTGAAGGAGGTTTCCATGCCGCGTCGCCTTCGAGTTGGCTTGGCATTCGCCGCCGTTTTTGCTGCGTTTTACTTGATCCCGGGCGAGGTGTTGAACGCCCAATCGTCCACTGCTAACCCCTACCGCGCAACATTCGATTGGGCGAAGCTCCCCGAAGGAAGAGAGATGGGGACAGTCAGCGGCGTTTTCCCTGATCCGGACGGCGAGCATTTGTGGATTCTGGACCGCTGCGGCGCCAACGAGTGTGCGGGAACTGAACTGGAGCCCATCATGAAGTTCGACCTGGACGGGAACCTTGTCGACAGCTTCGGGGCAGGTCTGTTTGCGTTCCCTCACGGTTTCTTCCTGGATCACGAGGGGTTCCTGTGGGTGACCGAGGGCGGGTCCCACGGCGACGCTCGCGCGACATTGGGCGAGAGTATGGGCATCGGTCATCAGGTCCTCAAGCTCAACCAGCAGGGCGAAGTCGTGATGAGGTTGGGCGAGGCCGCGGTCTGGGGAGACGGCCCTGACCATTTCAACGGACCTTCGGGTGTGGTCGTGGCTCCCAGTGGAGACATATGGATCTCGGACGGCCATAGGGGCGGCAACAACCGCATCGTGAAGTTCTCGGGCGACGGAACCTTTCTCCTGGAAGTTGGCGGTGGTGTCGGTTCCGAAAGTAAGGAAGCCGCCCGATTCAGCGACCCTCACGACATCAAGATGGATTCCCAGGGCCGGGTCTACGTTGCGGACCGCGGCAACAGCCGGATCCAGGTTTTCGATCCCGACGGCATGCTCCTCTACATCTGGACGCACTTTGGCAAGCCGAGCGGGTTGTTCATCGACCGTAACGACATTCTCTACGCCGGCGATGGCCTCTCGGGAACCGTCCGCACCGGTCCACCGGACAATTGGCGGAGCAACCTGGGATGGGAGAAGGGCATCCGGATCGGAGATCTGAAGACCGAACAGGCGTGGGTGACGCACTTTATTCCCCAGCACGACAAAGACGTGGGTGCGGGTATCGAATTTCTCGGCGTGGACTTTGACGGCAATATCTATGCCGGAGAGGTCTTCCGCCGCCGACTGGTGCGGTACGTGTCTCACAGACCTTCCGAGTTGAGATAGGCCTCGACCGGCAACGCCGGGAGAGAGGAAGACCGGCAACGCCGGGAGAGAGGAAGACCGGCAACGCCGGGAGAGCGAGGAAGAGGGGCCAACTGATCTGTTTCAACTGGCCAACATCAGGGTGGTCGAGGCGCCGGAGTAGGATCGAACGCGCCGCATACCTGCATCAATGAGGATACAACAATGATCAATAGAGTCCGTCGACGTTTCCGACAAAGCAGGCGCTTCATTTATTTCTCGGCCCTCTCCTTAGTGAGTTTATTGATGTTTGGGCGTCCGCTTGTCTCCGCCGAACAGGCCGCAACCGTCGGAGAATGGCGCTACATCGGCGGCGACGCCGGCCATACACGATATGCACCGCTGGATCAGATCAATGCGGACAATTTCGAGGAACTCGAACTCGCCTGGGTATGGCGGGGCGACAACTTCGGACCGCGGATCGACCACCTGTTCCGTTCGATCCCACTCTACGTCGACGGCATCCTCTACACCGTGGCCGGAGAGAGGCGGACCGTGGTTGCGATTGACGCTGCCACAGGAGAAACGATCTGGACTTACCGCGAAACCCATACCACACGTTACGAACGGGGTATGCGGAACAACTATGGCAAGGGCGTGGCCTATGCCGAAGTTAATGGCCGTGGGCGAATCTTCATGAGCAGTCCGGGCTTCTTTCTCCATGCGCTCGATGCAAAGACCGGCCGCTCCGTCCAGAATTGGGGGCGCCCGGTTCCAATCGACGGCTTTCCAGCGAGCGGTGCCGTGGATATGCTGCCTGACCTGGTTGGCGACTGGGAGCCGTGGTTGACCTCCGGTTACACCTACGATCCGGAGCTGGGGATTCCCAGAGATCTCGGAAACCTGAGCACCTCCTCACCTCCTATTGTCGTGAACGGCGTAGTCATCGTCGGGAACGTCCACGAGCAGGGCTACTACCAGACTCGCGTCGAGAACATCCCGGGCGACATCCTGGCCTATGACGCGGCAACGGGGGAGTTGCTGTGGAAGTTCCACGTGATTCCACGCCCCGGCGAATTCGGCCACGAAACCTGGGAGAACGATGCCTGGATGACTACCGGGGATGTCTCATCGTGGGCGCCGATGTCGGCCGATCCCGAACGTGGGATCGTCTATATTCCGACCAACCCACCGACGATCGACTTCTACGGTGGCTTCCGACCAGGCGACAACCTCTTCGGCACCAGCGTCATTGCGTTGGACGTTCAAACCGGCGACCGCGTGTGGCACTACCAGACCGTCCACCATGACATCTGGAACTTCGACAACCCGACGGCCCCCGTGCTGATGGACGTGGTGGTCGATGGGGAGAGGACGCCGATCGCGGTTCAGACGACAAAACAGGGTTTTGCCTATACCTGGAACCGCTGGACCGGCGAGCCCGTGTGGCCGATCGAAGAGCGGCCGGTGGCTGAATCTGAGATCCCCGGCGAGCTCTTGTCGCCCACCCAACCATTCCCAACCAAACCAGCGGCGTTCGAGATGCAGGAATTGACCGAGGATATGCTGATCGATTTCACGCCGGAACTGCGGGCCGAAGCGCTGGAGATCATCAGCGATTATCGGCTCGGACCGCTGTTCAACCCGCCGATCCAAGTGGGTCACCCGTCGGGCCTGCGCTCGTTTGTCAGCTGTCCGAGCGGGGCGTCGAATATCTACGGTCCGACATCGGCTGATATCGAGTCCGGGATCCTGTACGTTTCAACCCAACGAGGATGCCGATCCGAAAATATCGTCCCGGGACGAGAGATGGACGAGCCCGACGACATCATGACAACAGGGCAGACACTTTCGGACTGGGTTGTCGCCAACCGTGGCGATTTTCGGGGGCCGCAGGGGCTTCCAATCTTCAAACCTCCTTACAGTCAGATCGTTGCGATCGACATGAACACAGGGGAGCACCTGTGGGCAATCCCCAACGGGGACACACCCGATCGCATCAGGAACCATCCGGCTCTCGAGGGTGTGGACCTACCCAACACGGGCAGGCAATCACACCCGGTCACGATGGTTACGTCCACTTTGTTGATCACCGCGGAGGGTCCCTCGGGCGCGCCGCTACTGCATGCAGTTGACAAGGGGACCGGAGAGCGCCTCGGAACAGTGGATATGCCGGCGCCGGGTCAGTACGGCATGATTACCTACATGCACCAAGGCCAGCAATACATCGTTGTGCAGATCGCCAGTTCAGACCATCCAGGTTCGCTAGTGGCGCTGCGCCTGCCCTGATGGTGAAGAGTTCGATGATGTCAGCGTAAGGGGAGAATCCATCATGACGCATATGAGAGGTGCGATATTCACACTGGGCATTGCGATCGTTGCGATCGTTGCGACCCACGGCTTGGGTTGCACTCGGACCGGCTCCGGTGAGACCGAATCCGCTGCCAGGGTGGTTGGGGGCAACGGGATATACCGGCCGGTCAACGACCTTCCGACTCCCTATCAACGCATCGAACCCTGGGGGGAACTCCCCGAGGGAACCACTGCCTGGGCAGCGGTTACCGGAGCTGAGCCGGGGCCCCACGGTAATATCTACGTCCTCCACCGCTGCTTTGAGAACTCGTGCGATGGCCGCCCGGAAGCGCCCATTCTCAAGATGGACCCATCCGGATCGCTTCTGGCAAGTTGGGGCGCCGGGATGTTCGTCTGGCCACACGGTTTCCACGTGGATGACGCAGGCAACGTCTGGGTCACCGACGCTCGCGCTTCTGAAACCCGGGGCCACCAGGTCTTCAAGTTCAGCGCGGATGGTGATTTGCTGATGACGCTGGGTCAGGCTGGCGTCGCTGGCGATGGTCCGGACGCGTTCAACGAACCGACCGATGTGGTCACCGTGGCGAACGGCGATATTTTTGTCACCGACGGTCACGGCTCTCCCAACAACCGCGTCGTGAAATTCTCTGGCGACGGCACTTACCTGATGGAGTGGGGTGGATTCGGAGCCAACCCGGGAGAGTTCAACCGTCCGCACGCGATCGCGGTCGATTCCCAGGGACGCCTTTTTGTCGGGGACAGGTCGAACAACCGGATCCAGCTCTTTGATCAGGAAGGGCAGTACATCGACCAGTGGACGCAGTTCAGCCGGCCGAGTGGGATCTATATCACCGACGACGACACCATTTACGTCGCTGATTCCGAATCCTGGGGACCGGACAATCCAGCATGGAAGAAGGGCATCCGCATCGGCAGCGCCCGTGACGGATCCGTTTGGGAATTGACCGAGGATATCGAGTCGACGACAATCGAACACAGCGGGGCTGAAGGCGTCGGCGTGGACGCCGAAGGCAATGTCTATGGATCGGTGGTTCGCCGGAGGATGCTCGAGAATCATGTTAAGGGCGACTGAGTTCAGATGGCGCCTAAGATTTCGCTCCCGCGTTCGTCAAGACATGCTGCTTGAACACAGGTATTCTAAATAAGAGACGACCCATGCAACGGGCCTGAAATCGGAGGTCCTCTGGCCTAGAGGATGCGGAAACGCGTTTTGCTGGAAGTGGAAGTTGGCGCATGCGTGTCGCTCCAGAGGCCCCGGTCTTGATTCTCAGTTCTTCTCGAGGAGGAAAAATGACGAAGCGATCCCGTTCCGGTTGTTGTGCCCTGGCTCTGGTGGCCCTGATGGGGGTTCCCACGACAGGGTCCGCCCAGCAGCCTGGCGTCGAGAACGGCGAGTGGCGTTATCTGGGTGGCGATGCCGGCAGCACCCGTTCCGCCCCGATGCTCGATCAGATCAACGCGTCCAACTTTTCGGACCTCGAGGTCGCCTGGACCTGGCGCGGAGACAACTTCGGCCCAGGCATCGAGTACACGGCCCGGGCCACGCCGGTCTTTGTGGACGGCATGCTCTACACCGTCAGCGGTCAGCGGCGCCAGGTTGTGGCGATCGACGCCGCTACCGGCGAGACGCTCTGGACCTTCCGGGAGCCAGAAACGCTGCGGTACCTGCGCTCGCCCAGGACGGATTTCGGCAAGGGCGTCGCCTATGCCGAACTGGACGGACGGGGCGTTGTCTTTATCACCTCACCCGCTTTCTTCCTCTGGGCGCTGGATGCCAAGACGGGCCGGCCCCTGGAGAATTGGGGCGCCCCGGTGGGGCTCGGGGAGTTTTCCGATACCGGGGTTGTTGATCTGGTACCCGATCTCATGGCGGACTGGCAGCCCTGGCTGGACTGGAGGGAGCCCTACGATCCGGATACGGGGGTTCCCCAAAGTTTGGGCATGGTGACCAGTTCCTCGCCTCCGATAGTCGTTAATGGCGTCGTTGTTGTGCTCACCGGACACGAGCCAAGTTACGACCAGACCCGGATTGAGAACATACCCGGCGACATCATGGGTTACGACGCTCGGACCGGAGAGCATCTCTGGAAATTCCACGTCATTCCGCGGCCCGGCGAGTTTGGACACGAGACATGGGAAAGCGACGCCTGGGAATGGTCCGGAGACATGTCCCAGTGGGCTCCTGCCTCTGCCGACCCGCAGCTCGGTTTGGTGTATGTGGTGACGAATGCATCGACCGTCGAGTCATACACGGGCCATCGCCCGGGTCACAATCTCTTTGGAGGCAGCGTCGTGGCACTGGACGTGGAGACCGGCCAGCGGCGGTGGCATTACCAGATCCACCGCAGTGACCAGTGGAACTACGACATTCCGACCTCGCCCATCCTGTTGGATCTGAACGTGGACGGAGCGCCGGTACCCGGCCTGATCCAGAACACCAAGCAGGGCCTCGTCTTCGCACTCAACCGGGAGACCGGCGAGCCGATCTGGCCGATTGCCGAGCGCCCGGTCATGCAATCGCAGGTACCCGGAAATTACACGGCGCCGACCCAGCCCTATCCGAGCCGGCCGGAACCGCTGGACCCGATAGTCTGGGATGGAATCACCGAGGAGTTCCTGCTCGACTACACGCCCGTGTTAAAGGAACGGGCGCAGGAAATCCTGAGCGAATTCCGCGTGGGTGGCCTCTACGTTCCACCCCTCCCGTACCCCCATGACAACGACTACATCAACGTTGTCGACTGCATGGGTGGTTTGAATATTTACCATCCGCCGATCGCAGATTCCACGACGGCAATCATGTATGCACCGCACAACCGGGACTGCACCGCCCCGGGTTACCTCGTTCCGACGAACGGAGTGGACGAGGCACGCGGATTGGCCGGACCGAGTGCCGAGGCCTGGCGGGGCCGAGAACGCCATACGCCCACCACGGGAACGACAGTGGCCGGGTGGGCTCCTGGCGGACCCGGAACGGGCCGCCTGGGGCTCATTGATGGCCTGCCGGTCTACAAGCCGCTGTATGAGGGACTCGCCGCATATGATATGAACACGGGCGACAAGCTCTGGGACATTCCGATAGGCCAGACCCCTGAGCGGATCACGAACCACCCGCTCCTGGCGGGGGTGGATGTCCCTAATTTCGGAGGCACCGGTCACTCGATCCAGATGGTCGTGGGCGATCTCCTCGTGCAGACCACCGAAGACCTGAGAGGAGAGACCGCGGTGAACGAAAACGGCATGCCTATGCTGCACGCACGAGACAAACGGACGGGAGAGATCCTCGCGAGCGTCGAAGTTCCGATTCCCGGCCAGTACGGGATGATGACCTTCATGCACGAAGGCAAGCAGTACATCGTGATGCAGGCGGGAAGCGCACGGCGCAATCAACCGGGTTCTCTAGTGGCACTGACGCTGCCGTAATCGCGGGGCGATTCGATCAGTGAGGCCCGGCCGGGCAAGGCCGCAAACCTGGCTTTTGTTCGTGCGCCTTCATCGTAGAACAGCGGAGGTTTTTCACACCAATCCGGAAACGCCGCTGTGATTGGCACTTCGGTCATTGGAACCTTCGGTAGGTCCCGCCCGACGCCCCCTGCCCACGCACCAGCGACTGCAGCCGCCCGATCACTCGGATAAAATGTCAGACGAGGATCCGATCTTCATTGAAAAAAGCCTCTCATTTTTCCTATCCGCGGGAACTTCCGATTGGAGGCTATCGGTAAATTGTCCAGTCGGGAGGCAAGACTGGTAAGGACTGACGCAATTCCCATTCGCTAGCTCACAACGACTGATTGCGGAACCGGCGTATCATTCAGGCATCTTCCCGAAGCCCGCGCCCCCGGCGGATAGGCGTCGACAACCAGGCGACAATCGCGACAATGTTGTCGATGTTGACACGGATTTATCCAGTCGCCGCCCACGCATGTTCGTGAGGATGTTACGTTGTGGATTGCGTGCGGGCTTGCTTGATGCGATGCCTTCGTGGCTATCGGTATCGCATACCGCCCGCGGTATCCGGAAACGACAATCCTGTATCAGGTCGTCGCCGGACAACTGGAAACATTCCTTGCCAGACAACAGGAGCGCGACCGGCCGGTCCTCCGATTTGTTGAAAAGGAACTCCGTGCCTTTCTGGATTGCGGCATTCTCGCGCGGGGTCTCCTGCGGCTTCATGCCCCGCCTGTGGACAGGATCGGTTGCTGGCGTTTTCCTGTAAAGCCGGCGTCTGGTGTCCCTCGTTTTGTGACGACTGGTGGACGACGCTGTCTACGCTTCTCTCCCGCCGATCACCCGGTGACAGGCAAGACTCGCTTCCGGCCTGCCCGCTACGGCTTTGGCCGGACCGGACTTTCACCAGTTGGATTCTTATCGAAAGGTTTCATCGGCTCACATCGAATTCCCCTTTCCCAAGCTTCGGTTGGCGCGATATACCGCTTATCCGCAGCATGGTGGGCGCGATGACGGTTGCCGGGATTTTACGGGTATTCTATCGTCCGCGCTGCCGGCGATACTCAGCGAGACGCGCCTCCATTATTCTCAATCGCTCGCCGACCTGCCCGTTTCCACCGCCAACTTCACTCCCGTCAGGCCGCGTGATGAAGGTCCATTCCACCATGTTCGATCCGTCTCGTGACGGGCGGCCCAATATGTGGATTCGATCCCCAGGCTTGAACTGATCCAACGTCCAGCCTGCTCGCCGGAGATTGATGACGCTGTCTCCCTCCGCCATCCAGGATTCTGTTTCACCTCGCTCATTCGTCACGTCAAAGTAAATCCGCGAATGCGGGTTGATCGCTCAAAATTCGGTCACCACGCCTTCGATTTCCATGCGCTCATCGACGATGTAGTGTGCCGCGGGGTTATGGTGGGCCAAGGCGGGCACTGAAACCAGAAGTGCGCCATAGACAAAGATCAAGCTCTTGCCTGTCATCATCTCACTGTCCTCCACATCAGCGTTGCCCGGAGATCGACTCGCAAGGGGCATCCAGCAAATCCACCTCGGGCGTAAGGAGTCTAGTATGTTCGAGCACCAGCGGCTCTCGAAACGTGACCGGATCGATTAGCGTGAACTGCATGTGCAGTCGGCGGCCATCCTCGCTGAGGGTGTAGCGCTCAATACTGCTCGCGTTATCGGCGTTGTGAATAGCCAGGTTGTCTTCGGCGACGTTAGCCGCGACATGCACGGTGTCCACCACCAGCGTAGATCCCTCGTACCAACCAATCGAATGACCCAGCGGGCTGGGTTGTGCGTCTTGTGTATGACCGCGTCCATCCGTGTAGATGACGCGGTCCGACGCCATGTCTTCTGCCCTGATGACGATGCGGTCGTCGTTCTGCTCGATCAGGATAGGGTCGTTGTGCAGTATGGTGCGAAAGGCCCCGAAGTACTCACACTGAATAGAGGGATCGTCGGCGTGGTCGTACGTTGCCGCGTAGTCTGTACCTCTTTCGGTTAACAGAGCGGCTATGGCTCGCTGGTTGTGATCGCGGACGGCTTGCCGGATTTCTGCGGCTGACAGATGGTCGTTCTCCGGGAGCAGGAGCTCACGAAGGTACTCGTAGCTATCCCGGGTACAGTTGCAGGCAAAGAGATCCTCGAGGGTCCAATCTGGGTGCTCGACAGAGGTTGTGGTCGTGCTCCACATGCCCGACAGGGCCGGAGGCGGCGGCTCTTGGGCCCCGGCGAACGGTATGCCGAGAACGAGAGTGCCCGCGACGGCCGCGCTAAGGAGTTTATGTTTGGCGACCCTCGCGAAGGTACGCGGCAGCGGGACTCCGCGCGGGGCGATAACCAGTCTCATGATTCCTCAATGACGGGCAGTTCTGTTTCTGATTCGATTTTACCTGATTCGGCCACGGATTGGCCCGCAAATTCGATGCTGAGGTTGATTTTTTGCTTGCCGATACAGACCACCCACACGTGATATCGCCCTAAGTGCTTCTGCGGATCAAATCTTGCGCAAATCCTATGTAAACTACCGCTAGGAGTCTGCGCGGCAGAGCGCGAAGAAGTCGGATTCATTGGAATTTGAGAGGGTCTTCGGAGGAGAAGGGATCGATTTCTCCGATACGACAAGTTCAGAGCGGTACGGACACCAGTAGTTGGCCGTGTAGCGAGTTTGCCGGGTTCCGGTTTTCCGGATTATGCCCATTCGATCATCCCGTTCATTCGTCGTAAGTTGACCGCCAGAGTGACCAGATTCCACTCACCGGTCACCTTGTCCAAACCGCGTAGGCTGAACTGTCGGAATCCGAGCACCGACTTGATCCACCCGAACGGTGGCTCACCGATGTGCTTTCGGGCCCGGTAGCGATCACGCCCACGCTTGGTTTGCATCTTTCTCACCATCCGGCCAAACGCAGTGTCTTGGGGTGGGAGTGGCGCATCGGCCAGATCCTTCTCGCGTCCCATCGGAACATACCCGTCAATTTTACGTTGTTCCAACATCCCCAGATTCGACTCGGATCGATATCCCGCATCGGCCAGGACGCGGGCGGGACGCTCTCCCAGATTGTCGTTCAGCGCATCCAGGTTGGGTTTCAACTGCCCCACGTCCGAGGCATTGTCGCTCACCGTTGTCGCCACGATGATCCGGGCCTCGGAATCCACCACCACCTGCGCGTTGTAGCATTGCTGGAAACCTTCGGTAGAGGTCTTCATGATCCGGCTTTCCGGATCTGTGAAGTTGTTCTGGGCCGTCGGCTTGGGTTCTCCCATCGGACGTTTGTATGGCTTCTTTCCGCATCCGGGCTTGTGATCTTCCCCGTTCCGGCCCGCTTCCTGGTCCGCGGCCATCTGACGGTCTTCGAGCCGCTTCATTGCCGCCTGGATCGTGGCCAGGCGCTTCTTGCGCGTCGACAACCCGTCGGGCAGTTCGTCGCCGCGCCGGTCGGAGCCGTAACGCTGATCTTCGTCCTCATCGGTCGCGGTGGCCCGGTTCAACAGATCCCGAATCTGTTCACCCAATTCGGTCTCCTGCTTTTTCATGCGTTCATAGCTCATCGCTTTGCGTTTGCCCGCATTCGCCCGCATCTTGGTCCCGTCCACCGCCACGGTCCCCATCTTCACCAGTCCCGCTTCCCGCGCCATCATCACCACTTGCACAAACAGGTTCCCGAACTCCTCAAGATGCAGTTTGCGAAAATCCGAGATCGTCCGGTGCGCGGGAAAGTTCTCCGCTCCCAACATCCGGAACGCCACGTCGTCGGTCAACTTCGCCGCGATTTTCCGCGACGAGAACACTCCCGTCGCGTACCCGTAGATCAGCACCTTCACCATCATCCGCGGATCGTACGCCTGATTGCCCGGTCCGTCCGTTCCATACCGCTGCTCGAACGCGCTCAAATCCATGGCGTCCACCGCATCCGATATGAAGTACGACAGGTGATCTTCGGCCAGCCAATCCCTCAGCGACGGCGGCATCAGCAGGCTCTGTTCTGGGATATAGGTTCGATAGGTTCGTGGCATGTCCTATCTTCAATCTTTATCCGCCCAATTCCGGTCCTTCTGCCGCGCAGGCTCCTAGCCCGCCGAGGCGGGTTAGGAGGAGAAGAAGGAATGGCATACGAACTCTCAGGTAAGGATTTCACCCCTCCGGACGTCCACGGAAAGGTCACGGGCAGAGCACAGTACGCCGAGGATTTTCAGGCCGAGGGCGTGGCGTTTTGTAAGCTCTTAATCAGCCCAGTTCCCCACGGAAGAGTCTCGAACATCGATGCGTCGGCAGCGCTCGCGATGGAGGGGGTCTTCGCCGTACTGACTGCCGAGGAGTTGCCCGCTCTCCCAGCGCCTGAATTTCCAATCTTGACCAACGAGCCGATGTACGTTGGCGCACCGATGCTCGCCGTGGCGGCCGTGGACGAGGCGACGGCCGAGAACGCAACCGAGCGGATCACCTACGATCTCGAGCCACTGCCTTTCACGGTAGACCCCTTGGAGAGCTTCTATCCCGGGGGCGGATAAGCGAAATAAGCAGGGTCTGACGGCTATGGCAGCACGGACGTTGTAGTCGTATGGGTGATATGTCAACCCGCGTCGCGCCGAAGGCCGTCGCGCGAGTGTGCCGTCGTGATGTCAGTCGCCGGGTGGAAAGAAGATGCCAAAAGCATCTGGGCCTCCGGACCGCAGGTCGATCATTAATTCGGTTCGCTCGACACCTGGAACCGTCTCCAATAGAGCAGCGAACTCTCCCGCCCAGATTTCACTCGCTTCGTCGTGGAACACGATGATCGACCGTGCGCCAACGAGGGTCCCGCTTGGAAGTCCGTACCCGCTTTCGTGGTAGTCCAGGGATCCGGCCCAGACAGTGGGCGTGTAACCCTGCAATTCCAGTAGTTCCTTGACACGTTGGAGAAGGGAGCTGTCTGAACGATCACCCGTGAGTAGCTGTATCGACAATCGTGCATTGGCCTGATTTATGACACCTTCCCCCGCCCGGGTTCGTTGTTCTGACTGCACCTGTGCCGTACCCGCTGTTTCGCCTGACCTCAGTTCTACACTATCTTCCAATTGGTTTGAGTCGGAAACCACGAAAGTCGATGGAAATCCTGAATAGAAGAAGGAAAAGGCTACCAGCGTCAAACCGGTCAAACCCACACCGAGCCTTGCGATCGCAGTGCCCGTACCCACCTCTATCCCCTTGACCTTCACTCGACCCACTAGTGCCACCAGCAATAACGCTATGCCAAACGTGAGAAGGGCCCATTCAATGCTCATATCGATCTTGCCTCTCGAAGTCCTCGCTCGCCGGCAGCCAGACTACGGCAACGATGAGAACGACGATTGATTGCAACCGCACGACCGGGCTCGGTGTCCTTCACAATCCCCATTTCGCCCGAGCCGCCTTTTCGGATTCGCGCTCGCTCGGCGCCGGGGCTGGGTGCCATGGGTGTACGTCGTCAAAGTAATTCGCCCAGAATTGCTGGTCTGCTAAGAGACGATCTTCACGTTATACCACTCCAATCTTCAAGACTTCGTCACCAAATCAAAATCTTCGCAAACTGGTTCGGGGAACTGAAGGAACGCGTGCCGGTTTCATAGCACGAGTGTCGCACCCCAACGATAATCGAGTCCAGCGTCTCAATTTCTTGCCCCGTATATAGGCGAAAAGCTGAGAAGCTGAACTGAACTGGATCGGTGTCTGGCGCTGCCAGGCCTGGCACAGGTGTCACGGCGGCGTGATCAACTCGCAACCATTCGGGACAAGTTCGACCTTCGAATCTTAAGTTGACAGTACCGACTTCCCCTATCGGCCAAAAGCGGTCATTCCCAAACTACTCCAACACCGCGAGCTTCGCGCTGGCGCACTCCAGCATGATGGACATGTAGCGGTCGAATGGCTCTTCGCCGATGAGCAAGGGGTGCGCGCCTTCCGGATAACGCTGGCGCAACTGCTCGTGCAATTCGAGCGTATTCATCGAGATCCCAGGGTGGGCGCCGAGTGCGGTCTCCGCCCTTAACGGCCGGGCGAAGTCGTCGAACACGTGCTTGAAGTCCACGAGCGATTCCTGAGTCGGCATCCCCGTGCCGCTCAAGAACAACACCGTGTGAGTGCGCCCCAGGTGCTTAGCCGGTGCCAGCATGGCCAGTGTGCCCGCCGTATGGCCGGGGGTGAGCGCGAGCGTGACCGTCGTGTCTCCCAGTGTCAGCTCCTGGCCATCGGTCACAACCATGTCCCGCCTCGGCCTCGGCCGCTCGTCGGAGAGCGCCAGATCCCAATCCGGGCCACTGATCAGGATTCGTGCCCCGTACGTTTCCTGGAGATAGGACGCTCCACCCACGTGGTCATTGTGACCATGCCCGATAACGATGTACTTGATCCGGGCGGGGTCGAGGCCCATCTTCTCGAGGCCCGGGACCAGCACGTCGCGGGCCTCGTCGGGGGAGTTGAGGCTATCCATCAGGATGAGGCCCTCGCTCGTTTCAATGACCCAAGCACCCACGTCGTTGAAGCCGATGTAATAGAGGTTCTCGAAAACCCGTACTGGTTCCACGACGTAGTCTTCGATCGGCCCCAGCCCAGCGTCCTGCCTCACCAGCGCAGCCCGCCGGGGACCCGTCGGCGAGCAGAATGACTCCGCCTCAGCGATCAGATCGGACCGGGCCAGCTCCATCGCCGCGCCGATGTGCTGTTGAGCCCCCTCCGATGCCGCCAACGCCTCGGCAGTCGGAACGCGGGGCCTTTGGGCCCTGAGTCCCTGCGAGGCGGCTACTGTGGTGAGGGCGACGGCCATTGCGGCTAACACATTCCTGAACATCTAGCTTCCTCCTCCGGGCTCAGCCCCAACGCCAAGCGCCGACACGATCGATAGGCGTCCTGAACCGCCCCGGGTTTTCCGGAGACCGTTTTCGTTGACTGCCGCCACAATGACGGCAGCCGCTTGATTCCGATATTACACCTGCTCGCGCGACGGCCTGCCCCCGCGCACGGGTTGACATAGCACCCATACGGCGACACGGACCGCACTGCCATAGGTGTCGGACCCGGCTTGACCGCTTATCCGCTCCGGCCCCTGGATGAGATATTTCTGCAGTGGGGCGATATCCAAGAGCGCGGCTCGAGTGCGGATAGCAAAGTAATCGTTGGCCCTTTTTTCTACAAGAGAATTTTGCTATCAGAATGGTTTGACCCGGCGTAACGCTGGCCCCTAGCCGGCATCCGGGTTCACCGTTTGTGCTGCTAGCGCCATGGCACGCCATTGGCTCAGGGTTGCCGGTTGCCGCCAGGATGGCAGCGCTACGATCGGACCAAATTTCAAATATCTTTGCTTAGGTTAGTGGCGAGAGGGGCTAGAAGCCGATGTGTAAGGGGAACAATGAGTTCGCCACCCCAGCGATGGGTGCGAATTCATGCTCCCCTTGATCATCCAGGAGTCAGGCGGGACCGGCCGGAAATTCCTAGAACAGCTCCGGCACGTGGAAACTCAACACTGCGTTCTCCTTCATGTCGGACACGATGACCGTCTGGTTCTTCGGGTCCAGCGCCATGCCAAAGGGCTTAACGAGCACCTCACCGGGTCCGGCAAAAGTCCAGCGCGGTTCAATGTTGCCATCGTCTTCGTGGATGTCCCAGACGCCCACATGAGGCGCCGTGTCGTCCGCTCCTCGGATGGCGGCAAAAATCAAGCCGCGCGGTGGGAAAACACGAAGCGCTCTGAGACCGGACAGCTCCGCCTTCGCCCCCTGAATGGTCCTGAGCGGCGTCGCGTTGCCTTGGGCCGTACGCTCAAAGATGAATATGCCGCGGTTGCCCCCGGTGACCAGCAGATCGTTGACGGTATCGACCGCAACCTGTCCCTGGGCTCCCTCCAGAATTCGGATCGGCGCCACATTGCCATTCGCCTCCCGCGGGAAGACCAGGACTCTTCCTGAGTCGGGAACCAGGATTTCGTTGTTAACCGGATCGACCACCATCTTGTCGGGCCGTCGCAGCTGAGTCCGGCTGCCTTGAATCACTCGCAGCGGAGGCTCTGCTCCATCAGCTCCGCCCGGAAACGTCATGATCGCCTGGGCAAACTGTTGCGGCACCACAACCTCGTCGTTAACCTCGTCGTATTCGATGCCGTGCATCGTTCGGCCCAGGAGTGTCGACTGTCCTTCGATTCTACGCGTCGGGGCAGCTGCTCCATCCGCCAACCTGGCGAAAGCCGCAATTTGCGGGTGAGCCACTCAGTTGGGCACTAGAATAGCCTCCCTCTTCGTGTCGTATGCCAGAGCTCCCGGATTGCCGATCATCAAGGCCCTTTGTCCCACCGGGGCGCTGCGGATCATCCGAAGGGGGGGAGTGTCTCCTTCGGCCCCCAGCTCGAAAACGGTCAACGCATTATTACCGTAGTTGGCCACCCAGAGCTCTTCGTTCTTGATGTCCAGAAACAAGCCGACGGGGCTGTCCAGGTTCGTGTTCGGCCCCTTTAACACTCGAATTGGCGCCACATCGCCATCCGCGTCGGAGCTGAACACCAGGATTGATTGCCCGGTGTCGTTGGCAACATACAACTCGCCGCGACGCTCATCCACACCAATCCCGGAGGGCCAGTTCAACTGTGTCTTCGGTCCTACGATGACTCGCAGCGGCGGCGTATCGCCGCTGGCGGAGCGGCTGTGGACTGTGATGGCCGGGGGCAAAAATCTACCCGACCCGGGCACCGCCATGTTGCGTCCTAACGGTCGATTCGGCTCCAGGTCATTCGCATCGGCTCCTTCAGCCGATCTGCTGGACACGTGCCCGTGGTTCGTTACATAGATCAGGCTATGCCCTTTGTCGACGGCGATTCCGTGAGGGTTGGCCAGACGGGTTCGGTCACCCTGCAGCAAGCGGATCGGCGGCTCATCCCCTGACGCCTGCTTGCGGAACACCACGACTGCGCTGTTGTGCTGGCTGGTCAGGAAGAGCTCCTGATTTTCATCATCCACGGCGATTCCACGCCCTCGGGTCGAATAACCCGTGTTCAGTTGGCGCGCAGGCGGCACATTCCCTTCCTGATCGCGGGAAAAAACCAGCATCTTAGCGGCGGTATCGGCATGGGTGGCATAAATGTCTCCCGAGAGCGGGTCGACGTACAGACCGCACACGAACTCAATCCCCGTTTGGTCTCCACCCAAGATCCGCTTGGGTTCGGTCATCGTCGCATTGGGCGGCGTATTCGCCGTTCGGTCGTACACCAGGATCTGGTGTAGGTTTTCGTCGGCCGCCACCACCTCGTTGCGGTCCGCGTCCACGGAGACGCCGCTAAAGCTGGGACTCGAATCTCGGATAACCCGTACGGGATCCCTTCTGAGCCGCACCGTCCGAGATGGTTCCTGCAACGGGAACGCTCGGGCGCCCCCAAATCCCGCCATGAGGAGTCCAGCCTGCTTCTGACCCGCTGCGGCAGTCGAAGCGGCGCTGGCGCTGCCCACCCGCCCTTCCGAAAGCGGCGGGTAGCCGTTGAGCCGGGCCTCGTTGCCGGGCTGCCCGTTCTCTGGGTCCAACGAGGACGAAAGTAGTACCAGGGACAGGCTGACCATCGTGATACCGAGCACCGTCCGTATCTTCCATATCGAGGTGCGGTTTGTTTTCGGTGTCTCAAACATGTCTGATTCTCCGTGAGTTCGTATCCGACCAATTCCTACCGGATCATCCTTGTTGGCGTCGTGTGCCGTAACATGGGCTTCCAGCCTGTGAACTCCAAACTTCGGGACGCAGAGCTCAACGGTATTATACATGGCCAGACCGTTTCCACCCCTAGCAGCCCGTGGCAGAAGTCTTGAGGGCCGCGCGCAGGGGTCTTCGGGTTGCAGGCGCGAAGTGAGGAGCGGAACGATGTCTTCGCATCGTGACCGACGAGGGACAAAGCCTGTGGGGCGCCTGCGGCCTCCGTTTGATACGTCGGTGGCCCCCCTGCGCCCAAAGGGTTACTGCGAAACGGGGCCGTCTTCGTTGTCGCCGACTCCTCCCAATGTATGAGCATTGTCGCGTCGTCGTCTCCTAGAATCCGGCCCCGTTTGGCCGTAACGCGGCCCTCAAGACTTCTGCCACGGGCTGCTAGCCCTGCCGAGTCAAAGGATTCTGCTCTCAGCTTGGGTTTGGCGGTAGTCGTGCGGCTTTCCAGACCGCAACTGGAGTTTGGCCTTCTTGTTTGGAATCTGCGATGTGTGATGTGGGGTGTCGTCTGACTGAGGCTGTCTGGCCGACAACTACGCCTCAGGTGTTGAAGCGTCAAGCCAAGGGTTGCGACGGCTCTGACGAGGTACCCTAGGTATTCGATCAAGAAGCCTTTTACCCTGAAGAGTTTACAGCCATCCAGTCGAGTCGGCGCTGCGAAGGCTTCGGCCAAGAATCCGGCTGGTGCCGCCAGATTCGGGCACAGCTATAGGCTACCTATATTCTTTTGCCGTTTTTTCCTGCTCCGGGCCACTGAGAGAATAACTCCGGTACGTGATAGCGCAACACCGCGAACTGCTTCATGTCGGACACCATGACCGTCTGGTTTATCGGATCCAAGGCCATGCCGAAAGGCTTAACGCGTGTCTCGCCGGGTCCAGCCAGCTATAGATGACGGTAAGAGTTCACAACGACAGACTTGACCGCTATACTGCAACTGATCAACGTAACAACTTTTCGTGAATCGCTCTGGTGGCATTCGCGAGCCCGGGAAGTTCCTGGCGAATAAATTGGAGGTACCGAATGAGACACATCGCACTCGTCATTCTAGGCGTGGTGGCCGTTTCGACCAGCGCGTTCGCGCAAACGGCAGCGGAAATCGAGAAGGCCCTGCTCCCCGCTCCGCGCCAACTGAGAGAAGAGGCCACGGTAATCAAGTGGAACGCCGACTTCACGTACGAAACCCTGAAGAACGGCAGCAACCGGCTGATCTGCTACGACCGATCCGGAATGTATGGGCAGCGGGCTTTTTCGGTGGAGTGCACCAGCATCGCCAACCTGGATCGAGTGGCCCAGAACCTGAAGGTCGACTCGGAGAACGCCGACCGAGCAGAACGCCGGGCGGCATACGAAGCTATTGAAAGGGCCGGAAACTGGGCCATGCCCGAGTTCGGATCGGTGTTTATCAACATGACTGGCGACGATCAGTCTGTGGCTCGTATCCACACAACGGTCGCCGTGCCGGGCGCTACCGCGCAGTCACTCGGCCTCCCCGACAATGGGATGCAAGGTGGCGCTTGGATCATGAATGCGGGCAGCTCGGCGGCCCACATCATGGTGCCCGGCAGCTAGCTGCACCCGAACGGGAACTCGAATTCGGGAACCAACGAAAACACGCGGAGGGCGGCCACAGAGGCCGCCTCCTCCGAGGCCCATCTCAACTCCGGGCCATACTCACGAGAGCGATTTCATCGCAACGATGCCCGACCATCGTTGATGAAGGAGCAAACCGCCATGAAGCCTTTGATCTTTGGTCTTCTCGTGATTACAGCACTGTCCGCCCCACAGGGCAGGCAGACATTCACCGGCACGATTACCGATAGCGAGTGCGCCGAAGCCGATCATTCCCAAATGCGTATGGGATCGACCGACGCCGAGTGCACCATTGCCTGCGTTATCGCGCACGGTGCCAAGTATGTTCTGTTTGACGGCACGGAGGCTTTCTCGCTGAGCGACCAGCAGACGCCGGAAAAGTTCGCCGGAAAGAAGGTAACGGTCACAGGCACGCTGGACGCCGCGACCCGGACCATTCGGATGGACTCGATAGCGGCAGCAGAATAAGCAGCGTCGTTGGCCCCCGGCACATGCAACAGGGTCGAGTCGGCCCGGCGATCAATCCGCTTCGAATCGATAGTAGTGCGAAAAGCGCTTCAGTGGCTCGTCCGACAAATCAAAAATCACGGCATCACTGGCCGCGTTGTGTTCGTACTTATTCCACGCGGGAATGGCAAACGTATCGCCGAACTCCCATTCGACGCGATCGTCACCCACCATTGTTTCGCCATTCCCTTCGAGAACTACAAATACGTGATCAACCGTAGACCTCTGGCGCCGGGTCCTGGAACCTGATTCGAGCCGCTCGATGTGGACGCCCATCGTCGGCAGATCGGGAGCTTCAAGCTCAATGCGTGGCCCGTGGAATCCATCGGGATCCGGTTTCGCCTTGTCCAGGCCACTCTTGATAGAATCCCGGGTAAATCGGAAAGGCGATGTTGTCACAACAGATTCAACCTTCTCAAACCGATCGGGATGATCCTCATAGAACATGGGCTCGAGCAGATGGGTGAGCGGGACGTCCAGGCCGTCGACCCAGTAGGCGGGGACATCGCCGTTGTGGCCGTGGCCGTGCCAATTCCATCCGGGCGTCAGGACCACGTCGCCCGTTTCCATTGGCGTCTGGACACCATTAACGATTGTGTAAGACTTCGTGGCGTCTAAAATGACTCGAAGCGCGTGCGGCGCATGGCGATGTGACCGTGCCCGCTCGCCCGGAAGGAGCATCTGATAGGCACAGACCAGTGTATTCGTGGTTGCGAATTCGTTACCTGCAATTGGATTGCGCAAAAGGAGGTTGCGACGCTCGGCAAGCGACACGTCAATCAAACGACCTGCGGCATCAATTGCGGCCTTCATTTCCGCATACCGCCATTTGGCGGGAACGAACCTCGACCGGGGCTCCTCCCAGAGGATCGGCATTTCACGATCCACCCATCCCGGGGTTACGGTGACACGTCGGAGTTCTTCATAGAGAAGCTCAAGGGAAGAAACGTTGCTGACAGTCTTGAGGAACTCGGCCTGGGCAATGTCAGTCATTGTTGTTCTCCTCCTTACGGCCACAGTCAAAAACCGTCGGACCGGCGGGGCAGTGCGGGATCAGGACATGGCATCAAAAACTTTCCGAACACGTCCATGTGCCAGGAGTCACGCATCGGGACTTCCCACCGCCCAGCAACCAAATCGCCCACTGTCTGAATGACATTGTTGAAGACGACCGTCTCTTCATTGACGGCGCCCTGCTTTGCAAGGCTGCGGAAAGTAATCCGGTCGACACACCGGACCGCTCCCGAGTTGTCTCTATAAAACACCTGGTTACCCGAACTCGCGAATTTCAAGCCCGACGCTCTGTTGAATCCCTCCAACGCATGGAACATGCTGTCGATGGAGCAGCCGGAAAGGTTCATCGCCGTCTCGTCGGCGCTGATAATGACAAACTGATCGTGTAGAAGTTGCCAACCCGGCATCACCTTCTGTTGGTGAGATTTCCACTCTGCCAAAAACCGGCCCATGTGTGCTTCGAGAGCCTGGCATTGCTCCCGGGTCAGAGATTCCTCGGCACCATAAACCCAGACTCGAGCGGTTTCGGGAAGGTCGGAAATCCTCAGCCGAGCAGCGGCGGGCTGGCCCCTGGACCCACTAGACTGGGATTGCCAGGCTTCATAGCCGCCGTCCAGGCTGTAGGTCTCCTTAAAACCGTTCGTGCTGAGGTACTCGGCCGCCCCCTGGCTCATATTTCCATGGTAGCAACACACGATGAGAGGACGATCGAGGTCGGCCCCTTCAATGAAGGCCCGAACGTTCGTATCATTGATGCACTCCGCGCCCGGAATGTGTCCAGCTTTGTAGGAGTCGGGATCTCGAACGTCGGCGACCCGGGCATGGCTGGCTTCTATTAATTCGCGTGCTTCTTCTACGTTGATACGCCTATAGCTCATCGACATCTCCTATGGGGTGAGGGTCAGTCCCGACTTCATACATGATACTTCAATGCAACGGTAAAGATCCCCTAGCAGCCCGTGGTCAATGTCGCCCCAGCGCTGATCTGCTGGGTTTGATCATTTTCTTAAGCTGACGCCTCGGCTACCGTTGTCGACTCCCAGAATCCAATGCCGTTTGGCCCAAACGCTGCTCCCGATTCGGGGGGTAAAGGCCACTAGGCAATGGAGCGGACCAACCTCGGATAATAACAAGACAGAGTGGCAATGCGTGCCAGATAGTGTACGTACAACGCCGCCCAAAGCCCATGATTCTGGAACGGTACTAGCATCCACCATGCCAGGAGAAAGACAGCGAGTGAGATCAGCATCGCGTTTCGCATGTCGGCTGTGCGCGTGGCTCCGATAAAAATGCCGTCCAGCTGAAACGCCCAGACACCCAGCAAAGGTGCGGCCGCAGCCCAGAGTAGATACGTTCGCGCGGTTGTGCGAGCGGCGGCATCAACCGTCAACACGTCGATGAACTGCGTACCTGCCACAGTCAGCACCAACGAAATCATGACGGCGACACCTCCCGACCAGAGCGTCGTCATCCGAGCGGCGGCCTGAAGACCGGCCCGGTGGGCCGCGCCCACTGCGCGACCGACCAATACCTCTGCCGCAAACGCCAGGCCATCGAGGAAGAAGGCGCTCAAGGATATAAAGTGCATCAGGACGGCATTCGCGGCAAGAATCACGTCACCCTGCCGTGCGCCTTGAGCCGTGAACCAGCTGAACGCGAAAACCAGGGCCACCGACCGGACCATGATGTCGCCGTTAACCACCATCGTCCGCTTGAGCTGCGGGGGCATGAAGACGCGACCCCACTGCAACCGTCCACTGAGATTCCGCAGATGCCGTGCTGCGACCACCAGACCGAGGGTAGCGGCAATCACTTCGGCCAGGAGAGTCCCCAGTGCCACTCCACTGACGTCCCAACCAAAACCAATGACGAACAGAGCATCCAGTGCGATGTTGCTCAGATTCAATACAAGCTGCAGGACTAGACCAATATCTGTGCGGCCCAGCCCGATAAACCACCCCAGCAGCGCATAGTTTGCCAGCGTCGCAGGAGCTGCCCAGACTCGGATGTTGAAGTATTCACGCGCAAGCCCCTCGACCTGGGCTGAACCCTCCAGCAACGCGAACGCAACTTGCTCAATGGGCCATTGCAGCAGAATCAATCCGACACCGGCCGAACCCGCGATCATCAAGGCTCGGCCCAGGCCCGCGACCACCTCGTCGTTATCCCCTGCGCCGGCAGCCTGCGCCGTCAGGCCGGTCGTTCCCATCCGTAAGAAACCGAAGGCCCAGAAAACAAACGTAAAGACTAGTGAGCCGACCGCAACGGCCCCAATGTAGGCGGGATCTGGAAGCTGACCCACGACGCCGGTATCGACCACACCGATAAGCGGTGTGGATACGTTGGAGATCATTACCGGCAGCGCGATCGACAGGACCGTGCGATGCGTCAACCGCACTCCGGTCACATGATTCTGTTCCATTTAGAGCCTGTCACCTCCGGAGACGCTGATGTGAGGAGGACAGCCTTCGAGGTTCTAACGCCCGAGGGCGGGACCGACCGGACATGTTACGACGTTTAGGGAGTTTAGGGTCCTTCCATCAGGCGCGTGAGGTTGCCTCCGAGGATGGCACGAGCCGCTTCGTCACTGACATCCAGATCTTTGAGCACTTCTGCCTGCGCATCAAAAACGGCCTGGTTCCAACCCCGCGGGAAGAAAGAAGAATCGGTACCAAACAGGAGCCGCTCTGGCCCGTATATTTCCAGGGCCTTACGGAAAACCTCCTTGAGCGTGATCTCCGGAACCGAGTACTTCATCCAGGAATTGCTGCTGGAAGTATCTAGATAAACGTTTTCGACCAGGTCACCCAGCATCAGCACTTCCCGAAAAAACCCGGCGCCGAAATGAGGAATAACGAAATTGACCTTCGCGTGCTCCATAGCCACCCGATGTAAATCGATGGGGTTTGAGAGACTGATATCGAACTTCGAAACCAGCCCGAGTTTCTTTCGCACCCCAACCGTCAGGACCCCTGTGTGAACGAAGATCACGACACCAGGCCGTTCGCTGGCCAATTCGTAAAGCGGGTCAAGACGTGCGTCCTGGAGGGGAAAATGGTGCATAGCTGGAAACAGGCAAAGCCCCTTCAGTCCGAGCTCATCGAAAGCACGGCGAGCCCGCTTCGGCGCATCGGGCACCAGGGGGTTGAACATGAAGAATCCGTAGAATCGGTCCGGACGAGCACGCAGGATTTCCCTCGCCGAATTTTCGTCACCTGGAACTGACGACATCATGACGGATCGCCGAACGCCGTGGGCATCCAGTTCCCTGGCCCAATGTGCGGCCAGTTCAGAGTCGTCCTTCGGCGGTACCTTCCAGCCCAGATCATGGACCAGGTCTTCAATCTTCTGATGCTTTCCTTTCTGTTGGGCAAGCGTTTCGAAGAAAGCATATGAGAAAAGGTGAGCGTGCGCGTCGGAGACTTCGATCTCTCCCCATTGAGTCAACATACTTCTAGCAGTCCGTGGCGGCAGTCTCGAGGACCGCGCGCAGGGGTCTTCGGGTTGCAGGCGCGAAGTGAGGAGCGGCCACCGAGGTTTGAAACCGAGGCCACAGGCGCCATTTTGCCATCGTGACCGGCCTTACTAATGCCGGACAAAGCCTGCGGGGCGCCTGCGACCTCCGTTTGATACGTCGGTGGCCCCCCTGCGCCCAAAGGGTTACGGCGAAACCGGGCCGTCTTCGTTGTCGCCGACTCCTCCCAATAAAAGAGCATTGTTTCGTCGTCGCGACGTTGTGTCGTCACGTTGTGCCTCCTGGAATCCGGCCCCGTTTGGCCGTAACGCGGCCCTCGAGACTTCCGCCACGGGCTGCTACACCAACTCGACCGAGAGCGCATCGTAGTTGTATAGCCATTTATTGCGTTCGGCACCCAGCTTGCGGCTTCCAAAAGCCGCGCGGAACATTTCCTCGCTCCCGAGATGGTACAACCTGGCGTTGTCGGTGGACTCATCGACGACGCGACTGGCCCGGGGAATGCGATTCCGCTGGTAAACGTCGAGGGCTTCTTCAATTGAATCAAACGTATCAAGACAACGTGTAAGCACGGCGGCATCCTCAATGGCCATCACGGCACCTTGCGCGAGATACGGCAGCATCGGGTGCGCGGAATCGCCCAGAAGAGTTACGTGACCCTGGCTCCAACGTTTCGCCGCTGGACGGTCAAACAGGGCCCAGCGGTAACACTGATCTTTGTCACCATTTTCTATGATTCGGCCAATGTCGCTATCCCAGCCTGCGAAGTCATCACGCATTTCTGACCAGTCCGACTTGACAGTCCAGGATTCGTTCGTCCAATCTGGATTCTCGACGAGTCCGACAAAGTTGATCAAATCTCCGCCGCGCACGTAGTAAGTAACCGCATGCGCTCCTGGGCCCACCCACACTGTCATGACGCGATCCATGAAATCGTTCCCGAGACGTTCTTTCGGTACGAGAATGCGCCAGGCCACATTGCCGGTAAAGCTTGCTTCGGTTGCACCCAGGATTTGCTCGCGGATGACGGACTTGATGCCGTCGGCGCCTATCAGTACGTCGCCCTGCTCGCGCCGTCCATCGCTCAGGTGCAATACAACTGTTGACCCCGTCTGGGTAAAGCCTTCAGCAGCCGAGTTGAGAATGATCGCTTCAGGGTCGAGTCGCTGGACCGTCCGAGCCAGCAAATGATGAATATCAGCGCGATGAAACTGGTAGTAGGGCGCGCCGTTAACACGATAGTGTGCCTCGCCCAACTCATAGGTCTGCAGGATTTCACCGGAGTGAAACAATCTGAATACATAGGCTTTCGGTTTAGCGCCGATTTTTTCAATGTCATCGGCCAACCCTAATTGCCACAGGACTTTAATCGCATTCGCGCTCATATGAATGCCGGCCCCCACCTCGCCCAACTCCGCAGCCTGCTCAAAGACGCGCACACGGTAGCCTTTTTGCAGCAAACATCCCGCCGCTGCCATTCCACCGAGACCTGCACCGGCGATGAGCACCATCGGCCTTTCAGACACGATCACCCCCTCGAGGCTTCACTCGCTTGATCGGATGATGACCGCAGATACGAGCAGTATTGGAGACCTCGAATTCGGCCGCTTGATTCAGATGGGCCCTTAGGTCTTCTGTTCCCTCTCTGCCGGTGAATGCCACAAACATCAAAGATTCCATCAGCTCGGCAGAGGTATTATCCATAATTCCCCATCGAAGGAAGGACTGTATAGAATTAGGACTATGGAGACAGATTACTCGATTACCGATCCTGCTTTCCAATGGGTTTCCAGAATCGGGCATTCAGTCGTCTGCGCCGGAAACTGAAATGACACATAAATTAGATCTCAGTAACGAAGTGGCGTTGGTCACTGGAGGAAGCCGCAACATCGGTCTTGCAATCGCGCGGGCTCTCGGCGTTTCCGGAGCGCGCGTCTGTATCTGGGGAGGCTCTGATGCTGCGGCGCTGGACAATGCGTTGAGCCTGCTCGATGAGGACGACACTGCTCGATCAGGGATGCTCGTCAAAGTCGAGGATGAAGATGCTGTCGTCGGCGGTTTCGATCGGATCGAAGCACAATGGGGTCCGGTATCTATCGTTGTCAACAACGCCGCTCAGCGTCCGTACGAATCACTGACGACAATGCACCGCCGAGCGTGGACCTCGGTGCTGGATGTCATCCTGACCGGAGCCTTTCTGACTTCGCGTGAATTGTTCCGCCGTTTGCCCGAGCAACGGAACGGAGCAATCATAAACATAGGTGGCATCAGCGCACACCGTCCAACTTCGAACCGGGCACACGTGATCACAGCAAAAGCCGGACTGATTGGCCTGACGCGAGCGTTGGCTGAGGAAGGTCTCGGGCGTGTCCGGGCTAACTGCGTGGTACCGGGTGCTATCAATACCGAAACCCGGCCGGGGGCACGGCGCCCACGGTTCCTGGACGATAAGCATCATGCTGTAGGTCACGCCGACGACGTTGCCAGTACCGTTTTGTCGTTGGCAGACCCCAGTGCACCATATGTGACCGGTCAGACGGTACACGTCAGCGGCGGCCGGTTTATGCCATGATGTTTCCCCTCAGGGAAAGAGAGCGTCCGGCTCGTGTATATTAACGCTACCACCAAACTCAAGGCATAACGATGGACAGACTCAAACTCTCATTAGTTCTGGTTGGGCTCGTGGCGCTGGTCGTGGGTTGCGCGGCCGAAGACAGCAACTCCGGCATAGCTGAGGTGGGGGCCGGAGTGGAAAGACCCAGCAGCCCATATCCACACGATGTGGTAACGCTGATGACGCACTCCAGCCCAGGCGGCGGAAGCGATGTATTTCTTCGGGAACTGATCAGACATCTGGGTCCTCAGATGGGTGTCGACTTCGTCGTCGAAAACGTTAGAGGCGGTGGTGGTGCGCGGGCAATGAGTCGGCTCGCCAACTCACCTGCGGACGGCAGTGTTTTCTACGCCTCGACACCGAGTTTCATCTTCACTTCGTTGATGAGCAATCCAGCAAATACTTACAGGGACCTGGATCCGATCGTGAACGTGTTCCTCGATCAGGAAGTCGTCTACACGCGCACTGAAGGCCCGTTCGAGACCCTTGCCAGCGTTATTCAAACGGCTCGCTCGGAAAGGGGCCGATGGGGCGCCTCGACACCCGGGTCGCTGGAACGCCAAGCCCTGGAGCGTCTCAAGCAGGCAGCGGACGTCGACGCCGCAATCGTTAGCCACGACGGTGGCGGTGATCTCATCCTCAATGTGTTGAACGGCACGCTCGACATCGGGGTAGGCGAGGCTCAGGAAATCCGGAGCCAGCTCGACGCCGGTCAGCTGCGCTTGCTTGCTGTCTTCAGTGAAACACGGTTACCCGAGCTCCCGGAGTTGCCCACGGTAAAGGAATCAGGCTACGACGTCGTCGTGACAAAATTTCGGGGACTGATGGGACCCAGGGACACACCACCGGAGATTGTTGCAGTCTGGGAGAGTGCGGTACGGCAAGTACTGGAGAACTCAGATTACCGGCAGGTGTATTCGGGGGCAATGCTCTCGCCCGCATACATGCCGCAGGCCGACTACACTGGCTTCATCGAAACTTTCGCCGTGGATACGGAAGCATTTCTGCGCGAATCCGGTGTCATCAACTAGTCGATCAACAGCTATGACCTTTTCATGCTGAAGGATCTGATTGGCGCACTGATTTTGTTGCTGATCGCCTTCGGCTATTACGTCCTCACCGGCAACATCAATCCAAGCGCTTTAGCCGACGAAATCGGCGCGGCCGGAGTTCCCCTCGTCTACGCGACCTTGTTGGCTGCGATTGCTCTGACCCTTGCTGCAAAGGCGCTGATCAGTTGGCGCTTGATTCGCTCCGACGTCACCCAACCCATTAACGACCTTCAAGGGGAAGGCCGCAAGTTGCGAGGTGCGGCCGGCATGCTGGCTATCGGAATAGGCTATATAGCAGCCGTTACGATCGTCGGCTACATGATTTCGATAGCTGCTGTGATCGCCTGCGTCGCACTGTATCAGGGGGAGCGCGTGGGTTGGCGTGTTGCCCGTATCGCGATCGGTGGTGGAATGGCGTTCTGGATTTTTTTCGATCGCTTGCTTGGAGTCGATCTGCCACCTGGATTCTGGCCGGCTCTGTGGGGTGGATGATGGAAGCTCTACTTGAAGGCCTCAACATGCTGGTCACAACACCACTCGCGCTGGCCGCGCTCACTGGGGTCGCCTGGGGGATTCTCGGTGGAGCACTCCCTGGAATTTCACCCTCAATCAGCATGGCCCTGTTGTTGCCGTTCACCTATGGCATGGAACCCGTCTCGGCCATCGTCTTACTGGCATCGACGTATATCGGGGCGGAATACGGAGGCTCGATACCTGCAATCTTGATCAATACGCCTGGCACGAATGCCGCAGGGGCGACACTGCTCGATGGCTATCCGATGAAGCAGCAAGGGCGCGGCGGCGAGGCCTTGGGCATTTCTCTCTACTCAGGCGTCCTCGGGAGTTTCTTCGGATTGTTGATGTTAGTACTGTTGACGCGGCCGCTGGCAGACCTCGCTCTGCAGTTCACTCCGATGTCATATTTTGCTCTGGGTGTGCTCGGTTTGAGTGTGATTGCGTCGTTAGCGGGTGAATCAATATTGAAGGGCCTTGCGGCAGGTTTGCTGGGTTTGATGGTCGCAACCGTCGGGTCAGACCCGATTTCCGGAGTGCCACGCTTCACCCTAGGTCAGGCCGCCCTCCTTGACGGCATCGCACCGATCCTTGTCATGATCGGACTCTTTGCGGTCAGCGAATTGTTCCTGCAGTCAAGTCAGTCCGCGTGGGAAAAGGCGGCAAGGGAATCCACAAGGATCCGTTTTCCGGACGGGAAGATGCGGCGGCGGCTTTTCAAGCCTCAATTGATTGGCTCCCTGGTCGGTACGGTTGAAGGCGTCATTCCCGGGGCCGGAGGAACGATCGCATCGTTTCTGTCCTATAACGAGGCGCGACGCTGGTCTGGGGCCAAAGAGCAGTTCGGACGGGGATCACCGGAAGGCGTCGCAGCACCTGAAACCGCCAACAACACGGTTGCGGCTACAGCACTAGTTCCCCTGTTAAGTTTCGGAATTCCCGGATCGAATTCAGCCGCGATTCTGCTCGGGGGTCTCCTGGTTCACGGTCTCGTGCCGGGACCGCGTCTTTTCGAGGAGAACGCCGAGGCGGTGATCGGTCTTTATACCGGATTATTTGTCGCAAGCCTCTCGTTGCTGGTAGTCGGCAGCGCCATTCTACCAATATGCCTGTGGTTGGTGAATCGGTCTAAGGCGGTGCTGATGGCTATCATATACGCTCTGATCTTCTCGGGCATCTATACCATCAATTACAGCCTGGTCGATGTCGGCCTGGTTCTCGCCGCCGGAGGGGTGGGTCTTGTAATGCGGATTCTGGGATTTCCGTTGCTTCCCGCTGTACTCGGTGTGGTGTTGGGCTTTCTTGTCGAATCGAATTATCGCCGGTCGCTGGTACTGTCCGCCGGTGATTATTCGATTTTTCTCGAGGATTCAATCGCTGCGGGTCTCTTGTCAGTCGCGGCGTTATTTATTCTTGGTTCCGTCACTACCAGAATCTGGTCGAGTCTCCGCAACAGGGACGAAGTCTCTCACGGGAACAGGGATGATTGAAAAGCGACCGCAACAACCGATCGCCGTCACCTTGGCACGCTGGATCGAAGAGCTTTCTTCTGAAAGGTTGCCCGACGCTGTCGCGAACGCCTGCGCGAATACAGTCATCGATACCATGGGGCTCGCGATCGCCGCCCGCAACACCGATTACGTCAATGCGCTGGGCAAATCGTGGACGGGAGTCGGATCGTGCACGGTGATCGGGGCCCAAGACCGGCGCACGGCCGAGGCCGCAGCAATGATCAACGGGACAGCGGCACACGGTGAGGACTTCGACAACACTTTTGAAGGTTGCCCGGTCCATCCGGGGGCCGTTGTCGTACCAGCGGTTCTGGCCATTGCCGAGGCCGAACAGCTCAGCGGTGGGGACGCTCTGCGAGGCATCGCAGTAGGACACGAACTGATGTGCCGTATGGGTTTAGTCGCACAAAAGGGCATACACGCCGCTGGCTTTCATCCCACTGCGGTGATCGGCGCAATGGGAGCCACGGCGGCCGTCGCGGCGGCTACGCGTACGACTCCCATCGCAACCGCAAACGCGCTCGGTGTCGCCGGGAGCATGGCGTCCGGCATCATCGAATATTTGGCTGACGGTTCGTGGACCAAAAGGATGCATGCGGGTTGGGCCGCGCAGTCGGGTCTGCGCGCACTCGCTATGGGTCGAGCAGGATTCAAAGGGCCAGTCACCGTCTTCGAAGGCACACATGGATTCTTCCGTGCATTCGCACCTTCAGTATCGCCTGACCTCGCGGTGTTGACGGCCCAGCTCGGAGAACGGTGGGAAACAGCTGGGCTCGCCTTCAAACCCTTCGCTTGCGGAACAATGGCGCAGCCCTTCATCGACTGCGCAATCCGTCTGGCACAGCGTGGGGTCAGCGACGACGACATTCAGAAATTGGAGTGCTCCGTTGGCGAGGGCACGGTCCATCGGCTGTGGGAGCCTCTGGACCTCAAGCGCCACCCACCAACCGCTTACGCCGCTAAGTTCAGCACCCCATACTGTGTCGCCGTAGCCTTTCTCCGAGGGGACGCAGGGTTGGCCGAGTTCGATGAGATATCGATTCAAGATTCCAGGGTCCTTGCTCTGTCGGAACGGGTGGTTTATGCCATTAATCCCGCAGACGAATACCCACGGAACTATACCGGCCACATCCGCGCAACGCTCACCAACGGGACAGTGGTCGAAGAGCACCAGCCGTATCTTCGTGGTGGCGTGCGGCAGCCTTTGAAACGAGCGGAATTGACCAAGAAATGTGCAGCCAACATAAGCTACGGTGGTGCTAATCCCGCACTCGCGACAACCGTAGCACAGTGGGCTGACGGATTGCGAGACGACGCAACAATG
This sequence comes from Terriglobia bacterium, assembly GCA_965216035.1. Lineage (GTDB taxonomy): Bacteria > Acidobacteriota > Terriglobia > 20CM-2-55-15 > 20CM-2-55-15. The sequence continues at coordinate 245,222 of CBDCFM010000020.1, forward strand.
ATCCAGCTGCCGCGAATGTAGAAGATGCACGACAACGAGCAAATTGCGCCCAGTTGCCACAGGGGCGCGAGAGGGCTAAACTCTCCCTGGCCATGAAACAAGAAGATTCGCTTCCGGCCCTACGACAGGGAGATTGCGGAACCGCCGCGCCCCTGTTCGAAACAGTGGGACATTAAACCGCACCATTTGTTGCAGAAATCAGGAACGATGACCCGAAACCGTATCCATCTGGCTGCGATCGTATCGTTTACAACCCTGCTCGGCGCTTGCGGTGGTTCCGAGCCCCAGGACGAACCCATCCCGGCGACGGTGACCGCCTTCGTCCCGACTCTTTCCAGGATTGCAACACCCGTCCTGATTCCTGTAGAAGGGCTGCGTGCGCTCGTCGATCAGCGGCTGTCGGGAGAACTTTATTCGGAATCCCGCCAGATCACCACCGGAGTGACAGTCGACATCGTCCTCAGTCGGCGCAACTCACCGATCAGAATGGAGCTGACTGGAGAGACTCTGACCACGGAAGTGCCTCTCAACGTGAACGGACAGGTGATGCTGGGCCTGGGAGGGTTCAGCATCGGACGGCCCGAAGGATTCGACGCGGATCTGGACGTTCAACTGAATACTTTAGTGAGATTGAATCCGGACTGGTCGGTGGCCTCGGATTCCACTGTCGCGATCAGCGTCGAGCGGGCCGAGATCACTGTTCCGGGATTGGAATTGAACCCATCGACCCTCATCGAGGAAATACTTCAGGGAAACGCCGAAAGAGTCGCGGCCCCTTTGGACAACTATTTTGCCGCCCTTGATATTCGCGGTATGTTGGAACCGGTCTGGAATGGCTTCGCCGAGCCTATTGAGCTCAGCGAAGACCCGCTGTTGTGGCTCCGGGTCGAACCTGTCGCTTTCAACCTGTCACCCGCCGAAGCTTCAAACGGAAACATGCGTTTCGATATCGGTATGGAAATGTACATCGACTCCGTTTTCGGAGACCGCCCCGAGCCGTTGGTGCTGGCGCCGATACCGCCGCTGGGAGAGGCGGGGGAAGGTACCGGTGCGTTTCAGGTCACGATTCCGGTCATTCTGGAGCTGGACGAAGCAACGGCCGCTCTCTCCGATCAGATCGTCGGACGAGAAGATGAGATCGGATAACGCGCCAGAGTTCGCTGGCTCGGCATCGAATTGTCCGGCACCGAAGACCGTTTCCGTGCCACTGTCCAATTTGAAGCAGATACCGGTCTGTGGCTTATCAGCGAATTGGCCGGAGAGATGGCTCTGGAAGGCCGTCCGTCCTACGATCGGGATACGCAGACTCTGAGAGTGACGGACGTCGACTATGAACTCGAATCTGACAGCACTCTCGCAGGGATTGCTGATCGACTGCTTCACCGGAGACTCCGGGATCGAATTCAGGAGGAACTCGTGTTTCCCCTCCAAACGATTACCAACGATATTCGAGAGCGTCTTCAGGACAAACTCGAAAGCCTTTCCCTCAGCGACTATGGAAGCATGACGGCGCAGATTGAAACATTGAGCCCGGAATCTATTCGTATGGACGGCTCAGTCGTGGAGCTTCTGATCCGGGCGGATGGCACAATGACGTTGAACCTGGATTTACCCCTCAACTGACTTCAGTCAACGCCAACCGCTCCTTAGCCATATGCCGCATGGACTCCGTAAATGCCGGTTCATTCGCGACCACTTCAAGAGCTGCCCGTGCAGCTTCAAGGTGTCCGAGAGACAAGAGAAGATCGAAGCTGAAAACACCGCCGTGTAAGGGCCTCGGATCCCGTCCATATTCACCTTGTTCCTCTGTCGACTTCAAGAGCAGATCGTCGATCAGCGGATCCACGACGGCATCCGATAAGGAAGCGTCTTCGCGAACCAATCCCGCGATGAATTCCAGTCGCAGGTCACGTCCGGAGGACAGGATGGAGTTAACAATGCTGACACGATCGTCGAGTTCAACAAGGAGCTGGATCGCGAAGGACGGTGTTTTGCCCCAATGCGCATCGAACCAACGGCCCTTGATCTCTTTGATCAATCCATTGATATCAGAATGCGATTTCACGAGATAGGATGCCGCGAAATAATCTCGGAATGAACGATGGGTCCAGTAATAGCGCTCACCCGCGCCGCGCAGAAACAAGCTATCGACGTCAGCAAACGCGCTAAAACGTACGGCCGCATCCTGAGCCTGGCCCTCATCAAAGCTGTGCTGCTCCCGAAAATATCGAAATACGGTTTCTTCGAGCCAATCACGATGCAACAGGGTCGCCGAGCGGATGAGTTCAAGCGCAAGAAATCCCAGCACTTCCGTCGCATTGTTGAGAATATCCTCGCCGTATTCTTTCGCAAGATTCTGCTCCTCCCAACTCTTGAAACACTCCGAGACCAGATCGCCGTAAAGCTCTACGACCTTCGTCGAAAGCGGGCCTCCGTGCCGCTCGTACAAGGCCAGGGCTATGGAGAGAACCAGTGGAGACGACAGCGAGTGGGAATCGAGCAGATCGCGGTTCTGCACCAGGAACCCCCGAGCCCCGTCGCCCAGCCACAGTCGAAGGGTCCGCTCTACTGATTCAGCCTGGAGCGGAAGAATCTCATAAACATCAAGATCGGAGTACCGGAAGTGTTCGGCTGAGGTCGGTCGAGACGTAAGAACGAGCCGGGTCCTGGACCCAAAACCTGGATCTCCCTGAACACGTCCGATGAGATCCACGAGATCAGCGAGATCTCTTGTGTTCTGAATTTCGTCCACTCCATCCAGCATGATGAGGAGGCGAAGACCCTGTATTTCTGAAAGATCAGTCAGAAAACCGGATGGCAACGATGTTTGGGCAACGGGACCGTTGCTGTTTCGAATGGCGTTCAAGATCAGGTCTTCCACCGATCCGTCGACCGCTGTCAGTTGATTGGCCCTGAGAAGAATCGGGAACAGGCAACCCTGGCCGCGACGACTCAGGTTCTTGCAGGAAGCCGCCGCCTTGAAACTGAACAAACGCAGGAGGCTCGATCGCCCGGAGCCGGCCTGTCCCACCACAAGCAAGCTCCGATCAGATTTCCAGATTCGATCCAGCAGTTCGTCGATGCCTACTCGATCGGTCCGACCCACGGGTGATTCCATCGACAGGACCTTGAAAGCAGTGGGTGAAAGGAGGTCCATGGCGCTGATGTCACCTTTCGGGGCCAGGACCGGTTGAATGGGTTCCTCCGCGGTTGCACGGATTGCCATCAGATGAGATCGAGCGGCGAACACCGTGCCTACGATACCCGTGCAGTCAAACCACAGGGATTTTTCTTCGTGGTTACGGTCATGAATTACCTGAATATCGGGGAACAGGTCGGCGAGCGTTGCAGCCGGGATCGCACGCCCTTCCAGCGCTGCTGACAGGCCCGCAGCGGTGTTGAGCATGGCGCACACTCCGCCGGTACGCAGGTTCAAGACAGGCGCTCCACTGAGCGACGGGATCCGAGGTGCCGACTTGATTTTCAGTGTCGATCCCGTCTCTTCCAATCCCTCAAGGACAAGGCGCACGGGTCCGCTGCTCTCCTCGCCTGAGAATCCGCACACATACAATGTGTCGTCCGGACGCAGGGACTCAAACAAATACGCGCATGGATGATCCTTAAGGTTCGTTTCCAGAACGGCAAGATTGGGGCTGGGACTGGCCCCGTAGCGGACGACCCGCGCAGCGTACTGGCCGCCACCCCAGTGGATATCGGCCCCCGAGGGTGTATAGTCTCCGCTTGCAGCGTCCTCGATCACATGCGCACAGGTCAGGACGAGACCCGGCGCGATGAAGAAACCGGTCCCCCTACGACCGCTTGATTCGACGCGCACAGTGCAGTCAACAAGGAAGTCCTGGATATCAGGAGTGTGACTCATTCGATGTCATCAAACTCGGTACGGGGCAGCGCCTCACGCCGACCTGACGCCGACCTTACTCCTCGACATATGGATTCGGTGGTACCTTGCCACGAAGCCTTGCGTACGTTGTCAGCGCTCCACGGTGATGCGCTGTGTGATCAGCGATCCCTAGAAATACGCTATGACGCGGCTGTCCACCCATTATTGCCCCTTCCGGCAGCGGGGCCGCCCACTCTTCTTCGGTCTTCTCATCAATCAGACGGCCTGCGCCCTCGACGGCCCGCTTGAGCCAGGAACGCGCCGCCTCGAGAGAGTCGACCCCCCGCACTTCTGATTCATGAGCTTCGAAGTCCATGTTAAATCCATTCGGATTAAAAGCTCCGTCCATGAACCAATCGATGGTCTGTGCGACGTGCGCAACCTGGCTTGCTACGGAAAAAACGCCCTCGGCAGGGACGAACAGGGAATCGTCTTCGGTCAGGGCGCCCGAGCTGCGTTCGAAAAACTCATAACTTGCATGCAACTGGGATTTGAATGCTTCTTTCATTGTTGGCCTCCTACATAAGGGGGGGACGCCGTCACGTTCCATCAACGACAATCATCTGGGAGCTGGCGGCTTTCTGTCGAAGCTCCTTTGGAACCCGGTACTCTTCAGAAGACCACCAGGCCTTCGCCTGAGGGAGGCTATCGAATTCAAGGATCACGAAACGCGAGGGATGCCAGTCGCCTTCAAGCGTCTCAACCGTGGGGCCCCGAACAACGTACCGCCCGCCATGTGCCTCAACAGTCGGTGATACGAGTGTCGTGTATTCCTCAAATGCTTCGGAATCGTGTACTTCAATCTGGACAACAACGTACGCGGACAAGATAAGACTCCTTCAGTTGTCAGGTGGCCGGGCACTCAGAATCAGGGCACGCTGTAAAACCCGAAGCCGCGTTCGTCCCTGTGTGGAACGAACGGGCCGTTTTCCAACTTGAAGCGGATGGCATAGCCATTCGGTTTCTCACGGAGGGTGACGGTCATGGAAAACGATCCGGTTTCCTCAGGGGCAAGAATTGAAGGGATGACGGGGATCTCCAACGTCGCCGGAAAGCGGCCTGTCGTATCTTCAGCGCGGATAACAGCCATCACGTTTTCGACTGGTTCTGAACTCAGGTTGGTCATTCTGCCGTCGACGGAGAGCGTGTTGCCGTTCAATCGCTGATTCAGTTCGTCGAGTACAAAGGGTTCGGACCCATCCTCGGTTGGCGGCAGCAGGACATCGAGGTAGCGGTCTTCCATCGGCAGAATTAGTGACGAGAGGTCGGTCACTGAAAACAACACGATGCCCACGATAGCCAGACCAACAAATACGCCTGCAACCATCCGCAGGTAGTCGAATCTCGGCTTGGAACCGGGAACGTCGAGCGAAAACTGTGGCAGGCCATCAACTTCTTCACCATCGACTTCCGCAACACCGACTTCACCACCACCGACTTCACCGTCGGCGTCTCCTCCCGCGTCATCATCCTGAGCGTTCCCAAGGGCGGCATCGGGATCGACTTCCTTGCGGGAATTCTCGTCCATGGCCCTATGATACTCCTAAAGCCGAGCGGATCCGGAACCGAGAGCAAACGAGGCTTTCAATACGAAGACACGAAGATATCGACGCTTGGATGGTTCAGATCCAGATCGCCTCGTCCGCCTCCGTTTCCTTCGCATGTTCGTGTTGAATCCGCGAATCGAATACGCCTCCAGGGTCCTTTTGGTCGAGTCAGACCAGTAGAGGCGCCATGACCAGTGACACGATCGACATCAGCTTGATCAGGATATTCATCGACGGCCCGGAAGTGTCTTTGAAGGGATCGCCCACCGTGTCTCCCACCACCGCAGCCATGTGCGCGTCCGATCCTTTGCCACCCAGGTTTCCGGCTTCGATGTACTTTTTGGCGTTGTCCCAGGCACCCCCGCCATTCGACATCATGATCGCGAGCAAAACACCACTTACCGTGGCGCCCGCCAGGAAACCACCTAAGGTTTCCGGACCGAAAGCGAAGCCAACAACAACCGGTGTCGCCACGGCAAGTAGACCGGGAAGGACCATTTCATTAAGGGCGCCTGAGGTTGCGATCGCCACACAAGTGGCATTGTCTGCTTTGGCCGTACCTTCCATCAACCCGGGGATTTCGCGAAACTGGCGGCGCACTTCGTTGACCATCTTAAAGGCGGCCCGGCCGACCGCGCTCATCGTCATTGAGGCCAGCACGTAAGGCATGACGCCTCCCAGCAAGAGACCTATGACGACGTTGGCTTCGGTTAAACTGATCGATGTCAGGCCCACTGTCTGCGTATATGCCGAAAACAGCGCCAGGGCGGTCAAAGCCGCCGATCCGATAGCAAAACCCTTACCGATTGCAGCCGTCGTGTTGCCCAAAGCGTCCAGACGGTCCGTAATTTTTCGAATCGCGGGACCGGCGGCCGACATCTCTGCGATGCCGCCGGCGTTGTCCGCAATCGGGCCGTAGGCATCGACAGCCATCGTTACACCGATCGTGGACAGCATTCCAACCGCTGCAATCGCGATTCCGTACAAACCGTTCAGGCTGAACGCCACCCAAATCGCACCGCAGATAGTGAGAATCGGCAGTAGAGTGCTTTCGAATCCGACAGCAAGTCCACTAATGATCGTCGTCGCCGGGCCGGTTTGACTCGCTTCCGCGATCTTCACAACGGGACTGCCTGAGGTGTAGTACTCGGATTCAAAGCCTATCAATACACCCGCAACGAGACCGGCCAGCACAGCCCAGAACGCTGAAAGCTCACCCATCACGTTGTTCACGATCAGAAAGGCGGCCACCAGAAACAGTGCGCCGGCCAGGTACGTCGGCATGTGGAGCGCGCGTTCAGGATCCATTTTCTTGAAAACGCCGATAGAGAAGACACCGATCAGGGAACACCCAAGCCCTGCCACGATCAGCAGAAGTGGTAACGCCATCGAGCTAAAATTGTCACCGAGCGAAGCACCAATCGCCATGGTCGCAATAACGGAACCGACATACGACTCGAACAGGTCGGCACCCATTCCGGCGGTATCCCCGACACAATCACCGACATTGTCCGCTATCGTGGCCGGGTTTCGCGGGTCGTCTTCCGGAATCCCCGCTTCCACCTTGCCGACCAGATCGGCCCCAACATCAGCGCTCTTGGTAAATATCCCTCCGCCGACGCGCGCGAAAAGGGCGATCGAACTCGCACCCATCGCAAAACCGTTGATGATGACCGGGTCCTTGGTGACCATGTACCAGATCCCGAGCCCCAACAGGCCCAGCGAAGCCACGGAGATTCCCATGACTGCCCCGCCGTTGAAAGCTACGGTCAGGGCAGCACTCGTGCCACCATCCTTGGCGGCTTGTGTTGTCCGCACATTCGCCCGTGTGGCCGCCTTCATCCCGAAGAATCCGGCTATCATCGAAAACGCCGCACCCGTCAGGAAAGCAACGCCTGTCCATATGGTGAGCGCGACGCTCAAGACGATAAAGAGCGCCGCGACGAAAATCGCCACGATCGTGTACTCGCGCTTGAGAAACACCATTGCTCCCAGGTGTATGTTGTCGGCGATTTCCCGCATTTGCTCCGTGCCGGCCGGCATGCGGGTGATACGCACATAGATGAAGCCAGCCATTGCGAGACCGAGCAGGCCAATGATGGGCGCGATTGCTGTATAGTCCTGCATCAATTTCCTCCGAGATCGAAAGCCGCCGGGCACTGCGCCATCGGCAACGGCCTCTTACCGAACCCGCTTTGGTCGAAAACTTTATTGACTGTGCTCTCCGAGCACACAAAAAGGTCACTACCGAAACAAGCCCCATTCTCCTTAGAAAATGGGGCTATTCAACATTGAGATCATGTTCAAGGGTGGCTACCCTTTATCATCCGCGGTCTCTTCGCCCTCCAAGCCTTTACTTTCCGTAGCGGTTTCAGCTCCGCTTTCTACCACTTCTTTGGCCTTCTTCACCTCTAGTTCACTGCCGAGGAGTTCGATCACAGCAACTTCGGCGCCATCACCGACTCGTGGTCCCAAGCGGACAATCCGGGTGTAACCGCCGGATCTCTCGCCGAACCGCGGAGCAATGGTATCGAATACCTTCTTGGCCGTGGAATCATCGAGCAGAAACGCCCGCACCTGCCGTCGGGCATGTAGCGTGTCGCGTTTTCCGAACGTAATCATCTTCTCCGCAAGGGGGCGAAGTTCCTTCGCCTTGGGAAGAGTGGTCACCAGTCGTTCATGGCGCAGGAAGGACGTTACCAGGTTACGGAGCAGCGCACGTCGGTGCGCTGGATTCCGGCCCAATTTCCTTCCAGCTATCTTGTGTCTCATAGTTGCTGACTTCCTACGGGGACCCGGAAACGCTCACTGTCGTTACTCGACCTTCTGCTCCAGGGCAACGCCGGAGCCGGAAGGGCGGCCTTGCTCGTCCAATCTCATTCCGAGACCCAGGTTCATTGAGGACAGAATCTCCTTGATCTCGTTCAACGATTTACGGCCAAAGTTCTTCGTCTTGAGCATTTCGGCTTCAGTTCGCTGCACCAGTTCCCCGATGGTCCGGATGCTGGCGTTCTTCAGACAATTGTAGGAACGTACGGAGAGCTCCAACTCTTCGACTGACTTATTCAGATGCTCCATCACACCGTCGTGCTTAACTTCGGTCAACTCTTCTTCGGGCTCCTCCTTTTCTTCGAACTGGATAAAGATCTGCATGTGATCCTTCACCAATTTAGCGGCAAATCCAAGCGCGTCCTGTGGTGTGATCGCGGCATTCGTCCACAACTCGATTGTAAGCTTGTCGTAATCAGTCACCTGGCCGAGCCGGGCTGCTTCGACGTAGTGATTTACTTTCCTGACCGGGGAATGCACAGAATCTACGGGGATGTAACCCAACCCGAGGTCTTCGTCGAAGTTCCGATCCGCTGAAACATAGCCGCGGCCGTTCTTGACCCTCATTTCAAGGTTCAACGAACCACCACCGCTAACGGTTGCGAGATAGACGTTGTCATCGAGAACTTCAATTTCAGGGCCGTGCTCGATCTTCTTCGAGGTGAATATACCCTCTTCGCCAGCCTTCAGGTAAATCGTAGTCGGCTCGTCGCTGTGAAGCTTTAATGGGATTTGTTTCAAGTTCAGGATGATATCGGTGGCATCTTCTACAACACCGGGTATCGACGAAAATTCGTGCAGCACCCCGTCCATCTTGACAGCAGTTACCGCCGCGCCTTCTATCGACGAAAGCAATACTCGCCTCAGCGCGTTACCAATCGTCGACCCAAAACCCCGCTCGAACGGCTGCGCGCTGAATACGGCGTAGCTCTCCGTAGCCGTTTCCGGGTCCATGACCAATCTCTTCGGTTTTTGGAAACCTTTCCAAAGCATGTATGTTTGACCTCGGTATTGTCTTCCGGCCTGAGGCATATTTGCCGAGACCGAAATCGGTGTCTGATTATTTCGAATACAACTCGACAATCATGTGTTCTTCGATTGGCATAGTGATGTCATCGCGTTTCGGCAGCGCCAGGACCTTTCCGGTCATTGAATTCGCATCGACTTCCAACCAAGCGGGTATAGTCTGGCTGATCTCCAAAGCGCTCAGGATCTGAACGTTTTTCTGGGACTTTTCCTTGACGGCCACCTCGTCACCCACACGCACAAGAAAAGAAGGGATGTTGACCTTCTTATCGTTGACGCGAATATGGCCATGACGAACGAACTGCCGGGCTTGCGCGTGGGATGCAGCAAGTCCAAGCCGGAGCACGACATTATCGAGACGCCGTTCGAGCTGAGAAAGAAGATTTTCGCCAGTTACACCCTTTTGGCGGACGGCACGCTCGAAGTACAAATGGAACTGGCGCTCGAGAATGCCATACATCCGTTTGACCTTTTGTTTCTCCCGAAGCTGCAGGCCGTATCCGACAATCTTTGCTCGCCGGTCCCGTCCATGTTCTCCAGGGATATAGTTGCGTTTGTCGATGCCACACGACGGCTTGAAACACCGTTCGCCCTTGAGGAACAACTTCATTCCCTCCCGGCGGCATAGCCGACAAACCGGACCCGCATATCTAGCCAATGAATCTTCCTCCAATCACGGATCTAATTCCGCCCATCCGATCACACCCGCCGCTTCTTGGGAGGCCGGCAACCATTGTGCGGCATCGGGGTGACATCTCGGATCGCGCGGATGTCCAAACCCGCGCCCTGCAAACCCCGGACCGCCGAATCCCGACCGGAGCCCGGACCCTTAACACTCACTTCGATCGTTCTCATACCTACATCCCGCGCCTTTTTCGCAGCCGTCACCGATGCCTGTTGGGCAGCAAACGGCGTCCCCTTACGGGAACCCCTGAACCCGAGAGATCCCGCGCTGGACCAGCACACAACATTCCCCTCGGTGTCAGAAATCGTTACGATCGTATTGTTGAACGTCGCCTGAATATAAGCGTGTCCAACGGGAACGACTTTCTTTTCACGTCTTTTCCCTGTTCTCTTCTTGCCTTTGGCCACTAGTCACTCCCAGTGATCGGCACCGAGCGCGAACCCACCGTCGCAGCTCGTTACGTGTCACGCACTATTCATCACTACGTCATTACTACGTCTTTGCGGTCGCTTTCCTGCGGACCGACACCGCACCGCGCCGCGGTCCCTTCCTGGTACGCGCGTTCGTGTGGGTCCTCTGGCCCCTCGCCGGTAAGCCTCGCCGATGCCTGAAGCCTCTGTACGATCCGATTTCCATCAGGCGTTTGATATTGATGGAGACTTCCTTGCGAAGATCGCCTTCAACGTTGTAATCCTCTTCGATGAGTTTCCGAATCTTCGTTGTCTCTTCGTCGTTCAAGTCACGAACCTTGCGGTCCAGACTGACGCCAGCGTCCGTCACGATCTTGGTCGCCAGCGACCTGCCGATTCCGAATATATAGGTCAAGCCGATCTCAATTCTCTTGTTCGGCGGAAGATCGACTCCTGCTATTCGTGCCATAAACAATCCTCTCAGTGACTATTGACGCGTGACGAATTCCGTCGGCACTCATTTTCTAAACACTTGTCAATTTTCACTTGTCCCTGCTTCTTCATCCCTGACGTTGCTTGTGTTTCGGGTTGGAACATATCACTCGGACAACGCCACGCCGGTGCACCAACTTACACTTGTCACAGATCTTTTTGACGGACGCCCTTACTTTCATAAATTATTCCTGTCGCCAGCTTTCAACCCCTGGCCAAACGCTACTTATACCGATACACAATCCGGCCTCGCGTCAGATCGTATGGCGACAGCTCTACGGCCACCCGATCCCCTGGAAGTATGCGTATAAAATGCTTACGCATCTTTCCCGAAATGTGCGCAAGAACCTGATGCTTGTTCTCCAGTTCCACTTTAAACATCGCGTTCGGAAGGTGCTCGACGACCGTGGCCATCACTTCAATCGCATCTTCTTTCGGCAAACCTGACTAGTCTCCTTGACTGACGGGAAGGCCGATGATCGACACCAGGTCCGCTGAAATCTGGTCAATCGCTCCCATCCCGTCAATCTGATGATAGATGCCGCGTTCCCGATAGTAGTCCACTAAAGGCTCGGTTTCGGCTCTATAGGTTTGCATGCGGTCCCGAATGACAGCTTCGGTGTCGTCGGGTCGCTGCACTAAACCGCCCCCACACAGGTCGCAAACGCCTTCTTCTTTTGGAGGTTTACTGCCAACATTATAGATAGCTCCGCACTGGCTGCACGTACGCCGTGCGGTCAAACGCCGCACCAAGAATTCGGCATCCACGGCAAGCTCGATAACCAACAAATTATCACTTGCTTCGAGCCCAGCTCCGAACATACCAGCCTGGCTGACGTTGCGCGGATACCCGTCAAGGATGAACCCGCCGGCGCAATCTGGGGCGGCAATCCGCTCGACAACAATGCCGTTCACAAGCTCATCATTCACAAGGTCTCCCGCGGCAAGGACTTCCTCGGCTTCAACTCCAAGTGGCGTCTTTCGCCGCACAGCGTCCCGGAGCATGTCCCCCGTTGAAATCTGGGGAAGCCCCAGCCTCTCCGTCACGGCCTTAGCCTGGGTTCCTTTTCCGGCTCCCGGGGGTCCCAGCAGGATGACAACATTCCTAAACACTACGAACTGCGCCTCCCGCGAACACGGCCCTTCTTCAGAAAACCGTCATAATGACGCATGATTAGTTGGGACTCGATTTGCTGGACCGTATCCATCGCCACGCCAACCACAATTAACAACGACGTGCCGCCAAAGTAAAACGTCACCTGGAGTCCCTGCGTAATAAACTGCGGAAGCGCCGAGTCCAGGCCGGGCCCCACGAACGGAATGTTCTGGACGTGGAATCCGGTCATCATGAATTCGGGAAGGATTGAAACCAGTGACAGATACAGGGCCCCCACCAGTGTCAACCGGGTCAAAATCGTGTTCAAATATTCTGCCGTACGCTTGCCCGGCCGAATGCCCGGAATGAACCCCCCATACTTGCGCATGTTGTCTGCCACTTCGTTCGGGTTGAAGATGATGGAGGTATAAAAGTAACAGAAGAAGATAATCGCAGATACGAAGAAAATGTTGTACAGGGGTTCACCGAAAGTCAACGCGCTGCTGACTCCCTGCAAAAACCGGTTTTCGCTCATCACCAGACCAAACGTTTGCGGGAAGGTCAGAATCGAAGACGCGAAGATCACCGGAATCACCCCGCCGGTATTGACCTTCAGGGGCAAATGCGTTGATTGCCCACCCATAACGCGCCGCCCAACAACTCGCTTTGCATACTGAACACTGATCCTACGTTGACCTCGCTCGACGGTCACGATGAAGGCTACGACAGCAACCATCATTCCCAGGAGAAGTATCACCGTCAGAACGGACCATTCGTTGGTATTCAATTTGTCGAAGATCTCACTGACAGCGCTGGGTAGTCCGACGACGATGCCCGCGAAGATAATCAACGACATCCCGTTTCCAATTCCTCGTTCCGATATCTGCTCCCCAAGCCACATGATGAAGGCCGTACCGGTGGTCAAGGTGAGCATCGTCATTAGAACGAAGCTCAGGCCCGGATTGATGACGAACTGGCCGTCACGCTGCAGTGCGTATGCGATTCCGCCGGACTGAACCGCGGCTAGCACGATCGTCAGGTATCGGGTATAGGTCGTGATTTTCCGTCGGCCCAGCTCACCTTCTTTGGACAACTTCTCCAGGTACGGCCAGACTACTGTCAGCAACTGCAAGATGATCGACGAGGTGATATAGGGCATGATCCCTAAAGCGAAGATCGTCAGACGGCTGAAATTGCCCCCGGAAAAGAGATCAAAAAATCCCAGAACGGTACCCGAAGCGGTCTCCGCAAAGAACACCTCGAGAGCGGCAAAGTCGACTCCCGGCGTCGGGATAAACGCACCGATACGATAGACGGCCAGTAGGCCGAGCATGAACAGAACACGTCTTCGCAGATCTGGAACGTTGAATATATTCTGTACAGCGTCGATCAACGAGTGACGACCTCGCACTTTCCGCCGGCAGCCGCAATTTTTTCTTCGGCGCCTTTGGTGAAGTGTTGCGCTATCACGTGCAATGGGCGGTCAATCGATCCTCCGCCGAGGACTCGAAGACCGTCTTTTTCCAACTTGCGTACGATGCCTGCTGCGACAAGTTCATCGGCACCTATCGCGGCTCCCGGTTCAACGACACCGAGGCGGATCAGATCACCGACATTTACGGTCGAATGTCGCTTCTTGAAAATGGCATTCGTGAAACCACGCTTCGGTAGCCTCCGGTGCAAGGGCATCTGGCCGCCCTCAAATCCACGCTTCGCATGGTAACCCGACCGGGAGCGCTGTCCCTTATGACCCCTGCCCGCGGTCTTGCCGGTGCCCGAACCCATGCCCCGGCCGACCCTCTTTCTCTGGCGCGTAGCGCCGGGATTTGGCTTTAAGTCATTAATTCCAGTCATATCTTTCGTCCTCAACCCGTCCTCAACACTGCCTATTCGACCACTCGGACCAGATGAGGCACCTTGGCAATCATTCCCCGCACGTCAGGAGTGTCCTTAAATTCACGAACCGCATTCAAACGCCGTAATCCAAGTCCCTTGACGACGCGCTTCTGATGCTCGCTGGATCCGATAACGCTTCGATAATACTGGACCTTCAATGTTGATGACTTTTTCTTCCGACCCGCCATTAGCCGGTCAACTCCTCAACGCGTTTGCCCCGCAATCGGGCCACGTCCGTTGGATTTTTCAACGATTTCAATCCCTCAAACGTAGCCTTGATAACGTTGTGAGGGTTTGAGGTTCCAATGGACTTCGTCAGAATGTTGCTGATGCCTGCTGCCTGGACCACAGCGCGCACGGCGCCTCCCGCAATGACACCCGTTCCTTCCGCCGCCGGTTTGAGCAGAACACGACCTGCACCAAATACACCGACGACACGGTGAGGTGTCGTGTTGTTGAAGATCGGAACGCTGATCAGGTTCCTTTTAGCGATCTCGATACCTTTGCGTATAGCGGCCGGCACTTCTTTCGCCTTGCCGTTGCCGTACCCCACGCGACCTTTCTGATCACCAACGACCACCAGCGCGCTGAAGCTTAGATTTTTACCGCCCTTGACGACCTTAGTCACACGATTGATCGAAACCACCGTATCCGTAAACCCATCGCCCAATTCGTCTCTGGGATTCCTTGATCTCGGATTTCCGGATCTCGGACTTCCCGCTCTTGGATTCATGTTTCTCTGATTCGCCACCAAAACTCCTCTTAGAATTTTAATCCCGCTTCGCGCGCCGACTCCGCAAGCGCTTGAACCCGACCATGATAAATGTACCCGCCACGATCAAAAACTACGCCATCCACGCCCTTGCCTTTTGCCCGCTCCGCGATCAGGCGTCCGACCGCCCTGGCAGCTTCAATATTGCCGCCGCATGAGAGGGTCTTCTTGGCTTCGGCCTCGTTCGATGCGGCAGAAGCGAGCGTCTGGCCGCTCTGATCGTCGATCAACTGGGCATAAATATTCTTGTTGCTCCGGAAAACGGCAAGGCGCGGTCGTTTGCCCGTTCCAGCTACTTTCTTCCGGATCCGCCTATGGACGCGCCTTCGAAATTCGTAACCTGTTGCCAATCCTGCCATCAAGCTGCAGCGCCCCCACCCGTCTTGCCGGCCTTTTTCTTTAGAATCTCGCCCACGTATCGAATTCCCTTGTTCTTGTACGGATCCGGCTTCCTCAAACTGCGAATAACCGCCGCCACCTGACCCACTTGTTGCCTGTCTACACCGGAAACCGTCAGTCGCGTCTGCTTATCGACCTTGATTTCGATACCCTCGGGAATCGGATATTCGATCGGATGGGAAAAACCAAGACTGAAGATCACAGACTGCCCCTTTATTTCAGCTCTGAAACCAACGCCGACAATGTCCAGTTCCTTGGTAAAACTCTCGAAAACTCCCTGAACAGCATTGGCGGCCAGAGCTCGCGCCAGACCATGAAAAGCCCGCTGTGGTCCCGTATCATCACTCCGCGTAAAGACAAGTTCGTTGTCGTTCAAGTCGCAGACGATTCCCGGTGGAACGGGAGACGTAATGTTCCCCCTCGGTCCGGACACCTGAATCTCATTTGCTCCGATCTGCACCTTCACCTTTTCGGGGATGGGAATCGGTTGTTTTCCTATTCGTGACATAACGTGTTTTCTGAATTTCAGACCACAGAGGGCCTTATGCTATCAGCCACTGACGTCCGGCCCGAAGCCATACATTGAACTCCAAGGGCTGATACTTCCGCTTGCCAATTCCGACTTCCAGTGATGGTCAACCGACCGGCCCATCTAGTAAACGTCGCAAAGGACTTCTCCTCCAACTCCATTTTTTCGAGCATCCTGGCCAGTCATTACGCCGCTGGAAGTGCTGAGGATGTTGATTCCCAGACCCCCAAGCACCTTCGGAATGTCCTTATTGCTCACGTAGACGCGACAGCCTGGCCGACTGATTCGTTTAAGCGACGAAATCACATCTTCTCGCGTAGAGCTGTACTTCAGGGTCACCGTCAGGGCAGGCTTGCCGCCAACATCCGCGCATTTGTAAGTGGTGACGTATCCTTCTTCCTTCAATATCCGAGCAATTTCGACTTTCAGATTCGACGCTGGGATCTGAACTCTCTCGTGTCGCGCCTGCAAGCCGTTACGGAGGCGGGTCAACATGTCTGCGATCGGATCAGTCATTCCATTTCATCCTCACCAACTTGACTTCACCACTCCGGGAATCTCGCCTGCGAGAGAGAGGCTCCGGAAACAGATTCTACACAGCTGAAACTTGCGCATAAAACCTCGAGGACGCCCGCATCTCCTGCACCGATTCCGGTAACGGACGGTAAATTTCTTGTTCTTGGCTTCCTTGGCTACTGATGACCTACGTGCCATTCAATCTCCTACTGTTGACGAAACGGCATTCCGAGCAATCGGAGTAATTCCCGCCCCTCATCGTCGGTTTTTGCCGTAGTAACGAGTGTCACGTTCATGCCCTTAATCTTGTCGACCTTGGCATAGTCGATCTCCGGAAAGATCAGCTGATCCTGTAATCCCAGTGTGTAGTTACCTCGACCATCGAAAGAACGCGTCGGCACACCTCGAAAGTCACGCACACGAGGCAGCGCCAAGCTTATGAGACGATCGAGGAACTCATACATCCGTTCTCCCCGCAACGTCACGGCAGCACCGATGGGCATCTTCTCGCGCAGCTTGAAATTAGCAATCGACTGCTTGGCATGCGTAATAATTGGACGCTGACCTGTAATAGTTCCGAGTTCCGTGACGGCTGCATCGAGAATCTTACTGTTTTGTATTGCCTCACCGAGACCCATGTTGATAACGACCTTCCGCAGACGAGGCACAGCCATGATGTTCTCGTACTTGAAATGCTTGATTAGAGCGGGAACCATCACACTTTTATACTGTTCGCTCAGCCTTGACACCTTTGTACTCCCGTGTACTCCCGCCTAGACCAATGCGTTCCCACACTTCTTACACGTTCGCTCACGGCTGCCGTCTTCAAGCACCGTTATGCCAATGCGTGTGCGCTTCTTGCAGTCCTTACAAACAATCGCGACGTTTGATATGTGAATCGAGGCTTCCTTCTCGACTATGCCGCCCTTGATGTTCTTCTGCGGATTGGGCCGCGTGTGACGCTTAATCATTTGCACGCCTTCAACTACAATTCGCTGCTTCTGCGAAATCACGATCAGCACCCGGCCGGTCTTGCCGCGGTCCTTACCCTTAAGAACATAGACGTCGTCGTTCTTTTTGATTGGAGGAATCGCCAACATCAAATTACCTCCGGAGCCAGTGAAACAATTTTCATGAACTGCTTTTCACGAAGCTCCCGAGCCACCGGTCCGAAAACGCGGGTACCGATCGGCTCGCCCTGATCGTCGATCAATACTGCGGCATTCTGATCGAACCGGACATGGGTGCCGTCCCTCCGGCGATGCTCCTTGCAAGTCCGCACGATCACTGCCTTCACCACAGTGCCTTTCTTCACATTGCTTGCCGGGCTCGCCTCTTTAACCGACGCGGTTATGATGTCCCCCAAGCCTGCATTCCTTCCTACCGAACCACCCAGCGGCAATATGCAGGCGATTCTTTTCGCGCCAGAATTGTCAGCCACCTCAAGAACGGTTCTCATTTGAATGCTCATAGCAATGACCTTGAGCTACACGCCGCGGCTCGAGGACGGCTGGACAATCTCCCGAAGGCGCCAGCGTTTGTGCTTACTCACCGGCCGCGTCTCAACGATCCGCACGACATCGCCAGTATGAGCCTTACCTTCCTCGTCATGGACTAGGAACTTGGACCGGCGGGCAATGATCCGCTTATAAAGCGGATGCGGTACGCGTCGACTGACCTCAACCACGATGGTTTTCTGCATCTTGGTCCGTGTAACAACTCCGACCTTTTCCTGCCGGTGCCGGACGCGGCCGGTCTCTTTCGGCTGACTTGCTTCCTCTACCATTTCCTAGCCATGTTTTGTTTCATTGCTCCAAACTAGGCTCCAAACTAGGCCCCAAATTAGTGCTCACGCCCGGACACCTGGATTAATCGCCCTTATGTCGCTCCACCCGCTTCTCACGAAGCAAAGTCAGCACGCGCGCCCGGTCTCGGCGAAGTTCCCGCATTTTCTTGAGCGCCTCAGCCTGCCCCATCGTCCACTGGAATCGCAGTCGGAAAGCTTCTTCCGACATTTCATCTTTCCGATCGCTGAGTTCTTCTTCGGAAAGGTCCTTCAATTTATTGAGACGATCCGTCGACTTCATCACGATGTCCCTTCTTCAATACGTTCCATACGCGCCACGAACTTCGTCCGAATCGGCAGCTTCTGGGCGGCCAGGCGCATGGCCTCGCGGGCCACGGCTTCGGGTACACCTTCCATTTCATACAGAATCCGACCGGGCTTTACAGGCGCTACCCAGTACTCGGGCGCGCCTTTGCCCTTACCCATCCGTGTTTCCGCGGGCTTCTTGGTCACCGGCTTGTCCGGAAATATTCGAATCCACACTTTTCCGCCACGCTTCACGAAACGCGTCATTGCAACCCGAGCTGCTTCAATCTGACGATCTGTGAGCCACGCCGAGTCTAGCGTTTTCAGGCCGTAGTCTCCGAACTCCAAGCTCGACCCACGCCAGGCCTTGCCCTTCATCCGACCGCGCTGTTGCTTGCGGTACTTGACTTTTTTCGGCATCAACATACGAACAATTCCTCGATAAAGCTCAACCCTAAAGCGCAGCAGCGCCCGGCTGGGTCGGCGCCTTCGACAGGATATCTCCTTTGTAGGTCCAGCATTTCACACCAATTACGCCGTAAGTGGTGTAGGACTGCGCAAAGCCGTAATCAATATCTGCACGGAGCGTGTGCAGCGGTAGCTGGCCCTGCAGATACCATTCCGACCGTGCGATTTCCGCACCATTCAACCGGCCGCTCACCCGTACCTTGATGCCCTTTGCACCAAATCTCAAGGCCGAATCGACAGCCTTGCGCATCGCCCTGCGAAACGCTATCCGTTTCTCCAGTTGCATCGCGATGGACTCAGCGACTAGCTGCGCGTCCAATTCGGGCCGGTGGATCTCCTGGATATTGATATAGACCTCACGGTTTGTCTGCTTCTGGATGTCGCCCTTGAGCCGGTCGATCTCCGAGCCCTTACGACCGATGATGATGCCGGGACGGGACGTAAAGATCGTGATCCGAAGCTTATTCGCCATTCGCTCGACTTCGATACTGCTGACGCCGGCATGGGAGAGCTGCTTCTTCAGCCTCCGCTTCAGTTCCAGGTCTTCGTGAAGCAGTCTGCCGTACTCCTTCGTAGCAAACCACCGAGATCGCCATGGCTTGGTAATACCGAGCCGAAATCCGTATGGATGTGTCTTTTGACCCATTAACTATCTTTCCTCGGCTGCAGGTGCGCTGTATCCTGGCGCATTATTCATTGAATAAGTCACCGAGCATGTCATCGAACGCGTCATCGAACGTCTCATCAGATGTGTCATCAAACGTGTGCGGTCCTAGACCGCACCTACAGGATCATTCCTTTTCCCCTAACTCAATCGTGACATGACTCATCCGTCGCTGGTAGCGGAACGCCCGCCCCATCGGGGCCGGCCGGATCCGTTTCAGCCGAGGTCCTTCATTAATGTACGCCGTCTCGATAAACAGCTTGTCGACATCAACTGTTTCGGTCAGCTCCGTCGCGTTGGCCACCGCGGAACGAACGACTTTCTCGATCGCTCCGGTAGCGCGCTTGTTCGTGAACTGCAGTGTCATCAACGCATCGTTCACGTTCTTGCCACGAATGAGATCCACTACAAGACGAACTTTCTGAGGCGACATGCGTATGAACCGTGCTGTAGCTTTTGAAATCATGCTTTCTACTGCAGGTGCGCTAGATCAGCGCACAATCCACCAACGGGCCGTCGGTCATAGACCGCACATGCATTATCTCGGCGTCACTGCCTTACCGCCCGCCGAGTGCCCACGGAATGTCCGGGTCGGGGCGAATTCTCCGAACTTGTGACCCACCATGTTCTCTGTTACGTAAACGGGGATGAACTTCTTCCCGTTGTGTACCGCAATCGTGTGGCCCACCATCTCCGGTGTTACGGTTGAGCGCCTCGACCAGGTCTTGTGGACCTTCTTTTCGTTTCGGGCATTCATTCGCGTGATCACCTTCTCCAGATGGTCATCGATAAAGTAGCCTTTCTTGACCGATCGTGCCATAAACCCTACTTCTTCCTCTTAACGATGAATTGGTCGGTCCGTTTGTTGTTGCGCGTCCGATAACCCAACGTCGGTTTGCCCCAGGGCGTCATGGGATTGTTGCCCTTGACCCGTCCTTCTCCACCCCCATGAGGGTGGTCCACCGGGTTCATCACCACACCACGCACGGTAGGTCGAATGCCCCGGTGTCTCTTCCGGCCGGCCTTACCGAGGCTGATGTTTTCATGATCCAAGTTGCCCACCTGTCCCACCGTGGCGGCACAATCGAGGGCGACGAGTCTGACTTCACCTGAAGGTAGCTTTATATGTGCGTATTTCCCCTCCTTGGCTACCAGTTGGGCCGAACCACCCGCCGCACGTACCATCTGGGCACCCTTTCCGGGACGGAGTTCGATATTGTGAATCGTTGTGCCAAGAGGAATATTCTTGAGCGGCAATGAGTTGCCGACCAGAATGTCGGCGTCGGGCCCTGACACAACATTCATACCAACTTTGAGGCCGACGGGTTGAAGAATGTATCGCTTCTCACCGTCGACATAAGAGAGCAGGGCAATAAAGGCTGACCGATTGGGGTCATACTCGATAGTCTCTACGCTCGCCGGAACACCCGATTTGTTGCGCTTGAAATCGATGACCCGATACTGCTTCTTGCTACCACCACCTCGATGCCGGATCGTCACGTGCCCATAATTATTTCGCCCGCTGATCCTTTTCTTCGCTTCAAGCAGAGGCTTATGCGGCTTATCCGTAGTAATCTCCCTCTTGTAGTCGATCACTTCCTGGAATCGCCGCGACATCGGCGTCGGTTTGAATTTCTTTATCGCCATTTCAGTGATTCGTCTTGACCAGACCGCATATGCCTATATTTCGTCCCCGTACTCGATCATTTTTTCGCCTTCAGCCAGCTTCACATATGCCTTCTTCCACGATGGCTGGTAGCCGACGAAGCGGCCGCGACGGCGCATTTTCCCGCGAACAACCATTGTGCGGACAAGCTCGACCCTTACCTTGAAAATCTGCTCCACGGCCTGCCGGATTTCAGGCTTACTGGCACCCGACCGCACCCTGAAGCAGAGCGTTCGCTCCTCTTCCTTCAATCCCAACCCCTTTTCGGTAATAACCGGGCGGCGAATCACGTCAAAGATAGTACTCATTTCGCCAGAACCTCCTGAAGGCCCAGGACCGCCGCCTTCGTGAATATCACGTGCCGGGAGTTCAAGAGCTGGTATGGCGTGACTTGAAGGTTTGCGATCAGGCGTACCTCGACCAGATTTCGTGCAGCCAGCCGGAGGTTGGGATTCTCTTCGTGATCCACCAGGAGCACCTTGCGCCTGAAACTCAACTTGTCCAGACACTCTGCGAATAACTTCGTCCGGTGACTCCCCAGACTGAAGGCATCGACGACGCTGAGTTCCGAGTCTCGAAGCTTCACAGTCAAAGCCGACCGTAAGGCTGCCCGAAACATTTTTTTCGGAAGCGAATAGTTGTATTTTCTGGGCTTTGGACCGAATACTGTACCCCCAGTTCGCCACAGCGGGTTCCGCGCCTCTCCGACCCGCGCACGGCCCGAGCCTTTCTGACGCCAGGGTTTTCGGCCGCTGCCTCTGACTTCATGGCGGGATTTAGTCGAATGCGTTCCTCCGCGGTGGCTCGCCAGATACTGCCGAACTGAATCGTGCATCAAGCCTTTATTGACTGGAGCATCGAACACGGAGTCAGCCAGTTCGATCGTCTCGATGACCTTGTTTTCCAGATTCTTAACTTCAACTTTCGGCATGCTAACCTGCTCTCTTAACCACAACGTATCCACCATTGGGTCCCGGTACCGCGCCTCGCACCAAAATAAGGTTTCTTTCTTCGTCCACCTCTTGCACACGAAGTCCGCGAGTGGTTACCCTCTTCGCGCCCATATGGCCTGGCATGCGAGTCCCCTTCAACACCCGGGAAGGATAGGCGGACTGTCCGATCGATCCCGGAGCCCGGTGGAACATGGACCCGTGGCTCGCCCGACCACCCGCAAAACCGTGACGCTTGATGACCCCTGCGAAACCCCGCCCCTTACTGGTCCCCGTCACATGAACCCGATCGCTGGATTCGAAGATGTTCACCCCTACACGATCACCCGGCGTCAACTCATCATCACCGCTGAGACCCACTTCTCGCAAGAAACGTCCAGGTGGCACGCCGGCTTTCTTGAAATGTCCGGCCATCGGCTTGCCGACTCTTTTTTCCTTCACAAATTCGACCAGGCCTAACTGTACAGCTTCGTACCCATCGCGGGCGATGGTCTTACGTTGCAGGACGACACATGGGCCGACTTCGATGACGGTTACAGGCACAGCCATGCCGTCCTCGCCCAGCACCTGGGTCATCCCAATCTTCTTACCTAAGAGTGCGTCTACCATTTTTCTGCTAGCGTCGGGCCTACACCCTTAACCGCCCGAGCGGTTCGGTAACTTCCACTCCTAAATTCCGTGCTCCCGCCCAAACGCCTTAATCTCGACATCAACACCTGCAGGCAGATCAAGCTTCATCAAGGCATCCACCGTCTGAGGCGTCGGCTCAAGAATGTCGAGCAACCGCTTGTGCGTCCGGACCTCGAACTGCTCTCTTGACTTCTTATCCACGTGGGGCGAGCGTAAGACGGTGTACTTGTTTATGACCGTCGGAAGGGGAATCGGGCCGGCCACTCGAGCACCGGTGCGCTTGGCCGTATCCACGATCTCACCCGATGACTGATCCAGTATCCTCGAGTCGTAAGCTTTCAGACGGATGCGGATTTTTTCGTTTAGCATCGTGGTCAGTGTCTTTAGTCTTCAGTAATTTCGGTGACGGTACCCGCACCCACGGTGCGGCCGCCTTCACGGATTGCGAACCGCAATCCCTTCTCCAGAGCCACCGGCGTGATCAGCTCGATCTTCAAACTCACATTGTCGCCAGGCATCACCATCTCCACCCCTTCCGGCAGCGACGATGACCCCGTCACGTCTGTGGTCCGAAAATAAAACTGCGGCCGATACCCGTTGAAAAATGGCGTGTGCCTCCCGCCCTCGTCCTTCGTCAGCACATACACCTCGGCGTTGAACTTCGTGTGTGGCTGGATCGATCCCTTCTTCGCGACCACCTGTCCCCGCTCCACTTCGTCCTTCTTCGTCCCCCGCAACAACAGTCCCACGTTGTCGCCCGCTTGCCCCTCATCGAGCAGCTTCTTGAACATCTCCACGCCCGTGATCACCGTCTTGAACGTCGGCGTGAATCCCACGATCTCCAACTCCTCGCCTACCTTCACGATCCCGCGCTCGATCCGGCCCGTCACCACCGTTCCCCGTCCTGATATCGAAAATATATCCTCGATCGGCATCAAAAACGGCTTGTCCACGTCCCGCTCCGGCACCGGTATATACTCATCCACTTTCGCCATCAATTCGTCGATCTTCCCCATCCACGCGCCTTCTTCTTCCAGCGCTTTCAGCGCCGACCCCCGCACCACCGGCACGTCATCCCCCGGAAATCCATACGATGTCAACAACTCCCGCACTTCCATCTCCACCAACTCCAGTAGCTCTTCGTCTTCCACCGCGTCGCACTTGTTCAAAAACACCACCACAAACGGCACCCCCACCTGCCGCGCCAGCAATATGTGCTCTCGCGTCTGCGGCATCGGCCCGTCTGTCGCCGCCACCACCAGGATCGCCCCGTCCATCTGCGCCGCTCCCGTGATCATGTTCTTGATGTAGTCGGCGTGCCCCGGGCAGTCCACGTGCGCATAGTGCCGGTTCGCCGTCTCATACTCCACATGCGCTGTCGCTATCGTGATCCCTCGCGCCTTCTCTTCCGGCGCATTGTCGATCGAATCAAACGACCGGAACGATACCTTCGGATCATTCTTCGCCAACGTCTTCGTTATCGCCGCCGTTAACGTCGTCTTCCCGTGATCGATATGTCCAATCGTCCCAACGTTGATGTGCGGCTTGTTTCGCTCAAATCTTTCTTTCGCCATTGCGCTTCCTCGTGTGGAATTCCTTCTTCTATAGAGGCGGTCTCTGACCGCCCGACCTCTTTAAACCGGCTTAAATTCCCGCCCCTGAGCCTTCGCAATGATCTCTTCAGCAATCTGGGAAGGCACCTCTGAATATTGCCCGAAATGCATCGAGTACGTTGCGCGTCCCTGAGTCATCGATCGAAGGTCGGTGGCGTAGCCGAACATCGTCGACAACGGCACCAGCGCGTTAACAATTTGAGTTCCTTGACGGGATTCCATACCTTCCACATGCCCGCGGCGAGACTTCAAATCTCCAATTACGTCGCCCAAATACTCCTCAGGAAGAACCGCCTCAACTCGCATCACAGGTTCCATCAAAGATGGAGACGCCTTTGCGCATGCCGCCTTAAACGCCATTGAACCCGCAATTTTGAAGGCAATTTCTGAGGAATCCACATCGTGGAAAGACCCATCAAACAGCGTGACCTTCAGATCACGCATCTCATACCCTGCTAGAATTCCGGACGTCATCGCCGCGGCGATCCCCTGCTGGACAGGTTTAATAAACTCTTTGGGAACTGAGCCGCCGACGATTTTATTGACAAAATCGAACCCCGTACCGGGTTCGGCAGGTTCAATCCTTATCTTGACGTGGCCGTATTGGCCGCGTCCGCCAGTTTGTCGAACGTAACGCCCCTCTGCCTCGGCTGCTTTGCGAATCGTTTCCTTGTATGAGACCTGCGGCTTACCTACATTTGCACCTACACTGAACTCTCTCAGCATCCGGTCGACAATAATCTCCAGATGCAGCTCGCCCATCCCGGAAATAATGCTCTGTCCGGTATCCGTGTCGGTGTGCAAGCGAAAAGTCGGATCCTCTTGAGCCAGCTTCCCCAGTGCCAGACCCATCTTCTGCTGGTCGGCCTTGGTCTTTGGTTCAATTGCAACCGAAATAACAGGCTCGGGAAAATCCATGGCTTCGAGAAGAATTGGCGCGCCATCGCTGCAGATCGTATCGCCTGTCGTTACGGTCTTCAATCCAACGGCGGCCGCGATATCTCCGGTGTAGATGCTTTCTATCTCTTCACGCTTGTCCGCATGCATCTTCAGCAGGCGACCAATGCGCTCGCGTTTATCTTTTGCCGTGTTGTAAACGTGCGTACCGGCATCGGCATGCCCCGAATACACCCTGAAAAAGGCCAGTTGCCCGACAAACGGGTCGTACATGATCTTGAAAACGAGCGCCGAAAAGGGCTCCGAATCATCCGCCTTTCGAGCAATTTCAGAGGACCGATCTTGAGCAAAGCCTGAAATCGGTGGCACGTCGAGGGGAGAGGGAAGAAAATCGACAACCGCATCAAGTAGGTTTTGGACGCCTTTGTTCTTAAAGGCGGAGCCACACAAAACCGGCGTCATCTTCATCTCGATTGTTGCACGCCTGACACCCGCCTTGAGTTCGTCCTCGGATATTTCCTCTCCACTTACGAACTTCTCGAACAACCCTTCGTCCGCCTCGCTGGCAGCCTCAATCAGTTTCTCGCGCCGCACAGCCGACTCTTCCCTACAGTCTTCGGGAATTTCCTGTATCGCGTACTCGGTGCCGCGCGTCGCATCAGAATAGACGATCGCTTTTTGCCGAACCAGGTCAATAACGCCCCGGAACCTATCTTCTTTCCCGAGGGGTAGCTGAAGCACAACTGGGTTTCCCCGCAATCGATTCCGGATCATGTCGACACAGTTATCGAAGTCGGCTCCGGCTCGATCCATCTTGTTGACGAAAGCGATCCGAGGCACACGATACTTGTCTGCCTGCCGCCATACGGTTTCCGATTGAGGCTCGACGCCACCAACCGCACAAAAAACGGCTACTGCACCGTCGAGCACTCGAAGAGATCGCTCAACCTCCGCCGTAAAATCCACGTGACCGGGAGTATCGATTATGTTGACCCGGAAATCTTTCCAGAAACATGTGGTGGCAGCTGAGGTGATCGTGATGCCACGCTCCTGCTCCTGCTCCATCCAGTCCATCGTCGCCGTACCTTCATGCACCTCGCCCAACTTGTAGTTGATTCCGGTGTAGTAGAGAATCCGCTCTGTGGTGGTCGTCTTGCCGGCATCGATATGGGCCATGATGCCAATATTGCGGGTTCTCTCTAGTGGTACAACTCGAGGCATGAACTTCTAGATCGCATTACCAACGATAGTGGGCAAACGCCTTGTTCGCCTCTGCCATCCGGTGCGTGTCTTCCTTCTTCTTCACGGCGTTTCCGCGGTTGTTAGCGGCATCCAGCAACTCGCCGGCAAGCTTTTCTTCCATCGATTTCTCGCCTCTCGCCCGCGAATATCCGATGAGCCAACGAATGCCCAGGGACGTCCGGCGGACAGTGGTCACCTCCAGGGGCACTTGGTAAGTCGATCCACCCACGCGGCGCGATTTCACCTCTAAAACCGGCTTTATGTTCTCGATGGCCTTCTTAAACACCTTCAACGGATCATCGCCGGATTTCTGTTCCACGATCTTCAACGCCCGGTAGAAAATCTGTTGCGCAACGCTTTTCTTACCGCCCCACATCATCTGGTTGACGAACTTCGACACGAGGGTACTCGAATAAACCGGATCCGGCAGAATCTCGCGGCGTACGATGTGAGCCTTTCTGGGCATACAAACCTCAAGACAACTTCCATAAAATTCAGCAGGAAGTCGCGGCCTTTCGGCAAAGTTTATTGACGAATCATGCGGAGCCTATACCCAGGGGTAGATTCCGGTGGCCGACCTCTTACCTCGGCAGTTTTATGCCTTCGGTCGCTTCGCGCCGTACTTCGACCGCGACTGCTTGCGGCCCGCCACACCCGAAGCATCCAATGTTCCACGAACGACGTGGTATCGAACGCCCGGCAAATCCTTGACGCGACCACCGCGAATCAAGACGATGGAGTGCTCCTGCAGGTTGTGCCCAATTCCTGGGATGTAAGTCGTAACCTCAATCCCATTCGTCAATCGGACCCGGGCAACCTTACGCAAGGCTGAATTCGGCTTCTTCGGCGTGGACGTATATACCCGAGTACATACGCCACGCTTCTGCGGACAACTCTGCAGCGCAGGACTGCCCGTCTTATACTTCGGCTTCTTTCGACCCTGTCGAACCAGCTGGTTGAACGTCGGCACGATGCTTCAACTCCTGAACCTTGCGTCACTCCCCCAGTCGCAAAACCGTCTCTAGGGAGAGTCGTTAATCGTATTAGATTGGGTAAGTGCTTGTCAATCCATGCACTTCCAAAAACTCTCAACGTCCCGCGCCACCCGTTCGGGTCGGAGTTCGACCGGGTCCGTCTCAATAGAAAAGAGCCGATGATCGAGGCTATTCAGGACCAGGTGCCTGCTTTGCGGTAGCTTCGGCTACTACGCTCAATCCGCAGACACTACAGAGCTCTATGTCGTCAACGATTCCTGGCTCGAACTCTTCGGACTCTGTGGCGGATCAATCCCTTCAAAATCCTCGAGAAGCACCGCCTCGGGCACCGCCTCGTTGTCCAGGAAGACGTTTCGATAGTAGCTGAGGCCCGTCCCTGCCGGGATCAGGCGCCCCATAATGACGTTCTCCTTCAAACCCCTCAGGTAGTCAATTTTTCCGCTGATCGAGGCTTCCGTCAGGACACGAGTCGTTTCCTGGAATGAAGCTGCCGATATAAATGAGTCGGTCGCCAAAGAGGCCTTGGTAATTCCCAGTAGCAGGGGTCGGCCAGACGCTGGCTCACCACCGTTTGAACGGACACGATCGTTTTCCTCCTGAAAGCGGAAACGATCGACCTGCGCATCAATAAGGAACTCCGTATCGCCGACCTCTTCAACCTTGATCCATCGCATCATCTGACGCACGATGACTTCGATGTGTTTGTCGTTGATCGTGACGCCCTGCAAACGGTAAACCTCCTGGACTTCATTTACCAGGTACGTCTGCAACTCCTTCTCACCGAGTACGGCAAGGATGTCGTGCGGGTTGCGGGGCCCATCCATCAGGGGTTCTCCGGCGCGAACCGACTCACCTTCCTGAACGTTGACGTGCACCCCTCGAGGTAGGGAATACTCACGCTCGACCCCCTCGTTGACTACCGAGATCTTGCGCTGGCCCTTGCTGATGTCACCGTACTTGACCATGCCGTCAATCTCGGCAATCACCGCCGTCTCTTTAGGCTTGCGGGCTTCGAACAACTCCTGAACTCTAGGCAAGCCACCGGTGATATCTTTCGTCTTTGTGGTTTCTCGCGGAATCTTTGCGAGCACATCCCCCTGGTATACAGGATCGCCTTCGCCCACAATGAGGTGCGCACGTGAAGGAATCAGGTATTTCTTCAGAATCTTGTTGTCATTGTCACGTATCTGGAGCGTCGGCTGACGCTTCTCGTCGGGAGAATCGGTTACAACCCAGCGGGACAATCCAGTAACCTCGTCGAGCTCCTCCTGCATCGTCACGCCTTCGACAAGGTCTTTGAACTGAACGACCCCTCCAAACTCCGTCAGGATCGCGAAGGTGTACGGGTCCCACTCTACCAGTACCGTTCCGACTGCTACTTCTTGCTCCTCATCCACCTTGAGCCGGGCCCCGTACACGATGGTGTACCGTTCCTTTTCCCGCCCCTTGTCGTCCACAACGGCAAGGACTCCATTTCTATTCATCGCGACAAGAAATCCTGTCTTATCACGAACGGTCTGAAGATCGTGGAACTTGACGATGCCCGCGTTCTTGGCTTCCAGATTCGTCTGCTCGAACACCCGGCTAGCCGTTCCACCGATGTGGAAGGTTCTCATCGTCAGCTGCGTACCCGGCTCTCCAATCGACTGCGCCGCAATTACACCCACTGCTTCGCCTGTTTCAACGAGATGGCCCGTTGCAAGATTGCGGCCATAGCATCGGACGCAAACGCCGCGCCGGGACTCACACGTCAGCACGGATCGGATCTTCACGCGCTCAATTCCCGCAGCCTGAATCGAGGTGGCGAGATCCTCGGTGATCTCGCAATTTACATCGACGATTGTTTTACTTTCATAGTCTTTAACCTTTTCGAGAGAGACGCGGCCAATGATACGGTCCCGCAGGGGCTCGATGATTTCGCCGGACTCGACGATCGAGCCGACGAAGATGCCATCGACCGTACCGCAGTCGTCTTCACTGATGATCACGTCCTGAGCCACGTCGACAAGACGGCGCGTCAGATACCCGGAATCGGCGGTTTTCAAGGCCGTATCCGCCAATCCTTTTCGAGCTCCGTGCGTGGATATGAAGTACTGCAGCACGTGGAGGCCTTCCCGGAAATTGGCGGTGATTGGAGTCTCGATGATCTCCCCAGAGGGCTTGGCCATCAGACCACGCATTCCAGCAAGCTGCCGGATCTGTTGTTTCGAACCTCGAGCTCCAGAATCGGCCATCAGCAGGATCGGATTGAAGTCATGGATCTGCTGTTCTGTTATCTCCATTTCGTTAAACATCATGTCGGATATCTTTTCAGTAACGTCTGACCAAATGGCAATCACCTTGTTGTAGCGTTCACCATTCGTGATCGCACCGTCCCGGTACTGTGAGTCGACCTTAACAACCTCTTTCTGTGCGTTGCTTACGAACTCCCGTTTTCCCGGTGGAACGATGAGGTCGTCGATGCCGATCGAAATCCCCGCGCGGGTCGCGTACAGAAACCCGAGTGTCTTAATGCGATCCAACACGGTCACCGTCATGTCAGCTCCGTAACGCAAGTGGGTATGGCTGATCAGCTGGCTGAGGCCCTTCTTCTTCAGCAATCCGTTTACGAATGGCATACCTTCCGGAAGGTTGTCGAAGACAATCACGCGGCCGACCGTTGTTTCAAGCATCCGGTTCTCAACTTCCAGTGCTTCGGCAAGACCGATCGCTTGCGGGTCATAGGCTGTCGTCATGTCGATGAGAGAGCCCGTATATCTCAGCCGAATTGGCGTTTGGGTTTCGACCTGCCCCGCTTCGTACGCCATCAGGACTTCTTCGACCAGACCGAAGGTGCGGCCTTCGCCGCGGGTGCCTTCTTTGGCGCGAGTCAGATAGTAGAGGCCAAGAACCATGTCCTGACTCGGAACCGCAATCGGTTGGCCACTGGCCGGCGATAAGAGATTGTTCGTCGAGAGCATCAGCACGGAAGCTTCAATTTGAGCTTCCGGCGATAGCGGGATATGAACAGCCATCTGGTCGCCATCGAAGTCTGCGTTGAACGCCGTACACACCAAGGGGTGGATTTTGATCGCTTTTCCTTCGACCAGCACCGGCTCGAAAGCCTGAATTCCAAGCCTGTGCAGGGTGGGCGCACGATTGAGCAAAACAGGATGCTGATCGATGACAGCCTCAAGTATGTCCCACACGACCGGATCATAGCGTTCAACCATTTCCTTGGCAGCCTTTACGGTCGTGCAATGGCCCCCCTGTTCGAGGCGGTTGTAGATGAATGGCTTGAACAATTCCAAGGCCATCTTCTTGGGCAAACCACACTGATTGAGTTTCAGCTCCGGTCCCACGACAATGACGGAACGGCCCGAGTAATCGACGCGCTTTCCGAGCAAGTTCTGCCGGAACCGTCCCTGCTTCCCCTTAAGCGTGTCCGAAAGAGACTTGAGGGGGCGATTGTTTGCGCCTCGAAGGATCCGACCGCGGCGGCCATTGTCGAACAACGCGTCGACAGCCTCCTGCAGCATTCGTTTCTCATTTCGAACGATAACTTCTGGAGCATGTAGCTCGATCAGCTTTTTGAGCCGGTTGTTTCGATTGATAACTCTCCGATAGAGGTCGTTCAAGTCCGACGTCGCAAACCGGCCACCATCCAAGGGGACCAGCGGTCTCAGCTCGGGGGGAATTACGGGCAGAACGTCCAGAATCATCCATTCCGGTTTGTTGCCGGATTTGACAAACGCTTCAACGACCTTCAGCCGCTTTGCGAACTTGATCTTCTTTTGCTGCGAGGTCTCGTTCTTCATCTTGACCCGCAGTTCCTCTGACAGCGAGGCGATGTCAATGCGTTTGAGGAGTTCCTTGATGGCCTCTGCGCCCATCATCGCCACGAACTTGCCCGGATGTTCCTGTTGTATCTCGCGGAACTTTTCTTCCGTCAGCAGCTCACAGTCCTTGAGGGGAGCTTCCCCCTGATCCACTGTCACATAAGCCTCAAAGTAGAGGACCCTCTCCAAGTCACGAAGAGACATGTCGAGGAGATGCCCAATGCGGCTTGGCAGCCCTTTGAAGAACCAGACATGCGAACACGGGCTGGCGAGCTCGATGTGTGCCAACCGTTCCCTTCGAACCTTGGAAAGCGTGACTTCAACTCCACACTTGTCACAGATGACGCCTCGGTGCTTCATCCTTTTGTACTTACCGCACACGCACTCCCAATCAGTGACCGGGCCGAAGATCCGAGCACAGAACAGCCCGTCCTTTTCCGGCTTGAAGGTCCGGTAGTTGATCGTTTCGGGCTTGGTCACCTCTCCATGGGACCATGACCGGATCTTTTCAGGGGATGCGAGACTGATCCGTATGCTGTCAAAGTCGGCGATCGGTGCCGCTCTGTCGTAGGGATTGGATCTGATCAAAGCAATTACCTCCTCGAAGGAGTTGAGAAATCAGTGACGATTAACCAGCGGGCAGTGATGAGTTCAGAACCATCCACCCCCAACGCGCCTCGCCACCTATCACTGGTCTAATCCGGCTGAAGCGGATGGCTTCCTCTTCATCAATTCAACGTCAAGACACAGGCTTTGAAGCTCCCGGATCAGGACGTTGAAAGACTCGGGAACGCCAGGCTCAATTGCGGATTCGCCCTTAACGATCGCCTCATAGATTTTTGTACGTCCGAAGACGTCGTCCGACTTGGACGTCAGGAGTTCCTGGAGTATGTGAGCGGCCCCATACGCTTCCAGAGCCCAAACTTCCATTTCACCAAAACGCTGGCCTCCAAACTGCGCTTTCCCACCCAGGGGTTGCTGGGTGATCAAGGAGTACGGACCGATTGATCGAGCGTGAATCTTGTCGTCAACCAGGTGAGATAGCTTGAGCATGTAAATGTATCCCACCGTTACTTCCTGTTCGAACGCCTCGCCTGATATCCCGTCATAAAGCCTGGTCTTCCCGCTGGAAGGGAGGTTCGCCTGCTCAAGCGCGGATTTGATCTCAGGCTCTGTTGCACCATCGAAGACCGGGGTCGCGTAGTACAGGCCCAAGGCATGAGCAGCCCACCCAAGGTGGGTCTCGAGAATCTGACCTACGTTCATCCTCGACGGCACCCCCAGAGGATTCAAGACGATTTCCACCGGCGATCCGTCCGGCAGAAAAGGCATATCCTCCTCGGGCAAAATCCGGGCGATCACACCCTTGTTGCCGTGCCGGCCCGCCATCTTGTCTCCGACCGAAAGCTTTCGCTTCATCGCAACATATACCTTGACCAGCTTAATCACGCCGGGCGGCAGCTCATCACCACGTCTCAGTTTGGCGATTCGATCTTCGTGAACCTTTCGAAGCACGTCGATCTGACGTGTCGTCATGCGCTCAATCTCCTGAATCTCACTCGCATTATCGGAATGGTCAGTGAATTTCAGCTTCATCAGCTCGCCCATCGACAGCTTTTCAATCATTTCCCGAGTCAAGACCGTCTTCTTCGCAACGATCTTCCGTCCGGTCCTTTCGTGAACAAGCTGATTCGAAGTCGTCTTGCCAGCAAGGATCGGCTCCATGCGCTTGTTCCTCTCGTCCGCCAGAATGCGGATCTCGTCGCGCAGGTTCTTCTCAAGGCGCTGCAACTCCATCTCTTCAATTGACATCGCCCGTTCATCTTTTTCCGCACCTTTGCGGGAGAAGATGTGCACGTCAACGACGATCCCTTCAATTCCCGGCGGGCAAATGAGCGACGCATCACGAACGTCTCCGGCTTTTTCGCCGAAAATGGCCCGAAGCAATTTCTCTTCGGGAGTGAGCTGAGTTTCGCCTTTCGGAGTTACCTTGCCAACTAGCACGTCGCCCGGCTTTACGTTCGCGCCGATTCGGATAATGCCTGCTTCATCCAGGTCGTTGAGGAAGGACTCGCTGACATTCGGGATATCGCGCGTGATTTCTTCGGGGCCGAGCTTGGTGTCTCGCGCTTCGATCTCAAATTCTTCGATGTGGATCGAGGTGTAATAGTCGTCCTTGACCAAGCGCTCGGAAACCAGAATCGCGTCCTCGAAGTTGTAGCCACGCCAAGGCATAAAGGCGACCAGTATGTTTCGGCCCAACGCAAGTTCACCCCGTTCGGTGCAAGGCCCGTCGGCGAGCACCTGTCCTTGCAGAACACGATCTCCCTTACGGATGACGGGCTTCTGATTGATACAGGTATTCTGATTGGAACGCTTGAACTTGGTCAGCGAGTAAATGTCGGCACCGACCTCCCTTGAAAAGAAGCTCTCTTCGGCGCCTTCTACCCGAACAATGATCCGCTCTGAATCGACAGAATCGACGATGCCGCTTCTTCGGCAGATAACCACGGCGCCGGAATCACGCGCGGTAATCTCTTCCATTCCGGTGCCAACCAATGGCGCGTCCGTCCGAAGCAAAGGTACGGCCTGACGTTGCATATTCGATCCCATCAGCGCGCGGTTCGCATCGTCATTTTCCAGGAACGGAATCAGCGAAGCAGCCACCGATACCAACTGCTTTGGAGAAACATCTACGAAGTCCACTTCTTCACGGTGCTTTAGAACGAAGTTACCCGACTGCCGCACGTTGACCAGCTCGTTGACCATACGCCCACGCTCATCCAACTCTACGTTGGCTTGAGCGATCAAATACTCGTCTTCCTGCCACGCAGAGAGATAGAAGGAGTACGGCTCGAAGTCGATTCGCTTCTTTCCGGTCAACGAACGGTTTTCCTTCTCGACGACATCTCGCACGACGTGCGAACCGACTTCGTGTTTCGACCCACCTGCAGAAAGAACGGTCACATAGTCAACAACACGTCCCTTTTCTACTTTGCGATACGGGCTTTCGATAAAACCAAATTCGTTGATTCGAGCGTAACAACTCAGTGAAGAGATCAGTCCGATGTTCGGACCTTCTGGAGTTTCGATAGGGCATATACGCCCGTAATGTGTAGGATGAACGTCTCGAACTTCAAAACCCGCTCGTTCCCGGGAGAGTCCACCCGGCCCCAACGCTGAAAGACGCCTCTTGTGAGTAATCTCAGAAAGAGGGTTCGTCTGGTCCATAAACTGAGAGAGCTGGGACGATCCGAAGAACTCGCGGACCGCTGCGATCACTGGCTTTGCGTTGATCAGGTCGTGCGGCATCGCGGTGATCATTTCCTGATAGACGGACATCTTTTCCTTGATTGCCCGTTCCATCCGAACCAGGCCGATCCGGAACTGATTCTCCAGCAACTCTCCCACCGCACGAACTCGGCGATTACCTAGATGATCGATGTCGTCCACCTGACCGATGGGCTTACGCAACTTCAAGAGATAGGAAATAACACCGTAGAAATCAGCAGGTTTCAGATTCCTTTTCTCCAGGGGCGTCGTCATGTCCAGCTTGATATTGAACTTGAGCCGGCCGACTCTTGAAAAGTCGTACTTGCGCGCGTCAAAGAACATCCCATCAAAAAGGTTGGTGGCGGTGTCAAGAGTGGGGGGGTCGCCGGGTCGCAGCTTACGGTAGATCTCGATCAAGGCTTCCTCCGAAGTCTTGATCGTGTCCTTTTTGACCGTCTGGCTCAGCATGACGCCGATATCGTCGCGCTCGGGAAAGAACACGGAGAGTTCCGGTACACCGGCATCGACCACCGATCGGATAATCGTCGGATTCAATTCGCTGTTGGCCTCGGCGATCACTTCACCTGTGTTCGTGTCTACTATGTCAGCAGCTGTAAACGCGCCTTCAATATCCTCGGAAACAATTTCGAAGTGTTTCA
Organism: Terriglobia bacterium; assembly: GCA_965216035.1. Taxonomy (GTDB): domain Bacteria; phylum Acidobacteriota; class Terriglobia; order 20CM-2-55-15; family 20CM-2-55-15. The sequence continues at coordinate 280,287 of CBDCFM010000020.1, forward strand.
ACTTGGATTGCTTGATGTTCAGAAACACCGAGGAAGTGATCTTCTTGCCGGCCCCAACCAGCAGTACATTTGTTTTCGGGTGCCGGATCTCATTGCTGACTCTCATTCCGCGAATCGTGGAAGAGAAATTCCAGTACAGCTTGTCCTTGACAATCTTGATCGTATCGATCAAGTAGAAATTGCGGATGATTTCTTCGTCGTTCTTCAGGCCAAGAGCCCGCAGGAATATCGAAGCAAGAAATTTTCGTTTTCGGTCAATTCTGACGTAAAGAAAATTCTTCGCAGTCTCGTATTCGAACTCCACCCAGGAACCACGGTAAGGAATGATCTTGCCAAGAAAGTAGTCGCGAGCGGGCGTCGATTCGAAGAAGACGCCGGGACTCCGGTGCAACTGGCTAACGATAACGCGTTCGGTACCATTAATGACAAACGTGCCGTTCTCGGTCATCAACGGAATCTCTCCGAAGTAAACCTCCTGTTCCTTGATGTCGCGGATCGTCTTGGCTCCTGTATCAGGATCCTTGTCAAAAATCGTCAGGCGGATCGTAACTTTGAGGGGTGCCGAGTACGTCATACCGCGCGCTTGGCACTCATCGAAATTGTATTTGAGCTTCAACTGAACGGGATCACCACACTTCTGGCAGAAGGTCACCAGATTCTTGTTGGTCGTGCCGCAATGCCTGCACATCACGTTGCTTTCCGCCGAAAAAGGGTTCGTCGTGATGGTGCTGCCGCAGGAACGGCAGGTGCTCCGCAGGTGGTGGAGCCCTTTCAGCGTCCCGCACTTGCACTCCCAATTCCCAATCGAGTAACTGATGAATTCAAGAGTAGACACTCCCCGGAAGTCCGAGATCGGAAAGACTGAATTGAAAACTGCTTGGAGCCCCGTATCTTCACGTTCGTCCGGCAGCCTGTTCATCTGAAGAAATCGCTCGTAGGACTTCTTCTGGATCTCGATCAGATTTGGAATCTGGATCGCCGTCTTGATCTTCGAAAAGTTAGTTCTCTCTCTGGAGGTATTCGTATTAATGTCTGCCATTTGTGGTACTTACTCCTGAAATGACAATGCGCCGGATGCAAGACGTACTGCGTCCTGCTGCCCCGGCCGTCCTAATTCTCCGACCCGCGACCATCCGCTGGAAGATATATTTTCGGTAGTGAACCGATGGGTTCTCCCGCAATCGATTCTCGATTTTCCAGAACCGAATTACTTCACTTCTACAGTTGCGCCGGCTTCTTCGAACTGCTTCTTGATCTCTTCCGCTTCGTCCTTGTTCACGCCCTCTTTGATCGACTTCGGGGCCGACTCAACGAGGTCTTTGGCTTCTTTCAGACCCAAACTCGTCAGCTGTCGTACCACCTTGATAACGGCGATCTTATTGCCGCCAAAACCCGTCAGTACAACATCGAATTCTGTCTGCTCATCTTCCGCTGCTTCACCACCGGCCGCGGGGGCCACCGCAACAGCAGCCGCAGCGGCGCTGACACCAAAAGCTTCCTCGATCCCCTTAACCAATTCGGAAGCCTCCAACAGCGAAAGACCTTTGATTTCCTCGATGATGCTAGCTATTTTTTCCGACATTCCATTCTCCTGATTAATAAATGCGTCTCCTGTATTGATGAATGCGGGGTAATTTGGGAAAGAGCTGGAAGATCTGAACTCCCGTCACCAGCTCGTCCCAGACAAACCCTCAGGCAAATCAGGGATCTGCCCCTGGATTTTCCCTACCCGAGTTTCTCCTGCTCGACGGCCTGCCCTAACGCAACAGCCAGATTCCGACCCACGGCGTTGATGCCGACTGCAATCCTCTGCGCCGGAGCGTTAACCAAATACATCACTTGAGCGATCAGCTCATCGTGGGAAGGCAAGGCCGCGATGTCGGCAAGAGTTGAAATTTCGACCACTCGGCCTTCGACCATGCCCGCTTTGAACACGAAAGCCGGATTAGCCTTTGCGTAGTCGGATAGGGCCTTTGCCAGCGACACGGGGTCTCCGGAATTGTAGGCAATCGCCGTGGGGCCTTCAAAGACCGACGTCAGTCGCTCCGCGCGAGTCCCTTCGGCGGAAATCTTTGCGAGTCTATTCTTTACGACTTTGTATTTGCTCTCAGCCTTGCGTATCTTGTCACGAAGATCGGTATCTTGCGCAACGTTGAGTCCCTTGAAGTGAACGACAATAAGGTTCTCCGCCTCGAGCAACTCTTTCTTTAAATGTTCGATTTCTTCCTGTTTCTCTTTCTTGGACTTCACCAAATTCTCCCTGGCAACTCAGGCCCACCTTGCGGCCACGGGCTGTTAGCTACTTCCTGTCACTTGGCATCAACCGAAGCAGGATCGACATCGATCCCTGGACTCATCGTGGTGGCCACCGTTACGCGCCGGACGTATTTGCCCTTCAAAGCTACCGGCCGCGCCTTGACGATCGATTCAGTCAAGGTGCGCACGTTTTCGACCAGCTTCGGATTGTCGAACGAAACCTTCCCACACGGAACGTGAATGACTCCGGTCTTATCAACGCGGTACTCGACCTTACCGGCCTTGACTTCTTCGACAGCCTTCGCCACATCGAAAGTCACAGTTCCGGTTTTTGGGTTCGGCATCAGGCCTCGTGGGCCAAGAACGCGGCCCAGCTTACCCACCGATTTCATCATGTCAGGGGTCGAAATACAGGCATCGAATTCAAGCCAGCCACCCTGAATTCTTGCGACTAGATCCTCCCCTCCAACAAACTCCGCGCCGGCTTCCTCCGCTTCTCGGATCTTTTCACCGGATGCAATGACGCAAATACTCTTGGACTTGCCCAGGCCATGTGGTAGCACGACCGTGCCACGCACCATCTGGTCAGCATGCTTGGGGTTGACTCCGAGCCGCATGTGCAGTTCGACGGTCTCATCGAACTTTGCGAATTTGATTTTCTGAAGAGTCTCGATTGCCTCATCGATGGCATACATCCGATCTTCGACTTGCTCTGCGGCCTTGCCGTAGTTCTTGGTGACCTTTCCCATGTCCTAGCCTCCTACGACCTCTAGGCCCATGCTGCGCGCTGTCCCTTTAACAATTTGTACAGCCGCCTCCAGGCTTGCCGCGTTCAGGTCCGGCATCTTTGTGCGGGCGATCTCTTCGACCTGCTTTTCAGTCACCTGGCCCACCTTGGTCTTGTTAGGCTCGCCAGACCCTTTCGCTATCCCAGCCGACCGCTTCAGGAGTACGGCGGCGGGAGGCGTCTTAGTGATGAAACTGAACGACCGGTCCGCATATATCGTGATCACTACCGGGATGATCAGTCCTTCCTGATCCTTTTCCGAAGTCTTGCCATTGAAAGCCTTACAGAAATCCATGATCGCTACACCGTGCTGCCCAAGCGCCGGGCCAACGGGAGGTGCGGGCGTAGCTTTACCCGCAGGAATCTGTAGCTTGATCAGACCGATGATCTTCTTCGCCATAAACCTCTAAATCGGCGCCGCTCTTACTAAATTTTCTCCACCTGCAAGAAGTCCAACTCAACGGGCGTCGAACGCCCGAAGATCGTAACCATGACTTTCAAGGTGTTCCGGTCGCCGTTCACCTCATCCACAAGGCCTGTGAAGCTGCTGAATGGACCATCGATTATGTTGACCGTTTCGCCGCTTTCAAAGCTCAATTTCGGTTTCGGGCGGTCCGCTGCGGCCGTCTCGACTCTGTACACGATCTGCTTGACTTCGTCCTCAGACAACGGCGTCGGAGATGAACCGGAACCCACGAATCCCGTCACCCTGGGTGTGTCTTTAACCAGGTGCCAGGCTTCATCGCTCGGCCCGCCGCTTTCGGTGTTTTCCATCTCGACCAACACATAGCCGGGATAAAACATTTTCTGCGATGTCACACGCTTCCCACCCTTGACCTCGATGACCTCTTCGGTCGGAATCAGAACGTCGCAGACTTCGTGTTCCAGTCCGAAAGCCGCAACGCGTGACCGAAGGCTGTCGGCGACTTTTCGCTCGAATCCCGAGTACGTGTGTATGATGTACCACTGCTTGGGCAAAGAAGTTTTACCCTCCGCTACCGAAATATGCTAAAACGCGGTTAAGGCCCAAACCGAGAACGTAGTCAACCAAACCCAGGTAAACACCAAAAAAGAAAACAGCGATGATTACGACGACAGTCGTACCGATGATTTCGTCGCGTCCAGGCCAAGAGACCTTCTTCACCTCGCTTCGGACGTCCCCGTAGAACTGGGTGCTTCGTTGGGACCAGTCTTTGATTTTCGCAGCCGGGTTCATAGAATCGGTGAAACCATTGCAGCCCTCAACGTCCGCGTCAGGCTTCTACCCGCAGCCGTCTGCTGTATTGTAGGCAGGCCAGGAGGGATTCGAACCCACAACATCCGGTTTTGGAGACCGGCGCTCTGCCAATTAGAGCTACTGGCCTGGACTTAGAAAAGTCGAAAGCAAACGATTGTAACAGATTACACCTACTTCGTCTCGCGGTGAACGGTGTGGTGCCGGCAGCGCGGACAAAATTTCTTGGTTTCCAGTCGATCCGTATGCTTCTTCTTGTTTTTCGTGTTCGAGTAGTTTCGTTCTTTGCACTCGGTACACTGTAAAGTAATGATATCTCGCATGATTTTGACCGTTTCGGCGCCACAGGTGTCGCCACGTTAGCTGCAGCTCGTCATTGGTTGCCATGGGTTGCCATGAGTTGCCATGAGTTGCCATGGGTTGCCATGGGTCGCCCTTTTACTTATGCATCTAGGAAGTAGCGCCGCATTGTCGTTCCTGCTCCGTGATTCTCGCGTTGTTACGGGTTGCGGGTTCTAGTGACCTGTACCATCCAAATCCAGACCCGATTTGGTACAGGTCACTAGTCTTCAGTAATTTCGGTGACGGTACCCGCACCCACGGTGCGGCCGCCTTCACGGATTGCGAACCGCAATCCCTTCTCCAGAGCCACCGGCGTGATCAGCTCGATCTTCAAACTCACATTGTCGCCAGGCATCACCATCTCCACCCCTTCCGGCAGCGACGATGACCCCGTCACGTCTGTGGTCCGAAAATAAAACTGCGGCCGATACCCGTTGAAAAATGGCGTGTGCCTCCCGCCCTCGTCCTTCGTCAGCACATACACCTCGGCGTTGAACTTCGTGTGTGGCTGGATCGATCCCTTCTTCGCGACCACCTGTCCCCGCTCCACTTCGTCCTTCTTCGTCCCCCGCAACAACAGTCCCACGTTGTCGCCCGCTTGCCCCTCATCGAGCAGCTTCTTGAACATCTCCACGCCCGTGATCACCGTCTTGAACGTCGGCGTGAATCCCACGATCTCCAACTCCTCGCCTACCTTCACGATCCCGCGCTCGATCCGGCCCGTCACCACCGTTCCCCGTCCTGATATCGAAAATATATCCTCGATCGGCATCAAAAACGGCTTGTCCACGTCCCGCTCCGGCACCGGTATATACTCATCCACTTTCGCCATCAATTCGTCGATCTTCCCCATCCACGCGCCTTCTTCTTCCAGCGCTTTCAGCGCCGACCCCCGCACCACCGGCACGTCATCCCCCGGAAATCCATACGATGTCAACAACTCCCGCACTTCCATCTCCACCAACTCCAGTAGCTCTTCGTCTTCCACCGCGTCGCACTTGTTCAAAAACACCACCACAAACGGCACCCCCACCTGCCGCGCCAGCAATATGTGCTCTCGCGTCTGCGGCATCGGCCCGTCTGTCGCCGCCACCACCAGGATCGCCCCGTCCATCTGCGCCGCTCCCGTGATCATGTTCTTGATGTAGTCGGCGTGCCCCGGGCAGTCCACGTGCGCATAGTGCCGGTTCGCCGTCTCATACTCCACATGCGCTGTCGCTATCGTGATCCCTCGCGCCTTCTCTTCCGGCGCATTGTCGATCGAATCAAACGACCGGAACGATACCTTCGGATCATTCTTCGCCAACGTCTTCGTTATCGCCGCCGTTAACGTCGTCTTCCCGTGATCGATATGTCCAATCGTCCCAACGTTGATGTGCGGCTTGTTTCGCTCAAATCTTTCTTTCGCCATGACTCCTCTTCCTCATCTGGTTGCTCTGTCTTCTCCAGGGACCGTCTGTGACCGCCCAATCTTCTGGAGCGCGGTCAACGATTCCGCATCCTAAGGAGCGGGAGACGGGATTCGAACCCGCGACCAACGGCTTGGAAGGCCGTGACTCTACCACTGAGTTACTCCCGCTAATCAGGCCCATTGCGGCTCGGGCAAGCGTCGCCGTGTGACCTGCGGCTTCCGCAAGTGTGGCCGATTTGCTACAACAGTTCCGTAAGCGTCGCCAGGTTAACGCGGTCCTCGAAAACCCACTTCTTTCTGGAGCCCACGACCAGAATTGAACTGGTGACCTCGTCCTTACCAAGGACGCGCTCTACCGACTGAGCTACGTGGGCCGATATAGCGATCAGGTCCGAGCCGCGGGCTTTGAGCTACGGGGTGCGCCGTCTAGCTCGGCTCCAACAAGTATCGCCGTGTGACTTGCGGCTCCACTTTGGTCGCCTCAGTGGACAGGGGAGGATTCGAACCTCCGTAGCCCGCAAGGAGCGCCAGATTTACAGTCTGGTGCGTTTAACCGCTCCGCCACCTGTCCTCTACCGCTGCAAATCGAGATGCCGCTCCATTCCGAACGCTCTCGGTGTCGGGCAGAAGTCCTGCTGAAATGAGCTGGCGAAGGGAGTCGAACCCCCGACCTGCTGATTACAAATCAGCTGCTCTACCAACTGAGCTACGCCAGCGGCGACAAACTCACTAAGCTATCACAGAGAAAATTCCGATTCAATTCTTTCACTGTCGTTCGGAACTCTTTTCCACCCCACGCTTTAGCGAGCTTCTAGACATCCCGAATCCCCCTCTGACGCACGACTTCGAACAGGACCACACCCGCAGCCACGGAAACGTTGAGCGAATCAATTTTCCCCTGCATCGGAATCCGGACTCCAGCATCACAATTTTCGCGTACGAGACGGCGGACTCCCCGGTTCTCACCACCCAGGACCAGCGCAACGGGAACAGTGTAGTCAAATTCTGTCCAAATATCCGGAGCATCCGGATCGACCGCGACCACCCATATTCCCCTTCTTTTCATTGACTTAATTGCAGTCACAAGGTTGGGTACCCGTGCGATGGGCAAGTGCTCCAGGGCACCTGCGGAAACGCGGGAAACCGCAGCGGTCAACCCGACGCTCCGACGTTCGGTCACAACCATGCCGGACGCACCCGCTGTGTCCGCCGTTCGGATGACCGCTCCCAAATTCTGCGGATCCTGGACACCATCGAGAATCACAATCAATGGCTTGTCGGACGCCAGAATCTGCTCGAACGGTATGTAAGAACGTGCACCCACGATCGCGACAACGCCCTGATGGGGAATGCTCCGCGCGACACGATCCAATGCGTCCCTTCCCTCGCGACGTATCGGAATGCCTCGGGCATTCGCCATCTCCACGATCTGCCGAACCTTTTCCGGCATCGAACCCCGGCTGACGTGCAGCCGCAGGACTGGACGCTCACCGGACGCCAGTGCCTCGTACACGGAATGGACACCCACAATGACGCAATCATCAGTGTCCTTTCCCATGAACAAACCCGCTATTTCGAGCGTTAGTGATCGCGCAGAGCAGACGCGTTTCTGGCAAGAAAGGCTTCGACGCGGGCTCGGCAATCGAGAGCACCCGGAACTCCCAACTTCGCGCCCACTTCCACTAACGGAATCAGCTTGTCCAACTCCGGCCCTGAATCGCGCGCCGTCAGGGCAACACGCAACGGATGGAATAGAGCGCGTCCCTTTCTTCCGGTCGACTTTTTAAGCGCGGTGACAATAGCGCGAAAGTCATCAAACGTCAGGTGATCGTAGGCTTTAAGTTGATCTCGGAAAGCACGAATCAAATCCAACACCTCACCGTCCCCAAGAGCTTCTGAAACGGCCTCAGAATCGTCAATAGGGAATGCAAGGACGCTTTCCAAGGCCGACGGTATCTCAGACACTATATCGACTCCACCGATCAAGGTTTCGCTGACGATCTGAACCCATTCGTCCTCTCCGGTCTCCGGTAGCCATCCCGTCGGGCCTAGAGCCGCTCGGACCAGCGACTCGGTCCTAGAACTCTCGCGCAGGTACTGCCGGTTAATAAACTTCAGCTTGCCGAAATCAAACATAGCGGCGTTTTTGTTCACTTTCTCCAGCCTGAATTCCTGCACGAGACGGCCGGGGAGAACGACCTCGCTGCCTTCTGCGCCGGGAGACCAGCCCAGCAATGCGATGTAGTTCATCAGCGCTTCGGGCAGGTATCCAGCGTCACGCAACTCGGCTACCGAGGTCGCACCGTGGCGCTTGCTCAAACGAGTCTGGTCAGGTCCCAGTATCGTAGAAAGGTGCGCAAAGGAAGGTATGGCGTATCCGAGTGCTTCATAGATCAAGACCTGCTTGGGCGTATTCGAAAGATGGTCATCTCCCCGAATGACGTGAGAAATCCCCATAAGGGCGTCATCGACGACAACAGCATAGTTGTACGTCGGTGTGCGGTCTGACCGAAGCAGTATGGGATCGCTGATCACTTCAGTCGAGAACTGCATCTCGCCATGGACGATGTCCTCGAAACGAACCGTGCCTTCACGAACGCCGAGCCGGACGACGTAGTCCTCCCCACCTTCTACTTTCAAATCCACGGCCTCGCGAGTCAGGCTCCGACACGTGCCGGGATACCGCCAGGAACCGCCCTGTAATTTTGCGGTCTCCGATTGGCCGGCAAGCTCTTCCTCAGAGCAAAAGCAGCGGAAGGCAGATCCGTTGGCAATGAGTTTTGATGCGTGGTCCCCGTATATTTCGTATCGCTCCGACTGACGGTAGGGGCCATACCCACCACCGATATCGGGCCCCTCATCCCAATCTATGCCGAACCACCGCAGATCATCACAGATAGACTCCTCGAAGCGCGATTCGGACCGGATGCGGTCTGTGTCCTCGATCCTCAAGACAAACACACCCCCTCTCTGACGGGCGAACAGCCATGCAAACAGGCCGGTCCTCAAGTTCCCGACGTGCAGCAAACCGGTAGGACTGGGTGCATATCGAACGCGTAGCCTGTCTCCAGTGTCTTTCATGTTATTCCGCAAAAACCAGAGCCACCGCTTCGGCCGCAATCGCTTCCCCTTCACCGATAGGACCAATCTTCTCCATCGTCTTGGCCTTCACCTGCACCTCGTCGGAGGAAACACCCAATATGCTGGCGATGGTCTCTTTCATCGATGGAAGGTATGGCAATAGCCTGGGGCGTTCGGCCAGAACATTGGAATCGATGTTACCTATTGAGTAGCCCTTCTGTTGAAGCAGATTGACAGTGTCCTGCAGGAAATCCTGGCTGGAGGTTCCGCGGTAGCGGCCGTCAGTGTCGGGGAATCTCTCACCGATGTTGCCCAGTCCGGACGCCCCCAACAACGCGTCCGTGATGGCATGGAGCAACACGTCGCCATCGGAATATCCGACGAGGCCTTTGGTGTGTGGGATTTCGATCCCCCCGAGCATGAGCGTCCGATCGGGCACGAGACGATGAATGTCGAAACCAATACCGACCCGAATTCTCACTCGACCGGCGCTCTCTCTTCCTCGAGAAGGAATCTGGCTAGGGACAGATCGGAGGGTCGCGTGATCTTGATGTTGCGCTCCGAGCCCCGCACTAATGACACGGGGTGGCCTGAACGCTCCACGAGGCTCGCCTCGTCGGTACCATAGTATCCATCCCGGCGCGCGCTATCGAAAGCATCGTGGAGAATCTTGGCCTGAAAGACCTGGGGTGTCTGTACCAAGACAAGATTTTCTCTGCGCAGCGTGGATTTCACCTGGTCTCGCTCAACTTCCTTGACGGTATCTGTAATTGGGATCGCTAGAATCGCGGCACCACGACTCGACGCTGCTTCAGTAACCTGCCCGATTTCCTCCAGGCTTACAAACGGTCGCACTCCGTCGTGAACTGCAACCAAATCGGTACCTGCAGCCAAGTGTCCCATCGCGATCGCAACCGAGTCCTGTCGACGTTCACCACCTTCGATCGCGGTCACTTGTTTCGTCAATCCGGCTTCGTCGACCATCTGTCGAACCGCATCCACAGCCTCTTGCGGCGACGCGATGACGATGTGATCAATCAAAGGAGACGCATCGAACTTGCGCAAGGTCAGAACCAATATCGGAATGCCTTCCAGAGCCAGGAACTGCTTCGGCCTGTCGGCTTTCATGCGGCGGCCCGCTCCGGCCGCTGCAATGATCGCTCCCACCTTCATGCTCGCTTGCCCCGGCGGCCGATACATCCGCCGCTACTCTGTTGCGCGCCCGGTCCCGGCGGCGACTCGGCCGCCTTACATGAGTTTTTATTTCTTGTCATTGGCCTATCGGAAGTCACGCTTGCCCTGGGATTGGATGGTGCCGAGTCACAGGCGACACTCTTCGCTCTTCGATTGTCACTCGTCATTCTTGATTCTTAACTGCCAACTATTTCGCTGGGACCCCAGCCTGTTGATGTTTTTCCCCTCGCTCAGAGCGGTCACTGCCGCTCTTCTCTTCACGTGATAGAGGGTGATCGCGCTTTTCCTCGTAGCGACCGAAAATCATCTTTCCGGCCGTCGTCTGCAGAACGCTCGTTACCGAAGAATCTATCGTCTTGCCGATCATTTTTCGTGCATTGTCGACCACAACCATCGTTCCGTCATCAAGGTACGCAATTCCCTGGTTAAACTCCTTACCCTCTTTCAGGATGAAAACCTTCATGATCTCACCCGGCAGATAAACGGGCTTCAGAGCGTTTGCCAACTCGTTGATATTCAATACTTCCACGCCTCTGAGCTGTGCCACCTTGTTGAGGTTGAAATCGTTCGTAACGATCTTCGCGTCAATCTCCAGTGCAAGCTCGATCAACTTCAGATCGACCTCGCGAACCTGGGGGTAGTCGTTTTCGACAAGCTGGACAGTGATCCCGGACATCTTTTGAATGCGCTGCAGGATGTCCAGACCACGTCGACCGCGATTCCGCTTCAGGCCGTCGGCAGAATCGGCAACTTGCTGGAGTTCTCTCAAAACGAAATGGGGGATCACCAGAATGCCAGCTAAAAAACTCGTCTCGCAGATGTCGGCGATCCTTCCGTCGATGATCACGCTCGTATCGAGGATTTTGTAGGCCTGCTTTGCAGGGCGGTCACTGCCAAATAGCCCGCCAAGTGCAGCGAGATTCAATAAGTCGCCCTTGTTCGCGCCAACGACCAGCCCAACATAGACCATCAGGAAGAGGACAAACACCTTTATGTAGGACACAGAATTTGGATCGAACGACGTCTGAGTAAGTAAATTGCCGATCATGCTCGCCCCGATGATTCCGAGGATCGAGCCCACGGCCGCGCCGATCAAACGTCTCAGTGAAGCGCGTCTCACGCGGTGTTCAAAATAGATGATGCCGAGGGCGCTAGCCAGTCCGAGTAAAATCGCATCTGCACCAGTCAATCCGAAAGGGCTTATGAAATAGGCGGCCACCATCAATACCAGAGCAAAAATCGTACGGACGACAATGATGTCGATCAGAAAGTTCGCTTCTTTGCGTCGCAAGGCTGATCCCTCACCGAAAGGTGACGGCTCTTCTGTTCGTTTCATCGAGCACCCAACCTTTTATGAAAGTGATACACAAAGATACACATACCCACTATGGATTATACGGCATAGGTGCTAATAATCAGACGTTTCCAGTTTGAACTCGACCGAAGAAAGCTAGGAGTCTGTCCGAGTAATCCCAAGTGGACCGAAGTTGACGTTGATGTGGGCAAGACTGAGCCATGGCTAAGACATTTCGCGAATGGGACCTGGACCAGGGGATGCTATTTCCTGCACACGTGAAGGACTGGGTGCCGGAAGGACACCTGGCGCACTTCGTACGCAACCTGGTGATGGAAGAGCTGGATCTGCGTGCGATTCTGAGCTGCTATCAAGAGGAGCGGGGATATCCGCCCTATCATCCGGGGATGATGAGCGCGCTGGTGCTTTACAGCTACTGCCAGGGAGTGTATTCGTCCCGACGGATCGCGCAGGCGTGTCGGGAACGGGTGGATTTCATGGCGATCGTGGGGACGAACGCGCCGGATTTCCGGACGGTAAATGACTTTCGGAAACGGCATCTGGAGGGGCTGAAGGGGTTATTCGATCAGGTCCTGCGGTTGTGCCGGAAAGCCGGGATGGTGCGGATGGGCCACGTGTCTCTGGACGGGACGAAGATCCGAGCCAATGCATCAAAGCATAAGGCGATGAGTTACGGGCGGATGAAGAAGGTCGAACGGGAATGGAGCCAACAAATCGACGAGTGGTTCGAAAAAGCGAAAGCCATCGATCGGAAGGAAGACGAGCAGTACGGCCCGGACCGACGAGGCGATGAACTACCCGACTGGGTGGCGGACAAGAAGAAGCGGCTGGAGAAAATACGGCAAGCCAAAGCCGAGCTCGAGGCTGAAGCCAAGGCAGAAGAGGAGCAAAAGCCACCACCGAAATACCGCGGTGGGAGGAAACCCAAGACCCCGCCGGGCATGCCAAAGGAGAAGGCGCAGAAGAACTTTACCGATCCGGACAGCGAGATCATGAAAGGAACGGATGGCTTTGTGCAAGCCTATAACGCGCAAGCTGCGGTCGACGCCGAGAGCCAAATCATTGTGGCTCAGAGTCTCACCAACAATGCCAGCGATTCACAGGAATTGAAACCGATTCTGAAACAGATCCGGGACAACAACGGGCGTCAGGCACGAGAACTATCGGCTGATGCGGGATACTTCTCCGACGATAATCTGAAAGAACTCTCGTGCCGACACATCCGCGGCTATGTGGCACCCGGAAAACTGAAACATGGAGAGGCGTCCCCGGGAACCGCTGCCCGCAAACTGACCGAACACGGACAGCAAATGTACCGACGATTGCGACAAGGCGGCTTTCGCTCCCGATACCGGTTGCGAAAACACACCGTCGAACCCGTCTTCGGGCAGATCAAACACGCACGGGGCTTCCGGCAGTTCCTTCTCCGCGGGAAGTCTCAGGTGGCAGGAGAATGGAGTCTCCTCTGCACGGCGCACAATATTCTGAAGCTGGCCGCCGTTACAGGGTAGTTCACAGTAGCCCCGTGCCTGTCGTCTTAATGACCAACCGCCAGCGTGCAGATAAACACGGATCCGTGGAACAATTCGCAAGGTTCCAACACGGACCTGGTGCCCTCGGATGTTGTCAGATCCGGTTACTCAGACAGACTCCTAGCTCGCATTTCTCACGGGTTGTCGTCGCGAAGCATCGGAGGCGCCGTCAGGGCAAGGCGCGTGCCGGGAGGGCGACGGAGGCGTACTTGACTGATACGTCGAGGAGCCCGACCAAGCGCAACGCAGCCCTGGCGGATGGATCCGGCGCTACAGCAGAAAACTCGTGAGAAACGCGGGCTAGCTGTGAATTCTGTGAAGGTTGTTCACACGGGCTAAATCCGAGAAGCTGATTGGGACCTAAACCGATCAGCCCAAGGAGAGAGCCCGTATGAACCTTCACAAGAATGCAAGAACCTGCCCGAAGAGTCGAGCATTGATGGCGATCCGAGTGATTGAAGAGCGCGCTTTGGTATCTTCAGTAGCCGAGCAATTTGGAGTCAGTCGGAGCACGGTATACAAATGGGTCCGACGGTACCGCGATTGGGGCGAAGCGGGTTTAAACGACTTATCGAGCGAACCTCGGATGTTACACCATCGGATGGGCAAGGACGGGGTGGATCTAATCGTGGAGATGCGAACCCAATACCGAATGACAGCGCTTCGGATTGCGAATCAGCTCAAGCTGCCACGATCCACAGTCGCGGGGGTGCTGCAACGACAAGGCCTGTCCCAGTTGAAGAATCTGGACCCACCCGAACCGGTGGTGCGATACGAACATGATGGGCCGGGAGAGATGTTGCATTTGGATATCAAGAAGTTAGGGCGATTCTGGCGGCCGGGTCACCGCGTCACCGACAACCCACGACAGGATTCCGAAGGTGCGGGTTGGGAGTACGTCCACGTTTGCGTGGACGACTATTCCCGCCTCGCCTATGCGGAGGTCTTAGCTGACGAACGCCAACACAGTGCGGTCGCGTTCCTGGATCGCGCCATCCGATGGTTCGCCCGGTTCGGTATTACCGTCCAGCGCGTACTCACCGATAACGGCTCCTGCTATCGTGCCAAAACATTCTTGAAACGATGTCACGAACTCAACATTCGTAAACGATTCACTCGCCCGTACCGGCCTCAAACCAACGGCAAAGCGGAACGATTCATCCAGACGCTGCTGCGCGAGTGGGCCTACTTCCGAGTCTACAGGACCTCGAACGAACGATCCGACGTGTTACCGATCTACCTCACCCACTACAATGAGCATCGACTACACGGCCGCATCCAATACAAACCACCGATTTCTCGGTTGCCTGGTGTTTACAACGTTGCTGGAATTCACAGCTAGAGTTGAGCCAGGTGCCGGGGTGGAACTATTGCTTTGCCAGGGCAGCATTCGCGAACCGGTCGCTTGGAGAATTCAGATCGGGATACGTCCGTCAATTTAGGGGGTCATGGCGGCCACGCCGTCACGCACCGAACGCCGCCCCACAGCTTGGGCTCTATCCGGGGGATCCGTTCGCGATCGGGCCGAACAAGACGTCAATCGCTTCGTTTAGATTAGCGACTGATGTCGGTTCAAAATCGGAGGGAATTTCTGAAATCGTCTGAGCAGGCAAGATGGCTCGGTGAAACCCCAGGTTTGCTGCTTCCTTAAGGCGCATTCCAGGATGAAGGCACGTTCGGACCTCCCCCCCCAGCCCGACCTCTCCAAACACCAGCGTCGCCTGTGGCATCGGTCGATTCAGGAAACTGGATAGAATCGCAGCAGCAATTCCGAGGTCGGCGGCAGGCTCGTTGACGTCGAGACCTCCGACAACGTTGAGATAGATGTCCTGATCCCAGAGATGGACTCCCAACCGTTTCTCGATCACGGCAGAGATAAGAGCCAGACGTTGAGGATCGACTCCGGTCGTAAACCGTCGGGGTGTTCCCAGGTGAGTTCGCGAAACCAGCGCCTGCAGCTCAACCAATAGGGGCCGCGACCCTTCGACCGAGCACACTACGGCCGATCCGGCATGGGGGGTGTCCCGGTGGGACAGAAACAGGCCCCCTGGCGCCTCCACCGCCTCCAGACCCCGGGCCGTCATCTCGAAAATCCCGAGCTCGTTTGCTGCACCGAAGCGATTCTTGATCGTCCGTACGATCCGGTGAGGATGCTGACGCGGTCCCTCAAAATACAAGACTGTGTCGACGATGTGCTCGAGCGCCTTGGGACCGGCCAGGGCGCCGTCTTTGGTTATGTGACCGATCAGGATGACAGGCACCTGACTCTGTTTGGTCCAGACCAGGAACTGGGAAGCTACCTCGCGGATCTGGCCTATGCTTCCGGGAGCCAAATTCAGTTTTTCGCTGAAGGTGGTTTGTATCGAGTCGACAACCACAGCAGCAGCGCCCAATTCTCCCGCTTTTGACAGGATTCGTTCGATATCCATCTCGGGATAAATGAGCAGATCTTCGCCTGCGATCCCCATTCTCTCACCTCGAATCTTGATCTGTAACGGTGATTCCTCGCCGGAAGCATAGAGGATCGGGTATCGGGAGGATAGACGTGCCGCAACATCCAGCATCAGCGTCGACTTGCCCACACCTGGATCACCCCCCAGCAGAATCAAAGCACCGGGAACCAGTCCGCCCCCCAAAACACGATCAAACTCCGGGACACCCGTAAGCGTCCGGTTCACGTCAGCCCCTTCAATGGAATCGAAGCGGACCGCGGCTGTCTCTGGAGCAAGGCGGCCTTCGGCGGACGACGCATTGACGCTCTGTTCCACGAAGCTGTTCCACTCTTCACAGGCGGGACATCGTCCGATCCACTTGGGCGACGTATGCCCACAGTGCTGACAGAAAAATTGTGAACGCTGCTTCATATTTGATTGCGATTGAATATTAAATCGTGCAAAGCAAAGGTATCGGAGGTCAATGCAGGAATACTTACAGTCTCGAGACCTTCGCTCACTTCGGATCTTCCCGTCGAAAGATCTTCGCTACTCAGCCTTTCGAGCGAATCGCACTACATGTCGAGGAGGGTCTGGAAGCGAGTGTATTGCTTCTGAAACGCCAGCTTGACCATTCCCGTTGGGCCGTTGCGTTGCTTCGAAATGATCAGTTCCGCCAAACCAGCGTTCTCATCGTTCGGTTTGTAGACCTCTTCCCGGTAGATGAAGGCCACAATATCCGCATCCTGTTCGATCGAACCGGACTCCCTCAGATCTGAAAGCTGTGGCCGGTGATCGGATCCCGTGCGTTGATCCGGAGCCCGGCTCAACTGCGACAGGGCTACAACCGGCACCTCAAGCTCCTTAGCCAGGGCTTTCAGTCCGCGCGAAATGCCGGAGATCTCCTGGGTACGATTCTCCGTACGGCCGAAACCGGACATCAACTGCAAATAGTCAACCACAAGCAGCCCCAAACCATGTTCTGCCTTCATTCGCCTTGCTTTGGCTCGCATCTGCATGATTGTTAGCGAGGAGGAGTCGTCGATGAAGATCGGCGCATTCGCAATGTGACCCAGCGAATCAATCAATTTTCCGAAATCGTCCTTCGACAGGTAGCCAGTCCGAACCCGGTGAGCATCGACCATCGATTCCGCGCACAGGACCCTCATCAACACCTGAGCTTTAGCCATTTCCAGACTAAAAATTCCGACGGGCGCGCCTTTCCGCAGAGCAACATGCTGGGCAATGTTGAGAGCAAGAGCGCTCTTTCCCATCGAAGGGCGCGCTGCCAGAATGATAAGATCGGATGGTTGCAGCCCTGAAGTCATGCGGTCGAAGTCGTTAAAACCGGTAGCCACGCCGGTAATCATCTCCCGCTCGGTGTATAGCTTCTCCAACAACAGGTGCGCCTCGGGCTCGAGATCCTTGATTGAGACCAGGCCGCTCTGGATTCTCTTTTCCGATAGCTCGAACAGCGACTGCTCTGCCCTGTCCAGCACCTCCTCGGCAGGCTCTGCTTGTTCGAAACACTCGGCCATAATGCGATTCGTCGAGTGGATCATCTGCCGGAACAGCGACTTCTCTCTGATTATCTGGATGTAATGTTCAATATTGACAAGATGAGGAATGCCATCCATCAGGCTCGCGAGATAAGCGATACCACCGGCAGATTCGAGAAGCGAATCCCTCTCCAACCAGTCCTGAAACGTAATCAGATCGACCGCCTTTGACTCGTTGACTATTTCCGAAATCTTCCGGAAAATAATACGGTGCGCTTCGAGGTAGAAGTCGTCCTGTTTCAGGTGCTCAACGACGCTGTAGTAGTTCTCGTTGTTGACGAGGATTGAGCCAAGCACCGACTTCTCGGCATCAACATTGTGGGGTAGTGGACGTTCTAGTGTTTCGCGAGCCATTGCGTGGACAAAGAATACAGGCTAGAAAAAAGGAAGGACAGGCGAAAGTCTAAGATGCGGACACCTGATTCGTTACATTCCTAGAGTGAAGAACTTACGGCTTTAGAAATCTGGCATCCATCCCGAAACGGCCGCGGGCTGGGGAACCTCCCCTGCCGGGAACTGGAATTACTCAGCCTCGCTATCGAGTTCGGATTCGGATTCGGCTACTACGCTGAGTTTAACTTCTGCAACGACTCCGGTGAACAAGCGGATGGGAATGAGGAAATCGCCCAGCTGCTTGATGTGCTCATCGAGATTGATCTTTCGTTTGTCCACCGTGAAACCCTTCTTCTCGAGTTCCTCGGCGATATCACTTGTAGTCACGGAACCATAGAGGGCGTCGTGTTCGCCAACACGGCGTGTCACACTGATCTCGACACCACTCATGATCTCGCGCAGCTCCTCGGCTTCTGCCTTTTGTTTCGCATCACGACGGAGCAGGTTGTTGCGTGCCTGCTCCATGATCTTGAGATTTCCGGGCGTCGCCACATAAGCCAGCTTGCGGGGCATCAGGTAGTTGCGGGCATATCCCGCCCGAACAGTTACGACGTCACCCGGATGACCGAGGTTATCGATCGTCTCTCTCAAGATGATTTCCATGCTGAATCCTTTTTACTGAACCGATATAAGACGAAACTCTCTTCGCTAGTGCGTAGTGAACGGCAAGAGTGCGATATTACGGGCTTTCTTGATCGCATCCTTTAGCTGCCGCTGATGCGGTGAACAGACGCCTGATATCCTCCTGGGCAGTATTTTTGCGCGCTCAGGAACAAACTGGGAAAGGAGCCTCGTGTCCTTATAATTAATCGAATCAATCTTTTCGACGCAGAATTTGCAAACCTTCCTCCGTCGATAGAACTGCTTTTGCACGACTCTTATTCTCCTTAGAGACCGGCGACCTGCTACAAGTTCACTGAGATGCGTCTGCTGCAGATGGGTCGGCTGAAACTTCAGAATCCGGGCTCGGCCGCGAGGATTCCTTTTGCCGAATCGCCCGCACTTT
Source organism: Terriglobia bacterium (assembly GCA_965216035.1). Classification (GTDB taxonomy): domain Bacteria; phylum Acidobacteriota; class Terriglobia; order 20CM-2-55-15; family 20CM-2-55-15. The sequence goes on from CBDCFM010000020.1 coordinate 298,829, forward strand.
CTCCAGCTTCTTTTCCGCTTCGTCGATACGTACCGTAAGATATCGTAGGACCGGGTCCATTACACGGAAACGCCGTTCCACTTCCTTCAGGATTTCGCCGTTCGCCGCTACGGTAAACAAAACGTAAAATCCCTGGTTGTGCCGCTGGATCTCGTAAGCCAGTCTTTTTCGACCCAACTTTTCGACGCTCTCGACCTGACCTCCGCCGTCGGTTACTACGCTTTCCACCTGAGCATTTAACTGGTCGATCTCGTCTTCCGGCATATTCGGATCGACGATGAACATGATTTCGTACTTTCTAATCAATGACATTACTCCCACATTCAGCAAGCCGCGGCAAGCAACAGTCGCCGGGCCCGCTCAGGATTTCTCTTCTCGCAAATCCGTCCCGTTATACTCTGACATCGCAGATCGCGCCCCTGCTCTCAGAATGTGCTCTACGGCGTCGGCAGCCAGGTCTTCCGTACGCCCAAGGGCTTCGCGGTCGGCCTCGGCAACTTCCGAAAGTACAAACTCTTTACCGTCTCTAACTCCCCGAGCCGGCGTTATTCCGACCCGAACCCTGACATACATGTCCGATCCGTACGCCGAGCCGATTGATTTTAGTCCATTATGACCGCCGGAAGAACCCCCTTCGCGAATTCGTATCTTTCCGACGGGTAGCGCCAGGTCGTCAGAAACCACAAGCAAACGCGAATCTTGACCGAATCTTTCGAGCAGCGTCACCAGTGCGACGCCACTCCGGTTCATGTATGTTCTTGGCTGTACAAGGACCGTTGCCACAGGGTCTCGGAGCTGCGCCACCCGCGCTTCTCCTATCCGCAGGGTCAGCGCAGTACCGTAGCGACGGGCCAGAATCCCGATCACTCGGAAACCAACGTTGTGATAGGTCCGTTCGTACTCGGAGCCGGGATTTCCGAGTCCGATAATCAACCACGGAAAATCGTTTTCCGCTTCATCCGGCACGGATTAACAAAACGCAACACCCCGCCATTAGACCAAAAGGTGAACCTACTCGCCTTCCCCTTCTTCCTGTTTGCTCTTGGCCATGACTTCGGGCCCCCCGTCTTCTCCCTCAGGGATACCTTCCACGGCTTCGGCTTCAGCCGATACCGCTTCTTCCTCTTCAGCACGTAGCGGAACAACGTGGACGACGACACGGTCGCCGTCCTCAAGTATTTCCACTCGCTCCAGCACTGGAAGATCCCGGACGCGCAGGCTCTCGTGCATGTGCAGTTCGGACACGTCACATTCGAATCGTTCAGGGATGTCGCCGGGCAGGCACTCGACTTCAATCTCGCGGACTACAACGTCCAGTAAACCGCCGTCAGTGGTCACACCCACTGCCTCACCGCGAATCATGATCGGGACGGTCACCTTCAGCGTCTGATCCATCGCGACACGCTGAAAATCGGCGTGCAATATCGTTTCTTTGACCGGATCCACCTGCCAATCCTTAAGGATTACGTTATCTGTGTCACCGCCTTCGATCTTCAGATCCAGGATCGTGTTGCGGCCCGCTTCGGATCTCAAGAGGCGGAATATCTCTTTCGGGTCAAGCGCAACAGTCACGGTCTCCGCGGAGCCCCCGTATACGACCGCTGGAACCAAACCCGTTCGCCGAATTCGCTTCGAAGCACCGCTACCGAATTCGGATCGGGCCTTCGCGTTTACTGTTGGTGTGTCTGCCATCTTATCTCTTCCTTAAACTATCCTGTTGTTTCTGCCGGCCGCCGCATCACTAAATAAACAAAACACTGACCGAAGTCTCATCGTGAATGGACACTATTGCTTGTGCCAGTAAGCGAGCCACACTGAGGACGTGAACCTTGCCACACTGCTGGGCCGCTGCGTTCAACGGCACAGTATCAGTAACTACGAGTTCTGCTAAGGAAGAATTCTGAATTCTCTCCACAGCCGGACCAGACAAAACACCGTGCGTGGCACATGCATAAACTTCCCGTGCCCCGGCCTCCCGTAAGGCTTCAACCGTGTGGACGAGCGTACCGGCGGTGTCCACCATGTCGTCGACGATGAGGGCCGACCGGCCCTTGACATCCCCGATTACGTTCATCACCTTCGGCACGTTCGCTGTAGTGCGGCGCTTATCAATGATCGCCAATTCTCCTTCGAGGCGCTTCGCAAACGCCCGTGCACGCTCGACTCCTCCGGCATCGGGAGAAACGACGGTCAGGCTCGGAAGGCTCAGCTTCTGGAAAAACTCCACTAAGACGGGCGCAGCAAAAAGGTGATCGACCGGAATGTTGAAGAAACCCTGGATCTGAGCCGCGTGGAGGTCCATCGTCAACAATCGGTCTGAATTGAGCGCTAGAACGTCAGAAACGACCTTTGACGAGATCGGGACTCGGGGTTTGTCCTTCCTGTCCTGCCGCGCGTATCCGAAATACGGCAGTACGGCCGTAATCCGCCGGGCCGAAGCCCGACGAAACGCGTCGATCATCAACATCAGTTCCACCAAATTGTCGTTGACCGGTGGACATGTCGGCTGGACCACAAAAACGTCCGCACCTCGAACGTTTTCCAAGATCTGAAAGTAGATCTCTCCATCGGCGAACCGGCTCGTCGAACACTCTCCGAGATCGCGATCGAGGTCCCGGCAGATTTCCTCCGCTAATTCCCTATTCGCCGATCCTGCAAATACTTTCAGTTCGTGGTTCATGATCCTCGGATCGATCTATCAGCTGTCTGGGTCTGTCGAACTGGGGCGGGAGGATTCGAACCTCCGAATGCAGGTGCCAAAGACCTGTGCCTTACCGCTTGGCCACGCCCCATCAGCCGTCGGGTCAATTCTTGAACATCTCCCTGAAATATTCCGACCGTTTTACCGGTCGCGTCAAGCTCACATTGAGTTCCCGGGCCAAAACCGTAACGGCCTTCTTCGCATCGGACTCCGCACCGAATTGCCCAAACAAGCCCGCGCCGCTGCCCGTCAACGAAGCAAAGCGGGCACCCGAGCCCAACAGCTTTCGTTTTATCTCTTCGAGTTCAGGGAATCGGCGAAATAGCGGTGTCTCGAAGTCGTTCGGACCCGTTTCGAGCATCCGCCGAGCGTCCCTATGCGGCGATACGAACCGAGCACAGAAACTTAACATGTTATTGAAGCCAACAGAGTCGGTCAACCAGGAATACGCTTCTGAAGTATCAATGGAAAGACCGGGATTCACCAGAACCAGCCAGTAATCGGCCTCATCATCGAGGGGGAACAACCTTTCTCCGCGACCAACACCGAGCACCCTGCCACCCACTGAAAAGAATGGAACGTCCGATCCCAGAGTCTGCAGAATGCCGAAGAGTCGCTCGCCTGGGATCCGAGTCCCGAATCTCCGATCCAGCCCCAACAGCGTTGTGGCTGCGTCCGCGCTGCCTCCACCCAGGCCGGCACCCGAAGGAATTCGCTTGATCAATTCCAATCGGAGGGAGACCTTGATCGAGCTTTCTGCCTCAAAAGCGCGAACCGCGCGCACAACAAGATTGGAGTCCCCGGCGGGTCCATGGGTTGCCGTGAATTCAAACTTTTCGGCGGGCGATACTCGAATATCATCGTGCAGATCAATTGTCTGAAACAGCGTTCTAATTTCGTGATAGCCATCGGGGCGCTCACCGAGGACTCTCAGTTCCAGGTTCACCTTTGCAAAAGCCCGCCAAATCTCGTTTTCCCTCTCCGTCACCCAATCCCCTCATCCGGAACCGGTCCCCGTTCGCAATCTGTTATCATCATGGCCGTTAAGGATATACTGCGCCTTATTTTGCGGGGTGGCGTACTGTTCAACGTGGCAATTTCCCAAACCCTGTCGTGTGGCAGAACGCGCGGCGGGAACCGGAGACGTTCCCTCCTAACGGAAAGCTAAAATACAGCCAGGCAAGGACACGGGTGAGGAAAGAGTTCCGATCGATTGAGCTGCTGCGCGAACTAACGGCGGCCTTGTCGGCCCAATATCGCACAGACCGGTCCGGCTTACAGGCTCAAATTACTGACACGCTCGAGCGTCATCAGAGAGCCGAATCCAGACTCTCCGAAGTTCTGGAATCTCGTTCGTGGCGAATCACGGAATCCCTTCGGCGAATCGCTACCTGGATTCGGTCCGACCCGGTGGCCCGTTCCGATTCTCTCGACGGGCAACGCTCGAATGACAAACCCACCCTCAACCCTCCCCCGGATGTAGTTCAGTCGGAACAGCGAATCTACCGGATTCTGGAACGGATACCGAAGGATCTGTTTGCGAATTTGGCTCAGGTTCAGTTGGACGCGTTTCTCTCCTCGGGAGCTTCCCTGTCTTTCGCCGAGCCGGATCGCCCTCAGATCTCTGTCCTTATGGTTCTCTTCAATCGGGCAGAACTCACGCTGTCTTGCCTGCGTTCGCTCTTCGCGGAAAAGGATACGTGCTACGAAATCGTAATCGTCGACAACGCGTCCACCGATTCTACAACCAGACTCCTATCCCGGATTCACGGCGTCACGATTCTGCACAACAAAGAAAACAACCATTTCCTACGTGGCGTGAACCAGGCCGCCGAAGCGGCACGGGGAAAACACCTCCTGATCTTGAACAACGACACCGAACTGTTGCCCGGAACCCTGAGTGCGGCATTGGCGACTCTGGAGAGTGAGCCCAGCATTGGCGCGGTGGGAGGGAAACTGATCCTGCCTGACGGGCGCCTGCAGGAGGCTGGCAGTATCGTTTGGAACGATGGTTCCTGTTTAGGATACGCGCGCGGTCTTCAACCACTCGATTCTGTCACGATGTTCCGGCGCGACGTCGATTACTGTTCGGCCGCTTTCCTACTGACACCCAGGGTACTTTTCGATCAGTTGGGGGGCTTCGACGTTCGATACGAACCCGCCTATTACGAAGAAACAGACTATTGCATGCGCCTGTGGCAGGCAGGGCTGCGCGTTGTCTACGAACCCTCGGCGGTAATCCTGCACCACGAATTCGCCAGCTCAAATACGATGGCCGACGCCACGGATCTTCATCGACAACACCAGGAAATCTTCGTTCGAACGCACAGAGAAATCCTCAAACAGCATCACGCACCCAACTCCGACGTGATTCTCAAGGCCCGTTTCGCCTCCCCGAACGACCGCAGGAAGATGTTGTTCATTGACGATCAGATTCCACACCGCGCAGCCGGATCGGGGTTCGGGCGATCGCATGAAATTCTCAAGGGTGTCGTGGAACGGGGTCATACCGTGAGCTTCTTTCCAACCGATTCACACCAGCATTGGGAGGAAATTTATCGGTACATCCCAAAGGACGTGGAGGTCATGTCAGGTTCGACGCCGGGTCAACTCGAGGCCTTTCTTGAGGAACGGCAGAACTACTACGACACGATTCTCGTCAGTCGTCCACACAACATGGAATATTTGGGCGCGCTCGTTCGAAACCATCCGGGTTGGTTTGAGGGTATTCCTATTGTGTACGACGCGGAAGCTCTGTTCAGTTTGCGGGAGCTCGGTAGCCGGGAAATCTCCGGTGAGGTCATAACCAAGGAGGAGCGCGAGCGAGCCATTCGGGAAGAAATCAGACTGGCGGCTTCGGCCGACATTGTCACGACGGCCTCGGAACGGGAAGGCAGGATTTTCCGGGAGAACGGGATCCCCCGTGTCGAGATCCTGGGACATACGATGCGTCCGACACCCACAGCTGTTCCTTTTGAGGAACGGAATGGATTCCTGTTTGTCGGGGCGATCTATGACGACACCAGCCCCAACAGCGACTCTGTCCTGTGGTTCTTGGATCAGGTATTGCCCCGTGTGCGCGAAGCGCTCGGCTCAAGCATACGGTTCACGATTGCCGGTGTTAACACATCAACCCGCATACGTACCCGCGCCCTCGACGGGGTGCGCTTGGTCGGCGCTGTGGAGGACCTGACGGCGATGTACGCCAAAAACCGGGTCTTTGTAGCCCCCACTCGATTCGGAGCCGGAATACCCCACAAAGTCCATGAGGCGGCGGCTTACGGACTTCCTGTAATGGCGACCGGACTGCTGGCAGCTCAGCTTGGCTGGAAGGATCGGGTGCACCTGTGCGTTGCGGATGGCGCCGAGAAATTTGCCCAGCGCTTGATTGCATTGTACCGAGATCCCGCGCTCTGGGAATCCATTCGAGTGGGCGCGCTTGAACGGGTTGAGATTGATTGTTCTCCAAAGCGTTTTAACGATCAGCTCGATTCCATTTTTTCAGACGGCGTGATGACGACTGGCTTCGGAAAACGGGCTCAAGCACTGGCTCTTGGACAACCCACCGAGAACGGATAGCTCATGCTCGAACTCACTGCAACCGATTATTCCCATCGCTTGAAAACGGGATGATCGAATACGCGCATATTCACCTCTGTGCCCCCAAGCTACTGCTGTGCACTCTCAGGAAGGGGACCGCGTTCAGGTAGCTAGACGGCAGGATCCAGCCCCCCGCGGGTGGAACAACGATATCAGTCCCATCTCTGCCCGGGTTAAATGCCCCGCCGCAGGTCACCAGCCGGCGAAGGTTGAAAACCGATTTCCAGAGTTCTCCACAAAATTGAACCTGAGGCCCAACTGACTATCCGGCAGTTACCGTGCCTTAATGAAATGATTGAAACGATGGGGCTTCGTTTCGCGTAGCCCCACCGGCAGTGGCGAGTCCTCAATTTGATGGCAAAACAGCGGTGAGACTGTGTCATTTTAGCGGACTTTATGTGGGCACTCGCGTCCATTCCACTTGTGTGTCGGCGGCGGGCAGGCCTGCCGCAATAGGGGATCGCGCGACCCCAGCCCCAGACTGTCCAGATTCATGCGAATGGCTTCCGGCACTGGATCGCGGCGAAAATCTTCGTCGGGCCGTGGCATTGGGGACCTTGAGGTACGTCGATGGCGAGGACCCTGCACATCAACTCGGACCAGCAATAGTTGCCCCGCCGTGAAGCCACTCGTCGGCATGACCGCCCGAACGCCTCAGCATGGAAACACATTTTCCCCGGGGGTTCGCCCTCTGGCGCCCGCAGGTTATACCTCCCTCGAGGCGCGGCACCGCCGGAAACTGCGTCGTGTTCGAACCACACCGTCGGGACGACTGCAGCCAGCACATGGCCCGCGTCGGAGGAAATCGAGCTTGCATCCAAGTGCGGATGGGCGTAAAAGTGGCCGGACGATCGCTTCTGTAAAACCCCGTCAACAGCCTACCGGACGCGGGATCGGCTGGCGCTGGTGATTGATCTGGAGCCGAAAGTCGTCCGGACCAACCTTGGGGAGTCGGCTTGATCAATCAGGGTTCATTGAACATCGTCGCAATGGTCTCTCGCAAGCGTGTTGCCGCGCTTGAAGCGTTGCTCGAGTCGATGCCTGCCTCCCCTACGGGGGGGGGAATCAGGTCATGCCGTTTGAGCGTTTCGCCACCATCCACTTCGCCCGGTTCGTCCTGTTCCCCGAGTCGAACGACCACAGCGGCAACCCGATTCCGGCAACCCTGGTCCTGGCAACCAATTTCGACGGCAGACTCAGCGAACACCTTAACGATTTGGTCCGAATTGGCGGCAACGGATTGGACGCTGTATTCGGCCTTTGCGATGGCTACCCGGATCCTGACGGCCGATCTGAAGCGTCCCGGCTGCGCTTTCTGCGAATTCATCGCATCACGACACACGCGTTGTTCGTGAACACCCGGGGTCGAACCGTGCAACAAGTCGCCCGCGAGCGCTCTCTCTACGAGGCGATTCAGGACTTCCTATCAAACAATGAAATGCCGGGTGGCAGCGCTCGCGCAGTTGTTGATGCTATCAAAGCCTTCGTCGGGCAGAATCCGGAATTGAAGTGGGCCCTGAAACCTCCGGAGTCCCCCTTCGTGTTCCGGCTCATGCGAACGACCAGGCTCATCGGAGTCGCGTTGGGAGCGACCGGACTGATCGCGGCCCTGTTTGTCGTTCCGCTCCTGATCTTCTTGTACCCGCCGATCATGTACGACTTTCCGTTTCTAATCGCTCTGTTTCCGGTGCCGTGGTTCGGACTCTTCGTGTTCCTCCTCGTGCTCCGGCTGCACGAGTTTGGGAACGCCCCCGACAACCTCCGCCCACCAAACCGTCGGCTCCGCTATAACGAGTCTGTCGAGGATACTGGAACGCACAATCAGCTCTCGGCGATCGGCTTCCTGCAGCCCGGTCTGTTCCGGAGAACGGTCATTCGGATCGTGTTGTGGCTGATCAGCTTCAGCACCGAGAACTTCTTCTACAGGGGCCATCTTGCCGGAGTGAACACGATCCACTTCGCACGCTGGGTCATACTCGATCGTGGCCGCGTCTACTTCTTCAGCAACTATGACGGCAGTCTGGAAAGCTACAACGACGACTTCATCGACCTCGTTCCCTACGGCCTCAACCTCGTTTTCAGTCACTCCCAGGGTTGGCCGCGGACGCGCTTCATGATATTCGGCGGCGCCCGCGACGAGCAGGGCTTTAAATTCCACCTCAGGGATCACCAGACCCGGACCCAAGTCTGGTACGAGGCGCCGTTCTACAAAGGACTGACGGCGGTCAACCTCGCCCGCAACACAAGAGTTCGCCAGGGACTGGGTCGGAAACTCAGCGAATCAAGGGCAAGAGAATGGCTGAAGCTCCTCTAGCAGCTGCCCGCCACCGGGTTAGGTTCCGATATGCGCGCTACCGGGCATCTCGGGAACTGCCTGCAACTCCCAACGGACGCTGGTGATGAAGCAACGACTCGAGCTGGGCGACATTCAGGCGATCCTGGTCGGCTCCTATCCCAAACTGCGCGCGGCAAGCTATGCGATGCTCTCGGTTCAGGATCCGGCACGTGCCCGTAAATGGGTCCGCGACCTCTCAACCCGTGTACGCAGGGCCTCGCAGGGTGTTCCTGACACAGGGACTTGCATCAATGTCGCGTTCACGTTTGCGGGTCTCGAGAGACTCGAGCTGGTGGCGCAGGCGCGGCGGGGTTTCTCGCGCGAGTTACAGGAAGGGATGTGGAACAATGAGCGTCGACGGCGCATCCTGGGCGACGTGGGTCACAACGATCCCGACGGCTGGTGTTGGGGGGGAGCGAAGAATTCCGAGATCGACGTCCTGCTGCTGCTGTTTGCGGGAGATGACGGCGCCCAGGAGAGGCTCTTCGCCGAGGAACGCACTCAATTCGAACAGGCCGGACTTAAACTCGTCGAACGATTGTCCAGCAGCGACCTGGGAGGTAGGGAACACTTCGGGTTTCGGGACGGAATCTCGCAGCCGCTCCTGAAGAGCATGACCGACTCGCACGACGAAGCACAGGTGGTCGCCGACGGCGAGTTTGTCCTCGGCTACGCGAACGCTTACAACCAGTACACCAGCCGGCCCCTCGTCGACCCGATTCACGATCCCGAGGGAATTCTTCCTGACGACGGATGTGGCCGCGCGCAGCGCGACTTCGGGCGGAACGGGTCTTACCTTGTCTTCCGCCAGCTCGAGCAGGACGTGTCCCAGTTCTGGGAGTTCATCGAGGGGCAAACCGCTTCCTCAGCGGGTCCGAACCCTGACGCGCGTGAACGACTCGCTGCCAAGATGGTTGGTCGGTGGCGAAGTGGGGCACCTCTAGTCAAGACGCCCACCCAGGATGACCCGGAGCAATCCTTCGAAAATGACTTCCGGTACCACGACGAGGATCCCGACGGGATGGGCTGTCCAATCGGTGCCCATGTACGCAGGTCCAATCCACGCGATTCGCTGCTGCCGAAGCCGGGTTCGTCCAAGTCGCTGGCGTCCAACAGCCGGCACCGCATTCTGCGACGGGGGCGTACCTACGGTGCGCCATTGGCGGATTCACTCGAACCCGAAGACTTCCTCCGCGCGGAACGCGCACCGAACGGCCATGGCCACAACGACAGGAAACGTGAGGCCGCGCGTGGACTGCTGTTTCTGTGCCTGAACGCCAACATCAGCCGACAATTCGAGTTCGTGCAGAACGTGTGGATTAACAACCCCTCCTTCGCTGGACTGTCCGGAGAGGCCGACCCGATCATCGGCTACAAAGCGTTCGGAAACGATGCGTTCTCGATTCCGGGCGAGCCTGTCCGCGCTAGAGTCGACTCGATTCCGAGTTTCGTCAGCGTTGTCGGTGGCGCCTACTTCTTTCTTCCAGGAATCCGGGCGCTGCGGTTCCTCGCACGCGAACCGAAACCACTGGCATCGGCCTACGCCGCCCCACCGCCGGGTGCCACCTGCACCGGTCCATCGTTCAGCCAGGGCGTCATGCGGCTGTCCAACCGTATGTTCATGCGGGTGATGCACGTTCTGCGACGTCAGCCCTTTCCGTCCGCTCGCAACCTGTTTGACACGGCCTGCCGCGACCTGCTTGTCCACTGCGCCCAATTACTGATCAACATCCGAAGGCAGCGCGACGACCTTGAGCTCGGTGAGGAACGCCTGTTGCCCAGGGAAGACGAACTTGCCCAGAGGATCACCGAATCGATGACCCACTTCCTCTACAAGCACTACAGGAACAGTGTCGCTGAACGCGCCGGGAACACCAAGACCTACGGCCTCCTCAAGGCCAGGTTCATCGTTGATGAGGACCTATCCGACGAGCACACCGTCGGCGTAATTCAACCGGGAACCGTATATCCGGCGTACGTACGTTTCGGGGGACCCGGGCCCCTAGTGACTCCCGACACCAGGAACAACGGCATCCTGAGCATCGGCGTGAAACTGATGGGCGTCCCCGGAGAGAAGCTGCTCGACGACGAGAAGCAAACGCAGGATTTCAGCGGCATCAGTTCGCCGGCGTTCACCACACCCAACGTAATCGAGAACTTGAAGCTGCAGAGGCACATTTACCAGGAAACCGATATCTTCTATTTTATCAACCCGTTCGATTCCCACTTTCTCGACGGGGTGATGCAGGGAGCGTACTCGAAATCGCACGGCAGCCCACTCGACCTGCGCTATTGGAGCTGCGTGCCTTACGCATTCGGACCGGGCAGGGCGTTCCAGTACACATTCATTCCCGGCGCCCATGCACGTTCAAAGGTGCCATGGATACCTTCGGACAATTATCTCCGGGAGGCTATGGTTCGTCTGCTGGCCGATGAGCCGGTCGACTTCGATTTCAGCATCCAGATCCAGACCGACGCGCACGCGATGCCGATCGAGAACGCTTCGGTCGTCTGGCCTTCGCGACTCTCCCCATGGATTCGGGTCGCGAGACTTCACATTCCGGCTCAGCAATTCGAATCGGAAAGGCAGCTTGCATTCGCGCGGCAGATCTCGGTTAACCCGTGGCACTCAATCGCTGAACACCGCCCGCTAGGCAATCAAAATCGGGCCCGCAAATACGTGTATCTGGAGACATCTAAGGTCCGGCAACACATCAATGCGGAACCACGGGTCGAGCCGACCGGCGATGAAGAGTTTGAATAGACCATAAAATCCGTCAAACCCGAGACTGTCACCGCCCTGATCCTTGCGACTGGCCGGTGTACCCCGGGGCGATGCGATGCTCGAGGAAGGCCGAACGGGTGTGCTCTCGATGGTGCTTCGGCCAATGTCCCTCTATCGAAAGAACGTCTGGTCCCCGCCGCCTCCGCCCTCGGAACGGGGGATTAACACGCCGGTGCTGCTTATCATCCCGACTCGCGACCCGTTTGTCTCGGAATTCGGCTTCGACAACCTCGACGAATACGCAACTCATCAGGTCACGCGTCGGGAGTGGATGCATCACACTGGGCACAGCGGTCGCAGCAGGCGGCGTTCGTCGAACTCGTACGGGACTTTCTGGCGCGCCAGGAGGGGTGAAGGGAATCCCCTGAAAACACCCGATGAACGCTTGGGTTCCGACCCCGCGGCGGGGGCACCCCTGTGCGAGACAACGAAGCGACGACTTTCAGTGCGGGTTTTAGCAGGCTGCTGAAAAGTGCTCGTTTTTCCGCAGTCTGCTATGAGGCACAGGATGTGCCACCATTTTCGGTGGCTGTAAGCCATCGAAAATGTAAGCCATGCGAGAATCACACTTCTCGGATGGCGTTGCTGAAAAAGTCATGGATGACTTTTTCAGCATCCTGTCAGTGCGGAAACTCCAGCATAAATCGGAGGACACGTCGCTTTCCCCAGAACACCTGTCCCAGGTACAGTCCCTCGGCCACCTGACGGATCTCATCCCTAATCTTGCGAACCAGGACCGAACTCTTCGAGTAGTCGAGGATGATCGCTTTTCCATCAGCGAACCAACTGTCGTCTTCATACACCTTGGCCTCGAAGAGGTGGATGCCGAGTGGACTGATCAGGTTCTTCAGCGAGCTACCGCCGTCGCCCTGTTGAAAGACTTTCCCCTTCCACACCAGCAGCCGCACGAACCACCTCAGAATCGTGTCCATCCCGGATCCCGGGATGACGATGGCAGTGCCACTGGATGGCCCGTTAGGAATGGGCCCTGCAGGGCTGCTCCGAAACAGTTCGTCGAGCCCACCCCGCGACATGTTCCGTAGGTCTGAAGCGCTCATGCTCATGACAGTGCTCCCGTTGTGCGGTGAATCAGAATGCGGGGCTGCTCGAGGATCAGCCGGACGGCCCGTATCGAAGAACGCATCGAGTCTACATATCAGTACACGAGAGGGGGCCTTCCTCCCAGTTCGCGAAGGCCGGATCCGATTCGGCCCCGACGCGCGGCTTCCAGTCCAGGCAATAGTACTCCCCGCGATCTCTCGCCCACGGATCGAAGACATTGATCACCCCGGCCAGCTGATCACCGAGTTCCGGCAGCACACGCAGAAGAACACGCTTCAAGGGAGACACCTCCTGATTCTCATGCCCATTCGGAGCGCCTGGTTCATACTGCTTCTGGCCAGGGCCATTGTTCATGACCCAGCTGTGTCCGAGATACGTGTAGAACTCCGGGCGGAAGCTCGACGTGAAGAAGCGATCGCTGAAGAGTCGGCGGGATGCGTTGATGATAAACACATGAAACTGTGTTTCGGATATCGCGAAACCGTGGGGTCTCATCGACGGAACCTCGGCCAGCCATCCGACAACGACATCCACGTCCTCGATGTTGTCCACCTCGGTTCCGTGGGGGAAGCCGAGACAGTCATCGATCAGCTGTCCTTGCTTCGCCCCATCCTGATAGCGCTGCGTTTCGGTGATGATCTTGGACTCGTCACAGACATGTGTGCCGTAAATGGCTTCCAATTCATCTGCCAGATCCGGACCGGCCAGTTCTTCGAAGGACGTGAATTGTCTGAGACCGTATTGGCGTCGGAACTCGTTGAATCGAGAAATGCCGCGTTCCCGGTCCCGAATGATGTCCAGAGCAACAACATCGATCTGCTGTGTCTCGCTCTCTAACCGGGGTATGGTCAGATTTTGAAGGAACTGCGGATGATTCCCCAGGGCGAGCAGACCCAGACGCTGGCGGCCCATGCTCAGAGCCCAGTCTGCGAGTCCGCGTGCTCGCATCTCGCGCACCGCTCCGTTGAACGCGGTTTCGACAACCGGAATTCTGGTCTGGATTGAATTGGGGTCGCCCTCCACCTCACGGAATTCGATCAGGTCGGGGACGAGGGGGTGTAGCCTGTATACCGTCGTAAACTCCTCCGGGAAGTTGAACGGGGACCCAAAGTGGGACACTCCGCCGTTCACGTCACGCGGATTCGACATATCCCAGGTCTGGTCGTCGAGCCGGCTCCCGCTGCCGACTATGCCCGAACCGGAAGCGAACACAGAGACCAGCAGGTTCCTCTTGTTGGGGTCATCCGAGTTGGCCAGCCCTTGCCGGATGCGCTCGGAAATCTCTGACAACCTCGAGCCCTCATCGAACAGCCCGCCCCAGTTTGCGTTCATCGCCCGGTAGAGCGGCTCGTCGTAGAGTAGCTGCGTCGTCCACTCGATCGTGTGGATCTTCGCGATCTCAGCCGAGACGACCATGCGAGCGACCTGATACAGTTCCTCGTCGGTAACGGCCGCGTACGTAATGACGTCAGCTTGGCGATCCGGATTGCGCAGACCGGAGTCATCGTTGGGAGTCGCCGCCTGCGCTTGTCGGAACGCATCAACGAACAGATTGTGTTCCCGCGCGAACACGTTGTGGTAGAAGGTCAGGCCGATGTTGAAGTTGTCGGGAAATGCAACCGCTTCTTGCCCGCTCCACTGGTCCAATTGCGGGTCATCCGGCGCCAGCAATGGAAGATATCCCAGTTGCTCTCCCGCACCCGTCCGGTCGCCTACCTGAACCATCAGAAGCTTGGCCGGGTCATCAGGGTCGCGCTTCACGCGCTGGAGTGAAGTCTCGTCGTACCCGTAAATCTGAGACGCATCCCACCATGCGGTCACATTGTTCCGCGTCGTCATGTACGCGCGCTCATAGCGTTCCTCGATGCCGAACGTCGGGGGCGGACCGTATTCCGCGATCATCGCCTGATCGATTCGATCCCCCGGCCGGCACCCCAGTTGCGCGGCCCGGTCTTCGGGGCAACCCGTTCCCATCCAGCTGTCGGGAGCGTTCTGGCCTTCGATCAGGTGCGAAAACCAGTCGTGGGTCATGAACTGGATCCAGAAGGCTGCCAACACGTTGAAGAACGGCGCCTTTGTATAGTCACAGTTCGAGGCGTTCCGGTCAGCCAGACCGCGGCCCTGGTTGCAGGCTGCATCATTGCTCTGCTGGCGTGTGAATAGCATGCGGCTGATCACCTGGGGATCCGGCTGCAGAAGGCCGAGGCGATCCCCGTGACGATCCACCAGCATCTGGGTGTGCCCAAGCCGTGGGAACGTGTTCTCGAACTGAACGTTCCGAGCGAACAACATGCCGCTCGATCCCATTGCCGGGTTGAATATATCGTTGCAGATTCCCGGAACGGTCCGCCATCTGATCAAGTACCCGGTGCAGACCTGTTCACTGTCACCACCCACTTCATCGTAGTTCGGGTGATCCGGGCCAAGCTGCATTTCGGGCCACCAGCGGAGGGTGGGTCCAGGTTCGCTGGCACGCCCATTCACATACGCAGGGTACTAGTGTAGTCCGTCACAGTTAATGTAACTTATTCAGCTTTCCTACGTCTGAGTATATATGAGGAGAGCACCGACGATTAAATTGGACATTCCTGTGCGGAAGGAACTGGAGCGACTGAGCCGAAGCCGCAGTGTGGCGGTCCGGTTGGCGGAACGATCTCGAATTGTCTTGCTGGCCGCCGGGGGTCTGGACAATCAGGAGATCGCTGCCAAGTTGGACATCACTCGTCAAAAGGCCGGACGTTGGCGCGATCGTTTCGTTGAAGATGGCCTCGGGGGAATCGAAAAGGACGCTTCCCGCAGTGGACGGATTCCCTCGATCGGCCGCCGGAAGCGGGCCCGGATCGTGAAGAAGACGGTCGAAGGGAAGCCTCCGAACGCCACGCACTGGAGCCGGTCCTTGATGGCCAGGGCAACCGGCGTCAGCGAGTCCACGGTAGGGAGAATCTGGCGGGCTCATGGCTTGAAGCCTCATCTGGCACGCACCTTCAAACTTTCCAACGACAAACAATTTGTCGAGAAGTTGGAGGATGTGGTCGGTTTGTATCTGAACCCTCCGGAAAACGCCATTGTTTTGTCCTGCGATGAGAAGAGCCAGATGCAGGCCCTGGACCGCACGCAACCCGGGTTACCTCTGAAGAAGGGGCGGTGCGGCACCCTCACCCACGACTACAAACGCAACGGGACGACCACGATGTTCGCCGCGCTCAATACGCTGGACGGCTCGATTATCGGGACCTGTATGCCGAAGCATCGTCATCAGGAATGGATCCGGTTTCTCAATCAGATCAAACGTTCCGTGCCGAAAGACAAACAGATCCATATCATTTGCGACAACTACGCCACGCACAAACATCAGAAAGTCGTCAACTGGTTGAAGCGCAACACGCGCTTTCATGTGCACTTCACACCGACCAGTGCATCCTGGCTGAACATGGTCGAACGCTTCTTCCGGGATCTTTCCGAACAACGGCTTCGGCGCGGGGTTTTCCATTCGGTTCCTGAGCTAATCCAGGCCGTGGAGGAATATGTCGGGGGTCACAATCAGAACCCGAAGCCCTTCATTTGGACCGCAACGGCTTCCGATATTCTTGAAAAAGTTCAACGTGCCCGAAAGAAGCTCGATAAGTTACAGTCTGTTTGACGGGGACCACTAGCAGGATGCTGAAAACCCCGTCCATGGCTTGTTCAGCAACGCCACTGGCGAGGTCTACGATGGGACTACGCAGGTACCTTCGGCAGCATAATTAACCGTGGAATCCACCTTAAAATGGCTGCCGCGCTGTCCAACGATTGGGGGCCACTTCAGTGCCGCGTGGAGCCCTAACCTGATCGTACCCTTCAAAGTCTGAAGAGTCTGTTAATTTTGACGATGAAGGCACGGTTGACTAGCGGCAGGAATCCGTCGGACCCGGTGCCGCGGCCGTCAGTGTAAACCACGAACAGTTCACTGCCGGGACGATATTCCCAGCGCAGGCGTGCGTTGGTCGTGAACGTATTGTCGCCTGAGCTGTATTGGGTAAGAGCGCTCACAAACATCCTGGGCGTGAACGTGTAGGTCGTGCGCTGAGCGATCACAGACGCTGTGAACTTGCCCCCCGGAAGATTCAGCCAGTTGAGGGAAAAACTCGGCTCAACCGAAAGCCGAGTCGTCAAGTCTATCCGGCCTCCGCTCCGGCCTCTGCCCACCTCCAGCGTCCGCTTGGTGCCGCCGTAAAGCGACCCCTGTTGATAGGATACCGTCCCGGAAAGTTTATGCTGCCTGCCAAAGACATATTCGGCAATCAGGTTCTGGTACGTGTAGCCCCCCAGGGGGACCGTGACGTTCGTGGCGATCTCAAAGGGTTTTGGGATGAACTCGTAGTCGCGCAGGTACCGGATCGTCAGGCGATCGCTGTTGAAAAACTCGATTCCGAACTCTCCTCTTTGTTCGCGGAAATCCAGACGGCCCTGATTGTTCTCGATGTACTCGACGCTGCCCTGATAGATGAATCGGCGGATCCGATCCCCTCCCGGCCGCGGGCTGAACCGTGCCTGCGCGAAATCCCTAACGAAATCGGTGCGCCGCAGAAATCCGACTTCCGGATTGAAGCGCTCACCCACCTTCAGGTGCTCAACCAGAAGGCCGTAGCGGTCGGCAGCGTAGTCGAAGCGCGTCAGATAGCTGACGTTGCCGTTCGTGACACCCGGCTTGTCGGTCTGAGCATAGTACCCGTTGATGTTCAGTAAGGGCGAATACGAGTAGAGTCCGTCCACGCCAAACGTCTGTCCGGCCGGAGCGCCTCGCTCGTCACGCCTCGTGTAGAGCACACCGACATTACTGCGCTCGAAGACATCCCGCTTCACACGAAGGACGGAGAAATTCGTAGCCGGCGAGTTCGATGGCTGGTCGTCGCGGGCCTGAATGTTTAGCATACCCAGAGAATAGGCCCCCACGCGTCCGGTCAGGCGAGCTCCAGCGGCGATTGGGACCGGTCGACGGTTGTTCAGCCCGATGCGCCGGCTGAAAAATAGTATCGGAGTGTCGGGACCCGTCGGTCGACCGCCCACGGCACTGCCCACTCCGAACGCAAACAGGCCCTGGCCTTCAAGAAAAAAATCCCGTCGTTCAGGGAAAAACTGGCTGAACCGTGTCAGATTCACCTGCCGCGTATCCTCTTCTACCTGGGCAAAATCGGTGTTGTAGGTTAGATCGAGCGTCAGGCCATTGCTCACACCATACTTCGCGTCAAGGCCCACGTCGCGATCGACTCTGTTGTTGAATGCGGGCGTCGCCTCCCGATCGGTGCGAACACCGGCGATGGCATACGGCTTCAGTTCGAGATTCAGACCTCTCGGCGGTGTTTCGAGTGTCAGGCTGGCGGCCATCGAGACATAGAAGGCGGCGCGGACCCCAAGAGATGCAGGCATCGGGGGGATATAGACCCACTCATTCTTTCGGCGAATGATGCGGCGAAGTATCACACCCCAGACCTGGTCCGGATTCGAGGTATATCGCAGCGTTCTGAACGGGATGGCGAATTCGGCCGTCCACCCCTGATCGGATCGCTGCGTCCGGACGTCCCACACTCCGTTCCAAGTTATGTCACTGTCGGCGCCTTCATCAGTTACCGCCTGGTCGCGCTGGGCGCCGAGCGGACTCGTCTGAATAAAGACGCTGTTCCGCTTGTCATTAAACGTATCGAGCTCAATAGTAAAGTTCTCGTTTTGGAGGATGACGTTCGAGTCGCGCCTCATCTCATTCGCAATCATCTGGTCCGGTTCACTGTCCCAGCACAACGCAGTTACGTACAGGTTGGTATCGTCGTAAAAAATCCAGACGTCGGTTTTCTCGGTGGCTGGGGCGCCTGGAACAGGGTCCAGCTGGGTAAAGCCGCTGATGCTGGGGATATCGCGATAGTACTGTTCGTCGAGCCGTCCGTCGAGCGTGAGGCCTTCAGGGATTCGCACCGCTCTGATGTTGACGGTTCCGTCGGCCGAGCGCGTGATGGTTTCCGGGGGAACCGGCTGAACCGTCTGGGCGTAGGTTGGTTGAGACATGACGAGCGCACACAGGATGACTCCCCACCGCGTCAAGCCTACTTTCCGGATCACATGCATCATCATTCCTTCAGTTAATAAGTAAGAGAGATCTGATTGTCGCACCTCAAAATGATTCCCTAGGTTGCGGATAAGCGGAATAAGCAGAGTCTGACGACTATAGCGGCGCTGTCAATGTCGTCGTATGAGTGTTATGTCAACCCACGCGCGGCCGCAGGCCGTCGCGCGGCTAACTTCGATGGCGAACAACAACCTCTGCACAGGGGTCCGGCGGAGTGCCGATGTTTACCCCTTCCAGGTTCATGGGAATCCAGGCTAGTGTAGTCCGTCACAGTTAATGTAACTTATTCAGCTTTCCTACGTCTGAGTATATATGAGGAGAGCACCGACGATTAAATTGGACATTCCTGTGCGGAAGGAACTGGAGCGACTGAGCCGAAGCCGCAGTGTGGCGGTCCGGTTGGCGGAACGATCTCGAATTGTCTTGCTGGCCGCCGGGGGTCTGGACAATCAGGAGATCGCTGCCAAGTTGGACATCACTCGTCAAAAGGCCGGACGTTGGCGCGATCGTTTCGTTGAAGATGGCCTCGGGGGAATCGAAAAGGACGCTTCCCGCAGTGGACGGATTCCCTCGATCGGCCGCCGGAAGCGGGCCCGGATCGTGAAGAAGACGGTCGAAGGGAAGCCTCCGAACGCCACGCACTGGAGCCGGTCCTTGATGGCCAGGGCAACCGGCGTCAGCGAGTCCACGGTAGGGAGAATCTGGCGGGCTCATGGCTTGAAGCCTCATCTGGCACGCACCTTCAAACTTTCCAACGACAAACAATTTGTCGAGAAGTTGGAGGATGTGGTCGGTTTGTATCTGAACCCTCCGGAAAACGCCATTGTTTTGTCCTGCGATGAGAAGAGCCAGATGCAGGCCCTGGACCGCACGCAACCCGGGTTACCTCTGAAGAAGGGGCGGTGCGGCACCCTCACCCACGACTACAAACGCAACGGGACGACCACGATGTTCGCCGCGCTCAATACGCTGGACGGCTCGATTATCGGGACCTGTATGCCGAAGCATCGTCATCAGGAATGGATCCGGTTTCTCAATCAGATCAAACGTTCCGTGCCGAAAGACAAACAGATCCATATCATTTGCGACAACTACGCCACGCACAAACATCAGAAAGTCGTCAACTGGTTGAAGCGCAACACGCGCTTTCATGTGCACTTCACACCGACCAGTGCATCCTGGCTGAACATGGTCGAACGCTTCTTCCGGGATCTTTCCGAACAACGGCTTCGGCGCGGGGTTTTCCATTCGGTTCCTGAGCTAATCCAGGCCGTGGAGGAATATGTCGGGGGTCACAATCAGAACCCGAAGCCCTTCATTTGGACCGCAACGGCTTCCGATATTCTTGAAAAAGTTCAACGTGCCCGAAAGAAGCTCGATAAGTTACAGTCTGTTTGACGGGGACCACTACGCGCCGATCACGGTAACGAGCCATGGCACTGGACCCACGGGCGGTGTGGGGAGGTTCATCCCAACGACGCCCAGCATGACCAGCAGGCTTGCGCCACGAGGCAGGACTCCTGCACGAAAGCTGACGAAACCGAACCAGACGTAACCCAGAACCAGAAAGAACCGCGCGGCGAGAATGGGACCCAGAGCCATGGGGTGCGAGAACATTCCACCGCCATCGGCCACGAAGGCCGGCGCCTCGGCAGCGATCGCCGGCCACAGGAACGAACTCGTCACTCCGGTCGCCACGAACAAGGCCGTTCCCACATATGCCAGCAGGAAACTGAAGAGGCCCGGCTTTCCCGTCTGCTTTCTCTGACGCGCGTACAGGCCCACCAACCCAAGGACCAGCAGCAGGGCCCCGACCAGGTGAAACGCGTGCGAGACGAACCACTGTAAAGTCGTCGCAATGTCACCGGTTCGCTGCGCCCAGGGATGGATCAGCATGTACGCAGCCATCGCGAAACCGCCGATTACCGCCGTAACGCCACTCCATCTGATCAAATTGACGTCCGACATGTGCTCTCCTGCGCTGTGACCCCGGGGGCGGACTGAGGTTGGTCCGGGAGGTCAAGAGTTACTCAAAAAGGGGTAAATCCCGCAAACCGAAGACGGCACCTTGTGAGATTCTTCGAAGACGGCAACCCATCGGGTGGAACTTCCCGGTGTTCAGCACCTCGCCCGACTATTTCAGGACGAATGTCACCTTCAGGTTGACACGATATTCTTTTTTCTTCCCGCCATCCACGACGACTTTCTGTTCTTGAACCCACGCCCCTTTGACGTTTTGGAGTGTCTTCTGAGCCGGCTTGATGCCTGACTTGATCGCGTCGTCGAAGCTCTTGGGGGAGGACGCACTGATCTCAGTAATACGTGCTACGGCCATAATAATGCCTCCTACCTTCGGGAGCCCGCCTAGAGAACTCGCAGTGGTGATGTTGGGACTAATTCGCGACGCGGTCCTTCAGGCCTTTCCCGGGCTTGAAGGTAGCGTAATTCTTTGCAGCCAGCTGGATTGATTCGCCGCTCGCTGGGTTGCGGCCCATCCGGGCGGCCCGGTGCTTCGTGGCAAAGGTGCCGAAGCCCGTGATGACGACATCGCGCCCGGCGTCCAGCTCGATCGCTATGATTCCGTGACCCGAATCCGTGCTAAAGATGCAGTCGACGACCTCCGATGCCTTAGCCTTGGACAGATCACTTTTCGCTGCCAGTTTCTCCACTAGTTCTGTTTTATTCATATACACCTCCGAAACATTCGTATTGGAATTTGATAGACCGCTAGTAACTTTCTCAGAAATGGCATGCCAATTACCAGAACTCCGCTGATAATAAGTTCCGGAATTCGCAAAATCACCTCTTTGGCCAACGCTCAAAGCACGTCCGCGAAGGCCGCCTTTGATCGGCGGAAGAACAGGGCGCCACCCAGAAAAATACATCCCGTCCAGGCCAGAAGGATCAGGACGTTCTCCAGTCCGGGAGGTTCCATCTGAAGGAACGCGTTCCGGTATCCGCTTACAATCGTGGCCATTGGATTCACGGCCATAATCAACCGGAAGCTCTCCGGAACGAGTCCTGGAGGATAGAAAATAGGTGTGAACCAGAACCAAAAAACCATGATCACCGTCAACACCTGGCTCGTATCTCGGAAAAAAACGTTAAGGCTCGAAACAAGCCATCCCAGACCCTGGGCGAGAAGAATCAGAATCGGCAGATAGGCAAACACACGCAGGACCGACAGCTCCACCACATGGAACAGTAGTAGGGCTCCGATCAGAATAGTGAGACCGATCAGGTGATGGATCAGGTTAGAAATCATGATGGCCATAGGGAGGACTTCTGAAGGAATGATCGTCTTGGTGATCAAGCTGGCATTCTCGGTCACCGATGTACAGTTGCGTAACACCGTCTCCTGAAACATCAGCCACGGCAATATCCCGCAAAACAGAAAGAGCGCGAAATTCTGTGTCGCATATTCCGGACCCAGACGGACGTTCATGACCACTGTCAGGACAAAGTAGTAACAGACAAGAAGCACGATGGGATGGATGACTGACCAGAAAAACCCGCCAACTGACCCCACATACCGATGCTTCAGATCTCTTACGACAAGATTGCGTAAGAGGTTCCTGCTTGCCTTCAGTCGGATCAGGAAGAACCAAAAATTTCGTATAGTCATTCAATCCCTTCTCTACCAATGACTGTAGAATGTGCTCCCGCCTTTATTCCAGGTAGAAAGTCAGGGTTAGCCGAAACGAGTACTCCGTCGATTCAAATCCCCGCCGCGCCGGATCGAAACGCCACCGACCGACCGCGTCGAGGGCTGAGGCAGACAACTCGGGATCCTCGGAACTTCGAACGCGAAGATCTGCAATCCTTCCCCGGCGGTCCAGATCGACTTCAACGACGACACGGCCCTCCACGCCCCGCCGCCTCAATTCAGCTGTGTAATCGGGCATGGGAGCTTCCCTGAGGGGCGGAGCTGTGACGCCCGCCGCCCCACCAGACGAAATCGAATAACTGATCCGACCCACCGGGGCCGGCGCCTCGGGGACTGGCACCGGTCGGGGATCGACCCGATCGGCAATCACCTCGACCTCCCGCCGCAGTTGTTCCACACGATCGGCTTCTCTGTCGCGGCGATGCGTTTCCATCTTTCTGTAAAAATCGGGAACGAGCCGGTAGTAACGCTCCAGCGACGATACATCCGAATGAGGCAGGGAGCTGGCAATCTGAATATTTTCGCCGGCCCGTTCATAGTCGCCGAGACTCATCTGTGCCTCGGCGAGGATTTCGTAGAAGCGATCTCCGAGTTCCGGCTCCAGCCCCAAGGCCTGGTCGACGAGCGTGATAGCCTCACCGGGCCTCTCATCGAGAACATACAAGCGACCCAGTTCCGCACGCGCCCGTCCTGACAGTGGCATCAATTCAACTGCGCGTTCGAGTGCAATAATCTGCGCCCTAAGATCTTCATCCGTTTCCAGCTCAAGGATGCCAAGGTAATAGTGGGCAAGGCCGGACTCCGGGAAGTCCTCTACGAGCCGTTCGAAGGTTTGGCGTCCTCCTGATCCGGCTCGGCCTGCTCCGAGTACAGCCAACCCAATGCGTGCAGCTTCCGACGGGCTGCCAGCATAGAAATCCCTGGCGCGCGGCTCAAAGCCAGCGGACGCTGCTAGGTCTCCGAGCATTGCATCGCGTTCGCCTGTGGGCACAGTTCTCGGCGGGGACGACACAGCTGTGACCGGAAAGGGTAGAGCATCTGCTCCATACTGAAACAAATCGCTTTCAACGCTCTGAGATTCGGCCCCCAGGGTGGCGTCAACTCCATCTTCACCCCTCAACAACCGCAGGTAGGAGTCGAACTGTTCCGGATACCGTTCTAGGAGGATACGCAACAGGAGGTAGGACTGAAGTCGGAAGACCCCTCCCTCGTCGAGGTCATCGTAATTCTGGCTGGGTACGATAGTTAAAATGTCGGCGAGCGAGAATCCGTCTTCGCGCGATACCGGATCGTCCCCCGAACCCCGCCCCAGCCCCCTCAGGTACTCGCCGATTCCCTCCTGCAACCAGAACGGTTGCCACAACACGGACCGCGACAGGAGCAGGTGTCCCAGAGAATGACCCACGGCGTCGGCAATGGATTCTGGCGAACTGTCGCGCGCAAGCACAAACGGACCCGCGCTACCCGACAGGAGATATGCCGCGAGGTTGTGCAGCTTCATCGGTTCAGGAACCCAAGCGAGGAAATCCTGGCGATCGTCAATCAAGACGACACGGATGCGCGAAGCCCGTGGTTCCAGCGGATAGAAAACCTGGGAAAAGACTTGATACCGGCCTTCGAGATCTTCAAGCAGCCGTCCACCCTTATCGGGATTGGTGTCGGTATAGAGGAGGAAGTGTTCCGAATTCAGGGCGATCCATTCCGTTTGAGCCCGGAGGGTGGACCTCGCAAACACCAATCCCGCCAGTAGGACCGACATTAGGACGAATCGCTTCAGCTTCATACAAGGTTCGTTGGCTCTTACGGACCTGCCACAAATTCGACTTTATTTGGTACGCCGGTGAACTCGCTCCCGTCAGGCGCCGCCTGGAAGGTAATCACAACCGGAGGAGGTGGGTCCAATGGGCCGCAACTCACTTCAGTGCCCACACCGACACTGAACGACTCAAACTCAACTCGTTCGGGAGAATCCGTGTGGAACAAGTATGTGCCAGAATCCGCCTCGACGGTCAACGTCAGTCCTTCCCGGCAGTCAATTAAGCTCAACAGGCCATTCTGTTGTTCGCCAGAAACGATTCGGGTCAATTCGATCCGGTCGAAGCCGAGGCTCGGAGACGCCAACTCTTCAGGATCCGGTAGAGAGAGATCCACCTCGTCAGGTTCAGAATCGGTTTGGGTTATCTCAACGAAACCATCACCAACCACGCCCCTGTTGCCTTCGAGACCATCAATCAATTGCAAAACGGCCTGGGCTCGACGCTGTGTGTCCAGATGTTGGATTGGATCGACCAGTGGGATGAGAAGCGTTCGAGCATCGGCGAACCGCTCCTGTTCAATGAAGACCCTGGCAAGACTGATCCGGTAGTCACTCTGTCGCGGTCTGAGTTCGAGCGCTGTGTCGAGAAGTTCGGCTGCTTCATCCATATTTTCGTTCGTGCTCAGGTAACTGAGCGCCAGTTCCTGATAGCTGTCCGCGAAACGAGGGCCGATGCGTATCGCGTCCCGCCATGCGCTTCGGGCCTCATCCAGTTGAGCCGGACTCGGCTCCGAATTGCCGCTGACCAGAGACAGTCCATAGTAGTACTGGCTGAGGAAATCGGCGTCGCTTCCAGCAACCACCGATTCCAGACTGAGACGCGCCTCCTCGAATCGTGCCTGGTCGATCAAGAGCCGGCCCATTACGATTCGGGGGGACCGGGAACCGGGATCGAGTTCGATCGCGCGCTGGAGTCGCTCCTCCGCCTCGTCGGTCGCGCCCAAGCGAATCAACAACTCGGCGAGTTGTGTTTCGACTTCGACGGGAGAAATCCCCTCGGGTTCGGCCGAACCGACCCCGCGAGATGCATTCGCAACCGCCAATGTGAGGTAGGGATAGGTCCCCCGTTGCCTCACGCTGTTTTCGAATTCACTAAGCAAGGATCGAAAACTCAACCCAAGGGCATCGTCGACTGCTTCTTCGAAAGAGATTTCCGATGCCATCAACCGAACGAAACGGGTCATCGCCGCGTAACCCTGCCCCTCATTCCGTGTCATGAGAAAGTGAACAAAGGCCCACGTCTGGGCATGAAAGATATCTTCCCTCTCGGCCTCGTCATAGGAATCCGAATCGCGGCTCAACGCGAATAACTGGTCGAAAGCCAGCCGGGCTCCCTCCTCGCGTACAAGTCTCACAAAGGAGTCTATAGGTCGCCCGATCTGAAGCTCTGTGCCTTCCGTCGACCATGTGGCAGTCCGGTAGAACTCAGCTAAGCCCTCCACAAGCCACAATGGCGCATTGGGAATACTCTCATCCGCAATCGCGTGAAAATAATCGTGAAGAACACGATCGAAAGGCCTCCGTTGGCTGGATTCGGTCAGCATCGCGATGTAGTTTTCGCCCTCGTCCGGCAAGAAGTACGCATTGCTCCCCGTCAGACCCAGCTCTTCCAAAAAGTCGTCATTGTCCACGACTACTACTGTCATAGGGTCCACTTCAGGATACTGACGAGGGCTGAATAACTCTGCGACAGCCGAACGAAAGGCCTCAAACCGTGTCGCCACATCGATGAGGTCTTCGTCCTCAACGTCACCGATAAACGTGTAGTTGTCGGAGCGCAGTTCAAGCCAACCCTCCTGAGCTGCGGCCACGTTAGAGCCCAGAAGGAATGCTACAAGAGTTGTAATCCATGGACGTGCCATCGCTTTGGCTCTCACAACGGTTAGGCGGTGATTGTGGGGTAACCGAAAAACTACTTTTCTACAAGCACCTGCATCTTTTCCCAGTCCTTCAGAAATTGAGCGAGTCCCGAGTCGGTCAAAGGATGCTTCATCAGTTGCAGGAATACTTTGAAGGGTAAGGTGCAGATGTCCGCCCCTAGCCGAGCTGCTTCTACGATGTGCATGGGACTCCGAATCGATGCAGTCAATACTTCGGTACCGTAGTCGTAGTTGTCAAATATTTTGACGATATCGGCAATCAGGGACATTCCATCCTGAGAAAGGTCGTCCAGCCGGCCGACAAACGGACTGACAAAGCTCGCACCTGCCTTGGCCGCCATAATCGCCTGCGGGGCAGAGAACACCAGAGTCACATTGACCCTAGTGTTTTCGTCGCTCAACATTTTGGTCGCTTTGAGGCCATCAAGCGTAAAGGGACACTTGACCACAATGTTCGGATGGACCCGCGCCAGACGCCGGCCTTCCGCAACCATGCCTTCAGCTTCCAAACTAACCACCTCGGCACTTACAGGGCCGTCGACTATCGAGCAGATTTCGCGCAACTGACCCTCAAAATCATTTCCCTCCTTTGCAATCAGCGAAGGGTTTGTCGTCACGCCGTCGAGAATTCCGGTGCTGACGGCTTCGCGTATGTCGTCCAGGTTGGCGGTGTCGAGGAAGAATTTCATACCCGAGGATCCTCCTTGCAAGCAGCCCCAGGCGAGTGGGCTGCGGGATGGTTAGACGATCGCTGCCTGTCGGACCTATTTTACAGAATTTTCGGCCGTGTCTCGGTTCGAAAATATAAGAATTACCCTCTGGACAATTCAAACTCAGACAATACAGAATTCGCGCGCTGACCTGAACGTGGAGACAGCGATTTAAACATCTGAGCAGTTCATACTGTTCAGAGGTAAGTGACTCCGGATGTGACGGCCAACGATTACTCGGCAATTGATGTCGAAATCAGACTTTCGTTGCCGGTTCGATCCGTCGCCGTGACCGCGTAGGCAAACCCGGTTTGATACTCGGAATCGTGAAACGCATTGGTCGCTTGCCCCTCAGGGCTCACCCTATGAAAGTCTCCGTCCGGGTCGTCACGCCTGAACACGTTATAGCGAACTACGTCACTTTCAGAATTGAACTGCCAGCGGACGAAAACGCCTCCTTCAAATGGCGTCAAGGAAAGACCGACTGGCGCACCCGGAGGAGTGCGATCCAGAGCCGTCACCGTCACCGCCTCAAAAGGCAGCCCGGCCACCAAACCGGACACACCCATGCGAACAGGGACGACGGTATAGACATAGGTTTCGCCCATCCGGTAACGGGTATCTTCGAAACGGGTCACGGTGATCACTGCGTCTCCCTCACCCGAGAGGCGCTCCCCGGAACGATAGATGCGATAGCCGTCGGTAATGTGTACCCCGAATTGAGGTGGCTCCCATTCAAGGATGACTCGGTTTTGATCAACCTCGGCACGCACGCCGGAGCCAGGTCCCGGGACGTTGATCACCATCACCTGTGCTCGAGAAGACGGCGCGGAAACCCTTCCCCGAGTGGTCTCGAAGTGGATGGTGTAGCCCCGCGTGGAACCCACCAGGTCCCGGACCGGCAGCACTAGCGATTGGCTTTCACCGGGTGCAGATACATTGACTTCGGCAACCACAATTCCATTTTCCTGGATGACAGCCCGATTCAGATCAACAGAGGCCGATTGGTCTACGTTTCTGGAAGGATTCGTCCAGGCGAAGTGGAGTTCGTAACCAACCTGCTCGACCGTGAAATCACTAGCCAACTCCGGGATACTGAGATACGGCGGAAGGGGATCACCTACCTTGCCGCATCCAGCGGCAAACAAGACGGGCAGTAGGGCAGCAATACGCCCAACCTGTAACGGGCTTAGGATTCGTGGTCTAGTCACCGCCGCTTAAGGCTACAAAATGTAGCGGCTCAAGTCCTGGTCCTTGACGATTTCGCTAAGCATCTTCTCAACGTAGGCCGCGTCAATGTTGACGTTCTTCTCACCGAGGTCAGGGCCTTCGAACGACAGTTCGTCCAGAAGCTTTTCCATGATCGTGTGGAGACGTCGAGCACCAATGTTTTCAGTGTTCTCGTTCACAAGAGCCGCGAATCTCGCAACCTCGAAAATCGCCTCCTCGGTGAACGACAGACGAATCCCTTCAGTCTCCATTAGTGCCCGGTACTGCTTGATCAGCGCATTCCGTGGCTCGGTCAGGATCCGGACGAAATCTTCAACCGAAAGCGAGTCCAGCTCAACACGAATCGGGAACCGTCCCTGTAACTCAGGAATCAGGTCGGAAGGCTTGCTGACGTGGAACGCTCCAGCAGCGATGAAGAGAATGTGATCCGTCCGGATCATGCCGTATCGGGTGTTAATGGTGGTGCCCTCGACAATCGGAAGGATATCTCGCTGTACGCCCTCGCGACTGACATCGGGACCGTGGCCGGATTCCCGCCCAGCAATTTTGTCGATCTCATCAAGAAAGACGATACCGTTGTTTTCAACACGTTCGACAGCAATCCGGGTCACCTGCTCCATATCCACGAGTTTCTGCTCTTCTTCCTGGATGAGGTGCTCGTTGGCTTGGGCTACTTTCATCTTTTTCTTCTTCGTGCGCTGACCCAGGAAACCGGGGAGGATATCCTTGATATTGATATCCATCTCTTCGATACCGGCGTTGGAGATGACTTCGAACGCCGGAAAGCTCCGCTCCTTCACCTCGACTTCGACCGTGCGGTCATCCAGTTTCCCGTCTCGAAGCTGAGCACGCAGTTTTTCCCGCGTTCGATTCCATTGCTCCACGCTTCGCTCTCTGTCCCCGGTGTCGGTCTCTTCGGACGAGACGGGCAGTGTCGGCAAAAGGAGATCCAGAATCCTTTCTTCGGCATTGATCTCCGCTTTCTCCGCGACCTCTTCAACTTTCTCGTTGCGAACCATCTCGATCGATATCTCAGCGAGATCGCGAATCATCGACTCGACATCACGCCCCACATACCCCACTTCGGTAAACTTGGAGGCTTCAATTTTCATAAACGGAGAGTTCGCAAGCTTGGCCAGTCTCCGCGCTACCTCAGTTTTTCCCACCCCGGTTGGCCCGATCATGATGATGTTCTTGGGCATGACTTCTTCAGCCATGTCCGGGGACAGTTTCTGACGGCGCACCCTGTTGCGAAGCGCAATGGCTACGGCTCGTTTCGCAGCCCCCTGGCCGATGACGTACTTGTCCAGTTCCCGCACAGTCTCCCGTGGGGTCAGGTCGTCAAGATGCGGTGTCGGTACGTCGTCGTATGCAAACATTGGAAAGATACCTTGTTGAGGCTAGAGTTCCTCTATAGTCAGGTTGCTGTTCGTATAGATGCAGATGTCAGCTGCGATTTTGAGCGCTTCCTCCGCAATCTGACGTGCCCCCAGATCGGAGAAACCCGATAGCGCGCGAGCCGCGGCGAGAGCATAAGCCCCGCCCGACCCGATCCCTAAAAGGCCGTCGTCGGGTTCGATCAAATCGCCCGTTCCCGATATCAGAAACGTCAGCTTTTCGTCGGCCACGATCATCACGGCCTCAAGATGCCGCAGGCTCTTGTCCGTCCGCCAGTCTCGGGCAAGTTCAACCGCGGCTCGGCTCAAGTTGCCCTGAAACTGTTCGAGCTTTGATTCGAACCTCGAAAACAAAGCGAAGCTATCAGCAGACGAACCCGCGAAGGCAGCCACGATCCGGTCGTTGAACAGCCGTCGGATCTTCTTCGCGCCGTGTTTGATTACCGTGTCACCCAGCGTGACCTGGCCGTCACCGGCAAGTGCAACTTTTCCACCTTTGCGAACGCAAATTATAGTAGTGGAACGCGTCTCAGGAGGCATCGATCCCTATCGATCCACCCCGGACATAAAGAGTTGGTCCGGCAGGTTGGTGTTGTAGGCGACGGTGTCATATCGGACTTCCATCGTCTTCAAACCATCGGTATAACGGTCGATGAGGAGAGGTGTCAGCACATCCTGAAATACGTGATAATTACTGTAAACCTCATCATGAATTCGCGGGTCGTCCAGGCGGCGCACGGATTTCTTCATAAGGAGCCCGCTTTCCCGATCAATATACAGATTTACGCGCGTCCGGTCTTCGTCGCGGATTTCCAAGATGTCGACTCTCTTGAAGTCGATCATTTCACGGCCAACGTATTGTAGCGTGGTGTCGGGCTGATCGACGACAACGCGAAGCACATGGTCCAGGCTGACCTTGAATTCTTCCCAAAAAAGCTCGACCTGATCTTCAAGTTGAGCCTGGACTTCACCCTCGTTAACGTTCCATCCCTCAGACTGCCCGTTGTTGATACGCACGGTTTCGCGGTCCTCGCCAAACTCCGTTCGCTCTCTGTCCGGATACTTGACGTAGTCAGCGAATACCTCAGCACCGATCAGCTCGCCACGCTGGAACTGGTAAATGCGGCCTTCGGCCGACATATCGACCACGTCGAGATAGGCCGAGCCACCCAGAGTTTCTATAGCTCTGTCGAGAACCTCGCGAGGATCTTGCTGTGCCGAAGTCAAGGCCGGCTGCCACAGCAGCATGGCTACTACAGAGCATGCAGACAACAGGTAGGATTTTTTCATGATGACGGTCCGATTATAGCGGATTCCACAAAGGCCGCGAAGAAAGCACCCCGGAGAGCGTCGATGCACAACATGGTCGTGAGTCCTCGGTTGGAAGTTCGTTACTGGACCATTTCGCCCTGACAACGGTTCCTGCCCGTATCTTTCGATATCTTCGTCCAATCGCGTCTGCATGCCGATCCAGGATTTCATCATACTCTGCCAGGCCTCGCCTCATCCGCGGGCAAGAGATCGATTCAAAATCGTTTCCTCAATCCTACGGGTCGCCTTGGAGGGTGACATGG
This sequence comes from Terriglobia bacterium, assembly GCA_965216035.1. Lineage (GTDB taxonomy): Bacteria > Acidobacteriota > Terriglobia > 20CM-2-55-15 > 20CM-2-55-15. The sequence goes on from CBDCFM010000020.1 coordinate 329,683, forward strand.
TATTGGACGGAATCGGTCTCTCGATTGTCACCACCACCCGGGCCCCATGCACGCATTTTGAACCCGGTTCCAACACGGAGCGGGTGCCACGACTCGTGACCGGGACAATCTCGTCTCCCGATCGCTGCCCAATACTGAAGGCACCCGCCTTGAAAGGAGCCATTGCTCGGTCACGACTGATCCGACGCTCCGGAAAAGAACAGAGGGCACGCCTTCTGGAATTCGAGTTACGGCAAGTCCAAGCGCCCTGATGGCTGCCACGGGATTCTCACGATCTACACGCTTGTGTACTTGTTCCATTGCGCCAGCACCCTGATCCATAGACAGCAAGCTTAAGAACGATAGCGAGGGTCTTCAGTCGTTCTGAAAAGATTTCTAAATCAACGACCGTGCGAACGCTTAGATCGAAAACCTTAAGTCGGGACAATTGCAGCTTGTGGAAGAAGGCGCTGAAAGCTTTACGGGCCCTCGGCGGTCCAATAGGGTTCCCTCAGACATAGAGGAACCGCCGAACAATGGTGGGCCCCATCTCAAGAGACGATCCACGAATGCCCGCGTCTACAGATTCGATCCGACTTTAACCACGGGCTGCTAGAGCTTCTCTGGGGAATCGACCCTCGAGAACCGCCCGAGCCTCGCCAACCAGGTAGAGAGATCCCGTTATCAGGATTGTCGCCTCCGGGGCCGCATGTTCCCGGGCATAGGAAACGGCATCTTCAATGCTGGCCAGAATTACAGCGTCCGGGAAACCGACGCCCAGAATTTGCGGATCGGCAGAACGGGGGTTCCTGGCTCGAGTCAGAATCAGTCGCTTGGCGTGGGGCGCCAGGACGCGAATCATCGAGGCACATTCCTTTTCGGCCATGCCTCCAAAGATTAACCACACTTTCTCCGGACAATTTTCGCCGAGGTATCGACTGAGGATCTCGGCAGCGGAGACATTGTGCCCGCCATCGACCAGGAACGTCGGCTTCCCGCAAAATCGCTCCAATCTTCCCGGCCAGGTTGCCTGATTCACACCCCGCACGATCCCCTCGCCGTCAAAAGGCCAGCCTTGAGCCTCCAGACACTCAGCCGCCCGCACCGCTACTTTCAGGTTCTCGATCTGGTGACGGCCCGGAAGTAGCGGCCGGAGACCTTGATACGTCCGGATTGGCGTCTCCAGGTCGACACGGAAAAGGCCCTCTCCCTCATTCTGGGCCTCTGCCCTTAGGCCTCCGGCGTCCTCGGATCGTCCACCCGCTCGGGCTTGAATGCACTCAAACTCGCACCCGGTTCCCAGGACAACAGTTTCCGAACCCTTGATGATCCCCGCCTTTTCAGCGGCAATCTCTTCGATTGTGGATCCAAGATATTCCTGATGGTCGTAACCAATGTTGGTGATTACCGACAGGTCCTGTGAAACGACGTTCGTCGCGTCGAGCCGCCCACCCAAACCGACCTCAATAACGGCATAGCGAACGCGTCCCCCGAAGTACTCGAAAGCCGCCGCTGTAACCAACTCGAAATAGGTGGGCGGATAGAGCAGCCGTGTCCCGGCATCAGAAGCCGCCTGATTAACACGGGTTAGAACCTCACCAAGTTCCTGGTCGTTGATTTCTATTCCGCCGATGGAAATGCGTTCGTTCAGCCGTTCCAGGTGAGGCGATACATACAATCCCGCCTCGGGCAGCATGGCCGAAAGCCACTGCGCAACGGAACCCTTCCCATTAGTACCCGCAATCAGCGCGGAACGAAAACTCTCGTGAGGATTTCCGAGTTCCTCACACAAGATCCGGAAATTCTTAAGGTCGTACCGGACGGATCGGTACTCGTTCCGAAGTGAGAACAAATGCTGAATGTCTCTGTCGTCCATCGACTATCCGGAAAATTCGCGACGGAGCTCTGTTTCCTCTGGACAGGTGTTCAGCGGCTCTCAGTTACCGCCCCGGCACTGGAACTTGTGTCCCCTGATTTCCCCTAGCCCACGAAAAAATTCAGGGAACGCAGCAGGTATGGCGCCAGCATCCCACGTTCGACGATCGCGTCCAACATGCCGTGCTGGAGCAGGAATTCGCTTCGCTGGAATCCATTTGGAAGCTTTTGCCGGATGGTCTGCTCAATGACGCGCGGCCCCGCGAAACCGATTAAAGCTCCCGGCTCAGCAATGTTCAGATCGCCCAGCATCGCGAAGCTGGCCGTGACGCCCCCGGTAGTCGGATCTGTCAGAAGCGAGATGTACGGCAACTTCTCACGGTCGAGTCTTGACAGAGCCGCCGAAATCTTCGCCATCTGCATCAGGCTGAGGACGCCTTCCTGCATTCGTGCCCCACCCGAACAGGAAACAATGACCAGGGCCGAGCGTGTCCGTATGGCATTTTCGATCGCCCGCGTGATCTTTTCGCCAACAACCGAGCCCATCGATCCCCCAATGAACCCGTACTCCATCGCCGCCGCCACCACATCGTGACGACCGATCCGCCCGGAACCGGTGAGAACGGCCTCCAGGGGACCGGGCTTCTTGGAAAGGGCTTCGAGCGTCTCTTTGTATGGCTTGGCGGCAACGAAGTTGAGTGGATCCGTCGAGAACATCCCGGCGTCCATCTCCGTCCAGGAGCCATCGAAGAGGTGGTTCAAACGGTCAAAGGCGCTAATCTTGTAGTGATAGTTGCATTTCGGACATACCTGAAAATTTGCGTCAATGTCCTTTTTCCAAACCGGCTCTTTGCAACTGGTGCACTTCTGCCAGAGGCCCTCCGGCATGACCCGGCGTTCTTCACCGACCTCGACGGACTTCTTTTCCCTCTTGAACCAGTTCATAAGGCCGTGATTATAACGCGGACACCGCCCTGCGCAGCCGCTCGACCGTCCTATCACGGCCCAGCACGACCATGACTTCGAAGATCCCCGGGGCGACGGCTTTACCCGTCAGCGAAACACGTGCGGCGTTGATCAGCAACCCGGCCTTGACCTCCAGTTCCGCAGCTAGGGCCCTCAAGGCCGTTTCGGTGCCATCGAGATCGAAGGGATTCACTTTGTCCAAACGGAGGGCCAGTTCGGGCAGGTATTCCTCAAGTCTGGAATCCGCCATGAAGCGCTTAAGCGCAGCCGACTCGTACTCGACCCCGGCGTCTGTATAGGTGCGCACTTCTTGGGCCAGCGCGTGCAAGGAGCGAAACCGGGGTCGAATCAGCTCAATCAGGGAGAGGAACCAGGCCCGATCTGAGGAGCGGAACCGCTCCTCCCATAGACCGGCATCTTCCAAGACTGGAACGAGACGTTGCGACAGCGCTCCAGGAGAAAGCGCGTTGATGTATTGTCCATTGAACCAGGCCAGTTTGTCGGGATCGAAGACGGCGTCGGCTCTCGAGATACCTTCGAGCGTAAACGCTTGGATCAAACTTTCCGTGTCGAAGAGTTCCTGATCCGTACCATCGGACCAGCCCATCAGTGCGAGTAGATTGTCGAAAGCCTCCGGGAGGATGCCCTGGTCACGGTACGCAAGCACAGACGTGGCTCCGTGACGCTTGCTGAGACGGGATTTGTCCGGGCCCAGGATCAGAGGCACATGAACGAACTGGGGTCGTGGGGCTTGGAGCGCATCTGACAGAAGTATTTGCTTTGGCGTATTGGAAAGGTGGTCCGCACCCCGCAGGACGTGGGTTATTCGCATATCCAGGTCGTCGGCGACGACGCTCGCGTGATAAGTGGGTTGGCCGTCCGATCTCAGGAGAACGAAATCCTCGACCTCATCCAGTTCTTTCGTGATCTCACCGAAAACAAGGTCGTTAAAGCGAACCGTGCCCTCGGGCACACGAAAGCGCAGAGCAGCGGACTCCCCCCGGTCCAAGCGCTCACGAACCTGATTCTCGGCCAGTGACAGACAGGTCCTCGGATACTTCCACCCCACTCCAGACGCAGAGGCCTCCGTCCTCTGGGCCGTGAGTGCCTCAGGCGAACAGAAACAGCGGTAGGCATGCCCGCTTTGCTCCAGGGTCCGGGCCAGATCTCTGTAACGATCCAATCGATCCGACTGACGGTACGGGCCCTCATCCCAGTCCAAACCCATCCATGACATTGCTTCGAGAATTCCCTCACACATCGCGGGGTTGGAGCGCTCCCGATCCGTATCTTCGATTCGAAGAATGAACGTGCCACCCATTTTCCGGGCAAACAACCAATTAAACAGTGCCGTTCGGGCGCCCCCTACGTGAAGGTGACCCGTCGGGGAGGGAGCGAAGCGAACTCTTACAGTCATATGTGTGATGTTCCGCGCCGAAGCGTACGAAAGCAAGGGGGAACAATAAACGAAGGCCCCCTATCGGACCCTCCGCTGCCGGGTTCAGTACCGTTTGTCGGTCAAGTATATCGGTCTGGTTTACAGTCCGGTCTAATCGTCGAGCCGGGTCTCGATTGTGCATGCCGGATGATAAGACGTGGATTGAGGCAATCAACGGACGCTTGTCGAAGGACAACCCCGGGGAAAGTGCTTACGGATTGTGGCCTACCTGCGGCGGCCACTACCTTTTGGAGTTCAACGAAATCGCTGCCGCCGTCTGGTGCGGCCACCTAGGCGCCAGCAATTCTATATAGATAGGCGTGTCCCCTCCTGCCTATTGGATCGATTGCTCTCACTTTGCGGAAAAAATACGCCATCTTTTGCGCCAACTCCCTCCCACTACCTATCGCTTCCGCAAGATCTTTCGTAGTAAATGACTCCAGGCCCTCTGGAAGAAGCGCCAGCCAATCCGCCGATTCCTTAAACAGCCTCCGGTCGACGACTTCCAGCAACCGACGTTCTTCGACAAACCATCTTCGCCTCCGCCATTTCCGCGTCCTGTCGTACCGCCTCGCCTCTTCTTCCCTGATCATCAATACTTCCAGCGAAAAATTCCGGTTTGACGACAACTGCGGGATGCTCACCATTTCCCAGAACAGATCCTCCACCCGCCCTCTCTTGGGTGACTTGCGGCGAGTGACGTCACTACGACCATCTTTCGCCAATTGGACAATCCATTTCTCTTGGGCTATCGGATAGATCAATCGTATTTGATGTGACCGCACCAAGTGAGTAAGCTTTGACTTAATAGATGAAAAATTGCCGGTCTGGACCTCCAGCAACAGTTCTCTTCGAACAATATCGATCACAAATCCTTCAACTGCGACTTCAAATCGATCTCCAGGCTGTGCGTACCACTTTTTCAGCGATGCGTGGAGCGGTTTTTCATTGAGCAAGCCGATACCTGACATTTCAATCAGATTCCGTGTAGATAGCGGTTTGTGGCTCGCCTGTGGCGGCCACGTGTTAGGTGGCCTTTGTTGCACGCTTCAGAGCGACTTCAGAAAGCAACGGACGACTCCAGTTTCCCTGAATCCGACTGCCCGATGTGCTGCCGCACTACCGAGGTTGTCCACTTCGGCGTCGGAGCCCAGCTCTACACAGCCTTGCGAACGGCCCCACGTTTCCGCAGCGTCGATCAGCGTCCTTCCAACACCGCTGCTTCGTGCGGCTGGGTCAACATACCAACCCTCGACGAAAGCCACACGATCAGTCTTGCACCCCTCCGCATAGGCTCGAATCGACAATTCTATAAAGCCGATCGCCTGACGCTGCTCATCGATTGCAAGGAGGACTTCGAGCGGTTCCTTGGCCCCGCCACTGAAGTAGCGTGCGATCTCCAGGGCGTGCTCGTCGGGAGGAGACGGCCAGAGCTGTTGGCGCATTCGCTCCCAAATCGCTCCATCGCTTTCTAGTGCTGGCCGTATTTCCATTGCTTTGTCCAGCTAGCGGATCGTGGCTAACCTGCGGCAGTCAATTCCTTTGCACTTCAACGAAACCGTGGCCCGCGGCTGTTGCAGCCGCTTGTTGGGCCGCCCATCCTTCAAAGCCCGATGGTTCCTGCCAGCAATTCGGCCAACTGCCGCTCCTTATCGAGGCGGTCTCGAATGGCTATCGGTGCGGCAAGATGGCGATGCAAGGTGGCCTCATCGGACTGAGGAGAGTAAAACTCCTGAAAGAGTTCCAGTGCGGTGACCGTTTCGCCAGAATTTCGTTCGAACGTCACCAGATCCCCAGAAGTCACGTATCCCGGTTGCTGAACGCGGCAGTACAGGCCAGGCCGTTCGGCCGCCCGAAATCGCTTCGCGAAAGAACGGTCGCCCATTCGCCGCGCGAGAGTCTCACACGGGATTCGCGGTGCCGTCACTTCCAGTACCGCTGGCCCCATAAGGTAGCGATCGCCAATACGCGCAGTTGAGCTTTCCAAGTCACTGATCGTCAGGTTCTCGCCGAAGGTACCAGGTCCGCATTGACAACCGAGGAATTCTGACCACCACTCGTAGTCGAGCTGGCTGTAGACGTAGACGGCTTGATCCGTGCCTCCATGATTCTCCCGGTCACAGATCGCGTCGCCAGCGAGACCCTCACGGGTGATTCGGACAGGCCCTTCAACTGGCAGCTTATAGATCCCCGTCTCACCCGCTTTGACGCCCTCAATCGTCTGCACTGTCCCTACGTTCACGCTGGCCAGTTTCATTTCACCTTCGGCCCCTGTTCGTCCGCCCAACGGATCGTGTCCCACCTGCGGCGGCCACTCCCTTTCAACTCAAGATAATACCGTGGCCCGCGGCTGTTGCAGCCGCGTGTACGGCGGCTGTTTCGGAAACAAGCCCCTACCGGTGAACCGCTTCCCACTGCTTCGCACGTTCACGGAAGGCCTCCTCGTAGGCGCAGGCCAGTCGTGCAGGGTTGCCGGGTTGAAGTCCGCGCCGTTGGGCCAGACCCGAGTGTGGACCTCAGGGTCGACGGTCACTTTAGCGAATAACGATTGATCGCGAAGAGGGCCGTAGATTTCGCCTGACAGTACGTGCTGAAGGTCGATCTTCTGCTTCGTGCCATCAGCAAACCGCACATCAAGCGTATACAGCCCCACGATGTGCACACCCGTCACCCGATGAATTGCATGACTCATGGCGTCTATTTTAGTGGTTCTATGGGCTTTGGAGGGTGCCCTTCCTGCGGAGTGCTCCAGTCAGCCTTTAATTCCTCTGTTGATTCGACTTCCGATGTGATCGCCACGGTTTCTCTTGGCAGTCGAGCCAGAGTATTGTGATCTTCTCGGCCGTCCTCGATTTGTTACATCAGGCCTATCGCTTCGCAGTCCACAAGATCACCCGCCTTGAAGCGGTGTTCAGTAATGATCAGCAATCGAGATTTGCGCCGTCGGTACTTGTCGTGCCGAGGATGAACCCGTAGGGATAGGGAAACGGTCGCGAGACCATGTCCTTGCGCCGCCACTCGAAGGTCTTCTCGTTGTGGTAGTACTTCTCGGTCGAACCGGCTTCGTTCTGGATGAAGACTTTCAGATTCATGAGCCGCCGGTTGCCATCTTGAGGGTTTAGACTTCGGACATGCCGCGTCGACAGCCAATCCCCGTTGAGATTGAAGACTACCGCGACGCACGCTGGCTGCGGTCGGAAATCGTGCCTGTGAACACGGCACAACAAGCGGAGGGTTTTATTGAACAAGTCGGATTCGCTGGCTGCATGACAGACTCGCGTCGGCCCGGCCCGTCGCTTTATATCGCCGTCTGCGGAAGGCGCGATGCCATCATGCCGCGAAACATCCAGAGAGATCCAGAGAGCTCTCACACGTGGCGGTTGAAGGACGAGGTCATCAGGCGCGGCCGTGTTTACTACGCCAAGCTCTCCGGGGGCAGAGCGATGTTTCTGGCTCCGCGGATGGTCCCGTATTTCAATGCCCTGTGGGGAGTGCCACGGAGACAGGAGAAAATGCGTTTGAGCCAGGCGGCGCTCTCCATCCTCGCGGTGCTTCGCCGAGAGTGGGAAATGGCCACGGCCGATCTCCGTTCTGAATCTGGTGTGACGGATCGGAAAGCGTTCACACAGGCCATGGATGCACTTCAGGGAGCCATGCTGGTCGTCCCCAGCGAAGCCATCTATCGTCCCAGGTTCACCTACCTGTGGGAGTTGGCAACGGAGCGTTTTCCCGAAGAACTCGCTGCTAGAACGAACCAGCTCACGGCTGTACGGGAAGTAGCGAAATGCTATCTCGACGGTGCGGGACTCACGGTGCCCGGCGAACTGGCGCGGGTCACCGGTTTGTCGCGTGTCGAGGCTGGAGTCGGGAATCAGATTTTGGTCAAGGAACGTTATGCGATAGCGGTTGCGCGGGGAACGTATCGCCTGACCAGTCTCGGTGGGTCATCTAGTGTCCTGTAGCAGAGAGATCGCCAGCGGCGTTCGGAGCACAACGAGTACCGAAAATTTTATCGTTGAAACGTCGGATCACTCGCGAACAATCGCCGTGTGAGTGGGAAGATGTTCCTTAGCAGCCCGTGGCAGAAGTCCTGAGGGCCGCTAGACGCACTGGGGAGGCTACTTGATCGGTAAACCGTTTAATGAAGTTTGATTTCCTTCCAGAGAACAATAAGTCGCCTTCTCGGAAGCCGTGTGCATCGTTCTCCCGAACGACTAGAGTGGTTCAGATTCAGCAGATCAGAACGCAAAGGAGGTACCACCGAAAGCCGGTCCGGACCCCTATTCTTCAGGTGTTGATTCGTAGGGACTCTTCTGAAGGACTCGCTCGGTCCACGAATCCCGTTCCGGAGTGAACTGAGCCGCTGCCGACCGTAGATAGGGGCGAAATTGAGAGATCCAGTACCGGGTAAACCCCGTCTTGCGGATGTTTGTCAGGGTTTGGCGATAATGCGCCAGCAACGGCCCGGCAAACACGTAGCCCGTCCGCTCTCCCGCGACCCTGGCCGCCCGCGACAACCAGTACATTTTTTCCGGCAGGGTTCCTACGGTCGAAAGTGCCATCACAGTCGATATCTCGAATACTGAACGACCTTGACGTTGCGCCTCGACAGTGATCTGGGCCCAGGTTCCCGCAACCGTCTCGACCGGCGGAATTTTGTTCGGTGGTAGCTTTGCCAACTCCATCTTAAGTGCCTTCCAGTCCTTTCGCAGACCCGCCACTTCCAATGGTGGAGCATTGATCGTGTTTGCCGCCAATCCCGCGCTCCGCTGAAGAGCGTCGAGCATTTGATCGACAGTCCCCGCTTCGGCGTCATCCTCAACCAGTCCCGCTTTCTTCAGGGCACCCGTGATTTCGGCCAGGAGGTGGCGCCCGGCACCGCTCACGTCGGCCAGTGCCGCCAGTACCCAGACGGGTGAGGCACGAAACGCGAGAACGCCGATCATTTCCAGACCCCCACCCGCTGTCCTTTGCAGCAGCAATTTCTTATTCAGCTGTTCCTCAGATGGGAACACTCCTTGAACCTGGCCGACTTGTTCGATCAGAAATCGGAGAGTCAGATCCACCAGGTTGACGTAAAGGCTGCTCTTTCGCACTCCTTCGGGTAGAGCGGAACGTCCGATCTCATGCAACAGTCCGCCCGCAAGGGCTGACGCCGAACGCAGCACTCTTTCGGGGAGTGACAACAGGTAATAAGTAAATCGCGATTCCATCTTTAGAGAATACCAGTTCGAAAATACTAGTCGATCAAACCTCTGGATCCGGCACGAAAAAATCCTTCACCGGGAAGCTCCCCAGCGCGTACGCGCGGAGCTATACTGGTTCGTTGTGAACACACTCGCACTGATTCTCGTTCTCCTCGCTCCCGTGCCGCAGGACGCTTCGCTGGCGGAAGTTCGTCCGATCCTCCAACGATTGCGCGATCAGGTTACCCGCTACTCTCCGACGCGCGGCACGACACCGGAATTGACCGTGGCAAAACACATACTCCGGGACTGGATTGAGTCGCGGCTGACCGGGTTGCCGGAAGACGGCGACGTCCGAGCATTTGAGCTGGAGCTCAACGCCGCGCTCGCTGACGCCAACCTCTTCTGCACCGACTTCAACGTCGAGTGCGGGGACAACATCTTGGGCTATGTGGACGGCGTTCGGATGAACCGCGAGCGGGCATTCCTCGTCATTGTGACGCCGACAGGCGTCTGGTGCGGCTACGACGAATCGGCCTACGCGTACGCATGGGAGAGCGAGGGATGGCAGCGCATCTGGGAGAGCGAGCAGAACACTTACACGGACGAGGGCTACCTGCCGCAAATGGTCCACGATGTCCAGATTTCGTCTCCCGATGCGAATGGAGACCGGCTGCTGATGACTCTCGGTTCGCAGGCGGCCTGTGCGGGATCGTTCAAAGACCTCTACGTTCGCGTCTGGGGAATGGATGCCGATCATCAGACTGCCCCCGTCCTGGACTGGACGGAATTCGCCAGCGACGGGTATCCGCCAATCAAAGGTCAGGTCCGCCCCAACGACGTGCTCGTCCAGTTCACGGCCGGCGGGATTGTTGCCGGCGACGGCCACTGGGCCATACGCCACTTCCAGGTGCGGGATGGAAGGGCGAACCAGGTCGATCCCGTCGCCGTTAGGCCGCGGGATTTTGTCATCGAGTGGATCACCGCTCCGTGGCAGGAGAGTCGAACGCGATCCGAATCGGCGCCTCTGGAAGAATGGCACACTCAACTGCACCGTGTGGATGGAGTCGGCGACCTCCCCGATCCGACCCTGCAGTGCACTGGTGGCTCCGATCTCTGGCAGGTGGGCACATGCTTCTACGACGGACCGAAGAGATATTACCGCGTCCGCTGGCAGGAGCCTTACAGCTTTACGATGATCAGCGTGAGCGACACGCCGTATCCGGACTGCACCGTCGCTGATCCCCGGGGCGACGCATACCCGCAACTGTTCGATAGCGACCTGGACTGAGTCGGGCAGCACTCAGCAGGGAAAAGGGTGACGCCATTCAGGCCTGTTCAACTGGCACCAAAGTGGCATTCACAGGACTCGGACGCTTCCCCATCCGCGCCGCCGTTCTCAATCTGAATGGTAGTGTGATCGATCTGAAACCGGTTGTGCACAACCTCTCTCACACGGTTGAGAACGTCGGATTGGGCACGGCCGCTTTCCATCGCCACGACATGGCAACTCATGGCCACCACTCCCGAAGTCAAGGTCCAGACATGCAAGTCGTGAACAGACAGAACTCCATCCGTCCCTATCAGTTGGCCCTTCAACGTCGTTAAGTTGATATGGGCGGGTGCACCCTCGAGAAGGATGTCTACGGCGTCACGAATGAGGCGCCATGAGCTGGACAGAATGAGAACCGCGACGATCGCGCTGATGATGGCGTCGGCCGAGTTCCAGCCAAAGAAAATAATAGCCAGACTCGCAAGGATTGCACCGATCGAGCCCAAAGCATCGCTAATTACATGATAGAAGGCGCCACGAACATTAAGGCTATGGGCCTGACTTCGAAACAAAACGAAAGCGCTCGCCACGTTCGCCGCCAGGCCCCCCGACGCAACCCACAGCATAATGCTGCCACGGACCGGTTGAGGCGCCGCCAGTCTCTCCCAGGCCTCGTAGAAAATGAACATGGAAATCAGGACAAGAAATACCCCGTTCACAAGAGCCGCCAGGATTTCGACGCGATAAAACCCAAAGGTCTTCTGGGGGGTCGCCGTCCGCGTCGCGAACCAGAGCGCGAAAAAACTCAGGCTGAGGGCTCCGACATCGGTGAACATGTGGCCGGCATCAGCCAATAGCGCCAGGGAGTTGCTGTAGATACCACCGACTAGCTCGATAACCAGGACGGTGGCAGTAATGACGAGGGCAATCCGCAAACTTCCGCCCGCATCACCGATGCGCCCGTCTGAAGATGGCCCAAAGGCTCCGCGGCCCTCGTCGCTATGCAATCCCCGGTGGGAAGACATCACACGCACAATTATACTACGCGGACAGTGGCATGGGTCGACGCTGCCTCAGTTCGAAAACGCAGATGATTTCCAGATTGGCCCGGTCAACTTGTTCCACCGACGCCTCAGCTCCGCCTCGTTTTCGATCCCCACCGGTGCCGGTGCGGACTCTCCCGTGTATGCTTCAATGAGTCAGTAGACTGATACAGGCCACGCCATCATCCTGATGGCGTGAGTCGCCGGGTCTTCGGACAGGATGTCCAATTGAACGTCCGAGCGAAATCCCCCTCCCTGCCAGAAACTGAATTTCGGACTAAGATACTATCCGTCGGTCGATGCGATCACAGTTGTCCAGACAGGCTGGTATACTTACAAGTTTTTCGGACGCAGCCAGCATCCGCGCTTGTTTCCTGGTGCACCAGTAGCAGGCTGGAAAAAAACAGTCATTTTCCCCCCAGCCCGCTATGCGGCACAGGATGTGCCACCATTTTCGACGGCTGTAAGTCATGCGAGAATCACACTTCTCGGATGGCGTTGCTGAAAACGTCATGGATGGCTTTTTCAGCATCCTGAGAGGAGAAAATCGTGCTGGATGAACAGGAAGCCCGAGGTTCGACCCGGCTTCCCCTGTCAGTGCTTTCGGAAGACGAACAGTTGTTCCGCGATTCTTGCCGGTCGTTCGCCGAAAACCACATCCGCCCATTGGTATCCCGGATGGAGACGGCTGGACAACTCGACGCAGGGGTGATAAAGGAATTTTTCGGGCTCGGGCTGATGGGCATCCACGTCGATGAAGCACATGATGGGCCCGGAGGCTCATTTTTCATGTCCATCCTAGCCGTCGAAGAAGTTTCCCGAGTCGATGCGTCTTTCGGCGTGTTCGTCGATGTCCAGAACACGCTGGTTAACAACGCCATCATGCGCTGGGGCACGGACGAACAGAAGAACGAATATTTGCCCCGTTTGGTCAAGAATGTTGTCGGCGCGTATGCGTTATCGGAAGCAGAATCGGGAAGCGACGCTTTCGCGCTTCGGTGCCGGGCGAGCGAGGATGGCGACCATTACGTTCTCACCGGCCGGAAGCTCTGGATCACGAACGCCTCCGAAGCGGAGCTGTTTATCGTTTTTGCAACGGTCAATCCCGAACTCGGACACAAAGGCATCACCGCTTTTCTGGTAGACAAGGACTGTCCCGGATTCACAGTCGGCCGCGAAGAGGACAAACTTGGGATTCGAGCCTCCAGCACATGTGAGCTTCTCCTGGATGAATGCCGGCTCAAAAAGTCCGCTGTGCTGGGAATCGTGGGTGAAGGATACAAGATTGCGATTCAAACTTTGAACGAAGGCCGGATCGGCATCGGCGCCCAGATGGTGGGCATTTCACAGGGCAGTTGGGACTGCGGGACAGCCTATGCAAAGGAACGTAAAGCCTTCGGAAAACCTATCACGGAGTTCCAGGCGGTTCAGTTCCAACTGGCCGAAGCGGCCACGCGGATTGAAGCGGCCCGTCTGATGGTATATAACGCGGCCCGTCTTAAAGACTACGGGCAGGATTTTCTGACCGAAGCGGCAATGGCAAAGTATTTTGCATCCGAGGTTGCTGAAGACGTGACATCCTTAATCGTGGAGATCTACGGTGGCTACGGCTATACCAAGGACTATCCAGCGGAAAAATACTTTCGAGACTCAAAAATCGGAAAAATCTACGAGGGCACATCCAACATGCAGTTACAGACCATAGCCAAACGTCTGTTGCGCTAGCGGTAAACAAATGCGCAAAACGGTACGGATTCTACATCACGACAATTGCTTCGACGGTGTGGCCTCATCGGCGGTGTTTTCCAGTTTCTACCGCCGTGCAGTCGATGCCGACGCAACGTTTGAATATGAAGGAGTGTCTCACGGTCCTGGGGCCTATCTGCTGGACGAGAAACTAAGAGGTGGGGTCAACGCCATCCTTGATTTCAAGTACAGTTCATCGGACCGTTTGACGTGGTGGTTCGACCACCACCAGAGTGCCTTCCTCTCTGCGGCAGATGAAAATCATTTCCGCAATGACCGGAGCGGTCGCAAATTCCACGACCCGAACTACAAATCCTGCACGAAATTCATTCGTTATATCAGCGAGACGATCTTCAGTACTCCGATGGATCACCTGGACGAGTTGATCTACTGGGCCGACATAATTGACGGCGCACAGTTCAAGGATGCTCAATCGGCGGTCGAATTGAAAGAGCCTGCTCTGAGGTTGATGATGGTCATCGAATTTGTTCGGAATCCGAAGCTTATCCAAGACATTATCAGCAACCTCCAAACACAAACGCTCGCCGAAGTGGCCGCCCAGCCCGCTGTGAAGAAGTATTTCGATCGCTTCTATAAGATCCACCTCGAATCCATCGCCGTTTTGCGGGATGCCATGACGTTAAAAGGAGGGGTCGTGGAATTCGACATCAGCGAATCTTCTGTCACGGGCCACAACAAGTTCATTCCGTATCACGTGTTTCCCGAATCGGTGTACACGGTCGGCGTCAGTCTGGAGCCATCGCGCGCAAAAGTTTCCGTGGGCACGAACCCCTGGACGGAAAGCCCCTTACGCCACAACGTGGCTCGGATCTGCGAACGCTATGGAGGAGGGGGCCATGCAGTGGTCGGCGCTATCTCGTTTGAGCCGGAAAAACTAGGCGAAGCTCGACAAGCGGCTCGGGAAATCGCAGAAACCTTGAGACATGACCCATAGCAGCCAGAACGATCCGCGCCCGAAAACGCCTTCTCCTGCGCCCCACGCTTTTCCGGGAGCCAAAGCACCGATTCATCCCGACCTGCTGTTCATTGCAGACGTCCGAAGACGCGCAATTCCCTTCACCTATGCCCTCCTGCTAATCAATTGCGGGATCTTTCTGCTGATGGAACTGTCCGGTGGAAGCATGAACGAAGCGACGCTCATGGCCTTTGGAGTCAAGTCCAATATCGCGATCGACCAGGGAGAGGTCTGGCGCTTCATTACACCGGTCTTCATCCATATCGGTGTGTTGCACCTGGTCTTGAACACTCCTATGCGTTGTGGATTGTGGGGCAGCAGGTAGAGAGGCTCTATGGCACTGCTCGATTCGCAACCCTGTACGTCCTGATGGGAGTTTCAGGAGTGGCCGGCAGTTACCTCTTTTCTCCCAACGCCCTCTCTGCAGGGGCATCGGGGGCTATTTTTGGTCTGTTCGGCGTGCTCTTGATCTTTGCTATCCGTCATCGGCACACCGTGCCCCGATTCCTCGGCCGCGCCATCCGCGTCGGCATTCTTCCCGTGATCGGGATCAACCTGATCATCGGCTTCCTTATTCCGGTCATCGACAACGCGGCCCACATCGGAGGGCTGCTCGCAGGAATGGTGCTGGCAACAGTGGTCGGATATAAAACGCCCGGAAGCCGAACGCCAGGCCTCTTTCACATGGCCCGAATCGCTGCAATTGCCTCCGTTGTGCTCAGTTTTTATCAGGTCGGTGTTCACTACGACGGCCCTGGAGTCAACCTGTCCAACCTCGCCCGCTCCTGGAATCCGCTGTTCGGCGGACAATCCACGACAGATCAGTTTATCGAGGGGGTGAATGCGGCCCAGCGAGGCTTCCGGACAACACGGAGGGCAATTCGTGAAGGAAACGCTGTCCGGTAAATTGACAGTCTGTCAACCGCGCTGCGTAACTCAATCGAGGGCTTGCGGGACGTGCCATCCCTGTCGGCAGCGTCGGATGAACGTGTTGAAGCCTTGAAAGACGCAATGGAACAGCTGTATGCACTGATCGCGAACATCGGGAGAAGCGGACGCTTGACAACCGATCACGCCCGTCAGCTGGAAGAAAACCTGGCCCGCTACCAGACAGAATTTCGAAGCCTGATGGACTGGGTCGACACTGAAGGTGACCGCTACGGCCTCCGGCGCAGCACCCTCAATACCCCACCCCCCTAGCAGCCCGCGGCAGAAGTCCCGAGGGCCGCGTTACGGCCAAACGGGGCCGGATTCTAGGAGACGACGAAGCGCCGACCCGAAGTCGCGAAGAAGCGCCGACCCGAAGTCGCGAAGAAGATACAATGCGCATTCATTGCGAGGAGTCGGCGACAACGAAGACGGCCCCGTTTCGCCGTAACCCTTTGGGCGCAGGGGGGCCACCGACGTTTCAAACGGAGGCCGCAGGCGCCCCGCAGGCTTTGTCCGGCATTAGTAAGGCCGGGCACGATGAAAAGACGGCGCCTGCGGCCTCGGTTTCAAACCTTGGTGCCCGCTCCTCACTTCGCGCAGCCAACCCGAAGACCCCTGCGCGCGGTCCTCGGGACTTCTGCCACGGGCTGCTAAGCCAGGCAATCGGGAGGGATCCTCGAGCCTCGGACAGCTTGGATACCTGACCCCTGGTTGCTTGCAACGGGCCTGCGCTATCCGATTTACAAAAGTGAAGCTCACCTCCCGAATCCGTATGCTGTTGCGTCGTTCCGGCTTCCTACTGCATACTGCGCATGACCACCCCTTGAGCTGTTTGAGCCAATGAGATCTGAAATCACCCGCAGGATCAACCAGGACGTCGGCGTTTCGCTGCCGCGAATCGAAGCAACGATTCGTCTTATTGGTGAAGGCGCTACGATTCCGTTCATCGCTCGCTATCGCAAAGAAGCAACCTCCAATCTGGACGAAGTCAAGATCCGCGAAATCGCTGACCGGTACATCCACTACGGCGAGATGGGAGAAAGACGCGAGGCCATCCTGTCGACAATCTCGGATCAGGGCAAACTGACGGAACAGTTGCGCGAGAAGATCGTCAATTGCTTTGCGAAGAACGAACTGGAGGATCTCTATCTTCCCTACCGGCCCAAACGAAAATCCAAGGCAAGCGTCGCAAGACAGAAGGGTCTCGAACCACTCGCGGACTGCATTGAGCACCAGGATGATGAAACCACACCTGAAGAGCGCGCCCTTGAATTCCTGAGTTTCGAACGGAGGGTTCCGACTGTGGCAGCGGCTATCGAGGGGTCTCTTCATATTGTTGCCGATCGTGTATCCGAAAACGCGGATTATCGGCTATGGCTGCGGGCAATGATGTTCAAAGAGGGTGCGGTTCAGGCCAGGGTCACCAAAGCGAAGAAAGAAGAGAAGACAAAGTATTCGATGTACTACCAGTACGACGAGCCGGTAGCTCGTATACCGTCACCTCGGATGCTTGCAGTGCGCCGGGCGGCACGTGAAAAGGTGCTGACCTTTTCGATTCAGGTCGACCATGAGAGGGCTCTGTCGGAATTGAAGTCGCGGTTCACGATCAAGCCCGATTCGGCGTACGGCGCAATGATGGAACGGGCTATCGAGGATGGGTACCACCGACTGATGGAACCTTCGATTCAGAACGAAGTCCGACGAGACCTGCACGAGGGGGCCGAGCGTGAAGCCATCAAAGTGTTCGAAGACACCCTCCAGTCTCTACTTCTCGCCCCACCGGCGGGACAGATCGGTGTAGTGGGTATCGATCCGGGATTGCGCACCGGATCCAAGATGGCGGTTGTGGATATGACCGGAAAGTTTCTGGAGCATCAGACCATTTTTGTGGCTGAACCGAAGAAAGACCTTGAGGCATCAGAGAAAATTCTTGTTGAGTTGGTCGGTAAACACCAGGTACGCGGACTGGTCATCGGAAACGGCACGGGATCGAGGGAAACCCAAGCTTTTGTCCGATCCATAGTCGAGAAAAACGGACTTAATGTGTTCACCGTCGTCACCAACGAGGCGGGTGCTTCGGTTTATTCCGCTTCCGTTCAGGCACGGCGGGAGTTCCCAAATCTGGATGTGACTATCCGGGGTGCAATATCCATCGCGAGACGGTTACAGGACCCGCTTGCCGAACTTGTCAAGATCGATCCGAAGTCTATCGGAGTCGGGCAGTATCAGCATGACGTCGACCAGAAGAAACTGAAATTCAGCCTGGCTGCGACCGTAGAATCCGCGGTCAATCGCGTCGGAGTTGATCTGAACACAGCGTCCGTTGACCTGCTGAAGTATATCTCCGGGATATCCGAGCGAATGGCTCGAACGATCGTTCAATACCGGGACGCTCACGGGGCTTTTACCAGCCGTGAGCAACTTCGGGAAATTGGTGGCCTGGGAGACAAGACCTTTGAGCAGGCAGCCGGGTTTCTTAGAATCAAGGATTGTTCCAATCCCCTGGACCGGACGGCCGTCCACCCCGAATCCTACGGCATAGTGGCGAAGATGGCCGAATCCGTCGGACTGACGGTGGCCGATATCGTGGAGCGCCCGGACCGGATTAACACGATCGAATTCTCGGATTTCGAACAGGATGCTGGCCGCTTGACACTCAACGATATTCGAGCAGAACTACTCAAACCTGCACAGGATCCCCGGAAAGCATTCGCAGTCCCCAGTTACCGGGATGATGTCCGGGAATTTACAGATCTCAAGGAAGGGATGGAATTGGAAGGCACCGTGACCAACGTCACAGACTTTGGCGCGTTTGTCGATCTCGGCGTCCATCAAGATGGCCTGGTCCACATCTCTGAGCTGTCTCATCAGTACGTTTCAGATGCGCGACGGAACGTCCATGTAGGTGACGTCATCAAAGTAAAGGTGATCGGGGTGGACGCAGCACTGAAACGTATCAGCCTTTCGCTGAAAGCGACCTTGCCCAAACCGGAACCGCGTCCGAGACCTAAACCCCGACCGAAGCCGAAACCACGTGTGGGGCGGGGCGAACCTGGAGACCGGAAGCCCAGGATCAGAGACGCCTCTGTCGGCACCAGGAAACGGACACAGGCAGCGCCGCCACCCGAACTGTCGATGGAAGAGAAAATCCGGCAACTTCAGGAAAAATACCGCGGCTCCAATCGGTAAATCCCTCCACTTTCCCGTTGGTTGCGCTGGGTCGGGCTCCTCGACGTAGGATCAAATAAGCCTCCGTGGCCTTCCGGCACTTGCCCGTCTTTCTCACGGCCGGAATGGTCCGCGAAGGACCACGCAGAAAAGAGTTCTGGCAGCGTTATTCAACCGCGCCAACCCGTGTGGCCCTGCGGGCTGCGCGACGAAAACCCGCCAGAAATGCGGTCTAATCTTTCGCTTTGTCTGCTAGCGTAGAGCCTGTGGATCTGGGCGAAGCGATAAGTATCGCGCTGGAATCCCTCCGTGTGAATCGTCTCCGTTCGATGCTAACGCTGCTGGGCATCGTTATCGGCGTGATGACGGTCATCGTCGTAATTTCCTTTATCTCTGTTTTGAACACATTCGTGACCGATGACGTGTTCGATCTGGGTGGGGACGTTTTCATCATCAACCGCACACCGGACATCGTCATCGATCCGAATGACTGAAATACAATTCGCCAGCGCAAGAACCTTTTACTAGATGATGCGAACGCGGTGCGGGAGGGCTGCACCGCTTGCCAGGCCGTCGGCGCACGACTGACTTCAACGGCCCAGGTCAAACACGGCCGGGAATTCTTAAGCACTACACAGGTGAGGGGGATCACCCCTGAAGTTCCGGAAATTCTCGTGGAGAACCTCGAAGCCGGCCGCTACGTTACCGACTACGTTGTGCGCCACAGCGGTCGTGTCTCGGTGGTAGGCGCTGACGTGGTCGACAACCTGTTTCCGTTTGTGGATCCGGTCGGCAAAACCTTGCGGATCAACAACCGGCAGTTTGAGATTGTTGGAGTGGGGGAACGGCAGGGGTCTCTGATGGGACAGTCGCCCGACAACTGGGTCGTCATTCCGATCACTTCGTTTCAGCGAATGTGGGGAGCTCGACGATCGGTCCGAATCTACGCGAAAACCGACAGTGAATAGAGCATCCGACCCGCAACGGATCAGGCCCGCACGATCCTGAGGGTCAGGCGTCACGTCGCTTATGGCGATGACGATGATTTCGCAATCTCAACAAATGAGACTTTTTTGGAACTGTGGGCCAACATCAGCCGGACCTTCTTCGCTGTCACGGTCGCCATTGCGTCGATATCGCTCCTCGTCGGTGGCATCGTTGTCATGAACATCATGCTTGTCTCGGTCACCGAACGAACCCGGGAGATCGGGATACGAAAAGCAACGGGAGCACGGCGGGTGGATATCCTGCGCCAATTTCTAGTTGAATCGGCAACGCTTTCAATGGTCGGCGGAATCGTGGGGGTCGTCCTGGCCATTGCCATAGCGACCGGTGCTTCGGCCCTGACGGGGCTCCCGTCCTCGATCGAATGGTGGGCCATCGTCCTGGGCATTGTCGTCTCGACCGGCGTGGGACTATTCTTCGGAATCTGGCCGGCCATCAAGGCCGCCCGCTCGGACCCCATCGAAGCTCTACGCTACGAATAATTGGAAGTCCCCAGGGCACGCAGGCAACGAGGAAGGCGAAACCATTCTCGTTTGATTACGGGTACTTCGTTACGTTCGTGCGCAGAAACTAACAGAGTCGGGGCAACAGGCGCACCCGCTCCCAATCCGATAACGCCTTAGGTCAAAATTTAGAATTCACTCGGGAGTAGGATTTCCCTCGATCCCTTAAAACGCACCACCCGCTTGATCGATTCGATGGCCATCACTGACGAACTTACGTAGAATAGGCAAAGCGAGGAGGCAGCCGTGGGAGAATCCGGAATTTACAAGGAAGATCTTTTTATGGAGGCCGTTGAAGCCTTCGGCGACAACAAGCTGGCCGAAGCTATCGGACACTACCAGAAGGCCTTAGCGATCGATCCAAACTACGCCGACGCCCTCCATGGACTGGCCCGAGCCCAATTCGACGGTGGACACGTTGACGACGCGATCAGTACGGCAAAACGACTGACTGAAATTGACCCCGACGATCCGCTGGCTCACACCAGCCTGTCCATGTTCTACCAAGCGAAAGGTATGATCGAAGACGCAGAACGCGAGGGAAACGTCGCTCGGGTTCTCGGTTGGAAACAGGACCTCAAGAAAGGGGCCGAGTAAACTCCCGCCTTCAAACCTCTAGCGCCTATCTCGGGGATCTTCGGTCCGATGCTCAATCGACTACGCTGCGGGTTACAAGGGTTTGAGCGACCGCGCGCGTTGACTTTTAAAATGACAGGATACTAGACTACGACATCCGAAATAAGGTTTCTTGGCTAATCATATGTCGACAACCGTAGACGAGACGGATCAACTCATTGGTTTCCTGAAAAACGTCAGTCTTTTCGAAGATTTACCCAATGAAAGCCTGGCAAAACTTGGAACCTGCCTGAAGACCTCTGAGTTTTCCCCTTCTGAGAGCGTCATGCGCGAGGGCGCGCCAGGCGTCTCGATGTACATCATCAAAGACGGCATGGTGGAGATCCGGAAGAAGGACCCGGTTACGGGCATCGATTTCCTTGTGGCGCAGTTGGGTCCGGGATCGGCGGTTGGCGAAATGTCCCTGCTGACGGGCAAACCGCGTTCCGCAAGCGTCAACACGATCGAACCGACCGCAGTCTACACGCTGACCCGCACGGATTTCCGAAATCTTCTCACGAAGCACCCGGAAATTGCCCTATCACTGGCACGGGTTCTGGCTAACCGACTCGAAGAAGCGAACAAACAGGTCGGCGTGGAATTCGTGAGCCTGACCCGGCACACTAACTTCGACCCCCGGGTCGTGGGCCTGATTCCCCAGAATATCCTCACGCAACACAAAGTCGTGCCAATCGCATACGCGAACAACTCCCTCACTCTCGCGATGGTGAACCCGTCCAATCCTTGTCGCGTTCGACGATGTCCGCCGCTACGTCAAGGGAGTCATCATCGAGCCCCGAGTCTGTACCGACGAGGAATTCACACAGTTCATGGCCCTGGAATATCCGAGGCTGATGGATATCGATCAGGGAGTCGATCAGGAAACAGAACTCCAAAAGGCCAAGCAGGATCCAGAAAGAAAGAAGAAGAAAAAGAAGAAAGATGAGGAGATGGCCGTATCCGACATACAGGAAGAGAACCTGGAAGACCTTGAAGCCGAGATTCTGGGCAGTATCGAGATACAGGAGGAGCTAGATGACAGACCCTCGGAAACGGAACTCCAGTCCGCGTCGGGAGACGCACCCGTCGTGCGGTTGGCCAATAACATCCTGGCTCTGGCAATCAAGAAGGGCGCCAGTGACATCCATCTCGAGCCGCAGGAATCGGGGGTGCGGGTTCGCCTCCGAATAGACGGCGTTCTTCGTGTGGAAAATATCCTGTCGCGAAAGATCATGCTACCGCTGATCTCGCGCTTCAAGATCCTGGCGCGTATGGATATTGCCGAAAGGCGGATGCCGCAGGATGGACGTATTGCGATCAAGTATGAGAGCCGCGGCATCGATTTCCGCGTATCCACGGTTCCCGCTAAATTTGGCGAGAAGATCGTCATGCGTCTTCTCGATAAGAGTGCCGCTCTCCTGCCGCTCGACAAGATCATTCAGCATCAGGGAACGATGGAAAAGGTCCGCTGGATGATCAATCAGCCCTACGGCATCATCTACGTCACAGGGCCGACAGGATCCGGAAAAACTACTTCGCTGTACAGCGCACTGGGCGAGATCAACTCCCCGGGTACCAATATCTCGACAGTTGAGGATCCGATCGAGTATGACCTGACGGGTGTCAACCAGATCCAGACCCACGCCAGTATTGGCCTCGATTTTGCCCGGGTGCTCCGGTCCTTCCTTCGACAGGATCCCGATGTGCTCCTCGTGGGGGAGACGCGCGACCGGGAAACGGCGGGGATCGCCGTAGAAGCCGCTCTCACAGGCCACCTTGTGTTCACGACCTTGCACACGAACGACGCTCCGGGAACGTTTAGCCGTCTTAGCGAGATGGGTGTCGAGCCGTTTCTGGTGTCGAGTTCGACAATCGGCATCCTCGCACAGCGCCTGGCACGCCGGATCTGCACCAAATGCAAGGAAGAAACCACGCCTGACGAGGCCACTGCCAAATACTTTGGTTACGACATGAACGACCTGCCGACCTTCTACAAAGGCAAAGGTTGCGACAATTGCGGCGGACACGGGTATAAGGGGCGTGTCGGAGTGTTTGAAGTACTCCTTATGAACGAAGAACTCCGTCAGCTGATTTCCTCGGGCGCCACATCCAGTGAAGTCCGTACCTGCGCCTTGAAGCAAGGCATGATGACGCTTCAAGAATATGCGGAATACCTCCTGAAAGAAGGGCTGACGACGGTCGAAGCGGTTCTCGGCGTAATTTCGATGTCTGACTAGCAGGCTGGGACACAAACGCTCGTCTTAGGGCAGTCTGCTAGGTGGCACAGGATGTGCCAGCATTTTCCCTCGCCCGGTGTTCACCACACCCTTGCTGGAATTCAAAGCTAGAGTCGGGTCACGCCACCGTAACTCACACCCGTCAGGTATGCCACATCACGTTTCCATGTCGTCAGATCGATTGCGGAAAATTGATTCAGATGAGTGTGCCCGCAGGCCCGGGCCATGACTGACATCAGTCCTACCGCTGCTCTGAGAAAACGATTCAGTCTCTCCGCGCCCACGTCTGGTTTAAGCCGGGCTCTGAGGTGTTCCTTCTGTGTCGCGATTCCCACCGGGCAGTTGTTGGTATGACAGGCGCGTGTGGCCACGCAACCCACCGCTTGAATGGCCGAGTTGGCTATTGCGATACCGTTAGCTCCGAGAGCCAGAGCCTTGGAGAAATCAGCGGGCGTACGAAGACCGCCCGTCGCAATCAGAGTTACGTCGCTGTGGCCCGATTCGTTTAGATACTTCCGTGCCCGCGCCAGCGCGGGTAGTGTAGGTACGGAGATATTGTCCCGGAACAGAAGTGGCGCGGCGCCGGTTCCACCGCCGCGTCCGTCGAGAATGATGTAGTCAGCGCCGGCCCGGATGGCCGACTCAATATCTTTCTCAATGTGCTGCGCCGAGAGCTTGAATCCGATGGGAATGCCTCCCGTTCGTTCGCGGACATCGTCGGCGAAGCGTCTAAAGTCGTCGATGCTGTTCCAGTCGGGAAAACGGGTTGGTGAAATTGCGTGCTGTCCCTCTTCGAGTCCACGAACTGCGGCTATTTTCTTGGAAACCTTCTCTCCGGGCAAGTGTCCACCGGTGCCGGTCTTGGCGCCCTGTCCGCCCTTGAAATGAAAAGCCTGAACTCTAGCGAGTTGCTCGAAGCTGAAGCCGAATCGAGCGGAAGCCAGCTCGTAAAAGTACCGGCTGTTTGCAGCTTGTTCCTCCGGTAGCATTCCACCTTCGCCCGAGCAGATTCCTGTACCGGCCATCTCGGCGCCAGAGGCCAGAGCGATCTTGGCTTCTTCCGACAGTGCGCCAAAGCTCATGTCCGAAACAAATATCGAGATCTCCAACCGAAGCGGCTTGGCGGCCCTCGGGCCAATGACCAACTCAGTCCCCACGGGCACATTGTCCAGTTGGGGGAACTTGTGTAATTGGGCCGTGACGAACTGAAGGTCGTCCCACGTCGGAAGCTCGTAGCGAGGCACGCCCATCGCGGCGGTTCGACCGTGGGCACCCACCTGGTCGAGGCCGTATTCTGCCAGTTCATGGATGTAAGCGTTGAACGGTTCTTCGGGAGTGCCTCCCGTCGGAGCAATTTCGACAGGCGTGGCGGGCCGTGACTCCGATCGCTGCTTTTTCAAGGCCGTAACTTCGTCCGCGTCGATGAACAAAGCCGTGCCGCGTTCGATCCAGGATCGAAACTTCCTTAGATCGTTCCCGCGCTTATCAACATTGAGACCTGTGACCGCGTTGTATGTCCAACCGTGGAGACCACAGATAAGCTTTTCCCCGTCAACCGCTCCGTCAGACATCAGGGCGCCCTGGTGACGGCATCTGCCGTCAAGTACGGAAGCCGTCGTGCCGCTTTTGATCACCACCAGATCGAAGCCTTCGACTTCGACATGCAGCGGTTGTTCGTCTGTCACAACCGCCAGGTCGGCCACCTTGACGCTGTTGTCGCTCTTGAAATGAACCGACCAGTGTGTGCCGTCGCAGAAAGGCTTGTTCCTAGACTCTCCACAGCGGCACAGGGTGTAGTGCTCGGGCGACGCACCTTCTCCTTGGGCGACCCCTTCGATGCTGATTGCCCCCTGAACCGAGAACGGGCCGTCTTTCGTAGCCTGGACGGAGGGCTCTCGATCTTGATCGCGATGCTCGACGTCATCGATGGTGTAGCTGAGGGCCCCGGACGGACACCTTCGGATGACCTCGATGATTTCCTCGACCGCTGCGCCGTCGGCGTCGATCCACGGTTCCTGCCTCATGCGCCATACCGCGGGCAAATTACTTGTGCAGAAGCCTGCGTGCGAACAAATGCCCCGGTTGTCATGTATCGTGATCTTCTTACCCACGTAGCTGACTCGCTCATCCGATTTCCCATCGGGTGTTTTCTGGTCCGAAAATCCAGACGCTTTGTGCGAGCTGTCGCAGAAGGGTTTCGTCTTCGAACGGCCGCACCGGCAAAGTGCGATGACTTTCTGTGAAGGTATTTCTTTGCCGTCCGGGCCTCTGAGATCATTCAGAGCCGCAACTTTGATCGGACCGTTCTCCCGAAACTCCATTCGGGGAACGGCAGTGTCTTTGGTCGAACTCATACGATCCTCCCTGACCTAGTCTATCGAAAGACTTCACCTGAGGATGGCCAGTTGTAGATCTTACGTTGCGCGTTGAAGCTGAATTGCGATATCAATTCCGAATGACTGTTGTCTGTCTCGCGCTCGATTTCTGCCGTTGTCGCTCTGCTGGACGTGCGTTAAATAACTTGGAACCCAACCGCACTCTGACACTATGAGATCGGGAAACGCAGCTCAACCGAGCGTTGCCCGCAGGATGTCCACCGCGGGAACTCTGGTGGGTCGACCCTGATCAACGGCTAAGATGGCAAGCGTCAGAGGGGCGGAACGAACTGACAAAGCTCTATGAACAGAACTGCCCTAGCGCCGCCCGAATCCCCTCCCTCTCGGGTGACTACGGAAGACAATGTGACCCCGCGGTCCGTGGAAACCGTAGCGTCGTGGCCAGACCGAGTAATAAGCCGGGTACGCGAAAAACACGCTGGATCGATCCGAGAGTCGGCGGTTTCTCGCCCGGTCTTCCGATGCCGGAAGCCGAAGCGTCGGTGCCACATTGTAGTCATCGGCTGCCACCGGCCGGAAAGCGTGCGCGCTTCGCTCTGTCGATATCGTCAGGGGGGCGTCCAACCGGAAGGTCAACTCCGTTTCCGGCGGGACTTCTGTCCGCCGTCCACGAGTGGACAAGACGCCGATGACCGACGCGGCCGCACCGGCGGCAGCGCCAATAGCCGCGCCCCTCGCCCCGGAGGCTGCAGCACCGACTATGGTTCCGAATCCGGTTCCTACGGCGATCGCGCCGACATCCCGATTGACAGACTTCGGCCCCTCGCCGCGGATCAGTTGAGTTCGGACCTGCACTTGCTGGCCATCAACGAGGAGTAGTTGGCTGAGTTCGATTCCCAGTTCGGAGGTTCCACGTGTCCGGCCCGCTTCAACCGCGCGGACGATTCGACCAACAACCGTCTGGCCCGCCCGTGCTACGACCCATCCGTCTATTACCAGGGGTTGGCTCAGAACGGCGAGAAATCCATCTCCACTCTCGCTGCCCTCGCTCGACAGCGGCTCCCGCATCCGGACGGTGAGTAATGTGCCAACCGGTGCGAATAGCTCCGATGGAACGATGGTCGTCTCTTCGGCCATCCCTTGGACTTCGGTGAGTGTGGGTTCAGCCCCGACAGGCAAGACAGACACGAGCGTTGTCAACAGGGCAGCTAACCATAAGATCTTCATAGCGTACACCTCTCTTTGATGTGATCTACACCATTAGACCGTCCGCCCGATCCACCAATTGTAAAAAATTGTGACAGATACTTTAAACCGAATGGCTCAAGACAACCTTTGAGCTGAACCTGCGTCCATGTCAAAAAGAGCCCGTGGCGGTTGAAAAAGCTGCGGAGAGCATCGCGAGCATTATGGCGACGCCCTGCATCCGGAATGCGAATTGCACCTTGCGCCACGGATCTGCCTGTCGTAGAAATCAGCCTCCGCCGGGGGAGCGCCTGGAGACGATGCTGGCCCCTCCCGACTACAGCCGCAAACCTGCTATCGATTGCCGCAGGCGGGCCCTTCTTGTACCATACAAATTCTTCCCTATTCGGAAGCCAGGCGGTTCGGACGCCGCTAGCCCGTTTGAGGCGATTGAATGACCCGTACACAGGCGACAAAGCTGGACGCAGGAGAATCCTGCCACATTGTAGAGCCGGTCGCCAGACAGCGAATGTCTGATGAACGACTCTTCGAAATTTCCGCCGAACTGGCAGGACTAAACACCATTGTGACGCACGAATCAGAACGCAACTTATCGGGGAACGGGGTCGGGTGGAGAGACCAGAACCGAGCCATCCCTCTGGTAGGAATCAGGAATGATTAGACACACTCGGCGCCCCATGTCCCGGAAAACAACGTGGGCTGGATTGGCGATCGTCGCTATTTTGGCAGTCCTGTCGCTCGTGGGTGTCAGTTACTCGCGACTGGAGGACCAGAACCCGAGTATCGCCTTTGACCGTGATTTCGAAGCGCTCGGCCGTGACGCAGTCCTCAAGCTTACAGTAGAAGACGTCGGAACCGGCCTCAAACAGGTAAGCGTCGTCCTCGCGCAGGGGGCCACGGAGATTGTCCTGGCGGATGAATCCTTCAATGAACCCGGAACCACACCCGTCCGAACATATGACGTCGGGACGCTGATCGCCGACAACTATGACGTCCAGGAAGGCCCGGCCAGCCTCAGCGTTACCGCATCCGATCACTCGTTCCGTAGCTTCTTTGCAGGCAATCGAATCGAGCTGACGCGGGAGTTCCGTTTCGACATTTACCCTCCTCTGCTGGAGAGTCTCTCCGGACTGGTCTACGTGAATCAGGGCGGATCGGAGTGCGTTGTATATCGAGTGTCTGAGGACACGGTGGTATCAGGCGTTCAGGTGGGGCCGCATTTCTTCCCTGGATTTCCGAGTGATCCCTCTGATCCGGATCTCCGCTTCGCTCTCTTCGCGTTTGACTACAAACTTCCCGTCGACACGCCGGTCCGGCTCCTCGCCCGCGATGCGGCCGGGAATGAAGCTCTAACGAATGTCAACCACCGGCTGGCGGCGCGCGCGTTTCGAAGCCGTGAAATTGTCCTGACGGAGAGCTTTCTCGAAAAGGTTGTTCCTGAGATCGTGGGCCGAACCCCGGGGCTCCAGGATCAGGGGGCGCTGATCGACACCTACGTCGAGATTAACAGCCGCCTGCGTCGTGAGAACCACGAAGCGATTGCGGACCTATCCATGCAATCTGGAGGACAGTTCCTCTGGGACGGGGCGTTTACCCAGCTCAGCAATTCGCAGGTGGAATCTTTCTTCGCCGATCAGCGCACCTACATGTATGAGGGTGAGATTGTGGGCCGGCAGGATCACGTCGGTTTCGATCTTTCCGTTGTCCAACGCTATCCGATCGAAGCGGCTAACGCGGGACGGGTCATGTTGGCCGATTACTTTGGCATATATGGCAACGCGGTCCTGATCGACCACGGCGCTGGCCTGGTGTCCCTATATGCCCATATGAGTTCGCTTGATGTGGAAACGGGTCAGATGGTTGGGAAAAAGGACATTCTCGGACATAGCGGCGCCACGGGCCTGGCGGGTGGTGACCATCTCCACTTTGGCCTCTTTCTGCATGGCGTACCGGTCAATCCAATCGAGTGGTGGGATCCAAAATGGGTAGAGGAGCACGTTTTGGACCGGCTGTCCCCGCCAGCCACATTGGAGTAACCGAGCGTTTTTCAGAGAGGGTTCCGAAGCTCAACGGGACCTGACAATCAGGATGCCGAAACTGGTAGACTGAGCCCTATGAACAGAGAAACTTTCCGCGAAAACATCCTTGAACTCGTCCGGCGTACTTCCGCCTTTCTTCCTCCGGACATTCAGCACGTGATCGACCTCCAGCGCAAGCTCGAGATCTCCGGATCGAAGGCCGACTTTGCATTGGAACTGGTGGCCCAGAACATAGGGTTGGCGAAGGCGAAATCCCTGCCAATCTGCCAGGATACCGGGACGATAAACTTTTATATCAAGACTCCGGTGGGTGTGGATCAACTCGAAATCGCTGGTCTTTGCCGCGAAGCGGTCCAGGAGGCGACCGCGCGCGGCTTCCTGCGTCAAAACTCTGTGGACAGCGTGGATGGAAAGAATACTGGAGACAATCTCGGTCCCGGGAGTCCGGTCTTTCACTGGGAGCAGACACACGATTTCGATATCGATGTCCGCCTGATTCTGAAGGGTGGCGGCTGCGAGAACATGAGCTCCCAGTACAGTCTGCCAGCGGAGATTCAAGGCCATCGGGTCAACCGGGACATGGAGGGCGTGCGTGCCTGCATTCTCGACGCGGTGTGGAAGGCTCAGGGAAAAGGGTGTGGCCCGGGCTTTCTGGGTGTGGCTATCGGTGGTGATCGCGCGTCAGGCTACGAATTTGCAAAGCATCAGTTGTTGAGATCCATTGAGGACAGCAGTCCGGATCCGGTCCTTGCCGAGATGGAATCCCGGATCATGAAAGAGGCCAATACTCTCGACATCGGACCGATGGGTTTCGCCGGAAAGTTCACCGTTGGGTGCTGCAAAGTAGGCAAGCTGAATCGCTTGCCGGCGTCGTTTTTCGTTACGATCGCCTATATGTGCTGGGCCTACAGGCGGCGCGGTGTTCGACTCGATGTTGACGGCACCGTGCAGGAGTGGCTCTACACTGCCGAACACGAGTTCCAGGGGGAAGAACCGACTCCGGATCTGACTCTGCCCGAAGGCGAAGTGGTCCGCCTGGAAACGCCACTGAGCGAAACCGATGTCCGGAGCCTGAAGGTGGGTGATGTTGTTTTGCTCAACGGGGTAGTGTTTACCGGGCGGGATGCCGTGCACAAGTATCTCCATGAAGGTGGAGCACTGGATGTTATCCGCGACGCCGTCATTTACCATTGCGGCCCGGTCGTGCTCGAGAAAGACGGTGCTTACAAGGTCGTCGCTGCGGGCCCTACAACGTCGATACGCGAAGAGCCCTACCAGGCAGACATTATTAAGAAATTTGGCGTCAAGGCTGTGATCGGCAAGGGTGGCATGGGTGCAAGAACCCAGCAAGCGTGTCAGGAACACGGGGCGGTCTACCTGCATGCGATTGGAGGAGCTGCCCAGATCTACGCGCAGTGTATCCAGCGCGTTCTAAGCGTCCGCCTAGAAGAGTTCGGTAGTCCCGAAGCAGTTTGGGAGCTCAAGGTCCAGAACTTCCCGACAGTCGTCACCATCGACAGTCATGGCAACAACCTCCAACAGGTGGTTGCCGACCGATCCCAAGAGCTCTTAGCCGCCACCCTGTAAATGCTGTCGGTGGGGGCAGTTCCCAGGACGGGGCCCAGCGTCATTCAGTGGGGTCCCCTATTCTTGAGCGCACAAAGTTTCCGAAAGACATGCCGTCATAGACCCCACCTACGGCCCAGCAAAGGTCTTTCGTGGGCTTCGACCCTCGCCTAGCCAAAGCTTGTCGGCCATCGGTTCGGGCCTTCACGCTCTTGGGTCAGGGCTGTAACGAAGTTCCTTCGCCAGGTGTGGATGTCGTTCTTACGCAGTACGGCAATCATGTCCGCATGACGTTCGCTGCGCTCAGCGGCCGGCATCTCGATCGCTTTGCGAATACCATCGGCAACCCCGTCCTGATCGTAAGGGTTGACGAGGACAGCTGCGGCGAGTTCCCTGGCGGCGCCCGCCAGGTTCGATAGCACGAGCATACCTGGATCTTCCGGATCCTGGGCGGCGACGTATTCTTTGGCAACGAGATTCATGCCGTCGCGAATCGGGGTCACAAGCCCGACGCTCGCAAGGCGGTACAGCGACATCAAGACGGGACGATCGTAGTGTCTGTTCAGATACCGGATCGGAACCCAGTCGATGTGAGCAAATCGACCGTTGATGTTGCCCGAAGCCTGCTCGAGGTTTTCGCGGATTAGATCGTAAGTCCGCACGCCTGTCCGGGTTGGCGGCGCAATCTGCAACAGAGACACCTGACCCCGGAGTTCCAGATTGTTCATCAATAGGTTTTCGAAAGCCCGGAACCGCAGTTCCAGTCCCTTACTATAGTCCAGTCGATCGACGCCGATGATCAGACGCCGATCACCGGTGCTTTTCGCGAGCCGCTTCACCTGTGAGTGTCCCATATTTTCGCCGGCAAGCGACTGGCATGAACTCACATCGATGCTGATTGGAAACACCCCTACACGAAACGTTCTCCCGAATGCCGTCACCCGGCCATCGCGCAGAATTGCCCCGCCGATCTCCGGTTGGGTGAGGCAGTCCTGAAACGACCAGAGATCTCGCTCGGTCTGAAAGCCAACAACGTCGTAGCTTGCCAGAGCCCGCAGGATGTCTTCGTAGCAGGGCAGGGCGTGGATGACGTCGAAGTTCGGGAACGGTACGTGCAGAAAGAACCCGATCGGTTGGGTGACACCGGCCTGCCGCAGCTGGGCTCCCAGCGGTATCAAATGATAGTCGTGGACCCAGATGACGTCGTCCGGCGTAAGGAAGGGAACGAGCGTGTCGGCGAGGAATGCGTTCACACGGCAATACGCATCGTATTGGAGCCGGTCGTACTTGAAGTAACCGAGCATGAAATGGAGCAGGGGCCACAACGTGTCGTTGCCAAAACCGTTGTAATAGTCTTCGAAGTCTTCTTTGTTGAGGTCCGTCGTGACGAACTGAACTTTACCGGACTTCGACACCTTCGGGTCAGTGGGCTGATCGAGGGTTGTCTCACCACTCCAGCCGAACCAGACGCCGCCGTGTTCCTGCAAGGCCGACCAGAGGGCCACCGCCAGACCACCCGAAGCCTTGCCGCGTCTTGGCGCCACCACGCGGTTGGACACTGCAACGAGACGAGTCACAATGCATGCTCCCATTTTCGGCTGAGGCGCATTGCCGCGGTAATGACGCCCACCATGCTGTAGGTCTGTGGAAAGTTGCCCCATAGTTCGCCGCTGTCGGGATCCAGATCTTCCGAAAGCAGCCCCAGCACGGTTCGGCGGTCGAGCATGTTCCGGAACAACTCCCGCGCTTCAGATTCCCTTCCAACAGCAGCCAGAGCGTTGATGTACCAGAATGTGCAGATGTTGAAGGCCGTTTGTGGCGTGCCAAAGTCGTCGGAGCTGGTGTAGCGAAACACATAAGGTCCCCGCCGCAACTCCCTTTCGACGGCCGCTAGGGTGCCAAGGAATTTCGGGTCCTCGGCCGCGACGAAGCCCAGGTCGGCCACCGTCAGCAGGCTTGCGTCAATCTGGTTCCCATCGAAGGTCGAAACGAAACTGTTTTTGGATTTGTTCCAGGCACGGTCAATGATGGTCTCTCGAATCTCTCGAGACCGGTCTGTCCAGTAGTCGGCGCGCTCGGGGTAAGCGAGATGGGTTGCGATACGTGAGAGTCGATCGCACGCAGCCCAGCACATGACACTGGAATAGGTGTGCACATCATTGCGACCGCGATACTCCCAGAGTCCCGAGTCGGGCTTGTCGAACAACTCGGCGGCCTGATGACCGAGGATTTCGAGCCGTTCGAACTCGCGCTGACCGCTTTTTTCGACCAGCCTTTGATCGAAGAAACTCTGCGTTGCAGCCAGCACAGTTGCCCCGTAGACGTCGTTTTGAACCTGGCTGTATGCGTCGTTCCCAACGCGAACAGGGCCCATTCCTCGGTAGCCTTCAAGGCCATCCACTGTGGCCTCGGCCAGCTTCGAATCGCCCGAAATGCTATAGACCGGCTGCAGCTCATTGTTTTCCCCGTGTTCGGCAACGAGATTGATGAGGTAGCGCAGAAACTGCTCCATTGTCCGGGTCGCACCGAGGCTGTTCAAAGCCTGCACTGTGTAGTAGCTGTCACGCAGCCAGCAATACCGATAGTCCCAATTCCGGCCACTTCCCGGCGATTCAGGAATCGAAGTCGTCAGTGCTGCCAGCACGGCGCCGGTATCTTCATATGTGCACAATTTCAGTGTGATCGCCGCGCGAATGACTTCCGCTTGCCACTCGAACGGAATCGACAGTGCTCTCGTCCAATTCTCCCAGTACGTCTTCGTTTCTCCGTACATTGATCGGCCGATGTTATGGGTACTCTCGGTGATGGATTCATCGGGGCCGAGCAGAAGAGTGATGGGTTTTTCGAGCACGATGACGCGCTCTTCGAGGACAGCGGCCAGCGGCGCGTTCGTCGTCAGCCGCAACGTGAAGTAGCCGTTGCTGAAGCGGATATGGTTGCTGCCATGAGCGATGTCGGGCTTACCGCTGCCGTAGTCAGCCGCGGGTCGCAAGCGGATTCTCATAGCGGGTGCGCCCGAGAGCGGCATGATGTGGCGTACGACCATGATCGGGTGAAAGCTTCGACCAAAACGTTGATAGCGTGGTGCGTAGTCGGTAATCTTGACCGCGCCGCCGCCAAGGTCGTACAGGGTAGTGGTCAGGATAGCCGTATTGTCGACATAGGACTGCTCCGAGCTCTGAAAGTCCAATAGATCGATGGCAAAAAATCCGGTTTGGTCGGTAGCGTCTTTCGACTTCAACAGCGAGCAGAAGAAGGGGTCGCTGTCGATTCGCGGAAAACTGCCCCAGACATAGCTCCCCCGCCTGTCCACCAATACAGCGATCTGGCAGTTTCCGATGACGCCAAGTTCCAAGCTGCTCATAATTTCTCTTTCCTGAACTGTGTGTTGCTAAGACCGCCTGGACACGAGTTCCCCGAGCCAGCTTAAAACCGCGTCGACATCGGCGAGTCGCGACGTCGCCGCAGTTTCTCCGGAATTCACTTTAACCGATATGCCTCCGAGCGCGTTCACCACCCGGAAACCATCCTCATCGGTGACATCATCGCCGATAAAGACCGGCGTTCTCCCCTTGAATGGCGGTTCGTGCATAAAAGCAATGATAGCTCTACCCTTGTCCTGACCCGGCGGTTTGACCTCGACGACCTTGTTGCCTCGCAGCGCAATCAGATCGGACGAAGCCGCAGCGAGGCTCGATTGGACCTCGCGGATTACGGCATGTTCGAGCTCGGGCCTCTTGCGGTAATGGAGAGCCAGCGTCACGCCCTTATGTTCCAAGAACGTGTCCGGATTCTTGTCGACGAATCGACGCAAGGCGCGACCGATTTCAGAAAACGATCGCTCGTCGACGCGAGTTCGGACGACGCGGCCCTCGCTGTCGCGCCGCTCAATTCCATGAACCGCAGCCAGGGGAAACGTGAGAGGCGCCAGTAATCGATCAAGATCGGCCATCGTCCGTCCGCTGACGAGGGCCGTCGCTCCATCGGTAGCCGCCACCAACGCGCCCAGTAGATCGTGGACTCTGTCTGAGACGTCGACCCCTGTGGGTTCGTCGGTATAATCAAGCAGTGTTCCGTCGAAATCTAGAAATAGAGCAGGTCGGTCAGGCCAGACCGGGGCACCATTGTCAGTCACATGCATACAATACATCGCCAGCGAGACCGCCGCAAAACACGTCGGCCGGCGTCGGTTCAGACAATCAGCTCCTTCCTTCCTGTAGGTGCACCCTTTGAGCGCACAAAATCGATTCCGGGCTGCTGGTGACAGAACGCACCCACTCTACCCTCTCAGTTGACGCCGTTAATCAGCTAGCCTTAGAATCCTAGAACACCCGTAGAGGGCGCGTAGCTCAGTTGGAAGAGCACTACCTCGACACGGTAGGGGTCATCGGTTCGAGCCCGGTCGCGCCCATTTCAGTTTTGACAAGTTTGCACGCCGACCGGATGCTCTCCCCTCCGATTCGTGACGTGATATGCGCGGTAATTCTCCCCTGAAGGAGGGTCTTCTGGTTGTTTCAGAGGCTCGGGGTGAAACGCCCCTGGCGGAGGGCCCAACTCCGCCCGCTAGTCCGGGGGCGAAATCTCGACCTTGACCCAATCCGCCGTGGTCGCCTCGGCGTTGGTGTACTTCACTTCAACTCTCCGACCCACCGCGCAGTCGGAATAGGTGCCGACAAGATTCGTCTGCCTCTGTGATGTCCGGTCGAGCCAGATCCGGGTCTCGTCAGTGAGCTGGTATGCTCGCGCTCCCTGATCACCGCGCACCGTTATCCGGAGAGCGGCGCTATCCACTTCTTCGATCTGGCCGACGTAGGAGCTCACACCGGACACTCCGGGAGACTGCCCAATCGGCACGTACCGTTCTGTCTCGACTTGAGCGACAACGGGGATGGCGCAGCCCAGGAGCACCACCAGTCGGGTCGCGGCCAGAATCTGACTGAGCATACGTTTCTCCCTCCTTCTCATATTTCAGGCCACCAACTCTCCGCGGGCGAGGAGCAGCGCCTCGATCGCATCATCGATTCTCCCGTCGTTGTAGTCTTGCTGGACCCGCTCGATCAGCGCGCGAGCCACCTCGAGACCACTGACGGCCTCGGGGTGGAGCCCTCCCCCCTTCAATACGAAAATTGCGTCCATCGCTTCCTCTCCGGCCCGTCCCAACAACACCCGCGCTCGGTTCCGGTCTACCTGCCGGCTCTGCTCGAGCAGCTCGATCGTGCCGCGAATGTTCTCGAGCGCGTTGATCACCCGCAGAAATGCCGCGATGGCCACAACCTGCGTGCCATCCAGGTTGATCCCGATTCCTGTTGCGCGCGCGAGAGGCTGGCCGGCCGGCGAGTTGTTGAAGCTGTCCCCGTTGTAAAACGCAACAGCGCCTTCGATCGTCTCAACTGAGTTGTTGTGGAAGAAAGGGCCCGTATCGGCGGCCTCGACGAGGGGCGTCGTGTTGAACGTTCCGTCGCCCGGCGTGCCGAAACCGTCGTCGGGTGGGTTGAGCTCACCCGTGAGATCTGCCGGCTGATCGGGCAGATCTTCGACACCTGTATCGAAGTTCAGGTTCCCTGCGTCGGGTCCAAAGATCGCAGGATCGCCGTTTGCTCCCGCGTTGAAATGACACGCATTACACTTGCCAAGCGTGTTGTCGAGAAAGATTTCCTGACCACGGGCCGGAACGACGCCTTTAAGAGCCAGAGGGAGATCGAGATCTTCCTCCCGGCCCAGCGAGAGCATGAATGCCTCGATCGCATCGAGTTCATCGTCGCTGGGCAAGCGGAAGTCTACGCCGGCGACGCGGTTCGTCGTGAGAGGAAAGTGCTGGATCACCGCCCCTGTGGAAAACGAGCGCAGCGAACCGTCGCCAGGTGCGCCGTCCCCCGACCATCCGGTTCGCGGCCCCTGCGGGCTTGCCACCGACGTGGGGAGCGCCAGCGTATGTGGCACCCCGCGCATGTTGAAGTCGTTGGGCAGATCTTCAAATCCGTCATGATTCTATAAGGATGACTGCCAGCGCGCGCATCAGAACAGGGTTCTCGAAGTTTTGCGCCAGATTCGGGTTCGTCTCAGCGACGAAAAGCGCGTCATCGTCGGGTAAGGTCGCAATGAATGCCGAAGTGAGGCCAAAGTTGTCCTCCGCCCGATGGCAGGTGCCACATGTGCGGCCGTTCCCGTCGAAGGTCTCTTCGAAGAAGAGCCGCTCACCGCGGAGGACGAGCCCGTCCACCGGTGGTCGGCGTGGTCCGCAGCCGCTGACGACGAGCAACAGCGCCAGGATCCCGAGTGTAGTCGCGATGTTTCGGCCGTTGGATGGGGGTGCCATGTCTATTGGCGTCGTCATAGAAGCGAGTGGAGTTGTCCTTGCAGCAATCGACGATAAAGCCCGTTTCGAAACCCTCTCAACGCTGAAAATCACTGTCAGTGGCGTCGTCATAGACGCGACAACTTACTACACGACGCACTTTGAGGTCAACGAATCGGTCGCCGCCGAAGAGGACACGCCAGTCGAGCCGATGTCGCCTTTGTTCTTTGACACCGTAGGGAGAGTGCCATAGCATCGCCAGCAGAGGTGCAACGGATGCCTCGAGAACCAACAATTCGGGATGACGATACCCTGAAACGGGTCTTCGAGACTGTCGACCCCACCGAAGTTGTCGTTGTCAAGTCTCTGCTTGAAGCAGCGGACATCCCGTACCTGACGCGTGGTGAAGACCTGTACGACGCTTTTCGGGGGGCATTTCGAGGGACGGTATTCAGTCCCCACGGCCGACCCGTGGTATTCCTGGTGCCGGCCAGCAAAGTGAACGAAGCACGGCTACTCCTGAAAGAGGCGGAGCCGCCCGACAATGGCCCATGAAGGCCGAATTGCAGGGAGCATCGTGTTCTTCCTCAGTCTTTCAGGGTGGCAAGCGTCGCGCCGCCCCCGCCTTGATTTTGAGGGGCACCTTCGAATCCCGACACATTGGGATGCGCTGCCAGAAATTCGGACACGGCACTCCTCAGAACCCCCATACCTGATCCGTGGACAATGCGGATGCTAGAAAGGCCGGTCAGGAGGGCGTCGTCCAGAAATTTGTCCAAACGAGAGATCGCTTCGTCGGCCCTGCAACCGATCACATTGATTTCGTTCGAGTCCATATGTTTCCCGGAATAATCAAACTGGACCCTCCGGGGCAGTTCCAACAGAGGGGGCGCCACGGTCTCGACGTCATCGAAAGGGCGGCGCGTTTTCATGTTGCCGACCGTCACCTCAACCTCGGAGGCCATAACTTCGGAAACCAGGCCCTCAACACCCAGTGAAAGTACACGCACCCGGGCGCCGGCCTCAGGAGGTGCGGTCCCCGCTGTGGCGGGTGTACCTACCATCTCAGGGTCGACTTTCTGCACGGTGCGACGGATTTGCTCAGACGCCCGGGCTCGAGCCCGATCCAGCGTTTTTTCGAAGCGTTTCTTGGCCTCGCGTCCCGCCGCCTTGAGTTCTTTGGCCGCGTTATCGCGTAGCTCACCGACGATTACATCCAGGCGAGCTTCGATCCGAACCCGTTCCGCACCCCGTTCCTCTTCCAGGCGGGCGCGCGCGCCGGCCGTCCACTCCTCAAATTCGTGCCGTTCGGCCTCAAGCGCCTGCTTTTCGCCTTCCAGGTTTCGAACCCGGGCCTGGAGTTCCTCAACATAACGCGCTGCATCCAGTTCGCTTCGATCCAGCGAACTTCTAGCGCGTTCGATCAGCTCTGACGGAAGGTGCAGCCGCTCTGCGATATTCAAACCACTCGACTGTCCAGCCAGGCCGTCGATCAGCCGGTAGGTCGGTTCCAGCGTCGCCCGGTTGAACTCCATAGCGGCATTCCGGACGCCACACGTCGTCTCTGCATACATTTTGAGTCTGTTGTAGTGGGTGCTGGCAACTGTAAACGAGCCGACACTCCGAAAATGCTCGAGAACCGCAATTGCCAGCGCCGCGCCTTCGGTCGGTTCGGTGCTCGAACCTA
The DNA here is from genome assembly GCA_965216035.1 of Terriglobia bacterium. Taxonomy (GTDB): domain Bacteria; phylum Acidobacteriota; class Terriglobia; order 20CM-2-55-15; family 20CM-2-55-15. Next base: position 367,752 of record CBDCFM010000020.1, read on the forward strand.
TTTCGTCGAGTAGGATCAGGGACCTTTCGGACGCGGCGGCAACCATTCCAGAAATCGAAAGGACGTGAGCCGAGAACGTACTCAGCTGGTTTGCGATCGACTGCCGATCGCCAATATCCGCCATAACCTGATCCAGGATCGGCAAATCGGCTTTCTCGGCCGGGACGGGGATCCCGGACTGGGCCATAAGCGACAACAAGCCCAGTGTCTTCAGTACGATGGTCTTTCCGCCAGCATTCGGACCGCTGACAACCAGCACACGTTCATCCAGCCCCATCTCCAGTGTCAATGGGACCGTTTGCCCACCTTCAGGCCGCAACCCTGCATCCAGAATCGGGTGGCGCGCAGCGACGAGCCGAAAGCCCCCATCGGAAAATTCCGGGCTCACGCAATCGAAATCCCGCCCCCAAGCGGCAACGCCGAAAAGCACGTCCATTTCGGCCCTCAATCGCGCTGCGGCTCCCAGCTCACCCACGGAAGCCTGAATGCGATCCGTCAACTCACCCAGTATCCTCTGAACCTCGCGTGCCTCCTCTTCTGCCAAGCGCACGATGTCGTTGTTCATCTCCAGCGTGTCGAGAGGCTCCATGAAGACCGTCGCGCCGCTGGAAGACGTTGCGTGAACGATTCCGTCGACGCTCCCCCTCTGTTCCGTTCGGATCGGAATGACGTAACGCCCATTGCGTGTGGTGACCAACTGGTCTTGAAGGTGGCTGGAAAATTCCTTGCTCTTCAAGATTGATTCCAGCTTGCGGTTCAATCGTCCCCGGGCCGTATCCAGTTCACGGCGCAATCGCTTCAGCGTCGGGCTGTAGTCTTCGTTGATCTCCCCAGAACGGATGGCTCGACCCAACATGGAGCCGAGGCCTTGCAGATCAGGAAAAGCCCTCCCTTTTTGAGCAAGCAACGGAAAATCGTGAGTGTCTTCCTTCCATCGTGTCCGGAGGGATTCAACTTCGGAGAGGAACCGAACGACGGCTTCGACTTCCTCGATGGCCAGGGTCACACCGGCAAGACTGAGTCGATCCATAACCGCAGGCAGGAGGACGATGTCCTCAAACCCGAGACGGTGATCCCGGAGATACACCATCGCTTCCCGATTCAAAGCGTGCTGCGCCTGAAGCCTGTCTTTGTGGGTTGTCGGTTTGAGGCCCTCGAGTCGGTCCCGTCCCCAGGACGTGCGGACGTACGGCTTCAAGAGTGACTTGAGCCGATCGTATTCGAGAGGTTCAAGTGAAAAATCCATTGGATCATCAGCCTGAGTTCGAAATTCGTTAGACAAAAGTCTCCTGCGGGTCCGATCCGGCCGTTTCCTTGACACTGAACGCGTCTTCTCGACCTGTTGTCCACTCGCCCCGTCGGATCGGTGCGGGTCGTTTTAGGGGGAGCTCAGCATCCCTTAAATCCCTATCTTCAATTCCTATGGGCGACGCCACCACGATGATGGCGAAGCCCGCCCTTCGTTCAGACAACGCATGGAACCCGACCAGACCACGCATGGAAGCCGACAGAGATGCTCATCCCTATGAACGACGGGCGAAATCTTATACCGCGAACTACTCGGCGTCGGCCCTGACAGCTGGAGTTCACAGGCGATTGATCAGACTGGCAACGACGCCGGCACCATAACCGTTGTCGATGTTGACCACGCTGACGTTAGCGGAACAGGAGTTGAGCATTCCCAGAAGTGCAGCCACGCCGCCAAAGCTTGCGCCATAACCAATGCTGGTCGGTACGGCAATCACCGGTACGGCGACGAGTCCAGCGACAACGCTGGGCAACGCCCCCTCCATTCCGGCCACAACGATGAGGACACGGGCATCGGTCAAACGGTCCCGCCGGTTGAGAAGCCGGTGTAAACCCGCAACGCCGACGTCATAAAGGGAATCCACCGTGTTTCCCATCACCTCGAGCGTCACCAGTGCTTCTTCAGCCACGGGAATATCGGACGTGCCGGCCGAGACGACGAGGACCGTTCCCTTCCCTTTCAACGACTCATCCTTGATTATGGAGATCGCTCTGGAACGGGCATGGAAGCGGGCGTCCGGCGCCACTTCTCGAACACGATCGTAGGCCGAGGCGCTGGCCCGGGTAACCAGAACGTTGTGATCCCGATCCAACATGGCACGCACGATCTCAACCACCTGCTCGTCGGTCTTTCCTGCCCCGAATACGACCTCGGGATAACCCTGGCGGACGGACCGGTGGTGGTCAACGTTGGCAAAGTCCAGATCCTCACATGGCAGGTCTCGAAACCGGTCGACGGCATCACCCACAGATAGCTCGCCCTTCCGGTAACTCTCAAGAACACGTTTAATTTCTGCTTCAGTCATGGGAAGAAGTGACCCGCGACATGAAACCGGTGAAGACAGATAGTCTCCGGTTCACAACGCGTCACCTGGCACTCATCAATTGTAACTATACCCAAAAACTTCTGGCGCTCCACACCGCCGTTTGGCTATGGTGAGGCCATGGGGACTCCGCACTATGTGGCATAAGCTCAAGATAACACTCCAGATGATCACGTTTGAGCATACGGTGTTCGCCCTCCCCTTTGCTCTGATCGCCGTGCTCCTCGCCCATGACGGTCTCCCCAGTATCCGACAGCTTTTCTGGATCGTTGCGGCGATGGTCGGCGCTCGAAGTGCCGCGATGACGTTCAACCGGATCGTAGACCTGGACTACGACCGGGCGAATCCCAGGACCCGGGAGCGGGCCCTGCCCTCAGGCCGACTCTCGATCAGCTTTGCGGTCGTTTTCACGGCGATCATGTCCGCGTTGTTCGTTGTTTCTGCTGGAATGTTGAATCGGCTCTGTCTTTACCTGTCGGTGCCAACGCTCCTCGTCCTGCTGGCCTATTCCTATACGAAGCGGTTCACTTTGCTCAGCCACTTTGTGCTCGGATTCGCGATCGGACTGGCGCCATTGGGAGCGTGGCTGGCCATCAGTGGGGAGATCGCACTGGCTCCGATACTGCTGGGTTGCACCGTCATGCTGTGGATCGCTGGATTCGATCTTATATACGCCTGTCAGGACACTGCGTTCGACCGTCAATTCCAATTGTTTTCAATTCCCGCCCGGTGGGGTAAGCCCCGGGCGCTGATTGTGTCCTCTCTTCTTCACGTCGCAACCGTGGCCGTGCTGTTCAGTGTTGCCTGGCTCAGCAATTTGGGTGCTGTCGCCTATAGCGGGATCGCTGTCGTTGCTGCGATACTGTATTGGGAACACCGCATTGTTCGGCCCGATGATTTGAGCCGGGTCAACGTTGCGTTCTTTACCCTGAATGGGTACGTCAGCCTGTTGTTGCTGGCGGCCTTTGCCACGGACATTTTAGTGTCATGAGCCAGAGCTCCAGTCTCAGGTGGTTATGAAACAACTCGCATTCACGTGTGTGATGCTCGTCACAACCTTCGCGTTTGGAATCGAACGGGAACCGCTGGAGCAGTACCAGGCCCGTCGGAAACAACTGGCGTCGGAACTCGACGGTGCGATCGTCCTCTCCGCAGCCCCAGCACAGGATCTTGTCCAGTATCAGCAAGAAGATAATTTCTACTACCTCACAGGATTTGCTGAACCCGACGCCATCCTCCTACTCGACGCCAGTGGCGACGACATGCAGGAGATTCTGTTTATTCCTCCCAGGGATCTGGACCAAGAACGCTGGACCGGCGCCAAGCTGAGTCCGGGTCGTGAAGCGGCCGCGCAGACCGGATTTATGACTGTCGAAGAGCTGGACGACTTTGGCGACCGGCTTAGGGCTATTCTGGAAGTCAGGAATACGGTCTATACGTTGACCGATCAGGAGCCCGTTCTCTCACGATTGCGTGAGGTCGAACCGCGGGCAAACTTCGAGGACGTCCGCCCGTCAATCGCGGCTATGCGTCAGGTCAAGGCTCCGACCGAGATTTCCCTGCTCGAAAAAGCGATCGAGATCACGATGAACGCACATCGGGCCGCGGCCGCGATCATTCGGCCGGAGGTCATGGAATACGAGGTGGAGGCCGTTATCGAGTTCTACTTCCGGCAAGGGGGGGCCGAACGCCCGGGTTTCCCGTCCATCGTCGGGTCGGGTCCGTTTGCCTCCATCCTCCACTACGACCGCAACGACCGCCGCATGCTTGACGCCGATCTGGTGGTGGTCGATATCGGTGCCGAGTATGGTGGCTACACGGCCGATATCACGCGAACATATCCGGTCAACGGGAAGTTCACCGAGCGGCAGCGGGAGATTTATCAGATTGTCCTCGACGCACAGAAGGCCGCTCTGGAAAGGGTGCGACCCGGGACCCGGATCGGCGGACCTGACGGTATCCATGCAGCAGCACGGGATTACATCGAATCGAAGGGCTACGGCGATTACTTCATTCACGGCACCAGTCACTACATTGGCCTCCACGTCCATGACGTCGGCGACACGCGGCGTGAGTTGGCACCGAACATGGTTTTGACCGTGGAACCGGGGATTTATATTCCGGCCGAAAACATTGGAGTACGGATCGAAGACGACGTCATCGTAACGGAAACCGGATACCGTATGCTTTCAGAATTCCCCCGGGAAATTGATGAGATCGAAGCGTTAATGTCTACAGGCAGTAATGAGTGACACGTTCGCTAAACCATGCTCGTCACTTGTCTCGCGTCACTTCAGGAAATAATTCATATGATTCAATCAACCCAACTGCGCAACGGAAACGTTATTCGGTTAGAAAGCGACCTTTTTCGCGTCGTAGGCTTTCAGCACATGACGCCGGGGAAGGGACATGGGTTCATGCAAACCAAGCTGAAGAACCTGCGATCGGGTGCGATCGTCGAGCGCCGTTTTCGTTCCGACGACACTGTTGAACGGGCGATCCTCGACAAACGCAAAATGGAGTACCTCTACAGCGAAGGAGACGCGCACTTCTTCATGGACACGGAAACCTACGATCAGACCCACTTCACGTCTGACGTCCTTGGCGACTCCATGCAGTACCTGGTCGCCAACGCGAGGATCGATGTCGAATTCTACGAAGAAGAAGCCGTTGGCATCGCCCTACCCGCGACTGTCGATCTCAAGATCGTTGAAACCGAACCGGGCATGCGCACGGCTACGGTGAGCAACGTACTCAAGCCGGCCAAGACGGAGACAGGCCTCGTCGTCGGGGTGCCACACTTCATATCCGAAGGTGAGATTGTGCGTATCGAGACGCAGGACGGCAAGTACGTCGAGCGAGTAAGGGAGTAGGCGCGGGGAGAGGAGTTATAACCGAATCTGGTGTTTGAGGGATTGAAGAAAAGCGGCGTATCTGGTTGATTTGTTGTTTACAAGACTTCAAAGCAACCAAAGGAGATACGCCACTATGAGTAAGAGTATCGTTATTGAACTGGAAGATCGAGAAGCGATTGCAGACCCAGTGACCGACCTGCTACGAGCCGGGGCGCAACAGCTGATCCAACGCGCTGTGGAAGCCGAACTGTCCGAACTGCTATCCCAGCACGGCGATCGGCGAACCGAGACGGGGAAGGCTGGAGTGGTGCGCAACGGTTATCTGCCTGAACGCGAGCTGCAGACTGGCCTGGGTCCGGTAACGGTGCAAATCCCGAAGGTGCGCGCCAAGATGGGCGAAGCTGTGACGTTCCGCTCGGCCCTGGTACCCCCCTACATTCGGAAGACGCAGTCGATGGAAGCCGCCGTGCCGTGGTTGTATTTGAAAGGCGTCTCCAGCGGCGAGATGGGTGACGCCCTGAAAGTTCTTGTCGGTCCGAAGGCGCAGGGCCTGTCAGCGAGCACGGTATCGCGCTTGAAACAGGTCTGGGCTGAAGAGTACCGCATCGGGTGCGACCAGCGTTTGGACGCCGACCGCTGGGTCTATGTCTGGGCCGACGGTATCTACAGCGGACTTCGAGCCGAACAAACCAAGTTGTGTGCGTTGGTCGTAATCGGCGTGAATGAACGCGGAGAGAAGCGTTTTCTGGCGATCGAAGACGGTGTACGGGAATCGACACAGAGTTGGCGTGAGGTCTTGTTGAAGCTGAAGTCCCGAGGGATGAATATTCCGAAGTTGGCCATCGGTGACGGGGCGATGGGGTTCTGGGCCGCACTGGAGGAAATCTATCCCCAGACACGCCAACAACGCTGCTGGATGCACAAGACCATGAATGTGCTCAACTGCTTACCCAAGTCGGTCCAGGCGAAAGCGAAACAGGCACTGCACGCGATCTGGAAGGCCGAGACACTGGCAGACGCCGAGAAGGCATTCGATCTGTTCATTGAAACCTATGAGCCGAAGTATCCGAAAGCCACTGTCTGCCTGCAGAAAGACAGAGAAGAACTGCTGGCCTTTTACGGCTTTCCGGCCAAGCACTGGCAGAGCATCCGAACGACCAATCCCATTGAATCGACCTTTGCCACCATTCGACACCGAACCAAGCGATCCAGAGGCTGCCTGACACGGCATGGAATGCTGCACATGATGTTCAAGCTGGGTCAGTGCGCTGAGAAGAACTGGCGACGATTACGAGGATTCGATGATCTGGTCAAGGTGACTACTGGAGTGAAATTCAACGATGGAATCGAAGTGACAAAGCTCGATCAGACCGCCGCTTGAATCAATCTCCTAAACACCACTTTTGACAATAACTCGGGGAGAGACCGGCCGAGTCCTACCGAAGGCTGCTAGCAGCCCGTGGCAGAAGTCCCGCGGGCCGCATTACGGCCAAACGGGGCCGGATTCTAGGAGACGACGAAGCGCCGGCCCGAAGCCGCGAAGACGAGAAAACGCTCTTTCATTGGGAGGAGTCGGCGACAACGAAGACGGCCCCGTTTCGCCGTAACCCTTCGGGCGCAGGGGGGCCACCAACGTATCAAACGGAGGCCGCAGGCGCCCCGCAGGCTTTGTCCGGCATTGGTAAGGCGGTCACGATGAAAAGACGGCGCCGGCGGCCTCGGTTTCAAACCTGGTGGCCACTCCTCACTTCGCGCCTGCAACCCGAAGACCCCTGCGCGCGGTCCTCGGGACTTCTGCCACGGGCTGCTAAGGGTTCGTCACGTCGGCGATCACCTGGAGAAGGGCATCCTCCTCATCCGGGAACACCGTACGGAGATCCAGCAGAACGCGATCATCTTCGATCCGGACAATTACAGGTGGCGTGGCCCGGCGGAAACGGTTTTCCAACTCCCTGGCAGAAACGTCCGTCCGAGAGAGCGCGATGCCCCAGGACGGGACTTCGACTCCCGGAACGGAGCCTCCACCCACAACCGACTTCATTGGGATTGGCGTAACGGCGGCATCGCCTGCCCGTCGCGCCATCGCCTCTGACCGGTCGCGGAGTTCGAATTCATCCGCTATCAGCATGCCCGACACCGGAATGGCGGTCCGATCCCCTCTCAAGTGCATGAGTAAGACGATTTCCAATGTCGATAGCGTCAATTTGTCGACCCGAAGCGCCCGGAAAAGTGGATTCTGGCGAATTCGATCAATCAATGCCTTTCGGCCCGCAACGATGCCGGCCTGCGGGCCGCCCAGGAGTTTGTCGCCGCTGAAAGAAATAATGTCCACGCCGGCGTCGATACTGTCTTTCGGAAGGGGCTCGTCGGTAATTCCAGCGCTTGACATATCAGCCAGACATCCGCTTCCAATATCTTCAAAAGTCGGAATGCCGGCGCTGCGTCCCAGTTCCACAAAGTCTTTGAGCGAAGGCCGTTCGATAAAACCAACGACTTTGAAATTACTGGGATGGACTCGGAGCAGCAGTCGCGTCTCGAGACCCGCGGCCGTTCGATAGTCCTCGATCCGAGTCCGGTTGGTTGTCCCGATCTCGCGGAGCCGGGCGCCGCTCTTGACCATCACTTCTGGAATTCTGAAGGAGCCCCCGATCTCCACCGCTTCACCGCGGGACACCAGAACCTCGCCGCCCTCGGCCAGAGCATTAAGCACCAGCAGAACAGCAGCAGCGTTGTTGTTCACCACAAGCGCCGCTTCGGATCCGAGTAACTCGTTGATCAAACCGACAACGTGATCGTCCCGCTTGCCGCGGGTTCGGGCCTCAAGATTGAACTCCAGATTGGAATAGCCGACCGACACGTCCCGCAGGTGATCGAGCGCGGCTGCAGGTAGCGGCGCCCTTCCAAGGTTCGTATGAAGAACAACTCCCGTCGCGTTGATCACACGCTTGAGCGACGGACTGAGAAAACGCTCGATCCGGTCGCGCAGTTCTACGGCAATCCCACGGGTCAGTTCTTCCCTGGATGCGTCAGAATCTTCCGCTCGCAAGCGTGCGCGCGTTTCCCCAAGCACCTCAAGCATTAGCCTTGAAACGAACGATTGATCGAGGACGGGACCGAAATGGGCCAGTTCTTTGCGCTCCAAAACATCGCTAACCGGAGGGATTTGGCGCAGGGCATTCATGATGGCCATTTCAGCACACGGAACGTTGATTTACAATTGGGACCGGTCTTGAGACACCGCGCATAGAAAATCTCGCTGAGAGCCATGCTGCGTTTATCCATCATTTGCATGTCGATCCTGATGCTACCGGCCCTCGCTCAGCCGGCCCTCGCCTGGCCCGAGGCAGCCTATTCGGAAATTTTCAGCAACGCGACGCGCATCCTGCCGCTACCCCTGAAACAACTTCTGGAAGACATGGAATCCACACTCAACCCTTCGTGCACAACGACTGAGGTGGATGGGGCCGTGCGGCAGGCGATCCGGGAGTTTTCCAGTCCCAACGGCAGCCTTGTGGCCGCGGTCCGCGCGATGAAGGATGCGGGTTGCGCGGTCGCGGCGATGAATGACCCCGGGATGGACGCTCTGGTGGCATCGCAGCAACAGAACTTCGCGCTCGTCTTCTACGGATGGCATCCGTTAATCGAGGCAGGCAACCTTCCAGAGTACCTGCGTGTCCGGAACGAAGAACAACTGCGACTTCTAAACCGCTTCGGACGGAGTTCCCAACTGCCTAACCTGTCCGAGAATGTGCAACTGTCCCCGGAATTCGGTATCGCTTCCATCGCCTTTTCCCATGCAGTTACTGATGTCGCTAACGTCTGGATCTACATCTGGACCTCAGTCAATGGCGCTTTGAGGTAGGCAAACCGAAACGTAGCAGTGAACAGCCGGTGCCAGAATCCGACAGGGTCGCATTGCAGCCATATGTTGGCAGATATAAGTACCCCTTTCCATAGAGAGCGAGCTTAGAATATACGGAGCCGAGGCGCCTGTGGCGCAACGGGGTCGGGTTCGGGGAGCGACGATCCAGGCGATGCGCATTTATTGTGAGTGAGGAGCATCAACGAAGACGAAGCCGTTTCGCCGCAACCTGCCTGGCGACGGGGGCTTCAGGGCGCGTGCTTTCTCCCTCGTCAGTGGCGATGAACCGGCGGCTACGGTCTCACTTCACTAACTTAGGGCCCCTCCTCACGTCGCGCCTGCGGCCCCAATACCCGTGCGCGCGCCCCAACCGGGGGGTGCCACAGACTGCTAGGAGCTCAAGTTGAAGAAAATAGAGCGAGCGCTCATCAGCGTTTTCGATAAACGCGGAATTGGAGATTTCGCGCGGGCACTCAGGGAGATGGAGATCGAGATTGTGTCCACCGGGGGTACCGCGCGTTTGCTGGCCCTGGAAGGGATCGAAGTTCGAGAGGTCTCTGAAATCACCGGTTTCCCTGAAGTTCTCGACGGCCGAGTGAAAACGTTGCACCCGCACATTCACGCGGGAATCCTGGCCGTTCGCGATAATCCGGCCCACCGGGAACAACTCGACGAACACAACATCGGGCGAATCGATCTCATTTGCGTAAACCTGTACCCGTTCGTCGAAACCACCCGCGAAGCCGGCTCCAGCTTCGAAGACATCATCGAAAACATCGACATCGGTGGCCCCTCGATGCTGCGTGCCGGGTCAAAGAACTTTAGTGATGTTGCCGTCGTCACTGACCCAACGGACTATCCAACCATTATCGAGGAACTGAGCCAGGGTGGAGGGGTCCTGTCTACCGAACGCCTGTTTGAGCTTGCGCAAAAGAGCTTTGTTCACACTGGACAGTATGACGGCGCAATTGCCCAATATCTGTCGCAGGTACAATGGGGGGAGAACGGACCCGCCCTGCCTGAAGAAAACAGCTTTCCGCAACGGCTGTTCATGGATTTCGCGCGGGTATCGGAACTCCGATACGGGGAAAACCCTCACCAGAGGGCTGCTTTCTACCGTTGGGGATCCGATCCCCTCCATGGACTGGCAGCCGCGCGGCAGCTTCAAGGGAAGGAGCTTTCCTACAACAATTTGGTGGACCTCCAGGCGGCCTGGGCCCTAATCACTGAATTTGTTGATCCCGCGTGCGCGATCGTCAAACATACGAACCCGTGCGGCGCGGCCTTGGGTAGTGACATTCGGGACGCATACCTGAGAGCGCTGGATGCCGATCCCGTATCGGCGTTTGGATCGATTATCGCAGTGAATCGTCCTCTGGACGCGGCAACTGCGGAGCAGATGACAATGCTTTTCGTTGAAGCCATCATCGCCCCCAAGATCGAAGACCCAGCCAAAGAGGTATTTGACAAGAAGAAGAACCTGCGGATCCTGGAACTCGAGGACCCTTTGGTCCCGGCCGGCACCGCTGCCCTGGAAATCCGTCGTGTGCTGGGCGGGATACTGGTACAGAACACCGATGTGTGGGACGAGTTAGCGAATCCGTCTATCCGTGTGGTCACTCCGCGGCAGCCCTCCGAGGCCGAATGGCGCGACCTGCGCTTCGCATGGACGGTGGTACGACATGTTAAATCCAACGCGATCGTACTGGCCTCGGACCGGCGCACCTCAGGCGTCGGAGCAGGGCAGATGAGTCGTGTCGACTCGGTCAAACTCAGCGTCGAAAAAGCCCGCCCGAGCGCAGTTGAGACGGTTCTGGCCTCGGATGCCTTCTTCCCGTTCCGGGATGGGTTGGACGCTGCCGCGGAAGCGGGAGTCCGCGCCGTGATTCAGCCCGGAGGTTCGCGTCGTGACGCAGAGGTGATCGCGGCGGCCGCCGAAAACGACATCGCCATGGTCTTCACCGGAACCCGGCATTTCAAACATTGAAAAACGGGTTCAGAGCCCTATTTTCCGATTTCCACACCACATCTGTGTCCCATTCACAAATCGGCGAAATAGGGCTCTGAACCCGTTTTGCTCTGCCGGCGGACCAATCAATACATGAAGAAATAGTCAGGTCGACATATAATAAGAAGATTCAGACACTGCTGACCGGCTGCTAGGATCGAGAACATATGAAAACACGACTGACTGGCCTCCTCGCAGGCCTCTCTCTGTTGGCGCTCACCGCAAACTCAGGGTTTTCCCAGTCTCAGCAAGAGACGTCGCCGACGGCTGAAGCCTACTATCACTTCGCGATAGGCCGGACACTTGAGGCCGAAGGCGATTGGGAAGGGGCTCTGGACGAGTACGAGCAGGCGCTGGCAATCGATCCAACCGACTCAGCCGTCTATTCCGAAATGGCGGCCAGCTACTTCCGCCACCAGCAGGTCCGGGATGCTGTCGACTATGCGGAGCGGGCGATCCGTGCCGATCCCGACAACCTGGATGCCCATCAACTCCTCAGCTCGATATACACGGGGCTTCTGAGCAACTCTACTGCAGGCCGAGGGGTCGCTCCCGAAATCGTGGACCGTGCGATCGAAGCGCTCGAAGAGGTCGTTCGCCTGGATCCAACCGAACGGGACGCGTATCTCATGCTCGGACGCCTGTATCGATTCCGGGACGAACCCGAACGGGCAGCCCAGGTCTACCGCGATGTTCTGGAATTTTCGCCCGGTTCTGAAGAAGGTACGATTTCCCTCGCCGAACTACAGCTGGAAGCCGGGAACGTAGACGAGGCCATCGAAATACTACTGGAATATTCTGAGGGCCGACCTGATTCCGGAGCGGTCCTCGCTCTGCTGGGAGAGGCCCACGTTCGCGCCGAGGACTGGGTCAGTGCGGCCACGGCCTATACACGTGCCCTGGTGCTGAATCCCGAAGATGCCGATCTACTCCGGCAAGCTGCGCGCGCGCTGCTCGTTTCAGGACGTCTGGACGAAGCGGCCCAGCGCTATGAAGAACTCTCCGACTTGGAACCAGACGACCCGATTGCACATCTGCGGCTTGGCCAGATCGAGCGCCAGCGGATGAATTTCGAACTGGCACGCGATCATCTGGAAACGGCCGCCAGCTTGGTACCCGACAGCGCCGAGATCCAATTCGACCTGGCCTTGCTGGAACGCGACGAAGGGAATTTCGAAGAAAGCCTCGCTCAGCTCGAGCAACTGCTAGCGGACACGGAACGGCTCAACGGCCGCTACACCAGGGGTGAACGTAGGAACCGAAGAATTTTTATGACTAACGTCGCCTTGCTTCAAACTCGCCTCGAGACGTACGACGATGCGGTCGCTACGTTTGATCGGATGAAGGACCTCACGTCGAACAGGGACGGAACCATAGAGGCGTACATTGTCGACACCTATCAAACCGCGGGGCAGGTGGATCGTGCGCTCCAGGTCTGCATCGAAGCTCTGGATGCGTTTCCCGAAAACCGGCAGTTGAGACTGCAGCGTGCCGATCTTATCGCTGAACAAGGTCGTGTGGACGCTGCGCTTGAGCTGCTCCGAGCGATGTCGGCGGCGGACGAAAACAACTTTGGAATCTACTCGACGATGTTTTCGATTCATGAACGGACGAGGAACTATGCGGGCGCAGAAGAAGTTCTCAACGAAATGATGGTGTTGTTTGAGAATCGAGAGGAAGTCTATTTCCTGCAGGGAGCCCTCCACGAAAAGCAGCAGCAATACGAAGAGGCGGAGGCCGCTTTCCGTATGGCCTTGGCCATCAATGCCGACAACCCCGCTGTTCTCAACTACCTCGGCTACATGCTGGCCAATAATAATAGTAAGCTCGAAGAAGCTCTGGCGATGATCGAAGTCGCCGTCGCTGCGGATCCGATCAACGGCGCCTATCTGGACAGCCTTGGCTGGGCATACTACAGGCTCGACGAACTGGAACTGGCGGAACGCTACCTCAAGCGGGCAGTCATTTTCTCACCTAGAGATCCCAACCTGCACGACCACTTGGGCGATCTCTACCTCCAGACGGGCCGCCTCACCGCAGCCCGGGCTTCATATGAACGATCCCTTGAGCTAGCCGAGGAACCCGAAGAGAGGGAATCGGTTCAGGAAAAGCTCAACGGATTGTAATGGCCGATGACACTCAGATCGGGACGGCTACAGCTGGTACGACCTCACTCACGCCGTAGCAACCTGGCGAATTCAATTTAGCTGTGAACCTTTTAGCCCCCAACTCTGTCCTTAAGAGCAGAGATCAAGCGCAAGTTGTATCCGCATCAGCAGACAACCTTGTCGACTTCGAGCGGGCCGCCGAAGAACATCGACCATACCTGATGCGCATCGCGGTCGCCTCGACCCGAAACGTGTCTGATGCCGAAGACATCGTCCAGGAAGCGCTGATGCGGGCTCACCGGGGACTTAAGACTTTTCGCGGCGATTGCCCACTCCGAATGTGGATGGCGCGGATCGTTTTACGCGTCTCGATCAACCACCGCAAAAGTTTCATGCGGAGGGTCAAACGATGGACGTTCTTCAGCGACCTTGAAAGGGAAGATTCCGACGGACAGGTACGCGCGTTTGATGCGGCCGGCGGATCGGCCCGGATCGACCGTGAGGCACTGATTGATGTGGATCGGCAGATCAAGCGCTTGCCCGAGGAATTCCGGGTACCGCTACTGATGCTGGCAGTGAACGGCATGACGATTCCCGAAATTGCGGAGATCCTGGAGATCCCCGAAGGTACCGTGAAGTCTCGGATTTTCTACGGGAGAAAGCGCCTCAAGAAGGCCTTAAAACTATGAGCAAGGATTGTCAATGGGTCGAGTCCAGACTGATGGACTTCCTCTCCGATAGCGCCGATCTGGACGTCCGAACGCGCATCGACTCACATCTCGAAACGTGCCACACCTGCCGAAATGAGGTGGAAGGATACGGCGAGATCGACAAGCGGGTACGGGCTTATTTTGATCATCAGCTTGCCCTAGCGGAGGGTGGAGGCCGCCTGAGCTTTCGGCCGATGCGTCTGGCAGGAGCCTTTGCAGGTGTCGGAGTCGTCGCCATCGCTCTCTGGATGGGAATGGGAACGTCAGAATTGGAGTTACCGCCGGCGCTTGAAGAAGCGACGCTTGCAGCCACTGCTGTTGACGATTCTGTTTTGAAGGCCCTTGAAGAAACGGACGTTCTTCGAGCTAAGCCAGAGGAGAGCACGGCGGTCCCGGATCAGGATCTCCGGACGGCGGAACCCAATGCCGTGGCTGCGCCATCCCCCGATGTAACGGGAGATCTTTACGTCACCGATGCGGTCGGCTACTCGCAGACACTGGCCGACTACTCGGGGTCGATACTTGTCCTGGGTGTTTTCGACGAAACCGGGCACTTCGCCTTCGAAGAGGCACACGCCGCCTACGGCACGGACGCCCGCTTCAGCTTTGTCGGTGTGTCATTGAATCCGAACACGCTCCCAGAAACGATCACGTTTCCGTTGATGTCCAACCGCGGTTCTTCGCTACTGGGCACACCGGCGGGAGCGTTCACAATCGTGGGGCCGGATGGAGCCATTCATCGACGCGGATTGTTCGAAGTGGATTCACTCGTCGATGTGCTGGGGTCCAGTCTTGAGGAGTTGGGAGTTCGCTAGTGTCGTCGCCTGGATTTTGGCGCTGAGCAGCTTCATACTCTACCAATCCGACGATCTTCCTGCTCTAAATGGACCCGGTGCTGGGGCAGACCACTGGCGAGAAACGCGGGCTTGCTGTCGCCTTCTCTTCTACTTTTCGAGACGGATCAAATCTTCGTAGGTTTCCCGACGACGGACGACAGAAAAGCGGTCGCCGTCAACAAGAACTTCTGCAGGTCGGGGTCGCGAGTTATAGTTCGATGCCAGACTAAACCCATACGCACCGGCGGCCATGACCGCCACCAAGTCTCCGGACTCCAAGCGATTCACTTCCCGTTCCTGTGCGATGAAATCCGCAGACTCGCATATCGGACCCACGACATCGACGACTTCCGTTCCTTCACGCGGGCGCACCGGCATCAGCCGGTGAAAGGAATCATACAGCGCGGGGCGGATCAGATCGTTCATCCCCGCATCGACAATCACGAAACGTCTGTCTCCGTGTGTCTTCTTACGGATCACCCGGCAGAGAAGAATTCCTGCATTGCCCGCAATGACACGGCCCGGTTCCAGGATCAGTGTCACTCCGAGGTCTTCGCTGGCGGTGCGGGCTGTTCTGGCATAGGCTTCCAACGAAGGAGGCTCCTCGGCATCGTAGGAGATCCCAAGGCCACCCCCAACATCCAGATACTCCAGGCTGATACCTTGACGCCGAACATCACGGACCAGGTCAACGATGCCAGTGATTGCCGCTTCGAAGGGTGCCAGTTCCGTAATTTGAGAACCGATATGACAACCGATACCCACAATGGAAACACCCGGCAACGAGGTTCCAGCGTGAATGATGGGTGAGGCATCGTCAAGACTGATTCCGAACTTGTTTCGTTTGAGGCCAGTCGATATGTACGGATGCGTGCATGGGTCGACATTCGGATTGATTCGGAAAACGACACGCGCAGGATTTCCGGTTTCGACGGCAACCTCTGAAATTAACTCCAGTTCCGCTTGGGATTCGACGCTCAGGAAAAGAACACCTACCTCCAAAGCGTAACGTATTTCGTCACGTGTCTTTCCCACACCGGAAAGAATGACGCCATCGGGCGAGGCGCCGGCCTCGAGCACACGAAACAATTCACCTCCGGATACGACTTCAAAGCCGGTCCCCCATTCCACGAACCGTCGAAGAAGCGTCAAGTTGGAATTTGCCTTGACCGCATAACACAAACGGTGTGGGGTCTTACCGATCGCTGCATCAAGAACCCGAACGTGACGTCGGAGCGTCGCCTGACTGTAAACGTAGACCGGTGTGCCTACGGATTCGGCGATCGCTTCGAGCGAGACGCCTTCACAGGCCAATAGACTATCGTTGTATTCGAAGTAGTGCATCGGACGATTAATAGGCAGACGCCGTCGGTCGTGGGGTCTTTTCGAAATAGACCCCATTCCGGATCTGTACCTACGCTCTACGAGTGCGCAAACGCACGTAACGCTGTTACAACCTGTGGTCGGGCGAGGGAGAACGTTCCCAGGGGCGGGGATCCCAGGCTAGGAAACGCCACCGTCGCCGACTCCTGACGGTAACCACTGCACCTACCATCGAATAGACTCACCCCGGCAGTATCCGTCTCTCACCTGACCGCACATTATAGGCACAGATTAGACACAAAAACGGCGCGGAATCCGTCGATGGACCCGCGCCGCTTCTAACACAACGAGCCCGTGTGCGGTGCGTCTATTTCCGATTATTCCCGACTATCCTGATTATTCCCGACCCCGACCTCCCCGCTCGCGATCACGCGTCCGCCGGCGCTGGTCTTCGATCCACTCGTTATAAAACTCCTGTTGCGGTTCGGTCAATATCTCCCGAATGTCGTTTCGAGTGTTCTCCCGCAGCTGCTCATACATCGGTCGAGTCTGCCCGCGCAATTCGCGGAAACCCTCGCGCGTGCGTTCGAGTATGGCTGAGACCTCCGCTTCCTGTTGTTCGGTCAACTGGAGGTATTCGACATAGGAAACGTCACCCCTACCCCGATCATCGCTGCTGAAAACGCGCGTCTCATACACGTCCATCAGAATGGCACCTGACAGAACCCCAACAACGAAAACAGCTAGGATCAACAGTTTTGCCTGAAAGGTCCGTTTCATCATGACGACATCACCATTACTCAAATACTACACTCAAGTACTAGACTCAATTGCTACTCTAAGAGGCTGATCTCGACCAGCAGATCACGCCCTTCAGGCAGATCAGCGTTTCGATAGAGCCATTGGTCTGCGGGGCCCTGATCCATTTCAAGATAAGCATCAACAATCCCTAGCTCGGGTGGCTGTGGAAGGAAGACCTGAATACCGAGAATGATCAGCAGGACGCACGTTATCACGACGATCATCGGACGGGCCAGCCCCGGCACATCGTCCCACACAGCGGCTGCAGACTGGTTGATCGTCCGGATCTCGGACATAACGCGGCGCACGAAAGATGGGTCGGGCACAAATGTGCGACGACGTTCACTCTCGACAAACCCTTTTGGAAGGGATTCATTCAAGATGAACGCTCCTGGGCTGCCGACAGCGGGCCCACAAACTGAGCTCCCAGCATAAGGGCGAGTTTCTTGCGGGCACGGTATAGGCGAATCTTTACATTTGAAACACTGAGGCCCGTTACGTCGGAAATTTCCTTGATTGACAACTCATCAACCTCCTTCAAGAGCAGAGGTATCCGCAGCTTGGCATCCAGTGTATTGACCGCAGACCACACCCATTCATAGTCTTCGGGATCGGCCGCATTCGGAGCAGAGGGCAGGACCCGGTACTCTTCGAGGGCCAGTTTCTCGCGCTGCAATTTCCTGAGACGATCGTAACAGACGTTGATCGTCAGTCTGGAAACCCAAGCGGCTAAGTTGTCGTCGGGGCGAACACGGTCGATCTTACCGAAGAACCGAACGAACGCTTCCTGAGAGAGATCTTCGACGTCCTCCCGAGAGCGAAAGAATCGGCTCGCCAACCCAAAGACCATTGGCGCCAGTTGGCCGACAAGTTCTTCCTGGGCCGGGTTTCGCCGCGCTTGGCCCTAATGACGAGCTCGCGATCAATCTTCATTAATCCATTACGTCCCGGGTTCCGCGGAAGTTACGAAATCGACTGTCTTTGACCGGTTGCAGCTGGAAATGTCCACCAGAAACAGGGGCGACTTCCATCAACAAGATTCGGACACACCGGACCCAATCACCCACGGAATAAGGCAGAACCAAAGTGTCTTTTGAGGATTATATCGAAACTAACCAGCTTGAAATTCCGGTCTAAGGCGGGTCTTTCCTACAGACAACAAAAGGAGAGAACAAGTCGATCAGGCCTCCACCATCCCACTCACCCTCTCCTCCACGCATATCATCTTCAGTGGATCTTCAAGTCATCCCGTCTTCAAATGCCAGCTCCGAGCGTCGGAATGCCTTCCCTGGCAAGCCAGCCGGACGGGTTCTGAGCCATCCCGATTGTTCATTGAGCACATCAGATGCCAAATAAGACAATCAATGAAATGGGTGTTTTAGCGGATGAGGCAACGAAGAAACTACCAAAAATCATAGAAATTGTTCGTCATAGCGGATTTTGTCATGAGCAGTTAGGGAAATCCGATCACCCCTCCACCCAAGTGGCCCAACGATCGTATATCGGCGCGAGATCCCGTTGGACTTCTTTCCAGCGCACCAGAAAATCCAGATCCAGCGCCAGACTCATCTCGGTGCGGACAATGGCAAAGTGCTCGTTGACCAGTTCGTAGTACAGGATAAGGTCACCGTGGGCCTGGTTGCCGGGCCCGGTCACGGGCTTGCGCCTATTCAAATAGTCAAGAACATCGCCAGCCAGGCGGTGGGCATCGATGAAGTGGTACAGCTGCCACGCATCGGTCGGAGCGTCTTCAGAGCGCTTGATCGCCGCCTGGTAAAGCGTCTCGAGACGTTCGATTTCAGGAAGAATGACCTGCCGATAGCGCCCTCGCTCATCGTAGCGAATCCCGGTCAGCGGGACGAAAACCACAAGAGCGACCAGTGCCAGAACGGAAGGCAACTTGTTGTGGCGAACGGTCTCAGCGACGCTGGAAGCCACGGCCCCGATCAGGCCACGAATGGAAGTTTCCCCCGAATCAATCCGGGGTGAGTGAGATCGGCGTGCACCACGTGATGCGGCTGAAGGCGAACCGGGTTTGTTCCTGAGGATTGCCATGGCAGTCCGTGCGGAAGATTAGGGGGTCACGTTGATTGCCTCAGTGGCGAGGAGATCTTCAGCCGTGACGTCAAACCGGTCAAAAATATCTTTCGACACCACCTTGACCTGTGTTTCCGTCTCCGACCTCCAATACAACGCGTCGCCATCGGCTGTGTCGTCGCCGAAACCAAACGCGAGCATTTCCTCGCCGTCAGACTCGAGCACGACCCGCAGCCGGGACGGATTCAGGCCGTATCCCCCTAAAGGACCGGGGGCATCGATGATGTCCGCTACGCGCTCGAACTCGACGGCGTTGAACATCAGGGAGATTGACTCCAGCTTTGCTGGCCGCTGGTCAGGTAACTCCCAGCCCCCCCCACCCATGGCCAGTGAGAGGCTGTCGCCTTCTCTTTCAAACCGGATCGCAGTGACCTCAGATCGATCAAATTCAGCGATTGTCTTATCGCGCCAATCAAAGAGCGGCTGCTCGCTAATCTCTACGATGTTGTCGTCGATGATAAAGACTGCATCGCGTGAAGCGTCTTTCGCAAAATACTGCTGTGGTTGATTGTCCGGCTGGCCACCGATGAGCAGGACGCGGTCCCCAACGGCGCCACTGTCATGAAGAACGATACGAAGCCGTGGAACATCCAGGCCGAGGTCGGCATCTGTGAGTGCCTCGCCGGCAAACCCGGTCGCGCGTCCGAAACCTATGGCTCCGAGAAATGTGCTCACCTCGGTGGAATCTGCAGGCCACTCAATCGGCTCCACGAGCGACCACGATTCTTCGAGGATAAGTGTGAGATTGGTTCCACCGCTGATTTCGATACCGTCGATCGAATCCTGCTCAAAGCGAAGAAGCGACTTATCACGGAGATCGTTGACTTCTTTGGTTACCCTTGAAATCCACGCACTGGGTGCCAGAAAGATTTCGTCACTTGAGGCCAGCTTGGCGTAATAGTGCGTTCCGCCGGGGTTTTCCCGGCCAAACAGAATTTCTTCGTCGCGCCCGTCCTCTAACCCGACCCCCACCTCGACACCGGGGCTGTCCAGACCGAACACCGCCAGGTCCGTCGCCTCTGAAATGATCGTCTCTTCCCGTGGAATCCTGGGAACGTCAGACGCAAGCAATTCCCACGCGCTCGGGTCAGCTTCGAGACCTGAAGGGGAAACGAACGCCCAACCGTTCTCATTTCGGACACCTTCGATCGAACGGTCGGGATAGACCAGCCGTATTCGACGGATGTTTTCGTGGTCTGTGGGAAAGGCCAGCGCGGCCTCCTCGGCGGCGCGTTCCCGTTCTTCGCGGCCCCGAATATCGGACCAATAAACCCATGCACCCAGTGCGAGCAGGAGGCCAAACAGTGCGGCCGTACCTTTGAACTTCATTACGCAGATTCTCCAGCGCGAATACACGAATTTACCGGATTGATCTTTTGACTTCTCTGCCCTGTATGATTTCTTTCTTAATCCGGTCCAATCGTTTAATCCGCGGCTTCTTTTCGACCGTTCGACACACGGGTCACTGACCCCGGCGCTGCACCCACACCGAAATCCCTGCCGCAAGAATGGAAAGTGGCAACAGTACCAGCGAAAGATAGTAGGTGATGCGTCCCTGAGATTCGGTCAGGTTGAACGGCCGATCCGCGGGTGCTCGCGGCCGGATGGAAATAAAGCTCTCATCCTCGGCCAGCCAGCTCACGGCATTGAGGAACAAGTTTCCATTCCCCTGCAAACCGAAGAAGCCGTTGGAAGCAAAATCCGAATCACCCACGACGATCAATCGCGCCAGATCATCCGCGCCGATGTCACGGGTCACCACCAGTCCAATGTTCACCGGACCTTCAAGATCCACGTCCGGATCGAAACTCGCTTCGGAACTCTCCAGATTGCTTTCACCCCAACTGCTGTTTCCCGTAGTCAGTAGATTAGTGGCGCTCAAACCTTCCGGACCCCCGCTCGCTGCAGTTACCGAGCGGGCGAGCGGGAAGAACGTCATCACGTTGAATCCGTCGGTGATCGCGTGGGCGCCGTATAGCGAAACCAAAGGGATCTCAGGACCGGCTCCCAGCATGCGGCCCACGCCGCTCGCATCCACAACAAAGTTGTCACCCGCAGACACGGCCCAGCCGTCAAGGAGATCGCCCAGCGATGCCGCAGGTGGCGGATCGAGCATGACCATCACGCTGCCGCCACCGTTCAGGTATGCGTCGACCATCTCGATCTCTTCCGGGAACGGTTCCGTCTCCGGGCCAGGCCAGATCAACGCCGCGGCATCGGAGGGCACCGTGTCGAGGGGGACCAGGTTCAAACCCTCGACAATGTAGTTTTCCCTCTCCAATGAATTGCGGGCTGCATCGAGCCCGGTGCGCTCGGTATCGCCAATCAACTTCTCTCCGTGGCCCTCGATGAAATAGATCTTCTTCCGCTCCCCCTTAACCAGTTTCATCAGCGCATTCGTGACATCTTCCTCGAGCAGGGGCTCGGACTGCTTCTCAACGCGCTCCTCGAAACCCGCCGTCTCCAGAACTACGGTCCCGAAATTGAGCCCCCCCCCTGTCAGCGGGTTGCTGAAACTCCCGTAGACGGTGACGTCGAATCGCTCGGCCAACTGCGGTTGCAGGTCAGGATCGACAAATTCATAAGTAACGCGAGAACTGCGGTCGCGGTAAAGATCTAGCAGTTCTCGAACCGCGCGCTCATCCCCGCCAGGATAAAAAGCCCATATATGGATATCCTGTTCGAGTTGATCGGCCACACTCTCGGATTGATCAGACAGGCTATAGATTCTCTCGGTGGTCAGATCCAGGCGTTGATTGTTTTGAAAACCGATGTAGTTTACGAAACCGAGGACACCGACCAGGAGCAGAACCGAGATCAACGAGTTCGCTCCGTATCGCGCCTGTCGCCCCCGCATACCTGCTTGGATCCGGGCTCGCTTGGAAACGAGCGCCGTAATGATGAGCACGGCGCCGATAGCGACGCCCACGGTCTCGTAAACGCTCCAGATCGTACGCACGGAATAACTGATGAGAGCCGCTCCAACGACGAACAATCCCAACAGATCGAGCTTGCTGATCCAGTCTTTCACGGCTCAACCCCTCCAACGCATGGAATCCACCGATCGATACGTCAGGAACAACCCCATCGTAATGAGCGAAAGATAGAAAATGATGTGTGACGTGGTCAGGACGCCGCGGATGAACTCGTCCAGATGTCCCAATATCGACAGGTAAGTCAGTACGGCCCGCGTCGATGCGCTTGCGCTCCCCGCGATCGCATCCACCATCCAGAGCATGAGAATGGTACCGAAACTCAAAACACCAGCAACGATCTGATTTTCCGTAAGCGTGGAGATGAAGAGGCCTATGGCCAACAAGGCTGCACCATACAGCAGCAGACCCGCATAGCCGGTCAATATCGGTCCCCAGGCGGGATCAGCATAGAGAAACAACACCGACGTAGGTACCAAGGTCGTCGCCAGCATGATCGTGTAAAAGGAAACGGCCGCCAGATACTTTCCCATGACAACCTGAAAATCGGTAACAGGAGCCGTCAAGAGGAGTTCAATTGTCCCTCTCTTTTTCTCCTCTGAGAATAGTCCCATCGTGATCATGGGTAGCATGAACAGGAGTACGACACTCAGAGTCCCCAGGAAACTCTGGCTGATCAGGCCTGGCATGTCTATCGGCTGCGGGGCGGCCCCAAACTGCTGGCTCTGGAGCGTGTTGACGGTTGCCATCTGGATGATCTGCCGCAGAATCGTCTGGAAGAATACTCCAGACAGGAGAACGAAGATCGTGAGCACCACATAGGCGACCGGGGAGACGAAGAAGGACCGCAGCTCCCTTTCTACGATGGCAAGGATGTTCTTCATGCGTCGGCCCTCGTATCGCTTCCAGAGCCTTCTTCAGGCTTTCCAGTACCGGAGTCGAGGGCACCGGACATCCTCTCTCCATCGCCACCGCCTTCGCCCTCACCCGGGTCTCCAGCTTCGACCACGTCTGCGTCATCGACCGGGGAGGCATCCACATCGCTGGTCGTCAGCTTGATGAAGATGTCCTCCAAACTCATTCCCGACGATTGCATTTGGAACAAACCCCATCCGCTTTCTACGATCGTTTGGGCCAGGCGCGGACGAATGTCGTCCTGGAGATTTGTCTCCACCTGAATGCGATTCCGGGCGTTGGGCGAACCGATGTTGCGGGCACTGACAACGCCCTCCATCGCTCGAAACCGTTCGAGGATACCTTCCAGAGGTCCCTCAACTTCAACGAGAGTCAGTTCAGTGCCCTTCATCTGGTGTACCAGATTTTCCGGTGTGTCCATCGCGATGATCCGGCCGCGATCAAGAATGACGACGCGGTTGCAAGTCTGCTCCACTTCCGGAAGGATGTGCGTAGACAGGATGACCGTGTGGTCCCCCGACCATTCTTTGATCAGCTCGCGTACTTCGTGGATCTGGTTGGGATCCAGTCCGATGGTGGGCTCGTCCAGTACGAGGACCGGTGGATCGTTCAATAGCGCCTGGGCCAGGCCGACACGTTGCTTGTATCCCTTGGACAGGCGTCCGGTAATCCGGTTGGCCACGTCGAGAAGGCGGGCTGCGTCCATGACACGCGTGACTTCGTCAGCGATTTCGATCCGGTGTATCCCCTTGATCTTGGCGACAAAGCGAAGGTAACCCACCACCGTCATTTCCGGGTATAGCGGTGGGCTTTCCGGAAGGTAGCCGATGCGGCGGCGTACTTCCAGCGGTTCCTCGAAGATATCAAACCCATCGACCGTAACCCGGCCTTCCGATGGCGGGAGGTAGCCAGTGATAGCACGCATCGTCGTCGTCTTTCCCGCACCGTTGGGACCGAGCAAACCGAGGACCTCGCCCCGCTCGACGGAAAAGGTGACGTCGGCGATAGCTGTTGCCTTGTCGTAACGTTTGGTGAGATTTTCAACGCTGATCATAATAAAAGACGGTTCCTTTAAAGGCCCCGGCCGGTCGATCTCCCGACCGCTCGAGGCTGCTACAATGGCCTCTAATTCTAACGAAGGAATGAAAACGTATTCAACTTTGATATTCGATGCTTTCGATACGGTCATTCACATCGACAGCGAGCGGCTTCCCGAACACAAAATCGGTGACGCCTCCGCACATACAACCGCTCCGAAGGTATACGAAGTCTATACGAAAGAAGATGGGGATCTTCGATTCAAAGATTTTGTAGCCGCATTTCTTGAGAGCTCCGCCGAAGCCTATCGCCGACGCAAGGCCGACCTCAGGGAGATCTCGAGTGCCGACCGGTTTAGAATCTTGCTGGAATTACTCGGAAAGGATGCCGCGGCCTTTGCCCCGGAATTTCCCCAGCGGTTGGCCGAAACCCACATGGAACACTTCGGGCCGGCGCTGGACATTCGCCCCGAGAGCCGCCACCTCCTCGAATGGGCACTTCAGGCAGGTTATCGGCTGGCGATGGTATCCAACTTCGACTACGCGCCAACGTTGTACGAATGTTTGGAAAGATACGGTGTGAGGCAAATGTTCGAGGTCGTTGTGGTGTCGGACGAACTCGGTTGGCGAAAACCCCATCCGAAAGTATTCGAACGTGCACTGCAACAACTCGGAATCGCGCCCGCCGATGCCCTGTTCATCGGAGACCGTCTGGACATCGACGTGGACGGAGCTGCAGGGGCCGGTCTGGATGCGGTCTGGATCGATACCGGCATTCAGGAATGGTCTCCCCAACACGCTCAACCACGACATACGATTGGTTCGTTGTCGGACCTCAGGGAGATTTTGGAGACTGAGAACCGATGACCCGCTACCTCTCTGGAGTGAGCAATGGATTACGAAAACGCACATCTTCTCTGGTCAGTCGAGGAGCTGAACAACAGACTCGAGGACACCGAACTGCGGGTCCTGGATCTCCGGCCTCCAGAAGAATTTGCGAATGGGCACATTCCGAGTGCACGGAGTCTCGATATCTTCGGCATCAGCCTGATCAATTCCCGCCCGGAACCTCTGGCCGCGTTTCTGTGGATTATCGAGCATCTAATTGGAGCTAAGGGCGTATCGACTGACAGCCGCGTAGTGGTCTATGACAGTATCAGCGGCGAGCGCGCGTCACGCCTGTTCTGGTTCCTGGAGTTCTTTGGTCATAGCAATGTGCATTTACTGAACGGCGGATTCGGAGCGTGGTCGGGGGCGGGATTCGAAACAACCCAGGGCGCTGAAGTCTCCCCCCGGGGTAATTTCAAGGCGAATGTCCGGCTTGAACTCCTGGCGACCGCAGACGACGTTCTGAAACGACTCGGAAACGAGGAAACGGCCTTAGTGGATACCCGGACCGAAGCCGAGTACAATGCCACATTGGTTCGATCGGCCCGGGGCGGGCGGATCCCCGGAGCCGTGCACTTGGAATGGAAAAACAACCTGAAGCATGACGGAGCATTTAGGTCGGGGACAGACCTCTCGGCCCAGTATGCAGCGATCGGCGTGACTCCAGATCGCGAGGTAATTCCCTATTGCCACGGCGGGTATCGCTCAGCGAACACCTACCTGGCGCTGCGTTTGATCGGTTATCCGAGGGTCCGCAATTATCTGGGATCCTGGGGAGAATGGGGCAATCGGACTGAACTCCCGATCGAAACCGCCGACCCAAAATAGGGTCAGAGACCGATGTCCCCATTTTGCGGATTACAAGGGGAAATAGGGATCTGACACCGATTTTATTTGGCATGGATCGCTTTGACAATTGCCTACTCTTCTGTCGTAACGAAACCCGACAGTGTCAAAATCTGCCCAAATTTGCCCTGAAAGCGTTTGCATTCAGCGAGATGGCCGACACGGGCCGTTTTGCTGCCGTTGGGTTTTCTTACTGTTTCCACTTGTCGTATGACGCGCACATGTTGCGCCAATCTGTTTATTGCAGGGCCTGATATTAGTAAATGGATGATTCCAAAAGACTTATTGACAATTAGAAATCAACGTCAGCTTATCCCGACGTTTGGCCCATGGAGTGCCAGTGTTTCACTGAACGAGATGCGGGAGCTGGAGTCGAGCCCCCTTGCAATCCCGAGACATCCTCTGGGTCCGCTGATGTCGCGACGCCCGAGGTGGAAAACCGCGATCAACCCTGAAGAAACTTCATGCGTTTCTATTGAATGCAAGGAGTCATCGTCGCGTCGGCGAAATTCGGCTAAGATACGAACCTAGGGGCAAACGTTTCAATGTCAGCTAAAAAACTGATCAACGCGAGCTATTACGCGGTCAAACCATTGCTTCCCCGGCGCCTTCAGATTTGGCTGCGAACGCAGGTGATAAATCAACAAAGAAAAGCGGTCGCGGACATATGGCCCATTCTGGAGCGGGCAGGGGAGCCGCCCGAGGACTGGGCGGGTTGGCCGCAGGGCAAGCAATTTGCGTTCGTCTCAACTCACGACGTGGAGTTGGACCGCGGCCAGCAGAGATGCCCGACACTTGCGGGATTGGAGAAGGAACTGGGCTTTCGCTCCTCATTCAATTTTGTGCCGGAACGCTATCAGGTTTCACCCCAGCTGCGAAGCTATCTGCAAGAAGAGGGTTTCGAGGTGGGTGTCCACGGTCTCAATCATGATGGCAGGCTATTTCAGACGCGGGCCATTTTTGCTGAGCGTGCACCCCGGATAAGAAAGTATCTCAAGGAGTGGGGAGCCGTGGGATTCCGTTCGCCGTCCATGCATCACAATCTTGATTGGATTCACGAGCTGAACCTGGAATACGACCTCTCGACGTTCGACACGGATCCGTTCGAACCGCAACCGTCCGGGGTTGAGACGGTTTTCCCGTTCTGGGTGCAAGGCTCAAATGGCAACGCGGGTTATATGGAACTCCCGTATACGCTGGTTCAAGATTTCACCGCTTTCATCCTGATGCGCGAGAAGAGCATCGACGTCTGGCGGACGAAGCTGGATTGGATTGCTGAAAAAGGCAGAATGGCGCTTGTCAACACTCACCCCGACTACATGAGCATGGGGGGCGCGACACCGAGCATCGAGGAATATCCCGTCGAAAGGTACCTAGAATTGCTCGACTACCTCAACACCGCGTATAAAGGCAGTTTTCACAATCCGCTTCCCATGGAGGTCGCCCGTTACTGTTCCCCCCTGCGGCACACCCGTCATAAAACGGCCACAGGCCGTTAGCGGTAATGTCAGGGTGCTGTGCTTGACCGGGGACCGGGCGGATGGAACTCAATCTGACTCAGCGCCATTCTTGGATTGTTGAAACCCCGACACACCTCTATCGCCGTGGCACTCCCCCATCCTCGTCAATGATTATTCAAACTACGGGGCCAACACACGCCCACCGTCAGGTGCAGCACCAGCGACGACGGTGATGCGACGGGAAGCCTTCCAGACGACAACGGAAACGCCCAACGGGCACTCAGCTGTAAACTAAAACGATCAAGACGGAGGAAGAGGGATTCGAACCCCCGGTACCCTTCCGGGTACAGTGGTTTTCAAGACCACCGCCTTCAACCACTCGGCCATTCCTCCGCTGGAAATGTTAACACGGTAACGCAGGCGTTTTCTTGAACTTACTGACGATCTCAAAACTGACTTATTGGACGGTTTGGCTTCCACCGTTTCTGCCACAACGTCTGCCACAGCTTCTCCAAATAACAAGTTCCGTCACCTATGACACCTTCCTCCTCTTGTCTCATAACACCACCGACGTTACTTTCTAACGGGTGCTTTCAGTCCTTCGAACTCGCATAGGACGACGTTGATTTTGGGGACGGATAGGTTCGCCAAAGGGCCCTTCAGAGAAAACCGGCAGAAATCTCACTAAGAGCGCTCAATCGGATTTTGGCTGCTTTGAACACTGACCTGAAAGGGTAGCCCGATGGTTACGACTCTGCGATGGAAGAAACTGGTACTCGCGAATAGGTGATTCACGACAATCAGGATTATGCGGTATAAAGGCTGCGGTCCACGAGCTATGGGAAACATGTTCGTTTCCCCTCGGCCCACTGAGACCACAGGGGAATTTGAGGGGGACTCCAGAGGCGAGTACGTCGGTGTGAGTCCATCAGGCGTTCATGAGCGGTCAGAGTGTGCCTGACAGGTCAGGTCGCTCTGCCGCCACGTTCTCCGCGCCAATCATATGGGGGTTGCATGCTGAAAGCAGCTTGGATGTCGCACCAGACGATACTGATTGCAGGTCTATCTTTGATCACTCTGTTCCTGGTGGCGGCGTGTTCTACGCTACAGACGGTTGAGACGACGCAGGCCGGGGCCGTGACCCTATACGAGGGAGCGACTCTCATCGTCGGCAACGGTCGCGAGCCAATAGAAAATGCCGCGTTCATTGTTGAAAACGATCATTTTACACAGGTCGGCTCCTCAGGCCAGCTGAACCTACCTGCGAGTGCCGCGCGTGTGGATTTGACCGGGATGACGGTGATGCCCGCGATCATCGATACCCACAAGCACCTGACGAACGGTCCGGAAGCGAATACTCGAGCGGCTCTGGTCGATAAACTGCAGCGTCTCGCCTACTACGGGGTGGGTGTGACGATGAGCCTGGGCCGAGATGCGGGTGATCTGGCCTTTCAGATTCGGGACGAGACCCTGCCCAATGCGGCGCGACTCCGCACTGCGGGCCGCGGCATTTCCGCTCCAGAGCCCGGACGCAATGAAACTCCGTACTGGATAACGCTGGAAGACGAAGGCAGGAAGGCCGTTCAGGAGCTCGCGGAGCGCAATGTCGACCTCGTCAAGATATGGGTTGACGACCGGGAAGGCGCCGTGCCGAAGCTCAGCCCATCCCTGTATCGCGCGGTGATCGATGCAGCTCACGAACACAATCTCCGCGTGACGGCTCACTTGTATACGCTCGAAGATGCGAAGGAACTCCTGCGGGCTGGCGTCGACGCATTTGCGCACAAAGTGGGGGACGGGAACATTGACGAGGAACTGATCGGCCTGTTCAGGGAAAGACCGAACGTCTTCCTGGTGCCGGTACAATTCGGTGGGACCATAGCTCAGGACCTGAGCTGGCTTAGCGAAAGCGTACCTGCCGACCAGTTACAGCAACTTCAGGATGAGATCAGGGACCGGGCAGGCGAACGAGGGGGAAGTCATCTTCGTCAGGAGTTCGAAATCTGGGCCGACAATTTACGCAGACTTCATGCAGCGGGCGTCCGGATTGCTTTCGGCACCGACAGCGGCGACCCTTGGGCACCGCACGTCGAGATGGCCGAGATGGTCGCGGCAGGCTTGACGCCGGCCGAAGTCATTGCGGCGGCAACGGGGACTTCTGCCGAACTGCTGAAACTGACCGACGTCGGGACGATCGAGGCAGGCAAGAGCGCGGACTTCGTCGTACTGGAGGGAAACCCGCTCGAAGACATCACTCATACCCGGCGTATCTTCGCAGTCTATCTGCGCGGAACCGAAGTCGACCGCGCCGGGATGAGGACGCGATGGTTCAACAGTCGGCAATAGTTTGATGGGTGCACGTGCCCCAGCCTTTCGGGCAGGAAACGACGTCGTCACTTACGAGCCACGTTTAGTGCCGGATGCCATTGGAATGAGCAGGCGATTGATAACCCATGCCCTCGCGCGCATACATATTCCGACGACCGCTCAGCTGATGTGATTGGTGGCGCTTTCCCCTAGGCCCGGCGAGAACACTGGACGGAGGATCTGTGTCGACAACCCGACAATACGATGTAACCGTCATCGGCGCCGGACTGATCGGCCTCTCAACCGCAATGCACCTGCTAGAGCGATATCCGGCTGTGCGCCTCGCGATCATCGAGAAGGACCCGCATCCGGCATCCCAACAATCCGGGCACAACAGCGGCGTTATCCACTCCGGAATTTACTACAAGCCGGGATCGTTCAAGGCACGGTTTTGTGTCGAAGGCCGCGCTTCGATGACCCAGTTCTGCATCGATAACCAGATTCCGACCTGGACATGCGGCAAGTTGATCGTTGCGACGCGTGAAGAGGAAAAACCTCGACTCCAGACACTTCTTGAGCGTGGAATGGCGAACGAGGTGGACGGCCTGGAACTCGTCGGTCCCGAACGGATCCAGGAAATCGAACCCCATGTCCGTGCCCTCAAGGCACTATGGGCTCCCGGAACCGGCATCGTCGACTTTCGAAAGGTGGCCCAGGTCTATCTCGATAAGGTGCGATTGGCCGGCGGCGACGCGCACTTCAACACCCGGGCGAGAAAGGTCGTGGCCCGCGGAGACGAGACCGTGATCGAGACCGATCAGGGTGACTTCAAGACACGAAACGTCGTCAACTGCGCCGGTCTGCATTCTGACGTCGTGGCTCGAATGATGGGTGTTCGGCCGAATCTCAGAATCATCCCATTTCGGGGCGAGTACTACACGCTGATCAAAGAAAAAGAGGGCTTGGTCAATGGCCTGATATATCCAGTGCCCGATCCGGCATTTCCGTTTCTGGGAGTTCACTTCACACAGACGATGAAGGGTTTCGTGGAGGCGGGACCGAACGCCGTGCTCGCTACGAAGAGAGAGGGTTACCGCAAGCGGGACATATCAATCGTCGAACTGGCCGGTATATTGGGCTATGTGGGGTTTTGGCGCCTGGCTCTCCGCGAGCGGAAAATCGCCGCTTGGGAGATCAACCGATCGTTCAGGAAGAGCGTTTTCGTAAAAAGCCTTCAGCAGCTGATACCCGAAGTGACATCGGATGATCTGGGTCCAGGTGGTTCCGGCGTCCGGGCTCAGGCCGTGGCGCCGGACGGTTCGCTTCTGGACGACTTCCGTATCGAACAGACACCCAATGCAGTCCACGTACTCAACGCACCTTCTCCGGGGGCCACTTCCTCGCTCGTAATCGGCCGCTACATCGTCGACCTGGCGGCGCAGAGTTTTTCACTTCGCTAGTGACCTGTACCACCCAAATCGGGGCCAGCGCCGATGGGTCTTGCCGGGGAGATCGAGGCGCGAGACGGAAGTCGATGTCTTCACATCGACGACGGCTCGTAACGAAGATATCGCTCCCAACCCCCATCGGCCCAGAGGGTTCGGGCGAAACGGCATTGTCTTCGTCGTCGTCAACTCCTCGCAATGTGGGAGCATTTACTCGTCGCCGCCACGTCGAGTCGTCACGTTGTTGCCTCCTGGAATCCAACGCCGTTTGGCCCGAACGCTGGTCCCGATTTGGGTGGTACAGGCCACTAGATCACTCCCGCCATCCACAACGCATACACGACAGCCATCCCGACGGTACCGTTTACGAAGGTCACGCCCCCGTACGACATCAGGGCGGCCTTTACGGACATCCGCGAAAGCGAGGTGCACACCCAGAAGTAACTCGAATTGGGAAACTTGATGATGATCGAACCTGCGGCGCCGGCCAGCATCGTCGCCTCGGGGCTGAGACCCAGCGTGCCCATGATCGGAGAGACCACCGAAGCCGCCGTGATCACGCCCACCGTCGTCGAACCCGTAATGATGTTGCCGACGATACCGAGAACAAAAGGCAGGAAGATCGCAGGCAACCCCGTAAACGCAACGGCAGTAGCGATAGTTTCGACCGCCGGTGTTCCTCGAAGGATCTGACTCAGCGCGCCGCCCAGGCCTGTGACCATGACGATCATGGCTGACGTCCGGAGCGCGTTTTCGACCCATTCACCCGTGCGGACCCCGGCCTGCTCACGCGTGGTGTTCCTGTATGCCAGGAGAACACCAATGCCGAGAGCCACGACGGGCCAGCCCAGATACAGCATCACATCGTTCACAATGTGCTCGGGCGGCAAAAGCAATCGCGCCCCACTCTGCCCGGCGATCAGGATCAACGGAATGAGGATCGGCGCGTAGGCCCGCCAGGTCGATGGCAATTCCGACTCCCGGCCCTGTTCTATGAACGATTGACCCACGAACTCCTCCGATGGCGGCGAATCGATGCGGGGTCCGATCACCACGGCAAAAACCCATCCGGCCAAAGAAGCGATGAGAGTTGCCAGTCCTCCGTAGACGATGACCGTCCCCAGATCGGCACCGACCAGGGCGGCTGCGGCTAGTGGGCCTGGCGTCGGCGGAACCATCGCGTGTGTCATTTGCATCGCGCCAACCAGGCCGGTAGCCATGACGCTCATGTTCAGAGCGCTCTTGAGCGCAGCGGAGTGAACGAGGGGATTGAGAATCACATAGCCGACATCGGAAAAAATGGCGAGACCGATGATCCAGCCGCTCATCGTCAGAGCCAGCGGCATGCGCCGCTCCCCCACCCAGCGGATCATCGAAGAGGTGATTCGCTCGATTCCACCCGTGTGTTTGAGTGCCTCCGCGATGATCGATCCCACAACGATGACGACCGCGATGCTCTCGATCGTGTTTCCAAACCCCTCCTCGAATGCAGTGATGAATGCGCTCCGATCGATACCCGGCAGCAGGGCAAACAACACGATCGGTACCAGGAGCGCAATGAACACGTGCCATTTGAAGCGAGTGATCATCAGGAACAGGAGTGCGATCACAGCGATCAAGCCGCCAATGGCAATGATTGCGCTCTCAGTGATCATCAAGGTTCTCCTCGAAAAAATTTGCAACGGGGCGAGGGCGGCCCTGCGCACCGTGTGACATGCGGAAACACGATAGTCTTTGAGAGCGAATATTCCAATCTAAACCTGCGACGAAGGGCGGAATGGCGGTCAATGCATCACTTCGGAAGTCACATGCGTTTTCAGACTGACGCACTCGGGAGTCGCGACAAATCGTGCCAAAACGCGTCTAAACAGAGGGTCGCCGGCGCCTCCGAAGCCTTCGAGTCGGGTTCCAGTCCGGTGCTGAAGATATTGCGTCGATTCGCTGACCGATGTACGCTCTATCTACAGCATCTGAGGAGATATTCTAATGAATGCCAGGAAAGTGATGGCTTTAGTGGTTTTGATAGTGTTCGGCGTGGGTTTCGCCCTGGCTCAGGGCCCAAGGCGAGACGTCGGAGCAGACATTCCCCTGCCGCCGCTTCCCGTGCGGGACGGGGCCCCGAATCTGGATGTTGATGATCGTTTCGCTCTCTCGATCGACATCGAGGTCGTCAACGTGGATGTCGTCGTCACGGACAGAAACGACAACCCGATCTCCGGGCTGGTGAAAGAAGATTTTCGCATCTTCGTCGACGACGAAGAACAACTGCTGACAAACTTCAGCCCTACGGATACGCCGCTGACAGTCGTTATCGTGGTCGAGTTCGGCGATACGTTTGCCTACTACTATGATGACGTGATCGGCCCTTCAGCAGGATTCATTCAATCGCTCCGCGAAAACGACTGGGCCGCCATCATCAGTTACGACATCCGGCCCCAAATCGTCACCGACTTCACGCAAAACCAGAACGAACTGTTTAACGGTCTCCGGAGCCTCCAGTTCCCCGGCTTCAGGGAAACGTCTTTTTACGACGCCGTTGGTTTCACTCTGGACCGGATGGAAAATATCGAGGGGAAGAAGGCGATTTTCCTGTTGAGCACCGGCATCGACACTCTCAGCAAACGGAACTACGGTGACATGCTCCGGCAGGCGGAGTCCTCCGACACCATGATCTACCCGGTGGCAATGGGCCAGTCTTTTTTCCTTTTTAACGAGGACCGCATGGGTAGCATCGCCCGGATGCAGATGCTCCAGGCAAGAAACGCGCTTCAAACTCTGGCACGGGTCACTGGAGGGACATCATTCTTCCCACGATTTGAAGGGGAATACCCCGGCATCTACGAAACCGTCGGCATTCATCTGAGAAACCAGTACAGCCTGGGATTCGTTCCGAGAGATCTCAAGGAAGATGACGATCTGCGGGAGATCCAGGTCGAAGTCGGAGACGTGGATGTGAATAGCGATGGAGAGGCGGACGAGCTGGAAGTGCGCCACAAGAAGGGGTTTTACAATTCCGCCCCCGAGTAGCTGAATCGCCGTTGGCGCATGCGTCAATCGTATCGCAGGATCCACATCGATCCCAGCGAGAGTGTGAGCCAGGTGATGCAGGTTCGAATCACGGTTCAGTGATTTGCCTCAATCGTTTCCTTCAATCGCGTTGCCGTCGTGCGCGCATAGTTCACTATCCCGGTGTCGGAGCCGATGCGCTCGAGCACAGGAATCAGTCGCCGCGGGTCGGCCAGGCGATCTCGAATCAGGTCTCTTTCGATCTGATCCAGCCGTTCCGGAATACCCAAGCGATCGAACTGCAAGGCGGTCTCAATGTCGACCAGGAGCATCTCCTGGGTAATCAACCGATCGAAGAACGCCGCCAGCTCGGCTGCTTTACGCGGCGCGGCCACGAAGAAGGCCGCTTCCCGACGTCCCGCAGGTCCTTCCAGCACCAGGGTCTTGAGTCCAAGACTCGGCACCTCCCGGCCGGAATCGTACGTGTCCGCATCCACCAGATAGTCGGTTGCCGCCAGCAGATCGTTAAACTTGAGGGTTCCCGGCGGGGACAATTGAAGCTCCTGATCGACTGTATCCCCATCTGCGTACATCAGCACGTAGGACCCTTGACCCGAAGGATCCAATCGGATGCACTGCACGTCACCGGTCCCGCCGAGACCGTCACGGCAAAAGCTGAAGCTGTTGAAATTGCTCTGGGGCAAAAGCGCCAGAACTGAGACCAGAATAAGACTAATCACGGGGAGCGGTCGCCTCCTCAAAACGGTAGCTCTGTGCGTGACAAATGGCCACGGCCAGCGCGTCGGAAGCGTCATGCGGCTGGGGGACATCGGCCAACCGCAGCAGGGATTTCACCATCTGCTGGACCTGTGCCTTTTCGGCTCGGCCGTAACCGGTTACCGCAGACTTCACCTCGAGGGCGGAATACTCGTAAACCGGCAGTCCCGCCTGCGCCGCTGCGAACATGGATACGCCTCTCACGTGGCCGAGTTTGAGGGCGCTCTGAGCGTTAGCCCCATGGAAGATTCTTTCAAACACGGCCACGTCAGGCGTGTGGTCACGAATTATTTCCTGAAGACCGGCATGAATGGACTGCAGGCGCAGAGCCAGAGGATCGGCGACCTGGGTCCGAATCGCGCCGCAATCCACATAGCCATAGCGATCCAGCCCCGACTCGATCACCCCGTATCCGGTCACTCTGGAACCACAATCTACTCCAAGAATCCGCATACGTAGAGCTCAATATCGACCTGATTGCCGCTAGGACGGGGCGCGCCAGGGATCGTAGCTAGGTCACGTCTGCGAGTTCCGACTCTTCGATGTCAAAGTTCGCATACACGTTCTGCACATCCTCGTGGTCGTCGAGCGTGTCCATCAGCTTGATCATCTGTTGGGCCGGTTTGCCATCAAGTTTGATGTAGTTCTGAGGGATCATGGAGAGTTCGGCCGTCCTGGGCTCGATACCCGTCTCTTTGAGCTCTCCAAGCACCGCATGGAACGATTCAGGATCGGTCAGAATCTCGTACTGATCTTCCTGAGCCGCAAAGTCTTCCGCGCCCGCCTCAATCGCCGCACTCATTGCGGTCTCTTCATCCAGGCCCGCTGCCGGCACCAGGATGTAGCCGCGTTTGGTGAACATCCATGCGACGCAGCCGTTCTCCCCCAGATTGCCGCCGTTTTTGCTCAAGACATAGCGCAGTTCACTGACCGTCCGGTTTCGATTGTCGGTCAACACCTCGACCATCACCGCCACCCCTCCGGGGCCGTAACCTTCGTAGATGATCTCTTCAATCGAGGTGCCTTCCAGCTCACCGGTCCCCTTCATGACGGCGCGTTTGATATTGTCGGCGGGCATGTTCAGCGCTTTCGCATCGCTGATCGCCTTACGTAACCTCGGATTGCCTTCAGAATCACCACCTCCGAGCCGAGCCGCAATCGTAATTTCCTTGATCACTTTGGTGAACGATCTGCCGCGCTTCGCATCGGTTGCCGCCTTCTTGTGTTTGATGCTGTGCCACTTGGAATGGCCCGACATAGTGACTCCTTAAGGTGCGTTAGACGCTCCAGGCGATTTTACGTACTGCCGTCTTTCCGACCGTCGGTGCAGTCTATCAGGCCATGAGCAGCCGTGATTATCGCTATCAGTTTAGCACAGGGGGAATCGCAGGAAGGGCGGCTTATCTTCTGTGGTTGTTAGGGGTTATAGGCCGGATGGGCCCGTAGATAACGGGCCCCGCGTCCTGCCCAACTCCCCCCACCCTGGACGCTGTGCCTAGGGCTGGGTGAGTCCGGGATCGGTGGATTCCACAGAGCCTGCACCGGCTTCGTCCTCGACCTCGTCACCGAACGTGAGGATGACGTCGGAAGCAAATTGCTTGTAATTTTCATACCGAATAACCTGGCGAATCTTTTTGGGACCACTGGAAAAATTCAAGGTGTCGACGGCCCGGGTATATGTCGGGAACCAATAGTCGTCGATCTGTTCCCGGTAGGTATCGAATCGCGGAAACAGGTTCTCCTGGCCGTTTTCCGTGATGTCGGGTACGGCCTTGCCGAACGTCTTTACGATTTGCAGGTCGAGGTCATCCACCCAGATCTGGCCTTCGAAATATCGTTCTCCGTCTTCGATCACTTTCGGACCCACCTGGAAAACGTAATTATCGATCTCGTCGATCAGTTCCTTGCCAAGATATTCGACATCGTAAAGGTGGAGATCTTCCGTTGTCAGAACGAATGGCTGGATGTTGCGAATGTCGTCCAGATCCTGTGGCGTGAGCTGAATTCCCTCGAGCGTGCTTTGAGGTGCAAAAACGACTTTTTCGGTCCGGTCGCGACCGCCAGGTTCGAAGAGAATGTCACTGATCATGTGGTATTCGCCGATCACCCGGTCGCGCGCGTTCAATTCCTGGACCGTGACGTCCTGTCGATAGGTGTAGTTGCCACGGGCCACCCTGAACTCAGACTCCATGGCGGCAAACTGGCTGATAATCTCTTCTACGGAAATTGGGGGTTGTTCGTCCCGTAAACCGCCATCCTGGGCTCGGGCAGGGATGGAAACGAGAACTGGGATGAGCAAGAGGCTGAACAAAGAGGACGTGATCCGTCTTGGGAACATTGTTTGTGACATCATTTGCGACATCTGGACTCCATTCGTGGTAATGGGAGGATGCTACGCCCCAGCCCCAACTCGGTCTGCGGCGGGGAGTTGATTTAGAGCGTCAAACCAAATACGCTATCCCGCTTAGACGGCCAGGGCACACACACGTTTAATCTAAATATTATAGCGTCATATGTGTGGGGACAGACGACTTAAACCCCCGCATTGAGCCTTTCAAGCGCTTGTCCATGCGAAATCGGGGAACGACTCGTCCTCCCCACATCTTATGAAAGTACCGTTCTTCGACCTCAAGCGACAAACCGAGCGCATTCGCGCGGAACTGGGCGCAGCGTTAATGAAGGTTGTAGACTCTCAACGGTTTGTCTTGGGACCTGAGGTCGAGCGGGCGGAAGCGGCCGTCGCAGAAAAGTTCTCCACCGGGCAGGCCGTCGGGGTCGCTTCAGGTTCGGACGCTTTGATGCTGGCACTGATGGCCGCAGGGATCGGCCCCGGATCGGAAGTCATTGTTCCCGCATTCAGCTTCTTTTCGACCGCCTCGTCGGCGGTGCGGCTCGGAGCACGGGTTGTCTTCGCGGACATCGACTTTCGAAGTTTCCAGATCGATCCCGACGAGATCCGGCGAAAGATTACCCCGAGCACCCGGGCTGTAATCGTGGCCCACCTTTTCGGCGACTGCGCCGACATGCTCAGAATCCAGACCATCGCCGCGGACCACGGCATCCTCATCATCGAGGATGTGGCGCAGGCTTTCGGTGCGACCCATCGCGGGCGATGGGCAGGAACGATGGGATTCTGCGGGTGCCTCTCGTTCTACCCGACGAAAAACCTGGCAGCGATCGGGGATGCCGGCATGGTCGTGACCCATGACTCGCAGACGGGCGACCGCTTGCGCCTGCTCCGCTCACATGGACTCGAGAACGACTACGAACACAACGTCCTCGGCATCAACAGTCGTCTGGACTCGCTTCAGGCGGCAGCATTATCGGTCCGGCTGCCCTACGTGGAGGAATGGAACGAGCGGCGGGGCCAGATCGCACAAAGGTATATCGTGGGTCTGGAAGGAACGGTCACTGTTCCAACCCCCGCCCCACACAACGGTGCGGTCTACAATCAGTTCGTGATTCGGACCCCAGAAAGGGACGCGCTCAAGGAATTTCTATCGGGACACGGCGTCGGGACCGCGATCTACTATCCCATCCCATTGCATCTCCAGCGGGGGCTCGGCGCAGTCTGCGGATCCGCTGGTGATTTCCCACGTGCGGAAGAAGCGGCGCGGACATGTCTGGCTCTGCCAATTTTCCCAGAGCTGGAAGAAGCAGAGATCGACTATGTCATCGAAACGATTCAGAAGTTCTTTGAATGATACCGGACACTCTCATCGCAAAGATCGGATCTCGTGAAGCCGCTGTCGGCGTCATCGGCCCGAGCCGTGGGGGCCTCCCGATCGAGAATTCTTCCTCCTCGATCGCGAGAGCGTCTACGGTCTAGCTGTGAATTCTGTGAAGGTTGTTCACACGGGCTAAATCCGAGAAGCTGATTGGGACCTAAACCGATCAGCCCAAGGAGAGAGCCCGTATGAACCTTCACAAGAATGCAAGAACCTGCCCGAAGAGTCGAGCATTGATGGCGATCCGAGTGATTGAAGAGCGCGCTTTGGTATCTTCAGTAGCCGAGCAATTTGGAGTCAGTCGGAGCACGGTATACAAATGGGTCCGACGGTACCGCGATTGGGGCGAAGCGGGTTTAAACGACTTATCGAGCGAACCTCGGATGTTACACCATCGGATGGGCAAGGACGGGGTGGATCTAATCGTGGAGATGCGAACCCAATACCGAATGACAGCGCTTCGGATTGCGAATCAGCTCAAGCTGCCACGATCCACAGTCGCGGGGGTGCTGC
The DNA here is from genome assembly GCA_965216035.1 of Terriglobia bacterium. Lineage (GTDB taxonomy): Bacteria > Acidobacteriota > Terriglobia > 20CM-2-55-15 > 20CM-2-55-15. The sequence goes on from CBDCFM010000020.1 coordinate 406,558, forward strand.
AACGACAAGGCCTGTCCCAGTTGAAGAATCTGGACCCACCCGAACCGGTGGTGCGATACGAACATGATGGGCCGGGAGAGATGTTGCATTTGGATATCAAGAAGTTAGGGCGATTCTGGCGGCCGGGTCACCGCGTCACCGACAACCCACGACAGGATTCCGAAGGTGCGGGTTGGGAGTACGTCCACGTTTGCGTGGACGACTATTCCCGCCTCGCCTATGCGGAGGTCTTAGCTGACGAACGCCAACACAGTGCGGTCGCGTTCCTGGATCGCGCCATCCGATGGTTCGCCCGGTTCGGTATTACCGTCCAGCGCGTACTCACCGATAACGGCTCCTGCTATCGTGCCAAAACATTCTTGAAACGATGTCACGAACTCAACATTCGTAAACGATTCACTCGCCCGTACCGGCCTCAAACCAACGGCAAAGCGGAACGATTCATCCAGACGCTGCTGCGCGAGTGGGCCTACTTCCGAGTCTACAGGACCTCGAACGAACGATCCGACGTGTTACCGATCTACCTCACCCACTACAATGAGCATCGACTACACGGCCGCATCCAATACAAACCACCGATTTCTCGGTTGCCTGGTGTTTACAACGTTGCTGGAATTCACAGCTAGCCCGGGATCCAGTCCGTCAAAGGCCTGCAGCGATCAGATCGTGGAGATGCACCATTCCGACAACCACATCTTTCCGATTCAGCACTGGCAAGACCGCTGTCGGTTTGCTCCGGTCGCGCATCTTCTCCAGGGCGGCCGCGGCCTTTTCGTCGTCATAAACTCTGTCGGGCGAATCGTTCATGATTTCAGGAATCGTCAAGGCAAATACGTCCCCATCCGACTCCAGCGCCCTGCGAACATCGTAATCGGTCACCAATCCAAGAAGACGCCCCCCCTCATCGGCAACCGACACCGCACCGACCCGGAAGGCCGTCATGTCAATCAGCATCTGTTTAATCGTAGAGTCCCGGCCCACAACCGGGTTTTCGTCTCCTTTCCGCATGACGTCTTCGACCCGCAACAGGAGGCGCCGACCCAACTGGCCCCCCGGGTGGTGCCGCGCAAAATCGTCTTCCGACATCTTGCTCATTTTCATCAAAGTCACCGCAATCGCGTCCCCGACCACGAGGGCGGCGGTGGTGCTGGAAGTCGGGGCCAGATTCAGAGGGCACGCTTCTCGGGGAATGGGAAGCTCACACACGATATCGGCGATGTCGGCAACGGATGATTCTGCGTTCGAGGTCATGGCAATGATCGGTGTTCCGACTTTTTTGAGAATGCGGAGCAGCGTGTTCAATTCAGTGCTCTCTCCGCTTTTTCCTATTGCGAGCACAAGATCTTCTTTCCGCACCACGCCGACATCGCCGTGCAGGGCTTCGGAAGCATGCAGAAACACGGCCGGGGTTCCCGTGCTGCGCAGCGTCGCGGCAATCTTCTGGCCCACGATGCCTGACTTACCGATTCCGGTCACACAGACCTGCCCTTCGCAATTCGCAATCAAATTTACGGCATCTTCAAAACCACTGGACAGGTTTCCGCGGACCGACTCCAGTGCCTCAATTTCAATGTCGAAAACACGACGAATTTCATCGATCACGTTCATAGTCGATTCCTTGACTGGTTCCGCCCCTGACGCTCGGTATAGATCAACCGCGCCCTGGGGGCCGGCGCCTCAGCCGAAAACCCTTGCAGTAAGAACCCGTGTCTTGAGTCATAGATTGGCTGGTCAATTAGTGTGTCTCAGACCGACCCGATTAACTTATTACTCTGGACGCCTCGGCTACCGTCTCTTCATTCTGAGGGCCGTCCCCCCGCACCGTCGGAGCGGCGCGGGGCCCTCCACGGCACGCTTCAACACTCCGTCGATCCCCATAGGCCTCGTCATCCAGACGATGGCGAAGGTCGCCGGCCCCTCAGACAGGATGTCTGAATGAACGGCCCGCGAAATCTTATATCTCGAACTTCCGACTCCGGGCACTAGGGAGATAGTAACGCATCATTAACGCATCCAGGGGAGGGCCCTATGCCGATCGTCGCGGCTTCCCAAGGGGCCGGGAAAACGACGACGACAGCTTGAGCTGTCCCCACAACCGATCCTAGCGGTCCGAGACAAACATACAAATCGTATCACCGGGTCTTGCATCGACATTAGCGCGTTTTAGTGACCAACGGACGGCGCGTGCTCAAGGACGGCGGGCAACTGAGGGCTAGAAAGTGGGGTCAAGTGTGCTCAAGATAGCGCATGTACACAGGTACTTTCCCGGCACCGAAAATCCAAATGACTATATAATTGCCACATATCAGCCGGCCGTCGAGCTCGCTGTCGGGGGATATGGTGGGGATGGGTCCATCGACCCTCCCCGTTGGGCTTGGGTGGGCGCTTGAATGACGGATTGACTGGTCCAGCGTCGTTCTCTTTGGAGTCGATCGGTAACGAATCGGTAACAAGAGGATGGAGAGGAAACCGTGAAGCTACTGAATAAAGTCATATGTGGCGCATTGCTTGCAGTCTTACTCGTGTTCACGTCGGCCCCAAAGGCCCGGGCCCAGGCCATATTCGACCTATCTGCAAATCAAGCTACGCTGACCAAGACGGGACACGCTGAGCTTTTAGGAGAGATCACGATCACGGTCGTCTCGGGAACCTCTGCGGCCGGAACAGTCGAAGTCAGTATTGCACCCACCCGGCTGACGAACGACGCGACGAGTGGAATCACAGTAACGTTCAACGGTATTGGCTGGACCGCTGGGCCTTCGGTTCCGAACGTCTTCCCGGACTCCGGGCTCGTTGTCGTTACCATACCCGCAGGAGGCACCGCTGGAGACTCCGTTGTCATCGAGGGTCTGCGCGTTTCGGTTCCGGAATCGGACACGGAGAATCTACGGGTGACGATTTCAGCGAGTAGCAATTTTTTCACTCAGACTGGGCAGGGAAGCGTCCCGTTGGTTCAGGGCACCGCGGACGGGCTCGTCGTCGACGAGGACTCGGACTTCACCTTACAGTACTCGCAGCAGTCTGCTCATCGACAATCTGAGTGAGTTCTCGTTTGAGGAAGGATGGCCGGGTGCGTTCTCAGCGGTGGGCACGCTGGGGCAGACGGTCCCCACCGAGGTCATCTTCGAGATTCTAGGCATCCCACCCGGCGTCACGGTCACTTTCCCGCCCACAATCGACAGTAGCGTAACCGGAGCAATGCTGACGGGAGGGCCCGAGACGTTCGAAGCGAGTCCCTTCCCCCAACGGCTGGTCTACACCTTCGTCGACGATCTTCCTTCAAGCGATGAGCTGGTGGATCGCTTTAAAGTCACCCCCGACCTCGAGCTGGAAAGCGGGTTCCTGGACGGGACCGCGCTCATTCGGGCCACAGTTGGACCGATCGGGACGGCCTTCCCGGATGACGACTTTCCCGACATTCGGCGTTTCGACGAAGTTTTGCTGCCGGCGGTCTCGCTGGAAGGAGTGACGCCCGAACCGCTGGTATTCCCGATATCGGCGGTTTCGGAAGATAACGAGCTGACGATCACAAACGCCTCCGTCATCGGAAACGCCGTGGCGTTTCGCGCGCGCGACGAGGACGGCAACCTGATCGACGGCCAGGGCCTGGTTGGAGAGACGGAAGAAGCGCTTGAAATCCTGGAAACCGGCACCTGGAAGCTCACCGACCTTTTTGGAACGGCCGCAGGCCCGGACGCCATTGCCTCGGTCGAAGCCCAGCCGGGCCTCGACGGGCTGGTTGCAACCCGGATCGGAACCAGCGGTCTGGGGCGCTATGCGACCCCTCCCATCGACGGCCACAAAAGAGTGTACCTCCCATTCGACCGCTCTACGGGGATCGACGTCCCGGTTCTCGCCGCACACAATGGCGGCGATTCAGCCATCGAGCTGGCTCTGAGCTTACTGGGTATTCCGCTGATCGTGAACACCAGTTCCGGAATCATGAACACCGATTCAGGCCATCGTGAACACTCGCCGGAGCGAAGCGACGGGTTAGCGTCTCAGTTTATTCCTTCAGAGTCCAGGTTTTCCCTGTTTTAGTCCTTTCCAAAATTATTGTGATAAATCGCCGCCGGCCTGTGTGTAACTGTGCGAAAGCCGGGAGCGTTTTTTGCGGAGGCTTTTGCAAGCAGCGGTGGAAATGATCAAGAGAAAGTCGGCCGAAGGCCACCATTCCCATTTGCACGGCTGCGGCAGTTTCCACAGGCCCCGTGCCCTGCGTGAGGTGCGCGTTCCGCGCCCGGACCCGGATTCCCGCACTTCCTTCGCGCGAGGATTGCGCAGGAGCGACGATTGGGTCCGGGGCCGGCCTGGAGTACCCCCTGGCGGCGGCGTGTGGATGCATCGGTGCGCCGATCATCGGGACTCCTTCAACGTCTTGGGTTGGGTCTTGGTTTGCCGCATCGATGCCCCTTTCAGTTCGATACGGTGCGCATTGTGGAGGAGGCGATCGCAGATGGCGTCGGCCTGGTTCGGGTCGCCAATGACGCCGTGCCAGTCGGGGACCGGGAGCTGGCTGGCGATCAAGATGGCGGAACGTTCGCTCCGTTCCTCGACGACTTCGATCAGGTCCCGGCGTTCAGCGTCGCGCAGCGGGGCCAGGAGCCAGTCGTCGATGGCGAGCAGATCGGTTTTGGCCAGACGGGCCAGGACTCGGGTGTAGGAGCCGTCGCCACGGCCGACCGCCAGTTGGTGCAAGAGCCGAGGCATGCGGACGTAGGTGGCGTTAAAACCCCGCCGGCAGGCGCGTTCGACGAAAGCCGAAGCCAGAAAACTCTTTCCGATGCCGGTCGGACCGGTGATGAGAAGATTGTGCCGGTCTTGGATCCACCCGCAGGAGCCCAGGGCGAGGACTTGGGAACGGTCCAGACGGCGACGATGTTTGAAGTCGACGTTTTCCAGCGATGCCGTCGCGTCGCGCAGCTTCGCCGCGCGCAGGCGTCGGGTGAGCTTGCGGTGCTCCCGGGCCGTCCACTCCTCATCCACCAGTAGGCCCAGACGTTCCTCGAAGCCGAGATCCGTGTACTGATTCGAGCGGCGTTGCTGCTCCAGGGCCTCGACCATGGCCGATAGCTTCATCTGGTTCATCTTCTCCAGGGTTTGTTCCATTAGCATGAGTGCGTCTCCTCGGGGTCCGCATAGTAGGCGGCGCCGCGAATGTTGTCGTGATGGGGCGTCGGTGGGGTTTCGGTGTCCCCGAAAGGCAACCGGTCCTGGGCCGACGACAGGATGTTCTTGACGGTGCGGTAGCTATAGGACTGCAAGTGCAGCGCCCGCGCACTGGCGGCTTCGAGCCGCTCGGCGCCGGAGCGGCGACCTAGACTCATCAATCCCAGGCAGGCCCGGTACCCCTGTTCCGGATGCGGCCACCGTTTCATGATCTCCTCGACCAGGCGGCCGGTCTTGGGGCCAGTTTTCTCCGCCCAACTAATCAGCCGGGACGGTGTCCATTCCGCATGGGCCCGATGGGCACTGGGCATATGTTCGGACAGAGTCGACGGCTTGTGATCGTAGCGACGGCGATGGGACGTCACGCGCCGGCCTTTGTAGTAGACCTCGACAATGGACGCCGTGTAACGCGCTTCCACCCTCTCATGGATCAACTGGCAGGGCACGCTGTAAGGATGGCGGTCCACGGTAATGTGGTAATCGATGCTGACACGACAGTCCTTCCACTCGGCCTGTTCATACCGGTTGGTCGGGAGGGGCTGTAATGCCGGTCGATCCAGCCGCTCGTAGAGTTCCAGGCGGGATACTCGAAGCTTCTGCATCGGCCGCTGGTTCAGTTCCACCAGCAACTCTCGAATGGCTCCGTTCAAGTCGGCCAGACTGAAGAACGTGCGATTCCGGATCCTGGCCAGGATCCACCGCTGTGCGACCAGGACGGTCGATTCAACTTTCGCTTTGTCCCGAGCTTTCCGCGGCCGGGCCGGTATGACAACGGCGCCGTAGTGTTCGGCCTCATCCTGGTAGGTACGGTTGACGCCTGCTTCATAGCGGCAGGGCTGGGTAATGGCACTCTTGAGTTGGTCGGGAACCCAGATCCGGCTCGATCCGCCGAAGAACTCCACCATGCGGATATGCACGCCGACCCAATCGGGGAGTTTCTGGCTCGGTGTCGCTTCCGCGTAGGTGTAACCGCTGGCGCCCAGAACAGCGACGAACAACTCGACTGGAATAGCTTTGCCCGTCCGTGGATCCGTCAGCTGTGGCCGTTTGCCGGAAAAGTCGATGAAGGTCTTCTCTCCGGCGCGGTGCACCTGTCGCATCGAGGGCTTCAATTTCTGGGCCCAACGCCGGTAGATCTCACAGAACTGGCTGTAGGCATATCCCTTTGGATTCGCTTCTCGGTACTCTTCCCACAGCAGGTGCAGGGTGACTCCAACACGCTTCAACTCCTGGTGGATCCGTTCTACATCCGGAGCCACCCGTTCCCGGGAGCCCGGTCCCGCGCGGGGAAACAGCCGCGCTTCAAGCGCTGCCTCGTCCAGGTCTTCGGGCAGCGGCCATTCCAGTCCGGCCTGCTTGGCCCGTCCCAAGTAGTCCGCAACGGTGCCCAAGCCCACGCGACATGCGCTGGCGATCGCCCGGTGGCTGAGCTGTTGGTCGTGTTTGAGTCGTAGAATCTCGCGTATCTGTCTCATCGGTAGTCGTTTCGTTGCCATCAAGGCCCTCCTGTGCTTCAGGAGAACCTAAAAGCTCCAAACTTCGCTACCGACGAGTGATCACGATGGCCGGAATCGGTGTTCAGGATCACCGGAATCACTGTTCAGGATCCCGGAATCCGCGTTCACGATCCCGGAATCGGTGTTCACGATGGATCGGAATCAGTGTTCAGGATGGTCCGGAATACGCACTTACGCGACCCGTTCGGCGTCACGGCTGGACAATCCGTTCAGCTGATCGAACCCCTGGCGACGCTGCGGCTGCCGCTGACAACGCTTTTTGATCTGGAAGCGGGTGCGCTGCCCCTGGACGGTTACGTTCAGGCCGAAGCGGCGCTGGAGTTTCGAGCGAGTCTGGTCAACAATCCGGAGGGTGTCTCAGATGAGATTCCGGGCCTCGCCGCATTTACGCGCAATCGGCTGTTTTTTCCCTACTTCGTATTCGGCGGCGGCTGGAACACCACGGCCTCGTTTCTCAACGCCTCTCCCCGATCCGCCACGATCATCCTGACGGTGAGGAGCCTGGACGGCGCAGTGCTGGAAGGAACCAACGCCGTCACACAGACCTTTGAAGCGGGAGAGCGTCTCGACTTCGACTTGAGCGTGCTGTTCGGCTCTGGAGAGCTCCGGCTCGGCTATCTGGACTTCCAGATTCGTGGATCCAGCCCCTTCTCGCTCCCCGCGATTGCCGGAATCATCCGGCTGGGAACCCCAGGCCTGTCCACGGTGGCCCCGCTACCAACGGACCTTGAGGAAACACTTTACCTGACGCCTGTGGCCGTATCCCCTGCTGAATACACGGGTCTTGCGATTTTCAATTTCTCGTTCAGTCCGACTGAAGTCACCGTGGAGGTTTTTAACACGGAAGGCGAACTCATTGGTGACGCGACGCTCTCACTGGAAGGCCGTGGGGTAAGCGTTCAGCTTCTGCGCGACCTCGTGGGGGAAACGACCGGAACCGAAGCCATTACCGTCAGAGTCTCGTCAAGTCCCGGAAAAATTCAGATGGTCAGCTACCGCGGGACTTTCGTGATCGATGAACTGCTCTACCTCTCCGCGCAGCCGGGGCCATGAGAATAAATGATACTCAGTGAAACTTGATGCAATTGAACAAGTTTCAACGAAACTTAATGAGACTGACTGAGACTTGATCCAACTCGCTGACGCCGACAAGAGGGGTCAAGGTCTGGCAGATCGGATCGCGCGCTGGATGGCATCATTGGACATGCCCGGTATCGGTGATGCGTCTTCGTCCTCGTCGTCCTCTTCTTCAAACCGCACCGGCACCCGGATCTGATTCGAGCCCAGGAACGCCTCGTCCAGCTCGAAGCTCACTGAAGCGCGGTACGCTCTAGTCTGCGCCGGATAGGTTACGACGATCCGCCCCGTCGCGCCTGGAGCCAATTCGGCGGGGAGTTCGCCGACGACTTCATAATCTTCATTGGCCGCTTCGACCTCGCCGATGCTGACGGGGATCGCGGATAGATTCTCGATCTCGAAGGCCACCTCCCCAGCGGCGTTCGATTCCACCACTTCGGGAATCTGTTCGATTCGGATCCGGCCCTCGATGTTGGCCGTCAAGGGCAGCGAAACGGTCAGGCGTGTGCCGTTGATTGCCTGGACGCCGAACTCAAGGATCGCGTCGACATCGGAGTACACCCGCGTTGTATCCCAATCGAAATGCATCCGGCCACTCTCGTCATCGATCCATTCGGGCCGGTCGAAGCTGATCCCGGGGACTCTCCGGTTAACGGACCGCCGTTCCAGAACCGTCCGAATCGCGGCCCGATCGCCTCGAAACTCGATGAAACCTTCGACCCGCGTTCCTTGAACAACGCGCTCTGCATCGATCTGCCCAGGGGTGAACTCGAAGCGTGGGAGCGGGCGCTCCACCGGCGGGTTCCGGATCTCCTGAAACGGATTGACGGCTTGTGTGTCCGGCATCCGCATAAACCACTCCCCTGCCATCCAAACCCAGCGGTCGGCGACCGGGCCCTCGACCGGGCCGACCTGCGGCAGTACTAAGCTCGCCCGCATCCGTACCTCGACGGCGTCTCTCTGATCCGTGAAATCAAAGCTCAGAGGAGACGCTTCGACCACTCTGAAGCCCCCCCCCACTGAGGAAGCGTCCCCGGCCTTCGGGCTCGACGTAAAGCGCCGCGTCTTGTCGGTTGCCCGCCGCCCACTGGGCCCAGAAATCGACGACCCGATCCTGAAGATCATCCAAATCCTGCGCGTGCAGAGCAACACAAGGAAAAGCCATCAGCAGAATCAAGAAACCCCTGGCGCATCTCAACGGGAATATCATAGCTGCAACCTCAGTATCATTGCCGCAATCTTAGCCGCAATCTTAGTATCACTGCCTGAACCTCAAAAAGAAAGAATTCAAGCTGGAATCAAGAAGAGAGCCCCGAAGGGCTCCCTTCCGCGTGCCTGATTTGTGACTGCTGGTGATTAGAAGAATCCGAATTCGTCCGTTGTGTGCCGCCCGTCCGTAAAAGGACTCCTCAGTACAAAGAACGGCGCAGCCGCGGCAAAACCTCCGAAATCCGTGATGTATGCGACGGCATGCGCATTGGTGAAATTCGCGACCGCAAACACATACCCGCTGAAGTCGCCCGAGAAGCCGGCCTCCGCAAGGATGTCGTTCAGGATGACGGCATAAGTCTCGCCGGCCGATACCACGATCGATTCCCACTCGATGCAATCCTCACCTGACGGAAAGAAGTAGAAGTGGATCGTGCCATCAATCTCCTCCACACCTTCTTCGTCCCAAGGATCGTACGTCGTATTGGAGATCGCGATGCTTGTGAAGAACTCTCCACCAAACGTCGTGCCGAAGGGAAGTAACATCGTGGTCGAGGCCGCCGGAATCCGAATGACCGTCAGTTCTTCGGTCCACGCTTCCTCATAACGCGGAACCTCGGCGTCATCGCCAATCAGGAAGGGGTCACCGTCGGATTCGAGAGCGTCGCCCTCAGTTCGCAAAGTCGCCCTCACCGTGACGTCTCCTGTCGGCAACGGGAGCTCGTCGTCATCGATATCAAAGGACCCCAACGGACACGTAATTAAAACGCCCTCGGTGTCGGCGAGATCCATGGGCCCGAGATTACCGACCTCAAGTTCCCAAACATTGTCGTCCGCCGCCAGCGGGTCGTCACCGCCCAGAGTGAACAGCGGATGCGGGGTAGTCAATCCGTCAAGCGTGTAGGTTTCACAGTCGCCTTGATTAATCTCAAACCCAGGGGGAAGTCCGTTGAATTCGAGATCAATAGTCTGGCGATCGCTGGAATTACCTCCATTGATCTGACCAAAAGCATGGCTTCGGAACGCGTCGATGAAGTCCTCCCGCACCCTGAACGTAAAGCAATCATTGTTTGGGTGGAACTCGCCATTCGAGAAGACAATCGCGAGGTCGTCCTCATTGTCGTCCCCGTTGCAGATGACGTCATCATCATTGAGAGATAGCTCGTCCAGTCCTGGGAGCGGGTCGCGCAGAACGGTCGCCACATCCTGCGAGGCCGGGACGAAGAAGCCGGCTCCCGCAGTCAACGAAATCTGGACCTGCATGTCGCTGGGCGCGTCGAGCAGAGAAACCAGAACCCCGTCCAACTGAAAACTGGCAAGTTCGTTAACGGCCCACGCAGTCGCCAGGATTTCGATCGCAACAATGCCATTCTCGTTGTCGACATTGTAAACGGTCACTATTGTTCCCGCGGGCGTAAACGGTGCACCCGCCTCGTTGGCAATTATGACCGGCGATGGAACGTGGCCAATGTCGGTGGTAATAACCGCAGGGAACTCCAGCGTGAACAATGCCTGGGTCGTGGCGCCCGCGATCGGCCCATTCTGGCAGGTGACTAACAAATCACCGATCTCTTCGGTCTGACCGGTCTCGATGCCCCGGCTTACGGGCGTGCTGGAAATGCCACAGTCGACATTAGTGGTCGGCTGTGCTGCAGCCGGATTGGAAATATCACGATCAAGCCGAGTACGAATACCGGCATGAGCAGTTTGAATCGCTGATGCATTCTTGTCTCCCTTGTTTCCTTTTAAAACTCTTTGAAGTAAAACTCTTCGAAATCGAACTCTTCAAAGAATTGTTGTCTGAACAGACGTATTATCTGCCCGCATGATCGATCGAACAAATACGATTTCCAGCCAAAGACTCTCGGTTGCGCTAAAACTCCCACTGGCCAAACCAGACGCCGGCGTCCCAGCCAGGTCACGGGATATCATACAGTTCCAGAGTGCCGCTCCGAGCCGCGACCCCCCAAACCGTTGATACGCTGACATCATGCCGGAAACCTGTCAACATCAAGAAAACGGTCTCGCACGGACTCAATCCCTTTGTGTTCATGCAAGTATCACGCAGACGTGGAGAGCATTTTCGGTGCCAGGAACAGCATTGGCCTAAGTGATTGAATGCAGGTAGACGGGACCGCGGGGCTGTTCAAATCTTTCTCACCGTGCGATGACGCACGAGTCATTGTAACTCAGGGAACTCCCCCGACGTAACTCAGGGGCCTCCCCCGACACGGCCCGCGGCCATAGGCTCGGTCCGCCCTCTGGCGAACTCGGGGTAGGTGTTCCGCTCGATACTGGCAAGAACCGTCTGCACATCCCGCACTCCGGTGATGACGTTCACGCGCCCTGTCGAGGTGTAGACATGCCGCGCCGAGCGTCGGGCTCCTCCGGCCTGCGCAATGGCCAGAACAGCCGGCGTGTTACCGCGGTCGAAACGGAGGTATTCGAGCGAGGGCGCTTCGTCGCCGAGTCCCATCCGCCGAGTGAAATCGCCGGGATCCCGAAAGCTCGATTGTGCCCGCTCCCCGAGCGCGCGCTCGACAATGTCGGGAGCGAGTCCCGGCACCGCTTCCAGAACCCGACCGGGCGCCAGGTTCGCGTTCACCCGTGCGCCAACCGGCGATGATGTCAAGAAGGCTTCCAGCCCATCCCGAAGACTCCAGCCACCCGACGGTTCCCCGACAACGATCGGCCGCAGGTCATCGAGGCCGATGCCGCGAATCAAAGCCAAATCGCCGACGCCTGCAAGACCGTTTCTAGGCACATATCCGGTTCCAGCGTAGGCCGTCGCCTCAGCTCCCAGCTCCAGGGGAAGGTCGTCCGGGTCTCGCCAGTCCTCCAGAGCTGCGACGATGCGAGCTGCCGCCTGGCGGTTACCGGTCCAGTTCGAAAGGAAATTAAGCAGGAGGGGCTCCGGCGCCATCCAGGGGTTGATTTTGGCGTTGTCGCTCTCCAGGAATATCTCAACCGTAGCATCGGGCAGCTGGAGCCGGTATTGAAATCCTGTTTCGACGACGCTGACCGGCAGGTTCGAGAGGTCTTCGCGCGCGGTCCCCAGACCGCGCGACTCCAAATAAGATGCAAACTCGAGTCCCGAAACAGCCAGGCGTTCTGCGACCAGACCCTCCTGTGCCGCAACCACGATCCGGGCCTCCAGGGAGGCAGAAGCGGTCAAACTCGCCGCAATGGCCGAGAGGATGACCAGCACCCAGAGAACCGCGAGCAAAGCGAAACCGCCGTCCTGAACTTTCATTGCAATACCCAGCCATCCCAGTTCGAAGCCGCGTACTCGAGCCCCACGAGCAGCTCATGCCGCCCGCCATCCTCGAAACCCAGCGCCAACCGGACTGCCGCAGGCAGTTCGCTTCGCACTTCCGGGTCCCAATCAGTGAGCCAACGGGCGTCTCGACCTCCAACCCCTCGGAGCAGGTACCGAATCTCAAGCGATTCCAATCCTCCCAGCACGGTCTCTCCGTAAGCCGCGGCTTCGGGAGCATTGTCGGGTGGAAGTATCCGGTGCTCTTCGATCACGAAGCGTCTCCCGACGGCTCCGCCCTCCCCCGGGAGACGCACCCGGCGCACCCAGCGCACCCAACGAGGAATCGCATCGGGCCGCACCAGGCTCGAAGCCGAAACGAATTCGAGGCTCTCGGCGGAACCCCGAAACGCGAGGCGGTTCCCATTCTCCGCCTGCCACGCGAGCGGCAGGGCCGGGCCGAGCTGGGCCTGTAGCAGCTCTACTATCAGATGGCGCTCCCGCGACTGCTCGATCTCGTCGTGGCCGGCGGACCACATTGTCAACCCGGTACTCAGCATGGAAAATGCCGCCGCCGTCACCAGACCCAGAATCGAAAAAGCGAGCAGCAGCTCGATCAGCGTAAATCCCGCGTGTGGGCGGGCTCGGAGGTGGGCACTGGCCCGAACCGCCCAAACGGGACTCGAAACCGGGGTTCGCCTACTCCAAAGCACTCAACGCTCCATCAAGGACGGCAAGGATGGCGGCGGGGCTCCCACCTGTGGGGGGAGCACACGATATGTGGACACGTCCCAGGTCTGTGGGCCCGCCCGGCCCTCCCATCCGAGCTCGAGTGCAATACGGACGACGGAACGGTTTGCAAACCGGATGTCGGGAGGGATAAACGAACGGACCTCGATACGCCAGGTGGTCCCATCGTCGAAGCGTCCCGAAGCTTGCTGACCCGGGCGGGGTGTCGCAATCAGGTCAAGCTCGGCCAGCTTCAGGCGAGCCTGCTCGATCCGACGCTGGGAGTCAGCCACCCGCGTCACGGTTCGGAGCGAAGTGGACATACCACTCATAATAGTGGAGAAGGAGATCCCCAGAATTGCGACGGCCACCATCACCTCCAGGAGACTAAAACCGCAGGTTCGGGTGCGTCTCACCGAACTCCCTCGAGGAAATCAATCTCCGGCCCCCGGACCTCGAGGGTTCCCCGGCGTCCCGTGCGACTTGAAATCAGGAAGCGAGCGGGCCCGATCAGATGTCCGGACCCGAGGACGACGTAAGTGGCACCGCCGGGGGACGGGACCACGGACCGGGGCCAGGCAATCTCTTCGAACACAACGCCCAGCCTGTCACTGACCACCAGACGGTCCTCGGTCAGCAGCACTAAACGCTCTTCTCCCACAAGCCGGGCCTCCTGCTGGGCGGATCGAAGGGTATGCTCAAGCTGACGGCCAAAGGATCGAAACCGCATGTTATCGACAGTATTGCCAACGGCCGGACCCACAAGCGTCGTGGCGAGCGCCATAACCGCCAGGACTACGATCAGCTCGATCAGCGTGATGCCCCGGGTTCGTTGGATTCGTTGGATTCGTTGATGGGCAAAGGGCGGCCCCAGGTGTTCCCTCGACCGCGCTCTCGGAGAAACCCTGGAATTGCTCCGCGTCCAAACCGTTATGACTGTTATCTCAGGCATACCCGAGGGCTACTATGGAATCCGCGTCATTTGCAGCGGGTTTTCCCTGCGTTCACGCACGCCGCACCCTTCCTCTTCGAAAACGAACCTTGAGGCAACGCCCACGATGTCGTTGGGTGTTGAAAGGGCAATGTTCCAGCGGGTATCGAAGCGGCATTCCCGATCTTCACCCAACTTGGCTACGAAGTGGCCGATTCCCTGATACGCGTTTCCCCCGGAGCTCTCCAGATTCACCTCGTATTCCAGCAACTGAGGGTGTTCAGCCCCCAGCGTCACGCGAAGCCCCGTGTCGGTCTGCTCGATCCGGAAGCGCACGCCGGTCTCAACGACCTCCCAGAGACCGGAGGGATCGTCCGCGGCCTGGGGCCCTATCCCCAACGCAATCAGCAACAGCGTCGTCTTAATCATGTTAATCATGGCGCGACTCACTTTCGAAATAAGAAGACAGATTGTTGAAAAACGTTTCTACAGGTCGCATGTTGATCCCCCGATCACTGGAGCATACCCTGAACTTCCCGGAGCTTCTGCTTCATCTCTTCGGTCGCCCGATCGGCATCGGCCGGATCTGTCAGAACTCGAGGCGTGATCAGGATAATCAGTTCGGTCCGAGTCGTGCTCGTGCCGGTGCTCCCGAATAAGGCGCCGAGCCCCGGAATCCGCCCCAGCAGCGGCACCCGGTTCCGGATGACTTCGTTGCTCTCGCGGATGAAGCCACCCAGGGCGATTGTCTGGCCGTCCTGTACGACGATTGTCGACGCCACCGAGGACTTCCCAATCACAGGCGCTACGATCTCGGAAGTCGAGTTTGACGAAGCCTGGCTCACTTCCTGGGAAATCTCAAGCGTCACCTGTCCGCTTGCCGTAATCTGTGGCGTGACATCGAGGATGACGCCAGTGGTCCGGAACTGGGTCGTCTGAGCAAAGAGGTTGGTGCCGTCGGCCTGAATCGGTGTGATCGACGATGACGTCGGGATTGGAATCTCCGCGCCGACTTCAAAACGCGCCAGCATGTTGTCGCTGACCAGTATCGACGGCGCCGACAAGGTCCGGACCCTGGAGCGATTGTCCGAGGCGTTCAGAAAAGCCACCAGTTCCCTCATGCGTCCAACGAAAGCAAAGGTCTGCGCGGCGACAGGCGGAAACGAAGCCGTGGTCTGCGGATTGGTCAGCGTGCCTCGGTTCTGGAGGGAGGCTGAAATTCCGAACGCGAGACTCTCGTCGAGCACCACTTCATAGATCTGTGCATCGATCAGCACCTGCCGCGGCAGAATATCCAAGGCGCGCAGGGTCTGCTCGATCTGATCGTATTGCTGCGGCGTGGACTGGATGACAAGCGAATTCGTGATTTCGTCGGCTATGATCCGAATGCCCAACCCAGGGCGGACACCATCGACATTCGGGGCCATCGTCGAAGCCAGGCCCTGCAATCCGGCTCCGGACAATCCAGCGTCGGGGGCGTTGAAGGCCCCACCCCCACCCAGCCCGACGCCGGGAGTCGCGGTGTAGAGGTCAGACAACACGCGCTGCAAGGGTACGGCCTTTCCGTTCTTGACGCGGCAGACAAAGTTCTGGACGCCGCCACTCTGGAGCGGCTGATCCAGCCGCTCCAACCATTTTTCGACCTCGGGAAACACCGAAGCGTTGGGCGTGACCACGAGAATCGAATTGAGCCTCTCGATCGCAACGAATCGAACCGCCGAAAACCCGTTTGAGAGGGCGTAACCCGCAAAAACCGAGTTCAGGTCCGGGATCAGATCACCCGCAAACGCGTTTTCAATAGGGAACACCCGGACGCGCTCGCCCTCGAACGCTCCCGCGTCGAAGACATCGACAATGTCCAGCAGTTTCCGGAGGTTGCTACGCCGATCGCTGATCAGCAAGATGTTTCCACTCTCATGGACGACAATGCTGCCTCCATCTCCGAGAAACGGCATGAGCAGTCCGGACATATCCGCGGCACCCACGTAGCGCATCCGGACGACTTGAACAACAAACTGGTCGTCCGATGCCACCTGCGGACCTGGATCTTCAACCTGAAGCGGCTCGCGAATCGCGGTGTTGGCCGGCACGATCTGGTAGAAGTTGCCGGTCTGGACCATCGTGGCCCCGTTGATCTTCAAGACCGTTTCGAGCAGCGGAAGCAGATCCTGAACACGCAGGGTGTCGGACGTGCTGATGTTGACCGTTCCCTGCACAGACGGGTTGATGACGTAGTTGAGGTTCAGCGCATCTCCGATGATCCGGACCACCTCATAGACATCCGCGTTGTCCAGGATCAGAGAGATCGGTGCCGTTGGATCGGGGGGCTCGGCGGGCAGCTCCAGTGTTTCCACCTCCACCTGCGCGTCCGCATCGGTATCGGCCGGTTCCCCCCCGGCCGGGGCTTGGGGCTGGCCTAAGGGTGTCTCCACTCCCTGTGGCTCTACCTGCGCCAGCGACTCGGGGACACCGGCAGTTCCAATCAAGAAAACAGCAGCTCCTAGCGCCGTCAATGTTTTTAACATAAGCATGTTCATCTCACAGGTACACGCACCGTTCCAAAGGGTGTCCGAATGGTTCGCTCTCCGCCGGGGGCTGGATCCACCGCTCGGCCAGGGGCCCCAGGCGTGGGCTCAGGCCGGGAGCGTGGAGGTTCTGACACCGCCGGGGTAGCAGACACCACAACGGGTGCGGTGACCCGCTCGGCGTCGATGAAGCCTGCGCTGCCCTGGGGACCAAAGCAGACGGGTCGTTCATGACTACGGTTTCGCTGATCGTTCCAGCTTCGATCACAACGGACTTTTCCCGAACCTCGGCCAGCTCCCACCCATCGATTTCCTCACCCACGCGAAGGGTTGTCGACGATCGATTGTTTCGCGCTCCGGCCGGCGCCATCATTGCCATCCGATCGCCCCCAAGCATGAGCGTTCCAAGCAGGACCGGCTGATCGGTTCCGCGAATCGACGCGTTTTCGGGCTCGTATACAAAGGAGGACCTGTCGAAACTGAAAGGGTTTTGTGTCGCAATATCCTCCCAGCCTTCGGTCGTTGTTTCCTGGAGGGGAGGCATGGCGGCAGCGGCGGGACCCGGACCCGCTTGGGCGCCGATCGCCTCAAGCGTTCGCGTGGCTTCAAACAGCCGCCATTGCTGCCCCACTCTCCACACACCCAGCGCCAGAAGAATCAGCAGGACGAGGTTGAGCAGCATGATTCGGTGCCAGGTCTTCATGATGCATTCTCGATCAGGGCACCTACGGTCAGCGTCACCTGCAGTGTCTTTGTCAATTCGCCCCGGCTGGGGACCTCATGGACGAGAGCCTCCGGGCGAACGTCTACCGAACGGACGGTCAAGGCTTTAGGATTTGAACGGAGGTCGGTCAAAAACTCTACAAACTGTTCCGGAGTCGCCTCGAACGCCAATGTCATCCGCGTTTCGCTGAAGTACTCATCGAGGCGCTGGGTCCCGCCAATGTTTCGCTGCTCAAGTACGATGCCCGCATCCTGGCTCGTCGCCTCAATCAGGGACTGCAACTCGACCGAAGCCAGCGCCTCACTTTCGGCCCGAATCAGCCATTGATCAAGCTCACCCATCCGCTGCCTTGCCGCGGCAATCCATTCTCCATAGCTCTCTTTTTCGACCAGCCCACGGCGGTATCGCCGCAGCTGGTTCTCCCTCTCCGCGACGACCTCTCCGGATTCGATCAGGCGATCGAATTGCGGCAGAATGATCTGAGACAGCGTGAAGTAGAGGGCTAGAGCCACGCCCAACCCCAGCAGAGAACGTCGGTCGCGGTCGCGGAGTTGAATCCTCATGGAATCGCCTCGATCCCGGTCTGTATCACAAACCGACCCTTGCCGGAATCGTCCCGTACGAGCGGCGATGTAAACTCGACTGTCCGAAACACGGGGCTGTTTTCCAGGAGGCGCTGGAGCTCGGGAGGACTTTCCGAATAGCCAGAAATTGTCACCGTGCCGTCTTGATAGCTGTACCTGGATAGAAAAGCCGTCATTGGCAAGGAACGCGCCAGCTCAAGGAGCACTTCCAGGTTTGCATCCCGGCCTTCGATATGGCCCACAGCGGCCTGGTAGCGCGCGTTCAGTGCGGCGAGTTCGTCCTCCATGTCGCCGGTATCGCCAAGCTCGGAAGCCAGCCGATCGATTTCCTCGCCGATTCGCGAGGCATAAACGGCGTCCTGGTATTCATCCTGAAGCACGAGCCCAATGCCGACGGCCAATATCAGGGTCAACAGGACGTAGGTTGGAACCCACCGCACCCATCCCTGGCGGTGCCGGACATCCTCGGGGAGGAGATTCGTCTGAAATCCGCTCCGCCCAAGTCCGACCAGTGCCGTTGCGATCGACCCGAAGGCGGCGGTACCGGCAGCCGCATCCTGCTCAAGGGGCAACCGAACGTTCTCTGATGGCAGGGACTCCGACGCGGTTCCGTCGACGAGGAGACGGATGCCTTCAACGGAATCCAGACGCCCCAGAGCGGCCAGTTGTCGCATGGAGTCCTGTGCGCTCTGGGCTGTTTCTTCCCCTTCATTTCTAACGGCAATCATCCTGCGGCCGTCCACGAAAACGCCATCCACTGCCCCGGGCTCGCATCGCAACATGATCGTCGGGCTCCCCGGCCAGAGGGTGGTCGCGGCGTGCGCCCCTGCCATCGGCGACAGGCAGGCTCCGGAAAGTTGGATGCCCGCGGAAACAAACAACTGTATCCACGGGTCCAGCATCTCCCGTGGAATAATCGCTATCGAAACCGTCACGGAACGCACCCCTTTCGGGGGGCGCTTGTAGGCACAATCCCAGTAGACTTCGTCAGAAGACCACGGGATCCACGACTCCAGCTGCAATCTTACGGCCTGGGAAACTTCGTTAATTGCTTCAACCGGGAGTTCCACCTGACGGACCATTCCCCGTTCGTGGGGAAGGGACAGGAAAACGCGGGAGACCGGAATGCGTTGCCCCCGCACCAGAGCCGCCAACCGCTGACGCTGTTGTTCAACATCGAGTGAGGTGAAACCCTCGATAGACCCATGTTTGACCACACGGAGTCGGTTCAGGAAGACGCGCGTGACGGCCACCCGCAGGTCTTCTCCGATCAACTCGAATCCGGTGCTGGTTTTAGAAATCATACGTCTCTTGGCTCGAAGCAACCAACGTCCTCATCCTATCGACGCGTCGGGAGTGGAAAAGGACGAGTGCGCTTACTCAAACACCCCATATCTATTCCCAACTCACCACGTCCGTGTTCTCGCCTTCACCGCCTTCGGCGCCATCGCCCCCCAGTGAAAGGATATCGAAATCGCCGTAGGTGCCGGGAAAACGATAGATATGAAGGACGGTTCCACGGATCGAGCGGGACGTCACGGCGCATGTATGGGCCGTCCCAGTTTTCAAGCCCGCCAGGGTTTACCTGCAATGCGTCCAGTCCTTCCGAATCGGTCGGATAGCGGCTCACATCCAGGCGAAACAGATCGAGGACGGTCTCAAACTCCGAAATCTGAACTCGAGCTGTCGTCTGGCGCGCCCTTTCCACGTTTCTGAAGAGTCTCTGACCGACGAGCGTCGCGAAGAGGGAAATTATGACCATCACGACGAGCAGCTCTATCAGCGTAATCCCCCGATCCGAAGCGGCGCACCGGCCGTTCGAAGGTTGGGACCGACTGAATCTTCCAGGTTTCACGAATCCTCCCATATCAAAAAGCGATGTCGTTGATGCTGAAGATGGCCATTAACATTGAAAGCACGACACCACCAATAACAACGCCCATGATGAGGATGATGGCGGGCTCGAAAACCGAGGTGAGCGCCTTGACCGAAGACCGGACGTCCCGCTCGTAGGCGTCGGCAAGCTGCAAGAGCATGCTGTCGAGGCGACCCGATTCCTCGCCTACCGATACGAGATGATGTGCCAGACCGGGAAACACGCCAGTCGCAGCCATGGGTTTCGCAACACCTTCCCCGCGTTTCGCCCCATCGGCAATCTTGGCGACGGCCTCGGCGACGACGCTGTTGCGCACCACTTTCTCGACGATCCGCACCGCCGGAATCAGCGGCACGGTACTGGCGACGAGGGTTCCGAGAGTGCGGGCGAAAAGGCCGACTTCGATCTTCAGCAAAGTCGGGCCGAGCATCGGCACAGACAGGACGATGCCGTCCCACAAACGCCGGCCACGAGGCGTTCGCAGCCAGGCCCGGAACGCGACTACGCACACGATCATCGCCCCGATGCCGACCCACCAGTAGCTCTGTACGAGTTCCGCAACGCCGAGCAACACCATCGTGGCCGGAGGAATCTCGGCACCGACATCATCGAAAATCGAAGCGAACCGTGGAATAACAAAGTAGAACAGGATCCCAATAGAACCAAAGCCCACCAGTGTGAGCAGCACTGGATAAACCAAAGACGCGAACAGATAAGACCGCAGCTCGTCCGACGATCGTTCGAACTCGACCAGCCGCTCCAGTATGACGTCGAGGACGCCTCCCGCCTCGCCGGCCCGGATCAGGTTGACATACAGCGTAGAAAAGCATTTCGGGTGAGCGCCCAGAGAGTCAGCGAGAGTTTCTCCGCCTTTGACCCGCTTGAGCACATCCCGAATGACCTTCGCGAGCTGGGGGTTCGAGGCCAGCTCGGCCGTGACGCTGAGGCTTCGATCCAGCGGTAAGCCCGCATGGATCAGCGTCGACAGTTCTTCTGTAAAGAAGAGTATGTCCCGCCGCCTTATGGGATGCCATCGGAACCTGGACAGGTCTAAGCTGCGGGAGGGACGCGGCGTCTCGACGGAAACCGGAATCAGACCCATGTCCTGGACGCTGAATGCCGCAGCGCGGGCATCCGAGGCTTCAAGCCGTCCTTCGGTGTACTTTCCCTGCCGATTCACGGCCTTGTAAACGTACGTTTCCATCAAGTTTACTAAGTCTGCTAAGTTTCTTGGGTTACCCGAAGAATTTCGTCCGGAGTGGTCATGCCGGCGAGCACCTTCGACCAGCCGTCTTCCTTGAGTGCCCGCATTCCGGTGTGGTCTCAATAGGTCGATGCAACACTTCACATAGGAAGCGAGGTGAAGTGTATGCCGAAGAAAAGAAAGAAGCGACGGATGAGGAAGCGCCGGTGGTTCACAACCACGGAGCTGGTCGAGATATGGGATCGGTGGCAGCGGGGGGAGTCCACCAAAGCGATCGGTCGTGTACTGGACAGAGGGGGGACGTCGATTCATCGCCAACTGGCCGTGTATGGCGGCATCCGTCCGCGGCCCCGTTGCCGTTCATCCCGGGCCCTAACTCTGATCGAGCGTGAAGAGATTTCCAGGGGTATTGCGGCGAAGAAGTCGATTCGGTCGATGGCCATGGCGCTGGGTCGCTCACCGTCGACACTGAGTCGGGAAATCGGTCGCAATGGCGGCTATGATAACTATCGAGCGTTGGAAGCCGATCAGCGGGCGTGGGACAGGGCACGCCGTCCGAAGCCATGCCGCCTGGCCCAATGTCTCCGGCTACGGCAGCTGGTCGAAGACAAGCTCCGCCTGGACTGGTCGCCTCAACAGATCGCCGGGTGGCTGAAGCACACCTATCCGGAAGACGAGTCGCTTCACGTGTCGCACGAGATTATCTATCGCAGCCTTTTCATCCAGGCCCGCGGGGCTCTAAAGAAAGAACTGACTCTGTGTTTGCGTTCAAAGCGATCGATCCGTCAATCCCAACATGCGACCCGGAAAGGCCACGGTAAAGGGCAACTCGCCGATATGGTATCGATCCGTGAGCGTCCGGCCTCAGTCGAAGATCGTGCCGTGCCCGGTCACTGGGAGGGAGACCTACTGGCTGGATCTAAGAACACCCACATCGCCACATTGGTCGAACGTCACTCGCGCTACGTGATGTTAGTGAAGGTGTCGAGCAAGGAAACAGAGACGGTCATCTCGGCGCTCATCGAGCACGCCAGAGAGCTACCGACAGAACTGTACAAATCGCTGACCTGGGATCGCGGTCGGGAAATGGCCGATCACAAGCGCTTCACTCTGGCCACGAAGATTGACGTCTACTTCTGTGATCCACAGAGTCCATGGCAACGCGGCTCGAACGAAAACACCAATGGTCTGTTGCGGTATTACTTCCCGAAAGGAACGGACTTGTCTGTACACTCACAGGAACATCTGGACTTCATTGCCCGGAGACTTAACGAACGCCCCCGCCAGACGTTGGGGTTTGAAACTCCGGCTGAACGATTTAACGCTTGTGTTGCATCGACCGGTTGAGCCGGCAGGATTTCTCGGCCTGAAGCTTGAGAACGTTGGAGTCCGCACTCGTTGTTATGACGCCACGCAGCGCCTCGTCCACAGCCAGGAGCTCGAAAATCCCTTTGCGGCCTCCAAATCCGCTGAACCCGCACGATTCACATCCCGCGCCTCGGCCGAGCTCAACCGTCTCGATATCCTCCGCCACGGGAAACCCAGAGTCTCGCAACGGGGCTGAGGCAACGCGTCCGGAAACCCGGCAATTCGAACATACCACCCTCACCAAACGCTGCGCGAGAATCCCGATCAATGAAGAAGCGAGGAGATAGTCCTCCACTCCCATGTCGACGAGGCGCGTAACCGCGCTGGGCGCGTCGTTCGTGTGAAGCGTACTAAAAACGAGATGTCCTGTCAGGGCGGCACGGATGGCGATCTCGGCAGTTTCCAGATCGCGGATTTCTCCGATCATGACCACGTCCGGATCCTGACGCACGATATGGCGCAGACCCGCGGCGAAAGTGAGGCCAATCTGAGCGTTCACTTGAATCTGATTGATGCCGTCCATTTGATATTCGACCGGATCCTCGATCGTAATAATCTTGCGGTCGGGAATGTTGATCCGCTTCAGGGCGCCGTAGAGCGTCGTCGTCTTTCCGCTTCCCGTGGGGCCCGTAACGAGAAAGATGCCGTGGGGCTTGGAAGTCATCTCGCAGACATTGGCATACAAATCTTCTGGAAAACCGAGTCGACGCAGGTCGATCAGGTCGGTACTCGACTTGTCCAGAATCCGCATAACGACGCTCTCTCCGTACAGCGTGGGTAGTGTGGAAACGCGCAGGTCAATTTCTCTCCCTAACACTTTCAGCTTGATACGCCCATCCTGAGGCAGGCGGCGCTCGGCGATATTGAGCTTGGCCATCAGCTTGATCCGGGAAATGATTGCCGCCCGAATCTGGTTCGGAGGCGGATCGATATTATGCAGGACGCCGTCGACGCGGTATCGCAGATGAAGCTCTTTTTCAAAAGGTTCGATGTGAATGTCGCTTGCCCTGGATTCGACAGCCCGGGAAATGATCAGGTTGACCATACGAATGACCGGGACCTCCGATGCCAGGTCACGGAGCTGTTCGATATCGTCCTCTGCCAACGCTTCGCCCAGAGTCTCGATGAGGCCCTCGGCGGAGTCGTCCTCCCCATGCAAACGGTCGAGTTGCTCGGCAATTTGGGATTCGGGCGCCAGATAGACCTTCAACGCATGACCGGTGCGCAAGCGAATGGCCGAGCGTGTCTCCGCATCGAGGGGATCGGCCATTGCGACCGACAGAACGCCACCGTCCAAATGGAGGGGCAAAGTCGACGAGGCCTTCAGGAAACGGTAGCCCAAAAGGTTGGCCTCGATGGGAACCGCTGGATACTCGCCGTCGAAGAGACCCACGTCGATCTGCTCGCTCAAGACCGAGAGCACGTCCCGCTCGGACACAAAACCCAGATCGGCCAGAATCTTACCGATACGATCCGAGCCTTCTTTCTGCAGGGATAGAGCGCGGGAAAGGTCCTCGGTTGAAATCAGTCCCCGGTCCACCAGCAACTCTCCAAGACGCTTGTGTGCAAAGGCGGGTAGCGATGTCAAGATCAGTATTCCCGGATCGTTACACGATTCGCAAAAGCGGCAGCGGATGCCGCTGGAAGGTCAATTACGTCCTGCTTCCGTGTGGAAACCTGCAACTGCGTCGGGAGGTCGGGCAGGTCAACGGGATTCGTATTGAGCATGTAGATGACGATCGTCATTCGCTCATCGGTTCCCAGACCGTCCCAATTGGGGATATGCTGGCGGAGCAGTGCCACCGCCATTTCCTTGAGAGCCGAGCGGCTCGCCTCGCTGGACCGGCGAACTTCAGCAGGCTCCCGATCCCGGCCGGCGCTGAAGGGATTTCTCGGGCGCTCGAGGGCCACTTCTACCGTGACAACGACTCCGTACTCTTCCAGGTACGTCGCCCTAGCCCTCTGCAACACCGGTCCGGACACGATATCACCAACCCGCTGATCAACCGCCGCCTCGAGGGACGCTCTGACTTCGGGCGACGGCATGCCCTGTCCAAGTAGAACCCACTCCAAGGGCAACACACCGAGGAACATAATCAACAGCAAGCATTTTCGAAGCATTTTATTGTCTCTCCGTGCGCTGTGCTAGCAGTTGAATCGCGGATGCGTTCAGGTAGTTCTCTCGCTGCGCTACCCGCTGCAGCTCGGTCAGATACTGCAACTCTGCGCGTACCCGTTCGATCTCTCTGGAAATCTCCGCGCTTTGGGAAACCTCTGTTGCCGAACCAAAAGCAACCACGAATCCTGTGTCGTTTCTTTCGAAACGGGGCGGCGCCAACAACAGAACTGCCATCACCAGTGCAGCGGCGACAGCCACAGCCCCCGCCCACCTCAAGGGCAGCCAGCGGGTGGCCGAAGCAGTCTGCTCTCCGACGAAGACCATTCGACGGGGGACATCCACCTCCGGCAACTGTTCGAGCCTGCGACGTACGTGTTGAAACCCCGCGACGCGAGTCTGGCACTCCAGACACTGTGCAACGTGCCGCCGGGTGGATTCCATCTCCGAATCGCCCAGCTCCTCCAGCACAAACTCGGCAAGAGTGTCTTCTAAATGCTCCATATCATCCATGTCATCCATATTAATCACCTGCCTCATTGTGTGCGGGGTCGATCCAGGGCGTGTTCACCCAGCACTGACTTCAGTTTCTCAAAACCCATGTACAGCCTTGACTTCACGGTTGAAACAGGCGCGTCCTGGACAGCCGCGATTTCTTGAAACTTGAGCCCCTGGTATATCTTCAAGACCACCACTTCTCTCTGATCATCAGCCAGATCCGCGAGGGCCTTCTCTACTGCCAACCGATTCTCGATCGGCATGCGGGTGGCGCCCACGTTCGGGTCCAACTCGACAAAGGTCTTTCCCTGCGACTTGCGGAACCGCGAAAAACACACATTGTGGGCGATCCGGTACAGCCAGGACGAAAAACGGTCCTTGTCCTTCAGGGTTCCGAGTTCGCGAAAGGCCTTGAGAAAGCTGTCCTGACAGAGATCCATTGCATCGTCGGGATTGCCGATCATCCGACAGATATAGTTGTAGATCGGCTTCTCCCACCGCCACACCAGAAGGTTGAAAGCGTGGGTATCCCCGCCAAGGACTCGATCGATGATCCTCGAATCGTCGGCACTCTCGATATTCAAAGCCAAACTTGGGCCTCACACTCTGTAAAGACGCGAAACGCTGTTAAAAAGTCGAATCCATATCCGGATTCGTTACCAGCACGCTGAAATTAGAGACCACCATAGCAGCCCGCGGCAGAAGTCCCGAGGACCGCGCGCAGGGGTCTTCGGGTTGACTGCGCGAAGTGAGGAGTGGGCACCGAGGTTTGAAACCGAGGCCGCAGGCGCCGTCTTTTCATTGAGACCGGCCTTACCAATGCCGGACAAAGCCTGCGGGGCGCCTGCGGCCTCCGTTTGAAACGTCCGTGGGCCCCCTGCGCCCAAAGGGTTACGGCGAAACGGGGCCGTCTTCGTTGTCGCCGACTCCTCCCAATGAATGCGCATTGTCTCCCCTTCGCGGCTTCGGGCCGGCGCTTCGGGGTCTCCTAGAATCCGGCCCCGTTTGGCCGTGACGCGGCCCTCGGGACTTCTGCCGCGGGCTGCTAGACAGCATGTCGTTTGAATATATAGATTTAGAAGGTCGATTGCGGTCCCGGGCTAAAGACGAATTCCGAAGTCTTCGCGATCGCGTGTCAGATTGGGGTTGTAGTAGGGATCGTCAACCAAGGCTGTTCCCCAACGCGATTTCATGAAAGCCACTTCGTCCGCACGGGGAAGGTCCGGAACGGATGCTTCATGCTGATACAACTGAGCGTGCGGTGTCCAGACGATCCGAAATCCCGCCTGCCTGACACGGAGACAAAAATCCAGCCCACTAAAGCGCGAAGGGACTGCTTCGTCGAATCCCCCGACCCGGTCAAACACATCACGCCGGATCATCATGCAGGAGCCTGCGACGGCCGAACAATTCCGGACGTCGGTAGCCAACCCGAAGTGGTAGCTGGTATCGGCAGGAAACCCTGCCAGTGAATCTCCGGTAAGTCCATCTGCGCTCAGTCCGAGGACAGTCCCCGCATGTCGGATCCTGCCATCCTTGGATAGCAGCTTCGCTCCCACGACGCCGATCTCGGTTTGCTGCGAAAACTCCAGGAGGGCTTCGAGCCACGTATCCGTGATCACCTCTGTATTACCCTCCACAAAGACAAGATAGGGACTATCGGTTTCCCGCGCGGCCAGGTTCTTCAGCCCCGATGAATCCGTACCCCGGGGTGCTCGCAGCATGCGCCCGGAACCTGCGGCAAAATAAGGCCGATCCTGAGGGGTCCCGCCGTCGTCGGTCGAGAGCACGATTTCGCAACTTGGATGTGTGGTCCGCCTCCGGATACTTTCCACACATTTCCTCGAGTCCCGTGGGAAAATTCCGGCGGAAACAACGACGGATACCCTCGCGGCGGGATCGACCTCGTGCCGCACCCGGTAGTGACCGTGCCATTGGCCATCCAAGAGGTCGCCTTTGATGTCCCGCCGTTTGAGACGGTCGGCTAGCGCCTTTTTTGCGGCTCGATATGCGTAAGGCTTGGCGCTTGTCGAACCGGCCGCGGAACCGGCCGTCTTACGCCAGTGATAGAGAATCCTCGGTATGTGAAAGACGTTGTCGGTCCGCTCCGCGACGCGGAGCATCAAATCGTAGTCCTGACTTCCATCGTACGCGGTTCGAAAGCCACCGACGTCGTCGACCCATTGTTTGCGATAGACGCTGAAGTGGCCCGTATACATGCACGACAACAAGTACTCCGGTGACCAGTCGGGCTTGAAGAAGGGTTCGCTACGGAGGCCGTCAGAATCCAGTTTATCCTCGTCAGTATAGACGATGTCCGCTTCAGGGTGACTCTGGAGCAGCTTGACGACCTCAGACAGCGTGTCGGGAGCTAATTCATCGTCGTGGTCGAGTAATCCGACAAAATCACCGGTGGCCAATGCCAATGCCCGATTCGAAGCGTGTGCGGTCCCCTGGTTGGTTTCCGAAAACACGACTTTGATTCGTCGATCCAGCTGGGAGTACTCCCTGAGTATCGACCCGACGTGGCCTTCAGTTGAGGCATCGTCTGCCAAACAGAGCTCCCAATGCGGATACATCTGCTTGCGAACGGATTCAATACATTTTCGAAGCCACTGGGACTCGCTGTTGTAAACGGGGGTGATGATGCTGATGGTTGGGACGTATGAAAATCTTTCGATGCTTTGCGATATGTCTCGAAGGTCTTCCGATTTAAGGCTGTGTTTCTCGATCCAGAGTCGATACAGGCTGCGTTGGTCTTCAATCGCCAGTTGCCCCGTCATCGCGGCCAGAAACGCATGCTTGAGGCCGCGGCGGCCCAACTTCCGGACGTCCTCGGTGAGACGCGACCAGCGGTCTCGGATGGGGCGCTCCTCGAGCAGGCGCGGTGCGTTCCAGACCGCGGCAACAGGTTCGATGGTGTCTGCGGGAAGTCGAGTCTGCAATATCAGCACGACATCTTGTCCCGCCCAACGCCGGAGATCGATCGAAACCTTTCGCCAGCCCTCGGCTGTGATCGGGATTTTTTCCTTGAAGAGTGTTCGTTTCGCGCCTTTATCCTCCAGCGCTACACCGAACTCCACCTCCGTCGGGCCCTTGGACGGAGGCGGCCTCTCCGATCCCGAAAGGAAACCCGTACGCGTCACAAAACGCGGACGCGCACCAAGACTCACCTGGAAGGACAAACGCGCATCTGGAGGCGAAAGTATTCCATATTCTCGAGGCGTCCCCGGAATAGGAACCGTGCGGACGGACCCCTTGAACCGGGAAAGCGCTGTGGCATTCCCGGCGATTTCGGGCTCGGCGATTTCGGGCCCGGCGGTTTCAAGCAATCCCGTCAGGGACAGCTGATCGTAGGCGAGACGTTCGTATATTGTTTTCCAGGCCGCGGCGACGGTTATGATCTTCAGATTAGAAATCCTTGCGATCCGCTCGCACCCCTATTCGACGCGACTCTTGGAGTGAACGTGGATCCCCTCGGCGTCGACGCCAGTGGAACCGTGCTTTTCCAGAAGGTAATCGGCCAACCCGTTTCTCCAGAGCCGCATCCTGTTGAGACCCAATGCGTTCAGGCGGGCGTTGTCCAGGACGGAGTACGCCGGGCGGCGAGCCGGTGTCCTGTAAACGCTCCGGTCAATCGGTTCAAGTTGCGCATCCAGACCACTTAACTCAAAGATCGCCCGCGCAAATTCATGCCAAGAACAACTTCCCTCAGCAGTACAGTGAAATAGCCCATGTTGACCCGCCTCAAGCAGGAGGGCCACTTGCTCGGCCAAATCGGCGGTCGAGGTGGGCGTTACAACCTGATCATCGACTACTCGAATTTCTTCCCCGGCCTTTGCTTTCCGGAGCATCGTTTCGACGAAGTTACCCCCCTTCCCCGAACTACCCGCCGTCCCATACAAACCACAGGTTCGAATCACGATGTGTTTCTCGCACTCGGAACGGACGAAATTCTCCCCCGCCAACTTGGAGTTTCCATAGACGGAGATCGGGCGAGGGATGGCGTCTTCCGAGTACGGCCGAACAGAAATCCCATCGAATACATAGTCTGAGCTGATGTGGACGAGCCGTGCCTCGAGTTCTTCAGCGAGACGGGCAATGTGGAAAACCGCAATCGCGTTGACGCCAAATGCCTCTTCGGCATGAGATTCGCAGAGGTCGACTTCGTGAAAAGCAGTCGTGTTGACAATAACATCGGGCCTTGAAGTGAAGAGGCGCTCGCGCGCGGCCCTACGATCGGTAACGTTAAAATCGGACCGCGTAAACCCGACGACTTCGTGGCCCGAGAGCACACGCTTCAAGTCGAACGCGAGCTGGCCATTCGCTCCGAGCAGCGCAATTTTCATAGCGGAAAGAGAGTGAATCCGTTAGTCACACGCGAAGACCGACCCCACCCGACGCAGCGTCTTTTCCATTCGGTCGAGATGAGTCATCCATTGGATATTGTAGTAGACGGGGTTCATGAAATCATTTTTCGAATGGGATTCGATCCGTCGGACCATGTTCAAGACCGAGTCCTTAACCGACGAACGCGCGCGGAAACCCAGGCGGGTCTCGATCTTGGCCGTCGAGACCCGGTAACTGCGCCCCTTTAGAGGTGCATAGTCGACCACGATCTCTACGTCCTCCAACTCCGATAGCGCTTCCTTGACCCAATGCGCCAGTTCCAGAACCCGGTAGTTTCGGAAGGACACATTGAATGTCTCACCGTGCACCTTGTCTTCCGGGGCCTCAACCCCGCAGATGTGGGCTTCGGCCACATCGAAGACATCGACAAGGGGCCGCCACATTTCGCCGCCACCGAAAACCGTAAGACGTCTCTTCGATAGAGCATCTTTAACAAACGTATTCACGACAAGGTCATACCGCATCCTGGGACTGTAACCAAACACCGTGCCCTGGCGAAAAATCACGGGACAGAACGACTCGTCGGCCAGGCGAAGCAGGATCCTCTCAGCATCGTAGTTGGAGACGGCGTAAGCCGCTCTGGGAGAAACGTCCGCCGTTTCATCGAGAAGGACGTCATCGGCAAACAGGCCACGATCATAGACAGAGCACGTGGACGCGAAAGTGAATCGCCGCACACCCGCTCGCTTGGAGAGTTTTGCCAGTCGCTCAGTCGCAATTGTGTTGATTTCGTAGTTCGCTCGGGGATTGTATTCCGCAGTCGGATCGTTCGATAGCCCCGCCAGATGGATCACGGAGTCGATCCCGGAGAACACTTCCGGGTCGATTGAACGGATGTCACCTTCGATGACTTCGATTCTATCCCGGAATTCGAACAGAGGATCTTCGCCAAAGAAAAGTCTGTCGAACACCCGAACTGCTTCGCCCCGATTAAGCAACTCCCGCACCAGGACGCAGCCGATATATCCCGCACCACCGGTAACCAGAATCATGCTGAAGTACCTTTCACAACGGAAACGCAATCGCCAGGCACCGTTTCAAAGCCACTGATAATACCATCGTTGTCGCCGCATAGCCCATCGAGTATGTTAAAAGTGGACGCCCTTAGCAGCCCGTGGTGAAAGTCGGCGGAGCAAGTTTCCCTTTTTGATCCGATCGTCCAACTAGACTGACGCCTCGGCTACGGCATCGTTGTCAACCTGGAGCGAGGAGGGCTGGGGGCTCTTCCCAGTATGCGCCCAGGTTCCGATTGTCCTGTAGGACCCCGTCATCATTGGTGTTCAAAGGGCGCCGGTCATTCGGTCAGGATGAAGGAATCAACGACCGCGCGTATCTTTTACGAGTATTCGGCTTTCACCACGGCCTTTCAGGGGTGTACGTTTCATGTTGACTCGGCTGACCTCCTGGATTCGACGACTGTATGATTGGGTAATCGGCTGGGCCCATAGCCCGTACAGCCAATGGGCCCTCTTTGGGATCGCGCTTGCGGAATCGTCCTTCTTTCCCATACCGCCCGATATTCTTCTCATCGCCCTCGGCGTCAGCCTCCCACTGCGAGCCCTTCGCTACGCCGTTATCTGTACCGTGGGGTCGGTCGTGGGAGGCATTTTCGGCTATTGGATCGGCCACGAATTCTTCGGGATCATCGGCGAGCCGATAGTCCGGTTTTACGCCGCTGAAGACCAATATCTCAGGGTTCAGGAACTATATCGTCGGTATGATGCCTTCGCCGTGGCGGTGGCGGGTCTCACACCCATTCCATACAAGGTCGCAACGATCACAGCCGGATTTTTTGACGTCAACTTCGGACGTTTCGTGCTAGCGTCCGCTCTGAGCCGATCCCTTCGCTTTTTGGTGATTGGGGGCCTGATTCGGGTCTTTGGGGCGCCAATCCGTGCATTTATCGAAAAATATTTTGAGATTTTAACGATAATATTTCTTATCCTATTGGTCGCTGGATTCGTTGTGATCCGACTATTTTTTTAAATTAAGAAGAGGAGAATTGAATGCCCAACCCAACCAACGAGTTGAAGGTCGGCGATGAAGCGCCGGACTTCACTCTCCCATCGCACCTCGACTCTGAGGTGACTTTGTCCAGCTTCAGGGGCAAGAAGAACGTGGCCCTAGCGTTTTACCCAGTCGCGTTCACACCCGTATGAACGCTGCAGATACCGGCGTATGAGGAAGACATTTCCGAATTCGACCGACTAGATACCCAGGTTCTGGGTATTAGCATCGACTCTCCCTATTCCAATAAGGCGTGGGCCGCATCATTGGGTGGAATTTCCTACCCTCTGTTGAGCGATTTCTGGCCACACGGAATGGTTGCATTGAAATATAACGTCCTTCGAAAGGAAGGCATTACCGAGCGCGCGATCTTCATAGTCGATAAGGAAGGCATCCTGCGATACATCGACGTTCACGATATCGGCGATCAACCCAAGAATTCTGTTCTCTTCGAAGAACTGAAGAAGGTCGCGGGTTAAGAAATCCATCTGGCATGGGTGGCAAAACCGCCCGTGCCAGCCTCCGTGATGCCTATTCAGATTGCCAGAGCGTGTATTCCCTATACGCCTTTCAAACGTGACCTCAGTAGTGCGCGGGTTGCACTGGTGACGACTGCCGGTGTCTATGCGGAGGGAATGGAGCCATTCACGGAAAACGATTTAAGCTTCAGGAAGATTCCGGGGGACGTAGACACGCGAGAGCTTCGGGTTGTTGCCGGGCACTACGACCCCGCGTCCGCTCGAGCCGATATCAACTGCGTGTTTCCAGTGGATCGGCTGAGAGATCTCATTTCACGCGGTGTCATGGGGAAGATATCCGACTTCCATATATCGATGGGACTGACGACCCAGTTGAGGAAACTCAAGGAAGATGTCAGCTGGACTCTCGCCGAAGAGGTCGCCCGGCTGCGCCCTGACCTGGTGCTTCTGACCGGTGGCTGACCGCTCTGCCATCGGACGGTCGTCACGATTCAACGGGCCATTGAGTGCCTGGGTATCGCTTCAGTTCTGATTACGGTCTCGCCCGAAGAGTCCGAACAGGCCGGCCCGTCCCGAGCACTCTACCCCAAACCGTTTGCTCCAGGTCAGTCGCTCGGTCTCCCGCACAAAACTGAACTCCAGCGCCGAATCCTTCAGGATGCGCTGGATCTTTTGAACAACCCCCGAGAACCCGGAACCCTCGTTACAAAAGAGTACCCGACTACAGCGTAATGACGGATTGGACGCTGGTTATCTCGATCCGCTTGCCGCATCGCGGCGTAACACATCGAACCGTGTCGTCAATGCGTACCATATAGTCCCGGGCTGCCTTGAAGCGGGCGCGATCCTCCTCACCGGCATGCCGCGGCAGCGATTTCTTCTTCGAGCGCACCCGCCAGCGAATCTTGTATTCGTTTGATTGCCGACAGGACGGGCAGTCTAACTTGTGAGTCTTGACTTCGTCCTTTTCCGAATAGAAATCTCGTTCTTCCACGTGAGTTAAGTCTCGTGTTTGATTTGGCTTGACCTGGCTTGACCCGGCTTGACCCGGGTGCTCGCCCGCGCGCGCGATCGAGGGCCACATCAACGTATTTCAATAAATGATCCACCTTATCTTACATGCTATGTCCAATAATGGCAGTCGCGGTTACGAGTACGACCGCCAGAAATTCAATCCAGAGCCACGCAGTTCGAAACGCTTCTTCTGGAGATTCCACCCGTGCTTCCGCTGAATAACGCAGGAACGCCAAGCTCACAAGAACGATCACGGTGAGAGTCCCGAACCCGGCATGCCCTGTAACCGTCCCGCCGCTGCCAACACCGCTCATACCTGCCAGACTGAAACCGGTTGCCGCAGCCACGACCGCCGCCAGGGTGGCGAATCGTGTAAGGCTTGACGCTATTCCATATAGCCTGGGGGTCCGAGAATAGAAGCCGCGGGCATCATAAATGAACGCCGCAAACGTCAACGCAATAGGGAAGTGGACGATAAGCGTATGGAGTTGAACACCAATCATTTTTCCTCGACCAAGACTGGCTGCCGGGGACTGAATCTTACAACGGATGCGTCGAAGTGCGGACACGACTGCACTTTCTCCTACGCTGAGGGTACTCACGCTTGCCTGCGTTTAGAACCGTATTAACACTGAAAGAATCTCTTTGTACTGTCGGGCAAAGAACACATTATTCTTTGGGTACTACTCAGCGGCCCGAGACTTCCGCTTTGCCCAATGCAGTGTGTGTCCCTATAATCCCCGAATATGCCTGAACAGCTACGACGGCATTCGCTCACCGTAGACGTCGCCGGTGTTGGGGTGGGCGGCACCCACCCTATCGTCGTCCAATCAATGACGAACACCGACACAAGCGATATCCGGGCGACTGTTCGACAAGTTGCGGCGCTTAGCGAAGCAGGGTCGGAACTGGTCCGGATAACCGTCAACACACGGGAATCGGCCGGGGCTGTAGCTGAAATCGTCGAGAGGCTCCGGGATCAGGGCATCCCCACGCCCATCGTTGGAGATTTCCACTACAATGGGCACATCCTGCTCCGTGAATTCCCCGAGTGTGCGGCGGCTCTGGCCAAATACCGGATCAACCCCGGCAACGTTGGAATAGGGAGTCGCCACGACGAAAACTTCGAAACCATTGTCGGTATAGCTCGAGACAACCAGAAAGCCGTACGCATCGGAGTCAACTGGGGTTCGCTGGACCAGAAACTCGTCACCCGCCTGATGGACGAAAACGCAAAACGGAGCGAACCCAGGAACGCCCGCGGCGTCGTACTCGAAGCGATGGTCACGAGTGCGCTTGAATCGGTCCAGCTTGCCGAATCATGTGGACTCGGTCGGGACAGAATCATATTGAGCGCGAAGGTTTCCTCGGTCCCCGACCTGATCGATGTATACCGGGATCTGGCATCCAGGACGGACTGCCCGCTGCACCTGGGTTTGACCGAAGCCGGTATGGGACGGAGAGGCATCGTGACCAGCACAGCAGCACTTTCGGTCCTTCTCCTCGAAGGCATTGGAGATACGATACGTGTGAGCCTGACGCCTGACCCCGGCGGCGATCGTAGCGAAGAAGTCCGCGTCTGCCGCGACGTTCTCCAAAGCCTCGGCCTCGGTCACTTCTCACCCCAGGTGGCCGCCTGCCCGGGCTGTGGACGGACAACGAGTACTCTTTTTCAGAAAATGGCCCAGGACATCGAAAGGTATCTCGATGGCCAGATGCCGAAGTGGCGGGGGCTTTACACGGGGGTAGAGGAACTGCGTGTGGCTGTTATGGGCTGCGTGGTTAACGGGCCGGGCGAGTCAAAACACGCGGACATCGGGATTTCGCTCCCCGGCAACGGCGAGGAACCAAAAGCCCCCGTTTACGTCAATTCCAGACTGCATACGACCCTTCGTGGCGACACCATCGTCAGCGATTTCGTCGCCATCCTTGAAGAGTATGTCCGGACGCGGTACGGAAAGAAACCAGCTAAAAGTTAAGTGCCATGAAGTATTGAAATCCCGCACTTCACTTTGGTCAGTGTGTAACCCTATTTGTGTGTCCTACGTCTAAATAGAAACCGGACCACCTCGCAGCTGGAGATTAAAAAGAGGTTAATTGTTTCCCTGAATTCTGTTAGATTTGCGGCAGCGAGTTGGAGGACTACAAAACAATGAAGATAAAGTGCGTCTTTGCTTGTCTTGCCCTGTTATTGGCTCTGAGCGTGAACGCATCGGCCCAGCTGATTGCAGGAACCCCAGAGGACATGCTGTATCAGCAGATAACGGAGGCCACCGATCTGGACCAGAAGATCGAACTATGCCTGCAGTTTGAGGCAGAATTCCCCGAGGCCAGCGTGCTGGGTGACGTTTACACGCTACTGATGGATGCCCACAATCAGAGAAACGAATCCGCTCAAACGATCGAATACGGCGAAAAGGCCATCGAAGTGAACGGGGAAAACGTCACTGCGCTGATGACAGTAGCTCGAACGCTGTCGGTAGCCCGTCAGCAACCGGCCAAGGCGGTGGCTTACGCGGAACGCGCTGTAACCACGATTGAGGGAATGAAGACCGGTGATATGCCACAGCAATTCACGCCGGAACAGTGGCAAACTTACCTCACGAGTCTCGAAGGCCCTGCACGAGACATCCTGAGCTACGCCAGAGCGGTCAGCCCATAGCACCCCCGCCGTGGTAAACGGATATTCGGGTGGGGAAGTGCCCGAGAGTGCTCTCATCTAATACTGGGTTTCTCTGGAGCGGACGGATCGCGAACCTCGGTTCCGGCCAGACCTTCGAAAAACTGAATGATGCCGCTGTGGTCGTCCGCACCATGCGACCGGGCCTGCATCGCTCTGAAGAACTGCTGAACCAGGGCGGTCGTGGGGACCGGGACTCCGAGGGCGGCGGCAGCTGCCTGGACCAGACCCAGATCTTTCTGATGGAGATCTATCTTAAAACCCGGCTCAAAGTCCCCGGACAGGATCTTTTCCGACTTCTGCTCCAAACAACGACTGGCAGCCATTCCCCCTGAAAGAGCCTGGATCATTTTCCGAGGGTCGACACCGGCCCGCGCACCGAACACCAGGCCCTCGCCGATTGCCGTCAAATTGAGGGCCACGATGATCTGGTTAGCCAACTTGGTGAAGCCTCCGCTCCCGAGGGATCCCATGTGGGTAATCGTCCGACCCATGACTTCAAACAGCGGCCGCGCCCGCTCAAAGTCGGAGAGTTCCCCACCGACCATGATCGAGAGAATTCCGTCAATCGCTCCGGGTTCCCCTCCGCTGACCGGCGCGTCGAGCATGCTCACACCACGGACATAAAGGGCCGCCCCGATTTTCTGCGATACGAGGGGATTGATCGTGCTCATATCAACCAGCAACTGGCCCTCGCGTGCGCCTTCGATGAGCCCGTCCGGACCCAGGGCGACCGATTCGACATCGGGTGAGTCCGGAAGCATCGTGATAATAATGTCGGCAGCATCGGCCACCTGGCGGGGCGATCTGGCCCGGATCGAACCCTCATGGCTGAGTTCGTCGACACTCGCGCGACTTCTATTGTGAACCGTAAGCGGATACCCGGCGTTCAGCAGATTCCGAGCCATGGGTTTACCCATGATTCCCAGACCGACAAACCCGACCTTTGTGTCCACACTCATTGACTCAGAAATGTGTTGGTAGGTGGCAAGTGACACGTATCGGGCTTCCGATCATCGAACTCGTCACTTGTCACGGGTCAATTCGTTACGCTTCTTCGGACTCGCGGAGTTTCGCCAGGACGCCATAGTCCTCAAGCGTCGTCGTGTCTCCGACGGTTTCCTTGCCCGAAGCGAGGTCCCGGAGGAGGCGCCGCATGATCTTGCCGCTTCGGGTCTTGGGAAGCGCCTCGGTAAAGCGGATCTGCTCGGGTTTGGCGAAAGCGCCAATAACTGTACCGACGTGAACTCGTAGTTCGTCTTTGAGTTCCGGCGTGGGTTCGCTGTCCCCGGTTGGCGTAACGAAGGCGACGACGCCCTGACCTTTGATTTCATGTTCAATGCCGACGGCTGCCGCTTCAGCGACGTTTGGATGGCTGACGAGAGCGCTTTCTACTTCCATCGTTCCGATTCGGTGCCCCGAAACGTTTATCACATCATCAATGCGGCCCATGATCCAGAAGTAGCCGTCCGCATCCCGGCGAGCGCCGTCGCCGGTAAAGTAGACACTGGGGATCTCGCCCCAATATTGCTTCTGGTATCGCTCCGGATCGCCGTAGATCGTGCGGAGCATCGAAGGCCAGGGACGATTGATTACGAGGAAGCCCCCCTGGTTGTCGGGAACTGAGTTTCCGTCGCGATCGACAATGTCGGGCACAATGCCCGGCAAAGGGCGTGTTCCGGAACCGGGCTTCGTCGGTGTCGCTCCAGGCAATGGAGAAATCATGATGGAACCGGTTTCGGTCTGCCACCACGTATCCACGATCGGGCAGTTTTCGCCCCCGATTTTCGTGTGATACCACATCCAGGCTTCGGGATTGATCGGCTCCCCGACTGTTCCAAGCAGCCGAAGGCTGGAAAGGTCATGCTTTGCCGGCCATTGGTCACCCCACTTGATGAAAGCCCGGATGGCCGTGGGCGCCGTGTAGAATATGTTGATCCGATACTTCTCGATGATGGACCAGAGCCTGTCCGGTTCCGGATAATTTGGAGCGCCCTCATACATCACGCTGGTCGTACCGTTGAGCAACGGCCCGTAAACGATATAGCTGTGGCCGGTGACCCATCCGATGTCGGCACCACACCAATAGGTATCCTCATCTCGCAGATCGAAGACCCACTTCATCGTCGAATAGGCGCTCACCATATAGCCGCCGGTCGTATGAACCACGCCTTTCGGTTTGCCCGTAGTCCCACTCGTATAGAGCATGAACAGGGGGTGTTCGGCATCCAAGCTGACGGCCTCGAATGCGTCCGACGATTCCGCCATAAGTTCATGCCACCAGAGATCACGCCCGGATTCCATCCCAATCGCCTCTCCGGTCCGTTTGACGACAACGACTTTGTCCACCGAAGGGGCGCCGCCATCCAGCGCAGCGTCCACGTTCTCTTTCAGTGGAACGATCACGCCTCTCCGGTAGCCACCGTCAGCGGTGATCAGAATCTTCGATTCAGAGTCGTTGATCCGGTCGCGCAGCGCTTCCGCGCTGAACCCTCCAAACACAACGTTATGCATCACGCCGAGGCGTGCACACGCCAACATCGCGATAGGCAGTTCGGGCACCATTCCCAGATAGATCGTCGCTCGATCACCGCTCCGGACACCCAGTGAAACGAGAACGTTGGTGAACCTGCAGACTTCACGGTGGAGCATCTGGTAGGTCAGAATCCGCTGGTCACCGGGTTCTCCCTCCCAGAGCAGGGCCACTCGATTCTTGCGCCAGCCGGAGAGATGGCGGTCGAGGCAGTTGTAGGATATGTTCGTCTTCGCACCCACGAACCACTTCGCGATCGGCTCGTTCCATTCGAGAACCTTTGACCACGGTTCGAACCACTCCAGCTCGGACGCGACCTCGGACCAGAATGCGTCGGGCTCATCCAGGGATCGTCGATACATTTCCTCATACGCATCCATGCTCGCAATGGTGGCCTGGCTGGAAAATTCCGCGCTGGGGGGAAATACGCGACTTTCATTAAGAGAGGATTCGATATTCGTATTAGCCATGAGTGAGTCCTTTCTCTTCCGCGGTGGGCAGGGCTATGGATCTCCAGCCACGGATTTAGAGGATCTATTATTGATCTCAAGAAAGCCACTACCAAGCGGAAACCAAGGCCCGCCCATTCTCCACGGCACGAACGAATCTGTGTAATCGGCGGCTTCCTTATTGCCGGATCAGAGAGGATCAACCAGAGTTAGAAGCACATTCAAAAAAGGGCGGCCGGATGGCCGCCCTTTTCTGACTTTAAATTCGATGAGCTAGTCCTTGGTCAACCCGAAGTACTCGTAGTTCGGTGCAATGTATTGCTGCTCGTCGTCGGGCACGTTGTCTTCAGGCCAGATCGCGGTCACCGGGCAGGCCGGCTCACAGGCCCCACAATCGATGCACTCCTCCGGATGAATGTAGAGCATCTCCGATTCTTCGAAGCCGTCTTCATCCTTCTTGGGATGAATGCAGTCTACCGGGCAAGCATCAACGCAGGCCGTATCCTTAGTGCCGATGCACGGCGAACCGATGATATAGGTCATTCTAATCTCCTTGCGATTGAATTATAACGTCCAAAAAACGACATTCATACACTCACTTTAGACAAATGATGCGGCCAGCACGGGGCACGTCCTAAAGGTCATCCTCGCATCACTTCAGCAAACGCTTCAGCACTTTTCCGGAAGGCGTTCTGGGCAGATCGTCGACGATTTCGATCACCTTCGGCACCTTGTATTTCGCTACATGCTCCCTGCAAAAACTGCGCAGCTCACGTTCATCGAGCGGAGCGCCTTCCTCAGCAATCACAAAAGCCTTGGGGACCTCGCCGCGGATTTCATCGAACACGCCGATCACGGCCACTTCCTTGACTGAGGCGTGCCGAACGAGCACTTCTTCGATCTCTCTGGGGTAGATATTCTCACCCGCGGATATGATCAGTTCCTTCTTCCTGCCGGTGATCGAAACGAAGCCATCGGCATCTATCTTGCCAAGATCGCCGGTATGCAACCATCCATTGGTAATCGTCTTTGCGGTCTCTGCAGGGAGGTTGTGGTAACCCTCCATCACGTTCGCACCCTGGACCATCACCTCGCCGACTTCATCCACCGGCAACACTTCACCGCGGTCGTTCCAAATTGCAACTTCCACGTTGGGCAGTGCTCGACCCACTGTACCGAGCTTCCTGGCTCCAGGAACATTGAGCGTAATCACAGGGGCCGCCTCGGTTTGCCCATACCCTTCGTAAATGTCTACGCTGAATCGGTTCTTGAAGGCTTCCGCGATCACAAGCGGCAGAGGCTCACCACCAGATATAGGAAACCTCATGGCGCTGGTATCGTATTCCTCGTCGGATGCCGCTAAGACCCGATACATCGACGGGATCGCCATGAAGCAAGAAATCTTCTGCTCGTCAATCAGCTTCAAGACCTTGGTCGGCCCGAAGCGATCCACGAGGACAGCCTTGCTTCCATTCAAGAAAGGAAGGAGAAAGGTCCCCGTAATCGCGTAGGTATGAAAGAAGGGCAGCAGGCAGAGGAAGCTGTCGTCCGGGCTGAACTTACCTGCTAGCTGCGAAGACTCCACGTTCGCAATCAGGTTGGCGTGGGAGAGGACGACACCCTTCGGACGGCCCGTCGTGCCCGAAGTGTACAAATAGAGCGCGGGATCCTGTTCCGCTCCCACCTCCAAGCCCGCAGTCTCGGGAATGAAATCGGGATCATCAGCCATCAGGATTTTGCCGCGGTCACCGAACAAAGGTCGAATCTTTCCAAGCGCTTCGTCGAAAAACTTGGATCCGATCAGGGCTGACATTCCAGAATCTTTCAGTATGAAACCCAGGTCCTGGGGCGGCAGAAGATAATTCAAAGGGACAGCAGTCTTTCCTGCCTTCCAGATGGAAAGCATGGATACCAGGTATCGCTGGGAATTCAACAGTAGGATTCCAACGATATTCCCGGGAACATCGGACGCCAGACGTTGGGCAAGGCGATTTACGTCATCACGTAACTCTCTATAAGTCCACGAGCGCCCCGCTTCATCGACGAGGGCGGTGCGGCCCGGGTACTGCCCGACTGTGCGATCGAACTGTTCAGATAAGAAAGGCATACGACCTCAGCAGAGCGAGAGTATAGCACGAGAAAACCATTGCCAGACGGGGCTTTCAGTAGTGATATATTTCGGGGAGGGAGGCGGATTTCCTCAGCCAGGATCTGTCATCGAAGGACTGGGGAAAATCTGCATCCGCCTCCGATTATTGCTGCTCAGGAACTCTCCGATATCGGCGGATGGTAGATGAGCTGGATCAGGATTCGGTCGGGATCGTAAAAATAAAAAGACCGGGCGCCATCACGATGAGTCTTCGGCGGCTTGGCCAATTCGACCCCCTGATTCTCGAGGCGTAGCGCCCAGATGTCGACATCCGCTGCGGAGCGAACGGCAAACCCGATGTGGCCAAGTGTCTGGACTTCTCCGGGCTCACGATTCTGAGGGAGTTTATGGAGCGCAAGGTTGTCGGACCCGGAAGTGAGATAGACGTTTTCCTCGTCCGGCTTCCACTCCAGTTGCATGCCTAATACATCACGATAGAATGCCAGGGAGCGGCCTACATCCCGGACGTAGAGCGCGGCGTGCCTCAGGCCGATGAACTGGGGGTTCATTGACTTGCCCACACTGCCAACACTACAATTGAGGTCTTCATCATCAGCAACGCGATTTTAGCACACGCGGTAGAAGCCGAGTTGGCCGCTGGAACCCGTCTTGTGCGAACGAGGTCACGACGAATGCCGTCTTTCAAATTGACCGGAAGCTATCCAAATTCATGAAGGCCAAAAGATCCAGAAAACCGTTCTTGGTACAGCATTTAAACGCGTGGCGGATGCATCGCCAGTGGCTCGATCGCCCGTTCAAAGGGGGCGACCTTCTAGACTTAGTGCGCTCGGTCGGATGGATTCACTCCCCGGGCTGTTGCTCCCCCTACCTCTCCGTCTGGGCACGATTGGATAAGTTCCAGCCAGCAAGCCTGGACGGTCTGGTCTTTAAGAAAAGGAAGCTGGTCCGGCTAGAAACCCTGCGCGGCTGCACCATGCTCGTGCCCCGTGAGGACGCGCCAATTGCACTCCGCGTGCGGAGCCGTACGTTCACCGACCTCGCCAGGGAAGCCCGCACTCTGCTGCCCATCAACGCAAAGGAAATCGATCAGCTCAAGGACGCGGTCATCCGTGCGATGGAGAGCGGTTTAACAACCCGTGATGAAATTCGAGATGCTGTTCCATCACACCTTGTTCGAGACTTTCCATTACGATTGAAACGGATCGGCCTGACCGGGAGCGTATCGTTGGCGATCCGCGTTCTGGAGGAGGACGGACGAATCGTCAAGGTTCAGTCCATCAAACATCTGAATTCGACTGAATCCAAATACGGGTTGCTCTCCGAGGTCCTGCCCGAAGTCGATCCGTTTCAGCTGAAACCCGAGATCGCCAATATCGAACTTGCCAAGCTTTACTTCCGTTCCGAAGGACCGGCGCGAGTCAAGGACTTCGCGTGGTGGGCCGGGATCAACGTGACAGACGCGATCCGTGCCGCCCAAGAGATCCAGCCGAGTCTGGAACCCATCAAGGTCACCAGCAGCAAAGATCAATTCCTTATGAACGGAAGCGATTTAGAGGAATTCGCCGACTTTACTCCCGACAACTCTACGGTGAACCTGATCCCGTATCGCGATATCTATCTGAAAGGACAGAGGGAAGTGGTCGACCGCTTCGTCAGCTCGGATCACTCCGACAAACCCTTTGCCCGGTGGCGGGGGAAGCTGATCAACGATCCCATTGCAACCGTGATCTGGAACGGCCAGGTCGTCGGCGTCTGGGAATGGGATTCCTCCGCTCAAGGTGCTTTGAATTTCGAGCTCTTCGAGAAAGGCATCGCGAAGCCAGATCTGAACCGGATCTCCAAGCGCGCCGCTAAGCTTGCCCGGTTCATTAGAAAAAACCTGAATAAAGGGCGCCTGCAGGGAAGCGATTCTAGCCGGCAAATGACCCGAATCAGCGATTTGAAAACATACTGGGGTCATGGAGCCGAGGCGGATGTCCGGGCCGTTTGAGATCGATCGAACGGAAGCGTCCTATTGGTGGCGCACGAACGTTATCACAGGGGTCATTCTCCACCGATTGATGTGGCTCTTCATTGCGGCTTCAGCCAGTCTTGTCTGGCTGGGTTACTTCGTGCTGGGTTTCATAGTTCTGCTGGGGATGATTCCTTACGGATTCTTTCTCCGATACGTCGCCGTGCGCTCGTTTTGGACGTTTATCGAAGAACATCCCGAAACGATCGATGAATTCGTGGAAATCAGAGTGATTGCCCGTCAGAGCATCGACGCCTGAGTGCCACGAGATTCCTCCCGCCAACTAGAAATCCGCCATCTTATGATTTTACGCAGTCATTCGTTCCGCCTTTGTTCGTTGGAATGAGGGTCTCTGTCGCTTTTCACGCGGAGTCTGAACGAAGGTCGACTCACACCATAATGCTGATGGAGAAGCCTCCTGGACATACCGACCTGAGCAGGCGGCACTGGAAGATCCCCAGCGGTCCCACGGTGCGTATGGACGGCCCCCACAGTAAAGCGGTGGATCTGAGGCGTCAGTGGATTCAGCTGATTGGATCGGGTTGAACATCACCTGCGTTTTCAAGCTGACGCGCGATCGGTGCAAGCCATTTGTTGCGACGATTCGCCAGTTCTGGATATGATGGACTCATGGAACGAAAACACTATCCCGTAGCT
This sequence comes from Terriglobia bacterium, assembly GCA_965216035.1. Lineage (GTDB taxonomy): Bacteria > Acidobacteriota > Terriglobia > 20CM-2-55-15 > 20CM-2-55-15. Next base: position 449,691 of record CBDCFM010000020.1, read on the forward strand.
GTGCTAATCCTTTTCGTCGTCGCTGTGTCTTCGGTCGGTCTGGGCTCTCTAGTGGCAACACCTGCGGAGACGACTCCGGCTTCTCACCGGCTTGCGGCCAGCGCCATATCCACTGACCAGTACATGGATCACGTCCGGTTTCTGGCGGATCCTGTTATGGAGGGTCGGGGGAACGGTTCTCCGGAATTGGACAACGCAGCCGAATATCTGGCAGCCCAGTTCCGCATTTGGGGACTCCGTCCAGCGGGTGAAAACGGTACGTACTTCCAGACCTTTGAGCTGACAACCGAAACCGAACTGAGACCGGCCAGTCAGTTGACGCTGGGAGAACGGGACCTCCTTCCAGGAAACGAGTTCCAATCGGTCCGATTCTCCACGCCCGCCAAGGTCGTGGGCTCTCTGGTCTTCGTCGGTTACGGCATTACCGCGCCGGAGATGCATTGGGACGACTACGCGGGGGTAGATGTCACCGGCAAGATCGTTGTGGCGTTTCGTCATGAGCCCCAGGAACTGGACGAGGACAGCCCGTTTGACGGCGCGGCGTTTACTTCCCATGCGTCGCTGATGAACAAAGCGATCAACGCCAGGCAACATGGAGCGGCCGGCATCGTTTTCATGCTGGATCCGAACAACCACGGAGCCGATGAAGAGGCGATTGCCTCGACTGCAACAGGTACGGCAAAAGACAATTCCGGTATAGCGGCTGCGTATGCACGCATGGAGCCGGTACTGTCTTATTTCGAAGCCGGAGGTTTCGACCTGCGTCAGATGCAAACCGAAATTGATACGCGGTTAGAATCCCGTTCGTTCGAATTTGCTGACAGTCGGGCAAACCTAACGACGGATATCCTCCGGATTCGGAAGCCAGTCCGCAACGTCCTGGCGGCGATCGATGGTTCGGATCCGAAGTTGAAGAACGAATGGGTCATCGCTGGAGCGCATTACGACCATCTGGGTCTGGACGGTGAGTCTTCATTGGCCCCAGATGGAGACGGCCAGATACACCACGGCGCCGACGACAACGCTTCAGGAACCGCAGGTATTCTTGAGTTGGCGCGGATCGCAGGACGGAATCGAGGATCTTTCAAGCGTTCGGTTCTTCTGATGGCGTTCGCGGGTGAAGAAGTGGGGCTGCGCGGATCGAGCCACTTCGTCGCTGAGCCCACGATTGACATCGAGAACGCCGTCGCCATGTTGAACCTGGACATGATCGGACGATTGAGAGATGACCATGTCTATGTGAGCGGTGTGGGAACCTCTCCAGATTTTATGGAAGCTCTTGAAGAACTCCGCCAACCGACCGGGCTGAGGGTGGACTATTCGGACTCGGGAATGGGGGCGAGTGACCATATGTCATTCAACATCAAGAGAATTCCCGTTCTATTTTTCTTCTCAGGCCTCCACAGCGACTACCATCGGCCATCGGACACGGCGGACAAGATCAACGCGGATGGAGCACGCAAGGTTCTGATGCTCGCCTACCAGATGCTCGGCCGTTTGGCGGGCGCCATCGAGCGACCCCTCTACACGGAGGTTTCAGAGCCCCGGCCGGTCATTGGGAGTGGCGGGGGCTATGGCCCCTATTTCGGATCGGTTCCCGACTTTCGGGACGACCTGGGCGGAGTCCTGTTTGCGGACATCAGTCCGGCAAGTCCGGCCGAAGACGCCGGCTTCAGGGCTGGAGACCTCATGATCGAATTCAACGGCAAGCAGATTCAAAACCTTTATGACTTTACCTATGCACTGCAGGCCGAGGCGCCCGGAAATACAGTCACCGTCGTGGTCAACCGGGACGGTGAGCGGGTAACGGCTGAGGTTACACTGGGGACACGGTAGTGCTTCATTTTGACAAACGATTGATCATATTGGCTGCGGGATTGCTCCTGACCGCATGCGGGACGACGGTTGAGATGGATCAGGCCGACAGTGTACGTCAGGAACCTGCGATTTCACCCGCAACGGCCCGGCCCGTCACCCCGCATCCGGATGAAATCCACATTCAGAATCCGAGACAACTGACGTTTGGTGGAGAGAACGCGGAGGCATACTTTTCTTCGAACGGCCAGGACATTATCTTTCAATCCACACGCGACGAGGGCCGGTGTGACCAGCAATACACGATGAAGACGGACGGGTCCGATCTGAGGCGGGTCAGCACGGGTGAAGGACGCACCACCTGCGGCTACTACACGCCGGATGGCTCGACGATTATCTACGCTTCGACTCATCTGGGAGATCCGGATTGTCCCCCTGTTCCCGACCGATCGCTGGGATACGTGTGGCCACTGTACCGCTCGTTCGACATCTTTGCGGCAAACTCAGATGGAACAGACCTCCGCCAGCTCACCGATGCCGACGGATACGATGCCGAGGGAACGGTATCACCGGATGGCGAGACAATCGTTTTCACCTCGACGCGAGACGGTGATCTGGAAATCTACACGATGGGTCTCGATGGCAGCGAACAGACCCGACTGACCCATGAGCTCGGCTATGACGGGGGTGCGTTCTTCTCGCCCGACAGTCAGTGGATCGTCTATCGTGCCGGGCATCCGACCGATCCCGGAAACGTCGCTCAATATGAAGATTTGATCGCACAGGACCTGGTCCGGCCAGACAATCTCGAAGTCTGGATCATGCGGGCCGACGGGAGCGAGAAACGTCAGATCACGTCCTATGGGGGCGCCAATTGGGCACCATATTTTCATCCGAGCGGTGAAAAGATCATCTTCGCGTCCGATATGGACAACCAGAACCCGCGTGTTCCCAACTTTGAGCTCTATATGATCAACATCGACGGCACGGGCCTGGAACGGCTGACGTTCGATGACTCATTCGACGGATTCCCCATATTTAGCGCGGATGGGACACAGTTGCTCTGGGCTTCGAATCGTTTCGCCGAAGACGAGGGCAACACGAACGTTTTCATAGCCGACTGGGTCGAATAGGAGAACAAAATGCCACTATTTGAATATGTTTGCGAAGAGTGCGGCACCCAATTTGAAAAAATCGTACCTACACACACTTCGTCCGTTGAATGTGTCAGCTGCAAGAGCGTTGAGGTCGAACGGCAGCTCTCCGTCTTTGCCGTGGCCAGCAGTGGAACCGAAAGTAGCGCCGAGGAATTCTGCGGACCCTGCGGCATGCCGGGACCGGGCTGCGGAAGCGTCAATTGACGGGGCCAGTTAAAAGGTGCGAGTTGAGAATTTTTCGTGAGAAGGGAGTCTTGAAAGTTTCCTGACGCCGCCTGCAGCACCTCTGCCACTCGGGACGATCGGTCGGCCTGCCTTTTCCGACTTCTCTACAGAGTTTCACTGCCATCTGGATAGTCACCTGGATTGCTCGGATGCCCTTGTCCTACCCGGAAAGAGCGCCGGACTGCCGGCTGAAGACCGAGGCTGGAACGCGGCCAAACGTAATTTGGTACCAGGGGACGCAGCCTTTGGACAGTCTGGATTGATCAGACCCATGAATTTGAGGAGTTGAGAATCGCGAGTGAGGCAAACGAAGACGGATCGAATTTTCTTGCTCATTCAGCATGAACGTCGCAGGCTGTCGAGAGGAGTCTACGCCATGACGATGAAACCCGTTGCCCGGTGCCTGTTTCTTGCAAGCGCTCTTCTGATCATTACATCCACGACGAATGGCCAGACGCCAACAAGTGGGGGACGAAGAACCGAACTCGAATACCTGGACAGAGGTTTCGATCTGCCGGGAATCACCGCGCAGGAAGAAGCCCCTGGGTTTTGGGACACACCCGAAGGAAAGGCCAGGTACGAACAGCTTCAAATGGAACAATTCGAGGAGAACAGAGAGAAGTTGTTCGAGCTGGGGAAGGAAGATTGGGCCAGGCAATATGATTCGATGTCAGACCGACGGTCTCGCCGAGACTTCGAGAATCAGACGGAAGATCTGGAGAGGGTCACCGACGACATGATCAAATTCTTCGAGTGGAGATTTGACGCGGAACGGATCGAAGTTGAAGCGCCTTCCGAGGAAAGCGTTAGAGACCGGGTGGTGCGGATCACTCCGATGGTGGTACAGATACTGGAAACAATCTCGACGCTGACAGGCGGCGGCATTCAAATTGATACGTTCGTTGAAATGCGAGAAAACCTGGCCCAGATCCACGCACTCAGTCGGATCTTACGGAACTGAATCACACACCTCTTGAGCCCATGGCTTCCCGGCAAATCGGATGAAAGTCACGCGATCCGGCTACCACGGCACCCCAAATGGTCAGCCATCCAGACGGGCGCCACTACAGAATCGGCCTCAGCCCGAAGCCCCGACCGACGCGGCATGATTTGCCCGACCGGCCCCGATACCGCCTGCCTATGGAAGCGACGCTGGCCAGCCTCAGTTCGGGCGGGTAACGCCCCTTTCGCCAGCCTGCCCGGGAGCTGCACGAACTATTGTGCCATCAGGGAGCACAACCTGCTCCGGGTTCAGCGCGTAAATTTCTTCCGCGATTGCCCTCGGTCCAGCGACGGTCAACTCCATGCCTGCGGCGAAGGTCGCAAGCGTGATCCCAAGCCTCTTCATGTTGAGCACGTTCGTGAATTGCATCAGCCATTCGACCGTCTGACCATCCCCATCCGTGACCTCGAGCCTCAAGATCGGATGTGGATTCGTGAACGACCACTGGGTGACGACGCCATGAATCTCCACGATTCGATCTCGATCGAAAAACACCGCGGCAGAATGATGGGCAGCGGCGTGATCGAGGGGCAGCATCAGTCCAACGGCCACAAGAACACCTGCCAGGAACGTCGTTGTACTCGATCTCATTGTTACCCTCCTCTGCACGCACGGGCGGCTACGGCACGCCGTAAACAGGGGCCAGGAAGGGCAGCACAGTGTGCGAGTTCTCGATGTCGCACGCAAATTCCAGCCATTCCTCGTCTGTTCGATCCCAAGCGTAACGGTATCGATACGGCTCCAGAATCATCAGCGGATCCTCGGTGACAACCTCCACGCGAAGGCGGCCCCCGTCGAGCCAGTATCGCTCACTCACTTTCTTTCGCTGCGAGGATGCAATCGTGGGCGACCCGTCGCTGAATCCATGGGGGTCGTAGGTGAACTTGCTCGTCTCGACGACGAGTTGGTCGCCCTCGTACCGGCCAACCGAGTATCCCTGAAGAAAGTACTCGCCCACGCTGGGCGCCGGATGGGGGTGACCCTCCATCCAGACTGTACGCACAACGTCGTCCTTCTCGAACATCAACAGCACCCGGTCAGCCTGCTGTTGGATCTGAAAGTTGTAGGAGTCGGTCAGGATGCGGGGCATCGTCGCTGCCACACAGTCGTACTTGGGGTACGCGCGCTCATCCAGCACGCCCCTCAACGCCTCCGCCCTCGCATTCAACTGCAAGGGATCCAGCACTTCAGTCCTTTCTGCACGCTTCCAGATCCCCGACAGATTGGGCACCGCAGAGGAGACACTCGGAACCTGAGCGTTGGCTGGCATGGTCCCGATCCCCACGAACAGGAACACAACAACGGCAGCCGTCTTGAACAGACGTCGCTTCATGGTATTCGTGTCTGCTGACCTCATCGATTTTCTCCCTCTTCCACAGGAACTCTTAAGTACTTTGCAAGACCATACTCGAAGGAGAGACTCAGAAGCAATTGGAGTCTCACGTTCTCAAAAACGGATTTGAAGGGAGCGACCGGGTTTTAGCCGATATTCTGGGGCCCTATGGAGTGAATTATGTTTGGACTTTGGAATGAATAACTTGCGAGTGGACGCAACGCCGTGAGGAGAGGCAGTTAAGAGGCCATTTCGCTTGTAAGGACAGCAGCGAGGGTCAGCGGCAGGTGGTAGAAAACTGTGGGCCAAGCCCTGGAACGGGCGTCATCAAGAATTCGGTGTTGAGAGCCGGCCTTACCTTGCTCATGCCGCTAGATTCGGGGTTCGCACCGCGTGACCTACCCGGAGTCGTGTCGCAGACCTGAAATAACGCCGGACTAGTAACGACAAGCCTGCGACGGGCCGATCCCAACTGGATCGCAATGAACGTATCGGGAGCGCGACTTAGTCCCACTCTAGCGCAACACCGTGACCTCGCTCCGGATCACCATGCAACGGTGTCACAAACCCAAGGAGACAGCCCTTGGAGCCGTCAACCAGAAGATGGCATCGCACTCCAATGGTATCGCCCGGCCTGACGTCGTCGCGCCCGACTCCGTTCTGTTCAATTCCCGCGGGACCGGTCGCTTCCAGTGTCCACACCGCGGACTCGCCGGCCTCATCTTCGATTTCGACGAAGAGAAAGGAGTGCGGGTTGAGCAGTTGTATTCCCCTGAGCGTGCCCTCAAACTCCACCCACTCCGTCAGGTCATAGTTGCCGTGGGAGTGGTGCGCCCAAACCGGTAGGGCCAGAAGACCGGTACAAATGGCTGCAAGGCTCAAGTATCTAAACTGCATGTTTTACCTCCTGATAGCAGAAGAAGCGTTTTCGGCGCGATCGCTCCTGGCGCGCCCGGCGGATGGTCAACGGCTACGATCCGGACTTGTCAGTCCGTTGGCATAATTAGTTCGATAGCGAATCCGTTGCCCATTCTCGTCGAGGAATTCCATGCTTTTGTAGAAGAGGATCGGCGGTGGAGCGTCGCCGGGCACGGTCGCCTCCAGGATGAAAAGGCGGTCTTTGTGCATGTAGCTCGCGGCGATGGTCCGGGACCCATCGTCGTTGCTGACGTACATCTCCTGTCCTTCAACCAGGTCCGTCCTGGAGAACGAGAGATACGTAACCTCGCCGCCCCTTTGCATGACATTCCAGATTGCATAGATGACTGCTCCCCGCATGGCATGCATGTAGTGGTTCTGGCATGAATCCCCATCAAGCCCAGCCTCAAGGCAGCCTGCGACCCGCGCCGCCTCTAGTTCTTCGAGCCCCGTGTAATCGACTACGGTGACAGCATAGCGGTTCGGGCCAACCTCATAGCTGTAGACACGTCCCGGCAAGGTGTCCTGATAACTCGTGATGAAGGTGATGTCTTCCACCGTAGGTTCACCCGGGAAAGTCACACCGAAGGAATCTATCCGACTGTCATACTCCCTCCATTCCAGCTCGTACCATTGCTGCGCGAAGGAGGGCGCCGAAATAAACAGAATTAATGTCGTCACGAGGAATGGAATCAGCCTCATAATTAATCCTCCAAAACTCCCTGAATGTTTGGCTGTTCGGAATGCAAACATGCTATCTCAGCGTGCCCGTTATGGTCCAGGTTTCTTGGCTGAGTAACGCCGAAGTAATCACCTGGCAGTGGATGTAATGGGCGTGCGGAACGTTGTTTGCAATCCAAGTACGCTCCACGCGACGATGTAAGGGAGAACCGGGCCATTGGGCACGTAGCCAATCAAGATGTCCTCAAAGACCATGACGGGAACAAGCAACGAGGCCGCGATAAGTAGTCCACAAGAGGCTGATAACCCAATCTGAGCCCTTAGCAATGCCGTTCCATACCAAATAAAACCATAGGACCAAAATGAGGAACACGAGGCTCTCGACACCGAACCCGAAGCGCCAAAGAGAATCCGAGAACACGCCGAGCCCATATGACATGAATTTCCAATCGCCCCAATACTCAGTGAAATGATAAGAAGCTTATAGCTGATAGAAATCGACTTCGGAATAGCACTTATCTCAGACTTGACTCGGCTGTGAAATTCTTAGAGACCAACAATCATCGATAGGTAGATAAGAAAAAAATATCGACCGGCTCGAAACTACACACTGTCAGAACTTAGATCTATGCCTTGCTGCAAAAGAAAATGCCCAACGGACTCAACAATGAAAGGTGTTCTCTGCCAAGACGCGTCAAGGCTTGGATTCGGAAAATGCCAGGTTGTGGCCATCAGGAGTGTGAGGACTATCCATATCATTAGGCCGACGAGAATGAACAGGCCACCCCAGCGGCTCTGAGCTGGTTTGACTTTGCCTGCGTTGCAACGCGATAATTCTAGGTTATGAATTTAAATAGATTGGGGGTGTATAGTACGTGGCTGAAGTGAGACTGAACGAGGGGGAGTCGATAGAAAATGCCCTCCGCCGCTTCAAGCGACAGGTCCAGGGTGAGGACATCATCAAGCAGGTAAAGAAACATTCCTACTACCTGAAGCCGGGCGAAAAGAAAAGAATGAAACAGGCTCTGGCGCGAAAGCGAAGCCGGAAGAAGGTGCGACGGCGCCCTGAACGCGATACATAGAGACTTTGTCGACGGAAAGGCCCTCGGAATGCTTGAGGGCCTTTTCTTATTTCATCTGCGATCGCTAACTGAGAGCGGTGATAGCGCTAATGTCGATTACGTCCTCCACGCTACATCCCATCCCCAACACATTGGCCGGCCCAGATAACCCCCGTAGAAACGGGCCCACGACCCGGGCTCCCTCGAACCCGCTCTCAAGTTGGAATCGGGGATTCCCCGGCTGGCGATCCGCTAAGACATATGTGTTCGAGGATCCATTAGAACCGAGCCGGCTGTGCAACTTACGATCCACGGCCAGATCGGAATCTCGCGCCCGGAGCGTGTCGATCGCTTGATGCACGCGGCCCTCAAGCAGATCAACGGCACTCTCGAACCTATTGCGTCGGCTCAGCGAAGCCACGACCGACGGCGCGATGAATCCCACCGTCGACTCACGTTGGAACAACTCCCGACCGCATCGACATGCTTCGAGCGCAATTTCCGCCAGTTCGAACGGCCGGGGTGTGGCCATAGCCATCCCATCAGCGATCAAGAGGGCATCTCGGCCCCCCCACTCTGGAAGCGCAAGCAGAAAACAGCGGCACCCCACCCCCTGTCCGATGCCTAACCCAGCCACTGCTTCCAGCCCCGTGTGGCCCTCTATTGAAACCGGTCCGGCGACCAGCCCGTCCGCATCTCCTGCACGGACCATTGCGGCCGCATACTCGGTTGGATCTTTGAGCTTCTCCCGTAACTCGCGTTTCAGGAAACCCTGCGCGCGCAAGTCTTCCAACAGGATGTCGGCATATGCATGCGCTCTACCGGAATCGGGGTCAACAACTTCAATGCCGACGCCGAAGAGTCCCCGCCCACGAAGTTCGGTGTCAATCTCCGCTGCGTCGCCAAGGAGAATGGGACGGGCGATCCCCTGTCGAGATATCGTGCCAATCGCCTCAAGCACCCGTTTGTCTTGAGGGTTCGGATAGACAATCCGCCTGGAGACGGACGCGGCCCGCTGGCGAATCTCGTCGATCGCTGGATACGTGTCAGAAATTAGGAGCTCCACCCGGGTTGCGCGCGCCGGGAACGCATGCGAAATTCTGCGATTCAAACGGCAATTCGAAGACCACGGCGACCTTGAAGAGATACGGACTTAGATTTCCTTCCCGCATGGATCGAAACTGCTTACGCCGGAGATTTCTTCCTCCTACCCTTGATTCCGTGCCGTTTGATCTTCTGGTTGAGTGTTGAAAGTGGCACATGGAAGCTCGCAGCGGCCTCGGTCTGACTCCAGCCGGTCTGCTCCAGTCGATCAAGGATCGTTCGCTTCTCGAAGGCATCAACGATTTCATGCAGCGCGCTGTCTTTATCCAGGTTCAGGGAGCCGACCGTGGCGAATCGCGATGGCGGCCGGATAACAGACTGGGGCAACAGTGCCTGGTCGATGACGTCCGAATGGGCCAGCACGACAGCCCGCTCGACGACGTTTTCCAGCTCCCGAACGTTCCCTGGCCAGGAATGGTCCATCAGCACCCTCAATGCTTGGGCACTGAAGCGATACGTTGGCTTGTCGTTCTCCTCGCAGTACTTCCGGAGAAAGAAATCGATCAGCGGCGGTATGTCCTCACGTCGCTCGCGCAGCGGTGGCACCTCGAGCACGATAACGTTCAACCGATAGAAAAGATCTTCTCTGAATTCTCCTGCATCGACTAATGACCGGAGATCGGCGTTGGTCGCTGCAATGATTCGGACGTCCACCTTGATCGTCTCCGTGCCTCCCAGGCGCATGAATTCTCGCTCCTGAATCACACGGAGCAACTTGGCCTGAATTTCGGGGCCTATTGTGCCCACCTCGTCCAGGAAAATTGTGCCCTGATCGGCCATCTCGAACAGCCCCTTCTTCGCAGCCACTGCAGTCGTGAAAGCACCCTTTACGTGCCCGAACAGGGTGCTCTCGAGCAGGTCCACGGACATACTCCCGCTGTTGACAGGAATGAACGGCTTCTCCGAGCGCGGGCTCTTGAGGTGGATCGCCTTGGCAACCAACTCCTTGCCCGTCCCGCTCTCCCCTTGGATCAACGCGGTGCTCCGGCTGGCTGCCACCTGGGTCACAAGATCCAGAAGTTCGAGCATACGCTCGCTTTTCCCAATAATATTGCTGTAACCGAACCGTTCTTTGAGAGCCCGCCGGAGCTGCAGGTTTTCGCTATGAAGCTTGCGCTGTTTGACGGCGTTGTTGACGCTCACAATCAACTTATCGTTGTCCCACGGCTTGGTTACGTAGTCGTAGGCTCCTGAGCGGATTGCCTCCACGGCAGTTTCCACGACAGCCATTGCCGTGATGATGATGATCGGGAGACTTGGATCGATGTTCTTGAGTTCCTTCTGGATGTCCAGACCCGAACGGCCAGGCAACATAAGATCCAAAAGTACCAGATCGTAGGACTCTGCCTCGATTTGCTTGAGGCAGGCATTACCGTCGGCAACTGCATCGACCACCAGCCCCTCAGAGCTCATCAGGAGTTCGATGCTGTCACGAATTTCCTCCTCGTCGTCCACTACGAGGATACGGGCCTTGCCGGGCTTAGACATTTGCGGGTTTTCTGGCCAGTGGCAGCTCTAACCGGAACGTCGTTCCTTCTTCAGGTTGGCTCTCGACGAAGATGTTTCCACCGTGTTCCTGGACGATACCGTAGGAAACGGACAGGCCGAGACCGGTTCCTTTTCCAGCCGCCTTCGTCGTGAAGAATGGGTCATATATCTTCTTGATATTCTCACCGGTGATGCCGGACCCGCTATCTTCGATCCAAACCAGCAGCTTGGCATCTGTCTGATCGGTGCGAATACGAAGAATGCCCCCATGGGTCATAGCGTCTTTCGCATTCAGAAATAGATTCAGGAAAACCTGCTGCATTTTACCAGCGTTAGCGAAGGCAAGAGGCGCTTCCGCGGCAAAGTCAAGTTCCACGCTAATCCCGGCATTCTTCAACTGATGTTCCAACATGGAAACGGTCTCGGCAATTATCTGATGGACATCCAATTCCACAAATTCGGTCGCGTTGGTTCTGGAAAAGCTCAACAGATGATTTACGATCTCCGACGCTCTGAAGGTCTGCTTGATGATCTTGTCCATGAGCCTGTTTCGTTCGTCGCCAGGCTCAATTCTCTTGCGAAGAAGTTGGGAATAGGTCGAGATCACCGCAAGCGGCGTGTTGACCTCATGTGCCACCCCCGCGGCAAGCAGACCCATGGAAGTCAACTTGTCGTTTTGAACCAACTGGTCTTCCAGACGCACCCTTTCGGTTATGTCGTCGACAATAATCAACCGCCCTTTCGTGTGACCCTCTTTGTCCAGAAGCGGCGTTGCGGAAAAATTAACGACGAGGTCGCCCCATCGATGTTTGTAAAGGTTCCGCTCACCACGCAGACGCTCAAGAGACTGTTCCGGAATTACGGTCACTGCCTGCTTGCCGACGACTTCCGTTCGCCGACGGCCGGTAAGACCTTCCAGTGCGCGGTTCCAGCCGACAATCCGTCCGCCGACTTCCACCATCACGCCAACACTGATCGACTCAATGATGCTCTCGTTGAAATCTTTCAGGGTTTCGTATTCGGTCGCTTTATCTTCTAGCGATCGATACAGTGTCGCGTTTTCAACGGCTATCCCGATGTAATCGGAAATGCCTTCCAGCAGATCAATATCTTCACTGGTCAAATATTCTCCCTGATGGGTCCGGCCCATACCCAGGTATGCGATGACGCGGCCCTTCACCCGACATGGAATGAAGTAACTTAAACCGGATTGGTCTTCTTCAGAAAACACGTAAGGCTTGTCAATGTCCTTGGTGAGTGCCGGGTAAACGGTTCCTATCTGCATGTCGAGTCCGTGTGCGCGCGCCAGAATGAAGCGGGAGGGATTGTCAGGGTCCTCCAGAAGGACTGCCATCTTGTCGACCAGCAGCGAAACGGAAAGACGTTCGACAATTCGGTCCAGCACTTTGGCGAGATCCACTTCGGAGCCCAGCTTCCGGCCAAAGTCGGTGACAGTCACCCTCAGGTTGTAGCGTTCCTTGTAGAAAAACTTGTCCAGCCAGACCTGGATATGATCCTTCGCCGGTGCAAACAAGAAGGCAGCCACGATAGTGGCAACAATACTTCCGATGATGCCCAGTTCGGGCAAGCCCTCCCCGAACAAAGCGCCCACAACAACGACAACGGTTACATAGAGCCCGACCACCAACGCTGTAGCGAGGGTATAGGCAACACCGCGCTTGAAGAGGATGTCCACGTCCATCAACCGATACCGGTGTATCGCCCAGCCAAACGATATCGGTATAAAAACGAGCGGGAACACAGCGACGTCGGCGAGTTCAGAGGGTACAAAGCCGAACACGCGCGGTAGGGACTGGAACAGGAAGTAGGGAACAACCGCTACAGCGGTTCCACGCGTCACCCATTTCATCTGTTGTCGGAGTTCAGGCTCTCGGACGGTTCGGGACGTGTGCATCAGAATGCCTGCGCTGAGCACGAAGAACAATCCGAATTGAAACACGTTAAGGCTGTCAAGCAAGTCGCGCAGAACAAGGGGAGAGGGGACGAGTCCGAGAATCCCGGTTACGAACAGTAGCCAGGTGCTCATCAGCAAGACAGCGGGCACGTAGATTATCGGCACGATAAATCGGAACCGCTCAACCCAGCTATTCCTGATCGGGAACTCGAGACAGAAATGCATGAACATCGGCGGCAAGAAGACGTGCGCTGCCAAGTCTGACCAATAAATCGTCCAGTCGAAGTCGTTGAACTTGCCGGTGTTATGAAAGACGTAAAAAATGAACGAAACGAGACACACCAGGTAAAAGTGCGTGGCATGCGGGGCACGCCACCGCTTGGTCACGACGAGTAGCCCTACGAGCAGATACAGGATGCCAATAATTTCCAGGTAGGTGAATTGACTCTGAAAACGCTCCGGTCGGGGGGACACTACAACTGTCGTTTCAAATACCTCTCCGTTACGCTCCAGCTGATAGGTCACGCGCGCCCATTCCCCGAAGTCGTAGAGGACCTGGGTGACGTGACGATCGTTCTGGATCTCAATGCCATCGATTGCCACGAGAACGTCCCCGATCCCTATCCCAGCCCTGCTGCCCGGTCCATCTGCCAGCACGAGCGCTGCCTCAACGGCGCCAGGCCGGCTCTCAATCCAGGAAACACCGTCATTTGGGGCGATCCAACTGCGCTTCTGCTGCACGTTGAGACCGCCAAGGATGATCATGCCCAAGCTCAGGATCACAGTGGCAATCAGTCGGAATGATAGGATTCGCGTCATTTTCGTCGGACGGACATACGCCTTATTGCGCTCCAACGGTGCAATCTGTCTACCAAACAAACATGCGTGTTTAGAAACACTTAGGGCCTTAGATCCACAATACTACTGTTTTTGGGATACGAAATACGAAAAACCGTATCTTGCTCAGAACTTGAAGTGAATCCCGCCCTTAAGCAATCGCGGGTACCCCGCGTGCATCGTCCGTCGCGAGCCGAACGATGGCTCGAACAGATTCCGGACATCGACAATCGCTTGGACCTTGGCGGGTAAGATGCTCAGGCTGGGTAAATCTTGTGCAATCGTGAGGCTCAAGGTGGGGTCATTGTACTCAGCGAACCGCTGGTAGGGATCGATCGGCGCCAGCGAAAATCCGGACGTCCACCGATAAACCGCCGTGACAGAAGTCTGCGTCAACTCAAGGTCGGTCTTGACGCGGGCAGTCACAACATGAAAGTTTCTCTGCTCGGCTTGTTCTCGCAATTCGTCAGGTGAAACAACACCGGGGTCGAACCCGACTCCGTTCGCATATGTGTACCCGACACTCGCCTCGAAATCTCGGAACGCCCCATCCATAGAAAAGCGCAAACCCGAGGACGCCGCTTGGGCACTATCAAAGAACACGATGGCACGACGGCCGTCATCGGAATCGACCAGGAAAGCCTGAGTCCCCATCTGGTCGCGGAATACAACGGCGGAAACCTGCACGACTTCCGACAGGGTCTGGCTGACCCCAAACTCCGTGTGAGCGAAATGCTCCAACTCCGGCGGGATATAGACGGCGCGATCAAAGTACTCACGCCCACGGATCACATCGGTTGTATCTTCGGAAGGCTGTCGGGAGAAAGAGCCGTGAAGAGTCGTTCGGGAAGCTGGCGCCCACGTCACACCAAACTCAGGCCGGATATAGTTTTCTCCGATGACCCCTTCCGCTCGACCGATGGAGGTTCCATAATCGAAAACCAGATTGTTGGACCAACGCAGTTGCTCGTCATAGTGGACCTGGATTTCACGCGTTTCAAAACCACCTGCTGCGCTATTGATCAGCGCGCCCTGGCGCATGTTTACAGCAAGCGACGTCCTATGGCGATCGGCGGATGCAAACTCATATGTGGCCCCGAATCCTCGCGGCTGATTCGGCGCTTCGGTATATTGCCCTGAAAACGTGACCCGGGAATCCAACGCCACTGGAACGCTGTAGGAAAACTGAGAACCGATGGATTCGCTCCCTCCAGCCGCGGTGTCCATGGATGTCGAGTACACCTGAACATAGCCGGACGTCTCCATGCCTGCAAGCGTAACGACCTCGCCCGCTTCATCGAAACCGGTAGCGTCTTCGGCCAGACGCAGTATGGGCCGCGTCGAAGGCGCGCTCCGCAGCACCCACTTCATCTCTTCGAAGCTGCCACCTCGTACTCCACGACGGACAATATCCATTGCGGTCTGGAGACTCAGGGTGAGCGCGACCTCGGCACCAATACTGAGGTCGACGTTAGAAGCAACGGCTGGAAGAAAATTGGATTTGGTCACCCGGACAATGTAGCGTCCAGCGATCAGATCTGGAACAGAGAAAACTCCGAGGTGGTTGGTGAAGACAAACTCGCGAATAGAAGAATCAACTGACTGGATCGCCACGAGCGCCCCAACCAAAGGCAAGCCCGAGGGGTCCTGGACGCGGCCCTGAATTGTTCCAAGATTCTGGGCGGCGGCGGTCCCTACCGTAAGTGACCCGCACACCAGCAGGCCCACGAGAACTCTCGCTCCTAAGCGTCCAAACCGTCGAGGGGACGTCCTACCCATGAAACTTCTTCCCTGTGCCCACTGGAACCAAATCCCGCCCGTGGGAAAGCGGGTTGCAATCCCGTTACCGACTTGCCAGAAGCGGCTCTTGAACCACGAAATCGCTGGACTGGCTGACGATTTCGCCAGACAGGTTGTCGGTGATACGCACTTGGATCGAGTACTCCCCGAGCTCAAAATCGCTCAGATCAATCATTTTCTGCAGCGTCATCTGCTGCGCGGCTCCCGACAATTCGTCCGTCGTCTCCACGATCTTCTGTATTTCTCGGCCGTCTCGCGTGATGAGCGTTTCTACAGTTGCTGACGGCTTCTGCGCGTTCTCATCGATCTGCAGGTTGTAGATCTGAATCCAATAATAGAATTCCCCGTCCTGATAAAACTCCCGCTTCACGCTCGGCCGCACCCGCAAGCTCCCCAGTACGAACGGAGCGGAACCAACCTGCCTGGGTGGCACGGGCTCGATCAAATCCGCCACGATAAGGGAACTCGCCGTCAGCTGATCACTCGAAAAGCGCGGAACAGCCAGACGCTGGTTGATTGTCCCCACGTTTTCACTCTGAACATCCTTGATAACCAGGTCGATCTTGTAGAGACCTGGACTCAAGGGCAGCACCTTCTGGTAGATAGAACTTCTATTCAGCGATTCGCTAAACAAGGCGTCCGGAGTGGCCAGAGTGATCGTATCCTCAAACGTCTGCGCGATCCGCCCATTGATACCCGTCACCTGACCGAAGATGTTGAGGGTCGCTTCATGGATCCCCTGCGTTTCAAGGAAGGCGATATCTCTGTTTCGTACAACGATGGTAACCGGCGCCAAAACCGTTTCCTCGGTCACTCGGACGAAGTCGGTCCTCACATCAAACGGGAGCAGATTGTACGAGAGATTCGTCGTCACGATCGCTTCCAGATCGGTGAACTCGATCTCCGGCGGCAGGAAAGCCTTCGAAAATAACTCGAGCCGGTCGAACTGATTGTCACCGCCGATGCGTGTGCCCTGGTATGATCCCTCCCGACGATCCCAGTATGCTCTATCCCTGTCTGCAGGGTCTAACATTTCGTCTGCCAGCACCGAGCCCCCGCCAGTCATCATGCTGCCTAAAGTTTCCTTCTCATACGGATGCAACGCCAGACGGAACTCGCCGGTCATCGTCGGGTCGACGAACTCGAATTCGATGTTGTTACCGAGGCCGGGAAGATAGCGGTAGTACCATTTTTCGAAAGGATAGACGCTTGTCATCCCGCCGCCCTCTTCCAAGGTCCGCTGGTAGGTTCCTCCCTGAACCTGCCCTTCTTTGCTGGTCGGTTCACCGTGGATGATATATATGCGGCCCCGGTCGGTCATCCACCCCGGCTTGCCGGAAGAAAATCGCTCGTTAGTATGTGCGATGCGCCGATAGTGCTCCTCCCGGTATTCGTTCTCAATCGAATCCGGTGTCGGGTCGCGCCTGAGCCAGAATTGCTCGATGAAACTTGCACGCTCCTCGTCAGTCGTGAACGCTTCGAATGCATCTTTCTCAGTGGGCGTGATAATAAATGCCACGTCCTGATCCAACCATCTCGCCAACGCGCGATTCGCACGTTCCAACCGAGCGCTGTCGCTGTCTCGCTGCGCCCAAGCCGGTGCAGGACCGACAAGGAGAGCGATCGCGATGGCCCCCACCATTAACCTACGACTCATAAACCACCTCGATTGGGATAATTCTTCATCTTGAATTTATCCGATTATCATAGCACTGAAGGCTTAACAGTCAAGCGTTTCAGAGGTTTGGTAGCGCTGGTTTCCGAGATGGACCCGTAGGCGGCGGCCGGTTTCAGTATCAGCCATCAAACAACAATCACCCGTCGGTCGTCCCGCAAGAACTGAGGTTTACCACACTGCCACTCGTATTCGAGTGATTTCCCATCCGTCCCGGAACTGCTACAGTGGGTCTCAGCATCAGGCTTAGATGATTTAGGACGCTCTGAAACTCCCAAGGTGAGAAAAACCCCCAAGCTATCCACCGGTTCGCGGAGAGCACTCCTCCAGGGAAAGCCCGGAGGGCTGCCCGTCCACACCGGAATCGATGCTCTGCTGGTGGGTCTGGCTGCGATGTGGATTTCCGCTATCTTAGTTGCACCGCTGGTCGAGGGCCGGGCAATCTATACATTCTTCTCCGTCATCTGCCATCAGCTCCCCGTCCGGAGCTGGTTTCTAGCGGGAGACCCCCTGGCCGCGTGCATCCGCTGCACGTCGATATACGCTGGATTCCTCTGCGCCCTCGTCCTGCGCATTCCCCCGATGAGATGGTTCTTGAGGGTATCGATCGCGGTGCTGGTTCTGGAGGTGACCGCCGCTCGCCTCTGGATCGACATTGAACTCGCCCGTACCGTCTCCGGACTGCTGCTAGGTCTGGCGTCAGCGGGTTTCGTCTCTGAAGGGATTCGGGAATTGATTTCGCGCCGCCGGGCTGGACATCGGAGGTTCTCCCGCACGAGTCAGACCGGGGATGTTCTTGAACACGTGTAGACACTGCGGGGCGACGCTGCCCGACGAGGCCCAGTACTGCATGCAGTGCGGTGGCCCTGCCCTTGAGGGACAGGAACCAGGCGAGCCCTTGCCGGTTTCCGGATTTATCGAGCCCGCGTTTCTCGGCGGTGCCTTCCTCGGAACCCTTTCCTCCCTCCCGGTTATCTATCTGGGAAACGGCCTGTGCTGCATGTGGGTCATGGGCGGTGGCGCCCTGGCGGCCTGGTTGCTGCGAAAAAAGCACCCTCAGGGACCCGACTCGGTGACCTACGGGGATGGCGCTTTTGTGGGAGTTCTCAGCGGGTTGTTTGGCGCTGTTATCGCCACCGCGATTTCGATCCCTGTTCGTTTGTTGAGCGCAGAGGCCCTTCGAGACCAGATGGAGATCGTCGAGGAAATGCTCGCCGAAGTCGAAGGCCCGGTTAGAGAACTATTCCTTCGGCTGCTGTCTCCAGAACTGACTTGGATCACCATCCTGACAACGTTCTTTATGAACCTGGTGATATTTTCCCTATTCGCGATGGTGGGGGGGGGCCTGTTCCTGGCCATAATGGACCGCAAGTCCGGCGATCCTGTTCCACCGCGGACCCGGGCGGACCTTTAGGTTTTCCAAAGCGGCATGATTGTGGGGGCTATGCTGTTTCTCGAGCAGGCTCGGCCGTCGGTCTATTGATCACGCTCCCACGAAGTAACCCACGATCTGATAGCCCATCAAGATGAAACCCCCGGCCATCAGTGCCGAGTTGGTCAGGAAGGCGTGATCCAGATACCCTTTTCGCGTGCGCCAGTAACTTAAGACAAGAAGGACACCCGTTAGAGCGAGAATCTGCCCGATTTCCACGCCAATATTGAAGCTCAGAATGTTGGTAACCAGTCCATCCTCTGCCAAGGTAAACTCCTGCAGTTTGGTTGCGAGGCCCAGTCCGTGGAAGAGTCCAAACACCAGGACCGCGGCGCGGCTGTCGACCCCGAAGCCAAAGAACCGCTTGAAGCCATTCACGTTTTCGAAACCCTTGTAGACTACCGACAACCCGATAATCGCGTCGATCACATATGCGTTCACCTGCAGTCCCCCGAGAACACCCGCGAGCAGAGTCACGCTGTGGCCGATCGTAAAAAGGCTCACGTACAAAGCAATGTCTTTCATTCGGTACAGAAAGAAGATGACACCAACCAGGAAAAGGAGATGGTCATACCCGGTAACCATGTGCTTGGCTCCGAGGTACATGAACGGGCCGACGGCCGCTCCATCGTTGCTCCGAACGAATTGGGCATCTGCTTCTGAAACGCCGTGCGCGTGCACTGATCCTGGAACAGATAGTGTAAGAAGAAGAGCGAGAAGCCCGAGAGTAAATATTTGTCGAGTGACCATAGTGCCCAGCTTATACCACTGGGCAGGGTGAACCGCAAAACGGATTCCAGGCTTTCGTGCACTCTCGCGGTAGGGGCCCTAGCCAAGGCCTCAGTCCAACCGGACGCTCAGATCAAACAGAGAAGGTCGCTGGGTCGACCTTCATCACGGGCTGGAAGGGGTGGAACTTAACGACGTCCCACCAGTATGGGGTGCGCCTTATATTCTGCACCCAGGGCTTCCAGTTCGCGCTCATCCAGCCTTAACTCGATCGCAGCGACCGAATCCTTGAGATGGTTCAGATCGGTGGCTCCAACGATCGGGGCCACGACACCTGGTTGATGCATCAGCCAGGCCAGGGCGACCTGGGCGTTGCTGACACCGCGCGCCTGTGCCACTCGCGTGACTTGCCGCACGACGGCGAAGTCATAAGGTTCAAAGTAGAGCTGTTTGGAATACTCGTCCACCTTCGCCCGCTGCGTGTCGCCGGAACCTTCCCTCGTTCGGTTCCCGGCGACAAACCCGCGAGCTAGAGGGCTGTACGGGGTAACGGCGATGTTCTCCCCCACGCAGAGGGGCATCATTTCCCTCTCCTCTTCCCGATAAACAAGGTTGTAGTGATTCTGCATGCAGACGAAGCGCGGTGCACCGAGTTGGTCGGCCACGTAGAGCATCTTGGCGAACTGCCAGGCCATCATGCTGGAGGCACCCAGATAAAGCACTTTGCCGGCCTTCACGAGGTCTTCAAGGGCTCGAATCGTTTCTTCGACGGGCGTTTGATCGTCGAACCGGTGTATCTGGTAGAGGTCTACGTAGTCCGTTCCCAGCCGACGGAGGCTGTTGTCGATCGAATGGAAAATGTGCTTTCGCGACAGGCCCCGCTGGTTCGGGTCCTTGCCCATGGGCATGTACACCTTGGTCCCGATGACGACACGGTCTCGGGAAGGACCGAAGTCTTTGAGCGCACGCCCAAGAATCTCCTCACTGCGGCCGCCGGAATACATGTCGGCCGTGTCGATGAAGTTAATCCCCAGCTCCAGCGCCTTTCTAATGAAAGGACGACTCTCTGCCTCCTCCAAAACCCATTTTCTCCAGCCCGAGGAGCCATAGGTCATCGTGCCCAAGCAAATCCGGGATACTTTGAGTCCGGTTGAGCCAAGGTTGACGTATTCCAATGAGCCTGTCCCGTATGCTTGATATTGACTGGACGGATTCTGAGGATCCCTTTACTCGACTGGCTCGGGGACGGACCGCTAGTTTACGTAGCGTTCGTACAGCGTAGTTCGTTGCCGGGGCGTAAACCCCGCGTCCTTGATCAGACGGCGGAGTTCCTCCGCAGTGGCCCGGTGTTTCGCGCCTGCGGCACTGATCACGTTTTCCTCGATCATAATGCTCCCCATGTCATTTACCCCGAACCTCAGCGCGATGGATCCCAGTTTGAGACCGACAGTGAGCCAGGACACCTGCAGGTTTCGAACGTTGTCGAGGTATAGGCGGCACAGTGCGAGGAGCCGCAGATATTCCGCCGGCGTGACCTCGGGAAGGTTTCGCTCGCCCAGAGGCGTGTCGTCTTTCTGAAACGTCCATGGAATAAATGCGGTGAACCCTCCGGTCTCGTCCTGGAGATCCCGAATCCGCCGAAGGTGCCGGATCCGGTGCTCGAGAGTCTCACCAACCCCCACCATCATCGTGGCCGTTGTTCTCAGTCCCTCATCGTGTGCTACGCGGTGAACCATCAGCCATTCATCGGTTGTACACTTCAACGGGCTGATGGACTGTCGAATCTCGTCGTCGAGAATCTCGCCGCCCCCGCCCGGCATCGAGTCGAGCCCCGCAGCAATCAACCGGCGAAACGTTTCAGGAACGGTGAGGCCTGAAACGCGGGCGATGTTCAAAATCTCAGGAGGCGAAAAACAGTGGCGTTGCACGTCGGGAAACCTTTCCCTCATCCCGCTGAGCAGCGTTTCGTAGTAGTCGATCTTCAGGCCAGGATGGACCCCGCCCTGCATCAGGATCCCTGTACCGCCACGCTCGACGGTTTCCTGCATCTTCTCAAAAATAAGATCGTTCGGAATTATGTACGCCTCCGGGTGCCCCTCTGGACGGTAGAAAGCGCAGAAGCTGCAATACTCGTTGCACACGTTCGTATAGTTGACGTTCCGGTCGATGATGTAGCTGACCACTCCATTTTCGTGGTAGTTACGCCGGATCGTATCGGCCGCCTCGCCCAATTCCAGAAGATCGGCCTGCATGAAGAGCTGTGCCGCCTCTACGTCTGACACGCGCGTGCCTCCGATGGCTGATTTTAGAATGTCTGAAGAGGATTTCACAGGAACTCTATGCCACGGACGGACTTGAGCGCACCAACCCGACCTGCCATCTGGTAGAACTGTTCCAAGGCCGCCACGCCGTCCGAATCCATATGATAGTCCATGTTCTTCTTGAGGTAATCCAGGAGGAACGCCTTTTCTATTCCGAGCTTTTCCTCATACCGTTCCGCTATGGTGTCGAGGTTTTCGAGGCCAAAAGCTCGTGATTCGATCAGCCCATCAGCGACAGAGGAGTCGCTGTACCCTTTTCGAGCCGCCCAAAAGGCAAAGACGAACGGTAACCCTGTGAGGTTGTTCCAACGCTCCATCAAATCGAACACCTGAACGGGCTCGGCGCCGTCCCGGATGATTCCCTTTTCGTTTTCGGCATTGGGAAGCTGGTTATCGAACCGGTACCGGAGGGCTGGATCCCCGATTAAAAGCGCGGCATCGTTGTCAGCGAGCATTGTTGCTGGGACGGGTTCGCCCGGCAAAAACTCAGGCTTGTTTCCGTAAAACTCATTCAGGACTACTTGGGTCAAAGCAACCGACGCACGCGATGCGCTGTCGTGCGCCACTGACCGAATGCGAAAGAGTGGGACGAGACTGAGCAAAATCACGCTGAGAGCGCGGCTGTGAGATGCTACTGCAGGGCCGGCAATGATGTGGGTTCCTGGAATTCTCTGGTACTCGATCGAGGGAATCAGTCCCAGGTCAACGTCACCAGAAGCGAGTTGGGCGGCGCATTCCGCGGGTGTCGAAAAGACAACCTCGAACTGGTCCTTCTGCGGACCTTCAAGGATGCCCCAGGCGAGAGGAGCCGTGTTGAGGTAATGAACAACTGAGATCTTGGTCTTTGCCACAGCGGCGGCTATTGTAGCAGCCAAGGCTGCGCTCGGGGAAGGATGCGGCAGACGGCATGGCGGATTGACGTTAAAGAGCCAAACGTCAGACCTTCGAAAGGGTGTCCAGAACCAGATGCTACTGGTTACTGACTTTTAACTTCAAACTTGGCTACGTCACGCGAAATTCCCTGAACATGTACTGAAAGAACGGATCCTGCAAGTAGAGCTTCACCCAGTTCAATCCCTGGACATACTGATCAAAACTCTCAGCCAATCGCCTGAACGGTGCGGGTCTAGGTTGAATCCAAGCAAGATCGGCAACGATGCCGTAGGATCGCTGCCCCTGCCGCGCATAAAACTGGGCGCTCAATGGACGCCGGCCTCGCTCAAACGACTCCGGGAATAGCCCTAGCATGAACAGGGTCCGGTCGCCGACGTGTTTATGTTGGTCCAATCGCCCGACGGGATCGGCCGTTTCTTCTGCCAACACCAGCAAATCGGACAGGTGGTCGACGCGCTGCCCGTTTTCATCCCGAACCCGATAAAGTTCCTCCATCCGCATGAAATCCAACAGCAAACCGCTGACATATCTGAGAGAAGCCTCGTCCCTTATGTTGATCTCTCCCATACCCCGTTCGGTCAATGTCCGGAAGAAAGACCGTATGGGATGATTTTCGGGTACCTGTTGTGCGCTCTGATCGCCCATGGGACCTCCTACTTCCCCTTATCGATCAGGGAGCGATGTGAGTTTAGCTCTGATCGCCTCGCGCCCGTGCTTGCCGGGTTACAACATCGGCCTGGGGAACGACCATTCACCTCCTAATATGGACGTTCGGTTCACCGAAAAGTCACTCAATCTTATGCAGATAGCCGTTGTCTTGGCGGCCGCGCTGAATGCTCCGCGACTGAATTACTGGCCCACAGAGGCGACGCAAATTACCCGGTCGGGCGTTCAGCAATCCGTGGTCGGCTGGTCTGTTGGGGGGCACTCTTTTGGGAAGTTATCAGGAAGAGGTTGGGCGTTCAGAGCAGTGAATTGACAGTTGAGTCCTCTGGAGTCTTAACTTACTAATCAGTGGATCGTTTCACCGGGCACCAATGGCAGATCTTCCACCTTGTCGCCCTCAACCAACGTTGCCGCTGACACGCAGTCTTCTGCTGGAATGGCGATAAGTTTCACCCCTTGGGAACTGCGACCGACTTTGCGGATTCCGGACGCCTGCACGCGGATGAGCTTACCCTGCTCGGTGATGACCATCAAACCCGAATCATCCGTGACCTGCATGATCGCAACAACCCTGCCGTTTCGTTTGGTTGTCTTCACGTTGATGATCCCTTTGCCGCCTCGACTCTGTGTCCGGTACGCGGCAATCTTGGTCCGCTTGCCGAATCCGCGTTCGGTGACACTCAGGATCATGCCTTCCTCGTCGGCAGCGATCATGCCAACGACATAATCATCCTTGCCCAAACGGATTCCGTGAACACCGTATGCATTCCGGCCCATCTGACGAACGTCGGTGTTGCTGAACCGTATCGAGAGCCCCTTGTGGGTTCCTAAAACAATGTTTTCATCGCCCGTGATGAGCTGAGCCGCTATGAGTTCATCCTCCTCAGGCAGATTCATCGCGATGATGCCACGCGACGAAGGGTTGCTGAACGCAGCCAGCGCGGTCTTCTTGACTTGTCCCAGGCGGGTTGCCATCACCACAGATGCAGCGTCTTCGAAGCCTTTGACCGAAACGATCGCGGCGACTTTCTCGCCGGGTGCAATGTTGACGAGATTAATGATCGCCTTGCCACGGCCACTGGAAGCGACGTCCGGAATCTCATAGACCTTCAGCCAGTGCAATTTTCCCCGGTTCGTGAACACGAGCATATAGCTGTGCGTGCTGGCCACGAACATATTGGTAACGACGTCTTCTTCCCGGGTCTTCATCCCAATCCGGCCCTTACCACCCCGGCCTTGACTCCGATAAATCGTTAGAGGCGTACGCTTGATGTACCCGGTGTGGCTGAGCGTGATCACCATGTCCTCGTCCGCGATCAGGTCTTCGATGCTCAGGTCCGCTTCTTGATCGATGATCTCTGTCCGGCGTGCGTCGCCAAACTTCTTTTGCACTTCCCGCAGTTCTTTGACAATCACCTTACGCAAACGGTTCTCGTTACCCAGGATCTCCTTGTAGTCGGCAATTTTTTCACTGAGGTCCTTCAATTCCTCTTCGATTTTTTGCCGCTCCAGGTTGGTCAAACGCTGGAGTTGCATCTCCAGAATCGCCTTTGCCTGGCGCTCGCTGAACTCGAACTCCGCGATCAACCCCTCGCGAGCTTCGATAGGGTTCTTTGCGGCACGGATTAGCTTGATGACTTCGTCGATGTGATCCAGGGCCTTGTTGAGGCCTTCCAGAATGTGAGCCCGCTCCTCGGCCTGGCGAAGCAGGAATTGTGTCCGGCGACGGACGACATCGACCCGGTGATCGATGAAGTGGCGAAGCAACTGCATCAGCGTCAAGACGCGTGGCTGGTGGTTGACGATCGCCAGGTTAATCACGCCGAACGTGGTTTGCATCGGCGTCAGCTTGTAGAGCTTGTTCAGGATGATTGGCGCCTGTTCTCCGCGCTTGAGTTCCACAACCACGCGGATACCATCGCGATCACTTTCGTCGCGGATGTCCGATATTCCCTCAATACGTTTAGTCTGAACGAGTTCCGCAATCTTCTCGATCAGACGCGCCTTGTTGACCTGGTACGGGATTTCTGTGATGCAGATCGAGTGGCGCTCCTTTCCCAGGGGTTCGATCGTCGCCCGCGCACGCATCGTAATCTGTCCACGCCCTTCGCGATATGCCTGTTCGATGCCGCTCCTGCCGTAAATAAATCCTGCTGTCGGAAAATCCGGGCCAGGTACCAGGGCGGCGATTTCCTCATACGTCGCGCTCTTTTTCGTAATCAAGTGAATCGCGGCGTTGCAGATTTCTGTGAGGTTGTGCGGCGGCATGTTGGTGGCCATGCCGACGGCAATTCCGCCCGATCCGTTTATCAGCAGAGCGGGGACTTTGGCCGGCAGATACGACGGCTCTTCGGAGGATTCATCATAGGTTGGAACGAAATCGACCGTGTCTTTGTCGATATCCTCGAGCAGCGCTTCTGAAATTGCCTCCATTCGCGCTTCCGTATAGCGCATCGCCGCGGGCGGGTCGCCGTCAATGGACCCAAAATTTCCTTGTCCGTCAACCAAGGTGTAACGGTGGGAAAAATGCTGCGCCATCCGCACCACCGTATCGTATATAGCGCTGTCGCCGTGGGGGTGGTAGTTGCCCATGACCTCGCCGACGATCTTGGCACACTTGCGGTAGGGCCTGTTTGAAGCCAGGCCCATTCCCCGCATGCCGTACAGAATCCGTCGGTGTACCGGCTTAAGGCCATCGCGGACGTCCGGGAGTGCACGCCCGATGATCACGCTCATCGCGTAATCGAGATACGAGCGGCGCATCTCATCTTCGATATTTACGGGAACCTGGTTCGGTCCGGAAGGTGTATTCTCGTCTGCCATTGCTACGCGGAGCGCGCCAATTGAAACAGGCTACGCGGCGGCTTGAATATCTTCGTCATCTTCGCCAATTCTTCGCCTACTGTTGGGAGTGCCGCCATTTACACGTCGAGATTTTTCACGTCCAACGCGTTGTCTTCGATGAACTGCCGTCGCGGCTCCACTGCATCGCCCATCAAAATGCTGAAGATTTCATCGGTCCCCACCGCATCGTTGACCTGCACCTCCAGCAACCGGCGTTTCTGCGGATCCATGGTGGTGTCCCACAGTTGGTCCGGATTCATCTCCCCCAAGCCCTTGTAGCGCTGGATCTGAAACGCTTTTCGTCCCAAAACGAGCACGTGGTCGAGCAATTCCTGGCGATCTTCCAGTTTCACGCTCTCCGTGTCAGTCGTGACTGTAAACGGCGGCCGGTCCCAGTTCGAACTTGCTTCATGCAAATGTGCCAACCGCTGATACTCGGCGCTGGAGATTTCTTCATAGCCAATCTGGCGTTCCACGGAACTCCCTTCCCTGAAAAGCACCTTCTGAACGCTATGTTCTTCATCGATTTCCTGCTTAACCGAGTAGCCGAGCGCCAAAATCTTCTTTGCCAGAGCCTTAACCTTCGCCTTGTCGGCAAGATCGCTGCGGTGATTGATACCGGCATCCAGCAACGCGTTCACAACACGCCGGTCGCGGAAGTGCCGGTCCACGCGGTTGAAAACGCCGTTGATTTCAATCAGCCGCTCGAGAAACTTTCTCAAGTCTTTACCCGCCACCGACTCCTTGCTTCCCGCAACCTGGACGCTGATATCGTTCACAGCCTTGTCAAGCAAGAACTCCGACATTTCCCTTTCGTCTTTGATGTAGCGCTCGCTTCGACCTTTCTTGACCTTAAACAGCGGGGGCTGTGCGATATACATGTGGCCGCGCTCGAGCAACTCCGGCATCTGACGGAAGAAGAACGTCAGCAACAGCGTCCGAATGTGTGAACCGTCCACATCGGCGTCGGTCATGATGATGATCTTGTGGTATCGAAGTTTCGCGATATCAAAATCTTCCGGTCCGATACTGGTTCCCAATGCCGTAATCATCGCCGTGATTTCTGTATGCGACAACATCCTGTCATAGCGCGCTTTTTCGACGTTGAGGATCTTTCCCTTGATCGGAAGAATGGCCTGCGTTCGGCGGTCGCGCCCCTGCTTTGCGGATCCGCCTGCAGATTCCCCCTCTACGATGAACAACTCGGAACGCTCCGGCGAGCGCTCCTGGCAATCGGCAAGTTTTCCAGGAAGCGCGGTGTTATCCAGCACGCCCTTCCTGCGGACCAACTCTCTGGCTTTTCTAGCCGCGTCGCGGGCTCTTGCTGCATCGATCGCTTTGCCGATGATCTTCTTGGCTACGGCCGGGTTCTGCTCGATAAACGCCCCGAGCCCTTCATTGACGAGCGTCTCGACAATCCCCTTAACCTCGCTGTTACCTAGCTTGGTTTTGGTTTGTCCCTCGAACTGAGGCTGGGGAAGCTTGACGCTTATGACGCAGACCAGGCCCTCACGGACGTCGTCGCCCGAAAGGTTTTCCTTCAAATCCTTGATCAGATTGTTTGCCAGTGCATAAGTGTTCAGGCTACGTGTCAAGGAGGCTTTGAGGCCGCTCAGGTGTGTTCCACCCTCGTGCGTGTTGATGTTGTTGGCGAAGGAAAAGATTTGTTCCTGGTAAGTGTCGTTGTACTGCATGGCGATTTCGAGATCGATGCCGTCTCGAACGCCGGCGAAATATACAACCTTGTCATGCAGCGCCGTCTTTTTCCGGTTCAAATGCTCGACAAACGAAACAATGCCTCCGCTGTAGTGAAAGCGGTGTTTCTTTTCGTCGCGTTCATCCTCTATCGTTATCAGAAGGCCCTTATTCAGGAATGCCATTTCACGCAGTCGGAGAGAAAGCGCGTCAAAAGAGAGCGTGGTTGTTTCGAAGATCTCGGGGTCTGGTTTGAAGTGAACCTTCGTGCCACGCCGGTCGGTGTGACCCGTTTCCAGAAACTCGGTGTCGGCGATGCCGCATCGGTACACTTGCGTGAAGACCTTTCCCTCTCGCCAGATCTCCAGCTCCAACCATTCCGATAGAGCGTTGACCACGGAAACACCGACGCCGTGAAGACCGCCGGAGACCTTGTAGGCATCATTGTCGAACTTGCCGCCAGCATGAAGTTTAGTCAGCACGATCTCGGCCGCCGGCTTGCCTTCCGGGTGCATTTCCGTCGGAATGCCACGCCCGTTATCGGTCACCGTCACCGAGTCATCGATGTGGAGTTGCACATGAACCTCAGTGCAGTATCCAGCGAGGGCCTCATCAACGGAGTTATCGACGACTTCGTAGACGAGATGATGAAGCCCGCTGACACTCGTTGAACCGACGTACATCGCGGGGCGCTTCCGCACCGCCTCAAGACCCTCCAGCACCTTGATCTGGTCGGCTCCATATTCGCCCACCTGACCTTTTAAAGCCTGTGGTTTCGGCTCGTCCGATTCAGTCGGATTGGTCATTCAGGGGGTCCTTCACGGGGTCGTTGCCGCCAACAACAATCAGCCTGATCCGGTTTGGGTGGGGGTGTTGAGTATAAACTATTGATAAAAATAGCTTAATGGGTTTAGCGCTGTGTGCGGTTCCGGGTCTACTCGACTTGTGTTTCAGGGTTGCCTCCGAGGGGTCGAACAGACAGCTATTTTACCAGAAAATAACAGGTTTTGCGTCATGAAAGGGGCCCTGGAGGGGAGTATTTTAGAGGGGTTAGAAAAGAAAATTCTTAGGCGGGGACCAGCAACACGCCAAATCGAGAATAAAGTTAAAGAACAGAAGCATTTGCGGCTGTTCCGCTATGTTAAGTCGCTAAATGCGCATTGGCATCACGATATATCGGCTGTGGTAGTCCTCTCCCGGCAGCGCCCGCAGCTGCGTGGCGCTCTCTCCATCTTTGAACTCAAATGAGACTTCTGTTTCGGAAATAGTCGAAAGAAAGTCGATCAAGTACTGGTAATTGAAGCCGATCTGAAACTCTTCGTTATCATAGTCAATTTCTATCGTTTCGTTCGCCTCTCCCAATTCCGAATGGCTGGACGCGATCTCCAATGAACCCTTAGTCAAACCGAAACGCACGATCTTGGATCGCTCGTCTGCGAGAATCGCTATGCGTCGGACCGCTGCCGCAACTTCGTCGCGTCCGATCGAAAACGTCCGGTCATTATTTCGGGGCATCACGGCTTCCCAGTTCGGAAATTGTCCGCTCAGCACTCGGGAAACCAGCAATCGTTGATCCAGATCAAAAAACAGGTGCTTTTCATCGCGTGAGAACTGAATGTTGCCGTCTCCCCCACCCTCCGTCAGCATCCGGACCAACTCGCTCATGGCTTTCTTCGGGATGAGAACTTTTGTTTCCTCCTGGAGGTCTTCCATGGCGCCTCGTTTCTCAACAAAGGAGAGCCTGTGCCCGTCTGTGGCAACCATCATGAGTGACCCGGGCTTCATCACCAGAAGTGCCCCGCTAAACGTATATTTTGAGTCCTCTGCGCTTATGGCGTAACTTGTGCGCATTATCATCTGCCCCATCGTGTCGCCTGGAATCGTGATGCCCTTACCTGGTGCATCCGGAAGCTGAGGGAAATCCTCCTGCGGCAGTCCAGCAATTCGAAAGCGACTCGAACCGCAAGTCACCGTCACCCAGTTAGCGTCGCCGTGCTTGAATCGAATCTCTTTGTCCGGCAGGGCACGAACTATTTCATAGAGTCGTTTGGCTGGTAAAGTAATCGTGCCGCTGGCAGTCACGTTCGCATCACAAGTCGACTTCAAACCGGTTTCCAGATCCGTGGCTATAATCCGCAGCCTGTTTTCTTCGGCGTGAAGCAGGACGTTTGCCAGGATAGGAATGGTTGTTTTCCGTTCGACGACGCCTTGAATCAACGTCAACTCTTGCAGTAGATCGAACTTCTTAATCTTAAATTCCATAACGATATTTATTGATCTATATTCGTATACCCTGTGGACGCAGAGGAAGCTGAGCGTAAGACACCTCTTCTACTCAGCTTGTCCTTAAATTCAGCTGTGAAGATTCTGTCCAGCGATCAGTGCACTACCTGTGGAAATACTATCCTGTCAATCCTATCCACAGCTTGCCCACATTAGGACCCACCGCCTCGAAGATTGGCCTGTCAGCGTGGCCAAAAGCGTGACGGACGGACGCGTCTAGTTGAACGACCTTGTTGCATGGATCATCCCGAAGGATGTCTTATCATTGTGTTTTTCAACACCGGGGATAACTTAGATGCCACATAAGTTCAACGCAGCCCGACGGCACAAGTTTGATAAGGCACAGTACCGGGCGATCAACTGGGCGGAATATAACGAGAGCCTGCGCCAGCGGGGTGATCTGACGATCTGGGTCAGTGATGAGGCTCAAAGTGTGTGGCGCGCGCCGCGCCGCACGTCACGGGGTGGCCAGCGGAGATACTCGGATTTGGCGATCGAGACATGCCTGACGCTGCGCACGGCGTATCGGCTTGGGTTGCGACAAACGCAGGGGCTGATGGGTTCCATTGGCACGCTCATGGGGCTGGATATACGGGTGCCGGATTACTCCACACTGTCGCGTCGCGCAAACGGCTTGAGCATCGCTCAGGTGATGAGGCAAGCCGGGTCTGTGCCTGTCCATCTGGTGGTGGACAGTACCGGCCTCAAGATCTTCGGAGAAGGAGAATGGCTTGCGCAGAAGCATAAAACCAGGGGAATACGCCGCCGCTGGCGCAAACTCCACCTCGGACTGGACCTCCATAGCGGTGCGATTGTTTGCGCCAATCTGACTCACGATGACGTTGGAGACAGCACCGCCTTACCCGGGCTCCTGGATCAACTCGATGCCCCTGTCACGGGCTTTCTGGCGGACGGCGCCTATGATGGAGCGTCCACACGGGATCTGCTGAGGGAACGGTATGGGGAGACCCTGGATGTGGTTATACCGCCGCCAAAGAACGCAGTGACCCGACCGCAATCAGCGCGGGATCCAACCGTTCGGGATCGCCATATTGCCGAGATCCGCAGCAACGGC
The DNA here is from genome assembly GCA_965216035.1 of Terriglobia bacterium. Classification (GTDB taxonomy): domain Bacteria; phylum Acidobacteriota; class Terriglobia; order 20CM-2-55-15; family 20CM-2-55-15. Next base: position 480,642 of record CBDCFM010000020.1, read on the forward strand.
CGCATGGCCTGGCAAGTGGCCACAGGGTACAACCCGCGCAGCCGGATAGAAACGCAGATCGGCCGGTGGAAGAGCGTCATCGGCCCCAGACTCAGATCCCGCAGCTTCTCCAGGCAGATCACGGAGATCCAGGTCGGCCAGAAAGTCCTGAACACAATGACCGCACTCGGACGGCCTGTGTTCGAACGTATCGCCTGACGCTACCGCTTGGGAAAGGGCGAATTCCATCTCCGCCCCGATCCATGCAACAACGCTTAGTTGAACGAATCGATAAAAGACTGAACAAGCTTGTTGGCTTCTTTGTCTGTCTGTCTCAATTGATTGATCTTCGAGACGGAATGCATGACCGTTGTGTGGTGTTTTCCGCCAAACGCTCGACCGATTTGGGGCAAAGAGGCACTTGTGAGTTGCTTGCAGAGATACATACAGATCTGCCGCGGTAGTGTGATCGCTTTGGAGTTGTTTTTGGATTTGAGTTCCTGGATGCGGAGCCCGTAGTGGTCAGAAATAGATTTCTGGATCATTTCGATTGATATGGGCTTCTCTCCTGGGTCAAAAAGATCACGGAGCGTCTCTTGGGCCATGGGAAGCGCAATTTCAGATCCAGTCAGGGAACAATACGCGATGAGACGAACGAGCGCGCCTTCGAGTTCGCGAATATTCGACCGGACCTTGCTGGCGATGTAAATCGCAACATTGTCGGGAAGGGAAATGTTCTGGCGCTCCGCCTTTTTCCGAATAATTGCAATCTTGGTTTCCAGGTCGGGCGGTTGGATGTCAGCTATCAGGCCCCACTCAAACCGGGAGTGTAAGCGCTCCTCCAGGGTCGGAATCTCTCGGGGCGGGCAATCCGCCGAAATCACGAGCTGCTTTTCCATCTCATAGAGAGCATTAAATGTGTGGAAGAATTCTTCCTGTGTGCGCTCTTTGCCCGCAATAAACTGTATATCGTCGATTAACAGGACGTCGTGGTTGCGATAACGCTCACGAAATGCGGGGAGGCGGTCGTAGCGTATTGCATTTATTAGCTCATTTGTGAACTTCTCGGTCGAAACGTAAGCAAGACGTAGCGAAGGGTTGCCGCCTTTGATTGATTGGCCGATCGCATGCATGAGATGCGTCTTGCCAAGTCCCACGCCGCCATACAGGAAGAGCGGATTGTAGGCCTTGGACGGCCGTTCCGCTACGGCGAGGGCTGCAGCATGAGCGAACTGGTTTGAGGATCCTACGACAAAGGAGTCGAATGTGTACTTCGAGTTGAGGGTGTTGGCGACCGAATCAAAGTCCAACTGGCCCTGAAGCGTTCCTCTGGAAGTGACAGCGGGCTTTTCTTCGACGACGTAAACCACCTCGACGTCCCCAACGCCCGCTTTTTGGGCCGCCTCGATGACAACGTCCATGTGATCGTTAAGCCAGCCTTGAAAGAAAGCATTCGGAACCCGGATGTAGAGCGCGTGCCCCTCATGGCGCACCAACTGCGTCGGCTTAAACCACGTGTTGTAGCTTTGTCGATTGACTTGATTTTCGATAACAGAAAGAACTCGCTGCCAGGTGTCCATATTAGCGGTCCGTAAAGCGGTGGACAGGGGATTTGCTTTTGACAAAGATTTCCGAAAGCTGTGAAAATCTAGAGGTCTACAGGTCAATTTCTCGCTGCGCGAGCGCGAAGCGTAACACCTTTCGTCTGGCGTTTTCAATCACGAAAATCACGCAATATTTACGCGCCGGCGGGGCTCGATCGGATCAAGTAAGGGTTTGTATATCAAAGGGGTAGCTTGACCCTGAACAGGCTGGGTGGTACATTCATGGCTTTCCAAAAGCACAGAGCTTAACAATGCCACTGAGAACGTTTCAACCGAACAATCGAAAGCGAGCTAAGAAGCATGGCTTCCGGAACCGCATGAGCACCAAAGCTGGACGATTGGTGCTGAAACGGAGGCGGGCCAAGGGACGAAAACGGCTTTCAGTTGAGCACTACTAATCGCATTTCCGCCACGGCGGACGACGCCCGGTTTCCGAAAGAATATCGGCTTCGGAAGGCGGATGAGTTCAAGGCCGTCTACGCTGCCGGAAACAAGATAGAGTCCCGGTCTTTTGTCTTTTTTGCCCTGCCGAACGATCAGGTTTTCGCCCGATTCGGGATAACGACCTCGCGCAAACTCGGAAACGCTCATGACCGGAACCGGATTCGTCGGCGAATCCGGGAGATTCTTCGCCGTGAGCGGGGAGGGTTTCCCGCCGGTTTCGACGTGGTTGTCAATCCTCGGCGCTCGGTTCTCGATCGAGACTTCAAGAGTCTCCGCGCTGAAGTGGTGTCAGTGCTTGGGGATATTTCGTGACAGATGAACGATCCAAGTCGGTTTTTCCAAAGCTTGCCCTGGGCGTGATCTGGGGATACAAGAAGATCGTTTCCCCCTGGCTGCCGGCCGCATGCCGGTTTGTACCAACCTGCTCGGAGTATGCGAGCCAGGCCGTAGAGAAATATGGGGTCATCCGTGGTTCTGGGAAGGCGCTGACGCGCTTGTCGCGATGCCACCCCCTGCACAGCGGGGGAGTCGACTTGTTGGATTGAGGAGGGGCCGTGGACGAATCGATGGAAAAACGGATCCTTCTTTCTTTTGCGCTGTCGTTGGCCGTGTTGATGGCCTTCAGCTGGCTGTTTGCACCGGCCCCGTCCCCGTCCTCCCCTGAAGTTAATCCCGAAATAGACAATCCAGTTCCTTCCGAAATCGAGGCGCCCGCCGCAGGGCGGCAGATCGAAAGGACCCCGCGTGCTTCGATAGAAAGCCCGACAGGGCAGATTGGCCGGAGCATAGCCGAGACGGCCTTCGGGGCACTTGAAGGTGACGTGCTTGCCGAAGAGTTGCGGGCGGAGAGAATCGAGCAGATCCTCATCGACACGACCCGCTTTGAATTGCGCATCAGCAACGAAGGCGCGCGCCTGGAAAACGTTCAGCTGAAAGAGTATGCAGGAGCCGAGGGAGAGGCACTCGAACTCATCGATCAGGAGGCCGGTGAAAGCGTCGGATGGCCTCTGGCGATATCCACGGGTGATACCGCAATCGACGAAGCGATTGAGACGGCGCTTTTCGTGGTGGACGAAAGCGAAAACAGCGTACGAATGCGCTACCGATCGGAAGGACTTCAAGTTGTAAAGGAGTTTCGATTCGACCCGGACACGTACGGGGTAGAGGTTGAAGCGGATGTTACCCAAGATGGCGTGGCCCTGCCGTTTTTCCTCCTGCTGCAGGGGAACTTTGGAGATCAGTCCCGCGACTATCAACCGGCGCTGACGAACATCGTTTACCTCGACGCAGGAGAGTTCGAACGTATCAACGTCGGTGGCCTTGACGAGCCGCAGGCAATAAACCCAACGACTTACGTGGGATTGGAAGATCAGTTTTTCATGGCCATGCTTCGTCTGCCGGATCGTGGGGTTCCGGCGGTTACAGGAGTTGCCGTTAATCCAGAGGCTGAGGACGTCGCGCTTGCACCTCGCGTAGGGGTCCCGTACCCGGGCGAAGCGGTCACGGTTTATGTCGGTCCGAAACAGCAGGACGCTTTGCGTCAAATCGACCCCGCTCTTGTCGAAGTCATCGACTATGGCTTCTTTGCCATTCTCGTCCGTCCGTTGTTGCTGGCCCTACTGTGGATTCATGGATATGTGGGCAATTTTGGTTGGGCCATCGTTATCTTGACGCTAGGGATTAACTTCATCCTCTTCCCGCTCCGGCTGAAGCAACAGCTATCAATGCTGAAGATGCAGAAGATTCAGCCGCTGATGCGGACGCTCCAGGACAAGTTCAAGAAGCTCAAGGCGAACGATCCGAGGCGGCAGGAAGTCCAGACCGAGATGATGGCCCTCTATAAGAAGCATGGCGTCAATCCCATGGGCGGGTGCTTGCCGATCGTGCTGCAGATGCCGTTCCTCTTCGCCGTCTTCAGCATGCTCAGAAGTTCTATTGAATTACGAGGCGCGCCGTGGGCGCTGTGGATCAACGACTTGTCTGCTTACGACCCCTACTATGTCATGCCCGTGCTGATGGGCGGATCGATGTTCGCGATGCAGCTCATAACGCCGATGATGGGAGATCCGACGCAGGTGCGGATCATGCGGCTGATGCCCCTCATGCTCATCGTGATGTTCCTCCGCCAATCAAGCGGACTGATGCTTTACTGGCTTACCGGAAACCTGGTCGGCTTGGCGCAGCAGTACTTCATTAACAGGCGTTACCGGACCAACGTGGGTGACAGCAAACAGGACAGGCGAAAAGAAGAAGAGGGCACGCCCCAGGAGGAGCCCCTGTCCGAGGCGCCGGCTCCACATGAACCCGATGAACCGGACACGCCGAAACGCCGCCGCCGCCGGGGCCACCGAAAGGCGTAGCTGTGGAGAGTTGACGGGCGGTGAGTGACTGGCAAGAATATGGGCGCTCGACTCGCCACTTGCCGCTTGGTGCCAGTGGATTGATTGACAGATGTCCGGCTTAGACAAACTCTATTCCTCCGATGACACCATCGTTGCTGTGTCGACTCCCCACGGGCGCGCTGGGATCGGTGTCATACGGCTCTCGGGTCCAGACGCGCAGGCGATTGTCGGACAGTCCTTCCGGTCGAACGAGCCCATTGAAGACCGACGGGCGCGTTACGGAACGTTCCGCACTGACACGGGCGATTTGCTCGACCGCGTCGTCGTAACGTTCTTCAAAGCCCCGCATTCCTATACTGGCGAAGATGTGGCGGAAATCAGCGCCCACGGTAACCCATTGATATTAAATATGATAACGTCCGCATTGGTCTCCAGGGGGGCCCGTCGGGCGAGCGCTGGGGAGTTCACCTTGCGGTCTGTCGCCCATGGGAAGATGGATTTGGCACAGGCCGAGGCAATTCGGGATTTCATTGAAGCACAGACCCAATCCCAGGCGCGTGCCGCCATGCTGCAGATGGACGGGGCGCTGTCGAAGTTGATGATTCCCGAAAAGGAAGCGTTGATCGGAGTGATTGCAGAGTTGGAGGCCGGCATCGATTTTGCTGAAGACGAGATCGAGCCGCTTGAACCCGAGGCCCCTGAATCGAGGAGGGGCCCCGATCAGATCGCCACGATCGCCCGGAACCTCGAAAAGCTGGCTGACACGTTTCAGTACGGGCGGCTCCTCAGCGATGGGCTCTGCCTGGCGATCGTCGGAAAGCCCAACGTCGGGAAGTCGAGCTTGTTTAACCGCTTGGTTTCTAACGATCGCGCGATTGTGACGGAGTTTCCGGGCACGACACGCGACGTCTTAACTGAGACCGTTGCAGTCGGTGGCGTGCCTGTCCGGTTCGCCGACACGGCGGGAGTGCGGGATGCCCTCGATACGGTGGAAGCCCTGGGTGTGGGTCGAACGCTGGCAACGGTCGCGGAGGCGGACCTGACTTTAGTCGTTCTGGACAGTTCGCGGGAGCTGGGCCGTGACGACCGGGCTATCCTGGCAAGGGTCGAGGGCCAGCCGCATCTGGTGGTGATCAACAAGGAGGATCTACCCGTCGAGTGGGAGGAATCCAAAGGGTGGAATGCGGTAAGGGTGAGTGCGCTGGCGGGCACAGGTCTGGAGGATCTGGAGCGGGAAATCACTGGCTACATTCGCGAACGGCGTCCTGCCGATGCGGAGGCGTTCGTCATTACGAATGAGCGCCAGCAGGAGGCTTTAAAGGTCGCCATAGATAAGCTAGATAGCGCGGCAACCGCGTTGGAGGATCGTGTGACCCACGAAATGGTCCTGTTGGACCTCTACGCCGCGCTCTCCGCCATCGGCGACCTGACCGGTGAAGTTGCAAGCGACGATATACTCGAGCGAATTTTTTCGACGTTCTGTATTGGGAAATGATCGGGGCGTGGGTGCACGACGAGTTCGAAGTTAAATGCAGGAAAAACGAGGGGACGGTGGGCCCGACGCCAGATTAGAGGGTGGGGGGACCGGCCCGGCGGGTGAGTTTCCGGAACGGAAGGTGAGAGCAAAGACATGAGCAGGCAAAAATGCAGGGAAAACGAGGGGGACGGTGGGCCCGACGCCAGATGATGGACGAACACTATGATGTCGTCATCGTGGGCGCGGGACACGCCGGCTGTGAGGCGGCGCACGCCGCTGCGCGGCTGGGTCGATCGACCGCCCTTTACACGATGAACGCCGACCTGATCGCTCAGATGTCCTGCAATCCCGCTGTCGGAGGCGTCGCTAAAGGACATCTGGTACGGGAGATTGATGCGATCGGTGGCGTCATGGGTGTCGTGGCGGATCGGGCCGGAATCCAATTCCGTTTGCTCAACACCAGTCGCGGACCCGCCGTCTGGTCCCCACGTGCGCAGGCCGACAAAGAGGCCTACAGGCAGGAAATGCGTCGCGTTCTGGAAGGGCAGGAAAACCTTTACATCAAACAGGCCGAAGTGACCGAGATCTTATTTGAGGGGACCCGCGCTTCGGGGATCGAGTTGATGGACGGTCGCCGCGTCGCGGCTCGCACGATCGTATTGACGACTGGAACCTTTTTGAACGGGTTGATCCATATTGGCGAGAAACAATTTCCCGCAGGGCGCAATGGCGAAGCGGCCTCGACCGCTCTGGGGAATTCCGTGCGCAGCATGGGCTTTGAGTGGGGGCGCCTCAAGACGGGCACGCCGCCAAGGCTCGACGGCCGCACCATCGATTTTGATCGTTTTGAGGCACAGCCGGGCGACGCGACACCAACGCCGTTTTCTTTTCGGACCGTCCGGCCGCTGGAAAACAAGATCTTGTGCTACATCACGCGCACAGACGCTAAGATTCACGAGATTATCCGTAAAAATATTAACCGCTCGCCCCTCTACAGCGGCCAAATACAGGGTGTGGGGCCACGCTACTGCCCGTCGATTGAGGACAAGGTGGTGAAGTTCGCCGACCGAACCGAGCACCAGATAGTTCTCGAGCCTGAAGGCATCAATACGCACGAAGTCTATGTCAACGGGATGTCGACAAGCCTTCCCATTGATGTGCAACAGGACATACTCGCGCACATGCCGGGCCTGGATTCGGCGACGATGATTCGTCCCGGCTATGCGATCGAGTACGACTTCGTGCAGCCCACCGAGTTGGAGCCTTCGCTCGAGACCAAGCGCTATCCGGGTCTTTTCCTTGCGGGTCAAATTAACGGGACGACCGGTTATGAAGAAGCTGCCGCGCAGGGAGTGATCGCGGGTATCAACGCCGCGCGGCAGGTTCGCAGTGAAGATCCTCTCGTGCTCGATCGTTCCGAGGCCTATATCGGCATCATGATCGACGACCTTGTAACAAAGGGTACGAATGAGCCGTACCGGATGTTTACCTCCAGGGCGGAGTTCCGGCTGAATCTGCGAATCGACAACGCGGACCTCCGCCTCACGCCGGTAGGGCGGGAATGCGGGCTGGTCGGTGATCAACAGTGGCAGCTCTTTGAAGGCCGCCGGGCTCGGATCGATGCGCTTGGTGTCGGCGTGGCGAAGACTCGGGTTGAACCATCGCATCCATTCTTTTCTCGTCTGGGCATCCAGTTGCGCGAGAAAGCGACGGTGCACGACTTGCTGAAGAGACCGGAAATCCGGCTTCGAGATCTGTCCGATGCTGGCATCATATCGACCGAGGGCCTGCGTCCCGAAGACATTGTGTCGCTAGAGACGGGGATCAAGTACCAAGGTTATCTGAAACAACAAGAGCGCCAGATCGAAAGAATGCGAAAATCCAACAACCGAACACTGCCGGCGGACCTTGACTATGCAGCGATGCCCGGCCTGTCGGCGGAAGTTATCGAAAAGCTGACCCGTATCAGCCCTCAATCCATCGGGCAAGCGAGCCGAATCCCCGGAATCACTCCCGCAGCCCTCTCAATTCTCCTTCTGCATCTGGAAATTCGGCGGGATCACAAGAGGCCCAAAAATACCCTAAGCGACTCATTATAAATGCGTTATTGTAAAAGAACGGAAAGAATGGCTTGCTAGTGTCCCACCCGGAGACGCTCGAGGCGCAGCTGATGGATTTCGGGCTGCAGCCGAGAGACACCGAAATCGCAAAACTTCTCCGCTACATTGCAGAGCTTGAACGCTGGAATCGGAGGGTCAACCTGACGGCTCTCAGGGGCGCTGTGCTCATTCGGCGGTTGGTCGTTGAGCCCCTCTGGGTGTTGGCGGCGTTGTCGCCGAGTGGGCGCTATATGGACATTGGGTCCGGAAACGGCTCTCCGGCAGTCCCATGGCATGTTCGAGGGGATTTCATTTCCACTGACCTGGTAGAGGCCCGGACGCGGCGCGCAACGTTTCTTAGGCGGATAACGCTGCAGCTCGGGCTCGAAAAGGTGACGGTGCATCGCGGGCGCTTCGAAGACCTTGCCGACACACTTCAACCCGCCAATTGGATAACGCTGCAAGGCGTGCGGCTTACCGGTCAATTGCTGGAAAAACTGCGCCCAACCCCTCCCCTGACAGTGACCGCTGTTTGGTTTACAAAGGGCGCACAACCGCCTGTTTCGCCGTCCCGCGTATTGGAGATACCTTTTTCTGACCGACGGGCACTGGTTTTTGACCTCTGAGAGCGGACCTCTTCTGGGTCTATTCGGAGAGAGGATCGCAAAAGTATCCGAAATCTCTTCCGCCCCCAAGCTTTTTCTGGGCGCCAGCCGATTCCGGAGGCCAAAGTAAGCCGGGTCAAGGGGCGGTGAGTTGATTGTTCCACGTGGAACACCGCCCCGCCCCTGTGGTACATTCCGCTGAATATGGGACGAATCATCGCCATCTCGAACCAGAAGGGGGGCGTCGGTAAGACGACGACCGCCATCAATCTAGCGGCGTCTCTGGCCGCGGCTGAGATGCGCACGCTCCTTGTGGATCTCGATTCTCAAGGAAACGCGACCTCTGGGTTGGGAGTGCGCCGGGAGAAATTCGAGACCTCGACGTATCATTCGTTGGCGTTCGGCGAGCCGATTTCATCCATCCTGCTGCCGACCGAGATCGAATCGCTGTTTCTCGCACCCGCAGGCCGCGAACTCGTTGGTCTTACGTTGGAGCTGGCCCAGGTGGATGGGAGAGAGCGTCGGCTCCGCGCATTGCTCCAGCCCATTACAAATGATTACGATTTCATTCTGATTGATTGCCCGCCATCAATGGACCTCCTGACTGTTAACGCCCTGGTCGCAGCCGACAGCGTACTGATCCCCATCCAGTGCGAGTATTTCGCGCTCGAGGGCGTTTCCGAGTTGGTCGAAACGATCCGCCAAATCCGCCGTCAGAGTAACCCGGATCTTGAGATTGAAGGGGTGCTGGTGACCATGTTCGATGAGCGAACCAACCTCGCACAGGAAGTTCACGCAGATCTGGTTTCGTTCTTTGGTCCGCAGTTATTTTCTACGAAGATTCCACGAAACATTCGCCTTGGCGAAGCCCCAAGTCACGGTCAGCCCATCTTGCTCTATGACATTAAGTCTAAGGGCGCGGTGAGTTATATTCGGCTGGCCAAGGAGGTCATCAATGCCCGCGCAGAGAAAAGCTTTAGGCCGGGGACTGAGCGCGCTGCTCGGCACGCCGGATCTTGATTCGGACCAGTTACGTGAGATAGACATCGAGAGGATCATACCGAACGCTGACCAGCCACGTAAGTCATTTACTTCAAGTGGTTTAGATGGCCTTGCGGGGTCTATCAGGACCCATGGCATCGTTCAGCCGATTGTCGTTCGGTCGCTGCAAGACGGGATATTTCAGATCGTCGCCGGAGAGCGCCGCTGGCGCGCTGCTCAACTGACTGGACTGGCCCGGATTCCAGCCTTGGTCCGTGAAACTCGCGAGCACCAGGCGCTGGAACTGGCGTTGGTTGAAAACGTTCAACGCGAAGATCTCAACCCAATTGACGAGGCGCAGGCCTACCAACGACTCTTGTCGGAGTTCGGGCTGACACAGGATGAACTTGCCGAACGTGTGGGAAAACGCAGGGCGACCGTAGCCAACATGTTGCGATTGCTGAAGCTGCCGGGGGAAGTGCAGCTTTGGCTCCAAGACGGCAAGCTGACGGTCGGTCACGCCAAGGCCTTGTTGTCGCTTACGGAAACCGATGAAATTTTGACCGCGGCGCAGGAAATCATCCGCGGGAACTATTCCGTTCGGCAGGCTGAGGCCCTGGTCACCCGCCCCAGGAAGGGCCGGGGCGTCAAGAGAAAAGCGGGCACGGTGGCGATCGATCCCAATGTGCGGGCCGCCCTCACAGGGTTGGAACGGGCACTGGGAACAAAGGTCACGATTCAACAATCGGGCAGCAAGGGCAAAATCGAAATTTATTTTCATTCGAAAGACGAGCTCGACAGGCTCTACAATGGATTGCTTCAAGCGCGCTTCTGAGAGCGCGGAGGAGGTTTCATGGGACGCCGGGAAAAAGTTTCCTCCGAGGAGATTACGGGTTTTCTGGATCGCGGCACTGCCGTAACGGGAGAACTTCAGTTTTCGGGAACGTTGAGAATCGACGGTAACTTCCATGGGTCGATATCAACCGACGACGTCCTGACCATTGGAGAGCATGCCGACGTCCATGCCGATATCCGTGCTGGAGCGATTGAGATCTATGGGCACGTCTCGGGTAACATCGAGGCCACTCGGCGGATTGAGATCCGTGGGACAGGCCATGTCTCGGCCGACATCCAGACGCCGGCGCTGGTCATCGAAGCCGGCGGCACGTTCGATGGCCGTAGCCGTATGGGCGACGACCCCCAAGAGGACGCAGAAATGGACCGGAGCCAGGTAAGAGAGGGGATCGATGAGGCTAACTAGCTTTGCAAAGTGCGCCGGCTGAGCGGGCAAATTAAGTCCAAGGGACTTGGACCACGCGCTCAAAGGTCTGCAGCCGCAGCAAATTCCAGAAATTCTTGTCGGATTTGATCACGCCGATGATGCAGGAGTGTATCGACTCACCGACTCGCTTGCCCTCGTTCAAACCGTTGATTTCTTCTCGCCTATCATTGACGACCCCTTCGCGTTTGGACAGATCGCTGCAGTAAACGCGCTGAGCGACATTTACGCGATGGGCGGTACACCACTCACGGCGCTTTCCATTGTCGGTTTTCCGGAAGGCGGAGCCGACCCCGGAGTGCTCCGTGAAATCATTGAAGGGGGCCTGGACAAACTTAGTGAGTGCAGCGTGGCCTTACTAGGCGGGCATTCGGTGAAGGACGAGGAAATAAAGTTCGGATACGCGATCACCGGAACGGTGGACCCCGCACGTATTCGACAAAACAGCACTGCCCGCGTCGGCGACCGAGTATTGCTTACAAAGCGTTTGGGCACGGGCTTGATCGCAACAGCATTGAAGAACGACCAGGCGGACCCCGCCCATGTCGAGGGTGCAGTCAGGTCGATGCTCGAAACTAACCGGAAAGCAGCCGAAATCGTGTCCGGTTTTGACGTTCAAACGATGACCGACATCAGCGGTTTTGGACTGATCGGCCACGCAGTCGAGGTCGCCCGGGCCAGCAACCTAACGATCGAGCTTGACCATACGCGGTTGCCGATTCTCGATGGGGCCATCGCCTACAGCGCGAAAGGTCATCGCGCGGGCGGCCTCAACAACAATCGCGAATTCTTTTCTCCTCACGTTACCTGGAAAGGGACGATACCTGAAGGCCAGCAGGACGTGCTCTTCGACCCCCAGACCTCCGGCGGCCTCCTCATTTTCGTCGATGAAACCGATTGTGTCGGCCTGATTGACGCGATCCAGACTGCGGGCATCGCGGTGTCTGAAGTTGGCCATGCGCGGACCCTCGACGACACCTGCCTGCATATTCTTTGACGCTTTCCTGGCCCGAGCTCTGGATGCTCGCCGAATGCTCTGCGAAATCTCAGCGGGGAAACCTTAACGGAGCCACCGATGTCAGGGGCTAGAGGCCTTGACACCCCGCACGGTCGGTGATAGCCTAAACCGTTTGTTGTCAAGCGTGTCTCGGGCACATGCGGTGCTTCCTCCCAGACTAAAAAGATGATTGATCTCGACCTGTCTATTCTCGTAACGATCATCTACGTCGCTATTCTATATGTGTTTCTTTCCAAGTTTTTCTTTGGACCCGTGACCGGGATACTCGCCGAACGTCGACAGGCGAGTGAGGGGAGCCTCGAAGAGGCAGCCCGCAGGATCGAGGAAGTCGAAAAACGCACGGAAGAATACGAGTCGGCGCTTCGGGAAGCGCGGGCCGACGCGTACAAGCACCAGGAAGCCATACGAGAGGAAGCGCTCGAAGAGCGTGCGCGACTGCTCAACGATGCCCGGCGCGAAGCGGACCAGATTATAGCCAATGCGCGTCGGCGGCTGGCGACGGAAACTGCCGAAGCCCGAAAGGAACTCGAAGGCGAAATCGACTCCCTCGCATCGCGCCTTACCGGAACGCTCCTGCAGGATTGAGCGTTGGAATGAAGACCCTCTGTCTATCAATTTGCCCCGCGTTGGCAATCGTCCTGAGCATAGGATTGACCGCTAGCGCTGTGTCTGTCCGGGCACAGGGTGAACGAGGCGCGGCAGCACTGTCGCAGGCTGGGGAAATCAGCGCCGCAGACAATGAAGAAGGCGAGGAGGAGGGAGGACCGCTAGCGGTGGCCATGCGCTGGATCAATTTCGCGCTTCTCTTCGGCGGCCTGGGCTATTTGTTGCGCCGACCTGCAGCGGAGTTTTTCGAGGCACGGCGACAGAGCATCCAGAGTGGTCTTGAGAAATCCCGAGCGGCAGGAAAGAACGCCGACCAACGCCTGACTGACATCGACGCCCGCCTGTCCAGGCTGTCAACAGAAATGGCCGGCATCGGTTCGGACGCGGAAGAATCGGCCCGTAACGAGCGGGACCGGATTATGGCCGATGCTAAGAACGAAGTGGCCCGGGCGTTGGAACGGTCCCAAGCTGAGGTCGACCGACTGGCCGGCGGCATGGAGCTGGAGATCCGGTCCCTCATCGCCGACCGCGTTGTCCTGAGCGCCGGAGAAAAGCTCCGAGCCCGGCTGACCGAGCAGGAGCACGGCCGTATAGTGCGCCGTGCGGCAGACGGCCTTTAGATAGTTACTATGACAGTAGTAGCCAGTCGATATGCTCGAGCGCTGATCGAGGCCCTTGGCGGGGAAAACACCGCAGGGCCTGACGCAGGCTTAGAGCAGTTGGGTCAGATCAAGTCGCTTCTGGAGGACGAGCCGGACGCACGTAAGTTACTGGTAAATCCAGTGATTCCTCCGGATCGGCGGGGCCGCTTCGTGGATGAAATCTGCAGGGCCCTGGCGCTGGACACCCGTGTCGCAAGATTGCTGCACCTGATCGTCGAACGCGGGCGCCTGGAAATCCTGGACGATCTGATCAATGCCTATCGAAAAATGCTCGACGCAAAAAACAACATCGTTCGAGCCGTCGTCAGCTCGGCGACTCCGCTATCGGAGGCCCAACAGCAGGAAGTCGGCGAGAAGTTAGAGAAGTCGCTGGGTCAGCGGGTGGTGATGGAAGTCGAAGAAGATCCTGCCTTGATCGGCGGCCTGATCGTTCGGATCGGAAGTACGGTCTACGATGGATCGCTGCTTCAGCAGTTGGCAGGATTCAAAGAACGATTAATGACGGGTTGAAGTCGAGACGTCCGTTCTATTTATTGTTTCAAATCAAAATGAGCGTTCGAGTCGGGGAGCTGCATGGAGATCAAGGCAGAAGAAATCAGCAAGATTATTCGAGAGCAGATCGATGAATACCGTCCGGGTCTCGAGGTCAATGAAGTTGGCAGCGTAATCTCAGTCGGCGACGGAATCGCGCGTGTCTACGGTCTCGAGAAAGCGATGGCCGGTGAGTTGCTCGAATTCCCAAAAGGAGTCATGGGGCTCGCCCTCAACCTGGAGGAATCCCAGGTCGGCGTCGTCCTTCTGGGTGAGTACACCGAGATTCGTGAAGGTGACCAGGTCCGTCGGACCGGCCGCATCATGGAGGTTCCTGTCGGCGAGTCTTTGACCGGCCGCGTAGTCAACGCTCTGGCCCAGCCGATTGACGGTAAAGGCGTCATTGAAACCGACAAGACGTTGCCGATTGAACGGCTGGCTCCCGGCGTTGTCGATCGACACCCGGTGACCGAGCCCTTGCAAACAGGTCTTAAGCCGATCGACGCGATGATTCCCATCGGTCGCGGCCAGCGTGAGCTGATCATCGGCGACCGACAGACCGGTAAGACCGCCGTCGCAATCGATACGATCATCAACCAGAAAGGCCTCGACGTGATCTGCATCTATGTCGCGATCGGCCAGAAAAGATCCACGGTCGCGCAGGTGGTCAAGACACTTGGTGAGGCCGGCGCGATGGATTATTCCATCGTCGTGTCGGCCTCTGCCAGCGATCCCGCACCGATGCAGTTTCTGGCGCCGTATGCTGGGTGTGCCCTCGGAGAGTATTTTCGTGATACGAGCCGGCACGTTCTGTGTATCTACGACGACCTTTCAAAGCATGCCGCGGCTTATCGTGAGATTTCGCTTCTCCTCAGGCGGCCACCGGGCCGTGAGGCATACCCGGGCGACGTATTCTATCTCCACTCGAGACTTCTCGAGCGCGCGTCGAAGCTGAGCGACGAAAACGGCGGCGGATCCCTCACCGCCCTGCCCATCATCGAGACCCAGGCTGGAGACGTCTCCGCCTATATCCCAACCAATGTTATTTCGATCACCGACGGACAGATCTATCTGGAATCGGATCTGTTCCACTCCGGCATTCGTCCAGCCGTCAACGTGGGTCTCTCGGTGTCACGTGTGGGTGGCAGCGCGCAGATTCGGGCCATGCGGCAAGTTGCCGGCACCCTGCGTCTGGATCTGGCTCAGTTCCGCGAACTGGCCGCTTTTGCGCAGTTCGGATCGGATCTGGACAAAGCGACGCAAGCTCAGCTGGCGCGCGGTGAACGCCTGACCGAAATTCTCAAGCAGGGTCAGTACGTCCCTCTTCCTGTGGCCAAGCAGGTTGCGATTATTTATGCCGGCACGAAAGGTTTCCTCGATGACATGGAAGTTGCCGATCTGGGAGACTTCGAAGCCGAACTGCATCGCTTCCTGGACACGAGCAAACCCGAGCTGCTTAAGAACATCACGGAGAAGAAGATTCTCGACGACGATCTTACTGCGGAACTGGAAGGCGCGATCAACGAGGCCAAACAAAAGTTCAATCAGGATCGTGCGGTCCGGTAGGGACGAATACTGAATGGCGAACCTTCTCGACATCCGGCGCCGGATCCGCTCGGTCAAGAACACCCAGCAAATTACGAGCGCCATGAAGACCGTTGCCGCGGCAAAGCTACGCCGCGCGCAGGAGCGGGTTATTGCTGCACGTCCGTACGCGAATGAATTGAAGACGATTCTGTCGGATCTCTCAGCCCGGGTGGAAGACCTGCGCCATCCGTTGCTGGAAATCCGCCCAGAAAAAAAGGCTCTTCTGGTTGTAGTCACGTCCGATCGGGGCTTGTGCGGTGCGTTCAACACGAACATTTCCCGTGCAGCCGAGGACTTCATGACGTCTCACGGGAGCCCGGAATTTCCGTTGATGGCCGTTGGCCGGAAGGGCCGTGACTACTTCAAGCGACGGGGCGCCGCGATCCTTGATGAGCACATCGGTATTTTTTCGCAGCTCGACTTCACGCACGCACGCGCAATCGGGGAACGCATCGGCGAACTCTACAGCACCGCCGAAATTGACAGCGTTTACCTGGCATACAACGAGTTCAAGTCCGTCATCCAGCAGCGACTGGTGGTCGAGCCACTTTTGCCGCTCAGCCAGAGCGCGTTCGAAGGGGAACAGGCGGGCGGTGACTATATTTACGAACAGTCGCCACAAGCGATATTTGATCGTCTGCTTCCTCGATTCGTCGACACCCAGGTGCACCGCGCGTTGCTCGAGTCGGCGGCTTCCGAACACGGCGCCCGCATGACTGCGATGGATACGGCGTCCCGCAATGCAGTTGAGATGATCGAGGCCCTGACGCTGAACATGAATCGCATTCGGCAGGCGGCGATCACCCGGGAAATTATCGAGGTCGTCAGCGGCGCGAGCGTCTAGCCGGATCGAATGCATATCGGGTTTAAAGACTAAATAAGTTAAGGAAAGGCACTAGAGATCATGGCGAATAAAGGGAAAGTTCTTCAAATAATCGGTCCAGCCGTTGACGTCGAATTCGACGAACAACAGCAGCCGTTGATTCATAACGCGCTACGGATTACAAGCGAAGGCTTCAACGTGCCCCAACCGCTGGACGTTATCGTTGAGGTGCAGCAGCACCTGGGAGAAGGCCGCGTCCGATGTGTGGCGATGCAGCCTACCGACGGAATGGTCCGCGGGATGGTTGCGGAAGATCAGGACTCGCCCATCCGCGTCCCCGTTGGAAAGGCGACGCTCGGCCGCGTGATGAATGTCATTGGCGAAGCTGTGGACAAGGCCGGTCCGATCCAGTCGGAGCGGAGAGATCCGATTCACCGACTCGCGCCTCCCCTGACCGAGCAGAACACAGACATGGAAATGTTTGAAACTGGAATCAAAGTTATCGATTTGCTCGAACCGTATCTCCGTGGCGGCAAGATCGGACTCTTCGGCGGTGCGGGTGTTGGCAAGACCGTCATTATCATGGAGCTGATCAACAACATCGCTTCCAAGCACGGGGGCCTTTCCGTTTTCGCAGGTGTGGGCGAGAGGACGCGTGAGGGCAACGACCTATGGTTGGAAATGAAGGAATCCGGGGTGATCGACAAGACAGCGCTCGTTTACGGGCAGATGACTGAGCCTCCGGGAGCCCGCCTGCGTGTGGCACTGACCGGGCTGACGGTTGCCGAATACTTCCGGGATGAAGAAGGTCAGGACGTCCTCTTGTTTGTCGACAACATTTTCCGGTTTACCCAGGCAGGTTCAGAAGTTTCGGCTCTACTGGGACGGATGCCATCCGCTGTGGGTTATCAGCCGACGTTGGCCAGTGAGATGGGCGAGCTGCAGGAGCGGATCACCTCGACACAGAAAGGCTCCATCACCTCGGTGCAGGCGATCTATGTGCCGGCAGACGATTATACGGATCCAGCGCCCGCGACAGCTTTCGCTCACCTCGATGCAACGACAAACCTTTCACGGTCGATCGCGGAACGGGCTATTTACCCGGCCGTCGATCCACTGGCCTCGACCTCGCGGATCCTGGACCCGCGCATCGTCGGAGATGAACATTATTCGGTCGCGCGTGATGTGAAATTTGTGCTTCAGAAATACAAAGATCTTCAGGACATCATTGCCATACTCGGGATCGACGAGTTATCGGAAGAAGACAAGCTGGCTGTTTCGCGTGCCCGCAAGATCGAGCGCTTCCTCTCGCAGCCGTTTTTCGTCGCCGAACAGTTCACGGGAACGCCTGGAAAGTATGTGAAGGTTGCTGACACGATTAAAGGCTTCAAGGAAATTGTCGACGGCAGACACGACGACATTCCTGAACAGGCTTTCTACATGTTGGGTGGAATCGAAGAAGTCCTCGAACGTGCCGAGGAAATGAAGACGGGAGCGTAGCAACTCTGTGGCGGACCAGCTCAATCTGACGGTTGTAACGCCGGAACGGGCCCTGATCCAGGAAGAAGTCGATCAGGTCCAGATCCCTGGGCTGGAGGGGTACGTGGGCCTGTTGCCAGGTCACGCGCCGCTGTTTTCTGAACTCGCCACCGGCGAATTGTCCTACACACGAGAAGGCCGGAAGCATTCCATTGCTCTTGCCAAAGGCTTTGTGGAAATTTCGAACGATAAAGTGCGGGTGCTGGCCGATGTCGCTGAGCCATCAGCCGACATTGACGTGGAACGCGCCGGCAAGGCGTTCGAACGGGCTGAAGAACGTATCTCCAAAAGCGGCGATGCCATCGACTATCCCCGGGCTCAGGCCGCGCTCGAGCGCGCAGCTGTTCGCATAGCGATTGCGGCACGGAAATAAGCCGAGAGTCGCCGAAATTCGGGTCCGACAGCCGCTTCCCTCCCGAAGCGACCCGCCGACAATCCTCCGCGCTCATCATCCCTGATTCAGAAGCAGCCATTTCTTAGGAGCAGATAGATCACCGGTGCAATGTATTCCTGTCGTGCACCTCTCTTCAATTGCGTTTGTGAACTCTCGGGGGACAGAACGGCCGGCGAAATCTTATATCCTGAACTTCCGACTCAGGACACCCGGTCTCCGTCCCAGAATTCGTCCGCTGTCTATGCCCCTAGTCTGTGATGTCGTCAATCAGAGCTGGCTGCATACCAATCACCTGCTCCATCGCGCGATGTGCACAGATTTCGTCGCTCCATTCCGGTACGCGGGGCGCCATGCCACCCACGCCGATGAAGCCGATGATCTGACTGCCCACCCAGATTGGCAGACCTCCCGAGTTCGGGAAGAAACCCAGGTTCCATTCACGCACCGCGCGGTTCGGGTTGCGGACAACGTTGTTCATCCGTCCCTTGCTCGCGCTCCGGGCCAGCATGGCTGTCTCCGCTTTAAGTTCGGCGGTGTAGATCGCGGTGCGGCGCGCGGCGCCATCCATTCGGTGCTGGAGAACCACGTTTCCGAAATTGTCCAGAATCACGATGGCTGCACTTAGGTTCCGTTCGGCTGCCATGCTCTCGCACGCATCCGCGATGCCTCGCGCTGTCGCGGCGTTGATCATGTTCATTTCGCCGATTCGTGCCGCGACTTCCCCTGTAATAACAAACCTCGAATCGACCTGAGCCGAGGCGCTAAGTGCCAACACAGCAACTAAAGCACACGCGGCCAGACCACCGAATACCGTCGTAGGGAATCTCATTGTTTCCTGTCTCCTGTTGAATGAAAATGCACTGTATACGCTCGTCGTCAACGATAGAATGCCCGGCAACACTGTTGAAAGCAAAGAGTATTCGGGTCTCGCCAGAGCTTTGCAGTTGTTCTGTCGAGAGTGTGCCGCGAACGGCAAAAATGTGCGGCGAACGCCAAAAACAGGAGCTTAGCGAGTCTCGGGGTACACAGCGGACTATCGTTGGATTCAAGTATATAATCCTGTGAAATAAACACAGCTCCCCTAGATTTGTGGTGGGAGTTGTTGGAGGCCGCAATGAACGTGAAATTCCATGTTTTTCTGACAGCCCTTCTCGTACTGGCCGTTTCGTGCGCACCGGTTGAAACCCCTCCGGCTGCTGAAAGCGGCGATTCCACCATGGCATTTGTTGGCGTCAATCTGGTGCCGATGGACACCGAGCGGGTCGTGGCCAACCAGACCGTCGTGACGCGCGAGGGCAGGATCATCGATGTAGGTCCGTCCGAGGCCACCCGGGTTCCGGCTGATGCCTTTACCGTCGAGGGCAACGGTATGTACTTGATGCCGGGACTTGCGGAAATGCACGGGCATATCCCGGACCCGGATCAGCCGGACCAGTTCACCGAGGACGTCCTTTTTTTGTATGTTGCGAACGGCGTCACGACCGTCCGCGGCATGCAGGGCGCGGAGGGCCAGTTGGATCTGAGCCGCCGGGTCAATGGGGGCGAGCTGATCGGACCGAACCTGTACCTGGCGGGTTCCAGTTTTAATGGCAACGACGTGGTCACGCCCGAAGCGGCCATCGAGAAAGTGCGCGCTCAGAAAGAGGCGGGTTGGCATCTCCTGAAGGTTCAATCCGGATTGAGCCTCGCCACCTACGATGGGATGGCAGAAACGGCCCACGCCGAGGGTATGCGATTCGGGGGTCATGTGCCCGCCGATGTCGGTCTCATTCACGCGATCGACGCCGGGCAGGAGACCTTCGATCATATGGACGGTTACGTGGCATATGTGGCCGACGGCGCGGGTAATCTGGATGAAGCTCGACTGGCCGAAGTCGTCACGCGAACGCGCGAGGCCGCCGCATGGATCGTCCCGACGATGGCGCTTCGGGAGGTCCTGCGGGGGGCGCTGCCCCTAGAAATGCTTCGCGCTTATCCGGAGGCACAATACATGCCACCCGAGATGGTCGACCAGTGGATTGCACGCGTGGATTCGATTTATGAGAATCCCAACTTTGACTCGAGTGCTGCCCAGAGGTTGATCGCGAATCGGATGCGAATGCTGTCGTCACTTCACGAGGGCGGAGTGGGCATCCTGCTCGGCACCGACGCGCCCCAGGTTTTCAGCGTTCCCGGTTTCTCGATCCATCGCGAGATGGATCGGATGGTTGCGGCAGGCATGACCCCCTATGAGGTGATCGCCTCCGGCACACGGAGCGTCGGCGAGTACTTCGAGAACGAGGATCAGTTCGGGACCATCGAAGTCGGCGCGCGGGCTGATCTGATTCTGGTCGAAGCGAACCCCTTGGAGGACGTGAGCCACATCGCACGCCGTCGGGGCGTGATGGTCCGGGGGCGGTGGTTGCCTGAAGCCGATATCCAGGAGCGCCTGGCGCGGATCGCCGCTTCTTATTGAATCGTTGTCTCCTCAGTAGAAGCGGCGTGAAGTTCCCGACGCCGTGCGGGGGCAGGGGTTCCACCGGCTAGAAACGCAAGAGCAAGGGATAGTGATCCCCAAACGGCGCACTCTCTTTGAATGTTATTGGCGCGGACTCACTGACAGCTGTCCTCTAACTGTGGGAGTTGCCAGTGCCCGATCGGTCGGATCAGAAGCGATGCGTGTAAACGAGTTTCGAGGCGGCGCTGCGGTCCAGGGTGATCCGGCCGATTACAGGATCGTCCAGCCAGTTTTGAGCATAAACGAAATAAACGTCGTTACCCGGGCGGAGGATCCACCGAAGGCGTGACTGCCATCCGAGAATTCGGCTGACCGAATCGTACTGCACGTTGTTAACGAGTGAGAGCCACGGTCCAAACTGTGTGTTGGCGTTGAGACGCAGCAGGCTGATCGAGAACTTTCCTTCGGGTAGCTCGACCCGATTCCACTCGTTGCTCAGATTGACCAGGACCCCGGGTCGTGGCCGAATACCGAAATTCAGGGTGAAGTCTCTCCGGTTCCCGGAGTAAAAACTTCCGTTTTCATAACGGGTGAACACAGACAGCAGACGGCGATTCGCCGTCGATACCTGGACCGAGTATCGCGTGAAGTTGTACTCGTTACCGTTCGGGAGAGTCACGCCCTGTGAAATTTCGAAGTCTCGCCGCAGACGTTCATACGTGGGAACCACCGAGACACGAAAGTTGTCGCCCGATTGAAAATACACATCAAGCACCCTCAAGTTAAACAATCGGGTGAGCAAGCGATTGTTGAGATCCGTCTCCAACCGGACGTTATTCTCGAACAGGAAGTTACGAATGATGCGATTGTTCCCGGGCCGGGGTATGAAGGCCACTGCGGGAGCATAGGTTCTTATACCCCGACGGCCGACAAAGCCGACAGCGGGGTCATACCCATCCTGGAGCTCACGGACTGATATCCGCGCATCCCAGGTCTCGTTTGGGTAGTCCAGTCGAAATCCGTACGCCGCTCCCCCTCGCTCCGGGCCGCTTTGCGAGGTCCAGAGATAGTAACCACTGAGTTCCAGGTTTTCGGATCCCCGCAATCGTGAGGTCCCGAGAGCAAAGTCGAAGCCCAGTGTATGACGATCGGGCGTGTCTGCCCCTTGATCCGCTCTTCTCGAATAGACTAAGCCCGCGTAGGATTGCAGCAAGAAGTTCGTCTTGGTCCGCACGACGGTGAAATCTTCCCCCCTGAGATTGCCGGAATCCCCGGTGCGGACATGGATCAATCCGATGTCATTGGAGGCGATCTGGCCGGTCATTTTTGCGCCGTAGTCGATGCGTTGGGGCTGGCCGTTCTCGTCAAGTCCGATTCGGCGGCTGAAGAATGGCATGATCGTGCTGCCGAACTCTCGCGAGAATTCAAAAACGGTCGTTCCTTCGAGGAAAAAGGATCGCCTCTCAGGAAAGAAGAGCGGAAATCGCGTCAGGTTGACGCGGCGTTGGTCGACTTCCGTTTCAGCGAAATCCGTGTTAATCGTGAAATTCGCCTTGAGAGCCGGCGTGAGGTTATAGATAAAATCGATTCCGGCGTCACCGTCAAAGCTCGATTCTTCGTTTCTGCCAGGGGCGCCGGCATAGTTGCCGCGAACGTAAGGCTGAACGTCCATACCGACACCCTGGCTGACATCGGCGATTCCCTCCAGCAAGCCGGCGCTCGACATTCGGCGTACGCCTTGATTGCGGGCCCATCCTGTCCAAAGACTCTCTTCATTCTTGCGCTGGATCGTGCGCTGAAAATTTGCCCCCCAGGCCGGTGCACCGGGATCAAAATTGAGTGTGCGAAACGGTATTTCAATTTCGATGATCCAACCGATTTCAGTGACCCGAACACGGGCCGTCCAGATACCATCCCAGGCGCGGGCGGCATCCCCGGCACCGCCCAGAGCATTGTTCGCAGAAGTGCTGAGTAAAGCATCGCCCATGGCGCCGCTTGGGTTCGTCTCGAAAAGGTATCCCGAGCGCCCATCCAGGTAGGGATCGAGAGTCCACACGAAACGATCGTCGGCGGAGAGATCCGCATCGCGCTGCAGAGTGTTTCCCCTCAGCCTGGCAGGCTCCGAGTCGTAGCAGATCACTCCGATGTACAGGCTGTTACCGCTAAACAGGAACCGGACCTCGGTCTCTTCTGTTGCGGGTGCACCGAGATCCGGATCCTGTTGAGTAAAGTTGGATGCGGGAATCGCCCTCCCCCATGCCGCCTCGGTCAAGTTGCCGTCCACCTGAATCGTTTCGTCCGCCTCCAGGCGAACGACCTGAACGCGTGGCTGGCCTTCGTAAGCAGCAAGATCTGGATCGCCGGCCGGAATCGGAGGGTCGTCCTGTCCTGTGGCGTGGCCCGAGGCCAGGGTCAAGGCGATGAGCAGGGATAGCGTGTTTGCCCGGTAGATGTAATCAAGACACTTCATGGGTATCGAGATGCTTTCTGGAACAAAGACTTCGGATTAAGCGCCGCGGACATTCTACAATGGTGGAGACGTTGTCTTTAGACACCGGAGGAATTCCCAGACGGTGACCTAACACCGCCCGCGGCGAAGATGCCGAGCGGCGGCAAAGACATTGAACCACGTCCAGCGAAACAACTGTTCGGAGAGCCAGGCGAGTGTCTCCATCACACGGATTGTGATGTCTCCATCGAACGCCGAGGACACGAAAGAATGAGAGGTCTGTTGATCATTGGGATTCTCTTTTCGGCGGGTGCCGCCGCATCGTGTACTCGGGCCGAGGAATTGATATCACAGGACTCAGTGCAAACCGAGGCGGAGGACTCCGGTGGCAATAGTTCGCCGTATGTGAACGGAACGAGCCTGATGCTTCCCACCGACTACCTTGCGTGGCCGTTTATAGGCTCGGGTCTGGGACTAACCTATGACGAGGAGGCTGCCTCTGCGGAGACTCCGCCGTCATTCACCAACGTCTTCGTAAACACGTCCTCATATCGTGGGTTCATGGAGACCGGGATATGGCCAAACGAAACCATCTTCGTTTTAGAATTTCGCCGGTCTGAAAGCGACGTGGCTCCCAATACCGGCGGTCGATTTCAAGGCGATTTGTTAGGGATCGAGGCAGAGGTCAAGGATTCCCGATTTCAGGACGGGTGGGCCTTCTATAATTTCGGGGGTGGTGCGGCTCTGTTGGATGTTGCGGTGCCCTTGTCTGGCGAGGCCGCTGCGCCATGTGTCCAGTGTCACACGGAGAAGACAGCTGTGGAGCGCACGTTCGTCCAGTTCTATCCCACCCTCCTAGAAGTCGCTCGCCGCGAGGGCACAGTGAAACCGGGATTCTAACGCATCAAACTCGAGTTATGCCGGCGCAAACACTTCACCAAAGCCGGATGCCTAACTAGCTAGCCCTCACGCTGACCGGGGCTCGTTAACTTGACACTACCGTCTTGGGAGAGAGGTTAAAAGAGGCGGAGGTCAGGAGGGATCCTATTGACACCTCATACCGTCGTTGTTGTTTACGTAATTGTTTGACAGAGATCGCGGCAACGCCACTTGTCGGGGAATAAGACGGATGATAAATGTGAGCTAGGAGTCTGCGCGGCAGAGCGCGAAGAAGTCGGATTCATTGGAATTTGAGAGGGTCTTCGGAGGAGAAGGGATCGATTTCTCCGATACGACAAGTTCAGAGCGGTACGGACACCAGTAGTTGGCCGTGTAGCGAGTTTGCCGGGTTCCGGTTTTCCGGATTATGCCCATTCGATCATCCCGTTCATTCGTCGTAAGTTGACCGCCAGAGTGACCAGATTCCACTCACCGGTCACCTTGTCCAAACCGCGTAGGCTGAACTGTCGGAATCCGAGCACCGACTTGATCCACCCGAACGGTGGCTCACCGATGTGCTTTCGGGCCCGGTAGCGATCACGCCCACGCTTGGTTTGCATCTTTCTCACCATCCGGCCAAACGCAGTGTCTTGGGGTGGGAGTGGCGCATCGGCCAGATCCTTCTCGCGTCCCATCGGAACATACCCGTCAATTTTACGTTGTTCCAACATCCCCAGATTCGACTCGGATCGATATCCCGCATCGGCCAGGACGCGGGCGGGACGCTCTCCCAGATTGTCGTTCAGCGCATCCAGGTTGGGTTTCAACTGCCCCACGTCCGAGGCATTGTCGCTCACCGTTGTCGCCACGATGATCCGGGCCTCGGAATCCACCACCACCTGCGCGTTGTAGCATTGCTGGAAACCTTCGGTAGAGGTCTTCATGATCCGGCTTTCCGGATCTGTGAAGTTGTTCTGGGCCGTCGGCTTGGGTTCTCCCATCGGACGTTTGTATGGCTTCTTTCCGCATCCGGGCTTGTGATCTTCCCCGTTCCGGCCCGCTTCCTGGTCCGCGGCCATCTGACGGTCTTCGAGCCGCTTCATTGCCGCCTGGATCGTGGCCAGGCGCTTCTTGCGCGTCGACAACCCGTCGGGCAGTTCGTCGCCGCGCCGGTCGGAGCCGTAACGCTGATCTTCGTCCTCATCGGTCGCGGTGGCCCGGTTCAACAGATCCCGAATCTGTTCACCCAATTCGGTCTCCTGCTTTTTCATGCGTTCATAGCTCATCGCTTTGCGTTTGCCCGCATTCGCCCGCATCTTGGTCCCGTCCACCGCCACGGTCCCCATCTTCACCAGTCCCGCTTCCCGCGCCATCATCACCACTTGCACAAACAGGTTCCCGAACTCCTCAAGATGCAGTTTGCGAAAATCCGAGATCGTCCGGTGCGCGGGAAAGTTCTCCGCTCCCAACATCCGGAACGCCACGTCGTCGGTCAACTTCGCCGCGATTTTCCGCGACGAGAACACTCCCGTCGCGTACCCGTAGATCAGCACCTTCACCATCATCCGCGGATCGTACGCCTGATTGCCCGGTCCGTCCGTTCCATACCGCTGCTCGAACGCGCTCAAATCCATGGCGTCCACCGCATCCGATATGAAGTACGACAGGTGATCTTCGGCCAGCCAATCCCTCAGCGACGGCGGCATCAGCAGGCTCTGTTCTGGGATATAGGTTCGATAGGTTCGTGGCATGTCCTATCTTCAATCTTTATCCGCCCAATTCCGGTCCTTCTGCCGCGCAGGCTCCTAGATGATGCTGATGGCCTGGCTGACTTCCTGCTCGCTGCCGATGAGGTGAACCCGGTCTCCTTCCTGCAGCCTGAATTGTGGTTCGGGGTTGCTGGTCACTGTTCCGTTCCGTTCCACGGCTACGACTGTTGCCCCAGATTGCTGCCGGATACCTAGATCTTTGATTGATTTCCCGTTGGCGATCTTGCGGACCGTTGCTTCGAACATCCGGATCGCTTCGTCAACAGCCAGGCCCTGCAGGCGTTCCTGGAGAAAGGGTTCGTAATGCTGCTGGCGGATGTCAAGGATGGTGCGGTTGATCCTGGAGGGATGGATACCCAACGTGGTGAGAAGACGCCTGATAATGGTGAGTGAGGTCTCGAACTCCTCGGTTATCACGGTGTCCGCTCCTGCCCGGTATAACGGCTCAATCTCTGGCTCGTAGCGGGTTCTGGCGATGATGAATGCGTTCTTATTCAGACGCCGCGCCGCCGCAATCCCCTGGCGCGTCGCCGGAGGATCTGAAATAGCAAATACAACGGCGCGCGCGTGTGACACACCCACATACCGGAGGACGGTGTCGCTTACGGCATCACCATAAAAGATCGGAACGCCTTCCTTCCGCCTCTTGCTCACGGTTCGCGGGTTCATTTCAAGTACGGCATACGGCAGCTGGGAGGCCTGGAGCATGGCAGCAACATTGCGTCCGTTCAGGCCGTATCCGACGATCACGGTGTGACCCGACAGGTGGGCCGCAGTTTCCATCTCAACGTGGGCCGATCGGCTATTCTCATTGGTCGGACTCATGGGAATCCACGCTGACAACTTCTGGACAACAGTCGAAAGGACCATCGTAAACAGGATTGTTGACAGAACCATCTGTTGTATCTCAGGCGTCAGAAATGCGTCGGCTTGCGCGGCCTGGAGCAGCACGATCGAGAACTCGCCGACTTGGGACAACAGCAGCCCGACTCCGATAGCAATGCGCAACGGGTAACCGATTAAGCGCACGACGCCGGTCGCAATCAGTGTCTTGAGCGCTATAACCAAAAGCGCTATGCCAACGATCGCAACAGCGTTCTCCAATACGAATGCGGGGTCCAGCAGCATGCCGATCGATACGAAGAACAGGCTGGTGAAGGTTTCGCGGAAGGGCAGAACGTCGGACAGAACCTGGTGGCTGTACTCGGATTCCGAGATCACGAGTCCGGCGACAAACGCCCCGATACCGGAACTGACACCGAATCGTGAGCTGATCCAGGCGATCCCCACGACAGTTACGATTACCGAGAGGATGAAGATATCGCGACTTCCGGCATCGACTGTGCGTGCGATGAGCCGTGGAATCAACATTCTGGCGGCTACCAAGATCAGGACAATGACGCCAGCCGAGAGCGCCAGAGTGCGGATCAAACTGGAGGGATCGATCGCCGCGCGGCCCGTGATGAAAGGGAGAAACAACATCATGGGCAGGACGATGATGTCCTGGAAGATGAGGATGGCCAGGGAGACGTTGCCCTGCGGTGCCACCGATTGCCCCTGTTCGTAAAGGAGGCGGAGTCCGATCACTGTGCTGCTCAGCGCTGTCAGCATTCCGATCAGAATTCCGATACGTATGGAACCGCTAACTAAGAATGCAATCAGACCGACAACCGTACCCGTTACCAGCACTTGTGTGCCACCGCCGACCAGAACAATCCAAATGGACTTCTTCAGCTTCGCGATCGAGAACTCGACACCAATCGAAAACAGTAGCAGCATCACGCCGATCTCTTCCATCGCGCGAACGTCCTCGGTGGAGGCAATCAGGCTGAGACCCGATGGTCCGATCAGCATGCCGGCGACAAGGAAACCCGTGATCGTCGACAGGCGGACTGTCCGAAACACGTACGACACCACGACTGCAGCACCGAACAGAATCGTCAGGTCGAGTAAGAAGGATTGTTCCATTGCTGGTTGTCGGCCTCGGATTCATTGTGCCACGGTATTGTCAGGTTAACGCCCCACGCGGCACAATACGGTCGCAACAGGGTGGGATGACGGCAACGTACACGCATATCTGTGAAGTCGAAGAAAATGCCAGCGGCGTCACGTTGCACGCGCAGTGCTTGGCCCGCGGGCTTGGGTGGAGGCTTGCTGCTCCCGCAATTGGCTACCTTAGTGAAAATAGCCGATAGCGGTCAGATCCGTTCGTTGAAAACGCTCCTGCAGTCGGAGGACCCGAGCAGTGCAGTGCTCTAGCGATAAGCAGTCGCGCTCCGCTAAATTGGAGTCCGTACATTTGAGTGGTAAGATCGGCCGCTCGAGGGCCTAAATGAGGACTGCGGGTTGATCTCTTCGAAACATGTCAGCACGGGGGAACCGGCCAATGCCGGGGTCGCCTTTCGTCCACCGATTCTGTTGGCAGCGAGCATCGCCCTCGCCTTCGGAGCGCGATGGGCATTCCCTCTCATCTTTCTTCCGCCTCACCTGTCCGCGACGGTAGGCCCGACAATCGTGGCTGCGGCTTTTGCTTTGTTCTTTGGGTCTGTCATCACGATGCGGCGGGGAGGGGGGTCAATCCCAACTGGCAAACCGACTGACGCCATCGTCCAACGAGGCCCCTACAGATTCTCGCGCAACCCCATTTATCTCAGCATGCTCTTTCTTCAAGTGGGGCTGGGTATCTGGACCAACAGCGCTTGGTTCTTAGTACTGGCACTCATATCGTTCGCTCTTTTGACTTGGGGCGTTATCTCTCGCGAGGAACGCTATCTGGAGCGGAAATTCGGCGGCGAATATCTAGAATATAAATCGCGAACCCGACGGTGGTTGTAGGGCGACATACGGTAAGGTGTCATCCCCATCGAAACGGCGCCGGTCAACTCAAACCAAACCCTGTTTTGGGTGGGCGTGCAGCCCCGGAGTTCATGCTGCCCGTAGTTCTGCGATAGGACATAGAGATGGGACCTTCACGAAACGCAAACCGAAATCACCGTCGCGCAGTTTCGAATAGGAAATGGCGATTTCAGGCCGTGTTGAGCTGGATTGCGTTTCCATCCACGATGATCCGTGCGTTCGCTCTGTTGGAATCGCCGCCTAGGATCGGTATTCCAAACGGCGGTTGGCCCGTCATTGGCGATCGTTGTGGTCGTCGGCGTCGTCACGCTGTTGGAGTGTGTGATTCCGTACGAACGATCATGGCTGCCTCAATGGAGCGATATCAGAAACATTGCTGAGTCAGGTGTTGACCGCGTCGGTGAAGATGATTCGGTTTCCGAAGGGATCCCCAATAGACATTTCCCTCCCGCCCCACGGCATCTTCTGTATTCCGGGTCTGGCGAATTTGTATGCCTTTGCCTCTAGCTCCTTTCGAAACCCATCGAGGTTGTTGGTTTCAATTCTCACCGCAGCGCCCGGACTGCAGTCTTCGTGATGCTCAGACAGGTGGATGATGCAACGATCCTTCGAAACCTGCATATAGAGCGGCAAGCCGGGCTCGAACCGGTGCTCCCAATCAACTTTGAAGCCCAAGAAATCTATGAACAACTCCCTTGCCTTGGCTTCGTCGAACATTCGAAGGATCGGCGTTGTCTGGCTGAATCTCACGACTTTTCTCCGATGCACCTGACGCTGTGTTTAGCCTCTTCGTCATCGGACCAGAGGCAACGGAAGCCGCTAACCCCGGGCCACAACGGCCGGAGGGAGCGAGCGCTAGATGTATTCTATATCGGTGAAAGAACAAGGTAGGGAATGGCAGAAGAGTGCTCGATTGGGTGGTGTTGTCGCCGAACTCCTCAGGCAACACTGGCTCGCACCTCTTTGAGGACAAATTCACATGGACGTACGTGTCGGCGAACCGGATCAGTGAGCGAATCGCAGGAAATTCGCCCCAAATGGCCGAGCGCAACCCCGCGGTCGAGTTTTCTCTCGTCCGCCCCAAAATCCGATCGAGATTGCTAATTCAGTCCTTGGCGTCGTAAACTCCCTCTACCTTCCGAAAGGGTCAGCCTCGCCTCATCCGAGGGTCAGGCTATCAGCGTGTTGCGCCGACGACCGATCTGACGGCAGGAGGTACGATAATTGAACATCCTTCTATACAGTCCGGACAACGGTGTGACTCGCAACTTCATGCCCCATCTGTGGATGTTCCTGCTTAAGTCTCTGACTCCGCCCGAACACGAGGTCTTTCTCCTTGACGGCAACGCCCAGCCGATGAGCGAGGCGCAATTGGGGCAGTTTGTCCGCCAGAACGAAATTAAGCTCGTTGGCATCGGCGCCATGACCCGGATGGCGGCGCGGGCTTACCGCGCGGCAGACGCGATGCGGGGCGCCGGCGCGAAAGTTGTGTTCGGGGGGCCTCACGTTACCGAAGTCCCGGACGAGCCGCTCGGGCTGACGAACGAACCGCAGCACGCCGATGCTGTGGCGCTGGGAGAGGCGGATGCAACGTGGCCGCGGATTGTTGCTGACGCGGAGCGCGGGGAACTGCAGCAAAGGTACGAGCCCGTCGACGCGTCCGGACAGGAAGTTAAACCCGACCTCGCTGACTACCCTGTCATACCCTGGGAAGATATCGACCTCGCACAGTTCAACCTGATCAGTCACATTCCTAAACCCGCACGATACGTCCTGCGTAAGCTGGGTATGACATGGAACAGCCTGCACCTGGTCCCGATTGAGTCGGGCCGGGGATGTCCCTACGGGTGCGACTTTTGCACGGTGACCGGCTTCTTCGGCGACTCGATCCGGTTTCGGACCGACGAGAGCGTCGTCGACGAGCTGCTGCGACTTAAGGCACGGGCACGGCGGGATGGCGGTAAGTTGGCGGTGTTCTTTATCGACGATAATTTCGCGATCAATATCAAGCGGACGAAAGCCCTGCTCCGCGAGATCATCGCCAAAGATGCCGTCGTCCCTTGGGTGGCCCAGGTCAGCGCGAATTTGCTCAAGGACGAGGAACTGCTGGACCTGATCGAGGACAGCGGTGGGAAGTGGATCTTCATCGGCATGGAGTCGATCGATCCGGAAAACCTTGCCGGTGTGAACAAGAGCTTCAACAAGCCGGGCGACTTCAGGGGAGTTCTGGATCGCCTCGCGAGCCGTGGGGTCTATGCCATCACGTCGTTTATCTTCGGTATGGATGGCGATAGTCCGGGCGTTGCCGACAGGACCGTTGGACAGATCGAGACCTGGCCTCCCGGCCTGCCCGTCTACGGCCTGATGACGCCCTACCCGGCGACGCCCCTCTACGATCGACTGGCCGATGAAGGCCGCTTGACACGCCCGCAGCATTGGCTGGATTTCCGCCCATTCCGTATGGCGTACACGCCCAGAGGAATCTCGATCAATCAGTCCGAAAGAGAAGTCCGTAGCGCCTGGAGCCGCTCTTATTCCGCCCGAGGGATTGCGGCATCACTCAAGAAGATTCGGCACCGGCCGTTCTCTGAGCGTGCCGTCATGTTCTCGGCGCAGTTGGCATTCCGGGGAATCTACTTTCCCCAAATGAAGAAGGCCCAGTGGGTCGCATTGGTTGCGCAAAACTCGTGGACGATTTGTGGGCTGATCTGGGAAGGCGTCCGCCTGCGCCTCCGGCGCCCCCAGAGCGTTCAGGTAGCGGAAGCCGTGAACGGCCCGGCCACAGATCAATAGCGGGGCCGGCAACGGGCTTGATGGTCTGAAGATCAGCGACCGCACTCGCGGTCGAATCCGGCGAACCCCAATCCTTAATGACCCACAGCTCTCCAGAATTGGCCAAGTATCTCAGAGTTGCGCGCCAGATCATGGTGTTCACCGGCGCTGGTATTTCCACCTCGAGCGGTATCCCCGACTTCAGGGGACCCCAGGGTGTGTGGACGCGACGGAAACCGGTCTACTACCAGGACTTTATGGCGTCGGAGGAAGCGCGTATCGAACACTGGACCGACAAGTTGGAAGGGTGGCCTGCGATGTCCGCTGCGCAGCCAAATATGGTGCATCACGCAATCGTCAAACTGGAAGAGGCTGAAAAAATCGCAGCCGTGGTGACCCAGAACATTGACGGTTTACATTCGGTGGCCGGAACCCGTCCTGAACTTCTAGTCGAACTTCATGGCACAAACTTACTTGTGGAATGTCAGAGCTGCCATCGGCGGAGCGAGCCTGAACCGCAACTTGATTACTTCCAGAAGCACGGCAGGTCCCCTTTGTGCACATGCGGTGGTTTCCTGAAAATGGCGACGATCAGTTTCGGGCAAGGTCTTGATCCGAGCTCGCTTGAACGTGCATCCGACGCCGCCAGCAAGGCCGACCTCGTTGTGGCCCTCGGTTCCACCCTCTCGGTATACCCCGCGGCATCCTTTCCTCTGATGGCGGCCCGTCGCGGCGTCCCCTATGTCATCATCAATCGGGGTGTTACCGAGCACGATGACGAGCCGCTTGTTTCTCTGAGACTGGATGGCGACGTTGGCGAACTATTCTCCGGCGCAGTTGACCGGGCCTTGGAGGAATAGACTGCTCCCGTCCAACTTGAGATTCCCATCATAGTTAAAGGGTAAGAACTTCTGTTTGCCGGCGTCTATGGGTAAAATGGTTTCGATCCGGGCCACACGTGAAACCTTACGAACGTAAATGAAGCGACTATTTCAGGTCATTGTCCTAGCCCTGCTCCCGTTGCCCCTGCTCGCGATCCAGATCCTGCCGGATCGACAGCTGGGCGGCTATGGGGGAGTGGACGGATCAGAGTTCGTCTTTGCACGGCTACGGTACAGCGAGGGATTGACTGGTTTCCGCGGATTCTGGGGAGGATACGGTAGCTGGGCGACCGACTGGCCGAAAGCCGACAAGCAGTTCATCTTCGCCATCGATCGGATGTCTAATGTTCGAGTCGTTCTCGACCAGGATGTGGCGATCGACATCATGGACCCCAATTTGTTCAGTTATCCTTTCCTGTACGCACTCGAAGTGGGACGGGGCATGAATCTCAGTACGCCGGAGGCCGACCGTTTGCGGGAATACATGCTGCGTGGCGGTTTTCTGGTAATCGATGATTTCTGGGGTAGCTATGAGTGGCAGAACTTCTACACCCAGTTGCACAAGATCTTCCCGGACAGGGAACCCGAGGAGATTCCGATGTCGCACCAGATTTTCCACTCGTTCTTTGACATTGGTGAAATCCTTCAGGTACCGAACGTGAACAACGGTTGCCGTGGGGGCCCGACCTACCAGAGGGATGGCTATGTCCCGTATGCTCTGGCGATCTTCGATGATGACCGTCGTCCGATGATGGTGATCAATTTCAATACCGACATCGGCGATGCCTGGGAATGGGCCGATGTCGAGTGCTATCCAAATCAGTACGCCGGCTTTGCATTCCGCATGGGAATCAACTGGATCGTCTATTCGATGACCCACTGACAGCGCGGGCATAATTGGAGGGCGACCTGCCCCCTTTTTACCGGGCGGCGGGCCGGGGGTCCACCTGCGGGCAGATACCCAACCCGCGGCTGGTGTAACCCACCTCGTGGCTGCTGACGAAGAGCCCTTTCTTTCCAAACGCCCCTATCGTTACAAAGCGTTTATTTTCAGTGCGATCCGCAGTCCAAGTGTGCTTATTCACCATCAGGCGGCGACCGGTGGCCGAGAAGTGTAGGAAGAGCATCAGGACCACTTCCGTCGCTGAGGCAAGATACAGGCCTGCGCCCTTAATACTATCAGCATAGTAAATAGGCTGTCCGATGCTGTTGGGAGTGACCGCCATCGCAATCGAGTGCCATCCTGGATTGCAGCCGATGTGGCCGAACGGCTCTTCGAGGTACCACGGATGGTCGAAAAACACGGGCTCCCGGGTGGGATCTGTTCCGACGGTTTTCCTGAGATTCAGGATCGACAGGGCCCTGTTGTCCTCTGGCGTCGGAAAGGTTATAAAACCCTTTTGTGTCTGTACCTTATTGGAATTCAGTCGTTGAATTTCCGCTTCGCTGAATCGGGCTGGAATCCTCAGGTGGTCAAAGAGCCGTTGAACTTCCGTTGGCGACAACTGAAAGGAAATTGAAGTTTCAGCCATTTTACTATAATTATAGTTTTTAGCGGCTGTCCTCAAATTCCCGCAGAGGAGAGTCAAACGCCTCATCCCCGTAACCCTAAGTTATATTAGTAGTTACGATTGACAGCAGCTGTTTCCTATGTTAATTTTCGATCCACACTTCACTGAGGGCATCTTGAGAGGGCCAGAGCCCGACGGACGCGGTTTCCGCGCTGCCCCATTTTGATTTATATATTAGTACAGGGAAACAGACTGACTACCCGAAAATGACAGGACTCACCTATTCCTCCGTCCTCTCCACTCGCGACGTCCGCCGGACCGTACTCAACAACGGACTCGTCGTCCTGACGCGGGAGAGCCACCGCTCGCCGCTCGTTAACATCATGATCTGGTATGGTGTGGGGTCTGCTGACGACGTGGCAGGGCACACGGGGAGCTCCCACTTTCTTGAGCACATGCTTTTTAAAGGTACCGAGCGATACGGAAAAGGAATCATCGACCTCGTCACCATGAGGAACGGGGGCAGCAACAATGCCTTCACGTCCTATGACTTCACAGCCTACTACTTCAGTTTTGCCTCCGATCGCTGGGAAACGGCCATCGACATTGAAGCCGACCGCATGGTCCATACGATATTCGACCCTGACGAATTCGAAGCGGAAAAGAAGGTAGTCATCGAAGAACTGAAGTCGGGTCTGGACCAGCCGTGGGGAAAACTGATGCAGGAACTCAGTCAGGAGGCATTCGAGCAACACACCTATCGCAACCCGGTCATCGGGTGGCAGGCGGATTTGGAAGCGGCAACGCTGTCCGCAATTGAAACTCACTATCGCAAGCACTATCACCCCGCCAATGCCACTCTCGTTTTAGTTGGCGATTTCGATACCGACCACGCACTGGGTGTCGTGAAGAGTGCTTTCGGGCAGATTCCGCCGGGCGCGCCCCAGTCCCGACACACTCTTCAAGAACCCCAGCAGAACGGTGAGAAGCGAGTGGATGTCCGATGGCATTCCGACGTGCCCCGGGTGGGCATCGCCTATCACGCTCCGGCTATCGGGCATCCCGACTCTTACGCCTTGCAGGTTCTGTCCGTTGCGCTGGCCGAAGGCAAAGCGTCGCGGTTCTACCAGCGCCTCGTCGAGCGGGAGCAATCCACCACCTTCATCAGTGCTGAGTATGGCGAATCCCGGGATCCCACTCTGTTCTATGTCCGTGGCGAAGCCTGTGGCGACAGCCCTCCCGAGGCCATCGAAGCCAGCATCGATGACGAGTTGATCCGGATCGGGACGGACGGAATTAGCGAAGATGAAATCAAGCGCGCGAAGCATCAGATCGAAGCGCACTTTGTCTTCTCTATGGAGCGAACCTTGGATCAAGCAATGTTGCTCGGTCAGATCGAAACACTCGCCGAACTGAACTATATCGACCAGTATCAGTCTCGCGTTTCCTCCGTCGATACTGCGGGCGTCGCGGAGGTCTGTCGAAAATACCTGTGCGAGAACAACCGAACCGTCGCATGGTTGTTGCCCAAAGAGGCCGGTAGTTGAACGCTCCCCGATCGCACTCGCCAAACAGACATCCGATGGACAAGGCGTCATCCCGAAGGCAGGCCGCGTTTACGCCGGAGCGTTTCACTCTGCAAAATGGCCTGACCGTGCTGCTCGCCGAAAGCCCCGCCCTGCCGGCAATTTCTTTGAGCCTCAGCCTTCAGG
Organism: Terriglobia bacterium; assembly: GCA_965216035.1. Lineage (GTDB taxonomy): Bacteria > Acidobacteriota > Terriglobia > 20CM-2-55-15 > 20CM-2-55-15. The sequence continues at coordinate 515,878 of CBDCFM010000020.1, forward strand.
CCGGCGCGCGCGGGGAGCCCGAAGAAAAGGCGGGAACTGCGGTACTTGTGAGCCGCCTGCTCGATGAAGGAACCGCAACACGTTCTTCATTGGAAATCGCAGAAGCCATCGAGTCCGTCGGTGGGGCCATCGATTGCGACTGCTCACACGAACGCGTGTCCGTGTTCCTTGGATTATTGAGCAAGGACATCGATCTCGGTCTCAAGCTCGTCGCCGACGTCGTGATGCATCCCCTCCTCGGCGAAGAGGCTTTGGCAAAGGAGCGCGATCGCCTCCTGGCCGAGATCCAGAGCGCGATGGACCGCCCCCAGGTGGTGGCGGGATGGGAGTTCAATGAGCTGGTCTATCGGGATCATCCCCTCCACCGCCCTGCGCACGGTTATCCCCACACGATTGAAAAGATCAACCGCGGAGATCTCCTGGAATTTCATAAGCAGCACTTCCATCCCAACAACGCAATTTTGTCCGCTGTCGGTGATTTCAAGATCGCGGACATGTTATCCGGATTGGAAACGGTGTTTGGCGGGTGGACACCCGGGGCGATCGACAACCACCGGGGAGGTACCATCGAACGCCAGCGCGATGTGCGCCGAAAATTTCTGAAGGTGGAGGGCGAACAGGCGCATATCTATTTCGGCCATCTCGGCATCGGGCGGACGCATGAGGATTTCTATGCCCTACAGGTTCTAGATACGATTTTCGGCGGAGGGGCCGGCCTCACCGCACGCATACCGCGCAAGCTACGAGATGAGCAGGGACTGGCGTATACGACCTTCGCCAGCATCACCAGCTCGGCCGGTATGGACCCGGGAAAGTTCCTAGCTTACATGGGAACCTCTCCGGCAAACATTCAACAGGCGATCGACGGGTTCAAAACCGAAATCCGAACGCTCATCGCCGAAGGCGTGTCTGCCGAAGAGTTGGTCGATGCCAAAGCATATCTGACGGGAAACTTCGTGTTTGGGTTCGAGTCCAATTCGCAAATCGCGCGATTCCTGGTGAACGCGGAGGTCTTCGATCTTGGATTCGACTATGTCGAAAAATATCCCGGCTATATCGAAAGCGTGACGTTGGACGACATCGCACGGGTTGCAGGCGAGCATTTGAGTACCGAGCACTATTCGTTGGTGCTTGCGAGTCCCGAAGAGCCGGTCGGCTTCGACTAACCGCTACGGGCACCCAACAACATCTTCAGGTATACTTCGGGTCGAGAGCGGGTCGTCGATCGCACCGGGGCGGATTCCTCAAGGAGCTATGAAGCAGACGCGTATTTTCATCGGCGGTTTCCTCCTGTTCGGTCTCGGCCTGATAGTCGTTTGGGCTGGCTCTTCCTGGCTATCGCGCACTGACACGGAGCCCCTGGTATTTGTCGCAGCCGAAGCGGATTTTCCGGACTATGTTGAATTACCCCGCCTTGGAATTCTGACCAGTACCAACTATGTGGGCCATCGGATTCGGGTGGTCGAGGGGACGATTCGAAACGTCAGCGAACACCCCTTGCGTTCGGTCGAATTGAACCTAGCTTTTAATAGTTTCGATGGCGAGGCTGTGATGGAATCGCAGGAACAGGGCTTGCGGTCGTCGCTTCCGGCTGGTGAGGATCGGCGTTACAGCTTCCGTTTCGAAAACCTTCCTCCAGAGTGGAACTACCGCGTTCCCGACGTCCGGATCATCCGAATCGGATACTGATTGAATACGAGACTGAATCTGTATCGACGGGAGATCGTTGCTGAACGTCACCGCTCTCCTCCATCGATTCAAGGGCAGAACTGCTGGTTGCGCTCAAGTTCACTGAAGTGAGGGTTAGCGTCGGCCAAAGATCCCGACAAAGTCACGGAACAGCCTGACTTGACCGGACCTGCTTTCAGGCCGGACCGGAACCGGGCTGTTCCACGTGAGATGACGGACACACGGGAGCAGTCGATCTAGCATTCAAGCGGAGACCCGTAGCAAGAAGCCGATCACGTGGAGGAATCAAACCAATGGGCGGGGGAGGAGTTCTCAGGGAAGGAAAAGAAAAAGTCCTGGCGGGTCAGCGACTGAGGGGCAGGCTCAAGGCGGCGACGAATCGGGCGTTCATCGTCGTGGGGTTGATCTGGTGTGGGGCAATGCCGCTCGCCGCGCAGGACAGTGACGACTGTTTTTTCTTTTGTTCCCCTGAATTGAAAATCGAGCCCACGTTTACGGTGGAAAATCTGTTTCGTAGGCACCGCGTGGCCGAGATGAACGGCGACGTTCAGGTAGGGGTCGAGCAGGCCGAGCGTGAAGTGGTTTTCGAAACCGTGGTGGCCCTAGACATCCCAACGGAGATACCGAGAGTCGGATTCACGCTCGAGGCGATTTTCGCCCCGTTTTCAACGGAAAAAGAAAACCCGTTTTCAGGTCGGACGGCGGCAGACTTGGGTCGTAGTTCCGTCCGCGACAATACGCCCGAAATAGAACTGGAGCTGAATCTGGAATGGCTAACGAGCGAAGCTACGGGTGGATGGGTCGGAAGTCACTTTGACATCATCGACAAGATCAGCCCATCTCAGCGTCCGTTCGATGCGAGTGCATATACGCACAAGCTGAACTTCGAACTCGATACTGGCGTGAATGTTTTTAATTGGCTGCCATCCGGAAACTGGCTGCGGAACATCGAACTCGAAGGATCGCTGGACTATGTGGCCACAGGTCAACCCCGCGCGGGTGACCGTCTCGGTAACGAACTTTTCCTGGACAATGCCAGTGGGTGGTCGTTCTCTCTGGTCTTTGTCATACCCCTCGCTCCGTTGGTGCCGTGATTCTCCCAAATCACCCCAGATCCCAGCTTGCCCCATCTCCGCATAGTTGAGAAATCGTAAGTGTTGAGGCCCAAGTACCGAGCGATTACTCTGCCGGAAGCTGAGAACTGACAGTGTAGGGATGACCATCCTGGCGTATCGGGCGAGACACAGGGATGTCGCGGGCGATATCCGGGAGCTTGCCTAGCCTCGAAACAGCCTTCGGAAAAAATCCGTGACGCTGCCGGCGCGAAACGCCGGCCACGTCATGTAACCGTCCACATCGTCGAATCGAGCGCCCTTTCGGTCGATTTGGCCGCCCGGGCCAGTTTCGGCTCTATACCCCACGATGTCAGGTGTTTTGCCTGGATTCTCAAACCACTGGCCCGGTTTCGGAATGGGCTTGCAATACAGATGTTCCGAGCCGTCCTCGGCCACCCAGGTGACCTCCTCGGCGTTTCCCTGGATCTTGCGGGGCGGGAACGGTACCCACCACGTTGTTGCTGTTCGTGCGACGTTAGAAAACAGACGCCAGTCGAAGTGGTTTTCCCGAAGGATTGGCGCGTGTTCGAGCAACTTATCCCGTTCTGCTCTCAGAAGCTGGTCGAAGTGTATCGCGTTGGGCGGCATGTATTTCTCGCCGAGGCGTCGGATCAGGCGTTCAATCATCGGTTTATCTCCCACGAGGCTGACATTGCGAGTCCTTTCTCGGCGTTTTCAAACGACCCCAGGTTCAAGTGCAATCCGGGTGGCGTTCCCGGGGGCTTTCCCAAGATACTGTACACCAGTGCGTTTCCATTCCAATTCGCTCGACTTGAGGGGAGGCCAGGGACGCTTCATGAACCCATAATGTATACCGCCTTCCGGGTGGGCGAGGGGGGAACGGGGCAGTGCGCCGCCGGTCGAAAGCGCTTGCGATTCACGCTTCAATCGCGAATCCTGTTGCCCGACATCATGGCGATTAAATCCATCGCAGTTTGAGCACGCATTCTTCAATCGCCGTTCAGATTGTTGATCCCTCTGGACAGTTCAACTTCGATATCTCGTGTCCGTACCCTGAGAGTTTGAGTGCCAGAAAAAGCTCACTGAACAAGTAAGTGTCGGTATAACATGAGGTTGATTACTGGGACGCCACAGAGACTCGAGTTTCGTGATTGCGATTGATGTCAATTTTGGAAATTCCTTTAGGAAATTCAAAGATGCACCTGATCCGAGTCATCGCAGTGGCGTTTGGCCTGCTGGTTCCCGGCCCTGGCTACGCGCAAGGCTGGATCGAGTACGTCAGTCAGAGGGACTTCTTCACCGTCAATTTTCCGATTGAACCTGACGTGCGCGATATCACGTTCCAGTCGGAGTATTTCATCTCCTTACCGGGCCGCATCTATAGCTACGAGAATGGTTCGACTCGCTACTCAATCACAGTGATCGATTACACGGACCTCGAAGCGAAGCATACCGAGCGAGCCGAACAATGCCGGGCCGACGGAGGAGATGGGGATCTCTGCGTTAACCGCTGGAGGACGGATATGAGGGCCGCGATCGTCTATGTGACGTGGCCTTTCTTTCAAAGGGACGCCGAGGTGACGCACATGTCGTACTACCAGGCGGATCGCGTTGAAGGCCAGGCCCTGCAGCTGACCCACGCCGACGGATCTCGCACCCACGCCGCGATCAATATGCACGAAGACCGTCTCTACATCCTGGAGGGAACAGTGCCCGGGGGTTCAGCTCCGCCCATGTTGTTCCAGCAATCGCTGGGATTCCTCGACGAGGAGGGCAACCCAGTGCGTTACGAGACGCCCTACACCAACGGATTTCCACCTCCTCCCCGTGCCCGATGAGGGTCGGCCCGGCGAGGCGATCGTGACGATGCTTAGAATATTCTTCCGAAGTATACGAGGAGAGGATGCAGCTCAAACACGTTAGCGGTGCAGCCATCTGTGCCATTGCTCTAGCCGTATCCGGGGCGGCGCACCATTCCCACAACGCTTACGACCAGTCGACGTGGACGACTTACGAGGGCACCGTTCAGGAATTCCACCTGCTCAACCCGCACTCCTGGATCTATTTGGAAATCGAGGACGAGGGAGGGGCGAGGGCAGTGTGGGCCATCGAAGCCGGCGGCACCAATGCGATTTCGGATGGCGGAGTCGGGCGCGAGGACATTCAGCCGGGCGACACGGTCCGGGTGCGATGCCATCGGCTCAGGGATGGTTCCCCCGGCTGTCTACTGGGGTTCGTGACGCCCTTGCACGGTGATGCGGCACGCGGCCACGGGGTCGAGATAGAGTGGAACTAGCGTTACACGGGACGCTCTCGAACCCTGCTGCGTGGAGCGATTGATGTCGCCTCTTTTGTCAATTCTCGCTGGACGCTGTGGGAGGACCCGCGCGCTGGATTCCGACCTCAGCCGACAAGCTTCGCGAGTTCGGGTACGTTGCCCAGTATCTTACTCACGAGCCCCTGTCCGGCGCTCTCCTTGGCGAAGCCGACGAACTTCGAAACGAAGGGGCCCAGTTGGTCAGTAGAAAGGCCGCCGCTGGTGAGCGCCCCGAGCAGACCCATAGCTGAACCTGATCCCCCGCCAAGCGCTGAAGCGATACCGCCCAATCCGCCCATCAGGCCCCCTCCCGATTCGCTGGTTCCCGCGGCTGCCGCGGAAGCCTGGCCTAACAATCCCTCGGCCCCTGGAAGGCTCGATAGCAGTTGCTTGAAGTCGTCCGAATCGGCCTTACCCTTTACTGCGCTCAAGATCGAACCGACGCCGGATTTCGCCGCACTTTCGGAAACACCGAGGTCTCCGGTTACTGATTGTATGAAATTGGTCAATGCCTGGCATTGTCTCCTCCCTGGAGTCTGGTTGTGGCCGCCGCAGGCCAGTTGCACACTCGCGTTGCACCGCAGAAATATTCCGTCATTTCCAGGCGGGCTCTTGCCTGCCATCTTGGGTCTTCCGGCAGCCAGTTCAGGGTGCATGAACGGACGTTGATATGGGATTTCTTCGCTCGGACCGCAACCTGTTTGCGTTCTTCATCGGGTATGTCGAGTTTGGTTTCGCTGCTATCGCAATCCGCTTCAAAGTCCGCCTCGAGTTCCCTCAGGCTGTCTCTCAGAGATTCGAGGCTCTCCCGGGCCCGCGCGACATCGCCTTTTTCTCGACGGGCCCGACTGATCGAACAAGCAGCCGAATCCCAATCGTATCCGGTTTTCGGTTTAATGCGAGGGAATCGAGGGACCCCAACCCTGCCCAGCGTGTCGGGTCAGAAATCGAGGCGCTCTCCGGTACTCAGCTGGGACGGCCTGATTCTCGGGAGTTTCACAGCCTGGTCGAGTTCGAATACGAGGCCGCTTTCCGCCGCGTACTCAAGCTGGTTCCCCCGGGTCGCCGCGACGGTCCCCGCACCCCCGGCTACTGCACCGATCGCCGCGCCTCTTCGACCACCCGTCAGTGCGCCGATCGCACCGCCCACAACAGCACCGATACCACCAAGCCTCGCGTCCCGGCCAAGATCGGTCTCCGCTTCGTCCATAAACGGTCGTGTCGAGATGGCGATCGGATCCCCCAGTGGGAGGATGTGCGTCAGCACGAGCTGGATGCGCGCACGCCCTTGCACGCGGCCCGCTTCGCTAACGTCCACGACCCTCCCTCTGACGTTCACACCCTCATCGACGACGACCCGCCCGCCGACGACGATGGGTTCCGCCAGACTTGCCAGGAACTCGTCCCCAGCCTGATTCACCGAGGTGCTGAGCGCGTCGATCAGCAGGACACTGATCACAGAACCCTCGGGTACAGTCATCATCAAGGGCGGGGCGGGTTCCAACGCTGTCCCAGCTTGATCCAGGGGAGTGCCAGACAGTTGGTTGGGAGATGATGCGGTGCCTTCCAGGTCAGGTGGAGGAAATGAGGGCGCCCCAAGTTGGGTCGTCGGAGCGGCAGGCATACCGTCATTCGGGGCGGTTGCCTGAGGTTCAATTGGGGGTGGTTCAACCTGGGCTGCTCTCGATTGCTCGGTGTTAGAGGGTGTGACATCTTGGGTCAGCGGCGCCACCGTCCGAGCGGTACCGGTTTCCGATCCGGGTATCGGTGTGTGGGTGTCGTCTACAACGGAATCCTCAAGACTCGGACCGGAACAGCCGGCCACCGCCAGCAGCACCGACACCGCAACCATATGACGAAAACGTCTTGTTCTGCTACTCGCAGAAAATTGAGATTTGTTCATGTGTTCTCCTTTGGTGCGGCCTTTTGCTCGCAGCTTTTCGCCACAAATTGTTCGCGAGCCCCCGAGTCGATGCCGGGAGTGGAGGGCCGCGCAGAACGCGCCTTCAGTTTCACGCCACCCGCATCGGCAACGGGTCGGTCAAACACCCCGGGACGGCTGATCATCAGGCACAGACCGGTTGAAAACAGCGCGACGATCCCGGCTCTCCCCAGCGTGGGAGTGCTTAACCCGACACTCGCTGAAGCTCAGCTCCCACAGAAGCCGGTCGGTCGAGGCGATCGCAACTGCGGTGAGGTATTGCCGGCGGAACGCTCGCATTTCGGTCAGAATTGGATGGACAGCAAGTGGTTGATTCCAATTGCTCCTGCACTGGAGGTTGTCGTTGGACTCACCGCTCAAATCGAGTTCGCGACATCTCCGGGGGACGGCGCCCCGGGATCATTATTTATAGGCAGCCTTTATAGACAGCCTTTATAAACAGCACCGACGGCCAAGACGTCCAGGGCCCACTTTTCCAGCTCGATGAAGTGGTAGCCAAGTCTGCCACCAGACACATTATAACTGAGCGTCTTGAAGAACGACGATGGGATCTCTAAACATTTTTGAATTCGGAATCAGAATTCTGCCGTTTTGTCCGTCCAGTTCCGTGTACCGCAGATCGATCGAGATGACAACTCCGTCAAAACCCGAAAGCTGGATGCGGTTTCCAATGTCAAACGGGCTATAGAGCAGGATCAAAACGCCCGCAAGGAGGTTTGAAATAGTGTCCCTCAAGGCGAATCCGAGGGCGAATCCTGTTAACCCCAGCCCGGTGACAATTGCGGAGACATCAACTCCCAGGTTTCCGAGTGCCGTCACTGAACCCAAGGTGATCAATGCTATCTTGGCAGTCCGCGCAAGCAACAAGGCGACCCTGGGGTCCTGTTGCAGGTGTCTAGCCCCCTTTTTGATTGCGCGGGCGACCAGACGGGCGAAAATCCAAAAGACGACAAACAGAGCCAGGGCGAATCCGAGTTGGGGTATCCAAAGCCTGATTTCATCCAGGAGGGTTTGGGCTAAATTTTCCATGATAAGGATCTCCAATCTCTTCAATGAACGTTTTCGGGCAGACACTCATTCCAGGTCGGTAGTGCTGATATAAAGAGAGTCGCGCCAAAAAACAGTCGATCATTTGCTGCCCCAACGAGCGGAGACTGTCAGCGCTCGTGGAATCAGCTAACCATCCTCTCGTTTCGGCCGCTTGGCCTCATCTACCCGACGACGGGGACCGTTTTAGCGGGTTTCTGTGGCGGCAGAGATAACGAGACCGCGAACCCAGCTGAGATAGCTGGGATGAAAGTGCAACGGAAACAGCACCGGGCATCCGCGACACGCTGAACGCAAATCCTTGGGCTGAGCAATCTGTGCCCCAGCTGCCCTCTCTCGACGAGTCGCTGAGCCGGAAGGAGACTTCTGTTCGCCAGCGTCAGCTACATGAGTGTACAGCGCCTATTGCCGTTTCAAGCTTACGGATTCTTCTGGTGGGAGAACACTTTCGCGCCACTATAGTCCGCCCGATGGCCACATTCAGCCGCACTGCACGTGAGCAACAGCCTCGCCGGCGGCTCGAACGGGCCGCGTCCTTCGGTTCGATCGAGACCGAACAGGATCGGTGCGCGGCATTTCCTGCAGCGCACACATAAGTACCAGCGTTTGTCAGTCCATCTGGTGGATCGGGATAGTTGCATAAGGGCTCGGTTCTAGGGGATAGGCCCCTTCGGTGAAACTCAGCCAATGGATCGTAACAATCCAGTTTATCACGCTCATACGACGCTTCGGCAATCGTTCGGGACCTGACCCTATCCTTGCCAATATCCCTGCCACCTAGATAGACTGATCCGTGTTTCGCCGTTCTTCTTTGCGACACATCAATGCGATGGAGTCGGCTCTGAGCTGGCCTACTTCGACCGTGCCGCATCGAGATAATATTGAAGAAGTGATTCCAAGGGAGTCTGCAATGGCGCAAGTTCAGAGGCTTCTTGCCGCGGTCATGTTTCTGGTTCTGGCAAATCTGCCGGGGCTTGCGCAGGATACGCGTATGAGTTTTTTTGTGACCAGTGCCGGTTCGGGCGACGGAGGTAATCTAGGTGGCCTGATTGGAGCCGATTCCCATTGCCAGCAACTGGCATCGGCCGTCGGTGCCGGCAACAAGACGTGGGTGGCCTATCTGAGCCAGAGCCAGAGGGCCGTCACGATTAACGCTCGCGACCGCATCGGGAATGGACCATGGTACAGCCCCACAGGCATCAAAGTTGCCGACAATGTCGAAGATTTGCACTCCGATAGCTCCAATGTGACTGGGCGCACCGCTTTGACGGAGCGCGGCGAGGCCGTTTCTAACCATGACATACTGACCGGATCCCAGCCTGACGGCACAGCCTTTCCCTTTGCAATGATGGACATGCTGGACTTCGACGCGCACACGATGACTTGCGCGAACTGGACCAGCAACTCCAGCGACCACTGGGCCATGATTGGCCACAGCGACCGTGACGGAAGCGTTGGCTTTTCGTCCTGGATCGGGGCGCATCCGATCCGAAGCTGCAGTGAGGCCGATGGCGGCACGGGTTTCCTCTTTTATTGCTTCGCTATCGATTGAAGTCGATTCGCAACCAACGCGTTACGGAGTGAATGCTGAGCTACTTTTCTGGCGAATCAGGGCGTGGAGCGTGTTCATTCGCCTCGGCCTCATTGCACCGGCAGGCGATGGAACGCTGGAATAACTAAGCATCAAAGTGGTTTATAGAGCACTGCGGCCTAAGAGGCCGTCTTTGAAAAAACACAGAATTGTGTTTAAAAGAGACGGTGATGATCAATTCTTGTTCAAGAGACCGGCGGGAAGGAAATTATTCGCTGGTGCGGGCCCGCCGTTGTAAGATGGGCCCATTCCATTCTGGAGAGCCAAAGGGACTAGAAATCCCGGATACGACCGGTTGAGGATTTGGGAGGTTCAACAATGCGCCTGATTCCAGTCATCGCGGCTGTGCTAAGTGTGTTTATTGTGTGCCCTTCATTTGCGCAAGGCTGGATCGAGTTTGCCAGCCAGGAAGACTACTTCACTATCAATTTTCCGAGTGAACCTGATGTACAGGACATTACCTACGACACGGAATATTTCATCACCTTGCCGGGGCGAATCTATAGCTACGAGGATCGAGGGAGCCGCTATTCGGTCACCGTCGTTGATTACACGGATGCTGCCCAAAGACACACAGAGCTAAGGGATAGCTGCCTAGCCAGCGGAGCAGATGGGGACAGTTGCACTTACCGTTTGGCGACTGATTTGCGAGGAGCGATCGACTATGCGACATGGGAGTTCTTGAAGAGGGACGACGCCAAGCTCACGCATTTTGTGTACACACAGGCGGACCGCGTTGAAGGCCATGCCCTGCAGTTCGACAACGCCGATGGAACCCGCACGTACGTGGCGATCCATATGCACGAAGACCGTCTCTATATCCTGGATGGAACCGTGTCCGCGAATTCAGTGCCGCCGTCCTTGTTCCAGCAATCCATGGGATTCCTTGACGAGGAGGGGAATTCAGTTCGATATGATTCCCCCTATACCAACGGATTTCCACCACCCCCGCGTGTCAGATGACCGCCCGCGGGTGACTAAATGGTGACTAGATATGGATAATCGTGAAACCTTTTCTTTTGATCTTGTAGGAGGTGAGTATGCACTTCAGATTCTTCAGCGTTGCTGCAATTTGTGCAGTTGTTCTGGCTGTGCCGGCTCTGGCACACCACTCCCACGGCAACTACGACGCATCCACATGGATGCTTTATGAGGGTACCGTCAGAGAATTGCATTTGATCCGTCCGCATTCCTGGATCTACCTGGACATTGAGGACGATGAGGGTCAGAGCGCGCTGTGGGCTCTAGAGGCCGCCGGTCCCGACACAATCCGAAGAAATGGAGTCAACACCGACGACATCAAACCCGGCGATACCATCCAAGTGCGGTGTCATCGGCAAAGGGATGGCGGTCCCGGCTGTCTTTTGGGGTTTATCACACCCTTACATGGGGACGCCGCGCGCGGCCATGGCGTCGAGAAGGAGTGGGATTAGCAAGGAGGTCCGATGCTTGAGACGTTGCGGGCGCTGGCGGTATTCGGAATCTTAGCGACCCTGTCCTCCCTCGCGAATGCTCAAGGCGTTGTGATGCAGCGCAACGTGTCGCTCGAGATGGCGAAGAACATCGCCGAAGCCACCCTGGCGGAATGCGAGTCCCGAGGGTTCAATACAGCCGTGGCCGTCGTAGACCGCGCCGGCCAGTCGATGGTGATGCTGCGCACCGAGGAGGCTACGGCACAGATGTTGGAGATGGCGCGGCGCAAGGCATACACCGCGCGTATGTTCCGCAGAACGACGCTAGATTTTCAGTACCGTACGGAAGACCCCGCCCGGGCCCCACAACACCAGATTTTCGATATTCTCGCGCTCGGCGGTGGCGTACCAATCCAGGTGGGCGACGACACAATCGGAGCGGTCGGCAGCGCGGGATCCACCCAGGCGACAGACGATGCGTGCGCGAAGGCGGGTGTCGCCAGTGTGGCAGACTTCCTGAGGTAGGGGCGCCGGCGCGTGCCTGCTGTCGGCAGATATTGAGCGAAGCTCGTAGGAGGGCAAGAAGTTGAAGAAGTCCACGAAACGTAGCGAAGGGACTGTCGGTCGGCGCAATTTTATCAAGAATGCCGCGGGTGGTGCTGTGGCCGCGGGTGCGTCGGCCTTGGTTGCAAAGCCAGTTGCGGCCGCAACTGAATCTGTGGCCCCGGGTCCATCGCCTGTGGTGCAGGTGAATTCGAATGCGAAGTATGGTTCTGATTTCATGGTCGACGTCCTCAAGTCTCTGGATATCGAATACTGCGCCGCGAATACCTCAGCAAATTTCCTCGGACTGCACGAGTCCATTATCAACTACGGCGGAAACCAGGGACCGGAGTGGTTGACGGCTTGCCACGAAGAGCATTCCGTTGCGATGTCCCAGGGCTACTTCAAGATCGAAGGCAAGCCGATGATGATTCTTGCCGACGCCACAGTCGGGTTGATGCACGCTTCAATGGCGGTCTACAACTCGTATTGCGACCGCGTCCCGGTCCTCCTTTTCTTAGGCAACAAACTCGATGCCACCGAACGGAACGGCTTCACGGCCGGTGCCCATGCCGCTCAGGATCCCGCGGGGCTCGTCCGCGACTTCACCAAATGGGACGACTCCCCCGTCTCGCTCCAGCACTTCGCCGAATCCACGGTACGGGCGTATCAGACCGCGATGACGCCGCCCCAGGAGCCAGTAGCCGTATTGGTTGAATCGACACTTGCGGATGGCCTGGCTCCGGAAGGCCTGAGAATTCCTAAATTGACGCTCAACGCGCCGCCGGCGGGCGACAGGGCGGCGGTGACAGAAGCCGCGCGCATGCTGGTAGGTGCAGAAAACCCACTGATCGTCGCTGGTCGCGTGGCCCGGACCGCGGAGGGGATTGATCTGCTCGTCGAACTGGCGGATGCCCTGCAGGCGCAGGTCTGGGATCAGCGCCAACGCATGAACTTCCCAACGAACAACCCACTGTTCACTCAAACGGACTCCGGAGCGGATGTGATCCTGGCCCTCGACGTCAGGGATCATTACGGTCTGGGCCACCGTGGAAACGTCAAGACGGATGCTCGAACAATCGGCATTTCACCTGTGATTCTGAACCACAAGTCCGTTTATGGAGAGACTGGACGTTATGCGGAAGCGGACGTGTCAATTCCGGCCGATCCGCAGGCAACCTTGCCGGCCCTGATCGAAGAGGTAAGGCGTTTGACGACCGGTGACCGAAGGCGGGTCTTCGCGGAACGGGGCACCGCCCATGCGGCCACCTATAATCGTGTGAGGGAACGGGCTCGACGTGAGGCTGCCGTCGGATGGAATTCGAGGCCCATCAGCACCGCGCGCCTGTCGGCGGAGATGTGGGATGTCATGAAAGACGAAGACTGGTCCCTCGTCGGAAAAGATAGCTGGATCAGCTTCTGGCCGACCCGGCTATGGAATTTTTCGAAACCCTATCACTTCATCGGTGAGCAGGGCGCTTCCGGCATCGGTTATGCTGCCCCTGCCGCAGTCGGGGCTGCTCTGGCCAATAGAAAGTACGGGCGGGTTAGCGTCAACATCCAGTGCGACGGCGACCTCAATTACGTTTCGAGCGTGTTGTGGACGGCAGTCCATCACCAGATCCCGCTTCTCGAGGTCATGCACAACAACCGCGGGTGGCACCAGGAAGTGATGGGCCTGACGCGGACATGCGCCAATCGCAATCGAGGCATCGAAAACGCGCACATTGGCACCACGCTCATCGAGCCTCATATTGACTATGCGGGCATGGCGCGGTCCTATGGAATGTACGCTGAAGGTCCCATCGAAAACCCAAACGATCTCGGCCCCGCGCTCCGCCGCGGAATTCAACGGATCAAGGCTGGTGAGCCGGCGTTGATCGACGTCGTGACGCAGCCACGTTAGGGGAGTACAACATGAAACGGTTGGTATGGATTGTCTTGCCGTTTGCACTCGCGCTGGGTTCGCTCGGACCAGGGGCGGTGGCCCAGACCCGTGGTGAGGACGTTGAAGGTAGCGCCGTAGCTGGCGAAGAGCTGTATCTGAAGAATTACTGTTGGTCCTGCCACGGCTACGCAGGGGCCGGTGCCTCTACCGGGCCGCGGCTCGCCCAAACCCAGTTCACAGCCGAAGGATTCACTGCTTACATAAGGGGTCCCGTCCGCATGCCGCCCTACAGGGTCGAGGTGTTAACGGATTCGGAAGCGTCCGACATCTTCGCTTATATTCGAACGTTTCCAGCTCCACCACCGCTAGAGGACATCCCGCTGCTCGATCTGGACTGACCGGGCAGGTGGGCCTGCTATGGCTCCAATTGTGCATTTCGTTGGTAGCATCCCGCTGCCCGATGCCGAAAGCGTTTTTCGCGACCTTGCCGCCGCCGTCGGCCCGTACCTGGTCCGCTTGCCCGACGGCGAGACCGGTATTCGTAAGAGCTGGATCAAGTTTCTGCAAGACGTGCTGGCCAATTCCCGCGCGATAGAAATCGCAGATAACCTGCCCCCGTTCCAGTTCGTGCAGCATGACGGCAAGGTTGTGCGCGAAATCCCGCGGCTCCGGATCATAGCGGGCAAAAGACCCAAGACGGAGGACTTCGAAACAGGCTATGCCGACATGGCCATCGAGTCCTGGGGAAAGTTCGAACGTCTCCAAAACGACGGCGTCATCCCGGTGGGCGTGAAGTTTCAGATCTCCATCCCGACGCCGATAGCGCCCACCTACAACAATATGGTGCCCGAAGACCGGCCCGCCCTGCTGGGGGAACTCACCCGTCACTTTATCGGCGAGGTCAACAAGATCGCCAAGACCCTGCCTAACGAACGCATTTCGATCCAGTGGGACGTGTGCCAGGAGGTTCTGGCGTGGGAGGGTTACTATCCCGAGGGACCGGTCGATTTCCGGACCGAGGCACTCGACATCCTTTCCCAGATTGGCGATGCAGTGCCCACAGGAATCGACCTCGGCTACCATCTCTGCTACGGCAGCCCGGCGGATGCACACATGGTGTTGCCCGCCGACAGCGGTATCATGGTCGAGATGGCCAACGGTGTAGCCCGGCGCGTCAATCGGTCCATCGAGTACTTCCATATGCCGGTGATCCAGAATCGCACCGACGACGCGTATTTCGAGCCGATGAAACGCTTAAATCTGAGTACTCAGACTGAAATTTATCTTGGCCTCATCCATCGCGAGGATCATGAGGGCAACAGGGCGAGGCTCGCCGCCGCCCGCCGCCACGCACGGGTCGATGGCGTCAGCACTGAATGCGGCATGGCGCGTGGCGACCCGGAGAAGTTCCCGGCCTTGCTGGCGGATCACGCCGACACCGCAAAACTTGTCGGGAGATTTGCCGTATGAGCCAGCGCTTGTGGCGCGGACAATTCTTAGCATGGGGCAATCGGTCCTTCGGCCCGAACCCCAGCGTGAACGCACAACAAACAGAAGCGGTGCGGTCATAGACCGCACGCGCAGACACGCGGCGATGCCGCAGGGAGTAATGCACGATGCGAACGCGTTTCTTTGTATTCCATGTTCTTCTGGCTGCAGTCGTGGTGTTGCTGAATGCTTCGGCACTCAGGGCCCAGGGCCAGGGTGCAGTCCCCTACCAGACCATACAGGTTACCGATAACGTCTACATCTTCCAGTACGGCGGTAGCCAGTCGATGTTTTTGGTGACACCAGACGGAGTCATTGCGGCGGATCCGATTAATCCACAGGCTTCAAGCATCTATCTTGCAGAGATCAGGAAGATCACCTCCGAGCCGGTGCGGTACGTCGTTTACAGCCATCATCATATTGACCACGTGAGGGGTGGTGCGCCATTCAAGGAGGCTGGAGCCACCTTTGTCGCACACCGGCAGGCCAAAGAGGCTCTCCTCAGTCTGGGTGTGCCCGACGTTGTTATTCCGGACCTTGTGGTGGACGACCAAACCGTTCTAACTCTCGGCGGCGTGCAGTTGGAGCTTAATTTCGTCGGACGGAATCACAGCGACAACAGCCTAGTCATGCGCGTGCCTGATGATGGGATAATATTCGCGGTCGATTTCCTTCCGATTCGGGAATTGCCGTTCCGTAACTTCCCGGACTCCTATCTCCTCGAATATTTCGAGTCGATCGACCGAGTTCTAGCGATGGACTGGGATCGTATAATCGCCGGCCACAGTCGTCAGGGCGGAATCGGAACGAAGGACGATATTCGTGGGCTCAAAGTCTATCTTGATGAATTGTTCGGATTGGTTCGGACCGCGAACGAGGAGGGGAAGTGCTTCGATGCGGCATTCCAGGAAATTCAGCTTCCAAGCGTGGCCGCGGACTGGATACGCCAGGAGTTTCTGCCCGGCAACATCGAACGGATGTGTTATTTCTTTAGAAACGGCTATCGCTAAATACAAAGCATGCCTGAACTACGTTGATCGTAACTCAGGCGGTTTACGGATCGACTATTTTCGCCAATGACGCGTGCCTCTGAACTATAAGTGCGCACGAGCAATGAAAGCGGTGCGGTCGTAGACCGCGCCTACAGGGGCAAGGAAACATGATTGGACAGACACACGCTCACGACTCTGGACGAACCTCGGGCATTCTCTAACGTCCGTACGTGAGGCGTTCGATGAGGTAGCGTGGCAGGTCGACCTTCTCCATTTTCTCCTGTGTCACTTCGAGCGGATATTCGGCCCGATAAAACTCCAGCCGAAGCTCATCGCTGTCCCAAATCAGGAACGCGCTCCGCGTATCCCCGTCCCGGGGCTGACCCACCGAACCAGGGTTGACCATATATCGCATGTCATTGCGCAGCTCGGTCGTGACCGAATCATTGGTATTTTTCCGAATTTCTTCGAGGACGTTGCCGGATCCGTCGCAGGTATAGATTGCCGGATGGTGGCTGTGTCCGAAGAAGGTGAGATGGGATTCGGTCAAAGCGAAGCTGTCCGCGGCGTGAGTCTCCGACATGATGTAGTCATCTTCGTCAGTCACCGCGCCATGCACCAGTTGTGCCCCGTCGTCGATGTCGAGGGGGGCTATTGGCAGGGCACGGAGGTACGCGTGGTTTCTTTCGGTCAGGGTTTCGCGAGTCCAAAATGCGGCGGCTTTTGCGTGAGGGTTGAACCCGGTGGGTTCGTCCTGGCCACATGCGACCCGGTCGTGGTTGCCGCGGATAGTAACGGATTCGAGGGCGCGGATTCTTTCGACGGCTTCGTTCGGCTCAGGGCCGTAGCCGACGATGTCGCCACAGCAGAGCACTGAATCGAATCCGGCTTCGCCCGCGCGTGCGAGACAGGCGTCAAGAGCTTCCATGTTCGCGTGGATGTCACTGAGCAAAAGGCGCCGCATTATCGTATTTCGCCGACCTCATCCGTGACGCGATGAGCCCGCAGGGACCGACGGTGGCTGGTGTTCCTTTGGTGTATGATGTTCGCGATGAACCGGAATGCTGTCGTCGGTTTCTGCACTGGCCTCGCAGGCATCGCGGCGGGTACCGCGGTACTTTCCGAAATCAACACTGAGCAGGGGCCGGGCTCTCTACTCTGGGTGATGGTATCACGCTTCGGGATGGTCGCTGTTTTTGCGGCGTTCGGCATCTATGCTGCACGGGAGAGCCGGATGAGAGGCTCGCTGATTCTGACGGCGGACGAACCCCGTTCCGTATTTCAGGACCTCCTCAACTACGGGATCTTGCCCGGGTTCATGATCGGTCTCATCAACTACCTCTTCTTTTTTATTAACCGGTATAGTCCCATGATTTCGGCCAGGATCCGAGGTATGGAAGACGTTTACGATGCCTTCCTCGTTTCTTTCGATGCGAGTGTCTTTGAGGAGGTCGTTTATCGACTTTTCATCATGTCGTGCCTCATGTTTCTGATCCAGCACCTGTATCAGAACATCAAGCCCGTGTGGCCCGTCCTCGCCTCGGTTATTCCACAGGCCATGGCCCTGGTTCTTTCATCGTTGTTGTTCGCGGTGGCACACAATGTTTACGGTTTTACCGGAGCTTTCAGCGGTGGCCTGGTGTTGGGATTCATTTTTATGAAGAGTGGTATCGAGAGCGCAATCGCGGCGCACTTCGTCGCGAACTTCCTGTTCTTCAGCGTGTCATACCTGTCTTAAGGGGCAGAGTTGGACTCACAGCGAGAGAATTCATCTGCAACATTCGTGAAGCGGGGATTTTAGAGCATGCAAGCGAAAACATTGGGTCAGCTTCGCTCGGGTCCATACGGAGACTCACCGCATCGGTCCCGCTCCGTCAAGGACGAGATGCGGGCCAACCTTATTCAAAAACTCAAGACTGGCGAAGCAATCTTTCCCGGCGTGCTTGGTTATGAGGACACCGTGGTACCCCATGTTGTCAATGCCGTGCTCTCTCGTCACAACATGATCTTGCTGGGCCTGCGGGGTCAGGCTAAGAGTCGCATCTTGCGCCAGCTTAGCGACCTGCTCGACAAAGACGTGCCGGTCATCGAAGGATGTGAAATCAATGACCATCCATTCCGTCCGATTTGCCGGAGTTGCCGAAATCTGGTTGCCGAGATGGGAGACGAAACGCCGGTCGGTTACAGGTTAAGAGACCAGCGATATGTTGAAAAGCTGGCGACGCCCGACGTGACCATTGCCGACATGATCGGCGACATCGATCCCATCAAAGCAGCAAAAAGTGGTGAGTCGCTCGCCAGTGAGTTGACGATTCACTATGGTCTGCTTCCGAGGGCGAATCGAGGGATTTTTTCGATTAACGAGCTTCCCGACCTAGCAGGCAAGATACAGGTTGGTCTGTTCAACATCATGCAGGAGGGTGACGTTCAGATTAAAGGCTATCCCGTGCGGCTGCCACTGGACGTGGTATTGGTGTTTTCGGCGAATCCGGAAGACTACACCGCGCGGGGCAAGATCGTTACACCCCTTAAGGATCGAATCGGATCTGAAATCCAGACACACTATCCAGCGGAGCTCGAAGACGGTGTAGTCATTACCAGACAGGAAGCCTGGACCGAACGCGACGGCAGCAATGTGAAGGTCCCGGAGTACCTGCGTGAGGTAGTCGAAGGCATTGCATTCAAGGCGCGCGCGGACCAACGGATCGATAAACGTTCGGGCGTGAGCCAGCGGCTGCCCATTTCCTGTCTGGAAAATATGGTCAGCAATGCTGAGCGGCGGCGGGTCATGCTTGGAGAAGACGAGGCTGTCGTGCGTATCGTGGATGTGTATGCCGCACTGCCAGCGATAACGGGCAAGCTTGAGCTCGAGTACGAGGGTGAATTGAGGGGTGCCGAATCTGTCGCGCGGGATCTTATCCGCCAGGCTGTGCAGATGGTTTTCCGCAAGCAATTTCCGAAGAGCGACTTTAAGACCGTGACCGAGTGGTTCGAGATGGGTGGAACATTGAAGATGTCCGACATGGAAGCGCTAGTCGACGTCCTGGCCAGCTTAAATGACGTTGCGGGACTGATAGAGCTAATCCGGCCCCTGGGGATCGAAGCAGGCTCTTCGGCGGGCGAAAGTGTTTCTGCGGCGGAGTTCGTACTGGAAGGATTATGTTCGCTCGACAAGATCACTCGGTCTGAAGAAAGTATTTACCGGGCATCCGATCGGAAATCCGTCGATGACCTCTATCGGGATTACGCTATCGACCCGAAGCGCTTTAAGAAACCATTAAACTGATACCCTTAATTTCGTACCCATGCCCAAGATCAAGTACACGAAGTACACACCATCGCCTCTGGATGGGTTGAGCATCGAAGACCTGCTCGATTCTCTCTCGGATTTCCTCTTGCAAAGCGGATTCCAATACGGATTAGAGTATGCCACGCGTCCCCGCGGAATGGACTCACTGCGCCAGGCCATCATGGAGAAGCTCGTCGAAACGGGCCGGATTCCACCCGAGTTACTGGAACAGTGGATGAACGATCCCACCGGTGACGCGGCAGTGGAAATGAACGAGATGCTCGACGAGCTGATCCGGCGAATGGTCGATGAAGGATGGATTCAGCAGCAGATGGAAGGCGAGGCTCCACCTCCGCCTGACGGTGGGACTGGGATAGAGGACGAATCGCACGGTGAAGCCCGTTTTGAAATGACCGACAAATCCGTCGACTTTCTCGGGTTCCGCGCGTTGCGCCATCTGCTCGGGTCGTTGGGTCGGAGCAGCTTCGGGCGTCACGAAACGGCCTACCTCTCCACGGGTGTTGAAGCGTTCCAGTCATCGAAACCCTACGAATTCGGTGACACGCTGAATCTCGACATCAGCCAGACCCTGTTGCGCGCCCTATCGCGTGAGGGCCTAGGAGTGCCGATTAACCTCGAGACGGGCGACCTCCAGGTGCACCAGGCTGACTATGAAAGCTCATGCGCTACCGTGCTGATGCTCGATACCAGTCACAGCATGATCCTTTACGGTGAAGACCGATTTACTCCGGCCAAGCGTGTCGCTCTGGCCTTGTCCCATCTCATCCGCACGCAGTACCCGGGGGATTCGCTCAGGTTGGTGTTGTTCCATGACTCGGCTGAAGAGATTCCCTTCAAGAAGCTTGCCCGTGCGGTGGTGGGTCCCTACCACACGAATACACGCGAAGGTTTGCGCCTGGCCCGGAAGATTTTGATGGCGGAAAAGAAAGATATGCGGCAAATCATCATGATCACCGATGGCAAACCCTCGGCCATGACCCTGCCAAATGGACACATTTACAAGAACGCTTTTGGTTTGGACCCGGGCATTCTTGAAGAGACCTTCAAGGAAGTTGCTATTTGTCGCAGGGCCGGCATCCTCATCAACACGTTTATGCTGGCCAACGACCCCTACCTGGTGGAGTTCGTCAAGAAGGTGACTGAGATCGCGCGTGGCAAAGCTTACTTCACGTCAACCGAAACGTTGGGTCAGTATCTGCTGATGGACTACATGAAGAAGAAAGTGGAGACCATCCATTAGCGTTTCGCCAGAAAATCAGGAACGGTGACCGAATTCGTGAATGCGTAGCTCGGTCCATTACCTCGCGCATTGAATTTGAAATCCGTCCTGTGTTTCCTCCACTCGCCTCAGACGACAAAAAGCCCCGCCAAACGGCGGGGCTGCAAAACTCTTTTCTCTCTTTACAACACTTGCTCACCTAACGTGGGTGAACAGCGTGTGTGATTACTTGTAAAATAAGTGATCATAAAATTCAAAACAAAAATCACCCTTCGTTTTCAGAATCAATCACGACGCTCGGCTGTTTATCACCTGCGGCGTGAAACCCGTGCCAGTTAGGCGTTACAGCGCACCACTGGGTGGGCATTGAAAATTGAGATGAAAAACTTTTTTGAAAAAATACTAATGACATGCACCGCGAATGAGTCTTAAAACGATGTGCGCGAAGAAGAATGCGGCAAAGTATTCTTCTTCGACTTTGTTTTCATTGGCGAAACGTTTTGTAACGATCCGCCACGTTTCGCCACGTTTCGCCACGTTTCGCGAAGTTTCGCAGTGTCACGTGCCCGTTTGCGTGAGCTTCCCGACCCGCAGTCACGCAACTGAGCTATCCTTATGGAAAGTCCGTTGATAAAGGCTGATTAAGTTTGAGCGCTGTCATCGTGTGAGGAACTGGCTGCTTCTCGAGACCACAAGAGACATATGAGCGTGATGAAGAAACTCTTGATCGCCGTGCTCTTCGTTGCCGTCGTTGGTGGCGCGGTGACTTACGCCGTGGTTCGGCGAAACCGCAGCACCGTGACGGTTGAAACAGAATATGTGGCCCGTCAAGATCTGGTTCAATCTGTCGTTGCGAATGGTGAAATCCGGCCGAAGCAGTATATCAATATCAGTTCGAATGCTTTCGGCCGCATCGTCAGCTTGCCGGTAAGCGAGGGCGATCGTGTGGATCAGTCGCAATTTCTCGCTCAGATCGAATCGGTGCAGACTGAGGCTGAAGTGCAAAGCGCGCAGGCGGGTCTGGATGCGGTGGCTTCCGAACTTGAAGGTATGGAGGCGTCGATCCGGGCGGTGGAAGCATCTCTAGCCAGCGCTGAAGCGGAGAAGAGAAGAATCGAGGCTGACTTCGCTCGCGCGGAACTGGAATTTGACCGCGCGAAACAGATGTTGGCAGAAGGACTGATTTCGCGCGAGCAGTTCGACCGGCAGGAATCGGCATTCCGAGTGGCCGTAGCCCAGCTCGAATTGGCGGACGCACGCATCGCTCAGGCCGACGCCGAATCGGCACGGACGCTCACCCTACGGGACGGTTTGACGTTTCGGATGGGACAGCAACGCGCAGCCCTGACGCGGGCCAGGGACGAGCTGAGCAAGACGACGATTACCTCCCCGCTTTCGGGAGTAATCACGTACTTGCCGGTCAACGAAGGCGAGATCGCCATTGTCGGTATCCAGAACCAGCCGGGAACTACCCTGATGACCATTGCTGACCTTTCGGTAATTACAGCGGAACTCAGGGTGGACGAAACCGATATTCTGAACCTCGAAGTTGGCCAGAGAGCTCAAGTTCGTGTGGATGCGTTAGGCGACAGCGTTCTGAACGGTACCGTTTCTGAGATTGGGAATACGGCGTTGACCGAAGGAGGCGGGGGTGTCGTCTCCACCACGCCCACCACAGATGAAGCCAAAGACTTCAAAGTCGTCATTACGTTGGATGACCCACCGGACGAGTTGCGTCCGGGCCTGTCATGTACGGCAAGTATTGAAACTGCGACGGAGTCGAACGTCCTCACGATTCCGATTCAGGCGCTGACCGTCCGCGAAGTTGATGAAGCCGATGTCCCTGAATTCGTAGAGAATCCAGTCATCGTACCTTCCAGGTCCGGAGCTCCCGTCAGAGTGGAACAGGAAGGCGTGTTCGTGATCAACGATCAGACGGTGAGCTTTCGGCCGGTTCAGACTGGAATCATCGGTACCACCGAAATCGAGATAGTGAACGGTCTCTCCGAAGGTAACGAAATCGTTATCGGCAGCTACCGGGTCCTTCGAACGCTCGAGGAAGGTGCCCGGGTCAGGGTCGAAGAAAACGATGGTAGATCGTGAGGCGAACGGCGCGATAATCCGCACCGAGGATCTCTGGAAGACCTACACGATGGGCGTGGGCAACGTGATCCACGCGCTTCAGAGCGTTACGCTTCACATACAAGCTAACGAATACGTCGCGATCATGGGACCATCGGGATCGGGCAAGTCCACCCTGATGAATCTGATCGGCTGTCTCGATACGCCCAGCCAGGGCCGATACTGGCTGAACGGAAAGCTTGCCAGCGACATGGACGACGACGAACTGGCTCATATCCGAAACAGAGAAATCGGTTTCGTTTTTCAGACGTTCAACCTCCTCCCGCGTGCCAGTGCATTGCACAACGTCGAGTTACCACTCATATACCCCCGGCGGCATATACAGCGGCATGCCTGCCCGCGAGCGGAAGAAACGTGCCATGGAAACTCTGAAAATGGTCGAACTCGAAGACCGCCAGAGTCATCGGCCCAGCGAGCTTTCCGGCGGAGCAGCGCCAACGCGTGGCCATTGCCCGCGCGCTGGTCAACCGTCCATCAATCCTCCTGGCCGACGAACCCACCGGCAACCTCGACTCTCAGACCGGCGCTGAACTGATGCAACTGTTCGCCCGTCTCCATGAACGTGGAAATACGATCATCCTGGTGACGCACGAGCCGGATGTTGCGCGCTCGGCCCAACGCGTTATCCACATCCTCGATGGACGGGTCGACAGGGACGAGCGTGTTGTAGATTCTATGCCCGAGGTTGAGCACTGAGGTCAGAATTTGAGTGATCCAGAGCGGAGTTAGGGCCGGGCACCAGGGCATTATGGGCACAGGTGTCGTGTTTGTCAGTTCAAAAGGCCTTCAACCTTCCGCTTGCAGTTTTTCCACCAGTTCCCGATTCGCTTCGGGTAGATCCAGGCCACTGAGTTCCGCGGGCGTGAACCATCCCAAGGCAACGGCGCTGCGGGCTTCGGGCTCTCCTCCTGAGATTCCGCATTCGAAGAAATGGAGGTGGACTATGCGTTCCGGATATCGATGTGTGCTGACGCTATACACGGGACCTACGTCGACGGCAGTCATGCCGATTTCCTCGGAAACCTCTCTCCGAAGGGCGGCTTCAAGCGTCTCCTCCGGCTCCACCTTGCCTCCAGGAAACTCCCATTTTCCTGCGAGGTGAACGTCTTCAGGGCGCTGGGTCAAGAGAAGTCGTCCCTCGCGGTGGATTATTGCGGCGACCACAGTGGCTTCGGCGGGCGGCTTCATATATTGGGCCGATAGCTCGCCGAGTATCCAGTCAACTCAACATAACCGCGGCCGGTGACGGCTTCACCTTTCCAAATGCCTTCCACCCCTACGGCGCCTTCCCAGTAGGCGATACCCGTTGAGCGCACGGTATAGAGTTCCTGGTCGTCCATCAACGGGACAATGCTCAACCGAGTGTCATGGTCAGGCAATCGCAGTTCCCAATCCAATCGGTACACCGCTTCGCTCTTCGGGCTGGCCCAGTCTCGGAGAGACCGAATCGTGAATTGATCGTGTTCGATGTGTTCGGCTTCCCCGTTGAGAGAAACGATGGTCCCGCTCGAGTTCGGATCGATGGCGCCGTTGGTGTAGCGTAGCTGGTAAAGCATGAGTTCTTCGCCGTTATCCAACTGCAGGCTGAACCAGTCCCATCCCTCCTGATCGGGAGCCAGTTGGTTGGTGCCGAACTCGTGATCCATCCAACTTTCCCCCGATACGCTTACCGCACTGCCGTCGATTGAAAGCAGTCCTTCGGTGCCCATGCGCGTCATTGAATAGTAGTGTGACGCCTGACCGACCCCGTCGGCCTTCTGACTCACGCCGTTGCCGTGAATCACGGGACCTTTCTCTGGTTGAAGCTCGAGTTCAAGCAGGACACCTTCGGCGTACGCCCGCAGGTGCATGACGCCGTCTTCGATTCTGGCCGTCCAACTTTCATTTTGAACGTCCAGGGTGTTTGTGCGTGTGTGCGCGATCCCGGGTCCCGCCCGATTCACGCGTTCCCAGTATTGGAATTCACCTGCCGACAAGCGGCTCAACGCGAAATGTGCCACGTGCAGATCGTCCACGGCCCACGAGGAAGGATTGGCCGTGCGCCGGTTCATACCGATGCGGAAGAACGTGAGCTCGTAACCGAAGCTTCGTCCGTCTTCCGCATCGAGATGCCCGGTGTAGTACCACCATTCGAGCTTGTAGTCCGGGTGTGCGCCATGGTCGCGCGGAAACGCATATTCATAACCGGGAACCGCGAGGCGGTACTCGGGTTCAAAAACTTCTGCTGGTGACGGCGCTTGCGCCGTGGCCGGACCCGCCAGGCATGCGATCAGCGTTGAGAGAGCCACAGGGAGAACAGGACGGTGTTCCATCACTCTGCTCGTATCCCTTCGATCGGGTCCATCTTTAGAGCCAGCGACGCTGGATAGAGCCCGGCCACGATTGTTGCCAGCAGGACTACTACCAGCGACTGTGCCAGGAATCCTACCGGCATCGTAAACTGGATGGTCCAACCGAACGACTGGTAGTTGATGACGTAAACCAGAAGCATCGAAAGCACCACCCCCAGCGCGAGGCCGATCACGGCGCCAAGCACGCCGATCAATCCCGATTCCAGCACAATAATCCGGCGAATCTGTGAGCGTGCCGCCCCGATGAAGCGCAGCATCGCCAGTTCCGGGCGCCTTTCGATAATCAATGCCGCCAGCGTGTTGGCAATGCCCAGCATGGCCACAGCCAGTGCGATCAGTTCCAATGCGTACGTGACCTGAAACGTTTGATCGAAGACGCGCAACACCTGCGTCCGCAATTCCTGGTTCGTGGCGATCCGAAGCTCCACGCCGGGTAGGCGGCCTGGAATGTCACTCCGCACGGCATCGGCATTCGCATTCGGTTCCAGATAAACGGCCACATTGCTGATTGTGCGGTCGTCGAAGTTCGCGATGTAGGTACTCCTATCCATCACCACCAGGCCGGCTTCGGTCGAATAGTCATAAAAGACCGCCTCCACCTCGAAGGGAATCATCTCGGCCGGTGTCGGCAACTCAATCGTGTTTCCTTCTGTAATACCATGGCGGACGGAGAAAGGTTCAGAAACTACCACGCGGTCTTCCTCTATCATCCGTGAAGCCACGTCCACCGTCGCCCGCCCGTCGATGAAGAGTAAGCGGCTGTGATCCCCAAGCGTGCGGAACTCACCCGCACCCAGAACTGCGGGGAATCCGCCGTACTCTATGCCGATCGCGCGGAAGCGGTCAATGGCCGCAATCCCGGGCACAGAGGACAACGCCGCAACGGTTTCAGCTTCGAGCACATTTCGTCCCCCCTCCCCACCGGAGGCCGCCGGACGCAGGTAGAGATCTCCCTCCAGCGTCTGATTCACCCATACAACAACCGTGTCACGAAAACTAGCCACCATGATCGCGACGCTAGAAAGCATGGCCACGGCAATCGCCAGAGACATCACCGCGACGACGACGCGGCCCAGGCTCGCTTCGATCGTCTGTATCGCCAAGCGCCCTTCGGCAGGCATCGCGCGCGTGACTATACCCCGACCCGCCCCGATCAACGCTCTAGCAATAATGGGCGAGAGCATACCGAAACCGGCAATGAAGGAAACCCCTGCAACGTATCCCAGAAACGGAAAGCCCCCGATGGCCGGGGCAAAGCTTAATCCGAGGCCGCCGACGATGGCCGCGATGCCGCCCAAGGTCACCGACCGTGGTGGATTCCCGGAACCGCGTCTGCGTAAGGTTTCGACCGGTGACATATTGGTTGCCCTCAACGCCGGGCCGACGCCCGAAGCGGCGGCCAGGACACCGCCGAGGGCGAGCATTTCAACATAGAATCCCCATTCCGTGCCGCCCGATGCCGACTCCACGCGTGTTCCGGTGTAGAGAATGGATATGGTTTGCGAAACCAGAGCTCCGGACATGCGCGCCAAAAATTCTCCGAGCCATATGCCGATGCCGGCACCGATAACGCCGAACAACGTCGCCTCGATCAGGAACATCCACTTGATCGTTGCCCGCGATGTCCCCAGCGTCCGCAGCGCTCCGATTTCGCTCCGGCGCCGGACAACGGCGATGTTCAGCGTGTTGTATATAAGAATCATCCCGACGATCAGTGCGATGTAGCTCAAGGCCCGCAGGTTATAACGGAAGGCGCGGGTCATCCGTTCAGTTTCAGCCTGAGTGTCTTCGGGCGGGTATACGACAACCGATGCGGGAAGTTGGACGCGGATCCGCGCGGCAACCGCATCCGCTGTGGCAGGATCGTCCAAGAGGACTTCGATCCGGTCGATTTTGCCAATGCGGTTCAGGGTCCACTGGGCGGCCGCGATGTCCATGAAGACGATTTTTCCGTCGAACGCGCGCGCGATGCCGGCGTTCGTCAAGATAGCCCCGACCACGAATTCCTGAAGCCGGTTCGCGACAAGAAACCGGACCATGTCGCCCACACCGACGTCAAGCTGAGCGGCCAGGACGGCCGGCAAGATCACGGCATTGGGTTCTACGAGCAGATCGATGAAATCGTCCCGCGTAATCTCCATGCCCAGTTCGCTTTGGTTTTCGTCGCTGTCTTCTTCGAGCAGGTAGGTCCGAAACGGCGCGTCTGAGAGAAGGTCTATGCCGAACAACCGGACCGACTGCCGATCTATTGGAGTCGCGTTTGGTGGGTCTGGTTGAGCGGCTACGTCTAATCGACCTTCGATGATTGCAGCCATCACGCCCACGTCCCATACCCAGTCCAGTTCCCCGATTAGCGTCTCGTCCAGATCCAGTCCATTGGCCGAGATCTGCAAGTCGGCCCGCCCACTCAGTAGTTCCAGGCTGTCATTGAACGAGTCGACCGCACGTTCGTTGGCCAGGTGTACGCCAACGACCACCGCAATCCCCAGGGCCACACCGGTCAGAGTCAGCAAAGTGCGGAGGCGGTTGTGGAGCGTGTCTTTGACGATCACCCGGTAAAAGAGGCGGAGAAATGCAAGCATGGCCCTCATGCCTCCACTTAGTCCAGTGGCCCCAGTTGCCCGTCGTTTAACCGGACCGTGCGTGTGGCGTATTTTGCGGCTGTGTCGCTATGCGTGGCCATGACGATGGCCGTGCCTCGGGCTGCGAGATTGCCGAGCAATTCCAGAACGATCCGCCCGTTTTCAGAATCCAGGTTCCCTGTCGGTTCGTCGGCGACGACGAGTGGTGGGTCGTGAATAATCGCCCGAGCCAGGGCCGCCCTCTGCAGTTCGCCCCCGGAAAGCTGGCCGGGGCGGGCGCGGCAGCGATCACGGAGACCTACGGTTTCCAGAATGGACGCCACCCGCGCGTGATCCACCCCACCCCCGTTGGCCAGCAACAGTGGCAATGCGACGTTCTCTTCGACAGTCATTGTGGGTAGCAGATGAAAAAACTGAAAGACGAACCCCACCCGGTTTCTCCGGACCAGCGTCAGATCTTTTTCAGGCAATTGATGGATCGGGGCATCTTCGATCCAAGCCTCTCCTTTGGTAGGCCGGTCCATCGCACCGATGATGTGGAGCAGCGTCGACTTGCCGCACCCGCTCGGTCCCATCAGGGCCAGAAACTCGCCCGAGTCCACCGATAAAGACACGTTGTTCAAGGCGACGACGGGTTCCCCATCCGAGTCGTAGACCTTATGAACGGCCGAAATTCGGACCAGGGGCGGCATGGTTGGATAGTAGCATGCCGGCTGAGAGTCGCCGGTCTACTGGAGACGCAACCTTCTGTAAGGCCGGAAATCTGGCTGGCAGTGGTTGCGAGAACGGGGGAAACGAAGTCCGATAGTCCTCTGCCGACTAAATTTCGTGAGATTTCTGAAGGACAACCAGCTATGCTACCTTTTTGATCAACTTTTCCGTTAGCAACCGCTTGATGCGCCTGAGAGGCTTCGAACCTCCGATCATTGGTTCCGGAGACAAACTAGGTTTATCCCCGTCTATGCTTTTCAATCAGTTACGTAGTGGTTGGCACACATTATTTCGGGGTGTTCCACGGTATTCTGTTCCCAATCTGTTCCCAAAACTGTTCCCGATTTGTTCCCAAGTTTTCCGCGCACTGTTCCCAAGAAATCGGCTCACTGGAAGTCGAAGACAGTTTCCGGATACCCTCAGTGGCGCCATCGCAACAAGATTCGAACGGGTGGACTTTTGTGAAGGAACGCCAAAGCCGTCTTGCGATCAGGCCATGGTCTTCAAGTTTCGGTCCAGGAATGACCCTACAGGATACGAGACTATAACAGGCGTGTCGCCCGGGTGTTATGTGCGGTGATACTCCACGCCTGTTTTCGCGGCTTCCGGCCGCATTGCGGACGAGTGGAGTGTTTAATTGTTGTTGTTGAAGACTCATCGCATCAAGCTCGCGGTGTCGGTCGGTGTTCCGGGGTCATTTCAAAACGATTGTTTCTCAATATCTGATATGGGCGAACGACGAAGGGATAGAACAAGTCCAGCACAAGAGAGGCTCCCGCTAGAGGATGAACGTGCGGCCACAACGGCTCCAATCTCGTGGGGTCGTGAGACTCGATGCGATTTGGTCGATGATCGCCTAAATTCCAATCCGCGCAAGATAAGGATTTCAGGTAACCAAACCTTGAGTGTTACGCCGGTGTTCGATACGTACTGGAGATTCGCCGCCAGACGACAGTCCCTTTTTCATAGGAGGGTAGTCGGTTCTCTGCCTCCTTGGACAGATGACCCCATTCTGAAGTTTTATCGTTTCACAAACGTCTATCGTGCTGCTGACAGAGTGAGTCAGTATCTGATCCGACACGTATTGTATGAAGGAGAGCAGACCGGTGAAGAGACATTCTTCCGATGTCTGTTGTTCAAGATTTTTAATCGTGTCGAAACCTGGGGCGAACTGACCTCAAGACTTGGTCCTCCGAGCTGGAAGCGGTTTGATGTCGAACGCTATTCCAAGGTCCTGGATGAAATGCTGGCTCGAAAAACTTCGGTTTATTCCGCTGCATACATTATGCCCTCACCACGGCTAGGCGAAATACGTAAGCATCGCAACCACCTTCGCCTTTTGGAGCGAATGATGCGAGATGGTGTCCCATCCAAGATCGAGACCGCATCTTCACTAGAAGCCGTATTTAGAATATTTCGAGGCTATCCCTCACTTGGAGATTTCCTAGCTTTTCAGTACACGATCGACCTCAACTATAGCGAGCTGGTCAATTTTTCGGAGATGGATTTTGTGAGCGTTGTTGCATGGATCGGGGCGGAGATGGAATTCGCCCTTTCCCAAGCGGTAGCGTCAGGCGATACGTTCGAACACAGGCCGTCCGAGTGCGGTCATTGTGTTCAGGACTTTCTGGCCGACCTGGATCTCCGTGATCTGCCTGGAGAAGCTGCGGGATCTGAGTCTGGGGCCGATGACGCTCTTCCACCGGCCGATCTGCGTTTCTATCCGGCTGCGCTGGTTGTACCCTGTGGCCACTTGCCAGGCCATGCGGCCGTTGCTGCGGATCTCGGCAATATGGCGATCCCGAACGGTTGGATCCCGCGCTGATTGCGGTCGGGTCACTGCGTTCTTTGGCGGCGGTATAACCACATCCAGGGTCTCCCCATACCGTTCCCTCAGCAGATCCCGTGTGGACGCTCCATCATAGGCGCCGTCCGCCAGAAAGCCCGTGACAGGGGCATCGAGTTGATCCAGGAGCCGGGTAAGGCGGTGCTGTCTCCAACGTCATCGTGAGTCAGATTGGCGCAAACAATCGCACCGCTATGGAGGTCCAGTCCGAGGTGGAGTTTGCGCCAGCGGCGGCGTATTCCCCTGGTTTTATGCTTCTGCGCAAGCCATTCTCCTTCTCCGAAGATCTTGAGGCCGGTACTGTCCACCACCAGATGGACAGGCACAGACCCGGCTTGCCTCATCACCTGAGCGATGCTCAAGCCGTTTGCGCGACGCGACAGTGTGGAGTAATCCGGCACCCGTATATCCAGCCCCATGAGCGTGCCAATGGAACCCATCAGCCCCTGCGTTTGTCGCAACCCAAGCCGATACGCCGTGCGCAGCGTCAGGCATGTCTCGATCGCCAAATCCGAGTATCTCCGCTGGCCACCCCGTGACGTGCGGCGCGGCGCGCGCCACACACTTTGAGCCTCATCACTGACCCAGATCGTCAGATCACCCCGCTGGCGCAGGCTCTCGTTATATTCCGCCCAGTTGATCACTCGGTACTGTGCCTTATCAAACTTGTGCCGTCGGGCTGCGTTGAACTTATGTGGCATCTAAGTTATCCCCGGTGTTGAAAAACACAATGATAAGACATCCTTCGGGATGATCCATGCAACAAGGTCCCTTCAAAGCCCGTCGGCCGTTCCGTTCCCGGTAGAACACGATGGACTCCTCGCGCGCCATCACGGCAGACGACTCGAGCTCGCTGACCCACCGCTGCATGCGCGACCGGACAGGGGCAAGATCTTCGTCCAGGATAGTGTCGATCGCTCGTATTTGCTGCTTCAGGCTCCGCCCACCTCCAAGGCGCCGCCCCTTGACCGGCAGGCCTACTCTTCTGTGCCTCCCGGCGGCCGGCTGACTTTCTCCCAGGAAAAACAC
The DNA here is from genome assembly GCA_965216035.1 of Terriglobia bacterium. Taxonomy (GTDB): domain Bacteria; phylum Acidobacteriota; class Terriglobia; order 20CM-2-55-15; family 20CM-2-55-15. The sequence continues at coordinate 547,053 of CBDCFM010000020.1, forward strand.
GCCACACGCGCCATCGCGACTGGAGCCATTGTCGTCCCCGACCCGCAACACCCACCATATTGTCCGGACCGCAATTCGTGGCCTGGAATAAATGTACCGGGAAGTGCTGGCCCACAAGTGCGATAATTGAAAGTTTGCAAACTTGCCGGGAATCGTCACCAGGGGGGAAATAAGTGGTCGCATCGGTGCGAAGCGTGAAAGTTGACAATGTGAAGCGGCTGGTGGAAGCGGTCCGAATCGGGGACGAATTTGACATGGAGAAGATCCTTCGGGCGGCATCCGATATTGTGAGGATACGTACCTGAAACGAATCCGCGCTACGAATCCAATGGTCGGACGGGAGAGGCTGACGATATCAAGCGATTCGAGTGGGTTGCCCGATGGCTAGGCCTGAAGGAACCGGAAGCCGAAGTCCTGTTCAGTCCCGATGGGCAACCGTATACGCCTTCCGATATCACTCGGGAGCATCTCTTGGCCGTCCTGAAGGCGATCTGTGGTGGTGAGCCGGTCGATCGGGATATCTGGGCCAGAAACGATCCGGAGCGGGACCGGTAAAACACATCCCGTCGACAGGGCAACCGGTTGCAAAGGGTCCGATATAAATACGGGACACCGAATCACAAGGAACGAATGAAGAAACCTTCGCTCAAATACGTTGGTCCTAAGGCGGTCCGCGCTCTATTGGACCGCTACGCATGTTCGGTTCCATTGCATGTTGTTGCATACGGTTGCTCGGCAATATTGCAACGCCAGTTTCTTCATCCGCTGTTTCTCGTCCGTGGTCAACCCTCCGCGCAGCCCTGCCCAACCTGCGTGGTTTCATTGACTTCCAGAAATCTTCACCATTCTGCGGGGCATCGACAGGAGTCACACGTGGTTGGGAATGGTCACTACCCCCTGTGGCAGTCCGCGGGTGAGCGCCCTGAACAGTAGTGTCAGCGCCAGGTTCGAGCGGACTAGGCTGCTGGTGACGACGGTGACTGCCCGCACGCTGCGCCGCGAGATTTTGACCTGCTGGCCACTGCGGAACGCCGGCGTCGCGTGAATGCGGCGCAACGTCAGTAGGGCCATCCCCAATGCCCACAGGCAGTGTCGGCGGATGCCGGTTTCGTGGGGCGGGATGATATGGATGTAGCGTAGCGCAGTGGCCAGGTGACCGTGGGCGATGCCCACCAGGGTGAGAAGTCCATTAGCGAAGCGCGGATCGTTCTGCTCCGCTGACAGGGCGCGCAGGTCGAAACCGGCATCCAGGAAGACGTCCCGCGGCAACCAGCATGCCCCGCGCTGCCAATCGTCCCATACATCCTTGAGGATGTTGGTCATCTGCAGCCCCTGGCCGAACGACACCGATAACTCGAGCAGCTCGTCCCGATGTGCGTTGATTTCCGCGGAATAATCGCAGAACAACTCGGTAAGCATCTCGCCCACCACGCCGGCGACGTAATAGCAGTAGCGGTCGAGGTCAGCTAGCTCGGCTAGGCCGGCAGGAGTCGCTTGCAACTGAAATTCCGCCATGCTTCGGGCCATGATTCGTACGCAGCGTGCGAGCGCCTCGCGCTGCGGGGGCTCGAACCCGTACGTGATGCGGATTACGCAGGCGGTGTTGGCGATCAGGTCATGCTCACTAGCAGTGGTCGCCGACGACAGTCCGGCACCGAGCTCGCGCGCAAACGGTTCCACGGCGTCCCGACCAGTGACAATGTCGATGAACCGTTCCGCGAATGCCTGCTTCTGTCTGGCGGACAGCGCGGGCTCGTCTTCGATCGTGTCGGTAATCCGGCACAGGAGGTAGGCGTTTCCCACCACATCGCGGAGCCCGGCTGGAAGCTGCGGAATCGTGAGAGCGAAGGTGCGGGATACGCTCTGCAGGATTTCCGCCTGATAGGCGAGATCACCGTCTATTATCCTATCGGAGTCCATTGGCGTTAACAGGCCCTAGGAGTCTGCGCGGCAGAAGAAACCCGGCACTACATATCGACGCTAAGCGCTGTATATCCACAACATACCGTGGTCATAATGGCCTAAAAACGTTCTGCCGCGCAGACTCCGAGTATACACGCGTCCTCCAAAGATGAGTGCGAAGAGGATGAATCCGAGGAAAACGATGTCAAGCTTGTCGAAGAAGATTTGGCGGAGAGCGTCGCGGGTCAGCTGCAAAAGCGCGGTAGCTTTGGCGAGTTCCATCCGCGGATGTTAACAGGACCATGCCCGCCAGTGTTAAGACGTCTACACGCCGGCCGCGGTGGCTTGGTGTGCGTGTGTGGCCAGTGGGCATATATGCGGACTGGTTGAGGGTCCTTGTCAAGCGGAACGCTTTCTGTCTCGCCGGGGGCCGGGCCGCTATCCATACGCTCCGGCCTAACTGAACAAGCGTCTACGTGCTTCCAAACCGGTGAACCGGTACTCTTCGACCGCTTCTATGATCGTTTCGCCTACAGGCTGAAGTGGACGTTCTCGACGATGCCATCCATCGTCGAGAGTTCGACGTCAACGTATTCCCGCATCTTCGCGATGAGGTCCTGCACCAGTTCCTCGGGGGTCGAGGCGCCGGCGGTAATGCCGACCCTTTTCTTGCCGTGGAGCCAAGCCGGATCGAACGCCGACGGATCCTCTATCAGATAGCCCGGCACGCCGCTGTCGTTACTGACTTCGCACAAGCGGTTTGAATTGGAGCTGTTTTCGGCGCCGACCACGAGAACCAGGTCCACGATGGAGGCGAGCGTTCTTACGGCGGCCTGACGGTTCTGGGTCGCATAGCAAATGTCGTTGACGTCCGGGCCGACAATCTTGGGGAATCGATTGCGCAGGGCTGAGATCACGTCCCGGGTGTCGTCGACCGACAGTGTCGTCTGTGTGATGTAGGCAACTCTGTCGGGGTCCCGGACCTGGAGCTTTTCCACATTGGCCACATCGCCCACCAGCAATACCTGCCCCGGGATCTGGCCCACGGTGCCCTCGACTTCCGGATGGTTCTCATGACCGATCAGAATGATGTCATAACCCTCGCCGGCGTAGCGGCGCCCTTCGATGTGGACCTTGGAGACCAGCGGGCAAGTAGCATCCAGCGTCCTCAGGCCGCTCACCGATGCGTCCTGCGCGACCTTTGCCGAGACGCCGTGGGCACTGAATACCGTGATGGCTCCGTCGGGAATCTGCTCGACCTGGTCGACGAAACGCACGCCCTTCGCCTTCAGATCCTCCACGACGCGCGGATTATGGACGATTTCGTGGTGTACGTAAATCGGGGGGCCGTATTGCTGCAAGGCCGTTTCGACGATTTCGATGGCGCGCACGACACCGGCGCAAAAACCGCGCGGTTGTGCCAAGATGACTTGCATCGTGCTCCTCAGGAAAGGCCGCGTTGGCGGCGCAATTTTGATTACGGAGAATGAACCGCCCGGTTGACCGATGTCAACGGCGGCGGTCCGGAACGTCGCACCGATCGGTTTTAATGCGGGGTTTCCCCACGGACTCCTGAAACTTAACTTGCTTTCGAGCTCGGTACAAGGTTGAAACCGAGGGATTTCGCTACATGGTTGAGGGCAGCGAGACGACGGAGTCGGAACTGAACTTCGGACTCGCCGCCGACATCGATGTAATCGACCTTGTTGCATGGATCATCCCGAAGGATGTCTTATCATTGTGTTTTTCAACACCGGGGATAACTTAGATGCCACATAAGTTCAACGCAGCCCGACGGCACAAGTTTGATAAGGCACAGTACCGGGTGATCAACTGGGCGGAATATAACGAGAGCCTGCGCCAGCGGGGTGATCTGACGATCTGGGTCAGTGATGAGGCTCAAAGTGTGTGGCGCGCGCCGCGCCGCACGTCACGGGGTGGCCAGCGGAGATACTCGGATTTGGCGATCGAGACATGCCTGACGCTGCGCACGGCGTATCGGCTTGGGTTGCGACAAACGCAGGGGCTGATGGGTTCCATTGGCACGCTCATGGGGCTGGATATACGGGTGCCGGATTACTCCACACTGTCGCGTCGCGCAAACGGCTTGAGCATCGCTCAGGTGATGAGGCAAGCCGGGTCTGTGCCTGTCCATCTGGTGGTGGACAGTACCGGCCTCAAGATCTTCGGAGAAGGAGAATGGCTTGCGCAGAAGCATAAAACCAGGGGAATACGCCGCCGCTGGCGCAAACTCCACCTCGGACTGGACCTCCATAGCGGTGCGATTGTTTGCGCCAATCTGACTCACGATGACGTTGGAGACAGCACCGCCTTACCCGGGCTCCTGGATCAACTCGATGCCCCTGTCACGGGCTTTCTGGCGGACGGCGCCTATGATGGAGCGTCCACACGGGATCTGCTGAGGGAACGGTATGGGGAGACCCTGGATGTGGTTATACCGCCTCCAAAGAACGCAGTGACCCGACCGCAATCAGCGCGGGATCCAACCGTTCGGGATCGCCATATTGCCGAGATCCGCAGCAGCGGCCGCATGGCCTGGCAAGTGGCCACAGGGTACAACCCGCGCAGCCGGATAGAAACGCAGATCGGCCGTTGGAAGAGCGTCATCGGCCCCAGACTCAGATCCCGCAGCTTCTCCAGGCAGATCACGGAGATCCAGGTCGGCCAGAAAGTCCTGAACACAATGACCGCACTCGGACGGCCTGTGTTCGAACGCATCGCCTGACGCTACCGCTTGGGAAAGGGCGAATTCCATCTCCGCCCCGATCCATGCAACAACGCTAATCAGACCCACCCAGTGGATATTCAGTGCTCTGCCCAGGCAATCGACACACTCGCGCTGTTTTCAGAAACAGACCCTGCTGCTCTAGCTATGGCGAGCCGCACAGCGATGTGGACTATCACCCACATGCAGGACACCCGGGGGCACTTCTATTACAGGGTCTACCCGTTGATCAAAGCTCGGACGCCATACTTCCACTGGGGCCAAGCCACCATGTTCAAAGCACTTGCCCATCTTCTGCTCAAACTAAACGGGGCAAGCGAAGAATCCAGTAGACAAGCAGTCTCCGACATCCATTCGAAGCCCTCCGGGCCCGGACGGTAACCGTCAGCTTTAACCAACTCCTGCATCCCGCAGCATTGGGCAATCCAATCGCCGGGCAATTTAACCGCCACCCTTACGCTTTCTTGATGCCCCCAACTGCTAGAATCCACCGCGATGGACGCGAAACTCACGAGGTGTCATAAGTGCCCCCTCTATTAGCGCTGTTTGGTGGATTTGCCTTGATAGCCTGGCTGTTTTGGCAGGACGCTGATGATAAACCGGAGGGATCCTCGTCCATGCGGGTCGCCTCCATTTGGCTCCTGCTGATCAGTACCCGTCCGCTTGGATACTGGGTGTTGGGTGTGAGCGCGAACGCGGATGGGACGCGGACCAGTCCGGCTGATCAATCTGCATTAGTAGCGCTCATGTTGGCGGCTATCCTGATACTCTACCGGCGACGAATTAAGTGGGGACAGCTCGTCTCGAACAACTATTTCATCTTCGCACTCTACTTGTTTTTCTTCAGTAGCATGTTGTGGGCTGACTTCCCATTCGTCGTATTCAAGCGCATCGTCAAAGACTTCAGCCTTGTATTACTTGCGCTGACCTTCGTGACCGAAAACGATTCCGCTTATGCCATCCGTAGAGTATTCCGGCGATGTAGCTACATCGTCTTCCCTCTGTCGGCTGTATTGATCAAGTATTTTCCCAGTATTGGTACGTTTGATTCGGCCGGTGGGCAGCGGATGGCTACTGGGTTGACCGATCACAAAAACACGCTGGGCGCGGTTGTCCTGACGTACTCTCTTATCCTTATTTGGGATCTGGTTGAGTTTCGAAAGGCCAACGACGCAGGATGGCTTCATAAGGGCGTCGTGGCACGTTGTCTTGTCCTGGGCATTGGTGCGTGGCTCATGATCGCATGCGACAGTATGACTTCCCTCTTGTCCCTGATCATGGGGATATTTCTTTATTGGGGCGCCGGCCGACTCTTGCGAATGAATCATCCAAAGCGAAAGCTGCTCGCACTGTCGTGCGGCTGCCTGCTGCTGTTCACCTTGAGCTCGGTCCTTCAGTTGCAGGAACTCGTTGTCGAGATTACGGGTAGGGACATGACACTTACAGGACGAACGGAAATCTGGGAGGAAGTACTCGGGCAACCGGTGAATCGCGTTGTGGGTGCGGGCTTTTTGATGTTCTGGGACACACCGTACGGGCGCGCGGCAGTTCGCTCAATCGGAGAAAACATCAAATCCGCGCACAGCGGGTACGTGGAGTTCCTTCTCGACGGAGGATTGGTCGGCGTATTCCTTCTCGGAATGATGTTGCTGGCCTCTGGTAACGCGATCATGAACAGAATGGTTTCAGGAGACCAATGGAGCCGGTTAGGCTTCACATTCTGGGTGATCCTTCTGATTCACAACTTGACCGAGGCGTCGTTTTTTCGTTTCTCAATCCTATGGTTTGTCTTGTTACTCTCGATCATTGCAGCCCCTTCCAGCTTGCTAGGAGCTGATCGTGTTGCGGTCGCCAACGGCTCCAACCTGAAAGTACGGTTTGACGCGAGAACCTTTCGGAACGGCATGCCGGTCCGATGAGGTTTGGTCCATGCCTGAAAGGCGATCAGAGAAAGAATGATCACTCCCCGTACCTGGATCGCAGGGACTTCAACCGTCCTGACGACGATCACTTTCAGTGGGCGTCGCGGTTGATCGATGCCCTTAGTGTCTGTTCGGTCGCAGAGCCGGACGCATTCAAACTCGTAATGAGAGCAGACACATTCGACGATCAGCTTGATGATGGAATGGGACGGGCATTTCTTGTATTGCAATGGGGCCTGGAGGATGACCAGAACTCTGCTGTTCCAGTTGGGGACAGAGAACCCTTTTGAATGAATTGAGTCATCTGAGGTCCCGCATGGGCGTGACACATCGCCGTCCGTTCAAAGAAGTCGGAATCGAGAACCTCGTGAACCCTGCCACCCGAAATATTAGAAGCGCATGACTTTCGAATTTCAAACAAGGTGAACTCGTTCTGGCGAGCCTATCTGATCTGGTGACCCCCGACTACGTACTGATAACCCCGGCAAGGAATGAAGTCCAGAACAATGGACGGACTATTGAATCGATGCTGGCGCAATCCCGTCTCCCGAGGAATTGGGTGATCGTCAGCGACGGTTCGACCGACCGCACCGATGAAGTGGTGGCGAACATGACACGGGGAGTTGAGTGGGCCTATCTTCTAACGATGCCAGAACGCGGGAGTACCGATTTCGCGGGAAAGGCCCATGCGTTCAATCATGGATTTGCCTCTGTCAAAGGCCTGAAATTCGACTACATTGGCAACCTGACAATGAAAGGAAGAATCCGCCTTGAGTTTGCTCCTCCGCTGTCGGGCCTACGGGTTCGGCTTCGTGCGTCAATCCAAACAATGAATGAACGAAGGTATCTCCGGTGAACCCTACGATCCGACGATTGCTTACACGCATTCCCGTTCTACGTGATGCCAACCGGGCAGCGCGCCGGGTCTTTCGTCGCACGGGCGCCGTAGGCTCCTTAAATATGTTTGGATGTCCCCTTCTGGCTGGCGCATCGGATCGACAGCAGGCTGTACTGGACCGACATCCGCATGGGAGCGACATTGCGACAACCACCGGCAATCACCCGTCCACCGGGAATGCTTGTACCGCTGGGGTCCAAGGGAAAAGAAGATGCCGGGTATAGTTGGCCTTATCACGAAGATGCCTCAGAAGCGGGCGGAAAATCAGCTATCGGAGATGGTTGACACCCTCCGTCACGAATCCTTCTACACCACCGGCACTTGGACTGACCCGTCTCTTGGTGTATACGCAGGATGGGTCGCAAGAAGAGACTCCTTTTCCGAGGGAATGCCGCTCTTCAACGAGCGTAACGATGTCGTTCTCGTATTCTCCGGGGAGGAGTTTCCTGCGCCCGAAACGGTGAGTCGCTTCCGACGGAACGGGCACGAAGTGCATCCGGAAGACCCTGCCTATCTCGTCCATATGTATGAAGACGATCCGGAGTTTCCGGCCGAACTTAATGGGTTCTTTCATGGGCTGTTGGTCGACCAGTCTAAGGGACTCGCGATGCTGTTCAATGACCGGTTTGGAATGCACCGGATCTATTATTACGAGTCGAAAGACGCTTTCTATTTTGCCGCAGAAGCCAAAGCCATCCTCACTGTGTGTCCTGAACTCCGAACACTGGAAGCCCGTGGTTTCGGTGAATACATTTCTTGCGGCAGCGTCCTGGACAACCGGACACTTTTCAAAGACATATATGTGTTGCCGTGTGCTGCATCATGGTTATTTCGGAGCGGCACGCTCGAACGTAAGCAAAACTATTTTCACCCGCGTGAATGGGAAGAACAGGCAACCCTTTCGGAACAGGCGTTTTACGCGGAGCTACGGGATACGTTTTCACGAAACCTGCCCAGATACTTTCGAAGTGGCGAGCGGGTCGCCATGTCGCTGACGGGCGGGTTGGACACTCGGATGGTCATGGCTTGGCAAGGACACTTGAGAGGGGAACTGCCCTGCTACTCCTTCGGCAGCTCGTACCGCGATTCCCACGACGTCCGTCTCGCCCGGCGAGTTGCCAAGATCTGCGGGCAAGATCACCACGTCATACGCCCCGCAGACGCCTTCCTGTCTCAGTTCCCTGAAGCAGCTGAACGGACGGTCTACCTTACTGATGGCTGTACGAACGTGGGGTTCTCTCCGGTTCTATACGCGAACCAACAGGCTGCAAAGATCGGGTCTGTGCGGATGACGGGAAACTACGGTGACCAGGTATTGCGCCGGATCCGGACATTCGCCCCGGCAAGCCGAGCTTTCAGTCTGATCCATCCTGATGTCTCTTCCAGCGTCGATCTGGCGCGAGCGACATTTAAGGATCTGGTTCGATGTAACCCGCTTTCTTTTGCAGTGTTCAAGCAGGCACCCTGGCACAACCATGGCCTGCTGGCGCTGGAACAGACGCAGCTTTCAATGCGGTCGCCGTTTCTTGACAATGATTTTGTACGCGCCGTATACCGGGCACCTGAATCCGTGTTTGGAAACAATGACGTGCGGGCAAGGCTGATCAAAGAGGGTAACGATGAGCTTGGAAGTTTTCGTACCGATCTCGGACACGGGGGCAATTCCGGCCGCTTACGCTCACTGATTTCCGAGCAACTGCTCTTGTTTACCTTCAGGGCAGAATACGCTTATGATCGCGGGATGCCACAGTGGATTGCTCGGTTGGACCACCTCGTCGCCCCATTAAAGCTCGAACGGCTCTTCCTTGGCAGACACAAATATTATCATTTCCGCGTCTGGTACAGGGACCAACTGGCCAACTATGTCCAGGAATTGCTCCTCGACCGTCAAACGCTTACCCGGCCCTTCTTCGACGGTAAGGAACTGGAAATCACCGTTCGGGATCACATTGCGGGGCGTCGAAACCATACGAGCGAAATCCATCAAGCGCTGTCAATCGAGTTGCTGCACCGTAGCCTTCTGGATCAAAAATAATCATTGCAGGCCCGATGTGCTCTGCCTTGGGGCGGCAACACCGATCAACTTCTATATCGATTAGAAACTGACGCGAGTTCTGAACAATACGTAGCAGTGTCTCATGAACGTCCTTGAGGTCGGACGACCCGCCCAGACTTCTCCGTTCCAGACAAACCGATGATCGCCTTCAAACCTTTCGATGAGAGCGGGGCCTTCCGACCCTTCAGCGGTGAGGTGCGCAGCGCAGCCATAAGGGGCGGAGCTGCCACTTTGTTGTCATCAGGATCTGGAACCGTCATTCAGATCGCTGCCACGGTGATCTTGGCAAGATTGTTAACTCCTGAAGATTTCGGACTGGTCGCCATGGTGACCACTTTCAGCTTACTACTGTCGAACTTCGGGCTCAACGGCTTTACGGAGCCATTATCCAACGCGAGAAAATTAACCGCGATCTTGCGAGCAACCTGTTCTGGATCAGCGTAGGAGCTGGGTTGCTCCTCACATGCGGGCTAGCTGCAGTGGGTTCGCTCTTGGCTTGGTTCTACGATGAGCCGCGCGTTGAAAATGTCGCCGTTGGAATTTCATTCACCATCTTGCTCACCAGCACCTCCGTTGTGCATATGGCCCTCCTCCAGCGCGCTATGCGCTTTCCTGTGGTTTCCGCGATTGGGATATTTAGTCGATTTTTATCTGTTCTCCTATCGATTCTGTTCAGCTGGGCAGGTTGGGGATATTGGGCCCTCGTCTTGGGAGCCATCACGGTGCCCCTCGTTGGAACGATCGGGAGCTGGGCCGTCTGTCAATGGATTCCCGGCCGCCCGAAGCGGGTCGCAGGTACGGGCACTATGCTCCGGTTTGCACTAAACGTTTATGCGTGGTTTACGGTTAACTATTCTTCCCGGAATCTGGACAATGTATTGATCGGATGGCGTTTTTCGCCGCAGGCACTCGGTTTCTATAAGAAGGCGTACGATCTATTCGCTCTTTCGATGGCCCAGCTCATAGCACCGCTGACCAAGGTGGCTGTGGCTGCACTCAGTCGATTGAACGGGGAGCCTGAGCAATACAAACGCTATCTTCTTGTCACTCTCGGGCTTGTGGCCTTTGCAGGGATGGGCATAGGGGCCGGTCTGACTCTAGTCGGCAAAGACCTGATTCTCTTACTGCTCGGGCCAGGGTGGGAGCTTTCGGGCACAATTTTCATGCTGTTTGGCCCTGGCATCGGGATAATGCTGGTTTACGGTACCCATGGCTGGATCCACTTGTCCTTGGGAAAACCGGATCGGTGGCTTCGCTGGGGTCTGGTCGAGTTCGCTGTCACTGCGCTGCTGTTCCTGCTCGCGTTGCCGTGGGGGCCGATTGGACTTGCAGCGGCGTGGACTATTTCATTCTGGACACTGACAATTCCCGCACTATGGTATGCGGGTCGGCCGATCAATCTGGCTATCGGTTCGGTAATCGATGTCGTCTGGAGATACGTCGTCGCATCTCTCATTGCGGGCGGTGCATCTGCGATGATCGTTGGAGAGATTCCGTCGTTTTCTGGGACCTCGGATCCGGTTGATACATTCACGCGAATTGTCCTGACTTCCCTCTTGTTTGGTATTCTGTACGTTCTTGCGGTTATTTTGCTGCACCGTAGCTGCCAATCTCTATATCAGGTCGCCCGACTCCTGCGGGCAATGATTCCATCGAGCAGACCGACGGCGTCGCCTACGACTCCTGCAACCCAGAGTGCTGACAACAGTTAGCGGCTTTGCTCCGCCCCTCCGAGTATCAATATCGCATGCGCGGGTGAGGATCAGTCGGCGATTGAGGGGGGAGAACGGAACTTTCCTGGAAGTCCGACTGCGAGCTTCCCAGCCGTGGAACGATCTTCGAGACCTCAACTATTTTGACGGTAACACTGTAATGAACACCGACGTAAGCGGAAGGACCTGTTAACTATGTGTGGAATCGCCGGTAAGTTGCGCTTTGAACCTGGCCCGCCCATCAGCCGATCAGAAATCGAGCAGATGCTCCGGCCGATGAAGTACCGGGGACCAGACGGGCAAGGCATCTATCTTGATAAGTCGGTAGGCCTTGGGCATCTGCGCCTGTCCATCATTGACGTGGCGGGTGGCGCCCAACCGATGACGAATGAAGATGAGACGGTGTGGATTGTTTTCAATGGCGAAATTTACAACTATCAAATGCTGCGGAAAGATCTGGTCGCCCGGGGCCATACCTTCAGGACGCGGTCTGACACTGAAGTCATTGTGCATCTTTACGAAGAGTATGGATTGAAGTGCCTGGATCGCTTAAGAGGCATGTTCGCTTTTGCATTGTGGGACCAACGCCGCCAGCGCTTGTTCGTGGCCCGCGATCGAATGGGTATCAAGCCAGTCTACTATTCCCAAGAATCGAAGACTATCCGATTCGCATCTGAACTAAAGGCGATACTAGCGGATCCAGAATTCCCTCGCGAACCTTACCTGCCCGCCCTGCGACAGTTCTTCAGCTTTTTCTATGTGCCTGGAGAGGAAACCCCTTTCAAATCAATCCGGAAGCTGTTACCCGGGCACTACCTGCTGGCAGAAAATGGGACGGTTTCGATCAAACGTTACTGGGATTTAGAGTTCAACGCTGCGCGGGCGAATCATTCGTTCGAGGACGTCACGGAAGAACTCCACGGTTTGATCGAATCCACTGTCCGCGATCACATGATGTCAGACGTCCCAGTTGGAGTCCTGGTCAGCGGAGGGGTCGATTCGTCGGCAGTTCTTAACTTTGCGGTCCAAGGCACAGCGAAAAAAGTCAAGGCCTTCACCATAGGATTCGACTCTAATCAGGAAGTCGTGGATGAGCGTCCTTACGCCAGAATGGCCGCCAAACGCTTCGACGTGGAACATCACGAGCTAAGTATTTCCGGGGACGATTTCTGGGATTTCCTTCCCTCCTACGTGTGGCACATGGAAGAACCTGTCTGTGAACCTCCAGCTGTCGCACTGTATTACATTTCGAGGATGGCCCGCGAACACGTAAAGGTACTGCTGTCAGGTGAGGGAGGCGACGAGGGATTTGCCGGTTACGACAGTTATCCTGACATGCTGCGTTTCAATGGCGTAGGGCGGACCTTCGGGCCGCTCGCGAGAACCGTAGGTGGCGCCGCGATGACGGCTGGTCGTTTGTTTGGCGTGAGGAATTGGGCGCGCTATGCTCCCGCGATAATGGGTCTACCGTTGTCCGAGCATTATTTCAGTAGAAACTCACAGCCGACGACGTTCTTCAACCGTTCTTCGGACCGGTTTTTCGGGCCAGACTTTCTGAATGCGGCTCCTTTCATTGCTCCGGAATTCATGGCTGAATTGCTTCGACCAGTCAGTGGTGCGACCATCCTTGATCAGATGCTGTACGCGGACTCAAAGATCTGGTTGTCTGACGACCTGCTTATTAAGGCAGACAAGATGACGATGGCCAATTCCGTGGAGCTCCGCGTGCCTCTGGTTGACCATGTTGTGCTCGAATTCGCAGCGTCGCTAGGCGAGGAGCATAAGGTCAAGGGAGCGGAAACAAAACGAGCTCTGAAAGCTGCATTCGCCAAGGTGCTTCCCAGAGAGGTAATTCAGCGGCAGAAAGCTGGATTCCCTGTTCCCTATAACAGTTGGATGCGCGGGGAACTCAAGGGCCGAATCGAGGACGTCCTGCTCTCGAGTCAATCGGCCGTTCAAGAATATGTGCGCAAAGATCAACTTAGACTCTTGCTCGAAGCAAACGCCCACGACGGGCAGTACGGTCGTGAGGTGTTTGCTCTCCTAACCTTAGAACTGTGGCACAAGGCGTTCCTCAACGGATCGCAATGAAGTGCAAAAATTCGAAGCGATGAATTCCTGAACGATTTATATACAAGAGGAAATCGTTACTGGAGACGTTCGAATGTTGGCCTTCGAGACGCACTGGTGTCGATTGCCATGTGATCCAGCACGGCTCCATGATGGTGTGCTTGCGTAACCGAACCCTATGTTGACCCGGCGGCGCACAGATGAACATCCATCCCACCCCCGGTCCCGCCCACGGTGCTGGTTCTTGCCGGACACCCGCGGAATCCAAACTTCATTGTCCATGCCGAGGCCTACGGATCACCGGTAGCAGCTCACCTGCTCCATGAACATCCGTTCGCTACGGACCAGATAGATCACTTGCAGCAGCAATGCCCGCAGCAACTGCCCGGGTGGAATCGACGGTTGATAGATCCCTGACTGAAGCCGGAACCCAGTGCACGAGAGGCCAACCTCGGAAAAAGAATTGCAGAGCGCTATGTATCCCCAGTTCATACTGATCACCCCAGCACGCAATGAAGTCCGATACGTGGGGGAGACCATTGAGTCCATGTTGGCGCAGTCGCGTCGTCCCCGGAAATGGGTGATTGTCAGTGACGGATCGACCGATGGGACCGACGACTTAGTTAGGAGAATGACTGAAAACGTCGAGTGGATAGACCTCCTACGGATGCCGGAACGTCAGGGAACTCATTTTGCAGGAAAAGTAAACGCGTTTAACAGAGGGCTGGAGTCGGTCAAAGGCCTCGGCTTCGACTATCTGGGCAATCTAGATGCGGACCTTTCCTTTGATCGAGACTACTTTGAGTATCTCTTGGCAAACATGGACAAGGATTCGCGGTTGGGAGTGTGTGGAACGCCATTTGTCGAGCAGGGCATCCAAGTGTACGACTACAGATTCACGAACGTCGATCACGTTTCAGGTGCCTGCCAGCTGTTCCGCTCGCAGTGTTTTGAAGAAATCGGTGGCTACACCCCCATTGAAGTCGGGGGCATCGACTGGGTGGCGGTGACCACCGCACGAATGAAAGGTTGGAAGACCCGGACGTATACTGGAAGACATCTGGTGCACCATCGAGCTATCGGCTCTGTGCACGCGACCGGACTGGATGCTTGGTGGCGTGCCGGGCGGAAGGACTATTTGTTCGGCAACCATCCTTTATGGGAATTGTTTCGCTCACTGTACCAGATGAAGAAAGGTTCTCCTGTCTTCTTGGGCGGCATATCATTTTTTATTGGATTTGCATTGTGCTACCTGAAACGTCCACCACGACCTATCTCAAAGGAGTTAATGGCCTTTATAAGGTGCGAACAAGCGGCCCGCCTCAAGAAAATAGCATTTTCCTTCGTGAACCGCTTTGGGAAGGCTGAGTGACTGATGTCCCGGAATACGAGGATTCTGCGCTGTGCAGCGGGGGCACAGCTGATCTTTTCCAACTGCTAACATCAAACCGAGGAGCTTATTGAATTCGACGGGTGTGCTGATTCAGATTTCAAAAGGTCGCAACCTGAATTGCCGCCCGGGTTGAAGGTGAGCCACGCTTTCCGGAGATATTCCGGTTTAATCCTGCTCGACAGCTGAAACAGGATTGCCTGAACGGGATACAGAGACACTGGCTTGGAAAAGCCCGGCGTGCTTGGATGGATTCTGAAGCTAACATTGATGACGATGGATCACATTTCCGTCTGCATTTGTGCTTACAAACGTCCGCAGTTGCTTGAGCGGCTGCTGATTTCCTTGAACAAACTGGAGCGAAGCGACGAGTTTACGTTCTCCGTGGTAGTCGTGGATAACGACCCGCAGAAAACTGGAATAAAAGCAGTCCAGGAAATAAGGGAATCTGTCGCGATCCCCGTAGAGGTCGACCACGAACCGGTTCGAAGCATTTCTGCGGCAAGAAATAGATGCGTACAATTAGCGAAGGGGAACCTCATTGCATTTATCGACGATGACGAGTTCGCCGATCCGGCCTGGCTTTTACGTTTGTACAAGATGTTAAAAGCCTCCAAGGCCCAAGGTGTGCTAGGGCCTGTTCACCCTGACTATCCGCCCGGAACCCCAGCGTGGATTATTCGCGGAAAAATATGGGAGCGGAAATCCTTTTTGAACGGGACAGTGATCCAGAATTCGAGTGACACCCGAACAGGGAACGTATTGCTTGAAGCGGGGATCATGGTGGGCCCTGAGCCCTTTGATCCCTGTTTCGGACGCAGTGGTGGAGGCGATAGCGATTTTTTTCGTCGGATGATGCGAAAAGGCCACCGGTTTGTATGGTGTGAGAATGCGATGGTGTTTGAAACCGTATTGCCCGCTCGCGCTAACCGCAAGTACCTCCTGCAGCGCGCGTTGGTACGCGGAAGTGTTTCGGCTCAGCAAAACCGGTTCCTGAGTTTTGGTACCGCGAAGTCAGTTGTAGCAACTCTGACTTACACCGCCGCGCTTCCGCTCCTTCTTGTCGCGGGACATCACCATTTCATGAAAGTTCTTGTCAAGGACTGTGACCACGTGGGCAAACTTCTTGCATATGCCGGCTGGAAAGTTGTCAGGGAACGGCCCTACAACTAGCCGCGGGTGGCTGAGATCAAGAGGCCGGGTAGCGTCGGCCAATCGCCGAAGTGATGAATTCCGGAAATCGCAATGTCATTCGATGTCGTCAAGAATGAACTGACTGAGTCGGGCCTTTTTGGCATGGTCTGACCCTTGCAATAAGAAATTTTGACTCTTTGTGTGTATTGGTAGTTGCTGCTTGGGCGAAGCCGTTTACTGGCTCCACCGCTACGCTGCGATCAGGTACCCACCTGCATGACTCAGGTTTCGCTGGGACGTGTGCGGTTGCGGCGCGACCGAGCGAAGTCCCATAAGCGGCATCAGCCGCTGCAGCCGGGTCCGGCCAACAGCGTACCCGAGAGGGTCCAGATGACGCGCTATCCCGCGAACCATACCGGGACATCTTCAAATGCGCTTCGTCGATCACGCGCACCAGACCGAGAGCGAGCAGACTCCCACCCCGGCCCAGATAGTACCCACTGGAGCGGCTCATTCCGACGACCTCGTATTGCCACACGACCCTGAGCTCCAGATGGCAGTCATTCACTATCTCGCGCCTTCGATTCAGGCTCTCCGACGGAAGGCTTTGGCTCAAAAACCCCGACCCATAACGAGTTCCCCGATCTTGGCTTGCAGATCTTTGATCTCCTCCTCGTGGTTCCGGCCTGATGGGCCCTTTCTCCGCTGGAACACCTCTTTCTCGCCATTCAACGCGTTGTGCTTCAACTCCGTGATCATGTGCGGGTGGCTTTCGTGCCGCGCCGCCAATTCGGCTATCGTTTCGTCGTTGCGTGTCGCTGCAATCGCCACTTTCGCTTTGAAGTCAGGTGAACAATTCCGTCGTTCGGCCAGCGTCGCAAGCACCTCTCATTATGCAGCGTTCACCTTATAACGCTGTCCGAATTTCCGGGTCCACTTCTGATACTATCTTCTTGCATGCCAACACAATTAAGGACGTAGACCGATTTCGCCCACATGCATACGACTCGGCCAGCACGTGGAAATGTGCGGCATCCTAAATTCCCTTCAGAAGATTCATTCGTATACTAGGGTCAGGGACGGCGGGTGCATACTTCCCGTGAACCGACAAGGTTGGGGCACGTCTGATCTGAAAGAGGTGCCGGACAATTGGTTTGGTCTGCGGTTGGGAATGAGAGATTCCGATGCACGCTATGCGGTGCCCCGATGAAACGAAATTTGTCCGATGACAAATGATGTTTACTATTTGCTGAAACCATATCTGCCGAAGAAGCTGCGCATAGTTCTCCGGCAGCTGCGGGCGGTTCGATTGCTCAAGACCAGCAGTGATGTGTGGCCGATCGACGAGGCAGCGGGCGTGCCACCACCGGGGTGGCCCGGATGGCCTGAAGGCAAGCGTTTCGCGTTGGTCCTCACTCACGATGTGGAAGGGCTGAGGGGATTGGGGCGAGTAGAACAGTTGACGAGAGTGGACATAGAGCATGGTTTCCGGTCCTCTTTCAACTTCGTGCCTGAAGGCGAATACCGTGTTCCTGCCGCGTTGCGCCGGACACTGGTTCAAGCGGGATTCGAAGTCGGTGTGCACGGATTGGCCCATGATGGGAAGCTCTACCAGTCCAAGAAAGAATTTGCCGCGAGAGCCGATCGGATTGCAGGATATTTACGAGAATGGGAGGCCACCGGATTCAGGTCACCGGCCATGCATCACAATTTGGCCTGGTTACACCGACTTGAATTGGAATATGACAGTTCCACGTTTGATACGGACCCCTTCGAACCGCAGCCAGACGGTGTCGGAACCATATTTCCCTTCTGGGTGGCGGGCCCGAACGGGGCCGGATATGTCGAACTCCCGTACACGATCCCCCAGGATTTCACATGTTTTGTAATCCTTGGCTACCAAAATGTCGATATATGGAAGAGAAAGCTTGACTGGATAGCCGAACGAGGGGGTATGGCCTTGTTAAACACGCACCCGGACTACATGCGCTTCGACGGGGAGCAACCTGAGAGTCACGAAGTTCCCGTGACCTACTACGAAGAGTTCCTGAGCTACGCGCGGGAGAAATACGGTGACGACGCTTGGTGTGCGTTGCCACGCGATGTAGCGCGCAACTATCGTGATCAGCTGCCGTTAGCTTCGCGGAATTCGCGGAAGAAAATCTGCATGGTGGCGTACACCAATTACGAAAGTGATAACCGGGTAAGGCGTTATGCTGAGGCGCTGGCGAGGCGGGGAGACCATGTCGACGTGATCGCACTGACTGCCGATCCGGTTCCCGTTGGCAAAGATACCGTTTCAGGTGTCAACCTCTATCGGATTCAGAGTCGTGTCCAGAATGAGCGGTTCAAGTGGACGTACTTTTGGCGCTTGTCGCGATTCTTGTGGAATGCATCCGTGTTTCTGACGCGTCAACACCATCGTGTTCGCTACGACGTGATTCACGTGCACAATGTTCCCGATTTTCTTGTGTTTGCGGCGTGGTATCCAAAGTGGACCGGTGCGAAGCTAATATTGGATATCCACGATATCGTGCCAGAGTTGTTTAAAGACAAGTTCTCGAGCATGTCGCATGATCCTTACGTGAGACTGCTGAAAACGGTTGAGAAGGCCTCCGCCAAGTTCGTGGACCATGTCATTGTCTCCAATCACCTTTGGCTTAATACTTTGATTTCGCGTTCTGTTTCTGGAGACAAGTGTTCGGTATTCATAAATCATGTCGACCTCAATATTTTTCATCGCCGTCCTCGCACCCGAACCGACGACAAATTTGTCATTCTCTTTCCCGGGACGTTCCAGCGGCATCAGGGTTTGGATGTCGCCATCAAGGCACTCGCCCGTTTGAACCTTCCCAACGCTGAACTTCACCTTTACGGTGGCGGTGGGGTTGCCGCGGAGTTAGCGGAACTGGCCGCCCGTCTCGGTGTTGGAGACCGTGTGAAGTTCTTTTCGGGTGTCTCGCTTGATGAAATCGCGAATGTCATTGCCAACGCGGATCTTGGCGTTGTTCCGAAGCGGGCTGATTCGTTCGGAAACGAGGCGTATAGGAGTCTGCGCGGCAGAGCGCGAAGAAGTCGGATTCATTGGAATTTGAGAGGGTCTTCGGAGGAGAAGGGATCGATTTCTCCGATACGACAAGTTCAGAGCGGTACGGACACCAGTAGTTGGCCGTGTAGCGAGTTTGCCGGGTTCCGGTTTTCCGGATTATGCCCATTCGATCATCCCGTTCATTCGTCGTAAGTTGACCGCCAGAGTGACCAGATTCCACTCACCGGTCACCTTGTCCAAACCGCGTAGGCTGAACTGTCGGAATCCGAGCACCGACTTGATCCACCCGAACGGTGGCTCACCGATGTGCTTTCGGGCCCGGTAGCGATCACGCCCACGCTTGGTTTGCATCTTTCTCACCATCCGGCCAAACGCAGTGTCTTGGGGTGGGAGTGGCGCATCGGCCAGATCCTTCTCGCGTCCCATCGGAACATACCCGTCAATTTTACGTTGTTCCAACATCCCCAGATTCGACTCAGATCGATATCCCGCATCGGCCAGGACGCGGGCGGGACGCTCTCCCAGATTGTCGTTCAGCGCATCCAGGTTGGGTTTCAACTGCCCCACGTCCGAGGCATTGTCGCTCACCGTTGTCGCCACGATGATCCGGGCCTCGGAATCCACCACCACCTGCGCGTTGTAGCATTGCTGGAAACCTTCGGTAGAGGTCTTCATGATCCGGCTTTCCGGATCTGTGAAGTTGTTCTGGGCCGTCGGCTTGGGTTCTCCCATCGGACGTTTGTATGGCTTCTTTCCGCATCCGGGCTTGTGATCTTCCCCGTTCCGGCCCGCTTCCTGGTCCGCGGCCATCTGACGGTCTTCGAGCCGCTTCATTGCCGCCTGGATCGTGGCCAGGCGCTTCTTGCGCGTCGACAACCCGTCGGGCAGTTCGTCGCCGCGCCGGTCGGAGCCGTAACGCTGATCTTCGTCCTCATCGGTCGCGGTGGCCCGGTTCAACAGATCCCGAATCTGTTCACCCAATTCGGTCTCCTGCTTTTTCATGCGTTCATAGCTCATCGCTTTGCGTTTGCCCGCATTCGCCCGCATCTTGGTCCCGTCCACCGCCACGGTCCCCATCTTCACCAGTCCCGCTTCCCGCGCCATCATCACCACTTGCACAAACAGGTTCCCGAACTCCTCAAGATGCAGTTTGCGAAAATCCGAGATCGTCCGGTGCGCGGGAAAGTTCTCCGCTCCCAACATCCGGAACGCCACGTCGTCGGTCAACTTCGCCGCGATTTTCCGCGACGAGAACACTCCCGTCGCGTACCCGTAGATCAGCACCTTCACCATCATCCGCGGATCGTACGCCTGATTGCCCGGTCCGTCCGTTCCATACCGCTGCTCGAACGCGCTCAAATCCATGGCGTCCACCGCATCCGATATGAAGTACGACAGGTGATCTTCGGCCAGCCAATCCCTCAGCGACGGCGGCATCAGCAGGCTCTGTTCTGGGATATAGGTTCGATAGGTTCGTGGCATGTCCTATCTTCAATCTTTATCCGCCCAATTCCGGTCCTTCTGCCGCGCAGGCTCTATAGCACAAAGATCATGGAGTTTATGTCCCAAGGGGTGCCCGTAGTCGCATCGCGTACCAAGATCGACGATTTCTATTTTGACGAGACAGTTTTCCGGTTCTTTGAATCCGGTGACCCGGATGATTTGGCAAATGCAATACGAGAGTTGAGCGCAAACCAGGAGCTGCGTGAATCCTTGGCTGCAGGAGGTTACGACTACGCTCGCAAGAACGACTGGGAGAACAAAAGACGAGACTACCTGGAATTGGTAGACGGCCTCCTAATGGAGACATTTTCTGATCCCGCAGTGCGGGCGGATGCGTCGGTTTGAGGGCTGGATGGGAAAATGTCTGTCCCCGCCCGATAGACCCGGCTTGATTTGCTGGGCCAGACGAGAATTGGGACGAGTGAAGGCACACGCTCGCAGTGATCCAGGATGATTATTGACAGAGTGACGATCAGCCGCCGCCCTGCGCGTGAATTTACTGTAAGGCTGTGGGACAGCATGGGCGGTAGTGCGTCAGCCTGCGTCGAGAAGTGAGATCCGTCGACGATCGGAACTTCGGCGTTCGCCATCGTTTTCCGGATTGGAAGGGGCCTTTCCCCGCGTGTAGGGAGACGAGCCTAAGCAGTGTGAGGCACTGAGTTAGACTGGGGCTAACGCGGACTAACGTTTACCGCATCATTGAAATCCCAGGAGCGGACCGTCCAGTCATTGCCGTCTGCAACGACAGCTCCCGCATAGCCATTTTCGGGCTGGAAAGAAAACAACGTCCACCGGGAATTGTCACCACTCACTAGTCGTGCCGGCTTTCCCGGAGTGAGCGATACGTTGAAGGTGTCCAGTGACACTGAGAGACCCGAACCGATCGCTTTCAGGTAAGCTTCCTTCCGGGTCCAGCAGGTCAGGAATCCCTCAGGACGCTTCTCGGGTGGCAGTGCTCGAAACTCGACAAGTTCACTCGAAGAGAAATACCTGCCAGCGATGTCCTCGATCTCAAGGCCGGTCCGGCTGGTTTCGATGTCAACTCCGATTTCGCGGTCGTATGAGAATGCGAATACGCCAAGCCCTTGAGAATGAGACACATTAAACCGGATAGGCGGATCAGAGTGGTCGAGTAGCAGATTTGGCTTGCCTTGTAGTCCATAGACGAATCGAATGCTTCCCGCCGGCCTCTGCAGGTATCTTCCGAGAATGGACCGCAGGATTCCTCGGCCTGCGACAAATCGGTCTTGGTCCCTAGGGAATACGAAACGCGATGCCCGCGAAAGTTCATCTTCCGAGAGTGTTTCTCGCAAGCGAAGATGCCATTCGGGAGTGCACTTGAGAGATGCCCTCCAGATATGCACTTCTTCCTTCTTTAGATACAGAGACGTTGGTGGAAGCGACCAGTCCGAGACGAGGAGCATGTCAGCATCCTATCTTCTGGCTCTGTGCATAGTCCACGGGTGTTGCAGAAATTGATCCGTCGAACCGGCAAACCTGGCCACTGCGTAGAGATACTGCGCGTGGCATAGACGGGAAGCGACCCGCGCTACAGGCAACGCGGAATGACGACAGCAAGAGTCACCCCTTCGAGTTCGCGGCTTGGATACCAGCCGGCACTGGATGGAATTCGCGGAATCGCCGTGATCGCCGTCATGGGTTTTAACTTCGGCTGGCCGGGATTCTCGGGCGTTTTCTGGGCGTTGACATGTTCTTCGCCCTCAGTGGCTTCCTGATTACCTCGCTCCTGTTCGAGGAGGGACTGAACACCGGGACGATTGCGTTGCGACACTTCTTCTGGCGCCGGGCGCTCAGGTTATATCCCGGCCTGGTAGCGGTCGTTGGTTCTGTTGCCGTTTTCTCCTGGGCTTTTCAGGATTACCCGAAGGCCACGGCCAACGCAATGATCGCCGCCAGTGCCCTGATTTGGGGATCCAACTGGCTGGGGGCTGCGGACCCGGTCTACGCGTCTTTGCCATTAGGGCACACGTGGTCGTTGGGTGTCGAAGCGCAATACTACGTGTTGTGGGGACTTGTAGTTTGCTGGGTTGTTGGCAGGGGCTTCCACAACCGGTCTCGCCTCCTTGGAGTTGCGTCAGTTGGTGCGGCGGCCGTTTGTTTATGGCGGCTCTACCTCTGGTTTAGTGGTGTCGATTGGGAAGTCCTTTATTTGCGCACCGACACGCGATTGAATGCGGTTCTGATCGGCTCAGCGGCCGCGATGGTATATCGGGCACAGGCTGATCCATCGTTTCACCGTGGGCTTAGTCCGACGTTCCGATCAGCGGCCCTGCCTGCGATGGCCGGCTTGGCGATCGTTGTCCTGGGGTTCGCATTAACCCGCTCCGATGTCGCGGGAGCTTTTCCCTACACTGGGGGATTTGCCTTGGTGGCTCTGTGCACGGTCTGTCTGATTCTGTATGCCTTGGCGTTTCCTACCACCAATCTTTCGCGATGCCTGAAGTGCGGGCCGCTCGTCTGGATGGGAACAATTTCATACTCACTCTACTTGTGGCATGTGCCTGTCGCTGGACTGTTGAGTGTGGAGCGTTTGGCGGCTTTCGGGCTGTCTCACATTGCTGCGCAGTCTGTTCGTTTCGGGATCAGCTTGCTGCTGGCCGGATTGTCCTTCTATCTCATAGAAGAACGATTCCGTTCCTTGAAGTCCCGTTCTCGAAAGAAACGAATTGCTGCTCCTGATGTAGAAAGATCACTTTCTGAACCGAGAGGGGAACTTGCCGAGACGCCTTGATCGAGTTGATCAAAGATTTTCTGTGATGATGAATATGGCGTTCTTGGATCAGCTCAGGAGGAGCTTGGATCGGTGAATCAGACCGAATACCTGCAGGCAGATCAGGCTGTCTTCAGAGCAAATGTCGATGGGACACCGTTTGCCTTCACGCACACGGTAGCTGCCGGTAACCCGCTTTTACAGCTTTTGCGCCTGTCGCAGCTGGCACAATTCCTGAAGCGAGATCCCGATTGCGTGTACTTCGACGCTGGAGACATCCGTGTCGAGCAGCGCTGGAATCAGCGGCCTCGGACTCACTACACGCTCGATGAAGTTCTGTCGGGAATAGAAAGCAGCTCCGCCTGGATCATCCTCAAACACGCAGAAAAGGATCCGGAGTACCGACAATTGATGGAAGCTGCTGTGTCCGACCTCGAAGCACTGAGCGGACGCAGGCTTCGAGAGATAGCCAAGAACTGGGAAACCCAAATCATGCTCTCGTCACCCGGACGTGTGACACCTTATCACTTCGACAACGAATGCAACTTCTTGCTGCAGATCAGAGGTGAGAAGGACATCTACATATTCGATCAGACCGATAGGACCGTGCTGACCGACGTGGCATTGGAACGATTCTGGATGGGCGACTGGAACGCCGGTGAGTACCAGGTGCTAAGTCAGGACGGTGCAAGCCGGTTTCGTCTCGCTCCAGGGAACGGCGTACATATCCCGGTTAATGCTCCCCACTGGGTCAAAAACGATGAGAATGTTTCCATCAGCCTCAGTATAAATTTCGAATGGAAAGACGAATTGCGGTTCAACGTCTACCGCGCAAATTTCGTCTTGCGAAGGCTCGGCATCGAGCCCACGCCTCCCGGAGTTCGTCCGTTTCGTGACAAGCTGAAAAATGTCGTTATCGGTCTCGGATTCATGCCTGTAAAGAACGCAGCCCGTTCGACCGTTCGTTTCCTTCGTCGTTTGCGATTCGCACTTCATGAGTCGCGTCGGACGAAGAAAGTCAATATTCCGGGGCGATCGATGTGAGCGTCGGTCGATGTGAAATTCGACGCCTTTGGTTTCCGATTGCCCCCTGCCAATGCAAGCATGCAGTTTAAGACACTGGGGTCATCCGACATTGATGTGCCGGAAATCGGGCTCGGGACCTGGCAATAGAATGCGGGTGCCGCTCCCCTGCGGTCGGGGATCGAACATGGGGTGAGTTTAATCGATACGGCAGAGGTTTACGGAACCGAAGAGGTCGTCGGTGAGTCGATACGGGACTGTAGGGAACGGGTGATCGTGGCTACCAATGCTTCACCTCGGCATTTCCGTCGGGCCGACCTGATTGCCGCCGCTGAGGGAGCCTGAAGCGGCTTCAGACCGACTACATCGATTTGTGCCAGTTTCATTGGCCAAACTATACGGTTCCGATCGGCGAGACGATGGCGGCGATGGAGGAACTTGTGGAACAGGGAAAGGTTCGGTTTATAGGAGTCAGTAACTTTTCGCTGAGGGAACTCAGGTCGGTCCAGCAAGGGCTCTCCACGCAGAAGATCGTTTCCAATCAGGTTTCTTACAGGTTAGTTGAGCGGACCATTGAGAACGGAATGCTTGACTACTGCCAGCGGAATGCAGTCACGATCATTGCGTATAGTCCTCTGGGAGCGGGCATTGATCAGATCCGCTCTTTCGACACCACGGGGGCTCTGAGCCGGGTGTGTAAAAAGCGCGGCAAATCGGAAGCGCAGGTTTCGTTGAACTGGCTCGTCGGACATCCGGGAGTGATCGCGATTCCACGGAGCTCGTCGGCGAAGCATGTAGTCGAGAATTGTGAAGCATCCGGCTGGCGCCTGTCTGAAGACGAAAGTGCGGACTTGGGCGCGGGGATTCTGTTCCGTCGCTGCGGTGCGTTGAGGTCGGCGTTGCGAAGGCAGCGGATACATTTCAATCAGCTGTTCGCACGACGCGTCTGATGA
This sequence comes from Terriglobia bacterium, assembly GCA_965216035.1. Classification (GTDB taxonomy): domain Bacteria; phylum Acidobacteriota; class Terriglobia; order 20CM-2-55-15; family 20CM-2-55-15. The sequence goes on from CBDCFM010000020.1 coordinate 572,142, forward strand.
GGGGGGCGCCCCATCGAATATTGCGTGGGGTGAGTGTGGTACGCCAGCCATGCTGAAATTTAGACTCCTGCAAATCCGAATTACGGCAAAAGCCCTCAGTGTCATCGGTCGCCAGGCCCGTGCTCGATCCTGGATCGTCGCCCTGCGGCGGTATGCTTTTCCCAGGCACCTCGCAAATCTGGCGCTGGGATATCGGCGGTTGTTCGGCTCATTCGCTGAGGCTCACTCGTGCGCGTCGAGGTACATCGATGCCGGCCACGACCATCCTGAAGGCATCCGTGACCACGTGGCGCTCGCTGATATCGTCCGTGAGAGTGACTACCCTGTATTCTTCTTCCTGTCGGATGTGTCCAACCGTATGCAGCATGTCTTCGATCTCGGTGGGAACGTTGGAAATCTATTCTACGTGTATCAACGTCACCTGAAAGTTTCTGACAACCTTAGGTGGCTGGTGTTCGACTTGCCCGCACAGCGAGCCACGGGTCAGGCGATGGCAGCCGAACGAAATGAGTCACGGATCCATTTTGTCGATTCGATTGAAGACGCCAACGGCGCAGACTTGTTTATTTCGTCGGGATCGTTACATTATTTCGAGGAGCCTCTGTCGGAGATACTTGGACGACTGGACATCCTGCCGCGACGTGTAATCGTTAACCGGACACCCTGCTCCACTGCCCAGGACCTGATAACGGTTCAGGATGCCGACAGCTACTTGGTTCCCTGCAAGCTCCACAGCCGAGAAGAACTCGTTCAAGGAATGAGCCGGCTGGGATACACGCTTAGAGGCGAATGGCCCGTTTATGAACGAAAGATGTGGGCTCCGCTATATCCTGACTATTCTAACTTTCGTTATTCAGGTTTCTATTTCGATCGAACGTAGGGGGCTAGCGAGCCCGCCAACGCTTTCCCACACTCGGCGGCCTGCGGCCGGTTGCCGCCATACGGATTGAATTTATCCGCAGCTATCGCCCGCGCGGATCGGTCCGCAGTTGACCGTGATCGTTGAGATCTTCATACCCCACGCACTATCCGTACACACGTTGTCCGACTAATCCGTACACCGTGTGTTCGATCAACCTCGCATCTCGGTAGCCTGTAAGATTCTCCGTCCGTCCCATAGGTTGCGAGTCCCCGCAGACAGACTCCTCCCCATCAATCGAACTCCCTTCCGAATGCCCACACACTGATCCCGCCGACATGGCGAGCGGGTCAATGGGCCGAAGACGCAGACGTGCTTTTGACTTCCAGGCGCCGTGGGCGGTTCCCCGCCGGAGTCGAAACCCGATTGCTGCTGAAATCAATCCGGCCAAGGGTGACAGAGCCATAACCTGCCAAACAGCAAGCCTTTACTCGCTCCAGGAAGCTCCTCCAATCGGCGGCGGCTGGGGGACAATTCCTGCGGACTCCTCTGGAATCCGCGATGGTTGGCCGATTGCAGGGACGGGGGGAATGCACACGCGGCTTGTTTCGTGGCTTCTTCCGCTTACACAGTCTTGACGGACGGGGCCTTGACAAAAACAGCGGACTTAGATTTAAGGCACAAGAACCCTAATATTTTCACTATTCCCCGCCGATATTTCCATTAGTGGCAGATGCGCCAACAAGCAGGGAGTGTTTCCTTTGGCTCCGCCGGTCGGGGAGACGGGGAATATCCCGACAACAAGGCCCAATGGTCCGACATGCGCGGGCAAGCTGGAGCCGATGGCGGCGAGGGGATCTCCATTCCCATTCTAGCGAGCTCTCAGAGCCTGATCGAATATAACTAATTGATTTCAATAGGTGTTTAGTGGCCTGAAAATGCTGCAGTTCAGGACAGCTTTACTGCCGTGCCGCCTTCCGTCTTCGTGGTGGACCGTTAACCCAGATCGCGGTCAATTTGATAGCCCGCAGGGCTCATCCCATCCACCATTTCGGAAAGAGTCTTTCTCAATTCCCCGATCCAGATGGCGGGTCTGGAGTGTCAGATGTTGACCATAGAGGGCGCCAAGCAGATGATGATTGATCAGGCATTTGATCTGTCCGCGGCAACTCATTCGGACCGTGGGGCCATTACGACCGGAGCAGCGACTTGTACGTATCGTGAACTGGATGCCCGAGTATCAGTTATCGCGAAAAACCTCCAAAACTGTGGGGTTCGGCGTCGCAATTTCGTTGGGGTTTTACTGAACAGTTCAGTCGATTTGATCGCAACCTTCATCGCCGTTCTGCGCGTCGGTGCTGCTTATCTGCCCCTTGAGATCCGCTATCCTGACGAACGGATAGCCTTCATGCTCCGAGACGCCGAAGCAGGGCTGATCGTGACGGAATCGAAGCTCCTTGAGCGGATTGAAAGTTCCGGATGCGCGACGCTGATTGTCGACAAGCTGAATGATATTCCTCACGTGCAGGAGGATCTGACAGGAGACGACACGAGTCCAACGTCCGACGATCCGGCTTACCTGATGTACACGTCTGGATCGACAGGCATCCCTAAAGGAGTCGTGGTTCCACACCGGGCGATCACACGTCTGGTCATTGATCCGGACTTCGTAAAAATCGACTGTCAAGACGTGTTCCTCCAGAGTTCTCCGGTTTCATTTGACGCCTCGACTCTTGAAATCTGGGGAGCACTTCTGAATGGAGCGCGCTTGGTCTTGATGCCACCGGGCCCAGTGTCATTGGACAGCATTGCGACAGCGGTCCAGACCGAACAAGTCAGTATCCTCTGGCTGACTTCCGGTCTCTTCAATCTATTTGTTGACGAACGTCCGGCTGATCTTAAGCGGGTTCGACAGATTTTGACAGGTGGTGATGTCCTGTCGGTCGATCATGTCGAGCGGGCGCTGCAGCTCCTGCCGGAAACGACTTTGATCAACGGCTACGGCCCAACTGAAAATACCACGTTCACCTGTTGCTACCGCATCCCCAAGGAATCGCAATTCGACGGTGATGTGCCCATTGGACAGCCTATACGTGGCACTGACGTCCGAATAGTGAATGACAAGCTGGAACCCGTGGTTCCAGGTGAACCTGGAGAGCTGCTCGCGGGGGGGAGGGGTGTCGCGCTCGGTTACTGGAACCGGCCCGAGCTGAACTGTGAAGCGTTCATTCCGGATCCGTCGGATTCTTCGGGTCCCAGTCGCATCTATCGAACCGGCGATATTGTGGTCCAGCGAAACGACGGTCTGATTCACTTTGTCGGTCGTCGCGATACTCAGACAAAAATCCGTGGTTTTCGGATCGAAGTCGAAGAGATTGAAACCGTCATAAGGGACCACACCAGTGTCAGGGATTGCGCTGTCAGGGTTCTCGAACACCCGGCCCTGTCAAAGTACCTGGCAGCCTATGTCGTTCTGCGTCCTCTAGCTTTCGCTTCAGGCCCGGGGCTGAAGACTTATCTCTCCGAACGGCTTCCCGAATACATGGTGCCGCTCGCGTGGACATTCATTGATCGCCTGCCGCTGAATCCAAATGGTAAAACCGACCGGTCTCAGTTGCCGGAAATTCGTCCTTATGACCAGGCTCAGGCAGGGGAGGGTCCAGCGAACAAAGTGGAGGATACTATCGCTGGGGTCTGGGGTGACGTTCTCGGGTTGGGTCGTGTCGATGTAACCGTGAGTTTCTTCGATCTTGGGGGTAATTCCCTGCTCGCCACCCAGGCCCATGAGCGCCTCCAGGAGGCTTTGGGCCGACGATTCAGCATCATAGCTATTTTCCAATTTCCCACCGTACGAAGTCTGGCCGAGCACCTGACACGTGCCGACAGCGCCGGGGACATCACCTGTCGGCCGCAAGCCGATCGAGGCGGTTGGCAGCGCGGAGCACTCAGTCAATTTCGTGGTTACGCCTCAAGCAAAGTATGAGTGACAACGTACAACCTCCGCCGAATAGCGTCGCGATCATTGGAATGAGTGGACGCTTTCCCGGCGCCCCCGACATACCCACGTTGTGGCGCAATCTAATTGAAGGGCGTTGTGCGACGACCGACTTCTGTGAGGATGAACTAGAATTTTCTCAGGCCGCACTCGATGTGGAGCGATCCCCTGCATACGTTCGTGCCAGACCCATCCTCGAGGATGTGGACCAGTTCGATGCGTCGTTCTTCGGAATATTGCCGAAACAGGCTGAGTTAATGGATCCTCAGCACCGCGTTTTCCTGGAAGGCGCGTGGGAAGCTCTGGAATCGGCGGGCTACGATCCGGAAGCTTTCCCGGGTCTGGTCGGTCTGTACGCGGGCGTTAGCCTGAATACCTACCTCCTCCACAACCTGGTCGGGCACCGGGATGGAGCGCGGGTTGCCGTGTCTTATCCGGTCGGGGTGCCCGACATCCTTTTTGGAAACGACAAGGACTTCCTGACGACGCGTGTGGCCCACAAACTGAACCTCAGGGGGCCATGTGTCACCGTCCAATCTGCCTGTTCGACTTCTTCAGTCGCTGTCTGCCACGCGTATTACAGTTTGCTCACATATCAGTGCGACATGGCTATGGCGGGCGGGGTTTCCATTACTCTTCCTCAAAAGCGGGACTACCTCTATCAGCCCGGTGGGATGGTTTCTCGAGACGGCCGGTGCCGCTCGTTTGACGCCGGTGCCGATGGGACTGTTTTCGGAAGTGGAATGGGAATCGTGGTCCTCAAGCGTCTCCCGGATGCTATCGCTGATGGCGATTTCATCCATGCCGTAATTCGTGGTGTGGCCATGAACAACGACGGTGCTGATCGCATCGGATTCGCCGCCCCTGGAGTCAACGGGCAGGCCGAAGTCATCGCGATGGCGCAGGCTGAGGCCAACGTCGACCCGGAGACGATCTCCTATGTGGAAGCTCACGGCACGGGAACACCTTTGGGAGATCCCATCGAGATCGCAGCGCTGAATCAGGCATTTCGTAAGTCCACGCAAGCGAAAGGTTTTTGCGGAATCGGCAGTGTCAAGCCCAATGTGGGTCATTTAGACATGGCGGCGGGCGTCACGGGATTGATCAAGACCGTCTTGCAGCTGCAGCACGAAACAATTCCACTCCTCATTCACTTCACTGCATCAAATCCAAAGATAGATTTTGAGAGCAGTCCGTTCTATCCGGTGACGAAGCTCACGGAGTGGAAGCGGAGTGAGACGCCGCGTAGGGCGGGCGTCAGCGCATTCGGTGTCGGCGGCACCAATGCTCACGTGGTGCTCGAGGAGGCTCCCGAACCTGAACCCGCAGGACCTTCGCGTTCCGAACTGTTGCTCGTTCTCAGCGCCAGGACCCGGACTGCCCTTGACGCGATGAGTGCAAACCTTGCGATTCACCTGAAAGGACAGCAGGGGATGAGCCTTCCGGATGTGGCGTATACGCTTCATAAGGGACGCCGGGCGTTTGCCCACCGACGCGTACTGGTTGCTTCAACCGCTTCGGAAGCCGTGAGCCTGCTCATGGCGCCTGACTCTCAGGGAGTTTATTCAAGTGAAGCCCCAAAGCGGGTGCCAGGGCTGGTCTTTCTCTTTCCGGGACAAGGCGCGCAATACGTTGACATGGGGCGCGAGTTGTATGGGAAAGAACCCGCTTTTGCGGTCGAGGTGGATCGATGCGTGAACGGCCTCGAGGAACATTTGGGCACTGATATCCGCTCTGTCCTGTTCCCTGAAGAAGACGCCCGAGATTTCGCACAGCAGCAGATCGGGCAGACATCTGTCACGCAACCGGCGATGTTTGTCATCGAGTATGCCCTGGCGAAGCTCTGGATGTCCTGGGGACTCCAGCCGTCGGTTGTGATCGGACATAGTGTGGGTGAATACGTCTGTGCGGTGTTGGCTGGAACGCTTGAATTGGACGACGCTCTGCGATTGCTCTCCGTTAGAGCGCGTCTCATGCAGGCCCTGCCGTCGGGTTCCATGATGGTGGTGCGTATGCCAGCAGAGCAGGTCGAATCGATCCTCCCTTCGGGGACCAGTATCGCCGCCTTCAACAGTCCAAAACTCTGTACCGTATCGGGTCAGACTCCGGCTCTCGAGGCTCTGCAGAAAATACTTGAAGACCGCAACGTCGAAGCGCTGTTCCTGCCGGCCGCTCATGCCTTCCATTCCGCAATGATGGATCCCATCTTAGATGAGCTTTCCGTCGCCGCAGCCACGATCGCCCTGAAGCCCTCGAGCATCCCATGGATTTCTACCTGCACCGGCCGGTTGATGACTCCCGAGGATACAGAGGACGGCGACTACTGGTGCCGTCAAGTCCGGAACCCGGCACGGTTTTTCGAAGCGCTCAACACCTTGTTCGAAGATACCAATTGCGTCCTGCTGGAAGTTGGTCCGGGACAGACGCTAAGCCAGGTCGCGTCCCAGCATCCAGCCAGGCCCTCGGCTGTGCCGGTGTTGGGCAGCCTCCCGGCGAACCGAGACACGGGTCAGGAGCTTCGATCGGTGCTGACTGCGCTTGGAAGGCTGTGGGCGGCCGGAGTCCAGCCGGACTGGGAGAGCTTCCATGCCGGCGAACTGCCCCGCCGCGTTCCGCTTCCGACATATCCATTTGAGCGAAAACGCTTTTGGATTGATCCACCAGGCGGAGAGGGATCCCTCCGGCCTTCTGTCGCTGTTTCGGGTGCGGGCGAGGAGCGCCCGGGGGACGGGGCTGAAGCAAGACCGAACGCCGAGTTTCGACAGGCCGTTGAATTACCCAACACGACTACGGGGCTTAATATGTCAAAAATATCAAACGAGGTCCCAGCTGGCCAAAGGCGAGAGGAGTTGCTGAGGCAGCTGCGAAATGCGTTTCAGGAACTTTCGGGAGTGGAAATCGTCGACGACACGGCTTCGTTCATGGAACTGGGGTTTGACTCCCTGTTTCTCACACAGGTCAGTCAGGCTTTGCAGGCAAGGTTCGGAGTTGAGGTGACGTTCCGCCGGCTCCTGGATGATTTGTCGACGGTCAGGGCGCTGGCAGACTACCTCGATCAGAAGCTTCCAACCGAAACGCCAGAAGATGTCCCCAAAACACCGTCCTCTGGCGGGCAGGAGATTCCCGTTCCACAGGCTTCACAGCGTCACGACGCTGCCAGTTCAGGAATCGAGCAATTGATCGCCAACCAGATTCAGCTGATGCAGGCGTTGCTGGACCAACAGAGCACCAAGGGTTCGCCTGGACCCGCTCCGGCCGTAAGAGCCGGCGGTGAGTTGCTTCCGGTGAAGTGGCCGGGCACTATGCCGCCCGCCGGTTTGGTCAAGAAGCAGGACACCCGGGAGGAGTTTAAACGCTTTGGGCCGTACAAACCGATCGAGACAGGTGAGAAGGGCGAACTGACCCCGCGCCAGCGCAAGGCGCTGGACGGGCTGATCGAACGATACGTCCGAAGAACCAGAGGCTCGAAGTCGTACACGGCTGAACATCGTCCGTACTTTGCTGACCCCCGCGCAGTTTCAGGATTTCAGACCCGTTGGAAAGAAATGGTCTATCCGATCGTCGCCGGGAGATCGAAAGGGTCCAAGATCTGGGACATCGACGGCAACGAGTACGTGGATGTCACGATGGGTTTTGGAGCCTACTTATTTGGTCATTCCCCGGATTGGCTCCTGAAGGCCCTCGAAGACCAGATGCACACAGGGATTGAAGTCGGCCCTCAAAGTCCGCTGGCCGGTGAAGTCGCCCGGCGCGTCTGTGAATTCACCGGTATGGAGCGTGCTGCTTTCTGCAATACAGGTTCTGAAGCTGTCATGGCGGCAATCCGGGTGGCGCGGACCGTGTCCGGTCGAAATCGGGTCGTCTATTTCACCGGTGACTACCACGGCATGTTCGAAGAGGCCCTCGCCCGTGGGGCATGGATCAACGGTGAATACGGCGCCCGGCCAATTGCTCCTGGCATTCCTCCGAGTCTGGTTGAAAACATGCTTGTGCTGGAGTACGGAGCCGCCGAATCCATTGACATTATCAGGAAACACGCAGACGAGATCGCGGCCGTGATCGTAGAGCCCGTTCAGAGCCGCAATCCGACCCTCCAGCCAAAATCGTTTTTGCTCGAGCTGCGACAACTGACCGCTCGATCGGGTGTGGCACTGGTATTCGATGAGGTGGTCACGGGCTTCCGCTGCCACCCGGGAGGCGCCCAGGCTCACTTTGGTGTTCATGCGGACCTGGCGACCTACGGGAAGGTGGTCGGGGGCGGCCTGCCGATCGGAATACTCGCGGGAATCCGAAAATATATGGACGTGCTCGATGGAGGCATGTGGAGCTATGGTGACGATTCGTTCCCTGAAGTAGGCGTGACGTTCTTCGCAGGCACATTTGTACGTCATCCGCTGGCGATTGCGGCCGCCCATGCAGTATTGGGCCGCCTCAAGAAGGAGGGCCCCGCCCTCCAGTTGCGTCTGGCCGAACGTGTTTCGCTCATGTCAAACATGTTGAACAGTCACTTCGAAGCAGCGGAGGTTCCGATCCGGTTTAACTCTTTCAGCGCGGTGGCGGCGATCGAGCACTCGAACGAACTGGGATTCGGGAGTTTGCTCTGGTACTACCTCAGGGAGAAGGGTATTCACGTCTGGGAAGGTCGACCCTGCGTCTTTACGGTTGCGCATACCGACGCAGATCTCGATCACTTCGTCCGGGCCTTCAAAGAGAGTGTGTCGGAAATGCAGGAAGACGGTTTCTTGCCGGAGTCGCCTGCAGCCAAAGATCCTGGGGCTTCTATCGCTACGGTTAAGATGGGAATCCCGACGGTCGACCGTGCACCTCTCACTGGAGCCCAGCGGGAAATCTTCCTGTCGACGCGAATGGGTGATGAGGCGAATTGCGCTTACAACGAATCGATCACAATCCGTTTTGAAGGCGCGGTCGACATAAAGGCGCTTCAGGACGGCTTGCGTCATCTTTTCGAGCGGCACCCTGCATTGCGGAGTACTGTCAGTCCGGATGGGGAAAACCAATTGTTTCATCCGCCCAGTGCGACCCAGATCCCTATGCATGACTGGAGAGGCGGCGATGCCGCGAGCGGGATCGCGCAGTGGCTGGACCTGGCCAGGGCGGAGACGGCCACACCGTTCGACCTCTTCAATGGGCCACTCGTGCGGATGCATCTGGCCCGATTGTCCGATACGGATCTGCGGCTCGCCTTCAGCGCCCATCACCTGGTTTGCGATGGCTGGTCGATGGGAATGCTCGTGGCCGAGCTGGCGACGCTCTATAACGCGCTGAAAGCTGACCGCATTCCGATGCTGGCGCCACCGATGTCTTTCGCCGACTACGCCCGGAGCGAGCCCGCGCTGAAAGCCGGAGCAGCCTACGCCGTCGCAGAGCAGTTCTGGACGGACCAGTTTCCCGACGGAGCACCAACGCTGGAACTGCCAACAGACCGTACCCGCCCGGTACTGAAATCTTTCAAAGGCGCCATGGCAAGCCGTGTAATAGACACAGACCGCTTCATGCGTTTGAAGAAGGCAACACCGGCACTGGGCGGCACGCTTTTTGCAACATTGCTGGCCACGTTCGCCGCGTTGTTGCACCGTCTGAGTAATCAGCAGGACCTGGTAATTGGGGTTCCGGCTGCGGGCCAAACCATGATCGGGTGTGACGAACTTGTCGGCCACTGCCTGAACTTTTTACCGTTGCACCTGAAGTTTGCTGAAGATACAAGTTTCTCGGAATTTGCCGGGTCTGTGAAAAGCGCCATTCTCGATGGATACGAGCATCAGTGTGTCACCTATGGGGCATTGCTCCAGAAGCTGGATCTTCCTCGAGACACCAGCCGCTTGCCGCTGGTTTCGGGCATGTTCAACATCGACAAGTCCGGCTTCGATTTCCTGAAGTTCGATGACCTGGATTTCGAGATCAGCACAAATGCGAAACAGTTCGTCAACTTTGATCTCTTCTTTAATCTCGTACAGAGTGAATCATCACTGGAGGTCGAGTGCGAGTACAACACCGATCTGTTTGACGAATCCACGATCCTGCAGTGGCTCAACGCATTCGAAGTCTTGATTGAAGAGGTTATTGTGGCCGGTGGCACGAAGCTCCGGGATTTGCCGTTGCTCGACCAGAGTGGGCACGAAAAGCTGTTGAAGGCATGGAACGAGACGGCTTGTGAATATCCACGAAATATCACGATTCATTCCCTGTTCGAAAAACAGGCTGGGAGACACCCGAACAAGGTTGCCGTCACCTGCAACGACAAGTCTCTGACATATGCAGAACTGAACGACGCTGCAAACGAACTGGCGGCGCGGCTCAGTTTGCTTGGCGTGACAGCGGGAGGCCTAGTTGGGCTATACGCCGACCGGTCGGTCGATATGGTAGTCGGTCTCATCGGCATCCTGAAGTCCGGAGGCGCCTATGTGCCATTGGATCCCATGTTTCCAGCTGAGCGTCTCCGACACATGATCGAGGACACGCACCTGCAGGTGATCGTGACCCAACGGTCAAAGGCCGGCGAGTTGCCCGCCCACGATGGCACATTCGTTTTCATCGACGACCGCTTTCCGGACAGCGGAGACTTTCAGGCAGGGCGGTCAACAGGAGCGGATCTCGCGTATGTGATCTTTACGTCGGGTTCGACCGGGCGTCCGAAAGGAGTTCAGGTGGAGCACAGGGCGGTTGTCAATTTCCTGAATTCAATGCGCCGCGAACCGGGTTTGTCGCTTGAAGACATTCTCCTGGCCGTCACGACGCTGTCCTTCGACATCGCGGCGTTGGAACTGTTTCTGCCGCTGACCACTGGCGCAACGGTGGCCATTGCAGAAGAGGAAATCACAATTGACGGGAACCTTCTCCAGCGCGAACTTGGCCGGACGGGTGCAACCGTGATGCAAGCAACACCAACCACGTGGCGATTGCTCCTGGAGGCTGGCTGGGAGGGGAATCCCGGTTTGAGGGTCCTTATCGGAGGCGAAGCCGTGCCACGTGATCTTGTTAACCAGTTGGCGCCCCGCTGTGAGTCTGTTTGGAACATGTATGGACCCACAGAAACAACGATCTGGTCTGCCACCACTCAGCTTATGGAAGGCGACGGCCCGGTAAGTATCGGGCGCCCGATTGACAATACGCAGATTTATGTAGTCAGTTCTTCGTTGCAGCTGCAGCCCGTGGGCGTTCCCGGCGAATTATTGATCGGCGGGGACGGCGTGTCTCGAGGCTATCACGGAAATGCAGAACTGACTTCCGACCGCTTCATTCCCGACCCGTTCAGCAGCCAGACCGGCGCGCGTGTATACCGGACAGGCGACCTTGCAAAATGGCGCCCGGACGGATCACTTGAATGCTTCGGTCGCTTAGACAATCAGGTGAAGATTCGCGGATTCCGGATCGAGTTGGGTGATGTGGAGGCGGCAGTTGCCACGCATCCCGGGGTGAAACAGAACGTGACCGTCGTCGGCGAGGGGCCGTCCGGGCAGAGACGTCTGGTGGCTTACTTTGTCCCAGCCATGTCTCCGGCACCACCGACTGCTGAGCTTCGGGGGCACGTCAACAGATATCTTCCCGATTACATGGTGCCGTCTCTTTTTGTGCCGCTCGCCGAATTTCCGTTGACCCCGAACGGTAAGGTGGATCGTCGTGCTTTGAGCGTGCGCGATGATTCTACGACGATCGCCGTCGATACCCCGGTGATCGCCCCGCGCACCTCAGAGGAGGAGGTCCTGACCGATATCTGGAAACAGGTCCTTCAGCAGGAACGCGTGAGTATCGATGACGACATCTTCGAACTGGGCGGTGATTCCATCCTTATCTTTCAGGTTACGTCCCGTGCGAATCAGCAGGGATTGCCGCTGACACCGGCACAGGTGTTCGAGCACCGCTCGATCGAGAAGCTCGCTAAGATTGTCACTGCGGATCAGGGCTCGCTACCACAGGCGGCCACTCCGGTTTCTGTGATTTCCCGAATTGATCGCGACATGTTCCGAAGGAACTAGGCTGTAAATTTTGTCTGATCAACTTTGAACGCAGACCTCAAAATGCCCGAGCAACTAACTCGAGAGACTGGCGGCGTAGCGCCGAAGCCGGCGAATGCAGACCCGGAGCTGTCGTTTCCGGCAGCGATAGCGCAACAGGCCTTCTATTTCTTTGACCAGGTCAAGCCCGGAAATCCAGCGTTTAATGTCGCGGTGCGCTTTCATCTGTCGGGACGCCTTAACACTCACGTACTTGAGCGGACCTTCAATGAGCTGATCCGACGACATGAAATCCTTCGAACCCGTTTTGAGGAAGATGCCGATGAGGTGATGCAAATCGTGCTCCCGTCGGTGGAAGTCACGCTGGAGGTCATTGACATCAGCCGGATCCCGGAGGCTGAGCGCGAGTGTGAAATTGACCGCCTGGGCGGCATCGAAGCCCACAAGCCATTTGATTTGAACAAAGCGCCATTGATCCGCGCAAGCATCCTGCAGGTGGGTTCAGACGACAACATATTGCAGGTGACCGTGCATCATGCTGTCTCAGACGGCTGGTCGGTCGGGGTAATCGTCGAGGAAATCGCAGCGATCTACGAAGCTTTCGTCAAGGGAGAGCCCTGTCCGCTGCCACCACTCCCAATTCAGTTTGCCGATTTTACCGTGTGGCAATCGGAAGGTATGGACCGACCGGAGATCCGGCAGCAGCGAGACTACTGGCGGAATCAGCTTGACGGGTTGTCCGAACTGACGTTGCCGAACGACAGGCCACGCCCGGCAGTCAAGAGTTGGGAGGGAGACCTTGTCTCGGTCCTGTTGCCCGAAGATCTCACTGCGAGGCTGCAGCGGATCGGCCAAGAGAATGGCGCCACTCTATTCATGGTCTTCTTGGCGACTTTCAAGCTTCTGGTGTCGCGCTACACGGGAAGCGCCGATATCGCAGTAGGTTCCCCGGTCGCGGGACGGACCCGCGCCGAGCTCGAAAACCTGATCGGCGTCTTCATCAATACCGTTATTTTTCGGACTGATTTGTCAGGAAATCCAACGTTTGTCGAGGTTCTTCGGGATGTCAGGGAAACCGTGCTTGAAGCTCTTGCGAATCAGGACCTGCCGTTCGAGATCGTGGTCAAGGACTGCCACCCGGCTCGCGAGCTGGGTCGGAACCCACTATTTCAGGTGAACTTTATTCACCAGCGCGACTTTGTCAAGCGGGTATCTTTTGGCGGCCTGACGCTCACAGCAATGCCCTCCCGGACGCCGGGCGCTATTTTCGATTTGAACTTCTTCATGGTTGAACGGAACGGTGTATGGCGGGCCTCGTGTGATTTCAACACAAACCTTTTTGACCGCGACACTGCGATCCGTATGTTGGGTCATTTTCGACAATTGCTTGTCAGCGGCGCAGCCACTCCAGAAGCTCGCATCGCCGAATTGCCAATGTTGACACGCGAGGAGGGGCGGTGCCTGTTAGTCGAGTGGAACCGCACGGCACGAGATATCCCTCAGTCTTGCACCGTCGTATCGATGTTCGATGAGCAGGTTCGCCTATGCCCTGAAAAGGTCGCTGTCCGTTGCGAGGACCAGTCGCTGACCTACGCCGAGCTTGACCAGGAAGCAAGTATTCTGGCCGCCGAGCTGCAGCGACTCGGTGTCAAGCCCGATACGCTCGTGGGACTTTGCTCGGAGCGCACAATTCAGATGGTCGTGGGCATCCTGGGTGTATTGAAGTCTGGGGGCGCTTACGTGCCGATGGATCCCGGCTTCCCTGCCGAGCGTCTCCGCTACATGATCGAGGACGCAGCTATGCCGGTGATAGTGACGCAGCGATCATTGCTCGATATTCTGCCGGCCCATGACGCGAGAGTTCTGTTGATGGACGAAAGGCGGCCCGACGCCCGATCAGCTCTTGACGGCGTACCGGCTGGACCTTCCGATTTGGCATACGTGATTTTCACGTCGGGGTCCACTGGCCGGCCCAAGGGTGTACAGATTCCCCACCGGTCGGTCGTGAATTTCTTGAATTCAATGCGGCGCGAGCCGGGGTTCTCGAAGGAAGACGTCCTGCTGGCGGTCACGACGCTCTCTTTTGACATTGCCACATTGGAACTCTTCTTGCCTCTGGTGACCGGGGGAACAGTTACCGTGGCCCCCAAGACGGTTGTGAACGACCCCAAACTTCTCGCCCGAGAATTGGAGCAATGTGGTGCCACGGTGATGCAGGCGACGCCAGTCACTTGGCGAATGCTCCTGGAGTCTGGATGGACAGGAAACAACCGGCTGAAGGCATTGATCGGAGGTGAGGCCGTACCACCAGACCTGATCAAGCTACTCAGTCGGCAGTGCGCTTCGCTCTGGAATATGTATGGCCCAACTGAAACGACAGTTTGGTCGACAGTGGCGCAGCTGGAGCCAGGCAGCGGGCCGGTAAGTATCGGCCGACCTATCGACAATACTCAGGTTTATGTGGCCAGCCCTGCGATGCAGCCTCAGCCAGTGGGAGTGCTTGGAGAGCTGCTTATTGGCGGTGACGGACTGGCCCGCGGGTATTTGAACCGGGCCGACTTGACTTCAGACAAATTTATTCAGAACCCTTTCAGCAGCCGCTCGGACGAACGGGTCTACCGAACCGGCGATCTGGCGCGATGGCACGCTGATGGAACCCTGGAGTGTTTAGGTCGGAGTGACCAGCAGATAAAGATACGTGGCTTTCGCATCGAACTGGGTGAAATCGAAGCCCATCTCTCGTCTCACCCTGCTGTTCATCGTGCTGTGGTTGTTGCTCGCGAGGATACACCCGGGGAGCAGCGTCTGGTTGCCTACGTCGTCCCCGATCAGCGGTTTGTGCTCAATCCCTCCAAACTGTCTGAATTTCTTCGCACGAAGCTCCCCGACTATATGTTGCCAGCGGGATTCGTTTCGCTGGAGGGCTTGCCGCTGACTCCAAACGGCAAGATCGACCGCAAAGCCCTGCCGGCACCAGAAGCGAATGGGATTCTTGCGGGCCGGCATGAGCCTGTTCCACTCGACAATGCCACAGAAGAACGGGTTGCGGCCATCTTCGCAGACGTCTGTCAGGCAGAGACTGTTTGGGCAGACGACAGTTTTTTTGACCTCGGTGGGCATTCTTTGTCGGCTGTCAGACTGATGAATGAGATTGAGCGTGAATTCGGCGTGCAACTGCCTTTAGCCATCCTGTTTGATTCACCAACTGTGAGGCAGATTGCGGCAGTTCTGACTGCACCGAGGGACTTGGACGAGCCTTGGGACTCGCTTGTGGCTATCCGTGCAAACGGTCAAGGTCCTGAATTGTTCCTGGTCCATGGCGCGGCGGGAAACGTTCTCCTTTACCGTGAGCTGGCCCATCACCTTCCATCCGAAATTTCCGTTTATGGATTCCAGTCCCAAGGACTCGATGGACGCGGAGAAGCACGGGGCACAGTGGAAGAAATGGCCGAACACTATGTTTCCGAGCTGGTCAAGTACAGATCCGCTGGCCCCTACTGGCTCGGCGGATATTGCATGGGGGGCATTGTGGCCTACGAAATGGCAAGGCAACTGCGATCACGTGGAAGCGAGGTCCGGATGGTTGCGATGCTCGACACCTACAACTTGAGCGCCGTTCGAAAACCTTCTGAATGGCACGCTCTCTGGCAGAAATTCGTGTTTCATCTTGAAAACCTCCAGCAGCTAAACGCAGGCGAATGGAAGCCGTACCTTGGAGAGAAGTTCCGAATGATCGTCAATTCGGCGCATCAGGTCGTGGCGATTGCGATGAGGCGACTTCGTGGCGGCAAAGATCGCGTAGTGAACTCACCGCAATCATGGGCTTCGATTCAAGATATCAATCACAAAGCGGGATGGAATTACAAGCCAGGATCGTATGAAGGCAAAGTCGTACTCTTCAAGCCGAAGAAGAATTATGACTTTTACCCCGAACCCAAAATGGGTTGGGAAGAATGCGTGGTCGGACCTCTGGAGACCGTCGGGCTCTCCGTGGGTCCTCATGCCATGTTAGTGGGTCCTTTTGCCCGGGAACTTGCCGAGGAGCTGCAGAAGCAGATGTTGACTGTTCCGGACGGGTAGCCGATGAGTACCAAGCTTGTCGAACAAGGATTCAGGGCAGGGAATCTTGTCCGGGTCAGAAGTCCGGGTGAAGTCCTGCGGACACTGGATGCGGACGGAACACTCGACGGGCTTCCTTTCATGCCGGAGATGGGCGAGTTTTGTGGAAGGCAATTCCGTGTTCTGCGAAGGGTGGAAAAGACGTGCTGCGAGACGCCCCAGATTCAGATGGGCGCATTCGAGAGAAACGACGTGGTTCTTCTTGACCGGCTGCGTTGTTCGGGAGTCGAACACGGCGGATGCCAAGTGGCACATATGATTTTCTGGAAAGAGGCATGGCTCTCGAACGCGGGTGAAAAAGAGCCACTAGCATGTTCGGACGGCGCATCTTCGCTTCGACTGCGTCTTGTAACGCGAGCCGGCCATGACCGCGGTACTTCTGTCAGGCGACTCAATTGACCGGCTCAACCATGGCGTTGACACGGTCAGGCAAGATGCGGGCTTTCTTTAGGGACGTACGGGCCGGCACCTGCAGGGCGAGTGAGATGATCCGGTTGACGGTTGGTTCGGCGTTCAGGAAGGCTCTGTATGCTATGCGTGGAGAGGGGCTGAGTGGCGAGAATAAAACGACACCCACCGAAGTTCTCGGTCTCCAGCCGGGAGAGTGGGTTGAGGTCAAGTCCGCCCCGAAGATAGTCGCAACGGTCGACCGTCGTGGCCGCAATCGCGGACTACAGTTTTCCGGGGAAATGTTGGCGTTCTGCGGGAAATGCCTGAGAGTCAGGAACAGTCTCAGCAGAATGATCCTTGAGTCGGTGGGAGAGATTCGGGAAGTGAAGAACACCGTAATTCTCGATGGGGCTACGTGTGCCTGTTCGTTAGTGTTCGGTGGCTGCTCGCGCGAAGTGTTTCCGTATTGGAGAGAGGCTTGGCTGAGGAGAGTCTCTTCACGTACGCCGCTATCCCGGCCCCACGGGCGCAAACGCCTGCTCTCTCTCGCAGAAGAACTAAAGCAGTCCGCATGATCCCTGCGACGACAGCGACACCGGGGATTGAGGCGCATTCCACCATCCTGGGACGCGGGATGGTTCGGTTTCAAGGCGTCCCTCGTTTCAGTCTCAACTAAGATCGCGTGGAGTGCCCTGTTCATGTTTCAATCCACTATCAATCGGCTCCTGCAAAAGCTGGCTATGATTCTTCCAGGCGGAGCAAGTTTGCGTCCATGGCTGCATCGGCTACGCGGTGTGCGGGTGGGGAAGAAGGTTTTCATTGCGCAGTTCGTATACCTTGACGAGCTGCATCCTGAAGCTGTGACGATCGGCGAGAATTGTACGATTGGCCTGCGGACATCGATTTTTGCCCACTTTTACTGGGGCCCAAGGCAACCTAAGACAGATGGTGCAGTCGTGATTGAGAAAGACGTTTTCATAGAGCCGCACTGTGTAATCCTCCCGAATGTCCGAGTCGGTGAGGGTGCAGTAATCAAGGCGGGCACGGTGGTCAGCCGAAACGTTCCGCCCCGAGCCGTCTGGGGCCCGCCCGCCGCTGACATGATGGGCGTTGCCACCGTTCCACTGACGGCGGAGCACTCCGGTGCGCAGTTCATGCGGGGCATACGGCCGCCTCCCGTGAAGCCCGGGTCCTCAGTATCGAATGTGGGTCGAGAATTCCACATCTGAGTTTCTCTTAGCGTGATTACAAAGGAATTGGGAGAAACCGGAATCCGCCTCCCAGAGGTCGGAATGGGGACATGGGATTACCGCGCGGACGCAGCACTGTTGAAGAGAGGGTTCGAGGCGGGTGCCCTGTTTGTTGATACCGCGGAGTCCTATGGCACGGAATCGGTTGTTGGCGAAGCGGTAGCCAGTTGCCCGGGCCGCGTTTTTGTCGCTACAAAGGTTTCTCCAGAGAATTTTCGCAACACCGATCTGCGCAATTCCGTCGAAGACAGCCTTCGGCGCCTTCATCTTGACACGGTCGATCTTCTGCAGCTGCATCAGCCGAATCCGACGATCCCGATTGAAGAGACGATGGCTGCGATGGTCCAGCTTGTGGACGAAGGCAAGGTACGGTTCATCGGTGTCAGCAACTTTTCGATCTCCGAACTTCAGGAGGCTCGAAAGGTTTCGGGGAAGCATAAGATCGTGTCCAATCAGGTTCGATACAGCATCATCGACCGCACAATCGAAGAGGGCCTGCTCGACTATTGTCACAAGGAACGGATCACCGTAATCGCTTACAGTCCCCTGGGGCGCGACTTTGGCCGGATTCGGGATAGCGATCCGCTGGGAATCATCGATGGAATAGCCAAGACGTTGGGAAAGTCCCTGGCACAGGTGGTTCTCAGCTGGTGCCTTTCAAAGGACGGTGTTGTGGTTATTCCCAAGGGCAACTCGACGGCGCATATTCTGGAAAATTGTGGCGCTTCGAACTGGCGGCTCGGCGAGGATCAATTGCGATTGCTTGACACGCAGGTGCAGTATCGGCGCCGAAATCGAGTTGATGTGCTGCTCCGGTGCGCAGTCCCCCCACAACTGCATCGGTTTGCAAAGGGCGCCCTGCGCTACCTGCCTCGGGGTATTCGCCGTTGGATTGGTTGAATGCGGCACCTTGGATACAGCGGGCCGTAATCGGGGTGGTTTCGCCCCACGGAAGCGATTCGCGAACATATTCGGGCGGTCAAAGAAACGCTGACGGACTGGCCGCAATCCCCGAGAGTGGTAATCTAAGGGCGACCCTCAACGAGCGAGACCAGCTGGCTGCGTCCCTTTCGACCTATCGAGACCGCAGATAAGACATGTGTGGCATTGCAGGAGTCTTAAATTTGTCGGGCGCCCCAGCCAATCCTGCGTATTCCGGACCATCCTGAACACCGATTCCGGCCATCGTGATCACTCGTCGGTAGCGAAGTTTGGAGCTTTTAGGTTCTCCTGAAGCACAGGAGGGCCTTGATGGCAACGAAACGACTACCGATGAGACAGATACGCGAGATTCTACGACTCAAACACGACCAACAGCTCAGCCACCGGGCGATCGCCAGCGCATGTCGCGTGGGCTTGGGCACCGTTGCGGACTACTTGGGACGGGCCAAGCAGGCCGGACTGGAATGGCCGCTGCCCGAAGACCTGGACGAGGCAGCGCTTGAAGCGCGGCTGTTTCCCCGCGCGGGACCGGGCTCCCGGGAACGGGTGGCTCCGGATGTAGAACGGATCCACCAGGAGTTGAAGCGTGTTGGAGTCACCCTGCACCTGCTGTGGGAAGAGTACCGAGAAGCGAATCCAAAGGGATATGCCTACAGCCAGTTCTGTGAGATCTACCGGCGTTGGGCCCAGAAATTGAAGCCCTCGATGCGACAGGTGCACCGCGCCGGAGAGAAGACCTTCATCGACTTTTCCGGCAAACGGCCACAGCTGACGGATCCACGGACGGGCAAAGCTATTCCAGTCGAGTTGTTCGTCGCTGTTCTGGGCGCCAGCGGTTACACCTACGCGGAAGCGACACCGAGCCAGAAACTCCCCGATTGGGTCGGCGTGCATATCCGCATGGTGGAGTTCTTCGGCGGATCGAGCCGGATCTGGGTTCCCGACCAACTCAAGAGTGCCATTACCCAGCCCTGCCGCTATGAAGCAGGCGTCAACCGTACCTACCAGGATGAGGCCGAACACTACGGCGCCGTTGTCATACCGGCCCGGCCGCGGAAAGCTCGGGACAAAGCGAAAGTTGAATCGACCGTCCTGGTCGCACAGCGGTGGATCCTGGCCAGGATCCGGAATCGCACGTTCTTCAGTCTGGCCGACTTGAACGGAGCCATTCGAGAGTTGCTGGTGGAACTGAACCAGCGGCCGATGCAGAAGCTTCGAGTATCCCGCCTGGAACTCTACGAGCGGCTGGATCGACCGGCATTACAGCCCCTCCCGACCAACCGGTATGAACAGGCCGAGTGGAAGGACTGTCGTGTCAGCATCGATTACCACATTACCGTGGACCGCCATCCTTACAGCGTGCCCTGCCAGTTGATCCATGAGAGGGTGGAAGCGCGTTACACGGCGTCCATTGTCGAGGTCTACTACAAAGGCCGGCGCGTGACGTCCCATCGCCGTCGCTACGATCACAAGCCGTCGACTCTGTCCGAACATATGCCCAGTGCCCATCGGGCCCATGCGGAATGGACACCGTCCCGGCTGATTAGTTGGGCGGAGAAAACTGGCCCCAAGACCGGCCGCCTGGTCGAGGAGATCATGAAACGGTGGCCGCATCCGGAACAGGGGTACCGGGCCTGCCTGGGATTGATGAGTCTAGGTCGCCGCTCCGGCGCCGAGCGGCTCGAAGCCGCCAGTGCGCGGGCGCTGCACTTGCAGTCCTATAGCTACCGCACCGTCAAGAACATCCTGTCGTCGGCCCAGGACCGGTTGCCTTTCGGGGACACCGAAACCCCACCGACGCCCCATCACGACAACATTCGCGGCGCCGCCTACTATGCGGACCCCGAGGAGACGCACTCATGCTAATGGAACAAACCCTGGAGAAGATGAACCAGATGAAGCTATCGGCCATGGTCGAGGCCCTGGAGCAGCAACGCCGCTCGAATCAGTACACGGATCTCGGCTTCGAGGAACGTCTGGGCCTACTGGTGGATGAGGAGTGGACGGCCCGGGAGCACCGCAAGCTCACCCGACGCCTGCGCGCGGCGAAGCTGCGCGACGCGACGGCATCGCTGGAAAACGTCGACTTCAAACATCGTCGCCGTCTGGACCGTTCCCAAGTCCTCGCCCTGGGCTCCTGCGGGTGGATCCAAGACCGGCACAATCTTCTCATCACCGGTCCGACCGGCATCGGAAAGAGTTTTCTGGCTTCGGCTTTCGTCGAACGCGCCTGCCGGCGGGGTTTTAACGCCACCTACGTCCGCATGCCTCGGCTCTTGCACCAACTGGCGGTCGGCCGTGGCGACGGCTCCTACACCCGAGTCCTGGCCCGTCTGGCCAAAACCGATCTGCTGGCCATCGACGACTGGCTCCTGGCCCCGCTGCGCGACGCTGAACGCCGGGACCTGATCGAAGTCGTCGAGGAACGGAGCGAACGTTCCGCCATCTTGATCGCCAGCCAGCTCCCGGTCCCCGACTGGCACGGCGTCATTGGCGACCCGAACCAGGCCGACGCCATCTGCGATCGCCTCCTCCACAATGCGCACCGTATCGAACTGAAAGGGGCATCGATGCGGCAAACCAAGACCCAACCCAAGACGTTGAAGGAGTCCCGATGATCGGCGCACCGATGCATCCACACGCCGCCGCCAGGGGGTACTCCAGGCCGGCCCCGGACCCAATCGTCGCTCCTGCGCAATCCTCGCGCGAAGGAAGTGCGGGAATCCGGGTCCGGGCGCGGAACGCGCGCCTCACGCAGGGCACGGGGCCTGTGGAAACTGCCGCAGCCGTGCAAATGGGAATGGTGGCCTTCGGCCGACTTTCTCTTGATCATTTCCACCGCTGCTTGCAAAAGCCTCCGCGAAAAACGCTCCCGGCTTTCGCACAGTTACACACAGGCCGGCGGCGATTTATCACAATAATTTTGGAAAGGACTAAAACAGGGAAAACCTGGACTCTGAAGGAATAAACTGAGACGCTAACCCGTCGCTTCGCTCCGGCGAGTGTTCACGATGGCCTGAATCGGTGTTCATGATTCCGGAACTGGTGTTCACGATCAGCGGAATACCCACAATCCGGAGCTGCCCCGGCGGATGATTGATGCGATTCGACATCGTGGTCCCGACGGCGACGGTGTTTATGCCAACGGCCCGGTTGCTCTGGGGCACGTCCGGTTGAGCATTATCGACATTGCCGGAGGAGCCCAGCCGATGTCGATCGAGGGTGATTCTATATGGATTACTTTCAATGGCGAGATATTCAACTACGTCGAACTGCGGGAAGAGCTTGTCAAGAAAGGACATCAGTTCAGGACACGCTCCGACACCGAAGTCATCCTGCATCTCTATCGGGAGGAAGGGGACCGTTGCGTAAAGCGCTTGAACGGTCAGTGGGCGTTCGCAATCTGGGACGCCGACCGGCGGCGGCTTTTTCTTTCACGGGACCGGCACGGCATGCGCCCGCTTTTCTATACACAAACTCTCGACAACTTCCTGTTTGCCTCTGAGACTAAGGCGCTTTTTGCCTGTCGGGAGGTCGACAGGCAACTCGACATAGAGGCGCTGAACGAAATCTTCACGTTCTGGGTAACGCTTCCTCCCCGTACGGCTTTCCGCAATGTTCTACAGTTGCCTCCGGGGCATTCTATGGTCGTGGAAGAGGGACAAGTGCGGATTTGGCAGCACTGGGGATTGACGCTTGAACCTGGTGTCGCCGATGCCGCCACTGTCAAACGTCAGACCGAGGAATTGCTTGCACTGTTGCTCGACGCCACACGTATACGGCTGCGTTCGGACGTTCCCGTCGGGGCATACCTGAGCGGTGGCCTGGATTCAACGCTGATTGCCGCTCTCGCCAAGCAAGCCGCTGGCGACAGGTTGCGGACATTTTCGATTGGTTTTGAGGATGCTGAACTGGATGAAACCGTCTTCCAGCAAGAATCAAGTCAGTTTCTGGACACGCAGCACTCATCAATCCGTTGCTCCCACCAGGCGATTGCATCATCCTTTTCCGACATCATCTGGCATGCGGAGCAGCCCCTTCTCCGGATGGCGCCGGCTCCTCTGCTCATGCTCGCCAAGCTCGTCCGGCAGAGCGGATACAAGGTGGTCCTGACGGGTGAAGGCGCGGACGAAATTCTGGGTGGTTACGACATCTTTAAGGAAGCGAAGATTCGGCGCTTCTGGGGACAGCAACCCTCTTCGTCGTGGCGTCCACTGCTCCTCAAGCGGCTCTACCCCTACATGGAAAATTTGCAGCGGCAATCGACTGCGTACCTTAAGCGGTTCTTTCAAGTCACGTTGGAAGATATGGTAAATCCTTTCTTCTCGCACCTTCCGCGCTGGAACCTTACATCGAAGGTTAAGACGTTTTTTTCTGACGACATCCTCGCTGAATTGGATGTCGGCAGACCGATAGCGGAACTGACTGGAGCGCTGCCTGCTTCTTACACGGGCCTTGGGCATTTCAGCCGCGCGGAGTACCTCGAAGCGACGCTACTCCTGCCGGGCTACATCCTGTCCTCCCAGGGCGACCGCGTCGCAATGGCACATAGTGTGGAGGGACGGTATCCGTTTTTGGATCATCGCGTCGTGGAGTTCGCGGCGAAAGTCGATCCGCGGGCGAAGATGAAAGTTCTTGATGAAAAACATCTATTGAAGCGCGCGGCGAACGGTCTAGTTCCGGACTCCGTTCGCCGCCGACATAAGCAGCCATATCGGGCGCCCGATGGCCCGAGCTTTATCGGATCTCAGTCGGAGTACCTGCAAGATCTGTTATCTTTCGAACGCGTCGTGCGGGATGGGATTTTCGATCCACAGAGCGTAAGCCAGCTTGTCCGGAAGTTCAAGAGCGGTGTGGAGACCAGTGTCGGAGACAACATGGCACTGGTCGGTATTCTCTCGACCGAAGCCCTTCTCGATCTCTTCGTCAACAACAAAAACCCAACGGTTTCTGCATAGTCTTTGCTTGACCAAGGCCGTGTCAAACGCGGATCCTATGGCTCTCGTCAGTCGGTAAGTTGTTGTGAACGGAGGCATGGCTTGAGTGTCATTAACTACTAAAAACTCACAGTCAGTACGGACATTTATCGTAGAGAATTTTCTTTTCGGCAGAGATGAAGGGCTCGAAGACGGGGACTCCTTCCTCGACTCCGGGATTGTCGATTCCACCGGGATCCTCCAGCTTGTTAACTTCCTGGAATCGAGCTATGGCATCAAGGTTGGCGACGACGAGTTGATTCCAGAGAATCTGGATTCAATCAATAGAATCTCCCGGTTTCTCCAGCCGAAGAAGGCGGCGTGACCACCAAAATTGCGACAGACACCGATCTCCTAAGGATCGATGCGGCCTTCGAAACGGATCGGATCGTGGAGCACATCCGCGACGTTGTCTTCGGCCAGTTTCGTCGCAAGGGTGCCGTCATCGGAGTCTCGGGCGGAATCGACAGCAGTGTTGTTGCCTATTTGTGCGCACGCGCGTTGGGACCGGATCGTGTTCAGATTCTGTTCACACCAGAGAGTGAGTCGTCCCCCGACAGTCGCCGTCTCGGACAACTTGTGGCGGATGCGTTGAACGCACCATGCACAGTTGAGGACATCAGCCCGATACTGACTGGTGCGCGTTGCTACGAGCGGCGGGATAACGCGATTCGTCAGGTCGTGCCAGAATATTCTGAAGGGTACAAATGCAAGATCGTCCTGCCGAGCATTCTCGATTCGAGCCGTTATTCCATTTTCTCGGTCGTCACCGAGTCTCCGGATGGCAAGATCCAGAAGGCGCGTCTGACGCCTGAAGCCTACCTCGGGATTGTTGCTGCCACAAACTTCAAGCAACGTGCGCGCAAGATGATTGAGTATCACTATGCGGACCTCCTGCAGTTTGCCGTCGCCGGCACGCCAAACCGACTGGAATATGAGTTGGGTTTCTTCGTGAAGAACGGCGACGGTGCGGCCGACTTCAAACCGATTTCCCATCTCTATAAATCCCAGGTCTACCAGCTGGCTTCCTATCTCAACCTGCCCCAGGAAATCCAGCAGCGCCCCCCGACTACGGACACCTACACCCTGGACCAGTCTCAGGAAGAATTCTATTTTATGGTGCCGCTGGAAAAGATGGATCTTTGTCTGTATGCAAAGAGCAATGGATGGAGCGCATCCGATGTCGCTCCGGCGGCGGGCATGGAAGAGGAACACGTCGAGCGTGTGTACCAGATGATCGATGGAGCTCGGAGAATGGCCGCCTATCTTCTGGCTCCGCCGATCGCCCCGTTGACTACCTAGTGACCGAAGAACACACGAACGTGGCTGATTTCCTGCTGAAAGGAAAGGATCCGGACCGGATCGCCCTCCAGTTTGTTCACCTGGAGGTCAGCTACGGTCAGTTGCAGCAGCGGATGGCTCAAGTTGCGAAGTGGGTTCTGAGGATGGGAGGGCGGAAAGGCGATCGGATCATCATCGTTGGCAAGAACTCTCCGTTCTGGGTCGGGGCCTACCTCGGTATCATGCGAGCCGGACTGGTTAGCGTGCCTGTATCGACAACCGTTTCAGGAGCAGACCTTGAGTATGTGCGACAGGCCACAGACGCACGGATCGTGTTTGCTGAACGTGGGTTTGTCCTGCGGGAGGGTCTGAAGCTGGGATCCATTCACCTGGTCACCGACGTCGATGTGGAGAACCTGCCGAACGTGCTGTCACAACGTGAGTTCGGGGCTATCGAGTCCGAGGACAAAGCTGATGGAGTGACTCTTCCTTCGATCCATAGTGACGACTTGGCAGCGCTAATGTTTACGTCCGGTTCCACGGCCGCGCCCCGCGGCGTCATGATTTCGCACAGGAATATAACCGCCAATACGGAATCGATCCTCCGCTTCCTTCAACTGCAGGAGCAGGACCGGATCATGGCCGTCTTGCCATTTTACTATTGTTTCGGTACATCGCTGCTGCATACGCACTTGCGCGTGGGCGGCGCGCTGGTCGTCGATAACCGATTCATGTATCCGGAGACTGTCCTCGAACGGATGATAGCCACGGAGTGTACAGGCTTCGCCGGTGTGCCGAGCCATTTTCAGATACTCTTGCGGAACTCCACCCTCTCGAAGAAGCAGTTTCCTCACCTCCGCTACGTGCAACAGGCGGGCGGGCGCCTGGTTAGTTCCGACGTTCGTAATTTGCGCGAAGCGCTACCAGATACGCAAGTCTTCATCATGTATGGGCAGACGGAGGCTACTGCGCGACTGTCCTACTTGCCTCCGGAGTTCCTGGAAACGAAACCCGGCTCGATCGGGAAGGGAATGCCGGGTGTGCAATTGCGGGTTTTGAAGGAATCCGGCGTGGAAGTGCGACCTGGCGAAGTCGGTGAGATTACCGCGACGGGGCACAATATCGCTCGTGGGTATTGGGGTGCTCCAGATGAGTCGGCCGACTCCTTCAGGGACGGCGTACTCTACACGGGAGACCTGGCGACGGTAGATGAAGATGGCTTTATGTATATCGTCGATCGGGCCAGGGACGTCCTGAAGTGCGGCGGCGAGCGGGTGAGTGCGCGTCAACTCGAGGAGCAGATGATGAAATTCGAGGAACTCCTCGAAGCAGCAGTCATCGGAATGGCAGACGATGTTCTGGGGGAATCCGTGAAGGCGTTTGTAGTTCCACGACACTCGATTTACCACGGACTAGAAGATCGTGTGCGACATTTCTGCAAGAGCCATATGCCACCACAACTCGTTCCCAAAGAGATCGTTGTGCTTTCGGAGTTGCCCAGGAACGACGCCGGGAAGGTCTTGAAGACCAGGCTCAAGGAGTTGCAGTCAGTAGGGTCCATCTGATCAATACATGCAGAGAAGTTTTCCGATCTGACCTTCTGGTGATCACCCGACCCACCGTTATCGAGGTCCTCCTGTCCGATTCGGTTCGACTGCAAGGAGATACCACGGTTTTCCCGCCTCCATGAAAGAGCCTTCCGAAATGAATAGCCGATCAGACACAAGGACATGAATCGTTCTGGTACCTGCGTTCATGACGATCGGGTCAATTTGATCTGGCGCGTTTCCTATCGGCCGTGGTTCGTTAGACGGCAGTAGGACGAGAGGCGGAGTGGGCCCCTGACCAGCATGTCCTCTCGGACACTGAAATCGGAGGATTGGATTGCAAATTATTGATTTCATTCATACTTAAGCCTTCAGGGGCTCGGTCCATACGGATAATTGACACTCTGATGGCGAATCATAAATTGTTGATTGTAATGCAGTAGTCTCCGAAAGCAGCCTCATACTGTCAGATATTTAACACTACCATCCAAAGCGTACGTTCTTACGTATAACGTTGCAATAAAATGGGATAGCGTAGTTGGGATGAGATCCAATCTCCGATTGGCATTCTGATCGTAGGGAATTTTTACAATATCCTAACTCACATGGAATTAACACTTGCGCAGCTTTCCCACTCTTGTGCAAGACTAGCGTGACGGCTTTCGTTACGGTTTTCAGCCTGCAGCGTCACTCGCCTTCCCCACAATTTTCAATCAAATCAGTTACTTATATCTTTGGAGCGTTGGGAGTTATAACCGAATCTGGTGTTTGAGGGATTGAAGAAAAGCGGCGTATCTGGTTGATTTGTTGTTTACAAGACTTCAAAGCAACCAAAGGAGATACGCCACTATGAGTAAGAGTATCGTTATTGAACTGGAAGATCGAGAAGCGATTGCAGACCCAGTGACCGACCTGCTACGAACGGGGGCGCAAGAGCTGATCCAACGCGCTGTGGAAGCCGAACTGTCCGAACTGCTATCCCAGCACGGCGATCGGCGAACCGAGACGGGGAAGGCTGGAGTGGTGCGCAACGGTTATCTGCCTGAACGCGAGCTGCAGACTGGCCTGGGTCCGGTAACGGTGCAAATCCCGAAGGTGCGCGCCAAGATGGGCGAAGCTGTGACGTTCCGCTCGGCCCTGGTACCCCCCTACATTTGGAAGACGCAGTCGATGGAAGCCGCCGTGCCGTGGTTGTATTTGAAAGGCGTCTCCAGCGGCGAGATGGGTGACGCCCTGAAAGTTCTTGTCGGTCCGAAGGCGCAGGGCCTGTCAGCGAGCACGGTATCGCGCTTGAAACAGGTCTGGGCTGAAGAGTACCGCATCGGGTGCGACCAGCGTTTGGACGCCGACCGCTGGGTCTATGTCTGGGCCGACGGTATCTACAGCGGACTTCGAGCCGAACAAACCAAGTTGTGTGCGTTGGTCGTAATCGGCGTGAATGAACGCGGAGAGAAGCGTTTTCTGGCGATCGAAGACGGTGTACGGGAATCGACACAGAGTTGGCGTGAGGTCTTGTTGAAGCTGAAGTCCCGAGGGATGAATATTCCGAAGTTGGCCATCGGTGACGGGGCGATGGGGTTCTGGGCCGCACTGGAGGAAATCTATCCCCAGACACGCCAACAACGCTGCTGGATGCACAAGACCATGAATGTGCTCAACTGCTTACCCAAGTCGGTCCAGGCGAAAGCGAAACAGGCACTGCACGCGATCTGGAAGGCCGAGACACTGGCAGACGCCGAGAAGGCATTCGATCTGTTCATTGAAACCTATGAGCCGAAGTATCCGAAAGCCACTGTCTGCCTGCAGAAAGACAGAGAAGAACTGCTGGCCTTTTACGGCTTTCCGGCCAAGCACTGGCAGAGCATCCGAACGACCAATCCCATTGAATCGACCTTTGCCACCATTCGACACCGAACCAAGCGATCCAGAGGCTGCCTGACACGGCATGGAATGCTGCACATGATGTTCAAGCTGGGTCAGTGCGCTGAGAAGAACTGGCGACGATTACGAGGATTCGATGATCTGGTCAAGGTGACTACTGGAGTGAAATTCAACGATGGAATCGAAGTGACAAAGCTCGATCAGACCGCCGCTTGAATCAATCTCCTAAACACCACTTTTGACAATAACTCGAGCGTTGGGTGCAAACACTTAATCGAAAGCTATGAACCTGAACACCAAACTAAGGATACGAATGTCACATACACCACTAAGAAGAACAGCAATCGCATGCGGCCTCGCCCTTGTGATCGGTTTAACGGCGGCACCAGATGCCCATGCTGACCAGATTGACGGAACGCTTCATTTTACGGGTACCGGGATGCTGGATTCCTCGATCCCGACGTCGACGCAGTTTACGAGTTTCAGTAATGTAAAGGTTCAGACCGGTACAACAAGCGGCGACTATGCGGGGACAGACGGAATATCAGTTGAGATGACTCCGTTCACGTTCTGGCCGGATCTATCTCCCGTGCCTGTGGTGCCGTTGTGGGCGTTTGAGCACAACGACAAGACCTATGCTTTCGACCTCCACGAGCTCACCTCCGTTATGCGGCTCAGTATTGGCACTTTTCAGCTTCTGTCCCTGAAAGGCAATGGATCAGCAAGAATCGACGGCTTTGACCCTACGCCCGGTACATGGGCGTTATCGACCCAGGGTGGTAACGCGACGTTGAGCTTTTCAGCGCAAACTACGGCTGAGCCTGCGCCTACGGTACCCGAAGGTGGAAACACCATGCTGATGCTGGTGATTGGCTGCTCGGTCACAGGTTTTCTCAATCGCCGTCGGTTTGTCTTTCAAAGCGACAAATAAGCGCGCACTTTAATGATCTTTCGAACAACAATCACGAGGACAACAATGACGCGAAAAACCTCAAGAATATGGGTCACATTCCTTGGAATAGCCCTAGTAGCAGCGTTTTCCGGCGTGCAGGACGCACAGGCGGACCCGATCCACGGTACGATTGACTTTACTGGCAGCTTTACGCTGAATAGTGCTACGTTCGTAAATGGCACTGCGTTTACCTCCTTTTCCGGGGTAGCCGTTGCGGAGGGTACCGCTACCGGAGCCTACGCCGGTGTGCCCGACGGTGACCCTGATCCTAGTCCGGCAGTCACGATGCAGATCTTCCAGTTTGATCCGGTGCTGGACCCCTCGCCTCTCAATCCGCTGTGGGCCTTCGCCTACGGTGGCACGACCTACTCTTTTGCGCTCAATAGCGTCAGCGTTCTCTACCATGACGCGGATTTTCTGTGGTTGGGCGGGTCCGGCGTTGCTTCGATCGACGACGGTAGCGGCACATTCGCTGACACAGCGGGCAGCTGGCAATTTACGGGTAACAGTGGTGGAGGAGAATTCGGCTTTTCAGCGAATACGACTGTTCCCGAAGGTGGAAACTCCCTGATGTTATTGGGAATGGCGCTTGCAGCGATCGGGTTCGTTGCCCGTCGGCTGCCTGGCGTAACAATCGTGAATCGAAGTTGAACTCTTCGTTAAGCTGCGAACAAGACTATGCTCTGAGCCCGGCAAACCTTCAAGGTTCGCCGGGCTTTTCCGCGTTCGCTCCTCATCTTCTGACCGTCTTCGGAGCCCCTCTCGCTTGAATTCCTCACCACCATTCTAAGGTTCATGCGGAGGGGTTCGTGAAGGAATTTCAGGGTGGTGGGTGTCGGTGCGGTTCAATCGAGGGGCGTGATATAGACAATCACTCCTTGGCTTCCGCGATCTGAAGCAGATATTCACCGTATCCACTTTTCTGGAGCCCCTCGGCGAGGTGAGCCAATTGGGCTCGGTCGATGAAGCCCATCCGATAGGCTATTTCTTCGGGTACGGCGATTCGAAGGCCCTGCCGGCGCTCGATGGCGCCTATAAACGCCGTTGCTTCTGCGAGAGAATCCACGGTGCCTGTATCTAACCAGGCCATTCCCCGACCGAACACTTCTATGCGCAGGGTTCCCTTCTCCAGGTAACGTCGATTCACCTCGGTAATTTCGTACTCGCCGCGATCGGACTTCTTGAGGGCTGACGCGATCGAAGCGACTTCGTTATCGTAGAAGTACAGACCCGTTACGGCGAGATTCGACTTGGGGTGGGCCGGCTTCTCCTCAATGCCCACGACTGTCCCGTCTGAGGCCACTTCCGCGACCCCGTAGCGTTCGGGATCATCAACTCTGCAACCGAAGATCCTGGCTCCGGATTCTTGAGACGCCGCGTTCTGCAGGATCGACGGCAGGCCCTGCCCGTAAAAAATGTTGTCGCCCAGCACAAGGGCTACGGAACCGGAACCAATGAAGTCCCGACCAATGATAAAAGCCTGGGCAAGACCCTCCGGGGTGGGTTGTTCAGCGTAGGTAATGTTGATCCCCCAGCCCTGACCATTTCCCAGCAAGTTCTCGAACAGCGGTAGATCGTGCGGCGTCGAGATCAGGAGCAAATCTCGAATACCGGCGAGCATCAGAGTTGCCAGGGGATAATAGACCATCGGTTTGTCGTATATGGGAAGTAGTTGCTTGCTCACCGCCCGGGTAATCGGGTACAGCCGGGAACCGGATCCGCCTGCGAGAATGATGCCTTTCAATCCTGCCCCCCTGCCTGAAGTCCTAGTCGCTCTCCCCTGTATGCGCCGGATCGCACGCGCTCCCACCACCATCGATTTTCGAGGTACCACTCCACGGTCTCTTTGAGTCCCTCCTCAAAAGTGCGTGCGGGCGTCCAGCCCAGTTCGTTTCTGATTTTTGATGAATCAATTGCATAGCGGTGATCGTGGCCGGGTCGATCGGCAACAAATTCGATCAGGTCACGGCGTCGATCACAACGTTCGGCCGGGACCAGTGTGTCAACGATGTCCGTGATTGTGGACACAACGTCGATGTTGCGCCGTTCGGCCGCGCCACCGATTACGTAGGTCTGTCCCACCACTCCCCCTTCAAGGACGCGGAGAATCGCCGAGACGTGATCGTCGACATGGAGCCAGTCCCTTATGTTTTTGCCCTGTCCATAAACGGGCAGAGGCTTTTCCTCAATGGCGTTGAGAATCACGAGCGGAATAAGCTTTTCGAGAAACTGATACGGACCATAATTGTTGGAGCAATTGGTTATCAGGATTGGAAGCCTATACGTGCGGCCCCATGCTCTCACCAGATGGTCGGCCCCGGCCTTTGTGGCCGAGTAGGGAGAACTCGGGTCATATGCGGTCGCCTCGGTGAAATACCCCGTTGCCGCCAGTGCACCATACACCTCATCGGTGGACACATGATGAAAGCGAAACGTCGTTTTTTCCGCGTCCGGCAGGTTCCGCCAGTAGCGACGGGCCTGGTCCAGCAGATTGAATGTGCCAATGAGATTTGTGGTAATGAAATCACCCGGCCCGTCAATGGAGCGGTCGACGTGCGATTCGGCTGCCAGGTGGATTACAGCTCCCGGGTGAGTGTCATCGAAGAGCCCCTCGAGGGCTGTCCTGTTACGAATGTCGATCTGCTCGAACCTGTAGTTTGGGGCGCCTTCCACATCCTTGAGAGAATCCAGGTTTCCTGCGTAGGTGAGACGGTCTACGTTGGTTACTTGGGCGGTGGATTCCTGGACAACTGTTCTAACCAGAGCAGATCCAATGAATCCAGCACCACCGGTGATCAAAACACGTTGGCCTTCGAGGAAGGCAAATTCGCCCGTTCGCATACAGTCTCGTTTCGGAAGGTTCCATCTGTCAGAGTGGAGTCAAACCCTTTTGATCAGTGTCTTCAACTCGAACGTCCGAGCCATGGATACCGCGGTCTTATCCTCACGGTCGGCATGTCGGCGATCTTCTGCTTTACAAAGTGTAACGCAATGATGGACGTGGATAGTTGGGATATTGAACCACCCTCAACACTAACGACAACGCCAGCGCCGAGGAGCAGCGACTATTCGGGGCAGAGACACCCGTATTCACCAAAACGCTCGGGCGCATGACGCGCGATGAGTTCTTAGAGCGACGCGAACGATGGGGTTTATCCGCAGTGTCAGTCGCTGGGTTGGACGAAAGCAACCAAACCTCGAGGATCTCGGTGTAAAAACCGATCTCGATCAGCCTCCCAGCCTCGCCTGGCGCCACCTCATCTGAAGGGAATACGCGTCGGCCGCCCCCTTGAAAAACCTGAAGACGGGACAGGGTTAGGCCCAAGGTGAATTCAAAGGGCATCAACAGATGCGTCCGATACCCTAATTCTTCTGGCGTCCGTTCGGACCATCCTGCCTCAAGGATTTGCGATTGAACTGTAGCTTTGCTTCCTGGAGTTCAAGGTCAAAGGGCTTGACAAAGGAACTTCCGGATCACAGACTTATTTTTTCATCCAACGCCTGTGCCGCCACATATAATCACTGGATTTAGGGTTCAGTCGGTCGGTTTAACTCGATTCTTTCGGACAACCGGGTCCATGACGACCTCGGTGCCGTTGTCTACGGAGGAATGGAATCCGCTCAACGTGACTGTCACTCCTGGTACGCGCTTCAGGTCAGACCCCGATTTGAAAAGGCCGTGGCGCACAACCTCCAGTCCAAGGGATTCGAGGAACTGCTTCCCTCATACCGGTGCCGTCGGCAGTGGTCGGACCGTGTGAAAGAATTCGAACTTCCGTTGTTCCCAGGTTACGTTTTTTGCAGGTTCAATATCGACGACCGTTTCCCGATTTTAGTCGTACCCGGTGTGACTTCGATCGTGGGGGCCGGAAGATCGCCCAGTGCCATCGACGAACAGGAGATTGAAAATCTGCGTTCCGTTCTCGAGTCTGGCGTTCCGTACCAACCCGGGCCATTCATTTCGGTTGGCCAGACTGTGTCCGTAGAGCATGGAGTGCTGCAAGGCCTGGAAGGCAGCGTCACGATGGTGAAGACCGAGTTCCGCCTGATCATATCGGTCTCGTTGCTACAGCGCTCCGTTGCTGTTGAGATCGATCGTGACTGCGTAAAGCCGGTAAACCGTCCGAGACCGAGTTCCACGGAAAACTTTGTCGCCAGATATCACCGGGCCTGATGCCCTCGATCAGCAAGCGTGTATGTTCGGGCAGGCGAAATCCGTCTCAAGACTGACCTGCCATCTCAAGACTCCCAGATCAACTCTTGAAAATGCGCTCCGGCGCTGAACGATCGTGCTGGAACTGGCCTCCGCTCGCCGTTCGGTTTGGAGGGTCAAGCTCGCTGACAGCGGTGCCCCGTGACTGCCCATTAATTGCGCGCACAGAGAGCGCACAGTCTGGTTCCGAAGTGAGCCGTGAGCTGCTGAACTCCGGGTCCTATCAGATGGTTGTCTGAGCAGGTGTCGTCAGACTTGACAATCCGCAAAGAAGATTTTCGCTCCGTAACTCATTGTGAGGCCTTGGTTTGGCCTTGGGAGTGGCCAAACACCCGCTCAAACTGTCGGACTTCGTTACAATTTGGCTGAAATCCGCTTCTGAAGTATAAAGTGTTGAAAAAAATATATTTAGTATTCCTGAGGCGGCTTCTAAAGCTGTTTCGCTGGGTTCAGTGCCCGATTTCGTTACACATCGGAGCGGGGCGTCGGCGGGTCAAGGGCGTGTCCGCCCAAGAAAATCAAGGCCAAATTACGTATAAGACAATTAGAACTAGTCACTTATAGAACTGGTGTCGGTGGAGACGAAAGCCCGTAGCTGGAATGGCCCGCAACGTGCCATGGAAACCACGAAGCCGGATGTAGCTTATAACGGCTGAAAAGTCCCTGATCACTAACACCAGTTCAACCTGCGTGGGCTAGATTTGATGCCCCCCCGAGCCGCCTGAGGATTCTGTAATGCACGGCGAAGAACCAGATGTGACTTTGAAGCGCGGCATCAATACACAAAATGGCATCCAGGATCGGAGCGCTCCTCCCGAACAGCTAGACATCGTGCTTGTCGACGAGGGAGCGTTGCGTGAAGCACAGGACTACGTGATTGCGTGCGAACACTGTGATGCGAACTCAGGCATGACTTTCGACTATCTGCTCGATGAGGTCATGGGTTGCGAGCCCACACGGACCGAGTATCTCATGTGTCGGTCCGCGCAGTGCACGCATTGTGACGGTGAGGTCACAGAAAAAACTCTTGTCATTGCTTAGCGGGTTCCGGTCCCGCCGCTTGGACCCTGCGGCCAGCGCGGGCGTGGTCTCTCAGAAAGCTCAGGTCGCCTGCGTACAGCTGCGGGTAGAGATAACGCTCTCGACTCTCGCACTGGTTACGCAACGCGGTGTCTACCTCTAACGATCACGGATTACGTCAGGTTCCTATACTTGATGCGAAACGCGTGTTCGAGCGACTCCAAATACGCCGCCGCGTCTGGTGCGTTTTCCTCTGGCGCCCAGGAGGCAAATTCTTTTTCCGCAGAGGGATCGAAGGGTCCGGATTTCACTTCGAAGAGCACGGTGTCGGGTTGAAGGGAGATAAACGTGTGCCACAGATTCTCCCGGCTGTCCACAGCCATGGCCCCTTGTGTGGGATGGAGAAGAACCGAGTTCTCCATGTCCAGCTTTCCATCATCGCGGAAAACGACAAAGCCTGCGGCACCGGTAACTAGAACGAGCGGCTCCGCCATGGGTGAAATCCGATGTCGGTGCGGGCGGATGTAGCTGCCCGGCTGGACTGCGTTGAGCATCCGCTGGAGGGGATCCGAGTCTTCCCGATGGAGGATCAGCACTTCCCTTTTTCGAGGATTGCGAGCAGCTTCGCGACTCTTAGTCTGAAGAAGCTCGCGATCTATTGCCAGAGTGCGTTCATGACGGGAAATTGTCGCGAAACGGGACAGTCGCTCAATGGGCGCTGCAGCCATCATCCCTCCCAAGTCACAAATATACGCTCCGACGGGGTGAATTTATCGAATGAGCTGTCGGGTCAGAAAACATGAGCGGCCCTGCAAACGGCTTCACCATGCCGATTGTCACGATCGTTGACCGAGTTCAGAATAAGTCCCGAAGTTCCTTTTTGCTTCGCTCAACCTCCTCGCAGACTGGGCATTTACAGCCATCGGGCAGACCTCGATGGTAGCCTCAGATCATCTTTTGAAGGGCTGCTAGTTCCTCACAGGCTCGGAGGTCGTCAGCCAGCACCCGGTCGAGGGCCTCTCCCGTGCTGGCCAATCTGGATTCAAGCCTGGCGATACGGTCCCCGGCCGCTGCAAGTTCAGCCCGCAACTGTTGATCCTTTTTCAGATCCCCTTGCGGACCCCTGCCTTCCAGATTGTCGCTCATATGTTAGGTTCCCAGCGGGTGTATTTTCCAATGGCGTTCGGGGAAAGGCAAGCGTCCATTTGATTGATAGAAGTGGGAAGGTGAAGCGAACGTGTGGAACCTAGAGGCGCACACATCCGACTCTAAGGCACCGGTGACCAGATCAGGTGAGCCTCGGAATCCGAGTCCCGGCATACCGCCCGGGATTCGGCTCAATGTCCAGAATGATCGTCTTTCTACATTGAAAATGGCTCTGGTTGGGTCGTTATTCAACCGGGCTTTCAAGTGGCCCGGCGGGCTTTGGCACTTGTCAAGAAATTTGTGTTTGAGAGGAGGATCATGGTTGATTCAGCAGGGAGAAATTCGAGCGCTACCAACCGGATTAACAAGCGATTGAATAGCGTTGTTGAGAAGTTTGCCGATCGTGGGCTCGCGGAAGACTCGTCATACCTGATCCTGGACGTCCGGTAGGAGAAGACCCACTTCGAGAGTGCGATTCGAAACCAGCCGGTGCAGGTGGCAATCGGAATAAAATGGGACGGTCGGCGCTCGATATTAGCGGTGGAATTAGCGAATCGGGACAGCCGCAATAGCCGGCGGATTTCCTTTCCCGGCTCCCAAAGCGGGGTCCGACAGGTGTGGAGTTTGTCGTCACTGACGATCATGCGGGATTAATGAAAGCCATTGCCGCGCTGTTACCGGAGGCGATCTGGCAACGCCGCTATTTCCACTTCCTTCGCAACGCACTGGACTACCTGCCCCGATGAGCCGACGACGATTGTATGCAGGAGCTACGCTGGCTCTAGGAACGACGTGATCTATCCGAGGCCCGACGGGATATGGCCGCGCGGCTGAAGAAGTGGCAGCGGAAGTACCCAAAACTCTGTCACTGGGTCGAGAACAACATCGAGGAAAGGCTAAGATTCTATCGGCTTCCACGACAGCACCATAAGCACATGAAGTCGACCAATATGCTGGAACGGCTCAATGAAGACATCAAACGACGCACTCATGTTGTTCGTATCTTCCCCAATCACGACAGTTTTCTCCGTTTGGTCCGCGAACTGGCTACTGAGATGCATGAAAGCTGGATCGAGGCGACCCGATACTTGATGGTGTCCTTTCTAAGGTAACAAAAGGAACAGAAGAAGGAGTCGTTGCGAAACGCGGCGGCTTAAACCCCAACAGAGATGCCGAATCATAAATTGCAGAGCTTGACGCACTCAACCAAAAATGAGAATCTCCTCGACGTCTTAGGCGCGGGAAACTGGATCGGTACGCGACTAACCGTGCCTCCTCAGTAGGCGCACTATACCTTAGCGACCTGGAGAGCTGCTATTTCAGTGTGGAAGTAGATTTGCCGCGATTAGGTCCAAGATTAGCCTCAACGCAAGCGAATGAGGAGTTATTGTCAAAAGTGGTGTTTAGGAGATTGATTCAAGCGGCGGTCTGATCGAGCTTTGTCACTTCGATTCCATCGTTAAATTTCACTCCAGTAATCACCTTGACCAGATCATCGAATCCTCGTAATCGTCGCCAGTTCTTCTCAGCGCACTGACCCAGCTTGAACATCATGTGCAGCATTCCATCCCGTGTCAGGCAGCCTCTGGATCGCTTGGTTCGGTGTCGAATGGTGGCAAAGGTCGATTCAATGGGATTAGTCGTTCGGATGCTCTGCCAGTGCTTGGCCGGAAAGCCGTAAAAGGCCAGCAGTTCTTCTCTGTCTTTCTGCAGGCAGACAGTGGCTTTCGGATACTTCGGCTCATAGGTTTCAATGAACAGATCGAATGCCTTCTCGGCATCTGCGTGTGTCTCAGCCTTCCAGATCGCGTGCAGTGCCTGTTTCGCTTTCGCCTGGACCGACTTGGGTAAGCAGTTGAGCACATTCATGGTCTTGTGCATCCAGCAGCGTTGTTGGTGTGTCTCGGGATAGATTTCCTCCAGTGCGGCCCAGAACCCCATCGCCCCGTCACCGATGGCCAACTTCGGAATATTCATCCCTCGGGACTTCAGCTTCAACAAGACCTCACGCCAACTCTGTGTCGATTCCCGTACACCGTCTTCGATCGCCAGAAAACGCTTCTCTCCGCGTTCATTCACGCCGATCACGACCAACGCACACAACTTGGTTTGTTCAGCTCGAAGTCCGCTGTAGATACCGTCGGCCCAGACATAGACCCAGCGGTCGGCGTCCAAACGCTGGTCGCACCCGATGCGGTACTCTTCAGCCCAGACCCGTTTCAAGCGCGATACCGTGCTCGCTGACAAGCCCTGCGCCTTCGGACCGACAAGAACTTTCAGGGCCTCACCCATCTCGCCACTGGAGACGCCTTTCAAATACAACCACGGCACGGCGGCTTCCATCGACTGCGTCTTCCGAATGTAGGGGGGTACCAGGGCCGAGCGGAACGTCACAGCTTCGCCCGTCTTGGCGCGAACCTTCGGGATTTGCACCGTTACCGGACCCAGGCCGGTCTGCAGCTCGCGTTCAGGCAGATAACCGTTGCGCACCACTCCAGCCTTCCCCGTCTCGGTTCGCCGATCGCCGTGCTGGGATAGCAGTTCGGACAGTTCGGCTTCCACAGCGCGTTGGATCAGCTCTTGCGCCCCGGCTCGTAGCAGGTCGGTCACTGGGTCTGCAATCGCTTCTCGATCTTCCAGTTCAATAACGATACTCTTACTCATAGTGGCGTATCTCCTTTGGTTGCTTTGAAGTCTCGTAAACAACAAATCAACCAGATACGCCGCTTTTCTTCAATCCCTCAAACACCAGATTCGGTTATAACTCGCGAATGAGTCTTGTGGAATACAAGCAGTGGCTTCCGGGCGTCGAGTTATGTTCGAGCCGGCGAGTAGGGCAACGTGAGCAGGTACGGTCAGCGGTCTCTGATGATATAGGCCGCTCAGTAGGGTAGTATCCTGTCACGAATAAAAGACTTGTACAGGATCGAAACGTAGTGAATCGATTCTTGCCTTGAGTCTTGCGATTCGCATTGTGGTGCGGTCGAAGAGCAAACAGAGGAACCAGCGGGCAGGGGTATTGAGCTTCAAAAGAACCCGTTGCTAGGATGCCGATGTCGATGCGGCCACAGTGCGAGACCCCGGAGAAACTTTCCGAACTCAACTCTTCCCTCGTCAGACTGCATGTCAGAACTTCTGAAGTGTCATTCTCGCGAATACTCGTGAACGGAGTTGTGAATGTGGGTAAATAGTTCGACGACCACGGTACCAGCGGACAGTCAATCAGTACTCCGGGTGGGTGTCGTCGGCGCAGGTTTTGTTTCAGCTTACCACTTGCGCACTCTAAAGAGACTCGCGGGTGTCGAGGTGGTCGGTGTTGCAGACTTGATTCAGGAACGAGCGGAGAGCGTAGCCAGGCGGTTTCAGATTCCAAGTGCTTATACATCGATCGAGGCACTACTTGAAGACAACGTCGACGTTCTTCATATTCTGACGCCAGCCCGCTCTCATTTCGAGCTGGCATTGAAGGGGATTCAGGCTGGCAGCAATGTATTTGTGGAGAAGCCCTTTACCTCCTCGGTCGAACATTGCAGGCGTCTGGTCGAAGAAGCGCGACTGCGGGGGCGCCGTCTCGGCGTCGATCATTCCTTGCTCAGAGGTCACACTCTAATGAAAGGTCTGGAACTCGTCCGTGGCGGAACCGTAGGCAATGTCATTTCGGCTCGGTTCCATCGGACGGGAAAAGCACCACGCCGTCCAGACAAGCGTCCTCCGTATCCGCTGGACGGCGATCCGTTTCGCGAGGTGGGAGTCCATGCTTTGTACTTGATGGCGGCGGTTCTCGGATCGATTCGTGACGCCTCCTACATGTTTCGCTCGACTGGATACCAAACGGATTTCAAGAACGATGAGTGGTTCGTACAGCTGGAGTGTGAGAAAGGTCTGGCGCAAATTCAACTCACCTGGAACGGGCCGGATGAGCAGACGCTCGAAATCTACGGGGACGAGGGACGACTCAAGATCGATCTTACATCTGGCCTAGTACTCCGGCGGCGACTAAGGAATGGGAAGAATAGAAGTGGACCCCATTCGTTGGACAGCGCGGCAGCCGAATTAAGGTGGATTCTGCCGTTCATGGTTAGGCTGCCGAAGTCAGTGGTCCGATTCCAGCGTAGGCTTCAGTCGGCGTGAGATCGCCCAATGCGGAATGCGGCCGGTCATCATTGTAATAGTCCATCCAGACACCGATTTGGTGCTGCGCATCTTTGAAGTCAGTGAAAGCGCTTAGATAAACGCATTCGTACGTCATCGAGCGCCATAAGCGTTCGATGAAAACATTGTCCATCCATTGCCCCTTGCCGTCCATGGAGATCCGGATTCCTTGATCTTTGAGTGGATCGGTCCAGGTGCTGCTGGTGAACTGGCTGCCTTGATCGGTGTTGAAGATTTCCGGACAGCCGTATTGCTCGATAGCCTCGTCGAGGGCCTCGACGCAGAATGTCGTGTCCTGCGTGTTGGATAGCCGCCACGACAGCACCTTGCGCGTGTGCCAGTCCATGATCGCAACTAGATAAAGGAAGCCGTGCGCCATCGGGATATAGGTGAGGTCGGTGCACCAAACCTGATTGGCCCGATCTACGGTAATGTCGTTCAACAGATACGGGTAGACCGGATGACCCGGGTTTCGCCGGGACGTGTGCGGTTGCGGCGCCACCGACCGCAGTCCCATCAGCCGCATCAGCCGCCGCACCCGCTTCCGGCCGACACCATAGCCGAGACGGTTCAGATGACGCACCATCTGCCTCGAACCGTACCAGGGCATCTTCAGATACGCTTCGTCAATCACGCGCATCAGCTCGAGATTGCGCTCACTCTCACCCCGGGGCCGATAGTACCAACTGGATCGGCTCATCCTGATCAACTCGCACTGCCGCACGACGCTGAGCTCATGATGGTCGGGTTGGACCATCTCGCGCCTTCGATCCAGGCTCACCGATTGAAGGCTTTGGCTAAAAAATCCCGCTCCACCACGAGTTCCCCGATCTTGGCTTGCAGATCTTTGATCTCCTCCTCGTGGTTCCGGACGGACGGGTCCTTTCCCCGCTGGAACGTCTCCTTGACCCCATCCAGCGCATCGCGCTTCCACTTCGTGATCATGTTCGGGTGGATTTTGTACCGCGCCGCCAACTCCGCCATCGTCCCGTCGCCGCGCATCGCGGCCAACGCCACCTTCGCTTTGAAGTCCGCAGAAAAATTCCGTCGTTTTGCCATCGTTGTAACGTCCTCTCATCTGTGCAGAGCCCGCCTTACAACGCTGTCCGAAATTTGGGGTCCACTTCTAATGCAGTACGGCACACCGTGGTGAATCCAGTGATCGAGGCTGTGACAAGTATCTTTCAAGTAGGCTGGCGCGTGGCGGGAAATATGACAGGGAGGGTGAAAGTTTATCAAGGAATCGATGGAATGATCCGCGAATATTACCGAGTTCTTAAGGAAGGCATTCCCATGCCCGTCAGCTTTCCCGAGTTAGTGAACGTCGTCACGTGGACCGAGCAGATTGCAAACGTCGCGGAAATGTCAGGATATCCCAACGGTGTTGCTGAAGGAGATCGGAGACTTTCGAAATCCGCAGGAGCTGGCTGACCCGTTGCTCCGCAATAGCCATCGAGCGAACCTTCGAGGAACCCTCGCCGCGAGTGGGGATCGACACAGGGTTCTGACCCTTGACCCTCAAACTGCAACCCTCCGAGCGCTGTTCGGAAAGACTTGAGGGTCTTGTCATACTTCCGAGAACCAGCGGCACACAACGAAGACTTGTAAAATACTCTGCGACCCTGGCGTAGGATAGGGGTGCGCCCAAGCGATTCTTGTTCGGCAATGGACTGGGGACCGAGATCTTCTATCTGATTCCCTTCCATCTGCACAGCCCGGCCTGAGGCGTTTTTCAGTTTGCCCAGGGGCCTCCACCCCCAAATGGGAATTGTATGTACATGTTCGGGGTGTCGATACTTTCAAAACTTGAGGAAAAAGAAGTGGACCATGTCATAGAAAAGACTCCGGAGTGTTTTGTAAGGGACGAACTGGCCGAAAAAATCAAATCGCACGAGGCTGTCATTGCCATCGTCGGTCTCGGTTACGTGGGCCTGCCGCTGGTCCTCCGCTTCGGCGAGGTCGGTTTCCGCGTGATGGGTTTCGATGTCGATCCGAACAAAGTCGAACAGCTCAATCGGGGCCGATCCTACATCCAGCACATCGAAGGTGCTCAGATAGGCAGTCTCAGAGATCGTGCCCAATTTGAAGCGACTGCGGACTTTTCGAGGCTCGAAAGCGCCGATTGCATCATCATTTGCGTCCCGACTCCGGTGAACCTCTACCGGGAGCCAGACCTGCGGTATGTTGAACAGACGGCCGATGCCGTT
The DNA here is from genome assembly GCA_965216035.1 of Terriglobia bacterium. Taxonomy (GTDB): domain Bacteria; phylum Acidobacteriota; class Terriglobia; order 20CM-2-55-15; family 20CM-2-55-15. The sequence continues at coordinate 614,045 of CBDCFM010000020.1, forward strand.
CGGAGCACGCTCCGGGAAGGGCAACTCGTAGTCCTTGAAAGCACAACGTATCCCGGGACTACAAGGGAGATACTACTGGAGCGCTTTTCGGGACTGGGACTCGAGGTTGGAGAGAACTACTTCCTCGCCTATTCCCCCGAGCGGGAAGACCCTGGTAACCCACACTTCAGGACACAGACAATTCCCAAAGTGATCGGCGGGACAACTGAAAACTGTGTGTCGATCGCAAAAGCACTTTACGGACAGGTGATCGATCAGTTTGTGCCGGTGTCTTCGACCGATACCGCCGAACTGGTCAAGCTGCTGGAAAACATCTACCGTTCAGTCAACATTGCGCTGGTCAACGAATTGAAGTTGCTCTGCGACCGAATGGACATTGACGTCTGGGAAGTCATCGATGCCGCCAGTACCAAGCCTTTCGGCTTTACGCCGTTCTATCCCGGACCGGGGCTGGGCGGCCACTGCATACCGATCGATCCGTTCTATCTTGCCTGGAAAGCACGAGAACACGGCTTCGCAACCCGCTTCATCGAGCTCGCTGGAGAGGTCAACACGGCCATACCAAGATACGTCGTCGAAAAAATCGCTGCGGGATTGAACGACCACAGCAAGTCCATCCGCGGCTCCAAAATTCTGATTCTCGGTGTCGCCTACAAGAAGGACGTTGATGATACGCGTGAATCCCCCGCAATGGAAATCATGCACCTCCTGAAGGAACGCGGAGCGGAACTCGCCTACCATGACCCGTTCGTGCCGGCACTCTACAAGATGCGGCATTATGATTATTCGGATCTGTCTTCAGTGAATTTAACGGACCATCTTCTAGCAAAGCAGGATGCTGTGGTGATCACGACCGACCACACGCAGATCGACTATTCGTGGATCGTGGCGCACTCGACGCTGGTGGTGGACACCCGGAATGCAACGCGCAATGTCAGTGACGGCCGCGACAAGATCGTTCGGGCATAGATGCCCCTCATGCGATTCAGCAGCCTGGCCTGATAGCACGGCTGGACCTGAAGGGCAGATTGATCGGACAGACTCGCGACGTCAGAAAGTCTGGCTGAAGCTTCCGACTACAGGTTGCTAGGTAAAAGATCTCCGCTTCCCGCCGTAAGTTGCGGCTCTGGATCGGGCGCCGGAATACACAGCAAAGTTCTCGCGGCGCCTATCGGCGGGTAGTGGATCTTCGAAAAAGAATCGATCGCTAAAGGCAGGTTCTAGGTCATCAATCCACGATGCCGCTTCATCGTAGCGTGCGAAAAAGATTCTGTTCGTCCATTTCGGATCCCTGCCCTGAATGAACTTCAAGACGAAGACCTTCTCCCCCTTGATCTCAGCGACACCATCTACAAGGACTTTCCCGGGGGCACACGACATCGACGGACCGCGTGCCGTCCGTCCCAGACCCGACACCTGCCGTGTTCCGCGGGTGAAGATATCCAGCGCGCGGTAGAGTGGGACCTCGAAATATTGCTGAGGTCCCGTGTCCCGTTCAACGAACATGTAGTACGGAATGATCCCCAGATCCACTTGTTTCTGCCACATCGCAGCCCATATGTCGGAGTAATCGTTGACGTTATGAATCAGGGGAGCTTGAGAGCGGATCGTCGCGCCGGTTTGTTGAATTCTCCGGATAGCCAGGTCGGAAATACGGGTCGATAGCTCGCGTGGGTGGCTGTAATGGGCCATCAGTGCAAGGTGCTTGCCCGAATGGACGACCTGTTCGAAAAGTTTGAGCAGATCATCAGCATCGTTGTCTGTCACAAAACGGTACGGCCACCATGCCAATGCCTTCGTGCCAATCCGAATGCTGCGGAGCGAATCAATTTTGAGGAGTGGCGCGACGTAGTTCTTGAGGATGTTTGTTCGCATGATCAACGGGTCGCCGCCGGTGATCAAGACATCCCGAACCTCGGAGTGATGTTCGAGGTACCGCACCAAAGAAGCCACCTCATTGTTGCTGAACTTGTATTCGTCCATGCCGACGAACTGGGCCCAGCGGAAGCAATAGGTGCAATAGGCGTGGCAGGTCTGGCCCTGACTGGGGAAGAAGAGAACGGTTTCCCGGTACTTGTGCTGCATTCCAGACTGGGGTTCTCCGTCCAGGACTGGGATGTTCAGTTCCATCTGGCCAGCCGGGTGCGGATTTAGTCCGAGTCTGATTTGATCTACGGCCTGACCGATGCGCGCGTCTGGCGCTTCTGCCTCGATCAGACTTCGAATGCAGTCGAAGTCCTCTGTAGAGAGCATCCCTTCCTGAGGAAAAGTCAGCTGGAATACTGGGTCACGGGGTATGTCATCCCAATCAATCAACTGCTCGACGACATAGTTATTTACCCGGAATGGGAGCACTCTGGAAACCGCGCTGATAGCCGTGCGCTGTTCCGCAGTCAGAGCCTTGAATTGAGGGATCGAATCGATATTCTTGCGGTTGTAGGCACGATACCGGCTCGGGTCGGCTGTCGGTTTATTCATAGGTCCTCCAGACCCGGACAGTTTATCGGTCGGGCCGACGGTGCTGCACAGTCAGACCGACAAAGTATTATTTGATCAACGCCGTTCGCTCAGTCGCAATTTAAGGCCATCGATCGGCCGAGGACCGAGTGTCTTTCCGACGTTAACGAGAAACGGGGCCACGTCGCTCGGATCTGTCCAAAGTCATGCGACGGTTCCGCATAGCTTGTGGGCTGCACAATGTCTGCGGGCTCATTCTAACATACGTAATTACGCTATCTCCGGTGCCAATTCGAGATCACCACCCGCCGGCAACGCTGGACGGGGTGCACCCTCCGGGCGCGGGCACGATGAGGCGGGTCATCAAGATTATGAAATCGAGCCCGGGTATCCTCCGGTGTCCTGCAATGTGTACGGGGAGCGGCACCGACACCCCAGTTCAGCAACCTGAAATTCATTCTCCTGGGCTCAATCAACGGAGATCAATTGCCGTCGATGAGGGTCGAAACGGCTGGGTCTCGATCGAGATCCTCTCCAAGTGCTCCAATTCGCGACCCTTTGCCGGGTCGAACTTGCGCTGCTACCGCTGTTTTCTCGAAAAATCGCAACATTGCCCTCTGTTTCTGATTGGTCAAAGCGGGTGCGTTGTCTTACAATGGGGGTTGAGCGACACGGCTAGACTTACAAGAGAGGGTGCAGAGTTTGTTAGAACCCGCCTGATGAGAATATGTCGCTGGGAGGAGTTGAGGATTTGACCCTAAGTGGGTTACGGATCCCTAAAATTGATGAGCACCCAGAAAACCATGAGGCCAGAGCTAGACGAAATCGGGCTGGCGGATAGTGAATCGACGACCTTCCGGATTCATTGGTATCGCTGCAACGTTTGCGGTGCCGATTTCGAGGACGCAAACCCCTCTCACCGAAGGCGACTGCACCTGCTGTTGGAGCACAAACGTTTGCACCGACCGCAACCCGTGCAGAACTGAGAATCCCAGAATCTGACCAACTTCATACTGCTTTGACGGCGGGGTGGTGTGCTGCGGCCGTGTCGCTGACGACAGCTGGCCTTGAGTGGTACAGCGGACGGTGTCCGGGTATGACCTGGTTCCAGTGATGCCCGTGAACCGCCAATCCTTCAGTCTCCCCCCCCAGATTGCCCGGGCCGTGGAATCGACGGTTCAGGAATGGATTGCCACGGACAAGGTTCAGCGAATTTGGGGCCGCGATGCGTCGCTGTGGACCGGATCGAACGAGGACCAATGGTTGGGGTGGCTCGACGTGGTCGCGGCTCAGCTCGAGCGACGCAGTGCCTTCTCTCAGATCTCGGAGGATGTCCGCCAGGAACGCTTTACCCATGCCTTGTTACTGGGAATGGGTGGGTCGAGTTTGTGTCCGGAAGTCCTGCGATCGACATTCGACCGCGTCCCGTCTTATCCTGCACTTCGAGTCCTGGATTCGATTGACCCGGCCCAGGTCCGTGCCCTGGAAGATGCCGTGGATCTACGGCGGACGCTGTTCATCGTTTCCAGTAAGTCCGGGGCGACGCTGGAAACATCCATACTCTTTGAATACTTCTTTGATCGCGTTGCCAGGATCTTCCCTCCGGTTGAGACCGGTCGGCGGTTCGTCGCGATTACCGATCCAGGTTCCTCGCTCGAGAGCCTGGCCCATCAACGTGACCTACGACGGGTGTTCTTTGGTCAGCCAGAAGTGGGAGGCCGATTTTCAGCTCTGTCGGATGTTGGGATGGTGCCGGCTGCGGCGATGGGGCTCGACGTTGGACGATTTCTCGATGGCACCAAGGAAATGGTCGACCAATGCGGGGCCAACGTAAGTGTCCCGGAGAACCCCGGAGTGTGTTTGGGCATCGTCCTGGGACAATTGGCGTCTGTGGGACGGAACAAGCTGACCTTCGCTGCTTCTCCTGCCATTGCCAGCATGGGCGCCTGGCTTGAGCAACTGGTGGCCGAGTCCACAGGGAAAGACGGAAAGGGAATCGTTCCGGTCGATCAAGAAACACTCGCCCCACCTGAGATTTATGGCGATGACCGTGTATTTGTCTATCTGAGGCTCGGTTCCGAGGCAAGCGCCTCCGAAGACAATTCGATTGATCGTATTGAAGAGGCCGGTCAACCCGTCGTTCGGATTGAACTCGGTGGCCCCTACTCTATTGGCCAGGAGTTTTTCCGTTGGGAAATGGCGACCGCTGTCGCTGGATCGCTGCTCAGGGTCAATCCATTCGATCAGCCCGACGTCGAATCCAGCAAAGTTGCCTCCCGAAAGGTGCCTGCCAAATTTGAGCAGAAAGGAGCGCTCAGCGAGGCTGACCCCTTTTTCGAGACGGCGGACATCAGCCTCTTTTCAGATTCCGACACTGTCGCTCGCATTCGACAAGAGGTGACTGGGAAATCTTCGCTGACCGGTTACCTGGGCAAGCATCTGGCGGATCTCAAAACAGGTGACTACTTCGCAATCCTCGCGTACGTTGAAATGAATGCGATGCATCAGTCCAGGCTTCAGCGCATTCGTGACCTCGTTAGGGATCGAATGGGCGTTGCGACGTGTCTCGGGTTCGGCCCGCGGTTTCTGCATTCGACGGGTCAGCTGCACAAGGGCGGTCCCGCGACGGGCGTGTTTCTGCAAATCACATGTGATGATCCAATGGATCTTCCGGTTCCCGGCCGAAGCTATTCGTTCGGAATCGTAAAGGCAGCGCAGGCCCAAGGTGACATGGGAGTTTTGCAGCAGGGGGGGCGGCCCGTCCTTCGCGTCCATATCAGAGGAGACGTCGCCCACGGCCTGGATCAGCTAGGTGAGGCTATCGTTGAGGTTTTCGAGCGATAGCGCTCCAACCGTTTTAGAAAAACCTGATGAACGATGACAGACGCACATACGGGGTTGAAGCTTCGGAATTTCCTGTCAGGTGTCATGCCGAAGCATGAACCGTCAAACAACACGCGGAGTTCCGACGGTCGAGTGCGTTTATCCCTAGCGTGAGGATTGAGGAGGGGTGAACGAAGGGCTCTGCCCTTAGAAATCGCTCCAGAAACGTAAAAGGCACGGTGGGTTCAACCACCGTGCCTTTGAGTCGTTTTCAGTACCGGCCACCGCCGCCGCCTCGGCCTCCCCGGCCGTAGCCACCTCCTCCTCCGCCACCCCTATCGGCCTGAGGGCGCGCCTCGTTAACAGTCAACGGTCGGCCTTCCATATCCTTTCCGTTAAACTCATTGATCGCCTTTTCGGCTTCTTCGTCACCCATTTCAACAAAGCCGAAGCCTCGCGACCGACCCGTATCGCGGTCAGTGATGATCCGGACCGATTCCACGGATCCAACCGCAGCGAACAGGTCAGAGAGGTCGTCTTCCGTTGTCTGGAAGGGCAGGTTTCCAACGTACAGTTTCTTTGTCATTGCGTTTTCCTTGGGGTTATCTGTAGGGAACTTCCAGGGCTTTTGCGGGAAAGGCTATTGTCAACTGCAGAATCCAACTACTTTCCAAACAGAGGCGCGGCGCTCCTAAACAGGCGTTTGTATCAGTCACTTGCATGATTAGTATATGAGTAGAGGGTCTCGTGTCAATGCTTATCAGAATCCTCGTTTCCCCATGAACCCGGAGGTTCATCCAGGTGTTCAGGCGGACCATCGAGTGGCCCAGCGGGCTTGACGACGAAAACCAGCGAGAAATGCGGCTACCAATTTGCCACCCGTAGGGCAGGGCGGTCGGAACAATGGCTTGACAACGGGACAGACAGAGGATCAAAATTGGATTTGTTATTGAAAGTGATTTTCAATTTCAATAAGCTCGCTAGTTCATTTCCGGGAACGTGAGCCTCTCGAATCGAGAGATAGCGCGTCATTCCGAAGATTTAGCGGGTTCTTCCGAATTTAGCGGGTTCTTCCGAGAGGTAGGGTGGGATGCGCCGGATGATCCCCGGCGCATCCCTGGCGTAAGACTGTTGTGTCGTTGCTAAACGCCGGTTGCAGTATAAGTTCCCTCGCCTGGACGAGTCAACTGCCCTGCCCCTCGGTTCGGTCGCAATGCTGAAATGAGGTGGCGACGGATGAGATGGAAAGCGTGGGGGAGAATGGCTGGAGCCGTCGTTGTGGGTTTCCTGTTGGGCGGGACCAGCGCCCCAGCGGCTCCGGCACAGGCAGGCGGAAGGTCAGTTGAGGAGATCGAAACCGACTTGGAGGAACTGCGTCGCCAGGTCGATGTGCTGGCGACGGAAATGGAGCGCCTTCGGAGTGGCGAAGCCGAAATTGAAATTACCGAAGAAGAGGCCAGACAACTGGGACTCGGGCCCGCAGCCGCTGCCGTATATCAGCAAGACCAGGGTGTTTCGATTGCTGGCTACGGCGAAATGCTCTATGAGAACTTCGCGGGCCGGAATCAGAGTGGCTCCGGCATAGATAAGGGGACGCGACTGGATTTTCTGAGGGCGATCGTTTATTTCGGTTACCGCTTCAACGAGAAATTCCTGTTCAATTCCGAAATCGAAGTCGAGCATGCGAACGAAATCGGAGTCGAGTTTGCCTATATCGACTACCTGGCTCATCCTGCTCTCACGTTGCGCGGGGGGTTGATGCTGGTGCCTATGGGTTTGACCAACGAATTTCATGAACCCACCACGTTTCTTAGCGCTCGGCGCCCTGAAACGGAAAGCAGGCTCTTGCCGTCTACATGGAGAGAGAACGGCTTTGGTGTGGTTGGTACGGCCGGAAAGTTTAACTATAGGGCTTACGTTGTGAATGGGTTCGATGCGACCGGTTTCAGTTCGAACGGCTTGCGTGGTAGTCGGCAGAATGGGTCCAGGGCGCGGTTCACAGATCCGGCATTTGTGGGACGACTTGACATGACTCCAATTCCGGGCGTTGTGGTAGGCGGCTCGTTTTACGTCGGAGATTCCAGCCAGGGACAGTTCTCGGTTGACGGGCGAGCGTTCTCTCTCCGTACCGCCATCGCCGAGGTTCACGGGCAGGCGCAAGTCAGGGGATTCAATTTTCGAGGTCTGTATGCCCGTTCGGCACTGAACAACGTCGGCCTGCTGAACCGCGCTCGATCGCTCGAAGGCGACAGTGGTGTGGGCGAAGTGCAGGAAGGGGGATATTTTGAGATCGGTTACAACCTGCTCTCTCAGGTTCGACCGGACGTAGCCGTGACGCCATTTTACCGATTCGAATCGCTGGATACGCAGGATCGAGTGGCTCAAGGGTTCTCAAAAAATCCGACCATGGATCGAGTGTTCCACACACTGGGCCTCTCGTTTGCGCCTATTCAGAACGTCGTCGTGAAAGCAGATTATCAGTGGGTGGTTAACGAGAGCGAGAGCGGAGTCAATCAGTTCAATGTCGGGCTTGGATATAGCTTTTAGCCTTCTTCGTTTAACCCTGGTATTGAGCTTTGTTTATAGCGGCATTGCCGAGGCCCAGACAACCCGGGAAGAAGCGCTGGCCCGGGCCTTTCCGGGTGCGGAGATTCGGGCTGAGCGTGTGTTCTTGACGGAAGCTCAGCGAAGCGCGGCCCAGGCGCAGTCGGGAGTCGAAGTCCCGTCTTTGTTGATCGCCCGGTATGTCGCGACGCTGGATACGGGTCAGGTGGGCACCGCGTATGTGGAGACCCACGTCGTAAGAACCAAGAACGAAAGTCTTCTGATCTGTCTCGATTCGGAAGGACAGATAAAGCGGATCGAGGTCACAGCCTTTTTGGAGCCTCCCCAGTACATGGTTCCAGAGGCCTGGTTAGCCCAATACGAAGGACAGACACTGAATGCGGATTTGAACTTGAATCGCACGATCCGCCCGATTGCGGGTGCGACGTTGACAGCGAGAGCGACGACCGAGGCGGTTCGGCGAGTCTTGGCTATCGATAGAGTTTTGAACGAATAGATCTGAGGAAAATACGATGAAACCCTGGGAGATCTGGTTATCCCACATTTCAACGCTTCTGGTGACGCTCAGCGGTCTGGCCTATTTCTGGATGAAGTACGCCATGCAAACGGACGATCCCTTTAGCATCGTCAATCATTCATGGCAGCCGTCGATGCTCGGCTTGCACGTTCTGGCGGCGCCGTTCCTGGTTTTTATAATCGGGCTCATGGTTCAGTCACACATTCAGAAGAAGCTTCGGAGCGGCGCACGTTCGAATCGCGGCTCAGGTCTCCTTTCAATGGCGACGCTGCCGGTGATGATCGCTTCCGGATACATGCTTCAGGTTGTTACGGCTCCCCTTCTTGCTAGTATTACGCTTGGCGCGCACCTGGTGTCGTCATCGATTTTTGTCATTACCTACGCCACGCATCAGGTGGTCAGCTACCGGCTGTCCATAAAATCGGATAAGTCGGAGTTGAAGGGCAGGCCGGGAGCCTTTGTCCGAAAACAAGTCGCGTGAAGTTCCTTCCCCTGATTCCTGCCGTTTTTCTCACACTTATACTCGAGAGCCTGGCCGGGGGTACGACCTCCCAGGTCGAGGTGCGCCGAGACGTCTATCTGATGGGGACCCGGGCCTCCCTCCAAACCTATGCCCCGGATCGCGAGAGGGGTTTGATAAGGATTGAGACTTTTCTTCGTATCCTTGATGCCAGCGAGCGAGAGCTGAGTACGTGGCGGCCCGACAGTGCAATCAGTCGCCTCAACCGCCAGCCGGTGGGAGTGCGCTTCCCGCTCAACGCTTCGCTGTGCAGCCTCTTCGATACGCTTCGCGCATGGACCAATCGGACCTCTGGTGCATTCGATCCCGCTGTTGGGACTCTGGTAGAGACGTGGGGGCTTCACCGCGCGGGGGGGCGTCGACCAACGGAGGAGGAAGTTCAGGTTGGGCTAGGTAGAGCCGGGTTCCGGTATCTTGATCTAAACGAACAGGACTGCGTCGTGGTCAGGAATCGACCCACCCTGATCGATGTGGGAGCATTTGGTAAAGGCGATGCCTTGGATCGGGTGCTGGACTTCTCCAGAGAGGCGGGAGTCGACGGCTGGATGATCGATCTGGGGGGGCAGATCATGGTTCATGGAAGCCCTCAGTATGCGGAATCCTGGAGCATCGCGCTGGCCCACCCGCTCAATCGGACCCAGCCCGTGCTGACGATTCCGCTTACGGAGGGTTCGTTGGCCACGAGCGGTGGGTCGGAACGGGACGTTGGGACAGGTGACAACCGCACGGGTCATATCCTGGATCCAAGAAGCGGTCACCCTCTTCAAAGAAACTTTGCCGTCACGGTCTGGCATCAAAGGGCGTTGGTCGCCGATATCCTCTCAACGGCTCTGTACGTCATGGGAGAGGACGAAGGTTTCGCATGGGCGGACTTACATGGCGTTGCTGCAACCTTCTTGATATCCGAAGTAGGAGGACATGTCGAAATCCGCGCAACTCACCTGTTCGAGGAAATCTTCCTTAAAGATTAATCGTGCCGTCATCGATGGAACCTCACAGGGGATTCGCTAAACGGGCGTGAGATCGCGCCAGTTGGGACCTGCCTTGGTGTCGACGACCAGGGGCACCTTCAGGTCTGCAGCAGTTGACATCCAGTACCGGACTTGATCGACGACCTCCGTCTCGTCATTGGGCACCTCGAAAATCAACTCGTCATGGACCTGAAGGACCATTCGAGTTTCGAGTCTCAGCCTTTGGAACTCCTCGTGAATTCGGACCATCGCAAGCTTGATGATGTCAGCGGCTGTGCCCTGGATCGGCGCGTTGATGGCCATGCGCTCGGCCATGCTTCGGCGCATGCCGTTCTTGGAATTGATTTCCGGTATTTGACGGATGCGTCCGAACAGGGTCTTCGTCTGACCGGTTTCTCTCGCGTCCGCCAGTGCGTTTTCGATATAGCCCCTCACGTGAGGATAGCGGCTGAAATAGCGATCGATGAATTCCTCTGCTTCATCGCGGCTGATTCCGAGTTGTTTGGCCAACCCGAAGGGCGTTTGACCGTAGACGATCCCAAAGTTGATGGCTTTCGCGCGTCCCCGTTCCTCGTTGTTGACGTCCTCAGGTTCTATCCCCAGAACCTCCGCCGCTGTACTGCGATGGATGTCGGCTTCGTTGAGAAACGCTTCGATCATTCTTGTGTCACCCGACATGTGTGCCAGTACGCGTAACTCGACCTGGGAATAGTCGGCAGATAACATTGTGGTTCCGATTCTGGGTATGAATGCCGCGCGGATGTTGCGCCCCATCTCCGTTCGAACCGGAATGTTCTGCAGATTGGGATCGCTAGAGGACAACCTGCCGGTTGCTGCGCCAGTCTGGTTAAACGACGTATGCAGCCTTCCTTCCTCGCTGTCAACGAGTTCGGGCAGGACGTCCACGTACGTCGACTTGAACTTCGCCCGTTGCCGATAGTCTAGAATGAGTTGAGGCAGCTCGTAGGTTGCTGCCAGTTCTTCCAGGACTCCGACTCCTGTCGAATACTGTCCCGATTTCTTCAGCTTTCGGGAACGCGGCAGGTTCAATTTGTCGAATAGGATGACTCCGAGTTGCTTAGGGGAGTTTATGTTGAATTCCTCGCCAGCCAGTGCGTATATCTGTGCCGAGAGTCCTTCAAGCTCGGAATCAATCGTTTTAGACATGGTTTCGAGAATAGAGACGTCCAGCAAAATCCCCAATTTTTCCATTGCGGCGAGAACCGGCACCAGGGGCAATTCGATGCGCGTATAGAGGTCCTCGAGATCCTGCCGAATCTTTGGGCGCAGTTCTTCATGGAGACGTTGCACCCAATTCACACCGCCGTCCGCAGCGCTCTGGCCAAAAAGCTCTTTTACCAGGTCGTCGAGCGTGTACTTGCCCCGGTTTGGCATGAGCAGGTAGGCCATCAACATCGGATCGTCGTAGGGCGGGACGACGTCGACGCCGTGGTGGGAGAGTTCGAGCATGGCCGCCTTCAGGTTGTGGGCCACCTTGTATTTCTGGGGGTCGGAAAGCAGCGAGCGAGCCTTGTTCAATTCCAATTCGTAAACGGGTCCTTCGCCTGTCCATGCAAGAAACCGGTCTTCACTGAGTGCGAAGGCAAACGCGTTTCCAATGTTGTCCGTGTCATCAGTCTTAACGAGTTCGATGGCCGTCGATTTTGGATAAAAATTGTTCGCCGCCTGGAGCTGTGCATTGAGAAGGCTGGTAAAGTCCAGTTCTCGAAGCAGAGTGACCAGCGCGTCCTGATCTGGAGGCCGGACCTTGAGGTGTTCCCAGTCAAAGTCGAAATCCACTTCAGTATCGATGACTACCAGTTCCTTGCTCAGGATGATTTGATCGCGGTTATTGAGCAGGGATTCCCGTTGCCTCTTTGCGGTTACTTCCCCGGCATGTTCGAGGCAGGCTTCTATTGAACCAAAACGCTCGATTAACGCCTGCGCGCCCTTTTTGCCGATGCCCGGTGCTCCGGGGATGTTGTCGGAAGTGTCGCCCCACAAGCCGAGCAAATCGGGAATCTGCGCTGGAGTGACGCCAAATAATTCTTTTACCTGTTCGGGGCCGATGACGCGGTCGTCGCGGGATGTATTTAGTAAGACGGTATCCTCATCCACCAGCTGCATCATATCTTTGTCGATGGTGACGATCAGCGGGTGGATCTTTTCTGCGACCGCTCGCCGCGCCAGCGTGCCGATGACATCGTCGGCTTCCTGTCCGGGAACCTCCAGCATGGAAATATTCAGTGCTGCACAAAATTGCTTGATGTAGGGCAGTTGCTCATCCAGATCGAGCGGCATCCGCTCCCGGGTGGCCTTGTATTCCGGATACCGGATGTGTCTTGGCGTGGGTTCGCTCGAATCGAACACCATCGCGATGGAGTCGGGCGGATATTTCTCCAGCACGCGGTTCAGCATGAGCGCAAAGCCGTAAGTGGCATTCGTGGGTATCCCCTGGGCGTTAGAGAGTCCGCGGATCGCATAGTAGGCGCGATACACCTGGGACATTGCATCAACGATCAAGATGAGCGGTCGTTTGATCATATGTGCACATAACTGTGAACTTCAGTCCACAGTTGTCGGGTGGCCTTGCGTCTTAAGTCCTTGAATCTATGCGAAGAGACAATTCGGCCCATTGATTGCATATCCAGTGACGTATGAACGAACGCACTCTTGCCGATTCGATATCCTTCTCCGGTGTCGGCTTGCACACTGGCGAGTCGGTTTCGATGATGGTTGTGCCCGCACCTGCGGGTACCGGCATTATCTTCCGCCGGGTTGACCTGGACAATTTCGAAATTCCGGCTGACGTCTCTTCCGTAGCGCGCGTCGCTTACGCGACGACGTTGATGGAGAAAGGTGTGTGGATTTCTACAGTCGAACATCTCTTATCCGCGTTATATGGCATCGGTATCGACAATGCCTACGTCGATATGGATAACCTTGAAGTTCCAATGTTGGACGGCAGTGCCCGGCCGTTTACCGACGAGATTGCCCGGGTCGGTTTCATAGAGCAGGACGAGCGACGCGAGTACATACGCATTACCCGTGAATATTCTGTCGAGGAGAACGGGAAGTCTCTCGCGATTTTTCCGGCGGACACTTTCTCGATCGAGTGTGCGATCGATTTCGAGCACCCGTTCATCGGTCCTCAACGTCTTGCACTCGAATGTACAGCAGACGGATATGCGGCATCCATCGCGGCGGCCCGAACGTTTGGTTTCCAGAGCGACATTGCTTCGCTTCAGAACAGCGGTCTCATCCGCGGCGGATCTCTGGAGAACGCGATCGTTCTGACAGAGACGGGCATGCTCAACGAAGAGCCGCTTCGGTTCACCGACGAGTTTGTCCGTCACAAGATTCTCGACCTGCTGGGTGACTTCGCGCTGATTCGACAACCGGTACTGGGCCGGCTGGTCGCAAACCGCGCAGGCCACGCTCTCCACACCCGGTTCGTGGCCGGTCTTCTTGAGAGCCCGGACCATTGGACGCGGGAGTTCCGGGCACGGAGGTCGGTTGCGGCATCCTAAAGAAGTTAGAAATTAAGACCTAAGAATTCACAGCTGCGGTGCTGATCTTCTGACCCCTAAATCATAGGCCTGAACTTCTTTTTTCGAGTCCCCCGTCGCCACACGCGCCAGGGTCAACACCTCCACCCTCGAAGCCCCGGCTCTCTTGAGCACCCTCGCGACTTCGTTGAGAGTTGCCCCTGTCGTTTGCACGTCGTCCACGACCAGAAACGACCCCCTAATCCGTCGTCGGCACTCAAACGCACCTCGGATGTTTCCCAGCCTTTGTGCGCGCGTCAAGTCGGTTTGGCTTTTTGTGTTCACCCTGCGTCGAATAATGTCGGGCTCGAGTTGCCGGTCCAGCCGAGCTGCCAGCAGCACCGCTTGGTTGTAACCCCGCCCGCGCTCCTGCGTTCGATGAAGAGGGACAGGCACGACACATCCCACTGTGAAGCAGTCACTCTCGAGACACCTTAGGAGCGCTCTCCCCAACGGCCGTGCAAGAGAGATGCGTTCATTGTACTTGAAGTGGTGAATAACCTGCCGGAGCTCTGCATCAAATGAGAGAGCCGAACGTCCGACATCAAATTGCGATCTTTCCGTGACACATGCGCCACACTGCGTCTCGATTGTCGCCACCGGAAAACCGCAGCGAACACAGAAAGGTGGTTCGAGCGGCTTGAACTGTCGCTCGCACTTCGAACACAGCGGCCCCAACCGCCAATCCCTCGCGGATTCCCCACATACCACGCAATCCATGGGAAAGAAAAGGTTCAGAAATGTATTGATCAACGTAGAAGTGAATCGAGATGGAAAAGACCTGACCAATATATCACGGCTACATTCCCACAGTGGATGTGGTCTATGACCGCACGTTGTCAATTTCGTCCGTTTATCGAGCGCACAGAAGAAAGATCACAGGACCTATCTCGCGTAAGGGAGATTGCGGATGATCGTAAGGGCGCGGTAGATTTGTTCAAGCAGCACTGCGCGTGCCAGATCGTGACTGTAGGTAAGAGGGGAAAGCGACCAGAGCAGGTTGGCCCTCTTTTTGCACGAATCGGCGAGACCGGCGTGACCTCCGACGACGAATATAAGGTCGCGAGGATTTTCCGTCATTTGCTTTTCAAGAAAGCCGGCGAATTCTTCCGAGGTGTAGGAATGTCCGAGTGGGTCCAGGGCCACGACGAAGGCTGAGCGGTCGATGGCCGATAGCAGTCGTTCCCCCTCCAGTTCAACCCGTTTCCTTTCTGCTTTGACCCGGGGTTCCCTGAGCTCGGTAATTTCAGTACCGACAAAGTGACCCGAGCGTGAAGCGAAATCCTTGCACACGGATGCGAGGTTTGAATTCCTGGTTTTGCCGAGCCAGAGGATTCTAAGTTTCATGATGGGGAAGCTAAGAGTTATCAGTTAAGCGTGAGCGGCGTTGGTTCCTTCAAGCCGCAAATTTCAACTCTGAACTAGGATTCTCTCACTTCACGTCGTTTTCCGGCACGCCATAGACGCTCAAGGTCGTAGAACTCACGGGAGGTATCGGTAAAGATGTGCACGACAAAATCCAGATAGTCCAGCAGGATCCACTCGCCTTTCGTCAGGCCTTCGATGTGTGATGGGCGGAGGCCCGCTCCTCTCAGTTTCTCCTCGATGCCGTCGGCTATCGATTGAGTCTGTCGGGTTGATGTGCCCGAGCAGATGATGAAACAGTCCGAAAACGAGCAGATACCTTCCAGATCGATAACGACGACATTCCGAGCCTTTTTTCCCAATGCCGCTTCGAGGGCCGTTTCAACGATCGCATCTAAATCCTGTTTGTCTGATTCTCTAGATTGAGGCGTAGGAGGCTCCTTTACTGATACAGTTTATGCTTAGAGATATAGGCGGCGACTGCGGGTGGAACCCAGGCTTCAAGGCCTTCCCCACTCTTGGCCTCTTCCCGAATCTTCGTGGCCGAGACGTCTTCAGCTACGAAAGGCAGGAAGTAAACCTGTGGTCCTTGAATTATTGAGATTGACGCAGATTCACCTATAACCTCAACAGGCGCAATGTCTTCACGCATCGAATAGCCTCGGCGGTTTACAACTGCAACGCTGGTCAGGTCCAGCAGACGCCGATAGTCTTTCCACGATGCAATGTCTTGAAACATGTCGGTCCCGACTATGAACAGGAAAGAAGCGCCAGGATATGTGCGATGCATTGATTCGAGCGTTTCCACCGAGTAGCGGGACTTCAACGTATCCGCTTCGATGGGGGATACTCGGAACTTGCTGAAAGGCGCGACCGCGAGTGCGACCATTGCGAATCGATGGAACACGGAAGTCATACCTGAAGAGGATTTGTGGGGTGGGGCAAATGCCGGCGTGAAATGGACTTCTTCAAGCTCGAATACGTCGGAGACCGCCAGGGCTGCCCGGAGATGGCCGTTGTGAAGGGGGTCGAAAGTCCCACCCAGAATGGCTATTTTCACAATCGTACGACTTCTTCCATGGACCTGAGCTTACCGATCACTGTGTGCTTCAACCGATCAAGCCCCGTGCCGGTAACTGACGAAATTCTAACGGACTCCATATTTTCCTGTCCACACCATCGCTCCAGCTGTTCTGTTCGTTCCTCGTCCACGACGTCTATCTTTGATGCGACGATCATGCTCGGTTTCCGAACAAGTTGCGGGTCATGCTGCTCCAGTTCCGCGCGCAATACCTTTATTTGGTCGACCGGGTCCGGGGCGTTGCCTACAGACACGTCTATGACGTATAGAAGCAGCCGTGTTCTTTCTATGTGTCTGAGGAATTGAAGCCCGAGACCGTGACCTTCGTGAGCGCCTGCAATCAATCCTGGGATGTCCGCCACTATGAACGTTTCAAAATCATCCGTTGATACAACACCAAGACTAGGTTCCAGGGTAGTAAAGGGATAGCCGGCGATCTTGGGATGCGCCGCCGATATCCTCGAGATCAAAGTCGACTTTCCTGCGTTCGGAAATCCGACAAGGCCCACGTCCGCCAATAGCTTGAGCTCCAATCTGAAGCTCTTTTCTTCACCCGGTTCTCCGTCCTGCGCCTTGTTGGGAGCGCGGTTGGTGGGTGTCGCGAAGTGTGCGTTTCCCCGACCACCCCGTCCACCCGAAGCCGCAAGCCAGCGTTCGTCCGGACGGTAGAAATCATGCAACAGAGCTCCGTTAGCTGCATCGTACACAAGTGTTCCGACCGGCACTGTAATGATCCGGTCATCAGCGCCTCGTCCGTGTCGATCGCTGCCTTCCCCATGTCGGCCACGTTCGCTCCGAAACAGAGGGTTGTAGCGGAACTTGAGAAGGGTATTTTCGTGGGAGCTCGAAAGCAGATAGAGGTCCCCACCGTGACCACCGTTGCCCCCGCTGGGACCGCCCCGGGGAACGAACTTCTCGCGCCGGAAGGCGATGCACCCTTTACCTCCGTCGCCGGCTCGGAGTGTGATATTGGCTTCGTCGATGAACATTGGCTTAGTGACCAGGGTGAGGGGCATCGGCGACAATGGCTGGAGCCGTAGACGTCGAGTGACAAGCAAAATCCCAGTTCGTCACGTGTCACTTCCCACTCGTCACTTCTTTAAGCAAAAGAGCCAGGGCCCTTCCGAACCCTGGCTCGCAACTTTTCAGGTTTGCCATCCGGCAGACCGGTATTGGCGTTAATGCTGAGGCGCTTCGACGCTGATGAAACGGCCCCAGCGTCCGCGGTTTCTGAACTCGACGATACCGGACACTTTGGCGAACAACGTGTCGTCGCTGCCGATCCCGACGTTGATGCCCGGCTTGAAGCGCGTACCCCGTTGTCGAACGATGATCGACCCGCCGGTGACAAATTCGCCAGCGAAGCGCTTAACGCCCAACCGCTGCGAGTTGCTGTCTCGTCCGTTTCGTGAACTGCCAACGCCTTTCTTATGGGCCATACCGTCGACTCCTACACCTTGATTTTGTCTATCCTCAACTCCGTAAACAACTGCCGGTGGCCATTGGTTCGCCTGTACTGCTTCTTGACCTTCTTCTTGAAGACGATAATCTTCTTCGCGCGATCCTGGTCAAGCACCGTTGCGACGATCTTGGCTTTGGGTATCAGAGGATCGCCAAGCGTGACTGTACCCTCGCCTGCGACCATCAACACTTCCTTCAACTCGATCTTGGAGCCGATCTCGCCGTCAAGTTTCTCAACTCGCAACCTGCTGCCGGGTTCGACGCGGTGCTGTTTACCGCCGGAGCGTATTACTGCATACATGTGAGGCGGGACCTCCCGAGAAGCTAAAACCCAATTTTACTGATGTCTGCGTCAGGGTGTCAACTTTGCCAGTCTGTCGACTTGGGGGCCGGGCCCAATTTAAGGAATTTCGTGATTAAATAAGTGGCCCGTTGGGTCAATAGAGCGCTGACTCCAATTTACGATTTCCGTTTGGCTCTGGGGTGGGTTCTGCGGTATTCATCGCGGAGGTGCTCCAAGCTGATGTTAGTGTATTTCTGCGTTGTCGAGAGGCTTGAGTGCCCGAGAAGTTCCTGAATGCTCCTCAAATCCGCGCCGCTTTCGAGCAAATGCGTTGCAAAACTGTGGCGCAGGGTGTGCGGTGTAATCTGCCGCCCCGGCGCCAAGTGACCGCGATAGCGTTCCAGCAGGCGTTGGACTGAACGAGCCGTGAGGCGAGATCCTCTTAGGTTTATGAAAACAGGTAAGGTGCCGGCATCATCGTGGCGTGTCTTTCCCTGGAGCGCCCGTTCGAGCCGATATATTTCTAGCGCTCTGGCAGCAAATTGACCAAACGGGACGATCCGTTCCTTTCTACCCTTTCCCAGCACCCGCACAAGGCATTCGGTCATGTCCAGATCGCCTTCGTTCAGTCCGACCAACTCGCTGACGCGCAAACCACTGGCATACAGTAGTTCCAGGATGGCACAGTCGCGCAGGTTCCTCAGGTTGGGATCCCCATCGCCCTCCATCAGGTTCTGGACTTCGAGCTCCGAGAGCTTCGAAGGCAGCTTGCGGGGCACCCTGGGAGAGGAGACCAACTGTCCCGGGTTACGCGAGAGTTGTCCCTGGCGAACCATGAACTTGAAGAATGACCGGACCGATGACAGGATTCGCGAAACCGAGCTCTTGGCCAGCTGATCCAGATAGAGCGAATTTAGGAAGTCGCGGATGAATATATGGTCGACGGCTTCCAGCGGAATCTTTCGAGAAGCGATGAACCTAGCGAAGCGGCACAGATCCCTTCGATAGTTGGATATGGTATGTGGAGAAGCTGACCGTTGCTTGAGAGAGTCGAGGAACTGTTCTATGTCGCAGTCGATCATCTATTCAGTTTTCGTTGACCAGGATTGCGACCCCCGGCGCGGCAGGCTTGTTCAAGCCGCCCCGTCACCGGGCCAGGCTTTCCCTCATCCATCGCTCGATTGTCCAACGGCCTTATGGGGAAGACATCCCGGGTCGTACTCGTCACAAAAACCTCGTTGCGCTCGTCAACAAAGGCCGACTCAAAGGAGCAACACCTGTAACCCGTATATCCGAAACGTGTGATAAATCGAATCACCTTACACACACTCGCGGTTGAAAACTGAAACCCTGGTTTAGGGGCGTCGACAATGGCTCCCCTGACGTTTAAACGATCAGGCATTCACCGAGCTTTTCAATCGCTCGCTCCGCTATTTGACGCTGCCTGTCTTTCTTGCGTGTCCTCGTTTTGCCGATAGCGCCTACGGGCGGAATCAGGCCGAAATTGACGTTCATCGGTGCGAAGTGCTTTTGGGGAGTGGAAACATAACGGCAAAGAGACCCAATCGCAGTCTCTACAGGAGGGACCCAGGCCGGTTTACCACGCCCAAAGCGCAAGGCATTGATGCCTGCCACAAGCCCGGTCGCTATATTCTCGATATATCCCTCCGTCCCTGCCAGTTGTCCAGCAAAAAAAACACGCTCATCCTTTTTTGCACTCATCGTTCGGTTGAGAACATCCGGAGCATTGATGTAGGTGTTCCGGTGTATCTGTCCCAAGCGAAGAAAATCGGCGTTTTCAAGGCCGGGAATCAATCTGAGGATCCGTCGTTGATCTGGAAACTTCAGATGATTCTGAAAGCCGACGATGTTGTAGCTCCTGTTCATAAGGTCTTCCTGGCGGAGTTGAACCACCGCATACGGGATTCGACCTGTCTTTGGATCTGCCAGACCGACGGGTTTCATAGGCCCAAAACGCAGCGTGTCCCGGCCACGGCGTGCCAGTTCTTCTATCGGAAGGCACGCCTCGAAAAACCGGGTTTCTTCAAACGCATGAAGCTCCACGGCCTCAGCACCCATGAGGGCGTCATAGAACCGGGCGTATTGAGAAGGGTCCATAGGGCAGTTCAAATAATCTGCGTCTGCATGGTCATACCTGGATCGTGCGAACACTCTTGATCGATCGATCGAGGCGGCATCTACGATCGGTGATATAGCGTCGTAAAAATAGAGATGTTCGCTTCCGCAGAAGGTCCGTATTGATTCCGAAAGCGACGGAGAGGTCAGAGGTCCGCTGGCGACGATCACGGTGCCCGACTCGGGAATTTCCTTCAATTCCTTGCGGTGGAGCGTAATGTTGGAGTTGGTTTCGACAGCTTTGGTTACCGATTCAGAGAACCGCTCGCGATCCACAGCCAAGGCCCCTCCGGCTGGAACGCGCTCCATGTCAGCGATCTCGAGGAGAAAAGAGCCGCACTTTCGCAGTTCCTGTTTCAATAACCAGGAAGCGTTGTATGGTTGGTCTGATTTGAAAGAATTGCTGCAGACAACCTCCGCGAGCTTGTCTGTCTTATGCGCCGGTGTCGTTTCCCTCGGTCGCATCTCGTAGAGGTGAGCGTGTCCGCCCAGTCGCGTGATTTGCCACGCCGCTTCAGACCCCGCAAGACCTCCTCCGATAACCGTAATCTCTTCCACGTCACGATTATAGTCCTGTCGTCCAGAAAGGGTCATTGCTTTGGGATTGCGGCTCAGGGATTTAGGGGAACTTCCCTACGCCCCGGTCGTCTTCAGCCGGTATGCTCGAGGAAGGCGTGACCAAATCGGCATTTCGTAACTGCAGGTGCGATCTGTCAGCGCACACAAGAAATTCTCCCGACCTGTGTGCGGTCATAGACCACACCTACAGCAAGATCTAAATTTTTATGCGGCTTCGACGGGTTCTTTGTGGTCGCAGGATTCTTCGTTACAGAAGCGGAAAGTGCCTTCTTTCTTAGTGGTTTTTTCGAGAAGGTAGGGCGCGCTGCACTTGGGGCAGGATTCCGCGATCGGGCGTTGCCACAATACGAAATCGCACTTCGGGTAATTTAGACAGCCGTAGAAGATCTTGCCTCTCTTCGTTCTGCGTTCACTCAGTTCTCCGCCGCAATCCGCATTCGGGCATTTGACCCCGATTATCTTCGGTTTGATGTATTTGCACTTCGGATAGCTGGAGCAGGCGGTAAACTGGCCAAAACGTCCTTCCTTGATAACCAGGTTGGAATTGCACTCGGGACACTGTTCGTCAGTCGGGATATCGGGGACTCTTGGTTTGTTCTCGCCCGGCCCTATTTTTCGTGTGGTCTTGCAGTCCGGATACCCCGTGCAGGCGAGAAACTGGCCAAACCGACCACGCTTGAGGACCATGGGCTTGCCGCAGTTTTCGCACGGCTCAATCGACTCGTCTTCTGTCTTCTGACCGGGCTCTTCGTCCTCGTCGGGCTTGATTTCTTTCGTGTTCGAACAGTCCGGATACCCGGTGCACGCCAAGAAACTGCCAAACTGACCCCATTTGATGACCATCGGCTTGCCGCACTTGTCGCAGACTTCGTCGGTCGGAAGTTCCTGCCGCTTAATGTTCTCCATGTTGACCGCGGCTTCAGTCAGATCCTTTTCAAACTTTGTGTAGAAGCCTTCCAGGGTCTCTACCCAAGTCGAGGTGCCTTCCTCGATGGCGTCGAGTTCTTCTTCCATGCGGGCCGTGTATGCGACGTCGAAGATGTCAGCAAAATGTTTGACCAGTTGATCCGTGACGACTGTGCCCAGTTCCGTGGGCCAGAATTTGGCCTGTTTTTTTAATGCATACTCCCGATCCTGGATGGTCGTCAGCATCGTTGCGTACGTCGACGGGCGTCCGATGCCCTTTTCTTCCAAAGCCTTCACAAGGCCCGCTTCAGTAAAGCGCGGTGGTGGTTCCGTGAAGTGCTGTACCGGATCGAGTTCGACAAGACGGAGAGTCTCTCCTTCAGACAGCTGAGGCAAGGTTATGTTTTCGTCCTCAGGGGAAGTTTTCTTGTCTTCGTCGGAAGATTCTTCATACACTTTCAGGAACCCGTCGAACTTCTGAACGCGCCCGTTGGCACGGAAGAGATAGCTCTTTGATTCGATTTCAACGGTGGTCTGGTCGTAGACTGCCGGATTCATCTGCGAGGCGACGAACCGAGTCCAGATCAGCCAATAGAGTTTGTACTCGTCTTCAGTGAGAACCGCCTTGATCTTGTTGGGTGCATACTCGACGAACGTGGGGCGAATCGCCTCGTGCGCGTCCTGCGCGTCCTTCTTGCTCTTGTGGAAAACGGGCTTTTCAGGGAGATAGGCCTCTCCGTAACTATTTGAAATGTAGGGGCGAACCGCGTCCATCGCTTCGCCGGAAATTCGCGTGGAGTCCGTTCTCATGTAGGTGATCAGGCCGACGCTGTCCTGCCCTTCGATCTCCTTTCCCTCGTACAGCCTCTGGGCTAGCATCATCGTTTTCTTGACCGTAAATCGAAATCGCCTTGCGGCATCCTGCTGCAGCTTACTGGTGGTGAAGGGAGGCACCGGTCGACGTTTCTTCTCCTTTTTTACGACGGATTTAACGCGGAAGCCGGCGTCGCGGACAGTCGCAACGATGTGGTCGGCGGAGGCCTGGTTTGGAATCTCGATGTTTTTCCCTTCGTACTTGACCAGGCGCGATTCGAACGGCGGTGGTGCGTGCCCTTCTAGTCGTGCCGCAATCGTCCAGTATTCTTCCGACTTGAAGTCCTGAATCTCACGCTCTCTCTCAACAATAAGGCGTAGGGTAACCGTCTGAACGCGGCCGGCCGAGATGCCGCGGCGGACTTTGTCCCAGAGCAACGGGCTCACCTGGTATCCAACCAATCGATCGAGAATTCGCCGCGCTTGCTGGGCATTAACTACGTTTGAGTCAATCTCGGTGGGCTGCGCCATCGCTCTGCGTATGGCTTTGGGTGTGATCTCGTTGAAGAGTACGCGGAAGATTTCCCGATCCTTGCTCTCGAGAAGTTCTTTGAGATGCTGGCAGATGGCCTCCCCTTCGCGGTCGTGGTCTGCGGCGAGATAGATCTTACGGGCGGATTTGGCAGCACCCTTCAGGTCCTTAACTATCTTTTCCTTACCCGGGATCACTTCGTAAGAAGGGTCGAAACTCCTGTCGACGTCGATCCCGAGCTTGCTCTTGGGCAGGTCTTTGATGTGACCGACCGAAGCCTTGACGACGTAACCGTTGCCCAGGTACTTCCGAATCGTATTGGCTTTGGCCGGCGATTCGACTATGACAAGAGACTTATTGCCTGTCGGTTTCTTCGTCTTCTTCTTCGCAGTCTTTTTCTTCGTGGTAGTAGTTGTTGCCATGTTCGAAACTCAATCTCGAGCCAGTGAGACCCGCGAGACCTTTAAGTTATTAAGTCGTGTCGAGCAAAAAATCAACCGTGTCTTTTTATTCCTCTCGCTAAAACCTCTATTTTCGAAGCAACTAAAGGGCCGAAAAACCCATAGCGGAAGACGTGAAATTAAGTGGCGCTGTCTTGCGTTTCCCGCTTGCAGTACCCATGAAATAAAGGCCGATTCAGTTGAACTAGGATAACCTGAGGACGAAACGATCGCCTGGGAGTTGCCTGACGAGACCCGCCAGTTCCAGTTCAAGCAGAGCCGAATAAATTTCGCCTCGGGGGAGGTCAAGCTTCGAGAGCAGCGTGTCAATCGCGGTTTCCGCCGACGCCGAGAGGGCATCTCGAACCGCCCGCTGTGGGTCTGTCAGTTCGGGCTCGCCGGGACGAGAAGCCCCTTCGGGCGAATCAAGTCTATCAAAAACCTTTTCGCCCAATTCTTCGACGACATCCTGCCAATCCGCCACCAGGCATGCGCCTTGTCGGATCAGCAGATGAGGGCCGAAGCTCTGGGCTGAGAAAATTGGGCCGGGAATCGCAAACACCTCACGATTCGCTTCCAGAGCGAGCCGGGCCGTGATCAGTGATCCCGATCGTTCCCCAGCCTCAACGACGATTGTTCCGAGCGTCATGCCGGCCAGAATCCGATTGCGCAAAGGGAAATTCGCCGGAAGTGGGGGCGTTCCTAGCGGAAACTCTGACAATAGAGCGCCTTTCGCGACGATGGATTCGCCTAGTGCGCGATTTTCGGATGGGTACATACTGTCCAGGCCCGTGCCACACACGGCAACCGTATCGCCTCCGGCCAGGGCACCGCGGTGGGCGGCAGTGTCGATACCTCGGGCCAGGCCCGAAACGATGACAATCCCCCGTTCGGCTAGATTGCGCGCGATGCCTTCTGCACAGTTGATGCCGTAAGCGCTGGCCCGCCGGGCTCCAACCACTGCAACGTGAGGCCGCCGGGGCTCCCATCCTTCGCTACGAACGTAGAGCACTACCGGGGGGTCGTAGGTCTCGAGCAGTAAAGCCGGGTACGACGAATCGTGGATGTCGATAATCTCAATGCCGAGAGAACATGCACGTTCCCACTCTTCTTCAGCGCGATCCTGCGCTTGGGATGAAAGCAGATCCCGAGCTATCTTGTGCGGGATGGTCTTCTCAGCCAGATCCCTTGTGGTGAGAGATAAAATGTCTTCCGGTTCCCGAACCTCAGAGAGCAGCCGGTGTATGGACTGAAGGCCCAGACCATTCACTAGACGGATTTGCAGGAACGCTTTCTTGCGTTTGACGTCTTGGGCTGTGGCTTCGGTCTGGGTCATTGTGTGACTATAAGCAGTCGTGTTTCCAAATACGCATGAAGCCACCCGAAGATTTCATACTCCGTTTCGCAGATCGAATAATGAGTCGAGAAGAGACCTCCGAGGTGCTCCCGGAGGTTCTGGATGTCGCGTGCGGTTCGGGCCGACACACGCTGTTCTTTGGCCGGCATGGATGCCGGGTCGTTGCGTTGGACCGTTCGATAGACGCATTCACCCCGCTTCGGGAGTCGGTGGAGAGAGAACGTTTGCCGGTCCGCGTCGTCCAATCTGACGTGGAGAACATGTCATTGTTGCCAGATAGTTTTGACGCCATCGTAAACACATTCTTTCTTTGCAGGCCGCTTGCCGAACAGTATGCGGAGGCACTCCGGCCGGGAGGTATTCTCTACTTTCGAACTTTTACCACCGATCACCAGGACGTGTTGGGAAATACTCGACCACGCCGGGATTTTCTACTCGAATCCGACGAACTGGGGCGTATGTTCGGAAACCTGGAAGTGCTTTTTTATGAAGAATCGATCGAAACCGATCGCGCACTGGCAACCCTTGTGGCTGTCCGACGGTAAATGAGTGGATCAGGTCTGAAACCACCCGCGCTGTCAAGCTCGTGAACCAACCACAGGCCGCGATAGTAGCTTCCGAAATTGGACTGTGACAAAATAGGGTGGCGTTTACCACACAACCAAGGGAGAACAGGGGAGGGCGAGGGAGAACAAGGGAGAAATAGATGCTGGCAAAAATGTCGGGCCTGAGCTTGGTGGCCTTCATAGTGTTGTTTACGATTACGGCTGGAGCCCAACATCCTGAAGATGCCTTCGTCGGCCAGATGTCACCCGCCCTGAAGACCACCGAGTGGATCAACTCAGAACCCATGACGTTGGAGGAACTGCGGGGAAAAGTCGTTTTAATCGACTTTTGGGCCTGGGGCTGTCCCGAGTGCGCGAAGACGCTACCACATTTGAAAGAGTTGCACGCGAAGTATGCGGATCAGGGCCTCGTGATCATCGGCGTGCACACGCCACGGGGTGAGTTTGAGAAAAAAGTTGAGGACGTTCGCCGTACGGTTGCCGAAAAGGGAATCGAATACCCCGTGACCATCGACCACGAATACCTGACGTGGCTGGACTACCTGGCTAATGCATGGCCGACCCACTACGTCGTGGATCAGGATGGCATCATTCAGTTGAGCCATACCGGCATCGGGCGTTACGAAGAAACCGAAGCGGTGATCCAACGATTGCTCCAGAATTAGCCACTTATTTAGACCGAATACGACCCAGACAAGGGCCCGATCACAGCGATGACTGTGTTGAACACCTCGACCCATCGAATCTCTTCACTGGATCCGGGCCGATTCCCGCGGCGGGCCCTGAGTGTCGTGGTTTTGCTGGCTGCAATCGTCGGGTTTGGAGAATCGGCGCAACGCCCCATCCCCCCCCGTCCCAAGAACATTACCGGTGTGGTTTCCGACTTACGTGGCCAACCGATTCCGGGCGCCCGCGTTTCTATTCACAATGTGGACTCTGGCGTGACCCGGACACACCTCACCGACGATCGCGGAGTATACGCAGTGAATGGCCTGCCTCACAGTGTCGACTATGAGGTTTATGCGGAGTTTGAAGGTAAGGAGTCGGAAAAGCGAGTAGTGAGCGGGTTTTTGAACCGCGTCGATAACGTCCTGCTTTTCGAACTCGACCTGGTGATCATACCGGCATTGGACTCGGGTGCGCAGGTACCGGGAGCTCTCACGCTTGAAACCTTTGACCGCGTCGAGCTTTGGGGTTCTTTTGAGAGCCCCGAGGGAATTCCGGCACCCATTCCCGCTGCGCTGCTGCTTCACGGTTATGGTGAGACGCGGTCCGTCTGGAACGGCTTGAAAGAGAGACTGTTGCTGGAAGGCTGGGCGGTGATGACGCTGGACCTCCGCGGACATGGAGAGAGTCGCCGACGAAACCGGGAAGAGATAAGCGTAGCCGAGGGGTGGCGGACCGATTCCCGGCAGTTTCCTCTGGACCTTGAGCCGGCACTGGACTGGTTGAAGTCCCAGGCCCGCTTGGATTCGAACCGGATCGCAGTCATTGGCTCAGACGTAGGAGCCAACCTGGCGTTATTAGCTGCAGGTCGTTTTCCTGAAGTTGGAAGTGCAGTGGCGCTCAATCCTATTCTCGACGAGGCTCTGGCCATGGCCGGAACGGCGCGCGAGTTCAGCCCGCGGATGGCTCACCTGATCGTCCCCGATCGGGAGACAGGACAAGAGATACGGGAGTTCATCACGGGCGCATCACGCATTACCGTCAGTTCCGTGGAAGGGGGGACCGGTGCCTTTTTGACGGCGCCGAACACCATTGATGAAATCGTGCGGTGGCTTCGCGACACCTACTGATATTATTTTCCATCGATACTGTGATCGTTTATACCGGTTCCACTGAAGGCGCGCACGATCTCATTCAGTTCTTTCGCCGCGAGACAGAGAAACTGCGCGCGCTCCGCCGCGTGGTCATTTCCCCAAAGACAACCCGGTTGCTCGACATCAACAAAGACGGGGTCGAATTTCCGAACCTGACCTATGGTTCCGAGGTCTTGGAACTGCCGCTCGAGGAGTTGGACGTGGACTTCAACAGGCAATCCCTCCACGCCAACCCGGACGCCACGAAGGAGTTCGACGTTTCCGCTCGCTTGACCTGGGGTCACGACCGCGTCATGTAGCTCTTCTGCAGGTCCGCTCTATGCCCGCACATTAACCAAGACGAACGCTCACGGGGGGGCCGGCCAACGGACCGTGGATCCTATGCTAAGGTACGCCCGGGTACGGTCCGGGTACATCGTTTACATATCTGTCCGGGTACATGGTTTACAGATCGATCACGATGAAGTCCTCCGTGGAGGACTTCATATGCCCTGGGATCAATCAACGACCATGGATCAAAAACGATTATTTATTGCCGATTATCTTACTCGATCTTTCTCGATCGTCGAACTGTGTGCGCGCTACGGGGTGAGCCGGCCCACCGGATATAAGTGGATTGACAGATTCTTGGAGAATGGCCAATCCGGATTGGAGGAGCGTTCCCGTCGTCCTGTCGGCTGCCCGCATCGGACGTCAGACGATGTGGTGCGGCGGGTGATCGATCTGCGCCGCAAACATCCTCACTGGGGGGCCAAGAAGCTTCTTAAGATCTTGAATACCCGGCATCCCGAGGTCGACTGGCCCGCCCGATCGACGATCTCGGAACTGCTGAAACGTCATGGGCTTGTGGAGAAGAAGCGGAGACGCACCTATCCGGGTCATCCGGGCAAGCCCGTGACTTCAATGGATCGGTCCAATGATGTCTGGTGTGCGGACTATAAAGGCGAGTTTAAAACTGGGGATGGCATCTATTGCTATCCGTTGACGATCACCGACGGTTGCACCCGGTATCTGCTCGCATGTAAGGGCCTCTACTCGACTAATCATGTTCGCGCGAAGTCCGTATTCAAGAGTGTCTTCCGGAACTTCGGTCTCCCTGCAATCATCCGGACCGATAACGGGCCGCCGTTCGCCACCACGGCCATCGGGCGACTGAGCCGGCTATCGGTCTGGTGGATCCGCCTCGGAATCTTCCCCGAATTGATTCAGCCCGGCCGGCCAGATCAAAACGGTCGACACGAACGCATGCACAAAACCTTGAAACAAGAGACCACTCGGCCGCCAGTGGCCACGATGCGGGCTCAGCAATTCCGGTTCAATCGTTTTGTTGAGGAATTCAACACTGTGCGTCCCCATGAGGCGCTGGACCAGGAAACGCCCGACTCCCGCTATCAAACCTCTTCACGGGAGTTTCCGTTGGGCCTGCCTCCCATCGAGTATCCGTCTCATTTCGAAACGCGGCTGGTCAGTCGGAACGGGGGATTCCGGTGGTCGGCCCATCGTGTTCCAATCACCCACACCCTTGAAGGTGAGTACGTCGGACTCGAGGAAGTCGACGACGGCGTCTGGGATGTCTACTTCGGCACCGTTCGTCTCGGACAAATGGACGAACGGACCTTTACCATTCAAGATGCTTTGGGGAATAGAATGAGAAAGAGGTACAAACTGTAAAGGATGTGCCTGGACTATTCTGTCAATGATGTTCCCGGCCGTTCACCGGACCGAAAAAGATCTCCTAGAATACAATGTGGTAAGGCGTTTGAGCGATGGCGACAACGTGATCGAGTGGGAAAAGACCAGCCGTGACTACTCCGCGTCGCGGCCGAGGGTTCCGGACCGATTCTTTCCTGAGGAAATTCTGAATGTCTCCCAAAGCGTCTCGATCCGGTTCTCGCCGGACGGCTGAAAAATCCCTGCCCAGCATGGCTGAGCGAGCTGACAGGCACGTGCTCTATGAAGAGGCCGTGCAGTGTGCGGAAGCTGAGATCGACTTCGTTGACGATACATTCATCGAATTGCGCGGACGCAAGGCGAAGTGGTTGCGGGAAGACTTCTGTGGCACCGGCAACACTTCCTGCGAATGGGTGCGCCGGCGCAGGACCAATCATGCCATCGGCGTCGATCTGGACGCGGATGTCCAGCAATGGGGTCGCGAACAGCACGTTGCGGCGCTCGGACCAGCCCGAAATCGTATCGAGCTGATCAACGCCAACGTGCTGAAAGTAAATTGCAGGCCCGTGGACGTCGTTCTCGCGATGAACTTCAGCTACTGGATCTTCAAGGACCGCAAGCTCCTGCGCCGGTACTTCAGGGCCGTAAACAAAGGCCTCCGTCCCGACGGCCTTTTCATGCTGGATGCCTATGGTGGGGCCGAGGCCCACCAGGAGATGAGTGAAAAGACGGTTCAAGATTCGTTTACCTACGTATGGGATCAGGAACGCTACGATCCCATCAACGGCGATCTGCTCTGTCACATTGATTTCACGTTTCCTGATGGCTCCCGTATGAATAAGGCCTTTACCTACGACTGGCGTCTGTGGAGTCTTCCTGAAATCCGAGAGATATTGCTCGAGGCGGGGTTCAAACGCGTGACCGTTTACTGGGAGGGCACAGAGGAAGACACACGGGAGGGCAACGGTGTCTTTGCCCCCGCAGAGCGCGGCGAGGCCGACATGGCCTTTATCGTCTACATCGTTGCCGAGAAATAGGGAACGGCACTGAACGAGATCTGCCCGGAATGCTGCCGTGTGCATATTGCTGGCATTTCTCAGGCATATTTTGGGATGGAGCCCACGGTCCTCCTGAGCCTAAGGATTTCTTGTTTGCGCTCATAGACGGTACCCGCAGTTGAGACACTTCGTGCATGAAATGGTGGTATAAGTTGCTGATACGGGTTATAGTATTTGCGCCTTGATCGGGCATCAGCCCGAAAGCGGCGATCAACAGGACCTCTTTAGTTATCCTTCCGAGGTCGCGTCGCCAAACAATCCCTCTTGCCCTTAGCTGTTGTCTGGGTCGGAAAGTACGGCCCTGCCGTTCAGGCCCTGCCTGTGCGCGTACGGCGGAGAATAATCCCTTTATGTCTAGTTCAGTATCCACTGCTTCAACCGGTTTCGACCGGTTTGAGCTCCATGAAGCCCTAGTGCGCGGCATCCGAGCCAGTGGCTTCGAAAATCCTTGGCCGATCCAACTCGAAACGATTCCCGCAGGTCGCGCCGGCCGCGACGTCCTGGGCCTGGCCCAGACCGGTACGGGCAAGACGGCGGCCTTCGCGTTGCCGCTGCTTGACAGGCTGCTCACGGAGCGCCGTAAAGGCCCTCGCGCCATCGTGCTCGCCCCTACCCGGGAGCTTGCCACCCAGATCGCGGCTGAGATTAGCGCGCTGTCCAGTTTTACGCACTTGAAGACGGTCACCGTGTACGGTGGCGTCTCAACCCGTAATCAGGTCGCCGCGCTCCGGCGGCACCCGGAAATCATTGTGGGCTGCCCGGGTCGAGTGCTCGACTTGCTCGACCAGCGAGTTCTGCACCTCGGCCAGATAGAGACCCTCGTGCTAGACGAGGCCGATCACATGTTTGACATGGGCTTCTTGCCCGACGTTCGCAAAATCCTCAATTTCTTGCCCGCCCAACGGCAGAACCTGCTGTTTTCGGCCACTATGCCGAGGGAGATTCGTCGGCTCGCCGACGATCTGCTGACGGACCCGCACGTGGTTGAGCTGGCCGATGCCGCCCCGGTCGCCACCGTCGACCACGCTCTGTATATGATCTCGGAGGGGCGAAAGAAGGCCCTGCTCAAGCACCTGCTTACCAGCGATGCCTGCCACTCGGCCATTGTTTTCACTCGCACTAAGCACCGGGCCCGGCGATTAGCTGAGCATTTGAGCCGGGGCGGACACCGTGCCGTAGCTATCCAGGGATCCATGTCCCAGGCCCAGCGTGATCGTGCCATGAGTGGCTTCCGAGCGCGCCGCTTCAACATCCTGGTAGCCACAGACATCGTGGCGCGCGGCATAGACGTGTGCGGTGTTTCTCATGTGATTAACTTCGACGTGCCGAACACTCCCGAGGCCTACACTCATCGTGTCGGACGCACCGGCCGTGCGGAACGGGTGGGTATAGCGTGCACCTTCGTCACCGCCATCGATCGCCCCTGGGTGCGTGACACCGAACGCATGATCGGCGCGCCGATCCCGCGTAGGAAAGTCCAGGGCTTTGAACCTGACGTCGCTGTGCGGCCCGAATGCCACCGTATGCCCTACGGTAGCAATGTGCGTGGCATGCGACCCGGCGGACAGTCGCGCAACGGTGGGCGCAATTCAGGTGGGTGGGGACGCGGCCAGCGGCGCATTGCCTAGCAGCCCGTGGAAGAAGTCTCGCGCAACTTCTTCCGGTTTTTGACCGACTATCGGTGCGGTCGCGTCGCTCAGAAGGGAGCCACCGCCAGCCTGAAGCGTCGCGGCTAGCCAGGTAAAGCACGTTCCAATCTGTCCGTGGTACTGTCTGGGACTGAACTTTTAGCGGTTGCAGGAGAACTCGTGCGGAGATTCGCGGCGGAAGCCATTGGAACCTTTGCCCTCGTATTCGCTGGAACAGGCGCAATCGTGGTGAACGACATCAGTCAGGGGGTTATTTCGCACGTCGGTATCGCGCTAACCTTTGGGCTTGTCGTTATGGCGATGATCTATGCGGTCGGTGACATTTCGGGCGCACACCTCAATCCCGCGGTCACCCTGGGTTTCTGGCTCGCTCGACGCCTTCCCGGAAACGACGTCGTTCCCTATTTCGTCAGTCAGCTTTTCGGCGGGCTGGCGGGCAGCATCCTGGTTCGTGTGCTATTCGGCGCGCACTCGACCCTCGGTGCCACGATTCCTGCGAGCAGCGCCCGGCAGTCCTTTGTCCTGGAGATTGTTATCACCTTCCTTTTGATGTTCACGATTCTCAACGTGGCGACGGGGGCCAAAGAGAAGGGCGCTACAGCCGGGCTCGCCGTTGGAGCCTGGGTGGGGCTTGCGGCCCTGTTTGCCGGACCAATTTCCGGCGCATCAATGAACCCTGCCAGATCCCTGGCGCCGGCGCTTGTTAGCGGACAGCTCCAGCATATGTGGGTCTATCTGCTCGCGCCGGTGCTTGGCTCGGGCCTTGCTGTGTTTGCCTGCCGTTGCTCGCGGGGCTCAGGGTGTTGCTCGCCACTGAGGGAATCAACTTCTGAGTCGATATGAACTGGAGTGGAAACGCCCCAAAGAGACTCGGGCGACCCACGACCTGCCCAGGCCTCGACGTGAGTCATCCACCCTTAAATATTAAGGGCCGCGAGATCGATCTGGGGCGGCGAGTCGGCCCACTTCTTTTTCAGTTGGCCGCAAGCAGCGGAGATGTCGTCACCCCGGCTTTTTCGAATGAAAACCGGAATCCGTTCCTCTAGCAGAATCTTGTGGAAGCGCATGACGGTGGCCTGGTCCGGGCGTTCGAATTCCAGGTCAGGCGATTCGTTCAGGGGAATCAGGTTGACTTTCGCCCGAGCCTTGCGGGCGATTGCCGCCAGATCCCGGGCCTGATCCGGAGAGTCGGTCAGACCTCGGAGCAAGACGTATTCCAACATGACGTGTTGCCTCGGCTTGAAGGGGAATTTTCTGAGAACCTCCACCAGGGCTCCGATCGGGTAGGTTCTGTTGATCGGCATCAGACTGTCGCGCGTCGGGTCTGTCGCGCCCGTGAGGGAGACAGCCAGGTTCGGAATCAGCCGCTCCTGGCCGAGACGCTTCAGCTCGGGAATTAATCCGGCTGTCGAGAGCGTTATGCGTGACATCGATATGTTCAGACCTGAAGGGTCGTTCAGTATGGCCAGAGCCTTCATCACATTGTCATAGTTGTGCAAGGGCTCGCCCATCCCCATAAGGACAATGTTGAAGTGGTCTCGGTAGAAATCTCTGACTCCACGCGTGTCGCCAGGGGTTTTGTTGGAAGCATTGCCCGACGCACGCGCGTTGTCAGGTCCGAGGTTCTCGCGTTGGGCGACCAGTACCTGGGACACGATTTCTCCAGGGTTAAGGTGTCGGACGAATCCGAGCTGTCCGGTAAGGCAGAACGCACACGCCAGAGGGCAGCCGACCTGGGAGGAAACGCAGATCGTGTTTCGGTTTTCTTCAGGGATGAAGACAGTTTCAGCCATTTCGCCATCAGCCAGCCGGATCAGGTGGCGGCGGGTCCCGTCGTGGGCTTCAAACGTCCGGTGGATCGGTGGCGTTTGGATATTCCACCGGGCCTTCAGGTCTGTTCTCAGTGACTTGGGCAGGTTTGTGATCTCGCCGAAGTCGTCGATCCATTGCTTGTAAACCGCTTTGTAGAGCTGTGTTGCCCGGAACTGCGGTTCCAAAGCGGTGGCGAGTTCGTCCCGTGCCAGGTCGAAGAACGATTTCAGAGATGTGGGTCTATCGGGGGGGGATTGCGGCACGGGGGATGGGGTCAATCTCCGATCTGACCGCCAATCGTTTCAGGGAGCGTGGGGTTCTCGTGTTGGGTCACCAGATTTTCGATTTCAGTCAGAAACTGGGGACTCATCCATCGCCGGTAGCTAATGAACTTCTGCACGATGTTCCCGTTACCATCGATGAAAAACGTTTCCGGGACGCCGAGGGCCCTGTACTTTGAGTAAACTTGGCGCCCCGGGTCCAACGCCGTCGGGATATCCAGGTCGTGTTCTTCGTAAAACTCGCGGACGTCTTCCCAATTGGTATCGATGCTGACAGCGAGCATCCTGAAGGGGCGGCCTTTAAAGGTTTCATTCAGGGCCATCATGTCCGGCATCTCAACAATGCATGGTTCGCACCAGGTGGCCCAGAAGTTGAGGAAGACTAAATTCCCGGAGTAGTCGCTGAGCCGTACGGTCTGGCCATCCTGATCCACGAGCTCAAACTCAGGTGCCACAGAACCGATTAACGTCGCATCGGGCGCGACTGATTCCCGGTAGATCGCGTAACCGGCCAGCAATCCGACCAGGGTGAAGAATACAAATGGCTTGAGACGCATCCGTGTATTCTATCGAAATTGGGATTTTATTGGTAGGTTCCCCCGAACTGTCCACTTGGGTCCGGATACTGTGAACGGAAGCGCGGGTTGCAGTGCCAACTTAAACACGAATCGCTTGCTTGGATTTCATTCAATATCTAAATGTCGATAAGAGTATCCGTTCTGGGCAGCGGGAGTCGGGGTAACGCGACCTACATCCGGACCGACAGGGTGCGCCTGCTGATCGACTGCGGGCTCGGGCCCAGGACGCTGGCGAACCGCCTCAGGGCCATCGGTGAGGACCCGGATCAAGTCGATGCGGTGCTGATAACGCACGAGCATACCGACCACGTAGCGGGTCTCAAGGCGATGGTAAAGAAGTTTTCACTCGATGTGTTCATGTCCTCCGGCACGATTGATGGTAGCCGAGCCGACAGATACGACATGAATGGGTCGGGCATTGTCCCCATCGTTCCCGGCCGGAGCTTTACCATTGGCGATGTGGAAGTGGATACTGTTGCCGTTCCTCATGATGCCGCAGAGCCCACGGCTTTTTCAGTGCGCTACAATGGGATCAAGGTGACTCAACTGACCGATCTGGGCTGGATTCCTGATCATGTAGCGGACCTGATGAAGGGGACTCACATTCTGATCCTGGAGTCGAACCACGATCTCGACATGCTCCGGATGGGATCCTACCCCTGGAGCCTCAAGGAAAGACTGCTGGGCCGGAACGGGCACCTTTCCAACGCGATCGTCAGCCGATTTCTCGCCGGCCCCTACGACGGCCAGGCTCAGCATATCTTGCTGGCCCATCTCAGTTCCCAGAACAACCACCCTGAAATCGCCCGGCAGGAGGCGTGCCAGGCGCTGTCTTCGAGGGGCTTTGCCGGGGCTTCGGTCTCACTGACTTCACAGGCCACTCCAACTGCACCCATAGAACTAGGCTAGGAGAGCGGAATTTTGATCCCACGATATACGCGTCCAGTCATGGGCGGCATCTGGGAGGACGAGAACAAGTATCGGATGTGGCTCGAGGTCGAACTCGCAGCCACGAGCGTCTTGGAAGAGGACGGCGTTGTACCTCCTGATGCGGCGAAGGAGATTCGCGAGCGCGCGAACTTTTCAGTCGAACGCATCGAGGCAATCGAGGCTGAAGTCCGTCACGACGTGATCGCGTTTACCTCCACTGTCGCCGAGCACGTGGGTAAGTCTTCCAGGTACTTCCACTTTGGGCTGACTTCTTCGGACGTCGTCGACACGGCGTTGGCCCTTCAGGTTCAGGAAGCTTCGGCGATACTTATGGAAGGGTTGGACCACTTCCTGGAAGTTCTTCGAAAACGTGCCCTGGAGTTCAAGTCCACTGTGATGGCGGGGCGCACGCACGGCGTTCATGCCGAACCGATCACGTTCGGCCACAAGCTGGCGATTTGGTATGACGAGATCCGTCGGCAACGCCATCGAATGTCCGATGCCGCCGAGGGGATGCGGGTCGGTAAGCTTTCTGGCGCAGTAGGAACCTTTGCGCATTTGTCTCCCCGAATCGAAGAACGCGTGATGGAGCGACTGGGCCTCCGGCCCGCACCGGCATCTTCACAAGTTGTGCAAAGGGACCGGCATGCGCACTACATCTCAGCGATTGCACTCGTCGGCGCGAGCCTGGAGAAGATCGCCGTCGAAGTGCGGCACCTTCAACGGACTGAGGTACGCGAGGCGCAGGAGTATTTTTCTTCCCAGCAGAAGGGTTCTTCAGCTATGCCACACAAGCGGAATCCGATTGCGTCGGAACAAATTTCGGGACTGGCGCGAATCTTGCGCAGCAATGCGCTCGCCGGGTTTGAAAACGTTGCACTCTGGCATGAGCGTGACATCTCCCATTCTTCGGCAGAACGAATCATCTTCCCGGATTCGACGATTCTGCTCGACTACCTCTTGGATCGCAGTGCCAATCTCGTCGATCGGCTTCTCATCTATCCGGACAGAATGAAAGAGAACCTCGACCTGACTCACGGACTCATCTACTCGGGGCAATTGTTGCTGGAGTTGGTCGAGCAGGGAGTCACTCGCGAGGAAGCGTACGGCTGGGTCCAGAGAAACGCTATGCGTGTGTGGGACGAGGGTCTGGGTTTCAAAGACAGTGTGCTGGCGGATGGAGACATCTGCGGGCGGCTCGACCGTCAGCAGATCGATTCGGTCTTCGATTCCAAGCGTCTGTTAGAGAACGTGGATTACGTTTTTGCTAGAGTTTTTGGGGATGGGAATGACTAGTCAAGGGTGATTTAATTGTTGAGAGTAAAACGAGGAACTGCTTCTCAATTCTTAACGTATATCTCATGACTCTTAACTTGCGTTAGGGTAGCTAAGACATGAAAGTAACTGTCATCGTGACCCTGAAGCCTACGGTTCTTGATCCGCAAGGACTCACGATCCACCGAAATCTTGACACGGCCGGTATATCGGGCGTGAGCGAAGTGCGTCAAGGGAAGTACTTCGACGTAGTGGTCGGGGACGACCTGACCCATCCGGACCGTACCGCTCTCGTTGAGCGTCTGGCCCGGGATGTTCTGACAAATCCCGTCATCGAAAATTATCGGATTATTTGGGAATGAGTGGAAAGTGAAGTTCGGAGTCGTTGTCTTTCCCGGGTCCAACTGCGACCACGACTGCTATTACGCCGTGGAGTCCGTCCTCGGTAAGCCGGTCGAGTTCATCTGGCATCAGGACACGAGCCTCGACGGCTTCGATGCCGTGATTCTGCCCGGAGGCTTTGCCTATGGCGATTATCTTCGAACCGGGGCCATCGCTCGTTTTTCTCCAGTGATGGGAGCCCTGACCGCATTCGCGAAGAGTGGCGGCTTGGTGATCGGCATCTGCAACGGCTTTCAGATTTTGATGGAAGCCGGTCTGCTGCCCGGCGCGCTGCTTCCCAACGTTGGCCTAAAGTATGTTTGCCGATGGCTTCATCTGAGAGCCGAGTCGGTGGCGACCCCGTTTACGTCCCGGATTCATGCGGGGCAAATTCTCTATATTCCGATCGGGCATGGAGAAGGCAATTTTTATGCCGACGCCGACACGGTTCGCAGGCTCGAAGACCAGGATCAAGTCGTCTTTCGATACGTTGACGCCGAGGGTAAGGTCACTGATCAAGCCAACCCGAACGGTTCTTTGAACAACATTGCCGGCATCATTAACCAGGGCCGTAACGTACTAGGAATGATGCCTCACCCGGATCGCTCCAGTGAAAAGTTACTTGGCAGCGATGACGGTCGGTTGATCTTTGAATCCATGGTCACGGCCCTTTCCCACGCCTGAACTCAATGTCGACAACATTTAACGAAGAAATCCTGGCCGACCACAATCTGTCCAGGGAAGAGTATGGGCGGATTCTGGACATTCTCGGCCGGGAACCCAATCTGACAGAGCTGGGCATCTTCAGCGTCATGTGGAGCGAACACTGCAGCTACAAGAGTTCACGTGTTCATCTCAAGCGTTTGCCCACTAAAGGGCCGGCTGTTCTTCAGGGTCCAGGGGAGAACGCTGGCATCATCGAAATCGGTGACGGGCTGGCAGTGGCGTTCAAGATCGAATCTCACAATCATCCGTCGTTTATCGAGCCCTTCCAGGGTGCGGCCACTGGAGTCGGTGGGATTCTCCGTGACATTTTCACGATGGGGGCCCGGCCGATCGCGGCGATGAACAGCCTGCGGTTCGGTCGTCTCGACCAAGCGCAGAACCGTCGGATTCTTGAGGGTGTGGTTGGGGGTATCGCCGCCTACGGTAATTGTTTTGGTGTCCCCACCGTCGGAGGCGAAGTGTATTTCGCCGATTGCTACTCGCAGAACCCTCTGGTCAACGCCTTCGCGCTCGGCATATTCGAGAAAGACAAGATTTTTCTGGGACAGGCAACGGGTGTTGGCAATCGGGTTATCTATGTAGGCGCCAGGACCGGCCGTGACGGAATTCACGGCGCAACGATGGCATCGGCGGGTTTCGACGCGGACGCCGGGGCAAAGCGGCCCAACGTTCAGATCGGCGATCCCTTCATGGAAAAGCTTTTGATGGAAGCGTGTCTTGAGGTGATGGACAAGGGCCTGGTCGTCGGGATTCAGGACATGGGGGCTGCCGGTCTGACCTGTTCCAGTTGCGAGATGGGCGCACGCGCAGGTACTGGCGTGGACCTCGATCTGGATAAGGTGCCTCAACGTGAGTCCGGATTGGGGCCGTACGAAATCATGCTCAGCGAATCGCAAGAAAGGATGCTCCTGGTCGCGGAGCCGTCTCGCACATTGGAGTTATTCGAGGTGTTTAGCAAGTGGGGGTTGGAAGCCGTCGACGTTGGTGAGGTCAAGGGGGACGGTCTGCTTCGCGTGCAAATGGGCGGAGAAACTGTGGCCGAGATTCCAAACGCCCCCCTGGCCGACGACGTGCCTCTCTACAACAGACCCCTGGAACCGCCTTCCAAACCCCGGATCGAGGACTGGTTGACCCGTTACAGTTTTCTGGACACCTGTCCCGATGAAACCGTGGCCGCATTCCGGCGCGCAGACAAGAATCCCGGGAAAAGTGACTACGCGGACCTGCTTACGCGGGCGCTGGTCTCACCCAACTTGGCCAGTCGGCGGTGGATCTGGGAGCAATACGACCATATGGTTCAGTCCAACACGATGGTGGGTCCCGGGTCGGACGCAGCCGTACTCAGAGTGAAGGGCACCCAGAAAGCGCTCGCCATGGTGCTCGATGGTCCCGGAGTGCATGTCGCTCGGAATCCCAGGGAGGGGGCTCGAAAAGCCGTCGCGGAGGCGTGTCGGAACCTGGTGTGTTCGGGTGCGAAGCCTGTTGCGGCGACGAATTGCTTGAATTTTGGCAACCCGGAGCACCCGGAAGTGATGTGGCAGTTCAGCGAGGTCGTCGATGGAATGTCCGAAGCCTGCCGGGTGTTCGAGACGCCGGTCACCGGAGGGAACGTTAGCTTTTACAACGAAACCTTCAAGGAAGACATTTATCCCACACCCGTTGTCGGCATAGTCGGTCTGATCGAGGACCTGGGCCTGGTGACGCCCTCCGCGTTCCAGAACCCGGGCGATGCAATCCTGCTCCTGGAAACGGCCTCGCGTTCAGACCAGATCGATCTCGAACGGGAGCGGGCAATGCAGAATTGCGTCGCAACTCTGATTCGCGAATCCCGGGTCCACTCGGCTCACGATCTCAGTGAGGGGGGCTTTGCTGTGTCGCTGGCCGAGTGCTGTTTTGGGACTCTCCATCGCGGCCCGATCGGAGCCGAAGTGCGGGTGCCCGCCCGGTTCGACGATTGCCTGGATCTGTTTGGTGAATTTCCGACGCGGGTGTTGCTGTCAACCGACGATGGGCCAGCTCTGGCGCGGCGTGTGGTGGCGGCCGGCCTGATAGCTCACGAGATCGGAGCCGTTGGCGGCGATCGCTTCATCCTCAATTATGCGGGCGCGCGCGCGATTGACATCGCCGTCCACGAGATCGAGGACGCGTGGCAGGCTGGCCTCGAGTGCCTACTCGAAAACCGATCACGGTTCGGTTAAACTAGACATCCCTCAAACACTATGTGTGGCATATTTGGTATCGCCAACCAGCCCGAAGCGGCTCGTCTCACCTACCTGGGACTGTATGCCCTCCAGCATCGAGGACAGGAGAGCACCGGTATATCCGTATCGGACGGGAAACAACTTCGAACGCACAAGGCGATGGGTCATGTTGGGGAGGTCTATTCGGAGCGGACCCTGCAGGGCCTTTCCGGCACCAGCGCAATTGGACATACCCGATACTCCACCGCCGGTGACAGTTCCCGGAGTAATGCCCAGCCCATCGTCGTCAAGGGCACCCACGGCGAAGTATCCCTTTGTCACAACGGCAACCTAATCAACGCCGTGTCGCTCAGAGAAGATCTCGAAGCCAGTGGCGCGGTGTTTCAATCCAATAGCGACAGCGAAGTCATATTGCACTTGCTCGCACGGGCCGAGGGTGTGATTGATGATGCGTTGATTGCCGCGCTGGCTCGAGTCCAGGGTGCGTATTCCCTGCTTTTGCTGAGTGAGGCAACATTGATCGCGGCGCGGGACCCCTATGGCTTCCGTCCGCTCTGTATCGGAAAATTCAACGGGTCTTATGTGGTGGCCTCTGAGTCGTGCGCGTTCGACTTGATCAACGCCTC
Source organism: Terriglobia bacterium (assembly GCA_965216035.1). GTDB lineage: Bacteria > Acidobacteriota > Terriglobia > 20CM-2-55-15 > 20CM-2-55-15. The sequence goes on from CBDCFM010000020.1 coordinate 653,973, forward strand.
CTATATCCGCGAAGTACTGCCGGGAGAGGTTGTGGCGATCAGCGGCAACCAGATCCGTTCGTCCCAGCTTCCCGCCGGAGGGCGACAGGCCAAGTGCATTTTCGAGCATGTTTACTTCGCTCGACCCGACAGCGTTGTTTTCGACAGGACTGTCCAGGCAAGTCGGGAACGGATGGGACGCATTCTAGCAGAGGAAGCTCCGGTGGATGCTGATCTGGTGGTCCCCGTTCCCGACTCGGGAGTCACTGCGGCTGTCGGGTATTCACAGCGGGCGGATATTCCATTTTCGTTTGGCCTGATCCGAAATCATTACGTCGGCCGGACTTTTATCGAGCCGAAACAGACGATCCGGCATTTCGGCGTTAAGGTGAAATTAAATCCCGTTAAACAACTGCTTGCAGGCAAACGGGTCATCTTGATCGATGATTCCATCATTCGGGGGACGACGAGCCGAAAGATAGTCAAAATGGTCCGTGCCGCGGGTGCGCGTGAAGTTCATGTTCGGATCAGTTGCCCGCCAACCATTTCCCCCTGCTTTTACGGTATCGATACGCCGAATCGACGGGAGTTGATAGGCTCCAGTCACACGATCGAGGAGATTCGAAAATACATCGAAGCCGATTCCCTGGCCTACTTGACGCTGCCGGGCCTGTTGCAGGCAGTTGAAGGCACCACTGGGGAGTTCTGCACCGCGTGTTACACAGGGACTTACCCGCTCGAGTTGAGCAGCGAGATCTTCGATGCCAAAGCAGACGATCGTCAGCTCGATCTCTGGACGAAGCCCGATCCCGATATCGTTGAAGAAGGCTGGCCCGGCTTTAGCGCGCATGGAGATTCGACAAACGACCTTTGAGTGACCATCGATGCGTGGCACGTGACGCGTTTCAGAATGCATGCGGGTCACTCATCGCACGGCACTTCTTTCGGAAATGACCACTGACCGTTCATTTACCTACAAGGACTCCGGAGTCAACATTGATGCAGCGTCGGGAGCGACGCGCCGAATTAGCGACCTCGCCCGAAAAACATTCACCCCGGGAGTTCTCAGCGAGATCGGTGGTTTCGGCGGCCTCTTCGACGCCCGTTTCCCCGAGCTGAGGGAGCCCGTTCTGGTATCCAGCAGCGACGGTGTCGGGACAAAACTGAAGGCCGCTTTCATGACCGGAAGGCATGACACAGTGGGTGCCGATCTGGTCAACCACTGTGTGAACGATATCGGCGTCCAGGGGGCGCGCCCCTTGTTCTTTATGGACTATGTGGCTACGGGCCGGCTCGATCCGGACGTGATCGTTTCTGTTGTCGAGGGGATCGCCCAGGCGTGTGCCGATGCGGGGTGTGCCTTGCTGGGCGGCGAAACGGCCGAAATGCCCGGGTTCTATGCGGATGGGGAATACGACGTTGCGGGTTTCATTGTCGGTGTCGTGGATCGGAGCTGCATCATCGACGGGGGGCATATCCGACCCGGTGATCTGATCGTCGGTTTGCCTTCGGTCGGACTGCACACCAACGGTTATTCTCTAGCCCGGAAACTGTTTTTCGATGTTGCCGGATGGTCAGTGGATACTGTTCCTCCCGAACTGGGTATCTCTATTGGAGATGAATTACTCAAACCCCACGTGAACTATGAGCCTGTCCTACGTCCGGTCCTCGGTGAGGGCCGGGTCCTTGGGCTGGCGCACATTACCGGCGGTGGTATCACTGACAATCTGCCCCGCATTCTTCCTGACGGTTGCCAGGGGAAAATCCAGCTGGGTACCTGGCCCATCCTGCCCGTTTTCGATTTGTTGGCCAAGACCGGTTCCGTCACTGCCGAGGAGATGCTGCGGTCGACGAACATGGGCATCGGTATGATTGCGGTAATCCGGCCGGATTCACTGGAGTCCTTCGCGGATGGCATCGGGTCCGAGCACTTCGTCATAGGTCGGGTTGTTGAAGGCGAAAAGAAAGTTTCCTACGTTGCATGAGAGTCGAGCTCCACAGCCGGAGAATCGGTGTCCTGCTCTCGGGTCGAGGTTCGAACTTCATAGCGATTGCAGACCAGATCGATCAGGGCATGCTCGATGCGGAGATTGCTATTGTCCTGAGCAACATTGAATCAGCCGCGGGTCTCGCCGAAGCCCGCAGGCGGGGTCTCAAGACGGCCTGCTTGGCTTCAGCGGGTCTCAAACGCGAAAATTACGATCGGAGCGTTGTCACGCTGCTTGAAGAAAACGATGTCGCTCTGGTGTGTCTGGCCGGTTTCATGCGCATCCTGAGCCCCGTTTTCGTCAAAGCGTTTCCACTGCGCATCTTGAACATCCACCCTTCGCTGCTGCCAGCTTTTCCAGGCTTAGAGGCCCAACGCCAGGCGCTGGAATATGGAGTAAGATTCAGCGGTTGTACCGTACACTTCGTGGACACGTCAATGGACGGCGGTCCGATTGTTCGTCAGGTGATCGTCCCCGTGTTGGACGGAGATACGGTTGAAGATCTTTCCGATCGCATCCTATGGCAGGAGCATCGATTGTATTCCGAAGCTATTGGGACGGTTCTCGATGGGCGGTGCGAAGTCCGGGGTCGTCAGGTAGTCGTGCATGGATAAGAGCCTCGCCAGCGAAGACCTCAAGAGACTCTCCCTTGACGAACAGCTGACCTACCTCTCAAAGGGAGTTGTTGAGATCATACGTGAGGACGAACTCGTAGAACGGTTGAGGAAATCTCAGAAGACAGGCCGACCGTTGAAGGTGAAGGCCGGTTTCGATCCGACCGCGCCGGACATCCATCTGGGGCACACGGTCCTGATCCATAAGATGAAGCACTTTCAGGATCTCGGGCATACGGTCATCTTCCTGATCGGTGACTTCACAGGTTTGATCGGCGATCCGTCCGGCCGTTCGGCCACTCGAAAGCAACTGACTCGAGCGGAGATCGACGCCAACGCAGAAACCTACAGGAAACAGATATTCAGGATCCTCGACGCTCGAACCACTGTGATCGATTTCAACAGCCGCTGGATGTCCGAGATTGGCGCCGAAGGACTTGTTGCGCTCTGCGGACACTACACCGTGCGTCAGATTCTCGAACGCGATGATTTTGAGAAGAGGCTCAAGGCGCAGCAACCCATTTCAATGCATGAGTTGTTGTATCCGATCGTCCAGGGTTATGACTCGGTTGCCCTGGAAGCGGATGTTGAGCTGGGCGGCACCGACCAGAGATTTAATCTGCTAGTGGGCCGCGATCTGCAAAGGGAGTACGGACAACCCTCTCAAGTTGTCATGACGATGCCGCTTCTGGAGGGAACCGACGGGGTCCAGAAAATGAGCAAGTCACTGGGCAACACCATCGGCATCGATGAGGAACCGAACGAGATATTCGGGAAGGTAATGTCGATTTCCGACGAAATGATGTACCGGTACTACGAACTGGTGACGGACGTTCCCGTGAAAGTGATCGAGACATGGAAGCAGGAGGTCGCGTCAGGGAAGAGGCATCCTATGGAGCTGAAGGGAGACCTCGGGGAACACATCATCCGCGACTATTACGACGCGGATGCGGCATCGGAGGCGCGGGAAGAATTTCAACGGGTATTCGGGGAGAAAAAAGTGCCTGACGATATCGAAAGGACTGAAGTGCCCGCCCACGGAGTCGTTCTGGTAAAGCTCCTGTCTTCGTCGGGGATGGCGAGTTCAGTGTCCGAGGCCACCCGGCTGGTGAAGTCCGGAGCAGTTTCCATCGACGGACGGAAACAGGCCGATGCCCGGAAGGTGATCAAACTGTCCCCCGGGGAAGAACGAACGGTCAAAGTCGGCAAGCTCCGCTATCGCAGGTTTGTTGGCGCCTAGCCTGGACTGATGACGAAACTCAGCGTTAACGTTAACAAGTTTGCTCTCCTGCGCAATTCGCGCGACACCGACTACCCAAATGTGACACGCATGGCCGAGCGCGCGATTGCAGCCGGTGCGCATGGGATCACGGTGCATCCCCGGCCGGACCAACGACACATCCGTTATTCCGACGTCCATGAACTGTCTGCTCTGACTCGCCACTATCCTGATGTCGAGTTCAACATCGAAGGCAATCCGATTGCGGACTTCCTCGAGATCGTCGGTGAAGTTAGACCCGACCAGTGCACGCTCGTCCCTGACGACCCGAATCAGTTGACGTCGGACCACGGGTGGAATCTTGAAGAAGACTGCGACAGTTTGGTGCCAATTGTGAATGACCTCCAGTCCGCGGGCGTCCGCGTTAGTTTATTCATGGAACCAGTCAGGGAACAGATCGATCGGGTGAGGTCAGTCGGCGCTCGGCGGATAGAACTCTACACAGAACCCTACGCCCGCGCCTTTGGAACGTCTGATGAAGATGCCGTGTGGAACCGTTTCGCCGAAGCGGCCGACCATGCCGAAAGCCTTGGGATAGGTGTCAACGCAGGGCACGATCTGAATCTTCAAAACCTGCCGAAATTTCTCGCGATCAAGCTGATCGAGGAAGTCTCAATCGGCCACGCTATCGTCGTGGAGTCTTTCGACCACGGCTTCGAAGGCACGCTCGCCCGTTACATGAAGATAATCTCGTAAGGAGTTCGTTCGAACTTGTGCGGCCTATGAGCCACGCCCGTCAACGCAAGAGGTGCGCTCACAGAGCGCGCCTGCAGAAATTGGCCGGTGCCGACGGATGCCGGCCTCTTTATGCAGATCCGCGCGTGGCAACATTGGTGCCGACAAACTCACCGTACTTGAGAACGTCGTCGTGACTGCCAATGATCAACGGGACCCTCATCTGGAGCGAGTCCGGCTGCACGTTCAGGATGCATTCGATCCCGGTGGTAGCCAGGCCACCCGCTTGTTCGGCAACCATGGCCAGGGGAGCGGCCTCATATAAAAGCCGCAGCTTGGGCTTGGGGCCCGGATAGAGGAAGATGCCGCCCTTCAACAAATTCCGGTGAAAATCGGCAACTAATGATCCGATGTAGCGCATCGAATAGGGCCGTCCTCCAGCTTCGTCGGGTTCCTTCAGGTACCGAACGTAGGCTTGGGTTGCGTCGTCCCACGTGGATTGATTGCCTTCGTTGATGCTGTAAATCCTGCCCTGCTTCGGACTCTGAATATTTTCATGAGACAGGAGGAATTCACCTACAGGTGGATCCAGCGTGAATCCGTGAACACCGTTGCCCGTGGTGTAAACCATCATCGTGCTTGATCCATAGATGAAGTAACCGGCAGCCACCTGTTTGTACCCGAGCTGGAGACAGTCAGCTTCGGTGCCGTCACCCTGCTTTGAAACTCTTCGGTGAATCGAGAAAATCGTTCCAATGCTCGTATTGACATCGATATTGGAAGAGCCATCGAGGGGATCGTGAAGGAGGACATACTTGCCCCTTGGACTTCCGTCCGGAAGCAGAATGATCCCATTTGATTCCTCCGATGCCATCACGCAGAGCATTCCGCAGTTGCCCATAGCCCGATAGATCGTGAGGTCGGCAAACTCGTCCAGCTTCATCACGGTTTCGCCGTACACGTTGACGCTGTCGGTTTCACCCAGAATGGTTTTGGCCAACCCCGCACGGTTGACGTCTCGAGAAATAATCTTGGCTGCGACCGTCAGGTGTGTGAGCAATGAAGTGAAATCACCGGTCGCTTCAGGATGTTTGCGTTCTTCATCGAGGATATGCTGCTGGACTGTTCTAATTGACTTCATACGTACTAGCTCTTAAGTCGTCGAACTTCCTCGCGAAGTCGCTCAAGTTCTTTCGCCATTTTGGGCAGCCTCGCGACATATGCGAGCTGGAGCTTGATGTCTTTCAGCGGGCGCGCAGGGGTCCCCCAAAGTACCGATCCCGCCCGGGAACGCTTCCCATTCAGAATGCCACTCTGGCCTCCGATTTCAGATCCATCATCAATGCAGGCGTTTTCACCCACGCCGACCTGGCCTCCGATCATTGAGTTGGCGCCGATGGAACTGCTTCCGGAAACGCCGGTCTGGGCTGCAATCACGGTCCGGCCTCCGACTCGAACGTTATGGCCGATATGACATAGATTATCCAATTTCGTTCCCTTTTCAATGAGGGTGCGACCCAATGATCCTCGATCGATCGTCGTATTGGCACCGATCTCGACATCATCTTCTATAACAAGCTGACCCCGCTGAGGAAACTTCAGGAGCACGCCGGTATCACGGACATAACCGAATCCGTCCGCCCCGATCACTACTCCAGCGTGCAGAATTACTCTGTTTCCTATTTGAGCGCCTCGATAGATTACGACGTTGGCATGTATAACGCACTGAGATCCCACCTGGCACCCAGCGGCAATATAACATCCCGGGCGAATTACAGTTGAAGGACCAATCCGGGCATCGTCTTCGATGACAACGTGGGCTCCGACCTCCACTCCATCAGCCAGTTCGACGCCCTCACTGATGACAGCCGTCGGGTGTATACCTGGAACCGGCTCGGCGGGAGGGATGAGCCACTCGGCCGCACGCACGAAGGCGAGCTTTGGATTCGGAACCACAATCGTGGTCTTGGACGGAAACTGGCCCTCTGATATCAGAACGCAGGACGCTCGACTGGAGGAAACTTGATCCTTATAGCGTGGTTCAGCGTAGCTGAGGTCCCCTTCACCTGCGGTGTCCAGGTCGGCAACGTTCTTGATCGGTTCGTTGGGGGAACCCTCCAAGCGCCCACCAAGAAATTCGGCCAATTCTCCGGCTGTTCGTTTCATGAAGTCCTCCGAACGTATTCGATAACGGAACTGCCTGCCCGTTGGCCCTGGTCGATAGATGCGGGCACGGACACGCCATTCAGATAGTTGCCAGCCAGAAAAAGGCCCGGCTGTCTCCCGATCCCCTCGAGCGCATCCTCTTTCCAACGAGGCTGTCCGAGACGATATTGAGGTATCGCACGGGGGTAACGGTAGAGTGCCAACTGTGTCACACTCCCTTCAAAACCGAGAATCTGCTTCAATTCCGATTCCACGGTATCCCACACGCGCTCGTCCGACCACCGAACCACGTAGGGCTCGAAAGCGCCTCCAAGGAAACTGGTCAACAGGGCCCTACCTTCCGGAGCGCGCCTCGGAAACAAACTGGAGTTAAATAGCGTCCCGAGAGTATGCAGCCCCTCCACCCGGGGCACCAGAAAACCAAATCCGTCCAGCGGAGCCCTCAGCTGTGCTTCACCCACGGAGGTGGCCGCCACAAGAATCGAGGCGTAAGGTACAGTCCTGAAGAGGCTTCCTATCTCGGGATCGATCGGTGTGAGCAATGCCGACACTGCATCAGCTGGAGTCGCAACCACAACCGCTTTAGCCCGAAAGCGTCCCGCCGAGGAATCCACACTCCAGCTCGGTGTTAACCTCGTGTCAACGACACCGTATCGAATATCCAGTTTTCGGGCCAGCCCCTGAGGTAGCGTTTCCATCCCTTTCTGGAAGGACGACAGCTTTGGGCGAGGTTTCGACAAGGCTCCGCGTAGCATGCCGAGGACCACGCTGCCGTAGAGCGACTCCAACTCCTTCATCCGCGGAAACGTCGCTTTGATCGACAGCTCTTCGGTGTTTCCAGCGTAGATACCCCCAACGAACGGAGCAACGAGACGATCATGAACCTCGGTCCCGAATCGCCGACCAAAGAAAGAGGCCAACGATTCGTCCCCGTGATCCCGATTTCGGGACACGAGTGGCTCCGCCAGAGCTCGGAGGGCACCGCGGGCAGAGAGAACCCATGGCACCCTGCGGAGCCTTCCGTTTAAGTAAACGAACCGGGGAGATTTTGGCGATGCTTCGACAATCTCTTCGCCGAGACCTGCCTCTTGGAGAAATTCGATGGTGCCCGGCGTCGGAAGGATCGTGTTGGGGCCGGACTCGATAAGGTAGCCGTTAACCTGGTGGCTTTGAATTAGGCCACCCGGTCGTGTGTTCGCCTCCAGAAGGACCACCTCAAAGCCTGCGCGTCGAATGTGCCACCCGCAGGCCAAACCTGAAATCCCTGCTCCAATGACGACGACATCTGGCATGGCTAATGGATATTTGTTCGATTACTGTTTTACAGCAACTTCGACCAGCTCTCGCAGCGCCTGGATAAACGTGGGATCACAGTTCAGGGTCGGAACGCGCCGATACGTCTCGATGCCCGCATCGGCAGCCACCTTTCTGTAAAGGATATCGAGTTCATGGAGCGTTTCGATCTGCTCGGATACGAAGCTGACAGGCACGATCAGGATTTGATCCACACCCTGCCTTCCAACTTCAACAATCACGTCATTCGTAGCAGGCCCAAGCCATTCGATCGGGCCGATCTTGCTCTGAAATGAAAGCCGGTACGGATTTTGCCTCCCCAAATGGTCGGCAATCAGTTCGACCGTTTCACGCGTCTGGTCCAAATACGGATCGCCTTCACTCACACAGCGTTCGGGAGCGCTGTGGGCGCTAAACACGATTTGCACGCTATCTGGTCCATGGAACTCTTCGAGTTCCTTACGGATCAGTGCTGTAAACGCGGAAATGTAGGTGGGCTGGTTGTGCCACGAGGATACCCAGCGGACATCGATTCCGGCAAGACCAGGTCTCTCCTGGAGCAAGCGTTCGAGGGTGCGGAAACCCGAGCCTGTGGTTATTACCGAATACTGCGGAAAGAGTGGCAGCACGACAAGACGGTCCACACCTCTGCGTTCGACCGCATCAAGTGTCTCGCTCAGAAAAGGATGCCAGGAGCACATCCCGACGAAAACATCGACCTGCATCCCAGCCCATCGCAGCTCGTCCGACAGGGCCTGCGCCTGCTGTTGGGTAATCCGGCGTAGAGGAGATCCTCCTCCGATCTTCCGGTAGTAGCCACACGACCGCCTGTTGCGGACAGTGGCGATCGAATACGCAACTGCGTGACGGAGAAACGGAGATTTAATATGAACTATCCCGGGATCCGAGAAGCGTCGGTACTGGAACGGTTTGACTTCATCAAGGGATTCCGGTCCGCCCAGGTTGAAGACAATGACTGCGGTTTTCATGCGTTGGTTAGCGTAGTGCGCCTAAGAAGTTAATCGTTATTCGCCAACAGTTAAGAGTTTCCACCGACAGCTCCTAAGTTTTAACTCTCATGACTGTAACTCTTCGCGAAATCGATGAACGCCTGGGCGTTCGCTACTGGTGTGGGCGGAAGAATTCCATGGCCCAGGTTCAGGATGTGGCCGATGGGTCCTGCTTCTTCAAGTAGTTTGGCGGTCCGGGCCAGCATCGTGTCCCGATCACCCAGCAACAGACATGGATCGAGGTTGCCCTGAAAGGCCAGGCTACTTCCAATCCGGGTACGGGCCTCTGCTATTGAAATCCGCCAATCGAGACTAAGAACATCTGCCCCGGACCGGGCCATCGAATCAAGAAGCACGGACGTTCCGTTCACGTAAAGAATCCGCGGCACCTTATCGCCGATCGCTTCGAAAATCCTTTGTGTGTATGGCAGGGCAAACTCTTCGTAGTCGGCCCTGCCGAGTTCTCCGGCCCACGTATCAAAAAGTTGAACCAATTGCGCACCGGACTCAATCTGATACTGAAGATAAGCGGCGATGGTGTCAGAGAGTTTGGCCATCAGCTGGTGGACTAGCGCGGGTTGCCGGTATGCCATCCCTTTGATCTCGGCGAAGTTTTTCGAGCCACCGCCCTCGACCATGTAGGAACCGAGAGTCCACGGGGCACCCGCAAATCCGATCAGAGGCACCGCGTCTCGCAGCTCGTTTCGCAGCGTCCGGAGCACCTCTCCGGTGAACGGAAACGCTTCAGAAGGATCCGGAACCTCCAGTTGGTCGATGTCATCGGACGAGCGAACGGGATTACCAATCTCCGGTCCCCTGTCGGTGAGAGCGACGGAAACCCCCATGGCTTCGGCAGGAATCAGAATATCGGAGAAAAATATAACGGCATCGACACCCATGAGGCGATGCGGCTGCAGTGAAACTTCTACAGCCAGATCCGGGGTCTTACACAACTCCAGAAATGAAACGTTTTTCCGGATATCCCGATACTCTTTCAGGTACCGGCCCGCCTGCCGCATCATCCAAACAGGCGTCCGTGGCACGCTCTCTCGTCTGCAGGCACGGATGATCAGGTCGTTCATGATTTTGGGTGGAACCTCAAAAAAGACGGGAGACGGTCGACCGGAAGGTTTCCCACACGCATGCGCTGGGTCAACGGTCCGCGTTGCGACAAAGTCGTATGATACAATATTGCCTTGATGGAGACATCCGATGCCGGGCCCGAGACCCCGGTCGATGGGCAGCTAAGTCCTTCCACCCTAACTCTTTCCATAGTTGTCCCCGCTTATAACGAAGCGCTTCGCATTGGCCCTTCGATCGAAGCAATCCTACGATTCATCACCGATCACGACATCGCTGCGGAAGTCATACTGATCGATGACGGATCGGTGGACGAAACTTCCAAGATCGCCGCGTCATTCCCGCTCCGAATCATTCGCAACGACTCCAATCGAGGCAAAGGCTACAGCGTTCGACGAGGCGTGTTGGAATCGAAAGGATCCTGGGTGCTGTTTACCGATGCAGATCTGTCGGTGCCCATCGACGAACTCGTTCGACTGCTACAAGTCGCCAGGGAGGGCGCGGACGTAGTCATTGGATCGCGGGCCCTGGACCGTACAAAGATCGCGGCTCACCAGTCGCGGTTCCGCGAAATAGGCGGCATCTTCTACAATGGAATGGTTCGACTTATTCTTGGGCTCGCCATCCAGGATACGCAGTGCGGATTCAAACTATTTCACCGGGAAAAGATGTCCGCGATCTTCGAGAATCAAACCATCCATGGGTTCGGCTTCGATCCGGAAATCCTGTTTCTTGCAAAGCGCCAGGGATTAACGATCCGCGAAGTCCCCATATACTGGGGCCACATCGCGGGATCCAAGGTCCGGATTCTCAGCGATGGCTCTGAGATGTTCCTCGATCTGGCCCGCATACGGTGGAATGCGCTGACGGGCAGGTACGGGAAGAAGTTGAAAGTTAACAGAGACGTTCAATAATTTGGGGCCCACTGTCCTTCGGCCGGTCCCCCCAAATAAAGAGAAAACGCCTGAGCGCTCAGCATTCCTGCTAATTTCCGTCCGGCAGCGCAAAAACCCAGATTGCATTCCCGTTGGATGGATGCTGAATCTCACGCGTGATCAGACCTTGCACCACCCTCGGGCTTCCACCCCCCAGCCCCGTCGTCACGGCGACATATTCCTTCCCGTCAACGGCAAAAATCAGAGGAAACCCCTGCACCGACGTCCCGAGCCGCGTTTCCCACAGGATCTCCCCGGTCTCCACGTCGAAGGCCCGGAATTTCCGATCCAGATCCCCGGCAAACAAAATGTTGCTTCCCGTCGACACTACCGCCGTCAAGAACGGCGCCCGCTGCTGGTGGGACCAAACTTCTTCCATCGTGTTCACATCGTACGCGGCCAGCTTGCCGACGTTCCCATCGGTTCCTGGCATCTCATACCATTTCCGATCGGCCGCGTTCCCCCCGCTACCTGCCTCGAGCGCGATCTGGCGACCGCGTATCTCCAGGCAACTCTGACTGAGCGGGATAATCAGACGTTCCGTTCCCGGGTGGTAGCTCATCGCCTGCCAGTTGTGACCGCCTTCGGTCGAAGGACAACCCTGGAGCCACTGGCCGGTTTCGTGTTCGACGATGTCGACTCGATACTGGGGTCGCCCGGTGTCGGGATCAAAACTGTCAAAGACATTTTGAAATACGGTTTCCGTGTGATCCAGGTATTCGCCAGTCTCGCGGTCCACTTTCCACAGAATGCCGTGCTTCCCGATCGAGAACACCAGTTTCCGCCCGCCCGCATCCACCAGAACACGCTCGAACACTTCGTCCAGGTCCAGCGCCTCGCCGGGGGCATGCTGGTAGTACCAATCCAACTCACCGGTGTCCGGGTTCAGCGCCAAGGTTGTGCTCGAATACAGGGCGTCATCGTTAACGGTGTTGCCACGGGTTGCCGGCACCCAGGGCTTGGGCTGGGCGACACCCCAGTACGTCCGGTTTAGCTCGGGATCATAGCTGCCCGTGATCCAGGTCTCCGCGCCCGCCCGGAGCAGGTTATCCAGACCTCCCCAGGTGTCGCCGCCCGGCTCGCCGTCCTGGGCCACCGTATTGAATTTCCAGATTTGACGACCGTCGGCAGCGTCATACGCACTGATGTAGCACTTCTCTTCTCTGTAGGTTCCGCATCCCCCCAATCCGGCCACGATCGTATCGCCGATCGCCATGGGGCCGCTGGTGCTTCTGAAACCTTCACCCATGAGGGTGTCCCACACGATTTCCCCGTTGCGCGCATCCAGCGCCATCACCACCGAATCCGGTCTGACGTAGATGATCTTGTCATCCGTGATGCCTATGCCGCGCATGGTGCCGCTGGGCCCACCCACACGGCTCTCCCAGATCAGTTCACCGTCGCGCGCGTCCATTGCACGGATGATGTTGCCCGGGCTGTTGAAATAAATGATGCCGTTGTGGACAATCGGGGCCACCTGGTTAACCCCATCTTCCATCGACCACACCCATTGGAGACGCAAGTCACTAACGTTGTCTCGCGTGATCTGGGTCAACGGGCTGTAGTTCCAGGCCTGATAGTTACCCCGGATCATCAGCCAGTCGGCAGGGTCGGGATTGATCTTCATTTCTGCCGTTACAGGGACGAAGTTTTCCACCCGCCCGACCACTGTCACGCCCTGGGGCGCTTCTATTGCACCCGGACCCGCGTTATCAAAGAGTCCGGCGGGTGCCAGCCCCGTGGCAAGCGTACCAATCTCAACAGGCACAGAGGCTATGAGGGGTTGGTTCCCGAAAACGGCGCCGTTCGCCTGGAGAACGAAGGCCGTGATGTTCAGATAGGTCTGTCCTGAGAGTCTCCCGGGGTTGTTCGGTGGCATCGACGCCCGGGTGGCGTCCACCAGTTCATCTACGCTCAGGTTACCCCATTGGTTTAGGAAGTTCGTCCCCGCCAGCGCGGGTGCCGCACCCCCGCCTGAAAGGTCATTCTGATGGCACATCGCACATTCGGCCTGGTAGGCCGCCTGGCCCGCCGCTGCCTGGGCCGGACTGTACACTCTCTGAGCTTGGGCCACGTTCCACAGTCCGGCAACAGCCATCACCGCGACAAGGGCAATCCCCCACGCAGCCTCCCTCTGGTAGTGAACAATACCCAACATCGTCGTTCCTCCTACTGCAAGAGCCAGCCCCACAGGTTTCCCTCTGGTGCTATTTCGCTGTGAATCTGTATGTAGAGCCTGCCCTCACGGAGGCTGTCTATTTGATCCGGATTCAGCTCCAGGGAACCGGAGACTTCCCCGGATGCCATTCTAGAAACCGTCAACTCATAAAACGCCGTCCCCCGGACACCAGTCGCCAGACCCCGATGGATGTGCGCCTCGGTTGCGGGCTCTCTCAGATCTTCAAAAGTACCCGTGATCGTCAGCCGAGACCCTTCCAGGACAGCAGTCACGGACCCGATTCCCGTGATGGCGTTTCGTGTCACGCCATCGACGGGGACCGGGGTGAGCCGTCCGCGATAGCGTTCTTCGTTTTGGGCCAGGGCGGCAATGACCAGACAAGCGACTATGGCCAGAACCTGGAAGGTGCGCACGCTCTGTTTAAACACCGTCGGTCACCTCGAAAACTTGCTAAATCACTTGGGGGACACACTAAAGCAAATGGGGATGGGACACAAGAACCCAGTGACCGTATGGAAAGTGTTCACATGCACACGCATAGAGCGCACACACAGGAGAGAGTCTGATGGTGCCGGTTGGCAACAAAGATTTGGGGAACAGGCGAAGGCCGGTGGGCTGTCCGTACCTCCAGAAGAACGTGACGCAGACTCCGATCGCTCAGCCTGTCTTGAACATCTCTGCCAGCTTTTCCGTCTCACGTGCAAGGATTGCCGCATCGGCACCGACGGCCACGAACTGACATCCGGACTCCAACCAATGGTGGGCATCGCTCTCGACGCCGGTCAGGATGCCGGCCGCTTTCCCGGCCTGGCGGATGCGGTCGATCGCGTCGTCGATTCTGGGTTTGACCGCGGGGTGGGCGGTCTCTCCGCGGTATCCGAGTGATCCGTGCAGGTCTCGCGGACCGATGAAGATGCCGTCGATGCCTTCGACCCTGGCGATGCCCTCGAGGTTTTCGAGTCCGGCCTTGGTTTCGATCTGGACCAGAAGACAGAGTTCTTCGGCTGCACGATTGTTATAGTCCGTCACGCGCCCGAAGCGGTCTGCGCGAAACGTGGCGCCCATCCCACGAACGCCCTCTGGCGGATAGCGGGTGTGTCGGACGGCGCTCCGGGCTTCCTCCTCGGTCTGGACATATGGAACCAGCAGGCTCTGGGCTCCGATGTCGAGCATGCGCTTGATGTCGACCATGTCGTTCCAGGCAACGCGCACCACCGGATGTGTGGGATAGGGAGCGATGGCCTGGAGTTGGGCGAGGGTTGTGTCGAGGTTGTTTGGTGCATGCTCGACATCCAGCAATAGCCAGTCGAAGCCCGACCCGGCAAGCAGTTCTGCTGCATAGGGGCTGGCCAGAGTCGACCAGAGTCCGATCTGTTGCTTTCCTTCTGTGAGAGCGCGTTTGAACGTGTTGACAGGCAGGTCCACGATGTTGGCTCCTTGGCGATTTTGTCGGACGGTATTTTACATGTTTCGCGGGCAAGAAGATTCAACAGAGCCGCAAGGAGGTCATAGAGGTTGCAGATAAAACTGAGATTGGATCTTTGCCCGGCTTTGCGCGAATTGAATTTTTGCTTGCACAATAAGTTCGCTATCCTGAGTTTGTCACCCCCCACTACGATGGACTGAGTTTTCCAGTTTTAGAAGACTCCATCAGTCCCGTCCACCGAAGAGACTGATCTTGCGATTTTTGAGACAATAGTATAGTTTGCGTGGTTATCGTTTTCTTGAGACGGCCTGCCACCCTAAATGAGCAATTTAGCTGAATCGATTCGTATGTCCGCCGATATCGTGCGCGTGATTTCCGATTACGTGACGCTGAAGGGAACGGGTAAGGCTATGAAGGGACTCTGTCCGTTTCATTCGGAAAAAACGCCTTCCTTTTCCGTCCACGGAGAGAAGCAGATCTTCCATTGTTTCGGGTGTGGTGTCGGGGGTGACGTTTTCAAGTTCGTGATGTTGGCCGAGGGGGTCACGTTCCCGGAATCTATCCAGATCGTGGCTGAAAAAAGCGGCATACCGATGCCCAAGGGTTCTACGCGTAACGATTCCTCGGCTAGGGAGCGCGAAGGTCTTCTGGAGATTTACGAGCGGGCCGTGGGGTATTTCGCCCGGCGCCTGAGCACGTCCGAAGCGCGAGGCGCGCGCCAGATCCTGGATGATCGCGAGATTCGGCCCGAATTCATCGAGCGTTTTGGTCTGGGCTACGCACCGACCTATGGGTTGTTGAAGGATTTGAATCCGACCGACCCAATGCATTCTGGCCTCTTTCTGAAGAACGACAGCGGCGAGGTGTACGATCGGTTTCGCCGCCGCCTAATGTTTCCGATCTGGAACGAGCGAGGGAAGGTGATCGCTTTTGGTGGGCGCATTGTTGGAGAGGGCCAGCCAAAATATCTGAATTCGCCTGAATCTCCACTCTACTCAAAATCGTCTGTCCTATACGGCCTGCATCTGGCGAAAACTGAAGCTCGAAAGGCCGGTCGGATGGTGGTCGTCGAGGGCTACTTCGACTGCCTGAGCCTGCATCAGAACGGGATCGAAAACGTCGTCGCGTCCTGCGGAACAAGTCTGACGGCTCTGCAGGTTGGGATTCTGACGCGCTGCGTTTCGGAGGTGATCGTCAACTACGACTCTGACGCCGCGGGCCAAAACGCGGCCAAGCGTTCCATCCAACTCCTCCTCGAACGCGGTTTGACGGTTCGGATACTGAGCTTGCCAGGTGGAGTGGATCCGGATGACTTTGTCCGCAAGGAGGGTTCCGAAGCCTATCGTCGCCAACTGGATCAGGCCCCGTATTTTTGGGAACACTTGATAGCCCGGGCCCAGGCTGAACTGGAGCTTTCCCGGCCAGAGGTTAAATCTCGGGCGCTTCGAGAGATTCTCGGGTACGTGGCAACGATTTCCGATCGGGTCGTTCAACTGGAGATTACACGTGCTGTCAGCGAGAAATTTGGTCTACCGGCGGATCTGATCATGGATCAGCTCAAGGCCGGAAGGAAGCCTGCGGTGGGGATGGGCGGAAGCGCCCGGCAACAGCTGATCGACAGCGGCATCCGGAGGCAGAAGCTGACGCTGGCCGAAAAGCAGATTATTCAGGCTGTGCTCCAGGATCCGGGCGTGGCTGCCTCGCTTGAGCCGTTCAGGGAGGGTGAGTTCCTTTCGGGTATTTGGGCAGGGCGCGTCATCGAAAAGCTGATCCGCTCGCCCGGCGTGAATATTGAGCAGATCCTGGACGGCTTGGGGGATGAAGAACTCGAACAGGAAGTTCGGGCGGCCGCAATGGAACCGTTTGGAAAAATCTCCCCGGAGGTTGCAATTGTGTCGATGGGGCAACTCTATCAGGATCATCTCGTCAGGACAGAGAGAGAGATTCGCGAGAAACTGGCAACGTACAAGTCTGGGGCCGCGCCACCCGACCTGCTGCTGCGGCAGATGAAGATTGTCACGGAGAAGTCACGGCTTCGAGCCATTCAGCAATAAAATCGGCAGATATTTGGAAAAATTGTACTTAAACCCTTGAAAATGAATTGTCCATGCCTATTCTGGAGTACCTGTTGAAATGCGTTCACGTGCCTCATCATGGAGTCAGCCTTCCTGTCTGAGCGACACGACTACGCATAAATGCTTCATAAGTTAGGCGGTTAGTACCTGGAGGACCATGAAAATCGAAGAAAAGTACGATGAAGTACAAAAGCTGATCGACATGGGCAAGGAGAAGGGGTACCTGCTCTATGACGAAGTCAGCAACATACTTCCACCGGAGGTCACAGCCTCGGCCGAGGATCTTGAGGAGCTGTTCGTTGCGTTCAGTACTGTCGGAATCGAAGTCATCGAGACCGAAGACCAGTCTTTCGCTTCAGACAAGGCCACCCGCGAGAAGAAATCCGAGAGTGACGCCAAACCTGCCAGCGTCGAATTGGATCTGACTCCAGGCGCCCTGGAGAAAACGAACGATCCAGTCCGTATGTACCTCCGGGAAATGGGTACGGTGCCGTTGCTGACGCGTGACGGAGAGGTGGAGATTGCAAAGAGGATCGAGCGAGGTCAGTTGCGCGTGCTCCAGGCTGTGTCCCGCTCACCGATTGTGATTCGAGACATTATGAGTGTCGGCGATGAGCTCAAGAAGGATCCGAGCATCATCAAAGACATCATTCAGTTCAAAGAGGACGATCTGACCGAGGACAGAATAGAGGCAAAGCACGCTGAAACTGTCGAAACCATTGCCAAGATCGGCAAGGGATATCGTCGGGCAAATACGCTGCTGGCCAAACTGGGTTCCATTCCAAGAACGCGAAAGCCTAAAGAGCACAGGAAGGCTCGTTGGAAACTCGGACGGCATCGAGTGAAGCTGTCCCTGCTGGTCCGCAGCTTGGCCTATTCCGTAAACGAAAAGATGGCCTTGATTCTCCTCATACGCGAAGCGGTCAGTACTGTCCGGCCACTCGAACGCGAGTTGGCCCGGTTGCAGCGGAAGGCTGATCACACGAAGAAGGACTTTCGTAAGAACGTCCAGAAGGAAATACGTGCGGTAAAGCAGCAGATTAAGGCCTTCGAACAAGAAAACAAGACGACGGTCCTGGAGGTTCGCCGGACCCTGCAGACAGTTGTTCGCGGCCAGATCGAGGCGGAGAATGCGAAGCGGGAACTCGTCGAAGCGAACCTGAGACTGGTCGTGTCGATTGCCAAGAAGTACACGAATCGCGGGTTACAGTTTCTTGACCTGATTCAGGAAGGCAACATCGGTTTGATGAAAGCCGTCGACAAGTTCGAATACCGGCGAGGTTATAAGTTCTCGACGTATGCAACCTGGTGGATCCGGCAGGCGATCACACGCGCCATTGCGGATCAGGCGAGAACGATCCGTATTCCGGTCCATATGATCGAGACGATCAACAAGTTGATTCGTACGTCGCGTGCGCTGGTCCAGGAACTGGGCAGGGAACCGACCAGCGAAGAAATTGCTGAGCGGATGGACATCGACGTATCCAAGGTGCGGAAGGTTCGAAAGATTGCCCAGGAACCTATTTCGTTGGAGACGCCAATCGGCGAAGAGGAAGACTCGCATTTAGGCGATTTCATTGAGGATCGGGGTGTTGTGTCTCCATCCGATGCCGTCATCAACGTCAACTTGAAGGAAATGACTGAACAGGTTCTGAACACGCTCACGCCGCGGGAAGAGCGGGTGATTAAGATGCGATTCGGACTGGAGGACGGTACCGAGCACACGTTAGAAGAAGTGGGACAGAACTTCGCCGTCACGCGTGAGCGAATTCGGCAGATAGAAGCCAAGGCCCTTCGGAAGTTGCGGCATCCCAGCCGAAGCCGAAGGCTGCGAGCCTTCCTCGATGGTACCGGACGCGACTGAGATGTGACTTATGCATCAGAGTTGAGCA
This sequence comes from Terriglobia bacterium, assembly GCA_965216035.1. Taxonomy (GTDB): domain Bacteria; phylum Acidobacteriota; class Terriglobia; order 20CM-2-55-15; family 20CM-2-55-15. The sequence continues at coordinate 672,564 of CBDCFM010000020.1, forward strand.
ACCGATTACACGGTTACCGGAATTGTTTTTGCCTGCGAAGGTTGTTTGACTTCAGGACGTTTGGGTATGATGCGCAGCACGGCGCGTTGGCGAAAGCTGGGGGTAGGCGTTCTTTAGATTGTCTGATTTCTCGATCCAATAGATTTGCGGCTTTGTCTTCAATCCGCGCTTCGGGCCCATAGCTCAGTCGGTTAGAGCCCCCGGCTCATAACCGGGTTGTCGTAGGTTCGAGTCCTACTGGGCCCATTTTGGAACACAGCAGCGGGGATTTGCTTGAGGTGATTAGGAAGTGCATAGGAAAAACGTAGGTATGACGTACGTAGATAGGAAGAATGTAGGTAGGAAGTATGTAGAATGAAGGACTCGTGTGCATGGACGACTCTCCCCCAGACTGCTCTTCCCGACGAGACCCGCCCGCGACGACGCATAAATGCATATTGACCTGAAGAAACTGATTCGACTGCAGGCCGTTGATCTGGCCATCCGGGAACTACGCGCGACGACTGGGGCGTTTCCCGCGAAGTCCAAGGCTTTAGACGAAAAACTTAGAAGTGCGCTCGCTGGGGTGGAAAGGACCAAGGACGGGCTCAAGAACAATCAGTCCGGGCGCAAGGAGCTGGATTCCAAAGTCACGGACCTTGAGGCGAAGATCTCCAAGTACCGGGAGCAGATGATGTCGGTTAAGACCAACGAGGAATACAAGGCCATGGTCAAGGAGATCGAGTACAGCCAGGAGGCGATCAACAAGAACGAAGACCAGCTTCTCAACCTCATGGAAGAGTCCGAATCCCTGGCCCAGGACTTGAAGGCCGCCGAGGCCGTTCTCAGTGAAGAGAAAAAATTCGTTCAGGCCGAACGGGTCAGTCTGGAAGCTGTCAACCACCAGGACACGGCGGCGCTTGAAGCGTATCTCGAAGAGCGGAGGAGTCTGGAGAAGGACGTCACTGAGGACATACTCTCGCGTTATGAACGCGTGCGCGAAGCACGTGGCGGAGTGGCAATCGCATCCGCAAGCAATGAAGAATGTGATGTTTGTAACGTCCGTATGCGCCCGCAAGTCTTTCAGGAAGTACGCAGGAATGACACCATCATCTCTTGCGACAGCTGCAGCCGCATCCTGTACGATCCGGAAAACCTAGATCATCCCTTCGAAGTGGTATGACCATGGAGGTCTATATCGATGGCGGTTCCAGGGGAAACCCTGGTCCTGCCGGCGTCGGCGTGTACTTTCCGGGAGTGGCCCGGATTGCGGAATACATAGGAATTCAGACGAATAATTTTGCGGAGTACTCTGCGTTGATTTTGGCACTGAAGTTCGCCGTGGCCCAGCGCTCGCGGATACTGAAGGTGTATTCCGATTCCGAACTCGTGGTCAAACAAATCCAGGGACGTTACAAGGTGAGGCACGAAAACATTCGTCCGCTATTTCAGAGTGCCAATCGGTGGATCGCCGTCATCCCCAATTTCTCTATTGAGCACGTCCGTCGCGAATTTAACGCGGATGCCGACAGCCTTGCCAATGCGGCCATGGATTCCAAGGGAAATTTTATCAAGTGGGAATAAAAATGGGCTTAGAGGAGCCTGCGCTGCAGAACGTTTCCAGGCCATTATGACCACAGCATGTGGTAGGTCTAGAGCGCGTAGCGTCGATATGGAATGCCGAATTTCTTCTGCCGCGCAGACTCCTTAGAGCCCCATTTTTGTTGAGGAACGATGTCTGAGCCTGTGTATGACTTCGAAGCAATTGAAGCTAAGTGGCGCCGCTACTGGGTTGACACGAACCTCTATGAGGCTCGGAACGACGATCCGCGCCCCAAATATTATTGCTTGGACATGTTTCCATACACGTCGGGCTCGGGTCTCCACGTCGGTCACTGGCGCAGCTATGTCCTCCCGGACGCATGGTCGCGATATAAAGTTCTTCGAGGCTTCAACGTCCTCCATCCCATGGGATGGGATGCCTTCGGTCTACCTGCCGAAAACGATGCTATAAAAAACGGCATCCACCCGGCGATCAACACCCGCCGCAACATCGAAAACTTCAGGCGGCAGCTAGGCGAGATGAGCCCCATGTACGACTGGAGCCGTGAGATCAACACGACGGATCCGGGCTACTACAAGTGGACGCAATGGATTTTTGTCAAGATGTTCAAAGAAGGACTGGCTTACCAGGCGGTGATGCCGATCAACTGGTGCCCCAGTTGTAAGACCGGGCTCGCGAACGAAGAAGTTGTAGGCGGTGAGTGTGATCGGTGCGGAACGTTGGTCGGAAAAAAAGACATGCGGCAGTGGATGCTGCGGATTACAAATTACGCGGATCGTTTGCTGGCTGGTCTGGAACCGCTGGAATGGCCCGAAAAGGTCAAGACTATGCAGCGGAACTGGATTGGCAGGTCCGCAGGTGCGGAAGCGAGATTCACAGCCGTGGATCCTGAGGGCAACGAGCATCCGCTGGACATATTTACCACACGTCCTGATACGCTCTTTGGGGTGACATACATGGTGTTGGCTCCCGAACATCCGTTGTTGCCGGTCCTGACCACCATCGACAGGACGGGGGCAGTCGCCGCCTACGTCGAGGCGGCGCGAATCAAGTCGGACCTCGACCGGACCACCGTGGCGAACGAGAAGTCCGGGTTGTACACCGGCTCCTACGCCATCAACTCTGTAAACGGCGAAAAGATTCCCATATGGGTCGCCGACTACGTTCTCATGGGTTACGGCACCGGGGCCATTATGGCCGTTCCAGCGCATGACGACCGTGATTTCGAGTTTGCCAGGAAGTATGGTCTGGAAATTCGTGAAGTGATTGCGTCCGAGCAGGGCATCTCAGACACTGCCTACGCTGGCGACGGAGAGATGATCCAGTCGGGAGAGTTCAGCGGAATGGACTCGGCCGCTGGCCGGGAGGCGGTCATTGCTTTTCTTGAAGGGAAGCAACGCGGCCGGGGAACTGTTCAATACCGGCTGCGCGATTGGGTATTCTCCCGCCAGCGCTATTGGGGTGAGCCGATCCCGATTATCCACTGCGGGAAATGTGGGCTGGTACCCGTGGACGAAGCGGACCTTCCGGTTCGCTTGCCGGAGGTGGAGCGATACGAACCCACCGGCACGGGCGAGTCGCCACTGGCGGCTATCGAAGATTGGGTGCAGACCCAGTGCCCGCGTTGCGGTGGGGAAGGCCGTCGTGAAACCGATGTCATGCCGCAGTGGGCTGGGTCATCATGGTACTTCCTGCGCTACACCTCACCCCGGGACGACGACCAGCTGTTGAACGAATCCGGAAAGGTTTGGTTACCGGTCGACATGTATGTTGGCGGAGTCGAACATGCCATCCTGCACCTTCTCTACGCGCGTTTCTTTTCCATGTTCCTTTACGACATCAATGTGATCGACTTCGAAGAGCCGTTCATCCGTCTGTTGAATCAAGGCATGATCACCCGCGAGGTAAAAGGTGGGCGTGTTGAGAAGATGTCCAAATCCAAAGGAAATGTCGTCAACCCAGACGACCTGGTTCGAAGCCATGGCTGTGATTCGCTCCGGCTCTACGAGCTTTTCGTAGGTCCGCCCGAGATGGATGCTGAATGGAGCGACCGCGGCATTGATGGAGTCCATCGGTTCCTGAAACGTTCCTGGAACTGGATTCTCGACCACAACGGATCCTGGTCCGAGACTCCCTCGCGCCGAATGTTGACCCAGCGGCACATCCTCGTGAAGAAAGTTACCGAGCGGCTCGAAGCATTTCGTCTGAATACGGTTGTCAGTGCGATGATGGAGTTCTTAAATGAGGTGCTGGCGATCGGAGACGCACCCGACCAGGAGACTGTTGAGGTGTTCCTGATTCTAATGTCCCCGTTTGCGCCCCACTTCGCAGAGGAATTGTGGGTGACCACGGGTCACGAACCGTCGATCTTCAAACAGACCTGGCCGGATTGGAACGAAAGCTATACCAAGTTTGAGACTGTTACGGTTGCTGTTCAGATCAACGGCAAGATGCGCGACAAGGTTACTGTGGATGCGGATTCTGATGAATCGGTTGTCCTTGGCGCCGCGATGGAAAGCACACTCGTTAGCCGGCGTCTGGCGGGCAAAGAGATCCGCAAGAAGATCTACGTCAAAAACAAAATCCTGAACCTAGTCGTCGGTTAGTATTCCAGATCTTCGCGGTATAAAACTTCGCGCGCTTCTTTCCATCGTTGACTCCGTGATGAACTGTCGTTTGTCTTAGTCCGTAGAGCGTGTTTCGTCCAGGCCGGTAATGGCGAGGATGGTGGTCAGGATTACCTGGATGCCCTTGACTGTTCCCGGTTTTTCCACGTCGACCCATTCGTCCAGTGAATGGCTGCGGCCCCCCATGCCTCCGCGGTCGATCGTAACGGCTGGAATTCCCAAGCTGATCGGAATATTGGAGTCGGTACTGGAGCGGCTGTAGGTGGGTTCGATCCCGAACGCGCGGAAGGAAGCTGCGGTGTTTTCGACCAGCGGAGTGTCCAACGGGGTCTCTCCCGAAGGCCGATCCCCAATGACCTCGATGTCGAGTTCGATCGGGCCTTGTCCGGTGAATCGCGATTCGTTTTCTTCAGCGACTGCTTCGTAAACCAACTCGAGAAAAATTTCCGCGATGTCATCGAGTTGTTCTCGCTCTTCAGACCGAATGTCGACTTCCATCCACGATTCGAAAGGAATTGAGTTGACCGAGGTGCCACCTCCAACGACGCCTACGTTGAACGTGGTCTTGGGATCCTCAGGTACCGCGAGGCCCGACAGCTTTCGGATTGCATTGCCCATGGCGAACGTAGGACTGACTAGCCCGAACGCGTTGTAACTGTGTCCACCGGGTCCCCTGAAAGTGACCCGGTATCGCTTACTTCCGAGTGCGGCGTTCGTGATGTCCACCTGACGCCCGCCTTCGACGGAAACGAACCCTTCGATCCGATCCCAGTACGGTCCCTCGAGGAACAGGTGCTTCATGCCGCGAAGGTCGCCGGAGCCTTCCTCACCAACGTCACCTACAAAGAGAATGTCTCCAGCGGTTCGGATTTCGGCCGCGTCCATCGCGCGGATCACGGCCAGCAACAAAGCCAAGCCAGCGGTATCGTCGCCGATTCCGGGTGCCGATAGCCGTGTGCCCTCACGCCGGACTCGAACATCGGTGCCATCGGGAAATACAGTGTCCAGGTGAGCCGCTACGGCGAGCAAGGGGCCGTCACCTCCGGGGCGGATACCCATGACATTGCCGACGGCATCGATTTCCACCGATTCCAATCCCAGTTTCCGAAGTTTTTCCAGGTAGGCTGCTGCGCGTTCGGACTCCATGAACGGGGGAGCGGGAATCTCCGTCAGCTCGATCAGCTCGTCGACGAAAAGGGGATAGTCTTCTTCGATGAATGCGAGCGCGCGTTGGTAGCCCTCATCTGCCTGGATCTGGGCGACACGTTCATTGGGCGTTTGCCCCCCCGCTGCCCCGACTCCCACGACTAGCAGCAGGACAAGAGGAGCCAGGATTTCAAATGTCTTCATAGACAACCTTACCGCCGACAATTGTCACGACGGCTTTTCCCGTGAATGTCCAACCATGGAACGGGCTGTTCCGGCTGAGCGACCGCGATTCTTCCACGTTGAACGTCCATACACGAGAAGGGTCGATGATCGTCACGTCCGCAACCGATCCAGCGTAGAGTCCCCAGGGTTCAACCTTCATGATCCGCTGTGGGCTAGTCGAGAATAACTCGATTAGCCGGTCCAGTGAAAGTTTCAGCCGAGTCATTGCAAGTCCCACTGCCGTTTCTAGACCGATGATGCCGAACGGCGCACGGTCAAATTCTAACATCTTGAGGTTCACATGATGAGGTGCGTGGTCGGTGGCGATAGCATCTACCGTTCCGTCCTGGAGCCCCCGGATGATGGCATTGATATCTGATTGCGACCGCAGCGGTGGCTTCATCTTGGCGTTTGTGTTGTAGCCTTCGACGGCATCGTCGGTAAGCGTGAAGTGATGGGGTGCGGCTTCGGCAGTGACTGGAAGGCCTTGAATTTTGGCGCGTCGTATCATCTCTACCGCACCGGCTGTACTCAGGTGGGCCACGTGGTATTTGGCGCCCGTCAATTCCGTCAGCGTGAGGTCTCTGGCAACGATGGAATCCTCCGCAGCTGCCGGAATGCCTTGCAGCCCCATCCGCGTCGAAACCGCTCCTTCATGCATCACGCCGCCGGAAGACAGATTCAGGTCTTCACAATGTTGAATGACGGGAAGGTCAAACAGCTTGGAGTACTCCATGGCCCGCCGGAATATGCGCGCATTCATGACTGGCTTGCCATCATCGGAAATGGCGACGATACCTTCGGCAACCATTTCACCAATTTCAGCAAGCGTTTCGCCAGCCTGTCCTTTCGTGATTGCGCCAATCGGAAACACACGTGTCGGTGAATTGCGGCGCGCCTCGGAAATGACGAACTGTGCCAGTGAAGCGTTATCGATCGGCGGGTAGGTGTTGGGCATTGCGGCGACGGCTGTAAAACCTCCGACTGCGGCCGCTTCTCCTCCGGTGCGAATGGTTTCGGCCTCTTCGGTGCCCGGCTCGCGAAAGTGGACGTGAATATCGAAAAATCCGGGAGCGACGACGAGCCTCTCCGCGTCGAGAATGGCGGCGTCGACTGCATCCACTTCTCCTAGCGTCTGGATGTCGCCATCCTCGATTAGTAGATCTCCAATCTGATCAATCCCACGTTCCGGATCGATCAGTCGACCCCCTCGGATGACGATCCGTTTTGCTTCCTTCAGAGACATCAGGCTCCTCCAAGGAGACGGTAAAGGATTGCCATTCGGACGGCTACACCCGCGGAAACTTGATCGAGAATCACCGAGTACGGTCCATCGGCCACGTCGGCGTCGATTTCGATGCCCCGGTTGATCGGTCCCGGATGCATCACGACGACATCTGGTTTCGCCAGTCGAATACGCTTCGATGTGAGTCCGAAGTACCTGCAGTACTCCCGTATCGATGGGAAGAACGAGTCGGCCATTCGCTCGAACTGGACCCGCAGCATCATGATGACATCGGCATCGGCGAGGGCTTCGTCCATCGAGTGCGTAACGTGGACGCAGGGATTCTTCCTGCTGTTGATTTGACCGACGTCGGGAGGCAGCAGGGTGGGTGGACCCGCAAGCCAGACATGAGATTCGAATGCCGTGAGCGCCAGAAGATTGGATCGTGCGACTCGGCTATGAAGAATGTCTCCCACTATGGCTACCTTGAGGCCGTCGAGACGGTCTTTGTGCTTGCGTATCGTGAAGGCGTCCAGTAGCGCTTGCGTCGGGTGTTCGTGAGCGCCATCACCGGCGTTTACGACCGAAGCCCGCGTGTATTTGGCAATTTCGGAGGGGACTCCGGCCGAACAGTGGCGGACCACGATACAGTCTGGTGCCATAGCATCGAGCGTCTGTCCCATATCCCGGAGGGTTTCCCCTTTGGAGACGCTACTCCCCGTGGATGACACGTTGATAACGTCGGCAGAGAGTCTTTTTCCCGCGATTTCGAAGGAAGTGCGCGTCCTTGTCGAGGCCTCGAAGAAGAAATTGATTACTGTCTTGCCCCGAAGTGTGGGCACCTTCTTAACGGGCCGGCTGGCGATTTCCTCGAAGGTTTCTGCAGACTCGAGTATCCGAATGATCTCGTCCACCCCCATGCCAGCGATTCCAAGTAGATCATGTTTTTGCTTTGGCGGTAGTGCGCTCATTCTGCGATCTTGTCCAGTAGCCAGCCGCCGTCTTCGCCGTCCACTTCCGTAACACGGACGTCGATAATTTCGTCGCGTTCAGATTCCACCTTGCGGCCCACGAAGTTTGGCTGAATCGGTAGTTCGCGATGTCCCCGGTCGATGAGAACAGCCAGTTGGAGCGATCGGATCCTGCCGTAGTCGTTCAGAGCTTCCATTGCCGCCCGGACCGTCCGGCCCGTATAGAGAACGTCGTCGACTAAGATGACATTCCTGTCCGTGATATCGCTGGGCAGGACAGTCTTCCGGACCACGGGCTGTGTCGCCACCATCGTCAAATCGTCGCGGTATAGATTGATGTCGAGCGTGCCAACGGAAGCCGCCGTGCCCTGGTCTTCCATGATTTCGGACAGGCGACGGGCTAGGGGGCCGCCTCTGCGTTCGATACCCAGGAGGATAATCGGTCGGTCGGGGTTGGTCGCGAGGATTTCCGAAGCAATCGCCTCCAGTGTTTGCCGCAACTCGTGGGCGCTCATCAACTGGTAGCGGACCTTCAATGCCATCGGCGTAAGATTATATGATAGATTCATTTCAGTATGAGTCGGGATCCGGACCTATCCGTGAAAATTGCGGGGATAGTCTTTCCGAATCCAGTCATACTTGCCAGCGGAACAGTCGGCTACGGTGAGGAGTTTGAAGGCCTGATCGATTGGACCCGTGTTGGCGGTATTGCCGTCAAAGGCACCTCGCTGTTGCCCATCGAGGGGAATCCCTCCCCACGACTTTTTCCGACCCCATCGGGTATGTTGAACTCCATCGGTTTACAGAACGTGGGAGTGGACCGCTTCATCAAGGAGAAGATGCCTTTTCTGAGGAAGGCCGGCCCTCAGGTTCTAGTGAACGTTTTCGGGTTTACCGTGGACGAATATGTAGGAGTTGTCGAGCGGTTGAACGACTGCGATGGGATTGCCGCGTACGAGTTGAACATTTCCTGCCCTAACACGGACGAGGGTGGGATGGTCTTTGGGACGCGCGAAGAGGCGACGCGCGAGTTGGTGTGCCGTGTCAAGGCGCGTTCAGCCCGTCCGCTCATAGTCAAGCTGTCACCGAACGTCACCGATATCACGGCCAGCGCTCACGTGGCGGAAGATGCCGGCGCCGATGCTCTCACAGTGGCTAACACATACGCCGCGATGGCGATCGACCCGGAAACCTACCGCCCGAGAATCAAAAACATTACTGCCGGGCTTTCCGGACCAGCGATCCGCCCGATAACGCTTCGCATGGTTTATGAGTGTGCAAGCAAGGTTAGTATCCCCATCTTTGGTCTGGGTGGAATCACTTCGGGGAATGATGCGATTGAGTACCTACTTGCCGGCGCAGCGGCCGTGCAGGTGGGTACCGCGCACTTCGAAGACCCGGGTTCATCCGTTCGAATCGTTAGCGAAATCGAGCGGTTTATGAGGCGGAAGCGTATCTCCGCTGTTAAAGACCTCGTCGGTCAACTGGAACCTGGAGAATCGGAGTCGTGAAAAGCAGCCTTCCGTATGCGTCTCCAGTTATTGTTGCTCTGGATGTGGCGTCCCGTGCCCATGCAACGAATCTTGTATCCCGGCTCAAAGGTCATGCCGGACTGTTCAAGGTCGGTAACGAACTGTTTGTGGCTGAGGGGCCCGGTGTCGTGCGCGCAATCGTGGAGGGTGGGGAACGGGTCTTTTTGGACCTAAAGCTCCACGACATTCCAAACACGGTTTCTAAGGCGGCCGTCGAAGCTGGAAGCCTTGGCATTTCGATGCTCACCGTCCATGCCGCTGGAGGTCTGGCGATGATCCAAGCCACGTGTCGCGCGCTCGAAGACCGATTCGGTGAGGACCGTCCTCTCGTAGTCGCCGTCACTGTGCTGACCAGCATCGACGACGCAACGTTATGTCGGATCGGAGTTTCAAGTACGCCCGATGCTCAAGTCCTCCGGTTGGCACGGATGGCGGAGGAAGGGGGGGCAGACGGGGTCGTCTGTTCGCCCCGGGAAATAAGACGGGTACGCGAGAATCTGGGTCGCAGCTTCAAGATCGTCACACCTGGAGTTCGCATGCCGATGCAGCCAGTCGACGATCAGAAACGCGTTGCTACACCGCGCGAAGCCCTCGACGCCGGTGCGGACTGGCTCGTCATCGGCCGCTACGTGAACAGAGCCGAGGACCCTAAGGCCGCATTAATGGAGGTGAATCAGTCGCTGGTGCGCTGAGTCTGAAGAGTAGGCTTAGAAGATTTTGATGAGATGGACTCTTTCTGGCTCAGCCATCCCTGCGGTCCGTGTCATTGGAAGAGACGAATGCCTGCAATCCCCCCCGCACCGGCTTGGATCACCTCTGGGGTATTTTCGACAGTGATCCCCCCGATCGCAAGGACAGGAATTGTTGTGGCCTCCGCGACCTCCCGCAACCGATCCACGCCGATCGGTATCTTGCCAGGCGTGGCGAAAACCGGGCCGAAGACGATGAAGTCAGCCCCGGCCGCTTCGCCGTGCCGCACTTCGTCAAGCGTGTGTGTAGAGAGTCCCACGAGGCCAATCAAGGGGCGGACCTCAGAGGCTGGGAGTCCGTCCGCAGGAAGATGCACGCCGTCGGCGCCGGCAGCGAGCGCCACATCCAGACGGTCGTTCACCAGGACTTTTGTGCCGCTGCCCTGTACCGTTTCAAGGACGACCCCAACCAGGTCGCAGAGGGCACCCGATTCCAGATCCTTTTCACGCACCTGGATCATATCCACGCCGCTGGCCGCGGCACGTCGGGCCGCCGCGACAACGTTGGCCGAGCTGCGATCTGTCACGTAGTAACGGATCATTTTGGGGAATGCGACGCGAAAAACCGACGGACTTCAGCGAGGCCCATCAGGCAGTTCAATCCTCCCAGCCCGGTCACAGCAGTACGGAAGAAGGTGCCGAGTAAGAGGGGCCGCATGCCCGGGACATATACAAACAGGAGGTTGTTTTCCCAGAGTGTGGACCAGGGAACAACGATCAGAAAAATTCCGATCTCGAAACAGAAGAGGATCATCCCAACGCCGAACATTCGACTCATGATGTTCAGTTTCGCGCGTTGCAGGCCGCTACTTTCTGAGTTCCTTGATTCGGGCTGCCTTTCCGCGTAACTTCCTGATGTAATAGAGCTTTGCGCGACGGACGCGGCCATACCGAAGCACTTCGATTTTGTCGATAATCTTCGAATGAATCGGAAACACCCTTTCTACTCCCTGTCCGAACGAGATCTTTCGAACTGTGAATGTTTCGCGAACTCCGCCGTGTTTTTGTGCGATACACACGCCTTCAAAGATCTGGATGCGCTGCTTGTCACCTTCCCGGATCCGGACGTGAACCTTTAACGTGTCGCCGGGTTTGAATTCCGGCAGGTCGTCTCGCAGTTGCTGTGCTTCCACCAAGTCTATGATGTTCATAATGCCTCATTGTTCGGCAACGCGAGTGACCGTTCCGAATTCCTTGTTCGGCAACTCAAGCCAGGTTGCTGATTTCCTCTTTTTTCTTTAGCACCTCGAGATCTGAATCCGTCAGAAAGTTCGTTTTCATCAGCTCGGGTCTGTTCTTCAGGGTCTTTCTCAGGGATTCGGTTCGCCGCCAGCGGGAAACCGCCGCGTGATCTCCCGACAGCAAGACAGCGGGTACGCGTAAGCCTCGAAACTCTGCTGGTCGCGTGTAGTGCGGATGCTCCACCTGCGTGCCCATCGTTCCAGGATCAGAAAAGGAATCCTTCAAGATCGATTCCTCTTTGCCTACGGCGCCCGGCACGTATCGCGTCACAGCGTCAACAACCACGGCTGCAGCCACTTCTCCGCCGGAAACGATGTAGTTTCCGATCGATACTTCCGTTGTGGCGAGGTGTTCGGCGACGCGTTCATCGATTCCTTCGTAGCGCCCACAAATGAGGACGATCTGGTCCGCATGCGACATCCGGAGTGCTTCGGCCTGTGAAAAGGGCTGTCCCGAGGCGCTCAGCACAACGATTTCAATCGACTCTCCTGTTTTGGGAAGCGCTTCAACTGCTTCAAAGATCGGTTCTGGCTTCAGCACCATACCCTGACCACCACCAAATGGCCGATCGTCAACCGTCTTGTGGCGGTCTTTCGTGTACGCCCTCAAATCGTGCACCCGCGTATCGATCAATTCTCGCTCGCGAGCTCTCCGAATGATCCCGTGACTGAGGGGACCTTCGAAGAAGCCGGGGAAAATCGTAATGATGTCAAAACAGGTCACGCGTCACTCTCTTAACTTTTAACTCGTAACTTCCTATTCACTTCAATCAAGCCTTCGGGCAGCTCAACATCGATCCGCTTGGCCCCGATATCGACCTTTTTCAAGAACAATCGCGCGAACGGGATCAATATCTCTTCGCCTTCCCGGTCCAGTCGTAGCAATGTTGTGCTCCCGTAGTCGAGAACTTCCACAACTGTTCCGATGGCTTCGGCTTCTGTGTAGACCGCGCAGCCTTCCAAGTCAAAACTGAAGAACGATCCTTCCTCGGCGTCAGGCCAATCACTCTTGGGAATCCAGATTCGGCCTCCGATCCATCCTTCGGCCTCAGAGATCGAATTGATATCCTTAAGCTTGGCGACCCAGCGCCCATGTTGAAACCTGAACGTCTCAATTTCGGTTTCGATCCGTTTTTCGCTCTTTCCTTCAAGCGTCAAGGTCACAGCCCGTCCCGTCTCAAACAGCCGGGCATCATTGAATTCGATGCGGACGCGAACCATTCCGCCGAGGCCCTGGGCTCGTGTGATACTGGCGATGGGAACGATAGTGTCCTGGTGGCGGCTGATGAGTCTACTCCAGGATTTCCAGCGTGAACCGTTTTTCGAGCTTCATTCCGGCCGCGCTGAGAATAGTCCGAATGGATCGCGCCGTCCGACCCTGTTTGCCGATGACCTTTCCGAGGTCACTTGCAGCCACGCGCAACTCAAGAACAGTCGTCTGTTCTCCTTCGATCGCGCTAACAGCCACCTCGTCGGGACTGTCCACCAGCGCCTTGGCGATCTGTTCGACGAGCTCTTTCATGCCACCTCCAGTGACAACATCAAGTGCACGTGTTCGAGTCAGTGGCCGAATTTCGGTGAGGACTTCCCGGGGGGACTCACAGGCGCTACATGATTTCCCGCTTGTGCAGAATGCTGCGTACCGTGTTTGACGGCTGCGCCCCTTTCGAGAGCCAGTAGCGTGCCCGGTCCTTGTTGACCTCAACATGTGCCGGATTTGCCAGGGGGTTGTACTGGCCCAGAATTTCCAGAAAGCGGCCATTCTGGGCCCGTTTCTTCTCAATAACTACGATTCTATAAGACGGGCGTTTCTTCGAGCCCATCCGGGTCAGACGCATCGCTACCAAATTGTCAGCCTCCTATGTCCGTGATCACTGCAGAAGACGTCTCTTCGCCAACGACTTTAGTCGAGGCGACTTCGGGAGTCTCCGGTAAATACCGTGAAATTATAGTTTTCCAGCGAAAACTACGTCAATAACGAATTGATATGCGGCATAGGACTACATCGGCATCTGGGGTGGGCGATAACCTTTCATCCTCTTGCCTTTTTTCCCCTTTTTACCCTTCTTGGTCCCTCCGCCAGTCATTCCTTTCATCATCTTGAGGGTCTGGATGTACTGCTTCAATAACTGGTTGACCTGCTGGACCGATGTCCCGCTGCCTTTCGCGATCCTCTTTCGGCGGCTTCCGTTTATTATCTGGTGGTTACGGCGTTCCTTGGATGTCATTGAATTGATGATGGCTTCGGTTCGCCCGAGCTCTTTTTCATCTACCTGGACCTTGCCGATGTCCTTGAACGGTCCGACGTTGGGGAGCATCCCGAGGATCTGCTCCAGGGAGCCAATTTTCCGGATCTGCCGCAACTGGTCCCGGAAATCCTCCAGCGTGAATGTATTCTTGAGGATCTTTTTTTGGAGTTCGAGAGCTTTTGCGCTGTCGATCGTCTCCTCGGTCTTCTCGATCAACGACAGAATATCGCCCATCCCAAGGATCCTTGACACGAGCCGGTCGGGATGGAATGGATCTAGCGCGTCATATTTTTCACCGTGCCCCACGAACTTGATCGGCCTGCCGGTGACTGCGTTGATCGACAGAGCCGCACCGCCGCGGGCGTCGCCGTCCAGTTTCGTCAAGATGAAGCCGGTGAAGTCCAGCTGACTGTAGAATTGCTCTGCACTACGGACCGCATCCTGTCCCAGCATCGCATCGGCGACAAACAGGATTTCCTGTGGGTTCAGAGAGTCTTTGATTTCCCTGAGTTCCGTCATCAGTTCGTCGTCTATGTGGAGTCTGCCGGCCGTGTCGATGATCAGGACATCGTGAGCGCTATCTCTAGCTTCCTGAAGAGCTTCCTGCGAGAGTTTCAGTGGGGTATCACCCGGTTCACCTTCCCAGACGGGAGCTCCGACCTCAGCAGCAATGACGCGTAGTTGGTCGCGCGCGGCAGGGCGGTAAATGTCCACCGACACCAACATCGGACGATGCCCATGTTTCTGGAGCCACCGCGCGAGTTTTCCGCTCGACGTTGTCTTGCCCGCACCCTGGAGTCCGACCAGCAGAATGACAGTCGGAGGTTGGGACGCGAACCTGATGCGCGCGGCCTCGCCACCCAGAATCTCGACCATCTCGTCACGAACTACTTTGACGACCTGTTGCCCTGGACTGAGGCTATCAAGAACTTCTTGCCCCAACGCCTTTACCTTGACGCGGTCGGTGAACTGCCGAACGACTTTGAAGTTGACGTCCGCTTCAAGTAAGGCGATCCGGATCTGTTTGAGAGCTTCCTCGATGTGTTCGGCTGTCAGCTTCCCTTCGCCGCGAAGGTTCTTGAAGACCTGCTGCAGCCTGTCAGATAAATTTTCGAACATAGATCCGAATGAACCACGGAGGATCGGAGGGACACATTGGGGGAGAAGGACTAGTCGCAAAGGCGAAAAGGCGAGATGGTGTTAAATCGCCCACAATTCGTCTTATCCGGTCGTATGGGTTCACTATGGCTTTCATGCCAACCTAAACCCACACTGCTGGGCTGAACGCAACTGGCCCAGCTTCCTTCGCACCTTTGCGCGCACCTTTACGTGCACCTTTGCGCCTTTGCGGTATAAAACGCATTTCTTATTTTAACGCTATTGTCCGCGCCGGACTCGCTGGATCGATCGGGCTTTGCCCGTTTCCGAATCTACATCGATCATGACGGCGTTCAGCTGGGCATCGTCGGTAGCGGGTTCAAACCTTACCGGGATCTGTTTATGAAATCGCTCCATCACGGATTCGCGGGTCATCCCGATGACGGAATCGAATGGCCCGGTCATCCCCACGTCGGTTTGATAGGCCGTGCCTTCGGGCAAGACCCGCTCGTCCGCAGTAGGGACGTGGGTGTGGGTCCCCAGAATGGCAGACACCCTCCCGTCCAGATACCAGCCCATCGCGACTTTCTCGGCAGTGGCCTCGGCGTGCATGTCGACCACCACGACGCGTGTATGATCCGGAATCTGGGCCAGTTCCCGGTCAACGGCCCGAAACGGGTCGTCGATGGGCGGCATGAACGACAGGCCCTGGACGTTGACTACGGCGACCGGTTCGCCCGAAGCCGTTTCGACTACGACGCTACCGTGACCGGGATTGGGCGGAGGATAGTTGGTCGGACGAAGAATACGAGACTGTGCATCCAGGTAGGGCAGGACTTCCTTTTTGTCCCAGACGTGGTTTCCCGAAGTCAGGACATCCACGCCCAAGCCGAGGAGTTCGTCGGCAATCTTGGGCGTCACGCCAAAGCCAGCGGCTGCATTTTCGCAGTTCGAAATCGTGAAGTCGATTGCGTACTGTTCCTGGATTGATTTCAGGTGCTCGTGAAGCATTTCACGCCCGGCGCGCGCTACGATGTCGCCTATGAAAAGAATGTTCATGAAAGCCGAAAACCCCGCTTGGCCGTGTGGCACCCTTATTTGAGTCTGTCGAAACAGGGTGGGTGTCCTATCCGCGCTTTAGGGGACCATCAACCCGTAGGGATGACCCGCACACCACGCGAGAATCGGACCCCTTCAAATAAGACATAGGTCAAATAATGTCGCACCAACACGCACTTTGCAGGGCCACCCCGATTGTAGGTGAATGTTTGAAACCAGGTCAAACCGTCCTGCGTGATTCGCTGCCGCGGAACGGAAAAGTAATAGGCGGAACAATAGGGAAGAATCAGGCGCAAAGGCGCAGTAGGTCCGGATCGTCGAGTGTCCCCGGCCACAAAGCTGCTACTTACATTAGCTTGTCTCAGGCGGACCCGACTATCTTAACTACTATCTGCTCTGTAAGCCTCGGCTACCGCCTATTCATGCTGAAAGCCGTCCCACCGCACCGTCGGATCGTTGAGGGTCGTGCTAGGGTCTCCTTCAACATTCTGTCGATCGCTATAGGCCTCGCCAGCACGATCAAGGAGAGGGCCGCCCTCTGCTCAGTCCACGCGTGGAACTCGACAGAGACCGTCATCTCAATATACGACCAAAATCCTATGGCGCGCAGTCTTGACCGAGGACGCCGGGTTAAAGCTCTTTGTCGATTGCGGCGATCCACTTCTTTGCACCCGCGCGGACGCTGGATTCGAGCTTTTTTGCGTCGCCACCCTGTTCGCGCGTTTCTTCGGCCAGGTGCAGGGCGGTCAGGATAGCCACCTTGAGAGAGTCGACGGTCCCGGTCTGATCGGCAATTTCCCGCATCCGATGATCGACCTCCTCAGCCAGCTTCAGAATTTCGCCTCGCCGGGCCGGCGTGCTGAGACGCAGGGGGTAACGTTGGTCGTAGATTTCGATTTCGATGATTTCGTTTCTGTCGTTCTTAGACAATTTGCTTTTCGCTGAGTATGGTAATGCTTTCGATCAGGTTCTTAACCCGGCCGCGGACCAGGCTGCGTTCTTTGCGCAGTCCGTCTAAGTCCTTTTTGAGCAGTTTGATCTGGCGACGCGCTTCAGCGAGTTCTTTCTCGGCCGTTCCTTTTTCCTTTCGCGTGTTCTGGAGGGTCTCCAGGACACGCCCGACGCGGTCCTCAAGGACTTTGAATCTTTCCAGGGCTTCCGTCGGGCCAGCACTCACAACTGTTTCAGCTCCGTAGCTTCACCCCGATCCCTTCGAGCTGACCGAGGATCTTCCGGTCGAACGCCTGTGCTTCCTCATCCGTCAGCGTGCGCGTTGAGGACTGGTATTGAAGGCCTACGGCCAGGCTGTAACACGATTCCGGAAACGGCCCCGTATCGAACCTATCGAACGGATCGACAGCGACGAGTTCCGAAATGCCGGTGGCCCGGATTGCCGTCAACACGTCCGAGTATCGTATTTTTCGATCGAGCAGCAACGATAGATCGTGTCGTATGGCAGGGTACTTCGGAATCGCGGCGGCTGCAACGTTCCTGAGTCCCGCCGTGTAGAGGGCTTCGATCGCGATCTCCGCAACGTACACCTTCTGGCGCAGCTTGAATAGATCGCACACGCTCTGGCCGAGCTCACCTAGCTTCGCAACAGACCCGATTCGAATGCTCCGGCCGGGATGGAAGTATGACGGCAGATCGTTGGTTG
This sequence comes from Terriglobia bacterium, assembly GCA_965216035.1. Taxonomy (GTDB): domain Bacteria; phylum Acidobacteriota; class Terriglobia; order 20CM-2-55-15; family 20CM-2-55-15. The sequence continues at coordinate 689,886 of CBDCFM010000020.1, forward strand.
ACCCTGCGGTGTTCACAGAAAAACCGCTGAGTAGTGTCTCGACAGTACCCTTCAGGTTGTAGAAGTCGGACTCGATTGGTGCAAGGTGAATGGATCGGGGACGGGCGGCTCCCGTCTGGGCGACAAGCAACTGCCGGTACTCTCCACTGGTGGGGTAGACCTTGCCAATTTCGTAGAGAAGAACGTTCCGAACACCGCGATTCAGGTTCCGTAGCAGTGACCGCAACATGCTGGGAACCAGAGAGGTCCGCAGGATGGGCGCTGCTTCGGAAAGAGGATTTCTCACAGTTACAGGCTCGATTCCTGGGGCGAATCTTTCTTCGGTCTCCCTGTCGCTGAAAGCGATGCTGCAAGTTTCCGAGTACCCCATTCCGGACAACAGATCCCGGATTCGTGTCTCTTCAACCTGCCACGGGAGCCGCTCACCCTGGGAACTCCATGCCGGAAGCGTCGATGGAAATCGATCGTAACCGTAGATACGCGCCACTTCCTCTAGCAGGTCTTCTTCGCCCGAAACATCGTGTCTGTAGCTGGGTATGCCCACGTTCCAACCTTCGGAATCCGCGCCCGCGTCGACATCGAATCCCAAGCCTGTGAAGATACGTGTGACTTCGTCATCGGGTACATCCATGCCGAGATATTCAAGGATCCGTGTCCGTCGCAAACGCGCACTGGACTTTGCTGTCTTGCCTGATGGATAAACATCAAGCACGCCTTCGTAAATCTTGCCGCCGGCGATCTCCGCGATGAGTTGCGCTCCCCGGTTGCATGCAATTCGGGCCATTTCGATGTCGGCGCCGCGCTCGAAGCGGTAGGATGCTTCTGTACTGAGGTTTACCGCTCGGGCGGTCTTGCGTATCGAGAGCGGATCGAACCAGGCGCCCTCGAGCAGAACATTCTTAGTGGACGCCGAAATCTCGGTCTCTTCACCGCCCATAATGCCCGCCAGCGCTACTGCGTGTCGTGGGTCAGCAATCACGAGCATAGATGGGTCCAGTTCTCTCTTTGCGCCATCCAGCGTCGTGAGCGTTTCATCGAGTTCCCCTCGGCGCACGATGATTTGGCCCTCCGCCAATGCATCCGCGTCGAAGGCATGGAGCGGGTGGCCCAACTCCATCAGGACATAGTTGGTTATATCGGCAACATTGTTGATGGCACGGATTCCGACGGCTTCAATACGCCGGACAAGCCAATCTGGGGACTTCCCCATCGTGACACCCTCGATGTAGCGGCCACAATAGCGCCTGCAGAGATCCTCATCGGTGATGGAAATCGAAAATGCCGCTGCAGCAGTGCGATTGATCTCGCCAACTTCGAACCGGGGCTGACTGGCTTTCTTCCCATAGAGGGTGGCCACTTCCCGAGCAACACCCAGGTGAGAGAGGCAATCTCCGCGGTTTGTGGTGATGTCCAGATCGAGAATGATGTCATCAGCGATCTCCTCCATTGCATCAACGGCGAAGCCGGCGCGCGCGAGTTTCTCGCTTAATCCAGACGCATCGTCGGGTATGGGAACGAATTCTTTAAGCCAGTTGAGGCTGATCCGCATGTCGATTCAATCGGGGCCGGTCTATCGTCAGAACTGCTCGAGAAACCGCAGGTCGTTTTCAAACAACAAAGGTATGTCACTGATCCGGTACTTGATCATTGCGTACCGGTCGATGCCCATCCCGAAGGCGAACCCTGTGAATCGTTCGGGATCGTAGTTTACAAAGCTATAAAGAATCGGATTCACCATTCCCGAGCCCATCATTTCGATCCAACCGCTCTGCTTGCATACACGGCAGCCGCTGCCTTTGCAGAAGGGACAGGTGATGTCGACTTCCGCGCTGGGTTCTGTGAAAGGGAAGAAGCTTGGCCGAAAGCGGGTCTCGGTATTTGCGCCAAAGAACCGTTGATGGAAGACCTCGAGAGTGCCTTTCAAGTCCCCAAAAGTGATTCCTTCATCGACGACCAACCCTTCGATCTGGTGGAACATCGGCGAGTGCGTCGCGTCCAGATCGTCATGGCGAAAGACTCGTCCCGGGCAGACGATACGGATCGGAGGCTGCCGTTTCTCCATCGTCCTGACCTGGACCGGAGATGTGTGCGTCCTGAGAACGACGTCATCAGAAACATAGAAGGTGTCGGATGGATCCCGCGCCGGATGTCCGACCGGAATGTTAAGGGCCTCGAAGTTGTAGTAGGTGGACTCGACTTCCGGGCCGTCTTCTACCGTGTAGCCCATCGAGACGAATATGGTTTCCATCTCGGCACGAACGAGCGTGATGGGATGCCGATGGCCGATATGGGGCAGTGAGCCCGGCAGGCTGACATCCAGAGTCTCTTCGACGATCTGCCGTTGTCTCGCCTGGGTTGCGATCGATGCTTCCAGTTCAGCGATCGAAGACTCGATTTTCTGCTTCAGCGTGTTGCCAAGCTTGCCGAACTCGGATCGCTCGTCCTTGGGTATGGAACGCAGTGACTGCAGTTTGAGCGTCAGCAGACCGGACTTGCGGGAAAGATATCGGGTGCGGATTTCATCCAGAGACGGCCGGTCTGTGGCGGCGATAACGTCCTGTTCGAATTGCGCGCCAATTTCGCGGAGCTGGGCTATTCCTGAACCGGAAGCCATCGGCCTATGCGGCTTGGCCGATAGCTGCTTTTGCCTTTTCCGCCAATTGAGCGAAACCTGCGGGGTCCGCGATGGCGATATCTGCGAGTACCTTGCGGTCCAGTTCGATTCCGGCCTTCTTCAACCCGGAGATAAACTGGTTATAGTTGATGTCATTCTCACGCGCTGCGGCACCGATACGGATGATCCAGAGCCGGCGGAAGTCACGTTTGCGCGTTCGACGGTCGCGGTAAGCGTACTGGAGCGCACGATCCACGGATTCCGAGGCGAACTTGACCAACTTGCTCTTGTTCAGAAAGTAGCCCTTAGCTGCCTTCAGAATTTTTTTCCGGCGATCGTGTCTCTTCGTTCCTCTTTTGACTCTTGGCACTGCTAATCAAACCTCAAACCAAAGTGATCCAATTCCTATCCGTATGGAAGCATTTCCCGGACCTTTTGAAAGTCTGCAGCCTTGAGGATCGCAGGTTTTCCTAAGTGCCGTTTTCGCTTTTTTGACTTCTTGGTCAGGATGTGACGCTGGAAGGAATGCCTGCGTTTGATCTTCCCGGTGCCCGTCAGCTTGAACCGTTTGCGCGCGCCCCGGTGCGTCTTGAGTTTGTACATCAGTTCTTCTATCCCGTCTTCTGAGTCTCTTATCTTTTCGGTGCGAAGATGGCGACGAGGTTGTTGCCTTCCATCTTGGGCCGGTTCTCTACAATTCCAATGTCTTCCAATTCTTCAACCAGGCGCTGAATCAACGCTCGTCCGATTTCTTTGTGGACGATTTCACGGCCCCGAAACCAGACGTTCGCTTTAACCTTGTCGCCCTGATTCAGGAAGCGAATGATGTGGTTCTTCTTGAACTCGTAATCGTGTTCGTCCGTGTTGGGTCTGAACTTGACTTCCTTGACCGTGATGCTCTTTTGGTGCTTCCGTGCCTCATGAGCTTTCCGTTTCATCTGGTAGCGGTACTTGCCGTAATCCATGATTCGGCAAACCGGCGGTTTCCCGTTCGGCGCGACTTCTACCAGATCCAGGCCTCGCTCCTCTGCTACTCCAATCGCCGCTCCGGGCGTCATCACTCCGAGCTGCGTGCCTTCCTCGTCAATCACGCGAATCTCAGCGGCTCGGATTCGATGGTTGACTCTCGTTCGTTCGGTCCGCGGTCGTCCGGAAAATTTCTTCACTTTTGACAAACGCTAAACATAACAAAAAAAACGGACCATTTGCAATCCAAGGCGCCTCGTCCGCGGGCAGAAACTTTATCGTTTCCGTTCAATGGGTTTCTCGTCACCAATGGCCTTGCGCAGTTCGTTTGACTAATATACCTTATCGCGATGGGTTATATCGTCGCCGAAACGCCAATTGGACCCCTGACCGTCGTATCTGGCGACCAAGGTCTCCGGGCTGTGTCTTTTGGAAGGACGATACCGCCCGGTGTGGCCCATGATCTGGCTCAGAACACTCCTGTTGTGGCTCAACTCAATGAATACTTTGCTGGAAGTCGGCGTGACTTTGATCTCACCCTGGATCTGGACGGGACACCTTTCCAGCAGAACGTATGGCAGGCTCTCTTAAGCATCCCTTATGGCGAAACCCGCAGTTATGGGGAGATCGCGCGCGCGATCGGGAAGCCTCGAGCGGCCCGTGCTGTGGGGATGGCCAACCATGAAAATCCCGTATCGATCGTTGTTCCCTGTCATAGAGTGATCGGCCACGACGGTTGTCTCGTCGGCTACGGTGGCGGCCTCGATATAAAGACAGCTCTACTCGAACTGGAAGGATCGTCAACACCGAAGGAGCGCAAAACCACGCACCCGCGTGGCCGTTTGACGACTTTCCAGCCAACTCTGTTTTTGTAGCCGGAAATCCCAGCTTTTCCAATCTGATGCAATAATGGGAGTTTCGCCTGGACAGGGGCCGGCTCTCGAAAAACGAGTGACAAGTGACACCCAATGAATAAAGAAGAGCTTGAGACAATTCGGCACTCGCTGGCCCACCTGATGGCAGCAAGCATCCAGGATATTCACCCTGAGGCGAAGTTTGGCGTGGGCCCAGTCATCGAAGACGGTTTTTATTACGACGTTTATCTCGACACGCCTCTGACACCCGAAGACCTCGCAAAGATTGAGCAACAGATGCGGCGGAAGGTGAGTGAAAAGCTTGCCTTCGAGCGGTCAGAAATGCCGATTGATGAGGCGATTACCCGCTTCGACGGGATGCGGCAGAACTTCAAAGTTGAACTGCTGAACGACCTTAGGGACCGTGGCACGACAGCGGTCAAAGACCTGGGGGACGAGAACCTTGTGGGTGCAAACATCGAAATCGTCAGCGTTTATGAGACGGGAGATTTCGTCGATCTCTGCCGCGGTCCACATATCGAAAATGCCGGCTCCGTCCGTCCGGATGCATTCAAGCTCACGCGCGTTTCGGGCGCGTACTGGCGTGGGGATCAGTCCCGCGACCAGATGCAGCGGGTCTACGGGGTTGCGTTCCAGACAAAGAAGGAACTGAAGGAATATTTCGTCCGACGTGAAGAAGCCAAGAAGCGGGACCATCGCCGCCTGGGAGTCGATCTGGACTTGTTCAGCATCAATCCAGACACCATTGGAGGCGGCCTGGTTCTTTGGCATCCGAAAGGCGGGTTGATCCGTCATCTCGTCGAGGAATACTGCAAGGCTGAACATCTGAAAGGCGGCTATGACTTCGTCTACACACCCCACATCGGTCGGGCATCACTGTGGGACACCAGCGGCCATCTCGATTTCTATAAAGACGGAATGTACGCGCCGGTGACGATCGACGAGCAGGAATTCTACCTGAAGCCGATGAATTGCCCGTTCCACGTCGACATCTACAAGAGCGGTGTGCGTTCCTACCGGGACCTTCCGGTTCGCTACGCCGAATGGGGTACCGTGTACCGATACGAACGCAGCGGCGTCTTGCACGGCCTGACCCGGGTGAGGGGATTCACCCAGGACGACGCCCATCTGTTCTGCCGGCCGGATCAGATGCCCGCTGAAATCGACAAGGTCTTGAACTTCAGTCTGGATATTCTTCGGGCGTTCGGCTTTGATGAATTCAAACTCTTCCTGAGCACGCGTCCCAAAAAGCGTGTCGGGAAGGAGGCCAACTGGGACGAGGCCGAGGCCGCGCTCGAAGAGGCGCTCAAGAGGTCGGGGTTGGGGTTCGAGATCAACGAGGCGGAAGGTGCATTCTATGGTCCCAAGATTGATATCAACGTCAACGATGCCATCGGGCGGCAATGGCAGTTGAGCACGATTCAGTTCGATTTCAACCTTCCCGAACGCTTCGACCTGAGCTTCATCGGCGAGGATGGAGCGTGGCACCGGCCTTACATGATTCACCGGGCACTGTTGGGCAGCATGGAACGGTTCTTTGGAATTCTGATCGAGCACCACAGCGGTGCTTTCCCGATCTGGCTGGCGCCCGTGCAAGCCATTTTAATCCCAATCGCCGACCGGCACGTCGAATACTGTCAGGGACTGGTGGAAAAACTGAAAGCCGAGGGGCTTCGAGTGGAAATCGACGACGGAGGCGACCGTATGAACGCCAAGATCCGAAAGGCTCAGATGCAGAAGATTCCCTACATGCTTGTAGCAGGAGACAAGGAAGTGGAGGTCGGTGCCGTAGCGGTTCGGTTGCGATCTGGAGAAGACCTCAAGGCCAAATCGATTGACGATTTCCTTTCACTGGTCCGCGAATCCATCGCAAGCCGGGCATAAGGCCGGGTTGACACCGGAGGTGCAGGGGAATGCTCCAGAAGAAGAACCAATTGCAACTAGGCAAAGGGCCCGATTAACTACTGAGCGGTGAAAGTCTTTATGTGGTTTAGATTACATCTCCTCAGAGCTGGGCCTGTTCGAATGATTCCGATGTCAAAATCGACGAGTGCAGTCGTCATGATCACTGGACTGTTCGCGCTGGCAGGTTGCGTGTCGACTCCGCGAGTTCCGCCGGAATATGAGGTCTTGGGCGTCGTTTCCGAGATTCCCGAAGATAGAAAGAGTGTGGTCTTGCTTCACGAAGCGATCCCAGGCTATATGCAGTCGATGACAATGTCCTTTGCCGTTGCCGACTCCAGTCTTCTCGACGGTGTCCGGGTGGGCACCGAAGTCCGGTTCCATCTGGTCGTCGACGCCAATGGGGCCGTGATCGACGACATAGCCGAGGCTCCGGGATATTTCGAACTGTTCCCGGAGTTCGAATTGAGCACGCTTGAGGGCCGGACGATCTCTTCGTCCCAACTCAACGGGAAGGTTGCGGTCATCAATTTCTGGGCTTCATGGTGCGCGCCCTGCCGGGAAGAGATGCCGTGGCTGGTTGAAATGACAGACTTGTACGACGCTGCGGAATTCACCGTTATTGGTATAACGCAGGATCCTGAAAACACCGCGGCCATCGTCGAAATTGTCGCCGACCTTGGCATCAACTACACGATCGTGATGACCGACTTTGAGGTTGAAGCCAAGGCGGGTGGCATCTACGGAATCCCAACGACCTTCATTCTGGATCGTAGCGGGCGGGTTCGGTACAAGCACGTCGGTCTTGCGAACGAAGTGGAACTTCGGAGCACGATCGAGGGGCTCTTCTGATGCGGTTGCTTTCGATGCTTTCGACTCGAACAGACTCTCTTCCATGAAGTGCCCAGCCAATTTGCCGCCCTGTTTTTACGCCTAGGTTCCGAAAAGCGTCTCTCAGTTTTTCAGAGGATTCTGTGCGAAATGCTCTGATGGGCTACAGTCCGCCCTTTTCCCTTCATGACCGCTTATAAGCGTCGCCTCGTGATATATTTGTCGGCTCACATTCGTTCCACTAAGGGGACCACAACATGCGATTTTGCAGCGGAATCGTAGCGATCTTTCTAGTCGTAGCCAGCACTGGTTCAGGCCACTCCCAGTCAACGACGGGTTCGATCCTTGGCGACATCATTGATTCCTCAGGTGCCGTTCTCCCTGGAGTGACGGTGACCGTAACCCAGGCGACCACCGGTGCGATCCGAGAGGTGGCTACAAACGGAGTGGGTGCATACAGGGTGACGGGGTTGCAGCCGGCCGAGTACGAAATCGCGGTCCAACTCGACGGGTTTCGTTCGGTGACGCGCGACGGTGTCGTTCTACCCATCCAGGGGGAAATAAAGATCGATTTCACTATGGAGGTGGGGCAGGTGACCGCATCGGTTACCGTGACGGACGAGGCGCCTCTTATCCGCCCGACTGCAAATAGTATCCAGACCGTAGTCGACAATTTTCGGATCGACGGGCTGCCCTTGAAGAATCGGGACTTCATGGATCTCGCCTTGCTTGCGCCCGGCGTCGTGATCGATCAGAGTTCCATCCGCTCGGGGGCCACCGATTCCATAAGCTTTTTCGGAATCGATGAACCCCATAAGGCCATTTGGCTTGAAGGAGTCGACTTCAACGACGAAGTCGTCGGGGGCGGGACCAACATTTCCGGTGCAACCCGAACCCGCCTGGGCCAGGAAGCGATTCAGGAGTTTCAGGTGATGTCGACGGGCTATTCACCCGAATTTGGCCGAAGCGGCAGCGGGGCGATCAACGTGGTGCTGAAATCGGGTGGTAACGACATCCACGGTAGCGGTTTCTATTTCATTCGGGATGACGCTTTCGACAAGCCTGCATTCCAGCTGAGAAACGGCGTGCCGTTTCAGGACGGCGATGTCCCTGAGTTCAGGACCCACCAGTATGGTGGCACTCTTGGCGGACCTTTCGCCCGCGAGAAAGCGTTCTACTTCTTCTCGTTGGAACGCAAAACCAACACAGGCAGTTCTCAGATTACGATTCCGGATTCGGTCAAAACGTTCGTGGATTCGCTCAACCTCGGTTATGACACACGCAGTTCGGTTGCGCAGGAACGGGAACAGGTCAACGCAATTGGTAAGTTCACGTTTAATCTGGACGAGGGAAACACGCTGCATCTCACCTATCTTTATGACGACGATAACGATTTAAACAAGGACATCGGAGGTGACGACGCCGCGGACCGGGGTTTTGACGATCTTAATAACTCGTACTTTGCGACCGCAAACTGGACCGCCCTGATCGGCGCGAATACAGTGAACGAATTGCGTATAAATCGTTCGAGCCAGCGGCTCTTCCGCAGTATTAGAAAAGACTCTATCTTTCTTCCTGGATTGATTTTTCCCTCTGTCAACATTGGTCTGGACGGTAGTGCGACGCCACAGGGACGGAACCAGAAAAACTGGATCATTGCCAACACGACGACCTACCAATGGGGTAACCACACGCTGAAATGGGGCGGTGAGATGAACGACATCGTCGCCACCAACGATACGAATGAAGACTTCAATGGTTCTTTCGTTTTCGAAACCGACTCGTCCCCGTTCTTGCCCGTCGAATACACAGCAGGATTCAACTTGCAGTTCGCCCGGGGAGAATCCCATGATCCAACGATCACCCAGGTTAATCGCGACATGGACATGTACGGTTTGTTCGTGAATGACAGTTGGCGCCTCACTCCGACGCTGACCCTCAACATGGGGTTGCGGTACGATCTGCGCATTCTCGAAGGCGACATCGGCGGTCCCGATCCGTTCGAACAACCGGGTTTCTCCCGGGACAACCCCGAAGACGTCTGGTTGAACGTGGCCTTAGGATCGGCGGGCACGTTGGGTCTCCAGCCCTGGCGTCCGACCCCCACCGACACTCTGGATGTGTCTCCGAGAGTGGGTTTTGCTTGGGACGTTCTTGGGACAGGGCGTGCGGTGCTTCGTGGCAGTTATGGGATTTACCACGATCGCGTCCCAACGCTGACCCATCGGGGTATCGTCAACAGCTATAACGGTCTGAATATTCAGACCGTCAGGGAACGGGATCCTCTAGTCGTCGGTAGCTTCTTCCCGAACCCCCCGGCGGGGGACGCACTCCCGGCGGGTTCGACTACAGTGCCGTCACCGAGCGGAGATACGCCTTATACACAGCACACTAGCGCTGGTTTTCAGTACGAGCTCTCGCCGAACATGGCCGTCTCGGCCGATTTCACCCACATACTGGGACTGAATTTTCTGATCACCCGAAACGTCAACGCGCCACTGCCCAACGGGGAGTGCCCGTTTGATGCCGCGCTGATCGCGAATGGACTTACTAATTCACTCTGCAGCTTTCGGATGACCCTGGGACACGACCAGAGCGGGAGGATTCATGTGAATTCGCTGTCTCTGCGACTTGACCGGTCGTTTTCCAGTGGCTTCGGTTTTCTCCTAGGTTACACGGTCGGTAGTGCGAAGGAGTTCAATCGGGGTGGATTTCCCGTAATCATTGGTGTCGCTCCGTCTGACCCCAACGACAAATTTGGAGACATACACTTTGGCCCCACCGAAAATGATGTTCGGCACCGTCTGACGGCGAACCTCATTTATGAGCTGCCCTACGGCGTCAATGTGAGCACCATCGTCACGGCCAACAGTGCGGCGCCCTATGATCGAACGACTGGTCGAGACAACAATGGCGACGGTGCCCGCAACGACCGCTCTCCGGGTGTGGGTGTCCATTCCGAGCGTGGCGATAGCTTCTTCAATACGGATTTGAGGCTGGGCAAGCAGTTTTTCATTGACGAAACGAAGAACATCGAGCTGGTATGGGAAATGTTCAATGTTTTCAATACTGCCAACTTGCTTCGTTTCAACGGGAACGAGTCATCGGTGTCTTTTGGGCAGGCCCGATCCGTTTTACGGCCCTTCCAGGCGCAGTTCGGGCTCAAGTTCACCTTCTAAGACGAAGGAGACAAAAGGGGGACAGGCTGCTCCATTCCTTCAACTTGCACCGAACCTCTTCGGGTCCGTGAGTGGGGTGATCGTAAGACCTCGTGATCGGAGTTCCCCATCCGTTTTCTTGTGCTAATATGTGCCCTCCTGACAGCTTCCAAAGTGCACTAATATGGCGGATTGGATATCTGCGAACGGAGGCGTGTCCCGATATGTGCGAGGTGGCATACGCGATGGAATATGAGATGGAATAAATAGGATGTGCCCAAACGGGATATAGGAGCAATTGGTGCCGTCGGAATTGTTACAACAGGGTGTGCAGTTGATGCTGCTCGGGATGGGTGTTGTCTTTGCTCTTCTAGGATTGCTTGTACTCGCTCTGAAAGTGATGTCATACCTGGCTGGAATGTTGGAGCCTCCGCAAGCAGTGGCGGAAACTTCCGGTGGGCCTCCTGGGCGCGACGTCGATGATCCAGTCCTGATTGCCGCTGTCACGGCGGCTATTCGGGTGAACCGCGAAGAAGCACAGAAATAGAACTGCGAATGAAGAAACCTTTAGGAATTACAGACGTAGTGTTGCGGGATGGTCATCAGTCCCTGCTCGCGACGCGTATGCGGATCGAAGACATGCTCCCGATTTGTGACCGCATGGATCAAGTCGGGCTTTGGTCGGCGGAAGTTTGGGGTGGCGCCACCTTTGACGCATGCATCCGTTTCTTAGGAGAGGATCCGTGGGAATGTTTGCGCCAGTTCCGGAAGGCAATGCCGAACACCCGATTGCAAATGCTGCTCCGAGGACAGAATCTGCTGGGGTATCGAAACTACGCTGACGATGTCGTCGAATCGTTTGTCGCTTCGGCGGCCGAGAACGGGATGGATGTATTTCGCATCTTTGATGCGATGAACGACATCCGCAATCTTGAAACAGCTGTTCGGGCCACGTTAAAGGCGGGTAAGCACGCACAGGGAACGATCGCTTATACGATCAGCCCGGTCCACACCATGGACATGTGGGTGGAGATGGGCAGGCAGCTGGAAGACCTGGGATGCCAATCGATATGCATCAAAGACATGGCCGGTCTGCTGCGACCGTATGTGGCCGAAGACATGGTTTCTCGATTGAAAGGTGCGGTGTCGGTGCCTATTGCCATGCAGTCGCATGCGACCACCGGAATGAGTACGTCGACAATCGTCAAGGCTGTGGAAGCAGGCCTGGACATCGTGGATACGTCGATTTCTTCGATGAGTCACACTTACGGACATTCGGCCACTGAATCCGTTGTCGCCATTCTCGAGGGCACTGACCGGGACACGGGCCTCGATCTCAAGCGTCTCGAAACAATAGCCGGTTACTTTCGGAATATTCGACAGAAATACTCGAAATTCGAAGGTTCGCTCCGGGGTGTCGATTCCAGAATCCTCGTTGCCCAGGTTCCTGGCGGCATGCTGACCAACATGGAAAACCAGCTCCGGGAACAGCGGGCCACCGACCGGATTGACGAAGTGCTCGAAGAGATGCCGCGCGTTCGGGAAGAACTTGGATTCATTCCGCTGGTCACCCCCACCTCGCAGATCGTGGGGAGTCAGGCCATCGTCAACGTACTGGCCGGCGAACGCTACCAGTCGATCACCAAAGAAACCGCTGCCGTGCTGAAGGGCGAGTACGGGCGCACACCGGCGAAGGTGGACGAAGCGCTGCAAAAGCGTGTCTTAAAGGGTTCCAGCCCGGTGACCTGCCGTCCGGCCGACCTTCTGGAACCTGAGATGGATCGTCTGTCGGTAGAACTGAACCAGATTGCGAAAGAGAAAGGGATTCGACGCGCGGATAATCCAGTCGAAGATGTTCTGATCTATGCCTTGTTTCAACAGATTGGTTTACGCTTCCTCGAGAATCGGGACAAACCGGGTGCTTTCGAACCCCCGCCCTGGCTGGAAGCCGTGCCCCCTGCAGCCGAGGCGAAGGCCGACGCTCGAACGGGTACCACAGCTGTGCCCACGCGGTATCGGGTTGCGGTCAACGGGACGCAATATGAAGTCGACGTGACTCCGGAAGGAGTCCTGACCTCGATGAGAATGCCAGGAGCAGCGACTGCCCCCGCGCCTGCCGTTACCCCGGTTCCTGCCGCCGAACCCGTGGAAGTTGGTATACCCGTGGCTTCGCCGCTGACGGGAACAGTCGTGCGGTTATGCTGTCAAGTGGGGCAGAAGGTTGCGTCCGGTGACTTGGTTTTTATCCTGGAAGCCATGAAGATGGAAACCGAAATCCGTGCCGACCGGTCAGGGACAATCGTTTCTATCGCCGTACGGGAAGGTGATTCGGCTCAGGCCGGCGACGCTCTTCTCCATATCAGGTAGTCTACTCAAACCGAATGCAATCTGACTTTCTCTCAAGACTTTGGGCTGTTACCGGTGTGGCTCATCTCGAAATCGGCCAGATCCTGATGATCGCAATCGGGGGTGTGCTGATCTATCTCGCGATCGCGAAGAATTTTGAGCCACTCCTTCTGGTTCCGATTGGCTTTGGGGCTATCCTGAGCAACATACCGCTGGCCGAAATAAGCGGTCCCGAAGGACTGTTGGGCTATTTGTACTCCGGTGGTGTGTCGACGGGCATATTCCCTTTGCTCATCTTTATGGGCGTCGGAGCCCACACCGATTTCGGAGCATTGATTGCCAATCCACCCACGTTATTGTTGGGTGCGGCCGCACAGTTTGGGATTTTTTTTACGCTGATTGGTTCGCTGGCCATGAACGTGATCCCGGGCCTGGATTTTTCGCTTACCGACGCCGCTGCAATTGGCATCATTGGTGGTGCGGATGGTCCCACGGCGATCTTTCTGGCGTCGCGTTTGAGCCCACCTCTACTAGGAGCGATTGCCGTTGCCGCTTATTCGTATATGGCTCTGGTTCCGATCATCCAGCCCCCCATAATGAGAGCTCTGACGAGTGAAGCCGAGAGATCGGTCGTCATGAAACAACTCCGGCCCGTTACGCGGATGGAACGGATCATGTTTCCCTTTACCGTCCTCTTGTTGGTAGTTGTGATGTTGCCTTCGGCCTCGCCATTGATCGGAATGTTGGTGTTTGGAAACCTGCTAAAGGAATGTGGCGTCGTTGATCGGCTCTCGAAGGCTGCGCAGAATGAAATTATCAATATCGTAACAATCCTTCTCGGACTGGCGGTAGGTTCCCGGCTCAGTGCTCAGGAATTTTTGAACGTCGAAACGATCGGGATTCTCTTAATCGGATTGGTAGCGTTTGTCGTGGGTACGGCCACCGGTCTTCTGATGGGAAAGGCTATGCACCGTCTGACTGGCGGCGCGGTCAACCCCCTGATTGGTGCTGCCGGAGTTTCCGCCGTTCCCATGGCTGCTCGCGTTGTCAACAAAGTGGGGTTGGAAGCCAACAACCAGAACCATCTGCTGATGCACGCGATGGGTCCGAACGTGGCTGGTGTGATCGGCTCCGCGGTCGCCGCCGGATTTCTGCTCTCGATCTTGGGATAGGTTCAGGCGTCCCGACTCACCTTTTCTTGTCCATTCCTGGCCGGGGAACCGGACAACGGCGCCTGACAAGGGAAAGCGTAGCCGCGCGTCACTTCTGATTCACTTTTCAAACCGTTCGATGTCGCCCGGTCTGCGAAGCATTTTGTCCACCTCGCCGATGTGCTGCACTTCAAGGGCAATATGCGCCCTGGCGTACTCTTCAAGCATGACGTCGTCGCTGTTCACTTGATCGAGCAGGGCCTCGTAATACTTCAGCGTGGCCTGTTCGTGGCCCAGGGACTCCCGGAGAATGTCTCCGATGTCGTGCTTTTGAGTTTCAAGGAGTGGTCCAATGCCGAGTGAAGGATGGGCCCCCAGCTGCGTGACGAGTTCACCAGCCTCGCGGGCATGTGCCAGTGATTCGTCGGCTTGTGCTCCAAGCCAGCTGACAATGGGAATCCGATTATAGCCATACACCATGAAAGAGTAGTGCGTGTAGTGGATTGCGCCCGCGAGTTCCATCTCCAGGATTTTATTTAATGTAGCGATAACCTTGGTTTTCTGTCGCGCTTTCATGGGACCTCCGTATTTACTAGTGCCGTTCGGGACATGACAATTCTTGAGTGGCAAGTATGCTATAGAACATGTTTCCCGCGTCCCGATTCATTTACACAGGAATCAGTGATCAGTCTAAGCGTATACGCCCCAAACGCATAGCCCAGTCGTTCCGCTATCTTGCGCGTCTCTTTCCACCCGTTACGCGTCATTCTCTTTCCAGTTTCTTCGCTCTCTCCCACAGACCCGTGGCGCGCATCGACGTGCACAAAGGTTTGAATTCCGGGAGCGGCCCCTGCCAAACGAGGGCGTCCACCGTATCGAAGACCGCGGCACCGGTGCGCAACGTGGCGAGCTGTCGAAATAACATGGCGTCGTTCCATTGATTTGCCAGTATCGAGGCCAGTTTGCGCGCGCTCCTGACGGACACGTCCCAGTCCTCGGGATTTTTCGGAATGTCTTCCATGTGGGGGTACCGGGCGAGAATTGTTGCCGCGGATTTCGCACCCCAACCGGGCAGCCCGGGAAAGCCGTCGGCGGAATCACCGACGAGGGCCAGGTAGTCCGGTATCGAACTGGGTGCGACTCCAAACTTCAACCACACGCCTTTTTCGTCGCGAATTTCTTGCTTCCGTCGATCGAGCTGAACGATTCGATCCCCAGCCACACATTGGGCCAGATCCTTGTCGGGTGTGCAGATCAGAACACGTCTGACGCGGGTGTCTTCCGAAGCGCGTCGTGCCGCCCCCGCTAGGGCATCGTCGGCCTCCTGTTCAACCATCGGCCAGACGACTACACCCATGGCCCGGAGGGCGTTTTCGATAGGGACGAACTGGGAGAACAACGCCGGGTCGATACCCGCACCGGTCTTATAACCTGGATACAGATCGTTTCGAAACGATTCGATCACATGGTCGGTTGCCACGCCCATGTGCGTGGCTCCGGCTTCGAGCATCCCGAGCAGCGAAGTCAATACGCCGCGAAGAGCCCCAATTTCGTTGCCACCCTCATCCGATGAAGATGGTACGGCGAAGAAATGCCGAAACAATTCGTAGGTTCCGTCGATCAAATGAACTTCCACGGGTATATCTTACCCTTCCTCCTGTCAGCGCTTTCAAAACCCCGCACGCCCGAACTCGCAGACATCTGTTACAGACTGCTAAGATAGGGAAATGTGGAGGAAACCTTACCGAGGAGCATTGCAATGGAAGTAGCCGTGATCGGGCCCGGAACGATGGGCCTGATGGTTGCCCAGCGATTCGTTAGCGCAGGGGTCTGCAAAGCCGAGAATGTCCGGTTGAGCCGAGTGCGGCCCGGACGCCGCGCCGTGGTGGAAAGTATCCTGCCAAAGGCCCGGATTCTGACAGACAACCGCGAGGCGGTCGAGGACGCTGAAATCGTTGTGCTGGCGATCAAACCGAAGTCCTTTGGGGCTGTCAGCGTTGAGCTAAGAAGAGAAATTCGCGATGATGCGCTCGTCATATCCGTGGTGACCGGACTGAATTTGGCGGCGATGCAGAAACATCTGGGCGTTCGGAACGTCGTCCGCACCAGCACGAACATCGGCATTGAATGCGGTGTCGCGACGTCGTATTGGATTGCCGGTCCGGATGTGACGCCTGAAGCTCAAGAGCGGGCTGCAAAGATCATGAAGGTTTGGGGCGATGAAATCGAATGTGGTGAGGAATCTCTTCTGGATATCGCCATTGTTGGCGTGGGTTCGGGCCCGGCGCTCGTCATTGAGTTTGTCCAGGCGTTGACGCGGGCAATGGTGACCCAGGGGATGCCACACGATCTGGCAGAGCGTGGAATTCTGTCGCTGCTTCGAGGCACTGTGGAGCTTCGACACGCTGCCGGTGACCGCGCCCTGTCGCAGTTTCAGCAGGAAGTGATCACGCCCGGAGGTATCACGGCCGAAGCGCTCCTTGCCATGGAGGAAGGGAAGTTCCGGGCGACCATAATTAACGCTTTCAGGTGTGCTCACGAAAAGGTCTCGCAGTTGGCGCCCGTTGACGGCGTTGATCGTGTCGAACTCGGGTAGCGGCGCCTCGTCTCGTTGATTGATCCCGAAAATCTATCCTCGCCCCGCGTCGCCGATAAAGTTGGCCTGCGCATGGAGAAGAGAATCGAGCGCTGGAACCAGCATGTCTGTGTCTACGGGATGGCCCTGGACTAGGCCGGAAGGTCACGTTCGGATGGATCAGATGCCCGAGCCCCTGGCTGATCAAATCGTCAACAAGGAGATCAATTTATGACAGACGAGATTCCCCAGAATTTCGAAAATCATGCTGTCAGGCCCAGCCCATGGCTCCTTGCCCTCCTGCTCATACTGATAGGTATTATTGCAGCGGCTGTGGGACTGCTCCTGTTAGGCCGTAACGTAGGGCCGTATCTGATCGGTGCCGGAGTGGTGTTAAATGGTGCCGGGAGCTTCGTCGGGGTCGGGCTCGTCCGCATCTATGCCCTGAAATTGCAGGATCGGATTATTCGTGGCGAAGTCCACCGCAGGCTCGCGCAGATCCTGCCACCTGAAGAGCGCGCGGGCATTCAAAATCTTGCGATGAAGCAGCTGATTGGAATCCGATTCGCCTCGGACGCGGAGATGCCCGGGCTGTTACGGAAGGTTATCGACGAGGACATTCAGGACGCTACGGTGATCAAGAAGATGGTCCGCGACTGGCAGGGCGACTTCCATCGTGTCTAAATCAGTTGCCTCGGCGCATGTTGTCAGTGTGGTACAAGACATTCCGATGGTCTTTAGAACTTGACTCGTGTCTGTACGAGTGACATCCTTCACCCTTTAAGAACAGGAATATAGCCATTTTTAAACCACCATTTTCCAGGAGGAAAATAATGCGATCACGCACGATCCTTAGCGTTCTATGCGTCGTGACCTTGTTTGCCGTTCCCGCGTCCGCGCAGTACACCGACAGCCTGCAGACGGGCAGAGCGGACTTGCAGTCGGCCGGTATTCTGGCATTCGGCCCCGGTGGCGTTCTTTTCGTCGGCGACTCGATGGGCGCCGCCGTTTATGCGCTAGACACTGGCGACCAAACGGCCGGTGCAGCCCAGAGAGTGAACATTGAGGGCATCAACTCTAAGGTTGCCGCAATGCTCGGCACGGCTCCCGACCAGATTCTGATCAACGACATGGCCGTGAACCCGATCTCGAAGAACGTCTATCTCTCCGTTTCCCGTGGAACGGGACCGGACGCGCTGCCGGTCATTCTTCGCGTGACGGCCGGCGGATCGATCGACGAAGTTTCTCTCGACAACATCGCCCATTCTAAAGTGATGCTGCCCAACGCCCCGGCCCTGGGTACCGGTCGTTCGGCGCGGGCGCGGTTGGAGACGATTACGGACCTGGCATTCACCGACGGACGCCTCTTCATTGCCGGGCTGTCCAACGAAGAGTTCTCTTCGAAGCTACGGTCGGTCCCGTTTCCGTTCGAGACAGTAGATGAGGGCACCAGCGTCGAGATCTTCCACGGCAATCACGGCCGTCTGGAGACCAATTCCCCAGTTCGAACCTTCGTTCCCTACACCATCGACAACGAGCCCCACATTCTCGCTGCCTATACCTGCACACCGCTGGTGACGTTTCCGGTCGCTGACCTGCAGCCCGGGCAGAAAATTCTGGGCCACACGATCGCTGAACTGGGCAACCGGAATCGGCCGCTCGACATGATCATCTACAACAAAGGCGGATCCGATCACATCTTGATGAGCAATAACAGCCGTGGCGTGATGAAGATGTCGGCCGACGGCCTGAACGGGTTCGATCACATCGGCTCTCCGCTGAGAGATGAAGCGACTGCGGGCGTACCGTACGAGACGCTTGACCTGGGCAGCGTGGAACAGCTTGATAAGTTGGGCACTGGGCTGGCCTTGATCATGACGCGAGCGGATACGGGTTCGGTCAATTTACAAACGATCGCGCTGCCGTAATCGAATTAGAGGGTTTTCGACTCAAGCGGTGCGGGTCTTCAGGATCCGCACCGTATTCCAAACATCGTGATCTATCACCGCGCGTTCTTGTTGGTATCTGTTTGTCTGGCGATGGCTTTCTCGCTGGTACCCACAGTCTCGGCTCAGGAGATCCGTTTCGATGGCTCGACGTTCCGCGTCGTCAACTGGGATGAGGTAGCGCGGGCTGCGGAGCTCTCTGCCGAGGACCAGGTCCGGCTGTTCGCCGTGTACGTGAACACGTTGGGCGCCAGTTCGGCCGAACAACTTCCCCCAGTTTTGGGTTCCTATAGCGTGGAGACAGGCGCGCTTGTCTTTGAGCCGCGTTACCCTCCGGCTCCAGGTGTTTCGTATCGCGTGGTTGTCGATCCCGGGGCCGTCGACCTTTCCGGTTCGTCTTTGACCCTCACGTTTGACGTTCCTCGCCCCCAGACGGTACCCACCGTTGTGGAGCAAGTGTATCCTTCGACCGACGTGCTGCCTGAGAACGTTTTAAAGCTCTATGTCCATTTTTCCGCCTCCATGTCGCGCGGCGAAGCGTACCGCCATATCCGCCTTCTCGATGCGGAAGGCGTCGAAGTCCAACTCGCCTTTCTGGAGTTGGACCAGGAGTTGTGGACGCGTGATTTCCGGCGGTTCACGATCCTCTTCGACCCCGGGCGTATCAAGACGGGTCTGGTACCGAACCTGGAAGAAGGGCGGGCTCTCGTGCCCGGCCGTACTTATTCTCTCGTCATTGGAAGCGAATGGCGGGATGCGAACGGCCAGCCGCTTGAGAGGGAATACCGGAAGACATTCCGCGCGGGTCCCTTTGACGATGTTGCCCCGGACGTTTCGACGTGGGACGTCGGGGTGCCCCCTGCGGGGACCACGGCTCCGCTGACCGTCACGTTTCCCGAGCCCCTGGATCATGGGCTGATGGATGGACTGCTTGCAATCGTTAACCCCCTGGGTGACACGCTTGAGGGGAGCGTGGAAATCGGGGACGCAGAAACACGATGGCTGTTCGTACCAGCCTATCCATGGGAAACGGGCAACTATGAACTGCTCGCGGGCAGCGAACTGGAAGACCTTGCCGGCAACGCCCTGAACGGGCTGTTCGAAGTCGATGTGTTTGAAGTTGACGAGACCAGAGTCCGCCGTGAAACCGAATCAATCCCCTTCTCGATTTCCCCACGCTAGAAAGAGGCCAGGTCCGGCCTCGGATACCTCATTCGGATCGCGTTGACAGCAATGCCAAGGTTGCCCATCCACTTGTCGAAATATGCTCGGCATAGCTCTGGTTGCCCGACGGACGCGTCGTTTCGATCCAACCCCCGTCCTCAAGTTGAGCGCCTTGAAGGAAGGCCCGTCCCCGGGCGATCGCTTCTGTGACGGATGGGGACGGCGACGTCTCTCCAAGCCTGGCAAGCGCCACCAAAGCCAGGGCTGAATCGAAGGGTTCCGAAGGTGTTTGGGGATAGGGACCCCAGCCGCCATCGCTTGACTGCCCGTTCAAGATCCAATCCGCGGCCTTCTGGGTCTGTGCCCGCGCGTCCCCTCCGCCGCGGTCGTGAAGAGCAAGAACCAGAGCTGCAGCATCCATGATGGGACCGATGGGCGCTTGGATGAGCCAGGCGTCCGCCCGTGCAATCGGGTCGGCGAATCGCTCCATGTCGGCGGTTTCCAGTGAGTGTCGGGACATGTACGTTGCCAGCGTTCGGCCATAAGTGGCCGGGGAAGCTACCATAGATTCATCTCCCTCGACCCGCCAGGAACCGTCAAGGTCCTGATCTTCGACCAGCATGCGCGAAGCTTCGATCAGGGGTTCGGGATCTTCTACCACTCCCGTGCGGACGGCTTCGGCGAGTGCCGCGGCAAATTGGATGAGCGCTAACTTCTTATCGCTGACGACCGGACTGCCCGGGCTCGATTCCCATTTGGAGGGCGCCAGAAGCCATTCTCGGGTGTCAGCGATGGATTCCTCCGGAACGGCGTAGCCCATCTGGTGAGCCCGAAACAGAGCCCGAGCCGCATCGCCGTTGTTGTGGCAGGAAAAGCAGTTGGTTTCCCGCGGCCAGGCTGGAACTTCCTGCTCCAGATAGGTCAGGGCTTTTTCTTCGCTGGATTCCTTTACGATCTGCGCAGTGTTCGGGTGAGCGGATGCAATGATGACTACAGCCGTTGCCGCAGCAATCCAGATCTGTACCTTGGTCGTGAAAACCATCGCGACGAGCATAGCATCGTCAACAACATTCGACTACCTTGGCGTGTATTCAGGTTTCCGTCCGCCCAATCGCCGTGTGGGGGCGAAAGATCTCATGGGCAATCCGCGGGGGTTCAGCCGGCACTCCGCGTGCGCACAACATGCAATCGGCGACTCGTGCAGAGACCAGGGCGCCTCTGTCCCGGGAGGACCTGTTGCTGGCAATGCCATCACTTGTCATGGCATGGGGCGAGGTTCGACAATAAGACCTCTAGAGCGTTATCGCGTCCGGCATCTGGCAGTGTCGATAGCCACAAAGTCCGTGTCACGAACGACGGCATCGAGATCGAAGTCCGAAACTTTCGCTCCCCCTCGGCGCTGGTTTTAGCGGCCCGTGGCAGAAGTGTCGAGACGATGCGCCATCAGTGGGTATTCCGCTGATCGTGAACACCAGTTCCGGAATCATGAACACCGATTCCGGCCATCGTGAACACTCGCCGGAGCGAAGCGACGGGTTAGCGTCTCAGTTTATTCCTTCAGAGTCCAGGTTTTCCCTGTTTTAGTCCTTTCCAAAATTATTGTGATAAATCGCCGCCGGCCTGTGTGTAACTGTGCGAAAGCCGGGAGCGTTTTTCGCGGAGGCTTTTGCAAGCAGCGGTGGAAATGATCAAGAGAAAGTCGGCCGAAGGCCACCATTCCCATTTGCACGGCTGCGGCAGTTTCCACAGGCCCCGTGCCCTGCGTGAGGCGCGCGTTCCGCGCCCGGACCCGGATTCCCGCACTTCCTTCGCGCGAGGATTGCGCAGGAGCGACGATTGGGTCCGGGGCCGGCCTGGAGTACCCCCTGGCGGCGGCGTGTGGATGCATCGGTGCGCCGATCATCGGGACTCCTTCAACGTCTTGGGTTGGGTCTTGGTTTGCCGCATCGATGCCCCTTTCAGTTCGATACGGTGCGCATTGTGGAGGAGGCGATCGCAGATGGCGTCGGCCTGGTTCGGGTCGCCAATGACGCCGTGCCAGTCGGGGACCGGGAGCTGGCTGGCGATCAAGATGGCGGAACGTTCGCTCCGTTCCTCGACGACTTCGATCAGGTCCCGGCGTTCAGCGTCGCGCAGCGGGGCCAGGAGCCAGTCGTCGATGGCCAGCAGATCGGTTTTGGCCAGACGGGCCAGGACTCGGGTGTAGGAGCCGTCGCCACGGCCGACCGCCAGTTGGTGCAAGAGCCGAGGCATGCGGACGTAGGTGGCGTTAAAACCCCGCCGGCAGGCGCGTTCGACGAAAGCCGAAGCCAGAAAACTCTTTCCGATGCCGGTCGGACCGGTGATGAGAAGATTGTGCCGGTCTTGGATCCACCCGCAGGAGCCCAGGGCGAGGACTTGGGAACGGTCCAGACGGCGACGATGTTTGAAGTCGACGTTTTCCAGCGATGCCGTCGCGTCGCGCAGCTTCGCCGCGCGCAGGCGTCGGGTGAGCTTGCGGTGCTCCCGGGCCGTCCACTCCTCATCCACCAGTAGGCCCAGACGTTCCTCGAAGCCGAGATCCGTGTACTGATTCGAGCGGCGTTGCTGCTCCAGGGCCTCGACCATGGCCGATAGCTTCATCTGGTTCATCTTCTCCAGGGTTTGTTCCATTAGCATGAGTGCGTCTCCTCGGGGTCCGCATAGTAGGCGGCGCCGCGAATGTTGTCGTGATGGGGCGTCGGTGGGGTTTCGGTGTCCCCGAAAGGCAACCGGTCCTGGGCCGACGACAGGATGTTCTTGACGGTGCGGTAGCTATAGGACTGCAAGTGCAGCGCCCGCGCACTGGCGGCTTCGAGCCGCTCGGCGCCGGAGCGGCGACCTAGACTCATCAATCCCAGGCAGGCCCGGTACCCCTGTTCCGGATGCGGCCACCGTTTCATGATCTCCTCGACCAGGCGGCCGGTCTTGGGGCCAGTTTTCTCCGCCCAACTAATCAGCCGGGACGGTGTCCATTCCGCATGGGCCCGATGGGCACTGGGCATATGTTCGGACAGAGTCGACGGCTTGTGATCGTAGCGACGGCGATGGGACGTCACGCGCCGGCCTTTGTAGTAGACCTCGACAATGGACGCCGTGTAACGCGCTTCCACCCTCTCATGGATCAACTGGCAGGGCACGCTGTAAGGATGGCGGTCCACGGTAATGTGGTAATCGATGCTGACACGACAGTCCTTCCACTCGGCCTGTTCATACCGGTTGGTCGGGAGGGGCTGTAATGCCGGTCGATCCAGCCGCTCGTAGAGTTCCAGGCGGGATACTCGAAGCTTCTGCATCGGCCGCTGGTTCAGTTCCACCAGCAACTCTCGAATGGCTCCGTTCAAGTCGGCCAGACTGAAGAACGTGCGATTCCGGATCCTGGCCAGGATCCACCGCTGTGCGACCAGGACGGTCGATTCAACTTTCGCTTTGTCCCGAGCTTTCCGCGGCCGGGCCGGTATGACAACGGCGCCGTAGTGTTCGGCCTCATCCTGGTAGGTACGGTTGACGCCTGCTTCATAGCGGCAGGGCTGGGTAATGGCACTCTTGAGTTGGTCGGGAACCCAGATCCGGCTCGATCCGCCGAAGAACTCCACCATGCGGATATGCACGCCGACCCAATCGGGGAGTTTCTGGCTCGGTGTCGCTTCCGCGTAGGTGTAACCGCTGGCGCCCAGAACAGCGACGAACAACTCGACTGGAATAGCTTTGCCCGTCCGTGGATCCGTCAGCTGTGGCCGTTTGCCGGAAAAGTCGATGAAGGTCTTCTCTCCGGCGCGGTGCACCTGTCGCATCGAGGGCTTCAATTTCTGGGCCCAACGCCGGTAGATCTCACAGAACTGGCTGTAGGCATATCCCTTTGGATTCGCTTCTCGGTACTCTTCCCACAGCAGGTGCAGGGTGACTCCAACACGCTTCAACTCCTGGTGGATCCGTTCTACATCCGGAGCCACCCGTTCCCGGGAGCCCGGTCCCGCGCGGGGAAACAGCCGCGCTTCAAGCGCTGCCTCGTCCAGGTCTTCGGGCAGCGGCCATTCCAGTCCGGCCTGCTTGGCCCGTCCCAAGTAGTCCGCAACGGTGCCCAAGCCCACGCGACATGCGCTGGCGATCGCCCGGTGGCTGAGCTGTTGGTCGTGTTTGAGTCGTAGAATCTCGCGTATCTGTCTCATCGGTAGTCGTTTCGTTGCCATCAAGGCCCTCCTGTGCTTCAGGAGAACCTAAAAGCTCCAAACTTCGCTACCGACGAGTGATCACGATGGCCGGAATCGGTGTTCAGGATCACCGGAATCACTGTTCAGGATCCCGGAATCCGCGTTCACGATCCCGGAATCGGTGTTCACGATGGATCGGAATCAGTGTTCAGGATGGTCCGGAATACGCAATCAGCGGGTGACCAAAAACCACCAGGAAAATGATGACAACCCCTGCGTAGAAAGCGGGGCCCAGTTCTCGCTGCTCGCCGAGAAGGATGATGGCCAGTCCGATTGCGTACACGGGCTCCATGTTGAGGGCCAGTGTCGTTGTGAAGGCGGATAGGTGTCTTAACGCGACCAGCGACAGTGCGTAGGGTAGCAGCGTGCATCCCATCGCCAGTATAAACAGCAGTATCGCATCCTGGGAGTGCGGCATAACGAACACTGTCTCGGACATGGGTAACAGCGGTGCCGCTAGCGTCAAGAAAACGGCTCCAGCGCCCATTTCCAGGCCCGTAATGCTCAACGCGTCGCCACCTGCAACAAAGCGTTTGTTGAGCGCCGAGAAGATCGACACTAGGAAAGCGGACAATATCCCGGCCGCAATACCGGTTCGCATTCCGACCGGTGTACCGCCGACGATAAGCACGATGCCCGGTATCACGGCCAGTCCGAAGAGCAGTTCACGCACATCAAATCGTCGTCTGACGACGACAGGGTCGACGAAAGCGACAAACATCGGGGCCAGCGCCATACAAGCGGCGGCAACCGAGGCGTTGGACAGCTTGATGGCGCCATAGAACGTGAGCCAGTGCAGGGCTACCAGCACACCGACACCGGCGTATATTGCCGTCAGCCGGGTCGACAGTTTGGCAAGCCCGGTCCAGAATCGCCCGACAAACATCAGTGCCACCGTCACCAGGGTCATCCGCCACCAGACGAGGGGCAGGGCCGGCAAGCTGATTACTTTGCCAAGGATCGCGGTGAATCCCCAGAGAATGACGCAGAAATGGATCTGCAGCCATGCGCGGTTAGCGGGGGACATGAACGGACTTGAACCTCGGGGTTAGAGAGCGTCGCCCGGTGCCTGCGGTTGAGCCACGTCCGCGTCAGCCCACATGCTGATGCAATAATTCCAATGTGCGTTCGCGCGCCAGAGTGGCAGCGGCAGCGTTGTAGGAACCCCGTTGGTCACAATTGAAACCGTGGTCCGCCGCGTAGATGTGCACAGGTAGTGACGGGTGCACTTTCTTGAATTCCTCGACCGAGGCCACAGGGATATGCTGATCCTGTTCACCGAAATGGAGGACGACCGGGCACTTGGGTTGTTCAGACGCCAGGTCGGGAACGCCGCCGCCATAGTAGGGTACAGCTGCCGAAATTCCATCGATGCGCGAAGCTGACAGCCACGTCATACGCCCGCCGAAACAAAAGCCCACGACACCCACTTTGCCGGCGCCGGACGCCGCATCCACTGCTGCACGAATATCAACAAGGGCTTTGTCTTGGTCGACCTTTTGCATATAGCCGAAGCCTTGTTGCATCGTCTCGTCAGTGTATTCATCCATCGTCACACCGCGCTCGACACGATCGAACAGCGCAGGCGCGATTACCAGGTACCCTTCAGCGGCATACCCGTCCGCGACACTCCGGATGTGGCTGTTGACTCCCCATATTTCCTGTATCAACACCAATCCGCCACGCGGTTGGCCTTCCGGTTCGGCGCGATAAGCGGAAATGGTCAGGCCGTCTTGTGTCTCAAGGTCAATCATCTGTCCCATTGCGTGTTTCCTCCAATTGGAATACGGATAAGGGCTTGGCTCAAGGCCAACACTCTAGCGATCACCGGATCGAAGTTCAACAGATGATGTGAAAACGTCGGCTTGGGAGACCTTCAATGCAGATCCCGAGTAGGACACGAACCTATATACGAGAGCAGAGGTCCGCCATCTGTCCATGGTCGAACCCGCGATTCTGGGCTGCCTGCTAGCGAGAAGGCACTTTCTGGGTACCCGCGAGAGTGCGTGGCGAGCGGCTGATCTCTGACTCCGGCGATCAGCAGCGTGACTCAGACGCAAACGACGTCTCACGATATGGTAGCCCTCCCTACCGGGCTATTCCTTCGTGAGCTTGAAGTCTCCGTCGGTGTCATCGTGCCTCCAGCGCTCCATCATTGAGTTGCCTGCGAGTTTGTCTTCGATCATGAAATGCGCTATCGCGCCATGGTACGGGGCTTTAGCTTCAAGGAGCAGCTCTCCAGATTCAGCGTTGAACGTTGCCTTACTCAATTCGATGGCGTTGGGACCAGGACTAACGACTCCGGTCAAAGCCGATCCGTTCCAGCTCAGCTGGACAGTCACGGGATTTCTATGCGTTGGTGTCGGTCCCCAGTCGCCGCCCAGGTTTCGCTGAGAGGATCAGACTGCGCCATAATGGACGGCACCGCGAGAGCTATGCACAGAGTCAAACAAAATATGCTCAGAGTTGTCGCCTTCATTCGGACCCCCATCGGTTGCAATTGAATTCAAACTGTGAAGGTTATCGCCGTCAATAGGGGTATGCTGTATGTTTTTGAAGAACTTAGGAACGCGTGCCGAAGCCGCGATCGGAGTATCGCATGAGTGAATTTGAGACACCGTCCAGGGTCCGTTTTTCGCCTGGTGACGTGGTTCAACACAAGCTGTTCGATTACCGGGGTGTGGTTATCCGCGCTGATCCGCAATTCGAAGGAACCGACGAATGGTATGAGACCGTGGCGCGCTCCAGGCCGCCGAAGGATCGTCCCTGGTATCACCTGTTACCACACGGGGCCGCACATCAGACTTACGTGGCCGACCGAAACCTCCAAGCGGATCACTCCGGAGACCCTATTGAACACCCCGGGGTTAAGGCCTATTTCACTCACTTCATCGATGGGCGGTATGTTGACGGGCGGATGAACTAGAGAATAGCGGGATCGGGTGAGTTTCATACGACAATCTGGCAGTTAGTTTCTTCCTCGTTGGACCAACAAGTCAGCCGCCTCCCATGCGGCGCTAAGGGGCTTCGACCCAACCTTCATTGACTGACCATGAGCAGCGAAATCAAACCAAGTGTGGATTCGGGAATGGATTCTTTCTGCGGATCTGCTAATCTTCTGCCGTCTCTGACCTTCATCAGAGAGTGCGGGCGGGTTACCGGCATAGGGGGCATAGGATGGGGAAATTCGTTCCGTGGTCTGTTGTATTCGTACTGATCCTGCCGGGTTTTTCGATTGTACTCGCGGCACAGCAGACCTTGGAGCGTGACATTCCGGAGGAACGCGTTCTCCAGGTCCTTCGCGTCGAGCAGGGGCCAACCCTCGACGGGATTTTCGACGAGCCGGAGTGGCAAGCTGCGCAACTGGCCGGTGAATTCCTCCAGCGGGATCCCGACGAGGGTAGCGCGGCGACCGAGCCGACGGAAGTCCGCGTTCTCACCGACGGCACGAACCTGTACTTTGGAGTTCGAGCCCTCGACAGCGACCCCACCCAGATCCTGGGTCGGGAGCTGCGGCGCGGTTCCCAGTTCGCCAACGACGACGCGTTTACCATCCTGCTGGACACGTTCCACAGTCACCGCAATGCGTTTGTGTTTCGCATCAACCCGCTTGGGACCCAGTACGACGCGTTGATCACAAACGAAGGGAGAGAAGTGAACCCGGACTGGGACGAGCGTTGGGAGTCGGAAACCCAGATCACGGATGAGGGCTGGACGGCGGAGATCCGGATTCCACTGACGGCGCTACGTTTTTCCCAATCCTCCGGGGGAATGGTTTTCGGATTGGACTTTGAAAGGATTATCCGGCGTAAAAGTGAATTCACAGCGTGGAGCAACTACCGTCGCGATTTCGAATTTTATCAGATTTCACAGGCCGGACACCTGGCCGGCCTGGAAGACGTGCGATCAGATCTTCGCTTACGGATCAAGCCCTACGTCAATCTGACACAGTCGGTCCGCGGTCTGCCGCAGGACCGGCGACAGAACTGGCTTGGGGACGCCGGCCTAGAGGTTGTCAAGGTACCGATCAGTTCGGGCCTGACGTTGGATTTCACTGTGAATCCGGACTTCGCTCAGACGGAAGTTGATGAGGAAATTATTAGTTTTGATCGCATTCCGACCTTCTTTCCGGAAAAACGGGAGTTCTTTCTGGAGGGCGCGGACCTTTTCGATTTCGGGATTGTTCGACAAAGCCATGAGCCGGAGGCGAAGCTCTTCCACAGTCGGCGAATCGGCCTGTCGACCCAGGGCCAGCCAATACCCATCGTGGCAGGTGCCAAGCTGTCGGGTCGCGTCGGGGAAAGGTATACGTTGGCCGCTCTGAACGTGCAGACTGGCGAGGACCAGGGCCAGCCGGGCGATAACTTTGGAGTCATCCGTTTCGGCCGTGACGTCTTCTCACGATCGCTCGTATCAGCGTTCTTCACCCAGCGGCAGGGGCGGGATGGAGATTTCAACCGGGTCGTCGGGGCCGATCAGAATTTCGTCTTCTTCGAGCATCTGACTGTCACAGGTTTGCTGGCTCGTTCTTTCACGACGGGCATCGACCAGAAACAGCGGCTTGGCTCTACCACTGCCACATGGCAGGACGATCTGATCTACGTCGGATTTCGCTTGCTGCAGAGCGATCCGGATTTCCAGACGGACGTCGGATTTCTCCGGCGGGTCGGGGTGCGCTTCTATGGTGGCCGCTTCTACCTGTCTCCCCGGCCGAACATCCGTGGAGTGCGGCAGCTCTATTTTGGCGTCCGATTCGATCACTTTCGCAGATTTAAAGAACGCCGCCTGGAGACGGAATTCTATGAAATGCCCTTCCACATCGAATTCCAGGACGGGAGCCGGATAGAGACGTTTGCACGCCGGCAGGTTGAAAATCTGGATAGCCCGTTGCGGCTCGTTCCGGATGTCGTTGTTCCCACCGGCCTCTACAAGTGGTGGCACTATCGCGCGCGATATAGCTTCAATCCTGCATGGAAGTTCAATGGCAGGATCGAATATAGCAGCCACCGCGATTACTTCGGACCCGGCGGGAAGAGACAGACATGGACCATCTCTCCTGTCCTCCAAGTCAATCAGCACGTGTCGACCAGCATCGGTTACGCGTTCGACAGGTTGCAGCTCCCCGAAGGACAGCCGGTCAACGTTCACGTGATGAACAGTAGGCTGAACGTCGCCTTCAGTCGAAAGTGGCTGACGAGCGCGCTTGTTCAGTACAGAAGCACAACCGACCGGATCGGGATCAATTTTCGGCTCCGCTACAACTACCAGCCCGGAGACGACCTGTATGTCGTGGTCAATGCATTTCGCGAGGGTCTCGGCTCGCTCGCGGCGATCGACCGGTCGATTATCGTCAAGTTCACCCGGTCCTTCGACTTTTGAGCGGGGTTTGAAATGTCGAGCCCATGGTATGGTTCAGCGACGCGTGTCTTCCGCCAAAACCTCGTCGGATCGGATCCTTTCGGGTCTTAGTGCTCTGTTCGAATGATGAAAATAGCGAGCAATTTCTCGAACTGTTACGAACTCGCGACACACAGGACAAGATCGGGGAGGAATTGTTCAGTTTTGTTCAGTCGCGCGAGGGTACGAGAGAGCTAATCCATTGAAACTAAGGCTCCCCTTAAGCAACCCTCTTCATAACCACTCACCGTTAGGCCCTGGAGAATAACCCTTGTATTTGAAGGACTTACGAAATCCGGACCGTCTCGTAGAGGCGGAAGTGCGATTGTCGCCGATTTCTTCTTTTCCGATCCAGCAAATTCGAGGCGGAAGCGTTGTTGAGCGCGTTTCCTCCCTTCACGTCAAAAGAACTCCATGTCCGACCTGGGAGCGAGTATATCCGGATCGTCGTTCCGGACGCGGTTAACGCTGGTGCTGACGGCGGGCCGCTCGTAGTAGGGACCGGCAGGGGGTTCACCCACTGCTCGGGGTCAGCTCCTCAGAAGGGGATCGACATTCGCACCAGCACCGCTAGATCAGCCGGACCCATGCTGTTCTCCCGCCTCATGGCTTCCAATTCCAACATCAATGGCAGCGCCAGCTGCGAGCGTAGAGGCAGGCTCCAAGCGGTCCCCCAGGCCAGCTCCCGGCCCTGTCCGGCCCATCGCAGCCGGCTATAGGGCGTCAGCAGACCCGGTAAGCCCAGCGCCTTCAGGCCGCCGTAGGCCACCTCGCTTTCCATCCGGTTCTGGGAACCCATTCCCATGGCATCCATTCCCACCGGGCGCGTGACCATATTAGCGTTGTTCCATAGCGTCGTTCGGCCGCCTCCATCCTGGCCCCGCGTGGAGGTCACCGACACCCGGAACCCGCGCTGCTTCTCGCCCGGGTCCCAGCTCGCCGGTACCCCCAATCCCCAGTCCCGGTAGTCGCTTGCGTGCACCACCAGCACCCGGCCATGCATGGCCACGTCCAGTCCACTGTTCGCATCCAGGTACCCCAGACGGAATCCTGTTTCCACGCCGCTGCCCCGTTCCGCATCGCCCCCGTCGAAACGCCCGCCGGCCTCCGCCTTCAGGCTCAGGGATCGCCCCGCTGACAGCTGCTTGGTGTGCACCCACTCCAGCATCAACCGCGCCAGGTGGGCCTCGCCTCGCACCTTCGCGATGTCTTCGGAGGCTTCGGTCTCCAGTTGCGCTGAGAAGGCGTCCGCCCGCAGCCCCACCTCATTGCTGCCTCGCCTGGATAGCACCGTCCTCACTCCTCCCGAGAACATCCGGAAGTCGGCCTCGAAGTCGTGACTCCTCCCCGGCTCGTTGACATCCACTTGACCCCGTCCCAAGCCGCCCATGCCCCACACGCTCACCCGTTCCGTCGGCTGCCAGTACAGATAGGGATGAAAGGTGTTCATGCGACTCCCCAACACCCCATCGATCCCATCGTCGCTGTAATCCATGTTCCCCCAGCTGCGCATGAACGACAGCCCGGCCAGCACCTTGTCGTTGGCATAGAGGTCTAGACCTACATGGGCGGCCTCGAGACCTCCTCGATAGCTCATCCCGAGCCGCGTCAAGTTCCCGTTGAAGCGCGTCAGGTCCCCCTGCCCCCACAACGCTGGCACCCAGCTCCTGCTCGTCCCCTTCTGCTGTCCTGCCAAGGGCAGCTCCAAGGACACTCCCGCAAGGTTGAGCTCTTGATTCCTCCTCCCCGAGTACTCGCCCGATCCCGATCTCAGCGACGAGTTCCTGGTCCCCGAACCCTGGAATCGATTCTGACCGTAACCTGGCTGCCCTCCCAACCCGACAGTCGGGCCGGTCCCACTCGGCCCCCTGCCGGAGCCGGTCGAGACGCCCGCATAGCCCTGGCCGTAGCCGAACAGGCCCGCCAATCCACCCAGCGAGACGTTCTGCAGCCACGCTCCCTGCACGCCACTTTCCCGGTCTCCCGACTCCCCACTCGATCCCATCGCTGCTCGGGCCCCGGCCGCGCCCCCAGCGCTCGGCACTACCGGGCCTTCGACTCTTCTCCTGCCCGCGCCCTCGAGGCTCTCGCTGCCTATCCGCTGCGATTCTCCC
This sequence comes from Terriglobia bacterium, assembly GCA_965216035.1. GTDB lineage: Bacteria > Acidobacteriota > Terriglobia > 20CM-2-55-15 > 20CM-2-55-15. The sequence continues at coordinate 721,154 of CBDCFM010000020.1, forward strand.
TCACCCAGACCCGTGGCGCTATTGTCGCTTCCCGGTTGCGCTGTCGGCACCGCTCCTCCGACTGCCCCCAGCCGACTCCACTGCCGATGCCGCTCAAAGCGACCCTCAATGGCCGTCTGCGCACTCTCCCCCATCGTGCGCGCCATCACCGCCAACATCACCTCCAGCGTTTGCGAGAACTGCTCCGCCGTGCGCTGCTGTGTAAAGTTCACGGTGGTCTCCGGGATCTCTCCTGCACGGACCGCCTCCGGCAACTCTCCCAAGCTCAGCACGATCCCCTCCCCAGGATCATTCACTTCATCCGCCCGCACCGCGACGGAAATCGTCCCCTGACTCTCGCCTTCCTCAAACACCACCTTCGACGGCACTCCACTGTAGTCCTCGTCGGTGGCCCCTCCTTTAGGCGCCACCACCAGGGGCACTTCCACCCGCCGGTCCGCTGCCGGTGAGACGGTCACCTCGATGTCGGCCTGCTGGCCTTCCCTAATCTGGTACTCCGTCTGCCCAAAGCTCACCTTCAGCTCCACCAGTCCCTTGTCCTCCAGCGTCACCGTCGCCACCGCCGGTTCCCCGGCCATTACTATCTCCGGCAACTCCCCAAATCCCAACTCCACCGTCTCGTCGTCCCCGTCCCCATCATGGTTGGCTGCGATCCTCAATATCTGTTCCGTTTCCTCGGCTGGGAAGGTGAGCGTGCCGGTGCCCTCCTGGGCATCCCACTCCTCCAAACCATCTTAGGGTATAGTCGGCGACTTCCGTCGTCTCCGGCCACGTCACCCGGATCGGGATCGCCAGCTCCTCGTCCCAGCCCTGGCTCAGCTTCACCGTCACCGTCTCCCCACCTTCCCTCGCCGTGTAGCTCTCCTCCTGGTAGCTCACCGCCAGCTTCGTCTCCACTTCGAAGGCCTCCGCCGCCTGGTTGCCGTTGCCGGCCCCGTCCTCGGCCACCTCCTCGGGGACCCCCACCCTGACTTCACCGATCCCTTCGGGCGTGATCGTCGCCGTGTACTCCTGCGGCGAGATTTCGATAAAGTTTGAAGCCGTTCCATTAGTGACTCGGATATCTTCAAGCTCAAAGCCCGTCACTGGTTCGGAGAAGGTGATCGTCACTTCGAACCCCGCCATTCCCACCGGCTCCGTCGGCCCTTCGATCGTTACCGCCGGCCGCTTCAGGTCCGCCTCGATGACGAAAGGCTCCGCCGCCCGGTTGCGGTTGCCGACGCCGTCCCGGGCCACGTTCGATCCCACCTCCACCCTGACCTCACCTGTTTCTTCCGGCGTGATCGTCACTGTGTAGGTCCGTGAGGACACCCTGTTGAAATTCGACGCCGTCCCGTTGCTGACCTCGACATCTTCCAGTTCAAAGCCTTCCACCGGCTCGGAGAAGCGGATCGTCACCTCGAAGGCGCCGCCCACCACCACCGTAGCCGACGCCTCCGTCTGAATCTCTACCCTCGGTCTGGTCTCGTCCTCGGTCACCGTTACCGAAGCGATTGTGAATTCGTCGTCGGACTGGTAGTTCTCGTCGTTGCTCGCCACGCTGTGGCTGAAGACCGCGACGCCGTTCACCTGGTCGTCGTCCGCGGCCGCCGAGACCGTTACCGTCTGCGGCGTATCCCAGGTTTCCTTCGTGAAGATCAACGTATCCGGGAGCACCGTCAGATCGTCGTCACCCCCCTGGTCCCGCGTCACCGTGATCGTGACATCGTCCGTCGGCTGGGTGTTGAGCACCACTGTGTATTCCCGCGATCCGCCGTCCGGCATCCTCAGTACCTGCGGCCAGACCGTCACCCCGATCTCGTCGTTGTCGACCTCAACTGCCCGTACGGCGTCGATCGGAATGGCGTGATAGAGGCTGTCGGCACTGTCCGCGTCGTGTAACAAATTGCGGATGCCGCGCGCGCCGTCGGCGTCCTCGGCCGCCGAGACCGTCACCGTCTGCGGGGTGTTCCAGTTCGAGTCCGTGAAGGTCAACGTCACCGGACTCGCCGTCAGATCCGTGTCGCTCCCGGACCCGGTCAACCACGTCACCGTGATCATGACATCGTCCGTCGGCTGGGTGTCGAGCACCACCGTGTAGCCGGCCGAGCCGCCCTCCGGTACTTCCAGGGACGGCTGCGGCAAGACCGTCACACCGAGTTCGGGCCCGTCCACCGCCGGGAAGGTAATCTGCGGCCGATCCACGTTGCCGGCGCCGTCGGTGGCCAGCACCCCCACCGTCTGCATATTGGGGGTGCCCGTCGTCGGCACGCCGCTGATCACGCCTGTCGTGCCATTCAACGACAATCCCCGCGGCAGGGAATCGCCGCTAATCGCGTAGGAGGAGATATCCTCGCTCTTGGTCGGCGTGATCGGCGTGATCTCCACGCCCACCTGCAGATTCGATGGCTCCATGTAACTCACCGTCGGCGCCGTCAAATCCACCGTCAGCGTCCGGCTGACCGACGGGGCGTCGGTATAATTGGGCTTGGTGGCCGTCACCGAAAGCTCCACGCTCGTTTCGGTAATGTAGTCCGCATTGGCCGGCACGGTCACCGACCAGGTCGCTTCCGTCGCCCCGACCGCGATTGCGGAGGTCACGCTCGTCAACGCTGTGCCGCCGATGGTCACCGTGACAGTCACGCCGCTGTCGGTACCCGTGTTGCCCGTGACGGCGAAGTTGTTCGTGTGCTCCGACTGGTTAATCGTGTTGTCGTCCGTAACGTCGTCCACGTTCAGCGTCAGCGTGCCCGCCACCACCGGCGGAAAGTCGATCGTCGCCGTGCCGTCGTTGTCGGCGGCGTCGGTGGCAATCACGGTCGATCTCCGCATGCTGGCATTGAAGTCCGTCGGGGTGCCGCTGATCACACCCGTCACTTGATTCAACGACAATCCCGGCAGCGGATTGGAAAACAAGTAGGAAACAATGTCCGTGTCGCTCGTGGTCGGCGTGATCGGCGTGATCTCCACGCCCACCTGCAAACTCAACGGCGCCGTGTAGCTCACCGACGGGTGCACCAGATCTTTCGTCAGCGTCCGGCTGACCGTCGCACTCGGCTCATAACCGGTCTTTGTCGCCGTCACCGAAAGCGACGCGCTCGATCCCGTAATGTAGCTCTGGTTCTCGGCGGCCAACACGGTCTGCAACCACTCGCAGGCGAGGTCCGAGACGTTGATAAACGACCCCGTGCCGATGACCAAATCGATGCGCACTGAGCCGATATCGCCTGTGTCGCCTGTGATGTGGATAACGCCGTCGTTGATGACGTCGTCGCCCGTAACGGCGTCTACCACCAGCGGCAGCGTCAGGTCCACGTTAAAAGTCCTTGAATGCGACAGCTTAATCCCGCCGCTAAAAGTGGCCTCCGCGTTTACGGTCTGGTTATCTCCGTCAGTAATGTAGCTACTCTTGCCCGGCACGCTCACCGACCACCAATAGTTTCCATCGATCAGGGTCGTGGAGGTCGTGTTCCACGTCTCAGTGCCGAAGGTCACCACGAAGCGTTGTTGCATGGATCGGGGCGGAGATGGAATTCGCCCTTTCCCAAGCGGTAGCGTCAGGCGATACGTTCGAACACAGGCCGTCCGAGTGCGGTCATTGTGTTCAGGACTTTCTGGCCGACCTGGATCTCCGTGATCTGCCTGGAGAAGCTGCGGGATCTGAGTCTGGGGCCGATGACGCTCTTCCACCGGCCGATCTGCGTTTCTATCCGGCTGCGCGGGTTGTACCCTGTGGCCACTTGCCAGGCCATGCGGCCGTTGCTGCGGATCTCGGCAATATGGCGATCCCGAACGGTTGGATCCCGCGCTGATTGCGGTCGGGTCACTGCGTTCTTTGGCGGCGGTATAACCACATCCAGGGTCTCCCCATACCGTTCCCTCAGCAGATCCCGTGTGGACGCTCCATCATAGGCGCCGTCCGCCAGAAAGCCCGTGACAGGGGCATCGAGTTGATCCAGGAGCCCGGGTAAGGCGGTGCTGTCTCCAACGTCATCGTGAGTCAGATTGGCGCAAACAATCGCACCGCTATGGAGGTCCAGTCCGAGGTGGAGTTTGCGCCAGCGGCGGCGTATTCCCCTGGTTTTATGCTTCTGCGCAAGCCATTCTCCTTCTCCGAAGATCTTGAGGCCGGTACTGTCCACCACCAGATGGACAGGCACAGACCCGGCTTGCCTCATCACCTGAGCGATGCTCAAGCCGTTTGCGCGACGCGACAGTGTGGAGTAATCCGGCACCCGTATATCCAGCCCCATGAGCGTGCCAATGGAACCCATCAGCCCCTGCGTTTGTCGCAACCCAAGCCGATACGCCGTGCGCAGCGTCAGGCATGTCTCGATCGCCAAATCCGAGTATCTCCGCTGGCCACCCCGTGACGTGCGGCGCGGCGCGCGCCACACACTTTGAGCCTCATCACTGACCCAGATCGTCAGATCACCCCGCTGGCGCAGGCTCTCGTTATATTCCGCCCAGTTGATCACCCGGTACTGTGCCTTATCAAACTTGTGCCGTCGGGCTGCGTTGAACTTATGTGGCATCTAAGTTATCCCCGGTGTTGAAAAACACAATGATAAGACATCCTTCGGGATGATCCATGCAACAAGGTCTCTATAATCAAAGACGGATACACTCATCGATCGGCTACAAGACTCCGGTCGATGTGGAGTCCAACCTTATGATGCTTAGGGAACTGGCGTACGTCGAATCCAGGCAAGGTCAGAATGAGGGGTTAGTGAGTGGCGTGGACGATGAGTAACGCCAGAACCCTGGCGCAGGTGTCGGATTCTTGTCAAATCCCAACCTGCAGTCTTTCCCGGGCGAGTTACCGGGGATGCCCTCCCCCTTCCGATGGGACGACGACCCGACTATGGAGTCCGCAAGCAGGGAATGTGTTTTTCTCACATGAGAAAATCGGAAGAATTTCATCCAGAATTCGACCGTGCCATCGACCACACTGGGCATATAGTGTCTGCAACCGCAGGTATGCCCCAATATGAGGTAGAGGACGGCATCGATACCTTCGAGCAACGCGCAACTCAGAAGCTGAATCAGGTGAAAGAAAAGTGAGGCATACTCGGCGGTGGCGCTCGGAGCAGGCGCCAAACCGGTTGAGAATCCCGGATAAGGCAAACACGCTGGCCTCTTGGATCGAAGGTTGAACACCTCTAACCCTATGGCAAACAACCAAATAGTGACGCCAATGTCGAGGCCTCGCGTGGCCAGATTCGATATCACAGATCTCGTCCAGAACCTGCCCGGGGTCGCCTACCGGTGCCGGTGGATGGGCACCTGGTCCATGGAGTTCCTGAGCAACGGCTGCTGCCGGGTGACAGGGTACGAGCCAGACGAAATTGTCGGCGATTCCGACCTGACCTGGCAGCAGCTGCTACACCCGGACGACTTCAGTCAAATCGCAACTGAGATCACCCTCGCCACCGCCTATCGCAAATCGTTTCAGGTGGTGTATCGCGTCCTTGCCAAAGATGGCTCGGAGCGCTGGTTGATGGAAGAGGGCCGTGTTGTATCGGAACCGGAGGAAGAGAGCGTTCATTTGGAGGGATTCATCTCGGACGTCACGGTACGAAAACAAACTGAGATGTTGCTGCACGATGCGAACCAGACCATCAGTCGCCTGGTGAGAGAAGATCCTCTGACTGGACTGGCAAACAGACGCGCCATGGAGGAGAACATGATCCGCTTCATGTCGTTCTCACGCCGATGGCAGCACCCTCTTTCGATCATTATGGTGGACCTCGACCATTTCAAGACCGTCAACGATCGATACGGCCATCTCACAGGTGACGAGGTCTTGGTCTGCTTCTCGCAGCTGCTCAAATTATCGGTCCGGGTTGAGGATATTGTGGCGCGCTTTGGAGGCGAGGAATTCATCCTGCTCACACCAAACACCAGCATCGAAGATGCGAGTCAATTGGCCGAGAGGATTCGGATCGATACGCAAGAAGCAACCATGCCGATTCCGACGAACATCACTGCAAGTTTAGGAGTGACCCAAATGCGAGATGAGGACACGGCCGAGAGCCTGATCGCGCGGGCGGACAGTGCACTCTACGAAGCAAAGAATTCAGGCCGGAATCGTGTTTGGATGGCTATGGGCGAACAGTCTTGATTTCCCGGTAACACTACTTCCCGGACCGCGCCAAGACCACCAAACCGATCACAGCTGCGACTACCGAGGCCCCGAAGATACCGATTTTCATCATGGACGTGAGGGCCGGATCCTCGAAGGCGAGTCCTCCGATAAAGAGGGACATCGTGAAGCCGATTCCCGCCAGGCAGCTGACTCCATAGACATGCTTCCAGTGGACGCCAGACGGCAATTGCGCAAGACCCAGACGAACCGCAAGCCACGCAAACAGAGTGACACCGATCTGTTTGCCGGCGACCAGCCCGAGCACAATTCCAATCGTCACTCGATGACCGATAACCGACGTGACATTCGAGTCGAAGACAACGCCGGCGTTGGCCAGCGCAAATATCGGTAAGACCACGACGCTGACCCACGGGTGAAGGGCCGTCTGGATGCGCTGCAGAGGTGTGATGGAGTCGTCTGTCGCGACATCGAGGTCGAGAAGCGCGTCCTGCCGTGTACGGTTTGCTAGCACGTGGTGCTCCTGAGGCCCAGCCTGCTCAAACCGGTCGATCATCGCTCGGCTTCGGGAGACAAACTTTCCAGGATCCAATCGGATGTTCGCAGGAATCAGCATCGCCATCAACACTCCAGCCACCGTGGGGTGAACACCGGAAAAGAGGAACGCCGACCAAACACCCCCGATACCAAAAACGCCGTAGACCAGGGGATTGCGGACACCGAGCCGATTGAGAACGCCAACAAACGCAAAGACGGCCACACCCGCGCCAAGACTGACATAAGAAATCTCTGAAGTATAAAAAAGCGCGATGGCAATGACAGCACCCAAGTCGTCCGCAATTGCCAGCGATGCCAGGAATATCTTCAAAGAAGAGGGAACGCGGTCTCCCAGCAGGTGGAGAATCCCCATCGAAAAAGCGATGTCGGTCGCGATCGGGATACCCCATCCAACCGCTTCGGGAGTTCCCGCGTTGAAAGCGGTGTAGATGAACGCCGGCACCAGCATGCCACCCGCGGCCGCGACCAGCGGCAGGGCTGCAAGGCGAGGTGAAGCCAGTTCTCCGGCCAGCAACTCCCGCTTGATCTCAAGTCCGACGACGAAGAAGAACATTGCCATCAGCCCGTCATTGATCCAGAGCAACAGCGATTCGCTGACCTCGAAGTTGCCTAATTGAAGGGATAAGTGCGTATCCCACAGCGCCGTATAGAGTTCTGACCATGGAGAGTTCGCCCAGGCCAGGGCGATTGCGGACGCCACTATCAGGAGGATGCCTGAAGAGACCTCAGCCCGGATGAACATCCGGAACGGTAGGAGCAACTTCTCGATCGGAGGGTTCTCGTTGACTAGGAAACCTTTTCGTTTCATATTGCGTTAGGACTATAACGGATTGGGGGATCAAAATTCGAATTCGAACGCTTGCTGAGAATCGGGCGCCGATGCGTTTTCCTAGGCTGCGGCTCGCTATCCCCGATAGACCTCCGATCAAATGCCAAGAATACAGGTTCGACTTCATTCTTCATAAACACGATTGATCCATTGATCCGGACCGGCCTAAAATAACAACTTCATGACCCTCGCATAGATATACTCGGAAGTACGCTCGGAGGTACTTTTGGAGGTACTTGAAGGATGCTTCGAAAACTGGCGTGGCTCGCGGCGGTGTTGCTCGTCACAGCGATCGGGGTTGCTCCGGGTTCTGCTCAAGAAGCGGGACCCGCCACATGGCAGGATGATCTCACCCCGATCGGGCCAGCCGATTGGAACTATGACTTTGCCGCCCACCTGCTCGAACGTGCTGGATTTGGTGGGACGCCCGAAGAGATCAAAACCCTGGCCGCAATGACACCGGCCGAAGTCATGCGCCGGATCGTCTATTTTGAGAACGTCGACAACAGCCACCTCACGGAGTTCGAACGTTCCGGAATTCACGATCCTGGACTGGAACCGTTCCCGCCCAGCCGGCCAGCGACGACCGATCTGGCCAAAGAGACTGGCGAAGCACTTGGAATCAAGGTCAAACCGAGGGGAAATCGTCGCCTTCAGCCCGTGGTCAACAAGTTCTTTTACTGGCTGCGTGCCAGCGCCCTTGAAACGAACCGTGTCGCCTACTGGTGGGCGAACAGAATGGTGGCAAGCAACCGAGGGTTGGAAGAAGCAATGTCTCTGTTCTGGCATGGCCACTATGCAGTCAGTGAGGGCAAGGTTCGTGACTATCGAAAGTTGCTGGGACAGCTTGACCTCTTCTACAGGCATGGAACGGGCAACTTCCGAGACCTGATGGTTGCGATCGCGCAGGACCCGGGAATGCTCTCGTTCTTGGATGCCGGCGTTAACGTCAAGGGCGCACCCAACGAAAACTTCGCTCGCGAGATCATGGAACTGTTCACGATGGGTGTCGGGAACTATACCGAAACAGATATCCGTGAGGCAGCCCGAGCATTCACCGGTTGGAACTACGTCGATCTCGACTTCGTTGTCAACGAAGACCAGCACGACGGAGGCGAGAAAACCTTTCTCGGTCGAACGGGTAACTTCGACGGCGTTGAAATTATCGACGTCATCATGGATCAGGCCGTCACAGCCAACTATGTGGCCGGAAAGATCTATCGCTACTTCGTTCGCGAAGAACTCTCAGCCGAACTCCAGGAACAACTGGGCTCGGTGTTCAGGGACGCCGAATACGAAATTGCGCCTTTGCTCGAAACGATATTCCTGTCGCGGGACTTCTACAGTGAACCTTCGGTGGGCACCCACATCAAGAGCCCGGTGCAGTTGGCCGTGTCCACGTACCGCAAACTGGGCCTGGCTAAGGCGCCAGGCGTTCCGGATTTCAACGTGGCCACCAGTGCACTGGGTCAGCGGCTATTTCAACCCCCGACGGTTGCCGGTTGGGCCCAGGGTAGGAGTTGGGTGACTCCAGGCCTGTTGCTCGAGCGGGGCAATTTCGCCCGTGACGTCCTGTTCCCGGACATTAATTTCGTGCCGCCGGATCGTATCAACGGCAACCCTGAAATCCGAAGTGTGGCGGATAGAATCCGACGGGGATTGGATATCACTGCAGCGACAATGCCCAGCTCCGGGGAAATCATGGCCGAGTCGAACATGCTGGCGGATCGCGACGAGGACTTCAACACACGTTACGGTAGTTTCCGCGGCTGGCAAATGGCGATTCAACGAGTCATATCTATCCCGAGACAAGCCGCCCGAATCGGTTTGTCCCGCATGGTTTTAGAAGCGGGATTGACAGACACGACAGCAGTCGTCGACTTTTTCATTCACCGATTCATGCGCGTCAGCCCCAGTACCGACGTACGGGAAACGCTTGTGGATTTCCTGGACTCCGAACTGGGCACGTCCGACGTCGCGGTTGCCGAAACCTATATGGAGGATTCGCTCCGACTGGTCTTGCACCTGATCATGAGCCAACCCGAGTACCAGCTCGGTTGAGGAATCAATTTATGCGAATACCGCGTTCACCGTTGAGCAATCTTACCCGCAGGGACCTCTTACGTGCCGGCATGTCCGCCATCGGTGTCGGTGCGGCGGCGACGATGCGAGTACCCAGGTTGTTCGCGCGGGCAGCCGAGTCGATCACCTCGCAGGCGGCAAACGACAGCCGGATACTCGTGGTCTTGGAGTTGTCCGGCGGCAACGATGGGCTCAATACATTGATTCCTTACGGTGATGACGACTATTACCGGCAAAGGCCTAACATTGGAATCACAGAGGCCGAAACCCTTAAGATCGACGACCACTTCGGATTCAACCCTGGCATGATTGGATTTGAGCGCCTGTTCAAAGAAGGCAAGATGGCCATTGTTCACGGATGCGGGTACGAGAACCCATCGTTCTCGCACTTCACCTCCATGGCCTACTGGCACACCGCTGCACCCCACAGCGGTTCTGAATATGGTTGGGTTGGCCAACTCGCAGATTCGATGGCGCCGACGGCACCTGCAAATTTCTTGATCAACATAGACTCACGCCAGTCCCTGGCCGTTCGCAGCCGCACCCATATTCCAGTCGTGTTCGACGACCCCGGTAAGTTTGCCCGAGAGGGCTTCTACCAGGAGGCGGAAGTGTTTGACCGCGTCGCAGACAACGGTCAGGTCCGGAACCCATCACGCGCATTTTTGTTGGACATCGCCCGAAGCGCTCGCGATGCCTCCGCCCTGGTTCAGGAGGCCTGGAGCAGATATAGCTCGCCCCTCGACTACGGCATCACCGGGCTCGACCTGCCCAAAGTCGTGGCTTTAATCGATGCGGGCATGCCCACACATCTGTACTACACCGCTTACCGAAACAACGCTTTCGACACGCATGTTTTCCAGGGCGATCTGCACCAACGGCTTCTGACTTACGCGTCCGACGCCGTTTCCGCGTTCATGCAAGACCTGGAACGGATCGGCCGGGCCGATGACGTCACCGTGATGGTCTTCTCCGAATTCGGCCGCCGCGTACCTGAAAACGTCAGCCTGGGGACCGATCACGGGGCTGCAAACCTGATGTTTGTTGCGGGCAACAACGTAAAGGGTGGCCACTACGGAGAACCCCCGAGCCTGACCCGTCTGGACGAAGGGGACAACCTCGTCTACACGACTGACTTCCGTCGCGTCTATGCGACGATGATCGAAGGTTGGCTGGGACAGCCCGATGCGGGAGGAATCCTGAACGGCAACTTCGAAGCGTTTGACATGTTTGTCTGACCACCGAATCACGGAGGCACGGACCGAAGGCGGCTGAACCCCCTGAATTCACAACTCCCGACGACATTTGCCGATCAGTTACGACCGGAAAGCTTCTAGACTCAGGCACCCTCAGAACCCGTAGATGAAACCGGCCAAAAGAACGATCTCGATTGAACAGGGAGGAACGATCCCGTCACGAGATGGTAGAGGGCAAACAGTTCCAGCGAGAAGGGAATGTAACCTCCATATCCGAGAATCGGCATCTCAAACACATGGAAGTAGTCGAGGAATGGAATCCGGTAGGTCCATTTCGGATAAGACAGATAGTTCCACATCTCCCAGAAAAAACCGCAGATCAGACACCCCACACCGAGCGCGACAATGGGGCGCCAATCCCCGTCCGCCATCGATCGCACAAGCGATCGATGGCCCAGCACGTCATTGATGGGATCCACGATAAAGAATAGCGCCAGCCAAACTAACGGAAAAAAATAAAGGGGCCAGACGAGTAGCAATACCAACATCGCGAGACCCGCAGCAATAAGTCCCCCTCGAGCGCCCCGTCCTACCTTGAGCGAGCCCCTCGCAGGGAGCTTCTTAACCCTCCGAACGGTGCTCACCCATTCTGCAGTCCCGAATACCGAGGGAATTACAGTCGAAAAACTCAGAGATCCCCAGAAAAAGTACTCAAGATCTGTAAATTCAGCCCGCCCTTCATAGATCCAGTTGCCGGTTCGTGCATTGATGATTTCAAAAAGCCACCAGGTAGGAATGGATACCAGAAATAGACCCACATACTGACCTCGGCTCCGTGTCCACAGCGACGTTCCCTGGCGCCAGTAAGTCCAGGCGTCAACGGTGATGCAGTACCCCAGCCAAAGCGGGAAAAAGCCCCACTGCGTTCGCAGCCCTGTAAGCGACCAGTTCAAGGTCCAAAACACAGCCACCAGAACCAGACCGATCGTTCCCCGTAAAGGCCATCGCCCGATCATGTCGAACTGCTCCCAGGTGGGGGCCGGCCCCAACCGACGTCGGCCAAAAAGATATAGCACCCAATCGGGACGCCCGCCAAGCTCGGGGACACCCGGCAAACAAATTGCTTACCCTGAGTCGTCAACAGCGTCCAATGTGGGGATGTGGGTGCGCCTCCGGTAACTTTTGAACCGTCCCAGGCGTATTTAGTGCTTTGGGGCAAGTCAGCTTGACACCTCTCCTCTGGGAAGGGACCCGTAATCACAAAGCTTTGATTCCTAGAGATCTAACGGCGGATTCTGATCGCCAGAGCCGCCTCCGCTCGAACATAATCATAGGTTGTCCACCGACCTGTAGTGCGCAACAGGGACTTCTTTCGTTGATATGCATATTACCCGACCGATCGCCCTTCTACCGCTGATCGTCGTCATTTGCGGACAGACGACATCTCGGGCCAGCGCACAGGAGGGTCTCTCCAGCTTTGAAGACCGCCGCGTGATGGCTGCAGCCCGCCTAGAGCCCGGTGAAACCATAGATCTCGACGGTCGTCTGGACGAGGCTGCCTGGGAACGCGCCGAACCTGCCACCGACTTTGTTCAGATCGACCCCGACAACGGGGCGCCGCCCACTGAGCCCACAGAGGTTTACATTCTCTTTAGTGAAAACAGCATGTATATGGGAGTCGTCGCGTATGACTCCGAACCGGACGAGCTCAGGGGCAACACGATGCAGCGCGACGCGTTTCTTAACGCTGACGATCGATTCATGTGGGTATTCGACACGTATCTGGATGAACGCACCGGATACTTCTTCGAGATGAACCCCTCCGGAGCCATGGGCGATAGCCTGATCGGTGGGGGTGGGCGTGGCGGTGGCGGTGATCGTGGCGGATTTGGCGGTGGTGCGCGGGCCTGGGACGGCATCTGGGATGCTCAGGTGAACCGGAGCGAAATCGGCTGGGTCATCGAAATCGAAATGCCGTTCCGGACGCTGAACTTCGACCCGAACGGGCAGGCTTGGGGCATCAACTTCCAACGAACGGTGCGCCGGAAGAACGAAGAAACCATTTGGAACGGATATCAGCGTAACGATGGAGGCCTGCGAAGGATGACGAATGCCGGGCTGATCGTTGGGATGACCGAAATCAGCCAGGGCGTCGGGCTGGACGTAAGGCCCTACTTGACCGGACGGGCTAAAGCGTCTCCGGGTAGCGGGACCGACGCTTCATACACGGGAGATACCGGGGTTGATTTCATTTACAACGTCACGCCGAGCCTCCGAGCTAATTTCACCCTCAACACCGATTTTGCCGAGACGGAGGTCGATGACCGGCAAGTGAACCTGACACGATTTTCTCTGCGATTCCCGGAAAAGCGGGAGTTCTTCCTCGAAGGCACCAACTTCTTCTCCTTCTCCGGTTTCGGTGACGCGTTCTTCAGTCGCCGGATCGGCCTGAACAACGGCCAACCCCAACGCATCGAATACGGAGCCAAACTCACGGGACAAGCCGGAGCCCATGATATCGGTGTACTGCAGGTACGTACGGCGCAAGACGGTGACAGTCTGGGCGAAGATTTCACCGTATTTAGGGGAACGCGGCGCTTCTTGAACGAATCCCACGTGGGAATGATCTACACGCGGCGCAGCACCCGCGAAGACCAGGTCACGGATCCGACCGTCATCGACCCACCCGCGCTTCAAACCATCGGGTTCGATCTCAATCTTGCCACGCAAGGCTTCATGGGGAACAAGAACCTCTCATTCAATTCGCACTACGTCACAACGACAAATCCAGACGATACCGGAAAAAGCGGGCGCTGGGGCGCGGGGCTCACCTATTTCAACGACCTGTGGGCCGGCAGGATGAGCATGACCGAAACCCAGGAGAACTTTGACCCGGCTGTGGGTTTCATCAATAGACGGGGGATCAAGCAATACAATTCCTTTGTTCGATTCGCTCCCCGTCCCGAAAACCACCCCGTAATCCGGCAGTTTCAGTGGAACATGGGTTTCAACCAGATCAGTGATAGCCGGAACGCGATGTTGTCGCAGAGACTCCAATTTGGACTCTTCCAGATCAACTTTCATTCTGGAGACAGAATTGGGATTGATGTCGGACGAGAGTTCGAAAGGCTCGTAGAAGACTTTCGTATGGGCCCGGACGATTCCATCGTTCTGCCAACGGGAAACCAATACCGGTTCAACAATTTTGAGATCGAATGGGGAATGAGCAACCAGCGGCCCCTCGCCCTGGGGGGACAGTTCCGCGGTGGCAACTACTATAGTGGCACTCGCCGCGATTTTGAGCCCCGTTTGTCCGTCCGGCCTAAGAATGGCCTGGTCATCAACCTGAGTAACGAATGGACGCGTATCGAACTGCCCGAGGGCAGCTTTTCGGTCAGTGTTTTTGAATCCGACGTGGGCGTCCAGTTCAGTCCCTGGATATCGATGGCCAACAGTATCCAGTACGATAACGATAGCCGGAACCTGGGTTGGCAGGCCCGCTTCCGATGGATCTTGAATCCTGGCAACGATCTCTATCTGGTCTACAACCACAACTGGCTGAACGACCCCGCGGAAGGGATGCCGACTCTGGATCGCCAACTCGCGTCCAAGCTGGTTTACACTCATCGTTTCTAGCATCCCTCACGTCAGGGCAGACTTCAGAAGTCAGAGCGGGTGCCGGTCATTTGGGATAGACTCTTCTGTCGAACGTCCGGATGGGCATACATACAGGTGAAACAAGGTTGAAATCAGTGAACAAAACAGAAAAAACAGATGAAAAGTGGCGGGAGGAACTGACACCGGAGCAGTTCCAGGTATGCCGAGAAAAAGGGACCGAACGTCCGTTCACAGGAAAGTATCACGACTCGAAGGAAGCGGGAACCTTTCGCTGCGTCTGCTGCGGAAACGAACTTTTTGATTCGCAAACCAAGTTCGATTCAGGAACAGGCTGGCCCAGTTTTTATCAGGCGATCTCGGACGAGACGGTCGCGACAGAAGAAGACAACAGCCACGGCATGCGTCGCACAGAAGTCGTTTGTAACGGCTGCGGCGCCCATCTCGGTCACCTTTTCCCCGATGGCCCACAGCCGACGGGGCTCCGCTATTGCATCAACTCCGCCGCGCTGAATCTGGACGCAAAAGAATAAGCCTCGAGTGATGAGGCAAAGGGCGAGATAAAGAATGATGGCTGGCAATTTCGCTCAGCACTCTTGTCACGCATCACTCGTCAGTTTCTTCTTCCAATTCCGGGCTGTCTGCGGTTGCCGGCTGGCCCAGAGCCCACCGGACAATTCCCGTCGAGTCCACAAAATATGATCGCTTGAATTCCGTTTCGGATTCAGGGCCCGCCGTCAGGCTATAGCTGTCGGCACGGGGGCTGCCTCTCATGCGGATCCTGTAGCCGTTGTCGTCGAGGGATGGGTCCTGTTCCAGAAAAAGCTCCTGAACCAATTCCTCCAATATCAAGGCGTATCGACGGCGGACCATCATGAAGGTGGCCTGGGCGTCACGGATATCCCGGACGGCCTGGAGTCCCCGGGCCTGGCTGGCAGCGCGCACGTCGGCGAGCAACGATGCCGCTTCAGCCGCATCCGGAACCGCGGTAAATCTGGAAATGACGCCTTCCAGAAGGCGCTCGCTTTCTCCAAGTCGGCCCGCTTCGTTTGCGGCAACCGCCTGATCATAGATTCGGGCCAAGTCATCGGCAGGCTCCAATGCCTCCCCATCACCACCAGTGCAGCCCGACGAAACCATCCAGAGCAAGAGTAAGATCGTGCGTTTTCTCATCACATGCCTCGGATCAAATTTGAAACAGGTTGAAAGACATTCATGATTCGAGAGTAAACCCAACCACAATCGGGTTGTGGTCCGACAACGGCGGTTCTCCTTCTGTCATCCCCTGCAGGATAGCTGGGGCCTGCTCCGGATCATTCGCATCGACGTTAACTCCTTTGCCGGCAAACCAATCAAGTTTGAGGGAGCACCGCCCTCCCTCTTTCTCCAACGCCCAATTGATAAACCAAAAGCACCACTGAGGAATCCACTCGCTCATGTTTTTGTTTGCCGCAAGATCGCCAATCGAGTAGTGCAGGGTACATCCACCAGCGACGTTCAGATCCCGGTAGTTGTAACCGCGAGCTTCAATTTCTCGAAACAGGCGCCGCTCGAACCATCGGTCCGGGTACGGGTAGTGCCGTTTGAGAACACTCCGGATTCCCATCAACAGGCGCCTGACATACCCCAGAATGGAGTACAAAGCGCACCCGGCATTGTGCGTCGTCGTGTTCCAGTCCCCACCAACGAGGACCGGCAACCGGGGTTCGAGACCGTCCAGATGATCCAACAGCAAACGCATTTGGCGATGCCGGTGGCGTTGGGATGAGTGGGCGTCCATATGCAATGCCACGGCACGGAACCTGCCGAGCGGGTGCTCGACGTCCGCAATGATGGCGCGCTGTGAACCGAGCCGCTTTTCCCGGCCAACCATTTTGTCCTTACCATTCGGCAAGGCCAGAGCATGCGCCCGGTGCAGCGGATATCGGGACATGATCGCGTTGCCATGAAGCGCCAGTGTATTTTCTCCCTCCGCCTCGGCTTCGACTCCCGCGCCTTTGTTGAGGGCCAGATAACACGGGACGAATACGTAGTGGACGCCCAAGCGGGCCGCGATCTCCCGCGCGACGTGGCGATTCGAGGTTCGGGCCATCCCGTAGTCGACCTCGGTCACCAAAAGCAACTCGCTGGCGCTCAGAGTGGGATGGTTCGCAAGGACCTCGAGGACACCATCCAGCTGAATTCCGCGCTCGATATTCCAGGCCCCAGCACGAATCGCGCGCCCGGCGCCCGGTGCTTTGGCCGGCGGGAAGCCGCCTTCCTCGATTCCACTCAGAACCCGGTCCAACTCGGGCCGGATCTCGCGGAACAGCGGAGATTGTATGCACGCCTCAGTACTCCTAAACTGAGCCAGGTCCATAAAATGCGCTTGGAGTTCGTGGTCGAGTGGAGAGGGTGCGAGTGCAGACGTCGACATGAGCCCTGAAATTTATCTTAGCAGCCGTATCCCTGCATGTGAAGGCCCGCCGCTCGATAACGCAGGACGAAAGCGCCATTGGAAAGTATTGGGTTAGAATCGACCCCCATGAAGCGCCGATTCCAGATCAGTATCGCCCTGCTGATCTCCGTCTACATCCTCGGCGGCGTGGGATACAAACTCCTCAGTCCACAGACACCCTTTCTGGATTGCCTCTACATGTCCGTCATCACCGTGACGACTGTTGGTTACGGAGAGGTGATCGACACGGCGACCGATCCGCTATTACGCTTATACACTCTGCTGCTGATCCTGGCTGGCGTGGGTGTGATGCTGTATTCAGTTTCAGTCGTCACAGCCTATATCTTAAAGGGAGATCTGAACCAGAAATTCTGGACGAGACGCATGCAACGCTGAATCGATTCCATCACAGGACACTTCATCGTCTGCGGCGCCGGTGAAACGGGGCACCGCATCATCGAAGTACTGACGCAGACGAAACGCGAGTTCGTGGTTCTCGACCCTGATCTTATAACGGTCACCGAGTTCCGCTCCAGGAAAATGGGCCCTATCCTGCAAGGCATTTCCTACGATCAGGAAACATTACAGGCCGCTGGTGTGGACAGAGCGGCCGGTGCGGTCGCTGGCGTCCGACGCTCCGAGGGGGAGAGCTTCTCATACAACCCCAAGGATTCATGGTTGGTCGAACCGGGCCAGACTCTCGTTGTGCTGGGTGACGCTGCCGACGTGAAGCGTGCCCGGGAAGAGGTTGGGGTGGGTTAGCTGTTCAGGATGGTGAGGCTCGTGGAGCAGGGTCCGGGACATATTTTATTTCTGTTCGCAGGACTCCAAAATCGCTCGAAATACTGTACAGATATTCACACATACACAAGGAAGTCGAGGATCAACCGTCTGATTCGCTGGCGGATTTGACACACGGGGAATCGTTCGGAGTGGTCGCCTTCCTCGCCGACTCACCCTGAACAGCCACCCTACGGGCTGAGAGCGCGTGTACAATGCTGCGACTGCTTCGTCGAAATCTCGAAATACTGGATATGGACGGATATGCTGCCTGACATCAGAAGCGCCGACCACAGAGCTTACAAGAAACGCCTTGCTGCGATGAAATCTTCCGGGAATGCGGAGTCCCCACCCGCCGCAGGCGTAGCCTCTCCGGCATAACAGGAGTCAATTTATGGACACGTTAAACGCGTTCCTTACCGTAATGAACAACCTGCTCTGGCATAACGTTGTGCTCTTCGTCATCCTCGGTCTCGGACTTCTGTTACTGGTCTGGACGAAATTTGCTCCGATCGTTGTGTTTACTCACGGAATCGACGTTATCCGAGGGAGATTCGACAGCAGTGACGACCCGGGGGCCATCAATCACTTTCAGGCCCTGTCCGCAGCACTGTCGGCCACCGTCGGGCTTGGGAATATTGGAGGCGTCGCACTGGCCATCTCGCTGGGAGGACCGGGCGCTGTGTTCTGGATGTGGGTCGTCGGCATAGCGGGAATGGCAATCAAAACGACGGAAGTCACGCAATCGATGCTCTACCGGAATATGGCGGATCCGAATAACCCCCACGGTGGTCCCATGTTCGTCATCAGCCACGGCCTCGCCAAGATGAATCCCTCTCTCAAGAGCCTGGGCCGTTGGGTTGGCTACATCTTCTGCCTCACGTTAATGGTATCGACCGTCACCGGTGGCAACATGTTTCAGGCCTGGAACGTGGGTAACGTGACCGCGCTGAACTTCGGGATCCCTGCTCTGCTGACGGGATTCGTGCTGGCGATTGTCACAGGGCTCGTAATTATCGGAGGCATTCAGAGAATCGGGGCCGTCGCCGGACGCCTCGTCCCATTCATGTGCGCTCTTTACCTACTGGCATCGGTCTATGTGTTGGTCCTGAACTTCAGTGCGATCCCGGGACTGTTTCGAATGATCGTCGTTTCCGCCTTCAGCCCGGTCGAGGCACAGGGCGCGTTTCTGGGTGGAACTTTCGGATATGCGTTTCTGCTGGGCATGCGGCGAGCTCTGTTCTCAAACGAAGCGGGACAAGGTTCCGCGCCCATCGCGCACGCCGCAGCCCGCACCACCGAACCCGTTCGGGAGGGAATCGTTGCGGGCCTGGGACCTTTCGTCGATACAATCATAGTGTGTACGTTAACCGCGCTGGTCATACTCGCCAGTGGGGCATGGAACCGCCCACCCGAAACTCAGTTCGAAACCCCTCCTGAAATCGTAGAAATCTCGCCCGGACAGTGGACGATCGAAACGTCGGCGCTCGATTCGGACGTGGAATGGCGAGCGGGACAGAGCATGTTCGTTGTGATAGAAACCGGGTTCCGGAACGAGCAGACCGGTGCAACAGTCGATCAAATTTCTGGAGTCGTTGTGCCATCCGGCAACGGGCATGTCGTCGAATGGAACACATGGAATGGATCTCAAGCCCCGACCCTCAGCGGCGACGGCATTCATGTGAACTACTCCGGCGCCAGCCTGACGAGTCATGCCTTTGATCGTGTCCAGCCGGGCCTGGGGCGTTGGCTCGTCACGCTGGCGTCATGGCTGTTTGCAATATCGACAATGATTTCGTGGAGTTATTACGGGGAGCAGGGCATCGTCTTCATGTTTGGCGCCAGATGGGTCCGCACATACAAATTTATATACTGCCTACTGATCATCGTGGCCACGTCGGGCTTCGTCACGACCGACCAGCAACTGGACGGCCTGACCGGAATAGGTACCGGAGTCATGTTGTTCGCCAACATTCCGATTATCCTGATCTTCAGCCGAGAGGCCATGTCGCACTATCACGAATATCTCGGGCGCCTGCGGTCTGGGGCAATGCGACCGACTATCTCATAGCGCAACTCTCGGACCGAAGCCCCCACAGCAGGCCGAACGTCAGCCGTGAGGCAGGCCAGCATTACTATGATCTTTCGTAGTCCCCATCCTCCAGTCAACATCCCTGACGTTTCGCTGGGAGAACTCATCCTGACCCGGGCGGAGAGTTTCGGAGACAAAACGGCTCTCATCGATGGTTTGACAGGCAAGAGCTACACCTTTACGGCATTTGCGGACTCGGTGCGCCGCATCGCGGGAAGTCTGGCCCAGCTCGGTTTCAAGAAGGGCGATGTTCTGGCACTGATGTGCCCCAACTGTCCCGAGTACGGGATGGTATTCCTGGCGGCGGCGTTGCTGGGCGGAATCAACACGACCCTTAGTCCGACATCGACAACCTTGGAATTGGATTCACAGGCCGGCAACTCCGGAGCCCGATATCTCTTCACGACCCGTGAGGTGCTGGATCGAGCCTCCCGTGGCGGGACGAGTGATTGGAAACAGACGATCGTGTTGGGTAGAGTTTCGGGAACGGTTCCGTTCGAAACCTTGCTGGAATCCAAAGCCGAATCACCGGACACCTCAATCAATCCCGCCAAAGACGTTGTGGTCCTTCCCTATTCAAGCGGAACCACAGGAATCCCGAAAGGCGTCAAATTGACGCATCGAAACATGGTCGCCAATCTAGGGCAGATCGCTACGGGAATCTTTACTGAAGCGGACGTCATCGCGGGTCTACCACCGTTTTTTCACATATACGGCCTCACGGTCGTCCTGCAACTGGGTCTGTATTTGGGAGCGACCAACGTGATCCTACCCCGATTCGAGATGAACTCCTTCGTGGATAGCGTCGAACGGTACGGTATTACGCACGTCAATCTTGTCCCCGCGTTGATTCTCGCGCTGGCAAAACATCCTGAGCTCGAACCGGATCGGCTGTCGAGCCTGAGGACGGCTCAAAGCGGCGCCGCGCCACTGTCTCCGGATACGGCTCGATCGTTTGCCGATCGCTTCGACTGCCGTGTCCTTCAAGGCTATGGTCTGACGGAAACCAGCCCCGTCACCCATGTCACGCCTCGCAACTCCCGCGACATCCCGATCGAGTCGATCGGGCCTCCAGTCCCAAACACCGAGTGCCTCATACTCGACCTGGAAACGGGGCTCGAACTCGGCCCCGGTCAGCGTGGGGAGCTGTATATAAGAGGCCCCCAGGTCATGCAGGGTTACCTGAACGATGCCGAGAAAACAGCCAGTCTGATCGACTCTGAGGGTTGGCTGCGCACAGGGGATGTCGCCTACGCCGACGAGCAAGGCAATTTCTACATCGTGGATCGCGTTAAAGAACTGATTAAGTACAAAGCTTACTCGATCGCCCCGGCCGAACTCGAAGCCGTCCTGCTCTCCCACCCTTTGGTTCGAGATGCTGCGGTCGTGCCGGTCCCTGACGATACGGCCGGCGAGATTCCAAAAGCATTCATTGTCGGCCATGAATCACTGGATGCCGGTAGGTTGATGTCCTGGGTGGCTGAACGCCTTGCGCCGCACAAGAAAATTCGTTCGATCGAGTTCGTCGATGAAATTCCGAAATCCGCCTCCGGCAAGATACTGCGACGCGTTTTGATGGAGCGAATGAAAAGCGACGTGTGACAAGTGACGAGCTGACGACGCGAGTAGGCGACGAGCACTCTTAATTCGTCACCGGTCGCTTCTCCCACCATCACCGCTCAACGGCATTGACCTGTTCCAGGAGTCGTGAATCCCGGGTGCCTAGCACACCGACAATCCGAATCGGCATGTCTGATGTGATTCGAACGTATCCCGATCGAAGGGTCTCGGGGAGAACTTGGGTGTGAAGCCCTCGCGGAGGCAGCGATACTTCTTCAACATGCATCACTGTTCCATCGGCGTGAATGATTTCAATCGTGACGTCGGCCCCCGCGTTCAGAAGCTCGCTGGGGTTCGCTATCGCGAGTCCGGAATAGAAACGGCTCCCCCCAAATGCGAGGGGAACAACCCAGGGGCCCACGGAAGGAGGCCCGACCGGGTAGGACATTGCCGACTGGGTGAACGTGCCCTGACCGATGCTGGCAACTTCAACGTTCCCCACCAAAGAGACCCCCTGGTTCCGGGCATCGCGAATCCGTATGTAACCGTCAACGAGGGGAGGAGGAAAGGTTGCTATGACGGCAATTTCAAATAGCGTCTGAACGTCGCTTCGAAGTCCTTCCCCGGGACCCAGCGTGTGCTGGACTACTTCCCCCAGTATCCGTCCGGATCCATCTCGAGCAACGATCTCCACCGAAACATTTGCGTTTGTGGGATTCACGAGATTCAGTGTCGATCGATACCCTCCTCCGAAAACGAAGAACGGGGCTATATAAACGCCCGTCGTATCCGGAAAGAGCTGTGCATTGAGGAAATGTGCGAATAGCGGAGTCACCACCCTTTGCCAGGCCACAATACCGGTACCGGAACTCAAACGGAGGTGCCCCTGGAATGATTTACCGCCCGCGCCGTTGTCGGACAGGACGTCGCGAAAAATGTCTGAAACCCGCAGCGTCGTGCTCTTGTCGGCACCCAGAGTGACGCTAACGCGGCCTAGGAGCCTGCGCGGCAGAAGGACCGGAATTGGGCGGATAAAGATTGAAGATAGGACATGCCACGAACCTATCGAACCTATATCCCAGAACAGAGCCTGCTGATGCCGCCGTCGCTGAGGGATTGGCTGGCCGAAGATCACCTGTCGTACTTCATATCGGATGCGGTGGACGCCATGGATTTGAGCGCGTTCGAGCAGCGGTATGGAACGGACGGACCGGGCAATCAGGCGTACGATCCGCGGATGATGGTGAAGGTGCTGATCTACGGGTACGCGACGGGAGTGTTCTCGTCGCGGAAAATCGCGGCGAAGTTGACCGACGACGTGGCGTTCCGGATGTTGGGAGCGGAGAACTTTCCCGCGCACCGGACGATCTCGGATTTTCGCAAACTGCATCTTGAGGAGTTCGGGAACCTGTTTGTGCAAGTGGTGATGATGGCGCGGGAAGCGGGACTGGTGAAGATGGGGACCGTGGCGGTGGACGGGACCAAGATGCGGGCGAATGCGGGCAAACGCAAAGCGATGAGCTATGAACGCATGAAAAAGCAGGAGACCGAATTGGGTGAACAGATTCGGGATCTGTTGAACCGGGCCACCGCGACCGATGAGGACGAAGATCAGCGTTACGGCTCCGACCGGCGCGGCGACGAACTGCCCGACGGGTTGTCGACGCGCAAGAAGCGCCTGGCCACGATCCAGGCGGCAATGAAGCGGCTCGAAGACCGTCAGATGGCCGCGGACCAGGAAGCGGGCCGGAACGGGGAAGATCACAAGCCCGGATGCGGAAAGAAGCCATACAAACGTCCGATGGGAGAACCCAAGCCGACGGCCCAGAACAACTTCACAGATCCGGAAAGCCGGATCATGAAGACCTCTACCGAAGGTTTCCAGCAATGCTACAACGCGCAGGTGGTGGTGGATTCCGAGGCCCGGATCATCGTGGCGACAACGGTGAGCGACAATGCCTCGGACGTGGGGCAGTTGAAACCCAACCTGGATGCGCTGAACGACAATCTGGGAGAGCGTCCCGCCCGCGTCCTGGCCGATGCGGGATATCGATCTGAGTCGAATCTGGGGATGTTGGAACAACGTAAAATTGACGGGTATGTTCCGATGGGACGCGAGAAGGATCTGGCCGATGCGCCACTCCCACCCCAAGACACTGCGTTTGGCCGGATGGTGAGAAAGATGCAAACCAAGCGTGGGCGTGATCGCTACCGGGCCCGAAAGCACATCGGTGAGCCACCGTTCGGGTGGATCAAGTCGGTGCTCGGATTCCGACAGTTCAGCCTACGCGGTTTGGACAAGGTGACCGGTGAGTGGAATCTGGTCACTCTGGCGGTCAACTTACGACGAATGAACGGGATGATCGAATGGGCATAATCCGGAAAACCGGAACCCGGCAAACTCGCTACACGGCCAACTACTGGTGTCCGTACCGCTCTGAACTTGTCGTATCGGAGAAATCGATCCCTTCTCCTCCGAAGACCCTCTCAAATTCCAATGAATCCGACTTCTTCGCGCTCTGCCGCGCAGACTCCTAGCCGATCACCATCGATTTCGATCAGTTCCAGGACGATTTCTGCGGGCAGGAAGCCTCCCGGTCGCACGATCGTTAGAAGTGTCTCGGTATGGCCCAGTTCTCTGAAACCAGTGTCGACTCGTATATCGGGCAGCAGGAGCGACGTCTCGGGTGACACGGGCTGTGCGATGGCGAGTCGCTCGGGGTCACCGTGGGCCAGAACGACCTCCACTGCAGAAGTCCCCGGATCCACGCGGATCCATCCTGAATCTGGCGTCTCACCGCCCTGGAGAATTTCTTCCAGCAATAGCGCCCGTTGCTCGCCTGCTGCGAGAAAGACTTGGCCGTGGGAGGTACTCCCGGTTTCACCATCTGTTGCCGCTACTTCAACGATGGTAGTCGAGTCCGTTGAATTGACGAACGAGAGACCTGCGTAGTCGTTTGGGTCGATGTCGAAAAGCGGCAGAAAGCTCTGGAACAATAATGTCAGGAAAAAAGTCGGTATCATGAGTTCTTTAAAAAAACCTACCTCCGATTTCTGTATGAGCCATATTAGACGTGGGCGACCGCACAACGTTTGCCCTGTGATCGGATTCCTTGCTAGACGTGTACAACGTTCGCGAACATCCGAGCCTCGCGCCCCGGGGTCTGAGCCCGCAACCTATTTATTGTTCAATCGGCTCCATGGATATAAACCGAAGACGCCAGTCGCGACCAGACCCAGTCACGTTCGAATCCTGGTTTCCCCTACTATGGGAACGGCACACGAAGAAACTGACCTTTCAGGAGATACGGAAGGCCGTGCAAGCGCTCTCACGAGCTTACGTTGAGGCCCACCCTCGACGCGTCGCCTCTGCACTGGGAAGCGCCGGGAAGCGGGCCGGATTCGCTCTCTTCTACGGACCGCTGCACTTCTTATTGCTCGGGAACATCTGCAGGGAACTTGAATTCTTCAAGCACACATACTATCGAATCGTTGATCTGGGTTGCGGCACCGGAGTGAGCGGCGCGGCCTGCGCAGTCGAAGCCCGGGGCCAGCCCGAGATCCTCGGAATCGATCAGAATTCCTGGGCAGTGCAGGAGGCCGGATGGACCTACCGGGTACTCGGACTGCGAGGAAACGCGCGCTTGGCAGACCTTGCCCGTGTGCGCCTGCCTGGGCTAGGAAGCGGCATAGTTGCGGCCTTCACGGTAAACGAATTGGGCGCCGGGGACCGGGAAAGGCTCAAGACAACGCTTTTGGAAGCGGCTTCCAGGGGATCCGCTGTCCTGGTCATCGAACCCATTGCGCGTCGGTTGGCACCTTGGTGGAAGGACTGGGCCCAGACGTTTCTAAGAGCCGGGGGGCGAGCTGACGACTGGCGTTTTGAAGCCGCTCTACCCGAACGTCTGAAGCTCATGGACAAGGCCGCCGGGCTCGATCACCGGGAGTTGACAGGCCGTTCACTCTGGCTGCCCGGAAACCCGTAAAACTCCTCCCTCACCTCTACGTATTTCTTGGATTCCATTGATTGATCTTTGATCCTGCATTGGATACCCTTGCCCTCTTGAAGTGCAACTTTGTTGGGGGTGAACAGATGAGATTCGGCTGGATTTTGACTGCCGTCGCAAGTATGACGTTACTCGCGGGTTGCGCGCCAGACTCTGCCCTCGGCCCGGAAGCCGGGCGGGCACTGCTCGACGACGTAGCTGAATCAATGGGTGGATGGGACACGCTATCGGCCATCGAAAGACAGGAATTAATCACACAGGGCAACGACTTTTCGCCACTTCAGGCGACGGAGCCGGGAGCCGTGTTGCAGGTAAACGGATTCGGGCAAAGTACCCTGATCGATTATAACGGGCGCTCCATCCGCGTGGAGTTCGACGGCGAAAGAACTCCCCCGGCAACCGGGACCATTGTCTTCACCGAAGCAATCGACGGTGATGTGGGCGCCTTATTCGGAGAAGCCGACGGGGAGACCACCGCCACAAGGATGCAGGGTAGCCGCGTCGCAGCTCGACTCCGCGACTACAATCGCATGCCGAGGCAACTGCCTTTTACTGCCCGCAACGCGCCGGACCTCACCCGTAGAGAGAATCGCGTTGTCGATGGACAGAATTATGGGGTGCTCCAGTACAGTGACGGCGCGAACCCCGTGGAAATCCTGGTGGACCTTTTCAGCAATCTTCCGGCGCGCGTGATCTACACCGAGACCGAACCCCTTCTCGGTGACTACCAGAACGAAATAACCTACGTCGATTGGCGCGACTCGCAGGTTCCGACCGGGGCCGAAGAGCCCCTGACGGCCCGAGTGCCATTCGGCCAAAGGATTGCAATGAACGGGCAGACGTTGCGCGAGGAAGCCTATCGAAACGTGATCAATAACGGAACTTTTCCTGAGGACGCCTTCGACATTCCTCAGGAGGTTCGGGCTGCGCCCGAACCGGGTCAACGCATCGTCGGACAGTGGGCGCTTCGGCGCGCCCATCTGTGTGTGGCCCGACAGGCCTGGGGCGACCCTGAACCAGACGTCGTAATGGATGAAATTGCGCCCGGAGTTCTCCACTTTCGCGGCGGCAGCCATCACAGCATGGCCGTCGAAATGGAAGATCACGTCATCGTCGTCGAAGCGCCGCTGTTTGAAGAAAGGTCAGTTGCCGTCATCGGCATGATCGAGGAAGCGTTTCCCGACAAACCGATCCGCTATTTTGTGACGACTCATTTTCACTTTGACCACAGCGGTGGCATCCGCACGTACGCTGCAAAAGGCGCAACGGCCGTGGTTCACGAAAGCATCGCGGGGTTCATCACTTCGGCGCTCCAGGGCCCGAGCACGGTTCGACCTGACATGCTGGCCCAAGCCGGTCTGACACCCGTTGTGGAAGGTGTCGCCCAGTCTATCAACCTGACCGACGGCACGCGCATTGTGCAGGTCTTGGACGTCCCGAACGCACACGCCACAGGAATGTTGATGGCCTACCTTCCCAACGAAAGGATCGCCTTCGTCAGCGATTTGTATTCACCACCGGCCGCGCCTCAGGCCGACAACGCGAACGCGCGGGCTTTCTATGACGCAGTCGTCAACGCTGGACTGGATGTAGACCGTGTCGTGGGTGGGCACGGGGGACCTGCAGGTTCGTTCGATGTTTTGGTCGACGTTTTTGGAAACTGATTGCTGTTGGCGTACTCAGCCAATGATAATCTGTATAAATAGGTTCAAGTACGCTGGAGAATGACATTGTGAAATCACGAACCGTCCATGTCGCGTTCGGGCTAGCCATCGCGTGGGTTTTCTCTCCGATGGCGATGGCGCAGTCAGATCAGACGCTTGCCTTCGTCGACGGCGTTTCCCTGAACGAAGCCGACGTGAGGGCGCTGGCCATCGACGAACTTGAAAAACTGGAAACCCGCCGCTTGCAGTTCGAGGCCACCTCCGCAGCCGAAGAGCACAAAATAATTGAAGAGGCTCTCAACGGTATGATCGCCAACCGCCTCCTTGCGGCTGAAGCCGAAAGCCGGGGCGTTTCCGTCGACGATCTAATGGCGAGCGAAGTTGAGGCCAACACGGCTGCGCCCAGTGAAGAGGAAGTGCAAAGCATTTATAACGTCAATCGTGATCAACTGTCCGGGGTTCCACTGGAAGTGGGCATGGGACAGGTGAGAGATTTCCTGGGTCAACGAAACTACGATCAGACGTTGGAGAGCTACATCGAAGACCTGCGCGAACAGTACGAAGTCGATTCTCTTCTAGGTCCTTACCGAGTCGAAGTCCAGTCCGAGGGACACCCCGCTACGGGTTCCACAGACGCTCCCGTGACGATCGTGGAGTTTTCAGATTTTGAATGCCCGTTCTGCCGCCAGGCCGAGCCGGTATTCAAACGGATCCAGGAAGAGTATGGCGATCAAGTGCATTTCGTCTACCGGCAGTTTCCGCTCAACGACATCCATCCGCGAGCTCAGAAAGCCGCCGAGGCGTCGCTGTGCGCTGATGAGCAGGGGCGCTTCTGGAACATGCATCACGTGTTGTTCCTGGAGCCAGTTGAACTGGAAGTCGCCAGCCTCAGGGAAAAAGCCGCTACAGCCGGCCTTGACACTGAGGTGTTCAACGAATGTCTTGACTCGGCCAGGTACGCGAATCGTGTCGATGCGGACGTTAGAGCCGGGGTCGCAGCGGGCGTGACCGGAACCCCGATGGCGTTCATCAACGGCCGCCCTGTCTCAGGTGCCCTGCCGTTTGAGTCATATGCGGCAATTATCGACGACGAACTTGGACGGAACTCGAGTCAGCAACCGTAGCTGGAAAAGAGTTCGGCAGTATGGAGAGCGCGCATTGGTCAAACGACGGACTGAGACGCATCTTCGAGTATAAGAATGAGTGTAAGAATTCGGAGAGTAGAAGACTTCGGACGTCGTCCCTGAACTCTCAGATCTCGCTCTCTTCGACCCACCTGGGAACCCCGGGATCCTGATAGCTCTCCAAGCAATCGAGTAGTTGGTCCGCGCCTTCGCCCAGTGTCAGCATGCTCCAATTCTTCGATTCAATGAAGTTCTCGGCTTCAGCGTGGTTCAGGAACTCCAGGAGGCTGTCGTAATATCCCTCGGCGTTAAGCAAGCCACAGGGCTTTCGGTGGATACCCAGTTGTGCCCAGGTCCAGATTTCGAACAGCTCTTCGAGCGTTCCCAAACCACCCGGCAACGCGACAAACGCATCGGAGAGTTGCGCCATCTGCTCCTTCCGTTCGTGCATTGAAGCCACGACCCGGAGTTCCGACAGGCCTGGATGCGCCACCTCCCGGTCCACGAGAGGCCGCGGAATCACGCCAATGACCTGTCCCCCACCCTCCAGCACCGCGTCTGCCAGCAGTCCCATCAGACCGACAGCGCCCCCGCCGTAAACGAGATCCAGGTTGCGAGAGATCAGGGCGGCGCCCAACCTCCGGGCAGCGTCTCCATACTCAGATCGCGCACCGGAACTCGATCCGGCAAACACACAAACTCGTTTCATCATGACCGGCCAAGGCCGTAACCTGCCCAAACAGCGATCAACCCCCAACCACATGCAGGGCGACATTGAATACCGCCCTTGAGGAATCGGCCGCTCTATCCAGGGCGAGCGTTTCTTAACCGAAGGCCGAAAAAGTTGTATAACCGCCAAGAACTCCGATGAAAAGAAACAATCGAAGCTCAGTTCCAATGACCTGCCGCGAATCGCCCAGTCCGCCCAGGACGCCGATCACGAAGCAGCCTGCAACGTTGACCAACAGCGTAGGGTAGGGCAGACCTGTCGTTCCCAAAAGCCGGTAAACGAGAACGCGGCGCCAAAACAAAATACGGATCCAATAAATCCTCCAGAATCCACCAGAAACGAATGCCATATCCAATTCGTGCTCAAAGCCACTCCACCCTATCGAAACAAAGAACATCGAAACGAACAACGCCCACTCTGGACCCATTCATTATCAATGCTCGGCCGACTCCGGTTCGAGATCCCGGTGAACCGTGTCAATCGAGAACGCCGGCAGACAAACAGCGATGTACTCGGCGCCTCCCGGTTCGGGGCTGCCGTAGCGCATCCACTCTCCGGGACGTGCGACCACCGACTGGCCGGCACGCACATCAAGTTGTCCACCCTCGAACTCCACCCTCAACAGACCGGCAAGGACCACGGTAATTTCTTCAAACTCGGGGCGTTGTCCGGGCTCCACCCACCCCTCAGGAGATACCATTCGAGCAACACTGGCTCCTTCGTGACCTGAATTGACGCGGCCGACGTACTCTTCGATGCGCTTTGGCTTGTTGCCCGCCGCCTGAATGATTGTGGGTTTCTCTATCAGTTCCGGCATTGATTCACTCATCCAATTCCCTAAAAAGAGTTGTCTCCGTCCAGTACACGCCCGATTCCACCTAACACGGAACCTTCTCCACGTGACCGCCCACCTCGCAGTCCGGGGACTGCAGCAACAATTCGGTTAGCCAGTCGGCTCAACGGCAGGGACTGGAGCCAAACGCGGCCCGGGCCCTTGAGCGTCGCAAAAAACAATCCTTCGCCGCCGAAGAGCGCCGACTTGATCTTACCGACAAACTGGATATCGTAGTCCACCGTTCCCTGGAATCCCACAATACACCCGGTATCGACTCGCAGTGATTCGCCACCCGCTAGTTCACGCTCATAAAGTGTTCCGCCGGCATGAATGAAAGCCCAACCGTCTCCATCGAGCCGTTGCATGATGAAGCCCTCGCCGCCGAACAACCCTGCGCCCAGCCGCTTCTGGAATGCAATGCCGATCGACACGCCCTTCGCCGCGGCAAGAAACGAATCCTTCTGCGTGATGAAATGTCCGCCAATGTCGGCGAGATGAATCGGGATGATCTTACCCGGATAGGGAGCTCCGAAAGCGACTTTCTTCTTGCCGCTACCGCTGTTGACAAAGACTGTCATGAACAAGGATTCGCCTGTCAGGAGACGTTTCCCGGCTCCGACCAACGCACCTAACATTCCGCTGTCGGACTGAGAGCCGTCGCCAAATATCGTTTCCATTTCAATCCCGTCGTCCATATACATCATGCCCCCGGCCTCGGCTACCGTCGCTTCACCCGGATCCAGTTCCACTTCGACGAACTGCATATCATCACCGAAAATCTTGTAGTCCACCTCCTGCATCGTAGCCATTGTTCCTCCTTCAGGAGCTTGGATTAAATGGAGTCAGTCCCGGACAGGGCTTGAACGTGGGCGTGAACAGCGTCACCCAAGTTACCGAGGTGATATCCGCCCTCGAGCAACGAGATCAGGCGATTCGAACAGTGGCGTTCCGCAATGCCCATCAATTCCTTAGTCATTTCAGCGAAATCGGAATCGTTCAGCATCAGTTTTCCCAGGGGATCCTCGACCCGCGAGTCAAAGCCCGCCGAAATGATAATCAAGTCGGGATGAAACCGCTCTTCTATATGCCTGAGGGCTGCGCTGAAAGCCTCGCGATGAACGGTCGCCGCGGTGTTGGATTTAAGTGGCACGTTGAGAGTTGTTCCCTCTCCGGCACCGTCACCTGACTCTGTGGCTCCGCCCGTTCCCGGATAGTAGGGGTACTGATGGGTCGAAAAGTAGAAGACATGGGGATCCGTATAGAAGATTTCCTGGCTGCCATTGCCGTGGTGCACATCCCAGTCGGCGATCAGTATCCGCGCTAACCCGTAACGTGCCTGAGCGTATCGGGCAGCGATCGCAGCATTGTTAAACAGACAGAACCCCATTGAAGCGTTGGGCCGCGCATGATGCCCGGGCGGTCGGACAGGGGCGAAAACATTGTCTGCGTCTCCGTTCACAACCTGATCCACGGCGCCGAGCCCGGCGCCAACTGCCAGGCGCGCGACGTCGAACGACTCTGAGCTGATGACGGTATCGGGATCAAGCCGATCACGACCTTCACTGCTGGCCCGGCGAATGAAGTCGAACAACGCGGATGAATGACACCGGGTAATATCTTCCTCTGACGCCGGGACCGGCTCGACATGTCGCAGTCGCTGCCATAAGGCGTCATCACCCTGGAGAGCGGCCCGGACAACTTCCAGCCGGCGGTACGTCTCCGGATGGTACCCGGTGTCGTGTTTCAGGAAGCGGGGATCATCGATAAGGGAAGTCGCCATTTGGAGTTTCCTTCAATAGGCCCATCGTCGGGATGAAAAAAGCGATCGCGATCTATACTGACCAGCGCACGCTGCAAAAGACACTGCTACGTGTTCGCAGCCCCTGTAGGGAACAACAGGTCCTTAGCGGTAATAATCGGGAAGAAGGGGTATCGGGATCGGACCGCCTCGGTTCCACCCTCCTCACGATCCACAACGCACAGGGTCGCCGCGACCTTGTAACCCACTGCTTCAACCTTGTCGCAGGCTTCCAGAATAGATCCTCCACTGGTGCAGACGTCGTCGACCACGATGACCCGTGACCCTGTGGATCCAGTCCAGCCCTCGATCGGGTGTCTCGCGCCATGCATCTTCGTCTCTTTGCGGACGATGAAAGCCGGGAGCGGTGTCCCCTCAACTTCACTCACGACGGCAACGGCGGCCACTATCGGATCGGCCCCCAGGGTCAGGCCTCCTATAGCTTCGCCTTCAATTTCGTTGTCGCGAATTGCCCGGAGCATCAGCCGCGCTGTCAGCAGTGCGCCACGGGGATGGAGCGTCGTGGTCCGGCAGTCTAGATAGTAGGAAGATTTCCTTCCGGAAGTCAGTACGAAGTCACCCAGCTGGAGAGAATGTTCGCGGATTACTTCAAGGAGGCCCTGGCGATCCTCATCCATGGGGCGAGAGTATATCACCGGGCAATAGAGTGTCCTTTTTAGCGGAGACCGAAGGCGGCTAGGGTATGAAGATGAGCGGATCTGACCACGCCGAAATCGTTGAGCAGCGAACTTCTAACCCAGGACGCTACCGGGACTCCGGAGGATAGAGGGCCCGGAGTGCGTCAGCGTCGTCGGGAGAGAGTCCCGAATGGCTCCTGATATCGCTCCTTGTTTCCAACCTCCGTCGATAGCGCAGAAAATACTCAGTGAAATTCCCACTGTACCCGAATGAGTACATGATATCTGCGAACTGGTCGGTGTGGCCCAGACCCATTGCATGGCCGAGTTCGTGCACACACGTCAGGTACACGATCGTGTCACGTAGAAGTTTGTCTTCGCCGGCTCGAACCGCAAGTTCCCGCCCCAATTGCGAGGCGTCAGGCATCACGTACACGATAGCACCCGGTTTGCCGCTGACGCGAATATGCCGAGTTTCACCAAAAAGTCCCTGGTCCCCGGACACCCAAGCGAGCCGGATGAGTGCTCCGCTCTCGCTCGCCGACTCCACGAAACGCAGACGGCCGCCGCTTTCCCGCGACCACGCGTCGAGGGCAGTTCGGGCAAGGTCCCGGTCGAAGATGTCGTATCCAGGAACACCACGACCATCGGCTATGAAGTAGGGGATGGGTTCACTTGTGTCCAGGGCGGCAGGCGCCAGAAAGATGGTTCGCTGTCTGAGCCCACTTCCAGTCAGCATCAGTCCCGACCCAATAACTACCACCAGACTCAATGCAAGTGCCCCGAAGAAGCTCTGCTGCGAAGGACTTGACATCCGCGAAAGTGTACCATTCGATCGTGGATGGGAATCGATGCGCAGCGCTCGGTGAATTCCCCATTTTCAGGTCAAAAAGGCTTGTTTGGTGGATCCTCTGGTGAAATCAGGCTGATACTTATGGTACAAAAGACTCTACAGTTTAATTTCGAATGTTCCGGTCTTAAGCATGTCAGACACGCCAACCTGCGATTTTACCGAGACACGCTCAAGCCCTTCTTTAAATCCCCACACGACTGGACAAAACTTGCATGAGTGATTCAGTGCTTCTGCGTCGCGTGCGCAATATCTATCGCAATCTGTCGACGGCAACCAACTATGAACATATCATCCGGAGAGGTGAGGCCCGCATGGCACACCGGGGCCCTATAGTGGCCCATACCGGAGCCCGGACCGGCCGTTCTCCGAAAGACAAGTTCATCACAATGGAACCTTCATGCGCGGACAAAGTGTGGTGGGGCGACGTCAATCAACCGTTCTTACCGGAACGATTCGACACATTGCTTCACAGAATCGAGGGATACCTGCAAGGCAGGGACGTTTATGTCCAGGACTGCTATGTCGGGGCGGATCCCGACTACCGCATTCCTATCGAGGTCATTACGGAAGAAGCTTGGCAGGGACAGTTTGCGCGCAATCTCTTTCCGAAACGGACTTCAGGAGAGCCTGCGGAATTTACGATTATCAGTCTACCGAACTTCCATGCAATTCCCGACTTTGATGGAACGAACTCGGAAGCGTTCGTTCTGATGAATTTTGCTAAGAAAATGGTCCTGATCGCGGGAACGGCGTATGCCGGCGAGATCAAGAAATCAGCTTTCACGGTCATGAACTACCTGATGCCAGGGAAAGGCGTCTTGCCCATGCATTGCTCGGCTAACATCGGGAAAGATGGATCCACAGCGATACTCTTTGGCCTGTCGGGCACCGGCAAGACTACGTTATCCGCGGATTCTGAGCGTTCGCTCATCGGCGACGACGAGCACGGTTGGAGCGACAACGGCGTGTTCAACTTCGAAAGTGGTTGCTACGCCAAAGTCATTCGACTCTCGCCCGAAGCGGAACCGGAAATCTACCGCGCAACGGGCCGTTTCGGTACAGTCCTGGAAAACGTCGTAGTTGACGAAGAGACGCGGACTCTGGACCTGGACGACGACTCGATTACCGAGAATACGCGCGCGGCATATCCTCTTACCTACATCAAGAACAGAGAAGAAAGCGGGCTTGGGGGTCATCCGAATAACATCATTATGCTGACTGCCGACGCGTTCGGCGTTCTGCCGCCAATTGCGCGTCTGACGCCTGAGCAGGCCATGTACCATTTTATTTCTGGATACACGGCCAAGGTTGCCGGAACGGAGGCCGGCATGGGAAAAGAGCCGCAGGCGACCTTCAGCACTTGCTTCGGTGCACCTTTCATGGTGCTCCATCCCACCGTCTACGCGAACCTGCTGCGCGACCGGATGAAAAAGCACAAAGCTGATTGCTGGCTTATCAACACCGGTTGGACCGGCGGGCCGTACGGTGTGGGCACTCGAATGAAAATTGCTCACACGCGTGCGATGGTCAGTGCGGCTCTCAATGGGACATTGAAGACCGTCCCAACTGAGGCCGACCCCGTCTTCAATCTTCAGATTCCGACGTCATGTCCCGGAGTTCCCGAGGAAGTGCTGAATCCCCGCAATACCTGGATCGACCCGGTTGCATATGACTCAAAGGCCCGAGATTTGGCGAATCGATTCAAAGAAAACTTCCGGATCTTTGCTGACGATATGGCCGAAGAAGTCGTTGCCGCCGGCCCCCGTTAATCGGGTAATGCCACTGCGATATGTTGCTGGAAGGTAAGACGGGACTAATCCTGGGCGTGGCCAACAGGCGGAGTATCGCTTGGGGCATCGCCCAATCCACAGAACAGGCTGGAGCCCGGCTGGTATTGACTTACCAGAATGATCGACTGGGCGAAAACGTCCGAAAACTGGCTCCGGAACTCAAGGCCCCACTTCTCCGGCCTTGCGACGTCCAGAACGATGAGGAAATCGATAGCCTCATGGAGAGCATCCGGACCGAAGTGGGTGCTTTGGATTTTGTCGTTCATGCGCTTGCCTTTGCACCTCGAGAAGCCCTGACCGGTTCCTACGCCGACACGTCGCGCGAGGCCTTCCGGATTGCTCTCGACATCAGCACATACTCTCTGGTGGCATTGGCGCGCCGGGCGGCACCTCTGATGAAGGATCGTGGCGGCAGCATCATGACGCTTACATATCTGGGCGGCGAGCGCGTGGTCCCAGGTTATAACGTCATGGGAGTCGCAAAGGCTGCCCTGGAAGCGTCTGTCCGCTACCTGGCCAACGATCTAGGGCCCGCCGGCATTCGCGTCAACGCGATTTCTGCCGGCCCGATTCGCACGCTGGCCTCCTCCGCTGTCTCAGGAATTTCCAGCATGGTCAGGATGCATGCGGAGAAGGCGCCTCTCCGACGAGCAACCGAAACGGGAGAAGTCGGGGACACAGCCCTGTTTTTGGCGAGCAGGTTGTCGCGGGGAATAACCGGGGAGGTCTTCTACGTGGACGGCGGCTACCACATCCTTGGCGCGTGACGCCAGGCGGCGTGTGCTTCAATCCGGGTCCAGGCATCAGCCCCAGTCTACGACCAATGGCTATTGGGAGTTCCAGCACGAGAGGCCTCACCAACTGACGCGAAGACCTGTTGTTGAGGACACGCCTGAGTAGGCGCCACCGTCATTGGCGCCGTCGGTCATTTTGCCAAACTGCACGCCATTTTGAAGCTTCAACTTGTGACCGTAGAAGTAGTAGTTGACACCAAGATACACCTCGCTGTATTCGTCGCCCCGGCCGGAGATAGCTCGGTTTTCGTACCGAGCCAGCCGGACTCCATTGGGGTTCTCGCTGCTGATGAAAGTGTGACGGCCGACAATCTGGAGCTTGCGGGTCACGTTGACGAAGGGCATGGTCATAACACCCCACAGATCGCTCTGTCCGAGGTAGCCCGATCCCACGCCGAGATCCGCTCGAAAACCCCATCTGTCGTCTTCGAATTTGAAATTGGTGGAGGCCACGTGCCGAAGCTGTCGCGTCGACGTGTTACGCGAATTTGGATTCTGGTAGACATAGTTGCCAGCCAGCAACGCCTCCCTCACACCCAGCGAGTCCGCAAAATCATAGCCGATCACGGCGAGCCCAAAGTAGCTGCCGTTGAATCTACCGAATTCGCGGTTTCCCTCACCCGCAGAGTAGGCACCTGCGTGATAGACCCAGCTCGAGAGCGTACCTGAGACGCTGACCCCGGGCATGTACTCACGTGTAAACCACAGGTTGTTGGTCAGGTTGCTGCGGTCAATGGTCAGAAGTTCCTTTGATGACGTCGAACCGTCCATCGTGAATCCCACGCCCTGCTTGCCAAACGTCAGCGCCATCTGACCACTTCGACTCCACTCCAGATAAAAGTCTGTGAGCCTCATATATACAGGGTCTCTTGCCTGCGGGTTGAACTCCGCTTCGGTGTGAAGCGTGAACTGGTCGAACAGCCTCGTCTGGACACCAAGACGAAGGCGGCGAACATTCCACTCCGAGTGCGTCGCCTCATCGTCGCTCACCGCCGCGTACTCGTGTTGGAACCGTCCGCTGAAAAGCAGACTCTGGACTACGGGATTTTCTTCGTTCTGGTACCACTGGGAGAACTTCCAGATGTCGTCGTAGGCGGATCGCCCATTTCCAGACAGAGATTCAAGTTGCGCTGCCTGGAGTTCGACAGGGGCAAGCCCAATCAAGAGCGCAACGATGACAACGTGTTCGAATTTCAGTTTCATGAAAACCGTCTCCTCCAGATAAGAGCAACATACACGGTCTCATGAAGATACGAAAGAGGCTGCGCCCTCAGTTCGACAAGAGTTCACATTCTGTTGAGAAGCTGTAACAGAATGGCATCCAAAACGTAGCTGTGTTCGGAAATTTCTTCGATCATCCATAGTCCGTCGAACTCGCTATCGGATGAGTGATGGAAGCCGGCAAAGACTTTCCTAAGGGTGTCTACTCGACGGTTTGTAGAACCTTGGTTTCGCCCTGGATCGGGAGGGAGGCAATTTCGTCCTGAGGCGCACGCCAGTGATCGATGACCGACACTTTCTGAACACACCCAATCGTACATCGCGGCGCACACGGCTTCTTCGCATAGAACTCCCTGTGGATATCTTCAGCCGTGTAGTCTGCGAGAGGTATACCGGGGTAGCCACGTTGCTGTGAACAGTAGTGGACCAACCCGTCCTCGCAGACATAAAGATACCGCGCGCCGGCACGGCAGTGCCATTCGTTCGGCTTTCCCCTAGCGAGGTTTTCCTGGAACCAGTTGAGGCGCGTGTAACTGCGACTGCCGTAACTGCGGATCTTTCGATACACACGCTCTTCCATATTCTCGAGAGGCTTGACCTGTCCCGAACCGTCATGAATAATCCCCAACGACGTCGAGAAACCAAGGTATTGCGCTAGCTCGGAAATGTGAAGCGCATCTTCGGGGGTCCTGATGCCGCCGCCAATCACGGAATTGATATTCACGTCGAATTCGGACAGTTCGGCAAGATTCTGGAGCTTCAATTCCAGAACTTTTAAGCTCTTCTTCGACACTTCATCCGGTTCGATGTTGTCGATGCTGATCTGCAAATATTCCAGCCCGGCATCATTCAGCGCACGGATTTTGTCTGGAACCAGCAGATAGCCATTGGTAATCAGTCCGGCGATCATCCCCCGACCTCGAATCCGGGCGATGATCTTTTCGATCTCCGGATGCATCAGCGGTTCACCACCACTGATTGTGATTATCGATGTCCCCAGTTCCGCCAATTTGTCGAGCCGCTGAAACATTTCCTCAGTCGGCACGGGAGGTGAGAAATCGTCATACTCGTTGCAGTAGGCGCAGGCCAGATTGCAGCGTCGAATCGGAATGACATGAGCGAGAAGAGGATGCCGGGTCGAGGTCAGCCCGCGGACGATCATCTGAGCTTCGCGCCACCGAAGCCGGAGTCTATTCTTCCTTTTTATCATGGCACAACACGGGGAAAACTTGCCCTCCGACAACCTGTAAGATAGCACAATCGAGACACTTAGCTGGCAGTCCGCACAGAGAGTAGGTGATAGAAATCTGATGGGTCTCGGTTCCCAGCGATACCCCCCTAGCAGCCCGTGGCAGAAGTCCCGAGGACCGCGCGCAGGGGTCTTCGGGTTGCAGGCGCGAAGTGAGGAGCGGAGCGATGTCTTTTCATCGTGACCGACGAGGGACAAAGCCTGCGGCCCGAACCCCCCTGCGCCCAAAGGGTTACGGCGAAACGGGGCCGTCTTCGTTGTCGCCGACTCCTCCCAATGAATGCGCATTGTCTCGTCGTCGCCTCCTAGAATCCGGCCCCGTTTGGCCGTAACGCGGCCCTCAGGACTTCTGCCACGGGCTGCTAAGCGTTGATCAAATTCGATTGGGTTGGCGTATCGCTGACAGGGGGTGGTGGAACGAAGCCGCCGGAGGGCCCGAAGCAAAGCTTCAGCATATCCTGCAACGCAGCGGCGGTTCCGGTGGGTGGGAGAGACTCCGCTGTATGGGCGGGCACCTCAGATGGGACGAGCACCCTTCGAGCGGATCGAAAGCGGGCGAATCGAGGTCCAGTGGGGCCACACAACGAACCCTTACGCGGGTTCATGTAGGCCACGCTTGTGTCACCTATCGAGGGTGGATCACTGTCAGCGTGCGCCGCCGGGATGAGGGACAAGATCTGAGCCTAAATGGCAACAGCCGCACGGGTATCTGACCAATCCCACGTTTTCGGGAAGCCCTTGAAGATGAAACTCCATGACTCTCTCGAACCCGGCACCTGCAGCGGATCGCGCCGCTGTTCTGAGCAAAGACGCGCGGACCTCTTACTGGTCCTCAAAAACATTGCCGTCGATGTCGTATATGAAGACAGGCCCGTACTGCTCGATGACCGCCCGAATCTCGCTCGCATCCCCGACTACGACAATTTGGATGGTTTCGGGATCCAGATACTTCCGGGCCATGCTCTGAACCATTTCAGAGGTCACCGCCATCACTTGTTCCGGGTACCTTTCCCAGTAGTCCGGGGCAAAACCATAGATCTCCCGCGTCGTGGAATAGCTGAGAAGACTCGTGGATCGTTCCAACGACAGAGCAAACCCAGCCACGATAGAGCGTTTGACCTCTTCCAGTTCGGCTGAGGACACCAGTTCATCCCGCATGCGTTCCAGTTCATAGAGAAATTCGGTCATTCCTCCATCGGTGACTTCTGTACGCACATCCGCCGATGCCCGCCAGGCTCCGGGGTATTTCAGGGCCGAGAAGGAACTGTAGGCACCGTAGGTGTAACCTTTCTCTTCGCGGAGGTTCAGAAAGAGACGGGCTGATGCGCTGCCCCCAACAACTTCATTCATGACGGTAAGTGGAATGTAGTCGGGATCGCGACGGTCCAGAGCCAGACTACCCATATAAATAGTCGTCTGTGCAGAATCTGGCCGATCGACGAGAAAGATCTGACCGACTATCGGCGCCTCCGGATTCGGGGGCAATTGGGCAACGTAGTCGGTCTGTTCCCAGTCATCCAGCCAGTCGTTCAGATCCGAAATGATGTCGTCGGCATCAACGTCACCCGCAATGCTTAGGATGGAATTCTGAGGGGCATACCGTTCCCGGTACCATTGGGCAATCAGTTCGGTCGACATAGCGTCGAGCGAGGCCTCTGTCGCCGACCGCGTTGCTGCAGGATGGTCGCCGAAGATCGCCGCACTGAATCGCTCGTTGGCTAGGAATCCCGATGAAGTGCGTTGCTGGCGTAGCCGCGCGCTCTGCTCCTGACGCAGACGTTCGAATTCGGGTTCTGGAAAGGTCGGATTCAACAGAATGTCGCGCATGACCTCAAACCAGTCTTCCATGTTGCGGCTCAAGCCTGAGGCGGTCACAACGGCCGCTTCTGAACCGAATGCCGACGAAGTGTTGAGGTTCGCACCGAGCCGGGCAACTTGCTCAACGATTTCTCTGTTGGATCGGGTTGTGGTGCCCTCACGCATCATCCTCGCGGTCATTCCGGCCACACCGGCACGTTCCCTGGTTTCATACAGAGGCCCCGCGCCGCTGATCGTCAGTTGCATCGTCACAATCGGCGCGCGGTCGTCCTCCAGAACCAACACTCTCAACCCGTTGTCCAAGGTGGCTTCGACGGCGGGGGGGAGCGTCACCTGAAGTAGTTCATCGGAAACCGGGGCCAGGTTCTTACGGACCACCGACGTAGCACCCGGCGCAGCAGCGTCCTGGGCATCTGCGACAGTCCCGAAAAGGACAATG
Organism: Terriglobia bacterium; assembly: GCA_965216035.1. Taxonomy (GTDB): domain Bacteria; phylum Acidobacteriota; class Terriglobia; order 20CM-2-55-15; family 20CM-2-55-15. The sequence goes on from CBDCFM010000020.1 coordinate 761,348, forward strand.
ATGGCTAAGACATGACACCCGCTCCCCCTCCCTCGCATCACTGAACGCCCTCCACAGCAGAGCCGTCATCCTGCGCTTGGGGTAGCGTTATCACCACCGTCCGGTTGGTTTCTTTCAGGTAGATTTCCGCGGATGACCGGACCTGTTGCTTCGTAACCCGGTCAAACTTTTCCTGAAAAGTATTGATCAATCCCGGATCGTTATAAAACACAGCGTTTTCAGCCAGGGAATTGGCCCGCGCTCGCGTACTCTGCAGCCTTTCTACATTCTGTCGCTCAAGCTGAGCCCGCACCGTCTCCATCTCCCAATCTTCGACCAATTCGGTTTTTAGTTTTTCGATTTCCTCATAAATCACGGCCTCAAGCGCTTCAAGCCCGATTCCGGGTCTGGGAGTTGCAGAAATCGAAAACAAAGAAGGCCCGCGTCGCTCACGCAATCGTGCACGGACGTTGAGGGCCACCTGTTCCTGCTGGACCAGTCGCTTGTAAAAACGCCCGGACTGTCCGCCTCCGAGGATATCTCCCAGTATGGCGAGAATGTACCAATCGCCCGTGTTGCCCGCAGGTGCCTTAAAGGCGATGTCCAATCTCGGCAATCTAGCAAACGGGTCCTGAAGCGTGACACGCTTCTCCTCAGTTTGTTCGGGCTCGACGATGAGTGACTCCAGTGGGGCCGGCTGTGAGGGAATATCGCCAAAGAAATGCTCAATCCGGGCCAGGGCTTCTTCAGTATCGAAGTCTCCAACCAGGGCCAGCACGGCATTATTGGGAGCGTAATACTCCCTGAAGAAGTCTTCTACGTCGAACAGCGATGCGGCATCGAGATCCTCCATCGAACCGATAGTGGAATGGCTGTACGCAAAAGACTCGTAGGCCGTTTCGTTAATGGCCAAGAACGTCCGGCCGTAAGGCGCATTGTCATAGCTGCGCCGGCGTTCTTCCTTCACGGTCTGCCGCTGATTCTCAAGCGTCACCTCTGAGATATCCAGGGATCGCATCCGATCAGCTTCCAGGAACAAGCCGAGGTCAAGTTGATTCGCGGGCAGCGTTTCAAAATAGTTCGTCCGATCGGCGCTGGTCGTGCCGTTCATCCTCCCGCCGTTGTTCTGGATCAAAATGAAGTGTTCTCCCTTACCGACGTTCTCCGAACCCTGGAACATCATGTGTTCGAACAGGTGGGCGAAACCAGTCTTACCGCGTCGTTCGTTGCGCGATCCCACGTCGTAAACCACGCAAATCGAATAGGTCGGTGCGGAATGATCCTCGGAGAGAATGATTCGGAGCCCGTTGTCCAGACGGAACACCTCAAAGGGGACTTCAAACGTCTGGGCCTCGGCCCCCTCTGGCGGACCCAGGACAAGAAAATACGCGAACGCGCAGAGAAGGTGTCTCTTCAGCATGCTTTCACCTCAAAATGACAGGAAATCCCCGTCAGTCTATGCAACCTGCTTCATCCATGCCACACATTCTGCCATTTTCCTCGACATGATGTCGGCCTGAAATTTGGCCCGACGGCCGTGCCCGGGCAGTACCCACTCGAAGCGGTAGCCTGTGAGGTCGGTCATCGATTTGGTGGTTTCAGACCAGGAGTACCAGGTGCGCTCCCGAAATGCTATCAATTGTTCGTGTCGGGGTGACCAGGCCAGATGGTCTCCAGTGAAGAGGAATTTGTCTTTGTAATGCAGTACGGTATGGCCGCGCGTATGTCCCGGCGTGGGAACGGCCGTTAGGTCTTCGCCCAATGATACGGGCGCCCTGCCTTCCAGCACGTGTTCAGCTGGCACCACGCGGCCCTCACGGCGGTGAATCACGCGATCACAACCAAAATGCTCGTGGAACTTTTGATGGTCGGCGACGTCGTCCCGGTGCGTGAGAAACATCATGGAAATTCCGCCCAACTCGTTGATTCGCTGAGCCAGGGATGACGTAAATCGAGGAGAATCGATCAGTATGTTCCCCTCTGGACGCACGACTAAATAGCTCGAGGCACCGTAGGAATGTCTGGAAGCGAACCCGCAGAAGTAAACGCCATCTTCAATTTCTTCTGGAAAGGAGCGAATCGCTACCTTGAGATCCATCGGTTCGCGGGTGCCGATCGACCCCGTCGGGCACGCAACGAGCGCCATCTGAGCCTGTTGTGTTTGCGCCCCGCTCTCAGGTTGGCAAGAAACAATGGACTGACCCGCTTGGGCAGTGAACGTTTCCGGGGCGACCTGGCGACAGAGATCGCAGTCGATACACGTATCGTCAACGAAGAAGTTTCCTCCTACGTTGCCCCTTAGCGCCGCTTCGACGTTAGCCATGACCCCTGGTCTCAACCAACCGTGCGAAATCCGTCCCGGACGGCGCCTGAAAAACGCTCAGTCCGAACTCATGAACGATTGAGAAAACGTGGTCGAAGATATCGGATTGGATCCCTTCAAACTCCGCCCACGCGGTCACATTCGAGAACACATATAGTTCGATCGGGAGTCCTTCAGCCGTGGGGGCGAGCTGGCGCACGATCAGCGTCATATCCTGATGGATCTTGGGATGACAACGCAAATATGCGGCCAAATAAGCGCGAAGGGTCCCCACATTGGTCAACCTGCGTGAATTCAAGACCAGGCTCGGATCGGCAGTGTACAACTCATTGAAATCGACCAGTTCTTGCCGTTTCTGCCGGATATATTCTCGCAATACCGCAAAGTTTTCGAGTCGATCAAGCTCCTGATCCGTCAGGAAGCGGATGGAATTCATGTCGACGAAGAACGACCGTTTGATCCGACGGCCGCCGGACTCTTCCATGCCACGCCAGTTCTTGAAGGACTGTTCAATCAGCCTGTGCGTGGGTATGGCCGTGATGGTCTTGTCCCAGTTCTGAATCTTGACCGTGTGCAGGCTCAGCTCAATCACGTCACCGTCCGCGCCATATTGCGGCATCTCGATCCAGTCTCCGACACGGACCATGTCGTAGCTGGCCATCTGGAGACTTGCGACAAACGAAAGAATCGTGTCCCTGAAAATCAGAAGCAAGACAGCGGTGACCGCACCGATCCCGCTCAACAAAAGGAGCGGTGACTGCCCGGCCAGTGTTGCGATGAAAATGACGAAACCGATGAGATAGACGCCAATCTTGGTCACCTGAACATAGGCTTCGATCGGACGGTCCCCGGCAAGCGAACTCGTTGAGTAGATATTCCCGGCTGCACTCAGAAACGCTGCAATGGCCGAGATACTGATCAGAACCATCACGGCAGTCACCGCGCGCTGGACCCCTGTGTCAAGATTTTCGGGAACATTAGGTACAAGACGGATCCCAAAATAGATGATCCATGCCGGCGCCAGGTGCGCGACGCGGCCAAATACATTGAACTCTAGAAGTACATCGTCAAACTGGAAGGAAGTCCGGCGCGCTATGCGCGTGATCGTCGCCAGAATAAGGCTCTTGGTGATCAGGTCTGCAAGGTAGGCAAACAGCATCACCACCAACACACCGACGGCCGTTTCTAAGATCGGATATTGATTCAGAAGTGCGAGCGCGCTCGACATGTCGTCATCTTACACGGATCGTACGAAACGGGACAGACTCCTCCGTGCAGTATCTGGAGTCGCTGGACGCTGACTGGGCCGAGTTTCGCGACTCAGATATAGGCCCGGAAGGGTCAAGAGGCCCTCGAGGCAGCCGGGACCCGGAATATGCAAGGTAGAACCCAAGCCGCGACCACCCCCAGACCGCGCGCGTGCCATCCTCCCGAGAAATACGCTCAAACCTTCGTGAGAAAGCCTCTTCAGGGATCTCAGGTCCACCGTCGCTCACCAAAACAACAACGGGCAAGCCTGTTTGCCGATGTCTGACGGACACCTGCCCGTCAGGGGCGACCACCTCGCAAACTAATTGAGACGATGCAGGCACATCAAGGAGGGTGCCGGGGTAATTCGCCCTATGGCGGAAACCATTCCGCTGGGATACGAGATTTGACTGGTTGTTGAAGACTGGATTCTTAGTGCGCGACGGCAGATCGATCCGTCGTACTTTTCTTAAGCTGCGACTTGAAGTGGTACATACGCCGGTCAGCGACTGCAGTGACGTCGCTTAAGGTCAGCCCGTCTTCGGGGGCCGTCGCAACACCCCAACTCACCCCGAACCCAAACTCACGATAGACGTTGAATTCGGAGTCTTCGGCAATCAATCGATGAACTTGCCGCATCGCGCGACGATTTTCAAACGCCGCACCCTCGCTCGCAATGAGAAACTCGTCGCCACCAAAGCGGCAGATGACATCGGCAGATGCGAACACGGACTGCAAGTGAGCGGCGACGCGAACGAGTACTTCGTCCCCAGTCCTATGTCCAAATTTGTCGTTGATCGCTTTGAAAAAATCCAAGTCCAAGAGGACGATTGAAAACGGTTTTCCGGGGGAGGGCTTGAACGCCCGCTCCAGAGCATGCCGATTCGCCAGGCCCGTCAATCGGTCGGAGGTCGCATCCTGATGCGCGGCTTCGAACATACGGGCTTTGTGGAGGCCTCCGGCAATACGTTCGGCCGTCGCTGTTACCTGTCGAACCTCGTCGTCACTGAACTTCGCCTCGCGGTACACCGACAGAACAGCCAGCACACGGCCATCAAACAAAACAGGGGCTGCAACAGCTCGCGCCCCTTCGAATAGTCCGGCCTCCACGTTGAGGTTTACGCATGAGCTGTGCTGGGCAGCAGCCCAGCCGGATACTCCTGTCCCGATTTGGAGGACAGCGTTGAATTCTTCGCTCTTAGAATGGAGAAGTAACTGATGTCCATCCACCGACCACAATACAGCCTTGGCGGATGGGATATGATTCTCGAGCGTACCGGTAACCTCTGAGGCAATCTCCCGCACAGAGGACAGACCGCTGATCGCTGTCGAGAGCGAATTCAGGAAGTGGACTTCCGATGCTGCTTTCTTGATATCGGCATACGCATTTGGTCTGTATTCGGTGGTCTTCTGCTTTGTGTCCTCGTCGGTGACATCGAGATAGACCCGTTTCCAATGAGCCACGATGTCAGGATCAAAAAGAGTGCCTGCTCCACTCTCAAGCATCATCATCGCCTGAGCGGTGGTCGCCGAAAGGTTGCTGTGATTGGACATGAAACTTTCATAGCAATCCACGACCGCAACCAGACGGGCGGCAATCGGAATCGACTCGTGTCGAAGTCCTCTTGGATAACCGGAACCGTCGTAGCGCTCATGATGGTATCGAACGGCTTCAGATACGGGGTAGGAAAACTTGATGTTGGATATGATCTCCGCACCGACTTCTGGATGAAGACGCATCTTCGTCATCTCTTCAGGCGTCAAGGGACCTTGTTTCCTCAGAATGTAGTCGGGTATGGCCAGTTTCCCGATGTCGTGTAACAGAGCCGCCGCAGCAATCCCATCGATTTCTTCGTCACCAAGATTCATTGCCCGGGCCAGCGCTTTGGCGTAAGCCTGCACTCGAATGACATGTCCCTGGTTCTGATCCTTGGCTTCGATCGCGAGGACAAGCGTCTGCAGAGTTGACTCGTGCAGTTGGGCCATGCTTTCGGCGTGGCTTCTTTTCTTTTCAAGTTGTTCGGTATAGGTGCGGTGCGCGCGAAAGTTCAGGTAGATCAGTGAAAGCAGGGGCAACAACGCGCCCAGCGCTACATAGGCCAGTAGAACGTCGTAAACCAGCGCAACGATTCCCACGGGGAGTCCCATAGCCAAACAGAGCAGGGCTACGGCCCGGACGAGGAACCGGTGAGTATGTACGGGGTCTTTTCCCAAAACCGATTTGTCTCCAGTCCCCTAACTTATCGGCCGAATAAGCTCCGCTCTATACCTCAAATAAACTCTGAAGTTTTTTCTGTTGTTGCCGATGAATGCTAGTGAAGGCGGAAAAACCAGCCCGCATGCTGATCACTGGAGTCGCGAATGTCGACGATCATTGAAGAGTTGGAAATTGAAAGGGCCGAGGCGCAGACTGGCACCTTTGCCAACCTGTTACGCATGAGGGACCGCAGCGTTGGCATGCACAGCGAACGCATGAGGCTGCTGGCCCGGATCGTAGGCAAGCGCTTTGGGCTGTCGTCGAGAGAGATACGCCTTGTTGAAACTGCATCGCATCTCCACGATCTCGGTAGCATTGCAATCCCGGATCCGATTCTTCACAAACCGGGGCCTCTCAGCATGGAAGAACGCGGCATCATGCAAGGTCATGCCCAGTTCGGATACGATGCGCTCCAACAGACGGGAAAATTCCGGCAGGTGGCTGAGATGGTGTTGCACCACCACGAGTGGTATGACGGCTCGGGGTATCCGAACGGTCTCGTGGGCAATGACATACCCTTTGGTTCCCGGGTCATTGCGGTGCTGGACGCATTCGACTCGATGACCGATGAACGGCCCTACCGCCGCGCACGATCTCAGAGGGAAGCTGCTGAGGAACTGATTAGCGAAAAGGGCATCCAGTTCGACCCGGAAGTGGTGGATGCAGTGCTGGAAGCCATCAAATTTGGCGTGCGTTAGCGAGACGTTGGGCGTGACGAGTGAGGAAGCCAACCTTTAACTCATAACTCTTAGCTTGTCACCCGCCCATTTTCCATCGCAGGCCTCTGAAACGTCAGGAATCAACGTGGGGGAGGTCATTCACTGACTTGTCACTCGCAACTTTCACCTCCTCTGACTCCGTTTCTTCCTTCTTCGCGGCTTTCTTTGTCGTTTTCCGCGTCGTCTTCTTTTTGACGGCTCTCGCCTTCTTCGTTGCGCTTGATTTCTTCTTCGTCGTCTTCTTCCTGACGGCTTTCTTGGTCGCCTTCACGGCCGTGTGTTCGGTCTCAACTTCTGGCGTTTCGTCGGCCGCAATCCTCGCTTCCGGGACGTCCTCCGCGATCGGTTCATCATCGCCTGCGACAGTCTCCGACGCGTTTGAGGTTGCTGCCACGACTCGCGCGCTTTGCTCTAATAACTCCTGGACGCCCGCGACCGATCTCTCGATCTCTTCACCCGGGAAGATTCGAAGTACTCCCTGACGATTCCGTTCAAGGCGCAGGACGCCAGCCTTCTGGACCTGTCTTAGGGCGTCTAAAAGACCCGAAAAACCATAGTTCCTTTCGTCGAAATCCGGCTCGGCCGCTTTTATGAACTGCTTGACCCCGCGGACATACATAGGCCACTTCAATGGCGCTTCAGCCTTCTCGAACACGGACCGAATCAGCTGGACCCCTTCCTCCACTCTCGGGGAAGCAGTGTTTGGGGTTTCTTCAGATTCGGCTGCTCGAGAGCTGCGACTGCGTGGGCGCCGGGGACTCGGCGCGTTGTTCCCGACTTCGGCAGCGGGTTCGGCCCCAGCTTCGGCAGCGGATTCGGCGGCAGCTTTCGACGCGACGGCTCGAGGACTTCGACCTCGGGAACTCACAGTCTTCTTGACATCATCCCCAGCTTCGCTACCGTCTCCTTCGCTAAACTCTTCGTTCAAATCAACGAGGAGACTGCGATCCACTTGCCTCAAGTTGACCACACCAGTTCGTGCCAGTTTCTCACTGAAGTCACGGAACGTAGTGGCGCCATAGTCGCGCTCGGAAAACGTGGAGTCCAATTGCAGCAACGTACTCTTAAGGAGTCCAAGCTGCGGCGAAACCCCACGGTCGTTCAGAACTTTGAGCGCCCTGAGGACCAAAGGGACGGCTTTCTCGACGGCTGTTTCGCTGGTCGATCGAGACCGGCCCACAGGCCTTCGTCCCGAACTCTGAGATCGGATCAGATTTTCGTAGGCAATGAACTCGTGGCAGTTCCTCTGCATAATGCCGCTGGTAAACGCGCGCCCACCGACGACAAACACCTTCTTGTCGTACTGTTTCAATTTTTCAACCAGTGTGATGAAATCACTATCGCCACTAACGACGACAAACGTGTTGATGTGGTCACGCGTAAACGCCATTTCCAAAGCATCGAGGGCCAGATTGATATCGGCGCCGTTCTTGTCCCCTCCGGGTGTCATGTTCCGCTGAACCATGTGGATCGCATGCTGACCCATGGTCCGGCCATAGTCGCCCGACCGCTTCCAATCTCCGTAAGCGATTTTCGTTACGATCTCGCCGCGCTCCTTAATTGCCTCCAGGACAGCGGCTATATCAAAATTTCGATTCAAGGTGTTCCGGACTCCGATCTCGATGTTGTCGAAGTCTACGAACACCGCGATTTTCAAACGATCTTCTGCCAAATTCTCTCCTCGTCATCTGCCATTCTGTCACTCAGACTCGAGTCCGCGTCGTCGCCGGACAGGGTCAAGGCAGACGGTGTGAAATACTTGTCAACAAAAAGCTTAATGCATGGGAGGGAACTGTGACAATGGCCGGCTCCTATTCGGAGCCGCTACATGCCACTAGCGAAACAGGTCGTCGAAGGCACTGCGCGCGTCCTTAGACGTGCTGGGGCTTGCGGTGCTACTGGAACTTGCCGTGCTACCGGGAGATGAAGTTTCACGTTCCACCGAGGTGCGCGCTTCGAAAAACTCGCAGTCGTTTCGCTTGTCCTTTGCCACGATCCGCCCCTGGATCGCCTGAGTGCATTCGAACTGAGCACCGGTGTCGAAATGCCGGCAGTGCTTACAACTTCGAAGATCGCCCCCGCATTTCGAGCACTGACTCGCTGCATTGATTGCAGTGAGCGCCGGGATGATGTTGCCGCACATCGAGCAACGCATCACTTCCTGAAACCCCGGCATTCGGGGCGACCGAGGGCCCTCCGACGAGCGTCCCGGCTGCTGCCGTGGTCCCTGCTGCCGCGGCCCGGGCTTTTGTGCCTGGCCGGCTTCATGATAACCCTGCTGTTTATATTTTCGTCCCATGGACTCCTCCCGGAGAGGATTGGAAAAGTGTCAGCTACAAAGGAGTCAGAAAAGAGGATTCCTCCGCAGTATAACCCGGGGACATCAATATCTCCCGAATGTGACAGGCGAAAAGTGACCCGTGATCCGCGTATCTGACTTTGCCGGCGCGCCGTCGGACAGCCCGCTGGATTCAACCCTCGTTCCGGAAACTGGAAGGAAACCCTCAGGCCATCGAATCTCCAGCTAACGCTAAGAAAGAAGCTGAGCAACGGCCTCTTTTAAGGCGTCATTTAAGCGTCTATACGGATTTGCAGATCCGCCTCCCCCATTGGGCTGGATGGGATCTCCGATGACGATCTCGACCGGATGTGAGCGGAGGCTCCCGCCACGGGGCCAGGCTTCGAAGGTGCCCCGTATGCCTACCGGAACGATCGGCACATTGAGTTCCACGGAAAGAATTGACGCGCCTTTCTTGAACTCTGTTAAATTTCCATCGAAGCTTCGCTCACCCTCGGGAAAGACCAAAAGAATCCGGTTCCGTCGAAGACCAACGGCCGCGATCCGCATGGCGCGTGTAAGATTCGAATTCGGATCAACAGGCACGATATTGACGCTGTTGCCAAGACGGCTCATGAGAGATCCCTCGAAGTAGTCGGAATATCCAAGGATGAAGATATCCCTGATCACACGGTACGGGAGAACCGAACAGAGCAAAAACGGATCCAGATAGGACACATGGTTGGGACAAATGATGAAGGGTCCGGACGCCGGCAGCTTTTCGAGCCCCTGCACTCTCGTGCGAAACGGAATTCTGGCGATCGCTCCCAGGAGCCGGATCGTCGGAAAACCAAAAAAGGTGAGGCTGCGGCGGGACTCTCGGATGTATTGACGCGCAAGATCCTCATCCCCTTCGGAAGTGAGTTTGTCTTTCCAACCCCGGGGCCCGGTAACTGCGATGCGTCCGGCCTCTTCAAGAGCCTGGACGAGTTCTCCAATTGTGAGAATCTGATTTAATCTGTCTTCGGGAATCTCAACACTCAAATCGTCCTCGATCTCCGCCAGGAGTTCGACGCGGCCCAGTGAATCGAATCCCAAATCGAGATCGAAATTCATGTCGGGCTTCAACGCACGCAGATCCGGCTTTGCGGCATGGATGGCCTTGCCCACCACCTTACCAATCCCGTGAGTCAACCGCTCATGATCTGGGGTCAATCCCTCTGGATTCGATTTGGATCGAGATCGAGCCGTTTCTTCCTCATAGATCTGAAACCTCTTGAGTTTGCGCGTCACGGTGCGGGACAGGGCTTCGTTCCGCACTGTCAGGGAATGCACTCGCATAAAAGAGGCCAGTTCTTTCGACCGGTTTTCCAGTTCGTAGCGGACCATCTCGGCAATCGCCGTCTGATTGCGTTTGCGAAACTCATCCAGATCAGGCACCACAACGGCATGGAGGGTGTCTCCGGGCCCCGAGGAATCGGGCATCCCCATCACGCACATTTCCTTAATGTAAGGACACTTTTCGTAATGTTCCTCAACCTCTTCCGGATATACATTCTTTCCGGTTGACAGGATGATGACGTCCTTGCTTCGACCCGTGAGAGTCAGGTTGCCGAGGGCGTCCAACCGCCCGAGATCCCCGGTGTAGAGCCATCCGTTCCGCAGCGCCTGATCTGTAGCCTCCGGGTTACGGTAATAACCTTGCATCAGAATGCCGCCGGCAACACACACTTCGCCGATACCCAAATCGTTCGGACGGTCGATACGGATATTAACCCCTCGGAGAGGGACCCCGACCGTTCCAACGGCGTTTCGGGCCACGGGTGTCACCGTCGCGGCGGCAGTGGTTTCCGTCAGTCCGTACGCCTGCACCATGGTGTAGCCCAGGGTCTGGAAGTCCTCGGCCACCCGCGGTTCGAAGCGTGATCCTCCTGTGATCAACAAGGCCAGTTCGGTGCCGATGGAACTATGAATCCGTGAAAAGAGTCGACGGCTAAGCCGGGGACTCTTCGCAGTGCGCGAAAGACTCATCAAGATACTGAAAAGCTTCCGCTGTGCCCATGGAAGCTCCGCCACCTGACCGAAGATCCTCTTGTGTACGGCATAAAAAAACTGGGGCACGCAAACAAAGAAACTGATTCGATGGCGCTTGAACGCTTCAACAATGCGCTGAGGAGAAATCGCCGTCAGGAAGACCACCCCACAGCCGGCTGCGAGAGCTCCCAGGCCATTGGCGACAAGTGGCAGCACATGCGAGAAGGGCAGTACGGACAGCATCCTGTGATCGGGCGACAGTTCGAGCAACTCCACGAGCCCGTATATGTCCTGCGAGAGGCCTTTGGCGAGTATCTGTACACCCTTGGGGTCGCCGGTCGTTCCCGACGTGTACATCAACACCGCCGTGCCATCAGGCGCATGCGAGGGTGCCCACTCGCTGTCATCCCCGCTGCTGAGAAACGCCTCCCAGTTCTGGACTGCCGCGTCGGTCGCAGTCGCTACTATGGGGACGTCCCGGCCGGTCAGGGCCTCCAGCGTGGTGCCCAGATTCGATCCGTCCGTAAACACCAAGCTGCAGTCGGCGTGATCCACGAGCCGTCGAACCGATGATGCCGGTAGAAGTGTCGATAACGGTACTCCGATGCCTCCGATCCGCAAAACTCCCAGCAACGCAAAAACCCAATGCGGACTGTTGTCCATCAGAATTCCCACCCGGTCGCCCGGACTAATCCCACTAGCAGACAGGCTTGCGGCTATCCGATGAGACTGGTCGGACACGTCACGGTAGGAGTACTCGTCGACGTGATCGGGATGATCCACCGCAAAGGCAAAGCGAGTGGGATCTTTCCGAGCCCACTCGTCAAATCTGTCCAGAAACCACGCATCAGATATTTGATGGGCGGGCTCTCCGGAAACTTCAATTCGCATAGTCATTGCCTAGCTGCAGCCAACGAATCTTCGCTCGGCCAAAGCCACTCATGCTAGCATACGCGCGATGGATTCCCGGCCCTTGTTGGCGCCCTGGATCGTCGCCCACAACCGATTCAATCCGCGTGGAATGTATGACGATGAGCGGAACGCTTCGGGCGGGAAAGGCCGTCCTTTTCGTCCCGGCACTACCGTCGCGGGAGGAACTCGATTATGAATGCTAAAGGCCTTCTTGCTGTGATCTGGATAACACTCGCGGGTTGCGCCTCCTCCGGCCCCGAATCGCGACTGATCAGCGATGCGGTAGCGGCTCTCGGCGGCGCGGATGCCGTAAATGCCGTCAACACGCTCGTCCTGGAAGGCACGGGAAACGCATACAATCTTGGACAGAACTCCAGTCCAGACGCTGAACTTCCTCGATTCGAGGTGGCGGAATACCGAAAGGCAATCGACTTCTCCAACATGCAGTGGCGGCAGGAACTCGTCCGCATACCCCGCTTCGTCACTCCCAACACAAATCCACAAACCCAGATTATCGCCATCGACAACGGTATCGGTTTCGACGTTTCGGACAACGGAAACGTAATCCGCCAGTCTGAACTGGCTAGTCGGGCCCGACACGCCGAGCTGTACCACCATCCGATAGGTCTCCTCCTGGTGGCGCTCGATCCCAACAGCCAAGTCTCAAATCTTCGGTCAGTCGGCACAGAGCAGAGTGTGAGTATTGTCACTTCCGACGGCACGGAATTGACGCTCTACGTCAACCGGGAAACAGGACTTCCCTCCAGGGTGCAGTCGATGACGTACTATTCGCGCCTTCTGGGCGACGTGTTTATCGAAACTCAGTTTGGAGGGTATGAAGATCTGGATGGGCTGCAACTGCCAACGACGCTAACTTCGATGCTGGATCGGTTTGAAGTGCTGTCGGTATCGGTATCGAACAGTGTCAATGCCGTGACCGGCTCTCTCGAGGCTCCAGATGAAGTCAAGTCCCGGTCGGTGCCCGTACCCGGCGCAATCGTGGAGATTGAGGAAGTCGGGCGGGGCCTATGGTATCTGACAGGACAGTCCCACCACAGCCTGGTGGTGGAGTTCGAAGACCACATGACTCTAGTCGAAGCACCTCAGGATGACATTAGAACCTTGGCGGTCATTAATGCGGCACGCGCACTCAACCCGAACAAACCTCTAACTGAAGTCATCAATACGCATCACCATTCCGACCACTGCGGCGGCATACGGGCCGCCGTGTCGGAAGGAATGACGATCATTACTCACGAACTCAACAGGAATGTTTATCGAGATTTTGTATCGCGAACGCACCGGCTGTCGCCGGACGCACTCGAGAGGAACCCGCAGACGCTTCGAATCAAGACTGTCAACAGGGCATACGAACTCAGTGACGCTGACCAGACGATTGAAATACTTCCGATCGTCGGCAGCCCCCACGCCGATACGCTCTTGATGGTCTATATCCCGGCGGAAAGTGCTCTGGTTGTCGCAGACGTCTACTCCACACCCAATCCGAACGCGACTAACCCACGCTTTCCGCACGTGGCCAATTTGATTGAAAACATCCAGAACTACAATCTCCAAGTAGACCGCATACTTCCAATCCACGGACAATCCGAGCCGTTTTCGAGCGTCACTCGCGCGGCCCTGGTGGAGGCCCGGGCAACGGCCGCAGAGTCAGAATAATCCAGGCAGTAACGAACAACCAGAGAGGGACTTTGATACAGCCTCCCCGCTTTTTCTGAGCCAACTTTATGTCCGAAATCACGACAGACACGGCACGTAAGATCGGATTGGCGACGTTGATTGGTCCCGGCATGATGGTGGCCGCTACCGGGGTCGGTGCGGGGGACCTGGCGGCAGCAACTGTCGGTGGAGCCAGCTTTGGCCTGGTTCTGATATGGGCTATCGTTCTGGGCGCCTTCTTCAAATTCGTTCTCAACGAAGGGCTTGCACGCTGGCAGCTCGCCACTGACCAAACGATTCTGGAAGGCTGGGCCGAATATCTTCCCCGTTGGGTTCAGATCTATTTCGGTGCCTACCTGCTCCTCTGGACGGTGGCGGTCAGCGTCGCCATGGCTAATGCGTGTGGACTAGGGATTTCCAACCTGACGGGTGGTGCGATCCCGACTTCCTGGGGAGCGGTAATCCATAGTCTGATCGGTGGTGCGCTCGTATGGTTCGGCGGGTTCCGTGGTTTCGAAAAACTGATGCGGGCACTCATCGGCATCATGGTCGTCGGAATCGTCGCCTGTGCAGTGCTGACGTTTCAGGATTTTGGCGGTGTCTTCCGCGGCCTCTTCGTTCCGACTATACCTTCCGGCAGCACCACTTCCCTTCTTGCACTGATCGGCGGCGTTGGCGGTACGATTACGGTTATCAACTACAACTACTGGATGCGGGAAGAAAAGATCACCGGCGCAGGTTCTTTGCGCTATGTGCGGATCGACCTCCTCATCGCTTACACGATAACCGCAGTCCTGGCCATCGGGGTTCTTATGATGGCCAATCGCGCTTTCTTCACGAGCGGTGTTGAATTGAACAGTGCCACGGCTGTACCACAGATGGCTGCAATGCTTGGCGCGACTGTTGGAGGTCTCGGATCCCTCGCATATTCGATCGGTTTCTGGGGGGCGACGGCGTCGTCTCTACTTGGAGTGTGGCAGGGCGTTCCCTATATGTTCGCGGACATATACGGGATTATTCGCAAGTATCCGAAAGAGGTGCGCGAGGGACTCAGGCAGGTCACCAGCACGCCGTACCGTATCGCGCTCGTCGCCATGACCTTGATACCTATTCCATTCGCTTTTCTCAACAGACCCCTCTTACTCCTGATCACCTACACTGTCGTGGGCAGCTTTTTCTTCCCGTTCTTGGCAGCAACACTGCTGTATTTGAACAACAAGATTGCCTGGAACTCGCCGATTCAAAGAAACGGTTGGGCCACGAACGCTGTTCTGGTCATGGTCCTGATTTTCTTCGCCATCATCGCCGTGCAGGATGTTGTCAACGCGTTTTAGGAAGATTTGGCAGCGGTTTCCTTCCTCCTTCCACAGGTGCGATCTATGAGCGCACGCTCTATAAGATGTTCGTGCTTTTGTGCGGTCATAGACCGCGCCTACAGGAGAAAATCGCGGTCAAAGCCCTTTTGAAGCCAAAAACTCGCTGACAACGATCTTCACGTCTTCCTGTTGGCCGTCGACACGGTAGTTGAGCTGTCGCATTTCGGTTTCAGATATTTGACCGCCCAAGAGGCGGAGGGCCTCGCCAACTTCGGGATGCTGTCCCAGCACTTCCTGCCGGATGATGGGTACGGCGTCGTACGGTGGAAAATACTGACGGTCGTCAACGAGCATGGCCAGATCCAATACATCGATTAATCCATCGGTCGAGTTTCCGGCGATCAGATCGACCTGCCCATCGGCTAGAGCCCGATAGGTGAGACCCAATTCCATCACGCGCGGCGTATCCGGGAACCCAAATCCATAGATTTCGGCCAAACCCGGATAACCGTCTTGTCTTTGAGCGAACTCGTAACCGAAACCCGCGATCCAGTTCGATGTGTGCTCGGCAGCATCAGAGATGCTTGACAGGCCAAGCATACGGGCGTCCTCACCGCGGACGAGGATCGCGAACGTGTTGTTGAACCCGAGAGGTTCCATCCACTCCACGTCAAACTCCTCACGA
The DNA here is from genome assembly GCA_965216035.1 of Terriglobia bacterium. Classification (GTDB taxonomy): domain Bacteria; phylum Acidobacteriota; class Terriglobia; order 20CM-2-55-15; family 20CM-2-55-15. The sequence goes on from CBDCFM010000020.1 coordinate 776,776, forward strand.
TATGCCTGCCGAACTCTGTCAAGCACAGTGTCCGGGTCGGTCGAAGGCAGCTCTTGCAGGATCGCAGCCACGGCAGTTCCCGTGTATTCGACGTAAATGTCAAGTTGATTCGCGATCAAACCCTGATGACAAACAAAAGAGCCACCCAGATTCAACCGTCTGTCTACGCCGAGGCCTGTCTGATTCTCCAGATGCTGGGCGATCATTTCTCCCAGAATGATCTGCTCGGTGAAGTTCTTCGACCCAATAACGATTCGATTTGGGCCCGAACAACCTGTCAGAAGGATCAGCCCGCCAAAGATCAGCAGAATTCGAGATGGCAGGATCGGCCCCGGACCAAAGATTCGTTGAATCAATTTTCACTCCTCGTTCGGTGCCGACTCCAATGGCGCTCGACGCGGCCCAAACCGAAGTCTGCGACCAGTGCCATCACAGCAGAAGGAACGGCCCCCACTAGAATCAATTGCGAATCGACCATCGAGACACCCCTAAATATGTACGTGCCCAGACCACCGGCCCCAATCGCGGCCGCGATCGTAGCCAAACCGACTGAGACAACAGTGGCCACTCGAATCCCCGCAAAAATCACACCCATAGCCAGAGGAATCTCGACTCGCCGCAAGATTTGCCAGTCGGTCATGCCCATCCCCAATGCGGACTCACGAACTGCGGGATCCACATGTGTAATGCCCGTGTACGTGTTGCGGATGATAGGCAGCAGGGAGTACAGCAGCAAGGCAACGATAGCGGTCCGCGCCCCAATGCCGCCGATAAACGGAATCGGTATGAGAAAACCAAAAATCGCCAGACTCGGTATGGTTTGCATGGTGTTCGCAACCCCCAGAATGGGCCGACTCAGCCCTTCATGGCGTGTCATCAATACACCCAGTGGAAAGCCAATTAAGACCGCAAGTGACGTCGATATTCCGACCAGAATAAAATGTTCCTGCGTCAGTTCGGCAACTTCGGTCCAATTCTGGATCATGTACTCGAAAACGTTCATACTCGGGATCCTAAGAATTTTTGCGCCTCAGGGTCGTCGAGCTTGATGAAATCGTCAGGTGGCACCAACGCAAGAAGGCGGCCCTGTTTCATAAGTCCAATGAGGTCGGCCAGGATGAAAGCTTCGCCGACGTCATGAGTTACGAAGACCATGGTTTTCTTCAAACGGCCCTGTAGTCTCCGAAACTCCTGCCGGATCTCCGCCCGGGTGATCGGGTCGAGGGCCCCGAAGGGTTCATCGAGAAGAAGCAGCGATGGATCGATCGCCAGCGCCCGGGCCACACCCACCCTCTGGCGCTGCCCGCCCGACAATTCGTCGGGATAGCGGTGGCCGAATTCATCGGGGTCAAGACCGACCAGGTCCAGCATTTCTCTGATCCGTTCTCGGGTTCTGCTGAGGTCCCAACTTTCAAGCGAAGGAACAAGGGCTACATTCTCAGAAACTGTGAAATGCGGAAAGAGACCGACTTCCTGAATCACATACCCGATGTGACGGCGAAGACGGATCGGATCCCACTCAAGCGTCGACGTACCGTCCACGGTAATCCGACCGCGTGAAGGTTCAAGTAAACGGTTGACAAGCTTCAACGTCGTGGTCTTACCCGAGCCGCTGCGACCGAGAAGAACAACACACGTGCCCGGAGGAATTCTCAGATTGATTCCTTCGATGATGGACTTCCCAGACGCCAGCCGATAGTCCACATTCTCAAATTCGATGCTGGCAGGGGGATTGCGGGCCTCGGACATTGGGTCCCTAAGCATACCGTATAATTGACCCGCATCAGGTTGAGGGATGAGTGCGTCAGGAACGGACCGCGCGCGACCGAAGATGGAGTGTCCTTTGAGTTTGAACTTGTCCTGGATCGAAATCAGCGGCGGCCGGCTCCGGAACAACCTGAGCTCGTTCCGCGACATTCTCTCGCCACGCACACGTCTGATGTTCGTGGTCAAATCCAACGCCTACGGTCACGGACTGCGCCTCGTCTCAGACGTCGTTAGAGACCACGTCGACTGGTTCGGTGTCGACTCGCTGGCCGAAGCCCTCGAAGTTGAACGAGCCGCCCCCGGTAAACCCGTGTTGATCCTGGGATACTCCAGAGTCGAGGACGCTGCTGAAATCGTAGGGCGGGAGTTCCGGCAGGTCACCTACCGACAAGACACGGCACGTGCCCTTTCTGTGGCCGCTCAAAAGACCGGAAAGCCGGCAATGATCCATCTAAAGATCGAAACGGGCACCAACCGACAGGGCATCCCCTTGGGCGAGGTCGCCGCTTTCAGCCGGTTTGTCTCCCGGCTCCCGGGCATCGAAATCGAAGGCGTGTATACCCACTTCGCCAATATCGAGGACACACTCGACCCATCGTTTGCGAAGGTGCAGCTCGAGCGCTTTGAGGCAGCGACTACCCAGATCGAGGACAACGGCATCCGACCAACGCACGTCCACGCCGATGCAACGGCGGGCATTCTGCTCTATCCGGAAACTCATTTCACGATGGTTCGTCTCGGTCTCGGTGGCTACGGTGTATGGCCCTCACGAGAGACTCGGATCGCGGCGAGAGAGCGTGGCCGTGGGATAAACCTTGAACCCGTCCTGACGTGGAAAACACGAATCGTACAGTTGAAGAACATCGAAGCGGGTGAATACGTGGGTTACGGATTGTCGTACCGGGCCAACCGGGCAACGACACTCGCCGTGGTGCCCGTCGGTTATTACGAAGGCTACGACCGTGCGTCGTCTAACGCTGGTCATGCGCTCGTCGGCGGAGGAGCCGTCCCCATAGTCGGCCGGGTGGCCATGAACATGATGGCGCTGGACGTGACAGAGGTCGCTCCCCAGCCCGATGACGAGGTCGTCCTTATCGGCCGCCAGGGAGAGAATGAAATTACCGCGGACCAATTGGCAGACAAAACAGGAACAATTGCTTACGAAGTTTTGTCCCGTATCAATCCGTTGCTCGAACGCAGGATTATCTGAAGGTCAGACACGAACACAGAGTGCCCTGCTGGCGCTCAGTTTGTTTCTCGGTTAATTTAAAGAAGCAATGCAACGCATCCAATTCATCGCGCTGCTGGTCGGTGTGACCATCCTTGCCGGCTCGCTGTTTGTCCATGGACAGCGATTCGGGCGGTTCGGGAGAATGTTTATTGATCAGAACGATCCGCCAGCAACCGAGCTGATCATTGCGCGCTGGAGATTCGGAACCAATGGCCGATTCGGACATATGGGCTGGTCCCACAACTATCCGTACTCGGAACAACACATCGCCCAGTTGATTTCTGAAACTACGGCTGTAGACGTCAATTTCATGTCCTACCGGATCGTCGAACTCGGCACTGATGATGTCTTTGACTACCCCTTCGCCTACGTTTCCGAACCGGGAGAGATGGCGCTCACTCTGGGAGAAGTCGAAAACCTCCGCCAATTCGTTAATCGGGGCGGCTTCGTACTGATCGACGATTTCGATGGACCCGACCAGTTTGCAACCATGCGTGAGCAATTCCGCCGGGCTCTCCCCGAGAAGGAATTCATCTCGCTGACCATCGGCCATCCGATATTTCACGCGTTCTTCGACCTCGAGGATCTTAACGTTATGGCTCCGTACGTCCCGGGAGGCAACTCCGCCTATTTTGGTTTGTTCAACGACCACGGCGACATCGCCGTCATCGCGTGCTACAACAACGACCTCGCAAATTTCTGGGACTGGATCGACGAAGCACGCTACCCGCTCCGGCCTTCCACTGAAGCTTTCCGGATGGGTATCAATTTTGTCGTTTATTCGTTGACACACTGACGACCCACTAATGATGACCCCACTCAACTTGACGCTATCGATGCCATCGCTAGTCACGCTTCTCTTAGTCATCGCGTCGATGTCGTCGATGGCAGTGCCGAGGCAAAACACGCTGCGAGTCGACGTGGAGCTCGTGAACGTCGTGGTGACGGTCACGGATGGGGCAGGGCTTTACGTGTCAGGATTGAATCCGGATGACTTCATCATCTGGGACGAAGGCGTACCCCAGGAAATCGCACACTTTGCCCGAGACAACGATCTTCCGCAGAGCGTCGGGATAGTCCTCGACACCAGTGCCAGCATGCTGAAGAGAATCGACACGGCTCTGGCCGCCGTCGAGCGCTTTGCACGCACGCTCCACGCGGATGACGACCTGTTCTTCATGACATTTGCCGATCGTGTTTCGCTGGTCCAGGACCTGACTCGAGATCGCAGAAGGTTATCGAGAGCACTGCTCGAGGCCCGCCCGTGGGGTGGAACCTCCCTTTATGATGCGGTAGTCCAAAGCCTCGAAACGGTGGCCAGTGGGCGTCATGACAAGCAGTCTATCCTCGTGCTAACCGACGGAACCGATACATCCAGTGAATTCGGCCTGACGGATGCGCTCGAGGCCGTCGAGACTACCGACGTTCTTGTCTATGGGCTTGGTATCGATGCCATGCGATTCGGGGACCCCGTCGAACATGTTCGATTCGACTGGCCGGGAACCGTTTTGTCCGGCACCGCGAATGTTCTTCGGAGGCCGCGGAGGGAGAGCCCTGTAGACATGGAGGTACTGGAAGATTTCGCTGAAGCGAGTGGGGGGCAGGCGTTCAAGGTCACCCGGACGTGGGAGGATGGCAGAGCCGACGACATCGATCGGGTATTGGACGAGGTATCCGCCGAGCTTCGAAATCAGTACTCACTCGGATACTATCCCTCGGTTTCTGCTGACGGACGTTTCCACAAAATCCAGGTTCACATCCGAGACCACGTCGACTACTCGGTCCGCGCGCGAGCTGGCTATACGGCCGCCCCCCTTACGGCCCGCGGCAGAAATCCGTAAGTTGGCACGCTTGCACCACAATTCGTTCAGGGAATGTCGGTGATCCACTCCCCGGCTTTCATTACCTTGAAGATCTTCCTTGTGTTTCGGATATCGAGCGTCGGATCGGCGTCGAGCAGAACGAGATCGGCGGTCTTTCCCGTCTCGAGAGTGCCCATCTGCCGACTTCTCCCCATGACTGCGGCCGCGTTTTGAGTGGCGGCGACGAGGACATCCAGCGGCCGCATGCCCGCTTCGACCATGAGTTCCAACTCTCTGTGGAGCGCGGGACCGTGGAGCGTCCCGACGTTTCCGGCATCGCTACCGGAAGCGATGCGGCCGCCCGCCGCATAAATCCTCCTCAGATTGAGGAATTCGGTTGGACGGCTGTTGAGCAATGTGGCCGGGGGCACGCCTCCGGGGATCAAGCGCGGCGGAATCCTCGCCAGCTCTGCCCACGACTGGATGACTTCCGGATCTCCAAAACGCTTTTCGATCTCGCTCAGGGTCACCGTCTGGCCGAAGACTTCGTCGTAACCCTCGGTGACAAGCAGTGTGGGAATGTAGATCACGTCGCGCGCCTGCAACATGCTGATGAATTCGCGATCCACCGGCTGGTCTTCGACGCTGTGCACGAGAACGTCCGCCCCTGCACTGACGGCAGCCGTTGCTGACGCGAGATCGGTAGCGTGCACCGCCGCTCGAATGCCGAGCCTGTGACTCTCGGAAATGGCAGCTTCAACCAATTCGGTATAGTGGTCGAAGTCATCAAAAGGGTGGTAGAGGAACAGGATCTTTATCAGGTTGGGCCCGCGCTCAGCAATCCGTTGGACGGTTCCACGCGCATCGGCGGCAGTCTCGACAGCGATAATGGGAGGATCAGTGCTTGCAAGTTTGGGAATCACTTCAGTCGATATCAGTGGGCCTGCCGCCTGGATACGCGGTGCGCCCGGGGAAGCGCTGGCGGAGTCGCCGAGTTCGAGAGTCCACATCGGCCCTCCCATATCCACCACACCCGTCACGCCCGACCAGAGGTAGCGGAGCAGTGTCTCGGGCAATCGCCGCCGCGTCATCTCAACTTCATCGGCATACGCTCGGATGCTCCGCAGGTCTACGAGGTCGGGCCGCGTAAACAGACCGGCCGACTGATCGAAATGGACATGAGCGTCCATAAGGCCGGGAATCGCGAACTTGCCTGTGGCATCGATGACGGTGACGCCTGGATCGACCCCGACCGCGTCCCTCCTGCCGATATCGCGGATACGCCCGCCCTCGACGAGGATGGCGCCGTTCTCCACTATGGGCGCTCCGGTACCGTCGATGATCGTGACCCGATCGATCACCGTAACCGGAACTCGCTGCTGTGGGGCGGCACCGAGAGACAGGAAGAGCATTAGCGCGAGACAGCTGCCGCACAGCAGTTTTCGGCAATTCATTGTCGGGCTTTTCGGCATGCCTAAATAGTATGAAGGCACTGACCCCCGACCCAACAATTAAGGCAACCTTCGCGAGACCTTTTTGTGATCTCTCACGGGCCATCTGTTAGTGAATGAAAGTGAAGCTGTGGTCCCGACGGACCCGGTCGGTCTGCACTGTAGCGGGCACGGGCCACGGGTTCACAACGCCCGAGCATGGGAATTGTCCATCTCCACTGGGCCACGACCCTTCCATCTCGACCTGCGCGTCCGTGTCGTAGGTCCCGGCGCGGCTACGGTGCGCTGAGGCCGGAGGGACAAACGTATGAGGACAACGACGATCAGCGCCAATAACAACGCCACCGACGGGCGAGGGCCAGTGACGCTCACCAAATCGCCTGCCTGCCGTCAAAAAAAGTAAATGCAAGGAGGACCCGTTATGAGAAAAAGTCTGCTCGTAGTCACTATGTTTGTCTTTCTTTTCAGCAGTGGTGCGTGGGTGCATGCACTCGATGCGGCAACGGCGGATTCCACTTCAGCCCTTCAGCCAGGTGTTGATGCCGTGGTGGGGAGCGCGGAAACTAATTCTGATCAGGCCCTGGCGGAGGCCGTCGCCAGCGCGGTCCGACAATACGCATTCTACGATGCCTTCGGCTGGTTCACCGCAACAGCCGAAAATGGCGTCGTCACATTGGACGGCGTGGTGCGTGAACCTTTTCAGAAGGGCGGATATCAAGCGTCCGTGGCGCGGGTGTCCGGTGTCGAGAGCGTGGTCAACAACCTCGAAGTGCTTCCCCTGTCCGCGTTCGACGATCAGATTCGTCAAGCGGCCATCCGCGCGATATACCGCGAGGGAACGCTCCGAGCGCTTATGCGACAGCCCAGGCCGGCGATCCACGTTGTTGTGACCAACGGAACGGTCCGTCTTGAAGGCGTGGTTCGAAACGAATTGGACCGGGTACTTGCCGAAACCGGTGTCCGGAAAGGGACCATGGCGTTCAAGATCATCAACAACCTGCAGGTCGAGTCCAGCTAATTCAGCTACTCCCCGACGAGCTGGCACGCAAAGCGGACCGTGGGGTCCGCTTTCGCCCCCACCCTCCGCCGCCGGGTGTCTCAATCGAGAGAACATCTCCGACCACGGCGCGCGTTGTGAACTTCGAGGGGAGTTCTTCGATCGATCCGTTCCGGCGGCGCAACCGGTTTCGCCCGGCCTGCCCTGGCTTACCTCCGTTCAGCCCGTAGGGCACTGAACGGCGGCGGTCCGAGAGAAGGGTCAGTTGTGTCGGTACCAGGAAGCGGATCTCGCGAACGATGCCGTCACCGCCGCGCCATCGTCCTTCTCCGCCTGAAGCGGGGCGCAAGCCGTACTGCTCAATCCGAACCGGATAAGCATATTCGATCGCTTCGATCGGCGTGTTCATTGAATTCGTCATGTGAGTGTGGACGCCGGATATCCCATCCATTCCCGGTCGTGCACCCATCCCACCGGCAATCGTCTCGTAGTAGGCGAAGGGTTGTCCAGTACCGGGAACAGTACCCCCGAAGGTCACATTGTTCATCGTCCCCTGACTGGCGGCCGGTATCGTTCTGGGCAGTGCTTGGGCCAGACATCGGTACAGAACGTCCACTATTCTCTGGGAGGTTTCCACGTTTCCACCGGAAACGGCAGCGGGTGGCCGTGCGTTGACCACGGTCCCTTCAGGCGCGACGATCTCCAGCGGTCGCATGCCTCCCTCAGTCGAAGGTATCGGAACGGGAACCAGCGTCCGAAAAACATAGAACACAACGGATGCTGTGATCGCGTACACCGCATTGACGCAGCCTGCAACCTGGGGATCGGATCCAGAAAAATCGACTCGTGCCTGACTCCCACGGATATCGATCCGTACGCGTATCGTGACCGAATCCTCGGATATGCCGTCGTTATCGAGAACATCCACAGCCCGGTAGGTGCCGTTTGGGACCTGAGCGATGACGTGCCTTGTCATCCTCTCCGTGTAGTTGAGCAGTTCAGATATGTAGCTGTCGACCTCCTGTCGACCATACTTCTGGACAATGTCGACAAGACGTCTTTCTCCGGTACGATTCGCGGCCAACATCGCCGCCATGTCACCCTCGCGCTCCCCCGGGGTGCGGACGTTCGCGAGGACAATGTCCCACACGTCGCGGTTGACCTTGCCTCCCGTCATGAGCTTGATGGGAGGTAGGCGCAGGCCTTCCTGGTAGATCTCCTCAGCCAGCGGCATCGAACCCGGTGACATGCCTCCCACGTCGGAGTGGTGAGCGCGGCATGCAACATAGAACAGCAACTTTTGTTTCTGAAACACACCGGAGACAAGAGTGATGTCCGGAAGATGGGTGCCACCTTCGTAAGGATCATTGAGAACGATCATGTCACCGGGACCAACCTCCCGTTTTCTGATTGCAGCGGCAACGGACAGCGGCATCGAACCCAGGTGGACCGGCATGTGGTCACCCTGCGCGACCATCCGCCCCCGGCTATCGAAGACGGCGCAGGAGTAATCGCGCCTTTCTTTGATGTTCGGAGAGTACGCCGTGCGCCGTAGAGTCGCACCCATTTCTTCAGCGATTGAATGGAAGAGGCTCTTGAATATTTCCAGTTTTACCGGATCAACTTTCATAGTCGAATTGCCGTTCCTCAACGCGGAGTCGCGGAAAACCCAAAGGACTCAATGTTCTTAGAACCACGATTACTACCGTTGCGCTTTTGCGCCCCTGCGGCGCGTCCCCTTCTTTGTAAGTACTAAATTTCCGAATCGGTCCACATCACAGAAAAAGTCGGGGGGCACAAACGTGGTCGAGCTGTACTCGCCGACAATGGCTGGGCCCTCGATTACGTTTCCACAGCCCAACAACCCCCGGTCGTACACCTCGGCCCTGAGCCGGTTCCGTCCGAACCACAGAGGGACTGTCTCGAGTGGAACCGGGCGACGCCGAGTGCTGCGAAACGATGGCAGTTCCGGCTTCGCGGTTGTTCCCGTAACGGTGGACCGGACGCTGACCACTTCGACAGGGCTGTCGGGATCGAAATGTCCGTAACGTTTCTCATGCGTTCGGTGAAACTGGCCTTGCCACCCATTGTTATACGGAATAGTCAATTCATACGACTGGCCAGCGTAGCGTACGTCCAGAAAGTCAATCACCACGATGTCCTTTCGGCGAAAACCTTCTTCCTTCAAGTCCGCCAAACCCTCTCGATGCAATCGGGCCAGTGCCTTCCGGATGTTGGACGCATTCGGGCGGGTCCCGAGCAGGGTCTTCGAGTAGTCCTTGCGCGCGTCGGCCAGGAGAAGTCCCAGAGCCGACAGGGCGCCCGGGTATGGCGGCACGACGACGCGAGGGATGCCAAGGCCCTCGGCCAGGGTCGCAGCATGGAGGGCCCCTCCGCCTCCGAAGCACACCAGCGTGAACTCCCGAACATCGTGACCGCGCTCGATGGATATCAATCGGATGGCCTGCTCCATGTTGTTGTTAACCACGTCGATGACCCCGGCAGCCAATTTCTCAACGTTCTTCCACTGACCCGTCGCAAGCATCCGCCGAAGAGCGGGCGCGATGCGCTCCGAAGCCAGCCGCATACTGCCGCCGAGAAAGAAGCGCGGTAACAAACGCCCGAGCAGGAGATTGGCATCGGTCACGGTGAAAGCTGTTCCGGTCCCGTAACAGATTGGTCCGGGATCCGCACCTGCACTTTCGGGACCCACGCGTAGCGCCCCTCCAGCATCAACTTCTGCGATCGAACCGCCACCCGCCCCAACTGTATGGATGTCCATCATCGGAACACCGATGGGCAGGCCTCCGACTTCGCTTTCGCGTGTGACCCGTATCGCATCATCAAACAAAGATACGTCCGTGGACGTCCCGCCCATATCAAACGTAATGATCTTGGAAAATCCGGCTCGCCGAGCCAGGGAACAGGCCCCGACCACACCCCCAGCCGGTCCGGAGAGAATGGTCCGGACAGGCTCCGCCACGGCCGTCTCCGTCTTGACCGCACCCCCGTTGGACTGCATCACTCGCAAGCTTGAACCGGAAATCGCGCGCTTGAGCCGACCCAGGTAGCGACCCATGACGGGCGCGAGATAGGCATTGATCAGCGTCGTTGATGTCCGTTCATATTCCCGGTATTCGGGAAGAATCACCGAAGACAGCGAGATCGGCACTTTGAGTTTTTCCAGGGCGTCCCGGATCTGGAGTTCGTGAGACGGATTCTGAAACGAAAACAACAGGGATACGGCTATCGACTCTACGTTTGCTTTCCGAAGTTGGGTTACCAAACTCCGGAGTCTGGACGGGGTCAACTCGACCGCGTTCGTGCCGTCATGAAGGGTACGTTGGCGGACCCCGATCCGAAGAGAGTCGTCAATCAGAGGTGGCAAACGGCTTGTAAAGATATCGTAGAGATCGCCCCGAGTCTGGCGTCCGATGATCAGGACGTCCTCAAATCCCGCCGTCGTGACCAGTGCGGTTCGAGCGCCTTTACGTTCAAGCAACGCGTTGGTGGCTACCGTGGATCCGTGAACGATCTCAGCGATAGATTTGATACCAGAGTGTCGGGAAGTAGTGACCTGATTCAGACCTTCCAGGATGGCCTGTTCTGGAGCCTTCGGCGTAGACGGTTCCTTCAGGATTTCGATCCGGCCGTCTCGGATCGATACAAAATCTGTGAACGTCCCCCCCGTGTCAATACCGATGCGCATCGGTTTCCATGGTACTGGAAACGTGTTCGGCAAAACACTCGTCCAGTCCACCTATCGTTAAGAACCCCGATTGCGCGACTTCTTCTGAGATCCCCGCCCGTTATTTGCTGATGTCCGGAAACTACGGGCTATGTGCTTGAGAAACGACCGCATTGACCCTCCAGGAACGCATCAAGCGGATTCGCGACATCCACTTTCGGAATCTTCAGAACGGAGCCGGCAGGGTTCAGCTTCCGCATACCGTCGCCCGCAAATATCCCAACGCCGAACGCGAGTCGAGCAAGCAGTACATTTTCACCGCTGCCCGTCGATTCACAGAAACCGGAGCTGGAACATCGCGGCGCCATCACATGCACGAATCGGTGATCCAGCGAATGGTCAAGCCTGCGGTTGTACGCTCTGGAATCGCGAAACCTGCACGTTGCCACACGCTTTGGCACAGCTTCTCTTAATTTCTGTAAGGAAACGGCCAACGCAGGTTAGCCGCGAGCCGTTAGGCTTACGTCTCGGACATAACGGCTGCCGTTAATAGCGCGTTACCTTATCATTGTGACGTGATTAGGACCTTTGCAGACAAGCAAACCGAGACGTTGTTTAGCCGAGAACGTAGCAGGGCACTACCGAGGCAGCTTCAAAGGGTTACGCTCAGGAAGCTCGTTCAAGTTGATGCTGCTGAAGCGCTTGAAGATCTGCGCACGCCACCTGGAAATCGATTGGAGTCACCGCGTGGCAAACGACGAGGTCAGCACAGTATTCGAATCAAGGATCAACGGCGTATATGCTTCGTTTGGAGAGGTGGTGACGCGCACTCCGTAGAAGTTGTCGACTGCCACTGAGGATAGATATGGGAATGAAAGTTCAGGAGGCGATTCACCCAGGCGAAGTACTGCTGGAGGACTATCTGGTCCCGCTTGGATTGAGCCAATATCGATTGGCAAAAGGAATTAGTGTGTCTCCCCGTCGTATCAATGAAATCGTACATGGAAAGCGATCGATCAGCGCGGATACGGCGCTCCGTCTGAGCAGGTTCTTTGGTACCTCTGAGCGGTTCTGGCTGAATTTGCAGAATCGGTATGATCTGGAAATAGAAAAGGATCGTCTTGGCGAAACCCTCCGCAGCGAAGTTGAGGTGCTTTCAAACGCAAGCTGAGGCATAGCAAGTGGCTACACCAGACGGCGACCACGGTGTTTTCTCGAGTTGGAAAGGAGTGGCCGCCGCAGGTGAGCCACAATCCGTCAAACAGAAAAGCTTGACCCAAGCTGTCACTGGATCGAAGCAGTAAGGTGAAGTTCACTCGATACTTTGAAGCAATGCACGCCAGACCTGTCCGGCGATTGCCACGGCATTCGGTGCGGCTTAACAATGGCATGGCTGCCGGCGCCGAACGTCGACGCTGACGCGGGTCGTTAGCCGGATGGGCGCGATGCTTCCTCTCGAAGAGTGTCTATGGGTCCAACTCTTTATACGCCCCGATTGCAACTGCGAGAATGGAGCGTTGATGACGCCGATGCGGCGCTTAAGATCTATGGAGACCCGGAGGTCGTTCAATTCTTGGGAAACAGTGAACGGGTACCCGATTTGGGGGCGCAACGACTCTGGTTGGCCGAACGCATCGAACGCTATCACGGCCCCGCATCAGACGGACTCGGAGCGTGGGCAATGGTCGAACGGGACACGGAACAGGTGGTTGGGGCCATGCTGTTAAAGCGATTGCCTCCATCGGATCATCAGATTGAGGTAGGTTGGCATTTGGCTCGTCGGGTATGGGGTAAGGGCTACGCAAGCGAAGCCGGAACGGCTGTGCTTCGATACGGATTTGATCAGCTGGGTCTCGACCGTATCTTTGCTGTTATCAAGCCAGAAAACGTCCGATCTGTGGCTGTTGCTGAGCGGATCGGCATGCGGTGGTTAGAATGGACCAATCGATACTACGCTGGTGAAGAGCTTGATCTGTTCGTAGCGGAGCGTGATTCTTACGAAGAGTTCAGATAACAAGGCAATGAATCCTTCGGTCAGTACAGGCACTCAGCGTGGACCTGCTCGTCGCAAATACTCAGACTTCTCCACGCGATCCTCGACGTCGCTGCGATACTCCAAGTAACGCAACAGTGACAGGCAAGAGTCCAGAAGACATGATGGCGGCAGTGAGCGAATCGATGAACGAGCGCACCGGGCATACAGTGCAAGAGTGGGTGGCCATTGTTGATTCCAGCGGGATAGACCCGCTGGACCAGATGGCCGTACGTCGCTGGTTGAAGACCGAGCATGGCGTTCTGCAGAACTCGCAATGGGCCATCGCTGACGCGGCGGCACGCGCGGCGGGGTGGGTGCGGCCAAGGGTCGAGGAGTACGTCGATCAACAGTATGCCGGGCCGAAAGCGCCGCTACGCCCGATCTTCGATTGCGTCCGTGCCATCACAGAAGGTTTCGGAAACGACGTTTCGATCGAGGGCCGCGCAACCTATACACCTTTTGTGCGCCGGCGACAGTTTGCAGTGGTAGCTGCAGGGACTCGCACGGGGGTGGACGTCGGCCTGCGTTACAGGCACCCACCTACCTCGACGCTGTTGACCCCGGCAAAAGCTCCAGGACAGGCGACGCACATGTTGTCCCTGACCGCTGTTGCCGAGATCACTCCAGAAGTGAAGCAACTATTGCGGTCGGCGTACGAGCAAAACGGCTAACACACTGAAACGTGCCGGTTGCCGACCAAGTGGCGGCGCCACGCGGTGGCCATGATCCGTTAGACCGGCCTTGATCCTATGGCGAGACCAGCTATTTTCATGAGCCACAGTCACTCCGACAAGCCGTTCGCGGCTAAGTTCGAACGTGTAGAAACCTACTATGCCCGGCCAAGGGTATGGCACTGCGTGTATTGCGGATAACGCTGTGAAGTTCCCTATGACAATTGTCTTTGCCACAAATGCAAGGAAATCCGCCCCTTCTTCGCTCCGGTGACCACAAAGGTCCAATGCATGTGGTGCGACCAGTGGACGATCGTGATAGCGGCTTTCTGCGAGTAGTGTGGGAAGAGGTTTTCGAATGCGGTCTAGTAGGGCGCTGCCGCGGCCGGACTTCGCCCACCGCTTATCGACAACCTGTTGGGCAGGCAGCGCAGCGGCTGAGCAAACATTTCGCTTTGGGAAACAAAAATGCCTGACGGAAATGTAACCAACACTCGCACCACGTTCCGACTGGAATGCACCGTGACAAGAATCATCAAGGCGTCTCCAGAGCAGATCTGGAGAGTACTCACCGATGCAGCCAACTACACCAAGTGGAAATCCACCCTTCAAAGTTTGGAAGGTGATATTGCACCTGGAGGCCGCGTGAAAATGAAAGTGCCTGGAGCGCCCGGGAGAACCTTCAAGGCGAAGGTTGCCGGATTTGTACCGAACAGGTGGATGCTTTGGGTTGATGGGTTTGCACCAATGTTCATCGGCAAACGCAGTTTTTCCTTAGCGCCTAACGATAACGGGACGACTTCTTTCACCATGAGCGAAGTCTTGAGCGGACTGATGCTGCCGGTGATCGCCGGGAAACTCCCCGACTTCGCACCGATTCTTTGAGCAATATGCTGACGACCTGAAGAGAGCCGCGGAGAAGGGTTGAGATTGGTGCTTCGGCGGATTCGAACAGAGGCTCTGGAGGTCCCGTAATTTTCTGAACGGCCGGGAACATCATTGACAGAATAGTCCAGGCACATCCTTTACAGTTTGTACCTCTTTCTCATTCTATTCCCCAAAGCATCTTGAATGGTAAAGGTCCGTTCGTCCATTTGTCCGAGACGAACGGTGCCGAAGTAGACATCCCAGACGCCGTCGTCGACTTCCTCGAGTCCGACGTACTCACCTTCAAGGGTGTGGGTGATTGGAACACGATGGGCCGACCACCGGAATCCCCCGTTCCGACTGACCAGCCGCGTTTCGAAATGAGACGGATACTCGATGGGAGGCAGGCCCAACGGAAACTCCCGTGAAGAGGTTTGATAGCGGGAGTCGGGCGTTTCCTGGTCCAGCGCCTCATGGGGACGCACAGTGTTGAATTCCTCAACAAAACGATTGAACCGGAATTGCTGAGCCCGCATCGTGGCCACTGGCGGCCGAGTGGTCTCTTGTTTCAAGGTTTTGTGCATGCGTTCGTGTCGACCGTTTTGATCTGGCCGGCCGGGCTGAATCAATTCGGGGAAGATTCCGAGGCGGATCCACCAGACCGATAGCCGGCTCAGTCGCCCGATGGCCGTGGTGGCGAACGGCGGCCCGTTATCGGTCCGGATGATTGCAGGGAGACCGAAGTTCCGGAAGACACTCTTGAATACGGACTTCGCGCGAACATGATTAGTCGAGTAGAGGCCCTTACATGCGAGCAGATACCGGGTGCAACCGTCGGTGATCGTCAACGGATAGCAATAGATGCCATCCCCAGTTTTAAACTCGCCTTTATAGTCCGCACACCAGACATCATTGGACCGATCCATTGAAGTCACGGGCTTGCCCGGATGACCCGGATAGGTGCGTCTCCGCTTCTTCTCCACAAGCCCATGACGTTTCAGCAGTTCCGAGATCGTCGATCGGGCGGGCCAGTCGACCTCGGGATGCCGGGTATTCAAGATCTTAAGAAGCTTCTTGGCCCCCCAGTGAGGATGTTTGCGGCGCAGATCGATCACCCGCCGCACCACATCGTCTGACGTCCGATGCGGGCAGCCGACAGGACGACGGGAACGCTCCTCCAATCCGGATTGGCCATTCTCCAAGAATCTGTCAATCCACTTATATCCGGTGGGCCGGCTCACCCCGTAGCGCGCACACAGTTCGACGATCGAGAAAGATCGAGTAAGATAATCGGCAATAAATAATCGTTTTTGATCCATGGTCGTTGATTGATCCCAGGGCATATGAAGTCCTCCACGGAGGACTTCATCGTGATCGATCTGTAAACCATGTACCCGGACAGATATGTAAACGATGTACCCGGACCGTACCTACCTGCTGCCTATCAAGCGAGTGCACCTGCCGATCCGGATCGCGGCCTTCAGGTAACGCGCATGAGGCTATTCCGAATCGTCTGTGCCGACGAGTGAATGAAATCATAGTTTCCTAAGTGAGGAAGAATGCATTGTGAGATTCCACACTAAGCACATGCACTCGGAAGCAGCAGAGCAGCGCCGCCGATGCGTGCTACTAAACGGACAGGGAGCGTAGATGCAAGCGACGAGTCTTTACCGGGAAGATCTCGCCTACATTCACGATATCGGCCATGGTGATATCGCCCGTAGCGCGGCGGAGAGGCTCGTGAAGGAGCTGCGCGGCAATGGAATTCAGAATGGCACTGTCGCGGATATTGGCTGTGGCAGCGGTATCTTGGCGGGTCACCTGTCGGAGGCGGGTTACCGCGTCATGGGCATCGACGTTTCGGAGGCGATGGTTGCAATTGCTCGAAATCGGGTCTCGGAGGCGAACTTCAGTGTCTGCTCGTTTGTGACAGCCGATCTGCCGCGCAGTGTCGCCGTCACCGCGATTGGTGAGGTCTTGAACTATGCATTTGACGAGGGCAACGATAGTCGAACTCGAAATGATTTCTACGGGCGAGCTTATGAAGCGCTGATGCCGGGCGGACTGCTCTTATTCGATATGGCCGACTCCGACCGGGCGGTATCCGATGGGAGGCATCGAACGTTCACTGAAGGCCCAGATTGGGCAGTGCTGGTGCAGACCGAATTCGACAGGATGAGCGGGGTGCTCACTCGAAATATCACAAGCTTTCGGGAAGTCGAGGGGGTTTATCGTCGCGATACGGAGACGCACCGACTCGTACTAGTCGATCCATCTGAAGTATTAGAGTCCTTGCGTTCTTCCGGTTTCGAGGCTCAGACGCTTCCGGGCTACGGCCATGAAACGCTGCCGGTTGGAGTTGTCGTGTTTGTGGGCCGAAAACCTCTGCGCGATGCCCCCTCACGAGACGATGAAGCTGGCAGAAGGTGATCGCGGTGGGCACCGTCATATTCTCTTTACTCTGTCGGCTCGCGCTGCCCATTGCACGGCCTGCTGCTTATTCCCCAACCGTCAGGCCAGCGACTGAAGATACACTGGAACATGACTTCAAAGTCCACACAGGCAGTGGAGACAATAGCCATCCCAATCTCGGTGGGCAACATGAGCAACGTTGACGTCGCATGACGAGACCGGAAGGCGAATCAATCCTGATCGGCGGTCATGAGAAGAGGGACATCGTCATTGTGGATTACGACGCCAACTGGCCCGCGCGATACGAGAGGCATGCAAAGATTGTCATGGGTGCGCTCGGCAATGCGCTGTTGCGCATCGAGCATATTGGTTCCACAGCAGTGCCGGGATTGGCCGCCAAACCCATCATTGACATGTTGTCTGTGGTCGCGGATTCTGCAGATGAAGCTTCCTATATCCCCAAGCTTGCGGCGGCTGGCTATGAGCTACGAGTTCGGGAGCCCAGGTTCTACGAACATCGCATGTTGCGAACCTCCGCCAGGGATGTGCACGTTCATGTGTTTTCGCCGGTGACACCTGAAATCTATCGGTATCTAACTTTCCGCGACCGGCTTCGGACAAATGCTGAAGACCGAAAGCGATACGAGGACGCCAAGCGGCGCTTAGCAGCGGATTCTTGGGCGGATATGAACGCCTATGCAGAGGCAAAGACCGATATCATGCGAAAGCATTGTGTCGGCAGCGATCGCGAATGGGCAGGGGTCGCGGTAGTCTCACGCTGCATCCTGACATGGGCAATCAGGCGTTGTGAACTGTGAACGGTCCATCAGGTGGCTGCACCCGAAGGCGAGCACAGTTGTTTTCTTTATTTATGAGGGGAGTGGCCGGAGCAGGTGACCTCGATCCGTTACGCCGCCGCTGCTCACATACAGGACGCTATTCCGGAAAGAATTTCTAGACGGTATTCGTGATGGAAAATCACCCGCGCTTTTCGGCGATGGCGTCGTCGATCAGTTCGTTCCGGCGGCACACTGTTAACGCCTGCTGGCCAGATCGAGATCGCTTCCGGAACCACCGTGTCTCTTGACAAGATTTCGGTCGCAGATGCGCGTCGCGCCGGTTACCCATCGCTCGGCCCGCTCCGTGCTGAACTGGAACGTCGCAAAGAAGGCGAGGTTTAGGGCATCGAGCTAGGCGGTCTGCGTCCGGATCCATGTATCGCAATGCGTGACTCTGTGGCCGCTTCTGAGGCGGAAGTGAAAGAGATCTCGCGACAACTGCAACGGTTGGACTCACGCGCTAATGGGGCGCCGTAGACGAGTCGAACACCAGGTATTGAGTGGCCAATCAAGGTGTCCGTGCCGGGGACATCTGTGAGCAAGGTGGGCAACAGAAAGAGCCGTTCAAGCGCAACGTCAGGAAATTGAAGAAACTGGGTCTGACGGAAAGTCTCCCTGCGGGTTGCCGACTGTCGCCCAGGGGCGCGGAACTGCTCGAGACACTACGATCGACTGATTCTGCGTGAACCGCAGGGAACTTGATTGACAGATGCCAGATAGCAAGTGGTGGCACTAGACGGCGGCCACGATTCTTTCATGGATTCGGTCGGAAGTGGCCACCACAGGTGAGTCACAAGCCCTTCGTTAGACGGACTCCGGACTGAGGCGAAAGCATGATCGACCCGAGGCAAGTTGAGGAGTGGCAGAGTGGGGGGTGTTGTCGTCGTGCCGGGTTTTCTTGGGCCAAGAGAGCTGACCCGGCTGCAGGAGATCTGCGATTCCGTGTTGAACCAGATTCGTGCGGCATCGACTGAACGGGGTCACACGAAGACAAATATCGCATTCCTGACAGAGCCGGAGTATTTTCAGCGGCCATTCGAACCACTGCTCCGACAGCTGGAATTCATCGCTTCGGAGAAAATCCGCGAACTCATTCGCAATCTCTTGCCGGTGCAGCGTATCGAGGAGCGTCTGCTCTTTCACAACACTCAATACCTTCACGAACAAACAAAGCAGAATTGGGATGGTGACTGGCATCGGGACAGTCAATTCCTGTATCCCGATCCCGACGAGGAAAAAGAATTCATATTCAGCACAACCCCAATGCACTTCCGTGTGGCATTTGTTGGAGATGCCTGGCTGCAGTTCGTTCCAGGATCCCACCTTCGAAGCGACACGACGGAAGAGCACATCATCAGAAAGGGCGAGCAACCGAATGCGGCTGAGATGCCGGGCGCTCGAAGAATCGACCTCAGGCCTGGAGACGCTTGCGTATTCAATGCGTGTGGTATTCACCGGGGAACGTATAGAACGGCTCCATTGCGCCGGACCCTGGACCTCGTTTATGGTCTCGCTCCCTGTCCGCCGGGTCCAGCAGTGCCGCCCCCGACGTGTTTCGAGATTCCTGAGATCATGAGCGCTCTTTCAAAAGACTCACGCGGGTCTTTGATCGATTCGTAGCAGCATACCAGCCGTACTGGACGTCGTCGAAAACGTGCTCCTCGACAACGTGGCCATTGGGGAAATTCGGCGAGTGAGCTCAGGTGGAAAAAGGTATCGAGAAGGCAGACGGCTCCGCCCGCCAGTCGTTAGGGAAGACTATGTTTTCATGATCAAAGTCAAGTCTGCACCTCAAGCGGCGGCAAGCCGAAAGCCCCTCAAGTTTTCCGCTGTGAAGCTGACCTCTTGTACCCATTGTACCCATTGTACCGAGGCGCATGAAGTGAGATGGAGCACCTCCGCCGGACCCGCTGTCTGGAGGAGGCTCGATGCCGCATAATCTGGGGAGGGAAGCACGCTGTTATGAGAGACGGCCGGTGAATCTCAACTATTCCTCGCCATCATCCATTAAACCCGTATACGATGGGCGGCATCATAGAAGATTCCGAGCTTTCAATCGAACATTTAAGAAGCTGCGATAGCCAATCAGTCTGCTAACGCGCGATTACCGCTGATTTCAAGGTCGGGCCCGCGGCAGCACAATCGCAATCCGTTTTCTTACCAAATCAGGGCGCGGAACACCATGAAACTTGCAACCGAAGACCTTCAGGCTCTCAAAGATGCGGTGGACCTGCTAGAAAATCCCGGTTTCGCCATGCAGGTCACGAACCTCATCGGACGGCCGATCGAACGTGTCGTGGACAAACTTCCCCGTTCCGTCTCCCGAGGCATAGGAGACGCTACTCGTAACGCCCTGCAATCTTCATTGCGCGTGGCCGTCTCCACGATCGATAGTGAGCAGCGTATCAGACCGTCAAACACGATGCATAAAATTCTCACCACCCTGAGTGGCGCCGTGGGGGGGGCGTTTGGCCTTCCTGCATTGACCATTGAGCTGCCCGTGTCGACAACGATCATGCTCCGTTCAATAGCGGATATTGCTCGTGGTGAAGGCGAGAACATTCGTGTCGCGGAAACTCAGCTCGCGTGCATCGAGGTGTTTGCACTTGGAGGCGAGTCGCAATCCGACGACGGTGCAGAAACCGGATACTACGCCACACGTGCCGCGCTAGCTCGAGCTGTCTCTGAAGCCGCGAAATACATAGCCAAAAAAGGACTCACCGCCGAAGGTGCGCCAGCGATTGTGAGGCTCATTGCCAAGGTTGCCACTCGATTCAGTGTGCCGGTATCGGAGAAGTTCGCTGCGCAGGCCGTACCCGCAATCGGCGGGGCCGGAGGCGCCGCGATCAATCTTGTGTTCATCAATCATTTTCAAGATATGGCACGTGGCCATTTCACTGTCAGGCGCCTGGAGCGCAAATACGGCACAGAGGTCATTCAGCGAGAATACAAAAAACTGAGTCAAGGTGACCTGAGCTCGAGTGAGGCATAACGACCCCATCAATCGGGCGTCCGAGAACGCGGTGGGCACGGCTGTGGATCTCCCACACAGTATGGCAGCCGATTCGTTTGCGCGCGCAGACCTTGGGTTTTCCCGAAGCGGTAGTTTAACAAGCGATACCGTTCGATTGACGTCGTGAACACCCACGGGACTTTCGAGGCAAAGGGGTCGGCGGCAGGCTGCTTGATGAAACAGCAGAGGACGGAGAAGAACACCACTTCAACCGGGTGCCGCTTGATGTAATTGACATTAATCCTCGAGCCAGAACGTTGTATGAGCGCAAAAGGATCCAAAGTGGCGCACATCGTACGGTTTCCGTACCTGGGGTGGCTCCTAGGTTTTGCGAGCTCGGCGACAATAGAGTCGAAGACCGTGATTGCGACGTAACCGGACGTCGTCACCCCGACCCTGCGAGTTAAGGGTCCTTAGCGGTCATACAGCTTGCGCCGCGTCAGCTCGCAACTGACCTGCCCTCGGTTCGGTCCTTCGAGACTGCATGAGAGTTAGCCACAAACATATTGTCACTGGGTTTCGCGCGGAAGGGGATCCAGACATCGTCAAACATTCGAGCCGCTTTTTCAAAACAGGAAAGGGTGAGTATGGGGAGGGCGATGCCATCTTAGGAATCCGGGTCCCAATTGTCCGAAAGTATGTAAAACAATATCGGTTAGTTTCCCTGAATGTTGCCGAAAAGCTGCTTCACTCGAAGTATCACGAAGAAAGGTTGTTCGGCGTTCTTCTATTGGTTGAGAAATTCAAGTCGGGCTCGGACGAACTACAGAAGGATATTTTCGATCTATACCTGGGAAGCACCGATCGGGTCAACAACTGGGATTTAGTTGACTCCTCCGCTCCGTATATCACAGGACCCTACCTTGTAGACAAGGACAGACGAGTTCTCCGTGAGCTTGCCGTATCCGAATCACTGTGGGAACGTAGAATCGCGATTGTGTCCACATACGCGTTCATTCGCATCGGTGACTTCCAGACAACGCTGATGCTCAGCGAGCTACTGCTGAGTGATACCGAAGACCTGATCCATAAGGCTGTCGGCTGGATGCTACGCGAAGTCGGAAACCGTGCACACAATGTGGAAGTTTCATTTTTGAAAAAAACATTACAAACATATGCCCCGCACAATGCTCCGCTATGCGATTGAGAAATTCCCGGAAGGGTCACGACAAGCATACTTAAAGGGCACCGCATGAAAGCGCAGTAGCTCGCGTGTAAGCTGAGACAGCACGCAACCGGGCCAGAGGGCGCCAGGGTGATTGCGTGTCGTTCCGGAGGAAGGGCTTCCGCGTATCTCGGAGCGTTTTCCGGGGGCATCGTCGGTTTCGCTGTGGCACCACCAACTTTGGCTTTGACCGTGATGCTGTTTGTCGAGGTTCCGCCAGTTCTCTGTGCGGTTTTTGCCGTCGCGCTCGAAAGGGTTGCGCATTGCCTGACACTTCGGCGCTCGATCTAAAAATTCCTTGAAGTGGCCCCTTCGCGTCAGGCATTTTACGTCTGCAAACCCGACGCCATTTTGTTCCGCAGCTCATACTCGAGCCGTGAGACAAGAAGAAACCCGGGGGCCGAAAAACCCATGATAAAGGCAACTATCTTTGATATGGATGGCCTTTTGATAGATTCTGAACCGCTGTGGAGGCGGGCTGAAAAGTCTGCTTTGCGACGAGTCGGAATCGAGCTGACAGATCGGATGTGTCACGAGACACTTGGATTACGTACGGACGAAGTGGTTTCCCACTGGTATGACAAGTTTCCCTGGTCTGGATCCAGCCATGAACAGGTTGAATTAGAGCTGTTAGCGACGGTGGGTGAGCTTATTTCTGCCGAAGGACGGCTCCTTGGTGGGGTGTTAGCTACGCTTACTCTTTTACGTGATGCGGGCCTACGGCTCGGGATAGCCTCGTCCTCGCCAGCGCCCTTGATAGAGACCGTAGTCGAGACGTTGGGTGTGCGGCACTATTTTACCGTCATGAGTTCTGCCGCAGACGAGAAACGGGGCAAGCCGGATCCGGCAGTCTACCTATCAGCTGCGCGGCAACTCCGTGTAAGCCCGGTCAATTGTGTTGCGTTCGAAGATTCGATGGCGGGCGTTCAATCGGCAAAGTCCGCTGGGATGTCGGTCATTGCCATCCCCGCCGAACGCAATTTCTACGAGCCGGACTGCAGGTTGGCGGATCGGAAGCTAAGGTCCCTGCTAGATTTCTCGATTGAAATGCTATGCGAATTAACGGGCCAGGAGAATGCCGGTGGCGAAGCTTAAGACCCAACGCACCAAGGCAAGCGTAGACGATTTCCTGCAGGGATCCGTTGACGAGACCCGCCGCAGGGACTGCCTGACGTTAGTGCAAATCATGAAGCAGGCCACGAAAGCCGAAGCCGAGATGTGGGGAACCGGAATCGTGGGGTTCGGCAGGTGCCATTACAAATACGCCAGTGGTCGTGAGGGCGATTGGTTTCTGACCGGCTTTGCGTCTCGCAAGCGAGACTTAACGGTCTATATCATGGCGGGGTTTGAGCGCTACGAAGCACTCCTCGAAAAGCTCGGCAAGCACAAGACCGGCAAGTCTTGCCTCTACGTCAAGCGGCTGGGGGACGTTGACCTGGAGGTGCTCAAGGAGCTGGTCTCCGCGTCGGTGAAGCAGATGAAGCAGACGTGCAGCTAGGACGGTCTAGTATGCCTGACATGCCAATCAGTCTGCGGGTCACATCCGGCACCCACACCTTTTGCCAATCCGTTAGTGTGGCTCTGCGAATCATCGCCTTGAACAAACACGGGGCTTGAGGAGTTCAGGTGGCCTTCGACTCTTCAGGGACAGCCTCCAGACGACGGCTGCAACACCAGAGCAGCGATGGAGCATGTTCATTTGGGAGAGACATCGCGGAGAGACATATGGCTCTCTTCGTGGAATCCACTGACCTAAAATCCGGGCCCTGCCGGCCTCGCGTCCTCGCCCATTCCAGCAGTGCGGAGCACCCTGACCGCGAGCCCGGCAAATTCACCACTATTCGACTTGGGCTGTCTTCCAGGAAGCCAACTACTGTTGTGACCGTTATTTGTCTTCCGATTTCCAGCCCCGTGGGGATCTCTTGACAAGGGAGCGTGGTTGCGTGTAGATTCTCCACGGTTTTCGGATCGAAACAACCGTCTCATGACTGCTTTCATGGCGTGCGCGGAGGGGTGGTGGACGTTCCTTCTTACGATGTTCTTCTGGTTGGCGGTGGCGGAGCTGGACTGCGTGCAGCCATAGCCGCGGCCGAGTTCAATCCCAAACTCCGCATTGCCGTTGTCTCGAAAGTCTACCCAATGCGAAGTCACACCGTGTCCGCCGAAGGGGGGGCGGCGGCGGTTATCGCCGATGACGACAGCCTGGACGAACATGCTTACGACACCGTCTCTGGAAGCGATTGGCTCTGCGATCAGGACGCTGTCGAGATGTTCGTCGAGCAAGCCCCAAAAGAGTTGCTGCAAATGGAGCATTGGGGTTGTCCCTGGAGCCGGACCGAAGACGGCCGTGTTGCCGTGCGGCCTTTTGGGGGTATGAAAAACAAGCGGACCTGGTTTGCCGCCGATAAAACCGGTTTTCATATGCTCCACACGCTCTTCCAGACTTCGTTAAAATATGACCCGATCGTCCGCTATGACGAGTGGTTCGTTACGAAGTTGCTGGTTGACGACGGCCGGGTCCAGGGGGTCGTCGCCCTGGAGTTGACTTCGGGGAAGATCCAGGCAATCACGGCGAAGGCAGTGATTCTCTGCACGGGTGGCTGCGGCAAGGTGTTTCCCTTTACGACGAACGCCAACATCAAGAACGGCGACGGTATGGCGATGGCTTATCGGGCGGGTGTCCCATTAAAGGACATGGAATTCGTTCAGTACCACCCGACGGGTCTTCCATTTACCGGGATCCTGATCACCGAAGCAACCCGGGCCGAGGGGGGCCACCTGGTCAACAAGGACGGCTATCGGTACCTCCAGGATTACGACCTGGGGACGCCGCAGCCGAAACCCGTCCTGCGTTCGATGGAACTAGGCCCGCGCGACCGACTCTCCCAAGCTTTCGTCAAGGAGCAGGAGAGAGGACGGACAATCGAAGGTCCGTACGGGCATTTCGTACACCTCGATCTACGCCATCTGGGAGAAAAGCACATCGATGCCAGAATTCCCTTCGTTCGAGAGCTGTGTCTTAAATACGAGAACATCGATCCGGTTCGGGAAAAGATCCCCGTGCGGCCTGTCATTCACTATGTGATGGGTGGCGTCCATACCGACAAAGACGGCGCGACGTCTCTGGAGGCATTGTTTGCTGCTGGAGAGGTTGCCTGCGTGAGCATCAACGGCGCCAACCGGCTCGGCTCGAACTCTCTAACCGAACTTCTGGTTTTCGGGGGCCGCGCGGGAAAGGCGGCCGCAGAACTCGCGTCCAGCAGCGATGCCCCTGGCCCTCACGTGATCGCTCAAGCAAACGATGAGAAGAGACGGGTGGAAGAGAACTTTCTTCGAAAGACGGAAGGGAGAGAGAAGATCGCCACGATCCGGAAGGAAATGCAGAAGGCGATGGAGGATGGCGCGGGCATTTACCGCAACGGCGAGACCATTGGAAAGGCTTCAGACAAGATTCGGGAACTCCAGGATAGGTTCAAGGACATTGCGATCGAAGACCACAGTCGCACGTTCAACACGGAACTGGTTTCAGCGCTTGAGTTGGCTTACATGCTCGACGTCGCCGAAGCGATCATCCAGTCTGCGTCCAGCCGCACGGAATCCCGTGGAGCACATCAGCGGACGGATTTCCCAGGCCGGGACGACGAGAAATTTCTCGCACATTCACTGGTGTTTCGAAACGAGGACGGCTCCTCGCGAATGGAGTATCTGCCGGTCAGCATCACGCGATGGCCGCCGGCTGAACGAGTTTACGGAAGGAAGTAGGTACAGATGGCGGACAAAATCGTCCTCGAAGTCACACGCTATAGACCCGAACAGGAATCGGAACCGACGCTTCAGGAGTACGAGGTGCCGCTCACCCAGGACTGGGTGATTCTCGACGCATTGAACCACATCAAAGACGACCTGGACGGGTCGCTGTCGTACCGATGGTCTTGCCGGATGGGGATCTGCGGGAGTTGCGGGATGATGGTCAACGGCGAACCCAAGCTCACCTGTGCCACTTTTGTTGCCGAGTATGCGCCCGGGCCGGTGCGCATTGAACCGCTCCAGAACTTTCCGATCGTTCGCGATCTGACCATAGAAATGTCGGACTTCATGACGAAACTGAAGGACGTCAAACCATGGATCATCCGGAAGAACGAGAAGTCCGTCGAGGAGGGAGAGTATCGTCAGACTCCAGCTGAACTTGAAACATACAAACAGTTCAGCATGTGCATTAACTGTATGCTGTGCTATTCCGCTTGCCCCGTTTACGGTCTGGACAGCGCTTTTTCAGGCCCGGCGGCGATCGCATTGGCACAGCGCTACAACCTCGATTCACGCGATGAGGGGGCTGCGGAGCGCCTCGACGCCTTATCGGGTCATGAGGGAATGTGGGGTTGCACTTTTGTAGGCGAGTGCACGAAGGTCTGTCCGAAGCACGTGGATCCGGCTGGAGCGATTCAGCAGTACAAGGTTGCCGCGACGACGGAATGGTTCAAGTCCTTCCTGATGCCACGGGGAACCAAATGATTGAAAGGTCCGCTTACAGGGAATTTCGTCCAAAGTGGTACCGCCCTCGAATGTCTACCTACTGGTGGCTGTCCCGATGGTCCTACGTCAAGTTCATGCTGCGGGAGTTGAGCAGCGTCTTCGTCGCATATTTCATCGTGATCACGCTTTTACAGATTCGCGCACTTACGCTTGGGTCGTCCGCCTACGCCAGCTTCCAGGAATGGTTGGGCAATCCTCTGGTCATCGTTTTGAACGTCGTCGCCTTCCTGTTCCTGCTCCTTCATAGCGTGACCTGGTTCAACCTTACGCCACGGGCGATCGTTCTCCGCCTGGGCGGAAAGCGCATTCCAGACACTCTGATCATTGCCCCCAATTACGTGGCATGGCTGGTTGTATCGGGTGTATTGGCCTGGATCATCGTGGGAGCCTAGAATGGCCAAGAGATCATATGTACCTTTCTTTTGGGCGTTGTTCAGTGGCGGTGGGGTTATTGCCGCTTTCCTGTTGCCTGTGCATGTGTTCCTGTTCGGGATTGCATTTCCGCTGGGATGGATTGCCGCACCCAGCCACGAAGACCTTTTGGGTTTACTCCAATCGCCCTTAACGCGCGTCTACCTGCTCGTCCTTTGCGTACTGTCACTTTTTCACTGGGCGCACCGGTTTCGTTACACGCTCTCCGATGCAGCACAGGTCAAGCACTTGGATGGAGCGATCGCTAAACTTATGTACGGGAGCGCGACCGCCGGGTCAGCGCTGGCCCTTTACCTCCTGTTGAACGTGGTATAAACAGCACGGAAAAAGCGGCACTGCGGCATCGAGGCCACTACGCCTGTCACGTGTCACTCTTCCCTACACGCCAAGATCACGAAATCAGAAATAAATTCGGGCGACATCTCGCAGGCGAGTAGGGTTAACCGTCGTCGGGAGTCGGATGGTTCCCCGGGGATTTCTCTGCCACAACAGGATCTGAAGTTCGCGTCGGATACGGTTGAAATAGCCCAGGGCCGCACTCCGTACATGAAGGAATTCTCCGTCCTCAAGCCCGATTTCCGCGACTTCCTGAATCCAGGCTTGGACAACGGCATCATGTTCGGCATCCGCATCGATGATCAGGCGTGAACCCTCGATGCCTTCGATACGCAAATCGACCTGTCCCCACCAACCCGCTTCGATTACTTTGGCATCGAGCCAGGTCTTCAGCACCACGAGGCCCGGAAGATCCCCGGTAGCAACCCGCCCCGCGGAGAGACTCGGCGTGGAATCCAGGCTTCCGCTGGTCCAATCGTTGAGCCTCCGTCGAAGATTCGGAAGGTCCGCAACCGGAGCTAAGACCAGGAGGCGGTCGGGACGAACGTCACTCAGTTGGTCGAAGACTGCGTCGTTCAGGACATCCGAAAACGCCCAGAAACTTCCGTTGGGCCCGACCTGTGCTTCACCGCCCGGGGGCAAACCTTCGAATCGACCCGCAATGAATATACCGTAGGCCGAATCCGCTGCCAGTGTGACACCGGAATCGAGGCGTTCCACCTCAATAGGCAAGGGGTCGGGAAAGGCTACCTCCTCGAACGCAGGAAACGGAACGCGCCCGGGAGCGCGGCCCAATGGCGGGGGTGCCTCCGTAACTGAACCTATCTCTTCGGTTAGATTTTCAACCGTCACCTGCGACTGCTCGAAAGCAGGTGGCCACGTCGCAATCACCCGTGGCAGGGCGTCAAAGTCCCGGGCAGCCGAGCGGAAACTGTCCCCGGTCAAACCATTGATTGCATCCCAACCCGCTTCCAACGAATCCCAAAGGTCATGTGCAGCGAACCATTCAAGCACGCTTCGCTGCCCGAGATAGGCCGCCGCCGATTCCACCGCTCGGCGCAGTTCAGCCAAATCCGGATTCTGGAACTGCATCCCGGTGATCTGATCCAGCAGATCGTCCCGCACGTCTTCGACATAGATTGGAATCCTGACTGGTATCTCAATCCGATGTAAGACAGGATCCAGGCCAAGCCCAAACTCGAATCGGACCGACGGCTCCGAAATTTGCTGCAATGCGCGGTCAACGACGAGCGCCCGAAACCAGCCCTCAAAGTGAACGCTCGGAACCACCCTCGCAACGACGACACCGCCCTCGACACGCGAAGGCAAGTCCAGCACCGTCTCGACCGACTCGGAAAATGAGTTCGTAGCCGGGTTGTGGCTGGCCTGGCGGGAATCGATGGCTGCGATAGCGGCTAGGGCCGATCGTGGCACCCTTTCGGTGGTGGTGACGTACGCTCTAGAGGTTCCGAAATTTTCGTCGAAGTACTGCTCCAAATCGTCGATCTGCAATCGTTCGATCTGATCGGCGCTCGGCGGGTTTGACCAAACCGATGGATAATCCCGGAGCAGCGCGGTGCCAATTTCTCTCTCCAACTCGACACCAAACGCCTCCCTGTCTCCGCCGATAGCGGACCGGAGTAGCCGGCGTGCATACTCGAACATCTCAGGATCAAACGAAGGTTCGGCGAAAAACGCGCTGACCTGTATCAATGCTGTCTCAACCAGCGTGTCGGGAACACGCATGCGCATCCCAATCCGATCCAATTCGTCCGTGAACTCAAACTCTCCCCCTCCCAGATGGGCTACCAACGCCACAGACCGCGCCGGCACGGAGGCGGAAAGATAGAGTCGAGCAAGGTCTGCGACACCTGCAGGGTACCCGGGCTCGTTTCGGAGGCCCACTGTGTAACCGAATGCAATTTCCATGCCTCTTCCATCGTCGCTCTCACCTGGAAAATGCGGCAGGTGAATCACGCGCACCCCGTTTGTCAGACGTTCCACAGTAATCGAAGGAAACGGGGCAAGCGGCGGTGTGGCTAGGACCTGCGCGACCCCCGAGGTCTCGGCCCCGGCACACAGTACGACGCACATCAGCCAGAACGTGAAGATTTTAGATGCGGACACCGGTTGAGACTATCCGGTATAGGGCAGTATTTTCAAGGGCGATCGATTGTGCTAGTGTGAGCAATTCGATTTTACACGAAGGTTCGTAAAGCTCTTCCTGCTCGACTGCGACCTGGTTCCCCGCACAACTTGAGCGTGGGATAGCCGGCTGGCTGCTTTTCGACCTTCAACCGTTCCATACGGACCAAACGAGCCGACCGAGGAAGGAGATCTGAGTGAAAGTCTATGAGGGCAAGTCCATCCGCAACGTCTGCTTCGTCGGTCACGGAGGTACGGGAAAAACCTCTTTGATCTCGGCGGCTTTATTCGCGAGTGGAGCCAACAACAGGCTCGGTAGCGTCGACGACGGAAACGCACCCACCGACTACGACGAGGAAGAGATCGAACGCAAGATGACCATTTCGACCAAGATGGCATTCTGCGAGTGGAAGAATCACAAAATCAACATGCTCGACACGCCGGGCTTCGGAAATATGATCCAGGAAGCCCGTGGGGCAATGCGCGTGGCCGACACAGCCATCGTGGTCATCGATTGTATTTCCGGCATTCAGGTACAGTCAGAGAAAGTATGGCAATTTGCGGAAGAATTCGAGGTGCCCCGGTTCGTTCTAATCAATCGTGTGGATCGGGAACGGTCCAGTTTCGAACAATCCCTGGCCTCAGTTCAGAGCGGGTTTGGCCGGATGTGTGTGCCGATCCAGATTCCACTGGGCGCCGAGGCGAGTTTCCGAGGGGTTGCGGACCTGGTTCGAATGAAGGCGCATCTCTACACAGCCGATGGCAGCGGCAAGTTTTCCGAGACCGACATACCGGAAGAATACCAAGGGCTTGCCAGCGAACACCGCGAAAAACTGATCGAACTCGTCGCCGAAAGTGACGACACCCTTATGGAGAAATACTTTGAGGAAGGCAGCTTATCCGATGAACAGGTGATTGCGGGCTTGAAAGTGCAGGTCCGCAAGCGAGCCATCTATCCGGTCCTGTACTCTTCGGGAACGGGCAATATCGGCGTGTCCTCGCTGCTGAACGCCATTGCTGACATCGCGCCAGATTCAGCATTCAAGGAGACCGTCCAAGGGAAGGATCCCGACGGCGGTGAAACGGAAAGACCCGTTTCCGATGATGCGCCGTTTTCAGCGTACGTGTTCAAAACGATCTCAGACCCCTTTACCGGCCGAGTTTCGATTTTCAAGGTGTATTCGGGAACGTTGTCTCCTGAAGTGCAACCTCATAACGTCAATCGAGATTCGACCGAGCGGATCGGCCAGATCATTCTCCTTCAAGGTAAGGACTCGGTCCAAGTGCCACGGGTCCATGCAGGGGACATTGCGGCCGTCGCGAAATTCAAGGACACACATACCGGCGATACACTGGCCGACGCAGGCAAACCAATCATTTATCCGGCTGTGGAATGGCCCGAACCAATGATTTCATTTGCCGTCGAACCCAAATCGAGAGGCGACGAAGAGAAGATCAGTACTGCCATTCAGAAAATCATTGAAGAAGATCCCTGTCTCCGCTACGCACGCCAACCGCAGACCGGGCAATTCTTGCTTTCGGGCCAGGGCCAGATGCACGTCGAGGTTGGGGTTTCACGGCTCAAGAAGCGCTATGGAGTCGACGTCAAGCTGCACCCCCCCAAAGTACCTTATCTGGAAACGATCCGGGGTAAGGCCGACGTTCAGGGAAGGCACAAGAAACAATCCGGCGGTCACGGCCAATTTGGCGATTGCAAGATTCGCGTCGAACCGCTTCCTCGAGGCGAGGACTTCGAATTTGCCGTCGAAATATTCGGAGGCTCCATCCCGAAACAGTATATTCCCGCCGTCGAAAAAGGCATTCAGGAAGCCCGCGCCAAAGGGATGCTCGCAGGATTCCCAACCGTCGATTTCAAGGTCACCCTCTACGATGGCTCCTACCATGCGGTTGATTCGTCCGAAATGGCATTCAAGATCGCCGGACGCCTGGCCTTCCGGAAAGCAATCGAGCAGGCCAAACCCGTCCTGCTCGAACCCGTGATGAACATCGTCATCGACACGCCTGAAGAATACGCCGGAGATCTGATGGGCGATCTCAATAGCCGGCGGGGTCGCGTTCAGGGGATGGAAGTGAAAGGGAACACCACCGCGATCAAGGCCCAAGTGCCTCTCGTCGAGATGCTGACATATGCCTCAGACCTGACGTCCAAGACGGGCGGCCATGGTAACTACACGATGGCCTTCGACCACTACGATGAGGTTCCCGCCCAGCTGGCGGAAAAGGTGATAGCGCATGCCAAGGCCGATGCAACGGGAGCAGAAGAGGAAGACGAATAAACAAATGGGGCAGCCCCCGATTTTTTCCTGTGCTTGTGTTACGGATTTGTTTCTGCTCGAAAATTGGAATCTGATACTTTTTTATAGTGGTGGCCCCGAGGCCATCGCAGCCCCAGTCCCATAGATCTCCCAGGCTGCCACAGGCTGATCCGCGGTCAAACGGATGTACCCTCCGCTCTGGTTCCCGAAGCCCGGGATCAATTCACTCAGCAGACGGGCCACATTGCCGTTTGCTGGGACCGACACCACGCCGCTTCCCGACTGCATTCCCGAGGCGTCAAACACTTCGATACCCACCTGGGCCGCCAAGCCCGCTGCCGCGACCGCAATCCCGGTAAAGAATCCGTTTTCATTCGCGACATGAGGAAATACGATCTCGGTAGCCTCCCGAACGGGTGCAATCGTAACCACCGATTGATCAGTTTCGATGTCGATTACTGCCGCGACATTCCCGGCTGAGAAGAATCCAGTCGCATCCACCCGAACCGCGCCCGTTTCGATTTCGCTTGCAGTGGCGGGAAACAATTCCCCGAGTGAGACGCGTGTCGCCCCCCGGGGAGCAAGCTGGAGTGAGGATGTTCTCGACCCGAATTTAATGGATGCCTGTATCAAAGCAGAACTCGGATTGGCCAGGCTAATCCATGAGCGATAACCTCCTCCAACAACCGCGTGGGGAAAGATCAGGGACGAACCAGGTTCGGAAACCGCCTCGCCGAGCCCCAGGTTGCCCTTGGTCCCGAAACGCTCGACACCGGCGATGGGCGTCGAGGCCGTTATCCGGACCGGACTGGTTAACGGCATCGTTTTCCGCGATAGTGGTGGAATTTCTAACAGCGAACTGAGTTGGGTATCCAGATCCGTGATAGTGGCTGTCACCGGCTGGGGATCTGGATTTACGAGTATCGCGCTTGCACCGCGATGAAGGAAGAAGAAGTCGGTCGCGGGCGCCGCTGGTGAGACACCGTCGAATTGACTGAGATCATTCGCTCCCGTAGCGGCATAGGCCCGAAGATTATTTTCGGAGGCTTCCAACTCGATCCAGCCATCGAAACCGGACAACCCGAAGATCTCCGATACGAGTCTCGCCCACTGCTGCCCCCCCTCGAGTTGGATTGCAGTTGGATTCCGGATGCCAAGACCCATCGGAATGGACCCGTCCGTGTTCACTGCACGGAGAACGACATCCGTTCCCATTTCAGCCAGAAGTGCGAGACCGAAGAAATTTCCATGAGACTCGGATGCGAAAGGAAAAACCGAGGTCGTTGATACAAACGACGTGTCGACCACGATGCCGTCGGAAACGCCAGTTTCACTGACGAGCCCCGAGGCGTTCCTCCCACGCACGGTGAAGTAGTAAGTTACACCTTCCTCGAGCGCCAGATCTGAGGCCACAACAGAATTGCTTTGAACGGTCGTGAAATCACGCACATCAGTTCCACCGGGGACCGAGCCAATCGCGTAGTCAAATTCGACGGCAGACGACATCTCCGTATCAGTGGTCCATGAAGCCAGCAACTCAGAGAGGCTGGCCGCTCGGGCACCGCCGTCAGACACATTGGGTCTCGCTGGTGGCAACGTAACTGTCCGTTCCTCCACATAGGCACCCTGGTCGAACCTGTAGGTGACGGCTGTCCCGGATCCAACGATACTCTCATCAAACCCTGCCTGAACAGCCTGGTCCCGCCGAAGGTTTTGCATTCCGATGGTCGCGCTGGATCCGTCCGACCGGGCTCCGGTCATGCTTTCATACACAAAGCGGACATCATTGGATCCCTCGTAGAGGATCAGCTCGAGTGTCAGATCGGCATCCAGGTCGTCGCCAACCTCGTCCAGGATCGATACCCCGGACCACTGAACAATGAAACGGCGGTTCGGCGCGCCTCCCGTGACCCGTGTCGTGACCGAGGCACCTCCACAGAGAATCAGGTCGTCAAAGAAGGGCGCTATCAACGCCGGTGGAATGACGCCATCCCCCCCGCTGGGCCGGATCACAGTCCTGGAGGGAAGCGCTGCATTCTGGAACTCGGATAGTGAGGTCCCGTCCAGGCTAATCCAGCCATTAGTCGCAATCGAGATGGGTGTGCCGGTGACGAATGTGTCGGTGAAGAGACTGAAGCTGAACGGCAGGTTCATAAAATGCACACCATCGTCTCGACTACTGGCGCAACCGTTCCGCGCTTCGATCGGAAAGCTGGCGGCGGCCCCCCCCGCCTCCACGGAGGCATCCACAAACTCTGCGAGGGAGGGAGCAGTATTCTCGCTCGGCTCGGACTCGGTCACTGTGAACGTCCCGGCATCGGCATTGACGCCAAATACCGACACGGTCAGCGGGCCGGTAGTCGCGCCAAAGGGCACGACGGTCTCAATCCGAGTGGGCGTCGAGCTGAGGGTCCGTGCGGGAGAACCGTTAAAGTTCACCATGACGTTTTGCGGGCGCGCATCGAAGTTGGCACCATCGATAGTGACCAAGGTCGCAGGAGGACCGCCCCCGGGTTGGACATTCGTAATCGTCGGAGGTGGAACGGTATAGCTGAACGCATTCTCAAGGAGCCCGGAGGTGCCGTCGGCGTTGAACACCTGAAGGTTCGCGGGGCCCGGAGAGTTGGGTGGAACCGTCGCCTGGAGCAGTCCGGAGTTCAAGAACACGACGTTTTCCGCAGGAAGCCCGGCAAAAGACACCCTAACTCCAGAACGGAAGTCCCGCCCTCTGATCGTCACAGGAGTCCCGCCTTCAAGCAAGCCCGAGGATGGAGACACCTCGATGTCGGCAGGGGGTACATTTGAAACGACGATCACGGCGCTCAACACCGACGTGTCGCTGCCCGAGGCTCCGGCCACGTTCTTGGGACCGATGGGTGTGGCCGGATCGATGACGGCTTCCAGCGTTACGCTTGTGGGTGCGCTTGTCGAGAGACGGCCCCCGAAAGAGACGGTGTCGAACCGAATGAAGGACGTCGACGCGGAGAATGATACTCCAGGCACGACGTTCACACCACCGACACGAAGAGTCTCCGAGCTCCCCAAACTGATCCGCGGAGCGAATAGCGGTCGGGTTAAATTAAAGTCGGAGATCGCCGGCAGGACGTGGATATCAACGCCGCCAGCCGTCTCCCTCGAGGCTAGGGACACGCTGCTCGCCTCACTGAAACCCCGGGTATCCCCATAGTAGGTCGTTCCGAAATCGGCATTCAGAGAGGAGAAATATTCGGAGAGGTGTTGTGGCGAAATGGGTTCGTCCAGCGGCTCCGCATATACATGGTAATCGCCTGCAGGAAGAAATCGAACGGTGTAGGTGCCGTCCATCGCCGACATCGTGGACGTCACAATAGTTCCGTTGGAATCCATTGCTACGACGTGTCCTCCGAAAACGTCAGCCCCGTTCGAGGTGACCGTCCCCTGAATGACACCCGTCGCAATCATTGAACTCTGATCCGGGTACATCTCGCTGATACCGGCAATGTCGTCATAAAGCAATACCCGTTGATCGGTCTGGTCCTCGATGGCAAAGGGAGCCATCACTGACGAAATCAGACCACTGTGATCCAGTCCCAGCATGTGTCCCACTTCGTGGGTCAAGACGCTCTGGATGTCGAATCGGCCGGTCTGACCACTCGTCGTGAGAAAGTGAGAGGGATTGAAAGCAATATCGGATTCCTCGAAAACCAGTGTTCCTTCCGCACTGTTGAAGAACGACAAGGTCGCCGCCAGTGTTGTCGAGCCCAGCATGGCACCCAGGCCCGAATCGTCCGAGAACGTGACCAGGTTCGTTCCGTCAAGACCGGCGGTGCGTACGTGGGTCGTCCCCTGATATTCGAAGGTGACCTTGGAACTCGGAACGGCTGCCCATGCTTCAAAGGCGGCGTTGACCGCCAAAAACTCGCTTCCGTTCGGTATCTGAGATGAGCCGACTTCGCTGATCGTATACGGAATTGCGGTGTCGACCCATAGTGGCGTCGAGCCGCTGGAGGTTGTTATGCGTACATAGCCGGAAACGGACTGCCACGGAAATACAATCAGGATCAGCAACGTGAGCGGTATTCTCAACGAGCGGCCCCTGTTTGAAGTCGTTGCAGAATTGCGTCTTTGAAGCTGGCGAACCGCATTCGCGTCACCCGACCGGGACCTGGGTCAGCGAACTCCAGATTCGAGATGCTGTTGGACACGAAGTCGTCCGCAATGGAAAACTTTCCCTGGCCCAGACCGACAACAGTTCGTAAAGGGCCAACCGCCTCTACAAACACGACCGTATCCTCGCCCGGCTTGAAGACCGGCATACCGGCGACATACAGTGTTAGATCGCCGATCGTCCCACCGACGGTTACGATTTCAACCGTCCCATCGTTCACTCCTTTGAGGGTTTCCGACACGTCAATCGTGTGCCGGGTCAGTATCAAACGGCCGTCCTCACTCCAGAAAGTCTCTGAGTCTCTCACCTTTCCGATGACAATTTCCTGTGCGCCTAAAACCAGTCCATCCAAATCCATCCGCTTGACTGTTGTCGCGTGAATCGAAAGAACTGACGTGAGTAGCAGCAGGATCAAAAGCCAGGACGGTCGCATTTTATTTCGCTCCACTTAAAGATCAGACTGGATGAACCCGGGAAAGTTTACCGAAGGGACGCGATTCGGAACATACCTCTCAATTAAGAGAACCATTTAAACACGAAGAAACGAAGGCCAGAAGCGTGCAATAGATCTATGCTAATTTCGTGGTTTCGTTTAGAAATATGATCGAATGAGGGGAGTCGGAAAGGACGGATCGCTATGTTACCATCGACGCATAATGCCGGTGAATGCAGAGCTGCTGAAGATTCTAGTCTGCCCAGTGTGCAAGGCCGCGCTGTCGTTGGTTGATGACGACGAAGGGCTCAAGTGCGGCAAGTGCAGCCGGGTGTACCCGATCCGGGACGACATACCTGTGATGCGGGTCAGCGAAGCTAAGATAGAGGACGGTTAAGGGAGTGTCTCGTCCGACCCGAGACGTCTTCCATACTCTCCCGGCAAACGCCCGAATCCTACTGGTGCGTCTCCGTTCCATGGGCGACTGTCTTCTCCTGACGAGTCCCTTGCGGGCACTCAAGCAGGAGTTCCCCCGCTTCAGAGTTTCCGTCCTTGTGGATCCCCAGTTTTCTGGGTGCTTCGACCTCAACCCCGACGTGGATGAAATCCTCGTCAGCAGCAAAAAGAAATACCAGACTGTAGCGCGCCTTCTCATTCGGCGATTCCATGTGATCGTTAATCTGCACGGGGGTCCGACCAGCCTGTCGTATTCCTGCGCAGCCTGGGGTCGGCGGATCGGTGTTGAAGGCCATCAGTACGACCCGCTGTATTCCAGACTCATCCCCCGCCCTGCGTCCAACCTGCATACGGTCGAGGCGACGATGGAACTGTTCCGCTGCTTAGGTCTGCGCGAGAAGACTCCCCCCTCTCTTTACTACGCGCCGCATCCTGAAGAGGCCGGTTGGGTGCGGAAGACGCTCCGGGGTCGGCCGTATGTGGTGATCCACCCGGCGACACGAATGGAAACAAAGCGGTGGTCCGCTGCCGGGTTCGCGTCGGTAGGCAAGTGGCTCGGGGATGCCGGTTGGTGCACGGTTTTGACGTCCGGACCGGGGGAGGAAGCGATTGTCGGCGAAATCGCCAGGGTTCTACCCGAAAGTGTGATCCTGTTTGGACTGACGATTCCTCAACTCGCAGAATTAATCCGGGGCGCGCGGGTCTATGTTGGGAACGACTCCGGTCCGATGCACCTGGCAGCCGCCGTCGGCACTCCTACGCTGGCCGCGTGGGGTTCGTCGGACTCGAACCGGTGGCGACCGTGGAGAGTTGCCCACCGCGTCGTCCAGAACCCCTTCGACTGCAATCCCTGTCCGGGCTACCGGTGCGACATTGCTGAAACGCCGCTTTGCATTGAGTCCGTCACGACCCGGCAGGTGGAAAACGCCATCCAGTTATTGCTCCAGGAGACAGAGTCAGGTACTCCCGCTTTGGCGACACACTGAACCGGAATCCGAAAACCGAGCAACCCATGGAACGTAAACGCCTCGAGCAATTACTGAATCAGTTCCAGGACAAAAAGATCGTAGTCGTCGGTGACGTCATGCTCGACGAATTCACATGGGGAGAAGTCAAGAGAATCTCTCCCGAGGCGCCCGTGCCGGTAGTCGAAGTCCTCAGAGAAACCGAACAGTTGGGAGGATCGGCGAACGTCGCCGCGAACATTAAGGCACTCGGCGGCAATCCGGTTACGATCGCCGTCACTGGACAGGATGCCGCGGCCGAACGCCTGCGGAAATTGTATCGCGGTCTTGAAATCGATTCGAGTTATCTGATCGCCGACGACCGACAGACGACGATCAAGACTCGCATCATTGCTCACAACCAGCAGATTGTCAGAACCGACCGTGAGGACCGGAAACCGGTGCCTTCAATTGTCAGCAAGTCTCTTGGAAGAAAGTTTCTGGAGGTCCTTCCTGGGTGTGACGCCGTCATTGTTTCCGACTACGACAAAGGTGTCGTCAACCGGGAACTGCTCCGTGTGATCCTACCGGAGGCCAAGCGCGCGGGTGTTCCGGTTTTTCTCGACCCCAAGGTGGGGCACGCCGACTACTACAAGCCGACGACATTGGTAACTCCCAACCAGAGGGAGGCCGAGCTTCTTTCCGGCAAGCGAATCCTGGACACAGCAGACCTCGAGGAAGCCGGCCGGCTGCTGCTTCGCCGTTTCGAATGTCCGTACATCCTGATCACTCGTGGCCGGGAAGGCATGTCGATGTTTGAGAAGAATGCGGTCCATCATTTGCCAGCGGCCGCTCGGGAGGTCTTTGACGTCAGTGGCGCGGGCGATACAGTTATTGCGACCTTAGCTATGGCGGCTTCGTGCGGGGCTTCCATGGCAGAGGCCGCCCGCATCGCGAACGAGGCAGGAGGCATCGTGGTCGGTAGAGTCGGAACGGCAACGTTGACCCCGCTGGACCTTATCGAGCGCGCGGGATCCGAGAGACCGAACTAGGGGGCACCTTACGCTCCTTTAGCTTGCTGTCCTCTGGCGAGTCTATACTTCAGCCAAACTTCGTGCGCGGTGATTTGCGCAATCCGGTATCCAGCAGCACCGTCAAGAAAACCGAGCTTCCAGACGTACATCTTTAGGAAACGCAGTCCAGGTCCAAACTCCGAGCGCCACCACGATCCCGACTGACCGGCGGACCGGATCTTTTGTGCGCCGAGTCGAGCGTAAATCTCGGTACGATCCCTGTGTTCCTGAACTGTGTAGTAGGAATAGTGGTGTAAGTCGCCCTTCAACCACTTCACCTCTGGATTGCCTTGAAACTTCAGCCTTTCGTGGACAGAATCCCCCGTCCACTTCGCGATGGCCTTTGGAAAGAGACGGATCTTCCGATTGGGATACCACCCGCCGTGCCGTATCCATTGCCCACAATAGCTCGCCAAACGGGAAAATCCATAGACACTATGGAGACCCTCCTTTCGGCTAGCAACTATAGAATCACGAAGTTCATCCGACAACGCTTCATCGGCATCCAGTGACAAGATATAGTCGTGAGCCGCTTGAGAATTACCGAAGTTCTTCTGATCGCCATACCCTTCCCAGGGATGGGCGAGCACCCGCGCTCCTTTTGCTTTCGCAATCTGACAGGTCTTGTCCGAAGAACCCGCATCAATGACCAGGATCTCAGCAGCCACATCGACGAGAGAATCCAGGCAACGCCCGATGTTGTTTTCTTCATCGAGCGTTATAATGACAGCTGTGATCGGTGTCATGAATTGTTAAGGGACGGGATACTTACGGGATCGACACGTCTTCGTCGAATTCGGGTGTTCCTTGATTAATTATCTTCTGCCAGAGTACTTGTTTTCGGGGGAAAACGAGAGCAGGAGCGTCTCTTTGTCTACAAGGATAGCAATTGGAAACCCATCGTTGACCGTTGCGTAAACAATGACCGAAGAACCCCTATTGTTGGAATCGATCACATCGAACCGTTCCAGGCCCGTGGTATAGAAACCTGCCTCACCCCAATCCTCAAGGAAGTCTCCCAGGTCATAGCGCTCGTCGCCATCCCACATGGCGTAGGCATCCTCAAACTGGTGGGCCGCGATCGTTTCGAGAAAGGCAGAGACCCGCGATTCCTCGCGATAATTGATAAACTTGTACAGGCCGCCGCCAATCACCAAAAGTGTCAGGAGTAGTGCGACAGGAATTTTGAGCCGATCCTTGAGCGGGCGGGCCTTTCCTGGTTCCGGATGATCGCCATGGATCAGACTGCCGATAAGTTTTTCAGCCATACTTGTGGGTTATTCTACCGGAAACCACTTTTCCAATTCAGCGGCATCCACCCGAACACGGGACTGAATGAATCGCCGTTTTCCCCATAGGCGTGGAAACTGCCCTACTACGTACAGGAGCCCAGGGATCGACGACCACTCTTTGAGCAGTACGTATCCCAGAACCGCGAGATCACGAGCCGTGATCGACCAGAAGTGTTTCCGATACAATCCGGGCGTCATGTTATTGATCCTGAGGATGAATCGGTTCTTCACAGAATGCATGTTGATGGTCGGTGAAAGATGAGGCCGCGCCTCAGGCGTCACCCGGCGTCGATGACGTCCGACCGCCGTGGGAACGTACTGCGCCTCCCAGCCCAGCAGGCAGCAGCGCCAGGCTAGATCGGCGTCTTCCCGATATGCGAAAAAATCTTCGTCAAAAAAGTCACCTTCGATCGCGACATCTTCAAGACATGCATAGCGGTACATGGCCGCAGCACCGCTGGGCCCGAAAACAGGACCTGGAGTCTCATACTGCCCCGTGTCCTTCTCGCCAGCTCCCCGGTCCAGATGCCTCTGGTTGGCAGTCATGGTGATGCCCGTTGAGTCCAGGGTTCCACCATCTATCCGCAGAAGCTTTCCTGTCGCCGAACCCACTCGGGGCGAGTCCTCCAGTACCCGAACCAGTTCCTCTACGAAAGTCGGGTCCAGGATCGTATCGGGATTGAGAAACAAAACATAGGGTGCAGGATACTCGCGGGCCAGCCGGTTGTGTCCGGCAGCAAAGCCCACGTTCGTTTCCGAGCGGAAGATGTCGACATCGAAGCCTTTGAGCAAGTCGATGGAATTGTCTTCAGAGGCATTGTCCAGGACGCGTATTCGGAGATTTGCGTAAGTCTGATGTGCCACGCTCTCCAGACATTCCGCGATGTCAGACGCGCTATTGAAAGTCACGATTTGAACGGAAACATTCATCCCTCTAAGGACTCATACGCTCATCGGGCATCCAGGGCCTTAGCAGTCCGTGGCAGAAGTCCCGAGGGCCGCGCGCAGGGGTCTTCGGGTTGCAGGTGCGAAGTGAGGAGCGGAACGATGTCTTTGCATCGTGACCGACGAGGGACAAAGCCTGCGGCCCGACCCCCCCCTACGCCTACAGGGTTACGGCGAAACGGGGCCGTCTTCGTTGTCGCCGACTCCTCCCAATGAAAGAGCATTGTTTCGTCGTCGTCTCCTAGAATCCGGCCCCGTTTGGCCGTAACGCGGCCCTCGGGACTTCTGCCACGGGCTGTTAGGGCACTGCCACGCTGCCAAATCCGCATTTCACGATCGCGTGGCCAAAACCAGCAAAATGTCGCGCGGGTTGAAACGAAATGCGTACGATCCGTCGCCGACCGGCACGCGGCAGAAGAGAGGTATCTGCCGGCCGAGGCGATTCAAGACCAGCCCGAAGCTGGCGTATTTCCCGATATTCATCGAGTGGAACACTCGGAATCCTCTCTCGGAGAGCAGCCGGGTCAGCGTGGTTCGGTCGAAGAAATGGTAGTGCTCAGGAATAAACTGCCGCCATCGGGATCGGAAAACGCGATACGCCCAAGATCCGATATCCGGCGTCTCCATAGCGAGCAATCCACCTGACTTCAAGCGCTGGGCCGCATGCTCAATCAATTCTGCTGGAGAATTCACGTGCTCGATGACATGAAAGCTCGTTACCACGTCGAAATCACTCCAGGGTGCTGTTTGAATTACCCCGCAATGGATACGTTGATTATCTCCGCCATTCTTCGCCAACTCGGGATTGGGCTCTACGCCATAGGCATCAAAGTAGTCCCCCGACGCCATCAGAAAGTCCCCCCAACCACAGCCAACGTCAAGCAGCCGTCCCGAGGGACGGTGTCGGCGGATAAGATCCAGACGCCACCGAGCGTTCACAGCGCTCAGACGGCGTTCTTCAGCGATTGGAAAATGCTGGAAGCGCGCGTTGGCTCGACGCACCCGATCCGCAGCCAACTGCGAAGATTCCGCTCCGAACGCCAAATCGGAGAATCGGATCCCGATGTAGTGCATCCCGCAGACGGCACACCGGACAAGCGGGCCGTCCAGATTTGTTGAATCCAGAATATGGAACCTACGCTGAACGGCCGGGAACATCATTGACAGAATAGTCCAGGCACATCCTTTACAGTTTGTACCTCTTTCTCATTCTATTCCCTAAAGCATCTTGAATGGTAAAGGTCCGTTCGTCCATTTGTCCGAGACGAACGTTTGGTCGCGATGCGGGGGGTAGGATTTGTAGTACACGAGAGAGGATTTGTTTTCGATCTTCCGAATCCAGGCCACGTGCGATCGGTACCACTCAAACGTCTACGAAACGTTTCTGTTCACTGATTGAAAAAGGCCTGAAATCCTTTGCGTAACTCCCACAAATCCACCTTTGAAGACACTTCCAGTGGAGAGTGCATACTGACGATACCGATACCCACGTCGATGACGTCCATGTTCTGTCCCGCAAACCAAGCCGCAATTGTCCCGCCGCCGTATCCGGCATCATAAGAGTGAGTTTGCCACTTCACGCCGGACCCGTCGAGCATCCCTCTTATCTTGGCAAAGAACTCGGAGTTGGCTTCCCGTCCTGCGCCGTACTCTTTCACGACCATACCGTAGCCCAACCGGGAGGTCAGCGCCTCGTTCTGGGGAGCCGGAAACAGGGGATTCAACGCGGTCGTGGTGTCACTGACCAACACCTCGGTGTTGGCATAGGCGCGACGCAGCAGCAGGTCGTTGAACTCTCCTGACTGCAATAGGACTATCTCGGAAACAAGCGTCGTGAACCACGCGGAATTAACTCCGGTGTTCCAGGATCCAGTCTCTTCGTTGTTCACCGCGTATGCAACGACCGTGTGGCGTGGTGTCCCTATTTCCGAAATCGACCGCAAACTGATATATCCGGTCGATCGATCGTCCTGTCCGTAAGCGGCTACCAGCGCGCGGTCGAGTCCGACGTCTCTCGGTTCGGTCGCGGGGACAAGCTGAATGTCAGCCGAGAGGAAATCCCTGGCGTCTATCCCATATTCGTCCTCAAGCAAAGCAAGCAGGCGAGCCGTCGCATCCTCGTGGCCACTATCTAGGTCCGGTGGCAGAGAAGCAATTATGGGTTCCATTTCTTCGGTGCGGAGCACCTCGCGCTGCGTCCTATCCCGGTAGTCGGCGTCAACATGTGGGGCGAGATCTGTTATCAGAAGAATAGGATCCTCCGATTGCGTACCCACCTCAATCCA
Source organism: Terriglobia bacterium (assembly GCA_965216035.1). GTDB lineage: Bacteria > Acidobacteriota > Terriglobia > 20CM-2-55-15 > 20CM-2-55-15. Next base: position 820,011 of record CBDCFM010000020.1, read on the forward strand.
CAGGGTCGTCCCGTCTGTCTTGTCGACGCGACCGATCATGGCCAAAGGAAGGTTCGCCCACTGGTAGTTCTTGATGCCCCCGTGTACCTGAGCATCGACGGTAACGATTCCGCTCCGCTCGCGGAAAGGGCGAGTCTTGAACTCGATCCTCGGCGAATCTATATGCGTGTTGACGATTCGCAGCCCTTGTTCGAGCGGTTCCGAACCGATGATAAACAACACGATCGTCCGGTCCCGATTCACCGCGTACCACCGGGAACCGGGCGTCAGGTCGGAGGAGGCGACGTCGGGAGACCAGGCCCTGAAGCCTTCCGATTCGGCAAACACCACACCCTCACGGACAAACCACATTTCGCTCTTCGCTCGACCCATGAAGTCTTTGAATTCCTCCCCGAACGCCATCACTTCGGATCGTTCCTGCGGGCTCAGTTCGGGCCATACAGGACTGAACCCGAAATCCTGACCGCTGGAGGGAGCCGCAAGCAGGAGCGCTATCGTGAATCCTATCAATGAGGTTTTCATAGTCATACTCCGAAAATTCCAGTGCGAGGTGCAGTGGACCCAAATTGTATCGCACTATATGGTTGCGTACAGACTCCTCTGTTCTCAAGACACAATTGCCACTTCCCTGAACCAGTCAGACAGCGGAGGGAAGTCCCTGTCCCCGTTCCACACGCAATGGACGGATCAGTCTGTCCCCGTGCGCTATGCGTTCCGGATACCCGTTTTCACGATCTCTGAAAACAGGTCTTCGTATTGACGGGTAACTGTTTCCCATGAATACCGCTTCTGAACCCGCGAACGCGTTCGCTTGCGGTAACGGGCGATGGGGATCGGATCCGACAGAGCCTGTCGCAGCAAGTCCGCAAGGTCAGTCGAGTCTTTGAAATAGAGCCCTGCGGAATCGAGCACCTCCCGGTGTTCAGGGGTGTCCTTGGCCAGAATGCAGTTGCCTGCTCCCATCGCTTCGAGGAGAGCCGGATGGGTTCCACCTACCTCAGTCGCCTGGAAGGAAAGGTACGCATGAGACCTCAATTCCAGGCATCTGTCTCCGTATATGGCTCCAAGGAACTGCACCCGGTCGTCGGCGATCGATTTCAAGTGCCGGATGTAGCCGGCTGCATAAGGAGCATCGCCGACAATGACGAGTGGCATTGACGTCTCCACTTTCCCGTAAGCCTCGATCACCAGATGGGCGTTATTCTCTGGCTCCAATCGGCTGACGTAGAAGAGGTACTTCCGGGGCTCGAGGCCGAGGGTTCTTATGAACTCGGTGCTCTCCTGTCGGCGACAATCCGCCCCGTAGGCGATCATCACCGATGGTGTATCGTGACGGTTCAGGTAGTAGTCTTCGATCACGCCCGCATCCGTGACGGCTACAGTGGGAAGCACACTCGCCATGTGCTCGGATACTCGGTAGTGAATCCGGCCGGCGACGCCCCACTTTCGGCGTTTTCTCTCGATACCATCGACGTTCAGCGCCACGGGAATCCCACCCAGGCGAGGCACGATCGAGAAAATGGCATTGGCTGCGTTACACATCAGAATGACGTCATAGTCGGAAAAGAGGGCGTGGAAGACAGAGAGAAAAGTGTGCGCCACGGTATCGAGATGCTTTGTGGGGATCGTTGGAAGAATCACAAGCCGAACGCCACGGTACACTCCGGATGCATGTCTTACGTTATTGCTGCGGCCATACACGGTAACTTCATGGCCGCGTTCAACCAGTCGCGTGGAAAGCTCTTCGGCGAAGGTCTCAAAACCCCCGTAGTTAGCTGGAATACCTCGGGTGCCGACTATGGCTATCTTCATTAGAAGTCAGCGATATCGATATGAAGCTTTCGCTGATCCGCCTCCGTCAAGTAACCGAGATTGACTGTTGTAGTTCAGAAGCGCACGACCGAAAACGGACTCTGGCTTGCTTCTGAAAACTTGCAAGATCCTTGGATAGCCCTGCTCTGAGCGTGCCATTATAGCCGTAGCCCATCACCGGGCGAGCAGCGGATCAAGAATGAAGGACCTACTCCACGAACTTGAAGCGACGCTCCCGGAAGGCGTTCAACTTCTCGAACACTTAGTCAATCTGGAATCGCCCAGCTACGACCCGGCTCTGGTCAATCGACTCGTTGAGTTCCTAGCGGATGTATTTGGAAAACTTGGCGGCGAAACCACTCGCATTCCCGAAGAGGAACGTGGCGACCACATGTTGATCCGTTTCCCCGGCGAAAGAGATACCCCGATCATGCTTCTGGGACATACCGACACGGTCTGGCCAGAGGGCGTGCTGATCGAACGTCCGTTCAGGATAGGCGGTGACATCGCAACCGGCCCCGGAGTGTTCGATATGAAGGCCGGAATCGTAATGATGTGGATGGCCATCCGCGCGCTCCTTCAAATTCGGGGAAAGCTGAAACATCCGATTTCGATTCTCCTCATAAGCAATGAGGAAGTTGGAAGTCCAGGCTCCAGAGCGCTCGTCCGTAGTCAAGCTGCCGAGGTCGGTGCCGTGCTGGTACTGGAGCCGCCACTACCGGGTGGCGCTCTAAAAACGACCCGCAACGGGATGGGACGTTTCGTCGTAAAGGCCCTGGGGAAGGCAGCTCACACGGGTATCAATCCGGAGGACGGCATTAACGCTGTTGACGAGATCGCCCACCAGATATTGCGTATTGGGAAATTCGGCGACATCGAGAAAAAGACGACCGTCACAGTAGCCGTCGTCGAAGGCGGCACCCGCCCCAACGTCGTTCCCGCCGAATGCTTTGTGCAAGTTGATGCACGCACCCCTAGCCTCGAGGAGGCCAAGCGGGTCACCGCCGCGATAAATTCACTCGATCCCGTAATCGAGGGGGCGCGCCTTGAAATAGCCGGTGCCTTTCGGCGGCCACCGCTCGAGCCTACGCCCGCGAATATGAAGCTCTTCGACTGCGCCCGAGAAATAGCTGGCGAGTTGGGTCGCGAACTCGTGGGCGGTTCGACCGGGGGCACCTCCGACGGCAACTTGACGTCGGCCATGGGTGTTCCGACGCTGGATGGATTGGGGGCCCTCGGCCTGGGCGCACATCAACTCGAAGAACGAGTGGAAATATCTTCTCTGCCCTGGCGAGCCGCAATAGTCGGCGGGTTAATCGAACGAATCGAAATATAGCTGGACCTCTTGCATTCCGCTCACCCCCGCGGGTCCCTGGCGGGCGTGCAGGCCGCTGGGTTGACATCCCGAGCTACGCAGCCCTAAAATTATGGCTTGGCTGGCCAATGGGATTTGACATAGGTGGTAAGCGAGCACCTTCGGGCTGAAGGTGCATTTTTATTGCCCACGACTGGCCCCGTCTCCGAAACCATATGCGGTTTGTTGTCTATATTGAGGAAGACTATATCGCGGGTCTCCTCAAAGACTACTTTGTCGGAAACGGTGAGACCACCTACATCGTCACCGATCCCGCAGCCAAGCGGCACCTGGCCTCACACGGCCAGGAAGTATCTCTCCCCGGGCGGAACAACGCATCGCTTAAGAAGCAGCTCAAAGCAAACAATCTCGACATCCTGCTGGTTCAGTCTGACGACTTCGCGCGCATCGAAGGCGTGCTCGATCTCGTCCGTCGGCACGGACAGCGCGTACCGACGCTCGTCATAACAGCTGAACGGGACAAAGTCGCCGAACAGGCCCGATTTGTGCGGTGTATTACCATGCAGGAGTTGTTGGAAGGCAATCTTCGGTGGCAGATGGTTCTGGCCCGGACGGCTCGAACCATCGAAAGAATCCGGGAACACTTCGAAGCCGCCGATTCAGTACTCATCCTTCTTCAAGACGATCCCGACCCCGATGCCATTGCCAGCGGTCTTGCCCTGCGCCAGGCACTCGGTCGGAATAAACAAACCGCGACCATCGCCAGTTTCGGCAAAGTGACGCGCCCTGAAAACATTGCGATGGCAAAGTTGCTGGAGATCGAAGTCGAACAAATCACGCCCGATCAGTGCACCCGGTTCGATCGCCTCGCGCTGGTCGATCTGCAGCCGCCGCATATCCGGACTGAGTTGCCCCGGATCGACCTCGTCGTCGACCACCACCCGGAGCAGTTCGGCTATAACTGCGAAATACGGGACGTTCGGCCCGACTACGGTGCGACGGCAACGATCCTCCTCGAATACCTGCTCTGCATGGGAAACAACGTGGGGACGCGTCTGTCAACCGCCTTGTTGTACGGGATCAAGAGCGATACGTTCCTGCTGGGGCGACAGACCAACCAGTGGGACGTCGAGGCCTTTTCCTACGTCTATCCACTTGCAAATCATAACCTTCTGCGGCGGATCGAGCGTCCAGAACTACCTCCAGCCGCGATCGATGCCCTGGGCCGTGCCTTGAAGACGCGTCAGATCAGCGACAAAGTGGCTTTTGTGAATCTGGGTCGGGTGGAGCGGGAAGACCTCATCCCTCAGATCGCAGATTTTTGTCTCCAGTTTGAGGGAATCGAATGGGCCGTCGTCAGCGGAATCTTTGAGTCTGATCTGGTCATGTCTGTCCGCAATGTCGGCTACGTCAAGGCGGCCGGTAAGGTGCTCAAAGATGCATTTGGTCATCTAGGTTCCGCCGGAGGACACGGATCAATGGCCAAAGCGATCATTCCCGTCGCTACACTCTGCGCCAAGTGGAAAACCGATGCTCGGAATACTCGACTGATCAATGAAAAACTGCAACGGCAGTTCCTCAAGAGCCTTCGGACTTCAAACAAATAGCGGGCAGCATGAGAGCCGTCATTCAGAGAGTCTCCTCGGCATGCGTCAGAATCGGGGACAGAGAATTCTCACGCATTGGCATGGGCGTCGTTGTGTTAGTAGGAGTGGAAAAGAACGACACAGAAACCGACGCGATAATGCTCGCAAAGAAAGTCGTCGAACTCCGTGTATTTGAAGACGAAAGCGGCCGTATGAACCGCTCCCTCATCGAGGTCGGCGGAGAAGTGCTGGCCGTGTCACAGTTTACATTGCTCGGCGATAGCCGGAAAGGGCGCCGACCCTCGTTCGACAAAGCTGCTGCGCCTGATGAAGCCCAGCATTTGTATGGGTTGTTTGTGGCCGCACTCGATCGGACCGGCGTCGATACTTCTACGGGCGTATTTCGGGAAACAATGGACGTGGATCTCACAAACAATGGGCCGGTTACGCTGCTGCTCGACACTCGGAATGCCGTCTAGTCGAGATACCGTTCGCGCCGCTGATTCGGGGGTACCGGAAGGACGCAAACTCCGCTCTCTGTACGTCGATAACCCCGGGGCCTGGTGGACACTGTCCGACCACCTTCGAGAGCAGGCTAAATTCCCGTTCTAACTGCAGTTAGGAGTTGACGGAGACGCGGCAATTTTCTATCCTTCAAGGTTCGTTATTGTGGGTGAAGAGCCCCCGTTTCTGCGTTTACTAAATGGACTCCAACAGTAATCCAATCTCGATGCCTCCGCAGGACGACCTGACAGAGGTAGAGAAGCCTACGTCGCTGCTGATAGCCCAGTTCTTTCTGTTCCCTCTCATCGTTATCGCGTTCGGAATAGGTATCTTTGTCCTTTTCGGCTACGTCACTTACGATCAGAAGACCCCGGAGGCCTACCTGCAGGAACTCAGCCAGGGTTCGTCCGGTTCACCATTCGACACTCGCCGCTGGCAGGCAGCACTGGACCTGTCTAAAGTGATTGCGGCAGATAACGGGGAACTCAGAAGTTCAGGTTTCGGGGACAAACTTCTCCAGGTGTATAGCAACGCGGTTGCTGACGATCCGCGGATTCGTCAGTTTCTGGCTATCAGCCTCGGTCATCTGGGCGATCCTGCGGCGGTTCCGGCGCTGATAGAGGGCCTATCGGATGCAACTATTGAAACCCAGATCTGGACGCTGTGGGCCCTGGGGGCCATTGGTGACCCGTCGGCCGCCCGTCCCGCCGTTAAAATGATTGGGAGCAACGATTCCGGGGTTCGGAAAATCGCCGTCTACGTTCTTGGAACGCTCAAAGATCCGTCGACAATTCACGATCTGCAGGTGGCCCTGAACGATCCGGCCGCCGACGTCCGCTGGAACGCGGCCATGGCGCTGGCTCAGATGAATGACGACGCAGGGACTGGAATCCTCCTCCAACTCACGGACCGATCGTACTTGTCACAGTTTGTGGATATCTCGGGAGAGGAACGCGACAATGTCATCGTAAACGCGGTCAAGAGTCTCGGCGTGTTGAAGCTGGAAGATGCGCGAGGGCATCTGGCTTCTTTAAGCCAGAGCGATCCCAGCCTGAGCGTACGCGATGCCGCGTTGGAAGCATTGGCAACCTATTAAACTGGTTAAACTGGAAATATTTATTCCTTTACGTCCTGGAACCGGAAGATATCAAGAGGAGTCGTGCCATGAGCAAAAATAATCCTCAAGCGCCGCCAAAACCACCCGTAGCGAAGGCAAAGGCTCCGGCCCCTAAGGTCGATAAGGTTGAGTCGCGCAGGTCTTTTCTGTCCTGGATGAGCGTTGCCTGGATGGCCTTCACTGCCTCCATGCTCGCCGCGGGCACGGCCACAGCCCGCTTCATGTTTCCCAACGTTCTGTTCGAACCTCCGTCGAGCTTTCGGGCTGGAACGCCGGACGTCATCCAGGTCGGGCAGGTCGATGAGAGATTCAAGGATCAGTTTGGCGTCTGGCTGGTCCGTGACGAAGCGGGGCTCTACGCCCTCTCGACCACATGTACACACCTGGGCTGTACGCCCAACTGGCTTGAAGCCGAACAAAAATTCAAGTGCCCGTGTCACGGGAGTGGTTTTTATAAAACCGGCATTAATTTTGAAGGCCCAGCCCCACGGCCCTTGGAGCGCCATACGATCAGTCTGACCGAGGACGGTGAGATCCTTGTCGACAAAAGTCAGAAGTACCAGCAAGAAAAGGGTCAGTGGGAACTTCCTGGGGCCTTTTTAGAACTATAGGGTTTTCGGATAATTCTTAAGCTGTCAGGTCCTTTTTTATGATTCAACTCAAAGAGTTTTTGTCAAACCTTTCACCGGCAAACATCGGGGAATCCATACAAAAGAGCCAGGTTTACCGGTCAATATTCCGAGTCGGCGTTCCCAGTTCCGACCGCAAGCGAATGCTCGTGATGCTGGGGAACGTGTTTCTCCATCTCCATCCGGTAAAGGTTCGAAAATCCGGCATCCGCCTCCGCTTTACCTGGTGCATGGGAGGGATCACGTTCTTCCTGTTCCTCGTACTGACGTTCACCGGCCTTCTCCTGATGTTCTATTATCGGCCCACACTGGAGTATGCCTATGTAGACATCATCGATCTACGGGAACAGGTGCCGCTCGGGATCATGCGGGAGCTTCATCGGTGGGGCGCGCACGCCATGGTCATTTCGGTCTGGCTGCACATGTTCCGCGTGTTCATGACGGGGTCCTATAAGCCACCCCGTGAGTTCAACTGGGGTGTCGGCGTGATCCTCCTCGTCCTCACGCTGCTGTTGAGTTTTACCGGCTATCTGCTCCCGTGGGACCAGTTGGCCATGTGGGCGATAACGGTCGGATCAAATATGGCGAGGGCAACGCCGTTCCTCGGATACGAAGGACCTGGCGCAGCATTATTGCAATTGGGCAACGTGAGCCTTGTGAACAGCACAAGCGACGCACGCTTTGCCCTGCTCGGCGGCACCTTCGTCGGAGAAGGCGCATTACTTCGGTTCTACGTCCTCCACTGTGTCGGCCTGCCGCTGATTGCAGGATTTCTGATGGCCGTTCACTTCTGGCGCATACGCCGGGACGGCGGAATTTCCGGTCCCCTATAGACAGCGGGAAAAGCCATGGAATTCATAAAAGACATCATCAACTTCTTAGCGGCACCGCAGATTCTCATTACGCTGGCCGCAATCCTGCTCTTCGTGTCGGCGAGGTATCGGGAAATCTTTTACAGCAACAAAGCCGCGATGATCCTGTTTCCGGCCATGGCCCTGTTCCTGGCCGTGAGCATGTTCGATGAAGACTTCTATTTGATCGTCACCAAGCCGGACAACATCCCGATCGTCGGCATGCTGTTCCTGATCCCATTTTTCACGTGGTTTGCGATGCGCGAAGGCGTACGAAACGACCAACGAATAGCGGAAGGCAAGCCACTCATCGAGAAAGAAGAAACGGCGGGGAAGGTGCTTACCTGGCCCGATCTTGTTTACACCGAACTGATCTGCATGGTCATCCTGACCTTCGTGTTGATCGGATGGTCCATTCTGATCGGGGCGCCTATCGAGGAACCGGCAAACCCGGCGAATACGCCGAATCCGTCGAAGGCGCCATGGTATTTCCTGGGACTCCAGGAAATGCTGGTCTATTTCGATCCTTGGTTGGCGGGGGTGGTCTTTCCGAGCTTGATCATCGTGGGACTGATGGCGATCCCATATTTTGACACCAATCCCAAGGGCAATGGGTACTTCACCTTCAAGGAACGGAGCTGGGAGATCATGATCTTTCTGTTCGGCTTCCTAATCCTCTGGGTGCTCCTGGTCATATTGGGAACATTCCTCAGGGGTCCGAACTGGAATTTCTTTGGGCCATATGAATACTGGGACATCCATAAGCTGGAAGCCCTGGTCAACGTCAACCTGTCCGAGTACATCTGGGTCCGGATGCTTGGTGTGGGATTGCCGTCAAACATCCTGGTGAGGGAAATGTTCGGTTTCATTGCCGTCTTTGCCTATTTACTCGCGGTGCCCGCGCTGTTGGCCAGGACCTGGTTCAAAGGCTTTTATCAGACTCTGGGACCCTCACGCTATCACGTCATGGTGTTCCTGTTGCTATCGATGGCATCGCTTCCCATCAAGATGGGGCTGCGATGGCTGTTGAATATGAAATACATCATTGGCATACCGGAGTATTTCTTCAATATTTAGCCGTCATTTACAGGCGCTTACTTCGAACTGGAGAGAGCATTGAGTAGCGAAACACCGAACGGCGGAGCGAAAAAACCCGCAATTCCGCCCCCTGCAAAAAAGGATGCGGCGCTCAACATAGGACTGCGAGGGGATCGCCTGTATGAGGTGACCAACCTTCACAAATGGTTCGCCATTTCCAGCCTGCTTCTGTTCGCGTTTACTGTCTGGATGATTCTCTACGACTACAACAGAGAGTGGAAACAGTACCAGCGGTCCTTCAGCCGCCTGACCATCGAGCAAACACAGCAAGCGATGGACACCGCGGCCAACGCGATTGATCGCAATCAGTTTGACCAGCTTCAGAACCAGCTTGCCGAGGCTCAGGCCAATCTGGCCGTGAACGAGGGCGAAGTCGATCGGATCCAGGGCGATCTGGACGACTTGAACGCAGAGTTTTATGCGGCCGACCAGGATTTCCGCTTTGCCCGGGCCCAATACGACGTTGAACGGTACGAATACGAAGAGTCCGTGGTCAACGATCCGGACAGCTCCGGGGAACTTGGACTGAGAGCCGAAGCGACCCTGGGCGAGATTGGTGAAATCGAACAGCGCGTTGAAGAATTGACGCTGGCGATGCGCGCCAGCAATGACGAATTGAACACCTACGTCGGTCAGCGTGACCAGATCCAGGATGGCATTGAAGAGGTGCTGGACGATTTCAACGTGTTACAAGGGGCCATGAATACGCTCGACCCCGGACTCATTGTCACCTCGTTCCGGAACGCACCGGTTCTGGATATGCTGAATCCGTCGGAAAAGATCAGCCAGATCCTGTTACCGAACTTACACAACGACCATCCGTTCCTCCAGGTACCCCGCGTGGACCGTTGTACGACCTGCCATCTGGGCATCGACCAGCCCTCGTTCGCAGATGAGCCACAGCCGTTCACGACGCACCCGGAATTGGACAAGTTTGTCGGCCCCAACTCGCCCCACGCGATCGACCAGTTCGGGTGTACGACCTGCCATGCCGGCCTCGACCGGGCGGTGGAGTTTACCCGTGCCGGCCACACGCCGATTAACGGCGCGCAGCGCGAAGAGTGGGAACAGGCCTATGGTTGGGTCGAACAACACTTTCTCGAAACACCCATGCTGCCTCTGAATCGAACCGAAGCCAGCTGTTTGAAATGCCACACCGGGGGCGGCGACGTCCCAGAGGCCCCCAGTTTGAACATGGGGCGGGACCTCGTCCGAATGTACGGCTGCTTCGGATGCCATCGAATTCCAGGATACGAGGACGTACAGCGCGTCGGGCCAGACCTGACGACTATCGACAGCAAGCTCGATTCCGGCTGGGTCAAGAAGTGGCTCCGCGATCCGAAAGCGTTTAAATCCGAGGCGCGGATGCCCAAGTTCTGGTTCAACTCCAACAACAGCGGACCGGAACACGAAGCTCGTAACAACACCGAGATCTCCGTCATCACGGAATTTCTCTTTTCAAAGTCACAGCCGAGTCCTTTGCCTCCGGCAGAAACGAACGGAAACGTAGAGCGGGGGCGGCAGCTTGTCGAAAACGTTGGCTGTATGGGCTGCCACGCGGTGGGGGAAATTGAAGAAGATCCTTCCAGGACCCAGCATCGCAGACGCTTCGGATACAACCTGGCCAGCCAGGGAAGCAAAGTTTCAATTGATTGGCTCTACAATTGGGTCCGGGATCCGCGGAGTGTCTGGCACGACACGAAAATGCCGAACCTGCGCTTAACGGACGCCGAGGCCGCCGATGTGGCCACCTACCTTGCGTCGTTGACCAACCCTGCATTTGAAACACTAACGGCTCCTGGAATTGACACAGCGGCGCTGGATGCCATCACTCTGGAGTTCCTCAGGGCTGGGTTGACGGGCATCGAAGCCCGAGAGGCCGTCCAGACAATGTCGCTCGAAGAAAAGACGGCGTACTCGGGTGAACGTCTGATTGCACGTTATGGCTGTTTCGGTTGCCACCTGATCGAAGGGTTTGAAGAAACCCAGCCCATCGGAACGGAACTCACCGAAGCCGGCAGCAAACTGCTTCCGAGACTGGACTTCGGCTTCCTCGACATCGAACACGAACGTAGCGCATGGTATGAACAGAAGCTGAGGGATCCGCGAATCTTTGATGTAGGACGCGTGAAACGGCCCGAAGAGCTGGCGCGAATGCCTGATTACGGTTTTACGGATGAGCAGATCGATTCGATCGTTTTGGTGTTGACCGGCCTCGTCAAGGACGAAGTCGTACCTGACATGCGCAACAACCTGACGGCAGATATCGAGGCCGGCCGGGCCCTGATCGCTCAACGGAACTGCCGGGGGTGTCACGACATCGAAGCCGGCGGTGGAGATATCCGATCAACGATTGAAGATTCCGCGTTCTGGCCACCCCTGCTCAATACTCAGGGCGCCAAAACCCAACCCCTTTGGCTCCATCCTTTCCTGCAAAACCCAGGGGAACAAACGTTGCGTCCGTGGCTGACCGCACGCATGCCGACGTTCTATTTCAACGAACTCGAAGCGACGACGATCGCGCGGTATTTCTCCGCGCTCGATCAGGTCGATTTCCCGTTCATCAACACGGCGATCGGCACGACGAATGATCGTCTCCAGGTCGGAGAAGAATTGTTCGGACTTATGCGATGTGCCCAATGCCATCCGACAGCAGATGGGCCGTTACCTGCCGGCGTTGAGGCGGCAGACCTGGCCCCCGACCTCCAAATTGCCCATGAAAGGCTGCGTCCGGAGTGGGTTCTGGATTGGCTGATAGATCCGCAGCAGATTGCGCCTGGAACCCGGATGCCGACCTTTTTCCCAGATGGACAATCCCCTCTGCCCGACGTTCTCGATGGGGACGTGACGGCACAGATCCAGGCGATCCGGGACTACCTGTTCCTCACCGTCGGTCAAGGGGAGCGGGCAGAGTCAACGGACGATTGATAACAAAGATCGCGGCGATATAGACATCAGGCGGAGGCCGATCAGTAGCCTGGTTGCCTCGTCAAGTGATCGGCGGTAATCCGCTTTGAAAGTATCTATGCAACCATACGTCCTTAGGGAGATTCGTTCAATGTATAACAAGAAAGCGTTATTCCTCGCATTTTCGATAATCGTTCTCGTGGCTGCCGGATGCGGCGGCGGCAACGATACGGGATTGCCTCCAGCTCCCGTGGGCGGAGGCGCAGGCGATGGCCCGGCCTACGACCCGTCGACGGCCACAGCGGGTGTTTCCGGCAGCATCACGCTCGAAGGTGCCCCGCCGGAGATGGTACTGATTCAAATGGCGGCAGACCCATTCTGCCAAGAAGGCTTCTCGGGTGCTCGTAGCAAGGAAGTCGTCGTTACTGAGGACGGCAAGCTGGAAAACGTGATCGTGTACGTTCGCTCGGGACATGAAGGCGCCGGTTATGCCGTCCCGACCGAAGCTGCCGTGATCGACCAGCGTGGATGCACCTATATACCACACGCGTTCACGATGATGTCGGGCCAGACGCTGACCGTCCGAAACAGTGACGCAACGCTTCATAACATCCACGCGTGGGCTGAAGTCAACACGCCGTTCAACATCGGCCAGCCAGTTCAAAACATGGAGACGATGCAAGTCTTCGCTCAACCTGAGATGCCGCTGCCGATGCGCTGCGATGTCCACCGGTGGATGGAGGCCTTTATTGGTGTGTTCGATCACCCGTTCCATACAACAAGCGGGGATACCGGTGACTTTGCCCTGGCCTTGCCTCCGGGAACATACGAAGTTGTCGCCTGGCATGAACGCTACGGCGAGCAGGTTAGCTCGATCACTTTGGCTGACGGCGAAGCGGCCGAACTGGACTTCACGTTTGCCGCAGAAGCAGCTGACTAGTAAGTGATCAAGGGAGTAGCGGGACCGGAACCAGACAACCTCGGGCTCCACCGGTTCACGGTATTCACGGCTCTGTGCACCACCTTCCTGATCTTTGCAGGCGGCATGGTGACGAGTACGGGATCCGGTCTCGCAGTTCCTGATTGGCCACTCTCCTACGGCATGTTCTTCCCGCCAATGGTCGGCGGGATCTTCTACGAACATGGCCATCGCATGATTGCCTCATTCGTGGGCTTCCTCACGATCGTCCTGGCCATCTGGATCTGGAATCAAGAACCGCGACGCTGGGTCCGCTGGTGGGCTCTCGGTGCTCTAGGTGCCGTTATCGCTCAGGGTATTCTAGGTGGGATCACCGTGTTGTTTCTTCTACCGACTCCGGTGTCCATCAGTCACGCCATGCTGGCGCAAACTTTCTTTTGCATGATCGTCGCAATGGCCTTGTTTACGTCACCAGACTGGAAAAGGGGCCTGCCTGATGCCGGCCCGCGCCATGGAAGTCCCAGTCTTCCGTGGTTGTGCGGACTCACAACTGGAGCCGTCTACCTTCAACTACTGTTGGGCGCCCTGATGCGGCACACACAGTCGGGACTGGCCATTCCAGACTTCCCTCTGGCCCTCGGCCGAGTCATTCCACCCTTGGAATCGAGCTCAGTCGTGATTCATTTCACTCACCGGCTTGGTGCTCTGTTGGTAACGACTATGATCGCGTGGACACTGACCCGAATCCTTTCCGGATACCGAAGTCACAGCCGATTGTTGCGACCGTCTCTGACCATGGCCGCACTCCTCTGCATCCAGCTCACGCTGGGCGCATTTACGATCTGGACAGAAAAAGGTGAAGTCGTCACGACCTTTCATGTCGTGACAGGCGCCACTATCCTCGGCGTTTCCGTTCTACTCACTCTGCGGGCCTTTGCGATGCTTCCCAGGCTTCGAGGCCCGACGGCTTCCCCTCAGCCCGCATGACCATGAGAGCAATTGGAGCGGACGCTACGATACGGCGTAGCCGCATTGCGGAGTATATCGAACTCACCAAGCCCCGAATTACTTCGCTGGTATTGGTCACAACAGCTGTCGGCTTCTATATGGGCGCGGCGGTGGGCGGTATCGCGAGCCTGTCACTACTTCACGCGATCGTAGGCGTCGCCCTGGTTGCTGGAGGGGCCAGCGCCTTGAATCAACACCAGGAGCGCCACCTTGACGCACGAATGCATCGGACCCGAGACCGGCCGCTACCGTCGGGTCGAATCGGTCAATTTGATGCACTGATTTTTTCCGTAGCAATCACACTGGCAGGGATCGCGTATCTCCTCCTCTTCACCAATGTCCTCACGGGCATTCTGGCGACGCTCACGCTACTGCTCTACGTGTTTTTATACACGCCCTTAAAAAGCCGCACGGCGCTGGCCACCCTCGTTGGCGCAGTTCCGGGTGCAGCGCCACCGATTCTGGGATGGACCGCGGCCGGAGGTTCAATCGACGGAATGGCGTTTGCCTTGTTCTTGATCGTGTTCCTGTGGCAAATGCCCCACTTCCTGGCAATCGCGTGGCTATACGACGCGGACTACGTTCGTGGCGGATTCCGAAGCCTGACGATCCATCATAGTGGCGAGTTAAACGCATGCCGGCAAATCATTCTGTACTGTGGCGCCTTGATTCCCGTCAGCCTTCTGCCGGCCAGTTTCGGCGTGACAGGAAACGCTTACATGTTCGGGGCACTGCTGGCCGGCCTGGTCTATCTCAGCTGCGGTGTGGCGGTAGCACTGTTCCGGACGCAGGTCGCCGCACGACGGCTCCTGAGGATCTCCATCTTATATCTTCCTGTAGTGTTGCTGATGATGGTCATCGATAAGGCGAGCTAGATCAATGGATAGTGACCCAAGAAGCCTTGAATCGCTGTAGCACGACGGGAACGAAATTTCATCGCTAAGGCGCAGAGGTCACAGAGGTGTTGTTCAGACGTTAAGATGGCAGTCGCCTCAGGACCATGCCTGTGGTAGGGATCCCCGGATAAACTAAGACAATGCACGTCGTTGAAGTAGAAAATCTGACGCATTATTACGGAGAGCGCAAAGCGCTGTCCAACGTCAGCTTTCAGGTGGAAGAGGCGGAAATCTTCAGCTTTCTGGGTCCGAACGGCGGCGGCAAGACAACCCTGTTCCGAATTCTTTCAACGCTATTGCTTCCGACAGAAGGCACAGCAAGAATCTTCGATCTCGACACAGCAGAGCACAGCGCTCGGGTACGCCAGCAAATTGGAATCGTATTTCAAAACCCAAGCCTTGATATCAAACTGACCGTCCGCGAAAACCTCTTTCATCAGGGACACCTCTACGGCCTCCACGGCCACGCGCTCCGATCACGGGTCGATGCCATGATGGATCGACTCAAGATCTCCGACAGGTCTTCAAGCCTGATTGAAACGCTATCAGGCGGGCTTCGTCGCAGGGTTGAACTGGCCAAGGGCATGCTCCACCAACCCAAGCTACTGATCCTCGATGAACCCTCCGTGGGTCTCGATCCCGGAGCGCGCCACGACCTGTGGCAATACCTGGAAGGTCTGAAGGGCTCTGAAGGGGTCACGATCCTGGTAACAACGCATCTGATCGATGAAGGCGATCGCTCCGATCACGTCCTGATCCTGAATCAGGGGCTGCTGGTCGGGTCAGGTCCGCCGGAGTCTCTCAAGCAACAGATTGGCGGAGATATCATTGCGCTGGCAAGCAAGGATCCGGATGTGCTTTCGCGAAAGATCGCCGAAGCGTTCGACTTAAAGCCCACCGTATTGAACGGATCCGTGCGGATCGAGAAGACGAACGGACACGAATTCATCGCCACACTGATAGAGGCATTTCCGGGAACGATCGATTCGGTAACGTTGGCGAAGCCCACCCTGGAGGACGTCTTTATTAACCGGACCGGGCACCGTCTCTGGGAGGATTTATGAATATCCTCCTGGGTTCTGTGACGTTGTGGCAGCGCGAATTGGTACGCTTTGTCCGTCAAAGGAGCCGGATCGTAGGCGCGTTAGGTTCTCCGGTGGTCTTCTGGCTCTTGTTGGGATCGGGAGTGGGGCGGTCCTTCAGTCTGCCCTCCCCTGATGGCGCGATCAACTACATGGAGTATTTTTTCCCGGGGACTGTCGTTCTGATCCTACTATTTACCTCGATTTTTTCAACGATTTCAATCATCGAGGATCGAAAAGAAGGCTTCCTACAGTCCGTTCTTGCCGCGCCCGTTTCCCGTTCGGCGATCGTTCTTGGCAAGGTCGCCGGCTCGACCACTCTGGCGTTGATTCAGGGGATGGTCTTCCTGACTCTGGCGCCGCTGGTGATCGGAGTTTCACCCGCGGCTATTTTGATCACGCTCGTCGTTCTTGCCCTGTTGGCGTTTGGATTGACGGCACTCGGATATGTCATTGCCTGGAGTCTAGATTCCACGCAGGGCTTTCACGCCATTATGAACTTGTTTTTGATCCCTATGTGGCTGCTTTCGGGCGCGGTTTTCCCGGCGAGTGGATCACCGCTCTGGTTACAGTGGGTCATCGCTATTAATCCTCTTACTTATGGAGTGGCCGCAGTCCGCTGGAGTCTGTATGGAAGTTCAACGTATGCAGCGCTCGGAGGGCCGCCGCCAGTTGCGTCTCTGGTGGTGATTGCCATGTTCGGAGTTGCCATGTTCGTCGCGGCTCTTACGGTAACGCATCGCCGCTGAGGATAGCCGTTTAGGTAGAATGACCGCGTGTATAGAACTTCTTTACCCAAGACCCGGATAGGGCCGCGGACGTCGGATCCACTTTGCCTCCGTACTTCAGTAGGTGGTTCTCGTCCCGAGATAGGAGTCTCAGAATGTTTCGTTTACCGCACTGGTCGTCACTTGCCGCGATCGCGATCATGGTCTCAGGGATCGGAATGTTGATCGTTTTTCGGTCGATGGAAAGTGACGCACCGTTGAACGATTTTGGTAGCGTTCCCGAATTCGAACTGGTTGAGCGGAGCGGAGAGACAATCACTCTGGACGATCTCGCCGGCGAGGTATGGGTCGCCAACCTGATTTTTACCCACTGCGGCGGTACCTGCCCGTTGATGACCGTCCAGATGCGTTCTTTGCAGAGCGTGTTGCCCCTCGAGGTGCGGTTCGTATCGATTACAGTGGATCCTGCCAGGGACACGCCCAAGGTTCTGGCCGAGTACGCCGCCTTACACGGGGCCGACCCCGAGCGCTGGCTGTTTCTGACCGGAGAGCGAGACGACATTTACCGTTTGTCGCAGGAAGGCTTTCATCTGGCTGTAGACGACACATTCGGATCCGAGATCGAACCAATCACTCACAGCACGCGCTTTGTCCTTGTAGATCAGGAAGGACGGATTCGTAACTATTACGACGGCACTACACGAGATTCCCATGCCCTGATCGAGGGCGACGTGAGAACGCTTCTTTCCGGAGCGGGTTAGTGGAATTCTCAAACCTCCCGGCGCTGAACGCGCTGCTGAACTTTACCAGCGGAATCCTGGTGACAGTCGGCGTCTACCTCGTCTACATTCGCAAGACCGGAGCCCACAAGATCTGCATGGTTGCAGCCGTGGTTGTCTCTTCGATTTTCCTGACCTCATACCTCGTCTACCACTACCAGGTGGGTTCGGTTCGCTTCGAACGAGAGGGTTGGATTCGAACCGTCTACCTGTCAATCCTGTTGACGCACACGGTGCTGGCGGCTGCGGTCGTTCCGATGGTGCTTCGAACAGTCTATCTGGCGTTTCGTGGCCAATTCGAAAAGCATCGCCGGATCGCACACTGGACTTTTCCTGTGTGGATATACGTTTCCTTCACCGGCGTAGTCGTCTACCTCATGCTCTACCAGCTCTGATCCGGCAACGGCGGGTTGCATCGAACGCGTCATCACGGGCACTCAGCCCTTCGCGAGGGCACACAAGAGATCGTGCTGATTATTGTGCGCTGATAGGGCGCACCTATAGCTTTCAGCGACTTTCACCGCAAGGTCCCAGCAGTCTGCTAGTTGCGAGGGCCACCCAAGGTGACTTCCTGGGCGTGGCTGTAGTAGATGCCGTTGAAGAGGAATTTGAAAGTGCCGTGGGGTTGGGCTCGAAACGCGATTTCAGGGCCGAACAGCAACAGCTTGCCGTCACCCACTGTCGCGTCGATGATAGCGACTGAATCGGCGAGGTAGTTCTCGCCCCAGGCCCAACCGCTGCGTAAGGGATTCTCGCCGAACCATGCGACGGGCTCAATCCGGCGTTCACCGGGCTCCGGGTTCAACTTAAAGGCGGGGCTACTGCTAAAAACGACGTCGACTTCAGAACCGACACCGAATGCGAGGGGGTGGTCATCGTTCACCTGGACCCGCAAGAGGGAACCCGGTATGAAAAATCGTTCCTGTGGCAGTTTTCGCTCTTCTCCGTCGGAAAGCCGCTCAAGGAGCGCGTCGGACACGGGGAGATCGAGATGGCTGGCCAGAATCGTCGACCCCCCAATGGTCAGAATGGTTCCACCGGCTTCGAGAAACTCCCGGAGTCGAGGTACGGTTCGAGCGACTGTGACGTCTCCCAGTTGACCCCCATATTCGGCAGGAATGTCTTCCGGTCTGATCAGCGAACGATTCTCCCTGTCTTCTGAAGGTATCCCTTCGTCAACAAATATCAGAACGTCGAAGCGTGAAGCCAGGTTGCCTCGATCAAGCATCGGAGGATAGACGACCTCAAAAGAAAACTCGAAGTCCTCCAGAAGAAAGCGCATCCAACCGGAAGTTTCGGAGCCTCCATAACGGTCCCAAAGGCCCACCTTCACCTCATCGAGTTCAAGGGCATCCACGCTGGGTTCTTCCGTGGTGGCTTCAAAAACGAGCCCGAGCTCTGTGGCCAACGGCTCCAGCCGAGAGGGCGTATCGGCCATAGCAGGAACGTACATTGTGCCGACCGGATACGTCTTTCCGTTCGCGTTGACTGATTCACGCAGCCAAAGAATGCTTTCCCCGTCGCGCAACAGCCGGTTGACGGCGATGAATGCATCGTTGACCGCATGACTCAGGAAAAAGCCCACGGTCTCAGCCAACCGAGTGATCTGCCCGGCGGGCGGTATGGCCTCTTCATCAAGCTGTTCGAAGGGGCCGTCGAAGTCTTCGAGTATCCTGTCAAACTCCACTCCCATCTGATACGCGAGCGTCCATCCCGTCGTGTCATACGGCGGGGTCGGCGGTGCGCCGGGAAAAGCAAAGTCATCGGGATAGTCCTGAGGCTCAAACATGTCCAGCACGTGGGGACGAAAGGCCTGAGCTGTCTGGACGACATAGGACCCTGCCGGATAGGTCCGCCCATCGACGTTGAAGGCACCTGTTGCGCGATGGACAACAACCCCGTTCTTGATCAATACATTGACAAACTTGGTAGCCGTTACAAAGTCCGCTTGGTTGGATGAAATGATGTAGCCCCTGGGATCTCTCAGGTCAGGGTCCCGGAGCATTTGAAAATACTTCGGATCTTGCTCTTCCCGGCCATCGGAAGGATTCGCCCCATCGGCAGCCATTGCCGCATCGATCGAAGACACCCGGCTGGGAGTGATGGTCCAACTGTCACGTCTTCCACGCTCAATCGAGTTCGATCCCATCCGCCAAATGTTGAATAGCAGAGTGTCTCGGTAGCGTGAGGCAACATCTAGAACGGCACGATTCGCAGTAATCGAATATTCGACAGACTGCCTGAAATGCCACGTCTGAGGTTCGATCGGTGAGGGATAGTCTCCCTGGGGCAACTGCCTCTCCAGGACGAAGGAAATTTCTTGAGGTGTTGGACTCCCGATAGCTTCAGTCAACAACCCGATCATGTTGTGAAAATACGGACTCGTTCTCAACCCGCCGTTCCACCATGTGGAGTAGGTCCCACCAGAACGCATCGTCGCGCCGGGCTTGCCCTCGGCCAGAAACCGGCTATGCATGGCACCGGCGACCAGGTCGAGACTCGTCATGATCAAAGGATCATAGTTGTAGTTGAACGGATCCCTGAAAGGCGGTGCGAACAAGACGGTTCCTGCCGGACCGCTTTGGTGGTGATTGTAGACGATCTGGGGAAACCACTCGCGATACAGAATTTTGTTGATCGCCTGGGTTTCGGGCTGGGACGACATGTAAAAGTCGCGATTGTTGTCGTGGCCTGTGTATTTCTGGTAAAGCCTCGGCAGGTCGGCGATCGAGCGCTCTTCGGGCTCGGATTCGCGCATGTACCAGTCCGCTACCAATTCCAAACCGTCCGGATTGACGCATGTCGCCAGCAGGATTGTGTCATCGAGAAATCGGAGGGTTTCACCGTCCGTGCGACTGACCATCTGGTACACGAGTTCCATCAGCTGCTGGGCTCCCAGCATCTCGGTCGCATGCAGGCCACCGTCAATCCACACGACGGAGCGGCCCTCCCGGGCCAACTCCCGTGCCTCGGTTTCCGAGACACCCTCGGCCAGGGCCAGACGACCCGAAATGTCCTTGTATCGATCGAGTTTCTCGTGGTTTTCGGGAGCCGTGATGATCGCCATGTAAATCGGACGGCCCTCGGCCGTCGCCCCAATCACCTCTAGCACCATGCGGTCAGATTCCAGTGCCAGTTTCTTCCAATAAGCCTCCAACTGTGTGTAGCTCGCGATTTGGTAGTCGTCACCCAGATTGAAGCCGAACTGTTCGAAAGGAGTCGTGATATTGGTCTGTGCAAATGCGTTAGGCGAAAAGAGGGCACAAACCAGCACGAGCGCCATTCTGCGGGCCTTGCGATTGAACATGAAACTCCCTCGAAGATTGTTCGCCAATGCATTGATTGTAAGAACTTGTGCCCCTGCGGACCACACAAATGTGCTAAAAGGGTGAAGTCGCTTGCCGCTAGTGGCAGTTGATCGACCCCGCCCCAATGTCAGGAAACTATGCCGTTCGACCCAGCCATTCGCCAGATCATTGCATCACTTCGGAGTTCCACCGAATGGGACGAAGAACTGGACCTGCGCCTGCTCAAGAGTCTGTGGCCCCAACTGGTGGGCGCCTCACTTGCCGAAGCGACATCGGCCGTCGCTATCGACGGCACCCGGGTGGTCATTCGAGTTCCCGATCCGACGTGGAAGCGCCAACTTTTAGCGATTCGGCCCTGGCTGATACGGCGCATGAACGAACCCTGGCCGAGCGGATGGATCACTGACATCGGATTTACCTATGAAAATCAGCGCAACTGACGTCGCATACGTCGCTCAACTGGCTAATCTTGAAGTCGCCGAAGAAGAAAAAGAGGCACTGGCGGCGCAACTCAGCCGGATCGCGGAGTACGTCGAACTCCTCAACACCCTCGATACTGACAAGATCGAGCCAACAGCTCAAGTGCTCGCGCGGGAACCGCATTCTCGACGTGAAGACGGTGTTGAAGCTCGTGCCGGAAGCTCCGAAACCGCAAAAACGGTCGGGTGGTTCAGGGTGCCTCGCGTGATCACCGAACGATGAATCTGATGGACATCACAGCGGACACCCTTGTCGAAAAATACAGGAACCGGAAATTAGAGGTTCAGGCAGTCATCGCAGGCGTCTTCGATGAGATCGGCCGCGTCGATCCAGACCTGGGAGCCTTTATCCACACGCAAAAGGAAACGGCATTGGCTGAGGCGCGGGTCCTCGATCAGGCCATCGCGAATGGAGAATCTCTCTCACCTCTGGCCGGTGTTCCGGTTGCGGTAAAGGACAACATGAACATCCGGGGTGTCCGAACGACCTGCGGGTCGAAGATACTTGAGGAGTACGTCCCCTCCTACACGTCAACTGCGGTCGACCGCTTGCAACAAGCCGGCGCCATCATCGTAGGTAAGACGAATCTGGATGAGTTCGCCATGGGTTCTTCAACGGAAAACTCGGCGTTCTTTCCCACTCGCAATCCCCATGATCACAACTGCGTTCCGGGAGGTTCCAGCGGCGGTTCGGCCGCAGCTGTCGGGGCGGGATTGGTTTGTCTGTCGTTGGGCTCCGACACTGGCGGATCCATTCGCCAGCCCGCATCGTTTTGCGGCGTGGTGGGAATCAAGCCGACTTACGGACGGGTTTCACGATACGGTTTGGTGGCCTTTGCCTCCTCGCTGGATCAGATTGGCCCGTTTTCGCACACGGTTCGAGAATCGGCACTGGTATTGCAGATTATATGTGGTTTCGATCCAATGGACTCCACGTCGGCCGAGGTCGGCGTCGAAGACTGGACCGGGGGACTCGACCAAGCGGTAGGAGACATGCGCATCGGCATTCCCAAAGAGTATTTTGTGGACGGAATGGACGGGGAAGTCAGCAACAAGATCGAGGCCGGAATCGCCATACTTGAAGGACTGGGATGTGAGGTCAAGCAAGTCAGCCTGCCACATTCCGACTATGCGGTTGCCACGTACTATTTGATCGCGACGGCGGAGGCCAGCTCTAACCTCGCTCGCTATGATGGCGTTCGTTACGGACTCCGGGTGGAGGGAGAGACACTTCAGGAAATGTACCGTCAAACACGCATGCATGGGTTTGGAAGCGAGGTCAAGCGCCGAATCCTGCTGGGCACCTACGCTCTAAGCACCGGATACTACGATGCCTACTATCTGAAAGCGCAAAAAGCACGAACGCTCATCCTTAGAGATTTTCAGAACGCGTTCGAGGAAGTCGATTTCATCGTGGGGCCGACCGCCCCGACGACGGCCTTCAAGATCGGTGAAAAAACAGATGACCCCATGTCGATGTATCTGTCCGATATCTTTACACTCAGCTGCAACCTGGCCGGGCTGCCGGGAATTTCCGTCCCATGCGGTAAAGGATCCAACGGCATGCCGATCGGCATGCAGCTGCTGGGAAACCATTTTGAGGAAGCCAAATTGTTGCGTGTAGCCCATCAGTTTGAACTGGCTGGTGGTTTCGAATTGTGATTGAGCGGCTCGTAAGCACCCACGTGAACATCGCCCTTCACCTGCTCGTTCTGGTCCTGTCGGCCGACACACTCACGTCGGCCCAAACCACCGGAATCAATCTGATCGCAGTGGTGGATCTTCAGCGCACGATCGAAGGCACATCCGAATTTCAGAGAGCGGCCGAAAAGTGGACCCTGGCGATGAACGCGGAGACGGGCAGCCTCTCGGCGAAGCAGGAAGAGCTTCGTGTGGCCAAAGAAAGGCTGGCTGCCGGGGAGGAGGGGCCGAACAGTTCGGCAAGCCTGACACTTGTTCGCAATGTGAACACCTTGCAGAGAGAGTTCGATCGGATGAACGGGGACGTTCAAATGCAACTGAACGACTTGAGAGAACGGCTTATCTTACCGATTACCGCGAACGTCGATCGAGCAATCCGGGATTTCGCCGAGGAAAACAGTCTCGCGCTAATACTCGACGTTTCCAATCCCCAGGTCGGCCTTCTGTTCACGGATGGCATGATCGACATTACGGCCGCGATTGTTGACTACATAGAAACATCCCTACAGCCGGAAGACGTTCCCTAGACACGCCGACACTGTGAGCGACACTGGACCTGACCCCAGACCCCACTGCAACGTGTTCGATCGCTCTTCGGCAGTCGAAGAAGACCGCCGAATACTTGACATCGTCCTGATATCAAAACAGAATCATTTCCTTTCGAGCGCCGTGCCGTGCCGCACTTCAGCGAACCGACTGCTGAACGGTAATGGCCCGAAACGCACATGATGCTACTTCTAGAAATCGCGGCTACCTTCTGCGCCGGTGTGTTCTTCGGCGCAGCGGTCTACATTTCAATCGCTCAGCATCCAGCGGTTTTGGAGGCAGGCGCACACGTCGGCAAGCGGTTCTTCGGACCGATGTATCGGCGCGCTGCACCAATGCAGATCGTTCTGGCGGTCGGAGGCTCACTTGCCGGGATCGCCCGGTGGAGCATGGGAAACGGACTGATGTGGATCGTTGGATCGCTTTGCCTCCTATCGGTCATTCCAATCACGCTAGTTGTGATCAAACCCATCAATGATGTTCTCCTGAACGCTGATTCCACGCCACATGAGTCAGACACTGGAGCGCTGCTCAAGAAGTGGGGACCTAAACACGGGTGGCGAAGTATCGTCAGCGGAGTCGCTTTCGTTTTATTCCTGCTCGCCCGTGGCGCGGGATGTACCGTCGCCGCAGACGTAGCCACTTTGACGGTGGTCGAAGGCGGGCGGCCCGGACGCGCTTCAGAGCGACGCCGGTGGCGCTTGAGGCCCGGTTCCCGAGGCGCTTCGCTGCCTGTTCACGCATAATCTGAATCTGGCAGTGTCGCTGGAACGACCGAGGCGCTCAGAATGGAACCGCTCACTCTCGCAATACTCATGCTGGCGCTCGTTGGCTTCGGCCTGGTGACGCGACGCCTTGAAGGCTCTCCGCTGACAGGTCCACTCCTTTTCACGTTTATCGGATTCGTACTGAGTTCGGTAGTATCCGGCGTCGTATCCTTACCCATCACTCACGACGGCTTACACCTCCTGGCGGAAATCACGCTCGTCCTGGTGCTCTTTTCAGACGCCGCCAATATTGACCTGCGGCAGCTGCGGCGCGACCACAACATACCGGTACGCATGCTGCTCGTCGGCATGCCGTTGACCATGTTTTTCGGAGCGCTTGCGGCTCTTTGGTTATTCCCGGCTTTCTCGATCTGGGAAGCGGCTTTGCTCGCAGCCATCTTGACCCCAACGGATGCCGCGCTAGGCCAGGCGGTCGTTTCTAATGAAGTTGTTCCCGTTCGGATTCGCCAGGCCCTTAACGTAGAGAGTGGACTCAATGACGGTGTTGCGCTTCCCTTCGTATTGTTTTTCGCGGTGCTGGCTGGAGCAGGCGCAACCTCGGGGTCTGCGACGGCGTGGTCGACGTTTGCGACGTTTGCATTGATGCAAGTAGTTTTGGGTCCCCTGATGGGGGTCGGGGTCGGATGTCTGGGCGCCTTTTTGGTGGCACGATCCTATGCAAAGGATTGGCTGGCCGAGTCCGCCGAGGGAATGATCGCGGTGGGGCTTGCATTCAGCGCTTTCGGGTTAGCAGAACTCATTGGAGGCAATGGCTTTATCGCGGCGTTCGCCGCCGGCATCGCGTTTGGCAACACGCTGCAAAAAAAGTGCAAGTTTCTGTATGAATTTGCAGAATCCGAAGGACAGATCCTGATCCTGCTGACTTTCCTCATGTTTGGAAGCACAATGATGCCGCATGCAGTGGAACAGGCGTCGTGGGGGACGGTGCTCTTCGGGTTTCTAGCCCTCACCGTAATTCGTATGTTGCCTGTGCAGCTATCGTTGGTAGCGACACGTCTCCGCGCCCCAACCGTGGCCTTCCTCGGTTGGTTCGGACCGCGCGGCCTCGCGTCGATTCTATTCGTGTTGCTGATCGCAGAAGAATATGAGATCGGGCAATACGAGCGAATCCTCACCGTGGTCGTGGTTACGGTCGTGTTGAGTATCGTGCTGCACGGAGTCACCGCAGGTTCGGCGGCCGTACGCTACGGTCAGCTGACTCAGCGAATGGGTGAGTGCGAGGAGAACCGGCCTGTCAGCGATGAACCATTCGCCACAGAACTAACAACGAACCCCGGCCAAGGGCCGTGAACAGAAGCTGTCCCGAATACGCGAACGGAAATTTAACGAACAGAATAGAGGAGAAAAAATGGCGGCGCTGAATCAAAAACAAGAAGAGATGTGCAGGACAAGTCGTTGGGACTTCTCGGACCTCTCGGCTATATTCTTGAATTGCACACTGAAAAGATCACCAGAACTGTCGCATACGCAGGGATTGATCGACATTTCGAAGACGATCATGGAAAAGAATGGCGTGAGCGTAGAGGTTCTCCGGCCCGTTGACCACGATTTGGCATTCGGTGTCTGGCCAGACATGGCAGAACACGGATGGAAAAACGACGATTGGCCACAGATTCTAAAGAAAGTGCTGGCGACGGAAATCCTGGTGATCACCTCACCCATCTGGCTCGGTGAGAAATCTTCCGTGTGCACGCAGGTCGTTGAACGTTTGTATGCCGCCTCGGGTCAGCTGAACGATGCGGGACAATACGCATACTATGGTCGTGTGGGAGGCTGTCTAATTACGGGCAATGAAGACGGTGCGAAACACTGCTCCATGAATATTCTCTACTCGCTACAACACCTCGGATACGTCATTCCTCCTCAAGCTGATGCAGGATGGTTGGGCGAAGCCGGTCCCGGACCGTCCTATCTCGATGAAGGTTCAGGGGGTCCGGAGAACGAATTCACTAACCGCAACACGACGTTCATGACATGGAATCTGCTGCACCTGGCTCGAATGATCAAGGACGCCGGGGGTATCCCGGCACATGGCAATCAGCGTGCCGCCTGGGATGCGGGCTGCCGTATGGATTTCCCAAATCCGGACTATCGTTGACTGTGGATCGATAGCGAATCACGTGAGATTGTCGGCAGACGCCAGACCGAGCTACCACGCTTCTTAAAGATGAAACACACTACATCAACGACGGCGGCGAAAACATGCAGCCCGACATCATGGTCAACTACCTGGCCATCGGCATATGCGTTCTGGTCGCTGTACCCATAGGATTTCTCTGGTTTGGTCCTGTCTTCGGAAAACTCTGGGCAAAGCAAATGGGGATGGAGCACATTCCGCAGCCGACCGGGAAAGACATGGCTAAGTCCGTGATCCTATTTGCCTTTGGATCGCTGCTGATCGCCGGAGTGCTCGCTCACGCCATCGCTGTGTGGCGACCTTCTGCGTGGAATGCCGGAGTCGACGAGGCAGCCTGGGTCTACGGACTGAACGGCGCATTCTGGACCTGGCTTGGATTCTTCGTTCCGCTTCAGCTGGGCCGCGTTGCATGGGAACAGAAGGGCTGGACTCTCGTTGCGATCAATTCAAGCTTTGACCTGGCCCGGCTGTTGATATTCGGCTGCATACTAGCGTATTGGACTGAGTGCCACTACTCATTGCGTTCCAGCGAGATTGTGAATTCGTCGAGACCGAGATACTTTCGAGCGAGAGAATGGCACGGGGAGGAAAATGAGATCGCCTGGCGGCGCAATCGACACCCATTGTCGAAGAGATCTTTCGAAAGCTGAAGCCGTTGGACAAGGTGTCCGGCGGAAGTATGGTCGGAAAGATTCGACATCTTCGATTGGGGTTAACTTTTGCCCTCGTAAGCACCAGGGATCCATTATTCTTAGGAGCTGCCGATTCAACTCGAAAGGATTTCGAGACCGCCGGTTCCCCTCAACAAGGCCGGATGCGGTATTTCTCGGTACTGGAAGAAACTCCGGTCCAGAACGGAGCACTACACGCATGGGCTGGCCGAGCCATCGAATTTGCCCACCGGGCTATGTCAGGGAGCATTTCATTTGACCCGCAGCGATCCAGCGATGTTCCGTATCAGACCGGGAACAGAAGAGGACGTGGACGTCATCCTGAAGCTGATTCGAGGTCTTGCGGAATACGAAAAACTGTCCCACGAAGTGACGACAACCGCAACTCAACTTCGCGACACACTTTTTGGACCTAAGCCTGGGGCTGAAGTCATCATTGGCTTCGCTGGGCCTGATCCGGCCGGATTCGCACTCTTCTTTCCAACCTATTCGACGTTTTTAGGCCAGCCCGGACTCTACCTGGAAGATCTTTTCGTCGTCCCCAAATGGCGCAACCATGGCCTGGGACGCCAGCTAATGAAGCATCTGGCAGATACCGCAGTGGAGCGGGGCTATGGACGCATCGAATGGTCTGTATTGGATTGGAATGAAGACGCGATTCGATTCTATAGAAGTCTTGGAGCCCTGACAATGGATGACTGGACGCTTTGTCGGCTCACGGGAGATCCCTTACGGTCGCTCGCCGACAACGCCTTCTCATAAGCGCTGCACGAGTCATAAACCAAGTTCGTTTGAGGTAATGCGGATATGAAACAGGAAGGCGTTAGTCCAGATATTGACTTCGGACCGTTGCGCGGTCTTATCGGTCGTTGGCAAGGAAATAAGGGGTTGGACGTGGCTCCCGAACCCGACGGCAGTTCGGAAAGTCCGTTCTATTCGACGATCGTCTTTTCACCTGTGGGCGGTGTCGAGAACGCCGAAACTCAAGAACTCGTTGCAGTGCACTACCACCAGATTGTGAGCCGCAAATCGAATGACGAGGTCTTTCATAACGAAACAGGCTACTGGATGTGGGACCGAGCTGCAGGCACCATCATGCATTCGCTGACGATACCCCGCGCGGTCTGCGTGCTCGCAGGTGGCGCCTTCAAGAACGGAAACCCGATTGTATTCGAGGTGACTGCCCGGCTGGATGACCCGGACTGGGGAATTATTCAATCTCCTTTTATGCGCGACAATGCCCGCACACTCGAATTCCGGCACAAAGTCACCCTAAATGGCGACGAACTCCGCTATTCTGAAACCACAGTCGTAGAAATTTACGGACGAACTTTTGAACACACCGACCAGAACGAACTGAGACGCTACCAGTGATGATCGCGCTTCGCTGCATCGGAAAGGGCTCCATGAATCACGCTCCCGACTGGGCCTTTGCGCTTCTGCCGGCAGTCATCGCCGCTGGTAGCATCACCACGATCATGCTCTGCGCCGAGGGCCGCGTATCGACCCGATCGTCAGCCCAGTCCTGTTAGAAATGCTGGGGAGACGGCATCCATGGACGATCGGAGAGTCATGGAGTCAGAGGGGACGTGGATCACATATTTCAGAGCCATGCCGGGCGGTGTTCACATGGGTTATCCTGTCACTCCTAAAGAAATTGAAGCCTTCGAGGGCCTGATCAAGGAAACGGCTCCACGAATGACGGAAGACGAACGGGCACTCACAGGGAAGTACCTCGTCGACCACCTACCCAACTCTTAATGGCTCGCTCATGTTTGTAGGTCACCTGGCTGTTTCCTTTGGAGCAAAAGTGTTTGAGCCCAAAGCCCCACTTTCCGCTCTCATTGCTGCAGCGTTCGGACTCGATATTCTATGGCCGCTCTTCGTACTCACCGGAATCGAATTCGTCTCTGTGGCGCCGGGGAATACGGCCTTTACCCCGCTCGCGTTTGACTCTTACCCCTGGTCCCACAGTCTCGCTCTCGCAATCGTTTGGGGTGGGGCCGGAACGGGTCTAACATACGGTTTGATGCGAAATCGACGGATCAGCCTTCTCGCAGGGGCTGTCGTTATTTCGCACTGGTTTCTCGATTTTGTGACACATCGTCCGGATCTGCCGTTGTGGCCGGGCGGCCCCAAATTAGGGCTGGGCCTCTGGAACTCAATTCCCGCAACCCTGGTCGTTGAAGGCGGCCTCTTCGTTGCGGCTATCGTTATGTTCGTTCGGGCTTCGACCGCTCGCGACAGTTCCGGAACCTGGTCCTTGTGGACGATGGTGGGCTTGTCCAGCCTTATCTGGGCGACCCAGCCCTGGTCCCCACCACCACCTACGCCAAACGCAGTGGCAGGTGTCGCGCTCACTCTGGTGTTGTTGCCGGTTTGGGGGCACTGGATCGATCGCCACCGGAGAACGCTTCCCACACACACACGTCCGTAATTCTGAGAAAGGACCACGTATGAACACCGCACTGATTCTTGTTGATATCCAGAACGATTATTTCAAGGGAGGACAGATGGAACTGGTCGGGATGGATCAGGCCAGCACGAAGGCGGGACGATTGTTGACCCATTTCCGGGAAAAAGAGCTACCCACCTTTCACATCCAGCACGTCGCATCGGACCCGAAACTAGGCTTCTTTCTTCCCAACACGGATGGAGTCGAACTTCACGATAGCATCAAGCCGCTACCGGGTGAACCCGTCATTCAGAAGCACTATCCAAACAGTTTCAGGGAAACCCTACTCGCCGAAGATCTCCGTAAGGCCGATGTCGGCCGCGTTGTAATTGGTGGTGCGATGAGCCACATGTGCATCGACGCGACCACACGTGCCGCCGCCGATTCGGGCCTGGAATGCGTCCTCGTCCATGACACATGCGCGACCCGAGACCTCGAATTCCAAGGCCGGACGATCCCCGCTCAAGAAGTGCACGATTCTTTCATGGCGTCGTTGGGTTGGGGGTACGCTAAGGCGCTTACCCTCGAGGAGTTTCTGTCTCAATCTGAACCATAGGTGTGCAGGATTCAATGACGTGACGACACCCGAGTTGAGCCCTGAGTCCCTGAAAAGCGCAATCGTGATCGTAGCGTCCCCCGGTATCGGCAGATTGCGGGCTCAGATTCTTGCCTCAGATGGCCCTCGGTTTAGCCTCTGCCGGGACAATTTGCTTGCCCCACTCCGAGGAAATCGCGAAACACCGGCACTGGTTTGCACACGAGTTCTGATTTGCACCGGGGAGACCGGCGAAAGTCAATCCAAGTCGAACTACTGAAATCGCTTCCGGAGCCGGATATCCATGCCCAACGCACCCGTTTCATCCCGGGAGGCGATAAAAGACGTATCGTTGTTCAGGAAGTACTCGATCAAGATTACTTGCTGACGGTCCGATGAGAGGTCCTGGGAGTAGGTAATCGCCAGATCCCGTGTGATTTGTTCCGAAATCGTAACCCGAGCGACAGGGTTGTTTTCGGCTCCTACGAGGAAGGGATCGATCCGAACCCGCCCCAACACCCCGAGACGCGAGCCGACGCGCTCTTGAAGCAAGTCCGTGAGGATAGTGGCCGCCCCCCCCGTGAAGAGCTGTTCACTCGTCGGTACTAGACTCGCATCCGGATTGTCTTGGGCAATTTCTTCACGGGTCCGTCCGCCGGCCACCAGGCTGACAATTTCCAGTTGAGGTAGTGGGGGGTCCGAGCGCATGTCCAGGCGCACATCGTCGCCCCGACCCGTGATCGCCAGAATGATCCTGTAATCCCGCAACTCGGTCTCTGCCTGAACGTCGATCAACGGCTCAAAACCCAGGGGATCCACAAAGTCGACAGTGCCTCGCGTAATCCGGTAACGGGAGCCCTGGAAATTGAGGTTGCCCGTCGTACTCTCGATGTGGCCTGTCATGGTGGGATCGCCCAGCGTACCCGTAAAATCCAGATCCAGCCGCGCGTCGACGCTGACGACTTCGTTCTCGATCCGGATGTTGCGATCTCCGGCAACATGCAGAGCAAGCGCGAGCTGGTCGAGCGGCCCCTGTTCGTCAGCACCTCCAAGTCCGCCGCCGAACAACGCCACGAAGGCATTGAAGTTCTCCTCGAAAGACAGGTCGATCACCTGAAGGTTGCCTTCGAGAAATGGGGTCTCGGGCGTGCCGCCTAGTGCCAGAGCGCCGTTGACAACGGTGCGCAAGCCCTCAGCGGTCCGAACCCGAACGTTCGACAGGTCGAGCCGGATATCGAAGTCGCCGGGACCGACACCGTCCACACCCACCGTGCCCCTGAGGGTGACATCACCTCCACCGGCGTTGCCCCGGATGTCGTTCAGGCTCACTCGGTTGCCGTCGAAGAAGAGATCTCCCGAGAGGGCGGACAGGCTCAGGAACAAGCTCTCGTGACCCAAGGAAACGCCTTCCAGCGTTGCGATGCCACCCAATTCGGGGTTGGCCAGGTTGCCACCCACCTGACCGTCTACGACGAGGATGCCTTCTGCTTGGAGTCCCGCGTAACCGCTGACGAAAACGGACAGATCAACGGTCCCCTGCACCGAAAGGTCCACTGGAACTTGCTCCGACACCGCCACCGTTCCCTCCAGCACAAGGGAGGTTGCATCACCTGTCAGCTCGATGCTCGACACCCGCACGCTTTCAGTATCGAACTCGAAAGTAAAGGGCTCAGACACACGCAGGTCACGGTCCTGGAAACGCGCTGTCAAGCCGGTCACCTGCCCCCGACCCGCTAGTTCGTTCAGATCCAGCAGTTGTCCTCCGAACGACGCACTGCCCGTGACGGTGAGCGAGCCACTGCTCAAACCGACCGGTCGGTCGGCACCATAGTCGATGAAGCTCGCCCGACCCTGGAATGGATAGCCGTCCACGGCAGTATCGATCTCTGCCGCGAGCGAAAGTTCAGGGCCAGCCTGGATCTGGGCGCGCATACCGCGCGCGATGGTTTCGATTTCGAAGACAACCTCGGGAAGGTACTGCTCGCGAACCTGGACGTCCTCAAGAACCGCCTGCCCTTCAACCTGCGGCTCGCCCACGGTTCCCGCCACTCGAAATGCAGCGGTCCTCACCTCACCGGAAAGTCCGGCCGGAACACCCAACCATTGAAATTGCTCAAGCCGATGTCCGGAAAAAACGATACTGCCGGCAATTTCGCCAGTCCCCGGTTGATACAGGACGTCTCCAGTGAGCGACGCGGGTCCCTGATCCATCACAACATTCGCAAGCTGGACGGCATCGGGGTCGAACGTCACCGCAGCCTCAACACTGCCGAGGAAATGCCCATCATAGGAAAACGCAGCCGACTCCAACTGCACATCAAAACGTAATGGATCAAGCGAATACAGGTGCAGTTCACCGGTAACGACACCGTCCACGCTCAGGTCCACAAACCGGCGGACGTCAGGGGCAGCGAGTCTCACTATGTTGACCGTTACGTCTGGGAGAGCCTGGATTCGATCAAATCTCCCGTTCACCCGAACCACTGAGTCCCCATCGCCGACGGTTACATTGACCATTTCGATCTGGTCCCCAGTCAGCGACGCACGTCCTTCGAATCGATCGATTTCCCAGTCTCCATATGTGTGACCGATGACCGTGAAGTCACCGGAAATATCAGGCTCGGCGATGCGGCCTTCGATGACGCCCTGAAGCCGTCCGGATCCGTTCGCAGGAGGGTAGAGAAAATTCAGGTCTCTGAAATCTTCCGACTCCACCACAAAATCGAGAGCCATGGTTTCGCGATTAACCCGGCCATTGGCCTCGAACGCAGTGGACCCCAATTCTGCGACCAGTCCGGTGACTTCAACCGCCCCTGGGACGCCGTGATAGAAGGTGGAGCCCGAAATCGGTAGAGACACTGCCCCCGCAATCTCGGTCCCAGGCACAGATTCGAGCTGTGTGGTGCCTCGAAAGTCGAAGCGGGCGAACTTCCCTTCGAACCACCCGGCCAGCGTCCCTGCGGCGAGCGATGTCACGACATAGGGATCCTTCCATGGATAAACTGGCCGAAACGCCGTCGTGTCGATGCCCTCGTACTCCAGATCCAGTTCAACCCGCATGGAAGGTCCCGGCAAAGACAACACGGCCGCCGTACCCGTGGTGCGTCCGCCAAGAACAGCGGCTTCGAGGCCAAACGCAACGAGTGTCCGTTCGGGAAACGAATATTCGAAGTCGGAGGAAAGGTTGGTCCCACTCCACGCCTCAACAGTGAGACCATCTGAGCGAACGTGGCCGGTGGTCTGGAACGCGCCACCGGTAAAATTGAGGTCTCCGACCGCCTCGACCCGGCCTGCGAGATCTTCATCGACGAAGAAATAATTCAGAAACCCGAGTTCGAGAATCCCCGTATACCCCAGCCGCACCTCCAGTCCATTGAAAATCTCATCGATCCTCCCCTGGAACGTCATGCTGCTTTCTCCCGATTCCACATCGGCCGTATGGACCAGAACCGTTCCCCGGGTGTAATCGAAATCGGCAGACAGGCCATACGGAATGAGGGGTCTGCCCGCTCGCGCCATGGCGCCGTCGTACTCTATGTGACCTGATAAAATTCCGCTGCGGTCCGCGTATTCGAATACACCCTCCAGCGAAGCCAAACTGAAATCGACATCGATGCGCCGTTCGTCAAGGTTGAGCGAACCGTCGACGACAACGAAGTCATCGATGGACAGTTCAAACCCTCTGGAATCGCTTTCAGAACGCAAGGGTGGAACGGGAATGTTCGTACCGTCGTCCGCATCTATCCCAATGAAGATCTCGGGCCGTTCTATCGAAAGTGAGGACAATTCCAAAGACCTCCGCAACAACCCGGCCCACGAGAGTCCTATTTCGACACGGACGATCGAGGCCAGGGGCGGACCCGATGGATCCTCTTCACCCTTTAAAACGAGCCCCTCCAGGGCAAATCGCTGCCGGCGAAAATCAGCGTCGAAGCGCTCCAAAGTAGCGGTGGTACCGGTTCGGTCTTCGATCCAACCGACAATATATTCGGCACCAAATTGTTCGAAGTCCGGAGTACTCACGAAGTACACCACGCCTCCGACCAGAGCCAGCAATACCAGCGCTGCGGCACTCAGTAGCCTGAACGTTCTCTTTTTATTCCACCACTTCAATTTCACTTCTCGCAATAAGCGAATCCGTCCAAGCCGAAACTTCACGATCCGCCTTTTCGATGATGACGTTCTCACCGATCAAATCGCCGACTTCATCCAGAGCAGGCAACGGCTCCAAGCCACGAGCCCGGGCTTCAGGAAGAAATACCGTTTCGTAATAATTGGCAATTTCTTCGTCCGTCGCTTGCGTAAATCGTCGAAACCTCAAATCGAAATACCTAATGCGTTCCAAACGTTTCCGTACGGCATCACGGATGACCTCATCCGTGAAGGCTTCGGTGTCCGGGAGTTGAGCGATGTATTCATCTACCCGTTCTTCCGCTACCTGAAGGCCTGGAAACTGATCAATCTGACCCTGAATCAGCAAGTCTTCAATCACTTTTTTCAGCTGCTCTGATTCATCGCTCCCTACAGGATCGCCGAAGAGGCGAGCCACTTCCCAATGACGCCTAACGTCACTCAGTGTGACAACACGTCCGTCGACAACGGCCAACATCCGGTCGATCAAGTCTGCACGAAGCACGTTACCGGAAAACAGAATGCACAGAGCTATGCCAAACATTAGGACACCCCTATGGGGTAGAGTGGACCATCGATAGCTCAAAACGTATGCCCCAATGTCAGAAACACCTGGTTGCGTGACTCATGCGGTTGACGGTCCAGATTGAAACCAAAGTCCAGACGGATCGGACCCAATGGCGTTTCGTACCGCATTCCGAAACCCGCAGTATGTGTGAAATCACGAAGATTGAAGTCGGATATGTACTGAAAAGTGGTGCCTGTATCGTAGAACACTGCGCCTCCCAGGCCCGAGACCAGCAGTGGAATTGGAAACCGGTACTCCGCGTTCAAGATCGCGAGCGCGTTGCCGCCGCCAATGGTACCCGCTTCGTCAAGATCGAAACCCCTCAGGGTGGTCGATCCACCGGCAAAATGGCGCTCGCTTATAGGTAACGTTGCCGTGTTCCCGTACGGTTGGTTCCAACCAAAGCGCAGCGAGCCCGCAACAACCGTTGCCTTTGCCGGACGGTAAAGACTCGCCTGTGTAAACAGCGAGACGTAGTTTATCTGAGATCCGATATGCTCGTTCGCCAGTCGAAGAGTTCCGGTAAAGTAATTTCCCCGTCTCGGATTGATAGGATCGTTCCGGGTGTCACGGATATAGGAACCTCCGATGCTTGCGATCTGAAACGTGCCGGTCTCGTTGGGAAAACTGCCGGCATGTGGATTCACCCGAATATCGCGAAGGTTCACCGTCTGAAAACTGGCGGAAACCAACAGGCTGTCCTGATTGGCAAACTGTTTTAGGGATTGGATTGAAAAATCGATCCGATTGGCATCGAATAGCTGCTCGCGCGTGCGCTCAAAATACAGCGAAGCAAAGCCGTCCAAGTCCCAGTTGAAAAGTCTCGGTTCCCTGAACGTCGTCTGAATCCTCTGTTCCCGCTGGCTGCCCCGAACTCTGAAGCTCAACGTGCGGTCCAGCCCCCACAGGTTGCTGTGCGTGAGTTCGACCGTGCCCCGGGGACCCTCTCGGTCCTGAACGCCAACGCCATACGTCAGTAGCAGCGGGCTCGCGTCCTCGAGTTGGATCAGAAGGTTGCGTGTGCCGGGTTGGTTCTGCTCAAGCGTAACAATGTCGACCCGATTAAACAGTCCTGTTGCGTACAATCGCTGCTGTGCCTGAAGAATCGTTTCCGGGTCGTAAGCGTCACCTGCGGCGAGCTGGCTGTTGCGGTGAACGACTTTGTCCCGTGTGCGGGTATTGCCGGCAACGACTATAGTGCCGATCGTATACGGTGTGCCTTCCTCGAGACTGAAGATCACATCAACGCGATCCCCGTTGGCACTGGGCTCAACGCTGGACCGCACCCGGACATCGGGATATCCACGCTCGTGGTAATCGGAGGTGATGGCGCCCCGGGCGCCCTCCACCGCGGCCGGACTGTAGGCGCTGTTCGAAGCCAGACCGGCGATGCGGGTCAGGCCGACGGCGTCGAGCACAGTGTTTCCGCGAAAGACCAGTCTGCCGATCTCAAGTTGTCTCCCTTCCGCAACCTGTAAAATTGCCGTTATTGCGTTTCCTTCGATCGAATATTCGGGTTCGACACGAGTCGCCGCAAAACCGGCCGCCGTGTACATTCTGGTGATTGTCACGGAGGCGTCTTCGAGGAGTTCCGGGCTAAAGACGCCCCGGCTGAAAAGGCCATTTCTAGAAACCCCTATGGCGTCATACAGGAGATCGTCATCGAAGAAGGTATGACCCTCGATTCTCACTTCACGAACGGAGTAGCGCTCACCTGAATCGACGAGGTAGTTGATCTGAAACGCGTTGTCCCGCGGTGCGGCAATCAGCTCCGCCGTAACCGATGCCTCGAAAAAGCCCTCCTGGCGCATGTATTCCAACAGACCGACTCGACCCTCTTCGATCAGATCGGGGTCAACACTGCCTTCCTCGAAGACCGGAATCAATTCGCGGATTGCGGCATCCTCCAACTCATAGCCGCGAAGCTGCACGAGGGTAAAGGGTCCCGGTTGAGTCACGACTCGCAGGTCCACCACATTATCAGCTGCGTCGTAGCTCTGAATGAAATCGACCCGGGTATTCAGGAATCCTAGTTCGGCAAACTCGGAACGAATGCTTTCGGTGCCCGCCTCAAGGCGCTCGACGAGAAAGTCGTCACCCGCTTCCACCCCGAAAGCGCTCCCGAGCTCCTCCGCGCTAAAGGTCTGTTCACCGCCTTCAAACTCGAGGCTTCGGATCCGCGCCTTAGAACCGACGCTGGCCGCTACAGTGACCGTAACGAGCCGGCTCTCGTCGTTGACTTCGTAAGTGGGTCTGACGTCGGCCTGAAAGTACCCTTCCCTTTCCAGCTGCTCTCCAACTGCTGCTACGATTTCGTCCAACTGAGTTCTGGAAAAACGCTCCCCGTGGGGCAGATCCAGATAGTTCGACAACGAACGTTCCAGAAGAGTGACGGGACTCAGAATGACGGTCGCCAGAAAGTAGGGTTCTTCGACAAGAAAAGTCAGCGCGGTCGTGCCATCAGAGTTTTCTGAGGCGTCGACGTCGATACGGCCGTAACCACCCGCGTCGAACAATGCCTGTATGGATTCTCGAATGGCCTCAGCAGTCAGGACATCGCCAGACTGGATGGGAAGGACTTCAAGTGCGGTCTCAGGAGCACCTTCGATAGCAATTGACCCGACGGACGCAGGGTAGGGCTGTTGCGCCCCCAGCGCCAGAGGGAAGAGCAACCAGGATATGAGGGAGATCATCCTCATAAAAACCTTAGACGCGAAATACTCCCCTATCGACAGCATCTGAAACGCCGGATACCCAAAGAAAAATCCCGGCTGCAATAGAAAAAAGCCCTACCCGTGCAGGACTTTTCGCGTTGACTCCGACCGAAAGGAACTTAAACGGGCTTGACAATGCGGCCGTTTCGAATGCACCTCGTGCATACCCGCATCCGCTTCGGTGCCTTGCCCACAAGGACTCTGACGCGCTTCAGATTGGGGTTCCATCGTCGATTGGTCAGGTTGTGAGCGTGGCTGACTCGATGCCCGAACATTGGACCTTTCCCACAAATTTCGCACCGTTGTGCCATGATTTGTTGTGCCTCTGTCTGACGCTGGCCAGCGCCGGGGCTCTCAAGACCCAACACCTTCGCCGAGCCGCAAAGTATACCAGACGGAGGGGTTGGGCTCAATGTAGAGGCAGTATAAATCATTGATCCAGGACCCCAAGCAGGTGCTAGAATATTCGAACATTCATAAAGTTTGGAGTATTGTCAGTGAAACTAGGCCTTCCAATCGTCTTAGCAGCAAGCGCAGCGTTTCTATTCTCTGCCTGTTCAGGGGTATCAACCCCGTCTGGCGACGTCGTTGCCCGTGTCAACGGTGTTGATCTGACAGCGGACGATCTCGACAAAAGGCTTGCAGCCAGTCTGGTGGGCGTTGATCCCGCCCCGGAGGAGGAAGCACTCGAGGACCTCCAGCTGCAGCTGCTGACTGAGATGATCGGCAACGAGATTCTTCTGCAGCTCGCCGCTGAAGACGAGTTAACGGCCACCGATGCCGAGGTGGACGTGGAGTACAACGACTTCAAGAATCAGTACTCCCTGGAGCGATTCGAAGAAGTCCTGAGTCAACAGCAGATGACAACGGACGACCTGAGGGGCCAGCTCCGCATGTCCCTGACGATCGATAAGCTGCTCAACAAGGAAATAACTTCGAAAATTTCGGTTTCAGACGTTGAAATTGCCGAATTCTTCGAGGCGAACAGGGAAAGTTTCGATCTTCCGGAGTCGTTTCACTTCGCGCACATCCTGATCACGCCGGTCGCCGAACAAGGACTCAACAACCTCGAAGGCGACGACGCCGCGACCGAAGAGGAGGCGCTTGCCAAATCGACTCGGCTCCTCCGTAGTATCCAAGGCGGTCAGGACTTTGCCACAGTTGCCCGGCAGTATTCTGAAGACCCCTCATCTGCACCTGCAGGCGGCGATCTGAACTTCCAGCCGATCGAAGCGATCTCGGGTGTCGACCCTGTCATCGCCGAAGCCATTCTGGAGATGAGAGAAGGCGAAACCTACCCGCAGATCATACCGACACGCTTTGGATTCCATCTATTGAAGTTGTTCGAAATTGACGAAGGCGGCCAGAAGGAGTTGTCCGATCCTCAGGTTGAAGCCCAGATTCGGCAGATTCTATTCGACCAGAAGGATCAGATACTCAGATCGGCCTACTACGAGACGATCCGAAATGCCGCGAGGGTTGAAAACCTCCTGGCACAACGCATCCTCGATAGGGCCGGGCCCTCCGCCTAAGACATCAACCGCAGACTGCCAGGGGCCCGTGACGGAGAAGCGTGCCCTGCTTCGACACCTGCCCCGTCAATCTGAGCCCAATGCCCCCAGGCATATCCTCCGGCTTCCGGAATAAGTCAATCATCCGGAAGTTGGGCTATCCTTAGCAGTTAGATGACGTATGTTATCGACAAACTTACTTTCGCGTATTCCCAGAGCCCCGTAGTCGAGGGCCTTTCCCTCGGTGTCGAACCCGGGGAGTTCCTCGCTGTCATCGGTCCAAACGGGGCTGGAAAATCGACCCTGCTGAAATTGATGGCGGGTCTGCTCTCTCACTTCCAGGGATCCGTCGAATTCATGGGCAAATCGATCGTCAACTACAAACCTGCGGATCTGGCCCGGAAAGTAGCTTTCGTTCCGCAGGAAACACACGTCGTATTTCCATTTACGGTTGATGAAATGATCCTGATGGGTCGGTTGCCCTATCGGCAGAACTTCTTGTTCGATACAGAAACCGATGATCAGTTCGTCCAGCAGGCGATGGCATACACGGAAACCGAACACCTGACTGGCAAAATGTTTAACGAGATAAGTGGCGGTGAGCGGCAGCGCGTCGTCCTCGCAAGCGCGTTGGCCCAGACACCTGAAGTGTTGCTACTTGACGAACCGACTGTCTACCTCGATGTGAAGCACCAGCTCCAGTTCTACGAAATTCTGGCGCGGCTCAACACCAAGCAGCATATGACGGTGGTAGCGGTAACTCACGACATCAACCTGGCGTCGAGATACGCGGGAAGATTGATTGCAATGCGTGCGGGTGCAATCGTGACCGAAGGGACATCCGATCAAGTTCTGACCGCAGAGAATTTACGAGAAATATTTGGAATCACGGCCGACATCATTGAGCGCCCTGACGGTGGACGATATGTCATCCCGACCGCGTAAGGCCGGCCTGACGCGGGCCCGATTCCTAACCACGGTCGGTCCATGTGCACTGTTCCTGGTCCTGGTTTTGCTTGTCACACCGTGGATCGGGTCGGCCGGAGTAGGGTGGCAGCGCGTTTTGGAAGGGCTGAGTCCCGATCGCGAGATCTTTCTCATTGCACGGCTACCGCGGATTCTGTTCGGTGCGCTGGCAGGCGGTTCCCTGGCCGTAGCGGGAGTCCTTTTTCAGGCAGTTCTGCGGAACGCGCTCGCCACTCCATTCACACTGGGAGTATCGAGCGGAAGTTCTTTTGGAGCCGTCTTCGCGATATGGCTCGGATTGGATATTGTTCTCTTTGGTATCCCGATCGTCTCAGTTGCAGCGTTCACCGGAGCCCTGTTTACAATCTTGCTGGTCTTCCTGATCGCCCGGAGCCGCCACACTCTACCCACATTTACCTTGCTCCTTGCCGGC
This sequence comes from Terriglobia bacterium, assembly GCA_965216035.1. Classification (GTDB taxonomy): domain Bacteria; phylum Acidobacteriota; class Terriglobia; order 20CM-2-55-15; family 20CM-2-55-15. Next base: position 860,185 of record CBDCFM010000020.1, read on the forward strand.
GTCACATTGAACTTCGTGTTTTCAGCTCTCATTCTCTTCATCCATTTTGCGGCAGCCGATTTCAACGAGTCGTTCCTGATGGTGCGATGGATGATGGGGGGCGTCAGCGACATAAGCTACTCCATGATCGCCAAAACCGCTCCGTTAATATTCGGATTGGTCCTTCTGCTGCTCGCATACGCCGCTCGATTGAACCCCCTGGCTGCGGGTGAGGATTGGGCCACGACTCGCGGGGTGAATGTGGAGCATCTGAAGCGAGTCTGCTATATCGGAGGGTCGCTTCTGACAGCCACGATTACGGCGGTTACGGGTCCTATTGGGTTCGTGGGATTGATCGTACCCCATTCACTACGCCTGATCACGGGTCCGGATCATCGCATCCTGATTCCCGGCGCGTTTTTCGTTGGAGGCGGATTTCTGGTGCTCTGCGATACGATGGCACGAACGCTATTCGCCCCGACGGAAGTGCCCGTGGGAGTGATTACGGCCTTGCTTGGCGGTCCGTTCTTTATCGTCCTGTTAAAACACAGGAAAGGCGATCTTTTCTAGCTCCCGCCAAGCAGGGCAGTCAGCGGGTCAGCCATCGGCCCGTAGCAGAATTCACAGCTGTGACAAAACACCGTCCTTGTGCCATGAAATGAAGCACTCGTCATGATGGAATTTGACAAAACCCCCTACCTTCTTTTGTCGTAAAGAAACCTGACGGTCGCCAAATCCACCCAGAGTTACATCTAAAGTGCTTTTTTTCATAAATATGCGTGTGATTGAGTGTGATGGGTCGCCAAATGACTGTCGGGTTTCTTTACAGTTTCTGATTGGAGGGTCCCAGCGGATAGTTTGCGAGGATGTGTTTCGGGTTCTCGTCGCAATGCGTAAAAGGTTGACGACAGTCAACATAGGGACACGCGCAAGTCAATAGTTAATTTTGGGCAGTATATGGAAGAGATATTGCTGGTAAAACAGGGCTACGGAGCGCAAATTCGACCAGCGCGCCGGTATTGGCCTGAGGAGAGACATCAGGAGGTTTCAGCGCATGAAGCGAAAGTATGGAGTTCTGATCGGTCTGGCGATCTGTATCATGCTGGGCCAGGGCGCAGCGTTAGCCGACTCATTCAGTAGTCGGGCGGCTTGGATAGCTGCCCTGGCGGGCGAGCCCTACTATGATGTGGATTTTGGGGCCGCGCCGAATAGCCTCACAGTCGGCGATACGCTTGCCGCCAATGCTCCGATCTTCTTACCGCCGACTTGGGACGCCACCCTCAGTTTCGATATGGCGCTGAGTGTGCAGGATGGAACCGGCGTCTGGAACCAGTATGGCGCAAACCCCCCATTGGTTCTTGCAACGGGTGCACAATCTTTAGTAGGGACGTTTTCCAACGGAAACGAAGGCATAAGAGCGGGTGGATTCGAAGTGCTTGTGGATGCAGCCAGCACACTGACCATCACCCTGACTTACCTGAATCAGACGACTTATGTCTTACCAGTAACGACGACTCAAGGAACCGTTCAATTTTATGGTTGGCTCTTGCCAAGAAATGGAGCGAGAGTTGCGAGTTTCGAGATTGCCAGCACCTTCGGCGGAATTACGGTAGGCAATTTCGTCCTTCCCGAGGGGCACATGCCGATCTGGTTGTCCGGTTTGGGCTTACTCATTCTCGTCGCATGGGGGAGTCAGCGTTTCGTTTTTTGAGGGGTCGGTGCCCGTCGACAGGCACGACCCCTATCATTCTCGACCCGCCGGAATGGCGGGAAAGATTTGCCGTGAGGGTGCCTTCAGCCCGGTCTGTTGCTTCTCTCCAGGTCACGCCTCCATATCTCTCAACATCCATTGCCTATCGAATCGGTTTCTTTACTCCGGACGTCAATGAGTGGGCGCTCTGTTCAGCGTCAATCATTATTTCCGGTCGGGAGTTCTAATTGTCGCTGATCAGCGCTCACCCCGACAGATCGAAAATCGGCCTTTACCCGCTCGGGACGCTACATCAGAGGCCCCGGATGCCCGGACTGATTCCAAAGGACTTAACCAATATTTTCGTAACGGTTGCAGGACTATGTAGAATAGTTCTTGTCCGTTTCGCGCCTAGAGTGGTGCAGTCCCTCCGCCATTTGAAATCTGCCACCGCCCGTCGTCAGCGTTTGGGAATGGGATGTGCGGTTATTCCGGGGGAGTCCGAATTGACAATCCAGTGGAAAACCCTCAGCGTTGCGGGAGAAACGGAACTCAAAGCGGGCATCGAATGCACGATCTGCAAGAAGATGGTTATTGACCTGATCTTCTTGCCGGAAACGAATGAGGAGGTGTTTCGCTGGCTGAGGGAGCACTTTGCTGAGGACCCTCATTTGGAACTTCAGTTTTGCGGTATCTGTCAGCAGTCGGTGAACGAAAAGTACCGACAAGAAGACGGCGGTCAACACAATGACGACAGCTAGAAAAGACGACATATTGCTGGTGCTAGGCCTGATTGCGATTATGCTTTTATGGCCCGCACTGGTAGTAAAAACCTTGACGACGCTGACTTGGTGGTAGGTAGGGCTTCATCGACGGGAATCGGCCCCTGGGTAATTCGGTCCGCGAGAGTGGATCCTCAACCAACTCCAAAGCTAGCTCCATCACGAGGGCGTGGACGCCGGTGGACTTCTCGCAGCCGTATATCCGAGCGATGTTCGGGTGGTTGAGCGCTGCCAGGGTTTTCGCCTCGCGCTCAAACCGGGCGAGACGTTCGGTATCCTGGCTTGCCCCGGTTTAACGCACGGTTCAGCTCGGGCCGTGTGTAGAAATCCCTGGGAAGTCCACCCATCCTGTAGTTCTCGATCTTGCGTCGAGCTAGCGTTGTGCGTTTGATCTGGTCACGACGTGAAAAGATCCCCTGATCCGTGCCAAACAACACCTCGGCCGATATCACGTTGTGGACTCCTGCAGTTGCAAAGCTGGGATTCGGTACCGAAAGCCCTACGCTACGAGACATACGTGCGCCAATATGATGCTTGCTGCTGGAGAAAATCCGATGTGGGTCGCCAAGCAGACGGGGCACACTGATTGGCCCCTCAGGGCTAAGCGATATGTGCGTTGGATTCCTTCTGATATGCCTGACGCTGGCCGGAAAGCTGAGGACCCCTGGTCACAAGTTGGTCACGAAGCTGGTGTAAATGCTTCGAATGAAAGCGGAGAGGGGGGGATTCGAACCCCCGGCACGGTTACCCGTGCAACTGCTTAGCAGGCAGCCCTGTTCAGCCACTCCAGCACCTCTCCAAGGGAAGTTCTTATGGGACTGACACCCGAACTCAGCGACCGGGGATTGACACGCTTCCGGTGTAGTGAACGAGATGTCCTCCCGATTTTGCTGTCAATTATAGGAGACCCCTAGCCAAATAACCACCTGAAGGAGATCGGGAACCCAGGCCGATTCCGGAATTGGTGGGCTGGGGAGCCTGATGTCCGGAAGAAATCGGTCTCCGTTCCCGATCTCGTTAGGCTATTCTATCCATATAGTATGGAGACTCGACTTGCATTGTTCATCGCGCTCGTCTTCGTGGCTCTTGTCTCGAACACGCTGCTGTTATGGTTTCTTTATCGGGCTCTGGCACGCTTCGCAGACCAGTCCGCGCGATATCAGCGCCGTTGCTATCAGGTGATCAAGGGCATTGGCGTAGCGCTTGAAAAGGCCGAACTCGCCTCCGGTCGAGCGGCCGCCTGGTCGGGGCAAGTCCGGGAGAGCGTCGTTGAAGCAAGTGGAAACGTCGATCGAATCGAGAACTACCTGGGATACGGTATGGCAAAAATCCACTTCAATGTCGACCGGATCTCGAATGAAATCACCGGCAGGGCGGATCGGATTCACGAGGCAGTCTCCGAGCCCCTAAACCGTACCGGGTCCGTGGTTCGCGGGATTAAGGCCATTCTTGAGCTTCTCACGTTGGGCCGGCCGGATGATGAGGGGCGTTTCCCCCACTCCTAGTACCGGAAACCCCTCCGTTTCTTCAACCAGTGCCAGGCTGTCTCCACGATCATGTGGACTTCGCTGTGCCGGGGGGCCCAGTCGAGGATTGCGCTCGCCTTGTCTGGGGCGGCGACAAGACGGGGCGGGTCGCCCTGTCGACGGGGACCTTCCGTAACCCTGACTTCACGCCCGCTCACCGCCCGTGCGACCTCAATGATTTCTCGAACCGATGCTCCCGTCCCTGTTCCTAAATTAACCGCCTGAGACTCAAGCGTTCCTTCTACAAGCATGCGGATTGCCACGACATGTGCCACAGCCAAGTCTGAAACGTGCACGTAGTCTCGCACGCAAGTGCCATCAGGTGTTGGATAGTCAGTCCCATGGATAGCCACCCCACTGCGAAATCCTGCCGCAGCCTCCAGTACCAATGGGATCAAGTGCGTCTCCGGGACGTGGTCTTCTCCGTAGCACCCATCGGGATCGGCACCGGCTGCATTGAAGTAGCGCAGGGATAAATGTCGGACGCCATAAGCGGAACCAAACCAACCCATGGCTCTCTCGAAGGCCAGCTTCGTTTCGCCATAAGGATTGATAGGATGTTGGGGATGCTCCTCAGCAATCGATTCAGTCTGAGGCACGCCGTAAGTAGCACATGTGGAGGAAAAGACCAGCGGCTGGACTCCGGCATCGGTCATCGCTCGCAACAAGTTCAGACCTCCACCCACGTTAGTTTCGTAATAGAGCTCCGGGTGCTCCCGGGATTCGGCAACCAGGGCCTTGCCCGCAAAGTGAAGGACGCCCTCGATGGGATACTTGGAAAACGCTCTCTTGAGGTCTTCGTAGCGGCGGATATTCCCTTCGATGAACGGAACGTCGCTGACAAAATCCCGATGTCCGGTCGAAAAATCGTCGAAGACCAGGCTTTCGAATCCCTCACGCGCGAGCGCCTGGACCGTGTGCCGTCCGATGTAGCCTGCCCCGCCCGTCACCAGAATCACAATTCCAGCACCCTTCGAAAGTAGTCGATCGTCAGTCCGAGACCCTGATCGACGTCAACCTGGGGTTCCCAACCAAGAGCCTCGCGGGCCCGGCTGATGTCAGGACAACGCACTTTGGGGTCGTCTTCGGGAAGGTCTTTGGTGATGATTTCACTCGGACTGTCCGTGAGACTCAGAATAAGTCCAGCAAGTTCCCGAACCGATTGTTCTTTGGGGTTTCCGATGTTGAACGGCATCCCAAGACTGTCGGAAGATTCAGCGTCGGCGAGACGCAAAACTCCATCGATCGTGTCGGTGACGTATGACAAGCTCCGGGTTTGCTCGCCGTTCCCGTAAACGGTGAGAGGCTCACCCTTAAGGGCCTGGACGACGAAGTTGGACACAACACGTCCGTCCGAGACGCGCATGCGGGGACCATACGTATTGAAGATGCGTACGATACGTGTATCTACTGCGTGGTACCGCCGGTAGGCAGACGTCATGGCCTCTGCAAAACGCTTTGCCTCGTCGTAGACGCCCCGCGGTCCCACCGGATTCACGTTGCCCCAATACTCTTCCGTTTGTGGGTTGGTCAGCGGATCACCATAGACCTCGGAGGTGCTGGCGAGAAGAAAACGCGCTTTCTTTGCCATAGCGAAGCCGAGAGAATTGTGCGTACCCAGAGAGCCGACTTTGAGAGTCTGAATCGGCATTTCCAGGTAATCCTTGGGCGACGCCGGAGACGCGAAGTGAAACACGATGTCCACAGGCTCGCCGACCGTCATCAAGGTGGTCACGTCATGGTGGACGAACGAGAATCGGGGGTTTTCCTCCAAATGCTGAATGTTGTCAACGTTGCCTGTGAGCAGGTTGTCGAGACAAACCACAGCATACCCCGCGTCGAGCAATCGGTCGCACAAGTGGCTGCCCAGGAATCCGGCTCCACCAGTGATCACCGCGCGTTTCATCGAGTCTCCTGTCCCATGGAAAGCGAGCTTAACATTCACGGCGTAGCTACTTCGGACTAACTGCACCCACCCACCCAACGGGGAGTCACAACGCCCAGAGCGCAACAGGGTCGGATTTGAAGAGCCCGGAACGAGCGCAAAGCATGTCTCAAAGGAACGGGTCAGCACCGAAGACGACACCGTTGGGCCCGAAGCCTTCGGGCCGAATCGGGGCGGGTAACAATCTCTCACTCACCCGCCACTCAGGATGGATGAGGAGCATGCTTCTCCGCGGCCGTTGACCTCGGTGGTCGCGTCTAGCCACCACCTCGCCACCAAGACCCATCGCCGTCGGGCTCGCAACCATAGGACAGAGCACTACTTCCTGCCGATGCCGTAGTAGGTAAATCCCATCTCTCGCATTTGTTGGGGGTCGTAAACGTTGCGGCCGTCGAAGACGGTAGGTTGGCGCATCTCATCCTTCATGCGTTCGAAGTTTGGGTTGCGGAACGCCTGCCACTCGGTAGTCAAGATGAGCGCATCGGCCCCGGCAAGACATTCGTAGCCACTACCTGCAAATTTAACGCGAGATGCGAAAACCTTCCGGGCCTCCTCCATAGCCTCCGGGTCATAAGCAACGACCGTAGCGCCTCCATCCAGGAGCCCTTCGATGATACCGATCGCGGGGGCTTCGCGGATGTCGTTCGTTCGCGGCTTGAAAGAGAGACCCCATACCGCAAGCCGCTTCCCGGTAACATCGCCGTCAAAATGGGCAATGATGCGCTCGAGAAAGCGGACACGCTGGTGAGCATTGACGTGGGCAACGGCTTCGAGAATACGAAGCGGATTGTCGTGACGGCGGCCGCTGGCAATCAAAGCCTTGACGTCTTTGGGAAAGCAACTCCCACCAAATCCGATGCCGGGGAACAAGAACGACGAACCGATCCGGCGATCGAGGCCCATCGCCCTACGGACCACATCGACGTCCGCGCCCGAATACTCGCACATATTGGCAATTTCGTTCATGAAAGAAACACGTGTCGCCAAATAGGCGTTGGAGGCATACTTGGTCATCTCCGCCGTCCGTATATCTGTTACGAGCACCGGATTCCCTGTACGAACGAAAGGCGCGTAAATCTCCCGTACGACTTCGGCCGCACGTTCGTCTTCCACTCCAAGAACAACGCGATCGGGCTTCATGAAATCCTCAACTGCGGCTCCTTCTTTCATGAATTCAGGATTCGACACAACATCAAATGGTTGGTCTGTTTCGGCGCGGATAACATCCCGGATCTGTTCAGTCGTTCCGACCGGAACGGTGGACTTCATCACGACCACTTTGAAATCCTTCATCGATCGGCCGATTGCGGCAGCCACATTCCTGACGGCGCTCAGATCTATTTCACCCCCTAGCTGGGGCGTTCCAACTGCGATAAACAGTACGAACGATTGCTTGACCGCCGCAGGGAGGTCGGTCGTGAAACGGAGATGGCCCTGGGCAAAATTCCGTTGAACGATCTCGCGCAGGCCGGGCTCGTAAATGGGAACCTGACCTTCCGACAAAGCCTTGACTTTATCCCGGTCGCTGTCTACACAGATGACGTCGTGGCCGCTCTCGGCAAAGCAACTGCCGGCGACCAGACCCACATACCCCGCTCCGATAACCGCTATATTCAACGCTCAGCCCAGGTAGTCATCAATTGACCCGCCGATTTTCGTCAAGAACGTGTTGGCCAACGAGGGAATGCCGCCCAGGTTTTCGTCCAGCATGATCTTTTCGACACGATGCAAAGGAAAAAATACCGTGGTCGGCTGAACGCCGCTCTCTTCCTCGTTCGCGACGTCGTTGATCCAATCGTGAAAGGACATCAAGTCCAAACCGCGCAGCGTAACACCGGCAGAACCGAACTCTTTCAGGCGGCCGACGAAGCTCTCCTTCGGGCTATTGAGGTTGACGATAACGAAACTGTTCAGCATGCTCTCCGTGTCCAATTGAATTACCCTTACGGCTGCTGAGGCTCCAGTTCGGGCGGGGCTCCCCGCATCCAGCGAATCAATTCTCCGACACTCGAAGCCATGTCCGACTGGCCAATTCGTTGCTCAATCCGGTGAACGATCGCGCTACCCACGATTGCAGCATCGGCTTCTTCCCAGACGGCTCGAACGTGTTTCGGCCCGGAGATGCCAAACCCCACGGCAATAGGCCGCTCGGTGTGTTGTCGTAGTTGTCGGAGAAAGCTGACAAGCTCATCGGACAACGAACCGGTCGCACCTGTCACTCCGGTGCGAGATACAGCATACAGAAAACCTGTGGACGTGCGGGAAATCTTCTCGATCCTTTCATCGGAACTCGTGGGTGCTACGAGAAACACCGATTTGAGACCCGCGTCGCTCATCGCATTCACAAACGGCTGCGACTCTTCAACCGTCAGATCGGTTGCCAGAATGCCATCAAGTCCAACGTTTGAGGCTTTTCGGGCAAGCTCAGGCAGCCCCTGATTCAAGAGCGGATTGTAGTAACTCATCAGGAGCAGCGGAATTTCAGACGATACCCGTATTCTTCGGATAAGATCGAGAATGCCATCAACCGAAGTTCCCGATCTTAAAGCTCTTTCCGTCGCTCTCTGGATGACTGGCCCGTCTGCAATCGGGTCGGAAAATGGAACTCCGAGCTCAACGATGTCCGCACCCGCATTTTCCATTGCAAGGACGATTTCGAGCGTGGCATCCAGATCGGGATCACCTGCGGTCAGATAAGGAATAAACGCTTTTCGCCCTTCTGAACCGAGCGTCTCGAACTTCTGGTCGATTCGGTTCACTCCGTTTCTGCCCGTTCCAGACGCCTCACTTCCGTCACGTCCTTGTCACCACGACCTGAGAGGTTCACGATCGACACATCGCCAGGTCCTAGATCTGCCTTCTTCATGTAAGCCAGCGCATGGGCGCTCTCCAGCGCCGGTATGATGCCCTCCAGCCGACTCAATTCATGAAAGGCCTCCAAGGCCTCGGCGTCAGTGACGGATGTATACCTGACCCGACCGGATTCGTGTAACGCCGCGTGCTCCGGACCCACAGCCGGGTAGTCGAGGCCAGCTGAAACCGAGTGGGTCGGAACAACCTGACCGTCCGCGTCCTGGAGAATATAAGAATACGTCCCGTGGAGCACACCGGGCCGTCCGCCGGAAAATCGAGCGGCGTGCTCTCCCAACGCCATGCCATGCCCACCGGCCTCGACACCCACCATTCGAACGTCGGATTCTTGAATGAACGGATTGAACAAGCCTATCGAGTTGGAACCACCACCCACACAGGCTACCAGCATATCTGGCAACCGTCCTGCCTGCGCAATTACCTGCACCCGCGCTTCCCGCCCGATCACGGACTGGAAGCCCCGGACCATCTCTGGATAGGGATGCGGTCCGAGGACTGAACCTAGCATGTAATAGGTGGTGCGTACGTGCGTCACCCAGTCGCGCATGGCCTCGTTGATCGCGTCCTTCAGCGTCCGGCTCCCCGAACTGACCGGAAGCACTCGAGCACCGAGAAGCTTCATCCGATAAACGTTCGGTTCCTGGCGCCGAATATCCTCTTCGCCCATGTAGACGTCGCACTCCAGACCCAGCAGCGCGCAAACGGTTGCGGTGGCAACACCATGCTGACCCGCTCCGGTTTCCGCGATAATCCGCTTCTTACCCATCCGCTCAGCCAGCAGGACCTGGCCCAGACAGTTGTTGATCTTGTGTGCCCCGGTATGGTTGAGATCCTCCCGTTTGAGGTAGATCTGCCCCTTCCCTAACGACTTGCTCAGCCTTTTTGCGAAGTACAGGGGCGTCGGCCGACCCGAGTAGTGTCGGAATAGATTGTCAAGTCGGGCTTCAAAGGAAGAATCTTCCTTGACCCGCCGATACGCTTCCTCAAGTTCCTGCAACGGCTGCATTAGGGTTTCGGGAACGAACTGACCCCCGTATGCACCGTAATGACCTTTAATGTTTGACACCTTCTTCGCCCTGACCAGTCGTTATTCGAACCCTATCAAGAATCTGCTCTCTGAACCGCCTCAACGAAACGGCGCATCAATTGGTAGTTTTTCTTTCCTGGAGATTCCTCGACACCACTGGCGACATCGACAGCAAATGGATGCAGTTCAAGAATCGCGTCACCGACGTTTTCCGGCCGCAAACCACCAGCGAGGACAACTGGCCCCAACGCATTCGCTCCACCCGCCTGGGACCATTCGAAGGTCTCTCCGGTCCCCCCGACTCCTTTGCTGCTGCATGCATCTAACAGGAAACCGGAGACCCGATAACGCCTCAAGCCTGCCACTCGAAACTTCTCGTTCACTCGAAAGGCTTTGATCACTTTGACTCTGCTGATCATCGAGCAGTAGTCCGGGGATTCGTCGCCGTGCAGCTGAACAGCGTCGAGACGGATCGAAAGCGCAAAGTCCTCCAGAGCCTGCGGGTCTTCGAAATTTACGAACACACCGACAGACACAACGAACGGTGGCAACGCATCTATAATGTTCACAGCGCGTTCGGCGGTGATTCTCCGTGGACTCTCTTTCGAAAAATTCAGTCCGATTGCCGCGGCTCCGAGACGCGCAGCATCACGCGCGTCTTCGATTTCGGTCACGCCACAAATCTTAATTCGGGTCAAAGCAACTCCTTCAAAGCGGCTCCCGGGTCTTCGGAGCGAACCAGTCTCTCGCCCACCAGAAAGGCATCGGCGCCTGCATCGCCAAGTTGTGCGATGTCGCTTTTCTGATGAATACCGCTTTCCGCCACAAACAGAACACCCTCGGGTATCTGCTCGCCTAAACGAATCCCTGTCTCAATAGTGACGTCGAAAGTCTTCAGATCCCGGTTGTTCACACCCACTATTGAAGCCCCTGCGGCCAGAGCTTCCCCAAGCTCGGCCTCGTCATGAACCTCGACCAAGGCGTCAATCCCGCATTCAGTGCAGCCTTTCAGAAGCTCAAACAGCTCATTGGGTTCGAGCATCGCAACAATTAACAAGATCGCACTCGCACCGGCGGCTCGCGTTTCGGCCAGCTGATAGAAATCGAACACAAAATCCTTTCGCAGAACCGGCAAACCGGAACTCCCGGCTGCGAGACCCACCCAACCGAGATTTCCCTGAAAGAAATCTTCTTCGGTGACCACCGATATCGCCGATGCTCCGGCCCGGGCGTATGTCCCGGCTAATACAGTGACATCGAGGTCATCGATCAGGACACCGGCTGACGGCGACGCCTTCTTGATTTCCGCAATGATTCGCATTCCAGTACCTGACTCCAGGGCCTTTCGGAAAGAAGGTACGGGACCCGATGTCGATGCCATCTTCCGCACGATCCCCTCGGGGACACGGAGCCGGGAATCTGCGACGCGTTGTCGCTTGGCCTCCAGAATCCGGGTCAACACATGATTTTCGGAAAGTTTCTTCATGCTGTCGACAGGGCCCGAAGCGCCTCGAGTTTCCGCAGAGCTCTTCCTGAATCAATAGCGTCCGATCCGATTTCGAAGCCTGTTCTCAAGTCCTTCCCCAATCCCGCAGCCGCAATCGCCGCCGCCGCGTTCAGCAAGACCGCGTCACGGTGAGGCCCCTTTTCTCCTTCGAGAACCTTCCGGATGATCGCGGCGTTGGTCTCCCCATCCCCTCCCTGAATCGAGTCCAGCGAGGAGGGCACCACACCCAGATCCTCCGGTCGAAGTACAAAACTATTCAACTTCCCTTCGTGGCACTCGACGATCTCGGTTGGTGCGGCGACAGAGATCTCATCAATGCCGTCCGTCCCGTGCACGACGAATGCGTGGGCGACGCCAAGACGAGTTGCAGCGTTTGCCATCAGTGCGAGTAAGTGGGACGAGTTGACACCAATTACCTGAAATCGAGCCGAGGCTGGATTGGCCAGAGGGCCGAGGATGTTGAAAACCGTTCGCACTTTGATCTCGGATCGTACGGGCATGACGTACTTCATCGACTGATGGAACGCCTGTGCGAACAAGAAGCCGATTCCGATTTCCTCGATCGCCCTTCGTAGCTTTTCCACGGGCATCTGAATATCGATACCCAGGGCTTCCATGACATCCGCACTGCCTGAACGGCTACTGACCGCGCGGTTTCCGTGCTTGGCGACCCGGGCTCCCGCTCCAGCCGCCACGAAAGCGGCGGCTGTAGAAATGTTAAATGTTCCTGAACGGTCGCCTCCCGTGCCCGCCGTATCGAGGGTATCGGGTGGTTCCCCATCCCAGAGCGGTGTCGCCTTCTCCCGCATGACACGTGCAAACCCCACAAGTTCGTCGAGAGTCTCTCCCTTCATCCGCAACGCCGTGAGGCAGGCCGCGATCTGCGCAGGAGTCGATTGGCCGGTCATAATTTCGTTCATGACGTCGCGAGCTTCGTTCTCACCCAGATCGATGCCGTCGACCAGCTGTGCGATAACGTCGGTATTCATTGCCTTAAGAAGTTCGATAGAAGATCATGTCCGACCTCCGTCAATATCGATTCCGGATGAAACTGAATGCCTTCGGTCGAACCGTGTCGATGCCGAACACCCATAACAATCCCATCCTCTGTCGTGGCCGTTATCTCGAGACTGTCGGGGAGATCCTCTACCATCAGCGAATGATATCGCGTGGCAGAGAAATCCTGTGGCAGGTCCTTGAAGATCGTTCGACCGTCGTGATGGATTCGGCTGACTTTTCCGTGCATCAGAGTCGGTGCCGGGACAACACGCCCACCAAACACTTCAGCGATCGCTTGATGCCCGAGGCAGACACCCAGGATCGGAACCTTGCCATGAAAGTACTCGACGACTTTCTCGGAAATTCCAGCCGTCGACGGAACGCCCGGACCGGGAGAAACAACGATGCGGTCCGGCTGGCTCTCGGCAATGGATTCGACTGTCGTCTTATCGTTTCGAAAAACAAGCAGTTGCTCACCCAACTCGCCGAGATACTGTACGAGGTTGTATGTGAACGAATCGTAATTATCGATAACGACGATCATGTTTCCAGGCCCCTTGCAGCCAGTTCGACGGCACGCACCAATGCCCGGGCCTTATTTACGGTCTCCATGTATTCGGCCTCGGGGACCGAATCCGCAACGATTCCACCTCCAGCCTGGATATACCCACGCCCGTCCTTCGCGACAAGCGTGCGGATAGCAATGCACGAATCCAGGTTGTCAGTAAAGTCTGCGTATAGTACTGCTCCGGAATATACACCCCGGCGCGTCGGTTCCTGCTCGTCGATGATCTGCATCGCTCGAACCTTCGGCGCACCCGACACGGTCCCGGCAGGAAAGCAGGCCATCAACGCCTCAAAACGATCCACATCGTCCCGAAGCTCACCTGATAAAGAAGAAACCAGATGCATCACATGGGAATAACGCTCGATCAACATGAAGTCGTCCACGCGGACCGTGCCGTATTTGGATACGCGTCCCAGATCGTTGCGCCCCAGATCAACCAGCATGACGTGCTCGGCCCGTTCCTTTTCGTCCGCGATCAATTCATCCGCAAGTTGACCATCTTCGAATTCGTCATGACCGCGCGGCCGGGTTCCTGCAATCGGACGGTATTCGGCACTGCGACCGCGGACCTGGATCAACATTTCCGGAGACGCACCGACGATCGATGCTTCCGGCGTCTGGAGAAAGTACATGTACGGCGACGGGTTAATCATTCTGAGGGCTCTGTAAACTTCAAACGGGGCTGTGGGCAAGTCCACTTCGAAGCGTTGCGCGAGGACTACCTGGAAAATGTCGCCGGCTGAAATGTATTCTTTTGCCCGGGTCACGGCGTTCAGATAGTCTGATTTATCGAAATTCGATCGGACTTCGATCTGCGCTTTGCTTCTGGTCGGTGTCGGGATCGCCAGCGCCTCGGTCAACAACGCTTCGGTCGCCTCTATTTCATCGACGGCCTTCTGATACATCGTTTCAATGGTTTCATTGCTCTCATCGAGGAACAGATTCGACACGATATGGATCTGGTTTGTCAGGTGATCGAACGCCAGCACAGTCTTGAAATACATTACGGCAGCGTCGTTGCTACCTAGATCGTCCTGACCCGTATCGGGAATGTCCTCGATCAGGCGGACCATTCCGTAGCCGAAATACCCGACGGCACCGCCAGAAAAAGGGGGCAGCCCTGGAATCAATACCGACCGAAAGCCGCGCATCGTCTGACGTAGATCGTCAAAGAATCGTTCGCGCTCAGCCGGCGCAAAGTGCCGGTGCCGAGTCTTGTGATCCGAAGTGTCGGGAGAAGTGGGACCCACGCTGGTCACGAGGAAAGGGTCTCGACCCAGAAACGAATAACGCGCCAGCTTCTCACCCCCCTCGACAGACTCGAGTAGAAAGGCGTAGCGGCTTCCCTCACGGAGCTTGAGGAAAGCGGAAACCGGGGTCAGGAGGTCGGCAACGACCGATTTGTAGACCGGAATGACATTGCCATCCGTGCCAAGTTTCTTAGCTTCTTCCAGACTGGGGCGCATGGCGGATCTTCAATTCACGCGTGATCTCTTCCAGGGACACGCCGCGTTCAACGAGCAGGACCATCAGGTGATAGATCAGGTCGGATGTCTCCGCCACGAGTTCCCCGGACTCCGGGTTCTTCGCAGCAACGATCGTCTCGGTAGCCTCTTCACCGACCTTCTTGAGAATCTTGTCCAATCCACTATTGAAGAGGTAGGTCGTGTAGCTTCCCTCGGGACGCGATTCCTTACGGCCTTCGATGAGTTCGAAGAGTTGACGCATGAAACCCTCCAACTGGGGTTCGACATCGAAGCAGGAATACGTCCCTTTGTGGCACGCCGGTCCGACCGGTGCCACTTCGACCAAGAGAGTGTCAAAATCACAATCCAGGTGAAGCTGCTGGATCGACTGAACGTTCCCTGATGTTTCCCCTTTGTGCCAGATTTTCTGGCGGCTCCGGCTGTAGAAGTAGGTTTCGCCTTGATCGAGCGTCAACTCGAGCGACTCCCGGTTCATATACGCCATCATCAGGACCTCGCGCGTCGCGCTGTCCTGGACGATTGCCGGCACAAGACCCTGGCCATCGAACTCGACACTTTCCAGAATTTTCTGTTTGTTCGTCATCGAACTACAACTCCCTTCTCCCGAAGGTATGCCTTGGCTGCACGGATCGTGAACTTTCTGAAGTGAAAGATCGATGCTGCCAATACCGCGCTGGCCCGTCCTTTGACCAGGGCATCGAAGAGGTGATCGAGGTTCCCCGCCCCACCGGATGCGATCACGGGAATGTCCAGACGCGAAGCGATTGCCCCGGTGAGCTCAATGTCATAGCCGTCGTTCGTACCGTCGGCGTCCATGCTCGTGAGCAAAATCTCTCCGGCCCCGCGCCGGGCCGCTTCCTGAGCCCATTCAACAGCGTCATGGCCCGTCCGGTTACGGCCTCCGTGTGTGTACACGCGCCACGCCAGCGGATCCCCATTCAACGCAGGTTCCCGTCGGGCGTCAATGGCGACAACGATACACTGACTGCCAAAGCGCTCGGCGGCTTCACTGACCAGGTCCGGCCGTTCCAGCGCTGAGGTATTGATCGACACTTTGTCGGCCCCCGACTTGAGAATATCCCGAACGTCGTCTACTGATCGTAGTCCGCCACCGACAGTAAACGGGATGTTAGTGGAGTCCGCGACTCGCCTCACCATGCCGGTAACGATCTCTCTGACGTCGGAGGACGCCGTAATATCGAGGAAGACCAACTCGTCAGCTCCTTCTTCGGAATAGCGCAGCCCGGCTTCAACCGGATCTCCAGCATCCCGTAGCTCGAGAAAGTTGACTCCCTTGACGACGCGTCCGTCCTTCACGTCCAGACAGGGAATGATACGCTTAGCCAACACGGCCGGCCTCCGCAATACTCAGAATTTCCCCTAGGTCGATCCGCCCTTCATACAGGGCCTTGCCGATAATCGCGCCCTCAAGACGCGGATGCCCCAATTCCTGCAGGTTCTCAATGTCTGAACGGCCCGACACGCCCCCGGAAGCGATGACGCGGAGACCTGTAGCATCAAGCATTTGCCCTGTCGCTTCCACATTGACTCCGCCGAGTTCGCCGTCACGGGAAATGTCCGTGTAGATGACAAGCTCGACGCCTTGCCCCTCGAGTTGCGCCGCCAGGTCAAGGGCTGTTAGCGCGGCGTCGCTTGTCCATCCGTGCAAGCGGACCGTCCCATCGCGCGCATCGATGCCAACAGCGATGCGGGCCCTGAAACGCGTCACTGCGTCGCCAAGCAAGTCCGGATCGCTGACAGCCACCGTGCCTAGAATGACCCGATCGACTCCTGTATCCAGTAACCGCTCCACAGCTGCCATGTCCCGGATCCCACCGCCAACCTGAATCCCTACATCCGGACACCGCACACGTATTTTCTCGATCGAATCGATGTTCTGAGGCTCACCCGCAAACGCACCGTCCAAATCGACGACGTGCAGCCATCGCGCGCCCGCATCCCTCCACCGACTGGCCATTTCGACGGGCACTCCGTACACAGTTGCGTCCTCGGGTCGTCCCTGCCGCAATCGGACCGCCTGCCCCCCAAGAATATCGATAGCGGGATAGAGATTCATGATCGAGCAAAGTTGTCGAGAATCCGCTCACCGATGTGCTGACTCTTCTCGGGGTGAAACTGGGTCGCCCAGACGTTCCCATATCCGACTACGGAAGGAAAATGGATTCCATATTCTGTGGTGGCGATGACGAGAGCCGGATCTTCCGGCTCGGCGCAGTAAGAGTGTACGAAGTATACGAAGCTGTTCTCGTCGATGCCTTCAAGAATAAGGTCCGGTCGTTTCCGGTGAAGTTGGTTCCAACCCATATGCGGGACGTGTACGCCTTCAGGAATCCGTCGGATTTTCCCAGCTAAGATGCCCAAACCGGAGTGGAGGCCAAATTCCTCGCTCTCGCTAAACAGGAGTTGCATGCCCAGACACACTCCCAGCATCGGAGTACCTTCGGATACCTTCTGGACGACCACCTGGGCTAATCCGAGTTCGCTCAGATTGCGCATCGCGTTACCAAAAGCACCCACGCCGGGTAGTATCAGTTTCTCGGCTTGCTCTATGTCCTCCGCGCGTGAGGTGACGCAGGTCTCATGTCGAAGCCGACCGAGGGTGTTTTCCAGGCTCCTGAGGTTGTTTAGTTTGTAATCAATAATGGTAATCATCTGGCCCAAGCGGCGTTTGCACCCGTCACGACCGTGTTGCGCTCGCTCTCCTCAACGCGTCATCTATGCGATTTGGTTCTCCCTCAATTCGCGTTCTGCTAACGGCGCATCCCGGCGGCTTCCATGGGTCGAGGGGTCAAGAACAGTCATAGCGTTCCTTTGGTCGAAGGTATTGCACCGTCGTCAAACACCACCCGCGTTGCCAGGTGAATCGCGCGAGCCGCCGCTTTGAACATTGTCTCGGCAATGTGGTGCTGGTTCCGTCCGTAGAGCACTTCCGCATGGAGGTTCAGCCGGCCCTCCTGTACGAAGGCCTTGAAGAATTCCTCGATAAGCTCCGTTTGTAAGTCTCCAAGCAAAGCGGCTTCGAAGCGCGCATGGTAGATCAGGTAGCCGCGACCGGAAAAATCCACCACCACGCGGCTGAGCGCCTCGTCCAGAGGAACATACGCCTGCGCAAAACGGGCGATACCGCGCCGCTCACCCAGCGCTTCGTTAATGACTTGACCCAGGGTCCAGCCCACGTCCTCGACGGTATGGTGTCCGTCGATTTCCAGATCACCCTTAGCCACGATCTCCAAGTCCAGCCGTCCATGCCGCGACAGCTGTGCCAGCATATGATCGAAGAAAGGAATGCCGGTTGAAATCTCGTGCTGCCCGGTGCCGTCCAAATTCAGTCGAACGCGGATATCGGTTTCTTTCGTCGTCCTCTGTTTTTCAGCTATGCGCGGATTCATTCCAGTGTCTCCAGTGCCCGGTCAAGGGTCTCAAGAAATCGCGTGTTCTCCTCGGCAGTACCCACGGTAACGCGCAGGCATCCCTCCAGCATCGGATAGCCACTCACATCTCGCACCAGAACGCCTGCCGCATAGAGGGCATCGAACAACCGACGGGCGACAAACCGGGTACGAAAAAGGATGAAGTTGGCCTGTGATGGAAATGCCTCCACAGCTTCACGGCTGGCCAACTCTTTTGCAAGCAAGTCACGGGCGGCGATGAGCTTTCTGACATGCCCCTCAACCTCGAGTTCCTCCACGATCAATTCCGCCGCCGCCAGAGTAAATATATTTACGTTGTAAGGCAGTTTGATTTTCTGAATCTCCGTGGCGATCGCCGCGCTGGTCATCATGTAACCAAACCGGATTCCAGCCAGTGACCATGCCTTCGACAGTGTTCTCAGCAGCAGGAAGTTGTCGAACTCCTCGAGCAACGGAAACAGTGTCTGCCCGCTGAATTCGTGGTACGCCTCATCAATGATGACGAGACCACGTGCTTCGGAGAGGAGTCGCCTGGCATCAGGTTGGGCGAGAAGTGATCCGGTGGGACTGTTGGGCGAACAGACAATCACGACGTCCGAGGTTCGCGCGGCTTCCAGCAGCGTTTCTACATCGAAGGACAAGTCCGCTTGCTTCAGCGGAACAGGCTGCACGGTTGCTCCCGCGGTCTTTGCCATCAATTCGTAGAGAGCGAACGTGGGCTGCGGAATGGCAACGGTCTTCCCCGGACCAAGCGTCGCCGACACCGCGGCGCTGATCAGCTCGTTGGAACCGTTACCGACCAGAATGCCGGCCTCGGACCATCCGGAAAATCGCGCAAGGGCCTGGACAAGTTGCTCGGGTACGAACTCCGGATAGCGGCCCCAGTCTCGCTCGAGAACACGATCCACAATCCTCCGCTTGAGATCCTCCGGAATCTCATACGGGTTCTCATTCTGGTCGAGCTTCACGTCCGCTTCGAAATGCGCCAGCGTGTATGCCGACACAGCCCGGACTTCAGGCTTGATGACCTCGAATGGTGATCGATCGGGCATGTCCTGTCAAACCTTCAGCGATTGCAAACTTCTCGATAAGGCTACCGGAGCGTTCAATCGCTCGTCCGGAATAACGCACGACACTGGTGCGCTTCACGAAGTCATATACACCGAGCGGCGAAAAAAAACGCGCCGTTCGTGCAGTGGGCAATACATGATTGGGACCTGCAAAGTAGTCGCCGACAACGGCGGGAGAGTAGCGTCCCACGAAAATGGCGCCGGCATTGCATATGCTGTCTGCAACGGGATCCGGTTCCGCCATCAACACTTCGACGTGCTCGGGCGCGATGTGGTTGACCAAACGGATCGCGTCCTCCGGTCCACTGACGACAAAGCTGATCCCATTGTTTGCCACGGCGGTTCGCGCAATCGAATCTCTGTCCAACGTCTCCAGCTGAATCTGGACCTGGTCGAAAACCGCAGCCGCAAGGTCTTCCGACCAGCATATGAGCCAGACACCGGCCATCTCGTCGTGTTCTGCCTGAGCCAGCAGATCAGCCGCAATCCAACTGGGTTCGCAAGTACCATCAGCCACTATGGCGACTTCACTGGGGCCGGCGATCATGTCGATGTGCACACGGCCGAACACGAGTTTCTTGGCCCCCTGGACGTACTGGTTGCCCGGCCCAACGATCTTGTCAACGCTGCGGATAGACTCGGTCCCAAACGCAAGGGCCGCAATTGCTTGTGCGCCGCCCACCCGGTAGACCTCCTGTATTCCGAGAAGCTTGAGTGCAGCCGCGACCAGAGGGTTTTCCTCAAGTGATTTAGGCGGCGTTACGGCAACCAGTCGCTCGACACCGGCAACTTGAGCCGGTATCGCATTCATCAGCACAGATGACGGGTAGGCCGCCTTAAACCCCGGGATGTAGAGTCCAACCCGATTTATGGGAGTAATCCTCTGACCCAGGTGGACTCCGTCGCCGGCATAGATTTCCCAGGATTGCTGCAACTGTTCTTCATGAAATCGCCTGATGTTTGAAATGGCCGTCTTGAGGATCTCTACGAGTTCGTCATCCGCACCACTTGCATACCTCGAGATCTCCTCTTCAGAAACGCGTAATTGCTCTGCATCCAAGGTGCATCCGTCGAAGCGCTTCGTGTATTCGAAGAGGGTTTCATCACCCCCGTTACGCACGCCAGCGACAATGTCAACAATGGACTGACTGACTTCTGTCTCGCCCGCCACCAACGGCAACAGAGTATCGACTGTGTCCAGGTCCAGCGCCTCGGTGAGATCGACGATGCGCATCAGACTAATCCCTCCAGGGTCTCGAGCAACTGTACGATTTCTTGTCGCTTCGTCTGGTAGCTAGCGCGGTTAACAATCAAACGAGCGGAACTTTTTGCGATGACTTCCACGATCTGCAGGCCGTTGTCTGCCAGCGTCCGCCCGGATTCCACTAAGTCCACGATCCGATCAGCCAAACTCACAAGCGGCGCCAGTTCAATCGAGCCGGATAGAGGAATGATCTCAACCGCAATCCCCTTGGCGTTGAAGTGTTCCAGCGCGATGTGCGGGTACTTGGTTGCAACGCGGACGATTGTGGGCGCCGGATCGTCCTCCAATGGCGTTCGATTGGGGGCCGCCACGACAATCCTGCACTGTCCGAATCCCAGATCCAGCGGCTGCAGGACGTCGGCCAGGGACTCGAGTAGCACATCCCGACCGGCAATGCCGGCATCTGCTGCTCCGTATTCAACGTACGTGGGTGCATCCATGGGCTTGACCAGAATTACTCGACAGGTACGATCCGTTGAATCGAATATCAGCCGCCGGGACTCGGCAAGGCTCTCTTCGAACCGAACGCTCGCGCGTGCCAACAAATCGAGTGATGGCTCCAGGAAGCGCCCCTTGGCGACTGCAATCACGAGCACAACCGCACCCGCTTGCCGTCCCGGCGCAATTGCATCACGTCTTCAAAGCTACGCGCCTCAATTCCGGCCGCGGGATGGATGTCCGCTCCGAACGCCTTCGGATCGACAATTTGTTCCAGTCGGTCCAGGCTGAAGGAGAACCCGACCGCCGGGGTGTCATGACCAAACTGGGCCGAAAGACCGTCATATCGGCCGCCACTGGCGACTTCGAACCCGAGACCGCGAACATAGGCCCGAAAGAGAATGCCGCTGTAATAATCGAAGCCTCTTATCTCTCCCAGGTCGATCGTCAGACGTCGGTCCAGTCCCAACCGTTCGAATATTCCGTAAATGTTTTCGAGATGTTCAATGGCACCGATAGACCGTTCGTTCGTGACCAACTTACGAGCCCGGGCGAGAGTTTCCGGGCCTCCCGTCAGATGCGGGATCGCAAGCAGAATGTCCTTTCGCCGCTTTTCGAAACTGAGTCCGACCATCGTGCTTTCCAGGCCAGCTTGGTCCTTGATGTTGAGTAGCTCCTTGATCCGGTCTATTCCAGCATCGGGGAGATCGATCGTGTCGACGATACCGCCAAAGAAATCCACGCTTCCGAGGTTGATCTGAAACTCAGCTACACCCAGTTTCTCAAGCGCCTCCATGCACACCAACAGCACCTCTACATCTGCTGTAGCGGGGGCGCCTCCGTAATGTTCCAGCCCCATCTGTGCAAATTCCCGCTGCTGACCGCCCTTCGGCGTTTCGAACCGCAACACCTCGCCGGAATAGGAGAGCCTGACCGGAGTCGGCTCTCCAGACAGCCGGGTGGCCGCCATCTTGGTAAGTAAAGACGTAAATTCCGGGCGTAAAGCCAGAACGTTGCCTTCACGATCGATGAATCTATAGATCCGGTCTTCCAGTTCGCTCCCCATGCCCTTTAGGAAGACATCAAAGTAGTCGAGCATCGGCGGAATGATCTCCTCATAGGACCACCCCTCGAAGACGGAAAAGATGGTCCGCTCAACCGCGCGACGACGACGGGCAGCGCCACCTATCAGAATCTGCGTGCCAGGTGGGATCTGGGTGAGCGAATTCATCCGATCAGTCCCTGGCGATACAATAACTCCGCGTTCAAAACGGCCGCTCCGGCAGCTCCACGGATCGTATTGTGGCTGAGGATTCTAAACTTGTGGTCCAGCACGGGGCAACGGGAGACGGGGCCCACCACGACAGCCATGCCTTTGGCGCGGTTGCGATCCAGCCGGGGCTGGGGCCTATCGATACCCTTTTCCAGAATCATGACAGGCCGTGCGGCCGACGGCAAATCAAGTTCGTCGGCCCTGGACTTGTAATCTCGAAATGCTGCTTCCACTTGCTCGGGCGATACGTCCTGTTTCAGTTTGACCGAGCAGGCTTCCAGATGACCGTCACGCACATTGACGCGATGCGTCATAGCGCTGATTCGAAACTGCTTCTCTTCGAATTTGTCTCCGGTCCACCTTCCGAGAATCTTTAGCGGCTCAGTCTCCATCTTCTCAGCTTCCTCACCACCCCCGATGTTGGGAATGACATTGTCGGCGGCATCGAGCGAAGCCACACCCGGATATCCGGCCCCAGACAAAGCCTGCATGGTCACTACATGGACGGCTTCCAATCCGAACGCCCCATCGAGGGCTGCAAGAGGAACAACCAGCCCGATCGTCGAACAGTTGGGATTGGTTACGATGAAACCCTTCCCTCCGAAACGTAGTCTCTGCTTCTCCAGAGCTTCGATGTGGGTCGCATTGATCTCCGGAACCAAAAGCGGAACGTCCGGATCCATCCTATGACTTGCAGCGTTACTTATTACCGGACATCCAGCCTCAGCAAACTCGATTTCGGTCTCACCCGCAATCGATGAAGGCAGGCCCGACAGAACGAAGTCGCAATCCAGTTCCGGTCGGCAGGCTTCTACTGACATCTGGGCGATACTTTCCGGAATCGCGGAATCGAGCTGCCAGTGGGCCGCCTCGCAGTACGATTTCCCAGCAGAGATGTCCGAAGCAGCCAACGCACCGATCTCGAACCACGGGTGATGCTCCAGCATCTGGATCATTCGCTGACCCACGGTCCCGGTAGCTCCTAAAATGGCGGTCTTGATTTTCTTCATCGCTTCAACCTTCAGAACGCTTTGCCCAGGTCAAACGGGGTAGAAAAGATCGGCCCTCCGTATCGATCCTGCAAATTCTTGCCGACGCCGTTACCCCACTACGCCCAAAAACTTTCACGATCTGCTCGCCGACGACGGCCGCCGCCTCGGGCCGAGCCAACGCGAGTACGGTCGGACCGGCTCCACTCAAGGCAATGCCGGCGAGGCCGTCCATCTCCATCTTCAGAACCGCCTCGAACCCGGGGATCAGCGGGGCTCGATACGGCTGATGGACGCGATCCCGCATCGCTTCCGACAGCATCTGCCAATCGCCACCCGTCAGAGCGGCAACCATAAGTGGCGCGCGCTGGATGTTAAAAACTGTATCGTTTCTCGAATAGCCCTCCGGCAACACATCGCGGGCCTTCTGGGTGGACAGTTCGAAATCCGGAATCACCAGCACGGGTGTGATCCCCTCGGATACCTTCAGACTTGATGACATTGCCTTCCCACTATCGCTTATGGCTGAAACAGTAAGGCCCCCCAGGAGCCCGGCAGCCAAGTTGTCCGGATGCGGTTCGAACTCCATCGCGTAATCGAAAATCTCACTCTCAGACAGCGAATCCCCGGCAACAACTTCATAACAGGAAACTCCCGCAAGAATCGCAGTCGAACTACTACCCAGTCCCCTCGCCAACGGTATTTCGTTCTGAACTTTCAAAAGCACCGGTTTTATTTGCCGACCACGCCGTTGGGCCACAGTCTCCATCACCCGGAGAATCAGATTGTCTCCACCCTCGGGAATCTTCTCGCTGTCGACTCCACTAGCAACGACCCGGGACCGGTCGATCGAACTGGATGCTTCGATCCCGACGGTCAAGTAGATCTGCAGTGCAAGGCTCAACGCATCGAAACCGGGGCCGAGATTCGATGAACTCGCAGGAACACGGACACCTGAGGGTCTAGTCACAACGTATAACTTCCAATAGAGCCGCAGGCGCTCCAGCAAGGCCCGGGGCATCGAAGATCGAGCCGCAGGCGCCTACAGGGCTGCAGGCGCTCCGAAAACAGCCTCCGGGGCCGGGTGGCCAGTCCATATCTCAAACTGACGCGCAGCCTGTGCGAAGAACATCGCCGTACCCGAAATGACCTGTTTCCCCTGCGCCGCCGCGTCGCGCAACAGACGGGTGCGCGGCGGGTTGTAGACCATGTCGAAAACGAGATTCGCATGGATCGGACCAGATACCGGCGTTGCTTCAATCTCCGGGGTCATACCGACGGGTGTCGCGTTCACAAGCAGGTCCGTTTCGTAGCTGGAGCAATTCTCCAGACGATCCACCTGTACCCGTCGAGACCAGTCCAGGGTTCCCGCTTTGCGGGTACGCGATAACAAGGTCACGGATTCTGCCGAATCGAGAGCCGCAACTGCCGCTCGGGCGGCGCCACCGGTTCCAAGAACGACCACCTTCTTGCCCTGAACATCGAAACCTTTCAGCGCTTCGCGAATCCCGTGCATGTCGGTGTTGTCGCCTTTCCACAGCGTGCCGTCGAGATACACGGTGTTCACTGCACCAACGGCCCGGGCCTCCGCCGTCACCCGCTCCAAGTACGGCATCACGTCCACCTTATGTGGAATGGTCACCGAAAAACCTCCAATCCCGATCGACCGGGCATGATCAAAAAAGTCGTCTACACGCTCCACTGGGAACTTCATATAAACGTAGTCGAGTCCCATGGCCTGGAAGGCTCTGTTGTGCAGCACCGGAGATCGCGAGTGATCCAGAGGATTACCGACGATCCCCAGGAGGCGTGTCGAGGGGCCAACCTCACGGAACCGATAGGTATCGATCAGCTCCCTCAAAGTGAGTTGGCCCGGTGCCGATTCGTCCCCAACCGACGTGTACGTCAGGGCGCTACCCCGAGATGGACCGATGATCCGGGTAATTTGCCCGATCGGCCCCATCCCGATAACGATCACCGGTTTTGGCCATGGCTTTTCCAGTAACTCAAGCAACCTTCGATTGTCCGACCATGTCCGGACGAACGTTGCGATCTTTGCCACCGAGACCGGACTCTGACAGACCGCGGCGAGCAATCCTTCAAGATCCTCTGGAGTGGAATCAAAGTCATGATACGAACCGATTACGTCGGCTGGGGAAAACTGCCTGGCAAACCGGTAATCCACGTCCACGTAGCGGGCTCCGTTCCGAACCGCCCCCTCGAGAATTCGCAATTCGTCGCCGATCGAACCGGCAAACCGGCCACCCTGGTCCCGACCACGGCAGGTCGCTATCACGGGCACTGGCAGATCGCGCCATTCAATCCCTTCCGAAGCGCCGGGATGCTCGAGGTAATCGAGGCGCACCTCGATGCAGTCCGCCCCTTCCGTCACCGGGCTGATAACCTCAGCGGCGTTTTTGGGTGTCAGGGAAACACAGATAGGCCCCGGGAACATTTCAAGCAAACAACTCCGTGCTGAGGTAGCGTTCCCCGGTGTCACATAGGATCGCAAGCACTCGCTTTCCGGGTCCGAATTCCCGGGAGACCTCCATAGCAACATGGAGAATCGCTCCCGAGGACACACCGGTCAGTATGCCTTCCTTCTGAGCCAGCAGGCGAGCCTGCCGGCGCGCATCCGTATACCGGACCGGCACAATGTGATCGATCACGTCACGGTTGAGAATCTCAGGTATGAAACCCGCGCCAATGCCCTGTATCTGGTGAGGTGCCGGGGCGCCCCCGGTAAGTACTGGAGAATCACTGGGTTCGATCCCATACAGTTGCAGATTGGGGATCCTTGCTTTGAGGCGTTCACCGGTCCCCGTGGCTGTGCCCCCGGTTCCGATACCCACAACCAGCGCATCCAGATCCGTGCCGACGACATCAAGAACTTCCTGTGCCGTCGTTCGCCGGTGCGCATCGGGATTTGCCAGATTTCGGAACTGATGAGGCATGAAGTAACCGGGGTTTTCCCGAACGACCTCCTCCGCTCTATCAATCGCTCCCTGCATGACATCGTTTCGTGGAGTCAAAATGATTTCGGCTCCAAAGGCCCGCAACAAGTTCACCCGTTCTACGCTCATGTCTTCAGGCATTGTCAGGATTACGTGGTATCCCTTAGCGGCAGCAACCATTGCCAGGCCAACACCCGTATTCCCACTAGTCGGCTCGACGATGGTACCGCCCGGCTTCAGCCGACCGTCCTTCTCGGCCGCCTCAATCATGCTGAGGCCAATCCGGTCCTTCACGCTACCACCCGGATTCAAAAATTCCAGTTTGACGAGCAGTTCCGCCCAGCCGGGCTCGGAGATCCGGTTGAGCCGCACAACGGGTGTGTCCCCGACCAACTCGCAAATGTTGTCGTAAATCCGTTTCGGCATGGTTCCTCTACTTACATGCGCGCCAGGGCAGGCACTTCGACCTTCCGGTACGTGACTCCTATCCGCTGCGGCAGAAACTTCCGACGATACCATACAATGCCCTCAAATAGCTCAATTCATTAGTAGATAGCGGCTGCAGAGCCATCTCAAGGCGGCATGTCTGATCCTGACTACAAAAGCGCATTATTTGCGCGCACGGCCGGACGTTACAGAAACCCGACCGACTGGCCATCAGTGTGGTATTAGTGTGGCCGGAGCTTTCCGGCCTGTCACCCGGCAATCAATCGGGCGATATCGGGACGTCACCGGCCCACCCCAGGAACTTGAGTCCCCGAATCAACTACGTGTTATCAATATGTTGACTGTGGGATGGCCTTCTGTTAGAAAGGGTGCCTTATGAAAAAATTGCTAATAATTCCGGTATTGGTGTGCCTGGTTTCGACCCCCGGAAATAGCCAGCAAACACCCATTCCCGAACAGGGATCACCCCCGACCAACTTGATTGAACGGGACGGATATGTGTCCGCAAACAATGCACCCCCATCTACGGAGAACTTCCAGGTGCATGTGGTCGAAGCAGGCGACACACTCTGGGCCATTTCCAATCAATATCTCGGCAATCCCTTTCTGTGGCCGCAACTCTGGGAAGACAACGAGCACGTCATCAATCCGCATTGGATCTATCCACAGGACCTAATATTGATTCGGCCCGTCACCCAGATAACGGAGGTGGTTCCACCACCCCCACCAGAGCCCGAACCTGTGACTGAACCCGAGCCTGTAGCTCCAGTGCGGTTGCCGGTGACACCCCGACTCACGCCAGCAGCCACTCCCGAAACACCTCCCGTCGTCTTCGACTTACCAGACCTCCCCCCGGTTTTCGAGGTCAAGGCTGTCGATTTGTACTGTTCGGGCTTCATTACGAGTCGCGAGATTTCGTCGGATCTGAATGTGATGGCGAAGTTCCCCGTGTCCGAAAGCGTCATTGCCACCGAAGGCGACTATGTCTATCTCAGTCGGGGAGCGAATTCAGGAATTGCAACCGGAGATCTCTTCACTGCCGTTAGGCCAACACGAAACGTCCGCAGCACGCGGGAGAACATCGGCGACTTGGGACGGCATTACCTGGAGAGCGGGCAGATGCGTACGGTCATGGTGCAGCCCGAATTCTCAATGGCGCGCGTGCTCCATTCCTGCGATGGCATTGAAGTCGGCGATACGGCCGTTCCCTTCAACGCAATAGACTTTCCCGAACTTCCCTCCGACCGGCCGTTTAGTTCGATGATGCCCAGCAACGGAAAAACAACCGGGGCGATAGCGATTGCGCGTGGGGTGTTGTTGAACTCCGGATCACCGTTGTTCGGGGAGACAACCTTAATCCCTGGCGTTGCCGGCGGCCGCCTCGGCAGGACGTCGCGAGGCCTTGCAGCCGAAGGTCAGATCGTTTACATCGACCTCGGTGATCGGGACGGCGTCCAGACCGGGGATCTCTTCTTGATCTACCACCCGCAGGACACGATGTCACCGATTCATCCAATATCGAACGAAGCCGCGCGACTGCTTGCCGACCAGAGAGCCGTCGTCGGGGAGCTCGTTGTCCTGAGGGTGGAAGAGCGGTCTGCGGCAGCTCTGATTACGTTCACTGCGAACGGCGTCTTTTCCGGCGACTTGATCGAGCTTCGATAGGCGCTGCGGACGGTCCTTTCCGAAGCACGCGCATCAGAAAGAACCCTCCGGCCAGCAACATCGGAAGACTGAGGAGCTGTCCTCGGGTCAGGGGGCCCAGATCCAAGCCGATGTGTGCATCGGGAGATCTCAGGAACTCTACCAAAAACCGGGCGAATCCGTAGCCGGAAACCAACCCCCACAAAGCTGCTCCCGGATGGAAATGCCGCATGTAAATCCAGCGCACAAAGAGGAATAGAACGAGCCCTTCGAGAAAGGCTTCATAGAGTTGCGATGGATGGCGCCCCACACTTCCCCCGCCCGGGAAAACCATCGCCCATGGCAGGGAACTTTCGCGGCCGTAGAGTTCACCGTTAATGAAATTCCCAATACGCCCCAGTCCCAGACCGATGGGGACGGCAAGCGCGATAATGTCGGCGACTTGCAAAAACTCCCAATGTCGCCGCCTTACGATCAGCACCGTCGCGAGCGTGGTACCGACAAATCCGCCATGGAACGACATGCCGCCCTCCCAGATCGCTACGATCGAAAAGGGATTCTGAATGTAGCTTCCCGCGTCGTAAAGCAACACGTACCCAATGCGACCTCCCACCATGACCCCCAGGATCAGATAGAAGAGCAGGTCGTACAGATCATCTTTGGACAACGACAGCCGACCCTGCCTAATCCCTCGTTTCATAACGAAATATGCGGCGATGAATCCCAGCATGTACATCAGCCCGTACCAGCGGAGCTGAAGCGGGCCAATCGCGAAAAAAACCGGATCGATACCGTGGAAAGGAAGTTGGAGCATCATTGAGCGGGTACACCTTCCGAGTGAATCGAAACGCACACTCCGCAAAATTCGTTGAGGCCGTCGCCGAAAACATCGGGCTTCGGCAGGCGTGTGTCCCCCGGGTGGGAACGCACAGCTTCATGCTCAATCCGGGGAAGTCGGTGGTCTTCCTGACTACGGGGTTGGAGCATGCCGACCTTGCCTCTTCTTCACGAGAACATGGCGGCTGCGCTCCTGTTGGGCCTTAAACCGGTTGTCAATCTTGGACCAAAAGGCGCGGAAGTAACCGCCCGCGGACAGGATCGCAAAAAGGACCACCATCCAGAGCGCTATGTTTCCGGCAGCGTTGAAGAAAAATGGGTATTCGCTTCCAAGGATCAACAGTGTAATCGCCGCAACTTGCGCGCCCATTTTCAGCTTGCCAAGTTCGGACGCCTCGATCGCAAAGCCCTGAGAGGCAGCAACGCTACGAAGGCCCGTGACGGCGAACTCCCGACCGACGATGATGACAACCATCCAGGCCGGGACGATCTGAAGCTGGACAAGAGAAATGAAGGCAGAAGATACCAGTAGCTTGTCGGCGACGGGATCCAGGAGCATTCCCAGCGTAGTCACCTCGTTCCTCGCTCGGGCAAGATATCCGTCAAGAAAATCGGTCAGAGATGCAGCAAGAAATACACTGGCTGCGATCGGCACGCTGTACTTGGTCAACAGCAGCGTCACCAGCACGGGCACGAGGAAAATCCTCGATAACGTCACTGCATTAGGCAGATTCATAACGTGGAGGCTAAGTCTATCAGATTTAGCCACAAAGGGAGCACGTTTCGACTACACAGTCCGGGCGGTGGACCGGCCTGCGGTATCATAGGTGCCATCTATGAAAGGACTCATTCTCGCAGGTGGTAAAGGGACACGACTCCGGCCGCTCACCTTGAACGTCCCCAAGCCGATCGTGCCTGTAGCCAACCGCCCGTTTCTTCTCTACCAAATCGATCTCATGAAAAGCGCCGGAATCGACGAAATCATATTGAGTCTGTCCTATCAGCCCAGAAAGATTGAAGATCTGCTTAAAGACGGTGCGGATTTCGACGTGCTTATTCGCTACGCCGTGGAAGGTGCACCGCTGGGCACAGCAGGCGCGTTCAAGAACGCCGAGGAGTGGATTGAGGGTCCCACCATCGTGTTCAACGGAGATATCCTGACGTCCATAGATCTCCCCGCGGTTATCGCGACGCACCGTGAGAAGAAATCGGTGGCGACCCTCGTCCTGGCGCCGGTGGAAGACCCCACTGCGTATGGTCTGGTGGAATCGGATGCCGCGGGTCGAATCCACCGGTTTCTCGAAAAACCGGGAATGGACGAAATCACGTCGAATACGATCAACGCGGGAATTTACGTCCTCGAATCTTCCGTCCTCGAACACATGCCACAGGGAAAACCCTTCTCGTTCGAACGCGAGGCGTTTCCTTTTCTCCTCGAAAAAGGCGAACCGATGTACGCGGTCGTCTCAGATCAGTATTGGATCGACATCGGGACACCTGGAAAATACCTGGAGGTCCACCGCGACATTCTCAGAGGAAAGTTCCAATCACCTGCCATTCCTCCGTCAGCGCTGACGTCTGACGTCATTCCGGACGGTGCTTTCGTCGACAGCGCGTCTCTCGTGGGAGAGGGTGTCACGATACGTGAAGGCGTACGCATCGAGTCATCGGTTATCGGCCCCAACTGCAAGATCGATGCTGGGACGCGCATCGTGGATTCTGTTATCTGGTCGGGCAACACGATCGACGCCGATGCGCGTATTTCAGGCAGCATACTGGCTCGCGGCTGCTACGTGGGTCGGTCGGCAACGCTCCGACCCGGGACCCTCTTGGGAGGCAAATCCGTTGTGACCGATTATTCGGTTCTGTAGGTGATGCTGAAATTCAAGAGTTAGACGTTAGGAGTTGAAAGTTCATGGGTACCAAAACACCCCATTTTCTGACTCTTAACCTTTTGACTCATAACGCTTAGCGTCCTCTCTCATACATGACGATTCGTTTTGGAACTGATGGATGGCGGGGCATCATCGCGGATGACTTCACCTTTCATAATCTGCGTCTCGCCTCCCAGGCAACCGCAGACTATTTTCAGACTATAACCGACCGCGAACGCACCGTTATGGTGGGATACGACGTTCGTTTTCTTTCCAGGAGGTTTGCCGCCGCAGCCGCCGAGGTCTTTGCCGGTAACGGGTTTCGAGTCCTGCTGATGGACCGCCCTTATCCGACACCCTACGTTTCGTTCGAGGTGCGGCGCCAGGGCCTGGTGGGTGGCATCGTAATTACAGCCAGTCACAACCCCGCCATTTTTAACGGATTCAAAGTAAAAGCCGAATACGGTGGAAGCGCCACGTCCACGATCACCCAAGCCATAGAAGAAAGTTTAGAGAAGACCGCAATTCGGACGTCGACGACAGGCATCAATACGATCGCTCCCTCGGAAGAATACTTCGCACATTTACGATCGTTGGTCGATTGGGAACGAATCGCCGGCTCTAACCTGAAAGTCGTTGTCGATTCGATGCATGGAAGCGCAGGACGACTGCTGGAGGAGATGCTGGCCCAAACAACCACCCAGGTGCAAACGATTCGGGCCAAACCCGACCCGTTATTTGGCGACGTCGGCCCCGAACCGATGATGCCTCAACTGAAACCGCTCGCCGAGGCAGTTCGCCAGTCGGGAGCCGCAATAGGGCTGGCCACGGACGGGGATGCCGACCGACTGGGAGTGGTCTCGAATGAGGGGCGGTTCGTCCCCACGCTCCAGATACTGCCTCTTCTTCTGCTCCATGCGTACCGGAACCGTGGATGGCGCGGGTCGGTCGTCTACACCTTTTCTCAAAGTCAACTGATTGAACGCATTGCGACCCAATTGGGTCTGGATGTCGTCGAAACCCCGATCGGCTTCAAGCACATCGCGGAGTTGATGCTCAAAGGTCCCGTTCTTATCGGAGGGGAGGAAAGCGGCGGCATCGGCCTGTCCCGCCATCTGCCTGAAAGAGACGGGGTCTTCCTCCAACTCCTCCTACTCGATCTACTGGCCATCACTGGCACGGGGCTCACGGGGCTGATCGATGAGATGTGGACGGAGTTCGGAGAGTTTCACTACGATCGCCACGATCTCCCCGTCCCATCCGATGCGAGCCAGCGACTCATACGTGCCTTGGAAGAATGGCCTCCAAAAGATTTCGCGGGTCGATCGATCAAAGATATCCGGACCCTGGACGGCCTCAAACTCATGCTGGAAGGTGATGGCTGGATTCTGTTGCGGAGGTCAGGAACCGAGCCCGTTCTCCGGATCTACTGTGAGGCACCCACGGAAATTGAAGTCGCCGAGATTCTCCAAGCGGGTCTCAAATTAGTGGAACAATTCGCTCCCTCCGGTGTCTCCCAATAAAGCTCAAAAGTCTGGCTCGCGCCACTGCTATACTTATGAAAACAGACGCCAAATAACTGAGGAGGCTGATTTCCTGCAATGCTGCGTCCAGAGATAGGCTATTTGGACCTTGAGTCGGCGGAGGGTTTGTCACCCCAAGAAGCCCTGTTCGTTCTCCGGCTGCAATCCAACGAGGACAGCGCCTATGACGAACTGGTCCGAAGCTATCACGCGCCTCTCTATCACGTCGCGTGCCGCATGTTGCGGGATCCGGGCGAAGCCGCTGATGTGACGCAAGACGTTTTCGTGAAAGTCTTTCGGAACATCGGGCGATTCAGAGGTCAGTGCAGCCTCAAAACATGGATATTCAAGATCGGCTTTCGAGAAGTTCTCAACCGAATCCGTTGGTCCCGACGGCGGTTCCGCCAATCCACGGTGCCGTTGGAACAGCGTGGGGGCAACGCCGATGAGGAAGGTGCAGCGCGACACATTGCCGACCGCGGCTTGACACCGGAAGCGGCACTGGAAAACAGTGAACGCGCCGATGCAATCCAACAGGCGCTCTGGAAGCTCTCCCCAGGACACCGATCGATTGTTGTCTTGCGGGATATCCAGGGATTTTCCTACAGCGAGATTTCCGAGATTCTTGGAGTATCCACAGGGACCGTAAAGTCCCGTCTTGCACGGGCGAGGACTGAACTAAAGAAACGCCTCATGCGTTATCTGTCCGTCCAGCGCATTGGGTAGTGAAGGGAACGCACTGAAGGGAGCGCCAAACGGCTTCGGCCGGTAGCATGCGATGACGAATTTCGAATCAATCGTGAAGAGCAGAGTGCGACCATTGAAAACGAACTGTAAGCAGACTCAAAGACTGATGAGCCAGTTCATCGACTCTATGGCCACACCCGAAGAAGTAGTCCGCGTCGACACACACGTTTCCGGGTGTGAACCATGTCAACGACAACTTCAGTCCTACATATCGGTGAAAAACCTTCTGCTCGACGTCGAAGAACCCGCGGTGCCCGCCGACCTGGTTTTGGAAACGCGCGTGCGTCTATCTCACGAACGGAGTTCCGATGGACTGATGCGATTGGGAACGCGGCTCGCAAATTCCTTGAAGCCAGTCGCGCTTCCGGCCCTGCTGGGCACCTGCTTTACGTTTCTCTTCTTTGGAATGCTGTTAAGCGACCTTATAGCGCCTCCGGTAATCGCATCGAACGACGTTTCGAGCACCCCAATAGCGTTGTATCAGCGTGTCCGGACGACCGATCCGACCTTGACACGTTTCGCGGATAACGGTTCGAACCTTTCAAGACCGTTGACGGTAGATATCCTGGTGAGTGGACGCGGTCGGATGATTGATTACACCATTCTCTCGGGATCGGGTGACCCTGACGTCGACCGCTGGTTAAGAGAGTTGCTCTATTATGCGGAGTTCACACCCGCCAACATTTTTGGTCGGCCGGTAAATTCGAGAATCATCGTTTCTTTCATCGGCGTGAGGAGTTGACGACGACGGCGAGGGCATCAGCAACCTTTTCGGCAACGTTCCCGGTGCCCAGCTGGCGCCGTAGTTTCTCGTAATTTCCGCGGATTAGGGATTGCGCCCAGACGTCGTCCATCAGCTCCAGCGTTACCTTAGCGACGTTCGCCGGCGTCATGCGGGCTTGATAGAGTTCCGGCACAACCTCTTCGCCCAGAATGATGTTGACGAGCCCGAACATCCGAACCTTCAACAACAATTTACCCAACAACCAGGTTGCCCGGCCGATTCGATACACAATCACCTCGGGGGTTCCCAACAGAGCCGTCTCCAGCGTTGCCGTACCGCTGGCTACAATTGCTGCCCTCGAATAGCGGATGGCATCGTAGGTGTCATCGCCAACCAGTCGGATAGGCCGAGCGCCCAGAAACCCCTGGACAAAGTCCGCCGAAAGACCTGAGGCCACAGGCAGTACGAACTGGGTATCCGGCTTCTCAGTCAGTATCAGATCCACAGCCAGGCACACAGTAGGAAGGATGTAGTGGAGTTCTTTGCGGCGACTGCCTGGAAGCAGCGCAACCAGAGGTCTATTGTTTTCGAGGCGATACTTGGCAAGGAATGCGCCACGGGTCATTCGAGGCCGGACGGTGTCGATGAGAGGATGACCGACAAATTCGACGTCAATGCCGGCACGCTGGTAGATATCTGCCTCAAACGGAAGAATCACGAGCATCTTGTCCACAACTTCACGAATCTGACGAACACGCCCGGGCCGCCAGGCCCAGACCTGGGGGCCGATGTAGTAAACGACAGGAATTCCAAGGGCCTTCAACCGGCCGGCTAGACGCATGTTGAAGTCCGGAAAGTCGATCAGGAGGGCGGCCGAAGGAGGATCGTCTTCGACAAGACGGGTTAGTTTGCGGAAGACGCGATAGAGAGCTCCAACGTGACCTATCGCTTCGAAAGGCCCCACGACCGCCATGCGGGTGATGTCGGCCGTCAACTTGACGCCGGCGGCACGCATACGTTCGCCGCCGAGCCCGAAAACGTGAGACGTTCTGAATTTTCGCTTCAGCGCACGCGCCACTTGGGCCCCGTACATGTCTCCGGAGGCCTCACCTGCAACGACGAGGAACCGCTTGGATGTCACTGGATAATGTTCTGAACTTCTATAAGCTGCGGGATGGGGCCCGACACCCTCACAGCCTCGGCCCAAATGAGGGTCCGCCCCTCGACATCAGCGACGACCACGACCCTGTAGTCACCCAAGGGAACGCCGGAAAACTCAAAACCCCCATCAGCAGAAACCTCACTGACCCAATTGCTGAATTTCTCGCCCAAAGACCGCTGCATCTCGGAAATAACAGATCCGGCCGCATCACGATAAGCCCAACCCGCGATCTCGTTGTATGCCGCCCTGTTTCTGGCGATGTCTGCGCGATAGCGGTTGAAGTAATCGTCCAAACTGCGCTGGACCGCTCCGTTCCAGAGTTCCGCCCAGTTCGACGACATCAAAATAACCCTCGCCAGCGCGGAAACCTCAAGTTCTGTCCCGATCGCCACGTGCCCCACGATCGTCCCCAAAGGGGAGTCGGGCGGCGACTCTTGTTGAACCGTAGATCCAGCGGGCCGCGTCCACA
Organism: Terriglobia bacterium; assembly: GCA_965216035.1. Taxonomy (GTDB): domain Bacteria; phylum Acidobacteriota; class Terriglobia; order 20CM-2-55-15; family 20CM-2-55-15. Next base: position 895,412 of record CBDCFM010000020.1, read on the forward strand.
GCAAGATTGCAATAAGCAAGAATGGACCCATCGACATCAGTCGCGTTGGCTTCATAAATCCTGTGTCACGCCAAGAAAACGCCACTACTTCACGCGCTCAATCGAAGCACCCACAGCGGACAAACGTTCTTCGAGCCGTTCATAACCACGATCCAGATGGTACACACGGTCGATCACGGTTTCTCCTTCGGCCACCAAACCCGCCAGAACGAGAGATGCGCTAGCGCGGAGGTCGGAGGCGATAACGTTCGCCCCGCTTAGACGCTTTGGACCTTTGACGATGGCCCTGGAACCCTCGACTTTCACGCCAGCTCCCATGCGGACCAGTTCGCTGGCGTGCATGAAGCGATTCTCGAAGATTGTTTCCGTAATGACCGATGTGCCTGACGCCTGTGTCATCAACGCCATGTACTGTGCCTGCATATCGGTCGCAAACCCAGGGTACTCCTTCGTCGCAACATCCACGGCCCTGGGATCGGAAACACCGCAAACATAAATCGAGTTGCCTTCAGTCTTGATCTTCGCGCCAGTTTGACGCAATTTTTCGATGGTGCTCGTCAGTAACGTCGGGTCGGTACCCGTCAGCTCCAGATGGCCCCGGGTCATGGCACCTGCAACGAGGAAGGTTCCCGTTTCAATACGGTCGGGAATTACCTGGTGGCGGGTGCCCTTCAAGTTGGAAACACCTTGAATCGTAATCGCTGACGTACCTGCCCCATGGACGCGGGCTCCCATCGAGTTCAGCAGCTGCGCGAGGTCGCAAATTTCCGGCTCGCACGACGCATTGCGCAAGGTTGTCGTGCCCTCGGCGAGGGTTGCCGCCATCATCAAATTCTCAGTTCCGGTCACGGTAACCTTGTCGAATTTGATGTCCGCCCCTTTCAGTCGCGTCGCAAGTGCCTCAACATATCCGTGCTCGATTCGGACCTCAGCGCCCAATGTCCGGAAACCTTTGATGTGGAGGTCGATCGGTCGGGCCCCAATCGCACAGCCGCCGGGAAGCGAAACTCGCGCCCTGCCGAACCGGGCCAACAAGGGACCGAGAACCAGTACGGAAGCCCGCATTGTTTTCACCAATTCATATGGCGCTTCACAGGAGTCCACGGAACAGGCCCTGACCCTGCCGATGCCGTCATCAGAAAGCGCCACCTCGACACCCAATGTTTCCAAGAGTTTGCAGGTTGTCCAAATGTCGGTAACCAGAGGGAGATTTTGCAGTACGACGGGCTCCGCAGTCAGTAAGGCTGCTGCCATCGCGGGCAAAGCGGCGTTCTTCGCGCCTCGGATGGGAACAACTCCCTCCATGCGTGAGCCGCCCTTTATCTTTAGTTTGTCCATCTAGTTCGACATCCGACTACCCATAGAAATTATCAGGAATTGATATCAGTCGACTCTTCTATATTCTAGTGTTCGCTATCGGTGAAGTCGATCACGATCGGATTTCAAAAGCCCGCTAAGTTGAAGAATGCCCGGCATGTGTCGCATTGCAGCAGGTCGTCCGGGGAACAGCCCAGATGGAGAACGTTTCTAGTCTAGGGTCGCCCTCCGTCGGGAACCAATGCGGAGTTAACCTTCCGATTTGGGAGGACGTGAGCTGACAGCTCGTCGGTGGCTCCTTCGCACTGGGCAGGCCTCAATCGGGACGAGAATACGTCTTGACGGTTTCACATGACCGCTCAGAGCAAGGACATCAGAAGCTCCAGACAATGCCTTGAGGATGCCCTCAGCATCCTCGACGCCGTCGGCCAGGAACAGGCTGGCAACTGTATCGAGAGGGTTCTGGGCTTCCGGGTGCCCGGAGCCGACAGAAGAAAGCAGCCACAGGAACTAAACACCTTGCGCTGCGGGGGGAAGCTTTCTTGACATCGTGTTAAGTCTCCGTTTAGTATCAAAGCTTTGCGTAAAGTAAGGAGAGTGCTGGAGTATGCCGACCCGCTTCTTAAGTCGGGCCGAAGCCGCCGCTGGCCAAAAGTGGTTCATCATCGATGCGGCGGACCAGGTGTTGGGTCGTCTCGCCTCTAGAGCCGCGACCCTGCTCAGCGGCAAGCACAAGGCATTTTATGCGCCGTTCCTGATAACGGGCGATCACGTCGTTATTATCAACGCCGATAAGATCAAACTGACTGGACAAAAATTGGATCAGAAGATCTATTACCGGCACACCGGATATCCCGGTGGACTGAAGCAGGTTTCGGCGCGGCGCATCTTCGAAAGTCGCCCCGAACGCATCATTGAAGAAGCCGTGTTGGGCATGTTGCCCAAAAACAAGTTGCGCAAAAAGATGGCCAGGCGGCTTCGCGTCTACGCAGGCACGGAACATCCTCACGGAGCGCAGAAACCTGAAGTCATCGCATAGAACCGCGGAGGTTGATTGAGTTTAGTTCAGTATTACGGTACGGGTCGGCGAAAAACATCCACGGCCCGAATTTTTATGAGACCTGGCACTGGCAACATCCAGGTCAACGGTCGGCCATTCGAAACATATTTCTTCAGTGAAGTTCATCGAATGATCATCCGACAACCCCTTCAACTCTGCGACACCCTGGACAAATTCGACATCCTGATCACCGTCAAGGGCGGTGGTGTCACCGGTCAAGCAGGAGCGGTTCGGCATGGTCTATCAAGGGCATTGCTCGAAGCCAACGCTGAATTCAGGCCGGCATTGAAGAAAGCAGGATTTCTCACCCGTGATCCGCGGATGGTTGAACGGAAGAAGTACGGGCAACCCGGAGCCCGAAAGCGCTTCCAGTTCTCGAAGCGGTAATCATCGTTCCGCCCGGGATTGCCGCCCAGGGCCATTGGTATTTCTCGAAGACAGAGAGGCGAACGAATCCTTGTTACGGAGGTTTAGTTGGTATCTATCACAATGAAGGAACTGCTGGAGGCTGGAGTCCATTTCGGCCACCAGACAAAGCGCTGGAATCCGAAGATGAAATCCTACATTTTCGGCGAGCGTAACGGTATATATATCATCGACCTTCAGAAGACTCTCCGGCTTTTCAAGGCAGCCACACAGTTCGTCACCGAACTCGCGGCCCAAGGAAAAACGTTTCTTTTCGTTGGCACCAAACGCCAGGCTCAGGACGCAATTGCCGAAGAGTCATCGCGTTGCAATATGTTCTATGTCAACCAACGTTGGCTCGGTGGGCTGCTCACGAACTTCACAACCATCCAAAAATCCGTCCGACGACTCAAGGATCTCGAGGCCATGAAAGAGGATGGGCGGTATGAACTGCTACCCAAAAAAGAAGTCCTGCGCCTTGAGCGACTCCGGAAAGCTCTCGACAAGAACCTTTCTGGCGTCAAGAACATGCCAAGCCTGCCGGACGCCGTTTTCATTGTGGATTCCCGTCGAGAAGGAATTGCCGTAGCCGAGGCCCGGCGACTAAAGATTCCTGTGATGGCCGTGGTCGACACGAATTGCGATCCCGAAGTGATCGACCATGTTATTCCGGGCAACGATGATGCGTTACGGGCGATCCGCCTGTTCACTTCGAGAATCGCCGACGCGATCCTCGAAGGACAAGCCCTCGCTTCGAAGAGCAAAGCGGACGAGCAGACGGAGGAACAGCCCGAAGGAGAAACCACGCCGGCCGGAACAGGAACCTCTGAGGCGACGACAACGGAGGCCGCCGGCGATGGGAAGAGCGCCCTCGAAACACCTCCCACAGCCGTTGAAACAACGACGGCCTCGCCTGCAAAACCTGAGCAATCAGGTCCGGACGATTCGGTGAAGGCGACGGACGAGACTCCCGCAACGACATGACCCACCCGCAGCCCGATCGTTCAGGTTCAACGAGCTAGTTCAATGCGAAGGCGGAAATTCATCGATTTTTGCCTATTTTTTTGTAAGGAGTTGAGAATCGATGACAATTAATGCCCAACAGGTTAAGGAACTGCGCGAAAAGACAGGTGCGGGCATGATGGACTGTAAGAACGCACTGGCTGCAGGCGACGGCGACATTGAAAAGGCGATCGTCTTACTTCGCAAAAAGGGCTTAGCGACGGCGCAAAAGAAAGCGACTCGCGTGGCTGCTGAAGGAATGATCGGGCACTATATTCATGGCGGTGGCAGCATGGGGGTCCTGGTAGAAGTGAATTGCGAAACAGACTTTGCCGCACGCAACGACGACTTTCAGGCTCTGGTTAAAGACGTCGCAATGCACATAGCGGCGCAGAACCCGTCCTATGTTCAACGTGACGAAGTACCGGAAGACATCGTGCGGCGGGAGAAAGACATTTACAGAGATCAGGCGCGTTCTTCTGGAAAACCGGAGCAGATTATCGATAAAATCGCCGAAGGTAAGCTGAATGCTTTTTTCAAGGTGTCATGTCTGTACGAACAGGAGTTCGTCAAGGACACTTCGTTGACGGTTGAAGAGCTCATCAACAACCTGATCGGAAAGATTGGCGAAAACATTCGGATTCGAAGGTTCGTACGGTTCAAAACCGGCGAAGGCCTGGAAAAGAGGGTGACCGACCTGGCGGCTGAAGTCCAGGAACAGCTCGGTGGTTAGCCGGAAATCTCTATGGGTACTCGATACCAGCGCATTCTGCTTAAGTTGAGCGGCGAATCACTGGTGGGTTCCCAACCGTTCGGTATCGATCCGGAGGTCGTGACAAGCATCGCCAGCCAGGTGAAGGATATTCATGGCCTGGGCGTTGAAATCGGCATCGTCATCGGTGGTGGCAACATTTTTCGTGGGCTCTCAGCAAGCGAACAAGGTTTCGACAGAGTCTCAGCAGACCATATGGGCATGCTGGCGACTGTGATCAACGCACTCGCCTTGCAAGATGCCCTGGAGGACGCCGAAGTCAGTACCCGCGTTCTCTCGGCAATTGAAATGCGACAGGTGGCGGAGCCTTACATCCGCCGACGTGCTGTCCGGCACCTCGAAAAGGGGCGCGTTGTCATCTTTGCCGCTGGAACGGGCAACCCGTACTTCTCGACCGATACCACCGCCGCCTTGCGCGCCATGGAGATCAAGGCAGAGGTGATCATGAAAGCCACCCGAGTCAACGGTATCTACGATGCGGATCCTGAATCCGTTCCGGACGCCAAAATGGTCCCCGAAATCTCTTATATCGACGTTCTGACACAAGGTCTTCGGGTCATGGATACCACAGCAATATCACTGTGTATGGATAATCACCTTCCGATCATCGTTTTCAACATCAACGAAAAAGGAAATATCAAGCGCGTTGTGCTTGGGGAGAAAATCGGTTCGCTGGTACAATAACCGCCCTCACCCAGGCAACCTGGAGACCATTGCCATGCCGGCCAAAGAGGAAATTGCGCACGTTGCGAAACGGATGGAAAAGGCAGTGGACGACCTGCGCCGTGAACTCGCAACCGTTCGCACAGGGCGTGCATCACCGTCACTGTTCGACAAACTCGACATCGACTACTACGGGGTTCCAACCCCGGTCAATCAGGTTGCGACTTTGGCTATCCCTGAACCGAGCATGGTGACACTCCAACCCTACGACGTTTCGCTTATCGGCGATATTGAAAAGGCAATTCTGGCTTCAGACCTGGGCCTGAATCCGGCTAACGACGGCCGCCTGATCCGGATCCCGATCCCGGCACTGAACGAAGAAAGACGGCAGCAGCTGGCCAGACACGTCCACAGGGTGCTTGAAGATCATAGAACAGCCGTTCGCAATATTCGCCGTGACGGCAACGACACGATGAAAAAGCATCTCAAAAACAAGGAGATGTCCGAGGACGAGGAACATCGTGCGCTGGACGAAGTCCAGAAACTCACCGACGCATACATCGCGAAACTGGAAGAGATTGCGAAAGCTAAAGAAGAGGAAATCCTCACGGTTTAGCGATTCCACAATGCCAAGATCAAAACGCAACAACGCAACGACCGCGGGACTCCTCGGGAAAGGAAATAAGCTCTCCGTGCGCAGCATCTATCGGGTGAGTATCACACTTTCCAACGACCCTGTTTCGATGGGACTGGCGTCGGTGCCAGCCGCAGGGCGGGGTCCGCATCAAGATTGTATGGAGAGCGCTCTCCGCGCCGAAGCTTGAAACTCCCGGCTGCCGCAATCATGACTGCGTTGTCCGTAGTGAGAACCGGGCTTGGATGGAAGAAGGCCAGGCCGCGTTCGAGAGCCGCTCGACCCATGGCGTCCCTCAAACGGGTATTTGCGGCAACCCCGCCAGAGAGCAAGATGGCTTTCGGTTTCAGTGTTTGGGCCGCCGCCATCGTCCTGGATACGAGGGCATTGACGACGCCTTCCTGAAATCCGGCAAGGAGGTCCAATCGCGCCGGGTCCGAGCGCGTTTGCGCCTCGTCCAGCGGCTCCAGGCCTTCTTCCTTTACAATTCGCAGAACCGCGGTTTTGATCCCGCTGAAGCTGAAATCCATTGTCTGATCTGAGATTTTTGCAACAGGGAATCGTCGCACGCCTCTTTTGCCGTGCGCAGCCAGGCGATCGATAACCGGTCCGCCTGGATACGATAGTCCCAGGAGCTTGGCAACCTTGTCGTAAGCTTCACCGGCCGCATCGTCCCGCGTCTTGCCAACCAACTGATATTTCAACCGGGACCAGTCCCCGCGTTCCGACTCCACCCAGAACAGGTTCGTATGGCCGCCCGACACCACAAGCGCCAGAGCGGGGAATTGCGCCTCGGGACTCTCGACGAACACGGAATATATGTGCCCTTCGATATGGTCGACACCGACCATCGGTTTACCTGCAGCAAACGCAACAGCTTTAGCGAACGTGAGGCCGACCAAGAGCGATCCAATCAGGCCGGGCCCATGTGTGACCGCGATGCCGTCGACATCGTCCAAGGTTGCCCCCGCAAGTGAAAACGCCTCTGCAACGATAGGCCTGATCTTCTTAATGTGTTCTCGAGAAGCGAGTTCAGGAACGATCCCGCCGTACAGTCGATGAGTGTCCACCTGGGAATGAATCACATTGGACAAGATGTCACGGCCGTTTCGAACCAAAGCCGCGGCCGTCTCATCGCAGGAAGTTTCTATGCCAAGTACCAGCACTGGTTTCGATTTAAGCTTCAGCCACTAAGAACACCCCACTGGGCCGGACCCGGAGGCAAGGAGTGACAGGGAACTCTCGTACGGAGGACGCGCGACGCCGTGATCACTAATAATCGCCGTGACAAATTCGGCCGGTGTCACGTCGAAGGCAGGGTTGAAAGCCGTCACGGCTGCGGGCACCACCAGGGTGCCTCCAAAACTGGTGACCTCTGAAGGATCTCGCTGTTCGATGGGAATATCGGACCCCTGCGCGATCGACAGGTCGAAGGTGGACAAGGGTGCGGCGACATAAAAAGGGATTTCGTGTTGTTTCGCCAAAACCGCTATCGAATACGTTCCAATTTTGTTGGCCACATCACCATTGCGAGCGACGCGGTCGGCCCCGACGATGACCACGTCGATCAATCCGTCGTACATGAAAGAACCCGCCATATTGTCTGCAATCACACGGACATCGATCTCGTCCTTCCACAGTTCCCAGGCGGTCAGGCGCGCGCCCTGAAGAAACGGCCGCGTCTCGTCCGCAAGAACCCGCAGGCGTTTACCGCTCTCTACGGCGGCGCGAATGACCCCGAGTGCAGTGCCGTACCCCGCGGTCGCCAGGGCACCGGCGTTGCAGTGTGTCAGCACAGTTCCGCTGGCCGGCATTAAGTCCTGGCCGAACTGCCCCATCCTCTTGTTGTTGGCAATGTCTTCCATTTGAATAGCCAGGGCCTCAGTAACCAATTCCGATCGAACTTCATTCAGGTCCCGCCCATCATCCATCAAGCGCTCGAATCGGTCAGTCATTCTTTCGATGGCCCAGAAAAGATTTACGGCCGTCGGACGTGTTTCAAGAATTGTTCTGCTAATCGTCCGAAACTCGGTCCGCATTTTAACCGCGTCTTGGGCCCTGGACTTTCTCATCCCCAAAGCGATTCCCATCGCGGCCGCGACTCCAATCGCCGGCGCACCCCGAACGACCATCGATCGGATGGCTTCGGCCACACCCTGATACGTTTCAAATACGGGATACTCTTCTACACTTGGCAACTTTCGCTGGTCAATCATGCGAACGCCCCGATCGGTCCATTCAATCGTCTTGATCATCGATTGCCATCCATGAAGACGTGCCTTTTCGAACGAATCATTCTAGTGCCCTGTCCCACAGATAGCGAGCTTAAGCTTTTGTAGGGCTGCGGCGCCCGGAGCGCAAGGGCGTTGGAGTCTACGAGCAACAGTGGGCCGTGAAGGGTGCCTTGAGGAATGGCATGGCAACAAAGACCTTGCCCGTTCCGCCCGAAACCTCGAGGCTGATGGGGTTTCGTTGCGATTTCGTTGTCAATCGCCACTCAGGATGGAAGTAGAGCAGGCTTTTCCTCGATTGTTGAGATGGTCGCATCACGCTCCACGACCTCGCCGCATAGACCCAGCGGCGCTCATTTTGCTATCCATGAGACAGGGCACTAGCAGCCCCTCCGGCCCCATGTTCAAAGAGTGTGCTAAATTCTAGTTCTGGACACACATGAGTCGTAAGTACACACCCGTAATCGGCCTCGAGTGCCATGCGCAGCTACGGACGGAATCAAAGCTGTTCTGCTCGTGCTCGACACGTTTCGGTCAGCCTCCGAACTTAAATACCTGCCCGGTCTGCCTCGGGCTGCCCGGAGCACTGCCCGTGCTCAACCGCGGAGCTCTCGCAATGGCCGTTCGCGCAGCGATCGCCCTCCACTGCACCGTGAATCCAGTATCTCAATGGTCCCGAAAGAATTATTTTTATCCGGACCTTCCAAAGGGTTACCAGATTTCACAGTTTGACAGGCCGCTGGCGGAGAACGGCCATCTCGATGTCGCACTCAACTCTGCGGTCCGACCGATCCAGGTTCAGCGCGTGCACATGGAAGAGGATGCCGGGAAATCCTTGCACGAAGGATTCCCGGATTCCGATCGGACGACATACATTGACCTGAATCGGAGTGGCGTCCCACTGGTCGAGATTGTCACTCAGCCTGACATCCGATCATCCGAAGAAGCTCAGGAATACCTGACTCGGCTGAAACAGATTCTTGAGTACCTGGGGGTTTGCGACGGCAATATGGAAGAGGGCAGCCTTCGATGCGACGCAAACGTTTCGATTTGTCTGACAGGATCATCTGAATTCGGAACCCGCACAGAGATAAAGAATATCAACTCGTTTCGATTTCTCCGCAACGCAATCGACCATGAGATAGAGCGTCAGATCGATCTTGTAAAACGCGGCGAACGCGTGGTCCAGGAAACGCGCTTGTGGAACAGCGCAGAAGAACGGACGGTTCCCATGCGTAGCAAGGAAGAGGCCCACGACTATCGCTACTTCCCGGAACCCGACTTACCCTTGTTGGTCCTGGACACCGAATGGATCCAGGAAATCGCCAATTCCCAACCTGAACTTCCCGACACCCGCTCGAGGCGATTCATCACTGAATATGCCCTGTCGGTCTACGATGCACGTATTCTGACTTCCACTCGTGCGCTTGCGGACTACTTCGAATCTACTGTCGCTCTCTGCGACAAACCCAAGGCGGTAGCCAACTGGATTACGGGCGATCTGCTGCGGCTGTTGAACGAAAACAGAATGGACCAGATGGATCTGAATGCACTCAAATTGAAACCCAACATGCTGGCTGAAATGATTCAACTGGTTCATACGGAGACAATTTCTGGGAAGATCGCGAAATCTGTCCTGGAAGAGATGTATCGTTCAGGCCGCCCACCGTCAACTATCATCAAGGACAAAGGACTAGAGCAGATTTCAGATACTGTCGAGATCGAAAGAATCATCAACGAGATAATTTCTGCAAACCCGGGGCCTGCCCAGCAGTACCGATCGGGAAAGACCGGAACGATCGGCTGGTTTGTCGGTCAGGTAATGAAGGCCACTGCGGGCCGCGCCAATCCGAAAAGTGTGAACCAGCTGCTCCGGAAGAAACTTGCAGGAACGAAGCTGAAGATATAATCCACCGGGGAACCGGCTCAGTCGACAACAGCGATACAGTCCACCTCTATGCCAACGCCCAGCGGAAGAGCCGCGACCTCGACAGCGGCCCGAGCCGGTGGCCTGTCAGGAAAGAATTCCGCGTACACATCGTTCATCTCCTGAAACGTTTTCATATCCTTGAGGTAAACCGTGACCTTGACGACGTGACCCGCAGACAGCCCTGCGGCAATCAATATGCTTTGCACATTCTGGAGGACACGCCGAGTTTGAGCGGCAATCGAAAGATCTTCAATCAATTTTCCGGTAGCCGGGTCGAGGGGGATTTGTCCTGACACGAAAACGAAGTTTCCCGCTCGGATGGCCTGAGAGTAGGGGCCAATGGCTTCCGGCCCCGCGGTCGTCGAAATCACTTTTTTGATCGGCATAATAAAGTTTGGTTTCGAATTTAATCGGCGGTGCTAAAAAGATCTACTGGGCCACGGTTCTCACGGACTTGGGTGTCCTCATGACATCGTAGACGCCATCAAGTTGGCGGATCGATCCAATCACTTTCTCAAGGTGCTTCATATCCTGAATTTCGACCGTCATGTCGACCACCCCTCGTTCCTCGTCGGTCCGTGCAGACAGGTCGAGAATATTTGAGTCGACATCCGAAATGGCCGACGAAATTTGCGCAAGAATCCCGGTCCGGTCCCTGCTGACAACAGCTAAATGCACAGCGTAGGACTCCTTTCCGTCTGGGCGGCCGGCCCACTCTACATCAATTTTCCTAGTGGGCTCATACATCAGGTTCTGCACGTTCGAACATTCTTTGGAATGGACGGACACGCCCTTGCCGCGCGTAATATAGCCGATAATATTCTCACCTCGAATGGGGTTGCAGCACTTGGCTCTGTAAACCAAAAGATCATCCATGCCCTTAACTTGAATCTTGACGTTGTCGCCCAGCCCAAGGACGCGCTTGACCACAGAACTGATCTTGGACTCTTGGGTCGCCGGGGGTTTCAGCAATCCCGGCTCGACCTTCTCCAGCACCCCCCGGACGGAAATTTTGCCGTATCCAATGCCTGATAGCAGGTCATCCAGTTTGCTGCATCCGTATTCCGGCGCCATTTTCAGCAGCCGGTCGTTCTCGGCCAACTCCTTAATGCTGACTTTGTACTTACGTGCTTCCTTCTCCAGAAGCTTCCTACCGAGTTCAACCGACTTCTTCCGCTCCTGCACGCTGAGCCAATGGCGAAGTTTATTTCGTGCACGAGAGGTTTTTACGAAATTCAACCAGTCGCGGCTTGGCGTATGGCCCTTCTGGGTCACAATCTCGACGATGTCTCCATTCGAAAGCCGGGTCTTTAGAGGTGACAGCCGCCCGTTAATCTTGGAGCTCACGCAGGTGTCACCGACTTCAGTGTGAATCGCGTAGGCGAAATCGACCGGCGTGGCATTACTGGGAAGAGTTACAACCTTGCCCCGGGGGGTGAATGTATACACCTCTTCCGGATAAAGATCCACCTTGAGCGTGCTCAGAAAATCAGTCGGATCTTTCATCTCCTGTTGCCACTCCACCAATTGGCGCAGCCAGGACACGCGTTGGTCTTCCCTGTCGTCGGCCACCAACTTACCGTCCTTGTATTTCCAATGTGCCGCGATTCCCTCTTCGGCGACCCGATGCATTTCGGCCGTCCGAATTTGAACCTCGAAGGGCTGCCCCTTAGCAATCACGGAGGTGTGCAATGACTGATACATGTTGGGCCGGGGCATCGCTATGAAGTCTTTAATCCGGCCAGGCACAGGGCGCCACGTGTTGTGGATGATGCCCAGTGTGGCATAACAATTCTTGATGTCTTCGGTGATAATCCGGATTGCAAGCAAGTCGTACACCTGGTCCAGGGAAATCCGTTGTCGGCGCAGCTTCTGGTCGAGGGAGTATATACGCTTGATCCGAGCCTCGGTCGTTCCCGGAATGCCCTGTTCCTTCATCTTCTCTTGGACGATGGCCCGGATCTCCTCAAGAAATGTCTCGTCAACCTCCCGTTTCTTTTCGAGTGTGTCTTTTAAGCCCTGGTAGGACTTGGGATTCAGAAAACTGAAAGCGAGGTCCTCCAGTTCGCCGCGGACCCTGCCCATTCCCAGACGGTGGGCCAGTGGCGAGTAAATTTCGAGTGTTTCCCGTGCTATGGCCTCGCGGCGTGATGCTTTGAGGTGACGCAATGTCCGCATGTTGTGTAGACGGTCGGCCAGCTTTACGATAATCACCCGGATGTCATCACTCATCGCAAGCAGCATCTTGCGGAAGTTTTCCGCTTGCTTTTCCTCCGTGGAAGTGAAGAAAATCTGGCTGATTTTCGTCAGCGAATCCACGATATGCGCTATCTCTGGACCAAAGATCTCTTCCAGGTGCTCGAGGGTCGTCAGCGTGTCTTCCACCACGTCGTGAAGCAGCCCGACACTGACTGTGACGGCATCCATCCTCATGTCGGCCAGAATGTTTGCCACTTCCAGCGGATGTGTCATGTATGGTTCGCCTGAGGCACGAACCTGTCCCTTGTGCTCTTTCGCTGAAAAGATATAGGCACGGCGTACGACTTCGGTATCGTCACCCGGATGGTTCTTGTGGACCTTCTCTAGGATTTGCTCCAGTCGAATCATGGCATGTAGACTGAATAGATAGCTTTATTGTAGCGCCAAAGCCAAATCACGGAGACTGGTTCCCAGCTTTTCTCACGAGTTCTTGTCCGGAGGCCTCGCAAACACCGACAGCGAGGCTGGGCTGGGAGGAAGGTCAATTCTCATACTCGACACTAGCAGGCTGGGGGGAAGAACGCCCGTTATTATGGCAGTCTGCTATGCGGCACAGGATGTGCCACCATTTTCGATGGCTGTAAGCCATTGAAAATGTCCGCCATGCGAGAATCACACTTCTCGAATGGCGTTGCTGAAATAGTCATGGGGAAGTGGACCCCAATCGTTGGACAGCGCGGCAGCCGTTTTAAGGTGGATTCTGCCGTTCATTATGCTGCCGAAGGTACCGGTTCGATTCCGTCGTAGACCTCACCCGGGGTGAGATCGCCGAGGGCGGAATGGGGCCGGCGGTTATTGTAGTACTCCATCCAATCCCTTATATGAAGATCCGTATCTTTGAAGTCATGGAAAGCGTTCAGGTAGACACATTCATACTTCAATGAGCGCCAGAGCCGCTCGATGAACACGTTGTCCATCCACTGGCCTTTGCCGTCCATCGAGATCCGGACGCCGTGATGCTTGAGAACGCTCGTCCAAGCGGTGCTGGTGAACTGGCTCCCCTGGTCCGTGTTGAAGATTTCCGGACAGCCGAACCGTTCGATAGCTTCGTCGAGAGCTTCGACGCAGAACGCAGTGTCTTGCGTGTTCGACAGTCGCCAGGCTAGGACCTTTCGGGAATGCCAGTCCATGATCGCAACGACATATAGAAAGCCATGGGCCATCGGAATGTAGGTCAGATCCGCGCACCAGGCCTGATTCCCTCGCGTGACCCGGATGTCGCCGAGCAGGTACGGGTACACGACGTGTCCGGGGGCGCGGCGGGACGTGAAGGGCCTCGGAGCGACCGATCGCAGGCCCATGAGTCGCATCAGGCGACGGACGCGCTTCCGGCCGACACGATGCCCAGCGCGGCGCAGCTCGCGCGTCATCTGACGCGATCCGTACCAGGGCATCTCCAGGTACAGTTCGTCGATGACACGCATCAGAGCCACATTCCGCTCACTCTCGCCGCGTGGCCGGTAATACCAGCTCGACCGACTCATTCCGACCAGCTCACACTGTCGTGCCACGCTCAGGTTACGCTTCTTCGGTTCGATCATCTTCCGCCTCCGATCCACGCTCAGCGGTCGAAGGCTCCGGCCAAAAAATCCCGCTCCACCACAAGCTCTCCGATCTTAGCCTGGAGCCGTCGGATCTCGTTCTCGGTGTCCTTACCCGACGCCTCACGGCGCCCTTTGAACGCGTCTTTCACGCTGTCGAGCGCATCACGTTTCCACTTCGCGATCATGTTCGGATGGATCTGGTAGCGGGAAGCGAGTTCCGCCATCGTCCCGTCGCCTCGCAGCGCTGCGAGCGCCACCTTCGCCTTGAATTCAGGGGAGAAATTCCGTCGTTTTGCCATCGTCGTAAGGTCCTCTCATTTGTGGAGAGTCCACCTTATAACGCTGTCCGATTTTTGGGGTCCACTTCTTGGATTGTGTTTTCAGCATCCTGCTAGATTGAGAAGCCGGACCCACTGCAACGCAGTCAGGGTGGACGATGCCGTGCAGGGCGGACAATTTGTGCGCGGGTTCGGTGGAATTGGAGAGGGCGGTGAGCTAAGAATCAGAGTTTAACGACGACTATTCGGCGGGTGATGCTTTCGATTCTTAGTTCACCACTTTTAACTCTCACTTAAGAAGGGGCCGCCCGCAGGTGGCTCCTTCCATCTTCGCTAGCGGACAACCACTAAAGGACTATTCTACCGGGAGACCCGCGGCGGCCAGCTCGGCGTTCCGCTGTCGCGTTTCCAAGGCCCTGTTGAACCACTCATCCGCCATGGCCAGAAGTTCTTCCCGCTGCGCCAACGCCTCTTCGTCTTCGGTATCTTCCGGAATCAATTCGGCAGCTTGTCGATAGAGCAGGTTTTTGTAGCTCATCGCATCTTCGTAGGTCTCACGGAGTTCCAGTGCACGATCGAGATGCGTTTGACCTTCCTCGATCAACCTGGCAACTTCTTCCGGCTCCCGCTCTATGGCCTTATTAAAAACCATCATCCAGTTGATGCTTCCGACGCTGTAGTGCGCTACGGGATCGTCCGGGGCAATTTCCACCTGCCTCAGATAACTTTCGTGGGCAAGGTCCATCTGATTCGTATTCTGGTAAATACTGGCTAGCCCCGCGATGGCTGTCGTATTGTTCGGTTCGCGCTGGAGGACGCTTTGAAAGGTTTGAATCGCCATGTCAGCGTTGCGCTGGTTGTCCGGGCCCACCGCACCGGGTACGAACTGCTGCAAATAGGCCATTCCCAAATACAACTCCGCTTCGGTAAGCTCAGGATCCAACTCGGTGGCCACCTCAAAGAACCCGACGGCACTCTGATAATCGGATTCACCGTAGGCTCGCACGCCCTTGTTAAGATTGTCCCTCGCTCCCAGATATTCGCAACCGAGCATACTCAGCCCCAAGAAGCCAATCAGAACGAAAAACACTGTCTTGTCCCGCATATCGTCCCTACCTCCCGGTTGCTCTAATTGCCACCCGCTATGTCCGCCGTAATCTGCTCGGTCATCAGGCCAACCTTATCGACGCCGGATCCCTTGGCAATGTCGATCACCTGGATCACGTCGTTAAAAAGAAGTTCCGGATCCGCATTGACGAAAATAGTTCGGTCGTTGCGGGTCTTGAAGATATCCTGCAACTGCGTGCCTAGCGTTCTAAGGTCCGACAGATCTTGATTGATCATGATCTGATTACGATCGTCAATCGACACCACGACTGTCCGGTTCTCTTCATCCGGCGGCGGTGGTGGTGTGCCCGGCGGAGGCGGCTGTGGCACGGCAGTATCCAGCCCGCTGGGTATAAGCGGCGTTATCACCATGAAGATCACCAGCAGTACTAGCAAAATGTCTATCAGCGGCGTGATGTTGATATCCGAGGTTGCCCCAAGTTTCTTGCCCAATTTTGCTGCCATCGGATCCTCCTCCTCTACTGCCGGATCGCCGAGTCAAGCCGTTCGGTCAACAGACCAATGCGGTCGACACCAGCGGCACGAACCGTATCCACAACCGAAACGACATCGCCATAGCGCGAACGAAAATCGCTCTTGACGTAGACCGTCTTGTCAAGGCGCCCGGACAAGATTTCAACCACTTGTCCCGGCAGCTCTTCTAAACGCACGGCGTCGGCACCGAGATAAAAGCGCCCGTCGCGCGTCACCGATACCAGAACGGCGTCTTCCTGATCTGCTTCCTGCATATCGACAGGATTTGTCGTCTGAGCCAGTTCGACACTGACACCCTTTTGCAACATGGGAGTGATTACCATGAAAATAATTAACAAGACCAACATGACGTCCGCCATCGGCGTCACATTGATATCCGATTGTACCTGGCCGCGGCCGCCGGCGCCTCCCATAGACATGGCTGCTTATCCTCGCTTCTTGATGAAGTAGTCGATCAATTCCGAAGAGGAGTTTGACATCTCGATTTGGAACGCTTCCACGCGATTGGTGAACGAGTTATACGCCCACACCGCCGGAACCGCAACGAAGAGACCAAACGCTGTCGCAACAAGCGCTTCGGAAATACCGCCGGCAACCGCGGAAAGGCCCGCAGTCTGCTCACTCGACATTCCCTGGAACGCATTGATGATTCCAACCGTCGTACCGAAGAGTCCCACGAAAGGCGCTGTCGCACCAATCGTTGCTAATCCGGAAAGGCCACGCTTCAACTCGGCATTTACAATCGCCTCGGCGCGTTCCAGAGCGCGGCGGGAGGATTCAACCTGCTCGCCGGTTAAGTCTGTCGACACCCCTTGAGACCGGAACTCCTGTAACCCAGCCTCGACGACTTTGGCTAAGTGACTGCGCTTGTTCTGTTCGGCCACGCTGATCGCTTCTTCGACTTTACCTGCCTTGAGGCAACCTGCCACGGCCGGCGCGAATTCGCGGGATTGTTTGCGCGCCTGGCTGTAGGCGATGTAGCGGTCAACCATCACACCAAAAGACCACATGGACATCAGTGCCAGGACTACAACCACGGCTTTGGCTGCATAACCCATCTGGGCCCACATGGAACGCAAGTCGAAACCGACCGCCTCCTGGAGCAGCAGCATAGCCATAAAATTGAGCTTAAAGAGCAGCATAAGATCAGAGTCCTCCTAACTGGATTCGAAACTAAACCTCTTTCGTACGCATTATCGTGGACAAACTCGAAACATCATCAAATCTACTGAAACAGCCCACAGGCTCTAGTTCAGGGTGAACGTCACGGAAATCGTCGTCACAACCGGTACCGGCTGACCGTTGAGGAGCGTCGGTTCGTACCGCCACTGAGCCACAGCATCGACCGCTGCGGGCGACAACAGCGGATGACCGGTGATAACCCGTAGATCCTCAATGGCTCCTTCCGTATTAATATTTGCTTCCAGCAACACGACCCCCTGAATTCGCGCCTGACGAGCCAAGTCCGGATAGCGAGGCGCCACCTGGTTGATAATACTTGCGGCCTGCGCACCCGCACTCACCCGGAGGCGCTCTGGCGCCGGGGGCGGCGGCGGGGGGGGGGGCGGCGGCGGCGGGGGTGGTGCTGCAGCGGCCTGAGCGGAAAGCACACCGCCCAGAACGCCACTCAAGAGCCCCGTATTTGTTCCCCCGGTAACACCAGTGACCGCAGGGGGCGGACCCTCATCCACGATCCGGGCAATCTCGTCGGGAATCTCTGTCGGAGCAACCATGGCGCCAGGATCGATCTGGATTTCGGTCACAACGACCGGCGCCTCAGGAATGATCTCCTCCGGCGGCGGGGGCGGCGGGGGCGGCGGGGGCGGGGGCGCAACCAGGAACGTCAGCAGGTCCTGGGCGGGTAAAGCTTCAGTGTAAATTAACGGGATCAAGATCATCACGGTAAGAAGGACGAAGTGAATGACGATCGAAAGCATCACCATCGCCGGCTTCTTCCCCTGGCTTGCTCCCGCAGTTTCCAGCAACGAATCTTCAAACATAACGCCAGCTTACCTCCTTCTCTTAAACAAGTCTTAAATAAGACTTTCAGCTTTGCCGCATTATAACCACCAATATCCTGGCAGAGAACGCATGCGGGTTGGATGCCCTACAGCTGATTTGCACACAACCGCGACGACAGGCTACGCAACAAGGCCAATAGAACAAAGATTTCGGCGGCTAATCAAGGAGCGATCCTTATATCAACCGATCCGATACCCTGTCAACTACTTAATACCTCTCACCGGTGCCGACTCCGCCAAGCTTTTATCAGGCTGCGGCGCGTACTTTCGCACGTAATTTATACGCATCGTAGATCAGTACCATCGGCGCGGCGACAGCGATAGAGGAGTACGTTCCTACGAGCACTCCTATCACGAGCGCAAACGCAAAGTTGTTAATCACATCGCCGCCAAAAAAATACATTGCCAGGCCCGCAACCAGCGTGAGCCCCGAGGTTAGGATGGTCCGGCTCAGAGTCTGATTGATGCTTCTGTTCAAGATCGACTCGAAAGTCATTTTCCGGCTCAGCCTGAGGTTTTCACGGACGCGATCGAATACCACGATTGTATCGTTCACGGAATACCCGACCAGCGTCAACAAGGCGGCAATCACGGTAAGGTTGATCTCTTTGTCGAATACCGAAAAGAACCCAAGCGTAATCAACGTATCGTGAAACACTGCAAAAACGGCGGCAGCGCCGTAAATCCACTCGAATCGGAACCCAATGTATATCAAAATCCCGCCTAACGCGTAAAGCGTAGCCAGGACCGCCTGCCTGCGAAGATCGGATCCCACCTTCGGGCCAACGGAGTCCGAAGTCAGAACCTCAAACTGACCCGCAAATCCGTCGTTCAGGGCTTCGGTAATGACCTGCCGGCCCCTGCCCAGATCTTCCTCGACAAGCGCCTGTTCAACCTGAATGAGAACGTCAAATCCACCGCCGGATCCGGCTAATTCCTGAATCTGACTGTTTGGCGCACCACCTTCCCGAAGTAGGTCCCGAATTCTGTCGATGTCAACCGGCGAGTCAAAGCGCAACGTAACGATCGCACCCCCCTGAAAGTCCACTCCATAGCGCAGGGAACCTTTCCCCACCACAGACGCCAGCCCCACTATGAGCAGAATCGCAGATAAGCCAAAAAAGATTCGCCGGTTACCTAGCCAATCGACCCCGATATTACCAAAAAATTCGACCATTTAACCTTTACCTAACTATGTAGACACCGGGAGACTGAGGGTTGTTCCCGGAAAATGACCTTGAGCCCGACTCCATCACACCGACCCCAAAATGGGCTAATCGTCAAATCAGATGCTCAGCGTTGCAACCCGTTCGGACCGCCCGAGAAGCCATTCAAAAAGAGTCCGCGAAACGAAGACCGCCGTGAACACATTCGCCACCAGCCCTATAACCAGCGTTACCGCAAAACCCTTGACTGGCCCCGTCCCGAACAAAAACAGAAACATGGCAGAAATCATCGCTGCCAGGTGCGTGTCGACGATCGTAATAAAGACACGGTTGAACCCGGTGACAACCGACGATACCGCCGTTTTCCCCAAGCGCAATTCTTCGCGGATCCTCTCGAAGATCAAAATATTCGAGTCAATTCCCACGCCGATCGTCAAGATGATACCGGCAATTCCGGGCAGTGTCAGAACCGCCTCAAAATAAGCCAGCGCGCCGAACAGGATCAGGATATTCAACATCATGGCGACGGCGGCATTGACTCCTGACAACCTGTAATAAAAAAGCATGAACACGAGAACAACCACAAGAGAGACCGAACCGGCGACAACACCCTGGCGGATGGAATCCCGTCCAAGTGACGGACCGACGACACGCTCTTCCAGGTACTCGAGTGATGCCGGAAGCGCCCCGGATCGAAGAACCAGGGCCAGGTCCTGTGACTCTTGAAGCGTAAATCCTGCGGCACCGCCCGTGATAATCCCTGAATCGGTTATTCGGGCGTCGATCCGCGGTGCCGACTGAATACGGCCATCGAGAATGATCGCCAGGGCCCGGCCGATGTTCTCCTCAGTCGCTCGCCCAAACCTTTGAGATCCGTCGGCCGTCAGATTAAACGTCACTGCCGGCCGGCCATTCTGATCGCGCGACGGAAAAGCGCCCTTCAGGTCCCTCCCCGTAATCGATGCAAGGCGTTCAACCGAATACCAGGCTGCCCCGCCCAGATTTAGGGTTACTTCGGGTTGAACCGATTCCATCGCCTCCAAATTTGGCGGCAACACTCCGCCGTAGGTCTGGACCAGCAACTGTTGCGTGGGGAACGGTCCAGCGTCGACGATTTTCAGTTCCAACAAAGCCGTGGACTGCATGATGCGCTTAACCCGATCCGGGTCGTCCACTCCCGGCAGCTGCACCAGAATTTCGAATTCGCCGGGACCGCCGTGTTCTTGAATCACCGGCTCAGTCACGCCGAGCTGATCAATGCGGTTTCGGATGGTTTGAATCGCCTGATCGACGGATTGATCGCGGTAGAAATTCTCCGTCGTGGTATCCAGTTGCATCACGTAGGTATTGGGTAGCGGTCCGGCTGTAGAAGCCAACAACCACTCCGGAAACTGGTCGCTCAGGATCTGGCGTACATCCTGGTCTCTTGCGGGGTCCACGCCGACGAACTGAAATTGCCCGTTCCCCAAACGCTCCTCCTGCCGAAAAAGAATGTTGTCCGCTTCTAAAAACTCGCCGAAGCGGTCAATCGCCAGATCGGTCTCGGCGCGGATGGCGTCATCGGTTACGACGCCCAACACCACATGCGTCCCGCCTCTCAGATCCAAACCCAGACGAATCTTTTCCTGCATTTTTGCGATGCTTGGTGGAAAGCCGGCGAATAACATGATCGCGGCCCCAGCCACGGCAAGCGTGACGATGACACGGTTGCGAATTCTCTTGGACATATTGCTTACTCTTGATCCGGTTGTTGCATTGAGGCTACTGCGTTTCGAGAAATGTCGACCTTGACGTTTTCCGCGATTCTCAGCCCCAGCGTGTCACCTCGAAGCGCGACCACTGTTCCAAAGAGGCCTCCCGACGTTATGACCTTGTCACCCGTCTTCAGATTGTTGATCATCCCCTGAACCTTCTTCTGCCGCCGACGGGCGGGAAGGAATACGATCAGGTAGAATATACCGATAATGAAGACCAGGGGCAAGAACGCGGCCAGACCTCCTGACGGAGAGGCCGGCTGTTGCAAAACCAGCAAAAACACGCGGGACCTCCGGAATGAAAAACGGGCCCAGGTGTTACTGGGCCCCGGCATTCCTCGTAACAGCTAAAAGATCACTAAATCCTTCAGATTCAATAAAATGCCTTATTTTCCGCATAGTGTCAAGATAGAAAAACAAGTTGTGGGTCGTATTGAGCACCGAGGAAAGAATCTCCTTTGAGATGAACAGATGGCGCAGGTAGGCACGAGAGCATTTTGCACAAACCGGGCACAGACAGCCCTCTTCAATCGGTCTCTCGTCGCTGCGATATCTCGCATGCCGAATCACGATATGACCTGCACGGGTAAAGAGCCAACCGTTTCGAGCGTGCCGGGTCGGCATCACGCAGTCAAACATATCGACCCCCCTTGCGACACACTCAACCAGATTCTCCGGCGTCCCCACGCCCATCAGGTAGCGCGGGCGATCGGAAGGTAACAACGGATTCAACTGCTCGACGGTGTCGTACATCTGGGCTAGGGGTTCACCCACTGCAAGCCCCCCTATCGCGTAACCGTCGAAACCTGTTTCAACCAATCGCGCGACACTTTCCGTCCGCAGCTCCGGATAGACGGACCCTTGAACGATTCCGAACACGGTCTGTGTGTCTGCGCCTGCCTGATCAAAGCGTGTTCGACCGCGTTCAGCCCAGTCCATGGATCGTCTCATTGCTCGTTCAGCATCCTGGCGGCTGGCCGGATAGGCTAGGCAATCGTCCAGGACCATCAACACATCGGAACCCAAAGCCAACTGCACGTCGATGGCTATTTCCGGAGACAGAAACGCCGGACTCCCGTCCAGATGCGAGCGAAAAGTAACACCATCGTCTTCGATTTTCCGAAGATTGCTCAAGCTGTACACCTGGTAGCCACCGCTATCGGTAAGGATTGGACCGGACCAACCCATGAATCGGTGGAGCCCGCCGAGATTGCTGATGACATCATGGCCCGGCCTGAGGAACAGATGATAGGCATTGGCAAGGATCATCTCGGCACCCACGTCTCGCAATTGCTCCGGGGTCATGCCTTTGACGGTCCCCTGTGTGCCAACCGGCATGAACGCCGGCGTTTCGACTACCCCATGGGTCGTATGCAGACGGCCGCGCCGGGCTCCGGTATGAAGGTCGTTCTTTATGACTTCAAACTGCATGGGAAAGTGTCATCTACGGCTCCAACAAGTGTCATCTACGGCTCCAACAAGTGTCGCCGTTGTTGTCTGTTCTCGCGCTTCGAGCGAGCGTCGCCGCGTCCTAACGCTACTTGCCACCCGTCACTTTCGCCGATCAAACAACGAGATGGCAGGCGCCAAGGCGGCCGTCTGCAAGCTTCTTTAGGGGTGGCTCTTCGGTGCGGCAACGGTCGATGACAATGGGGCACCGCGTGTGAAACCGACAACCCGACGGCGGGTTAATGGGTGTGGGAACATCCCCGTGGAGCACCATCCGCTCCCGCTTCCGACCCGGTTCCGGTATTGGAACAGCACTCAGCAGCGCCTGCGTGTACGGATGCTTTGGATTCGTGCAGATCTGGGCGCTGGTTCCAACCTCGACTAGCTTTCCCAAATACATGACACCAATATGGTTGGAGATGTGTTCGATGACGGGAATGCCGCGCGAAATAAAAAGGTAAGTCAGGCCGAAATCCTTCTGAAGGTCCGCCAACAAATTGATGATCTGTGCCTGAATCGAAACGTCGAGTGCAGAAACCGGCTCATCGGCCACGATCAGCTTCGGTTTCATCGCCAAGGCGCGCGCGATTCCTATTCTCTGACGCTGTCCACCACTGAATTCGTACGGGTATCGACTGCCAGCTTCCGGATCCAGGCCGACCGTCTGGAGCAGTTCCCCGACCAGTTGGTGCCTCTCCCTCCCATGAGCCGACCCGTGGATTGCGAACGGCTCTCCGATGATCGAACCGACCGGCATTCGGGGGTTTAATGATGCATAGGGGTCTTGGAAAATGATCTGCATGTCACGACGGCGGCGACGCAGTTCGCGGGCACTGAGCGCCCGCAGGTCAATCCCATCGAACTCGATCTCTCCGGCGTCGGGCTCAATCAGCCGGAGAACCGCTCGGCCAGTCGTTGTCTTCCCGCAACCCGACTCTCCAACCAAGCCAAACGTTTCGCCACGTCGGATCGAAAAGCTCACGTCGTCCACAGCTTTGACGTAATCGGAAACCCGCGACAATACACCCCTGTTTATTGGGAAATATTTGCGAAGTTTGTGGACTTCGAGCAAGTTTTCAGACATGGATACACCGGGCCTGGTGGTCACCGTTGATCCAATCGAACCCAATCTCAGATTCGCTGCACTGAACCGTCCGCTTGTGGCACCCAGGTGCGAAGGCACACCCCCGAGGCAGATCGAGCATGTTTGGGACAACTCCTTCGACCACGTCCAAGCGCTTCTTTCGATGGAGACTCGAGCCCAATTTCGGTATCGAGCGGAGCAATCCTTCGGTGTAGGGATGTCGTGGTTCCTCGAATACGGCTCTGGCCGGGCCGATCTCTACAATCCTGCCCGCGTACATGACGGCGACCGTCTCCGCCACTTCGGCGACAACGCCGAGGTCGTGGGAGATAAGCATCAAGGAAAGGTTATATTCCTCCATCAGCTGAACCAACAGATCTAGAATCTGTGCCTGGATCGTAACGTCCAGGGCAGTCGTGGGTTCATCCGCGATCAGTAGAGTGGGCTTGCAAACAAGGGCCATCGCGATCATTACGCGCTGACGCATCCCCCCCGATAGCTGGTGAGGATAGTCCTCCCCACGGCGCACCGGGTCCGGTATGGCGACCGCCCGCATGGCTGCAACAGCACGTTCCCGCGCCTCGGTCCGGGACACGTCCTCATGTGCGAGTACCGATTCCGCGATCTGATAGCCGACCTTGAGAACTGGATTTAGCGCGGTCATCGGCTCCTGAAAGATCATGGCAATCTTGCTGCCGCGCCACCTTCTCATTTCCAAGGGATTCAGTTCGAGGATATTTTGACCGTCGAGGAGGATCTCTCCACCCACAATGCGCCCCGGCCCATCGACGAGGCGGAGGATCGACAGAGCGGTCACGCTCTTCCCGGAGCCGCTCTCACCAACCAACCCGAGCGTCTTCCCCCGGCCGACGGAAAACGACACGTCATCGACGGCCTTGACGATGCCGTCATCCGTAAAGAAATGAGTCTTCAGATTCCGTACTTCGAGGACGTTAGTACTCACCCTGTCACCACCTCACGCGAAGTATCAAATACCGTCGGAAATGCTAGCACAGACAGAGCCACGGCACTTTGAAATGGGGCGGGCAGTTACTAGCAGAGAGCGGCCAAGACGCAGCGGAGACAAGGAGTTGGAAGTGAGGGCTTCGCAGACGTACTGGCAAGTACGTCGACAAAGCCCGAACGAGAAGGACGCCGTATCCGCGGATGGATCGGCCGCTCGACCGGGTTATGACTTCCCCATTAGGATGAAGGGTGCCCAATAATAGGGATGGGGAAATCGGGCCTTTATGTCTATTCCGGCCTGCCGCAGTGCCGCCGGCTTGGACAGGCCCTCCAACAAACCCTCGTAAAAGCGCTTCATGAGGAGAGTTGTCGATCGATCATTTACGCGCCACAGGCTAACGACTAACGAAGGCGTCCCGGCATAGAGAAAGCCTCGGGTCAGGCCCAACAGTTCGTCGCCTTCGTAGACGGCGCTCATGCCCGTCTCACAAGCACTCAGGGTAGTCAGTTCGCCTCCGAGCTTCAGGTTGAAAATGTCCACGAGATTGAGCCAGCTATCGCCCAGCTTGAGAGCTGAAAACATCGGGTTGTCGGCACGAAACACGCCGTGTGCTGCGATGTGCAGCTTCCCAGCGCTGGCACCGTGCTCTTTCAGACGGTCTACGCCCGCCTCCTCGCCCACAAACACCCGGGCATTGGGTAAGAGCTCCCGAAGCATGTCAGCCTCATCTGCGATTGCCGGAGACGAAGGATCGGGTACCGCGAGAACCAGATCCATCGCCGCTGGCGCCGGCGTCCTGGCCCGGCAAATCTTCAACACCGCTGCGCTGGGGCTGTATACAACATCGTGTTTATCGAGAACGTATTCGGAACCGTCATAGAGGGCCTGGAAGGGTACGTAGTGCAGCACATGGTGCGGGATGATAACCAGCGACCGGCCTTCGATCCACTCGTCCAACGGAGCGATCAGCATGCGGTATAGATCTTGGAGGTGATGCCGCACGCCACGAAGCAGCAGCGGGCCAAGGTTTTTCAGGTAGGCCTCGCTCAGATGGAACTTCGACAACTGGAAGTTCAATCCCTTAAGGCACGAGCGGACCGAATCGGTTTCGGCGAGATCCTTGACGAAATGAAATCCGTCGGGCCGGATCACGAAGGCGCAAAACTGATTTTGGACAGTGTAGTACTCAATTAGAATCTCGTTTTCTGACAGCATCCGCCCCACGTCTTCGACCGAGGGCATAGGCACCGATTCCAACGTAGCCCAACCCTCCCTTTCAGAGCCCGCCTCGCGAAGCAGTGAAATCATTTCCTGTTCTCGTCTGGAAATCTCTTCTTGAACCACCTTGTCGGTGGCGCGGGCACTGACCGTTGTGCCGACCTGGGACAACCGACTATACAGCCCGTTCAAATCCTGCCGAACCCTGTGGATCGCCCGCTGCTTCGGATTCGAGCCGTCCGACTGCCAGAGGGTGTCCGTATTGCGCTCAAGCAAATCAATCAGCGTCCGTGACTTCGATCGCTCGACGAACTCGAACGCTTCGGTTGGCAAGTTAGTCTTTATTTTCAGCCCAACGAGATTTTCGTAGACCTGATACTTGTCCTTACCAAATGACATCCGAAATTCGTCGAGCTGGATATTGCCGCGCAAGGATTCCATTTCCTCGATTGCTTTTCGGTAGAGACGCTCCGCCTCGAGGAAGCCTCCCTTGGAGGCCTGGAGAGTCCCCATCAGGTCATAGCATTGATACGAGACCCACTTAGCGTGGTAACCCGAGAGACTCGCCAGGGCACGCTTCACCTCGTCGATCGCATCGTTGTCGCGCCCCTGACCTCGCAGGCTGAGTGCCAAGGTAACGCGAGCGTAGGCTCCGCGGACGGCCAGATCCTCGGCCTCAAAGGCTGCTGCTGCCGCAGACGCCAGGTTCTCGGCGGCAGGGAAGTCCCCTCTTTGTAGTTGAATCTTGGCCAGCTGCAAATCGACCGCAGCCGCGTCGACGGCTCTACCGAGGCCCCGAAACATGTCACCGGCACGCCGAAATGTCTGTTGAGCTGTAGCGGTTTCGCCACGGTCCGACCGCGCAATGCCGACCAACGCCAAACACTGGGCCGTCTCAGCG
This sequence comes from Terriglobia bacterium, assembly GCA_965216035.1. Taxonomy (GTDB): domain Bacteria; phylum Acidobacteriota; class Terriglobia; order 20CM-2-55-15; family 20CM-2-55-15. The sequence goes on from CBDCFM010000020.1 coordinate 921,669, forward strand.
GGACTCGAATTTCCTTCAAAGAAAGTCAGCGCGCTTTCCGCCAAATCCGCAGCGTCTTGTGGGAGATTCAACTGGAGGTATATCTCAGCTCTCTCAAGATCGCACAGAGCCAATCGGCGATCGTCTCCTGAACCACCCCGGGTTTTCCGGAGACTGAATTACTTGAGAGGATGTGAGTCATGGGAAGACCGAACAGATATTCACCTGAAGTTCGAGAACGGGCCGTCCGGATGGTGTTCGAGCACCAGAGGGAGTACGACTCCCAGTGGAGGGCGATGGCCTCGATCGCGTCGAAGATCGGCTGTACGGCCGAGACGTTGCGGAAGTGGGTCCGGCAGGCCGAGCGAGATACGGGGCAGCGCGGAGGGCTGACCACGGACGAGAAGCAGCGGATGAGGGAACTGGAGCGGGAGGTTCGCGAGCTGAAGCGGGCGAACGAGATCCTGCGGAAAGCATCAGCGTTTTTCGCGCAGGCGGAGCTCGACCGCCGACCGCGGAGATGACGGAGTTCATCGAAGAAAATCGGGACCCGTATGGGGTCGAGTCGATCTGTAGTGTGCTGCCGATCGCCCCGTCGACGTTCTATGAGCATCAGATACGATGGCGCAATCCGGATCGATTACCGACCCGGGCAAAACGGGATGCGGCCTTGCGGGGAGAGATCGACCGGGTGTGGCGGGAGAACCGTCGGGTCTACGGCGCCCCCAAGGTCTGGAAGCAGCTGAACCGGGAACACATCCCCGTGGCCCGATGCACGGTCGAACGGTTGATGCGCGATATGGGTCTGCGGGGAGTCGTCCGCGGGAAGAAGCCCCAGACGACGATTCCGGATGAGGCGGCGCTCCGGCCGCCGGATCTGGTGGGCCGGGACTTCACGGCCACACGTCCGAATCAGCTCTGGGTCGCGGATCTGAGTTATGTGGCCACCTGGAGCGGCTTCGTTTACGTCGCCTTTGTCATTGACGTGTTCTCACGAAAGATCGTCGGCTGGCGGGTCATGAACTCGCTGAAGACCGACATTGCCCTGGATGCTCTGGAGCAGGCCCTTTGGGCGCGCTCCGACACCGACGGTCTGATTCATCACAGCGACCGCGGCAGCCAGTATCTGTCGATCCGCTACACGGAGCGGCTCTCCGAATCCGGGATCGAGCCCTCGGTTGGAAGCCGGGGCGATTCCTATGACAACGCGCTGGCCGAATCGGTGATCGGCCTGTACAAGACCGAGGTCATTCGAAAGGACGGCCCGTGGAAGGGAGTCGACGATGTCGACTTCGCCACTCTCGACTGGGTGTCCTGGTTCAACGAGCAGCGGCTCCTGGGACCGATTGGCGACATACCACCGGCCGAATTCGAACAGATGTACTATCAGCAGCAACAGTCCCGCCTCGTCGAGGCGGGACTCAACTAAAACTGTCTCCGGAAAACCCGGGGTGGTTCACTCCCTGCTCGCGGTAACGCGGACGGACTTTCTCAAGGCTGCGGAGCGCTTCGGAATAACTGCCGCGTTTGAAGTAAAGGTCCGCAATATTCTTGTCCAAAATGTCAAACCAAAGGCCGATTTCGTGACGCACACAGTATTCGCGTGCCTTCTCGTAGCTGCGGATCGCCTCGTCAAAACGGTTCAACTGGGTCAGTGCCTCCGCCCGGTTCATTTCCACAGCCACAACGACGATGAACTGGTCGCTGCCCTCGGCCACCTCGAAGGCCCGATCATATTCCCTCAAAGAATCCCTAAATTGATTTCGGCGATAAAACAGATTTCCGAGCGTGACGTGCACACGCGGCAAATACTCGGTATCCTCAGCGGCTTCGAGAAGGCGCTCCGCTGTCTTAGCAAGATTGTGGGCCCGGTCGAACTCGCCGAGCGACATCAGGTTTTCCGACTGTGCAACCAGCGACCGGCCGAATTCCCGGTGGGCGCCGGCCTCGGCAAACAGATCGCTGGCTTTTTCAAAAAACGGCTGGGCCTCGACGCCTTGTCTCATGTTCATGAACACATAGGCCTGGCATTGATGGGCAAAGCCAGCTGCTAGAGGTGTGCCGAGTTCGGACGCCAGGAAAAGGTTGGTTTGAGCAAGAACTTCAGCGAGTTGATGGTCCTTGGGGAGCCATTCGCGGATTAGGGAGGAAAGGTCTTCGATCAGTTCTTGGCAAGCAGGAAAACCAGAGTCGGCGACAAACGCACGTTGCCCCACGACATCACGAACCTGGATCAACGCATCCAAGAATTCCTGAACCGAGGAGGGTTTCACGCTAAAGTCGCTTCGTGCGTTTATCGGCGCGTCTTCCTTTGCGCGCCGTATCTACCTACTCCGGTCACCCCCTCTACCGTTTTGTGAGGGGAACGAACTTACGCCAGGATGGAGCGGTCTCGACGATGCACGCCGAGGAGTGTCACCTGCCCGTCAGGCAGGTCCACGGACAGATTATAGGTATCGTCAGGAACTTCGTCGAACAAAAACTCTCCCACCGGGTTCGTCTGGGTGTTATAGCGGACCACGCCGTGAGACTCTAACCTCACAGGCGTGTTTTCAAAGAAGCGCTCCGATTCTGACACGACCTGACCGGCCAAAGACACACGCTCGTCTCCCGTCTCGATGCGGACATCGACAGCCACGTTCCCCGCCTTGAAGAGAAGCTGCCGCTCTACGCTGCCAGCGGAGCGGATGCCGACCGGGGCGGGTTGCTCGAAGCTGTCGAAGACGCGCCTGGCGATTCTCAGCACCTTGCTCGTCGTGCCCTCGGCCGGACGGAAAACGGGCTGGAACAGTTGAATACCCCACTCTAGGAGTTCTGCGGGCGGCTCGTTCTTGGTGTCAGTATTCAGGAATCGAAGCAATTCATTGAATTCCCCAGCGTTCCTCTGACATTGTTCGCACACACTCAAGTGCTGCTTTGCCGCGGCCAGGGCCGCAGGATCCGCTTTAAGTTCAATCTGGTCAATAAGTGTTTCAGCCCTTAGGTGGCGCATCGCGATCTCCGTATCATCCTCTTAAAGTCTCTAAAGTTTCAGTATCGAAGTCGTAGGGTCCCAAACAGTCTCTAAAGACCCATCGAACTTTCTCCTGCGTCTACTTAACAGTAGAGGCAAATCCACCTCTGGAAATACAAAAAAGTCGAATCTTCCCGACGGCTACTGGACTCCCCGCCGGCGAAGCGTCACGCGGAGCTTCTCCAAACAACGGGCGCGGGTGGGACCGATACTCGGAACGGGCATCTTGAGTTTCTCTCTGATTTCAGCGTAGCTTGGATCGGAGGGGTCCAGATAGAGGAGTTCCAATAGCTGCCGGCATCGGTCGGCCATCTCGCCAATCGCCTCCCGGACCTTCTGCTCCCGGTCCGAACGTATACTGGCCTCCTCACCTGTTTCAGCAGTGTCCGGGGTCGCCTCCATACCTTCTTCGTCGGAGACATCCCGATGCTTCATCGACTGGACCTGGATGCAGTGGCGGGTTGTCGTCGTGATCAGCCATGAACTGACCTTGGAATTGTCCTTTAGATCCTCAAGATGCTCAATCAGCTTGACGCAAACCGTCTGGAACACGTCGTTGCAATCGGACGGGAGGAATCCGAACTTGTTCGGAATCGAGAATATCAGCCTGCGATACCGCGTGATCAGGGTTTCCCACGCCGCAGCCTCGCCATCCAAACACTGGCCAACGAGCTCCGGGTCGGTCAGCTTAGTATTGGCGTCCGGCTTCATTTCCGAATTTTCCTAGCCCTCCAGAAGTTATGAAGTCCGAAACCCAGCATGGAAACAGAGAACAGGACGGTCAGCACGATGCGCCAGACGCCGACTTCTGGAGCCGCAGCCCAACGCTGGTACTCCGGTACCATGCTGGCGCCTCCAATGACTGCTAACGCGAGGAAGAACCCACCAACAATTTCAAGCGTCAGTGTGTGTAATACCCGAAAGGCATCCTTGAAAGCGGTTCTGAATCTCCCTGCCATGAGTGTGGGCTACCAACCCTATCACCTCTTTCGTGGCTGTGCGACCATCGTCACTGGAATCTTGACTGGCAGTAGGATCGAAGTTCAATCCCTGTTTTACAGGGCGGTACAATTTGCTCCGGAGCCGGGACCGCCCGCCCGTTTTCGCTGGCTTGACAGCCCTCTAAAGAAGTGTGATACCTTGCGTGCTTACCGCTACAGGATCGGACGGGGAAAATTTGGAACTCAACGATAACCTGAAGAAGCTGATGAAGGATTTGGGCGTCGCAATCAACGACGCTCTATCGGATTCCACGGGGATCAGCGAAGCGATCCAGAACGTTCGCGACGGAGGTTACGACGTGTACCTGGTCCTAGAAGCTACAATCGGTTTCAACAGGCTGCCGGGCCAAGGCCAAGCGGACGAAAAAAAGGACGGCCCGGCGGCAATTCACAAAGATATCGAACTGCAGGTAAATGCTCAGGACATGAAGTTTCTCAAGTCCCTCAAGATCAGGGTCGACGATCTTGAAAACCAATGAGCTGCATTTGAACGATCGCTCCCAGTACCTCCTCAAGCCGAACTTCCACTATTGAGTCCTTCTTGATGTAGCGGTCCTTTGGTCCCACGGGACTGTAATGCTCGGGAAGGCTGCTGCTGAAAATCCCCAGAGTCGGCACGCCCAACGCCGACCCAATATGCATAGGGCCGGAATCGTTACTGACCAGGAGGTCGGCCCCTGCGATCACGCTGGCCATTTCCTGAATGCCCAGATCGGTGAGGAGTTGGGTCTCGGCGCCAGCCTCGGTCTTGACCTGGCGGGCGATCGACCGCTCGGCCTCCGAGAAGCCGGACAGAACACGCACATGAGCACCCCATCGGCTCGCTACCTGTATTGCAAGGGCTGCAAATCTAGAGGCAGGCCAGCGGCGTTCCGGAACGGACGCACCCACATACAGAACAACCAGTGGGCCCGCGTTAGCTGGGCTTGCAACCGGGACGTGAACGTCAGGACCCACCTCAATCACCGGATTTCCGTCGCCCTGGCGGCTAGAAACGCCCGGAATATGTTCGACGACTCTCTGAAACATCTCCGACACATGGAGCCTTTTATCTTCCTGAACAGGTGGAAGGTTGAAGCAAAACGGGAGGTATGCCCGGTCCGCGCGTTTCATTCCCAACCGGTATCGCGCTCCGGAACACCGAGCCAGTAGATTTGTCTCGCGAAAACTGTGAAAGTCCACAACGAGATCGAAGCGGCGGGAGCGTAAGTCACCTACAAGTCGGCATATATCTCGAAGTGCCCCGAGACGCGTGCCATCCCGCATCTGAATCCGGTCGACAGAAATCACTTCGTCGATGTGAGGGCAGAGCTCCGCAATCGGCGCCGAGCGGCTTCCAGTGGCCAGGATCAGCCGGGCTCCCCCAAAACTACTCTTCAGGCGCACCAAAGCAGGCAGCAGCAGGACGACGTCCCCGATCCGGGCGAAACGGATAGCCAATATGTTGGAGACACCGGAAAGGCGCGTCACGGAACAATGATTCGGCTCGCCTCATCCCGCGGGGCCTCCGGTGCCACTGAGGTCAACCAGTCGAGATATTGCCGGCTCCGGGGACGGCCGCTTGAACGTGATTCGGCATTCATCAGCATGAAATCGAGCAATTCGGGAATATCGGAAACCCGGAGCGCATTGACGGTCGGCCCCTGGGGCTGCATCAGCTGTTCCAGGACAGACTTGATCCGGCGAAAGAGGCCCATAGCGGCGGCGCTGCCCTCGGGGAGAGTTTCATAATGGATGCCCGAGGAACGTGTTTTCATCGTGGCTCTAAGGGCTTGAAGCGCGTCCCTCACATCCTGATCGACCATGCCTGGATCCCGGGACCTATCCTCGACGATTGCCTGGGCGAAGGCGGTGATAGCCGCGGTATTTCGATAGAGGACCTGTTGATTAAGTTTCGGAGAGGCCTGAGGTGGGTGATGTCGGTGTCGCCGCGCCGATTCGAACGAGCGTCCTTTCCGCAGATGGACGCAATCGCTGGGACAGTCGATTTCGACCTCGCGCTTCGTCCCGCAACAAATCGTGCAAATATTACCTGCCTTCGCGGGACAGTGGCGCTTGGCGGCTCGCTGGGAACAGAGAGGGCACTTCGCCATATCTGCCGCAAATTATAGCACCTTTAATTCGACGCCCCCGGGTGTTGCATATGATGGGAATGTTCGGACTCTTCAGCGCCAGCTGTAGCCCGTCACAGCATTTCGGACAGAAATCCCTGAGAAACTAAGAGACACTTTCCGGATCGAAACGATCTGAGGACGATCGATGAAAGAGAAAGTGTCGGCAGAAGAACAAGTGCGAAAAATCCGTCGAAAGACGTACTCGGCGGAAGATAAAGGTGCGGATCGTCTTGTAAGGGCTGCGAGGTGAAGAGAGCATCGCAGCCCTGTGCCGGCGGGAAGGAATACCATCGAATCTGTACTACCGCTGGAGCAAGGGTTCCTCGAAGCCGGGAAGAAGCGGCTACACAAGAAGATAGAGGACATTATGAAAAGCCCTCTAATCCCTGCCTGAACCCTGCCTCTCTTATCCTCGAGAAGATTCTCGACTAACGTTTCCACCCCAGCCATGCCCGTCGCCCGTGTGCTAAACTCCAGCTCATGCAGGATTTAGCGCGCCGGCTGCAGGAAAGAATTGTCGGCGAGGTGCGTTTCGATCCGGCATCGCGCTTCCTCTACAGCACTGACGCAAGCATCTACGAAATAGACCCGATCGGCGTAGTCATCCCCAGAAATCTTGAAGATGTACTGGCGACTGCCGAGGTCGCCGCCGAATTCGGCGTCCCCGTCCTGCCTCGGGGCGGAGGGACCAGTCTCGCTGGCCAGACGGTCGGTCACGCCGTCGTCATCGACTACTCGAAGCACTTGAATCGCGTTCTGGAAGTAAACACCGAGGAAGGTTGGGCATGGGTCGAACCGGGCGTCGTCCAGGAACAGTTCAACAAGCACCTGCACCCTATGGGCTTCCTCTTCGGGCCCGACACCTCGACGGCAAGCCGCGCAACCATAGGCGGCATGATGGGAAACAACTCAGCGGGCTCACATTCAATCGTGTATGGCAAAACAGTCGATCACGTTCTCGAAGTCGACACCGTCCTGGCGTCAGGGGAACGCCGGATCTTCAAGGAAATGGACTTCGATCATGCGCGCCGGATGGGCGGGTTAGAGGGACGGATTGCCGACATCATCGACACGAACAGAAGTGAGATCGAACGCAGATTTCCGCGTCTGATGCGCCGCGTTAGCGGGTATAACCTCGATGAGTTTGCCCGAAACGGAAAGTTCAACGTGGCCAAGCTGCTGGTCGGTTCCGAAGGAACCCTGGCCCTGGTCAATCGCGCCAAGGTCCGGATCGAACCCCGGCCCAGGGCGACGGCATTGATGGCCGTCCATTTCGGCGACATCGTCGATTCGATTCGGGCGACTCAGTCCATTCTTCCGCTCGACCCGTCGGCAGTGGAACTGATCGACGACGTCATCCTGAACCTTGCGAGAGGATCTCTGGAATTCTCACGGCAGATCGGGTTTATCGAAGGTAGCCCCGGCGCGATCCTGCTGGTCGAATTTTACGGAGATGACCGAAAGGAACTCGAAGCACGCCTGGATCAACTCGAGAGGATACTCAGGGGCGAAGGGCTCGGCTATGCGTATCCGCGTTCGCTGGATTCAGCCGGCCAGGCAGCGATGTGGAAGGTGCGCAAAGCGGGACTTGGACTCCTCCTGGGCATGAAGGGTGAACGAAAACCAATTGCGTTCGTCGAAGACTGCGCAGTCGAACCCGATCGACTGCCGGAGTTTTTCAGTCGCTTTCGATCCGTCGTGGACAAGTACGAAACCAACGCCGGTTATTATGGCCATGCCAGCGTGGGTTGCCTGCACATTCGCCCTCTCATTAACACCAAGCTATCCTCTGAAATCCGAAAAATGAAAGACATGACGAACGACATTGCGGATCTCGTCATGGAATTCGGCGGCGCCATGAGCGGTGAACACGGCGATGGACTCGCTCGAAGCCACTTGAATAAAAAGCTTTTCGGACCTCAGATATACCGCGCATTCCAGAACGTGAAGCAGGCCTTCGATCCTCTGAATCGGATGAACCCTGGAAAAATCGTAAACGCTCCGGAAATGGATGAGGACCTCCGTTACGGGGAATCATATAAGACGATCACGGTAAGCACGCACTACGATTTCACGAGGGAAGGCGGGTTCGCCACGGCCGTCGAGCTGTGCAACGGCAACGGCGCGTGCCGCAAGACAGGGGAAGGCACGATGTGCCCCTCCTACATGGTCACACTTGAGGAGGGACATTCCACCCGGGGCCGCGCAGATTTGATGCGGGCGGTACTTTCCGGAAAGCTGGAAGAGCGGGAACTGTCCGGAAAGATGCTCTACGACGCCCTGGACCTTTGTCTGGAGTGCAAGGCATGTAAGGCTGAATGCCCATCCAACGTAGATATGGCCAAGCTGAAATACGAATTTCTTGCGCGCCATAACGACAGCAACGGCACACCTCTGCGTTCACTTTTGTTCGCCCACATCCATCGTCTCAATCGGACGGCCTCGTGGTGGCCGGGGGCAGCGAATCGAATGATTGGAAGCCCGACTCTCCGTAGGCTCCTAGAGCGGGTTCTCGGAATCGATGCCCGAAGGCAGCTCCCGACGTTCGCAGACGAAACGTTTGAGGCGTGGTTTCTGAACCGTCCCGGCCAAAGCGCTGATAGAAGTGCTCCCGTAGGCCGCGTGGTCCTGTTCCACGACACGTTCATGAACTTCAACCATCCGGAAGTGGGTCGAGCCGCCACCCGGGTGCTCGAAACCGCCGGCTATGAAGTACGTCTCGCAAACCGCGTATGCTGCGGCCGACCCATGATTTCGAAAGGGTTAGCCGAAACAGCCCGCTCCCATGCCGCTCACAACGTACGGGAATTGCTCGCATGGGTCGACGAAGGCTACACGATCGTAGGGTGCGAGCCGAGTTGCATTCTCACGTTCCGGGACGAATATAAGGATTTGCTGGGAGGAGACCCGGTTCAGAAGGTAGCCGATGCCTGTCTTCTCTTGGACGAGTTCATTGATCGGGAGACGCGTGAAGGACGCTGGAAACTCAAATTCGGTCCCTCCCGTGAAAAGGCCCTGCTACATACGCACTGCCACCAGAAGGCCCTGGTTGGAAGCGCCCACCTGAAAAGCATGCTCGGCGCAGCGTATGAAGTATTCGAAATCGATTCCGGTTGCTGTGGCATGGCGGGGTCATTCGGTTACGAAAAAGAGCACTACGACGTGTCGCTCGAGGTCGGAGAACGACGCCTCCTGCCCGCGCTTCGAAACGCACCCGATGCCGTCGTCATAACGCCGGGAGTTTCATGCCGCCAACAAATCCGGGACACGATCGGTCGACGTGCCCTGCATCCGGCAGAAGCGCTGGTCCGAGCCATGGATAACACGGCAGTCTCGACGTGAGGGACGGATTGATGCCGCGAAGACAGTACGTCGGGAACAGGCTTCTCTCGACGCTCGAAGCCGCCGCCGAAGAGGTCATCACCGTTATAGCCAGCGCATCAATGCTCCCCGCTCGCTTGAATCGCATCCTCCGTGACTATTCGGGCATCCGTTCGACGAAATTCGCAACGAATGCTCGAGGCTCAAAACCTTTCGTCCCCATGACACAGGGAGTCAGAAGGGTCCGGGTCGGGATGAGCCGGCCGAAGCATGTCGAAGAAAATCTCCGGTCGGCGGAAATTCTTCCTGATCCCGCAGACAGCCTTCAAACCCGGGTCAATGCTGCGTAACTACATCGAAGGTCGCGAGCGGCGGTGGCACCAGCGAGACTCGAATCGTGTCTCCAGACCGTTCGAGTGGGGCATCGAACATCTGAACCTCGAAAACGGATCCGATCCGAGGACGGCGCTGGAGGATTTCGCAGCCGATGCTGTTAACGACAGCGAACGTTTCTATTCGTATTCTCATACTGAGGATTATCGCTTCGACGGCTACACACTTCAGTTCCCGAGTTCGGTCAAAACACCCCACGGCGTCAATAACACCGTCTGGGGACGCTTCTTCCCAGCCCCGGGGCCCTTGGCTGTAATCGTGTTGCCGCAGTGGAACGCTCAATGGGGAAGCCACATTGGTCTGTGCCGTATCCTCCAACGCTTTGGCATAACAGCGCTTCGGCTGAGTCTGCCGTACCACGATCATCGACGACCGGTAGAACTGGAGCGCGCCGAACCTCTCGTGGGCCCGAATGTCGGGCAGACCATGGCGACAACGCGACAGGCGGTGCTGGACGTGCGGCGGGGGGCCGACTGGCTCTCGAACCGCGGATACAAACGGCTCGGCGTTCTGGGCACCAGTATCGGATCCTGTATCGGTTTTCTAGCAGTGGCCCATGACCCTCGCCTCCAGTACAACGCATTCCTACACGTGTCGTCCTACTTCGCCGATGTGGTGTGGGAAGGACTCTCTACAAGCCATATTCGAGAGTCTTTGGAATCCAGGGTCGGGTTGGAAGAACTGCGACGGTTCTGGGCGCCGATCAGTCCCTACCCGTTCATCCCGCGGCTCAGCAACGCTCAAAGACCGATGCTGGTGCTTTCGGGACGATACGATTTGAGCTTTCCTTTTCATCTCACACGGAAATCGTTTGAGGCGTTCGATCGGCATGAGGTCCCCTACGAACGCGTCCTTCTTCCCTGCGGGCACTACACCATGGCCCTGTCCCCTTTCAAGGAAATCGTTGGATTTCAGATTGTAAAGTTCTTCAGGCGGCACAGGGGAAGTTAGGAATCGAAGGAGAAGTAAACAACTATGAGCTCAGGACGGGCACTCTCGGTTTCTACCTCTTTAACGGTACAATCCCTATCCATGAGTTGCGATCTTTGCACGAACGACGATGGAAACGGCACCCACTATCACGCGTTCATCGACGGTAAGCATTACTGGATCTGTGCGGCTTGTAAGACCAGACTGAAAATCGAGTCCGAACACAGCGACGAATAGCTCCGAAAAACCCCGGAGGCTTCCCGCTCGTCACGCGTCACTGTATTTATGATCAGTCCCCAGAAGGATTCTGGACCTCGGCTTGGGGGTCCGGGGGTTCTTCGTCGGGCGCTTCCTGGAGAAAGGCGACTGGAGCCCCGGTTTCTTCCAGGGTCTTCTGGGCAAACGCTTTGGGTTCAAGTTCTTCTGCAGTCGTGCTCAGCGCGACGATGTCCACGCGGCGATTCAATCCCCGGCCTTCCCGAGACCCGTTGGGCGCCACGGGTCGATACTCCCCGTAGCCCACTGCCGATAAGCGGCTGGGTGGGATCCCGGATTCGGCGATCAGGTACTGGAGCACGTGCGTCGCTCGAGAGGTGGATAATTCCCAATTCGACGGAAATCTCTCAGTCCGGATCGGAATATTGTCGGTGTGCCCTTCGACCCGGAGGGTGACGGGTAGTTGCCGCAACTTTTCCGCAAGAAGGTCAACTACGGGCAACCCATCAGATTGAAGTTCGGACGAACCCGTCGCAAAAAACCCGGCCTCCGCCAGGCTGACGGTCAGACCGCGCCCGTCCAGAATGAGACGAACCCTGCCAGACGCAATTTCTTCCTCCAAACTTTTCGAGAGCGAGTCCTTGACCTGTTCGATAGTGTACTCACCATCGTTCGCACTCCCGCCTGAGCCCGTGGCCATTTGATCCTCGTCGACGAAGGCCGAATTGAGGTTACCGACTACGCTGACGCTGTTTGAAGGAAGGCCACCCTCGTCATACAACGGAAACACCTTGCCGGCGGGTGTAAAGATAGCCATCTCAGAGAAAGCGACCTGAATGGCATTCGCAACTTGACCGGCTTTAGCATCGTCCGTGTTCGAGGCCGCAAACATAACGACGAAGAACGCGAACAAGAGCGTGATGAAGTCTGCGTAGGATACCAACCACCGCTCGTGGTTGACGTGCTCCTCCTTCTTTTTGCGTTTCGCCATTGAATTCCGCTAATTATTCGGTGGCTTTTTTGACTTCCTTGATTTTTCTGACTCTTCCCGCAGCTTCTGCAGTTCCTCATCGAGAAAAGAGGTCAGTTTCCCTTCAATTAGACGCGGGTTCTGGCCTTCGAGAATGCCCAAGGTACCTTCCAGCATCATTTCCTTGATGATCATCCGTTTGCGGTGTTTGGACTTGAGCTTCGCAGCAGCGGGCAGGAAAAAGATGTTCGCCAGTCCGACTCCGTAGATCGTCGCCACGAAAGCCACAGCGATACCGTGACCGACTTCTTCGATGTCGTCCAGGTTTTGCATAACCTGGATCAGCCCGAGCACAGCACCGATAATGCCAATCGTTGGCGCGTACCCCCCCGCGGCCTCGAATATCTTGGCTGAAGTTTCACCGCGTTCATCCATGTAGGATAGTTCGACCTCCATCGAATCGCGCAGTTCGCTCGGCTCGCTGCCGTCAACCGCCATCATGATCGACTTCTTGAAGAACGGATCTTCGACATCGTTTGCTTCTTGCTCCAGTGAGATAATCCCCTCGCGGCGCGCCTTGTTGGTGAAAGCAATGATTTGATCGATAACACCGTTCGGCTTAATCACGTCTTCCTTGAAAACAAACATCAGATCGCTGACTGCACGTTGAAACGAGCCCAGAGAAAATCCGATCATGGTAGACCCGATCGTTCCTCCAACTACGATGAGCGCTGCGGTCGGCTGGAGGATCTCGAAGACTGAGCCCCCCTCCAAGTACTGTCCGAACAAGATGCCTACCAGTGCTACGACTATGCCAAGTATTGTTCCGAGGTCCATGGTTGCAGTCCCCTACAGCTGACGTTCATCGCCGATGGGTTCGGGTGGGATAAGGGTGAAACGGTGTTACCCTTCACTCTTCAACGGTTTCCAGTTCCTCGATCTCTTCCTCTTTCGGTTGCACGTACACATCGATGCCCGAGGAGTTAATAGTTTTCTGGTATTCGATAACCTTGCTGACGATCTCGTATGGCCGGTCGGCAACGACGAGTTTCTCGCCGGTGGTCAAGGAGATCACCGTATCGGACTCTCCCTCGATCATCGTTATCAACTCACAGTTGACTATCAGCTCCTTGTTATTGATCTTTCTGACCGTGATCACGCACTACCTCCCATGTAGAATTGGAGCGCTTGCTGGCGGACGGGCGCTTGATGTTTCGCCACACAAGCTGAACGATTTTGGGCGAAACCCTAACCGTCCGGCCTCCACATCCACCCCTACATTCCACTCATCGGCCGGACTGGCGGATTCCTACAGGATTAATTGGAAGTCGAGGGCCAATGACATCACCGATTTAACGGATTTACCAGGGGTCGTGGCAGATAGCTCGGCGGTCGCGCGCAGGGGTCTTCGAGTTCCAGGCCCGGAGCGAGGTGCCGCAACCGAGGCTGCAAGCACCGTTTTCCGTTCGTGCCATCGCAATCGATGCCGGACACCGCCTGCGGTCCAACCCCCCCTATACCCAACGGCTTACGGCCAAACAGGGCCATCTTCGTTGTCGCCGACTCCTGACAATGCAATCAGCAGTGATTGTGGGCTGGATCACCTCCGCTTGGCCGTATCGCGTCCCTCGAGAATGCAGTCACGGACTGTTAAGCTATGAAAATTCAGGAGGGCCGAACGTTTCGACCGGGTGAGCAGCGCGGTTTGAACTCAAGGGGATGATCAGAATCCGTCGCAAACGCCCCGGGAATTCTTTGAGCAAGGAACTCTGAATATTCCGGGCTACTGACCCGATCCGCGTAATCGGTGGCCGATCTACGCTGCAGAAATGCTGTTGAGGCTCTGAGCATGCTGGATCAAAGCTGGAAGATCGAACTCCATGCCGTCCAGCTTCCGCGCAACTTCCTGCACTCGCAGGAAGTCAGGCCGCTCGTCCACGGTCAGGCTCAATTCTGGGCACTCACATGCGGGCGGGGCTTCGAGAAAAATCGCGCCAGTTTGGATTGGATTTTCTTTGGCATAGAGAGTCACATGTTCCCGCCAGCGTTCCTCATGAGCGGTTTCCGCGATCCTTGCCAGAAGTTTTCGGGTCAGGGCCTCACCCGTCGTTCCGACAGGAAGCCCGTTTTCGATGACATACTCAGCACCGGTCCGCACGATGTGCTTCACGACGCGATCGATACTCTCAGGGTCCGTGAAAGGGTTGTCCGCGGTCACCCGGACTATGATTCCCGCGTCAGTCACGGTTGCCGCCTCGAGGTAGCGGGAAAGCACATCGTGCTCGCTTCCCCGGAAACAGTAAATGTCGTGCTGGCAACATTCTTCGACAATGATATCGTCCCGAGGATGAACCGTCGTAGCAACCACGATCTGATCCAGACACCCGGTCTGATGCAGACGATCGACCAGATAGGTCAAGATGGATCGGTCGCCGAGTGTCAGCAAGACCTTACCGGGCAGTCGAGCCGAACCCATTCGGGCAGCCACGATGGCAACCGTGCGCGGCCTTACTTCCACGATTCTCTCTTTCCTGCTGCGGTCTGGGAGAAACCCAGGGCGGTTTCAACCGCATCACAAAGTTCTCCGATCTGAAACGGTTTGGCAAGATAGGGGACTCCGGAGCGCGAGATGAATTCTTTCATTTCCCGGCTCGCTAGATCCCCTGTCAGCAGGAGCACTGCTCCGCTCTTGCCCTTGGAGCGGATCCACTCGACAATTTCCCTGCCTCCGATTCCGGGCATTCGCATGTCGCTTATGACCAGATCGAAGTCTTTCGCCTCAAGCCTGGATATTGCTTCTGCACCCGACCCCACACATTCGACTTCACAGTCCGCATCCGACAACACGGAGTCCACCAGATCCAGAATGTGATGCTCGTCGTCAGCAACAAGAACTCGATGTGGCCGGTCGCAGTCGATCTCGGGTCCGGGGGCCGCTTCAGCCAGCGGAAAGTTCAGGGTAAACGTGGTTCCCTGATGTTCTTCGCTGACCACGGAAATCTCTCCCTGATTCGCTGCGACGAGCTGGCGTGAGACACTCAGTCCCAGACCTGTCCCCGTTTCCTTCGTGGTGAAGAACGGCTCGAATATCTTCGAGATTTGGTCGTCGGGGATGGCCCGTCCATTGTCCTGGATGTGGATCAAGACCCGCTCTCCGGAGATCTCGGTTGATACGTCAATCGAACCCTCTTCACGATCTTCACCAAGGCCTGGACGGCGTTCGTCACGATATTGATAAGGACTTGAATAAACTCACAGGTATTGACTGAAATTGCAGGACTCCGTGCAGTCAGATTGAGTCGGAGGGTGACCTTATTCAATCGCAACTGGTAGGACGCGAGCTCCAGGGTTTCCCTGACCATTGAATGCAGGTCAATCTTTTCTTTGTCCGTCTTGCCTGGCCGGGATATACGGAGTACATTCTGGACGATACGGGCGCAACGCTCGGTTTCTGAAACAATCCGATCAAGGTTCCTCTTGTTTCCATCAGCACTCCGGGCCAGCAATTGGGCGAAGCCGAGGATTGTCGTCAGCGGGTTATTCAATTCGCGGACGATTCCAGCCAGCAACTTGCCAACCGCCGACATCTTATCGGATTGGGCAAGGCGGCTCTGATAGTCCTCAACTTGCTCGTTCAAGGCAGTTCGATCGAGCTTGAGTGCGTCAGATCGACGGGTACGATCAAGGGTGACGGCAATGTGTTCAGCCGCAACCGATACGACCCCTTCATCCCGATCGGAAAAAACTCCCGGTACCGGGCTGCTGAGGTTGACGACGCCCACCATTTGCAGCGGAAAACTGATAAGCGAATTGACAATACCCGGGGATCCGGCACCTAAGGCAGATTGCTCGTCCTTTGACACCTCTTCGAGGCGGACGGGTACACACTGTGAAGCCACCCACGCAGCAATGCCCCGTCCTCCATCCGGTGACACGATCGATTCGGCCAGCGACGGTTCGGGCGGAAAAACGGCCTCCGTCTCGCTGCCCACCACTCCCAGGACTCCGGTAGTTTCGTCCAGAAGAAGCAACGAACAACTTTCCGCCGCCGTGTTTTCCAGGAGTAAGCCGGAGACAAAGTTCCCCGTCTCTCGAACGGATTCGGCGCGGATCAACCCCCGCATCAACCGGTCCATGAAATCAGCTCTCCCGTTCCGGGAAACAAGCCCAGGGGGCATTGCGATCTCGGGCGTCGATTGGAATAAATGAGACGACATTAGATGTCCGTTGTGATGGATTGCTGAGGCTCGACTGCCTTTTGCCGGCTTTTAGCGCTCAACTCGAAGTCTAGCAGCCCGTGGCTGAAGTCCCGAGGACCGCGCGCAGGGGTCTTCGGGTTGGCTGCGCGAAGTGAGGAGTGGGCACCGAGGTTTGAAACCGAGGCCGCAGGCGCCGTCTTTTCATCGTGACCGGCCTTACCAATGCCGGACAAAGCCTGCGGGGCGCCTGCGGCCTCCGTTTGATACGTCGGTGGGCCCCCTGCGCCCAAAGGGTTACGGCGAAACGGGGCCGTCTTCGTTGTCGCCGACTCCTCCCAATGAATGCGCATTGTATCTTCTTCGCGGCTTCGGGCCGGCGCTTCTTCGCGACTTCGGGTCGGCGCTTCGTCGTCTCCTAGAATCCGGCCCCGTTTGGCCGTAAAGCGGCCCTCAGGACTTCTGCCACGGGCTGCTAGGGCGGAGCGCCATTCGCTAGTTGACATAGGCCGTCGCGGACTGCGTGCGTGCGAACCTTCGGCGAGGGACGCGATTCCGGACTATCTTTAGCTCCTCCTCGCTCGCAAACAAGCTCTCCTCGAAACTCATCATCGTCAGATCTTCCTGGAATTGACCAATCTGCGGTGGAACAGCTCGACCGCCTCTCAATTGAACGAGCCACGCAGGGAAGTCCGCGCCGGCAGCTATCGTCAGAGGAATGCCCCTGGAGAAACGAGGATTGACTTCGATCAATTTCACCGTCCTGCCATCCCATTTGCATTGGATGTTAGCGGCTCCTATGATCTGCAGGCTCTCCGCAACGTTGATGGCAAACTCGATAACCCTCTTGTGATTGCGTGTGGTTCCCTTATCGCTGACGCCCGCCCGTATGACCAGGCGTTCGCGTGGAACTACAGACATCACTCTCGCTTCAAAGTCCGAACACACATCGACGGTGAACTCCTGCCCCTCCAAGTAGTCCTGTACGATGGCGTCGGGCACATAGCTGCAAAAGAAGCGAAGCTGTTCTTCATTGTGAGCTTCGAACACCTGAATGCTTCCGCGACCGTTCCGCGGCTTGACAACGACCGGATACGCGATTTCTTCAAATTTGATGTCTTGGGGCAGACGTGTTGTCGGACTTTCGATCCCGTTGGCGAGGGCGAACTCATGCATCCGGTACTTGTCGTTCGAGAGTTCGGCTGTTTCTTCGCCTGAAACCGCTACCCAGACGTCAGTCCGTTCAAAGCGGCCCCGGTTCCGACCAAAGATCGGCAACTCATCGTCGATTGTCGGAATGATCAAATGGATATTTTCCACGTCACAGATACTCTCGATGATCGGAATGTATTCGGGATCAGTCGTCAGGGGCACGATGTGATTCCGATGACCGAAATAGAGGGCCGGAGACATTGAATTGATGTCGGTTGTAACAACCGTTCCGTTTCCGAAGCGCTCGACCGCGCTACGGAAAGCCCGTACCAGTCCGACCCGGCGCGAAGCAGCTGTGATGAGGACGTTTACAGGCTTCATCCAATGGAATCCCAGTGTACGGGTGCGTTTTCGTCTATATGGCTCTGCGCCTCGCGGCCCACGACATCGTCCACATGCTCCGGGGAGATCCCGACGGCGGGTCGCAGGGCATACAACATGTCGCGGGAAATCGTCTCTCCCGACGCGATCGGGCGTGCGGCGTAAAGCGAGCGGCGGGAAGCGGTCAGATTCTGGCTTTCCGTTTCGGTGGCAAACTTGTCGCGCCGGCCCAACATCACTCCAATCGCACGGAGTTCTTGTACATGCGCCCGCAACTGCTTGGCGTCAAACGAAACGGCACGATCCGGGACGTCCCCCCGAGTGTCGAGCATGAAGTGCCGCTCGATGATCTGAGCGCCTAGGGAGACGGCAATGATGGCACCCATGTTGTCGACGCTGTGATCGGAAAAACCGACGGGTAAGCCGAAACGATCCCGCAGGAACTCGATCGACTTTAGGTTTAACTCTTCCGGTTTGGGCGGATACGCCGAGACACAATGCAACAGAATGATCTGGTGATTCTCTCGGGAGAATATCCAATCGATCGCTTTCTCGATCTCCTCGGACGTGCTCATCCCGGTCGACAACAGAACCGGCTTACCCTTTCGAGCAATATGTTTTACCAGCGGGCTGTGCGTGATGTCGCCTGAAGCTATCTTGAACGCACCGACACCCAGTTCCTCTAAGAAGTCCGCACTCGCTTCATCGAACGGGGTTGAAAGAAACTCGATTCCCAACCGATGGGCTCGCTGTGTAGAACGCGAAAAGCGTCGAAGTCCAATTCGAGTTTCTTGAACAAACCGTGCGTGTCGGCGTCTTTGCTGTGGGTAAGCTGGGCTCTCGTCTTGGAGTTGAGCTGATCGGCTCTAAACGTCTGAAACTTGATCGCGTCGGCTCCGGCCCATTTTGCTGCACGCACCATGGCCATCGCCCTCTCTTTGGAGCCCCCGTGGTTGAGGCCGGCCTCCGCTATGAAGAACGTCTCGCCGGACTCTTGCTGCAATAGGTCAAACAGGTTAGCAGTTACGTTGTCGGACATAGTTCTTTCCTCAATATTTCCCTGACACGGAACAATCCCTTACCGTCAATCAATCTGCGACCGGCTTCGGCAAGGTGGCGCATCAGCGATGGGGTTTTGCGCATCTCCAATGCGCGGTCCACGACTTCATCGGGTTGAATCACAGAAATTACGCCGGCGCTTTCGACAGCGCCTCTCTCTTCAAAAGCAATCGCCGTCCTGAGTTGGAGTTCATCAACGCTGAGCGCAATCGTGGGGACACCCGCAGCCAACATTTCATACAGTGATATTCCCGCGTTCGTAATCGCCAATAAACAGGTGGACACAGCTCCTCGAATTTCGTCGCCCGTGCGGATCCAACGAATGGCCGGGTTGACTGAAGGCGGCAGGTTTCTGTCAAAGCCCTGTGTTGCACAGACGCGGCAGCCTTGATCGGCGAGCGCATCTACCAGAGCGTCTATGTCCTCAGATCGGAATCCGCTGCCCAGGGTTACGAAGATCTCGTCGCCCGTTTTGCCGCGGTGTTGGGACCGGGGATCGACGACCGCGTAGTCCGGTCCAACAAACATATTCCGGTCGGAATGTTCAGCATATGGAACGATTTGGGTGATGCTGCCATCGATAACGAGGTCAGAATCACACTGGGCCAGTCCCAGGTCACGGATGCTGATATGGCGGCAGCCCTGTCTCCCGATGGCATGGGTAACCGGGTGCGCGCGGCAAAGATCGCTGACTGTGATGGGTGGAAACTGTCCATCAAATCGAACCCCATGTTGACGTTCTGAAAGGAACTGTGCACAGGACTCAGATAGAGGATAAAAGCTCACCGTCACGTCCGGAATCAGACTTTCCGCGATTCGGAGGCAACGGACAACATGCCCGTAGCTCACCTCGGACCCCGCGTCCACGACGAAACCGAGATCGGCTGTGGGGGGGCTAGTTGATCGGGCCACGGGTCCTCCTAACTAAACTCTTCCAACCATCCAGGACAGGAGCGATCTCATACTCCAGAACGTCGCAGACAGAAATCCAATATCCGTTCTCCTGCGCGGAAACCAGTTCCCCTAATGCCTGCTCCAGGGAGGCAATCAGGGCCGGCCGGGAATCGCTGCCCTCGTCGTGGACCCACCCCAGATCTTCCGAAAAGATACTGAACAGGACCGCAAGTGACTCCAGATACTGCGACAGTGCCTGGTAAGCCTGTCCCTGGTTGCGGCTCTCGAAAAGGCGAACGATCGCAGCGCCGGCTTCAGTAAGCTGATCCAGTTCACGATCCAGTTCCCCCAGTGACTCGAGCACCACACTGTCAAAGTCTCCACTTTCGATGTTAATTTGCTCCAAAGCGCGCAGCTCTTGACCGCAAAGGGTGCTGTCACGGTAGCTCATCGATTCCTGATCGCCTATGGTGACATTCGTAATGCATTGACCCGGGGTGAGATAGTCAGTCTCGAGCCAATCCAACAGCTCGCCCCAGGTCGTCAGCTGCCCGGGCACATCGACGGGTTCCTGATTCAATCGGATGTTCACTTTATGACTCCAATCGGAAGATTGATGGTCGTCATGATTCCGACGTCAAACACCGTGTGTGCTGGTACCGTCCGGCGCGGCCGAACCCCTGCGGTTCAATAACATACACTCCAAATCCTGCACTTCTTTCTCGAAGAACGGCTGTGTCTGGAGGCTCCCCAGGATCTTCTCTACAGCACTTCGGTTTCCTTTTTCCAGATACTGGTGGCCCTTCTGGAGCATGGCCAGCGGACCTGACCAGCGTGGAGGCACAAATTGGGGCTCCATGCTATTGAAGAGTTGTGACCACTCATTCGCAATCGAAGACCAGGTATAGTTCCGGAACGCCCGGTTGCGGGCGGCCTCGGACATCGCACGATGCCGGTCCCGGTTGTGCACAAGCCCGGTCACGGCCTCAACAAACTTATGCCGGTAGCTTTCCGACAACGGCTCGCCATCAATGCAGTATCCGGTCTCTCCGTCGGCGACCGTCTCGCTAAGTCCGGCCTTAGCGGATGTGACGACGACGGCTCCACACGCTTGGGCTTCGATAGCGGCAATACAGGAAGTTTCATCAAAGGTATTGGGATAAAGCAGGAAACCGCTACCCGACAGGGCTTCCAACAGCACTTTCTGTCCGACACTTCCGTGCATGCTCACGCCGGGTTGCTCGGTCTTCTCATATAAAGCGCCATACGCTTCACGATCGCGGTCGCCGGACCATCCATAAACCTTCATGCTGCTGAAAACGTCGAGCGACATGTTCGGAACCTTGCCCCGGATCCTGGGAAACATATCCAACAGACCGCTGAGTCCGCGGAACGGCGTGCTCGAATAAACCCCGCGGGTCCAGAGCTTCTCCCCCTCGGGGGGCAACAGATCCTTCCGAAAGCCGTTGCGTGTGGCAATGACCTTCTCCGGTGGCAAATCAAAAGCGTCGATGAAGGTCGAACGCTGCCACTCGCTCACGCAGAAGTGAAGGTCAATGTTCTCCTGAACTACCGGATGTCCCAGCTTGGATATTGCGGGCTGATCGAACGCATCGCCCGTCCAGAAAATCGTGCGTGGCGCGATTCGTCCTACAAGAAACGGATCGAACGAACGGAAAGAAATAAAAACATCCCAGGGAGCGACGCGGAATTCTTCGAAGAAACGGTGGTGATGCTGGTAGTGGACTCCGTCGTAGTATCCTCGTTCCGGGCAATCGCAGTAAACGCTCACAGCATGCCCGATGGCGGCAAGCTCGCGCGCCATATAGACGATGCCACTTTCGCTGCCTCCGAGAGGGCCTTCCACAGGCGAATTCCCGTGAAACGGAATCCCGTTGTTGTAAATCGCAACGTTCATACTTCGTGCGCCTTTTCCTGCCCCAGGCCTCTCGGCCGGGGATCTGAATGTGAGGATGACAAGGCGGCCGCCACCCGCGGCTCTCCCCGCTTCCGACCGATCCATTCGTGAAGCTCAGGCACCTGATCAGCCATCACCCGAAGGTGTTCCTTCAGTTCACCCCACATCTGCTTCCTCTCGAGTATCAAACTTCGACATATCCAGTGATCCGGCTTTGCCTGACCCGAAGCGATGACCTCGTCCACATGAAAGAGCGCGTCATCGAGCAGGCCGCCGCGCGCTTCATAAATGCTCAGTGCCGGAAGAAGATCGGCATTGCCCGTCTTCTCATAGCCGTGACGCAGGTGGCGGACAGCACGTACGAACTCACCCGCGTTCGCATAGACATGACTGATGTTGATTCGGGCGTCGACAAGCGACTGATTGCTGCGAATGGCCATCTCCAGGTGTTCCCGGGCATTATCATTGTCGCCACATTCCAGGTACGCTGCTCCCCGCAACGATTCAGCAACGGCATCGCTGGGAAACCGGTCGCCCAGCAACTCCAGCGCAACATCCGCTCGTTTCAGCTGAAGGTTCGCCTTGACCAGGGCCAATCGGACATCACGGCGCCCGGGGTGATGCGTCAGCACATCTTCCAGAATCGTGGCAGCCCCCTGAAACCGAGCAGCGTCGGTGCAAATGGCGGCAAGTTCCAGTGCGGGCTCCGCAAATGCCGGGTCCAGATGACGCGCCCGACGGTAGTAAGAAGCTGCCTTGTCCAAATCGCCCATCTTCTTGTGTGTCAGACCGATGTTGAACGTCGCCACGGGATTCCCGATGCTCCGCTTCAGGCAAGTCCGGAAGCAGTTCAGGGCCTTCTCGTGGTCGCCTAGCTCCAGGAAAACGTTGCCGCGCTCCAAATGGAGTTCGAACGTATCCAGCCCGAGATCCGACGCACGGTAAAGAAGCTCGCCTGCGGCTTCGTGGTGATCGAGGTTCTTCTCGGATATGGCGCAGTGGAGCAGGCTTAAGGGATTCCCGGACAGCTCGAACGATTTCAGAAACGGCTCGCGGGCCTTGGCATGCTGCTTCAATTCCTGAAGCTGGATGCCGTAATCCATGTAGGCCTTCGCATTTGTCGGATCCTCTTCCAGCTTCTTCTTGCCTAATTTCAGATACAGGTGTTGCTTTTCGACAACACGATCCTCCCCACGGACCTTTCCAGAGTTATAACCGAATCTGGTGTTTGAGGGATTGAAGAAAAGCGGCGTATCTGGTTGATTTGTTGTTTACAAGACTTCAAAGCAACCAAAGGAGATACGCCACTATGAGTAAGAGTATCGTTATTGAACTGGAAGATCGAGAAGCGATTGCAGACCCAGTGACCGACCTGCTACGAACGGGGGCGCAACAGCTGATCCAACGCGCTGTGGAAGCCGAACTGTCCGAACTGCTATCCCAGCACGGCGATCGGCGAACCGAGACGGGGAAGGCTGGAGTGGTGCGCAACGGTTATCTGCCTGAACGCGAGCTGCAGACTGGCCTGGGTCCGGTAACGGTGCAAATCCCGAAGGTGCGCGCCAAGATGGGCGAAGCTGTGACGTTCCGCTCGGCCCTGGTACCCCCCTACATTCGGAAGACGCAGTCGATGGAAGCCGCCGTGCCGTGGTTGTATTTGAAAGGCGTCTCCAGCGGCGAGATGGGTGACGCCCTGAAAGTTCTTGTCGGTCCGAAGGCGCAGGGCCTGTCAGCGAGCACGGTATCGCGCTTGAAACAGGTCTGGGCTGAAGAGTACCGCATCGGGTGCGACCAGCGTTTGGACGCCGACCGCTGGGTCTATGTCTGGGCCGACGGTATCTACAGCGGACTTCGAGCCGAACAAACCAAGTTGTGTGCGTTGGTCGTAATCGGCGTGAATGAACGCGGAGAGAAGCGTTTTCTGGCGATCGAAGACGGTGTACGGGAATCGACACAGAGTTGGCGTGAGGTCTTGTTGAAGCTGAAGTCCCGAGGGATGAATATTCCGAAGTTGGCCATCGGTGACGGGGCGATGGGGTTCTGGGCCGCACTGGAGGAAATCTATCCCCAGACACGCCAACAACGCTGCTGGATGCACAAGACCATGAATGTGCTCAACTGCTTACCCAAGTCGGTCCAGGCGAAAGCGAAACAGGCACTGCACGCGATCTGGAAGGCCGAGACACTGGCAGACGCCGAGAAGGCATTCGATCTGTTCATTGAAACCTATGAGCCGAAGTATCCGAAAGCCACTGTCTGCCTGCAGAAAGACAGAGAAGAACTGCTGGCCTTTTACGGCTTTCCGGCCAAGCACTGGCAGAGCATCCGAACGACCAATCCCATTGAATCGACCTTTGCCACCATTCGACACCGAACCAAGCGATCCAGAGGCTGCCTGACACGGCATGGAATGCTGCACATGATGTTCAAGCTGGGTCAGTGCGCTGAGAAGAACTGGCGACGATTACGAGGATTCGATGATCTGGTCAAGGTGACTACTGGAGTGAAATTCAACGATGGAATCGAAGTGACAAAGCTCGATCAGACCGCCGCTTGAATCAATCTCCTAAACACCACTTTTGACAATAACTCACCTTTCCAAAATGATGGATGACAACCGGGACACTGGAAAACCGCAGGCTTTCGGGCAGCCGGGTGGGATCGACAATTTCGTGGACGGCACCGCGGAACCGCAGCTCTGGATCGTTCCGGAAGAAGCGAATCAGGGGGTTGTCGACAAACCCGGGGTAGGAACGACCTTCTTCATAGTCACTGGTATTGGGTTCCCAGCCGTGGACATGGTTTTATAGACATAATTCCGCTGGGTGAGAGAGTAACCGTCGTCGGATCCCTCCATCGCCTTCTCCAACTCTGCCAGGTCGCTGGCGGCAATACATTCGTCGGCGTCCAGGACCAGGATCCAGGGATGGCTCGCAGCAGCAATCGAGATGTTGCGGGCGTTTCCGAAATGGTCCGACCATTCGCTTTGAATAATCCTCGGGGAGAAGGCCTCGACTCTCTCCAGAGTCCGATCCGTACTTCCCGTGTCCACAATTATGACTTCGGACACTATAGAAATGACACTCGAGACGGCCCGGGCGATCCAATCTTCCTCATTCTTAACGATCATACATAGAGATATCCCCTGGGTCATGCTGGGGATCAATGCAAGCCGGACACCAAATCCAATGCGCCGCATCGGAGCCACTACGTGTAAGGAAATCAGTCGTTTCAGGAAGATGTGAAAGAGAGCGTCGTTCTTTTGACTCGGGGTCTAAAGTTTGACACCCGTTGGATCGATAAGTGGTTGACGGTCTAGATACGGCCCTCAACCCAGGACGGATTAAACACAAGATACTCGCACGGATGCGGCTACTCAACACGTACCTTCAAGGAGGAAGCCTAAATGAGCTTTTCAGTAGTTACGAACCTAGCCTCGATCAACGCCCAGTCGCAATTGGGAATGACTGAACGGCATTTGCAAACGACCTTAGCCCGATTGACTTCGGGATTGCGCATCAACAGCGCTGCGGACGACGCTGCCGGTCTCGCTTCAGCCAACCGGCACAAGCTTGATAACACCGGGCTGACTGTCGGTATCCGGAGCGCGAACGATGGTATCAGCAAGCTGCAGATCGAAGACGGCGCAATGAGTAATATCACTGCGCTGCTGGACAGAGCACTGACTCTGGCCAGTCAGGCGGCTTCGGACACCTTCACCGGTTCCCGGGCCACGTTGGACCAGGAGTTCCAGTCGGTCCTTTTGGAAATCACCAGAAACGCAGCGGCTGCGGGTCTTGAAACCGGCAACGCTAACCTGAATGCCCGTTCGGTCTTCGTAGGCAACACGCAAACCGCTACATCCGTGGCGGTCACCTACGTTTCTTTCGCTCTGACGACAGCGGTTGACTCCCAGGGACTGGGGATCAGCAGTCAGAACATCACCGACCAGGCCAACGCCACCACAGCCATCGCGGCCATCCAGACCGCGGTCGGCAATCTCGGCACGGTCCAGGGTCGAGCCGGTGCAGCGATGAACCGATTGAGCTTTGCCATTTCGCAGGCCCAGGCGATGTCGGTGAGCGTCCAGGCCTCGGAGTCGCGGATCCGAGACGCGAACATCGCTGAGGAGGCTGCGAACTTGACGAAGTTCAACATCCTTACGCAGAGTGGTTTAGCCGCGTTGGCTCAGGCAAACTCCTCGGCTCAGTCCGTACTGCAACTACTCCGATAATGATATTCGGGACGGCGGAAATTTCCGCCGTCCCGAATTCTTCTAAAGAGGCCTTCGGGGTTCGCCGATAACGCGGGTGCAAGCACGATTGAGAAATCGAGGAGACACCCATGCCGGGCGAAATTAACTTTTCAGGCTTCAACGGATTTGACTTCAATCAAATCATTGACGTCACCATTCAAGCCGAAAGCGCTCCCCTAGCGGCCCTACAACAAAAAGAAAGCAGCCTCAGAACGAAGGATTCCGCGTTGGGAACCTTTGGAACTGAAGTGGCCGATCTTCTGGACCCCGTCGGAGATCTTGTTTTGGGTGAGTCCTTTAATGCGCTCGAAGCGGCTTCCACAGACTCGGACGTCGCCACCGTCACGCTCGGGGACGATGCGATCGCCGGGACCTACGAGCTCAACATAACCCAGCTGGCCAAGGCTCAAGTTACGGCATCCACAAACGGATACACGGACCCGCCCGATACGGCCGCAGACGGCGGGAACATTTCGTTTACGATCGGCGCGACGACGACAACCGCGATCACGATCAGCGCAGCGACCAGCCTGACTGAACTTAAGGTTTTGATCAACGACCAGAACTCGGGAGTCGTCGCCTCAGTGGTCAATGACGGCACAAACAACAAGCTGGTGATTTCAAGCCGGTCTTCCGGAGCCGTCAACGGATTCACGATCAACAACAGCCTCACCAACAGCGTCGACGCTGTCGTTGCGTTTGCGGCGGGTCAGAGTCCGAGTTCGGGCAACAGCCAGGACTCGCAGGATTCGGCCTTTACCGTTAACGGATTGTCGATTACCGGCTCTTCCAATACGGTGACCGACGCGGTTCCTGGAACCTCCGTGACGCTGGTCAAGGCGGGAACGGCGTCTATCAACGTGACGGCCGATTACGATGCTCTTATAGAGCAGGTCAAGACCTTCATTACCGAATACAACGCCCTGAGGGAATTCTTCAGTAAACAGACCCGGATCGACAGCATTACGGGACAACCGGGTGCACTGTCAAATGACTCGATCCTGAGGCAGGCTCTGTCAGACGTGAAGAACACGATTCTGACCTCGAACGGCAATGATGGCCTGTATTCCTACCTGACCGAAGTCGGAGTGGAGTTTGAGCAAGATGGAACTCTCACACTGGACGAGGAAAGGTTCAACACCGTGATCGATACGACGGTGGCTGACGTTCAGAAGCTGTTCCAGGGTGACGGTACGGTGGCCGGTGTTTTCAACGATCTGAAATCGGCACTCGAAGGCATCGATAACACCGCGGGATTGATCAAACAGTCCCGTGACTCGCTGGACACGTCCCTGAAGAAGATCCGCGACCAGATTATTGCGCAGCAGCTGCGCCTGGATCTGAGACGGGTGGAACTTCAGAAGATGTTTACAGCAGCTGACCTGGCCATGTCCCGTGAACGGCCGGGAACATCATTGACAGAATAGTCCAGGCACATCCTTTACAGTTTGTACCTCTTTCTCATTCTATTCCCCAAAGCATCTTGAATGGTAAAGGTCCGTTCGTCCATTTGTCCGAGACGAACGGTGCCGAAGTAGACATCCCAGACGCCGTCGTCGACTTCCTCGAGTCCGACGTACTCACCTTCAAGGGTGTGGGTGATTGGAACACGATGGGCCGACCACCGGAATCCCCCGTTCCGACTGACCAGCCGCGTTTCGAAATGAGACGGATACTCGATGGGAGGCAGGCCCAACGGAAACTCCCGTGAAGAGGTTTGATAGCGGGAGTCGGGCGTTTCCTGGTCCAGCGCCTCATGGGGACGCACAGTGTTGAATTCCTCAACAAAACGATTGAACCGGAATTGCTGAGCCCGCATCGTGGCCGCTGGCGGCCGAGTGGTCTCTTGTTTCAAGGTTTTGTGCATGCGTTCGTGTCGGCCGTTTTGATCTGGCCGGCCGGGCTGAATCAATTCGGGGAAGATTCCGAGGCGGATCCACCAGACCGATAGCCGGCTCAGTCGCCCGATGGCCGTGGTGGCGAACGGCGGCCCGTTATCGGTCCGGATGATTGCAGGGAGACCGAAGTTCCGGAAGACACTCTTGAATACGGACTTCGCGCGAACATGATTAGTCGAGTAGAGGCCCTTACATGCGAGCAGATACCGGGTGCAACCGTCGGTGATCGTCAACGGATAGCAATAGATGCCATCCCCAGTTTTAAACTCGCCTTTATAGTCCGCACACCAGACATCATTGGACCGATCCATTGAAGTCACGGGCTTGCCCGGATGACCCGGATAGGTGCGTCTCCGCTTCTTCTCCACAAGCCCATGACGTTTCAGCAGTTCCGAGATCGTCGATCGGGCGGGCCAGTCGACCTCGGGATGCCGGGTATTCAAGATCTTAAGAAGCTTCTTGGCCCCCCAGTGAGGATGTTTGCGGCGCAGATCGATCACCCGCCGCACCACATCGTCTGACGTCCGATGCGGGCAGCCGACAGGACGACGGGAACGCTCCTCCAATCCGGATTGGCCATTCTCCAAGAATCTGTCAATCCACTTATATCCGGTGGGCCGGCTCACCCCGTAGCGCGCACACAGTTCGACGATCGAGAAAGATCGAGTAAGATAATCGGCAATAAATAATCGTTTTTGATCCATGGTCGTTGATTGATCCCAGGGCATATGAAGTCCTCCACGGAGGACTTCATCGTGATCGATCTGTAAACCATGTACCCGGACAGATATGTAAACGATGTACCCGGACCGTACCCCGGATCAGTTCACAACAGGGTGCACTCGGATCAATCGGATCCTTTTTCTAGACAGACCTACGGGCCAAAGCCGTACGGACTATTAAGGACCTATGCACAATTCGAACTATAAATCGACTGCATACGAAAAAACTTCGGTGACGACCTCGAACAACACAGAGCTGATCATCATGCTGTACGAGGGTGCGATCCGCTTTCTTCGTGAAGCGGTCAACGCCATCGAGACCAAGAACGTAACTGCGAAAGCCAAAGCCTGTGATCGCGCTCTGGCCATCGTTCAACACCTCCATCTCTCGCTCGACATCGAAGGTGGCCAGAATATCTCCGCGGAATTGGACAGACTCTATTCCTTCGTCATTTCGAAGATTGTCGACGGGTCGAGACAGCTTTCTGCCAAGGATCTGGATGAGGCCACAAGAGTTCTAGACATACTCCGTACCGCATGGATCGAGTTGGCCCAGAAGGAGCGAGCAAAGGACGTCCCTGCCGAATTGCTGGTCTCCGAAACCTCAAACGGCCGGCTGACGCTGCACGGATAGCCCCAGGAGAAATAAATGAATTCTGCCCAGATAGTGACCAGCCTCGAACGCGAGAGGCAACTCCTTGAAGAGTTTCGCAGTGTATCTGAACAGCAGCTCAGCCTCATCGAAGATGAAGATATCGGTGGTGTCGAAAGCTTGCTCGACCGACGGGCTGACCTGATGATGGAACTAACCGCTATTGAGTCGACCCTGGCAACCTGGATCTCTCAGATCCGCCATGATCCTGCGGTCACTTCCGAGATGATGCAGGAGCTTCGTTCGCTGAATGATGAAATCGTCGATCTTGCGAAGGAAGTCGTCGCAATTGACGCTGAGACCCACTGGAAACTGGATCTGATTCGGAAGCGGACCCAGGACGAGTTGAAGGACGTCGATATGGGTGTCCGGGCGCTGAAGCAGTATGGATCTAGCGTTGAAGCACAGCCTCGACTCGACATCGACGGTTAAAAGCGCCGTCCCAAGACGCGGACAACCTTGGCCGAACGGGATAATCCGATCCGGCTTCGAGACTGAAGGCCCTGCCTCGGCTCGCGTTTCTCGCACTCATGGCAGGAGCCACTGGGATCGAGATGGGCTGAACCCCACGGTTGAAGCGAGCGAGATACAGACCGGACGATTTTCGTCACCCGAAGCTAAAGATCTGCAGTACCGATTCCGATAGAGTTCCTTCCGCACAGGAATGAAAGTATCAGCCGCAGCGAGCGGCCGATGCAGGCAAAGCAACGCAGGGAGTAGGTCAGCATGGACGCTGACGCCCAACATTCACGGAGGATATCGACATGAGCTTTTCTGTAGTCACCAACCTTGCTTCTATTACCGCACAGAACACTCTAACCAACACCGAGATGGGATTGCACCGGACCTTGGCCCGCCTGACTTCCGGGCTTCGCATCAACAGTGCTGCGGACGATGCCGCCGGTCTCGCCATCGCTAACCGGCATAGGTTGGATCACACGGCTCTGACAGTCGGTGTCCGGGCTGCGAACGACGCGATCAGCAAGCTGCAGACCGAAGATGGCGCGTTGAGCAACGTCACTTCGCTGCTGGACCGGGCGCTGACTCTGGCCAGCCAGGCCGCTTCGGACACATTCACCGGTTCCCGGACGACGCTGGACCAAGAGTTCCAGTCAGTCCTTGCTGAAATCACCAGAAACGCAACTGCTGCGGGACTTGAAACCGGCAACGCAAACCTGAATGCCCGGTCGGTCTTCGTCGGAAACACGGTGACCAACACTTCAAATGCCGTCACCTATGTCTCGTTCGCCCTAACATCCGCAATCGATGCCCAGGGTCTCGGAGTCAGCAGCCAGAACATCACCAGCCAGACCGAAGCGGCAACGGCAATTACGGCCATCCAGCATTCTATCGTACTTCTCGGTACGGTTCAGGGTCGAGTCGGGTCAGCAATGAACCGCCTGAGTTTTGCGATATCGCAGGCGCAGACGATGTCTGTCAGCGTCAAGGCGTCGGAATCCCGGATCCGTGACGCCAACATCGCTCAGGAGGCTGCGAACCTGACGAAGTTCAACATCTTGACGCAGAGTGGTTTAGCCGCATTGTCTCAGGCGAACCAGTCGTCGCAGGCCGTACTCGCCCTGCTACGGTAATACTAGAAGTTTCGAGGGGGCGATAGCCGTCCCTGGCCTGATAGTGCAACAATTGTCGATCGCCCCCGAGAACAGGCCAGCCAAACGAGCACCTGATAGAAAAGCCCGGCTTTCACCGGGCTTTTTGAACTAGCTGACGACGCCAACTAACGTTAAATGAGATCGCCTCTCGCTGAAGAAAATTGACGGAACGTAGAGATCTCGGATTATGGACCCCAAAAAATCCGCGTGTCGGGAGATAGTGTTCGTCAGTGCAACTTTCAAAATCACGCGTCGACGTTCCGGATTCAGCACAACTCGTGCGACTCACTTTTCCCGCTGCGGAACCTTCGCGTTTTCCCCATCGCCTGCTGGCGCCAGGCGTTCACGCGCACGGCGACGAAAATACGATACGTTTCTCAGCAAACGTGCAATCCAGGGCGATCGGGTACTGCGCTCAACATCAAGTTGTTGTTCGGCGTCCAACAACAGTCGCTCGTTGATCGAGAGTCTTTGCTCTACAGCTTCCAGCCTCTCGCGTCCAACCGACAGCTCCCGCTGTGCAGCTAACGACTGCTGTCTTTCCACATAGAACTCCTGCGTGGCAGCTGCCAGCCGTTCCCGCTTGTCAGAGAGATCTTTATAGACACCAGAAAGTCGCTGCCGTTCGTTCAACAGTTCCTGCTCCAGGGCTGCCAGCCGCTCTCTTTCAGCTGACAACTCCTGCTTCAGTTCCTCGACCTTGGCACTTGCGCTTGTGAAAGGACCCTCCACTTTGGGCAACCCGACGTCCTCGAAGCAGTCTTTAGCGGATTGATTCGTTTTTGCCCTGAAGGTCGCCTCAAGAAACCCACGCCCGAAGCGGCGATCCGGCTCCAGATGGCAGCCTTCCGCCCATTCGTTCCACGCATTGATGAAGACGAACCGCTCCTCTCGCGGAAAGTCTCGATTTGTCCTGCGAAGTGATTCAGCGAGCCAATATTCGTAGTTCGAGGGGGTTCCGTTTTGCGTTATGAACGCACGTGGCCCGACACGCGGCGTCTGGTCCCACGAAGGAACGACCGTGCGAAATACGTTGGAGTGCGTGTACTCGCGATCAAGGTAGGATCGGGCAAGATCTTCATACTCGACAACTTTTCCGTGGAACGGAGTATAGAATTCAATCCGTTCGTTGACACTTTCACAATTCTGATTGTGGGGCGGAAACTGCACGCCACTGTTGAATCCGAACATCGCGTAGTCTTCATTCTCATGTGTGAGGGCGGCACAGAGGTGGATTTCTCCGATCCCAACAGTCTCGCAATGCTCCCGCCAGATCTTGACGCTCTTGACGGGATCGGGAAGGTCCTGGGGCTGGTACACGATCAAGAAAGGGGCATTATCAATTCTGACATAGCGAGAATCCCTGAAGAATGGAACCAGGCTCTTGATGAACTCAAGGTCGTCGTCTGGCAAATACTGTTGGCCGATGAGAACGTCGTCGTCGATTCCATCCCATCGTCGGGTCCAATTCTCATTCGCCCAGCACAGGCAGAATGGCATGTCGCTTGAGGGATCATTCATCATGTCGTCAAGGGGGCGATTCAAAATACGGGTGCCGGAAAACCAGTAGTAGTGATAGCAAAATCCGTCAATGCCGTACTGCCTGGCAAGCGCGATTTGTTCATGCCGCACTTCACGCACTCTAAGATCATAAAAACCTAAATCTGCGGGCAAGTGAGCCTGGTAATGACCATGAAACAGCGGTTCGGCTCCTGTTACATTGGTCCACTCGGTAAACCCTTTTCCCCACCACCGGTCGTTCTCCGGAATCGGATGAAATTGAGTGAGGAAAAACGCAATCAAACGAACCTCTTTACCCGACGATTCGTTTTTCCCAACCACGTTCGAATCCTCGGACACATTCACTGACTCAAGCGTCACCTCGGAGGGCGCTCCATCTCCCGTATCAGGCAATGTCGCGTGTGACGGGGCGCCAACGAATCCCTGTCGAGAGAGATCCAGAAGGGAGATGGTCCGGGTTGTTGATTGAATCGGCTTCGCCCGTAAGACGACTTGATAGACGAGACCAAACCTGTTTCCGAGAAGCGCGGTGCGCTCCAGGGGAGGGGTTTTCCCCCATACCTCGGCGAACTCAGTATCTTCCGGAACCCGGATCACGAACTCTGCATCCACGATGCCCAGGCCGGCATCCTTGATGAGCGACTCAATGTTCTTGATTCCGAAAAATCTAATGTGCCCCCGATCCAGCAGGCCATTGTCGCGATACTGGAAATCCTCATCCAGCAGGCTCGCCAAGATTCCATGGTACCCGGCATGAGGAAGCGAAACCACGACATACCCGTCTTCACCGATCAGTCCCTTCATTTCTTCGAGCACAGAGCGGGGATCATAAAGATGCTCTAGCACATCCGCGGCGACAACGACGTCGAATTTGTCTTCTTGCTGGAGGGTGTCCGGCCAGGAAGCGTCGTTCAGGTCAGCCCTGTAGATACGCTCGCACGAAGCCTCCAGAAGCGGAATCACATCATCGTCAATTTCCAGAGCTGTGACTCGGCAATTGGACGTCTGTGTCATAACGCGGGATATCGATCCCGGTCCGGCACCAATTTCGAGAACGCGCTTGTCGAAACCGACCATGCGAACGACTCGGGCAGGAGCCGAATCGTCGTCCAGGTCAATTACATAGTCGTACTTGTGGCCCATTCTAACTTTCGTTGGAGCAAACGACCTCAGTCGAGAGATGTCTTTCGCCAGAACACGCCTACACCATCGATTTCACACAGTTCGGGCGACATACGCCGCGCCTCCAGAAAATCACCGATCGCGCGCCTGCAGCCTTCAACAACATGGTAGTCATCAACAATTACATAGCCACCCATGGAAACCTTATCGTAAAGAGCGTTCAGAGCGACGATCGTCGATTCATACAGATCCCCATCTAATCTCAACAAGGCAAGCCGATCGATGGGCGCCGTGGGAAGCGTGTCCTTGAACCAACCTCTCAAAAACACGATCTGATCATCGAGCAACCCATACTTGTTGATGTTGCTCCGAACGGTTTCAATCGAAACGGAAAGGTCCTCGAATTTATGGTATTCGGAACCGACATCCGACGGATAGCGATTCAGGTCCGGAGGGGGTACTCCTTCAAAGGAATCGGCAACCCAAACCCGCCGATCGGTTACGTGGTAGGCCTTGAGGACGGCGCGCATGAGAATGCAGGCGCCGCCTCGCCAGACACCCGTTTCAATCAGGTCGCCGGGGATACCATCTTGAATGACGATTTCGGAGAGCTTTCGCAGGTTAGCCACGCGCTTTACGCCAATCATCGTGTGAGCCGTAGACGGCCAATCTCTGCCGACTTCCCTAAGTGTCGGGTCGTAAACAGTCGTGCCCAGTGCCTCCAAGGGTCTGTCTTCGTAGATCGTTCCTGTCAGACAACTCTCCATCAGAGTCAGGTAGTGATCACGCAGACGCTCGAATTCTGCCGTTTCCCGATCCCCCATCTCTCGCATTTCTGGACTCTTTCGCATATCTGATCTCTTCGAATCTTGTCCGACTGAGGCCCTCCGAACACACCCGATTGAGTTCGGCAAACAATCCGCTCTTGACCTTCGGCTGTCAGCCCAGCTGAACGGAGTGTCGTTCCGTTTTCGACACAGCTGAAGGCTGGCGGCTGCTAGGTCATCTTCCTGAGATAGCCTTTCGGGTTCCAGGTAATGCAATAAGCCTCTCGATCCCGGTCGACGAGAAAATTTTCGTTCTTGCTCACAAACGTCTCGACCGCCTCGTACGGTCCGGGGCGCGGACCCACGTCAAGTCCGTGATGGCAGATTCCATCCTCAACGATAAAGTACTTACCGACACCAACAAGGTGCGCATACCCTTCGAGAACTTTCAACGTGTTCTCGTAGGTGTGCGCACTGTCTTCTATGATCATCACCTGCTCGTGACTCTGGAGCGAATCCTCGACGGCGGGTAACATCTCGGAAGCCTCTCCAGTAAACAAGTTGATTCTCGGGTGGGCCTTGACATAAGTGGAAACTTTCTCGTGGTCAGTGTCAATACCAATGACCCGGCCGTGGCCCGCCGCATCATAAAGGTGCGCGAGCGCCAGAGAGCTGCCACCGTAGAAGTTACCGATCTCGATTACGACGTCCGGATGCGTTTCCCACAAGATTTCCTGATAAATCCAGAAATCCAGCGGGTTTTTCAGGGTAGGTATTCCATGGTAGGTCGAACCATCCATGATTCGTTTCTGCAAAACTGGCAGCACTCTCGACAACGGCAAATCCAACGAATCTTCCAGAAACGGCATCCGATAATAACCTCTTTCTGTCTAGTGCAAGAATGCAGTAGCAGGCTGGGGGGAAACGCTCATTTTTTCGGCGGCCTGCTACGCGGCACAGGATATGCCGCCATTTTCAATGGCTTACAGCCATCGAAAATATTAGCCATGCGATAATCATACTTCTCGGATGGCGTTGCTGAAGAAGTCATGGATGGCTTTTTCAGCATCCTGCTCTTGCGGGCTTTGAAAACAGACCTCGATCTCCTTCTGCGAGGAGGTTGGGGCATGGCGACCCGCCAGCTGCAGCAACCGACAGCATGCGCACCGCCTTTGTTTCGACGGTTCACGCCACGCCGGAAAGCACGAGACGTCCGCGGCGTGCGGGCATAGACGACGCATGCAGCTGGAAAAACCGCATTGCACATGACCCGCCCTGCTTTAACTAAATCCGAAGCCAGTTTATCATTGTCAGCGGAGGACGTATTGGTGCTACAAAACGGTGATCGGACTGCTGACATTCTGGCTCTGAGCCGCCTAACATGATTCGAGCGGACAAAGTTTCGAAGTGCTATCGGATTTACCGCCATCCATGGGATCACCTGAAAGAAACTCTGACCCTCGGGCGAATGCAATTTCACGAGCCGTTTTGGGCGCTTAGAGACGTAGATCTGGAAGTTCCCCGCGGTTGCTGCCTTGGAATCATAGGCGAAAACGGATCGGGCAAGAGCACCCTGCTTCGGATTATCGCCGGTGTCGTGGGACCGACCACGGGCGCGATCACCGTCGACGGACGGGTTTCCGCGCTGCTCGAGTTGGGCGCTGGGTTCAATCCTGAATTCACCGGTCGTGAAAACGTTTTCCTGAACGCGGCCATTCTAGGTTTTACCGATCATCAGACCCGCGCCCGACTCCCTTCGATTGAGGCATTCGCCGAAATCGGCGAATTTGTCGATCTCCCCGTCAAGACGTACTCAACTGGCATGTTTGTGAGGCTTGCGTTTGCCGTAGCCATACACATGGATCCGGACATTCTCGTGATTGATGAAGCGCTCTCGGTCGGCGATCTATATTTTCGGCAACGCTGTATGCGACGTATTCAGCAACTCAAGAATCAGGGTGTCACCATCGTCTTTGTCTCCCACGATGCCGAAGCCCAGCGGAGTGTCGCCGACCGCGCCGTATGGGTCGATCACGGCCGTGTGATTCTCGAAGGCCCACCTGACGAAATCGTTTCCAGATACACAACGGCAATGATGACACGCGGTCGAAAACAAACGATGGGAGAAGAAGAACTCGGCAAGGCGCTGCAGGTTTCCACGGATCTGGTGATGACGGAAGAAGCGCTGTCGAGGATGCCACCGTTCTTGAAGTCGATCCCGAACATGGATCACCGACATGGAAATGGAAAGGCCCGCGTCGAGGGCATCGGCGTGTACGGTAGAGAGGGCTTTCCGATGACCCGCATCGGACAGGGTGATCGAATCTCGATCCGTATTTCAGTAGAGTTCATCGAAGACGTTGAAAAACCCAACATCGGTTTCATGTTGCGCAACAGGCTGGGCGAGGATGTCACCGGAACGAATGTGATGTTCGAAGGTGAACGACTGGGACCAGCTCGACCCGGCGATCGCCTGTCGGTCGACTTCGTCATGGATCTTCCTCTGTTACAGGGAGGTTTCTATCACTTCTCCCCGGCGGTTGCAGAAGGAACTCTGGACGAGTACGCGATGTGCGACTGGATTGAAAATGCCTGCGCGGTTGAAGTCGTACAGCGCACCACCACGCACGGGCACATGCGAATTCCGATACGTGTTCGCGCACTTACTGTCCCAGGAGAAACTTCACGAGTGCCATGACGTTTTCATAGGCCCGACGGCGATGAGTTCTCTGCGGCAGAATTCTGTCTCTCACATCGCACAACCGCACCACGACCTTCCATCCGGTGCCCGTGCGGATGGTGTCCAACTCGATTAGAATCGCGTCATACTCCGCTTGAAGATGGGCTATGTCGCCTTCGAATCGTCCGACCTGAGCAGACAGCTCTTCGACCTGCCCACTCCGCCACACCAGCGCTTCTTCATTCGAGGCAATCGCGCGCTTGAGTCTTTCGATTTCGCTCGTGAGGTAAGTCTGAGCCTTGTTCAGTCCACTCACTTGACTCTCACGCCAGGCAAGGGCTTCGTTCAGCGACGCATTCGTAATCTTCAACTTTGCCAACTGTGTCGTCTGCAATTTCAACTGCTCGACGTGGTAGGGCCTGGCCACGAGCGGCTCCTTGAGGGCCTTATCGACGTTGACGTCGTCCTTTCGGACTTCATTACCAACGTCGTCGTAGTTTTCCTTCATGCACCAACCTTGTAGAGCTGAATTCTTTCTCCAGTTGGAAGAGAGAACGAATCGATGACGCGAAACGCAACAGTATCACTGAGCATATACTCAACGATAAGCTGGCGATCCGGCGAGAATAAGAACGATCCGGGAGCGCCGTAGTTGCCTTCTGAAACCAGAATAAAATCATTGTTCCCGATCGCGTCTTCGTCGAAGGTCGACAATCGATTGACGGTAACGTCGTGTTCCCTGAGTGCAACGTACAACTCGAAGGCCCTCGGATCGAAACGGGCGATATCGGGCACGATCCCCAGCTGGACGGCCTGACCATTTTCAGACGCAACTGTTCGGAGCACACGGTCGATCTGCCAGTCCTCACTTTTAGGCCGTCCCCATAGATCGAAGTAGGTCTGGACATAAACATTCCAGTGATAAGACAGCGGTCCCGCGACACCCTCCATCAGGACCACGCTCTCCGGAAGGCTGCGAATGCCAAAGGAAACCAGGTAGTGCTGAACCATGAGAAACGGCAGCAATACGGCCAGCAGTATCTGTTTTTTCTCAAAAAGTTTGGCCGTGACCAAAGCGACTGCCGGAAGAAGAGGTACGCTATATCGCGGGTCCTTATTTTGAAAGAGCATCAACCCAAACCATCCGCTGAAGATCCAGAAAACAACCGGCGTCCACCGCGAGTCGAACTGCCGGATCAACAACGCGGTTCCGGCCAGAAACGCGAGGAAAAGAGGCAGGAATAGTTGATAGCCTTCCAAGGCTCGGATGTAGAAGACAAGGGCTTGAAAGCTGAGACGGCTGGGATCGCCTTCGCCAATACCATCGATCGTATTCACACGGAAGAAATCCGAAACCACCGCCAATTGAGGCACATACCAATAGCTGGCAACGATCAAGGCTGCTCCTGCACCGATCGCTGCATTTTTTACGTTCCTCTGAGCGAACCAGAGAAACGGCAGCGCGATGAAAAATGCGAATGTCCATTTCGTCAGCATGCCGAGCCCGGCGACAATGCCGAAGACCAGCGACCAGTCCCAAGTCTTGAATCCTCTGGTAACGAGCAACCACATCGCTAGCGCCACCAAACTGGTCAGCCAGTAGTCCATCATCGCCTCCCGCGACAGCCACAGCATTAGCGGATAGAAATTCACAAGCACCGCTGCGGTGGCGGCGGCCATGGGCGGCAGTAGGGTTTTGCCAATGCCGTGAGTCGCAATCAGCAG
Source organism: Terriglobia bacterium (assembly GCA_965216035.1). GTDB lineage: Bacteria > Acidobacteriota > Terriglobia > 20CM-2-55-15 > 20CM-2-55-15. The sequence continues at coordinate 960,161 of CBDCFM010000020.1, forward strand.
GAGAAGAATCGCTGGCAAGTTCGCCCAAAGAGCGGCATCAACGGTCCGACCGAATACCGCGTAGAACCCTGCCACGATTGACTGATACAGCGGCGGGTAATATCCGGTCAGACCAAAGGCGATGGACTGCATCGCTTCAACGATCGACGTCGTCCGAAATGCCTCATAGATCCGAAGGGCAGCGCTCTGGTGAGCCGCCATGTCCCAGAACGGCGGCCGCGTATCGTATCCAATCCAGAACAAGTTGGTCCCGATCAAATACACTCCTGACACGGCCAGCAGCACTCGATGTTGCATATCGTTCAATCGATTGATGATAGCAAATGAGCAGTGACGAGTGACGGGATATGAGCGACGAATTATGAGTGACAAGGCCTGCGTTCGGTCACGTAACCTGTCACGCGTCAACTGTCAATTCTACGGGGATGTGAAACGTACGACGGCGGGAGGAAAATGATCGGGGTGATAGGAGTCTAGCTCTCAACCTTCGGTTCGGTCTTCATCCCTTTGGCGATCTTCTCGAGCATATCCGGGTCCGGGATCTGGGATTCGACCGCTGAGACGTTCTGGTTCTTGATCGCCTCGTGAATTTCATGTCTGTAAATCGAGATGTGGGGGGGAGCTTTGATGCCAATACGAACGTTGTCGCGACCAATCCTCAGAACTTGAATCTCGATCTCGTTCCCGATGATCAGGCGTTCGTCTTTCTTTCGCGTGACAACGAGCATCCGTGTTCAATATCCGCCTGGTTCAATATCCGTCAGTGTGCCTCGCGCCTCCGGCGCCACCGTATTCCTGCTCCGGTGGCATGATACCCTCAAAGCCCCAGGGGAGCAAGCCGTCTTACCCCGGGCGGGCACCTGTTGGACTTACACCGAGGGCACGCCAGGAAGCCATGGGCCGAACCACGGACTCCTAGACGAGCGGCTGATGCACCGAGAAATCGGAGTCGGTCAGGATTATTTGCTTGCCGATCATCTCCTTGGCGTTGATCAGCAGCGGTGCCTGGAAATTGCCTGTGCTCTTCTCAGCCGTAGACCCGAGGATTACGGTGACAAAGGCCAGCCGATCGTTTCGATCCGTTACACCTAGAGACTCCCACTCCCGCCTTTGAATCAGATGGCAGTACTCGGGAACACGGTTCGTCGGATCCAGCACCAGGAACCCGACATCGGAGGAATCTACGGCACGCAGCAGCCGGAAGGGCGCCAGGTAGTCGTTCTCCAGCAGGTTGAAGTTCTTAAAGTCCGAAAAACCGATCAATCCTTCCTCAAAATGGAGAATGGTCTCCTGACCTTGAATATCCGACTGACTTTCGGAATCGTGGGCTTCGATGACTTTCATTGTTTTCTACCTCAAGTAATCAAGCAGCGATAGCTGTGAAATCCTGGCTCCAATCGCCAGGGTGGCCTGCAACGTGTTTTGATAAGACTGGAACTCGGTGAGCGTTCTGGTGAGGTCTGCCGATTCCAGATCGAGCAGAGACGCGTCTGTTGCCAGAGACCGCGCGCTCAATTCGCTGGACAGAGAATCCGCCACGTTGATCAGGCTGCCGACACGACTCCGGCTGACGGAAAGGCCTTCCCAAGCCGATTCAAGAGGCTTTAGAGCCGCATCAATGCTGCTGGTTACGCCGGAATTCATGGCGGTGATCAAGTCGGTCATCGCGATGAAAACATCGTTCCCAGCCCCGAACAACTCACTTCCCGGAATCTGCGTCTGAAGTGACGAAACACGCCCCACCGGCACCGTGAAGACGTCGGAATTGCCGTTGTAGGTAACCACTCCGGCCCCATCTTTCTGGAAGGGCAGCGTGTCACCGTCGCTCCCGCCGAAGAGAAATCTTCCCTGGAACGACGTGTTGACTGTCCCTAGGAATTGATCCCGCAATCCTTCAACTTCGGCAACGAACGCGTCACGGTGCGTCTGAGCTCCGATGGCCGACAGTCCCAGTGTTCTTACGCGCTCGAGCATGCTCTGCAGGCTGTCGAGTGCCGTGTCGGTAAACTCCAGCCGCGATTTACCAAACTCAACATTTCTCTGATATTGCAGCGCCTCGCTCTTGTCGGCATGCAGCCGAAGAATGTCAGACATCGCTTCAGGGTCATCCGATGGACGCAATATAGCGCGACCCGTTGACACTCTGTTCTGCGAATCGAGCATCTGGGCCTGTGTACGATCGACATCGCGAATGAAATCCCGCATCGCCATGCTCGGAGTAACTCTCATCGTCCTATCGCCAAAATCGTTTGGAACAATTCGTCAACCACGGAAATCAGGTTGGCTGACGCCTGATACGCACGTTGGAACTGCAATATCTTGATCGTCTCTTCGTCCACCGAGACCCCGGATATCGAATCACGCCGATTTTGAAGCTGGTGGAGCAGTGCTGAAGACTGTTCTGATTTCGCGGAAGCATTCGTGGTGTCATTGCCCACCGTGAAAACCAGGCTCCGGTACTGATCTGTGACCGAGTCACCCGTGAACACGTTCTTGTGAATCAAACTTCCAATGTCGATCGCGGCTTCATTGTCGGTTCCGCCGACCTGCTTGGCAGCAGCGATTCGGCTCAGGTCTGACGAAATCGCGGAGTTTAACTTGATCTGCCTGGCTGCGTCTGTGGACGTAGCCAAGGGATCGAAGAAGTTGACGCCCGTATTGCCACTCCCGTCATAGGACACCGAATGAATCGCATTGACCTGCTGCGTGATCTCAAATGCGAGTTGGTCCAGTTTGGCCAGATAGTCGGGCACGAATTTGTCCCGGGCCTGCTGTTGAGCATTGATCTTGCCGGACGTCACTCTGGAGCTGACATCGGCCGATCCAATCTTCAAGCTCACGAAGCCGCCCGCTCCCGACGGGTCTGCGATCAGGGGAACCGTGCGACCGTCGTAAACAAGAGGGGAACCCCCGATGGTAAGTTGGTAGTCAGCGCCGCTGTTCAACTCCTGCACGCCGATGTAGCGGGAAATCTCTTTGACCAGCTCACTGCGACGGGTTCGCAAGTCGTGAGCGGTCTGATCGCCCGCCTCCTGCACCCGGATCGGGCTCGACAGCCTCGCGACCTGAGTGGCCAAGGCATTTATCGTATCGACGTTGTCGGCAATAGTCTGATCCGCCAGATTCTGAATCCGCCGGAGTTCCTCACCTCGAACCATGAAGCTCCGACTGAGGTTGTCAGCCTCAATCCGGATCTGAGCTCTGAAATCAGTCGAAGAGGGATCCAACGCAAGAGACTGGAAAGCGTTGAAGAAACCCGTGACGTCCGACAGCATCCCGGTGTCCGCTGCGTCATTGAAGAGGCTTTCAATGTCTCGAAGCGTGTAGCGCAAATCGTCGTCGCCCGAATAATTGGAAAACTCCTGCAGAAGTCTCCCTTCGAGCAACTCGTCTCGAATGGCCTGCACGCTGACCGCTTCCACACCGGTACCAATGAGCAATCGGTCCGACAGATTCTGACCTGGCTGAACGACAACGCGCTGTTTGGCATAGCCGGGTGTCGTTTCGTTCGCGATGTTGTTCGACGCCACATTCAGCGACTGCGACGTCGTTTCCATCGAACGTAAGGCCGTATAAAGTACTGATGTAATGCCAGCCATTCTCTATCCTTGTGCCACGGCAGGCCGCTTCGGGGTGTTTTGACCAACACCATCCGCTGTATAGCTCGAGTGCCCCAGCGCGAAGGAAGGCGAGATTGAGCTGAGATTCATGAGCAGCGCGAAATTGAGACGGGTCTTCTTCGCAAGAGCAATGACGGATTCGCGCGATAGATTGGATGGATCCAGCGTCGCGGTAGAAGCAAGATGTGTTTGTTCAGCGGCAGCTGCTTCGTAGGAGTCCGCGTCGAACTCGAGCAGCGCGCAGTATTTTACAGCTTCAAGCTCGAGCAAGCGCTCCAGCAGAAGGTTCCCCGCGAGGGGAACGGCAGGTTCATGCATCTCAGTTCTCTCTTCTCGTAGGTCGTGGCATTGAACCGGTGGGTGAACCACTCTATTCCAATGCGGTATGTGCGGCCGCCCATGCAGCCGCACTCGCAGCGGGCACGGGTACGCGCCCTCTATCCCGGACTATTTTTTATGGGCCTCGATGATGCTGTTCGCTATGTCTTCTCCCGACACGTTGTAGGTACCGTTCTGGATCGCCTCCCGGATCTGGGTTATCCGTGCATCGCGATCGGGGGTTTCCCCGGCCAACTGTGAAAGCCGCCCAATTTCCCGGGCTGTGGACGACAGGGCCACCGAGTCATCGCGGGCAGTCGTGGGGGTTCCCTCTTGCCTGACCGGTCCTTCCTTGGCCTGGGTCTCCTGCGCCTTGTCCAATCCACGCTGGTTGTCTATCCCATGATTGCTAATGTTAATATTGTCGATACTCATAAAATGCTCCTGACCAATTCCTTCTGGCCGGATCTGAGCCACCGGCACTGCTCGGTGAGCAGGCGGTTCTTCCTCAGTGCAGCTCTATTCGGTCCAAACATCCCTGTTACGAACCCTAGGAACAATCTGCCTCTACGTATCTGATCGGCAAACAGGCCAGTATCTTTAACGTTTTCTGTGAGATCCGTTTCACTCCGTCACCTCAAAATGCACATGCGGTCCTGTGGAACGGCCGGTCGAGCCAACCTGGGCGATGACCTCTCCCTCCCGAACGCGGTCGCCCGCTTTCACGTGATTTATCAAGTTGTGTGCGTACAACATTGTTCGACCGTCATCGGACTCGATGACGACGGCATTCCCATACCCACCTTTTCTAAGCGTTGTTGCATGGATCGGGGCGGAGATGGAATTCGCCCTTTCCCAAGCGGTAGCGTCAGGCGATACGTTCGAACACAGGCCGTCCGAGTGCGGTCATTGTGTTCAGGACTTTCTGGCCGACCTGGATCTCCGTGATCTGCCTGGAGAAGCTGCGGGATCTGAGTCTGGGGCCGATGACGCTCTTCCACCGGCCGATCTGCGTTTCTATCCGGCTGCGCAGGTTGTACCCTGTGGCCACTTGCCAGGCCATGCGGCCGTTGCTGCGGATCTCGGCAATATGGCGATCCCGAACGGTTGGATCCCGCGCTGATTGCGGTCGGGTCACTGCGTTCTTTGGCGGCGGTATAACCACATCCAGGGTCTCCCCATACCGTTCCCTCAGCAGATCCCGTGTGGACGCTCCATCATAGGCGCCGTCCGCCAGAAAGCCCGTGACAGGGGCATCGAGTTGATCCAGGAGCCCGGGTAAGGCGGTGCTGTCTCCAACGTCATCGTGAGTCAGATTGGCGCAAACAATCGCACCGCTATGGAGGTCCAGTCCGAGGTGGAGTTTGCGCCAGCGGCGGCGTATTCCCCTGGTTTTATGCTTCTGCGCAAGCCATTCTCCTTCTCCGAAGATCTTGAGGCCGGTACTGTCCACCACCAGATGGACAGGCACAGACCCGGCTTGCCTCATCACCTGAGCGATGCTCAAGCCGTTTGCGCGACGCGACAGTGTGGAGTAATCCGGCACCCGTATATCCAGCCCCATGAGCGTGCCAATGGAACCCATCAGCCCCTGCGTTTGTCGCAACCCAAGCCGATACGCCGTGCGCAGCGTCAGGCATGTCTCGATCGCCAAATCCGAGTATCTCCGCTGGCCACCCCGTGACGTGCGGCGCGGCGCGCGCCACACACTTTGAGCCTCATCACTGACCCAGATCGTCAGATCACCCCGCTGGCGCAGGCTCTCGTTATATTCCGCCCAGTTGATCACCCGGTACTGTGCCTTATCAAACTTGTGCCGTCGGGCTGCGTTGAACTTATGTGGCATCTAAGTTATCCCCGGTGTTGAAAAACACAATGATAAGACATCCTTCGGGATGATCCATGCAACAAGGTCCTCTCCCTCCTCGATGCCGTTCAGGATTCGATCTCAGTCTCTTCAGTTCCCCGCTTCCAGGTCCGAAAAGCATCGAGCAAGCTGGATTCCAGGCTGGCTGGGATTTCGACCGGCTGTGTCTTGCCGACTTGCACCACGCTTTGCTTCATCTGTGCGATGCAGGTGACGCACTGGGTACAGATCGCAACAAACCCCCGGCTCGATTGCCTGTCAATAGACCTCCGGGACGAAGTTCTGATCCTCCATTGGCTGGCGCACGTACCCGGCGTCGGAGAGTGGCTTTCCGAGTGAGCCCTGTAGGAACTCGACCTGCTCGTAGGGGATCGTCTCCAGTAGGTGGCCGATGACGTTCAACCGTGCTCGTCGCTTATCGTTGGAGTTGACAACCCACCAGGGGGCCTGCTTAACGTCGGTAAACTTCAGTCTATCGTCCTTCGCCCGGGAGTAGTTGAACCATTTCTCTCGGGCCCTCAGGTCAATCCCGCTGATCTTCCACCGGCGGACCGTCTTTGATCATGCGGCGAAGTCGACGCTTCGTCGTGGGAAATACACGTTAGAACTGGAACCTCATCCCGGCTTCGAGTTCGCGAGGTTCCCGCGCGTTGAACGATCGTCCAAAAAAAGGCGAGGTCAGAACGCCACTGGGCCGACCGAGGTGGGTCATATTGAAAGCGTTGTTGATGTTTGCGAAAACATTGATTTGCGGCCCTGTGGCGGCGCCTCCGGCCGGACCCAACTCGAACGCTTTGGATATGTTGAAGCTGACATTGAAGAAGTGGGGTCCGTTCTCACTGTGTTTGGAAACCCCCGCCGGCCGGTCGTTGAAAACGCCGTCGTTGTTGTCGTCTCGCCCGGTCGTAATCGTGTAGAAGGGGCCGCTGTTTGCCGCGATCGCGGTGTTGACATACACATCGAAAGGCAACCTGGAATTGACGCCCGCACTGAACTGTTGCCTCAACAGGAACCCCGAGGGTCCCCAGTCCGCCAGCCGATCATAACTGTTCGTCGGTATCCTGAACCCAATGCCTTCGGTTCCGGCGCTGCCGCCTACGGCATCGTCATTGTGGCTGGATCCGCGCCGGTAGCTCGCAGTCACGGTGAAGATGCTGAAACGCTGTCTCAGATCGACCGTAAAGTTCTTGTGAATTCCGTAACCTTCTGAGCCCAGTTCGAAGATTTGCCCTTCGTTCGGAAAGGGCCTTGTTCCCGTGCCGGGCAACGGGGCATTCAAGTTTCGGCTGCGCAGCAACCGGATACCCCGATTGTGGTTAATGCCCACGGTGATGGAGAGGTTGGCGGGGAGACTCTGCTCCAGCGAAACGGCTGTGGAGACGTAGTAGGGGGTGCCGAGCTCTTTCGATGCGATGCGGCGTGAAGATGGTGGGTTGATCGTCACATTCCCCGAAACGAAAGGATCCGGAAAACCCGGATTATCGATCTGGACGTCAAACTGCCGTGTACCGTCGAGCCGAAGCAGCGTTCGGACATCCGGGTATCCCAAACGGGAATGAAATGTGCCCATCCCTCCCCGGATGACGGTCGAACTTCCGAGGGCATAGGCGAAACCCAGGCGCGGATCCAGATTGTGATTGTCGGGCATGCCGCTTTGAGCTTCATAGCGCAGGCCAAGAAATAGTGTGAACCGATTCGTCAGGCGCAGGTCGTTTTGGACGAAAAGCCCGGATCGAAGCTGGCTCCAGTCAAGCTCGGGATCGCCTCGCGTGACCCGGAACTGGAGGGGTCTTCCCTCCCGGTAGCTGTCCAGGTCGGAGAACGTGAATTCTCCGATGAAGTTGTTTTCGCGGATCAGGTGCTCGCTCCGGTACGAGCCGCTGAATCCCGCCCTCAACGTCAGGCGGTCACCGACGTGATAGAGAAGGTTTCCGAACTCGTAGGTTTTGACGTCGCTCTCCAACCGGCTCTGGGCACCGCCCCCATTGAACGCATCCAGGACGTTGAATGCAGCCCCATCTGTGATTGCATGGGTCTCGTCCCGTTCCTTCCGCCATGCAAAGCGAGTTTCGTGAACCGTCCGTCCCGAAAGCTCCGAGATCTGCCGCATATCGAAGTCATAGTTGCGGCCCTCTGAATTCGAGCCTCTTTCGGGCAAGGTGAAGTCGCCGATGCCCTGATTTTCCTGCGTGTCCATTCCGTGCTTGAAGCCGAAGTGCAGCGAATGCAATTCCCAGAGCTGCAGGATGCCGCGACCCTCGAAGTATCGGTTGACGTCGGGCCGCGTGATACCCAGCGAAAACGGTCCATCCGGAGTTTCGGCCTTTACCGTCCCCACATTTTCCTGCCGGTTGTCGCTATACATCAGATCGATGGTCAGGCGATTCTGGAGCAGCGGCCCGCTGAAGTTTCCAGTGATCGTCCGTTCGTAGTAGGGAGGCTTGTTGGCGGCAAAGGGATTGCGTGCGTTGAGGGCTTCATCCTGGAACATCGCAATGAAATTGCCATGGTAGGCTCCGGTTCCGCCACGCTGGATGACTTCGGTGCGTTCCCCTCCCCCACTGGGCCCCCGGCTACCACTTCTGGCGGTTTCGGCATTGAACATATTGTTGACGATTCGAATCTGCTGAATCCGTCCCGTCTGGGCGCCGCCGACACCCGCCCCTTCGATCTCGGCTCCAATGACGCTGCCCCCGGCGTCGGACGCTGCCCACACCGCCCTTTGATTCTCGGTCAGGAACTCGGGGAGCCGCCTTCTGAATTCGTCGTGCATCCACTGGATGCCTGCGAGAGCACGGTCCCGATCCTCGCCCTGTGGCGGTCCCGCGCTGAAGTCCATGATGACGTCGAACAGGTCCTCTGATGCCTGACGCTGGTCCTCCAGAAGCAACGCCAGCTGCCGCTCCTGTTCCGCCGTAAACGGAACCTCCGCATTCGCCAGGACCTCGGCGACCTGGTCCCGGAGCTCATAAAGCGGGTTTGTGACGGTAAGCTGCCCATAGGCTGTCCCTGTCAGCCCGTATCCCATGGTCGTCAGTAGCAGGGCCACGGGCATCCAACGCCAGAACACACGGGCTCTCCCTCGATCGTCTGGAGTGGTGCCGGCACCTCCTGCGTCGAGTAGCCGAAGTTGACATCGCCAAGAGTTCGATTTGAAGGGATTCAAATGGGGTCTCCGATGAATTGTCGGTTCTCGTGCGCATTCGACTCGAGCGCATTCGGCATGGTGCGTATGGCCCCGCAGTGTGCCGTCGTCGGTATTACTGTCCGAGACGGGAAAAAGTCTATAAAACGGCGGGGGTGAGGTCAATCGGACTTCTGGATGCGGACGGGTCGCGCGCGACTGCTTTCCAGGAGGATCGGGGGACGCAATTCAGGGCCTGAAGTTCGTTGAAACTAGTGGACAAGGGAGTGGGATTTTGGGAGTATGGCATGCAATTACAACTGCGAAAAAATCATTAGATTTCCATGTATTGCGTGAACCGATGGAGGCTTGAAGATGCAGTATTCCCGGAGACATTTCCTGAAAGCGGCCGGCTCCGGTGCGGTCGTACTGACGACAGTGGGCGGCTACGCCTCGGTAGCCGGAACCGCGGCCCCGGCCCAGACGGGAGCGGGTATTCGGGCACCGATGACGGTGGAGATCGGGACCTTCATCATCAATGGAGCCACCTACCAGGCCGAGTACGAGGCCCGGACGACGTTGTGGGAAGTGATCGCGATGAAGCTGGCGCTGACGGGGACGAACCGGAGCTGCAACCGGGCCAGTTGCGGCGCCTGCAGTGTGTTGATCGACGGGATTCCGTATTACTCCTGCCATACGTTGGCGACGGAGGCGACGGGCAAGGACATCTTCACAGTTGAAGGGTTGGGCGATGAAGACAACCTGCATCCGATCCAGGCGGTGGGTCACCGCTACGTGGCGGCCGACTGCGGGTACTGCACGGCGGGTTGGGAAGTGACGGCCAAGGGCCTTTTGGACGAGAACCCGGACCCGACCATGGATGAAGTCAAGATGGCGCTGTCGGGGCACATCTGCCGCTGCGCGGCCTACCCGGCAATCATTAGGACGGTGGTTGACGCCGGCAAGGTCATGCGCGGGGAGGCGGAACTATGAGTCAGGAAAACGGAATACCGAAGATCGAAGCCGATTTGGATCATATTATCCAGGTTAAGCTGCCGGTGGTGCGCGACTTCTCCACAGGTGGCGGCCATGCGCCCGGTCCGGACCTGATGGAAGGGCGGGGACCCGATGCAGGCATCGTGACGAAGAAATGGCAGGGCTGGGCGCCCGAAAATCTCAACGTGGTGGGGAAGCCCTTGCCGCCGATGCCTGAAGTCTCCATACCCCGGTTTCTGGGGACCGCTCAGTATGCTACCCGCGTTTGGATGCCCGATATGCACTATGCGAAGGTCCTGATTAGTCCTCACCCGAGGGCGAGGATTCGGCTCCTGGACACTTCCACTGCCCGGCGGATGCCGGGCGTGTCGGCCATACTGACTTATGAGAACGGTCCCGCGAACCATCCATTGTCCCGGGATCTCAACTTTCAGGGCGAAATTGTCGCCTTCGTTACCGCAGAGACCGAAGATCAGGCCGAAGACGCTCTCGCCGCGATCGAAGTCGATTACGAGATCCTTCCTTCCGCCTCAAGCGTGCGGGATTCAATGGCCGCCGATGCACCCGACCTCAATCAAGGCCGGGGCAATCTCAACCAGCGCAGGCCGGATGATTTCTTCTACGATCCGGATGCGAGCTGGGTGGGTGCACAGGGTAACGTCGAAGAGGGCTTTGCGGAGGCGGATGTCGTCCGCGAGTATACGTACTACTTCGCCGGAGGGGTTTCAGTCCCGATGCAGCCGGTTGGCGGCGTGGCGAAGTGGGACGGCGACCGGCTGACGTTTTGGGCCATGAATCAAGGTATATACCCCTACCGCCTGGAATTGGCCAACGGCCTGGGTGTGGATCCGGAAAGCATCCACTACATCAACAAATACAATGGCTGCACGTTCGGATCCGCGATGGAGGCCTCCTACCTGAATCCGTTTATCGCTCACCTGGCGAAGTTGGCACGTCATCCGGTCAAGTTGATGTTGACCAAGGATCAGGAACTGGCTCGGCTTCAGGTCAAGCCTGAAAACTTTGCGACCCTCAAAGTGGGCGCCCGGAACGACGGGCGAATCACGGCGATCGAAAGCAATGTTTATATGGCCACCGGCGACACTACCGACACGTGGGGTGGCGGCCACTGCGCGACACCGATCGAATTGTATGGCGCCCGGGTGGCTCACATCAAATCCACGTGGTACTGCTACAAGACCAACTCGATCCGCATCGGTCCGTCGCGAAGCTATCAGCAGCAGGAATCCAAATGGGCCTGGGAAAACATGATCGACGAAATGTCCTACGCGCTGGGAATGGACCCGGTGGAGTTCCGTCGGATCAACGTGGCCCGGCCCGGTGATCCGGGCCTGGTATGCATCGGAGGTCCCGGCGAAGATCAATACACCTACGACTCGCACGCCGGCCTTGAAGTGATCGACGAAGGCGCGAAAGCGTTCGGTTGGGACCAGCGGAACCCGACACCCGGCGGCAACGAGGGCAGGTACAAGAGGGGGCTGGGAATGGGAATGTCCCAGCACCATGGGGGTCAGTGTGGTTACCACGAAGAAGAGCTGTACTTTGAGAGGTTTGAAGCCGGTACCGGTTTCCAGAACCAGCCCTATGGCGCTGAAGTTGAAGTGGATTCCGAAGGCCTTGCGACCATTCGCTTCGCCCTGCCCGACAGCGGTACGAACCACGCCACCGCACCCTCGCAGATGGTTGCGGAGATCCTGGGATTTACGACACGGGATCAGATCCGGGTGATCTGGGGCGATACCGATACGACGCCTTTGAGCGGGCGGTGGTATGCGGGCCGAACCATCACACAGCAGTCGGGTCCTATTTGCATCGCCGCGGACAAGCTCAGAAGGGATCTTCTCGGCCGCGCCGCGCGTTCGCTCGGCGTGGATGCGGACACACTCCAGATCAGCGATGGGGTCATTTCATCCACGGAAGACCCGCAGTTGCAAACGACATTCGCAGAGTTGGCCAATGCAAACGGAGGTATCGTACGCCAGGCCGGCCGGGGTGGGGGTGGCCGCAGGGGCAGAGTGAACAACAAGGGAGTCGGAGCCTGCTTTGTCGAAGTGGAAGTGGACACCTATACCGGGGCCTGGCGTTTTCTCCGCTCGGTCTATTCCCATGATACGGGTTTGATCGTCAACCCGCTGGTCGGCGCGGCCGACATGCACGGTTCGCTGATGCAGAGCACTCAGATCGCGACCGATCCGATCCCGTGGGATCGGGAGTTTCCAGGTACGCGCCACTACAGCGTCGGCTATCTGTCTTATCGGCTGCCGACGATCATGGATGCTCCCGACGACCAGACCAATGTGTTCATAGACAGTCTGGAGCCCCGCTGGTTCTTCGGAACCAAGAGCTTCAGTGAGACGTCGATCGGGTCCGTGCCCGGCGCGTTGTCGAATGCCATCTTTAACGCGTGCGGTGTTCGAATCCGTGAACATCCGATTACCTCGGACAAGATCATGGCGGGGTTGAAAGAGTTGGAGGCGAGAGCATGAAGAAAGTATCGATATACCGACCGACAAGCATGGACGAGGCGATCCAGATATTGACGCTGCATGGGACCGAAGCGGGCGTCTATGCCGGCGGGACGGACCTGCTGATCCGGCTGAAGAACCGTCTGGATCAGGCGCCGAGCTATCTGGTCGATGTGAAAGGAATCGGCAACCTGCGCTACATCCGGGAAAACCCGTCGGGGGGGGTGGATATCGGGGCGCTGACGAAGCTGTCGGAGATCGTGGATTCGCCTCTGATGGGGCGGAAGTACCCGATGGTGGTGGAAGCGTTCCAGATGATCTCTTCGCCGGAGTTGAGGAACGCCTCGACGCTGGGCGGGGACCTGTTGCAGGAGGTATGGTGCCAGTACCTGAGAGGAGGGTACGCGTGCTACCGCAACGGGGGCTATATCTGCCATGGAGCGATCGGGGACAACAGCTACTACCACTCGGCGATGGGGGGACGCTTGTGCTACGCGGTGTATCCGGGGGATGCGGCGCCGGCGCTGATCCCATTTGATGCGACGGTGAAGCTGGTGGGCCCGTTGGGGACCAAGGAGTTGAGCGTAGAGCAGTTGGTGCCCGGGGACATGATGGTGGATGGACGGATCCAGTCGCACGTGGTGCGGTACAACGAGATATTGACGGAGGTGACGCTGCCGGCGCCGCCCAACGGGTTCCGGGCGTCGTTTGAGAAGATCCGGCCGCGGGGGGTGTGGGACTTTGCGATGGCATCGATGGCGATGGGCCTGGAGATGAGCGGCCAAACGATCACGGATTCGCGGGTGGTGTTCGGCGGAATAGCGGGCCGGCCGTGGCGGGAACGGGCGGTGGAGGACTTCCTGAGGGGGAAGATGCTGGACTCTGCGTTGGCGGAGGAAGCGCCGACGACGGCACTGGCGGGGGCGGCCCCGCTCAAGTACAACGCGATGAAGATCGACATGGCGAAAGGCCTGTTACGCTCCGGTCTGGAAAAGTTAGCGACCGCATAGTAATCGGCCAGTTCATTCGAAGCGAGGCAACCGGCGAATACTGCCGGATGCCTCGCTTTTCTTTGCCGTGATGGATTGAAGGAGGTCCAGTGTCTGAATCAACCTGCTGTTTTGGACACTGCCGGAGTGCTGTCTGGCTGACCGATAGGGACGCTTCCGACGATTCTGATTGAGCGGTCAGGACATACGAAGATGCCTGTCCCTGGCGAATTCGCACGAAATCGAAAAATCACTCGATCTTCTGCGGATCAGCGTATAAACAGGGACCGACGACTATGGCAGCGCTGACAGTGTCGTCAAATGGCTATTATGTCAACCCGCGCGGCCACAGGCCGGCGCGCGAGTTCCCCGAGAATCCCAGTGTAAGCGTGCCCCGGGCCAGGGACTCCGGCGGCTCCCGAAACGTGAAAAATTTCGGAGCTGAATCCTCGCGCCCCACTCCCTCGCTGTCTACGCTTCTCTCCCGCCGATCAGCCGGCGACAGGCAATACTTGCTACTGGCCTGCGCGCTACGGCTTTGGCCGGACTGGACTTTCACCAGTTGGATTCCTCTCGAAAGGTTTCATCGGCTCACATCGAATTCGCCTTTCCCAAGCTTCGCTTGGCACGGTGTTTTGCTTATCCGTCCAGGATATACGCTTTCCAGTATCGAGGGCGTTGTTCGGGCCAGCGTCCAACTGAGAATGACTAGTCGATGGTGCCCTTTTCATGCGCCTCCTCAACCGTCGGCGCTGGAGTCACATCTCCGAGAAGGGAACCATCCAGGAGCTGGAAGAAAATGGATAATGCTTCAGGCGTTACACCCGGGGAATCCCCGGGGCGGTGTTTTTTCCGTTCAAGATCTCTTCCCGTCTGGGCACTTGCCGGTAATGGGGACGTCCGATTGGACGCTAATCGTAATTTGTCCAGTCTGGGACGAAACTGGCTAGGACTGATGCAATTCCCATACGGAACCGGCGTTTTACTATGGCATCTTCCTTCAGCTCACATCCCCCAGCGGATAAGAGTCGGCAACAACGCGACAGATGCGACAATTTCGTCGCTGTCGACACGGATTTATCCAGTCGCAGCCCACGCATGTTGCTGAGGATGTTACGTCGTGCATTGCGTGCGCGCTTGCGTGATGCGACGCCTTCGTGGCTATCGGCGTCGCATACCGCCCGCGCAATCCGGAAACGACCGTGCTGTATCAGGTCGTCGCGGAACAATTGGAAACTTTCCTCGCCCGACAACAGGAGCGCGACCGTCCGGTCCCCCGGTTTGTTGAAAAGGAATTCCGTGCCTTTTTGGATTGCGGCATTCTCGCGCGGGGTTTTCTGCGGCTTCACTGCCCCGACTGTGGACGGGATCGGTTGCTGCCGTTCTCCTGTAAAGCGCGCGTCTGGTGTCCGTCGTGTGGTGGACGACGCATGTCGGATACAGCGGCGCATCTCGTCGATCGTGTCTTTCCAATCGTGCCGGTGCGGCAGTGGGTCTTGTCGTTGGCTTTTGCGCTCCGCTATCGCATGGCCTACGAACGGCGCCTCACCAGCGATGTCCTCAACGTTTTCATACGCGTTTTATTTGGAGAACTGCGGCGGCGGGCTCAGCAACTGCTGGGTCTGGGTTCCTCAAAGTGTGGCGCCGTGACGTTTGTGCAGCGTTTTGGGGACGCCTTGAATTCAAATGTGCACTTCCACTCGATGGTGATCGATGGGGTTTACGCCGCTGGCGCGAGTGGGCATCCTGAATTTCATCAGTTGCCGGCGCCTGAGGAAAATGACGTCCTCCACCTGACAGCGCTCGTCAACGAGCGCGTTCGATCGTTGCTGGAGCGGAGAGGCCTTGGAAGTGAGGCGGACCCTCAACAAGCAGATCCCCTGTCACAGGATGATCCCGGTATAGCCGCTCTGCTGGCGAGCTCCGTCGGCAGCAGGATTGGGGTCGGCCGCAATGCTGGCCATGGTGTCGTGCGCATGGGGGACCAGATCGACCCAGACAGCATGGATGCATTCCAGGGTCCCCGCTGCGCCATGGTCTCTGGCTTCAGTGTGCACGCCAATATCTGTGTTGATGAGGGTCGCGACCGGATGCGCTTGGAACGGCTGCTGCGCTATGCGGCCCGTCCTGCCCTCGCCACGGATCGATTGTCGGTGCTTTCCGATGGCCGGCTCCACTACCGATTGAAACGACCCTGGCGTGACGGGACCACCACTGTCGTTTTCGAGCGTCAGGACTTCATCGCGAAACTGGCAGTTCTGGTCCCGGCGCCGCGCGCTCATCTAACGCGGTATCACGGAGTACTGGGCCCTGCTGCAGCGTGGAGGTCCCTGATCGTTCCAGCCTTCAATGACAATAGCAGGGCAACGGAAGAGAAACCGCAGCTTGCCGCCGAAAGATCAACCGTGTCGCCCGCTGAGCCTGAGCCCCACACTCGGTCATCTGTCCGCGATCGCAATTACACCTGGGCGGAGTTGATGAGACGTGTCTTTTTGGTGGACGCTCTTCAGTGTGAACATTGCGGCGGCAGGATGAAAATCCTTGCAGCAATTCGTCCTCCCACGGCCACAAAAAGGATCCTGGAGTGCTTGGGCCTGCCTTCCCGCGCCCCGCCTCTTCCGACTACGATAGCCAGGTGGACTCCTTCTGATCGACGCAGTCTAGACAGAGCGGGATAGGTGTGCCTCCAAAAGACCGAAAATTGCCTTAAATCCTCCGCCTGTCGGAAAAATCCTGCCTTGAATCCCCCGCGCGACGGCCTGCGCCCGCGCGCGGGTTGACATAACGCCCATACGGCGACACTGTCCGCGCTCCGATAGGTGTCAGCCCCCGCTTATTCTGCTTATCCGCTGGTTGTTGTGTTCAACCCACAGCTGGATCGAATGCTCGCGTTGCCACGGATAATCGTCGCGTTCCATTCTGACCACGTCTGTCATTAAACGGCGATACCGTTCGATCTTGCCTGCGCCATCGGGTGGCGCGCTCCGGGTGGGGTCCATGCCACGGCGCTGCAGGAAGACTTTGAGCTCGTGCGACACGCATCAGAGCCGGTTGTCGCTCAACAGTCGAGGCCGGTGTCGGACCTGCACCTGCCCGACTCCAGTCGCTCGTAGCGGGAGGCGCCATCCGACGTCACTTCGGTATCCGATTCTCCGCCGGCAGGTTCTCCCTCATTCGATCCTCATTCAGCTCGTTCCGATTAGAAAAGTTGCTCTTAGTTTCTTAGAGGATTCTGTCCGAAATGCGATGACGAGCTACAGATCGAATTTGACTTCGTCACGCTCTCATGTCGTAAGCAAATCCGACAACGGCGCAACGCGGCCATTGTTTGTCTCGAAAGCTATTGTATTCAGCAACATAGGCGAGGCGCAAGTTCTTAGGTACCGTCGGCCTTTTTAACGGATTTCTCGCTGGGGGAGGAGACGCATTACTGTCAGTCGGCGGGTTGATCCAGAAATCGGCAGTCCATATGACACTGATTTCATTTGGTTTAATGACATTGAAAGATTCACCATCAACCGTGCCGGCCGAAAAGGCCACCACCGTGCTTTGAATACTGCGGAACCAGCAAGCAACCAATTGAGGACAAGACGTCCTTGACCGGCAAGCAACTAATTAAGGACAAGATGTCCTTTACTGAAATGAGTTCAATGAAAATACAACGAAAAGACGGTAAGAAGGCCTTATTTGGAGCCATTTCAGCCTTTGCTGTTTTGATATTGCTGATGGGTGCCACCGAGGCGAGAGCGGACCAGACTACGTTCACATTTGCGGGAACTGAAGCCGGCGGTGGGGTAATGAGCGGAACTATTGTCATTGACAACAGCTTTCTCGGAACCTTACCAACGAGTAACGTGCTGACCTCCCAATTCGCCTCGTTGAGTTTTACAACAGACGCGCCAGTTGCGGCTGCCTGGGATACTGGAGACCTTCTTCTGGGACCCCTCCACGCCGCCCAGCGGCCTGCGGCCGTGCGCGGGTTGACACAACACCCCTACGGCGACATTGTCAGCGGTGCCATAGTCGTCGGCTCGTGCTTATTCCGCTTATCCGCAACCGGTTGCGACCGAGGAGCGCGATGACACATCACGCCTACATTTCGTGACAAATCCGGCTGTCATTGACCTGCCGATCCTTGGTGTAGAATGCCCCGATCCTGCGTCGTTCAGGGATCCGAGCGGATTCGTCTTCAAGGACGACGATGGCCTCGTCTATCGCCAGGTGAACCCGGTCTACGAAGCTAACTAACTATCAACTGCTCATGGAGAGCGGTCTGTACCAGGAGCTCGTCGATGTCGGCGCTCTGGTCTGCCACAAAGATGTCACCCCGGAAGGACAACAATCCGGCCGCACCTTGCTGCCTCAGCAGATCGCCTTCATCTCTTATCCCTACGAGTGGAGCTTCTCCCAGTACTAAGGATGCGGCGCTGCTCACCCTCGACATTCAAAAACGCGCCCTGCGCCATGGCATGATCCTCAAGGACGCCAGCGCCTACAACATCCAGTTCGAAGGCGGCCGGCCGATCTTCATCGACACTCTGAGCTTCGAAAAGCACGAAGCCGGGTCTCCCTGGGTGGCGTACGGTCAATTCTGCTCACACTTCCTCGCACCGATTGCGCTGATGGCGATGACCGACATCCGGCTGCAGCGATTGATGGAGACCTTCATTGACGGCGTTCCCCTCGACCTCGCGGCACGTTTGCTGCCTCGCCGAGCACATCTCAAGCCGGGACTCGTCATGCACCTGTTCCTGCACGCCTGGATGCAGAACAAGTACTCCGACACATCAGGTGAAGCGGCGGCGCCAACCAACAAACCGAAGGTGAGTGAATCCGGGATCCTGGGAATGGCCGACGGACTGGCCTCTCTGATCAAGAAGATGTCGTGGCAACCCGCAGGCACCGAGTGGGCGGACTACTACCAGACACTTTCCTATGACACAGCAGGTGTCGAGCAGAAGAAGAGTCTGGTCGGCGAGCTCATCGACCAGGCGGGGCCGAAGACCGTCTGGGACCTGGGCGCCAACACCGGTGTATTCAGCCGAATTGCTGCCGACAAAGACGCCGCAACCATCGCTTTCGACATTGACCCGGCGTGCGTCGAGCTGTGTTATTCGGACACCAAGAAGAACAAAGAGAAGAACCTCCTGCCACTTCGCTCGGATCTCACCAATCCGAGCCCGGACATCGGCTGGGCACTCGAGGAGCGCCAGTCGTTCATCGATCGAGGCCCGGCCGATCTGGTGATGATGCTGGCTCTGGTTCACCACCTCGCCATCGCCAACAATGTGCCTCTGCCGCGGGTTGCCGTGTTCGCACGGTCGTTGTGCAGTTGGCTAATTATCGAGTGGGTGCCGAAATCTGACCCTCAGGTACAGCGCCTGCTGCGAAGCCGGGAAGACATATTCCCGGACTACACCCAGGAAGCCTTCGAGGCCGAGTTCGAGAAGGTCTTCTCGAAGGTGGACTCGCGGCCGGTCGGCACCGACGGCCGGGTTTTGTATCTCTTCAAAAGCAAAGAGTAGCGGCGAGCCTCTCCGCTGTTCAGTTCGGCTCTTTGGACACGAATGCGGACGGGACGTCCGCGGTCCAATTCAGTCCTCATTCGGTGTTGTTGAATTAGACGACAAGCCCGCCGGACCCGTAGTCAATTACATGAAGTCTTCCCTTTTTGCTCGTTTGAGTTCGGCCAGGTTCTTTGTACTTGTAGCGCTCCTTTCGCTGTCGGCCAACAACGGTAGCGCCCGATGTCTGAGCGAAATCGGTGCACCCATGATGGGCGCGACTTGGGCAATAACAGCCGAGCGGAATATGACGTTGTTCGGCAACGGAGTCGCGCGACGGCCTGCGCCCGCGCGCGGGTTGACATAACGCCCATACGGCGACACTGTCCGCGCTCCGATAGGTGTCAGCCCCCGCGTATTCTGCTTATCCGCAGCGATGGGCTCGTGCGCTTGTACGGCCGCCGCTTTGCTGCCGGAAATCGCCGCTTGATCTTAGCCAGTACGTGAATTATGTGCTTGCAGATCCCGAGCGTTTTGGTGCGAAAGTCGGGGCACGAGCAGTACGACGTGCCGCGCTCCTCGCCGCGCAGGGCAATCCGGTAGGTCTTGCCCGACAGAGGGCTGATCGCCGTGTAGTCGGTCCACGGCCGCCCGGCGTCAGCGGAGCGCACCTTCATTTTCTCTTCGTGCGCCCTCTCGATTCGCTCCTTGAGAGCTCTCTCTCCGGGATCCTCTTCGCCCAGGCTTTCCACGGGTGTCCGTTCGGGCGGCGGCGCGGCCAATCCCAGTGCCGTCTTCTCTTCCAGGATCAGCGAAAATGCCGCGCCGGCGTGCTCACAGGCCGTTTCGCAGCCTGAGCAGCTCCAGCCGAGCCACTGCCTCCGGTCCGGGCTCCGCGCGATCGTGATCACCAAGTCCCTCGCCGCGGACGGGTCGGGTAGCTGGAGGCGGAAAGTCCCGTTGCTCCAGGAAACCTGCTCGTCGATACTGATTTCGTATCGGGCTCCTGCCTGAATCAGCTTTTTGCCGTTTTCTCCCCACAGCTTGCAGGCTTCAGGAAAGCCAAGCCGTGAGAGCCGGTCGTGGAGGCTTAGCTTCCGACTAGTTTTGGTCGTCATGGAGGTCCGCTCCGTTCGGTGCGTTGGCACTACGGTGGCGGTCAATCCAGGTCGACCCGTGCGCTGCGCATGAAGGCAGTGGCGGGGCGTCGCGGAAAGACATGGCCGCGGGCCTCAATGATAGACGACCAAAGCGCCGGGTTCGAAATGGAAACGGGTTGACGGTTGCCCACTTCGGGATGAAGGTCCTTGGCCGCAATCGAGGACACCGTCAAAATGACAGGTAATACTGATCGAAGATCATGATGGAAAAGCAACCACTTGCGGTGACCTTCTGGTCAGAAATGGAAGCGCACTCCGGCCTCGGTTTCGCGGGGCTGTTCTGCCCTAAAGGATCTTCCAAAGAAAGGCGAGGTCTGAAGGCCACTGGGCGTGCCGAGGTGCGTCAATTGAACGCATTATTGATGTTTGCAAAAACATTGACTTGAGGTCCGGATGCGCCCCCACCCGAGGCGCCCAGTTCGAAATCTTTGGACAGCGTTCCCTCCAGTAATGCGTCGCGTCTCCTTTGTGAGTGTCCCCGACACACGAGTAAAATCAGTGGACAACGGACGGGTATTTTGGGAGCATTGCACGAGTTCATTCTTGCCAAAATTCCCTTGATTCTCGATAGCGTGCACACCGATGGAGGTTTGAGATATGCAGTATTCCCGGAGACATTTTCTTAAGGCGGCCAGCTCGGGCGCGGTCGTATTGACGACTGTAAGCGGTGTCGCCTCGGTGGCTGGATCCCCGGCTCCGGCACAAAGCTCGGCGGGGATCGCCCCACCGATGACGGTGGAGATCGGGACATTCATCATCAATGGAGCCAGCTACCAGGCCGAATTTGAAGCCCGGACGACGTTGTGGGAAGTGATCGCGATGAAGCTGGCGCTGACTGGGACGAATCGAAGCTGCAATCGCGCCAGCTGCGGAGCCTGCAGTGTGTTGATCGACGGGACCCCCTATTACTCCTGTCATACCCTGGCGATGGAGGCAACCGGGAAGGACATCTTCACGGTGGAAGGCTTGGGCGACGAAGACAATCTGCATCCGATCCAGGCGGTGGGACACCGCTACGTGGCGGCCGACTGCGGATATTGCACGGCGGGATGGGAAGTGACGGCGAAGGGACTGCTCGACGCGAACCCGGACCCGACAGTCGATGAAGTCAAGATGGCGCTGTCGGGACACATCTGCCGGTGCGCGGCCTACCCGGCGATCATACGGACAGTGGTCGATGCCGGTAAGGTCATGCGCGGGGAGGCAGAACTATGAGTCAGGAAAACGGCATTCCGAAGATAGAAGCGGTTCCCGAACCCGGTTCCATCGTCCATATCAAGCAACCGATGGTCCGCGACTATTCCACCGGTGGGGGCCACGGTCCTGAAGACACTCTCGTCGAAGGCGACGATCAGATCGTTACGCAGAAGTGGCAGGGTTATGCGCCGGAGAATCTCAACGTAGTCGGGAAGTCGATGCCCCCGATGCCGGAAGTGTCGATACCCCGGTTTACCGGGACGGCCGAATATGCCACCCGGATCTGGTTCCCCGACCTGCTTTATGCAAAGTTCCTCACGTGCCCACATCCTCATGCGAGGGTTCGGAGGCTCGATAGTTCAAGGGCAGAGCGGATGCCGGGTGTGGCTCACATACTCACCTACCAGAACGCGCCGGCGACGACTCGATTGCCCATAGCGCCAGGCAATCCCCTAGGGCAGGAATTCGGTCTGCAGGGCGAAGTCGTTGCAATCGTCGCTGCCGACACCGAGGATCTTGCCGAAGATGCCGTCGAGGCGATTGAAGTGGAGTACGAGATCCTTCCGTCCGTCGAGAACCTCGAGCAGGCGATGTCGGCGGATGCTCCCGACCTCAATCAAGGAGCGGGAAACCTGATGAAGGTATTCGAAAACGATCCGCACTACGACCCGAATGCCACGTGGGTGTCCAACCATGGAGATGTTCGGCAGGGATTCGCCGAAGCGGCTGTGATCCGGGAGTTCAATTATTACTTCGGCGGTGCGGTCTCCGTACCGATGCAACCTTGCGGCAGCGTTGCCAAGTGGGAGGGCGAAAAACTGACGTTCTGGGGCATGAGTCAGAGCATCTACCCGGCGCGAGCGGGTCTCGCCGCGGCACTGGGCATTGACGCTGAGGACATTCGATTTATTGACAAATATAACGGCTGCACCTTCGGGGCCGCGCGGGCGGGATCCGAGCTCTTCTATCCCTTTGTCGCTCACCTGGCGAGGGAGACGGGCCGACCCGTAAAGCTAATGCTTCCGAAGGACCACGAACTGGCCCACATTCAGATCAAGCCCGAACTGATAACGAAGTTCAGAGTGGGTGCCACATCCGAAGGGAGAATTATCGCCCTCACACACGAGGTCCACGTCAGTGCGGGGGATTCCAACCCGGGAGAATTTACAGGAATTGGACACGCCTCGGGAGAGATTTCCAAGAACACGACTGAGCTTTACACATCCGAAATCCCGCATTGGGAATCGACCTGGTACAGCTACAGGACCAATGGCCCCAGGCCGGGACCATCCCGAAGCTACACGCAGCAGGAGGTCAAGTGGGCGTGGGAAGGCATGATGGACGAGATGGCCGAAGAAGTTGGGATCGATCCTCTGCAGTTCAGATTGACGCATGTTTCAAAGCCGGGAGACAGCCTGTCGCCGGTTCGGGATTGGCATGCCCAGGAGCTTGGTGGGCGGTACGAGGTCGAAAACGGGGCCCTCAGTTACGATTCGTTTGCGTCGGTTGAAGTGCTGGAGGAGGGAGCCCGGGCCATCGGGTGGGACCAGAGAAACCCGGTGCCGGGCGGCAATCCCGGGAGGTTCAAGAGAGGGATCGGTGTGGCTGCGTCCCAGCACCACTCCGGACAGATGGGTTACCACGAAGGCGAGGAAGGTTTCCAGAAGCAGGTCGATGCCGGAAACCGCCAGGTTTACGGCGCGGAGATCGAGCTCGGGGCCGACGGTGACGTGATCATGAAGAACGCCCTGCCCGACAGCGGATCCAACCACGACACCGCGCTCGCCCAAATCGTGGCGGAGATACTGGGATTCACGAGCCGGGATCGGGTCCGGGTGGTCTGGGGCGATACGAAGGTGACACCACCGAGCCAGGAATGGTGGGGCGGGCGAACCATCACCTTGCAGGGGGCGGCTATCTTCAGTGCGGCGGACAAGCTCAGGAAGGATCTCCTCCAACGTGGGGCCGATGCGTTGGCCGTGGATGCAACGGAGCTCGAGATTCGAGACGGGGTGATTCTCTCGACGGAGGATCCGCAGGTCCAGATCAGTTTTGGGGACTTGGCCCGGGTAGGGGGCGGGTTCATTCGCCACACCGGCCGTGGCATCAGTATGGGCCAGGGAAGAGCGATGAGCAAAGGCGTGGGCGCCTGCTTTGCCGAGGTCGAGGTGGATACATGGACCGGAGATTGGCGTTTTCTGCGGGCGGCCTATTGCCACGACACGGGCTTGGTCGTCAACCCATTGGCGGCCGAAGCCGATATGGAAGGATCCCTCGTCGAGAGCATGCAGATTGGTACCGATTCCATTCCGTGGGATCGGGAGTTTCCCGGTACCCGTCACTATAGTGTCGGCTACCTGTCCTATCGGCTTCCGACAATCATGGACGTCCCGGAACAGACACAGGTATTCGTCGACAGCCTGGAACCCCGCTGGTTCTATGGTGTCAAGAGCTTCAGTGAGACTGCCATAGGCGCCGTGCCCGGAGCCATCGCAAATGCCATCTACAATGCGTGTGGCGTCCGAATCCGGGAACATCCCATCACCCGAGATAAGATCATGGCCGGCTTGAAGGCCAACGCATGAAATCATCGGGCGCGGTGGGGACTGAACAGGAGCCGTTCGTTCGCTAGCCCTGCCGGCCCGGTCCAGTCATCTTTCCTCTATCGAGATATGCGCTTTAATCCGGGGAGGGAGACCGACCTTTGTCCTGCTATAGGCGCGGTTTATGACCGCACCGTGGGGTGAATTCGAGAGAGATTGTGCCCTCATCGAGCGCACCTATAGTAGATCCCCCAGGGACGCGGAATCATCTGGACGTCAAGGCTGCCCCTCGCCGCCTTCGATCTGAATAAAGCCGAAGGAAACCACCACACCATCTTCGGTCGTGACGTCTCCGGAGAGTAGAGCTTTCGCGCCTTCGCGGCGGGAAGGTTGTCCCTGAACTTTCACTTTCTCGCCAATCGGGATCGTATCGTCGGTCCAGCCGGCCCGAATCATGGCGCTGGCGTTACCTCCGCCGCTGATATACCAGTCGGACTTCTCACCGTTGGCGTCGGTCACTTCAACCACTAGTTCAGGATGTGGATTGACGATGTGGATCGCCTTGACTACGCCTTCGATTTCCACGATACGGTCGGTGTGCCAGAAAGATGAGGCCGAATGGTGTGCTCCCAATGGTGAGGCCAGCATCAGGAGCGTACCGGACAATGCCAATGAAAGAAAGAATCGCATATTTAAATCTCCTCGTGACCTCTGCGCTGTTGTATCAGGCCTCACGACTGGCGCCGCATCAGGTAGGACTGGACCCGATAAAAGAAGCCTTGCATACACACTAATCCATGCCACCTAGTCTGTCAAAAACAGAATCGATCGGCCACAGCCTTCGCCCTGACAGTCTCCAGGGTCTGGGGACTGAATGTGGCCCGGCGATTCCGGGTGCGAAATCCGGGGGCGGCTCTCAGAACTGGAAGCGGATACCGATTTCGACGAGCCGGGGATCCCGGGCGTTGGTTGACAGGCCGAAATTGGGTGAGGTCATCACGCCCGAAGGTGGGCTGAAGTTCACGTTGTTGAACGCGTTTGTGACGTTGGCAAACACATTGAGATTGGTCCGCGTGGCGCCCGTTCCACCTGCTCCCTCAAAGAAGAACGCTTTCGAGATATTCAAGCCGAAACTGAGGAACTTCGGAGCATCGCCGGTGTTTCGGGTGAGCCCTGGAGGCCGATCGGTCAGATAGCCGTCCTGGTTGTCGTCCGTTCCGGTCGTAATGGTGTAACGTGGGCCGCTGTTGGTGGACATCGTTCCTGTCAAGAAGATACCCAGCGGGAGCTGCGCGTTCACGGTGCTGCCCAGCGTGTGCGTCGGAAAAAAGCGATCGAAGCTCCACTCCGCACGGAGATCATAGTTGTCGGCGGGAGTGCCACGATTCGCCCTCGGCCCACCGTCAGAGTGGACTCTCTGAAGCTGGTAGTTCGCCGCCAGGGTGAAGATGCTGAACCTCTGCCGATACGTCAATCGAAGCGAGTGGTGAATCGAAGCCCGCGTTCCCTCGAGGTTGAGGATTTCTTCCTTCGTCGGATCGGGGCGAACGCAGGTCTCCGGGCTCTGATCCTTCGTGCAGGAACTGAGCACAGCCGCAGTGGTGTCGCGTGGAGCATTCACGTCCCTGAAGCGCAGGCGATGGACGTCGTGCTTGTGCTCGTATGCGGCGCTCACGAGCAGGTTGGTCAGAAATGTCCGTTCGATTGATATGAACCCAGCGCTGTAATAGGGTGCCGACAGAGTCGGGTCCATCACCCGGACCGAGGGCAACAGGGTCTGGACGGTTCCGGATTCGAAAGGGTCGGGGTAGGAGGGATCGGCGATGACGATCTGGAACTGACGCGTCCCGTCCAGCCGCCGCTGATCCTCCACCATGTTGATAGGCAGGCTGTTGTAGAAAACACCAACACCGCTCCGTATGACTGTGGCCGGACCCAGGGCATAGGCCAGTCCCAACCGGGGACCGAAGTTGTCTGCATCACTCAGATTTGTCTGCCAGTCGTAGCGAATCCCGTAATAAAAAGTTAGTTCCGGCGTCACCCGCCAGTCGTTCTGCATGAAGAACGCCAGCTCCGTCTGGTTGGTGTTGAGCAGTGGCTCGCCCCGCGCCACCCGATACTGGAACGGGCGTCCGAGGTTGAAATCGTCCAGGGTGGAAAACGTGAAGGTTCCATCGAAGTTGGCAGTGGAAAGCGCCCGGTTCTTCCGATAGATTCCGTCGAAGCCGAAGCGGATCGTTGTGCCTTCCCCGAGCCGTGTGTACAGATTCGAAAACTCGTAGTTGCGCTCGTCACTCTCGGAACGGTTCTGGGAACCGCCGCTACTGAACGCATCGATGACGTCGGTCCGCAAGCCTGAAGTTCCGGGAACCGTTTCTGCGTGGGTGTTATTGGCTTGGAACCGCATCTCATAGATGCTTCGGGCCGACAATGACGAGAACTGTTTCAGGTCGACAAGCCAGCTATTGCCCTCGCTGGCCCAGGCACGCTCGGGCAGTACAAACCCTCCGATGCCTTGATTCTCTTCCGAGTATGGGCCGTATTCCAGGTGGAATGTCAGCGAATGGGCGTCTGCGAACTGGTAGGTCCCTCCGGTGGAGAGGAAGCGGTGCATCGTTGGTCGGACGATTTCGCTGGAAAACGGCGAGCCATTCGCCAGCGTGGCGTTGATCGTATCGACATTTTCCGCCTCGTTCTGGCGGCCTGCAAAGCTCATGGTCAGCCGGCCCGGAAGAACCGGTCCGCTGACATCGAAACTCGTGTCCCGCTCCTGATACGGGGGCTTGACCGTCGGCACCCTATGGCCCCGGTTGTAGGACCTCCGGCCCGCGTTCAGTGATTCGTCGATGATCAGGATCTGAACGTTGCCATGAAAAGCACCGGCCCCCCCGCGTTCGATGACTTCCGCCCGGCGCGGACCACCGCCGATCCGGTAGGAACCTTCCTCAGCCGTGAATACGTTCGGGTTGAGTCGAACGTACTGGGTCTGCTGTCGTGGACTCTCCAGTTCCGGCGTGCCGGTGAGCGGCACCTCGGTCGTTTCCAGATACAGGCTCCATGCGGCCAGCTGCCCGACGGTCAGATAGTCCTCCAGGCGGGTGAGGAACTCGTTTTCCATATATTCGATTGCGGAGCGGAGCCGGTCCGAGTCCTGACCCTGGGTGGGGCCCGCGCTGAAGTCCATCAGGTCGCCAAACAACTCTTCCGAAGCCTGCCGTCGGTCTTCCATCATCAGGACGATGGCGTCACCCTGTGCGTCGGTGAACGGCAAGCCCACCTCATCAAGAACGCGTTCGACTTCCACCTTCAACACCGCAAGGGGGTTTTCCGGCGCAAGCGTTCCGTCCTGGGCATAGCAACGGAGCCGGGCAGGATCAATAGCCAGGATCATTAGACCGGCCAAGACTTTCAAGGAAGATCCTCCACGAGCAAACGCAATCAATTATACGGGCAAATCCACGGCCGAATCGATCGAACGACCCGGACCCGGGCCCGAGCTCGCCGAGGACAGTCGTCAGTCACTTCAGAACCCGTTCCGCAACGGTCGGTTGGTCTGGAATGCCTTGAAACATCAGGCGCGCCAGTTTACAATCAGCGTTGATTTCTTCAGAAATTTCATCAGGAAGTGCGCGGAATGTCTAAGCGCATGCCCAGCTAAATAAGATCAGTGAACAAATCGAAGGAGAGAGCACATGGAACATGACAAGAGGAAATGGCTAACTCTTTTGTCCGTGACCCTGGGTCTTTTCCTGGTCGGGGTTCCAGTTGTCGCTCACCATGGGACTGCCATCTCGTATTTCATGGACCAGAATGTCGAAATTCGGGGAGTCGTGACAGAATGGAATTTTCGCAGCCCCCATATTCAGCTTTACATGGATGTGACAGATGAGGGCGGCAAAGTGGTTCCCTGGGCAGTTGAAGCTGGCGGCGTCTATTACTGGACCCGGGCGGGTTGGGACAGGAACAGTGTCCAGACTGGAGACGAAGTTGTGGTCACCATGTCTCCCTCAAAGGCGGGAAGCCCGGTGGGTGTGGTTTCGAAGTTGTTCATCGTTGCCAATGACCGACTTCCTGAGGGCCGGCTCGCTTGCGGGCTGAACCCAAGGCCTGGCCCGCAGGACTGTTAGGGACGACGATGCGGCTGCCGGGGATCTGAACACTGCGCCGAAACGGACTTCGATCGTCCATCATCAAGCGACGCTTTCAAAGAGCCGAATTCCGAGTCTTCTCCCTAGGTACTACGTACCTAGAGTCACATGCGGCATCATAACCACGTTGAATTTGATCTGAAGAAATCGATCCTGGCATTGTTGCTTTCTACGATCATACTCGTGGTTTCAATCCCGGTGTTGGGTCACCACGGTATCTTTGTGACCTACGACACGGAAACCCAAGTCACTTTGGCGGGAACGGTGACCGAATGGGAGTTTGCCAATCCCCATGTTCAGTTTTCCATCGACGTGACTGACGACGAGGGCAGCGTTGTGAATTGGGCGGTCGAAGGCAGCAGCGTCTACTATTGGAGCCGGTCGGGCTGGAACCGAGGTTCCCTGAGGCCGGGGAATGAGGTTGAAGTGACCGTGTTTCCGGCCAGAGATGGCAGGCCACTGGGAGTCGTGTCAAAGATCGTGCTTTCCAACGGTAGAGAATTAGTGATGGAGACTGAGAACTAATCTCCGTGATTTGAAAATATTGCTATCCCCGTCCAGTGACAGCAACGGGTGACTTTAACGATTTAACGGGCACCTCCGGCTGCGAAATACCGATGCGGGCCCAGAGCTCAGCACTGTTCCGGAGTGATGATGAACATCACAAGAACTGGAGGTATGACTATATGCGCAATCGCTTCTTGAGATTGGTCGTTGTGCTCGTTGCGTCGCTTCTGATTTCCTCGATCGCCTTTGCTCAGGATTATGATCCGCGCGACTTTACGGGTTTTTGGGATCGGGCGGGCGGTCCGGACGGCGGGTCCCGCGAGATTTACGAGCGAGGAGGATCCCCTCCTCCGATGACGGCCTGGGGGCAGGAGCAATACGATGCAAAACGGCCCGGATACGGATCCAGAGCGGTACCCCCAGCCACAGGAAACGACCCCGTCGGGCGGTGTAATCCGCAGGGGGTTCCCAGAATCCTTTTATATCCGCGACCCTCTGAGTGGGTCATGCTTGACGACAGGTTGATCCAGGTTTTTCAGTGGCATCGTGTCTTTCGCGAAGTCTGGATCGATGGACGCGAGATTCCGGACGATTTTGATCCCAGCATTCGGCGGTGGTTGGGATATTCGGCCGGCAGGTGGGAGGGCAATACGCTCGTAGTCGAGTCCTCTGGATTTGAATTTGATCAAAGAACCTGGCTCGATCACCACGGCAATGTGCACAGCGAGCACATGCGACTCACTGAGCGGTACACCCGCGTGTCCGAAGATGCCATCGAACTCGAAATGATCATTGATGATCCGATGACCTATCCCGAACCCTGGGTGGCCGAAAAGAAAACCTGGTATAAGGTCACTCCGGAATTTCTCGCGGTAGAAGGTTGGCCGGGCCTGATGGAGGAATACTGTGCCCCCTGGGACGAGGTGGACACGTTCAACCGCAGGGTGAGAGATCCCGCGGGCGGCGTCTTCGAGTGACGCCAGTATCCGATACTGCGGTTGGAGCTTCGGGCGCTAAATCGTCCGAAGTTCTGACCTCCAATTTTCGCATACCCCAAACAGTTTGTGGAGGCTCACACTAGACCGGGAGCGTCCATACTTGGACCCGCAGCCGCTCGATCCGCGGCTGTCCACGTTTCTCACAGCCTGTTTGCCCCACCGGTTCTGCTTCAATATGCCAGGATTGCGCTGTGTGAGGTCAGGCCCCTCAACCAGTCGGACAGCCGAAACGCATACTCGTTCTGTAGATGCGATCCATGAGCACAAAACTTATTCATTTCGATACGCCTGCGGTCATAATCCGCACCTACAGTTGGAAGGTGGAACATGGAGCGATCGGTTGCGTTGGTTCGCGAGAGGCAGGTGTTCGAAGCGGGAAGAAAGCAAAGGCCGGTGCGGGGTCAGCCCCGCACCGGCCTTGGAAATCAAATCGCTGTGACAGCGATCCTAGAACGCGTACTTCAATGCGAACTGCAGGATCCGCGGCGATTCGGCGTTGCGGATCCGACCGAAGTTTCGATTGGTGATGTCTGTGAAAGCGCCTGCGCCGAAGCCTCCGGGCCTTTCCGGCCGGAAACTGTTCGTTACGTTGTAGGCCTCGACCCGAAACTCGAGCGATTGGCTTTCACCAAAACGGAAGATTCTCGCGAGAGCCAGATCGAAATCCCACCGGTTCCAGCCGACAACACTGTTGCGGCGCATGGTCCCCAACGTGCCCGGAGCCGGGTTGGCGAAAGCGGACTTGACGAAATAGTTGTCTCCCGGATCGGAGCCCCCGTACGGGTTGTCCGTTATCTGGTTCGGACGCTGGTTGTCGGCGTCGTCCAGTCCGTTCAATGCGATATCCGCGCCGGAGCTAATGTTCAATGGTTCCCCGGCCGCAATCTTGTAGATTCCCGACAACCGCCAGCCGGAAGCGAACAGACGCAGCGTCCGATTGGCGAATTCCGGCGTTTCAGCCGACAGCGTCGAGTTGAACAGATGCCGACGATCGGAATCGCAATCCCCTTGATCGAAATCCCGGTTGTTAGGATCGGTGTAGACGTCGTCCGGGTGCATGGACATCGGACCCCACAGCGTGGCGTAGGGACCGATGCAATGCGACCAGGTGTAGTTCAGGTTGAGATTTATCCCGTTGGCCGCGCGCCGCCTGACCGACACGATCATGCCGTGATAGGACTGCACGCCACCATCGTCGGTCTCCGCCAGGTTTCCAACCTTCCTGAACGTATCGTTCGGTTGTTCCAACGTCAGCCGTCGCCGAGCCGTCGTGTTGCCGCGCGTCGAACAGGTGGCACCCGGAGCCGCGCTGAGCGTGAATCCCTCTGCCGAACAGGTCCCGGCCGCATTCGCCACTCCGGGGAAGAACACCGCATCGTTGACCCCCTTATTGCCCCACACGTGCATGATGTTGTTTCCCGTGTACGCTGCGGAAACAAGCCAGTCTTCCGCGATCTGGCGTTCAAGGCTCAAGTTCCATGCCTGGGTGTAAGGTTGCTTGGTGTCATACGGCTGCGTGAAATACAGCCCGTTAGGCGGAAATGGCGCGCTGTTGTTAACTTCGTATGGGAAGGTCGATCCTCCAGGCACGTGGGCGTAGGGATCGTCCAATTGAGCGCCAAACGGTACGTTGATGCGGGAGCCCCAGGGCGCTCCGCCGGAGAAGCCTTCGCGAAAATCTCCTGGATAGTCGATGAAGGAGAGCGAGTACGAGGTCCGCATCGACGTCCGGCCATCCCCGAACACATCCCAGGCTAGTCCCAGCCGAGGTGCAAATTGCCCCCAGCGGTTGTTGATGCCGTTCTCCGGGAACCCTGGGTCCCCGCGGTAGTAGAAACCCGTCGGCGCGTTGTCGAACTGGCTCGTCCGGATACCGGCGCGGAGCCGCTCGATATCAAAATTGTAAATCGCCTTCACATTCGGGGCGACCATAGGCTCCCAGCGCAGACCGGCCGAAATGTTCACACTTGGCGTCGCACTCCAGGTATCCGTGACATAGAGGGAGAAGTCCTTTCCCTTCACAAGGTGGTCATTTGTCTGGCCGGTGAACAGGCGTTGCACCCGTCCCGTCATGAAATCAGCCAGCCTCCCGAAACGGAACTGGTGCTGGCTGGCCCAAGTGATATTTGTATTCGCCTGGTCGCCATAGTTGAAAGATCCGCCAAAGCCAAATTGGTGCGCTCCACGAATGAAACTGACATCGTCGTTGATGCCATAGCTGAAACCTCTGTACTGCCAGCCGTTATCAAAACCATTGCTGACGCCGAATCCACCGGAGACAACGAGGCGATTGATGGCCGAGATCTGAGGTTCACAGTAGATCGCGGAGCCGAGGTCGCACCAGCTGGTGCCGTTCTCGGGTTGCAGGTAGTTGTTCTCTGTCACGTTATACGAAAATCGGAACGAGTGGACCCCCGTACCGCCCAACAGTACGGTGGAGCCGACGGTGTAGGACTGCTGCATGCTTTCCCGCCACCCGGTTGCTTGCAAGAAGTTTTGAGTCACCGGCTGGTTTTCCGCAAAGTCCTGAATCAGTATGCGTCCGAACAGGGAATGACTGTCACTGGTCTGGAAGTCCATCCGGCCGACGTAAAAGTTCTCGTTGTCCGAGTCCACGGAGCCGGAATACGTGATATTTCCACACTCGTCGACCGGCTGCGGGAACGTCGGTAAATTAACCATGTTCACCGCTACAGTGCTGAAGTTGGCCGGATCGATCATGTCATTCGTAAAACCCCGGCCCGAGCGGCCACCGCAAGCAGACGAGGCAAACGTTGTCCAGTCCCCGGCCAGCATGTCCGCCGTCGGAACAGTGGCACGGGTGGCGCGCGGGTCCGCGCGCAGCGTGGTGCGCTGGACGCCCCCGAAGAAGAACAACTGGTTCTCGAGGATAGGCCCGCCGATGGTCCCGCCAAACTGGTGGCGCTTCAGAGTGCTTTCCGAAGTCGAAAAGTAAGAGCGTGCATTGAAGAGATCATTCCGGGCGAATTCAAAGAGATTTCCGTGGAATTCGTTGGTGCCCGACTTGGTCACCGCAGCCACAGCCGTGCTGCTGCCGCGATCCGCCGTCACGCCGCTCCGCTCTACAGTAAATTCCTGCATAGCGTCCGGGAACGGCATGAGCATCGTCGATCCGGTAATGAAACTGTTGTGGTTCGCCCCGTCCAGGCTGTAGTCCACACCAAAGCCGGCGCCACCACCGACTGAAATCTGATCCGACTGGCCTCCGACCAGGCTGACGCCCCGGCCCGCGCCCTGATTGACAGCGCCCCCGGCGAGCTCAATCAAGTCCTGGACGTTGCGTCCATTGAGCGGCAATTCGAGGATCCGTTCGTTTTCGATGATCGTGCCCAGCGCCGTACTCCGCGTTTCCACCAGCGCAGCGTTCGCGGTGACCTCGATCGTCTGGGAGACCTGTCCGACCTCCATGACCGCGTCGATGACCAGGTCTGCGTTCACCTGCAACACGAGTCCCGATCGCAAAAAAGTCTGGAATCCGGGCAACACCGCTTCTACCTGGAAGGGACCCAGCGGCAGGTTGGGGAAATTGTAGGCTCCCGTCTCATTTGTTACCGCCGTGCGGCTGATGCCGGTCTCAATCTGAGTGGCTGTGATCTCCACGCCGGGCAACAAGGCGCCCGTGGCATCGGTCGCGGTGCCGCTGATCTGTGCCGTCGCCTGGGCCCAAACGTTTGGGCTCGCGAACACGCACATGAGCAATCCACCGAGGACCGTAATCGATATTCGCTTCACTCCTCCGCCTCCAGAAATTAATTGGCGGTTCCACAACCGCCTCTTATATACCCTCTTTCTTGCTGTTGATTTTACTGTTGGTTAATGGTGCTGATCCAAGCGAAGCTAGTGTAGCAAAAGCAGAGAAGTTGTCAAGGATCACCGGGGGCTCTAAGGCTTCCGGATTCGTTCTTTTTTGTGGCAGTCCATAGTGATTAAATGTAGCTGAAGCTAAAGAGCTTGGAAGCTATCCACACCTCGGCTGTGGAGACAGCCAGCAGCTCTTAACGGTCGTCAGATGACGGCATCCTGCGGGGTGGGTTTGGGTGGGTGAGCGGCGAGGGATGGCACAGCGCCTGTGAAGCGTCGA
This sequence comes from Terriglobia bacterium, assembly GCA_965216035.1. Taxonomy (GTDB): domain Bacteria; phylum Acidobacteriota; class Terriglobia; order 20CM-2-55-15; family 20CM-2-55-15. The sequence goes on from CBDCFM010000020.1 coordinate 993,720, forward strand.
AAGCCGTGTCGTGGCACCGCGGAGGAATGATGCGGGACCGATTCGCCGCCCCCCACCGCACATTTATGGCGTCTTTTTTGCTTTGTGTCAAGAAACTACGACGCCGTAGATTTCAGAAGGCAGGGGGCATCAACGCGTTTGAAGATGCGTCCGTTTGGGAACCCAGCCCCGGCGGGCGTGTGGGGCTAGGGGGGCGGCGAGACTGCCGGCATCTGGAACCTCTCCGGGCCGATCGGGACGTTCGCCTGGATCTCGCTGATCTCAATAGTGGACTGCCCGTTCGTCCAGGTCACCATCCAGTGAAACGGCATCATCACGCCAGAGACCGCGCGATAGTCTGAATAGTCGATCTGCGTTGAAACCGTGCCGACGTCCGTTTCGCTGTAGCGCACGAGCCGTACCAGCAGGTCTGTCTCGTTGTCGAAGAACAGGTTGACGGGGGTCCGCCCGTCCCGGGTTCCCTGCAGGGGCTGGATTCGGCGCCCGTCGATGATTTTCGGAAACCCCGTCCGCCACCGACTGAAAGCCCGTCCTGCCGCAGGAAAAGACAGAATCGCTTCCGTTCGGGCGCCGTCCAGATTCGTTCCAGTCAATTCCATCAGCGGAACGAGATTCGCCGGCGCCGCGATCCAACCTTCACTGCCGTCGTACGTGCTGACGTTGTCTGTCACGTGACTCTCGTCGAAGTGCGCATGAACCACTGTGGTTCGCTGATCCGGAGCGTTCACAAAGACCTCTATCGGAACCGGTTGCAGATCGGTGTCGTACCCTGAGTAGAACCCGTGGGCGACAAAGCTGGTGAGGTTACCCGCCGGCTCCGGCCCGCCCAGCGCCTGTATATACCTGTCGAAGAGTTGATCGGGGGTAGGCAACCCGGCAACGGCCTGTTCGGGAAAGAAGATTTCATTGGGATCGTCCGGGGGTACGCTGTACTGCAGAGCCAGACTGGGCACGGCCTTCGGGCTGGGGTCGGCGCGATGGCAGGTGAAGCAGCTCACAAAGGGGAGTCCTCCGAAATTGTCCCTGTTGATGGCGTTTACCATCTGAACCATGGCGCGCGAAGTACGCTTCCGAGTTGTTTCGTCGCCATAGGCGAGTGGATCGTTGAGGCTTTCCGCGACATGGCAGTCGGTGCAGGTCATGCCGAGCGAGGCGGAAAACATTCCCATCGTGTCCATGAATTCATCCACGGGAAGCCCACCGAGAGCGGGGACGTTGACGAAGACGTCTTCCGCCAACCGAGGGGTCTGTTCCGCCTGAGCCTGGGCCCGGACGATCCCGACCCCCAGCACGAAGCCTGCCAGCGTGCTTGCGGCAACAAGAACGACTCGCCTCGATCTGAACTTCATTGCGTCTCCTTAGACTTTGCAGACTTTGCAGTGACCGAAGAGTGCGCAGCCCGCCTGCGAGCGGGAAAGAGGGCCCCAACCCCTACCCTCCACTCAGCCGCGAGTGCGTGTCCAAAGCGCCCAAAAGTATAACCCTGGATAGTTTGTATAGACAACGCCAGCTACCGTGGACCGATGACCTCCCCTTCGGAGCCCGACGGCGTGGGTTCACCGACCTATTCGGTCAGACACGCGACGCGCTGCTTGTAGTGGCTCAGACTTTTGCGCATATAATTACGAGCCCGAAACGGACTCTCTTCCGCTAAAGTCCGTAGATGTTATGGGTCGCAACTTGTCGCACGGAGCTGCGGTCGTTCGGGTACTTCCGCTGATGTTGCACAATTCATGCCCAGACAAATGCACTTGAGCCGTAACCGGAAGGCGGCCCAACCCCCGGGCCCCGGTTCCGTAAACCGTCACATGCCCGTCAGTCAGCGGGGGTGGTCGCAATCGAGTGCGTGGACGAAGGCAATGGGATTGAATTCAGATGTCGATTGATTTGAGCTGTTTCCGGGTTTTCATCGCGTCCCCCTCTGGTTTAGGAGCCGAGCGAGTGGCTGTGCTCGATGAGATTAACCGGTACAACGAAGCCGAAGCCATGGCACGGGGTGTCCTGTTTGTACCCGCCGGCATGAAGGCATCATTCAGTGCCTTTGGTCGGGAGCAGACGGGCCCGCAGATTCTGGAATCGGATTACTTTGTTCTGCTCCTCTGGGACCGTTGGGGCTCCGCTGCAGGCTCCCCGGCTGGGGCCGTTTCCGAATCCGGCACGGAAGCCGAATACACCGTCGCACTGGAGTGCTACCGGAATCCCGAACGCCCAATGAGCCAGCTCGTCATGATGTTCAAGGCCGTTAGCCCACAACAGCTCAGCGATGCCGGCCCGCAGTTGGATAGAATCATCGAATTCAGGAAGGAAATTGAAGAGCAACAGAATCATCACGCGGACTCTTTCGACACGACGCGGAGATGCCGGTCACTGATGCGTTGGCATCTGGCCACCTGGGTCCAGGAGCAGGAAAGCGGTGCGAAGAGCGCTGAGGTGACGCGGGCGGTGACATCCCCACTGATTATTTCTCTCGACGGTATCGAGGAAACCGGAAAGGCTAAAGTACTCGAGCATCTGGAACGTCCCTATGAATCACTGACTGCAAAGGCCTGGGATCTTGCCGACGAGGGACATCTCACGGAGGCTGAAGTTGAGTTTGCAAAGGTCGTTGCGGGAAACGATCAATTAGAAACGCTGGTGAGCTATGGCATCTTTCTCTGCGGCACCGGTCGTTTGGATCAGGCCAGAACGTTGATGGAGAGAGCTGTTCAGCTTGCCCAAGAGCAGGGCGAAGGTCCGTCTACCGCCAATGCC
>CBDCFM010000021.1:0-1405700 GCA_965216035.1 Terriglobia bacterium
AAGCACATCGTTGTATGGAAGAGAACCGGGCGCAGGGCAAGATTGTTGTGGTCACGTAAAGTGGCGTTCGGTTCGCGCCGGTTTCCCCTCTCAGCAACTCTGCAGCCGCAGAATAATGTCACTCAACCTCTGAACCATCTTTCGTCGTTCGGCCTGTGACCAACTTTTCGCTGGTTGATCTCAGCCTCATCGTCGGACCAAGTGTGCTGCACGCCTGTACGATACGGCTTGGGACAACCCGATAGCCGAATTCAGCGGCCTCTGGCCTGGAAGTCCTCCCGAACGGGCGGAATCAGGTACAGGTCCAGAGCCATCCAGAGCATTCGCGCGTATCTGAAAAACCAGATTGGGAAGAAAGAGGCAAACGCAAGCAGAACAACCAAAACCCGAATGTCCCATCCCATACCTAAGACACGGCTGAGCAGAAACCATAGTACGAACTCCGCGGCAACAGTGGCTCCGTAGCCCAGGTAAACTGACCCAAGGAAGTAACCACTCACACGTGAGAAGAAGAAGCCACAACTTTCGCAGTTTCGCCGTGCATTGAAGAGGCCTCGGAATACCGGCCCCTCGAGACAGACCGGACATCGTAGGGTGATGACGCTCCGCAGAAGTTGTCGGGCACTAGGATTCACGGAACGTGTCGCGCCTTTAACAAGAAGGCTTTGTTCTACGTTCACGGTGATTCCTTTCCTTTGTTTACGCAGCACAAGTTCATCTGAATCAAATGAGGAATCGCCAACGGATCGGCGACATCACGGGCTGCTGAATGATCGTCCCAGAAACAGCTTTATCGACTAGCTTTGCACTGGTGGGTCTTAGCGTCATTGTCGGATGAAGTGTGCTGCACGCCTGTACGATATGGCTTGGGACAATGCTCCAAAGAGCAGCGGAAGCGCATAAACTTGACCCAGGAGTCCGATAGACACCACCGTAAGATTGCCCGAACGCAAGAGACCGCCGACTAAGATGATGATCGCGTTGACGCTACCGATAGTCAGCCCGATTGCCACAGCTCTTGCTGGGATCCCGTGTGAGATTGTGGTGGCTATAAAGCTCTTTGGTCTCGCGGGCGCACCATGCCCAGCGGCATCGACGAACGCCCGGCGTGCCGCCGCGCTTTGCGAGATCGTGACGACGAGAAAGGGCGTCACGAATGCGAGGATGAACGGCAGTAGCTCCAGCGGATCACGTCCCACGACCCACCCCGATTGATTGATCAGTGTCAGCACGCTGCCGATCACAACGGCGACGATCGCCGCACGAAGGAAAGCGGCGCGATTCACAAACGGCAACCAATGCAACCCACCCTTGTGGGAATCTTTCTCATCACCTTGCGCTCCGTGGCCTTCGACGTGCAGTGCTGAGCCCGCATCTCCCGATTCGTGGTGGTGCTGCTGTTGTCGCTCCTGGATCATGTTTGCAGGTGCCGTGTTCGTCATCGCAATGCCCCCTCTATTCCGCAACGCATTGCTGGATTCACCAAAGCAGCGCGAGCGCTGCAACAGTCAAGGTGCCGAGCACTGCGACAGCAGCGAACCCGCGTTTGGTTTTTTCGAGCCACGGAAACCCTTTGGAAACGGTACCGAGGAGTAACATCGGTGGCGCCGACATCAGGAGATCGAGGTACGCACGGCGCCCCGAGCGCCGAAGGGTCTCGTTGATATAACCACCTGCGACCAGTGCAGGCCGGATGCGAGCCGTGCCTTGAGACTTTCTCGGCTCCTCTCCGGCTGCAACGGCCCGGAGCGCGTCCTCTATAGCGCCGTCCGACGCGAACAGCGCGCGGAAGAGAATAGTTCCGTCCTTCGACACGATGTGGACGGAGTTCTGTTTCGTATCGAGAAGACGGTGCAGCGTGCCATCGAGATCATCGACAAGTACCGGCCAGCTCACGCCGTAGAAAGTTTCAAGGTCTTGCGCGTACTGGACCTTCTCCCTCAGTGTTTGAGCCTGCCCGTAGTTTTCGCCGGGATGCGCTTCGCGTGTGTAGACGAACGCGAAGTTCAGCTGCTCTCTATACTTCTGTTCGAGTTCGACGAGCCTCGGCAGCGAGCTAGTGGTCATGGGGCAGCTCATAGAACCGACGATGAGGACTAGCGGCCGATCGGCCGCCACTCGGCGAAGGTCCGTTTCTGTTCCGTCAGTACGAGTGAGCGTTTGGTTGGGGAGCACGTCGCCGGGCGCCAGAGAGTCGCCAGAAAAACGGGAATCGTGGATCATCAACGGCAAGGTGAAATGGTCGAATCGATACGTATCCCCCAGCGGTGGGCCAGCATTTCGTTCAGTTCCCAGTGCGATGGCCTCTCGGCGAAGGTCCGTTTCTGTTCCGTCAGTACGAGTGAGCGTTTGGTTGGGGAGCACGTCGCCGGGCGCCAGAGAGTCGCAATCCTCCAGAAAAACGGGAATCGTGGATCATCAACGGCAAGGTGAAAACGATGGTCGAATCGATACGTATCCCCCACCGTCTGCGGTGGTTTGCCAGCATTTGAAACGTTCATTTGGACGGCCTCCTCGCCAAGGAAACGGGTCACCACCTTCACTAGGTCCTGAACCACCCCGGGTTTCCGGAGAACAGTTCCGAAACGAGACAGTTTTAGTTGAGTCCCGCCTCGACGAGGCGGGACTCAACTAAAACTGTCTCCGGAAAACCCGGGGTGGTTCAGTCCTGCGGTTTGTCCATGTGTACGTAGTGGCCGGACTTGTCGATTACCTCCAGCTGGGCGTTTGGCAGCTTTTCCGCGATCTCATGCCCCAGCTTGCTGCTGATGAAACGATCGTACTTGCCCCATACCACCAGGACGGGAGTTTGCAGTTCGTGAGCGCGCGGCTCAAAGTATTCCTGGCCCATGCGGAAGTTCTGAAAGTACGACAGAAACGCATCCTGGGTAGCTTTACTCATACCGTCGGGCAAAAACTCCTGGCGCACCTCAGCCGGGATGGAGTACCCGCGGTAAAACCCTTTGAGGCAACTAATCTGAGCTGTGACTCGCGGAAACCAGCGCACCAGCGCCATGCCGAGGATTGAGCCCTTCTTGGCAAAACTCTTAAGCTCCCAGGAAGAGTACTGTGGCCGTGGAAACGGAATACCGTCCATCACCGCCAGCTTAGAGACGCGGCTCGGGTGCTCCAGGCCGACGAGCAGCGCAGGGAGGAGGGCAATGTCAGTGGCCACCAGGTTCGCTCGACGGATGTGAAGCGAGTCCATGAAGTCTACAATCACCTCAGCAAAGCGTCGTGAAGTGTAGTCCTCGGGCGATGGCAACGCGTCGCTACCGCCAAAACCCGGCCAATCGAGTGCCAGCACATGGTAGTTCTCGGCCAGGAGCGGCGCTACTGCGTACCAGCACTGCAGATTCTCGGGCACGCCATGCAATAACAACAGCACGGGACTTGTGCTGTCCCCTAGTTCGGTGTAGCGGATATTGAGGCCCGACTTGTTCAGCCGGACGGTCTTGGTGGCAAGTAAGCGACTCTGTTTGATCATGACATCTTCCTCTTGCTAACTATTATTGAACTCTTGCTCCTACGATATATTCTCCAATTGCAAATTCGTGCCCATTCGTGCATGGGTCCACAACACTTTGTTTTTCAATGACTAAAATGAATCAAGCGCCCCAACGACGGGCATGACATTTCGTAGAGTTACGAGATGTCGTCAGCTGTAGCTGACATTTCGTTAGAACGGTTCGCTGTGGGTCCGCCTGCATTGATTTTCAATGCCGACGACTTCCGGCTGCTCTTTGTCGTGCGGGGTGGGTGCCGAATGCCAGCGATTGGGTTTACAACGGAGGGTACTCTTTGGATCTGCTCGTCAGTTCCTGAATCAGTGGTCAGTCGTAGTGGGCACATTCCTGCCTCTCCCCGGGTCTCAGTCAGCGCTTGATTTGGCCGTGCCGCAGCCTCTATCCGTTTCAACCAAGTGCTGTCTGGAACCCCTTCCGCCATGTGGAGAACCGAAGAGACCAGTTGAGTTGGCCCTTGGCTTTCGCGTTCGAGGCACCTCGCTGGTCAGTCATCACGTAAAGGCCGTATGTGCCGGCCATCATTCTGGCCAGGAAACGAGGTACTTTCCTGGGCTTGGGGGCCCCAAGCACCTCTGCATAGTGGGGCAACCATTCCCGGATCGGCGCGGGGTCGTCGTCGACCACGTTGTAAATTCCCGGCGGTCCATTCTCCAGTGCCGATACCGTAGCCGTTGCAGCGTCGTCCAGGTGAACGAACGAGAATACGCCGGAGCCGCCCGCCACTAACGGGAACTGTCGTTTTCGGACGAGGTCGGCAATCGCGCCGTCTTTGGAAAACGTGGTTTGGGGACCATATAGGCTTCCATACCTCAAGACCACACCTTCGAGGTCCGACGTCGCCAACACCAGGCGCTCAAGTTCGGGCAAGCGCCTCAACTGTTCGGCGCCAGGGCCAGGACGCGTTGAGCCACAGAGGGGCAGTTTCATCCTGTACGGGTCCGCCCTCGGGGATGTATGCGAACGCGATACTCTGGGCGACAATGCGGCCGACACCTGCCATTGCGGCGGCCTCGACCAGGTTACGGGTGCCCTCGACACGAATTCGGTCGTTTTCCGGGAGCTGGGTTTCGATCTTTCTGGGATCGATGGCTTTGGGTAACGACGTCAGCTCGTGGATGAGTTCCTCAGGCTGCGCCTTTCGCACCGCTTCTTTAAGGCTGCTCAAGTCGTAGACGTTGCATACCACCGCCTGTATGCCGCGCGAAGCAAGCTCTTCGGCCCGAGACACGTTGCGTGTCATCGCGGTTACGGTATGGCCTGCTTCGATCAGGTGGGGTAGGAGCGACCGCCCGATCACGCCGGTCGCACCAGCAACGAATACTCTCATGACTCACGGCCGCTCTGTTGGCGGCTTGTCTCCGGGCCCCGGCAAGTGGGCTTTTCGTCTCGACCCTGAAACTTCCTGGTCGATCAGCGTTTCCAGATCGGCGTAGGCATAAATGACGGGCGTATTGTTCTGCATGAGTCCACCGGTGTCGGCAGTCGGCCAGTAATTGCTATGCAGGTCCCTGTTGAGCATCCGCAACATGGCCATCTGCTGTCCCCTGTGATGCGCAGTGTGCGCGACTCTCCGCACGAAAACCCAGGCCCGCGACCGTTCCACATTGAAGAACTCGGCCGGTGTCTCCCACCAGTCCTCGCCCTGACTGCGGAGGGCATCCAGTCGCTTTCCGGAGTCGTCCAGGTATCGCTCGATGAAACCGAGGCGCGTTTCTTCGACAGGCAACGGCGGCGCGGCGACATCGATGTCCAGCATCCGGCAGAACCAGAGTGAACGGCCGGGAACATCATTGACAGAATAGTCCAGGCACATCCTTTACAGTTTGTACCTCTTTCTCATTCTATTCCCCAAAGCATCTTGAATGGTAAAGGTCCGTTCGTCCATTTGTCCGAGACGAACGGTGCCGAAGTAGACATCCCAGACGCCGTCGTCGACTTCCTCGAGTCCGACGTACTCACCTTCAAGGGTGTGGGTGATTGGAACACGATGGGCCGACCACCGGAATCCCCCGTTCCGACTGACCAGTCGCGTTTCGAAATGAGACGGATACTCGATGGGAGGCAGGCCCAACGGAAACTCCCGTGAAGAGGTTTGATAGCGGGAGTCGGGCGTTTCCTGGTCCAGCGCCTCATGGGGACGCACAGTGTTGAATTCCTCAACAAAACGATTGAACCGGAATTGCTGAGCCCGCATCGTGGCCGCTGGCGGCCGAGTGGTCTCTTGTTTCAAGGTTTTGTGCATGCGTTCGTGTCGGCCGTTTTGATCTGGCCGGCCGGGCTGAATCAATTCGGGGAAGATTCCGAGGCGGATCCACCAGACCGATAGCCGGCTCAGTCGCCCGATGGCCGTGGTGGCGAACGGCGGCCCGTTATCGGTCCGGATGATTGCAGGGAGACCGAAGTTCCGGAAGACACTCTTGAATACGGACTTCGCGCGAACATGATTAGTCGAGTAGAGGCCCTTACATGCGAGCAGATACCGGGTGCAACCGTCGGTGATCGTCAACGGATAGCAATAGATGCCATCCCCAGTTTTAAACTCGCCTTTATAGTCCGCACACCAGACATCATTGGACCGATCCATTGAAGTCACGGGCTTGCCCGGATGACCCGGATAGGTGCGTCTCCGCTTCTTCTCCACAAGCCCATGACGTTTCAGCAGTTCCGAGATCGTCGATCGGGCGGGCCAGTCGACCTCGGGATGCCGGGTATTCAAGATCTTAAGAAGCTTCTTGGCCCCCCAGTGAGGATGTTTGCGGCGCAGATCGATCACCCGCCGCACCACATCGTCTGACGTCCGATGCGGGCAGCCGACAGGACGACGGGAACGCTCCTCCAATCCGGATTGGCCATTCTCCAAGAATCTGTCAATCCACTTATATCCGGTGGGCCGGCTCACCCCGTAGCGCGCACACAGTTCGACGATCGAGAAAGATCGAGTAAGATAATCGGCAATAAATAATCGTTTTTGATCCATGGTCGTTGATTGATCCCAGGGCATATGAAGTCCTCCACGGAGGACTTCATCGTGATCGATCTGTAAACCATGTACCCGGACAGATATGTAAACGATGTACCCGGACCGTACCGAGGTCCTCGCTGACACATTGGTGCACCATCTGCTCGTGAACGCTTCGACCGCGCGGATCCCCGGCTTGGGGCCGGATCGTCAGATCGTTGTCGTCGAACATGCTCCAGACACTGAGCGTCTTGAGCCGCTCGGTGTCGTAGGTATCGATCAGGAACTGGTAGCGCACGACACGCACTCCGTATTCACGAAATCGCCTTCGAACGAGTCAGGAGTCAGACCTGCGTCGCGAAGCTGAGATTCCAGCCGTGCGACACGATTCTGAAGCTCCCGGACGACGGGCGACATCTCCTCTTCGGTAAAGCGTGACTGGATGTGCTGCGGGCAGTTCACATCCCAGGCCAGGACCCGAAATACGAGGGCGCGCTCCGGCTTCGCCTGGTATTCCGCGTCGCGAAGGCTGTTCAGCAGTTCAGGGTCGTCCTCAACGAATTCAGCCTCACCCCAGATCTTGATTCGGCGGCGGTTGGGATAATCCATCAGGAAGATGAACGCCTTGTTGTTCTCGCTCAGGTTGCCCAGGGAGATGTACTGGGCGTTTCCGGCGAAGTCAGCCAGAGCGAGGGTTCGGTCGTCCAAGATCTTGAGGAAACCCTTCGGGCCTCCCCGATGCTGGATGTAAGGTTGGCCCGAGGCGTTTGCGGTACCCAGATACAGCGAGTCTCTCTGGGCGATGAAGTCCCGGAGTTCCGGAGTGACAACGTCGGCCCACCCTCCCCTCTGTTCCATCTTCGAGTAGGAGCGCCGAGACCCCCGAGCGTCCTGGGCCGTTTTGACTGCAGGCGTGAATGCAATGTCGCTGATTGGATGTTCCATTTCGATCTCTCCCTTCGGACCTCTTCGCTCATGCCACGCTATGGCCACGGTCTCGATGAACCACTTTGCGGTCGAGAAACTCGCGAATTCGCGTTGCAATCACATCGCCGTCCTCCTCCAACGCGAAGTGCCCGGTGTCAAGCAGATGGAACTCGAGGTCTTTCAAATCACGTCGATAGGGCTCGGCACCTTCACTGGGGAAGATGAAGTCATTCTTTCCCCACACCACAAGCGTCGGTGGTTGTTCGCGCCTGAGAAATTCCTGCCACGCAGGATAGTGCGGTGGGTTCGATCCGTAGTCGTAGAACAACTGCAACTGGATTTGCTTGTTTCCGGGCCGCTCGAGAAGAAACTGGTCGTGATACCAGTTATCTGGAGCAATCGCTGTTGGATTCCGAACACCGTGCGTGTACTGCCACCGAGTGGCTTCCAGCGTCAAGAGCGAATCCTGAAGGGTTTTCGCCTGCTCCTCGGACCGGTCTTGCCAGTATGCCTTGATCGGGTCCCAGAATTCGCGCAGCCCTTCCTCGTAGGCGTTGCCATTCTGAACGATGAGTGCCTCGACGCGCTCCGGATGCTTCAATGCCAGCCGATAGCCGACCGGGGCTCCATAGTCCATCAGGTACAGACTGTACCGATCTATTCCAAGCTGCGACACGAGTTGGTCGATGACTTCGGCGAAGGTATCAAACGTGTAATCGAATTCCTCTGGGCTGGGCATGGAACTTGCCCCGAAACCCGGATAGTCTGGTGCGACGACGTGGAAGCGATCGGAAAGGGCCGGAATCAGGTTCCTAAACATGTGTGACGATGTCGGGAATCCGTGCAGTAAGAGCACGGTCGGGCCATCCACCGGACCCGCCTCTCGGAAGAAGATGTCGAGATCGCCGACTTTGATCGTGCGGTGCTGTGTCTGCGTTTTGGGCTTGCCGTCAGTAGACATTGCTGATCCTCTATTTTTGTTGGTTGAGCTGCCTTAATTGAGACTCGCATCCGCCGTCGAGTCAGTTACCGACGGCGACCGCCTCGGTGGCCTGCTGTAGCTTTGCGACGGCCTCTGGGGTCGTCCAGACGGCACTCGCGATATAGCGGTAGTTCACCAGGGCCGCTTCATAGCCGTCGCCTTCGGGCACTCTCGCCCCGGCGGTGGCGTCTGACACGACGGCGACTTCGAACCCCTGTTCGGTCAACTCCCGCATGTGGCTCTCGGTGCAGAGATTGGCCGACATCCCGGCCAGTATCACCCGCGAGATTCCACGCTTTCGCAACTGGAGAACCAAATCGTTGGTCTCGGGTCCGAAGACTTTATGGGGACTGGCTACAATGGTGTCGCCATCGTTGATATAGGGCTTGTACTGTTCCAGCCAGTCGGCGCCGGAGTTCTCGAAGCCGTCCAGCTTGAGAGACCCGGCCCGGTCGAACATTCCGATGTTGTGCATCAGGGTTTCCAGCGCCCCCTCGAACTTCCAGCCGTGGTCGGTTGGATAGTAGTAGTGAGGCGAGACGAAAACAGGGATACCGGTGGCCTTGGCGGCCTTGAACAGCGACTCGATGTTCGCGACGGTGTTGTTCTCGGTTACGCTCTCACCCACCACACCCCAGGCCACGCCATCCGGGCTGAGAAAATCGTTCTGCGGATCTGTGATCAGCAGAGCAGTGTTGGAGCTATCAATTTGCATTCCCGGTACGGGTAGAAACGATGAAGTCATGTCAGTGTCTCCTGTTGAGTTGTTGATGTTGCGATCGCCCAACTGACCGCAAGTTCACGTCCATTTCGATTTGTTCGTGTAACGCATTGTTTTTAAAATCTTTAAAAGAAATTAGGCTCGCCAGCGATTGGCATGATATTTCGTAGAGATACGAAATGTCGGCAGCCACCAACGATATTTCGATAGAATGGCGCGCGATGGACACGACCGTATCGAGTTTCAACGCCGACAATATTCGGCAGTTGCTGCTGGACATGGCTCAGGAACGGAGGGTTGACGGTGTATTGTCCCTAGTGGTTGAAAGAGTGTCGGAGGAATCCGATGTCGCGCTGGCTCGAGTCTGGCTCAAGGGCCCCGGGGACATCTGCAAGGAATGCGGAATGCTACCGGAATGTCCCGACCAGTCCGAATGCCTGCACCTGGTGGCCAGCGCCGGTCATTCATCCGCCGAGGACGGCCTTCACTGGCAGCGACTGGACGGATCCTTTCGACGGATGCCGATGGGTGTTCGCAAGGTCGGCCACATCGCCGCGACAGGAGCACCGGTCGAGATCGCCGACGTTACCGTGGACGGAAAGTGGATCGCCAGGCCCGACTGGGTGGCGGCAGAAAAGATCCGGGGATTCGGCGGACAACTGTTAATCCACCAGGGCGACGTCCTCGGCGTCCTGGCGGTATTCGCCCGCTGTGTGATGACACACGATAACCTGATATGGCTGCGTATGATCGCCAACCACGCGGCAACCGCCATCGCGAATGCCAGGGCCTTTGAAGAGATCGACCGTCTGCAGAAGCGCTTGGAAGACGAGAACGAATACTTGCGCGAAGAAGTTCGTGTGGCTCACGGATTCAGCGAAATCATCGGCGAGAGCGCAGCACTGAAGAAGGTGCTGACTCAAGTCGAATTGGTGGGCCCGACGGATACGAGTGTTCTCGTGACCGGGGAGTCCGGGACCGGCAAGGAGTTGATTGCCCGGGCGATTCATCAGATCAGCCGTCGAAGCAGCCAGCCGATGGTCAGCGTCAACTGCGCGTCGATCCCCCGTGAGTTGTTCGAAAGCGAGTTTTTCGGGCACGTCAAGGGGGCTTTCACTGGTGCGGTTCGAGATCGGGTCGGTCGTTTTCAATTGGCAGACGGCGGAACGATCTTTCTGGACGAAGTGGGAGAGATCCCGATCGAGCTTCAGAGCAAGTTGCTGCGAGTGCTCCAGGAAGGTGCCTTCGAGCGTGTTGGCGATGATCGAACCCGTCGGATCGACGTCCGGATCGTAGCGGCGACGAACCGAGATCTCAAGGCCGATGCTGCCGCGGGCCGATTCCGGGAAGATCTCTACTATCGGCTCGGGGTGTTTCTGATCGAGTCCACGCCGCTTCGAGAACGGACTGAGGACATTCCGCTACTCGCGATGCGATTCGTCCGGGACATCGGTCAGCGCCTGGGTATCCCCACCCCAAAACTGAAACGCCGTCACATTCTGGCACTCAAAGGCTACGGTTGGCCCGGCAACGTGCGTGAACTCCAGAATGTCATCGAGCGCGCCGTGATCGTTGCGCGGTCAGGAGTCCTGGACTTCAATTTGCCGAATCAGAGCCGGCCCAGCCACGAATCACGGACAGATAAAGATAGTCGCTCCGGCGTCGTCAACTATGAGGAACTTCATCGGAGGGAACGGGACAATCTGATAGCTGCTCTCAAAGAGACGAACTGGCGGATTTCTGGCCCCGAGGGTGCGGCCGTGCTTCTTGGCGTTAAACACACGACGCTGGCATCCAAGATCAAGGCGATGAAGATCGAGCGATCGAACAGGGAACACCGAGATTGACCGCTAGCGATGTATTTCGGCCGGGATAAGCCTCGATCCTACTCACTCTCATTTGTCCTCCATCCCCTTGAGGACTTCTCAGGGTCTCCCAATAAAACGCTAGGTGCGGTGCCCCGCCGGGTAGACCCGTCTGCCGACACGAGCAGAGAATCGCGCCGCTCGGTAGGCTCGCCTCTTCCATTTGTGCGCCACCTGAACGGCTCGCATGCTCTTGTAAAACGCCTTGACCTTCGCACGCAGACGAAAGTGCCGAACACTCTCTTTTAAGTGGACGCTTCCGGCGCGCCACGGACGCCGAGCCCGTCGACCGTTTTCGAGACGATCCGGAATCACCGCTGTGCTTTCCAGTCCACGGGTCACGCCACGATCCCTTATACAGAACCCGATACGAACTCCCACGCTTCCTGCTGGCCATTTTTCTGTGCTCCTTTCGTGCTCCATTCCCACGAGTGCAAATGAAGCATTCTTGAAAATCAGTGACATACGATGTCCAGAACAGCACGCCATACACGCTATGTAGTTGATTCTCAAACTCCGGCCAGTTTCCCAAGCTGGACGTCGATTCCTACGGTCCTCCCTTGGGCCACGACTCGTTCGGTCTTTCTTGAGGATCCGAACCGTTCGGTCTCTCGGACAGGATCCTCGGTATTTGGTTTCGGCCTCGAAAGGTCCGTAGCCCCAGGCCGATTCTATCCCGCCTTTAGTGAGTAGCACCGGGTAGCACCCGGATCTCGCCGGGACGTTCACCGACAACGAACCGGCACTGTATAGGAAGGGCCGGCTTCGCCCGTCTGTGCGTCCCGACCATCAGTAAAGGCCTTCGGGTGTTATATTTGCTTGTTCGGCCTCTGTCCGGATTGCCCCCTCCGACAGAGTGTTGTTCACCTTAACAATCGGTCGACCATGCGCAAAGAGATCCAACAAGCCCAGCGGATCGTTATTAAGTTGGGAACGCGTCTACTGACCAAAGAGGACGGTGCAGTGGCCGCCTCCCGGCTGGGGAAGCTTGTGTCTCAATGCGCCCGGCTGGTCCAGGAAGACGGGAAGAAGATAATTTTAGTCTCTTCAGGTGCCGTCGGTTTGGGTCGGATCTCGCTCGGGATCGAAAAGCTGTCGGACGTCTCGGTGAAACAGGCGTGTGCGGCGGTGGGACAGGGCCTGTTGATGCAACGCTACGAACGGCACTTTGGCCGCCACGGCTTGATGACGGCCCAGCTGCTTGTGACGGCCGACGATTTTTCCGACCGCCGACGCTACCTGAACCTTCGCGAGACCTTCGAGCGGCTGCTTTCCTTCAATGTGATTCCGGTCGTGAACGAAAACGATTCCGTATCAACGATGGAGCTCCAGGAAGACGTCCGGACTCACAGTTTCGGTGACAACGATCTGCTTTCCGCGCTGGTGGCTTCCAAGTTGGGTGCGGACCTGCTTCTCATACTCACCGACGTTGATGGAATTTACGACAGCCACCCGAAGAAGAATCCCAACGCGAAGCCGATCGAAGAACTGGATGATTTCGACGATCTGCGAAAACTTGACCTGAAAGGCCAATCCGCCTACGGTCGGGGTGGGGTCACGTCAAAGGTCGAAGCGGCCCGCTTGGCATCGCTCGGCGGCGTCAGCACCGTGATCGCCTCCGGGCTCAAGAAAGATGCCATCCTGCGTTGCACGGGCACGCTGGTCAGGCCGAAGTTGAAACTCAAGGACCGGCAGCGCTGGATCGGTCTGTCGTCCGGTTTTGGCGGAGTGATCCGGGTCAACCTTGGCGCAGCCGAAGCCTTAATAAAGAAAAATGCCAGTCTCCTGCCCAGCGGGGTGACCGGTGTCCGCGGCGCGTTCAACGCAAACGAGGTCGTCAGCGTTGAAACCGAGCAGGGCCGCGAGATCGGCCGGGGTATCGTTTACTTCTCTTCCCACCAGATCACCGAGATTCAGGGCTGTCATAGCCGGGAAATCTCTGAGAAACTCGGAGAAACAGACCATCAGGAAATTATTCACAGGGATCACCTGGTGATCTTTGGAGAGATCGGATGACGACGCCTAGTGAATCCAGGCAACGGACCAAGGTCGACACTGCGGCGCTTCTAAAGCAATCCAAGGACGCCTTCTACAAAATCAGCACGCTGGGCGAAGAGATTCGCAACAGGGCTCTGGAGACCTTTGCACGACTTACAGAAGAAGCCGGCGGTTTTCTTCTGGCCGAGAACGCCAGGGATCTCGAGGCTTCTCATGGAAAGATCAAGAACAGTCTCTACCAGAGACTTCAGCTCGATGCGGGAAAGCTGGCGCAGGGCGTTCAGGGAATTCGTGACGTTGCCGCCCTCCCGGATCCGATAGGCCGTGTGCTCGAACGCACCACACTGAATTCCGGGCTTGAATTGGAAAAGGTGTCCGTTCCCCTCGGGGTGATTGCCATGGTGTTTGAGTCCCGGCCCGACGTCATTCCTCAAATCCTGTCGCTGGCTCTCAAGAGTGGGAACGCAGTGGTTCTAAAAGGCGGCCGGGAGGCGCGCCACTCCAACCACGCGTTCATGGCGATTGTGTCAAAGTTGGAAGAGCAGGTTCCGGAGCTGCCATCCGGGTGGGCTCAATTTGTCGATACACGGGAAGATTTTCAGGAACTGCTGTCCTACCCGGAATGGGTCGACCTGGTCATTCCGCGGGGCTCCAATGAACTGGTCCAGCAGATCATGAATTCGACCCAGATCCCGGTCCTTGGGCATGCCGAAGGTATCTGTCATATCTACGTTCACAACAAGGCGGATATCCGTACGGCCGTTGAAGTCGCCATCGACGCCAAGGCTCAGTATCCGGCGGTGTGCAACGCTATCGAGACCCTGCTGGTGGACGAGAAGATCGCTGACGAGTTTCTGCCTGTCTTTGGCCAGGCTGCGGCAAAAGCGAATGTTCGGCTCAAGGGGTGCGCGCGTACCCGCCAGGTTTTGCCTCAAGCCGGTGCGGTGACCGAGGCAGACTGGACTACGGAGTATGGAGACCTGACGCTTTCAATTCGCGTTGTGGGTGGTCTTGAAGAAGCGGTTTCTCACATCAATCGTTTCGGTTCGCATCACACGGATGGAATCATTTCCGAGGACGCCGAAGTTCGGGAACGATTCCTTCAGACAGTGGATTCGGCTACGGTCGTGGCGAACGCGTCCACGCGGTTTGCAGATGGATTCCGGTTCGGACTCGGGGCCGAAGTCGGCATCAGCACGCTGAAGACACACGCCCGCGGTCCCGTCGGAGTCGAAGGCCTGACTATCTATAAGTATGTCTTACGCGGAGAGGGCCAGGTGGTGGCAGAGTACGTGGGTGAGAACGCGACGCCGTTCTTGCACGAGAAGCACCTCTAGAAGCAGCGACAAGTGATGAGCACGAGTTGAGAACTTCTGTTCTGGAATGGATTCCTTTTACTTGTCACCGGTCACTTACCTCAGTTCCTCGCTTCAAACGCCGCTATGTCTCCCTCGTGCTGCAGGATGTACTCGAGGTCGTCGATGCCCTGTAACAGGCACTTGCGCGCGAACGGGTCGATATTGAACTCGAACGTAAGGGAATCCGTGGTGACGGTGTTGGTTTCCAGGTCTACGGTAAAGTTGGCGCCCGTTGCCGCGGCCTCCAGGCAAGCCTCGTGCGTGGGTGCATCCACTGTGATCGGCAGCAGGCCGTTCCGCAAGGAATTCTTGTGAAAGATGTCTGCGAAACCGGGTGCGATCACCGCGTCGATTCCATAGTCCATCAGGGCCCAGACCGCGTGCTCTCTGGAGCTCCCGCAGCCGAAGTTCTTGCCGGTAATCAGTAACCGGGCGTCGTTCAAGCTGGGATCATTCAGGAGAAAACCTTCCCGTGGCTGACCGTCGGCATCATAGCGCCAGTCATGAAACAGGTGTTTGCCCAGACCTGTCTTTTCAATGGTCTTCAGGTATCGGGCGGGGATGATCTGATCGGTGTCGATATTCTCCAGAGGAAGACACGCTGCCGGCGAAACCATTTTTTCAAATTTCTTCATCGTCGGAACCTGCTTTGGAACCTTACTCAACCGCTTCGTGGGAAATGAACTCTCTCGGGTCCGCAACTTTTCCGGCCACTGCGGATGCCGCTGCTGTCAGGGGAGAACCCAGCATGGTCCGGCCGCCCTGCCCCTGCCGGCCCTCAAAGTTTCGATTGCTTGTGCTGACCGCCCGTTGCCCGGGCTCGAGCTGGTCCCCGTTCATTGCCAGGCACATGCTGCATCCGGGCTGACGCCACTCGGCGCCGGACTCTTCAAAAATGCGATCCAGCCCTTCGCTCTCGGCCTCGGCCCGGACTTGCTCTGATCCCGGAACGATCAAGGCGCGGACACCTTCGCTCACCTTTCGACCTTTGAGAACCCTTGCAGCTTCCCGCATGTCGGAAATCCGCGAGTTGGTGCAGCTCCCGATGAAGACCACATCCACCTTCTGCCCGATCAAGGGTTCTCCGGCTAGCAGGCCCATATACTTAAGTGACGCTTCGAGTTGATCGCGTTCTACGGGGTTGTCTATGTCTGCGGGGCTCGGTATCCCTTCCCGGATGGGCGCGCACATTGAGGGGTTGGTACCGAAGCTGATCATCGGCTCCAGCGCCGACGTATTGATCGTTACGGTCTTGTCGTACAACGCTTCCGGATCGCTGGGTAACTGGTGCCATTTTTCCACGGCGCGATCCCAATCTTTCCCTTTGGGTGCGAATTCCCGTCCGGACATGTACGCGTAGGTCGTGTCGTCCGGTGCGACGAGTCCGGCGCGCGCGCCGCCTTCAATGGACATGTTGCAAATCGTCATCCGGGCTTCCATCCCGAGACTCCGAATCGCCGAACCCGTGTATTCGATGACGTGGCCCGTGCCGCCTCCGATGCCGATCTTTGAGATCAACCCGAGAATCATGTCCTTGCTGGAAACGCCGGGTTGGAGCCGGCCCTGGAAATCCACCTTGAAGTTGCCAACCTTGCGTTCAAGCAGGCACTGAGACGCAAGCACATGCTCGACCTCGGTGGTCCCGATGCCGAAGGCCAGGGTCCCAAAGGCGCCATGCGTCGAGGTATGGCTGTCGCCGCAAACCAAGGTCAGGCCGGGCTGGGTCAGTCCGAGCTCCGGACCAATGACGTGAACGATGCCGCGCCGGCTGTCCCCGATTGTGTATAGGCGCACACCAAAGTCCGCACAACTCTGCTCGAGGCTCCGGAGCTGTTCAACGGCCAGCTCGCCCGCGTCAGCGATGTTCCGGCTGATGGTCGGAGTGACATGGTCTGCCGTCGCCAGGGTTCGATCCGGCCGGCGGACCTTGAGTCCCCGATTGCGGATCCCTGTAAATGCTTGAGGAGAAGTGACTTCATGGATCAGATGAAGATCGATGTAAAGGATCGAGGGCTTCTCGTCGCCGTCCACCACAACGTGGCTATCCCAGATTTTGTCGTAGAGCGTCCTGGCTTTTGGGTCCGTCATATCAGTGAATATTATTGCGCTTCGGTGCGGCTTCTTGATAATCTACCTACCGATCGGTCGGTAGGTTATGGCAATTCGGAACGGTACTTCAAAATCGAAGCAGAAATCAACTGCGCCGCGGGACAAAGTATACGAGATCGCGGCAGAAGTTTTTCACCGAAAGGGATACGACAACACTTCGATGAATGATATCGCCGAGGCTGTCGGTCTGACCAAGGCCGGTTTATATCACCACGTCTCCAGCAAGGAAAGCCTGCTCTTTACCATTCTTGACTACGGAATGGACATGACCGAGGCCTACGTTGTCGATCCCTTGGACGCCATCGCAGACCCGGTGCGTCGCCTGAAGAAGATGATCGAACTGCACCTCAAGCTGATCCTGGAGGGGCGGAAGTTGGCTGTAACCGGGCTCTTGCATGAATGCCAGGGTCTTTCGAGGCCGCACCAGGCCAAGGTCAACCGCCGGAAGAAGCAATATGTCCGGCTCGTCACCGGGCTCGTGAGTGAGGTGATGCAAAAATCGAATTGCAAAGCCGCCGAACCTGCAGACCCCAAGGTTGCCGCGCTGGCGTTGCTTGGGATGTTGAACTGGACCTACCAGTGGTACAAACCTTCAGGTTCGGTCAAACCGGACGAAGTCGTGCGTGAGTTCCAGGATTTATTTATCCACGGCGTTCTTGGAACCCCGGAGTTAAGGGAGACAGAGGCACAATAGGCCGGCGTGTCGGGCTTGGAAGAGGCCGAACGTCGATCAACCGTATTTAGCATGGACCCAGATGGATCCAGGGCCCACAGGCTCAAAGCTAAGGAATGGCCATGAATCGGATCGCGATTTTTGACACGACGTTGAGAGACGGGGAACAAGCTCCCGGATTCAGCATGAACATTGAGGACAAACTCCGGCTGGCGCGCCAACTCGAGCGTTTGCAGGTGGATGTCGTCGAGGCGGGCTTCCCCATTGCCTCGGATGGAGACTTCGAGGCCGTCAAGCGGATTTCTGCTGAAGTCCGGAAAACTTCGATTGCGGGGCTGGCCAGAGCGGCGGTGGGCGATATCCGTCGCTGCTGGGAGGCGCTTGAAGGTGCGGCGCAGCCGCGGATCCACACTTTTCTAGCCACAAGCGATATCCATTTAAAGCACAAGCTGCTCAAGACCCGGGAAGAAGCTCTGGAAATGGTAGTGAAGTCCGTCGAACTGGCATGTTCTCTGTGTGACGACGTCGAGTTTTCCGCTGAAGATGCAGGCCGTTCCGATCCGGAGTATCTCTATGCCGTGATCGAGGCGGCTATTGAGGCTGGTGCCAAGGTTGTCAACATTCCCGACACGGTGGGCTATTGTCTGCCGTCGGAGTACGGTGCCCTGATCCGTGGGCTAGGGAACGTCAGTGGTATTGAAAACGTCACGATCAGCACCCACTGTCACAACGACTTGGGTCTGGCTGTCGCCAACTCCCTGGCCGGAGTGCAGTATGGCGCCCGCCAGGTTGAGTGTGCAATCAACGGGATCGGCGAGCGTGCCGGAAACGCCTCACTCGAGGAAATCGTCATGGGCATCGAGGTCCATAAAGGTTTGCTCGATATGGAAACCGGGGTCAACACTCAGGAAATCTATAGAACGAGCCAGCTCCTATCGACCTTGACCGGAATGGAAGTCCAGGCGAACAAGGCGATCGTCGGCAAGAACGCCTTTGCTCATGAAGCGGGCATTCATCAGGACGGTGTGCTGAAAGAAACCCTGACGTACGAGATCATGACCCCGGAATCCGTGGGTGTTCCGCAGAACCAGATCGTGCTGGGGAAACACTCCGGCCGCCACGGGCTGGCTGCGCGCTACCGCGAGATGGGGTATCAACTCAGTGAAGCGGAACTCGCGCGGGCCTACATGCTGTTCACGAAGTTGGCTGACCGGAAGAAGACTATTTACGACGACGATCTCATCGTCATCATCAACGATGGGCTGACGAACGTTCCGGCAGCATTTGGTCTGAAACATTTCCATATCGTCGGCAAGTCTGACGCCGTGTCGACGGTGACCTTGAGTCTGGAGAAGGACGGTGTGATGTACACCGACTCCGCAACCGGAGACGGCCCCGTCGATGCCACCGTTCGTGTGATCAATCAGATCACCGGTTGTAAGGGGAAGCTCCTGGGGTACTCGGCGAAGTCCGTCACTGAAGGCAGCGAAGCCGTTGGGGAAGTTTTCATGCAGGTTGAAGTCGAGGGTAAGACGATTTCCGGTCGTGCGGCCAGTACCGATCTAAATATCGCCGCCACACGGGCCTACATGGATGCGATTAACAAAGCCTTGTGGAGAGGGACGAACGGCCTCGAGAAGGCGGCGGGAGAGTAGAGAATATGGAAGGCCGCATCGCATTTCTGCCGGGAGACGGCATCGGTCCGGAGGTTCTAGGCGAAGCACGGCGTGTGCTGGAAGCGATCGGAGAGGCTTACGGCCACCGATTCGAAATTGTCGAAGGTGCGATGGGGGCTGGAGCTATAGAGAGTGCGGGTGACCCGCTACCGGGGCCAACACGCGAGCTGGTAACCCAGGTCGATGCCGTTCTCCTCGGAGCAGTCGGATTCGCTACGCCCCCAACCGATCCCACCGTTCCCGATGCCGCAAAAGGGCTGTTGGATCTTCGGAAGCTCCTTGGAAACTACGCCAACATTCGTCCCGTTGCGGTGCCTGATGCAATCGTGAATCAATCTCCGTTTCGAGCGGAGCACATCCGCGGTGTGGACCTGGTGGTTGTGCGCGAGTTGTTGGGTGGCATTTATTTCGGACTGCCGCGGGGCCTTGACGACGGGATCGCGCACAACACCGAGGTGTACACGGAAGAAGAGGTTCGCCGCATTACCAAGATGGCGTTCGAAATTGCCCGGAAACGCCGGAACAAGGTGGTCTCGATTGACAAAGCGAACGTTCTGGAATCGTCGGTTCTGTGGCGCCGGGTCGCGACCGACGTTGCGCGCGAATATGCCGACGTCGAATTCAGCAGCATGTTGGTCGACAACTGTGCGATGCAACTGATTGCCAACCCGCGCCAGTTCGACGTCATCCTGACGAACAACATCTTCGGAGACATATTGAGCGACGAAGCTTCGGTTCTGGCCGGGAGCCTGGGCATGTTGCCATCTGCCAGCATCGGGGCCACGATCGGGTTGTATGAGCCGGTGCACGGCACGGCGCCCGACATAGCGGGACAAGGGATTGCCAACCCGATCGGAGCCATTCTATCGGTCGCAATGATGCTTGAACTGACCTTCAAGCTTTTCGCGGAAGCAGCCGCCATCCGTGGGGGTGTGGACCGCGCTCTCACTGAAGGCTGCTGGACGGCCGATCTTCGATCCGACGGAGATCGGCCGCCTGTTTCGACCTCCGAAATGGGGTCGTTTGTCGTGGGGTCGCTCAAGGCATTGAAGGCCAGTTAAGTGAAATTTCTAAGGTGAGTGCTTCGAAGCGTACTCTAAGTTTGTGGGATCTTTTCAAATTTCACCGTGATCGTCTTCTGTAGGTGCGCTCTGTGAGCGCGCATTCGAACCCTGCGGTCATAAACGTCGATTACAGGGCCCGCAATCACGGAGGGGTGGGTATTTTCCAGGGAGCCAATAGCGAATGCCCGACAACGCGGAAACAAAAGAGCTGAACCGTTTCAGCAGGCATCTGACCCAGGCCTATGACCGTCCCGCGGCCCGGGCAATGTTGCTCGGGGCCGGCTTGTCGGAATCGGACCTCAATCGGGCGCAGGTCGGGATTACCAGCGCGGGATATGAAGGCAATCCCTGCAACATGCACTTGAACCGCCTGGCTATGGCGGCCAAGGAAGGTGTGCGGTCATCCGACCTGGTGGGGCTGGTTTCCAATACCATCGGTGTCAGCGATGGCATCTCGATGGGGACCTTCGGAATGCGGTATTCGCTGCCGTCGAGAGATCTGATTGCGGACTCCATAGAGACGATCGCCTCAGCCCAGCACTACGACGGCCTGATCACTATCATGGGCTGCGACAAGAACATGCCGGGTGCGATGATCGCCATGGAACGTCTCAACCGTCCCGCGCTCATGATCTATGGCGGGACCATTGCTCCCGGACATCTCAATGGAGACAAGCTCGATGTGATTTCCTCCTTCGAGGCGTTGGGTGAGCACCTTGCCGGGAAGATCACGTTGGAACGGTTTCAGGACGTCGTCCGTCAGAGTTGTCCCGGTGCAGGTGCCTGCGGGGGGATGTTTACGGCCAATACGATGGCCAGCGCGATCGAGGTTATGGGAATGAGCCTGCCCTACAGTTCTTCCAATCCCGCCGAAAGTAACGAGAAGGTTGCCGAGTGCCGCAGCGCGGGGCCAGCGCTTCGAGGGCTTTTAGAAAAAGACCTGCGGCCGCGGGATATCTTGACGCGCAAGTCTTTTGAAAATGCCATTACGCTTGTGACCGTTCTGGGTGGATCAACCAACGCCGTCCTCCATCTTCTGGCCATGGCTAGAACGGTCCAGGTCGATCTCACGGTCGATGATTTTCAGGAAATCAGCAGCCGGGTACCTGTCCTGGCCGATTTCAGGCCGAGCGGCCCGTACTTGATGGAAGACCTCCATGCCATCGGTGGAACGCCGGCCGTCGTCAGAATGCTCTTGGAACAGGGACTGCTGCATGGCGACTGCATGACCGTTACCGGTGCCACGCTCGCCGAAAACGTGGCCGACCTACCCCCCCTCAAGAGCGGACAGGAGGTCGTCCGTAGCCCGGAGGATCCGATCAGCGCGTGCGGCCATTTGAGAATCCTCTACGGGAACCTTGCTGAGAGAGGTGCCGTAGCGAAAATTACCGGTAAGGAAGGCGAGACTTTCGAAGGCCCGGCCCGAGTTTTCGACAGCGAGGCGGATGCGAATGCGGGTATTGCCGAGGGAGGCGTAAAAGCCGGCGACGTTGTTGTGATTCGGTACGAGGGCCCCAGGGGCGGACCCGGGATGCCGGAGATGCTGACTCCGAGTTCGATGATCATGGGAGCCGGCCTGGGTAAGGACGTCGCGTTGATTACGGACGGCCGTTTTTCGGGTGGAACACATGGTTTTGTCGTGGGCCATATCACTCCGGAAGCTCAGGATGGCGGTCTGATTGCGTTCCTCAAGGATGGCGATCGCATACGCATCGATGCCGTCAACAACACGATCGATCTGGACCTGGCACCCGACGCAATAGCAGCGCGCCGGGCCGGGTGGTCGGCGCCGCCGTTACGCGTGACCTCGGGCGCTCTCTACAAATATGCCCGGGCGGTGTCATCCGCGTCCGAAGGCTGTACTACAGACGGAGCGTAAGATGTCGCGAAGCAAGACGACGGTAAGCGGGGAAGAAGAAACACTGAGCGCTCTAGAGCCAGAAGCCATAGCGCCAGAAGGTTTCCTCCAACCACCACAGACAGTGTCGGGATCCGAAGCACTTGTGCTTTCGTTGTTGCAGGGAGGCGTCCGCACGGTCTTCGGTTACCCGGGTGGAGCGATCATGCCCGTGTACGACGCCCTGTTCGAGTACGACCATCAGATTCGACATATTCTCGTCCGTCACGAACAGGGATCGATCCATGCTGCCCAAGGCTACGCGCGCGCCTCGGGAAGGCCCGGCGTCTGTATTGCCACGTCCGGCCCTGGAGCGACAAACCTGATCACGGGCATTGCAGACGCAAAAATGGACAGCACACCCGTGGTGTGTATTACCGGACAAGTGCCCTCGAGGATGCTGGGTTCGGACGCGTTTCAGGAGACGGACATCATCTCGGTGAGCGCGCCCCTGACAAAGTGGAATTACCAGATCACGCAGCCCGAAGAGATCCCCGAAGTGATTGCCAAAGCCCTCTATATCGCACGGTCGGGACGTCCTGGACCCGTGTTGATCGATGTCACAAAGGACGCACAGATCGGGAATCTCGACTACCGGCCGGTGATCATACCCGAGATCCGGGGTTACCGGCCGCGGCCCGCATTGGAACCTGGGAATGTTGAGGCAGCAGCCCGGTTGATCGACCAGTCGCGAAAACCATTCGTTCTGGTGGGACAGGGCGTCCTGCTGTCGGAGGCACAGGCCGAACTGAAGGCCTTTGTCGAGAAGGCCCAGCTCCCGTTCGCGTGCACACTGCTGGGACTGTCGGCCCTACCGCGCCGTCACCGGCTGCACACCGGCATGCTGGGAATGCATGGAAACTACGGACCGAACATCAAGACCAACCAGTGCGATCTCTTGATAGCGGTCGGGATGCGGTTCGATGACCGGGTGACCGGTGATCTTTCCAAGTATGCGCGGCAAGCTAGGGTCATTCATATAGATATCGATCGGTCCGAAATCGACAAGAACGTCAAGACCGATGTTGCTATCGTCGCCGACGCCAAGGAGGCTCTTCGGGCTCTCGTTGACGCGGTCGGGCCAGCAAATCGTGAGGAGTGGCTGGCTGAGTTTCGAGAGTGCGACAGGATCGAAATCGATCGGGTCATTCAAAAAGATATTCATCCCGACTCTCCCGGTCTCCGGATGGCGGAAGTCATTCATCAGTTGTCCGAGCGCAGTGATGGAAAAGCCATCATCGTCTCCGACGTTGGACAACACCAGATGGCTGCGGCCCGCTATTACAAGTTCGAAGAAGGCAGCGGCACTATAACCTCCGGGGGCCTCGGGACGATGGGTTTTGCCCTGCCGGCGGCGATTGGCGCGGCCATCGCACGGCAGGACCGACCCGTTATCGCCATTATTGGTGACGGTGGGTTCCAGATGACACTTCAGGAGTTGGGCACGATTTCCCAGGCGAAGATTCCGGTCAAGATGATGATCCTGAACAACGAGTACCTGGGAATGGTGCGCCAGTGGCAACAGTTGTTCTTTTCACGCCGTTATTCGGCGACCGAATTGATGAATCCGGACTTCGTGGCCATTGCGGCGGCTTACGGTATGGAAGGAATTCGGGTGACTGAAAGAGGAAAGCTCGGTGAGTCGATTGAAGCGATGTTGGGAGCGGAGTCGTCGTTCCTTCTGGAAGTGCTAGTGGAACGGGAGGACAACGTGTTCCCGATGGTCCCTTCCGGTTCGGCCTGTTCCGAGATTCGCTTGGAATAGGCTCGTCTACAGGAAACCATTGGATCCGCAATTTACAGTTTCGGCACTCACCGAGAACGACTCGAGTTCACTGCTTCGTCTGGCGGCCTGCCTGGGGCGCCACCGAGTGAAGATTGAAAGCTTCACCTGCACGAACGGCGGTAAATCCAAGCTGTACCAGCATACCATCGTTGTTCGGGCCACTCCGGAGCGGGTACGCCGGGCCGTCAAGCAGATTGGTGCGGCTATGGGTGTGCTCGACGTGAACTTTCACCGCGATGAGGAAACCCACGAACGGCAAGTGGCCCTGTTCAAGCTTTCCCTCGACGCGACAGCAATTGGAAGTTCTCTTGGAAAGATTGTGCGGACGAGCCGCGCGCGGATCCTCGTGGCGGGATCGGGCTACGTCGTTGTGGAAAAGACCGGGTCGCAGCGCGAGATCGAAGAGTTATTAGGCAGTTTGGAGCCTTTCGGCGTAATGGAGTTCGTGAGGTCGGGCAGTATCTCCGTCACGAAGCCTTCTCTCGCCCAAATCGATGCGTCAGCTGACGCGAAAAACGGAGGTTAAAGCAGCATGGCAAAGATACGCTTCGGCGACGTCGAGGAAAACGTGACGACGCGAGAAGAATGGCCTTTGGATAAGTCTCGCGCATGTTTGAAGGATGAAATGATTGCTGTTCTGGGTTACGGGATCCAGGGACCCGGACAGGCGCTGAATTTGAAGGACAACGGATTCAACGTGATTGTAGGGCAGCGGAAAGACTCGCGCTCGTGGGACAAGGCTGTCCAAGACGGATGGGTCGAAGGCGAGAGTCTTTTTGAGATCGAAGAAGCGGCCGACCGTGGAACGATCATCCAGTATCTCCTCTCCGATGCCGGTCAGATCGCCCAATGGGATAAGGTGCGGCCGAATCTAAAGGCAGGCAAGTGTCTTTACTTCTCCCACGGTTTTGCGGTGACGTTCAAGGATCAGACCCATGTCATTCCTCCAGATGACATCGACGTCATTCTGATCGCCCCTAAAGGTTCCGGGACTTCTCTCCGACGGCTATTTGTTGAAGGGAAGGGTTTGAATTCGAGCTACGCAATTTTCCAGGATGCCACTGGACGCGCGCTGGAGCGCGTGATGTCGCTGGGCATTGGCGTGGGTTCCGGCTACCTCTTCGAGACCGACTTCCGGAAGGAAGTCTATTCGGATCTGACCGGGGAGCGCGGCGTATTGATGGGGGCGATTGCGGGAGTTTTCGAAGCGCAGTTCAACACCCTTCGAAAGAACGGCCACTCTCCCTCAGAGGCCTTCAATGAGACAGTCGAAGAATTGACCCAGAGTTTAATGCCGCTTGTGGCCGAAAACGGCATGGACTGGATGTATGCCAATTGTTCCACTACGGCTCAGCGCGGAGCCCTGGATTGGCGTCACAAGTTTCGTGAAGCCGTGACACCGGTGTATGAAGAGCTCTACGAAAGCGTACGCTCGGGGAAGGAAGCCGAAATTGTCATCGAATCCTGCAGCAAGGATGATTACCGGGTCCGGCTCGAAGCGGAGTTGGACGAGTTGGGGAATCAAGAGATCTGGCGTACCGGGAAGCAAGTCCGGCAGTTGCGGCCCGAAGCAAAGGGGGGTCGCCCTGTGAAGGAAACCATCGGAGCAGCGGCCGCAAAGGAAGCACACGTAGCCAAGTGACACGGTCCGACTCTCCTGAACTGACCTGGCGTCCGGGGACGGACGCCATTGGGAAGGCTGCGAACCGTGTGAAGAACGTCGTCGTCCGCACTCCCATGGAGCGCGATGCCAGCCTTTCCGAAGATTACGAAGCCAACGTCCTGCTCAAGCGAGAAGATCTGCAGGTTGTCCGTTCCTACAAAATTAGGGGCGCCTACAACAAGATCCGCAGTTGTTCGGATGAGGAACTCTCAAGGGGCGTTTCATGTGCAAGCGCCGGTAACCATGCCCAGGGCGTCGCTTACGCTGCCAAGAGCCTCGGCATTCACGCGACAATCTATATGCCGCTGACCACACCAAGTCAGAAGATTGAACGCGTGCGTGCGCTTGGCGGATCGAGGGTTGATATCGAGATGGTTGGCGATGTCTTTGACGATGCTGAACGGGAGGCTGTCCGTCGGACGACGTCCGACGGTTCCATCTACGTGCACCCGTTTGAGGATCCCATCGTGATCGAAGGTCAGGCAACCGTCGGCATGGAGATGCTCGAAGACGCGGGTCACACCATCGACATCATGTTTGTGCCCGTAGGAGGGGGTGGCCTGGCCGCCGGCGTGGGCAGTTGGGTCAAAGCGAAATCTCCAGAAACCGAGATCATCGGTGTGCAGCCCGAAGGTGCACCCTCGATGGTCGAAGCATTTCGTGCTGGCCATCCGGTCCAGCTCGAAACGATCGACGTATTCACTGATGGAGCGGCCGTTCAGCGGGTGGGGGAGTTGACCTACCAGATCTGCAGGGAGGTGCTCGACGAGGTTGTGACCGTTCCTGAAGGACGGTTGTGCGCCACTATTCTCAGCCTTTACAACGATCATGGAATCATTGTCGAACCTGCCGGCGCCTTAGCGATTTCCGCGCTCGAAGACTGTCGGGATCGCATCAGGGAAAAGACCGTTGCCTGTCTGATCAGCGGCGGCAATAACGACTTTCGGAGAATCGAAGAGATCCGAGAGCGAGCGCTGATCTACGAAGGCTTGAAGCACTACTTCATCGTGCGATTCCCGCAGCGTGCCGGTGCGCTCCGTGAGTTCGTTGTTGATGTCCTGGGACCGGGCGATGACATCACACACTTTTCATACTCCAAAAAGACCGACCGGGACAGGGGCCCCGCGGTGATCGGAGTGGAATTGAGAAATAAGGAAGATCTGGAACCTCTGATCCGTCGAATGAAAGGTTCAGGTTTCTTTGGAGAGTACCTGAACGACAGTCCCGACCTACTCCACTACCTCGTCTAGAAATGGGGTCAGAGCCCTGTTTCGTCTCACGTTTTTTCAACAATTCAATAGGGGAAACAGGGCTCTGACGCCATTTTCGAGGGCCGTTAGCCGGGCATTGAAGGGACTCGGATCAAGATCCTGGAAAAAACCTCCCTTCCACCCGGCTGACAGACAGCAGGGGTGGACGACCTGTGGGACAAGACTGTGGAACAGGCTTTTCGAGATATCATTAACGAGGACGGACACGCAACTGGAACACAGTATCGAAAAGGCAGGCCACACCCGATGCCACTTTCTAAATCGATAGTCACAGCTGAATACGACGTCGTATATCAGGGGCAGCCTGGTGCATTCAGCGAGGATGCCGCTTTCGATTTTGTATCCAGGGATTCCCGGCTCCTCGGATTAAAGACGCTCCAGGAGGTGTTCGACCGTATCGCTCAGGGTCAGGCCCAGTACGCGGTCATTCCGGTCGAGAACACGCTCGCCGGCCCGATCGATGAAACATACGATCTGCTTGCACAGAACGATCTGGTCATCATCGACGAGGCCGTGCAGACCATTTCGCATTGCCTGATTGTTCCATCGGGGACGCCGATCGAAGACGTCCGGCGGGTCCTATCCCATCCGATCGCGTTGGCCCAGTGCGAGCAATCTTTGAAAACCCAGCTTAAGATGGATCCCGTGCCCGCCTTCGACACGGCGGGCGCGGTCGAACTGGTGATCCGAGAGAGGACACCCCATACGGGAGCAATCGGGAGCGCGCGCAGTGCGGCGGTCTACGGTGGAGAGATTTTGCGGTCGGGAATCCAGGACCATCCCGAAAATTACACACGCTTTCTGCTCATGTGCGCTGATAACAATCTCAAATCGGATAGATCCTCAAGCGATTCACTGAAGACCAGCATTTGTTTTCAGGTGCCGCATTCCGAGCGGCGAGACTCGGGCGTACTCCGGCCGTTTGTCGAGGGCGGGATTCCGCTGACCAACGTCGTGTCACGGCCTGTCCAGGGGTCCGATTCCGAGTCGGTCTATCATGTGGATTTTATTGGCACGATGGAGAGCCCCGGAGTCGGGAAGGCGATTGCAGAGCTTAGACGGGGATTGCGTGCCGTGAAAGTGATCGGAACCTATCCCCTGCGTGTTGCGACGATCCGAGAGGTCGTTCGTAGCGGTTTACCTTAAACCCCGTCGGGACCACCTCAAGCACGCGGCGGTATAACGAGTAGAAGCACTGCATGGATATTGAAGCGAATGCCGTCCTTATTCAAAAGATTGAGGTTGCCCCAGGGCTAGCGATCTTTCGAGTCGTACCCGAGGGCTGGAACCTGTCTGATTTTGTGCCTGGACAGTTCGCGGTCTTGGGACTTCCCGGCAGCGCTCCACGCTGTGACGGATGTGATCCTGAAGAGAAAGCAGTCCAAGCCGACAAGCTGGTCAAGCGTGCGTTCTCGATCGCCTCATCGCCGTCAGCGAAAGAATACATGGAGTTCTACGTCGTTCTGGTTCCTGCTGGCGCCCTCACCCCCCGTTTGTTCGCGCTGTCGGGCGGAGATCGACTGTGGTTGTCGCCGAAGGTTACCGGCAATTTTACGCTCGAGAATACGCCCTCCGAAAAGCACGTCGTACTGATCTCCACGGGCACCGGCCTCGCTCCCTATGTCAGTATGCTTCGAACCCAACTGACATGCGGAGACACGCGAAAGTTTGCCATCCTCCACGGCGTTCGTCATTCGTGGGATTTGGGCTACCGAAGTGAGCTGATGGCTTTGAACAGGATGTGCCCCAACTTCACCTACATTCCCATTATCAGCCGACCTAAAGAAGAAGCCGCTCCCTGGGGCGGTGCGACCGGTTATGTTCAGGACCTCTGGGGAAGCCCGGCTCTAACAGACGCCTGGGGACTGAACCCGTCACCCGAAGACACGCACGTCTTCGTCTGTGGCAATCCGGCCATGATCGAGGACGTGGTGGAGATATTGGAAGGGGAAGGATTTCGGGAACATAAAAAGAAAGCCCCGGGCCAGATTCACACCGAAAAATACTGGTAGCTGTAGGGAATGTCGCCTCCCGGAGACGGCATATAAACGGCAAGCGACAGAACAGTCAAGAGGCACGCACCTACGTTTTAAGAAATAGTCACCGGAAGTGAAGGCGTCAGAATGGAGCCGTCACAGCACGAGCCAACCCGCCGCCCAAACTCTTGAAGAATCTGCCGACCTTCTGAGTCCACATGTCGCGGATGTCCTCGTTGGAAAGCATGCTTCGGTAGTTGTGCGAGTTCCATGAGGGGAACCAGACTGTATTGAGTGCGTATTCCGGACCATCCTGAACACTGATTCCGATCCATCGTGAACACCGATTCCGGGATCGTGAACGCGGATTCCGGGATCCTGAACAGTGATTCCGGTGATCCTGAACACCGATTCCGGCCATCGTGATCACTCGTCGGTAGCGAAGTTTGGAGCTTTTAGGTTCTCCTGAAGCACAGGAGGGCCTTGATGGCAACGAAACGACTACCGATGAGACAGATACGCGAGATTCTACGACTCAAACACGACCAACAGCTCAGCCACCGGGCGATCGCCAGCGCATGTCGCGTGGGCTTGGGCACCGTTGCGGACTACTTGGGACGGGCCAAGCAGGCCGGACTGGAATGGCCGCTGCCCGAAGACCTGGACGAGGCAGCGCTTGAAGCGCGGCTGTTTCCCCGCGCGGGACCGGGCTCCCGGGAACGGGTGGCTCCGGATGTAGAACGGATCCACCAGGAGTTGAAGCGTGTTGGAGTCACCCTGCACCTGCTGTGGGAAGAGTACCGAGAAGCGAATCCAAAGGGATATGCCTACAGCCAGTTCTGTGAGATCTACCGGCGTTGGGCCCAGAAATTGAAGCCCTCGATGCGACAGGTGCACCGCGCCGGAGAGAAGACCTTCATCGACTTTTCCGGCAAACGGCCACAGCTGACGGATCCACGGACGGGCAAAGCTATTCCAGTCGAGTTGTTCGTCGCTGTTCTGGGCGCCAGCGGTTACACCTACGCGGAAGCGACACCGAGCCAGAAACTCCCCGATTGGGTCGGCGTGCATATCCGCATGGTGGAGTTCTTCGGCGGATCGAGCCGGATCTGGGTTCCCGACCAACTCAAGAGTGCCATTACCCAGCCCTGCCGCTATGAAGCAGGCGTCAACCGTACCTACCAGGATGAGGCCGAACACTACGGCGCCGTTGTCATACCGGCCCGACCGCGGAAAGCTCGGGACAAAGCGAAAGTTGAATCGACCGTCCTGGTCGCACAGCGGTGGATCCTGGCCAGGATCCGGAATCGCACGTTCTTCAGTCTGGCCGACTTGAACGGAGCCATTCGAGAGTTGCTGGTGGAACTGAACCAGCGGCCGATGCAGAAGCTTCGAGTATCCCGCCTGGAACTCTACGAGCGGCTGGATCGACCGGCATTACAGCCCCTCCCGACCAACCGGTATGAACAGGCCGAGTGGAAGGACTGTCGTGTCAGCATCGATTACCACATTACCGTGGACCGCCATCCTTACAGCGTGCCCTGCCAGTTGATCCATGAGAGGGTGGAAGCACGTTACACGGCGTCCATTGTCGAGGTCTACTACAAAGGCCGGCGCGTGACGTCCCATCGCCGTCGCTACGATCACAAGCCGTCGACTCTGTCCGAACATATGCCCAGTGCCCATCGGGCCCATGCGGAATGGACACCGTCCCGGCTGATTAGTTGGGCGGAGAAAACTGGCCCCAAGACCGGCCGCCTGGTCGAGGAGATCATGAAACGGTGGCCGCATCCGGAACAGGGGTACCGGGCCTGCCTGGGATTGATGAGTCTAGGTCGCCGCTCCGGCGCCGAGCGGCTCGAAGCCGCCAGTGCGCGGGCGCTGCACTTGCAGTCCTATAGCTACCGCACCGTCAAGAACATCCTGTCGTCGGCCCAGGACCGGTTGCCTTTCGGGGACACCGAAACCCCACCGACGCCCCATCACGACAACATTCGCGGCGCCGCCTACTATGCGGACCCCGAGGAGACGCACTCATGCTAATGGAACAAACCCTGGAGAAGATGAACCAGATGAAGCTATCGGCCATGGTCGAGGCCCTGGAGCAGCAACGCCGCTCGAATCAGTACACGGATCTCGGCTTCGAGGAACGTCTGGGCCTACTGGTGGATGAGGAGTGGACGGCCCGGGAGCACCGCAAGCTCACCCGACGCCTGCGCGCGGCGAAGCTGCGCGACGCGACGGCATCGCTGGAAAACGTCGACTTCAAACATCGTCGCCGTCTGGACCGTTCCCAAGTCCTCGCCCTGGGCTCCTGCGGGTGGATCCAAGACCGGCACAATCTTCTCATCACCGGTCCGACCGGCATCGGAAAGAGTTTTCTGGCTTCGGCTTTCGTCGAACGCGCCTGCCGGCGGGGTTTTAACGCCACCTACGTCCGCATGCCTCGGCTCTTGCACCAACTGGCGGTCGGCCGTGGCGACGGCTCCTACACCCGAGTCCTGGCCCGTCTGGCCAAAACCGATCTGCTGGCCATCGACGACTGGCTCCTGGCCCCGCTGCGCGACGCTGAACGCCGGGACCTGATCGAAGTCGTCGAGGAACGGAGCGAACGTTCCGCCATCTTGATCGCCAGCCAGCTCCCGGTCCCCGACTGGCACGGCGTCATTGGCGACCCGAACCAGGCCGACGCCATCTGCGATCGCCTCCTCCACAATGCGCACCGTATCGAACTGAAAGGGGCATTGATGCGGCAAACCAAGACCCAACCCAAGACGTTGAAGGAGTCCCGATGATCGGCGCACCGATGCATCCACACGCCGCCGCCAGGGGGTACTCCAGGCCGGCCCCGGACCCAATCGTCGCTCCTGCGCAATCCTCGCGCGAAGGAAGTGCGGGAATCCGGGTCCGGGCGCGGAACGCGCGCCTCACGCAGGGCACGGGGCCTGTGGAAACTGCCGCAGCCGTGCAAATGGGAATGGTGGCCTTCGGCCGACTTTCTCTTGATCATTTCCACCGCTGCTTGCAAAAGCCTCCGCAAAAAACGCTCCCGGCTTTCGCACAGTTACACACAGGCCGGCGGCGATTTATCACAATAATTTTGGAAAGGACTAAAACAGAGAAAACCTGGACTCTGAAAGGAATAAACTGAGACGCTAACCCGTCGCTTCGCTCCGGCGAGTGTTCACGATGGCCGGAATCGGTGTTCATGATTCCGGAACTGGTGTTCACGATCAGCGGAATACCCATTGAGCACGTGCTTGGGGAATTCCCTCCAGACCAAAGCCCTCGCCCGATCCAACATGTATTCATCCTGATCGAAATCGGGATCCAGTTCCAGCAGGATGCCCGCGATGGTGATCTGTGACTTAATAAAGAGCGCAATGTTGAAGCGGGTTTGAAATCCGGCTGTGGCCAGGTCAACGATCAGCCTCTGAAGGGTCGGGAATACCTCGGACTTCTGCCCCACCGCTCGGTCCACGATTTCACCTATCTTTTCGTGTTCTGCAGCAGACGCCGGTGGCCATTCCTCAATCAGCGCCCCCACATTATTCACGATACGCTTGGTGTTTCCGAGATGGACTCCGAGGACCAGTTGAACGAGTTGTGCTCGCTGCGCCCGAGGGAAACTGCCGTAGAGTCCCCAATCCAAAAGGGCAATTTGGTACGGATTCGAGGCGTCTTCAGAAACATGGAAGACGTTGCCGGCGTGGGGATCACCGTGGAAGATGGCCTCTTCTGCTGAGGAAAATATTACATCGACCGTGAGAACGTCACTTAGACGCTGGGCCATTTCCTTACGGTCACCCGGCTGGCCGGTGTGCGCATCCGTGATCTTATTTCCAGGGACAAACTCCATCGCTGTCACGTTTGGTGTTGAAAGCGGGTACAGATGAGGTACCCGGACTGCGGGGTTGCCGGCGTAGTAGGTTTCGGCCAAAGCCAAGTTCCGCTGCTCATCCACAATGCGGATTTCGCTCGAGAGTGCTGTTTTGACATCCCGAAAGGTGTCGGAGAGCGGAATGTCGCCAAGACCGTAGGCGCTGCTGTTTTCCTCGAAGAACAGGGAGAGTTGATCGAGTATTTCAAGTTCCCGCGGCAGCGATTCCAGGACGTAGGGCTTGACGACCTTGAAAACGATATCTTCTTCGCTTTCTCTCTCTGCCTGGATGAGGGTGGCGCGGATCACGGCTCCGACGCTGGCTTCGGCCAAGATATCTTCAGCGAATCGGACTTGAAATGTGTCGATAGCTTCTTGACCGATGTCCTCCTCGATCAATCCGACTATTTCTTCAGGATCTGAAGTCGCAATGCCGTTTTCCAGGGTCTGCAAAGCCATGCGGAGGTCCGGCGACAGGTCTGGATTACGAGCCAGAATCTGACCAATCTTTTGCAGCGAGGGTGTCCTGTCAGTGAACTTGAGCAGCCGGTCTGCCCTGCCCGTACCTGCGGGCAGATAGGTCAAGTTTAAAATTCGCTCGAAAATCCGTTCGTCGCCCAACCCATCCAGGAAAAACAAGAGTGAATCGTGGACAACGGGAATCCAATCTGATGCGCTACCCGGGACAAGGTCGAGAATACTGGAATGGTGGATCAGCAATTCCAGAATCTCCCTACGGAACGGTTCCAGGTCGAGTGATCGAAGCAAGGTCAAGGCTTCAGAACGATGTACTTGCGGCGTAGTCCCGGCTGAGCGAGGACTGAGGAACTGCTGAACTATCGCCTGAGATTCGACATCCAATTCCGGCAGCAATGTATTCAGCAGACGGATGCCTGCCAGGTCGGCGTCGAAACGTGTGTAATGGGCGGGTGGCGTCGGCAGCTCCAGGTCGGCACCATCCGCCATGGGAGCGAGGCACAGGAGGGGGAGGATTACAGCATTTGAAAGAAATCGTCGCGTCATTAGTCGGTTTTTACAAAAACAACGGAAAGTCTTCCTCTGCATTCGACCTGAAGAACCAGAGGCTCGCCCGGTTGCTGTGTGATCCGATTCGTTCTTAGACCCACCTTAGATCCACAAGAAACCGCGGCTTCTGCCCCTCCAGAGTAACGCTAGGGAGGATCTCGTCGGCGAGTTGGGCGATTGATGTATTGCGTGCACTCGCAGAAAACTTTGCTGAAAGTCCCCGCCAGCAGCGTTCTCCAGTGACCCCGAATCCTGGGTGGGTTCCGGCGGGAAGTCCAGCCACCTCTCGTGTTCGACCCACACGATCCACTCATCAGTGATAGTCATCATTGTGCCTCGTATAGGCACTGTCAACCAAACTTTAAGCACAGTTTCTCTACGAGAAAACGATGTCGGGCGCTTCCTGTCAGCACATTGAGAAAGTCGCCCGGATCCCCGCCGCGGACGATGAAGCTCAGGTCAAGGTGGAGAACGAGCGGGCCCAGCGCAACCGACCTGTGCGGCTGCTATTCCCACGGACAGCCCGAAACCTGTAGTATCCGGTCTGATGACAGCGATCATACAACCGACTGCGGAGGACCTTATCGAGGATCTGCGCGAAGCGCGTGAGAGAGAGCTTACGCTCTTCACGGATCTCTCCGAGGCGCAATTGTTGGGTCCGAAGGATCACTTCCTCGAACCTCCAATCTGGGAAGCAGGTCACGTCGGCTGGTTTCAGGACTACTGGATCCTCCGGAACCTCGGGAAGGCGACACCAATTCTCGAAGACGGGGACGATATTTACGATGCGTTCAACGTGTCTTACAAGAGTCGCTGGGATCACGACTACATGTCACGTGACCAGACGCTGGATTATCTACACACCGTCCTCGATCGCTCGATCGCCCGCCTGGAGGGACGCGACACCAATGAGACGGAGAGATACTTCTATTGGTTGACGACACAACACGAATACATGCACTCGGAAAACCTTTGTATGGTGCGGCAGACCCTGGGATACCCCAGACCGAAGTTTACAGAGATAGCCGTTTTGCCGGACCCGAGCTTCGAACCCGGGGATGTGGAGATTCCAGGCGGAACGTATTCCCATGGGGCCAGGAGCGATGATTGCTTCGTCTTCGACAACGAAAAATGGGCACACGAAATCGAGATCACTCCATTCCGTATTGCCAACGCGCCCGTGACGAACGCCGAGTTTCTTCGCTTCGTCGATGCTGGAGGATACGGTGTGAGGCGGTTCTGGGGGAAGCACGGTTGGGAGTGGCGCCGCCGGGAAGGCGCAACCCGTCCGTTGTTCTGGCGCAAGTCGAACCGCGGTTGGGTACAGAAACGATTCGACGGTAGCTTTCCGCTGAGGCCGAACGATCCGGTCGTGCACATCAACTGGTATGAGGCACGGGCGTATTGTGCGTGGTCCGGTCGCAGGCTTCCGACCGAGTCTGAATGGGAAGTGACTGCCGCAGGCTATGAGAAGCGTCGGTTCCCGTGGGGCGGGGAGCCCCCGAGGGTGGAGCACGCCAATCTGGATTGGAACCATCTGGATGTCGTGGATGTCAGCGCCTATCCGGAAGGGGACAGTGCTTTTGGCTGCCGACAGATGATTGGCAACATCTGGGAATGGACCGACAGCGTGCTGGAACCGTACCCGGGGTTTTCGCCGGACCCGTATAAGGAGTATTCCCAGCCTTGTTTTGGGCAGAAGCCTGTCCTTCGCGGAGGCGGGTTCGCGTCGCGTTCCAAGATGATCCGAAACACCTGGCGGAACTTCTTCATGCGGCATCGCCGCAACATTGTCGCCGGATTTCGAACCTGCGCCCTGCAGGGCTGATGCGATTGACTCCCATCCCCGTTCGTACGGGAAGCCGTCCCTCCGATGCCGCCGTTTAAGTTAGCAGCCCGTGGCAGAAGTCCCAAGGACCGCGCGCAGGGGTCTTCGGGTTGCAGGCGCGAAGTGAGGAGTGGGCACCGAGGTTTGAAATCGAGGCCGCGGGCGCCGTCTTTTCATCGTGACCGGCCTTATCAATGCCGGACAAAGCCTGCGGGGCGCCTGCGGCCTCCGTTTGATACGTCGGTGGCCCCCCTGCGCCCGAAGGGTTACGGCGAAACGGGGCCGTCTTCGTTGTCGCCGACTCCTCCCAATGAATGCGCATTGTCTCGACGTCGTCTCCTAGAATCCGGCCCCGTTTGGCCGTAACGCGGTCCTTGGGACTTCTGCCACGGGCTACTAAGCTTCGAGCGGTTGACCGCTCCTGTCGGGAAGCGTGAACACCAAAAGCGCGGCCAGAAGAAAGAATCCCGACGTCACGCCGAGCGCCAGCCCGATACCGATACCCGGCAACGCCCCCAGATAACCGATAACGAAAGGAGCGAGACCTCCGACCAGGCGTCCCAGGCTGAAGCTCGTTCCCTGGCCGGTCGCCCGCACCGATGTCGGAAACAGTTCGGCGATGAAACTGCCGAACATTGAAAGGTAACCGTGGCCGACGTAGCCGAGGAAGGGTCCGAGCAGCAAGAGGATCAGCGGGCTGCGCGCCATCTGTCCATATATCGGCACCAAAATGGCCGCCGCGAGCATGAAGAGGACAAAGGTGCGCCGGCGTCCGATTTCGTCCGCAATGAACCCGAAGGTGAGGTAGCCAAGGTATGCGCCGATCTGAACGGGAACAATCCACCCGAGTGAACCGACCACGCCCATACCCGCGCCCCCGTCCTCAATGGGTCGGGAGAGAAAAGCCGGTAGCCAGAAGAAGACGCCCCAGTAGGCGAACTGGACTGTGGAGCTGAGCAGGATGATCAAAAGCGTCCGGCCAATCAGGTCTCGACCGAAAATCACAGCGAACTGATTTCGGCCTTGAGTCCGCGGAGCGGCACGGTGTTCAGTCCAGAGATCCGGCTCGGGAACACTGCGCCGCACCCACAGCACCAGCAACGCCGGAGCCGCTCCCAGGGCAAACAACAGGCGCCAAGAGTCGTCGCCCAGCCAGGCCGGGCCCAGTATGACGGCACCGAGAACCGCGGCCAGGAGGTAGCCCAATGCCCAGCCTGTTTGCATGATGCTGATTGCCTTGTTGCGATGCGCGGGCGGCCACGTCTCGCTGATCAGCACGGCGCCTGTGGCCCATTCGCCACCCATACCGATTCCGAGCAAGGCGCGCCACAGCAACAGTTGGAGTAACGATTGCGAAGTAGCGGTCCCGAGCGAGGCCAGCGAGAAGATCAGGATCGTGAACATCAGTGCGCGTGTCCGGCCGACGCGGTCTGCCACGAAACCGAAAGTGATGCCTCCGACAGCGGACGTTGCGAGCGCGACCGTCCCCAGGATGCCGGCAGTGGCGTCGCTGAACCCGAAGTAGACTGTGAGTTCGCTGACCGCGATTGCGTAGAGCATGAAATCCATCGCGTCCAACATCCAACCCAGCTTTGCTGCGAGCAGGATCTTCCATTGGTATCGCGAGATGGTCGAGTACCAGCGCATGGGTACCGAGATATCTGCTTCTACTCGGCTCACCGGGATTTCGTCTCTTGTTCCATGGCCAGCTGTGTATGACCCGCAATTGTGTTGACTCGATTGAAGAGGGCTCCACGCGTCCGGATACTACACCAATCTGAAACTGGAGAGTCAGACAAACGGCGGAAATTTCATCGGATCGTGGCGGTGCATCAGCCCGTAGACCGCCTCGACGACCTGTTCTCGATTGGGTTTTGAAAAATAGTCCCCATCGGAACCGTAGGCCGGGCGATGCGCTTGGCCGGACAGTGTCAGCGGCGGGCTGTCGAGCCACTCGAAGCCCCCTTGGTGCTCCAATACTTCCTGCATCATGTACGCGGTCGCCCCACCGGGGCAGTCCTCGTCGAGGAAAAGTATTCGATTGGTCTTCTTGAGCGACTTGCAGATCACGCCATCGATATCGAATGGCAGGAGGGTGCGCACATCGACTATCTCGGCCTCGATACCGACCGTTTGGAGCAGCGTGGCCCCTGCTTCGGCAACGGCGCAGCACGCGCCGTAGGTGACGATCGTGATATCTCTACCCTCCCGTATAATCTCGGGCACTCCCAGCGGGAGAGTAAAGTCGCCGATATTTTCCGGAATTGCTTCTTTCTTGCGATAGCCGTTCAGAACCTCGACTACTAAGACCGCGTCATCGGAACGCAGGATCGTGTTGTAGAACCCGGCGGCCTGGACAGAGTTTCTGGGGACACAGACGTAGATGCCGCGAACGAGGTTGATGATTCCGGACATGGGTGAGCCCGAATGCCATATGCCCTCGAGCCGATGGCCTCGCGTCTTAATAATGACCGGAGCTTTCTGTCCCCCTCGCGTGCGCCAGCGAAGAGATGCCAGATCGTCGGAGATAATCTGGAGTGCGTAGAGGAAGTAGTCCAAGTATTGAATCTCAGCGATGGGGCGGAGGCCCCGCAAGGCCATCCCGATTGCCTGTCCGACTATTGTGGTCTCACGGATGCCGGTATCTGTGATTCGTGCGGGACCGTATTTTTCCTGCAGGTGCGCCCAACCTTGGTTGACGCCTCCGAGGAGGCCGACATCTTCACCGAGGGCAATCAGGTTCGGAAATCGCGAAAAAGCGGCGTCCATGCAGGCCTGAATGATTTCGAAACCTTTTAGAACTGGGGGCTCGGCCAAATACCGGGCCGGCACGATCGGGACGGCCAGCGCGGATTTAGAGGATTCGCTATAGAGATCTGAACCGTAACGCCGTTCGTTGACGAGGCCCTGCTCCCGCTTCCAGTGCCGCAATGCCTCTGTGTCCAGGCCTTCTTCTTTCACGGCAAGAAGAATCTCCCCTACGGTCGCCATGATGTCCCTGCGCCCGACTGTGGGTATCTGCTCAAGCGATTCCCTCGGAGCGGTGATCTTATTCGGGTCGCGGGATTCTTGTTCGAGCGCCTTCGCCATCGACAGCACGGTGTGTCGCTCATTTTCGATCGGATCCCGGAATTCCAACCACGCCTTGTCGCGCGCCGCCACGACGGTCTGTCTCTCAATATTGTCGAGCGCGTCCAATTCCTCTGAACGGGCGAAGCCCTTTTCCAGAATCCATTCCCGCATCTTGGACAGGCAATCGTGTGCCTTTTCCCAGTCCAGCCGTTCCTGCGACTTATAGCGCTCATGGTTTCCTGAGGTGGAATGGCCCAGCGGCTGCGTCAGCTCAGTGACATGAATAATCCCCGGTCCATGGTCTTCCCGGGTCCGTCTGGACGCTTCCAGATACGTGGTACAGAGCTCCGGGTAGTCCCACCCTGTCGCCACATAGATGTCGAGCCCCGGCCGTCCGCCGGGCCGACGGCGAAAGCCATCCAGAATCCGGCCGATATCCCCTTTCGTCATCTGAAATGCGTTGGGGACGGAGATCCCGAAACCGTCGTCCCATATCGACAGCAACATCGGGACCTGCAGAACGCCCACTGCGTTGACCGCTTCCCAGAACACGCCCTCGGCACAGCTGGCGTTTCCGATCGTACCGAAAGCGATCTCGTCACCGTTGCTAGAAAAATTTGCTCCTATTTCCTTCAGGCTGTCCAAATCCCTATAGAGTTTCGATGCGTAGGCGAGCCCCACAAGTCGGGGCATCTGGGCACCCGTGGGCGACAGATCGGCGGAGGAGTTATAACGATCGTTCTGTGGAATAAATGCCCCGGTCTCGTCCAGAAGCCTGGTGGCAAAGTGACCCGACATCGACCGGCCGCCGAAAGCGGGCTCCGCCGCCAAATCCGCATGGGCATAGAGTTGGGCAAAGAACTGTTCGGGAGTCAGGAGGTTCAAGGCAAACATCAGCGTCTGGTCCCGGTAGTAACCCGACCGGAAATCACCCTTTTTGAAGGCGTACGCCATGGCCATCTGGGCCACTTCTTTCCCGGCACCGAAGATTCCGAATTTTGCTTTGCCCGAAAAAACTTCTTTCCGTCCCAGGACACTGCAGGCGCGGCTTCGGATCCCGACGCGATAGTCCCGCAGGACAGCGTCCCGGTTCCACGTCACCACCTCAGGTCCTTTTTTGAATGGGCTTGTCAGGGACATAGTCGAGGGATCCATTTTGCCACGGCTGGCGCGGTTTGATGCACCGGGTTCCGATCCAAGGCTGCCATTGACCTTAACTCCTCCAATTCTATAGACTTCACGTTGTTTTCAATCGCTGTGACTCCGATCTGGTGTCGGGAACCGTGTGATTGATTTTCTAGCGCTGAAATTGTTCATGCGGAAACAAGTGCGAAACACCGCCTTCGAGCATGTCCGCTTCTTCTTGGGGAGTTAATTAAGACTATGGAATTTCTGGCCGAACAGGTTGGGTTTATCAACTCTACGGTGGTTCCCTGGGTGCTCCGTCTCGTCATGCTGGGTTTGGGCCTGTCCTTGACTTTAGCCGACTTCAGACGCGTGATCACGTTTCCGAAGGCTGCGGCGATTGGACTGACGGCTCAACTGATCGGTCTGCCTGTCACGGCGTTCGCTCTGGCATGGATATTTGGCCCGGTGCCGGCGGTTGCCGTCGGCCTGGTCATTCTGGCGATATGCCCCAGTGGAGTGACGTCCAACGCCTACACCTTTGCGGCGCGAGGCGACGTCCCCTTGTGCGTCACACTGGCGGCGGTCACAAGCGTCATTACGGTGTTCACGATTCCATTCCTGACATTTTTGGCGCTTCAGACCTTTATGGGTCAGGATCAACGACCCGAGTTGCCCGTGCTGCAGATGCTTGGAGGATTGATGACGCTGACGCTGTTTCCAATTGCGATCGGTATGATCATTCGCTACCGATGGTCCGGGCTTGCCAAGCGCGCCGAGGAACCCATCCGGAAAATGGTTCTGGTCCTGCTCTACATTGTGCTGATCCTCGGTGTCCTTTCCAGCTGGCAGGTCATCGTGGACCAGATCACGACCGTGGGGTTGCTCGTCATCACGATGAATCTGCTGACGATGGGCCTGGGTTACGGACTGGGCCGGCTGTTTAAGCTGCCCGCGCCTCAGGTCGTCACCATCACATACGAGGTGGGTGTGCAGAACCTGGCTCTGGCTTTTGCGATCACGTTTAACATCCTCCAGAATCCGGACCTCGCAGTTGCGGCGTTGATTTATGCGGCGATCATGCCGTTGACCGCCTTGATTTTTATCCGTTTTGCGCGGCGATTAATCGAATCCGAGCAAGCGACCCAGGCCGCAGCATAAATTGGCCGCCGCTGAATAACAGCAAGCCTTCCGGCAGAGGAGCTCTCTCGGCAAGCTGTTTGCGGACCCGGCCAAATCAGAGGTCGTCCGCAGGCGGGTCCGCCAGCTCCCCGCGTTGCTTCTTCCGTTCACCGGTGGTGGAATAGCCGCGTTCCCGGTCGATGTCCTGTACGTGAACCGTGACGGACCCCAATGCCGGAAGACCTGCCACGAAGCTGTCGATCGCATTTCCGAGGGTTTCGGCGGCGTGCCTGCGAACCTCCCCCGTGCGTCCCGGCGTATCGTTGCCGGCCGCGAATGTGAGGTGAAGAAAACCCTTGGAGAGATCGCCTCCAACACCTGAGTGATAAACAGGGATCACGGCGTGTTTGAGGTTGCGTTTATTGATCATCGGAACCCATTCGGGTGTGGGGCCATCGGCGCCTGGGAAGTGTGGCCCCTGTCCTTCAGCCGCAGCTTTCTCCATACGGAGACCGGCGACGACCTCTACAAGGTGATCGAGAAGTTTTCGGGCATCAAAGCCTGTGGCTAGGATGAAATCGTCGCTCAACCAGTCTTCGGGAACTTCCAGTCTCAAATGCGGCATCAGGACTCCCGGAAATCGTAAAGCTTGCGCGGGTTGACCACGAGAATCTGTTCCAATATGCCGGGATCGTGATGTGCCACGGGCCAGATCCAGTAGTTCGCAATGTCGCCATCATTGGGCATCTTGTTTGGCGGGTCCGGTTTGGGAGTAATGATCACAGTGTTCATATTCGGGCGTGGCCGGTCGGTGCCGCTAATGACGTTTCCCGGAAAGTGCTTCAGTAACGCGTGCGCGAACCCCAGGGCGAGGGCCCAGTCCTCAGGGCGCGCGGACCGCGTGTGCCGGTCCGGTGATGTCACTTTCCAGAAGATGTCGTCCCGGTGTCCACCCAGCTCGAGCAGTCGTTCAAAGTAGTCGTTCTCTTCGACCGGTACATGCACGTCGGGCCGCCCCATGTGATCAATGATCACGGGCGTGGGCAGCGACCGTATCAACGGTTCCATCTGGTCAAAGGTATCCGGCAGGAAATAGAGTTCCGTGTGCCAACCCAGCGGTGCGATTCTTTCTGAGATGCGCAGGATGATGTCCGTCTCCGGCGCTTCGCTCGTGATGTGTGGCAGGAAAGCAAAGCGCACGCCGCGGACGCCGACTTCATGCATGCGCCGGAGTTCTTCTGCAGTCACATCTTCTGTGACGCTGACCACACCGGCGGCGCGCCCATCCATCTGTTCCAGCGCATCGACGACGACATCGTTGTCGGTGCCGTGGCAGGTCGCAGCCACCACGACGAAACCCCAGAATCCCATCCGGTCGATCAGAACTTCTTTTTGTTCCGCCCAGGTGGCGGCGAAGGGTCGATATTTCGACTTTGCCGACAGAGGAAACAGGTCGAACGGCCCGATCACGTGCATGTGGGCGTCAATTGCCCTCTCCGGCATCTCGAAGATGAGAGGCGCGGGGTTGGGATCTTGCTTTACGTATGGCTCAGCGCCCATATCCGCCTAGTCTATTCCCCGGTTCGTCCTTCTGCC
Source organism: Terriglobia bacterium (assembly GCA_965216035.1). Lineage (GTDB taxonomy): Bacteria > Acidobacteriota > Terriglobia > 20CM-2-55-15 > 20CM-2-55-15. Next base: position 42,102 of record CBDCFM010000021.1, read on the forward strand.
GCACCATCCCGCAATATCGCACAACTGGATGCCGGAACAAAATGGTTGCCCGGCATCGCCTCAAGCTGATCGTGTGCGCTGGCATGGGGAAGTAAACTATTTGTCCGCCCGCCCGCTTCCCACGTCAGAAGTGAGTTGCCTGATAGTTTCGTCATGATCCGAATCGATCGTCTGTGTACGCTGGACGCCTCCGCTCCAATGCGGTGCCCTCACCGTCAAATCTCGACGAGTCGTTCTGGCCCGGCATCTCTCTGGGAAAGGCTTGCGATTTTTCAACGAGAGTGCGGATCGAAGGTAGATCGACCGGATACGCCCCCAAGTCTACGCCGTGATAATATTTGTGTGAGTAGGTGTAGACCTGCATTCAGAACGCCCCCTTCCGAATTTGTGTCGCCGCCGCCCATGCCATTGATGTCCCTGACAGGCGAGGGGGCCGCTATCAAGATCACGCGACCGAAACCGGGGGTCTTGGGAGCGACAGACCGATTGTGCAATCGTGAAACACAGCATGCAACCTGCGAACAGTCAGCCGAACTTCGATGTTACCGTCCGCGTGGGATGCAGTCTCGTCTACGAAGTCACAGGCACGGCTTCGCTGCTGCTGAATCTTAGACTGAGTCCGGATCCCAGTCGCTCCGTACTCTTCGAGGCGCTGACGCTGGGCAGTGACCTTCCGTCTGAGGTATTTAGTGACAGCCACGGTAACCGCGTATGTCGCGTCACTCTCGCGCCGGGCACCAACTGTATCCGGCACGACGCAATCGTTGCGGTGTCCTCCCAAGTGGACAACCATGGTCTGATCACCAGCGTTCCGCAGGCTCCGGGGGATCTCCCGGCTCCGTTGCTGCGCTATACACTACCCAGCCGGTATTGCGACTCCGACAAGATGACTAATTTCGCCTGGGAGAAATTCGGCCCGGTCGAGCACGGAATCGGGCGAGTTCAGGCGATCAGCCGCTGGATTCACGAAAATTTCGAATATCGCTATATGTCGGGTAGCTCCAATTTGTCGGCATGGGACGCATTGCAGCGGGGTTACGGCGTTTGCCGTGATTTTGCGCACATCGCCGTCGCGCTCAATCGCACGTTCAACCTCCCAGCGCGCTATGTGACGGGGCACCTACCCGACATCGGTTTCCCCGAACCGGACAACCACATGGATTTCCATGCATATGCCGAAGTCTACATCGGTGGAACCTGGTTCACGACCGACCCCCGCTTCCATGTCCCGCGCATCGGCCGCATCAGGGTTGGCTGGGGGCAAGATGCCGTAGATGCGGCGTTCTCGACAATCTTTGGCGGCGCCACGATGACGTACTTTCAGGTGTGGGCCTACCAGGTGGCGCGTGGGTCTGTGAATGTGGGTGATCCAATCGATCTCACGCAGCGTCTGGACAATGCCTGGACGGTCCGGACGGACCCGGTGGGGTGATTTGGTGCCCCGCTTTGAAGGTTGGACAAGGCAAGGGCGGCGGTTGCGGTTAAGTTCAGAGGAATTCTGGTGGCAGGTTCCTTGTCAGAGGGCGGGGTCGTTCATACGGCCATCCATGGCCGAATGGCCTTTGCCTCTCGTCATCATCAAAATTGTCGGCGGCTATGTTTGACCGAATCGTGTTGACTTGTGAACACGGCGGCAATCATATTCCGGCGAGATACGCGCCTCTCTTTAGTTCCGCTGCCGCAGAACTGGAAGGGCATCGAGGCTACGATGTGGGGGCTCTGGAGGTAGCCCGTTTCCTGGCGCGAAAGCTCGGGGTGGGGCTGTTCTCAGGCAGGGCGTCCAGATTGCTCGTCGATCTCAACCGGTCACTGGGCCACACGGGGCTCTTCTCCGAGTACGTGCAGGACCTCGATTCCGTAGAGCAGATGCGGATACTCCGACGCCATTACCATCCGTACAGAGACCGGGTTGAGAATGCGCTCCGGAGCGAGACGAACCGTCGTCGCGTGTTACACCTCAGCATTCACAGTTTCACGCCGGAGTGGGATGGGGCACCGCGTCGGGCGGATGTCGGGCTGCTATACGATCCCCAGCGCAGCATCGAACGCCAGGCCTGCGCACGTCTGTTGGGCCGACTCAATGGTATTGATCCGACACTCACTGTGCGCCGCAACTATCCCTATCGCGGAACAGGCGATGGCTTCACCACCCATCTTCGAAAGACGCTGGCTTCAGATCGATATGCGGGTATCGAGATTGAACTGAATCAGGGAGGAGTCGCCTCGGGTCCGGGGCGTCGGCACATCGGGGCAGTTCTGGAAAACGCTATCCGACAGGAGCTGAGCCCCAGCCCTCGGCCCCCAGACTGACGGATTCAATCCTGTCGTTTAGCTAATAAGTCATTAATGGCACTGGACATCGAAGGGCCGTATCGTGCATAGAGTAGAAGGGGTGGCCCTGGCAGGCTTGGGGGGAAAAGGCTCGTTTTTCGGCAGTCCGCCATGCGGCACAGGATGTGCCACGATTTTCGATGGCTGTAAGCCATGCGAGAATTACACGTCTCGGATGGCGATGCTGAAAAAGTCATGGATGGCTTTTCGAGCATCCTGTTAGTGGGCTTGCCTGAGAGATCCCGTACGCTTTGAGGCCGCTGGCTGGAATCAGAGATCGCGCTATGGTGAACGTAAAAAATTTGGCATACGAGCCCTTACCGGGCCATTACGATGAATTGATGGCCCCCGACGGCTCCGTTCGCCCCCACTGGCGTCCTCTTGTTGACGTCCTGGAAGGCTTGGGCCCCGATGAATTGAATCGGAGGGTGCATGAGAGTGTGAGGATGGTTCGCGACAACGGAGCCACCTTTCAGTTCCAGAAGGATGTCGGCGTCCAAAGGGAACGTCCCTGGCCGCTGGACCTGATTCCCATGGTCATCGACAGGGCGGAGTGGGATGCTCTAGCTCAGGGCGTGGCCCAGCGTGCTCGGTTACTCAACATGATTCTGGCTGATCTTTACGGTCCGCAGAAACTGCTCCGGGATCGGTTGCTTCCAGCGGAACTGCTCTACGCCCACCCAAGGTTTCTCCGGCCATGTTCGGGTATCGAGCCCATTGATGGTGTGTGGTTGACGGTATACGCCCTCGATCTTGCCCGTTCTGAGGACGGGAGCTGGTGGATCCTTAGCGATCGGACCGATGCGCCTACGGGATCCGGATTTGCCCTGGAGAATCGGCTCGTGACGAATCGGGCCCTGTCCGAAGCATTTGAAGCATCGAGCGTCCGGCGGCTATCAGGATACTTTCGAACACATCGGTCCACCCTGGCCCGATTGGCGCCTCGGAACCAGGAAAACCCGCGCATCGTGCTCCTCTCGCCCGGACCCGAGACCGAAACCTACTTTGAGCAAGCACTGCTGTCACGATACCTGGGCTACACACTGGTTGAAGGATCCGACCTCGTCGTCAGGGACCACCGTGTTTTTCTCAAGACGCTCGGTGGTTTGCTGCCCGTGGACGTCGTTTGGCGCCGCCAGGATTCCGAGTCGTGCGATTCGCTGGAACTGGGAGGTGGATCCTCCGCTGGTGCTCCCGGGCTGCTGGACTGTGTCCGTGGAGGTCACGTCACCATTGCCAATGCCCTGGGAAGCGGACTGGCGGAGTCGCCCGCGCTGATGGCATTCCTTCCCAACCTGGCGAATCACCTCATCGGCGAAGACCTCCGAATTCCGTCCGTAGCGACCTGGTGGTGTGGGCAAGAGGGCCCGCGCACAGAAGTCCTGGACCGGCTGGGCGAGTTGGTGATCAAACCGGCCTTCCCGGGCCCGCGGAGGGAGCGTCGGTTCGGTCACGAGCTGGGGGGCGAAGAACGCATGGCTCTCAGAGACGACATCCTCGGAGAACCCCGCGCCTATCTCGCACAAGAGCAAATACCTCTCTCGACTACTCCCGTCGGAATCCCCGGTTCGCTGTCTCCACGGTTCATGGTCATCCGGGCGTTTGCAGTCTCCGACGGCCAATCCTACGCGGTTATGCCCGGCGGGCTCGGACGGGTTTCGCCGAGCACCGCGTCCTACGATGTGACGGTCCTCGGCGGGGGCAGCAGCAAGGACATCTGGGTTGTGGGCGAGTCCGATGAACTACCCGTCACGCTCCTGCCGAGCGCGCCACGTCCGATCGATGTCAGTCGCGCCACATTCGATCTGCCCAGCCGCGTGGCTGAGAATCTCTACTGGCTTGGGCGTTACGCGGAACGACTGGACGCAGCCGCACGGCTGATTCGGGCGACCCTCCCCCTCCTGTTTGGAGAATCATCTCGTTCGTCTTCCGCATTGAGCGGCGCTCTCAGCTTTCTGGAAGAACTCGGATACGCTGAACACAAGGCCGAATGGTCAACCACCCGGGAGCTCGAAGACGCTTTGGAACGTGCGATCGGGTTGGCTGTGGCGGAGTCGGACCGTAAGGGGAGTTTCGGGTGGCAGATTTTCCATCTTCACCGGAAGGCCCGCTCGCTGGGTGATCGGCTTTCAGTGGACGCGTGGAACATAATCTCGCAGCTCGAATCCGACTATGCGGCTGGAAACTCGCTTCCCCTCGAACGGGGACTCCCCGAACTACTCGACCGCATCGTTATTGCCCTGACCGGCTTCAGTGGTGCTGTGGGGGACGCGATGACCCGGGGTCACGGCTGGCGCTTTCTGGATATCGGACGGAGGATCGAGCGTGCTCTGCAGGTGATCGAGCTGTTGCGACATGGGTTGTTTCGTGTGGCCGAAGACGAAAGGGCGCGGATCGAGCTGCTCTTGGTTGCCGCTGACAGCACAATGACCTATCGATCTCGATACTTGACCTCACTGCAGGCGAATCTCACGATGGATCTCTTGCTGATCGATGAAGCCAACCCTCGCGGGCTGGCCTTCCAGCTGCGCCGCCTCAAGGAGCATGTCGAAAGGTTGCCGGACGTCGATACGGTGGCCCGCCGTTCTGCCGAATCGTGGCGCCTGACCGACGCGATGGCGGCGGTCGAACTCGCTGAAATCGAGTTGCTGGCACGGGTGGAGGATGGGCGACGCGACGGCCTCGGGCAATTACTCGATCGCGTCAGCGGCGATCTCTCCCAACTCTCGGAGCACTTGACACGCGACTACCTGACCCATGCCCGGCCGTCGCCCCAGTGATTCCACGATGAGCGTTACGGCCGGGGAACGGACTCTGATCGTCTCACACCGAACGCGATATACATACGCCGAGCTTGTCTCACATTCGCTCCACAGGGGCTTTCTGACACCCCGGACGACTCCGTACCAGGACGTACGCGTCAGCCGATTTACCATCGATCCTCCGCCTGCGGGCTCGACGACCCATGATGACTATTTCGGAAACCGAGTCTCGCTGTTCATGATCGATGCGCCTCATAACGAGTTGATCGTTGAGGCCCAGAGCGAGCTGACCATCCGTCCGAACCCGCTCCTGCATTCGGAGATTCCGACCTGCAATCTGAATATCGAGAGCGTTCGCCAGCGGATCCACCAGCCGGAGTCGCCCGAAGACCTGCAAGTCTATGAATTCTGCTTCAACTCGCCCCACGTGTCTCAGAGTTCGGAGTTGGCCCGCTACGCGTCTTCCTGCTTCACCCAACATGAAGACTTTCTGGCCGGCGTGGGGGCGCTGATGCACCGAATCCATTCTGGATTTCGCTACGATCCCACGGTTACGACCGTTTCGACCCCGGTTTCCGAAGTGTTCGTCCACAAACACGGCGTGTGCCAGGATTTTGCGCATCTCATGATCGCGTGTCTGCGGTCCCTTGGCCTGGCTGCGCGATACGTCAGCGGTTACCTCGTGCCCGGCCCCGATGTAATCGGGGCCCAGGCTTCCCACGCCTGGGTCGCGGCTTACTGTTCGGGAATCGGATGGACGGATTTCGATCCGACCAACGACGTGGCGCCCTCGGGGAGTCACATTACTCTGGCCTGGGGTCGCGACTACTCCGATGTCAGCCCGTTCCGGGGCGTTATTTTTGGGGGCGGGGAACACCGGGTATCGGTCGAAGTCTCCGTGTCGCCAGAATAGGAGGCTGGGGAAAAACGCTCGTTTTTCCTCGAGTCTGCTATGCGGCACAAGATGTGCCACGATTTTCGATGGCTGTCAGCCATTGAAAATGTGAGCCATGCGGGAATCACACTTCTCGGATGGCTTTTTCAGCATCCTGATAGTGCCCACCACAGAGCAAATGCAGGTGACGCTGTCGGTTTATTCGGTTTGCGATCCTTCGTCCGCCGGTGCCGCCTCAGCCGGTTCGGGATCGGCGCAAAACGTTTCCAGGATCGCAGAGCTGGCATCATTCAGCTTCGTCTGCAGGACGTCGATGAAGTCGTGCACCCCCTCGGCTATGATCTCATCCACGTGCATATAGTCCAGGTAGGCCCGCAGTCGGCCGAGTACCTGTTCGGCACGATTCTGGAACGTCGAGCCGGGCGTCTCTGAGATCGCTCGCACCGCTTCTTCCGCCTCGGTAACGCAGTGCCGGATGGACCGCGGGAACGCCCTGTCGAGAACCAGAAAAGCGACGAGGCGTTCCGGAATGATCCGTTGGTGCCGCTTTCTGTACATCTGCAACGCGCTGGTGGACCGCAACAGCGCCGCCCAAAGAATGTCGCCGTAGGGCCGGACAACCGACGGATCCTCCGGCAGCGAAAACAGGTATCGCACGTCGAGCATACGGGAAGTCTTATCGGCCCGCTCGATCATCCGGCCCAGACGAAAGAAATGCCAACCCTCGTCATGAGACATCGTAGTGTCAGTAATGCCACTGATCAACCGGCAGGTCCGGACGACGCCTCTAAAGAAATCCTGAGACGAATTCATCGTCTCGGTAGCGGTTCGAAGCTTCAAATGTAAGAAGTTCAACTCCTCCCACATTGCAAGGGTGATGAAGTCACGCGCGGTATTGGCATTCGACCGTGCGGCATTGACACTGAACAGGATCGAGTTGGGGTTGTTGAGATCGTAAGTCATGAACCGGATGACGTTGTCGGCACTGATCACGTCGTACTTCGACTCAAACAGCTCACGGACTCCCAGCGCTTTAACCAGAGGCTCCCAATGACCGACATCCGATGGCAAATCCAGGGTCAGGTACGAATTCACGGAAATCAGCCGCGCGGTGTTTTCAGCGCGCTCCAGGTATCGGCTGCACCAGTACAGGGATTCGGCAACGCGGCTGAGCATCAGGTCACGGACCTCTGCCAGGAAGATTCTGGGCCTTCGCCGTTTCTCCCGACAACACCCAGGTGTCCTTACTGCCGCCGCCCTGAGACGAATTGACGACGAGGGATCCTTTCTTCAGTGCAACTCGGGTCAGTCCTCCAGGCATGACATAAATGTCTTCGCCATAAAGAACGTACGGCCTCAAGTCGACGTGGCGCCCTTCGAACCCGCTCCCGGTGATCACCGGCACCCGCGACAGCGACAGAGTGGGTTGAGCAACATAGTTTCGCGGATTCTCTCGGATCAAGCGGCGAAAAGATTCGCAGTCGGCCTTGCTCGCATGCGGGCCAACGAGCATGCCGTATCCCCCGGCTTCGTTGGCGCTCTTGACAACCAGGGTTTCCAGATGTTCCAGGACGTGTTGACGGTCTTTGCTATCCCAGCAGACAAATGTTGGAACGTTGGCCAGGACGGGATCCTCTCCGAGGTAGTATCGGATGACTTTCGGTATGTATGCATAGACAGCCTTGTCATCCGCGATCCCGCAGCCCGGGGCGTTCGCCAGCGCCACACGCCCCTTTCTATAGGCTGCAAAGATCCCGGGTACGCCGAGGCAGGTGTCTTTCCGGAATGCCAGCGGGTCAAGGAAGTCGTCATCGATCCTCCGATAGAGCACGTCGACCCGCCTGGGGCCCCGGGTCGTCCGCATGATCAGGTCGCCATCCAGGATCGCCAGATCACTCCCCTCGACGAGCTCGACACCCATTTCCCTTGCAAGAAAGGAGTGTTCAAAGTATGCGGAGTTGTAGATTCCGGGAGTCAAAACCGCAACGGTGGGGTTCTCCTGGCCCACGGCCAGCGATTCAAGGGTGGACAGCAAATGGCTCGGGTAGTCGCTCACCGGTCGGACGTTCGAATTCTGGAAGGCGACGGGAAACGTTTCCTTGAGAACCCTTCGATTTTCCAGAACATAGGAGACTCCGGAAGGACAGCGGAGGTTGTCTTCGAGCACGTAGTACTGCCCGTCCGTATCGCGCACGAGGTCCGCACCGTTGATATGACTCCAGACGCTCCGCGGCGGATCGAGGCCCATGCAAACTTCGCGGAAAGACTGCGAGGACAGGATCAGTTCCCGAGGCACGACCCCGTCCTTCAGGATCTTCTGATCATGGTAGAGGTCATCAATGAAGAGGTTCAGTGCCAGCATACGCTGGCAAAGGCCACGCTCAAGGGTTTCCCATTCGGGGGCCTCGACGATCCGGGGAATGATGTCGAACGGAAAGATGCGCTCCGTCCCCGCGTTGTCTTCATACACCGTGAAGGTCACGCCTGCTCCGTAGAAAGCCTGTTCTGCGGCCTTCTGTCGAGCATGGATTTCCGAAATCGGAAGTCCCCGGATCCGTTCCGCAAGGGGGCGGGCTCCGGCGCGGGGTTGCCCGCGCGATACAAACATTTCGTCGTGGAAACCCGTCGGATCGTATTGACTGAACGGCATGGCAGCTCCAAATTATTCTATTTCTGTAGGTCCTTGCAAATTGTCGTGGGTTTTCTCAGACCCGTCATTGAACCGCGGAAGAGAACGGACGCGTCGAGCACGGAACATCAAACCCTGGGGAGAGAGGTCGCTTTGACGCACATACACGTTCCGATAGATCACCTGTAGTACACATCGACTGGAACACCCCATTGCAGACGTTCAAACATTCCTCCCTGGGATGGATCGGTGTCGGGGCCGGACTCGTTTCGTGTTGGAGCTGCCGTCTCGGAAGGCCATGGATAGCCTGTTCCTGGCGGAATGCCCCACGCGGCTCAATACAGACCTGCCATTGTCGTACATTGTCAAAACCAATGAAGTTTTCTGAACTCACCCCGGAGCACCCGATCAAGGTTGAGAAGAACGCCGTCAGAAGTACAGTTTCTAGAGTGTGGTGTGGACACGGCTGCATTCCGATTGCACGCCATGATGGACACAGCAATGTCGGTGGCGGGACCCCTCATCCTGATGGCCACTCGAAGCTCACTTCTACCATTCGTGAACTCACGGCGTGATGTTTCGTACAATAGAAACCGAACTTTCACAGAATCGGCGCATGTGCGGTTCCCGGAAAGCTGTCATTCCCGAAAGCCGGGATGTCGTGTGTGAATCGCTGTAAACTTTTACTTGATGTAACCATGTGAGGCTGAACAATGTCGCAGTTGAATGGTGATAAATCCCGCCATAACCGTCAGCGGAAAGAAAAACTTCGGAAGAGGGTTCTACTTCGGGATTTACGCGGAGACCCGCGGGCCCAGGCCAAGGACCCTCCGAAAAAGACCAAAAAGCCCGCCGAGTGAGGTTTGGCGAGTGAGGTTTGGACGGAGTCGTCGGTTTTGATCGGAAGCCGGCCAGGACGCATCGTGAGTGTCGCGCCCTGGCCCCTGTTTATATGGATTCCGCCGAAAGCTGCGGAAAGATCCGTTCGATGTTGTCCCGGTAGAGTTGCTCGAACTCCTGCGTATCGAACACACCTGCATCGGTAAGTCCTTTAACATCGTTGACCATGTTGCTGTAGGGGAAATCGGTTCCGAACACCATCTGGTCGATGCCCACAACCTGCCGGAGCGCACGCATCGCCACCCCATTCGCGGTGGCCGCACAGTCGTAATAGAAGCCCCGGAGCTGGTCGAGCTCCGAACCGGGTTCCGCCGTCTGCCGCAGATACGAGTCGAGATCGCCGCGGTGTCCGACAATGCGCTGGACAAGGAATGGCATCGTGCCGCCCGCATGCGAGAAAATCCAATTGATGTTGGGGAACCTCGTTGGCACGTCGTTGACGATGAGGCTCATGATCATCCGGGTCGTGTCGGTCCCGTACTCAATCGTGTTCGGGCGCATGTTCTTGACGATGTTGATGCAGCAGGCCGCATCCGTCGGATGCGTGTAGACGGTCAGGCTACGGCGATTGAGTTCCTCCAGGAGTGGGGTGAATTGCGGTTCGCCGATGTATTGATCGCCGTTGCTCGTCGCCAGGAACGCACCGCCCGCCCCAAGGGTGTCAATAGCATACTCCAGTTCTAGGAGGCTGTTGTCGACGTCGGGCATTGGCATCGACGCCATCAAGACGAAACGGCCGGGGTAGTCCGCAACCATCTGCGTGCCGTATTCGTTTCCCTCGCGTGCCAGCCGACGGATGGTCTCCGCACCCTGGGCCTCGGAGACGCCCCGCTGTTGGAGCCTGTCCGGGGTAAAAGCCCCGCCGGCCTGTCCCGTCGAAATCAGCGCCGTCGCCGTCCCCGTGCTGTCCATTGCCTCGATCGATCTGTCGGGCGTCCAACCAATTCTGGCGTTGGGTGCCAGATTGACCGCCTCGAGCTCCTCGAACCAGCCGGCCGACGTGAAGTGATGATGGACATCGACCCGGCGGCCCGCGGCGACATCTATTCCCGCCGTTGACGTCGGCGCCTCCCCGCCTGGAGCCTCCGTCCCCTGTTCGCTGCTGCCACAGCTTGATAGCCACACCCCCGCTCCCGCAGCCGCGAGCCCGGTCAGAAACTGCCTCCGCGGTTGGACCGGGTTCACGCCGTTCGGTCCATTCACATCGTCACACTTCATGTTCGACCTCCAAAGATACGAAAAGGGCGCCGTGAGACCATTTACGTCGTTTCAAATAGATGCATCCGGGGGCCGGCCTGTACCGGTTCACATCACCGGATGCGGCAAAAGGGCACGCCCTCACCACGACCGAAAAGCCTACGCTGTTGACCGCATTCCGAACAAAGTACCGCCCGAGCGTAGTCAAAATAAGCGCACAATTGCAATGAAAATAGGATGATGTGTGACGTTTGCGAGACACGAAATTGGGCCGCGAAGTCGCAATCAAGACACTGCCCGAAAAGTACTCCGCCGACAAAGTGCCTCAAGTGCAGTTTCGGGCCGCACGCCGCACCTGACCAAAAATTCAGAAATTCTTAAGTTGTATGTACCCTCCTGTGGGACCTAGCGTTTATCTTGATGATCAGGCTGAGGTACTAAACTGTGTGGCTGGCATTTGTAGTTGGCAATGGATACATTAGGACCCGCATTATGAGAGGAGACTGTCGATGAGCCATGCATATTGCCGGGGCCGACTCCTAGCCCTTCTGTTCATATTCTTGTTGTGTGGACCGCCGGTTACGGAACTGAGGGCCCAGGCTGCCCAGACGGGAAACATTGAAGGCAGCGTCGTCGACCGAGTCACCGGTGAGGCGCTTTCGGACGCGCTGATCAGCATTGAAGGAACTGATGTCAGCACCACCGCGAACGCCATCGGACGCTTTGAATTGCTGGGAATCTCGACTGGAGAGGCCGTCGTCCTGATCGAAGCGCCAGGTTTTCTCCCGCTACGCATCCCCGAACTCCGGGTCGGCGCTGAGGCCAGCTTGCAGCTCGAAGTCGGCATGGAGCGAACGCCAAACATATTTCAACAGATTCAGGTGACGGCGACCAAAGATGCCGTCAGCATCGGCGATCTTGCCGTCCCCGCGACCATACTCGACAGTGAGTCGATAGAACGTCGAGGCGACCTCGAACTGACGAACGCTCTGGAAAATGTGCCGGGTATGATTGTCAGCGGACAGCTCGGACCCTTCGAATCCATTCTCATGCGAGGGATGCCAAGATCCGGCAACGAGAACGAGACCACGCTCCTGCTCATCGACGGTGTCCCACAGACCGACTCGAGAAACAGCGCGCGTGTGATCAATCTCCCGATCCACGATGCCAGCAGAGTCGAAATCATCCGTGGCCCCAATTCTGCGCTTTATGGCCGAACTGCGATCGGCGGATCGGTCAACGTGATTACCGGCAACCCCACGCCGACGCCGAGATTCTCCGTCGATCTGACGGGTGGGAGCTTTGGAACGTTCAAAGCCGTCGCGACGGCCTCCGGGCCGATTTCCGATTGGGGTGGCTATTACGTGTCGACGGCGGGCAACCGTGACCACGGTTACTACGAAAAAGACTTCAATTTCGGCGTGGAAGAATCGTCGCATTTCGGCAAGTTCACTTTTATTCCGGATGAACGGTCTCTGGGCAGCGTCAGTTTCAATCGCGTGCTCTCCGACAACAGCACTGCAACCAACGAACCGATCGTAACCGATCCCGCCACGGGTGAATTCGAGCTGCTGCACAAGGTTGATCCGGATTTTGTCCGCCTGAGCAACCTGAACATTCCTGTGACGAATTACCATCAGGAAGAAACTCGAGCAACGCTGAACTACACGCGGGAGTTGGCCCCCTGGGTGAGTCTGACCGAAATACTCGGTTACCGAAAAATCCAGTACAAGTTTATCGACGACGGAGATTTTATCGGGTCACCGTTCGACTTGACGGCCCAGACCCTCTCCATGTATCCGTTCGAGCAGCAAACGGATGAAGACATCTGGTATCAAGAGTTGAGGTTCAACGTCGACCATAGCTTCGGAAATATCGAAGGTGATTTAATCGCGGGCTGGTCGTATGAAAACACCAACGGTTACAAACTGGGTAACCTGATATTTACGGACGAAGATCTCTTCGGTATCCCGCTCAACTACGTCGATCCTGTCATTCCTCCCCGAAAAGACTGGCAGTATTTCCAAATCGGCGGACGGGACTACGATCTGGGCAATCACGGAGTCTTTGGTCAGTACACTATTGAGCCCGGCCGATTCATTCTTTCGGGAGGGGGGCGCTACGATCGGCTCCGACTCGACAACGTGCGCACGCTCGATGCTGGACAGCCGAGTTTCAGCGAGACTTTCGAAGCCTTCAGCCCCAAGGCCAGCGCGACGTTCAAGCTACTGGGAGCCGACGGGATCGGACCGTCAGTCAACGTCTATGGCGCATACTCAGAAGCGTTTCGACCGCCTCGAGTTCCGAGTTCTCTATCGCTCAGCACGGATGAGGAACAGCTGGACCCCGAAAACGTCCGCAACTACGAAGCGGGTGTCAAGGCCAGCCTCCTGGATGATCGTCTCTCCCTGGAAGGCGGGTTCTTTTGGATGGACCGGGAGGGCATCGTGATCTCGATTCGAAGGGGCGCATTCTTTGAAGACGCGAATGCCGGAGCGCACGAATATAAAGGGCTCGAGTTCGGGGCTAGTTTTGCGGCGACCGACGAAGTGTCCGTCTTCGGAAACGCTGCGTTCTACCGAAATAAATTCGCGGATTTCGTTGTCGAAACCGAAAACAGCGTGACCGATTTGACTGGCAATCGGCTCAACCTCTCTCCCGAATACATCGTTAACTGGGGTGTCCTCTACTCGCCGCTGCTTCAGGTGGATCTCACTCTGGACGTCAAGCATGTCGGCGACACATTTGTGGATATCGGAAATCAGTTCCTGCTGGATCCATATACGATCGTCGATGCGGCCGTCGCTTGGAGTGTCGGGCCAGCGCGGTTCACACTCTCGGCGACCAACCTGTTCGATAAGGAGTACTACTGGGGTGGCGGGAGTTCGTCGGTCGAGGTCGCCGATCCGGGACGCCCAAGGCAGATTCTGTTGCGGACGTCTTTTGAGTTCGGGCCCGAATAACCTAGATGAAAGCGACAGATTATTGTCTTGTAGGTGCGGGCATCCATTAGCATGGGGCCCACCGTCCTTCGGCCGGTCCCCCCATATGCTCTATCTCTGTGGCCCCTGAGCGCGCCAAACCAGGCGCGACATTTACGACATGCGTCGGAAGACCCCACCTGCAGCTGAACGGAAGCCCCTACCCGATAAATCCACCGCTGGCGCAAAGGCGAATCTGAACGGCCGGGAACATCATTGACAGAATAGTCCAGGCACATCCTTTACAGTTTGTACCTCTTTCTCATTCTATTCCCCAAAGCATCTTGAATGGTAAAGGTCCGTTCGTCCATTTGTCCGAGACGAACGGTGCCGAAGTAGACATCCCAGACGCCGTCGTCGACTTCCTCGAGTCCGACGTACTCACCTTCAAGGGTGTGGGTGATTGGAACACGATGGGCCGACCACCGGAATCCCCCGTTCCGACTGACCAGTCGCGTTTCGAAATGAGACGGATACTCGATGGGAGGCAGGCCCAACGGAAACTCCCGTGAAGAGGTTTGATAGCGGGAGTCGGGCGTTTCCTGGTCCAGCGCCTCATGGGGACGCACAGTGTTGAATTCCTCAACAAAACGATTGAACCGGAATTGCTGAGCCCGCATCGTGGCCGCTGGCGGCCGAGTGGTCTCTTGTTTCAAGGTTTTGTGCATGCGTTCGTGTCGGCCGTTTTGATCTGGCCGGCCGGGCTGAATCAATTCGGGGAAGATTCCGAGGCGGATCCACCAGACCGATAGCCGGCTCAGTCGCCCGATGGCCGTGGTGGCGAACGGCGGCCCGTTATCGGTCCGGATGATTGCAGGGAGACCGAAGTTCCGGAAGACACTCTTGAATACGGACTTCGCGCGAACATGATTAGTCGAGTAGAGGCCCTTACATGCGAGCAGATACCGGGTGCAACCGTCGGTGATCGTCAACGGATAGCAATAGATGCCATCCCCAGTTTTAAACTCGCCTTTATAGTCCGCACACCAGACATCATTGGACCGATCCATTGAAGTCACGGGCTTGCCCGGATGACCCGGATAGGTGCGTCTCCGCTTCTTCTCCACAAGCCCATGACGTTTCAGCAGTTCCGAGATCGTCGATCGGGCGGGCCAGTCGACCTCGGGATGCCGGGTATTCAAGATCTTAAGAAGCTTCTTGGCCCCCCAGTGAGGATGTTTGCGGCGCAGATCGATCACCCGCCGCACCACATCGTCTGACGTCCGATGCGGGCAGCCGACAGGACGACGGGAACGCTCCTCCAATCCGGATTGGCCATTCTCCAAGAATCTGTCAATCCACTTATATCCGGTGGGCCGGCTCACCCCGTAGCGCGCACACAGTTCGACGATCGAGAAAGATCGAGTAAGATAATCGGCAATAAATAATCGTTTTTGATCCATGGTCGTTGATTGATCCCAGGGCATATGAAGTCCTCCACGGAGGACTTCATCGTGATCGATCTGTAAACCATGTACCCGGACAGATATGTAAACGATGTACCCGGACCGTACCATCTTTTAACTAACATCTAGGTGGATCGCCCGGTGCGGATCGGTTCGGCACGCACAAGGTCGTGGGCGGACATCGAATCAAAGAGTACGTATCAAACCAGAAACAGGGGAGACGCATCGTGAGCTATAAACAGATCGTTCTTGCTGCAGTGGCCGCCATCGGTTTGAGTTCGGCCGCTGATTTGGCCCAGGGCCAGGAATCTCAGTTTCCGCTGGGTTTCTTTGTCACCAGCACCACACACAGTGGCAATCTCGGTGGCCTCGCTGGTGCCGACGCCGAGTGCCAACGCCTGGCGGCCGCCGTCGGTGCGGGCAATCGCACCTGGCGCGCTTATCTCAGCACCCAGGGCACCCAGAGCGCACCTGCCGTCAACGCACGTGATCGCATTGGCAATGGGCCTTGGTACAATGCCAGCGGGACTATGGTAGCGGGCAGCCTTGCAGGTCTGCATGGCGACGTTCAACGTGCCAGCAACCTGATCAATGTCAGAACTGCGTTAACGGAAGCGGGCGAGCTCGTGAACGGGTTCGGCCGTGCCGAAGGCACGCCGCAAGAACACGACATGCTGACGGGATCGGATTCGCATGGCCGGGCGTTTCCGCCGGGCATGTCCAACCAGGCCGACGACCGCACGTGCAACAACTGGACGTCCGATAGCCGCGACGCCCATGCCATGATCGGCCACCATGACCGGATGAGCGGCTGGAACACATCCTGGAATTCATCGCACTCAACCGCGGGCTGCAGCCTGGAGGCGTTTAACGACACTGGCGGCGCTGGACGCTTTTATTGCTTCGCTGCGGACTGATACAGAGCGACCCGGGTATCGCTCGCCAGTAGTATCGCTGCTAGACCGATCACGTGTGGGCCGAACCGCACCACTTCCGTGGGCGCGGTTCGGCACACATGGGCCAATCCCCACCGAGCGCCCGGGCGGGACTGCCCGAATTCGTATCGTCGCAGTTCCCGCTCCGGTGCATCACGGGTCCGCGCTATCTGCTGGCCGGGGATGTCGATCACGTCGCCGTCTGGATCCACCCCACGACTCAGATATAGCCGCTCATCGTCGAAGGTGACGCAGACCCGCGATAGAGGAGTCGGATTTCATGCCGCAAGTCTGGGAGTATCTCACCCGGTGGAGGGTTCCTATCTCGATCCGACTGGCCTTCCAGGGACCTTGTGTCATACACTTCGTGTTATATATCAACGTTTCACAGGCCAACTGGATAAAAGCGAGGGAGCATGAATGAACAGAAGTTGAATTCACCACTCGAACGGCGATCGTTTCTCTCACGCCTGGGTGCAGGCGCAGCAGCCGTCGGTGCGGTTTTTGCCTCAGGTGTCCAGCCGGTGCAGGCGCAGTCGCTCGGAGGGCGAAGCTGGCAACCGACGCGTCACGCTGAAGACGACTGGTTCGACGAGCTGCCCGGCAAGCACCGGTTTATGTTCGACAACATTAACGCTGGAGGCTTCGGGCAGGCGATGCGTTTCGCCAACAATTTCATCAACGTCAACATGGATGCCTACGGAGTCGAATCGAGCGACCTTGCCGTGGTCATCGTGGCGCGCAGTCGGTCCACGGCGTTCGCATTCAACGACGCGATCTGGGAAAAATACGGTGTCCCAATGGCAGCACGAACCGGCCTCAACGACCCGAAAACGGATCAACCACCCACGGTGAACTTGTTCAATGCCCCCGACTATGGCGGGGAACTCCCCAACGGAGGACTGATGCTCGAGACGCTGTTCGAGAGAGGCCTACGTTTAGCCGTGTGCCGAGTGGCGACGCGGGGCTATGCGCGTCGGGTGGCCGCGGCAGTCGATGGGGACGTAGACAGCATCTTTGAGGAGATGTCAGAAAATCTGATCGAGAACTCCACCATGGTCCCGGCCGGTATTGTTGCCGTCAATCGGGCACAGGAGCGTGGCTACGCGTTCTCATACGTGGCATAAACGGCCCCTTGCCCATCGTGCGCCGCCGGCGTCGAAGCCGACGGCCGAGCGGCCCCCGGGGGTTCGGATCTGTGTAATGCGCGCGAAACGACCCGGCAGCCTCGGCTGGGACCCTGTCTACTAAAGCGGTTGGGTCGCGTTATCGCCGCCCTCTACCCGCTCTGTGTCTGTGATCCGGGTATCGGCTCCGGCAAACTCCATCCCCAGAACCGCCGGATTTTGGTAGTGGCGTCTTTTTGACCCCCTCTGTGTGAAGATCCCTTTTCCCTGATGAAGACGGACACCCAATATGACGTGCTGGTCGTGGGGGGCGGAAACGCCGGGCTCTGCGCCGCGATCGCCGCGAGCAGTTCCGGCGCCCGGGTCCTGGTCCTCGAGGTCGCACCCCGCTCCTTGCGTGGCGGCAACAGCCGGCACACGCGAAACCTTCGCTGCATGCATGAGGGGCCAGAGGACGTCCTGACAGGCGCCTATTCCTTTGCTGAGTACTGGGACGACCTGATCGAGGTGACGGGGGGAGAAACCAACGAAACGCTGGCCCGCATCACGCTTGAGGAGTCCGCAACCTGCCGCGAATGGATGATGCGGCATGGCGTTCGGTTTCAGCCTGCGCTCGGCGGCACGCTCCACCTCTCCAGAACGAACGCCTTTTTCCTAGGGGGTGGCAAAGCCCTGCTGAACGCCTACTACCGAGCGGCCGAGACCATGGGTGTCGACATCGAGTATGACGCCGAGGTCCAGGCCCTGGATATCCGGGATGGGCGGTTTGACTCGGCCACAGTCCGCCGCAACGGCGCGTGTCAGGAGGTCTCGGCCGCATCCCTCGTCGCCGCGGCCGGGGGTTTTCAGGGGAACCTCGACTGGCTCCGCGAGGTCTGGGGCGAGGCGGCGGACAACTTCATAATCCGGGGGACGCCTTACGACACCGGGACAATTCTGCGTGCCCTCCAGGGGTGTAGTGCCAAGACCGTTGGGGACCCGGCCCAGTGCCATGCGATCGCTGTCGATGCGCGGTCCCCACGCTTCGACGGCGGCATTGTGACACGGGTGGACTCGGTGTCTCTCGGGATCGTTGTGAATCAGGACGGTGTTCGTTTCTACGACGAAGGTGAAGACTTCTGGCCCAAAAGGTATGCCATCTGGGGCCTTCTGATTGCCGGGCAGCCGGGGCAGATCGCCTATTCGATCGTCGATTCCAAGTCCATGGGCCTGTTTCTGCCGTCACTCTATCCCCCGATCAAAGGTGCGTCGGTCGCCGAACTCGCACGCGCGCTTTCAGTGGATGCAGCCACACTCGAGAACACGGTCATGGAATTCAACGCCTCCGTTCAGGATGGTGCGTTCGATCACACGGTGCTCGACAACTGCCGGACGGAAGGGCTGACGCCTTCCAAAAAACACTGGGCCCGGACCCTGGATCGGCCTCCGTTCTTCGCCTATCCCCTGCGGCCCGGCATCACCTTCACCTATCTGGGTGTCGCCGTGAACGAGCGTGCCCAGGTTCTGATGGAAAACAGGGAACCGTCGGACAACGTGTTCGCGGCCGGCGAGATCATGGCTGGCAACATTCTCGGCAAGGGCTACCTGGCGGGGATAGGGATGACAATCGGCACGGTATTCGGCCGGATCGCGGGGAGGGAGGCTGCAGCCAATGTCCGTCACTGAGCTAAAACTCCTGACGCTGATTGAGGATGGTGAGCGCGCGATGAGCATCTGTAACGCCTGTCGTTACTGTGAGGGCTTTTGCGCGGTCTTCCCGGCCATGGAAAAGAGATTGACGTTCCCGCCCGAGCAACTCGGCTATCTTGCGAATCTCTGCCACGACTGCCGCGAGTGTTACTACTCCTGTCAATACGCGCCACCTCACGAATTCAGTCTGAATCTCCCCAAAACGCTCGCAGGCCTGAGACGGGAGAGTTATCGCCGTTATGCGTGGCCCGGGTTTCTCGTGCGCATACTTGGAAACGCCGGTCCCGCTCTGATGGTGAGCTTCCTACTGAGTCCGGTCCTGTTTCTGCTGGCAACGCTCGCGTTTCAGGATCCGGACATCGTGTTCGCGGCCCACTCTGTTGAGGCAGGCTCCTTCTACCGGGTTATTCCCCATACCGCCATGGTTCTGTGCTTCGGCGTCGTCGGTGTATTCGTGGTCCTGGCGCTCGGGATGGGGTTTCGCAATTTCTGGCGGGAGTCGAATTCAGGGGGCTTCACCTGGGGCGACCTCACCGCAATCGGGGACGCGCTTCGGGATAGTGCGCGCTTGCGCTACCTGGGCGGGGGCGGAGCGGGTGGGGACGGCTGCGCATACCCTGAAGAACGGACGTCCAATAGCCGGCGCGTCTACCACCACCTGACGTTCTACGGATTTATGCTCTGCTTTGCCTCGACGACGATCGCCGCCCTCTATCACAACATTCTCGGCTGGGAAGCGCCCTATGATTTCCGTAGCCTGCCCGTTGTCCTCGGTTCCCTCGGAGGCGTCGGGCTCCTGGTCGGCCCCGCAGGCCTGCTTGGACTCAAGTCGATCCGAGACCCCGAGCCCTCGGATCCGCTGCAGAGCAGGATGGATGTCGCCTTTCTCATCCATCTGTTTCTGACGAGCCTCACAGGCCTATTGATTCTGTGGCTGCGAGAGACCCCGGCGATGGGTGTCACGCTGGCTGTTCACCTGGGCGTGGTGATGGGACTCTTTTTGACCATGCCCTACGGCAAGTTCGTCCACGGGATTTACCGATTCGGTGCCCTCATCCGTTTTGCGAAGGAGAAACAGCAGTGATCACTATCCGAACATGCACAATCAGGCATGCCATAGCCCCTCTGGCCGCGGCCGCCCTCTTTCTCGGCGCCCCAGGTTGCGGTCTCCCACCACCGGCATCGGACACCCTGACGCTGCTTGCGCCGGCCGCGCCTGGCGGCGGCTGGGATCAGACCGCCCGCGCGATGCAGCAGGTTCTAGCGAGCACGGGTGTTGCACCCGCGGTACAGGTGATCAATGTCCCAGGTGCCGGTGGGATCATCGGTCTGGCGCAGGTGGCGAACGCATATGAGGGTGATCCCAATCTTCTGATGATGACGGGGCTGATCATGATGGGGGCCATCCTAACCAATGACTCACCGGTCACCCTCGATGAGGTCACGCCGATCGCGCGGCTTCTCGGAGAGTGCGAGGTTCTCGTTGTGCCGAGTGATTCGCCGTATCAAACGCTCGAGGACTTCGTGGCCGGGTGGAGAGAGGATCCCGGGGCGTTCGCCATTGCAGGTGGCTCTGCCGGGGGGACCGACCACATGCTGACCGGTCTGCTCGCCCGGGCCGTTGGCATCGATCCCACGGCGATCAACTATCTGCCGCACTCGGGGGGCGGAGAGTCGTTGGCATCAATTCTGGGCGGCCACGTGGCCGCCGGCATCAACGGTTATGCGGAACTCAATCCGTTTATCGACGCGGGCCGGTTGACGCCACTGGGAATCTCCAGCGACGAACCGATCGCGGGAGTCGACATTCCCACGTTCCGGGAGCAGGGTTTCGACGTCGCGCTTGCGAACTGGCGTGGGGTCGCCGCGCCTCCCGGCATCACCGATGCAGAGCAATCCCGTCTCATCGCGTTGCTGGATCAGATGCATGCCTCCAGGGAATGGCGTGTGGCGCTGGAGGCCAACAACTGGTTCGATCTCTATCTGACCGGTGAGGAATATGGGGCTTTTCTGAACGAGGAAGACGGGCGCACGATGGCCGTTCTCGAGTCCATCGGCCTGCTCAACTGAAGGGGACATTGCTGTCGTGCATTCGGACCCAACCGAATCCGGACGCGATAAGGTTGAAGTCGCAGTAGCGGCTGGCGTGATCGCGCTGGGACTCGTCGTTGTCGGAGGCGCGTTCACAATCGGTTTCGGGGTGCGCTACGACCGGATCGGCCCGCGTTTCTTTCCCTATCTCGTCGCCGCCGGCTTGCTGGTGTCCGGAGTTTTTCTTCTCCGGGAAGTCCTCCGCTCGAAGACCACCCCCGGCATTCGCAGCAGCAGTCGCGTATCGAACCTGGGAATCCTGACGATTGCCCTGGCTTCGGGAGTGCTGGGTCTGGAATCGGCCGGGTTCATCCTTACGTCTGTCGTCGTGTTCTGGCTGGTCGCTCGCGCCTTCGGGAGCCGGCGGCCATGGCGGGATGTCCTCGTGGGAACGCTGCTGTCGGTCATCGTCTACTTCGCCTTCACGCGAGGCCTG
The DNA here is from genome assembly GCA_965216035.1 of Terriglobia bacterium. Classification (GTDB taxonomy): domain Bacteria; phylum Acidobacteriota; class Terriglobia; order 20CM-2-55-15; family 20CM-2-55-15. Next base: position 63,481 of record CBDCFM010000021.1, read on the forward strand.
GGCCTGCCCTTGCCCGGGGGTATTCTTCAGGGGCTAAACTGAATGGATTCCCTGCAGCTGCTCGCCGAAGGCTTTACCGTCGCCCTCCAGCCCGCAAACATCCTATGGGCGTTCCTCGGAGTTCTGCTGGGCACCGTCGTCGGCATCCTGCCGGGCATCGGTCCGGCCCTTACCGTGGCGCTGCTCCTGCCGGTCACCTACGGCCTCCCTCCGGTGGCGGCCTTCATTATGTTCGCAGGCATCTACTACGGTGCGATGTACGGCGGGTCGACGACGTCCATCCTGATGAATACACCCGGCGAGAGTGGAAGCATCATCACTGCGCTGGAAGGCAACCGGATGGCCCGTGCCGGCCGCGCTTCGGCCGCGCTGGCAACCGCGGCAATCGGCTCCTTCGTGGCTGGAACGATCGGCACGCTGGCGCTGACCTTCGCTGCACCGGCTCTGGCGGACCTTGCACTCGCATTCGGTCCTGCGGAGTACTTCGCGCTGATCGTCGTAGGCTTCACCACGATCGCATCGGTGCTGGGAGATACGCCGTCGCGCGGGTTTGCCAGCCTGTTCTTCGGTCTTGCGCTCGGTCTTGTCGGCATCGATCTGCAAACCGGCCAGGCGCGCTACACAATGGGCTTCCCCCAGCTGCTTGACGGCATCCACGTTGTCGTGGTGGCTGTCGGTCTTTTCGCAGTCGGCGAGACTCTTTTTCTCGCCTCCCGCCCCCACGGTCGGGACGCGGTGATTCCGGTCCGTGGCTGGACGTGGCTGTCGCGGAAAGAACTGGCGCGGTCCTGGAAACCGTGGCTGAGAGGAACGCTGCTCGGCTTTCCCATCGGCGGATTGCCCACCGGGGGCGCGGAGATCCCGACGTTTCTGTCCTATTCACTGGAACGGCGACTCTCCCCTCACCCCGAAGAGTTCGGTCACGGCGCCATCGAAGGCGTTGCAGGCCCCGAAGCCGCCAACAACGCCGCAGCCGCCGGAGTCCTCGTCCCCTTGCTTACGCTCGGGCTGCCCACTTCCTCAACCGCGGCGATCATGCTGGCGGCATTCCAGCAGTTCAACCTTCAGCCCGGCCCCCTGATATTTACAGCCAATCCGGAACTGGTGTGGGGACTGATCGCGAGCCTGTACCTGGGCAACACGATGCTGTTGCTGCTGAACCTCCCGCTGGCGCCGTTGTGGGCGCGGCTGCTCCGGATCCCCGCGCCCCTGTTGTACGGGGGCATCCTCGTCTTCGCGACGCTCGGCACCTACAGCCTGAAAAACTCCGTGTTCGATGTCGGACTGATGTACCTGATCGGAATGATCGGCTTCCTGATGCGCCGGGTCGACATCCCCGTGGCCCCAGCCATCATTGGCATGATTCTCGGACCGATGGTAGAACAGCAGTTCCGGCGGGCGTTGGCCATCTCCGAAGGCGACCTGTCCGTCTTCCTCACGCGCCCCATCTCCGCAACACTTCTTCTCCTGGCACTGGTCGCACTGCTCGCCGTTCCGCTGGCTCGCGCATACCGGGGCCGGAAGCGGGCATAGAAACGGGCACGTTCCCGGAGCAGGATTGGTGGATGCCCGCGGTCGCGTCGGCGAAGGCACGACGATCCAGCGCTTAACGGAGTCCTCGACCAGGCCAGGAAGTTGAGTCTCGGCACAGACAATCGTCGTTCCACCTTTCGGAGACTATGTCTTTTTCCGATAAGACTCGCTCAATGAGCGCAAACTTTCCCTTGAGTTGCTCCTCATCGATTGCGGGATTCGAGATGTTCTTGTGAATCCGCTTCCCCGTGTCAACCGTGGCGTCAAGACCGAGAAAGCGCCTGAGCTTGTCCTGCCAGTTTTTGTCCTCACAGACGTTAATAACCAGGAGCTTCTCTAAGCCTTCAACCGAAAAGAATTCCAAGACATCGCGGTGATAGGCTTCGCGGTTTTCAATCCAGCGGGCTAGGGCCCGTCTTTCGCCGTTGAGGAACTCCACCGCCATCGCCCCAAGCTGCCCCGATCGGACCCGGCGAAAGTGATACAGGCGGGAGGACCACTTCGTCAAGAATGAATCGTTATCTCCGATGAGCCGAATGCCGCCCGGGCGAAAGACGTGCTTCACACGACTCTCCAACCAGCTCTTCATGCTGCGCGTATTGAGCAGGAAAATACTTTCCGGGTAGAGCCTCGAGAGTCTTCTGAAATCAGCCATCTCCCCGTCAGAGTAGGCGTCGTGCGGTGCTAGATACTTCATCAGCTGCTCATCGCTGAACTCTCGCGTGCGCTGCGGCCATTCAACGTTATGCGTCGACTTGATTCCAACCCACTCAAGCCAGCAATGAAGTGTCTTAGTGAGAAGTGGACCCCAAATTTCGGACAGCGTTGTAAGGTGGGCTCTGCACAGATGAGAGGACGTTACAACGATGGCAAAACGACGGAATTTTTCTGCGGACTTCAAAGCGAAGGTGGCGTTGGCCGCGATGCGCGGCGACGGGACGATGGCGGAGTTGGCGGCGCGGTACAAAATCCACCCGAACATGATCACGAAGTGGAAGCGCGATGCGCTGGATGGGGTCAAGGAGACGTTCCAGCGGGGAAAGGACCGGTCCGTCCGGAACCACGAGGAGGAGATCAAAGATCTGCAAGCCAAGATCGGGGAACTCGTGGTGGAGCGGGATTTTTTAGCCAAAACCTTCAATCGGTGAGCCTGGATCGAAGGCGCGAGATGGTCCAACCCGACCATCATGAGCTCAGCGTCGTGCGGCAGTGCGAGTTGATCAGGATGAGCCGATCCAGTTGGTACTATCGGCCCCGGGGTGAGAGTGAGCGCAATCTCGAGCTGATGCGCGTGATTGACGAAGCGTATCTGAAGATGCCCTGGTACGGTTCGAGGCAGATGGTGCGTCATCTGAACCGTCTCGGCTATGGTGTCGGCCGGAAGCGGGTGCGGCGGCTGATGCGGCTGATGGGACTGCGGTCGGTGGCGCCGCAACCGCACACGTCCCGGCGAAACCCGGGTCATCCGGTCTACCCGTATCTGTTGAACGACATTACCGTAGATCGGGCCAATCAGGTTTGGTGCACCGACCTCACCTATATCCCGATGGCGCACGGCTTCCTTTATCTAGTTGCGATCATGGACTGGCACACGCGCAAGGTGCTGTCGTGGCGGCTATCCAACACGCAGGACACGACATTCTGCGTCGAGGCCGTCGACGAGGCTATCGAGCAATACGGCTGTCCGGAAATCTTCAACACCGATCAAGGCAGCCAGTTCACCAGCAGCACCTGGACCGATCCACTCAAAGATCAAGGAATCCGGATCTCCATGGACGGCAAGGGGCAATGGATGGACAATGTTTTCATCGAACGCTTATGGCGCTCGATGACGTACGAATGCGTTTATCTAAGCGCTTTCACTGACTTCAAAGAGAGTTATAACCGAATCTGGTGTTTGAGGGATTGAAGAAAAGCGGCGTATCTGGTTGATTTGTTGTTTACAAGACTTCAAAGCAACCAAAGGAGATACGCCACTATGAGTAAGAGTATCGTTATTGAACTGGAAGATCGAGAAGCGATTGCAGACCCAGTGACCGACCTGCTACGAGCCGGGGCGCAAGAGCTGATCCAACGCGCTGTGGAAGCCGAACTGTCCGAACTGCTATCCCAGCACGGCGATCGGCGAACCGAGACGGGGAAGGCTGGAGTGGTGCGCAACGGTTATCTGCCTGAACGCGAGCTGCAGACCGGCCTGGGTCCGGTAACGGTGCAAATCCCGAAGGTTCGCGCCAAGACGGGCGAAGCTGTGACGTTCCGCTCGGCCCTGGTACCCCCCTACATTCGGAAGACGCAGTCGATGGAAGCCGCCGTGCCGTGGTTGTATTTGAAAGGCGTCTCCAGTGGCGAGATGGGTGAGGCCCTGAAAGTTCTTGTCGGTCCGAAGGCGCAGGGCTTGTCAGCGAGCACGGTATCGCGCTTGAAACGGGTCTGGGCTGAAGAGTACCGCATCGGGTGCGACCAGCGTTTGGACGCCGACCGCTGGGTCTATGTCTGGGCCGACGGTATCTACAGCGGACTTCGAGCTGAACAAACCAAGTTGTGTGCGTTGGTCGTGATCGGCGTGAATGAACGCGGAGAGAAGCGTTTTCTGGCGATCGAAGACGGTGTACGGGAATCGACACAGAGTTGGCGTGAGGTCTTGTTGAAGCTGAAGTCCCGAGGGATGAATATTCCGAAGTTGGCCATCGGTGACGGGGCGATGGGGTTCTGGGCCGCACTGGAGGAAATCTATCCCGAGACACACCAACAACGCTGCTGGATGCACAAGACCATGAATGTGCTCAACTGCTTACCCAAGTCGGTCCAGGCGAAAGCGAAACAGGCACTGCACGCGATCTGGAAGGCTGAGACACACGCAGATGCCGAGAAGGCATTCGATCTGTTCATTGAAACCTATGAGCCGAAGTATCCGAAAGCCACTGTCTGCCTGCAGAAAGACAGAGAAGAACTGCTGGCCTTTTACGGCTTTCCGGCCAAGCACTGGCAGAGCATCCGAACGACTAATCCCATTGAATCGACCTTTGCCACCATTCGACACCGAACCAAGCGATCCAGAGGCTGCCTGACACGGGATGGAATGCTGCACATGATGTTCAAGCTGGGTCAGTGCGCTGAGAAGAACTGGCGACGATTACGAGGATTCGATGATCTGGTCAAGGTGATTACTGGAGTGAAATTTAACGATGGAATCGAAGTGACAAAGCTCGATCAGACCGCCGCTTGAATCAATCTCCTAAACACCACTTTTGACAATAACTCGGTGACGGCCAGTTCATGGCCTATCGGCATGACGGGTTCTGGCAATGTATGGACACCCTGCGAGACAAGGTGTTGTTGGAGAAGTTGTGGGCCGATAATTGCGCCCCTTGGAAGATATGGAAAGATGGGGCATGAGAGTTATTGTCACCGGCCACAACGGCTATATTGGTTCGGTGCTTTGTCCCATGCTATTGGGCTCTGATCACGAAGTCATCGGGCTGGACAGTTTTCTGTTTGAGCACTGCACGATGGTTGAAGCACCTAGTGGCCCAGTGTCGCTGCGTATCGACGTACGCGACGTACTCCCGCAACACCTGGAAGGCGTCGACGGGGTCATTCACCTGGCGGGCCTGTCAAACGATCCTCTTGGGGATCTCAACCCTAGATGCACCTATGAAATCAACCACGAGGCGGCCGTGGGCCTCGCGCAGAGCGCGAAACGCGCCGGAGTAAGTCGCTTCGCCTTTTCCTCCTCGTGCAGCGCCTACGGCGCTAGCGGAGACGACATTATCGACGAAGAATCGCCTGTCAATCCGGTTACGCCGTACGGCGAATCCAAGCTTATGGCGGAACACGATCTGTCTCTCCTGGCCGATGATGACTTCAGTCCGACCTATTTGCGAAGTGCAACGGCGTACGGAGTTTCCCCGAGATTGCGTGGAGATCTCGTCGTCAACAACCTGACCGCGTACGCATTTACGACGGGACGGGCCTATATCAAGAGTGACGGCATGGCATGGCGGCCACTCGTGCACGTTGAAGACATTGCGCGCGCTTTTCTGTCGATTATCGAAGCGCCGCGCGAAATCGTCCATGATCAGGCATTCAATGTCGGTCGAACGGAAGAGAACTATAGAGTGCGCGAGGTCGCCGATATGGTGCAGACAACCATTCCGGGGAGCCAAGTAACCTACGCTGACGAAGCCAGCGCCGACAAACGCAATTATCGTGTGAACTGCGACAAAATACGACAGCGGTTGCCACGCTTTCAGCCGATCTGGACGGTAGAGAAGGGCATCAATGAGTTGCACCAAGCGTTTGAAGCCATGGGCCTGAGTCGGGCAGAGTTCTTAAGTTCCCGCTTTGTTCGGATTCAGAAAATCCGAGAGCTTCAGGAATCAGGTCTGATCGACCATAATTTGCGCTGGATCGGTACCTCGACCGGCTGAGCACCACTATGACTGAGTCCGCGCCGAGGTTCCGCTGCCGCTCTTGCGACTCGATCCGAGTCTCTGTTTTTCTGTCGCTCGGGCCTATGCCTCTCAGTGACGCCTTTCGAACCTTAGAAGAGCTCGATCAGCCTGAGCCGCGCTTTCCACTGGATGCCGCATTCTGTCAAGACTGTTCTTTAGTACAGATCACAGAAACGGTGCCGCCCGAGCAGCTGTTTGGCGAGCGCTACGTCTACCACTCATCGTTCTCCAGGGAGTTACTCCAGCACGCGCGCCGCAATGTCGAAAGACAAATTGCCAGCCTGAGTCTGGGCGAACACAGCCAGGTTGTAGAGGTGGCCAGCAACGACGGGTATTTGCTGCAGTATTACCGAAAACGCGGCATTCCGGTGCTCGGAATTGATCCGGCCCCATCGCAGGCGAAAGCGGCTGCGGTCCGGGGTATTCCGACTCTGAGGGAATTTTTCGGGTTCGATCTTGCAACCCGGCTTCACGATGATGGAATCCAGGCTGATGTCGTGCACGGCAACAACGTGCTTGCCCATGTTGCCGACACCAATGGATTCGTCGCTGGTATCGAGAAGATCCTGAAAGACGAAGGCGTTGCTGTTCTGGAGTTTCCGTATGTGAGAGATCTCATCGAAGACTGCGAGTTTGACACGATCTATCATGAGCATCTTTGTTATTTTTCAGTCCACTCACTATCAAGCTTATTGAGCCGACATCACTTGGCTCTGATTGACATTGAGCACCTGAGTATCCACGGTGGCTCCCTGCGGGTATACGTGGCGAAGTCAGGCTCCAGACGGTCGGTTGCAGTACAGGATTCGGTCAGCAGGTTCCTGGAGTGCGAAAATAACGAAGGTATGAACGGACTAAACTATTACAGCAGCCTCGCAGACCGTGTGGAAGCATTGAAAGCCAACCTGCGACTGTTGCTGGATAGCTACAAAAATAGAGGAAAACGTCTTGCGGGATATGGAGCAGCGGCAAAGGGAACGATCCTGCTAAATTATGTCGGTATTGACTCTGACTACCTGGACTTTATTGTCGACCGAAATACTCATAAACACGGTCGCTACATGCCGGGGGTTGAGATCCCCATAACCGGTCCGGAGACACTGCTGGAGCATCAACCCTTCGCAACGCTCATTCTGCCCTGGAACTTCGCGCGCGAGATTCTCGCTCAGCAGATTGAATATCGTCAGCGCGGGGGCCTGTTCATCATCCCCGTTCCCGTACCCCGCGTCGTGTGAAGTAGTTATTGTGCACTTCCTGCAAAACGCTCCCTGTCAGAACTGCGGCCATCTTGGGCTCCAGCTCTTCTATGAGATCTCCGGAGTCCCCATACACAGCACGATTCTGCTGGAGTCGGCCCAGACAGCACTGGACTATCCGACTGGAGATATCAAGCTCGGCTTTTGTCAATTTTGCGGCTTCATCGGTAACTTGGCATTCGATCCAACCCGGCACGAATACTCGACTCAGTGCGAGGAAAGCCAGGGGTTTTCGCCCCGTTTCAATGCCTTTCTTCGCACTCTCACCCTCGACTTGATCGATCGCTACGACATTCGTGGCAAAACGGTCACCGAGATAGGATGCGGAAAAGGGGACTTCCTCGAGCTGATTTGCGAACTTGGGAATAACCGCGGCGTCGGGATTGACCCGTCCTATGTTCGGAACCGTGCAGAGCATGCTGATTCCCGAGAGCGAACCGAATATGTACAAACACTTTTCAGTGAAAATGTCGCCGAGCTCACCAGCGACCTTGTCTGCTGCCAACACACCCTGGAGCACATTTCATCCGTCCAATCTTTCATGAAACTAGTTAGGCGGAGCATTGGAGATCGACACGATACAGTTGTCTTTTTTGAAGTGCCTGATGTTGAGCGCCTCTTAGAAGAACGTGCCTTCTGGAACATCTACTACGAACACTGTTCATACTTCACGTTGGATTCATTGAGTCTGTTGTTCGAGGCTTGTAACTTCGAGGTGCTTGAGGGGCGCAAGGATTTTGGAGATCAGTACCTGGTTGTCGTGGCCAGGCCTCTGGACAAGTCAAATGGGGCAACGGTCTTCAGTCGCGAAGGTAATCGGCCAAATGTCGATGCACTGTCGAGTGCGGTGATGGATTTCTAGAGCCACACAAGATCTACCGTGCAGCATTGGACTCGATTTGTTGCTGAACGGCATCAGGCAGGCAAGCGAATTGCTATTTGGGGATCCAGTTCAAAGGGAGTGTCATTTCTGACCACTCTGGGCTTGAGCGATGAGGTCGGTCTAGTAGTGGATGTCAATCGTTACCGTCAAGGCATGTTCATGCCGGGAAGTGGCCATAAAATTGTTGGACCGAGGGAACTCAAGAATTTCCGTCCGGATTCAGTCATAGTCATGAATTCGATCTATTTGGATGAGATCGCCGCGGAACTGGAGCAACTGCATCTTCAACCTGAGCTGGTCTCCGTTTGAATTCAGTCAGACCAGACGGGGAATCGTCATGCATCGGTTGTGGCGGCAGTGATGTCCGTGAGTTTTTTTGTATGCCATCTGCGCCGGTGTTGTGCAACGTATTGTGGCCTACACGGAAGGCGGCCTTGGCTGCGGCGCGTAGTGAAATCCGTCTCGGATTCTGCAAGAGCTGCGGACTGATCTTCAACTTGGTATACCAGCCGGAGTTGGTGGAGTACCCGCCAACCTACGAAAATTCGCTGCACTTTTCGCCGCGGTTTCAGGAATACATTGATGCTCTGGCCACTCACCTTATTGAGAGATACAACCTTCGTGGAAAGGAAATCATCGATATCGGCTGTGGGAGGGGTGATTTCCTCGCGCTGATGTGTGAGCGGGGTGGCAATCGTGGATTAGGCTTCGATTCCAGTTTCGATCCAGCGATAGCATCGTTCTCCGAAGATCTCGAGCTGCGAATCGTAAATCACCATTTTTCCAAGGCACACACCAATCGGATTGCCGCCGATTGTTTCGTTTTTCGACACGTGCTGGAGCACGTGGCACAGCCAAATGAGTTTCTTCACCTTCTTTTTCAAGTAGCATCGCGTCGTGAAGGTTCTGTGGTGTATTGTGAAGTGCCGAATGCGGTCTTTACACTCGAAGATCTTGGCGTGTGGGATGTTATTTACGAACATTGTTCGTATTTTTCCAAGGTAAGTCTTCGCAAGCTGTTCACCCAGGTGGGTTTCTCGCCAATCGAATTGCAAACGGCCTTCCACAATCAATTTCTTTGCCTGGAAGTCCGTATGTCAGATCAGCAGGATTCCAAAGCGTTCAACAGAGAGGACCGAGAGGCGATAGACCATTTGCTTGCGTTGACTGGGCGCTTCGCCGATCAATTCACCGAACAAACGGCTAAGTGGAAGGATGCAATTTCTGGCTTTCATGAGAAAGGTCAAAAGGTGCTAGTCTGGGGCGCTGGTTCAAAAGGCGTCACGTTTTTGAACGTCTGTGCCACGTCGAATGCAGAGCCCATTTCCGCAGTCGTTGATATCAATCCTCGCAAGCATGGCCGATACATTCCAGGTGTGGGCATCCCCGTTATCGCTCCGGAATCGCTAAATGCAGGAAACGTGGATGTGGTCCTAGTCATGAATCCTGCATACCGAGACGAAATTGGAAGAATGGTCGAACAGCGGGGGATCACTGCGGAAATTTGCACAGTCTAATCGGTTCTTCTCATTCTTATCTCTTCTGACTGCACGATCTAATCAGACGGCGTGTTTGAAATTGGCATGATTGAGACATCGCCAAAGGTCACGTCGGCGTGATGGGCAACCAGCGCGACACCGCCCTGGCGAAGTGCGTGCTCACTCTGTTGAATTTCCTGCCAGTCCCAGGTAAGCGGCTCGGCGTCACTTTCGTTCCAGATCTTGAAGCTGTAGCGGGTTACCCCATGGCCCAAGGATGAATCCGCGAGCGTTTCGCACCTCACCGTCATCCGGTACCAGGATGCAATCGCGAAATCAAAGGAGCCATGATCGATAGCACTGTCGTTGTCACCGCGGTAGAATTCCCGTACCGGTTGTCGTCCTACACCAGCTCTCCAACGTAACCACGCAATAGCACCGAAAGGCTGATATCCGCGCTTGGGTTGAGCGTGTGGAAAGTTCCGGTGACCGCCCGTAACATGGCCGGCGAATCGCATGATGATGCCCACTCCGTTTGGACCACTGAACGGCCCGGTGGTGCGCTCGAGCTCATGTACGGCGAAGCGCAGGCTAACCTCGTAGTCTGTCCACGTTCGTTCGCCAATAAGAAACAGCCGGTCATAGCCGCTCTGAGTTGTCCTCAGGCCAAGTTCGGAGTGGCCCCAGTGCCCATCTACGTATTGCCCAACATTCTGGGGATCGCCGACAGTTTGCCAGTTAATAGCGTAAGGTAGGATGGAGCTTCCTGCCTCGTAATTTACTGAAACCACTTCTGTTGATTCAAGGTTTCGATTGCCTGTGGCGGTGAGGTTGACCTGATTGATACCTGGACTCAACTGCGAGATCGAAATATCTGCGTTGAAGTCGCCGTTGGCCGCTAGACGACGACCGTCTCCGAATCCGCTTCGGTCAAACCCTATGGTAAGAGGCACGGGCGCTCCACCGTTAACGCTGTAAGTCAGCAAGCGAGTCGTGCGCGAATCCTGTACGTTTCCCATCAAGTTGAAGTCAGGCTGCGCATCTCCAAGATGGCCGACCTTTTGGGACAAACCATGAAAAACTTCTATCTTTGGCGGTTCCGTGGGGGTGCCACAAGCGGATAGAAGAATTACGGCGAAACAGAGACCGGCCAAGAGGCGTTGGTGGGGCGGCCCTGTGCGACACTCGTTTGATTTTTGATGATGACGCAAAATAAAATTAACTAATCTATTCCCATATCCCGGGCGATTTCCTCGCTATTTACCTGGAGCCGAACGCGCGTCGAATGTTGATCCATACCTCGTTAATCAGTACGTTAGCCGCTTTGTAATTTAGTATGCAAAAGTCGATCATCTCCCAATAGCAGCCGACTTTATCCCGCCGGCGAATATGCGTTCGCTGTACAGCCAGCAACCGTTCGAATAATTGGCGCCACCGGGGGAACAACAATATTGGCGCCCGTTGGCCAGTGTGCCACTCGATGCGCCGGTCAATTGCGAAGCTTGACCGCATTGAGCGGCTGGGGTGATCGCGTTTGCAAAACAGTGGTTTCGGCACCTCGAGAAACTCACCATGCATCAACAGCTCCTCCAAAAGCACTGTGTCTGATCCGATGTAGGGACCAATCCGCCCCGTCTTCTCAAGTGTGTGCCTCCGAATTACGCCATACACAGGTGTCCACAGACCCGGTGCCTCCACCCTGGGGCAGGTTTTGAGCAGGCAGTGAAATCTTTGAAGTCGCTGCAGCGATGATGATCCAACCAAGCCGAGATGGTCTTTCAGACGTATACGGTCATTGTTTTCAACTTTTACATAAGACGCTCTAGAGTAGGCTAGGACTGCAGTTGGGTGAGTTGTCAACAGGGAAATACAATCCTCGAAATATGTCCTCGCCCATAGATCATCATGGTTTACCCAGGCGAAATATTGACCCCTGGCAAGCGTAGAAACCTTTTGAAAATTTGCAGCCGCACCAATGTTTTGGTCGTTGCGGAGATAAACCACTCTTGGATCACTGTCCGCGAAATATTTGCAGATATCTGGAGTGGAGTCGGAGGAGTGGTTGTCGCAGACGATCAACTCAAAGTTGGTGAAACTCTGGGACAGCAGAGAATTCATTGCCTCACGCAACAAGTTTTCACCGTTATAGACCGGTAAACCCATTGACAGCGAAGGTGGTGTCATGAGGCCCGTCCATAGACCGGTAGCCACCAGCCTGACTTCGCAAAACCCAGTCCTACAGGCAACGCCCCTGCCATCAATCGAAAAGTCAAGATATCCGCGCGGCTGAAGCTCGAAGCTCGGTCTCTAAATCGAGCGCCCGGACCACGTCTCCTCCCGGTTTCCAAATATATGTACGTCGTCAAAGTAAATCGCACATAGCCCCCGATTTGTTAAGAGACGTTTTTCAACATATACCACTCCAACCCCAAGATTCTCGATCTTCCTAAACACCTGATTCGCATTCATGCCATGCGCCAGTGCGACGCCTGCCACCGACCTCCCCGACCGTAGGGGCTCCTCTACAATCTGCCGCCGCTCGAAGTTCGATCGCATCCGCCGTTTCTTTCCCGTCCTTCCATTCGTCTCCATCGTTCCTCGCTTTCTGCCGCACTTGGTCCAGATCGGTCTATCCTTTGACACACACTACCTGGCGCAGTTCGTGCACGATCTCCACCAGATCGCTCTGCGCTTCCATCACGGCGTCAATGTCCTTGTAGGCCGCGGGCGACTCGTCGAGGACGTCGGCGTCTTTTCGACATTCAACCGCGGCCGTTGCTCTTTCGTGGTCCTCGATCGAAATACGGCGGCGTGCCTCAGCGCGTGACATAGTCCGCCCCGCACCATGCGAGCACGAACGAAAGGAATCCGTGTTTCCTTTGCCGCGAACGATAAAGGAACGCGCGCCCATAGAGCCGGGAATAATCCCCATGTCGCCTTCCTGAGCTCGCACGGCGCCTTTTCGCGTCACCCAAACGTTCTTGCCAAAGTGTTTCTCCTTGGCAAGGTAGTTGTGGTGGCAGTTGACCACAACCGACTCCAGGCCGACTTCACGGTGTAGGGCCCGGCTGATTGCCCGGACTGACGCCGTCAGCATAAGTCTGCGGTTAGCGGCCGCGAAATCCTGAGCCCACTTCACGGCGTTCCAGTAGTCGCCGAATTCCTCGGAACCCTCCGGAATGTAGGCGAGATCTTCATCTGGCAGGTTGATGAACCAGCGGCGCATCTCCTCCTTGGCGCGCTTGATGAAAAACGCCCCGATGCGATTTCCCACGCCGCGAGAACCGCTGTGCAGCATCACCCAGACCTGATCGTTCTTGTCGAGGCAGACCTCGATGAAATGATTTCCCGTACCCAATGTTCCGAGGTGGTTCACGTGATTTCCACGATCAAGCTTGGGATGTTTCTCGACAATGCGTGCGTACCCACCTTTGAGCTCTCTGTGCCACACGTCCTCGCTGGCCTCAGGGATATCACCCCACTTGCCGCGATCGTTTCGTCCGCCGTTGTCGGTTCGACCGTGCGGGACGGCGGTCTCGATTGCTGTGCGCACCGCCTTGAGGTTCTCAGGCAGATCCTCGGCTCGAATAGTGGTCTGTGCGGCGACCATCCCGCATCCGATATCCACACCGACGGCCGCCGGAATGATCGCCTTTTCAGTCGCAATCACTGAACCGACGGTCGAACCCATGCCCCAGTGCGCATCCGGCATTGCGGCCACCCACTTGTGGATGAACGGCATCTTCGCAAGGTTGGAGAGCTGCCCGACGGTTTTTTCATCGAAAGGGACGCCCTTCGACCAGGCTTTGATCAGGCCCTCACCGGTATTGATGAAGTTATATTTCGATTCCATGGGTGCCTCCCGTATTGCCCTTTCTAGTAGCCGAGGTAGCTGATCGGTGCAACAGCGGATCCCGATACCGATCGTGTGACGGTTTTCCTGGTGTAACACCAGCAGGCGTTACTCAGTATTGAACCTCCCTCGACACCATACCCAGTCAGTCGGGACTTTGGGAGACGTATGGACGCAGCAATTCCACCCACTTCTCGTAGCCCGGTCCCAGGAGATGCAATTCGTCGTTGGAGTATGCATTGCAGATGGAACCATCGTCGCAGACCAGTGCCGTATAGGGGAGTTGGTGCATGAAACCTGCTTGACGCCGAGGATATGGCGATCGAGACTTGTCGGTCAATCGACAATTCTCGTAGGAGCAGCTCATCCAATGGCAGCACGCACGTCCAGTCTCGTACACCCGAAATACAAGACGAAATACTCAGTCAAGAACTGGTCGGAGTACGAGCAAGGGCTCCGCAATCGCGGCGACGTTACGATCTGGTTCGGCGAGGATGCAATTAGCGGTTGGGTTCCTCGTGGAAATCGGAGCCGGGGCGCGCAACGACGCTATTCTGATCTCGCGATAGAGACCGCGCTGACGCTCGGAATCTTGTTTCATCTTCCGCTCCGCCAAACCGAAGGCTTCGTCGGTTCAGTACTGCGATTGATGGATCTCGACCTCCGATCGCCCGACCACAGCACCCTGTCGCGCCGCGCGAATCAGCTCGACCTCCAGTTCCCGCCCGTCGGAAGAGAGACCGCGATTCATTTCGTAGTCGACAGCACTGGACTACAGATCATCGGTGAAGGGCCGTGGACAACAGCCAAACACGGCGAGCGAGGAACGCGGAAGTGGCGGAAACTTCACGTCGGTGTCGATGCGAACGGTGTGATCGTGGCCCAGAAACTGACCGACAGCACGACCGATGACGCAGGAGTCGTCCCGTACCTACTCGATCAGATTCCAGACGACAAGAAGATCGTGCGCTTCACCGGCGACGGAGCATACGACCAGAACTCCATCTACGAGACACGCGCGGAACTCGGCGCACGGGTCGTCGTCCTCCCACTCAAGTACGCCGTTCTATCAGGAGCCAAAACACGAGCAGCGAAAGCGAGAAACCGAACGGTCAATCGCATCAAGAAAGTCGGTCGCTGGCAGTGGAAGAAGGAGGCTCGGTATCACCGCCAGGCCCGGGCCGAAAACACCTTCTTCCGATACAGGCAACTCCTCGGAAGCCGACTGCGCGCACGCCACCCGGGCAATCAACGAGCTGAGGCCCAACTCGCCTGCAACATTCTCAACCGCATGCTCCAGCTCGGAGCACCAAGATCTCGGGCGATCCGAAACTGAAAGAGACCGTCGTGAGGGCATTTCGACCGAATTCGATCTATGCAAAAACGCCGCAGAGAGCCGTCAAGTCTCCGGATAGTCAGTCTTACGGCGAAATGGAGTAGTTGGGCTGCTCACCCACGGCACCTACAACCAACTCATTTCGGCCTACCACAGATCGACCACAATGACCTTCAAGAACGCGGCCAAATTCCCAGAACGCAATATGGACAAACAGGAGCCAAGACGCCCCTTAACCGTATCCGTTCGATCGCTTGTCCGTCGAACCAGCCGCAGGCGTTGTACGATTGTTTTTCGTGGGCCGGTTCTCTCGCATCGGAGGTTTAAAGGACCAAGCAGCCTCCGGGACAAGTTCAAACACCGATTCCTAAACCGGGAAAAGATCATTCCTGCTGATACAATGGCCGAAGTTCGGGAGACACTATGCCCAGCTCGATGCGGCTTTCCGTGACAATGGTCCTCATCCTGCTTCTTTCGGGCCTGATAAGGGCTCAGGCCGTCGAGGACGTCGATCTCGCACGCCTGAGCGAGGCGATCACCTGGCTCCAGGCACCAACCTCGGTGAGGGAGGAGTATCACTACGTGATGCGGGGCAGTGTGCGTCTCCTATTCTTCTGGACGGGGTGGGACGACGTCGGCATTGGATACCTGCGCATGGGGCCTTCAGAGCTCGAGCCCGAGATGGAAGTGATCGAACTGAAGGTGGGGTCCGACCCGGAGAAGGCCCCAATGGGCGTCAACCGGTGGGGTGCGGCCCAGGAAATCCACGGCGTCCGGCACGAGGACGGACGAGCGATCTCCACTTCGGCATTCTTCGGCTTCATGAACGCGTCGGAGAACGAGAACCGGGAGGAGATCGAGCTCGAACTCGCGAGCGACGACTCCGACCAGCACTATCGGTTTCAGGCGACCCTCAATCGGATCGAGCCAGGCGCGACCGTCGTGGGTGTGGCCCATCTCGTGTCGAGGACAAACTTTACAATCCATCAGCTCGAAGCGACGACGGCGGCAGTCCTCAAGCAGTACCGGATCCCGGACGTGCCGATCGAGCCGCGATTCCCGGAACCGGAAGGAGCAGAATCGGCCTGCGAAGAGCCAATCGGCTTTCTGTTCGCGGTGCGCCTAGGAATCGAGGACGCTCTCTCAGGCGCGGACACTCGGGAGGTCTGCTACCTCTATAATTCTCGGATCCATACACTGTCCCTGAAGAACGACAAGCAAGTGGGGAGCCGGCGGATCGCCTACACCTTCACGCGGGGATGATCGTCGCGAAAAGACGTATAGCGATCTGCGTGAGCTCGAGTTCGAGGTCTTGAACCACGAAAGTGGGAAGAAGACGAAGTTCAAGGTCTTTGTCGGGACCGAAGGTGAGTTCCGTGGCATTCCCATACGGCTCGAGCATCAGCCCAACTGGTGGTTCAAGGTTGAGCTCGATCTGGAGATCCCGCCGAACGAGCCCGAGGCATAGCTGCGCTCAGGGCTATCCTTTCGCCGGTCACCTCGAAATACAGCCAATGCCGTTCTCTAGACATCTTTCGTGACATCGGGCTTCGGCGGCGTTAACCTGCTGAAAGAAAGCCAATGACCAAGAGTTTGCGAGGTCCGGGCGAAACCTGCCCGGTATGTCAGGCCGAGATCCGAGCTGATGTCAACGAGGGGCTGTGCCCGCGGTGTCTGCTCGGGGTGATCGACGCCCCCGACGTCGACGTGTTCATCGGCCGGCAGATCTCCCACTATCGCATCGTGGAGCAGGTTTCGAGTGGCGGAATGGGGGTCGTCTACAAGGCTGAAGACACGCGCTTCGGCCGGCTCGTGGCGGTCAAGCTTCTTCGCGAGGGTGCTGTCAAGTTAAGTGGTTTCATCGAGATTTCACTGATTGCGATGCGAGCTAAGTTGCTGATTCTTGGTCCAAAGTCAAAGCGATTCTAGCTCGGAACTGAACCAAAATGGGTTAACTTGACAGTACCAATTCAATTGGTTCAGTGGGAAGCGCGGGCTTGGGGCAGCCTTAACGAATTCCCAGCCGCATGATCGCGTCGTGGTCGATTTGCGTGCTGGGTTGCATCGGGTAGATGAGACTACAAAGGCGATTTCAGATCAATCAAAAGTCACCTTTCCGTCTAGGCGACCATACAGGGAAGAGTCGTGAACGGCGAAGAACTCAGCCTATGGTAGGAGACTGAGGCGTCCCAGGCTGGACTTCCTTCTATATCGACCCAGTTCTATCGTAAGAGGCAAGCTAGATTATCGAACCCCGCAGGTCTGAGGTCTCCTTCAAAGGCCCGAGGGTCCTTCGCCGAACCAAATCCCTTTCTGGAACTTATTCTCGCAGGTGATGTCTTCCAGGATGTCCCAATCGGGCGGCGCCAGAATGTATGTTCTGCGCGTGGTATAGGGCCTTGCAAACGCCTGTGGGTCGGTGAGTGTCTTCTCGATCTCCAAGACGTCATACGCGATGCGCCGGATGCGCTCCACAATGCGCAGAGCGTCGCTATGCACATGACCTTCGCCGTCCAGCAAGGTTTCCTCACGCAGCCCGATCGTGTCGACGACGAGCGTGTCGCCGTCCCACCGGCCAATTGCGTGCCCATTCCACGTGAGATCGAGATACTCGGGATGTTCTCGCCCATCCATGAAGATTTGCCTCACCTCGTGATTGTCCTCGTAGAGGATGAACATTTCGCGGGGGGTGTTGACAATCTGGAAAGGAGCCCCGATCCGTGCGGTGCCGGCCGGGAAACAATGGCTGCTTGGATCTAATTCGTTTCGTACGCGGTCCCCATCAAGGAACATCGGGTCTTTGTTGTACAGATGACGCTCCTCTGCCCAAGGTGTCAGGGCCATCGGCGTCTGCTCCGGCGCCGGAAACAGAGACTCGATTTCGTTTTGCCTTGCCCCAGCCGCAGCGCCCACCGGCCCCGGAAGGCCAGCCACCCTTCGCCAGTCCGCCCAAAATCCATACAGGTCCGGTTTGCCATCCGATGTGCGCGGTATCGGCTTGTCTCGGAGAGAGGGGTAGATGGGGTCAGCCGCTCCCGGCTGCCCCGCGGTCTGAGCGAATACAACCGCCGAGAAGACGAGCATCGTCACCACCGCAAAGGCCGGACTTGTGATGCGAATTCCCATTTCAATATTTCCCCTTTTGAAATTCATTCCGCGCGGGAGGCAAGTTCACGCCATTTTAGGTTTTTCTGATTTGTCACTGTTTTTTCTTGCCGATCTCCGAAAATCGGGAAGGATCGTTTCCATCTCCATACTTCTCCATAAACTCAATGTAAAAACCTGCTCCGGCGGCGCCCCCCAGGGGTATCTCTTCGCCGTTGGCCCGCAGGATTTTCATGCGAATCATGATCCGCCTGCCGTCTCTGTATTGATGACCGCTAACCGTTAGCTGTTCCCCTGGCTGAAACATCCTGCTGTGCCAGCCCACCCGGCGCATCGAGGAAGGAGAACCACCCGTGACAATCCATTCGTTGACACTGCCATCGTCTTCCTCCACGTTGAGATAAATTTGATCATGAGGGTTGGTGAACATGTGCCTCACTACGGATCCGGTGAGGGTGGTCATATGCTCGTGGTTGAACACCGCATTCGAGTGGTGTGCGAAAATCGGGCCGGAGGCTAGGAGAGCCCCAACTATCACCGGCAGAACAACTAGCAATTTTTCCTTCATCATTCGCCTGTTCCTCGTTTCGTTTACCTTCGAACCGCTAATGATCTTTACCAATCTCAGAAAGTAAATTTTACTGACCGGGAGGTGATGGGGCATTAGGATCCATTTCATCACGTGTTGAAATTGTTGCCCCCAACCTTATCAGCATTGCTGCGGTACTGTCATGCTTCCCATAGAGCCCCCTATACCGTAAGACGGGGCTGATTCCCGAAGCCATACTCCATGGGGTTTCTCCGTAATTGTCCTTTACGTTTACGTCTGCACCGTGATCAGCGAGGTACTGAACCACAGGATCCGCACCGGTGAAGGCCGCCATGTGGATTGCTGTTTGCCCATCTTCATTCTTGGCATTCACTTCGATACCCATTTCAAGGACTGCCTTGACCGCCTGAAATGACAACTCGATGTCCGCGTCGTTTGCTTCATTCCCTCCCTTGAACGCGCACGCACCGGTACAGGCCGCCCTTGCTGCCGCCATTAATGAAGTTGTACCTCCTCTGGCAACGATATTTTGATCTGCGCCATGGGCCTTCAACAAGTGCATTAATGGTACATCTGCAGATACTGCTGCCAGGAGAAATGGTGTTGCGTCCGCCATATTAAACGGGCTGCCATCCGGACCAAGCCGACGGCTTTCTTGAATTTGCACGTTGGGGTCCGTCCCTGATTCAAGCAAAGCCCCGGCAAGTTTGGGCATATTTTTTGGCAGCACGCGATACACGGGATCATAACGAACACCGTTTAGTGCAGCCAGTCCGTTGGCTACAGAATGGTGCAAAGCGGTAATACCGTTTTCATCAAATGAACTGGGATCTGCACCCATGCCCAGAAAAAACAATGAAAGTTCCTCATGACCACTTGCCGCGGCAACGACCAGTGAATTTCCTTGTTGAGGAGTTGCTTCGTTCGGGTCTGCACCCGCATTGAGTAAAACACGTGCCGTTTCCAGATCTCCTGACCGGGCTGCGTATAACAACGGAGTAAAGCCGCCGCTTGACTTCACACTGATCTGGGCGCCACTGTCGACGAGCAATTCAGTGATATCTCCTCGACCTTCGGCTGCGGCCCACATCAGAGCGGTCTGTCCTTTTTTCTTCTCCTCTGCATTGATCTGTGCCCCCCCGGCTATTAACGCGGCAACCGCCTCAGTTGCTCCAGTTCGTGCACAGTTCATCAGTATGGTCTCGCCTGTCCATAGTGCCGGGTTCGGGTCTGCCCCTGCTCTCAACAATTTCCCTACCATCTCATTGCTGCCGTTAGTGCAAGCCAGCCACAATGGCGTCACCCCATATTCGTTTTTGACGTCTACGTCAGCCTCTTCAATCAGCAGAATCTCCGCCAATTCCATATCGTTACGGTGGGCGGCCCAATGCAATGCCGTAGTACCGTCAGCCTGGGCCGTATTGACATCAACAGACTGATTTATCAGTTCGATTACGGTCCCGGAATCTCCAGTACGCGCTGAATCAATCAGTCGCAAATCATCGTTCGCCAGCGATAAGGAAGGCGTCGTAAAAAGTACTGCAGCAAGCCAGTATCTGTTTAACATCCTGAATTTATGGACAAGCGGATTCGACATATACGGATCCTTTACTGTACCGATAGTAAATTGAGTTGACCGGTGCTGTCGCCAAATCCATCTGCCTGTATACCCAATTTGTCGAGCAGGGCCAGGTACAGATTCGAAATCGGTGTATCTTCCGAATAACGTATGTGGCGTCCACCCTTCAATGCTCCGGTACCTCCACCCAATAACAATATGGGAAGGTTCTGCAGCAAATGGTCATTGCCATCACTTATGGCACTTCCATACATGATGATCATATTGTCGAACAGAGAACCGTCAATGTCCGGCGTCGCACGTAGTTTATCGAGATAATATGTCAATAGATCTGAGTGATATCGATCGATCTGTGCGATCTTTTCCAGTTTCTCCGGGTCACCCTGGTGGTGTGACAATGAATGATGTACTTCAGGGATGCCAATCTCCCTGTAAGTTCTGTTGCTTTGTTCCGGTCCCGTCATGAAAGTAATCATGCGGGTCATGTCAGTCTGAAACGCCAACACCTGCAGGTCAAACATAAGTTTGAGGTGGTCCGCAAATTCCCGAGGTACTCCCGTAGGCCGTTCCACGGTGGGCATTTCGCGCGAGGATTGCTGTTCGGCCATCTGGATTCGGCGTTCGACGTCACGCATACCGTCAAGGTATTCACTCAACCTCAGCCGGTCCTCGGGTCCCACCGAATTCATCAACCGGGCAGCGGATTGGGTCACTGAATCGAGGATGCTTTTTTCCTTTTGTATTCGTGCAAGCCTGACGGCCGGGTCGGTACTGCTGCTGTCACCAAACAGTCTATTGAACACCGCACGGGGCCGATACTCAATTGGAAGCGGCGTAGTGGGTGAACGCCAGCTCAGTGTCATCCTGTAGGCACAACTCCAGCCTTTTTCACAACTACCGACAATGTCTGTAGAGTGCAGGCCAAGCTCCAGGGACGCCAGCTGGGTATACTTGCCAAATTCCCTGGCGATGATCTGATCAAGGGATACGCCCGTATGACCTTGCCGGAGCGGATGGACCCCTGTCAGAAACACTCCCCCTGCCCGTTCATGTGGGGCTGATTCCCCCTCGCCCGGCAGTGCATCACCGGAATTGTTGTTCATACCACTCAGGACAAGCATCTGGTCGCGGTATCGGGCAAGCGGTTCCAGAGTCTGTGGCAAATCGAATGAATTACCGCTTGCCGCAGGGGTCCAGTACTTCATATTCATTCCATTCGGGGAATAAACAATGGAGAAACGGCGTGCGGCTTCCACCCTTTGGGTTGCCGATGCCAGTGCCGGAAACATAGCATCCAGCAATGGCAGCGCGATTGTTGCCCCGGCTCCGCGCAGGAATGTGCGACGAGGGATTGATTTTCTAAAGATCATCTTGGCTGGGTGCCCTCCGCATTTGAAAGGGTGTGCTCTTGACAATGGCCATTATCAAGGAAGATAAACGGAAGTCGTCGGGCGCTGTCTGCCGCATGATAGCGCGCATCACTGGCGTGTCATGATAGTCCAGACCTCTTCCCAGTGCATAGGTTAACAGCTTCTCAATAACCGTCAGAACGAAAACCGGCTGACGGTTTGCCCGCAAAACTTCTCGAAGACCGATTGGGCCTTCAAAGGGTGTGCCATCAGGCAGTGACCCGGAAGAATCAATAGCAGAATTAGAGGATGAATCGACGGTCCGCCATTGACCGATGGCATCGTAGTTCTCGAGGGCGAACCCCAGTGGATCCATAATCCTGTGACAGCTGGCACAAACCGGATTGGCACGGTGTTGTTCCATACGCTCGCGCATATTCAAGACCCTTCCCTCATCATTTTTATCCCGGAGGCTTGGGACGTTGGGTGGGGCCGGGGGTGGGGGCGCACCGAGGATGTTTTCCAGTATCCACTTTCCTCGAATCACCGGCGAGGTACGGTTGGGATACGATGTCACCGTTAAAATGCTGCCGTGTCCCAGGATCCCTCCTCGGGTAGAATCCGGCAATAGTACCCGGCGAAAATGACTGCCATAGACATCCGGGATCCCATAGTGCCTGGCCAGTCGGTCATTTACGAAGGTGTAATCGGCATCCAATAGTTCCAGCAATGGGCGATCACTGCGCAGGATGTAATCGAAGAAAAGTTCTGATTCCTTCTGAAATGCCTGTTTGAGATTGTCCTCAAAATATGGGAAAAAATCAGCGTCTGGCGCTGAGGCGTTCAGATTTCGTAACTGCAGCCATTGTGCCGCGAAATTTTTCACCAGGGACCGAGAGCGAGGGTCATCCAGCATGCGCCGGACCTGTTGTTCTAGTGCGCCCGGATCGGTAAGCTGACCGGACTCTGCGATGCTCAGAAGTTCTTCGTCCGGGATCGTGCTCCAGAGAAAAAACGACAACTGCGTTGCTAGTTCCAGGTTTGAGATTGGAAAAACCGCGCCAGGGCTGGTGTTCTCCGGTTCCTTTACAACCAGAAACAGGAACTCAGGACCGGCCAGCAATCTTTCAATCGCCAGCCCGATACCTTCTTCAAATCCACGACTCATGCCCTGTCTGTAGAAATCGAGCAAATCCTCTATTTCTACATTGGAGGCTTGTCTTCGATAGGCGCGATGGGCCAGATTCGAGAGAATACGTCGGGCACATTGCTCATCGTTAATGCCATCAGGACGGCAAATCAATATTGTTTCACGGCTGGCCGTCGTCCCTACACCCTCTGCTTCGAAAGGCCCACCAATCGAAACCGTATGGACAGCTGGCAACCCCCCTTTATATTGTGCGTAATCGTAGAGAGTGTGTAGGGGATAAAGGGGTTCTTCCGGTACCGTAGTCTCTTTTAAGAATGTGACGGTAAGCTCTCGAGTACCCGCCTTCGCGAAGAAACGGGCTTCCAGTGCATCATCGGCAGTCCGTTCATAGCGTTCCTGCTCCACGTCACCCGGCGATGCTGTGGAAAAAATGCCCGCTGACCTCCCATGGATTTCGCCCCCAATGGTGATTTGCTTGACCCTTTCGCCATCAAGGCGCAGGTCAAGCTGATGCGGTTCAGTCAGGCCGCGGATATATTCCCTGGAATTCCGTTGCAGGCGTACCTGGACGACGTATTCACCGTCCAGGGGGAAACGATGGCGAATTGCAACTCCCCCACGGGATCCGAAGGGCATATCTTCGCCCATCCGGTCCTCCTGCATGAGGTAAGCGGAGACGCTATAAATATCAAAGACGGGCTGCATTTCCGGTTCACCGAGTGCCATACGCCGTACCTTACGCGCCGCTGAAATGTATTGCTCTGCCAGTAGCGGCGATAAGGTCAACACGTCACCGATGTTATCGAAACCGAACATGGTGTCATCAGATGGAAGAATCGTATCGTCATTAACTTCAACAGCCAGCAGGTCGCGAACAGCGTTCATGTATTCAGTCCGGTTCATGCGGCGTAATGATGGCCTGCCGGGCCGCGGATCAGCCATTGCATGATCGTCCAGAGCAGATCCAAGATAATCAACAAAGGCATCATAGGTGGCCGGGTCGGGACGGGGCATGCCGGATGGCGGCATGGTTCTGACCCTGAGTTTGTGCAGCACCTTCTCCCATATCTCGGCCCCTGCGCCAACATCGTTTACATCGATTCTCTGCAGGGAAAAACCTGCCGTTGTTAATGCATCATTGTGGCAGGCCACGCAGTACTGATTAATAACGGGTTGAAATGATGGGCTGTCGGCGGCGGGGGCGATACCAGTGTTCTGTTGTGCCGCACATAGGCTACTAAACCCGATAAGCACAGTTCCAATAAGGCTCATCACATTTCTCAGCATTGGCTACTAATTCCGTTGACTAACACTGTACGAGCGGCTTGACAAATCCATGAGTTTGATACATTTTCGCTGATTAGTGCTGCACTTTGACCAGTTTATAAACCAGACGTCAGCACAATTAGAATGAGGAACCTGGAATGAGTCAAGACAATAAAGAAAGTAAGGAAATCAGCCGTCGAAACTTTGTCCGTGGTGCTGGGATCAGTGCGGCAGCACTGGTTGGAGGAAGCGCTATTCCGGCAAACACCTTGCAGGCGCAAAATACATCGAATCAGCCTCAGCAGTGGGACCTTGAAGCCGATGTTGTGGTCATTGGCGCCGGGCCTACAGGACTACCTGCGGCTATTCGGGCCAGGGATGCCGGCGCATCGGTAATCATAGTCGAGGCGAACTTTGATGCCGGCGGTCACGGCTTAATGAACGGGGGCACGATCCAACTCGGTGGCGGGACTAAATCGCAGAAAAAATACGGCATTGAAGATTCACCAGACACGTTTTTCAGGGACCTCACGGACTGGTCCGTGGTGGAGACCAACGGTATGCCGGAGTACCGCTACAATGACCGGGCCGTGCAGCGTGCCCTGGCTGACAACAGCGCCGCCACCTATGATTTCATGGTAGAGAATGGTGTGAAATTCGAAGACATACCTCCTTCAACTGAGGGGGCACATGCCGTTGGTATCTCTGCACCCCGAGCCCACGAAGTCACCTGGGACAAGGGCCAGGGCGCAGAGAATCCAAGGGGAGGGGGTGGAGGCGGTATCTATCGGCCACTTGAGGTAAGCGCCCGAAACAAGGGCGTCAGGTTTCTGTTTAATTACCACATGGATAGTATCATCCGGGAAATGCCGGACTCTGGACGGGTACAGGGTGTGCAGGCCAGTTACACACCCCGGTATCTCCCCGGCGAAACCACGCCCATGAAGAGTTTTCATTCCAAGGGAAATATCGATTTGACGCCGGCGAATGTCACCATCAAGGCGACCAAAGCCATCGTCATCGGCACCGGCGGCAGCACCGGCAATATCGATTTTCGCCGTATCTTTGATCCACGCATGACCGAAGCCTACCAGTTGGCGGGCAGCCCTTATTCAAAACAGGACGGCAGTGGTGAGATGGCGGGCATGGCCATTGGCGCCTCACTTTGGGGGACTGCCAACCAGAGCTTTGAACGTAACGGCTATTTCAGAAAACGCCCGATGATCGGCTGCCAATATACGTATATAGAATGGTCCCCGGACAGCATTATGTTTCCGTTCGTCCGGGCCACCGGGTTGAGGGTCAGGGAGTGGCAAAACCTGGTCCTCGTTAACCAGGCAGGTAAGCGCTTCTATAATGAAGAGGCCAGCAACTGGCCCTACGGTACTCACCATGGATCTCTGGATCCCTATATCCCGGGCGACTGGAGAAATCCGCGCCGGATACAATACGACCCACAAAATTTCCTGGACGCCGCCCTGGCCATGAATGAAGGCTCGGAACCACCGGACTACGGTGCAGGGCCCATCTGGGCGATCTTTGATTCAGAAGGTGTGAAAAGAGAAAAATGGGACCTGTCACCACCGGCAACTGACCCCCTGTATTTCTTCAGTGATAATACCCTTGAAGGCCTGGCAAAAAAGGTCAAACAGAATCCCTATCAGAATCCGGACCTGCCACCCGAGTACCTCGCCGCAACGATCACACGTTATAACGAAATCGTCGATTTTGGCTATGACCCGGATTTTGAACGGCCCAACCCTAAGTACAAAATTGCAAAGCCACCCTACTACGCGGCCTGGGCCACACCCTCGATACACGACTGTTATACCGGTCTGCGAATTAACGTGAAGTGCCAGGTGATGGACATGAAAGGACAAATTATTCAGGGGCTTTATTGTGGGGGTGAATCAGCAGGAGGTTGCAGCCAGCACGGCCAGGGCCGTTGCGCTACACAAGGTTATATTGCAGGAGCTCACGCGGCAAAAGAACCCGCCTGGAGCTGATCGGCGGCAGAACCCGCTAGCCAAGGTGCCGCTCTGTGGCCCGTCAGAGGGTACTGTCAGGTTAACGCGCCGCTTGGCACTATGCCGGGATGAAGACTCGCCAATCCCGTTACATTAGGCATCGCTTTCCGCTACAGATCATCGATCACGCTGTCTGGGCCTATTATCGATTCAGTCTCAGTTTTCGTGGAGTTATAACCGAATCTGGTGTTTGAGGGATTGAAGAAAAGCGGCGTATCTGGTTGATTTGTTGTTTACAAGACTTCAAAGCAACCAAAGGAGATACGCCACTATGAGTAAGAGTATCGTTATTGAACTGGAAGATCGAGAAGCGATTGCAGACCCAGTGACCGACCTGCTACGAACGGGGGCGCAACAGCTGATCCAACGCGCTGTGGAAGCCGAACTGTCCGAACTGCTATCCCAGCACGGCGATCGGCGAACCGAGACGGGGAAGGCTGGAGTGGTGCGCAACGGTTATCTGCCTGAACGCGAGCTGCAGACTGGCCTGGGTCCGGTAACGGTGCAAATCCCGAAGGTGCGCGCCAAGATGGGCGAAGCTGTGACGTTCCGCTCGGCCCTGGTACCCCCCTACATTCGGAAGACGCAGTCGATGGAAGCCGCCGTGCCGTGGTTGTATTTGAAAGGCGTCTCCAGCGGCGAGATGGGTGACGCCCTGAAAGTTCTTGTCGGTCCGAAGGCGCAGGGCCTGTCAGCGAGCACGGTATCGCGCTTGAAACAGGTCTGGGCTGAAGAGTACCGCATCGGGTGCGACCAGCGTTTGGACGCCGACCGCTGGGTCTATGTCTGGGCCGACGGTATCTACAGCGGACTTCGAGCCGAACAAACCAAGTTGTGTGCGTTGGTCGTAATCGGCGTGAATGAACGCGGAGAGAAGCGTTTTCTGGCGATCGAAGACGGTGTACGGGAATCGACACAGAGTTGGCGTGAGGTCTTGTTGAAGCTGAAGTCCCGAGGGATGAATATTCCGAAGTTGGCCATCGGTGACGGGGCGATGGGGTTCTGGGCCGCACTGGAGGAAATCTATCCCGAGACACACCAACAACGCTGCTGGATGCACAAGACCATGAATGTGCTCAACTGCTTACCCAAGTCGGTCCAGGCGAAAGCGAAACAGGCACTGCACGCGATCTGGAAGGCTGAGACACACGCAGATGCCGAGAAGGCATTCGATCTGTTCATTGAAACCTATGAGCCGAAGTATCCGAAAGCCACTGTCTGCCTGCAGAAAGACAGAGAAGAACTGCTGGCCTTTTACGGCTTTCCGGCCAAGCACTGGCAGAGCATCTGAACGACCAATCCCATTGAATCGACCTTTGCCACCATTCGACACCGAACCAAGCGATCCAGAGGCTGCCTGACACGGCATGGAATGCTGCACATGATGTTCAAGCTGGGTCAGTGCGCTGAGAAGAACTGGCGACGATTACGAGGATTCGATGATCTGGTCAAGGTGACTACTGGAGTGAAATTCAACGATGGAATCGAAGTGACAAAGCTCGATCAGACCGCCGCTTGAATCAATCTCCTAAACACCACTTTTGACAATAACTCCATTGAGACTTTGATTGCGTCTAACTTCCTCCCTTAGTATTCTTTAGCCAGAATTTCACGTTTCTTTCGGCGACACACATTAAACATGGAATCCGGCATTAAACTTGGCCCGTACCAGATCACCGGACCACTGGGTAAGGGGCTATGGGAGAGGTTTACCAGGCCACCGACACCCATCTAAATCGACAGGTTGCCAACAAAGTACCTCCCACCGAGTTCGCGCAAGACACCGAACGCCTGGCCCGGTTTGAGCGCGAGGCAAAAACCCCAGCATCGTTCAACTACTCGATCATCGCCCAGATATACGGCTTTGAGAAGTCCACCGGCGTCCACGCCCTCGTGATGGAACTGGTCGAGGGACCGACGCTCCCGCGAACCTCATCGTTGTACAGAACTGGCTGGAGGAGCTGAAGCGGCTCGTGCCCTGAGGCTATAGAGAGTGCGTCAAGGCACAGAGACTTTTAAAGATTGCGTTGACGGGCTTGTTCTGAGTCTTACGCCTACTTTCCCGCACTACGTCGCCTCCAGCGCCATGTCAGTTGACTGCTGCGATAGGGAGGTCAGGCAGGGCCCGCAGTAGGCTCCGCGCCCTGTCGAAACGACGGATCGTCTTACCTGGAGTGGGCGTTCTCGTTGAAGAAGTCCTCTTCGCTGGGAACGCAAGGGTGATCCCACAGCTCGGCGCCGGGAACCAACTTGGTCGTGAACACCTGGCCGACCCACGGTTCGGTGTAAACCTCGGGATCGTAAATTGTGAGCTGGGATTCCAGGGTCCCGTAGGTCGAACGGCTCCACCGTTCTACGATCCGCATGTTGCTGGTGTGGGGCGCGCCGCCACCCGATTCCCGAGGATCCTCGACGCGAACTGGAAGGATCCACGAACGGTCGTCGAACCAGGCAGACTCGACGACGAACGTGTCGCCCTCCCAGTGGCCGACGTTCCAGCCATTGAAGTTCATCACCGGGGGCTTTTCCTCCGGAAGCTCGCGGCCGTCGGTAAAAATCGTGCGCCCGGTGTGCTGGAACTCGAAGAACTGTACAACCCGGTCGGGCAACATCACGAACTCGAAGCCGTAGTTATAGTCATTAAGCCGGGGCCAGCCCATCGGATCACAGGCCAGGAGTCCGAGGTCCTTATTCCGAGCCGCCACTTCCATAGATCGGGACCCCGTCCGAGGTGAATTCTTCACCGCGAGTGGCCTCGAAGAGTTCCTCTCCGTACTCGGTGAAGGGAGGACGGGGCACCATGGAACCGCGTGCACCGTTATAACCCCAGACACCGGAAAGATCGCGCCGGTCGTAGTCGGTGATCTCGCCGATCCGATACTGGGCCCAGGCTTCGTCCCTGTCGGCGTTGTTCTGGCAGCGCGGGCAAGAGTTCCAACCCTCCGGGAGTTGAGCCGCTCGGCTCTCTTGGGCCAGCGCGAGCGACAGGCACAGGACAACCGCCGTGACCACTGTCAGAACGACGATTCGATTTCGCATGGTAGTCCCTTCCCCCTCATGCTCCAGAGATCTGGATAAACAAACGATACGTAGCGATGGGCGCAATCTCCTGCTATTGAACACTTGAGAGTCGTGCCTGTCAACAACTAGCTGACGCGAAGTCGCCCCGAGGGAAACGCCTGTGAAGCAGAGTGCGCGCATCCAGTGCGAAGCCAGGGCAGCTGCCGCCGGAATCGTAACTGTTCTGCCGGGGGAGCCACTTAGGCCTCGGGTTCCGTGTACCTCCGTTCATACCATTTCGAATCCACATCCCTGTCCCCTTGTCGGAGATGTGATGTGACAACTGCACAAAACAGGGTGTTTCTCACTGTCCCAGAACCGCGTTTAACATGCCCAGAGATTTCTATAGCTTCTAACTCTCCTACCTAGATAGACTTGCTAGAATTTCGGCGGTCTCTTCGGCGGTTTGCTTAAACGATTGACCTTGCCTGGATTCGACGTACACTAGTTCCCTAAGCAGTCATAAGGTTGGACTCCACATCGACCGGAGTCTTGTAGCCGATCGATGAGTGTATCCGTCTTTGATTATAGAAGCCTTCGATCCAGTCGACGATATCGAGCCTGGCCAGGGCTCGAGTGTCGTAGCGCAGCTGATGGATGCGCTCGACTTTCAGCGTTTTGAAGAAGCTCTCCATGGGGGAGTTGTCCCAGCAATTGGCCCTCCGGCTCATCGATTGAATCATCCGGTAGTCTTTGATCAACCGCTGGTGGCTGTCGCTGGCGTATTGAGTGCCGCGATCCGAGTGCATGATCAGACCCACAGCTGGCTTGCGACGCCAGTACGCCGACTTCAAGGCCTGGCAAACTAAGTCGGCCTTGATCCGATCACTCATCGACCAGCCCACGATTCTGCGGCTGGCCAGATCCATGACGCAGGCCAGATAGAGCCAGCCTTCGCCCGTGGCGATATAGGTGATGTCACCGAGCCATGCCTGATTGACTTGCCAGCCATCAAAGCGTCGATCCAGTATGTTGGAGGCGATCGGCTTGTGATGGGCCGAATCGGTCGTCACCCGATAGGGCCTCTTGTAGACCGGCCGCAGACCCTGTCGCTTCAGGCTATGGCGCACCCGTTCGTGGCCGACCTGAACACCCTGATCACGCAGCCCCCGCACGATCCGTGGCCGACCGTAGCTGCGCTTACTGCCCGCGTGAATCGCCGCCACCTGGGCATCGAGTACCGCATTGGCCATTGAGCGATTACTGGGTGCTCGCTTATTTCTCTGGTAATACCCGGTCGGCGACACATCAAGCTGGCGGCACATTCGGGTCACGCTGTATTGGTCGCGATGTTCTTTGATCCAGGCATACTTCACCGCGACTCTTTCGCGAAATACGCCGCCGCTTTTTTTACGATTTCTAAGTCCAGCTTCGTGCTCGCCAGCTCCCGGCGCAATCGGGTGTTCTCCGCCTCGGCCTCCGCCACTGATCGCTTCACCCCCACCGTGGCGCCATCAGCCGCCTTGAGCTTGCCTGCACGGCTTAGCTTGATCCAATTCCACAGACTCGAATCCGGAATGCCCAGTCGCTTCGCGGCACGGCTACCTCCGATCGATTCGCCCAGCCTTACGGCCTCCACCTTGAACTCATCGGTGTACTGCCGATTCGGAACCCCATCCTTCTCGCCCATTTTCGCCCTCCGTTCATCAAAAAGTTATCAGCATTTTGATGTACGTGAAACCAGGGCAGGGTCAGATGGAATCCGGCAGCAAACTAGCGCACTACGATATCCTCATCCCCACTCGGCAAGGGCGGCAAGGGCGGCAAGGGCGGCAAGGGCGGCATGGGCGGCATGGGCGAAGTCTGGCGCGCCCGCGATACCAAGCTGGGCCGCGAAGTCGCCATCAAGACGCTGCCGGAAGAATTTGCCAAGGACGCTGCTCGGTTGGCTCGGTTTGAACGTGAAGCGAAACTGCGGTTAGGAAAAATAAGCGGGGTCTGACGAGTACGGCAGCGCTGCCAACGTCGTCGTATGGATGTTATGTCAACCCGCGCACGGCCGAAGACCGCTGAGCGGCGGAAGCGTGACCGCCTTTGGCCCTCTTCGTGAGAACGCAGCAGCACGGCCCGGCCCGCTTCGCTAGTTATTCGCTCCTGCCCAGAACATGCAGCCAGGGCCAGATCCTTCGCCCATCATAATCTCCTCGGTCACTTCGAGGGTCGCAAGGTCGAGCACAGCCACCCGATCGGCATCCCTGAGTCCGACATAGGCGCGCGTGCCGTCTCGCGATACGAGGACCGCCCCGTCGCCGGTATCCATCTGGGCCATGCTGATGCGCTTGATCACGTTCCGCGACGCAGCGTCGAGGACAATGACCGACGCGGCCTCACCGTCGATGATCAGCACCCGACCGTCCGGCGTGAACTTGAGGCGATTGGCGTCCTGCATTCCCAGATCGAGACTCTGGACGACCTCCTTGGTGGCCACGTTGATGATCGACACGCTGCCATCATTCCGCGTCGCGGTCCAGACCTCCTGACCATCAGGGGACACGTCGATCCCCTCGGGACGGTCTCCGGGTACCGGGATGACGGACAGCGTCGTCTCGGATGGGCCGTCGATGGCGCCCTCAGCCATCGTGACGGAGTTCGAGGCAGTGTTCGGCATGAAGAGCGTGCGTTCGTCGGCACCAAGAACGAGCATATGTGTGCCCTCCTGACCAATCCCAAGGGTCCAGTCGATCTGGTCTGCCTCGGGGTCGTAGCGTCCGATCGACTTATAGCCCTCGATCGTGAAATAGACCTTCCCGTCCACAAAGAGCACGTCGTGAGGTCCGCTGCCCGGGCCCGGGTTCACCCTACGGATCTCGCGCTGGGTCGCGATATCAATCACTGAAATCCCATCGCTAGGGCTCGCGACAAAGGCCAGACGTCCATCGGGGGACGCCGTCACCTCGTGCGGATCGCGTCCGGTTGGCACCCGCCCGAGCACTGCGCCACTGGCTGGATCCACGATCGCCAAGGCACTGGCGTCCCTGAGCAGCACAAGCAACCGCTCGGACGAGGGCTCCTGAGCGCTGAGACTGCCGCTGGCGGCCGTGATAGCCACCAGGGCAACAAGCGATACCACCCACCGTCGAAAACTATGTGTCAGTTTCATCCCGCGCCTCCTGACTATCGATTGCCTCAACTGCGAGAAATACGATGCCCGCGATCACGCCGATATTGGCGAGCATGGTGATCATCTGACCGAGGTCGACACGCGATTTCGTCTAGCGAACGGCAGCTCTTTCGGCCAGCGGGCAATCCCTCTAAGGCAAATCGACCGTCATCAGAACTCCGCGTGCGTGCGTCAACGCCAGCTTCGCTTCGCGCTCGGATCGGTGCATCCCCGACGAATGAACCGTCCGGGTGCAGAACGCGCCCTACGATCGAACTCGAGGGAGACTGTGCAGCCGCGTCAAAACAAGCTATGAAGACGAAGCCTATGATCGCCACTACACGGATCTTCATCGGACCATCCGAGCTGTGTGCCGAATGCCATGTTGAAAAGCTGGCTAAAGGATACGAAAGGCCGGAATTATGTGCAATGAATCTGTCAGTTGGGAATTCTCACAGTCCGGCAACCGGTGTGGTCTCAATAGGTCGATGCAACACTTCACATAGGAAGCGAGGTGAAGTGTATGCCGAAGAAAAGAAAGAAGCGACGGATGAGGAAGCGCCGGTGGTTCACAACCACGGAGCTGGTCGAGATATGGGATCGGTGGCAGCGGGGGGAGTCCACCAAAGCGATCGGTCGTGTACTGGACAGAGGGGGGACGTCGATTCATCGCCAACTGGCCGTGTATGGCGGCATCCGTCCGCGGCCCCGTTGCCGTTCATCCCGGGCCCTAACTCTGATCGAGCGTGAAGAGATTTCCAGGGGTATTGCGGCGAAGAAGTCGATTCGGTCGATGGCCATGGCGCTGGGTCGCTCACCGTCGACACTGAGTCGGGAAATCGGTCGCAATGGCGGCTATGATAACTATCGAGCGTTGGAAGCCGATCAGCGGGCGTGGGACAGGGCACGCCGTCCGAAGCCATGCCGCCTGGCCCAATGTCTCCGGCTACGGCAGCTGGTCGAAGACAAGCTCCGCCTGGACTGGTCGCCTCAACAGATCGCCGGGTGGCTGAAGCACACCTATCCGGAAGACGAGTCGCTTCACGTGTCGCACGAGATTATCTATCGCAGCCTTTTCATCCAGGCCCGCGGGGCTCTAAAGAAAGAACTGACTCTGTGTTTGCGTTCAAAGCGATCGATCCGTCGATCCCAACATGCGACCCGGAAAGGCCACGGTAAAGGGCAACTCGCCGATATGGTATCGATCCGTGAGCGTCCGGCCTCAGTCGAAGATCGTGCCGTGCCCGGTCACTGGGAGGGAGACCTACTGGCTGGATCTAAGAACACCCACATCGCCACATTGGTCGAACGTCACTCGCGCTACGTGATGTTAGTGAAGGTGTCGAGCAAGGAAACAGAGACGGTCATCTCGGCGCTCATCGAGCACGCCAGAGAGCTACCGACAGAACTGTACAAATCGCTGACCTGGGATCGCGGTCGGGAAATGGCCGATCACAAGCGCTTCACTCTGGCCACGAAGATTGACGTCTACTTCTGTGATCCACAGAGTCCATGGCAACGCGGCTCGAACGAAAACACCAATGGTCTGTTGCGGTATTACTTCCCGAAAGGAACGGACTTGTCTGTACACTCACAGGAACAGCTGGACTTCATTGCCCGGAGACTTAATGAACGCCCCCGCCAGACGTTGGGGTTTGAAACTCCGGCTGAACGATTTAACGCTTGTGTTGCATCGACCGGTTGAGCCGGCAGGATTTATCGCGCCCTGACCTGCCGATCACGGGACCAGCACTCGTCCCGTCAGTTCTTCAAACCAGACGTCCATGAGTGGGCGCTCACCCCAAACAATGAAAAACCGACGTTTTCGTGATCCCGATATCCCGGCAGAAGGCCCGAAGTGCCTGGACTGATTCTAAAGGGCTTACGCTATATTTTCGTAACAGTTCTGCACGAAGATCACGTTGGATTCCGTTTCACCCAGGCTCTGGACTGTCTGAACGACGATAAAGCGGTCTGAGTCGTCGCCCGCATTGTAGGTCGGGAAGTTTGGGCTTTCACGAAGTTTAAGCCTCATCCCAACCTGCTCAATGTCGAACAGTTCCTCCGGCAATCCCAGAGCCAGAGTCGGTTCGGATTCGACTGCAACCGCCATAAGTGTGTTTTCCTCCAAGTAAAACAGCTCATCCCCTCGCGGGCTCCACTTCGCATGCAGGCCGCCATTGACAGACACCTGTTCGACAACTTCTCCCGAAGGAAATCGCGCCAGATATATCTCCCAACTTGACAACATCGACCGAGCCTCTAATTTGCCTGGCCGCTGCTGACGAATTCCGCGAAATCCGCCCATGGGTACACACGCCCCCCGTGGATGGGTGCGATGGTCGTGACATCCAGGTTGAGGCGCTGCACGTTGTTGTAGAAGGTTCTGTTGGCCGCCGCAACCGTGGTCGGCAGCGGCGCGTTCGGAGCCGGCGGCGTGAACATGTCCGCTTCAACCAGAATCTTCTCCGTCGGGAGATACGCCATCAACATGCCCTGCACGTGAGCGAGCCCCTGCACGTTGTAGAGCTCCATCGTTCGCGTGCCATCGCTCAGCACATACTTCTGGCCCACCGTCTCGAAGGTATACCCTTCGGCGACCTCCTCCGGCGGAAAGAGGGACAGCCTGTCCGGTTTCAGGGTCCACGGCCGTATCCACAGCACCTCTGCGTAGTACGCGTGATTGGATTGCTGCATCACGATCGTCACGTTCTCCTGGTAAACATAGGCGCGGAGGCCGCCCAGGTGGTCCCAGTGGTGGTGCGTATTCACCAGATACCGTATCGGCTTGTCCGGAATCAGCCGCTTCACTTCCGCGATCACGGCCAATGACCGCTCCTCATTGAGTGGCGCCTCGACGACGGTGATGAAGTCTTGGAACTCGACGGCCACGCTCGCGTGCGACCCGCCGCCCACGTGCCACACTCCCGCCGCCACTTCCTGCGACTCCACACGGACCGGGGGAACCGTTGCCTGCCGCACCGCGGCGGGCAACGGCAGGGCGGCGCCGCTCACGTTCGCCTGGACGTTGCTGACGGTGAGGCCAAACGAATTGTGCCCGCCGCTCACGTTCACGCCTGCCCCTTCCAGATCATCATCAAGATCGTGGTGCGCATGGAAACCGGCGGGAAACATCACGCCGTCAAAATCCTGGTAGTCGCTGTAGACCATCTCGTAATACAGGTCCCCGACGACGGGATTGGGAAACCACGTTTGGATCCGTTCCACCAGATTCTCGTCGTTGATCGCGCACTGCACCCGGTACTTCCCGAGCACCAAGAACGAGACGGCCCTGATCCGACCCTTGCCTTGTTCGTTCCGCGTGGCGGCGATCGGGTTGGCCCCTAGAGCCAGCGCGGCCTTGAGACAGCCGTGCGGGGTGAGCCAGAGCTCGAGCTGCCGCTGCTCCCCTTCGGCCGGCGCCGGAACTTCCGTGGTGCCCTCCAAGTTCCAGGCGTAGGTGCCGCTGACCATGTATGTCCGACGCTGCTCCCCCTCGATCGGCGTGGTGATCAAAGGCGCATTGCCTCCCCCGATCGGTCCACCCTCGCCCGTTCCCTGCCGGAACGTGAGCTCCTCCCTCGAAGATCCGGACTCGTAGTCAATGGTCCGCGTGTAGCTGGTCAGCTCATAGGCCGGCCAGTCCTGCGCTGGAGAATAATTCTGCCCCACAGCCGTCGTGTAGCCGCTCGTCCCGGAGTACCGGATGGACGTCAGGTTGTCGCCGCCCATCGCTGTGAGCGCCGTCTGCGCGAGGGTCCGGGCGTCGGGTTCCTGGGCGACTCCACCCCCGAGGATCACAACCGGCAGAACCGCAACGAGAAGAATCCAGACTGTGCTTCTCATGTCTCCTCCTTCGAGATCGATGACGGCGAGGCGCCGAGTGTGCATCCTCATCGACAATCGAGGTCAATCGAGAAAAGACGATGACGCGGGTGGCCGTGGTGGTCTTCGCGTCGGGATCAGACGACACGATCATTCTCCAACTCGCTCCCGTCTCCGTCTTGAACGGAAGGTCGTCGCCTTCTGGCGTTCGTCGAACTATGCCGTAGCCATTTCACCATACATAACCGGCACCGGTCGAGGAATTCGAAATTTCGCGCGCGCGAATAATGGGCATATTTGACCGAGGAGCAACGCCGGCAGACGGGATGTCCCGCCTTGGAATTGTTTCGCGAATTACTGTTACAGGACACTAGCTGCACCCGGACCCTCGGGTGTATAAAGGTGCCTTCCGGGGAAGGCAAGTCGGAAATCCCGGCTAGCAGGAAGTAGGAGGCAAGGCATGAAGACGCTTCGATTGGCCACTTGTGGTGTGTTCTCGCTCGCGGCGATTGCGATGGTCGCCTGGTCGGCCAGCGCGGCCGTCGCGTCTCCAGAAGCCACCGAGCAGGCTCCGTCATCCGCGGCAACCTTGGCCGACACTATGGCAGAGGCGGCGACTGCATTCCTGGCCGCGCTCACACCGGACCAGCACGCCAGCGCGAGCCTGTCGTTCAACCATGAGGAACGGCTCAACTGGCAAGAGTCGCCGGGGCCGCGCCAAGGTGCTCGGCTCAGGGATCTCGACCCCGAACAGCGTGACCTGGCGATGGACCTGCTGCGGACTGGTGTGAGCGACGTGGGCTGTCAAAAGGTGCAAATGCTCCTCGCCCGCGAACCCGTCCTTAGCGCGTTACAGCGGAGCGAAGAGGGCCGGAATCTGCGCTCTCCCGACCTTTACTATGTAGCGATCTGGGGCACGCCCTCCACCGAACAGACATGGGGCTGGCGTTTTGAAGGCCATCACATCTCGCTCAACTACACCGTCGCCGGAGGACAGGAGGTCGTCGCCGCTCCTCTCTTTCTGGGGGCGCAGCCGGCTGACCTCGAATTCGCTGAGCTAGAGGGCGAGGCACTTGCCGCCACCGAACAGATCCCGGCCGCGCTGGCCGCCCGGGTCTTGTCCGGCGAGGAAGACAAAGCCCGTGCACTGGTCCGGTCGCTCGACGCGCAGCAGCGCGCGGTCGCGGTCTTCGTGCGCGACGACGAACGAGATGCCGACATGATCTCTGGGATCGGCACCCCGAAAGCCGAGCCCATCACGCCGTTGGGACTTCACGGTCGTGATATGTCCGAGGAGCAAAACACCCTCTTGTCTGCGCTGGTCGAGGAATACCTGTCGACGATGCCGGCGGATGTGGCGGCGGAGCGCACCGCGGATCTCCTGGGACCCAAGGTCGACGAGATCGCGTTTGCGTGGGTGGGCGGCACAGAGCCCGGTGAGTGGCACTATTACACGGTGCAG
This sequence comes from Terriglobia bacterium, assembly GCA_965216035.1. Classification (GTDB taxonomy): domain Bacteria; phylum Acidobacteriota; class Terriglobia; order 20CM-2-55-15; family 20CM-2-55-15. The sequence goes on from CBDCFM010000021.1 coordinate 100,747, forward strand.
GGCCCGACGTTTCTCATCGAATACGCCAACGCGCGGAACAACCTAACGAATCACATCCACACGATCTGGCGTGACTTCGAAGGCGACTTCGGTGCGGACCTGCTGAACGATTCTCAGTAGCCGGTACTTCGCCATCCCCGACCATCAGGCGACACCTGTGCTTCGCCAAAACCCATCCGACGATCGCAAGGCTTGAAAATTCAATGAATTGCGGGACAAATTAGTACGTGCCATCCTGACCTCGTTTCCCAGAGAAAAACGGCCTTCGAGCCAAATCTCCCTCAAAAACCCCCTCCAGAAATCGCTTCTGAGAGGTTTTCTTGACGCGGGAGGTACTGCAGTACCCTCGGAATCAATCTCGAAGTCGGTTGCGGACGCCCCAAGGAAAAGCGCGGCCGACCGAGGGTTTTGGGTCTTGGTATCTCGACTTGGGCAGGATAATTAGGTCCCGGATCGGGCAATCTCAGCGACCATGCCTGAGATCAGAAGACCCTGAAATTTCAATGGATTGCCACATTTGATTAGTAATTCGCCACCCAGTGCGTCGAGCGAAGGCTGGCCTGTTCAGTGGGAGACAGTCCCACCGGGGTAGAAGTCAGAGCCCCGTAGCCAGAGTCCCATCCGTGGAGGAAACGAAACGGATGAAGCGGGCTGACAAAGCCATCCTCGGGATGGTGAGCAAGTTCTCGGGCCGTAACGCGAGTGAACTCAGACGTAGCCCCGTAAGAATTCAAGTTCCGGAGGCCGAGCCCGTTGTGTGGGGGCGAAGGCCGCGTGATGTGTCGCAGACTGACTGATGAGACATGTCGCTCCGGCGGGGTGGTAGAGACGGCACGAGGACAAGGGCAGGCTAAGCAACTGGAGAAGCCGTCCTCGTCCCGACCGAGAAATCGGCGGAAGCAAGGCACATCCTATAACCGGTAACCGCCGGGAAATGGATGGAAGACGAGACGGTGGCGGCTAGGTTTGCAGTAGTGATGAAGCGGGGTAACGCCTGTTGAGCGAAGGAACCTTGCTGTACATGATGTCGAAGCCAATGATGGGAGGCAGGGGTGAACTGATAAACGCACCCGGCAATCTGCAAGACCTGAGGCGACGACTATACCTCAAGGTGAAGGCTGAATTGTCTTGGCGCTCTTGGCCGAGTCTTCGACAGGAAGTGGTGGCGTACCGGGTGGTCCGTTTTCGGCCACTCTGTACAGCGGCTTCCCTTCGATAGGTCTCATAACCCTTGTGGCGAAGTGTGCAGGAGCGCGTAGTGCGGGAAATCCGCATGCTGCGTGCGATGTGGCGGGCGCTGGAAACGGAGCCACGGCTATTCCTAAACGGGCACGAAGGTGGAAACGCCGGATACAGCCAAGGAGTTGCCTACGGGTCACCGCGCCAGTGCTCGACCCTACCAGGTATCAGCAGGGTCTGACGAATATGGCAGCACTGGAAATGTCGTCGTATGGGCGTTATGTCAACCCGCGCGCGGCCGCAGGCCGTCGGGCGGGGGATTCAAGGCAGGATTTTTCGGCAGTTGGAAGAGATACTGAAACGAACGCATCGCGAACGCGAATCTTAAGAATCGACAGGATCTGCAACGCAGCATTCTGGATCTATCCGCGCAGCGGATTTAGTTCAACACCCATACGGCGACACTGTCCGGGCTCCGATAGTGTTCAGACCCTGCTTGTTCCGCTTATCCGCATCGAATCTGACTGAAAGCCGAACCAGTACCCGGCTAGGCTCTCTCACTAAGACCGCGGAGCCGTGAGCATGAGCAAAGTACCTTGTCCACCACGGCCTTCACGACCATCCTCGAGCAGCCATAGCGAACCATCTGGACCTTGCTCCACGGCTCGAATGCGCCGGCCCATGTCAAACCGTTCTGCTTCGCGCGCCGACTCACCGTCGAATTCTATTCGCACGAGCGACTCCGACGACAGACCGCCGATAAACGCATCGCCCTGCCACTGTGGAAACTCGTTACCGCTATAGAAAACCAAGCTCGACGGAGAGATGACGGGATTCCAGAATACGGCCGGCGCTGAAAAATCAGGCCGCGTGTCGTGATCGGGAATCGGCGTGCCGTCATAGTGATCGCCATTCGATACGATCGGATAGCCGTAGTTCGCCTCCCGCTGCACAAGATTGAGCTCGTCGCCCCCCTCCGGCCCCATTTCCACATCCCAGAGTTGGCCCGACTGATCGAAGGCCAGCCCCAACGGGTTGCGGTGCTCGAGCGACCAGATCTCCGCTGTCACGCCGCCGCGCCCAAAAAACGGATTGTCGGTCGGAATCGAGCCATCATCGTTGAGTCGCAAAACCTTGCCTAGATTCGCCTCCATATCCTGGGCCGGATCGAATTTCTGGCGGTCGCCAGAGCTGATCCAAAGGTAGCCGTCAGGTCCGAAGACGATCCTGTGGCCGAAATGACCTCGCCCAGTAACCTTAGGCACGTGCCGCCAGAGGATTTCGAGGTTCTCGAGCCTGCCGCCGTTTCCAGTCAATGCCAACTGCGCACGCGCGACCACCGCGCCGCGTGCATCGTTTTCGCCGGCCTCGACGTAGCTCAGGTAGATCAGATTATTTTGGGCAAAGCCCGGATGGAGCACGATGTCGCCTAAGCCGCCCTGGCCGCCATGATCAACGGCCGGTACGCCGGTAACTTCGCCGACACTTCCATCACCGCTACGCAGTTTGATCGCGCCGCCTGCTTCGCTTACTAACAGCCGACCGTCAGGAAGAAACTCCAGTGCCCATGGCTCGTCAAACTGGCCGAGCGTGGTTATCGTGAACGCATCATCCTGCGCATTTCCGGAGCAAGCAACTAGCCCAAAGATAAAGATGATGTAGCCAACAGTTTTCAGTTTTCCAAACACTTTCAATCCTCCTAGCCGTGAAAGCAGTGCAGGTTTTGGCTCAAGCCGAGCGGCGCCCTATCCACTCAAACGGCAAATAGATGTTCCACCGCTGTGCAGTTTCCACCGATCCGCCCGTTTCTCCGTGCTCTTGGGGATTTGATCGTCGATGCCCGAAGGTGGGCCAGCTTGCGCCTCGTTGTAACTTCAATGATACTCCTGAGTTCGGGCTACAGTTTTGACTTTCTGGGATATGAAATCAACGCGGCGGGGCTGGCCGGAGCCGCCCCGCCCACAGTTGAGCGGTGTGTCGTACGTGTAATCCGGCTTTACGAGCAAGGTAGCGGATAAGCGGAACAAGCGGGGTCTGGCAACTATCGGGGCGCTGACAGTGTCGTCCTATGGGCGGTATGTCAACCCGCGCGCGGCCGCAGGCCGTCGGGCGACTTCGAACAGGGAATTCTCACTGGGCGCTAATGGCTGCCAGCTCAACCGGTCGATGCAACACCTGCATTAAGTGTCTCTGCTGGAGTTGCAAACTCCAGCGTCTTGCGGGGCCGCGTGTTGAGCTTCCTTGCAATCTTGTCCAGATGCTCCTGAGAGTGTACCGATAAGTCCGTCCTTTTGGGAAAGTACTGTCGGAGGAGACCATTTGTGTTTTCGTTCGAACCGCGTTGCCAAGGACTTTTTGGATCACAGAAGTACACGGCAATATCGGTCGCCAGAGTGAACCGCTTGTGATCGGCCATTTCCAGACCGCGATCCCAAGTCAGCGATTTGTAAAGTTCCGTGGGTAGTTTCCGAGCGTGTTCGATCAGTGTCGATACGACGGTCTCGGTGTCCTTACTGGAGACTTTCGCCAGCATCACGTAACGGGAGTGACGTTCGACCAGGGTCGCAATGTGGGTGTTCTTTGATCCGGCAATCAGATCGCCTTCCCAGTGACCCGGTACGGCGCGATCTTCCACTGAAGCGGGACGCTCACGGATCGATATGACGTCGTTGATCTGCCCCCCACCCCGGCCTTTCAAGCTCGCGTGCCGGGACCGGCGAATCGTGCGTCTGGAGCGCAGATACTGAGTGAGCTCTTTCTTCAGAGCCCCGCGGGCCTGAATAAAAAGGCTGCGATAGATGGTTTCGTGTGACACGCGAAGCGACTCGTCTTCCGGCCAGGTGCGTTTCAGCCAGCCCGCAATCTGTTCCGGCGACCAGTCCTCGATGAGCTTCTCTTCAACCCGCTGCCGCAACTGGGGACAACGGGTCAGCCGGCAGGGCTTCGGACGGCGCGCACGCTCCCATGCCTGCTCATCGGCCTCCGAGGCCCGATAGTTATCATAGCCTCCATTACGAGAGATCTCCCGGCTCACTGTCGATGGGTTCCGGCCCAGTGACCGAGCGATAGTTCGCATCGATCGCCGGGCTGCAAGGCCTCGGGAAATCTCTTCACGCTCGACCAGAGTCAGGGCCTGAGGTGCGCGGCGTCGAGCTCGGGGACGGATACCTCCGTGGCGCGACAGCACTGCGTACACCGACGACGACTCTCTACCCAGCAGACGTGCAATCACCTTGGAAGACTCCCCTCGCTCCCGTCGATTCCACACTTCGGCCAGCTCTGCCAACGTAAAGCCCCGCCGACTGCTCTGTTGTTTCTTCCTTCTTTTCTTGGGCATACACTTCACCTCTCCTTTTATGTGAAGTGTTGCATCGACCCCTTGAAATCACCCCGGTTCCCGGACTGTGACCTTCGTTGCAAATCCAATCGTTTCCCAGAAGCCGACTTCTGGGACCCCTAAGTGTTCACTATTTCTAAACACATGGTGACTTTTCAGAACCCATCCGAGAACCCGCCATAGAGCCCCGTCGTCATGCTGCGAGTCACGCCGGCTGATGATAGGATAGGCGGCTGACACCAACGTGTTCAACAAAGCAAAGTGAGGGTTCACAATGAGGGGCGAGAAGATCTACGAGTACGATCTCGATGTGACGGGAATGACGGATTACGGCGTGACCTTGGAGGCAGTTCTCTCGGGCAAAGAAAAGGTCCCACCGCAAGGGCTTCGCATCGACATCGCCTTCGAGGGCCGGGCTACAGGCCGCTTGGCGGGCCGTGTACGGGGCGTCGACTATGCGCGGATGCGAGCCGATGGCCGCGTCGACCTTGACGTTCGCACCGTGATTGAAACCGAAAACGGTTCCAGGATTGCGCTCTCCGCTGACGGCGTGGCAGTGCCGCGCGCTGCTGAGCCGATCGGGGATTTGTCTGAGAACGTAAGTCTCAGCACGGCGGCGGAGGACTACGCCTGGGTCAACGCTCGACAGGTGTGGGGAGTTGGGACCGTGAATTTCGCAGTTGGCAAAGTTCACATCGACGCATACATGCAGTGAATTGCCAGCGGCCTTCGCTGATAGGTCCTCACTGACGCCGCAGCGTTTATCTATTCTCAACGTCCCTGCGGCAGTCGGATCCGCCGCATAGGGTCCCAGAAGTCGGCTTCTGCGAAGTAGCCGAGGCAGAGATGACGGGTCGGTGCCTGTTAAATCCTGTGGTCTCAATAGGTCGATGCAACACTTCACATAGGAAGCGAGGTGAAGTGTATGCCGAAGAAAAGAAAGAAGCGACGGATGAGGAAGCGCCGGTGGTTCACAACCACGGAGCTGGTCGAGATATGGGATCGGTGGCAGCGGGGGGAGTCCACCAAAGCGATCGGTCGTGTACTGGACAGAGGGGGGACGTCGATTCATCGCCAACTGGCCGTGTATGGCGGCATCCGTCCGCGGCCCCGTTGCCGTTCATCCCGGGCCCTAACTCTGATCGAGCGTGAAGAGATTTCCAGGGGTATTGCGGCGAAGAAGTCGATTCGGTCGATGGCCATGGCGCTGGGTCGCTCACCGTCGACACTGAGTCGGGAAATCGGTCGCAATGGCGGCTATGATAACTATCGAGCGTTGGAAGCCGATCAGCGGGCGTGGGACAGGGCACGCCGTCCGAAGCCATGCCGCCTGGCCCAATGTCTCCGGCTACGGCAGCTGGTCGAAGACAAGCTCCGCCTGGACTGGTCGCCTCAACAGATCGCCGGGTGGCTGAAGCACACCTATCCGGAAGACGAGTCGCTTCACGTGTCGCACGAGATTATCTATCGCAGCCTTTTCATCCAGGCCCGCGGGGCTCTAAAGAAAGAACTGACTCTGTGTTTGCGTTCAAAGCGATCGATCCGTCGATCCCAACATGCGACCCGGAAAGGCCACGGTAAAGGGCAACTCGCCGATATGGTATCGATCCGTGAGCGTCCGACCTCAGTCGAAGATCGTGCCGTGCCCGGTCACTGGGAGGGAGACCTACTGGCTGGATCTAAGAACACCCACATCGCCACATTGGTCGAACGTCACTCGCGCTACGTGATGTTAGTGAAGGTGTCGAGCAAGGAAACAGAGACGGTCATCTCGGCGCTCATCAAGCACGCCAGAGAGCTACCGACAGAACTGTACAAATCGCTGACCTGGGATCGCGGTCGGGAAATGGCCGATCACAAGCGCTTCACTCTGGCCACGAAGATTGACGTCTACTTCTGTGATCCACAGAGTCCATGGCAACGCGGCTCGAACGAAAACACCAATGGTCTGTTGCGGTATTACTTCCCGAAAGGAACGGACTTGTCTGTACACTCACAGGAACATCTGGACTTCATTGCCCGGAGACTTAACGAACGCCCCCGCCAGACGTTGGGGTTTGAAACTCCGGCTGAACGATTTAACGCTTGTGTTGCATCGACCGGTTGAGCCGGCACCGGTTCGCGGCCAGTGAGATTTCGTGTACACGAACCCATCGGGAGATTTTATCGATCAAGAGCAGGATCACATGGCCCGAAATATGGATGGATTGCGCAACAGATTTCTAATTCGCCACACACAAGCACAACCAAAAGGCGGAACAGACAAAACTGTCCATCTCCCCTCTGTCTCTCTTGACTTAGCGCGACCGACCTAGCGCCCGCAGGTTCTAGTTCGAATCGTTCGCCGCCCCTGTCTCCGCCGCGCGAGCTCCTCGGAGCGTGTTTCCGATAGCGTAATTGCCCTCGTGACAGGTGAACTCATACGTCAGTCCCGTGCCCGGCGCAGGCCTCATGAAAATCACCGCCGTCCAGGACTGCGTCCATGTAGTGGGATCGTCGACCGTGAACTCGTACCGGAGTGTCTCCGCATTCTCCCGCGAAAACCGTTCGATCAGGCGCAGGTGCTCACCTGTGGACGCGCCGATTTCTCGACCTGTGGACTTCAAATTCGTGGTCTCGACCACCAGTGTATTCCCCTCCCAGCGACCGCGCGAGTCTCCCACACCCGAGCGGATCTTGGGCGAAACATGCGGACGTCCATCCAGGGGGATGATGCGAGCATCGTGCATCATCTCCATGTTGATGACGACGTATCCCGGAGCCTGCACGATTTGGTGGTTGCTGTTGTAACCTCTTCCCGTCATGGGCACACGACTGCCGATGCACCGTAAGCCCGCGGCGAAGTCCTCCGGTCCGCTGGGCAGCTCCGACTCCCTGCTATCGGCAGCCCGCTGGGCTCGGAGGGCTTCCTGCCTCGCCTGCGCCCCAGGCGTCAGGGGAGGGATTCTGCCATCCGGCGGATCCACGATCAGCGACGTTCGGTTGTCGAACCAGAGGTCGATCAGCCAGAATTGATTGTAGCTGCCGGTCGCAGATGTCGCGACGAAGGTCTCGGCTTCGTTGAGGACGGTTTCATACACGCTATCCCCGAACGCAGCGTCGGTCTCGCCATTGAAGATCTCTGCCGCCCTCTGTCCCAGCAAAGCCACTTCCTCATCCGTCAGAAACTCCCGGCCGGCGAGCGCGCCAGGTCGCTCCAAAGGCGTGGCGGAGTCGCTCGCCCAGACACCCTGCAGGTCGGGATCACCCCAGGGCGTAACCGACGTCCAAGATTCCACCTCAACCCCAGGCGTCACAACTGATTGAGCGTCTACGAAGGGGACGAGACACACGGACACGGCCGCAACGATGCTCAGAGCACCCAGTAAGAAAAGAGGGCGACGTCTCATCAGAAACCTCCTTATTTGCACCCATCTGCCTGGGCAGTTAGGGCTTTGATCACACCTGGGTGAGAGTAGCTCCAACACCTCTGTCCAGGCAACGACTCTTTTACAGATGACTTGCAGAAGAGGTGCTCGGATCAGTTGAGCCACTCTGTACGGTATTTTCAGGTTAACGCTCCACGCTGCACAATGGCGATATGAAAAGCAGCCGAACTCGCTATCTCAGGCATCGTTTTCCGCCCGAAATCATCAGCCGCGCCGTCTGGCGGCACACCATCATGGACCAACGAGCGGGTCCTGCCAATCGAAGGATTCTTAGTCTTCCAAAATTTCCGGGACTACGACATCACACCAGACGGGGAACGATTGGTGATGGTGTTCCCCGCCGACTGGGCGGAGTCCGGTGAACTCACCCGCCCGCCAATCAACATCGTCCTCAATTGGTTTGAAGAACTCAAGGAACGGGTTCCGGTGCCGTGATTTGTCGAGGTCAAGTCCTGACAAATCCGGTTAATGTAACTTGAGATTTTCGATGGTGGCGCCGGCAATCGCTGGGGATTTGTAGGCCTGCTTGATCAGCTTCTTGAGCGTTGGTACGTGCACGTCCTCGAACTTCTTGATGTAGAGACATGACTTGCCGATCTTATGCTTTCCCAGTTTTTCCAGTAGGGCAGACTGCTTCTCCAATTCGCAGTGCAGGTAGAGAGTCAAGTCCTGTTTGCGGGAAGCGAAACCGACATGGAACCAGTCTCCCTCGGAGGTCTTGCCGCGGTAGTGAAATTTACCAAAGCCGACCATTGACTTTCCCCACATGGCGGCCGGCTCGCCTGTCAGCTCCTTCATCAGTTTGAGCACTGTCTGGCAATCGGTGCGTCGCTGGTCGTCCTCAATGCTGGCAAGAAACTTGTCGACACAGGCATCGTTCTTTTGGGTTTTCGGCTTTGACATTGGGATCGGTGAAGAGTACGACCACATTATGTCATCACGGTCAAAAAGTAGAAAAGAGCCGGGACAGATCGCGACCAACCAGCCTCGCTTGTGATCGGCCACTAGGAGTAGCGACAAAACGTACCGTCAGGCTGATACGGTCCACCATTTCCTGCAAGACGGATCGCATTCGGTATTGACCGACCTCGTCTTAGGTTGTGAGCGGCTGCCGACACTTCACCTACAGGAAGGACTTCCGCTACCGACTCAATGGGGGTGTCTGGCTGTTAGGGCTTTCCGAACTTTCCGGGACGCGACAGTCCCGTTCCGAACAGACACTGAAACCGAGGCGGTCAGCTGAAGCAGCCCGCCGCCCGCGCACCCGAAAACCTGGCTATTCCTTGTCGGAGCTGAACATGTCCACGGCTATAGCGAACGATCCGTCGGGTTGGCGCTTGCAAATCACGAGATACTATCCAACGTCTTCAAAGGGATCCGGAGCGCCCTCAGGCTGGACGGTCATCGAATGGGTACCACGCACGTAGAGCAGATCGTCTCGTCCATCGATCTCGTCGATTCCCATTGAAATGTGCGTAACTTTGGGAAAAGACGCCATGAAGAACGTACGGATCTCGGCTCGGCTCTGTGCGGTCGGATGGTTGGGCGGCATGAAAACGGCGTCCATCGTGTACAACTGGGCCAGCGCTTCAAAGTTACCGTCTAGCATTAATTTTCCGAAACGATCAATGGTCGCACGGACCGCTGCTAGAACGTCGGCCGGGAGATTTGCCGGTGCGGGTCGAGTCATATCCAAGCTCCTTTGCTAGAAGGTTAAGCTCCACTGGCGATCAGGGTAGCTCCAGCTGCGGATTCAAGCAAGAACGATGACTCAACCGGCTGTCGCGGATTCCTGTGTCGCGAGCGCGCCTTGCCCGTGAGACGTCAGAGCCGAATTCACTTTTAAGGATTTGCGGTGATGTGAAAGGGAACACGAAAAACCGGTCCGCGGAAACCGGAGAACGAACCGCGGTCGTGGACCTACGGATTAGTCTTGTGGCGGTCTGAACGTAATGGAGCCGAATTCTTAACGCTGTCCCGCGGATAAGCGGAAAAAGCAGGGTCTGCAGACGATCGAAGCGCCTACAGTGTCGCCGTATGAGTGTTATGTCAACCCGCGCACGGCCGCAGGCCGCTGAGCGAAAACCATGCATCTCAGAGTGGGCCCTGACGTCCCTTCAGTCGCCTTACATAATCGAGGCCGAACGTCGCCACCACCGGCGGATTGTCTCGTAGGAGACGACGATCCCTGTTTCGGCAAGCAGATCCTCGACATCTCGGAAGCTGATATCGAATCTGTGGTAGAGCCAGACTGCGTGACCGATGATTTCGCGTGGATAGCGGTATCCGTGATCGAGGGGGCGGGCGGATTTCACGCCGCAAGTCTGGCGGTTATGGGCTCAAGATGACAGTACCGTGCCGACAGAGCGCAAGCACAAAAAAGTGCGGCCAAGGGGCCGCCCTTTTTCGATTCCCGTGAGAGTTCCCGGTTGCCTATCGCATGCGCTCCCGTGCGGCGTCCAGGACGTTCTCGTCAATTCTCTCAAGGGTCCCTGTGTTCGTTGTGTAGATCTCCTCGACCATCGTCATCGCCGCGTCTGAAACATTCGGATCATTGAGCACGGCAGCGTCGGCGAACCGGGCCAGCGCCTGATTCACCTGGTCGGGTCCGCCGATCGCAACGTGGCTGCGGCCCATATAGATATTCGAGATCGCGCGCAGCGAACGGTCCATATCGGCTAGCATCCGGTATTGAGTAATGGCGTTCGGGTATCGCTCTCCTTCGAATTCCGCCCGGGCAATCGACCTCTGGAACTCGATCCCCATATTCCTCCAGTCGGCGACGGACACTACGGGCGGCGCGGCACTCAGGGCCTTCAGCCTGTTTGCCCATCCGGCCGCCGCGTCCCAGTTCTCTGTCGACCGTTCCTGCTGAAAGATGTTATAGGCAAAATCAAAGCTTTCGGCGACGCCCTTTTCCTCGATGACGACGTTGGCATACTCCAGATACTTGTCATTGTTTCCCAGGGCGCTGTTGCTGCCTGCCAGGATTTCTGCGATTTCAGTGATCGGATTCGCAGCGTAGACGATTTCACCGTACTTGACGATGTTCGCGTGGTCCCCGGCACCTGCGGCACTCTGGAGAGATCTGACGGCGCCGGTCACGGCACCGGTCTGCGCATCCCAGCGGTCCCCCAGCGGATATAGAACATCTCCGGACAGTTCCTCCAGGGCAGTCTGGATGCCGACAGCAACCACCCCGATGAGCCGATCGTCGAAGCCCTGATCCACGAAGTCCATAAACGCCGTGGCACGCTCGACCGTGTCGGTCATGGCCACTATGTCTTCGTACTGAGCATAGTCCTGTCGATACTGCTGCGCCTCGTCCGACTCCTGCAGACCCAAGGGCAACAGCAACACCATCAGCAGCGCTTGATACATGTCCTACCTCCGAATCAACATTCTCTGGAAACCTTGACTGACATTAAAACATGCCCCGCAAAATATTGATTGCGGGAAACGGTGGAACAGTGCCTTCAAAAGTCGGTCGCAAAACGATTCCAGGACATCGGCGACGTCAATTTGCAGATTGAGAAGGTCTTGGCTGACACGAGCGGCGTGTTGGTCCAGTCGGTTGGTGAGGTGGTTCAATCGGCACCACCATCGAAACTGCCCTGGCTTGCGGCCATCGGTCTTGCTGTGGTGATCGGTGGGGCAACTGTCTGGGTTCTGAGACCGATTGAACGACATCCTGTCAGCCGATCAGAATATGTACTCCCAGACGGGCGCGACTTCAGACGAACGGCCCGCCCGGTCCTTTCATTTTCCTCTGACGGGAGCCAATTCGTTTATAACACATCAGGGGGGGTGTATTTGCGCTCTATCGACGAATTGGAGTCCAGGGTCATTTCTGGAACGGAGGATGTGCTCGATAATCCGTCTTTTTCGCCCGACATGGAATGGCTGGCTTTCTATTCTCCGTTGGACAGGAAACTGAAAAAGATTGCCACTGTTGGCGGAGCTACAGTGACGTTAACCGACGTGCTGGTCAGACCTTCAGGCATCAGTTGGGATGTGGATGACACGATTCTGTTTCAGGCACCCGAAGGCATCATGCGCGTGTCTGCCGTTGGAGGGGAACCGGAACTTCTTCTGCCGCGTTTGGAGGAAGCGTTCATCGGAAATCCACAACTTCTGCCCGGTGGGAATGCCGTTTTGTTCGACACGTCAAGTGGCCAAGTTGGCGTGCAGTCACTCGATTCAGGAGAAGCAAAGCTACTTTTCCCAGGAGGGGGTCCGCGATATGTCTCAACAGGACATATCGTTTACGAAGAGGCGGGTGTGCTCTTCGCCGTGCCGTTTGACTTAGGGACGCTTGAGGTAACGGGTGGGCCGGTTCCCCTGGTAGATGGCGTGGGGATTCACTATGCGCTTTCGGACTCAGGGGCGCTGGCTTACGTCCCAGACAGTGTGGAGAATGCCGAGCGCACTCTTGCACTGGTGGACCGGATGGGAAGGGTGGAACGCGTAAATATCCCGCCAAAAGCGTATCTGAGCCCGCGACTATCGCCGGACGGGGCAACCCTGGCCGTTCAGAGTGTCGAAAATTCTGGGAACATCATTTGGACGTATGACCTCACCGGAGACAGAGCAATCCAACAACTCACGTTTGAAGGTGACAACCACCGCCCCACGTGGACTCCCGACAGCCAGCGCATCACGTTCGAGTTATAACCGAATCTGGTGTTTGAGGGATTGAAGAAAAGCGGCGTATCTGGTTGATTTGTTGTTTACGAGACTTCAAAGCAACCAAAGGAGATACGCCACTATGAGTAAGAGTATCGTTATTGAACTGGAAGATCGAGAAGCGATTGCAGACCCAGTGACCGACCTGCTACGAGCCGAGGCGCAAGAGCTGATCCAACGCGCTGTGGAAGCCGAACTGTCCGAACTGCTATCCCAGCACGGCGATCGGCGAACCGAGACGGGGAAGGCTGGAGTGGTGCGCAACGGTTATCTGCCTGAACGCGAGCTGCAGACCGGCCTGGGTCCGGTAACGGTGCAAATCCCGAAGGTTCGCGCCAAGACGGGCGAAGCTGTGACGTTCCGCTCGGCCCTGGTACCCCCCTACATTCGGAAGACGCAGTCGATGGAAGCCGCCGTGCCGTGGTTGTATTTGAAAGGCGTCTCCAGTGGCGAGATGGGTGAGGCCCTGAAAGTTCTTGTCGGTCCGAAGGCGCAGGGCTTGTCAGCGAGCACGGTATCGCGCTTGAAACGGGTCTGGGCTGAAGAGTACCGCATCGGGTGCGACCAGCGTTTGGACGCCGACCGCTGGGTCTATGTCTGGGCCGACGGTATCTACAGCGGACTTCGAGCTGAACAAACCAAGTTGTGTGCGTTGGTCGTGATCGGCGTGAATGAACGCGGAGAGAAGCGTTTTCTGGCGATCGAAGACGGTGTACGGGAATCGACACAGAGTTGGCGTGAGGTCTTGTTGAAGCTGAAGTCCCGAGGGATGAATATTCCGAAGTTGGCCATCGGTGACGGGGCGATGGGGTTCTGGGCCGCACTGGAGGAAATCTATCCCGAGACACACCAACAACGCTGCTGGATGCACAAGACCATGAATGTGCTCAACTGCTTACCCAAGTCGGTTCAGGCGAAAGCGAAACAGGCACTGCACGCGATCTGGAAGGCTGAGACACACGCAGATGCCGAGAAGGCATTCGATCTGTTCATTGAAACCTATGAGCCGAAGTATCCGAAAGCCACTGTCTGCCTGCAGAAAGACAGAGAAGAACTGCTGGCCTTTTACGGCTTTCCGGCCAAGCACTGGCAGAGCATCCGAACGACTAATCCCATTGAATCGACCTTTGCCACCATTCGACACCGAACCAAGCGATCCAGAGGCTGCCTGACACGGGATGGAATGCTGCACATGATGTTCAAGCTGGGTCAGTGCGCTGAGAAGAACTGGCGACGATTACGAGGATTCGATGATCTGGTCAAGGTGATTACTGGAGTGAAATTTAACGATGGAATCGAAGTGACAAAGCTCGATCAGACCGCCGCTTGAATCAATCTCCTAAACATGATTTCGATAACGTAAAAGGGACCCACCAAACGGGGCTCTGATCGAGGAAAAGGGACCCACCCCTGATAGCCTCCCCCGAAGCGTGAACTGGATGAACAGGCACGCGAGTGGGAGGTGAGGATTGATAGGGATGGATCAGTACGAGTTGATCAGAACTGCACATCGGGTTTACAAGAAAAGCATTCGACAGATCGCCCGGGAGACCGGGCACACGCGACGGACGGTCCGGAAAGTATTGGCCGGACAGGAGCCCAAGTATCGGCGAGAGAAGGAGCCCGCCTGTCCGGTGATGGACCCGGTCGCCGGGATCGTAGATGCCTGGCTCCAGGCGGACCGGGACCAGCCAGTCAAGCAACGCCACACCGCGCACCGGGTGTGGCAACGTCTGGTGGAGGAGCATGAATTTATCGGAGCCGAGCCGACGGTACGCCGCTGGGTTCGGGAACGGAAGACACGGTTGGGCTGGAACCAGACCGGTGCTGTGGTGCCGTTGGACCCGGAACACGCCCGTGAAGCCGAGGTGGACTGGGGTACGGCCTGGGTCCGGATGAACGGTCAAGACCGTCAGGTCAAGTTGTTCTGCATGAGATCTCGGTACTCGGGCAAGGCGTTTGTGCGGGCCTATCCGTGGGAACGGCAGGAGATGTTCCTGGACGGTCAAATCCGTGGGTTCGACTGGTACGGAGGCGTCTTCCCGACGTTAGTGTTCGATAACCTGAAAACCGCCGTGAAACAGATTCTGCGTGGGAAGGGTCGGGTTGAACAGACGCGGTTCACAGCGTTTCGGGCGCACTACACGTTTGAAGCACGGTTCTGCAATCCGGCGCGGGGCCAGGAGAAAGGCGGGGTCGAGGGACTGGTCGGCTTCGCACGGAGAAACTTCCTGGTGCCGGTTCCCGAGGTGACCGACTTCGACGAGTTGAACGCGCAGTTGCTGGAACGCTGCGGCGCCGACAACCAGCGGAGGATCGGCGGCCGGTCCGACGATCGGACGATCGGGGAACGCCATGGAGCAGAACGCGCGTACCTGCTGGCGCTGCCGGGCACCCGATTCGAGAACACGAAGGTGGTGGGTGTGCGGATCAGCCCGTACCAGACGGCCCAGGTGGATCAGAACCGGTATTCGGTGCCGACCGCATATGTAGGACGCCGGCTCTGGGCCCATATCGGCTGTGACCGGGTGAGCTTTTACGCGGACCAGAAGAAGGTGGCCGAACATGACCGCGCCTTCGGTCATAGCGACTGGCGGATTGATCCGTTGCACTACCTGGAGTTGATCCGGCGGAAGGTGGCCTCGTTTGAGAGCGCCCGGCCGATCCGGCAGTGGCGGGATCAATGGCCGACCCAATATGAGACCGCGCTGGAGCGGTTGCGGGATCGGCATGGATACAGCCGGGGCACCCGGGAGTTCATCGGCATCCTGCAACTCCACCAGGACTGGGATCTGGATCGGGTGTCATCGGCCATCCAGGAAGCGCTCGATGCCCACTGTATCGAGTGGAAGCGGTGCGGCACATTCTGATGCGGGAGGACACGCCGACTCGATCCCATGCACCGCTCGAGTCCGGGTTGATGCCCGGTATCACCGATCTGACGATCGCCCGGGCCGATCTGGATCAATATGACCGTCTCCTGGCTGGGGGTGTGCGATGAGTCCGGGTCAGGAGATCGTTCTCGACGACGCACTGCGGCAACTCCGGCTTCCGGCCATGGTGCGGGAGTGGCGGGAACACGCCCGACAGGCTAAAGAGGCCGGCGAGGGGCACACCGGCTTTCTATTGGCTCTGGCCAGCCGCGAGCTGGAGCAGCGGCAAGCCAATCAGGTCCAGCGTCGACTGCGGGAGGCCCGGTTCCCACTGCTCAAGACCCTGGAGACCACGGACCTGAAGAAGTGGCCAGTGCTCGATGCGGTCCAGGTTCGCGACTATGCCGAGTGCGGCTACATTACCCGGCACGAGAACGTCGTCCTGTTGGGCAAGCACGGAACCGGTAAAACCCATGCCGCCACGGTGCTGGGTGTGGAAGCCTGCCGGAGGGGCTACCGCGTCGGGTTCACCACGGCAGCCGGGCTGGTCAACACCTTGATCGAGTCGCGCGAGGAACGGCAACTGAAGCGGCACCTGGCGAAGCTGGCCCGCTTCGAGCTGCTCATCGTGGACGAAGTCGGCTATATCCCGTTCTCGGCCGAGGGGGCGCAGTTGCTGTTTCAGGTCTTCTCGGACCGCTACGAAAAGGGTTCGCTGATCGTCACATCGAACTTGCCGTTTGCACAGTGGACCAGCGTCTTCGGTGACGCCGCACTGACCGCAGCCCTGCTGGACCGGCTGACCCATCACTGCGCCATTCACCAGTTCGAGTGGGAAAGTATCCGGTTTACCGACAGTCTCGGCGCCGCTAGCAAACGGAAGAACAAACCCCGGTCCGCCGGAGGATCCGCGTGAAAACCGCGGGCGCGGCGGGCTGTGGAAAGTGCCGCCCCCATGGGAACCCGCTGCAAAGCCAGCGCGCTCCCACGGTGGCTTGGAAGCCTTCGGCTCCCACACTTCCCACAGCCTCGACGGCGGAATCGCTTACAAACCATTAACCAGGGGGTGGGTCCCTTTTACTCGATCGGGGTGGGTCCTTTTTACGTTGTCAAAGCGAAAACACCACTTTTGACAATAACTCATCACGTTCTCGTCGGACCGCGATGGGACGATGAGTCTCTACTGGATGCCAGCCGATGGCAGCGGTGTGGCTGAGCGTCTGACCACAGCCGATGAGGGGACGAGCCACTGGATGGGTTCATGGTCGCCAGACGGCCAAACTCTTGCATTCAACTTGGAAAGAGAACAGGCGACTGATTGGGACATCTCGACGCTCTCGCTCGACGATGGAGAGACAGCTAGCCTCTACGACACGCCCGACACCACCTACAACGGCGCGGAACTCTCCCCTGATGGGATTTGGTTGGCCTACGGCGCGGGTTCGAGTGCAGCAGCATTGGACATCTACGTCGAGCCGTTTCCGCCGACGGGAGCAAGGCGCAGGATTTCAAAAGCTGGGGGGTACTGGCCTCTACCGTCGCCTGACGGGAGCGAGCTATTCTACCGGCCCGTATCGACTACTTCAGGGATTACGCTGAGGTCCGTCGATATCGTGACACAACCAGACTTTGCGTTCAGCAATGAACAGACGCTCCCAATTGAAGGGTTCACCGTAGTTGGTTTTTACAGAGACTACGACATCACACCCGACGGTGAACGATGGGTGATGGTGTTCCCGGCAGACCAGGCCGAAACCGGCGAACCCGCCCGCCCCCAAATCAACATCGTCCTCAACTGTTACGAAAATATTGCGTAAGTCCTTTAGAATCAGTACAGGCACTTCGGGCCTTCTTCCGTGGTATCGGGAGCACGAAAATGTCGTTTTTTCATTGTTTGGGGTGAGCGCCCACTCATGGACGTCTGGTTTGAAGAACTGAAGGAACGGGTGCCGGTGCCCTGATTTTCCGAGGTCAGTGCCTGTTAAATTCGGTTGTGTCCCATTGAGGTTCTCGCCTCTCCCCCCCACCCTTTTATGCGAAGCTTGGATCGGTTCCCAGAAGCTAACCTCCGTACAGGGCATCGTTCGCGATGATGCAGGCAATGGTGCACTCGGGTCTGTCGATCCCATACGCATTTGGGAATGATCAGCGTCGGCGCACATCCAACCAGTGATAGTGCCGGTGAACCTCTACTTACCCTGTGCCACGGCCAGTCCTGTAACCATGGGAAAACTAAAGATCAGAGCCTTCACAACGGTTCCTTCACCTGATCTCGACATTGATCTGCGTGAAATCGGTGGTGTGAATGCGGTCCGAGAGTGAGACGGGCCTGGGCGCAAGCGGCTCGTGAGGCCGCCCTCCGGTTATTTTCGCTCGGTGCCCAAGCCCTAATATCTCACCCTGGCTTTTTTAGCTGCCCGGCACCATGATGTGCGCAGCCGAGGTGCCCGCATTCATAATCCACGCGCCGCCCTGCATGGCATTGTCGGGCAGGCCGAGTGACCGTGGTGTAGCGCCCGGCACGGCGACTGTCGTGTGGAAACGAGCTTGAGCCTGATCGGGGCCAGTCAGATTGATATACACTGATCCGAACTCGGGCTTTGCCCAAGTCCCCGCCTCTTCGATGGCTTCGAATGCCCCCCGGCGTGCCTCGCGGTCGGCGTGCTCCGCCTCGATCTCCAGGCTCTGAGCGACGCGGTCCATGTTGAACACGCTGGTGCACTCCACCGAAAACGGCCGCTGCCCAGGCTGTCCGGACCGGTCGTAGCAGACCAACCGGTTGGTGCCGCCCTTTAGGGTTTCGTACGTGAACTCGGTGTTCCACTTTATGACGCTGGCCCCTTCTCTCAGCTGGCGCGGGGCGGCGAGCAGGGCCTTCTCAATTTCCACTGACGTTTGCGCGAACATGCTGGCCGAAATCGCGAGCACGCTCAGAACGACAAGGATCATACGTCTCATTTTGTACCTCCATTTCATTCGGCAGGAACACCCTGGGCTCGCGAGCGTCAGCAGGGTAATTCGCGAACAGTAGTCACAGTGATCGGTTGCAGTATATCTGTGGAGTGTAGCTGTGTGAACTTGTACCGTCCTCCATAGCTGCTTGTGACCGAAGAACGAAAGAAACGGGTACCCGTGCCATGAGGGTCGCCAAGTCCTGTTAAATCCTGTGGTCTCAATAGGTCGATGCAACACTTCACATAGGAAGCGAGGTGAAGTGTATGCCGAAGAAAAGAAAGAAGCGACGGATGAGGAAGCGCCGGTGGTTCACAACCACGGAGCTGGTCGAGATATGGGATCGGTGGCAGCGGGGGGAGTCCACCAAAGCGATCGGTCGTGTACTGGACAGAGGGGGGACGTCGATTCATCGCCAACTGGCCGTGTATGGCGGCATCCGTCCGCGGCCCCGTTGCCGTTCATCCCGGGCCCTAACTCTGATCGAGCGTGAAGAGATTTCCAGGGGTATTGCGGCGAAGAAGTCGATTCGGTCGATGGCCATGGCGCTGGGTCGCTCACCGTCGACACTGAGTCGGGAAATCGGTCGCAATGGCGGCTATGATAACTATCGAGCGTTGGAAGCCGATCAGCGGGCGTGGGACAGGGCACGCCGTCCGAAGCCATGCCGCCTGGCCCAATGTCTCCGGCTACGGCAGCTGGTCGAAGACAAGCTCCGCCTGGACTGGTCGCCTCAACAGATCGCCGGGTGGCTGAAGCACACCTATCCGGAAGACGAGTCGCTTCACGTGTCGCACGAGATTATCTATCGCAGCCTTTTCATCCAGGCCCGCGGGGCTCTAAAGAAAGAACTGACTCTGTGTTTGCGTTCAAAGCGATCGATCCGTCGATCCCAACATGCGACCCGGAAAGGCCACGGTAAAGGGCAACTCGCCGATATGGTATCGATCCGTGAGCGTCCGGCCTCAGTCGAAGATCGTGCCGTGCCCGGTCACTGGGAGGGAGACCTACTGGCTGGATCTAAGAACACCCACATCGCCACATTGGTCGAACGTCACTCGCGCTACGTGATGTTAGTGAAGGTGTCGAGCAAGGAAACAGAGACGGTCATCTCGGCGCTCATCGAGCACGCCAGAGAGCTACCGACAGAACTGTACAAATCGCTGACCTGGGATCGCGGTCGGGAAATGGCCGATCACAAGCGCTTCACTCTGGCCACGAAGATTGACGTCTACTTCTGTGATCCACAGAGTCCATGGCAACGCGGCTCGAACGAAAACACCAATGGTCTGTTGCGGTATTACTTCCCGAAAGGAACGGACTTGTCTGTACACTCACAGGAACATCTGGACTTCATTGCCCGGAGACTTAACGAACGCCCCCGCCAGACGTTGGGGTTTGAAACTCCGGCTGAACGATTTAACGCTTGTGTTGCATCGACCGGTTGAGCCGGCACCGGTTGTGTTCCATTGAGATTTCCTGTTAACAGTTTGATTGAACTCAATTCCCGCCTTTCGTATTCTGTAGCCAGCGTTTCGCGATGAAAATCGACCGTTATGAATGGTGGCCTTACTCAGGCGGCTGACGGCGGTGACGAATGCAAGTTCCACTCTTTAGGGTGACGCTCATGACGGTTGCGACGCTCATGTTGATGAATTGCTGACAGGAGTTGTGAAAATGAAACACTTCTTTCATGTTCTGCTGATCACGATGCTCGGGCTACCAGTGTCGGCCATGCAGCTGACTGCTCAGTCAAGACCGGCGCCGCCTGGCAGCACAGAACCGGTACGACTCACCACGCCGCGAATCCCTCCGCTCCCGGAATCCCAATGGACCGACAGACACCGGGCGCTCGTCGCGCAATATGCGCCTGATGGTCGAGTGGGCAACGGTCTCGCGACCTTACTCCACGTGCCGGAACTGGTCGAGGCAGTGTTGCCCTTCACCACCTTCCTTTCCCGGGAATCATCGCTGCCGTCCCGTGAACGAGAGCTGTTGGTGCTTCGGATCGCGTGGCTCGCCCAGAACCAGTACTTATGGGCTGCACATGCCCCGAGCGGGCGACGCGCAGGCTTGACCGAGACCGAGCTTCGACAGGTCGCCATGGGACCGGGTGCCGATGCGTGGAATCCGTTCGATGCCGGACTGCTGACTCTGGCCGATGAGCTGTTCCGAAACTCGTCGGTCAGCGACGCGACCTGGACCACGTTGGGTGTCCGCTACAACCTGAGCCAGATGGTCGAGGCCGTGATGAACGTCAACGAGCACATCCTGCTCTCGATGATGTTCAATGCGATGGGGGTACAGCCAAACGACTGGTCAAGTGACCGGCTCCCGACCGACATTCAGTATCGTGTCGCTGCATCTGACCCGGATCCGTCGCTCCTGCGACCTCGCATCGCACCGCTTGATGGCGACGGCCTGAGGGTGTCGCGAACCTTCGGACGGCACCCGCGGCTGGCCGACGCACGGAGCGGGCAGTCCGGTTTCGTCAACCGCATCTCCCCTCTCACGCCGTACCACCGCGAGCTGCTGATCCTGCGGATAGGGTGGAACTGCCAGGCGGTCTACGAGTGGGCCAAGCATGTCGGCAGCGTAGGGCGCGCCCGCGACCACGGGCTGGACCCGCCACGGATCGCCGCCGGGCCTGACCACCCGCAATGGGAGCCGTTCGCGATCACGCTGCTTCACTTCGCCGACGAGCTGTATCGCGACACGATGGTCTCAGATGAGACGTGGGCGGCGGTCACCGAAGACTTCGACACTCGGGAAACGATCTCCGCGCTGATGACCGTCAGTAACTATCGGCTGGTCTCACTGTCGCTGAACGCCTTTGGCGTGCAACCCCTAGAGACGGACGAGCTGTTTCCGATCGTGCCGTGAGCATCGCCGGGATTTGTTCGACGCTTACGAGCGTTTATCATCCCCTGACAGTTTTCTGTTGTTGTCCAGTGAAAATGTCAGGGTAAGTGTTCATTGAAAATGTCCGCGAGGATGTCACCGGCAGGAGCCATAGGTTCGTATTTGGGCATCTCGCGATAGTCGAGATACCAGGTATGAGAGGGATGTTGAGGCGTCCACTGACGCGGGGGCTTGAAGGGGGAGGGCGCCTTTTTAGTTTTGGCCTTTGGAAGCGTGGCGGACGGTTTCAGACGACGGGTTTGTAAGCCTCTGAGACGGAGCTGAGGCGCGTGAGCGGGGGCCGTCGTGGTCTTGAGGCAACGCTTGCCGGAATAGACGGCCAGAGAGCCATCCATGCGAATGTGGAGCTGGACCCGAGCGCGTGCATAACTGACGCGATGGGTGTCGGGTTCCAACTGGATGCAGTGATCGGCCAGCGAGACGGTGTTGTCGGCCGAGACGATGCGATCGAACTTAAAGACAAACACGGTGTCCGGATTAAAGGCTCGCGGCAGATTACGAAAGGCGGTGCCGGACTCGGCGGCCGGGACTGCGAATCGTTTGTTGAAGTTGGGGAGAAAGGGATCGAGGAATGTCTGGGCCTGTTGGAGTGTAGAGACCTTGTGCAGACGCAGTTCACTGACGAGGCGGTCTTGGAGGGTACCGAAGAGTCGTTCGACGCGTCCTTTGGCCTGGGGGGACCAGGCGGCAATGGAACGGATGTCGAGTTCGGTTAAGAGACGGCCGAACTGCGTGGAGTCGGGGCGGCCCTGCAGTTGCTCTTCGATGGTGAGTTTCTTCTTCTGTCCTTAGAAGATGGTGTGACGGTCGCGGTAGAGGGCCAACGGTCGCCCGTGCCGTTCGGTGATCTGGCGCAGCAGCAGGAAATAGCCTTGAGCGTCTTCCTGGGGACGGAACACGGCGCCCAGCAGTTTGCCGGTGGCATCATCGATTGCAGCGAGCAAGGTCATCCGTGGCCCGCGGCCCTGGAGCCAGTCGTGGCGCGAACCGTCGATCTGGACCAGCATGCCTTCCTGCGGGTAACGCTCCCGACGCAATCGATGCCGTCGCCGTCGTCGATGAGGGCGGGGGCTGGCGATGCCGGCATCGGCCAGGACCCGGCGCAGGGTGGATCGGGACACCGGAATCTGTTCGCGCTCGTTCAGCAGTTCGGACAGGTGCTGCTGGTTGACCCCGGCGTATGGGCCCCGCGCCAGCGACACGATCCGGCTCCGTTGGCCCGGCTGGATCCGACGTTCCGACTCCCGCCCCCGGTTTCCGTGAGCCAGCGCTTCGGCTCCTTCCGCCCGGTATCGGGCCAACATCCGCCGGACGTGTCGCTCACTCCAACCCAGCAACTCGGCGGCGTGTAGGGCAGTCATCTTGCTGTCGTTGACGCGATTTAAAACCAGTAACCGCTTCTGTTCCTTTGAGTTCAATGTAATCGTCTCCATCATCCTCATAGGGTGACATTTTCACTGAACAGTTATGGGGTGACAGAATCATTGAACAACTACAGGGTGGTGACCTTCTGATTGACCTCAAGTCCCTTCCCTCTTAATATTTAGCCAGATTTCTGTAGATGCGCTCTATGAGCGCACGAATCTTTCGAAGAAATGGAATCTACGGATAAGTAAAATAAGCGGGGGTTCCCAGTGGACCGCGGCCCTACGCCGCGATGGATAGTCCGACCCCAGCCGGAACGCGAAAGAGACTGCGGAGCCAGTTGATCGCTCCAGGTCTGGGGTTGCAGAAAACAAAGGAGATTCTCATGCGTTCAGCAATGTCGGAATCACGCCGGATGGCACGACTTCTGGGATCGGTTTCCCTCTCTCTCCTGCTTGGGGTGGCTTGCGCTCCGGCGGTCGATGAAGCGCCCCAGTCGGGGGCGACGGTCTTCCAGGGGGCACGGCTCATCATCGGCGATGGCAGCGCTCCAATCGAAAACGGCGCGGTCGTGGTCCAGGACGACCGGATAACGGCCGTCGGCCCGATGGCGCAGGTCCAGGTCCCTGCGGGAGCGGCCACCGTCGATCTCGCCGGAAAAACCGTGATACCAGCGATCATCGACGCCCACAAGCACGTCTCCCGAACCGAAGCCGAACTCGTTCCGCAGCTCGAGGAGTTTGCCTACTTCGGAGTCGGCGCCGTGATGAGCATGGGACAGGACGAGGGCCCTCTGGCTTACCAGATTCGGGAGAATCCGATTCCCGGAGCCGCGCTGTTGCGGACCGCCGGGCGTGGAATCACCCGTCCCGAGCCCGGCCGCAACGAGATCCCATACTGGATCGACACCGAGGAAGAGGCTCGGGCAGCAGTACAGGAACTCGCAGACCTGCGGGTGGACATGGTCAAGATGTGGGTTGACGATCGAGACGGCCAATACCCCAAGCTGACACCGGAACTCTATGGCGCCATCATTGATGAGGCGCACAGTCACGGGCTCAGAACATCCGCTCACGTATTCACACTCGAAGATGCGAAGGGACTCGTCGAGGCAGGCCTCGATATCTTTGCCCACGGCGTCCGTGATATGGACGTGGACGATGAATTCGTCCAATTGGTTCGCGACCGGCCCAACGTCATTCTGATTCCGAACATGCCGGACCGTGGCGTGGCGGTCGACATGACGTGGCTCGACGGGAGCCTCCCGGCCAGCGAGGTGGATGACCTTGAGGCGAGGGCCACCGACCGGCCGGACGCGCAGGCGTTCTGGGGAATCCAGGCGCGTAACCTGGACCGTCTCAGCGAAGCCGGCATGCCGATTGCTTTGGGAACAGACGGAGGCGTGCCCTGGGAAGCACACGTCCAGATGGTCGACATGGTCGCGGCGGGGATGACGCCGGCTGAAGTGATCGTCGCGGCGACGAGCAGCGCAGCGCGAGCTGTCGCCATTGATGACATCGGGACACTCGCCCCCGGTATGACCGCCGATTTCATCGTGCTCGACGCCAACCCGCTGGATGACATCACAAACACCCGAGCGATCTCCTCTGTGTACATTCGCGGCCAGCAGGTGGACCGGGCTGGTCTGATGACGCGCATGTCAGCGGAGGCCACCGTAGAATAGAGCAGCCGTTTCAATGGTACTGTCGAGTTAACTGAAATCGGGCCATTTCGGCGACGAAACCAGTCGTCGCGAGAACCATGAATCAACAACTTAGCGACGGCCGACGGACCCGCAAAGGTCGCTAAACGGCTTAACTCGATAGTACCAAATCAATATTGTCCTGAACTGTTACGAAAATATAGCGTAAGTCCTTTAGAATCAGTCCAGCCACTTCGGGCCTTCTTCCATGGTGTCGAGAGCAAGAAAATGTCTTTTTTCATTTGTTACACATTCGTCGGGCACCGAGCGCCCGCCGACTCGAACCGAGGTGTCGTGTACATGGTCTGCGAGCCCGCCGCGGGAGTCACTTGAAGGCGCATGCCCCAGGTGTATTACGATAGAGGATCAGCAAAGGTCGGTAAGGAGGGAGCAGCTATGTTGAGACGAATCATCGCCGGTGCGAGCGCAGTCGGTCTCGCGATCGTCTGGATGTCCGGTGGGTCGCTGGCCCAGGAACGAGCGTCGCGGAGCTACGCCGCTGTGACGGGAGAGTCGGGCGGTCAGGACATGTTCGGCGCCTACGACGTCGACGCCGATTGGCCCAGGGATATTTCCACGCTCCCGGGTGCGGAAGGTTGGACGTTCGGAGCTGGGCAGAGCGTCTTTGCCGAGAGCCCCGACCGGATCTTCTATTTACAACGCGGCTTGCTGCCGAAGATGGACCCGCCGCAGGCGCGGCTTTATCCCGAGGTCGGTCCGAGCCTCGCGTTTCCCGCGAGTGCCGTGTGGCGCAACGCCACGAGAGCCAGCCTGCCCTCCGGCGGCGGCACGGGTAACGCAGCGGAAAGCGGCGTGACGGCCTGGATCGAGCGGGGCGGCCGGCTCGGCATCGACTCACGCTGGCAGAACTGCATTCTCGTGTTCGATCGTGACGGCAACGTCACGGAAGCGTGGACCCAATGGGATTCGATGCTGCAGCGACCACACTATATCGCCATCAATCCCTACGATCCGGAGAAGCACGTCTGGATCATCGACGATCACAAACACGTGATCCACACGTTCACGAACGACGGGCAGACGCTCGTTCAAACGATCGGCACCTACGGCGAGAACGGCGCCGATGAGACGCACTTCAACCGGCCCACGTTCATGGCCTGGTTTCCTGACAGCAGCTTCGTGGTCGCCGACGGTTACAACGGCACTCGAGTCGTCAAGTTCGATGCCGACGGCAATTACCTGACGTCATGGGGACAGCGAGGCGCGCCGCCGAACGAGACGCGTCCAGGCTACATGAACAACGTCCACGGGGTTGCCGTGGACCCCGAGACGAACCGCGTGTTCGTCAATGATCGTGGCAATCGACGCATCCAAGTGTTCGACGAGAACGGCGCGTACTTGTACGAGTGGAGCATCGGGGCCCAGCCGGCCAACATTCACATGTTCATCATCACGGCCGATCGGCACCTCTGGGCTGCGGATCGCAGGACGAACAAGATCCTCAAATACGATCTGGACGGCAACTTTCTCTATTCCTGGGGCACGTATGGTGAGTTCCCGGGCGGCATCGCCGGTGTGCACGGTATGAGCGTGGACCAGGAGGCCAATTTGTATCTTGCCCAGGTCGACAACAAAGGCGGCGTCCAGAAATTCGTGCCGCGAGCCGGCGCGGATCCGGACTATGTGATCGGTAAGCCGCTCTATGCCGCTTGGGAGTAGCGCAGCGGCCGGCGACCGAGGCGGGTCAGAGCGGGCGTAGCCGGATGTTGCGGAATCGAATCAAGCCACCGTTGTTCTGAAACGCGATCGGTCCGCTCGCGTGCTCCTCGCTTTCGAACTCCGCAGTGACCGTGCCGTTCAGACGCACGACGATGCGATTGCCTTCGGCGTTAATCTCGTACGTGTTCCATTGGCCTTCGGTCGAAATGGCGGCTATCGGCGGCATATGGTTCACGATCGAGCCCGTGCGGTTGTCCGGGTTTTCGTTCGTATCGAAGATATTGATCTCGTACCCGCCGTCGGCGCTGATCGCGTCCGGGTTGTCGTTGCGGACGAATACCCCGCTGTTGGCTCCGGGTCCCGGCCAAAATTCGACGTGCAGCAGGAAATCGCTGTAGTGACCCCTCGTGACGAGATAGGCCTGGGTGTAGCCGTCGGCCTCGACGTAGTCGTCGGTGATGTTCCATTGCGCGTCACCGACCTGATCGAAACTGCTCAGGTCGTGGCCTGCGAACAGGAGGACCCAGTTCGGCTCGCTCAGCAGCGACGCCTGCGTCGTGGTCTGGGGAGTTCGGGACGCGGTCGCCGCCTGCTGGGAAGACGTCTCCTCGGCATTCTGGCACGCGGCCAGAACGATGCTCGAAAGACAGATGGCGGCAGCTGATTGGCGCTTCATGTTCCCCTCCTGCTGTGTTTTTATTCGACGTGATTGCGCAGACAAGGCAAGAGAGCATACTCGGCCCGTGCCCTGTGGGTGGCGAATTGGTAGATTCTATTTTATTTCAATGACTTGTGCGTATTCTGTTCGTTCTGAATCTGGCTGCAGCAAGCTCGGATTCAACACGATTCGTCCAAATTCTATGCCCAATGGCCGCAAACGATGTAGATAAAATCGTAGTGACAAGGATCTTCGTATTTCCACATCGTCCAACGCAGAACTACGCAAAATTCGTAAAGCCCTGAATCGCAATAGGGTGCCCGTGCCGTAGTTCGGGATATCGGTGCCTGTTAAATCCGGTTGTCGGAAAGTGAGACCGGAGGAAATACAAGCCGTTCTTAAGTGACGAGTAGATCGTATGACGCTTTGACTCTCTTGTTGACGTCACCCCCCAAAGCGCTTCCTAAGACTATCGATACCAGCCTGGCAGACTCCGTTGACCATGCCCGTGAGTTCCTCTTCCGCGCCGGGATTGGGATCAAAGGTGCAGGACCACTCAAGCACGGTCTGCTCACCTTCGAGTTATTGTCAAAAGTGGTGTTTAGGAGATTGATTCAAGCGGCGGTCTGATCGAGCTTTGTCACTTCGATTCCATCGTTAAATTTCACTCCAGTAATCACCTTGACCAGATCATCGAATCCTCGTAATCGTCGCCAGTTCTTCTCAGCGCACTGACCCAGCTTGAACATCATGTGCAGCATTCCATCCCGTGTCAGGCAGCCTCTGGATCGCTTGGTTCGGTGTCGAATGGTGGCAAAGGTCGATTCAATGGGATTAGTCGTTCGGATGCTCTGCCAGTGCTTGGCCGGAAAGCCGTAAAAGGCCAGCAGTGCTTCTCTGTCTTTCTGCAGGCAGACAGTGGCTTTCGGATACTTCGGCTCATAGGTTTCAATGAACAGATCGAATGCCTTCTCGGCATCTGCGTGTGTCTCAGCCTTCCAGATCGCGTGCAGTGCCTGTTTCGCTTTCGCCTGGACCGACTTGGGTAAGCAGTTGAGCACATTCATGGTCTTGTGCATCCAGCAGCGTTGTTGGTGTGTCTCGGGATAGATTTCCTCCAGTGCGGCCCAGAACCCCATCGCCCCGTCACCGATGGCCAACTTCGGAATATTCATCCCTCGGGACTTCAGCTTCAACAAGACCTCACGCCAACTCTGTGTCGATTCCCGTACACCGTCTTCGATCGCCAGAAAACGCTTCTCTCCGCGTTCATTCACGCCGATTACGACCAACGCACACAACTTGGTTTGTTCAGCTCGAAGTCCGCTGTAGATACCGTCGGCCCAGACATAGACCCAGCGGTCGGCGTCCAAACGCTGGTCGCACCCGATGCGGTACTCTTCAGCCCAGACCCGTTTCAAGCGCGATACCGTGCTCGCTGACAAGCCCTGCGCCTTCGGACCGACAAGAACTTTCAGGGCCTCACCCATCTCGCCACTGGAGACGCCTTTCAAATACAACCACGGCACGGCGGCTTCCATCGACTGCGTCTTCCGAATGTAGGGGGGTACCAGGGCCGAGCGGAACGTCACAGCTTCGCCCGTCTTGGCGCGAACCTTCGGGATTTGCACCGTTACCGGACCCAGGCCGGTCTGCAGCTCGCGTTCAGGCAGATAACCGTTGCGCACCACTCCAGCCTTCCCCGTCTCGGTTCGCCGATCGCCGTGCTGGGATAGCAGTTCGGACAGTTCGGCTTCCACAGCGCGTTGGATCAGCTCTTGCGCCCCGGCTCGTAGCAGGTCGGTCACTGGGTCTGCAATCGCTTCTCGATCTTCCAGTTCAATAACGATACTCTTACTCATAGTGGCGTATCTCCTTTGGTTGCTTTGAAGTCTCGTAAACAACAAATCAACCAGATACGCCGCTTTTCTTCAATCCCTCAAACACCAGATTCGGTTATAACTCCTCACCTTCCGCTCGAAGACTGATCGTACTTTCATAGTTCTTCATCGGCAGTGGGCCCTCAGGGATCGCATACGTGTAGGTGCGGTCCGCGTCGGACCGAGCAGTCTGCGTTTCAGTCAGGGTTGGCCCGCCTTCGATGGTGCACTGTCGCACATCGCCAACTTGATTCCCAGTCGATCCGGGAGCGAGGTTGGAACCCGCGAGAGCCGGCAACCACTCAGCGATTCCTCCGAAGTCACCGGCTAACGCCCAGACCTCAGCTACAGGTCCCGGAATGGTTCCACTTACCTTAACTTTAGTCATAGTGATCTCCTTTCGCCGGCCAGTATACTGCGTGTGTGCTTCAACAGAGTAATTCGGACAGAAACGCCCTGTTCCTAGGAGACGGCTTTCAAGTCATGCCGCTCCAGTCCTAAGCTTCTTGACCCGGTAACGGCCGGCCTCAATATTGACCAGTGCTGGTTTCAAGAACCGAAGCAACGGGTGCCGGCGCCCTGGTAAGCGCCGGGATAAACCGGCATGTTGTAGGGGATGAAAGAGCCCTACAGGAAAGGAGTAGCAATCCATCCTGGCCTCGAGTCTTGCGCCGTTCATCGTGAGGTGTGGGGCGAAGTGTAGACAGAGGTACCAGCGGGTCGGGCAATTGAGCTTCAAAAAGGCACAGTATGGAACCCGGCACCAGACTGGCTCGTTACGAAATCGTTTCCGCCATCGGGAAAGGCGGCTTGGGCGAGCTGTGGCGCGCGCGACAGCAAGCTCGGCCGCGACGTCGCCATCAAAATCTTTGGCGGACCAGCTCGTGTCCGGTCCGTCCTGACGCTTGGGAGAACTTACGGGATCGCGGTGCGCCACCTGGGAGATGGGGCCGGTGGCCGGCAAAACCGGCCAAAGAAGTCACCGCCGACCCGGGCGAGGAAAGGTCCGCTAATTCAAAGTCATCTTCAGAACCACGCCGCCAGGACGAGTGCTTTCGCCCTCGGGTTCAGTCATGTAAAGCGTGCTGGTTACGTTGTCCCATGCAAGCATGTGTGGCCGGATCGGTAAATCTTTGATCATTTCGATGACGTTTCCATTCTTGAAAACGGTAATTGAATTGCCGTTGGTGTCGGAGACGTAGACCGTATCGTCGGGCAAAACAGCAATTCCAGTCGGTTGATCTCCTTCCAGTTTCCATTGCTCGAGAAACGTTCCACTTTGATCGAAAATCTGAACCCGTGATTGTCCCTTTTCGTCTTGATGTTGATCGACCACAAGCAGGCGACCCCTGGAATCAAAGGCAAGGGCGTGAGGCACACCGAACTGGCCGGGACCCGTTCCCTTTACACCTCCGATGATCTGCAGGAACCGTCCATCCTTTGAGAATTTCACGACTCGAAAATTTCCGTCGTCTGCAACAAATATGTCTCCATTAGCGCCTATAGCAACATCGCTCGGGCGGCTAAATGCATCTGTGGAAGCGCTGTCCCCGGCCACACCGTCCTTACCGAGAGTCATGACCGGCTTTCCGTCCATGGTGTACTTATAAACGACGTGCCTGCTTCTCTCCGTGAGCCATAAGAACCCATCGCGATCGATTCCGATGCTATGAGCGTCCGGATATAACGCATCCGCGCCAACCCGGAGCGGGGTGGCTTTGATGCTGGTGATATCGACGTTCTTCCCATCCGGTAGATTCCAGGCCTCCTGCAGTTGTCCTGCACGGTTGTAGATGAGGACTGACGGCTCGGAACCCCGAAAAATGAAAACGGATCCTTTCCCGTCTACGGCTACCGACCGCGCGAGATTCCAGATTTCCTGTCCGGACGGAGGAGCAGCGAACGGGACAAGTTCGTGTTCGTGGTTAGCCGTTTGGGAAAAACCAGAACTGAGCGACGCCAACAGGGCCACGAACCAACATGCGTATTTTTTCACGGGAAACCTCCGGTTTCTTGATCTTGAGCCGGTACTATACCTCAATTTATCAAATATTTTCACGCGCCCGGCGGCAATGTCAAGTTGAGGAGAATCTAGTCGTTTTGAGGACGGAGTTCGCAAGAGCCGACACCAGGTATCAATGACTTAGAAGCGGTGATGTGTGCCGAAAACTCGGCGAAAAGACTCAACTTGACAGTACCTTCTCGATAGCTCTGAGTAGGTCCGTAGTAATTTCACTTGGTTGTATAGTCGTTGCCGTGCCGTCTGTCACTCGGGATAAGGAAACAACAAGGACTTTCCATATTATGCTTAGGTTTGATGGCTGACCCACACTCTGACAGGTCGAACGCGGAAGATCGACTCAACGAGTTGCGAGCGCAAATCAGTGAACTTCGAAGGAAACTGCAAACCGCTGCCGGGACGGAAGCGGAGGCATTACGTCCGAAGTTAAAGGCCGCGCAGAACAAGTTGCGCGAATTGAAAGTAACGACCGCTGAAGCTTGGGACGATCTGAAACCAGGTCTGCAGAAAGCCTGGAAAGAACTACACAACTCCCTGAACCAAGCCGCCTCCCGATTCAAAACGCGCCCTAAATAAACGTTGTCGTGAACTGGTTCGGAGAACTGAAGGAACGTGTGACTGTGCCGTAGCCTCCTGGACTCATTTTTGACAACTTGTCGGAGAAAAGGTATCAGACACCGTATTCCCGGAGGCGTCCGACACCTTAAATTAGTGAATCGCGATCGGCGCAACCGTCGACCCGGTGCCCCCCTGAAGCTTCAATGGCTGGACGATCAGCGCAAATTCGTACACGTCGCTGGCGGCCAGCTCGTCCAGCTTCATTCTCTCCAGCAGATGGATGCCGTTGACCGCCAGCATGATTTGATGGACTGGCAAGGAGATGCTTGGATCCGGGTTCGGTTGGATTTCGACAGGCTCGGTGTCCGAACCCACCAGCATGGGGTCCTGGGTAACCAGCCATTCGGCCGCGGCGATGCCGATTCCCGGAGCGCCGCTGGAAAAGCGGGCACCGTCCGCATACCAGAGCAGGCCCCATCCGGTGTGAATGATGACCGCATCGCCCGGTTCGAGTGACACCCCCTGGCGGGCCAGCGCTTGCTGGAGGTCTTCGACCGTGATCTCGTAGTCTATGGGCAACATCTCAACTCCCTTCAGTGCGGCCACGTCGATGAGCACGCCACGCGTCATCAGCGCACCCACGTTCTCCACCCCAAGCGCGGTTAAACCGGAGCGGGTCGTGATTTCGTCTCGCCTGAAGCAGTTGTACATGCTGTCCTCGATCGTCTGGTGGCTGAAGGCGTCGAACTGGGTGCCCACCTGGCCGAGCTCGGTGACGACGAGCTCCTCGTTGGATCCCCGTCGATTCGATTGCGGGTTCATCTGGAACGGCTTCGTATAGAGATCGAAATGGCGGACGCCCAACGGGATCGAGCTGGAGAGCACATGCCCGAGTTCGATGACCTCGCCGGTGCGTATCAGCCGAGTGGCTCGTAGCACGGCTTCGGGTCCCATGTGATTGGCGGACCCGCGCTCATCACCTGCTCCCCATTTGCTCGGACAACGCTCGGCTTCGGTCGGTGGTGTCCAGGACTGGGCGTTGGCATTTCCAGCCAACCCCAGCGTGACCAAGAGTGTCATGATCATTACGAGTCGCATTTTCCCTCCTGCAGTTGATTGATTGCATGACGGACGTTAACTTGTCACGGCGATGAATATACCTGAGTGAGTCGGGTGAACATCCTCGGCGTAGGACGGTCTGGGGAATTCTGTGTCCGTCACGGCCGCTAATTCAACCGCCGAAAATTTCCGCAAGCAATCTTTCGGTGGCGGCTTTGTGACGATAGGTGTTATTAGTGGCCTCCGGCCGCCTGCGCGGACCGCTCTTGCGGTGGGCGGTCTGCTCGGCGGCCTGGACAACGAAGCGCCATCCCACTTGGCATCGGACCACCCGGTGTCGTTCTCTCTTGATGTGCGACCAGCGAGGAAGGACCCCTGGGATCGCAACGCGATTGTACGTCGCTGCTGTCGGGCATGAAGCGCAGCATCGTGTTCCCGTACCGTGCTAGTAGCGCACCACGACGACGCGCCCGCGATTACGGTCGGCGCCCCAGACCTCACCCGGGAGGCCGCCCAACTGGGCGACTCTCAGCGCCGCGGAGCTTGCTACCGTGGTGAACGTCTCGGTGTCAGGGTCGAAATGCACCAGCGAATCGTTGCCGCCCGACGAGCCCCCGCCCAGGGCGTGATCGCTCAGCCAGATGTGATCGCGGGTATCGACGTACACTGCGTAGGGCCGCGGTTCCTCGCCCGGGAGGCGCCACTCGGCCCATCGACCGGTGGCGGGATCGTAGCGCGCCAGCTGGCCGGCGTTGTATTGCGTGACCCAGAGCCGGCCCTTCGAGTCTGCCCAGACTCGCCTCACCCCGGAGTTGGGAGTTGGCGGGTCGAGCACTGAAATGGCGCCATCGTCACCGTCGACCCTTCCCAAGTAGCCTCCGCGCAGCGACGCGTAGTACACAGTGCCGTCCGGCGCGGTCGCCATCCCATACGGGCCTCGTCCGCGGGGGGCGTCGAACACCCGCATCTCGCCAGTCGCCGGATCGAGGCGTCCGATGTAACCCGCGGCGCCGGTGAACCAGTGGATGCCCCGGCTGTCGAAGGTCGCCGTGTTCAGGTTCACTACTGGGCCGGGAACTTTATAGAAAGTCGTCTTCCGAGTCGCCGGATCCACCCGCACAATCGCGTTGAGGCCCGTGTCAGTTACCCACACGTCGCCGTCAGGCCCCACAATTACCCCGTGCGGTGAGGACCCCTCGCCCAGTGGCACCAGCACGTGCTCACCCGTGGCGGGCTCGACTCCGCCTAGCAACCCGCCGTCGCGAGATCGAGCGGTGTACCACACCCAGCCGTTGCCATCCGGAACGGCGTCGTGCAGCCCAGCTCCGGGAGGTGCCAAGTACTCCTGGGCGACTATCGAGCCAGGGAGCACCTGTGAAGCCCGTTGCTGCCCTTGGGCCAGGGCCGGCCCGGAAACCAGCAGACAGAAGCAAATCACTCTGAAAATTGTCACAGCTCTGCTCATGTCGGTTCTCCTTCTCGTGAAAATCATGGTGGTTCCAAAAACGCCAAGTTAACAGTAAGTTTTTGATCAGACCATGATCGCATTTGGAGTGTCAATGCAAAGCGGGTCTGGTGAAAGAGTGAGTCGACCGGGGCAGGACTATGGTGGGTACTGAATGTCACGGCCGCAGCAGGATTAAGCCAGCGTCCGGTCTTCTTGCGCGCACATCCAACTAATGAAGATCGCTTTCAGTTACAGCCAACCAGCAGGCCGTTAAAATTCACTTGCCTGTATACGCCATACTGTCTATGTGGCTGTTTCATGTTCTCCAATTCCTTCAGCTGTGTTCTGACAGTGGAAGGTCCCGATGTTCTCTGGTCCTGTTATATCCGCTTGTATCCCGTTGAGATTTCATTGCCTGTCTGTCCACCCCATTTGCTAGACTGCCCCCAACTATCTAAGTCTTGATCTGACAAGCCACTGACCATGGAACCCGGCATCAAGATTGCCCATTACGAAATCCTTTCCGCCATCGGTAAAGGCGGAATGGGTGACGTGTGGAAGGCCAAGGACACCAAGCTAGGCCGTGGGGTCGCCATCAAGACCCTCCCTGAAGAATTCGCTAGAGATGCAGACCGGCTCGCTAGGTTTGAACGTGAAGCCAGACTCCTAGCTTCCCTGAACCATCCCAACATCGCGGCTACATACGGCCTGGAAGAACACCAGAGTCCTGAACAGGCCCGGGGCGTGGAAGTCGACAAACGGGCAGACATCTGGGCCTTTGGCGAGAGCGCCGAGTTATAACCGAATCTGGTGTTTGAGGGATTGAAGAAAAGCGGCGTATCTGGTTGATTTGTTGTTTACGAGACTTCAAAGCAACCAAAGGAGATACGCCACTATGAGTAAGAGTATCGTTATTGAACTGGAAGATCGAGAAGCGATTGCAGACCCAGTGACCGACCTGCTACGAGCCGGGGCGCAAGAGCTGATCCAACGCGCTGTGGAAGCCGAACTGTCCGAACTGCTATCCCAGCACGGCGATCGGCGAACCGAGACGGGGAAGGCTGGAGTGGTGCGCAACGGTTATCTGCCTGAACGCGAGCTGCAGACCGGCCTGGGTCCGGTAACGGTGCAAATCCCGAAGGTGCGCGCCAAGACGGGCGAAGCTGTGACGTTCCGCTCGGCCCTGGTACCCCCCTACATTCGGAAGACGCAGTCGATGGAAGCCGCCGTGCCGTGGTTGTATTTGAAAGGCGTCTCCAGTGGCGAGATGGGTGAGGCCCTGAAAGTTCTTGTCGGTCCGAAGGCGCAGGGCTTGTCAGCGAGCACGGTATCGCGCTTGAAACGGGTCTGGGCTGAAGAGTACCGCATCGGGTGCGACCAGCGTTTGGACGCCGACCGCTGGGTCTATGTCTGGGCCGACGGTATCTACAGCGGACTTCGAGCTGAACAAACCAAGTTGTGTGCGTTGGTCGTGATCGGCGTGAATGAACGCGGAGAGAAGCGTTTTCTGGCGATCGAAGACGGTGTACGGGAATCGACACAGAGTTGGCGTGAGGTCTTGTTGAAGCTGAAGTCCCGAGGGATGAATATTCCGAAGTTGGCCATCGGTGACGGGGCGATGGGGTTCTGGGCCGCACTGGAGGAAATCTATCCCGAGACACACCAACAACGCTGCTGGATGCACAAGACCATGAATGTGCTCAACTGCTTACCCAAGTCGGTCCAGGCGAAAGCGAAACAGGCACTGCACGCGATCTGGAAGGCTGAGACACACGCAGATGCCGAGAAGGCATTCGATCTGTTCATTGAAACCTATGAGCCGAAGTATCCGAAAGCCACTGTCTGCCTGCAGAAAGACAGAGAAGCACTGCTGGCCTTTTACGGCTTTCCGGCCAAGCACTGGCAGAGCATCCGAACGACTAATCCCATTGAATCGACCTTTGCCACCATTCGACACCGAACCAAGCGATCCAGAGGCTGCCTGACACGGGATGGAATGCTGCACATGATGTTCAAGCTGGGTCAGTGCGCTGAGAAGAACTGGCGACGATTACGAGGATTCGATGATCTGGTCAAGGTGACTACTGGAGTGAAATTTAACGATGGAATCGAAGTGACAAAGCTCGATCAGACCGCCGCTTGAATCAATCTCCTAAACACCACTTTTGACAATAACTCGAGAGCGCCGGGACAGACCGGCAGAGTGTAGGGAGGGAATGAAAGGGTCCTACGGTGGAGGAATAGCAAACCACACCGGCCCCGAGTCACGGTGGGGCGTCCGTAAGGGTGTCAATCGAGCGTTGACAGGGGTACGTGCAGGCTGGGTATTGAGCCGAGAAATGCTCATTGGTCAGGGTACCGACGGCGTGCCGACGTACGGAAGGCAACACCGGTTTCATCGTTATGGCAAGATGGGACTGGATCCTGCGAGGTCAGAGACCCCATGCATGCACGGAAACACTGTGCACGGGAACCGGAAAATCGGCCCTCGTCTGTGAGCAAACGAGCAGACCGTATCGGGAAGTCCAAGGACGCACGCCGGTGATGAACGGGGGTGGGGAGTGATCCCAATTCCTACTCCGACTGCGTCTTGCATGAAATGCTGACGGGGGCGGCACACCTGAGCTGGCCCGACGGCAACGGACATGATTGCGGCGGCTGGAGAGACTGCGGCCGCGGACAAGAAATCTCTTCGGGGAGGCAATAATGAACACAAAGACAATCTGCGTCGGCCTATTGTTTCTGAGCAACGGCTTCGTATTTTCCCAGATGGCGAGTGCGCAGGGCCTGGGGGCCAACGTCGACACGATCACCCAGTTGACGGACAACGTCTATCGGCGCGGCCCCACCTCGAACGTCTTCATGGTGACGGACGAGGGCATTATCATGGTTGATGCCACTTGCGATGGCGGAGGTATGGAGTGGCTCAAGGAAGAGTTAGATCGCCGGTTTGGCGTCCCGGTGAAGTACGTCATCCTGAGTCACGACCACGAGATGCACATCTGCGGGCTGCAAGTCTTCGATGACACAGCGGTGACGGTCGGCCACAAGAACATCAGAGAGCACATTATTAGAGAAGACCGGAACACATCCGTACCCGATGTCGTCTTCGAGGGGGATAACCTAGAGATTTTTCTCGGTGGTGAGAGGGCGATCGTGTACTATTTCGGTCCCCTCCACAGCGACAACCTGGTCCAGGTCCACTTTCCAGACGAAGGCGTGATGGTCGCGACGGATCTGGTTCGCGCCGGCAAGTCGATCGGACTGCCCGACTACCGTGACTCGAACGTGAACAACATGATCGACGCGCTATGGCATTTATCAAAACTGGATAATGTCGATATCGTGGTTCCCGGTCACGCGGGCCTCGCCGATCAGCAATCGTTTACCTTCTATCGTGAGTATCTGATCGCTCTCAGGGAGCGGGTGCTGGACGAGATGGTGGAGGGCGCTCCAATCGAGGAGATTCTGGAGCGGGTCACCATGGAGGATTTCTCCGACTACGGCAACTATGACAACTGGCTTCGCGCCAATGTGATCTCTATGTGGGACTATCTCTATCGGTACAGGGAGCCGAGCCAGGGCGTGGGGGACTACCAGAATGTGTATCCCATCGGTTTCCCAATCGGTGCTCCGGAGTAAGCGCGAGCGAGGACTACCCTACGCATGGATTGAACCCCTGGCTGGACTGCCGCGCTGGCATTGACCGGCTGGGCGTCAGGTCTTGTTCAAGTCCCGTTCGCGGAGGTCGAGACTTTCTCTGGTCTGGCACCGTTGGCCGCCCTATCGGTCTGGGAATCGGAAGGGTATACTATTCTCCAATCAAAGGTTCCAAACTAAAATTCTAAGAAGCTGGTTCTGCCGGAGGTACCTCATGACGTCAAAAGTTTTCCAACTCGCCGTTCTTAACCTTTGCTTCACCTTGGTAGCCGGATGCGCATCGGCCCAGTCCGATCCCGTGTCCGGGACATGGACGGGGGACTGGGGGCCGACACCCACCCATCGGAATCCGGTGACTGTGGAGTTGCGCTGGGACGGAGACACGCTAACGGGGACAGTGAACCCCGGGGCGGAGGCTATCCCGCTGACAAACGCGTCGTTCGATCCGGCGACGGGCATGGTCACGATTGAAGCAGAAGCGCCACACGATGGAGAGACCTACCACTACACGATCGAAGGCCAGGTGGATGGGAACACGATGACGGGCAGCTTGGGACACGATCATGGACTCGATGGCGATTTCCGAGTCACCCGATCGTAGTCCCCTCACCGCAATGAGACGCGCAGGTCAACGCTGGTACAGTTAGCCTGTCATCCTGAAGCAGCGCCGACGCTGAACCGCTCGAAGATGAGCCCGACGAAACCGACGTCACGCCAACTGGGGGGATCGGAATCTACGCCACCGAATCCACCCCATTTTCTATATTGACCCCAACTATCTATGTCCTGATCTGACAAGTCACTGACTATGGAATCCGGCACTCAACTCGCCCACTACACAATCTCAACCTCATCGGCAAAGGCGGGATGGGCGAGGTCTACCAGGCCAGGAATGAGTAACTCGGGCGGCAAATTGCCATCAAATGGCCGGATGGTCGTTTGTCAGGCACTGTCGCCTTGATTGCTTTCTCATCACCCGTTCTCGTATTCTTTAGCGAATTTCCAAGGTCAGTCCACGTGCACGCTATCACGATTAGGAACCCACTCTGCAACAGATGATTTGCAGGATTCTAACGTTAGCCGCAATGCTCACAGCGACCGCAGCATGCGGCCCCACCACATCTTACGACACTCTGATTAGCGGAGGGACTGTGTACGACGGGTCTGGCTCTGCACCGTTCGTAGGAGATGTCGCGATCCGTGGAGACCGCATCGTGGCGGTCGGAGACCTTTCCGGTTCGGATGCCCGGATCGTAGTTGATGCCGCAGGTCTTGCAGTATCGCCGGGTTTCGTGAACATGCTCTCCTGGGCCGCAGAGTCCCTCATTATCGACCCTCGCTCCATGGGCGATGTCCGTCAGGGCGTAACCCTCGAGGTTTTCGGCGAGGGCGAATCGATGGGCCCGATGAACGATGCCATGAAGGAAGAATGGCTCGAGACGTTCGTGGCAATCGTCGGATCGGAGGACCAGGCAGCCGACCTCCTTGGGGGCAGCCTCCAAGTGCCCTGGACGACACTTGGTGAGTACCTCGAGCTGGTTGAGAGCCGGGGGATCGCGACCAATATCGCCTCATTTCTCGGTGCGACTACTGTGCGGGTCCACGAGCTCGGCTACGAAGATCGTGCTCCGGACGAACAGGAACTTGAACGGATGCGTGAGTTGGTCCACACGGCCATGCAGGAAGGCGCGCTCGGCATAGGCTCGTCGCTGATATACGCGCCCGCGTTCTACGCGGACACCGAAGAGCTCGTCGCGATCTCCTCCGTTGCCGCAGAGTATGAAGGCATGTACATCTCTCACATGCGCAGTGAGGGCAGCCGGCTGTTGCAGGCCGTTGACGAACTGATTGCGATTGCGCGCGAAGCCGGACTGCCGGCTGAGATTTACCACTTGAAGGCAGCGGGCGACGTGAATTGGGGCAAGCTTGACGCGGTCGTTGAGAAGGTTGAGTCCGCTCGCGCTGATGGTCTTCGGATCACCGCGAACATGTACACATATACTGCAGCCTCGACGGGTCTTGACGCGGCAATGCCTCCGTCGGTCCAGGAGGGTGGGTATGACCGGTGGGCCGAGCGTCTTCGCGACTCGAGCGTTCGCACACGAGTGGCGACCGAGATGGTTGCACAGCAGGACGATTGGGAGAATCTCATGCAGGGGGCGACCCCAGAGGGGACTCTGCTGGTCGGATTCCGCAATCCCGATCTACGTCAGTACATCGGACGGACGCTGGCCGAAGTCGCGGCTGAGCGAGGTGTCTCCGCCCAGGAAGCCACTATGGATCTCGTGGTGGAGGACGGCAGCCGCGTCCAGGTGGTCTACTTCCTGATGTCCGAGGAAAACATAAAACGCCAGATCGCGTTGCCCTGGATGGCCTTCGGCTCCGACGCTCCTTCAATGGCCCCTGAGCCGCCGTTTACGGATGTGGGCACGCACCCAAGAGCTTACGGAAACGTTGCGCGGCTTCTAGGAAAGTACGTAAGGGACGAGGGTGTCATTTCCCTGGAAGAAGCAATCCGTAGGCTGACTTCATTACCCACCACGAACCTCGGGATCGAGAACCGGGGCATGCTAACCGCTGGAAATTATGCGGACGTCGTCGTTTTCGATCCAAGGACGATCATCGATCACGCGACGTTCGAGGAGCCCCACCAGTACTCAACGGGAATCGTGCACCTGTTTGTAAACGGTGGTCAGGTGCTTCGCGATGGCGAGTACACGGGTGCCGCTCCGGGGCGTGTCGTTCGGGGAGCAGGGAGGACGGGGAGTGATCAGTAGACAACGTCCTGAACTGGTTTGAAGAACTGAAGGAACGAGTACCGGCACCTTGATTTTTCGAAGTCAGTGCCTGTTATATCCTGCCGGCCATCGAGATTTTCAACTTTCGAGTAAAGAAATCGGTGGTTCTTCAGTTGACGGGAGGATCGTTTTCGAGGACTTGTGAGGCTGTTTGCTTCTAATTCCCTCCTTGTGATTATATTCAGCCAGCTTTCCATGGAAACAGATAGAGCGCCGTGTGGTGGCTCGATTCGGCTTGCAGCCTTGTCGTTCTAAATGTCACTGGCGAAAGTTTCAAGTCGTGACAGCTGTATGGCCAGCCACAGCACGCTACAGGAGGTATGACATGAAGTCGTTCCATTGGTTGATTATTGTGATGTGTGTTGCGGTTGCGGCGTCGCCGCGTGCAGAGACGAGAGCACGCCCGGGACCGCTGCTCTTGAGCCTGTTGGCGCAGAGCCGGCGGGGACCGAACAGTTTCCGGTGACGCTTCCGGCCGACATAAACGAGGATTCCATGGCACGCCTTCCCACAGTCGATCGTGCAGGAGATCTCAATGAATACGGACAACACGTCTTCGACATCATCGTCAATCCCGCAAGCCGTTACGCCGACGGCCTCAGGGGACCGGTCGGCATGTGGATGTACTCCCCACAGATGGCCGAGCACATTTTTCCAGCGAGCACATACCTAAGGTTTGGCACGCAATTCGATCAGCGTCTCACCGAACTTGCGATTCTCACGACGGCTCGGGAAGTTAGTAGCCAGTACGTATGGACGCAGCATGAGGACAATGCCAAACAGGCGGGTCTCGAAGACGAGATCATAGAAATCGTAAAACACCGCCGTAGTCCCGCCGGTGTGGGCGATGCGGAAACCACGATCATTGAGTTTGGTCGTGACGTGTTTGGTGGTGAGAAACTGAGCGCGGAGACATTCGCGAATGCACTGGGGTTGTTCGGCGAGCAGGGTGTAATGAATCTTGCAGGCCTGATGGGGTACTACAGCTTAGTGGCCATCACAGTCAAAACATTTGACGTGCAACTGGCTCTGGATCAAGAGCGTTTACTACCGATGCCGTAAACCCGGAATAGTGAAATCCGTTCTCAAGCTAACGACAAATCCCTAGCAGCCCGTGGCAGAAGTCTCGAGGGCCGCGTTACGGCCAAACGGGGCTGGATTTTAGGAGGCGACGACGCTGTAATGCTCATTCATTGAGAGGAGTCGGCGACAACGAAGACAGCCCCGTTTCGCCGTAACCCATTGGGCGCAGGGGGGTTCGGGCCGCAGGCTTTGTCACTCGTCGGTCGCGATGAAAAGACATCGCTCCGCTCCTCACTTCGCGCCTGCAACCCGAAGACCCCTGCGCGCGGTCCTCGAGACTTCTGCCACGGGCTGCTAGCGTTGATCGGGATTGCTCGGCTCGAAATCGTGCAGGACTCAGCGATGAGCCTCGACCGAGGCAATTTCGATAACGGGATTTGAAAAGACCGGCCTACCGGATGACGTACTTCGTGATGCCACCACCAGCGACCGGGCGCGAACCGGGGCCTTCTGCGGCGTAGATGTTGCCGTCGGCGTCAACCGCCACACCTTCGCCAGCCACGCCCTGCAACACACGTGATTCGTCGGCGTGCGGCGGCACGAAGGCCGTCACGCGGTCCTCACCCGCCGGGCCGATCCGCACTCCCGTCCGCCATCCCGGATGGCGTTGGGCGTCCGATTCCGAATCGATCGCATACAGCGTGTCATCGCCTGTGATGAACAGCCCGCTGACGCGGCTGTACTGCTCGTACGTGTCGAAGAGCTCACCGTCCTGGCTGAAGATTTGAATCCGATGATTGCCGCGGTCGGCAACATACAGACGGCCCTGCGAGTCGAAGGCCAGAGCGTGCGGCGTGCGGAACTGTCCGGGTCTGAAACCGACCTCGCCCCACTCCGTGATGAAGTTGCCCTCACTGTCGAATTTGACGATGCGGCCCGTCGCGCCGGGAGGTGGATCCGGACTCTGGCCGCTGTGCCCGTCGGCGACGAAGATGTCACCGTTCTCCGATGTGATCACGTCGCACGGCTCATTGAGCTGACCCGGACCGCTGCCCGGTTGTCCGGCCATCCCCAGCCGCAACAGCACCTCGCCGTCCGGGCTGAACTTGATGACCTGATGCCCCTTAGTCCCGGCCGCGTTGCCTTGGGAGTCGGTGACCCAAACATTGCCCTCCGAATCGACGTGCATCCCGTGCGGGAGCACAAACAGCCCGGCGCCAAAGCTCGTCATCACCTCGCCGGTGTCCTTATTGAACTTGAAGATCGGATCGCGATCGGGATTCTCCTCGCAACCGCCTGCGAGTGCCAGCCCGCCGCACCTGTCGTACGCCCAGATGTGACCATCGGGGCCGATGTCGATGCCGGCCGTCGATCCCCACTCCCGACCATCCGGAAGCGGCGCCCAGTTCACGAGCACCTCGCCAGTGGGATTCGGCAGTTGCCGGTCGACGTAGTCACTTGAGGTCGCCGACGACCCGGCGTCTAATTCCGTCTCCGGCCCAGGAGTGAACGGCGCGTCGCCACCGCACGCGGATAGAGCCATCGACGAGGTGGCCGCCAGCGCCACGCCGCATAGCCTCGGGAACAACCATCGCATGTCAGTCATTCTTCTTCTCCTTCACGTCTCAAGCAGGTTTCGAGGCCGGTGGCAACCGGCGCCCGACGGGAGGCCCGGAACCCCCAACCCCCATTGACCGGGGCCCTCGGTCAGCTCGTCGTATATGCACCGCATACTAAACCCCCAGGGTGACACTGTCCAGTCTTGAGACCGCCGTTCACCCCGGTAATTCTCACGGTCCTTGCCGTTCGTGCTCCAACTGATCTGGAGAGTTGCTGGTACTGGTTGCTGGTATTGGCTGGTATTGATGGATGCGCGTCAGATGCCGAGTTCGGTAACTGCTGTGAGGCGATACGCCAGGCTGCGTTCGTTTCGTACCCGCGTCTCTCAAAGCCTACACTCTACCACCGAAT
Organism: Terriglobia bacterium; assembly: GCA_965216035.1. Classification (GTDB taxonomy): domain Bacteria; phylum Acidobacteriota; class Terriglobia; order 20CM-2-55-15; family 20CM-2-55-15. The sequence goes on from CBDCFM010000021.1 coordinate 143,945, forward strand.
CCGCTCTCCGAATGTGATGCCGGGTCTTCGAATGGTACTGTCGGGTTCAGTGATTCCATGGCGATTTCACTGATCCCGACGACTTCCGTGTTGCTGATTCTTGGTCCTGGCTTGAATTGTTCTGACCTCGAAAACAAACGAACTTTGGTTGACTTGACCGTACCTGATTTATCCCATCCACAGCGCTCTTTCAATCCAGATCCCGTATCTGGACGCCTCTGTCAAGAGGGCGCATCAGGCGCAACGCGGACGGTAAGAGGCAGGGGAGGGCTCAATCTGGGACGGCGTTTTCCGGCGGTGAGTAGACACGGATGGATCGGATCCGGGTGGTGATTATCGTGTCTTCGCTGTATACGATTTCGAGGCTGAAGCCAACGTAGATGCCACCGAGTTTCAGGAACCCACCGCCCAGGGAACTTCCCGCAAGGTGAGCACGTGTCTTTTCGGGAAAGAAACGCCCACCCCGGACAACGATTTCTCTGGAGAACCCATCGATAGCGGTGATTTCGTAAAGACTGTTGCGTGTCTGAACGTGGATATCGGTGAAGTCATCCACCGACTCCAGTTGAAGGCCGTCCTTCCAGGTGTGGTTCACCCAGGTGTCGAGGATGCGGGCTGCGGGGTAGATCGCGGTGTCAGACATGGCCTTCATCTACTATTATTGCAAATGTCGTCATTCTGCAAAGCAATCATCCGCAAACCGTCGATTTTGTCGTCCTCGCCGATCCTCACGATCAGACACTCGCCGCCCCATCATCAGTGACCTCAGCCGAAGGTTTGTGCTGAAGCTCGGAGCTGTTTCGTTTGTCGATCGCTCAGGACTGGGTCAATGTCTTGCGACCTATACGTCATTGTAAAACAGAGGATACACAATGGGTGTGTCGAACCGTTCGCAAATTACTGCATATCTGATCGAACGCACACACCTCTCCAGGGTATTCGATGTTTTCCACGATGAAAATCGGGCCGTCGAAGCAGAGCCAGAACCCGCGAGCGACCAACAAATAGACCCGATGGCTCAACGTCCTCCACGGTCTTTTTTAGGTCTTGAGAATTTGATAGCGCCTAACTCCTCCCCCGAGTATTCTTTACCAAGTTTTTCACGGATCCATTAGACGGGCACCCGAAGGCAATACAAGTTCGTGGCTGCCCAGCATTTGCAGTCAGCTTGAGACTGGAGACACGATGAGATTTATCGTCGCAATATTCCCAGACACGCGCCAGTGGCTGTGGCGTGATTACGACACGACGCATAAATTGATCCACAGCACCGGCCCATGACAGAGGGCACTCCACTCGGCCACTGCGAAATTCTGGGCCGACTCAGGAAACGAAGGAGGCAACGCATGCAGGTTCGACTCTTCAAGTCGATGAAGTCCATGCTGATGACTGTGGCAATCCTCATGGTGGCGATTCCCGCAGAGGCCGAAATCACCCGGCTCGTGGTGGAACACACCGAGAGGCTCGGGGGCGATGGTGGATATGAAAAACTTACAGGCCACGCCTATGGCGAAGTGGACCCCCGGCACCCGCTGAATGCCATCATTACCGATCTCGAATTGGCACCACCGAACAGGCTGGGAATGGTGGAATACGTGGCGACATTCACCATCGTCAAACCTGTCGACATGTCCGAATCGAGCGGTGTAATGCTCTACTTCGTCCCGAACCGGGGTCGAATGAATCTGACCGCCGATGGGTTCTTCGCCGACGCTCGAAATCAGGGCCACGTCCTTGTCGCCAGTGGCTGGCAGGGAGACCTCACCCCCGCCAATGGTCGGGAGACGCTATTGGTGCCCATAGCCAGGAACCCCGATGGATCGAGCATCACAGGGCCCGTGCTCGCCCGTTTCGCCGACATGCCTCCGAACACGACGACCTTGCCAATTATTCGAGGTCGGGTCGTAGGGACCGCCGATCCGGCTACGCTCGATACGGGTCAAGCCACCCTGACCCGCCGAGCTTCAGAACATAGTGCCGTCATCCCTCTAAAGAGCACGGACTGGGCCTTTGCCGACTGCAGTGCGAGCCCGTTTCCAGGTACACCCGATTCGAGAAAGATCTGTATCAAAGGTGGTTTCAACCCCGACTCTCTGTACGAACTGGTCTACACCGCCAGGGATCCCAAGGTCCACGGAATCGGGTTCGCCGCAACCCGGGATCTGAATTCCTACCTGCGGTACGGAACCGAAGACGACGCGGGGACTCCAAATGCTCTAAGCGGGAGGATCCACTGGACCCTCAGCCAGGGCAACTCGCAATCGGGGACCTTCCTTCGCAGCTTCATTCACCTGGGCTTCAATCAGGACGAGGCCGGACGAATTGTCTTCGACGGCAGCAATCCGAATATTGCCGCTCGCCTCCTCGCAATGAATATCCGATTCGCAGCTCCCAGTGGGGCGGCTGCGATGTACGAAGCCGGGAGCGACGGCGTTGTCTGGTGGGGCGATTATGCGGACGAAGCCCGAGGCCGGGCCTCGGCGGGATTGCTCGTTCGGTGCCGGTCTACGGAAACCTGTCCCAAGATTGTAGAAACCTTCGGCTCGGCGGAGTTCTACAATCTGCGTGCGTCTCCTAACTTGGTCGGCACCCGGGCGGACCGCGATATTGCGTTGCCATCGAATGTCCGGCGCTATTACTTTCCGGGCGTCAGGCACGGGGGTGGACCCGGTGGATTCGACCCGAACCCGCAGCCCGACGCCTGCTGCGACCTGGCACCGAATCCGAATCCTTCCAGCGACACGTTGCGGGCGTTGCAGACTGCGTTGGTGGATTGGGTCGTGAAGGGTACGTTCCCTCCACCGAGTCGGTATCCGCGCCTCGATCGAGGAGAACTGACGTTGCCGACACGGGCCGCGCTGCGATTTCCGACGATTCCCGGGGTACCGCTGCCCGACGGCATCCTCACTCCACTGTATGAATATGACTTCGGCAAGCAGTTCGACTACAACGACCTCTCGGGCGTCATCACGATCCAGCCTCCTCCCATCCGCCGGGTGCTTCCCACCCTGGTGCCCACTGTGGACGCCGATGGGAATGAGACCAGTGGCGTGGCCAGCGTGCTCCACCAGATGCCCCTAGGAACGTACACGGGCTGGAATACGAACGCCAGTGGGTTCTACACGGGCCATATTCGGAGTAATGCCGGGGGCTACATCCCTTTCGCGAGGACTCGAGCCGAGCGTATCGCTGCCGGTGATCCGAGGCCATCGCTCGAAGAGCGTTACGGGACCCATGAGAACTACGTTGCTGGAGTCCGCGCCGCCGCGGCCCGACTCGTGCGTGGACGATACCTTCTCCCCGACGACGCAGACCGCCTGGTCGCCGAAGCCGAAGCCAGCACGGTCCTTAAATAGGAGCACATCGAATGCGATCCTGCCGCACACTCGGCCACCTCGCCCACCTCGTTCACGATGAGATCCTCTCCGCACCGGGCAATCAGGGTATGGGCGAGGTGTGAGGTGCGTGGGACATAAAACTCGTGCGAGAAGCGACCGTTCCGTTTGATAAGCTCTGAATGATCATGCTACGTTTTGGCTGCGCCATCAGTAGTGTGCTGAACAATGATGGCGCACAGACATACACAAATATTCAATAACACGGAGAACACAATGAGACTTCTTCTTGCACTATCGGTCGTCGCCGCACTCTCTTGCTCATTGACCCTCGAGGCTCAAGACGCCCGGATGAGTTTTTTTGTCACGAGCAGCGGCCCGGGTAATGGGGCCGACCTCGGTGGACTGGCCGGCGCCGACGCCCACTGCGCCGAACTCGCCGCCTCTGCCGGCGCAGGCAACCGGACCTGGCGCGCTTATTTGAGCACCGAGGCCGACGGGGCCCGCGGGGCCAGCGCCCGCCAGCGCATCGGCAATGGCCCCTGGTACAATGCGCACGGCGTGCGCATCGCAGCGGATGCTGACGATCTGCACTTGTACAACCGCACGATCACAAAAGCCACCGCCGTCGACGAAAACGGCGATCAGATCAATGGCGTCGGCGACAGCCCGAATCAGCACGACATTTTGACGGGCTCGATGGGAGACGGCATGGCGTTCTTCCCGGACGATGCGGATCACACGTGCAATAACTGGACGAGTAGCGGCGATGGCAGCGCCATGGTCGGTCACACGGACCGCTACGGCGGGGGCAATCCCTCGTGGAATGCGGCGCACGCTTCGGCGGGTTGCAGTCAGGCTCAGTTGCAGGCCACCGGCGGCGGCGGTCTCTTTATGTGCTTCGCCGCGGACTGAGTGGCGGCCGTTGGGTCGAAGAAAATTCCATTCCAAGCAACAGGGAGTCTGAACTGCTCCGGGTCTTCCGGGGGCGGCTATAGTCGACTCCCTCCTGAATGGGTTTGAAGAGTTATGTGAGAGAGGGGGCGACGCCCTTCGTAGCGTGGCCTCCGCCGATCACTGCCCTCTGCCCATAAGCTCAACGAACTGCGACATCGGAACTGGGTTTCCGTGAATGCCCACGACGGTCGTCACGTCCAGGTTCAAGCGCTGCAGGTTTTCATAAAACGTCCGGTTGCTGGCGCTGGGGGTCGCGGCCCGTGGATTGTAGAGGTCCGCCTGCACGAGGATTTTCTCCCTCGGGATATATGCGATCAGCATGCCCACAGCATGGGCGAGTCCCTGGACGTTGTAGAGTTCGACCGTTCTCGTGTCATCGGCCAGGACATATTTCTCCCGCGTTGTCTCGAAGATGTAGCCTTCCGACCATTCCTCCGGTGGGTAGAGCGAAAATCGGTCGGGCTGCAAGGTCCACGGCCGCGCCCGCAGGACTTCCTGGTAGTAAGGGCGGTTCCCCTCATGGGTAACGACAGTCGCACCCTCGTGGACATAGGTGCGGATACCACCCAGATGGTCCCAGTGGTGATGCGTATTTACGATAAAGCGGATCGGCTTGTTTGGAATGAGCCTGTTCACTTCGCCGATCACGGCAAGCGACCGTTCTTCATTCAACGGCGCTTCGATAACGGCCACATGGTCCCCGAACTCGATCGCCACGCTGTTGTGGGAACCGCCGCCTATCAACCACAGGCCGTCGCCCAGCTCTTGTGACTGCACACGGGCAGGCTGAATCGTGGCGCTCCGCACTGCGGCTGGGACCGTGAGTGCGGCGTTGGCCACATTGACCTGAACGTCGGAGAAGGTTTCCAGACCAAAGGCATGGTCGCCGCCGCTGACATTTGGCAGGTGCGCGCCATCGTCGAAATCCTGATGCTGATGAAAGCGGGGGACCTTCACACCGCCCATATCCCGGTAATTGGTGTAGACGTTTTCGTAGTACAGATCGCCGACGACGGGATTGGGAATCCAGGTCTGGACCCGCTGGACCAGGTTTTGAGAGTTGATCGTGCCGTTGACCCGGTACTTCCCAAACGCGACAAACGAGACCACCTGCACTCGGCCTCCATACTCGTTGCGCGTGACCAAGGTCGGGTTCGCCCCCGGTGCCATCGCGCCCTGGAGAAACCCCCAGGGTGTCAGGAAGATTTCGAGCCTCCGCCGCTCAGCGGTGGCCGGCCGCCCGACGGCTTGTCCTTGCGCGTTCAAGGTCCACGCGTAGTCGCCGCTGACGAGATTAGTGACCCGCTGCTCGGTCAGGAACGGGAACCCGGCGCCGCCGCCTCGGGGCGGATTGTTGCCTTGTACCCGGACGTATTCCTCTCTTGACGACATCGTGAGGAAATCAATCGTCCGCGTGTAGCGCGTCAGGTCCACGCGCGGCCAGTCCTGATCCGGGGCGACATTCTGTCCGACCATGCCCTGCCAGCCGGTGCCGGAGTATTGTATGGAGTCCATGTTGTCCGCGCCCATCGCGGTCGTGGCGGACCGCAGGACGCTGCCGACATCCTGCGCCGCCCCTAACCCTGACATCAGCACGGCGAGACTCAGTGACAGCCAAAATCGCGTTACCATGATCGTCCTCCGGTTTGAGGTTTGAGGTTTGATTCTGTTCAATCGTTCTAGGCCGAGCAGACCCGCCCAGAGGGAGCCACCTCCGGCGCTGGCTTGTCGGGACCCCAGCTAGCAAGACAGCACAGAGGACCTCGATGCTGAGTCGGCCGTCAGGGTCTGGATCGCTTGAAATTAAAATCGATCGGTGAATCTTATCATCCTCATGCTTTCGCGGGTTCCAGGAACGTCAACTAAAATAAAGGGCCTCTCGAATCGGCTCCACTTCATAGCGCACGATCCGAACACGGCGGACCCCAGCCCTATTGATTCCAGCATCCAGGCCCCGGCCCCCCTGGACTCCTATTCTGTCGCCGCTTGGCTTAATACCCAGGCCAGTCGGGCGTCCGTGCACTCGCTGATCACTGTGAGATGGCGGGCGATGGCATCGCTGCTGACAAAAGGATGGGGATCACCGGGCATGCGAAACCTCAGAGCATTGATCTTTTCCGGCGTCTTGTCGTGCCGGGTGTGGATAGAGAGGAAAACGTCGGCCCCCGCCTCCGCAGCTAGATCCCGGTACCGTCGAGCCTCCGAGCTGTTGGTCCCGAGGGCCGTCCCCAGATCCGGGAAATACCGGACGCCGGCTCGTTCGAAACCGAAGGTCATGCCGCCCCAAATGCTGCCCAGGTGGGTTTGATCGCCATCAATGAGCGGTATCAGCGTCGAGATCGTACCCGGTGTGTGGCCGGGTGTGACATAGAGGGTCAGCGTCGTATCCCCAAGCGTCAACTCCATCCCATCTGTGGCCACAATGTCTCGGGTGGGTTTGACGTCGACGGGATAGAAATCGTTCTCGATCACATTCCAATCCGCATCGGAGAGAATGATGCGCGCGCCGTAGGTATCCTGGAGAAATTTGGCCCCCATATAATGGTCACTGTGGGCGTGGCTGACAATGACGTATCGAATGTCGGCCGGGTCGAGGCCCAGTTTCCTCAGACCATCTGCGGCGAGCTCTTCAACTGAGTAGTGGAATCCCGTGTCGATAACAATGATCCCCTCCGAGGTTGTTACGGCCCATGAAGAGTTCGCCTGGCTACCGATGTAGTACAAGTTGTCGAACACCTTCGCGGGTTCAACGAACCAGTCGGAGCGCTCGCCGGTCGGGATTGGCAAGGGGTTCGATGGCGCGGGCCGGGCAGCTGACCAACCCGGGCTCGGTTCCTCGCAAAGTGTTTCGAACACAGCCATGAACTCGTGCCCTGGGCGGTATGCGGCCTCGCTGGCTGCGGCGACATGCGCCTCGAACGCGGCCATGCCCGCCGCAGAATCCACCTCGTCGTCAGGCCGATCGCCCGCGGCCGAGAGCACGACACAGGCGAATGCAAAGGGGGTCCAATATCGCATCATCGTTACGACTCCTTTAATCCCTTCAATCCCTTAAATCGGATCGAAATGGGTAATGGCTGGGATCTCTGATTCGGTAGGAGTCTACCAACTCGAAAAGCGGGATCTCAAGCTGATTCGGATGGCATTCGCTCCGTCGTGCCGACTGATGATCCGACCCTCGAACATGCGGGGTAGCGACTCGGGTCGACCACTCCGGGGTGAGGGCTTCCCAGGTCGTAGCGGAGCGCGCTCTCTAACTGCGGAGCTGAAGCGATTTATCCCTCACCGTAATCGAGGGATCGGGTGGATTTCATGCCGCAAGTGGACCCGGCATCGTCCCAGGTTTACATTACCGTCCTGAGAGCTCAATGTTCTGAGTTGTGAACCGACGCCCTCACTCAGAATCCTGGCAATAGGCCACGTGTTGGTGCAGTATGAAGGAATTACAAACTTGGAGGCCAGATTGGTGATGCGTCTTAATCGAGTACCCCCGTCAGCGATTCGCCGCGCACTTGCGATTGCCGTGTGCGCCCCGGCCCTGTTTAGCGCGTTTTCGTCGATCGGGAACGCCCGGCAGCTTCGATCCGTTTCAGACGGTGTGTACTCCACGCCGCAGGCCGAGCGGGCGCAGCTGATTTACCAGGCCCAGTGCGCGGTATGTCATGGCGATGCGCTCGAAGGCGCCAGCGCGGGGTCCCCGCTGACGGGGGAGAGTTTTCTCTCGAACTGGAGCGGACAACCGCTGTCCGATCTCGTCGACAAGATTGAGAACACGATGCCTTTCGGAGATCCCGGAAGCCTTTCTCGACAGCAATCAACCGACCTCATGGCCTACATTCTCCAGGCCGGCGAATTCCCCCCCGGAGGCGCCGACCTTGGGGAAGGTGCGCTGGCCGAGATCACGATGCCCACGGTGAGGCCGTCCGGGGACGGGGACACGCTCGTGTCCGGGACGTCTCTTCCCCCGGCCACAGGCAACCTCTCGGAGTTGATGAGGGCCATCGCGTTTCCCAATTCGAATGTCATATTCAATCTGCAGGTCAAGAATCCCTCTGACGAGCCGGCTCCCTCGATGCCGATACCCTTTGACTATGTCGAATGGGGGGCCACTATCTATCCGGGGTGGCTGCAGGTGGATCAGGCCGCGGTTGCTCTGACCGAAACCGCACCGCTGCTTTTAACCCCGGGACGTCGGTGTCAGAACGGCAGGCCGGTCCCGGTGGAACGCGCTGATTGGCAACAGTACGTGGCGGACTTCGTCGATATTGGGGAAGTCATTTACCAGGCGTCAAAGGCGAGAGATTATGAGGGTCTGGTGGCGCTGAGCGAGGATCTCAACAATGCCTGCGCGAACTGCCATGCGGTTTATCGCGATCGTGGCGGCAGCGAGGGAAGTGGGGCCAACCGCTGCATCATTGACCCGTGAGTGACCCCTGAGTGCAGGTGAATCGTAATCGGCTCCGACCCGTGGCGGGATGATCGGTGGGCGTCCCCGTTCAGCAGTCGCTCGAAGCTAACCTCCTGACAAATCCGAAGGCACGATTTCAGAATCATCGCTCTCCGGTCGCTCCCCCGACCGTTATCGGGAACGGGGAGGTGCCGGGAACCCGTTGGAATAGATCGACCTGTAGCGAATGGATCTCCCTTCCTCGTCGAGAAATCCCAAGGACTGCTGGAACACCAGGGGGGGTATAGAATCCGCGGTCACGGTTGCCTCCAGAATATAGAGACGGTCTTCGTGCATATTGATCGCGGCGTAGGTGCGGGATCCGTTTGAGTTCGTGACCTGCAGATGATGGCCTTCAACGAAGTCCGCGATGTAGTACACGAAATGAGTCACCTGGGCGCCCCTATTCATGATTTCCCACGTTGCATAGGCTATCGCTGCCCGTCGATCCAGAGCCGAGCGCTCCACGCAAAGGTCCCCGTCACCCCCGTTAGCCTGGCAGCGTGCGACACGCTCCGCGTGCATTCGGTCGGACTCCGCCCAATTGACCACAGTGACCGAGTAGCGGTTTGGGCCATCCACATAGCTATAGACGCGACCGGGCAAGACGACGTGATATTCCGTCTCGTAGGTGATGTCCCCTACGGTAGGTTCACCCGGTAAATTGACAGTAAAGAAATCCGCCTGACTGGCATACTCGATCCAGCCTTGCGCGAACAACGAGCACGAAATAAACACGCTGAACGCGGCTGCGATCACCGGAATCAAGCGCATCGTCGATCCTCCCCTACTCCCCATCCCGTTCGCATGTTCCTCCGGGTTCGATCTACTGGCCACCGCCCCCGGTTTCGTAACGGGTGACGGCGGCGTCAAAACGATCCGCGGCACTGTAGAGTTCCGTGATCACCTCGTCCAGCCAGTTTGCCCCGTAGTCGTTCAGCGGGTCGCGCATGATCGTGTGGAAGTGGTTGGGACGCTGGGCGGACTCGATTAGAATCCGGGGGCCCTGGACGCGGTAGTAAAACTGGCCTGAGAGGTTGTCGGTCTCTCCCCGCCAGGAAAATCGGACCCGGTCCCACCCGGCCGCGCCGATGGCTTCGAGCTGAGCTTCGGCGGCGTCGAAGTCGGAGTTGCGGACGTATTCTTCCACGAGAACGCGGAGCAGGCGCTGCTGTCCCTCCCTCATCTCGGAGGCCGGCAGACCGCTCTCTTCCGGAAACTGCGTGTTGCGGCCCACCCCGGCAAGGACGTCATTGGGCGCGTCTTCAGGTTCGATCGCGCGGGCGCGCTGTTCAGGGCTCAAGGTGGCCATCAATTCGAACGCGCGTGTGCCTTCATGCGACAGGGCGGACCATCCGGCCTCGAGTCCGCGCTCCAGAACCAGTGGAATGGCGCCCAGGAACAGCGGCGTGAAACCAGCGCGCCCATCGGCAACCGTGAAACTGGCGCCGAGGTGGTGACCCTGAATCAGCCAGCCCCAGTCGCCATCGATGCGGGGATCGCCGAAAAGCGCTATCGCGTAGCTTCCTGTCCCGAAGCTTTCGGCTTCTTCCCTGAAATAGGGGCGCTCGCCTTCGGCAGGACCTTCCGTCGCCAGGGCTTCGAGCTCGCGCTCGCGGTGGAGGCCGTCCAAGCGGATCACGCCGGTGATCTTCTGATAGCCCTGGCTGGACGTCGAGGCCCGGAGCAGGTCGTGTACCCCATGTCGCTGGGCATAGGTGAGATCCCCCAGACGGAGGCCGGGCCGGTCGTGCACAAACGGGGGTACGTTGGACCAGTTCGTGCGGTGCTCGCCGGCGAAAGGATACACGATCCCCTCACGCTGGGGTTCACTGAGTGTTTCGAGGAATCGAACCGCGGCCCGGGCCATCTGGCGGGCGCTTGTGGACTCCAAGGGAATTGGGTCAGACTCCTGCCCGAAAACCGGCTGCAACCCCAGGGCCAGAAGAAGTCCGACGGAGACGAATGGTACAGAGATTATCTTCATGGTGTGCCTCCCAGAATGACGGGGATCACTATATCGTGAGACGTCGTGTGCAGACTAGCGAAGTTCGCTCCAGGAATTCTGCCCCTGTCCCCAGGCCGGCAGGCGCTCGTATTTGCAGATATGACCTGCGAGGGCCTGCCGATCACGATTTCATTGATCAGCACGGCCTAAGGTGAGCCCAAGCTTCTGGGTTATTGCTACGACTTCGAGCAAGCCACCGGTGCCCGTGTTCTACCGGAAAACACGCCCGTTCTTCCCGCCGAGGTTATCCCTCGATAGAGCGTCGACCGTACCGGGTGAACGCCACCTGCCCACGGATCTCTCGCTAACCGGCCACACAGTCGAATGGCAGGACCTGGTCTCCGGGCACCCATACCCAAGACTTCGTCAGAACCGCTGGCTCGATGAAAAGCGCCGGGTCGGTCATTGTAAGCTCGTAGTCGAGGCGGGCCCCGTCCTCGCTCGGACTAAAGCGCTCGACGACCTCCATCGCCTCACTCTGGGGCAGACCACTCTGACTGAAGTAACGCCAGCTGATGCGGTCGGTCTCCACGACAAGGGTGCGTCCTTCCCAGTGGCCCACGGAGTGGCCGAGAAGCGTCGGCTGGACAGATTGATCCGACCCCTCACTTCGTAACGAAATGACCCGAACGGTGTCGTATTCCTCCAGCCGAAGGAGAATCTGGTCTCCTCGATCCACAAACTCCATCGGGTTGGGTTGCTCCATGATCAAGGGAATACCCTTGGGCCTGCATTCGCCAAAGGGGTTATCGGGGGAGAGGGGGTCCCATCCGGCTCGAGCGGCACGGGCCTCCTCGGTTAAATTGTAGCCTTCGTTGCGACTGAGTCCCAGAGGCACACCGTCGGTGCTCCACACCCGGAAGATGCCCAAGGAGGGGTCGGAGCCCGGGGTACCCGGTGTCTCATCCCGGCCGGTACCGACCGTGTTATTTGTCCACCGTGCGACCGGCGTATCCAGGAGAACTTCCCGGCCGTCCGGGAGCAACATATTGACGGCATAAACTTGATTCGCGGAACGTCTAGCGGGAAAACCGGCCACCCTGACCCGCAGTCCAACACCCACCAGGTCAGCCGACACCCCAACCCGAGTGAGTCGGGTCACCGGGATACTCTCAACGTTCCATAGGGCCGCGCCGCCTTGCGCCTCCGATACGTTGATCGTGAAGCGAACATGAGGGTTTCTCCACAGAAGACGGGTAATCTCGCCTTCCACCTCAATGATCTGATCCGTATTGTATGCAACCTGCGCGGCGTGATGTCCCAAACCGAGGGTTGCAGAAAGGACGGCGACGAGACCGATGAGGGCACTCGCCGCTACTTTGATGAGTATGTTGCATCGGCCAGGTGCGAGCGGGAACGATTTCATGCCTCCCCCTTCTTTGTAGAGAAAGTACTACTACCGGGATGGCATTTCAACCTCCTCCCGGGCACCCCCAGGAGACCCGTCGCCGCCGTTGCTGCCAGGCGCATAGTCAAACCCGACGCGTAACTGTTTCATTGACCTGAATGCCCACCTGTAGTCTCATTCATTTAAGGCAACCCGGCACGACGCTCCCCGACTACGAGATTCTGTTGGTTCTCGGCAAGGTTGATGGGAGAAGTGGGGCGTACGCAGATTGCGATGCTCGAGCGTGAGGTCGCGATCCAGACCCTTCCTTGAGGCTTCTGCCACGGGCTGCCAGGGTCCGAAATGCTCGAATGGTGAATCAGACGGGAGGGTGCAGTTCATGGCAAAGAAGCGAAAAGAGTCTATTGGCCGACGCAGTTTCCTGAAGGGTGCAGCGGGGGGCGGAGCGGCGCTCGTTGCAAGTGCCCCCGTAGCTGCCGCGCAGTCTGGGCCCGGCTCGACGTCAGCGGAACCGAGTGAAGGGGTCGCGGCCCCAGGAGGCCGGCCTGGGTCCGACTTCATGATGGACGTCATAAAACCCCTCGGCTTTGAGTACATGTCGATCAATCCCCACTCCAGTTCCCGTGGTCTACAGGAATCCATCATCAACTACAGTGGAAACCGCGATCCGGAACTGATCACCTGCCTCCACGAAGAGGCGGCCGTCGCCATGGCGCATGGATATTTCAAGATTGAAGGCAAACCGATGGCTGCGCTGATATACGGATCAGTCGGTTTGCAGCATGCCTCAATGGCGGTCTACAGCGCATTTTGCGACCGGGTCCCCGTTTACCTGATGCTGGGCAACGAATTGGAAAATCCCAATTCAAGAAGCGTGCAGGATCCTGCAGCAATCGTCCGCGACTTTACAAAGTGGGACGACGCACCGGTCTCACTCGGTCAATTTGCACAGTCCGCGGTGCGCGCCTATTCCGTTGCGATGACTCCGCCGACCATGCCTGTTGTATTGTCGGTAGACGAGCGTTTGCAGGAAAATCGGATTGCCATAGGCAGCCGTTTGCGCGTTCCGAAGCTCTCTCTGAATGCTCCGGCTCAGGGCGACGCCGCAGCTGTGGCTGAGGTTGCGCGCCTGCTGGTCGACGCTGAGTTTCCGGTCCTGGCCGTCGAGCGCGCTGCGCGAACCGCAGCCGGTCTCAGCTACATCGTCGAATTGGCGGAACTCCTCGAGGCCGGAGTCGTGGACACGATCCAGCGCATGAATTTCCCTTCGCGCCATCCTCTCAGCCAGGAAAGCAGTGTGCTTCGAAGTGCGGATGTCGTCCTGGCGCTGGAGCACCCGCGACTTTCGCGGTCGAGCCTGGGGCAGGATGCAACGCTGCTCAGCATCAGCACACATGACGTTTTCACGCGAAGCAACTACTGGGATTTCGGAAGCTACCAGGAAGCGGATGTGGCGATCGCCGCCGATGCGGAGGCCACGCTCCCACTCCTGATCGAAGAAGTCAAGCGCCGGGTTACGGGCGATCGACAACGGGTATTCGACGCGCGTCGGGCGACGCTGGAGGATCGGTTCCAGCGTGCCCTCGAGCGAAACCGGCGGCTCGCGGCCTCGGGCTGGAACGACAGTCCGATCAGCACCGCCCGTGTCGCAGCCGAACTGTGGGCCCAGATCAAGAATAAGGACTGGTCCCTGGTTTCCCGAAGTGATGGAATGAACGAGTGGGCATGGAAGCTCTGGGACTTCCAGCAGTATCACCACCACATTGGCCAGTCCGGCTCGGTCGGCGTCGGCTACAGCAACCCGGCTTCGGTGGGCGCCGCGCTGGCAAACCGGAAGCACGGACGTCTGAGCATCAACCTGCAGAACGACGGCGACCTGATGTTTCTCCCCGGGACCTTATGGACGGCTGCGCATCACGAGATTCCGATGTTGACCGTTATGCACAACAACCGGGCGTACAACCGGGAAGTGATGTGGGTCGCGCGCACGGCCGCCGAGCGGGAGCGCGACGTCACCCGATCCGACATCGGCAACTCCATTGACAATCCCAACATTGACTATGCCAAACTCGCCGTAAGCATGGGATGGTACGCCGAGGGTCCGATAGAAAATCCCATGGATCTGGGACCGGCCATCCGCCGGGCCCTTGCGGTTGTCGAGCGGGGCCAGCCGGCGTTGCTGGACACGATCACGCAACCCATCTAGTCCAACTAGGAGGTTCCTGTGAGTCGTTTACTTGTGGATCGCGGGTCGTTCAAACCCTCTTCCTGGGTCCTGGGCGTGGCGGTGCTGCTGCTCGTCGTCGGGGTGGGGTGGGTCGAGGCTCAGCAGTCGCCGGCTGCGGTGGACGCCGCCCCCGGAGGAAACGTCGAAGACGGAAAGCGGAGCCTGACAACCTATACCTGCTCCTCCTGCCACGGTTATTCAGGCCATGGCGGGGTCGACGCAGGCGCTCCCCGCATCGCTACGACTTCGATGTCCCTTGCCGACTTTACGCAATACGTGCGGCAGGCCGGCGTCTCTTCAATGCCTCGATTCATGGCCGAAATCCTACCCGACACGGTGCTGGCGGATATTTATGCTTTTCTAAAATCCATCCCACCGCCACCCGACTCCAGAAGCATTCCCCTGCTGAATGATCAGTAGCGCGGGCCTCACCTTTCCCGGGTCAAGTCCTGGCAGATCTAAGAGCTCGATTCTTTCCAGAGGCTAATGGTGCTTCATACTCCACTGAGGAGAGTTGCGATGGAAATACTGCGTTGGTTGACTCTCGCTGCTGTTGCCACGCTGTTGCTAACGGTTTCCGTTGATGCGGTAGCGGCCCACCATTCCACTGCGATTTACGATTCCGAGAACCCCATAGAGCTCAGTGGAACGGTGGTCGAATGGAGGTTTACCAATCCCCATTGCTGAAGCAGTCCGCCGCATCGACGAAGCCAATTCACTGCGCGTTATGAAAGACATCTACCGCAACAAACACGACAGGCTCGTTTCCATCGTTCCTGTGCCAGTGCGTCGTATCCTTTGTTTGCGAAAGAAGTGTCGCCAGGTCGAAAATCCTGCGCAGTGCCGTCCCCAAACGTTACGGTGTCCGTCCCTTGGAGGAAATAAACCACGACAGGCCGGTCCGCGTGACTGTGTATGGCGTTGTGACCGCCGGGTTCTATCGTAATCAGCCGCATCCGCAATTGGCGACCCTCCATGGCCTCAATCTCCGGTCCCAGGTCAACGCCCTGCTTTAGAGTCGCACTAAACCCTTGATTGCTGTCCGGAGCAAGTTGCCTCGAATGGGCCATCTGTTGTGGACCCCAACTCAAGGCTAGGGTCAAAATGAAGGCAAAAACTAGAAGCGTAATAAAGTAACCAGCTGACGTTCTCATATCGGATCCTCCCGTTTTCAAACCGTTTGAAGGATAGTCAACCTGAGATCGTTTTAGCAACGGAGAGACGGGTACCACCGCCCAACGATCTCAATACTTGATCAAGGCAGGTACGACCGACGCGGTCATGTCTGAGGGGGCAAACATCGTCCAGAACTGTTACGCAGAAGGACGGCATTCTTACACACCACCCTCACCCTCAGACCGTGGAAGGCCATCGCGCGTGCGTGCGACAAAGCACTGATTTCTCTCCGCCCCCGATTGGATCAGCGCAACGCCATCGCCGCCAGACCGTCTTCGAGCTGAACGATGACATACTGTCTTCCTTCGTGGACCCAACTTGACATGCCGTAGCGCGAAACGTCCGGTATCTCCACCGCCCCGACACGCTCGCCGTTCTGCTTGTCGATGGCGAACAACTGCGGCGTGCCATCGCTGGTCTGACCTGAAGCAAGGAGCAGCGTAGGCGTCGCCAGCATCGCCGCCTGACCGAGGCGGCCGGGGTTCGTCGGAACATCCTCGATCCCCTGGAGCAACGGGTGAGTCCGGATCAGCTCCTGTTGCTCTTCAGGCGCATCCCCGTGAGGGATCACCCAGAGATGCTCCCCTGTATTCATGTCGATCGCGGTGATCCGCCCGACCGGCCCCCTCCAGATTGAGAGGCCATCCAGGGTTTCCGTTCTGGGCGGGGCTTCCACGTCGATCGCTCTCGAATAGTCGGAGTGGGTGGTCCCCGTCTGCGCGGGTCCGTCCAATGGGGAGTCCGACGCCGGTGCGAGGTGGATCGTGGAGCACGCGCTTTGGGAGTTGATAAAGATCACGCCCGCCACCGGATCGGCGACAGGCGGTCCGGTAATGTTCGCCCCGCCGCCCCCGCCCGGACACGCCCGAGCCGGCACCACCAGTTCCAGGTCGCCGACATGGGTCGGCGGGCTGAACAGGGGGACAAACAGGTTGTTCTCGAGCGCCACTTCCATCGCCCTGCGTTTGATCTCGGGCGTATAGTCGATGAGGTGTTCCTCAGTTCTCCCCTGGATGTCGAACGGAGCCGGTTTGGTCGGGAACGGTTGGGTTCGAGAGAGTTGCTCACCGGGTACCCGGGATTGAGGTACGGGCCGTTCCTCGATGGGCCAGATCGGCTCACCGGTCTCCCGGTTGAAAGCGTAAACGAATGACTGCTTGGTGACCTGGAAGACGCCGGGGATCACACGGCCGTCAACCGCCACGTCCATCAGTATCGGCGCCGTCGGGGTGTCGTAGTTCCAGATGTCGTGGTGGACCAGCTGGAAATGCCAGGCCCGGTTACCGGTCTCGACGTCGAGGGCGATCAGGCTCGTGCCAAATAGGTTGTCTCCGGGATGGAACCCGCCATAGTAGTCGATGGTGGGGCCATTCGTCGGAACGTAGACCAATCCGAGCTCCGGATCGGCTGATAGCGGCGCCCAGGACGAGACATCGCCCGTCCACTGCCAGGCATCGTTCTCCCACGTCTCGTGTCCCAACTCACCCGGTCGCGGAATGACGTGGAACTTCCATTTGAACTGGCCCGTCCGCGCATCGAACGCGAGGATGTCGCCGGGCACATTCTCGATCCGGGTCTGGTTGTACCCCTGCTCCGCGGAATTCCCCACGACGACCGTGCCGTTCACAACGATGGGCGGGGAAGATGCCGTGATGTAGCCCAGCTCTAGAGGGATCCCGTAATAAGGATCGTACTCTTCGCCGGATTCCAGCCACCGGTCCCAATCCGCGATGAGAGGCGGCAGCAGATCCACGACTCCCGTCTCCGGAAAGCCCTCCAGCCCTATCCTCGTGCCCCAGTTCTCCAGGTGCAGGCCGGTCTCGGCATCGATAGCGTGGAGGAAAAACGCGGGTGTCGCAATAAATACGACGCCGCGGCCGTCGACCTCACCGTAGGCGATTCCCTTGCCGTAGCCCTTTCGCATCGAGTACTCGTAGCGCGCGGTCATCGGCTCAGAATAACTCCAGAGAAGCTCTCCCGTCTCGGGATCAAGAGCCACGACATGCCGGCGCTCGCCGGTGACCGTGATCAATTTACCGTCGACGTAGGTGGGCGTTGAGCGCGGGGTGCTCGAGCCGAAACTCGCCGCTTTCCACTCCCAGACCACCTCGAGGTTCTCGAAGTTGGAGGCAGCGATTTCACTCGCCTGGGTGTAGCGGGTGTGCCAGGCGTCCCCGCCGATGTAGGACCAGTGCCCGTTCTCGACTCCCGGTCCCTGGGCCAAGACCGCTGCTGGCGCAAGAACCAGCACGCCGAGTGTCGGGATGAGCCACTTGCAGGTCACCGACCGCTGCCACAGTTTGTCCTTGATTTTCATCTCTATCCCCCCAAGGGTCCACCCGCCTTGTTCTCGAGTTGGGGCAGGCGGTGACCCGGACTGGTCCGAAATGATTTCAGAATTCTCTCGCTATTCTACTCAAATAGGCTTCCGGGTCCGGTACAGAAAATGGAAGATACTGGATTCTATGTTCCGACCGAGAAAGCGGATCGACTTGCGCCCTCTGTCTACGACGATGAACCCGACGGCAGTCTGGTGCCAAGCGCCAGCCTCAATCGGAACTTTCTGGAGCCGCCAGGCCTGCCGATGGGTGGAGGTGAGCTCGTGTCGACGGTCATCGATTACATGCACTTTTCTTACATGCTGCTGAACGGTGGGGAACTCGACCCTTCATTCATTCCGTCCTAATCCATTCCGTCCTGATCGTTCCCAAATATGCCATCAAAGACGGTACCCGTTGAAGGCTCAGAGCCCTTTTGTCATTCGATAGAACTTCAATCCCGGTATTGCCAATCGCTTCGGCCACTGCGACTCGACGTTCATCCCGCGGCGCTCGTAGAATCGGCGAGCCCCCTCGTTCTTAGCTGAAACATCGAGGGATAGTCGAGTCGATCCGCTCGCACGAGCCCGCTCTTCAAGGCAGTCCATCAAGACGGAGCCGACGCCAGAGCCGCGAAGTTCCTTATCAACAGCGATGGCCCCGAGGTAGAAATCACCATCGGCGATTGAATCGATAATCCGCATGAGTGGAGCAAACAGTATGAGCACGATCCTCATTCGTAGATTACGCCTTCCGGCAGCCCGCTTCAGGGGTTGGCGCGAGGAACGGCGATGCTGCTCCGCGGTGTACGCCGAGACCATTCCCACGATGATGTTGTCACGTTCTGCGAAAGTCACATTCTGGAAGGAGAGGTCGTGGTCGGGCTGGGCGAACGCCGTGGCGATTATGTGCCCGGCGCGGCGACCAAGCATAAAACGAAAGAACCCCTCGGCTGCTTCGTCAACGTAGTGGGCAAATGCCAGACCTTCATCGAACGTTGGGTTGGCGGCCCTTAGGACTATCGAATGCCGATCCATATCGTCCTTCTGCGCCGAACGGATTGTGGCTCACCTGCGGCGGCCAGCGCATTTTGAATTCAACGAAAACGTGGCCGCCGTCGGGTGCAGCCACGTGATGCTGGCCCTTCGCTCAGAGGAGCTTTCTGAATTGTTCTGACGTCAGGCCAGCATCCTGAACGATGCCGCCCATCGTATACGCATTGACTGGATTGTGGTGAGGAATTGTGAGGATGCGACGACCGTCGCTCATGACGACGTGCTTGCCCTGGCTGACTACCCGGAAACCGGTTTTTCCCAACGCTCGGGCCGCCCGAAGATGATTAATCCCTGGAATCTTCGGCACGCTAGAGTGTGACTTCTACCTCTCGGGTGGCTTGACCTTTCGAGATTTCGTTGACAGCCGCTAAGTACTCCTGAATCGCAGACTTAATGTTTTCAAGAGCTTCCGCTTCTGTCTTTCCTTGAGACCAGCAACCCGGAAGTCCCGGGCACGAGACGCTGAAGCCTTCATCTGTGTCTGCTAAGACGACTTTGTATTTCACTACATCCCATTCTGCATCAGACTTCGCTTCCAGCGCTACTGTCCAGCTAGCGGATTGGCGATAGCTCCCGCCGCCCGCCGAATCAGCTTGTTCGGATGATCCGCCACTGCATTGGCTTTGTTCGGTGGAAAGGCTTGTTTCGAACCCGACCACGCCTCCAAAGGAGACCGCCCTACCTCCGCACCGGTAAGCAATTTATGAATAGTCCGGACTGCTACGGGTCCAACGGCTCTTCCGGGTCCGGGAACTCCTCTTCCCTCAAGCGGAAACTCTCGGCTAATTCTGGGTCATTCTCGATGCCCAGCACCCGTCTGGCGATGTACTCGCCAATCACCGGTCCGGACTTGAACGCTTCCGAGGAGCCTCCGCCCGCTAGCCACACGTTTTCGAAGTCCGGGTGTTTATCGATGATGAAATTCCGATTGACACTGAACTCGTAATGACAAGCACGGGTTTCGTTGATCGGCGCACCGACGAGGTCGGGGAAATGGCGCTTGAGGACCTGTCGCGGCTGATCGTGATATTCCTCATCGAGCCACCGTTCGCTCAGGTCAGGGTCTTCGGCCGGGCGGCCCCCAGTGCGCACGCGGAATCCGCGGTGATCGCGTCCCAGGGCAGGCCAGCCAGTCACGCCCGGAACCCCATAGCTTGGCATGTTGGGATACACCCAACGGTCGTCACCGGGCGGCACGGCGAAGTAAAACACGTGCCCCATCGGAATTCGTAACCGATTTCCCATCAGCTCGGGAAAGACTTTGGGAAACCAGGGCCCGCACGCAAAGATGAAAGTGGATGAAGAAATCGGATCATTCGGGTCTAGTGTTATGGTTTGCAGTTGGGTACCGGCGCGCTCGCCCACCGCCGCACGACCGAGCGTGAACGAGCCGCCTTCCTGGAGGAACACTTGGGCCACGGATTCGATTGCTCGACGCGATCGGACAACACCGGCCCCGGGTTCGAATAGACCGACTCCAAGGCCTTCGAAGCGAATCCACGGCCAACGGTAGTTGACCTCTTCAGGTGTGAGAAACTCATAGGGAACACCAAGTATGTCCCAGTTGGCTGCCGTTTGTTCGATATACGGGATCATCTCTTCGCGAAGAATGAGATCGCCCGTCGTGTAGAAAAGTCGTGGAAGCAGTCTGCTGCTGTTTTCCTCGTCCCACTGCTGCCACCGTCGCATGGACTCCGTCGCCCAGCGTGCCCAGAGCAAACCCTGATCCCGCCCTCCGTACGAGCTTCGGACGCCTCGGGTCTCACCACCGGAGGTCGATCGAGAGTTCGCGGGGCCGTACGTATCGACGACAGAGACGGTTGCGCCAAGGCGGAGCAGGTGGAGGGCAGTCCACATCCCGAAGGAGCCAGCCCCGACCACCACCACGTCGGGCGCCTGTCCCGGCCGCAGCCGCTCGGCCCTCGCGCGCTTGGGCGCTCCGGTTTCGCCCCCAGCTACGCCCTTCGCCCCAAGGCCGAGCCCGGCTGCCCCCAGCGTGGCCGCTTTGAGAAAGTCTCGTCGGTGGACAGTCATAGGTGCTTTCCTTTTTGTTGGAGGCCGATCCAAATATTACGAAAGGAGGGAGCTGGGAGCAAACAAAGTCTGGACTCCTCGCTCAGAAATAGGGTAGCGACCCCAGCGAAATCTGTGGGACAATCGCCCAAGGTATCCACTGCGGATTCTCCCGAAAGTCAAGCAAGCAGAAGCCTCGGGCAGTGCTCAAGACTTCAGACGTGAGAGATACCCGACAATCAGGAGGCTAACCGTGAACAGGTTTTTCATATCGTTCGTCATGGCGATCGTGTTCACTGCCACATCGCTGTCCGCTCATCACGGGACTGCGATATCGTACGATGAGGATGCTGCACACATCAGCGTGAAGGGCACGGTAGCGGAATTCGCGTTCCGCAATCCCCATGTGACTATTCGTATAGACGCAGTGAACGAGAACGGCGAGGTTGTACGGTGGAATTTCGAACACAGTCCTCCACGCGCGCTAGCGCAGGAGGGCTACACCGCAAATTCGCTGCAGCCGGGTCAAGAAGTGACCGTTGTCGCCAGTCCTTCTAGGGCGGGCAACCCTGTCGGGCTTGTCGTACATGTGATTCTAGCCGACGGTACAGAAATACTCCCCAGATGAGGGGAGACGGCATAGACGGAAGCCCTCGACACGCAATGGCCACCTTGGGTAGCGGTTAACGGGCCCTGATTCGGCGCTGAACCTTCGGCTGTGAGGGATCCTGGGATGCCTGGAAAGCTGAGCACGGTTGAATCGTGAAGTCCAACGCGCACGTCCGGCCAACGTTCCCTAGCTTTCTAACCGCAATGTGTGCGCCCTAGCCAAAACTTGAGCTGGAGGTTTGAAAGTGCGTCGTTTCATAACTCTGATCCCTACTCTCCCTCTGATCCTTATTCTGATGGTGGGGCTGGCTTCGCTGGCAGCCTGCGCCGGCCCAGAAGCCGATGGGAGCCAAATTGATCCGCGCGATCTTTCTGGAGTTTGGCAGCTACGTGAAGGCGATCGGGGCCTCAGTCCGACTGTCCCGCCTATGACCGAGGAGGGCGAGGCGAGGCTGGACGCCAATATCCCAGTGCGCGGCCGCGCTCTGTCGCCGCCCGAACCCGGAGGTGTACTGCCCGAACTCGAAGAGGGAGAACACCGTGGCCGGGCTAGAGCCGTCATGCCCGCGTTCTCGAATGATCCGATGATGCAGTGTAACCCGCAGGGCTTCCCACGACTCCTTTTCGATCCAGAGCTCGTTGAATTCGTTCATCTTGAAGATAGATTCCTGCAATTCTTCAACTGGGAAAACCGGCATCGCCAAATCTGGCTGGACGGCCGTGAAGTGCCTTCAGATGAGGACCGCGCTAACCTGGGTCTGGCGTGGTACGGCCACTCCGTCGGTGAGTGGCAAGGCGATACATTGCTTGTCCAGACGTTCGGTTTAGACGACAGAGGATGGCTCGACGTCTACGGTTTTCCAAAAAGTGACGAAGCACGGTTTGAAGAGCGCTATCGGCGTATAGACGCCGATACCATAGAGCTGCAGACAACAATGTATGACCCGAAGTACTATACGGAACCTTGGGTGTCGGATACGAAAGTGTTCAGGCGGGAGCCTCCCGAGAATTATACGTTTTTCGGATGGTCCGGTTTGTTCTCCGGGCTAGTCGATGGGATCTGCGCACCGCTCGATGAGGTGGACATCTCCGTGCGCGATCCTGCGGGCACAGCGCATGATTTTAACATCTCCGTGCGCGATCCTGCGGGCGATGAGGTGGATGATTTTAACATCTCCGTGCGCGATCCTGCGGGCACAGCGCGATAGGCTCCCATGCTTTGGTGATTCGGGCTGGATGCGTCTAGACTTTCCGCGACTTACTGCAATAGCTCGCAGCCTGTCACAAGGGATTAAAAGGAGACTGGGCACGACTGTCCAGAGGTCGCCATCGGCAACCCGGACCATTCTGTCTCGCAAGGCTGCTTCTGGGTCGTTGATGCTTGCTATTCCTTGACGCCAGGCGACAAGGGGGGTCTATCTCACAAATCTCAGCAACTCCTCCTTGTCGTTACCTCACGTTCCTGAGTTCGGTCAGTAGTTGGTCGCGCGATATCGGCATGCTGTCCATCCACACTCCGACAGCGTTATAGACGGCCGCAGCCACCGCGGGGGCTCCAGGCGCCATCGGAGGTTCGCCGATCCCGTGCGCACCATACACTCCGTAGGCCTTCGGATGCTCGATCAGTATGACCTCGATCTCATCCGGCACGTCGAGGATGCTCGGTGCCCGGTAGTCCAGCATATTGGGGTTGACCGGCAGTCCCGTCGATGTATCTACGAGCAATTCCTCGCCCAGAACGGCACCCAGCGCCATGACAACGCCGCCTTCAATCTGTTGCTCGAGTGCGAACGGGTTGATTGCCCGTCCCACGTCGTGGGCCGCCACGTACCGGGTCACGGTAACGGTACCGGTGAGGGTGTCGACTTCGACTTCGACGGCGTGCGATGCCCATGCGGTTCGCTGCCAGTCGGTGTCCTGTCTGTAAACGGCCCGTCCCAGAATCGGGAAACCCGCACTTTGGACCACCGCGCCGACCTCCAAGCGCGTGGTCGGATCGGCTGTCATCAAGACCTCGCCGTCACGAATGTCGAGGTCGTCCGGGCTGACCTGGATTTGCTCGTTGCGGCGGGCGGCATCGCTGACCAGTCGATCGGCAGCGTATCTCAGGATCTGATTCTTCGCGTCAACGGCCGCTTCATACATTCCGCGGCCGCCGGTGTTGGTCTGTCGACTTCCACTAGTGCTTCCCGTGTCCGTCGTGTTATCCGTGTCCACGTAAGTCGCGATGCTGACGCTTTCGAGCGGAACACCGAGCGCCTCGGCTGCGATCATGACCATCTGGGTCCGCTCACCTGGGCCGATTTCAGTCGAGCCCGAAATACACTGGACGCTGCCGTCCGTGTTCACGATGATCTGTCCGGTGGCCGGGTTTGTTCCACCGCCGTGGCTGCAGGCGTGAGCGGCGATACCAATGCCGTGGAAGATACCGGGGCTCAGTTCCCGGGCACGCGAAGCGTGCCACGTCTGTTGCCATCCAATGCGTTCGGCGGCAGAGGTGATGCAGTCGCGGATACCTGGATTGCTGAAGGGCCTTCCCGTATCGGGATTCCCGGTTTCGTTCAGGTTCTGGAGCCTGAACTGGACCGGATCCATACCAATTGCGTTCGCCGCGCGTTCGACCATCATCTCCAGTGCGAACGTTCCGTTCGGGTGGCTGACGCAACGGTACGCGCCGGACTTGAAACTGTTGGTAAAGACGTCGGTCGCTTCAAGCCGGAGGTTCGGGACATTGTAAAGGTGCTGCATCCCAAACCACGATCCGTTCGCGCCCCCGCCTCTCTGGGCTCCAACATTGGCGTACACTCGGAAGTTCCCGGACTGCATCGTCCCATCCCTATTCACACCGAGCCGCATTTCGTTGCGGAACTGGGGGCGGTGTGTCCGGGTGATGAAGTCTTCCTCGCGGGTATACATCGTCCTGACCGGACGACCCGTTATCCTGGCCAAAATGGCCGTGTGGATCTCGGCAATGTCCACGCCCGACCGGTAGCCGTACCCCGAACCCATGTAGCCGGTCTGGATGACGCGTATGTGGTTGACGGGAATTTTCAGAGCGCGGGAAAGGCCGGCCCGGGACCCGTGTGCGTGTTGGCAGGTGTAATAGACAATGAGACGGTCTTGATCCCAGTACATCAGGGAGTTCGTCATCTCCAACGCCAGATGTTGTTCGGTGGATTTCTGCAGAATTGCGTCGAGCGTCGTGTCGGCGCGTGCACCGTCCGGGTCCCCTCGCACCAGGGGCGGCGTGACCGAGATGATCGTGCCGTCTTCAGTGTTGTCCCATTGCTTAAACGCAAAGGGGCTGGTGCCTTCCATCATGCCCACCGTGGCGGGAAGAACGTCGTAATCCACATCGATCTGCCGGATCGCTTCGTCGGCGATATGCTCGCTGTCCGCGGCGACCACCGCAATGGGCGCCCCGACCTCAAATACTTCTTCGTTGAACAGAAACCGTTCAGGAGGGCTGCCTCCCAAGCGAACGTCCGAATACTCGAATGGTAGATTGAATCGGTGGAGGATTGCGACGACACCGGGCATCTGCTCCGCCCCCTCGGTCCGTATAGCCATGACCCTGGCATGGGGATGGGGGCTGCGGAGCGTCCGGGTATAGAGCGTTCCGGGCATCTGCATGTGCTGCACGTATTTTCCAAGCTCAGTAACCACACCCAAGCCATGGAGGCGGGGGATGCGTTGCCCGATCACCTGGAATTCCTGTGCTGCTTGCGCCGGGGGCGGTGGCGGCGGTGGCGGCATGCGGGGCGATGGAACGTTCAGGGCTCCCGCATACTGCTCGATGACGGGTTCGACCATCTCCGGGTATTCGCCGACCAGCTCGTGCCACTCTGGATTTGTCGACAGGCTGTTCCAATCTTCATCCGAAAGGCTGGCAGCATACCCTGGGTCCTGAACGATTCGGAGGGCATCCAATTCTTTGTTCATGTCACTTCTCCTTAATCTAGGGCGCTACGGGTGAGCCAAACTCTTCCAAGATCTGGCGGACACGGGCCTCATCCAGCAGCGTGGGGTCCCAGATAGGTGTAATTGTACGTTCCGTTCCGGAAACGCCCATTATTCCCGGCCGTCCCGCCAATTCCAGAGCCAGGTCGTCGTAATCCTCGATTGTTCCCATAGCCGTCACGAAACTGAACTGCCGGGATTCTCGACCGCCTGCGGCGACCTGAGGCACTTCCGGCTCTTCGACGGCGATTGGCGTAGACGAGTAGGTGATTTGCTCGCCGCGCATCTCGGTTGCGGCCTTCTGCACTGTGGTCAAGATCTTCGTGTACTCACCACAGCGGCAGATGTTTCCTGCCAATGCTTCTTTGATTTCTTGGGTTGTTGGATTGGGATTGCTTTCGAGGAGGGCGTAAGTGGACATAATGAAGCCCCGCGTGCATATGCCGCATTGGAATCCGCCCTCATACCAAAATGCCTTTTGAACCGGGTGCAGTCCCCCGACTCCCGGCCCACTCGCAATCCCGGCCACCGTTCGGATCTCCTGCCCGCGGCCGGAGCGCGCGGTCAGCACGGCGCACCCATTCACAGCCCGCCCGTCCATCACGATGGTGCACGCACCGCATTGGGCGCGGTCGCACCCCAGGTTGCTGTTCGACAGCGCCAACGTGTAGTTCATGGTTTCCCACAGGCTCTCGCGAACGTCTACCGTGACATCATGCGCCTCGCCATCGACATTCAGGGCAACACGGCGCGACCGAATGGAATCCAAGGGTACCGATTGCTGCGGCGCAGCCTCGGCGGGTTTGGAAATAAGCGTAGACGCGAAGCCGGCACCGCTCATCACCCCGACCGCGACGGCGCCCACGTTGCCTCGAATCAAAAAATCACGTCGTGTAATTGCCGGGCAAGCTGGCTTCGGTTCGCCCGAATCAGGCACCATCCGTTCTGTCGCTTCAGTTTGGTTGGCACCCTTACCTTCTGCCATCGAGTCTCCTAGTTTTGACCCTCAGTTACGGCTAGGACGGACGCCGTCGTCCAGCCGTACGTCGCCGTCACGGCAAGGTTTTCTGGCGGAACATCGGGTTAACGCCATGATTCTAGGCTCGCTGGGGTACGCGGTCAACTGACAATAACTGGTGTTTGATACCGAATATCTCTTGTAGATACCTCCTTGGAACTCCTCGAGAGAGTAGTCAAAATAGGAGCACTTCAGCAATGACGATGGGTTCATTCTGTGGCGATTTCATGGCTCTATCACGGGGAAGACGACCGACGACACCGCGTTACAGGACGTCAAGCGACCTCCGGCGAAAGCGTCAGAACCTGTGGGTATACATGATCTTTGAAGACAGTCGGCGGTCCAGGGTGTAGGTCTGGCCGGTCACAGGATCGTCCAGCCAGTTGTGGATGTAGACGAAATACAAATCGCTGCCGGGGCGGATAATCCACCGGAAGCGCGACTGCCACCCAATGACCGCGCTCTGCGTGTCGTACTGCACGTTGTTGACCAGCGAGATTCTGGGGTTGAACTGCGTCTCCACGATTGCCCGGTACAACTTGGTATAGAATCGCCCTTCCGTCAGCGATACACGGTTCCACTCACTGGTGAAGGTGAACATCTTTCCAGGCGCAGCGCGGTAGTTGACTGTCATGTTGAGCCGCAACCGGTCGCCCGAGAAGAACTTGCCCCACTCCACTTGCGGCGACAGGGCGACCGGTCGGCGGCTGGTCGTCCGTCCCTGGATGCGATAGCGGGTAAAGGTGTAGTCTTGGCCAGCAGGGAGCGTCACTTCAGGCGCGATTCTGAAATCTCGATTGAGCAGCTCGTAGGTCGGGAGGACGTGAAACTGAATTGAATCCTGCCTGTGCGTTTCGACCTCTATCGCGGTGATGTCGACCTCCCGGGTCAACAGTCGGTTGTCGACCGGGTCCAGAAATAAGTCCATCCGTGTTCCGAAATTGAAGCGGCGGATCCATGGATGCTGTCGCGGCCGGGGGGCGAAAGTAATCTGCGGGGTGATGCTTCGGAAACCGGTTCGGCGATTGAATCCAATCGCAGCGTCGTAGTTCTCCTGGGTCTCTCTGAACCCAAGCTCAAGGCTGAGCGGATCGTTTGGATAGGCGAGCACAGCACCAAAGGCTCGGTTCTTGCCAGCGGTATCGATGGGATTCGTCGTGTGCAAGAAATAGCCGGTGGCGCTCAAGTTGTCAGAGCCAAGGAAAGTGGACGTCGCCAGGTGCATGTCGAAGCCAATGGTGTGCCGGTTGTCGGCGTTGCCACCACGAGTGCGACGGAGCGTGTAGAGGCCGCCCATGTAGGATTCTCTGAACATCCGCCGCCTGATGCGCACGATGCTGAAGTCTTCACCAAGGGAACCCCTTTGTACCTCTTGGCTCTCGTCACCGGTCTGGACCTGCAGGACACCGATGTCGAAAGCACCGGCTTGGCCGGTCAGTTTGCCGCCGAAGTTGATCCGTTGCGGTCTGTTCTCTTCGTCGAGTCCGATCCGGCGACTTTGAAAAGGAATCAGAGCCCGGTCACCGCCAGCTGCGAAGTCAAAGAAGAGCGCGCCGTCGAGGAAGAAATCACGTTGTTCCGGAAACAGCAACGAGAATCGGGTGAGGTTGATTTGGCGCGCGTCGACCTCGGTCTGAGCAAAGTCTGTGTTCACCGTGAGATTCGCTCGCAGACTCGGCGTGATGTTGTAAAAGAGATCGACGCCGATCTCGGCACTGTTCTGGGCGGGGGCTTCACCCCGACCGGGGAACGACTCTGATGTGCCCACCAGGTAAGGCTTGATGTCGAGACCGCGGCCC
Source organism: Terriglobia bacterium (assembly GCA_965216035.1). GTDB lineage: Bacteria > Acidobacteriota > Terriglobia > 20CM-2-55-15 > 20CM-2-55-15. Next base: position 172,215 of record CBDCFM010000021.1, read on the forward strand.
TGGGTTACATTCTCGATACCGGTCAGCAGGCCCGCATTGCTCATCCTATTCAACCCCTGATTGCGCAGCCACCCCATCCACAGGCTCACCTCGTTTTTGCGCGCGACCGTCCGCTGGAAGTTGACGCCCCACCCTTCGCTGTTCGGGTTGAAATTCATCGTGCGAAACGGAACTTCAATTTCTAGTGTCCAGCCAATGTCGCTGCGAGCTGATCGAGCGTCCCAGATCCCGTCCCACTCACGGTTATTCGTATTGTTCGGGCCTCTCAAAGAGTCGGCCATCGAACCCAGTGGGTTCATCTCCCACCAATAGGCGCTCTGGCCATCATTGAAGGTGTCGATCGCCCACTGCAGCTTGTCGTCGGAGGGCAAGAATCCATCCCGTTCCATCTGGTAGTGAATCAGCTGGTCCGGCTCTGAATCGAACAGCGTGACCCCCATGTAGAGTTTGTCAGCGTCGTAGACGAAACGGACTTCCGTCTGCTCGCTGGCGGGCTGGCCATTGTCCGGATCGCGCTGCACGAAGTTAGTCGCCGGCACGGCGCGCATCCAGACGTCTTCATCCAGCGATCCATCCAGCGTGATCGATTCGTCGGTGGTCATCCGTATGGCCTCCATCGAGCGGCGGTCACTCGGCGACGTCGAGGCGCTGCCACGGGGCACCTGCTGAGCGGCCGGCGGTGCGATCCGCCGTACGACTGGATTCAACGCCTGCTCCAAACCCTCAGCCACCGTCGGCTGACTCTCCGCGAGGGGAGGCAGAATTGTGCCCACGATGACCAGAAGAGCCAAAGCGCATGTCAAATGTTTCACGACGACCGTACGAACCGTTTGCGGCCTCCAAAGATTAACGGTGGCGGCCGTGCGGTGCCGCTCCTCAGACACAACGCCCTTGAACACTGGCCGATCCGATCAATTATGGTGGGTTGCTGATCCTTGTCAAGGCGCCGAGTTCCGCCGGTATTTGGATTGCCGCGGTTGGGTACACGGTTTTCAGAATATTCATTGTGATGACTGCGGGATGGACCGGCACCTGCCCTTACTGTACTGGGCGCTGGATGTCGGACACTGCCGCGCATTGAGTGGTAGAGCTTATGTGGCGCGCTACATAATCCCTATCACGGCGTTCTGGCGCCGGCGGCTTTCATAGATCACACGCCTGTGGTCGCCAAACCGTCCTTGTGACTGTTTGGTTGACCTCGATGCCCACCTGTAGTCTTATGCATCCAATGCAACCCGGCACACAGCTCTCAATCACTGCGAAAACGTCTCCGCTCTGATTCCGAGCGGCAGGCGGGAGCTGTGGCGTGCACCCGACACGAAGCGCGTGCGCAAAACCGTTTGACGGCCCGTGCCCGTCCTCCTGAACTCGGTGAACGTGAAATGAGCCGGGGCGAGGGAAGACCGGTGGCGTGGGGCCACAGAGGAGGATATAGGGATGAGGCATCTACTGCGGGCCGTAGCGCTGGTGTTGACGGTGTCGCCGGCATTCGCCCAGCTTGCCGTGCCCAACGATGCGGGACTGACCTACGGGCACGTGCACCTGAACGTGACTGACATCGAGGGGCACAAGCGGATGTGGGTCGAGCATTTCCGAGGCGTCGTGGTCGAGAGGGGGCCCCTCAACGCTATCCGGCTGCCCAACTTGCTCCTGATACTCAGCGACCGCGAGCCAACCGGCGGGTCGGCCGGTTCCGTTGTCAATCATTTTGGTTTCAAGGTGCGGAATCTCGCGAAATTTCTCGCCGATTGGCGCGCTGCCGGATACGAGGTCGACTCCGAGTTCACAGGGAGCGAAGGTCAGCCCAACGCTTACGTGACGATGCCTGGTGAAGTCCTGGTCGAGTTGCAGGAGGACCAGGGTTTGTCAGTCGAGGTGGCCGGCTACCACGTTCACTTGTTGACGACAGAGTACGAGGCGTTGCTCGACTGGTATCTCGACGTGTTCGGACTCGAGAAGCGCTCGCGCGGCCGGATCGAAACCACCACCAACGTGCCCGGTATGAACATAAGCTTCGGCGACCTGCGTCTCGGGGATGCCCCCACCGGGGGCGTGCGATTGATCACATCGGTTTCGAACTCGACGACCTGGAAGCTTTCTGCGAACAGCTCAAGCGAAAGGGTATCGAGTTCGACGTCGAATATCGCGAGATCGACCGCCTCGGGCTGAAGATAGCCTTCATCACCGATCCAGCGGGCACCTACATCGAGCTGACCGAAGGCTTGGACGCGTACTGACCTGCCGGTGGGAGGGCGCCCCTACATCTCTTGGTGTCGAAAGCTGGCGATTGGGTGTCGAAGGCGAACACCCGCTCCCGATGAATAGCAGGGAGCGTCTACCGGACAAAGACCTCCACGATGTCCACCGGGTCCGCGTTGGGGTTTCGGAAACCGTGCAGCGTGCCGGCATCCAGATAGTATGGGTGCCAGGGTTGTACGTCGACCGACTGAGAGCCATCGAGGTCGAGTGTCATCGTGCCCGTAATCGGCATGAACAGGTGGTAGTCGACGTCGTCGTGGGTGTGCAACACGCGCATTCCACCTGGTTCGACAACGACTCGGAGCACCCGGAGCTCCGGCTGATTGCGCAGCGTTGCATTGCTGACGCCGACGTCGTCGGAACCTGCGAGCGGCCGGAGCGGGGTGGCGCGGTTGCCGGTGACGACCGCGGTCTGCGCCGCCCCGACGACGAAGGAAATCGACACGAGTCCTATCACGAGAACGGCGTATCGTGGCATGGAGTCCTCCCTGAGGTCAGTTGCTGGTTCGTTGCCAGGGTCTTTTAACTACACGAGTATACGCTGGCCGTGCGACGCGTCCTACTTTCAGACCGCTGCGATCATTCCGAACGCCTCATCGGCAAATCTCCCTGTTGCTCTCGTGGTTGCCACACTCACCGGCTCGGCTGATAGGCGTTAGCGACAATGCTGCCTTTTTCGAGCGCGGCCACCCACTGGGAACCGGAAAGGAGCTTTGTCGTCCAGGCTGCCTTCACGGCGCCGCCGGCGGTCACAGCCAGGGACACGGCTGCAGCGCTCTCATCGTCGGGCGCCTCGATCATGAACGCAGCGTCGTAGTCGCCGAAGGTGAAACCAGCAGCGAGAAGCTTTCCGCCGACGGACTCGGCCACCGGTCAGCCGGCCTGTCTATTCCGGACGGGCGAGACTCGCCGAATCCCCGAACACGGCCCGAACAGCCGCGATGGCGCATTGATCGTCGGCACTGCCAACACCGCCGCCGGCGCCGACGATCTGCCCGTCGACATAGATAGGAAAGCCGCCCGGTTGCGGAAAATCGCCGACCCATTCCGGGGCGCGGTTGACTTGATTGTTGACGCGGTCGAACAATTCCTCGGTCGCCCGGCGCCAGCGCGCCGCCGTCCTGGCTTTCAGTTGCGCAGTCATGCTCCCGGTCTCGGTGGTATCGTCGGCCCCTTGAAAGGCCAGCAGGTTTCCGTACGGGTCCACCACCGCGATGGCAATGTTTGCACTATCGCGCGCCGCGATCGCCATGCACGAGGCTACGATCTGGCTGGCCGCATAATGGGTCAGGAATTTTCGCTCCATCGTCAGCGCCTGCGAGGCAGCCGACGTGGTGGCGGAGGTGGCCATCGCTGCGGTAACGGCAATGAGCCAGAAACGGTCTAACATCGCAAATCCTCCTAGATGCCCCTGTCTCGCACAGATTCTTCATTGGCACCATCTGCGATTGGGGGCCATTGGCCGGGTCGACAAGGCACAGATTACTCCCGCCACCGGGTCGACTCAATACTACGCGTCATTCGGGCTCCGCGGGGCGGACGATTCGTGATTTCAAATTCTGAAGGAACGCGTATCGGTGCCCGAGCGGTGCCTGGTTCGCTGTTCGCTGACGAAAATCCAATACAGTCGTTGCGACTGTTTGATTGACCTGAATTCCAACCTGTAGTCTCATTCATTCAATGCAAGCGGACAACAACAGCGCAGCTAGGAAATCCTCTCACCGTTTGGCCAGTGAGGCATGGGTGAAGTCTGGCAGGCATGCGACACGCAGCTCGGATGCGATGGCGCAACTAAGACGCTGCCAGGACAGTTTGCTCGTGATTGGGGCCGACGGGGAGGGTTTGAGCGCCGACGGATCGGATCGCTGACTGGGAGGGAAGTATGAAGACGAAGCTGGCGGTTACCACAGGCCTGTTGGTCTCGGTGCTGGGGTTCTCGACGGCCGAGGCGCAGTGGCTCAACTATCCGACACCGGGAATCCCGCGCCTGTCCGACGGCACGCCGAATCTCGCCGCGCCCGCACCGCGGACAGCGGATGGGACGCCGGATCTTTCCGGAATCTGGGTCACGCCGACGGGGAGGTATCTCAACAATCTCGCGGCGGACATCGAGGTTCGCATGGAGCCGTGGGCCGAGGAGTTGTACCGGGAGCGCCAGGTGAACGAGGGCCTGGACCGCCCCAGCGCGGGATGCCTTCCGCACAGCGTGACCGATTTCGATACGCACCGCACCCCGAGGAAGATCATCCAGAACCCCGGCCTGCTCGTGATGCTGTTTGAAGCCTACCACTCCTACCGTCAGATCTTCACCGACGGCCGCCCCCTGCCGGACGAACCCGAGCCGGCGTGGTTCGGTTATTCCGTGGGGAGGTGGGAAGGCGACACGCTTGTCGTGGAATCCGTCGGTCATCACGAGGGGACATGGCTTGACGACTCCGGCCATCCGCACAGCGACGCCCTGCGCCTTATCGAGCGGTTTCACCGGGTCGACTTCGGTCACATGGAGGTTGAGATCACGGTCGACGACCCGAAGGCCTATGCCGAGGAGTGGACGGTTTCTTTCGGCTGGGACTTGTTGCCGGACACGGACCTGCTGGACTGGGTCTGTGTGAACAACAGGTACTTCGAACTGACCCCGAATTAGCCGGGCCCCTCCGGACGTTGACGATCTTGGGAATGTGCCCTCAGGCGGCGGAGGCCAGAGGTCTCATCGCCGAACGCGGGTGAAATGTTCAATCGTGATAGCGGCCGGGTGATGGCGGTCACGTCTGATTTTCGAGGTACGGATGCGACCAATGATGGCGGTCGCTTCTGATTTTCGAAGGACAGACGCGACCCGGACGGGGGTCCAGGGTCAGTTTCAGAGAAAAGACGCCGCCCATCGCAGTCAGCGCCCGGGGCGTCAATCTGCATCCTTCTCGTTTTCACAGATGTTTTCAATCAATTCTGTATCCGGCCAGAGGTCAAAGGCAAAATTGACTGACCAGGGCCTCGTGTACACTTCGGGATCGTCGAACGTGACTTCGAGATTCATGTGCCCGAAGTCCCGACGCTGGAACCGCTCCGTCGTCTTCAACGAATCACTGTGAGGCAAACCGCTATCGTCCATCCATGTCCTGTCGTTGAAGCCCATCGTCTCGACAACGAAGGTGTCGCCGTCCCACCTCCCGATGGAATAGCCGAACCATGTGGGCTGCGGATCGTTCTGGGGGAAGGATCGGCCGTCCGTATGAATCTGCCGATAATTGGTAAATGCCTCGAAGAGAATGATCGAGAGGTTTTCAGTTTGCACGATCTTCATGGGTCCGCCGTATAACATCGCATCCGGGATCCCATGGGGCAGACACTGCTCCGATGGCCTCCCCCGTCCCAGGTTATCCGAGCGTTCCCGATAGAGGGCGGCGCCTTCGGGTCCTAAGGGGATTTCCTCATCCGCCGGCAGGAAATACTCCATGCGTCCAGGGAGTCGTCCGGGGTTTTCGAGTGGCGCGTTGATCCCCCGGGCGATCCTCCAGATGCCGGTTAGATCGGGTTGGCCGCTATCGGTGGACGGGACCGGTGCGGTCAGATCCGGTGCCCCGTCCCCCGCCCGGGGCGTGTCCGGCAAGGGCAGGCTGATCCACTGTGCAGACAGGCCGAACGGCCACGCCACGACCAGGATCACGGCCACCTTTGCCTGCGCTGTCAAACGTCTGTAAACACTTGAAGGCAGTTTCATCATCGTCGCTCCCTGGCCGCGGGAAGCGGCCTGAATTGAACACGGGTCGAACCACAAATCTCTCAGGGGTGTAAACGTCGCCGACGGGGTCCGGCGCTGACCCCAGCCGCGTTGTTTCTTTTGAGGATCGTCTTGTGGCGTGCGTTCCTAGAAGACGGCAAGTACCGACTCCACTAGTTGTTTGGGTTTTGTCCGCCAAACAGGGTTTGGCCTGTCGAGAGCGTGACAGTCTCGCCCGCCGCGTTGTGGCTGCCATTCCTTGCCCGGGAGCCGACCACGGTGACCACATCGCCTACCTGCAGGGAGTTGCGGTTCCAGCCGCGACGCATCAGGCCGTTGGGGCCACCCATTTCCAGACCCCAGTTTTCCACCTCGCCACGCTCGTTCTCTACGTCAATGTAGAACCAGGTGTGGGGGTTCATCCACTCGACCTTGGTCACTGTCCCCGTCAGATCGACCGGGTCGTTGGCATCAAATATGGCAGCAAAGGAGTGGTGTCCGTGGACGGGGACACTGCCGGCAAGTATCCCAACCACTATGACGCCCATGAGCTTCATTTTCATCAGCAATACCTCCGAATTTCTGGAAGAATAGCGGTGGTCGTCATTCCTCCGGTTCCACCGGATTCTCCCAAGCGCCAGAAACGGCCGCGATGTATCCAACTTTAAATCTCAGGACTTTCAGGCAGGATAAGCTCACAGGGCGCATGTGACAAAACAAAATGCCGATGCCGCAGACGCGGTTCCTCACTGCCCAGGGCTGAGATCGATTCTCGAGTCCTGGTGACCGGGTCGGGGAGGGTCAGAAAAAACTCGCCGCGCCGGGCCCGCGGGTGTAACATTTGATCATTCTACGCAGCCAACCAGTCGAGGAGCATTCCGGTCGAGGACCATTCCGAAGGATGGGCAGTTTGGGAGGACCCACTATGCGCCTGAGTCCAACCATCGCAGCCGTGATCGCGACCGTGATCGCAACAACGTTTAGCCTGTTTGTTGCGGCCCCTGTCTTTGCACAAGGCTGGACCGAGTACTCCAGTCAGCAGGATTTCTTTACCATCAACTTCCCGGGTGAACCGGAGGTGCGCGACATCACCTACGACACACCTTATTTCATCACCTTGCCGGGGCGTGTTTATGGCCACGAAGATGGTCCCAACCGCTACTCGGTCACGGTGGTCAATTACGCGGACGCGGCAAGAAGACACGCAGAGCTGGTCGTAAGCTGCCGCGCTGAACTTGGAGATGGTGACAGTTGCAACAACCATACGGCAACGGATCTGCGATCAGCGATGGACTATGCGACGTGGAATATCCTTCAAAGGAAGGGTGAGCTGACGCATTTTGTTTACTACCAGGCGGATCGCGTGGAAGGACGTACTTTTCATCTCACCAATTCCGACGGATCCCGCACGTTCGCGGCAGTCAATATGCACGAAAACCGTCTCTACATCCTGGAAGGAACCGTGGACGCGGATTCACCCCCGCCGATGGTGTTCCAGCAATCCTTGGGATTCCTCGATCAGGAGGGCAGAAGAATTCGCTATGCGACGACCTACTCCAACGGGTTTCCGGCACCTCCCCGTGACCGATGAGGGTCGGGGGAGCGAGTTGACGCGAGCGATAGTTCTGAAGCCGTTTCTGTTGATGAAATAGGATGAATAGGAGCTAACGATGCAGTATAAATCATGGGGCCTTGCAGCCATTTGCGCGGTTGCCTTAGCGATGCCGGCTGTGGCGCATCATTCCCACGGCAACTACGACGTATCGCAGTGGTCTGTTTATGAGGGTACGGTTAGGGAAGTGCACCTGGTCCGACCGCATTCTTGGATCTACATGGAAATCACGGACGACGCAGGACAGAGCGCAGTGTGGGCCTTAGAAGCCACCGGTCCCGAAGGGCTCTTGAGGAACGAAATCGCACGCGAAGACGTCAGATCAGGTGACACCATCAGCGTGCGCTGTCATCGGCTCAGGGACGGCTCTAACGGCTGTCTGCTGGGGTATGTGACACCCTTGCATGGTGATCTGGCACGCGGCCACGGGATCGAGAAGGAGTGGGACTAGCGGGGCGGACGCACGCATTGACGAAGCCGGTTCAATGCAAATGGGGTGTGAACCCGCCAGTCCGGGAGTGCCCTACACTGCGATGCCCGGCGCTCTCTCGAATCTCAAGCAGCGATCCGTCACGCTGCGTCCACCCGACCCACACTGAACACACAGGGGTATGTCAGGTGACGCGATCGACGTTCGGGAGTTGACCATCTGATTGCCAACAACCTCCACCCCGAGTATTGTTCGCCCAGTTTTCAGGACGGCATCGGCGCTGTTTCCTGGCATTGATGGTTTGGGTCGGTCGGTGGCAGAGCTTGCGGCGTTGGGAAAAAAACATAAGAGCGTGTGCGGAATCGAGCCGCTGAAGGACGACGTTCAAGGGTGAATAAGCGTTGGACCCGCCGGAGAAAAAGCTGAAGCAACGGTTGTCGGTGCAATGATGCATCGTTTTCTACAGTGACGTGTCAAATAACGTGCATCGAGAACGTGGCGAGGCGAGTTCGCTAAAGGTAATGTTCAGCGCCCTGATACCCCTGGCCCTCGCTGTTGGCATCGCCGCTGTTGGAGGTTTTCTCCTCTATCTGTTCTGGTTTGGCGCTGGCTGGATCTTTGGTTGACATGATGCATAAAAATGGATTGATCCTTCCTTATGATCCAGATCCGGACCTGAGATATCCTCCTGCGTTCATTCGAGATTTCGTTTCGCCCCTGTCTACTTGTCCTATAGACTGCCTCCAGCTATCTAAGTGTTGATCTGACAGACTCTTGACCATGGAAGCCGGGTCCAGCCTCGGCCGCAGCTCGAGGGCGAAACGGGAACGAAGCCGCGCGACGTTGTAAGAAGCAAGGCAGAAAGGAAAGGGGAATCAATGAATGGCATTCTAGAGGATCGATTTGCGGGTCCAGGATCTCCCACGAACATGGAACTGGGTTACTTTTTTCTGCGCATCATGTTGGGGATGAACTTGTTTACTCATGGATTTATGCGGTTTCTCACCGGAATCAGCGCCTGGGAGCAGCCGTTGGCAGCGACGTTCGTCGATACGTATCTGCCGATGCCAATGGTTCACTTTGCCCTTTACCTGATCCCCGTCGTCGAATTTATCATCGGTACGTTCCTCCTCCTCGGTTTATTGACCCACCGGGCGCTGCTGGGAAGCCTCTTGCTCTTTATGGTCCTGATGTACGGACATACAGTGCGACAGAACTGGGACGGCGTGCATCTGATCACGCACTACGGGGTGTACTGCTGGATCCTGTTGGCCTTTCGCAGGTATAACTGGCTGGCAATGGACAAGCGCCGAACCGAAGTAGGCCTGGAGCGCTGAACGCATCCAGCGGAGGCGGCTACACATCAACGCGTTTCATCCGGCCATAGATCGTTTCGTCGGGAGGCAATCGTCAGCTTGGACTGCTCAGGTGTCGCCCGAAGTTTAGAGCTCCCCTGACCTGAAACAAAGTTGGAGGGACTTGGGCACAGATGCGACCCCGCATCAAATCCCGATGAGAGGCTTCATCGTGATTAGGAAATGGAGAGACCAATGAAACGAGCATTCGCGGTTGTTCTTCTCGGCGTTCTTGCGTTTGCGACGCCCAGTTCAATGTGGGGTCAAAACGCACAGGCTCGCAATCTTGAAATTTACTGGGTCGATGTCGAAGGCGGGCAGGCGACGCTGTTCGTGTCGCCGACCGGAGAGTCGCTGCTGTATGACACCGGATATCCGGATGAAGACCGCGACGCGAAGCGGATTTATGCCGCAGCCCAAGAGGCTGGCTTGAGACAGCTCGATCACGTCGTGACCAGCCACTGGCACCGAGACCATGTGGGCGGACTGAGGGCGCTTTCCCAGATGATCCCGATAGGCCGGTTTTACGATCATGGCGAGGGCGTCGAACCGGCAGACCAGGCAAGGCTGGACGAGTACAAGGCTGTTTCCGGCGACAAGCGGACGGTCGTCGAGGCCGGGGACACCATTCCTTTCGATGGCGTTCAGATGCGTGTGGTTGTTTCCGAAGGGCCGGTGATCGCTGAGGTGATCAATGGCGGCGGGCCCAACCCCCTCTGCGTTAACGCAGTCCAGATGGGGCCGGCTGGACCCGAGAACCAACGCATGGTCGGTCTGGCGCTCAACTACGGTGATTTCAAGTTCGTCAGCCTCGGCGATCTGGACTGGCAAAGAGAAATGGAACTCGCGTGCCCTATCAACAAACTGGGCTCTGTCACACTCTTTACGGTGAGCCGCCATGGCAGCCTGGACAACTCCGGACCGCCCGCATTGCTCGGCGCGATCAGACCTCAAGTTATTGTCGTCAACAACGGACCGCGGAAGGGCCTGGGCGCGCGCGACGATCGCGTCCAGACGATCACAGTTCCAGGCGTGCAACCCGCTCCCTATGAAAGGAATGCATACTTGAGGCTGGCGGGGACACCGGGGGTGGAAGACGTCTGGCAGGGACACTTGTCGCTGTTGGACAGCGATCCCGACCACAACACGTCCCGAGACATGATCGCAAATCTCGAAGAGGGCGCTGCAGACCAAGCACACAGGATTCATGCGTCGGTCGGGGGTGACGGGACGTTCACGATGACGAACCCCCGGACCGGGTTCAGCAAGACCTACAGGGCCCGGAGGTAGACGGGGAGCGGCTCCACGCGTCCAATTCAGGTTTGGCCGTAACGCGGCCCTCAGGACTTCTGCGATGGGCTGCTAGGCGGCAATCACGTCGTGACCATGACGAGGAGAGAGCCATTTGCGGCCTGAGACTGCAGTTTCTTCATGACGACGCCCCAGGGTCAGGTCGTGTCGAGCTAGAAGGGAGTTATTGTCAAAAGTGGTGTTTAGGAGATTGATTCAAGCGGCGGTCTGATCGAGCTTTGTCACTTCGATTCCATCGTTGAATTTCACTCCAGTAGTCACCTTGACCAGATCATCGAATCCTCGTAATCGTCGCCAGTTCTTCTCAGCGCACTGACCCAGCTTGAACATCATGTGCAGCATTCCATGCCGTGTCAGGCAGCCTCTGGATCGCTTGGTTCGGTGTCGAATGGTGGCAAAGGTCGATTCAATGGGATTGGTCGTTCGGATGCTCTGCCAGTGCTTGGCCGGAAAGCCGTAAAAGGCCAGCAGTTCTTCTCTGTCTTTCTGCAGGCAGACAGTGGCTTTCGGATACTTCGGCTCATAGGTTTCAATGAACAGATCGAATGCCTTCTCGGCGTCTGCCAGTGTCTCGGCCTTCCAGATCGCGTGCAGTGCCTGTTTCGCTTTCGCCTGGACCGACTTGGGTAAGCAGTTGAGCACATTCATGGTCTTGTGCATCCAGCAGCGTTGTTGGCGTGTCTGGGGATAGATTTCCTCCAGTGCGGCCCAGAACCCCATCGCCCCGTCACCGATGGCCAAGTTCGGAATATTCATCCCTCGGGACTTCAGCTTCAACAAGACCTCACGCCAACTCTGTGTCGATTCCCGTACACCGTCTTCGATCGCCAGAAAACGCTTCTCTCCGCGTTCATTCACGCCGATTACGACCAACGCACACAACTTGGTTTGTTCGGCTCGAAGTCCGCTGTAGATACCGTCGGCCCAGACATAGACCCAGCGGTCGGCGTCCAAACGCTGGTCGCACCCGATGCGGTACTCTTCAGCCCAGACCTGTTTCAAGCGCGATACCGTGCTCGCTGACAGGCCCTGCGCCTTCGGACCGACAAGAACTTTCAGGGCGTCACCCATCTCGCCGCTGGAGACGCCTTTCAAATACAACCACGGCACGGCGGCTTCCATCGGAGGGGCTCCCCATTCTTCGGACAGGAAATCCTGGGTCTTAAGGTGGATCGCCGCCGCTGAAATGGGTTGATATTTAGCCCGCCGTCGGGCCTGTGGGAACGGTGAAAAAGCCGAGTCTTCGAGGCTGTTTTCAAGCAACTGTGGGAATCCGCATGGTGTGGGGATTTGCATAGCTGCGTCAGTTTCCACAGGCCCTCGGCGCGCGCTGAAAGTACACGGCCTCGGGCGTCTGATAGTCGAATACTTGATGGCCGCGTTCCTGATTGTAAAACCTGAAATAGAGGTTCAGGTTTGCGATCGCTTCGGGAACGCTCAAGTAGTCCTTCAGGTACACTTCCTCGTACTTCACCGTTCGCCATAAGCGCTCGACGAAGATGTTGTCCAGGAACCGGCCCCGACCGTCCATGCTGATCGTGATGCCCTGGTCTTCGAGCCGGCCCGTGAAGATATTGCTGGTGAACTGCGCACCCTGATCCGTGTTGAAAATCTCTGGTTGCGCTTTCGTCAGCGCCCAGTCCAGTGCCGACACGCAAAATCCGCTGTCGATCGACGTGGACACTTCCCAGGCCAGCACGTACCGGCTGAACCAGTCCATGATCGCCACCAGATAGATGAATCCTTGCCGTAGTCGAATGTAGGTTATATCCGTGGCCCACACCTGATCGGGACGCACAATCTCCAGATTGCGCAACTGGTATGGGTAAATCCGGTGTCCCGGGGCCGGCATCGACAATTGCGGTTTGGGATAGATCGCTTCCAGTCCCATGAGCCGCATCAGTCGCCGCACCCGCTTCGCATTGACCCGCCGACCTTGCGTCTGCAACCACCAGGTCATACGCCGAATCCCGTAAAACGGGGTTCGCGTATATTGCTCGTCCAACAGACGCATCAACGCGATGTTCTCGGCGCTCTCGCCCACCGGTGTGTAGTAGAGTCCCGATCGGGACACGCCGGTCAACCGACACTGCTCGACGATGCTCAACTCGTCGTGATTCGATTCGATCCATGGTCGTCGATGCTCTAACGGGAAAGTCCCGACTTTTTTTTGAGCCACTCCACCTCGACCTGTAATTTTCCGATCTGTTGGTAGAGTTCCGCCTGCACTTGCTCATCGGCTTCACTGGCCTGTACTCGGCCATTGGAGAAGATGTCCGATACGCCGTCGAGTACTTGCTTTTTCCACTTCGTCACCATGTTCGGGTGAACTTCGTAGTGGGACGCGATTTCCTGGATCGTGCGCTGTCCCTTCACCGCTTCCACGGCAATCTTTGCCTTCAATTCTGCGCTGTACTGCTTCCGCCCTCGCTTCTTCATCTGCCTCTCCCGAGGTAGCGATTTTACACCTTAGTGACCTGTCCGAATTTTGGGGAGCACCTCAATCGACTGCGTCTTCCGAATGTAGGGGGGTACCAGGGCCGAGCGGAACGTCACAGCTTCGCCCATCTTGGCGCGCACCTTCGGGATTTGCACCGTTACCGGACCCAGGCCAGTCTGCAGCTCGCGTTCAGGCAGATAACCGTTGCGCACCACTCCAGCCTTCCCCGTCTCGGTTCGCCGATCGCCGTGCTGGGATAGCAGTTCGGACAGTTCGGCTTCCACAGCGCGTTGGATCAGCTGTTGCGCCCCCGTTCGTAGCAGGTCGGTCACTGGGTCTGCAATCGCTTCTCGATCTTCCAGTTCAATAACGATACTCTTACTCATAGTGGCGTATCTCCTTTGGTTGCTTTGAAGTCTTGTAAACAACAAATCAACCAGATACGCCGCTTTTCTTCAATCCCTCAAACACCAGATTCGGTTATAACTCGCTAGAAGGATCGACGTCCCCCTAGTGACTATGGAGACTTGAGACATTTCTTGCCTATAAACCCATCCTCATAGTAACGTCTAAACTTCCGAGAGCGGTTCCCGGCCTGATACAGAAAGGGTGTCCAAACTGCGGTGGGGACACCGAGCGAAGACGCCCGCTGAACTGTGCTGAACTGCAATGATGGAACCGCGCACCAAACTGGGCCATTACGAGATCCTCAGCCTTCAAGGCAACGCAAACTGAGAGCGTAGTTCGTCGGGACACGGTGTCATCTGGGAAAGGTGCAAGAGGGAATGAACGTTCAAGAGGGGAAGGAGGAGAGATGAAGAGAACGATTCAGGTAACGCTGCTGGCCCTGTTGTTCACCCTGTCGGTGGGTGCGATGGTGTCTTACGCGCACCACGCGTTCGGTGCGATCTACGAAACTTCAAGGGAGGTAGTGCTTGAAGACGTAACGATTGTCAGCGTGGCCTGGACGAATCCGCACACCCGAATTGCGTTCGATGTCACCGACGAGAACGGCGAGGTCACGCGCTGGAATACGGAAACAGGGAGTCCATCGGCTCTGTCGCGTATCGGTTGGTTGAGAAACGCCGTGACCGTCGGCGATGTCATCGACGTTGAGGTGAATCCGGCTACGGACGGGACGGCGCGCGGTCACCTGGCCAAAGTGACTTTAGCCAATGGTACGGTATTTGATCGTACCGGCATCGATAATTAAGCGGGAGAATCCGACATGACCAGGCGTTCGGGTGCTGCGTGTTTTTTGATCGTTGTTTTCTTCAGCCCCTCGCCCTACGGAACTGGCCAGGAGGCGGCTCCGGTCCGAGATCTGAACGGAGTGTGGAATGGCAGCGCGGTCATGGACCTGGAGCCGGTTCCCGAAATGACCGAGTGGGCACAGGAGCGGTTTGACGCAGCCCGACCGTTTCGGGGGCCGAGAGCGGTTGCGGTGTCCGAATCGAACGACGGTTTCCGCATGTGCGATCCGCTGGGGTTTCCTCGCAACATCTTTTACGAACTCCGCGGGGTGGAGTTTTTCGAGACACCCAAAAAGATGTTGATGTTGTTCCAGTACCAGCGAACATGGCGCGAAATCTGGACAGATGGACGCGAGCTCCCGACGAACGTCGGGACTTACGAGCCGGGTGCTCCCGACCCGGCCTACTTGGGCTACGCCGTCGGCCGGTGGGTGGATGATGAGACGTTTGTCGTCAATTCTACGGGCTTCCATGAAGCGGCCTGGAGTGATCCGGAAGGTCACCCGCGGAGCGTGAGCGCGCGGATAGAAGAACGCTATCGTCGCATCGACCACGATACACTGGAAGTCACCGTGACAATCGATGATCCTGTAGCCTATACGGGGCCGTTCGTGGCGATGAGGCAGGTCTTGAGCTGGGACCCGGACCAGGAGTTCGAAGAGCAATTCTGCATCCCTTCGGAAGCCATCGAGTACATGTCCACGTTCGCGCCCCAGCGGTAGGGACAGCGATTCGCCCGGTGGCCCTCGGTTGAGCGGCCGGCGTTGATCGTTGAAGTGTCGTTTTGATAATAGTAGTTTGACCGCCCTGATGGTCATCCGTAAGTACCAGCAAGAGGTTGAGGAGGTAGAGATGAAGACAATCGGAGTAGCTCTGCTGACCGCGCTGCTCGCCGTGTCGGTGGGCGTGACAGCGTCATACGCGCACCACGCGTTCGGTGCAATTTATGAAAGCTCAAAGCAGGTTGCGTTTGATCAAGTGAAGATTGTCAGCGTGGCCTGGACGAATCCGCACACCCGCATTGCGTTCGATGTCACCGAGGAGAACGGCAACGTGATCCGTTGGGACACGGAGACGGGGAGCCCGTCGGCTCTGTCGCGCATAGGCTGGTTGAGAAACGCCGTGAAGCCCGGCGAGTCATCGACGTTGCCGTACAACCGGCGCTGGACGGAACCAACCGCGGTCACCTGTTCCGCGTTGTCTTGCCTGATGGCACGGAGTTCAATCGCCGCGGCGCCTTAAGGTAAGGTGGAGAACCCGACATGATCATGCGTTCCGGCGGTGTATATTTCCTCGTGATTCTGTTTCTCAGCTTGTCGCCTTACGGAACGGCACAGGAACCGGCGCCGGTTCGCGAGTTGACCGGCGTCTGGGAGAGCGAGGGGGCGAATTTTGACGCTCAGTTCCCTGAAATGTCTGAAATGACCGAGCGGGGACGGGAACAGTTCGAAGGGAACCGGCCTTTCAGCGGGCCGCGCGCCGGCGCGGTCGCCGAATCGAATGACGGCTTTCGCGTGTGCGATCCGCTGGGATTTCCGCGCAACGTTCTTTATGAGCTCCGTGGGTCTGCGTTTGCCGAGATGCCGGACAGGATGGTGATGCTGATGCAGTACATGCGTCACTGGCGCGAGATCTGGACGGACGGACGGGAGCTCCCAACAAACGTGGGGACATACGAAGATGGTGCTCCCGATCCGCGCTATAACGGCTACTCGGTGGGCCGGTGGGAGGATGACTACACCTTCGTCGTCAACTCCACGGGCTTTCACGAGGACACCTGGGCCGACGAGCAAGGTCACCCGATCAGCACGGGCGCGCAGGTAGAGGAACGATATCACCGGGTCGACCACGATACGTTGGAAGTCACGATGACCATTAACGATCCCATGAACTACACTGAGCCGTTCGTGACAATAACGGAAACCTTGCGCTGGGACGAGGATCAGGAATTCGAAGAGCAGCTCTGCATACCTTCTCAAGCTCTAGAGTACATCCGGACGTTCGCACCGGAGCGGTAGGGACGGGCACTCGCCCCCGCTTCGTCAGTTGGCGTTGATCGGTAGTGCCCTGATTCCACCCCTGTGATTCCACCTATTGTTACGCTGGAAGTCACCGTGACAATCGTTGATCCCGTAGCCTGTACGGAGCCGTTCGTGGCGATGAAGCAGGTCTTACGTTCGGACCCGGACCCGGAGTTCGAAGAGCAATTCTGCATCCCTCTCGGAAGCCATCGAGTACATGTCCACGTTCGCGCCTCAGCCCTAGGCGCAGTGAATTACGATGCCGCCGCTCGCGCCCCTGGCGTTGACATCAAAGGGGCCGGAGGAATAGTATCGCTTTGACAATAGTATTTTGACTGCCCTGATGATCAGATAAGTACCCTAAAGATCAGTACCCAAAAGAGGTCGAGGAGGTAGAGATGAAGACAATCGGAGTAGCTCTGCTGACCGCGCTGCTCGCCGTGTCGGTGGGCGTGACAGCGTCATACGCGCACCACGCGTTCGGTGCAATATATGAAAGCTCAAAGCAGGTTGCGTTTGATCAGGTGAAAATCGTCAGCGTGGCCTGGACGAATCCGCACACCCGCATTGCCTTCGATGTCACCGAGACGAACGGCAACGTGGTCCGCTGGGACACGGAAACGGGGAGCCCGTCGGCTCTGTCGCGCATAGGCTGGTTGAGAAACGCCGTGAAGCCCGGCGATGTCATCGACGTTGCCGTCCAACCGGCGCTGGATGGGACCAACCGCGGTCACCTGTTCCGCGTTGTCTTGCCCGATGGCACGGAGTTCAATCGCCGCGGCGCTCTAAGGTAAGCGGGAGAACCCAACATATCATGCGTTCCAGCAGTGTGTATTTACTCGTGACTCTGCTTCTCAGCCTGACGTCTTACGGAATGGCCCAGGAACCGGCACCGGTCCGTTCGCTGACCGGCGTCTGGGAGGGCCGGGTGAATTTCGATGCTCAGTTCGCTGAAATGACCGGGTTTGGACAGGAACAGTTCGATGCGAACCGGCCTTTCAGCGGGCCGCGCGCCGGTGCGGTCGCTGAATCGAATGACGGCTATCGCGTGTGCGATCCCCTGGGATTTCCGCGCAACGTCGTTTATGAGCTCCGTGGAACTGCCTTTGCCGCGATGCCGGACAGGATTGTGATGCTGATGCAGTACATGCGTCATTGGCGCGAGATCTGGACGGACGGACGGGCGCTCCCAACGAACGTGGGGACCTACGAAGATGGTGCTCCCGATCCGCGCTACAACGGCTATTCGGTGGGCCGGTGGGAGGATGACTACAACTTCGTCGTCAACTCCACGGGTTTTCATGAGGAAATCTGGGCCGACGAGCAAGGTCACCCGATCAGTACGAACGCGCAGATCGAGGAACGTTATCACCGGATCGACCACGATACGTTGGAAGTCACGATGACCATTACCGATCCGATGAACTACACCGAACCGTTCGTGACAATAACGGAAAGCTTGAACTGGGACGAGGACCAGGAATTCGAAGAGCAGCTCTGCATCCCCTCTCAAGCACTGGAGTACATCGAGACATTCGCGCCGGAGCGCTAGGGACAGTGATTTGCCGCTGCTTGGGCGCTTGGCGTTTATCGATAGTGCCCTGATTTCACCGGCAGGAGCGGTTCCGACCGCTCCTCTGCCGTAGGGGCCGTCTCGAACGGCCCGTTCCCCTCACCGAACACGCACTCCCAGACCACATAGGCAAAGAACTCCCGTCTACCATCCGTCTGGATTCGCTGGATCGGGGTTGGCATCTCCCCGGTGACACGCCCGAGAACAAGCAAAGTGTTGTTTGGCCCCCGTGCGGCGGGGATGAGAAGGTGGTCGCCGATTCGACCGCTCAGAGAATACGATTGATCGTCCGAGCATCCGACCGTATACTCGATCGGCAACTTTTTTGCTTAAGATTCGCCTACTATTCAAGAACAAGCGCGCGCAATCCAGCCAGTTCAAGGGCGTGGCTACGCGTGCCCGGGTTAGGACGCCTCGCGTAGGGCAAGGGGGGAAGCACATCATGAAGTCTGGAGAGAGACGAATTGTTCTTGGCGTGGTGGCAATGGTGATCGCAGCTATGGTGCCACTTGCGTCCGGGGTCGAACCCGCAGAAGGGCCGCAGCAGAACCCCCCGATGGCGGACGACGTGTTCAATAACGTCCAGGTTCTCACAGGGATTACGGTGGACGAGTTTTGGAACACGATGGGGATGTTCGCATCTTCGCTGACCAAGGACTGCGTCGATTGCCACGTCATCGAGAGCCTCGAGAATTGGGACGCCTTCGCCCAGGAAACAGACCAGATACGGATCGCCCGGGGCATGATTCGGATGGTGAACGACATCAACAACACTCAGTTCGGGGGCTTGAAACGCGTGACGTGTTTCACGTGTCATCGCGCGACCTCGATCCCGGAGGCAGCGCCTGATCTTTCGCTGCAGTACGGTCTTGTCGAGAATCCAAATTCGATGACGTTGTACCCGACTCCCCTTGCACCGTCAGTCGAAGAAGTTTTTGATACCTATATTGAGGCCATTGGCGGGGCCGAAGCCGTGGAGAATATTGAGAACGTCGTGATCCGGGGGACGTATGCGGGTTTCGAGACCGGCCATGTCGACACTCCTTTTGAACTCTATGCTCAGGCTCCGGACAGACGCGCGCGTATTTTCCATAAGACCTCGGGAGACCACTACAACGTTTATGACGGCCAGAACGGATGGAACTCCAATCCTGATATGCCGGTTCCCTTGATCCCGCTGTCTGGTGGCAATCTATACGGCGCCCGCGTCGGCGCGATTTTGTCCTTTCCTGCACGAATCCGGGAAAGCTTCAGCCGGTGGGTGGTCAGCTTCGTTTTCGTAGGCGATCTAACCTTCACGGTCGCCCAGGGCGTCCAAGGGACTGAGCTTCCGGTCAACTTCTACTTCGACGAGTCCGGGCTGTTGACCAAGGTTCTCTACTGGACGGACACCGCCGTCGGCCCGGTGTCGACGATGATCGAATACACCGATTACCGCGAGGTCGACGGAGTGATGGTGCCTTTCTTCTGGTCGGAGTCATGGACGACGGGAATGATCACCTCTCAACTGACCGAGGTGGAATTTAATGACCCGATCGATGCCGCGAGATTCAGCCAGCCGCCTCCTGCCTACTAGAGTAGCCTGTGGCTAATTTATTCTTCGAGACGCGGCAGTGGCCGTCGGTCCCCTTCAGCCCTCCAGGCTCGGCGACCTCTCCCGGTCCCATGCACGCACCACGCTCACAAGTTCATGTTGTATCGGGCCGCGCGCTCCCGATACTCGTCCGTCAGCCGCAGTCTGTTGCGGACATCGGCGGGTAGGGTGTCCCCCAGTATTTCGCCGTGGGCCGACTCCGTCATCAATCCGGTATCCTTTAGCTCCATGAGAGCGTCGTACACGGCGCCCTGAGCGATGTTTTGTACGAGCGCGGGGTACCACATCAATGAAATCCCTGCTGCCCTGGCGTCGGACACCGGTGTTCCCGATGTCATCCTCCCCATAAGAGGGAGACCGGCCGCGCCGGCGATCCCCGGCAGGTCGTTGAACGGAACCCTCTGGTACCATATGACGTCAGCCCCCGCTTCTGCATAGGCAACACCCCTTTCGACGATTCGTTCGATGCCCTCGGCGATTGGAAGCTGGCAGCGCGCCGTAATCACCATGTCGGAACGCGCATCGACCGCGGCGTGAATGCGGTCGACCATTGCGTTCACAGGAAAGAATCCACCGCCAACGGAGGATCTCCCGTCAACCATGTGCACGGCTCCGAGGCCTGCTTTTTCGAACTCCTGAATATCGCGATAGAGAGCCAACGGTGTCGGCCCGTCGTCGTCAATGTCGATCATCATCGGGATCTCGACGCTGCCCGCAATACGTTTTCCGTACTCGATCTTGTAGGCCCCCGCTGTCAGCCCGTAGCCGGGCAGGCCATAGAACTCGTCAACGGCAGAGCCGCCGATACACAAGGACGGAAACCCGAGGATCTCGGTCATACGGGCCGTCATCACATCGAACACCGCGATGTTTTCAAACGGCTCGCCGCCCTGAATCAATCGCCGAAATCGTGCTCCCATCGTTTGCCCCCCCGCCTGGGACTGCGGTTGGGATCGGGAAACACCACCGACGAGAGGCTGACTTGCCGCCACAACTGCTGAAGCGGCCAAACCGGCGCCCTGGATAAACTGACGTCGACTGGTCATTCGAGACATCATGCACTCCCCCTGTTCTTGGCGTCCGTTGTTGATTAACGAACGGCTCCCAAGCATTTTTTAGGTCACATAAGTGTAAATTTTGGAAACTATAGGCCCGCGAATCGGAAACAGTCAATCAGATAGATGGTGTGTACGTTTTGTCAGGAGCTATCTGCAATGTTTGAAACGCGCGGCCGTCGCTTGCCCGCGACGCTCGACGGGGCGCGCTTCCTGATGCTGGCGGAGACCGCCATTGGAGACGATCCCAGCCTACCACCAACCCGGATCATCGCCGTCTTGAACGGCATTTAAGATCTGAACAAACCTGTGTCGCTGGGCTGAACCGCGTCTGATTTAGCCGATTGTCCCAACGGGAACAGGCTCCGTGCTCCCCTCTCTATAGGAGAGGCTTACGGAGCCTGTTCGAGCCGACATCTTCGAGGACCGCACCGTCGGGCGCTAGTCGAATGCCTCCGGGACGAAGAACGTCTTGATCGTGTTTCCAGTAGCAGTGGCGATGATCACCTCTTTGTGGACAGGATCAAGCGTCATTGTGTTGCCGGACTCCCGGGGCTCCAGTGGGGCGGGAATTTTCATCACCGGCTGGCTGACTTCTCCGCTGGTCGGAATATTCCAGATTTCGATGTGTCCGTTCTGGTGTTGGATCAACCGCTGCTTCGGAGGATACACCGCTCCAAGGCCCGCTCCATGCATCACAGCCCGCGGTTTTGTATTTCCACTGGCGGTCCGATCAAAGACCAGGATCTTGGGTTCATTGAGCGTTTGTGACAAGTTGCTATACTCGTTAACCGGCACGAGCAAGAGGTTGTGGATCGGATCCACCCGAATGCGGGGATTGCCACCCTTGCCGATGTAGATTCCCTCCTTCTGCCTGCCGACGGCCAGTTGCGTATCGGGCCCGGACAGAACCCGGAGGGGCGCGACGTCTCCATTAGCCTCACGCGCGTACACCCGGATTTCCTGCCTCGGAGTGGTGATGTAGATTTCTTCGTGCACCGCGTCGATGGTGACCTTGTCAAACGCTCCGACCCCCATGATTCCCGTTTGTCCTCCCTGAATAATGCGGATTGGAGCCTCCTCCCCATCCGCTCCTCCACGGAACGTCAGGATGGCTTGGGCGAGCGCGCTGGTCACAACAATTTCATCGTGAATCGCGTCATAGGCGAAGTCGTGCATTGTTCTGCCGAGAAGAGACTTCTGACCTTCGATCGAGCGGACATAGGGTGTGTTTTCTGTCGCCAACCTGGCGAAGATCGCAATCTGCGGATGGTTCACTCAGTTCGGCACCAGTATTTGCTCACGCGTGCTGTCATAGGCAACTGCGGTGGTCCTGCCGAAATTGAGCGCCTTCTTGCCATCGGCCGCGCTGCGGATTCGACGGACCGGGGGGATGTTGCCATCCGCCATTAACGGATAGGCTGTGGCAGAAGCCGTGCCCATATTGGACACCCACACCTCCCCATTATTTAGATCGAGAGCAATACCCGTCGGATAACTCAGAAGCGTCTGGTCTCCCTTGATCACCCGCGCGGGGGCGACGTTGCCATTCGCCCTAGCCGCGGCGGCGAACACGAGGATCGACTGGCCAATGTCGTTGGCGACATAGAGGTCTCCGTTTTCAGGATTCAATTTCATCGCAGCGGGCCAATTCAGCTGGGTCTGGTCGCCTTGGATGACGCGCAACGGAGGCGTGTCGCCGCTCGCGTTAAGAGCGTAAATCTTGATTGCCGGATCCTCATACCCCCCGGTTCCGGGCGTTGTGAAATCACTGTAATGGCCCCAGGTGTTCACGTACATCAGCTGGTTCTCTTCGTCGACGGCGATGCCGTGGACGGAGTTTAGCCCCGTGTTCGGTCCGACGAGTCTTCGGATTGGCAAATCCTCGCCCGAAGCGTCCTTGTGATAGACGTCAACCTCGGGGGGGAACTCAACGGTTACGAAAAGCTCGGATTTTGCTTCGTCAACAGCGAGGTTGTAGACCCGATGAAGCGTGTGCAGTGTGCGTTTCGGAGCGACGTTGCCGTTGGCGTCGTGAGCAAAAACGATCATCTTGTCGCCCACGTCCGATTCGAGGGAATAAATATCTCCGTTATTCGGGTCGACATAGAGGCCGTTGTTGAATTGAATTTGCGTTTTATCGCCCTGGACGTGGCGCTTCGGTTCGGTAAACCTGGCGCCGGACGGCGTATTGTCGAGCCGGTCGAAGACGCGATAGGACCACAAATTGTTGTCCTGGAGAATGACCTCATCGTTTTGTGCGTCAAAAGCGATGGCGCTGTAGGTGGGCTCCAGATCCCGGATCGCACGTACAGGCTCGAGAACTCTGTCAGTACTCACCCCACCTCCGCCGGGCGCGGTTATCTGCTGTTGCCTTGCTGTGAGCAGATTTTCACGCTGTAGCGCGGCCATCAGAGGAATCTCGGACTGCGCTTCCAATGGGGTTTCCCATCTGCACAATTCGGTGTCTAGAATATGCTGGACGGAAACCAGTCGACTCGCGCCCGCACTTTGCGCTGAAGCCGGTTCAGGAACAGCAGCAACCCATATGGCTGCTGTGATCGCGGGGATCGCAAGTAATGCCATTCCGCCTTTCTTTCTTCTGATTCGCAATTCGCCTCCTATTTCGCCTACTCGTGATGCTTTCAGAATACATAGTTCAAACAAGTTGCAGGATTCCAGGGCCTTCGGCCGCTGCCTTTGAGCCAGAGTCGCGGTGTCGAACGTCGGTCATCGTGCACGGGCCTACGCAGGCGCCTGACGTCGATCGATCGTCAGGGGTTCTGGATGCTGCCCCCCGGCGAGAGGCCGCTGGGCACCCGGGCGGGGATGGTCCGGTCAAAATCAGGGTCGGTCAGCGCTCGAAGAAACGCGACGATGTCGGCCATCTCCCGTTCGCTCATGTCGTCCACGCGGCGGAACCTGCCCGAAAGGCGAGGCAACCCGTCCCGCTGTCGCCGCCGGCCAGCGTTGGAGACGTTCGGGTTCTCGGAACGGCCATTGTCGTAAAAGCGCAACACAACCTCAAGCGTTTCCAGTGTGCCGTTGTGCATGTATGGCGGTGTCAGCGCGACGTTGCGAAGCGTCGGCGTCCGGAAACGGAGCCGCCCGTCACCCGCATCGGGGGCCTCCAGCAGCGGATGCTCGGCCACGCCTTCCGCGTGCAAATCGAAGTCGGAGAACATCACCCCGTCGTGACACCGGTCGCAGCCCGCATCGTCGAACTCTTCCATCCCGCGACGCTGCTCTGCGGTCAGGGCACTCCGGTCCCCGGCGCGGAAGCGGTCGAATGGGCTGTTCATGGCGATCAGCGTCCGCTCGTAGGCTGCGATCGCCTGACCGATACGTGGCGAGGTGGGGGGCGCGCCCGTGCCGAACGCGCGCTCGAATAACGCTAGGTATTCCGGGATCGCCTCAAGCCGGGCCACCACCATGTCGAGGGCCGCATCCTCCGGGTAGGCCGTCCCGCGCATCTCCTCAAGGGCCTTGATCGGCTCGAGGGCCTGCTGTTCCAAGCTGCGCAGACGATTGTCCCAGAACATCGGAGCGTTCGCCTGATTGACCGAAGCGACGGTACCGTCGAACTCTCGCCGCCGCCGCCGATTGTCATCTAACCCGTTAAAGCCCACGTTGAGGATCGTGGGCGAGTTCCGCTTGACCACCGGGATCGCCCCGCCTGTCGTGTCAGTCCGCGCTGGGCCCAGTCCTACCGAGCCGGGGCCGAGCGACAGTGGACGGCCGTCGGCATAGGCAAAATCAGGATGGTGGCAACTCGCGCATGCGACGTCGCGATCGCCCGAAAGGATCGGGTCCCAGAACAGGAGCCGCCCGAGTTCCTCGATGGCCGTCCGAGCGGCGGGCGCGCTACGTTCCTGCGCCCAGGGTGCAGTGACCGTCCCGACGGCGACTCCGCACAGGAGCATGATCACGAAACACAGAAGAATGACCGCTACCTTCATGGCGTGCTCTATGTGGGCAGTGTAGCAAAACGCGTGGATTGGGAGGCAACGAAATCTCAGTGTCTTTTATCGGGTCCTGAGATCAGATTCCAGAACGGAAGAGGTAGGAGCAACCGATCCTTAGGTCATCGGGGCCCGTTCGGTCAGTTCTTCAAACCCGGAAAGCGATCCAGTGTTCCATCGAAGATCATATTGGTCAGCAAGACGGTGGTTTCCAGTGGATTTCCAATAATATTGCCCTGATTGCCTCTTCCCCGGAGTCCGTTCTTGTGGACAACATTTTGCGCATTGTTGGGATGCGCAAACACCGGGGACCCCAGTTCCTCGGCTTTTGCCCACAACGGGTCGAACCTGGGCGAGGAGGGCACCGCACCGTCCACATGACCGCCGATTGAGGCGCCCCGGTGACCCAACTCGTTGATGGCGTACTCCAACTGCTCGGCAGCCAGGTCGGGATACTGCAAAGCGACCGACGTCAAGGCGACAAAACGATCCGAGTGGGTATCACACCATTCGGCCAGGTTTTCATCATGAAGCCCGACGATTTGGCGCGCGAGGTCATGATCCGCTGCGTACCACCAAAACCGGTTAATGCTCAGAGCAGCAACATCAATGCCGCGTGCATCCATAGCTTCGATGGGCTGAGGTCCCAGGGTCCAAGCGTCGGGAAAGCCAATCTCGACAAAGTCCGTACCCTGGAGGATGCCTGTCACTTCTTGAATCACGCAGTCAGCATGAATATCGACCGTCTTGACCCGTCTGCCTGCAACGAATACTTCCTTGCGTGCCGATTGTGCCCCAGCATCAAGCCCGCCCCCTAGCAGATACTTCCCGCTGTCGCACTCCCCACAGTCATAAGGAAATCTCTTCGATTCGGCATGTCAACCGCCTCGTATTCTCTTCCTGTTCGGGCGCTCTCCCCTGGCTCTCGGGATCGCTGATTCGGGCTTTCGGTGCGGAGGATTCGCATAGTATAGCGTTGCCTCCTACGCCACCATTCACTATCTTTGGCCCCCGCCCCTTCCAGCGATCAGATTGAGCTGCTATTGCGCCGTTCCCGATGGCGCGCGGTAATTCAACCTTCCGATTAATACTGTTGAACGCCGATGGCGGTCTATGCGAGCATTTCGCGATGCTCATCTAGCGTGGCTAGAAGCGGTGCCGCCATGGCCTCTGACGACAATCATCTACACGATCAACCCTATGGCTCCGAATTGTCGGACATCCAGGTCAGGGTCCGTTCTTTGGAAACCGTTCTCTCGGAGAAGGGCTATATCGATCCGGCGGCGCTGGATGCCATTGTCGAGGCATTCGAAACCCGTATTGGGCCGCACAATGGCGCGCAGGTCGTCGCCCGCGCCTGGGCCGATCCCCAATTCAGGAACGAACTCCTTAAGGATGCGACCCAGGCGGTCAATGCTATGGGCAAAGTCAGCCCCGTTGGCAGCCATCTGATTGCCATTGAGAACACCGAGAGGACGCACAATTTAGTCGTGTGTACGCTCTGTTCCTGCTATCCATGGGAAGTGTTGGGGCTGCCCCCGGTCTGGTACAAGTCGGCGCCGTACCGCTCCCGTGTGGTGATCGAGCCCAGAAAAGTTCTCTCGGAATTTGGCGTTGCCCTGCCCGATGAAACAGAGATCCGGGTGTGGGATTCGACCGCTGAAACAAGATTCCTGGTCGTGCCCATGCGACCCGCCCGAACAGACCTCTGGAGCGAGGAACAACTCGCCACCCTGGTCACACGAGACAGCATGGTTGGCACGGGTCTCGCAAAGAACCCGGGGGACGCATCGTGACCAACTCGATCCACGATATGGGAGGCCTCCACGGTTTCGGCCAGGTGCGGCCGGTGGCCAGTGAGCCGGTATTCCATGAAGTTTGGGAAGGCCGCGTTTGTGCCATGCAGCGGGCGATGGGGCCGCTCGGGGTGTGGACGATCGATATGGCGCGCGCATCGCAGGAGACGCTGCCGCCGGCTCTTTATATCAGTGCGTCCTACTACCAACGCTGGCTGCTTGGTCTCGAGCGCCGTGTCGTCGAGCACCATCTCGCCGGCGCCGAAGAGCTCGAAGCGGGACGGTCGCTAAGGACCATCGAAAGGCCCAACCGCATCTTCACGCCCGATGACGCAAGCCGCATGACGCGCCAAAACTTCGAACGGGATCCGCCGGCATCGCCCAGGTTCATGGCCGGAGACCGCGTCAGGACGAGGAACATCAACTCGCTGACCCACACGCGTTTGCCGCGATACGCGCGGGACAAGGTGGGAGAGGTCGAAGCTGTTCGCGGTTGCTACGTCTATCCAGACTCGGTCGCCACAGGCGCCGGCGAAGATCCGCAATGGTTGTACACTGTGGTGTTCCCCGGCCAGGCGCTGTGGGGAGAAGAAAGCGATCCATCGGTGAAAGTCTCGATAGAGGCGTTCGAGCCCTACCTGGATCCGGCATGAGCGAAATCCACAGCGACGCTGCGCGCCACGCCATGGAAGCCGTTCCGACCATCCCGCGCGACGAGGACGGGCCGGTCTTTGGGGAACCCTGGGAAGCCCAGTCCTTCGCCATCACCCTGGGACTCCACGATCAGGGCCTGTTCACCTGGAAAGAGTGGACCGCGGCGCTTGGCGTAGAGATCAAACGCGCACAGGAAGAGGGCGATCCCGGCACCGGCGAAACCTATTATCTGCACTGGCTCGCCGCACTAGAACGGATCGTTCGGGAAAAGGGCGTGGCAGACCAGGCTACGCTGGACCGGTATCGTGATGCATGGCGTCGGGCCGCTGACCGAACGCCGCATGGTCAGCCAATCCTTCTTGATCCCAAGGATATCGAGGCCTGAGCACTGATTGAGGGTTCTGGTGCAGATAGGATTGTCGGGGCGATAAGATCTGCAGTGTGCTGCGCCGATGCGGCCTATGCCGCCATGACGTGACGCCAGATCTCCGCAGGATTCGACTGCAATGTGATCGGAATTGCGAACTGGCGCTTGTGAATCTTCTGCGCCAGCTCGATGCCGATAATCACGCGTCGCGCATTGTAGAACGTCTTGAATCCCAACATCGGCCGCAAGCGCCCCTTCACCCGGCGTTGGTCCTGCTCCACGACGTTGTTTAGGTATTGACAAGAACGAATCTGCACCGGGTTTCGGCCCCGGAAGTTGAACTCACCGTTCATTCCCATGCGTCACAGGGCGCTATGACTCGACCGGTGGCCGTCCAAGGTGATACTGTGCGGCTCCCGATGATGCTTCAGTGCCTTGCGAAAGAATGACTTCGCGGCCGCGATCCCGCGTGTTCGACTCAGAAAGAACTCGACTGTGTTGCCTTGTCCATCCACGGCGCGGTACAGGTACATCAGCTCGCCCCGAACCTTGATGAACGTTTCATCAACCCGCCAGCTTCCGCCCACGGGTCGCTCGAATCGGCGCCAGCGCTTTTCGCAGGTTTCGGCGTAACGAACGACCCAAGGTAGGATTGTGGTGTGCGAAATCGATAGGCCCCGCTCACCTAAAATCGCGACCAGGTCCCGGTAGCTCAGCTTGAACCGAAAATGCCAGCGAAAGCAGAGGAGAATGATGTCGTCTTCGAACCAACGCCCGGAAAAAAGAGGATTCCGTTCAGTCTTGCGATGCGCCATAGCCCATTATCGCGATTTCCGTTCACTGTCTGCACCAGAACCCCATCCAGAAGGTTATGGAACCCGTTTAGACTTCCGTCCTTAAACCCAACACTCACAAAGTGCAGAGTTATTGTCAAAAGTGGTGTTTAGGAGATTGATTCAAGCGGCGGTCTGATCGAGCTTTGTCACTTCGATCCATCGTTAAATTTCACTCCAGTAATCACCTTGACCAGATCATCGAATCCTCGTAATCGTCGCCAGTTCTTCTCAGCGCACTGACCCAGCTTGAACATCATGTGCAGCATTCCATCCCGTGTCAGGCAGCCTCTGGATCGCTTGGTTCGGTGTCGAATGGTGGCAAAGGTCGATTCAATGGGATTAGTCGTTCGGATGCTCTGCCAGTGCTTGGCCGGAAAGCCGTAAAAGGCCAGCAGTTCTTCTCTGTCTTTCTGCAGGCAGACAGTGGCTTTCGGATACTTCGGCTCATAGGTTTCAATGAACAGATCGAATGCCTTCTCGGCATCTGCGTGTGTCTCAGCCTTCCAGATCGCGTGCAGTGCCTGTTTCGCTTTCGCCTGGACCGACTTGGGTAAGCAGTTGAGCACATTCATGGTCTTGTGCATCCAGCAGCGTTGTTGGTGTGTCTCGGGATAGATTTCCTCCAGTGCGGCCCAGAACCCCATCGCCCCGTCACCGATGGCCAACTTCGGAATATTCATCCCTCGGGACTTCAGCTTCAACAAGACCTCACGCCAACTCTGTGTCGATTCCCGTACACCGTCTTCGATCGCCAGAAAACGCTTCTCTCCGCGTTCATTCACGCCGATCACGACCAACGCACACAACTTGGTTTGTTCAGCTCGAAGTCCGCTGTAGATACCGTCGGCCCAGACATAGACCCAGCGGTCGGCGTCCAAACGCTGGTCGCACCCGATGCGGTACTCTTCAGCCCAGACCCGTTTCAAGCGCGATACCGTGCTCGCTGACAAGCCCTGCGCCTTCGGACCGACAAGAACTTTCAGGGCCTCACCCATCTCGCCACTGGAGACGCCTTTCAAATACAACCACGGCACGGCGGCTTCCATCGACTGCGTCTTCCGAATGTAGGGGGGTACCAGGGCCGAGCGGAACGTCACAGCTTCGCCCGTCTTGGCGCGAACCTTCGGGATTTGCACCGTTACCGGACCCAGGCCGGTCTGCAGCTCGCGTTCAGGCAGATAACCGTTGCGCACCACTCCAGCCTTCCCCGTCTCGGTTCGCCGATCGCCGTGCTGGGATAGCAGTTCGGACAGTTCGGCTTCCACAGCGCGTTGGATCAGCTCTTGCGCCCCGGCTCGTAGCAGGTCGGTCACTGGGTCTGCAATCGCTTCTCGATCTTCCAGTTCAATAACGATACTCTTACTCATAGTGGCGTATCTCCTTTGGTTGCTTTGAAGTCTCGTAAACAACAAATCAACCAGATACGCCGCTTTTCTTCAATCCCTCAAACACCAGATTCGGTTATAACTCCAAAGTGCAACGTGTTTGTGACGTCGATTGTTTTTCCGGCGCCATCGTAGGGCAAGCCTCCTGACGGCGAGGGATTTCACCCATCCCGATGGGGACACTAATTTGAAACTAATTCTCGAGATCAATCAGACCCGGCGATCCCCGGAATCGTTTGAAAAGCGTTTATCGCTGGTATATGGTCACTGCCTAATACATCACTTTCCATTGTTGAGGCGAGCGCGTGACTTGTTCAGGCCGCCCACGACTGACCTTAGGGGGTGAGGATAAATGAAAACACATATGCCGTTTCTAATTGGGATGACAGTAATCATGGGCCTGTGCGTGACCGCACCGGCCCTCGCGCAGGACCTTGGGCCTGATGTGAAGAAGCTCGCGGATGGGGTCTATGTCTACTCGAAGGAGTACGATTCCAATGTCGGCATCATCATCACTCAGGATGGCGTGGTGCTGATCGACACCGGCCAAAACCCGAACGAGTCCCTCGTGGTGATGGACCTTGTTCAGAAGCTCACCCCACAGCCGGTGCGCTATATCATCCATACCGAGCCGCACGGCGACCATACGTCCGGAACTTTTGTCTTCTCGCCACCTGCCACCGTCATCGCCGCCGCGGGCGCTGGAGCATTGATGGCAGGGGGCCGTCCGCCGGCGAATGTTCCAGGGGCCCGCATTGTTTTGCCGCACATCGAATACGGGGACAAAATGACCCTCAGACTGGGCGGCCACACGGTGGAACTTCTTAATCTCAAGAACGTCCACAGCGGAGCGGACACCGGGATCTGGCTCCCGAACGAACGCATACTCTTTGCTGCCGCGACCGTCGTTCGAAAGCGCTACTCCAACATCCGCCCGTTCGTCACCATCCCGGACATTCTTGCGAGCATCGAGCAAATGCGCGCTTTGACACCCGAGGTCGTCGTCCCGGGACATGGCGCCCCCGGAACCACGGAGATTTTCGACGAAATGGAGCGCTACTATGCGCTGCTTATCGAACGCGTCAGGAGCCTGGCGGGCGAGGGCAAGACGCTGGAGCAAGTCAAGGCGGAACTGCGCATGCCGGAAAACGCCGACTGGGTCCGTCCGGAAGCCTTTCCTTCCAACGTTGATGCTGCTTGGTGTGTGGTCAAAGGCGAAAACTGACCCTGAGAATGGCTGCTTAGCCAAAAACCGACAATCAGATCTTGGACCGATGGAGGGGAGCCACTCGTGAAACAGTCGAAATATTTATTTTCAACGGTTTTCGTTGCGGCGCTGTTGTCTGGCGGCATCAATGATGCGCTCGCCCAGCAGGAGATCACTCTCCTGGCGCCGGCTTCCAGCCGGAGAGCGCTCGACAGAATCCTTCCGAACTTGGAAGCTCAAACAGGCTACGTGGTCGGGCTGACTTACGCCCTCGCTCGGACCAGCACCCACTCGGTCGCGAAAGGCGAGGCGATGGACGTGTCGATCGTCGTAGCTCCCGTGACCGGAGTGTTGACCTCGGGGGCGGTCATTCCCAGCAGCATGACATTGGTGGCGAGTTACTTGACGGCGGTCGCGGTACCTAAAGGCGCGCCTGAGCCTGACATCTCCACAGGTGAGGCGGTCAAAGAAGCGCTCTTGGCGGCGAAGTCCGTGGGATATGAGGATCCCGACTTTGCGACTGCCGGGCAGGGACCTGCCGAAGCAATCTACAACCTCGGCATCGCCGACCAAATCGCCGCCAAGAGCACGCTCTGTGCGGGCAACACCACCTATTCCCCCACGTCCAATTGTTTTGACCCGGCGGATACGGATGGCCGACCCACGCGCACTATACAGAAGGGTCTCATCAGCGGCAACATTGACATCGGCATGCTCTATCTGAGCGACATGCTTCGCGACCAGGATCAATTCACCATCGTTGGCGTTCTGCCGCGCGAGATTTATACGCCGACCGCGATCGTAGGGTTCATCTCCACGCATGCCAGCGACCCCGCAGCCGCCAGGGCGATTCTGCAGTACCTCGTCTCACCCGACGCACAGGCGATCTTCGAAGAATTGGGCTTCGAGCCGTGTAACAGATAGCTCGGGCCAGCTCGGAAACGATCAGGAACAACCTCTAGACCTCACCCATACCACCGTTGCCAATCAGGGAAGCGATAGTGCAGTGACCGGGGTGGGTGTCGGATTCCATAGTCAGTGGTTTTTTGGGTCAGGACCTAGATCGTTGGGGGCAGTCTACGACCCGGATTGGCTGGATGTACGCGGAATCTCGGTGGGCGGTAAAGGGATTTACAGGCACTGACTTCGACTGACATTTTGTCCCTCCTTGTCGGACTACGGTACATGCCGTCTCCAGGCCATCCCGGGTCCAAGCGGTTTGTTCCGCGAAAATGGTTCGGCCGTGTTTTGGCGAACCACAGTATCAGCACTTGAGACCGCGCTTGCTTATGAATCCTACCTGTAATTGAATATGCATAACGTCGATGTTTCGAGAGTCAGCGATTAGAGTCCCGTTTTCTTCTGGCAGACAGGACTGCGTGCGTCGTTCGTCGCAGGAGATCGTGCGTCGTTCGTCGCAGGAGATGAAGATGCGATTAAAGATCAGCGTGTCCTTTGTTCTCGTCCTTGCGCTCGTGTCCGCTCCCTCGTGTTCGGGGACAGTGGAGACGGATTCACTCGATGGTGTCGGCGCTCCAGCCCAACGCGAAGCAGTAGGGACTTGGCTCGAAGACGGCCCCTCCGGTAGCAGGATCACGATATACCGGGAAGACGGCCGCGTATTCATGGAAATCGTGGACGGGGACGGCAGTTCTGTAACGGCCGAAATGGTGGAGACGTCACTACCGCGCAACACGCGATTCGACTACGCGGACGACCGTGGCGGTGGTTACTATCTGATCGCCATCAACGGTGACTTGAGAGGGCGGACGCCAGATGGCCCGTTCCTCACGGCGCGCCCCATAGACTGAACGCCAGGGACACTTGAAGAGGCCTCTGGCAGATTGTAGTCCAACGGAGCCCCACTCCGGGGGGCGGTCCAAAAACCCCAGCGCAGTAGAATCACCGCGTCCTGAAAGCATGCTGCGCGGTCGAGTTTCCGACATGGCTCTTTAGGTCACCCCGCAGACCGTAGTCCCGTAGACCGGGTCGCCGTTGATGCGCCGCGTGTTCACCATCGATGTTCTGCAAGGTCTTCAACGCCGCAGGGGGCGCAGTTCCGGTAAGCGCTGTCTCCAGGCCTGGAACATCAGGGCCCATCTCGCGCTTATAACGGTCAACGTTGACTGGATGGAGGCAGCAGGGCAGTGTGGGCCACCCGCACGTTTCAGTGCGCGCCTGCTGTTCAAGTTCTCCGGTGCGGGAGGCATCCGCCGCGTTGGCGACATCTGTGCCGGATCTCGGGCATCCAGGTGTTGTACAATCGGAACCCCTGATCACAAGAGAGTGAGGCAAACGACATGATCGAAGTTATCGACATTGAAACTAAAACGACAACCCCGATTGCGGAAGGGCAGGTGAGGCACATTCTCGGTTCGTCCGACGATGGCACCCGGGTTCAGGTTGCCATCAAGAGCGTGGAGCCCGGCAAGACATCTCGCCTGGCCCCCAGCCTCAGGACGCAGGTCGTCTACATCCTGGAAGGAAAGGACGCTCGGGTCACCTACACGGGGGTCGGGGGCACGACCGAGCATACGGCCCAGCGGCGCGCCGGTGTGTATCTGGAACCCGGTGAGGAAGCGACCGTCACCGCGTTTCAAAGCCCGCTGAGCCTCCTATTTGTCACCGTGCCGAAGTACACGGGCAAGCCCGCGGACAACGACTCGCCGGAGGGTTACTTCTTCGAAGAGGCGCAACTCAGGTCGCTGATCGACGAGAAACGTATCCGCGAGCGCACCTTCTGGGTCAACAAGGAAACGGGTCTGTCCGGCTCCTGGGACCTGCAGCTCGGCCGCATGTACTACGCGCCGCACGCCGCTTCTCCCCGGCACGTCCACAACCCCCCGAATCCCGGCTCGATCAGTCCGGAGCATTTCTACTTCATCGAAGAAGGCACCGGCGAAGTGAAGCACGACACCGGAAGTCTGCCCGTCGGTCCCGGCAGCCTGGTGTTCATCCCGGCCGGGGAATGGCATCAGCTGATCGCGTCCGAGACGGGATTCGATTACATCGAATTTCAGGCTCCTTTCGATTTTGTCAGCACCATGGACGCCGACCCTCTGGGGAAGAACTGGTACATCAAGGGGTCCGACGACGGTACCGGCAAGCCCGAGCTGTGGGTCCAGAGCTGAGCATTGCTTAAACCCCGCCCGCGGAGCCGACTCGGTCCGGGCAAGGGCCCTTCGATGTCGAAGGCGTCTCCGATACTGCCAGACAGCGTACAAACTGAACGGAGGTGTATCCATGACAGGACTTGAGACACCACGTATATGAATGCGGCGAGGAAATATTACAATCGGTCAACGGGCGCTTGGCGCCCAAGATCGAGATCCTTTTTGAGATGATGATGCACGGTTTCTTGGTGGCGTTGGCAGTGACCCTGGCCGCAGCAGGTATTTCCGTCGCGCGGGCGCAGGAGGCGGCGGATCGCTCCGCGAAGGACGGCGTCTACACGACAGTGCAGGCCAATCAGGGTAAGACGGTGTACGACGAACAGTGCGAGTTATGTCATGGCACCCTGACGTCGGTGACCCCCGCCGTGGCGCCTCTACTCAACGATTACGTGTTTCAGACGACCTGGAACGATCGTTCACTCGGCGAGCTGTTCGAAAGAATCCGCGACACCATGCCGCAAGAGGCACCCGGCACGCTGTCGTCCGCAGAGCTGGTCGAACTGATCGCCTACATCCTGAGCGCCAACCAGCTGCCGCCTGGCGACGTGGCCCTCCCCCAAGACACCGAGACGTTGATGCACATCCGGCTAGGTGCCGGACTGCCCTAATGCCAGACGGGGTTAAAATTGCCCCGCCGCGTTAACTTGGCCCCTGCCCGTGCTGCCGCATTGCCAGCGAGATGCACCGGGATTTTCCGACCTGCCTTGTAAAGGAGTCGTCTCCTATTCCGGCACCACCAACGTTGCGTTGCGCTTCGGTACCTGCCCGCCGGTCTTGATCTCAGTCACCACCTTTACAGCCTGGATATCAACCACGGACACGCTGTTCGACCCAGCCAGGGAGATATAGGCGAAGCGACTGTCGGGGGTGATCGTGACCCAGTTAGGGGAGTGCCCAACCTCGACTCCTCCGATCAACTGCAGGTCAGGGAGCGAATAGACGTAAACACTGCTATTCAGGCTGCTGTTGGTGACCAGGTACTGATTGTCCGGCGTAATTCCTATGCCGTGTGCGGTATTGCCGCCGTGACCGGGTGTCCTCTCACCCGGAGCTAGTTCGGGATACTCAATCCGAGCGCCTTCCCTGCGCGTCTCAAAATCCAGAACGCCGAACCCGTTGAAGTTGGTGAGCTGGGTGAATATCCGTTTCGTCGAACCATCGGGGTTCGTTTCGAACGCCATCGGACGTATACCCAAGTCGAAGTACTGTGTCCACGCGGGCATGTCGGTCTGGGTATCGACCACGGTGAGATTCCGTGCGCCGATCATGCCGGCGATCGCGTACTTCCCATCGGGGGTCACGTAGACATTGTGAACACCCCCGTGGACAGAGATCGTCCTGACCTTCGTCTGAGACGCTGTGTCAATCACATCCAGCGCGCCCGGGGCCCGCGCGATAGCCACATAGACTTTGCGTCCGTCTGGGGTAATCGCGATGTTGTTGGGATGATCTGTGAGGGGGATCTTCTTGGTCACTTCCCACGTCGTGGTGTTGATGATGTCAACGGTAGTATCCGCCTCATTGCTGACGTAGATCCAATTCCCGTCTGGCGAAGGTACGGCCCCGTGGGCCCGCTCGATGCCGGGGATCTCCGCCACGATCTCATTCGTCGCCGGATCGATGATGTGGACC
Source organism: Terriglobia bacterium (assembly GCA_965216035.1). Lineage (GTDB taxonomy): Bacteria > Acidobacteriota > Terriglobia > 20CM-2-55-15 > 20CM-2-55-15. The sequence continues at coordinate 207,848 of CBDCFM010000021.1, forward strand.
GAGTCGCCGGCGCTGTTCGTCTGAATGATCAAAACCTTGTCCGCAGCCGCCAACGGCACGGTGAAAACAAAAATCGCGAGCGCCGGCAGATAACGTCTCAGCATTTGTAAAGTAGTCATGGCTTTGAAAGCTCCTTTGTTCGCGCCATTTTGAGCGTAGGTTACCTTGTTTCCCCGCGCACCCAGGCTGCGATCGTCTGGAAGTCCGGATCGTTTTGGGACGTAAACTGCCTGCCGCCGTTGTGGAACTCGTCACCCCCAGCGGCAGGCTCCAGTGGATGCATCAGCAGGCGGCTCTCGGTCGGCTGCCCGGGTGTCACCAGCCGCAATACCCGATCGAAGTTGCTGCGCGCCTCCTCTTCGGTCCAAGTCGTTGCGTCCGCTGAGAGCGGTTCTAGAAACGTGCTGCCCCCTTCGCCCTCATGGCACACGACGCAGCGGGTAAACCCGGGCCTTTGGGCCAGGAAGATCGGCTGCACCTGGGTCTCGAAGAATTCGAAATCCAAGCTCGCCGTGGACGAAGCAGCGGGCTGCTGAGCCAGCAGCCCAGTCGTCAACCATAGGACGACAGTCATTCCCCATAGGATTGGCATCGGAGCGACTCCTCCTCACGTTCCCGACTGGTTAGACACCTTAGATACCTTAAGACACCTTAGATACAGATACCTGAGATACCTGGCAAACGTTTTCGTCATGCTACCACCCTTGAGGGCGAGGCGGAAACCCGAAAGCGTGGCCGCGGAACGAGCTTGCTGAAATGACTGATGACGCTGACACGAAGCATGCGACCTGGGCACAGGCGGCCTCGAAAGCGAGAATTGGCGCACCGCCTGGCTCCGGTTAGCTCAAAATCCATTTTGCCGGATACTGCGCCTACACTCCCGGCCCTGCCTCCTAAGTAATCCTTTGCATATACCGAACTTATAAGAGAAAATGACCGTCTAGCCGAATAATTGTGCGGCAAGAAAATGCTTAAAAGTCTTTGCCGTAGAGGATGTATATGCACCGTTTTTGGCGGAGGACCTCTACCCTCATTGTCGGCGCCTCAGTCGCTCTAGCTCTATCGGGCTCCTCTCTATCCAGTGTTCAGGCTTCGGCGCCACAGACGCAAACGACTTTGGATCCGGCGACCTCCACCCCCTCCCGGGCCCTCATCGACCAGTACTGCGTTACCTGCCACAGCCAGAGACTACAAACCGCTGGACTCGATCTCGAGAGTCTGGATCTCACGCAGCCGGTTCCCAATGCGGAGGTGTGGGAAAAGGTCATAGCCAAACTGAGGGCCGGCTCGATGCCGCCGCCACAGAGTCCGCGCCCCGACCCGGACACTTATCGCACCGTGGCAAACTTATTGGAACTCGAAATCGACCGCGCCTCGGAGGCCAGGCAAAATCCTGGCCGAATCGGCGCCATCCATCGTCTCAATCGTGTGGAATACAACAACGCGATCCGGGATCTGCTCGCGCTCGACATTGATGTGAAGCCCCTGCTGCCCGGGGACGAGACAGCGGACGGCAGCTTCGACAACTTCGCGGACAGCCTCACGATTTCGACGGCCCACCTGGAACGATACATGTCGGTGGCCCGTCAGGTGACGCGGCTCGCGACAGGTCTTCCTCCAGCAAACCCGACGCTTGAAACCTTCGAGATTCCTTTGCACGTTTTGCAGAACGACCGGGAGAGCGACGATCTGCCGCTCGGATCTCGTGGCGGTATGGCGATACGCTACAACTTTCCAGTCGATGGCGAGTACCTGATCAAGGTCAAACTCCAGCGGCAGTATCAATCTTATCTGAAGGGCATGGGATGGCCGCAGCAACTCGATCTGCGCATCGATGGCGCATTGCTCGAACGGTTCACCGTCGGAGGCCAGGCACAGGGCAGGCCGGCCGCCGCCAGTTTCGCAGGCGCCGGTGAAGTCGGCTACGACGGGGATTCCGAATGGGAACAGTACATGCAGACAATCGGAGACGCCGACCTCGAGGTTCGTATCCCGGTGGAAGCGGGCCCCCATGTTGTCGGCGTGTCGTTCGTCAGGGAGCTGTGGGAACCGGAAGGTCTCCCGCAACCATTGCAAAGAGGGAGGGTTATCGGGAACGACCAGGTATACATGGGTTACGGCAACGTGGGCTCGGTCCAGATCGGCAGTGCTTACGAAAATTCGATACCTGCCCAGGACACGCCCAGCCGCCGCGCTATCTTCGTGTGTCAGCCCGAGCCTGCCGCCAACGCCGTTAATGCCGCCGAAGAGCGGGCCTGCGCAACGACGATCCTTTCAAGAATGGCGCGGTTCGCTTATCGCCGGCCTGTGGCGGACGTTGATGTGGGGACCTTGCTCGAGTTCTTTGACAGGGGAAGAAATATCGGTGGAAGTTTCGACGCCGGAATTCAATTCGCGCTCGAACGACTGCTCGTGGATCCAGACTTTCTCCTGCGTGTCTATCGGGATCCGCCGCCAGGGGAACAAGAAAGTTATCGAATGAGTGGCATTGAGCTGGCCTCGCGCTTGTCATTCTTCCTGTGGAGCAGCATCCCGGATGAGCGCCTGCTCACATTGGCCGACGAGGGACGGCTGAGGAATCCGCTGACCCTGGAACAGGAAGTGCGGCGCATGTTGGCCGATCCGCGCGCCACCGAAACGCTTGTCGACGATTTTGCTGCGCAGTGGCTGAACCTTCGCCGTGTTGCGGAGGTGGTGGTGGACCCGGGCGTTTATCCCAACTATGACCTGAGTCTTTTGCAGGGATTCCAGCGGGAGACGGAACTGTTTGTGGCCAGCACCATAGAAGAGGACCGGAGCGTTGGGGATCTTCTGGACGCGGACTATACCTTCGTTAACGAACGGCTCGCGCGGCACTACGGGATTGGGCGGGTGTACGGAAGCCGTTTCCGACGCGTTACCCTCCCCAACCACGACGAGCGAGGCGGGTTGCTCGCCCAGGGAGCGCTGCTGGCGACAACATCATACCCGGACCGCACATCGCCGGTCTTGCGTGGCAAATGGCTGTTGGACAACATTCTGGCCCTGCCTGTGCCGCCGCCCCCTGCCGGAGTCCCCGCCCTGGAGGACTCCGCGCCCGCGGTCCTACCCACGGGGATACGCGAGCGGCTCGCCCAACACCGGGAGAATCCCTCCTGCAACACCTGCCATTCACTGATCGACCCGCTCGGGTTCGCTCTGGAAAATTTTGATGTCATCGGGGGCTGGCGGACGATAGACGAGTCGGGCCAGGAGATCGATGCCACGGCCACCACGGTGAGCGGCCGGAGCGTTGAGGGGCTGACCGGGTTGCGGGCGCTGCTGCTCGATGAACCCGAGGCGTTTCCCCGCACCGTCACCAAGAAACTTATGGCCTACGCTCTCGGCCGAAGACTCGAGTACTACGATCAGCCGACAGTAAGAAAAATCGTTCGCGATGCGGCGGAGAGTGACTACCGCTGGTCGTCACTGATTCTGGGGATAGTCCGAAGTCCCGCTTTTTTGATGCGGACCGTAGCCGATGAGTCTAGTGTAGCAATGATCATCGATCCATAATCAACTAGGATTGTTGAAGAGAGGCAACTCGTATGTTCATCACTAAAAAATCGATATCCCGGCGAACGGTATTACGCGGCATGGGCGCAACGATCGCGCTGCCCTTTCTCGAAGCGATGGTTCCCGCGTCGGCCAACGCGCAGGAGGCCGTGAAACCGGTCAAACGGTTTCAGGCGTTTTATGTGCCCAATGGCATGGCCATGCCCCACTGGTCACCCGAAGGCGAGGGACGCAACTTCCGACTGTCACCCATTCTGGAGCCGCTGGCACCGTTCAGGGATCAAATGCTCGTGTTGAGCGGCATCAACGCAAACTGGAACTACATCCACGCGGGTGCTTCCGGCTCATTTCTGACCGGCACGGCTCGCGGCGGAACAAACGAGGTCGAAATCATCGCGGACACGTCGATCGACCAGTTGTTGGCACGGCAATTTTCCAGAGAGACACAGGTGGCATCGCTCGAGCTTTCGATGGATGCCCCGAGCAACGCGGGGGCGTGCACAGGCAACCTGAGCTGCGTCTACACGCACACGCTCTCGTGGCGCAGTCCGACCCAGCCCTTGCCGATGGAGTGGAATCCACGTGTGGTGTTCGAGCGCCTGTTTGGCGATACCGGCAGTACGGAACGAAGCGCACGCCAGGAGAGATTCGCACAGCACAAGAGCATTCTAGATTCGGTGAACGAGAAGCTGACGAGTCTCAAGAACGATCTCGGACCCCGAGACCAGACCAAGGTCAACGAGTACACCGATGCGGTTCGGGACGTCGAACGGCGCATTCAGAGAGCCGAGGAACAGAGCGACATCGAGCTGCCGACACTCGAGCAGCCTCAAGGCGCGCCTCCTGTCTTCGAAGATCACCTGGCGCTGATGCTGGACCTGCAGCTCATCGCTTTTCAATCGGACCTGACCCGCGTCATTTCGTTCATGATCGGCAAAGAACAGAACGCGCGGCCCTATCCTCAAATCGGCGTGCCGGAAGCGCACCATCCCTTGTCGCATCACAATGATGTTCCCGAAGTGATCGCCAGGCTGTCGATCATCAACCGTTATCACACCGAGCTGTTCTCCAATTATCTGGCCAGGCTCCGTGCGACGCCTGACGGTGACGGTTCTCTGCTCGATCACATGATGATCCTCTATGGCTCGGGGATTTCCAACAGCGCGGACCACTCGGGAAACAACCTGCCGCTTCTGGTGATGGGCGGTGGATCGGGCCGGCTCCAGGGCGGCCGGCACCTCAAGTATTCCGAGTCGGACTCCCCGACGATAGCCAACCTGCTCCTCTCGCTGATGGACAAGATGGACGTGCCCGTCGAGCGCGTCGGCGGCAGCACCGGCAAGCTCTCGCTGGATACGCTCTCGGGGGTTTAGCGACGGGAAATTGGACGAGCCATGCGGTTCATTTCTAAACTAGCGCGTCTCACGCCATTTGGGCTCGCCGCCTGTCTTACGTTTGTCGGGGCCGCGGGTGCTATCGCGGCCAGTGGCCCGCCGCTGGTCGACGCGGTCAGGAACGGAGACACCGAAGCGCTTCGCGACTTACTCGCACAAGGAGCGGACCCCAACCTGGCGGAAGCGGATGGTACGACCGCCCTTGTTTGGGCCAGCCACCGGGATGATGGGGTGAGCGCCGACCTGCTGATTCGAGCAGGCGCGGACGTGAACCGGGGGAACGATCTCGGTGCGACGCCGCTTTGGGCCGCCAGTCAAAACGGAAGCGAGACGATGGTCGGACGGTTGTTGGACGCCGGAGCCGATCCGAGGGCGGCACTTCTGCTTGGCGAGACTCCGGTCATGGTCGCTTCCCGTTCCGGCAATCGGGTCGTCGTCGAACTACTGATTGCCGCAGGTGCCGACGTGAACGCGCGGGCCGCCCGCGATCAAACGGCGCTGATGTGGGCGGTGGCGCAGAAGCATCCCGATGTCGTCGAGGCGCTGCTGGCGCACGGCGCCGACGTTCATGCCCGCTCCGAGGTCTGGAGTCAGGTCATGGCGGTGGTGCCGCACACTTACTACAACCGGGATATCCCGCACGGGGGCGACACCGCGTTGATGTTTGCCGCGCGCGGCGGTGCGCTCTCTTCCGCCAGGGCTCTCGTGGCTGGGGGCGCGAATGTGAACGATGCCGACGCCTGGAGCGTCAGCGCGGTGTCGCTTGCCGCGCACTCCGGCTCCACGGAACTCGTTGGATTCCTCCTTGATGCCGGAGCCGATCCGAACGCTGTCGGGCCCGGCTTTACGGCCCTGCATAACGCGATAATGCATCGCGATGAACGGATGGTGAGCGAGCTGCTCGCCCACGGAGCCGACGCGAGCGCCCCCCTGACGACATGGACGCCCTCTCGGCGGGCGTCGCTGGATTTCAGTTTTGACCCCGAGCTGGTTGGAGCGTCGCCCCTCTGGCTCGCCGCGGCTTTCAGCAGCCCGACGGTCATGCGTCTCCTCATCAGCCACGGCGCCGATCCGCTGTTCGTGCAGCAGGGCTCACACATGTTGGTGGACGTCAGGGGCGTTCGGCTTCAAGAGAGTACCACCGTCACGACGGTTCTGATGGCCGCGCTGGGAATGGGTGGCGGCCGAGCGTGGCTTCAGCCCGAGCCGAGCCAGAAAGAAGCCCTCGCACTCGAAGCCGTAACGTTGGCCGTCGAGCTGGGAGTGGATGTCAATGCGACCAACACCGAGGGCCGCACAGCGCTCGATGCCGCTACAGCAATCTCGTACGACACCGTCGTCGAGTTTCTTGTCAAGAACGGCGCAGTGGGTGGAAAGGAGCCGGAAGGGAACCCGTAACAAAGGTCAGGCTGCTACTTGTATCTGTTCCAACCATTCCTGTTTCTTGTCAAGAACGGCGCAGTGGGTGGAAAGGAGCCGGAAGGGAACCCGTAACAAAGGTCAGGCTGCTACTTGTATCTGTTCCAACCTCTTGCGACGAGCCGAAATATCTAGAGACTTGACGGGTTGATCCTTTTGACGTACTTCTGGGAGTAAAGTGAGGGAAGCAAGCCATACCCGACACGGTGGGGCGCCGGCAGATTCTTCGTGCTTGTGAACAGCTGGGGATTCCGCGTTTTACCGGGTTGACACTCAGGCGCATACCGGGCGATCGAATCATGAGATAAATACGGAGGGTACTCAGCATGAACGCTAAACCCATTACAGAGAAGCTCCGCTTGCCGCCCCTGGCGATACTCGTTCTAGCTCTGGCGCTAGGGGGATTAGCGAATGCCCAAGACGCCGGGACCGTATCGCGAGAATACCTGACTTTGGATTGGACGGAGGGTCGGGCGTTCTCTCCCGCCGTCGCGACCCAGGGGGGGAAGACGGTCTGGCTCGCGGGCGTAACGGCGACGGAAGATGCGGACGGTAATTCGATTGCCGGAGACTTTGAGGCGCAGACCCACGAGATTTTCAGAGTCATCAAGGAGAGGCTCGGGACGTTTGGCGGTACGCTCGCCGACATCGTGACGATGACCGTCTACATCGGTGATACGCGCTATGGCGATCCGTTCATCGATATACGGGCGACCAAGTTCGAGCCCGGCCACTATCCGTCGAGCGCATTGATTACCGTTGTGGGCTTCGCGCGTCTGGGCATGCTGCTGGAGATCAAGGCTACCGCCGTTGTCGGCGGCCCCTGACGCGGGCACCTGTTCAATGCGAACGGGATCTAGCCCGCGCCTGGCAGCCCGTGGCGGAAGTTTTGAGGGCCGCGCACGGGGAGTTCAAATCAAATATTAAGCAATGGTTTGACGGTATCAGGTACACGGGCATCGCCATCTCATGGCCAGTACTGGCGCTGTTGGTCTCTGTCTCGGGAGTCTACGCACAGCAAAGCGGGCAAGACCGGCTCGGGGAAGAGTTGCCGGTCCCGATAAAGAGCCTTGACGACATCCAGTTCAAGACATCCGCATTCACATTCGTACGAATCCGGTATTCAGGTGATAGTTGGTCTACCGATTGGCCTAGGGCTGATCGAAGTTTCTCCGCCCACGTTCAGAGTCTTACCGGTCTCTCCACGAATGGCGATGGGCTGGTTTTCGAATTGACCGATTCGAGCCTCAGTCGATATCCCTTCATCTACATCGTCGAGGGTGGCAGGATGAGTTTGAGCGACGCGGACGTTACCAGTCTTCGTAATTGTCTGTTGGGTGGTGGCTTTCTGATGGTTGACGATTTCTGGGGAGAGGAAGAATGGGAATCGCTTGCGGGGGAGCTCCGCCGCGTATTTCCCAATCGAGAACCGGTCGAACGCTCGACAGATCACGAGATCTTCAGATCTTTCTATGAGTTCAACGAGAGGCCGCGGATACCGAGTCTTCCGGCTGTTCTGCAGCCGAGGGCCCGTGAAGGACGGAACGCAGCCCAACACCATTATTTCGGTTTAGTAGATGACGCAGGCCGACTGATGGCCGTCCTCTGCCACAATTTGGATTTCGGGGATGCCTGGGAATGGGAACAAGATCCCGCCTACCCCCGCGAACTCTCGTTGGGGCGCGCCGTCCCGATGGGCGTAAACATAGCTGTGTACGCGCTCTCGCACTGAGACCCCAGATCGAGACCGCCCGACCTCGCATACGACCTAGGGTCGTCACCGAGCGCCACAGGCCCACCTCTGGCTCAAAATATCTAGCCCCCCGGCCGCCGGCCTGAAAGGCCTCTAACGCGTGGTTGCAGGCTGACGGCGGCTAAGGTCCCTTAGCTGACCGATTCGTGAACGGAACTGCAGTGCAACGCAGGGACAAAATCCCTGTCGCTAATCGAGATTTGGTGTAGGGTATGCACAGGATAAATCCCACTTCGCGAACTGAGATGAGCGAGCCGTGAGCAATCCGACCAACGATTCGACGACAGAGGTTCCCTCTAGGGGCATGACCCGGCGGGCCTGGCTGCTTTCCCTGCCCGCATGCGCCCTGGCCCGCCCACTGATGGCGCGGGAACAGGCCGTTTCGCTCGGTTTTCAAGGGCTACACCAGGTAACGCTTGCAGTGTCCGACGTCGAACGCTCCCTGGATTTCTACCAGGGACTGTTCGGCATGCCGGTCCAAGCGCGCCGCGGCCCGACGATCTTCCTGCGCATCGGCGAGGGGCCTCGCTTTCTAGCGCTGACTGAGGCGGGTCCGGGTCCGCCCCGGATCGACCACTTTGGGATAGCGTTGGACGACTTCGATGTCGACCGGGTCGTCGGGATCCTGGCGAGTCATGGCGTGGCACAAAGCGCACAAAGCGGACAAAGCGGACAAAGCGATGGAGGCGAGGGGTTCACCCCTGCGGCGATGCAGTTTCGCCTGAGCGGCCGGGCCCCCACGCCCGAGGTCCATATGGCAGATGTCGATGGTCTCGTCATTCAGCTGCTGGATCCGAGCTATTGTGGGGGAGACGGATTTTTAGGTAGTGCGTGCCTCAATCCCGAACCCGCTCCGGAGGGAGGGGCGCTCCCACTGCGTGACCTCAACCACTTCACGATCAATGTGCCCGACCCCGAGCGCACGAACGCGTTTTACCAGCGTGCGTTTGGTCTCCAAGTTCAGGTCATGCAAGCCGCTACCGCTGGGCTCGGCGTGGGAACGAGTGGTCAGTTCCTGATGTTCACCAACGGCGATCGTGCGCGGATCAACCACGTTTGCCTCACGATGGAGGACTTCGACGTCGCAGAGGTTCAGGACGCGCTTGAGGCACATGGCATCCGGGCACAAGGCTCCGGGCCGGATGAACCCGGGCCGCTCGAGCACTGGGTGTCGCTGCGAATGCCGAATCGAGGGGGCGCTCCCGAAGGGACTCCCGAGCTTTACTTCAGCGATCCAGATGGCCTGAGGATTCAACTTCAGGATGTGACCTACTGCGGCGGTGGAGGATACCTCGGCGGAGTGTGCCCTTAGCAGCCCGTGGCAGAAGTCCTGAGGACCGCGCGCAGGGGTCTTCGGGTTGCAGGCGCGAAGTGAGGAGCGGAGCGATGTCTTTTCATAGTGACCGACGAGGGACAAAGCCTGCGGCCCGAACCCCCCTGCGCCCAAAGGGTTACGGCGAAACGGGGCCGTCTTCGTTGTCGCCGACTCCTCCTAATGAAAGAGCATTGTCTCGTCGTCGCCTCCTAGAATCCGGCCCCGTTTGGCCGTAACGCGGCCCTCAGGACTTCTGCCACGGGCTGCTAGACTCCCGCCCCGCTCTCAATTCTCAACTCCCAGGAAATCCGATGACGGAAACCGGGATGCCCTGAAGATTCGGGTGAAAAACCGAAATGTGTTCACGGGCCCAGTGGGTCGTTTGTCGGGACCGGAGATTCCGATAGCTTCTCACGCCTTCCCTGATCAGACCCTGGCGGCCATATTGAGCCGAACCATCACCAGCGCATGGTCGCTTGCCTTGCCGCCGAGCTGGCCCGGTGTGGCGCCTATCAGCTCGTTGCCGTGCAGTACCTGATACTGCGCGCCGTCTCGTGCGGCCAGCTCCCTGGACACAATACCGTGCATCAGTGCCTGCGAAATGCCCCGATGGTTGTAGTCGTAGCGCTCATTTTCGGCCAACGTCTCGACCATATTTACACTTTCCCCGCCCACCAGCACCTTGAGGGTCTCGCTGAACTCGAAGTCGTTGAAGTCGCCGGTGACGTAATAGTCGATCCCCTGGGGCTTCAGCTCACCGAGGACTTCGCGGATGATCTCCACCTGGCGCACCCGGGTTTCCAGTCGCGGGTCGTGGCCCGGCAGGTGGGGCGAGAAAATGCCGTTCTGGTGGCGTTTGGAAGCCAGGTGCACGTTTATCACCGCGATTTCCGTGCCGATGCTCTTCATCCGGAAGCGCCCGAAGAGGGGTTTGCGCGATTCATAGTAAGCGGGATCATCTTCGCCAATTGGCTTCAGGGAACCCTCAATCAGCTCCATACGCTCGGGGTCGTAGAGAAAACCGTTACGGATATTGCCCCCCGGCTGACCCCCGTCGGCGTTGAGCTCTGGAGCGATATCGGCCCACGCATACCGGGGCCCGCCCAGACGGCGGATCTCATCGGTCAATACCTTGTAGTTTTCGTTCGCCCCAGCTTCCCCACTTTGCTCTGCCCCATCGTTATCCTGGATTTCCTGCAGGGCCACGATGTCCGGGTTCCCCGCCTGGTCTACAACCGCGCTGGCCAGCATGGTGTAGCGCCCGTCTCCAGCGTCGTCGTCGATATCGCGGCGGGGATCCCTGACCCGGTCGGCCTGCTCGACGTGCTTATCGAGGTTGAAGCCATTCAGGGTCAGAATCGTCGCGTGGGTTTCATCGCCGCGCAGGGGAGTCCGCTCGACGGTAATTTCGGCATTCTTGATCTGGATTCCACCTTCGGCCGCAATTTGATATGAAGAGGACCTGTAATTGAGGGGGCCGATCACGGGGCTGAGCAGTTGCGCTCCGACGTTCACCTGAGGGGCACCTCGGCCCCTGACGCGGAAGCCGGGAAACCACCGCTGGGGGTTTTTAGAATTAATGAGCACGCCCCCGTGGGGAGTGCGCTTGGCATCGTCGCCCGCAGGTAGCACGACGTAGTCGCCAAAGGGGTTGCTGGGGGCGATAAAAGTGACTCCAGGCTCAATGCCCACCAACATTCCTTCGAGACCGTTCAGATACCGGGCCAGAGCTTCCCTATCCTTGGACACGCCCTCAGCGGTAAGCCATACGGGCTCGATACGGGGGCCATCACGGGCGATCACCTTGGTGTGGCGCTCCACTATCTGGGTGGTCGGTCGCTCATCACCGTCGGGATCATGCTTGAAGTTGACCACCTCACCGCTGACGGTAACCGACGCCCCAACCGGCGGCGTGGATTGCGGGCTGTACACGAAAATCGCATCGGAGACGTTGGCGTCGCCGTTGCCCTTAGGATCCTGAATAAAGAAGCCTCTGGAGCCGGTGCCGGTCACCACGCCCTGAGTCTCGATATGCTCACCCTCCAGTGGCGAGCGCAACCCAGCGCCCTGAATGGAATGAATTGGAGTAATCGCCACCCATACCTCCGGCTCGAGTATCGCCGCCCGCATGTAACGTGCTGCGATTGGAAATTCAATCCTCCAGGCGTGAGCCGCTACTCACCGATCGTTCTCCAGTTCTCTACCAGATGTGCGGCCGTGCGCCACGCGAGGGCCTGAACCGTCAGCGTGGGGTTGCGTGCCCCGCTCGTTCCCATGACGGAAGCGCCCAGAATACCCAGGTTCCCCGCTTCGTGCGAAAAGCCCCAGCGATCTACGACGTTTGTATCCGGATCGTCACCCATCCGGGTGCCGCCGTACGCATGCGTCGACGGACCCATCGTGCCCAGATCCGACTGGATCGTGTCGATGGCGCCGGCCGCCCTGAACCATTCGACCATTTTGTCCTGCATGAAGCGGCTGATATTGCGCTCATTCTCCTTGAAGCCTGCCGTGATCCGGCAGACAGGAAAACCCAGCGGATCGGTCACGGTGGGATCCAAATCCAGGTAGTTGTCTTGGTAGGGCAGCGTGGTCTTCTGGATGTAGGTGTTGGTCCAGCGGTCGGCATTACGCCGGACGAACGCCTTCCACTCCGAGCCCCAGCGCGGCGCTCGCCCGAACGTGTTCATTTCTGCTGCGGCTATCGGACGGCGTTCAGTGTAGATCCAGAGGTTGCCCCCACCGACAAAATCCAGGTCTCGGTGATCGAAGTTATCGTCGGCCCACTCATCGATGGCCACACCCTGGGCTGCGGCCCCGTACCACTTGTTCAGGTTAAACGGAAACAGCGCCGTCACGCCACCGCCGGTCGCGTGGCTGAAATAATGCCGCCCGACCTGCCCATGGTTGTTCGCCAGCCCGTCGGGGAAAGGGTCGGATTTCGAGAGCAACAAGGTGCGGACGTTTTCGTAGGTGTAGCTGGCCAGCAGGACGACGTGGGCGGGCTGGAAGCACTCCTGACCGTCGCGGACAAAAGTGACACCGGTAGTTCGGCCATCGCTGTCGACCTCAATCCGGGTGACATGTGCATGGGTCACGACAGTGAAGTTCCCCGTCTCTTGCGCCTTTGGAATCGTCGACACTGCGGTCGAGCTCTTGGCGTCGACGTGACAGCCGCCTCTGGAACAGAACCCGTGATAGACACATCCGGCGCGCCCATCATACACCTCGGAATTGATCGCGGCGGGTCCGGGAAACGGATGCCAGCCGAGCGTACGTGCGGCGTCAGCCATGTGCTTGGTAAACCCGCTGGGGCGAAGCGGGGGCATCGGATATTCGCGGCTCCGGGGTCCCTCGAAGAGGTTCCCTCCAGGGTCGATCGTCCCATTGATGTTCCCCGCTTTTCCGGAGATTCCGACCTCATACTCGACTCGGTCATAGTACGGCTCCAACGCCTCGAGACCGAAGGGCCAGTCCTCGACCGTGGATCCGGCTGGAATGCGCGAGGCCCCGTAGCGGCGTGTCGTTTCGCTGGCCACTTTGAAATCCCAGGGGTTCAGTCGCCAGCTCTGGCCCCAGTAGTGGAGCGACGTCCCCCCAACCGCGTTCATCATCGGATGTATCGGTCTGCGCGCCGAGTACGGTGCAGACGCGCTGGGCCGATGGGTGGGCACCTCGCGGTTGGCCTTCTGGACCGACTGGGGCCACCCCCGCACGTTATTCCGGAGTTCGTCCGGAGCAAAGTCTCGCCTCGTCAGCCACGTCCCCGCCTCGAGGCCGACCACCTGGAGGCCTGCCCGGGCCAGCGGCAGGGCGGCGACACCTCCAGCCGCACCGACACCGACGATCACTACATCCGTTGGAGGCAACGTCGTCGCCATCGTTTACGCCCCTCCTTTCGTGAACGTCGAATAGTCGTAGGCCGACCGGTGGATTGCGGCGGGAGTTTCGTCCATGCGCTGTTCCCCGGGCCCAACGATGGTCCGGACACCCGGGTACCCGATCAGATCCCAACCGACGAAGTTGGCGTTACCCCCGTAATACGGATCGCAAAACGTCCCCTCTATGGTGTGCGTCCTCAGGAGATTGAAGAACGTGGACGAGTCGGGAGTGAATCCGGTGGCTCGATCCGACTCCATATCGCTCAACACAGTGTCCTGATCCTCGGTTCCAAGTTCGGCGAAGGCGGCGCCGTGTGACTCGTCGGCATAGCGGTTCACGGCGGCGAGTCCCGACGCGTAAGCATTCTGTGAGGACGCCAGGGGCCCGGTCAGTGCGCGGTCGATGTAGTGCGCGGCTCGGGCCTCGGCCGCGCCCGGGCCGTTTGCGTCAGAAGGGATCAGCCGGGCTACAATGGCTTCAAGCGTGTCGGAGGCGGCTGCCGTCAGTGTTTCAAACGGCTCCTGCGCGGGCTCGGCCCCACCCGCCGGCACGATTGCGGATAGGGGAAGCGCCGTTGCGGCGCCCGCGAGGCCGGCCCGCTTCAGCAACTCGCGCCGGGACAGGCGTCTGCTGCTAAAACCTTCCGATCCCGGCTCTGCCCGTCTCCGTTCATCGGAATTCTCCCCGTCAGGCGGGGGAACTGCTCTTGAATCACCTTTTTTCCTGGCCATGCGGCGCCTCCTGAGAATTCACGAATTCCTGAACCCGGTTCAGTCTGGGACGATAGAGCCATCGGCCCATGTGTTCAAGCGAATTCACCCGATCCTCTGACGGCCCTGAGCTGAACAATGACACACTGCTGAGGGAATCGCTGAGAGACTGCCTGAGCTTTGTTCTTGATTTTCTGCTCCGCTGCGATATATTCCGCACGAAACATTCATTTAACAGGCTTGGAAGTGGAGCGGGGGCATCCTGGGCCCAGCGTCAGGTCTGCCCGCACCTTTTGAGAAGGAGGCAGCGCATGCTTGGAAGGATAGCCGTGTTCACTTATGGACTGGTTTGCTACCTGGTGTTCTTCGGAACTTTTCTGTACGCGATTGGTTTTATCGGTAACTGGGTGGTGCCCAAGACAATGGATCCGGGCCCTCAAGGCCCATTCGGAACAGCCCTCCTGATCAACGCACTCTTGTTGGGAATTTTTGCTGTGCAACACAGCGTGATGGCGCGTCAATCCTTCAAGCAGGCCATGACGAGAATAATTCCCGAAGCGGCGGAGCGGAGCACCTATGTCCTGATGTCGAGCCTGGCGTTGATCCTCCTGTTCTGGCAGTGGCGTCCCATGGGTGGCGTTCTGTGGGATGTTCAAGATCCGACCCTGCGCCTGGTGCTCTCAGGCGTTTATCTCGGTGGGATTGCGATCGTTCTAGTCGCGACCTTCTTGATCAACCATTTCGATCTGTTCGGGTTGAGGCAGGTGTGGGTACATTTGAAGGGTGGACGATATGATCCTTTGCCGTTCCGTACGCCCGGACCATACAAACACGTCCGACATCCGCTCTATGTCGGATGGCTGATTGCTTTCTGGGTCACGCCAACCATGACCGGGGCGCACCTACTCTTTGCCGTTGGCACGACTGCTTACATTCTCCTTGCGATCCAGTTTGAGGAAAAGGACCTGGTTCAGTTTTACGGGAGCCGTTACGAGAATTACCGACGCACGGTACCTATGATTGTTCCGAGTCTCACACCAAAAGTTCCGGCCGAGATAGAACGGGCACGTGCCAAGACGGCGGGCTGATCCTCCCCACCCACCCCTGGGTTCGACGATTTCCCGGATGGACTCAAGCTGTTGTCCAACTGCGAGCCCGCCGTGGTGGGCATGTGTTCTCGTCATCTGATCTTGGAGGAATATGATAGGACCGAAGCAGATCATGCAGGAGTAGGGAGGTCCAGGTGGCACCGTGGAGACACCTCTAACACCACTCGAGTTCCAGCGCCGCGCTCGCTCGCTCTATCCGAACAGGGAGGCGGTCGTCGACGGGTCGATGCGCTTGACCTACGAGCAGTTCTTCGACCGTTGCGACCGCTGGTCTGCGGCTTTGCAGCGTCTGGGTGTGAAGAAGGGCGACCGGGTCGCCTACATCTCGCCGAATACACACGCAATGCTCGAGTCGTTCTATGCCGTCCCGCAGACAGGGAGCGTTCTCGTTCCGATCAACTTCCGACTGAAACCCCACGAGATCGCGTACATCGTCCGACACAGCGGGTCGTCGGTCGTCTGTGCGCATGGGGAACATCTCGAGGCGCTCGAATCGCTGCGCGGCACCTGCCCCCTCGTCCGACATTTTGTGGCGCTGGAGGGACAGCCAGACGGCTGGCAGGGATATGAAGCGTTGCTCGAGGCTGAATCAGGGAGATTCGAGCGTTCTTCCATCGACGAGCACGATCTGCTCACGATCAATTACACGAGCGGGACGACCGCTCGACCCAAGGGCGTCATGATGACCCACCGCAACGCCTACATGAACGCCATCGGAACGTTGGTCCACTTGACGATGACCTGCGCCGACCGATATCTGTGGACGTTGCCGATGTTCCATGCCAACGGCTGGACCTTCGTCTGGATCGTGACCGCGGTTGGCGGCACACACATCTGTCTTCGCAAGGTCGATCCAGCCAGGGCGTTTGAGCTGGTTCGCGACGAGTCCGTGACGATGCTCTGCGCCGCGCCAACGGTGCTGATCGGGCTTGCCAACGCCAGACGCGAACAGCGTGGCGAGGTACCCTCGGGCGTGCGGGTGGTGACGGCCGGAGCGTCCCCGGCCGCCGCGACGATTCAGCGGATCGAGAGTGAGTTGGGCTGGGACCTTACGCAGGCCTATGGTTTGACCGAAACCGCCCCGTTAATCTCCATCTGCGAGCCGCGACCCGAGCACGCCGAGCTCAGCCTCGAAGAGCGCTCTGTCATCAAGGCCCGTCAGGGAGTGGAGTTGGTCACCTCAGGGGAGCTGCGCGTGGTTGACGAACAAGACAACTCGGTACGCCGAAATGGTCAGACCCTCGGCGAGATCGTGGTGCGCGGCAATGTCGTGATGACAGGGTATTACAAAGACCCTGAGGCAACCGCGGAGGCAATGCGGGGGGGATGGTTTCACAGTGGCGACGCGGCCGTCGTGCACCCTGACGGGTATATCGAGATCCGCGACCGGTTCAAGGACGTGATCATCAGCGGCGGGGAGAACATTTCCTCGGTCGAGGTCGAAGGTATCCTCATGCGCCATCCGGGGGTTCAGGAGGTCGCGGTCGTAGGGATGCCCGACACTGAGTGGGGGGAGGCCCCCCAAGCGTTTGTGGTCCTGGCATGCGATGCCAGGCTGACCGAAGCGGAGTTGATCACGTATGCGCGGGAGCACATGGCGCATTTCAAGGCCCCTCGCAAGGTCGAGTTTGTAACAGAGCTGCCGAAAACCGCGACGGGAAAGATCCAGAAATACGTTTTAAGAGGGGGTCGGAGCGCAATCTCCGTCCAGTGAGCGTTTACCCCTCTGAGGTCACGACGTTCGTTCCCGACCTGACGCTGGCCCCAAACCCGAAGACTCTGGTGAGCTGAATTATGTCATGTCAAGAATCGTTGATTCCTCTCCGTGTCGTAGAGAAGGGCTGCGATATACATATATCAACGAGGTTGCTGGTATCCTGGAGTGCTTGAAGTCGGAACTCTACGTGACTGTTTCATTGACCTGCAACCCCAACTGTAGTCTCATTCTTCCAATACAATCTGGCGCCACACTCGAGCCATATCGAATCACCGACCCAGAAGCGGAGGATCCGTGAAAAAACTGCTCGCCGGGCTTTTCCTAGTAGCGATCGTAGCGGTTATCACATTATCCCGATCTGCCATCGAACCACTTCAGGAAGGCGACCCGGAGGTGACCCCAGCCCAGTACGAGCAGTGGAAGACGGAGTTGTCGAACTGGGGGCGTTGGGGAACAGACGATGAGATCGGAGCCCTGAACCTGATTACGCCAGACAAGCGGCTGGAGGCGGTGGCTCTGGTTGAAGAAGGGTTTTCCGTGTCGCTGGCGGGTGATGCGGACACCGTTCGGGCTGTCGACAATCCCAATCCGTATGAACACGAAATGCTCCGGATCAGCGCAGATCGGTTTGGGGTCAGTTACCACGGCATCGCACACACGCACCTCGACGCACTGGCGCACGTGAACGAGAACGGAACTTTCTACAACGGGTACACTCCCGACGCGGACACCGTTGTCGAAAGTGGACATGAGAAGAATTCGATCCACAATCTCAAGAACGGGATCCTGACACGTGGCGTCCTAATCGACATTCCGAGGGTCAAGGGCGTGGCGTATCTGGAGCCGGGCACTCCAATCTACGTGGAAGATCTGGAAGCGTGGGAAGACCAGACCGGTGTACGGGTCTCCTCCGGTGACGCCCTGTTCATTCGTACCGGGGTATGGGCTCGACGTGAGGCCGAAGGGCCATGGCTTCGCGGCCGAGCCGAGGGTGGCCGGTCGGCGGGGCTCCACCCGTCAGTGATTCCATGGTTGAAGGAGCGCGATATCGCGTTGTTGGGAAGCGATCATCCGGCGTATGTTGCGCCGTCGAACCTGCCCGGGGCCGTTCACGACTTTGCGCTGCTCTATCTGGGTATCCACATGTTCGACAACTGTGATCTGGAGGCGCTCGGCGACGCAGCAGCCGAGCGAAATCGATGGGAGTTTCTGCTGATGGCCGCACCCCTCCCATTTCGTGGGGGAACCGGTTCGCCATTGAACCCCATCGCCGTATTTTGAGACTGAAAGAGAAAGATGCGGACGAACCACTCATGTCCAAATCAGGTTTTCAGAAAGGCAGCCCCCGGGCACTGGCGTAGAGGTCCGGCCTTGCATCAATGTTGTCGGGAACGGCTTTGAAGAACTGAACGAACCGGTGCCGGCGCCTTAAACAAAGGAGAAAGCGATGCGCTGGTATGGCTATGTCGCATATTTTTTCGGCGGAGCGTTTCTTGTAAACACGCTGCCACATTTGATCAGCGGCCTGTCGGGTCGCCCGTTTCCGAGCCCGTTCGCGTCGCCACCGGGTCAGGGCGAGTCTTCCGCGCTAGTGAACGTACTCTGGGGCAGTCTGAATCTCGTCATTGCATACCTGCTCATTTCTCGTGTGGGTCAGTTTGAGATTCGCCGGACGCGCGATGTGCTGCTGGTGGGAGCGGGAGGACTATTGATGGCAATGATGCTGTCTCAGGTGTTCGGGGAGATTTATGGCGGTTGACGTCGGTCGTATTTGAAGAACTGAAAGAACCGGTGCCTCAAGCGAACCGACTTCATTGTGGAGGGTTTCAGATGTGGCGAAAGATGTAGAAACGATCCACCACACGGATGCGCCTAAAGGTGTTTGGATGCCGTATGCCTCCGGCCTGAAAGTCAACACCGGGAAAATCCTGTTCGTGTCGGGTTGTACCGCAGCCCCTGTCTGCCATTCCCATCCTCATAAACCGGAAGAGTTTGAAGCGATCCCAGAGGATATGGGAGAGCAAACGCGCATCGCATATGAAAACGTGAGGAAGACCGTTGAAGCGGCCGGGGGCACTCTGGATGATGTTGTTGATGTGACCCGGTTTATCGTCGCAATGGATGAACAGGACGAGGCCAACAGAGCCCAAGCTGAGTACTTTCGCAACCACATCCCAGCTTCGACAACGGTCGGGGTGACCTGTCTCGCTACTGACCCCAGGTGCAAGATCGAAATCCGTGCAATCGCCGTGATCGATGACGGGTCATAGGACAGCTTCACGAGTTCTGCACCGTGTCGAAAGCTGACGAGAGCTACCAATGGGCCTGAACTGCGCAAAAGCTAAGGAAAACCGGGAGCCCGCAATCGGGAGGGAGGAACGATGCTGACAAGGCGAATTGCAGGTGGCGGACCTTCAGGCACCGATCGGAGAGGGGCTCTGTGTTTGTGGGTGTTGGTTTGGATTACGGTGATCAGCGTGAGCCCCCTCCACGCACACATCGTGCGCATAGAGATTACGAGCGTGGAATCGCCAACGTTTGAAGGCAGGACGTTTGGTGGGGTTGGCCAGTATGAGAAGTTGAGGGGCGTGGCCTATGGCGAGGTGGACCCCACCGACGGGCGTAACGCAGTGATTACAGATATAGAGTTTGCGCCCCGGAACGCGCGCGGCATGGTCGAGTACGCAATGGATATCTACATCCTGAAGCCCATAAATTTGGCCCAGGGCAGTCACAAGCTTTTCATGGAGGTAAACAATCGAGGCAGAAAGCGATTTTCGGGGCTTAACAACAGTCCCGACACAAACGATCCGACGACAGCCGCCGATGCGGGTGAGGGATTCCTCATGCAGCGGGGCTACACTTTGGCCTGGAGCGGTTGGGACACCTCCGCCGCTGCCGGTGACGACCGCCTGACGATCACCCTGCCCCTAGCGCGCAACGGGGACGGTACCTCCATCACGGGACCCTCCTACGAGTACATCAGTGCCAGCGATGGTGCGACCATGACGTACCGGCTCGCTTACGCCGCGAGCACACTGGATGAGAGGCAGGCGACGCTCACCCTAAGACAGTTCCTGAACGATACGCCGGTCAGCGTTCCTCAAGGCGACTGGGAATACGTCGATGAACAGACTATTCGTCTACTGCCGGCAGGTACTCCCTTCCGAGAGAGCTACATCTACGAATTTGCCTACATTGCGAAAGACCCGCTCGTGGCCGGACTCGGACTGGCGGCCACGCGGGATTTCGTGTCGTTCCTGCGGTATGCCTCAGAGGACAACTTCGGCACTCCGAACCCTCTCGCAGGAGACGTGGGGCACACTTTTACATGGGCGCGCTCGCAGCCGGGGCGCTACCTGAATGATTTCCAGACGCTGGGGTTCAACGAAGACGAGTCCGGGCGGCGGGTCATCGACGGTATAGAGAACTGGGTGGCCGGAGGTAGCGGCGTGGCCATCAACTACCGGTTCGCACAGACCGCCCGAACGGAACGCAATCGCCAGAATCATTTTTACCCGGAGGGAATCTTCCCATTCGCCTATCCCGTGATCGACGATCCGGTGTCAGGCAGGAGGGGCGGTCGCGCCGAACGGTGTCTGGCAACCAATACTTGTCCGAAAGCGCTTGAGGTCAACTCGGCCAACGAGTACTGGGTTAAAGCCGGATCGTTGCTGCATACCGACACTGAGGGGAACGATCTGCCAGACCCTGACAACGTTCGGTTCTATCTGATCGCCGGGATGCAGCATGGCGGAGGTGCTGAAGGTCGGGGCTTATGTCAACAGCTCCGCAACCCGACCGATCCGGGGCCAGCCCTGCGCGCCCTGTTCGTAGCTCTCGATCAGTGGGTTAGCGAGGGCATCACACCACCTGAAAGTCGCGTCCCGCGAGTGAGGGATGCGACGGCGGTGTTCTCGGAGCCACCCTCGACGACCCTCACCGGCCGGGTGCCCCAGTCCGCGCTCGGATTTCCGAACATTCCGGGTGTCACCTATACGGGCCTGATCACGACGCGCTACCTTTTTGACTTCGGTCCGTCGTTTGAGGACGGGATCATCACGAAGTATCCACCGACATATATGCACACGCCAACCTACCCGTCGTTCGCCTCGAAGACAGATCAGGATGGCAACGAAATCGCCGGCATCCGCCTGCCGCCGGTGGCGGCGCCAGTGGCGACGACAACGGGATGGGCTCTGCGACGCGAGGGTTTTGGGCTCGACGATGGGTGCGAGGGTGCGGGCCAAAGCATTCCCTTTCGAAGGACGGAGGCGGAACGACGGGAGGCCGGTGACCCCCGCCTGTCTTTAGAAGAGCGATACGGGACGCACGATGGTTATGTCCAGGCTGTCAGGGAGGCGGCTGGTCAGCTGATGTCGGAGCGTCTACTTCTTGCAAAAGACGCGCAGCGGTATATCGACGAGGCTCGGGAAAGTGACGTGCTGAAGTAACAGAACCCAGACAGGTCAGTTCGCCGTGCTGATTGATCGACAGATTTCAAACCCGCGTGAATCGTCCGCCATGTGAAGGAGAATGCTCGATGCGTATTGAGTCTCATTCCACTCTCGAAACGACCGGCGTCGTAATGCACCGCAAGCTGCGGGTGGCCCTGATCATTTTGTTGCCGTTTTCCAGTTCCGTGTGGGCGCAGGATGGTGTGAGTCCACTGGCGGAGGAGATTGACCGGCGTGCCGCAGAAGTGGAAAGCAAGGTGATTGAGTGGCGTCGAGACATCCACCAGAACCCTGAACTGGGCAACCGCGAATTTCGGACCGCGGCCAAGGTGGCCGAGCATCTGCGCAACCTGGGGATGGAAGTGCGAACCGAAGTCGGACACACAGGCGTCATCGGGGTGCTTCGCGGCCACCGGGCGGGTCCCGTAGTGGCGCTTCGTGCCGACATGGATGCCTTACCGGTGACCGAGCAGGTCGATCTGCCGTTTGCCTCCACAGTCCGCACCATCTACAACGACCAGGATGTGGGCGTCATGCATGCCTGCGGCCACGACAATCACGTCGCCATACTGATGGGGGTTGCCGAAATAATGACCGGGATGCAGGACCGCCTGCCCGGTTCGGTCAAGTTCATTTTCCAACCGGCTGAAGAAGGCCCTCCTGATGGGGAGGACGGTGGTGCTCGGTTGATGCTCAGGGAAGGTGCGTTCGAGAACCCCCGTCCTGAAGTGGCTTTCGGCCTCCACGTGACGCCCGATCCGTTTGGAAGCCTCAGCTATCGACCGAACGGAGCCATGGCGGCTTCGGACACGCTCCGAATCACAGTCAAGGGCAGTCAAACTCACGGTGCCCGACCGTGGGACGGTGTCGATCCAATTGTCGTGTCTTCACAGATCCTTATCGGTCTGCAAACCATAGCCAGCCGCCAGACAAACGTGACCGAAGCCGCATCCATCATAACCATCGGAATGATCCGCGGGGGCGTCAGGCGCAACATCATTCCCGACGAGGTCGAGATGGTTGGAACCATCCGCACCTTGGACGGTGAGATGCAGGAGAATATCCACGAGCGCATTCGGAGAACCGCTACGATGATCGCTGAGAGCGCCGGAGCAACAGCAGAGGTCAGCATCGAAACAGGCACTCCGGTCTTGTTCAACGATCCGGAGCTAAGTGAACGAATGGCGCCCACACTGCGGCGCGTGGCCGGAAGAGACAACGTGCGTACATCACCGGCAACAACGACGGCGGAAGACTTCGCCTACTTCGCCGAGGAAGTGCCGGCTCTATACTTCAGGTTGGGCGTCGCTCCCGAAGGTGCGGCACCCGGGTCGGTGGCCCCCAACCATTCGCCGTTCTTCTTCGCTGACGAAGGCGCACTCATAGTTGGATTACGCGCGCTTTCGAATCTCGTCACCGACTACATGTTCCAGGAACAGTGAAGGCCCCGCCGCCGGGTGCGGCGAGTCAGACACCGCCTCAACCGACCTGCCACCACGGTTTAGAACGCTTTCTCTTAACAGCAGGTGGTGTGTGCCCCCGAACGCGGAGATTGCGTTGGTCCTGAAAGGGTTTGACGCACTGAAGCAACGGGTGAGGGCAAACGGGGTGTCGCTCCCGTTCAGGTCTTGCAATCCAGTCTCAGTGCCTGCTCAATCTCCGGCGTGGACCGGTATTGAGGCGGTGCCCAATTGCGGGGGGAGGGCCGATCAATCCTGCCAGGACGCCATCGTGCCGTTGTGGCCGCCTATCCGGTCGACGCTGGTGCGGACGATCAGTCGCTGTTCGCCTGGAGCGCGAAACGGGTACGTGTCGGTGCCCAGGAATCTATTTGCCAGCGTGTCGATGTGCTCGTCCGCGCCTGCATCGCTGATCGTCGCATTTCCGTAAAACACCACGTAGGAGCGGGGATCGTTCGGGTCCTGCGCGCTGATCACGATGCGCGGGTCGTTGCGCAGGTTCCTGGGTTTGAGCCGTCCCTCGGCTGTGTTGAAAACGACGTCGTCCCCATCGACATCGAGCCAGACTAACGTCACCTGAGGTGTCCCCTTTGGATTGAAGGTAGTGACGTGCCCGTGCGCCTTGTCTTTTAGGATCTTCTTCACTGCTTCCGGCAAAGTGATCGCCATGTCGTCTCTCCTTGTCGAACCGAAATTAATCTTGAGGCTGCTCAAGGTCCAATCAACCTGCTCAGAGTAACTCATAGTGGCTAGTGAGATCGAGTTCCATGTAGACGGCGCCGTCAATTGGATTCTCGTAGTATGGCGACGTTTCGCGAAAACCCACCGAGCGATAAAGTCTGCGTGCTGACTCCATTGACTCCAGCGTGTCGAGGACCATGCGCTTGTATCCACACTCGCGGGCTCTCTCGATAACGCGCTCTGTCAGTGCCTTGCCCAGTTTCCTGCCTCGGGCACGTGATTGGACGAACAATCTTTTCATCTCGCAGACATTGCCTCTGAACTTGCGAAGCGCCACGCAGCCAATCGGTGTACCGTTCCTGCGGGCCAGCAGTAAGCAACCCGTCGGTGGACTGTACATATCGCGCAACGTGACCAGCTCCTGAGCAAAGTCTTGGAAAGACAGATCGACACCTAACGCCGCGGCATACTCTTCAAACAACCGTCGGGCCTCGACAAACTCCGACGATGTCCGGGCCTCAGAGATGATGGCGTCATTCATTGCCCTTATCCGTATAACCGTCAGTGAGTGACCTGCCCCGGCCCGGCCTGCCGCAATAGAAGAAAACACCAAGTCCGCCGTCGGGTGCAGCCACTTGATACTGTCGGGAGCCATCGTGGTTTACCAGAATCTGAAGGCGCGCCCGATTTCTATACGTGCAATCGGACCCGAAACTGTTATCGTCGGGAATATAACGTCAGCGGTTCCGCTGATCATCGCCCGGTCAGTCGCCCCTAACTGGAGGAGCTATGCCATCGAATGCCACCCGACGCGCGTGGCGGAACCGGTCTGTCCCGCGTCGTTTGCGTCACAGTTTTCAAACCTTGATTGCGGTCACGATGCTCGGCCCCCTCGCCGTTCAGGCACAGACACTGCCCGAGGGAGTCCGGCTGGGTCCGTCCATCGCAGGCATTACCGAATACTCGTATCCGAACGGGCTGCGCGTCCTGCTGCTTCCCGACCCGGGCAGCAGCACCATCACCGTCAACGTCACCTACCTCGTGGGCTCGCGGCACGAGGGTTACGGGGAAACCGGTATGGCGCACCTGCTCGAGCACCTGCTCTTTATCGAAAGCGACAACGGTGTAAATGTCAAGAAGGAGCTGGACGATCGCGGCGCGCGCTGGAACGGAACGACCTGGTACGACCGAACGAACTATTTCGAGACCGTCAACGCCTCTGACGCCAATCTCCTGTGGGCGCTCGAGCTCGAGGCGGAACGCATGGTGAATATGCGTATCGACCAGGAGTTGCTGGATGCAGAAATGACGGTGGTTCGAAACGAGTTCGAGAGAGGCGAAAATGACGTCGAACGGGTGCTGGAAGAACGGGTGTTCTCGACGGCATACCTTTGGCACAACTATGGCAACTCGACGATCGGGTCGCGCGCCGACATTGAAAACGTGACGATCGATCGACTGGCGGCTTTCTACCAGAAGTACTATCAGCCGGACAACGCAGTCGTCACCATCGCCGGACAATTCGATCCGTCTGCAACGCTTGCCGTGCTTGCGGCGACGTTCGGTGCGATTCCGCGTCCTTCCCGGACTCTGGATGAAACCTACACGGTGGAACCGCCTCAAGACGGCGAACGTGTGGTGGAACTTCGCCGTGTGGGCAACGGCCAAAACCTGAACATCGCGTATCACGTGCCCGCAATGGGGCACACGGAATCGGCTGCGCTGGACGTGTTGGCCGGCATCCTCACCGGCGGCGGCGGAACAGGCCGGCTGGACAGGGCCCTCGTGGACAGTGGAAAAGCCCTGTCCGTAGACGCGACGGTGTACCAACTTCACGATCCTGGAATGGTTCTTTTTTCTGTGGTTTTAGACGATAACCAGTCGCTCGACGAGGTCAAGAGCGTCGTCTTCGACGCTTTGAGGGAACTCGCGCGCCAGGCGCCCATGCCCGAGGAGGTGGACCGCGCTAGGACCCGTATCCTCCAAGGCCTGGACCGCACCATGGCCGACTCGCGACGGCTTGCACTGAATCTGAACGAAAGCATCGCATCCGGGAACTGGCAGTTGCTGTTCACCAACTACGAACAGGTGCGGCAAGTAGTTGCGGAAGATGTCGAGACCGTGGCCGGGCGATACTTCAAGGTTTCGAATCGCACCGTAGGGACGTTCCGTCCGGAGGCTGTTCCAGAACGTACCGTGGTGCCGGATGCTCCCGGGATGGATGCGTTGCTCCGAGCCTTCACACCGGAAATTACCGTGGACGCGGGCGAGGCCCTGGATCCTTCCCCGTCCGCTCTCGAGAGCCGGATCCGGCGTTCCACCGTCGGCGGCGGCATGCGGCTGGCATTGTTGCCCAAGGACACCCGGGGAGGCCGTGTACAGGCCTCACTCACACTGCGCTACGGAGAGCCGAGCGCGCTCGCGGGTCAAGAGGCGGCGGCCGAGATGGCCGGTGCCCTCCTGATGCGGGGAACCCGGACCCGGTCGCGGCAAGAAATTCAAGATGAGATGCAGAAACTCAACGCCACCATACGCGTCAACGGGGGTCTGGCACGCGCAACGGCATCGATCTCGACGACGGCGGAGAACCTGATGTCCACCATTGGCCTGGCTGTGGAGATCCTGCGCGAGCCGGCGTTCCCGGAATCGGACTTTGATCAAATTCGCAACCAGCGGATTGCACGGATCGAACGGAGGCAGACCGAGCCGCGAACACTCGTGGCCGAAGTGCTGCAACGCAATCTCAGCCCCTACCCTCGAACCGATGTGCGCTACGTCCGAACGAGCGGGGAAGAGATCGAGGACCTCAACCGCGTGGGGCTCGATGACGTGAAGAGATTCCATCAGCAGTTCTATGGGGCGTCCGACGGCGAGTTCGTCGTCGTCGGAAAGTTCGAACCCGCTGAAGTCGAAGACGCGGCTCGGGCGTTGCTCGGATCGTGGGAGAGCCCCAGTCCGTACAGCCGCATCGTTGAAGACTATATGGACGTGGAACCAATCAACGCAAAGATTGAGACGCCAGATAAGGAGAATGCGCAATTCTCTGCCGGCCTGCGCCTGCGCATGCGGGATTCCGACGCGGACTACCCCGCGCTGGTGTTGGCAAACTACATGTTTGGCGGTGGTGGACTGACCTCACGACTGCCGGACCGCGTTCGCAACCGCGAGGGTCTGAGCTACAGCGTCCGTTCCAGTTTCTCGGCGCCCGTCGATGGGGATGCCGCCCTGTTTTCGGCGTCTGCGATTGCCAATCCGGCGAATACCCCAAGCGTCGAGGCCAGCTTCGTGGACGAGCTGATGCGAACGCTCCGTGACGGTTTCACCGCCGACGAGTTGGCTTCCGCCAAGCCTGCGATTCGGGACGAACGCATCGTGGCCCGTTCCAGCGATGCCGGCCTGTTGAACCTGATTTCCGCTCGCGAACCTTGGAGCCGCACCCTGGCATGGGACGCAGAACTGGAGGCGAAGCTGGAGGCGCTGACGCTGGAAGAGGTTAACCGGGTGTTCCGCCGACGCGTCGATCAGGACAAATTTTCGATCGTCAAGGGAGGCGATTTCGGGTTCGTTGGCGCTTACCGCTAGGCATAGTCAACTGAGCGCTCGGAAGCCGAATTGACCTCACAGGGTGGAGGGCTGATCCAGCTTTGGCGATTTAGAGGTGATCACTCCATGAACCGCACACGAGCGTGCTTCCAGATTGCCGCCGCCCTCGGTCTGGTGATGCTCCTGTGGGCCTCCGGATGCTCCCGCGGAAGCGATGACTTCGGCAGCGTCGTAGTCTATTCTTCGGTTGACGAAATCTTTGCACGACCTCTGGCAGAACGCTTTGAGGAAGAAACGGGTATCGTCGTTCGGCTGGTGCCCGATACGGAGTAAACAAAGAGCACGGGCCTCGTCAACCGCCTGATCGCAGAAGGGCAGCGTCCTCAGGCTGATGTGTTTTGGAGCGGCGATCCTGTGCGGGCGGCGTTCCTCAGATCGAGGGGTATCAGCACTCCGTATGATTCGCCTTCGGCCCGCGACCTCCCATCCGCATATGCCGATCCGGACGGGCACTGGACCGGCTTCTCGGCGCGTGCGCGTGTGCTGATCTACAACACGAATCTAGTCCCCGGGGAACGGCCGCCGGCGTCCGTTATGGACTTGCTCGATCCCCGGTTCGAAGGCCGAGTAGCCCTCGCGAACCCTCTCTTTGGAACGACATCGATGCATGCCGCCGCGCTGTTTGAAACGCTGGGAGAAATCGAGGCGCGGGAGTTCTTCGAAGGGTTCATCGCAAACGGTGGTGTGATCCTGTCGTCGAACGGAGAGGTGCGCCGCCGGGTGGGGGCGGGCGATTTCGCTATCGGAATCACCGACACAGACGACTTCAACGTGGCCCGGCAAGAAGGCCGGCCCGTCGGGATCGCCTACCCCGACCAGGGAGGTATGGGAACGCTGATCGTTCCGAACGCCGCCATGTTGATCCGTGGCGGCCCGAACCCGGAACAGGGCATGCGGTTCATCGACTACCTTCTCACCGCCGAGACGGAGCGTGCTCTGGCCGAGAGCGAAGCAGCCCAGATACCACTGCGGCCGGAAGTTCCCGTCCCGCCGCACGTACAGCCTCTCAGCGACATCCGCACCATGCAGGTGGACTATGCCCGTGCGGCCGTCAGGCTCGAACAGTTGAGCGGCGGGTTTCTTCAGGAATGGGTTGAGAGCAACCTGCGGTGATATCGCCGGCGGTTCTGGAGAGGCGCGGACAATGGCGCGGAATCGGCCTCGCAAGTGGCCTTCTGCTGGCACTGGCGCCGCCTGCATCACTGCTGTTGCCCCGCCTGGCGGAGTGGTCATTTCCCGACTTCGGCGGGGGATTCTTCATCTCGATCGGCCGAAGCATGGGCGTCGCCGCGGGTGCCGCGCTTGGCGGCCTTGCTGCGGGCCTGCCCGTGGGTCTCGTCACCGGGCTCTACGTGTTTCCACTCCGGCGTCTGTTTCTTGGCGTGCTGGCCCTTCCACTCGTCATTCCCTCGTTCCTGTGGGCCATCGGTCTGTCTTCATTCCGGATTGAAATCGGTCTGGATCCCGACAGCTTCTTATCGGGGGCTTCCGGGTCGGTTCTGGCATTCAGTGCCTTTACCACACCCCTTGTGGCTCTTGCCACTTACCTGGCCGTTTCGGGCCTGCCCCGCACCCAGGTCGATGCAGCGCGGGTCGCCGGCGGCGAGGGCGTCGTCGTGCGGTACGCGCTCGGCGGGGTTTTTCCCGTGGCGCTGGTCGTTGCCCTCCTGGGTGGTGTGGTGACGCTGTCGGATCCGGGACCCGGCCAGATTCTTGGCTTTCGGGGCGTTGCGGCCGACATCCTCGTCAGCTTCGCAGCGCTCTACGACTTCACTCTGGCCGCACGGCAGTCCGCGATGCTGGGAGTCGCTGTTTTGCTGTGCACCGCGCCTGTGCTGGTGTACGCCGCCCGCGGTCTGGCTCAGGCTTTGATGGCCCGCAGCCTGGACCCGGTGCGTCCCGTAGGATGGAGCACGGCGAACTGGGCCGGGCCCTTGCTGTGCGGGAGTGTGACCGGCACGACCCTGGCGGTCCCGCTGATCGGACTCGCCCTCCCGGTTCTTGGGCGGCTCGAGTGGTCGGCGGCCCTGGAGACGGTGAGCCGGACGGCGGCCAACACCTTAGGGTATGGGCTGCTGGCCGGCCTCCTGGCAGCCAGCCTCGGACTCGGCCTTGGCGTTTGCGCCGGTCGGGACCCCTCCTTGCGCCGCATCTTGTTTGCCGGATTGGTCACGATCTTCGTCCTCCCTCCGGCACTCGGTGCACTCGGTACGATCTATGTCGGAAGTGACGCGCCCTCCTGGCTCGATCCCTTATTTCGGAGCCGCTTCACCGTAGGCGCCGTGCTGGGGCTGCGCCTGGTTCCCATACCCGCCATTCTCCTGGTTCGGACGCTCGGTCAGATGCCCTCATCGTGGGCGCTGGCGGTCTCGGTTCACGGTGTTGGGCTGAGGCATTACAGCCTCCGTGTCCTCGTTCCGTTTCTGGCGCCCACGTTTGGACTGGGCGTTCTCCTCGTCGCACTCCTGGCGACCGCGGACGTGGGCACGGTGTTTCTGTTACAGCCTCCCGGTGAGAGTTCGCTTCCGGTTTCGATCTTTACGGTCATGGCCAACGCGCCCGAGTCGCTTGTGGCCGCCTTGTGCCTGGCTTATGTGGCGATCGCCGGACTCACGGTAGGGATCGGGGGCCTTGGCGTTCGCTTTTTGGGGACGCACGGGCGCCCGGGTGTGGCTGATCAGGCCGGTGTGGTTCGCCGATGAAAACCAAAACGGAAGACCTCGTACGTGTGAACCAGGTTTCGAAACGTTACGACGATGGCATGGTCCTGGATAGGATTTCACTCGAGATCACCCCCGGAGAGCACCTGGCGCTGTTGGGGCCGTCCGGCTGTGGCAAGTCCACACTAATCCGACTGATCGCCGGTCTGGAACCGCCAGACGCGGGGACAGTGCACATCTCCGGCCTGCTCGCATCAACGGCGGGTAAAGTGCTGCTCCCCCCGCACCGGCGTGGCTTGTCGGTCGTCTTCCAGGATCTCGGATTGTGGCCGAACCTG
Source organism: Terriglobia bacterium (assembly GCA_965216035.1). Classification (GTDB taxonomy): domain Bacteria; phylum Acidobacteriota; class Terriglobia; order 20CM-2-55-15; family 20CM-2-55-15. The sequence goes on from CBDCFM010000021.1 coordinate 237,880, forward strand.
ACAGTGTTTGAGAACGTCATGCTGGGCCTGGCGGGATGCGGACTCTCACGTAAGGAGCGCCGTGAACGGGCCGGGGAGGCTTTGGAAAACTGCCGGATCGAAGCTCTGGCCGATCGTCGCCCGTCCGGCTTGTCCGGAGGGGAACAGCAGCGGGCTGCGCTTGCCCGGGCACTGGCTGTCCGCCCCAGGTTGTTGCTGCTGGACGAACCTTTTTCTGGCCTCGACCTTGGGTTGAAGCGGCACCTCTATCAGGAGATCTCTTACCTCGCGACAGTGTTCGCTGCAACATGTCTGATGGTTTCGCATGACCCGATGGAAGCGACGGCATTCTGTTCCGACGGTGCCGTCCTGGAAGAAGGCTGCATTCGCGAACGCGGCACGCTCGATGCGCTGCTCGCGGACCCGACATCCGAGACATTGCGAGAGTTTGTCGATCAGCTTCCGCGAAAAAACGACTGAGCCTGGCCGACGTTCAGGTCCGGGACTCGTTTGGCCGACTCAAATTCAGAGGCCGGGGAATTCCGCGCCTGAAAACTTTTCATGAAGTTCTCGGTGGGTAACGCTATTCTATGCCGTGGTACCCAGAGCGACGCCCGCACTTCGGCTGCCGGAAACATCTGGCATCCCGTGGCAGAACTTGGGATGAGCAGAAATGCACTGATCGAGACGGAGGCGACATGCAGCGGTTCAACCTTCTGAAACGAGTCTGCCTGGCGGTCACACTGCTCACTGTAGTTGCGATCACGGCAGGGATGCTTGCCGGCGAGAAGGCCGCAGCCCTTCAGGCGGGTGGATTTCGAGGCCGGGTCGTCAGCGCCTCCGGCGCGCTCGTCGTGGGTGGCGCAGCCCCCGATACCGGCCTTCCCGTTCCCGGTGCAACGATTCACCTGGTCCCCGTCACAGCGATTGACACCACATCGCAGATGACGGCCAGTGCCATCTATGCCCCACCGTACCCAGCGGAAGCCTACGATGAACCGCTCGAGGACGCGATTCGCCTGCGCGGGATCGACTTCCCGCAATCTACAACAGACTCGCAAGGCAACTTCACCATCGGGAATGTACCTGACGGCAGATTCTTCATCCATGTCACGCCGGAGGGGGAGGACACCGAACACCTTCCGGGCGGGGACCAGAGCAGACAGAGTTATTCAGCCGAGGGGCTGCGCGGTCAGTCGATGACGATCAATGTGTCGAGTAGTCCCTCCCCGGCTGCGCAAGCTGTTGGCAGCTCGACCTGTCTGACATGCCACGATGACCAGGAACACTGGCAACAAACCGCGCACAAGCTCGGATGGACCGTCCCGGGCGCTCCGGGGCCGATGCAGGACTTTTCGAGACACCCGCAGTACTTCGACGCGCTCGAGTCGTTTCCCGAAGTGGAGGACTACGCCGACGGCACCCACCTCGAGCTCGGGGACTACGACCGAGGCCGTGGCGACGACAAATTCAAGCTGAGGATTTCTGGCGATGCCCGGCTGCCGATCGACGTGATCTATGCGGACGTCTACCTGTGGAAGAACAGAGCCGCGGGCCAGTACTACATCACGATGATCAACACGCTGAACCCGCAGGATCCCAACAGCCCGGCGCATCTTGAGATCAAGCTTCTCTACGGTGGAGCGGTTCACGACCAGCGATACATTGTCTCGGTTCCTCCGGGGCTGGGAGACCGTCCGGGTTGGTACACCGTTCTGCGCTACAACATGACCGGACGTGACAACCGGATGAGCAGAACTCGCCGCGTGTGGCAGGACTACAAGTTTTACCTCTGGTGGTCTGGGGGTGGGGACGCGCAATATGGAACATCCGACGACGTGTTCACCGCCCCGCCCGTCAACGAGAATACCGTACAAACGATGTGCGCCGGCTGCCATCTGACGGGATGGGAGCGATATGAAGACTCGGCGACGGGCCAGCTACTCGTACGGGCGGTGAACGATCCCGGCGGGGCCATGAACATCGACGATGATCCTGAAATGGACGAGATTAACATCGGCTGCGAAAACTGCCACGGTCCCGGGTCAGAGCATGTCGCCAACGCCCCTCGATCGCGTTTCATCGTCAACCCCGCGTATCTTTCAGCAGAACGCTCCAGCGCGCTTTGTGGCAGGTGCCACGACCGGAGGCAGGGCTATGGAGGACCCACGCTCGGGTATACCCAGGCCCTCAACCAGGCCGGAGAGCTCGCGAGACCCGGCATCAGCCGCCACACGTTGATTACTGAATACACCGACCCGATCAAGAAGGGCCCGACGATGCCAGGTCCCGGACGGGCTAACAACATCTGGCCTGACGACATCCACTCGAGCAGGCCCCATCAGCAGTATTCGGACTTCCTGAAGTCGACGATGTACCGGAACGATCGACTACTGGTCACTTGCTCGGACTGCCATGACCTGCATGGCGGCACACCGAATCCGCGCTGGCTCATTCACGATGCCGATGACCCGGCCTCGCCGCTGTGTCAGAGGTGTCATGCCGTAGACGTGCTATCGCACATGGAAACGAAACTGAATTCGACGATGAAGGGTGAGCTGACACGCTGCATCGACTGCCACATGCCGGGAACCGCCAACGGAGGCGGCACGGCGGGTGATTTTGGCCGGATGATTCTGACGCCTCCATATGCCAGTGCAGCAGACGAGGCGAACAACGCGTACTGGGAAAGCTCTGGAAACTCTCATGTGTTCGATGTGCCCCTGAAGACGAACGTCGGGGTCGACGGCGTTCCTCCCGGCAGGGCGATGCCTGTTCCGTACACGGCCGCCTGCGGGACGTGCCATGTGGTGAACGAGCTGCCGTTTAGGTAAGGCGTTCGCTTGTGTGAGAAATGATGAATCAAAGAACCGGTATGCAAGACTCCCAAGACGCGAGAAATCATGTAGGCCAGGAACCGGTAATCGCTTCGACGTTATCGGGAGTCATCATCGGGAAGAATCTTTCAGGGTTTCCAGAAGCCCGTGTTTCGAGGGCTCCAAGATCCACTAGAATCGTGCTCGAGGTGTGACATGATAACCAGGCTGCAAGCACTCGCAGTCGGAGCGATCGGGATCCTCGTGGCCGCCAGTCCATTGTCCGCGCATCACCGATGGCCCGTCAATCGTTCTACGGAAGTCACCGTGCAGGGCACTGTGGCGGCGTACATGTGGGGCAATCCGCACGTGATGATCGCGCTCGACGTGCAGGCAGATGACGGCGGGGTCGAGACCTGGGAGGTAGGTGGCCCCAGTATTAATCGGATGGCCGCCAACGGCTGGGACCGGAATACCCTGAAGGCAGGAGACGCCATCACCGGCATCGGGTATCGCTTCACGGATGGGTCCATGATTATGAGGCTGGAAAGGATCGTTACGTCCGACGGGAGGGAACTGTTCCTCTACGGCGGCCCCTAGGCGTCGTCACTGCATTGCCGTGCTGCGCCATCCAGGTGTGAAGCGTGCGGCTGATGTCGTCGTCGACGCGCAGGACGGGGAAGGCTCTGGCGATTCCCAGTCGCGTTGCGAGTTTCTCATTGGGCGTTTCGCGAGTGTTTTCCGTGTTGCGAGCGCGGCGCGCGTGTCATGTCCTGCGGTTATGCCACACGTGACGTGAGGTTCGTCGTCGCTAACGATCTCGACAAACTCCTGCAGGTCGGCGATCGTCTCGACGAACCTGCCCCTGCCCGCGCTTGTCGGAAGCGTCCAGCCGCTTGTCAGCACGGATAAGGTGATGCTGACACGAGAGTGATCCGTCCTGCCAACAGAGCGTCTGCCAAGGCTGTTGGACGTCGACGGACTTGAGGAAGCTGGCGCCTCTCAGCGACCACGCACTGCCAATCGCCGAGGTCATCGATACCAGGTCGAGGTCCGTAGGACACAACCCGCTTGATACAATCGGAATGTCATGTGGCGAGATCAGTAACACGTCATCCGACACAAACCAGCGGCACGTGCGCCGGCCGGTCGTATCCGAGACCAAGTGGACCGCGCTCCGATCGAGTTCCACCAGAACGGCTGAGAACGAACCATTCAGCAACCGAACTTGCTCGACGCCCGCCCGTCGCCATGTTGCATTGACCGTGTCCGCGACGTTTCCCCTACGGCGCGTGTACACATCGCCGAACACCAGAACAGCGCGCTGGTCGTCGACGGTACAACTTATCCATGGCCGCTTTGCCGGCACATTGGGCGCGAATGTCAGCCATCCCATGCCAGGAGCGGGAAAATACCGAAGGTCCTCGATGATGTCAGCATTCAACTTGGGCATGACCGCCTGAGTTACTTGAGAAGCACGCGCCAGCACTTCATGACAGTCGGCCCGGTCTTGCCCTGCAATAAAAAGAAATGAATACAATGCCGCATCCTTCGGTTTCGACTCGTCTTTCCGGGAGAGGTTCGATGAAGGGCCTTCGGCGGGTCAACCAACCCGTCTTCCAACTGAAGCGGACGGCCAGCGGTTCCTGATGCCCGAACCTGTCGAAACCCAGACCGGAGCCACACAACGCAACATCGTCCTGAACTGGCACCAAGAGCTGCTTGAGGGCGTGCCGGCTGTCTGGAAGGTGATCGTGGGAGCGAAGCCGCTGCAAAACGGAGGATACTGCTGCCTTGTCGCGAAGGGGCAAGTTGTGACCCGTCAGGTACCCGGAATACTCCATGGCTCTAAGCTCATTTCACTAGTTCGCCGCTCCCCTGATCTCAGGCTGTGTTTTCTGACAAAATAAACTGAGCCGCTTTGTCTGTCGGTCCCTGCCTTTTCCAAAGCCCGGGTATCGACTGGCCTGTGCATAATAGATCCAGCCATGTCTCCGGGAACCCGAAAACAGGCGGACGACGCCGAAGACGCATTTATTCAGGAAATCGAAGACTCGCTGCGAGGAGAGGGGGGACTGGGCCATTTGGCCTCGGAGCCCGAGACTCCTGAAACCCTGCCGTCGAGCCCCTTCGGTTTAGTGCGCCACTACCTCCGCTACTACAAGTGGCCGCTTCTGGTCATCGCCCTGCTCGAACTGGGACAGGCGGCCTGCCAGATGCTCATTCCCAAGGCCGTGCAACGCCTGATCGATGCGGTCATGCTCGCCGACGGCGCCTCCGGATCGGTGTGGACCGTGCTGGCCGATCCCATGCGGTTTTTCGTGCTCTTGAACATCGGGATCCTGGTGTTCAGCCGGTCGAGTGGAGCGATCCTCGTGATGACCGGCCCGGCCCTGCGCCGGCGCGTGCGACACGGGCTGTATGGCTACCTGCAGGGCCATTCGCAACGATATTTCATGGGAAATTTCGCAGGCTCGCTGTCCAACCGAATTTCCGAAGTGTCCATCGGTGTCAATCACTCGCTGTGGACGGTGATGTTCGATTTCTGGCCCGTGGCCGTGGCGCTCACCGTGACGCTGGTTCTGCTGGCCCAGGTTCACACGGGCCTGGCGCTCGTCATGGGTCTCTGGGCGATCGGTTACGTCGTCATTTCTTACCTGCTGGCCATGCGATGTCGTACATTCGCGAAAAAGTTCGCGGCGGCACGAAGCGCGGTGAGCGGTAAGATCGTTGATGCGGTCTCCAACGTCATGAACTCCAAGCTCTTCGCGCGCGATGATCACGAGCGCGGGTATCTGCGACACTATCTGGACCACGAAGTGAAGGCGGCACGCCGCACGTTCTGGTTCATGGAGCGGATGCGGTGGTTCCAGTTCATCGCCACCCTGTCGTTGCAGGTCGCCATGATTGCATACGCCGTTGGTTTGTGGATGGAGGGGACGATTTCAGCGGGTTCCTTTGCGATGGTCGCCAGCCTGCTGCTGCTCGTCATCAACGACATTCGCAACCTCAGCCGGAGATTCCTCGAGTTTTTTGAGTACGTCGGCAACGTGAGCGACGGCGTCAGCGTCATCATTCGACCGCACGAAATCACCGACCCTCCCGACGGAGGTGAGCTCAAGGTAACGCAGGGCGAGATCCGTTTCGAAGACGTGCACTTCGCCTATGCGGGAGGCATGGATATATTCCGAGGGCTGAACGTCACCATACCGCCCGGCCAACGAGTCGGTCTGGTCGGCTTTTCCGGTTCGGGCAAATCGACCTTCCTGAATCTTGTACTCAGACTTTACGACATTCAGAAGGGCCGCATTCTTATCGACGGACAGGACGTGCGCGAGGTGTCTCAGGATTCACTTCGGCGCGCGATCAGCATGATTTCTCAGGACCCGATTCTCTTCCACCGATCGCTGCTCGAGAACGTCCGATATGGTTCGCTCGATGCGTCCGACGCAGAAGTACAGGATGCCGCCCGCCACGCCTTTGCGCACGAGTTCATTTCGGAATTACCCAACGGGTATGGTGCGCTGGTGGGGGAGCGTGGCGTCCGCCTTTCAGGCGGCCAGCGTCAGAGAATCTCGATCGCCCGGGCCCTGCTCAAGAACGCACCCATATTTCTCCTGGATGAAGCGACATCGAGCCTCGATTCGGTGACTGAAAGGGACATTCAGGACAGCATTGAAAACCTGATGCGTGAACGTACCGCTATCGTCATCGCTCATCGGCTTTCGACGATCGCGCGCCTCGACCGGATCGTTGTGTTTCACGCCGGTGACATCGTGGAGGACGGCACACATGAGGAACTGATTGCGCGAAACGGCCACTACGCACGCATGTGGAAAATGCAGGCCGGCGGCTTCCTGCCCGAGCTGGAGAACGCACTGTCGGAGACAGATCAGATCACCGAGGTCGGAAGATCCTGAAGACATCGCTTATCGAGTAAACACTTCGGCGCATCGTCCAGAAAATGGAAAATGTTATACGCGCCAGTCGCCGAGAACGAATTGCTTTCCAAACTCCGGTCGAACGCGTCCATTCGATCAAAATGGACGTTGTCGACGTGGGGATCTCGAGCTTTTTGATTCGCCAATTCAATATTTCCTGCTGACAGGTCGCTGCCATGAAATCGTTGCACATGGGGTGCAGAGTCAAGACTGATTTCTCCAGATGCACAGTCGAAATCCAGCTCACCATCTGAACTGGTGAGCAGTGGCCTGGTTTTGTCGATCGTTTTCATTGCCTGTCCGTCAACCCCCATCAACCCGCGTCAACCGAAGATACATGCACGAGCAACCGGAACCTCGGCGTCCGCGAAGCACTTTCCCAAATTGTTCCATCAATTTCGGTGTCAGTCGCTGGATATCAAGCGATAAACTATGCGACTCCCTGTCCCCCGCAGGGAACATAAGCGATTTGGGTGACGTCATTGCGGAGCCTGTCCGAACTTGTGCCGGTCTTTCTAGCCCATCGGCACAGCTTCGTGGACTTCGATCTCGCAGCCTTTCACCCACGATAAGTGGGGATGTCCTTTCAGCAGTTTCTTGGCGGAGGCCATGCTTTCGGATTGCAGGATTGAATAACCGGTGATTTTCCTTTTACTTGCCACCGCGGGGCCTGTTGCCTTGAGGTTGACGCTTCCTGTCAGTGGCGCGCCCATTTCGACAAGTTGTTTGCCGCACTTCTTGGCCCACTTCATCCATTCGCTCATGCCGGCTGCCATTTCCTCCGGAGTCGCTGTTGCCATCTTCTTCATCGCCGAGGCTGGTGAGTGATACGTGACCAAGTAGGTTTTCATTGGCTTTGCTTTTTTCTTCTTTGCCATTCTTGGCTCCTTTTCGTTTTCGTTGTTTGTCTGAAGTTAGAAATGTGCTCGCGACCCGCAAACATAGCAGCGCGAGATCGTATCAGCAACTCGAAACCATGTGTGAAACGGCTCGCGCAAACGGTTCACTTCGGCGGAAGCGAACGGGCGAACTTGACGCCACGATCGACCCACATCTTGAGGTTCTTCTCGGATTCGATTCCATCGGGCTCGACCAGAGCCCAGCCCTTCATTACTTTTCCGGTGATGTCCATTGGTTTCACGTGTGGCTCTGATAGCGTTTGCTCGTGATTCTCTTTGTCGAGACGCACAATGAGGGCACCTTTCCACGGCCCGACGCACATGTTGCCGTTGACCATGAAGCAAACACCGCCAAACATTTTCTTCTCGGAGTAACCTTTGTGCCGTTTCATCAGTCGGCCGAACCGTTCAACAAGTGCCTGATGTTCTTCGGTCATCGCACGACTCTCTTGTGCTCCCATAGTTTCAGCTACGTGATGCCCGGTTGAAACCTCCAGTCGCCACACAAGCATTGCTTCGCGCAACAACGGAGAAACTCGTCTCCGGAAGTCCGCCAGAATCGCACGATGCGCGACTCGGCTGATATCTCCGAAGACAGGCCTGAACATCGCGTGACAACAGACGGAGTATCGGAAAAATAAGAGGCCTAGGAGTCTGCGCGGCAGAGCGCGAAGAAGTCGGATTCATTGGAATTTGAGAGGGTCTTCGGAGGAGAAGGGATCGATTTCTCCGATACGACAAGTTCAGAGCGGTACGGACACCAGTAGTTGGCCGTGTAGCGAGTTTGCCGGGTTCCGGTTTTCCGGATTATGCCCATTCGATCATCCCGTTCATTCGTCGTAAGTTGACCGCCAGAGTGACCAGATTCCACTCACCGGTCACCTTGTCCAAACCGCGTAGGCTGAACTGTCGGAATCCGAGCACCGACTTGATCCACCCGAACGGTGGCTCACCGATGTGCTTTCGGGCCCGGTAGCGATCACGCCCACGCTTGGTTTGCATCTTTCTCACCATCCGGCCAAACGCAGTGTCTTGGGGTGGGAGTGGCGCATCGGCCAGATCCTTCTCGCGTCCCATCGGAACATACCCGTCAATTTTACGTTGTTCCAACATCCCCAGATTCGACTCGGATCGATATCCCGCATCGGCCAGGACGCGGGCGGGACGCTCTCCCAGATTGTCGTTCAGCGCATCCAGGTTGGGTTTCAACTGCCCCACGTCCGAGGCATTGTCGCTCACCGTTGTCGCCACGATGATCCGGGCCTCGGAATCCACCACCACCTGCGCGTTGTAGCATTGCTGGAAACCTTCGGTAGAGGTCTTCATGATCCGGCTTTCCGGATCTGTGAAGTTGTTCTGGGCCGTCGGCTTGGGTTCTCCCATCGGACGTTTGTATGGCTTCTTTCCGCATCCGGGCTTGTGATCTTCCCCGTTCCGGCCCGCTTCCTGGTCCGCGGCCATCTGACGGTCTTCGAGCCGCTTCATTGCCGCCTGGATCGTGGCCAGGCGCTTCTTGCGCGTCGACAACCCGTCGGGCAGTTCGTCGCCGCGCCGGTCGGAGCCGTAACGCTGATCTTCGTCCTCATCGGTCGCGGTGGCCCGGTTCAACAGATCCCGAATCTGTTCACCCAATTCGGTCTCCTGCTTTTTCATGCGTTCATAGCTCATCGCTTTGCGTTTGCCCGCATTCGCCCGCATCTTGGTCCCGTCCACCGCCACGGTCCCCATCTTCACCAGTCCCGCTTCCCGCGCCATCATCACCACTTGCACAAACAGGTTCCCGAACTCCTCAAGATGCAGTTTGCGAAAATCCGAGATCGTCCGGTGCGCGGGAAAGTTCTCCGCTCCCAACATCCGGAACGCCACGTCGTCGGTCAACTTCGCCGCGATTTTCCGCGACGAGAACACTCCCGTCGCGTACCCGTAGATCAGCACCTTCACCATCATCCGCGGATCGTACGCCTGATTGCCCGGTCCGTCCGTTCCATACCGCTGCTCGAACGCGCTCAAATCCATGGCGTCCACCGCATCCGATATGAAGTACGACAGGTGATCTTCGGCCAGCCAATCCCTCAGCGACGGCGGCATCAGCAGGCTCTGTTCTGGGATATAGGTTCGATAGGTTCGTGGCATGTCCTATCTTCAATCTTTATCCGCCCAATTCCGGTCCTTCTGCCGCGCAGGCTCCTAGGCGAGACAATCTCGGGGCGAATGTCAACCGATTGCGAACCGAATGATCCTCAGTTAGATGATCGGATGAGTTCTAAAGGCGAAGAGTTTCCGAAAAAGGACGCCCGTTAGGATCGAGCCACGGCAATCCCGAGCCCCCACTGGACGCCTGTCAGGGACGGGGACCCCGATCCGTACAACCACGCAGCGGGGGGATCCAGCGCCGCGCTACCTGCTGCAACTGCGCATAGGGCACCGAGCCGTCGAGATGAACTCGCCATTTTCAATTTCGCCACAACACCGTCACAAGGCCTATTCAATAACTAGAAGAGTGTCCCGACTCCGGGAAAGCGCACCGATGACTGCAGGATACTCCTGCTCAGTTGAATTCATGTTGACGCCGAGCATCCTGCCGTCGAACGCAGTTAGGTACATGTGGTTGCGGATGTCGGTGTCGACTGCGAAAGTTGTGAATTCAAAGTGAACCCATGACTGTCCGTTGATTTCCACCGTCTCGCGCGCGATCCACTGGAGACCGGGCGTCAACCGCGGTAACATCTGCTCCATTGCCGATTTCAGTTCGTGCAATCGTTCCAAATCCACGGCCGCCTGAGAGAATGTGATCGCGATTGAGACGCCGCCTCGCTCGTTCGCGTACACGTATTGCGGGGGACTCGCGCTGGGAAACTTCAGTGCGATCTCTTCATCGGTCAACACGCGGAAACCATCCGGAATATTGAGAGTCAGGCGGCCACCGGCGAAGGAAACTGTATTCTGGGCGAGTCCGTTGCCTACGAACAGGAGTACGACGGTCAACTCCAAAAAGTGCTTGTACATCAGACATCCCCCTTGCGGCATTCAGACAGGGTTGTATCAGAACCCACGCTGCGATGCTCAAAGCCTAGCAGTGGGACATGGGGCAACGTGTCGGGGGCGGGGGAGGTTTTTTGATGACGCGGTCAAACTATGCTGCGCGCTGGCATTCTTGCTCGCCTCTACCACCTCCAAGTAAGTGACTCCGAGTTATAACCGAATCTGGTGTTTGAGGGATTGAAGAAAAGCGGCGTATCTGGTTGATTTGTTGTTTACAAGACTTCAAAGCAACCAAAGGAGATACGCCACTATGAGTAAGAGTATCGTTATTGAACTGGAAGATCGAGAAGCGATTGCAGACCCAGTGACCGACCTGCTACGAACGGGGGCGCAACAGCTGATCCAACGCGCTGTGGAAGCCGAACTGTCCGAACTGCTATCCCAGCACGGCGATCGGCGAACCGAGACGGGGAAGGCTGGAGTGGTGCGCAACGGTTATCTGCCTGAACGCGAGCTGCAGACTGGCCTGGGTCCGGTAACGGTGCAAATCCCGAAGGTGCGCGCCAAGATGGGCGAAGCTGTGACGTTCCGCTCGGCCCTGGTACCCCCCTACATTCGGAAGACGCAGTCGATGGAAGCCGCCGTGCCGTGGTTGTATTTGAAAGGCGTCTCCAGCGGCGAGATGGGTGACGCCCTGAAAGTTCTTGTCGGTCCGAAGGCGCAGGGCCTGTCAGCGAGCACGGTATCGCGCTTGAAACAGGTCTGGGCTGAAGAGTACCGCATCGGGTGCGACCAGCGTTTGGACGCCGACCGCTGGGTCTATGTCTGGGCCGACGGTATCTACAGCGGACTTCGAGCCGAACAAACCAAGTTGTGTGCGTTGGTCGTAATCGGCGTGAATGAACGCGGAGAGAAGCGTTTTCTGGCGATCGAAGACGGTGTACGGGAATCGACACAGAGTTGGCGTGAGGTCTTGTTGAAGCTGAAGTCCCGAGGGATGAATATTCCGAAGTTGGCCATCGGTGACGGGGCGATGGGGTTCTGGGCCGCACTGGAGGAAATCTATCCCCAGACACGCCAACAACGCTGCTGGATGCACAAGACCATGAATGTGCTCAACTGCTTACCCAAGTCGGTCCAGGCGAAAGCGAAACAGGCACTGCACGCGATCTGGAAGGCCGAGACACTGGCAGACGCCGAGAAGGCATTCGATCTGTTCATTGAAACCTATGAGCCGAAGTATCCGAAAGCCACTGTCTGCCTGCAGAAAGACAGAGAAGAACTGCTGGCCTTTTACGGCTTTCCGGCCAAGCACTGGCAGAGCATCCGAACGACCAATCCCATTGAATCGACCTTTGCCACCATTCGACACCGAACCAAGCGATCCAGAGGCTGCCTGACACGGCATGGAATGCTGCACATGATGTTCAAGCTGGGTCAGTGCGCTGAGAAGAACTGGCGACGATTACGAGGATTCGATGATCTGGTCAAGGTGATTACTGGAGTGAAATTTAACGATGGAATCGAAGTGACAAAGCTCGATCAGACCGCCGCTTGAATCAATCTCCTAAACACCACTTTTGACAATAACTCAGTGACTCCTTGTCTCAGCTCGATCAGAATCCTCTCCAAAGAAATTTTGAATCCCCTTAACTCACGACACTAACCTCCAGGCGTACAGTGAAATGGAGAGAAGCCGGACATCCTCAGGCGGTGGCAGTCAAATGCCAACTACCCCAATAAGTGAGAAAGATACCGTGGCGAGAGGCTGGATCACTCCGGCCTTGTCGCCCAGCGTTTAGGAAAAACTTGTGTCAGCTTCAGGAAACTTACGCTTCCTCCAATCAGGCTCACTACCGTGAGCCAAGGATTTTGTGTCGCTCTTGACTTTAGGGGACCTTCGCCCAGGGCAAACGCGCATATCATTGCCTCAGCCGGGAGGGCATACTGAAACTTCCGGTTTTCGCGAATCAACGCCGGCCAGCCCTCGAATGCCGGCGCATTAGGAGGCTTCTATGAGAGCTTTGATCGCTCGTTTGTGGGTTGCGTCGGTGCTGGTCACTGGGACAGCTGCCGCGCAATATGCGCCGTTCAACGAAGTGGGCGTGACCATGGGTCACTGGCACATCGCTTCGCGCGATGTTGAGGCCAACAAAAATCTTTTCGTCGCCATGGGCGGCACGCCGAACACGACGGGTAACCCGTCCGTCCAGTCCCCGGCCATCGTGTCAACTTGCGCCTGGGGAGCGGGCCAGGATCAGGCCCCACCCTCGGATCGGTGGTGAACCATGTCGGTTTCATCGTGAAGAACGTTCCCGAGCAGGTGGCCCAGTGGAAGGCCGCTGGCGTTCGGGTGCTGCCCGGAAACAACAACCGGCTGAATCAGGCATTTGTGGTGACGCCGGACGGGGTGCGCATCGAAATCCTGGAAGACAAGACCCAAACCATGGCGATCCGCCATGAGCACGTGCACTTTTTCCTGACCGAGTCGGAGATCCCCAAGGCGCAGGCCTGGTACGCGAAGACCTTCGGCGGTAGGCCAGGCACGCGTAACAACGCGCCTGTCGTGGATCTTCCGGGCGCCCAGCTCCGATTTGGCCGGGCCGACACTCCGCAGGCTCCCACCCGAGGGCGAGCGCTCGACCACATCGGCTTCGACGTGAGGGACCTCGAGGCCTTCGTCAGGAAGATCGAAGCGGAGGGCATCGGGCTCGACGAGCCGATCCGGACGAACCCGCAGTCTGGTGTCTCGCTGACCTATATCACCGATCCGTGGGGCACCCGGGTCGAGTTGGTCCAACGGCCGCCCTCCCGATAGAAAACGTGTTCGCCAGACAACCTGCCCGGTCTGGCGCCTGCCGGACCGGGCAACATCCATCCCGTAGACTGGGATAATATTTAAATTCTTGCTGACTGGAGGCGATGCCATGATGAACCGACGACAGCTTTTGGGCACGGCCGCAGGCCTTGCCGTGCTCGCCCGCTTGCCGAACGTCCGCGCAGCGACTTACGACATGATCATCCAGGGCGGCCGCGTCATCGACCCTTCCATCGGCCTCGATGACCTCCGTGACGTGGCTGTCCAAGGTGGACGTATCGCAGCCATCGAGGCCAGCATCACCGACGATGCCACGGAGACGATCGATGCGCGTGGCAAAATCGTTGCCCCGGGTTTGATCGACATCCACACCCACGCGGGTCGCGACCTGGAAGGGCCGTCGCTGGCACTCAATGACGGCGTAACGGGTTTCGTCGATGCCGGATCGGCCGGCGCCGACAACATCGATGACGTTGCCGCCGTCATCCGGGCAGCACCGCAAATCGGTTGCGCCCTGATCAACATCGCGCGTACAGGCGTCGTGTCCGGCGGCGAGCTAAAGGACATCAACGCCGCGAACGTATCGCTGGCCCAAGGGGCCATCGCCCGCAATCGCGACGTGGTCGTCGGCGTCAAGGTCCGGCTGTCGGACAACGTCGTCGGGGCCTACGACCTTGAGGCTCTGCGGCGCGCGCAACAGGCGGCTGCGGTGTTCGATCTTCCCGTGATGGTCCACGTCGGCCAGAATTACTCGCCGGTGCGCGCCATTCTGCCACAGCTCAAGCGCGGCGACATCGTCACGCACATGTACGCGCCGCCGCCAAATGGCATTCTCGACGAGCAGGGCCGCCTTTTCCCCGACGTGGCCACCGCGCGTCGCCGCGGTGTCAACTTCGACTTCGGCAACGGTGTCAACGGCCACTTCACCTGGGACATGGTGGAGCGCGCGACCCGGCAGGGGTTCTGGCCCGACACGTTGTCCACCGATTGGAACGTCCTGTCCGCCACCACCGGCGTCGTCGACTTCCCCAACGTCATGTCGAAGCTCTTAATGCTTAGTATGCCGCTTTCTGAAGTCGTCGCATGCGCGACGACCCGTCCAGCGCGCGCCTTCCCCGCGTTCGAGAATCGGGGCACGCTGAATGTGGGCGCCCCGGCCGACGTTGCGCTGATGGAGCTGCGTGAAGGGGACTTCGAATTCGTCGACAACTACCAGGGCACGCGGAGGGCCCGCGAGCGGCTGTTCCCGTTCGCGACCGTGCTCGATGGTCAGCGCGTGTCAACGAGCGCTTAGGCTTAGACCCGTCGGCGCCGTGTTGGTGATGCATACGCAAATTCCTGGGGAAGCCAGCCGATCAGCAACACAAGCGGGGTTGGGGTGCGGGCGGGGGCAGAAGGCACGGCGGGAATATCGCGTGCGGAGTGGGATGCACGGAGGCGGCCGGGGCAGCGGGTGTTGAACCGACGCCCCCGGTCTAGTTCTCCAGGCTCAGACCGGCCCGGGCCGCGATCTCCCGGATCCGTGAGGCCTGAGCCGGATTGGCGCCGATGATCTCGCGCAGTCGCCGCCTGACCTGCCCCTCTGCCTCGGCCGACATCCCGATGGCCTCGCGCGCGGCGCTCTCGATGGCCGCGTAGCAGTCGGCCTCGTAGGTGATCGACCCGCACTCGGCGGTCAGGTTGGCCAGGAGGGCGGATGTGGGGGTCCCTCCCTGAGACCCGGATCCGCCACCGGTGCCGTGGAAGCGCTCTTCCGCTTGCTGGATCTCGGCCTGGGCGCCGCGGCGAATATTCGCGCCTTCGGTACCCGCCTGGAAGCAGGTGAAGCCGGGGCGGTTGGCCCAGCGCAGCGGCGCGCAGGCGTGGATGCCGGCCTCGGTGGCGGCCGTCACGACTTCCGTGATCAGGCCCTCGTACTCGGCATCGCCTTCACCGAAGCCCGAGAAGTTGCCGAGGTCGCCGCTGGCCGCGAACAACCCGTCGACACCCGGTATCCTGGCAATCTCGGGTGCGTTCTCGACGCCTTCCAGTGTCTCGATCATCAGGATCAGCACGACGTTGTCGTTCCAGGTCTGCCGGTATCCGCCGGGGACCTGGCTCCACATCGCGCCGGGACCCTGACCGCCGCCGGAGCTCCGTCGCCCGAGGGGCGGGAAGTAGGTCCAGTTGACGGCGGCCTGCGCCTCCTCGACTGTGTCGACCGTTGGTACCACGATAACCGCCGCCCCCATATCGGTGGCGTGCTGGATCTCGCGCTCATCGGCATACGCCACGCGGACGCCGGGCGCCGCCGGGCCCGGACACGTGCGCCACATCCGGGCCACCTGTTCCCATGAGATCGCCTCGTGCTGCATCTCCACCCAGATAAAGTCGTAGCCGGCGGCCGCCATCGCGCAGTAGGTGCGCGGGTCGATGGCCCGTACGGTCCCCCCGATCATCGGACCCCCCGCGATCAGCTTTCGCATGGCAGGGTTCCAGATCTCGGCTTGCTGCCCCTCGGGCAGCGCGAAGCGAGGGCCATAGTCGAAATCGTCGGCGCTGAACCTCGGGTTCTGCCGCGCCTGGGTTCCGACGGTCAGCGCGCTAAGCCACAGGCAAAGCCCGAAAGCAATGAAGGTGCGTGTGTGAGGTGTCTTCATGGTGTTGTTCTCCCCGGTGCGAGGGTTGTCATCGCTTGCCCGGGAAGGAGTGTAGTATGCGACGCTCTCGGGTGGAAGCGAAAGTGGTGGCGTGCTCCGCTCACCCCGGGGGAGGACCCCGCAGCAGTCGGCGTCTTCAATCCCTTGCCCGTATTATTTGGCGAGATCGCTCCAGTTCTCTCAGCGTCACGCCAAAAAATACACTCCGCCACCCCACTCGCCCACTACGAGATCCTCACGTCCGTTCAGGAGGATGTATGGCTCTGTGGAATCGTCCCGAATGCGGTTCGACGACATCGACGACATGAAGGCGGTAGGGCCCGCTGTCACGGCCCGACGAGGTAGCTCACAAGCGTGACGAACGCGTAGGAGGCAATCAGCACGATTCCGAACCCTCGTTTCATGGCCTCGCCGGAGAAGATAATGCCGACGCGAAACACCAGCAGGATGAATACCATCGTTGGGAAAAGAACCTTAAAGAAGTGCGGCTCGGCCACCAGACCGGTCGGCGTTACAGCGGCCGCCGCGCCGGCCACGAACAGGACGTTCAGGATGTCGGCCCCGATCACGTTGCCGACGGCGAGTTCGCCATGCCCACGCACTGAAGCCCGGATGGCGGTGACCAGTTCGGGAAGCGATGTCCCGAATGCCACCAGAGTCGCGGCGATGATGCTTTCGGGAATAGAGACCCGGCGGGCCGCCTCCGCGACGGCTGGAATCAACACTGTCGCTGCCGCCAGAACCACCAGCAGGGAACCCACGAGCTTGAATACGATGATGCCTGTCGTGTCTGAGAAATCGCGTTCAAGCTCTTCAGGCAGCCACCCGTCGGAATCGGACCGGGCCCATCGGATCGAAAGGTAGATGTAGACGGTGAGCGCAGCGAGGAAGATGAAGCCCACCCGTTGGGGTAGATTGCCGCCGGAGAGGAGTGCCGTTGCCGGACTACTCAGTGGCAGGGAAAATATCACCAGGGCCAGTCCCGCACCCAGCTGTATCCAGCCCTGTCGATTGACGATCGTGCGGTTCAGGCGTAAAGGCGCGATCAGCGATGCCAGGCCGAGAATGAGGCCGGTGTCGCAGATAATAGAGCCCACGGCATTGCCCAGCGCGAGTCCGGGCCTGCCCTGAATCGCCGCCAGAACCGACACCGCAGCTTCGGGCGCAGTCGTTCCAAGGCTCACGACGGTTGCGCCGATTACAACCTTCGGCACCCGCGATCTTTCCGACAGCGACACGGCCGAATCCACGAGCCAGTCGGCGGACTTCCCCAGTACCAAGATCGAAAAAACGATTACTCCTGCGATCAGGAGTGCGTTCATATCGCTGAATAATGCTTCGAGCCACGCTTCCATAGGTACCCGGAGAGTATAGGGCAATCGGAGCGACCTCGCGTCAGGTCAGCAGCGAAAACCCGAGGGTGTCGGAACCATGAATTCCCCCCGCCTCGCAGTCACTCAGCGACAGGCCAGAAAATGGATTCTGGCACCAAACTCGTTCACTACGACATCGGGATCGATCTCGATCAGGCGATGCTGGATGGCGGGATGACCTACACGTGCGCTTCGGCTCCTTCCGCCCGGTATCGGGCCAACATCCGCCGGACGTGTCGCTCACTCCAACCCAGCAACTCGGCGGCGTGTAGGGCAGTCATCTTGCTGTCGTTGACGCGATTTAAAACCAGTAACCGCTTCTGTTCCTTTGAGTTCAATGTAATCGTCTCCATCATCCTCATAGGGTGACATTTTCACTGAACAGTTATGGGGTGACAGAATCATTGAACAACTACAAAGATGTGACTGTTTCATTGACCTGAAATCCCACCTGTAGTTAACTTTGACACTGGTTCATCGTTGTTTCGTCTGATCAGCCGGCTTCGGTTCGCTGCTCGTCAAGGAGGCTCGTATGAGAAGAATCGCATGCATCCTGGTCCTCGTGTCGGTTTCGATCCTCTCGATCGGAGCCCAGCCTCAGGGGGGCCTCGACCCGAATTGGGCGTTCCAGCTCACCGAACCCGACCGGCCCGAGAGTGGGGAGGAGTCCGGACCGGTCCGGATCCCCGGGAGCGGGAGAACCTTCACGCGTGAACAGATCGGGGACCTGTCCAATCCGCCCGACTGGTTCCCCGGGGAGAACGCGCCCAAGCCGGACATCATTCTCCAGGGGCACGGCGCGGCATTCGCCTGCGGCTCCTGCCATCTGATGAGTGGACTCGGCCATCCCGAATCCGCCGATCTCGCCGGTCTTCCCAGTTCATACATCGTTCGCCAGCTCAAGGACTTCAAGAGCGGGGTGCGGCAGGACTTTTCCCGGATGAACACGATCGCGGTGGCCATGACGGATGAAGAGATGCGGCAAGCCGCCGACTGGTTCTCCGGCTTGAGGCCCGCCCCCTGGAACAGGGTTGTCGAAACCGATACCGTGCCGCGGACCTACGTCGGCGAAGGCCGCATGCGCTTCGCACACCCGGATGGAACGAACGAACCGATCGGCAATCGCATCATCACGTTGCCCGAGGACCCTGCCCGGGCCCGGAGCCGCGATCCGAAGTCGGGCTTCATCGCCTACGTGCCCAGCGGCACGCTAGCCCGGGGAGAAGATCTGGTGCGGACCGGCGGCGCGGGGAGGACGATCGCGTGTGCGATCTGTCACGGCGATGATCTCCGGGGTCTGGCCGACGTGCCGCGGCTCGCCGGCCTCCATTCGATCTATCTCGCCCGCCAGCTCTATCTCTATCAGAACGGCGAGAGAGCCGGTCTCGGCGCCGAGCTGATGGAGAAGCCGGTGGCCCAGCTGACTAGCGAAGATATCGTGGCGATTTCGGCGTATCTCGGTTCCCTCGCTCCCTGACGTCATCAGTGGACGCGCTGGGGAAACAAAGAGTCACTTTGACTTTTCGTTCGTCAGGTAGAAATTGCCCGGTACGCGAGGCCCCATATCCTCGAACGGAGCCTTTCTGGAAGCTGCTCGTGCTTTGAGCATCCGCTCGTAGTCAGCGACTACCTGCCCCCCGGCGCGCTGAAGTCCATCGCTGAACTTCTGTTGATCTCGGTAGCTCCATGCGCTCCGCTCGCTGTAGAACGGTACCCACTGATTCCGGGCGCGGTTCGTTTCAAAATCCAGGATGGCTTCAAGCGCATCGGCCACATCGTCAGAGCTGGTCCAGGCAGACTTGTAGTGGATAAATCCCCGACGCCCGATGATCCATGTCATGTTGGGCAACAATCCATAGGCCCGATGTGCTGTTCCTTCCAGGTTATCCAGAAGGATCTCTCGTCGAACTTTCCCTTTATCGAGGAGCGCGCGCGCGTTCCGGCGCTTGTCATCCATCGACGCATGGTGGCGGTAGTTCTCTCCCGGATGGGCCTCGCGCGTGTATATGAATACCGAGCGCACGGCCCGGTCCGCGTAGCGGCGAGCGAGTTGATCCATCGCTTCGGCCGCCATTGCACAGTACGGTCAGGTAAACGATCCGAACTCGATGACGGCGATTCCCCCGCTCCAGAGATCCTTCATCGCGACCGTATTACTGCTGACGAGATCCTCTAGTGGGAATGACGGCGCCCGCATCGTCGCTTTGGGCGCGCGAAGAGCGAAGTCGAGGAATTCGGTGCCCGACCCGCTGAACTCACTGTAGTTGTAAGTATCGTTGTTCATTTCTAGCCCAGTGGTGATCAGGTTTTTCTGTCCCCCAACGCTGGAACGTTGAGCAAGGCGGGCGTCGGTGCTCCGGCGACGGCACGGTCATCGCGGATCGGGTTTAACAGATGCAGATTAACGGTCTCCACACTCACACGCGACGGGGATGTGGGTGCCGGCTACTCGGGCAACGCCCAGGCCGTCAGCGTGGTGCCCGACTGTACCAGCACATGCTGACGCCCGTCCAGCATGTAGGTGATCGGGGACGTGCCGTGCATCGGCGAGCCCATCTGATAGCGCCACATCAACTCTCCGCTGCGCGAGTCGAGCGCCAGCAGATTTCCGTCGCTGTCCCCGCTGAAGATCAGGCCCGACGCCGTTGTCAGCAGTCCTGATGTCGACGGGTCCGGATAGCGAAACTCCCAGAGGCGTTCTCCGGTGGCCGGATTCAGCGCCCGGAGCGCCCCGTAGAGCGGCATCTCCGGGTTATCGCGAATACGCTCGCCCGCGCCACCGGTATACCGCCGACCCGGAATGTACTCCTGTTCCCACGCATAATAAGTCATGCAGGACTCACGCGCGTTGACGAAGAAAACCTGCATCACGGGGTCGAAGCTCGGCGGCCAGAAGTTCGTCCCGCCGGTAAGGTCGGGACAAGTGATTTCGCCCTACTCGTCGGGTATGTTGCCCGGCAGAAGGACAGGTCGTCCGTCCGCATCGATTTCAGTGGCCCAGGTGGTGCGCACAAACGGTTCCGCGAGAATTACCTCGCCATTGGTCCGGTCCAGCGTGTAGTAGAAGCCGTTGCGGTTCGCAAACATCACAACCTCGCGCAACCGCCCATCGATCTCAATGTCGGCGAGAATGGGCACTTCGGTGGCGTCCCAGTCGTGTACGTCGTGAGGAGTGAACTGATAGTGCCAGCGCAGCTCACCCGTAGCGGCATCGAGGGCGACCAGCGAGGCACTGTAGAGATTGTCGCCCTGACGGACGTCACCGTAGTAATCCGGGCCCGGATTACCAATGCCGTAATAGAGAAGGTTCAGTTCTGGATCGTACGCACCGGTGACCCACACGCTGGCGCCGCCGGTTCGCCAGGAGTCACCGGACCAGGTCTCGTTGCCGGGTTCACCCGGGCCCGGAATCGTGTAGAACCGCCACTCCCGTTGTCTGCTTTCCGCATCGTAGGCGTCGATGAAACCGCGGATGCCGAACTCGCCCCCCGCGACGCCGACGATGATCTTGCCATCGACCGCCAGCGGCGCAATCGTCGACGCGTAGCCCACCTGGTAGTCCTCCATCGTCGCGTCCCAGACGATGGCACCCGTGCTCATATCCAGCGCCAGCAGGTGCGCGTCGAGTGTTGCCAGATAGAGCATGTCGCCAAGCATGGCAAAGCCCTTGTTGACCAGTCCGCAGCAGGCGGTCAGGTTGAGGGGTAACTCGCGCCGATACGACCAGATCTCCCGCCCGCTGCGTGCATCGATAGCCCACGCCGTATTCGACGGCCCAGTCACGTACAGCACGTTGTCGCGTATGAGCGTAGTCGTTTCGAAGTCGTCGGGCGTGTTGGTCTGGAACGTCCACTGCGGGAGAAGGCTGCCGACGTTTTCCGGTGTGATTTCGGTGAGCGGGCTGTGTCTCTGATTCGCGTAATCCCCGCCGAAAGTCAGCCATCGCGACCCGTCGGGCGTCAGACCTTCGAGGATCTCCTCCCCCGTCACCCGGCCAGGCACCGACTGACCGGCGCCAACGATCGCAGTGGCGTCAGTGGTGCCGGCGACGAGCAGCAGACCCGAAACCAGGATCATAGTCAAGCGCATAGGTTCTTCCTCTATGGTACAGCGGGATCGTATCCGCGCAGCGTCACGAGATAGCTCACGAGATCGTCGAGTTCGCCGTCACTCAGCCGATCCTGGCCGAACGCGGGCATCAGCGAATCGGTGGGCTTTTCCAGCGCCTCGAGGTCCTCCTTCTCGAAACCCTGGATCCGTCCCTCTAGGGCCATGATCTGAATCGAAAAAAGGTCTTCGTTCTTCGTCACGCCCCGCATCGACTCACCGCCCTCGGTCGTCAGCGTCACAGGCGCATAGCCGGAGTCCGACCCTCCCCGATAGCCCTCGCGGATCCGTGATATAAGCGTCGCGCGAGACCGGGAGGATCCGACACGGGAGAGGTCTGGACCCAGGCGCCCGCCAACGGCTCTCACCCGATGACACCCGGAGCAGTTTTGTCGAAAGATCCTCTCACCGTTCGAGACATCGCCGGTGGGGGACTGGGTCAATGTCGGTTTCGCCAGAGTTCGCAGGTATGCCAGGATCTTCCATATCTCATCGTCACGGGGCGCACGGGGTCCCGTGAACGGGCTCATCTCCGTACCGCTTATGCCGTTCCGAATCGTTCGGAACAACCCTTCGTCGGTTCTGCCCGAGGCCCAGACCTCGGTGAGATCGGGTCCCCGAACGCCGCTTCCGTCCACACCATGGCAGTCCGCGCAGTTCAGGCGGTAGAGTCCCATCCCGGTCCGGACCGCGTCACGGTCATCTTCAAATGGGTTCGCCGTTGGCGGACCCTGGGCTGCGAGCAAACCGCCCATCAACCCAGCGAGCCACGCAACCGTCAGCAGCGAGCGCGTCCAGATCACTCCGTGAGTCCCCCTGTGCGTTGTCGAATGCCCGTTGACGAATGCCCCCAGAATATAGCAGAACTTCCGACCCTCACCCACGGCTTTCCGACGGGGTGCCCCTTCAGAAGCGGATTCGCGTTTGAACCGTGAACTGGCGCCCAGCGCCCAGGGCGGTTCCTGAAAACACTCCGCTGAAATTGACGACGTTCAGATGGTCGGTCGCATTTCGGACGTCGAACTGGACGGTCACAGACCGGTTTTCCTTCTTCCACAACTGCAAGCCAAGAGAGAAATCGAGACCCAGCACCGACCGCAGCCGGCCACGCCGGAAATTTACACGGTCAAGGATCGCGGGCGAGATCGCTTGTAGGTCATCGTCATCGGCGTCCTCGAGTTCGACCGGCAGGCCGCTGCCGTACCTGAAACCGGATGAGACCCAGAATCGCTCCTTCCCCGCCAAACGAAATAATGCGGACAGGGTGTTGCGCTGATCCTGGCTGATTGAGATTCGCTCGCTCCGATCACGCAGCTGGTTTGCTTCACCGCCTTCGATGAAAAGACCTCCCGTAACCGGGGACGTGGCGTATCCGATCATATTCGAATAGCTGAGAGACGCGGAAATCCAGCGCCAGGCGGGCAGATCGAGGCGAACCTCCGTACCGGCGATACGGGCCGTGCGAAAACTGATCGGGAACGACAAACCTGTGTTCAGGAAGACATCGTCGTCCATATAATTGGAGAACCTCCGCCAGTAGTGGCTGACGTCGAGTCGGATCACGTCGAGGAACGGTTTGCGCAGCCCGACCTCAAAGAAATTGCCGCGCGAGGCCGGCACAGGGATCGATTCCCGGACCTCATCTAAACCCAAAGTTGCTGCCGCGCCACTGAACAAGAGGTTTTCCGTGGGCGGTGGCTGGAAGATGCGGTCGTACGACGCACGGAGTTGCAGATCGATGGTTGGAATCCAGTAACTCAACGCTAATCGTGGGCTGACGGCATGGTCTGCGATCACTAAGTCGTAGTGGTCGTAGCGGACACCGATATTCGCTGCAAAGTCACCCAGACGGAGGTGATCCTGAAGAAACACCGAAACTTCCTTGCTCGGTCTGTCGTCGCGAAAGTCAACGTCAAAGTCTGGGAATTGATCTGTTCGGCCGAAGCGGAACTCTTCGCCTGCGTCGCTGACTCGAGCGTCGCCGCCAAACTTCAGCGTATGGCTCTCGCCTTCAAGCGTCAGGTCTCCCATCAGGACCGACTCACGAAAACCCCGGTCTTGTTCGACGCGCACCGGCGTCGATTGGGGATTGCTCCAGAGTTGAGCGCTGAGATCGCGATACATGAACCGAACTGCACCCAGTGCCTTGGGCGAAATCACGCGCTGGTAGTGCACCCGCGCAGCTGTTTCCCCGGAGAATCGATCTTGCCGCTGCCCGGCTTGCTGTTGGACGATGTCGTTCGGCACCTGAAATCGGGCTTCGTTCGTTCGCAGAGAGAACGAAACGCGATCATTGGCGCTCAGATCCCGGTCGACTCGAAAATCGAAACCGCCCGCCGTGGCTTTGTTCGTAAAGTTTCCAATCGATGGCGGGTCCAGGTACCGATGGGTGTAGCCTCCGTGGCCGCCGAGGGAGATCGACGTATCGTCCGTCCGGACCTGGTAGCGAAACGATCCGGCCCGGTTGTTGAAGCTACCGACCTGGGAATCGAACTCGGCGCTGTAACTGTTGTCTCCAACCCGACGCGTGTCGAGGGCAATGATGCCGCCCAGGCGTCGGCCGTACTCGGCCGGCATTCCCCCGGTCATCACGTTTATGGCCTCAAACTCGCTGGTCTCAAACGCCGGGGCAAACCCCAGGGAGCGGTTGTCATAGACGGGCATCCCGTCGATGACGTACTGGGTGTCGTATTCCGATCCCCTTGGATGAAGGACGGCATTCGCCTCCAGCAACCAGCCAGGAAGGGTCGTCACCACCTCAATCCCACTGCGGCCGAGAGTGGTTCCGGCGATTTCGTCCAAGCTGTTCCGGCCTACCTGAATCACGGATGCCGGCTGCGTGCTGTCCAGGAGAGGTGCAGTGCCGCTCACTGTAATTGCAGTCGTCGCTCCGGCCACCTCAAGCGGGACCACGATTTCGCGCGGAACTGCCGAACGCACTTCAACCGTTGTGCCGAATTCCGTAAATCCACTCTGAACGACGGTCAGGCGGTATACACCTGGAGGCAAGCGCTGCAGCCGCGCGAGGCCTTCCGGATCCGTCCGGACGTTGGCTTCGAATTGGGGGTTCCGACCCGTCAATACGATCTGGGCGAGGGGAACCGCCAGCCCGTCCGGATCGCGGACGACGACCCGTATCTCACCCTCCATGACCTGAGCGACGCCGGCATTGAACGAGAAGAGTAAGATCGAGAATAAGCTGAGGCCCAATCCCTTCATCTCAGGATGCGTTTACTTTGCGAACTCATTCAGTCGCTCCACCGATGCTCATCAACCTTACAACAATCCGTTTTATCGCTGATCAAGGAAAATATGACCTATCAGACCGCGTCACACGGGCTAGCAGCCCGTGGCAGAAGTCCCGAGGGCCGCGTTACGGCCAAACGGGGCCGGATTCTAGGAGACGACAACGAGACAATGCGCATTCATTGGGAGGAGTCGGCGACAACGAAGACGGCCCCGTTTCGCCGTAACCCTTCGGGCGCAGGGGGGTTCGGGCCGCAGGCTTTGTCATTCGTCGGTCACGATGAAAAGACATCGCTCCGCTCCTCATTTCGCGCCTGCAACCCGAAGACCCCTGCGCGCGGTCCTCGGGACCTCTGCCACGGGCTGCTAGACATCGTACTGAACGGGATTGTAGAACTTAAATGATGTCCTTTCCGCTGGATCTGGTCGAAGCGATAGCCGTATTCGTGATCGCCACGGCAGCCGCAGTGGTCCAGGCCGTGGCGGGCTTCGGCCTCGCCCTGGTCGCAGCCCCGCTCCTCCTTATGGTATACGGACCCTTTGTGCCCGGACCGATGATGGCTGGTGGTATGGTCCTGACCGTCCTGGTCCTGATTCGGGACCACCAGCATGTCGATATGTCCGGTCTGACGTTTTCCCTCGTCGGACACGTGGTCGGGACTGTGGGCGCTGTAGGTTTCCTGCTGGTTGCGACCGAAGCTCTGTTTGACCTGACCTTTGCCACGTTCGTCATGCTTGCCGTGATCTTTAGTGCGGCCGGTCTTCGACCGAAACTCAACAGGCCGAACGCTGTGATTGCGGGCGTACTGTCGGGCCTGATGGGAACGATTTCTTCGATCGGAGGGCCCCCTGTAGCCCTGCTCTACCAAGGTGCGGGTGCGTCGCGCCTGCGTGGCACTTTGGCGGGTTTCTTTCTCGTGGGATCGATGGTATCCCTGGTGGCGTTAGCATTGGTGGGCCGCTTTGGATCGGAGGAAGTTGTTCTGTCCCTGTTCTTGGCCCCGCCGATGGCCCTGGGCTTCTGGCTGGCAGAGCCTCTGCGCACTCGGATGTCAGACCGGGCGATTCGCCCATTGGTGCTGGGCCTCTCGTTTATATCCGCTATGATCGTCCTTCTGCGCGCACTCTCTTAGCAACAGGTGGCGACAGGTGGATCCGGGGGTAGGTGCGGGCGTTTCCGCGTTGCCCACAAACGAAGCGGGTTCCCGCTAGAATGGGTGGTCGGTTTGCCACAGAGGGTTTTGGCTGCTGCCGGGGAGGCCCGTCACTGAATCGTAATCTTTATCTCTGCACGTTAGTCCTGATATCGGTCTTAAGCGCAGTGCCACCGCTTGCGGCGGCGCTGCCCCAGGAGTCCGGCCGGACAGAGCAGACGAGGACTGGGGTTGTCACCGTAATCACGTCGGAAATTACAGTTGACGGATTGCTCGACGAAAGTGAATGGCAGAGGGCGCCGACGATTGGCGAGTTGACGCAGAGAGAACCGGCAACCGGAGAAAGGCCGACGGAGAGGACGGATGTCACTCTGCTCCGCGATGAGAACTATCTCTACATCGGCGTGATGTGCTACGACTCCGAGCCGGACGGGATCATCGGGACACAGATGGCGCGCGACGCCAACCTGGGCTCCGACGACCGGATTGAGATCGTGCTCGACACGTATCGCGACCGGCGCAACGCTTTCTACTTTGCCACGAATCCGGCCGGCGCTCTCGTTGACGGTCTCCTGTTCGCAAACGGTCAATCGAATATGAACTGGGATGCGATCTGGGACGTTCGGATCCGGCGCACGGATCGGGGATGGTCCGCCGAGTTTGCAATTCCGTTCAAGAGCCTGGGTTTTGCTTCCGGGCAGACGGACTGGGGATTCAACATCGCTCGACGGATCCAGCGAAAGTTGGAGGAGAATCGCTGGTCCGGAGCACGTCTGGAAACGGGGTTCCGCCAGGTCTCGGAGGCGGGAGAAATCACCAACTTCGACGGCATCACGCAAGGTATCGGGCTGGATATACGGCCTTTCACAAGTGGCCGCTGGCTGCACACAAGCCCGGACCGGAACGATACGATCACGGGCAAGCCGGGGCTCGACATGTTCTACAACCTCACCCCCAATCTGAAGTTGTCAGCGACTGCAAATACGGATTTTGGGGAAACCGAGGTGGACTCGCGCCAGATCAATCTTTCACGCTTCTCATTGTTCTTTCCAGAAAAGAGAACATTCTTTCTGGAGGATGCCGGGGTCTTTGCATTTTCCAACACATCGGTCAGGGCACCGGGCTTCCTGGCCCCGACCCGGTTCGAAGTCAACCCGTTTTTCAGCCGCCGCATCGGACTGCTTTCCGGAACCGAGGTTCCCATCGATTTTGGGACAAAGTTGACCGGCAAAATTGGGCGAGCCGACATCGGTGTGCTCAATGTGCGGACGCGGGATTTGCCGGGCACCCGGGCTAAGAACTTCTTCGTAGGACGCACCAAAGTGAATTTGCTGGAGCAATCCTACGTCGGTGCAATAGTTACGAGCGGTCACCCGGCACTCGGGATCTCGAGCCAGACCTTCGGAGCAGATCTGCGTCTGGGGACGTCTCAATTGTTGGGCAATTCGAAGAATCTGATTTTCAACGCCTACGCTCTGAAGAGCCAGAATGAAGGCACCTCCGATCAAGACGCCTCCTATGGCCTCTCCCTCGATTATCCCAACGATCTCGTCGAGATGGAATTTACCTGGCGCGAGGTGGAGGAGAATTTCAAGCCCGCGCTGGGTTTCGTCGGGCGCAGCAACTTGCGTCTCCTCAGAATCGGAGGCCGGTACAACCCCCGACCGCAAGAGTTTCTGGGCATACAGCAGATGTTCATGGGCGCGTTCTACACCCGGTTCACACGACTCGATAACGGAGAGGTCGAAAGCTGGAACCTTCATGTCCCGGGGCCGATCGACTGGCACTTCAGGTCCGGTGACGCCATCCACGCCGTTTTTTGGCCATCTGTTATGTACGAGCGCTTGTTTGCACCGTTTGAGATTTTTCCCGGCATCGTTCTTCCGCCCGGCGAATACCGCTTTACACGCTGGAGGAACCGCGCGACGACGGCGAACAAGCGAAGGCTGGCCGCGGGCTTCGAGTGGAAATCAGGCAACTACTGGTCTGGGCGCGCCCACGAAGTCAACACCGCGCTCACCTTCAAGATCCCGCCCTGGTTCACGATCAGTTTCAACACAGGCCAGACGTTTGCCCGCTTGCCTGAAGGCAATTTCGTCGCCCGAATCCTGACCTGGCGGGCGAACTATACACCTTCACCTTCCCTGTCGTTCTCTAACCTCGTTCAATACGACAACCAATCTCGGAATCTGGGCTGGCAGAGCCGTGCCCGATGGACCTTACGGCCCGGGAATGACATTTTCTTTTCGTTCAGCCAGGGATGGATTCAGAATCCGGATGACGCTTATCGATTCGGGCCTCAAGAAAGCAGGGTATCGGCAAAGTTCCAATACACTTTCCGCTACTGAAGAAGGCCACCCCAGGAACCCGGGCGAGCGACGGCTCTACACTCGCAGGATGCTGAAAACGCCATCCATGACTTTTTCAGCATCCTACGGGTGCATCAGGAGTGGCTTCCCCACAGTTACGGGCCGACGGGTCGTCTCACCAAGGTGTAAAGTCCGGTTTTGTCGGTTACCCCCGTCCGGGTGATCCCCGTGGCCTTCGGGTCGCCCTCATTCAGGCAAAGCGTAGGACACTGGCGAATAGCGCCCGCCACCTCACGCCATAGTTCTTGACAGGAAAGATTGAAAGACCATAGGGTTGGCAACAGGAAGTATCCACAAATTCAACCCTCGGGAATTGAGGAGGACTCCAGATGAAACCAAGGCAGTGGGTTTTCGTGATCACACTGGTTTTATGTCTGTCGGTGGCCGTGGGCGCTCTGCCTCAACATGAGCCGCCCCAGCCGGGCGGAACGGGCAGACACAAATGATTGGGGAGGACCGGCTCGTTTCCCTGGAGCCGTTACCCGCAATGGTGGGGCAGGTGGCCCCCTCGCCCGAAGGCGCTCGGGAAACTCTGATGGCCGGCGCTCGCGCGCTCGCGGTGGCGGGCGAAATCGCTCCAGAGAATCTTGTAGCGCTATCGCAGGGCGCCGGGCAAGCGGAGGCGGGCCCTCCCCCCCGGCCGAGTGAGGCGGCCAGGGCGGAGGTGGCGCGAAGACCCCCGATCCGCACGATCCATGACGCCCACCATGTGTTTGCGGCCATTGATGTCGATCCCATCCGGAACGAACTCGTCGCGGGCGACGAGAATAATTTCAGCATCGTCGTCTACGACCGGATGACGAATACACCTCCAACCGCGGCGTTCAGCGAACCCCGGCGGGTGATTCAGGGAGAGAACACCTTCCTGGAGTACGTTTGCGGGATCTATATCGACCCGGAGAGCGGCGACATCTATGCGATCAACAATGACACCTTGAATTGGATGACAGTGTGGGGCCGTGACGCCCAAGGCAATGTGGCGCCGAAGAGGAAACTCGCCACGCCCCGCACGACCGTCCGGATGGCCATTGATGAAGCCACCCAGGAAATCTTCATGACCGTCCAGGATGATCATGCGGTCTCGGTATTCCGGAAAACGGCTCAGGATGAAGACGAGCCGTTGCGGCTGATCCAGGGATCTGCCACTCAACTGGCCGATCCGCACGGGATCGCCGTGGACTCGAACGCGGGCCTGGTGTATGTCACCAATTGGGGCACTGTGGCGGACCGCCACTATGACACAGACGCGCCGACCACCCTGAATCGCGGAGAGGGAAAAGCCACCTGGCCGGTCGGGCGGGAAGCCAACATTCTTGGATCGGGAAGGAACGAGCCGCCCTCCATTACCGTGTACCGCAAGGATGCCAATGGAAATGTCAGGCCATTGCGAGTGATCCGGGGTCCCCGCACCGGACTGAACTGGCCAACGGATATTGCGGTGCATCCGGAACGGGGCGAGATTTTCGTCGCGAATGACACCGGCCACACGGTGACGGTTTATGAGGCCGATGCGGACGGTGACGCCGCTCCGATTCGAATCCTCCAGGGTCCCAACTCGTTGATCAACCACCCTGTCGGGGTCAAGGTGGACCTGATGAACGACGAGCTGTGGGTCGCCAATCTGGGCAGTCACTCCGCAACCGTGTATGACATTTTGGCTGACGGAGATGCCACGCCGACGCGCGTGATTCGCAGCGGTCCCGCCGACTCTCGCGGGCCCATGCTGGCCAATGTCCATACGATCACGTACGACACCCGGCGCGAGGAAATCCTGGGCGGCAACTGAGTGGGCCACCCGCAGATTGCGGCATTCGCCAGGCTGGCGGATGGTAGCATACAGGCGACGCGGTCCATTGCCGGACAGAATACTAACTTCACACGCACGATTCACGACATGGCCTACGACCCGGTGCGCGATGAAATCCTCGTGCCCGGTTGGTATAACCTTTCGATTCTCACTTTCAGTGGGGACGCCGATGGCGATGCGGCGCCGGTCCGCCAGATTATGGGACCCCGCACGCAAATAAAGAATCCTCAGGCCCTGGCCATCGATGCAGTCCATGGGGAGATTTTCGTGCCTCAAGGCCGCCGGATACTGGTGTTCGACCGGGACGCGGACGGCGATGTGGCGCCCCTCCGGATCCTGGAGGGACCCGATACGGATTTAACTGCGGGCCGGCTGACGATAGACCCCGTGCACGATCTCCTGATCGTCTCGGGTGGCGACAAGCTCCAAATCTTCGATCGCACGGCTTCAGGCAACACGCCTCCGCTCCGGGTGATCACCGGTGATGCGGCGGCAGCGGTATCGTTGCTGACCAATAATCCGGAGAACGGAATGATTTTCGGAGTCGTCCGTCCCGGCGGGCGATTCTTGCCGGAAGACTACGTGGGTGTGTGGAGCGTCTTCGATGACGGGCCCACTGAGCCCCGGTGGACGATTGGCGGGCCGGACGTCCTCTTGAAGGACGCGCGCGGCATTGCCCTCGATGTCAGGAATCAGAACGTGATGGTGTCCGATAAGACCCACAACGCCATATTTACGTTCTACGTCCCGGAGGCCTTCCAGTAGCTTCCGGGGCTTTCGGTTGTTTGTTGTCCTGCGAAACGAAACCGGCCCTCCACCAATCGGAGGAAGGGCCGGCTTCCCGCCTCCAGTGACGGATGACGCTGCGTCGCACTGTTTCCCGCTGTGTCCCACAAGACAGCCTTAAGAAAAGAATCGGACGTCGGGGTGTGTCTTCGGCAGCAATGGCTACTGTGACAGGGCCTTAGAAACCCGGGCGGCGGGGGATGATCCACAGGTGGTGATCAACCGGCCTCATTCTGATCGAGCCGCATCGAGTCAACCCGCTGGTCCTGGGATCAACATCGTCCTGAACCGGTTTGAGGCACTGAAGGAACGGGGGTCCGGGCCATAGTCGATCGTCCTGCTTCGCTCAAATCACCGTTCCAATCCCCGAAAACTATCGCGACTCCGAAAAGTTTCTATTGACAAGTGTATTGTCATGCCTATATTTGACAAGTAGATTGTCAATAGTGCGAGGGTCAGTGATCGAATTGCGGGCTCCCGCACTAACCAAGGAGAATGAGAAATGACTAAGGAAAACAGCATCGATAGTGCCGATCATCGTCAGAAGGAACGTGGTCGGAAAGCTTTCTGGGTCGTTCTGGGTGTCCTGTTCCTGGTGAGCCTTTTCTGGGCGATCGAGCGTCCCCGGCGGGATTCGAGTCGCTTGTTCTCGGGTGCGATAGCCAGCGAAAGGAGCCTGGATCGCGTCCTGGACGCACTGGATGCGGACGCAGAACAGCGTGGCATACTTGCACCCGTCGTGCGCCGGTTCCAGTCCGAGCTTGCCCAAATCAGGGCAGACGAATTTGCGTTGCGGATCGAGTTTTCAGAGGCACTCGGTTCGGGGACACTTCGAGGCGAGGACATGGCGAACTTCCAGTCAACTGCTATTGGTTTGAGCGAAACCGCAATTGTGAGTGCGTTTCAGGTGGTGGTTGATTCTTGGGAGGTGCTCACTCCCGAACAACGCACGGAAGTATTGAGACACTGGGACCCCAGAAGTTGAACCCGCTTCTTTCTGTTCGTTCAAAGAAGCCTTTCGGGAGGCCTGAGCCATGGCAAGCGAAATTGAAACACTACTCGATGAAGTCCGACTTCTGTACCATCGAATGGTTCAGGTGGCCGAGGACCTTCATCGAGACGAGCCGGTGACGCTCGGAATGCGTGCCGTCATGGAGTTCCTGCTAAGACATGGCCCCACGACGGTACCCGACATTGCGCGTAGCCGTTTCGTGACGCGCCAACACATTCAGACGCTGGTCAATGCCCTTCGGACGGGTGATTTCGTTACGTTCAAAGACAATCCTTCCCACAAACGATCCTTCCTGGTCAGCCTGACGAGTAAAGGAGCGCGCCTGATTCGGAGCATGCGGAGGCGAGAAGAGCGGCTCTACAAAGACACCGATTTTGGTGTGACCTACGCTCAACTCGCTCAGGCGGCAGGCGTACTCAAAGAGGTTCGTGGGGCGCTGGGGAGGCAATTATGATAGCTGGAAAGATCAGCCAGACGCTGGGGAGCCAGTCCGGAAAGCCGTCGGGTGTTGGCGGGTGGATTGCCGGGTTGGGTATCAAACAATCCGCGCGTCTTGCCAAGAAAAGGAAGGTGCTCGGAATAGATCACTCCATATACATGGTGGCGAGGGCTTGGGCCCGATATGCGGTCGCAACAGAGAATAGAGCAAGCTCACGTCGAACTTCATGCGGGATTTGTTGCCGACCGGCGAAAGATGCAGCATTTTCGAGCGACCGAGGCTTCAGGAACCGAGGGTTTCAGCGGGTGAGACCCTCCGAGCTCGCGCCCCACCGGCTGGATCAATATTCCCCACGCGCCACATCTGCGCTCAGGCACTCGATCTGCCACCCGGCAAACCGCTGGAAACCGTCCACGCCGATAAGGAATGGATTCGACTGGCCCTGCCGACGCGTCCGCGCCGCCTCGATCGTTGGCAGGGAATCGTCGATGTAGGAGTGGTTGTTGAGTTCGACGTCCACCCCGGCTGCTTTGGCGAGCGTTGCGATCCGCTGAGTAGAGGCCAACATCTCGCGCGAGGTCGCCAGCGAAACGGTTCGTGGACCGTTGAGGAAAAAGGCGAGATGACTCTGCCCACCGTCCATCACGGGCACCATCGTAGACAACGCGCCATCAGTATGCCCCGGCGTGGAGTAAAAAGTCAGGGTCATGCCCCCGAGGGTGAGCGTGTCACCGTCGGCTACCACCATGTTGCGCTCCGGGGGCGTGGCGCGGTCCGAATCCGAACTCCCCTCCATCGTGCGCCAGGCCAATTCGGTCGCCACCACACGTGCGCCATAACGTTCCTGCAGGTAACGGGCGCCCCCATAGTGATCGCCGTGTTCGTGGCTGATCACCACGTACCGGATACGTGAGGGATCCAGGCCGAGCTGTTCCATGCCCCCGACAATCGTCACCTCCGCATCCCGGGCGTCGTTCAAAGAATCGAGGAGAATAATCCCTTCGGGAGTGTCCAGCGCCCACGAATAGACCCTTGGGAGACCCAAGAAATAGAGGTTGTCGAAGGCTTTGGCCGGGGCCACTGATTCGGGTAGGACGGGCCGCGG
The DNA here is from genome assembly GCA_965216035.1 of Terriglobia bacterium. Taxonomy (GTDB): domain Bacteria; phylum Acidobacteriota; class Terriglobia; order 20CM-2-55-15; family 20CM-2-55-15. Next base: position 271,352 of record CBDCFM010000021.1, read on the forward strand.
GCGGCCGTTGCGGGGCAAGCACAGCCGCGTCATAGCCCGTTCGTAGCGCGTACCTGCAAGTTCTGTGGCTGAATCGAGATGCCTCTGGACCGCCGGTGGTTCTTGCGCACGTGCGGCACGGCCCATGGCCAGGTTCGAAGCGACAACGGCAACTACGAGCATTGTCTTTAGTGTCTGCATTATTTTCATTGTCCTGTTCTCATGTTCTATTCAATCAAAGAGAAACGCGCGCGAATCCCGACGCTATGGCCAAACTTCCCTAATACTTTGCACCCTCTGCCGGGAGAACGTCTATATAATTCCCATCAGGCCGACCCCGGGCTATGCCGGGGTGATTCGTCGAGGTGTCTCCCTGGCGACGGTTTCGCATCCTGTGATCTCGAAAGACCGGACATCTGAAGCTGGGTCAATAGACAGCTTTCATGCTGCCAGGATACGAAACTCCGCTGCTTTAGCGACTGGACGAACGCTCGTAGAAGTCTTCCCACGACTCGGAGTGGAGTTATAACCGAATCTGGTGTTTTAGGGATTGAAGAAAAGCGGCGTATCTGGTTGATTTGTTGTTTGCAAGACTTCAAAGCAACCAAAGGAGATATGCCACTATGAGTAAGAGTATCGTTATTGAACTGGAAGATCGAGAAGCGATTGCAGACCCAGTGACCGACCTGCTACGAACGGGGGCGCAACAGCTGATCCAACGCGCTGTGGAAGCCGAACTGTCCGAACTGCTATCCCAGCACGGCGATCGGCGAACCGAGACGGGGAAGGCTGGAGTGGTGCGCAACGGTTATCTGCCTGAACGCGAGCTGCAGACTGGCCTGGGTCCGGTAACGGTGCAAATCCCGAAGGTGCGCGCCAAGATGGGCGAAGCTGTGACGTTCCGCTCGGCCCTGGTACCCCCCTACATTCGGAAGACGCAGTCGATGGAAGCCGCCGTGCCGTGGTTGTATTTGAAAGGCGTCTCCAGCGGCGAGATGGGTGACGCCCTGAAAGTTCTTGTCGGTCCGAAGGCGCAGGGCCTGTCAGCGAGCACGGTATCGCGCTTGAAACAGGTCTGGGCTGAAGAGTACCGCATCGGGTGCGACCAGCGTTTGGACGCCGACCGCTGGGTCTATGTCTGGGCCGACGGTATCTACAGCGGACTTCGAGCCGAACAAACCAAGTTGTGTGCGTTGGTCGTAATCGGCGTGAATGAACGCGGAGAGAAGCGTTTTCTGGCGATCGAAGACGGTGTACGGGAATCGACACAGAGTTGGCGTGAGGTCTTGTTGAAGCTGAAGTCCCGAGGGATGAATATTCCGAAGTTGGCCATCGGTGACGGGGCGATGGGGTTCTGGGCCGCACTGGAGGAAATCTATCCCCAGACACACCAACAACGCTGCTGGATGCACAAGACCATGAATGTGCTCAACTGCTTACCCAAGTCGGTCCAGGCGAAAGCGAAACAGGCACTGCACGCGATCTGGAAGGCCGAGACACTGGCAGACGCCGAGAAGGCATTCGATCTGTTCATTGAAACCTATGAGCCGAAGTATCCGAAAGCCACTGTCTGCCTGCAGAAAGACAGAGAAGAACTGCTGGCCTTTTACGGCTTTCCGGCCAAGCACTGGCAGAGCATCCGAACGACCAATCCCATTGAATCGACCTTTGCCACCATTCGACACCGAACCAAGCGATCCAGAGGCTGCCTGACACGGCATGGAATGCTGCACATGATGTTCAAGCTGGGTCAGTGCGCTGAGAAGAACTGGCGACGATTACGAGGATTCGATGATCTGGTCAAGGTGACTACTGGAGTGAAATTCAACGATGGAATCGAAGTGACAAAGCTCGATCAGACCGCCGCTTGAATCAATCTCCTAAACACCACTTTTGACAATAACTCGCAGGAGAATGGAGTCTCCTCTGCACGGCGCACAATATTCTGAAGCTGGCCGCCGTTACAGGGTAGTTCACAGTAGCCCCGTGCCTGTCGTCTTAATGACCAACCGCCAGCGTGCAGATAAACACGGATCCGTGGAACAATTCGCAAGGTTCCAACACGGACCTGGTGCCCTCGGATGTTGTCAGATCCGGTTACTCAGACAGACTCCTAGCCTCCTGTTTCCCAAGCTGGACGTCGCGGATTCGATCCGGCTCGCGTGCTAGTAGAATCAATAACTCCTTAATCGACAGGGCCTATACGGATCCCGTTGCAAGCCGAGGAACGATCCGCTCGACATTAGTCCGGTAGAGCTGCTCGAGCTCTTCGGCGTTGAGCACGCCACGCGCGAGGGCAAGTCCTCGAACATAATTGTCCATGTCGCCATACGAAAAATCGGTTCCGAACACCATCTGGTCGATTCCCACCACGCGCTTGAGCGCACCCATCGCCACCGAATTCGCGGTCGCGGCGCAGTCGTAGTAGAAGCTGCGGAGGTGTGCGAGCCTCGAATCGGGTTCCGCTGTCACCTCGAGGTCATCGTCGAGTTCTGCGCCACCCCCGACAATGCGCTGGGCAAGGAACGGCATCGTGCCTCCGGCATGCGAAAAGATCCACCGGATGTTGGGGAACCGGGCAGGCACGTCGTTGACAAGGATGCTCATGATCATCCGGGTCGTGTCGGTCCCGTACTCAACCGTGTTCGGGAGGAGGCCCGGAATGATGTTGATGCAGCAGGCCGCATCCGTTGGATGCGTGTAGACGGTCACGCTGCGGCGATTGAGCTCCTCGAGAAGCGGAGTGAAAGCCGGATCGCCGATGTATCTGTCGCCATAGCTGGTCGGTAAAAACGCACCACCAGCATTCAACGTATCCAATGCATACTCCAGCTCTATGAGGCTGTTGTCGACTTCGGGCATCGGAAGCGCCGCCATCAAGATGAAGCGACTGGGGTAATCCGACGCCAACTGGGTTCCGTACTCGTTCGACTCCCGAGTCAGGCGGCGGATGGTTTCCGCCCCCTGGGCTTCCGAGACGCCCCTCTGTCTGAGACGGTCGGGGGTAAAAGCTCCGCCCGCCTGTCCCGTAGAAATCAGTGCCGTTGCCGTCCCCGAGCTGTCCATTGCCTCGACCGACGCTTCCGGCGTCCATCCAACCCTGGCGTTTGGCACCAGATCGGCCGCCTCCAACTCTGCGAACCATCCCGGCGAGGTGATGTGGTGGTGGACATCGACGCGGCGGCCTGTGGCGACTTCCATCAACAACGCGGGATCATCTCCTGGGGGAGCCTGGGCGGCTTGTTCCCCGACACCACAACCCGATAGGAGGACGCCCGCGCCCGCGGCCCCCAGACCGGCTAGAAACTCCCGCCTCCCCTTGACGGCATTCCAAGCGCGACTTTCAATCGTACTGCTAGGCTTCATATCTCACCTCCAAGCGCAGAAGGGAATGCGTCGGACGGCCCGCACCGGAGGGAAAATTTTTCCTCCAAGTCAACCCATTTCCCTAGTAGTGCTCATTAGATCAGTGCTTATGGGGGCAGTCTAGCAAAAGAGGATTCGTGATCAACATTCGCCCGGGGCTGGGCAGAACGGCCACCATTATTGCTGTCTCATCCAGCGGGAGCGTGGGTTTGCTTTAGAATGAGAACTCCGTTTCCGTTGGACGCGAGAGAGGAGGTTGATTCTCATGCGAGCTACCCCTGCGCCCGGCCCTTCGTCGGAATGGCTTCTCAATCGAGCGAGGGAATGCCGGTTCTGTCAACAAGACCTGCGCGGCCTGGAGAGCCATCTCCCGGAGGATGAGGATGTCATCGACCAGCTCCTCAGCGAAGCTGTCAGACAAAGGGACGCCGCCGCCTTTACCCACGTTCTCCTTGCCGCCCTCGACCTCGGGCGGCGCGTGGATGCGCGACACCTCGCAGACGGCGCGGTTCTCCTGCCTGATCCCGGTCTGATCGGGACCGTTGTCATGCGCTGCACGGGCGATCCCGCCGCGGCACTTGTCGAAGCCGTCCGGCGCGGTGGCATGGGAAACGAACGTGAAGCTACAGCGCTCCTCTTTGCCGGGAAATGGTACAAGGAGCGCAGCGAGGGCGCGGTCCCACGCGAACTGACCGCGCGCGCCCGAATCCTCTCGCGTCAAGCCGCTGGGAACCCGATCGCATGGCTGCAGCTGCGAGCTCTGGCAGATCTGATCGAGGACGAAGACCTGAGGGCCGCCCTGGAAGGAGAGACCACCGACACCTTGTGGACTCTGAGCCGGGAGCTTCCTGAAAACCTGCTCAAGTGTGCGGATGATCCCGTCTTCGCGTTAGTACCGGAAGAACCGCAGCCCTTTGCGGCTTCCGGGTACACGGTGCGGCGAGCCGTGCCGAGAGTCGGCCGCAATGATCCGTGTCCGTGTGGCAGCGGAAAGAAATACAAGAAGTGCTGCATCGACGAGGATCAAGAGCGTCTGAGCCACTCCTCCGAGGTGCCAGGCGTCACGGTCGAGGAGTTGCGCCGCAGCCCGGAGAGTCACCTAACAGTCCAACGCGTGATGGGCATGCGCTCTTATGAGCTGGCGCGCTTGGACCCTTCACGGGTCAGCCAAGATCTGCACCACGTTCTGGTGCAGCGACTGTTGCTCTATGGCGAAAGTGAAGCCGTAGTGAAGATTTTCGAAACGGTCGGCCTGGGTATTCACTTGGACGATGGCTGGTGGGAGGCCGTTCATCAAGTGACACACGAGTCGCAAAGAGACCTTCTGGCGCGACTGGTAGCAGTACGCGAAGAGTCGGGACTGGCGGTCGAAGAACTGGATCTCGGATCTCGGCTGCTGCTCGAGGAAGATGCCCTCGCCCAATTGAAAATGATTGAGGCGCAGGCACTCGAAGCCCTTAAGAAGGACCATGTATTCGAACTCGTCGACATGGCCTACGACTTGCTGCATAGCCGCACCCCGGCCCTGGGGATTCTCGTAGCGCGGGGTGTCCTGCCCATCTGCGGTCTCTACGAGGCGTTCATGCTGCTGGAGGAGCTCCTCACGGTTCGGGACGAGCTCTACCTGGCGCCAGGGGATCCACTCAGTGAAACCCTCGACCATCTTCTGAACGAGTTCGGCGACGACTCCGAAGAATCCGAGGGCTCCAAGAAAACCCGACTACGCCTGGAGTCAAAACGGGCCGAGGTGAGTTCGCTGAAGCAACAGTTGGCGAAGGTCAAAGCGGAGCTCGAGCAGAGCGAGAGACCCCCGGCGCGGGAACCGAAACCCACCGTTCCTCGAGCGGAAGCCGCAGATCAAACGGTCGAGCCAGCGGTTTCCGAGCTTCGAAGCAGGCTGGAGTCTCTCAAGACCACGCTGAAGCAACGGCACCTGGAACGGAATCAACTGCGTCGGGAACTGCGGGCGGCTCGAGAAGATCTCGCGACGCTCCGCAGTGGAGGTGCAGAATCCACCGCAAGCCGCAGGGAGTTGCAGGAGAAGGAGGACAATGACGAGACATCGATGCTTCAGGAGGAGATGTTCCTGGGCTCCCAACCGCCCCGTACTCCCCGCTATCCTAAGAAGTTCCAAGAGAGTCTCGAAGCTGTTCCGGACCCGGTTGCTCGCGAAGCGGTCCGCCTCATCGGCCGTCTCGCTGCGGGAGACGCCGCAGCGTTTCGCGGCACGAAGCGTTTGAAACTCCGCCATGAGATCCTGCGGCAACGTGTGGGTCAGCGCCACCGCATACTCTTTCGTATGGACGAAGAGGCGCTTGAGGTTCTTGCGTTGATCCACCGCCACGACCTGGAACGGACCATCAAGAGATTGAAGTAGAGAGTCTTCGGAGACCCTCGCCCAGGGACGAGAAGACCGATTGTGTTGCATTGAGATTCAGAAGATTGAGAGCCGACAGAACCCTGAATCTCGATGGAACACAAGGGCGGTAATCGCGCCCTGAGATTTCTCTAGCTTCTAACCTTCCCAACTAGATAGACTTGCCACAATTTCGACGTTCTGTAGTCTCCGTGTAATCAGGAGCGGAAGGGCGAAGCAGAAAATTGAAAATCCGCCGGGAGGATGGGGTATGAAAAACAAACCAGGGATATGGCTGCTTGCTTGGGCTTTGGTGGCCGGGCCTGCAGCTGCTCAGGATGCAGCAAGCTTTTTGGAAGCGACGGATAATGCCATCGGCGCGAGTTCGGTGAATTCGGTCCAATATTCGGGCTCGGGCTGGATGGGCGCGGTGGGACAGAATTTTGCCGACGGCGAAGACTGGCCGCGCCATGTCTTGCAGAGCTACGACATGACCATTGATTATCCTTCCGGTTCGTCGCGGGAAGAATTTGTTCGCGTTCAGGGCGACTATCCCGCGCGCGGCGGCGGCAGAACACCCATTATCGGCGAAAGGCGGAATTTGGGTTTCATCAGCGGCGATTATGCCTGGACCCTGAACAACGACGGAGAACCCACTGCGCAAGCCACTTCTACTGCGGCGCTTGGCAAATTCATGATCGCAATCAGCCCGCATGGATTTATCAAATCGGCGATGGCGGCCGAGGATGTAACCGTCGTGGACCGTTACGTGGCCTTGCAGGATCGCACTTTAAAGGTCGTCGCATTTACGACCATGGGTCACCGCGTTTCGGGCGAATTCAACGACGAAAACTTGATGGAGCGCCTGATCACCCAGACTCCTAATCCTGTTATGGGCGATATGCAGATCGAGATCCGCTATGCGGACTGGCAGGATATCGGCAATGGAATAATGTTTCCGTTCCTGTTTCACGGCCACCGTGGGGATCACCTGTTGACGGCCCGGACGGGAATGAACTGGCTAAATCTTGAAGTCAGTGAAGCGAGTGCCAATGTCGCCGGCGCCGCCCTGACGGTTCCTGACCTCGTACGCAACGCGCCGGAGCCACAGGTCAATGTAGCAGCGCAGGAAGTTGCCGACGGCGTGTGGCTGATGGCTGGTGGTTCGCATAATAGCGTGGCGATTGAGTTCGATGATTTTGTCACCGTCGTCGACGCTCCGCAGAATGAAGCGCGCTCACTCGCCGTGATTGCCGAAATCAAAAGGCTTATTCCGGGTAAAGCCATCCGCTATCTAGTCACTACCCATCACCATTGGGACCATCTAGGCGGTGCGCGGACCTATGTCGCTCACGGCGTGACCGTGGTTACGCATGAAAGCAACGACGATTTCTTTAGGGACGCGGTCTTTGCGCCGCAGATACGGACGTTAAGTCCCGACACGCTGTCCCGGAATCCCTTAGCCACCACGGGGCCCGGACCGGTGGCGCCCGAAACCGTCACGGACCGGCATTTCATCAGCGATGGAGATCGCACGCTTCTTCTCTTTAACGTGCAAAATCTCAATCACGCGGCAGATATGCTGATCGCCTATTTGCCGGAAGAGCAGATTTTGATTAACGCGGATCTCTGGAGTCCGCCGCCTGGGGGTGCACAGCCACCAGCAAACGTCAGCGGCAGCGCGGTTGCGTTGTATAACAACATTAGGCGGCTGAATTTGGACGTTACGACGCATGTCCCTATTCACGGTCAGCCGGGGCCGAATGCCGATTTTGAACGGATCGTTGGACCGGCTGCAATGCAGCAACAGGCCGCGCTGGAGGGCGGGGGCTAATAAATACCGAAATTCAATCTAGTTGAAGAACTGAAATAACGGGTGCCAGTGCCGTAATTCTTTTGAGATCAGTGCCTGCGATATCCCTAGGGTGGATCGGGATTGCCGCGGCGCGCAATTGTGCAGGACCCACCCAGGTCTGCTTCTTCCCTCTGGTAGTTTGGCCCGAAAGCATGGGAAACGGATATCAATTGAATCCGCGGCCCTTGATCTCCCGACGGGCTCCGTAAAAGTCGCCTCGAACAGAATGTTTGCCTGGCGGTGGCGTCTCGTAGTATGAAGGGGGCTATGAAGGGGGCTATGAAGGGGGCTACGAAGGGGGCTATGAAGGGGGCATCATGAGACCCATGAATCAGACATTGCGGCTGATGGCGGCCGGCTGGATGGTGCTGGGGCTGACCGCCGTCCAGGCGACAGCTCAGACGCCGGCAGGCGCGGAGACGTGGGCTTCGGTGGCCGCAGGCCTCGAAGAGGAGCGCGGAAACGAGGCACTCCAGCGCGTTCCGCCGTTCAAGGTGTTCGAAACCTCTATTACGTAGGGGTCGGCTACTCGGGAAGCTGGCTGCTCACCACCGACGACGGGCTGATCGTGCTAGATGCGGTTGATCAGCGCTATGCGGATCACCTGATCTCGAGCATCCGGGGGCTCGGCTTCGATCCGGACGACGTCAGGTATCTGATCATCGGCCAGGCGCATGCCGACCATCTGGGCGCCGCGGCGACGCTCCAGAACGACCATGGCGCCACGGTGGGCATGGGCGAGCAGGACTGGGTCTTCATGGATGAGACGGTGGCTGCGGGCCGTTTGAGGGCGGACGCGCCGAGCCGGGACCTCGTGATTCGTGAAGGGGACTCGCTGACCTTGGGGGGCACGACGCTGCGGTTCTACTCGACGCCCGGTCACACTCCGGGCACGACCTCCTACGAGTTCCCGGTCTACGACAATGGAACGGAGCACCTGGCGTTCGTGTTTGGAGGCTCGGCGCCGGCCAGAGGCCTGGAGGCGGCCGAGCAGTTCATGAAGACGGTGGAGCGGATCGAGCGGCTGCAGGACCGCGTCGAGGTCAGCGTGGTCAATCACCCGTGGCGCCAAATGGATCCCGAATTCTGGAATCGCGTCGACCGACTCCAGCACCGCCAGGCGGGCGATCCCCATCCGTTCGTTGATCCGGCGCGATTCCGAGCGTGGATAGCGGAGACGAGGGTGGAAGCCACGACGGCGCTCGAGGCGGCACGCGCGGAGGGGACCGGCGGCTAGATCCGGCGTTCTTGGCTGGCAGGCTGACGAGGCCCTGCACGTAAGCCGGTGCTGCGATCAGAGAATCGAGGGCCTGGACCACTTGTCCAAGACTTCGAAATCCATTGTCAACGCCTCACAAGTCACCTTCCCGGATAGTGACAAAACGGCCCGTTTCAATCTCGGTGCCCGCGTCAACCTTCGCGTCGCGCAACGCGGGACATGGAGGCCGCGTAGGGCCACGCATCCGGGCCTCGCGATCACCTTCTTGGCGTGTAAGTCTTGCTGAAGCCGTTCCGCGCGTTCGTGACCGTATACGTCCCGTCCTGCTGCGCAGATACCTTGACCCAGTAGGCCGCTCCGTCGTGCGCTGGCGGTGGGGCCGCGCTGGATCCGGGTTGCGCCGGCGGCGCCGGAGCGATGGGCATGGTCGGCCCTTGCTCGTCGACCATGTTGGCGATGAAGAGTCCAGGCACCGTGTACTCCTGGCCGCTCCAGAGTGAGAAGTGAGCCTGCCAGAGATCCTCAAAGCCCGGAGATGAAAAGATGGTTCGCATCACTTCAGGGTCGCCCCCTTTGCGAGTCCCGTTGTTCATGATCCCCACGCGCGGACGCAGCGCATGAACCAGCACTTCCGAATTCGAGGTGACCTGTCCGTGGTGCAAACCCATAAGAACATCGACGGTGCCAAGGCGGTTATTCGGGCACATCAGCTCGAATTCCTTGTTTCTGGTCAAGTCGCCCAGATGTATCGTCCGAAAGCTCCCGAACGTGATGTGGATCCCGACCGACAGCGGATCTTCGATGTTGTTCTGTCCTGACTTAAAGCTGGCGCAATAGGGATTCGCGCCGCCCCCGCCACGGAGTGGCGTCGTGATCGTCTCACCAGCGGAGGTCACCACGCGCACATCGAGACCGGCCATGGGAATCGTGTCGCCGGCCTTCACGGCCGTGTGGGTCGCCTTCGCGTAGATCGTTTTGTAGCCCTCCTCGAAGCTTGCACCAGAGCCATCGGACTGCTGGTTGGGTCCATGATCGATAAAGTGCCTGACGGGAAAGCGCTCCGTCAGCTCGGAGAGGCCACCGATGTGATCGCGATGGTAGTGCGTCGTGACCAGGTGATCTATCTGCGTCAGGCCCGCATCCCTGGCTGCCGCGATGATGCGACCAGCGTCACGGCCATCGCTCGGGTAGCCGGTATCGCTGAGCAGCGATGCACCGGAAGGCGAGACGAACAGCGTCGCATTCCCGCCCTCGACGTCGATCAGGTAGATGTCGAACGTGTTCGACGTCCGGTTCTGTGCTGTCAGAAGCGGCACTGCGAGCACTGTGATGGCGAGAACCGGCAGAAGAACCCTTGAAATGCGCATCGTGTTACCTCCACTCTCTTCGCTTAGCCCAAGTACGCCATGGCGCAATTGCGCTGACGTATTCTCGGCTCGTCGTGAGCCCCTCGACCTCTCGATCGAGCTTCCCGTCGCCGGCGCGATAGACTTTGTCCGTACCGCCTTCGCCGATCTTGGCGGTGACTGTATACGGGCCGAGGAGGGTATGCGGGTTATGCGACATGTCTTGCGAATAAGCGTTTTAAGCAGGGGCCCGCGACTATGTCAGGCGTGAGAATGTCATAGCAGGGGCGTTATGTAAAGCTCGTGCGCGGCCGCAGGCAGTATAGGGTGATCGTTTCCTTCACCAATGAAATCCTGGGGTCGCATGGGCAGCTCCGCAGGAGCAAAGCCGCGACGACATCTGACACCGAGTCCTTCTCGGCGTTTGCAAGTACCTGTGTGTCCTTGAACGGGTAGCAGCCTTCGATTCTCGGTCAAGTCCCGGTAAATCCGAGGACGTCGAGATTTCATTGCCGCCCTATCCATCCGTCTTGTAGACTGCCTCCAGGCATCCAGGCATCCAGGCATCCAGGCATCCAGGCTTTGGTCTGACAGACTGTTGATCATGGAACCCGGCACACGACTGGCCCATTGCGAAATCCTCTCCCTAATCGGCAAAGGTGGTATGGGTGAAGAGTGGAAGGCCAAGGACACGAAGCTTGGCCGTGAAGTCGCCATCAAGACTCTCCCTGAAGAGTTCGCCCAAGATACTGAACGTCTCGCTCACTTTGAACGCGAAGCCAATACCGTGACGTGTAGCCCGTCAGAGCATGTTCTACAGAATCAGCTGAAAAACTAAGAGACACTTTCCGGATCGGAATGAGCTGAGGGAGGATCAAATGAAGGAGAAAGTGTCGGCAGAGAATCGGGGACGGCGCCACATTCGGCCGGATGCAAGATCCGCGTGTCATACGACATCGGTTAGTCCGCCTCAGTTGCCCGATTTTGGGTGAAGGATTTTGTCTCTATAATGCAAGGTAGGAAAGCATCCAACAATAGTGCCTTCAAGCTATTGCTGCGCGTCCTGGCCGGGCCGTTGGTCTTCTTGATAGTCGAGGGGATTTCCTTGCCCGGCCTGGAGGCCGAGCCTCATTTCGCTCTCAGCTGCTACGCCTGGATTGTGACTTGGTGGGCGACGATGCCGATTCCCTGGGCAATCACCGGGTTCTTGCCATTCGTACTGTTTCCGCTCGGAGCGGTCATGCCTTTTCGCGATGTAGCCGCGCTCTACGGCCAGCGGGTCTTCCCCTTTCTTCTGGGAATCATGCTGTTTGGCCACGCATTCCGCAAATACGGTCTCGCCAGGAGAATGGCAATGACCGTGTTAAGCATTCCCAGGGTCGCAACTTCGGGCGCACGCCTGATCCTGATGATTATCGTCGTGACGGCTATTCTCTCGGCCGTTGTGGATGACGCGGCAGCCGTCGCGATTATGATTCCGATCGCCCTGTCGGTGGCGAAGTTTGCGGGCGATACGACCCGCGGGAAGACTCCCCGCCTGATGGAGGGGTCCTGCCTGGCGGTGCTCTATGGCTCCGCCGCGGGCGGCATGGCAACGCCGGCGGGCGTACCCTTCAACCCGCTGACACTTTCTCTTCTCGATCAATTGACGGAATACCAGATAAGTTTCGCCCAGTGGACTCTGACCGGAACCGTTCTTATGGTTGCTACTATTCCCGTCTACTATCTCGTTTTGCGGATCATGTCACCGCCCGAGGTTCAATCCATCCGTGACGGAGCAGCATATTTCAGCGAGGAAAAGAAAGCCCTCGGCCCCATGAGCCGGGGCGAAAAGAATGTCCTTTTCGTTTTGATCGTCATGATCGTCCTCTGGTTCCTGCCGGCAGTTGTCACGATAAGCTTCCTGGACATTTGGTATGTTCCTCCATTGGCCATGGCGCTTCTGTTTCTCCTGCCGGTTAACGCGAGCAAGGGCGAAATGACCCTGAGCGCCAAAGACTTCCACGAAGGGGTTCTGTGGAACATACTTTTTCTGGTGGTCAGCGGTACCGCGATTGCAACCGGCCTGGCCAGCCTGGGTATCACGGACTGGATTGGGAGCCTGATCTCGGCTGAGGCGTCAGCATCCATGCTGCCCTGGATGGCGGGCCTCGCGACCCCGATATTGAGCCACCTCACCAGCGGCACGGCGACGACATCGATGATCTCCACCATTCTGTTCCCTATCGCTAACGATCTAGGCTATAATGCCGCGATCCTGGCCCGGATCATCGCGGGCACCGCACTGGCCGTTTCCTTCCCATGGTCGGGAGCAGGCGCGGGGACCGCATTCGCCTCCGGCGAGATCAGCTTTGGCACGATGTTTAGGATCGGCGTGGTCGCCACGGGGCTCACCATGATTGTAATCACGATCCTGAGTATCCTTCTGGTACCCGGTCTGGGCGCCTTCACACAGCCTTAAAGAAACGACTCGCCTACTGTTCTCAACATGGACAATGAAAAGGACGCTCGCTGGCTGGGATTGCGGAAGACCGGGTGAGTTTTGGCGGCAACGATTGTGGCCCAGCTCATATTGCACAGATGTACTATCAGCAGCAACAGTCCGGTCTCATAGAGGCCGAACTCAACTAAAACCGTCTCCGGGAAACCCAGGGCGGTTCAAACTGAAAAGCGCAATAGGGTCGTATGTTGCCGACCACGGTTCTATCTGAGCCACGAGGGCTACCGCTTTTCCAGGTCGTGCGAGGGGGAATAGAGTTTAAGATGGGCCTTGGGCCCAAGCCGTGTGCCAACCCCTTATCGGATCCTTACCCTCAACAATACAGGGGAGAGGTAGCTAGCGGTGCCCTTTAGCCGCGAGTGATTAAGGCTTCGACGTCTTTCCGAAACGGCAGCGACGGCTGTGCACCCGGCATCGTGGCCGCAGCCGCGCCTGCCGCGCAAGCGAATCGCAGTGCGGTATTCAATTCCTGGCCTTCAACAATTGCAACGGTCAACGCGGCAGTAAATGTGTCGCCAGCCCCTGTCGCGTCAACCGCATCGACCTGCGGCGGTTTCGCTTCGGCCACGATTCGGCCCGCTTTTCTCAAAACGGCACCGTTGGCGCCATAGGTGATTGCAAGCAGACCCTCGCACTGTGTTAACGCTGCACCGTAAAACGCGGCCTCGGTTTCATTGACGACCACCAGGTTTGCCCTGTATATCAATTCTGGTGGAACCTCGAGCGCCGGTGCCAGATTGATGCAAAAAAAACCATCGAAAATCTTCGCGGCGTGATTCAGTGTTGCGACCGGCACCTCAAGCTGGCATATCAATGCGTCAGCTCGCGGGAGGTCGAGCATTTCCGGATGCAACCTGCGATTGGCGCCCGGCGCAACAACGATTTGATTTTCGCCGGAGGGCGATACGGCGATGAGCGCGATCCCTGTTGGCGCCTCCGGATCCCTGCCACAAGCCGACAGATCAACCCCACCGGATTGCACGAGCGCCAACGCTTCCTCGGCAGCAGAATCGTTTCCGACGCGTGCCGCCAGGGAAACCTCAGCCCGAGCCTTTTGGCTGCGAGCGCCTGGTTGGCACCCTTCCCCCCCGGGAACCTGTTCAGCTCGGCCCCGGTGACGGTCTCTCCGGCGATCGGCAACCTGGACACCGTGGCAGCAAGATCAAGGTTTACTGAACCGACAACAACGATTGAAGGACTACCGGTCATTGCTGAACCGGGATAGTCGTTCGGTCAGGAGGTCGTAAAAACCGTCAGCATCGATCGCATACATCCACGTAGCGTTCTTCGGGCCGGCGGTTACATGCCAGAAGTCCACTGCGGTGTGGCCCATTGTCAGCTCGGACTCGGTTTCGACGGAGATGTTACACAGTTTACCTTCGAAGAGTTCGGGTTTGAGCAGGTAGGCAACTGTACAGGGATCGTGCAATGGCGCACCCATCGAGCCGTATTTCACCGTGTCGTGGCGGTTGAAGAAATCGAGCATGCCCGCCGTTGCCTGAGCCGCCTCGTTATCGATCGCCCTGATCCTGCCTCGGCGTTCCGGTGTTGCGAGCACCTGGTGTGTTACATCAAGGCCCATCACCGTAATCGGGCGTCCGCAGCCCAACACCGCATCTGCCGCATGAGGATCGACCAAGATATTGAATTCGGCAGACGGCGAGTAGTTGCCACCCTCTCGCATTGCGCCGCCCATCAGCACGATTTCCGCAATCTTTTCAAGAATTGCCGGGGCCTTGCCGATTGCCATTCCAATATTCGTCAGCGGTCCGATCGGTACCAGCGTGATGGATTGACCTTCAGCTGAAGTTAGAGTTTCGATAATAAAGTCGACCGCATGTTTGGCCTCAAGCACCTGCTTAGGCTCGACGATGTCGACACCGTCTATGCCGGTCTTGCCGTGCACATTTTCCGCCGTAATCAGTTCGCGCACCATTGGCTTCGAGCACCCGGCATAGACTGACACATCGTTGCGACCGGCGATGTCGCACATAAGCCGCGCATTTCGTTCGGTGAGCTCCAGCCCAACGTTGCCGGCGACGGTCGTGACACCCTGAACGGCCGGGAACATCATTGACAGAATAGTCCAGGCACATCCTTTACAGTTTGTACCTCTTTCTCATTCTATTCCCCAAAGCATCTTGAATGGTAAAGGTCCGTTCGTCCATTTGTCCGAGACGAACGGTGCCGAAGTAGACATCCCAGACGCCGTCGTCGACTTCCTCGAGTCCGACGTACTCACCTTCAAGGGTGTGGGTGATTGGAACACGATGGGCCGACCACCGGAATCCCCCGTTCCGACTGACCAGCCGCGTTTCGAAATGAGACGGATACTCGATGGGAGGCAGGCCCAACGGAAACTCCCGTGAAGAGGTTTGATAGCGGGAGTCGGGCGTTTCCTGGTCCAGCGCCTCATGGGGACGCACAGTGTTGAATTCCTCAACAAAACGATTGAACCGGAATTGCTGAGCCCGCATCGTGGCCGCTGGCGGCCGAGTGGTCTCTTGTTTCAAGGTTTTGTGCATGCGTTCGTGTCGGCCGTTTTGATCTGGCCGGCCGGGCTGAATCAATTCGGGGAAGATTCCGAGGCGGATCCACCAGACCGATAGCCGGCTCAGTCGCCCGATGGCCGTGGTGGCGAACGGCGGCCCGTTATCGGTCCGGATGATTGCAGGGAGACCGAAGTTCCGGAAGACACTCTTGAATACGGACTTCGCGCGAACATGATTAGTCGAGTAGAGGCCCTTACATGCGAGCAGATACCGGGTGCAACCGTCGGTGATCGTCAACGGATAGCAATAGATGCCATCCCCAGTTTTAAACTCGCCTTTATAGTCCGCACACCAGACATCATTGGACCGATCCATTGAAGTCACGGGCTTGCCCGGATGACCCGGATAGGTGCGTCTCCGCTTCTTCTCCACAAGCCCATGACGTTTCAGCAGTTCCGAGATCGTCGATCGGGCGGGCCAGTCGACCTCGGGATGCCGGGTATTCAAGATCTTAAGAAGCTTCTTGGCCCCCCAGTGAGGATGTTTGCGGCGCAGATCGATCACCCGCCGCACCACATCGTCTGACGTCCGATGCGGGCAGCCGACAGGACGACGGGAACGCTCCTCCAATCCGGATTGGCCATTCTCCAAGAATCTGTCAATCCACTTATATCCGGTGGGCCGGCTCACCCCGTAGCGCGCACACAGTTCGACGATCGAGAAAGATCGAGTAAGATAATCGGCAATAAATAATCGTTTTTGATCCATGGTCGTTGATTGATCCCAGGGCATATGAAGTCCTCCACGGAGGACTTCATCGTGATCGATCTGTAAACCATGTACCCGGACAGATATGTAAACGATGTACCCGGACCGTACCCCCAGAATGTCTAACTCGTCGGGCGACGACATCGCAAGCAAGAGGCATATCGCATCGTCCTGCCCTGGATCGCAGTCGATAATGATCGAACGCTTTGCCACTGCCGGTCTCTCAGATAGTTAAAAGCAATCCTGCGAGTGCGGCACTCATCAGGTTGGACGGCATTGTCACGTTAACTCGCTCCGGTGAAAATGGGGGCTCGCTAGTCAGGGATCCGGCTGCGATCATCGCGGCCCACGCTGTGAAGGATCGCGCTCTCAACATGCGGTGGTCAACCGCTTTTAGATTGTTCCTGGCCAATCGGAAAAGATTCAAAACGACACCGTGAATCGAAAGGAATCGTTGAGCCTGCCGTGGCAACTTGAACCGTCCCATCCGTCGTTCTAGCTGCCGGCTTGGTTTGTGTGATACTTCCGCTCGATTGTTCGCGTATTGTCTAGTATCACGGTTGACCGAAGGCATGATCGTTCGGACCGCTGCACTGTAACTCTTCAACTTGTCTGTGACCAGGCGAAACGGAACCTTTCCTTGACCCTTCAATAGCTCGCGAAAGAAGCGTTCCGCCGCACGACGGTTGCGGCGCGACTGGAGGAGGACGTCGATCCCGTCGCCGTCTTGATTGACCCCACGCCACAGATACTGCCGCTCACCGTTGATCGTCACGAACACTTCGTCCAGTAACCATGTATCTCCGAGTCGAGGGTGTCGTCGCTTCAGGCGCTTGGCGTAGTCGACTCCGAATGTCGCGCACCATCGGCGGATGGTCTCCTAGGACACGGTGATTCCTCCTTCGGCGAGCAAATCTTCGACATCTCGGAAGCTGATGCCGAATCTGCAGTAGAGCCAGACTGCGTGTCTAATGATTTCGCGCGGGTAGCGGTGTCCGTGGTAGCGTGATTTGGTGGATTCCACGCGGCCAGTCTGGCAGTTATCGGCTCAAGTTGACAATGCCTTGCAAGCACAGTTGGAGCGCGCCGGGCATCCCGGCGCCTGAAATAGGTGCTTAAGGAAAAAAACATTGGCGAACACCGTAAGGCCACGGACGGTCTAGAATCTCATCTTCGAGATACAGGTCATTTGCTAAAGAGGTGTGCATATGTCAACGCTTTCTGGTGCGGCAAGAACGGAGCTCGATCATTTCATTGGCGGATTGAAGAAGCGAAATCCTGGCGAGCCGGAGTTCCACCAGGCTGTCCAGGAGGTTGCCGAAACCGTCATGCCGTTTGTGTTGGAGAACAAACAATACAAAGATGCTCAGATCCTAGAACGCATGACCGAGCCGGATCGGATCGTGATCTTTCGCGTAACCTGGGAGGATGGCGAGGGTCACATCCGAGCCAACCGCGCGTGGCGGGTGCAGTTCAACAACGCGATCGGTCCCTACAAAGGTGGATTGCGGTTCCATCCCAGCGTCAATCAGAGCGTGCTGAAGTTCTTAGGCTTCGAACAGGTCTTCAAGAACAGTCTTACGGGGCTGCCCATGGGCGGCGCGAAGGGCGGCTCTAATTTCAATCCCAAGGGCAAGAGTGACCGCGAGGTGATGCGATTCTGTCAGTCGATGATGACGGAGCTGCACCGTCACATTGGGGAGGACACCGACATTCCGGCAGGTGATATCGGAGTTGGCGCCCGAGAGATCAGTTACCTGTTTGGCCAATACAAACGTCTGGAAAACCGTTTCGTCGGGACGCTCACCGGCAAGGGGCTCGCGTTCGGTGGCAGCCTCGTGCGCACTGAGGCCACCGGCTACGGGGCAGTCTATTTCATGCAGAACATGCTCGCCAGCAGGGGCGACGGCTTGGAGGGCAAGAACGTGGTCGTGTCGGGTTCTGGAAACGTAGCCACGTACTGCGTTGAGAAGTGCAATCAGCAGGGAGCAAATGTGCTGACGTGTTCTGACTCGGGTGGATCGATTCATGATCCCGACGGAATTGACGCCGAGAAGCTGAGCTTCATCAAGGATCTCAAGGAGGTCCGCCGAGGGCGGATCAGCGAGTACTCGAAGAAGTTTCCCAATGCCGAGTTCCGCGCCGACAGACCCCCATGGGACGTGCCATGCGATCTGGCTTTCCCTTGTGCAACGCAAAACGAACTGGACGGGGATGATGCGAGGACGTTGATTGCCAACGGTTGCCAGGCTGTGGCCGAAGGGGCGAATATGCCATGCACATTGGACGCAATCCATCATTTCTTGAACGCCAAGTGTCTCTTTGGGCCCGCAAAAGCTGCGAACGCCGGAGGCGTTGCGGTCTCCGGCTTGGAACAGGCGCAGAACTCGATGCGGATCGCGTGGAGCCACAAAGAAGTGGAGGGTCGCTTGGCGGGCATTATGAAAGGCATCCACGACAAGTGCGTTCAGCACGGACGAGAGTCCGACGATTTTGTGAACTACGTGAAAGGCGCCAACGTCGCGGGCTTCGTGAAAGTTGCCGACGCCATGGTGGCCTACGGCGTGGTTTGAACAGTATTGAATCGCCCCGTCAAACTCGAGCGGGCTGACGCTATTCTAGGCCCGGGCCGCTGAGCAGCAACTCGTGGTGCTGCACGCCGGTAAGACAATGAATCATAGAAGGCGTGCAAAAAGTGCTATCGGACTAGTACAGAAGGCAATTTCCGCGAGACGTTGATTGTTTTCGGATTCGTGCCCGAGCATCATTTCGGCGGCGCCTGGAGTAAGGAGAAAATCATTAGGGAGGAGAACCCGATGTTGAATGAAAACGGTCAGCGGATTCATATCGTAGCGATTATTGGAACTCGGAGGCCTGGGAATTTCACTTCCAAGGCCATGCAGCTTGTGGTCGACGAAATCCGAAAACATGAACAGTATTCTGTTGATTTGATCGACCCAGCCACGATGACCCTGCCTTTTCCTGGAGAGAACGATGGGGCTTCCGACGCCAAGACGCTTCAGGAAGTTGTTTCAAGGGCGGCCGGTGTGATTCTGTCCACACCCGAATATCACGGTAGTTTCAGCAGCGTTATCAAGCTTGTGATCGAGAACATGGGTTTCCCTTCCGTCCTAGCCGGCAAACCCGTCTCGCTTCTCGGGGTCGCAGCGGGTCGAATCGGAGCAATCAAGTCCCTGGAAAGCCTACGGGGAGTCTGCTCTCACATTGGGGCTATCGTGCTCCCCGGACCCGTCTCGATTGCCGGCGTCCAACAGGTATTCGATGACGAAGGCAGGTGTCTGGATCCAGCCGCGGAAAAGATGATTCGGTCTGTCCCGACGAGTCTTATGGATTACATTCAGAACAACCTTTGTCCGCGGATGGCGCTGGAGGCGATGGTGAGGTCTCGCTCAGCATAGCGCTAATATTCAGGATCATCACGGTAGGGCAGACCTGCCTGCTGTCAGGCCACGGCGTAGCGGTTTAGTTCGACGTTAAGTCTGAGCGGCGTCGCCAGAGCCACCGCCGGTCGACGTCCGCCGCAAATCCTGCTTATGCGTGGCGCTTTGGAGGAGCTTTAGGTATTCGAGAACTGTCGTCGCAAACGGCGCCCTTAACTTGGCTTCGAAAGCCCAGTACCAAAGCCACGAAAAGTAGACGGAAAATAGTATTACAATGGCGGCCGTGCGCGAGAACACGTAAATCTGAAACGTCTCATAAACCAGCCCCAGTCGAACAACCACCCCCTCAGGTACTGTGTTTAGCAGCGCCGTATCGTTCGGGCGCGTTCGCCGTCAAGATCGGTAGTGATCGACGATCATGTTACGAGCGATCCGGAAGACCCAGGCCTCAAGCCGGTCGTCGTCTCCGACAGTGTCCAGGTTCTGATGAATGCGCAGGAACGTTTCCTGTAGTACATCCAACAGTACATCCAAGGCTGTCTCGCCGTCTTCCACACACGCACGGATGGAGCTCCTGAGTCGCGTCAAGGGCAGGACGGCCCCGACCCGCGCCGCCACACCGTCCTCCAACGATCAGCGCCAGCCCGTCGCCCATCGCAACGACGTTTGAAAGCTGGAAGATCAGCTCCGGATTCATGTTGTCGCCCTCGATGCCGGGGACGCGTGTGCCCGCCGCACTTTGCCCGAAAACACACCGACTGCCCCTGCCGTCGCAAACACCCAGAATGCAAGAACCAACAGTGTCGCAATGTCCGGTTCAAGAACGGACTGGCCCTGCAAGGCTTGCCACGTCAGGATGCCGAAGAGGCCCACATAGCTCGCCGTTGCCATAAACGCCACACGGATATCCTTTCGATCATTCCCCGTCCGACGCCGGCGTGAGGTAAGCCAACCCAGTAAGGGGAGGACCTGAAAACCATGCAGTCCGAAGAAATGAGGAATCCGCAGGTCACCGTGATCGGTGCTCCACCCGACACCCGGAATTCCGTTTCCGCCATCGGGAGCGCCTACAGTGTGTGCGCCAGCGGCAGTCAGGGGTTCACCTCGGCGGAAAGCTTCAGACTGTTCGGGGGTCAGACGTAACATCATGCCCCCGGCCGCGGATCCCAGCACCGTCACAAGCACCGCCAGCCGTAGCGACCAACCCCAGGCCGGATCGGGGAAGTTCTGCCGGAACAGTGCTACGCTGACCCCGACCATGGCGAGCCAGAGCATCGCGATCGCAACGCCCATGATGCCGAACAAGGCCCCATCCACAGACGTCGCCACGTTGAAATGACTGGGGGTTCCCCGCACCGCCTGAATAGAGATGATCGCGACCTCGACGACGAGAACTCCCGATAACACCCACCCCAGAGCGCGCATGAAACCCGGCCACACGGTAATGTATCGATAGATCCAGGCCATCGTTCCCAGAAAGATGGAGGTCGAAATCGAAAACTTAGCCGGCTTCAACCATGCCGGCACGCCGGTTACGATCGTGTCGTCGAAAACTATTCCGATGACAGAGGCGACAAACGCGACAAGCATCAAAAGACTGCCGGCCGTCAGCACCTTGCTGTCCGACCATGCCCGCCGTAGTTCGGTAACAATGCGACTAACGAGCAGCATGTGCCAATCCCCCCCCCCCCCCCCCCCCCTTCCAGTGTTGACAGTGTCAACATACTATCTTGGGAATGTTCACGCTGTCAACACCGTTATGGCAAAATACTTTTCATGCCACCCACCAGAACAAAACGAAAGAAAAAGCTCGCCCGGAGCTACCATCATGGAAACCTCCGGGCAGCGCTGATTGAAGCCAGTCTTGGATTGATCGAAAAGAAGGGAGTTCGCGCCCTCACGCTCAGGGAAATTGGAGCCCGGCTCGGTGTCTCCAGAACGGCCGCCTACCGTCACTTCGCCGATAAGGCTGACTTGTTTCTGGCGATATGTGACGCCGGTTTCAAACAGTTCGCCGATGCGCTCGAGGCCGCACGCCAGAGTGCGGGAACACCCTTCGCCTCACGTTTGACAGCCTTGAACCTGGCCTACGTCCGATTCGCGGCCGACCATCCCGCGTACTTTGAAGTGATGTTTGGGGGGGCTGGGCCGCCCAGCAAGCCCGCGCGTCCCGAGGGTGACCGCGCATTCGGCATTCTGGAGGAAACGATCCGTCAGGGACAAGAGACGGGCGAGGTGCGGGCCGGGGACTCGGTAGAACTGGCCTGCTTTGTATGGGCGGAAGTCCACGGCATCAGTATGTTGCGGCTTGCCGAACATCTGGAACCTGATGGCGCCGGAACACGCTTCGTCGAGTACTGCTCCGAAATCCTCTGTTGCGGCCTGCGAACCGCAACCCATTAAAGAATGCTTTCGAACTACGGATACGTTCCAATAGTCAAGGGCGGGGCCGGGGGCGTTAACTCCACTACGATCCCCGATTCCGGGCGATTGCTCGTCCCTTGGCGAAAACACTGGATCTATCTCGCGCGTCTCACATATCTCCCCGTAGGCAGTACGAGCCTGGACTCAGGATTTAAAGGAGCCGCGCACCGGCGGGACTATAACGGTGCAATCGATCGGGCGCGTCAGCTCCATTTGAAGCTTAGCCAGATGATCACGCGATTTCTGATCAGTCTGGATTCCTCGACTTCAATTGACGTTTCAACAAAGAGATCGGGCCGGCATGATACACGTTGTGCTGAATCGCGCCATGCAGCATGGTGTAGTGAGTCCTTCCAACCTGGGTCAGGTGTTTGTCGAGCAGAGACTCGTCGAGTTTTTCGACTGATTGAACCATGGGCCGATTGGCTTCCGTCAGTGCGCTGACCGCCTGCTCCCATTCGATTGCCGATATCCCCGCTGAACGTGGCCAGCTCGTGAGGCCCTCGATCCACGGTTCAGCTGATCCTTCGAGCAGCGTGCGGGCGCAGCGAAGTTCTCCGGCTAGATGGGCGACTAGGTCCCAAATATTGTGCGTGCCTCCATCGGGCTGGGGTCCTGCTATCACGACACTGACATCCTTCAATGCGTCCAATACGGAAGGTCCGTAGTAGGCTCGGCCCTCAAACGTTTGTTCGAGTAGGCGAGCGATGCGTTCAAACTCACGCATTGTGATGGCTCTCACCCTTTTTCGGACGCGTCCGATCGAACCGGACGACGTACATCACCAAAATGGTTGGATGGTCACGCACGTGATCACGAGCCTCGAAAGGCCCTCACAATCGTCGACTATGCCAGATACATCTTTCCTGACGCCGTAGCGACTACGAACTCCGGGACGACCCGTTGCTCACCACTTGGCGACTACTGGGGAGCAATCCCGCGTTGGCCCGTTTCCAGTTGTAATTCTAAGGGAAAGTGGCACAGTCTGCGGCGGTCAAAGATGTGAGCCTCAGTTCCCCAGAAGCCGACTTGAACGGTAGCGGCCTTTGGCCGCGGATGCTGCGCGTAAAAGGACTGAACATGAACGCATAAACGTAAAGTGGGTCATCCCGACAACTATCAAGAAGGAGGTAGAGATGACCCCCCTACGTCAACGCATGCTGGAGGAACTCCAGCGTCGCAATTACGCAGAGAGTACGATTGAGATTTACATCCGTGCAGTGGAACTTTTTGCACGGCACTTCAACCGGCCGCCGGACAAGCTCGGCCCCGAACATCTCCGGCAGTATCACCTGCATCTGATCGACCGCAAACTCGCCACCAGTACGATCGTGCAGCATATCGCCGGGCTGCGCTTCTTCTACGTGAAGACGCTCGGACGCGGGTATCCTCAACTGAATCTGCCCAATCCGAAACAACCCAAACGACTACCGATGGTGCTGAGCCGGGAGGAAGTCGCCCGCCTGATCGGAGCCGCGACCAGTCTCTATCACTACACGATCCTGCTGATCTTGTATGCCACCGGGATGCGCCGCAGTGAGTTGTGCCAGCTGAAGGTTGAAGACATCGACAGCGAGCGGATGATCATTCACATCCGTCAGGGCAAGGGCCGGCGGGACCGGGACGTCCCGCTTCGCCCGAAGCTGCTCTGGACACTGCGGGTGTACTGGCGTCACATGCAGCCCGACCCCTGGCTGTTTCCGGGCGGCCGTTACCATACCCACACCGACCGACCGATCACCTCCAAAGCCATCTGGCGGGTCGTGCGGGATGCCACCACACGGGCCGGCATCACCAAACACGTCTCCCCTCACACGCTGCGTCACAGCCGGGCCACCCATCTGCTGGAAGCTGGCACGGATCTCGCCACCATCCAGCGTCTGTTGGGTCATACCGATCTCGAGTCGACGACGGTCTATCTCCATCTGTCGGACCGTCATCTCCGGGCGGTTTCTGATCCTGTCGACCAGATTCCACTTCCCGACTTCGATCCGGTGACTGACGGAGAGCTGTCATGAGCCGCTCGGTCGTGGAAGTCGCCGACATCTTCCGGAGTATGGCAACCCGGTTTCTCCCCAGACCGCGTGCGAGCTTCCAGCAACTGAAGGTGATCCGCGCGATCACACGCTGCCGCACGGCGGCGCTCGGTGGTCATGTCGATACCTGTACCGGATGCGGGAAGGAGTGGGGCTTATCCTACAACTCCTGTCGTGACCGTCATTGCCCGAAGTGTCAGGCGCAGACCCGGCGACGGTGGCTCGATGCACGGGAGCGGGACCTGTTGCCCGTTCCGTACTTCCATATTGTGTTCACCCTGCCGCATAAGCTGAACACGCTCATCCGGGCCAATCCCGAAGCCCTCTACAACCTCCTGTTTCGTTCCGTGGCCGACACTCTGATCGAGGTCGCCCGCCATCCGAAACGGCTCGGTGCCGAGATCGGATTCCTGGCCATCCTCCACACGTGGACGCAGACCCTCCAGTTCCATTCGCACATCCACTGTGTCGTTCCGGGCGGGGGTCTGGCTCCCGATCACTCGCAATGGATACCGTCCCCGGAACGTTTCTTCGTGCACCGACGGGTCCTTCGCACCGTCTTTCGCGCCATGTTTGTCGATGGGCTCCAGGATCTGGTCACCTCGGACGGATTCCGCCTGCCCCCGAAGCTTCAGTTCCTTGCGGAACCAAAGCGTTTCCAGGCCTGGGTCCGGGGTCTCCACATCCATCAGTGGGTGGTCTATCCCAAAGCCACGTTCGGGACTCCCCAACAGGTGCTCCGGTATCTCGGCCGGTACATCCACCGCGTCGCGATCTCCAACCACCGGCTCGTCTCCTTCGACGGCAATCAGGTTCAGTTCCGGTGGCGCGATCGCAGGGCCGGCAACCTTCAGCGCACCATGGAACTCTCCGCTGACGAGTTCACGCGGCGTTTCCTGTTGCACGTTCTGGGAAAGGGTTTCGTCCGCATCCGCCACTTCGGCTTCATTGCTAACGGTGGTCGCAAAACGTCGCTCGCACTCTGCCGGCAGTTGCTGAAACACCTGCCATCCCTCAGCACCGACACATCGGTGGCCACACCCGATGGATGGACGTGTCCCGACTGTGGAGCTCCGGTCGAGGTCACCGAACGGCTTACTTCAACTGAGATTGTGTTCAGAAAGGAACTGCGATTATGTCCGGCATTCGATACGTCGTAGCGGGAATGTGCGACCAACCTGAACATCCGGACCTGCCCGGGCAGGTCGTCGCACACGTGTGTCTCAATGCCCGAATCGGGCTCTCATTCGTGCCCGATCCCGCACCCGGGTTCCGCAAAACTCGCCCAACACCGACGTGCCGGCATCTCACCGGCCCGCAGTTTCCCTCTCTGATGAGACAAGGAAACCTAGTTTCTACATAGCCCCACCGCTCCAGCTTCTTACCGGCCGCTCCCTTCAAGTTCTGTTATCGAAATTGTCGCGGTCGATACCGATCCGCCAAGACTGAGGCGTTCGCGCCGCGTCGATTCCGATCAACGCTAACGACTTCTTGGACTTGAGGTCACTCCGCGCAGAGTCGCTTCGATAGATCGGAGGTCCTACCTCGCAGGCTCACGCCGTCGCCAATACAATACGATGTTTGCAAAGGCCAATACGGCGAATCCGGGCAGGCCAAGGACGCCGTTTTGGAAAACGTTGTCGGCGGCAATCGTCAGGAGCGAAATTGGTGCAACCGCGTTCAGGACTCCGTGAAATATGGAGGCCCCAAAAACCGATCCGGCTTTCTCCCGACAATGACCGATTATCGGACATAGGAGCAACGTGAAGACGATCATCATTAGGGGACCGAAAACAGGTTCTCCCGGATAGTTGAATCCGGCGGCTATGACGGGAGCATGCCAGACTCCCCACACGAGCCCCGTCAAAAGAGACGCCCGCCAGAACCCAAGTCCGTGCCACAGACTCCATAGGTATCCTCGCCAACCAAGTTCCTCAGTGAGCGTCAATACTCCGTTGATCAACGCGCGCCAAGGAACGACAAAACGAGCAAGACAGGCAGAGGAGGCAGGGCGTTTTCGGCTAGAGACGGCTGGTCTGCCAGCGCTTGGGCAATGCCCTCTCCCACGCTGATCAACTCCACGTTCGGCAAAAATGCGCTCGCATACGTTGCAACCAAGACAAGTGATCCTGCGGCTAGTGCAGCTGCAGCCCACCACCGATTCGGAGCAAAGGATAGGCCCAAGACCGTCCGCCATCGAGCACGGTCAAACATAAGCGTCGCCACGATTGCACCTATAGCAGGCCCCCACATGAACACGAAAAGAAGCGGTCCTTCGGCCAGACCAACGCCGTTGCGGAACAGCTCGAAACCCCAAGCCACAGCAAAGACAGACCAGCTAAATCCGAATGTCAGACTGAAATAGACGATGCTTCGCTTCAGCATGAAGAAATAATCATAGAGGATCGGCCGCTTCCGTAACCGGATGTCCCTTCTCTGTAACCTGCCGAATCGCTTCCCGCCTGAACTCGTCCTTGTATCGCTTCTGTCTCATAGAAACACTCCTGAGGTTGCCTCATTTTAGCTCTCAAAAGTGTCTACGAAAGTCTGGGCATTCCAATCGACGCAAGTTGTGGTTCCGTTGTTCCGGAGTTATAACCGAATCTGGTGTTTGAGGGATTGAAGAAAAGCGGCGTATCTGGTTGATTTGTTGTTTACGAGACTTCAAAGCAACCAAAGGAGATACGCCACTATGAGTAAGAGTATCGTTATTGAACTGGAAGATCGAGAAGCGATTGCAGACCCAGTGACCGACCTGCTACGAGCCGGGGCGCAAGAGCTGATCCAACGCGCTGTGGAAGCCGAACTGTCCGAACTGCTATCCCAGCACGGCGATCGGCGAACCGAGACGGGGAAGGCTGGAGTGGTGCGCAACGGTTATCTGCCTGAACGCGAGCTGCAGACCGGCCTGGGTCCGGTAACGGTGCAAATCCCGAAGGTGCGCGCCAAGACGGGCGAAGCTGTGACGTTCCGCTCGGCCCTGGTACCCCCCTACATTCGGAAGACGCAGTCGATGGAAGCCGCCGTGCCGTGGTTGTATTTGAAAGGCGTCTCCAGTGGCGAGATGGGTGAGGCCCTGAAAGTTCTTGTCGGTCCGAAGGCGCAGGGCCTGTCAGCGAGCACGGTATCGCGCTTGAAACGGGTCTGGGCTGAAGAGTACCGCATCGGGTGCGACCAGCGTTTGGACGCCGACCGCTGGGTCTATGTCTGGGCCGACGGTATCTACAGCGGACTTCGAGCCGAACAAACCAAGTTGTGTGCGTTGGTCGTGATCGGCGTGAATGAACGCGGAGAGAAGCGTTTTCTGGCGATCGAAGACGGTGTACGGGAATCGACACAGAGTTGGCGTGAGGTCTTGTTGAAGCTGAAGTCCCGAGGGATGAATATTCCGAAGTTGGCCATCGGTGACGGGGCGATGGGGTTCTGGGCCGCACTGGAGGAAATCTATCCCGAGACACACCAACAACGCTGCTGGATGCACAAGACCATGAATGTGCTCAACTGCTTACCCAAGTCGGTTCAGGCGAAAGCGAAACAGGCACTGCACGCGATCTGGAAGGCTGAGACACACGCAGATGCCGAGAAGGCATTCGATCTGTTCATTGAAACCTATGAGCCGAAGTATCCGAAAGCCACTGTCTGCCTGCAGAAAGACAGAGAAGCACTGCTGGCCTTTTACGGCTTTCCGGCCAAGCACTGGCAGAGCATCCGAACGACTAATCCCATTGAATCGACCTTTGCCACCATTCGACACCGAACCAAGCGATCCAGAGGCTGCCTGACACGGCATGGAATGCTGCACATGATGTTCAAGCTGGGTCAGTGCGCTGAGAAGAACTGGCGACGATTACGAGGATTCGATGATCTGGTCAAGGTGATTACTGGAGTGAAATTCAACGATGGAATCGAAGTGACAAAGCTCGATCAGACCGCCGCTTGAATCAATCTCCTAAACACCACTTTTGACAATAACTCCTGGAACAGCGGTGCTTCCGACATGTTGAATCTCGCCGATAAGACATGCAGAGAGCGCTTGAGATAAATGACTCTGCTCCTCTCGGAACAGATCAGGCCACGATGGATCATATTCGACAACCTCGACTGGGGCTTCTTTCTTACTAGCGCCTGAATCCTCGCGACGAGGCATAGTGCCGCCTAACTCTTATTTAGGCCGACCTGGATAAAATCCGTCCTGGTCGGCCTAAGACGAATTCGTGAAACAGGAACATGGGCAGCAACTATTTTACTAGCAACGACTTTCAACATGATCCATGAAATCTGCTCGGGGATTTAGGCCGACCGGTCGGTCCGGATAATCCCACCGCCTTCGCAGGAAGCGGTCTTGCACGAAATGCCGAGCGGACTGCGGTCCCGTTTTCGCCGAACTCAGGGATTATTACGACAATGGCGATTGGCGACCTGCGCTGCCAGAATTCAGGACGCTTCGCCTCCAACGGCCCTCACGATACGTCAATTTCTAAGATTTATGCCAGATAGATCCCCCCTAACGCCGAAGGGTAGAGCCATTCCTTTCCGCAGGATGGGTAAACCCTTGGCGACTTTGGGCGACCGATCCGGTGCCCGCGACTTCAACCAGACCCTTCCAGGCAGAGGCAACTAGTCCAGGTGGTCGATGTCCCACAAGGCTTGGCGGGACTTGAGGGTAGTGGTCTATTAGACTGTTGCTGCCTGTAGACATACAACAAGCCTTGTAGTATCCTCCCACCTATGAAATGTCCACACTGCGGAAAAAACATCCCAAAGAAACTCATCGTAGCCGAGTCCGGCAGGATAGGCGGAAAGACAACTGCCAAGCGCGGCCCAGAATACTATCGCCAGCTTCAGGCGAAGCGTAAAACAAAGGCAGGCGGTCGTCCTCCGAATAGGTTGCAGTAGTAGCATCTGTTATTCCGGCAACAATATCTTGTTGCCTACGATCGAACCATTGAACGTAGGTATTTACCTACGTTCCCGTTAATAATCATTGACACTGCGACCATTTCGGTTCTAGGCTATTAGCATGACGCAAGCTATCCGAGAATTGACGAAAGTCAGGCAGCGGCTACATGATCAACTACATGAATTGCAGGTGGAAGTTGATGCAATCGAGAAGGCCATTAATGTCCTTGATCGCGAGGATCAAAACGATGGCTCGGCCAGTACGAATAAGGAATTCGCCAAGACTGGTTTCGCAGATGGATGTCGTTCTATTGTCGGTTCTGAATTCATTACTCCACTGGAGGTACGGGATCGATTGATCCGTGGCGGATTCAAACATAAGAGTAAGTCTAAGGTCCTTGGCGGCGTTTATGCGACTTTAAAACGACTGGCTGGACCAAAGGGGCCATTTGATGTTGGAGCACGGGATGGAAGGAAAGTGTACCGGATGAAGCAAACCCCGGAACAGGCGGCTGCGTAGTGATCTGATTAAATCAAAAGGCCCGCTGCGGCAACAGCGGGCCTTCAACTCCCAATCTAGCGACTCAGGAGATTGCCAGTGTCAAGCTGGCTTCCCCATCATATACGTTCGCCACCAAAATCGTCAACTCATAACGATTCACAGATTCCCTATCAATACGATACGGTATCCAAGCGGCCAAAGGAAACCCCTCGGCAAGGGGGTGCCGACTAGCGCGGCGTCGCGGGTTCGAATCCCGTCCGTATCTTCAAAATGTTGCTTGACAATCAACAAGGCTTGTTGTTTAATAGAGTACATGAAACGAAGGCCCCACCCAGTGCTAGTAACACCAGATGGGGCCATTTTACTAACCCGCGATTGCTCACGAGATAGCCGATACAGCTTCATTGTGAGCCATCGCCAACCGAAAGGCAAGGCCCACAATGACGTGCTGCTACTGCAAAGCCAACGCGAAGAAATCCGGCAAGTTCAAAACCGCTAACGGTCCCGTCCAGCGTTACTGTTGTCTGTCCTGCGGTAAGACGTTCAAAGCCGAAGGACCACTCGGCGATATGCGGATCTCCGAAGAAAAGGCCTCTCAGATTCTAAACCTGCTCGTGGAAGGCGTCGGGATCAACGCTGCTTCGCGTCTGACTGGCGTTCACAAGGAAACCGTACTCCGATCTTGCATTGGCCGGGGAACGCTGTGAGCGAATCCTTGACGAGAAGATCCGCAACGTCACGGTCGATCAGGTCCAGGCGGACGAGATCTGGTCCTTCGTCCACTGCAAACAAAAGAACGTTCGGAGAGGCCAGGATGATCGCGCCATTGGCGATCAGTACACCTGGGTTGCTTTCGACCCGAAATCCAAGCTCGTCATTTCTTATATCGTCGGTAAGCGATCCGGGCTAAACGCGCTCGCTCTGATGACGGACCTTTGCGGACGGCTGGCGAATAGAACGCAACTTACCACGGACGGTTTCGCGCCTGACGTCGGGGCTGTTGAGGATGTGTTTGGAGCGGATATCGACTTCGCGCAACTGATAAAAATCTACGCCAATCCGACCGAAGAACGGCGGGTACGCTATTCGCCTTCGGAGTGTATCGGCGCGGTCCCAAGAAGCGTCACTGGAAACCCGGACCCTGAGATGATCTGCACGTCACACGTCGAGCGAGCGAATCTGACCATGCGGACGTTCATTCGCCGGATGACGCGGCTCTGCCTCGGATTTTCAAAGAAGCTCGACAACCTCAAGGCTGCCATCGCGCTCTACTTCGCCTGGTACAACTTCGTGAGGATTCATGGGAGCTTGAAGGTCACTCCGGCAATGGAAGCGGGGATCACGGATCACGTCTGGACTCTTGGGGAACTACTAGCTGGATAATCCAGACAATAGGGGCGTCAAAACATATCTTATGAGCCAAGCTAGAAATGCGATTCCTGCGGTGATCAGGAATAGCCCAACCTTGAAGCCGACCTTCGCGCCATGAACCTCTTTTCCGATGCCCTTAACTTCCGATATGACCTTGTCTAGCTTTGCATCGTGGGCCTTGGATGCTTCTCGTAGTGCATCGACCCGTTCAGTCATCTGTGCCATGGACCTGCTGATTTCCATGACCATTTCCAAATATGAGGAATCATGGTGGCTTAATGGAGTCGCCTCTGGAAACCTGGGGTTCGTCTCGCTGACCTGTTTGGTTTCCTCATTCATCGGTCGCTAATCTGTTAGACTCACGTTCTCTTGACGCCGCCATCCATTCCCAAAGATCAGTTTGGGCATAACCGAAATAACCACTCACGGAGACAACTACTATGCTGTCTAAATCGCCGCCTGATGCACCCAGCCTGTCACATATCTGCTTTGCGGTCCCTTCACCCGCGACGAACCATTGGCCGTCCTTGAAATCATAGTGAGCGTCCCGAAACTCTTGCCGTATCGCCTTAGCGATTTCTTCATTATTCGGTTCGACTAGAACTGCGTATAGTCTCATTTGTGTTCTTTGGGGACAGATCAAGTCCGTATAGTAGCAGAGATGATCTTACCCTCGGCGAGTTGATTGGAGCAACAATCTAACAGAACCATTACCGACTTGAGACTCTATTTGCTATTAACCCCTTACTTACATATCATTTAAGGAGTTTGCGCCGCTCAGAACGGTCCACGCCGAATCATGCAACCTGGCCCCCGACTCGGCTACTACGAGATCTTCTCCGCAATAAATAAAGGAGTCATGGACGAGGTTTCGAAAGCCCGCGAAAATCCACTTTCACAACAAATGCGACGGTCCAAGTTTGCAAGAGTTGACCAGCGGAGCCGAGAGCGAGGCCCAGCGACACCGACCGAACTGCTGAAACGTAATTTGTGGTTCCTATCGCGTAAAATGAACGCTACAAAACATGAGTGGCAAACACCAGATCGACTACCGGGAGGTTCGGCGCTACTTTGCTCAAGCTGGCGGCGGTACCGCGACTTGTGCGAGCTACATGGCACATGCACAAGACTTGCCCAAAAACGCTGTTCGGTATCGCTTCCAGAAGGAACGCGCAGCGATACGCGACTGGCTCGATGTGGGAGGGCCGCAAGCGCGTGTACTCGACTTGGGCTGTGGGTCGGGGACCTGGACCGAGCTCTTCGCCCAGCGCTTCGGCAGCGTCATCGGGATTGAACAGAGCCCTGCGATGCTGGTCGCTGCAAAAACGAAGCTCGCGGGCCGGTCGAACGTGGAGCTTCTGAACCAGGACGTTCGAGAGCCATTGCCGCCGGGGCCATTTGATCTCGTCTTTTTAGGAGGAATCTGCATGTACCTGAGTGACGCTGACACGATCGCACTCGTTCAAGCAGTTATCGAAGGCCTCGGTGATCGAGGGCGGGTCGTTCTACGGGAAAGTACCGTTGCAAACGGATATGAGCACGGAGAGGGCGAGTATCATGCGATCTATCGCAGCGTTGACGTTTACCGAACGCTCTTTCGAGAGGCCGGCTCGTCGCGCGTCGACACACGTCGAAACTACGCTTATACCCATATGGAGATCGCAGTCGAACTCGTCGAACTGCGACGCCGCTACCTGCGTATGCTGCCGCACACGTCACCTTTTCTTGGCGCTTTGACCTGGTGGTCGCTGCGGGCTACGTCGCCCATATGCTTCGGGCTTCTTCCCCGAGCGGCGGCGCGGGGTCGTGTGCGTTGGCCAAAGCTCCAGAACCATTTTTTTATGCTACAGAATGCAAATTAACGCCCTGGCAGATTCAGAGAGATCTACGTGAAAGCCGACCGATGGAATCTCAAGCCCGGTAAGCACCCTGAAAGGATCCGCAAAGCGGTGATTCTCGCCGCCGGTGTTGGCAACCGGCTTCGTCCGTTTACCGACAAGCTTCCAAAATGCCTGGTTCAGGTGGCCGGTGTTCCCATCCTGGACAATACAATCGCTCATCTGGCCGCCCTCGGCACCGAGGAAATCGCTATCGTCGTCGGCCACCACAAGGAGGTCATCATCGAGCGGTTCGGCGCGAGTTACCTCGAAATGTCGATGACCTACGTCGTGTCGGATGACTACGAGAAAACCAACAACATTTATTCGTTATGGCTCGCCCGTGATCATCTCACTCAAGACGTACTGCTGCTGGAGGCAGATATTTTTTTCGAGCTCGCTGTTTTGGAGCGACTGCTTTTGCAGAGTGGCGGCAACAACCTGGCTATCGTGTCGCGGCACCAGAGTTGGATGTCTGGAACCGTCGTCAGTGTGGATACTCGTGGTCGCATCCAGGCAACGATCGACTCCCAGAATCAAGAGGATGGCTTCGATTATGGAAAGTTCTTCAAGACGGCCAACATCTACCTCTTTCGCAAGGACTTCCTCAACCGGTATTTCTTGCCGCAGCTGGAAGCCTACATCACGTCTAAAGACTACGACGAATACTACGAATCGATTCTCATCACGCTGGGGCACCGAGGCAAGAACAACCTCGTCGCTGTGGATTGTGACGACCTGAAGTGGTACGAGATCGACGATGAAAGCGACCGATTGGCGGCTGAGTATCTATTCAACTCAGGCGAGGAGCGTTACGACCACGTCCAGAGCCAGCACGGGGGATATTGGCGCTTTGGGTTTGTCGATCACGCCTATCTGTACAATCCCTACTACCCGCCTAAAACGATGTTCGTATATTTTGAGAACAACTTGCGAGAGTTGGTGTTCAACTACCCTCCCGGACAGGAGGTTGTCTCGCGGCTCGTGGGTACTTTGATCGGTCAGCCTTCCTCTCGCATTCTGGTTGGAAACGGGGCTTCGGAACTGATTAAGATCATCGCTGGCCGCCTTCCCGGCCCGATCGCCTGTCCTGTGCCCTCGTTCAACGAGTACGAGGACGCTGCGAGAGCTGGCGCCTTCGTCCCGTTCGAACTGCCCTCTCCCACTTTCAAACTCGACGTAGATGCCTTTGCCCAACGGGTTCTTGCGAGCGAGGCAAAACTGGCCATCGTAGTGACACCTAACAATCCCACCTCGTTGGCAGTGCCCAGAGCAGACATCTTGCGCCTTGCCGCGCAACTCGAATCGGCCGAGTGCATGCTCGTTGTCGATGAATCCTTCATCGACTTTGCAGACGACTACCAGGAGTTGAGCGTGGAGAGTTGGGTTGACCGCGTTCCCAACCTCGCGGTCCTCAAGAGCTTAAGCAAGTCCTTCGGGATCGGCGGACTGCGGCTGGGCTATCTCCTGACGGCCAATGAGGAATTCGCGAGCGCGGTGCGCGCCGAGTTGCACATCTGGAACATCAACGGTTTCGCAGAATCCTTCCTGCGCCAGGCACCGCGCTGGCGCAAGGCGTTCAGGCAGAGTTGCGCTCTGGTTCGCGAACACTGCGATGAGCTCTACGAAGGGTTGAACGAGATCCCCGGAATGACAGCATATCGACCTCAGGCTAACTTTGTGATGTGTCGTCTCCCAGCTCCAGGCCCATCCGGTCCGGTCATCGCCAAACGGCTCTTCGTGGAGCACAACATCTTCGTCAAGCACTGCGCTGGTAAGCGCATGTCGGATGCGGATCGGTATCTGCGCATCGCCAGCAGGACGACAGAGGAGAACCGTATGCTCGTCGAAGCGATGCGGCAATGCCTGACCCCATGACGAGTCCAAGCGTCCGACGAAGCGCCCTGTCTTTTGTCTACGACAGAGCCAACCTGCTGACGTTGGCGGGGCTAGTGTGCGGAATCCTGGCTATTTGGTTCAGCGTGCGCGGCGCCTATGCTGCCGCCACCACAGCCCTGCTGTGGGCGCTGTTCTGCGATTGGTTCGATGGTCCGCTGGCTCGGCGAATTCCCGACCGGACCGACGAGGACCAGGCCTTCGGCGCGCAACTCGACTCCCTCACCGATATAGTATCCAGTGGCCTCGCCCCCGCAATGCTCTTGATCAGCATTGGCGACTTCGAGCCCTGGTTTCTGCCAGGCGCTTTTCTGCTGGTGGTGGCGGGAGCAATTCGGCTGGCCCATTTCAACGTTTTTGGCCACGAAGGTGGCGCGTACAGCGGCCTGCCGATCGACAGCAATATCATCGTTGTGACGGCCCTGTTTCCGTTCCGTGAGCTGCTGGGGCACGACGCGTTCTCATGGGTGCTTTACGTAGCGGTCATCACACTTGCCATCCTGAACGTTGCCCCCTTTCGGATGCCGAAGCTGGTGGGTGGCTGGTACTACATTGTGGCGATCTACGTCGTTGCCATGACGGCCTTGAATCTAAGCTCACTAACGCGCTGAGCGGGGCTCAAAAGTCGCGGCATGATTCCAGTGAATCAATATTGAAGAGCTGAAGGAGCCGGTGCCGGTCCCTTAGATTGTTTCTTCGCTGTTGCCAGGGCCCGCCCTCTCCTTGAGGGACATCGAGCAAATCGCTAATTGCACTTTTTGTGTGGGCCCGAGTCATTGAGAACCTTCCGAAGACTAACTCCCGATAAACGCCGTAGTGAGGAGCTTCGGGCAATGTCACCGGCGACGGTTGAGGAGGCCGTCGCCAATGAAATCTCGAAAGAAGAAGAAATTACCGAAGCGAGTCCTTGCCCTCCCTGATCTGGAACAAGCAAAATCAGCTGTTCTCAATACCCTCGCATCTCGAAGCGGACAAAACTGAACCGCCCCGGGTTTCCCGGAGACTCTATTTCTTGAGAAGATTGGAGTCATTATGGGAAGACCAACTCGATATTCACCAGGGGTTCGTGAACGTGCCGTGAGGATGGTGACTGAGCACCAGGGAGAGCACGGGTCGCAATGGGCAGCCATGGCGTCGATCGCCTCGAAGATCGGTTGCACGGCCGAAACCCTTACCAGTATCCATGAACCCTCCCAATGCCCGACGAGTGATACCGTACACGTGGCCAAGTTCCGTCAGAGCGGGAGCGAACTCGTCGTAGGCGTGGGCGGTGAGGTAGCCCGCAAGCAAGACGATGGGCCGGCCCGTTCCGTTCCAGCACCTCCAAATCCACGTTGCTATCCACCGTTACTAATTGGACGGCGTGAGGAGATGGGTCCATCCAGATCGGCACTTCGTCAGATTGGGGCTTGCCCGCCGTTGACTCCGCCAGTCCGTCAAATGCAGGTAGGCTAGCGAATATGAAAGCCAGCAAAGCTGCTTTCGGAATGGAAATCTGAACCTCCATTCCTAATAGACACCCACTCGGGTCTACTCGTTTCGCTGAAGTCATCTTCCGTCAATGCTCGATAAATGCTTCCCGGACACTGAACTCATAGCGCCCTGGAAATCGCCTTGTGGGAAACCCGTTCTCTCTTTGCGACGATTACCCAATAAACGCCGATGGGTAGAGCCATTCACTTCCGCAGGATGGGTAGACCCTTGGCGACAAGTCAGGAGGAATCCACGACTAGCGTCCGCAAGGTGTTGGGCGCCTCCCGCCGGCTGTTGATCGTGCGGGCCCTCCTCGTGAGTCCTCTCATCTGTAGTCAGTCGCCCGTAATTGCTGCGAGCAGAAAGATCGCTGCGAACGTCGTATTTGGGACGTTGAGCGCAAGAGCCACGACCGAGAGGGATCTTCCATCGCCGACGCGGATCGCGCGGATCGACCACACCCATCCCGCGATGCACGCAGCACACCACGCGGGCGGAACGAGCCTCACTATCGGGGGCGGGAACGGGACCGCCGTCAGGTATGAAAAGTAGGCCACTCCGACCACCGATGCAGCGATCACGCTGAGCAGCGCGCGGCTCCCATTCGACATGTTCGTTATCTCTCCCTTTGCCTTGGCTGAAAGGCTGCCATCGCGCTCCCCTACACGGAACTTGTAACACACACAGAGCACCTCCGATCGCGGAGTCGGAAAGGATGGTCCCTAGTCATTCGGATTACTCACGCCGAAGTGTAATCGATGCTGGGTCTGACCTCCTCAGATGCCCCTCTGGAGCGAATCGCTCTACCCTTGGCGACAAGGCAGGACCGATTTTGCAAAACACGACCAAACTGGCTTGAAACCCCACAGCTTGCAGCGGATTTCCCAGCGCGGAAATCGAGTTGCTTTGATACGTCGATGCGCCCAGACTATGGCCATCTCAGAAGCGATAACCCATTCGGGGAAAAGGCCGCGATCGGTTGGACCCGAATGGACGTATACTTCCAACCGCGAGAAGCCCAAGAGTTCATCTTCGACAAAGATGGGGCTTCAAGAAGGATCTATCCAAGCCATGCAAACTTTCTTGCTTATGCTGGTAGCTGCTTTTGCAGTTGTTTCTCCGGTCGCCCTCGCACATGGCCCCGATCAAGCACCGCACCAGATTGCGGAACTGGGTGAGTTTCAGCTGGAGGGCGGCGGCGTTATCAACAACCTACGGATGTCCTACGTCACCCACGGCAAGCTCAAGCAAGCCCGGGACAACGCCATTTTAATCATGCATGGCTTTTTTGCCGGTAATCACCACAACGCGGATCACCTGATCGGCCCGGGCAAGGCGTTCGATACGAACATGTACTTCGTCATCGCGAGCGACAGCTTAGGCAACACGCAGACTGGTTTGAGGTCATTACAAAAGGTGTGTAAAAGTCATCAGGCGGCGGCCTTCGATTTGGACACGACTCTGATGCCGTCAGCGAATTGCTGACCATCATAGACCTCTTGTAAGAGATCGGAACCCTTTAAGTGCCGCCAAGCCTTCTCAGCGACACGCAGTAACCTCCAGATCATCGCAGTTGCATTCTCGACGCGCTTGAAGCGACGAGCGGCGTTGGTTCTCAACCGCACCATGTCGAAGGGTGACTCAACGATGTTGGTCGTTCTCAGATGCACCCAGTGTTGCTTCGGGAACGCATAGAAGGTGATCATCCGATCCCAGTCCCGCAACAGCGTCTCACCCGCCTTCGGATAGTTCTTTTGATATCGGCGAATGAACTGATCCCGCTTACGTTCGCATGCGGCTCGGGAGTCGGCGAAGGCCATCCCGTGGAGAAGCTGCCTGGCCGCCGGCTGGTCGGTCTTTGGCAGGTGATCCACCACGTTCATCGACTTGTGGTTCCAGCAGCGTTGTTCCTGGCCCTCGGGGTGTTGCTCGGCCAGGGCGGACCAAATTCCCAGGTGACCATCGGCAACGGTCAGTCGTCCCAGCTTCAGACCCCGATCCCTGAGGTTCCGCAGAATACGACTCCAGGATTCCTTGCTCTCCCTCTGACCGCTCTCACAGGCCAACAGCACTTTACGCCCGTCTGACAGGCCTGCGATGATCACCAGTAGTGCCGCCCGTTCTTTCGCGATCCCCGCTTTTACGTACAAGCCGTCCGCCCAGTGATACACCACCTCAAGCTCGGACAGATCCTGCTGGCTCCACTCGTCGTATTCCAGTTGCCATGTCGATTTCAGCCGTTGAATCGACGCCCGCGACAACGGAGCGCCCGCACCCAGCAGTCCGCGCATTGCCTGCTCGAAGTCTCCTGTGGCCAGGCCGTGAAGATAGAGTTCGGGAAGCAGTTGCCCCAGCTGCTTCGATTTCCGGTGAAAGTACGGCAGAATCTCACTCTCGAAGCGCTCGGTCGTGTTCCGGACCCGGGGCCGACGAACCTCCATCGTTCCGTTCAACATCGCAAACCGTCGCGGTTTCCCGTGACCGTTCCGGTAGCCCCGTCGATCCGAACTCCGCTCCGATTTCCTTCGACCCAAGAACTGCGTCACTTCGTCTTCCAGAAGTTCCTGGAGCCAATCCTGCACTCGTGATCGCGCCCAATCTTCCAGAACCTCATACTGCTTCGTTGACGCCGCTACTTCCGGTGTGTTCTTCTTCTCCATGGGTGGTGTACCTTTCTCCTGGTTGGCCCCGGGATTTGCTTACGGTTAATAGTTCACCGAAAGCGTACACCGCCTTTTTCTTTTTACACACTTATTGGAACGACCTCACTGGTTTCGACCATAGCACTAGCGCCACCACCAGCGGCCTTAAGATGGACTTTCCCGCGTACAACGGAAGGGCATGGTTAACGCCGAGCACAGACTCGTCACCGCAGGACTCGGGATGGACCACCTGGCCGCGCTGGCAGGCATTTCCATGGGCGGGTACAAGACCCTTCAGTTCGCCGTGAGCCATCCCGACTTCATGGACGCCGCCATTCCGATTGTCGGGAGCGGGCTGTGGAGCAGTATGGGCTTTTTGTCGGACCTGCTCTTGCGGTCAGCGATTGAGAACTGTGCGGGATGGGAGGACGGCTATTACGATGAGAACCCTCGCGAATGCGCGGCCGCCGCGCTGACAGGGATGATCCCTCAGTTCTACACCCGCGTTTGGTGGGACGAGAACGCCGCCTCGGCCGAGGACTTCAGGGCATGGCATGGTCGTTGGTGGGACGCTTATCTAGGCGTGCAAGATGCCCGCGACCTCTACCTGATGTCGACGGCGCCCAGAGAGGTCGCCGATACGCCTGGGTTTGAAGGTGATCTCGCGGCTGCGCTCGGTGCGATCAACACCAAGGTTCTATTAATCTTCAGTCCTCACGATCAGTTCCAATCGGCCGAGCTGATCGAGAAACAGGATGCAATGATTTTGGACTCCCGGATTCTCTCCATCGACCGGAACACTGGACATATGATCTGCTGCGGTGAGGACCCGGTAGCCACCGGGATTATGACGAAAGAGATCGCGCCGTTCCTCGATGCGCTCGTGCGGTGAAATCATGCCGCGCGCCGGCTAAATAGTATGAGGGGAAGAACTTGGGATCAATCAGAAGGTTGAGTGCCTGTGATACCGCATATACGGAAACTAGAAACCCGCGAGTAACGCCGTAGCGTTTATCGATCCAATCTCAGCCTCCCGAAAATCGTCTCCAGGGAACGGATCCTGGCCTTGCGGAGCCTTCGTGGATAGAGAGGCAACGGAATCTCACTGGCCGCGAACCGGATTTAACAGGCACCGACCACACAAATCAGGGCACCGGCACCCGTTCCTTCAGTTCTTCAAACCAGACGTCCATGAGTGTCGCTCACCCCGAATGATGAAAATCTGCCTTTTCGCGCTCCTGATACTGTGGAAGAGGGCCCGAAATGTCTGGACTGATTCTAAAGGACTTACTCCATATTTTCGTAACAGTTCAGGAGATAATGGCGTCTGCTAAATCCGGGGCCTTCCTACTACTGTCCTCCAGGCCGCCACACTGTTCAGAAACGCTCGATGATCTGTGCTCCCAGTCACGTCAGTTGGTCTGGTTCCGCCCCCCGTTGGCCAAGACGCCAAACCCGAGCGGAATAAACCGCAAAAAGTCTTAAGTAACGACTGTTGGCTTTTCGAGATTTCAGGAATTCTGCGGACCCTTCATCCCCGTTTGTCGTCCTAGTTCTTGAAGGCAGATGTATGACTCCGTCGAACCATTTTGAAATGTAGTTTGACGACATGAAGGAGGAATTGATCATGGGTCTACTGGACGAACCGAATCCGAACCCGAAAGACGAAAACACTTCAGAAAAGGCAACGAAAGCCTTCCGTGCCGGCCTTGGAGCTTCCTGGCAAGGCATCCGTTTCATCTCCCAGATCAAATCGACGGCTTCGTTAATCCTGTCGGTGAAAAAAGTCGCTGTCGTGGGGTCGATTCTGGGTGTATTGACCTTGCTCGGCGCCGGGATCGTAGAAACCGTTAACCAAAACTCCTACCAGGTAAGGCAGATGATCATTACCGGCAAGATGGACGCCAAGCTCATGCCCGGGATGTGGCCTCAGATATTCAGCAACATCGTGACCTGGCCAAAAGCAGAGACGTTTTACTTCATGAATGAGAAGACCGGATCGGCTCCGGCCATCGAGGTGCGGTTCAACGATGGTTCCCTCTGTGACGTTTCCGGCACCTTGCGAATCATCCTTCCCAGTTCAGAGCAACAAGCTATCGATGTGGTGACCAAGTATGGGTATGCCGACTACCGAGATCTGGAGCAGAAGCTCATTCTTCCCGTAGTCCGAAACGCCCTTCGCGTCACTGCCAACTTGATGTCTGCGCGGGAGTCGTATTCAGAGAAGCGTGCGGATTTTGTCTTCTGGGCCTGGGACCAGATCCAGAACGGACTGTATGAAACCGAGGAAGAGACGCGAAAGGTTGTCGACCCGGTGTCGGGCCAGGAGATCACGAAAACCTTCAAGATAATCAAGAAGAGGGAAGATGGGAATCCTGTCTATCAGCAGAATCCGCTGGATGGACTCGGCATCACGCTCGCTAACTTCGAGGTCAAGGTGTTCGATTACACCGAGAAGGTGCGCGAACAGATCGGCACGCAGCAGAGCGCGCTCATGGCTGTCGCGACCGCTATGGCGAAGGCTCAGCAAGCTGAACAGGAAGCCCTGATGGTGGAGGCGGAAGGAAAGGCGAACGTGGCGCGTGCGCGGTACGAAGAAGAGCAGATGAAAATCCGAGTGCTCGTTCAGGCACAGGAACGGCTGGATGTCGCCGAGTTTGACAAGTCACGAGCCATGGTGGAAGCACATCAACGGCTCGAAGTCGCGGAGCTCGACCGGCAGGCAGCGGCTGAGAAGAAGCAGGAAGAGATTCTCCTCGGTCAGGGAGAGGCAGAAAGAAAGCGCCTCGTTCTCCAGGCCGACGGGGCGTTGCAGGAAAAACTGCAAGCCTATGTACAGGCGCAACAGGTGTGGGCGAGTGCTTACGCCCAGCGGCAGGTTCCGACACTCGTCATGGGCGGCGGTGGAACGGGCGACACAGACCTGGCATCGACTGATTTTGCTCAGATGATGCAACTCATGGTGGCGCAACAGATGGGACTGGATCTGTCTGTGCCGCAGGGAGCGACGCGTGGCGAACGATAGACGCAATTTGGGAGTGGTCGCCGCGAGCGCGGCTGCCACTCTTTCTGTTTGTAGGTCCCGAGCTTTGGTTTGGAGTACACTGGGGCCACCATTCGTCCCCCGGCACCCAGAGTCACTCGCAATGCCAAGCGAAGTTACGCTCAAGCTCCCCCTGGATTCTTACCGGTCCTACCTGATGGGACTGGCCCGTGTTCTGTTGGCCAGCGCGGGTCCGGTGCGCAACAAGCTTGACGCATCGGACCTCGTCCAGGACGTAATGCTGAGAGCCCATGAACGCGAAAAACAGTTTAAAGGCAAGACCCCAGAGGAATTTATGGGTTGGTTGAGACAGATTCTCAAGAACGAACTGATCGACAAAGAGCGCCACTTTTTCCGGAGGAAACGGGACGCTGCACTGGAAGAGGTGTATCAGGAAACCATAGACAAGTCCGATGATCGAATGATCCGGATGCCCATGTTGAAGCAGACCTCGCCGAGTCAGCATCTGGCCCGGCACGAACGACAGTTGCTTCTAGTAAAGGCGCTGGAAACTCTCCCTGAAGATCAGCGAACCACTGTGGAGCTTAGGCATTTGGGAAACTGGTCTCAGGAGCAGATCGCCGAGTTCACGAATCGAACCAAACCCAGCGTTGCGGGCCTGTTGAGGCGAGGGCTGAAGGCGTTGCGCCAGGAGTTGAAACTTTTAGAGCCATCATGCCTGTAGACACCGCATGCACCCATGATGAAGCTGTCCGAGTCTCGTATCGTTAACCAATACGTGGATGAGGTGCTGGCCCGGCACAACGATGCCGCCGAGACCATCCAGAGTGATTCGGTGGAAGGGATCTGAACTTCTGTTTACGGCTGGTGTTTGTGGCCGTGATGACGCGGACATCAAGAGGAGTTGTGTGGTTTGCGCCGAGCGGTGTGACTTTCTTTTCCTGGAGCACGCGGAGCAGCCTAAGCGGGCGAGACGGTCGGTGTCTTTGGCGAACTGTAGGAC
Organism: Terriglobia bacterium; assembly: GCA_965216035.1. Lineage (GTDB taxonomy): Bacteria > Acidobacteriota > Terriglobia > 20CM-2-55-15 > 20CM-2-55-15. The sequence continues at coordinate 313,761 of CBDCFM010000021.1, forward strand.
GGTATGAAACCCTGGTCACCCACCCACCCACCGCTCGCGGATCTGAACGATGCTCGACACGGCGGCAGCCCCTCATGGTAAGTAAGTATTTACAAACACCCCATTTCAGCATACACTTACTATAGTAAGTAACTACTTACTAAGTCCGAAAAGGAGAGCAATGCCAAAAGACACCATGCATTCGGCCTATCGAGTGGCCGGCGAGCTGATCAAGGACCGGCTCAAGGAACAGAATCCCGATGCGCTAAGGGAACTGGAAGGAATTAAGGACGCCGATGTCATCATCACCCGTGGCCAATACGACCACATCGAAAACGTCTTCAAACACGGCTGCGTATTCCGGACCATCCTGAACACTGATTCCGATCCATCGTGAACACCGATTCCGGGATCGTGAACGCGGATTCCGGGATCCTGAACAGTGATTCCGGTGATCCTGAACACCGATTCCGGCCATCGTGATCACTCGTCGGTAGCGAAGTTTGGAGCTTTTAGGTTCTCCTGAAGCACAGGAGGGCCTTGATGGCAACGAAACGACTACCGATGAGACAGATACGCGAGATTCTACGACTCAAACACGACCAACAGCTCAGCCACCGGGCGATCGCCAGCGCATGTCGCGTGGGCTTGGGCACCGTTGCGGACTACTTGGGACGGGCCAAGCAGGCCGGACTGGAATGGCCGCTGCCCGAAGACCTGGACGAGGCAGCGCTTGAAGCGCGGCTGTTTCCCCGCGCGGGACCGGGCTCCCGGGAACGGGTGGCTCCGGATGTAGAACGGATCCACCAGGAGTTGAAGCGTGTTGGAGTCACCCTGCACCTGCTGTGGGAAGAGTACCGAGAAGCGAATCCAAAGGGATATGCCTACAGCCAGTTCTGTGAGATCTACCGGCGTTGGGCCCAGAAATTGAAGCCCTCGATGCGACAGGTGCACCGCGCCGGAGAGAAGACCTTCATCGACTTTTCCGGCAAACGGCCACAGCTGACGGATCCACGGACGGGCAAAGCTATTCCAGTCGAGTTGTTCGTCGCTGTTCTGGGCGCCAGCGGTTACACCTACGCGGAAGCGACACCGAGCCAGAAACTCCCCGATTGGGTCGGCGTGCATATCCGCATGGTGGAGTTCTTCGGCGGATCGAGCCGGATCTGGGTTCCCGACCAACTCAAGAGTGCCATTACCCAGCCCTGCCGCTATGAAGCAGGCGTCAACCGTACCTACCAGGATGAGGCCGAACACTACGGCGCCGTTGTCATACCGGCCCGGCCGCGGAAAGCTCGGGACAAAGCGAAAGTTGAATCGACCGTCCTGGTCGCACAGCGGTGGATCCTGGCCAGGATCCGGAATCGCACGTTCTTCAGTCTGGCCGACTTGAACGGAGCCATTCGAGAGTTGCTGGTGGAACTGAACCAGCGGCCGATGCAGAAGCTTCGAGTATCCCGCCTGGAACTCTACGAGCGGCTGGATCGACCGGCATTACAGCCCCTCCCGACCAACCGGTATGAACAGGCCGAGTGGAAGGACTGTCGTGTCAGCATCGATTACCACATTACCGTGGACCGCCATCCTTACAGCGTGCCCTGCCAGTTGATCCATGAGAGGGTGGAAGCGCGTTACACGGCGTCCATTGTCGAGGTCTACTACAAAGGCCGGCGCGTGACGTCCCATCGCCGTCGCTACGATCACAAGCCGTCGACTCTGTCCGAACATATGCCCAGTGCCCATCGGGCCCATGCGGAATGGACACCGTCCCGGCTGATTAGTTGGGCGGAGAAAACTGGCCCCAAGACCGGCCGCCTGGTCGAGGAGATCATGAAACGGTGGCCGCATCCGGAACAGGGGTACCGGGCCTGCCTGGGATTGATGAGTCTAGGTCGCCGCTCCGGCGCCGAGCGGCTCGAAGCCGCCAGTGCGCGGGCGCTGCACTTGCAGTCCTATAGCTACCGCACCGTCAAGAACATCCTGTCGTCGGCCCAGGACCGGTTGCCTTTCGGGGACACCGAAACCCCACCGACGCCCCATCACGACAACATTCGCGGCGCCGCCTACTATGCGGACCCCGAGGAGACGCACTCATGCTAATGGAACAAACCCTGGAGAAGATGAACCAGATGAAGCTATCGGCCATGGTCGAGGCCCTGGAGCAGCAACGCCGCTCGAATCAGTACACGGATCTCGGCTTCGAGGAACGTCTGGGCCTACTGGTGGATGAGGAGTGGACGGCCCGGGAGCACCGCAAGCTCACCCGACGCCTGCGCGCGGCGAAGCTGCGCGACGCGACGGCATCGCTGGAAAACGTCGACTTCAAACATCGTCGCCGTCTGGACCGTTCCCAAGTCCTCGCCCTGGGCTCCTGCGGGTGGATCCAAGACCGGCACAATCTTCTCATCACCGGTCCGACCGGCATCGGAAAGAGTTTTCTGGCTTCGGCTTTCGTCGAACGCGCCTGCCGGCGGGGTTTTAACGCCACCTACGTCCGCATGCCTCGGCTCTTGCACCAACTGGCGGTCGGCCGTGGCGACGGCTCCTACACCCGAGTCCTGGCCCGTCTGGCCAAAACCGATCTGCTGGCCATCGACGACTGGCTCCTGGCCCCGCTGCGCGACGCTGAACGCCGGGACCTGATCGAAGTCGTCGAGGAACGGAGCGAACGTTCCGCCATCTTGATCGCCAGCCAGCTCCCGGTCCCCGACTGGCACGGCGTCATTGGCGACCCGAACCAGGCCGACGCCATCTGCGATCGCCTCCTCCACAATGCGCACCGTATCGAACTGAAAGGGGCATCGATGCGGCAAACCAAGACCCAACCCAAGACGTTGAAGGAGTCCCGATGATCGGCGCACCGATGCATCCACACGCCGCCGCCAGGGGGTACTCCAGGCCGGCCCCGGACCCAATCGTCGCTCCTGCGCAATCCTCGCGCGAAGGAAGTGCGGGAATCCGGGTCCGGGCGCGGAACGCGCGCCTCACGCAGGGCACGGGGCCTGTGGAAACTGCCGCAGCCGTGCAAATGGGAATGGTGGCCTTCGGCCGACTTTCTCTTGATCATTTCCACCGCTGCTTGCAAAAAAAAACGCTCCCGGCTTTCGCACAGTTACACACAGGCCGGCGGCGATTTATCACAATAATTTTGGAAAGAACTAAAATAGGGAAAACCTGGACTCTGAAGGAATAAACTGAGACGCTAACCCGTCGCTTCGCTCCGGCGAGTGTTCACGATGGCCGGAATCGGTGTTCATGATTCCGGAACTGGTGTTCACGATCAGCGGAATACCCACACGGCCACACGCCCTGCACGACGATTGAGTCGGCCGATATCGACGACGTGGATTTGCGGGTCGACCAGATCGTGATGGTGAACTGCCCGGGTAATTTCTCCAAACAGGGCCTGCGGAAGCTTCATGGCTTCGTCAACGATGGAGGGTTCCTGTTTACCACCGACTGGGCACTCCGGAACGTTCTCGAGACAGCGTTTCCGGGATTTGTCGAATACACGGGCAGCGCAACTGGGGACGAGGTGGTCCGTGTTGAGGTCATCGACAAGGACGACCCGTTTCTTTCTTCAATCCTCGGTCCAAAGGACGATCCGCAGTGGTGGCTCGAAGGGAGCAGCTATCCGATCCGGGTACTCCAGAAGGACCGGGTGCAGGTTCTGTTGTCGTCCAAAGCGTTGGGCGATAAGTACGTCGAGCCGGCAGTGTTCGTCACGTTCGAGGTTGGCCAAGGCCGCATTTACCACATGATCAGTCACTTCTACCTGCAACGCACCGAAACACGGACCGAGCGTCACAAAGGGACGGCCTATGATTACTTGGCGGAGAAGGGTGTGGGCAGGGCGGAATTTGCAAAGTACGCTGCACTGGGCGCCGACGGTGCCGCACTTGGGGCTGTAGAGAGCGCCCTGACGTCGCGGACAATGATGTCGCGTGTGATGTACGAGAAGAAGATGCAGATTAGAAGGGGACTTGGCAAGAAGAAGGGAAAGGAAAACGATGAGAAGAAGGTCTAAGGAGTCGGAGAGGCGGACCGAGAGATCCTACACCTCGATCGGGGTGAAGGCCGCATCCCACCCCACACGGCAACTGATCCTGAAGGCGTTGGAGGAGGTGAGCCGAAACACAGTAGACCTGGAGCAAATTACACACGAGAACCGCTACAACCTCTACCATCACCTGTCGGTGCTAGAAAATGCCGGCCTGGTCGCCTCTCGAATCGCTGACGGCAAGGTGAAGGAGTTCTCCCTGGTCCAGCCTGAGAGGCCAGAAACGGTTTACCTCCAACTCGACCGAAGCGACCCCAACGAACGTAAACAGCTCGACACGCTTCTTACGACGCTCAATGGCATGACCAAAGGAAAGATTCCACATCTCAAGAAGGTGACCAGCGCCAGGTTGATGCTGTCCTATCCGTGGTCGCCGGACGAGGAAGATTAGGAAAACGGCGGTTTCGAGTAGATCGGTCCGGTTGGCTTTCGGCAGATCGCGATGCCCGTATCCAGGAAGGAACAAAATGTGTATTCCGTCACGGTCTCAACCGCCCATAGTCGAGTTATTGTCAAAAGTGGTGTTTAGGAGATTGATTCAAGCGGCGGTCTGATCGAGCTTTGTCACTTCGATTCCATCGTTAAATTTCACTCCAGTAATCACCTTGACCAGATCATCGAATCCTCGTAATCGTCGCCAGTTCTTCTCAGCGCACTGACCCAGCTTGAACATCATGTGCAGCATTCCATGCCGTGTCAGGCAGCCTCTGGATCGCTTGGTTCGGTGTCGAATGGTGGCAAAGGTCGATTCAATGGGATTAGTCGTTCGGATGCTGTGCCAGTGCTTGGCCGGAAAGCCGTAAAAGGCCAGCAGTGCTTCTCTGTCTTTCTGCAGGCAGACAGTGGCTTTCGGATACTTCGGCTCATAGGTTTCAATGAACAGATCGAATGCCTTCTCGGCATCTGCGTGTGTCTCAGCCTTCCAGATCGCGTGCAGTGCCTGTTTCGCTTTCGCCTGAACCGACTTGGGTAAGCAGTTGAGCACATTCATGGTCTTGTGCATCCAGCAGCGTTGTTGGTGTGTCTGGGGATAGATTTCCTCCAGTGCGGCCCAGAACCCCATCGCCCCGTCACCGATGGCCAAGTTCGGAATATTCATCCCTCGGGACTTCAGCTTCAACAAGACCTCACGCCAACTCTGTGTCGATTCCCGTACACCGTCTTCGATCGCCAGAAAACGCTTCTCTCCGCGTTCATTCACGCCGATTACGACCAACGCACACAACTTGGTTTGTTCGGCTCGAAGTCCGCTGTAGATACCGTCGGCCCAGACATAGACCCAGCGGTCGGCGTCCAAACGCTGGTCGCACCCGATGCGGTACTCTTCAGCCCAGACCTGTTTCAAGCGCGATACCGTGCTCGCTGACAGGCCCTGCGCCTTCGGACCGACAAGAACTTTCAGGGCGTCACCCATCTCGCCGCTGGAGACGCCTTTCAAATACAACCACGGCACGGCGGCTTCCATCGACTGCGTCTTCCGAATGTAGGGGGGTACCAGGGCCGAGCGGAACGTCACAGCTTCGCCCATCTTGGCGCGCACCTTCGGGATTTGCACCGTTACCGGACCCAGGCCAGTCTGCAGCTCGCGTTCAGGCAGATAACCGTTGCGCACCACTCCAGTCTTCCCCGTCTCGGTTCGCCGATCGCCGTGCTGGGATAGCAGTTCGGACAGTTCGGCTTCCACAGCGCGTTGGATCAGCTCTTGCGCCCCCGTTCGTAGCAGGTCGGTCACTGGGTCTGCAATCGCTTCTCGATCTTCCAGTTCAATAACGATACTCTTACTCATAGTGGCGTATCTCCTTTGGTTGCTTTGAAGTCTTGTAAACAACAAATCAACCAGATACGCCGCTTTTCTTCAATCCCTCAAACACCAGATTCGGTTATAACTCCCCATAGTCGTCCAGCACCAAAAAGATCTCAAGTAATCGCTGTGTGCTTTTCGCGGTTCCAGAATTTCCGCGGTCTCATCCTTCGGGTTTGTCGTCTTAGGCCTTGAAGGTAGCTGTCGATTCGTTCTGAAACGACGTTCGACAACATAAAGGAGGGCGAGTGATGATGATTCTGAGGGGCTTTTTGAGTGAAATGACTTACTCTTCGTTCATTCGGTTCGATGTCTTGGAGGGACTCACCAATGCTAGCTAGAAATACCACCTATATCAGTAGTTTATTGATTCTGCCTGCATTGTTCGCGTTTTTTTACGCGATTCGCGTTCTAACGGACGGTAACGCACTCAGCCAAACGAAATGGTTCACATTGTCAATCATTGGCACAATGATCGTTTTGGAACGACTCTACAGATATAGATACGCTGTTTCTCAGCGGTCTGTTCTGGTCAGGGATATTTCGTCTACGCTGGTCAATCTGTATGTCACAGGTGCCGTGGCCGGGTTGGTCTTCTTACCTGTGCTGGCGTTCTTCCCAGAGTTCTTTTTCGGCCGCACTTTGTTCTTTGCTTACTCGGAGCAACTCGGACCGTTCTGGTTACAGGTTCCTGTGACTATGTTGTTGGTCAGTTTTTTTCGTTACTGGATGCATCGGTTGCAACATAAAGTCCCGTTTCTGTGGGAGCTTCACTCGTATCACCACGGCGTAACGGATCTGAAAGCCTCGAATTTATTAGTTTCGCACCCCATTGATTACGCCCTTCGAAACGTTCTGGTGTTTACTCTGCTGGGCCTCATTGGCTTTAATCCATTCGCAATTCTGATCGGTGTCAGTGCGATCAGAGTAACCGCAGCCTTTTCTCATTGTGGCGGCGATGTAAAGGGAGGGGTCTTTAACTACATATTCGTGACGCCGGAGGTCCACCGATGGCATCACTCTGCCAAGGTTCCCTCCGGGCACAAATATTCAGTCAATTATGGCGTGGGATTCGTCGTTTGGGATCTAATATTCGGAACTTTCCATTTGCCCCAAAAGGATGGCCAACCCGAACAACCAGAACGAATAGGGCATCCCGGCGGATTAGCTGACGAGACTAACTATCTAAAGTTGTTATTAGTTCCGTTCGGGCTGCAAAGACTGTTTCCTATTTTGAAGCGAATTTAGTGCTGGCGATCCTTTGCCCGAAATGAAGGGCAAAAACCGAGGAGCGGTTGATCTTGTTAAGTCACGAGGAAACGGCGGACCGCGAAGAACGGATCAGTGAAATCATAGCCTCCTGGCTTGAATTACTGAATGCGGGAGATTCTCCAACACCGGAGGAAGTCCTGGCGCGTTATCCGCAGTTCGAGAAGGAACTGAAGGAGTTCTTCGAAAATGACGCGTTGGTTCGAGGCGCCTTCAAGCCGTCGGGCGGCGCACTCTGCTTTGGCAACGACTACGAGATTCTCGACGAGATTGGCCATGGAGGAATGGGAATCGTTTACAAGTGCCATCAGAAGAGTCTGGACAAGATCGTCGCCATCAAGACGATTACCGGAGGCCCGCTGGCCACTCAAAGAGAGATCGAGAGCATCTGGAAGGAAGCACAAAAGGCGGCGGGCCTGCACCATCCGAACATCGTGACGGTGCATCATATTGCCGAAAACAGGGGCCGGCACTTCTTTGTAATGGAGTGCATTGAGGGCCAGAGTCTTGCGGATCTGGTCCGTACTGGACCCCTGCCGCCGGCGAAAGCGGCACACTATGTCAAGACGATCGCGGAAGCGATCCACTACGCGCATCAACGACAAATTCTGCATTGCGACCTCAAGCCGGCGAACATCCTGGTCGATGAAGAAGGAAAACCGTACGTGACGGATTTCGGATTGTCGAGGCGTCTCGGAGAGGGCGCAAAATTTCTGCTTGCAAGCGCGTTGGGAGGAACGCCCGAATATATGGCGCCTGAGCAGGCAGCGAGCGGCGAGTTGACGACGGCAACGGACGTGTATGGGCTCGGTGCCACCCTGTATACGCTGCTGACCGGATATCCTCCATTTCATGCGAAGGCCCTGCTGGGGTTAATGAAACAGGTGCGCGAGGAAGATCCGAAACGCCCGAGAGAGCGAAATCCAGCGGTGGACAAAGATCTGGACGCGATCTGTATGAAGTGTCTCAACAAGGACAAGGACAGGCGTTACGGATCGGCATACGGGCTGGCAAGAGATCTGGCTCAGTATCAGACAGGCGAGGAGACCACGTCGCGCGCCTGGGACTGGAAAGAACGGATGACAGGATGGCGCCGCCGAAACCCTCTCATCGCGGGCCTGATTTCAGCGGTGATCATGACTTCAATAATGGCTGTGGTGGTGGCAGTGTCCATCGTCGATGCTCGCAAAGACGCCCTCCTTCAAGAGACACTCCAAAGCAACAGTTTTGCAGCAAGAGATCTCGCACAGACGGCCTTGCTTCAGTTAAGGGATTTAGGCCGCGCCGTCGAACTGGCTGCCCGCGACACGACGTTGTCCGGGCTCCTGGAGAGACGGGATGTCGCTGGTCTGCAGCCATACCTTCAACGGATGTGCAGTCCGGATCGCTTTGACAACGTAAAAAGGACCCACCCCGATCGAGTAAAAGGGACCCACCCCCTGGTTAATGGTTTGTAAGCGATTCCGCCGTCGAGGCTGTGGGAAGTGTGGGAGCCGAAGGCTTCCAAGCCACCGTGGGAGCGCGCTGGCTTTGCAGCGGGTTCCCATGGGGGCGGCACTTTCCACAGCCCGCCGCGCCCGCGGTTTTCACGCGGATCCTCCGGCGGACCGGGGTTTGTTCTTCCGTTTGCTAGCGGCGCCGAGACTGTCGGTAAACCGGATACTTTCCCACTCGAACTGGTGAATGGCGCAGTGATGGGTCAGCCGGTCCAGCAGGGCTGTGGTCAGTGCGGCGTCACCGAAGACGCTGGTCCACTGTGCAAACGGCAAGTTCGATGTGACGATCAGCGAACCCTTTTCGTAGCGGTCCGAGAAGACCTGAAACAGCAACTGCGCCCCCTCGGCCGAGAACGGGATATAGCCGACTTCGTCCACGATGAGCAGCTCGAAGCGGGACAACTTCGCCAGGTGCCGCTTTAGTTGCCGTTCCTCGCGCGACTCGATCAAGGTGTTGACCAGCCCGGCTGCCGTGGTGAACCCGACGCGGTAGCCCCTCCGGCAGGCTTCCACACCCAGCACCGTGGCGGCATGGGTTTTACCGGTTCCGTGCTTGCCCAACAGGACGACGTTCTCGTGCCGGGTAATGTAGCCGCACTCGGCATAGTCGCGAACCTGGACCGCATCGAGCACTGGCCACTTCTTCAGGTCCGTGGTCTCCAGGGTCTTGAGCAGTGGGAACCGGGCCTCCCGCAGTCGACGCTGGACCTGATTGGCTTGCCGCTGCTCCAGCTCGCGGCTGGCCAGAGCCAATAGAAAGCCGGTGTGCCCCTCGCCGGCCTCTTTAGCCTGTCGGGCGTGTTCCCGCCACTCCCGCACCATGGCCGGAAGCCGGAGTTGCCGCAGTGCGTCGTCGAGAACGATCTCCTGACCCGGACTCATCGCACACCCCCAGCCAGGAGACGGTCATATTGATCCAGATCGGCCCGGGCGATCGTCAGATCGGTGATACCGGGCATCAACCCGGACTCGAGCGGTGCATGGGATCGAGTCGGCGTGTCCTCCCGCATCAGAATGTGCCGCACCGCTTCCACTCGATACAGTGGGCATCGAGCGCTTCCTGGATGGCCGATGACACCCGATCCAGATCCCAGTCCTGGTGGAGTTGCAGGATGCCGATGAACTCCCGGGTGCCCCGGCTGTATCCATGCCGATCCCGCAACCGCTCCAGCGCGGTCTCATATTGGGTCGGCCATTGATCCCGCCACTGCCGGATCGGCCGGGCGCTCTCAAACGAGGCCACCTTCCGCCGGATCAACTCCAGGTAGTGCAACGGATCAATCCGCCAGTCGCTATGACCGAAGGCGCGGTCATGTTCGGCCACCTTCTTCTGGTCCGCGTAAAAGCTCACCCGGTCACAGCCGATATGGGCCCAGAGCCGGCGTCCCACATATGCGGTCGGCACCGAATACCGGTTCTGATCCACCTGGGCCGTCTGGTACGGGCTGATCCGCACACCCACCACCTTCGTGTTCTCGAATCGGGTGCCCGGCAGCGCCAGCAGGTACGCGCGTTCTGCTCCATGGCGTTCCCCGATCGTCCGATCGTCGGACCGGCCGCCGATCCTCCGCTGGTTGTCGGCGCCGCAGCGTTCCAGCAACTGCGCGTTCAACTCGTCGAAGTCGGTCACCTCGGGAACCGGCACCAGGAAGTTTCTCCGTGCGAAGCCGACCAGTCCCTCGACCCCGCCTTTCTCCTGGCCCCGCGCCGGATTGCAGAACCGTGCTTCAAACGTGTAGTGCGCCCGAAACGCTGTGAACCGCGTCTGTTCAACCCGACCCTTCCCACGCAGAATCTGTTTCACGGCGGTTTTCAGGTTATCGAACACTAACGTCGGGAAGACGCCTCCGTACCAGTCGAACCCACGGATTTGACCGTCCAGGAACATCTCCTGCCGTTCCCACGGATAGGCCCGCACAAACGCCTTGCCCGAGTACCGAGATCTCATGCAGAACAACTTGACCTGACGGTCTTGACCGTTCATCCGGACCCAGGCCGTACCCCAGTCCACCTCGGCTTCACGGGCGTGTTCCGGGTCCAACGGCACCACAGCACCGGTCTGGTTCCAGCCCAACCGTGTCTTCCGTTCCCGAACCCAGCGGCGTACCGTCGGCTCGGCTCCGATAAATTCATGCTCCTCCACCAGACGTTGCCACACCCGGTGCGCGGTGTGGCGTTGCTTGACTGGCTGGTCCCGGTCCGCCTGGAGCCAGGCATCTACGATCCCGGCGACCGGGTCCATCACCGGACAGGCTGGCTCCTTCTCTCGCCGATACTTGGGCTCCTGTCCGGCCAATACTTTCCGGACCGTCCGTCGCGTGTGCCCGGTCTCCCGGGCGATCTGTCGAATGCTTTTCTTGTAAACCCGATGTGCAGTTCTGATCAACTCGTACTGATCCATCCCTATCAATCCTCACCTCCCACTCGCGTGCCTGTTCATCCAGTTCACGCTTCGGGGGAGGCTATCAGGGGTGGGTCCCTTTTCCTCGATCAGAGCCCCATTTGGTGGGTCCCTTTTACGTTATCGAAATCAGCCGGAGTCCATCGTCTTTGTCAGTTGCTCTGTTATGGATGCGGACGGCGTCCAGATAGCACGCTTCGCACCGGGTGAAGAAATTCAACTCACTCCTGAAAGATTCAGTTGGAGAGATTACTTTCAAGGTGCGAGGATGCATAGCGGCCAGGAGGGAAGAAGGTCCGTTCATGTCTCGAAGGTCTACCTCAGCCGGAACGATGATCTCTACAAGTTTGCAATATCGGCTCCGATACTGGGGGAGGACATGCAGTTTCTTGGAGTCATCGTAAGCGGCGTGACGACAGATGCAGCCATGGGTCTCGTTGATCTCGAAGACGGCCGCCGCACGGTAGCGCTCATGGCTCCCCGAGACACGGACCAGCCCGATTCGCCGATCCGGCCCGATGCGGCGGTGATTCTCTTTCACCCGGCGTACGAGCGCGGCGTGCGGGCGGTCGAATTCGAGCGGATAAATCCGATGCCCGCAATTAAGGAAGGGATACACGACGCCGAGCTCGACGATTCCGAGCAACGCCTACCCGCTGATGATGGCTATGCCGACCCTGTCGGGTACGTTGAGAGGGATTACGAGGGGCGTTGGATCGCTGGATTTGCTCCGGTGGGGAGCAGTGGATTTGTAGTCATTGTCCAACAACCTTACGAAGAAGCGTTGGCTCTGGATTTTTCGACTCTGAGATATCTCATTCTCGGAAGCGCCATCATCATGTTTCTGACGGTGACTGCGGTTGCCGTAGTTCTAGTTCTATTGCACTGGGTAAGACAGCAGAGTACGGTCTGATTTGTGTTCGCGTTGCTGCACCTTCACTAATAGGCGCTCGGCGATTTCACGCCACGAGTGCGATCGGGCCGCGTTTCAACTGGTCGGTGAGCGTGTCGCCTTCAACAAGTTCGAGAACGAGGAACCGAGTCCCGCTAGATTATTCCAGCCCGTATATCGCAGCAATGTTGGGGTGATTCAGTGAAGCCAGGAGTTTGGCTTCACGTTCAAACCGAGCCAGACGATCCGCGTCCTTGGAAAACTCTTCAGGAAGGGTCTTAATGGCGACTTCACGACTGACCCTGCCCTGGTTTCACGTACATCTTTCTTTATGTGAAGTGTTGCATCGACCGATTGAGACCACCAGACTATACAGGCACGTGGAATTACTACGAGCGCCGATTCCGATGGATTTCGATTCCTAGAACGTCTTCAGAGGCCGGGAATCTATGGGGCCGGCACCCGTTCCTTCAATTCAAAGAACTCGTTCAAGGGATATGTCGATCCGATTGCGCTCCTTGCACGGGCCATTGATACTAGCGAGACAACCGTTCCGAATCGTTCGTGGTTGGATTTGATAACGGAAGGTTGTCAATGTCGACGTTTCCGCCGCTCAGCACCACGCCAACCCGACCAATGCCTATGAGTTGTCTGAACTCCTGAGATAGAGCTGCGGCTACAGAGGTCGCCCGCTGGGTTCCACCACCAGTTTCATGCGTTCCCACAGTAGCCGCATGGCGCCCAGGATCTCGTCGTCGTTTACACGGATCACAGCTTCGACGCAGTCGCGTAAAACCGGCCAGGTAAGGTCTCCCAGGCTGACCAGCAGTCCGTCGGCGACTGTTTGTGGATCGACTGACGGGATATAGCGGTTCCCGGCTTTGGAGCGGTATGCGTCGTCCGCGCCGTAGGGCTCGGCCGCGAATACGCGCAATCGAGGGTTCAATCCCCGAACTGCGAGTGCAACTCCCGAGATGAGACCACCGCCTCCAACAGGAACCAGCAGCGCGTCCAAGTCTTTCACCTGATCCAATAGCTCCAGCGCGACAGTTCCCTGACCGGCAATGATGGCGGGGTCATTGAAGGCGGAAATGCGCGTAGCGTCGGTCTGTTTAAGCACTTCTGCAAGAGTCGCCTCGCGTCCTTCCAGGGTGGGTTCGCTCAGATACACTTGTCCGCCGTAACTCTGGACTGCGTGTCGCTTGACGATCGGTGCGTCGCCTGGCATGGCTATGTGAGCCCTAATGCCACGAATTTGGGCGGCGTACGCCAGCGCCTGTCCGTGATTACCGCTGCTGTTCGCAGCCACACCCCGTGCAGCTTCTTCCTCACTAAGGGAGAGCACAGCATTCACTGCGCCGCGCGTCTTAAAAGCGCAGCAGCGTTGCAGGTTTTCGCATTTGAAGAACAAGTTTCGGCCGGCCAGACTATCTAAGGTATTGCTGGTGGTTACCGGGGTGTGGTGGATGTGAGGCTCAATGCGAGTCGCCGCCGCACGAATGTCGTCCAGATCGACGACGTAGCTGCTCATTATGGCACCGGCACCCGTTCCTTCAGTTCTTCAAACCAGACGTCCATGAGTGGGCGCTCACCCCAAACAATGAAAAACCGACATGTTCGTGTTCCCGATACTACGGAGGAAGGCCCGAAGTGCCTGGGCTGATTCTAAAGGACTTACGCTATATTTTCGTAACAGTTGAGGACGATGTACATCAGATGTATGCAGGGACGAACTCTTCATTCTAAGGGGGCGGCGTTAGTCGCGGGTCTCAACACCTCGCGGTTGAACCACTCCGCTTCGGTTGGCACGCAGAAATCTTCCCATAGCTCAGTACCCGGGTTCAGGAGGAACTCGCCCGTGGTTTCCCAAGGCGCTTCGTACATCTCTGGATCGGTAATCGTAAGGGAAACATCGAGGTTGTTATGGGCCACACGCGTGTAACGCTCGACCGTCCGTAGTTCTTCGCTGTGCGGAAAGCCATGTGTGCGCTCTCTACGGTCCTCGGAGAGCCATGTCCTTTCGTCGAAACCGTAGGACTCTATGACGAAGGTGTCTCCCTCCCACCGGCCAACTGAGTAACCCAGGAACCGGGGGTCCGGAGCCTCGGGAAGCGGTCGACCGTCCGTCCAGATCGTGCGCCACGTGTGCCACATCTCAAAGAACTGCAGCGTCCTGTCGGGCAACTGGAGGAGCTCGAATCCGTAGTTATATGTGAAATAACGCGGCCAACCGAGCGGATCACAGCGGAGCATGGGGTCCTTCCAATTCCAAACGGGGATTCCGTCCGGGGAGTACTCGGTCTCCGTGGCGGCATATGCCGCCTCCCCTGCAGAAGTCATGGCGGGCATATTGCTGGTGTCGAGCTGTATGCGGTTCTGGTTATCGCTCCATATTCCCGACAGATCCTGAGAGTCGAACGGCAGGTTTGCGGTTTTCTCGCGTTCAGCCGCTTTATCCTGCTGGCTCCTGCATTGAGGACACATCGGCCAGTTCGGGAGTTATAACCGAATCTGGTGTTTGAGGGATTGAAGAAAAGCGGCGTATCTGGTTGATTTGTTGTTTACGAGACTTCAAAGCAACCAAAGGAGATACGCCACTATGAGTAAGAGTATCGTTATTGAACTGGAAGATCGAGAAGCGATTGCAGACCCAGTGACCGACCTGCTACGAGCCGGGGCGCAAGAGCTGATCCAACGCGCTGTGGAAGCCGAACTGTCCGAACTGCTATCCCAGCACGGCGATCGGCGAACCGAGACGGGGAAGGCTGGAGTGGTGCGCAACGGTTATCTGCCTGAACGCGAGCTGCAGACCGGCCTGGGTCCGGTAACGGTGCAAATCCCGAAGGTTCGCGCCAAGACGGGCGAAGCTGTGACGTTCCGCTCGGCCCTGGTACCCCCCTACATTCGGAAGACGCAGTCGATGGAAGCCGCCGTGCCGTGGTTGTATTTGAAAGGCGTCTCCAGTGGCGAGATGGGTGAGGCCCTGAAAGTTCTTGTCGGTCCGAAGGCGCAGGGCTTGTCAGCGAGCACGGTATCGCGCTTGAAACGGGTCTGGGCTGAAGAGTACCGCATCGGGTGCGACCAGCGTTTGGACGCCGACCGCTGGGTCTATGTCTGGGCCGACGGTATCTACAGCGGACTTCGAGCTGAACAAACCAAGTTGTGTGCGTTGGTCGTGATCGGCGTGAATGAACGCGGAGAGAAGCGTTTTCTGGCGATCGAAGACGGTGTACGGGAATCGACACAGAGTTGGCGTGAGGTCTTGTTGAAGCTGAAGTCCCGAGGGATGAATATTCCGAAGTTGGCCATCGGTGACGGGGCGATGGGGTTCTGGGCCGCACTGGAGGAAATCTATCCCGAGACACACCAACAACGCTGCTGGATGCACAAGACCATGAATGTGCTCAACTGCTTACCCAAGTCGGTCCAGGCGAAAGCGAAACAGGCACTGCACGCGATCTGTAAGGCTGAGACACACGCAGATGCCGAGAAGGCATTCGATCTGTTCATTGAAACCTATGAGCCGAAGTATCCGAAAACCACTGTCTGCCTGCAGAAAGACAGAGAAGCACTGCTGGCCTTTTACGGCTTTCCGGCCAAGCACTGGCAGAGCATCCGAACGACTAATCCCATTGAATCGACCTTTGCCACCATTCGACACCGAACCAAGCGATCCAGAGGCTGCCTGACACGGGATGGAATGCTGCACATGATGTTCAAGCTGGGTCAGTGCGCTGAGAAGAACTGGCGACGATTACGAGGATTCGATGATCTGGTCAAGGTGATTACTGGAGTGAAATTTAACGATGGAATCGAAGTGACAAAGCTCGATCAGACCGCCGCTTGAATCAATCTCCTAAACACCACTTTTGACAATAACTCCCAGTTCGGATCATTAGGGTTCTGGGAAAACGCAATTGACGAGAACGCCATTACTGCCGCCAGCGCCATAAAGGCTTTGATTGAATTTCGCATGGCTCCTAAATTATCTTTTGTCATCTGGTTTCTTCTCAATCACCCTCACGATCAAGCACCATATTGCCCTGCGCATCTGCGATCGATCTAACAAGAGCTTGAGCATTCGGTGCGGTGTAGCCGCCAACCGTAACCACGTCTCCGGGCTTGAATGAATTACGGTTCAAGCCCAAACCGGTCACCGAGATCGGCGACTGCATTTCGCCATGCCACCGCACGACGTTCCCATTGGCGTCCGTCACGTCCCAGATCAGAATGACGTGGGGATTTCTCCAAACCCATTCTGCAACGGTCCCCTTGAGTGCAACCGTTTGCGACCTATCGTAGCCCGCGGTGGAGTGATGTGCTAAAACGAGACCGCCAAGCATTGTAAATATCGAAACAAATACCGCAACTGCCAGTACTTTCCGACTTCTCATTGGCACCTCAACG
Organism: Terriglobia bacterium; assembly: GCA_965216035.1. Lineage (GTDB taxonomy): Bacteria > Acidobacteriota > Terriglobia > 20CM-2-55-15 > 20CM-2-55-15. The sequence goes on from CBDCFM010000021.1 coordinate 330,066, forward strand.
ATACGGAACCTCATCAGTGCTGAAGACATGTGGCACCTCATCAATACAAAGATTGGGGTCAATTGCTGACGATTTCAGCACGAGAAATAGGTACATGTCAACGAGACTCTCAGAAGATTTAAGCCCTCCTCATGAGCGACAATATTATTGACGCTGAACACCATCCGTTAGTTCTTGCGGGCTGCCAGCGAAAGTGTATAACCTCAAGGGAGTTTCTAGCCACGAATTGCGAGTAATTCGGAACAACGACAAATTCTTGCAACTGTAGGCCCGGTTAAACTTGTTACCCATGCTTGAGCTTCTAAGGAGGTCCGGGATGAGAAGAATTCTCAGTATCCTTGTTTTGGCCAGCTTTACCGTGGGGTTCGGTCATGCGATTGTGACGCATGCGCAGAACCAGGCAGCCGACCGGGAGACCATCGTCCTGGAACGAGCTCCGTTACGTTTCATCAAAGACCCCAACCCGAGCTTCGCCGCTGTGGCCGTCAATTCCGACCACGACATGCTTGTTGTGGCGGACGAGAATTTGTTTCAGATTCTGGAGTACAGCACAAAGGAAAATACACCGCCTACAGCTAGGTTTTCCGAACCGAGGCGCGTAATCTCGGGTACGGCGACACGCGCCGAGATGGTCTGCGGAGTGTATATCGACCCAGAAACACGCGAAATTTATGCCTTAAATAATGACACCCAACACTACGTTCCTGTTTTTGGGCCGGACCAGAGGGGCAACTCGCCGCCGAAGCGTTATCTCGCGGAAACTCGCGGATTCGCGATTACGGCGGATGAGGAAACAGATCTGCTCTACATAACCAATCAGGGCGGATCGATCAGCGTTTTTCCCAAAAACTTTACTACCTATACCGAGCCTATTCGAAGGATTGAGGGGAACGACACTGGGCTGGACGATCCGCACGGAATCACGCTCGACACCGAAAGCAAGCTCATCTATGTGAGCAACTTTGGCAATGCCAGCGTCCGATCGGAGGATGGCGAGGAATCGTATGGAAAGTTCGAGATGCCTTCAATCACCGTCTATCCACTCGACGGCGACGGGAACATCAAGCCGATCCGCAAGATTCAAGGTCCGAATACGCTGTTGAATTGGCCGTCGCACATCGCACTGCACGTGGGACGGCAGGAACTGTTCGTCGCCAATGACGCCGATTCTTCCATTCTGGTCTTCAATGCCCAGGCCGAAGGCGACGTCGCGCCAATCCGTGTCATCAAGGGGCCCATGACAGGAATCAAATTTCCACCGGGGATCGCCTTAGCCGAAAAGCTCGATGAAATTTACGTCGCTAACATGGGCAACGCGTCCGTCACCGTCTTCCCGGTAACGGCAAATGGCGATGTCGCGCCAATACGAACAGTTCGCGGAGCCCCGGCAGGCAGTGTAGGACTGAACATCGGTAATCCCGGGGCTGTAGGCTACGACACCAAACGCGACCAGATTCTGGTACCCAACTGAGTGGCTCATCCGCAGGTTGCGATATTCGCCAGGTTGGCGGACAAAGCAGAACCCCCCACTCGAGCGATCTTCGGCCAGAATAGCCATCTATCCCGCAGCATGCACGACATCCGATACGTTGAGGAATACGATGAATTTGTTTTGCCCAGTAACGTCGCCAATGCGATTCTGACGTTCCGCGGCGGAGCCGATGGACAGGCAGCACCGATCCGAATCATCCAAGGACCGCAGGTAGGACAGATCGCTAGCCGCGTCGACGTCGATCCGATTCACAATGAGATCTTCACATACAGGAGGAGCGACGAGAGCATCTTGGTCTTCCCGCGCGAGGCCAACGGAGATGTGGCGCCTATTCGTGTCATCCGAGGTCCGGATACCCAACTGAGGAATATTAACTCTCTCGCAGTCGATCCAGTAAATGATGTACTGGTCGTCGGACTCCAGAGTTGGTGGGGAACCGAGGAATGTAACGAGGGTCGAGAGAGTAGAGGGGATAGATGCGACAAGTCAGCCATTTTGGTATTCAACCGCACCGATCAGGGCAACGTGAAACCCAGGGCTGTTATTCGCGGCGAGAAATCAGAGATTATTCGCATCAATCAGATGCAGGTCTGGCCCCAGCGCAGGTTAATCATCGTCGCGATGCCGGGCATCTTCGACGCAATGGAGCCTCCCGAAGCCTTTGTCGGCGTCTGGTCATACGACGACAACGGCGATGTTGCTCCGGTGTATAAAATCCCGATCGGGCCTGTAACGAAGATGAAGAAACCGTTCGGGGTTGTGCTCGATCCGAAACATAAGGAAGTCATCGTCTCGGATATGCGCAATCAGGGCATTCTGACGTACTCTGTGCCTGAGATATTCTAATGAGCCGCGGCGATATTTTTCCCTTCTCTTGTCCCTACCAGAAACTCCATCGCGCACGAAAAAGCCCACATGCGACTACCCCTGAATGCAGCGGGACCCGGTCGACTTAACGGTTGAGGATCGGCCAGATCTCGTAGTGGCCGAGTTTGATGCCGGATTCCATCGAGGTTTGGTCAAGAATACAAAAGGCAGGATCTGATCATCGCAATCAAACAGTCACATGGAAGGATAGGCGACAATACAGGACTTGGAATCAATACAGACCTATTCCAGGAAGCATCGCGTGGAATTTCTGGGGTTGAACAGCCTGTCTTTGGCGACCGCTAAGGAACCGGCACCCTTTCTTTGAGTTCCTCGGACCAGTTTTGGACGATGTTGATTTGGGGGCGGGTCGCGTCTGGACCGCCCGTAGCGCCCTTGATCATGAGAAACCGCAGGCCGTCCGGGGATACATCGTAGGTTCGACCAAGCGTTCCAGTGTAGTAATTCCACTCAAACACTGCTTCGGGATTGCCGGGATTGAACGTCGAGCCTGTCTGGACGGGGACGGCCATTAGATGGGCGGGTTCTCCATTCTCCACATAGAACAACTCCTGTCCGTTTCTCGCCCAGACTGGAAATATTCCACCGGCATTCGATACCTGTTGCTTGCCTCCGGCCACGTCCGGAAATGGGCTGACATAGATTTCGTATTCGCCCGATTCGTCGGACTGGTAAGCCATCCAGTTTCCGTCCGGCGACATCTCGGCGTTTCTCTCGGAAAACTCGCTGTTCAACAGCCACTCCGGGTCCCCATTTCCATCCGTCGAAACCATGCCAACGTCATCAGCGTTCGTGCGAAAGACCAGTTCCGTGCCGGTCAGTGAGAAAAAATAAAGACTTGTATCGTCGCCTTCAAAGATGATTTCCGCAACGCCACTGCCGTCCGAAGCCTTCCACATGGCAGCATCCGGCGTACCGTATGCGATCCGCTGTCCGTCTGGCGGAGTCCAGACTGGATAGTCTTCCGGGGTTTCGGTGGGCGTAAATCGTGTGAGTGTTTCGCGTGTGAAATCCCACACCAAGATGTCGCTTTGTCCACCTCGAACGTCAAGAGCGACCCGATTTCCGTCAGGCGAGATTCTGGGATACCAATAGCCACGAGGTTCGGCATTGACGGCTTCTTCGTTACCTTCGCGATCTACCCAAACCAGAATGCGACTTGCGGCACTGGCAATGGGACCATCGATATAGGCTAAGGTGCCATCCGTTGAGACGGTGAAGCTCGCGGCGCCGCTTACTTTGGTGACGACACTTTCGAGTATGAGAACGGGCGCGCCTCGAACTTCAAGAGAACTGAGATCGAAAGGCACAGCTCTTAGTGTTCCCGCGACGCCGTAGACGATGTGTCCCGAAGCTGCATAGCGCGCGTCGCTCCCGCCCTGAATCAAAACTTCGTAATCGCCGGTCTCCAAATCAAGCAGCGCGATCTGGGAGTTCTCTATGGACTGGTTATTCGTGATCGTGAAGAGGACCGCACGGCCGCCTGGCAAAAACTGCGGAAAAATATGGGCCGCCTCACCATTCTCAGAATCTGGCGTCGTCAACACTACCGGTTCCCCACCTTCTGCAGGGACACTCAACAGGCCAGTACTCTGATCGTTCGTGGCAAAAACGATGGTCTCATCCGGTCCCCACGTCGTACCCCGGGGTGCCCCCACTATCGGTGCGATTGGTACGGTCGGACCTCCGTTGATAGCAACCTTCGAGAGCGTTCCCTGGTTGACAAATCCAACCCACTGCCCATCGGGTGAAAGGGAAAGTGATCGTCCCGCCTCTACTAAGAGCGTAGGTTCCAGTTGATCCAATGCCCGGACATAAGTTCGCCCTTCACCTGCTCTCCCGGTTGCGTAGACCAAACGTGTGCCGTCGGGGGAGAGCACGACATCCGTATCATTTTGGAGCCCAGGGACTTCCGTTCCTGGATGCACTGCGGTGAGCCGCACAAGCGGTTGTGGGTCGGGCTGCATCAGGAACCAGGTGAGGCTGGCGACGATGGCTGTCATGACGATGGCGGCCACCCAGGGCAGTTTCGATTGAGGTGCTGCCTGAACAACCTCAGCAACGGGTTGCACGATCACGCCTCTGGGATCGGCCAGAACTTTCTGAATGTCCACTCGCGCATCTGGGATCGCTTGGTATCGATCTTTGACTTCCTTTTCGAGACAACGCTCAAGCAGTTCCCGGAGTCGCGGATGCAAGTTATGAGGCAGATTGCTCCATTCGGGATCGATTTTGAGTACTGAAGCTAGAATGTCCGAAACATTGCGCCCTGTAAAAGTGCTACGGCCCGTCAGCATTTCAAACAGCACAATCCCGAACGCCCATACATCGGCACGTTGATCCGCATTCTCGCCCCGGGCTTGTTCTGGCGACATGTAGGCCGCCGTCCCTAGAATCATCCCCAGTTGGGTGGCTTGCATGCTCAACGTCTGGGAGTTAGCTACATCGACACCGGATTCGTCTCCGGCAAAGGCCTTAGCCAGACCAAAGTCCAGCACCTTCACTTTGCCTTCAGGCGTGACTTTGATATTGGCGGGTTTGAGGTCTCGATGGACGACGCCTTTCTCGTGTGCGGCTTCGAGAGCCTCGGCAATCTGTAAGGCGAGTGTCAGGGTTTCTTCAACAGGGATAGCACCTTGCTTGATGCGGTCGCCCAGTGTCGGGCCTTCGACCAACTCCAACACGAGGAAATGCTTCCCGTCGGTTTCTTCTAATCCATGAATCGCTGCAATGTTGGGAGAATTGAGGGAAGCCAGCAACTGGGCTTCGCGACGGAACCGTGCAACGCGGTCTGTATCCTGTGCGAACTCTTCGGGCAGGACTTTGATGGCGACCTGTCGCCCTAGCTTTTCGTCTTTGGCCTGAAAGACCTCACCCATCCCACCTTTGCCGATGAGGGACGAGATCGTGTAGTGGCCGAGTTTCGCGCCGGAATCCATTGGTTGAATAAGACTACAGGCGAGACTTCAGGTCAATGAAACAGGCACATCTACGTATAGGCGACCATACAGGAAAGTGGAATTTCTACGGGTTTTCGCACGCGCAATTGGGAGAAGTTTTCGGGGGTCGAACAGAACGAGTGAGTGGCAGCTAGGGGACCGGCACCCGTTCCTTCAGTTCTTCAACCCAATTTAATACGATGTCTATCTGGGGTGGCTCTGCCTGGCCGTCGTTATTCAAGACGTTCATGACCGTCACGAATTCGCCATCGGCTGTCACATCGTAGCGGGCAATGCGCCCTACGTCTGCTATAAAATTGGATTCAAAAAGCAGCGTGGGAGTGCCAGCTCTAAAGGCCGGTTCGGTCTCGATGTCCACAACCATCATCTGGTTGCCGTTCAGGTAGAACAACTCCTGCCCGTCTCGTGCCCATTGGGGGTCTCCACCGCCTTCGGTTGAAATCTGGCGCTTGCCTCCAGGGCCAGGAAACGGCAGCACATAGACTTCGTTGTTGCCTGTCTCGTCGGAGACATACGCCACCCACTGCCCATCGGGAGAAAACATCAGCGCGGCCTCATTAAATGGTGTTTGCAGGAAAGGCCACGGCTCCTGGTCGCCATCCATGGGTTTGATCCAAATGTCGCGTCCTGTCTCACCTTCGACATCGTCGACAGTTTGATAATAGGCTAGAAACTGGCCGTCGGGGGACCAGGATGAGGGTCCATCCCGAAGCCCCGTCGTAAGCCGCTCTTCTGTACCAGTTCCATCCGCCCTTCTCCGGTACACGCTTTGCGGGCTCGCTCCTGTATTCCGATAGGTTACGTATTCTCCATCCGGCGTCCATATCGCCATACCGGCCCCCTCAAAGGTCAGCCGGGTCAATGTCTGTCGGACAATGTCGAACGACCAAGCATCACCCTCTGCCAAGATCAACATGCGCTGCCCATCCCTCGACAATCGGGGAGAATTTGTAGAGTAGGCGCGTGCCGGTGCCCCCAACGGTTCCACGTTGCCTTCTCGATCCACCGAAACCAGTGTCCTTGATCCCGTCGTGCCCCCACTAGCGAGATACACCAACGAACCGTCGTCAGAAATCCCATAGTTGGCACTGGCCGTGTTGTTCGCCCGCTCTACACCTTCCACGAGCGCCACCGCGCCACCCGTCACTTCCAGCGTGTCGATATCGAACGGAACAGCGAACAGGTCATCGTCTAACGCATAGACCAGATGCCCGGTCGGTACATATCGCGCATCGCTGCCAGTCCAGAGCGTCTTTCGTTCTCCGGTTTCGAGTGATTGCACCACAATCTGGGCGTTATCCCATGTACCGGGGCCGGTGCCAATAGAGAATAGTATCCAGTCATCCCTTAGAAGTTGCGGACCGTCAAACAGTTCACCCTCCTCCTCTTCGATTATTAGCTCAGGCTCGCCTCCGTTCGCCGATACGCGAAAGATGCCGTCGCTCTGACCAAAGAGAATCATGTCGTCCACGCCCCAACTTGCACCAATCAGACGCCCAGCAACTGGACCCAGTCCAACCGGAGCGCCACCGTTGATCGCAATCTTCTGGAGTTGACTGCCCGAATCAAAAGCCACCCATTGACCATTCGGCGAGAAAAACGGGTTTCTTGATCCGGCCTCCGTACCTGCAATCAGACGGGCCTCCAGTTCGTCCATTGAGCGAAGATACAAGCCGTCAGTCGTGTTGTAAACGAAACCCGACCCGTCGGGTGACAGCGCGACCACAGCATTGCCCACTTGTCTCAAAGCTTGGTCCTCGGGCAGGTCGTAGGCGGAGCGGCTGACGCGACCCGGCTCCGGTGCAGGTTTTAGATTCCAAACCGCCACTCCAGCGACGACACCCATGAGAACGATGGCCGCAACCCACGGAAGTTTCGATTGCGGTCGTGCCTGAGCAACTTCAGCGACGGGCTGAGTCAATACGACACCCGGCTCGGCCAATGCTGACCCTGCCCTGGTTTCACGTACATCAAAATGCTGATAACTTTTTGATGAACGGAGGGCGAAAATGGGCGAGAAGGATGGGGTTCCGAATCGGCAGTACACCGATGAGTTCAAGGTGGAGGCCGTAAGGCTGGGCGAATCGATCGGAGGTAGCCGTGCCGCGAAGCGACTGGGCATTCCGGATTCGAGTCTGTGGAATTGGATCAAGCTAAGCCGTGCAGGCAAGCTCAAGGCGGCTGATGGCGCCACGGTGGGGGTGAAGCGATCAGTGGCGGAGGCCGAGGCGGAGAACACCCGATTGCGCCGGGAGCTGGCGAGCACGAAGCTGGACTTAGAAATCGTAAAAAAAGCGGCGGCGTATTTCGCGAAAGAGTCGCGGTGAAGTATGCCTGGATCAAAGAACATCGCGACCAATACAGCGTGACCCGAATGTGCCGCCAGCTTGATGTGTCGCCGACCGGGTATTACCAGAGAAATAAGCGAGCACCCAGTAATCGCTCAATGGCCAATGCGGTACTCGATGCCCAGGTGGCGGCGATTCACGCGGGCAGTAAGCGCAGCTACGGTCGGCCACGGATCGTGCGGGGGCTGCGTGATCAGGGTGTTCAGGTCGGCCACGAACGGGTGCGCCATAGCCTGAAGCGACAGGGTCTGCGGCCGGTCTACAAGAGGCCCTATCGGGTGACGACCGATTCGGCCCATCACAAGCCGATCGCCTCCAACATACTGGATCGACGCTTTGATGGCTGGCAAGTCAATCAGGCATGGCTCGGTGACATCACCTATATCGCCACGGGCGAAGGCTGGCTCTATCTGGCCTGCGTCATGGATCTGGCCAGCCGCAGAATCGTGGGCTGGTCGATGAGTGATCGGATCAAGGCCGACTTAGTTTGCCAGGCCTTGAAGTCGGCGTACTGGCGTCGCAAGCCAGCTGTGGGTCTGATCATGCACTCGGATCGCGGCACTCAATACGCCAGCGACAGCCACCAGCGGTTGATCAAAGACTACCGGATGATTCAATCGATGAGCCGGAGGGCCAATTGCTGGGACAACTCCCCCATGGAGAGCTTCTTCAAAACGCTGAAAGTCGAGCGCATCCATCAGCTGCGCTACGACACTCGAGCCCTGGCCAGGCTCGATATCGAGTTATAACCGAATCTGGTGTTTGAGGGATTGAAGAAAAGCGGCGTATCTGGTTGATTTGTTGTTTACGAGACTTCAAAGCAACCAAAGGAGATACGCCACTATGAGTAAGAGTATCGTTATTGAACTGGAAGATCGAGAAGCGATTGCAGACCCAGTGACCGACCTGCTACGAACGGGGGCGCAACAGCTGATCCAACGCGCTGTGGAAGCCGAACTGTCCGAACTGCTATCCCAGCACGGCGATCGGCGAACCGAGACGGGGAAGGCTGGAGTGGTGCGCAACGGTTATCTGCCTGAACGCGAGCTGCAGACTGGCCTGGGTCCGGTAACGGTGCAAATCCCGAAGGTGCGCGCCAAGATGGGCGAAGCTGTGACGTTCCGCTCGGCCCTGGTACCCCCCTACATTCGGAAGACGCAGTCGATGGAAGCCGCCGTGCCGTGGTTGTATTTGAAAGGCGTCTCCAGCGGCGAGATGGGTGACGCCCTGAAAGTTCTTGTCGGTCCGAAGGCGCAGGGCTTGTCAGCGAGCACGGTATCGCGCTTGAAACAGGTCTGGGCTGAAGAGTACCGCATCGGGTGCGACCAGCGTTTGGACGCCGACCGCTGGGTCTATGTCTGGGCCGACGGTATCTACAGCGGACTTCGAGCCGAACAAACCAAGTTGTGTGCGTTGGTCGTAATCGGCGTGAATGAACGCGGAGAGAAGCGTTTTCTGGCGATCGAAGACGGTGTACGGGAATCGACACAGAGTTGGCGTGAGGTCTTGTTGAAGCTGAAGTCCCGAGGGATGAATATTCCGAAGTTGGCCATCGGTGATGGGGCGATGGGGTTCTGGGCCGCACTGGAGGAAATCTATCCCCAGACACGCCAACAACGCTGCTGGATGCACAAGACCATGAATGTGCTCAACTGCTTACCCAAGTCGGTCCAGGCGAAAGCGAAACAGGCACTGCACGCGATCTGGAAGGCTGAGACACACGCAGATGCCGAGAAGGCATTCGATCTGTTCATTGAAACCTATGAGCCGAAGTATCCGAAAGCCACTGTCTGCCTGCAGAAAGACAGAGAAGCACTGCTGGCCTTTTACGGCTTTCCGGCCAAGCACTGGCAGAGCATCCGAACGACTAATCCCATTGAATCGACCTTTGCCACCATTCGACACCGAACCAAGCGATCCAGAGGCTGCCTGACACGGGATGGAATGCTGCACATGATGTTCAAGCTGGGTCAGTGCGCTGAGAAGAACTGGCGACGATTACGAGGATTCGATGATCTGGTCAAGGTGATTACTGGAGTGAAATTTAACGATGGAATCGAAGTGACAAAGCTCGATCAGACCGCCGCTTGAATCAATCTCCTAAACACCACTTTTGACAATAACTCACAGTCACATCAAACAGTCACATGGAAGTGTAGGGGACAATACAGGACTTGGAATCAATACAGTCCCCCTTAGGGCTATTTGGAGTAGGTCTTGAGGGGTTGGACGGACTGAGGCAGTGTCCCCTACGGCACCGGCACCCGTTCGGTCAGTTCTTCAAACCAGTTTTGAACGATGATGATTTTGGGCGACCCTGCCTCGCCGTCTGTGCTCGTGGCGTCCCCGACCATCAGGAAGCGTTGGCCGTCGGCTGACACGTCGTAGACGGTAAAAGGCCCCGCGGCCCTCGACACGAAACCTTCTTCAAAAAGCAATCTGGGAGTGCCCGCCATAAAGCCGGGCTCAGTCTCGATGTCCACCGCCATCATCTGAAGGTCGTTCATGTAGAACAACTCCTGCCCGTCTCGTGCCCATTGCGGGTAGCCACCGCCTTCGGTTGAAATCTGCCGCTTCCCTCCAGGCCCGGGAAACGGGAGCACATAGACTTCGTTGCGGCCTGACTCGTCCGAGACGTACGCCACCCAGCGGCCATCGGGAGCAAACATTGGTACGAGCTCATTGAATGGCGTTTCGAGAAAGGGGCGCGGCTCCCGGTCGCCGTCCAAGGGCATCATCCAGATGTCGCGGTCCCCATCACCGCCAACGCCGGGACTTTGAAAAAAGGCTAGAAGTTGGCCGTCGGGGGACCAAGATGTGGGGTTCTGCCGGGAGGCCCCCGTTGTTAACTGCTCTTCAGTGCCGCTCCCATCGGCCCTTGTCCAGAAGAGAATGTTATCTCCCTCTGGTATCGACCGATAGGCCACGTATTGCCCATCGGGCGTCCAGACGGGCTGTGTCGTATTACCCCTGAAGGTCAGGCGGGTCAGCGTCTGTCGGGCAATGTCGAACCGCCAAATATCAAGGTCTGACATGACCGCCACGCTCTGCCCATCCGGCGAAAGGCGTGGAAATATGTAATTGCGGGCCGCTGCTCCCAGCAGTTCCGAGTTGCCCTGTCGGTCCATCCAGACCAACGTTTCCCCACCATCTAGAGGCACGCTACTATCTGGAACGTAAACGAGCAACCCGTCTTCGGAGACACTGAAGTTGGCCGCACCAGATACCTTAGTCGTTAGGTTTTCCAAAACGGGAACGGAATCTCCCGTGACTTCCAGGTCGTTTATGTCGAATGGCACAGCCCATAATGAACCCGCTGTCGCGTACAGGATGTGCCCGGTGGGAACGTATCGCGGACTGGTGCCACCAGAAACAAGAATCTCTTGTTCACCGGTTTCAAGATTGAGTACGGCGATCTGCGAAGTTTCGTCTGAGCCCAACCAAACAGTGAATAGAACAGCCCGGCCATCAGGCAGGACTTCCGGCCAATAATGGCGGGTCGGACCGTCTGACTGAACCGCTGTCGTCAGGGCAGTGGGTTCCCCACCTGCAGCCGCCACACGCATCAACCCCTCACCGTTGTTTGTCGCAAACACAATCGTATTATCCGGCCCCCAACTTGCCCCCCTGAGATTGCTACCTGTATCAGCAACAATCGCCTGAGGTGGCCCTCCCTGTATGGAAACTCTCCTTAACGAATTTTCTCCAGCTACGTGAAAACCGACTTGAGTGCCATCGGGTGAAAAGAACGGGTTCCGCGTTTCCCCCAAGTTCACCAATTCGATGGCCTCGATCTGATCTAATGTCCTCATGTATAGGTGTCTATTCGCAGTGGCTGTGTAAACAATCCGGGTGCCGTCAGGGGATATTGCCACGTCCGAAAGAAGGTTTGTAATCTCTAACGGGGCAGTCTCAGGGGGGGTGATCTCGAATCGAGCCATGCGTCCAGCGGGTGCTAGTTTTAGGTTCCAGACGACCACCCCAGCGACTATGACGCTGAGCGCGATGGCAGCAACCCACGGCCACTTGGATTGCGGTGTCGCCTGAACAACCTCAGCAACCGGCTGCACCAGAACACCGCTGGAATCGGCCAGTACGTTCCGAATGTCTATCCGTGCGTCAGAAATACCGTGGTATCGATCTTTCGCTTCTTTCTCCAGACACCGATCCAACAGCAGTCGGAGCCTGGGATGAAGATTCTGCGGCAAACTCTTCCATTCGGGGTCAACCTTGAGTACGGAAGCGAGAATGTCTGAGACGGTCTTTCCGTCAAAAGTCCCACGCCCTGTCAACATCTCGAACAGAACGCAACCAAACGCCCATACGTCCGCTCTGCTGTCTATCTCTTCACCACGAGCCTGTTCAGGAGACATGTACGCGGCGGTTCCAAGGATCACGCCCTGCTGCGTGGCCTGCATACTCAACGTAGGAGAGTTGGACACGCTCGCCTCGGCTTCATCCCCTGCAAACGCCTTCGCCAAACCAAAGTCGAGTACCTTCACCTTCCCATCGGGAGTGACTTTGATGTTCGCGGGTTTCAAATCACGATGAATCACACCTTTCTCGTGGGCCGCCTCTAAGGCTTCAGCAATCTGTAGAGCCAATTTGAGGGATTCCTCAACAACGATTGGACCACGTTTGATCTGGTCAGCGAGTGTGTCGCCCTCGACCAGTTCCAGCACGAGGAAGTGCGTACCGTTGTCTTCTTCAAAACCATGAATGGCTGCGATATTTGGATGGTTCAATGAAGCGAGTAGCTTTGCTTCACGTTCAAACCGAGCAAGCCTATCGGCATCCTTGGCGAACTCTTCAGGGAGGGTCTTTATCGCAACCTCACGCCCGAGTTTGGTGTCCCGCGCACGCCACACTTCACCCATGCCGCCCTTGCCGATTGCAGAAAGGATTTCGTAGTGGCCGAGTTGGGTGCCAGATTCCATTTTTTGGCGTGTCGCTCTGAGAACTGGAAAAAGCTGGCTAAATACTACGAGGGAAGGGACTTGAGGTCAATGAAACAGTCACATCGAAAGGACTTGAGGTCAATGAAACAGTCACATGCCTGTATCACCCCCTATACGGAGAAGTGACCAGACCGGTGGACATCTTGAAGGGATAAGGACACGGACGCACCGATTATTCCCCATAAACGCCGTAGTGTAGAGCCATTCCTTTCCGCAGGATCGGTAAACCCTTCGAGACAAGGGTGGATCTATTTCGCGAATCTCACGCAACCCCGCCCTTATCAGAGAATTACCAGCGAATCGAACTGAGTAGGACGTGAATTCAGGGCGCATCGACCAACGAACTGTTGCGAAAATATTGGATACGTCGTTTAGAATCAGTCCGGGCATCCTGGGCCCTTGATATGGCGTCCCGAGCGAGCGAATGCCGATTTTTGATCAATCGGGGTGAGCGACACTGATGGACGTCTGGTTCGAAGAACTGGAGGAATGGGTTCCAGGGCCTCGACTATGAATCTCAGTGCCTTATCTGGACTCCTCTGTCAAGTAGGCGTAACTCTCCTTAAACCCTGCCGGATTGACCAGTCGATGCAACCCAAGCGTCTCGTGCTTGAGCTGCTCTTCTACATTCCCCAGAGGTGGCTGGTATTGACCGGCTTCCCTTGAAGCTTCAGGTAGTAGAAGAGCTGACCTTTGTGCTGGCTGAGGTGTGCGACCGCGCTGAGGCAGCGCTGTCCCAGCGGCATGTCCGTGGGGTCCCAGGGGGCTGGCGCGGGCTTGTTGGCCAGATTATCTTCTCCCGCCGTCGCGATGGTGTTCAGTGCAAGCTGCTTGTCTTCCTGCAGAAGCTGCTTCGCTTCCGCAATGCTTCCGATGGTCGGCATCTTCTCCGCGGGCGGCATCATGTCCTCGGGCTTCATGTCGCTCGGGTCTATGCCCTCCGGCAGCCCCCAGTCGCCTGTGTCGAAACCCCTTATCAGCACCCCGCACGCGTTCGTGATATGCATGCAGAGCTGCCCCGTCGTCATCCAGTTCGTGCCGGCGTCGGGCTTCCAATCCATGTTGCTTTCATCCACATGATCCAGCAAGCCGTCGGCCACTGTGTATTCGTACGCGATCTGTCCCTTCAATAGCTCTGTCCAGTTCATCTCACCCACCTCTTTCCATCCTTACTATTACGTTTTCCGTCGACACCAGGCGGTCCGATCGCAGCGCGGGCCTCGACGCGCAGTCGATTTATACCAGATCAACACTCTCTGCGACAACGTGGGGAACTGGTGGATTCGCGTCCCCTGGCGGAATCCGATATCAACTCCCTCTAGGATCCACCCAGATTTCGTGTACACGAACCCATCGGTCTAGTAGACTGCCCCCAGCCATCTAAAATCTGAACAGACAGGCTGTTGACCGTGACGATGCCCGCCTCAGAGACCTATTCGCTTATTACGATTCGACTTGACAGCCTTTGGGTCCGATGTAAAATCCCGTGGGATCGGGAAGCTTCAGTATTGCCGGAGAAGTAAATGAGGAGGCGTTGAACTAAAACATACGTTTGTATGATTCTGGCGGTCATCGCTCTGGTTCCGGGCGCCTTTGCCCAGACCACGAAGACAGAATATAAGGTCAAGCTATTTGGCGCGCCACCCCCGGGACAAGATATGACACGATATATGGGGTCGGCCACGGTGGGTAGCAGCCGATGGGAAGGGATCGATTGTCGTGATCAGGCCTTCCGGCCCGCCAGCGGCGACAGCTGAGCAGTCCCCGGTCCTCATGTTCAACCGTGCGGGAGAACTCCAGGGAACGTGCGGTGACGGCTTGTTCCCCAACGCGCACAGCGTCTCGCTGGATCTGCAATCCGGCGTGTTGTGCTTTGCTGATCCCCCCACAGCAATGCCGCAGGGACAGTGAGGCAGTAACTCGCCGAACGCATGTGATGCCCTCCAACAGGCGGGAGGATTCGTTGGGAATGTCGTAAAGAAGGAATAGTTTCCGAGTGGCAGGCTTTCGATGCCCCCTGCATCCGCAGCAGCACTACCTGGACCCAAAAAGGAGATTCGCATATGAGAACAGGAACATTGTTAGGGACCGTTCTAGCGCTGAGTGTCGTTCTTGCGTTTGGAGTCGCGCCGCTGATGGCGCAGAGCAATCCTGTGTTTGTGCCGCTGCCCGATCGGGCCAAAGCGATGTACTACGCGCCAGACGATAACCCGTCGCCGCGGGTGGGTGTGCTGACGGTCCATCGCACGGGAAATAAATTCACCGCTATGGAATGCCGCGAGCTGTCGAGTCGCGGCATCGCGGTCCTTTGCCTGAACACGCGGTTCGAGAACAACGAGGCGAAGGTGGACTTTGAGAAGATCCCGCTCGACATCAAGGCGGGCATCGAATACCTGAAGGCGCAGGGAGTATCCAACATCCTCCTCTGGGGACATAGCGGCGGCGGCGCAACGACAACACTTTATCAAGCGGTTGCGGAAGCGGGCGTGTCGTTTTGTCAGGCACCGAACAAACTGACACAATGCGACGAAAGCCTGGCAGGGTTGCCACCGGCGGATGGAATTTTACTGATCGACGCCCATCCCTCTAACGCCTCGAACGGACTGAGATCGATCAACCCAGCAGTAACGGATGAGGCGTTTCCCAACCTCATCGACCCGGCGCTCGATCCATTCAGTCCTGCCAATGGCTACAATCCCAATGGTGCATCGAACTATTCCCCAGAGTTCATCAATCGATACAGCGAAGGGCAGTCGAGGCGATTGAACAAATTGATCGACCGCGCTCTGCACATTCGAGAGCAAATGAAAGCGGGCAATTGGAGGTATCCGGATGACGATTCATTCATCATTCCGAGAGGGAATGACCGGACCACGAACATTTTCTCCATGGACCCCAGCGTCATGTGCTGCACGAAGCGTCCCCAAAGGATGATCAAGGATGATGGAACCATCGTCACCGAGATCGTCAAGACGGTTCGGCCACCGGACACCCGCCTCGCGGCGATCAACGGAACCTTCGGGGACACCGCGTTGATCGGAGGAGGCGCGAGAGTCCTGACGATCAAGTCTTTCCTGAGCACAAATGCGATTCGATCAACGGATTCGCTCGACTATGACAAGATCGATTGGTGCTCGACCAACATCTCGGTCCCGTGCGCGCTCGAGACCGCCATCACCGTTCCGGTGCTCATCGGCGCGATGCAAGGCCATTATTTCATCACCGACAGCGAATATTTCTTTGACGTTTCGCAAAGCGCCGACAAAGAGTTCATCGCCATCGAGGGGGCCACGCATGGGTTTGCACCGTGTCGGAACTGTGAAGGTGGCCCGTATGAGAATTCTGTGAAGAATCTGTTCGACTATGTGGCAGAGTGGGTTGAAGCCCGCTTCCCGACGGAATAGCCGTTCACAATAGAGTGCCGAGGGCATTGTCAGATCAACTCGCTCCGGTGAGAATGAGGGCTCGCTAGTCAGGGATCAGGCTGGGGTCACCGCGGCCCACACAGTGAAAAATTGCGCTCTAAACATGCGGTGGTGAACCGCTTTTAGTTTGTGCCTGGCCGATCGGAAAGGCTTCAAAACGACACGTGAATCGAAAGGAATAATTGAGCCTGCAGTGGCAACTCGAACCGTCGCATCTGTCGTTCTCGCTGCCGGGTTGGTTGGTGTGATACTTCCGCTCGATTGTTCGCGTAGTGGCTCGTATCATGGTTGACCGAAGGTATGATCGTTCGGACCGCTGCCATCGACACAATCCGCACCATGGCGCATGCGAAAATTCTGATGAAGGCACTCCAGTCCAACGGTCACACTCGAATCAGGTCCTATAACCCCGCGACGGGCGATCTCGTCGGAGAAGTGGTGGCCACTCCACCCGATGACATTCCTGGCATCGTCGAACGCTCGCGGGCGGTGCAGCCCGCCTGGCAGGCACTTGGACATGATGGCCGGGCTCGCCTGCTGATCGAAGCCGCCGAGTCGTTTCTCGCCCGGGCGGACGAGCTGGGACGCCTGATCACGCGGGAGATGGGCAAGCCCCTCGCAGACGGGATCGGGGAGGCGAAGCTGCTGGCAAGCGTGCGGCATGAACTCGAGGAGATCGGACAGGCGCTCACTCCCGAAACCATCGACGACGGACGCAATCGCTCGACCATCTATCACGATCCTGTGGGGGTGTGTGCGGCGATCACTCCGTGGAACTTCCCGATGCTGATGCCGGCCTGGATGGTCTTGCCGGCGCTTGCGGCAGGGAATACGGTGATCCTCAAGCCCTCGGAAGAGACGCCGCTTTCCGGGCAGGCGTACGCTGACGTCCTCAACGAAAAGCTCCCTCCCGACGTACTCACCGTGGTCCAGGGAGCAGACACGCAGGGCAAGCGCATCGTCGAGGGCGACGTGGACCTCATCGCATTCACCGGTTCACGTGAGACCGGGAAACACATCCTTCGGGCCGCCAGTGCCGGGCTCAAGCGCGTCATCCTGGAGCTGGGCGGCAAGGATCCCATGATCGTCCTGGAGAGCGCCGACCTCGCGAAGGCGGCGCGGTTCGCTGCATTCAATAGCTTTCGCAACGCGGGCCAGGTCTGCGTGAGTACTGAACGGATCTTCGTCCCGGAGGCGGTCGCCGACCGCTTCGAAGCCCTCCTGGTGGAGGCCACCGTGTCGATGAAGCAAGGCGACGGCCTGGACAAGGGCGTCGAGGTGGGCCCCATGGTCAACGCCCAGCAACGAAGCCACGTCTTGAGCCAGCTGGAGGAGGCGGTCTCGAAGGGCGCCGAGTTCCTGGCAGGCGGATCAGGACATCACGACAACTTCGTCACCCCCACGGTCCTTACGGGCGTGACCGAGGAGATGTCCATCGCGACCGAAGAGACCTTCGGGCCGGTGGCGTGCGTGACACGGGTCGAGTCGGAGGATGAGGCCATCCGGAGGGCCAACGCCACTCCCTTCGGACTCGGTGCGGTGGTCTTTGGTGAAGATGGTGAACGCTCGGATCGGGTCGCGCGCCAGCTCACCGCGGGGATGATCGGAATCAACAAGGCTGCGACAGGCGCGAGGGGCACGCCCTGGGTCGGCGCACGGCAGAGTGGATTCGGGTTCCATAAGTCGAGGGACGGACACCGCCAGTTTACACAAACGCGGGTCGTCACCCGGCCTGTCTAGAAAGGCGCGATTCGGCACAGAATGCCCTCGCTTCGAAAACGCGAATAAGAGCCCGCATTGATCGACTAAAAGGGACCCACCTTCCGAGGGTTAATCGTTCATAGTGAGAGCGCCGTCGTAGCTGTGGGAATTGTGGGAGCCGGAGGCGGGTGATTGGCATTCCTGCCGCGATATTGTTCGAGGACGTCTATTTCAGGACCAATGGACGCAATTACGACATCCATCCTATCGGCGACCGGTTTCTGAAGATCAAGGATGAGAACATCGCAACGGACACGCTGGAGGGTGTGGCAGCGATGGGGCAGATCAACATCGTCCTCAACTGGTACAAAGGGCTGCTTGCGCGCCTGCCGGTCGAGTGATCGGCAGGTTGGGATCGGCTCGCGAAATTGGCTCGTGAAACTCCATGCAAGTCATGAACTTGATAGTCCAGAATCCAGTATGGGCCGGAATGTATTTCGATCCTTGTTTGAAGATCTTCTTAAACATAACCTGAAACGGAGGCCGACGCGTGTAGGGACGTGCGACGGTCTGGACGTGTGACGTCTTAGGTTCGGTCGGGGGCCGGGAAACTCAACTTTCATCCTGCCCCAGGACGGGGACACCCCCTATCTGTTGCAAAAGGCCAAGGGCGTCGAAGATGGCCCAATGTTCTTCGATCTTGCCGCTGGTGAGCCGGTTGATGAAAATCCCTGTGAACGTCACCGCCCTGGCGCTTGCGGCGACGCCCATAAACTCACCTTTGTGAGTTCCACGAAAGGTCCTCCGAACTACTATCTTGTCGCCCTCAGAAACTAGATCCTCCTCCGATGCGCTCAGGTCAGGGAAAGCGGCCTGCAACCCGCCAATGATTTCCTTGATTGTGGGGAGGTCTGCATCGGGTACGGGGAGACTCGGGTCATGGTTCAGGAAGCCGGGTGCGCAAACCTCGTCCACACGTCGAGATTGTGATCGTTGAAGCCTTCCCAGAAACGGCGAACTGCTGCCTTGTTTTCTCCTTGCGACATCAATACTCCTCCTGTTACGCGCGTATTCAGAATAGTTCGGACCAAAGGCCCTTCTGCCAAGAGTCTGAAGGGCATGAACGCGACCACCGGGTCGTAGTCGACGGGAGTGATCGCGGCGATGAACCCCTCAGCCGGAGATAGGGAACACTTGAGCCCGCACTATGGTGGCGAAGGCGCACCGGTTCCACACCATCGCACCAGGCTTACCGACACCGTCGTCTAAGCAGAAGCAGGCCCATGCGCCCGGAGGAAGGAACGTATCTGTCGCACCGCCAGAGGAATTCGCTCCGGAGGCTCCTTCCACGGGAACAGGCTCACTTCGGCCTTCGGCGCGAGCATCGCGGCCTCCATGGCGATAGCGTACACATGCGCCGGGGTGTCATCCGGCAGGATCAATACGGGCGTCTGGCAATTGCGCACGAAATCGCGGTTCACGGTGATGACGAAGTCGATGTTGCGATACATCTTGGTCAGGAATGCGTCGACCATCTCCATCGTGATGTCAGCCCGGCGCTCGGCCAACGCGGGTCCCCAGCCACCCATGTTGTTGTCGTAGAAGCGGTCGGGCTCCTCCGCGTTGAACCCACTGGGCTGCGCTAGCACGGCCGCGGCGACGCGATCCGGCGCCCGCTTCAGCAGGTTCCAGACGAACGGGCCGCCGACGCAGAAGCCCATCACCATGAACCTATCGATGCCCAGGTGGTCCATCAGGCCGAGATGATCATCGGTATATGAATCCCACGGCCGGTCGGTCTCGAGCGGACCCGAGGACTGGCCAGTATTGGTGTTGCGCAGGTCCGCCGCAATGCAGCGGAACTCTCCCTGAAACTCCTCGATCGGGTTAAAGGGGTGGCGGGCTAAGCCGGATATCGTCGAGTTCAACCCCCCGCCGGCGATAATCAACAACGGGAAGCCGGAACCGAACTCCTGATAGTGGATGCGAACGGGGCCTCTTTCGTAAAAGGAGCCAGAGCCTCCCTGCCCGGTCTGCTGGGCAAACGCGCGCGGCGCTGCGGCCATCGCCGCCGCCGCCGCTCCGCCTTTCAGTATTTTGCGTCTGATCGGATCCATAGTCGACGTCCTCCTTCAACTGTTGCGGCCGGCAGGTGCGCCCGAAAGCGCTAGAGCGTTGTCGTTTTGAGCCCCGTCATCGGCTGAAGCCGCTTCATCGGCTGAAGCCGCGTCATCGGTCCTCGGCGTCTTCAGGCGACGTCGCCGAAACTCATTCCGGCTCGGGCTCTTCGTTTGAGCCCCGAAATATATCATGGTCTTCCCGGTAGAGCGGGTCGAATCGTGAGAACCCGAGCGCCCGGGAATCAACGTCTTCCTGAACTGGCTTGAAGAACTGACTGCTGTGTGGTGCCAATCCGAATATTCGATCCGGACTGGAATTTCCTCGACGCGCGGGAGCAGTTCAGCCGCGTCAGCGGCCTCTTCATCGACCAGAACGATAACTTGTAGGCGATTGACTCCGAATCGAACTCCGCCGCCACCCCAACTGGCTGATGGCGTCCGGATCGGTGGCTGCCCTCCACCATAAGAACAGTAAGAACAGTAGAACTCAAAAAGCCGGTTATCCGGATCCAGCGAGAATAATGATTTTCGTATTCTCGTTAGAGTCCCGGATAACCGGCTATGGATCTCATCCAGTTCTTAGAAGACGTACTTAATTGCGAACTGCAAGATCCTCTGTTCGTCAGAATGTCGGATTACTCCGAAATTCCTGTTGTTGCGCCTAAGTTCTATTTCGTCATCGCTATACAAGGGCCGGAAGCTATTGGTCAGGTTGAACGCTTCGGCTCGGAACTCCAACCGCTGCGCCTCGGTGACGTTGAATTGACGCGTCAAGGCCACGTCGAATCTCCATCGTGTGGGGCCGTAAATGGCATTATAGCCCAAATTGCCATGCGTGCCCGTAGCCGGCTGCACGATCACATCCCGGTTCAGGTATTGAGAGCCGGGCCCGGTATCGCCGTACGGTGACCCTGACAACACGCTGGGCCGCTGGATTGTTCGGTGCTGGCCGGTCAAGGCAATATCAGTACCCGTGTTTATGGCGAGAGGGGACCCTGAATCCACCCGGTAGATGAGCGCCGCCCGCCATCCCGAGGCCACGGCTCGCAGCATCGTATTGGCGAACTGTGGAGTTTCGGTCACCCCTCTGAGGTTCATAGTGTGCCGAACGTCCTGCTGACAATTGCCGCGATCGAAACTGCGGTCGTTGTTGATCCGGAACGTGTCCCGAACTCTTAAACTGGTCCCGGTGGCGGCCCGGCCCCCGAAGTAACCGATGCAGTGAGACCAGGTATAGTTCCAGGTTATGGTCACGCCGTCCGCGGCGCGACGCTCGAGGGAGAGGATCATGGCGTTGTAGCTCTGGGTGTTGCCATAGTCATATTCCCCCAATTGTCCAATTTTCACTCCCTCCACCGGATCTATCATGCGCAAGCGCCGCCGCAGATCAACATTGCTCCCACTCCGGGTGGAGCAATCGCGGCCTTCCCGGCCTCGGCGATCCGCCTTGAACGTATATCCTTCAAAGGTACAGTTTCCGCTCGCATCGGTTGTGCCCGGGACCAAGATCCCGTCATTGAGAGCATTCATGCCCCAGAGATGGTAAATCTGGCTTCCCGAATAGCTCGCCGACGCCAGCCAGTCTGTCGCAAGCTCCCTCTGGAGACTGACATTCCACGAACCCACGGTGGTCGGAGGAACACGACCGGGCTGCGATTCATAGTCCGCGTCCCTGAACGGAAATAGCGCATCGGGGCCCAGTGATGTCGGGAATGGATTCCCGCCCGGATAGTCCAGCCATGGATCGTCGAAGCCCCCCGCCGGTGTATCGACTCTGATGTCATTGCCAAAAGGCGCTTGCCCGGTCGAGTTCCCGCCCCGCAACCGCAGAGGGAATTCGTCTGTAGTGATCCCGTACGATGCCCTGAGCGATGTGCGGCCGTCTCCGGTCACGTCCCAGGCCAGGCCCAGACGCGGTCCAAAATTAGTCCAATTCGGCAGCATGACCTCCCTATTCGAAAGTTCATAACCGTCGTCGCCAGCGTAGAGCAGACCCGCCGGAGCATTTGGGTAGGTGGTGCTCACGATCCCCGCCCGGAATCGGTCGATATCGAACTGCATCACGGCCGCCACCGGATTGGTCTGATCCCGCATCGGTACATTGGGCGCCCAGCGGACGCCATAATTGGCCGTCAACCGGGGTGTCAATTGCCAGACGTCCTGCACATACAGGTTAGTCTGGGTCTGCCTGAGAACATTGTTGGTGGGGGCGCCCTGCCTGTATTCGGACAAGTTCCCGAGGAGGAAGTCCGCCAGGACCAAGCCGGTCACCCTACCGTCGAACTCGAAAATGCCCGAGGCATTCGGAGTGGGTCGATAGACCAGATGCGCATGTCCGATGCTTCCGCCGAACGACACCTGATGGTTTCCCTTGACCATTTGCACGTCGTCAGCTATCTGGAGGAAGGTGGTCCTGAAGCGGGCCCTCGCGATGCTCCTGCCGCCGATGTCAAACCCGTCGCCACCCATATCTACGGTCATGAAATTCGGGACATAGGTGAAGTGATTATTAACCCCAAGATCGGTGGCGCTGAAAAACTCCTCCCCGCCGCGCTGGACGTTCGTCTTGCTGGCCGCTATACGGAACGAGTTCACTGTAG
This sequence comes from Terriglobia bacterium, assembly GCA_965216035.1. Taxonomy (GTDB): domain Bacteria; phylum Acidobacteriota; class Terriglobia; order 20CM-2-55-15; family 20CM-2-55-15. Next base: position 352,558 of record CBDCFM010000021.1, read on the forward strand.
TCCCAGCGAACAGAGAGGTGACGCCAAAGGTGAACGCCGTGGCGTGGTTGTTGAAGCTCCTCGTGTTCGAGTTCAAGGGGAAGTCCGGGGTGTGCGATAAGGCGCTGGGTCGGTCATCGTAGTTATATATATACCGCCCGAACAGGGAATGCGAGTCGTTCAATTCATAGTCCACCCGCACAACGGCCTGCGCCTGGTCAATGTCTTCCCTTTGCCCGTAGGTAACTTCACCGCAGGGGTCGGTTGCCGTCGGAAGACGTGCGGCGAGGTTCATCGCCGCGGGGCTGAACAGTGCCGGATCGATCATGTTGTTGACGAAAGGTGCACTGAGGGTGACCCCGTCGTCCTCGCCCGTACAAGCGGGGGAGGCGAAGTCTGCGAAATCGCCGTCCAACATCGCCTGGGTGGGAACGAAAGACCGCGTGTCCGCCGGGTCTTCCCGTAAAATGGTGCCCTGGTAGCCGCCAAAGAAAAAGAGCTTGTTCTGGAGAATGGGTCCCCCCAGCGTTCCACCGTACTGGTTGCGTTTCAGCGTTTCCTCCGACTGGGCAAAGTAGGGCCGGGCGTTCAACAGATCATTGCGGACAAACCAGAACAAGTCGCCGTGATATTGATTTGTTCCAGACTTCGTCACCGCGTTCACCGAGGCCGACCGCCCATTTTTTGCCGTGAGCCCGCTGGTTTCGACCCGGAACTCCTCCAGCGCATCGGGAAACGGCAGGGGCAGGCCCACGCCATCATACGGAGAATAATGCTGGATTCCGTCCAGACTGTACATCGTTCCATAACCCTGGCTGCCCCCGACGGAGACTCGCAGCCTGTCGGCAAAAGCCGTGTTGGAAGTCTCCCCCATGTCGACGGCGCCCCCCGAGAGCAGGATCAGCTCGGTGGCGTTGCGCCCGTCGAGCGGCAGCTCCAGCAGCTGCGCGCCTTCCATCATCTGGCCGATCCCGACGGTGCGGGTCTCGACCATGGCCGCATTCGCCTGCACCTCGATAGTTTGCGTAACCTGACCCACGTTGAGGGTGACATTGACGGTAGGTGCGCCATTGACCTGCAGGACGATTCCCGTCTGGACAAAGGTCTGGAACCCCGGCAAGACTGCTTCAAGCTGATAGGGGCCGAGTTATTGTCAAAAGTGGTGTTTAGGAGATTGATTCAAGCGGCGGTCTGATCGAGCTTTGTCACTTCGATTCCATCGTTAAATTTCACTCCAGTAATCACCTTGACCAGATCATCGAATCCTCGTAATCGTCGCCAGTTCTTCTCAGCGCACTGACCCAGCTTGAACATCATGTGCAGCATTCCATCCCGTGTCAGGCAGCCTCTGGATCGCTTGGTTCGGTGTCGAATGGTGGCAAAGGTCGATTCAATGGGATTAGTCGTTCGGATGCTCTGCCAGTGCTTGGCCGGAAAGCCGTAAAAGGCCAGCAGTGCTTCTCTGTCTTTCTGCAGGCAGACAGTGGCTTTCGGATACTTCGGCTCATAGGTTTCAATGAACAGATCGAATGCCTTCTCGGCATCTGCGTGTGTCTCAGCCTTCCAGATCGCGTGCAGTGCCTGTTTCGCTTTCGCCTGAACCGACTTGGGTAAGCAGTTGAGCACATTCATGGTCTTGTGCATCCAGCAGCGTTGTTGGTGTGTCTCGGGATAGATTTCCTCCAGTGCGGCCCAGAACCCCATCGCCCCGTCACCGATGGCCAACTTCGGAATATTCATCCCTCGGGACTTCAGCTTCAACAAGACCTCACGCCAACTCTGTGTCGATTCCCGTACACCGTCTTCGATCGCCAGAAAACGCTTCTCTCCGCGTTCATTCACGCCGATCACGACCAACGCACACAACTTGGTTTGTTCAGCTCGAAGTCCGCTGTAGATACCGTCGGCCCAGACATAGACCCAGCGGTCGGCGTCCAAACGCTGGTCGCACCCGATGCGGTACTCTTCAGCCCAGACCCGTTTCAAGCGCGATACCGTGCTCGCTGACAAGCCCTGCGCCTTCGGACCGACAAGAACTTTCAGGGCGTCACCCATCTCGCCACTGGAGACGCCTTTCAAATACAACCACGGCACGGCGGCTTCCATCGACTGCGTCTTCCGAATGTAGGGGGGTACCAGGGCCGAGCGGAACGTCACAGCTTCGCCCGTCTTGGCGCGCACCTTCGGGATTTGCACCGTTACCGGACCCAGGCCGGTCTGCAGCTCGCGTTCAGGCAGATAACCGTTGCGCACCACTCCAGCCTTCCCCGTCTCGGTTCGCCGATCGCCGTGCTGGGATAGCAGTTCGGACAGTTCGGCTTCCACAGCGCGTTGGATCAGCTCTTGCGCCCCGGCTCGTAGCAGGTCGGTCACTGGGTCTGCAATCGCTTCTCGATCTTCCAGTTCAATAACGATACTCTTACTCATAGTGGCGTATCTCCTTTGGTTGCTTTGAAGTCTCGTAAACAACAAATCAACCAGATACGCCGCTTTTCTTCAATCCCTCAAACACCAGATTCGGTTATAACTCATAGGGGCCCAGTGGCAGACTGGTTAAAACGTAGGATCCGGTTTCGTTGGTCACCGCCAGGCGACTCGCACCGGTTTCAGTTTGCGTCACTGTCACTTCCACCCCCGGGATTAATGCTCCAGTGGGGTCTTGGACGGTACCGCTGATTTGAGCGGTTGCCTGTCCAAACGCAGTTGAACTCAGCGCAAGAACGGCGACTATTCCGAACATCCATCTGATCGGTTGCATTTTTATTCCTCCTGTTATCCCTAAGGCCTCAGAATCTCAAGGTCCTCCAACCTGTTCTTCCACGACTGGGACAACAGGTATGGTAGGCCACTGACCGCAGACTCGCGCCGGAAGATGCTCGCACCTCGCGGTCAAACGATGTTGGCAGTTCACTATCGTCGTACCCTATCATAATCAGGAACCAAACCGAAGAAGTCAGAATGGCTACTTCCCGACTCTTGTTTTGATGAAAAGCAACGGCAAGTCTTCACATTGCAGACCCTGAGAACCTTCGGTGGCCCCCACTCGACCCAGGGGCTGAGCCATCGAGACGAAGCGGTCCGGAAAGCCATATCGCCCGGATGCCGTTTCATACGTAAGGGGGGCGCAGATTGTACTCCGAGGGGCTGACGCTGCGGTCTTCGCACGGCACCCCATAGTTCTTGACAGGACAGATTGCAAGACCATTAGGGTGAGCAACACGAATTGTCCACAAATTTAAACCTCGGGAATCGAGGAGAACTGAGATGAAACTAAGGCAGTGGGTTTTAATGATCGCACTGGTTTTATGTCTCTCCGTGGCCGTGGCCGTGGGCGCGGGGGCTCAACACGAGCAGCCCCAGCCGGGCGGATACGGGCAGGCAAATCTGATGGCCCTCGCGAGCGCTCCGGAGAATTTGATGGCGCCATATCAGGCGGCCGGGCAAGCCGGGGCTGCATCGGGGGCTCCCCCCCGACCGAGTGAGGCAACACGGGCCGCGGTGGCGAGACGACAGCCGGTCCGCACAATCCATGACGCCCGGCATGTGTTTGCCGCTATTGACGTCGACCCCATCCGGAATGAACTCATCGCGGGCGACGAGAATAATTTCAGCATCGTCGTCTACGACCGGATGACGAATACACCTCCAGCCGCAGCGTTCAGCGAACCCCGGCGGGTGATTCAGGGCGAGAACACTTTCCTGGAGTACGTTTGCGGCATCTATGTCGACCCGGAGAGCGGCGACATCTATGCCATCAACAATGACACGCTGAATTGGATGACGGTATGGGGCCGTGACGCTCAAGGTAATGCGGAGCCAAAGAGGAAACTGGCCACACCCCACACGACCGTCCGGATGGCCATTGATGAAGCGACCCAGGAAATCTTCATGACGGTCCAGGATGACCATGCGGTCTCGGTCTTTCGGAAAGCGGCTCAGGACGAAGAGTCGCCGGTGCGGCTGATCCAGGGGCCGGCCACCCAATTGGCCGATCCCCATGGGATCGCCGTGGACTCGAACGCGGGCCTGCTTTATGTCACCAACTGGGGCACGGTGGCGGACCGCTTCTATGACCTCGGGGTGACAACAAGAGGTCAGGGAGATGGAAAAGCCAACTGGCCGGCCGGGCGCGAAGCCAACATTCCGGGGTCGGGAAGGAATCAGCCGCCCTCCGTTACCGTGTACCGCAAGGATGGGGCCGGCAATGTCGCCCCATTGCAAGTGATCCAGGGCCCCAACACTCTGCTGAACTGGCCGACCGATATAGCGGTGCATCCGGGACGGGGCGAGATTTTCGTCGCGAATGACACCGGCCACACGGTGACGGTTTACCGGGCCGATGCGGACGGCAACGCCACTCCTGTTCGAGTCCTTCGGGGTCCCAACACGTTGATCGAACATCCTGTCGGGGTGAAGGTGGACCTCGCGAACGACGAGCTGTGGGTCGCCAATCTGGGCAGTCACTCCGCGACCGTGTACGACATAACAGCCGACGGGGACGCCACCCCGAAGCGCGTGATTCGCAGCGGTCCCGCCGACTCGCGCGGGCCCATGTTGGCCAATGTCCATACGATCACGTTCGACTCCCGGCGCGGGGAGATACTGGGCTCCAACTGAGTGGGCCACCCGCAAATTGCGGCATTCGCCAGGCTGGCGGATGGAGGCACACAGGCGACGCGGTCCATTGCCGGACAAAATACGCTCTTCAGCCGAACGATTCACGGCATGGACTACGACCCGGTGAGGGATGAAATCGTCGTGCCGCGTTGGTATAACTTTTCCATTCTCACCTTCAGCGCAGACGCGGATGGCGATGCGGCGCCCGTCCGCCAGATTATGGGACCCCGCACGCAACTGGTGAATTCTCAGCGCGTGGCCGTCGATCCCGTAAATGGAGAGCTTTTCGTTCCCCAACCTCGCCGGGTGCTGGTCTTCGACCGGGACGCCGACGGCGATGTGGCGCCCATCCGGATCCTGGAGGGACCCGATACGGGCTTGCTTGGGGAGGGCCGGGTAGCGGTCGACCCCGTGCACGACGTCCTGGTCGTCTCGGGTGGCGGCGGCATCCGAATATTCGATCGCACAGCTTCGGGCAACACGCCGCCGCTCCGGGTCATCACCGGTGGCGGTGGGGTCAGGGCGATCAATCCGGAGAACGGGATGATTTTCGGAACCGGATCTGTCGATATCGAGCCGGATCCTGAACTGCCTCCCGAAGTCCGATCCCTCCAGGGGCGATACAGCCTGTCAGACTACGTGGGTGTGTGGAGCGTTTTCGATGACGGTCCCGTTCCGCCCCGGTTTACGATTGGCGGGCCGAACATCCTCCTGAAGGATGTCCGTGGCATTGCCGTCGATGTCAGGAACCAGAACGTCATCGTGTCCGACAAGACACACAACGCGATATTTACGTTCAACGTCCCGGAAGCCTTCCAGTAGCTTCCGGACGCTTATCGGTTCGCCGTCGCTTAAAACGAAACCGGCCCGTCTCCGATCGGAGGCGGGACCGGCTTCCCTTCCGATGAGGAATGGCGCTTCCTAGTATTTTTCCCCCGTGCTTCCCACCCGAAAAGGCGTAGGAAAAAGAACACGTATCTGATTTCATTCGTCCGCCTGCCGCTCCCCGATCCGGCCGAGAATGCCGACTTTGTCGCAGTCACTGAGCGCATTGCTGAACGCGTGGCCAAGTTGAACAAACGGGGTATGCACCTCACGCCATAGTTCTTGACAGCAAAGATCGAAAGACCCTAGGGTTAGCCACACGAAGGATCCAAATATTAAACCCTCGGGAATGGAGGAGGACTCCAGATGAATCCAAGGCAGTGGGTGTTAATGATCGCGCTGGTTTTATGTCTGTCGGTGGCCGTGGGCGCGCTGCCTCAACAAGCGCAGCCGGGCCCGCCCCCCAGGCCGAGTGAGGCGGTAAAGGCGGAGGTGGCGAGAAGACCGCCGGTCCGCACGATCCATGACGCCCGACATGTGTTTGCTGCCATTGACGTCGACCCCATCCGGAACGAACTCGTCGCGGGCGACGAGAATAATTTCAGCATCGTCGTCTACGACCGGATGACGAATACACCGCCAGCCGCGGCGTTCAGCGAACCCCGGCGGGTGATTCAGGGAGAGAACACCTTCCTGGAGTACATTTGCGGAATCTATATCGACCCGGAGAACGGCGACATCTATGCGATCAACAATGACACCTTGAATTGGATGACGGTGTGGGGCCGTGACGCCCAAGGCAATGTGGCGCCGAAGAGGAAACTCGCCACGCCCCACACGACCGTCCGGATGACCACCGATGAAGCAAGCCAGGAAATCTTCATGACAGTCCAGGATGATCATGCGGTCTCGGTATTCCGGAAATCAGCCGAGGACGAAGAGCCGCCGGTGCGGCTGATCCAGGGGCCGGCCACGCGAATGGCCGATCCCCATGGGATCGCCCTGGATACGAACACGGGCCTGATTTATGTCACCAACTGGGGCACGGCGGCGGATCGTTATTATGACGAAGACACGCCAGCCGTCTTCAATCGTGGCACTGGAAAACCCAACTGGCCCGTATCGCGGTTAGCCAACATTCCGGGATCGGGACGGACCGAGCCGCCCTCCATTACCGTGTACCGCAAGGACGCCGCGGGTAATGCCCGGCCATTGCAAGTGATCCAGGGTCCCAACACCGGGCTGAACTGGCCGACGGATATTGCAGTCCATCCGGGCCGGGGCGAAATCTTCGTCGCGAATGACACCGGCCACACGGTGACCGTGTACCGGGCCGATGCGGATGGCAACGCCTCGCCTATTCGAGTCCTCCAGGGTCCCAACTCGTTGATTAAGTTCCCTGTCGGGGTGAAGGTGGACCTCACGAACGACGAGCTGTGGGTCGCCAATCTGGGCAGTCACTCCGCGACCGTGTATGACATTGCGGCGGACGGGGATGCCACCCCGAAACGCGTGATTCGCAGCGGTCCCGCCGACTCCACCGGACCCATGCTGGCCAATGTCCATACGATCGCCTACGACACCCGGCGCGAGGAAATCCTGGGCTCCAACTGAGTGGGCCACCCGCAGATTGCGGCATTCGCCAGGCTGGCGGATGGGAGCACACAGGCGACGCGGTCCATTGCCGGACAGAATACTAATTTCACGCGCACGATTCACGACATGGCCTACGACCCGGTGCGCGACGAAATCCTCGTACCCGGCTGGTATAACTTTTCCATTCTCACTTTCAGGGCAGACGCGGATGGCGACGCAGCGCCCGTGCGCCGGATTATGGGCCCCCGCACCCAACTGGTGAATAGCCAGCGCGTGGCGATCGATCCCGTAAACGGAGAGATATTCGTTCCTCAAGTCCGCCGGGTGCTGGTCTTCGACCGGGACGCGGACGGCGATGTGGCTCCCATCCGGATCCTGGAAGGACCCGATACCGGGTTGGTTGGGGAGGGCCGGGTGACGGTCGACCCCGTGCACGATCTCATGATCGTCTCGGGCGGTGACGACCTCCGGATCTTCGATCGCACCTCTTCGGGCAACACGCCCCCGCTCCGGGTCATCACTGAAACCGGGGCGTCGAGGATGACCGTCAATCCGGAGAGCGGGATGATTTTCGGAAACGTTGGAGGCGGCGGGCGATTCGGCCTGGACGACTACGTCGGTGTGTGGAGCGTCTTCGACGACGGTCCCGCTCCTCCCCGGTTAACAATCGGCGGGCCGAACTTCCTTTTGAAGGACGTCCGTGGCATTACCCTCGATGTCAGGAATCAGAACGTGATCGTGTCCGACAAGACCCACAACGCGATATTTACATTCCACGTCCCGGAAGCCTTCCAGTAGCTTCTGGACGCCTTCGGGTTGCCGTCATGTCAAACGAAACCGGCCCTTCTGCAATGGGATGCACGGCCGACTTCCCTTCCGGAGGAAGGGCGGTTTCCCTTCCGATGACGGATGACGCTCGGTCGCATTGTTTCCCGGTTTCTGGCTGCGTCTTGGCCCTGAGAAAATCCAATGATCATACAGTCCCCGCAGCAAGGCCAGACTGATGACCGACGCTTCGTGATTAAGCTTGAAGAGCACCTCGAACTAGTGGGTCAATTGGCGCAATCCTTCGGCAACGCGGAGTTCCGCTTTCCGTCCCCGCGCGAAGAGTTTCTCTACGCCTGCCGCTGGCACGATCGGGGCTGGCGTGACCTGGATGACAACCCGCCGCTCGATCCCCGGACCGGTCTTCCGTATAACCTGATCGAGACGCCCATCCCAACCATCGTCCTCACCGGCGCGCGCTCACCCGAGCACAACGAAGCCCACCATCCATATTGCGGACTGATCGACAGCATGCACATCTGGGGTCTCTACAACGGTCGCTACGGGATGTCGGACAAGGTACTGATCGACACCTTCACGGAGGCGGACCGGACACTCGTGAACTGCATGCTGGACGGGGAGCGCCAGCGGCAGATCCGGCTCAAAGCCGCCCTCGCCGACAATCCCGAGACGGCGTCGTGGGTCGAGGAGAGGCGGCTGTTCACCCACTACAAGCTGCTCCAGTTCTTCGACACGTTCGCGCTCTATTTCAACTGCACCCACTCATCGGGACGCGGGGGGGCGACGTTCCCGAACGTGCCCCGCGACGTGGACGACGACGTTGAGATCCGGGTTCACCCGGAGGGCGGGGGGACCTACAAGGTCGAGCCCTATCCGTTCTCGGAGGACCCGCTGGAAATCTGGTTTCAGGGACGCTTCCTCAAGCCCTGTGTCGAGGGCAAGCGACCCGACATGGCAGCCGTGATGCGGGACACGCCGGTGGAGCCCCAGGCTGCCATTCTCTTTGCATAGAAGTGGCATAGAATCGCTTCCGATTAGAGTGGCACCGCCTTTGAATTGAGGGGCCGCATAGCGGAGTCGAAATCAGCAGCAATGGAGGGTCGGACGCAGTTCACGAACCGACGGGAAAGCGTTGGGAAGGCTTGTTGACACTGACCAATTTGTTATGAGAGATTAAGCTTGTTTAAATCCCACTAAGTGCCTATAGACTGAGGTCGGAGCGCAGGAAGTCCTGCAGATGGCTCTGGGGACGGAGAGACCTTCGATGGACAGCGGGTTGAAAGTCGCAACTTTGGCCGTGGTGACGACCATCGTCATCGGATTGACGTCTGCGTCGGTCGCGACCGCGGGCCAGACGCTGTCGGGTGACTCGTTTCCGCCTTACACAGCCCCACGAACCCCGGACGGCAGACCCGACCTGAGCGGAATCTGGCAGTCTTTCACGACAGCGAACCGGAATATTCTGGCGCATTCGGCACAGCCGGGGGCGTATTCCGAACTCCTGGGCGCGTGGGGCGCGAGTCGAGGGGGACATAGCATCGTCGAGGGCAACGAAGTGCCGTACCAGCCGTGGGCGGTGGCCCAGCAGAGAGAGAATTACGAAAACCGAACGGTCGTGAACGTCACGAACGACCCCAGTCGCTTCGACACGGGCGACCCGGAACTCCAGTGTTATCGGGCTGGCGTGCCGCGCGCCAACTACATGCCGTATCCGCTTCAGATTTTTCAGACGCCCGAGCAGATGCTAATCGTGTACGAGTACAAGGGTGCGGACCGCACGATTTACATGGATTCCGATCAAGAGGCACCCGGTGATACGTGGATGGGTTGGTCAAATGGCCACTGGGAGGGCGATACGCTGGTCGTCGACGTAACGGGATTCAACGGCCACACCTGGTTCGACCGGGCCGGGAATTTCCACAGTGACGCCCTGCACGTAGTCGAGCGCTGGACGCGGGTCAGCGCCTACCACATGAGGTATGAAGCGACTATCGAGGATCCGAACGTGTTCACGAGACCTTGGAAGATGAGCTTTATGCTCTATCGGCAGGTGGAGGAGAATGCCCAACTCATCGAATTCAATTGCGTGCCTTTTGTAGAAGAGTTGATGTACGGGCCGCTCGGTTTTTTGGGCAGTCAAGGAACAAAAAATCAAGAGCCGGACGACTAGGAGGGATGTGCGATGGGTACTGGAAGGTGGGTGCCATGGCGTGTTTCGATGCTCGCCGTGGCGGTGATTCCGTGGGCGCCGCTATCGGTCGGGGGCCAGGCCCCGCCGTCCGCCCTCGTCAACCAGGGGTCAGAGGAGACCGTGGAGGCGGCCCGAGCGGCTTCCCCGCGCACGTCGGAAGAGACGTTTGCGTATTTCGAAGATGAGGTCGACGCGGTGCTCGCCGATGCAATCCGGCGGGTCTGGGATCCCACCCAGCCTCGAGGAAGCTCCCCCCGTACCGGGTGGGGCGATCCGGACCTGCGGGGATACTGGTCGAACATTGCCTATACGCCCTTGGAACGACCCGACGAACTCGGTGCGCGGGGGCTGTACACGGTACCCGAAGCGATCGAGGCGTTCCAGGCACACGTCTCCAGGGATGCATCGGTCGATCCGGCAACCGTGCATTATGATTGGACGGAGTTCGGGATGGACGCCTGGCAGAGCCCGATCCGACCCAACCGCCGTACGGCGCTGATCGTGGATCCGCCCGACGGGAAGCTTCCCGCTTTGACGCCGGAGGGGCGGGAACGATTACAGGCACAGGCGAGGGTTGACACGCTGGAATCGCGGAGCCTGTACGAGCGTTGCATCACCGGGAGCCAGGGACCGCCAAGAATTCCTGGCAACCAGCAAACCGGTGAGTCTCAGATCGTCCAGACGCCGGACCACGTGGTGCTCCTGACGCAGTCGAACAGTGACGTGCGGATCATTCCCCTGGATGGACGCCCGCGTTCTCCAGCGAGCAGCCGCGCTTGGTTGGGGGACTCTCGCGGCCACTGGGAGGGCGATACGCTCGTCGTTCGGACAACAAACTTTCATGAGAAGCTAAAATGGCGGGGAGCCGCGGGCAACCTGCACCTCGTCGAACGCTTCACCCGAATTGACGGAGACACACTTCTCTACGAAGTCACCATCACCGATCCGACGACGTGGGAGGCGCCATGGACAGTGGAGGTTCCCTGGCCGAGAATGGAACCGCCCGGGCTGTTCGAGTTTGCGTGCCACGAGCAAAACTATGGGATCATCAACGTGATGAGAGGGGTGCAAGTTCGGGCGACCGAATACGACGCCGAGTTGGCGCAGTGATCCACCCGGGGACTTACAGATCATCGAACGGCCAGAGCCGAGAAAATCAAGAGCCGGACGATTAGGAGGGGGTGCGATGGGTAGTGCGGCGTGGGTGCCATGGCGTGTTTCGATGCTCGTGCTGGCGGTAATGATGTGGGCGCCGCTACCGGCCGGGGGCCAGGCCCCGCCGTCCGCGCTCATCAACCAGGGGTCAGAGGAAACCGTGGAGGCGGCCCGGGCGGCTTCCCCGCGCACGTCGGAAGAGACGTTTGCGTACTTCGAAGATGAGGTCGACGCGGTGCTCGCCGAAGCAACCCGTCGCGTGTGGGATCCCACCCAACCTCGAGGAAGCTCCCCACGTACCCTGTGGGGCGACCCGGACCTTGGGGGATACTGGTTGAACGTTGCCTATACGCCCTTGGAACGACCCGACGCGCTCGCTGGGAAGCCGCTGTACACGATCGAGGCGTTCCAGGCACGTGTCACCAGAGATGCAGCGGTCGATCCGGCAACCGTGCACTATGATTGGACGGAGTTCGGGATGGACATCTGGCAGAGCCCGGTTGGACCGAACCGCCGCACGGCGCTGATCGTAGATCCGCCCGACGGGAAGCTTCCCGCCTTGACTCCGGAGGGGCGGGAACGATTGCAATCGCAGGCAAGGCTGGACACTCTCGAATCCCGGAGCTTGTATGAGCGATGCATCTCCGGGAACCAGAGCCCACCAGGAATTCCTTTCACCCAGCAAACCGGTGAGGCACAGATCGTCCAGACGCCGGACCACGTGGTGCTGATCATGCAGTCGAACAGTGACGTGCGGATCATTCCCCTGGATGGGCGCCCACATTCTCCAGCAAGTATTCGAGCCTGGTTGGGGGACTCACGCGGCCACTGGGAGGGGGACACACTCGTCGTTCGGACGACAAACTTCCATGAGAAGCGAAAATGGCGGGGAGCCGCGGGCGACCTGCACCTCGTCGAACGCTTCACACGAATTGATGGGGACACGCTTCTTTACGAAGTCACCATCACCGATCCGACGACGTGGGAGGCACCATGGACAGTGGAGTTTCCGTGGCCGAAAATGGAACCGCCCGGGCTCTTCGAGTTTGCGTGCCACGAGCAAAATTATGGGATCATCAACGTGATGAGAGGGGTGCAGGTTCGGGCGACCGAATACGAAACCGAGTTGGCGCGGTGAACCACCCGGGGACCTACATATCATCGAATGGCCCAGAGCCGAGCGGTCGGACTTAACGGGCCACGGGAGCCGTCATGCGGAAAGTTATCACGATAGTTTGTACGATTGTTGCCGGTACTGTGTTGCTGTTCTCAGCGCCGGTTATGGCACATCATTCGTTTGCAGCAGCCTACGACGAGAACAGGCCCGTAAACCTGCAGGGAGTGGTCACAACGGTGGAGTTGGTCAATCCGCACTCCTGGATCTGGATGGATGTGACCGGCGAAGACGGCACAGTGACCAACTGGGGCCTGGAAGGAGGGCCACCGATTAACCTCTTCAGAAACGGTGTGACGAAGAACACCTTGCCGGTTGGATCCGAGATCAAGGTCTTTGCGTATCAGGCCAAAAGCGGAGAAAGCAAAGGCGTCGCGGTGTTCTTCGAGTACCTGGATGGGCGGAAGGTGTTCATGGGCGGTTCTGCCCCGGGCGCTGATGGTAATCCGACCCCGCGTACCCGCTAGAGTTTCAGCCGGAAAAGGTCCACCCGCTTGAGGTCGGTCAGTGCCCACAGTGCCAGTGCCCTCGCAGCCCGTGCAAGAAGTCTTGAGGGCCGAGGGCCAGACGGGGCTGGATTTCAGGAGACCACGACGCTGCAATGCGCATTGATTGAGAGGACTCGGCGACAACGAAGACGACCCCGTACCGCCCGAACCCTTTGGGCCGATGGGGGTTGGCGGCGACCTCTTTGTCACTCGCCACTCATGATGGGTGAGCATCACTTCGCGGCTCGCTCCACGACCTCGCCGCCAAGACCCATCGGCGTTTCGCCGTCTATGTATAGGACGGGGCACTAGATGTCACTCCTCAGCTTCTGCGAATGGCTGGCGATGACGCCCCCCAGCATCGCACTCCACGAATCCCACTACATGTTCCTCATCGTCTTGACGGTGCACGTGCTGACCCTGTGCGTGTTTGTGGGGACGGCCGTGATGGTGGACTTGCGTCTTCTAGGCTTCACAATGCTCGGCGTGCCGGCGTCGGAGGTTGTCCGACGACTGGTCCCTTGGGCCGTCGGGGGGTTTCTGGTGATGGTCGTTTCAGGGTCGCTCCTCTTCTACGCGGCGCCGGTGGACCGCTACGAAAATCTCTTCTTTCGGGCCAAGATGGGGATGCTCGTACTCGCAGGCTTCAATGCGTGGGTATTCCACAAGAAGTCGTATCGCAGGATTGCTGAGTGGGATCTGGATCCGGTCCCGCCACCCGGGGCCCGGCTGGCGGGCGGCGTGGCTTTGGCATTGTGGGCCGGCCTTATCTTGGCGGGGCGCATGATTCCCTACCAACTGTATTGGTTTGGCTAGTGTCACTGCTGGAACTGTTCGAATGGCTCCAATACTCGTCTCTGCTGGTCGAGATGCGCAGCTCGCCGTGGCTCTTTCCCCTCATCGCAAGTATGCATCTGCTGGGGTTGGCCCTGCTCGGCGGCGCCGTTCTGGTGGTTGACCTGCGCCTGTTGGGGCTTGGCTTGTCACGCCAGCCCGTGGGCAAACTTGCTCGTGACGCCGAGCCATGGTTGCTCGCCAGCCTTGCCGTAATGTTGCCGACCGGGGCCCTGCTGTTCATGTGTTTTGCAACGAAGTACTACTACCTGACAGCCTTCTGGGTGAAGGTGATCTCTCTCTTGCTGGTGCTCGCGTTTACCTTCTCCGTCCGTCGCCGAGTGATCATGGCCGAACAGTGGAAGATCAGCGCGATCCGGAGCAAGCTGATCGCCCTGGTTTCGCTCTCGCTGTGGACCGGCGTGGCTTTGGCCGGACGATTGATCGGGTTTCCGTAACAGGCTTCATTGACGGAGGGCAAATGAGAACTGTACCCGATGGATTGATCGCCGTTGTTCGGCGCGACTGTCCGACCTGTGCACTCGTCGAGCCCGTCCTACAGCGAATTGGCAGTTCGGCGGGTTCCTTGACGGTGTATTCACAGGATGATGTGCGCTTTCCGGAAGAGGTCGCCAATGTGATCGACGATACCGATCTCGAACATTCCCATCGGTTGCAGATCGAGACGGTACCGACCTTGCTCCAATTCGAAAATGGTGGGGAGGTGGGCCGGGCGGTTGGGTGGCATCGTGGAGAGTGGGAGGCGTTGAGCGGTATACGGGGGCTTGGAGCGGACTTGCCGGAAACACAAGCGGGATGCGGGTCCAAAAGCGTGGAGCCTGGAGTGGCCGAGGCCTTGGCCGTCCGATTTGGAAATGCTTCCTTGGCTGCGCGGCGAGTCGAGGTCGGATCTTTAGAGGACGAAACGGAGGCTTGTTTTGAGCGTGGGTGGACCGACGGATTGCCCGTGGTACCGCCAACCGAAGTGAGGGTTTTGCGGATGTTGGAAGGGACCCGCCGTGCGCCCAATGAAGTGGTGGGGATTGTCCCACCCAATTACAATGCATGCACCGTTGAAAAGGTGGCGATCAATGCGGTGATGGCCGGGTGCAAACCGGAGTATATGCCGGTGGTGTTGGCGGGTATCGAAGCCGCATTGATGGAAGACTTTGGGATGCACGGACTTCTTGCGACCACGTTTTTTGTAGGACCGATGCTTGTGGTCAACGGCCCGATTGCCCGGGAAATCGGCATGAACGCGGGAGTCAATGTGCTGGGACAGGGCAATCGGGCAAACGCGACCATTGGCCGAACGCTTCAACTGGTGATTCGCAACGTGGGGGGCGGGGTGCCGGGTGGGGTGGATCGGGCAATGCAGGGAAATCCGGGGAAGTACACGTTCTGTTTTGCGGAGCGGGAAGAGGATTCGCCGTGGGAGTCTCTGGCCCTCGAACGCGGGTTCGAGGCAGGGGTATCTACCGTGTCTGTTTTCGCGGCCAGCGGGGTGACACCAATTATGGATAAGGCATCTCGGGACCCAGAGGGACTGTGCCTTTCCATTGCCGCCTGCCTCAGAGGCGTTGAACACCCCAAGCATGCAAACAGTCCGGGACCGGTATTGGTGATCTCGCCGGAGCATACACGTCGGTTTGAGGACGCGGGCTGGTCCAAGGCTCAGTTCCGCGAGGTGCTGGAACGGAATCTGGAGGTGCCCATCGGCCAATTGGTTTCTGGAGCAGGGGGGATTGCGGAGGGGGTTTCAGCAGAACGGGTAGGGGTTCAGGAGACGCTGCCCAAGTTTCAGCGCGGCACGTTGCATATTGTTCGAGCCGGAGGAGACGCAGGTCTGTTTTCATCGGTGATTGGCAGTTGGGGAGGTAGTAAATCCGTATCGAAGGAGATCGTGAGATGAGCGAGACACGTGTGTTACTCGATCCCACGTCCGAGCGGAAACCGGCGCAGCGCGAACGGGTGGATCGGCCCAAGTCGCTGGACGGGTTGACGATTGGATTGCTGGATATTTCTAAAAACCGGGGCGAGGTGTTTTTGGATCAGGTGGCATCCCATTTAATCGACCGGGGATTGACCGTAAAGCGCTATCGGAAGCCGACTTTTACGCGTCCGGCTCCTGTTCGGCTACAGCAGCAGATTGCCATAGAGTGCGATGTGGTTGTGGAAGGCCTAGCCGACTGAGGGTCTTGCACAACGTGCAGTGTGCACGATACGACCAATTTAGAAGCACGCGGTATTCCGGCCACGTTTGTGGTGTCAGCCCCGTTTAGAGAGGCCGCCGAAGCCCAGGCAACGGCCTTGGGACTCGATGCAGCCCGGATCTTTGTGGGACACCCGATTCAGGATCGAACCGATGGTGAAATGCGCGCGCTCGCGGATGAGGCTTTGGAAGCAATCTTGAAGTCCATTTCGGACTGAGATTGCCCGCACTCGAAGCATGCTTGCCGATTTAGGTCCGAAGGAACGGGTGCCCTAAGCACGGTCTCGGGGGGCCGGTGCTAGGGCGTAGGACTCATCACTACCGTTTCCAGCGTCTCCGGGACGTAGCCGACGACTGCACGCTCGCCGTCGAATAGAATCGGTTTTTTCACCAGGTCGGGATAGCGGTGAAACGTTCCCAAGAGCTCGTTGTCGCTCAACTCTCGACCGGCGATGTTCGCCTTGTAGTCGGGGTCCTCCACCTTGCCAGGGTTCACCAGCGCGTTGCCCCCTCCGAGGGCCTTGGCGATTCGTTGAAACTCCTCCATCGAGGGGGGGTCTGTCAGGATGTCGATCGACTGATATTCAATACTGTTTTGCGAAAGCCACGCTTCCACTTTCTCGCAACTCCCTCACCCGTGTTTGTGGAACAACTTCCATTTGGCCATGATTCTGACTCCCTTCCGCTTGCCCCCATTATACATAGGTATTGCCGCCCCAGCCTGAATCGGATCGAGGGGGGATCGCTCTAGCCTTTCATGTTCGTCAATCGACCTGGCGAACGCTCTCCATAGAAGCCTGTGTAATATTGGGGACCCCACTGCTATATCGGCACACCACTCGGCAACGGTGGCATGGGTGACGTGTTGAAGGTCCGGGACCCGCAAGCGCATGGTTGTGCGATTCTGGGAAGTCAGGAGAATGTAGGTTCGAATGACAGCGGGGGAAACTTGGAGAGTGCAGTTCCAGTGATCAATGATCCAGTCTTCCGTTCCAGAAAGGCCCGCTGGGCAACCACAGTGCTTGGCGGTGTACTCTTCGCCCAGGGAACCGGAAAGCTCCTCGACCCCGGTGGCTATATCGCAGCCTTAGAGCCTTTCGCGGTTATTTCCGATTCCCTTCTGTGGCCCGTCAGCCTTTGGCCTCTAGGCGTGTTGTGGCTCGGCACCGAACTCGTCAGTGGCTTCGGCCTTCTTGTTGCCGGCCTTGCCCTGGCACCACCCAAGAGGTTTGCCCGCATCTCGGCGGGCCTGGCCGTCGCCGTGACCGCAGCTTACCTGCTGATGACGGGTCAGGCGTATGTGCGCGGGTTGGAGATCGAGAACTGCACTTGTTTCGGGGTGTACCTGGCCCAGCGCCTGAGCGGATTCGTCCTCGTGCAGGACATCTACATGATTGTCTATGCGACCTGGCAACAGCGGAGAATCCGGATTTGGTGAGTCGCGGGAGACAGAACACCCTGCACACGCTGTCCTCACCTGGTTTCAAGACCTGGAGGATCTGATCAGGGTCACCCGACAATGCTCGCAGCCTAGGGCCAGTCCTTATTCTCGGGCATTGAGGAGGTCGTTCCAATAAGTGTGTAAAAAGAAAAAGGCGGTGTACGCTTTCGGTGAACTATTAACCGTAAGCAAATCCCGGGGCCAACCGGGAGAAAGGTACACCACCCATGGAGAAGAAGAACACACCGGAAGTAGCGGCGTCAACGAAGCGGTATGAGGTTCTGGAAGATTGGGCGCGATCACGAGTGCAGGATTGGCTCCAGGAACTTCTGGAAGACGAAGTGACGCAGTTCTTGGGTCGAAGGAAATCGGAGCGGAGTTCGGATCGACGGGGCTACCGGAACGGTCACGGGAAACCGCGACGGTTTGCGATGTTGAACGGAACGATGGAGGTTCGTCGGCCCCGGGTCCGGAACACGACCGAGCGCTTCGAGAGTGAGATTCTGCCGTACTTTCACCGGAAATCGAAGCAGCTGGGGCAACTGCTTCCCGAACTCTATCTTCACGGCCTGGCCACAGGAGACTTCGAGCAGGCAATGCGCGGACTGCTGGGTGCGGGCGCTCCGTTGTCGCGGGCGTCGATTCAACGGCTGAAATCGACATGGCAACTGGAATACGACGAGTGGAGCCAGCAGGATCTGTCCGAGCTTGAGGTGGTGTATCACTGGGCGGACGGCTTGTACGTAAAAGCGGGGATCGCGAAAGAACGGGCGGCACTACTGGTGATCATCGCAGGCCTGTCAGACGGGCGTAAAGTGCTGTTGGCCTGTGAGAGCGGTCAGAGGGAGAGCAAGGAATCCTGGAGTCGTATTCTGCGGAACCTCAGGGATCGGGGTCTGAAGCTGGGACGACTGACCGTTGCCGATGGTCACCTGGGAATTTGGTCCGCCCTGGCCGAGCAACACCCCGAGGGCCAGGAACAACGCTGCTGGAACCACAAGTCGATGAACGTGGTGGATCACCTGCCAAAGACCGACCAGCCGGCGGCCAGGCAGCTTCTCCACGGGATGGCCTTCGCCGACTCCCGAGCCGCATGCGAACGTAAGCGGGATCAGTTCATTCGCCGATATCAAAAGAACTATCCGAAGGCGGGTGAGACGCTGTTGCGGGACTGGGATCGGATGATCACCTTCTATGCGTTCCCGAAGCAACACTGGGTGCATCTGAGAACGACCAACATCGTTGAGTCACCCTTCGACATGGTGCGGTTGAGAACCAACGCCGCTCGTCGCTTCAAGCGCGTCGAGAATGCAACTGCGATGATCTGGAGGTTACTGCGTGTCGCTGAGAAGGCTTGGCGGCACTTAAAGGGTTCCGATCTCTTACAAGAGGTCTATGATGGTCAGCAATTCGCTGACGGCATCAGAGTCGTGTCCAAATCGAAGGCCGCCGCCTGATGACTTTTACACACCTTTTGTAATGACCTCGCATTGAGCTTCTGATTGCTTACGACCGCCTTCTTACTTATTCTGGACCGAGCTCTCACTCGCTGATACCGAACGAGCTTGCATCAAACGAAAAGAGGAGGTCGCATGTATCCCGATATTCTCGGTCTCGGCCGGCCTTCACCGTACGTGCGGTTTTCCCGGCCGGCATTCCTGCTGACGCTTACATCCTGGATCGCAGTGCTGATGGTGGGTGCCTGCGTGGCAGGGGAGGACGAGCTACCGAACCCGGCCGACTCGGGTGCGCCCGAGGCGGATCACTTCGTGGGGTCACGGCCGGAGACCGTGTCCTGGGGATGGTACCCTCTCGACAAAACGCCCGTTTTGTCTATCCAATCCGGCGAGACAGTGCGTATCGACACCCTGTCTCACGCAGGATCCACACAGGATGAGGAACCTGTGACTTATCTCTCGGCGATGGGGGTCGCGCGCGAAGATATTCTTCAGGACACGTTGGATTTTTGGACATCGCGCGAGGGTCGTGCAAGAGAAGGACGTAGCGGGCACGTCATCACGGGGCCGATCTACATCGAGGGTGCGGAGCCCGGTGACACACTCGAGTTGCAGATTCTGGACATCGCGACCCGTGTGCCATGGGGGATCAACAACACCAGCCCAACGGGCGGCGTCTTTGCGACCAGCTATCCGGGAGTTCATCCCGACGACACGCTGTTGGACATCCCACCCGATACACGGCATCTGATTCGGACGGGAGAAGTTGACGGCCGGCAGGTCGCTCTCTTCGCGCCCGACATCAACGTGCCACTGGCCCCCTTCATGGGCATCATGGCAGTCGCGCCAGCAAATCCGACCCTCGGTCAGCCCGGCGTGACCGTGGCTGGAGTGCAGAGTTCGAGGCCTCCGGGGCCTTTCGGTGGCAACCTCGATGTGAAGGATCTGAACGTTGGAACGACCCTCTACCTTCCGGTCTTCCAGACAGGCGCCCTCTTCTATACGGGCGACCCACACGGAGTCCAGGGTGACGGCGAGGTGAGTGGCACGGCCGTCGAGCAGTCGCTGACGGGTGTGTTCCGGTTCGTTGTGCACAAGGGGACGACGGTCCCGGGACCGCGTGCGGAAACGGACACGCATTACATGATCATGGAGATTGACCTTGATCTGGATCGCGCGATCCGACACGCGACCTTCGAGGTCGTCCAGTTTCTGGTGGACGAGAAGGGACTGACGCCGGCCAAGGCGCTGTCGCTCGCCAGCATCGGGGTCGACTTTCGCGTCGCCGAAGTGGTGGATCTCACGCAAGTTGTTGTCGGTTATATCCCGAAGGATCTGTTTCTCAGCGAGTGACGTCCGCAAGGTGGGGGGGTCGAGGCAGCCGGGTCAACGAATCGACCCGCCAGAGCTCGGGCAGTCCAGGCCGCTGGCTGCGATGGAATCCGCCTCGACTCCGAGAGCATCGAACAGGCAATCAATATCTGGGTTTATCGCAGCAATTGTAGGTGGATTTCCGATGGTGATATTCTCTCAGCCACAGGAGAATCATAATGGCTATCGCAGTACAGCTCGACTTCACGGGCAGCACCCTTGCCCAGTACGATCAGGTTGTTGACAAGATGGGCTTCCGCCCGGGCGGAACTGGCGGTCCCGGAGGGCTGTTCCATTGGGTGACGCAGACGGGGGATGGCATCCGAGTGATTGATGTCTGGAAGTCCAAGGAAGCGTTCGAAAAGTTTTCGCAGGAGAAGATCGGCCCCATCACTCAGGAATTCGGCATCTCCCCGCCGGATATCCAGTTCTTCGAGGTGCACAATTATCTGACCGCCGGTTGATACCCCCAGGATCAATGGCCATTCTGATCAGGGCAACGGGGGGGGCAGCTGATGACAACTAATCGAATGACACCGGTGGAATCTCCCCACCGCGGTTCATAGAATCGATCTCTGATCGTGCTTCCTTGAGATACGGGAGCGTCGGGTGAACCCCCTACGACCCCAGATCAACCTTGCCTCGAACCGGTTGAACGGGATTGATGAACCGAAGGACCGGGTCCGTGTGCCCCAGTTTAAAGCCCTGCTGCGCTTGAATCACCCGTCCGATCCGGGGAAACCTCGTTCGTAGGGCCCTGAGCCTGACGGCAGGTATTCCACGGTTGGAAGAAAGTCATCCTCAGAAATCCCAACTTCAAAAGACGCGGCTATCTGAGCTATCGTGTGGCAGAGCGTTTTCATGTTCAAATTGTAGACAGGCTGATCCAGGGACAATGACCCGGATCAGACCCTCAACCAACGGTCGACTACCAGAGTTTGATAGGAGTCAAATGTAGGAGTCAGAAGGAGGAGAGAAAAAGTGAAAGCGGCAGTCATGGAAGAATTCGGAAAGCCTCTCACGATACACCGCGACTGGAGTGATCCGGAGTGTGGCCCTCACGATGCCGTCCTCCGGGTGGAGGCGAGTGGGATCTGCAGGTCGGATCACACGCTCTGGAACGGTGGGTATGAGTGGCTGGGTCTCACGCCGCAGCTTCCCGCCGTCCTGGGCCATGAGTATTGTGGTGTGGTCGAGGAGTTGGGCGGTGAAGTCACCGGATTTCAGAGGGGCGACCGAGTGGTTGCCCCTTTCGGCCACGCGTGTGGGACCTGCGAGCAGTGTGGGCTGGGCCATGGCAACGTCTGCGCCCAACTTCAGATCCCCAGCATGCATTACTCCGGAGGTTACGCAACCCACGCCAAGGTCGCCAACGTCAACGTAAATCTAGTCAAGCTGCCAGACGCAGTTTCATTCCCCGTTGCGGCCAGCCTGGGTTGCCGCTTTATCACCGCCTATCACGGAATTGTGGATCAGGCTGCGGTCCAGGCCGGTGAATCGGTCGCCGTGTTCGCCTGTGGGGCGGTCGGGCTGGCTGGGGTGAACATCGCCGCGGCCCTGGGTGCAAACGTCATCGCCGTATCCCGCAACGCCGGGAAGCTGGATTTGGCAAGACAACTCGGTGCAGCTCACACGGTGACGGCAGGACCGGATGCCGTGGCCGAGATCAGGGAACTGACGAGCGGAGGTGCTCACGTTTCGGTGGACGCTCTGGGTGCGGCGGAAACCATGATCCCCGCCATCATGAGCCTGCGGACGCGGGGGCGTCATCTCCGACTCGGTGGATCGAACAAGAAGGACGGAGGCCAGATCAACCTTCCCGTCGATGTGATCATGTTCGGGGAGCTGAGCCTGGTCGGTTCACTCGGCATGCAGGCATCTCGCTATCCCGAGATGCTGGAGAAGATCGAAACCGGCCAACTGAACCCGGAACTCCTGGTTGGAAAAACAGTAGGCCTGGACGAAGCTGGTGGCGTGCTGGCTTCGATGGCGAGCTACGACACGATGGGCGTGTCGGTGATCACAAAGTTCTGAACAGCCCGAAACTGGGCAAACGCTTTGGGCGCGAAACTGGAAACTACGGTGCGACCCCCCGAACGGAGAACGCTTCTGGGCCATCAGCGCGGAGGAAGACGCGATCCCTTCGGCGGGAGCCTGGCAAAAAATATCAACAATGGAGGCCCGAATGAAACGTGCACTGCGTCCTTTGGTGGCGGTGCTGGCAATGGCCGGTTTCGCGCCTGGGGTGGCAGGCCCCCTCGCCGGGGCCCGACAGGTGCCCGTCCAGGATCAGCAGCCTGTGGGATCTGCGCTTCGACCCGCTGTGATGGGCCCTTCCGGCGGAATATCCACGGGTCACCCTCTGACGACAGCTGCGGCTTTTGGCATCCTTCTTAAGGGAGGCAACGCCTTTGACGCTGGAGTTGCGGCCCTGATTGCAGGTGGAGTGCTCGAACAGGATCTCTACAGCCTCGGAGGTGAAGCGCTGGTTTTGGTCTACCCGGCAGAGTCCGGGACAGTGACCTCAGTGGTCGGTCAAGGCTGGGCGCCGAGCGCGGTCAACGTGGATTGGTACCGGTCGAGAAACAAGACGCTCGAAGGTTCGGGGCTCGATCCCGCAGTGGTGCCGGGTGCCCTCCACGCAGCGCTCACGGTGCTCGAGCAATGGGGATTGATGAGCTATCGAAGAGGTCGCCTCACCGGCGATTGAGTACGCCGAGACGGGTTTTCCGCTCCGTCCCAGTACGGTACGGGCGATTGAAAACCAGCTTCAATTCTTCGAGGACTGGCCAGACAACCAGGAATACTGGTTCAAATCCGACGGGTCCCTCTACGAGGCCGGCGAGACAATCACGCTCCCAAGTCTAGCCAGAACACTCAAGCGAATGGTTGCCGCCGAGCGTGGGGCGAGTTCCAGTGGACGCGCGGCCGGGATTGCGGCTGCGCGCGACCTCTTCTACAAGGGGGATATTGCGCGTGAGATGGTTGCGTTCCTCGAGACTCACGGGGCACCGTTCTCCTATCCCGATTTTGCCGAGTTCTTTGCAAGAATTGAGGAACCCGCAAAAACCACCTATCGCGGCTACACGATATACAAACATGGTTTTGGCAGTCAGGGGCCCGTCCTTCTTGAGACCCTCAACATTCTTGAGAATTTCGACCTGAACGCGATGGGATATGCGAGTGCGGACTATCTCCATACCATCGTAGAAGCGATGAAGTTGGCTTACGCAGACAGGGATACCTATTACGCGGATCCGGCGTTCGTGGCTGTACCCTCTGAGGGCCTGCTGTCGAAAGAATACGCCAGCGAGCGGGCAAAACTGATCGATCCACTGCACGCTTCCCGGGCCTTTGTCGCCGGTGACCCGCTACCATACGATTCGAACGTTGATCAGTGGAACTACTGGAAAGCCGATATCAAGGAGGCACGCGCAAATCCATCCCAACCAGAAGCCGCGATTCCGGACATGCTGGCATCACTCGGCCAGGATTCCACCGGAGCGATGAAGGACACGACACACATTGCCGTCATCGATAAAGACGGAAACATCTTCGACGCGACCCCCAGTGGCGGCTGGATTGGCGGAGGGGTCATCCTCGGAGACACCGGAATAGGAATGAGCGTCCGCGGCGAGCAATTCTGGCTGGATCGCACGCGGGCGAACCATATCCGGGGGCGCGCGCGGCCACGGTACACCTTAACGCCGACTCTCATTTTCGACGGTGACGTGCCGATGATGGCTCTGGGCACCCCCGGCGGTGACAACCAGGAACAGACAATTCTGCAAGCTTTTCTAAGCACTGTTGAGTTCTGGGACGATTGGTATCCGAATCTGCACGCGGCTCTGGAGCGAGGGCGGGTGCAGACTCTACATTTTTACGGTTCGTTCTGGCCGCACTCCTCCGGCTTCAACAGGCTGAGGGTCGAAGCCCCGGTCCCAGACAGTGTCTATGATGAGCTGCGGGCCCGCGGGCACGATGTGGACCGCCTCCGGACGTTTGGAATGTCCGGGTGCGCAACGGCCGTCATGATCGATCCGCTGACTCAGAATCGTCTGGCCGCCGCGGACCCCCGCCGCGACTGCTATGCGATCGCGTATTAGCAGCCCGTGGCAGAAGTCCCGAGGGCCGCGTTACGGCCAAACGGGGCCGGATTCTAGGAGGCGACGACGAAACAATGCTCTTTCATTGGGAGGAGTCGGCGACAACGAAGACGGCCCCGTTTCGCCGTAACCCTTCGGGCGCAGGGGGGTTCGGGCCGCAGGCGTTGTCCCTCGTCGGTCACGATGAAAAGACATCGCTCCACTCCTCACTTCGCGCCTGCAACCCGAAGACCCCTGCGCGCGGTCCTCGGGACTTCTGCCACGGGCTGCTAGCAGGATGCCGACAGTTGAGACCGCATCCCTGGTCGGACATTCCGACTTCGTTGCCTGTAAATCGATCCGTTTTGATAGACTGGCTCCAGCTATCTCATGTCACGGTATAGGACACTTGCCTGCCTGCTTCTGGTCTGGGTCTCGGCCTGCCGGCCGGCCGAGCAGGCCCCTCAGGAATCGGGAGGCGCGATTTGGTTCGAAGGCGCCCGATTGATTGCGGGAGACGGGGGCCAACCGATCGAAAACGCGGCCTTCCGCGTCGACGGCGACACCTTCACCTGGGTGGGGCGACAGGGAGAGGCGGAGATACCGGAGGGTGCCGTGCGGGTCGATCTGACTGGTAAGACCGTGATCCCCGCACTGATCGATGCGCATCAGCACATCGGGCTTACAAACATCCATGACGGGACGAACCGCAAGGAAAATTACACACGTGAGAACCTGGTGGAGCATCTCGAGCGAACTGCGTATCACGGCGTGGCCGCCACGCTGAGCCTCGGCCTCGAGTTCGACGAGGGGCTTGCCCTCCGGCTGCGGGACGAAGTGATCCCAGACGCTGCGCGCTTCCTCACTTCGGGTCGTGGAATCGCAGCCACACCGATGGCGGGGCCGACATCCGAGTACCGTCTGGGGATTCCGCGAGGCGCGAACACCGAGGCTGAGGGCAGGGCGGCGGTGGAGGAGCTTCACGGCTACAATGTGGAAATTGTCAAGGTCTGGGTCGATGATCGAGGCGGCTCCGTGCCCAAGGTGGGGCCCGATGTGTACCGAGCGATCATCGATACAGCTCACTCCCTCCAAATGCAGGTCGTCGCACACGTGGGAACAACGAGCGCCCTGGCCGATGCGAAGGACCTCTTTCGGGCCGGGATCGATGGCTTCGCACACACGGTCCGCGACCGGGATGTGGATGAGGAGTACCTGGCGCTGGTCAGCCAAAACCCCGACGTCTGGAGCATTCCGAACCTTCCGGGTGACCCTCTGACGATGGACGACTTGCCCTGGCTGGGCCAGACGCTGCCGCCTTTCGAGATAGACAGGTTGCGAGAGCAGATCCAGCTCCAAGAGGCGACAGGCCCCCCCGATCCGAACGCGCCGTTTCCACTTCAGTGCCGTAACCTCGCGAAGAATCACCAGGCTGGAATGGTCATCGGTATGGGAACGGATTCCGGAACCAGCGTAGCCTGGACCGCACACACCGAGATCAGGGACATGGTCACCTGCGGGCTCAGCCCGATGGAGGCGATCATGGCAGCAACGAGCGTGAACGCCGGGATCCTCGGACTGGATGATCTCGGGATGGTTGCTGAAGGAAACAATGCTTCGTTCGTAGTGCTCGACGCCAACCCCCTGGATGACATCAACAACACCCGGCTGATCGATCGGGTTTATCTGCGGGGCAGGGAAGTCGATCGCGACGCGCTGAGGGCCAAGTTCATGGCGGGTGCGATTGGATAGAAACGACTGCATGTATTTGCCGCTGATACGGACCCTGCTCGAAACGCATTGATCTTCAGTGTCGAAAGGGTCTTCCACTGAAGAATTCGTGTACACCCCATCCAATCGTCTTGTAGACTGCTCCCAGCTGCCTGAAGCGCCTGCGGTCCGTGTTCGGATCGTTTCGATCATGTGCTGTGACACCCTGCCACTCCGCGCCGAAGCAGCTCGAAGATTTCCAGGCATGCTCCGTCACGCGATTGGCCGAGTTCACTCGCAAGCGGGCGTGCCTTGAGCAGGTCAATCAGGCAGCGTGTTGGCCGAGGTCGACGGGCGATTTCGCCAGGACGCGCGTCCCGGCCGGGAGGATTGCGATGAGCAGAGCAGTAACTGCGGTGTTGGCGTTGGTGGTCGGTCTGGCCGCCGGCATTCCGTTGGGCAGCCGGCTGAACTCGCCGTCGGAGGCAGAGACCGCCCCGGGAGCTTTCTCCTTCAGCGCCGTTCCGGAAGCCGTTGGGACAGAGGACGTTTTCGGCCCGTATGAAGTGGTCGAGGGGTGGCCGCAAGATCTCAGCACGCTCCCGGGCCACGAGGAGTGGACTTATGGCGGGGCCAGGGGCATCTTCGCCGAGAGCCCGGATCGCGTGTATCTGCTGGGTGGGGGCGAGCTGCCGAACATCCCCACTCCGGAGTCGAGACTGCTGACCGATATCGGGCCAAACGTTCTATTTCCCGTCGGTGGGTTGCCGTGGCGCAATGCCAACAGGGCAACGCCACCGGGCGGAGGCGGATCTGGCCAGGACCCGGCGCGGGGAATGGACATCTGGCGGGGATCGTCCCCGCCCTACCGCGAGCTCGGCGTCGACGCCCGCTGGGAACACTGCGTCATTGTCGTCGACCGGGAGGGCAACATCATCGAAGAGTGGACGCAGTGGGACGATCTGTTCAAGCGCCCGCACTCCATCTACATCAGCCCGTACGACACCGAGAAGCATGTTTGGGTTGTCGACGACCACACGCATGCGATCTACAAATTTACGAACGACGGCTCGCAGCTGGTCCAGACAATCGGGACACCCAACGTGGCAGGGGCCGATGCGACACATTTCAACCGACCGACGTTCATGGCGTGGATGCCTGATGGGAGCTTTTACGTGGCCGACGGGTATAACGGCACGCGCGTCGCGAAGTTCGATGTGAATGGCGATTTCCTGTTGGACTTCGGAATGGCGGGGGAAGGTGGGCAGGAAACCCGGCCCGGATACATGAACAACGTCCATGGCGTGGCGGTTGACGTCGAGACAGAGCGGGTGTTCGTCAATGATCGAGAGAACCACCGCATCCAGATCTTCGACGCGAACGGCACGTACCTTTCCGAGTGGAAGATCAACACCAGACCGTCCAGCCTCCACTTCGTCCAGATCGGTGCGGATCGGACACTGGTCACTTTCGATCGCAATACCCACAAGATGCTGAAGTACGATCTCGACGGCCACCTCCTGTATTCGTGGGGAACTGTGGGCAATTTTCCAGGCACGCTCTGGGGCGTGCACGGCGTAAGCACGGACCAGGAAGGGAACCTCTACGTTGCTGAAGTCGACGCCGGGCGCTTCCAGAAATTCCGTCCGCGCGCGGGCGCCGATCCTACGACTCTGATCGGGGGGCCCATCTACTCGGCATGGCAGTGACGCGATCGTCGTTGTTCCGGAATTGAGGCACGTGCCCCCCATCTTCGGTGTAACCCATTCGTAGTTAGAATTACCCGGAATTAATCGGTTGATCTGACGGCACACCGTTACGATAAACTCCGGCGCCGAAGGCGGCCCCCGCGGGATCCAGTCAACGAGAAGTAGGGAGAAGCAAGGTGGCGGGATGAACCCCATAGAAAACAAACTACGCGCACCGCGGATTGTCACGGCGCTGCCCGGACCCAAGGCGTCGATACTGATCGAGCGAGATGAACGATACACTTCTCCGTCCTACACCCGCGCTTATCCTCTCGCAGTTTCCCATGGAGAAGGCGCCGAGGTCGAGGACGTGGACGGCAACCGATTCCTTGATTTTACGGCCGGTATCGCTGTTTGCGCGACCGGGCATTGCCACCCGAGGATCGTCAAGGCCATCCATCAGCAATCGTCCAGGCTGATCCATATGTCGGGTACGGATTTCTACTACGGACCGCAGGTCGATCTGGCGGAAAAGCTAGCACAGATCGCGCCCGGCGAGGGTGACAAGCGGGTTTTCTTCACGAACTCCGGCGCCGAGGCTGTGGAGGCCGCGTTCAAACTGGCACGCTTTCATACCGGACGCCAGCATGTGATCGCATTCCTGGGAGGGTTCCACGGCCGGACCATGGGTGCGTTGTCGCTGACGGCAAGCAAGGCGGTCCAGCGCGAGGGCTTCTTCCCCCTGGTGCCGCAGGTGACTCATGTCGAGTATCCCAACCCGTACCGGTCGGGAAGCGATATGGACGGCGCGACCTGTACTCAAAACGTACTCGAACACATCGAGATGCTCTTCAAGACCACGCTCCCCCCAGCGGAGGTCGCGGCTTTCATTGTGGAGCCCATACAGGGTGAAGGCGGATACATCGTGCCGCCGCCGGATTTTCATCGGCGGCTAAAAGAGTTAGGGGATCAACACGGCATTCTCTACGTCGCTGACGAAGTGCAGACCGGCATGGGCCGAAGCGGAAAGATGTTCGCCATTGAGCACTGGGGGGTTGAACCCGACATTGTCTGTGTGGCCAAGGGGATCGCATCGGGAATGCCGCTCGGAGCCATCATCTCGAAGCGAGACGTGATGAACTGGCCTTCCGGTTCCCATGCGAGCACGTTTGGCGGCAACCCTGTCGCTTGCGCGGCCGCGCTTGAAACGGTCGCGTTGTTGGAGGAAGGGTTAACAACGAGTGCCGCGCGGGTTGGTGACCATCTACTCAAACGGCTCAAGCAACTGGCCGCCCGTCACGGTTTGATTGGCGACGTGCGCGGGAAGGGCTTGATGATCGGTATGGAGCTGGTGCACAAGCGGTCGGCCAGGGCACCCGCGGTGCGGGAGCGCGACCGGGTGATTCAAGGGTGTTTTCAGAAGGGCTTGTTGCTGTTGGGCAGTGGGGTCAGCACTGTTCGACTGTGTCCGCCTCTGATCGTTGACGAAAGCCATGTCGACACAGCCGTCACGATAATAGACCAGACACTGGGTGAAATCTCGTCCATCTAGCGCTCCGGAGAAGCCACGAGAAGCCACATGCAGAAAGACGTTTTAAACCGTCTCGGAATCAAGGAATCGAACCCGGGAGTGTATGCCCGAACCTGGACAGGTGGCAACGGGGAATCATTCGAATCGATCAATCCATCCACGGGGACACCGATCGCCCGAATAATCGGGTCGTCACCCGAAGACTACACCCGCGCTGTGGAATCCGCTGTGAGAGCGTTCAACAACTGGCGGGCGATTCCCGCTCCGCAACGGGGTGACATCGTTCGCGAAATCGGTCAGGTCCTACGGGCACACAAGTCCGACCTGGGATTGCTGGTCACGCTGGAAGTCGGCAAGCCCATCTCCGAGGGCGAAGGCGAAGTGCAGGAGATGATCGACATGTGCGACTTCGCGGTTGGACTCTCACGCCAGCTCTACGGTTTGACCATGCCGAGCGAGCGCGCCGCGCATCGGCTGTCCGAGCAGTGGCATCCCCTGGGTTCGGTAGGCATCATCACGGCTTTCAATTTTCCGGTCGCGGTGTGGGCATGGAATGCAGCACTCGCAGCGGTCTGCGGCAATACGATGATATGGAAACCATCCCCATCGGCCCCGCTCACCGCAATTGCCGTCCATCACCTCGTAGATCAGGTCATGGCTGAACGTGGATTCGGCGGCGTCTTCAATCTGTGCATCAGCGCGGATGCCTCAGTGGGTCGATGGATGGCCGAGGAGCGACAGTTGCCGTTGATTTCAGCAACGGGGAGTTGCCCGATGGGACGAAGCGTCGCGCAATCGGTAGGCGCGCGCCTGGGGCGGAGCCTGCTCGAACTCGGTGGCAACAATGCGATCATCATCAGCGAAACCGCCGACCTCGACCTTGCGCTCCGCGGCGTGCTCTTCGCGGCAGTCGGGACATCCGGTCAGCGTTGTACGACGCTGCGCCGCCTGATCCTGCATGAATCAATCGCAGAGAGATTCCTGGAGCAGCTTGTCCGGGCTTACGAAAGCATTGCGATCGGAGATCCCTGGGAAAAGGGAGTTCTGATGGGGCCTCTGATCAGTGAGACGGCCATCGAGGCAATGATGCGGGCACTCGAGGTGGCCCTCGAACAAGGCGGCGACGTGCTTTGTGGCGGGAAGCGGCTTGACCGAGCCGGCTTCTTTGTCGAACCGACCATCGTTCGTGCCACGCCTGACATGCCTATCGTTAGAGAGGAGACCTTCGCCCCGATCCTCTATGCGATGACCTACGCCGACTTCGACGAAGCGATTGCTCTACAGAACAACGTGGACCAGGGCCTGTCGTCCGCGATTTTCACCACACAGCTGACGGAAGCGGAACGGTTTCTTTCAATCAACGGAAGCGACTGCGGCATTGCGAACGTAAACATCGGCACATCCGGAGCCGAGATCGGCGGGGCGTTCGGGGGAGAAAAAGATACCGGCGGGGGTCGCGAGGCCGGCAGTGATGCGTGGAAGTCCTATATGCGGCGTCAAACGTGCACGGTCAATTTCGGAGGCGACCTGCCACTGGCTCAAGGCGTTCGGTTTGATCTCCCCGGTCCAAGTGGCTAGCGCACAACCGGTGGCAGGCGTCTCGAGCCGGATTTCTTGCCGAGCGCCACTCTGAAAACTTCTAGGACCTCACCGACCAGAGTAATTCGCACCTTCCGGCGCACCTCCGGAGGCACTTCTGCGACGTCACTTTCATTGGCTTTCGGCAGGATCACTTCGCGGATGCCGGCTCTGTAGGCTGCGAGCACTTTTTCCTGGATGCCACCCACAGGAAGCACGCGGCCCTGCAGGGAAATTTCACCCGTCATCGCAATGTCAGGGGATACGGGACGGTTGGCAAGCAGCGAGGCAATGGTCGTCGCAACGGCGATTCCCGCCGACGGACCGTCCTTTGGGATGGCGCCCTCCGGGAAATGAACGTGCAGGTCGTTCTCCTGGAGAATCTCTGGAGGAATCTCCAGTTTCGTGGCATGAGAACGCACATAGGACAATGCGGCCTGAACCGATTCCTGCAGAACTTCGCCCAACAATCCGGTGAGTATCGCTTTGCCGCTGCCGGGCATCAACAGGGCTTCAACGGGCAACAGGTCCCCGCCGGTCTCGGTCCAGGCGAGCCCCATCACAGCCCCGATCAGAGGTTTGCCTTCGGTCCCTGGACCCCCGAATGGAGGCCTGCCGAGATAGTCTTTGAGATTCCGTACGTTGACCGAGAAGCGCTGGTTCCCCTGGATTGCAAGCTTCAGTGCCACCTGACGGCAAATTCGCTCCAGGTGGTTCGAGAGTTCACGAATTCCTGCTTCACGCGTATAGGCTGAGATGATGCGTCGGACAGCGGCTCGGGTCACGCGGAGGTCGCGTGCGGTGAGACCGTGCTGCTTCAGTATCGCCGGCCAGACGTATTGGACCGCTATCGCCAACTTAACGGAATTGGTGTACCCGGACAGCGTGACAACATCCACATACTCCCACAGCCTCTCTGGGAGTTCCTCTTCAACGTTTGCAGTGAGCACGAACAAGGCCTGGGACAGATCGAATGGCGCTCCGAGGTAGTGATCGATGAAGCGGCTGTTGCGGGCCGGGTCGAGAACTTCCAGCATCGGTGCGACTAAATCTCCGTCCAGGCGATGGATGTCGTCTATCAGGATGACAGGATTGCGCGCGCCCGAGTGTCGCATGGCATCGAGAACCCGTCCAGGCCGCGCGGCGACCTCCCTCCGACGAATCCCCCGAATCTGGGCGGCTTCGTGGATCTCGCCCATCGGTATGCGAATCAGCGCTCGATTCAGGATGTCGGCTAGAGTCCCCCCGAGGCTTGTCTTGCCGGTCCCCGGGGGACCCACGATCGCTAGCAGAGGCAGCGTCTGACCCCCAAGCTTCCGAACGGCAATGAATTCGAGCAGGCGGGTCTGGGCCGCTCCCAGGCCAAAAAAGCGATCGTTCAACAACCGGCGGGCGCGACGCATGTTGAACGAGGGTTTCGTTGTCTCCTGCCACGGTAGTGACCCCACCCAGTCGACGTAGGCCCGGATGGCCAAACCTTCCAGCACCTCGACGTCCCCATCGCGAAGACGCTGGATTTCGCGCTCGACTTCCCGGGCAACCGGGGACGGGAGTCTGGCGGAACGTGTTCTTTCCGACAGCTCGGCGATCTCTCCTTCCATCGGATCCAGTTCGACCAGTTCATGCCGGATGATTTCGAGTTGTTCACGGAGCAGCTGCCGTCGTTCGGTCAGATCGATCGACGCACCCGTTTTCTCCAGCACGTCGCCAAGGATCCCCGTGCGATGGATCTCGCGGCGCAGTAATCGCGTCAATAGCTCCAGGCGCTTCCCGACGCGGGTTTCTTCCAGGATCTGACGATTTTCTGAGTATCCAAAACCGACAGTGTCTGCGATCAGATCGGCGCATCGGGATGGATTGTCAACGTTGAATCGGACAATGTGGGCCAGTTCGTCGGGAAAACGCTCGTCGATCGTCACCAGGTGTTCAATCAGCCGTGTCACCTCGACGAAGGCCGCGCCGACGGACTCTTTGTTGTTGTCCGGTTCCTGTGGGCAGTCGGCCCTCGCTTTGAAATACGGTCGAGATGTGATGATTCTCTTAAGATTCAGCCGGCGTAATCCCTGCAATACGACCTGAATCGTACCGCCTCCCGTCTGGATGCGGCTGAGGACACGGCAGGCGACGGCCGCCGAACTGAGATTGGTCCGGTGATAGGTGCCATCCGGATCCAGAAAGACACCTGCGGCAACGATTTCTTCCGAACCCGGATGGTCTTCAAGCAGCCGAAGGTTTGGCCGGATCCCGACCTGAACGGAAACGACCTGTAGCGGAAACAGCACAGCGCTCTTCAAGACCAACACCCCCACGATCGAGGGTACGTCGCAATCCACCTGGAGGGTTTCCTTCATGGCATCCATCTTCGTCTCCGAGCGTGACGAGAATCATCAGCGATGTCCAGCGGCGCGATGTCCGGCGGCACGATGTCCGGTTTCGACCTCATTCGATGGAGAGTTTGTAACGGGCCATTTCCTGGGCCTGAACCGGGGCGGGGATTGTCGCACGATTTATTCGACCCAATCGTGAATATATTTTCGTATTCTAGCAAGGATGCGTTTTGTCGTCCTTGGTGCCGGGAAACAGGGTACCGCGATCATCCATGACCTCGTCCATACCCGTGACGAGAATTCCGTCACCGTTGTCGACAACGACCCGCATGCATTGGAGGTCGTTGCCGAACGCTTCCGGACTTTTCAAGTCAACATCCAGCAGGCGGATCTGTCCGACACTCGTGGCTTGCGTAAACTGTTCGAAGCCACCGACGTTGCGATCAGCGCCGTTCCGTATTTCTTTAATCTGGAACTGGCCCGTCTTGCGGTTGAAGCGGGGACGCACTTTTGCGATCTCGGCGGCAACACTGAAATTGTATACGAGGAGTTGCGCTTGCACGAACTTGCGCGATCGGCCGGTGTCCACATCGTTCCGGATTGCGGCCTGTCTCCGGGTATGACCAACATCCTGGCCGCCCACGTCATCGACCTTCTTCCCCGTGTGGACCGCCTCGAGCTGCGCGTCGGCGGCCTGCCGCAACATCCTGTTCCACCCTTGAACTACCAGCTGACCTTTTCGGTTCACGGCCTGCTCAACGAGTATGTCGAACCGGCAACGATTGTCACCGACGGTAAGATCACGAATGTCGAATCGCTCACGGGTATCGAGGCCATCCAATTCGAAGGATTCCCCCCGATGGAAGCGTTCTACACCCACGGCGGCATCTCGACTCTCCCGAAGTCCCTCGCCTCACGTGTGGGGAACATCGGTGAGAAAACCGTTCGATACGGGGGTCACGCCGAGGCGATGAAGGCCATTTTGTCGGACCCGCAGTTCGAGTCGCGCGAAGCCATTGCCGAGTATCTCCGAAACGAGTTACCCCAGGAAGGAGAAGATGTCGTGTTGCTGCGCGTGAGCGCTTTCGGTGAAGGACGTGCCGTCTCTGAGCTCGTCGATCGTTACGACCCGGAAACGAAACTGTCCGCAATGATGCGGACCACTGGATTTTCCGCTTCGATCGTCGCTCAGATGATGGCCCGCAGCGAGATGGGAGAACCGGGAGCGCATCTTCAGGAAGAGTCGATTCCATGCGAGATCTTCATCAGCGAACTGGCCCAACGAAACATTGTGATCCGTGACACGGTTCAGACATGACGTGACACGCCTCGTTCACGTTCCACGTGCAAGAACGATTGACTCGCCGAAGCGCTTTGCTAGCAGCCCGTGGCGGAAGTCTCGAGGGCCGCGTTACGGCCAAACGGGGCCGGATTTTAGGAGACGACGAGGCGCCGGCCCGAAGCCGCGAAGAAGATACAATGCGCATTCATTGGGAGGAGTCGGCGACAACGAAGACGGCCCCGTTTCGCCGCAACCCTTCGGGCGCAGGGGCCCCACCGACGTTTTAAACGGAGGCCGCAGGCGCCCCGCAGGCTTTGTCCGGCATTGGTAAGGCCGGTCACGATGGAAAAATGGCGCCTGTGGCCTCGGTTTCAAACCTCGGTGGCCACTCCTCACTTCGCGCCTGCAACCCGAAGACCCCTGCGCGCGACCCTCGAGACTTCCGCCACGGGCTGCTAAACTGTGCCCAGTCCGTTTCGAGTCCAGACCAACCTGGCCCATATTGGAGAGAAACCCATGACCAGACGATACCTGATGCTAGTTGTTCTTTTTGGAATGACAGTTCGACCCGCCATCGCCCAGGATGCCCATGCGGTGCTCGAGGCCGCGTCCGAGATGATGGGCGCCGCCAACCTCAGGTCCATACAGTATTCCGGGACCGGATGGGTGGCAGCGGTCGGTCAGAGCTACAGCGCGACCTTACATGACGTCGGCGAGGGCTGGCCTCACTTCGAAACGCCCCGCTATACGCGGACGATCCACTACGACGCACCCTCGATGTCGGAAACCCTCACCCGCCGGCAGGGAAACTACCCACCGCGGGGCGGCGGCGGGACGCCGCTCTCGGGAGACCAGACCCGGATCAGTGTCGTCAATGGTGACTATGCCTGGAACGGTCAGGGCAGCGATGCGACCCCCGCTCCGAATAGAGTGGAACTGCGGCAATTGGAAATTCTGCTGACCCCGCACGGCTTTGTCAAAGCGGCTATTGCGAGTGGCAGCGCGACGGCGTTC
Source organism: Terriglobia bacterium (assembly GCA_965216035.1). Lineage (GTDB taxonomy): Bacteria > Acidobacteriota > Terriglobia > 20CM-2-55-15 > 20CM-2-55-15. The sequence goes on from CBDCFM010000021.1 coordinate 387,899, forward strand.
ACGCGCCGGGTCCTCGCGGTCGACGACTCGGTTCAGAGTGTGACCATGGTTTCGTTTACGGCGATGGGAAAGTACCGGTTGAGCGGCATGTTCACCGAGGGAAACCTGCTTGAATACGTCCAGACGTGGATCGCCAACCCCGTCTTCGGCGACATGCTTTACGAGATTCGATACACCGACTATGAAGATTTTGAGGGCATAAAATTCCCGACGAACATCCATGGGCATGCCGGCGCCAGCGGCTATGACCATACCCAGAAGTTCTGGTATCTGGACCCCAATTTCCTTCAGGTCAATGTGGCAAGTGTTCAAGTCAACGTCAGCGACGCCGCGCCTGTGGTGCCTGAGACGGTGCGAGGGGTCCCCGTCGGGCAGGTCCAGGTGGAGACAGAGGGTCTTGGGGAAGGGGTATGGCTGATCGGCGGCGGATCGCACAACAGCGTAGCTGTCGAGTTTCGTGATTTCGTTGCCGTGATCGAGGCGCCGTTGAATGAGAAACGCTCACTGGCCGTGATGGCGGAAGTCAGCCGGCTGGTTCCCGACAAGGCAATCGAATACGTTGTCAGCACCCACCACCATTTCGATCACATCGGGGGTCTTCGCACGTACTTCTCCGACGGCGCCAGGATCGTCACACAATTGGCGAACCGGGATTTCTACGAACGGATCCTGCTGTCCCCCGCGCCCCGGACCATTGAACCCGACCGACTGTCGCTGCATCCGATGCCCTCGACGGCGACGCCCTACGATCGATTCGAGACGCTGGCGCATGACTACGTGTTGAGCGACGGCGAACGGACAGTGGCGATCCATGAAGTGAGAGGCCTGAACCACGTCGAGAACATGGTGATTGCCTATCTTCCGGAGGAGAAGTTGCTGGTCAACGCAGACCTCTATTCCCCTCCCGCGCCGGATGCCGAGCCGCCCGTACCCAACCGGAGAATGCGTATGCTCTACCGGAATATCCAGCGGCTGGGTCTCGATGTCGAAAGGCACGTCCCGATTCACGGCCGGGTGGGGACTCACGAAGAGTTCGTGGGCATCGTCGGGCAGTGACCTGTAGCCCCGGAATCGGGAGCGGCGCCGATGGATCTTGCCGGGGAGATCGAGGAGCGAGACATTTCTGTTGTTGTCCAGTGAAAATGTCAGGGTAAGTGTTCATTGAAAATGTCCGCGAGGATGTCACCGGCAGGAGCCATAGGTTCGTATTTGGGCATCTCGCGATAGTCGAGATACCAGGTATGAGAGGGATGTTGAGGCGTCCACTGACGCGGGGGCTTGAAGGGGGAGGGTGCCTCTTTAGTTTTGGCCTTTGGAAGCGTGGCGGACGGTTTCAGACGACGGGTTTGTAAGCCTCTGAGACGGAGCTGAGGCGCGTGAGCGGGGGCCGTCGTGGTCTTGAGGCAACGCTTGCCGGAATAGACGGCCAGAGAGCCATCCATGCGAATGTGGAGCTGGACCCGAGCGCGTGCATAACTGACGCGATGGGTGTCGGGTTCCAACTGGATGCAGTGATCGGCCAGCGAGACGGTGTTGTCGGCCGAGACGATGCGATCGAACTTAAAGACAAACACGGTGTCCGGATTAAAGGCTCGCGGCAGATTACGAAAGGCGGTGCCGGACTCGGCGGCCGGGACTGCGAATCGTTTGTTGAAGTTGGGGAGAAAAGGATCGAGGAATGTCTGGGCCTGTTCGAGTGTGGAGACCTTGTGCAAACGCAGTTCACTGACCAGGCGGTCTTGGAGCGTACCGAAGAGTCGTTCGACGCGTCCTTTAGCCTGGGGGGACCAGGCGGCAATGGAACGGATGTCGAGTTCGGTTAAGAGACGGCCGAACTGCGTGGAGTCGGGGCGGCCCTGCAGTTGCTCTTCGATGGTGAGTTTCTTCTTCTGTCCTTAGAAGATGGTGTGACGGTCGCGGTAGAGGGCCAACGGTCGCCCGTGCCGTTCGGTGATCTGGCGCAGCAGCAGGAAATAGCCTTGAGCGTCTTCCTGGGGACGGAACACGGCGCCCAGCAGTTTGCCGGTGGCATCATCGATTGCAGCGAGCAAGGTCATCCGTGGCCCGCGGCCCTGGAGCCAGTCGTGGCGCGAACCGTCGATCTGGACCAGCATGCCTTCCTGCGGGTAACGCTCCCGACGCAATCGATGCCGTCGCCGTCGTCGATGAGGGCGGGGGCTGGCGATGCCGGCATCGGCCAGGACCCGGCGCAGGGTGGATCGGGACACCGGAATCTGTTCGCGCTCGTTCAGCAGTTCGGACAGGTGCTGCTGGTTGACCCCGGCGTATGGGCCCCGCGCCAGCGACACGATCCGGCTCCGTTGGCCCGGCTGGATCCGACGTTCCGACTCCCGCCCCCGGTTTCCGTGAGCCAGCGCTTCGGCTCCTTCCGCCCGGTATCGGGCCAACATCCGCCGGACGTGTCGCTCACTCCAACCCAGTAACTCGGCGGCGTGTAGGGCAGTCATCTTGCTGTCGTTGACGCGATTTAAAACCAGTAACCGCTTCTGTTCCTTTGAGTTCAATGTAATCGTCTCCATCATCCTCATAGGGTGACATTTTCACTGAACAGTTATGGGGTGACAGAATCATTGAACAACTACAGAGTGTTGAAACTTTAATTGCTTATAACTCCCGCCTGTAGTTAGATCTACGGATCTATATCATGTGTTGACAGGCGAACCGCAATGACCTCTTACATTCTGAGGCGCGTACTCTGACAGGACGGGGAACGCAAGCGCAACAAAAGGAGTCGGCTGTGAGAAGACTTAGATCAATTCTGCTGGTAATTTCAGTGTTGGCGGCCGAAACGATGTGGGCACAATCGTTTCCGCCCAACGAAGCGGGCGTGACGATGGGTCACTGGCATCTCAATACGAGCGATGTCGAAGCCAACAAGAAGATTTTCGTGGCGATGGGTGGCACCGCGATCAAAGCGGGTAATTTTGAAGTCGTGAGGTTTCCCGGTGTCTACGTCTATTTGCATCTGAACCCCGGGGCTGGGCCACCTGCCGGTGGCACCGTCGGTAGTGTCGTCAACCATGTCGGTTTTCTCGTCAAGAACGTTCCAGAGGCGACTGCCCAGTGGAGGGCTGCTGGGGTGAACGTACTGCCCGGCAACAATGGCAGGACAGATCAAGCGTATGTCGTCACGCCGGATGAGTTGAGGATCGAGATTCTAGAAGATAGAAACCAGGAGTATGCGATCCAGCACCACCACGTCCATTTCTGGGTGCCGGAAGCCGAGATACCGGAAATTCAGGCATGGTACGCGAAGATATTCGGTGCGGAACCGGGGATGCGGGGACGCAACCAGGCGGCGGACCTGCCCGGAGTGAACCTGACATTTTCCAGCACAGACACTCCGACCGTGACCTCTAAAGGGCGGGCGCTCGACCATATCGGTTTTGACGTCATCAACCTGGAAGCGTTCTGTGAAAATCTCGAAGCGGCTGGAATCGAACTGGTCCGGCCTTACACGAAGAACGCGGAAAGCGGCAATGCGCTCGCGTTTATCTATGATCCGTGGGGCACCTATATCGAGTTGAACGAACGGGCGAACCCACGCTAGCAGCCCGTGGCGGCATTTTCGAGGAACGCGCCCCGCTCGACCCTCGGCCTGAACGGCCTTGAACGAATGGCCTGTACCACCCGAATCGGGAGCAGCGCCGATGGGGGTTGCCGGCGATATCTTTGTTGCGAGCCGTCGTCGATGTGAAGACATCGACTTCCGTCTCGCGCCTCGATCTCCCCGGCAAGACCCATCGGCGCTGCTCCCGATTCCGGGGCTACAGGTCACTAATGCAGGAATGGGGGCGGGTGCCGCAGTCTGCTGTAGCGAATCAAAGTCACTAAAGGGACATAGCCGTGATCGACACGAAGAAGACGCGACTCACCCTGATCAGCCCTACTCTGGTCCTTGTCGGCCTGTTTCTGATTACAGGCACTGCAGTCGCGGGAGAAATCAGGGTGATGACCTCTGGCGGGTTCTCCGTACCGTATAACACCGTCATTCCGGAGTACGAGCGCACGAGAGAAGACACGGTCCGGACCGCGTACGGGGCTTCGATGGGGGGCGCCCCCGACTCTATTCCGATGCGGCTTCAGCGCGGCGAGGCCGCAGACGTGGTCATCCTTGCCGCGACTTGCGCTTGAAGACCTGATCCAGCAGGGTAGAGTGGTCACGGGCAGCCGGGTCGATCTGGCGCGATCCAGCATCGGGATGGCGGCCCGGGCCGGAGGGCCAAAGCCCGACATCAGCACCGTGGAGGCACTCACGCGCACCCTCCTCCAGGCGATGTCCATCGCATATTCGGCCAGCGCCAGCGGCACGTATCTCTCTACTGAACTGTTTCCGCTGCTGGGGATCGCCGATCAGGTCAAAGAGAAGAGCCAGCGTATTGAGAGCGAGCGCGTCGGCAACGTGGTCGCACGCGGGGACGCCGAGATCGGCTTTCAGCAGATTAGCGAGCTGCTGCCGATCGACGGGATCGATTATGTGGGACCTCTCCCGGATGTGGTTCAAAGGATTACTATTTTCTCGGCGGGTATCGTCAGCGGCGCGACGAATCCGGACGGGGCCCGGTCGCTGATTGAATTTCTGTCAGCCCCGGCACTGGCCCCGCTGATCATCGAGAGCGGCCTGGAGCCCGTCGTATCACGGTAAGAGCGGTTCGCTCCGTCCGCCCGACATCGGGACAATCTCCGCCGGACCTGATCCGACGCCCCAACCGCAGCCCACCTCCATCATCAATCCGTCTGACAGTCGTAGATCGGAATCGTATCCCCAAGAGCCTGCCAGAAACCCTCGATGGTTGCGGGTTCGGTGAAGGTCCCTGGATCAGTCACTGTGATATGAAAATCCAGGCGGCTCTGATCCTCGCTGACTGTAAACCGTTCCACGATTTCCACTGCCTCGCTTTGTGGCGTGCCGATGGTATCGAAGAACGGCCAGTTGATACGACGGGTTGTAACCACCAGGACTCCGTCTTCCCACTCTCCTGTCGAGTAACCTAGCTTTGACGCGGGTTCGTTGGCAGGCGGCTCGGATCGATTGATATGGATCGTCCTCTCAATGTCGTACAACTCGGTCCGAAGCGTAATCTGTGCCCCCTGATCGATGAACTCAAACGGGTGCGGATTGATCATGATTCGAGGCATGCCTTCTGGCTCGCAACGGGTTGCGAAATTGTCAAACATGTCCCATGACTCCCTTGCCGCAATCGCGGATTCCCGAAACGGAAGGTGGGTCACAACTCGACGGGCAAGTCCGCGTGGCACACTCCAGACGCGAAAAATCCCATTACCGTCCCCGCTGAAGTCGCTGTTCAGGCCACGCTCAACCAACAAATCTCGACCGCCGAGTATCTCCGCCGACCACCGGGGCCGGTCTCCCCAGAGCAACACCTCACGCCCGTCTGCAAACAAAATGTTGGTGGCGAGAAAGTCGAGTTCGTCCCTGCTCGATTGCCGCCCGGTCACCCTCACGCGCTCGCCTATTCTGAACAAATCCCGGGTCACGCCTTCTCGCTGCATGTTGTAGATAGAATTCCCATGCATGGTCCGGATCTCTTCCTCACCGTTGGTATTGATCGTTTTCAGGGCGAGTCTAATGTGGGGGTTCCTCCACACCAAACCTACGAGTTCGCCTTCCGCTTCCGTGACTTGGTCCAGGTAACCGGCAGTGGAATGGTGAGCGGACACGACAACGGGTCCACTGAAGAACCCACCCGCCATCGCAAGACCGCCCCAGAGGAGTCCGGTGCCCACCCATTTCCATCGTGGCGCAATTGGCTTCCGCATGTTGCTCCCTCCAATGTCTGTGATGTCCTTCAAACGGATAAACGAAGATGTACTATTCTGTCAACCTTCGTGTTTCTGTGCACTTTCAAACACTGTCCCGGTTGGGGGGTGGGGGGGCCTGAATCATGGCATCCCCACAGGGTCGGCCCGCACTCGGGTCCACCACCGAACTCCATTCTCAAAGAACGACAAAGCGAAGTCCGACGCCACCCTGCCTCAGAGCCATCGATACAAACCCGCGTTCCTGTAACGTCGGGCGGTCTCAACTGATCGATCGCAACTTATTCTGCAGGCAGGCCGATGCGGGGCTTCTCCGGTTCAAATCGGCGAATCGCGCTGATTCAACTCTCGCTCTTGACGGGCTCAACTCTGTCCGTCTCAAGCGTGCCCGCCCGTTCTTCGGTTTGAACACCCGCTGCCAGCAGGGCCATCCCGACCCCAGTGACCACCACCATCGATAGAACGCCACGGAACGTGAATCGTTTATGTCACTGCTCCTTCTCAGTTCCAGCTCTGAATGGCCTGGTAATGCAGGGACTCCGGAGGGAGTTCGGCCAATTCGATGCGGCCCATGTAGGGATCAGTGATGTTGGCGAGGATCGCTTTGGTATCGCTGTTGCGCGTATCACTGACCGTTGCGCCGTTCCTCCTGAAACTTGCGACGGCGTCTGCCACGTTCTCGACGTGCAGCCCATAATGGGTGAAACCCGCAGGCCGTTCCGCGTTCGCCGCCCCGAGCTCAAGGAACGTGTTGTTGCTGATGTGCAAGTAAACCAGCCTCGGCCGCCCGTTGTCGTCGCTGAGACGGAACGCTTCCCGGTAGCCCATTGTCTCAGTGTAGTACGTCAGTGCAGCCGGGATGTCCGGCACGTTGATGCCCACGTGATTCATCATCACGACATTACTGTTGGCGTTCTGCGCCAACCCCACACTTACGGCCAACCCCGCAAAGAGTCCGGCCGCAAACAGCATTGCTCCGCGCATGATACTTTCCCCCTATGATCCGTTATGCAGACGAGAACGCCAGCCTGTCTGCCGACGCTCATGGGTATTTAGTCTCACCCGTTATTCCGACAACTGCAAGCGATTCATTGTGGCGTAATCGACGATGTAAACATCGAGCCCCCTACTCCCCATGAATGCCGCCGTCTAGCCAGAAGCAGGCCGATGCGCTCGGAGGAAGGAACGAATCTGGCGCACCGCCAGGGGAATCCGCTCCGGAGGCTCCTTCCACGGGAACATGCTCACTTCGGCTTGTGGCGCGAGCATCGCGGCTTCCATGGCAACGACGTACGGATGCGCGGGAGTCTCATCCGGTAGGATCAGTACAGGCGTCTGGCAATTGCGCACGAAATCGCGTGTGACGGTGATGACGAAGTCGACGTTGCGGTACATCTTGTCCACAAAAGCGTCAACCATCGCCACCGTGAACTCAGTCCGGTGCTGGACTATCTCAGCACCCCAGCCGCTCATGTTGCTCTCGTAGAAGCGGTCGGGCGCCTCCACGCGGAACCCGACGGGCTGCGCCAACACCCCCGCGACAACACGATCCGGCGCCCGCTCCAGCAGGTTCCAGACCAGGGGGCCACCGACGCAGAAGCCGATCACCATAAACTGATCGATCCCCAGGTGATCCATCAGACCGATATGGTCATCGGTATAGGAATCCCACGGCCGGTCAACCTCGAGCGGGCCCGAGGACTGGCCGGGAATGGCGTTGCGCAGGTCCGAGGTGATGCAGCGGTACTCGCCCCTGAACTCCTCGATCGGATTAAAGGGGTGGCGGGCTAAGGCGGACATCGTCGAGTTCAATCCCCCACCCGGGATGACCAACAACGGAAAGCCGGAGCCGAACTCTTCATAGTGGATGCGAACGGGTCCTCTTTCGTAGAAGGAGCCAGTCCCTCCCTGTCCCGTCTGCCGGGCAAACGCGCGCGGTGCCGCGGCCATCGCCGCCGCCGCCGCCCCCCCTTTCAGTATTTTGCGTCTGATTGGATCCATAGTCGACATCCTCCTTCAACTGTCGCGGCCGGTGGGTGTGGCCGAATCCGCCGGAGCGCTGTCGTTCCGAGCCGCGTCATCGGCCAAAGCCGCGTCATCGGCCCTCGGCCTCTCCAGCTGACCTCGCCGAGGGTGACTCACGCTCGGGCCCATCGATTGAGCCTCGAAATATATCATTGTCTTCCCGGAAGAGCAGGCCGATCTGGAAGAAAGCGAGCGTCCCAGATCAACGTCGTCCTGGATTGAAGAACCCAGGGAACGGGTGCCTGTCCTACAAGACTCCCGTTAACTAACAACGTGACTGTAGCGGGCGTGTCAGATGTCATAGGTAAGCGATCTGAGCGTGGATCACGACCGCGGACGCTCCAAGTCTCGCCCAAGGTCAACTCCCGTGCAAATCCGGTTCGCGGAAGTTGAGAAAACCTCGTATTTCTGGGCCGTTTCTCAAATGGCGTATCTGGCCCTTGATTGCTTCTAACTCCCTCACCTAGTATTCTTTACGGAGTTGTTCAAACGGTAGAGCCACCATGACTACGTTCTCCGCGCGGAGGGTTATTCCCCCCCTTACCTTTTTCTTTACGTGTCTCGGCGTGCTGGTAGTGGCCCAACGGTTTGAGCTCCCGGAGCCCTTCGCGACGCCATCCGTTGTAAACCGCGCACAAGTGGTTTCACCCCCGTCAGAGGCCCAGTTAGAACTCCCTCCCGGCTTCAGTGTCGAAGTGTTTGCGGACAACCTCCAGGGTCCGCGCAATATGGTTCAGGCGCCGAACGGGGATGTCTTCGTTACCGAGTCGAGCCGGGGGTCCGTGGTCGTGTTGCGCGATATGGATGACGATGGCCTTCTGGACATGCGAAGCACATTCATCGACGGATTGAGTGGCGTCTTCGGGATGGATTTTCACGAGGACTATCTCTACTTGGGTGCAACCGAGGGCATCGTTCGCGTGCCCTATCAGTTCGGTGATTCCAATGCGTCTGGGTCACCCGAACAGCTAGTGAGCCTTCCTTCGGGCGGTCACGGCACCCGTAACCTGATCTTCAACCGCGATGGGAGCAAGATGTATGTTGCAGTCGGTTCCCGATCGAACAAGAGTGATGGTGAAGAAGTCATCCGCGCTGCCATCAGTGAATACAATCCCGATGGCACTGGACATCGAATTTTCGCTTCCGGACTGCGCAATCCGGTCGGACTGGCATGGCAGCCCGGCACCAATATACTCTGGTCTGCGGTCAACGAGAGAGACGCGCTCGGCGACGATCTGGTCCCGGACTACATCACGTCAGTTCAGGACGGTGGCTTCTATGGTTGGCCTTATTCCTACATCGGCACACACCCCGATCCCGAGCACCTTGGGAAGCGGCCGGATTTGGTCGAGAGCGCGATCATTCCCGATGTTTTGATCACTTCCCATTCTGCCGCTCTGGGCATGACCTTTTACGAATCAACCCAGTTTCCGGAGCGTTACCGCAACGGGGCTTTCGTTGCCCTCCACGGATCGTGGAATCGCTCATCCCTGTCCGGCTACCGCGTCGGCTTCGTCCCATTCGACGATGGGAGTCCCTCCGGACCAATGGAGGATTTCGTTACTGGTTGGATCGTAAACGCGAGCAGCCCGGCTAGCACTTGGGGCCGCCCCGTGGGAGTTCTCGTTAGCCGGGACGGTTCGTTGCTTGTTTCCGATGACGGCGGGGGGCTGATTTGGCGGATCAGTTTCGACGGGGAACGGACAACGGAAACCACGTTTACACTCGGCGACCGGAGCGGTTTCTCGCTCACAACGTCTGGCAGCATGGGTTCGACAGCAGTCGGTTACGCGAGGATTCAGCCGTCCGATGGGAACACGACCCCATCTGGATTGGCGATTTTTGGCTTTACGCAAAATGGGGTTTTGGTCTCGGAAGCGAGTGTTCCATCGGCGGCTCCTATCCAAGAGGGCCGTATCTTTGCGGAAGTGAATGGTCCTGTGAACACGGGGCTGGCCATGGCAAATCCAAACGACAAAGCGGCGACAGTCAACTTCTTTTTCACGGATATCGCGGGGACAAACTTCGGCAATGGCAGCTTCGAACTTGGTGCTAACCAAAAAACGGCGAAGTTTCTTGATCAGGAGCCCTTTAACGGAAGACGTGTGGTTCTCGGCACCTTCACCTTTACGTCGTCAGTACCGATTTCCGTAATCGCTCTCCGAAGTTTCACCAACGAATTGTCAGAATTTCTGATGACGACGCTGCCCGTTGCACCACTGTCATCAACTTCCAGCGCGACTGTCTACTTTCCTCATTTCGTGGACGGTAGCGGATGGACGACACAGGTGGTCCTCGTGAACCCGACGGACTCGACGATGACAGGAACTGTCCAATTTTCGATCAAGGGAGCGGAACCACAGCAGCGTCACCAGTGACTCTGATGCTTGACGATGGCTCTATCGGGTCGAGCTTTCCCTCTACGATCGCTCGGCGCAGCAGCCAGCGGTTCACGACTTCAAATCCAGCGGGAACGGTTTCCCTGGGATCGATCCAAGCAAGAGCGGATAACGGAAACTCGACGCCTTCAGGCCTCGTCATATTTTCTTTCGCCAGTGGCGGCGTCACCGTCTCTGAATCAGGAGTGCCCGCGTTACCCGAAGGGTCTGCGTTTCGTGTGTATGTCGAGGTCTCAGGAACGCCTGAACTGCCCGGATCCCTACGAAGCGGCGTCGCGATCACTGACACGTCGGGCTCTTCGACTACCGTGACATTGGAATTAACCAATCTTGATGGTTCATTCGCAGCCGCGGCGGAAACACTGTCGATTCCACCTTCCGGTCAAGTCGCCCGCTTCCTTGACGAACTATTTTCCGTGCCGGATGACTTTTCCGGGGTGCTCCGGTTGACCGCTACTGCCGACATGGCGATTGTTGGACTGAGGCTGCGCATCAACGAGCGGGGAGAAATAAAGATGACGACGTCACTCCCATCCAATGAGGCGACTTCAGCAACGAGTGTGGATATCTACTTTCCGCACATCGTGGACTCTGGAGGCTGGTCTACACAGTTGATCCTGTTCAGAGGCACGGCGGGACCGACCTCGTCGGGGACACTGAGCTTTATCGATCAGACGGGTCAGGCACTGGATTTGTCTGTAAATTGAATCCTGCCGAGCTCACTCTCGAGAAATCCGAATGGCGGATGCCGAGAAACAAACAAGACTGCCAGGCAGTCGCCGCGCTGTGCCGCGATCGCCGGGCCAACGGCACCGGAAGACGACGTTCCCCCAGCGGGAGCGATCGCGTCCAGACGGCGGGGGAGCGGGCCGCTCAGCGCGGCGGAACGAGGAGCTTCGCCAGCACGGGATAGTGGTCCGATGGGTACCGACCGTCGGCGCTGTGCACGATCGTGGCGACGGCGAGCACCTCGATCGGGTCGCTCACGAGCACCCAATCGATCCGACCTTCCCTTCCCTCGGGCGGGGGACCGAAGCCGTTCGACGTCAGGGGCGGACCACGCCGCTCTCCAGCGATCAGCCACGCGTCGCGCAGACCCTGGCTCGTCGCGACTTCCCACGTCCTGCTCGACTCGGCGACGGCGTTGAAGTCCCCCATGACGATCACCGAGCTTCCGGGTGGTATTGCGGCGACACGCTCGTTGATGCGCTCGGCCGACTCGACCTGCTGCTGACCGCGACGTAGGGTGAAGTGGGTGTTGAACGCGTAGATCTGTTGGCGGGTCGCCAAATGATGGAAACGTGCCCAGGTGACGATCCGCGAGACTCGACGACGCCGAGATGGAGGACCGGGGTCGTCCGACAGCCAGAACGTGCCCGACTCGATGGGGACGAGCTCCTCGTATCTGTAAAAGATAGGCGTGAACTCGCTCAATCCGATACCGCCATTCAGTCCGCGGTCGACCCCCACCCACCGGTACTGCGGTAGCTCGGTCTCGAGGAAATCGATCTGCTCCGATAGCGCCTCTTGCAACCCCACGATGTCCGGGTCGAAGCGCTCGATCGTCTCCGCGACCAGCTCTTTGCGGTTCGGCCATACGTTTTCACCGTCGCGGCCCTGCGACGTCCGGATGTTGAACGTCATGACGTCGATCGCGATCGGATCTGCCGATGGCTGTTCCGGTGTCTGGGCTGAAAGGCTCCCGAACGAAGCCAGGAGCGCCATCGTAACGAGGCTGGCTCTCAAGCTCCCGCCACGGGGAGATCGCCCATGGTCTTCTGCGTCTTGCCACCCCCCGGCACTCGGAACTCCGCTGGTCTTACTTATCCGCATCAGCGGGGCTAGATCGTCCATAGCCTGCCCCTCGCCGTTGTTCCAGGCATCGAGCAATGCGGTGACCTCGCCAGGCTTGGGTTCCGACATCTATTCCCCCTGTTTGCGCAGCTCTGGCAATCGCAGGCATCGCCGGGAGTCGACAGCTTCTCGGTCCGTATTGATCATGCCATAGAAACTGCGCCCATACCCCCCGACGACCAACGATTTCTCGTCGCGCTTCCCCTTAGCAGTCCATGGCAGAAGTCCCGAGGACCGCGCGCAGGGGTCTTCGGGTTGCAGGCGCGAAGTGAGGAGTGGGCACCGAGGTTTGAAACCGAGGCCGCGGGCGCCGTCTTTTCATCGTGACCGGCCTTACCAATGCCGGACAAAGCCTGCTGGGCGCCTGCGGCCTCCGTTTGAAACGTCGGTGGCCCCCCTGCGCCCGAAGGGTTACGGCGAAACGGGGCCGTCTTCGTTGTCGCCGACTCCTCCCAATGAATGCGCATTGTCGCGTCGTCGCGACGTTGTGTCGTCACGTTGTGCCTCCTGGAATCCGGCCCCGTTTGGCCGTAACGCGGCCCTCGGGACTTCTGCCGCGGACTGTTAGATGGTACGGGTACTGCCCGAGCAGCCGCCCCCAGATCAACATCGTCCTCGTTTAAAAAACTTAAAGAACGGGTCGCAGTTCCGTGATTGGAGTCTCAACGCCTGTTCAAATCCGGTTGGCGCGGTTGAGATTTCATCGCCTCCCTGTCCCCCATGTGCTCAAGCCAGACGCGAAGCGTGATGTTGCCCGGATCCGCTGTGACACTACTCAGAGGCAAGGGGGTGTCGCACTGATAAGCTAATTCGATGACCGACAACTTGGGGCCGAACTTGTCAGTAGTCTTGAACTTCCTGTTCAAACTGATCGTGGTGCTGGTGGCTGGATTTTTCGCCTACCTTGGGTACGACCTATTCATCCGGGGCGTGACGGGTGAGGCGAGTCTGGTAAGCAACGCCCAGGACGTTGGTGCCCAACTCATAAACGCAGCACCCGGTCTTTTTCTTGCTGTGGGAGGCATCGTGATCGTTGTGGCAGCATTGCGAAGGTCCTAAGTTGCGAACTCAGCACCTGACAATTCCCTTGTTTCCCGTTGAGAGTTTCTTACTGATTGAGATTTTCTTAATACTAGATGCGTTGCACTCACAATCTGCCTTACGTATTCTTTAGGCGAACTCTGAGGATAGAAGGCGATCAAACAGCTCGGCCGAGATGAAATCCTCATGACTGAAATTGTGTACAACGGTGCCCCATGGGCTTGCACGGGAGGCTGAAAGAGAATGGCATCTCCGAGATTCTTGCCAGGATGGATCGCGGTCATCGGATTTCTGCTGGCTGCTCCAGCACATGCCGACCTGATTCATGACGCGGCGAGAGATGGCGCGATCGACCAGGTACGGCAACTGATCCTCCAAGGGGCGAACGTAAATGGGACAGATACGTCTCAAAGGACGGCGCTGCACTACGCTTCTGAACAGGGGCATGACGAGATTGTCGGTCACCTGCTGTCCAACGGCGCCGATGTTGATCACATTGACGAGCGGGGCGAAACAGCCTTGATTGTGGCTTCTGCCCGGGGATACGAGGAAATCGTCGAGCGTCTGCTCGCCGCCCGGGCAGATGTCAACTATGCCGCTGTAGATGGCGTGACGGCAATGTCGGCCGCGACGTCTGGGGGTTATGCTGAAGTTGTTCGGGTACTACTCAGAGCCGGAGCGGCCCGATCGGAGGAGAATGGGCGGGAAACCTCCCGTAGCGAGCCGAAAACGTGGGCCCTCCAGTCGGAATCCGGGCAAACCGTGACCCTCGAGCAGTGGATGAACCGCTACGAAGTGTCTGGGACGCTCGGAAAGAGGATCTCACCCACCGAACCCGGAATGGGAATGGATTGTCCGGTCACCATTGAATACAGGCCGGGAGTTTGGTTACGCTTTGATCCGTACTGCAGATTGCAGGCCGTGGAACGTTGAGCAAAAGAAACCTGCTGTGGCGCCTTCTTTGATTGATGGTTTCAAGTCCTCACAAATCCGATGGCGGCAGTTGAGATTGTGAAGCTGGCGAAAACCGGGCCCATCGTCGAGGAATGCTCACCCCCAGTGGATTGTTCTCTACGACTTCAAGCACTGGGCCCTACCGAGCTTTTGCAGACGCTTTCGAACGAGTCCATAGTTTCCGTAGCAAACTAGGGGACCTTGCGTGGACTTAACGGACCTAGCGTTGACAGCATAGAACTGCCCGCTTACAATTTGCGCGTCTATAAGTAAAGGCCAAAAGACTTAGGGCGGGCGTGCCAGGGGCACTGTTCGCGTCAAACACAGACGGCTCATTCGTGGGAGGTCTTAGATGTTTTCTCGAATGTTTGTTACCGGGGCCGTTCTCTTTGTTCTGATTGTGTCTCCATCGCCGGCCGTGGTGCCTGTCGCCGGCCAGACCCCGTCGGACGCCATAACGGCGACGTGGGCTCCGCCCCCAACGACTTACACGCCGCCCCGGACGCCATGGGGCGATCCGGACCTGCAGGGTACATGGGACTTTCTGAGCAGGATCCCGATGGAACGACCCGAAGAATTTGAGGGGAAACCGGTTTTGACGGATCAGGAATGGGCTGAATGGGAAGAGGCCAATCCGCCGGGTATGCAGGGCTACAATGACTTCTGGAACAATCGGAACTTCGTCAGAGACCGGCGAACGTCGCTCGTCGTGGATCCTCCGGATGGGAGAAAGCCCTCGCTGACGCCAGAAGCGGTAGAGCGGTTGGACGCGTTTGACGCTGCCATGAGTGTGCCTGGACGCGGCCGATACGATTCATGGGAAGACTTCTGGTCAATGTCGCGTTGCATTTCGGGACACACGCCACAGGGTCCGATGGATTACAACAGTGGAACGCTGATTATGCAGTCGCCTGGCTGGGTGGTGCTGGTCCGCGAGCGATTGGACACTCGCGTCATCCCGCTTGACGGGCGTCCGCATCTGGACCCAGACGTCCGCCAGTGGAATGGGGACTCTCGTGGCCGCTGGGAGGGGAACACCCTAGTCGTCGAGACGACGAATTTCACGGACAAGCAGACGGGGACCGGCAGGCGCAGGCCAGCCACCGAGCCCGGGGCTTCATCAAAAGCGCCTTTCATCCCAAGAGGGATTACCTTCAGGAACTTTTCTCTGATCGAACGTTTCGTACCCGTCAGCCCGACCAGAATCCATTACTACGCCACGCTCGAGGATCCGACGACCTGGACGAAATCCTGGACCTTCATGCTTCCTTGGCAGAAAGACGACAATTATCAGATGCTTGAGTACGCATGTGTCGAAGGAGACATCAGCGTCGGGGCAGCCCTGGCCGGCGAGCGCCTCATAGAGGCGAAGGAGAGAGCCGCGGCAGAAGCCGCGAATGCGGGACAACAATGATCGGGCGGGGTAGGATACGAGGAGGCCGATTAGATGCGTAATCAGCTAAGCCGCTCGCTGCTATGGATTGTCACAACCGAAAAAATGGTCGTCCGATGAAAGGCTGTGCTACGTGGACGACAGGTTGCCATCAAGATCCTGCCTGAAGAGTTCGCTCATGATGCGGACCGCGTTACGCGGTTCCGACGGCAAGCCCAGTTTCACGCTTCTCTGAATTATCCGAATATCGCCGCCATTTACGGACTAGAAGAGACGGATGGAAAGCACTTCCTCGTTCTTGAACTCGTCGAAGGCCTGACTCTCGCCGAGGGCATCAAGCTGGGACGTGAAGCGCAGCTCAATCCGCCCGTATGAGGCTCACTGTCCGTCCGCGGAGCGCTCGATCGTGCCGTAGTAGCTGCTGGCACCCACGTTGTGGCCATCGATCGCGTTCAGCACGTCCTCCCGGGTCGCATTCGCTGGGAGCCTTAGCATCTGGTCGAGCGCGTATAGCTTGAATTGATAGTGGAGGGCGCCCACGCCCGGCGGCGCGCACGGCGCCCGGTATCCCACGATCCCGCGGCCTTCGACCTGGCGGCTGCCGTCCGGCCGCTCGGCGCCAAGCGGCACATTTTGCGGGAGTTCCCTCGTGCTCGCCGGGATGTTCCAGCGTACCCAGAAGAACGCTTGAGTAAGACTGCCGCCTTGGTGATTGTCAGGCGCGACCACCATGAGCGTGAAGCTTGCCGTGTCCTCCGGCGCGAAGCTCCACTGCAGCGAGGGCGAGACGGCATTGCCGCCTTCGGCGTAACAGGTGTACGCCAATGGCAGCGGACCAGCATCGCGGAAGGCAGTGCTTGTGAGCTTCAGCCTGGGCGGGCGCGCGTCCTCCCGTTGCGCAAGCCGTTCGGCAGGGGCGGCGCTGACCATTCCCGTCAGCAGGAGCACTGCACCAAGCAGGCCCCCGATCACGATACGCATGCGCCTTTGACTCCTTCAGATCGAACTGCAGACTGAAGATCCGCATTGATCAACCGCCAGCCTTCGCCATCCATGTGCCGACCGGGATGGCCGGGCACCGGCCATGGCATTCCTGACGACACGGTGGCGGCGAGCGCGTACGCCCAGGCAGGGATGTCCGTCGAGGCCCGAAGAACGAGTGCGAGGGTCACCGTCGCGAAACCCGCAGCCACCACAGCAATGAATATGCCAATTGTTCGAATCTCGTGAGGCTACTTCGCGCGGGTGCTCGGTCCCTGCGCGAGCGTCTGTATCTTGAACACCACTCCGGAACCGACCATGTAGAGGATCCTCCTGTCCGGACCGGCAAACGCGACGTTCTGGGGCTTTCTCAGGTTGAAGCTCTCGCCTCCCCAGACGGCCGGAATGACGCCTAGATGTTCTCCCTGCGGGCTGAACACTTCGACACCCACGTTCGTCGCCACGTAGATGCGCCCCTCGCTGTCGACCGCCAGACCGTCCGCCCCGTTGTCCTCCGCCACCAACCGGTCCTGGTGTCCCGGCACGGTGACGCTCTTGTACTTCGCGAACTGACGCCGATTGGCCAGCGTGCCGTCCGGCGCCACGTCGAACGCCAGCAGATACTCGCCGTCCTTGTCGTTGGCGTAGAGCGTCCCCTCGTCCGGGCTCAGCATCACACCGTTCGGATTGGCAATGCGTTGCTCGACCCGGGTCACCTGCCCGCCATCCGGCGGCAGGTAGTAGATCCCTTCCTGGTCCGTGAAGTAGACGTCGCCGCGCGCGCCCACTACCAGGTCATTGAGACGACTGAACGGCTTCCCCTCGAAACTGTCCGCCAGTACGGATTCGCTGCCCGACGGATACAGCACGCCGACCTTCTCGTTTCCCTGAGCGCGCTGCACGGAAATCAGGCGGCCCTGCGGGTCGAACCCCACCGCATTCGCCGCGTTGGAGGGCTCGACGAAGGTGGACACGTTGCCGTCCCCGTCGATCCTGGTAATGTTGTCCCTCTCGGAGAAGAGGAGGCTCCCGTCCGGCATGCCCACCGGACCTTCGGTCCGCCGGAATCCGGCCCGGACCACTTCGATCGGCGTGCCGGGGGCAACCACGCCGGCGATGGCCGGCGTGACGAGGTCGGTCGGCGGTGGAATCTGCGGCCGGCCCTGCGGGTGGGCAGCAAGGCCGGACAGCAGGACGAGCGACGGTATCAGCATGTGTTTCATATCCGACTCACCTCAGCGGTTTCGATTCATTTCCTGGTCGAACAGCTTCTGGAATTGCTCGGGGATCGCGTCTTTTTTCTCGATGAAGAAGCACGCGGGCGGATTTTCCCAGTCCACACCCCTCAGCGTGCCCGTGAACTCGCCGCCGTTCGATCCGTCGAACTCGGCTGCAAACCAGTGATGCGCCGATGCCGGCGCCGCCGCGAACAGGCAGGCGGCCACGACGAGGGCACTCAGACAATACGGGGAACGCCGCATTACGGGTACCCCGAAGAGGATCACTTTTTGTACCCCACTTCCCAGGGGGTTGTCCATAGCTAATCTGGTGAAAGGGAAGAACGAAATTCCCGAGTTTGTTTTCCTCGGGCCGGGCGTTCTGCTGGAGGATGGGAGCCGCACGGAGGGGTATTGGTGCATGAATCCAGCTTGACGGCAAAAGTATGGCGATCGAGACTGTCAATCAACCGGCAATCTCGTAGGAGCTAATCCGATGGCAGCACGGACGTCCAGTTTCGTACACCCGAACTACAAGACCAAGTACGCGGTCACGAATTGGCAGGAGTACGAGCACGGACTCCGCAATCGCGGCGACATCATGATCTGGTTCAGCGAAGACGCCATTGGCGGTTGGATTCCTCACCGACATCACAGCCGAGGCGCGCAACGACGCTGTTTTGGCCTCGCGATCTAGACCGCGCTGACGCTTGGAATCTTGTTTTGTCTCCCGCTCCGCCAAATCGAAGGCTTCGTCGGTTCATTGCTACTTGGGCCTGATCGAAGTCGGGATCCTCGGCAGGAGGCGGTGATGGAACACCCGAATCTGACCGACCGGTATCGGTAAATCATTTCAGAAAAGCCCCGGTGACGGGGCCTTTCCGTTTCTTCGACCGCAGTATTATTGGGGTGGCGCTGATCCGGCGTCGCGTTCACGAACCACTTGATCGCGCATCTCCTGGAACCTTTCGCTCGTTGCGATTAAGGCGCTTCCTTCCAGCAGCCGAATGGCGTCGTCCAGCCGACCCTGGCCGCGGTACAGGACGACGAGGTTGTTGATCTCGCTGTCGGAGGAGGGAGACAGCTCGAGCGCCCGGAGCAAGTTCTCCTCCGCACTCTCGAGTAACCCTGCGTTTGCGCTGGCCAGGCCCAGGTTGGAATAGAACCGGGCCTCCTGGTCGCGCCGGACGACTGGCGATGCGTCGTCGATCAACCCCACAGCGCGCTCGTAGGTTGAAACAGCTTCGTCGTATCGCCCGGTCCGGAGCAGCGCGTTGCCATAGTTGTACCAGAACATGGGATTGGGCTCGTCGTCGCTGGCCGCCCTGGCGAATTCCTCCAGCGCCCGTTCAGGTTGGTTCGATGCCAGGTAGCGGTTGGCGCGAACGGTGAGCCAGTACCGCGTGACACCCGCCGCCCCAACCTCGTCGAACACGGGATCGGGGAGAATGCGTTCAGGCCTGTCCTCTTGTGAGGCCTGGGCGTGTCGGTTGGCCGCCTCCCGGTCTCCCAACACCAGGTAGACCTGGGCCAGTGCCCGGTGGGTTTCGATTCTTTGCGGGTCGAGTTCAAGAGCGCGTTCTAGGTTTTCGCGGGCCGTCTCGAACGCCTGGTCCTGAAGATCCAGTTCGCCCAGGGCGAGTTCTGCCCGTGCGTTGCCCGGGTTCAACTCGAGGGTGACTTCAAGAACCTCCCGGGCGTCCACCGCTCGGCCGAGTTCCCTCAGTGCCCGGGCGTAGGCATCCCGGGCTGACAGATAGGAGGGATCGAGTTCGAGGGCCTGACTGTACGCGGTGGCCGCGGCTCCAACATCTGTGCGTTCGAGGCTTCTTGCAAGAAAGTAGACCCAGCGGAACTCTTCGGGGTTCAGCGCCGCGCCGCGTCGGTAAGCTGCGGCGGCCTCGGCCCCCCATTCGTGCACAAGGTAGACGTCCCCCAGCTGTCCCCACGCCTCCCCCGATTGGGGCGCGTCTTCGACTTGCGATTGCGCGTCAAGCACGGTCTGGACGAGTCGCTCATCGGTGACCCCGGAAAGATCCGGTCGGGGTATCGCTGTTGGAGGCACCGGCTCGCCGCAACCCCACACGCATACCATCCCCGCCACCATCAGAAGGCTCAGCCTGGGCCCGCTCCCGGTCACAGGCGCTCCCCCTGGCCCTGACGCAGGGTCAGTTCGCGGTCGACACTCGGAACAGCGAAGCTCTCGCGAGTGCCGTCGGGCCAGGTCACTTCGATCGCATCGACAGCGGCGGCCTCACCCAGCCCAAAGTGAATCCGGAAGTAGCTGCTGCTCGCATAGCTAAAGGCCGGTGTGCCTAGCCGAAGCGTGCGATCACCCCCGGCGACGACCACGACTTCAGCACCCAAAGCGTCCCGGTTGCCAGTAAGGGTGCGCACTCGCAGCCAGTGGTTGCCGGGAGGGGGCGAGTCGTTCCGAAAGACGCGAACGCCGCCCAGAGTGCCCTCCACGAGGTCGATGTCCCCATCGAGGTCGATGTCCCCGAATGCCAGCCCCCGGCTCACCTCAACCCGACTGCCAAAGTCCCCCGCCGAATCGCTCACATCGGAAAACCGCGCGCCCCCATCGTTTCTAAACACGAGGTTGGGCTGGACGTAGGCGCCCCAAAAGTTCGCTGCGCGGTCGCCTTCATGGACAGGAGCGCGTTTGACGCCTCCGTTGACGACGGCCACGTCGAGGTCGCCGTCGTTATCGAAATCGAAGAAACCGCATCCGAACCCGGTGTACGGCAGGTCGGTGACCGCCATGCCGGAGACATCCGACGATTCGGTGAAGACGGCGTACTCGCTGGCCATGTATAGGGTGTTGGTCTCGCCTGAGAGATGGGTCATGAAGAGGTCGAGGCGGCCGTCGCCGTCAGCGTCGCCGGCGGCAATTCCCATGCTGGCTTCGGGTCTTCCGTAGGCATTGAACCCGACGCCGCGAATAACGGCTTCATCGGTGAATGTGGCGTCGCCGTTGTTGACCCAAAGCTGATTCACCTCGCCGTCGTTGGCCACGTAGATGTCCACTTGACCGTCGCCGGTCAGATCGGCGGGGACAACCCCCAATCCCTTGCCCGCACGCGTGAGGCCGGCCTCAGAAGTGACGTCGGTGAACGTCCCGTCGCCGTCGTTTCGGTACAGGGTGTCGCTTTCTCCGTTGAATACTTGCGGGCCGCAGTAGTCCACCGTTGACCGCACGTTTATCTCACACCGCCTCTCCGGATCGAACTGAATGTAATGGACGACGTACAGGTCGAGATCTCCATCGCGGTCGTAGTCGAGGAATGCCGCGGAAGTGCTCCAATAGTCACCCCGAATACCCGCCGCCGAAGTAGCGTTGACAAAGGTCTTGTCTCCCTGGTTGAGGAAGAAGGCGTCGGGGCCGTAGTTCGCAACGTAAACGTCTAGATCTCCGTCGTTGTCCGCGTCACCGATGGCGACTCCCTGACCGTATTCCGGGTCGCCCAATCCGGAATCCGACGTAACGTCGATGAAGGTCCCGTCCGCAAGCTGCTCGTAGAAGCGGTTCGGCGCCGGCCGTTCAAACTGGCCCGGCGGCGGGTTGCGGATCTCGAGGAGGTCGAGATCTCCATCTCCGTCATAGTCGAACAGGCCGACGCCGCCGCCCATGATCTCCGGAAGTGTGTGGGTACCGTCGGGCCAGGTGTCGGGTGGCGTGGGAAGACCCAGCTCGGTTGTGATCTCGACGAAGAGTACATCATTCGTGCGCTGTACACGGCTGGATGCCAAAGCAGCCGCAGCTGTCGACAGGGCTAACCCCGCCACACACAGCACGGCCAAGACTCGAATCGAGGATCGGGAAGACTGAATCACGGTAAGCCGCAGACTACCACACCACAACTACCCCGGTAAGACCCTGGAGCCAGCACGTCCCGGCCGGAAAGCGGGCATCTGCGGGCACTCGAGTCCTCATGCCATGGGTGTGACGAATGTGGTTTTGGTCCTGGCTGCCGGTTTAGCCCCCAGTTCCTGTATTCGAGTCCGGCAACGGCGTAGACAACACTTCCGCTTGGAATCGGTCAATAACGCCATGCTTATGGATACAGTGATGATCGCTAGCTAGGACTGAGTACGAGGTCAGAGAGTTTCTTCGACCTTTGGGATTGGAAGAAACGAAGAACCGTGTTGGACGGTGAGCTAAATCCTAGTGATCGAGTCTGGCCAAAGTCTTGTCCCCGATTTCGCACTTGGAAGTCGGGCACTTAGCCGGCTCGGTCAAAATGAATTCGAAGGGGCCCCGGTCGCCGGACACATCAGCGACACATCATTTAGGAGCCGGTCGAACGGGACATTCGCTAGGGGCTCTTATTTTTCTCATACCTGGCGTTTACTCGGCGTTGGCCCTATTATAGGTTCTTTTCTAGTATGGACTTAGTGTCCTCCCTCAGAGAAATCGTTGTGATCGCCGACCTAAGACTTCGATTGGAACGGCTGAGTCGGTTGAAATCGCTCAAAGTGCGCGAGCAAGCGCCCGCGCGAGCAAGCGCCCGCGGAGGCCCCGTGACCCTTAACAGGTCACCCGTAATCCTATCCCTGCTTCTCTTAGCCACAGGCGGATTCCTGTACGCATTCCCGGCCGGCTCGT
The DNA here is from genome assembly GCA_965216035.1 of Terriglobia bacterium. Classification (GTDB taxonomy): domain Bacteria; phylum Acidobacteriota; class Terriglobia; order 20CM-2-55-15; family 20CM-2-55-15. Next base: position 410,174 of record CBDCFM010000021.1, read on the forward strand.
TGGCGTTCGTCGGTCTTGTTTTGCTGCATATCGTATCCGGCCTGGCCCTGGCAGTCTGGATCGCCATCTTCGCGACATCCCGATTTCTAGAGCTCGATTCGGGTGAACGCGCAGGCTGGCTCGTCGTGACGTTCGGTACCATTCTGGGTGTCGTTCTCATTTTTACCGGTACGACCCGCCCCTACATCCCCTGGATGTACGCACACATCGGCCTGTGCCTGGCCGGACTGCTGATCCTTACGGCACGATCTTTCGGGTTCAATGCCGAAGGGCGAAGCATTCCGCTAAGAATCGCGCTGCTCGTCACCCTGACTGCGGGCCTGGCGACTGCAGCATGGGGCATCCGGACCAGCTGGCACGACGGGTTTCGAATCGAGAATCCGGACTTGCCGCCTGTGACGATGGACGCCGAAGGCGGGGGGCCCGACAGCCCGTTCTTCCCGAGCTCTGCCCAGACCAGCACTGACGGATACGTTCCCGTCGATTTCTTCATGGAGTCGGAGAAGTGCCAGCGGTGCCACCAAGACATCTACGGCCAATGGAGCTCGTCTGCCCACCGCTTTTCGTCGTTCAACAACCAGTGGTACCGGAAGAGCATCGAGTATATGCAGGAGGTGGTCGGCACAACCCCGTCCAAGTGGTGCGGCGGCTGCCACGACCCGGCCGTGCTGTACACCGGCCTGATGGACTTGCCGCTCAAGGACATCATCGACAGAGAGGAGTCGCATGTGGGCCTTGGGTGTGTGATGTGTCACTCCATATCGGTGGAGAGCACGATGGGTCTGGCGGGCTTTACAGTTGACTACCCGCCCCTGTACCAGCTCGCCACCAGCGAGAATCCGATCGTACAGGCAGTCCATGACTTCGTCGTGAAACTGAACCCTGAGGCCCACAGGCGGAGCTTTATGAAGCCGCCTCTCCGGGATCAGGCCTCCGAGTTCTGCTCGAGCTGCCACAAGGTCCATCTGGATGTCCCCGTAAACAACTACCGATGGATCCGGGGATTCAACGACTACGACAACTGGCAGGCCAGTGGAGTCTCCGGGCAAGGCGCGCGTTCGTTCTATTACCCGGCGACCCCTCAAACGTGCACCGACTGTCACATGCCCGTGACGCCGTCCTCCGACATGGGGAACGTCGATGGCATGGTCCACTCCCACCGCTTTCCGGGGGCGAACACAGCCTTGCCCACAGCGAATCAGGACCAGGCTCAGCTGGATACGGTTGTTGAGTTTCTCCAGAATGACATTGTCAGCGTTGACATCTTTGGAATCTCTCCGGCCAGATCTATCGACACCGCAGCTGTGGGTGTCACAACCGGTGACTTCTCGACGACCTTCGCGGTCGGAGAGGAAGCCGCCACGAGCATTGTCGGCCTGACCACGGAGGCCACGCCGGTGACTGCGCCCGTCGATCGTGCAAACCCGGTCGTCCGCAGAGGCGATTCCACCCGGGTCGACGTCGTTGTACGAACGCGCAGGGTGGGACACTTCTTCCCTGCCGGCACTGTCGACGCCTTTGACGTGTGGCTGGAATTGGTGGCGAAGGACGATGCGGGTCGAACGATCTTCTGGAGTGGCATGCGCGAAGACGGGGGCGAAGGCCCGGTCGAATCGAGCGCTCATTTCTACAGGACGCTGCTGATTGACGAGCACGGGAACCCGATCGACAAGCGGAACGCCTGGGCCGCCCGAGCCGTCGTCTACGTCAACCTGATTCCTCCCGGTGCGGCAGACACGGTCCACTTCAGGCTCGATATACCTGAAGACGTCGGAGACGAGATCCAGATACTGGCTCGCCTGAACTACAGAAAATTCTCGTGGTTCAACACTCAGTTTGCCTATGCCGGGGTACGGTCCGGGTACATGGTTTACAGATCGATCACGATGAAGTCCTCCGTGGAGGACTTCATATGCCCTGGGATCAATCAACGACCATGGATCAAAAACGATTATTTATTGCCGATTATCTTACTCGATCTTTCTCGATCGTCGAACTGTGTGCGCGCTACGGGGTGAGCCGGCCCACCGGATATAAGTGGATTGACAGATTCTTGGAGAATGGCCAATCCGGATTGGAGGAGCGTTCCCGTCGTCCTGTCGGCTGCCCGCATCGGACGTCAGACGATGTGGTGCGGCGGGTGATCGATCTGCGCCGCAAACATCCTCACTGGGGGGCCAAGAAGCTTCTTAAGATCTTGAATACCCGGCATCCCGAGGTCGACTGGCCCGCCCGATCGACGATCTCGGAACTGCTGAAACGTCATGGGCTTGTGGAGAAGAAGCGGAGACGCACCTATCCGGGTCATCCGGGCAAGCCCGTGACTTCAATGGATCGGTCCAATGATGTCTGGTGTGCGGACTATAAAGGCGAGTTTAAAACTGGGGATGGCATCTATTGCTATCCGTTGACGATCACCGACGGTTGCACCCGGTATCTGCTCGCATGTAAGGGCCTCTACTCGACTAATCATGTTCGCGCGAAGTCCGTATTCAAGAGTGTCTTCCGGAACTTCGGTCTCCCTGCAATCATCCGGACCGATAACGGGCCGCCGTTCGCCACCACGGCCATCGGGCGACTGAGCCGGCTATCGGTCTGGTGGATCCGCCTCGGAATCTTCCCCGAATTGATTCAGCCCGGCCGGCCAGATCAAAACGGCCGACACGAACGCATGCACAAAACCTTGAAACAAGAGACCACTCGGCCGCCAGCGGCCACGATGCGGGCTCAGCAATTCCGGTTCAATCGTTTTGTTGAGGAATTCAACACTGTGCGTCCCCATGAGGCGCTGGACCAGGAAACGCCCGACTCCCGCTATCAAACCTCTTCACGGGAGTTTCCGTTGGGCCTGCCTCCCATCGAGTATCCGTCTCATTTCGAAACGCGGCTGGTCAGTCGGAACGGGGGATTCCGGTGGTCGGCCCATCGTGTTCCAATCACCCACACCCTTGAAGGTGAGTACGTCGGACTCGAGGAAGTCGACGACGGCGTCTGGGATGTCTACTTCGGCACCGTTCGTCTCGGACAAATGGACGAACGGACCTTTACCATTCAAGATGCTTTGGGGAATAGAATGAGAAAGAGGTACAAACTGTAAAGGATGTGCCTGGACTATTCTGTCAATGATGTTCCCGGCCGTTCACGGTGTCCGGGAAGGTGACGAAGGCAGTCTGACCCCCGACTACGATGACGGCACCTGGACCTTCACCGGGGACACATCGAACGTCTCGGGCGCCCTGAAGGAGATTCCGGATGTCCCGGTGATCATGCTCGCCCAGGACGCAGTCACACTCCGGGTCGCCGGCCCCGACGCCGAGGCTCAGGAGCCGGCGACCATCATCGAACCCTCCGACTGGGAGCGATGGAACGACTATGGCATCGGTTTGTTTCGGGAAGGTGACCTCAAGGGTGCGGAAGTTGCGTTCCGGCACGCCACGGAAAGCGACCCAGAAAACGTTGACGGTTGGGTGAACATGGGGCGCGTCCGGTTCAACGAAGGCAATCTCGAGGGTGCACGAGAGGTGATCACGCATGCTCTGTCACTCGACCCCCAACTGGCTCGGGCCAACTACTTCTTTGGCCTGGTTCTGGAGAAAGAAGGAGACTACGAAGGGGCACTGGAACGCCTCGATCTCGTTCGGTCCCAGTACCCCAGAGACCGCGTCGTACTGAACGACATTGGCCGCATTCGCCTCCAGCAGAGGCAATACGCGCAGGCGATCACGATCTTGGAGCAGGTCCTCGACATCGACCCGGAGGATCTCGCGGCACACTACACCCTGACTCTGGCGAATAACGGGCTTGGAGACATCGAACGAGGGCTCCAGCATCAGGAATTCTACCTGCGGTTCAAAGCAGACGAGTCGGCTCAGGCGATCACGGGCCCTTACCTGCGCGAGCACCCAGATGACAACCGAGAACGTCAACCCATTCACGAACATATTTCGGTGGATCTGACAGGCTTCGAAGAATCTCAGACATTAGGGGGCCCGGAGTGATACGACTTCGGGTACGGCTCTGTGTGATCGTTGGTCTGGCGATAGGCTGGCCTCCTGCGTTCTCGGCTCAAAGCGACATTCGTTTCGAAGAGATCACCGAATCCGCAGGCATCGAATTCACTCACAACAGCGGAGCGACCGGTAAGAAATACCTACCGGAAACGATGGGGCCCGGCGCCGCATTCCTGGATTTCAACAACGACGGCTGGGCCGACATATTCCTCGTAAACGGAACGAATTGGCCGGGCGATCGTGGTCCGGCGTCGACCCCCGACTTGTATCGAAACGACAGGAATGGGACGTTCACCAATGTGACGCGTGCGGCCGGACTCGATTTGGAGTTCTACGGCCTGGGCGTGGCTGTCGCTGACTATGACAACGACGGCGACGAAGATCTGTTCGTCTCTGCCCTGGGCCAGGACCGGTTGTTTTCAAACGCCGGGGACGGAACCTTCGATGAGGTTACACAAGGTGCGGGTCTCGAGGGGCCTCGCGACTTCTCGACCAGTGCCCTGTGGTCGGACTACGACATAGACGGCGATGTCGACTTGTTCGTCGCCAGTTATGTCGACTGGTCGATCGAGAACGATTTGTTTTGTGAGATGGCCCCCCCCAACAAATCGTACTGTACGCCGGAACCGTACAATGGCGCATCGATGCGCCTGTGGCGCAACGACGGAGCCGGAGGATTCGAGGACTACACTGAAGCAGCCGAATTGCTGGACCGGACATCCAAGGGCCTGGGTCTCGCCGTCTTCGACGCAAACCAGAATGGCCTACCCGACATCCTGCTTGTGAACGACACTGAGCCCAACAGACTCTATCGGAACAGCGGCGACGGCACGTTCACCGAAAACGCTTTCTTCTCCGGAATCGCAACCAGCGCGGACGGAGTGGCGCGCGCCGGGATGGGTGTGGACGCTGCGGACTACGATCGCTCCGGCTATCCCAGCGTCATCATCGGCAACTTCTCGAACCAGATGCTGGGCCTGTACCACAACGAAGCCGGCGGCCGACTCTTCATCGATGACGCTGTACGGTCCGAAGTCGGTCAGCGTAGTCTTCGTACTCTAAGCTTCGCGTGCCTCTTCATGGACTACGACCTCGACGGCTGGCTCGACATCTTCGTTGCGAATGGCCACATTGAACCCGAAATCGAACGCATTCAGGAAACCGTCAAGCACGCGCAGCCGCCTCACATGTTCCGCAACACAGGTAGCGAGTTCACCGAGGTCACGGCCTCCCTCGGAGGCGACTTCGCCACGCCCCGTGTCGGGCGGGCCGCCGCTTATGGGGACATTGACAACGACGGCGATCTCGACCTTCTGATCACAGCCAATGGCGGCCCTGCCGCACTGTTCAGGAACGACGGGACCTCCAACCGAAGCATCCGCATCAAACTCATCGGTACGGATTCGAACCGCAGCGGCCTCGGCGCAAAGGTTACAGTGACGTCGGGAAGTGATGTCCAGACACAGACTCTCCACAGTGGCGCGGGCTACTTGTCGCAAAGCGAGCTCGTTCTGACGTTTGGTTTGGGACGTGTGGCGGGGGCCGACACCGTCGAAGTGCTGTGGCCCAACGGCGCCACAGATCGCTTGTTGGATGTACCGGCGGGAAACCTCATCACCATTGGAGAAAGCCGGGGGCAGATCGGTTTGGATCCGTTTGCTCTGGACTGAATAGGGGAGCGAAATTGAACGACTTTGCGAAGACTGCCATCCGCCGGACCCGGCTTCCGTTCACTCGTTTGTTCGCTCTCGCGCTGCTCGTGACCTGTACCCCCGGATGTGAAGAGAGACAGGTCCAGGCTCTGCGCCAGAATACCCTCGGCGTCGCGTACATGAACCTCCAGAGGACCAACGACGCCCTCGTGGCCTTCGAGGAAGCCTGGGCACTGGACCCCACTCTCGACGCAGCGCGACTGAATCAGGCGATCGCCCTCTTCAACATCCCCCGGTATGAGGCCGCGGAACCGATCCTCGTCGAGATCACCACTGCACGGCCCGACGACGTTCAGGCCTGGTACAACCTCGGCCTCGTCTACCGCAATACCGGACGGAGCGTGGAGGCGGCTATGGCCTTCGGCGAAGCAGTGCGCATTGACCCCGAGGACGCGGACTCCTGGTACCTTCTTGGACAGATGAGAGCCCAACTTCAGGAGTACCCCGCGGCGACCAGCGCATATGACCGCGCACTCGAACTCAATCCCTTCCATGTCTCTGCGGAATTCGGCCTGATGCAGGTGTACTTCCGCCTGGGTGAGCTCGAGGAGGGAGAGGAACATCGTGCCCAATTCGAGCGAATCGAGTCGGAAAACCTGGGTGTTCCGATGGGAGCGGGATATGGCGACCAGGGACCGTACTCGCTGGCCGTCGACGCAAACAGTGGCGGCGAACGCGCAATGGACCCCATCGGGGTCAGGTTCGTTGCCGTCGAAGACGCATCCGGAATCGACTTCGTCCACTCTCGCTCCGCCTCGGGAACCGTTGCCTCATTTCTTGGTGGGGGTGCATGTTTTCTGGATCTCGACATGGACGGCCAGATCGACGTTTTCCTTCAAAACGGGATCGCCGAACCCGGGCTCTACAGAAGCCTGGGCGGCGGACGTTTTGGACGCGTCGAAGGCACACTCCCGTCTCTCCCGACGGACGGTACGGGCTGTGCAGCCGGCGACTACGACAACGACGGCGACACGGATCTGGTCCTGGGCTTTCCCAACAGCGTGCGACTGCTTTCGAATGATGGCAGTGGGCGCTTCAGCGACGTTTCAACCGCAGCTGGAATCGCCGCCACCGGATTGCCGCTCGGGGTGACCTTCGTTGATTTCGATCACGACGGCGACCTGGATCTCTACGCCGCCCGCTTCGCGGACATCGAATGGGAGCCCGGCAACCCGTTGACGGTACCCCCGGACATCTCCGGACCCGGAAACCTGCTCTGGAGGAACAACGGCGACGGCACCTTCATCGATTGGACGGGTGAGACAGTTCTCCAGGGTGTGCCCGCTGGAGTGGCTGCAATCGGCGCCGACCTGAACAACGATCGTGCGATCGATTTCGTTACCACCGGCGCCCGATCGACACCCGGTGTATTCCTCAACCCCAGGGAAGGCAACTTCCTGTCACGCGACTGGCTTGATCAGACACCTTCGCAGCCGGTTGGCATCGCGCTCATCGACTTCAACAAGGACGGATGGATGGACCTGGCGTTCACGCACTGGGGCGAACCGGCTCTGAGCCTCTGGACAAACCTTGATGGCAGCGGATTCGAGGCCGTGGATCTGCCAGACATCGACTGGGAGAACGGCTGGGGAATCACCGCCCTCGACTACGACAATGATGGATGGATGGATCTGGCCGCTGCCGGGGAGGCTGGAAGTCAGGGCCAGCTCCGTATTCTGCGCAACCTTGGGATAGACGGCTTCGAAGACGTCTCTCAGCGACTGGGTCTGGAGACGCTCAGTATTGACAACCCACGGGCGCTCATCACCGCTGACGCGGACACCGACGGTGATGTCGACTTGTTCCTGACACAGAACGACGGACCTGTGATCGTCCTGAGAAACGATGGTGGTAACCGAAATCCGTGGCTACGAGTCGCTTTCGAAGGCCTCAACGACAACAACAGTGCCATCGGCACCAAGGTCGAAATCTTTGCCGGCACACACAGACAGAAGGTCGAGATCCACGCCGCGTCTGGTTATCTCGGACAGAACGCACTCACCCTGATCGCAGGCCTCGGCGCAAATTCGACCGTCGAAACCGTCCGGATGCTCTGGCCGACCGGAGTGGTTCAGGACGAAGTCCAGCTTGCGACCGGGGAGACGCACGACATCCTTGAAATCGACCGCCGCGGCAGTTCCTGTCCGGTTCTCTTTGCGTGGAATGGGTCTGAATACGAATTCATCACCGATATGATCGGTGCGGGCGTCGTGGGTCACTGGGTGGCACCGGGCCTTCGCAACGTGTCCGACCCCACTGAATACGTCCGGGTCCCCGCTTCGAGTGTCGCAAGCAGGGACGGCCGCCTCAGCTTCCGCCTCGTCGAACCCATGGAAGAACTGGTCTACCTGGACCAGGCCCGCCTGCTGGCCCTCGACCATCCCTCAGACGTCGACGTGTACCCGCACGAGTACTTCGCAGCCGTGCCCCCGTTTCCGGAGTTCGAAATTATTGCAAGCCGCGATGCCCGGTTGCCTGTGGGTGCCTGGGACTCAGGTGGACGGGACGTTCTCGGAGAGTTGAGCCTCAGGGATGGCATCTACGTCAACGACCTGGTTTCGGTTGCGTTCAAGGGATTCGCGGAGACCCATACTCTGGAACTGGACCTCGGCGAACTCAATACAACCGGACCGCTTCGATTGCTCATGCACTGATACGTCGACTACTTCAGTGCGACTTCCGTTTACGCGGCACATCAGGCGGGTGTCACAGCGATCTTGCCCTACATCGATGCGCTGGACAGTTCCGGGAACTGGGTCCGCATAGTGGACGACCTCGGGTTTCCGGCGGGGCTCATTCGAACCATGGCGCGGGATATCACGGGACGCATTCCTGAGGGCACCCGGCGCATCCGGATCACGACGAACCTGAAAGTCTATTGGGATCAAATCCTCATCGACTCGACCTCGGCGGAGCCGCGGGTCGAGGTGAGAGAAGTCCCGCTCGACACGGCTGCTCTTGAATGGCACGGATATCCGCGAGCCGAGTCGGGCAGCCTCGCCAGTGATGTCCGATACGACTACGACGACGTCAGTCCGACGGGTCCCTACGTTCGGCATGCGGGTTACTACACAGAGTTTGGCGATGTGACGGAACTGACCGGTGGCGCCGACGACCGGTTCGTGATCTTCGGTTCGGGAGAACAGGTGGCTCTCGAGTTCGACCCTTCGGAACTGCCCCCCGTTCAGAACGGATGGACACGGGACTACTTCTTTTTTGCCGACGGCTTCGCCAAGGACATGGATTTTTACGAAGCCCACTCTGCAACCGTCGGGCCACTTCCCTTCCACACTGAAGAGCCCTATCCCTATCAGTCTGGCGCCGCCTATCCTACGGATGCCGAGTTCCTCGACTATCAGGTTCTCTCCAACACGCGGCCGTCGTCCGGGAATCCCGAACCCTCCTATCGGTTCGAGTATCCGGAGTAGCGGGACCGCCCGGTCGCGGTCAGGACATTGTCACGGGGCCTCGAAGCGGTACTGTCAAGTTAAACGCCTCGAGGCAAAATGAGGCCAGTTGGATGCCCCTTATGCCGCTGTCGCCGCCGCCCACACCGTGAATGGTCGCGCTCTCAACATTCGGTAACGAACCGACCTCAGCCGGTGCCGGCCCAATCGAAACAGACTCTCAATGACGCCATGAACATGCAAGAATTGTTGAGCCTGATCGGGTGAATTGAAGCCTCGCATCTGAAGCTCCGTTGGCGCGTCGGCTGGTGCGATACCTCGGCCAGATTGTTCACGTATCGGCATGTGTCATGAGTCACCAAGGGCATGACGGCTCGATGTGCGACACCATAGCTTCCCAGCTTGTCGCTCACGAGACGAAACGGTTTCCGCCGCTGACTCTTTAAGAACTTCTGAAAGAATCTCCGTGCCGCCCGCCCGTCCCGACGGGGTTGTAGGAGAATATCGATCAGATCACCGTCTTGATCTACGTCTCCAAAGCGTTATGAGGGAACTACTCGGCCAGGATCGCGGGCTTGGTCCGACTCAGCCCGTGGTAGAACGAGTGAGGGGAGCTCTGTTGCCGTGTGCGCCCCTCCCCTTGGATCGCGGCCGCCAGCGTCGAGCGCTACGACTCGATGCGAAGCAAGGCGACAAGGTTACCACCCACGATCGCTTCCTTTTCGGTGTTGCTCAACGACGGTGCGTCGAGTATCAGGTCCAGAGTATCCGGCCAGTCGGGGGCAGTCATGTTGGGGCTGCGGATGTCGGTGCCATAGACGACCTGGCTCGCGCCCATCTCCGCCACGAGATGTCGCAGACCCTCCTGCGAAAACACCATCGTATCGGCCAAAATCTGCGTCCTGAGATACTCGCTCGGCTGTTTCTGATTGAGGCAATCGGCCCTCCCCCGCACCTGACACGCCACCTCGGTGCGCCCGAAGTACGAGGGGAGGTACCCACCTCCGTGCGAGCCGCAGACCTTCAGTCCCGGAAAGCGATCCAGGGTGCCGTCGAAGATCAGGTGGGACAGGAAGATCGTGGTTTCCAGCGGGTTACCGACGACGTTTCCCAGATCGCCCCTGGCATCCAGACCCCCTTCGACAATGACGTTTTCCGCTCCCCCTGGATGCACGAAGACCGGCACGCGGAGCGCCTCTGCCTTGGCCCAGAAGGGGTCGAAACGGGGTGAAGAGGGCACCTCGCCGTTCACGTGCCCGCCGATCGAAGCGCCACGTAGTCCCAACGTCGTGACGGCGTGGTCCAGCTGCTCCGCGGCCAGATCGGGATGCTGCAAGGAGACGGACGACAGAGCGACGAACCGATCCGGGTGGGCATCGCACCATCTTGCGAGCCCTTCATCTTCTGCCCTGACGATCCGGCTCGCGAGGTCACGATCGGCTGCGTACCACCAGTACCCGTTTACGCTCAGGACCTGCACGTCGATACCGCGCGCGTCCATCCGCGCTATTCGGCCCGGGCCCATGACCCGGCCTGAGTTCACCGACCGCTCCAGGCGGGTACCCCGGACGACCTCCTCCACGTCACGCGCCTCGGCGTGCGCGTGCATGTCGACGACCTTCACGCGCCGGCCGCCGATGAACACCTCCCTGCGTTCCCCTTGAGCCACCGTAGTCAGCGCGCGGCCCAGCACGAACGCACCCGCAGTTGCGGTTCCCATCGTTTTCAAGAATCCCCTGCGATTCGGCATTGCGTCCCTCCTTTCTCCGCGTGAAGCGGTCTCGTGACTAGGTTCGTTTCACTCAATTCCTGCGTTTCGTATTCTTCAGCCAGCTTTTCAAAGTGCAGTCTGCTTGCCCCTGCTTTCACGCTGCTCGAAACGCTTCGCACGTTCGGGTCCGGCATGCGCCCTATTGCTTCTCTTCGAGTGACATCATGATCTCTTCCCGGATCAATCCCTCGAGATACCGGTTGTTCTCTTGGCAGATGTATTCCTGTAGCTCTTCACCCGCCCTCCAGGGCATAGTCCAGCCGGTAGTCCAGTGGGCTGGGTCTACGTCTTGGGGTCGTCGATGCTTGCCTCGTACTCAAGAGTGTTTAAATCCGCGGGTGTGTAACGCTCGGTGACTCGCATTGCGTCGGTGTGTGGATGTCCAGAAATGTCGAGCCACGTTCCCTCGTTGAAACCCACCACTTCGACCACAAGCGTATCTCCTTCCCAATGCCCCACGGCGTAACTATGTCGAACAGCAGACGGACTCGGCCGGGATTCTGTTTCTTTGCGGTACATGGTAGCATCTGTCACCAATCGCACCACCTGCGTGGAGTTCGGAGTCACAGGTGATTTATCTGTTTGCTCCACCACATGCCGAATATTGTTCGACCAGGCATTCTCCAGCCATTTCAGCGCCCGATATATCCCTAGTGTTATGTCCCATCAATGGCTTTGCAACGATTGACCTTGTCCATGATGGACTGCACTGAAGCGGGCCAGACACAGGGAGCGAGATTCCCGTTGGTAACGTTCACGTAATGGTCGATTGTTTGAATGAGATCGGGGACGCTGTGGTGGGAGGTCTGGGGCTCGCCAGCTGGGGATCGAAGAGCAGCCCAGTCTGGGCACCGGCGCGTTTGAGCGCCTACGACGCACGACCGTGAAGCGTGGTCCTCGAGCGATTCGTCGGTCTGACCGGCAAATTCCAACGAATCAGAGGTACAATCGGGCGAAAAGCTCCGGAGGACTATCCTTGCGGATGTGTCGCCTCCAGCGAAGAAGGAGCAAACGGGGGATTCATGTCAGACAGACGAGAGCGGCTCGCTAACCGACGTGGCTTTCTCCGGTTCCTGGCGGGCACACCGTTGCTTGCGGGTTCCGGTGTATTGCCGTTACTGACACAAAAACTCTGGGCACAGGACGATTTGCCCGACGAGCTGATCCAAGCAGCTGAAGAAGCGCTGAACGTGTTCGATTTCGAACCCGCAGCTAAGACACGCATGTTGCCGGCTCACTACGGTTATACGGTTTCGGGTACCGACGGTGATGAAACCTTGATAGCCAACCGCGAGGGTTTCGAGCGGTTTCGCATCCGCGTCCGGCGAATGGTGGACGTCCGCCAGGTGGACACCGCGACCAGTATTTTCGGCATGCGCTGGGAGACACCGATCGCGTTGGCGCCGGTTGGGGGACAGGGGAAGTACCATCCGGAAGGCGAAGTCGTCTCGGCGCGAGGCGCGCGAGTGGGAGGGCACACCCAGATCCTGTCGACCCAGACCAGTCGGACCGTTGAGGATGTGACGGCTGCACGGGGCGCACCGGTGTGGTTTCAGCTCTACCCATCGAATCACTGGCACATCGCCGAAGGTCTGACCCGACGGGCCGAGCAGGCCGGGTGCCCGGTTGTCGCCATTACCGTCGATCGCGCCGCACCGAGGAACATGGAGACCTTCGAGCGCTATCGAAGGAGGGACACCGCGGACTGCACCGCCTGTCACATCGAAGGCACGCCCGAAGAGCGGTTCAAGAATCGGGCGATGTGGACCGGCATCGACCTCAGCGGCGTGGAGAGCACCCAGGCGTCCGGATTGACCTGGGATTTCGTGGAGAGGCTCAAAAACCAGACCTCCATGCGGGTCATGCTGAAAGGCATCGTGACCGGGTTGGACGCCGCCCTTTGCCTGCAGCATGGCGTGGACGGCATCATCGTCTCGAATCATGGTGGCCGATCGGAAGCGAGTGGCTGCTCAACCATCGAGAGCCTGCCTGAAATCGTGGCGGCCGTTGGTGGCAGGATTCCCGTCCTGATCGATGGCGGATTTCGTCGCGGCACCGACATCTTCAAAGCGCTGGCACTCGGCGCCGACGCCGTTTGTGTCGGGCGGCCCTATGTATGGGGACTTGGGTCGTTCGGTCAGGCGGGAGTTGAGCAGGTCCTCAGCATTCTTAGAGCGGAGTTCCGTCGGGTGATGCAGGAAGCGGGCGTAACATCCGTCGCCGAGATCGATAGTTCTTATATAGAGCCGGCGTGAGCGGGGAAGGCGTATCGCAATCCCCTGGACTCGGACGCAACTTCTTGCCCCCAGCGCGATCTGTCGGGGTTCTGCCACGGGCTGCTCGCTTCATCGGCTGAAGTAACGCCGCAGCTCCTCTGTGTCGGTGGTTTTCGTCATGGCCACCATCAGAAGTACCCGGGCTTTCTGGGGACTCAAGTTGTCCGCTTGCACGGCGCCGATGTTCAACAAGTCGACGTTGATTGCATATAGCGGGACGATCCGTCCGGTCAGTACTCGCGAACTGACCACGACCGGGATGCCGCGTGCGCGCACAGCGCGCAGGGCTTCCATTGTCGGATCGCTCACGTGAGCGAGGCCCAGGCCCGCGATCACAACACCGTCAAGGTTTCCATCATCGAGGAGCAGTTCAATCGTACGACCATCGGATCCTGCGTACTCACTGATGATCACGACGTTCCCTAGCTCGACGTCGGTGTCGAGCGCGATCGTTTGGCGACGGAACGGCGCCCTGTAAAAGCGGACTTCTTCGATATCCGCGACGCCGAGGAGACCAAAATCGAGCGTCTGGAAGGTCTCGACATCGAGTGTGTTGGTCTTGGTGACCTCCCGTGCTGCGTTGATCTGCCCATTCATCACGACCATCGTGCCCATGCCGACGGCTTCGGGAGACGCGGCGACGCGCACGGCATTCAGCATGTTTCGGGGTCCGTCGGTGTCGTAGTAGGTGGGGGCCCGCTGCGCACCGACCACGACGACGGGCTTGTCGCCCGTCACCGTGAGATCCAAGAAATATGCCGTCTCTTCGAGCGTGTCCGTGCCGTGCATGACGACGAGGCCCGCCACGTCAGGCATCGCGAGGAGTTCGTTCGCCCGCCTGGAGAGTCGGAGCCAGATGGCGGGGGTCATGTTCCGACTGCCGACGTTGGCAACCTCTTCAACCGTGATCCGAGCGATCTCGTCCAGGCCCGGGACCGCGTTTACGATCTCGTCGCCAGTCAAGGCGACGCGAAGCGCGCCGATCGTGTCATCGTACGTGCTGGCGATCGTACCGCCCGTAGCAAGGACCACGATCCGTGGCAGATCGCCCTGAGCGTGGGCGATGACCGGTGCCACGAACATCGCAGTACCCAAGGTGATGGAAATCATAAAACCCCTGATCAGTGCTGAAAACAAGCGGTTCAAACGGAGTCGGTCAAGCATGGAAGGCAGTATGCAGGAGTGCCCGGGGGCAAGTCTAGCATCGTGCGTGTCAGGACTCGCGCTGTGGATTATCGATGGCGGTTTCCCGCTCGTCGGAGCCCACTCGAGGGGCACCCGACGCCGATCTTCTGTCTTGCGTATCGAAGGTACCCTAATCTCAGGTTCCAGAGGTTGAACCCGTGTCGATTCCGGTGGTACAGGCCACCAAATACCTCTGGACCTGGGTCTTGCCGGGTTTTCCCTGGACGCACGAAGGTTGTTGTGAAAACGTAATGGCAATGCTACTAAGGAGGGTGGACCGATCCCGCCAGCTCGAAAAGAAAATATCGATGCGGCTTCTTTTCAAATCCGGTAAGGCTCTTGCCTGCGTGTCGGTGCTGCTGATGTCTGGGCTCCCGGCCACGGCATTTCCCGTAGTGTGGCATCTGTCGGATGAAGATTCCGACATCTATATCCTGGGAACAGTTCACGTCTTGCCACCTGAACTGGATTGGCAAAGCGAGGAAATCGTTGCCGCTTTCGAAAGCGCCGACACGATATGGTTTGAGGCTCCGGTGGCAGATCCGGGGGCGGGGATGCGGACCGTACAATTGATGAATCAGTACGGCCTCAACGCGCCGGGCAATCCTTTGTCCGGACAGATCAGTGAGGAAGGTCGGGAATTGCTCGTCGAGATCCTATCCCGGTTCGGCATCGGCGCAAGCGATCTGGATGCCATGCGCCCGTGGATGGCGGCGATGACGCTCAGCATGGCCTTTGTCCAATCGCAAGGATACGAGCCCGAATCCGGGGTGGATTTCGTGCTGTGGCGAGAAGCGAACATCAGCGGGAAGGAGATTTTCTACTTCGAAACGCTCGAACAACAGGTGCGCTTCATGGCTGACCTGCCGCCGGAGATCGAGGCAGCCTTCCTTGAACAGACACTGATGGAATTCAACAGCACCGGAAGCCAACTCGACGAACTCGTTACGGCATGGCACGCCGGAGACATCGCAACGATTGACGCAGTGATGAACGGAGAGACTCGTGATGCGGCGCCCGAAGTACACGAAGTGCTCCTCGTAGAGCGGAATCGAACCTGGGTTCAGACCATCAAGGAAACGCTCGCCGGTTCCGGCACAGACTTCATGGCAGTGGGTGCGGGCCATGTCGCCGGGCCCGAAGGCCTGATCGAACTCCTACGCGGGGAAGGGTTCGACGTGGCAGGCCCATAGGGCTTGGCCGCTGGTGTTACCCGCCCAATTCAGCCGCTACGGGCTTGGGTGGCGGCCGCCGGAGACACCGAAACAATTCCCACGGATCGACACCGTCGGGAACTCGTTTGAAGAATCGAAGGAACGGGTGCCAACGGATTGACCGGCTCCGTCGGGGAACAGGAGTCGGCGTTCCCTGCGGGTGGGTGGTGTCGGGAAGCTTGGACAATTGCATATACGGAGGTTGATATGCGCGGGAACAGGATTGTTTTCCTGACGTGGGGCGTCCTCATCGTGATCGCCGGGCCCGCCCTCAGCGGGCGGCCAGCCACGGCGTCCCCCGCACGGTCCCAGGCTGAATCTACGGATGATCCGGTGAGCGTAATCGTGGGACGCCTCGATCTGGAGCGATATAAAGAGACGATCCAGGATCTGACACGGTTCGGGGATCGGTTGGCGGGCACCGACCGGAACCGGGCAGCCCAGGATTGGATCGAAGCGCAGCTCGAGAGCTTCGGCTGCGAGACCGAGCGCATGCAATTCGTCTACAACCCTCCGCCGCCAACGCCGCAGCAAGGTCCCTCCGAGGGTCCATCGAACCCCGTGATCGCAAGCGGCGAGACTCGCATGTCCGCAGGCGGTTCACGATTGCGGGGCATCACGAGGCCAACTGCGGGCAACACCGATCCGGAGGCCCAGGCAAACGTCGCCCTCCGTGAGCTCAACCGACAGCCGGCTGCTCCCGGTCCGCGCGAACAGGTGTACTGCACGAAAGTCGGGACGACACGCCCGGACGAGATGTATATCATCGGTGCCCATATGGATGGGCGGGGATTCGGCGAAGCCGCCGACGACAACGCTTCTGGAACAGCGCTGGTGATGGAATTGGCGCGTGTGTTCAACAGCCCGGATGTCGAGACAGAGCGGTCGATTCGGTTTGCATTGTGGAACCACGAAGAAGGGGGCCTCAGGGGTGCCTATGCGTACGTGGAGCAACGTGCGGCGCTTCAGGGCAGGGAGGAGCCGCCCGGATCGGGCAGGTATCCGGAACCGACATGGCTCGGGATGATCCAGCACGACATGATGCTGTTCGACCACGGAATGCCCCGATCGGATGGTTTGATCAGCTCAGAGCAGCGCCCGGAAGCCGACGTGAACATCGAGTTTCAGTCCACAGCCACGATGGCGGACGCGGCGATGAAGCTGGCGTTTTTCTTTCGCACGTCCAACGAGAAATACGCAACAGACTATCCCGCGGCGGTCGGCCCCCACATGACCAATACGGACTCTACGCCGTTCATGGACCGTGTGCACGCGATCAGCCTGCGAGAGAACGAAAGAGGCATGCACGTAGGAGCGGGGTGGAATCCAAACTGGCACCAGCCGACGGATCTCTTTGCCTCGTACTCCGACCAGGATTTCAGGCTCGGCCTCAACGCAGCGCAGACGTCGCTGGGAGCCATCGCCGAGCTTGTCGGCATGACGCTGGTGAAATAACAGCCTGTTCTGAGCGATGATGTGTCGCCGGACGACAAATTTTTGATCAAGGGGGTTCTGTATGCGTCTCAGACTTATTGCGGTTATAGGTTTCATCGCATGCGCAAGTCTTGGCCTCGCGGCGCAATCGAGGCGAGTCCAACGTCCCATTACGAACGAGGAATGGACCAGACCCATCGCACCCGTGCATATCGTTGGGAACCTGTACTACGTGGGTACGCATAACCTCGCCTCGTATCTGATTGCGACTTCAGACGGACACATTCTGGTCAATACCGGTGTTGACAGCTCGGTCGGAATGATCCAAGCCAATATCGAATCCCTTGGCTTCCGTTTCGATGACATCAGATTGCTTCTCGCCACCCATGGTCATTGGGACCATGTGGCGGGAATGGCTGAAATCAAACGTCTGACCCGAGCGAGGATGCTGATGCACGCGGGCGACGTGGCGATGCTGGAAGATGGCGGCAATTCCGACTTCCGATTTCCCGAGGGGCGCGGGGAGCTTTACGAGCCCGTCACCGTTGATCGGCGACTCGAGGACGGAGACACGGTCCGGCTAGGCACAACCGAGATCACCGTACACCATCATCCCGGTCATACGAAGGGGGCAACGAGTTTCACGTTCGATACTCAAGACTCGGGACGCACCTATCGCGTTCTAATCGTCAACTTGGGAGGGATCAACCGGGGAGTCGAGCTCCTCGACACGCCCGGCAACCCGCAAATCATCCAGGAGTACGCCGAGACCTTCGAGAAACAGAAGCAGCTGATCGGAAACTTCGACATATGGGTCTCGTCGCATTCGAATCAGTTCGGACTTCACGACAAATACGAGCCCGGTGACATCTACGATCCGAATCGCTTTGTTGATCCCGAGGGATACGCACAGAGCGTCGAGCGCTACGAGCAGCTCTATCTCGATCAGTTGGCGCACGAAAGGGAGAGTCGATAATAAATCCGTTCTCTTCGAACACGGTGAAACATTCTACTCTCAGTGCGGAATGTTCGGGGGCCTCGCTGAAATTGAAGCGCTCGGCCGACCTTAGCGCAACTAGGGAACGCGGGCCCGAGGAACTAAAGAAGCGGTTGCCACGAACGTGAAGCCCGGATGCAGGCTCGCAAGACCCGTCGGCGATAGCCACGCTATCTCTGACTCAGGACACCCGTATCTGGTGGGATGAACTTCGCCCTTCCCATCATCGCGGCATTCCTGCTGGGCATGACCGGGCTCGGGTTGTGGCACGCCCGGCGGATTCGCTCCGCGGAAGATTTTGCCCTGGCGGGTCGCCAGATCGGCGCGCCGGTTCTAGCCGGAACGCTGATCGCGACATGGATCGGCACGGGATCCCTCTTCGGCAATACGGAGTTCACCTACCTGAACGGTCTGGCGGGGTTCTTTCTCCCTCTGTCCGGTCTTGCCGGCATGCTGGTCCTGGCCTGGCTCGCGCCACGCGTTCGGCGCCTCCCCGCCGCGACGGTTCCCCAGATCGTCGGTCTCCGTTTTGGCCGGAGGGTTCAGGTGTTGAGCGCCATCGCCCTCATACTGGCCTACATCGTTATCGTTTCCTACCAGTACCGGGCCGGCGCCGCGATCGCAGATCGGATCTTCCCGGAAGTGAACCCGTTGATGCTCCGAATCGCCTTTGCCGCTTTCATCATTCTGTATACCGGTCTCGCGGGTTTGATCAGCGTAGCCCTGACGGACGTGGTGAACGGCATTGTCCTCGGCGCGGGCCTTCTGGCCGGGCTGGCGATCGCATGGAACGGCTGGGACCCTCAGCTCCAGCCGATCGATCCGGACATGCTCGAGCTCTCAGGCGGACTGGGCCCCCTCACGTGGATCAGCCTGATGCTCCCTCCGTTTCTGCTGATTCTGGGAGACGCGAACATGTATCAGAGGTTTATGGCCGCGCGATCCCCGAACACGGCCCGTCGCGGGGCGTTTGGCGCTCTGGCCGGGCTGCTGGTGCTGGAGACCGCAATAATTGGCGTTGCTTTTCTCAGCCGGCCGATGCTCACGGAGACTCCTTCGAATCCCGGCTACGCCATCATCGACATGGCGTTCACCGTGTTTCCGCCGTGGGTCGGACTCCTACTCGCGGCCACGGCTGTGGCGGTGATCATCTCGACGGCCGATTCGTATCTTCTGGCGTCGGCCACCACGGCGGCGATGGATCTCGGAGGCGGCAATCCGACACCACTGGCCCAGCGCATGCTCGTAGCAGCGCTTGGGATCGTCGCATTGCTGCCCGCATTTTTGTGGGAGGAGTTCCTGGCCGTGGCGCTCTACGCCTACACGCTGTACGGAGCCAGCCTGACCCCGGCGCTGCTCCTTGCGTTGCTCCGGCCCCAAACTCCCGCCCGCGCTGTGGGCGGAGGCATGGCCGCCGGGTTGGGCACGGCGCTGGTCTGGAAGGTGTTGCTCGATACCGGCACACTGCCGTCCATGCTTGCGAGCGTCGATCCGGTGCTGCCCGCCCTGGCTCTCAACGTCACGACGCTGCTCGTTATCGCAACGCTCGCTTCCGGAAGGCCACTCCAGTTGCTCAAGCCCTGATCGGGCCGATCTGTACCTATTCAGTGCCGCCTCCGAATTGTGACGGACACAGGAGCACCGATATAATGACAGTGGGTACGTTCTCCCTACAGCTTGGGACTCTAAATTACATTTGAAATGATTCGCTTCTTTCTATCGCGGTGTCGGGGTGCGTTCCGGACAATTGACCGGCACGTGCTTCGCCCTTTTCTTCCAATCCTCGGCGCCCTGCTGATTTTTCAGTCAGCGAGTCCGGCGCAGGATGTCCCTTCCCCCGTGCTCAAGATCCCGCGTCTCCAGAGTCCGCCGCGGTTCGAAGACTTTCTGGAATTGGAACTACCCCCAGCCCTCGAGGGACGCATGGCGCATGTGACGGACTTTGTTCAGCGTCAGCCGAGGGACGGGGAAGCGGCGACACAACGAACGGTCGTCTATGTCGGGTACGACGATCTGAATCTCTACGCTGTATTCCGGTGCTTCGATACCGACGCTGACGCGGTGCGCGCCCGCATGAGTCCGCGGGGCAACACCGACGGCGACGACTGGATACACATGGTTTTGGATACGTTCCACGATCGGCGAAATGCATATGTATTCAGCTCCTCTCCCCTGGGCATACAGTGGGATGCGTTCTGGACTGAAGGCGGAGAAAACGATGCCAATTTCGACACGCTCTATGACTCTGAGGGCGCCTTGACGGAATTCGGTTATGTCGCATGGTTGGCCATACCCTTATAAGAGCCTCCGATTTTCCTCGGCACCGAACCAGGAGTGGGGAATCAGCTTTGGACGCAACATTCCCCGCCTGAATGAACAATCCTTCTGGCCGGAGTATTCCAGCCGTGTCGAAGGCCGCCTGAATCAGACCGCGACACTGGAGGGTCTCGAGGACATTTCATCGCCCCCTAGCGTTCAGTTGTTGCCGTTCGCTGGAATCCGTTCGTTTCGAACGATTGATCAGCGCGATCCCGCGCGCCCGTTTTTCTTTACAGACCGCGCTGCCACTGATGCCGGACTGGACGCAAAGCTCGTCTTCCGAGACAGCCTTGTTACCGACATCGCCATCAATCCTGACTTCAGCCAGATTGAGTCGGATGAGCCTCAGATAACGACGAATCAGCGTTTCGAGGTGTTTTTTCCAGAAAAACGCCCCTTCTTCCTCGAAAACGCAAGTTTCTTTCAGACGCCGATGGATCTTGTCTTCACGCGTCGCATTGCCGACCCGCAGTTTGGTGCTCGACTGACCGGTAAGGTCGGACCTTATGCAATAGGTGCGTTGATCGCCGACGACGAGTCTCCGGGGAAAAGAGTAGCGGAGGACGATCCGTTGTCGGACAAGAGGGCGCGGTTTGGCATTCTTCGCGTCAGCCGCGATGTCTTCAATCAGTCCAGAGTGGGGCTGCTTTTCACGGATCGCAGTTTCGAAAACACGTTCAATCGCGTTGGTGGAGTGGATGCCCGGCTCAAGCTCAGCGAGAATTGGGCCACGCAGTTTCAGGCTGTGACGAGCCGAACGCGCTTGGGTGACGGCACGCACCAGTCGGGGCCTGCCTACGAGGTGCAAGTCAATAGACAGGGACGGCAGTTCAGCGCTGACCTGACATACTCGGAACGCAGCGCAGGATTTGTGACGCGGACAGGGTTCAATCCCAGACGGGACATTCGCGGCATCACCGGGCAATCGAGTTATGCCTTCCGGCCTGAGGGAGACTATTGGATTTCCATGACACCGGGCTTGACGCTCAGCCGGCTAACGGACCGCGGGGGGAAACGTCTGGAATCGTTCTACAAACCGGTTATAAGTTGGGAGTTCGTCGGCCAGACCTTTCTTGACCTCGAGTACAACTCCGAACGCGTGCGACTGCGCCCGGAAGAGGCACAGGTGGCCACCGACCGCGATTTCAATCGCCACACCATCGGTGGTGCGTTCAGAACGAGATTCATCCCCGAGATCCAGTTTGAGGTTCGGCACTTCAGAGGCAACGATGTCAACCACAGCCCAGCGGTCGGCCAGGAAGCTTCGATGCAAAACTGGTCGTCGACGGACACGACGCTTACCCTGCTTCCACTGACGCAGCTGAGCATTGCGAACCGCTATTTCTTTACCAAGCTCGCCGACCGGGAAACGCACGCGACCATCTTCAATGACCACATTGTGCGTTCCCGTTGGAACTGGCAGTTCACGCGCGAACTGTCTGTCCGGTTCATCTTTCAATACGAATCGGTGCTAGCGAATCCTGAATTCACAAGCCTCGAAAAACGAAGGAACCTCAATACCGACATCCTCTTCTCTTACCAGCTGAACGCCTGGACGGCACTCTACGTGGGCTACAACGGCAACGCACAGAATGTCGATTTGATTCCAACGTCGACGGGTTTGAGGATCGTCCGAAGGGAAAACGGTTTCACTAACGATGGCCGCCAATTCTTTGCAAAGTTTTCGTATCTGGTCCGCTTCTGATTGATGGCACCCCTGCCCTATGCGCCCGACTGTACCCATCGCCAGGGGCCAATATTCTTTGACCCCGCTCCCCTGCTTTCTATATGATTCCAGGTAGGTTTCCCCGGAAAGTTCGAAAGAAATGCGTCTGTCCGGAAGCGCGTCGTTCCGAGGGTTCCGGGCGACGTCATGGGAGGAGGACGATGACCTTGGTTCCACTGTCCTGGGTGGCTTTACTGGCCCTCGCTCTGTCCCCACAGACCGAGGGCGGTGAAGAGTCCTTCGTGCAAGCTATCCAGCGATCGGACACTGCAGAGGTCGTGCGGCTGCTCGGGAGTGGAATCGACCCCAATGCCACGGATGAAGACGGCACACCGGCGCTGATGCTGGCCGCTCTCTTCGCGGATGCGGAATGCGTATCGCTCCTGCTCGAACACGGAGCGGACCCGAACCGGAAAAGTGCCGCCGGCACCACCCCCCTGATGTGGGCGATTCCTGACCTGGAAAAGGTGCGGCTTCTCCTCGACTATGGGGCGGACGTGAACGCCAACTCCATCATATTCGAACGGACGCCGCTGCTGATCGCGGCGAGTTATCCGCAATCGGTCGAGGTCCTGAGGTTGCTGATTGCTTCCGGCGCCGACATCCACACCGAAGACGGAACGGGCGCGAACGCCCTGACGCTGGCCAGCCGATCCGCTGACGTTGAAGTGGTCCGATTTCTGAGGGAGAGTGGAATCGATCCGAATAACCCTCCCGCTGCAGTGAGGTATCAACGCCACCATTCGCCTACCGTCGAGTATCTGATTTCAGAAGGCCTGAAGATCGACGAGAATGCTCTGGTCGGAGCCGTGACCTGGCAGGAGCCCGAACAGATCGATCGCTGGATTGAGATGGGAGCCAACGTCAACGCACGGACGGACCCGGTGTACGGCCGAACACCACTATCGATGGCGGCGGCTTCGGAACTCTCGAGCCCGGAGACTCTGGAACTGCTCCTTCAAGGCGGAGCGGATCCGAACGCAGAAACGACCGAAGGAGAGCGGCCCCTCGACTGGGCCTTTTACAGGTCGGATCCCGAACGGATCGAGGTGCTCGAGCGCCATGGCGCCACACGCGGTAACGGCCCGCGTCAGGCGACCTACCCTCGACCTCCGGCCCGACGTGGGGAACCGCGTACGTCCCTGAGCCGAAGCACTGATTTGCTTCTGAATGCGGCGCCACCGATCTATGAGAATCGCGGCTGTGTGAGTTGTCATCACAATGCCCTGCCGGGTCTTTTGGCGCCGACCCTGCGGCGAAAAGGCATCGCCGTCAACGAAGGTTTAGCCGGGCAGAACCTCGATGACATCCTCGCTGTTTACACCCGGGGCATTGAACTGGCGATGCAGGGGCGCCCTGCCGTGGGAGGTGTGGCCTTAACCACCGGCTACGTCATGATGGCGCTCGCGGCGGAAGCATATCCACTGGACAAGCTGACCGCGGCCGCGATTCACTGGGTCGCGGCAACGCAAATGCCCGATGGAAGTTGGCTCGGGAACGGAACCAACCGGCCTCCGATCGAATACAGCCCAATCAGTCACACAGCGATGGCCGTGCGCGCCCTGACCCTGTACCCGGTTCCTGGGTGGAGGGACCAGATCGAGAGGCAACTCCAACAGGCACGGAGCTGGCTGTTGGCGTCGGAAGCCAATTCTGCCGAGGAACGCGGCATGCGCCTGATGGCGTTGGTCTGGACGGGTGCGCCCCAGTCCGGGGTCGATCAAGCGATAGAAGAAATTCTCCTTGAGCAGGGAGCTGACGGGGGATGGTCCCAGCTTCCGCAGTTGGACGCGGACGCTTACGCCACCGGTCTCTCACTGTTTGCCTTGCGTGAGGCGGGGGTTTCCATCGACGATGACATCTATCGGAGAGGCGTGGAGTTTCTTCTGACCGACCAGTATCCGGATGGATCGTGGTTTGTCAGATCCCGTTCGTTTCCCACGCAACCGTATTTCGAGAGCGGTTTTCCGTTTGGAAGACATCAGTGGGTGTCGGCGGCAGGAACCGCGTGGGCGGCCCTCGCGATTGCGTCCACGCTGCCTGACATTGACGCAGGCCAGTAGTCGACGCGCATGACGCTTGGAGCCGGGGCGCGGCTCGCCCTCCGAATGGCTGTCCCCGCCAGCCAATGCGGCATGGGCGAAGCGTGGTGTGGAGCGGGCAGATCCGGCCGCATACAGGCTGACTGGCTGACCTGCGTGTGAGGGTTTGGAAGCCTTAGGAGACCACTTGACTCAGGAGAACAAAGTGCCGAAAAATATTTCTACATCGTTGTTGCGTATCGTTTTTCTTTTGCCGTTTCTCGCGATTTCCCTACAGCTGCACGCTCAACAATTACCTGATCCGGAACGGTTCGAAGATGCCATTGATCAGTTCGAAGAGCAGGATCGAGTCAATCCACCCCCTGCAGGTGCAATTGTATTGACAGGTAGCTCCAGCATTGCCCGCTGGAATAATCAGGCCAGAGCGGCCCTGGCTCCATTAACCGTAATCCCTAGGGGATTCGGGGGTAGCGTCATGCATGACGTGTTGCACTATCTGGATCGGGTCGCTCTCGCGTACAAGCCGCGGGCTATTCTGATTTACGAGGGAGATAACGACACCGGCATCCTCAATCCGATACCCAAGGATACAATTCTGGATCACCTGAAGCAGATTATTGGCAGGATCCATGAGGAACTGCCGGAAACCCGGATTTACGTGTTGTCGGTCAAGCCCAGCGTCTTGCGCTGGAGAGTCTGGCCCGTGGCACAACAGGTCAACGCCGGATACAAGGCCATTGCTGACAATGATCCGCTCGTTTACTACGTTGACGTCGCGACTCCGTTTCTCGACAACAATGGAAACGTCATGACGGACATCTTCGTGGAAGACAATCTCCACCTCAATGATCTGGGGAACTCGATCTGGGGAGCCACGATAAAGGCGGCCTTAATGCCGATGGAAGCCAGGCTCGAATAGGAATCAGCGACCCGGCGCCGCTCGCGCTCGGTTGTTCCCAGCCGGTGGCCGGTGGTGTCAGCCCTGAACCGATTTGGTTTCCGTGTGAAGTGGAAGCTCACGATAGAAATTTCGGCCAAGCTAAGGGAGGATTATCACCATGGGTAAGGAACTCATGCGCAGAGACTTCCTGAAGAAAGCGGGAAGCATTCCATGTCTAGGAGCGCTGGGTCTTGCCGCCTTCAAATCTTCCGCATGGGCGCAATATCCTGGCAGTGTTCCGCAGCCCGGCGCAGTACCCCAAATTACCAGAGAGGATTTGGTCCAGTTGTTTGTCGGCCCATGGCAAAGGTTGCGCGCGGTGATCGAACAAAAGGTCATTGACATCCACTGTCATATCGGCAGTCGGCCAGGGCCGGAGCGGGCTGAAAACTTGATTCGTTCGATGAATATTCACGGAATCGGCAGGGCGATGCTCGCGAAGTCCAAGGCGTCCGTGCGGAATGGGATCTCGTATGAAGATGACCTTCGAACGGTTGCGGGATTGCCTCCGGGTCGGCTGTTCATGTGGACCCCGCCGGACGGCTATGACTTTTCCGATCCGCAGAGAGCGGCTGAGCAGGTGCACAGCAGATTACAAGAGGGGGCAAAGGGTATCGGGGAACTCAACGTCACTGGTTTGCGTAACGAGGTGCACTTGGAAGAGTACTACCCCACGATGGAGGTAGCGGAATCGTTGGATGTCCCTGTCTTCTATGGGACGAGAGCCGGGGCCGGCGCTGAACGTGAGATCGGGAACGTTGGGATACTCGCCGCCATGTTTCCCAGAGTGAACATGATCATAGGGGACGCCGGAGGCGCAGATTATGCCCACGGGGGAGGATGGGACGCGATCGTCTTGAGCGGTACGCATCGGAATCTACATCTGGAAATCGGTCGGGCTCCCGTGGAGCTCATAGATGCGGTGGTGAAATATATGGGGCCGGACAGAGTTCTGTTCGGCGCGAACTGGACACGTTTGAATCCCTACGACATCGCAGCGCTTGAAACAGAACGGGCGGATGCGACGACTGCGGGGTCCACACATTGGAGGAATTTGAACGCCGTGGCTCTTTCCAATACCAGCGAAGCCGAGAAAGAGTTGATCCTGTACAAGAACGCGGAGCGGCTCCTGAAGCTGGATATCGGGTAGTATTTCCTGAGCCGCGCCATACGTCGACAAGCGGCTGTCTTCGCAGACTGGCGCCGCAAGCCGGACCGTGGGGGGTCCACAAGTGACTGTGGCATTCGTGGAGAGTTCATGCTGGTAGAATTGGACAGGCTGTTGTAGGGAGGCCGACTGTGAGCAAAGTGAAGGCGGAAGAACAGTTCGTAGTAGATCCTACGGGGCGAAGAACGGCCGTGGTTTTACCTATCAAACAGTATGAACGGTCGATGGCGGATACGCACGACCTGGCTGTGGTCGCTGAAAGAAGGAGCGAGAAGCCAGTGTCGACCGACGCCATGAAGAAACGTCTTAAGAAGAATGGCCTCGTTTGAGGTCGGTTTCAAGCCTTCCGTTGATAAAGACCTGCGAGATCTGCCAACGGCGGTAGTCGAGCGCTTTAAGAAGAAGGATCGACGGGCTGCCAGATGACCCCCTGCCTAGACAGTCTCAGAAACTCCGCGGTACGCTGCACCTCTATCGGATCCGAATCGGGGACTACCGAATCGTCTACATTGTAGATTCCCGCCGATAGCTTGTTGTCATCCAGCACGTTCGCCACCGTCCACGACCCCGACTCCGTTGACTTGGACTTGTCCCGATTGTGGCGGACCCATGAGAGTTCTAGAGCGGCAGACCGCGCTCGACATCGCTGGGAGAGGAAAACTGTTCCGATGCATGGTGTTCAATACGTCCAAATCACGACGAACAATTCAACCCTCCGGATCTGCTACCGCAGGCCGACGCACCGCTGCGACTATTGCCCAAAATCCAGCTCCAAATGCCTGCGCAGTTGGCTCAATCGGGGCCGAAAATCACAATCTGTACCTGCCGCATGCTTCCTGAATCGCATTATTCATCCAGATTCTACACCCGGTTCAGCTTGATTCCACCTCCGACGCCGATACCTTCTCCATAAGCCCACCGCCTTCGCCTGATTCCCGGCCGGTTCCTTCTAACTTCGTTATCCGAATTGCGCGGTCCGTGGCTTTTACGCCCGATCCTGCAAGTGGGTCGGCGCCGGGCTTCTCCGATCAACACTAGCGGTGATACAGGCAGGTGACTGATTGATTGACCGGCAACCCTACCTGTAGTTTTTTTTCAACCAATGGAACTCGGCACAAAACTCGGCCACTACGAGATCCTCTTTAGGACTCGGCAAAGGCGGTATGGGTGAAGTGTGGCGTGCACGCGATACGAAGCTCGGGCGCGAAGTCACAATCAAGACCGTGCCAGCCCCCTTGCTCAATCGTTGGAATCGTCACAGACCCACACCTGCTTTGTTGCCAAAAGTCTTCACATTCGCCCATACGCTTGACTTTGACTATCGGTCCTCTGATAATCGCGCCAAGTATTCAGATACATAGAGGTCCTACCACTGGAGGTTCAGCAATGACCAAAACTTTTCGCGGCGGGAAAGGCCGGCGGCTTCAGTTCGTTTTAGCGGGCCTGATCGTTTGGCTGGCGCAAGGGATTCTGATCGATAACCGCGACACTTCAGAGGTTGCTTATGCGGAAGGACTGGCAGTGCAGGGCCAGGAGGACAGAACGTCGGTCGTGATCGAGCGGGCGCCGCTGCGTTTCATCCGGGATCCGAATCCCGCTTTTGCCGCCGTGGCCGTCAACTCGGAGAACGACATGCTGGTCGTGGCGGACGAAAACCTCTTTCAGATTCTGGAGTACGCCCACGAGGAGAACACGCCGCCCCGGGCCCGTTTCAGCGAGCCGCGGCGGGTCATCTCGGGAACGAGCACCCGGGCGGAGATGATGTGCGGCGTGTATATCGATCCCGAGACGCTCGAGATCTACGCCCTTAACAACGACACCCAGGGCTGGATACCCGTGTTCGCTCCCGACCAGCGGGGCAACGCCACACCGGTTCGCTACATCGCGGGCATTCGGGGTTTCTCGATCACGGCCCATGAAGAGCGGAATGAATTGTTCGTCGTCAACCAGGAAGGCGGGCGGTACGGGGCCCCTGACGGGCAGGGTGGCGCGGTCTATGTCTACCGCAAGCAGGCCGAGGGCGAGGAGCGGCCTTTGCGCATTCTCGAAGGCTACGACACGCAGCTGGAAGATCCCCACGGGATCGCACTCGACACCGAGAACAACCTCATGTACGTCGGCAACTTCGGCAACGTCCACCGGCAGGACCCGGAAACCGGTCGAGTCTACGGCGACTACGAGCCGCCGTCGATTACGGTCTATCCCCTCGACGCGTCAGGCAATACCGAGCCTATCCGGATCATCGAAGGGGCGAACACTCTGTTGAATTGGCCGTCTCACATGGCGTACCACCACGAAAGACAGGAACTGTTCGTGGCCAATGATGGCGACAGTTCCGTGCTGGTCTTTGATGCGTCCGCCGAGGGCAACGCTGCGCCGATCCGCGTCCTCAAAGGTCCGAGAACCCAAATCATTCACCCGCCGGGGATTGCTATCGACGAGCGGACGGACGAGCTCTTCGTTGCCAACATGGGAGCGCCGAAGGTGACGGTTTTCCCGGTCACGGCTAACGGAGACGTCGAGCCCATACGCGTGGTCCGGGGAGCACCGGAGGGCACCCAGAGCCTCATGATCGGCAATCCCGGAGCCGTGGGCTACGACACCCTACGGGGAGAGATTCTGGTACCCAACTGAGTGGCTCACCCGCAGATTGCGACGTTCGCCAGGCTGGCGGACGGAGGAACCCCACCCACCCGAGCGCTCTATGGTCAAGCGAGCAGGCTCTCTCGCACCATGCACGACATCCGCTACGACGAGGTCAACGATGAAATCGTCGTCCCCGTTCCCTACTCGGAAGCCATCCTGACGTTCCGGGGAGACGCCGACGGCCAGGAGTCCCCGATTCGAATCATCCAGGGCCCCCAGACCGGAACGATAGGCAGCCGGTTGGATGTGGACAACATTCACGATGAGATTTTCACTAATACCAGTACCAGTGTCCTGGTCTATCCGCGCGAAGCCAACGGTGACGTCGCGCCCATTCGAGTCATCGAAGGTCCGGACACCCAGTTGATAAACGTTAACGGAATTGCCGTGGATCCGATCAACGACATTCTGGTGATCGGCCTCAACAGCCGTTTCGGAGATGAGAGGGCGCCACTCATGGACCCGGAACGCACGCAGAAGGGTGCCATTCTGGTGTTCAACCGGACCGACAGTGGAAACGTGGCGCCCCGGGCCGTGATCCGCGGTGACAAGTCGGGGATTATTCGGATCAACCAGATGGATATCTATCCCGAGCGGCGGCTGATCGTTGCGGCGATGCCGGCAATTCACGACCAGATGGAACCGGAAGGAGCTTTCGTAGGCGTTTGGAGCTACGATGATGACGGCGATGTTCCCCCACTGTGGAAGATCCCGATCGGTGAAGTGACCCGGCTCAAGAAGCCCTTTGGAGTCGTGTTGAACCCGGAAGATCAGGAAGTGATCGTTTCGGATATGCGCAATCAGGGTATTCTTGTGTTTTCAGTACCGGAGATCTTCTGAGAATTGATGTTTCTCCCACCAGCGGGCGGATCTGGATACAGGAGGAACAGCAGTCCTTCAAGATCGCCCTGGCGGGGCAGGTACCACGACGAGGGCTGAACTGATGTTTCCGCATGCGGCTAGACGACCGTTTATTCTCTTTATTGGCATAGGAGGACAGTCTTGCTTGGGCGTGGTGGGATCCTTATACCAGAGCGGAACGCTGCTTGAGCTGAACCTTCAGCAATCAACATCGTCCTGAATTGGTTTGAAGAACTGAAGGAGCGGGTGCCGGTGCCGTAAAGCAGGCCGATTGTTGCTGTCTTCCTCGGAGATCCATTCTCAGGGCGCGATAAATCCGGTTCTAGGACGCTGGAATCTAGGGGGAATTGACTTTCATCCCGCTCTTGAAATCTAAAAAATTCTGGGGACCGTCTTCCTCGACTGCATACGTCCTTCCTGCTGGCCTTTGAGCCACGAATAGCCCCCCTCCATCGGTGTGACCACAAAACGTGACGGCTTTGTCTCCGGAATCGTTATTCCGTATCATTGACGGTTGCATGCCTGTATTTACAAGAACACTGGGTAGTTACAGCCTAGGGATCGCAATGGCGGTCGCTAGTTTCGGTCAGGTTTCACCCGATGCCCAAGTGCCAATTGTCGTGGACTACGAGGCGGCCCGTCTGGAAAGGGTTGTCACAGCGGTCGGGATCACGGAAGAGGTCATACTTGATGGCCTACTTGACGAGGCCGCCTGGGAGTTGACTCTACCAGCGACAGACTTTGTGCAGCGGCGGCCCAACCCCGGAGCTCCGTCGCGCGAACGTACTGAAGCCCGCTTCCTCTTTGATGAAGAAAACCTGTATGTCGGCGTTATCTGCTACGACTCTGATCCTGACAACATCGTCGTCAACGAACTGGAGGAAGACTTTTTTTATCTGAGCGGTGATATCTTTTCTGTCGCCATCGACAGTCTTTACGATCAGCAGTCCAGTTTTCTATTCACAACCAATCCCGCAGGCGCGAAGGCCGATTCCCAGGTCAGCCCAGGAGTGTACAACAATGATTGGGACGGCGTGTGGGACGTCCAGGTCACACGGAATTCCGAAGGATGGATCGCAGAGTTCGTCATTCCATTCAAAACGTTGCGGTTCTCAAATGCGATTTCTCAGGAGTGGGGGATCAACATGAATCGCAATATTCTTCGGATCAACGAAGAAAGCGACTGGACTCCCATTCCAATTCGATGGGATCTGTCTCGTGTTTCTCAGTACGGGATGCTTAACGGATTGGAAAATATACGCCAGGGACGTAATTTGAAGGTCACGCCGTTCGTGACCGTCGGTGCTACGCAGGTCCGTCCGTCAAACGAACCGTTTGCCGAGTTTGACACGGATCAGGACTATGACGGTGGTGTGGATCTGAAGTACAGTCTGACGCCATCCCTCACCCTCGACGCCACCTATCGCACTGATTTCGCACAGGTCGAAGTGGACCAGCAACAGGTCAACCTGACGCGGTTCAACCTGTTCTTCCCAGAAAAGCGGGATTTCTTTCTCGAGAATGCAGGCACGTTTGCCCTGGGAGCTGATGACAACCTCGTTCCCTTTTTCAGCCGCCGCATCGGACTCAGCCGCCAGGGAGCGCCGATTCCGATCGTCGGAGGAGCGCGCGTTACCGGCAAGACCGGACCTTATGACCTGGGTTTCCTCGTCATGAAGACAGAGAGTCAGGATCTGACTCCATCGAATAATTACGTCGCGGGTCGCCTCAAAAGAAGATTTCTGACGAATTCATGGGTCGGTGGTCTGTTGACCCACCGTGACTCATCATTAGAAGGAGACTACAACCGGGTCTACGGTTTTGACACACACCTGCAGTTCTTTGAGCGTTTGGAGCTCGATTCCTTTCATCTCCGAAGCGACACGCCCGGCCTTTCAGGGCGCAACCGAGCACGACAGTTCGAGGCTGCTTGGCGGGATGACGAGTTGATCCTGGCCGCCCGGTACAACCAAATCCAAACCAATTTTAATCCTGAAGTAGGATTTGTCCGACGTAGCGACAACAGCCATTACAACGGGGAAGTGTCCTGGAATCCTCTATTCGAAGACAGTCCGGTATTCCGGAACTTGGTTATCGGCACCACGTTCGACTACTACAGTGACGAGGAAACCGAACAGATCGAGACGCGGGAGGAGCGCGTCAACCTTGGTCTCCGGTTAGAGAACAATGGGTCGGTCGATTTAAGCGTCGTGCAGACTTTTGATCGGTTGAGAGAAGTATTTCCGATTCATAGCAGCGTCTCCATACCCGCAGGTGACTATCGATACCTTGGTTACTCGGCGGCAGTTTCCAGCAATCCCTCGGGAAAGATCAGCGGGTCTGGAACCTCGGAGTGGGGCGAGTTCTGGAGTGGCCGCAGACGGTCATTTACGGGAAACGTAAGCTGGAAACCGAACATTCATCTTCGAATGGATGTCGATTACACCCGTAATCAGGTGAATCTGGCAGAAGGCCGTTTCACCTCGGATCTCGTGGGCGCTCGATTCCTTTACGCCTTCAACGCCCGCATGTTTTTCAACGCGTTTATTCAGTACAATGCTGACATCAATCAGGTCAGCTCGAACATACGCTTCAACCTCATACACCATCCTCTCAGCGACCTTTTCCTCGTTTACAACGAACTGCGTGATACGGACAACGGCCAGTTGCTTCAGCGCGGAATCGTGTTCAAACTAACAAACCTGTTTAATTTCTAGAAGGCACTTTATAGGGTTGCGGTGGGGCCTCGAGCTTTTTCAAATGTTCTGGGTCAGGTCGCGACAAATCCAGTTAACGCCCACCGAGATTCCGTGTACATCCAACCCATCCGGCTTGTAGACTGCCCCCAGCGATCTAAGTCCTGATCTTACAAGCCAGTGACTATGGAATCCGGCACGCGGCTAGGCCACTACACAATCTCGTCCCTGATCGGCAAAGGTGGGATGGGTGAGGTGTATCAAGCCAAGAACGAGAAGCTAGCAGCGAGGCTTCTTCTAAGAGCAGGCTGTACTTCAACGGATGCTGGACGAACTGAACGAGCACACGCGCTTCCTGACATTTGGAGTCATCCCTGGAAAGATGAGTGAGCTCCGTCATAACGAACTAGTTTC
This sequence comes from Terriglobia bacterium, assembly GCA_965216035.1. Classification (GTDB taxonomy): domain Bacteria; phylum Acidobacteriota; class Terriglobia; order 20CM-2-55-15; family 20CM-2-55-15. Next base: position 442,992 of record CBDCFM010000021.1, read on the forward strand.
GCTTATGCCTTTTGCCCCACGTGTTCCTGAATCAGCTTCGTCCAACTATCCAAAATCGGCAGCACGGTATCGCGGTCGGCCGGGGGCAGCATGAAGATAATACGCTCGGCGCCCGCAGTCACGTATTCCTCGACCGCGGCCTTGTCAGGCCTAGCCCCTATATTTCACGGATAGGACCAGAAAAGGCTCCCCTGTTTGGCATAAAGCGTTTGACGAGAAACGTTTAAAAACCCAAACGGAGACGGCCCTTATGAGAGCAGAGTGTAACCAAGCCACGTTCGAATTTCACGGACTTTTTCAACGGAAAGTGAAGGCGCGATTCGACGGCGGAAAGATCACCTCCGACGCGGGTGTTCTGCTGTTGAGGGAAGTCGAGAAGCGGACGGGTTTGATCGCCGGACTGGAGCAGTGTTTTACCGATCACCGGGACCCGAGGTTGATCGAACACAGCGTGAAGGAGTTGTTGGGCCAGCGGATTTATGGACTGTGCTTGGGCTATGAGGACCTGAACGACCACGACCAGCTACGGACCGATCCGATGCTGGCCGTGGCGGTGGAGAAGGCCGATCCACTGGGAAAAAACCGGCGGCAGGCCGGAGACCGGGGAAAGGCGTTGGCAGGCAAGTGCACGCTGAACCGGTTGGAACTGACCGCAGAGCAGGTCGATGGCCAGGAGCGGTACAAGAAGATCGCCATGGATGGCGACAAGATCGACCGGTGGATGGTCGACGCGTTTATCGCGGCCCACGAATCGGAGCCCTCTGAGATCGTTCTGGACCTGGATGCCACCGACGATACGATCCATGGCAACCAGGAAGGACGGTTCTTTCACGGCTACTACGGCCACTACTGCTACCTGCCGTTGTACATCTTCTCGGGAGAACATCTGCTGTGCGCCCGGCTCCGGCGTTCCAACATTGACGGGGCCGACGGAGCGGTGGATGAGTTAGAGCGCATCGCCGGTCAGATCCGACAGGTGTGGCCCACAGTATCGATCATCATCCGGGCCGACTCGGGCTTTTGCAGGGATGAACTGCTCGCCTGGTGTGAATCCCATCCGGTCGATTATGTGATCGGGTTGGCCAAGAACAGTCGTCTCAAGCAAGAAATCGCTGAAGAAAGGGTTCAGGCGGAAGCGGAGTTTAACGCCACCGGGAAACCGGCGCGGGTGTTTAAGGATTTCCAGTACCGGACTCTAAACAGCTGGACCCGCGCGCGACGCGTCGTCGGCAAGGCGGAGTTCCTGGACAAGGGCGCCAATCCCCGATTCATCGTGACCTCCCTGCCGCCGGAACGCTTCCAAGCCCGCGCTTTGTATGAGGACTTCTACTGCGCGCGGGGCGACATGGAGAACCGTATCAAGGAACAGCAGTTGGACCTATTTGCGGACCGGACCAGCGCGGCGACCATGCGCGCCAATCAGCTCCGGCTCTATCTCTCCTCAGCTGCGTACATGCTCATGCATGCCCTGCGACGCCTCGGGCTCAAAGATACCGCGATGGCCCATGCCCAGTGCGGGACCATCCGTCTGAAGCTTCTCAAAATCGGCGCCCGAATCCGCCTGACGGTCCGCAACGTCTGGATCTCTATGTCGGAGGCCTATCCCTATCCCGAAACCTTCGCCCTTATCATGCGGAACCTGCAGTCGATTCCGCTTCGTTGCTGACGACACGATTCACCCGCAACCGAAAAACTCACTTCTTCATCTGCACAGGGCCGAGGTCTGCCTCCACACGCCGAATCATGCCCCTGTCGTGCCAAACGAGTCGACCTCACGTCCTCAACAACGACTGATTCCCCCGATTCACCGACTCCAGGATTCAGAACTCGCCGCAATTCGTTTCTCGTACCCGAAAACCAGCCGATTCCCGGATTGGTGACCCATCCGGGCTAGCAGCGTACACGGATACCGAGAGCGTTGCCGCATCCCGGTCGGCTTGCTCCGCTCTATGCCGCAGGTCCACTATGCCGTCGGACAAGCGGCCTGCTCGTCCGGCTAGCGGGAGCCAGCCGTCGCAGTAATCGACGACATGCTGGCGCCCCGATGGCTTGTTCACGCCAAGAGTATTGGTGGATGGGGCTTCTGGACAGGCTTAGGGTAGGACCAGATCGGCTCGAAGTTGACGAACTCGCCGTGGAATTCGGCTTCCTCGTTCGTCCAAATCTCCTTCATGGCCAGGATCCGCTCGCGGAGGACGCGCCACCGTTTCCCGAAGTCCGTCCCATGGTTTTCCATCTCCTCGGCATTCCAGCCGCCGCCCACCCCGAAGATGAACCGGCCCCCGGAGAGAAAATCCAGGCTTGCCACCTCCTTCGCTAATGTAATCGGGTCGCGCTCGACAACTAGGCAGACCCCGGTAGCGATTTTCAGCTTTGTTGTGGCAGCGGCCGCTACGGCGAGCGAGACGAAAGGATCATGCGTGTGCCAGTACTCCTTGGGCAGTTCGGTCCCACCCGGCCAGGGACTCCGGCGGCTCGTGGGGATGTGCGTGTGCTCCGGGACCCAGAGTGATTCAAAACCGCGTTCTTCGGCCGCATGCGCCACCTCGTCGATCCGGATCGCATAGTCGGTATCAAAAATCGAAATGCCGAATTTCATGACTCTTAATTTAGCTGCCTATCGGGCAAATGACGCAAATTTAATTGCCGCTCCCGGAACTCCACCTCCATCGAGGGGCAAAATATTGGTTTGAAGAACTGAAGAACGGGTGCCTGTGCCTTGATTTTCGGAGGTCAGCGCCTGTTAAATCCCGGTTCGCGGACATCGAGATTTCGTGTACACGAACCTATCCGTCTTGTAGACTGCCCCCAGCTATCCAAGTTTTGAACCGACAGGCCATTAACAATGCAGTCCGGCACCCAACTCGCCCACTACGAGATCCCCTCGGCCATCGGTAAAGGCGGCATGGGTGAAGTGTGGCGAACCAGAGACACAAAGCTCGGCCGTGTAGTGGCCATCAAAATTCCTATGGATCGCCGCCGATGGCGACGTGCCGAGTGGCTTTCCAGCCATTGCACACCTGGCTTGCCATTGTTTGGCCAAAAGGTGCACGCGCCGCACCATTGAGGTAAACCGACATGACCAAACTGCGTTATCTCGTCGTGACCATGACCGCCGTGCTCGCCATGGGCTGTGGCGCTTCTGAACCTGTGACACCCGAGGAAGAGGCACCTGCTCGGCCGGCGGCGGACAACGGCACTGGAGAGATCGCGCGCGTTGACCCTAGGGTCGAGGCTCTGGTTCCTTCCGACGCTACCATCGAGAAGCTCGCCGAGGGGTTCACCTTCATCGAAGGGCCGGTGTGGGACCGCAGCGAGTCACGGTTGCTGTTCTCGGACGTGCGCGGCAACACCATCTACCAGTGGACCGAGGCCGATGGCGCAAGCCCGTTCATCGACCCGGTGTTCGAGGGCGACGAGACAGGCCTGCGGTCGATCAGCTCGAACGGGCTGACGTTCGACGCCGAGGGCCGGCTGATCATCTGCGAGCACGGCTACCGTCGAATTTCTCGGCTCGAGGCCGATGGCACGCGAAGCGTCGTCGTGGAGCAGTATGACGGCGGCCAGCTCAACAGCCCGAACGACGCGGTTTACGCGTCGGACGGCTCGCTCTATTTCACGGACCCGCCCTACGGTCTCGAGGGGCTCGAAGAGTCGCCTATGCGCGAGCTCGACTTCAACGGCGTCTACCGGCTCCGCCCCGACGGCGAGCTCGAGCTGCTGGTGCGTGACCAGACCCGGCCGAACGGCATCGTGCTGTCGCCTGACGAAACGACGCTCTACGTCGCCAACTCAGACGCTGAAAACAAGGTGTGGATGGCATACGACATCAATGAAGACGGGGCCTCGAACGCTCGTGTCTTCTACGACGTGAACGACCAGGACGCCCCGGGCGCGGCCGACGGCATGAAAGTTGACCTGGCCGGCAACATCTTCGCAACCGGCCCGGGCGGCGTCTGGATCATCGCATCGGATGGGACCCACCTGGGAACGATTAGCACCGGCGAAGTGACCGCCAACGTCGGGTGGGGCGACGACGGACGAACGCTCTACATGACATCGAGCACCAGCCTCTATCGCATCCGGCTCAGCACCGAAGGCCACATCCCCGGACCGTAGCCCTCGTGGACGTGAGCTTCGTTCAGAACTGGTTCGTCGAACTCGAACGTCTCGCACCCACAAACTAACCATGCCCATCGAACCCGGTACACACCTCGGCCCCAATCAAGTCGGCTTCACAAAGGGGCAGACTGATGAGAGATAGGTTTGTCATCAGCCAATTCACGTACTACGCAGCCATCATTGGAGTATTTCTGTCGTTCGGATGTTCGAGTTCCGAGCCAGTGCCCACACGCGGGAGTGCAGAGATACGCGCAGAGAGTGAAGCGTCGGCCATTAACGTCCTAAGAATCTTGAATACGGCTACCGCGACCTATTTTGCTAGGAACGGACGCTACCCGAGCGTAGAGGAATTGATCGATGCGGGGTTGGTCAACATCGACGATGCTTTGAGTGCGGAGGCACTATATCGTTACAGCACTTCTGAAACGGAGGCTGGATACGAGATCATCGCTCGCCCCGAGGACGATTCTTGGGCCCACTATTATTGTAATGAAGGGGGCATTATCCGTTCCGAAGTCGGGCGGCCTGCCACCGCCGAGAGTGCTCCAGTAGATTCTATTTTTCGAACTGACTAACTACGCAATGGGAAATCGCATCGCTAAGACGGTTTGAACGAGTGGCACCGAAAGACTAACAATGCCTCTTACGGCTGGTACACGACTTGGCCCCTATGAAGTCACCGCCCCCATCGGCAGTGGCGGTATGGGCGAAGTGTATTCCGCGACCGACACCCGGCTGGACCGCACCGTCGCCATTAAAGTCCTCCCTGAACACATGGCCGATGATCCTCAACGTTGTGAACGATTCGAGCGTGAGGTCAAGGCCGTCTCCAGTCTGAACCATCCGAATATTGCAGCCATACACGGTTTTGAAGAGGACCAGGACACGCACTTCCTTGTCTTGGAATTGGTCGAAGGGGATACGTTAGCCGACCGGGTGAAACGTGGTGCGACACCTGTTGAGGAATCGCTCAAGCTCGCTCTTCAAATCGCCGATGCTGGTCGCCCTTTTTCTGAGGAGGCACGATCGACTTCCCGATAGTGCTCCACGGCGGTCCGGCCACGCCGGTGCCGTGTTCAGCCGAAGGCGCCCGGACACACCGCAGAGGATCTCAGGTTCGGAGATCGGGTCTGCTTGAGGCACGGCATCCTCACGTCCCGAGAGGGCTCAATTCTTCTCGGCCGGCTCAAGACGCACAATCGGGGTCGTGGACCCGCCGCGGCGGTCGTCGACAGCGACGTATATGTAGCCATCGGGACCCTGCCGGACGTCGCGGATCCGTCCGAAACCCACGAGCAGACCGGGCCTTTCCAATCGTTCCACCATGTATCGGTTTTCACTCCGCGTGAGCGCGGCGCGCGCGATCTGTCGGCCGTCCAGGCCGCCCACAAAGATATGGCCCCTCCATTCCGGGAAGGCGTCGCCGGTGTAGATCATCAACCCCGAGGGAGCGATCGAAGGCGTCCAGAACTGGATCGGCTGCTCCATTCCCTCGCCTTGTCGGCCCAGGTGAAAGAGGGTTCCGCCGTACTGCACGCCGTAGCCGATGATCGGCCAGCCATAGTTGCCACCGGGGACAATGAGATTCAATTCGTCTCCGCCCTGGGGGCCGTGTTCGGTGGCCCACACATCCCCCGTCTCCGGGTCGCTGGCCAGGCCCTGAAGGTTCCGGTGTCCAAAGCTCCAGATCTCGGGTAAAGCGTCGGCTCGGCCCACGAACGGATTGTCCGCGGGGACGCGTCCATCGTCATGCAGCCGGACGACGGTCCCCTGGTGGTTGGTCCGGTCCTGGGCGGGGTGGCGCTCAACGGGCACCGACAAGGGGTCGACCGCCCGGTCTCCAACCGTGATGAAGAGATAGCCGTTCCGATCGAAAGCCAGCCTGGAGCCGTAGTGGCCGCCGCCGCTGGACCACGCTTCGGCTTCGAAGATCTCTTCCAGATCCACCAGCCGACGGCCTTCCAGCCTGGCCCGCACCACCGCCGTTGTGCCTTGGCTGAAATCCTCGTTCGGCTTTGAGTAGCTGAGATAGATCCACCGGTTGGACTCGAAGTCCGGATGGAGCGCCACGTCCAGGAGTCCGCCTTGCCCCTCGTAGCGAACCGGCGGCGTACCGGAGATCGGCGCGGGTTCAAGCACGCCATTGTGCACGACCCGCAGTCGGCCGGGGCGCTCCGTAACCAGCATGTCACCGTTGGGAAGAAAGGCCATGGACCATGGATCCTGCAGCGCTTCAACCACGGTCACGACCCGGTAGGATTCCAACTCGGACTGGTACTCTCCAGACTGAGCGGCAAGGGAGAGGACCATGGCCGCAAGCAGCGTCGCCGCCACTCCCACCCTCGACAAAGAAAACTGGATTGTGTGCATGTTGAAACCTCCATCAGGCATACGGTTCACACTCCGCGGCGCGGGTCCATCAGGGAACAATCCCGGAGAGGACCGCGCCGGAGAAGACGGGCCAGACGACGGCGAGCGTGAGCCGGAGATTGAACGTCTGGCCGAACAGGTACAGCGCGAGCGGACCTCCCCCGCCATCTAATGGCCGAGTTCCCGGAAATTAGACTCCAGGCCGATCGACAGGAACGCCAAGCAAGAGAACCAGGAGCGGAAGTCGCCGATCCGGATCGAGAGCCGACCCGTCCTACCGTCGGTCTCGATGGGTGTCGATGTCGATTTCGGTATAGAAGAGTGCACCCGTGCCCAGACCTCGTTCCAGACTCCGCGCGGGAACGGGACCCAGCCATCCGCTGAGGGCGAACCATCACAACAGAACGACGAGCAAACAGAGGCCGCCGCTCCGTAGCAATGTGAGTTCCAGTTTCCGTCTCATGGCTCCACTGTCCCCGCAGGTCTTTCCCCAAGATTAAACAGGAAACTGTACCCCGAGCGCAACTTCGGCATGGACAATATTCCCCTGCTCCACTCCGCTCCGTCCAGTAGCCGAGCTGAGCCATGGAGGCTTGAGGATTGGCAGCAACGAAAACGAAGAAACCCCCTATTAGGACGGCTCGAAAGACCGCGGCAATTTCGATAACAGAATTTGAAGGGAGTGGCCGGGATTTACACCTCGATAGCGCGGCTCCAATCCCAAAAAAACCCCGAAATGACCCGCGAAAAAATCCACCTCCCCGTATAGTTACACACGGATGTGACTGTTTCGTGACTGTTTCGTTGACCTGGGATCCTGCCTGTAGTCTTATTCAACCAATGGAATCCGGCACCAAACTCGCCCATGACGAGTTTCTCTCACCGCTGGGTAAAGGCGGCCTGGGAGAAGTGTGGCGCCCGCTGTGAAGTCGTCTTGTGAAGGATTAGCCGCGAGACAGAGGTCAGACAATACCATGCTCAGTCGCAGAACTTTCCTGGCACTCCTCGCAGGCGGCATTGCCGCACCCCGGTTGTCTTCCGCACAGCAAGCGTCCGGCAGAGTCGCGCTATATGCGAACGTCGGGCCCGATCTGACGCATTACGACGTCGACATCGCAGGTGCTCGGCTGACGAGGCGTGGCACGGTTACGTTGCCCGCAAGCGTGCAATACGCCTGGCCGCACGCATCGCGACGCTATCTCTACGTTGCGACCAGCAGCAGTGCTTCCGGTTACGGGCCGGTGGGTACAGAGCACCACATCACCGCGTTTCGCATCGATCCGGAAAGGGGCGCGCTTACGCCACATGGTGAATCGATCCGATTGCCGACCCGCCCTATCCATCTGAGCACAGACATCCCGTCGGAAAATATCCTGGTCGCGTTCAACAACCCGAGTGCGGTGCGCGTGTACCGCATCAATAAGGACTTTACTCCGGGAGAAGAAGTAGAGCCGCCGAGCCCCATCGACGCCGGTATCTACGCGCATCAGGTGCGTGTTACGCCTGACAACCGACTAGCGGTTCTGGTCACGCGAGGTAATGAAGGTACTGCCGCGAGGTTAGAAGACCCCGGTGCGCTGAAGATCTTCAATTACCAAGACGGTGTGCTCACCAACGAAGTGTCCATCGCACCCAACGGGGGAAAGGAGTTCGGACCGCGGCATCTGGATTTTCATCCGACCAGACCGTGGATGTATGTTTCGATCGAGACGCAGAACAAGATGTACACGTATACGATGGAAGGCGGAAGGATCAACCCGGAGATCGCATGCCGCGCGGAGACGCTCGCCGAGCCGATGAACATCAGATCGCGCCAGGCGGCAAGCACGGTTCACGTGCATCCGAACGGTCGATTTCTGTATGGTGCGAATCGAGCTCAGGACACGATCGAGATCGAGGGCAATGCTGTGTTCAAGGGTGGTGAAAACAGCATCGTGGTGTGCTCGATCGACCCATCAACAGGAGAACCGACCCCAATCCAGCACATCGAGACGCGTGCAATACATCCGCGCACCTTCCACATCGATCCGAGCGGACGCATGCTGGTGGCGCAGCACAATCTGCCGGTGAATGTAACAGACGGCGATGCGATACGGACGGTGCCCGCCGGTCTGTCGGTGTTCCGCATCGGCGATGACGGCACGCTCACTTACGTGCGCAAATACGATATTGATGTCGGCGACAAGACCATGTTCTGGATGGGCATGGTGCCGCTGTAAAGAATCCCTGGAATACCCGCGAGTGTAGCCCGTCCAAACCCCGAAACTCTGATCCAAATAGCCCGAAGCGGACTGTAGCAATTCCACCTGCCTGTATCGTCGCCAAACCGTCAATGTGACTGTTTCATTGACCTGAAATCCTGCCTGTAGTCTTATTCATCCAATACAATCTGGCACCAAACTCGGGCACTATACAATCCTGTCCGCCCTCGGCAAAGGCGGCGGCATGGGCGAGGTGTGGAAGACCAATGAATCCGGGCAACGCTGGCGGTGTCTGGTCGGACGGTAGGTTACGGCGGCATTGCGGCTGATGTTAGGAGAATAACGGAAGCGTGCGTTCCGGGAGAGGCGAAACGGCAACGAAAATCAAGTTGCGTTGACAGATACTCTAAATAGGTTTATTTTTTTGGCTATCCGCTCGATCCCAATGACTGAGAGAGCACTCTTTCTGACGATCTACGTCGGCGTCTCTTCGTTAGCATGGAACGGTGGGTTGGAACATGACTACGGGTTCTAAGGCCAATCTCACAATTGGAGCTTATTTCAAACCCAGGGGGCTATGATGAAGAAGTTGGTCGCATTTTTCGCCTTCGTTGCGGGCCTGGCGATCATCGCGGGACCGCTCTTCGCACATCACGGTACGGGAATATCCTATGATTTGGATGCGCCGTTCGTCACGTTGAAGGGCACGGTAACGGAATTCGCGTTTCGCAATCCCCATGTGTCCATTTTCATCGATGTGATGGACGAGAACGGCATCGTTGTGAATTGGGCGCTCGAGCACAGCAGCGTGGCCAGTTTAGCCCGCGAAGGCTATAACAGAAATTCGCTGCGCCCCGGCGAAGAAGTGACTGCCATCGCTTATCCTTCCAGAGGAGGCGCTCGCGTGGGGCTCACCTTTAAGATCATTCGGGCCGACGGCACGGAACTGCTCCACAGGGATCAGGCGGGAGCACCCCAGCCGGCGCAGCTTCCGGAACGGGAGGGTCCGGCACGGTAATGAGGTTAAACGCGCGAAGCCTGTCAGGAAGTTCACGAATCCGAAGTTGTTTTGTCAACGTAATCCCTGTCTTGGTGTCGGTGCTTGTTTTTTCGTCGGCAGCAATAGCCGAAACCGGCCCGCCATTGAGGCAGCAACAGGCGAGGCCGGTAACGGCGGGCCAATTTGATCAACGTGATTTTTCCGGAATCTGGGAACGTCAAGAAGGAGATCGGGGCCTCAGCCGAGATGTGCCTCCCATGACGCCTGAGGGCCAGGCTCGGCTCGACGCAAATATTCCGGCCCGCGGCACAAGATTGGGCGAGGAGTCGAGGGAAGGGGACCCCCCTGGCCGAGCGAGAGCGGTTGTGCCCGCGCTTTCAAACGATCCCATGATGAAGTGTAATCCTCAGGGTTTTCCACGACTCTTTCTCCAGCCGTCACCTGTTGAATTTGCCCATCTCGACAACAGATTGATGCAATTCTACCAGCGCGAACGACAACTGCGCGAAATCTGGCTCGACGGGCGAGAAGTGCCTTCTGGGGAGAACCTCAATAACCTCGGACCGGCGTGGTATGGACACTCGGTTGGCGAGTGGCAAGGAGACACGCTTGTTGTCCAGACGGTCGGTCTTGATGACAGAGCGTGGCTCGATTACTGGGGTTATCCGAAAAGTTCCGAAGCGAGGATCGAAGAGCGCTACAGGCGAGTCGATGCCGACACTATAGAGGTTCACCTGACGCTTTATGACACCACTTACTATACGGTCCCGTGGGTATCGGACACGAAAGTCTTTAAGCGAGGGCCTCCCAGCAACCACACTTTTTATGGATGGTACGGGCTATTCTCAGGGATCACCGAAGAAACCTGCGCGCCGCTGAACGAAGTGGATGACTTCAACCGAAGGGTCCGTGACCCCGCAGGCTTGGGGATCATTGACTAGAAAAATGGGCCGCAGACTAAGGAGCCTTCCGGTTGATCCGTGGCTGAAGCTTCATCCGAACGGGTCCCGGTGCCGTGAGTAGTGTTTACGGTTCCTCTCCCGTGAAAACGAAACTGACTGTCACTAGGTATCAAGCTCGTCATGGCGTTGATCGCCGCGTTGCCGCCCCCGAATGAAAGAACTGCTCGCCGTTGATGTTGCTCTGCTCCTACCAGAGGAAACAAACGAACTCTGCAGACGAATCAACACGGCTCTGGTGCAGGATGACCCCACAGGTTTTGCTTTTGACTCAACTCACATTCCTCACGTTTCGTTGGTTCAGCAGTACGTCTTGAAATCGAACCTAGCCGCGCTATGCAGTGAAGTAGGGAGAGTCTTGAAGGGCCGATCCCCGTTGCGACTACGGGCGTTAGAAACAGCTTTCGTCGGAACTCCAACGCTTCTCCGCATTGCGAAATCAGACGCGTTAAGGCAGATTCACGACGATCTGGTGAACGCCTTAGCGGGGCTGTCCGAGTCGTGGGGTGACGGCAGTGCCTTCTTCTCACAAGGACAGAGCGTTCAGGGCTGGGAGATCGAATACGTTGCCGAGTATCGGGAAGCCGCGAGCTTCGACAGGTATGACCCCCATGTCACCCTCGGCGTCGGTCGGAGCGAGATCCCAATGCAACCGTTCTCCTTTACCGCTGATCTCGTAGGTTTGTACCATCTGGGAAAATTCTGCACCTGTCGCCGACGGTTGCAGGAGTGGAGACTGAACTGTGCGACTCTGAACACAGAATCGTCCTAAACTGTTACGAAAATATAGCTTAAGTCGTTTAGAATCAGTCAAAAAACTTCGGGCCTGCGTCCATGGTGTCGAGAGCAAGAAAATGTCTTTTTTCATTGTTTGGGGTGAGCGCACACTCATGGACGTCTGGTTTGAAGAACTGAAGGAACGGGTGCCTGTTCCTTAGTAGATCGTCCTGTTTCGCTCGAATCGCCCGTCCAAATCCCTGAAAACCTCCTCCAGATTGCCCGAAACAGGACTGTATTAAGTTCACTTGGTTGTATGGTCGCCTACACTTCCATGTGATTGTTTCATTGACCTGAAATCTTGCCTGTAGTCTGATTTATCCGATGCAACCCGGCACGAAACTCGGCCACTATATCGTGTTGTCACTCATTGGTTCTGGAGTCCGCGCGGCCCTCCGCCTCACGCGCGCCTGACTCGCCCGCTGACTGAGAGAGGTGCCTCGCGCAAGACACCTAAGAAACATCCGATTCTCTTCAGTCTCCGCTACTGCGGCGCCCTGATCGGCGTGCCGCCGGGTTCGTTAGGCTCTCGGTACCGGTACAGGTAGTCATACATGGTGGTGACGTTCGGCTCGTGATTCTGCTCGAGGTTCGTGTAGTCCGCGAACTCGTCCATCGTCACGAGTTCGAGAATCTCCTCCAACGAGCGCCCAGCCACCATAGGGGTCAACACGCGTTCTCTAAGGGTCGCGAGGTACTCCCGGTAGCGCCGGAAGTAGGCCTGGGTCGCAACAGGCGAGTTATGCCCCGGCACGACGATGTCCACGTCGTCCATCCGAGCGAGTATTCCCAACACGTCGATGGTGCTGTCCACGTCCATGTCACGAAAGTCCGGATTGGGCAGTTGCCCCTCTGGACGCGCCAGATCCGGAACGAACAACACACCATCCTGGGGTATGTGGGTGACGATTAGGTTATCGCTGTGGGTCGGGCCGAAGTAGTGCAGCACGACCTTCACGCCGCCCAGGTCGATGTCCAGCGACTCTTCGAACGTGACCGTTGGAACCGGCGCTACGCGCCCCTCCCGAATCAGATGCGCCCTGATCTTCTTGTGGCCGATGGACACGGCCGTGTCTGCGAACACCGTCGTACCGCAGATGTGGGTCTGGTGGTCATGGCTCAGCACGACGTCGCGCACCGGCACGTCGTAGCGTCGCTCGAGCTCTTCTTTGAACCATTGGGCACTGTCCGGATCGCAAGGCGTAGTACCCGGCCCGTCGATTACGATGATGCCTTCCGACGTGGGAACGAACAGCCCGTTGATGGTAGTACCCCGATTCCCCCAACGGTACACGTGCCCCGAAATCTGGTTGATACTGGGCTCGGAGGTGTCCCAGCTGGTGGCGTACTGCGCGAACGATGGTGGACTGAGGAAGAATAGTCCTACGAGACTCAGGGGCTTGATGATATTCATTCTGTTTTTCTCCGCAGATTCAAGCACTGGCTATAGCTAGCGTGAATACTGGCTGTTAACCGGGCGTTAGGCCCGCCTCCCCGATTCGCGAAGATTGGCTTGGCTTCTTCAGCGTGTGCTAGGATCGCCCAAAATGCAACGATTCTTAAGGGGCCACTGGGCGGTCTGGGCGTACCTGACGGTGGACGAATGGCCGTCGAGGCCGGCGGCGGGGAAGACGACGTGTGGATCTTTGATTTCGCTCGCGAGATCCTGAGTCGGCTCACGTTTGTTCCGTTAGACGACGGTTATCCAGTCTGGAGCGCAGACGGTGAACGGATCGCGTTTACCTCGGGAAGAGAAATTGACTGGAAGGCGTCAAACAACACGGGCTGCGTTGAGCAGCTCGCCGAGAATCTAGGCGAAGGCACCCCAAACCGTCCGTGTGACTCTTCGATTGACGTGAAATTCCACCTGTAGTCTTATTCAACCAATGGAATCCGGCGCGAAACTCGGCCACTACGAGATCGGCACACTCCTTGGCAAGGGTGGCATGGGAGAAGTGTGGCGTGCGCGAGACTCGAAGCTTGGACGCGAGGTAGCGATCAAGACGCTGCCAGACGAGTTTGCCAAGGAACTCGAACCTATGAACCTGCGGTTAGGAGTTGCGAACTGGCCTCCGGAGATAATCGTGCGCGGCAAAGGCTCAGCCGGAGGCAGATGGATCTATACTCACGAGCCGGAAGATAGAAAACTAAATCCGGCTGAAAGGAAAGCACCATGACACTGCGCATGCCCATGATGCGTACGGTTCTGCTGGCGCTGCTGCTGGGACTCGCCGTCAGCGGCGAGTGGTCTGCGACGAAGGCGCAGAGCGCCTTCTCGCTCACACCGGTCGGCCCCGACCTCTACTTCTACTACACGGATGGAGCTTCCAACTCCACCGTGCTGATCACCGAGGAAGGGGTACTGATCGTCGACTCCCAGGGAAATCGGCGCGCCGCCGAAGCGCTGCTGACGGAGATCCGCAAGAAAACGGCTGACCCTATCAAATGGGTCGTCAACGGGCAAGACCACGGGGACCACTATCTCGGCAACGCCGTCTTTAAGCGCGAGGGCGCGACTATCGTGGCGGAGGCCGAGACGGCCCGCATCATCGCGAGGAACTACGAGTACGAACTCGAGTGGCGCGGTCTGGAACCGCCGGAGGCCGGAGAACATGTGATCCCCGAAGTCACGTTTGAGGAACGAATGGTCATCTGGCTGGGCGGGCGCGAGGTCATCCTTCACCACGTCGGTACGGGGCAGAATCCCGGCGATACGGTCGTGTTGTTTCCCCACGCGCGTGCCGCCTACGCCTCGGGTGCGTTCGCGCCGAAGTCGTGGTCCAGCACCGCCTACGCCTCGTCCGTGGAGAGCTGGATCGAGGTACTCGAGAAGATCAAAGCGCTCGACGTGGACACCTACCTACCGGGTCACGCGCACAGGGTCACCGACCGGGCCGAGATCGACGAGGAGATTGTGTTCCTGCGCGAGATCCAGGCCGCCGTGGAAGACGCCATTGCGCAGGGTCTGAGTGCCGAAGAGACGGCCCAGGCGCTGACTTTCGAACGGTACGCAAACTGGAGGGGTGCCGCGCGGCGCGAACGGAACCTCCGGAACCTCCATTACCTGCTCTCGACCGGCCGGCCGATCTACTTCGACTACCTGGACGGCCGCACGACCATCAAGCCGTATTAGAGTTTGATCTTGAGTGCGGATAGGCGATATAGGCGGGGCCGATCCACGTCATTCTCAACTCGCCGGAGCTGATTGAAGAGTGACTGTTCCGAACGGGCCGGTCCCTGAATGCTGCCCAGGTCCTGGTATGTCGCCGATACGGAAAGGTGACTGTTTCATAGACCTGAAATCTTACCTGTAGCTTCAATCAACCAATGCAACCCGGCACCAAACTCGCACACTACGATATCCTGGATACCATCGGCAACTGTCGAATGGGTGAGTTGACGCGGAAACCCGGTCGTGAGGCTAGCGGAGGTATCGTATGCGGTGGGCTTCGCTGTCGCCGACGTATACGGATCCAGACGAATCTACGAAGATGCCGTGCGGACGCGCAAGTTGGCAGAGAAGTGGATCCGATTCCGGACCGTCGCCGCGCTCGCCGGTTCCGAGAACTGTCGTAATGAGCCCGGTCACTAGATCAACACGCCGCACTACATGGTTCTCCGTGTCGGCCACAAAGAGTGTGGGGCCCGCGGGGTCGTAGGCGATCCCCTTGGGACCTGCGAGCGTCGCCAGCCTCGCGGGACCACCGTCGCCGGTATACCCAGTCTCACCGGTTCCAGCTACATGATGGATCGTCTCCTCCGCGAGATCGATGCGATAGATTGCGTTGCCTTCGCGGAGCGCTAAGTACAGAGAACCGTCCGGGTCGAGTGCCATAGCCCTGGGGCCGTTCAGGGGCGTACCGGCGAGCGACGCCCCATCGGGCGTTGACTGCTGATCGCCCGTACCCGCGTATGTCTCAATCGTGCCTGTGGACAGTTCTACACGGCGTATGCGGTGGTTTCCTATGTCGCCGATCCACATCCACCCATCTGGATGGAACGCGATACTGTGTGGGCTCCGGAGTTGTGCTCGAGAAGCTATTCCCCCATCGCCGGAGAAGCCGGCGATCCCGGTTCCAGCGAACGTCGAAATGACGCCGGTAGTCCGGGCGACTCTGCGGACGACGTGATTGTCTCTCTCGACAATGTAAAGGTTCCCCGCCTCGTCAAACTGGATCTCGTGGGGCATGTTCAAGGAAGCCTCAGTCGCTGGCCCCCCGTCCCCGCTGTAGCCTCGTTCGCCGTTTCCAGCTACCGTGATCGTATCGCCCGTACTGAGATCCAAGCGTCGAATCAGCTGATTATCCCGATCGCAGAAGTAGAGCGCGCCATCAGGTCCGATGACGACGCCGTATGGGTTGTTGACCTGCTGAAGCGAATTGCCCGGCATGCCGTTGCCGATCACGGTTGAAACCGACACCTGGGCCCCAGCCATCGCACCGGTGAGTATGGGAACTGCGATCAGAATCGCAATGGTCTGACTCTGGTCGATGTTCTTCATAACTTTCAGCAAGCGACGAACCGAGCACACGACCACTTCTTTACCGAGGCAATTAGAAAACACTTCAGCCAGTATAGTCCCGACTGCTCCGTGGTGCGGTAAGCCAAATGGAGTCTATTGAATCGTCTTCGACCCCGTTTCGCCTCGGTAGTTGCTATAGAAATTCCACAAGCCTGTATAGTCCCCTATACGTAGATGTGACTGCTTCATTGACCTGAAACACTACCTGTAGTCTCATTCATAGAAGTGGACCACAAATTTCGGACAGCGTTGTAAGGTGGGCTCTGCACAGATGAGAGGACGTTACAACGATGGCAAAACGACGGAATTTTTCTGCGGACTTCAAAGCGAAGGTGGCGTTGGCCGCGATGCGCGGCGACGGGACGATGGCGGAGTTGGCGGCGCGGTACAAAATCCACCCGAACATGATCACGAAGTGGAAGCGCGATGCGCTGGATGGGGTCAAGGAGACGTTCCAGCGGGGAAAGGACCCGTCCGTCCGGAACCACGAGGAGGAGATCAAAGATCTGCAAGCCAAGATCGGGGAACTCGTGGTGGAGCGGGATTTTTTAGCCAAAACCTTCAATCGGTGAGCCTGGATCGAAGGCGCGAGATGGTCCAACCCGACCATCATGAGCTCAGCGTCGTGCGGCAGTGCGAGTTGATCAGGATGAGCCGATCCAGTTGGTACTATCGGCCCCGGGGTGAGAGTGAGCGCAATCTCGAGCTGATGCGCGTGATTGACGAAGCGTATCTGAAGATGCCCTGGTACGGTTCGAGGCAGATGGTGCGTCATCTGAACCGTCTCGGCTATGGTGTCGGCCGGAAGCGGGTGCGGCGGCTGATGCGGCTGATGGGACTGCGGTCGGTGGCGCCGCAACCGCACACGTCCCGGCGAAACCCGGGTCATCCGGTCTACCCGTATCTGTTGAACGACATTACCGTAGATCGGGCCAATCAGGTTTGGTGCACCGACCTCACCTATATCCCGATGGCGCACGGCTTCCTTTATCTAGTTGCGATCATGGACTGGCACACGCGCAAGGTGCTGTCGTGGCGGCTATCCAACACGCAGGACACGACATTCTGCGTCGAGGCCGTCGACGAGGCTATCGAGCAATACGGCTGTCCGGAAATCTTCAACACCGATCAAGGCAGCCAGTTCACCAGCAGCACCTGGACCGATCCACTCAAAGATCAAGGAATCCGGATCTCCATGGACGGCAAGGGGCAATGGATGGACAATGTTTTCATCGAACGCTTATGGCGCTCGATGAAGTACGAATGCGTTTATCTAAGCGCTTTCACTGACTTCAAAGATGCGCAGCACCAAATCGGTGTCTGGATGGACTATTACAATGATGACCGGCCGCATTCCGCATTGGGCGATCTCACGCCGACTGAAGCCTACGCTGGAATCGGACCACTGACTTCGGCAGCCTAACCATGAACGGCAGAATCCACCTTAATTCGGCTGCCGCGCTGTCCAACGAATGGGGTCCACTTCTCATCGAGACGCAGATCGGTCCAGTGCATTGAATAGA
This sequence comes from Terriglobia bacterium, assembly GCA_965216035.1. GTDB lineage: Bacteria > Acidobacteriota > Terriglobia > 20CM-2-55-15 > 20CM-2-55-15. Next base: position 460,466 of record CBDCFM010000021.1, read on the forward strand.
CATGCTTCGGAACGACTTGGAGACTCGGGAGGTTGTCGCTTTCGAGTCAGTCTGAGTTTGTGCGGCGGTTCTCATGCATCATCAGCCATAGGGAGGCAATAATGATGAGCAAAGTGTGGATTATTCTGGTTGTCGCGGCTGTAGCCGCCGGCCTCGGATCTGGTTGTTCGGCAGACGATCCGGGCGTCGCTTTGCCTGAGGGCCCACTAGAGGGGACCGAAACACTGGTCTGGGTGGATCGACAGGGCAATGCGGAACCCATGGGGGCAGCGGCCCGCGATTACCAATATCCCCGCCTTTCGCCCGATGGGCAGAGCGTGGCGGTCATGTCAGATGATGATATCTGGCTGTTCGACATTGCCCGACAGACGCTGACCCGCCTGACCTTTGCGGGTGGGTCGAATCAGCCCGTATGGACGCCAGATGGGCAATACGTGGCCTATCGGTCGATACCAGAGGAAACGAACTTCCTGTTCTGGACAAGGGCAGATGGGAGCGGCAGTGAAGAGCAGCTGACGACGGGGGCCCTCCGGCAAAACCCCACATCTTGGTCCCCAGACGGCCAACTTCTAGCCTTTTTTCAAAGTCCCGGCGTTGGCGGTGATGGGGACCGCGACATCTGGATGATGCCATTGGACGGCGAGCGGGAGCCGCGCCCCTTTCTCGAAACGCCATTCAACGAGCTCGTAGCAATGTTTTCTCCCGATGGCCGCTGGGTGGCGTATGTCTCGGACGAGTCAGGCCGCAACGAAGTCTATGTGCACCCGTTTCCCGGGCCTGGAGGGAAGCAGCAGATATCGACCGAAGGCGGTGGCTACCCCCAATGGGCACGAGACGGGCGAGAGTTGTTCTACCTGAACGACCTTCAGATGATGGCGGTCGACATCGAGACAGAGCCCAGCTTTACACCGGGCACTCCCAGGTTGCTTTTTGAAGGAGGTTTCGTGTCGAGGGCCGGGGGGCCTTATCCCGTCTACGATGTGTCAGCCGACGGCCAACGCTTCCTGATGGTTCAGGAAGTCGCGCCGGATTGATGGCCGTACCGGTGGAATCGGGTGTGACTTTCAGGGTGGGCCGGCCCCGGATGCTCTTCGAAGGAGGCTACCCCACTCAAAATTCTGGCCGGCAGCTCTATGGTGCTTCGGCTGACGGCGAACGGTTTCTCATGATCAAAAACGCCGACACTGATGACCGAATTAGGGTGCAGCCCCAAATCAACATCGTCCTGAATTGGTTTGAAGAGCTGAAGGAACGGGGTCCTGTCCCATAGGACGGCCATGAAATAGCCTGTTCAACCCCCGACAACGTTTCCCAATTGCGCATGCGAAAGTCCGTTGGAATTCCACCTGCCTATCTGGCCTCCTCTGTCAAGCGGGCGCAATTCTCCTGTGTGTATTCTCCGACGATAATGTTCAGCACGACCGAGGGGACGTGGGGTGAGGGCAAGTCGACTGCAGCCGTATCTCCGGCCTCTTAAGTGGAACGTATGAGTTCCGGGCCATGATGGAATTCGCGCGCGGGGAGCCACCCAGTAATAACGGCCTCAAAAGGGCCAAGGCAGGTGTCGGCATTGCCCCGCGCCGGTCTGACCGGTACGCCATCAACTCCAACGTCATCGCAGCGGGCTGAAGAGAAGTTTCGACTCTGTGTCAGGCCGCCCGATACCGGTCCTGATAATCACAGTCCCGTTTCCAGACCGCCCAAGCGCTCCGGGCCAACTTGTTGGCGATCGCCACGGTGGCTTTGTTGTGTCCTCGACGTTCGTAAAGATCACGACCCCATTGCTGCAAGGGCGAGGGTGTCTCTGCTTTCCGGGACCGCCACAACACGGAGCGACTGCCGTTGATGAGGAGCATCCGCAGATAGCAGTCGCCGCGCTTGCTGATCCGGCCCAGTCGCCGGACGTTCCCGCTGGAATGTTCCCGCGGTGTCAGTCCGAGATAGCTGGCAAAGTGACGTGAGGAACGGAACCGTTGAACATCGCCGACCAAGCCCACCATCGCCGTAGCCGTTAACAGCCCGATTCCAGGAATCGAGCGGAGACGTTCCACCGCCGGCGTCTGCTGTGCCAGAGCTTCCAGTTCCCGTTCCACCGATCGCAGGTGAGATTCCAGTTCCCGTATCTCGCCACACACCTGGGCAAACATCTCTCGAACGACGGTGGGGATGTCGGTATCCGCGTCTTCGATGAACTCCATCACCCCCGGAACCAGATGGTGAGCGCCTACAGGAATGACGAGACCAAATTCCCGCAACAGTCCCCGCAGCACGTTGATCCGTGCGACGCGTGTTCGCATCCATGTCGAACGGATTCGATGCAGTGCCGTCAGTTGCTGTTGGGCCACAGTCTTGATGGGGACTGGGGTGATGTCGCTGTTGCGAGGCGTTGTTGCACGAATCAATGCAACTTGTTGAATTCATTGCGTTTATCGCTCAAACGCGAAAACCGTAACGCGTTGATTCCATTAGTGTTTCCCTGATTCACGCACCAACGCCGTTCTGCATTAGCCAGCGCGTGTAGTGGTCCGTGCGTCCGGGAGAGGGGCTCGTCGTCTCGAAGCGCCTGATCCGGGGCTTCCCGAAGGCCAGAGCAGCACGACCGGCAACGCGAACGCCATGCTCCCAAGCAGCGACAAGATCACGAACCACCGCCAAGACATTCGGCACACTCTCCACTTGGTGAGCAAGTAGGCGATCACCCCGACCAGCACTAGAGCCTCGCCCATGAACGCCAGGGCAATGGGATTGGTCATTGCCGCCGCAAGCGCGGCGGGCTGAAAGAGACCGTATACAAAGGCTCCATTGACGGTGAAGAACCCGAAGGCGGCCAAGGTCCAAAGTCAAAAGCGTTCTCCCGGACTGTACTCGACTTGCTCTACCATCCGTCCGGGAGAGGGGTTCGTCATCTCACTCATTCTATTGTCTCCTTAGAAACCGACTAGTCGGTATGTTACGGCCGCCCAAATCACGGGTTGTTTTTTCTATCGTCCTCTTCAGACTCATCCATCTCTACCGTGCGTTGCAAATGAGCGTGATCGACAGAATTACCCATGCCAGTTCTCGATACACAGTTACCACAGTTTGTCCTGGGCATCCCCCCGGACGGCGGGGTGGCAGGGATGCACTTCTGGGGTGATTACTTGCGTCTGAACCGCCGGATCATTTTGCGTAATTTCGATGGCAGCTTGAAGGGTCGTAGTTTCCAGAAGAATCATCCCCCCGGCATCGTCTTTAAACGGCCCGCCCAGCCTGACTGTCCCCCGCTCTCGTAACATCTTCACCCACGCGAGGTGCTCTTCGAGAGGTTTTGTCAACTTACGCTGCGAAGGTCAAACTTGTGCCGAATGAGTGCAGTTGGATCAGCCTGCCGTGATTGCTTCCCAAGTTGCAAAAGAACGTGACTGCAGCATCCTGTGGTGAACCGCTTTTAGTCTGTGCCTGGACAAGCGGAAAAGATTCAGAACGACGCCATGCACGGAAAGGAAGCGTTGAGCTTGTCGTGGCGACTTGAACCGTCGCATCTATCGTTCTCGCTGCCGGGTTGGTTGGTGTGAGACTTCGGCTCGATTGTGCGCGTATCGTTCGGTGTCATGATTGACCGAAGGCATCATCGTCCGGACCGCCGCACTGTAACTTTTCAACTTGTCCGTGACCAGCCGAAACGGAATCGCGCCCTGATTCTTCAGCAATTTCCGAAAAAAGCGCTCGGCTGCACGACGGTTCCGTCGTGACTGGGTGAGGATTTTGATCACGTCACCGTTTCGATCGACGGCACGCCAAAGGTGTTGCCTCTCACCGTTGATCGTGACGAACACTTCGTCCAGGAACCACGAATCTCCGAGGCCATCCTGTCGTTGTGTGAGTTTTCGTGCGTATTCAGGACCGAATTTCAGACACCATTGTCTGATGGTCTCATAAGAAACAATGATCCCGCGTTTGGCGAGCAGATCTTCCACGTCGCGAAAGCTCAGGCAAAACCGATAGTAATGCCAGACGGCGTGACTGATGATTTCCTGTGGGAAACGGTGTCCGTAATACGGGGATCGTCGTGTTTTCATTCGGTCAGTCTGCATCCTGGAGACTTAACCTGACAATACCGTCAACGTAGATGGGGAGGGACATCCGAAAATTTTAGTCCGCTAGTTAATCGTCGTCGAAGCCGAGACACCGGCAGGTCGGAAGAATGGGTAAACACTTCGGCGTTAGTCGGGAGCTATCCGGAAGACGGATGTCGCGACCCTTCCACTAACCGTAACTAATACTGCTGGCCGGTTCGGGCGGAGTTAGGTGTCCGTCCCGGAACTTGTTATCGAAAAATTCTGGGAAGCCCCGGTATCGGCTAGCGATTGCCAAGCGCCCCGCGCAGTTTGTCGGCTAGTGATCCAAAGGACGCCGTCGCCGGGGCATCCGGACGCTCGGCGTACTCCCGTAGTTCCGCTTGCTCCCGTTGCTTGGCGACCGCCGTCTTGCTGAGGCGAATCCGGCCCCCGGCCGGATCAACCTCAAGCACCATCACTTCAACCTCGCTGCCCAGGGGAAAGGCCCGCAGCATGTCCTGGTCGCGGTCCACCCCGGTTTCCGCAGTCGGTATGAGGCCGGTCTTGCCAGGTGCCAGGAACACGAACACGCCGAACGTCTCGTGCCGCTCCACCTTTCCGACCAGGATCGCTCCCCCCACGATGCCACTCTGCGGTGCTCGGGCTCCGGCCGTGCGGGTGGAGCCTTCCTCCAGCATTGCGACACCCATACGCTGCTTCTCGGGGTCGATGCTCAAAATCTCGAACGCGGCGGTGTCGCCCACAGCGATGGACTTCGTCCACCCGTCGGCGCGCGCCGTTGGGGCGAACGTCGAGCTGTGCGCAAGCGCCTCGATGCCAGGTTCCAGCTCTACGAAGGCACCGAACTCCATCATTCGGGTGACGCGGCCCGTGTGCACCTGGCCCACTTCGTAGCGGGTCGCCACCCCGGTCCACGGATCCTTCTGGAGCTGTTTCAGCCCGAGCGAAATCCTGTCGGTGTCGTCGTCCACGCGCAGCACCTGGACAGTGATCTGATCGCCGGGCGCCACTATTTCGCTGGGACTGCTGACGCGCGACCAGCTCATCTGGGACACATGCAGCAGGCCCTGGATGCCGCCACCCAAATCCACGAACGCGCCGAATTCGGGCACCGAGACGACGCGCCCCGTGAGCACCGCGCCGGCTATGATGGATTTGCGAACCTCGGCCGCAACGGCGCGCTGCTCCTCTTCGAGCTGCTTGCGCCTCGAGACCACGATGTTCTTGCCGCCTTCCTTGTATTCGATGATGCGGAAGGTGTAGACCTGCCCCTCGTGTACGGCCGGATCGGATGTGCGGGCGATGTCGATTTGCGACATCGGGCAGAACGCGCGCTCTCGGGCGATGCGCACCTCGTAGCCGCCCTTTATCGCAGTCTCGACCTTACCCTCTATGGCGAGGCCGTCCTGGAATGCATCTTCGATTTCGCGCTGGGTGGCAGCGTTGCGTACGCCCCTCCGCGACAGCGTGATGCCTCTGCTCGTGGAGACGACGATGGCCTGGAGGGGATCGCCAACCGCGACTTCCAGGTTGCCGTCGGCGTCTTTCAGTTCCGCGACGTCGATCTGGGCCTCGCTCTTGCCGCCTATGCTGACAAGGGCCACCTCGGCGCCGATGGCCACGATCGTGCCATCGACGGTCTGGCGCCGGTCGAAGCGCTTGGCCCCGACCGACGCTTCGAACATCGCGGCGAAATCTTCATCTGGTTCGTTCATTGCATACACCTCGGAACTGGAACGATTATACCAGCGCATATTTTTGAACCGCAACGCCACCCGCAGCCTTCGGCTGACATGCGATTGATGGAATCGCACCAACTAGCTGAGTCGTTCCTTAGCTCCCAGGAATTTGCGGAAGTGTTACCGAAGTCGCCTTCTGGAAAACTGAGACTCCCATCTTGGACTCTCTCAAACTGTGCCATTTCTCCCTAGAGTTACACTTGGAGGCGGGCCGACGCGGGATTACTCCTCCCTTGTCGCCAAGGGTTTACCGATCCTGCGGCAGTGAATGGCTCTACCCTTCGGCGTTACCCAGGAGTGATGGCCCGCGTCCTCATGCCCCTTCGAGTCTTCGTTCCCACCATTCGCGGCCCTGCGCCTCTGTCCACGCACGCGCGTCACACGCAATTTGTAGAGCCTGCGTCAATTCATCGGCGCTCTGCGGCCTGTCCTGAGGACGCTTGGCGAGACACCGCAGGATGACGGCATCCAGCGCGGGAGGTATCGGCAGTTCACTGCACCGAGATGGCGGCGGCGGCTCGTCGCGAGCGTGCTGTGTCAGCATGTCCATGACGGTCGATCCCTGGAATACCGTTCGGCCGGTCAGTAGCCAGAAGGCGACGCACCCGACGGCATACAGGTCCGCCCGTCCGTCCGACGCGGCCTCGCCCAATACCTGTTCGGGAGCCATGAAGGCCGGCGTTCCCGTGATGACGTTCGCGACCGTCAGCTGAGCCATCGTCTTCTCGTCGCCGACGTCGTGTCGCAGCTTGACCAGACCGAAGTCGAGAACTTTCACGAAGTCGAACTTCCGGCCATAGCGGCAGACGTGGATGTTGGATGGCTTGATGTCGCGGTGTACGAGCCCAGCCGCGTGGGCCTCGCCGAGCGAATCGCACACCTGGGTCAAGAGATACACGACTCTCTCTGCCGGCAGCGGGCCGAATTTCTCGACGAGCACCTGGGCGTCGTACCCCTGGAGCAGCTCCATCACGTAGTACAACGCGCCGGTATCCGCGACCCCGAAGTCGTACAGCTCGACTGTGTGGGGGGACCGAAGCGCCGCGGTGGTCTGTGCTTCGCGCTCGAATCGGGCCAGAGCGGTCCCCCGCGCGTCAGCGTCACCACCCAACGCGTCCGGGCGAATCAACTTGATCGCAGCGGTGCGCGCCAACATCCGATGTTCGGCCTTCCACACCTCGCCCATCCCACCGAGGCCGATCCGATCGATCAACTGGTAGCTTCCCAGCTCCCGGGCACGACCCACGTCCGCCCCCATCTTGTAGACCACTCGTGCGCCGACGAACCCCATCAGCACGACCAAGCTGTACTGCAACGCGAAAGCAAATGCGAACTCTCCCCACCCAACCGGCACGATCGCTCCAGGACCGAATCGAATCGTCAATGCCAGCACAATCGGCGCTGCACTCACGGACGCGATCATGGCCAGCAGGGCTTTCCGCGGCGGCGTGGGTACGACCATCGCGTAGACCAACACCCAGGGCGCGACCCACGACAGTCCGACCCCTTGGTAGTCCCCTGGGCTGCGCTGCATGGGCGCGTAGAATTCGGAATATTCTGCGGCGGCGATACCGAAACTGATCACCACCTCGAAGACGAGCCCAAGATTGAGCACCGTCGCGGCTGGGAGCTTCGAGTACTTGGTGACGGTAGCCACCGCCAGGGCCAGGCTGATGGAGATGACACCAGGCGCCCACCGGATGGCTCTTTCGAGCAGATGCGCCAGATGGTCCGCCCCGCCGATGGCCAACCACCCGAAGTTGGCCGCGAAAAACACGAAGGCCATGAGCAGGGCCAGGATGTGGAGCCGCCGCTGAGCGTCCTTCAGGAGATCGTCGGGGAGGGGTCTTGACCACGTCGACGTCTTGCGACTCGATTCGGATCGTGAATCCCGCGGTTGGAGTAGCGTAGGGGCCATCATGTCTCGTGCCTGCTGCCACCCAAGATACGGCATCCGCCTCATTCGGAACAGCGTGATCGCTGTTCCGCTTCGGCCTCGACTTCCGAAATGTGGGGATCTGCTCACCACAGCGGGCAACACAGTCACGCACCGTATGGACAAGGTGAGCAACCGCATGGGGCTCGTAGCTGTTGGCCTGTGTGTGGCGAATTGCTAATCTGTTGCGTAATTCATTGCTATTCGGAACCTTGTCATCGTGGGCGTGGTCGCTAAAATTGGCCAATGCGCGACCTGATTATCCTGCTGGTTCACCTCGTTTCGATGCTGACTCGGCTTCTCGGACCTGGCGGTCTGCGTTCTGTGGTGGCCGAATCGCTCTTGGTCAAACACCAACTGACGATCATCAATCGGTCGCGGAAACGCTCGCCGAATCTCAGAGCCTCGGATCGGGCCGTTTCCGGTATCTGTGCCCTATTGATGCGTCCGTCGCGGTTGATCCGTACAGCCATTGTGATCTGACCTTCAACACTTCTGGATTTCCATTGAATTCTACGGAAACGAAAGTACCGATTGTTGTTTTCGCCGAAACGGCGCCGCACGGGACCGAAAAGGTCCATCGAAGGAACTGGTCGACGCCATCGTCGAGATGAAGCGGCGCAATACGACTGGAGGTTGTCGGCGAATCGCACAGCAGATCGGTCTAGCCTTCGACGTTGAAATCGACAAGGATGTAGTCCGCTGCATTCTCGCTTCACACTATCGACCAAATCCCGGGTCGCGCGCGGCCCGTCATGGTTGACGTTCCTGGGACGTGCGAAAGACAGCCTCTGGAGCATCGATCTATTTCGATGTGAGTCGGCGATATTGCGAACCCATTGGGTTCTTGTCGTGATGGACCAATACAGTCGGAGGATCGTGGGCTGCGGTGTGCATGCCGGGAACGTTGACGGCAGGGCATTGTGCTGCATGTTCAACCGCGCAATTCGAGGGCATGAGACGCCGAAGCGCCTCATTTCTGATAACGACCGCTCTACCATTTCCAGCAATGGCACACCAACCTCCGTGTGCTGGACATCACCGAAATCAAGACCGTGCCCTACGTGCCAATGTCCCACCCTTTTGTCGAACGACTAATCGGCACCATTCGTCGAGAATGCTTGGATCGCATCCTGTTCTGGACTGCGCTGAACCTAGAACAGAAGTTGTCGGAGTTTGGGGATTACTACAATATGCACCGGGCTCACGCCTCTCTGGATGGTCGTACACCGGTCCGACAGCCGCAGGTTGTCGCAAGGCTCAACCGCTACGAGTGGCAAGAGCACTGCGGCGGACTCCATCAGACGCCGATTGCGGCTTGAACACATGAACAGAGAAGAGTGTGGTTAAGGCGACGATCCCCGCCGTGTTCGAAGTCGAGCGCCGCTCGACATTGTGATCCGGCGGATCGCAGTTTTCGGCAGCAGGCCCTGAGCGATCCCCGGTCGAAATCTCAGCAATGATTCCCGGTCAACCGACGAAAACGTCGAGCGACTTTTCGATTTCCTGCCAATTCGCGACACACAGGAGATCGGTGGCATTTCATGGGCTCAGTCTGCCAGCGGTGCCGCAACTTGACAATACCGTTCCAGCTCCCCAAAATCCAACTCGGTGGATACCCACAATTCACTGCCGCACAAGCCACTCTGTTTGCTAGACTGCGCTCAGATTCCCAAGTTTTGACCTGAGCCTAAAGTGACGTGCGATCATAAGCTTAGTCAGACGCTGGGGCGGCGTTGTCGGAGTCGGTATCGAAGCGGTGACCGCGAGGGTCTCCATCGCGCGGTGGGAGGAGTTTGAAATGTTCATTGCTCTTTGGTCTAAAGCTCAAAACTTCAAAGCTCGAACGCTCTTCGTCGCCGGGCTTGCCGCCATCGGTTTGATGGGGAATGTGTCGATCGCGCACGCGCAGAGTGAACCCCCTTCGGAGCCTCCGGCTGACTGGGGACCGACGGCTATCGACTACAGCAACGTGCCGTACCCCCATCCGGTGAGCTACTTTGACGTCAGTCTCAAGGGTCAAGACTATCGCATGGCCTACATGGATGTGGCGCCGCTGAGGCCTTCCAACGGCCAGGTCGTGGTCCTCTTCCACGGAATGAACTTCTTCGCGGCGGCGTTCGAGCCGACTATCGAGGCATTGCGTAATGAGGGCTTTCGCGTCATCGCAGTGGATCGTCTGGGATTCGGACGCTCGTCAAAGCCGGACATTCACTACAACCTCCACATGCCCGTCCGGCATACGAGGCAGCTACTGGACGCGCTCGGAATCGGTCGCACAGCAATCCTGGGACATTCGATGGGCGGCATGGTGGCGACGCGCTTTGCATCAACCTACCCGGAGATGACGACCCACGTTGTAATGGTCAATCAGATCGGCTTGACCGACACGCGCCCAGGACGTGAGTGGACCGACCCGCAGCAAGCGTACCAGTCGGCGTTGGAGACCACCTACCAGTCAGTGCTGCAAGGGCACTTGCGGTATTACCCAAGGGGCTGGAGGTCCGAGTATCTGCACTGGGTAAAGGTTCAATACGGTCTCACGCTAGGCGGCGATTGGCCACGAATGGCCCGGGTCCGAGCAGCGCAGAGAATGATCATTTACGAAGACCCTGTCGTCCACGAATGGCAATACATTGGCAGCAAAGCGCTCGTCATCGGCGGGGCAGAGGATCGGCTCGTGGAGGACTACCCGGCTCGTGCCCGCAATGTTGCCGAGCAGCTTCAGAACGCCGAACTCGTCATTTTCCCGGAGGTCGGACATGCCCCCGCATTTGACAATCCGGACGAGTATCACCGAGAACTGATCCGCTTCCTGAAGTCTGACGCAGACGAACCTGCCGACCGGTCCTGGACCGAATCTGCCATCGGTGTGCGCTAGTAGGTGATCGCGATATCGAAGTCAGAGAGGACGGGACCCAAGGTATCGGTTGTCGATTCTTGTTATGACGACTGAGGGGAAGCAAGCCCGCGCCGCGATTCGGTTTTCCAACCCATGATCCCGAAGTTTTTACGGTATTAGAATGAATCCCATGGCTGGGTGCGGCCCGCGCCGCTAGTCTGCGGTCGGTCCGGACCTGGGGCGCCGTTGTCCACGGGCCCCCCAATTGAAGGTGCGGATAAGCGGAATATCGCGCCAAGCGAAGCTTGGGAAAGGGGAATTCGAAGTGAGCCGATGAAACCTTTCGAAAGGAATCCAACTGGTGAAAGTCCAGTCCGGCCAAAGCCGTAGCGGGTAGGCCGGTAGCGAGTCTTGCCTGTCGCCGGGTGATCGGCGGGAGAGAAGCGTAGACAGCGAGGAAGTGGGCCGCGAGGATTCAGCTCCGAAATTTATGTCGTTGCGGATGCCGAGGCTTTTATTCCGGTCGAAGGCCGCATCCGGACAGCCGTCATGCGAGGTTGTCGGGAGCCGCCGGAGTCTCTGGCCCGGGGCACGCTTCCACAGGGATTCTCCAGGAACTTGGGAAAGCCTCACAGTCTCCTGCTGAAGAGGTAGTCGGCGGTCGAGGGCAACCAGAGACTGCGGGCGATGGGTTGTGAGGCATCTTATGAGCCCATAGTACCGGTGAAGGTGGGGAACCGCAGGGCCACGGGAGATGTGGCGGCCACGGGACCCATTGGAGGGAAGGGGTGAACAAGCGAACGCATCGGATGGAGGAAACATGACGATCCTCAGAGATCGAGAAACCATGTCCACGAAACACATCCGAATAGCTGAACGGGCTAGGTGTGAATTCCAGCAACGTTGTAAACACCAGGCAACCGAGAAATCGGTGGTTTGTATTGGATGCGGCCGTGTAGTCGATGCTCATTGTAGTGGGTGAGGTAGATCGGTAACACGTCGGATCGTTCGTTCGAGGTCCTGTAGACTCGGAAGTAGGCCCACTCGCGCAGCAGCGTCTGGATGAATCGTTCCGCTTTGCCGTTGGTTTGAGGCCGGTACGGGCGAGTGAATCGTTTACGAATGTTGAGTTCGTGACATCGTTTCAAGAATGTTTTGGCACGATAGCAGGAGCCGTTATCGGTGAGTACGCGCTGGACGGTAATACCGAACCGGGCGAACCATCGGATGGCGCGATCCAGGAACGCGACCGCACTGTGTTGGCGTTCGTCAGCTAAGACCTCCGCATAGGCGAGGCGGGAATAGTCGTCCACGCAAACGTGGACGTACTCCCAACCCGCACCTTCGGAATCCTGTCGTGGGTTGTCGGTGACGCGGTGACCCGGCCGCCAGAATCGCCCTAACTTCTTGATATCCAAATGCAACATCTCTCCCGGCCCATCATGTTCGTATCGCACCACCGGTTCGGGTGGGTCCAGATTCTTCAACTGGGACAGGCCTTGTCGTTGCAGCACCCCCGCGACTGTGGATCGTGGCAGCTTGAGCTGATTCGCAATCCGAAGCGCTGTCATTCGGTATTGGGTTCGCATCTCCACGATTAGATCCACCCCGTCCTTGCCCATCCGATGGTGTAACATCCGAGGTTCGCTCGATAAGTCGTTTAAACCCGCTTCGCCCCAATCGCGGTACCGTCGGACCCATTTGTATACCGTGCTCCGACTGACTCCAAATTGCTCGGCTACTGAAGATACCGAAGCGCGCTCTTCAATCACTCGGATCGCCATCAATGCTCGACTCTTCGGGCAGGTTCTTGCATTCTTGTGAAGGTTCATACGGGCTCTCTCCTTGGGCTGATCGGTTTAGGTCCCAATCAGCTTCTCGGATTTAGCCCGTGTGAACAACCTTCACAGAATTCACAGCTAGGGAAGACAAGGAGCGGACATTCTTCTCCATCGCGCATCTTTTGACGGTGGAGGCGTTGCATGAGGCGTTCGAAAGTCTGCGGAAGGATGCCAGTGCTGGCGTGGATCGTGTAACCCATGCAGGATACGCGTCGGAGGCCAGGGGCCACATTCAGAAGCTCCATGATCGTTTAAAGGCGGGGCAATATCGGGCGCAGCCGTTGCGCAGGATCTATATCCGGAAGGAGGACGGACGGCAAAGGCCGATCTCGATTCCTTCGTTGGAAGACAAGATCGTGCAGAAGGCGGTGGCCGGGTTGCTCAGTGCGATTTACGAGCAGGATTTTCTGGAGTGCTCTTATGGATTCCGGCCGGGCCGCGGCCCACAGGATGCGCTGGACGAGGTTGGGCGGATCATCTGTCGACGCCCGATCTCGACAATTCTAGAAGCGGATATCTCCGGATACTTCGACGCGATCGTCAGGAGTCTGCTCACCGAGATGATCAAGAAGAGGGTCAGCGACGGAACAATCCTGAGACTGATTGGGAAATGGATCCACGTCGGTGTGATCGAAGACGGCAGGCTGCTCGTCACTGAAACGGGGACCGGACAGGGGCAGGTGATCAGCCCGCTTCTGGCCAACATCTATCTTCACTACGTGCTCGACGAGTGGTTTGAGATGGTGGTGAAGCCCCGGTTGAAGGGCGAAGCCTACGCGATTCGCTTTGCCGATGATTTCATTCTCTGTTTTCAGTATCGGGAGGACGCGGAGAAAGTGCAGGTGGTGCTGAGGAAGAGATTTGCGAAGTATGGGTTAACGCTCCACCCGGAGAAGACTCGGCTGATGGCGTTCGGGCGAAAAGCTCTGGCAAAGTCAGAAGAGACCGGTGGGGGGAAGCCTGCAACCTTCGATTTTCTTGGATTCACGCACATTTGCAAGCGAAGCCGGCGGGGAAAATTCACGATTCATGTTCGAACGAAGCGGCAGCGGCTACGGCGCAGTTTGACGGCCGTGGCGGCGTGGTGCCGCAAACATCGGCATGATCGGGGTGGACGTGCAGCAGAAAGCGCTCAACAGGAAACTTCGGGGCCACTACCAGTACTTCGGCCGATCGACGAACTTCAGGCGTTTACTGGAGTTTTACGACCGGGTCCGGCGTATCTGGCACAAGTGGCTCAATCGGAGGACGCGTGGAAACCGTCTGTCTTGGCTTGCCTACCTGCGGCTGCTCCGACGGCATCCGCTGCTACGCCCTCGTTTATCGCGACCTTGGAACCCTGAACCAGTGTTGGTGAGTTCGACTTGAGGAACCGAGTGCATCAACGTGCACGCTCGGGTCTGTGAGGGTTGCGCCTTGCAAGCGCATGAAATCTAGTCGCCTGAGATGGCGGCCGTGGCAAAGCCTAGCCAGCAGCCACGAACCGAGTCTTGCGTGGGGGCCGGTAACGGACACTGCGAAGCGTAGACAGGGAGGGAGTAGGCCGGAACGCAAGTGAACGGAAAGATAGCCCCGAAATCGATCGTGGTGGAAGCAGCCGACCTTATCTCTCAATGGGGAAGGCGGAGTCGCAGGGCGCGCACTGGCAAGCGCTCTGGGGTGCTTCCGGGGTTCGTACCGCCGGCATGCAACCGAGAGATTTCATGGGAACAAGGGAGATCCGTCAGATTCAAGCGGAGCTTGTAGGGTTAGACAAGCCACCAACGCGAGGACAACCTGAAGGCCTGACGGAAGTCAGACTGGCTGATAGTACTCTGAGGTCGGGAGAGCCGATCACATGGGGAAGCGGCCAGCAGAAAAGGCATCGTTCAAGGGAAACATGGGCTCCATTCAACGGGAGGATACGGCCCTCTATACAAAGAGAGGAACAACCAGTCATGGAAACGGGATTTGAACGAATAGCAGCGAAAGCTCGGAGTGAGCCAAAGCTTCGGTTCACGTCACTGGCTCATCATTTAACCGGGGAGAGGGTGTGGAGGAATCTTTGCAGTATTCCAGTCCATACTGCTCCCGGATGCGATGGTCAGAGCGTACCGGAGGCAAAGGAGACATTCGGAGACTGGGTGCAGCCGATGTTGGAATCGGTGCACCGGAAGGGATATCGGGCGCCGCCGATCCGGCGGGTCTATATTCCGAAGCCCGGCAAGCGGGAGAAGCGTCCATTGGGCGTGCCCTGTGTTACGGATCGGGCACTTCAGCGCAGCGTGGCCGAGGCGATGTCCGCCATTTATGAGCAGGATTTCTTGCCCTGCTCGTTTGGTGGACGACCTGGGCGGAGCGCGCACCATGCACTGGCGACGCTCAATGAGCTCATTGCCGGACGCAAGGTGAGTTGGGTGCTGGAGGCGGATCTGAAGAACTTCTTTGGGAGTTTAGACCATGGATGGTTGTTCCGCTTTGTTGAGCAACGAGTCGGAGATCCGCGCATCGTGAGCCTGATACGGCGATGGCTCAAGGCGGGCGTTTTGGAAGACGGAGAGTGGCATCCCAACGAGGAGGGAACGCCACAAGGAGGGTCGATCAGCGTCTTGCTGAGCAACCTGTACCTGCACTATGTGCTCGACCTGTGGTTTGACCGAGTGGTTCAACCGCGACTCAAGGGTGAAGCATACCTGGTGCGGTACATCGACGACTTTGTGTTGTGTTTTCAATATCGCGAGGATGCCCTTCGTGTGCAGGACGCCCTGCGCAAGCGGTTGGGAAAGTTTGGACTGGTCCTAGAGCCGACGAAGACAAAGCTCGTTGAGTTCGGTCGATTTGCCCAACGGTATGCGAGTAAGCATGGGAGGAAACGCCCGGAAACGATCTACTTTCTGGGAATGACCTTGTATTGCACGCAGAACCGTAAAGGCAATTTCAAGGTAGGGCTGCGCACCGAGAAGTCTCGACTTCAACGGAGCCTGGCTCACCTGCGTGACCTAATGAGACGAACGCGTCACTTGCCGGTACGGGAGCAAGTCCTCAATCTGAACCGGATCTTGCGTGGTCACTATGCCTACTATGGTATCGCTGGGAACTTCCGGTCTTTGCAACGCGTGCATCGGGCTGTGGAGCGTTACTGGCGCAAGATGCTGAGTAGCCGGAGTCGAGCAGGTTCCGTCCGGTGGGACGTGTTCCACCAGATTAAGGCGCGGTACCCGTTGCAGCGGCCGAAGCTGGCCCTTCCGTATCGGGAGTTCCAGTCTCTCGCTGTGTTGTGAATCCATTTCTGAAGAGCGTAGTGCGGGAAATCTGCACGCTACGTTCTGTGGGAGCCGGAGGCGGTCACCCGCCTCCGGCCACCCGGTGGGAGGTCGCTCTCGGTTACGGAGAACCTACACGGGCACGATGCCGGAAACGGCGGATACAGCCAAGGGGATACCTACGAACCGATAGCGGCTTCCTCTACTCGGAAGCAGGGTCTGAAGACTTTCGGAGCGCTGACAGTGTCGTCGTATGGGTGTTATGTCAATCCGCGCGCCGCCGCGGGTCGCCGCGCGACCATCGCTCGACTGGAAATACTCCGTTTACTCCGTTAAGCGCCGGATTCGGGCAAAACAGCGAAACTCAGCGACTTTCAGTGAACGCATTTGACACCATAGACGTATAAGTCCTTTATTGACAATCGGAGTCCAACTTCCCCAAGCTGGACGTCGAGGGTTCGAGTCCCATCTCCTGCTTTTAGAATCAATCATTTACAAGCCGCCCTCTTTGGGCAATACTCCGTTTACTCCATTAAGCGGTGGCCGCCTAGAATTTAGACCACATCTCTTCCTAGGCTTCCAAGATTGAACCCACGGATGGAATTGAGATTGACTTCGAACAGGGAATTCTCACTAGGCGCTAACCGCGTTTATCAGGAGTTGAGACTTTGCTGTTGTTGTCCAGTGAAAATGTCAGGGTAAGTGTTCATTGAAAATGTCCGCGAGGATGTCACCGGCAGGAGCCATAGGTTCGTATTTGGGCATCTCGCGATAGTCGAGATACCAGGTATGAGAGGGATGTTGAGGCTTCCACTGACGCGGGGGCTTGAAGGGGGAGGGCGCCTTTTTAGTTTTGGCCTTTGGAAGCGTGGCGGACGGTTTCAGACGACGGGTTTGTAAGCCTCTGAGACGGAGCTGAGGCGCGTGAGCGGGGGCCGTCGTGGTCTTGAGGCAACGCTTGCCGGAATAGACGGCCAGAGAGCCATCCATGCGAATGTGGAGCTGGACCCGAGCGCGTGCATAACTGACGCGATGGGTGTCGGGTTCCAACTGGATGCAGTGATCGGCCAGCGAGACGGTGTTGTCGGCCGAGACGATGCGATCGAACTTAAAGACAAACACGGTGTCCGGATTAAAGGCTCGCGGCAGATTACGAAAGGCGGTGCCGGACTCGGCGGCCGGGACTGCGAATCGTTTGTTGAAGTTGGGGAGAAAGGGATCGAGGAATGTCTGGGCCTGTTGGAGTGTAGAGACCTTGTGCAGACGCAGTTCACTGACGAGGCGGTCTTGGAGGGTACCGAAGAGTCGTTCGACGCGTCCTTTGGCCTGGGGGGACCAGGCGGCAATGGAACGGATGTCGAGTTCGGTTAAGAGACGGCCGAACTGCGTGGAGTCGGGGCGGCCCTGCAGTTGCTCTTCGATGGTGAGTTTCTTCTTCTGTCCTTAGAAGATGGTGTGACGGTCGCGGTAGAGGGCCAACGGTCGCCCGTGCCGTTCGGTGATCTGGCGCAGCAGCAGGAAATAGCCTTGAGCGTCTTCCTGGGGACGGAACACGGCGCCCAGCAGTTTGCCGGTGGCATCATCGATTGCAGCGAGCAAGGTCATCCGTGGCCCGCGGCCCTGGAGCCAGTCGTGGCGCGAACCGTCGATCTGGACCAGCATGCCTTCCTGCGGGTAACGCTCCCGACGCAATCGATGCCGTCGCCGTCGTCGATGAGGGCGGGGGCTGGCGATGCCGGCATCGGCCAGGACCCGGCGCAGGGTGGATCGGGACACCGGAATCTGTTCGCGCTCGTTCAGCAGTTCGGACAGGTGCTGCTGGTTGACCCCGGCGTATGGGCCCCGCGCCAGCGACACGATCCGGCTCCGTTGGCCCGGCTGGATCCGACGTTCCGACTCCCGCCCCCGGTTTCCGTGAGCCAGCGCTTCGGCTCCTTCCGCCCGGTATCGGGCCAACATCCGCCGGACGTGTCGCTCACTCCAACCCAGAAACTCGGCGGCGTGTAGGGCAGTCATCTTGCTGTCGTTGACGCGATTTAAAACCAGTAACCGCTTCTGTTCCTTTGAGTTCAATGTAATCGTCTCCATCATCCTCATAGGGTGACATTTTCACTGAACAGTTATGGGGTGACAGAATCATTGAACAACTACAGGAGTTGAGACTTTGCTTGCGTATAAATCCCACACGTAGTTATATTTAGCCAGATTTTCACACTTCGTTTCATCGTTCAGGCTGAACCGTCATCTCGTTAATGAAAGATCTTCACGTGCAGGAAAATCAACCTTGGGTGACTTGCTTTCTGGCTCGTGTTCTCATCGATTACATGGAGGGCACGAGCCAACGAACGACTGGAATTGACTATCCAGGTCTCTTCGAGGACGTGGAGGGGGTTGAGATACCGTCGGATCCAGAATCCTTTATCAAAGACATCAACAACTGGGTGCCGTTGGTCGTCCTCCGGAAACTCGCCATGTGGTGCGAACAGACTTCCGGGCACAAGGATTTCGTCTATCGCGCCGCAAGGTCTTATTTTGCACCTAGTGGGAAGCACCTGGCTTCCTTGTTCGAGATTTTCCTAGGTGTACTGAATGATCCGCGCTTGAGCTTTATCTCTTCGCACATGTGGGGAAGCTTGCAGACGAATTATTTGGGGCTCCAGTCTTTCGAAAACCAAAGCGGAGACATGTACATACTTGCTCAATTCCCGGAGAACGCGCCAGCGGAGGGGCTCCCCATTCTTCGGACAGGAAATCCTGGGTCTTAAGGTGGATCGCCGCCGCTGAAATGGGTTGATATTTAGCCCGCCGTCGGGCCTGTGGGAACGGTGAAAAAGCCGAGTCTTCGAGGCTGTTTTCAAGCAACTGTGGGAATCCGCATGGTGTGGGGATTTGCATAGCTGCGTCAGTTTCCACAGGCCCTCGGCGCGCGCTGAAAGTACACGGCCTCGGGCGTCTGATAGTCGAATACTTGATGGCCGCGTTCCTGATTGTAAAACCTGAAATAGAGGTTCAGGTTTGCGATCGCTTCGGGAACGCTCAAGTAGTCCTTCAGGTACACTTCCTCGTACTTCACCGTTCGCCATAAGCGCTCGACGAAGATGTTGTCCAGGAACCGGCCCCGACCGTCCATGCTGATCGTGATGCCCTGGTCTTCGAGCCGGCCCGTGAAGATATTGCTGGTGAACTGCGCACCCTGATCCGTGTTGAAAATCTCTGGTTGCGCTTTCGTCAGCGCCCAGTCCAGTGCCGACACGCAAAATCCGCTGTCGATCGACGTGGACACTTCCCAGGCCAGCACGTACCGGCTGAACCAGTCCATGATCGCCACCAGATAGATGAATCCTTGCCGTAGTCGAATGTAGGTTATATCCGTGGCCCACACCTGATCGGGACGCACAATCTCCAGATTGCGCAACTGGTATGGGTAAATCCGGTGTCCCGGGGCCGGCATCGACAACTGCGGTTTGGGATAGATCGCTTCCAGTCCCATGAGCCGCATCAGTCGCCGCACCCGCTTCGCATTGACCCGCCGACCTTGCGTCTGCAACCACCAGATCATACGCCGAATCCCGTAAAACGGGGTTCGCGTATATTGCTCGTCCAACAGACGCATCAACGCGATGTTCTCGGCGCTCTCGCCCACCGGTGTGTAGTAGAGTCCCGATCGGGACACGCCGGTCAACCGACACTGCTCGACGATGCTCAACTCGTCGTGATTCGATTCGATCCATGGTCGTCGATGCTCTAACGGGAAAGTCCCGACTTTTTTTTGAGCCACTCCACCTCGACCTGTAATTTTCCGATCTGTTGGTAGAGTTCCGCCTGCACTTGCTCATCGGCTTCACTGGCCTGTACTCGGCCATTGGAGAAGATGTCCGATACGCCGTCGAGTACTTGCTTTTTCCACTTCGTCACCATGTTCGGGTGAACTTCGTAGTGGGACGCGATTTCCTGGGTCGTGCGCTGTCCCTTCACCGCTTCCACGGCAATCTTTGCCTTCAATTCTGCGCTGTACTGCTTCCGCCCTCGCTTCTTCATCTGTCTCTCCCGAGGTAGCGATTTTACACCTTAGTGACCTGTCCGAATTTTGGGGAGCACCTCAAGCAGCCGTTAGCAGCATTCATTTTCTGCGTGGAACCATCGAGGGATTGCTGGGTCTTTATCCTTTTGTCGCGGAGGTCGAATCCGTTGAGGAAGTTTCGCGGGTAAGAATCGCCGACATTGTGGGCGACTTTCCTGACTTTCGAGTGGTAACAACAGGTGATCACTTAGTGATCCGCTCCCGTGTCTCTCAAGATGCGGTCGTCGTTGCAGAAAAGGTGGCACTGAAATTCGAAACTATCTCCCTGTCATCCGAATTTCTGATCAATATGCCCGATGCGCCGATTTGCCCGGCTGAATATGGTCAAATCAGTGTGCTGACTAATCACGAAGAAATAAACTCGCACGAAAAAGGCGCGAATCCTCGAGCCTACAAGATCCTTGTTGGCGGAGCGCTGAGCCTGGGCACTCTCAAGTATGTCTTTAAGGAAGGTGAAATCTACGATGCCCCGTACTGTCGCTGTCGATTCCTGATTACACAGAGTCCCGAGATGCCGAAAGGGAAGTACAGCCCGACTGCTGGAAAGAAGGTGCAGCAATTGATTCTGGACCACTTGAAGCATATGCACCACGTTCAGATGCAAGTGATTCAGCATGTCATAGATAAGAGAAGACTCGCACTTGAGAACATCCGTTTGCGGGACGAAATCGAGCGCGAGTACAGCTTTGCCGGCATTGTAGGAAAAAGCGAGACGATGCGTAACGTATACCGACTGGTTCGCTCGATTGCAGGGACTGATCTGAGTGTGCTCATCCGGGGAGAGACCGGAACTGGAAAAGAACTGATCGCCAGAGCAATTCACGACAGCAGCTCACGCAAGGCGGGACAGTTTGTTGAATTGAACTGTGGAGCGATTGCCGAAACGCTACTGGAGAGCGAACTTTTTGGACATGAAAAAGGGGCCTTCACGGGAGCCACGTCCGAGCGCAAAGGCACTTTTGAATACGCGGATGGTGGTACGCTCTTCCTCGACGAAATTGGTGAAACCACTCCTGTTACTCAAGTCAAGCTCTTGCGCGTTTTGCAGGAAGGAAGATTCCAGCGGGTGGGTTCGTCTGAATCCAGAGAGGTTGACGTCAGGATCATCGCAGCGACAAATCAGAATCTAGAAAATCGGATACAGGAAGGGGCGTTTCGACCCGATCTGTACTACCGCCTCAACGTCTTTCCTGTCACCGTACCGCCCTTAAGAGAGAGGGGGGAGATCTACCTCTTCTGATCGCTCATTTCATCGAAAAACATCGGAAGCGCATCAACAGCCGCCTCACCGGAGTCCATCCAAAAGCGATGGCCTTACTTACGGCCTATCGTTGGCCTGGAAATGTTCGCGAATTGGAAAACGTAGTACAAAGAACGATGATTGTCGCGGTCGGAGAAATGCTCGACGTGGGAGACCTCCCCGCTGAGATCCGCGGAGAAGCGCTAAACGATAAGGGCAACAACACGGATTTAAGATCGATCGCTCAGGAGTCATCCGAGATCGTGGAGAAAAAGGCAATTTGGGACGCCCTATCAAAGCACCACGGGAACGTCACACGAGTTGCAAAAGCCCTTGGCACCAGCCGAGCTACTGTCCAAAAAACGATGAAGCTCTATGGTCTCCAACGCCACGACTTTCTGAAGAGTGCCAAGACCTGAAGGCACTCATCGTCTGCTCACTGACTATCCCTCTTGCCAGTTCATCGACCGTCCATTGTGGCAATCCGTTCGAAGTTTTCTTCATAGGTAACAAACTCAACATTTTAAGTCCACCGAGCCAATGCGGCGTTACGTGAGCGTTCTTCTGGCATTGCTATTGCCTAGTGCCCTGTAGGAGAACGCAAATCGTAAACTGGAGGTGGCTTATGTTTTAGCGAAGAGTCCTAGTAAAAAGGATGTTAAGAATTGTTTCGACCAGTTGTCTGCTGCTTTCGATAGCCCCGTTGGCTATGGCCCAGGATTTACCGGCATTCAAAGAAATCGAAACATTCGAAGTTTCCGTAGGCTATACGTTTGTTCGGCCCGAGAGCGGACAAGCGAATTTGAATGGCGCCTACTTTGGCTTTGCGAAACCCGTTAATAACTGGTTCACAATTGCAGCCGAGATCAGCAGTGTCGTTGGTTCACAAACGCTCTCAGTCGGGGATTCAGGGGGACCGGTCACGGTCGATACCCGCGTGGATTTCATATCGGCAGGAGTCGGCCCTCGTCTTACTTACAGCGGTGAACAAATATCTCCATTTGCTCACGCTTTGTTCGGCCTCGCCCGTGCAAACTGTGAGGTGCTCCCCAAAATTCGGACAGGTCACTAAGGTGTAAAATCGCTACCTCGGGAGAGGCAGATGAAGAAGCGAGGGCGGAAGCAGTACAGCGCAGAATTGAAGGCAAAGATTGCCGTGGAAGCGGTGAAGGGACAGCGCACGATCCAGGAAATCGCGTCCCACTACGAAGTTCACCCGAACATGGTGACGAAGTGGAAAAAGCAAGTACTCGACGGCGTATCGGACATCTTCTCCAATGGCCGAGTACAGGCCAGTGAAGCCGATGAGCAAGTGCAGGCGGAACTCTACCAACAGATCGGAAAATTACAGGTCGAGGTGGAGTGGCTCAAAAAAAAGTCGGGACTTTCCCGTTAGAGCATCGACGACCATGGATCGAATCGAATCACGACGAGTTGAGCATCGTCGAGCAGTGTCGGTTGACCGGCGTGTCCCGATCGGGACTCTACTACACACCGGTGGGTGAGAGCGCCGAGAACATCGCGTTGATGCGTCTGTTGGACGAGCAATATACGCGAACCCCGTTTTACGGGATTCGGCGTATGACCTGGTGGTTGCAGACGCAAGGTCGGCGGGTCAATGCGAAGCGGGTGCGGCGACTGATGCGGCTCATGGGACTGGAAGCGATCTATCCCAAACCGCAGTTGTCGATGCCGGCCCCGGGACACCGGATTTACCCATACCAGTTGCGCAATCTGGAGATTGTGCGTCCCGATCAGGTGTGGGCCACGGATATAACCTACATTCGACTACGGCAAGGATTCATCTATCTGGTGGCGATCATGGACTGGTTCAGCCGGTACGTGCTGGCCTGGGAAGTGTCCACGTCGATCGACAGCGGATTTTGCGTGTCGGCACTGGACTGGGCGCTGACGAAAGCGCAACCAGAGATTTTCAACACGGATCAGGGTGCGCAGTTCACCAGCAATATCTTCACGGGCCGGCTCGAAGACCAGGGCATCACGATCAGCATGGACGGTCGGGGCCGGTTCCTGGACAACATCTTCGTCGAGCGCTTATGGCGAACGGTGAAGTACGAGGAAGTGTACCTGAAGGACTACTTGAGCGTTCCCGAAGCGATCGCAAACCTGAACCTCTATTTCAGGTTTTACAATCAGGAACGCGGCCATCAAGTATTCGACTATCAGACGCCCGAGGCCGTGTACTTTCAGCGCGCGCCGAGGGCCTGTGGAAACTGACGCAGCTATGCAAATCCCCACACCATGCGGATTCCCACAGTTGCTTGAAAACAGCCTCGAAGACTCGGCTTTTTCACCGTTCCCACAGGCCCGACGGCGGGCTAAATATCAACCCATTTCAGCGGCGGCGATCCACCTTAAAACCCAGGACTTCCTGTCCGAAGAATGGGGAGCCCCTCCCCCTTCGGCAAGACATGCAACAGGAAGCGGCGGATGAACTCCTCGGTGTGGAGTTCGAGAACGCGTTCGACGTAGCCGGCCTTGCGGTCGAACCATCGGAACCGAACGTGGTGTCCATCGAAGGCGAGCAACCGGTGGTTGGAGATGGCAATGCGATGGGTGTAACGGCCCAGATACCGCAGGACCTGTTCGGGTCCGCCGAAGGTGGCTTTGGGATAGACGATCCAGTGATGGACGTGGAGTCCCCGAATCCAGGCGCGGAAACACTTCGGTTCTTCTAAGGCCTGAAGCTGGGGCGGGAAGCGAATCTGGCCGGAGGCGACGAGATCTTTGAGCCCGTCGACGAACTTGCCGCGGAAGACCGCGCGCAGGATACGGCGGTCGATGAAGAAATCCTCCGACAGTGAGATCCAGCGGGAGTGATCCCGGCTCAGGCCGCCGGCCGGGACGACGCAGTGGATGTGAGGGTGAAACACCAGCGTCTGGGTCCAGGTGTGGAGGATGGCAAAGAAGCCGATTTGCGCGCCGAGGTGTTTCGGATCGGCGGCGAGCTCGGTCAAGGTATCAGCCACGGAACGAAACAGCAGGTTGTAGAGGGTCTTCGGATTGGCGCGGATGAGAGTGTTCAGCTTGTGAGGCAAGGTGAACACGATATGGAAGTAGGGGACCGGTAGCAACTCGCGCTGGCGAGCGGCCAGCCAACGCTGTCGGGCCTGCGCCTGACACTTCGAGCAATGGCGGTTTCGGCAGGAGTTATAGGACGGCCCCCATTGCTGACCGCATCCGGTGCAGACATCGATGTGACCGCCCAGTCGAGCCGTGCGGCAGTCGGTGATCGCCCGGATCACTTTGAGCTGTTGGAAGCTGGCGCGATACCAGCGAATAAACCGCCAGGAAGAGGCCCGGAAGACATCGGCGACTTCCAGAGTCGGGCGCGTCATGATCGGAGTTCCTTTGCTGCGAAGCGATCGAAGTCCGGGAGAGGAAACGCATCGGGCTCATCCTTGAGATGCGGATTGGCCAGGTGGATGTAGATGGTGGTGGTTTCCAGATGGGTATGGGCGAGCAGACGCTGGATCACGGGTAGGTCGATGCCCGCTTCGTACCAGTGAGTGGCACGGCTGTGGCGCAAGGTGTGGGGCGAGACATGTTTGGTGATGCCGGCCCGGCGGGCCGCCTCCCGCACCGCACGCCAGACGACTTCGGAAGTGATGGGCTGATTGCGGGAGTGATGCCGGCCTTCGGGAAAGAGATAGGTTGGGGGTCGCTGCCAGCGCCAGTAAGCGCGCAAGGTCTCTAACAAGTTCGAATCGATGGGCAGGTCGCGATCCCGTTGGCCCTTCCCCTGACGGACGCGGATCATCATGCGTTCGCTGTCGATATCCTCAACCTTCAATTGGCAGACCTCGCTGCGTCTCAGGGCCGTGGCATAAGCGGTGCGCAGCAGCGTGTAGCGGTAGAGGTTGGGAGCGGCTCCGAGCAGACGGGCCACTTCCTCTCGGCTCAGAACCGTCAGGAGCCGTTGGGGACGTTTCGGGTTGGGCAGATCCAGCTGCGGGTACGGCCGCCGGAGCGTCTTGACATAGAAGAACCGCAGGGCGGCGATACGACCGGCGATGGTGTTCGTCGCCAGCTTCTTCTCGATCAGATGGAGGTGATACTGGCGCAGATGCTCGCGACCGAGCTGATCCGGCGGGGTCTTAAAGTAACGTGCGAAATCTTCTACGGCAGCCAGGTAGCTGCGGATGGTACTTTGGGAGCGATTGCGACGCTGGAGTTCCTCCAGCATCCGTTGACGTAAGTGGGTCATCTCACCCTCCTTTGATGGTTTTCGGGATGACCCACTTTACGTCTAGCTGTTCACGTTGACTCCTTGCACGCGCAGCGTCCGCGGCACGCAGCCGATAGGCGGAGGCCGCTTCCGTTCAAATCCGGTTCGCGGACTATGAGATACTGCCCCCAGCTATCTAAATCCTGATCTGACAAGCTACTGATTATGGAATCCGGCAGCAAACTGGCGCATTACGAGATTCTCTCTCCGCTTGGCAAGGGTGGGATGGGAGAGGTGTGGCGTGCGCGTGACACCAAGCTCGGACGTGAAGTTGCTATCAAGTCGCTACCAGAAGAGTTCGCCAACGATGCGGATCGCGTCGCACGTTTCCGCCGTGAAGCTCACTTGCTGGCTTCTCTGAACCATCCCAATATTGCAGCTATCCACGGGTTTGAAGAAGACGACGGCACGCACTTCCTTGTTCTCGAACTTGTCGAAGGCGACACACTGGCTGACAGACTGAAGCGTGGTGCTATTCAAGTTGAAGAGTCCCTCAAGTTGGCCCTACAGGTTACAGAGGCATTGGAAGCTGCCCATGAGAAGGGTGTGATTCATCGTGATTTGAAACCCGCAAATATCAAGATCACGCCTGATGGCAAGGTGAAGGTACTGGACTTCGGTCTGGCGAAGGCGTTTGGAGGGGATGAAGCCGGAGTCAGCGTGTCCAACTCGCCAACGCTGAGCATGGCTGCGACGCAGCAAGGCATCATTCTCGGGACCGCTGCCTACATGTCGCCAGAACAGGCACGCGGCAATGCTGCTGACCTGAGGTCTGACATTTGGGCATTTGGATGTGTCCTGTTTGAAATGCTGACGGGACGACAGACGTTCGAGGGGGGCACGGTTTCCGACATCATGGCTGGCGTTCTTGCAAAGGCACCCCTTTGGAGCAGCCTTCCCGCGAACCTTCATCCACGCATCCGATTTCTTCTCGAACGCTGTTTAGAGAAAGAGTCTAAAGACCGATGCCAGAGCATTGCTGAAGCGCGGGCTGATGTTCAGAAGGCATTGGCCGAGCCGGGTGTCGCATTGACGCAGCCCGTCGCTGAGGTTGCTCAGGCCAGACCGCAATTAAAACTGCCGTGGGTTGCTACTGTTCTTCTGACGGCTATCGTCGTCGGTCTGGCGGCTTGGAACCTGAAACCACTGCCTGCTGGGCGTATGTCCCAGTTTGAGTTCATTCCCCCCGCTTCTGCTCCGTTATTTATGTCAAACGCTCAGTCGGACTTGGCGATTTCCCCGGACGGCACCCGGATTGTATATCC
Organism: Terriglobia bacterium; assembly: GCA_965216035.1. GTDB lineage: Bacteria > Acidobacteriota > Terriglobia > 20CM-2-55-15 > 20CM-2-55-15. Next base: position 486,959 of record CBDCFM010000021.1, read on the forward strand.
AGCCACGGGGGATAGAAACCTCCACTTGAGGGCTTTAGATCAGATCGAGCCCGTTGAACTGACGAACTTGGGGCAAATTCTGAATGGTCCGTTCTTCTCACCCGACGGCACTCAGGTCGGTTTCACCGTAAATCCTGAGAACTCGTTAAGAAGAGTATCTATACAGGGAGGGCCACCTCAGACGATTGTTGCCGATATAGGCAGTGGTCTCAGGGGCGCAAGTTGGGGGCCGGATAACACAATTGTGTTTGCGACGAATACCGGCGGTGGGTTGATGCGCGTGGCGGCTGTAGGTGGGGAACCTACGGCCCTGACAACGGCAGATCAGTCGGAAGGTTCGCTCGAACATTGGTGGCCGGAAGTCTTGCCCGATGGCCGGGCTGTTCTATTTACTGCGTGGTCGGGCTCAGACGAAACTTCGCAGATCGTCGTACTCAATCTTGAGACCGGCGAACAAGAGATTCTTGTTTCCGGTGGCACCAGTCCGCGATACCTGTCCACCGGACACATCCTCTATGCGACTGCGGGATCATTATGGGCTGTGCCATTCAATATAGACGATTTGGAAGTCACAGGAGATTCCGTCCCCGTTCTGGAAAACCTGTCGACCAAGCCAACTGGCGCGGCCAACTTCAGCGTGTCCGAAGACGGTGTGCTCGTTTATGTTCCCGATGCCGGAACAGTCGCTGCTGCGCCGAATGCATTTCTTGAATGGGTGGATCGAAACGGAGTAAGGGAACCACTCCCCGTCCCGCCACGGCCATATCGGCAACCGCAATTGTCGCCAGATGGGACGCGTCTTGCGGTTCAAACAACCGACGCCAACGGAGAAAGCGACATCTGGGTTTACGACCTTAACGGCAGCACGCAGATGCGACAGATGACGGGGGAGGGGAACAACATGATCCCGATCTGGACGCCGGACGGTGAACGATTGACGTTCAGTTCAGATCGAGACGGCGAGGAAAGGATCTATTGGCAACTCGCAGACCTCAGTGGCGTCGCGGAACCGCTGACTCCACCCGACGAACGGCTCCGGCAAATTCCAAGTTCGTGGACCCCGGATGGCAGAACTTTGTCGTTCACAAAACGCGGGGGGTCGGTCCAAAGCGTCTGGACATTGTCCCTGGATGAGGGCGGCGAACCGGAACTCTTCGTTTCCGGCGGGGCAGAAGGGAATCAATCCGGTGCCTCGGCGTTCTCACCGGACGGGCAGTGGCTCGTCTATCGCAACATGCCCGGTGAGCAGCTATTCATGCAACCGTTTCCAGCGACAGGGACGGAGATCAGGGTGACTCAGGAAACCGGATCGGCTCCTATGTGGTCCCGTGACGGGAGTGAACTGTTCTATCGACGTGGTATTGCCACCCTGGGGGGGGCCTCAGCGGCGGAGCAAGGAGTGCGGTCCTCAGAGTTGGTAGCTGTGGACATCACTCTCGATGCTACACCGCGATTGAGCAACGAACGGGTCCTGCCAGTCGAGGGTTTCATGGTCTTCGTGCGCTCTCGGGACTATGACATCACCCCTGACGGCGAACGCTTCCTAATGGTCTTTCCGGCAGGCCAAACGGAAGCCTCTGAACCCGTCCGCCCCCAAATCAACATCGTCCTAAACTGGTTTGAAGAACTGAAGGAACGGGTGCCCGTGCCCTGATTTTCGAGGTCAAGTCCTGTTAAATCCGGTTAACAGAAACCGAGACTTCGTATACACCCAACCTATCCGTCTTGTAGACTGCCCCTAGCTAATAAAAGTCTGATCTGACTGCCCATTAAACGATGGAATCTGGTACCAAACTCGGCCATTACGAAGTTCTCAGCCTCTTAGGTAAGGGTGGGATGGGAGAAGTGTGGCGTGCGCGTGACACGAAGCTCAGTCGTGAGGTTGCGATCAAGACGCTCCCAGAGGAGTTTGCTCAAGACGCGGATCGTCTTGACCTTGCCTGGATTCGACGTACACCAGTTCCCTAAGCAGTCATAAGGTTGGACTCCACATCGACCGGAGTCTTGTAGCCGATCGATGAGTGTATCCGTCTTTGATTATAGAAGCCTTCGATCCAGTCGACGATATCGAGCCTGGCCAGGGCTCGAGTGTCGTAGCGCAGCTGATGGATGCGCTCGACTTTCAGCGTTTTGAAGAAGCTCTCCATGGGGGAGTTGTCCCAGCAATTGGCCCTCCGGCTCATCGATTGAATCATCCGGTAGTCTTTGATCAACCGCTGGTGGCTGTCGCTGGCGTATTGAGTGCCGCGATCCGAGTGCATGATCAGACCCACAGCTGGCTTGCGACGCCAGTACGCCGACTTCAAGGCCTGGCAAACTAAGTCGGCCTTGATCCGATCACTCATCGACCAGCCCACGATTCTGCGGCTGGCCAGATCCATGACGCAGGCCAGATAGAGCCAGCCTTCGCCCGTGGCGATATAGGTGATGTCACCGAGCCATGCCTGATTGACTTGCCAGCCATCAAAGCGTCGATCCAGTATGTTGGAGGCGATCGGCTTGTGATGGGCCGAATCGGTCGTCACCCGATAGGGCCTCTTGTAGACCGGCCGCAGACCCTGTCGCTTCAGGCTATGGCGCACCCGTTCGTGGCCGACCTGAATACCCTGATCACGCAGCCCCCGCACGATCCGTGGCCGACCGTAGCTGCGCTTACTGCCCGCGTGAATCGCCGCCACCTGGGCATCGAGTACCGCATTGGCCATTGAGCGATTACTGGGTGCTCGCTTATTTCTCTGGTAATACCCGGTCGGCGACACATCAAGCTGGCGGCACATTCGGGTCACGCTGTATTGGTCGCGATGTTCTTTGATCCAGGCATACTTCACCGCGACTCTTTCGCGAAATACGCCGCCGCTTTTTTTACGATTTCTAAGTCCAGCTTCGTGCTCGCCAGCTCCCGGCGCAATCGGGTGTTCTCCGCCTCGGCCTCCGCCACTGATCGCTTCACCCCCACCGTGGCGCCATCAGCCGCCTTGAGCTTGCCTGCACGGCTTAGCTTGATCCAATTCCACAGACTCGAATCCGGAATGCCCAGTCGCTTCGCGGCACGGCTACCTCCGATCGATTCGCCCAGCCTTACGGCCTCCACCTTGAACTCATCGGTGTACTGCCGATTCGGAACCCCATCCTTCTCGCCCATTTTCGCCCTCCGTTCATCAAAAAGTTATCAGCATTTTGATGTACGTGAAACCAGGGCAGGGTCATCTCGCTCGGTTTGAACGTGAAGCCAAACTCCTAGCTTCTCTGAACCACCCTAATATCGCGCCAATATATGGACTGGAAGAATCCAACGCCGACGCGCCGACGCTCTTGTTTGAAGGAGTGTTCTACATCAACTCGTTCGATATTACGCCCGACGGAGAACGCTTCTTGATGATCACCATGAGCTCGAGAGGCGACACGGACGAACCCGTGAAGCTCGTCGCAAACCAGAACTGGTTCGAGGAGCTGCGGCGCCTCGTGCCTGTCAACTGAACTCGCCAGGTTCGAGCACGTCTTATTTCGCCTATCTTTTCCAGAGAGTACCTCTTATATACCGATGCATCGAAGAATTAGTGACACAATTTTGCTTCTCCTAGCGACGGTATCAGCGGCAATCGCTGCTCCACAAAGCGCAAGTATTGCTCCAGCTCAAAGGGACCTGTCCGCCTATGAAGGGCGGCCGCGCGTTCAAGCTCTGCGCCTGAATGCCGACGAGACGATTTTGATGGATGGCTTGCTGAATGAGTTGATATGGGAGCGGGCGATCCCCGCGACGGATTTCATCCAACAGGATCCGGACTTGGGGCAGCCCGCAACCGAGCGGACCGAAGTGCGATTCGCGTTCAGCCGGACCGCTCTCTACATGGGAGTGACATGTTACGACGCGGAACCCGACAATCTAAAGGGCAATAACATGTCGCGCGACGGTTCGCTTGCCGCCGACGATCGGTTCATGTGGGTGTTTGATCCTTTTCTGGATGGCCGCTCCGGTTACTCCTTCGAAATGAATCCCAGCGGCGCCATGGCGGATAGCCTGCTCGTGCAATCGTTTAGCGCTGCTGGGGGCGCAATCCGCAACTGGGACGGCATTTGGTACGCCAAGGTCCATAAGAGCGACATCGGCTGGACGATCGAGATCGAGATTCCGTTCCGAACACTGAACTTTGATCCCAATGCGCCGGCGTGGGGCGCAAACTTCCAGCGCACCGTGCGCCGCAAGAACGAAGAAAGCCTTTGGACGGGATGGCTTCGAAACCAGCGGCTCATCCAAATGTCGAATGCCGGATTGCTGGAAGGAATTTCCGACGTCAGTCAGGGTGTCGGGCTGGACATTCAGCCCTATACGACCGGCAGCTACATTGACGCAAAGGGCAGAGGTCTGGGCTCGAATTTCGAAGGAGATGGCGGCGTCGACTTCAATTACAACATCACACCGCAGCTCAAGGGCAATCTCACAATCAACACCGATTTTTCAGAAACAGAAGTCGATCAGCGGCGCGTCAACCTGACGCGATTTCCATTGTTCTTTCCCGAACGGCGCGGATTCTTCCTCGACGGTGCTACCTTCTTTGAATTCGCGCGAGAACTACCCACAAGCAATGCCATCCGACCCTTCTTCAGTCGCCAGATCGGATTGGATGCCAATGGTCAGCCGCAGCGCATCGACTACGGGGCGAAACTCACCGGCCAGATCGGTCCTTATGACCTCGGCCTGATTCAAATGCGGACCGCACGCTCAGACCGGTTGATCGGTGAAGATTTCACGGTCTTGCGCGCCAAACGGCGTTTATTTCTGGTTTCCTACGCGGGCTTACTCTACACCCGACGCGCGGGAAGGCATGCCAACGCGCCGGATCGCCACACGCTCGGAATCGACTTCTCACTGGGAACGACAAGACTTCGAGGGTCCCAGAACCTGGAACTGAGCGGCTACTACCTCTGGACTACGCAGACCGGAAGTGAAAAGGATACGGCGGCATTCGGGTTCCGGGTCGACTATCCGAATAGTTTCTGGGACGCGCAGGTATCGGTGCGCGAGATCCAGCGCGGTTATGACCCGGCCGTGGGCTTTGTCAATCGCCGGGGCGTTCGTACTTACAATCCGATACTCATGATTACGCCGCGACCCCAGGACAGTCGCGTGCGCAACTACTTGTTTGGAGCCGGCCTGGAACTGCTGACGGATACCGAAAATCAGCTGCTCACCCGTTCGCTGAATCTCAGACTGTTTCGAGTGAATTTCCAGTCGGGAGACACCTTCCTATTCAACATCACTCCAACATTTGAACGCCTGGAGAGAGATTTCGAAATCTCGCAGGGAGTGTTGCTACCCCACGGCAGCACGTACAACTTCACCCGCTACACGGTCCAGGCTGCAACCGCAACTCGGCGTGTGGTCTCCGTGACCACGAGGTACCAAAACGGAACCTTTTATTCCGGGCACCGACGGGATTTCGTAATAAACATCGGCCTCCGGCCTCGAGCCGGTGTACGGGTAAACCTGAACAATGAGTGGAGTCGCGTCGAGCTACCGGAAGGAAACTTCTCGACAAGCGTGCTGCGGCTCGTAGCCGACAACCAGTTCGGTCCATGGATCTCCGTCGCCAACAACGTACAGTACGATTCGGTCACTCGAATTCTTGGATGGCAGTCTCGATTCCGATGGATTGTGCGTCCGGGCAACAATATCTATTTCGTCTATATCCATAATTGGATCGACGAGCTGGCCCGTGGCCGGTCCACTCTTGATCGCAGCGCGGCGGCAAAGATCATTTATACACACAGTTTCTGAACGCGAACGGCATCCTCGATTCGCAAGCGGCGGACGAGTTTAGATTTTGCCAAAAATCGCCCTGACTGTTTGCTACGCGACGTAGCCTCATATGTCCACGAATCGGAGCCGAATATGACCGAAGCTCAAGCGCGGCCTAATTTAAGAACATCGGCTACTGACGTGAGCTTCGCCTTCACTTTTTTTGTAGGTGTTCACGAACTTCTGAGCAGGGCTTCGCTCGGGATGCGTCGTTACGATGCTGGCGCTTGCACTGGTCCAATTCTCGACGTTGCGCGGACGTAAGCGGAACGGCCTCCAGATCGGCGCCGAGCTGTCCCAGATTTCTTCGCCTAACCCTAGACGCTCCTTGACGCTGAGGCCAAGAATCTTTTCCAAATCAACGCTCATGTTTCATCCTGTATCCAAGAACCGCGTTTGGGCAAGCTGTTGTACGCCACGGATGTTCGATCCCGCAGTCGGACCCTGCCATATGTGGTCAGGGAGCAGCGGTTAGTGGCGGTGTGGTCGCGGGCGGGCGGCGGCGTTGGGTCGCTTGCTCGTACGCGTAAGCGAAACGAAGGAGCATCCCTTCGCTGAACGCTCGACCGAGAAGCTCAAGTCCCACGGGCAGGCCGTCAGAGGTAAAGCCCGCTGGCACGGTGATCGCGGGGAATGCGACGAGTGGGCTCAGGCGTCGGTTGTTACCCCAAGCGTAGGCATCCTCGGTCTTCGCATTGGTGAGGGCGTCGGGCGCAATCAGGCTCGGCTGATGATCGAAGGTTGCGTAAACGAGAGCATCGAGTCGGGCCTCGGTCATGACATTGAGAACAGATCGACGTAACTTTTCTTTAGTTAGCAGAACCTCCAGATAACCGATGTCCTGCGTCGACTGGCCTACGACGTCCATCAAATCACTCGCGCGCCAGGGCGTGACTTTCCCCTCGAGTAGGATCTCTCGCAGGCTCGAGACCGGCGCGTTGGGAAGCCCCGCCAAATATTCATTTATGGCCTGCTCGGTCTCGAACTTGTTCTTGACGTAGGTTGCATCGACCAGCTCGATGTGCGGAATCTCCACCGGATCGATTACTTCGGCTCCGAGAGATGCGATGTCCCCGAGCGCCAGGTCGATCACCGCCTTGACCTTCTTGTAGTCGTCGGATTCGGGATCCGCTTTGGGGTCCATAGGCTGACGGATGACACCGATACGTGCGCCAGTCAAACCGTCCTTATCGAGAAACATCCGATAGCTCTCGGGAACCCGTCCTACCGAGTCTGCGGTCACCGGATCGTTGGGATCGTAGCCGGCGAGCACGTCCAAGAGAATCGCCGCGTCCGCCACCGTGCGGGTCATTGGCCCCAGGGTGTCGCTAGCCGGATTGGCTGGCAGCATTCCAAACCGGCTCACCAACGGCACGGTCGGTCTCAACCCGACCAGACTATGAACTGCGGAAGGTCCCCGGATCGAACCTCCCGTGTCCTCTCCGATTCCCACCAGGCCAAAGTTCGCCGCGATGCCGGCACCCGTACCTCCCGAAGAACCGCTCGGGTTACGCGTTGGATCGTAAGCGTTGCGGATTGCCCCGAATGCCGAGCCGACGTAACGAGACGCGAATTCTCCCATGTTCGTCTTGGCGAGGATGATCGCCCCGGCCTGTTTCATCCGAGTCACGATGGTCGCGTCTCGCCCCGAGACGAAGCCCGCGAAGATTGCCGAACCGTAGGTGGTCGGCATGTCGCTGGTTTCGACTTGGTCCTTGAGCAGAATCGGGATGCAGTGCAGCGGCCCAACGAGCCCCGAAGCTTCGAGAGCGGCATCGAGCTCGTCGGCTTCCTCAAGCGCCTGGGAGTTGACGTGCTGGATGGCATTGAGCTCGAGCTCCTGCTTGTCGTAAGCCTCGATTCGGTCGAGATAAAGCTCTACGAGCTCGCGGCATGTTATCTCCCCCGAAGTCAACGACGCCTGCACGTCGTCGATCGTTGCCTCGACCAGCCGAAAGCTCTGCGCGCTCGCGACACCCGTTGCGAGCAGCAAGACGACTACTATCCCCGCAATCACTCCAATGTTTGCGGCAATCTCGAGTGCCTGACCGGGGTCAACCTTCTTCATTCTTCTCCCCCCAATTATGCGACAGTGTGGTTCTTGTCAGGGTTCTGGCAAACCTTATCAGTCTTATGCGGGCAATTCACCGAAAATCCGGTCGTGGACCTATTCATGAGTTCTCGAAACGGCCAATGCTTCTTGGTAATGACGGACGTCGTTGATGACACCGACAACAATATGCGGCTCCCCAAACAACATCGTCCTGAACTGTTACGAATATATGACGTAAGCCCCTTAGAATCAGTCCAGGCATTTCGGGCTATCTTCTGCAGTATCGGGAGCACGAAAATACATATTTTCATCTTTTGGGGTGAGCGCCCACTCATAGACGTCTGGTTTGAAGAACTGAAGGTACGGGTGCCGGTGCCTTGATCGGGATCTCTGTGCCTGTTAAATCCTGCCAGCTCAACCGGTCGATGCAACACCTGCATTAAGTGTCTCTGCTGGAGTTGCAAACTCCAGCGTCTTGCGGGGCCGCGTGTTGAGCTTCCTTGCAATCTTGTCCAGATGCTCCTGAGAGTGTACCGATAAGTCCGTCCTTTTGGGAAAGTACTGTCGGAGGAGACCATTTGTGTTTTCGTTCGAACCGCGTTGCCAAGGACTTTTTGGATCACAGAAGTACACGGCAATATCGGTCGCCAGAGTGAACCGCTTGTGATCGGCCATTTCCAGACCGCGATCCCAAGTCAGCGATTTGTAAAGTTCCGTGGGTAGTTTCCGAGCGTGTTCGATCAGTGTCGATACGACGGTCTCGGTGTCCTTACTGGAGACTTTCGCCAGCATCACGTAACGGGAGTGACGTTCGACCAGGGTCGCAATGTGGGTGTTCTTTGATCCGGCAATCAGATCGCCTTCCCAGTGACCCGGTACGGCGCGATCTTCCACTGAAGCGGGACGCTCACGGATCGATATGACGTCGTTGATCTGCCCCCCACCCCGGCCTTTCAAGCTCGCGTGCCGGGACCGGCGAATCGTGCGTCTGGAGCGCAGATACTGAGTGAGCTCTTTCTTCAGAGCCCCGCGGGCCTGAATAAAAAGGCTGCGATAGATGGTTTCGTGTGACACGCGAAGCGACTCGTCTTCCGGCCAGGTGCGTTTCAGCCAGCCCGCAATCTGTTCCGGCGACCAGTCCTCGATGAGCTTCTCTTCAACCCGCTGCCGCAACTGGGGACAACGGGTCAGCCGGCAGGGCTTCGGACGGCGCGCACGCTCCCATGCCTGCTCATCGGCCTCCGAGGCCCGATAGTTATCATAGCCTCCATTACGAGAGATCTCCCGGCTCACTGTCGATGGGTTCCGGCCCAGTGACCGAGTGATAGTTCGAATCGATCGCCGGACTGCAAGGCCTCGGGAAATCTCTTCACGCTCGACCAGAGTCAGGGCCTGAGGTGCGCGGCGTCGAGCTCGGGGACGGATACCTCCGTGGCGCGACAGCACTGCGTACACCGACGACGACTCTCTACCCAGCAGACGTGCAATCACCTTGGAAGACTCCCCTCGCTCCCGTCGATTCCACACTTCGGCCAGCTCTGCCAACGTAAAGCCCCGCCGACTGCTCTGTTGTTTCTTCCTTCTTTTCTTGGGCATACACTTCACCTCTCCTTTTATGTGAAGTGTTGCATCGACCCCTTGAAATCACCCCTCTTCGCGTCCAGTGAGATTTCAGTGCCTCCCTGTCCACCCCATTTGCTAGACTGCCCCCAGCGATCTACGTCCTGACCTAACAAGCCTCTGACCATGGAAACCGGCGCGAAACTGGCCCACTACACAATTGCCTCCCTCATCGGCAAGGGCGGCATGGGACTAAAGGCCGTTTTGCCTGAGAGTCGTCAATCTGCCTGCGATCGATAGGAGCTCGACATGGAGAGAGAGACCAGAACCGTCTTGCATCGTGTGGACCTCTGTTGGGCAGCGTTGGCCGCGCTGTTGGTAGCAGCGCCGTTGTCATTGGCGGCCCAGTCTTCGAACGCATTCGGCATTCCCACAGAGAATCAGCCGAACCCGGCCGCCCTCATCAATGCGGTACCGGGCTTACGCGCCCAAGGCTGGCTGGCACAGGGTCGGTCCGAGGTGCTGGCCCGTCATGCGATCGTAGCGACCAGCGATCCTTTGGCTGTGCAGGCCGGGCTGGAAATCCTGCAGCAAGGAGGCAATGCCATCGATGCAGCCGTCGCGGCCGGCACCGTGTTGGACGTGACTTCCCAAAATGATACGGGCATCGGCGGCGATCTGTTCGCTCTGGTTTGGGTGGCACAGGACGAGAGACTCTATGCATTGAATTCCGCTGGCTGGGCTCCGGCCGGATGGACACCGGAATTCTTTCGAGACCAGCTCGGGCTGGACCGGATGCCCTTCAGCGGAGTGAATGCCGCCACCGTGCCCGGGGCCGTCTCGGGCTACGATGCCCTGTTACAACGCTTCGGTACGTTGACGTTTCGGGAGACGTTTGCCCGCGCCGCCCAGATCGCCGAGGAGGGTTGGGGGCAGGCGGAGCGCCGCCATCGCGACATCGTCGCTGTCCAAGAAAAGCTCCGTGCTGATCCTAATTCTAACCGGGCGTTCCTGAACGACGATGGAAAGCCACCGGCGCTATACAGCCTGGTGCGCAATCCGGATTTGGCGGCTGCCCTACGCTTGATGCAGGGACAGGGCCGCGAGGCCTTCTACGAAGGCGAGATCGCCGATGCGATCGTGGCCAAGGTGACGGCTAACGGCGGTTTAATGACCCAGACAGACCTTTCGGAGTTCGAGTCCGAGTGGGTCGAGCCAGTGTCCACCAACTACCACGGCTACGACGTCTTCCAGTTGCCGCCCCCGGGCCAAGGCTTTGCCGCGCTGGAGATGCTCAACATCCTCGAGGTCTGCGCCCCGGAACACGGCGTGGACCTGGCTGAACTCGGCCCCGCGAACCCCGACTACTGGCACTTCATGGTCGAAGCTAAGAAGCTGGCCTACTCAGACCTTTACGCATATAACGCCGATCCCAAGTTCTCGCAAGTTCCCCTCGACGAGTTGCTCTCGAAGTCCTATGCGGCCACACTCTGCGGGAGAATCCGCATGGACCGTGCTTCCGAGCCGTCCCTCGCGGGCGGACTGGATGGCGGCACGATCTATCTCACCACTGCAGACCGGTGGGGCAACATGGTGTCGCTGATTCACAGCGTGTTCGCCGTGTACGGGGGTGGCGCGACTGTGTCCCCCTACGGTTTCGTTCTGCAAAATCGTGGCGCCGCGTTTTCGCTGGACCCAGAAAGCCCGAACGTTGTGGCTCCCCGCAAGCGGCCGTTCCACACGATCATCGCCGGGTTCGTCATGCAGGACGGGAACCCGCTCATGACGTTCGGCAACATGGGCGGCAGCGTGCAGCCCGAGACTCATGCGCAACACATGGTGAACCTCATCGATCACGGTATGAACATCCAGATGACGACCGATGCGGCGCGGTTTACGCATAGCCAGGGCGCGGATGTGCTGTCTTTGGAAAGTCACCTGTTTGATCTGGTAGGCGCAGCCCTAGAGGCCAAGGGCCACCGCGTGCGCGCGGTCACCGGTGGCGCAGTCGGAGGCTACCAGGGCATTCTGTTTACCCGAGATCCGAGCCTTCCCTTACCGACGTTCGGACCCGAGAGCATCGACGAGGATCATCCCGTCAACGGCATTTACCGCGCCGGATCCGATCACCGCAAGGACGGTCAGGCGGCGGGTTGGTAGGGGGCGAGGAAGCCCTAGTTCTTATCAGTCGCTGATCAAGTAGGTTCTCAGGGCGCGATAAATCCTGCCGGCTCAACCGGTCGATGCAACACAAGCGTTAAATCGTTCAGCCGGAGTTTCAAACCCCAACGTCTGGCGGGGGCGTTCGTTAAGTCTCCGGGCAATGAAGTCCAGATGTTCCTGTGAGTGTACAGACAAGTCCGTTCCTTTCGGGAAGTAATACCGCAACAGACCATTGGTGTTTTCGTTCGAGCCGCGTTGCCATGGACTCTGTGGATCACAGAAGTAGACGTCAATCTTCGTGGCCAGAGTGAAGCGCTTGTGATCGGCCATTTCCCGACCGCGATCCCAGGTCAGCGATTTGTACAGTTCTGTCGGTAGCTCTCTGGCGTGCTCGATGAGCGCCGAGATGACCGTCTCTGTTTCCTTGCTCGACACCTTCACTAACATCACGTAGCGCGAGTGACGTTCGACCAATGTGGCGATGTGGGTGTTCTTAGATCCAGCCAGTAGGTCTCCCTCCCAGTGACCGGGCACGGCACGATCTTCGACTGAGGCCGGACGCTCACGGATCGATACCATATCGGCGAGTTGCCCTTTACCGTGGCCTTTCCGGGTCGCATGTTGGGATCGACGGATCGATCGCTTTGAACGCAAACACAGAGTCAGTTCTTTCTTTAGAGCCCCGCGGGCCTGGATGAAAAGGCTGCGATAGATAATCTCGTGCGACACGTGAAGCGACTCGTCTTCCGGATAGGTGTGCTTCAGCCACCCGGCGATCTGTTGAGGCGACCAGTCCAGGCGGAGCTTGTCTTCGACCAGCTGCCGTAGCCGGAGACATTGGGCCAGGCGGCATGGCTTCGGACGGCGTGCCCTGTCCCACGCCCGCTGATCGGCTTCCAACGCTCGATAGTTATCATAGCCGCCATTGCGACCGATTTCCCGACTCAGTGTCGACGGTGAGCGACCCAGCGCCATGGCCATCGACCGAATCGACTTCTTCGCCGCAATACCCCTGGAAATCTCTTCACGCTCGATCAGAGTTAGGGTCCGGGATGAACGGCAACGGGGCCGCGGACGGATGCCGCCATACACGGCCAGTTGGCGATGAATCGACGTCCCCCCTCTGTCCAGTACACGACCGATCGCTTTGGTGGACTCCCCCCGCTGCCACCGATCCCATATCTCGACCAGCTCCGTGGTTGTGAACCACCGGCGCTTCCTCATCCGTCGCTTCTTTCTTTTCTTCGGCATACACTTCACCTCGCTTCCTATGTGAAGTGTTGCATCGACCTATTGAGACCACACCGGTTAGCACCCATTGAGATTTTCCGACTGACTGTTTCATTGCACTCAACTCCTGCCTTTCGTATTATTTAGCCAGCATTCCGATATGGAACCCGGCACACAATTAGCCCACTACGAGATTCTTGAACCCATCGGCGAAGGTGGCATAGGAGAAGTGTGGCGTGCCCGCGATCAGGTATCGCGCGCGCAACTCGGTAACCTTGTCGGGATGATTCCTTCGGGCCATGATCTTCTGGCGTTCTGGGTGGCAAGCGACCTTCTGCGCAAGTGCGGATAAGGGGAACGCTTTCGGAACACTCCAGAGGGTATCCTTGATGAAACTCGGAGGAGGAGGTGCTAGTGGACGAACTGCTGGAGGAGCTGAGCAAGACTGTACGGGGCCGCGTTATCACCGCTTCGGATTCTGACTACGACGAGGCGCGCGCCGTCTACAACGCCATGCATGACCGCAAGCCCGGCGCCATTGTCGGTTGCGCGGATTCGGCCGACGTGATGGCAGTGATTGCAGCCGGACGCGAGGACGGTCTTGACATCGCAATCCGAGGCGGGGGCCACAGCGTTCCCGGATTCGGCACGGTCGACGACGGCCTAGTCATCGACCTGTCCGGGATGAACAACGTGCAGGTCGACACGGACAAGAAAGTCGCCCGCGTCGGAGGCGGGGCGAACTGGGGGGACCTCGACCATGCGACCTACCCCTTCGGCCTAGCAGCGCCCGGCGGCATCATCTCGACGACGGGTATCGGCGGGCTGACGCTGGGCGGCGGCATCGGATATTTGACGCGCAGCGTGGGGCTTTCCATCGACAACCTGCTGTCGGCCGAAGTTGTCCTGGCCAATGGCCGGCAGGTAACCGCGAGTCACTACCAGAACCAGGACCTGTTCTGGGCCCTGCGCGGGGGTGGAGGCAATTTCGGCGTCGTCACCAACTTCGAGTTTCAACTCCACGAGGTCGGCGACATCGTGGGCGGGCCGCTTTTCTACGAGTTCGACGACGCCGCGACCGTTCTGGAGGGCTACCGCGAATATATCGCCCGGGCGCCCGAGCAACTCGGATGCTTCTTCGGCTGGCAAATCGCGCCGCCTCTGCCGTTCATCCCCGAGGATCGGGTCGGGGATCTGTTCTGTGTTCTGGTCACATGCTGGAACGGGCCGCACCAAGAGGTTGAGCGGGTCTTCAAGCCCCTACGTGACGTCGCTGAGGTGAAAGCCGAGTTTTTCGGCGTCATGCCCTTCCCGGCGCTTAACAGCCTCTTCGACGATGCTGTCCCGAAGGGAATGCAGCATTACTGGAAGGCGGATTTCATCACCGAGCTTACCGACGAGGCCATCGCAGCCCATATCGAACACGGCGCGAAAACCCCGCACGTTAGCTCGTCCATGCATTGACCTTGCCTGGATTCGACGTACGCCAGTTCCCTAAGCAGTCATAAGGTTGGACTCCACATCGACCGGAGTCTTGTAGCCGATCGATGAGTGTATCCGTCTTTGATTATAGAAGCCTTCGATCCAGTCGACGATATCGAGCCTGGCCAGGGCTCGAGTGTCGTAGCGCAGCTGATGGATGCGCTCGACTTTCAGCGTTTTGAAGAAGCTCTCCATGGGGGAGTTGTCCCAGCAATTGGCCCTCCGGCTCATCGATTGAATCATCCGGTAGTCTTTGATCAACCGCTGGTGGCTGTCGCTGGCGTATTGAGTGCCGCGATCCGAGTGCATGATCAGACCCACAGCTGGCTTGCGACGCCAGTACGCCGACTTCAAGGCCTGGCAAACTAAGTCGGCCTTGATCCGATCACTCATCGACCAGCCCACGATTCTGCGGCTGGCCAGATCCATGACGCAGGCCAGATAGAGCCAGCCTTCGCCCGTGGCGATATAGGTGATGTCACCGAGCCATGCCTGATTGACTTGCCAGCCATCAAAGCGTCGATCCAGTATGTTGGAGGCGATCGGCTTGTGATGGGCCGAATCGGTCGTCACCCGATAGGGCCTCTTGTAGACCGGCCGCAGACCCTGTCGCTTCAGGCTATGGCGCACCCGTTCGTGGCCGACCTGAACACCCTGATCACGCAGCCCCCGCACGATCCGTGGCCGACCGTAGCTGCGCTTACTGCCCGCGTGAATCGCCGCCACCTGGGCATCGAGTACCGCATTGGCCATTGAGCGATTACTGGGTGCTCGCTTATTTCTCTGGTAATACCCGGTCGGCGACACATCAAGCTGGCGGCACATTCGGGTCACGCTGTATTGGTCGCGATGTTCTTTGATCCAGGCATACTTCACCGCGACTCTTTCGCGAAATACGCCGCCGCTTTTTTTACGATTTCTAAGTCCAGCTTCGTGCTCGCCAGCTCCCGGCGCAATCGGGTGTTCTCCGCCTCGGCCTCCGCCACTGATCGCTTCACCCCCACCGTGGCGCCATCAGCCGCCTTGAGCTTGCCTGCACGGCTTAGCTTGATCCAATTCCACAGACTCGAATCCGGAATGCCCAGTCGCTTCGTGGCACGGCTACCTCCGATCGATTCGCCCAGCCTTACGGCCTCCACCTTGAACTCATCGGTGTACTGCCGATTCGGAACCCCATCCTTCTCGCCCATTTTCGCCCTCCGTTCATCAAAAAGTTATCAGCATTTTGATGTACGTGAAACCAGGGCAGGGTCACATCTTCATCCGATAAACGGTGCGGCGCAGCGTGTCGGCGCCGACGAGACGGCCTTTGGGCACCGGGACAAGAATTTCTCGCCGGTCGTTGCTGGGATCTGGGATGACCCGGCCGACAACGAGGCCAACATCAAGTGGGTGAAGGACTACTACGACGCCATCCATCCCCATTCGGGCAGCGATGGCGGTTATGTCAACTTCATGTCCGACGACGATGACCACCGTTCGCCGGCAAACTACGGCGCCAGTTACGAACGGCTGGCCACGGTGAAGGCGACCTACGACCCGGACAACGTCTTTCACATAAACCAAAACATTCTTCCAGCGAACACCAGGGAGTAATGTCATGTCTGACCAATGGCTGTTCAAAAGCGAGACCTACGACAACTGCAACTGCGCGAACTGATTCTCAACGCCTGTTAAATCCTCTTAACAGAAACCGAGATTTCGTTACCGCACTATCCATCCGTCTTGTAGACTGCCCCCAAGCTATCTAAATCCTGATCTCACAAGCCACTGACTATGGAATCCGGCACAAAACTCGGCCGTTACGACATCATCAGTATCGTTGCCGCGCTATCCGCTGCGGTCCTGCTTGGGGGATGTGTGCCCTCCGATTCCGACCCTGGAACCGACGGACCCACCGACGCCTCGTCGGCCCCGGGGGCGAGCGGAACTGCACTGTTCGAGGGTGCACGGCTGATTGTCGGGGACGGGAGCGTCATCGAGCAAGCCGCATTTCTGGTCGACGAAGGCCGGGTCGTCCAGGTCGGACGCTCCGAGGAGATCGAGCTGCCCGATGACGCCACACGCGTCGACCTCGCCGGGAGGACCGTCATTCCCGCCCTCATCGACACCCATGCGCACCTGGGATACGAAGGGTTCACCAGCTGGGGGGCGGAAAACTACTCGCGAGAGAACGTGATCGAGCACCTGGAGCGGTACGCCTATTATGGATTCGGCGCCGTCTTCTCCGCCGGCACGGACCCGGACGACCTTGCGCTCGAGATTCAACAGTCGCAGAGGAACGGGGATGTGGGCGGCGCTCGATTCCTCTTTGCGGGAGGTATGGGTCCGCCCGGTCAGGGTCCGAACAACCAGTTCATCGGTCACACCTTGGCAGTCGAGAGGGAGACGGGACTCACCGTGTTGCGAGGAGCAGGCTCCCCGGAGGAGGGCCGGAATGCCGTCCGTGAGATCGCGGCCAAGGGAATCCCCTTCGTGAAGATCTGGGTGGACGACCGAGGGGGAAATCAGGACAAGCTTTCCCCCGACATCTACCATGCGATCGTCGGGGAGGCGACCACCAGCGGGATGAAGGTCTTCGTCCATCAGCAGAGCGCCGAAGACATGCCCGATCTGCTCGACGCCGGGGTCGCGGGCTTCCTCCACGGACGCATTGGGCCAGCGCTCGATCACGCTGTCGCGGCGCAGCTGGCCGTCTTCGGCGCCTTTCTCGTCCCGAATCTCGGGTTGGGCGAGCTGCGCCGCGAGCCAGTCGGGGCCGATCCGTTCCTGCGAGAAGCGACACCTACGGAAGCAGCCGACCGCCTGCTTCAGGAGTACGAAGCCCGACAGGCAGAAGCAGGCAACGCTCAGGAAGCGGCAGCGGCCCAGCGAGAGCAGGAACTCGTGGAGGGATTCTCACGTTTGCAGGCCGCCGGAGTCGACCTCATCCTCGGAACCGATTCTGGGCCGGTGCCCGGACACTTCTTCGGTTATACGGGGCATAGGGAGCTGGAGATCTTTGTCCGTCTCGGGATGACGCCGGCAGAAGCCATCGTCGCCGGGACGAGCTCACCCGCTCAGCACCTGGGCCTCACTGAGCTGGGCACGATCGCGTCCGGGAAGAGCGCCGATTTCGTGGTTCTGGAAGCGAACCCGCTCGAGGACATTAGAAACACGCGTACTATTTCGGACGTGTACCTCCGAGGGGGGCGAGTCGACCGCGCAGCGCTGCGGAGCCGTTGGACCGATTGATGAGGTGGCACAGCGATCTCAGCTCCTGGTAAATCCTCTTGTAGATTGACCTTCTGAATAAGCCAATTTTCCCAAAACGCCTCAAATTCGGCCCGCGACAATCCACATGCCCGTATAGTCCCGTACACGTAGATGTGACTTTGCTGTTGTTGTCCAGTGAAAATGTCAGGGTAAGTGTTCATTGAAAATGTCCGCGAGGATGTCACCGGCAGGAGCCATAGGTTCGTATTTGGGCATCTCGCGATAGTCGAGATACCAGGTATGAGAGGGATGTTGAGGCGTCCACTGACGCGGGGGCTTGAAGGGGGAGGGTGCCTCTTTAGTTTTGGCCTTTGGAAGCGTGGCGGACGGTTTCAGACGACGGGTTTGTAAGCCTCTGAGACGGAGCTGAGGCGCGTGAGCGGGGGCCGTCGTGGTCTTGAGGCAACGCTTGCCGGAATAGACGGCCAGAGAGCCATCCATGCGAATGTGGAGCTGGACCCGAGCGCGTGCATAACTGACGCGATGGGTGTCGGGTTCCAACTGGATGCAGTGATCGGCCAGCGAGACGGTGTTGTCGGCCGAGACGATGCGATCGAACTTAAAGACAAACACGGTGTCCGGATTAAAGGCTCGCGGCAGATTACGAAAGGCGGTGCCGGACTCGGCGGCCGGGACTGCGAATCGTTTGTTGAAGTTGGGGAGAAAAGGATCGAGGAATGTCTGGGCCTGTTCGAGTGTGGAGACCTTGTGCAAACGCAGTTCACTGACCAGGCGGTCTTGGAGCGTACCGAAGAGTCGTTCGACGCGTCCTTTAGCCTGGGGGGACCAGGCGGCAATGGAACGGATGTCGAGTTCGGTTAAGAGACGGCTGATGCGCGAACTGTCATCTGAACCGTCTCGGCTATGGTTCGGCCGGAAGCGGGTGCGGCGGCTGATGCGGCTGATGGGACTGCGGTCGGTGGCGCCGCAACCGCACACGTCCCGGCGAAACCCGGGTCATCCGGTCTACCCGTATCTGTTGAACGTACCGTAGATCGGGATCAGGTTTGGTGCACCGACCTCACCTATATCCCGATGGCGCACGGCTTCCTTTATCTAGTTGCGATCATGGACTGGCACACGCGCAAGGTGCTGTCGTGGCGGCTATCCAACACGCAGGACACGACATTCTGCGTCGAGGCCCTCGACGAGGCTATCGAGCAATACGGCTGTCCGGAAATCTTCAACACCGATCAAGGCAGCCAGTTCACCAGCAGCACCTGGACCGATCCACTCAAAGATCAAGGAATCCGGATCTCCATGGACGGCAAGGGGCAATGGATGGACAATGTTTTCATCGAACGCTTATGGCGCTCTGTCGAGTTCGGTTAAGAGACGGCCGACTGCGTGGAGTCGGGGCGGCCCTGCAGTTGCTCTTCGATGGTGAGTTTCTTCTTCTGTCCTTAGAAGATGGTGTGACGGTCGCGGTAGAGGGCCAACGGTCGCCCGTGCCGTTCGGTGATCTGGCGCAGCAGCAGGAAATAGCCTTGAGCGTCTTCCTGGGGACGGAACACGGCGCCCAGCAGTTTGCCGGTGGCATCATCGATTGCAGCGAGCAAGGTCATCCGTGGCCCGCGGCCCTGGAGCCAGTCGTGGCGCGAACCGTCGATCTGGACCAGCATGCCTTCCTGCGGGTAACGCTCCCGACGCAATCGATGCCGTCGCCGTCGTCGATGAGGGCGGGGGCTGGCGATGCCGGCATCGGCCAGGACCCGGCGCAGGGTGGATCGGGACACCGGAATCTGTTCGCGCTCGTTCAGCAGTTCGGACAGGTGCTGCTGGTTGACCCCGGCGTATGGGCCCCGCGCCAGCGACACGATCCGGCTCCGTTGGCCCGGCTGGATCCGACGTTCCGACTCCCGCCCCCGGTTTCCGTGAGCCAGCGCTTCGGCTCCTTCCGCCCGGTATCGGGCCAACATCCGCCGGACGTGTCGCTCACTCCAACCCAGTAACTCGGCGGCGTGTAGGGCAGTCATCTTGCTGTCGTTGACGCGATTTAAAACCAGTAACCGCTTCTGTTCCTTTGAGTTCAATGTAATCGTCTCCATCATCCTCATAGGGTGACATTTTCACTGAACAGTTATGGGGTGACAGAATCATTGAACAACTACACGTAGATGTGACTTTGATTGACCGCCAGCCTCATCTGTAGTTTTCTTATCAACTATGCAAGCCGGCACACAACTTGGTCACTATGCTGTGCTCTCACATATTGGTTCGGGTGGTATGGGTTCTGTTTGGCGTGCGCGCGACACCAAGCTCGGTCGTGAAGTTGCCATCAAGACTCCACCCGAAGAGTTTGCCAAGGACGCAGATCGTCTAGCCCGGTTTGAACGTGAAGCCAAACTACTCGCCTCGCTGAACCACCCCAACATTGCTGCCATTCATGGAATGGAGGAGGACAAGGGCACGCATTTCCTCGTGCTGGAACTCGTTGAGGGCGACACGTTAGCCGATCGCAACTCCCGGAAACTTCGTCGTGAGAGGCGCCCATCACATTGCTGTCGATTCGATGGGCAATCTCTACACCGCGGAGGTTCACCCGGGGAACCGGGTCCAGAAGTTCGCTTTCAAGGGAATGGGGCCCGTACCCGAGCCGTAGCCACGAGGGGACTGGATCGACGTCTTCACAGGCGTTTTCGGACGATTTCGTCGCACACGGAGCAGTGAAAGGCCAGCGTTGACAGCGTAAATCTCCCAGCCTATAATCTGCGAAAATTCAGCTTTCGTATTTGAAGATAAAACTCATTACGGCACGCTAAGTGACGCTGTTTCGGTCGAAGACGGACATTCTCGTTCACGGGAGGTCTTAGATGTCTTATCGAGTTCTTATTTCGGGAGCCGTTCTGGCTGTCTTGAGTCTCTCGGCGCCTCCGGCCGTGTTGCCCGCAGCGGGCCAGGCCCTGTCGAACACCGTTCCCCCTGAGGACGCCGCGTTGGCGGAGTGGCCCCCGCCTCCATCGACGTACACGCCGCCCCGCACGCCGTGGGGCGATCCGGACATACAGGGCATATGAGATTATCTGACGTTTATCCCGATGGAGCGGCCCGACGAGTATGCGGGGACGCCCGTCTTGTCCGAGCAAGGGTGGGCGGAATGGCTCGAGGCCAACCCGATCAGCAATCAGGCAATTGCCAGTGGTCAGCAATACAACAATTTCTGGAACAATCGGGATTTCGTCAGAGACCGGCGCACCTCACTCGTTGTGGATCCGCCGGATGGCAGAATCCCCACCATGACGCAGGAAGCGATATCGAGGTTTGAGGCGCATGAAGCCGAAATGAACGCGCCGGGGCGCGGCCGGTGGGAGTCATGGTTGGACTTCCGCACGATGGCGCGATGCATCGCGGCGCACTCGCCGCAGGGTCCGATGGACTACAACAGTGGAACGCTGATCATGCAGTCGCCAGGGTGGGTTGTTCTGGTCCGCGAGCGATTGGACACGCGCGTCATCCCGCTGGACGGGCGTCCGCATCTGGACTCCGACATCCGCCAGTGGAATGGGGACTCTCGTGGCTACTTTGAAGGGAATACCCTCGTCGTCGAGACGACGAATTTCACGGACAAGCAAATGGGGACCGGCAGGCTCGGGCCGAAAACGCAGGTCGGGGCGTCGGCTGGTCCCTCCTTTATCCCCAGGGGAATCACTTTCGGGACTTTTAAGTTGACCGAGCGTTGGGTGCCGATCGGCCCGAACAAGATCCAGTACTACGCCACGCTCGAGGATCCCCAGACGTGGGAGAGGCCTTGGACCTTCATGCTTCCTTGGGTCAAAGATGACGATTATCTCCTGCTCGAGTTCGCGTGTATCGAGGGAGACATCAGCGTGGGGGCCGCTCTGGCGGGTGCGCGCCGCATAGAGGCGCAAGAGGAAGCCCTGGGAGTAGGCCCTGGGGGAGGGCAGTGATCGGGCGGGGTCAGTGAAAGAGGAGGTCGAGTCGATGAGCAATCAGTTAAGCCGCTCGCTGCTTTGGCTTGTCACATCTGCCGAAATGGTCGTCCGATGAAAGGCTGTCCTACTTGGACGGAAACGCCGTGACGGTTGTCGGTATCGCACCCCGAGACTCGTTCGAATTCGGAAAGCCCGAAAGTCTCGTTCGCGGCATATACTTTGCCGAAGTCGGTCGCATGTGGGATCGGAGTCCAAATGGGGAGCGTCTCCGTATGATCAAGATGGCCGACGCGATTGACGAAACCACGGGCGCCCCCCTGTCCCCAGATGCATGTCGTCCTCAATTGGTTTGAAGAACTGAAGGAACGGGTGCCGGTGCCTTGATCGGGATCTCTGTGCCTGTTAAATCCTGCCAGCTCAACCGGTCGATGCAACACCTGCATTAAGTGTCTCTGCTGGAGTTGCAAACTCCAGCGTCTTGCGGGGCCGCGTGTTGAGCTTCCTTGCAATCTTGTCCAGATGCTCCTGAGAGTGTACCGATAAGTCCGTCCTTTTGGGAAAGTACTGTCGGAGGAGACCATTTGTGTTTTCGTTCGAACCGCGTTGCCAAGGACTTTTTGGATCACAGAAGTACACGGCAATATCGGTCGCCAGAGTGAACCGCTTGTGATCGGCCATTTCCAGACCGCGACCCCAAGTCAGCGATTTGTAAAGTTCCGTGGGTAGTTTCCGAGCGTGTTCGATCAGTGTCGATACGACGGTCTCGGTGTCCTTACTGGAGACTTTCGCCAGCATCACGTAACGGGAGTGACGTTCGACCAGGGTCGCAATGTGGGTGTTCTTTGATCCGGCAATCAGATCGCCTTCCCAGTGACCCGGTACGGCGCGATCTTCCACTGAAGCGGGACGCTCACGGATTGATATGACGTCGTTGATCTGCCCCCCACCCCGGCCTTTCAAGCTCGCGTGCCGGGACCGGCGAATCGTGCGTCTGGAGCGCAGATACTGAGTGAGCTCTTTCTTCAGAGCCCCGCGGGCCTGAATAAAAAGGCTGCGATAGATGGTTTCGTGTGACACGCGAAGCGACTCGTCTTCCGGCCAGGTGCGTTTCAGCCAGCCCGCAATCTGTTCCGGCGACCAGTCCTCGATGAGCTTCTCTTCAACCCGCTGCCGCAACTGGGGACAACGGGTCAGCCGGCAGGGCTTCGGACGGCGCGCACGCTCCCATGCCTGCTCATCGGCCTCCGAGGCCCGATAGTTATCATAGCCTCCATTACGAGAGATCTCCCGGCTCACTGTCGATGGGTTCCGGCCCAGTGACCGAGCGATAGTTCGCATCGATCGCCGGGCTGCAAGGCCTCGGGAAATCTCTTCACGCTCGACCAGAGTCAGGGCCTGAGGTGCGCGGCGTCGAGCTCGGGGACGGATACCTCCGTGGCGCGACAGCACTGCGTACACCGACGACGACTCTCTACCCAGCAGACGTGCAATCACCTTGGAAGACTCCCCTCGCTCCCGTCGATTCCACACTTCGGCCAGCTCTGCCAACGTAAAGCCCCGCCGACTGCTCTGTTGTTTCTTCCTTCTTTTCTTGGGCATACACTTCACCTCTCCTTTTATGTGAAGTGTTGCATCGACCCCTTGAAATCACCCCGGTTCTCGGACGTTGAGAATCGGACAAAGCACTCAGCATTTTCAACTTCCGACAATCAGGAGAAAAGAAAATGGACATGAGGAAGTGGCTTATATCGGCGGTTACCCTCACCCTGGTTCTCGCCAGAGCGGGTGTGGTCACAGTCTTCGCTCTAGCAAGTGGGGGAAACGGCAACGAGTACCAGGACGTGGCCGACGAGTGGGAATTGGTCGAGGCGTCTGACTGGACGGGCGGTGTCTCCTTACGCCTTCCTCCGGGATGGCAACTAAACGAGCTTCAAGGCTCAGACTCGTATGTGGGTGAGATTGTTGGGGGTGGCGCGCGGCTAGGCTTTGATTTCGGATGGTACTCGAGCTCTCTAGTGGAGGACGACGATCCACAGTATATCGTCACCTACGAGGAGATCGGCGGGCTGCGAACCAAGCTGGTCCTACCAAGAGGTGAAGGAGAAGTGCTAATGACCGGCGTGTACTTTGAAGATTTCGATAGTGACCTTGACATCCCTTCTCAGAACCGTCTCCAAATGAGCGGACTGGGCCTTACTCCAGACCAGCGAGAAACAGCCCTCGCCATCTTTCGGGCCATCCGCCCCCTGGCTTCCGAGTCACAGCCCAATGGCAACGATGACGGAGGCACCATTGAACCCGGTCTCGGTGAAGATGGGCCCTCAACCTATGAGGAGTGGCTATCAAACCACTAGCCCAACCAAGGACCTGTGACCAGCGTTGATGACATAGGCCCAAATGTGTGCAACATGGTCCACAACATCAAATCATGCACCGCCGAGGAGACCGACTGCGTCCGGGCGAAGTCAGACGAGATTCGAAAGTGTGCGGTCGACAACGGCATGCTGACCCCCCAGAAATAAGCCGAGAATCTGCTTCTCGAATGGTTGACGACAGTTGATGAAGTCCTTGGCGTAGTGTCATTGCCAGAATTATGTGTTTTCTCTGTGTTCGTACGACGGTGCCTTGATTCGAGCCTCAAGTCCTGTATCTGGACTCCTCTGTCAAGTAGGCGTAACTCTCCTGTTCGCTTTTTCCGGCAAATAGATTCAGCAGGACTGACTGGACGTTACGAGGTGATTAGCGAGTCGACTGCACCCGTATCTTCGGCCTCAAAAAATGGAACTGTATTGTTCCGGGCCATGATGGAAATTTGCGCGCGGGGAGCCAACCGTTAAATAACGGCCTCTAAGGGCCAAAGGACTTGTCGGCATTGCCCCGCGCCGGTCTGACCGGTACGCCATCATCTCGAACCTCATCGCAGCTCGCTGAACAGATATTCCAACTTCTCCGGGTCAGGCCACCCGATACTGGGCCTGATAATCACAGTCACGCGTCCAAACCGCCCACACTCTGCGAGCCAACTTGTTGGCCAAGGCAACGGTCGCTTTGTTGTGGCCACGGAATTCGTGCTTCTGCAGACCCCATTGCTGGAGAGGCGTCGGTGTGGCTCCCTTTCGGTGGGCACTCCACAACAGGGAACGGCCCCCATGAACCAACAGCATCCGGAGGTAACGGTCGCCTTGCTTACTGATCCGGCCCATCCGTCGTCGGTTGCCACTGGAATGTTCCCGCGGTGTGAGTCCCAGATAACTGGCAAAATGACGGGACGAGCGGAAACGTTTGATGTCTCCAACAAACCCCACCATCGCCGTTGCCGTTAACAGCCCGATGCCGGGAATCGATGTCAGACGCTCGGCCTCAGGCATCTGGTGAGCCAGCGCCGTCAACTCCCGTTCCACGGATCGCAAGCGAGATTCCAGTTCACGAATCTCGCCACACACCTGGTGAAACATCTCGCGAACCACATGGGGGATTTCGACATCTGCATCTTCGATCAGTTCCATTACGCCCGGCACCAGATGATCCGCTCCGGTCGGGATCACGTAGCCAAACTCCCGTAACAACCCCCGCAGCGTATTGATGCGTGAGGTTCGGGTTCGCATCCACGTCGAACGGATTCGATGCAACGAGGTCAGTTGCTGTTGGGCGAGGGTCTTGATCGGGACTGGATGAATATCGCTGTCGCGATAGGCTTCCAACAATCCCTTCACGTCTGTACGGTCGGTCTTGTTGCGCTTTACGTAGGGCGTCACGTACTGCGGCGAGATCAGAACCACCGTGTGTCCCAGTTCTCGTATCTGCCGACCCCAGTAATGGGCGGATCCGCAGGCTTCCATCACCACGGTCGCCGGCTCCTGATTTACGAAGAAGTTTAGAAATTTCGCCCGACTTAGGCGATAGGTTTTCTCGACATGACCGGGTCGGTCGGAAACACCAATTTGGAACACACTCTTTGCAAGATCCACTGCAATCGTTCTATCTTTCATCTCGGACTCCTTTTTGTTCTCACTCACGTGATTAGCCCGCTTTATTGCGAGGCTCAAAATGACTTTGGCACTTTGATGCCGTTTAAGTCATCAAAGAGGAGTCCATCCCATCATTAAATCCGGTTCGCGGACGCCGAGATTTCGTATACATCCAGCCCATCCGGGTTGTAGACTGCCCCCAGTTCTCTAAGTCCTGACCTTACAAGCCACTGACCATGGAAGCCGGCACCAAACTCGGCCACTACACGATCTCATCCCTGATAGGAAAGGGTGGCATGGGTGAGGTGTATCAAGCGAAGGACGACGGAGGGGCTCCCCATTCTTCGGACAGGAAATCCTGGGTCTTAAGGTGGATCGCCACCGCTGAAATGGGTTGATATTTAGCCCGCCGTCGGGCCTGTGGGAACGGTGAAAAAGCCGAGTCTTCGAGGCTGTTTTCAAGCAACTGTGGGAATCCGTATGGTGTGGGGATTTGCATAGCTGCGTCAGTTTCCACAGGCCCTCGGCGCGCGCTGCAAGTACACGGCCTCGGGCGTCTGATAGTCGAATACTTGATGGCCGCGTTCCTGATTGTAAAACCTGAAATAGAGGTTCAGGTTTGCGATCGCTTCGGGAACGCTCAAGTAGTCCTTCAGGTACACTTCCTCGTACTTCACCGTTCGCCATAAGCGCTCGACGAAGATGTTGTCCAGGAACCGGCCCCGACCGTCCATGCTGATCGTGATGCCCTGGTCTTCGAGCCGGCCCGTGAAGATATTGCTGGTGAACTGCGCACCCTGATCCGTGTTGAAAATCTCTGGTTGCGCTTTCGTCAGCGCCCAGTCCAGTGCCGACACGCAAAATCCGCTGTCGATCGACGTGGACACTTCCCAGGCCAGCACGTACCGGCTGAACCAGTCCATGATCGCCACCAGATAGATGAATCCTTGCCGTAGTCGAATGTAGGTTATATCCGTGGCCCACACCTGATCGGGACGCACAATCTCCAGATTGCGCAACTGGTATGGGTAAATCCGGTGTCCCGGGGCCGGCATCGACAATTGCGGTTTGGGATAGATCGCTTCCAGTCCCATGAGCCGCATCAGTCGCCGCACCCGCTTCGCATTGACCCGCCGACCTTGCGTCTGCAACCACCAGGTCATACGCCGAATCCCGTAAAACGGGGTTCGCGTATATTGCTCGTCCAACAGACGCATCAACGCGATGTTCTCGGCGCTCTCGCCCACCGGTGTGTAGTAGAGTCCCGATCGGGACACGCCGGTCAACCGACACTGCTCGACGATGCTCAACTCGTCGTGATTCGATTCGATCCATGGTCGTCGATGCTCTAACGGGAAAGTCCCGACTTTTTTTTGAGCCACTCCACCTCGACCTGTAATTTTCCGATCTGTTGGTAGAGTTCCGCCTGCACTTGCTCATCGGCTTCACTGGCCTGTACTCGGCCATTGGAGAAGATGTACCGATATGTCCGATACGCCGTCGAGTACTTGCTTTTTCCACTTCGTCACCATGTTCGGGTGAACTTCGTAGTGGGACGCGATTTCCTGGATCGTGCGCTGTCCCTTCACCGCTTCCACGGCAATCTTTGCCTTCAATTCTGCGCTGTACTGCTTCCGCCCTCGCTTCTTCATCTGCCTCTCCCGAGGTAGCGATTTTACACCTTAGTGACCTGTCCGAATTTTGGGGAGCACCTCAACTGGCCTGTACTCGGCCATTGGAGAAGATGTCCGATACGCCGTCGAGTACTTGCTTTTTCCACTTCGTCACCATGTTCGGGTGAACTTCGTAGTGGGACGCGATTTCCTGGATCGTGCGCTGTCCCTTCACCGCTTCCACGGCAATCTTTGCCTTCAATTCTGCGCTGTACTGCTTCCGCCCTCGCTTCTTCATCTGCCTCTCCCGAGGTAGCGATTTTACACCTTAGTGACCTGTCCGAATTTTGGGGAGCACCTCACTAATCACCTGTCCAACTCTGGAAAGACTCCTCCGAATTGCCCCAATCGGGAGTGTATTTATTCCAGATCCCTGTATTGTCGCCTATGCTTCCATGTGACTGTTTCATTGACCTAACAGCCCACCTGTAGGCTTATATTTTCTGACGATCAAAAAGAAAGGGTAGTGGAGCGATGAAACGGTAAGGCCTTACGGTATCCAATCAGGCTAGTATGTCCAGGAGAGTTGATTCCATCTCATTGACGGCCCTGATAGTGGCGACATTTGCGGTATAGGAATTCCTGGCAAAGATTAAGTTGACTGTCTCTTCGGCCAAATCCACGTTCGACCCTTCAACGAGTGTTCCTTCGTGAGAGTAATGCAGTGGCCCGGGTTCATTGCTCTTTTCGACATCCACCACCACACCACCAGCGGCTCCCTCGCTTAAGTGGACCACGTCTTTCTTAAAGCCATCGGTAAACCTGTTGGCAATGTTATGTGCCGAAGCGCTGACTAACTCCGTGCTGGCTCGTAGCCCTGAGATTGCGGCATGGATTGGTGAAAGCATTGTAGGTTTTCACTGAACTTATCGGCCATCCATCGAAAAACTTGAGGAATAAGTGATAAGAATTTGCGATTGAAGATAAGGACATCGGTAAAGAAAAGAAACGCCTCTAGTATTCAGCCTATTCCTGCCGCGGCGATCTCCTGGCGCAAGATCCGGCAGGTGTCACGATGAATGCGGCACAATTCGGCCCGCCGCACTCCGGTCGAATATAGGATCATCAGGATGACGAAGTGATAGGAGCTGTTGGCTGAGGCCAGCAGACGGGCCACCTCCTCTTCGCTGAACATCGTGGGCAATCGGTACGGGTGCTTCGGATCGACGAGATCCAACTGGCGGTAGGGCCGGCGAAGCACCTTCATGAAGAAGAACCGCAGGGCGGCAATCCGTCCGATGATCGTGCCCGTGGCGAGTGTCCGCTCATGGAGCAGATCCAGCTGATACCGTCGCAGGTCTTCTTGCCCGCGAGCTTGCTGGGGGACGTGCCGAAGTAGCGGGTGAAGTCCTCGAGCGTGTGCAGGTACACCCGTATGGTTTGGGGAGAGTAGTTGTGGCGCTGGAGTTCCTCGAGCGTCCGCTTTTTCCCCAAAATAGCAGCGCATGCCGCGATTCCGCTCGGTGCGGTGGACGACCCTACATCCGTCCCGGTGGCGCTCTCCTCCCGTACATGCTATAGCTTGTCGGAAGCCCGAATACCGACGGCTGGATATCTGGAGGAAGGACATGAAAACGGCTTGTGTAGCCCTCGCCCTCACGCTCACGGCTTTACCGGGCTTGGCCCAGAACGTGAGGATCACGTCAATCGGCTCTCACGCAGGCGAGCTTTGTGCGAACGATCGAGCGATCGTGTTCGAGGACCCGACCGGCGTACGCCTGCTCTACGACCCGGTCCACAACCTCACCGCCGGCAACGATGCTAGGCTCGGCGACATTCACCTCGTGCTCCTGACCCACATGCATGGGGATCATCTGGGCGATCGCAGGCTCCGGGCCGTCGGTGCCGGCACCTGCGCAGACTCGGAACGCTTGCCCGCGCCGAACTCCATGACTGCCGAAGTAGTCGTCGCGAAAAACGCCGCGCTCGTAACGACCCGCGCCATGGCTGGGTTCGTGGCCAGCAAGGTTCAAGGCATTCGTGGCCGACCCCTGGACGTCTGCCCCCAACCCGCTGCACCCACCACCGCTCCTGTCGAGGAAGCCTGCACCTCCAGGATCGACTTGGGCGGTGTGTTCGTCGCGAAGACGGCTGATGCAGCGCAGGGCGTGGAGATCGCGATCGTGTACGCGTCACACGTGAACAACGCCCCGCCTGCGCTCCTCTCCGAGGCGCGACGTGCGGCGCTCGAGGCAGATGGCGCCGTTCTCGAGTACGGCCCCGCGACCGGATTCGTCGTCAAGTTCACCAACGGGCTCACCGCCTATCTCTCGGGTGACACCGGCATCCATTCCCAGATGAGAACGGTCGTCAACGAATACCACGGCGCCAACCTCGCCGTGCTCAATCTCGGGAACAACCCGGGCATTCAATTCTCCGGGGCGCATGTGATCAACGAGCTCGTCCAGCCCGCGTCGGTGATCCTCACGCATGTGAACGAGCCAGCGACGGAAGGTGGCAGGCTGCGGCCGCAGTCGTACACAGCCGCGCTCATCGACCAGCTGGAGCCACCCACTCACCTCGCCATCAGTGGGCGCACGATGGAGTTCAATGGGCAGGGACGGTGTGTGGCAGGGTGTTGAGACGGCCCTAGACCATACCCGCCACACTGATTGGAGATCTCACTGCGTGATATATCGTTTCCCGGGGTGTTGACACTTTTCTTGCTTATCAAACCCAACTGTAGTCATATTTAGCCAGATTTCCGCCGGTTTCGTGGCGATGCACGATGACGATGGAATCAGCCACTGACTTGGGCCGTACCGATATCCTGTCCGCCCGCGGTCAGGATGTCATGGGAGATACATCGCCTGCAGGGAACACGGAGCCCGGCGGAGACACGGCCATCGAGACGGCCTGCGGACTGTGGCCAACGGCGACGGGTGGCGTGACCCTCCTGTTGACCCACATTTGGAACGGCCACCGATCGCGATGGCGGACGCGCCACACCATTGAGGTAGAAGCCACATGACCCCACTCCGTTATCTTGTCCTGACCCTGACCGCCGGGCTGACCCTGGGCTGCGGCGCTACCGAGCCTGTGCCACCCCCTGGGACACCCGGGGAAGAGGCAGCCCCGATTCAGAATGGCGACGAAGCCCGGAGCGTCGACTTCGTCGGACACAACGACCTGCAGGGCCGTGAGTCATTGCAGGTGACGGCAAAAGGGGATGACGCAAACGGGGATTGGGTGTACGTCGGGCATGCCGATAACACCTGGGACGGGACTCAACGCTTCAACCCCATCAGCGATCAGATGGAATGGAACGGGACGTCGATATTGAACGTTTCGGATCCAGCCCAAGCGGAATTGGTCTGGCACATACCGAATACAGCGAGCGCCAACTCCCGTTCGACTTCGGTCGTATATGACTACGGCTTCGATTCCGATCCGTCGGGGAGAGACTATCTGATTCGGAACTCGCAGGGAGAGGGCTTCGCACAGTTTCAAATCTTCGATATCACCTCCAGGGACACGGATCCTTCCGGGATTCGGTTGCTTGCAGAGATCACCGCTACACCGGAAGATTCCTGCGGGCCCGGCTGCGGTGGATCGCTCACTGCGGTACACAAAGGCTGGTGGTCGCCCGAGACCGGCCTGTACTACAGCGCAGCGAACGAACCGGGTTTTCGGGATGGAAACCACCTAATAATCTTCGATCTCGGCGACCCTGGAAACCCGGAGTTCGTCGGACGGGCCTGGTTGCCGGGGCAAAGAACGAGTGAACCCGAGACTTCAAATGGAAACAACTGGCACCATCCCATCGTCGATGAAGAAAACAACAGGGTCTACGGAGCCTATCTGGGTGGAGGCGATGTGGTTGCCTTTGACATCGAGGACCCGTCCGACCCCCAGCTGGTGTGGCACATCGACACCGAGCCCCCGGGAAGAGGCACCCATACGGTATCGCCCGTTGTCTATGATGCGGTGCCCAACTTCGGGCCCGATGCCTTACCCAGAACATACGCGCTGGTTGCCGATGAAGCCACGGGTCCGGACATTGCATGCCGCGATCCTGTCAGAACAAAGGTGTACATGTTCGACGTCACGGATGCCGAGGAAACGGGCGTCCCGTATCCGGTGGATACCTGGCAGGTTCCGGATGGCGATTTCTGCGAGAAAGGCGGCCGTTTCGGTCCTCATCAGTTTGCGGAGTCGATCAATGGAGTGCTCAACAGATTTGAGGACAAGATCGCCTACGTCCCTTATTTCAATGCGGGGGTCAGGGTCGTCGACATCTCGGATCCTTACAACATGAGGGAAGTTGGCTACTACATACCGGGCCCCAATGAAAATTCCAACCCCATCGAGCAGGGCCAGCCAGCTGTGATCCAGATCAATGATGTGGGTGTCGATCGGCGAGGGCTGCTCTATGCGTCGGATCGGGTCGGCGCCGGTCTCTTTGTGCTGGAGTATGCGAGACCCGAATGAGCCGGCAGCCTCCAGGGGTCCGGAAGGCTGGCCGGTTTTCAGGAGACCGCCGAGGCGGGATGCGGCTTGAATCGGCAAGTTCACGGGTCGGGTTGTCAAGATCGATCACTTGGTAATGTGACTGGGAACTCTTCAATCCTCTCCAATAAAGGATCCAAACGATGCAACCAGACGAGCGACTCGAATATTCCGCGATCATTGACCGTCCTCCTCCGAATCTCCCTGACGGTGCTCGCATGATCGTCTGGGCCATCGTCAACGTCGAAGTGTGGGACAGCATGCAGGTGATGCCTCGCACGGTTCTCACGCCTCCGGCCGGGGGGGCGCCGATACCCGATGTCCCGAACTGGGCATGGCATGAATACGGAAATCGAGTCGGTTTCTGGCGAATCAAAGACGTTCTGGATTCGCACCAGGTCCCTGCCACGCTCGCGTTGAACGGTAGTGTGTGTACGACTTATCCCCGGATTGGGGAGGCCGCTCTCGAATCAAACTGGGAATTCATGGGCCACGGGTTTTCACAGAAAAACATGCAGAAGGTTGAAGACGAACGACTCGATATCCAGAAAACTCGGGATGCGATCGCGAAATTCACTGGTCAGGCACCGCGGGGATGGTTGGGTCCGGGTCTCACCGAGACCTTTGAAACCGTCGATCTGCTGAAAGAGGAGGGGTTTGAGTATGTTGCGGACTGGGTCCTGGACGATCAACCCGTCGAGTTGAAAACGCGCGCGGGCAACCTCGTCAACGTGCCCTACACCCAGGAGATCAACGATGTCGCAATGATGCTGATTCAGCACCACAAAGCCTCAGAATATGCGAACCGCGCGCTCGATCAATTCGAAACGCTATACGAAGATTCGCTCACACAACCTCGGGTCATGGCCATCGTCTGCCACCCCTATATCGTAGGTGTGCCTCATCGAATAAAGTATTTCCGGAAGATCTTCGAGACGATTCGTCAAAAGCCCGGTGTTCTTTTCTGGACTGGAGAACAAATTCTGGACTGGTACCAGAGTCTAAAATGAACTGCCCCACGATCGGTTGGACGATGCCTTGCATTTGGACCAAGTCCGCGTCGCGACCATGTTAAGTTGATAGTGCCCTTGAGCCCCTCGAAAACGGCGGTGTCGTTCTGTACCGGCGCACCCGCCTTCGCCAGTTTTTGAGCAAAATGGAATGGACGCGTCACCAGACACACGAGGAGATTACGGCACTGGGCCTCTGATGCGTCCCGAGGGGGGCTGGCGCCTGTGGATCCCGTGTGGGGGAATGGCGCTCGCTTCCGCGCTGGCCTTCGTCGACCGCCAGCTCCTGGCGGTTCTCGCCCCCACGATCCGGGATGAGATCGGGCTCACGGCAGCTGATTTTGGCGACGTCTTCTTCTATTTTTTCCTTGCCTATACGATTGGCAATCCGGTCTGGGGCTCTCTCATCGACTATGCGGGCCTGCGTATCGGCATGCTGGCCGCCGTGGCCATCTGGAGCGTCGCTAGTTTTTCCCACGCTTTGATGGCGGGGTTTCTGGGTTTTGCATTGGCGCGCGCGTTTCTTGGCTTTGGCGAAGGGGCGACCTTTCCCGGTGGTTTGAGAACAGCGGCCGTGTCGCTGCCCCCCCGATTGTTTGGCCGTGGCGTGGCGACTGCTTTCAGCGGCGGCACTCTGGGCGCGATGCTGACTCCCATCATTGCCATACCGATCGCTTTGCAGTTCGGCTGGAGGACGACGTTTGTATTGAGTGGTGCTCTTGGAGCCGTGTGGCTGATCCTGTGGGCGGTGATCGCTCGCCCGCCCTACCTGCCGAAAGCAGAGGGCGAGCTGAAGAAAATCGTTTTGCCCAACCCGCTCGAGCGCCGGGTCTGGGCTCTCGTAGCCAGCTACGCGCTGCCGGCGATGGCATCGGGCCCCGTTCTGACGATTGTTCCCCTGTATTTCAGTGATGCTCTGGGTGTCTCGCAGGCAGGCTTGTGGATTACGTCGCTGTTTCCGCTGGCATGGATGACGGGCTATTTCTTCTGGGGTTGGATCGTCGATCGATTCATTGGCCCCAACCCGCGCCCGGTCGGCATGTTTTTACTGCTCACGGTATTCGCGCTGGCCTTAGGCGCGACCACATGGACCGACTCGGTAGCGATCGCTGTTTTATTGAATTGCTGGGCCATCTTCATCGGAGGTGGGTTTCAGATGGTGGCTCTCAAGGTGGGTCTGCATGCGTTCGGGCAGGAACCGGCGATGATGTCAGGCATCGCGTCTGGATCCTGGGCGCTCGTGAACGCAGTGATAACCCCTGTTTTAGGACGCTTGTTTGATGCGGGGCGGTATGACATCGCGTTCTGGCTTGTCGCCATCGGCCCCATGGTCGGAATCGTGACGTGGCTGTTGCTGACACGCAACATGGCCAAACAGGGCGTGTCGGCCTGACGGCTCGGAGCACACCAGCGGATTTGACCGAACCCTCCCCTCATCCCCCTCATCAGGGGCCAGGCCACTACGGGTACGTGAAGCTTTGATGTTGAGACTCCGATTGCGTCTAACTACCCCCCTTAGTATTCTCTACCGAGTTTTTAGCGGCCCGCTTCGAGACACACAATCATGATGGAAGTTGGCACACGGCGCGGCCACTGCGAGAGCCCGACAGCGATCGGGGGAACCTTGGCTCTC
The DNA here is from genome assembly GCA_965216035.1 of Terriglobia bacterium. Classification (GTDB taxonomy): domain Bacteria; phylum Acidobacteriota; class Terriglobia; order 20CM-2-55-15; family 20CM-2-55-15. Next base: position 521,125 of record CBDCFM010000021.1, read on the forward strand.
TGCCAGACTAGGGAGGAGACGGAATGGAGATTCTGATCGAGACTGTAACGGCGGTGCTCTTAGTTGCGGGACTCGGGTTCGGGCTCGGACACGGCGATCGGCCGGCTCCACACAGCAGCGGTACACGATCTCCTGTGCTTGGGATGAACGGGATGGTCGCGACGAGCCAGCCCCTGGCGTCGGGCGCTGCGCTGACAGTTTTGCAGGAAGGCGGCAATGCCGTCGATGCAGCGATAACGGCCGCTGCGGTCCTCAACGTTGTCGAACCGCCGATGACGGGTGTTGGTGGCGACATGTTCGCTCTCGTGTACATCCAGGAAGATGGGAAACTGACTGCACTCAACGGTAGCGGATGGGCCGGATCGAAGGCAACGATCGATCACTTCAAGTCGCGGAACTTCAACCTCATTCCAGATGGGATGGCTTCTGTTTCGGTCCCAGGTGCGGTTGCGGGCTGGTTCAAACTTCACTCGCGCTACGGCAAACTGCCCATGACCCGCCTTCTCGAGCCCGCCATCGGATACGCCGAAAATGGATTTCCTGTATCGGAAATCATAGCGGGTCAGTGGCAGGATTCTGAGGAAAAACTTCGCGAGAATGATGCCGCAGCCGCCACCTTCCTGATCGATGGACGGGCGCCGCGACATGGCGAGGTGTTTCGATCCCCCGACATTGCCAAAACATTCAACCTGCTGGCCGACGCGGGTCGCGATGCGTTCTACAAAGGCGAGATCGCACGGAAGATAGTGGCAACGTCGGACGCGCTCGGCGGATGCCTCACCGTGACCGACTTCGCGGAATTCGACGCCCAGTGGGTGGAGCCGGTGTCAACAAACTATCGTGGATACGATGTATACGAACTGGGGCCAAACACACAAGGCGTCACCGCCCTCGAGATGCTCAACATTCTGGAAGGCTTCGACCTGAAAGCGTTGGGGCACAATTCGGTGGACTACATTCACACCTTGACCGAGGCCAAGAAGCTGGCCTTCGCGGATCGCGATTTCTTCATTGCCGATCCCGATCATGTGGATGTGCCCATCGAAAGGCTGATCTCAAAGGAATACGGACGCGGACGCAAAACCCAGATCGATCCCGACAGGGCTCAGCCGCAGGTCGCACCGGGGATTTCCGAAGCCGGCGACACAGTGTACCTGAGCGTAGTTGACGGCGATCGGAACGCGGTATCCTTCATCAACAGCCTGTTCTTCTCCTTCGGATCGGGAGTCGTAGCGGAGGGCACGGGTATTGCGCTCCACAACCGGGGTGGATCGTATTCTCTGGACCCGGCGCACTCCAACCGTCTTGCTCCAAGAAAACGCCCGTTCCATACGCTGGTGCCGGCGATGATCCTCAAGGACGGTCAGCCGTTCTTCTCATTCGGTGTGATGGGAGGAGACATGCAGCCCCAGGGACATGCTCAAGTTGTTGCGAACATCATCGATTTCGGAATGGACGCGCAACACGCCGGGGAAGCCCCACGCTTCCGTCACTCCAGCGAAGGCCTGGCTCTGGAATCTGCTATTGATGGAGAGGTGCGCTTTGGCCTGGCCCGCAAGGGCCATTCGGTTATCGACCAGCCCGGTGCGTTCGGGGGTTATCAGGGTATACTGATTGATCCCGAAACCGGCGTGTTGATGGGAGGCTCCGATCCACGAAAAGACGGCCTGGCCCTGGGTTGGTAATGTCAACGGATCAGGCCCCACATGAAAGTCCGCTCGGTTAATACCTGTACCGGCAACGGCCTCTGGCGCTGAAACCTGCTGCGGGAACGCTCGAGGGGCAATGCACCCACTTGATCATGCCCCAGAATGGGTCTGAAGAACTTGAAGAACGGTTGCCGGCGCTATGAAATCCATGATCACCGCCCACCCCGTCCTCTTCTAGATCAGCAACATTTGCAACTTCTGAGATGACGTCATATGCCTGAGACGCTGTCATCCCGAACACGGAAACGACTGAACATCCAGGGACTTACAGATGTCAGCGATGACGTGCTGGCCCCCCTGGCACCATGGCTCCGCATGGCCTTTGGCGGGTGCGCTTTGCTGGCGGCACTTGGAACCGTACTGGCGTCTCCCACGATCTTGTGGATTCTAGCCCCCATTGCGGCCTTGGCTGCTCTTTTCCCCGTGCACCCGTTCGACCTCATCTACAACCACGGCATCCGCCACCGGGGGGGGACCGGACCGCTGCCTAAGCGCCAGGCGCCGACACGTTTTGCCTGCGGTGTCGGTGTGGTCTGGTTGGTCGCCACGGCCCTGGCGTTTCAATCCGGCTACCTGATTTCCGGCTACGTGTTGGGAGGCGCCTTGACGGGCATAGCACTGCTTGTGTCCACGACGGATATCTGCATTCCATCTATGATTTACAATGCAGTCTTTCTCCGCACAAAGGCAGGATAAGGCATTGTTGACGGCGGTAGAACCCTCGGGGTGCTGGAGTGTCCGAGCGTTCGCAACCCTCTCAAGCGCCGCACCCTTTGTCGGTAGTTGACCTTTGCCTCAAAAGGCCGAAGGCGGGTGCATTTCTAAGGTGTCGGGTCTGAAGTGTTGGGGTGAAGGGGGCCTGGCCAACCAACCGAAAGGCCTTCTTCGCGAGGGTCAGCCAGGCATGGGACCGCGCTAATCCTTTGATGAAGATGTGGGCGCGCCCAGTTGCATATTATCCCTGAATGTAGGGCTGAACAAGGAAAACCGAACAGGCTGAAAGTTGAATCGACCTACCTCGATCCTCGGCCTCGGCGTCTGGTCTGCTTGAGTGAAGCATCGCCAGATCGCACTATTCCACACCGGAAGAGGAGGCGAGAGTGACACCGGCGACTCCGTACTTCCCGCTCATCGAGTGCGACTCGTGCCGGCGCCTGCAAAGACACACGCCGTGCGGAACCGCCGAGGTTCCTGAGTACTCGTTCAATCAGGATGTGGGCCGGTCTGCCGATACGGGTCGGGTCATCACAGTAGAACTGTGGCGTTGCCTCGAGTGTGGCAACGAGAGGGTCTACGGAATCTGGTGGGCTTGACGTCATTCATAGCCGCAGGGATGGAAGGAGGCTATGCCAGACGCTAAAGGCGCCGTGACGAGTGCCTGTGCGTCGGGTCACACCGTGGTGCTTCGCGTGGGAAAACGGCCCCGACAGTGGGGTCATACACCTTGAGTCGACAGTCCCTTCGGAATCCGTCGGGCACACGAAGCGGAGACGCGGCCTCTACCTGGCCACGCCCCCGACACCGCCCGCAGGATTCCGGATAGTGCTGTTGAAGGAATCCACTTCATCCACCGGGGCGCAGGGTTCTTCCAGAATCCCGTACCACCCGTCATAGGTCATGACGTCCTTCGGTGCCAACCTGAAGAGCTTCCGCTCGCTCTCCCACGGTGCTTCATACGTTTGCGGGTCGGTCAGTGTCATGGTCAGTTCCAGGGTTTCCGCATCCACCCGCCGGTAGCGTTCCTGGAGCTTCATCTGATCACTGTGGGGATAACCGAAATGGTCGACCCAGCTTCTCGGGTCGAAACCCGTCGTGTCTACGATCAGCGTATCTGCTTCCCATCGGCCAACCGAGTATCCGTACCAGCGCGGGAGGTCGGGGTCGGAGGGAATCTGTCTTCCGTCCAACCAGATTTCACGCCACTGACGCGTCCATGAAAAGAACTGGAATATCCGGTCCGAAGTCTGCACCCACTCGATAGGATTCGGATATAGCAGCGCCCGGGTCAAACCGTAGGGATTGCAGAACCCGGCGGGATCGTTGCCCACACCGGGTGGGACGGCCCTGCGGCGGCCGATGTGCTCTTCTTCTGCGTAAATAATCGCTTCATCACTGCCCAGATAACGTCCGTACGAGGGCCTGTTGCGGTTGAACTGCCCCTCACCCTCGGGAGTCATCTGCGGCACCTCGTTGCCAAAGCCGCGGTCGCCGCACCCCGGGCACACTCCGCCACCGCCCCAGTACTGCGCGTTGCGACTCCAGATTCCTGACAGGTCGTGGGGGTCAGATTGCCGGGCGAGGGTTTCCGGCGAACACGTCAGAACAGCCACCACAGCGATGGCCCAGCCGACGAGCGAATTACGCATTCTAAAACTCCTCTGACGTCTTGTTTGAACGGAACTGGCTCCGGCTTACGGGCAGTCTCCCCGGAGGTAAGCACCGCGGCAGCGTCTGCAGGGTGCCGTTATCGTTGGTGAACCCGCCAGACCACGGTCTGGAAGGCCCAGAGACGACTTTGTGCTGCCGGCCTCGCAAGCGATACAGCGCTGTCGGACACGGGCGTTATGGGTTCTCCGGGAGTCTTTCCGGGAGCTCCTGCCTTCTCTCCAGTAAGATCTGCTCACCGTTCTCGTTCAGAATCCTCGAGGCCACTCCGACGGTCGTCCCGGCCTTGGATGGGAACAGAATGATGGTGATCGGGGTCCCCGGCTCCAGGGCTTCCATAGATCGCCTCCGGCTCCAGCCGTTTCTCGCCAGATTGGAGGGATTCGTCAGCTCGGCGGCCCAATGAACCGAATCGCCGCGCTCGTCCGTCACGTTGAACAAGAGTTGAGCGTGGGGATTCGTGAACCGGAACTCCGTTACGATGGCCGCGAAGGTAAGCGGATTTTCGTGGTCGTAAGAGACGTTGGTACCGTGATGACCGAGACCCGGGATCGAAATGAGACCTAGAGCCGCCGTCAGAGAGATAAAGGTCCAGGTTTGTTGCGTCACTTTCAGACCTCCAAACATGATACCTCCAACCGGGAATGCCAGGTTCCATCAAAGGATAGTCGAAATAAGAGCATTGTCAACCGCAGCCGCGGAGCTCGGACATGTACCTATGGTGGCGGATGTCGTCGCCTAGCTGCTGTGACAACTGATCTAAACAGGGCGTTTCTCGCTGTCCTGTTGGGTCGTTCGTTCGGACGTGACAGTGTTTTCGCCGATCAATCCCGCCTCTTATATTCTTACCCCGGTTTCCGGAGCCCATTTCGGGATTCACCTCAGTCATGAAATCCCCCACGCCACCCGGCCATGACACGCTCAGAAGTTCACCTATTCGATCGAACAGAAGAATCCCAAAAACCCGTGGCACAGTGATACATTCTTGAAAAGAATGGCTGTCCAAATTTTTTCCCACATAACGAATCACAAGGACTCGAGCCGTCATGAGGAAGCAACGGAGTCTCTTTGAGCTGCGTCCAAACCCGGAAGATGCCGACCTGACGATCCCGGGACGCGGAGCGGCTCGAATAACCCGTCGTGGCTTTTTGAACGGGGGATTGACCGCGGTGGCTATGACACTGGGAGGTCGCATTCCCTATTCAAGGCACATCCGGTCGGGAATGGTTCCAGAAGTGCTGGCGCAGGAGAATCGAACGGCGCTGATCGAGAGGAGGGAGGGGTTGGACGGACTGGACGAAAAGGACCTCGTGGTTCTAAACGAACGTCCGCTCGGCGCTGAAGCCCGTCCCCGCGATCTGGACGATTCGGTCACACCCACTCGCTACCACTATGTTCGCAACAACGGAAATCTGTCTGCAATGGCCAGGCAAATGGACAGTACGGGATACCGGCTTGTAATCGACGGTGAGGTCGAACGCCGGCTGGAACTATCCCTGGACGATCTGAAGGCAGACTTTCCGACGCACAGCTGGAACCTTCAACTGGAATGCGGGGGGAATGGTCGTGCTGGCTTTGAACCCAGCCCAAGTGGCATGCAATGGACAGTCGGGGCAGTGGCATGTGCGCGTTGGACTGGCGTGAGCCTGGCCGATGTGTTGAATGCCGCAGGTGTCGGTCCCACCGCAATCTATACCGCGCATCACTCCGACGACGTTCACCTCAGCGGCAATCCGGAGCTTGAAACAATTTCCAGAGGCATTCCAATCTCGAAGGCTCTGAATCCCTACAATCTGTTGGCCTGGGAAATGAACGGGGCACCCCTGCCTCCGGTCCATGGGTTTCCTCTCAGACTGATCATCCCGGGTTGGCCTGGGTCGGCTTCGGCAAAGTGGCTCAGCCGTATTTCGCTTCGGGACCGCATTCACGATGGGAGAGGAATGACCGGGTATTCCTACCGCATCAATAGAAATCCGGTCCGTCCGGGCACGGACGTTGCAGAAGAAGATATGGACATCATCCAATCGATGCCGGTGAAATCCGTTATTACGAGACCGGACTCGGGCGTGGAGCTCCCGCTCGGTCAAGGGCTGAGAGTACGTGGCCATGCGTGGGCCGGTGATAGGGAAGTGAATCGTGTCGATCTCAGTCACGACTTCGGGCAGACGTGGCATGAAGCACGGCTCGAAGCACCGGCCAATCCCTACGCCTGGCAGCATTGGCAAATCGAGTTGCGTCTACCGATACGGGGCTACTACGAAATATGGGCGCGTGCGACAGACACGAACGGCCGATCTCAACCCACCGTCGTTCCCGGATGGAATCCCCGGGGTTACCTGAACAACGCCGTTCATCGGGTTGCGGTTGAGATCGTCTGACAGGAGCAGACGGGCGTGTTCGACGATGGGAACCGGTACTGGGGAGTGGGTTTGGTGATCTGGCTGATCACCATCGTGCTCATCTTCTCGACTCAGGCGTTCGCCAAACTGGAGTCCCTTCGATCGGCGGCACAAGATTTGAAACCAGGCGTAGGGAGGGACATTGTCGTCAAACATTGTCTGGTCTGCCACGATGCAACGCTGGTCACAACACCTCAACTGACGCGGTCCCAGTGGAACCGGGTGATCGAAGAAATGGTCGAGGTACAGGGGATGGAGGAACCGATGCCTGAAGACCGTCAGGCGATCCTCGAGTATCTGGTTGCGACCCAGGGGCCCGGGTCGTAGCAGCCCGTGGCAGAAGTCCCGAGGGCCGCGTTACGGCCAAACGGGGCTGGATTCTAGGAGGCGAAGAAGCGCCGGCCGAAGCCGCGAAGACGAGACAATGCGCATTCATTGGGAGGAGTCGGCGACAACGAAGACGGCCCCGTTTCGCCGTAACCCTGCGGGCGCAGGGGGGCCACCGACGTATCAAACGGAGGGCCGCAGGCGCCCCACAGGCTTTGTCCGGCATTGGTAAGGCCGGTCTCGATGAAAAGACGGCGCCCGCGGCCTTGGTTTCAAACCTCGGTGCCCGCTCCTCACTTCGCGCCTGCAACCCGAAGACCCCTGCGCGCGGTCCTCGGGACTTCTGCCACGGGCTGCTAGACTAGTTTCAAAAGGTGGATTGAGGATCGAGTTCGACTGGGATCTGAATTCCATCCCGTTGTCTTTTAACCCAACAATTTTGGAATTCAGATGATCCCGGACGCGTCTGTGTTTTCTCTGAAGACCCGCGTCCTGGGAGTGCTAGCATGTGTGTGATGCGTCCGACCTTGATTGGTATTCTGCTCGCCACCTCTGCCTTTGGGCAGCTGACCGCCCGCAATCCCGTCGACGAACTGAAAGACCAGGTGACCGATGCGCTGGCCCTGGCCGGTGTGGCTTTCACCGCCGATCAGGAACGGGAGCTGGCCCTCCTGATCGAAGATGACCGTCAGGCGGCGGAAAACCTGTTTGGTGAAACCTGGGATTTCAGCCAGGGGCCGCCCGAGGGGGAGCAGCAGGATCAGGCCCTGGCCGGCATCCGGTTTATGTATGACGAATTGCGCCGCAAGCTGCCCGCTTACATGTCCGCGGCGCAGAGGGCGGCGTGGGAGAGCTACCAGAGTGAGCAGGACGTGGCGTTTTATACGGGGGATGCGGGGAACGCCGGTGCCGGGAGCGGGCGGATTCAACAGATCCGCGTGACGAACAATCCGTTTAATGTCGAAACGGCCACCGCTAACGGAGCCGGGGGCCTGCATGAAGGCGGCGCGAGAACCGAAGTGATCGAGCGCGGCGGTGTGGGCGCCTATCACGGCAATTTCGCGGCAACTTTCCAGGACGAGTCCCTGAACGCCCGAAATCCCTTCGCGGACAACAAACCGCCCTACTATGAACGGACCCTCAACGGCGACATCAGCGGCCCCATCGTTCAAGACCGCCTCTCATTGAACTTTGCCCTCACCGACAACAGACGGGAGAACGTCGGCACCGTGAAAGCCGAAACACCGGAGGGGCCTTTCTCGCTGGGTGTCACCCGGCCAGTGAACTACCGATCCTACGACACCCGGGGCGTGCTGCAGCTTGCGGATGCGCATTCGGTGCACATGCGATTCCAGTACGCCACCGAGAACAGCGAGAACGAAAACGTCGGCAACTTCAGCCTGCCCGAACGCGCTTCCCGCACCGAGACCCAAGACCACGTGGTCGATCTGCGCGAAGTCTCCATTCTTTCCGAGCGCACCGTGCACGACCTGCACTTCATATGGCGGAAAGGTCGCAGCGAGCCCATCCCTCAAGCAATGCCCTGGGAATTGTTGTCAAGGACGCTTTCACCGGAGGGGGTGCGCAGAACCGCGACCTGATCAACGGCAACGAATACGAACTGAACAACCTGATTTACTATGCCGGAGACAACCTGACGATGCGAAGCGGGTTTCGGGGCTGGCGTCGGAGCGAACGTTCATTGTCGGAAGACAAATTCTTCGGTGAGTTCACGTTTTCGGATCTGGAAAGCTACCGGGCGGGAGCACCGCTCAAGTACCGGATCAAATGCTGCGACCCCGCGTTTGATATCAGCGACTCGCACCTGGTTGTTTTCTCGCAGAACGATTTCAAGCTGACACCGACCTTCACGCTGATGCTGGGGATCCGTTATTTCGTGCAGACCAGTATCACGGACCGGAATAACGTGGATCCACGCATCGGATTTGCCTACGCGATCGGCAATTCGACGGTGATCCGCGGCGGTGGGGCCATCTTTACGAATCCCTGGAATTTCCGCACTTTGAAGACGTACAGCAAGCTGGACGGACAACGGCTGTTCGAGACCCAGATCGACAATCCGGGTTGGCCCGATCCGTTCTCATCGGGCAGCATCCGGCCCCCGTCCCGCAACCAGATTGCGCCTGATTTGAGAAACTCGTATTTTGCGGTGGTACAACTGCAACTGGAGCAGAGCCTGCCAAACAACCTTTTCGTGACGGTGGCCTACGACAGGAGCCGTGGGATCAAAGCCCAGCGTGTCCGAGACTTGAACGCGCCGTTTCCGGAAACGGGCCTCCGACCCTTTCCGGACGAAGGCCAGATTGTCCAACTCGAAGGCGGCCTGTCGACCCATCAACATTTCAAGGCCACGATGCGGCAGCGTTTCAGCATCTTCAACATTACAGCGGACTATATGTACTACCACGGACTCCACGATCAGCCCAGCACGGGCCTGAGCCTGCCGGTCGATAGCCGGAATGTCTGGAAGGAGTGGGGACGCACCAACAACCCCTCGCATACGTTCAACGCGAGCTTCAATTCACGCTTGCCGCTGGACGTCTACATGACCACCGTCATCGGGGCACGGAGCGGCCGGCGGTATACGATCACCACGGGGCGGGACGACAACGGCGATGGCGTGAGCAACGACCGGCCGGATGGGATCGGTAAGAACACCGAAGTCGGACCGAATTTTTTCGATGTCAGCTTCAATATCTCAAAAGCCATTGAGTTCAGACGTGACGCCCCGGTCGCCGCAGGCACGGGACCCCGAATGAACGTCTTTGCCAATCTCGGCAACGCCTTTAACAAGACACACCTGGGAACACCCAGCGGCGTGATGACGTCTCCCTTCTTCCGCCAGTCTTTCAACGCGACCGCACAGCGGCAAATCGAGGCGGGATTGAGATTTCAGTTCTGACGCGGTTGGCGAACCCGGCGCTCGATACGGCAGCGGGAAACGATGCATGTCAAATCGAACCGCCATCACGATTCAGCTGAGGTCGGGACGCCTTTTTTCGATCGGTTCTCCACGTGCCACAGGTTGCAACCTGAGGAAAGCATTGCTATGTCTCCTTCTTTTCTCCGTGGAAGTTGTCGCCGAGAACGCCGCTCTCCAGGGTCAGGATGGCACTTTAATCCACGCCGAAGCTGTCAATCAATCACCCACCATTGATGGTCTACTCGACGAAGCGATCTGGGAGGGAACGTGTGGCGTTTCGGAGTTCTACCAGAAAGAGCCGCAAGAAGGTCAGCGAGCGACCGAACCCACGCGCGTATGCATTGCCTACGATCAGGCTTATCTCTACTTAGGAGTCGAACTTCACGATAGTGAGCCGGATCGGATACGGGCCAGCGAATTGCAGCGTGACAGCACCCTCGAAGGTGACGACAGCTTCACGGTAGTTCTCGATACCTTTCACGATCATCGAAACGCTTTCCTCTTCCGCGTCAACGCACTTGGAACTCGATTTGATGCACTGATACGCAACGAATCGGATCGCCTCACTGCGGAGTGGGATGAGCAATGGACCGAGGCCAGTGCCATTACCGAAGATGGGTGGACTGCCGAATTCTCCATCCCGTTCAAGATACTCCGTTTCTCGGCAGCAGAAGAGCAGGTCTGGGGCATCAATTTTGAACGCGTGATCAAGAGAAAAAACGAGTTTGTCTACTGGTCGGGGTGGAACCGTAACTTTATCTTTCAACAGGTCTCGCAGGCCGGGCATCTCCGGGGATTGAGCGACATCGCGCAGGCGGAGCGTCTGCGCATACGGCCGTACATAGTTGCCGGGGTAGAGACGCTCGACGTGGGACCGCAAATGGGGACGCGGAGATTGTGGGACGGAGGCATCGATGATTTGAAGTTCGCGCTGACCTCGAACCTCACGGCTGACCTGGCGTTTAATCCGGACTTCGGGCAAGTTGAAGTCGATCAGCAGCGGGTCAATCTGACTCGCTTCAGCCTCTTCTTCCAGGAAAAGCGCCAGTTCTTCATCGAGGGCGCCGATTTGCTGCGGATGCGGGTGGGCTTTCTCCATTTCGGACCACCCCCTCTCGAACTGTTTTACAGCCGGAGGATCGGGTTGTCTGAAGACGGCCAACCCATCTCTATTGTTGGAGGAGGCAAGCTCACAGGGAAAGTCGGGGGATTTGATCTCGGATTTCTCAATGTACAAACCGATGACTATCAGAACCAACCGGGTGAAAATTTCACAGTCGGTCGTTTCCGGAAGGAGATCCTGGATCGCTCGTATATAGGTGGTATTTTTACGAACCGGCAGGGTGGTGGCAACTCCAATCGTCTCGCGGGCCTTGATGCGAACCTGGTCTTGGTCGATCATTTAAACGTGGGCGGCCTGTTCGCGAAATCATCCAGTCCCGGCGTCAACGGCCAGCAAACGGCCCGGCAACTTGGAGCCGAATGGCGGTCTGACTTTATTGACACCGGGTTTAACTACATGGACGTCGACCCCGATTTCGATCCGGGAATCGGATTTGCAAGGCGCCGGGATCGAATGGTCGGAGCCAGGTTGTCGCTCAAACCGCGCCCTGGCGGTGCGATCGTCCGCCGGTTCGAATTCACGCCGGACTTCGTTTACTTTCACGGCGACAAGGGCGTTCTCAACACCCGAAGGTCGCGACTGATATTAGCCGCTGACTTTCAGAGTGGGGATCGGCTGCAGTTGAACTTCCAGAATGATTTGGAGCGCCTTGCCCGTCGGTTCCAGATTGGGCCCGGTGTGACGCTGCCGGTGGGAACATACCAGTGGAACACAGCCAGTGTGACCTTTCGCTCCTTCAACGGTCGAAGCTTTGCGGGTTCGGCCGGAGTCGACATTGGAAACTTTTACAATGGCACGAAGCGATCCCTCAACGTGGGTGGAAACATCCGTCCGAACGAAAATGTCAATTTCAATCCCAGCTACAGTTTCAACGCGGTGAAATTGCGTGAGGGCGCTTTCGACACTCACCTGTTTGGCCTGCGTGCGAATGTCTCCTTTACGAATAATCTTCTCACTTCCGCCTTTCTGCAGTACAACAGCTCTGGCAACCTGGCTGCGTTTCAATTGCGCTTTAACTACATTTTCCGCACGATTGATAATTTTCACATCGTCTACAATGAGACCCGCTATACCGATGGTGTTTTCTCGGGAAGTCTGAACCAGTCCCTGACGGCAAAAATCACCTACTCCCTGCATCGGTAAAAGCTGGCTTCGTTCTCGCTTTCACGACACCATTTCTCGGTACCGTCATGTTGACACGCACTCCATCAACCTGAGGTTGTGGCAGGGAATTCCGCTTGCTCGAAACGCCCGTTTTGCTAGACTGCCCCCAGCTTTCTAGGTTCTGATCCGAAAGGCCATAAACAATGCTATCGGGAACCAGACGCGCCAATTGTTTTTCTCGAGGAGTGCACCAGGGTTGCGGTCCAGTGACGCTGTGTCGGCGGATTCACGGGCCGGAAAACCATCAACTGATTGGATATTAAAATGAGACACATCTTCCGGCTCGTGCGAGTGACAGCATTTCTAGCGCTGACCAGCCAGTCAGCAGCGGCTTTACAACGGACCCACGACCTGGCCGTCACTCCGGAACGGGTTCACTGGGGCTACTACGACGGCGGCCTGCCCCCGGTTCTGACGATCGCATCCGGCGACACCGTTCGCGTGGAAACGCTTCTGGCCCGGGGGCTGGAACGGCTGCGGCTGGCGGGCGCGCCCGAAGATGAAATTCCGGAGGCGCTGAAAGTGGTCGAGGCAGCGATCCAGGATCGAGGTCCGGGTGCCCATCCGATGACGGGACCGATCTACGTCGATGGAGCCGAGCCCGGTGACGTGCTCGAGGTGCAGATCCTGGGCTTCGAATTTCTCCATCCCTTCGGCGTGAGTTATTTTATGCCGGGGTCGGGAACCCTCCCCCACGATTTCCCCTACACGCGCTTGAAACTGACGCGCTTCGATCCCGACACCGGCACGGTCGACTTCGCTCCCGGCATCACGCTCCAGCTTGCACCCTTTTTCGGTTCGATCGGAGTCGGTCCGCACCCTATTCTCGGCCGGATCAACACCAACCCGCCGGGACACCATGCGGGGAACCTCGACAACAAGGACCTCGTCGCCGGCTCGACGCTGTACCTGCCGGTCCATGTCCCCGGCGGCCTGCTCTCCTTCGGCGACGGCCACGGTTTGCAGGGTGATGGTGAAGTTGCGCTGACGGCCCTGGAGACGTCCCTGCGCGGGACGGTCCGGATCCTCCTGCACAAGGACCGCAGCCTTGTGCGGCCCCGTGCTGAAACGCCCACCCACTACATCACGATGGGATTGCACCCGGACCTGGATACGGCGGCGGAGATGGCCACACGCGAGATGATCGACTTTCTGGTTTCCGAAAAGGGACTGGAACGCGGGACCGCCTATATCCTCTGTTCTCTGGCCATGGACCTCGCTGTCACGCAGCTTGTGGACGGGACCAAGGGAATCCACGCGAAGATCTCGAAGTCGATCTTTGAATAGTGGTGTCCCGGATGGGGGATTTCGTCTGCCGGAATTAGAGACTCAAGCTGTGGCGTGAGGTTCGGAGCACCCTCGTCCAAGGGAAAGCCATTGACACCGGATTTCGGCTGACACAGACACCGGCGCCCAGAACGGACGGATTCTGCGGATCTTCGGAGGAGCCTCGCGGGAGATTTTTGAGCACTGCTCAAGAGAAATCTGTATACAATCGGGCTCTCTCACCGGTGAGAGACCGGGGCCTTGTATCATCCCGGGTCCGTTCCCGGGTCCGTGGAACGTTAATGGTATGACGTCGCCGACTGCCCCGACAGCAACGCCGAACCCTGGAGTCAGCTGATGGCCACCCTCGCGAGCCGTGCTTCGGAGATCTTCATGGAACAGCGGAAGTACCTTTTTGACTGCGTGCAGCCAATGTATGAGGACCCGCTCGCTCTCGATACGGGTTCCGGGAGCTGGGTGAAGGACGTCAACGGGGAAGAATATCTGGACCTCTTTGCGGGCATTTTGACGACGTCGCTGGGGCACTGCCATCCTGATGTGGTTCGAGCGGTGCAAGATCAGGTGTCGCGACTGGGCCATGTCTCGACGTTGTATGTGACCGAGAAACAAGTTGATGCGGCGCGGCGCCTCGAGGCAATCGTCCCCGGAGACCGCACACGTACCTTCTTCACGAACAGCGGAACCGAAGCTATTGAGACGGCCCTTATCGCTGCGCGCTTGCATACCGGTCGTGCGGAAATCGTCGCCCTGCGGCACGCTTACCACGGGCGGGCCCCCACGTCACTAACGGCCCAGGCATCGTGGAGGCCTTTGCCCAGCAATGTGGCGGGCATCAGCCATGCGCTTGCGCCATACCCTTACCGGGCCTCTTTCGGTGATGTGTCCGATGCCGAATTGGTCGACATCTACGCCAACGATCTGATCGAGGTGATCGAGACAACGACAAATGGACAGCCCGCCGCTTTGATCGCCGAGACCCTGCTGGGCGTCGGTGGCTACATTGTCCCACCGCAGGGGTATTTCAAACGCATGGCCGAAGTGATCCGATCTTACGGAGGGCTCTTCATCTCCGACGAAGTCCAGACGGGCTTTGGTCGCACAGGGGACCTCTGGTTCGGGATCGAGCATTGGGACGTCATTCCAGACATCATGGTTATGGCGAAGGGGATCGCAGGGGGTCTACCGGTCGGGGCCACGGTTACCACGGATGCGATCGCCGGTAGTTGGCGGGGCAAAACCATTTCCACTTTCGGTGGCAACCCGATTTGCATGGCCGCGATGGCGACCGTGTTGAGCGTGATGCAGACGGAGAAAGTCCCCCTCCGTGCCCGGGCGAGGGGCGATCAGTTGCGCAAGGGTCTGGACAGACTGGCCACCAAATACCCGTGGATCGGGGAAGTCCGGGGCATGGGGCTGATGCAGGCGATGGAGTTGGTGCAGGATCCGTCGACGAAGGAGCCGGCCCCGGATCTGGCCAGACAGTTGCTGCACCGGACACGGGATGAGCGACTCCTCGTGGGTGTTGGCGGTCTCTACGGGCAGGTCATCCGCCTCGGTCCGTCGTTGCTGATATCGAAGGACGAAGTCGACGAGGCACTGATACGGCTTTCCCGCGCATGCACTGCAGTCGACGATGGGAGACTATGATCGCAGGTCTTCCCTTGGGAACGTGGATCCTGATGGCTCTGGCGACGTTGCTGGGCCTGATCCTGATTGTGACTCACTACATAATCCACTCGAGAGCCGGAGGAAGGGACTCCGGCCAGAGGCGGGGACCCCGCGACGATGGCTGAAGCCGGGGTGATCGGGGTTCTCATCGCCTACTGCATCATCCTGATAGGAATCGGCTGGTGGGCGAGCCGTGATGCGCGGTCGGTGGCCGGGTTCTATCTCGCCGACAAGACCCTGCCATCCTGGGTGATCGCTTTTTCGGCCAACACGACGGGCGAGAGCGCCTGGCTGCTGCTGGGCCTGACCGGGATGGGTTACACGGTCGGCTTTCACGCCCTCTGGATCGTTCTCGGCGAGGTGATCGGCGTGGCCCTCGCCTGGTCCGTCGTGGCCCGACCCTTTAAGACATTGACGGATCGCTATGGCGCGATCACGGTTCCCGACTACCTGACCGATCGATTTCTCGACCGTACCCACACGATTCGCCTGGTCAGCGCCTTCATTATTTCTACCATGGTGGGCGCCTACACGGCGGCCCAGCTCACCGCGTCGGGAAAGGCCTTTGCTTCCTTTCTGGGAACCAGCTATGAAGCAGGTGTAGTCATCGGCGCCATAGTGATTCTCCTCTATACCTCAATCGGGGGATTCAAGGCAGTTGCCTACAGCGACCTTCTCCAGGGCGTACTGATGTTTGGCAGCCTCCTGCTGCTTCCGATTGTTGGAATCTGGCAAGCGGGAGGCTGGCGTGAGCTGATGGGCGGCATTGCCGAGATAAATCCGGCCCTGCTGACTCCAATGGGGGGGCATGGCGTGTCCGTGGCTGGAGTCGCCAGCGCCATCGGCTTCGCGGGAATCGGTCTGGCGTTCCTGGGAGCGCCACAGTTGCTGACGCGGTTCATGTCGGCCAGAGACCGGGGTCAGATCCTGACGGGCGGGCCCATCGCCGTTGTTTGCATCATCGTATTCGACATGGGCGCCGTCGGGACCGGAATCGCCGGGCGTTTTCTCTTTCCGGGTCTGGAGGATCCGGAAACAGTTCTTCCCGTCATGTCCACAACGCTGTTTCCGCCGATCCTCACAGGAATCGTACTGGTGGTGGTGCTTGCCGCCATCATGTCGACCGTCGACTCGCTGCTGATTCTGGCCTCCTCGGCGGTTGTCAGGGACGTCATCCAGCAGGTTTTCAAGCCCAACATTTCCGATCTTCGACTCTCTGTGCTCGGGAGGGCTCTAACCCTTCTCATCGGCCTGGGCGGGTTGTTCACGGCGTTGACCCAGAGTCGAGCGATCTTCTGGTTCGTACTCTTTGCCTGGTCCGGTTTGGCTTCCGCGTTTACACCCGTGGTTCTCTGCTCGTTGTTCTGGAAACGGACGACGAAGGCGGGTGCCGTCTGGGGTATGATCGCAGGCTTTATCACGACCGTGGTCTGGGTGTTGATCTTCAAAGAGCGGTTCTACGACCTGTACGAGATGATTCCCGGCTTCGCGGCCGGCTTTCTGGTCACGATAGCGGTGAGCCTCGCTACGGAGCCGCCCCCGGGCGCGGATGCCGAGTTGGAGGCCCTCCGCCGTGAGGTGGGGGGGACGTTTTCGCCCGCGGTGTGGGGCAGCGTCGATGAACCCTGGATCCTCGAAGGTGACCCCAAATGACCGGAACACCGATCCCGAATTTTATTGGAGGACAATGGGTCGACGCATCCGGCGCCGACACTCTCGGGGTAGACAACCCCGCCACAAGCGAGACGATTGCTCGAGTACCGCTCAGTGGTATGGCCGAAGTCGAGAAAGCAGTCGAAGCGGCTAAGAAGGCGTACACCGGATGGAGGGAAACGCCGCCTGTGGAACGTGTCCGCGTTTTGTTTCGGCTCAAGATGTTGCTGGAAGAAAATCTCGAAGACCTCTCTCGGAGCCTGACTCTCGAACATGGAAAGATCGTCCGGGAATCCCTGGGGGAAATCCGCAGGGGCATCGAAAATGTGGAGCATGCGTGCGGTATTCCAACTTTGATGCAGGGGACGACGCTGGAAGACGTGGCGGCCGGGATAGACTGCGCAACCATTCGCCAGCCCCTGGGGGTTTTTGCCGCGATCACACCGTACAATTTTCCGGTCATGATCCCGCTCTGGTTCTGGCCCTATGCCGTGGCCACGGGCAACACGGTCGTACTCAAACCGAGCGAACAAGATCCACTCACCCATCAGCGTATCGTTGATCTTGCCACTCGAGCCGGGTTGCCGCCCGGCGTGCTCAACGTCGTGCATGGCGATCGGCGGGTGGTGGACGCTATCGTCGATCATCCCGACATCGTCGGTGTTTCTTTCGTCGGATCGAGTCCGGTCGCCAGGAGCGTTTACGCGAAAGCGGCGGCAACGGGAAAACGCGTGCAGGCTCTGGGGGGCGCAAAAAACCACATCGTGGTTTTTCCCGATGCGGAATTTGACCAGACAGCGGCGGCGGTGATTGCGTCTGTGTACGACTCCACCGGACAGCGCTGTCTTGCCGGGAGCGTGGTCGTTGGAATTGGGGCGGCGTACGCGCCGATGCGCGAGCGCATTCTAGACGGCGCCGCGTCCCTTAAGCTTGGGGAGGGTCTCGCCGCCGACAGCGATATGGGCCCGTTGATCTCCGCCCGACACCGAGACCGGGTCCATCGGTTCATCGACCGTGGGGCAGGGGAAGCTGGCGCGCCGGTCCTCGACGGGCGGAACCGGTCAGTGGCTTCACACCCGTTGGGCCACTGGGTCGGGCCGACAGTTTTCGAGAACGTGAAACCCGGCATGATCATGGGTAGAGAGGAGATCTTCGGGCCAGTGGCCAGCCTGAGCCATGCCGCCAGCTTGGACGATGCGCTGGCCGTGATCCATCAGAACCCGTATGGCAACGCCGTTTCTGTCTTCACTGCAAGCGGGAGTATCGCTCGAGAGTTTCGCTACCGCTCAGGAATCAGCATGATTGGCATCAACATCGGAGTCGTCGGTCCCATGGCCTTTTTTCCCTTTGGTGGATCCAGAGGTTCCTTCTATGGTGACCTCAAGGCCCAGGGCCAGGACGCGATTGACTTTTTTACGGATAAGCGCGTCGTGATCTCGCGCTGGTGAGGCCCCCGCATCGTCCATCGACCACCGTCGCTACGGTGTCGCATTGACAGTGTCCCAACCAATTGGTTTGTTCAAAATGTTCGGCTAATTTGTTCAAAATGTTCGGCGAGGCAGCTTGCAGAGTCTAAAATGACCCTATCACCCTGCTGAGGGCGCTCTCGTTCGCAGCCGGGAAAGCCATCTCGGCGGCCGGGTCCAGCATCGACTCGAGGAGGGCGAGGGGGTCGTGGAGGTCGAGGAGGTCGAGTTGGATCCAGAGATTTGACCTGGCAACGCCGCGAGTAAAGTGAAAATTGCACAAGGGGCGCAATGGGGCGCTCGATCTGTGTCCCTTCAATGGGATCACGTTGCCGGATCCGCATTCCGGTGTGCAACGGGACCGCTCGACGAACGACGGGGTGACACCCAACGGGGAGGGTTAGCGATGGAAGCGACAGGGTTAGCGATGGCCGGTACCAACGATTTGAAGGTCCGCGGAAACCTCAGGGAGACCTACTCCGACGTGTACACGAGGGAGGCGATGGACGCGATGTCTGCGCTGGCTGACGTCAACCGGCAGCGGATGGAACTGATGAGGGCACGAATCGAGCGCCGTCAGAGACGCGCTCGGAATCACGAGAGAATCAGCTTCCTCGATCCCGCCTCCATGGTCCCGGGTACCGATGTGACGGTGGAGAATGCACGCGCGGGAAACTTCGAAGGATCCGAAATCCCTGCCGACCTCCAGCGGCAGTGGGTCCAGGGCACCGGACCCGCCGCGAAGCCGCGCGCAGCGATCGAGGGCAGTATTCGTAACGTCGCATACGCTCTACTTTCAGGTGCGGACGGATGGATGTTCGACGCTGAGGATGCCCTCGGGCAGGTCTCGACCATGTCGCTCGACAACCAGCGGAATCTCAAGCTGGCCATCGACCGGGACCCCATCTTTCTCCCCGTGGCCGAGCGGGTAGGGGAAAACATGAACGACTGGGCCAAGGCGTTCTTCGGCCGCCCGATCATCGACAATTGGGAGAAACAGCTCGACTTCACTACGAAGATCTTCCGATCCCGGGGCCTGCACCTCGACGATCGGCATGTATGCTGCGCCGACGGGACAGGATTCTCGGCTTCCGTTGTGGACACAGTTCTCTACGTGGTCAACAACCACGAGCGTCTGCGTCAGGCCGGCTCCTCGATCGTCCTCTATCTTCCGAAGATTCAAACTGCCGAAGAGGCCGCCGTCTGGAACGGTTTGCTGACCCGGCTCGAGCTACACCTCGCTCTACCCGTCGGCAGCATCAAGGTCTACGTCCTGGTCGAGCAGGTCGAAGCCTGTTTTCAGTTGATGGAGATCCGTGCGGCTCTGGGCACTCACTTCATCGGGTACAACACCGGCCGATGGGACTACATCAACAGCGTCTCCGACGCGATGGTGTGGGACCCGGACTTCCTCAACCCGAACATCGACGCGATCGTGATGACCTATGGCTACATGCGGACCTATGAGAATCGCGTCCGGTGCGCTGTCGCCACCCCCGACCGCAACGGTCGTCATGCCCTGTGGCAGGGCGGTATGGAGCCGAATATCCCGGTCGGCACCGAAGAGGGAATCGAAGCCAGCATGAAGAAGGCCGTTGCCGGCGCAGAACGCGAAGAGAGAGAAGGGGCCAGTGGCAAGTGGGTCGCCCATTGGAAGATGGTCCACATCGTCAGACCGGTGTGGGAGAAAGTGGGCCAGAAAAACCAGCTGGGCCGCCAGTATCCGCCCCTGACTTACACTAGCGAGGATGCCGAAGGCCTGTTCATGCTCGAGCCGGCGCCGCGAACCATTCGCGGGACACGGGATTTGCTCAGCGTGGGGCTACAGTACGGAAACGCCTTCGGCCGGGGTTTTCAGGCCGCAGCACTCAAGCCGGCCGACTTTTTCGAGGACGACGACGTCCTCTACCTGATGGAAGATATGGCCACTGGCGAGATCCGCCTCAGCATCCTCTGGGAATGGTTGCACAAGGGCGCCCGCTTCACCGAAGACGACGATGAAACAGGGATTCACAAGGGAGACACCTTCACGGAGAACTGGTTCCGTCGGCTTCTGGACGAGGAGTACAAAAAGTTGCGGGGCGCCAGCACCCGCAACGTCCACGACGATTCGAAAGGCACGACGCTCCCGATTGCGCGGGAGATCGTTGACAGCTACGTCACCAGTGCGGTCAAGACGCCCTGGTACGTCGACCTGCTGAACGTCAACCTGGACAATCACGACCTCGAAACCGCAAAGGGGCGCATCGCGATGTACGCCGAATCACTGCGCACCAACGGCGAGCGCATCACGAGAAACCTCGACTTCGAAGCATCAACGTAGTGACCTGAGTCTGAAGTTCACGCCTTAAGATTTCGCTCGATCGTTCATTCAGATGACCATCTCTGTCGCGTTTCACGCGTGGTCTGAACGATCGGCGACCCTCGCCATCTTCGTGAGGACGGGACCTTTTAGGGATAGATGAAACGTGGAGCGTGCCCAGAAGGCCCCGCGCCGGTCCGCCGGTGCGGGGGAACGGCTTTCGGAGTAAAGAGGCGGTAGCCGAGGCGTTTAGTGTAAGAAACTAGTCGGATCGGATCAGGACGAGATTATTATTCAAAGAACTTCCGACTCACGCCACGAGTCGAGTTCAAGCGCCGAACAATGGGATCTGGAATACGCGGGCCATGATGAGGAGGAAGCTCATCGCGGCGAACACGACCAGGCTCAACCAAGCGAACCACGTTGCAAAAGTTGATGGATAAAAAACTCGGTCGTTCTTAGGTATGACCGAGAAGCAGTAGTAGAGGTTGAGGAAGAATATGACGGGCGCGACAAAGAACGCGAGGGCTGAAGCGACCAGAACTAGCCAGACCGGTCTCGGCACTCCTGCGATCAGCGAACTCGCGGTAACCAGCGAAAAGAACATCGTTATCCGATAGATGTTGTATTCGGAATACCATCGTCGCCGGTGCTCGGGCCCCAGATGCTCGCTTGAAACCCCCTGGAGCCGGGCCGTGGACCGGAAGAGGTTGCGGCAACAGGCCCCGACAACGCGAGGCCACCCATCGAAGTAGTTGAAGGCTGTCGAGAACGTGGCAGCGAACGCGCCAATCATAAACACGAGCATCATTCCCGGTCCGACACTGTCGCTGAACACCCGTCCAATTTCGCCGATGACGGCGTTCCCCTCTACGGGGTTGGGATAGAGCCACACGGCAGCCAGCAACAGGAAGATACAGGCGAGGAAAAACGAGATGACGTGTCCGGCACGGAAGTCCCACAGGCCGATATGAAACCATCGGCGACAGTATTCCAGTGCGTGGGGCGAGAGCACGGCAGTGTCCACGGTGAGGTCTTCCTTGGCCGGAACGAATGGGTCGAACGTGGGCACCTTGCCTTCGTTTTCCAGAGTCTCCCGGATGGCGCCCATCCCGACACGCTTCGCCTTGCCCCATTCCGAAGCCTGGAGGGAAACGTCGATTCCGGTGGGCAACAAGCCCAGGAACGCGGCGATGACCAGCCAGGAGCCCCCAGGAATCTGAACGACGAAGAAATTTCCCATGGCCGACAGGGGCGCCGGTTCCACCAGGTATACCCCAACGCTGGCCAGAACCAGCATTCCGGCGAAAACCTTCGATACCAGTTCCAGCACCCGGTAGCGTCCGGTCAACAGAACTACGATGGACACGGTACCCAGGACGAACGCGAATACCGCAATCGGAAATTCCAGTCCCAAGTATTCGGAGAAGAAATAAAACAACACTGCGGCGGCGGCCACGAGTCGTCCCGCCTGGCCGATGACGCACTGGACCAACGTCGTCAGGAGAACGTACCAGAGCGGCCATTTCTTCCATGCCGTCGAGTAAGCGTCCAGCATACTGCGGCCGGTCGCGTGGGTGAACCGGAACGCCATTTCAAAACCGTAGTACTTAAAGATATAGGCGACCGGAATACACCAGAGCAGGGCGTAGGCAAAGCGTCCCCCTGCAGCCGGGGCCGTGATCAGGTGGCTGGTTCCGATCCCCGTCATCATCAGAATCATCCCGGGACCAAAGTGCTTCACCAGTCCCCGGATCGATGTGCTCGGAAGCGGAAGCTCGTCTAGCGGATCTTTTTCGGGCATTTTCTTGGCGAATTCTAACAGATGGTTTGCGGAAACCGGTGATCAGACCTCAATTTGGCAATGCGTCAGTACGATCGGGTTGGAGGAGGGATCAGCGGGCACCGTCAGCCCGCCGCACGATTTTTTCCAAGCCGGTCGTCCACCAACTGAACGATCTCATCCAGCGTGTCCGATTGTAGCCCCTGCTGGCTGGCAATCCGGCGAACCAGGCAGTCGACGCGTTCGATGTGTTCCGCGCCGCCAAACAGTGCGCGTGCCGCGGAAGACGGGTTGGCCAGGCCTTCGGCGGCCTTGGCGTATTTCTCGAAAGGAACGAGGTCTCCGTCCTGGGCTCCCAACCCGGTACAGAGCTTCCACACCCAGTCGTAAATCTCTCTCGATTTGTCTACGCTCCCGTGCACCGCATCCCGGATCGGGATCACCTCTTCGGCTTTGATGCAGCGGTAGTTGCCGGCGAGCAACATGGGCCACTTGGCCAGCGGCACGAAGATGGAGTCGTGCACCTTGAGCTTCACGGGAATTTCAATTGCGCCATCATCCGGGTCGAAGCGGGCAGCTGCAATATCGGTCTCGAGGTTCCGAAGAATCTCGGTTGGTGCGTCGTCGGCAAAGCGGGCGGCCTTGAAGTTGGTAGGCAGACCCACCTGGAGAACATTCTTTGGCTGGTTCGGAGGGCGAAACGCCTGGGGATCGGGACTCGCCAGCGATGTCAGGCCGGGTTCGAAGCCTTCCCAGACCCCGGGGTCCGCGTAGCATGGTTCCAGCGTGTCGGTCGAAAGTCCGGGAATCCGTTCCAGGTAGGGCAGTGGCGGCATGTTCATGATCGCCAGAGCCGGCACGCGCGCCGCCGCTACACGGGCCATCAGTTCCTTGACGCCCGCGGAACCATACTGGGCTTCCTGCATCCCCAGAATGACCAGGTCGAACTGGCTCGGGTCAACGTCATCGGGACCCGTCGCAGACAGTGTGCCCCCCAGACCTTTCGATGAAATCTCGACCAGTGAATTCCGGCCACGAACAGGGAAACGCACTACGGTCCCTTCGTTGTTGATCAACTCCGCGGTGGGTTTGGTGCAGACCAACGTGGCACCGTGACCCGCCATCAACAGCTTGGTGCTGAACAGTGAGCCGTAGGAGGCGCCCAGAACAAGTACGTTGTATTTCAAAACTAGAGTCTCCCCGGATCAGATCGCGCCCTGCGCGCGAGCGGCTTCGATGTCTTTGTCGTCCAGACCCAGGACGGTTCTGAGGACTTCGTCGGTGTGTTCGCCCAGCAACGGTGCGCGTTGGACATCGGCGGGTGAATCTGACAGCTTGATCGGGCTGCCGACGGTCAGATATTTACCGCGCTCCGGATGGTCCACTTCCACAACCGTACCGGTGGCCCGCAAGGCCGGCTCCTCGGCCAGTTCCTTCATTGAAAGGATCGGGCCACAGGGCACATTCAGGGGATTGAGGGTGGACATCACATCCATCTTATCTTTGGTCATGGTCCACTTTTCGATTTCCGCGACCACGTGGGCCATCCTTGGGGCACGCGCCTCAGGCGTGTTGTAATCCGGGTCCTCCAGCCAGTCCTCATGACCGATCACCCTGGCCAGAGCCGCGAAGGCCTGTGCCTGGATGATGACATAGGTGTAGGCGTCCGGATCTGTTTCCCAGCCCTTGCACTTGACGACCCACCCCGGGTGGCCTCCACCGGATGCATTACCGGCGCGCGGTACGGCGTCTCCGAAAGTGCCGTTGGGGTATTGGGGGTATTCCTTGAGGGGCCCGTGCTTGAGCCGCTGCTGGTCGCGTAGTTTCACCCGGCAGAGGTTCAGCACGGCATCTTGCATGGCGCAGACCACGCGCTGGCCCCGCCCGCTCTTCTCGCGATGAAGCAGAGCGGCCAGAATGCCCGCGACCAGATGTATGCCCGTGCCCGAGTCGCCGATCTGCGCACCTGTTACCAAGGGCACACGATTGATCTCGCCGGTTGTTGACGCCGACCCCCCCGTGCACTGGGCGACGTTTTCATACACCTTGCAATCCTCGAAGGGTCCGGGACCGAATCCCTTTACCGATGCGTAGATCATGCGGGGATTGATTTCCTGAATTTTCTCCCACGGAAAACCCATGCGATCGATGGCTCCGGGTGCGAAATTTTCAACCATCACGTCGCATTCTTCGATCAGCTTCGCGAAGATCTTCTTCCCCGCTTCGGTCTTGGGGTTCAGCGTCACGCTGCGCTTGTTGGCGTTCAGCATCGTGAAATAGAGGCTGTCGACGTCGGGAATGTCGCGCAGCTGGCCGCGCGTGGCGTCCCCCGAACCCGGACGCTCGATCTTGATCACGTCGGCACCGAACCACGCCAGAATCTGGGTGCACGTGGGTCCCGACTGCACGTGTGTCATATCTAGAATCCGAACACCTTCCAGAGCTTTTCCCATGACAATCCTCTTCTGATCGTTCTAGCGATATTGTACCTGTGCGTGCCGGAGGGCCCCAGGGATGCCGGGCCGCCTCAGGGCGAATCCCCAATTCTAACCTACTATTCAGCATCTCCAGTATATGGGGACGGGAGAATCTATTTGATGCGCGAAGAGGGCGTCAAGCCTGCAATCAACCTCACCGATCCTGGGCCAGGTTTAACCTTCCGTTCAGTGGAATGGCAAGATTCGGTTTCCTGGCACCCAAATTCAAGGTTTCGTCTGGACCGCCCTGGGAGTGTGTCGGGAGAAGGCTGGGGGAGGAGCCGGAGTGGGCAAAACCCGGAGGTTTCGCCCATTTCCGGCAATGGACATTATCTTCGACAGTTGCTTCGCGTCTATGGCAAGCGACCCTCTAGAACGACGGTGCCGTCCAACGTAATCTGAACGCGGATGACATCACGCACGTCCAGTCCCGCAGGGATTACCGCGTCAAGGTCTCTTTCGTCATGGTCGGGACTCGTCTCAAATTCCACTTCGGCCCTGCCAGATTCGTCTGTTGTGATCGTTCCAAAATCGAAAGTGCCGCTCGGAAATTCAACGCGTATTCCGTAGCTCGTGCCAGCAAGCGCATCTTCGATTTCGACCTCCAACTTCTGCTGGGCCGCTCCATCTTCCTGTCTGAATCTTATATCAGCCTTACCTTCCAGGCCTGCTTCTGCGCCAACAGCATCGAGGAAGATTGCAACACCCTCTTCGATAGGCTCGTCGGTGTCGCGGTCGCCATCATGGTCGCCATCACGGTCGTCATCACGGTCGTCATCACGGTCGCCATGACGGTCGTCATCGCGGTGCGCATCTCGATTTCCGTCATGATCCACCTTGATTTCATCGGCAAGCACAAACAGTCGTTCGTCCAGCCCGCCTTCGACTTCGACAAACACGCCTACGACCACAGTGTCTTTGATGTCTGTGCCTTCGTGGATCTGGACTACGGCGGTTCCGCCACCTTCTGTGTCCACGAATACGAGATCGCCATCAACAGCCGTAACCCGCCCCTCAAACTCGATCTGCCCGGATTCAACAAGGCGACTTCCAATCGCGACGCGGTCCGTACGCCGGAGTCCGTCAACAAATCTGCCTCTTGCATCGACCAAAGTTCCGAGGCTCAAGTCGGCAACCGTCGCTGCAGCGTTGTGACCTCTGCCCCGCCGTTGGATCACTGTCAGATCGTCGACAAGGATTTCGACTCCCAGCAGCGTTACTGTAATATCGGCCCCCGACATTCCCAGTTCTGAAATCAGCCCCCTCAATCGAAACTGTTCGACCTGTCCGTCTAAGATTTCAATTTCTTCGGCCACAATACCCAGTTCGGAGAAGAACCCATCAATTTTGATGAAGTCTCCAACTGAGACCGACACAAGACCCTCGTCGTTTCCATCCATCTCGATCTCAGTATCACTATTGACCGGTATCGGTATTTCGATTCCAAAAAGCTCGACCGTGACGGTGGCTTCCGTCGGCGTCGTCTGGACGATCTGTTTGACCATCGCCCGAAACTTCAGTTCTGTGCCTTTCGCCGCGCTGGAAACAACCAACACGGAGAGGAGTACGAATACAGCCAGGGAGCGGAATGTGTACCTCAAGGTAGATCTGGACGTGTAGTCCATTTGTTCCTCCAGAAAACGCCGGATAATTCACTCTCTGACCAGCGGATCGATGAAGTTCCCCGGCCAAGCTCAGGGCTGGGGCCTCACAACATTTGCCTTCCGGGCGAATCCCAGTCTCTCCGAAGACATTCCCACTTCTGACCTACGTGGATGCCCTCACGGATGGATCGCCGCTAACGCTCACGCAGTTCGGATTCCAAACGGAGTGGCTCTTGCTGCACACTCGAAATATCCTTCAAAATGAATCGCTTCCGTTACTACAGCGGCCGGAGGCAGGGCGGGTCGGATCAAGCAACTTTGTAGTGTCGGTGTCAGCGAATCCTTCAGCCCGCATCAGAGTGACACATCGTCAGCCCCCGACCCGCACAACAGCCCCCATCGGCTCGCAGGCTCCAGGGAGAGGTCAAAATCAGAACCCGCGCGGCGCCTCAGTTGCGGACTGTTTGGGGTCAGTGATGTCGGAGTTTTCGAGCTCGGGCTGAACGTCTGGTGGGGGAGGTTGTGAAGCATGAGCTAGCGGCAGGGACCCACACGATCCCGACTCAGAGCGGGCCTGGGTATGGCCGCCGTCCATCTGAGCTACGCGTCGGACTGAGCTAGGCGTCGGACCGAGGCAGGCGTCGGACGCTGCCGTTCCAGTCCTACAGAAATGTGCAGAGGGTGCCGGGTGAGGGCTGTCCCTCACCCAAAAGCAGGTCATTTTTCCTTGTCTAGAGTCGGCACGGCATTCTTAGCGGTGGCGTCATTCGCCTGCATTAGGCATCGTGACCTTTGCTCCGACCGGTTGACTGGCGCGTGGGTCAGGCGAGTCGTTCTTCGACGACAAATTCAAGGCTGGGCAGTCACCTCCTGCGGGGAGCGTATTTTCGCACCGATAAGACCGAACAGCATTCCGGTACCCACGGTCCAGATCAACGCCCAGAAGACCAGCTGAATGACGACGCCCCCCACCAGAAACTGCATCATCGGTGTCGTAAAAGGGAATGCGGGCGGGGGTGGAAACGCGTCATAGTGCGTGCCCCACTCCCCGAATATCGCCAGGCCCATGATGATAATGACCGGAATTCGGGCGGCGAGCGCGTAGAGCCCCAAGGTCTTAAATAAGTGCTTCCACAGACTTCCGGGCCAGGGAGCCAGCTTTTTGGCGAAATATACGCCAAATATCGGCGCAAGCCACACGATTCCAATGATGGCGCCCGGCCCTCCAGCTTCTTTATTCGCAAGGAACGCCGGAAGGTCCATGAATTCGCCTATGAGCCTTAGAAACGTGACCGCGAGAGTAATCAAAGCCGGAACCTTCACCAACTGCCAGTAATCGGGTTTGTCTGCCATCCGGAACCTCCTCTGTAAGTGCCTCTAAGTATCGCAAGCCGGCCCGCGCAGTCAAGCACCCTCCTTCATCGACGGAGCAATCAGTGTCCATCAATCCTGACAGATCAACCGGCCGATGCCACACATGCCCGAGTTGTCTCCGCCGCAGAGGATATTGCGAAAGCTTCGAACTCCTTCGTTGGGTTTAACACTCAGCGTCCTTCAGAGCCACTGTGTCTTTGCCGCCAACTTTGAAGCCAAGAAGCAACGACCGGGATGCGGAAGTCCAGATCGGGCCGATCTCGGATGGATGGAGGAAAGTCCTGGCTAAAAACATTGCGCTCCACGAGGCGAAATCCAGTCTGGATGCGTCGATACATATTCAAGATCAAATTCTGTTTCCGAACCATCTCGTTCCCATCCACATCGTCGTATGCCCGTCCGTCTGTATAGATTCTCATCGTATACGCGATGTCATCCGTGGCCGAAAGCATAGGGGCGAGCATCTCTCGGAGGATCAGATAGCGAGAGTTCGGGGTCACTCCGCCATTTGCCGTCAGTGTGGCGCCGGGCGTAGCCCAATTGCCCCAAACGGCACTATCGTTGTGCGTCTGTTCGAAAGAAGCGATGATGGCTAAGGCCTCAGAGGGCGTGCCGGGGTTTTGTGCGACGCGATCTACTACATAAACGTCGGTATCTTCTGCGAGCTGCGCCAGGACTTCCGGGGGAGTCCCCGGGTTTTCGGCAACAACCCTTCGATATTCGATTTCATCGGCGAGCTCGGCCAGGACTTCTGCGGGTGTACTCGGGTTTCGGGCAACTGTTCTTCTGTAGCCAACGTGGTCTTCTGCGAGCCGCGCCAAGGTTTCAGGGGGCGTGCCCGGATTACGCGCAACAGCCATTCCAATAGCCAAATCATTCACTTCTGCAAGCTGCGCCAAGATTTCTGGAGACGTACCCGGACTACGCGCAACAGACCTCCAAGTGTCCAGATCATTCTCGACTGCAAGTTGCTCCAGGATCGCCGGGGGCGTGTGCGGATTACGCTCGATAGCGCTTCTGATCGCCGAATCGGTATCTTCTGCAAGCTGCGCCAGGATTTCCGGAGCCGTTCCCGGGTTTCGCGCAACAGACCTCCTCGTGTTCAGATCGTCCTCTTCTGCGAGCACGGCCAGGACATCCGGCAACGTATCCGGGTTTCGCGCATCCGCCCTTCTAGCGTCCAATGCATCCTTTTCCGCAAGCTGTGCCAAGACGTCGGAGGGAGTACGCGGGTTGTGCGCAACAAGATTTCTAATTTCCCAATATGGGCTTTCCGCGAGCTGTGCCAAGACTTCGAGAGGAGTACCCGGATTCTGCGCCACACCCCTGCTAGTGGCCAACTTTTCTGCGAGCAGTGCCAAGATGTCCGGGGGAGTACGCGGGTTGTGCGCAACTGCCCATCTGATTCGGAGCTCGGTATCTTCCGCAAGCTCGGCCAACATTTCCGGGGGCGTATCCGGGCTTTCGGCAAGGGTCAAGCGGTTGCCGGCGCTGAGGTCTTCCTGGGAGGCGCTGCCAAGAGCGCCCTCGACAGTGCCCTCAACTTGGACCAAGAAAAGACAAACCAGTAACATCGCCGCGACGGATCCCGCACAGGTTCGAAGTTTCAGCATGGAATAATTTTCTGCACTTGCCGGTGCCGTTTCCATGAACTCACCTCGGTGAACGCGACCTGGCGTGTTTCGGATGACGAATGGGTCGGTAAGAATTCACCTCGACGTACGCGACCCGATTGTCGGAATCGGCTGAATTTTCTTCTGAACTGCCAGCGCAGCGTTGTAGCAAGAGGATAGTTAAGGGAAGAGCAGTTTCGCAATCAAAATTGCGCCATGAGGAGGTGGCTTGGGACCCCTTCGGTGACTTCAAGTCCCTTCCCTCGTATTCTTTAGCCAGATTTTCTAGGTTTTCTTAGCAACACGCCAGAATACTGAATCTGGCAGGAAACTCGGCTACTGCGAAGTCCTCAGCCTTCTTGACAAAGGGGGCCTGGGACACGCCTGGCGTGCCCACGACATATTCAGTAGGCCTCAAGCAGCCCCTGCCGCCGCACCATCTCCCTTCATTCCGGCTACTTATCAGAAACCCGTATACTTCGATGACAAGCTTCTAACAGATGCTTGATCGGTGGCATTGCCGTGGCGGCGGTGGCGGCGGTGGACGCGATGGAGGGGATGCAGGCGATGCAGGCGATGGAGGCGGTGCCCTTTACCGACCCCAACGGCGTGGACGAGCCGTCCATCGTCGGGAAAGTGGGACAGGGGACATGCGTGGACTGACCATCGCCGGGACCCATACGGTGGACAAGCGGATTGGGCTTGGGCCGCTCGGTCGGGGCGTCGACGTGTACATCCGATTTGTCGGCCGGGTCCGCGTCAGGGTTTTGCCATGGGACCCACAACAACACTGGAGAGCAACAGGATGGAACAGCAGAACTATGTCGGCGGCGCATGGGTCCGGGCAGCGGATGGGCAGACGTTCGAGCAGCGCAATCCGGCCCACCTCGAACAGGTGACCGGGATCTGGCCCAAGGGCACCCGCGATGACGCCAAAAAGGCGATCGAGTCCGCGCACGCGGCCTTCCCTGAATGGGCCGGGATCGGGGTCTACCAGCGGGCGAAGTATTTGTCGCGCGCGGTCGCGGTGCTCGAGGGCAGGATCGAGGAGATCGCGGCGACGCTGACGGCGGAAAATGGCAAGACCCTGGTCGAAGCGCGGACCGAGGTGGCGTCGGCGGTGCGCGAGATGGAGTATCAGATCGCACAAGGGTTGTCGATGTGTGGCGAGACGGTGCCTTCGGCCGAGCCGGGGGTTTTCGCCTATAGTGTGCGGCGGCCATTGGGGGTCGCGTCGATTATCAGCCCGTGGAATTTTCCGTTCAACGTGCCGGGCCGCAAGTGTACACCGGCGCTGATCAGCGGCAACACCATCGTCTTCAAGCCCGCAAGCCTGACGCCGGGTGCGGGCAAGGCCTTTGTCGATGTGTTTGTCGAAGCCGGTCTGCCACCGGGGGTGCTGAATTTCGTCTGCGGCGGGGGGAGTACGGTCGGGGACGAGATGATCAGCAATCCGCTGGTGGAGTCGGTGTCCTTTACGGGATCGACAGGGGTCGGCAAGGGGATTCAGCAGAGGGTGGCCCGGAGGCTGATCCGCACCCAGCTGGAGATGGGCGGCAAGAACCCGGTGGTGGTCTTAGAAGACGCCGACCTCGACAAGGCGGCGGATGCCGTGGCGATGGCGGCCTATGCCTGCGCCGGGCAGTGGTGCACGTCGACGAGCCGGGCGATCGTGGTTGAGGCGGTGGCGGAGGTCTTTACCGAGAAGGTGCTGGAGCGGGTGCGGGCGATCCGGGTGGGGGACCCTCGCGCGGATGTCGATATGGGGCCCGTGTGCGGCTCAGACCAGTTGGAGACGATTATGGGCTATATCGAAATCGGGCAGGGCGAGGGGGCCGAACTGGTACAGGGAGGAGGGCGGCTGACCGACAACGGCCTGGACCAGGGGTGTTTTATCGCGCCGACGGTCTTCGCCGGAGTCAAACCGGAGATGCGGATCGCGCAGGAGGAAATCTTCGGGCCGGTGTTGAGCGTGATGTCGGCACGGGATTTTGGCGAGGCGCTGGAGATGGCCAACCAGGTGGAGTTTGGGTTGTCGTCATCGATTTTTACCAAGGACATTTCGCGCGCGTTTCAGTTTTTGGACCAGACGGAGGTGGGTTTGACGCACGTCAACATGATGACGGCCTATCGCGAGCCTCAGTTGTCCTTTGGCGGGGTGAAGTCGTCGGGTCACGGAATTCCCGAGTCGGGCAAGACCGGGATCGAGTTTTTTACCGAGCACAAGGTGGCTTTTATCAAGTATCTCTAATGGCAGTTCCGGAATCGGCGAACGAACACTTCTATCTTGAACCGAACGAAGCTTGATCCGAATCAAGCTTGATCCGATCCAGGGCTGATCCCGGTGTTCGTCGAGGGGGACAAACCGCTGAGTCTTCACCGATTGTCAGGGTTGGAGCCTCCAAGGAATATCGTGGACCCATCGGAGGCTGTGATGTTGCCGCCGTTGGCCCTCAATAGGCCGGACTTTGCCCGGTACCCCCGAACGGTGATCTCCGTGCCGACCGGCAGAGAATCCCTCGTGAAGCCGCGCCGAAACAGGGAATTCGGGGCACCGGCTTCGATTTCCCAGGTTTCGGTCGTGCCGTCGTCGGCCTCCACTTCTATGGTGAACCAACTGTGTGGGTTGATCAGTTCCACCCTCGTAATCGTTCCCTCCAGCTCGACCGGCTTGGTGAAATCATACTCCGATGAAAACGCATGATGTGCCCAGGTAGGCAAAACCGTCAGGAGCAGTAAACTACCCACACCGGCAACCAGGACCCGCAGTCGTTTGGTTCGCATCCGATAACCCCTCCTTCGTCGTACCAAATTCTAGGAGCCTGTCGGGAATAAGAAGTCTGCAACCAAGAATCAACACCTTACAGACCAGGGATGGCTCGTAAGTTGTTGATTCTTGCTTCGAGGGAGCCAATTCCCGACAGGCTCCTAGGGACCTTTTTCAGTTTAGCTCAAGCATTCTGCGGGACCCTTTGAGCGTGTTCTCCATAAATCTATAGTTTCCCTCGTGACAGGCGTACTCAAATAGATCTTCCGACCCCTTGTACTCGTCGCCGCTCTCCTCACCGCCCCGCCAAGGCATGACGTACGTCCAGGGTGCAGTCCATGTCGTAGGGTCGCTGACCGTGACCTGATATTCGATGGTTTTCTCGTCGATCCTCGTCAAGCGTTCCACAAATTCCATATTGCCCATGGGTAGCAGCGTGTTCCCCTCTATGGCGTTGGCCGTACCCCAGGAATGCCACGTCTGCTTGTCCGTCTTGTTGGTCATGTGGACGACCAGGGTATTGCCCTCCCAGTGCCCCCGTGAACTGCCGTTCCATTGCCGGACGCTCGCGTCCAGCGCCGGATGTCCGTCCAGGGGAATGATGCGAGCGTCGTGCATGCTCTCATAGTGAATCACGACGTATCCGGGAGTCTGTAAAATCTGAAGCCCATGGTTGTACAAGGCCCAGTGTCGCGGGATGACCCGTGCTATGCAACGGCGGTAAGCGGAAAGGTTCAACCAGGAGTTATAAACAAGGTCATCAGTAACCGTGCCACCATCCGCGACTCGCGATATGCTCCTCGAGGCTCTTTCCGCTTTTCGCTCGTCCTGCAGCTGCTGCGCTTCGGGGGTGAGCGGAGGCAAGCGACCGTTGGGAGGGTCTATTATCAACGACGTGCGGTTGATCAACCCTGTCTTCGGAACGCGGGGATCGAGGATGCGCGATATCGTTGTGCGGGCAGCGCGACGAGCCGCATTCTGTTCGGCAAGTTCCGCCCTCATTTCAGCCATTTCGGCCTCGGTGTAGAACTCCTTGTCGCCAAGTTCTTCAGGCCGTTCCATCGGTGTGGCGGTCTCGTAGGTGTACACGCCCTGAAGGTCAGGGTCCCCCCACGGGGTGCGCTGCCCCTGGCCCCTCGCAGGTGCCTGTACGATCAAGACGAGGACAGCCCCCATTGCCAGTCCCCCCAGATTTTGAAATCGATCGCTCATCCGAAACCTCCTTCCCGGACCCTAATTCAGTCGTTCGAGTCCTCGATGAAGTGTCCCCACATGAAATCTTCAACGAATTCGACGCACTTGAATTCCAGAAGTTCCGCGTTCGCTTCGATGCGCCGATAGAGCGGCATGCGGATCGTCCAGGGTCGTGTAAACACGTTCGGGTCCTCGATGGTCGCTTCATACATCAGGTGATCTGGGCTGATGGGTGTGTAGCGTTCCACCACATGCACGGCCTCACTATAGAAATTTCCCGCCCGATCGAGCCAGGACTGGCCCATCTGATCGGTGACGTCGACCACCAGAGTATCGCCCTCCCAGTGACCGATCGACCAGCCCATCCACGATGTGCTCGGACTCGGTGGCTCACGACCTACGTGGATCTGGCGAATCGCCCCCGCATACTCATAGGCGATCAAGATCAGTCCGGGAGTTTGAAAGACCTGGAACGGAAAGGGCAGGTACGTGGCGCGCGGAACTCCAGGGAGATAACATTTAGCCTCTGGATCTCCCGTGGTCTCGTTTGTGACCCGGTCAAGGGGACGAGTGAAACGGCCCTCGAAGTTCTCTCTCTGTTTTTCTGCGGCCCACGGTTGATAAGGGATCTCATTGCCCTCAATGACGCTGTGACCTGGGGGTACCGCTCCGAACGCGCCGAGGATTACCGGGAAGGCGGAAGGTGCCGCAGCATGGGGCCGGAGGTCCCAATGCGCCGCGTTGAGAGCCTCCAGATGCCGTTCAAGTCAGGGTTTTCTGTTCCAACCAGACGGGGGGCGGTATAGGGCGCGTCCTGAGCGGCGGCCAGCGCGAGGGCCACGAGGGCGGTCGCAACAATCACAATCACCAGGTTTCCAGGCAGTTTTCGCATGCAACTGTCCCCTTTTCCCAATGGTCGCCAGTCTACACCAAATCCAACCGTCCACTGTGACCCCGCCCGTTACCGCGACCCTCTCCTGCCCGAGAATAGGCCGCCTGATGGCGGCTCATGTCAGTCATTCCACTAGGCGGCTCATGTCAGTCATTCCACTAATGGGGCTGACCGGGCGTGAACTGACAACGGCATGCATGTGAATTACCGATAAGCACACCATGTTGCTGGTAATCAGAAGCTCTGGTTTGGGCTGATTGCAGCCAATTCGGGGCGTTTGGCAGAATCTTGTTCGCAGTTTGTTCGCAATGGCTGTTTGACTGTTATCATGAGTCCTTCGATGAATCATGCCCTTTAGCGAGATGTGGGTCGAATGTGAAGGAGGTTTCGCAATGAAACAAGTTCGTCATAACTGGAAGAGTTGGCTGCGATCGGCCGTTTGCATCGGCTTGACGGTGTGGCTGGCTGACGCAATCCTGGGTGGAAGCGAGGGGACTTCAGCCCTCGTTTATGCGCAGGGCGGCGGGGATAGAGAGACAGTGGTCATTGAGCGAGCCCCGATCCGATTTATAAAGGACCCCTATCCTTCACTCAGTGCAGTGGCTGTCAATCCGGAAAACAACATGCTCGTCGTCACCGATGAGAACTTGTTTCAGATCCTGGAATACGACATTCGCGACGACACTCCCGCATCGGCCCTTTTTACGGAGCCAAGACGCATCATTTCTGGACCCAACACGTATGCGGAAATGATGTGCGGGGTGTATATCGACCCGGTCACCAGCGAGATATACGTCGTCAACAACGATACGCAGGACTGGCTGCCTGTTTTTTCTCCGGACGCCCGGGGAAATGCCTCGCCGAGTCGGTTGATGGCGGCGCCGCACGGAACCTTCGGGATTGCGATGCACGAACAGAGACAGGAGATGTTTCTGACGGTGCAGCACCAGAATGCCGTCTATGTTTATCGGAAAGGCGCGGAGGGTGAAGCGGAGCCTCTTCGGGTTTTGCGTGGAAACGACACACAGCTGGAAGATCCCCACGGAATTGCGATCGATGCAGAAAGCAATTTGATGTTCGTGAGCAATTACGGAAACGCTCAGGTGACAGAGGCGCCAGCGCCCGGTTCCGCCCCCGGCACGCGCCCGCGGGTTTACGGGAAGTTTGAGCAGCCGTCAATCACCGTGTATTCATTGGACGCGTCAGAAAATACCCCGCCTCTCTGGACGATCGAAGGACCCAGTACGTTGATGAATTGGCCTTCGCATCTGAGTTTACACTCGGAACGGCAGGAGTTGTTCCTGGCGAATGATGCGGACGACTCGGTCCTGGTTTTTCGGATGACAGACAAGGGTGATGTGGCTCCGATCCGAGTCATCAAGGGGCCGAACACAGGAATCAAACATCCGCCCGGGATTACGGTCGATGCAACCACGAACGAACTCTATGTTGCGAACATGGGCAATGCCTCGGTGACGGTGTACCCGGTGACGGCCAATGGGGACGTTCGGCCTTTGCGCACGATTCGAACCGGGCCAGCGGATCGACTGTCGCTCAACATCGGCAATCCGGGGGCTGTCGGGTACGACACGAAACGGGATCAAATCCTGGTGCCGAACTGAGTGGCCCATCCGCAAATTGCGGCGTTCGCCAGGCTGGCGGACGGAGCACAGCGACCTGAACGGACTGTTTTCGGGCAGGCGAGCCGGCTGTCGCGAACCATGCATGACATTCGATACGATGAGATCAACGATGAATTTGTTGTCGTCAACCCGTTCGCTGAGGCGATCCTGACGTTCCGCGGCGATGCCGGTGGACAGGAAGGCCCCATTCGAATCATCCAGGGCCCCAGAACTGGATCACTCGGCAGCCGCTTAGATGTGGACTCGATTCACGATGAGATTTTTGTGCCCGCTTCCACCAGAATCCTGGTTTATCCGCGGGAAGCCAACGGTGATGTCGCGCCCATTCGCGTTATCGAGGGTCCGGACACCCAGCTGAAAAGAGCTCAATCGCTTGCCGTAGATCCGATCAACGACATCATCGTAGTCGGGTTAAACAGCGATTTTGGAAATAAGAAATCGGACCAATCGGCGGAGAACCTGGAGAGGGGCGCCATTCTGGTTTTTAATCGGACCGATAGCGGCAATGTCAAACCGCGGGCTGTAATCCGCGGTCCGAGCTCGGGAGTTATTCGGATCAACCAACTGCAAATCTATGCTCCCCGCAAGCTGATTGTGGCGGCGATGCCGGGGATTCATGATGATATGGAGCCGGAGGGCGCTTTTTTAGGTGTCTGGAGCTACGAGGATAACGGGGACATTCCTCCGATGTGGAAGCTCCCGGTGGGACCAGCTACGACGCTGAGGAAACCCTTTGGTGTTGTACTGAACCCCGAAGATGAGGAAGTGATTATCTCCGATATGCGCTTGAACGGTGTTTTGACGTTTTCCGTACCTGAAATCTTCTGACCGTTGCTTCGTTTGTAACGTTCAGGCCAGGGTCGGCACGTCCCGGTAGTCGGGTCCGATCTCCCAGACGATACTGCCGCCGCTATCGATGATGGCGATGATGTTCGCCCGGCACCCCTGCGTCTAGCGACGCCTATTCCTCGTTTCCTTCGGCATTCGCACGAGTCAGCACCGCCATTAATTCGGGGTATTTCGTGAAGCCCCAATGTGAGCCCGGGATATCCATTCCGAGTAGCGCATAGCACATCATTTCGTGCTTCGCTTCATCCATCGAGGTGGGATTGTCGTCTTCGCTATGGGATCCGATCATGTGCAAGAGTTGGTGCACGACCGTGACGCACAATTTGTCGAAGTCGATGCCTGCTCTCAGGAGCTTGCGGTTCAGAAACACCACAGGGGAATCTGTCATGGCGTATGCAAGCACGCTCTTTTCGCCAGTGGTTACGAACGCAACGCCGCTCGAAGCGTCACGTATGGTTTTCCTGAACTGATCGTCAACCCACTCAATGTCGTCGCAGCGTTCCAAACTGTCGTCAATTCTGTCGCATACACGGCCTAAGAGTTGCTTTTCTGCTTCAGTGAGATTCTTGATCCGTATCGGCACGACCTCCCCGTTGATCCCACGAACTCTAATTTTTGTCGACGGAATCTTCGCAACCATGAACGTTCTATCTGTCATCACCACTCCCGTGCGCCCGCTACTGATCTAAGAATACCCGCCGATCGGTATGAATGTGAGATTTCAATAACATGGGCTCATGCTCGTATGGTCAACCTTCCAGAGATGTGACTGTTTGATTGACCTCGAATCCCGTATGTAGTCTCATTCACCTAACTATTAACCGTGAATTACGGCAGATCGTCTAATGCGGGGCTTAGCTATGCTGCCCCAGGGTCGGGGATCGCGAAGCCTCTCGAGAGGAGATTGAAAATGAGCAGACTCATAATGCTGATAGCCGCCCTCGTTCTGACACCGTCACTACTCCTGACTTATCAGTCTGTTTTCCCGACCGGCACAACCGTGTTCCATCCGGACAAGACGTGGAGCGGCTACACCGTCTTTGAGATTCGGGACGGCGGGAACACTGCCCCGGGGGCTGCCCTCGTTGACATGAACGGCAACCTGGTCAAGCACTGGACGGAAGTGGCAGCTGCGCCGGGTCCGGTTCGTATCCTGCCGGGCGGTTACGTCGTCGGTGGGACCCACAACCGGCAGGGGCACCAGGAGGCGCTGGAACTGATCCAGGTGGACTGGGATGGCGAGGTCGTCTGGAAGTTCGATCGCACCGAGCTGGTGGAGGAAGAGGGCGAAGAACCCAGGTGGATGGCCCGGCAGCACCATGACTGGCAGCGCGAGGGCAGCCCTGTCGGCTACTACGCCCCTGACGCTCGGCCGATGGTGGAAGGGGGCCGCACGCTCATTCTGGCACATCGCAACGTCCTGCGGCCGGAGATTTCCGACAAGCTGCTCGAAGACGACTACATTCTGGAGGTCACCTGGGACGGCGACGTCGTCTGGGATTGGCTGGCGAGCGACCATCTCGACGATCTTGGCTTCAGCGGCGAGGCCCGTAATACGATCTACCGCTATCCTGGCTGGACCGAAACACGGGGCAGCGCCGACTGGTTGCACATCAACAGTGCGTCATACCTGGGTCCGAATCGATGGTATGACAATGGGGATGAACGGTTCGACCCGGAGAATATCATTTGGAGCAGCCGTCAGGCGAACATCATCGCCATCGTCGATCGAACGGGCACTGTTGTCTGGAAGATGGGGCCTGACTACCGGGATACACCCGCACTGGCCGAGCTGGGCCAGATCGTGGGCCAGCATCACCCGCATCTCATCCCGGTGGGCCTGCCCGGCGCCGGTAATCTACTGGTATTCGACAACGGCGGTGCGGCGGGCTATGGAGCCCCAACCCCGACGGCGCCGACCGGCCGCTCGTCGGTCAGCCGCTTCGGGTCCCGCGTCCTTGAGCTGAACCCCGTGACGTTCGAAAGGGTCTGGGAGTACTCGGTTCCCATCCAGGGTCGGGCGATGTTCTTCAGTCAG
This sequence comes from Terriglobia bacterium, assembly GCA_965216035.1. Classification (GTDB taxonomy): domain Bacteria; phylum Acidobacteriota; class Terriglobia; order 20CM-2-55-15; family 20CM-2-55-15. Next base: position 559,786 of record CBDCFM010000021.1, read on the forward strand.
AACGTCAGCTCGGCCCAGCGACTGCCGAACGGCAACACTCTGATTACCGCGGGAGCCCCCGGACGAATCTTCGAGGTGACGATGGATGACGAGATCGTTTGGGAGTACATCAATCCGTACTACACAGAAGATCGCAATCGCCTCTACCGCGCCTACCGCGTGCCATACGACTGGGTGCCGCAGCTCGAGCGCCCGAGAGAGACCGCGGTGATTCCCCCGCCCAATGAAGAGTTTCGCGTGACACCGCGGCAATGACCCAGTGAAACGTAGCTAGTCTTTGGGCTGTTCCGTTGCGATGTCAGGTCCTGGCGCAGCTTTGGGGGCCGTTGAAGTTCCGAAGGTGTTGTCTTGCTCAAGCAAGCCTAGCAGCCCGTGGCAGAAGTCCCGAGGGCCGCGTTACGGCCAAACGGGGCTGGATTCTAGGAGACGACGAAGCGCCGACCCGAAGTCGCGAAGAAGCGACAATGCCCATTCATTGGTAGGAGTCGGCGACAACGAAGACGGCCCCGTTTCGCCGTAACCCTTCTGGCGCAGGGGGGCCACCGACGTATCAAACGGAGGCCGCAGGCGCCCCGCAGGCTTTGTCCGGCATTGTTAAGGCCGGTCACGATGAAAAGACGGCGCCCGTGGCCTCGGTTTCTAACCTCGGTGCCCGCTCCTCATTTCGCGCCTGCAACCCGAAGACCCCTGCGCGCGGTCCTCGGGACTTCTGCCACGGGCTGCTAAAGGCTGACCGGCATAGAACATGCCCGTGCAGTGGTCAAACCATCCAGACGGTTTGATTGACCACCAGGCCGGCCTGCCAGCGCCATGGGTCTGAGCGGCCGGCACACCCTCGGATCGCTTCTCACCCTCTCCCTGCCGGGAACCGCTACGGCAGAGAGAACGCGACCAGCTCGGATGGATGCTGGTTGTCTCCAATGGCAACGACGATGTATTGGCGGCCCCCGAACATGTAGCTGACGGGCGGTCCTGAAGTGCCCGCAGGGAGTTCGGTTTCCCACACGGTCTCACCCGTTTCCTTGTCGTAGGCACGGAACGTGTTGCCACCGCTGTTCGTCACGATTTCGGCCGGCATATCCGGCGGAACCCGTGGGTTATTGCCGACATCGAGGTTCGTCAAGCCTTCGCCCAGAAACAACAAGGTTTCGGTAAGTAAAGGTGATGGCCGCCCGGGGTTTCCGAGTGGCCCTAGATTCAGATGTTCAATGGCCGGGTGATCGCGGGGGCCGTCGCCGTTTGGAACCATCCAGACATGCTCACCTGTATTCATGTCGATAGCCGTGATTCTCCCGTAAGGTGGCTTGAACAGCGGCAGGCCGCGCGGACCAGCAATCCATCGTCGCCCACCCTTCACGTACCGCAGGTTCTCTCGTTCGGGATTGCCGGGTCGGAGGTCGGCCACAAACGGGGACGTGATTGACGGTATATACAGATAGCCCGTGTCAGGATCGAACGCCGCACCCTGCACATCCGCGCCGCCCTGCGAACCCGGAAGTTGAATTGTTCCCAGCGTGTCATCGGGGCCATCGCCGCGGATCGATGGCGGGGTGAACAGGGGGCCCGTGACGTAGCGCCTCGCGATCTCAAGCGCTTCAGCGCGAAGCTGGGGCGTGAAATCGATCAGATTATCCTCGATGGACCCTTGCAGGTCGAAGGGTGCGGGCATTGTCGGGAACGGTTGTGTCGGAGAGGTCTGCTCGCCCGGTGTCGTCGACTGGGATACCCGCCGCTCTTCAATCGGCCAGACCGGCTCGCCGGTCTCACGGTTGAAAACGAAAGTAAACGCCTGCTTTGTGATCTGCGCGACTGCTTTGATCGGCTGGCCATCCACCGTGATGTCCATCAGAATGGGTGCTGCGGGAAGGTCGTAGTCCCACAGGCCGTGATGGACCGTCTGGAAGTGCCATACTCTCTCCCCGGTCTCCACATCGACGGCGACGAGACTCTGACCGAACAGATTGTCGCCAATCCGATGGCCACCATACATGTCGCTCGTGGGTGAGGAGATCGGCATGTACACGTATCCGAGCTCTTCATCGGCGCTGAACAACGCCCACACGGGTGCGTGACCGGTATAGGACCATGCGTTGTCTTCCCAGGTATTGGTGCCGAACTCCCCAGCCTGAGGGATCGTGTGGAACACCCACCGCAGCTCCCCGTTGCGTACATCGAAGGCACGCACGTCGCCTCGTATAGCCTCTTTAGCGGCGAACGTATCCGACATCGACTGACCGACAACAACTACGTCCCGCACCACCAGTGGTGCGCCTCCCCACCGGTAGCGGGCACCTTCAGCCAACCCGGTCCTCAGATCGACCCGACCGGAGTCACCGAAATCGGCGTACGGCTCTCCAGTCTCCGCGTTGAGGGCATACATATACTGTCCCCGCTGGAGGAGGACCCTCCCGTCAGATCCATCCGACCAGTAGGCAACGCCGCGGGTGCTCACTCCGGCGAGTGCTTCGCCAACGGGAGGTTCCTGGACCCAGAGGGTCTCTCCCGTTCCCGGATCAAATGCTTCGACGAGACCAATTCCATTAGGAATGAAAGCGACACCATCCACCACGAGCGGGAGCGCAGGATAATCGCTCGAGATGCTGAGATCAGGATTCCCTCGCTGGTAATATTCGTCCAGGAACGGGCGTCGCCAAGCGATCTGCAGCCTGTTGACATTGCTGGCGTCGATCTGACTGAGTGGAGTGTATTTGGTGCCGCCGAGATCGCCGCCGAACGCAGGCCACTCGCCGTCGGCGGCACCGCTCTGAGCCTGGGCAGAGGGAATCAGCAGTAATGCAATTATCACGACGCCCCCCCACGGTGGAAATAATCTAGCGGTCATAGTCGGGCCCCTCCCCTGTTGTCAGATGATGTCAGAAGTCATACAGTGAACCTTGGCTGACTGAGTCCTTAGCGGATGCTAGTGTGGCCGGCGATCCAAGTCAAAAGAAATGGTGGGGCGGAGCCTCCCCGAGCATCGCTGATAGAGCAGTCCTCCTCAATGACATGGGACACTCGACCCGGGTATCAACGATACATTCGAGACGACATTGATGGCTATGGAAGCCAGGTTCGTGTAGAAAAGGCGGCATATCGTGCTGCGAGGGCCGAAGCAATCCTGAAATCGGACGCGGCTGGTTTTGATTGACTGGGCATCTCGCCTGTAGTCTCCTTGATCCGATGCCAAATGGCAGCATCAATCCAGCCGGACTCAGCCGGACTCAGCCGTACTCAAAGGGGGCGCAATGACCCGAAGTGACAACGTTTTTGGAGGGCTCTTTTTGACTGTTTTGATCCTGGGGCATGCAAGCGCGGCCCAGGGCCAGTCAACGAGCGAAATGGTGTCGATTCCGCCCGGGTCTTTCATCATGGGCACGGACACCGGCCCCAGCGAAGAGCGACCGGCTCACAGTGTCCGGCTGCCCTCTTTTCAGATCGACCGGACCCCAGTGACGAAAGTCCAGTTTGGGCGGTTCCTCGAGGCTGAGGGGGCAGCGAGCCCCCGGGGAGAGACCTATTATCAGCATGACGATTCAGACGCCCGTATCGGTTTGAGAGGCGGCGCGTGGGAGGTCCAACCCGGCTTCGAAGACCATCCCGTTCTGGAGGTCACCTGGATGGGCGCGAGAGATTATTGTGCCTGGGCAAACAAGCGTCTGCCCACAGAGGCGGAGTGGGAGAAGGCAGCCCGGGGCACCGACGGTCGCATGTATCCTTGGGGGAATCAGACTCCGGATCGAGGGCGGGCCCAGTTCGACGGGGGCTGGAGGGAGACCGCACCGGTGGCAAGTTTCCCAGACGGGGCCAGCCCATACGGGGTTCTGGACTTGGCCGGAAACGTCTGGGAGTGGGTCAGCAGCGCCTACGCGCCGTACCCCTATGATGCCTCGGACGGTCGCGAAAGCCTGGACCTCGGACCCGTACGGGGAACGCGCGGTGGGGGTCAGGATTCGGGGTCGGCCCAGATCCGATCGACGGAACGGGGCCGGAATCTTTCACGCGAGTTCGACTCCGGCCACCATAACATCGGCTTCCGTTGTGCGCGATAGCCCGGCGTGGGCCATCGCAGAAACTGTGGCGAAGGGGCCCCGACGTTCCCTAATTGGAGGAGGTGCAATGATGAAAAGGAAGCGGCTCACGCGCGCGCAACCAGCACGCAAGTTCAATGGGGCAGGTTCCACCCCGGCCAGTGCCGTGGCGGGTCGGGTATGCCGGCCGAGGGCGCTGTCATGCCGCCTGCTTCTGGCGAGTGCGCTCTGGGTCACGGCGTGTTCACCACAGCTTGAAATCGAGTCCGCCCAGACCACGAGCCTGACTGTATTCGAAGGGGCGCGGCTGATCGTTGGCGATGGCAGCGAACCCATCGAAGATGCCGCCTTTGTCGTCGAAAATGACCGCTTCATCGAGGTGGGCCGAACAGGTGAGCTGCAAGTCCCGTCGGGCGCCGCTCGCGTCGACCTGAGCGGTAAGACCGTGATGCCCACGCTCGTCGACCTCCACGTTCATCTCCTCACACATCTCGAGCGAGGCCTCGTATCGTTTCAGCCGTCTGACCCATTCACCGATGATAGCCCCACGCGCAACGCTGTCGTCGACGGGCTGGAGCGTCAGGCGTACTTCGGGGTGGGCGCCATTTTGCAAATAGGGGGTGAAAGCGATCTGTCATCCGAGATGCGGAACAACCCGATCCCGGGCGCCGCACTGTATCGCGACGGTGGATGGGGTATCCGGGGTACCTCCCTCACCAGCGAAGCGGAAGTGCGAAGCGCCGTCGAGGAGCATGCAGCCGCGCAGGTCGACATGATCAAAATCTATGTGGACAGCGGCGGGGATGGGGCGCGCGAGACGCTGACGCCCGCACTGTATGGAGCGATTATCGATCAGGCAGACAGGCACGGAATCCGCGTCTTAGCCCACCTCCGGTACCTGGAGGATGCTAAAGGACTCCTGCGAGCGGGCCTTTATGGATTGGCGCATGGAGCGCGGGACAGGGAGATTGATGAGGAGTTTGTGGCGCTGATCAAGGAGCGGCCGGATGTCTTTCTCACACCGAACCTCCCGCCTCGAGGCGTCATGCCGGACCTGTCGTGGATCCAGGATGCTCACCCGCCCGTAGCGTTTGAGCGAATACTGGAGGAAGTCAACACCGGCACCTCGGCGCTGGCTTTCAACCGGGAAAGACCCCTGGAGCCGTTCGCCCTCCAGGCGGCTAACCTGGTCAAGCTCAACGCCGAAGGGATACCGATAGGCTTGGCGACCGACAGCGCAGTGGGTTGGACCGCACACATCGAGATGGAGGATCTTGTGGCGGCCGGGTTGACCCCGGGCGAGGTCATCGTCGCTGCGACCAAAACATCGGCTGAAATCCTGAGACTGACCGATCATGGCACGGTGGCCGTGGGCAAGAGCGCGTCCTTCATCGTGCTCGACGCGAACCCGCTCGACGACATCACCAATACACGACGCATCGCCGACGTCTACATCCGCGGAACACTTCTCGACCGCGCCGCCTTGCGAACACGCTGGACCGGGAGGGCGCCCGAATAAACCCAGGCCTGCGGAGAGCGCGCTGTGCGTCGTGGCCCCTTCAATGCGCGTTACGACAGACGTCTACGGCAGCAACGACGGTCTCTGCTCCATCATTGCTGAAACAGCCAGTCCAACTCCCGCAAAATGCCCCAATGGCTCTAAGCAGGTCCGTAGGCATCTCACTCGCCTCTGGAGGCGTGGGACTCGGCGTAGTCCTCGATTGACCCCTCCGGTCGCCAGGGACTAGACTCAGACCCCAAGGCTACTGTCTCAGAGGAGGACATATCATGAGGGGACATTCGACGATCTGGATCGGGCTTGCCCTGATGGCCGGTACGGCGTTCACAGTCTCGTGTGCGAGCAGTGAGCTCGCGCTACAAACTGCACCCAGCTACCTTTTCGATCCCACCTGGCCGCAAGCGCTTCCCGACAACTGGAAGATGGGGGGCGTCACTGGCCTTGCCGTCGACGCCAACGGCGACATCTGGGCATTGACTCGCCCGAACGATCTGACTGCCATCGAACTGCACGCCGAACTCACACCTCCGATTGCGGCCTGCTGCGTGCGGTCCCCGACGATGATTCACTTCGACAAGGCAGGACGTGTTATCGGCTCCTTCAATGCGCCGCAGGGTCACGGAATGGATGTGGATGATGAGGGATTCGTCTACATCGGGCAAGACACGGTTCGCAAATACGACCCGGAGACTGGACAAGTCGTCGCCGAAGTCGCCCGGACACCGGAACGGGAGAACGGCGCCACTGTCGGGCTTCGCCCGCTCCCACCCCCGGTGCCAGGGCAAGGCAGTGCCGGCGCCGTCTATCGGTTCCTGCCACCACCTGCGCGGCCTGCTCGCGCCCCCGATCCTGAAGCTGCCGCACAGGCTGAGGCCGCACGCGTCGCGTTTCGCGAACGGTATCCGCCAGAAACGCCGATGATCGTGGGCGGTCTCGAAGAAATCAGAATCATCGATGCCGACAATGAGATGTACGTCGCTGACAATTATCTCGGTGGACGCGTGCTCGTGTTCGCTCTGGACACCTTCGAGTTCAAACGAGGATGGGGCGCGTATGGTAAACCGCTGGCGGAGATCAGCACCGACGACGCCGACCACGCCTACACGCCCAACGGCCCGATGCCCGAAGACTTCGCAGGCCACCTGACACTGAATGTATCCAATGATGGCCTCGTGTACGCGGCAGACCGGAACGCGAACCGTATCCACGTTACGACCCGGGACGGGGAGTTTCTCAAAGAGTTTGTCGTCGCGCCCGGAACGGGCATTGGCGGCTCCACCGGCGGCGTGGGCTTTTCGCCCGACCCCGAGCAGCAGTTCCTCTACATCTCGGACCTCACCAACAACAAGATCTGGTTCTTGAACCGCGAGGACGGCACCGTCATGGGAGAGATGGGCGGCATGGGCGAAAACGGCGGCCAGTTCTTCGGTCTGCACATGATTGCGGTGGATAGAGATGGCAACATCTACACCGGTGAAGTTTTTGCCGGTGAACGGGTGCAGCGGTTCGTGCCATCCGATAGCCCGAAGGGCGTGTTACTCCAGCAACTGTCCGAGATGCAGTAGCGCCATCAGGCGTCGTCGGCTGCGTGGACCAGACCGTGACACCGGTCAAGGGAGTCTGGGGATCGAGACGGCCGGGGCTAGACCGAGCGAGGGGGGGCCTACCAGACCCCCGTCCACGGCGTGCCTACAAGGAAATCTGGATTCGCGCCCGCCCGGGGTCGGAACTTCTGGATACGTCCGTTGTTCACAGAGGCCGTGTAGAAATTGCCCTCTTGGTCGGTGGACATTCCGTGCACGCCCCACATGCCGCCGGGATACTCACCCCAACTGCCCCAGGAATAAACGAAGTTCCCATCCAGGTCATAACCCAGGATCTTGTGCGTACCCTGGTCGGCCGCCCACAGCCTCTGGTCGCTGGTCACGATGAAGCTGTGAATGTCCATCGGCGGCCGCGGTCCGAAGGTCCACTCGTCCAGATATTCGCCGTTCTCGTCGAAGACCTGGACCCGGCTGTTGGCGCGATCGTTGACGTATACCCGCCGGGTCGTGGGGTCGACGGCGATGCCGTGCACGTTGTTCCAGTATCCGGGACGGGTCTCGTTCGGAGGGTTACCTTCCTCCCCCCACTGCCCCAGGATGTTGCCATCCATGTCGTACTTGATCACCCGCGTATTGTCGTACCCGTCGGCCAGGTACATCGTGTTCTCATCCATGAAGGCGAGAAACGTTGGGCGACGGAGATGGGTGTCGTCCTCGCCCCCCTCGCCCGGCGTGCCCAGCGTCAGGACCAACTCCTTTCCATCGTTGGTGAACTTGTAGACCGCGTGCCCGTCGGCGTCCACGATCCACACGTGCTTTTCCGGATCGTACGGGCTGATCTCCACATCATGCGGCCGGTACCAGAGATGGTCCCACTGCGTCCACTCCTCGACGATGTTGCCTTCGGAATCCACGACCAGGACACAGTGCTCCCACCGCCAGTCGACGCCCGGCCTGCCCACTCCTTCGGCTTCCAACTGGTTCCCGTTCGGGATCGAGTTGCCGGCCTGCCGCAGCGGCAACCGAAAGACGGGGAATTGAAGGCCCGGTCCCAGCTCCGGTAGCAAGACGCTCTGTGGCCTCTCTTCAATCAGCGGCAGTTCCCCTTTTTGGACGAGGAAAACCCGGTCCGGGCTCTCGGCAAAGACATCCATGGTGATCGAATAGGTCCACCCTTCGTGTCCGGGTAGGCTCTCCGACATCGGTTTGGGCCAGTTCTCAACGACCTCGTACGGCCCGAAGATATCCTGCCCGCCCTTCAGTCCCGGGACAGCAGCGAATCCGGAACCCGGTGGCTGTTGCTGCCCCACATCGCCCATTCGGCCCCCTGCCAGGACGATAACCAGGAGAACTGCAAAGATTGCCGTAACCGTTAACATGAGTTTGTTCATAATTTGCCTCCGCGAAGTTCCCAACCGGTTGCGGCTGGACTGACCCACCCCCGAAGCCTTGACTGACGCATGTGCAGTTGCTGCGCCGGGGCTGTCTTCACTCGCCGCCGGATGGCGACCCTATCTCGGCGAGACAGTGCCGAAGGATCCGACGAAGGGCCGCCTGCCATCGGCGAACGTGATATCCCTGCCGTTAGCCTTCAAAGATGATGCGTCCCTGGCCCGGAACCCTTCGATGACGATCTCCGCTCCAATCGGCAGCGAGGCTTGTGTGAAGCCGCGCCTGAAAAGCGCGTTGGGCGGTCCGCCTTCGATCATCCAGCGCTCTATGGAGCCGTCGGAGGTCTCGACATCGAGATGGATCCACGAGTGCGGGTTGATCAACTCCACCTTAACAATCGTGCCACGCAACTCGATCGGATTATTAGCGTCGAACTCCGCTGCAAACGCATGATGGGCTGACAACGGCGCCCCCGTCAGGGCCAGGCCTACGCCGGTCAGCAATACGATGAGATGTGTGCGCATGAGAGTCTCCCTTGTTCCTACTGTGGCGATGCCGGTTACTGGGGGGCGGCCGGTGTGCGGGCGCCTCGCAGCATATTCGGTAGCGCGTAGTTGCCTTCGTGACAGGCGTATTCGTAAATCTGCGTGCCCGCAGCAAGCCTCGAGATCGGCATGACTGCCGTCCAGGGACGCGTGAACGTCTTCGGATCCTCGACCGTGATCGTGTATTCGATCTCGTCCGCGCTCACGCGCCTGAAGCGTTCCACCAGGCGCAGGCTCTCGGAAGCCCGCGTCCAGATGTTTGCCCACTCGTAGTTGGTTCTGTCGAGAAAATTCGTGGTCTCCACGACCAGCGTGTCCCCTTCCCAACGCCCCGCTGCGTGGCCGAACCACTGGCGGAGGTTCCCGTGCGCACGCCCATCGAGGGGGATAATGCGCCGGTCGCGGTACTCCTCGTGAAGAATCGTCACGTATCCGAGGCTCTGCACGATACGGTTGTGGCCGCCATTGGGGCCTTGCCACATAATCGCGGTCACACCGTCGGTCAGGCAGCGTTCGCCGGTATCCGGATCCAGAAAGGACTCATACGGGCCGACCCCGTAGCGGGCACTCGATCGTGCGGTCGCTTCACGCGCGTTGGCCGTGTAGGGCAGCCTTCCGTCGGCGGGGTCGACGATCAGAGACGTCTGGGGGTACACTCGCCTCGCCCGTCCGTGGTCCTGCCAGAAGATGTTGTACTCGTTGCCCCGGATAGGGGATTCTTCGACTGTGAGACGACCCACGTCGACGCCGTCGAGGCCCGCCAGCCGATTAGCCGCGAGTTCGGTTTCCACCCGCGCGATCTCGGCCATCTCCGCATCGGTCAGGAACGCCCGCCCTTCGAATGCCGCAGGGCGCTCCAGCGGGATCGTCGCTTCGTATCTCCACACACCCTGCAAATCGGGATCACCCCACGGGGTGCGGGGATGTTCCCACACCGCCCCATCCGTCTCATTGTCGGTGGCCGCCGGCGTCTGAGCCGCGAGCGATCCCGATACGAACAGCGCACACATCGCCGCCGCCGCCACCCGATGCGCCCGGGAGCCGTGTCGTCGGTCCATCACAAACCTCCTCTTACTCGTTTCTGTCACCGGTCGCAGGATTGATCACGCCGATCTCCCCGTACATCAGCTGCTCCACGAATTCGACGCACTTGAACTCCAGCAACTCCTTATCGGCCTCGAAACGCCGGTAGAGCGGCATCCTTATCGTCCAGGGCCGCGTGAACACCTCCGGATCCTCGATCGTGGCTTCGTACATCAGATGGTAGGGGCTGGCCGGGGTATAGCGTTCGACGACGTGCAGCTGGTCGCTGTGGAAATTGCCGGCTCTGTCGAACCAGGTCTGGTCGTTGAAGCCGGTGACGTCGACTACGAGCGTGTCGCCCTCCCAACGCCCGCGCGACCATCCCATCCAGGTGGGACTCGGGCTGTCTCCCACCTCGTCCATGTGAATGATTCGCGTCGTACCCGCGAACTCGTAAGCGATAAGGATCTGGTCGGTTCCCTGCAGGATCTGGAACGGATACGGCATATATGTCGCGCGCGGTACACCGGGCATGAAGCACTTGATCTCGGGGTCGCGCTCCAGCCAATGTTCGGCGTTCTCCTGCTTCATGGCCGCCGCCCAACTCTGGTAGGGAATGTCACCCCCAACCACTAAGCCTTCGCCTGCAGGAACCGCCCCGACCGCGCCGAGCGCCCGCAGCCCGGGTGCCGGAAGCTCGACCGGGGTGGACCGGCCAATGCCGGGAACGTCGGCACGCGACGGCGCCGGAATCAGCGCCAGTGCCGGTTTCGCGGTATGCGCTTCGATGTCGTAGTTGGCCGTGTTGAGGGCCTGCCAGATGCCGTTGAGGTCGGGTCGTCCGTCCGCGCTTCGGGGCGCCGTATAGCCCTCGGTCTGAGCCAGGAGCGCCGGTCCCGGCATCCACAGTGCCGCGGCGGCGAAACCGGTGATCAATGCGCCTCGGAGCCCGATTCGCATGGCTTTAAACCTCCCGGGTCCACGGTGACCCTCGTGGTGCGTGATCAAATCGTTTAGCGCACGCCTCAGCCTGGGGCGTGAGTGCCGCCATTGTCGGACAGTGCGCCGCCCCACAACCTGACGTCGGTGGGTAAAGCTTTCCGGTCTGGGTCAGGGACGTTCGTGTGAGCATAGTCGAAACTAAACATCCGTCCCAGATAAAAGTGCAGTTAGAAGTGAGTGGATGCAGGTTCCCCACGATGGGATTATTCTGTTGATTCACCTGAGTTCGACGCTGGCTCGGCTTCTGGATTCCAGCACAAGTCCTTGAAACTGAATAGAAGATAAGAATTCGCCAGCTACGGGGAAGTAGCCGAGGGCCTGCTTTTGTCAATTGTTCCGGCGGTTCCAGAGGAAGTCGTTCGGAAGTCGCTACGTTCAGAAATCAGACCCAGCGAAACACCTTGAGTGCAACGGCGTAGCTCAGCGCACACCACAGGCCCAGAACTCCAATCGAGAATGCCTGGGAGGCCAGCGGTTCTCCCGCGAGGATGACAGCGCGGAGCGCGTTGATCACCTGCGTCAGAGGCAGCGCCTGAATGAAGGGCTGGACGAAGACTGGAAATCGTTCCGAAGAAAAGAAGATCCCTGAACAAAGCCACATCGGAATCATCACCAGGTTCATCAAACCATTGATTGTTTCGATTGTTTTTGCACGGGAGGCCACCATCAGTCCGATACCGGCGAAAGTGATCGAGCCGAGGAGCGCCATCAGGAACACGGTAAAGTAGCTGCCGGCGATAGGCACTCCGAAGAGCCACTTCGCCGCCAGCAGCAGGAAGAACAGTTCCGGTATGAAGAACACCACGCGGGTGCTGACCAAGGCGAGCAGAAATTGACCTCGTCGCATTGGAGTCGCGACCATTCGCTTGAGCAGGTTTTTGATGCGCAGGTCGACCGTGTTGAATCCGATCCCCCAGAGCCCCGCGCCCATCAGGTTCATCCCGATCAACCCGGGGACGAGAAAGTCGACATATCGGGAACCCGGCGCATCGGTTCGGCGATCGTTCGAACGCACGGTGTCTTGCCTGCCCGCCGCCCGCTGAATCGCATCGTCCACCTCAGCCCGGGCCGTGGCTGCATCAGGATTCGTGGGATCGAAGAAGTACTCGAAATCTCCCGACGCCTCAACGGAAACAACCAGCGGCGTCTGGTTGCGCCGTAAACGTTCGAGCGCCTCGTCATGGGCAAGGATGTCGATCCCGAAGCGCTCATCTTCCAGAAGCGTCTGAACGATCGGATCCGAAGACGCCTCTTCGGTCACAGTGAATAAGGTTTGCACTTCGGTATCGTTGTTGAAGGCTAGACCCAGCCCCACGACCATGATGAAGGGAAAACCATAGGTCCAGAAGATGGCTGCAGGTTGTCGCAGATAACTCCTGACGTTTGCCAGGACCAACTGGGCAAATGCGCTGGTCTTAATCGTCACGAAGATGCCTCCCCGTCAGATTGACGAATACGTCCTCGAGATTGACGTGCCGCGTGGTCAGGCTCTTGAGCTGCAGGCTCTCTTTCGACAGAAGGTCGAGACACCCAGGGATCGACAGATGCGGTTCCGCCACTGTGAGCAGATACCGGCCAGACTCTTCGATGGACTTGGTGACACCGACGATTCGGGAAAACGTTTCGGGGTCAACCGTTCGATCGCCGTTCGACTCGAGGCTGAACTCGATGACGTGCTCACCACCCAGCCGTGTAATCAGGTCCCGAGGCGAACCCATTGCAATGATCTTGCCATGGTCGACAACGGCAACACGGTCGCAGAGCTTCTCGGCTTCATCCATATAGTGCGTTGTCAGGAAGACCGTGTTTCCGGCCCTCTTGATGTCGGTGACGATGTTCCAGATCTGGCGGCGCGCCTGTGGATCCAATCCCGTCGTGGGCTCATCCAGAAAGACAAGCTCGGGCTTGCCGACAAGGGCGCACGCCACAGCGACACGCTGCTGTTGCCCTCCCGACAGCTTGGAGATCCATGCATCAGCCTTCTCTTCGAGCGACACCAGTGCCACCGCTTCTTCCGCTTCGATCCCTTCGTCGTAGAAACTCCGGAACATCTGAAGCGTCTCAAGGACGCTCAGCTTGTCACGGAGTCGGGTCTCCTGAAGTGTGATTCCGATCTTCTGGCGCAACTCATAGTCGTGACCGGTGCCCCAGCGCATACCCAGAATCTCTACTTCTCCCGAAGTGGCCGGAATCAATCCTTCCAGGATTTCGACGCTCGTCGTTTTCCCCGCGCCGTTCGGACCGAGAAGACCGAAGCATTCGCCGCGATGGACTTCCAGATCCAGGCCATTCACCGCGTCCACGGCCTTTTTGCCGCCTTCGTAGCGTTTGAAAAGTTGTTTGCAGGTTAAAGCGTTCGACATGAGTTGGGGTCCAGGCGATCAATATTACACTGACTGCAAGCCCCGAGGGGGTCGGGACTCCGCCGATATTGACCTTTGGATCCTATGAAGGCCGGATTCCTAAAAAGGACGGGTGCCTGGTAAACCTCCTGAAACAACCAACACCGGGAGGCACGGATGTCAAGCAACCAGAACCAGGCAACCCCGCCTAGACGGTTGCGCTCGCCTGGTTTGACCTTCGCCCTTAAATCAGGCACACCACTCGAAAGGGAATCGCAGCCCTACCGTTCCACTCGAACCACTTCGAGTATATGTTTTTCTGAATTGCGGAGAACCGATACAGTCGCGCGAATCCCGACGGTTTCGTATGTCATTGAGCGGTGCAGGTCGTCGATGCCCTGGATCGAATCCTCACCATAGCCTACGATCACGTCGCCTTCTCGAATGCCCGCCCGATGTGCCGGCCTGTCTGCCTCGACCGAAACGACCAGAACGCCTGAGTCGAGGGTCAGGCGATGAAACCGGACCACGCGTCCATGGATAGGCACGTCCTGGCCTCCGATACCGATGTAGGCCCGTCGGATGCGGCCTTGCTTGATCAACTCACCCACCACGAATTTCGCGGTGTTGATACCGATTGCAAAACAGATCCCCTGGGCAGGAAAAATGACTGCCGTGTTGACGCCAACGACTCGGCCCCGGGAATCGACCAACGGTCCCCCGGAGCTGCCCGGGTTCAGGCTGGCATCGGTCTGTATGACGTTGTCGATCAGGCGGCCCGAGCCCGAGCGCAGCGAACGCCCCAGCGCGCTCACGACACCTGCGGTGACCGAATACTGAAATCCGTAAGGGTTTCCAATCGCGATCACGAGCTGGCCAACGCGGATCCTACTCGAGTCCCCGAGCATGACGGGCACAAGTTGGGAAGGATCGATACGGATGACGGCCAGGTCGCTGTCCGGGTCATCTCCGACTAACTCGGCTCCCAGCCGGCGACCGTCGGCGAGCGTCACCTCAATCCGATTTGCGCCATCGACCACATGGCTGTTCGTCAGAACGAAACCATCCGGCGTCAGGATGAATCCCGAACCTGTGCCGGAGCGGCGCGGGCGGGACCCGGAGTCGGAGTGACTGCGTGCCGATTTCGGCTGCTGCACTTCAATCTTGACCACCGAAGGACTGATGCCATCGGCCGCAGCAGTCACGGCTGTGGAGTAGGCGTCCAGCACCTCCACGTCGGAGGGTGGAACATCGGGCCGTGCATGGCCTTGATCAGCTGTCCGGTCCGAGAGGAGGCGAATCGAACTCACCACTTACCCTCCCAGAAATGGGTCAATATTGGACCTGTGTATCTTCCGGAACTTGACGTTGTCAAACACCGGATCCGCGGGCGACACATCCACAGGCCTCTACAGTCGTCCTATCGGAGAAGTGCATTGAAACGAATCCGCGCCGGATGACTCCCGCCGGATCGCCCAGGCGCGAGGCTTAAGAGACAAGCGAAGTGAGTCGACACTTCGACGTAGTTTGGGACGCATCGATTCGGAGATGTTCCTTCCCAGGGATCTGCCCCTCAAAACGACCTCCGCGGGTAGAGGCCTGTGCGATTCGGACAACATGATGTATCCGTTGGGCCTCGATCGCTGCCAACAGATTCAGCACGCCGTGCATCTGCTAATTGAAACCCCTCTACCCACGGGCGCGGGCCATCCGGGGAGATCGTGATCACGCTGCCGGCGGGCGATATCCCGGCGGGTTGCGGCGATTACCTCGCGGGCAGAGGCTGCAAACCCCTAAAGACGAACTTCTGGACCCGCCGATTGACGGGATCGAGGGGTGTGACCTCCGTCACGTAAAGGTTGCCTATCGAGTCCACATCCATGTGGTGGAGGGTGCCGAACTCGCCGGGCGCCGACCCCCATCCCCCGAAACTGTCCAGGATCTCGAGCGTTTCGCGCTCCAGCACCATAACCCGCGCCTGACTCCGGTTGCCGACGTATAAGAAGCGCTGCTCCGGGTCGTGAGAGAAGGCCGTGCTGGCAGCCGTCGTGCCGTTACCACATTCCGGCGCCAGGCATTCGCGGCCAATAAATACCTGCGAAACGTACTCCCCTTCGGTGGTGAAGACCTGCACCCGCTTTCCCGCGCGGTCGGAGACGTAGACAAGCCCGTCGTTGGACACCTTGGCCGCGTGCACGGGAGGGGCGAAGTGCGGGGGGCCGGGCCCCTCCTGCTCCCCGGCCCACGCCGGGTCCGGCTCGCCGTCGATCGGTTCATTGCCGAACGCTCCCCACATCCTTCTGAACTCCCCCGTGTCCGCGTCGTAAACGATCACACGCCGGTTGCCGTAGCCGTCCGCAACGAAGAGCTCATTCGTCGGCGGGTGGACCCAGACGTCCGCCGGCCGGTCCAGATTCTCCGTGTCCCGATTGCCCTGGCTCTCGCCGGGCTGCCCGATCTGCATGACGAATTCACCACTCATCGTGAACTTGAGGACCTGGTGATCACTGGGACCGTTGCCTCCGACCCAGACATAGTCGTTGTGGTCCACGTAGATACCGTGTTCCGATTCCGGCCAATCGTATTCCGTGCTCGGTCCGCCCCAGGCCCGTTCGAAGTTGCCTTCAGGGTTGAACTCGACTACGGGAGGTGCGGCCATTGACGCCTCCTCCGGGGGCAGCGAAGCTGGCCGCTGTAGCACCCACACGTGATCCTTGCCGTCCACGGCCACGCTGGCCACAGCGCCCAGGGCCCAACCGGCGGGAATCGTCGGCCAGGTTGGATCGACCTCGAACGTCGGCACGTTGGGGAGGGCCGATTCGGGAACGGTCACAATCTCTTCGCCATTCCGGCTCAAGGCGATGACCAAGGCAACCGACACCACGAGAACTATTCCTACCCCTACCGTCCGACTCATCAGCGACCTCCCAGGATTTCGTTCCCTGACTTTAGCACGTTCTCCGCTGAAGCTTTGACCTCGAATTCTCCTGACTAAACGGACCTTTCAGTTAAGGTCGGGTACGGCCGGTTTCGTGTTCCGAGGCGATCAGAGCTCCCAGTAGAGAATCCCCGCACTTCCGGTTACAAGAGATCTAAAATATTCCAACGGATCAGATCCCGGCGATGTTGGGTTGGAGTTTGCGATACCCGTGTTCCCGTGCCCACAGGTCCAGTGGCAGCGCGGCGAGTTCGTCCACCTCGGGAATGGCGCGGATATCCTTTTCCAGGTCCACAACCAGGAAATAGCCCTGACAGGAATCGCAGGCCCGTATCTTGAGGTGAGCGAAATCCGCCGTGGAATACACCACGAGCTTCGCCTCCCGGCTTTCGTCGCAGGCCGGACAGCGCGACCGGGGAAAACTGCGGCGTCTAAAGCAGAGCGCGCAGACCAGGTCCAACGCCTGGCCGTCGCCCTGGGCCCGTAGGCACCCCACCTGGGGTGGTTGAAGACACCAGGGACAGTTCGAACCGTCCGGAAGTTTTGATCCGTGGATCTCAAGCAGAGCCCGGGTAAAGAACTCGCGCGTCGAAGAATCCGTCACCGCTTCCCAATGTTCCCGAATCAAGGTTGCCAACTCGGGAGGCGAAATGCGCGAACCCGTTTCGGCAAGCGCCGGCGGACCCGCGAGGCGGACGAGGTCGACCAGCGATGGAAGCGTGTGCGTGAGGTCGTCCAGGCCGGTCACCGCGGCGCGGGTGTCGTGCTGCCAGTCGGCCACGCGGGCATAGAAGATCAGGATTTCCTCAGACGCCGGATATTGCCCGGCGAGGACACGCGCCCGGTCCCCACGCTCGCGGAACGTCGTCAATCTTTCCGGATCTCCCGATACCACTTGGGATGGTGGAGGGCCATCCATCCGGGGGTGACCCATCCCCGGACCATGCCACGCAGTGCCCGGGGAACGGCGGCCGTTCCCATGTACACGTGGAGGATGATGCCCGTTATCGAGACGACGGCCCCCGCCGGGTGAATCAGAATGGCGGCTTCACGGAGGATGCGGGCAGTCGATTCCGGGAGCCAGAGGACGATGCCGCTGGCGAGCAGCAGCACCAGAGCGACACACTGTATCCAGAACAACATTTTCTGACCGGCATTGAAGCGGCCGGCTTCGGGAAGGCCCGTGTGGTCGTGAACGGCATAACGGTGTGCACGGGCGAGCCACTTCCGATCGTCTTTGTCGAGTTTCATCTGGCTCGCCCAGCGGATGCACATGACGGCAAAGATCGCAGCGAACCCAACGCCGCTCCAGGGATGCCACGCCCGGGCTGTGGTTCCGCCGCCTGCGAGCGTGGAGATCCAGAACATTCGGGGCGACCACATCGACAGCCCCGTCAGAGTGACGTAGGCGAAGCTCAACGCGACCATCCAGTGAACCGTGCGTTCCACCGCGTTGAAACGGACGATCCGGTCAGCGCTGTGCTCACGACCCGGCACGACGGTCCTCCGGGTCGCCATCCGCCCCTTCGGGCTGTGGGCCGAAACGGATGAAATGAAAGAACGCGCCCAGTATTCCGCCCAGGAACAGGGCGTTGCCGAGCCACTTCAGAGGGCCCTTCCAAACAGCGACGGTCCAGGGGATCTGTGGGTCCCTCGGCAGGCCGTACGCTTCGGGCTGGTCCCCGTGGCGCAAAACGTACAGAACCTGCGTCCCCCCGACGCCCGCCGGATTATAGACAGCGGCGTTTCCGTAGCCGTCTTCTCTCAGAACGTCGACCCGGTCCTCGGCGATCTGGATCAGGTCATCGCGTGTGCCGAAGCTCAGACAGTTCGTCGGGCAGGCTTTAATGCACGCCGGCTCCAGTCCCACCGAGACGCGGTCCGTACACAGCGTGCACTTGTAGACCTTCTTAGTGTAGGGATCAAATTTGGGAACGTCGAAGGGACAGCCCGTCATGCAATATCCGCACCCGATGCACTGGTCCTGGACGAAATCCACGATGCCGTTGGATTGCTGGACTATGGCGCCCGGTGACGGGCAGGACTTCAGGCAGCCGGGATCGATGCAGTGCATGCACTGGTACTTGGACATCAGCCATGCATCCTGGCCGTCGATCTGGGTGTCGTTGAACTTGATCAGGTTCCAGAGGCTGTGGCTGAGATCGGGCTGCGTCTGATAGGTCCCGTCGAAGATGCCGATCGTGACCGGTTGATCGTTCCATTCCTGGCAGGCCACTTCACAGGCCTTGCAGCCGATGCACGTGGTCGTGTCGATCAGCTTGGCGACGGAAAGTGTGTCGACCGCCGCACCGGCGGCACTTCCGGGCGTCGCTGAAATCGCCTTGAGGTCCCTACTCATCCCACCTTCTCGATATTGACGAGGAAACCTTTGTATTCCGGCGTACCGGAGTTGGGATCGAACACGCTCGGGCTCAGGTTGTTGACCAGGGGCCCGGTGACCCGCCCGATGAACCCCCAGTGAATGGGCAGCCCCACGTGGTAGATCGTCCGTCCCGCCACCTGAAGTCGCCGCATACGCCGTGTGACCATCGCCTGGCCTTGGACCTCGCCCCGCGCGGACCAGACGCGCACCCGGTCGCCGTTGCCGATCCCCTTTTCCGCCGCAAGCTCCTCTGGCAATTCGACGAAGAAATGGGGCTGCAGTGCGCTGGTCCCCTCAACGTGCTTGGTCCAGTAGTGGAAGTGCTCGGTCAGCCGGTAGGTCGTGCCGACATACGGATATTCGTCCACCGTACCCAACACGTCCAGCTCGCCGGACTTAATGATGGCAGCCGGATTGGAACCCACGTCGGGATGCAGTGCGTTCTCGACCGGCGATTCGACCGGCTCGTAATGTTCAGGGAACGGGCCCTCGACGAAATCAGGCGTGAAAAGCTTGGCCACGCCCTCGGGCAACATGATGAAGGAACCGAATTCCTCGGGCGCGGCTGTCGCGCCGTAATCGGGCACGTCGCCCACCCATCGCTCACCATCCCAGCGGATCGGCGCGCGTGTCCGGTCCCAGGGATCGCCGGCCGCATCCGCCGAAGCCCGGTTATAGAGGATGCGCCGGTTGAGCGGCCAGTTCCAGGCCCAGTTCGCGTACAGTCCCAGCCCGGTGGGATCTTCCTGTCCGCGGCGCGCCATCATGTTGCCTTCTTCTGTGAAGGACCCGGTATAGAGCCAGTTGCCGCAGGCTGTGGACCCGTCCCCCGACAGCGCCGCGAAGGTGGAAAGCTGACGCCCGTCCTCGCCACGGCCGTTGATTTCGCGGGCGACTTCGGCCAGGTCAGGTGATCGCGGGTTCTGCCAGTTCCATGTCATGTCGAGCAGTGGTTCAGGCGAGGTGCCGCCTTCGTCCCGATATAGTTCCTGTAGCTTCAGGAACAGGCGAGCGATGATGTCCTGATCGCGCAGCGCCTCTCCCGGCGGGTCCAGCGCGGCATTCTTCCATTGCAGCCAGCGGGACGAATTCACGAACGTGCCGTCCTTTTCCGCGAAACACGCGGCCGGCAGGAGAAAGACCTCGGTGTCGATATCGGCCGGACCCGGTGCCCTCGGATAGTACTCGCCCGCCGCATCCCGGGCCCTCCAGAACGCGGCGGTTTCCGTCTCGAAGCATTCGGCGACGATCAGCCAGTGGAGCTTCCCGAGAGCCGCAAGCATCTTGGGCGTATTCGGTCCGTTCGCGACCGGGTTCATCCCGAATGAGATCAGACCTTCAACCTGGCTGTCGTACATTCGGTCGAATATCGTGCCCCAGCTGTGATCTTCATCGGCGTCGGGTTTGGGCAGGTGGTCGTAACCGAAATCGTTACCAGCGGTGGCGTTGTCGCCGTAATAGGCCTTGAGGAGGCTGACCATGAACCGGTCCGTGTTGGACCAGTAGTTCATAGCGTTCGGTCGGAGCGCGCGGGGCGAGTTCTCGGCGATGTATGAGGGCAGACTCTGCTGGTGCGCCCGCGGCAGCTTCAAATAGCCGGGCAGCATGTTCCAGGCGCCCAGGTCAGTGGCGCCCTGGATGTTGGAATGGCCCCGCTGGGCGTTGACCCCACCGCCGGGAATGCCGATGTTGCCGAGTATGAGCTGGAGCATTGCGGCGGTGTGGATGAGCTGGACCGAATGGCTGTGCTGCGTCCAGCCGAGCGCATAGAGGATCGTGCCGGCGCCCTCGGCGTTACCCGTCGAGCAGATGATTGCCGCAGCCCGCTCGAATTCTTCGACCGTGCAGCCGCAGATCGAGGCGACCGTCTCGGAGGTATACCGGGAGTAATGCCGTCGCATCAGCTGGAAGACCGACCGCGGGTGTTCCAGGGTCGGATCGATGCGGGCGTATCCGGAGCTGTCGAGTTCGTACTCCCAACTGGACTTGTCATAGCTCCGGGACTCGGCGTTCCATCCGGAGAACAGTCCATCTTGGAATGCGAATCCTTCGACGATGATGAAGGGCGCCGTCGTGTGGGTTTGGACGTACGCGTGATGATAAAGGGCTCTTTCGAGCGCGTAGTGCAACAGCCCGCCGAGAAACGCGATGTCGCTGCCCGCTCGAATGGGCACATACAGATCCGAAACCGCAGCGGTCCGGCTGAAGCGCGGATCGATGGTCACGATCCGAGCCCGCCGGTTCCGCTTGGCTTCCATGGCGAAACGGAAACCGACCGGATGGTTTTCCGCGGGGTTGCCGCCCATCACGAGAACGACGTCGGAGTTGGCGACGTCGGTCCACCCATTGGTCATAGCCCCGCGGCCGAAGGTGGCGGCCAGACTGGCCACCGTGGGCCCGTGTCAAAGCCGTGCCTGGTTTTCAAACGGCACGACCCCCAACCCGAATCTCAGCTTGCCGTAGAGGTAGTTGATTTCGTTGGTGTCGGTGCACCCGCCGATCATCGCCGTGTTCGTGAGCCGATTGACGCGGCGGCCCGCAGTGTCGGTTTCCTCAAATCCTCGGTCGCGGGTGTCCTTAATCAGCCGCGCCATCCGATCCACCGCCTCGTCCCAGGACATCTCGGTCCAGGAGTCCGAACCCGGCGCCCGGTACAACGGCTGGGTCAACCGTCGGTCGTTCACGATGAACTGGCGCAGCGTGACGCCTTTCGGACACAAGGCGCCGCGGTTGATCGGGCTGTCGGGGTCGCCTTCGACGTGCACCACGGTTGGCGTGACATTGTTGGCGCGATCGCCGAGCGTGTGAATGATCACCGAGCAGGATACCGCGCAGTAGGGACAGATGCTCCGGGTCTCGGTCGTCCTGTCGATCTTGAGACTCCGGGCCTGGGCCAGAGCGGGCTGGAGGTTGAAACCGAATGCGGTCGTCACCGCGGTGCCGGACAGGGCGCCTTTCAGGAAGGTTCGTCGCGTTAAGTTCGTCGCGGTGTTCATGATCTAGGTGCGAATGTATACAGGCTCCCGAAACGACGCAAGATAAAAAGGAGTCCGGGCACCGGAATGCCGTCTACCGAGTCAGCAGCCGTTGCAATGCCGTGGGGGCACGGCTCCTGTGTTCACCCCTCGAGCCACGGATGTGCTGCCCTGTATTCCCGGAGGCACGGGCCTGGACCGACTGGCAGCGCGCTCGGGTTCGGTGAGTGATCCGGCGGCCGCTGAGTATCGCCTCTCTTGACGAGCTGTCCGCATAACGATCTCCCTGGGTTTCAGCCGTTTCTGGATGACATGAAATTGAAACCGAACCCGCGCGATTCGTTCCGAGAATGCCCGCGGGAAAGGTGGGCGTCAAGTCCAAAGTTCGTACAACCGTCACTGACCGCCGGGCGTGGGGCCCAGGTCCCCAAATCCAGGTTGCCGATAAGTAAACCAGGCGGGTTTCGCAGTGCAGGGGGTGGCCAGATTCACGGCGAGAACGTCGCAGTTGGGGTGTGATGTCCAGTTGCAGGCGTCAGAACGTGGGAATCCACACGAACAATCGCTCCCGTCCGATCAGAATTGGACGGGGCTCTTCTCGACAGGGAGGTTCCGCCTGAACGTCGGGAAGCCTCTGCGCATTCTAGATTTCGTCGACGAGTTCCGGGGGCCGGTCCAGGTGATCCGTAACGCGTTCGTAGGCCATGGCAAATTCCAGAACCCCCTGGTCTTCCCCAAACCGTCCCATCAGTTGCATGCCCATGGGCCGGCCCCGCGGATCGAACCCCACAGGTACGTTGACCACCGGAAGGCCTGCCAAGGTCCCTCCGATGACGACCTCCATCCAGCGATGATAGGTGTCCATCTCGACCCCGTTGATGGACCCCGGCCAGTGAACTTCCTTTGAGAAAGGAAATACCTGAGCCGTTGGCAACACTAAGAAGTCGAACTGATCAAACAGGGAACCCAACGCACGGAACCATGCCGCACGGGCAATGCCTGCCTGATATATATCAGCCCCCGCAGCGGAGAACGAGCCTTCGATCTCCCAGATGGCTTCGGGCTTTAGCAGCCCTCGAGTGTCGGGGTCGTCATAGAGCGCCCTCGTTCCGTGACGGGTCCAGTGGCGTAAGGTCAGCCAGGTCCGCCAAAGCCGGTCCATGTCGTATTGTGGCCGGCACGACTCGACGATCGCGCCCGCTCGGGTGAGGCTGCCGAGGCCGGATTCACAGAGCTCGAGAATGCCAGGTTCGAAGTTGAGATAGCCTTCATAGTTTGCCATCCACCCAATCTTGAGGCCCCGTAGATCACGCGCCCTGAACTCCTCAAAGGGCGGTATTGCATCCCTGAGGGTCAGCGGTTGGCCGGAATCGTAGCCGGCGATACTGTGCAGAAGGCGAACCGTATCTTCACTGTTTCGCCCCATCGGGCCACCTGTGGACATCTGCTGGTAAAACAGGTCGCCACCGCCACCTCCCGGCACTCGCCCCTGACTCGGCCTGAAGCCGATCACGTTATTGAAGGCACCCGGATTGCGAAGTGATCCCATCAAGTCACTACCGTCGGCCACCGGAAGCATGTGAGTCGCAAGACCACATGCGGCGCCGCCACTGCTACCACCCGCCGTCAGTGCCGGATCGTAGGCACTGCCTGTGGCACCGAATACAGGATTGTATGATTGAGAACCCATACCGAATTCAGGCACGTTCGTCTTCCCTATGAAGATCGCGCCCTGCCTTCGGATTCTGCCGATCATGAAACTATCCTGTTCCGCCACCGTGCCTGCATAGATGGGAGAGCCGCGGCTGGTTGGAAAGCCTTCCGCATCAGCCAGGTCCTTGACGGCATGAGGCATACCGTGCATCCAACCCCAATATTCGCCCCGGGCCAGGGCTTGATCAGCGAGTTCCGCCTGGCGGATCAGCACATCGTCATCAGCCATGCTGACGATGGCGTTGTAGACGGGATTGTAGCGGTGAATCCGTTGCAGGTACGCCTGCATCACCTCGACGCAACTGACTTGTCTTTGTTGAATGGCCGCCGACAGTTGCGACGCACTGAAGCCGACGACGTTGGCTGGCAGTTGATTCGCCAGGAGTCTGCGCGAACGGCGAGCGGGGAATGCCAAGGCCGCACCCAAGCCCGTCGCACTACCAATGAACCTTCGTCGATTCATATTTGTTCTTCCCCCCGAGTGAGTATAGGGAAGATAAGCGCTCTCATGAAATAGATTCCAACGGAAAGCACGCTCGCAGGGTGATTCGGGCTGACCATTAAAACAAGCGGGGTTCGCAGCCCTAGCTGTGAATTCTGTGAAGGTTGTTCACACGGGCTAAATCCGAGAAGCTGATTGGGACCTAAACCGATCAGCCCAAGGAGAGAGCCCGTATGAACCTTCACAAGAATGCAAGAACCTGCCCGAAGAGTCGAGCATTGATGGCGATCCGAGTGATTGAAGAGCGCGCTTCGGTATCTTCAGTAGCCGAGCAATTTGGAGTCAGTCGGAGCACGGTATACAAATGGGTCCGACGGTACCGCGATTGGGGCGAAGCGGGTTTAAACGACTTATCGAGCGAACCTCGGATGTTACACCATCGGATGGGCAAGGACGGGGTGGATCTAATCGTGGAGATGCGAACCCAATACCGAATGACAGCGCTTCGGATTGCGAATCAGCTCAAGCTGCCACGATCCACAGTCGCGGGGGTGCTGCAACGACAAGGCCTGTCCCAGTTGAAGAATCTGGACCCACCCGAACCGGTGGTGCGATACGAACATGATGGGCCGGGAGAGATGTTGCATTTGGATATCAAGAAGTTAGGGCGATTCTGGCGGCCGGGTCACCGCGTCACCGACAACCCACGACAGGATTCCGAAGGTGCGGGTTGGGAGTACGTCCACGTTTGCGTGGACGACTATTCCCGCCTCGCCTATGCGGAGGTCTTAGCTGACGAACGCCAACACAGTGCGGTCGCGTTCCTGGATCGCGCCATCCGATGGTTCGCCCGGTTCGGTATTACCGTCCAGCGCGTACTCACCGATAACGGCTCCTGCTATCGTGCCAAAACATTCTTGAAACGATGTCACGAACTCAACATTCGTAAACGATTCACTCGCCCGTACCGGCCTCAAACCAACGGCAAAGCGGAACGATTCATCCAGACGCTGCTGCGCGAGTGGGCCTACTTCCGAGTCTACAGAACCTCGAACGAACGATCCGACGTGTTACCGATCTACCTCACCCACTACAATGAGCATCGACTACACGGCGGCATCCAATACAAACCACCGATTTCTCGGTTGCCTGGTGTTTACAACGTTGCTGGAATTCACACCTAGCCCGTCAAAGCATTTCGCACAAAAATCGGGATCAGAACAAAACCAGTAGGTGGTGGTCGGCAGGCGCAACTCCTCTTGATTCCCCATCCCGTCATCTGATCGACTGAATTGCTACTGACCTTAGCTCTCGCATTACAACACCTGTCCAGAAACAAACCGGGTTCTTCTATGAAAACGCCCTTCCAGAAATGAAGCACTCGGCATGATCGGATTTGACAAAACACCATCCACTTGCTGTGAAATATGAAACTTTGCACAATTTGAAGTGGCAAAAAAACAACCGTATGTTGTAAAGAAATCCGACAGTTTTCAAATCGGCCCATCTATACCTATAAAGCATCTACAATCAGTGACTTGGGCGGTGTGCGCGCTTTCGCTGCTGTCGGGTTTCTTTACACATCGTAGTCGGGCACTGGAGTCGTCGGGTATGCGGTGTGTACGCTTGAGGCGGTCCCCTCTACCCGTAACGTGATGATTCAAATAGCGGAGTGGAAAACATTTGGGATCTGCGACTCAATTGCGCAGAAAGGCCACCCACGTGCTGAATGAGTGGAATACGTAATGGAGTATCTGGGGCGGGGAAAGGCGGAACGGAGCCTAAACCGACGCGGGTACCGGAAGGGGCACGGAAAGCCCCGGCGGTTTGCGATGTTGAACGGCACTATGGGAGTGCGGCGTCCTTGGGTCGGAAACACGTCAGAGCGATTTGAGAGCCAGGTTCTGCCGTAGTTCCGGAGGAAGTCGAAACAGTTGGGCCAGTTGCTTCCCGATCTCTAGCTTCACGGGTTAGAGACGGGAGACTTCGAGCAGGCCATGCGCGGGATGCTGGGTCAGGGCGCTCCGTTGTCACGTGCATCGATTCAACGATTGAAATTGACCTGGCAGTTGGGATACGACGTGTGGGCTCAACAGCATATGTTTGGGCTCGAGGTGGTGCATCAATGGCCCGATCGACTGTAGGTGAAGGCCGGGATTGCGTAAGAACGTGCGGCGTAGCCTGTCATCATCGCGGGCCTGTCCGACGACGGCTTTCCAAAAGAGCACTGGACCCATCTGAGGACGACCCACATCTTCGAGTCGCCCTCCGATAGGGTGCGTCTCGACACCAACGCGGTGGTCCGTCGCTGTAAGCGTGTCGAGAACGCCACAGCGATCATCTGGAAATTACGGTGTGTCGCTGAGAATGCCTGACGACAGTTAAAAGGATCCGATCTCTTACAACAGATCTATGAGGGTCAGCACTTCGCTGATGGCATCAGAGTCGTGTCGAAATCGAAGGCCGCCTAATGAATTTTACACACCTCTTGTAATGACCTCCATTTCGGGTCTCTCTCCAACCGTCCTATCACCCAGAGTGTTCATACGGACACATCGAAAGGCGCAATTATTGCTTTCGGCGATCTTGATCGCCGTTCTTTTACTAGCGTTCAACTACTCTTCGGCTGCCGCCACGTTCGATGATGAACTGCAAGCTCTATGGAAACTGGATGATGGTTCTGGAGGCACTGCCAATTTAATCTTGATTCTTCTGGAAATGACAATCACGGCACCCTGAATGGCGATTTTCTATGGACAACGGAAGGAATCGGCGGGTCACTCAACCTGAACGGGGATGGTGATTATGTGACTGTCGGGGTTGGATCCCAATATTCGGATCTTTGTATCAATGGTTGCTCTTTCGGTGGGTGGATCAAGCCAAACGGACAGCCTGCTGCAAGTCGAACCTATGGCATTATCGGAAGGTACGACTATACCGATGCCGATATGTTTTTCCGGCTCGCTTATAACAGGTGGGGAAGACTCTTTGCCTTCATCAGCTATGACGGAACGGTCACCAACCGATGCCGGGCTACTTCAGGATATGATTTTGCATTTGACAGATGGCAGCATGTCTTTGTTGTATTTGACGGAAGTACTCTAAAACTATACCTCGACGGCGTTGAAGAGGGTTCTGCCGATTGTGGTTTTGTCGGTATCGACGCCGCCGCTTGGCAGGACCCGGAGTCTACCTTTCTAGGAGCATTCGATTCTTCGGACACACAGGGCGAGATCAACGCGGCTCTGGATGAGATCGCGATGTTCAACAGGGGGCTGAGTCCCGCTGAACTGTTGGATATTTACACCAACGGTGTGGATGCTGTCCCCGTAGGTGATCCTCCGATCTTATCCAATGGAGTGCCAAGCGGCAGCCTGCCCGCCGGAACCAGCGTCGTGGTTCTTGGCCTGTCGACGAACGAAGACGCAACTTGCAAATACGGCACCCTCTCCAACATAGATTATGACTCAATGGCCAATACGTTTGTGGCAACGGGCGGCCTGTCCCATTCCCAGTCGCTAATCGGAATGACCGACGGCTTGCACCGATACCACGTCCGTTGCGAAGACGCGGAGTCCAATGCAAACACCCAGGACTATCTGATCAGTTTTGAGATCGGCGACAGTGGTGGCCCCAGTCCGTATGTAAATCAAATAAACGCTGACTTGTATGTTGATTTTGAGGCAGGCAACTTCGGAGATCCGATGACTGTGGAATATCTCGGATCTTCGACTCATGGTTCAGGCGCCAGTTGGATTGCGGTGCCAGACATTCAATTTACAGTGGGTAGCGAACATAGGCCGCTGGATATCCCGGCGGTTGTTGAAGGCACCGCATATCAGGACTTTGGCGCAAGAGGTCTTCACTTCAACCACGTGCATCCCACTGAGACCGGCGATGACTCCGCATCGATGAGGTTACCCGCCGATTATGACCACCTGTCACTGGGGCTGTTTGTCAAATCAACCCTATCTGGGTTTAATTTTTATGACCTGATTGGATTCAGTAATTCCAACGGGCAGGCTACTTGCACGGCAAATTGGGCAGAGTCCAATATCCGGGTGCATTCAACTCAGCCGTCGACCTTCTATGGCAGCGATATTCCTGTGGCTACGGACACGTGGTATTGGATCACTCTCAAATGGGCGCGCGCGGACCAATGTTCTCTGGAAGTTTATTCAATCGACGACTGGAGCTTGGTGGGTTCATCCGCCACAAGCACGATCACGGATCAACCCATAGATACCGTCGTTTTCGAGCTGACTTACAATGACGAAGCTGTTTCTGACACCTACTATGACAACCTGGTTGTTGATTGGACTAATGCCGACTTCCCGCTGGGAATTTCCGAGCCGCCGCCCTCCATCAGCATCAGTCCCGTCGGCGGTGATCAGGGTGTGCCGAATCTGAACGTCGATGTGACGGGGCAGTTCACGCACTTCGTCCAGGGACAGACGACAGCCGACGTCGGGGCGGGAATCACGGTCAATAGCGTGACCGTGTCCGACGCGACGCACGCGACGGCGAACCTGACGATCGACGCCGCGGCGGCGATTGGGGACCGGGACCTGATCGTCACGACCGGCAGTGAAGTGGTGACGCTGACCAATGGCTTCACGGCGACCGCGGATAGCACGCCCCCCGCCGTCACGGTGTTCGATCCGGCGGATGACGCCGTGGATGTGGTGATCGATGCGAACTTTGTGATGACTTCGATGAGCCTGTGGCGGCCGGTGCCGGCAACATCGAGATCCGGGAGACGGTGGGGGATGCGCTGTTTGAAAGCATCGACATCACCAGTGGGCAGGTGACGGTGATGGGGGACACAGTGACGGTCGATCCGATCGGGACGCTGGGGTACGCGACCGGGTATTACCTGCTGATGGATGCGGGCGCGATCACCGATCAGGCCAGCACGCCGAACGTGTTTGCCGGCATTGGGGATACGACGGCGTGGACTGTCACAACCGTTGCGGCCCCATCGCCGCCGACGATTACGGGACTGGACGCCGGCGGATGACGCCGCGGATGTGGGAATCGAAGCGAACTTGGTGATGACGTTCGATGAGCCGGTGGCAGCCGGTGCTGGAAACATCAAGATCCGGGAAACGGTGGGGGATGCGCTGTTTGAAAGCATCGACATCACCAGTGGACAAGTGACGGTGGTGGGAGACACGGTCACGGTCGATCCGAACGGGACGCTGGGACGCCGCGGATGTACGGGACGGGGTATTACCTGCTGATCGATGCGGGAGCGATCACCGACCAGGATGTGAATCAGGCGGACTTTACCGGCATCGGGGACACGACGACGTGGAACTTCACGGTGACCGCGGATAGCACACCCCCCGCCGTCACGGTGTTCGATCCGGCGGATGACGCCGTGGATGTGGTGATCGATGCGAACTTTGTGATGACGTTCGATGAGCCGGTGGCGGCCGGCAGCGGAAACGTCGAGATCCGGGAGACGGTGGGGGATGCGCTGTTTGAAAGCATCGACATCACCGGCGGGCAGGTGACGGTTTTGGGGAATACGGTGACGGTCGATCCGAACGGGACGCTGGGGTACGCGAGGGGGTATTACCTGCTGATGGATGCGGGAGCAATCACGGATCAGGAGGCGAATCCGTCGGACTTTGCCGGCATCGGAGACACGACCGCGTGGAACTTCGCGACCTTGGCGGACACGACGCCGCCAGGGGTGACGATTGCGGCACCGACGGACGGGGACACGGTCACGGGAACGATTGCGATTGCCGGAACGGCATCCGATAACGGGGTGCTGTCGCTAGTGGAGGTCCAGGTGGATGGAGCCGCATTCAGCTCGGCCGTGGGGCTGGCCTCCTGGACCTTCAACCTGGACGCGCTCACCCTGTCGGAAGGCAACCCCACGATTACGGCCCGGGCCACCGACGGGGGCGGCAACACGGCCACGACCTCGATCGGGATCAACGTGGACAACCCTTTTGCGGGGGTCACGAGAACCGGCAGCGCGGTGGCCGCTGGTGTGGGGACGGCGATTACGATCACGCACGGTCTCAGCATCGGGGAAAACGACCTGGTGGTGGCATTCGTGCACCCCAACGGCAACCAGAGGGTGACCGATGCCAACGGTCCGAGCGCCTTTAGCGAAGAGATCGACGAAGTGGGTGCGGGCACCAACGGTCACGCGGTCTACAGCCGGATCGGGAGCACATCCGAGCCGGACACCTATCAGTGGACGATTCCAGCATCGAATCGATGGTCGGTGGCGATTCGGGTGTTCCAGAACGTCGATACCTCAGATATCTGGGACGTGGCGCCATCAGCGGCGACCCGGGCCAGTGGCCAGGGAACGACGGCGACCGCACCGTCGATGACGACCGGAACGGACGGGGCACTGGGAATCCTTTTCGCGTTCTCGGATACGGCGTCCCAGAACTTCAGCAATCCAACCAATGGCTACGGCGACGAGTTGGAAGGGTCGACCCAGGCGCAGGCGAGCTATATACGGGCGTGGCCGTTGGCCGGGGCGACGGGACCGGCAAGCGTGACGCTGAGCAGCGATGACTGGATGGTCTATCAGCTAGCGCTCAGGCCGATTGTGCTGGACACAACGCCGCCGGTCGTCACGTCTTTCGATCCTGTGGATGATGCGGTGAAGGTCGCCATCGATGCGAACCTGGTGGTGAGGTTTGACGAGAACGTGGCCGCCGGCTCTGGCAACATCGTCATCACCGAAACCAGCGGTGGGGTATTTGAGACCGTCAACGTGACCAGCGGACAGGTCACCATCGTCGACGATACCGTCTATCACATTCTCGTCGATGCCGGTGCCTTCACCGACGTGGCCACCAACGACCACCTGGGCATTACCGATGCCACGGCCTGGAACCTTGCGACCCGCGCCGAGAGCACGCCTCCTGCGGTCACAAGTCTCGATCCGGTGGATGGCGCGGTGGATGTGGCCACCAATGCGAACCTGGTGGTGAGGTTTGACGAGAACGTGGTCGCCGGCTCTGGCAACATCGTCATCACCGAAACCGGTGGTGGGGTTTTTGAAACCGTCAACGTGACCAGCGGACAGGTCACCATCGTCGACGATACCGTCACTATCGATCCGGCCGGAGCCCTGGCCCAATCCACCGACTATCACATCCTCGTGGATGCGGGCGCATTGACCGATCCAGCCACCAACGACTTCTCCGGCATTACCGACGCCACGGCCTGGGAATTTACGACCCTCCTCGACACGACGCTCCCCGGCGTAGCGATCACATCACCGGCCGAAGGAGCATCAGTTTTTAGCACGGTTAACGTATCAGGCACGGCATTAGACAACGCACTATGGTTGCTGGAAGTCCAGGTCGATGGCGGGACCTTTAGCCCGGCCGTGGGACTTGCCGTATGGACATTCGACCTGGACGTTTCCGCCCTGTCCTTTGGCACCCACACGATCACCGCCAGAGCCACCGATGCCGGAGGCAACACCGCCACGCATTCCGTTTCGATTATTTTCACCGGGCTAACGACGTACTACGTCGACAACACAATTCCCGCGGCCAGCGATGTCAACGCTGGGACAGATCCCGCCTTCCCCTGGGAGACAATCGGCAAAGCCGACACCACGTTGGTCGCCGGTGATACGGTCATCGTCGGTCCAGGCGGCACCTACGATGAGCAAGCAGAGCCGGCCAATAGCGGCACTGCCGACAACGTCGTCACGTACCTCGCAGCGTCGGGAACGCGGCCAAAGTTGCGCAGCTTCAATATGGAGACGAAGAAGTATATCGTCGTCAACGGTTTCGAAATCACGAACGACGGTATGCCTCCTCAACCCGGCGATGCGGGCGAGTCCATCCGGATCAACGAGATGACCGGCATTAAAATCCTCAATAACTACATCCATGACACCGGAGGGACTGCAATCCACTGCAATCGCTTCGGATCAATCGGATGTTCGGATGTGTTGATCCGGGGAAATATAATCACGAACGTAGGGCCGAATTTTCAGGAGACCCCCACCGACGGCCGAAATAACGCCATTACTATTTGGGCCGACGACAGTCTCATCGAAAACAACGATATTTCTCACACAGAGGATTTTGTAAACATTCATGGATTCCGCAATGTGGTGCGAGGTAATGATTTTCACGATTCCTATATTGAGGAGACCCAGGATGGAATCGCACATATAGACGGCATCCAGTCTTTCTGTGCAGGACCCGCCGGAACGGTGAATTACTTGCTGATTGAGGGCAATACATTCCATGACAGCCCTAGCGGACACGCATTTTGCCCAGATCGGTGGCACCAATGGCTGCGCCGGACCGAACACGGTGATTCTGAGGGGAAACACGATCTACAATATTGGATCCTCCAGCTTCATCGGGGGCGACAGTTCGGAGAGCGAGGCCAGTTATCTGAAGTACTACAACAATACGTCTTTCGAGGGCGCTGTTGCCTCTTCCGGAGGAACCCACGTTACGGTGTCTCTGACTGGCGGTCCTGGCGGCTCGGCTGATCACGGCTCCGTGTTCAACAACATCTTCTTCGATGCCATCGACGTCAATCCACCCAACCGGGCTTACTTCCTCGGTCCTGATCCGGTTGACAGCGGCGCTGATTACAATCTCGGCTTTCTGACAGGCAACACCAGCGCCACCTGGTCGCCCTCGATAAGCGACGAGGCCAATGCGATTTTGAACCAGGATCCCCTTTTTGCAGACTCCTCCTCCGGCAACTTCACACTACAAAGCGGGTCTCCCGCGATTGACGCCGGTGGAGGACTCACGCTTGTTCACGCGACGGATATCGGGAGTGGCACATCTCTGGTTCTCGAAGACGCTCATTTCTTCCAGCCCGGTTGGGGAGGTACTGAAGCAGACGCGATCGCGGTCGGGACACTTGACAACACGGTTCAGATCACTTCCATCGACTACGACACAGACACGATCACACTTGCCAACACGATAAGCAGAAACGACGGGGACCCGGTGTGGCTCTTCAAGGATTCGAGAGAGACACCGGTGCTTTTGGGCTGCGCGCCCGACATCGGCGCGCTGGAATCCCCTGCCGACGCAGCGCCACGGGTGTGCTCGATCGAACGGCAGACACCGGCGGGAGCGACCACGAACGCGGACAGCGTGACGTTCCGGGTGAAATTCGACGAGACGGTTGTGAACGTGGACGCGGCGGATTTCGCGTTGAGCGGCACCTCGGCCGGCGACGGGACCATTGGGGCAGTGGGGGTACAGAGCGGCAGAGTGTATGACGTGCCGGTGTCGGGGCTCGGCGACAGCAACGGGACGTTGAATCTGGACTTAGCCGGAGTGCAGAACATCGCCGGCGCGCTCGGTAATCCGTTGACGGACCTGACGCCGACCGTGACCGAAGAAGAATACACGCTGGACAACGATTCCCCGGTCATCTCTTCGGTCACCTCGATCAACGTTACGGAAACTTCCGCCGACATCCAGTGGTCGACCAACGAAGCCGCCGATTCCCAGGTCGAGTACGGTTTGACCACGACTTATGGGACCACAACGCCGCTGGATGCCAGCCTGGGGACTTCGCACTCGGAGAACCTCAGCGGCCTGTCCCCCAACACGCTCGACCACTACCGCGTGCTCTCCAGAGACGCCCTGGGCAACCTGGCCGTGTCGGCAGACTTTACCGTCTCCACGGACATCACGCCGCCCACCGTGGCCATCACATTCCCCTTGGATGGAGCAACGGTTACGGGAACCATTGTCATCTCCGGCACCGCATTCGATAACACGGCGCTGTCTGTGGTGGACGTCCAGATCGATGGCGGCGCCTTCGACCCGGCCGTGGGACTCGACTCATGGACATTCAGCCTGGATACCACCGCCCTGTCGGAAGGCATCCACACGGTCACCTCCAGAGCCACCGACACGGGCGGCAACACCACCACCGACTCGATCTCGATCGATGTCAACGACACCAAATCGCCATCGGTCACGGCTCTCAATCCTTTGGATGGCGCGGTGGACGTGGCCATCGATGCGATCCTGGCGCTGACGTTTGATGAGCCTGTGGCGGCCGGCATTGGGAACATCGAAATCCGGGAAAGCATCGGCGATGCGTTGTTTGAAACCATCGACGTGACCAGCGGACAGGTCATCATCGTCGACGATACGGTCACCGTCGATCCGGCCGGGACGCTGGCGCATGCCGCCGGCTACTACCTCCTCGTCGATGCCGGCGCCTTTACCGACCTGGCGACCAACGACTTCCCCGGCATCGGCGATGCCACCGGCTGGAACTTTGCGACCGTTGTCGACACCACGCAGCCATCGGTCACGGCTCTCAATCCGGCGGATGACGCCGTGGATGTGGCCATCGATACGAACCTGGCACTGACATTTGATGAGCCGGTGGCAGCCGGTGCCGGGGCCATCGAGATCCGGGAGACGGTGGGGGATGCGCTGTTTGAAAGCATCGACATCACCAGCGGGCAGGTGACGGTGGTGGGGACCACGGTGACCGTCGATCCTGCCGGGACGCTGGCGCCGCTGACCGGGTATTACGTGTTGATGGATGCGGGCGCGATCACCGATCAGGCCAGCACGCCGAACGAGTTTGCCGGCATTGCGGATACGACGGCGTGGAGTATCACAATCATTGCGGCCCCATCGCCGCCGACGATAACGGGACTGGCACCGACGGATGACGCCGTGGATGTGGCCATCGATGCGACGTTTGTGATGACGTTCGATGAGCCGGTGGCCGCCGGTGCCGGGAACATCGAGATCCGGGAGACGGTGGGGGATGCGCTGTTTGAAAGCATCGACAGCACCAGTGGACAGGTGACGGTGGTGGGGAACACGGTGACGGTCGATCCGGCCGGGACGCTGACGCCCTTGACCGGGTACTACCTGCTGATCGATGCGGGCGCGATCACGGATCAGGAGGCGAATCAGGCGGACTTTGCCGGCATCGGGGACACGACGACGTGGAACTTCATGACAGGTGAGGAGACCACGCCGCCGACGATAACGGGCCTGGCACCGGCGGATGACGCCGTGCATGTGGCCATCGATGCGACGTTTGTGATGACGTTCGATGAGCCGGTGGCCGCCGGTGCCGGGAACATCGAGATCCGGGAGACGGTGGGGGATGCGCTGTTTGAAAGCATCG
Organism: Terriglobia bacterium; assembly: GCA_965216035.1. Classification (GTDB taxonomy): domain Bacteria; phylum Acidobacteriota; class Terriglobia; order 20CM-2-55-15; family 20CM-2-55-15. Next base: position 594,774 of record CBDCFM010000021.1, read on the forward strand.
ACAGCACCAGTGGGCAGGTGACGGTGGTGGGGACCACGGTGACCGTCGATCCGGCCGGGACGCTGGCGCCGCTGACCGGGTATTACGTGTTGATGGATGCGGGCGCGATCACCGATCAGGCCAACACGCCGAACGAGTTTGCCGGCATTGCGGATACGACGGCGTGGAGTATCACAACCGCTTCCACCGGTTTTGGTGATCAGCTGCAAGGTCTATGGAAACTGGATGATGGTTCTGGAGGCACTGCCCTTGATTCTTCTGGAAATGCCAATCACGGCACCCTGAATGGCGATTTTCTATGGACAACGGAAGGAATCGGCGGGTCACTCAACCTGGACGGGGATGGTGATTATGTGACTGTCGGGGTTGGATCCCAATATTCGGATCTTTGTATCAATGGTTGCTCTTTCGGCGGGTGGATCAAGCCAAACGGACAGCCTGCTGCAAGTCGAACCTATGGCATTATCGGAAGGTACGACTATACCGATGCCGATATGTTTTTCCGGCTCGCTTATAACAGGTGGGGAAGACTCTTTGCCTTCATCAGCTATGACGGAACGATCACCAACCGATGCCGGGCTATTTCAGGATATGATTTTGCATTTGACAGATGGCAGCATGTCTTTGTTGTATTTGACGGAAGTACTCTAAAACTATACCTCGACGGCGTTGAAGAGGGTTCTGCCGATTGTGGTTTTGTCGGTATCGACGCAGCCGCTTGGCAGGACTCGGAGTCTACCTTCCTAGGAGCATTCGATACTTCGGACTTACAGGGCGAGATCAACGCGGCTCTGGATGAGATCGCGATGTTCAACAGGGCGCTGAGTCCCGCTGAATTGTTGGATATATACACCAATGGTGTGGATGCTGCCCCGTAGATAACCCTCCGATCTTATCCACAGGTCAGCTATATACGGGCGTGGCCGCTGGCTGGGGCGAGGGGACCGGCCAGCGTGGGGCAGAACAACAATGACTGGTTGATCTATCCAGATAGCGCTGCGGCCTGCGGCACCCTGAGCCGCAGGGTTCAAAACGGTAGGGACGACTTACGGTCCGAAGGTCGAACGTGTGGGTGTGTCTGGCCAGCCCTGGCACCATGAACCCCGCTTGTTGGCCTTATCGGCGCAGCCCTTCCGACACGATGCGTGTCTTCTCCTCGGTCGAGTACTTCTTTCGCCTCTTGCGACGTATCTCCCGCACCCGATTTTCTGCCGACACTTTCTTACTCATTCGATCCTCTTTCAGATCGTTCGGGACAGGAAAATATCTCTTGATTCTTTAGTGGTTTCTGGACGAAATGCCCTGACGGGCTACACCTCTCACTCGCCCCGCTGGAAAATATAGTCCAAGTTAAGAAGATGGGACTCGGTGGGCCCACTTGATCGGGGAGTCCAAACACAGGACTCGAGATTCCGATTGCCGCCGAACGCTTCTTGTGACTAGAATGACCGCGTTTCTAAGCAACAGAGCAACTTTCGACAGAAAGGGAAATCATGGAGTCTCAGAAAACCCAGGTTGTGTGGCTGCTTCCCCTGTTGTTGTTGGCTTGCAGCGGTTCCGACGAAACGGCAACCGGGGGCCAGTCTCGGGCTGATGCGTTCGATTTGCTCGAGGCACGCATCGTCGACATCCAGGCCGCGTACGATGCGGGCACGCTGACCGCTGTCGAGCTTGTCGAAGGCTATCTGGACCGGATCGCCGCCTACGATGCGACTGGTCCAGCGCTCAGGTCGATCATTTCCGTGCACCCTGAGGCCCTGAGCCAGGCTGCGGCCCTCGATGAAGAGCGTCTTCGGTCCGGACGTCGTGGCCCACTCCACGGCATTCCGGTCCTGCTGAAAGACAACATCAATACGTTGGATCTCCCCACGACCAATGGTTCTGCCGTGCTGGGGGGGATCGTGCCACCTGACGACGCAGCCCTTACGAAGGCCCTGCGCGAAGCGGGCGCCATCATTTTGGGCAAGGCGTCGATGGGCGAGTTCGCCAGCGGAAGCTACAATTCGGTGGTGGGCCAGGCGGTCAATCCGTACCATGCCAAGCGCGATACTGGCGGTTCCAGCAGTGGGTCGGCTTCGGCCATTGCCGCCAACTTCGCGGTCCTCGCCGTGGGCACCGACACGAGCACCTCCGTTCGCGGCCCCGCTGCCTACAACGGTATCGTGGGCTTGCGCCCGACGACGGGACTGATCAGTCGGAGTGGTATTGCCCCGAAGAATCTGGAATTCGACAGCGCCGGACCCCTGGCCCGGACGGTGGCGGATGTGGCGCACATGCTTGGCGTCATGGCCTTCGCCGAACCCGAAGATCCATTGAGCGCACGGGTGTGGTCCGAGGTCTCCACTCGCTATGACGTCGTTGACGGCCGCGTGGACTACACCCGGTTTCTGGACACGGCCGCTCTGAACGACACGCGAGTTGGCGTGGTGAGGGACCTGTTTGGAGGCGATCCCGAGATCGACGCCATGGCGGAAGAAGCGCTCGAACGGCTCCGAGAGCTGGGAGCGACCTTGGTTGACGTCGGGCTCAGTGATGACTTCATGGCCCGCTATCTGGGGGACGGTCAGAGAGAGATTCGCCGGATTGCCGATTCTCGCTTTCGCGAGGACTGGGAAGCCTATCTGGCGACCTTGCCCGGCGCGCCAAAGACCGTCAGGGAGTTCGTGGAACGATACGACACGGTCGTCAATCAATCGGAGCTGCCCGCCCGCGAGAACATCATGGACCTGTTGCGCCGGTCTCTGACAACCTCCACCCGCGACGCCCCGTATCAGAACCTGATTCGGGAGATCCTGCCCCAGGCGAGGGCCGACAAGCTGGCGCTCTTTGAGAACTCGGAGGTTGACGTGCTCGTCTTCCCCTACGAGACAAGATTTGCCAGCGTGATCACCAACCCGGTGAACGTGCTGGAGGACTTGAGCTACGTGGCCTCCGACATCCCTTCTCCCGCCACACTCGCGGGCTACAGCTCCGTGGGGTTCCCCTGCATCGTCGTCCCGATGGGCTTCGGGAGCCAGGGCCTGCCCATGGCACTGGCATTGATGGGAAAACCCTACAGCGAGGGATCCTTGCTGGGATACGCGTTCGCCTATGAGCAGGCCAGCCTGAAGCGCCTGCCGCCGCCCCTGTTCCCGCCGCTGGACTCGACCCGGTAGGCAAGCACCCGCAGGTCGTCTCCGTGACGACGCTTGCGTCTGACTGACGCGTGAGCTGGCTGAATCCGTGCCGTCATGTTGATCCGGGAATTTCAGCTGGACTCTGTTCACCAGGTGCGCTTATTCTTCCTCGAGCCGGTCTTGATTCCGGGAGGCTCCTGATCATCCTGCCCGGGGCGTGACCGAGACAGACAGGTTTGAAGGAGGCCTTATGCGTCTGATATATGCGTTCGTTGTGCTGAGTTCAGCGATAGCGTGCGCCCAGTCGCCGAATACCGCACAGGAACAAGGGGAACCTGCTCGCGGATCGGACAGCGAGGCCGTCGAACCGTTCCGCGTCGTGGGCAACATCTATTATGTTGGCGCAAGGGGAATGGCGTCCTATCTGATCACCACGCCCGAGGGGCACATTCTCCACGACACGGGCAGCGACGAGATGCATTCGGGGATTGTTTCGAGCGTCGAGAAGCTCGGGTTCAACGTGCAGGACATCCAGATCATTCTGTCCAGCCATGCTCATTGGGACCACATCCAGGGACATGCGGCGATGAAACGAGCGACAGGTGCCCAGATTGTGGCGCTCGGCGGCGATGCCGTGGCGATCGAATCGGGCGAGGACAACTCCGCTCTCGGGGCTGAGGGCTGGGAGCCCGCCAGTGTTGATCGTATAGTGGCCGACGGCGATACAGTTACGCTCGGGGGCACCACGTTGCGCGCTGTCTGGACGGGGGGGCACACGCAAGGGGCAACGATGTGGATGACCACAGTCCAGGAGGGTGGCGACACCTTGTCCGTCGCTTTCCGTGGCGGCGAAATCCCGAACGCGGGCGTCCAGCTCTTCAACAATCCGAGGCACTCATCGGTTGTGGCCGACACGCAGAGAACGCTTCGAAGGCTTAAAGAGCTCGAGCCCCCCGATCTATTCCTCCACAATCACCCGCAGGACCCGCCCCAGGAGCTGAACCCGGCTCTCCCCGTCATCGCGAATTGTGCGAGCTGTCTTGACCGAGAGGGGTGGACGGATCTGGTGGCGAGGGCCGAGGCGAGATTCGAAGCGATGCTGAAGGACGCCGAGGACGCCGCCGATGCCGACGATGCCGACGATGCGGAGGGACCCCCGCCCACACCCGGCCCCTAGAGGGTGAGGCGCGCGCGAAGGGAAAGTCCCCACTCGTCCAAAGCGGTTCCTCGGTTGATGCGGGTCGGGTCGTGCACAATGACACGATCCCCGTCAGGGAGGAACATGTCATGCGCTTTGTCTTGCGGTTGAAGCTGGGTCTGGTTCTCGTGGGTGCAGTCGCCGGGTGCGGGCCACCCGCTGGCGACTACGGTGACGTCTTCGACCACTCGGCCGGCCAGTGGGTCGACCTCACACACGCCTTTTCCGAATCGACGATTTACTGGCCGACCGACACGACGGGATTTCAACTCGAGGAACTCGCCTTCGGGCCCACAGAGAGCGGATGGTTCTATGCGGCGTACCGCTTTCGGTCGGCCGAGCACGGTGGAACACATCTGGACGCGCCGGTCCACTTCGCCGAGGGCAAACGCACAACCGATCAAGTTCCACTCTCGGACTTGATCGGACCCGCAGCAGTCGTTGACGTCAGTGCAGATATAACTCCAGATCATCTCGTGTCGATAGGCGAGCTGACGACGTGGGAGGCAGAGAACGGACTCATTCCGGACGGAGCCATACTTTTGATTCGGACGGGGTGGTCCGACCGATGGAACGACCGCAGCGCGTATCTGGGGACAGCCCTCACCGGAGAAGCCGCAGTCGCGGAGCTCCATTTCCCCGGAATCGGCGCCGAGGCCGCCCAATGGCTCGTTGACAACCGCAGGATTGCTGCTGTCGGAATAGACACCCCCAGCATCGACCGCGGCCAGTCATCCGATTTCCGGTCCCATGTGATCTTCTACGCGGAAAACATCGCCGGTTTCGAGAACGTGACCAACCTTGCTTCGCTACCGGCCATCGGGAGTTACGTGGTCGCGCTTCCCATGAAAATAGAAGGGGGCAGTGGTGGGCCGCTGAGGATCGTCGCGTTCGTTCCGAATGATTCCGGCGCATGACCACGGACGCCGTCTCGTGGTGCGCTTACGGTGGGCAGGATCAAGCGATCATATGTCGTAAATTGCCGGGGAGAGGACTCGCCCGCTCACGGGATTTCCCCCACTCGGTCCCGAGTCTGAAAATAACAGCTTAGGAAAACTACCGAAAACCAGCTGAAACGCATGGCCGGCAGCGGCTTCGTCAATCTTCAGGTGAGGCAAAGGTGCGCAATCTTGGGGAAACAGACCCGGCAACAATCAGGCCGCCTAAAGGGCACGCCGGCTTCCCGGATCCCCGCGTGCCCTGGGGAAGACCCTCAAACTCCCAGCTACTGTTGCGATTCCAGGTACCAGCCCAGCTGTGCCTCGGCGCAGTCACCGACGACGGTCAGATGTCGCCCGACAGCTTCGGCGTCAACGAAGGGGTGCGCCTCGCCCGCGTTCCGAAATCGTAGACCGTTGACCTTGGCCAGGGTGTTGTCATGGTTCGTATGACTGGCCAGAAAGACATCCACGCGGGCCCTTGCGGTGATGTCCCGAAAGCGCTGGGCCGAGGCGGCATAGATTCTCAGGCCCTCTGAACGCTCCGTCCAGTACCTGACACCCACGGAGTTGCCTCCCCAGATGCTTCCCAGATGCCATCGGTCTCCATCCTTGAGCGGAATCAGTGTCGAAATCGTTCCCGGGGTATGGCCCGGGGTGAGATAGAGCGTCAGCGTCGTATCGCCCAACGTCAGTTCCATGCCGTCGGTGGCGACCATGTCTTTCCTGGGCTTCAGCTCTGACGGACTGTTGTCATTAGCCACCAGATCCCAGTCCGCCTCTGACATGATGATGCGCGCCCCGTATCTGTCCTGGAGCGTCTTAGCTCCGTAGTAATGGTCGGAATGGCCTTGGGAAATAATGACGTACTTGATGTCGGCCGCATCGAGCCCCATCTGACGCAGTCCGTCGACGATCTGGTCCTCGACCATATAGTCGTAGGCTGTATCGTGGAGAATAATTCCTTCCGAAGTCGTCACCGCCCACATCGCCAGGCCTTGGACGTAGGATCCGTCCTCAAGAGTCATCTCACGGCTGCCGACGTAATACAGGTTGTCGAATACTCTTGCCGGCGGCTGGTACCAGTCTTCCCTCGGTGGAATCGTTCGAGGGGCCGGTGCAACCGTCCTCGCCGCGGGGGGGCGAGGGGGCGTATTGATCACGTTTCTGGAGAACTCTCCGCAATTCCTGTCGAATATCCAGGTGAAATCAAATCCAGGATTGTATGCCGCAGCCCTGGCTGCGGCCTCATGATCCTCGGGCGTGTTGGTCTGTGCCCTGGATTCAGTCAGATTCCACCCGCCTGCCAGCAGAACGCAGAGCAGTGACGGCACGTAGCGCTTCATGATTCCTCCCGGGTGTGAATTCAGCTTCGATTGGACCGTCTACAAAGTTCTACCCGGCCAAAGCTCTGATCAAACAACTAATGCTTGCGGATAAACTCGAGTACAGCCTGGTTAAATATCTCCGGTTGCTCCCAGTAAGTGGAGTGGCCCACATTGGGCACAATCAGAGACTCGGAATTTCTGATTCGGGCCGTGTAAAAACGCTGCAGCGGCGGCGGCGCGGACAAGTCCGAGCCCCCTGTGATCAGCAGGGTCGGGATCTCGATTCTCTCGAGAAGTGAGAACGTCAGCCGGTTCCGCAAGGGCTGAGTCGCCATTAGCGGCCCCTCCGGCCGGCTCCTGCTTTCAAGCTCGATCCAGCGGCGGGTGCCTTCCGGGTTCGCCGTCCGGTACATCGGTCCCAGCTCGCGGAACCAGACAGGCAGATCGGGGTACTCCCGAGGCCGGAGACTGCTGACCAATTCCAGATACTCTTCATCTGCCACCCTGCCGACGTTGTTGGCAATCACCAGGCTCCGCAGCCGCTGGGGGAACGATATCGCATAGTCCATAGCGACAGATCCACCCGCCGCCGTAGCCACCAGATGAAAGCGGTCCACGCCCAGGTAGTCCATCAGGCCCTGCAGGTCGTCGGCTGCGGTGCCCGGCTGCGGGCCCGACGGGTCGACTACGGAGCGGCCCCATCCCCGCCGATCGTAAGCGATGAAGCGGTATCCCGCGGCGGTGAATGCCGGAATTTGGTGCTCCCAGACCTGACTGCTTCCCGATCCTGCGTGCAGAAACACTGCAGGTATGCCACTGCCGCCGGAGTCGGTGAACCAAATGCGGACTCCGGGAAGCTCCGCGTGCATCTCGCGGGCTGGAGCCACCCCCACCCCCGGCGCTTGACTGGACGCACGCGCTGACGATGCAAAGGGCGTCAACACCCCGCTGCCAGTGATCGCAAGAATCGACACACCGATCAGCCACTGATAGAGGCGGTGAATCGTGTCCCCACTACGCGGTCGGGCCATGCGCCAAGAATACTACGAGCAGGACTGCCACTCCATGCATAAAACTATCTTCTGTGATCCCCCAGGTTGCGCCATTGGGCAGCGGAATCGTTCAAACGCCATTTTCCCCGCGTGAGGTCTATGTCTTCTGTGATGATCACCCGGTCGGAATGAGCTACACCTACCTCAGCCGAGACAATGTCGAAGAATCCCGGGCCGTCAGGGAGACCTCAATCGTGGGGGCCTCGATAGTCTAGCTTGTCTCCTAACAATAGAACCGGCAACAGAACTGTGTCGGTATCGAAGGCAGTGCAGCCTGAACGACGCCTCAGTCTCCTACTTATGGCTGCGGTTGGATGACGGCGCGGGCGAGACTTTGCGGATCGGGCCGGAGGTCGTCATCTCCCGCCGGCATCCCGCCAACAGAGAGCATGTAGGCGATGACATCGACGTACTCTTCGTCGGTCAGAGAGCCCGGGTTGCTTTCCGGCATCGTCGCCCGCGTGTATTCGAACAGTGTGGCAAGCGATCTGCCCTCCCAATCGCGGAGGAACGGCGCCCGCGCCAGAGGGGGCGTTGACCGCATATCCGGATCGTCGGGAGCGCCATTCAATCTACGGCCGTGACAGGTGCCACAGGAGCCCGAATACACCGCCTGGCCCCGTTGCGCCTGGGCGTCGGTGAATACGCCTTCCCAGACCGATGCGATCGGGCCAATGTCCCTAAGCCCTTCCAACACCGCTGCCACTTCTTCGGTGGTCACACCGGGGAAGTCGTTCGCCCACGCGCCGCGAACGTAGTTTGTCAAGGAGGAGATCTCCCCCACCCTCAGACCCGGGAATGGAGGCATCGTGCCTTCGCCCTGGTGGATATGGGTGACAATCCGAACAGGGTCTCCGAGCCGGTCATTGCCGCTCAAGGCTGGGAAGGTCGGCGGATTCCCTGCGCCGGAGTCCATATGGCAAACCGCGCAGTTATCCTGGTAGAGTTGCTGCCCCTGCTCGAATAAGACCGTGTCGATCACTTGCCCAGCAACGGCAACCGGTGCAATGACACACGCAAGACCCAGAACACCAATCACGATCTTCAACGTCAGACCTCCTCTCCCGATTCGTGGTGGCGTCGGGGATCAGGACCAGATATCGGCATCCGAGAGCTCCAGGTCCAAAGCGAGCTCCGCCCTGATCGTGATGTCAGTGTTCACATCGCCGTCGCTGCGAAAGGGTAAATAATTCTTCCCAGAAACAAAGATTCGGTACGCGCCCTTCGGGACCCTCACCTCCGCCACGCCGCCCTCGTCCGTGAAGGCTCTGTAGGGGTGGACAACCACTTTGGCACCTTTGACCGGGGTCTGACGTTCCATGTCTATCGCTTCGACGGTCAAGACGCACTCGGGGGTGGGAACAACTCTCACACCGAAACTGGCCCGACCCTCCTCGTGCGGGACATCCAAATCGGTTGCTGTAGCCTTGGCGTCCCATGCATAGAGCCCCTCCGTGTCAGGGGCTGTCAGATCCACCTCCGTATAGTAAAGGGCGGTGGTTCCGGGCCAGGCGTCATCGCTCGGCGTGGCCCCTGCCAGCTTCTTCCGATCGTGGTCACGGACCTCCAGCGTCCAACCGTGGGGCCGGCACTCGGAGGAACACTTGACCCCGAACTTGATGCTGAACCCCTCGCCGCATTCGATGGTCGACGGCGCGTCCCATACGACGACATGCGTCCTGTGGGGTTTGACGGTGAATGCAAACGGCGCCGACGGTTCCTCATGCGAAATGCCGGCCTTCGCATCTGACGGGCACACGGCCAGCCACGTATAGGCCCCCGGCATGACCGGCGCCTTCACCATGAACTCACCCGTCTCGTTGGTCTCCCCGTCAAATTCGGTAAGCTCAATACTTTCTGCCACAGCGCCGTCTTGGTCCTTGATCAGGAGAGTCTTGCCCCGCAGGTCTTCTGGCGGGGTGCATGACACCTTGCCCTTCAGAGTCAGGTCGGCGCCGGCATCGACCTCGCTGGGCGACACCTCACAGCTCAACGCGCTGATCTTGCGCGTCAAATTGTCTTCTGGGGCCATGGGCGGTGAACTCTTCCGGTGGGGTGGGACCCCCACCGGAAATCAACGTCACTACAGGTTGGACGGCTCTTCGACGGCATGCGTCCCGGCGATATAGCCATGGACGTGACTCTTGCCCAAGCCATGCTTATTGAAACCGCCCACGGCCTCACCTCCGGCATAGAGACCGGGAATGACCTGGCCCTGCATGTCCACCACCTGCTGCCGGCCGTTGACCCGCAGGCCACCATAGGAATCGTGCCAGATCACCATGATCGAGAGCGCGTAGAAGGGCGGGGTCTCGAGGCGGTTCATCGGTGCATCGGCGTCGCGCTCGAACTCGGGATCGGCGCCTGTGTCCACATAACCGTTCCAGGTGTCCACAGTCTCGGCCAGATATTTCAGCCCCACGCGCTGGAACTCGTGGCCCGCTTCGATCTTTGCGGACAGCTCCTCGATGGTATCGGCTTTAAAGAAGTAGCCGTTGTCGGACACGTAGGGGTAGGAAAGCTCCCACCCCGTGCGTTCGACCGCATCCTGGTCGAAGATTGCCCAAAGCGGTCCGGAGTAGTAGTCCGGAGCCTCGGATCCCTCGTTTATCGCCAGCGCGGCATCGAGGCCGTGGTCATAGTTATACATCTCCCTGACCCACTCCTTCCGACAATTGCGCCAGTCGAGCGGCGTATGCTCGAGCCCCTGGCCCGGAGCGCCCCCGTCGCCCGGGTAGCGGTTTAGACCGGGCCTGACGGGAAGGCGGACCTCGCTGAAGAAACGTTTCCCGACCTGGTTCACGGCGATGAACTCTTCGAAGCCGGCGTTGCCGACATTGACCCCCGCGGAGCCGCGTAAACCGAAAGTCGGGTGACCGGGCATCATTGTGGTGTACGCATCCCGGGTGCCCAGGCGTGTGGAGATGTGGAACGTCGTGCCATAGGAGAGGTTCTGCTGCATGCCCGCGAGTCCGGCGCCAACCTTCAAGCCGGCCTTGAGGGCGCTTGCGTCCTGACCATGGGGGCCCTGCAGGGCCACACCACTGGTCGGGAACGCGGGTTCCCGCAACGCGGGGTAGAACATGCCCCGTACCTCGGGATTGCCGGCGTGGCCGCCGCTGGCAAGGATGACGCCCCGGCGGGCCCGGATGTTCACCGTCTCCCGCCGTTCGTCGATATTCCCGTACTGCCAATAGCTCTGCATAAGCTCGCCGGTTTCGGGGTGCTGCCGTGGCGAATACTGTGCCCGGATCCCCAGAATTCTGCCCGAGGCAGGCTGCTCACGCACGAGTTCGTCAAAACGGCGGTGAAGCATGAACTCGACGCCTTTCTCTCGGGCCGAGAACTCCAGCGGCCGGGAGAGGGCGACGCCGTTCCCGACGGCGTTGGGTCCGGCAAAGCGGCTCATGTCCGTCATCTGCACCGGGGCGAATGCGCTGGTGCGCTCGGGATCGGCGCGGCCGGCATCCTCCGCGGTGATGGTTCCCGCCTTCATGTCTGTCTTATCGCCCAGCATGAGGAAGCAGCGCGCCCCCCGTGCACGCGACAAGCCTCCGCCACCATGCGTGCCGTTGACCCGCGCGAACCGGACATAGTTGTCGATCATGAATTGCCGGGTGGCCGGGCAGTTCTCGGCCCATGCGCGGACGAGCTCCCGCTCGTTGTACCTGTAAGGGCTCTGAGCTTTGGGGTCCACGACTGACCAGTCGGTGATGTCGGTGAACAGGAGATCGACGCTGTCGTCGAGTTCTTCCGGATCCTCGACCGAACCTACGGTGACGAACCCCTCTTTGTCGCTGTCGCCCCTCATGTCCCTGCGCTGGACGGGGTCGCCGCCGCCGAGCGACACGAAGGACCCGCTGTGCAACATCCTGCCGCCAAGGTCGAAATTCTGGTCGATCACCAAAACACGGGCCCCGAGGTCCCTCGCGCGAATGGCCGCAGTCAGGCCCGCGCACCCGCCCCCCGCGATGACAACATCCACTTCGTAGTCCCAGACGAGGCCTTGAGGGCCCGTCGCGGAGTCTTGCGCCTGCGCCTTTTCTGGCTCGAACAGCGCGGCCGCACCCAGCCCGGCGCCAGCGCCCGTCTTGACGAAATCTCGTCTGGTGAGACCTTTCTTGTTCTGAAGCTCTGGATCGTTCCGCTCCTTGTCGCGTTTGTTGGCCATGTCTAGTCCTCCCCAGTGGCCGCTACCGGCAACCGTGCTCGCTGGTCAGTGACCAAGAGCCACCTCTGAAACGACTCTCGAACCAAGCCTTACCGTTCGAGAGCGTCCAAAATCCGTGGCGCTTGACCGCTTATACTTTGGTCAGAACTACCTTTGTGTTTACTGCGTCTCACGAACATTGTCAACTTAACATCGGAGGATGGAAAAATAAGAGGCCTTTCTCAGTCAAGATCGGATCGTAGTGTGACACTTCATCGCTCGATCAAGGCGAACCCGACCGGCGAATTGAAGTGAAAAGCAACGAGCCGGCAAAACAAAATGACCTCGGAAGTCGGTCTCTTCGGGCGATTCCGAGCCTCGAATAAGGGACAACCCGCGATGTCTTGTCTGACGGCCAGCGATTTCTAGCGATTAAACAAGATAGCGTCGACTAAACCCCGGTGTCTCCTCAGGTCAACCTCGTCCAGGTTTGAAGAACTGAAGGAACGGGTGCCATTCGATACCTTCCCTTGAAACCTCCAACTGCACCGCGCCTCTCGAGAATTAACTCCAGATGCCTGTGTTGTTGCCATACTGGAACAGTGGATATTTCTCACGATCCCAAGAATACGGGCGAATTCAGATGTCATGATACGCGGTTTCTTGCATCATTGATCCGTCCCGACATCGCCCGGATGTTGGTCGGCCCGGAATTTCAGCGACTTGCACCGGGATCCAAAAACGTATCCGGTGTCAAAATAAGATGATCCTGCACGGTGACCGGGTCGTGCATCGGGCGATTCGAGCAGTCACTCCAAAGCTTAAGAGATTTGAACTTTCGACGTAGCGTGCGACGAATTGCGGGTACTCCACCCTCAGGTCCCGGAGGATTCTGATGAAAGCGAAAATTGAGCGTTTCGATGTTGGCCCGATCCTCGGGGCTGTATCCACCGAATCGGCCCGGCTATGGGGTCGTGGACATGGGCCTCGGAACGGCGGGCTACGCCGAATGTTTGGGGCAGCGCGCTTCCGCAAGAAGGGCCGCGACTTCGGACCGGCGCAGTACTTCAAACTCAACCCGAACTTCGACCTTACAGGGGTCACAGTCCTTCATCCATTGACGGCGCAGACAGACTACGAGTATCAGATTGGCGGCTTTCAGGCGGACCTGGAATTCGAAGACCTGACGGCGTTTGACGATCCCCGGTCTGAATCGGAATTGGATTGGCGCGACGCTCACGGTGCCTCTTTTCGCACAGCGACGAGCGACCCCGAGGTGCCGAGGTCATTCATATTCGGCTCTTGCCGGTATCTGCTGCGCCTCTTTGGTGGAAGCTGGTTCGACGACCGCGGCGACAAGGTCTTCCGTTCCATCCTCGCCCAGGTCGAGAACGGGCGGCCAATCGACAAACTGCTGATGCTCGGTGATCAGATCTACGCCGATGACCTGAATTTTCTGTTCCCCGACCAGGGTGTGGACGAGTACCTCAGCCGCTATCGTGAGGTGTTTTCTCAGAAATACTTCAGCGATTTGGTTAGTCATACCCCAACCTACATGACGCTTGACGACCACGAAATCGAGGATAACTGGCCGGTACGAGCGACAACGCGGGACTTCATGCGCAAGTTTCCCGCCGCGATGCACGCCTACCTGACTTACCAGCTCAGTCACAGCCCGGTATTTCCGTACGATGCAGCCGGAAGGCTCATCCAGCCGCCGGGTCGCTACTGGTATTAGTTCGAGGACGGTTGCTGCGAGTTCTTCGTCATGGACACGCGCACCGAACGCCTCTACAGCGATGAGGGCGAGCGGATACAAGTTATCGGCCACAATCAGATGCATGCGCTCAAGAGCTGGCTCGCTGATGGATCGGAGCGGGTTAAGCTGGTGGCGACTTCGATTCCGTTTTTCCCTGACCTGGCAGGGCCCGGCAAGGACCGGTGGGACTCATTTCCCAATCAAAGAAACGAGATCTTGACTCACATCCGCGAAAACAGGGTTCGCCGTGTCGTTTTCTTATCCGGCGATGTTCATAGTTCGATGACAGCGGAGCTTCGACATCCGGAGGATCCGGAGTTCAAGATCGTGTCGGTCGTTTCGTCACCGTTTTTCTGGCCTTACCCTCACGGCTTCGCTTCCGGATTTCAAACCTCGGGTGTCCTCCTGCATTCACCCGGCTTCCGCCTGCGCCGCGCCGCCCCTGTGCATTCGACTGACAATTTCGCACGCGTCGGCGTTTCACCGGATCAAATCCGGGTGGAGTTTTTCGCTCGAAAGGGGGAGCGCCTGGGTTCGCCTAAGACGCACCGCTTCTAACTGCCGCCAGTCGCCTGCCTGCGACCCGTCACCCTGCCAGCTTGTCGTTTCGGCGGGACATCGGCCTTGCAAAGTCCTAGACTAATCACAATCAATGACGGTGATCTGAACTTCAGCGTTGTCGCGCGCGCAGTCTCGAACCACCGCCCTGAAACTCTAGCGCGCGGGGGCTCGAGACCGGAATCGAATATCCGGGCCAGACTGTTCCCCAAACCAGGATCACCCGCAACCGATGAAGAGGGGGCGACTATGGAAATTCCGTCTTTGCCGAGTGATCAAAGGAGATGGGTTGGGTGTGGGGCTGCATTCTTACGATCTTCTGTGCTTTTGCTGTTGGGACTTTTGCCAGCCTGGGGCCAGATCGCGCTTCCGGAGACTCCGGCGGGGCGCACGCTGGCCGCATACCTGGAGGCGTTTAACAGTGGTGATCGCGAACTGATGGACGCCTACTATCAGACATACGAACCGAATCGGTCAGCGGACGGCATGATGCCATTCAGGGAGCGGACCGGTGGCTTTGACCTTCTCGGTGTAAACAAAAGTGAAAGGCTAAGAATCGAATACCTCGTCAAAGAGCGGAACAGCGAAACTCGAGGTATTGGGGTCATAGAAGTCGAAGATTCTGAGCCCGCTCGAGTAACGAATGTCTTCCTGCGGGCGATGCCTCCTGGAGCAACTCTTGTGGGCTTTGAGATTGACGCTCCAGGCCGTAGGGCGGTGATCAATGGAATTGCTGCGAAGCTGGATGAGTTCTACGTATTTCCGGACGCAGCAGAAAAAATGGAAGAAGCATTGATAGGCCATCAAGAGCGCGGTGAATACGACGCCCTCGACGACGGTGCCGCGTTTGCACGCCTATTGACAGGTCATCTTCGTGAAGTCAGCAACGACTTGCATCTCAGAGTGAATTTCAGTCCCATGCGCCCCCCGGATCCGTCTTCAGCGCCGAATGGAGATGCGGCCGAGCGATATCGCCAACGGATGGCACAGATGAATTGCGGGTTTGAGAAAGTGGAACGCCTGCCGAACAACGTGGGCTACCTGAAATTTAACGTATTTGCTGATCCAGATATTTGCGGAGCGACGGCGGCCGCAGCCATGAACTTTCTTTCTAGTGTCGATGCTATTATTTTCGATTTGCGCAACAATGGCGGCGGCGATCCGAAGATGGTTGCTTTCCTGTCGACATACCTGTTCGCCGAGCCGACACACCTGAACGACTTGTGGACACGTTCAACCGACACGACGCAGCAATACTGGACGTTGTCGTATGTGCCGGGTGGACGATTGGACGGCAAGGCGGCATACGTGCTGACGTCAACACGAACGTTCTCTGCTGCCGAAGAATTCAGCTACAACCTGCAGAGTCTCGGGCGTGCCACGGTTGTTGGCGAAACGACACGCGGTGGTGCACACCCGGTTCGTGGCGAGCGTATCGATGACCGATTCACACTCGGCGTACCGTTTGCCCGCGCAATCAATCCCATCACCAAGACCAACTGGGAAGGCACCGGGGTCGAGCCAGATGTGAAGGTCTCTGCCGCGGAAGCATTGTCAAGGGCCGAAGAGCTTGCGGGGGAGGAACTCCGCCCGCGCTAGAGGTCTCTTTCGTCAGAATTCGCTGAATGCGATCTGAAATCGTTCTGATTCCCGAACACCGTTGTTATTGGAACCATAAACCGGCTTGGAGGATTTGATGAAAGCGAAGACAATGTCAGCAATTACGTGGTGTCTCTTTGGATCCGCCTTGATTCTGAGTCAGGCCGCTCCACAGCAGCAACCGTCCCCGGAGCCACAGATGACGGCCACAGCCATTCCCGGGCGTGTGGCCGCGGGTACGACAGTCGAGCGTGTCTGGACAGGATTACAGGCCGGGGATGGGCTGATCGGTGAGCCGGACGGGTCGCTGCTGTTACCCGAGCAGGGGACCGCCAACCGGGTGACCCGATTCGGCATTGATGGAACAGTCACAATCTACCTGGAGGATACGAACGAAGCCGGTGGGATCGCCATCGATCCCATGGGACGTGTGATTGACATAGAGAGAAGCCCGCCCTCTCGGGTGCGTGTTCTCGCCCCCGAACGCAAGGTTCTGGCGGATTCCTATGAAGGCAAGCCGTTCGAGCGGCTGAGCGACATCGTCGGAGACAGGAAAGGGGGCGTCTACGTTACAGAATCGCCTACGTCTTCGGTCTTCTACATCAACCCCGCGGGCACGATCACCCGGGTTGGGGCTGACATTGAGCGTGCCAACGGAATCATGCTGAGCCCGGATGAACAGACGCTCTACGTGACCAATACACCCAACGGCATCGTGGCCTACGATGTCGACACGGACGGCAGTATCCGGAACCGCCGGCTGTTTGTAAAGCCCGCAGGCGGGCAGGATGGCCTGGCGATTGATGCCACTGGCCGCCTTTACGTGGCAGGCCAGACGGGCGTTCAGGTGATCAGCCCGGAGGGACAACAGATCGGCTTGATTCCGATGCCACGGCCAGCGACGACTCTGGCTTTTGCCGGAACTGACAAAAAAACACTCTACGTCATAGGGCGAGGGAACGACGGTCCCGGTGGTGACGGGCGAACCGCAAGGTCGATGTACAGGGTCTCGATGCAGGCGGAGGGCTTCAAGGGCCGGGCGAAGTAAGGGGTGCGAATTAAGGGGTGCGACGACGGCCGGGATCGCCATAGCGACGATGTGGCAGACGAGGGTTAGGCAACCGATTGGATTTGGGCGCAGTCCGGATCATCGACCGCGCACGGAGAGGCAGTGTGGCCCTTTGCCGTCATCTTGAGAGACGCGGCTTCGGAGCCACTCCCACCCTGCGGGCTATACTTCCTGGCTTAGGCCGAGGCTCCGCGCACGTATTGGTTGAACCAATAAATGGTGCGCGTCCATGCCTGCTCCGCCGTCACCTTGTTGTAGCGTGCCGGCGTGGCGTCGTTGAAGAAACCATGAACGGAATCCGGATAGATGTGGCCTTCGTGCGGGATGTTGTTGCTCCGCAGTGCCGCCTCATATTCCGGATATGCGCTGACCAGTCGTTCGTCGAGGCCGCCGTGGTGTATGAGCATTGCGGCTGAGATTCTCCCCACGTCCGCTACATCGGGCCCGCCGCCATAAAACGGGGCGGCCGCTGCCAATTCGTCCCCAAGCAGAACAGCCAGGGTATTGGACATGCCACCGCCGAAACAAAAACCGGTGGTGCCGATGTTCCCTGTACAATCCGGACGTGCTCTCAACCATCGCGCGGCGGCGGCGAAATCCTGGGTCATCCGGTCGCGATCGACCATGCGGAACAACTGGCCGCCTCTGTAGTCGTCGTTCGGATAACCGCCGACTGACGTCAGCGCGTCAGGCGCAAATGCCATGAAGTTCTCCAGGGCGAAGCGCCGTGCAACGTCTTCGGTATGTGGATTCAGTCCCCGATTTTCGTGTATGACGAGAATTCCGGGCAGCGCCTCTGACGTCTCGGTACGTGAATCGGCGCCAAATGGTCGGACGAGATAGCCTCGGATGAATCCATTGCCATCGGGTGAGGGCACGGTCTCATAGGTCGCCGTGATCCGCTCGTCATCCTTGGCAACCTGCTGCCCCAGTGCGTAGTTCGGCATCAACGCGTCGACAATCGCAGCGGCCGAAAGACCCGCGATGGCGAAACGCTTCACGCCATTGAGAAAGTCACGACGATTGACCTCACCGTGAATGTAACGTGTGTACAGTTCTACCGCTTCCGCGGGAATCTTCCTTTCTTCCATGGATAGCTCCTTTGTTCCGTTGATGGTTCCTCTTAGCGCCTCAGATTCGCGCTTCAGAGGATATCATTGCTTGTGCCAGTTCCGAATCATGTAACTCAATCGGCAATCAGGGGCGGCGCCCATCTGCCACAGGTCGCCAGGCGTTCGGGCGTCGTTCCCAGCCTGTGATCAAGGATTTGAGCCAAGTTTCGAACAATAGCCTTCGGCAGCGTTTCGCTGGGAGTTACAGGGGTAACCCTGCATTTATCGAGGATGCATTGAGGACGTATCGAAGATGTATCGACCCGATTGACGGACACTCCGGGTTGTGAATACTCAGTTCCGATGATTGCATTTAGGGCCGATACGCGAGACTCTTGAACATCGCGAATCGCGGACGGCAGGCATAGAGGTTGCAGTTAGTTGTGCCAAACAACTTCGTCATAGCAGCGTGCCAAGGGGGCAAGCATGAACCGCAGGATTCCATTCGATTTCCTTCTGATCATTTTGGCCACGCTGGCCGGCTTCGGGTGCCAGCAGGCCCCGGAAACGGGGGTGGCCACACCGGACGCCGCATCGTCGAGGGGTCCAGTCCCCACGTTCCGGGTAGACCCGGATTGGCCCCAGGTCCCGGCCCAGTGGAAGCTCGGTGATGTTTCCAGCATTGCGATCGATGCGGACGACAACGCCTGGCTGCTGCACCGTCCTCGAGTGCTTTCGGGCGATGACCTCGCTATGGCCGCGCCGGCGGTGCTGGGGTTCGACCCCGAAGGGGTGTTCCTCTCCGCCTGGGGCGGAGCGGGGGCCGGCTATGACTGGCCGCAACGGGAGCACGGCCTCCACATCGACTATCAAGGGTATGCCTGGCTCGGCGGCAACAACTGTGTCGCCCGGAATTTACCCGGACTGGAGCCGGTTGACGACGATCAACTTTTGAAATTTACTCTCGACGGCGAATTCGTCATGCAGCTCGGGCGAAGCAATTCGAGTGGCGGGAACGCGGATACTCAAAATCTGCATGAGCCTGCGGATGCGTTCGTTCATCCGCCGACGAACGAGCTATTCGTCGCCGACGGCTACGGCAACCACCGCATTGCCGTCTTCGATGCCGACACCGGGGTGTTTAAGCGCATGTGGGGTGCGTTTGGCAACATACCGGAGGATGACGATAACTGTCCGAACATCGCGCTCGATTCAGTGCCGGACGGACCCGGCCCCGATCAGTTCAGCGTCGTCCATGCGCTTCGCGTGTCGAGTGACGGCCTGGTGTACGTGGCGGATCGCGAGAACCGGCGCGTTCAGGTGTTCACGATCGACGGCGAATATCTCGACCAGATCGTCTGGGGAGAAGCGCCCTTCGCACGCAACGTGGCTCTGTCGCCGGACCCGGAGCAGCAGTTCTTATACGTCGGAGGCGGTTCAGGGATCATGGTGTTCGCTCGTCAGACGTTGGAACTGTTGACGACAATCGATGGGGAAGGCGTGATCGGGGCGGGCCACCAGATTCAGACGGACTCCCAGGGCAATCTCTACATCGCCGCCACGGGCGACGGGTTTCAGAGGCTGATCTTCACGGGCATGTCGGCTGGAGCAACCGAGTAGTTGACTGACTGTGGAGCGCCCATCTCAGAGGGTCGACCTCTGGGATCTGGCCGTTGAGAAAAGCGGGCGAAATGGCGGTCGCAGATCCTGGGGTCCACGCCGGAGCCCATCGCCGCTACAGTTCTATAAATTTGCGGCACGTCCCGTGCCGCATAGCAGACTGCCGAAAAACAAGCGTTTTTCCCCAGCCTGCTAATGGGGGACGGCATCCGCGTCGATCGAGCCGTGGATTAGCACAATCTCCCAATCGTTGTCGGTCTTTCTGAACAGGGTCGTGTTCATCCCCTTCCTCTGATTCACGCCATCATCGATCGTATACGCGAACGCTGCCCAGCCCGTATCACCCCAGCTGTCAGTTGCGATCCCACGCACTGCCATCTGCCGCTTGGGCGTCGCCCTCATTTGCCGGTTGATAAACCACAACGCGTACGTCTTCGAGGTCAACTCGTGGCCGTCTTCGTCCACCCAGAGAATGTCGTCGGCGAACATCTTTTCGAAATAGCTCATGTCGCCGGTGTTGTAGGCATCCACTCCAGCTTCCACAAGGTGAACGAGTGGTCCCGCCGGAGGCGGTCCTGGACTCCTGCCCCATATCTGGCCGCTACTGCGCGGAGGTTCCGGGTACTGGGCCAGGGCAGTCCCACTGACCAGAATCATCACGACCGCACACAACAGAGCTACGTTCTTCACGAGACATCTCCAGTACGAATGGGTGATGTAGGAGAGTAGTCAGAATACGTTCTCGGGCCGAGGGCTCTTATTTCTTCCATACTCTCGGCCTGGTGGCGATGCCTCTCGAGGGTGTCGCCGGTCGGGTCGAATCCATAATTTCCGTTCGAACGCCCTGTCCGTTCGAACTCCCCGCTTCATGAAAAGTCGCACCTCGAACGTCTTCGAGACCGGGCAGGTCAATGGCGGGTGCGCTTGGGTTCAATCAATCGCTCAACAGCGGAATCCTCTCCGCTGGAACCGGCTCCGGTATCGTCTCCAAAAAGGCGTAGATGTCTGCCAGCTCCTGATCCGTCACGACCCTGCTGGTGTAGAGCGGCATAATGCCGGCGGGCTGGCGGACATAACTGGCAAACCCAGGAAACCCATACGCAGGCGGACCAATGCGCCCTCCGGGGCCGCCGTGAGCGGCGTAGCCGTGGCATGAATAGCATCCATAGCTGGCGTAAATCCTCTTGCCGTTTTCGGCGTCTCCGCGGGGTGCGGCGTCCGGAGCTTGCGCCACACTTACTCCAACGAACACGGAAATCATCACTGTCGCCAGAATCAGAACGATCGTGAAGCGCATAGCAGCGGATTCTCCTTTCTTCATTTTCTACCGGGGTTGAGACACCACGTCCACCAGTGCAGTTTCACCGCGTTCGACGCGCTCCGCTGCACGCACCAAGGCCGGTCCGAGTTCGCTCGGGTCGCTGATCGGTCCCTCCGCATAAAGGCCCATGCCTCGCGCCACCATCGCGTAGTCGATGTCCGGATCGGTAATGACGTTGCCGATCCCGGCCGTGTCAATGGCCCTCTGGCGCCAATTGGCCATGCGCTGCAGATGCATGACCTCCTGATGATAGGCCCGGTTGTTGTGCATGACGAACAGCATCGGAATACGGTGATGCACGGCGGTCCAGAGGGCCCCCGGTGCACACATCAGGTCGCCGTCGGTCTGATAGGAGACGCAAAAACGCCCGTGTTTTCGGTGAGCGAGCGCCGCCCCAACGGCAATCGGCAGCCGGGCGCCTACGGCTGCAGCTCCGTTTGAGCCAATGTTCTCTATCGTCTGGTGGTATTGCTCGAAATTCCACAAGGGGGAACTTCCGCCATTGACTAAAGCCCAATCCTTATCGCGAACCACCTGCCATAGTTCAGCCCATATCCGTGCGGTGCTGACTGGGCTGGCGTCCCAGCCGCTGGCCGCTCGGGTTCGCGCCCCGGCCAATGCCCGGTCCTTTGCCCGAGCGATCGCAGTTCCTCTCTCGTCGATCACCCGCTTCCGGTCACCGGTAATCAACCGTTTGCATGCTTCGATCAAAGACGGCAGTGTCGCTTCGGCGTCAGCGGCGATGGCCATGTCCACTTCCTGGTAGCGCTGGAAGTCCTGGTAATTACTCTTCATGTACAGGTCATTTGAATCGATGCTGATCAGCTTGGCCCCAGCTTGGGTCCTAGAAGTGTAAGAGCGCTCCGGAAGATCACGCGCATTGTGAACAGTGCCCCAGAAATCCTCCACCTGCATGCCCAGGATCACGTCCGCACTGCCAATTGCGCCACCTCCGCTCAGGGGATGGCGACTGGGCATATTGCGACTGTATCCTCGCACCGGCACCTGGAGAGTCTCTGCGAGTTCGACCATCAACTCCATTCCCTGCTGCGAGCGGACCACGTTTCCGCCGACGATCACCGGGTTTTCCGCCCCCACCAGCAACTGGGCCACCTCAGCCACTGCCTCAGGTTCACCAGCTGGCGGACTGGTCCGTGTCAGCTTCGGAATGTGTAAGCGGGATCGGTCTTCGATTGGAGCCTCCTGCAGGTGGCCATCCGCGACCAGGACAGTTGGCGCCGTCGGGACCGTCATCCCAATCTTGTAAGCCCGCACCGCCGACTCGGCGAAATGTTGAAGCGAATGCGGCGTGTCATCCCACTTGATATAGTCGCGAACCATAGCTGTCGCATCCTGGACGCTGTGATTCCACTCCACGCCCGGTCGTCGGCCACTGGCATCGAGGTGGTTTCCAAGAATGATGTACACAGGAGAGTGAGCGCAGAAGGCATGGTAGATTGTCATCGCCGCGTGCTGCAGACCTACCGTTCCGTGCGCTATGGCCAACATAGGCTTGCCTTCAACTCTGAAATACCCGTCGGCTATGGCAACGGACGATTCCTCGTGGAGGCATGTCAACCATTCGGGCGCCTGGTTTCCCCCATAGTTGACGAATGACTCCTGCAGTCCACGGAAACTCGAGCCTGGCATCGAAGCGACATACTCAAAGCCCAGAGATTTAATTACATCCACCATGAAATCCGAACCGGGATCATCGATGGTACGCAGAACATCAACTGCCGAAGAAACCGGTTCCGTTTCAGCCGCCAGCTGTGCAGCCGATGGGGGTGGAGCCGCACCGCGCTGCGGCAGACCGTTCTGTTCAGCTTTTGCGTTCGGAGTCTCTACAACCAAGCCTGCTGCGCCGGCGGCAGCCCCAACGGCAGCGCCTTTCAGAAAGCCACGGCGATTAAGGGAGCTTTTCCTGATTTTCCCCATCGATCTTCTCCTTCCGAGTTTTGTCTCGCACCTCGTATGTTATCAGCGTCAGGCCCGCAGCCCGAGTCACAATCGCATCTCAAATGAACAAGAATACGAGGGTATCAAGAGCAAGATACATCTTAACCCTCAATAATGCTATTACTCTCCTACTATCCTGGTGAAGCCCCCCTCACGCCCCGAAAATCGGCCAAAGACAATCACACGGGGCAGGCCGCGCAACGGGGGCACGCTTTGCCCTCCCGCGCCAGGTCCAGCCTGACCAAAAGCTATCGGAGGAGCGTTCTTGATCCCTACTAAATCCCGCTGGCGGACACCGAAAAACTCCATTGCCCCACCCGTGACACTCGCTCAAAACTGGAACCGCATGCCAACTTCGATCTGACGCGGATCCAAGGCGCTGGTCGATCGGCCGAAGTTCGGCGACGTCATCACGCCGGAAGGCCGGCCAAGGTTTGTGCGGTTGAATGCATTCGTCATGTTCGCGAACACGTTCAGGTTTGTCCGCGTGGGGCTGCCGCGGCCGTTGCTACTGCCGAAGAAAAACGCTTTTGAGATATTGAAGTCGAAATTGAGAGTTTTCGGACCTTCACCGCTGTTTCGACCGACACCTGGGGGCCGATCGTTGATGGTGCTGTCCCTGTTATCGTCTCGACCAGTGGTGATGTTGTACCAGTTGGGGGTCTTCAAGGACATTATGCCGGTCAAAAAGACGCCCAAAGGCAGTTGGGCATTCACCGTACTGTTGAACGTGTGCGTGGGACAGCAGGTACCGTGAGAACCCGTATAATCCAGACGAAGATTGTAATTGTCGGTGGGGAGAGAGCGACTGTTGGGGGACGTTTCGGGAAGAACCCTCTGCAACAGGTAACTGGCCGATACCGTGAAGAGGTTGAACCTCTGGCGATAGTTCAACAGAAACGTATGGCTCAGCAGGTTCGCCGAGGACTCCCGGTTCACCACGTCGCCCCGGCCCGGATCCGGCCGAACGCACGTTTCAGCGCTTTGCGTCGAGTTGCAGGAACGCGGGAAGGGTGCCGTAATATCAAATGGAGCGTTCAGGTTTCTAAGCCGTAAACGGTGATACTCCCGCTCGTAGCCATAGGTGGCGCTGATGAACATGTTCGTCAGGAACGTCCGTTCAAACTGGATCATCGCGACGTTGATGTAGGGCGACTCAATATTCGGATCCATCACCTGAATCGATGGAAGTGCGTCCCGGCGGATTCCTGTTTGAAACGGATCCGGAAAGGAGGGGTTGTCGATGACGATTTCAAACTGCCGCGTACCGTCGAGACGGCGCTGATCCTCAACCACCGTGATCGGCATGCCGACGTAGAAAATGCCGCCGCCTCCCCGAATAACGGTCGCCCGGCCCAGGGCGTAGGCGAATCCCATTCGTGGGGCGATATTGTCATAGTCCTCCAGGTTGCTCTGGGCGTAATAGCGGGCTCCCACCATCAGCGTTAGCCGGGGACTCACTTTCCAATCGTTCTGGAGGAAAATCGAAAGATCCAGCTGATCCGTTTCCAGCAGAGGATCACCACGGGTGACGCGATAGCTAAGAGGCCTTTCCGAAAGAAAGGCGTCGAGAGTGGAAAACGTGAAGGTTCCGCCGAAATTGTTTTCCGATGACGACCGGCGTGTCTGATAGTGGCCCTGAGTCCCGGCCCGTATCGTCACTTTCTCGCCCAGCTGCGTATAGAGACTGCTGAAATCGTAATTGCGATCCTTGCTGTCCGACCGATTCTGAGCGCCGCCCGAGGTGAAGGCATCGAGCACATCGATTTGGAGTGCATCGCTTAAGGGTTCGGTTTCTGCACGGTGGGTAACCATGTTGAGGCGGCTTTCAAAAAGTGTCTGCGGGGAAAGCCTTGAGAACTGCGCAACTTCCACGTTCCAGCTGGCGCCACTGGAAGTCGAGGCCAGTTCGGGCAGGGCAAAGCCACCCACACCCTGATTTCTGCTGGAGTTAGTCGTATATCCCAGGTTCAATGACACCGAATGCGCTTCCGAAACCTGGTACGTATTCCTTGTTGTGAACAAACGATTCACCGCGGGCCGGGTGATTCCGAGCGCAAACACACCGTCGGGTAGTGTCGCGTGGATGGTGTCGACGTTCTCAGCCTCGTTGTGGCTGGCCGCGAAGCTCGTCGTCAGAGTGCGGGGGATGACGGGGCCGCTGAAGTCAAAGTTGAACTGGCGTTCCTGGTACGGCGGCTTGTTCTCGGCGAAAGGGTTTCTCGCGTTAAGAGATTCGTCTTTGAATAACAGTTGCGCGTTCCCATGAAACGCGCCCTGGCCTCCGCGGTCGACCACTTGCGCGGCAGGTTGGCCGCTCCCCCTCTGGCCAAACCGGTAGAGACCGTCCTCTGAGGTAAAAGCGTTGTTGTTAATTCGAACGTACTGTGTTTGTGCCGGGTCCGCAAGAGGGGATTCCTGTGGCCCGCCAGCGGTTTCCCGATAGGCGTACCAGACGGCCAGTTGTTCGGGCGTCAGATAATCCTGGAGCCGGCCAAGAAATTCCCCCCGCATCCATTCAATCGCGGAACGCAAACGATCCGCCTCCTGACCCTGGGTCGGACCCGCCCGAAAGTCCATCAGGTTGCCGAACAGGTCTTCGGAAGCCCGCCGCCGGTCCTCCGTTATCAGAATGACGGCCCGGTTCTGTTCTTCGGTAAACGGAGCGCCCGCATCCGCCAGGACGCGCTGAACCTCGTTCCGCAACTCGGCCAGCGGGTTGGGGGCTTCAGCAATCAGGCTTTCTGTCCGGGAAGGCTGTTGCCCGGCGAACGGCGGACCCTCAAGACTGAGGACGAGCACGAGCACAGCTAGCATGAGACGCCCATCAAACTCGTGACCTGTACCCTTGCAGGGGAGAATGCGTGAGGGAGGGTTCCCGGGGTGCTCGGAATCCGTTGAACCTTCATATCAGAAATTAAATGAGCGCGTGAACTTGAGGATCAGGGATCGGCCAACCAAAGCGTTTTCACGCGGATCATCCAGGTTGATCACCCGTCCTTCGTTGTAGATCAGGAACAGGTCATCTCCCGGACGGTAGATGTAGTTGAGCCGAAACCGGAAGTTGACCCGTTGATCGAGGTTGCTGTATTGCACCGTGCCACTGGTCAGCCATTGATTCGAAAACGCATAGTTGACCCGTGTGTTCACGACGTTGGATGAGAAATCGCCCCAGGGCATGTCGACCTCATCCAGCGCATAGTTCAGATCGATGGAGAGGGTGTCGCTGAGCTTGATCTGAGGCTGGATCCGCAGTTCGACTCGCCTCCCGCCGAAGAAACCCCATTCATGGCGGTAGCGCAAGAGTCCGGGGCCCCCGACACGGCGCTGGGGCGCCGCATTCCAGAAAACCACAGCGTCCCAGCCGGTATACGTCCCAACCGGGATCGAGATCTCTCCCGGACGAATGTCGAAAGGCTCGAAAAGGCGTTCGAATCTCCGGTGAAAGTCGGCCACGATAATGTCGCCGGACTGAAAGTGGTTCTCGAAGGTGAAGTAGTGATAGGTCAGGGATTCCTGCTTTCCTTCCTGATTCTGCGTAAGGTCGAGGCGGGTTCTAAAGACGAACTGCCGGATCAATCCGCTGTCGGGGCGAGGCCGAATGCCCGCCTGAACGGTCGTCATCCGCTGATCCCGGCGGGGGACGAATCCGAGCTCGGGGTTGAAGTTCCTTTGCACCAGCAAATGCTCTGCCCCCAACAATGCGTAGTCGCTGTCCCATCGGATGCGGCCAAACGCCGACCAGTCGTCGCCCCCGAGTGCGGGCGTCTCACTCTTGGCGAGAAAGGTCTGGATGTCTAGGTTTTCGGCAAAGGCAAAGTTCCCATCGACTCCGTAGACCCGGTTGTGGTCGTCGCCTTCTCCCGACCCCCGGTTGGTGAACATGGCGCCGACCGAAGAGCGGCCGAACAAATCGCGTTTGATCCTGAAAACGCTGCTGTTGCGCCCCGGTACGCCCTCGAGGGAGTCCGTCTGCATGTTGATGATCCCCAGCGTGTAAGGCCCTGCACGGCCCGTCAACTTCGCACCCCCGATGATGGGGATCAATTCCCTTTCCGGTGAAAGGCCGATGCGCCGGCTGAAGAAGAGATTGTAGTTGCCCTGTCCCGTCCCGAATTCGAAGACTCCCGCCCCTTCCAGAAAGAACTCCCGTTTTTCGGGAAAGAACAACGGGAAGCGGGAGATGTTGGTGACAAGATCATCGACCTCGCTCTGCGCGAAGTCTGTGTTGACCGTAAAGTCCAGGGTCAGTGCCCGCGTCGGCCGGTATTTGAAGACTTCGATGCCCACGTCTGAAAGGTTACTTGTTTGAGTGCCCCGCAGCGGGCGTGGCGTCTGCTCGAAGCCGGCCGAGACGTAGGGTTTGAAACGGAAGCGGGCACCGATTTCCGCCTGTTCCAATCCCTCCAGTAGGCCCGCCTGGGAGACGTCCTCGAACCTGAAGTTGCGGTCGAAGTTGTTCCAGTAGGCGGCCTCGTTCTTGCGGCGGATGACGCGCTCGATTTCGAGGCCCCATGTCCCGGATTCCTCCTGCCTCATGCGGAGTGATTCGAAAGGGATCATGATTTCGGCAACCCATCCCTCACTGTTCACCGTGGCGGCCGATTCCCATCTCTCGTCCCACGAGTCGTTGATGTCCCGGCCTTCGTCGGTGACAAGCGCGTCGAACTGGGTCCCCAGCGCGTTGGTTCGAAAGAGGAAGGCGTTGCGCCGATCCAGAAAGGTGTCGAGTAGGATGGCGACGCTGTCGTCCCTGCTGAGGTCCTGATCGCGACGGCGCTCAGTGGCCACGATCTGATCTGGGCTGCGGTCCAGGCATACAAAGCCGAAGTAGATCGCCTGTGCCGTGTAGACGACGCGGACCTGGGTTCCCTCGCTGGCGGGCTGTCCCACCTCCGGATCTCTTTGCAGGAAACGGTCGAGAGGGAGGGCATCGTCCCAGGCCGCATCGTCGAGAACTCCGTCCAGAACGGGGGCTTCATCGACGAAAAGGGCCATAGTCCGTTGAACCGCGTCCTGGGGATTCGCCTGGGCCGATAGCCAGATCGGAGATAGAAGGACCGCCAGTTTCAGGCCGATCGCTTTATTGGGCAAATTTCGGATCACGCACCCTTATCTGTCGCCATTGACCTGTACGGCCGAAATGCTTAGAACTTCATTGCTGAATAGTCTAATCATACTCCGAACCCAACCTATTCTTCTTCCTCTGAACGTACGGCCTCGCCTCGCCGTTCCCACCGCAGGGTCGAAGTGGTGCGGTCCACTCTTCCCTCTGGCTTCGACATTCCGTTGATCCTGATAGACCGCGCAATCAGGATGATCGTGAGGGTCGCCGATTGTCCAGACAGGATGTTTGAACGAACGAGCGAAATCCTATATTGCCAACTTCTGCCTCACGACACGAGCGGCCTAGACCACTGCGGGTGCTTTTGGAGAGAGAACTTTTTTCCGGCGCCGTCGGGCTCACCCAGTTCAATTCCGGTCAGTCTCCGGACACCGGATCCAGGCCTCCCCGAGAAAACCGGCCCACGACGAATTTCCGGACGCGCCGAGCATGCCGCTTCAACCGACGCAACATCGGTAGAAGGGTTGTCGCCGTCAGTGCCATTCCGCCAATACTGAGTCCGATCACGACGATGTCCCATAGCGGCCGCTTGTAGTAGAGGAAAGGCAAGTCGAGATAATGGAAGCCGTGGTACAACCAGCGTTCCAAACGGCTGCTTTTATCGTGTTTGATCAGCGTTCCCCGGTGGGGATCCAGATAAAGCCACGTGCCTCGCTCATCCTGGTAGCGCGCCCGGAGCACGGGCAGCGGTTGCCCCCCATCCTGGTTGTAATAGTAGTTGTCATATTCATCCAGCCATGTCGCATCCTGCATCGGAACTCCCGGCATGGCCTCTTCCAGGATTTTCCACATCGAAGCGTCGTCAAACCGCATGAAAGTGCCCTGTTCAGGGGCGATGGCTGAGACGAGCAGCTGTTCACGGGGTGGCGCATAGCGCTCAGCGTTGCTCCCGATTTCCTCGTCATAGTTGTACGCCGGCAGTGGACGATATCCGACAAAGTATGGCTGTCCACGGAACTGCAGAAATTCCAGTTCTTTTGGAGCAAAAGACGGCGTAAACGCAGCAAGGGAAGCTTGGAGTTTTTCGACCGTCAGCATGTCGAAATCGATTGGATTGCCCGAAACGGCCCTCCGCTGCTCGAAGGTCATCGGAGCCACACGGAGAAAATCAAAGGGAGTGAGGGAAAGTGCGCCGCTGAACGCCCAGGTACAGGTCAGAAATCCGAACAACAGGCCCGCATAGTGATGCCACCACATCCAGCCGGCATACGGAGACAGCGAAGCTACGCCCTTCAGGCGGTACCGGCGCCGGAGCCGAAGGCGCCAGACACCGATCACAATCCCGAGAAGGCACATCAAAGCCCCCACCATCGATCCCCAGGTAATCAGGAAAATCCACAGCTCCCCGTTGCGACGCAGTCCCGTAAAATAGGTCCAGTGCAGCACCCCGCTCCAGAAGCCCCAGAAGCGCGCCTGACGGTCTGTTTTCATCACGGGTTCGCCGCTCCACTCCGACACGTAGAAATAGGAATCTGCAGAGTCCCCGACGGCTATGCGGTGCACCGGCATGAAGTATCGCTGGGCGGTTTGAAGCGTCCATTGGTCCGAATCCTCCAAATACGCATCGTATCGGACCGTGGTTTCGTGTTCGGGAACCCATTTGCGAATGAGTTCGAGCGCTTCCTCAGCCGTAGCACCCTCAACAAGATCGCCCGTATCCGCGTAGACCCGCGTCGTCTGGAAACGATAAATGGGACGGCCATTGTAATACATCTCGATTCGCAGGCGGCCGGGATCGGCCAGGTAAAGGTCGGCCGCCTCTGCGGGCGATATCTCAACCGTAGACAGGTCGAGCGGGGTGATGTGACCGAGGCGTTCCCCCTCTGACAGGCTTGGCATCCCCCAGTACATGAACGCAATGCCGGAGATGAACCAGGCAAGGAAGACGATGCCGAAGAAGATTCCCATCCACCGGTGTGTGTAGATAAGGAGCTTTCGCCAGTCTAGAAGTTTGCGGGCGTTCATCAGTGGTTTCCTGAACCTGAAACCTTATATTGTGGCAAACAGTAGCGGCAACTGAAGAGTTTCTGAATTACATGTCACCTGACAGGCCTCGACGGCCATGCCGCTGTTTCGGTTGACAGAATGACATTGCCTCAATAAAAGATCGTTGGAGGACGATTCAAATGTTGAACTTAGGACCGTTCTACACCCAAAGGCAGGAGGCCGATGAGACCGCAGGTTCCTCTCTCTGAATTTGAGATTCAGAAGATCATTTCGCTGCTCACACACACCGAGATGCTGATATCTGAAATTGCCGCACAGCTGGACTGTACGCGGCGTTCTGTGTGTGAGATCAACGTTAAGTACGGTGTTCGGAACGGCGAGGATGGATCACAACCCCAGGTAGGGATGTAAAAGTAGAGGTGTAAAAGAAGCAGGGGAGACTAGATCAAGCCATCGAGTTCCCTCTGGCCCCGCTCGACCTCATCACACACCATGCAATCACAGCCGCCGGGCAGCCCGCGATGGTAGCCCCAGATTATCTTCTGCAACTCAGCGAGTTCGTCACATGTTCGGAGGTCATCTGCAAGCAAGCGGCTCAGGGCGGCCTGCTTGCTCGCCAATTCGGACCGAAGGGCGGTGATTTCGGATTTTGCCGTGGTGAGTTCAGCGGCAAGCTGTTCAACGTTTTCCTGAGCCAGTCCAATATCCCGTTCTTCACGCTGCATATGAACTCCCGAGGCGAGCAGCCGAACGACCCCAAGAATTGCGCGCGTGGGATCGCCCACCCCTCATATTCCAATACTTAGTGCATGACCTGACTTTGTCAACGAAATGCGACCTGCAGGAAAAAGAAAGGCGAAGACGGCTTCGTTCAAATCCCCTTTCCGTCATTTGATCGGCTGAATCGTAAACGCCGATATCCACGGAGACGTCGCCTGCGTGCAAGCGGTAGCGGGTGCCGACTGTTCAAGAGCTTTCGAAGGAATCTTCGCGCCGCACTCGGGTCGGAGGCGGGGTCAATTTAAGCCTAAAGGTCGGCGGGCTGATCAGCCGATAACTACAGTGATCGGACCTGTCTGAGAGCTGCGATCTCATAAATCTTAGGTCCGAGGTTGGTCGGAGGCTCATGGATAACATCACGCTCCCGAGCACTATCTTCAGTGATATAGCGGCCGGCGAATCCGGTCCGCGCCGACGTTCCCGCGTCGGCGGTGGAGCGCGTGGCTTCAGCTTGCTGGAATTGCTCATTGTAGTGGGCATTATATTGACCATTGCGGCAATCGCGATTCCAAACTACCTGTCGGCGATGGAAAGGGCCAGATTTGTGCGTGGCATTGCCGACATGAAGACAGTCTCGCGTGAAATTGAAGGCTACGTCCTTCAGAATAACTATGTCCCCCCGGATCTCGCGGCGGTCGGTATGGACGGCCGCCTCGACCCCTGGGGCAATCCATTTGAGTACCTGCCCCTCTCCGGTCCTAACAAACCAAACAACAGCACAGGCAAAGCGAGAAAGGACCACAGTCTGGTGCCGATCAACTCCGACTACGATCTCTACAGCATGGGGCCGGACGGCAATAGCACGTCCCCGCTCACTGCACAGATAAGCCGAGACGACATCGTTCGCGCGAGCAATGGCTCTTTTTTCGGCGTAGCCGCAGACTACTAACGTTCGAGCAGGCACTGCGCATGAATGTTTCGAGTCTCGCCGATCGCGTTCTGCTGCTGCGCAGCCGCGTCGCTCGGCGCGTCTTCATGGTTTTCGTCCTTTGCGCAATGGCACCGCTGTCTACGCTCGCATTCTTCACGTACCGGCAGATCTCCAGCGAATTCGATCGTCGCGCCGTTGAGGGCCTACGCCAGTCGAGCAAATTTCTTGCGCTCACCGTAATGGAACGCCTGACTTCGCTGGAAGGAGACCTTGCTGTAATCGCCGGCGAGCTGGAGTCACGAGATCGCGACGACCCACTCACCATTGAGCAATGGCGGCAACGTGTCGGTCAACGGGTCAGTTCGCTGGTCGAAGTCCGGCCAGACGGCACTCGGGTGGACCACGTCGGAAGCGTTTTCGCTATTCCAGAATTCACTGACGGTCAGGCGGCTCATCTCCGCAGCGGACAAATGCTGGTCTGGACCCACGACCGGAATGACGGATCGTGGGGAATTTTTGCAGCGATGCGAAACAATTCACCCAGCGCGACAGAAGCCACCGTGGTCGTGGAAGTCCAGTCCGACTACCTCTGGGGTTCGCAATCGACCATCGCGCCCCAGGCGGCAGTTGTCGTGCTGGACGATTCGAATCGGGAGATGTTTAGCTGGAATCATGAACCCGTGCCTACGGATGCAATGGGCCGCGCGCGTAGGGACAGCGAGTCGTCGGGCGTGTTCCACTGGGAGCTGGATGACACGCAGTTCATTTCCGGCTACTGGACGCTGTTCATGGACAGCCAATTCCAGTTGTCGTGGACCTTCGTTAACAGCGAGGACCGCAATCAGGTTCTCGCAGCCACCCACGACTTCCGGAAGATCTTCCTGCTGGTGGTGCTCCTATCGTTCTGGATCGTCTTGTTGCTGGTTATCGGTGCCGTCCGCAAGACCATCGTCCCGCTGGAAAAACTGAAGGACGCGGCCGACCGCATTGCCGAACGGGACTTATCGGTACGCGTCGATCTGCAAACATCGGATGAGTTCGAAGCTCTGGGTCGATCGTTCAACAACATGGCTCAAGCTCTCACCGTCCATGTCCAGTCAGTAGAGGCGATGAACCGCATCGGCACGGCACTGTCAGCCAGTACAGACAGCAGCGATCTGCTCAGAACGGTGATGCGGGGAGCCCAGCAGTTGCTGAATGCTGACGGGGCCATACTCCATAGGGTGAATCGAGAAAATGGAGCGCTCAGCCTGTTCGCGGCACGCATTGACTCTCTCGGGGTGGATGCGGGCCCGGGCAGCAGTGAGGTGACCGGCCCCAGCCGAGCGCTGGGTGGGGTGATCGATACTGCTCTTGCCCTGAGATCGGTCGTTGCCGGCGCTCCCACGAAAGTCGACGACATCTATTCGATTTCCAATGTCGAGTTTTCCGGATTTATGGCGTTCGACACATCGACGGGATACCGGACGCGATCTTTTATCGGAGTGCCTCTGAGGAACCACGAAAACGACATCGTTGGCACGCTCGAATTGATCAATGCCCGAGATCGCGAAACGGGAGCGCCCGCTGCTTTTTCGACCGGTGATCAGGAAATGCTCGAGTCCGTAGCGTCGCAGTTGGCCGTTACCCTGTCCAAGCATCAGCTCCTGGAACAGTTTCGCCACCTGTTCGAAGGGTTGACCGAACTCGTTGCAAAGGCTATCGACGAAAAATCACCGTATACGGGAGGACACTGCAAACGCGTGCCCGTCCTGAGCATGATACTTGCGGACGCGGTATGCCGGACCGATGTGGGCGACCTGCGTGAGGTCTCATTCAGCGAGGACGAGTTGTATGAGATCAGAATCGCAGCCCTGTTGCACGATTGTGGCAAGGTCGCAACGCCGGTGCACGTTGTCGATAAGGCCACCAAGCTCGAAACGATCGCCGACCGCATTCAAACGGTCGAAACGCGGTTTGAGGTGATCAAGCGCGACAAGGAAATCGAGTTGCTGCGTCGTGCGCTCGGAGCCGGATCAGGTCATGGACTCGAGGAGCAGATTGACCGGGAGCTGGAGAATTGGAAGAGGGCGGTCGCAAAGGACAGGGAGTTCCTGCGCAAGTGTAACACTGGCACCGAGTTCATGCCGAAACAGGCACAGGAGGAGGTGCGCCGGATTTCGGAACGTTATCCCTGGAGTCCTGACGAAATCGAAGTGCCCTTCCTTTCCGACAACGAGATCATGAATCTGACGATTGCCCGTGGCACGCTGAATGATGAGGAAAGGGAGATCATCAACAAACATGCTGAAATTACCATCCGGCTCCTCGAAGACCTCCCCTACCCCAAGAACCTCCGGAATGTTCCTGCGTATTCGGGTGCACATCACGAACGCATGGACGGGACCGGCTATCCACTGGGCCTGAAAGAGGCCGACATTGCGATACAGGGAAGGCTGATCGGTCTTGCAGACGTGTTCGAAGCGCTGACCGCAAAGGACAGGCCCTACAAGAAGGGCAAAACGCTGTCGGAATCTCTTGGAATTCTCGCAGCGATGGCGCGGAGCGGCCACGTCAACACCGACCTGTTTGAGGTCTTTCTGCGGGAGAAAGTCTACATGCACTACGCCGAGCAATACCTCGATCCTGAACAGATCGACGCTGTCGATGAGGATCTGCTCTTGCGGAACTGCGCGTAGCTGGAACCAGAAACCCAGGTACTGGAAATCCCCTGGGCGCTTTCGTGTCTCAAGTTTTCTGGCCTCGCGGCCGATAGAGGGGTTAGGGACATCTGTCCTGAATACACATGCCGAGCGACGGACCCGGCCGCCTCATCGCTTGGCAAAGTCAGCAGAAGGTGCAGCCTTGAACGTTACCGAACAGCCCACTCACCAGAACAGCAGTCTCTCAGCCAACCCCCGCCTCAGTGATTTTGCCCGTCTCAAGAGCGAGGTGATCGCGGTTCGACGGCGGCCTCCTCTGTGGCGCCGCCAATTCATCGTCAACAGGCCGTTGCAGGAGCGCCTGATCGCCCAGATGCTTGGCTACGGGCTGCTGATGGGCGGAATCGTGGCATCCGTCCTGCTTGTGCCCCCCATACTGCAGCTGGCTCGTACGGACCAGGACGAGTCTCAGTTGATCGAATCCGCAACGGTGCTCCTGTACCTCGATACTCGATTGTGGCTGATCGTGGGGGTCTGTGTCGTCGTGTTGGGTGTCCACGCGCTGCTGACAAGCCACCGGATCGCCGGGCCCCTCTACAGGTTGTCGGTCATGCACGCTTCCCTCACGCGGGGTGAAATCCCCAGAGCAGTACGCTGTCGTGCCCGGGATTTTCTTCAGACAGAGATCCAGAGCGCCCAGGCAATGGCCGATGCCCTTAGAACCCACATTTCCGGAGCGCAGCAGGCCGCCGACACCTTGCGAGAAGCGGTCACGTCTCTTGAGTCTGATCTCGACAACGCCGGACACTCAGCGTCGGCGATCGACGCCATTCACAGGGCGGAACAACGGCTGACACGAGAGCTGGCATTCTTCACGGTCGAACGGTAGCAGATCGAACGACATGGACCCTACGACGCAGCGCAAAGCAGGGGAGAGCGTCAGGTGTACCCTGAATTACGCCTTGTGGGGTGACCTGCATGTTTTAATTTAGCGAATCTGAAGGTACGCCGCGCCCGCTTCAAAGTTCAACGCCCAGGCCTCTCAATTTTCCCCAGCTCCATGACGTTGCCGATGTCGGCTCGAACCTGAACCTCGTCCGATCCTATTTGGACAGAACGCCCGCCAAATAGCAGGAGTGGATCGGGGCGGGATGGATGAGTTTGGCTGGGGCTGATTCAGTTGGTGCCGCGCCTCCAACCGTTATAAACTGGCGCTGATCAGCTTGCATTCAGTTCTGGAAATCGATTGAGTGAGGAGGCCTGTCAGATGAGATCAACTCTTGTACTCAGTATGGCTGCTGCAGTGCTACTGACTATCACCGCAACATCTGCAATGGCTCAGGCAGGCACCGCGTCCGATATCAGCGGGCTCTGGGTGGGGGCGGGTAACGCGGGTAACAGCCCGAACATCGACCGGCAGGTAGGCGAACTTCCGTTCACGGATCATGGGCGCGAACGCTATCTGAGTTTCGATCACGCCCTGAACAATGGCGCACGCTGCCTGCCTCTCGGCCCGACGCGGACCTGGCAGGTCAACTACCCTTTCAGGATCGTGCAAACCCCCGAGCTGGTGCTGATCGCGTATGAACTCCGTCGAACGTTTCGGATCATTTATACAGACGCACGCGAACATCCCGACATTATTTTCGACTATCCGGAATGGATGGGGCACTCCGTGGGTCGTTATGAAGGCGGTGCACTGGTCTTCGAAACCGTGGGGATCAACCCCAGAACCGATATTGACAACCAGGGCCACGAACACAGTGACCGCTTGCGTCTGGTAGAGAAAATTCGAAAGACGGAACAGGGTACGCTCGACTGGGCAATCACCATCGAAGACCCGGAGTTTTACACGGAGCCGTTTACACTGACGAAGACCTTCGATCCGTTGGAAGACGACCGCGTCATGGACTACACGTGCACGGAGAACGAAAAGGACGTACAACACCTGGTCCCTGGAGTCGCCATTGGGCCCCAGTGAGAGTCAGAATTGGAGGCTTAGATTCAATGAAACGCAGTCTGTTGGTTCTTGTTGCCGTTGTTTGCGGCCTGACCTTGACGGCTTCGACATTGAGTGCCCACCATTCCTTCGCAGCCCAATACGATGTGAACAATCCCATCACGATTGAAGGGGCCGTGACGAAAGTCGAGTGGATGAACCCCCACGTCTATTTCTACGTCGATGTTGAAATTGGCGGCCGCGTAGTCAATTACGGCGTCGAAAACGGTGCGCCGAATCGACTGTACAGGCAAGGCTGGCAGCCCGACACGTTGAAGGCGGGCGACATCGTGACAGTGGACGGCTCGCTGGCGCGTGATGGTTCTCCGCTTGTCAATGCATCGACGGTTACGATGAACGGCCGCCGCCTGTTCGCGGGATCTTCGAATCCCGATGATCAGGGAAACTAGTGGCCCGTACCACTTTTAGCTGGTGCCGTCGATGAAGCGTCTATTCGCCTCAATCGCCCGGGTACCCATCCCCAAGTCCATCAACAGTCACTCTAGTGGAAACTAGCAGGGGTCCCTCGATTCAAAAAGGCCTTGCATCCAAGACCAGGGAATGTCCAATGCGCGGAAGTCACAACAAACTCCAAACGATTTGTTTGGCTGTTCTGATCGCGGGGCACCTCAGCGAACTCCGCAGCCAATCGACGAGCGATATGGTATCGATTCCGGCCGGGGCTTTTATGATGGGCACGGCCAGCGGTTCTCCAGATGAGCGACCGGTCCATATCGTCGAGCTATCCTCTTTTCTGATAGACCGTACCCCGGTGACAAAAGCACAATTCGCTTTGTTCCTCGAGGCCGAGGGACGGGTGAGTCCCCGTGGCGAAACCTACTATGAGGATGACGATTCAGATGCCAGTATTAATCGGAGAGCAGGCTCGTGGCTTGTGGACTCTGGCCTCGACAACCATCCCGTTTTGGAGGTTACCTGGATCGGCGCGCGCGACTATTGTGCCTGGGCTGGCAAGCGCCTCCCGACGGAGGCGGAATGGGAGAAGGCTGCCCGCGGCACAGATGGACGCGTGTATCCATGGGGCAATCAACCCCCGGATCAGACCCTGGCGCAGTTCCGCCAAGGCAGGGCAGAAACGTCACCGGTCGGGCGCTTTCCCGACGGTGCCAGCCCGTACGGGGCCGTGGACCTGGCGGGTAACGTTTGGGAGTGGGTGAGCAGCGCCTACAGGCTTTACCCCTATGACGCCTCTGACGGTCGCGAGGATCTGGAGCCTGGACCCGTTCGTGTGACCCGGGGAGGCGGTCATGATTCCTCAGCCGAGGAGATCCGGTCGACGGAACGGGGCCGGAATCTTTCACGCGACTACCGTTCCGGCCACCGTAACATCGGCTTCCGCTGCGCCACCTAGGAGTCTGCGCGGCAGAGCGCGAAGAAGTCGGATTCATTGGAATTTGAGAGGGTCTTCGGAGGAGAAGGGATCGATTTCTCCGATACGACAAGTTCAGAGCGGTACGGACACCAGTAGTTGGCCGTGTAGCGAGTTTGCCGGGTTCCGGTTTTCCGGATTATGCCCATTCGATCATCCCGTTCATTCGTCGTAAGTTGACCGCCAGAGTGACCAGATTCCACTCACCGGTCACCTTGTCCAAACCGCGTAGGCTGAACTGTCGGAATCCGAGCACCGACTTGAT
Source organism: Terriglobia bacterium (assembly GCA_965216035.1). Lineage (GTDB taxonomy): Bacteria > Acidobacteriota > Terriglobia > 20CM-2-55-15 > 20CM-2-55-15. The sequence goes on from CBDCFM010000021.1 coordinate 632,512, forward strand.
CCACCCGAACGGTGGCTCACCGATGTGCTTTCGGGCCCGGTAGCGATCACGCCCACGCTTGGTTTGCATCTTTCTCACCATCCGGCCAAACGCAGTGTCTTGGGGTGGGAGTGGCGCATCGGCCAGATCCTTCTCGCGTCCCATCGGAACATACCCGTCAATTTTACGTTGTTCCAACATCCCCAGATCCGACTCGGATCGATATCCCGCATCGGCCAGGACGCGGGCGGGACGCTCTCCCAGATTGTCGTTCAGCGCATCCAGGTTGGGTTTCAACTGCCCCACGTCCGAGGCATTGTCGCTCACCGTTGTCGCCACGATGATCCGGGCCTCGGAATCCACCACCACCTGCGCGTTGTAGCATTGCTGGAAACCTTCGGTAGAGGTCTTCATGATCCGGCTTTCCGGATCTGTGAAGTTGTTCTGGGCCGTCGGCTTGGGTTCTCCCATCGGACGTTTGTATGGCTTCTTTCCGCATCCGGGCTTGTGATCTTCCCCGTTCCGGCCCGCTTCCTGGTCCGCGGCCATCTGACGGTCTTCGAGCCGCTTCATTGCCGCCTGGATCGTGGCCAGGCGCTTCTTGCGCGTCGACAACCCGTCGGGCAGTTCGTCGCCGCGCCGGTCGGAGCCGTAACGCTGATCTTCGTCCTCATCGGTCGCGGTGGCCCGGTTCAACAGATCCCGAATCTGTTCACCCAATTCGGTCTCCTGCTTTTTCATGCGTTCATAGCTCATCGCTTTGCGTTTGCCCGCATTCGCCCGCATCTTGGTCCCGTCCACCGCCACGGTCCCCATCTTCACCAGTCCCGCTTCCCGCGCCATCATCACCACTTGCACAAACAGGTTCCCGAACTCCTCAAGATGCAGTTTGCGAAAATCCGAGATCGTCCGGTGCGCGGGAAAGTTCTCCGCTCCCAACATCCGGAACGCCACGTCGTCGGTCAACTTCGCCGCGATTTTCCGCGACGAGAACACTCCCGTCGCGTACCCGTAGATCAGCACCTTCACCATCATCCGCGGATCGTACGCCTGATTGCCCGGTCCGTCCGTTCCATACCGCTGCTCGAACGCGCTCAAATCCATGGCGTCCACCGCATCCGATATGAAGTACGACAGGTGATCTTCGGCCAGCCAATCCCTCAGCGACGGCGGCATCAGCAGGCTCTGTTCTGGGATATAGGTTCGATAGGTTCGTGGCATGTCCTATCTTCAATCTTTATCCGCCCAATTCCGGTCCTTCTGCCGCGCAGGCTCCTAGCTGTGAATTCTGTGAAGGTTGTTCACACGGGCTAAATCCGAGAAGCTGATTGGGACCTAAACCGATCAGCCCAAGGAGAGAGCCCGTATGAACCTTCACAAGAATGCAAGAACCTGCCCGAAGAGTCGAGCATTGATGGCGATCCGAGTGATTGAAGAGCGCGCTTCGGTATCTTCAGTAGCCGAGCAATTTGGAGTCAGTCGGAGCACGGTATACAAATGGGTCCGACGGTACCGCGATTGGGGCGAAGCGGGTTTAAACGACTTATCGAGCGAACCTCGGATGTTACACCATCGGATGGGCAAGGACGGGGTGGATCTAATCGTGGAGATGCGAACCCAATACCGAATGACAGCGCTTCGGATTGCGAATCAGCTCAAGCTGCCACGATCCACAGTCGCGGGGGTGCTGCAACGACAAGGCCTGTCCCAGTTGAAGAATCTGGACCCACCCGAACCGGTGGTGCGATACGAACATGATGGGCCGGGAGAGATGTTGCATTTGGATATCAAGAAGTTAGGGCGATTCTGGCGGCCGGGTCACCGCGTCACCGACAACCCACGACAGGATTCCGAAGGTGCGGGTTGGGAGTACGTCCACGTTTGCGTGGACGACTATTCCCGCCTCGCCTATGCGGAGGTCTTAGCTGACGAACGCCAACACAGTGCGGTCGCGTTCCTGGATCGCGCCATCCGATGGTTCGCCCGGTTCGGTATTACCGTCCAGCGCGTACTCACCGATAACGGCTCCTGCTATCGTGCCAAAACATTCTTGAAACGATGTCACGAACTCAACATTCGTAAACGATTCACTCGCCCGTACCGGCCTCAAACCAACGGCAAAGCGGAACGATTCATCCAGACGCTGCTGCGCGAGTGGGCCTACTTCCGAGTCTACAGGACCTCGAACGAACGATCCGACGTGTTACCGATCTACCTCACCCACTACAATGAGCATCGACTACACGGCCGCATCCAATACAAACCACCGATTTCTCGGTTGCCTGGTGTTTACAACGTTGCTGGAATTCACACCTAGCCCGCGTCGATGTTCCCAGAGGCTGCGGATCTGTTGACAAGACGTTGCCGGTGCCGTAATTTTCGGGTCACGCCCCCATCCTGTTGGCGGACACGGAGGAACCATGCAACAACGACGGTCGTTTCGAACGTCCGGTAATGCCGTTTGGCTTCTGATTTTCGGCTTGGCCGGATCGATAGAGTGAACGTGCTTCAGACGATCGTCGTGAGGAGGTCATTTTGACGAAAAGCCAACTTGCAGTGTTTCTTGCGGCTGGGTTTCTGACTGGGGCCGTGCTCCCGGCGTCCTCGCTTGCCCATCATTCCGTGGCTGGGAACTTCGACAGGGACATGCCCGTTACCTTTGAAGGTGTTGTCACAAAGGTCCAGTGGAGGAACCCCCACGTCTGGCTCTTCGTCGATTCGACGGACGAGGTGGGCAACGTCGTGCATTGGGAGATTGAAGCCGCCAATCCGAATTCGCTCTCCAGGCGCGGCTGGAAGAGGGACTCCCTGGAGCCCGGAGACCGGGTTCGCGTCGATGCCATCCGGGCCCGGTGTTGCGAAAATGTTGTCAACACACAGAACGTTACGCTGTCGGATGGTACGCGGGTATTTGCCGGCGAAGCCGAGGGCAACTGATGCCGAGGGCAACGGATACGGAAGAGGGGAAACTGGTGAGAAGCAAGGTGCGTGTTTCATTAGTGCTGGCGTCGGCTCTGACTGCGGGTCTCGTTTGGGCTCCGGCGCCGGGGGTAGGGCAAAACGTAGAGATTCCGCCGCCAGTGGTGAGTCCCGCCCCCGGAGAGGGCATACCCAACCTCAACGGGATCTGGGACGGGCCGAATATTTTGAACGAGGGCGCGGTCTTAAGGGCCCTGGGAGGCGAGTTGCCACCGTTCACACCGTACGGTTTGGAGCGATGGGAGACCAAGGATCTGACACAGGATCCCGGCGGATTTTGCCAACCGCGTGCAACAGCTCAAGTTTTCCAATCTCCAATGTACTTTCAAATTATTCAAACCGAGGGATTGGTTACGTTCTTGTTCGAGCTCGAACACCAGTACCATAGGGTCTTCACTGATGGGCGCGATCATCCCGAACCGCTCGACATCACGTGGTGGGGCAGTTCTATCGGACGCTACGAGGGCAACAGGCTCCGCGTCGAAACTATCGGGCTCGATGACCGGAGCTGGTTGTTCTCCGCAGGTCTTCAGCATAGCGAACAACTGCGCTTGACACAGGTTTTCGAGAAGACAGGTCCGGGCACGATCGCCTACACCGCGACCTACGAAGATCCCGTGTTCTTTACCGAACCCTGGTCCATATCGTTTGACTTGGAGCGCCAGCAATACGACATGCTGGAAGTGATCTGTGAGGACAACAACAGGGACCCATATCACTATGGTTCTGGGAATCGGGAGTTGGCACCCTAGCGGGCTCATCGAGGGGAAATGCCATCGGTCATCGATGAAACTCGTTGACTCGCGAATAATCGCGCCAAAGAATCACACCCACCTGTGCGACCACGGGAGCCCCAGATGGGGGAAGTTCAAGTCGCCTGCGAAAACTCAGCGATTGCTTATCCCGGCCGAGGGCCCACTGTGAGGTTCCGGCCGCTACTGGCATCGAATATCTGAGCGCGCTTTGGATCGATGTGCAGGCGAAGCGTATCGCCTTCCCGCAGGCCGGCGCCCGGGTCGATGCGTACGACCAGTGAACGGTGGGCTGGGTTCGGCGTCTCGATGTCGAGATCCTCCGGTAGGTTCATTTCCTCGAAGCCTTCGAGCGCCACGTTGAAATACACGAAGAGATCGGCGCCCAACCATTCGATGAGTTCGACCTGCGCCTCGAAGCAGGGCCCCCTTGCTTTCGGGTCCTGAAATTTGACGGCATTCAAGTGTTCGGGGCGGAAGCCCGCGATCAGAGACCCTTCGGAGGTTTCAACGTGCGCGCGCGCCTCGGGCGGAAGCTCGAATGAGCCGACGGGGAGCTCAAGACGCCCCCCGACCCACCGTGTGGGAAGAAAGTTCATGGCGGGCGAGCCGATGAAACCGGCAACGAAGAGACTGTTGGGTCGTTCGTAGAGTTCGCGCGGCGTGCCGATTTGAAGGACCTTACCCTTACGCAGAACCGCGATCCGGTCCCCCAGTGTCATCGCCTCGGTCTGGTCATGGGTGACGTAGACAGTGGTCGTCCCGAGGCGGCGATGCAGACGGGCGATCTCGGTGCGCATCTGGACACGTAACTGGGCGTCTAGATTGGAAAGTGGCTCATCGAGCAGGAACACCTCTGGTTCGCGCACGATGGCACGGCCCATCGCTACGCGTTGACGCTGGCCACCGGAAAGGGTACGGGGCTTGCGGTCGAGCACGTCTTCGAGTTGGAGCGCCCGAGCAGCCCGACCGACGCGCTTTCGAATCTCCTCTTCCGACAACTTGGCGAGCTTGAGGGGGAAGGACATGTTTCCGCGTACAGTCATGTGGGGGTAGATCGCGTAGCTCTGAAAGACCATGGCCATATTGCGATGCTTGGGATCGAGATCATTGACGCGCTTGCCGTCCACGCGTATTTCCCCTTCGGTGACGTCCTCCAGTCCCACGATCATGTTGAGGAGCGTGGATTTGCCACAACCGGAGGGACCCACCAGGATGAAGAACTCTCCATCGTGGATGATGACGCTCGCATGCTTCACTGCCGTTGTGTGGGCGAATCGTTTGGTGACATTTCGAAGTTCGATTTCGGCCATACCTTTACTCTTTGACAGCTCCCGATGTGAGCCCGGCCACGATGCGCCGCTGGAACAGGAGCACCATGAGGATGATGGGGACTGTCACGATGACCGAGGCGGCGGCGATCGAACCCGTGGGCTGCTCAAAGCGCGAGCTGCCCGTGAAGAAAGCGATGGCCGCCGGCACGGTGCGCGCATCATTGGTCGAGGTGAGCGAGATCGCGAACAAGAAGTCGTTCCAGGCAAACGTGAACACGAGGATGGCGACTGTGAACACACCGGGGACGGCCAGCGGCGCGATGACGTAAACGAAGGACTCGATCGGTGTGGCCCCGTCTACCCGTGCTGCCTTGTCCAGGTCCCACGGTATCTCTCGGAAGAACGCCGACAGCATCCAGATAGCGAGCGGTAGCGTAAATGTCATATAGGGAAGGATCAGCCCAGTCCAGGAATCGTAGAGCCCGAGCGTGCGCCACATATCGAACAGCGGCCCGATGATCGAGACGGAAGGAAAAATTGCAATCGCCAGTGCCACGATCAGGATCAAGCGCCTGCCGGGGAACTCAAATCGCACGATGGCGTACGCTGCGAACATGCCGAGCAGGACAGCCATCAGCGTCGAGATCCCTGCGATCCCGACGGAGTTCCACAAGGCCGCAGAGAACTGCGGGTCGCCAAACACCGCCTCGTAGTGCTCCAGACTTATGATCCGGGGTGTGAAGCGGTTGTCGCCTATATCTGCGGCGGGCTTGAGCGACAGAGACACGATCCAGGCCACGGGGATCAGCGCGTAGATGACCACCAGGGCGCTTCCCGCCACCCAGAAGAGCCGTTCGGTGAGTCCGCTGCCCGTGTTTGCAAGCATTACGAACCGGGCCGACGCGACAACTCGATGCCAAAGCCTTTGATGCAGAGGGTGGCGATCGCAAGCACGCAGAAAAACATCAGTATCGAGACTGCCGATCCGAGGCCGAGGTTTAGCCGCGTAATCAGAGTATTGTAGCCGACGATTGACAGCGATTCAGTCCCTTGTGCGCCCCGAGTCTGGATGAACACCGTATCGAAGATGCGAAAGGCATCGAGAGTTCGAAACAGCAACGCGACCCCGATCACCGGTCGCATCAGGGGTAGCGTCACCTTGAAGAAGCGCTGTATCGCAGTGGCTCCGTCCACTCGTGCGGCGCGTCCCAGATCCTCGGGAATCAGTGTGAGGCCGGCGAGCAGCAGCAGGGCCATGAAGGGCGTGGTCTTCCAGATTTCGGTCTGGATGATGACGAAAAAGGCTGACCCGCGTTCGGCGAGCCATGCACCCTCAAGCCCAAGCAATGCGTTGATGAAGCCCGTCGTAGGGTCAAAAGCGAAGCGCCAGCTCATGGCCGCAACCACAGTGATTATGCCCCAGGGTACGAGCAGCGAGGTGCGCACGATCTGCTTCCCAACAAGGGCGTGATGCATGATAAGGGCGAAAACGAAGCCGAGCACGAGTTCGATGGATACAGAGGCGACGGTGATGACCAGGGTGTTGAGCACCCCCTGCCACCACACTTCGGAGCTCAGCACGGCCGAGTAGTTGCCGAGCCCAATGAACTGACGCTCGTCGGGGAAACGAAGGTCATAGCGAAACAGCGACAGCCAAACGGCGTGGAGCATAGGATAGGCGGTTACAACCAGCATGGTGATCACCGCCGGCGCGCAGAGCAACCAGGCGATCCGATGCCCGGCGACGGTAGGCGGTTTCAGAACAAGCCCTCCGAGCGCAGGGCCCGCCCAACCGCGTCGCGCAAGCGCTGGGCATCTACGACCGGATCGATTTCCCGCATGGGATGCAGAGTGCGGCTGATGGCAAGCGACACGTCGGAGTAGAGAGGGGTCTGGGGACGCTGCACGGCGACCCGCAGGCTCTCGCGCAGCAGGTCCGCGAAGGGAAACGTCTGCAGGACATCTTCGTCATCATAGAGGGCGGCGGTCGTTGGCCCCAACCCGCCGAGGGTGGCTGCCAGTCGCTGATTCGGCTCAGAGGCGATGCACTGGGCTGCTTCGAAGGCGAGGTCGGGGTGGAGGCTGTGCGCGCCAATGCCGAGATTGATACCGCCGATGGTGACCCGGCTCGGCTGCCCGGGTAGGATCGCCGGCCAGCGCGCCCATCGCATCTGCTCGGCAACATCGGGGGCGTTGGCGTTCGCACTCGGCCAAACGAAAGTGTAGTTGACCATGAAGCTGGACTCCCCCGCCTCGAACGCGAGCCGGGCGGAGTCTTCCCGCGAGGTGGCCAGCGAGGGATCAGCGGCAGGCGAAGTCGCGAGACGCTGCATGATTGAAAGCGCGCGACGCGTGGGCTCCTCCTTCAGCGAAACGGTCTGCCCGTCAGGTTCCAGTACCGAGCCGCCCGCAGAAGCGAGCAGAGAAACAAAGAAAACCGTGAGCCCTTCGTAGCGTTCTCCCTGCGCCTGAATTGTGCCTCGCCTGCCGAGGCGCTCGGCCGTGCGAATCATCTCATCCCAGGTTTCGGGCGACGCGTCGACACGGTCCGCGCGATACCAGAGAAGTTGGGTGTTCGTCGTAAAGGGGGCCGCCCACAGTCTCTGCTGGAACGTTGCGCTGTCGATGGCACTGGCCAGCCGGCCCTCGCGCGCCATGCCTGCGGCATCCTCCGGCCACTGCAGCACCCAGCCTGCCTGGGCGAACTCGGCGGTCCAGATCACGTCCATGCCGACAATGTCGATGTTTGAGTCTCCGGCCGCGAGGCGGCGTACGAGTTGCTCGCGCTGCTGATCGGCATCTGCCGGGAGTGGGGTGAGCTCGATCCGATAGCGGCCCTCTGAGGCCTCGGCGCAGGCAAGCGCCGCCTGATGAAAGGCACCCGACGGCTCGTCGAAGACATACCAGCCAAGATGGGGTGTTTCCGGGACTCGCTCGGTGCAGCCCACTGAAGCGAGTGAAGTTAAACAGAGTACGATCCTGGTAGTGAGGCTTGCCCTTGACATCTTATGTGCGATCAGAACGCCGTGTGTGTTGTCGGAATGGCTCCGACAGAAGCACCGTTATGCTGTGAGACCGTCTCCAAGTTATACCACTCCACGCCTAAGTTTTTCGATTCTGCGTCGAGTCAATGTTCTGTGTTTGATCTGATGATTCTTGAGCCCAGACGATGCCTGAAATAGAGGGGTCGCCAGTCTTCAACCCCGAATTGCGCCCTGTGCGACGTTAAACTGAGAATACCTTAGAGAGGAGGACGAGATGAAGACTCACATTGAAATGCTGAAGGAGATGGGTGTGGCTGAGCATGACGCGCTTCAGTACATCAATGACCTGGAAGAATTGATCCCGCAATATGGTATTGGGGACTCGCAGGTGCGACTTGCGCATTTCTTTTCGCAAGTTCTCCACGAGTCGGGATCCATGCGCTACGACACGGAGAATTTGAACTACTCAGCGAAGGCATTGCGCTTGCTATTCAGCAAATACTTCAAGACTGACAAAGAAGCCTCACGCTATGCGAGGCAGCCCGAAAAAATCGCCAATCGGATTTATGCAAAGAGAATGGGCAACGGCGCGGAATCGAGTGGTGACGGATGGAAGTACCGCGGACGTGGATTCATTCAGCTGACGGGTAAGAAGAATTACAGAGCATTCGCCAAATGGATCGTAGACGATCGGATCATTGATCAGCCCGAATTAGTCGCCACCGACTATGCGGTTCACTCTGCTGTGTTTTATTGGGATCACAATAAGCTCAACAAACTCGCAGATCAGGACGATGTCAAGAAACTAACGAAGCGAGTCAACGGCGGCTATAACGGTCTTGCCCATCGTCGCGAATTGCATGGCAAGGCGAACGGATTGCTCGGGATGCTTGACCTCCCGTTAACCGTTGTTGCTTAGCCTTGGACAGGGCATACCGTTGTCGAATGGTTTCCTGCGATACGACAATTGCTCGTTCAGCATTCGAATCCTCGACTTCAGGAAAGATCATGCCGTATCTGGGGTAGATCCAAACGGCTGGACGGTTGATTTCTTGATGATGAAACACTCCAACGGGAGTTAGCCCAAACCTTAATTGACGAGATGTGAAACGTAAAAACCAGCATTCGATTTGTGGCCGGCAATTGCAACCGTGCGATCAGAAGAAAATATGGGCTTGCGGTTCACAATGATCGGAACGGTGTGCGGTGCTGCGGCCAGCGTTGTAGTACTTGTGTTGATGTCCTTGATTTTCGCATCTGGAGAACCATCAACGGGTGGGGCCGCAGGGGCGGAAGCGGGCGCGTTTCTGCTCGCGACCATCGCCGGGCTGCCGTTCTCACTCGTTTTCGTATACATCGCACAAGGCACGAGCCGGCTGGCCCGGCTCGCGATCGGGTCGATGCCCGTGGCTAATGGGGCTCTGGTTGGCGCTGTAGTGGAAGTGTCCCTGGCAATCGTTCGATCACTTCAAGAGCGATGGAGAACAAGGCACGAGCCGGCTTAGTGGAAGTGGGAAACCTCAACTCACCATGACCTACAAACTCTGTGCAATCCGTGTCTTCTGCTTCAAATGGCAGGAATCTCTCGACTTCTATAAGAACGTCATCGGTTTCCCGCTTGGCTACGTCGACGAGAGCATCGGCTGGGCGCAGTTCGATCTTGGGGGACCATCCATCGGCCTTGAGCGTTGTCATCGAGATGATCCAGAATCAAGAGATCTTGTGGGTCGGTTCGTCGGCATATCGATCGCGGTGGACGATATCGAGACGCTGTATACATCACTCAAGTCCAAAGGCGTTGAATTCGATGGCCCACCTGAGAAACAGCCCTGGGGCGGCACGCTCGCCCACTTCAAAGATCCGGACGGCAACGTCCTCACTTTGCTTGGTGGGACCCGCGCCTGACACTGCGACCTGATTTCTGCCCGCCCTCGCTCTGAGCCGGGCGGCTGGCTGTGCACTTAGATGGCATAGTGGGCGCTGTTGATGGCAAAGGTTTCAGCGTCAACACAACGAACGATCTGCCGCTCATGCTGATCGGGATGCGACAGGTCCGCGCTGAACGCCTGCGGCAGCAGTTGCCGGCCCGGATCGGTGACCACTTTCACCATGGGCTGAGATATGTGATCCAAATCGGTGTTGGCCTGTGTCACCACCGCGATTTCTGAAGATCGGAGCATCACGGTCGAGCCCACTGGAAACACGCCCATGCAGTTGATGAATGCCTTGACGAGCGCCGGGTCGTACCGGACGCCTCTGCTTTCGTGGAGTGTTGAAATAGCCTCATCCGGCAGGAATTGTCGCCCGTAGATTCTCTTTGTGGTCATCGCGTCAAACCTGTCCACGATACTGGTGACCCGGGTAAACAGGTCCTGTTGCTTCAGAAACCGGAGCTTCGGGTAACCCTGACCATCGTATTGCTTGTGGTGCTGCAGGGCCGTCAAGATCTGTTGAACCATCAATGGGTCGGATGCGACCAGCGGAAACAATGTGCGGGCCGCGAAGACGGTGTGATTGCCCATCGTCGCCCACTCTTCTTCGTTCAACGATCCGGGTTTGTTGAGCACTTCGAGAGGAATGTGAACCTTGCCCATGTCGTGGTACAGAGCGCTGAGCCCGAGTTGAGCCAGGTCGTTGCGCTGAAAACCCAGCTTGCGACCGAACGCGATCGCAATGACGCATACATTGACCATGTGGTTGAACGTGTAGTCATCGTGGCCCTTGATCGCACCCAACCCCAGCATAGAGAAACCTTCACCATCGCTGGCACTCAGGTCCACCAGTTTGTGGACGACCCTCTTTGCCTGCCGGACGCTCATATCGGCAGGTGAATTCACCGTGGTGACACACTCACGGATGAAGTCGAGCGCTTCCTGGTAGGTCTGTATCGCGCGCTCCCTTCGATCTCCGGGCTGAAATTGCTGATCTTCTTCATCGATGAGATCAAGGAAAGCGACTCCATGCCCCCCGAGCTTGATGAGTTCCCGATTGAACAGGTCGACTCCCTCTTCGCTTAGGGAAGTGTGACGGCTGAACACAGTACACACGGCCGCAAGGGCCTGCCGGGAGGGGACTTCCGTAAATTGGATCCCACCCATACCACGTTTCATGAGCTCAACCCCGACAAAGCTGAATGTTCGAAGTAGCCTGAGTTCGGTCCGGATCCGCTCCTTGTTGACGTAAAACTGAGACCGCGCCCGCTCAATGTCAATTTGTGGCTCATGCTTAAGGATGCTTGCGACCGCCGACCGAACACGGCTGATTGGGTCGTCGAACACTTTATTGGCAGCGCCATAGAGCTGGGCGTTGCGGAACAGCACGGACATCTGGCCTAGGATCTCGTGATAAAGAGGTGTGAGATCGTCTCGTTTCTGGCCCCCGCCTGATTCGGAACGTGTCTGACTCATGTTTTGATGACACTCCGTTTCGAAAGCTCGCGACAAACAGACCGGGCAACCCGATCTCCCGTTTTCATCAGCTGCCCGAGAGCGCGGCCAGCTCCGTCACGTCGCATGCTCGCTAGAGCCAGCGCCGCCGCCATCGACGTTTCCCGATCTCTCTGTTTCGCGAACCACCGTCGTTTGGCCGGTTGGACTTGACCGGACAACCAAGTGATATTTTCATCGTCCGAAGCGAGGCGGGCCGCCGCAGTAAAGACCCTCCGCTTGTTGTCGATTGCCTGCTGTGAGAAGTCCGGTGCCTCCGCCATGGCTCGAAGGTCTGGCACGAGGTCCGGATGTCCAGATCGCTCGGTCATTTTCAACATCGCCGAGCGTACCTTTGCACTGGGATCCCGCAGGAGAGATCGCCAGGCTTCACCGGTGGGTCCGGGCTGGTAGCGATCGAGTGAGAGAGCCAGCGTGAGGCGCGTCTGCTCGTCGGACCTCTTAATCAACTCTGGAGTACTGGAGCGCTCGAGATGGGCCCGAGTTTAACTGCGATGTGAAGCAGTTCATGAATCAGAACGGATGGGATTGGACTTGAGAGTCCTCGCACAAACGCAGTCATCGCCTCCCGGGCGGCGGCGCCAAAGGATGCAACGGCGTCGCTGACTGTCCTCCGGTGATCTGGGTTCTCAAGCTCTGTCAGGTGCCTCAGTAAAGCGGGAGCTGCGGCCGGTTCAAGACAACGGAGATATTCTTCGAGAAGCGCGGGAGGAATGACATCCGGTCCCGGCATATCGGCTAACAATGCATCGACGTTCTTCGGTTTTGAAAGCGAGCTTCTGACAGCGCCTGTCAGAACCTGAAGCCTCTCCAGGTCTTCCGCACCGACCGTCACCTGAAAAAACTGCAGGAGCGCGCGGAGTGTGACAACCAGTTTCTCCGCCAGCTGCAGTTCGATCGTGCGCACGAGAACGTCTATGATGTTAAGACGCTCGTCCTCGGAAGGCTCCATTGTGATGAGCTCGGCGGCAAGCATGAGAATCGATTCCATGGAGTTCCGTTCGTTCTCTCCGACCAATTGCGCGCAGATTCCGTCAAGTTCCTCCTCAGTTAGGTGGCATTCCTCCGTGGGAACGTGGGCCGCGGGTTGCTCGATTGCAGCAACGCTAACCTCAACCTCCGGAGCCTGAACAGTCGCTGACGCGAGTTGATCGCTCACACGGGAAGCTGCTCGGTCCGGGTGCAGCGTATCCAACGCGACGTAGCGGATGAAATGAAAGTTGCACTCCCAAAACATTGTGACCAGATCGCCGTGTTCATTCGCCTTGCCGCTCATCTGCTTCAGGCAAAACAGAAAATCGTGGATCTCCTCACGCGTGAGACCCGGCAAGAAGGTGATTTTCCGGATTCCGTCTCGAAAGAACAGGAAGCTCAAGCTGCCCGCTGCCTTCTCTCTCAGGTAGACTGAGTTTTCTTCCAGTAGGATTTCCGTCGCTCGAATCGCAAGACCCGTCCGTCCCCATGCCTCCAGGTACGCAGCCATCTGCTGGGTGAGCGCGATCTCCATCCGCTTGCTTATTTCGTGATTGGTCTTGTAGAGCTGCAGAGACTTTAGCGTCTTTTCAAGCTGCATCACCCAGCCTTTACAGGCCTGAATCTGCTCTTTCTCGAGGGCGGGAGACTCCGCACCTGCGTGGGGGACGGCACCTGGAGTTGAGTTGCGGGTGGTTTCCATGCCTTTCGATTGTTACCGCCTAACCAGTATTGTCAACTTGAGATCCGAATGACGAACGGGTCTCCGATTCGCGCAGGTTTATCATGCAACAGTGACAAGTCCCCAGTCACGAAAGATCGTGCCCGCGACATCCGGCTATGGGCCGATTGTGATCCGTGCCTTCCCCATCGCAAAAGATTCAGAACGACACCGTCGTCGGCTCACGTTGAAAGTGCCTCCGACACCATCGTTTTTCGAGACTCGACCTTCTGATTGCTTCTAAATCCTCTCTCGGGTATCGTTCTATCGAGTTCTTCAGTCATTCTGGTGGGCAGCACGCGTCGACCATGAATTCCGGCACACAACTCGGCCCGTACACCATCCTTTCCCCGGTCGGCAATGGCGGAAAGGGTGGACTGTGGCCGGGGTGCTGGGATGGGATGCTTGGAACGGCAGCCTGATATGACTTCCGAACAAGCGAAGGGCAGAACACTCAGCCTTCAAGACATGGGCGTTATGAATTTAGACATCCAGGAAGTCCTGACTGCACCGAGCGGCGTGTGGGCCCGGCCGGCCTCTCCGCCCGACGGGGCCCGATGCCCATCGGGGTTGGGGCGGGTTGTGGCTCTCATCTTCGCCATTGTTGCCGGTGTCGGAAGCTGCACCCAGAATCAGGAATCGCCTGATGCTCTGAGCGGTGTTGATCATGTACTGCCCGAAGGACAGCAGTTCACGATCACGAACCGTCCTGCTGTTGCCGTCTCTCCTGACGGTTCCAGAATCGTGTATGTCGCCAATCAGCAACTGTTCGTCAGAGCAATGGATGGCCTCGAGTCGACCCCGATTGCAGGGACGGACGATCTTCCAACGTCTCCATTTTTCTCACCTGATGGTGAGTGGATCGGCTATTGGTCTGGAATCGACCGCCAGCTGAAGAAGATAGATATTGACGGTGGTACTCCCGTGACGCTCTCGGGTGCAGAGGATCCTTATTACGGTGCTCCGGTCTGGGGAATTAATGACACGGTTGTGTGGGGCCAGAGCGACGGCATCATGAGCGTTTCCGCGAACGGAGGGGCTCCGGAACTGTTGATTGCGGGAGAAAGCAACCTTATCAACCCTCAAATTCTGCCCGATGGAGAATCGGTGCTTTTCCATGTGGGCAACGCAGATGAGGGTCAGGTTGCGATCCAATCCCTCGACTCGGGGGAAAGGAAGTTCCTGTTCCCAGGTGTAAGCCCCCGCTATGTCCCCACCGGGCACATTATCTATGCGCTCAGTGATGTGCTGTTCGCGGTGGGGTTTGACCTGAGCACCCTGGATGTGGCCGGAGCTCCCGTGGCGATAGTCGACGGCGTTCGGCCAGGACCGCCGCAGTACGCTCTGTCAGATTCCGGAGCACTGGTGTTTGTTCCAGGCCGCGTTGCAGGTGGAAACACCCTCGTAAAGGTGGACCGCGAGGGAAATGTGGAGCCGTTGGGGACACCGGCACGCAATTATTCATTTCCCCGCGTATCGCCCAATGGAGAAAGCGTTCTCGTCCGTGTCGGTGACGATCTCTGGTTGTTCGACATTGCCCGACAGGCGCTGGCACGTCTGACTTTCGGGGCGAGGGCGAATTTGCCGGTCTGGTCTGCAGACGGAGCATACGTAAGCTATCGGTCCATACGGGAGGGCGCCGGGAACATGTTCTGGACACGGGCCGACGGGAGCGGCAATGAGGAGCAGCTGACAACGGGCGATTTCACCCAGCAGAATCCCTCATCCTGGTCACGAGACGGCCAGCTTCTGGCCTTCTATCAGATTCCCGGTGTCGGCGGTTCGGGGGATCGCGACCTCTGGATTATGCCCCTGGATGGCAATCGGGAACCGCGACCCTTTCTCCAAACGCCATTCAATGAGGCAGCGCCAAACTTTTCGCCCGACGGACAATGGCTGGCGTACGTCTCGAACGAGACGGGCTCCAATCAGATCATGGTGCGTCCGTTTCCTGGCCCTGGGGAAAATCGGCAGATCTCGACCGAAGGTGGGGGTGGCCCGATCTGGGGACGAAACGGGCGGGAATTGTTCTACATGAATGACAACCAGTTGATGGTGGTGGACATCGAGACAGAACCCGACTTTGTGGCCCACGCTCCAAGGCTGCTGTTCGAGGACCGTTTCCGACCCAGCACAGGGAACGTCGCTTCCTACGATGTGACCCCCGACTCTGAGCATTTCGTGATGATCCAGGACGCTGCGACCACAGACATCGAGGCGCAACCCGACCAGATCAACGTCGTCTTGAACTGGTTTGAGCAACTGCCGGAAGCGGCGCCGGTGCCGTAGGCTACCCGGGTTTGCGATGTCAAATCCCGATTGGTCCACCGCGTGGAATATCAGAATCCGAAGACGACGCGAAACAGTTGGTAAAAACGTGAACGCTCGATCTGACAAGCTGCCCTTCGTGGGCCGAATCGATAGCTCAGGTCGGATCGGGTAAGAGGCTTCAAGCAATGCGTAATCGTTCCACAAGCTCAATCGCTGCCGTATTGACTGCGCTGTTCGGCTTGTTGGCGGGCTTCGGGGAGGCCGTGTCGTTTTCAGAAGAGGAGCTCGCAGGGGCGGGGGCCGGAGCGCGGCAATTTGACCCGCATGATTTATCCGGACTCTGGGTGCGGACCGATCCCAGCAGCACGAGCACGGTTCGAGGCCGTTTTCGAACGGACTGGATCGGTCCGGCAGCGACTATGCCGCCCCTGACGAGTGAAGGCAGGGCGAAAATGAGCGGGCGTGTGGGTACGAATGACCTTCCTTTACCCGTGTTTTCAAACGATCCTAAGTTTAAGTGTAATCCGAGTGGCTTTCCGCGGATCCTCTACACCAGCGCGTACCCGTTTGAATTCGCTCAACTAGACGGGAGGCTGCTGCAACTGTTTCAGTGGGAGCGAGTCCTGCGCGAAGTCTGGATGGATGGGCGGGACCTGCCGTCGGGCGAGAACCTCGACAATCTTGGGCCGGCATGGTATGGGCACTCGGTGGGCCAATGGGAAGGTGATACCTTCGTCGTCAATACGGTTGGCCTTGATGATCGAGCATGGCTCGACGGGCAGGGTCATCCTCTAAGTTTAATGACCCGGATCGAAGAGCGATGGGAGCGGATTGACGCTGACACTCTGGAGGTTCAGCTGACGCTTCATGATCCGACAATGTATACGGCGCCCTGGGTGGGTGACCGAAAGATTTTCGCGCGTATGGCGCGCGAGGATGCGACCTTCTTCGGATGGTTTGGGTTGTTTTCTGGCGTTTGGGAATCCATCTGCGCACCGATGAACGAAGTCGACGATCACCACAGCCGGTTCATGCTTCCAGGGAGCTTCGGAGTGGATCCTTAGCCTGATCGACAGACTGGAGCCTGATCGAAAGACTGGAGCCTGATCGAAAAACTGGCCACTGGGGTGCCGCCCGCGACTGGAGGCCGATCCTGACCCGGTTGATCCGTCCGAACGTAATGACAATGCCGGTGGCACAGCATTGCTGTCGGTTGTGGCCGCTTTCCGTCGCCTATTGCTTGACGTATCTTCTCAACGCCATCCCGCCGGAGAGTGACCCATAGATGATTCCATGGGCATCCACCACAACACCTTCCTGCGATCCGTTAGGGTCGGGATCGTCGATAAATGTCGTGACCTTACCGTCCTCCACGCTTCCGATTCTGATACCTTCCTTCCAACCGGTAGTCCTCTCGTCATCTGAGCTTGAATCGGCAACGTAAAGAATATCGTTCTTGTCGATGTAGATGCCGCTCGGCCGGCCAAACTGCGTCCACTCTTCCAGAAAATTCCCATCCTGATCAAAGATCTGCACCCGACTGTTACCACGGTCGCCGACAAACAGCCGGCCGCTCGAGTCCATGGCGAGCGCGTGCGGCGTCTCGAACTCACCTGAGCCAGTACCCTTTTTCCCCCAGGCCCTGATGAACTCGCCACTGCTTGAGAACTTCACGATGCGGGCGGACTCCCCACCGTGGCCATCCCCGACGAAGATGTCTCCGTTCGGGGCGACGAATACGGCGGACGGCTGATTGAACGCGTCCGGACCGTCCCCGGCGATACCCGCTTGACCGAGTGTCATTAGAAGTTCGCCATCCGGACTGAACTTGAACACCTGATGGCCTTTGCCGTTGCGCCTGGGGTCGATGCCGTCGGGTCCTTCATGGTCGGTCACCCAGATGTTGCCTTCGACGTCGATGTGGATGCCGTGTGGACGGACGAACATGCCCGCGCCGAAACTCTTTTCCAGGCGTCCCGAGGTATCAAACTTCAGGATGGGCGCCAGGTCCGAGCCGACGCATACATTCTGACCACAGCGCTCGAACACCCAGATGCTGCTACCGTCGGGATCGAGGAATAACCCAACCGTTGAGCCAATCGTCCTTCCCTCCGGCAACGTGAAGAAACTTTGATTCATCGAATAGGGATCCGTTCCGGCATTGACCTCTTCGTTGATTTGCCCAGAAGCCCCCTGTGCGGACGCAACAATGGCGGCCGCTAGCACACACCTGACGAAAATCGCATCACCCATAGCAGTTCCCTCCTGATTCTCCCGTACCTCGAACGCGCCTTCAGCACGACATAGAATAGAACGATTAGCTTCCGCGAAGCGGATCCCTCGACCTCGTGCCCGCTATTCCGGGCCTTGCCAGCGCCGAACAGGATCGTTTTCATTGTACCTAATCATTTCGACAGTTCGCGGATCCTGGAGTCTCCGACGTCCAGCTCCAGCAACACTGGGCAGTGATCCGAACCCATAAATTCGTTGAGAATGTCGGCGTCTTTGATGCGTGACGTCAGCGATTTCGATACCAGAAAATAATCGATTCTCCAACCCACATTCTTCTGCCGTGCACCGGCACGGTAGCTCCACCAGCTGTATTTGATTCTGTCGGGATACTTGTATCTGAACGTATCCACGAAACCGGAGGCGACCAGATTGTCCAGGCCGTCGATCTCTGCTTGCGTATAACCGGGGGTCTTGTTGTAGTTGGTCTTGGGGCGTGCAAGGTCGATGTCGGTATGCGCAACATTGAGATCGCCACACAGCACAACAGGTTTTTCTTTCTCAAGCTTTTTTAGATAGCTGAGAAAATCGGCATCCCATTTTTGACGGTAGTCCAGACGTTTGAGTTCATAGCCGGAGTTCGGTGTATAGACCGTCAATAGAAAATAGGGTTCCAATTCGATTGCGAGGACGCGTCCCTCATGGTCGTGTTCGTCGATATCGATGTCGCTGCGGATCGACAGAGGTTTTTGTTTGCACAGAATCGCCGTGCCCGAATAGCCTTTTTTTTCGGCGGAATTCGTGTAAATCCGGTAACCGTTGATATCTGCGAGGGCTTCGAGAACTTGATCGCCCTGAGCTTTGGTTTCTTGCAGGCAGAGCACGTCCACACTCATGTTCTCCAGCGAACCCGCAAAATCCTTTTTGATCGCGGCACGAATACCATTTACGTTCCAGGAGACAATGCGCATAGACAATTCCTCCGCTCGGCTGAAGCCGTGATTGGGCCATTCACAGAGCACACCCGACTCAAGATTCCCGTTCGTCGACAGCCCCACGCCGCCTTCCGTGCTCCGAGGCGAGGTTCGGATGCCGATCCAGCGGGCCCCGAAACCGGCAATCACGCGCTTGCCCCGGCGAATCTCAGCGGGCTCGATTGCTGATGCAATCGGTCCGGCCCCTTAGGGAGGGCGGGCGTATGGGGAATTTCAGCGAGGGTGTGCGGAGCCACCCGTTTACGCAAGCGAGGGGAAGCGCTCTACGGTATCGGAGGCGGACTGATTGGATAGGGCCCTTAATAAATTCGGACATTGTCCTCCTGAGCATCGTTCACGGATGCCATGTGGAAGGGCTCTGCATTCCACGGATCCGGGTTCCACTGTTCTTGCTTCCCCGGATCGTTCCCCTGATCCTGCGCATTGCCAACTCCCGCTACGACCGACAGAAGAAGCGTCAGGAGCATGCTCATGGATACTCTCAGCCACGCAGACCGTGCGATGTTAACACTGCCCTCCTTGCACGCGGCAGGGACCTCCGAGGCCCCGGTGTGTCCCTCGACTGCCACAGCCCCGCAGTTCCTGCGGCGTGTATAAGATTAATAATCAAATACCCGGTCGGTGTTGCCCGCGCCGGCGTCAGGACCGTCAGGCCCTTGTCGAGAAATCGTCGGGTATGGCGTCCGGATGAATGACAGCCGGCTGAGGTTTCTCAAGCAGACACAGGGTAGATTCTCGGAATCCACTTCCCGATTCGATACAACTGTGCCCTCGACATGGATGGCCGCTCTATCCATGACACTCTATTGATTCGAGGACGAAAAGCCCTCGCTGGGCGAGGCTGCATCGGCGACTCACGGTTGCAGGAGCATGCCTTCAAGGACGACTCGTGCCATCTCATCGGCTGCAATCCGGTGGCCGCGTTCGTTGAGGTGCAGTTTGTCCACCGAACCAGTCTCCGCCCAATAGTCCGCGTAGAGCCCCTCTCGCCAATGCCTTTGGAGCTCGGGATAAAGGTCCAGGACGGCGATTCCTTTTTCCGAAGCGAAGGTCGTCAAGTCGTCAATGGCGTCTCGTTCCGAACTACGAAGCTGTTGCTCCATGGGAAAGACGACGACAAGAAGACGGGAGCCGAGGGAGTTGGCTGTGTTCTGCATCCTTTTCCAGCGCCGCCTTAGCACGCTGCCAGCCGGGTTTCTTGTGAACGTAATGGATATAGTGGGCCCAACGTGGAAACCATTCCGGCCTTGCCTCCTGCAAATCCTTTACTTGCTCTTTGCTGAAGATAAAAGTACGGCTGGACCGCAGCCAGGCAATGGGCGAGAAGCCGGTTCCTGAACCGGAACCCGTAGCGTCCAGAAGTCCGCTGGCAGTAAGCCTGGGCGGCTCCAGGTAGTCATTCATGCAGAACTCGACGATGGTGAGATCGGGGTTCAGGCGGGGGCCGGCCAACTCGAATTGAATGGCCTCTTGTTCAGTGTTATAGCCTGGGGTCGCACTATTCCAGATCGCTACTGGTCCCAGCTCGGCTGTCAGGCTGTCTTCCAACAAAGGGGTGAACGATTCTTCATACGCCACGCCATTGGCAAACGCGATCGAATCACCCAAGATGAGGACCGTCTGAAGCGGATTTCGGACTGGAGGGGCATCGGTTCGCAGACGAAAGCCAAAAGCATCGATTTGGACATTATCGGAAGAATAGTTGCGGCTCAATTCATAGAAGAGACCTGGAACTTGCGAAACCTGAAGCGGAGAATCCGCCGCAACCTCCCATGTGGAGAAAATCCGAAGTGTGATTTCGCTGGTCGAGAATGCGAGGCCGACTGCAAGGAGCATCAACAGGATCCAGAAAACCAGTTTCTTGCTCTTGGATAGGGGGATTTGCGGTTTCTTGTCATGCATCATGCCGTCTCCAGTTCGCATCGTCACAGGGTAAGACACCAAAATGGGTGTCCGCATGATAGCTGGCGTTGTTTATGCTGAACACTCCAGCAGCCACAAGATGTGCGCCGGCCCCGGTTTCTAAAACAGAGTATAGATGAAGGGTGCGATCACCGACCCCTGCGACAGGAACATCAGACTTCCCAAAGTCAGAAGAATGACAACGATCGGAAGCAACCAGAACTTCTTGCGCTGCCGTAGAAATGCCCAGAATTCCGTTATGAGTTCGCCCATAATAGCTCGGTTTCAGAACTGATGCTTCATGTGTCCCGCTTCACGTGTTTCGGACTGTGTGCGGTAGGAACGGGCGTTGGGATCGAGCTTCCGGTTCATCGGATCCTTGCCCAGCAGCCGCATGCCGAGTGAAACGGGCGTGAACACTAAATAGTAGACCACACCCAGAATAAGTCGTGTGTTGATCCATCCCAGCACGTACGCCAAAGCCATCCACGCGCGGTAAGGATGACGCAGCAAGGAAGGAGCAACAATCCCCAGCAACACCAAGCTGCCTCCCAGAACGGTTGCCCACAGGCGGATATCGTGCCCCCGGCGCAAATAAGGCCAGAAGGCGATGAGCAGAAAGATTCCACCGACGATCAAGCCGAACGAGCGCAATTTCGATTTCGTGTAATGGTCGTTCATTCCTCTAATCGAGGTCGAACTCCTTCCGCCAATCCACGTCGTCTTCGAGTGGTTTTTGATCCGCCTTGTAGAGCACGAAGTTTTCCAGCACAAGAACATCGATCTCCGTGCGCATGAAGCACCGGTACGCATCCTCCGGGCTACCCACGATCGGCTCCCCGCGAACGTTGAACGACGTGTTGACGATCACACCGCAGCCCGTTTGCATTTCGAACGCCTTCAGCAGGCGATAGTACCGGGGATTGGTGTTCTCGTGAACGGTCTGGATCCGCGCCGAGTAATCGATGTGGGTCACGGCGGGAATGTCGGATCTCGGCACGTTGAGCAGATCGATGCCCCACAGATGTTGTTCGTTGTCAGTCACAGCGATCCGCCGGTCGTGGCGGACGCCGGCGACCAGCAACATGTATGGGCTGTCGGCATCCATCTCGAAGTAGTCCGAAACGCGCTCGCGCAGCACGGACGGAACGAAAGGCCGGAAGGATTCGCGGAATTTGATTTTCAAATTCATTGTCGACTGCATCTTCGAGCTACGCGCATCGCCGAGAATGCTGCGCCCACCGAGGGCGCGTGGACCGAATTCCATGCGGCCCTCGAACCATCCTATCACCTTGCCCGCGGACAGATCCGCGGCGACACGCTCGTACAGCAGCTCGTCGCTCAGTAGTGAATAGGCAATATCCCGCTCTTTCAGAAAGCGGAGGATTTCGTCTTGACCGAAGCGCGGGCCCAGATAGCTGCCGCACATCCGGTCGTGGACGCCATCCGTCACACGCGGCTGGTCTTCCATGTCGTGCCACGCCGCGAGTGCGGCACCGATGGCTCCCCCGGCATCGCCGGCCGCCGGCTGGATCCAGACCCCGTCGAAGATGCCCTCCCGCAGGATGCGGCCGTTGGCGACACAATTGAGTGCCACGCCTCCGGCCATGCACAGATGACGCTCACCGGTTTCCTTGCGAATTGTTCGTGCCAGCCGCATCACGATTTCTTCGGTGACTTCCTGGATGGAGCGGGCCAAGTCCATTTCCCGTTGCGTCAGTAGCGATTCGGCCTCCCGGGGAGGACCGCCGAAAACCTTACTGAACCGATCGTTGGTCATCGCGAGACCGGTGCAGTAATCAAAATAGTCCATATTCAGACGGTAGGTCCCATCGGGCTTCACATCGATCAGCTGGTCGTAGATCGCCTGCACGTACCTCGGTCGCCCGTAGGGAGCAAGGCCCATTATCTTGTATTCGCCGGAATTCACCCGGAATCCGCTGTGGTAGGTGAACGCGGAATATAGCAAGCCCAAGGAATGCGGAAACGGAATCTCCCAGAGAGGCTTGAGGGCGTTGTCCTTGCCCTGCCATACCGAAGTCGTCGCCCACTCGCCCACTCCATCCATACACAGCACGGCTGCGGCGCTGAAGGGAGAGGGGTAGAACGCCGATGCGGCGTGGGACTGGTGATGTTCGCCGAACAGAATTTCCAAACCTTTGACGTCGTCGTCGCCGCGTATTTCGAGCAGCTCCTTGCGCAGCACCTCTTTCAGGAACAGCTTGTCCTTGATCCACAAGGGCATCGCCATCAGAAAGGACTTCAGGCCGGCGGGGGCGAACGAAAGATAGGTTTCCAGCAGGCGGTCAAATTTCAGCAGCGGCTTGTCGTAAAACGCGACATACCGCAGGTCCTGCAGCCCGATCCCACCTTCCGTCAGGCAGTAACGGAGCGCGTGCTGTGGAAATCCGGCGTCGTGCTTCTTTCGAGTGAAGCGCTCTTCCTGCGCTGCGGCGACGATTTCGCCATCGCGCACCAGGCAGGCTGCGCTGTCGTGATAGTACGCCGAGAGCCCTAGAATGCAGGTCATGGGAGCTCCAGGTTGATGGGCCGGCTGGTTTAAGGATGAAGTCTCCGACGACGGCTTCATGACCTTGTGCCTGCGCCAGACTGTAGTTGCCGAGAGGAGGACACTCGCGGAGGGCCTCGACGTCGACCACACGCAGGCGTCCTTGGACCGTGTCCATGACTGGTGGAGCAAAAAGCTGAACCTTCACGAATTTCCTCACTCCTTCGCAGCGCCGCCGCTCTCACTCTACGTCGACCACGAGGCATAGCCGGATCTTACCATGTGGCCATCGCGTCGCCGCTAAACCCATGGATACAGCGTGGGACCGAAGGGCCCTCCTCAGCGTCGATCGGAGGGTGGCGCATTTGGAGGATGCGGCCTGTGACAAGCTGGCAATCCCCGATTCCTCAACCGGGCCACGATGATGTTGATCTCCCCCTGCCGATAACGTTGTTCGTAGTAGTTCTGGCCGGGGTCCACATACTCCATCCCGAATCGGCCAGCGTTATAGAATAGTACGACCATTTTCCGGGCGGTCGCGGTGATGGCCTTGGCCTTACCGACGCGAGTCCCAAGGCGGTGATAGTAGGCGCCCAGCGCCGTATTGGTCTTTCCGAGGTTGACCGCGGCGATCCAATCCTTTTTTCCTATCCTCGGGTTCTCTTCCCCCGCAAGTTCGTGTAGCATTTCGCTCACAAGCCACAAATTGCGATTCGATCGGGTGCATCGGCCCGCGCCGCTCAGCTCGAGGAGGTCAACATGTCCAGGTCATGCAGGTCATGGATGGTTCCCATTGTGTTAACAGCAGCTCTGTTCTATCCTGTTCTGACTCAGGCTCAAGAGCAAACTCTGGTTCTGGCGGGCGGGACACTTATTGACGGCACCGGTGGCACTCCCATCAACGACGCAGTGGTCGTGATCGAAGGTTCGCGAATCCAGGCAGTGGGGACACGCGGCCAGGTTGATTACCCGGAAGATGCCAGGGTGATCCGGACGGATGGGAGAACCCTAATTCCAGGGCTGATCGACGCTCACGTCCACCTTAAGGATTTCATGCCGCCGATGTTCTTGCGCTATGGCGTAACAACCATTGGCGACACCAACAATCACACAGAATGGAGCCTGCGGCAGAAGGAAGCCTTGAACAGTGGCCAGATTAAGGGCCCCCGCTTGTTTGTGACCGGCGTAGCCGCAGGGGGCCCCCCGGACGCAGGAAGCAATGCTACGGTGCCTTCGACGACAGAACCGTTCGGGCCGTATATCCGGCCCGGATCCGATGGGTTGGCGGTCTTTGGTGTGGCCTTGAGGACGACGGAGGAAGCGAGGACATATGTGCGGAGCCTCCTGGCCCAGCAGGTCGATATGATCAAAGTCGATTTGACGCTAACGCTCGATCAACTGCGGGCGGTTGTAGAGGAGGCAGCTATAGCTGGCGTGCCTGTTGTCGGACATTCGCAGAATATCGAGAGGGCCGTTGAGGTGGGCCTCAAATACATGGAACACACCGACACCCTCGGCCGGGCGATTCTGGAGAAGATGGGGGCGGATCAGTTGAGGGAGGGCATCGCCAGTCCCGAGCGTTTCATGGATACGAGTCTCTTTGATCCGCTGATCGAATTCATGGTGGCCGAAAGCGTCTACCTCAACCCGACGTTGTTGTCTCGCTGGAGAACCTCCACTCCGATCGGTGTAGAGGTGGAAAAAACTGCGCTGGAGCTCGTCAACAACGATCGCGGTCTGGCGTTTGTGCCTGCCGACGTCCGCGAGTACTGGACACAGGGTTCCACACGCGCCCCAGACAGTGAAGGCTACAGGAAGACGGCGGATTTCCTCCGGAAGTATGTCGCGGCAGGCGGCAAGGTCCTCGCGGCCGCGGATACGGGAATCCTGCCCGGTCTCAGCCTCCACTACGAGGTGCAGATGCTGGCTGAAACGGGCATCCCCCCCTTGCAAGCGATACAGGGGGCGACGCTGTGGGCCGCGGAATCGATCGGCCAGGGGCAGGATCTCGGCTCGATCGAACCTGGCAAGTTGGCGGATATCACTATTGTCGAGGGCAATCCCTTGAGCGACATCACGGTGACTCAAAATGTCCGGATGGTCATCAAGGACGGGAAACTGTTGGACACCAGCTACGACCGGTACTTTGTCAATCCGATCCCCCGGCCTACGCAATAACCCGCCGAACTATTCATCAGCGAACCGCAAGGGGTCGGGCTGGAGAACCCGTGCCCCCCTTGATGCGCTCAGGCAGAGTCAGATAGAGAAACTCATAGACCCCATCCCGGGCCACGTCTTTCAGTTCCATGTTTTCCAACAGCGCAATGCCTTCTGAGCGAAAGACAATCTGATGAACGTTTGGTCCAGGACGCGGCATGACTTCTACGCAGCAACTGTCCGCACCCACCAATGACACCTTGCGGGAGACCAGCCATCGCCCCACCTCGGCGCCAATTCCGGGAGATCCCTCGTTTTCGCCGGTGCCGACGTAGG
Source organism: Terriglobia bacterium (assembly GCA_965216035.1). Lineage (GTDB taxonomy): Bacteria > Acidobacteriota > Terriglobia > 20CM-2-55-15 > 20CM-2-55-15. The sequence goes on from CBDCFM010000021.1 coordinate 658,018, forward strand.
AATCGTTGTACTTTGAAGGATTGGTCCAGTTGACGGACCAGCCGTAATTGAACAGAACGGCATCACCCTGTTCAATAGTTTCCTCGCTCATGTTCTGCCGCCGGAGCGCCCCACCAACGTCCGCCATCGTCACTTCATATGCAGCGGGCAGAGTGGCGACACCCTTGAAGGCCGCGATATCGATCAGAATGCCGCGAGTGATGATCGGCTTCATGTGCTCCATGCCGAGCGCCTCCAGCCCGCCCAATCCTCGATTGGTCCCGGTGAGATCCTGTTCGGTGAAGCCGTTGTAGTAGACGGTCTCGAAGGAACCGTCGGCCATCTGCAGGTTCTCGCCCTGATGCCCGAGTGCATCGATCTGCGTTCCCATCTGGCCTATGAATCCGGTGAAGTACTCACTGTGAACCACGCCCCCTTCCGCGCTGGCCGGGGGAGGGGCGGGGACAACGTTGAGATAGTAGGGTCGCTGGGTGAACTGCGGCATGCTGGATTCATATAGGTGACCCAGTTCGTAAGTCTCTCCGGTCTGTGGAATCCTGAGCGCGCGGAGGATCTTTTCGGGCGTCACGTAATTGGAGGCTCCTGCCTGGTCCCCCCGACCATGAGGGGACGGCCACCAGGGTCCTCTTTCACGTGTCTGCGCCAGACCCGTTTGCGAGGTCGCCAGCGCAAAGACGCCGACTATCATGGAAATGAGCGACATATTTATTAATTTCCCCATCGGTGTGCCTCCAGGAGGGAGTTTCGTTGCCGTTCCTAGTTTTCCTGTTTCGTTTTCCGATCCGACCATTCAGGGATTCAGGATCAGCTTTTGGATCCGCCAGTTGTTCAGATCAGCGATATAAAGCACGTCCTCCTGCGAGCAATCGATGCCGTGAATCCAGTTGAATTGGCCCAGTTGCTTGCCCGACTCGCCGAGCATGCCGAGGATCTTTCCATCCAGTGAAAGCTTGTAGATGCGACCCGGGTGCTGGTCCGCTGCCCAGAGGAACTGAGGCTCTCCTTTCGAAATACACAGAACCCAGGGCTGAGTCTCATCGGGTTGGTTTGGATTCACATTGCCCAGAATCGGCTGTAGAGTCTTATCGAACGGCACGTTCAGAAGAACTATGCGTTGAAAGTTGCCGTCAGAATCGAAGACTTGAATCCTTCGGTTGGTGCGATCGGCGACATAAATGTTGCTTTCCCGGTCGGCCTGAATGCTGTGAGGAAGATTGAACTCTCCGGGTTCGGATCCATAGGACCCCCAGGACTTGATCCAGTTTCCGTGCTTGTCATACTTGGCGACACGGGAGTTCAGGTAGCCGTCACTGATAAAGATATTGTCTTCCCCATCCCAGGCGACGTCAGTGGGTCCGGCGAAATAGCCGTCAACCTGTGGCGCATCCGGGCCACTCAAATGTTCATATTCGTCGAAACCTTCAGGTCGCCGCCCGAGGTTCATGGTGACGTATCCGGCTGGATCGAATTTGATCGCGCTATTGGCCCCCTTGTCCACGAGCCACAGGTTGTCGTAGGGATCGTAACGAATCGAATGCGAGTACCCCAGTGCATAGACGTTCTGACCGACCTCTCGTATGAAATGACCATTCTGGTCAAACTCCAACAGCTGCGAAGTGGCGTTTCCATAGAGCGGTCCCCCTGAGCTTGCGGAACCCGGGTGATTTAGCACCATGATGTGGCCCTTGGAGTTGACGGCCACAGACAGGGTCTCTCCGAGATTCATCTCAGGCGAGTACTTGAGAAAATTGGGTACGGATTCGTACGGGATCAGCGGGACGTTGCTGTTGGTCCTCTGTGCCAGGACCGGACTTAGCCCCACCAGCGCGATGACAGATAGAGCAGCACTTACGTATCTCATGATAGCTCCCTTGAGTTAGATAGAGCCGGGTCCAACCCCCCATCCTGATTGACCTGTTCGGGCTGAAGCAGCACTGGAGCGCTCGGTTGATAGCAATCGATTCTTCAGCTACGCGTCGCGCAAGGACTTCGTTGGACCCAGGAAATCATATTTGCACGATCATACAAGATAATAAGAAACCCCGTCGCGTCACGACTCACCTTGGGTCATGGTGCTTACACCGGTTCTCTCAATTCTTCAAATCAGTTCCCGACGATGTGGCTTTGGGCCGCTGCACCGGTACCGGATACGATTGGAGGCAATGGGGGGTAGGGAGGGCAATGGTTGCGACGTGTTCTCGAACAGTTACGATCTGCGCTCGGATTGGGGACGTTCGGGAACCACCCGCAGGCATGAGTTCAGTGCCGGGATCAACTCCAGCCTGCCGATGGATGTGTATCTGAATACGACCATCGCTGCCGGAAGTGGTGACGTCTACGACATCGCCACGGGCAAAGGCGACAACCAGGATGGCGTCGCCAATGATCGTCCGATGGGTGTTCTCAAATTCAGCGGAACTGATCGCGATTCTTTGACGTCAGTTTCAATATCTCCAGGGCGTTCCGTTTGAGCCGCCTGATATCGGCGGGGACGGAATGAGGTTCCAGTTTCGATTGATTTTGACCGTTACCTCAAGGCAAAGACCTCCGTCTTCCCATCCGTTTCGAACGCAATCACGTCAAACGGAACTGCAGGTCGGCCCGGGATTTCCATGCCCGGCGATCCCACCGGCATGCCAGGCACCGCCAGGCCGGCTATCTGCGGACGCTCGCGTAGCAAGCGCTCGATCGTGTCGGCCGGCACATGCCCTTCAACAATATAACCTTCGACGAAAGCGGTGTGGCATCCTGCCAGCTCGGCAGGAACACCATGGCGTTGTTTGAAGGATCGAAGGTCTGCTTCATCATGCAGTTCCACCGGAAAACCATAGTCTGTCAAATGCGCGGCCCACGCACCACAACAGCCTCAGCCGGGCGACTTGTAAACGGTAACGGTCGGCTTGGACTCCTGTGTCAGCCCAGTCAGGGGCCGCAGACCCAAGAGCGCTCCGGCACTGAGACCTCCTTTTAAGAGTGAGCGCCTGGAAATAGACATCTTGAAACCCTCCGTATGGTCTTTCTGCGTGCGGGCCAGCCTTTGCTGCGATACATCGGGCAGGGGAGGGCGTTCTCAATCTTTCGGAGGCGTTCTCTGAAACGGTTCATCTACGCCTCCATCTTCTCACCCGCTTCTCACCCGCTTCTCACCCGCTTCTCGCCCGTCTCACTCGCTTCACACCCGTCTCACCGTCCGAGACGGCACAACAACTGTATTAAGAATATTAAAGGTTGGGCTCAGAAGCTATCGAAATTTCCGTGGCCGCTAGGCGACGATTCTTGACGTACTACGGGATGCTCAGTGGTGTTACCGTGCAATGACCTGGCAAAGAGCGGACCTCTCACAGCCGGTCGCAGCATTCGCTGCGGTATGTAGGTGAGGCCTATGACCGCACGCATTTCAAAAAGAACTGATTTCGTGCGTTCACAGAGCGGATCGTGTGGATCCGACCTTAACCAAGGACCGCTAAGGCACTGGCTCCCGTTCGTTACTGTTGTTCGGCCAACTGATTTGATACATCCTCGTAGAAGCGGGTGTAGACGCGCTCTACCGTATTGCCGGTGGTGGGCGACTTGCTTTCGCTTGCGAAGCGGGCGTCGAACTCCCGTGACGGACGTGCCGCCATGACCTCGTCGAGTGTCATGCCCTGGGCCACCATGTCGCGAATACGGGCATGAATGACAATCACGGCGTCACGGACTGCGCTCAGCTCCTCTCTGGGCGACAATTGTCCGTGGTCGGGGACAAAAATCGTATCCGGGGTCGTCATAGCGAGCGCCATGTTGTAAATATCAACGAAATTGTCGATTGTGCCGCCGACGGACGGATTCAAGGACGGATAGTCAGTCCGATACACGTCACCAAAGGCCCAGACGTCAGATCCTTTGAAGTACACTGCCGCATCTCCGTCCGTGTGCGAGGGCTTCAAGGGCACGAAGAGGACTTCCTCTCCGTTGAAGTGAAACGTCATCGGGCCCGTTGATGTGATTACGGGCAATCCGCCCGGAAGATCCGAACCTCTGCGGTCGCCGATCAGCGCCCGGCGCAGGTTAGGCTGATCGACGATCACCGCACCCTCCCGTTCAAAATTTTCGTTGTTGCCGGCGTGGTCTACGTGAGAGTGGGTGTTGACCACGAAGCGGATGGGCCCATCCGAGATTTGTCGGATTCCAGCCATAATCTCATCGTAGAAGACGGGGAAATTAGTGTCGACGATGAAAATCCCATCTTCGCCCGCCATGACCGTCATGTTCCCACCCGCGCCGGCAATCACATACACCTGGCCGGCAATATGGCGGACAACCACCTCAATCGCTGCGACTGCCTCGGGATCGTTGACCCGGTTGTTGAATCCACGTATATCGGGAATCGGGCCGCCGGTCGGAATAGCCACCTGGGAAGCAGCAATGCCGCACGAGAGAAGAGCGCACACGGTGCCCGACGCTACGTAGGCCATAGCTCGTTTCATTGGAATCACCTCGTGTAAGGAGCAGGTTTCGGTGGATTATTGCTGAGTGAGTCTATCCCAGGTGCGGGGTCTCCAGGCAAGAAAGGTCTCAACTATTGTACGGATTCAGTGGCCGGTCTTAAGCCTCCTGCTTGCCCGTCGTGTCCACGACCACTGCTCGAAGAACCCGAACACCGGGTCGTCCGGGCACCACGGATACCGATGGGATTCCCGGAAGCCGATGCGGTATCTGAAGTTGAGACGAAAGGCGTCACTGATCATCCCGGGCGAGAACCGGTGTTCAGCATTGCGGGTTCGGCTTGTTCCCATCCGGCCCGTCTGAAAGCGATCGGCACAAGTTGACAATGCCTGCAGGAGGACAGTAAATAGATACCCATACGACGCAAACAACTTTATTCAGGGAGATGTGCAAATGATCAGGTCATGGATCGGTTGGATCGTCACGATCGCAGTGTTTCTGAGTCCTCAACAGGCGCGAGCCCAAGACCAGACGCTCGTGTTGGAGGGTGGCACGCTCATCGACGGGACCGGTAGCACTCCCATCAACGATGCCGTAGTCGTGATCGAGGGATCGCGCATTCAGGCGGTGGGCACACGCGGCCAGGTTTCCTATCCCCAGGGTGCGAGGGTGATCTCTACGGAAGGGAGGACCATACTTCCCGGACTGGTCGACGGTCACGTTCACCTGTTCGCGGACTTTATGCCGCAGATGTTCTTACGATACGGAGTGACGACCGTTGGCGAGACCAATAACCAGACCGATTGGATCCTTCTGCAGCGGGCGGCCCTGAACAGCGGAAAACTCAAGGGTCCGAGAATGTTTGTTTCCGGCTCAGCGGCGGGCGGACCCACCGACGTTGCGGACACCGAAGGCCGCCTCAGCCGGTCCGTTGTAGTCTCCCTGAAGACTCCAGAAGAGGCGCGGGCCTATGTCAGGAAGCTTGTGGCTATGGGGGTCGATATGATCAAGACCAACTACACCCTGACATACGACCAGCTCGCTGCAATTGTTGACGAGGCCGCGAAGGCGGGCGTGCCCGTTGTCGGACATTCGCGGAATATGCGGAAGGCCGCCGAGCTCGGTCTCCAGTACATGGAACACATGAACACTGTCGCGTGGGCGCTGCTGGAAGACGAGATGGGATATGAGAGATGGCAAAGAGAGGGCTATACCCCAGAACGCTTTATGGACACGAGTCTCTTTCCGCCCCTGATCGAGTTGATGGTGGAGAAAGGTGTCTTCATCAACCCGACGCTGGTCGCGAATTGGGGGACCTCCAGTCCGCGTGCGCAGGAGAAGGCAGATGCTGCGAAAGAATTAATCAAGGATCCTGTCCTTGCATCAATGGTTTCGACTGAAATACAAGGGCAATGGATTAATCCAGGGCGCCGTCCGCCCGACCCCGATGGATATCAGAAAGTGCAGGAGTTTATGCGGCAGTATGTGGACGCAGGAGGCAAACTGTTGGCCGCCACGGATGAAGGGGGACAATTTGTTCCCGGGCTCAGCATACACTATGAAATGCAGATGATAACAGACGCCGGTATTGCCCCGATGAAGGCGATTCAGGGCGCGACTCTCTGGGCTGCCGAATCGATCGGACAGGGTGAGAACCTGGGCAGCATCGAAGTAGGGAAGTTAGCAGACTTCACGATCATCGAGGGCGACCCCCTGAACGACATCACGGCTACCAGGAACGTCAGCATGGTTGTCAAAGATGGCAAGGTTCTGGATACGAGTTACGACCCGCGTTCGGTGACTCAGCTTCCACGGCCCTACGGCCGGTCTCCGGTGCTACTCGGTGTGAATCCGAGGGTCACGCCCCAAGGCGTTCAAAGTGTGACCTTGGAACTCGAAGGGTCCAGGTTCAGCCCGACGGCAGTCGTTCGAGTGGGCAATGCGGACGTGCCGACCCAGTTTGTCAGCAACACTCAACTGGTAGCGACCGTCGATTCCAGTCTGTTCGAGAACCCTGGATCCTTTGCGGTGTACGTCCTGAATCCAGGTTCGACCGGAAGCGTTTCTAATTCGATATTTCTTTTCGTGGACTCCACCCAGTGAGTGCGACGATAACGATAGATCTCAGGCAAGGGAGTTGAAGAGCATGCGAAAAGTTTTCATCGGCTCGATTTTGAGTCTAGCGGCTGTGCTGGTTTTTTCGGAACTCGCCCCAGCACAGACAACCGACATTACTCCGGGTCCGGGCTGGCTGGCAGCGATTCGGAGGCACAGCGATGAGGCACAAGCGGCTGACCGCATCAAATACAAGATAGACGAACAGACTTTGGATCCACATGATCTATCTGGAATGTGGGGCGAGAACGGCATTCGATTGAATAGGGATGTGCCTCCATTTACGCCGTATGGACAGGAGTTATCCGACGCGACCGAGGCTGAAACAAGTGCCGCCGGGTTTGCGATTGAGAGCTCAAAGGATCCTCAGCTGATCTGCGACCCGATGGGTTATCCACGTTTGTTTTCATTCAACTATGGCATGGAATTTATTCAACTACCCGACCGGCTCCTTCAGTTTTTCGAGTGGGATCACACCTGGCGCACGATTTGGCTCGACGGACGGGAACTGCCACCGGAACCGCCGCAGTTGCGGTATCTGGGATATGCCGTTGGCAGATGGGAGGGAGACACGCTGATCGTGGAATCGAATGGGTATGACGATCGGTCCTGGATTGGCAGGGACTCGCGAAATGGGGCGAGGGGTTTTCCGCATAGTGACGAGATGCGGATAGAGGAGCGTTACGAGCGCACGGCCGTCGATACGCTTGAGGCCTCATTGACCATCATCGATCCAAGGGTATACACGGCGCCCTGGACCTCAAGCGGTATTCTCGAGCTGTTTCCTGGCACTGAAATTGGCGAGTATTTCTGTGTTCCCTCCGACGAGAGGGATTTTCAGAACCTGGTATCGCGACCCGCCGCCGGTGCGGAACCCGCACAATAATCGCCGGTTCGAGCCGCTGTGGGGCACCGTGTGGCCGGGGATGGATGGGAGCATTGCCCGGCCCGTTGACGGGGACGCTTATTCAGAGCATTTCCCTGGAGTTGTGCAGTTGACTGAAATCAGGATGCGTTAAATCGCACCGGTTTTGATGCCACCGAACGGTATCAATAACTATATTTCGTTGCTAATTGGAGGTTCAAATGCGGGCACGATGCATCGCTATCATGTTTGGCCTGGTCGTTCTGTTCCCCGGCCTCAGCCAGGAGGCTTCAGCACACCACAGCACCTCATACTACAAACTTGAAACGATGACCGTACAGGGAACTGTCGTGGACTTCAGGTTCAGAAACCCCCACGCCGTCGTCCTCTGGGATGTAGTCGACGATACGAGCGGAGAAGTCGTCAGGTGGGCTGGAGAACTTTCATCTGTGACGACGCTAATGGGTGATGGTTTAACCAGGAACTCACTTAAGCCTGGAGATGAAATTGTATTTACCCTCCGCCAGACGAAGCAAGAAACCCCACAAGGCGCAATTCGAACGATGATGAGAACGGATGGGACTTTTGTTCTGCGATACTCGACGCAGAGTGAAACCGGTCTTTCAGACGAGGAGCGCGCGCGCGCACGCGAAGAAAACGGAATAATTAGGAGCCGCAGGTGAAAACCTCCCACGATCGGCCAGTGAAATGCCCCCCCCCGCTCCGCCGGGGGTCATTTCAGTTAGGGTCGGCAAACGGACCCGGTTTGATGTCATCGAATTACCCGACTTGACAATATCGGCCGGAGTTCCCCGCAAACCCTAACCTGACTGAGCCTCGGCGGCTTGGCGACCGGTCAGTTTCTCGATCCTCAATCGCAGGTCTTTCTCCAGAGCGGTGTAATTCGGGAAAGGGTGCGTGGGGACATCCTTCGTGTCAAAGGGCAGATTCGTGCCCTCCTTGGCGACGACAATGATGTCTTTCCCCAGCGCTTCGACGTCGGAAGCTTCCGCGTTCATCCCTCCGGCAACCAGGATCTTCATTGCGACCTCCAGTCTCCGCGGTGAACAGTACCTGATGCGAAATTGTGTGAGTCTAGCTTGGCCACGATGTCCGGTGCTACCAGGTGAAGCCGACGGTTGACGTCAGCCTAAATCCAAGCCGCCTTTGCGTCGGAAATGCTTCGGGGACGCGGACTGGGTCCCACTCGGCCTCGAACAAGCAAACCGCCTTTCAAGTTAGGGGTGAGCATGAAATTAGGGGTGAGCATGAAAAGATCAGAGATGCGATCGTCTTCGGAGCCTGGCAGAGCGGCCGAGGACGCACCCGGGCGGGCGCGAGACCGGGGTGGCGCGCGGTGTCACGGCTCTCTAAGGGAAAGCGTGGATCAGGATGCCTGTCCCCAAAGAGCGCACCTGGCTCTTCGACTACGCTCGGGTCGCCATTCTCATCTGCCAGGCCTTCACCGAGCATCGACGGAACGCGGCGGGTACGGGGACCACACGCTCTCGCAGTGGCCGTGACCGCTCTGTTGGGCTGGCTCAGGACATCCGGTCGCCGGGCTCAAATGGGTGTCTACAACGGGTGTCTACAACCCCTCGAAGTCTGCGACGTCGGCTGCCTCAACGGCCTCCAAGGCCTCCACGGCTTCAGAGTCCTAGCGGCCTGATGGCGGTTGCGTCCGGTCTGATTCTGGCGCGAGCGGGGCGCCAGAACTGCGCCGGGGATCAGTCAAAGGGTACCCAGGTTGGTCGTCCACCCGACACAAAAACGGGTATGTGGGGCGAACCTTTGTGACAGGTGGCGCAACTGACCTTTATATCGCCGGACCTGAAGGGTTCCTGTTCGTTCAGCACCTGAACCATCCGGATCATCTGCCGAGCGGTTTGCTTCATACCGGTTTCGGGGACGTAGTCCGTCACGCCGTCCTGTCCGAGAAAGTGACAATACCTGCACCGCGCACCAAGCCCATCTCTGATCATATTCATCTCTGTGCGCACTTCGGCGTAACTCATATCTGTGTAGATCTCGATGTTGACCAGTTCAGGTGGAGGCTGCTCCTGGCCCTGGGCTTTGATTGGCTGTATACCAAAAACGAACCCCACCGCGACTAGACCAATAAGACTGACCAGCGTAAACGAATATTTCCTCATAGTTCCAGTTCCTCCCGGCAGAAAATAATAACATGAGAAAAAAGGGGGTCAGAGCCCTATTTTCCCCTTTAAGGCCAGAACAGGCATCTTCCTGAGAGTCATGGGCTTCGGTACGGGCAACTATAACGACGCCGGGTTCGAGGCTCTTGCCGATCGGGGTAGTGGGAACTATGCCTATATCGACACGATTCGCAAAGCGACAAAGGTATTGATGTATTGATGCGAGAAATGGGCAGCACTCTTGTAAAATTTGCAAAAGATGTCAAATACGAGGTCGAGGCAGGGTCACTACGCCTCAGGAGCGATCAGATATTTGATCGTGTTTCCTACAGCGAGAGTTACCATGTGGTCGCTTTGATGTCTGCAATGGTCAGAGCAGGAGGGTGAGTCAGAATGACAACGCTGCTGAAAAGGCTGCTGAAAAGGCTGCATCTAACAAAGTATCGGTCATTTTTGAGGTACGGAGCGTTCCGTTGGATCATGCCCCCACTGGGACATGTACAGATGTTTCACATGAATCTGGCCCAGAAAGCTTGGCCAAGAGTTTCTGCCTTGACCGCGAACCGTACGTATACCGATCAAATTGAGAGTATCGAAGTTGAACCCAACGGTAACGACGACGGGAATTCGAAGGTGTTGGCGGACTATGCCAAATCTTCTTGCCCAGTCGTTTTAAAGGGTTATACCGGAAAAGATGATTGGACACTGGAGAAGATCAAAAATGAGGTGGGCGGAGTTTTCAGAGATGTCCGGATCGGCGATTATGACACAGGCCAGGGGGATGCCGATTCAGTCAGTATGCAGGTGTCAGATTTTGTAGACTATCTATTGGGACGATCAGATTTTCCGCAAGGGGCCCGGCTAGTGGAGGGCAAAGGGCCTTATCTTGCTAACGTACCATTCCCGTCTCTCGCAGAGCAGCTGCCAATTTCAAGTTTTTTCCCCACCGCTCCCGAAAACAGTCTCTTCTGGTTGGGTTCCGAGTCACGTACTCCTTTGCACTGTCATCAACACTGTGATGTACTCCTGCTTCAGCTTGTCGGTCGTCGGAAGATTGTCCTGGTACCTCCCCATCAGGCTACGTTCCAAGGAATTACAACGTATGTACTGCCGCATTCGACCCATTTGAGCCCGATCGTGAGCAGTTTCCGGGCGCGGATGTGATCCACCAGCTGTACTATGAACTCGAACCCGGCGACGCACTTCTGATTCCCGGGTTCTGGTTTCACGCAGTCCGCCTTGAGGAGTCTTCTTTGGCTGTGAGTCAATTTAACGCTGGGTTGATGCCTCTGGCCGTCGGTGGGGGACCGAGAAAGTCATGGGAAGAAAGAGCTTACATGCAGGGATGGGGTTGAAAACGTATTTGGCCTATAAGCAAAACATGCCCGGGTCGCGGTCCCACGCCTCTACTCTGATAGGGCGTCGGCGTCAGCCCCAACGCTCCACCCGCCTGCCTCCGGTTCTGGAACTGACCCCAGCCGAAGAACTCCTTCACGAATACACCACTCCAGTCGGTTCCAATTTCTTTCGGCCGTTCTAACGGATCGCGTTCGGTTTCCATCCCGACACCGGGCATCCCGTCCCAAATTCAAGCCGCACACGGGTCATGGGACAAGCTGCGTGGCTGGAAACGTAGTGAACAACGGGTGCGGCTCGAAGACAAAGTACAAACCTATGGCATAGAAGGCGGTTCCGGGCACCGTCGTAGAAATCCTCACCTGCCCGAAAAACTGACTGTCCTCGAACGGAACAGACACGATATCGGACACAAATGCTGCCGAACTGGACCGTGCCGGAACATCCAGGGTCGATGTCGCGACGACCATCTCGAAGATGTCCACGACAGTGATGTCGTATTGCGCGTCGGTATCGGAATCATTCGCGACGGCGAGACCGAGTCGCTGGAAGTCTGAGGCCAGGAACAATGGAAGTTGAGCGACCGAAGCGCTCGGCGACGAGAAGACGGTGGCCAGTGCGAGCACTACTCCGTCCTCTCCGGGCCCGGATTCCACGTAAACGGCATTGGCTGTGACCAACCCATCGCAGGCCAGAGTTGCATAACCTGTCACGATCAAATCGTCCGCCGAATTGTTTGTGCTGACGAATTTTGCCGATTCCCGAATTGGAAGCGCAAACATTGTGTTGCCGGGGGGGTCCAGACGGCTCGTCGGAACGCCGTGCAGGTTGAGAGTACAATTGGTCGCACCGTCGTTAACGTTCGTAATCATGAAATCGGTGTGGAAACCGTTGCCGTTAAGAACAAACCTGCCGTCGGCAACTTGAGGAAAAACATGAAAAGTCGCGGCGTCCTGGGCGGACGCAATCATCGGTAGGAACAGCAGACCCAGCAGGACTGTAAGTTCTTTTATCATGGCGGTCTCCCCGTCGCGTAATCAGGGCAATTCCACGTCCAGGCAGCTCATCCACCGCACGCCTATGCCCTCCTAACACTTCGATTGTAATGTTTTCACTCTATCGAAGTTCGGGGACGAAGGCTAATAAGGAAGACAAGCGGGGTTCCCAGTTCCGCGCGGTGTCAAGACGCACTGCGGAAATGTCGGAGTTGGCGACTTAGGTTGAGGTGAAGACTGCAGAACGGCGAAATCGAGACGATAAACGGCACTCGACACGCAGAATGGCACCGGCCGAAGCACACGGCACCCGGGTGGGCCCTTCGGCTCTGTTCAACTCCAACCCGGTTGAGTGGGATGAGTTCAAGATGGGGGGACTGATCTTTTGCCGAACACTTCATATTGTCGGGCAGCCACGGGCACTACCAAAGCCAGTCCCAAAAGGTCGGTAATCCAGCCAGGATGAATTATCACGACAGCTCCGATAAATACGACTGCGCGTACCGATCTCGCCAGTCCTGTTCTGGCGTGTCCGATCACAGCGGCTGCGAGCGCGATGACGCCGATCACGCCCGTCGTCGCTGCCAGGAGAATTTCGATCGCCGAACCGATCATCAGAAACGCCGGATTCAGTACGAACATAAACGGCAGTATGTAGCCGGCAAGGGAAAACATCCATGCCGTAAATCCTGTCTTCATGACGTCGGCCCCTGCGATCGCCGCAGCGGCGTATGCTGCGAGTGCGGTCGGGGGCGTTACCATCGACATCATGCCGAAGTAGAGAATGAACATATGCGCCGCGATCGGGAGTATCCCCAGGCCCACGAGTGCTGGCGCCGCCAGGGTCGCGAGCAGGAGATAGCAAATGGTTGTCGGAAGCCCGAGTCCGAGAATCACGGACGAAAACATTACCAGTAGCAGCGCCGCGTAGATGTTCCCAGCGGACAATTCAATGATGATCGATGCAAAACGAGATCCAAGAGCCGTCATCACTGTTACACCGATGAGAATTCCGACCGCGGCGCTGGCACAGCTCAAAGACGTTGCATTGTGTGCGGCCGTTTCCAAAACGTGGGCGATCCGCCTCGGAGTCAGCCGCCCTCCTTTCACGAACAAGCTGGTAACGAACGTGACGATCAGTGCCACTGATGCCGCTCTCGGGGGGCTGTACCCCGACAGCATCAGTCCGATCAGGCAGCCCACTGGCAACACGAACAAGAAGAGTTGAGGCCGCTTCAGGATGGCGAGGACTTGCGCGCCCTGGCCTTCGGACGACACTCCACCGATTCCATAACGGACGGAGTAGAAATGAATCGTCGTAAACAGAGCCACATAAAAGAGCAGACCCGGTATCAGAGCCGCCGAGGCGACTTCGAAGTACCCGACTCCCAGCAGCTCCGCCATGATGAATGCTGCGGCGCCCATCACGGGCGGAATGAGTTGGCCACCGGTGGACGCGACGGCTTCGATGGCCCCGGCGACGTGTGGTCGGAAACCGATGCTCTTCATCATTGGAATCGTTACCGATCCCCCGGTAACAACATTCGCTACGGCGCTGCCGTTGATCATCCCGACGAGAGCGCTTGAAACAACGGCAACCTTGGCGGGCCCCCCCCGGAAACGTCCGAATATGGCTTGACCCAGATCGATCGCGAAGTTCAAGGCTCCAACGGATTGAAGGACGGCTCCAAAAAAAACGAAGGGAAACACATAGGTAAACATCACGGTCAGCGCGATGCCGAAGATGCCCTCCATGGTTAGAAACGACTGCGTGAGGATCCGGCTCACGCTGTATCCTCCGTGTCCGCCCAGATACGTGGGCAGATAAGCCCCGTAATATGCATACAGGACGAATATCGCGGCCAGGGCTGGAAGGGGCCAGCCGATCATTCGCCGCGTCACCTCCAAGACAAGCACCGTGCCCAGGGCGCCCATCACGATATCCAGAATCGTCGGCGTGCCCATTCGGTTAATCAGAGCGTCGTAGTCAACTACGATGTATACACAGGCGATGATGCCTCCACCCGCGAGCGCAGCATCCAGAAGAGCCCAAAACGGGCGCCGGTCGCTGCCATCAGTGCGGGACCGGGGCTGAAGGAAGCCCAGTGCGAGCGCAAACAGAAGGAAGATAGCGCGTTCCTGGAACGGTGGAAGAGTAAACGTGTTGATCTCAACGAGGACGTAGAGCGAAAAGCATGCGGCCAGGACGCGGATCGCGTAGCGGCGAACGGTTTCGAAGCCTGAAGCCCGTCGCCCGACCTCGGATTGCACACCACCGTCACCGCCGTTCGCGATCATGTCAGCGTCCTGGAAATCAAGGAGATCAAGGACATCAAGCGAAGATTTGCCCGCATTTCTCGCCCGCGGTCTGCCCAGGCTCCGGACCCGTCCGCACCGACCGCGTTGCGTCTGTTCGGGCTCCTCGACGAACTGTCACCTACGCCTGTGTCGCCAGTCCTTCGCGCGCCCGCATTTTTCGCGCCCGGAACCCAACGCGGAGGGTCACCCGGATAAATGCCCAGCCGGTATCCTTGTTCAGGCGGTCCATGAAGTGGTCCGGCGGGCTCCACAACGACCGCCGTTGATACAAGCGGGTTCGCAGTTCGCGGCAAAACTTTTATAAGGCGGCAAATGGGTCTTCGGGGCGCAGGCGCGGGGTGAGGCGGGCCACCGGGGCTTGATACCGAGGCCGCGGGCGCGACGGTTTGATCGCAAACGACGCACAACAGGGCACGCACGCCGAACCCTGATGCGCCGGAAGGGTTACGGGTTCCAGATTCCAATTTCTTCGAAATAGCGCAGGCTGCCCTCGTGATATGGAATGCCGATATCCATAGCCGCCCGTTCGGGCGTGATTTCGTCGCCGTGGCGGACCAGATTGGCTATCGAATCCCTGTGTTCGTAGAGGGTCTTGGCGATCAGGTAAACGAAATCCGGGTCGGCGTCGGCCCTGACAACCAGCTGGCACGTGCCCGTGTCGACTGCCCAAAAATCCGAGTCCATGCCTGCGTATGTCCCACCGGGAATAATGTACTTCTGAATAGTGGGGTACTGGGCCCGAAGGTTGTCCAGAGATGCCTCGTCGAATTCGAGATATTCCAGCTCGTGTGTGGCAGTGGCCGCCAGAATAGTCGCGTGCGGAATACTGCCTCCCACCTGGACCGCATCGACGATCCTGTCGGTCAGCATGGTCACGGCGTTCGATTGGCCTTCGTAGACAGGGCGGATGTTGGAATAAGTCACGCCGTGGGCAGCCAGGATCGGACGCGTAAAGCTGTCCCAGCCTCCCCCTGCGGGTCCAACGGCTACTCGTTTCCCGGCCAGGTCTGAGAACCGGTTGATGCCACTGCCCTCGAGCGCAAAGAAGAGGTTGACGCTCGAATGAAGGGAAATGACGGCCCGGACGGGAAACTGCTTCTCAAAGGGCTCAAGTCCGGCGATAGCCGGCAGCGTAACGGACGCATTCGCAAGCCCGAAATGGAGCTCACCCCCATCCAACATTCGCAAATTCTGTGCCGATCCGCTGGTTGCTTCGTTCGTAGCGATCGCTCCCGGCAACTGCGTGAGCAAGACCTGCGCGATCGCATTCCCCATTGGATAGTACCCGCCCCCGACCGGGCTGCTCGCGATCTTGATCCGGGCCGGCACGCTCGTTCCGTCAATGTCGACCGTCTCTTCCGAACGCCCGGATGGGGTGCACGATGGGGTGATCAGTAGAGTCGCCGTTGCGACCATTGCCACCGCGAGTCGAATCCGGAGGCGCCGGGGAGATGCAGGCTTCGCGCGTTCGGAGGGAGGCTCAGATGCCCGGAGAATTGCTTTCACTGAAGATTGCTTCACGATATTCGTGCACCGATGAAGGAGCCGATTCAGCTGACTTTTCTGCGGGATAGATTACCTTTGACAGCTCGCCGTTGTCACGCTTCGATTTTTGTGATCCCCCATACTGTGCGACAGGTGCAGAGCGAACGGTATCCGGCATCAATAACTTATATAATGAACAGGGTGGCTTCGTCGGCTCTCAGATTGCCTCCGAGAACCCGGCCCGGTTTGGCCGAAACGCGGCCGTCGAGACATCTGCCACCTGCTCCGAGAGCTGACAATCTGGGGCGTAGCGGATACAATCGCGCTGACCCATCGTGCATCAGGCGGGGGCATTTTCCGATACGCATACACCCAGGGGCCGAGCACTGCAATGAACGAAAAAATCTCGACCGAACTCGTCGTCATGCTCGCTCGTTATGCGGGGCTGCCCCTCACGGAGGGTCGGGCCGAAGCCCTGGCGCGCATCCTCGGTCCCCGCCTGGCGAATCTGAGAGCGATTCGGCCCGAAGGTTACGAGATTCTGGCACCGGGTCTGAACTTCCGTGTGCCTACGCCAATCGACCACACGCGGAGATGAGTCGGCGAGACGACGGTGAGGTCTTCTACCTTTCTCTCAAGGAAGTCTCCAGACGCATCGCATGCGGCGACCTGTCTCCTGTAGACGTATTGAACGCCGTTATTGAGCGCACCTCGAACCTCGAACCTCGGTTGAACGCTTACATCACACCCGCCTTCGAGAGAGCGATGGAGGACGCGCGAGTGGCCGAGCGCGAGATTGCCGCAGGCAAACATCGCGGGCCATTGCATGGGGTTCCCATCGGGCTCAAAGACAACTGCTGGACGAAGGGGATCCGAACGACCGCCGGTTCGAAGCTTCTTGCTGATTTCGTCCCGACCGAGGATGGCACCGCAGTCGCCCGGCTTCGCGGGGCGGGCGCCGTCATCACCGGCAAGCTCAATATGCATGAGCTCGCGATCGGTGGGACGACGACGAACCCGCACTACGGGGCGACGCGCAATCCGTGGGGCCTGGACCGGATTCCCGGCGGGTCGAGCGGTGGATCGGCCGCGGCAGTCGCGGCCGGCTTCTGTTTCGCCGCACTGGGTACCGACACCGTTGCATCCGTGCGCCACCCGGCTTGCCTCTGTGGTCTGGTGGGCTTGAAGGGAACGTTCGGGCGGGTCAGCGTCTTTGGCACGGTGCCCCTCTCCTGGAGTCTCGATCATGTGGGTCCGATCACGCGTAAGGTCGAGGATGCCGCGCTGGTGTTGAACGCCATCGCCGGTTACGACCCTAAGGATTCCGGTTCGGTCAACGTGGAGGTGCCTGATTTCACCCGCCGGTTGGGGGAGGATCTGAACGGAGTTCGAATTGGGCTGCCCCGGAAACATTTTTTTGAGCCTCTCGACCCGGAAGTCCGCGAATCGGTGGAAGCGGCCATTGGCGTGCTGCGGGATCTGGGTGCGAGAGTTCGCGACGTCGAATTTCCCAGCGCGCCGCAAGCCACCGTCATTTTCCCATTCCTGAGCCGGCCCGAGGCGGCATCATTTCAGGAAGACTTTCTGCGCCGGCGGGCCGACGACTACGGGGACGTCCGTTGGAACGTCGAGCTCGGAGAAATGATTCTGGCAACAGACTATATCCGGGCGCAGCGGCTGCGCACCGCCATGCGACAAGAATTTGACGGGATCATGCGGGATGTCGATGCATTGGTGATGCCGACCACGCGCACCGTCGCCCACCCGATCGGTGATCCCGTTACGAGCGTCGATGGTAAACCCCTGGATCCGTTTGATCTGATGGTGGGCTTGACAGCCCCCTTTTCACTCACGGGTTCGCCGGCAATTTCCGTTCCGTGCGGGTTCAATTCGGAGGGCCTTCCGATCGGGCTTCAGATTGCTGGCCGCGCATGGGATGAGGCGATGGCATTGCGGATAGGGGCCGCATACGAACGCGCAACGCCATGGAGTGGCCGACACCCGACGCCCTGATCTTGCCGATAGAAAGGTTCGGGCGCTGGTTCCGTCAACTCCGACGGGTTCATGTGTTATCGGGTCAGGGGCCCCTCAGAGAGATCATCGAACAGTTGACCAAAGGAGTTTCTGGCATGGATGGGAAAATCGCGTTTGAGGAACATATGGCCATCCCCGATACCCTGGACGACTCGCGCACTTTCGCCGGAGCATCTGGTAAGTGGGACGATTTCGCGCGCCAGATCCTGGATATCGAGGACGAGCGTCTCGCCCGAATGGACAGCAACGGCATAGAATTCGCCATTCTCTCGCTCAACGCGCCGGGGATCCAGGCGATTCTGGACACCGACAGGGCGATCGAAGTCGCCCGGAGTGCCAACGACCATCTGGCAGAGGCCGTCGGGAAACACCCGGATCGTTTTGCCGGATTTGCAGCGCTTCCCATGCAGGATCCGGACGCCGCCTCGGAAGAACTGATCCGCTCGATCCAGGATCTGGGTTTCAAGGGTGCCCTCGTCAATGGATTCACTCAGAAAGGTGTTCCTGATTCGGCGATCTATTTTGATATTCCGGAGTACCGGAGTTTCTGGGCCACTGTGTCCGAGCTGGACGTGCCGTTCTATCTGCATCCACGGATGCAGATTCCCGCGCGCGCTCAACCTTACGAAGGGCACCCGTGGCTGATGAGCTCGCCATGGGGGTTTGCCGTGGAAACTTCTATCCACGCACTGCGAATGTGTGGTTCGGGCATGTTCGATGATTTTCCCGATCTGAAGATAATTGTCGGCCATCTCGGTGAACACATTCCGTACGATCTCTGGCGCATCGACGCCCGGATGCGCTTTTCGCCGCGCGGCTATGAGGGCAAGCGCTATCTAGGCGAGTACTTCCGCGACCATTTCTATGTCACCACCAGCGGCAATTTCTGCGACCCATCGTTCCAATGTGCCCTGGAAGTGATGGGCGTTGACCAACTGTTCTTTTCGGCTGACTACCCCTTCGAGAAAATGGAAGATGCCGCCCAATGGCTCGACGACGCGTCCCTATCGGATTCCGAGCGCCTGCAGATCGGCCGCACCAACGCTATCAAGCTGTTCAAATTGGATCTGACATGAGGGCAAGCCGTCCGGGAGGCAAATGGGTGGATCGAGCCAGGACAGCCCCTCTGCGTGGGTTGCCTCCCACGGTGAATACAGCACAGGTCCTGCCACTGCTTCCCTACGTCGTTGGCGACCGTGGTAGCATCTATGCTCCGAATTCCCATGCTGCGCACCCCACAGTGCCGGGCTCCCCAGAGTTTCCCATCATTCATACTTAGATTGACGATCGGGCGGGCGACGGAAGGACTACAATCGAGCGGACGGCGGCAGCGAAAGTGGTCTGAACGCATCGATTTTGAGGCACGCTATGATTATTGACTGCCACGGACACTACACCACGGCGCCCAAGGAACTGGGAGACTACCGCACCCAGCAGATTGCTGCGTTTGAGGCTTCCCGTCCGGCAACAAAGGGAGCCCTGGACATTACGGATGACCAGCTGCGCGAGAGCGTCGAGGGCGCGCAGTTGAAGCTGCAGCGTGAGCGGGGCACCGATATGACGATCTTTTCTCCGCGCGCCTCCGGGATGGCCCACCATCTGGGTGATGCGACTGTCAGCCAGTACTGGAGTGAACACTGCAACGATTTGATCCACCGCCTCTGCGTGTTGTACCCGAATAACTTTGTGGGTGTCTGCCAGTTGCCGCAATCTCCGGGCGTGGGACCAGCGAACTGCATCGGTGAGCTTGAACGGTGTGTCACCGAACTGGGAATGATCGGGTGCAATTTGAATCCCGATCCCTCCGGCGGCCGATGGACCGCGCCCCCGCTGACGGATCGATACTGGTATCCGATTTACGAAAAGATGGTGGAGTTGGATGTGCCCGCGATGGTGCATGTCAGCGCGTCCTGCAATCCTGCTTTTCATACGACGGGGGCGCACTACCTCAGCGCTGACACGACAGCCTTCATGCAGTTTCTGACTTCGGATCTTTTCCGGGACTTTCCAGCGCTGAGGTTCGTAATTCCCCATGGTGGAGGTGCCGTGCCCTATCATTGGGGTCGGTATCGCGGGCTGGCGCAGGATATGAAGCGCCCGCTGCTGACTGATTTGATCCGCGACAACGTCTTCTTCGACACCTGCGTCTACCACATGCCGGGAATCGAGTTGCTGACACGTGTCGTGCCCGCCGACAACATCATCTTCGGCTCCGAGATGGTCGGTGCCGTTCGCAGCGTCGATCCGGAAACCGGGCACTACTACGACGATACAAGGCGTTACATCGACCAGGCCTCCTGGTTGAGTGAAGAAGAGAAGCGAATGATCTTCGAAGGAAATGCGCGGAAGGTGTATCCCCGCATTCTCGAGAAAATCGCATGAAAAAAGACCGAGGCTTCATGAAGTGTCCGCCCCCGACGCCCCGGACTTCTATGACACTTTGGTCCCTTCTGGTTGCCGCTATAGCAATCTCCCTGCACGGCTCCGCCATTGGATCCGTTCAGGATCGGGCCATCGATCCTGGCTTTGGTGAGGTTGCGCGTGAACACATTGCTGCACTATCTGAAGGAATCGGCGCGCGCGTCGCCGGAAGTCCAGGGGAAGTCCGGGCCGCCGGTTACATCGAAAATGTTTTCCGGCACATTGGCTACCCCACTCTCGTCCAATCCTTCACCTTTGTTGCTGGGCCTCGGGGCCGCAGTTCTACACTCGAATCGGCAAATGTGGTCGCTGTGAAGGAGGGATCTTCTACCGAGGAAATCATTGTGGGTGCGCACTACGATTCAGAAAGCCGGGGCCGGGGTGCGGGCGACAATGCTTCGGGAGTGGGCGTGATGCTTGAGATCGCCGCCTCCGTGCGGGAGGTAACGACGCCGTACACGATCCGATTCGTTGCTTTTGGTGCTGAAGAGGAGGGGCTCGCTGGATCCCGCCACCACGTGGGTGAGATGCCGTCGAAAGCCACCAGCAGCGTAGTGGCAATGATCAACCTGGACAGCCTGATGGCCGGTGATATTGCCTATGTCTATGGGGACGCCGGAGACGCCGGCGTTGTTCGTGACTGGATTCTGTCCCGTGCCGCGGAACAGGGCTTCAATCTGCGGACGCAGTCAGGCGAGAACCCCGAATACCCTGCGGGCACGACCGGGGATTTTTCCGATCACGTACCGTTCGAAGATGCGGGTATCCGGTATGCGTATTTCGAATCCACCAACTGGACTCTGGGAGAGAGAAACGGTTACGTTCAGGTTGACCCAGAATTTGGAGAAAACGGTTACATCTGGCATACACCGTTCGATACGATCGATTATATTGAGCCAACATTTCCTGGCAGGATCGATGAGCGCCTCCATTTGTATGCGACGATGCTCTACCAGGTGTTGACGGAATTTACCTTGCCGTAAATCCGAACTGGAATCGATGGTCACAATCGTGGAGGAGATTGCCAATGGGTGAAGTCAAGTACACATCCCGAGTCCAATTGGAACGAAAAAATGGCCCGCTGCGTCTGGCGAGGATACCGGCCGAAAGCGAACCGGTCTGGTTCGGGGTTCACGGAGGTATCGCAGAGCACTATGGGGTGGACCCGTCAAAACTGGATGCGGTCCATGCGACCACGATCGACTATGTTGTAGCTGCTACCGGTGGTTGAATGGTGGGTACGTTCGGGGGCGCGCTGGATGCGCGCCAGATTGAAGCTTCAGGTGGGCGACTGACGGCGGATATTACCGGTGAAGTGGAATCGGACGGCGGTGTGCTGATCATAAAGCGTATCCACGTCAACATGCGCTTGCGCGCGTCAGAGGACGTCAGAGAGGTCGTCGAACGGGTGCACGGTGTGTTTGCCAATAAGTGTCCCGTCTTTCGCAGTCTTTCTCCGGGGATCGAGATCACATCCTCTTATGAATTGGTCGAGGGTTGAGCTAATGAACAAAGTTTTGTTTCTGGCCGTGCCACTGATCGCGACGGCTGTCCTGGGTGTTTGGGTCCATGCTGCAGAGGCCGAAGAAGCCATGGGAGCCATGAAAACTAATGAAGCCATGACAGCCGGAGAGCGCCGCGACGTCACCTTGAACTATGGCGCAGGGCAGAGTTTGTCTCTCACGGTTGTGTTGCCTGTCGGCTATATGCCCGACATCGCTTACCCCCTCGTCTTTGCGCTGCCTCCGGGACCGGGCACTCCGGACATGGTCAACGCTTTTCTGGGCAATTATTGGCTCGAACAGGCGGATCGCCGGGGATATATTCTTGTTTCACCCGCCGTGTTGGGTCCGAGTCTTGAAGATTCGGCCCGTGAGGTTGTCGACGCAGTGTTCGATTGGGTGGGAGAGAATCTGAGCTACGATGCCGCGCGCGTCACGCTGGCCGGACAGTCCAATGGAGGTATCGGCGCGTTCCATGTGGCGCGTGCCGAACCGGATCGTTTTGGATCGATCGTGGTCATGCCCGGCGGGTATGGGGCCCCGGGCGATCTGGCTCAGCTTGGCGGAAAGCCGGTCTTGTTAGCCGTTGGCGAGCGCGACGCACGGTGGGTCGTGCTGACCCACCGTACGCGCGACCTTCTTGTGCTCGCCGGCGCCCAGCCGCGGGTTGATGTCATACCGGGCGCGGGCCACGTCTTTCCTTATCCCGCCAATACTCTGTTTGACTGGATCGAGCTGTCGCATCCTGAATGACTGCGAATCGTAGGTGGTCTGTGGCGACGCAATCATTGCCTGACACAGTGTGCGGATAGACGTACCTATCAGAAGAGTCGAAAGGAAAGAGGCGTTAGTCTCCGATGCGGGTAGCTGTAAGAATCGCATACCCCAGCTGGCCCGCGTGAATTGCTTCAAGTGCGCCCATTGCCATTTGTTTTGCGTTCGTGAAGTCCACGCCGGGCAGGTCGATTTTCTTGAGTCCTACTGCAATTTCTAAGCCCAGAAGTTTTCCGCGGATTTGATTGACCATAGCGGTGAGCGCATCGTCGTGGGCGGTGACGGAGTCCATCCGGAAATCGGCCGCTCGAAGCGTCTCTCGATAACCATCGACGGGTTGGGCATCGGCGATACATGCCACCCAGGCCATCAGGGAATTCAGAGCTTCGGGCAGCGCGTCGCCACGAGTAATGTCACTCAGGCCCAGGCGGCCTCCAATCCTGAGAACACGATGGAACTGGGCCGCCGCCCTCGCTTTGTCCGGGAAGGTACAAAAGGCACATTCGCAGATGATTGCGTCGAACGAAGCGTATTCGAATGGCAGAGTCTCGGAGTCGCCCTGCTCGAATCGGACACGTCCACTCAGACCGCGCGCGGCGGCTTCCTCGTTCGCCTCACGAACGTTTTCTGCTCCGTAATCCACACCCACGACGTCGCATTCAAAGGTTTCGGCAACGTGAAGGGCGCTGGTTCCCGTACCGGAGGCTACATCGAGAATTTTCAGGCCGGGCCTGAGATCCAGTGCCTGTCCAAGTTGCGTTGTCAAGCCGAGGCCGCCCGGATGAAACGAGTCACCCAGAAGCATCCGAACAAAATCCTGCTCGTAAAGTTGTGCGCAACAGGACTTGAGGTCTTGATTGGATGAGGGAAGGACGGTCGGTTGTTTCATCAGTTCCCCCTTTTGAACGCGAAAGTAACCGGTTCGGGTTCGAATGGGGTGCCTTCGTTGCGAGCCTCGCGCCGTCGGGACTCCATCCGATCGAGCTGTGCACGGGCCTGTTCACGATAGCCCATCGTGTTATACGCGCAGAACGGGATCTGTTTTCCACCCGGCAAGAGGAATTCCTTGCAGCATTTCATCAGGTTCTTCTGATTGAATGTCCACGGATCCATGAAATCCTGCAACATGATCATGAGCACATGTTCGGCGATGTCACCGACGGCGAACGATTCCGGAATGCCGCAGGCCTGACACGACACCGCGATCTGTTCGGAGGACTTATCTGAACCTGGAACGGAGGATGAGGACCACAATCCTTCCAGGGCTTGGGTCACGTCTTGGTTCCAGTCCGGCAGGGCGCGATTGGTGATGTAGTCCAGGTAGTCGTACACGTCGACGACACGGGGTATGGGGGTCACGGTGTCTCCGTCAATGAACGCGTACGTCACTGAGTTGCATGTGGGAAAACAGCACGGGACTGGCACGAAATCACTGACTACGAATTGCTTCTGGGTCTGTACCTCGATCAATCGCAGAACGTCGGGTATCGTCATGCGTTTCATCGGATCGTGTGCCATATGCCGGCCGGTATGAAACGCCGGCTGAAAATTAATGCCCCTGACGGCGGGGTGTTTGATCGCCAGATCGATGATCTTTCCAAGCTCATGGTCGTTGACCGCACGCTCAACCGCCGGAACGAGCGTTACGCTCAATCCGATTTCCGCGAGTCTGTCCAGCGCACGGAGCTTCTGTTCGAGAAGGTCCGCCTCTCCTCGAATAACCCTGTACGTTTCGCTGTCGAAGCCATCGAACTGAAAATAGATGGATGGGCGTGCTTCATTGAGTTGTTCGAGAAACGCATCGTCGTTGGCAATCCGCTTTCCGTTCGTATTTATCATGACGAGGGGAATACCATGGGCTTTAGCCGCGACAATGAACTCGATAATTTGTGGATGAATCGTTGGCTCACCGCCTGAGAACTGAATGACTTCCGGGTTACCCTCTGTACGGACGAAATCGTCCAGTATGCCCTCTACCTCTTCCAGAGTGAGGCTGAAGCCTGGGCCGGCGTCTGAGAAGCAGAGCGGGCAATTCATGTTGCACGCGCTGTTGACTTCTATGATTCCGAGACACGCATGCTGCTGGTGGTCCGGACACAGACCACAGTCGTAGGGGCATCCATCCTGGATATCGGTGCCGAAAGCCAGGGGAATAGTGCCGGGCTTGTTGTACTTGCTTTGGGCGACATACATCTCGGCATCGCCGTATACCAATCCCTCAAATGGTCCGCAATCCGGGCAGCGCTTGCGCATGTAGACCTTGTTGTCGCGTAACAGGATATGGGCATCGATCACCTTGCGGCATTCCGGACAGATGCTGCGCGTCAATTCGTAGAAAACGTAGTCCGAGTCTTTCTTCTTTTGGGATTCCGAAATCGATATCTGTTTTGCCATGGATCCTCCATTGGACCGTATCATCGGACCAGTTTCGATATGCCCCGGATCACTTTACCCTTTGTGCCGGCAAGTGTCCGATTGACGGCGTCGTCTGCGGCGAGCTGCCCGACAGCAGTGGAATAGGTTGGATAGGGGTGAATCGTGCCTGCAAGGTCTCTGAGGCGCAGCTTCTTCTCGATTGCAAAAACGAACTCAGTGACGACTTCGCCGGCTCGAGATGCGACGATCGTTGCACCCAGAATTGTGCCGTCCGAGGCGGTAACGACTTTGAGAAAACCCCGAGTGTCGTTTTCACAGACGGCGCGATCGACATGGCTCATCTCCTGGCGGTGCACCCCGACCGCGTCGCCAAATCGTTCACGAGCCACTTCCTCGGTCAAACCGATATGCGCTATTTCAGGATCGGTGTATGTGACCCAGGGCACGGTAGATGTGAATCCGGAGCTATGGCCGGGGAGCAGGGCATTTCGAACTGCCTGGAACGCCTGCCATGCCGCAAAGTGGGTGAACTGAACCCCACCCGTGACATCGTCGGCGGCATAAATGTGTCTGACACTGGTGCGAAATGGTCGTCGACTTCGATCCCCTGTGAGGAGTGGCGGACGCCGGCTTTTTCCAGGCCGAGCGCTCCCAGGTTGGGGGCTCGGCCTGTGGCTACCAGAAGTAATTCTGAACAGCTCTGGCCCGATGGCGTGTCTATGACGATTTCGCCACCGTCGGGACCGACCGCCGTTGCCAGACCTTCCAGGTATCGAACGCCCTCGTTTCGGAGAACTTCCAGCATGAGCTCGCGCGCTTCAGGCTCCTCTCTGGGCAAGAATGCGACGTCCACTACGGTGACCTGAGTGCCTAGCCGCTGGTAGGCCTGGACCATTTCGACGCCGATCGGACCGCCGCCGATTATCGTCATCGTTTTGGGAAGGCGGTCGATGTCGAAAACCTGCTCGTATGTTATGAACTGAGTTTTATCCAAGCCCGGAATGTGCGGCACGATCGGACGGGCGCCTGTCGTGATCAAGAACGCTCTGGCTTTCACAATTCGGTCGCCGGTCCGTATGGTTTCGGCATCCAGGAACTGGGCCGAAGCGTGGATGACTTCGACGCCGGCATTCTCGAAAGTATCTGGTGTTTCGTACTCGTAAACCTGCCCGATAGCGGCGGCCACATACCGCTTCACCTGGGCCATATCGACAGTTGGAGGAGACACAGAAATCCCGTACTGTGACGCGGTGCGTGCATCGTGTGCAACCTTGGCTGCTTTGAGCAGTGCCTTGCTCGGGACGCAGCCCGTCCATGTGCAGTCACCTCCGATGCGGTCTTTTTCGACCAGAGCGGTTCTCGCTCCCAACTTTGCGGCAAAGTTCGCTGCCGTGATTCCCCCCGATCCCGCACCAATGATCACAATGTCGAATGTGGCGTCCGTCACAGGGAGCCTCTCCTCACCGGGGTATTATTCAACACATACAGCCGTTTCGAATACCGTTGTTCCGTGTAACGACCATCCAGATCGCGGCGGACGGCCAGGATAGACTGCCCGAAAACTACTCAATATACCAAGTCCGGCCAGAGGGGACGGTGGCATGTCTTACTGAGCTGCTATCTTAGTGTGTTCGGCCGCTTAGGAGCGCAGCTTGCCAGCTGCGAATGTCCGCGGTTGAAACTTCGCGAAACAAAATTTCTCTCCATCACTCAGAGTTCCTGTCCGATGGAGGGACGACTCCGCCGCCATCTCCGGCATTGAAAGTATTGTTCGAGACGCGGATCTGCTGGATACTTGCCAGAGCGCAGCAGCAAAACGTCTCGGCGCACTGGAACCATCCATAGGATTGCTTCCGGAGTGGGGCGAAAAGATTCTCGCTGCGGCGGCTCACGCAGCTTGCTAGTCCGGGAACTGGGAGACATCGAGGAGCAGTGAAGCGGACGGCCGGGTTCGCTCGTGGTATTTGCATTACGCGTCTTTTTTCCCCGCTCGCGCGGGATCGGAGGATTTATGAATATGAAGGCAGGGATCATCCTCATCGGGTGTGTTCTGGGATCGGCTCTCATGCTGCGTGCGACCGCCCCAGAGCAGGGACCGCAGGCAGAGAGGTCGGTAACGACGGAGAGCATTCCGGGGGTCGTCGCCGCCGGCACGCGGGTCGAACGTGTCTGGACAGGATTGCGGGCCGCGGACGGGCTGATCAGCGAACCCGACGGGACGCTGCTGCTGCCCGAGCAGCGGGCGGATCGGATCAGCAGATTCAGCCCGGACGGAACGGTTACGCTATACCTGGAAGACACGAACGAGGCGGGCGGGATTGCTTTCGACGCAATGGGCCGCCTGATTTCCGTGGAGAGAAGAATGCCCCGGGTGCGAGAGCTCGTTCCAGAACGCAGAGTCCTGGTAGATTCTTACGATGGTGAGCCGCTCCAGCGGCTGAGCGATATCGTCGCAGACCAGAAGGGGGGTGTGTATTTCACGGAGGGCCGTAATTCCGCGGTCTATTACCTCAACGCCGCCGGCGGACTGATTCGCGTGGCCGATGACATCGACGGTGCAAACGGCATCACCTTGAGTCCGGACGAGGGCACGCTCTACGTGACCAATAGAGAGGCGGGCATTCTGGCCTACGACGTTGCCTCGGACGGGCATATCCGCAACCGCCGGCCGTTCGTCAAACCCGAAGGCGGACAGGACGGAATGGCCATCGACGGTGCCGGACGGCTCTATGTGGCCGGAGATTCTGGCGTCCAGGTCTTCACACCCCAGGGCCAGTTCCTTGGATTGATCGCCATACCCCGACCCACAACGACGCTTGCATTTGCCGGCCCGGAAAAGAAGACGCTCTATGTCATCGGGCGCGGCAATGATGGTCCGGGTGGCGACAGTGGTGACGCCCGGTCGATGTACAGGGTCTCGATGCTTGCGGAGGGTTTCAAGGGACGCGCGAAGTAACGCGCGTCGTGCGCGGTTGGCCATAGCCCGATAGGGACTTTCGTCGGGCCAATCGGGGGTCGTGCGGCTATCGCATGGTCGATTCAGATCGGGGTGTGGTGAATCGGTTTGAAAACGCAGGTGATCTCTGATTGAACGCAATGAAACTCTTTCACCGAAGCAAGGTCCTCCCAGCATCTGGGGGCGGACCCTCAGATTCGGGACCGCGTCGAGCGTGAAGTCAAGCTTGTCAGCAAACTGAACCGCTGGCACGGCTGGACGTTCTTTGATGTCTAACGACACGACGGGATCCATCGAGCCGGGTATCTGATCTTTAGAGTAAAACGTGTGCGCTTTTTCATATTCCGGGCTGCTGAGGAGAGGACTCATTCTTCGATTGCCCAAAACTTTGTTGTTGCCAGCCCTGTTGCTCGGGCTTTCAGCCTGTGCGGGTAATCCCGATCTTGGGCTGTTCGTAGCTGCCGACAATGGCGACACGAACGATGTCCGAGCCATGCTCGATGCCGGGGCCGACGTCAACGCAAGATCCAACAATGGCGTCACACCGTTGATGAATGCGGCATTTCAAGGTCACACCGATATCGTCCAGACCTTGCTCGATGCCGGGGCCGACGTCAATGCGAGCAGCGACAATGGCGTGACAGCTCTGACGAATGCTGCATATGGAGGTCACACCGAGACCGCTCAGACCTTGCTCGATGCCGGGGCCGACGTGAACGCGAGAGTCAGCCTTGACACGACAGCCTTGATCAATGCCGCACTTGGAGGTCACACCGAAACGGCCCAAGCCTTGCTCGACGCCGGTGGGGACGTCAATGCGAGAAGCAACAGTGGCGCAACAGCCTTGACAAATGCTGCATTTGGAGGCTACACCGAAACTGCTCGAGTCCTGCTCGAGTCCTGCTCGACGCCGGGGCCGACGTGAATGCAACAGGCAACACTGGCGTGACCGCCCTGATGAACGCGGCCGGTGGAGGTCACACCGAAACCGTTGTGGCCTTGCTCGATGCCGGGGCCGACGTGAATGCAATGATCAGCAATGGCCGGACCGCTTTGGGCTTGGCCGATGAGAAATACTACGACGATATCGTAGACATCTTGATCGCTGCGGGTGCCCCACCCGGGCCGTAGGATCGACCACTGACGACATCGATTCGGAAGCCGCGCACCGCCCCAGCATGGAGTCCCCGAGCGTGTCGGAACACTTCCTGTCGCGAGAAACGCGCGGGCGACAGGTCGTTCTCTTGCGTTCACCTGACCCACAGCGGGCCCCCCCGAACCCCGAGGATGCTCAGAAGGCGGCAGATCCGTCCGATCGGATTTGACCTTCTGATTGCCAACAAACACCAGCTCTAGTATCGTTCCTTGAGTGTTTAGCGGCTCGCTTGGCCGCATACTGAATCATGGAATCCGGCACAGAACGCGCCCATTACGAGATTCGCCAGTCTTGGGGGACGGTTTCTGCTTGCTCCGATGCCGGATATCAGGGACCCAGGTGTGGTGGAGGCGGTGAAAACGCCGCCCCGCAGCTTAATTTGACATCAACCGCGAACGTCTTCAATCAGGATCAGTCACGCCATTGTTCTTAGGAGGTAGGTGATGGGTTGTTCACATTTTTATTTTACGGCCAGGCCTGCAGTTGTGCTCTTGGCCTTCATCCTCTTGGCCGCGGGCTGCACCCCGCAGGTCGGAAACACCGCGGAGGATGCTGCTCAGGACTCTGATGTTTTCCAGACCGAATATCACCGCATTCGGGTCGTTCCCGTCGCTCGGGGGCTTCGGAATCCGTGGGGTCTCGCGTTCCTTCCAGACGGCGACATGCTGGTAACCGAGAAAGCGGGAAGCCTCCGACTGATCCGTGACGGCGTTCTTCAGCCGGAACCGGTTCAGGGCGTGCCCGAAGTCGATGCGAAGAGTCAGGGCGGGCTGATGGACGTGGTCCTTCACCCGCAATTCGCCGAAAACGACTGGGTCTACATCACCTACTCAAAACCCGGCGACGGCGTTGCGACAACGGCCCTCGCCCGCGGGCGTTTCGATGGGACTCGATTGACGGAAGTGCATGACGTCTTCGTTGCGGACGCCTGGTCGGACACCGGGGGCCACTTCGGGGGGCGAGTGGCGTTCACTCCCGACGGTAAATTGTTCATGACCGTCGGCGAAAGGCAGCAGAGCCACCGCGCGCAAGACACCAGCGACCATGCGGGAACCGTTCTGCGTCTGAACGACGATGGCACCGTTCCCGACGACAACCCCTTTGTGGGCCAGACCGGCTACAGGCCGGAAATATACTCCTATGGTCATCGGAGTCCTCAGGGCCTGACCGTTCATCCGGAAACAGGAGATGTCTGGGAAAACGAGCATGGCCCCCGGGGCGGTGATGAAGCGAATCTGATCCTTCCAGGTCGGAATTATGGGTGGCCCGTTATCAGTTATGGTCGTGAGTACTCCGGTGAAATCATCACGAACGAGCCCTGGAGGGAAGAGATGGAGGCGCCGCAGTATTACTGGGTACCGTCCCCCGCGCTCTCGGGTATGACCTTCTACACGGGTGATCGCTTTCCCGATTGGCGGGGAGACCTGTTTGTCGGCGGACTCCGCGGCACACTTCTCCAGCGTGTCGAGTCCCTGGACACGGAAGGTGGATTGGAACGGGAATCGATGCTCATGCAATTGCGGCAAAGGGTGCGCGATGTCCGCCAGGGTCCGGACGGCCTGCTCTATGTCGTGACCGACGGCGATGCCGAACGCGAAGACACTGCGACAGGGGCAGTTTTGCGAATCGAACCCGCTGAATGAAGCGTTTCAGACGTTTGGTCGCCCCTGATCTCCGGACCGTAGGTGCAAGCGCACGTTTCGAATTCGGGAAAGAGTGACAAGAACGCCGCGGGAAAACATGACCGACCTGCTCTGGCTCTGAACTCTGTAAAGGTTGATCACACGGGCTGAATCCGAGAAGCTGATGTGACGCAAAGCAATCAGCAGAAGGAGAAAGCCCGTATCAACCTTCACAAGAACGCAAGAGCCTGCCCTCCAGGGTCGAGCGGCGATGGTGGAACGGTTGTCAGCCCCGATGTGCCGGTTGATGTCACTCGGGCGATCGCCACCGTATCCGGACCCCCAAGCAGCCCGTGGCAGAAGTTGCGAGGACCGCGCGCAGGGGTCTTCGGGTTGCAGGCACGAAGTGAGGAGCGGGCACCGAGGTTAGAAACCGAGGCCACGGGCGCCGTCTTTTCATCGTGACCGGCCTTAACAATGCCGGACAAAGCCTGCGGGGCGCCTGCGGCCTCCGTTTGATACGTCGGTGGCCCCCCTGCGCCCGAAGGGTTAAGGCGAAACGGAGGCGTCTTCGTTGTCGCCGACTCCTCCCAATGAAAGAGCATCGTCGCGTCTTCGCGGCTTCGGCCGGCGCCTCTTCGCGACTTCGGGTCGGCGCGTCTTCGCGACTTCGGGTCGTCGCTTCGTCGCCTCCTAGAATCCGGCCCCGTTTGGCCGTAACGCGGCCCTCGGGACTTCTGCCACGGACTGCTAGCCGGGTATCAGTAATAACCACGACCCAAGTTGAAATTCGATTGTTAGGGGAGGGGTCGGTTCGCTTCGTACTCCATCAGCAGCGTTTTGATGTTCTGAAGCTCCTCCGTCGTGTCGGTCTGCGAACTCTGCGTCGACGGGCTCGTGCTGATTTGCTCTTGGGCTAAGCGGATGCGCTCGGCTGTGGCAGGGTAGGTTTGAAATATTCGCAGAACGCCCTCCTGTTCCACCACTTCCTTCGCGTACAGCTTGTCCAGAAACCCAACGAGGGCGGTGGGATCATAGCCTGCTTGCTGCATGTACCGAATCGCTTGAGAGTCTGCGTCGATTTCAAGCTGTGATCCAAGAAATACTAGGGGGGGGAGATCGTTCTCGAACACGTTCGTCCCGTGCGTGCTATCGGAAAGTTGCATCACTCTGGTATCCGGGCCGCCCGCCGTACCCAGGTACCTGTTATTCCTCATGCCATCACGCGTCACGACGTGGGCGATCTCATGGGCGATTACGCTTGCGATCCCTGCTGCGTCGTCCATCGCAAGGATCAAACCGGTACTGACGTACAGGAAGCCGCCCGGGAACGACACGGCATTCACTTCCTCCGAATCGACAACCTTGATGGTGATCGGAACGGTGGCATCGGAATGACCGGCGAGATTCTGGGCGATACGGTCGACGTATTCCACAACGGCGACATCTGTGACAAGCCGGACCCTCCTCTCAAATCGGCGTGTCGCCTGACGTCCAAGTCTCATCTCCGCAATCTTTGTTCGGGTCCGAATCCGAATTTCTTCGAGATCGATTTCGGGGCTAGCAGGCCGGCCGGATTCGCTCGTCTGCACCGAAGCGGACATCGGGGCGTTCAGGACGAGGAGTGAACCCACGACGAAAAAGGCCATTACTATCCAGCCCACGATACGTCGCTCCATCGGTCTGAAAGGCATCCGCACACTCCTGAAGAATCACTGGACTTAGAAACTCACCCACAAGGAGAAGGAGGGCTCGAGCCCACTTTCAAGTCCTGCGATTTATTCTGCACTATCATCGTCTCTCAGTCAAAAATCAAAATCGGTGTGTGTGTTGGCCGTCAAAAGCGGACTCTGGGGCTGGCGCCCGGCGGCGTCTGTGCCCCAGGCGCGAACGGGCAGAACACCCGTTGTGAAGCGTCACTGCTTGCGTGGATGACGGCCTGTGAGCGCCAGAAGGATGGGCCGCTCGGCGGGGATCCGCGATCGGAGTGATGTCAGGTCGGCGTGCATTGTCAGCTCTCACATACACGCGGGCGAATCAGACATGACCCGAGGTGAACATGCGTAGTAAGCTACTTGCCAACTCGCCCCTGCAGAAAATCAACAGTGAGAAATGACAACGGGGAGCAAATGATGAAGGCGGTCGTTCTGCGTGAAAAGGGTGGCCCGGAAAGTCTGAGAATCGAGGAGGTCGATACCCCTCAAGCGGGCCCGGGTGCGGTGAGAGTCAAACTGGAAGCATCTGCATTGAACCGGCGCGACTACTGGATCACGATCGGCCGGTATCCGGGTACGAGGTTTCCCGTCACTGCGGGCTCCGACGGAGCCGGCGTGGTCGATGCCGTTGGCGAAGGCGGGGATCAATCCGCCATCGGTCGGGAAGTCGTGGTCTATCCTGCGCGGGCGTGGGGTGATAGCCAGCGCCATTTCGGGCCTGATTTTCGTGTCTTGGGAATGCCCGATCAGGGCACCTTCGCAGAGTATATCTGTGTTCCCCAGAGCGACGTCTATACCAAACCCGCACACCTGTCCTGGGAACAGGCAGCCGCGGTTCCCCTGGCGGGTCTCACATCCTGGCGCGCAGTCGTGACGCATGCAGAAGTGGAAACCGGCCAGAAAGTGCTGGTGACCGCCGCCGGGAGTGGTGTGTCTACGTTCGCCATTCAGTGGGCATTGGCCCTCGGTGCGGAAGTTTACGTGACCAGTGCTAGTGAAGGAAAAATTGACAAGGCGAAAGCGATGGGCGTTAGCGCCGGCGTCGTCTATCGCGAGGAAGGATTTACCGAACGGCTTCGGAAGCTGTCGGGCGGTTTCGATGTAATCGTTGACAGCGCCGGTGGTGACGGCATCAACGCCTTGCTGGACACACTGAATGGCGGGGGCCGCTATGTGTTTTTTGGCGCTACTCTGGGTAATGCATCTACCGGTCTGGAAGTGGCGAAGTTGTTTTTTCGACATCTCCGCCTTCAGGGCACGACCATGGGTTCACCGGAAGAATTTGCTGCGATGATGAGATTTATCGCTGACAATAGAATCGAACCGATCATCCATCAGGTCCTTGCCATGGACGAGGCCGTCGCAGCTCACAAACTTCTGGAGACGTTCAGCCAGATGGGCAAGATCGTGCTGCGCAACAAATGACGCCGCCGCAGCATAAACAGAGGGCATCGGCAGAATGGCAAGAGAAGGACGCGGAGTTTGACCGTGATCAGCAGGAGCTGCTAAAGGAAACATGAGCCGCACCGACAATCGTGCTCCCATTGGGGGCCGAGAAGAGCATGTGGCCGATGCGGCTAATGCGGCCAATGGGGCGAAGGTCGTTCGTTACACCGTGGACCGCCGCAGAGGTTCGCAATCGGACAGGCTTGGCGACACTGTGGCCGTGGAGACACCCGTCGCTCTCAGCTACAACGGCGTGTCCCACGCGGTGATGATGGCCTCGCCTGCTGATCTTGAGGAATTCGCCCTGGGATTCAGTCTTAGCGAAGGCATTATTCGAACTCCCGAGGACCTTTATGACAGCGAAGTGATCGCGCGCGATCAGGGAATCGAGGTTGCCTGTGAGATCAGCGGTGAGCGCATGAGCAAACTCAGGCAACGGCGCCGAAACTTGATCGGGCGCACCGGTTGCGGCATCTGCGGTGCTGAGACACTTGAGCAGGCAGTCCCGAAGCTTGACAGACTCGAGAACTCCACCACCATTACCTCGCAAGCCCTGTGGCAGGCTCTGGCAGAACTGGAACCCCAGCAGCCGACTCAGGAACTGACCGGTTCTACACACGCGGCCGCGTGGGCCGATCAGAACGGAAAACTACAGCGGCTGAGGGAAGATGTAGGGCGTCACAATGCCCTGGATAAACTGATCGGCGCACTGTATCGGGGAAACATGGCAAGAGGCGAAGGGTTTGCGGTCGTCACCAGCCGCGCCAGCTACGAGATGGTGCAGAAAACCGTAACCGCTGGCATTCCGATTTTGGTAGCCGTGTCGGCTCCCACCTCGCTGGCAATTAATTTGGCGCGAGATGCCGGCCTGGCCTTGGTGGGATTCGCCCGCGGGCAGAATTTTGTGATCTATGCCCATGGGGAACGAATTCTGGACTAGGCTCCAGGTCAACGTAGTTCGCCTGCCCTAACTCGCCGGTGACGTCGCCCTAAGCGACTGCTCTGTTGCCGTAAGATGCGACTGTCCCCGATCAGAAGTTCGGTGATTGACAGTTTCGTTTTCGACCGATCCGATCATTTTCTTACTCTGACGCCTCGGCTCTGCCTCGTTGTCCACCCGCACCGGGGGCCGGTGCGGGTTCTACTAGGGCCTGCTTCAACAATCCGTCGGTCCCTGTAGATCGCGCCAACACGCGGAGATTGTTTCGGGGCGGGGGTGGCTGGTCGTGCAATTCTCGTTGTTGTTCGCGTTATTATTACGGTGATCCGCATCGGCGTAACGATCACTTTCTGTGTGCAAGGCTATGGATAAACGTCAAGGAATGGGACCATGAGCTGGGTCAAGACCGTACCTCTAGCCATACTGTGAACGGCCGGGAACATCATTGACAGAATAGTCCAGGCACATCCTTTACAGTTTGTACCTCTTTCTCATTCTATTCCCCAAAGCATCTTGAATGGTAAAGGTCCGTTCGTCCATTTGTCCGAGACGAACGGTGCCGAAGTAGACATCCCAGACGCCGTCGTCGACTTCCTCGAGTCCGACGTACTCACCTTCAAGGGTGTGGGTGATTGGAACACGATGGGCCGACCACCGGAATCCCCCGTTCCGACTGACCAGCCGCGTTTCGAAATGAGACGGATACTCGATGGGAGGCAGGCCCAACGGAAACTCCCGTGAAGAGGTTTGATAGCGGGAGTCGGGCGTTTCCTGGTCCAGCGCCTCATGGGGACGCACAGTGTTGAATTCCTCAACAAAACGATTGAACCGGAATTGCTGAGCCCGCATCGTGGCCGCTGGCGGCCGAGTGGTCTCTTGTTTCAAGGTTTTGTGCATGCGTTCGTGTCGGCCGTTTTGATCTGGCCGGCCGGGCTGAATCAATTCGGGGAAGATTCCGAGGCGGATCCACCAG
This sequence comes from Terriglobia bacterium, assembly GCA_965216035.1. Lineage (GTDB taxonomy): Bacteria > Acidobacteriota > Terriglobia > 20CM-2-55-15 > 20CM-2-55-15. The sequence goes on from CBDCFM010000021.1 coordinate 693,646, forward strand.
ACCGATAGCCGGCTCAGTCGCCCGATGGCCGTGGTGGCGAACGGCGGCCCGTTATCGGTCCGGATGATTGCAGGGAGACCGAAGTTCCGGAAGACACTCTTGAATACGGACTTCGCGCGAACATGATTAGTCGAGTAGAGGCCCTTACATGCGAGCAGATACCGGGTGCAACCGTCGGTGATCGTCAACGGATAGCAATAGATGCCATCCCCAGTTTTAAACTCGCCTTTATAGTCCGCACACCAGACATCATTGGACCGATCCATTGAAGTCACGGGCTTGCCCGGATGACCCGGATAGGTGCGTCTCCGCTTCTTCTCCACAAGCCCATGACGTTTCAGCAGTTCCGAGATCGTCGATCGGGCGGGCCAGTCGACCTCGGGATGCCGGGTATTCAAGATCTTAAGAAGCTTCTTGGCCCCCCAGTGAGGATGTTTGCGGCGCAGATCGATCACCCGCCGCACCACATCGTCTGACGTCCGATGCGGGCAGCCGACAGGACGACGGGAACGCTCCTCCAATCCGGATTGGCCATTCTCCAAGAATCTGTCAATCCACTTATATCCGGTGGGCCGGCTCACCCCGTAGCGCGCACACAGTTCGACGATCGAGAAAGATCGAGTAAGATAATCGGCAATAAATAATCGTTTTTGATCCATGGTCGTTGATTGATCCCAGGGCATATGAAGTCCTCCACGGAGGACTTCATCGTGATCGATCTGTAAACCATGTACCCGGACAGATATGTAAACGATGTACCCGGACCGTACCCTCGACGGGCGGCCCGCTGTTTTTAAACACCCACCCCGTCAGATCAGCGTTTTCAAGGTTGATGGCCGTGTCTTTGCGATCGATAACCGATGTCCCCACGAGGGCTATCCTCTCGCGGAGGGTTGAACCACCCCGGGTTTTCCGGAGACTGAATTACTTGAGAGGATGTGAGTCATGGGAAGACCGAACAGATATTCACCTGAAGTTCGAGAACGGGCCGTCCGGATGGTGTTCGAGCACCAGAGGGAGTACGACTCCCAGTGGAGGGCGATGGCCTCGATCGCGTCGAAGATCGGCTGTACGGCCGAGACGTTGCGGAAGTGGGTCCGGCAGGCCGAGCGAGATACGGGGCAGCGCGGAGGGCTGACCACGGACGAGAAGCAGCGGATGAGGGAACTGGAGCGGGAGGTTCGCGAGCTGAAGCGGGCGAACGAGATCCTGCGGAAAGCATCAGCGTTTTTCGCGCAGGCGGAGCTCGACCGCCGACCGCGGAGATGACGGAGTTCATCGAAGAAAATCGGGACCCGTATGGGGTCGAGTCGATCTGTAGTGTGCTGCCGATCGCCCCGTCGACGTTCTATGAGCATCAGATACGATGGCGCAATCCGGATCGATTACCGACCCGGGCAAAACGGGATGCGGCCTTGCGGGGAGAGATCGACCGGGTGTGGCGGGAGAACCGTCGGGTCTACGGCGCCCCCAAGGTCTGGAAGCAGCTGAACCGGGAACACATCCCCGTGGCCCGATGCACGGTCGAACGGTTGATGCGCGATATGGGTCTGCGGGGAGTCGTCCGCGGGAAGAAGCCCCAGACGACGATTCCGGATGAGGCGGCGCTCCGGCCGCCGGATCTGGTGGGCCGGGACTTCACGGCCACACGTCCGAATCAGCTCTGGGTCGCGGATCTGAGTTATGTGGCCACCTGGAGCGGCTTCGTTTACGTCGCCTTTGTCATTGACGTGTTCTCACGAAAGATCGTCGGCTGGCGGGTCATGAACTCGCTGAAGACCGACATTGCCCTGGATGCTCTGGAGCAGGCCCTTTGGGCGCGCTCCGACACCGACGGTCTGATTCATCACAGCGACCGCGGCAGCCAGTATCTGTCGATCCGCTACACGGAGCGGCTCTCCGAATCCGGGATCGAGCCCTCGGTTGGAAGCCGGGGCGATTCCTATGACAACGCGCTGGCCGAATCGGTGATCGGCCTGTACAAGACCGAGGTCATTCGAAAGGACGGCCCGTGGAAGGGAGTCGACGATGTCGAGTTCGCCACTCTCGACTGGGTGTCCTGGTTCAACGAGCAGCGGCTCCTGGGACCGATTGGCGACATACCACCGGCCGAATTCGAACAGATGTACTATCAGCAGCAACAGTCCCGCCTCGTCGAGGCGGGACTCAACTAAAACTGTCTCCGGAAAACCCGGGGTGGTTCAGGTACCGTTGACGGTGACTGCGTGGTGACGTGCAACTGGCATAACTGGAAATTCCGGCTCGAAGACGGCGAATGCCTGATGGGAGGCGATCATGTTCGCAGTTATCCGACACGCACAAGAGACGGTTATGCCTGGGTGGATTTATCAGACCCGCCGGCAGAGGAAACACGGAGGGAGATCCTCCGAGGATTGGAAGCAGCGTTTGAAGATGTCGACTTCGGACGGATCTGCAGGGAGATCGCGCGACTGCACTATCAGAAGCTGGATCCTCTGGATGCTGTCCGGGAAGCGTTTCGGTGGGCGCACGACCGGTTTGAATTCGGTGCGCGGCACTCGATGGCAGCGGCTGCCGATTGGTTGTTGTTGGCCCGAGAGCATTCCGCTGACCTCGAAGTTACGTTGGTTTGTCTGGCCGAGGCCGTGAACCACCTGGCCTCCGATACCTTGCGTCACGCGGCATACCCTTATCCGACGTTGCACACAGCGTTCGATCCATCCGGATTTGTGGCGGCAATCGAAGGCGAGAGGGTCGAGGAGGCCGAGGCTATGGTGGCTGGAGGCCTGCGGTCAGGTCTTCACTGGCCCGACATGGAGGAAGCCTTTGCCAGGGCCGCCCTCGCTCACTACAATAGCTTCGGTCACAGCCTGATATACGTATCGAAGGCAACCCAAATCTTCGAGGCCTTGGGTCCCGACGTTGAGCCTTATGTTCTGTTGCCTCTTGCCCGGCATCTTGCTTACACGAGTCGTGAGGACCTCATCCCGGAATTCAAGGACTATTGGCCGGTGCTTGAACATCTCGCCGAACCTGGAGACTCTGATAGTGGTCCTGACCTGATCCTGGGCTTTCCCATCGCAACTCGGGATGTATTTCAGTGGGTGGGGCAGAACATAGCCAGCCACACACCGGAACAGCTCTACGATGCATTGCTCAACGCGCTCGCACAGAACCTGATCCACTTTGATACCTGCTATGGCGTTGCCTACGATCGTTCTGTCAGCGAAAACGTCAGCTGGTTGGACTTCACTCACGGTATTACGTTTTCGAACGCCGTGCGCATGATGTGCGGCAAGTATCCTGAACTCTGGCCTCCGGGACTCCTGCAAATGGCATGCTTTCTCGGGAGGAATTCCGGTTTCCTGGATCGTGACGTGAGCGCAGATGACTGGCGGGTTTCTGATCCCGAGGCATTTTTCGATGATGCGTTTGAGAAGCTGGTGGATCATGGTTTTCGCGACCCTATCTTTTCAGCCCACCTGCTCAAGACCAGCGTTGCCGTTCGCTCGGAACTATCCTGCGCGTCGGCCCGGACCGGTGACGCCCTGCTGGCCGGACTCAACCGCTTTCTGAACTCACCGATCAAGACCAAGCACGCCCGCCGACTTGCGCGTCAGGCGCTTACGCTGGTCGCTCGAGACTATGAAGAGGGATAGTAGGCTGTGGCACTGCAGGGATGCCCTACAGGTCACTGGCTAGAACTCCGGTCTCGGTAAGATCAATCCTGAAAAGACGATCCAAACCACGACGAGGGTGAGGAGAACATTGAAGATCTGTCCTGTCAGGTAAAGCACAAGAGGCTTTCCACTGCCCAACTGTTTTCCGAGCAATCGAAAATTGGATTCCAGACCGATCGAAAGAAAAGCCAGACAGAAGAACCAGCTCCGGTAGTCGCTGGTCACGTCGATTGCCGCATCGACAGCGTCGGCGCCCATGAGGGGTAGGAGGCAAAACGACACGATGAAAGAGGCCCCAATGAAACCGAGAACGAACTTCGGAAAGCGGTTCCAGATTTCAACTAATTGGGGCCGGCCTTCCGAGCCGGGTTCGATGCGGGCGACCCAATACAACGCGACACCGAAGGCGATGATGCCGATTAGTATATTTTGAATCATCTTCACCACGGCGGCGGTTTGCATCGCATTATCGCCGAGAATCTGCCCCGCCGCGACAACGGCCCCTGTTGAATCCACCGTGCCCCCGATCCATGCGCCTGCGACGATGGGGTTCAACCCCAGGGCCTGGGCGAGGAAAGGCATGCCCACCATCATCAAGACCGTGAATATCAACGTCATCCCTACAGCCAGCGTCAGTTCTTCCTTTTTTGCGCGACATGCCCCAGCGACCGCGATCGCCGCTGAGACACCGCAAACCGAGGTTGCCGCCGCTACGACCATCGCGAAAGATGGCGAGAGTCCGAGTCGGCGATGTCCGAGCCAGAACATCGAAAGCAAGACGACGGGGGTGACCCCCCAGGCCACAATCAAACCGTATTGACCCAGTTCCAGAATTCTGCCGAAAATGACCTCGGCGCCCAGTATAACCAGGCCGATCTTGATAAAGAGCTCAGTCCGAATTGCCGGCCGCAGCCATTCCGGGGTTCCGATGAAGTTGCTGATGATGAGGCCAAGTGCCAGTGCCCATAGGGCATATCCCAGTCCGTAGGCTGCGAGGACTTCGTTGGCTGCGATGTAAAAGGCGAGGGTCGCCAGGACGAAGACCGCTGGAAACGCTCGGATATAGTCACCGGCATTGTCTCCGAGCGTACGCACGGCAATCGCTGTCACGACACCGGCGCCGAGCATTAGCAAAAGCAGTGGAAGGATCAGCGAGGCGGGAATGCCTGACAGAGGCGAAGACCATCGGGGGATTCCCGGCACGTAGGACACCATCCCTGCGAAAACCGACGCCAGAAGAGCAAACCCGACCCACACCGACCACCAGTCTTCCCGGGTTACCAATTGTTTGAACCAGCTCATGGTCGGTCAGTCCCGTTCAAGCAATCAGCAACGGCTGTGTCCGCGGACGTTCCGAGGTCTTCCAGGTCGATTTCAGTGTAGAAGAGGGCGCTGGCATTGAAACCGTCTTTGAGGTTTCGAGTGGGCACGGGACCCAACCATCCATTTGTTGCGATCGGTTCCAACACCGCGATAAGGAACCAGACGAAGCCGGGGAACAGGAGCACGGCCAGCAGCTTCCGTTTCAGGGTGGTCGTCGGTCTCGGGCGTGCAGGTCTCAAGGTTTGACAATTAGATCCGAAATCAGGATGTATGGCAACCGCGGGTAGCATTGTCCCCCGCGTTCAACGAGGATTTCCCGCACGGGCGTTTACATCCATTTCTCGCGGCCCTTGTAGGCGGTGAACGGCTTGTTCGGATGGGCTTCCTTGAATTGAATGAATCGTCTGAGCATCTGTTCGTGGCGCTGATCCGAAGTCCTGAGCGCCGCGTGTGGCATATTGATCAAGAGCTGTTCGACGGCCAACACGTTTCGTTTTGAAAGTCTCCAATTGGTACGGGCCGAATTCCGGAGGTCCGCGACCCCGTACCCGGTGATCCGTCCTGATCCATCAACATAGGGATCACATAACTGAGCGCCAGGTGCCGCAGGGTTCGAAACACGGGCTTTCGCCCGTGCAGTCCCACGTCCCTGGATTTGGCGATGGTCCCCCACAAACCCCTGGTGTTGAAGAGGAATAAGACATGGTCCAGGCCGTCCACGGATTCCAGATCGAGCAGCAGGGGCGGGTGGCCATGCTGCTCCATGATCGTTGCGGCGGTCAGCGCGGCTTCAATACAGTTGGCGCTGCCACGCCGCACAACTTCCCGGAACGTTCTCAGTGTATGTGGTTCCCAGTTGTAGGGCAGCGAACGGAGATATCGTTGTACCTGAACAGGCGTCCTGTGTTTTTGAACAACCGATCTTTCAACCCGTGTGAATTCAGCCGGAGACGGTCCTCTCTCCGTGTGCCCCGCTTCCGGCTTCGTTCGTGGTCCCGCCAAAATATCGCCAGTGAGGATCTACGACGACGCTTTGGCTGCCTGCGCCATTCGCTCCTGCATCTGGCGGGTCAGGTGCGGCACGATACCGATCATGCGTTCGATCAGCATCAGCTGGCCGCGATGATGCATCTCGTGCTCTTTGACAGAGAGGAACATTTCGAATCTGCTTTTCGCCGGTGGTGTTGCACCCTGTGGCATTTCGACGGACTCTCCAAGGAATTCGTCCGACGTGCCTTCGACAAAGCGTGCCCAGATTTCACCGTTCTGCTTGAGTAGATCGATCACCTCGGCCTTTGTGCGCGACTGCGCCTCCTCTGAACCGAGTGTCTCCATGAGGCCGGGGAAATCGAAACCCTCCAGAGTCGTTCTGCGTTCGACGGCGTGGATCTGATGATAGAACCTGAAGGAGAGAGCAATGTGGGTCAGCATCTTCTCAACGGTTCGGGTTTCCGGCCCAGCCTGATAGCTGTATTGTTCTTCGGGAATGTCTTCGGCGATCTGAATCGTATTTTTTCGGACGGTCCGGAAGCTTTCCGCCAACTCTTTTGCACTGTAGTAGTTCATATTCTGTCCTCCGATGAGTTTTCCTAATTCTACGGCATTTTCATCCGATCGTGAGTCAGACCGGGAATCCGTGAAGCGTCCGAACCTGCAGATCTCGATCATCGCCTCGTCAGTAGCTGCCCAGTTCGTTATCCTATTTGTGCGAGAGAATCGAAGGGAGGATGAATCAATGAAAGCGCTCGTAACCGGAGCGACCGGTTTCATCGGTCGAGAACTGATCAAGCGGCTTGAGGCACCCCTCGCCCTGACCCGCACCCCCGAGAGTGCTGCTGCCAGCGGACTCGGAGCACGGATGTTGGCCTGGGAGCCCACTGCGGGTCCGCCTCCGCCGGCTGCATTCGATGGCGTGGACACGGTGTTTCATCTCGCCGGCGATCCTGTGGCCAAAGGCCGTTGGACGGCGGCGAAGAAATCCAGAATCCGTTCGAGCCGGATCGAAGGTACCCGCCACCTCGTAGATGCCCTCGCCGCCCTGGAGAAACGACCGGCCTGCCTGGTGAGTGCATCGGCCGTGGGGTATTACGGAGATCGGGCGGACGAAATCCTCGACGAGAATTCCAGCGCGGACGGATCGTTCCTCTCCGAAGTGTGTCAGGAATGGGAACGGGAAGCATCGCGAGGGGAGGAATACGGGATTCGTGTCGTCACAATCCGGACGGGTATCGTTCTGGGTGAGGGCGGTGGGGCATTGGAGGCGATGTTGCCACCCTTCAAACTGGGGTTTGGAGGCCGGTTGGGGAGTGGACATCAGTGGATGCCATGGATTCATATCGGAGACCTGGTCCGGCTGATGCTTCATTCGGCGGTTGCGAACGATCTGCGGGGACCGGTGAACGGGGTTTCGCCCAACCCGGTCACAAACAGGGATTTCACCCGCACGCTAGCCCGGACGCTCCACCGGCCGGCGCTGTTCCCGGCGCCCGGATCGATTCTCAGACTCGCGCTCGGTGAGTTTGCCTTGGTTCTGCTGGGATCACAGCGAGTGATTCCGACGATGGCGACTCAGTCGGGTTTCGAGTTTCAATTCCCAGAGCTGGAAGGCGCCCTTGTCGAGATCCTCAAATAGGTCCACTGTCATGTCTCCACAGAGAGTGCACTGCACTCTTGTGCATGGAACGCTCGGCGATGGGGGACAATACGTATTACAGGACCGGTTGGCCAAGTCTTGTTTTCAAGGTGTGAATGCTGAGATGGCGTTGATGTTCCGGAATTCGACTATCGTTCCCAGTGGTTTCGGTTTGCCCGATCAGCGGGCTTCTTCTGTTCGATCCGGAGAATTCGGCAGATGAAGGGACAGGAGCGGTGCCTTGCTCGACAGGCATTTGTTAAGGTCATCATCCCCGCTACCGGGGTGGGCATCGATGCAATGGGGGTCCCGTCCAGGAAGCGCCGGAACCAGATATGAGGCAGTCACGCCTGCGTTGTTTTCGATACCCAAATGTCTTCCTGGTAGTGATCACCCTGCTGCTGAGCTCCACTGCGCCGGCTGTGGGAGCGCAAGCAAGCCTGGGACAGAACGAGCAATATCGTTACCGCATCAGTTCTGTGGAGGTTCCTCCCACCCTTGACGGGGACCTATCCGACCCTGCCTGGGAGCGGGCGGAAGTCATCGATCAGTTTACACAGCTGGAACCCGACTCCGGCTCTCCGGCCACGGAGACGACAGAGGTGCGGCTCGTCTACGACTCAGACTCTCTTTATATCGGTGTCTACTGCTACGATTCCAATCCCGCCGGAATCGTCCGAAACACCCTGCGCTACCGGGACGATGACGTATATACGAAAGACGACGCCATACGCATTGCTTTGGATACCTTTCACGATCACCGGCGAGCCTATGTGTTTTCCATCAACCCGCTTGGAACCAAACAGGACACGCAAATTGACAACAATGTTTGGAATTCGAGCTGGGATGAGGTGACGGACGTCCAAACCCGTCTCCACGAGGACGGATGGAGCCTGGAGCTGCGCATCCCGTTTCGTATTTTCCGGTTTCCAGCTGACGGGGGCGGCGTTTGGGGTTTCAACATCCAGCGGTTGATCCAACGTAAAAACGAGACAGCGAGTTGGGCGCCGATGCCTGCCGGGTTTTCTTTCACTCGTGCGGAAACCTACGGCCACATTGATGGAATATCCGGAATTGAACCCGGCCGCAACATACAAATCATTCCTTACGGATTGCTCGGAGGCACACGGTCGACGGGGGCCAGCGACGCGGACTCCGAACTGGAGGGAGGCGCGGATCTGAAAATGTCGGTTTCTTCGTCTCTCTCGCTCGATTTGACCTACAACACCAATTTCGCTCAGGTAGAGGCGGACGACCAGCAAATCAACCTCACGCGTTTCTCCTTATTTTTGCCAGAAAAACGAGAGTTCTTCATGGAGAACGCTCAACTGTTCAATTTCGGTATCGCTCGGGACACCCAGCTTTTCTTCAGCCGCCGCATTGGCCTGGTGCGGGGAGAAGCCGTGCCGATTTTAGGCGGGGCCCGTCTCAGTGGAAAGGCCGGAGCTTTTGACGTCGGTCTCCTCACCACACAGACAGAGAGCCATCCTGCGGCTCCCAGCGCGAATTTGAGCACCGGACGCGTTCGATGGAACATGGGTGAGCGGTCCTACGTGGGAGGCATCTTCACCTCGGCTTCTTCCGACACCCAATCCAACCGTGCCTTCGGCCCGGACGCCCTGTTCTGGCTGGGACGCAATCTTCGGGCTGAAGGATTCTTGGCCCTCGTCGACGATGGACAAATCGAGCAACAGCCGGTCTCCTATTCCGGCGCTTTGACATACGATGAGGACTTGTGGGAAGTGGGCTTCCGCACGCTTTCCGTCGAAGAAGGATTCAATCCCGCAATGGGATTTGTTCGCCGGGACGACATTCGCCGACACACCGGCAGGCTGCGGCGAAGCTGGCGCTTGAACCGGAACTGGGCGCGGCGGGTTAGTTTCTCCGCGGACCTGATTTACCTAACCGATCAGGAAAACTTACTGGATACGCGTCTGTGGCTGTTTGGAGCGTCCACCGAGCTGGATTCCGGCGATGTTATTCGCTTTGAAGCTTCGCGCAACTTCGAGCGCATACTTGGTGAGGACGATCCCTTCCTTATTAATGCTCGGAAAGGTGTCGTGATTTCTCCCGGCGACTACGGCTTCAACCGATGGCTGGTCGGATACGAGGGCTTTGAGGGCCGCCGACTGGTATCGGGAGTCGCACTTGAGCGAGGAGAGTTCTACGGAGGAAATCGCACCTCACTGGGCCTGTCTGGAACCTGGCGTGCGTTCCGCCACCTGGAGATGCAGGGCGAGTACGAATTCAACGACATCTCTGTACCTGAAGGGGCCTTCGCAGCGCACCTGTGGCGGACGCGGTTCAAAGTGCCATTCACAGCCCGCGCGACGGCAGACGCTTTTTTCCAATGGAACGGTCTGACCCCGCAGGGCGACAGGGAACTCAACACCCAACTTCGTTTCCACCTGATCTATGGACTGGACAGCAATCTATTCGTGGTCTTCACCGACCAGTGGCGTGATCGTGGCGCCGGACTCGTCGAGAGGGATCAAGCTGTCCAGTTGAAAGTGACTTACCGGTTCTACCAGTAGACGCAGGTTCCTCAAGAAAGAAGAGTCACAGCCGCCCGGGTGTGTGATTCAACAGACGCTTACAACTCGGCGCGACCGCACCTCAGGCTTCACGCTGCAGCGTTTCTTGGCTTCACTCGTTTCGCGATTTCTCTGCCGGCTTCGAGTTGGGCAACACGCAACTCGTAGATTTTCTGTAGATTCAACCAAAATTCCGGTGTCTTGCCGGGATAGCGGGCTAGCCGCAACGCCATGTCAGCAGTAACACCACGCTGACCTTCCAATATTGCCGTAATCCGGTTTCCGGGAACATCCAGGGCCTCGGCGAAGGCTTTGGCTGAAACCTCCAGCGAATCAATCTCTTCACGCAAGACTTCGCCGGGGTGAACGGGCCGCATGCCGTTTCTCTTCATAATCTCCATCCTTCACAAGTGATAGTCGACAATCTGTGCGTCACTGGGGCCATCGTCCTCCCAGCGAAAACAGTTACGCCACTGCCGCTTGATCCGGATGCTGTAGGGCCCCTTCCGCTCACCCGACAGCGACTCCAACCGATTGCTCCGCAAGGCCGCCATGTCCTGCAACGATTCCGCACTGTCCAGAATGACGAGCCGGAGCGTCGCCCGATCAGCGAACGCCAGAAAGTCCCGGACCATATGACCTTCGAAGAACCTCCCGGTCTTCCGGCCCCTGAAACTTCGGACTATCGACCCTTACGTTAACATCATATACGGACTACGTAGAACGCAATGCGCTCTTCATGATCGTGAAATTGTCAATCGGCACCCCAGAGCCTTTCACCCTCTCCTGACAACCGGGTGCGCTCATGTCCGGCCAGTTAAATCCGTCTGCCGACACGGGCAGAGCACCGCACCCATGGCAAGCACCAAACCCGATACGACGCTGGTGTTCCTTTCTGGCCATTGTTTTGTGCTGCTCCCCCCGGTTTCAATAAGGGCATCCCTGCGAATCAGTACAATACAGAGCACGTCATGGACGCTCTGTCATTGATACACAAACGACGTCCAGCTTCCCAAGTTGGACGTCACGGGTTCGATCCCCGTCTCCCACTTTTAGAATCAATGATTTACAAGCCTCCCTTTTTGGGCAATACTCCGTTTACTCCATTAAGCGGCGGCCGCCTAGATTTTAGACCACATCTCTTCCAAGGCTTCCAAGATTGAACCCACGGATGAAATTGAGATTGACTTCGAACAGGGAATTCTCACGGGGCGCTAATGGCGTTTAACAAGACTTGAGAATTTGATAGCGCCTAACTCCCTCCCTTAGTATTCTTTACCCAGTTTTTCACGCTTCGATGAGCGGCACACTAAAACGATGGAATCGGGCACCAAACTCGGCGATCGCGAGATTCTGTCCACACGCGATAACGGCAAAGGGTGCGGTGTGGCCGTAGAAGGTTCGAATAAGGATGTGTCTCTCAAAATCGTACAGGTCTTACCTGCCAATATTCGGATTCCAGGGAGAATGCAATTACGTGGAAGGATTTGGCATTCGTGACGAAAAATGGTGACAGTTCCGCGTCATGAATAAAAGCGTCTTGAACAGGTCGAGAATTCACTGGGATTTTATCATTGGCGGCAGCATGTGTCTGGGGTATGCGGCGTTGATGCTCTGCCGGACGACCGTCGGCGTTGCGGGACCGGCGATGCTTCTTGATACCGATATCGAACTGACGTTAACGGCATTCGGTGCGATTCTGGGCTGGGGCATGGCGGGTAACCTTCTGGGCAAACTCACGCATGGAGTCCTTGCCGATAAATTCGGGGGGCGCAAGATATTTGTTCTGGCTATCTGCGTTGCCGCGACCGCCATCTGCTCGTTTGGGATGGTTTCAGAAAGCAGCAGCTTTTTTCTGTTTTATTTCCTCACCCTTTTCGCCAAATCTGCTGGTTGGCCGGCCATGGCCAATCTCATCAAGGTGTGGTTCGCGAAGCAGACGCACGGGCGAATGTGGGGAATTATTTCCACGAGTTCCCGCGCGAGCGCCGTGGGAGCTACGCTTCTTCTAAGCAGTCTGTTGCTCATCGTGTCGTGGAGAGGGCTATTTTTTGTGGCTGCTACCATCACGGTTATCGTTTTCGCGGTGCTTGCTAAGCTGCTTAAGGGCGCCCCGTCAGAGCTTAGCTTGTCGCTGCCCGACAACCCGGAGATCGGGAGTCCAATGTCAGGTCGGACACAGGTTCATCCTTTGGACGAACTGAAAACCTTCGAAGCATTGGCTGTCTTTTTTAGGAGTCCGCGCTTTTGGTTGATCAGCATCAGTCTGATGGGCTTGGCGGTTTTGTTCGAATTTCAAGTCTTTCTTCCCATCTATCTCAGTGAGTCCTTCGGTTTATCGCCCGCTCAGGCCGGCACGGCATCGTCCATTTTCCCACTAGGTTGTCTGATCGGAGTTTTCGCTGGAGGATTTGTCTATGACAAGGTCTCGAAAAAGGCGTTGACTGCCACTTTGGGCGGCATGTCGGGTTTGGGTTTTCTGTGTCTTACGCTGCTATTGATGCTCTCCAATATCGACTTGAATCCGCGATTGGAACTTATGCTCACTATTGGCACGATTTTCGTATTCGGCTGTGCAATCTCACCGGCCTATTATTTGCCAATGAGCGTGTTTTCAATAAAATATGGCGGCAGGCATTGCGGCCTTTTAATCGGACTCATCGATGCAATCGGATATACCGGTGCAATGGTGTTTGATTTTGTTGGAGGTTCGGTCGCTGACCAACAGGGGGGATGGCAGAGCTTCCTGACTATTCTCGTCCTTGTCGCCTTGACGGTGACGGTTACGATGACGCTATTTCTGTACCTGGATTTTCGCCATTCGTTACCACTACGGAAATATAATTTAGAATTCCAAGTATGAGCACTCGTAAAAGAACTGAAGGAACTCTGGTTTCGTAAGGTGGCCGTCGGTTTCTGCCTAGCGCTACAATTCATTCTCAAAATCATCTTGTCGGAAGTTGAGAATTGAAATCATCCCTTTACGCAGGGACTAGGGACTTGGAAGCTTTCGACCGCGTCTTCAGCGAAGTTGCTTTCTTTCATTGTGGAGTTATTGTCAAAAGTGGTGTTTAGGAGATTGATTCAAGCGGCGGTCTGATCGAGCTTTGTCACTTCGATTCCATCGTTAAATTTCACTCCAGTAGTCACCTTGACCAGATCATCGAATCCTCGTAATCGTCGCCAGTTCTTCTCAGCGCACTGACCCAGCTTGAACATCATGTGCAGCATTCCATCCCGTGTCAGGCAGCCTCTGGATCGCTTGGTTCGGTGTCGAATGGTGGCAAAGGTCGATTCAATGGGATTGGTCGTTCGGATGCTCTGCCAGTGCTTGGCCGGAAAGCCGTAAAAGGCCAGCAGTTCTTCTCTGTCTTTCTGCAGGCAGACAGTGGCTTTCGGATACTTCGGCTCATAGGTTTCAATGAACAGATCGAATGCCTTCTCGGCGTCTGCCAGTGTCTCGGCCTTCCAGATCGCGTGCAGTGCCTGTTTCGCTTTCGCCTGGACCGACTTGGGTAAGCAGTTGAGCACATTCATGGTCTTGTGCATCCAGCAGCGTTGTTGGCGTGTCTGGGGATAGATTTCCTCCAGTGCGGCCCAGAACCCCATCGCCCCGTCACCGATGGCCAACTTCGGAATATTCATCCCTCGGGACTTCAGCTTCAACAAGACCTCACGCCAACTCTGTGTCGATTCCCGTACACCGTCTTCGATCGCCAGAAAACGCTTCTCTCCGCGTTCATTCACGCCGATTACGACCAACGCACACAACTTGGTTTGTTCGGCTCGAAGTCCGCTGTAGATACCGTCGGCCCAGACATAGACCCAGCGGTCGGCGTCCAAACGCTGGTCGCACCCGATGCGGTACTCTTCAGCCCAGACCTGTTTCAAGCGCGATACCGTGCTCGCTGACAGGCCCTGCGCCTTCGGACCGACAAGAACTTTCAGGGCGTCACCCATCTCGCCGCTGGAGACGCCTTTCAAATACAACCACGGCACGGCGGCTTCCATCGACTGCGTCTTCCGAATGTAGGGGGGTACCAGGGCCGAGCGGAACGTCACAGCTTCGCCCATCTTGGCGCGCACCTTCGGGATTTGCACCGTTACCGGACCCAGGCCAGTCTGCAGCTCGCGTTCAGGCAGATAACCGTTGCGCACCACTCCAGCCTTGCCCGTCTCGGTTCGCCGATCGCCGTGCTGGGATAGCAGTTCGGACAGTTCGGCTTCCACAGCGCGTTGGATCAGCTGTTGCGCCCCCGTTCGTAGCAGGTCGGTCACTGGGTCTGCAATCGCTTCTCGATCTTCCAGTTCAATAACGATACTCTTACTCATAGTGGCGTATCTCCTTTGGTTGCTTTGAAGTCTTGTAAACAACAAATCAACCAGATACGCCGCTTTTCTTCAATCCCTCAAACACCAGATTCGGTTATAACTCCTGGTTCTCGAATTGACTGATCCGAATCTGAGTCAATATCCATTCATCTACATCGTCGAGGGTGGCAGGATGAGTTTGAGTGACGCGGAAGTTACGGGCCTTCGTAATTATCTGTTGGGTGGTGGCTTACTGATGGTTGACGACTTCTGGGGAGAGGAAGAATGGGAATCGCTTAGCGCAGAGCTCCGCCGCGTATTTCCCAATCGAGAACCGGTCGAACTCTCGACAGATCACGAGATTTTTAATTCTTTCTATGAGTTCAACGAGAAACCGCGGTGATTTCAAGGGGTCGATGCAACACTTCACATAAAAGGAGAGGTGAAGTGTATGCCCAAGAAAAGAAGGAAGAAACAACAGAGCAGTCGGCGGGGCTTTACGTTGGCAGAGCTGGCCGAAGTGTGGAATCGACGGGAGCGAGGGGAGTCTTCCAAGGTGATTGCACGTCTGCTGGGTAGAGAGTCGTCGTCGGTGTACGCAGTGCTGTCGCGCCACGGAGGTATCCGTCCCCGAGCTCGACGCCGCGCACCTCAGGCCCTGACTCTGGTCGAGCGTGAAGAGATTTCCCGAGGCCTTGCAGCCCGGCGATCGATGCGAACTATCGCTCGGTCACTGGGCCGGAACCCATCGACAGTGAGCCGGGAGATCTCGTAATGGAGGCTATGATAACTATCGGGCCTCGGAGGCCGATGAGCAGGCATGGGAGCGTGCGCGCCGTCCGAAGCCCTGCCGGCTGACCCGTTGTCCCCAGTTGCGGCAGCGGGTTGAAGAGAAGCTCATCGAGGACTGGTCGCCGGAACAGATTGCGGGCTGGCTGAAACGCACCTGGCCGGAAGACGAGTCGCTTCGCGTGTCACACGAAACCATCTATCGCAGCCTTTTTATTCAGGCCCGTGGGGCTCTGAAGAAAGAGCTCACTCAGTATCTGCGCTCCAGACGCACGATTCGCCGGTCCCGGCACGCGAGCTTGAAAGGCCGGGGTGGGGGGCAGATCAACGACGTCATATCGATCCGTGAGCGTCCCGCTTCAGTGGAAGATCGCGCCGTACCGGGTCACTGGGAAGGCGATCTGATTGCCGGATCAAAGAACACCCACATTGCGACCCTGGTCGAACGTCACTCCCGTTACGTGATGCTGGCGAAAGTCTCCAGTAAGGACACCGAGACCGTCGTATCGACACTGATCGAACACGCTCGGAAACTACCCACGGAACTTTACAAATCGCTGACTTGGGATCGCGGTCTGGAAATGGCCGATCACAAGCGGTTCACTCTGGCGACCGATATTGCCGTGTACTTCTGTGATCCAAAAAGTCCTTGGCAACGCGGTTCGAACGAAAACACAAATGGTCTCCTCCGACAGTACTTTCCCAAAAGGACGGACTTATCGGTACACTCTCAGGAGCATCTGGACAAGATTGCAAGGAAGCTCAACACGCGGCCCCGCAAGACGCTGGAGTTTGCAACTCCAGCAGAGACACTTAATGCAGGTGTTGCATCGACCGGTTGAGCTGGCAGCAGATACCGGGCGCTGAGGGTGTTTTCCTGGAAAATACCCGTGAAGGACGCCTCGCCGCGGAATACAACTACTTCGGTTTACTTGACGACACAGGCCGGCTCATGGCTATTCTTTGCCACAATTCGGATTTCGGGGATGCCTGGGAATGGGAACAAGATTCCGCTTACCCCCGCGAACTCTCGTTGGGGCGCGCTGTCCCGATGGGCGTTAACATAGTTGTGTACGCGCTCTCCCAGTGAGACGGCATATAGAAAACAGCGAGTTCAAGTCCCGATAAATCCAGTTAACGCGTAGTGAGATTTTGACCCTGCCCTGGTTTCACGTACATCAAAATGCTGATAACTTTTTGATGAACGGAGGGCGAAAATGGGCGAGAAGGATGGGGTTCCGAATCGGCAGTACACCGATGAGTTCAAGGTGGAGGCCGTAAGGCTGGGCGAATCGATCGGAGGTAGCCGTGCCGCGAAGCGACTGGGCATTCCGGATTCGAGTCTGTGGAATTGGATCAAGCTAAGCCGTGCAGGCAAGCTCAAGGCGGCTGATGGCGCCACGGTGGGGGTGAAGCGATCAGTGGCGGAGGCCGAGGCGGAGAACACCCGATTGCGCCGGGAGCTGGCGAGCACGAAGCTGGACTTAGAAATCGTAAAAAAAGCGGCGGCGTATTTCGCGAAAGAGTCGCGGTGAAGTATGCCTGGATCAAAGAACATCGCGACCAATACAGCGTGACCCGAATGTGCCGCCAGCTTGATGTGTCGCCGACCGGGTATTACCAGAGAAATAAGCGAGCACCCAGTAATCGCTCAATGGCCAATGCGGTACTCGATGCCCAGGTGGCGGCGATTCACGCGGGCAGTAAGCGCAGCTACGGTCGGCCACGGATCGTGCGGGGGCTGCGTGATCAGGGTGTTCAGGTCGGCCACGAACGGGTGCGCCATAGCCTGAAGCGACAGGGTCTGCGGCCGGTCTACAAGAGGCCCTATCGGGTGACGACCGATTCGGCCCATCACAAGCCGATCGCCTCCAACATACTGGATCGACGCTTTGATGGCTGGCAAGTCAATCAGGCATGGCTCGGTGACATCACCTATATCGCCACGGGCGAAGGCTGGCTCTATCTGGCCTGCGTCATGGATCTGGCCAGCCGCAGAATCGTGGGCTGGTCGATGAGTGATCGGATCAAGGCCGACTTAGTTTGCCAGGCCTTGAAGTCGGCGTACTGGCGTCGCAAGCCAGCTGTGGGTCTGATCATGCACTCGGATCGCGGCACTCAATACGCCAGCGACAGCCACCAGCGGTTGATCAAAGACTACCGGATGATTCAATCGATGAGCCGGAGGGCCAATTGCTGGGACAACTCCCCCATGGAGAGCTTCTTCAAAACGCTGAAAGTCGAGCGCATCCATCAGCTGCGCTACGACACTCGAGCCCTGGCCAGGCTCGATATCGTCGACTGGATCGAAGGCTTCTATAATCAAAGACGGATACACTCATCGATCGGCTACAAGACTCCGGTCGATGTGGAGTCCAACCTTATGACTGCTTAGGGAACTGGCGTACGTCGAATCCAGGCAAGGTCATTTCGTTGCCACCCAATCGGGTCAAGTTATAGAGTCGACATCGGGAGACTAAAGCGATTCCGACGCGCCCCAAATCTCTAGCCTTAGCTATTGTAGCTCTCCCTACCTCACCTTGAGGTACTTTCGAAGCCGCTGTGGACGCGGCTCGCCTGAAAAAATGTTACCGTCCCGATCCACTGTGAGGGACTCGGCCCCGCTGCCCCCGGCGATGATCGGTGGATTGTCGCCGGGGTCCAGCATGAAGTACTCGACCCAACCGGTTTCAACGTCCCCGACTCGGATTCCCTTCTCCCAGCCTGGATTCTGCGTCATGTCCGACTCCGAGTCGGCCACGTAGATCCTGCCGTTATCGTCAATTGCGATGTCGCTGGGCATTCCGAACTGGGTCCACCGGTTTATGTAGTTCCCGTCCTGGTCGAAGATTACGATCCGCTGGTTCTGACGGTCGGCCACGAAGAGCCGCCCGTCCTCATCCATTGCAATCGCGTGTGGACCGTACAGCTGGCCGGGCCCGTGCCCCGTTCCCCCGAAGGCTCTGATGAACGTTCCGTCATTTGAATATTTCACGATCCGGTTGTTTCCGTCCGTGTTGTGGCCGTCCACGACGAAGATGTCGCCATTCGGATCGGTGATCACGTCGCTTGGTGCGTTGAAGTGACCCGGTCCATCACCCGAGACCCCTGCTTCTCCTAGAGTCATGAGCAGCTCGCCCTGTGGGGAGAACTTGAAGACCTGGTGGCCAAAGACCCGACTGCCTGCCTGTGTTGGCTCATCCGACTCTCCCGCTTCGGTCACCCAGACGTTCCCTCCCGAGTCTACGTGTATCCCATGGGGCCAAGAAAACATGCGGCTCCCAAACATCGTTACCACGTTGCCATCCGGATCGAACTTGATGATTGGGTCCAGATCGGAGTCGTCACAGTAGGTCTGGCTTCCGCGCGGCGTGCCGTCATTGCCACATCGCACGATAGCCCAGAGATGCTCCCCATCGACATCGATCTCGATGCCGCCCGGCGACCCCATTTCCCGCCCGCCTGGAAGCTTCGCCCATGGCTCCCCGATTAGGCCGGGGCCCCCTCCTGCCTGCAGTCCGCCCACGGGGCGGTACGGGTTCGGTCCTATCTGGGCCTCCGCCGCCGCGGACAGTGCGGCGATTGCCAAAGCTGCCCTCAGCAGCATCCTGCACACGCCTCGAACTCCCTTCGACATAGTGATGCCTCCTTCCTCAAGCAAAGCCGGATCAGACACGACCAGGCGCGTCAACCATGAGAAGTGAAAATTTGGTTAACCTCGGGAGCATAGAGGAAATGGGCGGCCTGTCCCAAATAGAAAAGACACAGCCTCCCCTAGCTCAGTGAATCGACCCGGCCACTCATGGTCTGAAGACCGACACCGAATCAGGGCGGCCCGTCGCCAATGCGTAGGTTCAGGTTGTCGTCGTTGAAAATCGGTTTTAAGAGCTGAACGAACGCGTGCCGGTTCCGTGATCTTGCGAGGTCAGAGCCTGTTATATCCCGTTCCCGGAGGGTGACATCTGGTTGTGTCGCTTTCCGATAGGAAATGAAAGATAGATGTGACGTTTGCCGTTGTGTGTAATCTAGGGTATGGCGTTCAGTGAGTTTGAATCGAAGAAGTATGAGTTGGTGGCCCGGCAGTTTGTCGAACGTCGCCGCCCACCGACCCATCTTCGAGGTAAGATCGACCTAAGTTGTCGGGTGTGTGGGCAGAGCGTTGAGATATTCCACATCCGGCCCTTGGGGAATCATCCCGAGGGTCAGGTCGAAGAAGCTGTCGCGAAGGCTACGTTATAGCCCGTCAGAGCATTTCGGGCAGAATTCCCTAAAGAACTAAGAGACACTTTTCTCTTGAAGGAAGCAGACCGTGTGCTGCTACGCCCGGAGGTCATAACAGAGCAGCCGCGGATCGGTTTCCCCCAATAGGCCCCTCGTGTTCTGCGCGACGTACATCAGGCCGCGGCTAAGTACCGGCAATGTCCAGGATTCGCGTGCCCGGAACAGCCATGCCCTGGATACTTCCTCATAACCCTCGGGGGACAGGTTCAACCAGAGCAGGTGCCCCCACTCGCCCAGGCACAGGAACGCCCCGTCCACAGCCATCAGCGATCCGCGGTAAGTTCCCGCGATGCGCGTTCGTGTCCCGATGGTCTCCGTCCATTCCGGTGTCTCGCGCCATACGACTCGTCCCGTTGCCGCATCCACGCATGCCAGCGAGGCATCCCCTTCGTTTCGGCCATCGAATCCGTACAGGTATCCATCGCGATGGATCGCCGTATTGAAATGGAGCCCGAACTCCTGGGTCGTCCAGACCACTCTGTGCGTGAAGTCCGGCAGTACTTCGACCAGCGCGCTTCCGGTACGGTAGCTCGCGGAAATGAACACCTTGTTGTCGAACACCACCGGACAGGATGCATTGACCGACTCGAAGGTGCGGCTTCTCCAGGGAAACATGAAATCCAGACGTCCTGTCTGGGGATCGATCGACATGAGGCCGCCAGAAGGGGGGCTGGATTCTCCACCCGCGAAGACAAAGACGCGGCCTCTTCCATGCACCAGGGCTGGAACCGGCGACGCGTAGCTGGGCCCCCATTCGGTGCCGGCGCGCCACACCTCTTCTCCCGTCGTTTTGTCGAATCCCACCACCGACGGTCCGCCCGGCGCTCCCACGTTGACAATCAGGAGCGGACCTTCCATGACTGGCGTGGACGCGGTCCCAAAAAAATCTTGGGTCACGGTGTAATCAGCACGAAGGTCGCGACTCCATACCCGTTCCCCCAACGCGAGTTCCAGGCAATGCATCTTCCCTTCGGCTCCCATCGTAAAAACTCGCTCGCAGTCTATAATGGGACTCGACCGCGGACCGTTGTTGTATCCGTACCGGTCTTCAAAAGCGGTCGCGTATCGAAACTGCCACCGGCTCGTCCCTGTATCCGCGTCGAGACATTCGACGATCTCCTCGTCCCCCACTCGATGCACCAGCACGAGGTGCCCGGCGGTAACAGCCGGTGACGTGTATCCGGAGCCCTTGGTAAACTCCCAGATCAGCGGAGGAGGTAGTTCTCGGCTCAGCCGCGTCTCGGTGGAAACGCCGTTGTGTGTCGGGCCAAGAAAGGACGGCCAATCGCTGGTGACGGCGTCGCTAGCCAGAGCCTTCGGAAGCCGCTGCGCAGCAGTCCGCCCGAGTGTGGTTCTCGCGGCGAGTGCGGACGCCAACAAAGCCTGCAGGACGGAACGTCGTGATATGGAGGACATTAATAGCATGCTAGTGTGGACCCAATATTGTCGTCATTCAAAATCAGATTCGCAATGTGCAGAGCAACTGCCCGACGTTGCCTTTCACTCGCCTGTTTCAATCCACCTGCTTGTATCGTCGCCAATACGGAGATGCGACAATTGCCCTAAACAGGCCGTTTCTCACTGTCCGGGAACGGCTGCCGGCTCAACCGGTCGATGCAACACAAGCGTTAAATCGTTCAGCATGTCCCTTTGCTGATACTTTGGAAAGAGATGAGGAGTCTAACGCATGAAAGTATCTAGCATATCAGCCGTACTTGCACTGTGGGTTCTAGCAGGCACCGTCTGCCACGCGCAAGTACCGGCCAGACAAGAGTTCTTTTTCCCTCAAGTCGTCGACGGACCAATTGCCGCGACGACAGACTTCAACACCATCGTCACCCTGAAAAATCCCAATCCCGTTACTGCGACGGGAACGCTGGAGGTGTTCGCCAGCGATGGTAGTCCGCTGACGATCACGTTTGAGGACCTATTCGGGAACACGATTTCTTTGCCGAGTATCAATTTCACTATCGCGGCCAACGGCATCTATCAGCTCAAGACAATCGGCACACAACAGCAACTTGTGGTGGGGTATGCCAAGGTGACGGCTAACGTACCCATCGGGGGGACCCTGGTCTTTGTCACCGAGGACACGGCGACGGGGGAAATCAAAAGCCAGGCGGGAAGCGAGCCAACGGGAGTGGTTCAGAGTTTTAGCGTTATTGACTACCGAGGGGAATCCAGTACGGGTCTTGCAATCGTTAACAGCGAAAATAACGGAACCGTGATCACATTAACGGAGTATGACCCTTCGGGAAATCAGTTGGAGCAAGTCAGCTTTAGTCTAGGTCCTTTCGAGCACCAGGCCTTCTTTTTCTTTGAGAGATTAGCCAACGTGGGTCAAGGCTTCCAGGTTGGGCTGGTCACCGTGGCAAGTTCCAACACCAAAGTGGCTGCCATGGCGGTGAAATGGGATCCGATGGCGGGAGGGGAGGACAAGTTCACGGTCACACCGGTTCTGCAGACCAACTGAGTATCAACGGCACGTGCCTGGCACAGAACATTGACCCACGTCGAATTTGAAGAACTGAAGTAACGGGTGCCGGTGCCTCGATTTACAGAGGTCAGTGCCTGTTAAACCCTGCCAGCTCAACCGGTCGATGCAACACCTGCATTAAGTGTCTCTGCTGGAGTTGCAAACTCCAGCGTCTTGCGGGGCCGCGTGTTGAGCTTCCTTGCAATCTTGTCCAGATGCTCCTGAGAGTGTACCGATAAGTCCGTCCTTTTGGGAAAGTACTGTCGGAGGAGACCATTTGTGTTTTCGTTCGAACCGCGTTGCCAAGGACTTTTTGGATCACAGAAGTACACGGCAATATCGGTCGCCAGAGTGAACCGCTTGTGATCGGCCATTTCCAGACCGCGATCCCAAGTCAGCGATTTGTAAAGTTCCGTGGGTAGTTTCCGAGCGTGTTCGATCAGTGTCGATACGACGGTCTCGGTGTCCTTACTGGAGACTTTCGCCAGCATCACGTAACGGGAGTGACGTTCGACCAGGGTCGCAATGTGGGTGTTCTTTGATCCGGCAATCAGATCGCCTTCCCAGTGACCCGGTACGGCGCGATCTTCCACTGAAGCGGGACGCTCACGGATCGATATGACGTCGTTGATCTGCCCCCCACCCCGGCCTTTCAAGCTCGCGT
The DNA here is from genome assembly GCA_965216035.1 of Terriglobia bacterium. Lineage (GTDB taxonomy): Bacteria > Acidobacteriota > Terriglobia > 20CM-2-55-15 > 20CM-2-55-15. The sequence goes on from CBDCFM010000021.1 coordinate 716,315, forward strand.
GCCGGGACCGGCGAATCGTGCGTCTGGAGCGCAGATACTGAGTGAGCTCTTTCTTCAGAGCCCCACGGGCCTGAATAAAAAGGCTGCGATAGATGGTTTCGTGTGACACGCGAAGCGACTCGTCTTCCGGCCAGGTGCGTTTCAGCCAGCCCGCAATCTGTTCCGGCGACCAGTCCTCGATGAGCTTCTCTTCAACCCGCTGCCGCAACTGGGGACAACGGGTCAGCCGGCAGGGCTTCGGACGGCGCGCACGCTCCCATGCCTGCTCATCGGCCTCCGAGGCCCGATAGTTATCATAGCCTCCATTACGAGATCTCCCGGCTCACTGTCGATGGGTTCCGGCCCAGTGACCGAGCGATAGTTCGCATCGATCGCCGGGCTGCAAGGCCTCGGGAAATCTCTTCACGCTCGACCAGAGTCAGGGCCTGAGGTGCGCGGCGTCGAGCTCGGGGACGGATACCTCCGTGGCGCGACAGCACTGCGTACACCGACGACGACTCTCTACCCAGCAGACGTGCAATCACCTTGGAAGACTCCCCTCGCTCCCGTCGATTCCACACTTCGGCCAGCTCTGCCAACGTAAAGCCCCGCCGACTGCTCTGTTGTTTCTTCCTTCTTTTCTTGGGCATACACTTCACCTCTCCTTTTATGTGAAGTGTTGCATCGACCCCTTGAAATCACCCCGGTTGTGTCCCATTGAGATTTTCGTTCGGCTCGGCAGATAACGCTTTTCAATATTCGACGAAAAGCCTTCGGTCGTGCTCGAAAGACAGCCAGGAAACTCTGTGCTGGACTGCGAGGTAACGCTATGCGCTGCTGCTCCATCCTATTATCCCTGCTCATCCTATCTGGTGGGCCGAAACTCAGGATTCGCGCAGGGCGCCGATCTTACGGGGACGGTCTTCTCAAGAGGACTCGAATTGGCCGAAATCGACTCCAAGGCTTCGATAAGGCGCATTCAATCTGATTAGTCGTTTCTTCAGAACTGAAATCTCATGCCGATCTCGATTTCACGTGGGTCACCAACCCTGGTGGCTCTTCCAAAATTCGGAGAGGTGATGGTGCCTGACGGAGCGGCATAGTTTGGATGATTGAAGGCATTCGTCATATTGGCAAACACATTAATATTCGTGCGGACGGCACCGCTCCCAACCGCGTTTCCGAGTGGGTCGGCAAAGAAAAACGCTTTCGAAATGTTGAAGTTGAAAATAAGCGGCCCCGGATATGAACCGGTATTGCGTCCCACACCCAGCGGACGATCATTGATGGTCGTATCTTGATTGTCATCCTTTCCGGTCAGAATGGTGTAGCCGCGATTACTACCCTTAAACATCGTTCCAGTAAGGAAGATCCCGAGCGGTAATCTCGCATTTACAGTTGTATCAAGTGTGTGTACGGAGGAAGTGCCGCGCGACCAATCCGCGCGAAGATTGTATTGGTCCGAATTGAGGCCGTCGGGACCGTAGCCGGCGGAGCCACTGCTGCTCCCGAACCTACTGGCCGGTGGGGTGTCGAGCCAGTTGTCCGTCATCGCGTAGCTAGCGGATAGGTTGAAAATGCTGAATCGCCCCCTAAAATTCAATCGAACTGAATCTGCAATTTGTCCGCCAGACGACTCGAGACTCAATATGTTACCGCGATTCTCCAGGGGACGGACACACGTCTCTTTGCTCTGACCGGGGCTGCAAGACTGGGGAGTCAATGAAGTCGTGTCCCTCGGTGCGTTCAAATTCCGTAAGCGCGGGCGATGAACCTCGTGAACGCGATCGTACACCGCACTCACAAACAGAGTGTCCAGAAACGCCCGTTCATACGAAACCATAAGGACGGAGCTGTACGGAGTGACAAGAAGTGGGTCGGTAGTCCGTACGGATGGATTGCGCGGGATTCCAGATTGCAGTGCATCCGGGTATGAAGGATCATCGACAATGATCTCGTGTTGCAGGTCGCTAAGGCGGCGCTGATCAGCCAGAAGATCGAGCGGTAGACGTTGATGGAAAATCGCGGCACCCGCTCGAATAACAGTCCCGCGGCCAATTCCCCAAGCAATACCAATACGAGGATCGATGTTGTTGTGGTCTCTGAGATTGGTTTGAACCTCATATCGGAATCCATACATTAGCGTGAAGCGCGGAGACAGCTGGAGGTCGTTCTGAACGAAGAAAGCCGCCTCCCACTGATTCAGCTCGACCAGCGGATTGCCCTGGGTCACGCGATAGTTGATCGCGCGGCCCTCACGAAAGGATTCAAGGCTCGAAAATGTAAAGGTGCCCGCAAAGTTCGCATCGGAGAGCGACCGTACCTTTCGATACGCAATGGCGGTTCCGGTTTTCAAGGTTAACTTCTCACCCAGCCGGGTATAAAGGTTACTGAGATCGTAAGTACCCCCGATATTTTCGGCCCGATTCTGAGCGCCACCGCTGCCAAACGCATCGAGCACATCGATCCGAAGCTCTTCGCTCAGGGGAACGGTTTCATCGGTGCTACCACTCCAGCTAAAGCGAGTTTCATAGATGCTTCGGGGTGACAACGATGAGAACTGCTGCAATTGAAAATTCCAGCTGTTTCCTTGCGCGTCCCACCGCCGTTCCGGCATGACGAATCCACCAATCCCTTGGTTCTCCCTCGTATTGGTTTGGTAACCGGCTATGAAACTCAACGAATGCGAGTCGGTCAATTGATACGTATTTCGTACCTCAAAGGACCGGCTGGTCGCGGGTCGAGTGATGCCGAGGGCAAAGATGCCGTCAGGTAAGGTCGCACGTATGGTGTCGACATTCTCGGCTCTGTTCTGATTGAAAGCAATATTCGTCGTCAGCCGGCCGGGTATCACAGGGCCGCCAATATCGATGGCCAGTTGCCGCTCCTGATAGGGAGGCTTATTGCTCCCAAAACGCCTGCCCGCATTCAAGGCGGCATCTTTGAGCGAAAATTGTGCATTGCCGTGAAACGCACCACTACCACCGCGTTGAATGACTTCGGTTTCGGGCGATACCTCAACAGCGCCATTCCGGGTACTGAAGCGGTAACCGCTATCCTCCGAGGTAAATGCGTTGTTGTTGATCCGGACATACTGCGTTTGGCTTTGCTGTGGTTGCGCAAACTGCTCACGTTCCCCTGAACTTGCAGAATCTTCTGGCCCCAGATTCCTTTCCCTGTAGTCGCTCCAGACGGAAAGTTGCTCGGGGCTCAAGTAGTCCTGGAGGCGGTTGAGAAATTCGGTCCGCATCCACTCAATGGCCGAATTCAGACGGTCGTAGTCGTCGCCTCGCGTCGGACCAGCTCGGAAGTCCATGAGATCTCCAAAGAGATCTTCAGAAGCTCTCCGTCGGTCTTCCATCATCAAGATGATGGCTTGTTCTTGCTCATCGGTAAACGGACGCCGGGCCTCGGCAAGTACCCCTTCGACCTCGTTTTTCAGCTGGGCCATAGGATTTTGCGCGATCGCCGGTCTGTCTTGAGCGGCAAATGGCATAACCAACAAAACGATGAGGACTAAAGATTTCAACAGGTGTGCCCCGATCGAAGGGCAGTGGGTTGGAACGTTTCGTATCTTACACGTCATCGATTTTCGGATCAGCCATCTATCGGGACGTTGTGTCAGCGTATCACAGCGCCCGTTGACGGGATCGGCCTGTGTAAAGGCGGTGCTGCCGAACGTTTGACTACAGCCGAGGAGGGCACAAGCAGTTGGCCCGGGTGCTGGTCGCCGGACGGTCAATCGCAGAAGAAGAGCCGCGACAGATCCACATCGTCCTGAACTGGTTTGAAGAACTGAACGAACGCGTGCCAGTTCCTTAGTTTATCGAGGTCAGTGCCTGTTAAATCCGGTTAACAGAAACCGAGAATTGAACCCACCACATGCCCGGTTTGCGGTGCCGGCTCAACCACTCAATGCAACCCGCAGGGGCATCCGGCTGCCGGTACGGGTTGTCGCCAATCCGTTATGACGACTAAAGGAGCGCCAACTCCCGAAGAATGAAAGCCCGTTATGGGGAGGGCGCGAAGGAGCAGCGCATATCCCTCATTTCTTATTCGGTCTAACGAGTCATGTTGTACCGACGGGAGCGCTCGGAAAGTTCCTCATTCCGAGTCAATCTTGCCTGAATACTCCCCGGCAGTGAATTCCGTTCGGCATTGGTCATCATTCCCGTGGCCTCGAACTCTAACAACGCATTATGCACTGCGCCCATCGCGATGCCTCGCAGCGTCGAAGTGTGCGCGTGCAACTTGACTCCGGCTTCCCTTGCCCGAGCCAACGGAACGTTGAACGAGCCATAGAGCGGAATATTAACTGTTTCCGCCGCCCGTGGAAGATCGTCAATCCGCATCCCGGCAAAGAAGAGCATATCGGCTCCCGCCTCGGCGTATGCCATGCCGCGCTCGAGCGTCTCCTCCATCGAAAGCCCGGCGCTCAGCGATTCAGTGCGGACGACAGTCACGAGGTCGGGAGCAGCATCCTTCGCGGCATGAATCCTGTCAACCATATCCGCGGTCGAACAGACCTGCGTGTTTCCCTTGAGACGTTCCGACCGTATTCGATCTTCATAGCTAACCCCGCCGACACTGGCCCGCTCGAAAGCTCTTGCGTTCCGATAGACATCGAGAGGCGTTCCCCCGGCATCATCGGCATCCGCCAGCGCCGGGATATCGATATTCGCCGCAATACCGGCAGCGAATTCGATGAGTTCCGACGTCGACACGAGTCCGTTGTCCTGCAAGGCATGTCCGTTGGAGGCAACAGTGCTTCCCCCGATAAAAACAGACGGAAATCCGTGGATCTCAATGAGTCGAGCGGTCAGAATGTCGTGAGCCCCAAGGCATTCGAAGGTGTCTGGGCCCTCCACCAATGCGCGGAGTCGAGATCCCTTGGAAGTTCGTAAAGGCGGTTGTGCCTGCGGCGCTGCAGCGGCGCCCGATAATGGATTTACGGTGGCGATCAATCCGGTTACCGCCATTCCGGCGTTACGGATGAATCCACGGCGGCTTGCTCTTGTCTGCATAAAGACTCCTGTTGCGTTTTGGTTCTAGCCCATGGTGACGGATTTGACCTGTATGTATACATGTGTTTTGCCTCAAACCGAAATGCTTTTGCCTGCTTGGTTAACGCCGGCCTTGGCTATGGTGCCCTTCCCGATGGGCGCTTTGCAATGTCCCGCGGCCCGGATGCCTCGGCGACGAGAGAGATCGTCCTGATTCAGAACTGCTTTGAAGAACTGAAGGAACGGGTCCCGGTTCCTTAATTTTGGTGTCAGGGCCTGTTAAATCCGGTTCGCGGCCAGTGAGATTCCCCAATTGACTGTTGAAGTTGAGAATTTCGGAGCCGCTACCACGAAATAATTTTCTATCTTGAACGCGATTCAGTCAGGAAAATAAGAAAGGAGCGCTAGAACTCTGACTCAGGCAATGAGCGGCTTAGCGCTTCGGTGATAGCTAGGTCATCGCGGACCTGATTTAGCTGGTCTAGACCGACAGTACCACCAACGGCAAGAGAAATGATGTTGGGAATGAGACGGTGGCTCAAGTTTACCAGGCGTATTATTCTCAGAGACAAATTCTCTTCGGGAAGGGGAGCCACGTTGATCTGAGGCGGTTCGGTCTGAAAGTTGACGAAGTCCCGTAGCCGGTCGGTCGTTTCTGCTATGTCTTTCGACCGCTGGTCAAGCTCGTCCTGCGACCACTCCTCCACGACTGAAGCGTAATAGAGTTCTTCGATCTGCACGACAAACTTTTCAATTTCTTCCAAGAAGGACCGTAAGCGTACCCGAGGAGCCTCCTCGATTCCTGCGCGGAACGCGGTATTCATCGCATCGATCCACTGCTGCTTGGCGGCTTCTTGGTTCTCGAACAGCCTTTCCTGCCTCTGACGCTGCCGCTCTCGCTGCTGCCGTTCCTCTCGGCTCTCTCGCTCTTGCTGGGCACCCACAGATATCGCGCTGATAGAGAGAGCGAAGATGAGTGCCATGGCTGAGACGATGGATTTCATAACGTTCCAGATAATATGCGTCCAATTGTATAGCCATCAAGTTTCGCGTCGAATGAGAAATGAGACACTGACGAGCGGGCCGGTTTTCGTTCCGGAACATTCAACTCCAAGCGGACCAGATCCAATACGTCGTTGATGAAGCCGAAGGCTTCGAGCCGTACCGCGAGCGCATCGACCGGTTGGTGGACCTGCGATTCGGAGGGCATATCACGGTCGTCCTGGAGCCTCTCCGTGAGGTGTGTTCGAACGACCCGGCAAACAGCCTCGTCGGTGCGGTCGTCGTGAGCCAGCTCAACATCCCCGAGGATGCGGTCGACGAGTACCAGAGAGCCGTCGAGGACGCGGAAAAGGCGACACGGACAAGAGCATCGAACGGCTCCTCAAGGCTCTGGAAATCGCTCCTGAGTACGCGGAAGCCCACAACAAGTTGGGCTCGCAATATATCGAACTCGGTCGGTTCGACGACGCCCGGGCGGCATTCGAGAAGGCGCGGGAGGCGAACCCTCCGTGGGCTATCCCTGTGATTAACCTCGGAATGCTTCTCCATCAGCAGGGGGAGGCGTCGGAAGCGGGTGACGGAAACCGCGAAGCCGCGCTGCCGCTCTATGTCCAGGTGGTGGACATACTCGAGGACGCCATCCAGATGGACCGTCTGTCTCCCACGGCGCATTTCGGCCTCGGCGTGGCTCTATACAAGACCTCGGATTACCCGCGGGCGGAATCCATGCTGAACCGGGCGCTCGAGCTTGGCCCGGATATGGACGAAGCGCTTCTGTCGCTCGTCAACGTGTACAGCCGCCAACGCCGCTACGTCGAAGCGCTGGATGCGGCGAATCGCTTCATCGAAAGTAACCCGGATGACCCGAGATCCGAAGCACTCGAACGCGTGCGAGTTCAACTGCTCGGTCTCCTGGATTCGCAGTAAGCCGAACGCGCTGAAACGGCGTGATTGCCGAATCAGCCCAGTCTGAACACCCGCCACTTGCTCCGGGTCGCTCATCACCGCCTCCGAACGCGAGTGTTTGCCGATTTGGATGCGCTGACGTGTGGGTGTTGAGCGATCACTGGCGTCGGCGCCCACTGGGAAGAAGCCTGCTGCGTTCGTTAGTTGACAACGCCGCCCGGGTCAACCGGGCGGCGTGTCTGTCCGCACCTGCGGTCTTTACGGTCGGCTGCCGGGCCGATCGCCCTGTCAGCGACCCCGCCCGCGATACGACTCGACCGGCGGAAGCTGCGCGCCGGACAGGTCGGCCGGAACGCTCTCCTCGGCGACGACCCTGTGGGTCAGCGTGCCGATTCCTTCGATACTGGCGCTGATCGTCTCGCCCGCCTGCAGGAACCCCGAGCCTGTCGCGCGCTCGACGCGACCGGCGCCGGTTCCGCCCGACGTTCCGCTTTGTAGAACGTCGCCAGGGAATACAGTAATGAGCGACGACGCGTACTCGATCAGCTCGGGGATGTTGTGGATCATGTCTCCTGCCCTGGCATCCTGGACGGTCACGCCATCAATGACCAGGCTCTGGTGCAGGCGCTCCATTGGATCGCCGTAGAATTCCTTGGGAACGATCCACGGCCCGTGGGGCGCGAACGTGTCATGGCCCTTACCGACGAACCAGTCCGAGCCGCTGCCATAGCCACCCGGAGGACGCCCGCCACGATCGGATATATCCATGGCGACCATGTAGCCGAACACGTGGTCGTATGCACGGCTCGCGGAGATGTACTTGCCCGTGCGTCCGAATACGATAGCCATTTCGACTTCCCATTCGATCTCGTCACGGCCGTAGGGCATCACGATGTCATCGCCGCTGCCGATGACCGTGCCGCGCGTGGGCTTGAGGAACAGATAGGGTACGCCCCGGTTCTCCTGCCGCTCCAGAGTCTGCGCCTGCAGTTCATCCTCGCTGCAGCCCTCACACGCGTGCGTGTAAAAATTGACCGCCGCATTCATGACCTTGCTGGGATACATGACCGGCGGAAGGATCCTGACGTCTTCGACGGCGTGGACGTAATCCGCCCGCGCGCCTGTGGAGAGCCGGTTCCCGGCGACGAGGTCGTTGACGATCTCGTAGAGCCGGTACTTGAGGCCGTACTCGTACTGGCCGATTAGAGCGAGCATGTCGGCCGGCATGGCGAGGCGGGTGTAGGTGGAATCCAGCTCCAGTTCGGCGTTCGCCGCGCGGATGTCGACGATCAGAGCATCCCGCAGCACGAGGGCTACGGTTGTCGCTCCGTCGATCTGGAACGTTCCGACCTTGAAAGGCTCGGCGGATTCCAGGGCCTGGGCACCGAGCCCGGCCGGAACCGCGAGCACGACGAGCAGTACAGCGAGAATAGTTGTTCGCATTGAGTCCTCTGTGGTGAATGGTTTTCTGAGCCCTGAGAATGACGGCACGGATGGCTGTCGTCAAGAACATTTGTCTGTGTGCCGATAGATATTTGTGCGCCGAGTACCCCTATGACCGGCGATACGGCCAGGTCCGTGTCGGATGATTTAGGTTTCGCACCGATCTGGTCCGTTGAACAGGACGAAATATACTTCCTGTATGATTAGGGTTTCTTCATTGATGCGGTTTCAATCCAGACGAGTTCCGGGTTCAGCCGTGGAGAGCAGGCCCGACTGTTTCCGTGGCGGGATTGGGAGTAGGCATCGAACCCGCGATATTCCTGCCCTACGATTTGACTCGGACTCCCGACGGAGAGCGATTCTTGTTTGTCGACCCGATAGAAGGGGAAAGTTTAGATGGTGATACTCCGAGGATCAACGTCGTCCTCAACTGGATTGAGGAACTGAAGGAACCGGTTCCGGTCCCGTAGGGTCGCTAATGACAGCCTATTCAACCCCAGAAATTCCACGCGACGCTTCCTGGAATCGGTCTATATCGACTCCAAGTCCTGTATTGTCGCGCTAACCGTCAATGTGAAATCTCGCCGCGCTGAGTCCTATGAGATGAAAGCGTAGGGGGTAGGGTTGGGAATTTCATAGCGCCTAACACCCTGCCCTAGTAAAATTTATCCTGATTTTCGCCGTTTTCGCAGTGACGAATGGTCACGACGGAATCCGGAGCCAAAACTCAGCTTTTGTGAGGTCCACGGGCGGCCATGCGCAGGCATCCTTTACGGCTGATCCAGTTGACAGAAATGACAATGACAGTTTCAGATTAAATAATGTCCCCCACCGTGTCTATTTTCTCTTCCAGCGCGCTTCCCCGCCACCATGCCTTCGCTACCGCACACCATCGCGTCGGAGGGCTGCTTTGGGTAATACTCGTCCTCTTCGTCCTTCCTGCGGCCTCTTTCGCACAGGAGGGAACGGCAATACTTGCCGGCCGCATACTGGACGACGCCGACGGGTCGACGGTCGGCTTCGCGACCGTGCTGATCGAGGACACCACGGGGGAGCCTCTGTCGGGTGTACTTGCTGGAGAAGACGGCCGCTTCCTTATCGAGGGTCTGGCGCCGGGCGACTACACGATCCAGATGTCGTTTCCCGGGTTTTTCCCTGAGGAGGCCAACGTGCGGGTCTCCGAACTCAACCAGACTTACGACCTGGGTGATATCGGCCTCGTTCGTCAGGTGGTCGATCAGGAGATTACGGTCACTGCGGAGGCGATCCGGGTGGCCGGCATCAATACCGAGTTGTTCCGGCTCGACGAAGGGCCCACCCAGTCGACCGGATCGCTGCTCGATGCGATGAGAAACCTTCCGGGTGTGACGATCGATCAAGAAGGCAGGGTCGCACTTCGTGGGAGTGACCAGGTCTCCATCCTTATTGACGGCAGGCAGTCGAGCATGACGGGATTCGGAAGTCAACGCGGCCTCGACAGCGTGTCCGCGGCCAATGTGGAAGCGATCGAGATCATCCACAACCCTTCTGCGAGCTTTGACGCCGCCGGAATGGCTGGAATCATCAACATCATCTATAGAACGGAAACGGAACTGGGCCTCTCGGGAGATCTTGGCCTGTCCGTCGGCGTCGGCCAGTTCTCCAAGCAGCGGCCCGACCTACCGACTGATCTCGGCAGCTTTTCGAACAACAAGAAGATCACGCCCAGCGTAAGCCTGAACTACAACACCGACCGCGTCCGCAGTTTCGTCCAGACCGAAGTCCTCGTGCAGGACGATCTTCCGAACAACGAGTTCACAACCCGCTTCTACGATGACGGTCGCGTCATCGAGTCGCAGGTGCCGGAGAACCGCGAGCAGACGCACTACATCGTCCGGGCGGGCTCCGACTTCAACGTCGATAGTTCCAACACCCTCTCGGTTTCAGGGATCTACGACTTCGAAACACATACCGACCGTGCGCAGGTTCCCTTCATCCTGGGGTCCACGGGCGAACGCGAGCGATTCTGGTTCTGGCAGGAAGAGGAAGATACCGGCTTCGCCAACATCAACTTCGATTTCAAGCACGCATTCCTGACACCCGGGCATGAGCTGAACATTAATCTCCAATACACCCGAGGATGGGAGGACGAGGCGTACTTTCTCAACGAGGAATCAAGGGTTCGGGTGGGTACGGACATGACCCATCTCGTCGCCGAAGAGAACACTATTCCGCTCAGCATCGACTACATTCGCCCGCTGTCGAGCGGTCGACTGGAGTTGGGCACGAAGCTTCAGGTGCGCTGGCTGCCGATCACCTACACAGTCGGCCGGGGCGTGCAGAGTGTGATCTATGAAGGTCTCGGCGACTTTTCCGACTGGGACGAGGACATCTACGCCACCTACGTCAACCTGGTCCAGGTAAAGAACTCGTACTCACTGGAGGCCGGAGTCCGCATCGAGCAGACCAACGTCGCTTACACGATCCCAGACGAGAACATCTACTATGAGGGCAGCGACGCGTACGACTACTTCGAGGTCTTTCCCAACGTCAAGTTCACCTACCGGCTGGGCGACGCGAATCAGCTGATCGCCGCGTATAACCGGCGGATCGATCGACCCGGAGAACCGGAACTGCGCATCTTTCCAAAGTACGACGATCCGGAACTGCTCAAAGTGGGCAACCCGTTTCTCCGGCCCCAGTTGACCAACGTGTTTGAGGTCGGCTTCGGACGATCTTGGGATGGCGGTTCCGTCAACACAGCCTTCTACCACAGGGATATCGCAGACGCGTTCCAGCGCGTTTTTGCCATCGACGACACCAACCCGGACTACGACATCGTAAACAGGATCTTCGAGAACGCCGGAAACTCCACCCAGACCGGGATCGAGGTGATCGTGGAACAGCAGATCGCCGCCCCATGGCGTCTGTCCGGAAGCGTCAACTGGTTCACGAACGACATCGAAGCCTTGGAGACCACCTTGCTGTTCCCGACACCACGGCCGTTCACTCTGGCCGCTTCGAGAGACGATACCTGGGATTTCACCATCAACAACCAGTTCCGGCTGCCCCGCACGGGGGAAGTCCAGTTGAGCTACATCTATTACGCTGGGAGGAACGTCCCCCAAGGCCGGGAGCGTGCACGCTCGTCGCTCGATCTGGCCGCCACCTGGCCCATCATGAACGAACGCGCCGAACTGGTTTTCACGTTCAGCGACATCTTCAACGATTTTGCAGTGGAACGTGAGATCGACGGTCAGGGCTTCACGGCGGTCTACCAGAATTTATTGGAGTCGCAAGTTGTCAGCGTCGGCGTGAGGACGCGGTTCTAAAGTTCCAAGAGCTACGCCGCCTATCTCAACCAGCGAGTCGTAGCGGAGAATCAAATCGCGATCGCGTGTCTAGCTCGGAATCCAGTCTCGCTGGCACAGAGCTGCGATGCTTTCTTCGCTGCGCAGCCCTTCCAACAAGATCCTGACCTTGTCTTCCGTCGGGGATTTCTTCCGTGGCTTCCCACGGATCTCCCGTACCCTAATCTCTGCCGAAACTTTCTCCTTCATTCGATCCTCTTGCACATCCGAAATTCCGTAGTAATTTCACTTTCCTGTATATGTACCGCTGACGACAGACACACAGAAGGGTATTTCGATTGGCACCGAAAACATCCACGTCAGTATTTAAAGGAGTAGATCCTGACGCTTTGATGACCCGCAGCTCCCTGAACTGGTTTGAAGAACTGAAGGAACGGGTGCCGATCCCCTAGTTTTTCGAGGTCAGTGCGGGTTAAATCCGGATCGCGGACATCGAGGTTGGGCTGATCGCTTACTCATAGAAGGTGCGGTTGGCTTCTGGGCGTGTGCATATCAATCCGCGAAGCGTCCGGGCCTTTCCACGGTTTCTTCCGTGTGCCCGGTAAAGACAAGCTCAGCTCCCGATGCCTCTTCGACAACGCGATGAGAGCTCCGCATTGCGCGCGCCGAGGAACGGGGAGTACACTCAGCGCAGTTACTTCCATGCCTCGGGCCCTGTGCCATGAAATAGGGAGGTCTTCATGCGACGTTCGGTGACGGTAAACACAACGATTGGATTGATTGCGGTATTCGGTATGTTCGGGACGCTTTCGGGCGCCTTGGCCCAGGAGCGCCCGGCGCAGATGGTGGCCCCGCTGTTCCTGAAAGTGGATTGGGTGCGGCCAGCCAGCCAGGAGGACACCTCCGTCCGCTACACGCCGGTTCAGGCAAACATCGCCGACCCGAATGTGGAGATCCACTATTACGGGCCGGGAGCCAAGCAGATCCTGACCACGGGCATTCCGGGAAGCGACGTTCGGCCCTACGGCGTGTGGACGGGGACGGCCGAAAGTCCCTTTGCCATCACCTTCGGGATGAATAACGGCAACTATGTCGATCTCACCGGCCTGGCCAACGTCCGGTGGTTCACGAAGACTTCGGGTTTCCATGTGGTGCGTCCAGTCGTGAAGCTGGCCGACGACACCCTGCTGGTCGGCGACCGGACTTTCTCTTCGGTGCCCAAGCTCACCCTAAGCGAGTTCTCCCTGACCGATATTCGCTGGATCAAGCTGGATCCGGAGCGCATGGTCACGGTCAACAGCGGCCGGTCCCCGACGAACGAAGTGTGGGCCCCCAATCCGGACCTCACCCGAGTCGCGGAAGTAGGTTTCGCCGACCTGTATCCTGGCAGCGGCCACGGCACCGGCGGGTATATCCATCTCGCCGGGATCGAGGTCTACGGCAAGACCGTGCCGCGAGGGACGAGGAGCACCCGTTAGGCTATTTCTCGAAGCGGTCTTGGGCGATCCAAGAAGGGTCTCGCCCACCGAGTGCCCGTGGCTTCTTCGGCTCCTTTGCAGGAAAACGCACTCTCGAAGTGGACTGTTTTATGAGGGAAGGTCAACCGCAGTAAACGCATTTTGGGGACCTCGGTTATGAGGAATTCGATTTGGATGCGCACACAGTTGCAGGTTGTTACCAACGGGACCGACCTGCTGGAGGCGTAATGTCCCGGTCAGGGCACAATAAATCCGGTTTGCGGCCAATGAGATTTCGTTGCCTCCCCATCGATCCCATTTTCTAGACTGCGTCCAGCTATCCAAGTTCTGAACTGGCAGGCTGCTGAACATGGAATCTGGCACAAAGCTTGCCCACTACACGATCCACTCCCTCATCGGCAAGGGAGGCGTGGGTGAGGTTTATCAAGCGAAGGACGAAAAGTTAGGCCGACATGTGGCGATCAAGGTCCTACCTGATGAGTTCGCCCGGGACACCGACTGCGTCGCGCGGTTCCGGCGAGAAGCGCAGCTACTCGCTTCGCTGAATCACCCGAACATTGCTGCCATTCATGGATTAGTAGAGTCCGATGGGAAGCACTGCCTCGTTCTCGAACTGGTCGAAGGCCCGACGCTGGCGGACCGGATCAAGCAAGGGGCGATCCCTGTCGAGACAGCCATTAAGCTGGCGTTGCAGATCCCCGAGGCTCTGGAAGCCGCGCATGCGAGGGGGGTCATCCACAGAGATCTGAAACCGGACAACATCAAGACCACTCCTGAGGTTGCCTCATTTTGGCTCTCAAAAGTGTCTACAAAAGTCGGGGCATTCCAGGAATCGAGCCTTCAACCTACTGACGATGGATTAGTTTCCTGCCGTATACGACTCCCCTGCGGAGGATTGGGACGGCCCATGCTGACATACAGGTCATTCTCAGGTTTGCCTGGATGCGACGACTCGGCCCGGAGAGCGATTTTACTTTGATCCCGCAATCATCGTTCTGTACGCTAGACCAGGTACCGCAATGGTTGGGCGGCCAGGGAGGTATCCAGATGTTCCGGACTTTACAAGCCGCCTTTCTTGTTTTCTGCTTCGCCGCTTCTGCAGTTTCACACCATTCGAGGCCCGCGGTGTACCGCACGGAGGACCCGGCTGTCACGATGAGGGGAACCGTGACGCGGGTGGAGTGGCAGAATCCACATATATGGTTCTACATTGATGTGGTCGATGATGCAGGGAACGTCACGAATTGGGAAGTGGAACTTGCCGGCGCTTCAAATCCTGCCAGAATGTATCGGCGAGGCTGGCCCCAGGATTCGATGAAGGTTGGGGATGTGGTGACGGTCACAGCCGCTCTCGCGAGAGACGGTTCCTTGAACCGCGTCTCGAGCAACACCGTGATCATGCCGGACGGTAGACAGTTGGGTCGCTAGCCTCACTCTGGCCAGGGCGTTGTCAACTTAGCCCCCGTCAGCCGAAGCGATGCCCAATGGTCGGCGATTGATCAGCCTGGGATCACCGCTTGCCAAGTCGCAAAAGAACATGCCCGCAACAGTGGTGAAGCCCTCTTGGTCTGTGCCTGGCCAATCGGAAGACGTTCAGAACAACACCGTGAAGCGATAGGGAGAGTTGGGCTTGTCGTGCTGAATTAGACAGTCGCATTTGTCGTTCTGGCTGCCGGGTTGGCCGGTGTGAGACTTTCGCTCGATTGGTCGCGTATCCTTCGGTGTCATGGTTGAGGGAAGGCATGTTCGTCCGGAGCGCCGAACCGTCACTCTTCAACATGTCTGTGACCAGGCAAAACGGGCCCCTATCTCGGAAGCTCATGCAGTATCTGTGGCAAAGCCAGACGGCATGGCCGATCATTTCGGAACGGAATCGGTCTCTGCTGTAGCGGTTTCCCACTGCGTCAATCTGACCCGAGACATTCTGAACTTTGATCTCAATCCAGGAGCCTCGGATTTGCCGCACACTCTCGCTAGCTTCATCACTCCAGGGCCTCTAGTTCGCCTATACGCCCCGCATGCGGCTCTTACGCGTGATGTATACTCGGGATTCCAATCACGGTATTTATAACAATCTGTACTAACTAAGAACAGCACCTGAAGGTTTAATGAAATTATTTCGCCTTGGGTTGATCTGTAGCGTCTTAACATCGACGGCTTTTGGACAGCTTACCGCCCGCAATCCGGTTGACGAACTGACGGACCATCTGACCCGGGCCCTGGAGGAAGCACGGATCCCTCTCACCTCAGACCAGGAAAGGCAGTTGGCGCTGCTCATTGAAGACGAGCGTCAGGCTGCGGAAAACCTGTTTGGTGAAACGTGGGATTTCAGTCAGGGCCCGCCTCAGGGCGAACAGCAGGATCAGGCCCTGGCCGGCATCCGGTGGATGTATGACGAGATGAAGAACAAGCTTCCCGTCTACCTGACCGAGGCGCAGAGAGCAGCATGGGAGAGCTACCAGCGCGAACAGGATGCGGCATTCGATGTGGGCGAGGGTTCCGCGGACGAAGGTACCCAGAGCGGAAGAATTCAACAAATCCGCGTCACAAACAACGCTTTCAATGTCGAAACCGGGACCGCGAATGGACGGGGCCTGCATGAACTCGGCGCGAGAACAGAAGTGATCGAGCGAGGCGGTATCGGAGCCTTCCACGGCAGTTTTGCATCGACGTTTCAAGACGAAAAGTTTAACGCTCGAAACCCGTTCGCCAGTAACAAGCCACCGTATTATGAGCGGACTATCGACGGAAATATCAGCGGCCCCATCATTCGAGACCGGCTGACACTGAACTTCGCCCTCAGCGACAATAAACAGGAGAACGTCGGTACTGTTCAGGCGGAAACACCGACGGGACCGTTTTCCCTGGGCATCACGCGGCCCACGTTAAATCGGTTCTATGACCTCAAGGGCGTTCTGCAGCTCGGTGATGCCCATTCGCTCAATATTGGTTTCCAACACGCCACCAGAGACAGCAAAAACGAAAACGTCGGCGATTTCGCCTTGCTCGACCGCGCATCTCGTACTCAAACACGGGACTATATGGTCGATCTCCGCGAAATTTCAATCCTTTCCGAGCGAACCGTCCATGACATCCGCTTCAAATGGCGACGCGATCATAGCGAAACCAATCCCTTCAGTATCGCGACGGGGATCGTTGTCAAGGACGCGTTCACTGGAGGTGGAGCGCAGAACGAGCGCCGGGTGGATGGGAATGATTACGAATTGTCCAATCTGATTTACTTTGCCGGGGAAAATCTGACCATTCGGAGCGGATTTCAGATGCTGCACCGGCGCGAACGCTTAATCACGAAAGAGAACTTCTATGGCGAGTTCACGTTTTCCGACCTCGCCAGCTACCGTGCCCGAGCACCGCTGCAGTATAGGGTTACGTGTTGTGATCCTTTCTTCAAATTGCGCCGCACACAGATCAGCCTTTTTTCCCAGAACGATTTCAAACTGTCAAACACATTCACGCTGATGTTGGGCGTACGCTACCAGGCACAAACTAACATCAGCGATCGTGGCAATGTGGATCCACGGATCGGATTTGCATACGCGCTCGGAAACGAGACTGTCGTCCGAGGAGGCTTCGGTGTTTTTTCCCAGTGGGTAAATTTCAATACTATTGCGCATAGCCGTCTCGACGGGAAGCGGGTATATGAAATCCAGATCGACAATCCAGGGTGGCCGGACCCGTTCGCATCGGGGAGCATCAGGCCTCGATCCCGTCGTCAGATTGCCCCGGATATGAAAATTGCGTATTTCCCACTAGGACAGATAAGCGTGGAACGCAGTTTGCCCAACAATCTTTTTGTGACCCTGGGATACGAGTTCGTTCGAGCGATCAAGTCGCCCCGAACCCGGGACGTCAATGCGCCGTTACCTGGAACGGGCATCAGGCCTAACCCCGATGAAGGCCAGGTTCTTCAATGGCAGAGTAGCGGCTTGTCAAGGTATCACCATTTGAGAGCCTCAATGCGGCAGCGTTTCAGTATCTTCGTTCTCAATGCAAACTACACTTACTCACACGGGCTGAGCAACCAGGAAGATCGGAGGGGCTTCAGCGTGTCCGCGCCTGTCGACAGCTATGACCTCAGCAAGGAATGGGGCAATACAGTCGATCCGCGCCACACCCTCAGTGCAAGCGTCAACGCCCGGTTGCCATTGGATGTCTACTTGACGACAGTCATTGATGCGCGGAGCGGCAGTTTTTACACGATCAGAACAGGTAAGGATGACAACGGGGATGGAGTCAGCAATGACCGGCCCCCCGGCGATGTTAAAAATAGCGAGGTCGGACCGAACTATTTCGATGTTGGCTTCAACTTCTCGAAGGCATTCGAACTGAACCCTGCCGCCAGGTCCGCCGGGCCTCAAATGAACGTTTTCGCGAATTTAAGCAACGCTTTCAACATGCAACATCCAGGATTACCCAGCGGCGTCGTGACTTCTCCATTCTTCATGCGGTCCTTTAACGCGACCTCACCGCGCACAATCGAACTTGGAATGGAATTCCAATTCTAGAGTTTCCGCTGGTTTGTTGAGGGTGGTAACAATCCGAGGTCTTTTGAGGCCCTTTTGCGATAGAGGATAGAGATGGGATGAGGGTATGGCGATTCGCGCGCTTGAGCCCGCGGACGGCGTATTACATTACACTGCATCAACACAACTTCGGTCACAGGTTACAACAAATCTCCCGATGGCCAACGGTTCGTGAGGATTACGACCTCTGAGCTCGCCACGCGCGAGGACTGCCCAAACCGCCGGATCTCGCCTGACTTAGAAAGACCCTCACGATCCAGTGAATGACGAATCGATAGCCCTTCGCTCAGTGGCTGTTTCTCCAGGCCAACTGCGCCTCCATGCATTCGGTGCTGACCATCAGATGGTTTTGAACGGCATCAGCGTTGACGAAGGGATGCGGGTCACCCGGCATGCGAAATCTCAGGGCGTCGATCTTGTCCGGAGTCTCGTCATGGTGGGGATGGATTGACAGATAGGTGTCAGCGCCCGCAGCCTTCGTGATTTCCATGTAGCGCCTCGAGGAATCCCTCCAGGTTCTGATGGCGTCGGCTTCGGTCGGAAAGTAACGCAGCCCGTATCGTTCGTAGCCGAATGCGTTTCCGCCCCAAATGCTACCCAGATGCGTATCGTTGCCATCCTTACAACGGGATCAGAGTCGAGATCGTCCCCGGAGTGTGGCCGGGCGTCAGATGCAACGTGAGGGTCGTATCACCCAGCGTTAGGGCCATCCCGTCGGTGGCGACCATGTCCTTTCTGGGCTTGAGTTCGGCGGGTTCGTTGCTGTCAGCGACGGTTTCCCAGTCGGCGGCCGACATGATGACGCGGGCGCCATATGTGTGCTGCAGATGCTTCGCTCCAAAGTAACGATCACCATGTGCGTGGCTTAAGACCACGTAGCGGATATCTGCGGGATCCAGACCAAAGGCCTTAAGGCCGTCCACAATCTGTCCTTCAACCGTGTACTCCACGGTGGAATCGACAATAACGATTCCCGCGGATGTATTGACCGCCCAGGCCGAGTCGGCGACGCTGCCGACAAAGTACAGGTTGTCGAATACCTTGGCGGGTTCCAGGTGCCATTCTTCACGCGGTGGTGCGGTTCGTGGCCCACTGGACTGATTAAGGGGAGAGGGTGTCGGGGCAGCTGCCGCGGCGAGCTGTGCGGGACTGGGCTTTCTGCAGAGTCCATCAAAAATATAAGAAAAATCGAATCCTGGCTCGTAGGCTGCGGCGCGTGCCCGGGCGACATGGAGTTGGGCCATTTCTTCGATCGAAGGGATTTGAGCGTCCACTCCGGTGGCCACTGAGCCGGTCAGGAGCACGATCCCACAAAAGCCCATAAGCAACTTGCGATTCATAGGCGGGTCCTCCCTCGTAGATGATGAAATATGTGACATTCTTACGGAACGCGCACGCACAATACCCGCCCGTTGCTGGGGTTGTTCACCTGGAGCGAGTTCCGATAGCCGCGCGCAAAGAAAAAATACCACGCGGAACCCGTTCCTGATCGTTCAGAACTCCACACATAATACGTTGTCAGTTGAATTGGATTCTTGACGTGTACGGGCTCCGTCCCGTCTGGCGGGATGTAACTTTCCCCGGGGTCGTACAGGGCCTCTAGCTGGGCCAGGCTTGCCAGCCCCCAATTTGAGAATCCGTCCAACGTCAGATCCTCACAGTACGCGGTGGCGTTGTTCCAGTCGATATCCAGCCCGTTGTCTTCGACTGTCCACATCAAGCCGTCGATGATGACGGTGTCTGCGGCGAGTTCGGCGGATGGAGCAGGTACACCATCGTCAGAAGTGGGTTCCGGCGACGGTCCATTCCCGCAACCCGCAGCCATCAATAGGCATGCAGTCATCGACAGCATCAAAGCAAGCCTGCCGATGCCGAGACTGACAAGAAACGTACTCATCCGCGGCGTTTCAGAAATTGGCGCCAACCGCGAATGAGTGTTTGTCACGGTGTCCAGCACTTCGTCAACCGCGTGCTGTTTTCTCGAAGACATCCTCTCGTTTGCTCAGGCTGTGGCAGAGTGATTGCACAATCGTTGTTCGATGGTTTACGGGAACTGGCCAAACGATACTAAAGGTGGAATCTCTATGCAATCGCAAGGTCATGTCACGGCATCCGCATTCGAGCCGGGCTTGAGAGTTTTCTTGCGTATTGATTTGATCTGCAGTTACCTTTACGAAATCCTTCAACGAACACATTGACTCTCGACATGCGGGGAAGATCATGGTGATACGCACAGGTGGGTTGGAGTGGTGGGTCCCTTTGATATTGTGTGCCTGGGGCGGGTCCCTGATCGGATCGACCACCGGCGCTGCGACACAAGCGGAACCCGGCGATGCCCAGTTCAACCGTGCACTGGTGTACTACGAAGATGAGGGTGGGGCACCCGACTACGGTGAGGCGCGGGAGTGGTACCGGCGGGCGGCCCGACAGGGCCATGCCGGGGCGCAATTCAATCTGGCCCTGATGCACTACTATGGCGAAGGTGGACCCCGGAACTACACTGCGGCACGGGAATGGTACCGAAGAGCGGCCCAGCAGGGCTATGCCCCGGCCCAGTTCAACCTGGCGCGGATGCGCTATGGAGGTGAGGGCGGATTGGCCGATCTCCCAGAGGCGCGGGAATGGTTCCGCAGGTCAGCCCAACAGGGTTATCCCGATGCCCAATTCTCGCTGGCGCAAATGTATTACGAAGGCAAGGGTGGAGTGGCTGACCAAGCTGCGGCGCGGGAGTGGTACCGGCGGGCGGCCGAACAGGACTATGCGACCGCCCAGTTCAACCTGGCCCATATGTACTACGCGGGCGAGGGCGGAGCGGCTGACCAAGCTGCGGCGCGTGAATGGTATCGGCGGGCGGCCCGGCAGGGCTATACCGAGGCCCAGTACATGCTGGCGCGGATGCACTATGGAGGTGAGGGCGGAGTGGCTGACCCTCCTCGAGCGCGGGAGTGGTACGAGAGGGCAGCCAAACGGGGGCATGCCGAGGCCCAGTTCAATGTGGCTTTAATGTACTACGAAGGTGAGGGCGGGGGGCCGGACAATGAATTGGCCTATGCGTGGTTTCATGCCGCGGCTGAACAAGGTGATGCCACCGCGGCGCGATACCGGGAGAGTTTAGGCGTAGCGCCCGACTGGCTTGAAGGTACTTCTCTTGCCGAAGCCCGGGAACTCGCAGACGTGTTTTACGAGATGTACGTTGAGCCATTCAGATGGGTAGCCCGTCAGAGCATTTCGGAGGGAATTCCCTGAAGAACTAAGAGACACTTTGCTAATCAGAATGATCTGAACGAGGATCGAATCGAGGAGAAAGTCTCGGCAGAGAATGGGGTACGGGGCTGGCTCCCAATTCCCTGCAATGCTGGATAGTGTCCATAACATTCTCTAGATTTCTCTGTCAGGTCAGGCGTTCGTCACACCTTCTCGGCTATTTCTTTTTCGCGATGATCTGTTTCATCGAGGACCGGGCCCAAGGATGAAGATGCCCGCCACCAGCCCGCCAGAACACTGCCGATCAAAGAATGGAAAAGACTCGAAATAGCGCTGGGAACCGCGACGAGGGGATTGACGAAGTTCCCTCCGGCCAGGACGACTCCCAGGCCGGAATTCTGCATGCCAACTTCAATCGCCACCGTGCGGGCTGAGTTCACATTCGGGGATACGGATCGTGTCAGAACGTACCCGAGGCCGAACCCGCCAACGTGCAGCGCGAAAACGGCTCCGATCAGACGAAAGCCGGACTCGATGATTGCAGCCCGGCTGGCTCCGATAATCGAAGCGACGATCATCGTGATCAAGATTACTGAAATCAACGGGGCCACCGGAAGTATTCGGTCGGTCAGTCGCGGTGCGTAGTGTCTCAGAGTCAGCCCCAGCACCACCGGGACAATGACGACCTGGAGCGTGCCGAAGAGAAGTCCAGCCGCGGGAACATCCACCCGGCTGCTGGCATACATTGCTGTAAGAGCGGGCGTCATCAGGACCGAGATTGATGTGGAAACCGCCGTCAGAGAAACCGACAGGGGCACATCGGCGAGAGCCAGGTAAGAAATTACGTTCGATGCCACTCCGCCCGGGCAGCAGGACACCAGAATCAAGCCGACAGCGAATGGAGTCGGCAGCTCCATCACCGAAGCGATGCTCCAACCCAGGAACGGCATCACAAGGTACTGGAGGGCCACGCCCACGCCTATCAACCGCGGCTGCAGCGCCACTCGGCGGAAGTCGTCAATCTCCAGGGTCAGGCCCATACACATCATGGTTACGCCGAGGGCGAGGGTAATGAGAGCACCGCTGAACCAGGTGAAAACGCCTGGCTGGTAGAGAGCGACGACGCTTGCAAGGAGGACCCAGACGGGAAACGCAAACGTCGCGATTCTTACGATGCGTGAAAATGCGATCATCGGATTCGGGATCTTACGCGAAAAATTTGAGAACTGCATTCAAATCTGGCCTTTAGGCGTGACATTTTGATAGTTTAATCCTTGTCGTCAGAAGCCGTTCGTTGTGAGAAGCCGTTCTGTCGGAGGACTCATGGGAATCCGAACCTTAGTCATCTGTCTGCTGGCCGCCCTGCTCTGTGGGTTTGTGCCCTCATCCTTCTCCCAGACCCGCGATCCGGTAGATGAAATGCGGCGCCGGGCCGAAGAAGTTTATTTCCAGCAGAGGATCGATTCTTTCGTCGAGGGGACTTTTGAATTTTACGAGATCAGCGGCGAGCTGATTTCTTTTCGTGTCCATCCGAACATGTCGCGAAATGAACTGGACCTGATGGACGACAGGGCCGAGGACCTGGAAGACAAGGTGGGCGACCTTATTTCCTTTGTGCGCTTCGTCTCTCCAGGAGTGCGTGGAAATACAGACGACCTCTGGGTCATTGTCGAGCCGCTGGATGAGAATTCAACCTTGGAGGCCCGGCTCACACTGATCCTGTCTCTGGTCAATGGAATACAGCCCAAACTCCAGCATTTCGTCGAACTCCTTACAGAAGAGGTCGAGCCTTCCGTTGAGATTGAAGAACTGATGGTGGAAGCATCGTTGCCATTCCTGATCGCGGGAGGGCTCGAGGAACTCCGCGAGATGGCCCGCGCTCTTCGGCGCGCACTGTAATTTGGAAATCTGCAGTTGAGTCCCCCAATCAGTGGCCCAGGCGCCCTTTACCAGATTCTTTTCGTTTGTGTCGAAAATTCCAATCGCAGCCAGATGGCTGAGGCCTTCGCGCGAATCCATGGCCTGGAAGGCGTTCGGCCCTACAGTGCGGGCTCCCGCCCCGGCCCCACCGTGAGCGCCCGTGCTATTGCTGCGATGGGGGCGATCGGGTATGACATGGGGACTCACCGATCCAAGTCCCTCAGCGACATCCCGGACATCGAATACGATTACGTCGTCACGATGGGCTGTGGCGACGAGTGCCCGTTCGTGAAGGCCCGGCGTCGCGTGGATTGGGAGATTCCCGACCCAAGATCCATGGAGTCTGATCAATTTTGCGAGGTCCGGGACCTGATCGAGCGCAACGTCATGAACCTCATCGATGGCCTTTGAACCACCTCTCCGGGGCCGGCTCCCGAGCGCAAATTATGCGCATATGTGCATGATTCGGCTGACCAAACCCCTATCCCGCATGCATGATACCAGCAAGAAACAGGGAACAGCTGGACCCAACAAAGCCCGAAAGACCCCACAATTCGTTTGACATGGTAGTGACACAGCGGTGAAATAGGCAGCCCCCGGGGATCTAGAGGTCAAAATGGAACGATTAAAAGAGGTCATGACTCTCCGAGAAGCGTCCCAATACCTTGGGATTTCCCCGGATACCCTCTACAAGTATCTGGGAAAGGACAAGATACCGGCGTTCAAGCTCGGTAATCGGTGGCGGTTCAAGAGGGACTTGCTGGACCGATGGATGGAAAAGAAGAGCGAGCGCGGGACAAATTCTCGAACGGGGCATCGTCGGAAAACGATCCAGCGGTGATCCGCCGGTCAAGGGGCGATTGAAGTATGTTGTTAGGTAAGACCAAGGCGCTCGTGGGACTCGACATCGGTTCGAACTCGATCAAAGCGATCCAGCTCTCCCGCGCCAAGGGTGGCTACGAGATCGTGGGCTTTGCGCGGTATCCGCTCGGACCGGATGCGGTCGTCGACGGGGCAATCGCGGACTCGGGGGCGGTGTCAAGTGCTATCAACGCGGCGTTCTCAATGGGTGGCTTCAAGGGCAAAAAGGTAGCAACCAGCGTTTCGGGGCACTCCGTTATCGTCAAACGGGTTGTTCTCCCGGTGGAGAGTTCCGAGGAGGTTGAAGGCTCGATTCAGTTTGGCGCCGACGAGTATATCCCTTTCGAAATCACAGACGTGAACCTCGACTACGAAGTGATCGGCCCGGCTCAGGGCGAGGAACACGGGCTCGAAGTTCTCCTGGTAGCCGCAATGAAGGATCAGATCCAGAACAATACGAACGTCGTCGCCATGTCCGGGCGCTCGGCAGTAGTCGTTGATATTGATGCCTTTGCGCTGCAGAACGCGTTCGAAGTGAACTACAATCCGGATACTGAGGAGACGATCGCGCTGCTCAATATCGGGGCCTCCTTGACCAACATCAATATTACGAGGGACGGTTTGCCGCTGTTCATTCGGGACGTGTCGGTAGGCGGAAGCCAATACACGGATATCTTGCAGAAAGAACTGCAACTCAGCTACGAGGAAGCCGAGGATTTGAAGGCCGGAAAGCAGGTCGGGATGTACGATGCCGAAATGGTTGCCCCGCTGCTGGATTCGATTAGCGACATGTTGACCATGGAGATTCAGAAGACTTTCGATTTCTTCAAGGAGACCTATGGGGACGCGACAATATCGTCCGTGTATTTGGCAGGGGGCACTTCCAACGTGAGGGGGTTGGTCGAAAAAATTCAAACGGCATTCGGTACTCCGACAGAGATCATAAATCCGTTCAAGGCCGTGACGGTGGCTCAAAATGTGAGTCATGAAATTCGTGAGATCGGCCCGGCTGTTGCGGTCGCCCTCGGCTTAGCTTTAAGGGGGTTTGACGCATGATCCGAGTGAATCTGTCCGGAGGATCCAAAAAAATATCCGGAGCCGCAAGGGCCTGAGCCAAATGCTGCCGGCAAATGCGCTTCCCGTCTTGTGGGTCGCGATCATCCTGGGAACAGCCTTTTTTGGCTACGTCTGGCATTCGAGGCTTACCTCTCAGGCCGCGGACCTCGCGAGCCAGATTTCGTTCGTGCAAGCTCAGTTGGCCGATCTTCAATCCGTCATCGAGGAAAACGCGGCCTTTGAAGCCCGGAGGGACGAGCTGGCCAACAGGATCATGACGATCGAGGGACTGCAGCGCGATCAGGTCAGCCCAGTTCTATTGCTGGACCGCTTGAGCGAGGCCATTTCGCCGACGGAATACGTATGGCTGGAACAGCTTCAGCAAAACGACACGGTGATTTCAATGACGGGTGTCGGGACGTCCGTGAATGCAATTGCAGATTTCGTTTCCAGCCTCGAAGACACCGGCTATTTTCGCAACGTCAACCTTGTGAATGCCCAGGACACGGATGGGAATTTTTTGTTTCAGATGATCTGTGATTTCTTGCCGCCACCACTGGCAGGAGCAGGGGTTGTCGCAGAGGTATCCCAAATTGCAGGTGAAGGAGAGACCCCAGTTCCCGAAAACAATTAGTTGGTGGGTAAGGGTCTGATTACGGTTTATGGCTGTCAACTACAGTGACTTCAAAAGTTTGCCCTGGTACTACCAGGCGCTCATCGTGGTCGGTGCGTCAGGACTCATCCTCTATTTGTTCTGGTATCAGTTCCTGGCGCCTATCGCGGACGGCCTGGAGGCCCAGAACGCGCAACTGACCGAACTCGATCAGCAAGTGGAGGCTGCCGTGGCACGACAGCAGCAACTGGCGGCGATCCGTGCGGAATTCAACGATCTCCAAGTACGGCTAGACACCCTCAGGCCGATCTTGCCGCTGGAGCGCGAAACTGACCAGATTCTTCGGCAGGTCCAGCAGGCGGCGACAGATTCGTCCCTGAGGATCCTACGTGTAACGCCAAGGGCGATTGTCGACAATGAATTCTACTCAGAGTGGCCGATCGACATGCAGGTCGAAGCCACGTACCACAACATGGGCCTGTATCTAGACAGGATTCGGGAACTGGATCGCATTGTGAACATTAGCGGGCTTCAGATCAATACGGCCGGAGGTGACCTCACGACTTCAGTGTCGGTGACCTATACCGCGACGACATTTGTGTACCGTGAAGAAGCGCCGCCGGGGAGTTGACCATGAGCAACCGATGGCTATTCATACTGGCCCTTGTGCCCGTCATTTTGCCGGGCGGGGAGACGGGCGCTGCTGCTCGCGCGATGCTGCTTCAAGACGCTCCTGGTGTTGCACAGGCAGAAGAAGGTCCGGCGCGTTCACCATTGGCGATTCCACCCGGTTATCAATATCTTCCCCTCGGTCGGAGGGATCCTTTCGTCAATCCGATTCCACCCCCACCGCCGGTTGTCGACCCCGTTCCATCAGTCCTCGCGGAGCGCCCTTTGGGCCTTCCGGGTGTGCTGCTTAACGAAGCCGTGCTGACCGGAGTTGTGACGTCGGAACAGCTGTCGATGAACGTCGTCGTTGTGCTGGCTCCTGGCGAACGGACTTTTTTTGCCCGGGCGGGCGATGAACTTCTTGACGCGGTGATCAAAGAGATCAGACCCAATGGAATAGTATTCGAAGTAAAGCCTCTCGAAGGTCAACCCGAACCCGAACGAAGAGAGGAAGTCGTGCGAACTCTAAACGCGACCCCAGGAGAATAAGTGATGACTGTTTTCACGAGAACAACCGCGGCAATGAGCGTCTTCTTGCTCCTGTCATTCATGGCTGTGGGCCAGAATTCAGACGACTCCGTAACGGTTGAATCGCTTGTCGTGAGTCCGACCCCGGATGCGGTCGAGTTCACGATCAATTCGAGTGAGTGGGTTCGGTACACGTACTTCACGCTGGAAGGGCCACGCCTCGTTGTCGACTTGCACCAAGCCGAGAATGCCTTGGGATTTTCGAGGAAGGTAGTCGGTCATGCCGGGGTCGACCAGGTCCGGGCGTCTTTCTTCACTGATGCTGGCCGGGCAGCTACCCGGCTCGTTTTTGACCTGGAGGAAGAAATACCCTACGAGGTCATTGATGAGGGCGAAGGCCAAGTTCGTGTCCGTTTCGGTGTGGATGACGCTCAGGCAGTGGCAGTGGTGAGTGATGACGCCCAAGATCATGTGGCGAACCTCGGCGCATTGGACGATCCGTTCGAGCCCGGACTGTTTGACGCCGGTGACTCTGAATCAGGCGAGCTGTCTGATCCTGTGGAAACCAGAGCCGCGGTGGACGATAATTCGACGTCCACCGAAGCCGGCGACGTGGATGACAGCGGAATCGAACACCGTAGTGAGGACCCGGAAGCAGTCAACCTGGACGCCGCGCCATTGGAACCCGCTCTTCTTGAAGTGGTTCCGAGGGTTTTGCCGGGCGTCGAAGTCGTGGAAGTCGTTGACGTTGAGGAAATTCGGGAGGCTATTCCCGCGGTTTATGTGGAAGAAGCCGCGGCACTGACTGTTGTCGAACGCAATCGAGAAGCGTCTTCGGTTCCCATAGCCCACCAGTTTTGGGGCCGGAAGTGGAAACCTCGCCCTCAGGCCAGGATCAGCTGGCCTCGATATCGGCGGCCGCAGAGTTTGAAATCCAAGACGCCGCTCGATCGATCATCCCCCTAGAGCTGGGATCTCAGGAGCCGGTCGGGGTCGATCCGGGAGCCCTGGCTCAGCCTGCGACGACAGTTTCGCCACCTCCCTCCAGTGCCGAGCTCGTCGCCGGGACGGTTCCGAGTCCGGGAGCTGAGGCCGCCCCACCACCCGTAACGTTCATGGGCCAGGCTGTCGAGCCTTTGGCGACACCCCAGTACACCGGTGAGATTGCGACGTTTGATTTCAGGGACCTAGACCTGCAAGATTTCTTCCGGTTGATCGGAGATATCAGCGGTTTGAACGTCGTGTTGGACCCTGCGGTCGGCGGAACCGTGACGTTGCTGTTACGCGCCGTGCCCTGGGATCAGGCTCTTGATGTCGTGCTCAAGAACAATAACCTGGGGTACGAATTAGAGGGCAATGTGCTGAGGGTCGCAACGCGCGCGACTCTTCAGGCTGAAGAAGAAGCCGCACGCGAACTGCGCGATGCGCAGGAATTGAATGCGCCGCTGGTGACGGAGACCTACATACTGAGTTACACGCAGTCAGATACGGTCTCAGGCATCGTACAGGACCTGCTGTCACCGCGAGGCACGATAATCACCGACGCGCGCCGCAACGCATTGATTGTCACTGACATTCCAAGCCAGATTGGACGTGTGGGACCTCTGGTTTCTTTTCTCGACACTCCGTCCCAGCAGGTGGAAATTGAAGCCCGCCTGCTGTCAGCGAATAAGTCGTTCTCCAGAGATCTCGGCACCCAGATCGGTCTTCTGATCGGCAACAACAGTCGAAATTCGTTGACTGGCCTTCCGGGCTCGGGAAGCCCCTTCACCCGGACGCCGGAGCCCCGAGTGAACGTTGACGGATCCCTCCCTCTGATTGCCGATTTTGGCGTAGCCGGTTCCTCGGGTCTGTCGTTCCTGTTAGGAGCGGGCGGCGACATCTTGTTGGACACCATTATTCAGGCAGCTGAAGCGTCGGGCACAGCGAGATTGTTGTCCCGACCCAGAATCACGACGCAGAATAATCAATCGGCTACAGTCTCCCAGGGCACTCAGATTCCCGTTCAGACGAACGTCAACAACACGATCACGGTGACGTTTGTCGACTTTTCTCTCAATTTGACGGTCACCCCACAGATAACAGAGGCGGGGACGATATTGCTGACGGCGAGCATCGAGAATAGCGCCCCGGATTTCGCCCGAACCGTTGGCCCCGGCGGCATCCCTTCGGTTTCTACACAGCAGGCCACAACTCAGGTACTGATACCGGATGGCGGCACTGCGGTGGTCGGAGGAATTCTGCTCGACAACGATTCCGTCAACATCAGTCAGGTCCCCGGGGTGGGCAATATCCCCATATTGGGGAATCTCTTCAAGAGTACGCAGGTGATTAAGAGCACCAGTGAGTTGTTGTTCTTCATTACAGCGCGCATCAAGCCTGCGAACCCGCTGGAGTTTCTGTCGGAAGCGGAGTCCTCGCAGCTCTTTGCCCCGTAATCGGAATTAGGCTCCCTCTTTCAGGTGAGCGTCCGCCGCCTGCGTGCGGCTGGCTGCCACCCGGAAGGTGTTCGAACAGGTCGATCAGGTGCCGACTCCTCTCTGCCAAGAAGTGTTTGAAAGCGTAAGCAAGCAGCTCGCGGGTTTTCGGGCGCTGGCTCTCGTAGGTTTGGACGGAGCGATCGGCGAACAGGTGATCGCCGATCCTACCCTCAATGCGGAGGCGCTTTCCGAGTTCGCGACGATCCTTCGCATTGCTCAGCACACCTGCGAGAATACTGAAGCGGGCCAGCTAGCTGAAATGTCCTGGACTGCCGACCGGTGGCTGGTTCTCGCTAGACGCATTTCGGGTGAGCGATTTCTGATACTGGCGGGAGAACCGGGGCTCCGAGTTGGCTTCGCACGGTATTTGCTCCGAAGAGCTGCCTGGGAGCTCCGGCCACAGTTTGAAAAAGCTCCAGGGTAGTCGCGCCCGCCCTCGGAGAAGCGCGGCCGGGTCAGATGCTATACTCTTCCGACTGTCATGAACTTCAAAGACCTGAAGGAACTCATAGAAATCGTTTCAACGACCGATAGTATCGAAGAACTCGAGGTTGAAAAGGCAGGCGTACGCCTCAAGATCCGGAAAGCCGGGAGCAGCCCGAAGCCGACTCAGGGGTTTGATGACCCTGCGCCTGCCTCGGCGGCGGGGGCCGGGGTGCCTCCCCAGCCTCCCGGACCGACCCCAACAGCGAGTGCCGCCGCGGGAGTGTTCTTCGTGACTTCTCCCATGGTAGGTACGTTCTACCGGGCGCCCAGCCCGGACTCAGAAAATTTCGTGAAGGTGGGGGATTCTGTCGAAAAGGGAAGTATCCTTTGCATCATCGAGGCGATGAAGTTGATGAACGAAATCGAATCTGAGGTTGCCGGCGAAATTGTCAGCATTCCTGTCGAGAATGGCCGCCCTGTTGAATATGGTGAGCGACTGTTCGCCATCCGCCCGCGCTGATCGTCTGATCTGAGGTCTCCAATCCCGATGTTCAGGAAAGTACTGGTTGCCAACAGAGGGGAGATTGCACTCCGGGTTATGTTTGCATGTAAGGAACTCGGTGTCGGGACGGTCGCCGTGTATTCCGAGGCCGACAGGGATGCGCTACATGTTCGGTTCGCCGATGAGGCCGTATGTATCGGGCCTGCTTGGAGCACGGAAAGTTACCTCAATATTCCCAGCGTGATCAGCGCCGCCGAGATCTCCAATGCCGACGCGATACATCCCGGATATGGGTTCCTCGCCGAAGACGCCCACTTTGCTGAAGTGTGTGAGGAGAGCGGGATCAAGTTTATCGGACCTTCTCCATCCAGCATCCGGATGATGGGCGACAAGGCTCGCGCACGGTCTGCAATCTCCCGGGTCGGGGTGGAGGTACTCCCGGGAAGCTCCAATCCTGTCGAAGATGCCGATGAGGCGCTGGCGATCGCGGGCGAGATCGGTTATCCCGTCATCATCAAGGCTGTGGCCGGCGGCGGAGGTCGGGGAATGCGCATTGTGAGTAAGCCTTCCCAGCTTGCAGGGTCGCTGGGGATCGCGCGAGCCGAGGCTCTGGCGGCCTTCAACTCGGCTGCGTGCTATTTGGAGAAGTTCGTCGAGCGGGCCCGCCACATCGAGTTTCAGATTCTGGCTGACGATTTCGGTAATGCGATCCATCTTGGCGAACGGGAGTGCTCGATCCAGCGCCGCCATCAGAAGCTGCTGGAAGAGGCGCCATCGTTCGTGATGGACCCTCCGCTTCGGGAGAAGATCGGGGCCCGTATGGTGGCTGCAGTTCAGGAACTCGGCTACACGAGTGTCGGGACGATGGAGTTTCTCGTCGACGAAGATATGAATTTCTATTTCATGGAGATGAACACGAGAATTCAAGTCGAGCACGGCGTGACCGAAATCGTTACGGGTGTCGATTTGGTCCGCGATCAGATCCTTGTTGCCGCAGGCACGGTCTTGCCGCACCGTCAGGAGGACATTCAATTCCGGGGGCATGCCATTGAATGTCGAATCAACGCCGAGGACCCATTCACTCACCGACCCTGTCCAGGAAAGATAAGCTCGTGGCATCCTCCGGGTGGGCCAGGTGTACGCGTCGATACGGCTGCCTACGCGGGGTACGTCGTCCCACCCTATTACGACTCGCTGATCGCCAAGGTGATTGCTCTGGGAGCAAACAGGGCCGAAGCGCTTCGCCGGATGGACCGTGCATTGAGGACGTTCATCGTCGAGGGTATTCGAACAACGATACCTCTCCATTTGAAGATCCTGGCGGACGCCCGTTTCAAGGCCGGGGACATATCCACAGCCTTTCTCGAGCAGTCCAGTATCCTCGATCAAAGTGCCGGATTCGACGAGCTTGCATGAAGCGGCTGCCGGCGCTGTACACCATTGCCGATTCAGCCTTTGGCGATCCGGTAGATATTGCTCGCCGTCTCTTCCGAGGTGGTGCCCATCTCGTTCAGATTCGCAACAAGCAGGCAAGGTCTGGGCAACTTCTGAAACAGGCGGCTCGAATTGTGCGAGAGGCTCCGCCAAACGGTATTGTGATCGTCAACGATCGTACCGATGTGGCCAGAATAGCGGGTGCTGCGGGCGTTCACCTCGGTCAGGGCGATCTCAGCCCATCTCGGGTGAGGGAAATCCTCGACCGCGAGAGCGTCGTCGGGGTTTCCACGCACAACACATCCCAGGTCCGTGCTGCAGTCGCCGAGCCCGTGGACTATATTGCCGTTGGACCCGTTTTCGAGACGTCTACAAAAAAAGATCACTCCAGCGTGCTTGGCCTGGAACGCCTCGCTGAATTCTGTGAAGCGATTGACCTGCCGGTCGTTGCTATTGGGGGCATCCGATTGGAACATCTGGAAGAGGTGTTTGCAGCCGGCGCAAACTCGGTCGCCGTGATTTCGGATCTTATTGGCCGTGGGTCGGTCGAAGCGCGGACGGAAAAGTTTCTGGATAGACTGGCCGGCATCAAACGCGTTTAGGTGTTCGCAAACCGTTGCCGGGGACTACTAAGAACAGAAGCGTCCGCAAGAAGTCTCAGGACACGGTGGTTCGAGAGCAAGTATTTGCGTAAACTGTAGAGTTAAATAACGTGTGCTACGTTCTGCTGTGGCGGGAGGATGGGTCGGAACATGCCAGGGGACGGAATGTTGGATGTGTCGGAGCAGCCAGGAGCGAAGCGCTCGCCCATCGATACCCCAGTCGTGCCCCCAGTCGTGCCCCCAGTCGTGCCCGAGGTCGAGCTGTATATGATCCGCATGCCACGGCATCGACATACGCTGTTTGTGCCACGCAGTTCACTCAACATCTGCACCGCGACGGAGAGCGATCGATTCGGCCGATTTATTCGCCGGATATTGCAGAACCGAAATGCTGTTGTCCGTTGGGTCGGCCGAGTGACACGTGCGGGCCATCGCTACTATCAGAAGCTCGAAGATCGGATCGACCCGCTCGAACGGATGATTAAAGCGCTTAACTGCCCTACTTCCTTTCATGTTTTACACGCTCCCAGTTCCGATGCGGAATCGCGGTTTCGGATTCTACTCCGCGCACAGGTCATCAAGCACACCGCCTGGCTCATTGTCGACGGAGTCCTCACTACAGTTGCGGCGATGTTTTTTTGGGTTCTCGTACCGATTCCGGGCCCAAACGTCATGTTCTATTACCCCGCGCTGCGATTAGCCAGTCACTACAGAGCCATTACGGGGGCGAGACGCGCTCGTGCCAGTACCGAGATCAGGTTTGAAGCACTGCCCGACTTAGCCCGTATCGAAGAAGAACTCGGAAACCCGTCGACTGACCTGCGGGAAGACGGTGTCGCCTCCGGTGTCGAAGGATTGGGAACTTTCCTCAAACGCATGGTCTAGGCAGAAGCCGGCGCGTTGTCCTTTGAGGAATTCACGAGAGATATGATCGATGCGATTGGGCGCCCAAGCGGTGGTGGCATAAACGGCTCAATTAAAAGGACATAAAGCTGTATGCGCATTACGCTCGATGCTATGCCCTCGGTATCAGCGCTTTTTCTGGACTACATTCAGGGTTCCGATCGCGCCCGCCAGTTTTATCCGCACGATCACTCACTGGACGCGGTCAGGGAATTCGCACGCGAGTCCGCCCCCATCGAGCACGCTCGCCGTGACCGGTTGGCTGCGGTCTTGGAAGCGCAACACCGCCGCTGGGGCCTGGACGTCGACTCGATCGAGCGGCTGCGTTCAGGGGCCGTAGCCGTCGTTTCCGGACAGCAGGCCGGACTCTTCACTGGACCCATGTATTCGATCCTGAAAGCCTTGACTGCGGTGAAGCTTGCCAGGGCGCTCGAGGAACGGGGAGTCGCGGCCGTGTCCGTGTTTTGGATCGCTGCAGAAGATCACGATCACAAGGAAATCGAATGGGCTGGAATTCTAAGCAAGGATTCGACGCTCGAGAAGGTCACGACCCCGCTGGGTGATGGTGCCCGGATACCGGTCGGATGGCTCCGCTTTGGTCCATCTGTCCAGGATGCGATTGACGAGTGTTTCCGCCTCCTCCCGCCGTCGGAGTTTAAGAACGATGTCCGGACCATTCTCGAAGACGCGTATTGTCCCGACGTGTCCCCGGTTGACGCCTACGCGCGGATGATGGGTCGCTTGTTCAAGGGTTCGGGGTTGATACTGGTGGATCCGCTCGATGCCAAGTTGCGGGGCCTGGATAAGGAGGTCCTGGGAAGGTTAGCGCGTCAGGTGGGCGAAGTTCGCTCGGCACTTCTGACACGGGGCCGGATGATCGCAGAGGCCGGGTACGTCCAGCAGGTGCGAGTCGATGAGCGCTTCACCGGCTTGTTTGCCTATCGAGGACGTGCCAGGCAGCCTTTAGGGCCAGGAGACGAGATGACGGCTGTGGATCTGAGTCCCAACGTGCTCCTGCGGCCAGTGGTACAGGATTCTTTATTTCCGACTGCGGCCTACGTGGGCGGCCCCGCAGAGATCGCCTACCTGGCCCAGGCTGGATCGGTGTATGAGTTCATGGGGAAGCCGATGCCCCCGATCTTCCCGAGGATCACAGCAACGTTGGTTGAGCCTTCAGTGGCACGGATTATGAGGAAATATGATTTCAGTATCGACGACGTGTTTCAGGGCATGGATCGACTGAGAATGGGTGCCGTGGCTGCAGGTTCCGGGACGGGGGTCTTCAAGGACGTACGCCAACGCATGTCCGATGAGATGGCGCGTCTGCGCCCGGTGGTGGAAGGAGTGGATCCCACTCTGGGCGGGGCCTTGGACAATGCTGTTCACAAGATAATGCACCAGGTGGACACTCTGCATGCGCGGTTTGTAAAGGGTGAGTCACGCCGTGACGCAGTTCTGGAACGACATTTGAAAACACTGACAACCCATCTGTTTCCCGGAAACAACCTGCAGGAACGTGTGGTCAACGTTACGTCGTTTCTCGGTCGGTATGGCTTGAATCTGATTCCGATGATGGATCAGGCATTGGAACTCGATGGCACAGTGCACCAGGTTATAGAACTCTAGCAGCCCGTGGCAGAAGTCCTGAGGGCTTCGGTGCCCGGCATCGGCTTGAGGTCATCAAGAGAGTTTTTCAGCAGACGGTCAGGCGCAATATGAGGATTGGTATTACATGCTACCCGACCTACGGCGGCAGCGGAGTCGTAGGCACAGAACTGGGAAGGGAACTGGCGGGGGTAGGTCACGAGGTCCACTTCATAAGTTATGCGCTTCCGATTCGTCTCAAGGCGAGTGATCGGATTCACTTCCATGAAGTTGAGGTTCTGTCGTATCCGCTGTTCGAATATCCCCCATATGACCTTGTCCTGGCGACGAAAATGGCGGAAGTGGTAAGCCGGTCGAAGTTGGACATTCTGCACGTGCACTATGCTATTCCCCACTCTATCAGTGCTTTTCTGGCGAAGAAGATGTCCACCGGGAGCGAAACTCCGTTCGTGACCACACTCCACGGTACCGACATCACGTTGGTGGGGAACGATCGATCCTATTTACCGATCACCCGCTTCGGGATCGACGAGAGTGATGCTGTGACGGCCGTATCCGAATACTTGAAGGAGCGAACGGTTCGGGAGTTCGGCATCGAGCGCGAGATCGAAGTCATTCCAAATTTCGTCAACTGTGAGGTCTTTCAGAAGTCGTTCGACTCAAAGTTTCGAGCCAGGTTTGCCGCCGAAGATGAAGGTCTGGTGATCCATATTTCGAACTTCAGACCGGTCAAGCGGATAGGTGACGTCATTGAGTTGTTCAGCCGTGTACGCCGGAAGCAAAAGGCGAAGCTCCTGATGGTCGGGGACGGCCCCGAGCGCCCGAACGCAGAGTGGTTGACCGAGGTGAAGGGCATTCAGGACGATGTGCATTTCGTGGGCAAGAGTTCTGACATGGAGCAGTTGCTGTCAGTTTCAGACATCCTGGTGCTGCCCAGCGAACTGGAGTCGTTCGGTTTAGTTGCACTGGAGGCCATGGCATCTGAGGTTCCGGTGATCGCGACCCGGGTCGGAGGCGTTAGCGAAGTTGTGGAAGATGGCGCGGACGGTTTCCTCTTCGATGTGGGCGATATCGAGTCCATGGCCGAGGCCGCCTCATCGCTCCTTGCCAACAGTGAACTCCGTCACAGGATGGGACAATCCGGCCGCGCACATGCGCACCGCGATTTCTGCCACGAAAAAATCGTCAAACGTTACGCGGAACTCTATGAGCAGACGATTTCCAGGGCACCCTGAAGAGTTACCGTAAACCGAACAACGATCTTCTTAGTGATCGCTTCGAGGGGCCCCTGCGGCCCAGCCCAGCCTGCGCAAAATTTGCGTGGCCGTCTTCTGTAACTAAGTGATTGAATTTAAATGATAGGTGTCGATTGCGCCGCCGGTGACCGGGTTGTAGGATAGCTGTTTGTAAAGGTTGCCCTTGCCTGACTGTGATTGTCCGAAGTTTGATCCAGGTGAACCCCTGATTCAGCCGTCCCGACTCCGGAACACGCGGTAGAGGTTTACGAGTAGAGCTATCTGTTCTCCCGAAAGGAGTGACGTGTGAGGATTGGTCTCTTTGCAGCGTTCGCGGGAAGGAACTGCGGCGGTCCAGAGGTTTATGAACGTGAATTGATCCGCGCGATGGCAAAGCGCACGGACGACCACGACTTCCACGTCTATTGCCTCGACCAGCGCGCTCCCGACACGATAGGGCCGCTTCCGGAAAACTTCACCTATCACGTGCTGCGGCCTGCTTACCGCGTGATCAGCATGCTGACAGGTCTTCCATCGACGGTCGCACGCACCAAGCCAGACGTGTTTCACGCAATGATGATTCCACCTCCATTCTTCCCGGTCGACCCACGGAAGACGATCGTCGCGCTTCCCTGTTCGGCGCTGGCACGACGCCCGGAATTCTACCCGCCACTGATTCGCCTGCGCCTCAAATTCCTGCTCAACCGCGCCATACCGAAAGCTGGCGTGACAATTTGCTTTTCCCAGCACATTCGTGACGTCGTCATCGAAGACTTCAAGGTGCCGGGCGACAGGCTTCCCGTCATCTATCCGGGTGTCAATCAGAACTTTCACCCAATTGATGACGAGGAACAGAGGACAGCCATCGCCCGCCGCTATGGTCTGGAATTACCCTATTTTCTGTTTTCAGGACGTTGGGAACAGCGGAAGAACGTCGTCGGTATTCTCGAGGGTTACGCGCGATTCCGGAGGGAACACCGCACGGATCACACGCTGGTGTTCACCGGAGAACGAACGTGGGCAGCTCACGATGCCGAGGCCGCCATTCAGCGTCTGGGCCTCACAGACGCAATCGTCGATCTGGGCAAGACGCCAATCGACGAACTGCCTCTTCTCTACGGGGCTGCGGATGCGCTTGTTTATGTGTCGCTGTGGGAAGGCTTCGAGATGCCAATCATCGAAGCGATGGCCTGCGGCACACCCGTCATCGCTTCAGACGTGTCCGGGATGCCGGAAACCGCCGGGAACGCTGCGCTGCTGGTCGACCCCCAGTCGCCGGAAGCGATTGCCTCGGCGATGCATCGGATTGCAACGGACCCGGATCTGAGACGTCAACTCAGCCGGAACGGACGCGAGCGCGCCCCCATGTTTAGCTGGGAGCGCGCCGTGGAGCAGTTGTTCGAAGTGTATGAGCGACTCAGCCGCGTAAACTGAAGCGCCGGCGGCCTTCGAGCCCTGAGTTTCTAGATGCGCAGGTACGCGGTACCGAGAATAAACAGCAGCCCAATCGACAGCAGCAGCAGAGAGGATTGCTCAGGGAGCGGGACCGCGGCGACCTGCATCGTTAAATCCAAGTTACCCGCTTGCGCCATCCACACCGTTGCTGTTGAGACTATGGAAAAAGGGCCCGACTTGGTAACGTTCGCAGAGTCAATCGTTGTCGTCGCCGCGGTGCCAAAGGTCGCTCCCGGGGTGTAAATCGGCGTCAGTCCAGGGAACGTGATTGGGCCGGAAAGCCCCCCAGCTGCATAGATCCCATCGACACCGAGATCCGGAACCGCATTGTCGAGGCCAACATACGATTGGGCCGAACCCGTGGAAGTGGGTGCTCCGGTTATTTCCGTATCGAGTTGAACGATTACGTTCATTGGGCCGTCCGGACCGGGGTTGAAACCATCGTTGATCAGCGTTATCTGATAGTGGCCGGCGGTGTCGAAGGCCAAAGCTACAAGCAATAGTTGGGCCTCACCGCCCGTCTCACTGCTGCTTGACATGGTTATGTTCGATCCTCCAAAACTTGCTAACACGAGGCCCGCGTTGGCATTCCCGTCAAGGGCTCCGTTGTCGGTCACGACCGTGCCCGAGTTGTCACCGAGGTACTCGACCCGTACCCTCAACCCGATCGGATCAGCGGAAGCGGGCATTGCTGTCAGCAGCAGCCCGAATACGAGAAATAACGATGCGGCGATGCGATAGTTCTTCATAACTCTGTTCTCCGTAGCTAGGATTTTCAATCGTTTCAGTATCATTGCTGCTGAATACTTAGCATGTGACGGGCCAAACTTGTCGATTGAGTGGGCTCGAAATCAAAATACCCAGTAACATCAATATATTCAATATTTTAAGAATAACGGTTCTCGCAATAAACCCACTACAGGCAAGATCTGTGAGAGCGACTTCGAGGCCGAAACTGTAAAGAAACCCGACACCAGCTCAACACACGGATTACCTAAATCGTTGAATACAAAGCCCATGAACCGATTTTGGGGCAAATCTGGCCGTTGTCGGGTTTCTTTACAAATTTACAGGGTCGTACTTTTGTCAACTCCCATGAAGCGGCGTGATTCGATTGTCTCACCTAAGTCGTTGAATACAAAGCCCCCAAACCAAACGAGGGCCAATCTGGTCGGTGTCGGGTTTCTTTGCAAATTTATAA
This sequence comes from Terriglobia bacterium, assembly GCA_965216035.1. Taxonomy (GTDB): domain Bacteria; phylum Acidobacteriota; class Terriglobia; order 20CM-2-55-15; family 20CM-2-55-15. The sequence continues at coordinate 754,594 of CBDCFM010000021.1, forward strand.
GGTCGTACTTTTGTCAACGCCCATGAAGCCGCGTGTTTCAATTGGATCACCTAAGTCGTTGAATACAAGGCCACCAAACTGAATGGGGGCGAATTTGGCCGGTGTCGGGTTTCTTTACAAGTGTGCAGGGTCGTACTTTTTGTCAACGCCCGTACTTTTGTCAATGCCCGTACTTTTATCAATGCCAATGAAGCGGCGTGTTTCGACTGGTGTGGTCACCGTCAAGTTTTAAGAAGTTTCACGTGCACAACAGGTAAGAACTGGGTGAGAGCCAGCGCTTCTCTCCAGGAAGTGCAGCTTCATAACGCCCATCGACGCATTGGAGCCGAAGCCGGAGCTGCAGTAACCCAGAGAGCCAGGATACGAGAAGACGATACGAAGACACTAGAAATCAAATGACCAGGAGTTGAAGGGCCTACAGATACTCAGTGTGCCGAAGCCATGGTTTTCCACTCACCTCGGACCTACCACTGATCCGGAAGCATGCCCGTTTCGACCGCCTTTAGAGAGGGTTTCAGGTGAGGCTTTCCAACGTCTAACCGTACCGCCTCGCGGCGCTGCCACGCGGACTGGATCCGTGTGACGCCTTTTGCGAGGCCCTTGATCGATGTCGTCCAGACCTGCAATGCGTGTTTCAGTTCCCGGGCGCCGTCATCGGTCAACTGGAAGTCGAACGCTTCTTCTCCGGACAAGCGATAGTCGGAAATCGCATCTAACGACATGCCTGCCGCAATCCATGCGGGGATGTCATAGGCCATGTTGACTCGAAGTGGGTTGAGAATTTCGTCTTCGGTCGCGCCGTCCGCATGTGTAAAGCGGACGTAAGCCTGGAATGCTTCCCAAAAACCAGCAAAATCCGGCACCTTGAGGTGGACACGGCGTGTTTCGAGCAATCGCCGGGTGGCATCAAGGGCGACAGTGCAAAGCTGAGGCCAGACTCTGAACGACGCAATCGCCCGGTACTTGTACATCAGGTTGTCGCCGATGTCCCCGTTCAGCAGCAACCGAAAGTTCTCGTCCCGAGTGTAGAAGTCAACACAGGATCGTTCATCCGGGAACAGTTCGTTGCTTGCTTCACGCACGAATTCGTCGAGAAACTCCCGGGCCGGACCTTCGCTGGCTTCCAGTGCCGGCAGCATCGCCGAGAACCATTCGGACCGCCGCACGCCATTGCTTAGAGCCAGGTTGACCGCATCCTCGTACCAGGAATCATTCCAGAACACGCTGCTGATCAGGTGCCATTTCCGCGTTTCCAGGTAGTCGTCGAATGAAAACGTACTGGTCGCCACGACGACCTCTTCTACGTCAAGGACCTTGCGGTTCCCGTAGACACCGAAATTCTTCGGAAGCACCCGGAATCGCGTATCGAATTCAAATTTCTTCCGGGTATCGGGTGTTTCCAGCTCCGAACCCTTCAGGAGGACGAGCTGAAGGTTGTGCATCTGGTTCGTACCGGCTTCAATGAGTGACCGGATCGCTCTGAGGTGTGAGTCCAGCGATTCGCCCGGCAGCCCGACAATCAGGTCCGAGTTGGAGCGCAGGCCCCGTCCCCGGATGTGGACCATCACTTTCTCGTAGGCGTCCAGCTTGATGTTGGACCGTTTGATGTTCTTGAGAACACCCGCGTCCAGCGACTGAACCGCCTGATACACAACTAACGCACCACCGGCCGCTTCGACCGATCGGACGATTCGCTCCGGCTTGTTTTTGCCCGTCGTCGCATCGATGAACACCGGATAGCCGTAGCGCTTCTGGATGCCACCGATCCAGCCCGAAATCTCGACATCCCGCTCAAACATTCCGTAGTTCGCATCGACGATGCGCAGGGTACCCATCGAGGGCGATACCTCGTGCACCCGCTTTGCGATGTACTCGAGTTCTTCCCGCATGCGGTCCATGGGAAAGTAGTTGACCTTTGTGTACCAATCGGTCCCCTGGACGCAGAACGTACACGAGAACGGACAGCCGCGGTTGGTCTCGATCATCGGGGCCAGTTTACCGTCAAAAAATTCGTCCTGAATCCCGGTCAACCAGGGCGAAGGGATCTCCTCAATTGAGCGCTTTCGGTCCCACATCGGATTCAGCCGGGTGTGGCCATCCGGTGTCCGGGAAATTGAGGACGGAATTTCCATTTCGGCGAGTCGGGAGGCGGACATTCCCGATTCGAGGAACATCTGAACGATCGCGGTCGCCAGGAAGTCGGCCTCGCCGAGAACGTATATGTCGATTTCAGGGTGGGATTCAAAGTAGGCGGTCTGGCGTTCGCCCCCAATCGGAATGTTCGGTCCACCCATGACCACGAGCGTATCCGGTCGGATGGACTTCACGAGCTTCGCGAAATGAAACCCCAGAGCTTCGTTCCAGATGTAGTTACTCAGCATCAGGATGTCGGGAGGCGTCTCGCTGATCGCTTCCCACAAGCGGTCCGGATACGCGAACAGTCGCGATTCCACCTCGGGCAGGTCGCGGTCCATCACAGCCTTCATGTAGGCCACGCCAAGGGGCATGCAGTCGTTGGCGAGAACACCGGTGAAGTTGTAACGAAGATCAGCGAGATAGACCCGAGGCTTCATCTCACGCTCCTCATAGAGCCAGGCCTGCCGATGCCGGTGGAAACACCTGGTCCCGGGGGCAAAGGGAACTCTGCCTCGTACCACTGAATCGTTTCGGAAAGGCCTTCGGGGAAGGCATACTCGGGCTTCCATCCGAGCCGGTCCCGTGCCTTGGCACAGGACATGGACTGGTCGCGGATTTCGGCCCTGGACTGATTCAGCACCACCGGCTCGAGATCGGACCGCCCCATTCGAGCAAGGATCTCCCGCACCAGGTCGATGACCGTCATCCTGAGCTCGAGACTGAAATTGAACGCCTCTCCCGCAAAGCTCTGATCTTTTCTAAGGCTTTCGGCAACAAGCATATAGGCTCCTGCCGCATCTTGAACGTAAAGGTAGTCACGCACAAACTTGCCGTCACTCCGGATGACGAACCGCTCGCCTTTAAGCGTGGCCATAACCACACCCGGAATGACGCGATCAAAATTCAGGTCCCCCGGACCAAACAAATTAGCACACCGGACGACTGACACGCCCAATCCGTAAGTCGTTGCATACATTGATGTGATCAGATCCGCGCAACTCTTCGAAACGTCATAGGGATAGGTTCCACATAGCGGCTGATCTTCCGTGTACGGAAGTTCGCCTTGAGGACCATAGGCCTTGTCAGAAGAGGCCACAACGGTTTGAGGGATCGACAGCAACCGAGCCGCTTCGAGAACGTTCCACGTCCCCCGCACGTTTGTTTCCAGCGTGCTGATCGGGTCCCGCCTAGCCGTATTGACCAGGGGCTGAGCTGCGAGGTGAAAGATGGTGTCGATGTCGTACTCGGCAAGCGTGCGGCGAATCAGATCGTAGTCTTCAAGGGCGCCATGGACGGCAATCACCCGATCCAGAAGGCCGCTCTTAACCGCGAGACTGTGTGGGACCTGATCGCGGACGAGCGCGACAACTTGCGCACCGGCATTCACTAATCTTCCGAGGAGAGCGCTTCCCATCAGACCGGTGCCACCGGTGATGAACACTGGACGTCCTTGCCAAAAACTTGAATTCACAATTGAGGCCTCCCCAGAAATCAGCGTACTGCGGCATTCAGCGCTGTAGGCATCCGTTCCGGCCGTATCCGCCGTATCCACGGAGGTGCATCGCTATTGAAGAGCTTCTCGAACTCCTGCTGATCCTTGCTCGTATCCATGGACTTCCAGAAGCCGTCATGTTCGTAGGTGTACAACACGCCACGGTCCGCGAGATTGGGTAGCACCTGGTTCTCGAGGCTGTCACCGCTCCAATTGTCAAATACATGGGGATCAAAAACAAAGAACCCCGCGTTGATCCAGTGGCCGCCGATTAAAGGCTTTTCACTGAATCGCTGGACCCGTTTATCTTCATCGAATCTCACGGCGCCATACTGGGAACGTAGAGGAGCTGATGTGATGGTCCCGACAGCATTGGTGGTGCGATGGAAGCGAAGCAATTCCCCGAGGTCGATGTCGCCTAGCCCATCGCCGTATGTTGCAAAGAACGTTTCGTTTAAGTGCGGTCGGCACCGACGCAACCGCTCGCCGGTATCGCTGTCCCTGCCCGTATCAACCACATGCACGTCCCAGTCGGAGAACCGGCCGTCGAAATAGTCGTCGAGAATTTCCTTGAGGTGACCGGCGGCGAGAATGAACTTTCGATGGCCCTGCAGCGCATAGTTGCGCATGAGGTGGACGATTATAGGCGTCCCGCCGATGGGCATCATCGCCTTCGGAAAGTGCTCTGTGTAGGGATTGGACCGTGTCCCTTTGCCGCCGCACAGGATCACAACCGCTAGTGAGTCTTCTCGCTTCAAGATTCCCTCTGTGAGTTAACGCACATGGCAGATCGGGTGTTCCGCGATGTGTGCTCGGTTTCAGCCTCCTTTGCGCGGAAGCCGCAACGAACTCATGACACTTAACAAGACCTTGCGGATGATTTTCTGTCAAGCGCGAATTTGGATATCAAGAGTGCCTTACGCGTAATCGATTCAGGTGCTCGCTGACACTTGACAGGGCAACATGCGAATTTGATAATGCCGCACTTGATCAACAGAATTCGGTTCACCACCCAGCGAGTGTTCGTAAGAGGGGACGCGCAGAAATGAGCAGGACACCGGCAATAGAAACGGGCAACGCGAGCACAGTCGAACAAGCCCCCCGGGAGCATCAACCCGAGTCGGTGCCTCCCGGGTCCGGGCGCGCTCATGCAAATTTTGATGCCGCACTCCCTCGACTGGCCCCGAGTCAAATCGGTTCCGTCTCGGTGTCACTTCCGCTTCGCATGTTCGAGGTGACGTTCGCCGCGATTGTCCTGATCGCGACGATTCCGATCACGGCCGCACTGGCTTTGCTGATCTTTCGAGGTTTCCCGGGATCGTCGCTCTTCTTCCAGAAGAGAGTCGGAATGAACGGTAAGCTGATCGAATTCGTGAAGTTTCGAACTCTCTATGTTGACGCGAAGGAACGTTTCCCGGACTTGTACGCTTACGAATACAGCCCTGAGGAAGTCGACACCCTTAACTTCAAGGTTGCGAATGACCCCCGCATTACGCCTCAGGGTCGGTGGATGCGGAAGTCGACGCTGGATGAGTTGCCCAACTTCTGGAACGTGCTCAAAGGCGATATGGCCCTGGTCGGGCCGCGCCCCGAAATACCGGAGATGGTGCCCTACTACTCCGGCGACATGCTCCGGAAGTTTTCCGTCCGTCCCGGGGTTACGGGACTGGCACAGATTCGGGGGCGCGGCCGCCTCGGCTTCTTGGAGACGATCGCTCTCGACGTCGAGTACGTCGATACCCGCTCTCTGTGGGTGGACATGAAGATTCTCGCCCTCACGGCGTGGAAGTCCATCACACAGGAGGGTGCTTTTTAGAACTTCCGGTCGTCACACGGGACGGTGCCTTTCAGCACTTCCAAACGTGTGCTTCATCCAGTTGGCGCACAGCAACATGCCGGCGCGCGCCCCAAGTCCAGCGACGGCCACCCATCGCGCAGGATGGCGCGATCCCAGTCGGTGATACTCGCAGTAGAACGCGTACGCCCCCCGATGGAAATCGCGGATTTTCCAGTCTGCGGATTCATAGGATTCCGCTCCGCTCCCCTTGCCCTCAATATGGATCAGTGTCGAAGAGGGGACCAGATAGATCTTGCCCGTGTTGGCATGCATCAGCCTGGAACAGAATACGGCGTCGCTCCAGTAGTGCAGGTCCTCGGGCAGGCCACCGATGCGTTCGACCGCTTCCCGCCGCACCAGCGTGCATGATCCCGGAATCCAGTCCACCACAAAGGGATCTCCCCTTTCCATCTGGTCTTTGTACAAATACCTGCGGACGACCCGAGCATTTGGAAAATAGCGGCTGAGCGCCGACTTCCGCCCGAACAGCGCGTTCCGCCAAGTAGGGAACCGCCGCGCCGACCATTGCTCCCTCATGTCGGGATAGACGAGTCGACACCCGGCAGCGAGCGCATCCGGCTTCTGGTTAAGAAAACGGACGAGTTTGGGAATCGTATCTTCGAACACGAGCGTGTCGTCGTTGAGATAGAAAACATATCGGCTATGGGACGCTTTCGCACCCTGGTTACACGCCTGACAGAAGCCCAGATTCGTACTATTCGCGATAAGAGTAACCTCCGGGAATTCATCCCGAACTACGTCCGGACTCCCGTCACTCGATCCGTTGTCAACGTAGATTGTCTCCTGGGTCAAGCCGCGCCACTCGGTCTTCGCCAGTGAAACCAGGCACTGTTGGACGTAGTGCCGGGCGTTGAGTCCGACAATGACAATAGCCAGATCGGTCGGAGGGTTCACCCAGCCACCTCGCGGGGACCTCTTCTCATGGTTTGAATTGCGGCCAGTTGCATGATCACGGTCTTCACCAGAGCATACACAGTCGTAACCCACGCGGCTCCGATCGCACCACTGGAACCGACAGCCCAAATGTAAGTCGGGACCAGAACGGGCAAGGCCGCAAGGTCCAGCAAGAGGAGTATTTGCGGCCTTGTAAACAACAGGAACGACACGGTCCACGGGAAATTCAGGAGAGAACACAGTGCGGCCGGAAGCAATATGACAAACACATCCGTCGACTGGGAAAATGAAGCCGGCAGTATCAGATTCGCGACTGGCCTGAAACCCAGATTCACGCCGACAAATGCGGCCACACAGATTAGGGCAAGCAAAATCTGAAATCGCCTGTACACGGGCCCCAGGCGTCGGGATGCCCACATCGGCATGATCCGCGGAGTGAAGACGACCGACATGTACATTCCTATCAGTTGGGGAATCATCGCGAATGCATACGCGGCCGAGAAAACACCCGCCTGGGCGGCGCCGGCCACAGCGGTGACAAAGAACACGTCAATGCGTGAAACAGTGGAACCGAGCGCAGTCGTCGCGGCGTAGACACGTACCTGCCGCCAGAGGTCACGGGCCTCCGACCACTGGAAGGCGCTTCGGATCAGGGGCTGCGCGAGCAGAATAAGCATTCCCACGCCAACGGCGAATGGCGCAACGAGGTGGGCGGTTAGTATCCAGAACGGTGAGGGTGCAGTCACCACCAAAATGGCAATGGCCGAATACTTGATGGCGCTCTGAAGCAGATCGCTCAATCCATACGCCTCGAATCTACCATCAATCTGGAAATGCATCTGGACGGACCGGAGCAGGCCAAGAGCGAAAACTGACGCGGCGCTCAGGATCAGAAGCGGCGCCAGGGACACATCCTGAAACAGCCACAGCGACAGCGGTCTCGAGGCCCACGCAATCACGGCGCCAGCTACCAGCAGCCCTCCCAGTTTCAACACCAGTCCTGTCTTCTGAATCCGGAGAGATCGATCCGGACGCTCGAGGCGGTAGCGGGGGGCGGTCCGCAGGACTCCCAGGTCGACGGACGGTCCAAGGACAGCATCGCTGAGGATGATGGCTGTCACGCAAACCGAGACGATCCCGAATCCTTCTGGATCAAGGGCATGGATCAATACGAAATTGAAGGCGAGCTGGAGGACGCCCCCCAGAGATTTCGGGACCGCCACCCACGTGAATTCCTTGAGATCCCGAGCTGCTCCCATGCATTCTACCCCTCCGGCGCCTCATCGAACCGTCGGAAGGACCGGGAATCCTATGCTACACCAGTTTCAGCAGACAGAATGCCAACGGACGAGGCCGTTTGATTGGCCTATTTTGTGGATAAAGGGAAGCTTGAGTCGAGCCACAGGTCGAGACGGACATGTCGCTGATCATATGCCGCAGTTTCCCGGGCGACCTCGAGACTCTCGAGCAACACACCCCACGCGGGTTTGGGACGGCCATTCCCGTCGAATCAGCCCATTGTCCTCAGCACCGCTCGAAATTTTGTTAACGGAAGACCGTAGTGATCACTCAATGCGCTGGCATGACTGGGGTGGAGATCCGCGAGGGACATGAAATTGGCTGCGACGAACCGGCCCTCGCCGCGAGCGAGTTCCTGGATCACTCGCGAATAGAACTCTGCCTGTTTTGTAGACGAACCCCGCACAGTCGGTGATGTCGGGTAACCGATTTCGGTGAGCAGGACATCGCGTTCGCCGGCAGCGCCCATGGCGCAGCCAGTTATCACGATAATGACCCCTGCGAGCCATCCTTTGCGGTTCATCGTGTTCCTGTCAATCCCGAAAAGCGTCAGCTGACGCCCCCAGTTATATCGACAAGCGAGCAAGTAAACTCTAGCGGCGACAGGATCGAAGGGAGGTCCTCACAGACCCGGAGGTCAATCGGTGCTTGTGCCGGTCGCCGGGCTGGAATCTTCCTGGAATCCGGCGAACAGGGGTTGCGCTTCCGATGCCCCTATCTTTAAAATGCTCGATTGTCGTGCACAGGCGACTCAATGCGAGAATCGGAATGCAGAGGATCGTCCTTGCCCTGATGCTTTCGGGCCCCTTTGTTTCAATGGCTTGGGGGCAACTCGTCCTCAACGGCACCCATCTGACGGCGACGTCTCCGGAACTGACCGTTCGGTTTGAAGGAATCAATATCGGGTTGCTGACCAACAATCGTACCGGCGAGAGTTATATCGAATTTCCCGGATCCGGCTGGTTCGACCTTGGGATGCAGCACTCGTCTGGCATCGGACTCACACCCGGACCCTGGGCGATTCGCTTCGACGATTCGACCGGACGTCAAGTCGCCGAACTGACGGCCAGTGACGCCGAACGCCCGCTGAAGCTATCGGTCAGCACGACGGCGCATGGCGAAATTTCGATCAGCATTTCGGGCCGATCCCTCCGGGAAGGGGTTCGCAGCGGTGTGTGGGGGATTCGTGAATTCGACCCGTCGAAGGGCCGGTTCCTTTTTCCGGGCCAGGGGGGTATCTATTTCGATTCCGCCAGTCCGCAGCAAAGGCTGGGACTGGAGTATCCGACGCATTGGGAAGCGCAGTTCGCGGTATTCGAATCGCAGGCCGCGGGTGGGCTCTTGATGTATGCCCGGGACCCCCACCCCTACTTCAAGCGAGTGCATGCAACCCGCGAGTTCGGCACCCTCGATATCGCTATGGAGAGCTTCGCGGTGGCCCCATGGTCAAGCGCAACGGAAATCCCCACCATCGAATGGCGGCTGAAAGCCTTCGACGGCAGTTGGACAAATGCGGTGGATCACTATCGGGACTGGAGCCGCCAGCACGTGCCGGTGCCCTCACGACCGGATCCAGCATGGGCACGGGATGTCCAGGTTGTGATGACCGTGGCGAATCCCCGCTTGACCTACGTCGAAGAGCTCGCAGCCCGGGTCACTCCCGAGGACACGCTTCTCTACCTGGTGAACTGGCGGGTAGACTCCTATGACGTCAACCTCCCGGACTACACGCCCACGGAAGCGACCACGGCTTTCGTGGAACAGGCACGCGCAATGGGATTCCGGATTATGCTCCACGTCAACGCGCTGGGTGTGGCGACGTATCACGAGCTCTATCCGTCACTTTCGCAATATCAGATTCGGGACCCCGACTCCGGTGATCTGGTCTACTGGCCGTTCGGACTCTGGGGAGGTGCGGGTCTGCCACCGGACTACATTCCCATCTTCGCGATAATCTCTCCCGCAGCGCACGCCTATCGCCAGGCATGGCTGAATGCCTTGCGCCCCGCGTTGGAGAGTCTCAGACCCGATGCCCTCCACATCGACGCAGGTGGAGTCATGCTCAACGATGCGAATGGCCTCGTCGAAGGCAACACGACGATCCAAGGGATGATCGCGATGATGGGCGAACTGCTCCAGACGTATCCGGATCTGGTCTTGTCGTATGAAAGCATGACCGAGTATGTGAGACCCCTATTCGGTTTCGCGCAACGATGGAGTTCGACGTTCCCGGCCCACCCGATCGGCACCTACCTGTTTGGAGACATCAATTTTTACGGATTCCTGGGGCAGAATCACCCGGATGACGCAGGCTTTATCGACTACATCAGACGCTATGAATCTCAGGGCGTGGTGCCGACACTGGAACTCGATCACATCGTTCGACGCACCGAAGAAGGGGCGGAACTTCCAGTCACCGACATTATGCTTGAATTGATACGCTTGTGGCAGGTACACGATTTTCGTCCGGACTGGGATTCGGAATGGGCTGAGAATACGCAGTTCCAGTTCATCAGCCGCGATGGCAGCACAACCGCTGTCGTTGAAGACCTGGAGTCCAATCGAGTCCGCCTGGCGGTGGATGGCGAAACCCTCTATGAGCGGGTTCGGAACACGACCCGCGTGGAAAGCGAGGGCTTCATCCCGGGTTGGAACGCATTTGACGCATCATCCATATTTGGTCTTGATCCGGAGGCCGAATACTGGATTGCTCCCGCCAAGGAGCGGCCGAACGATGTTCCTTACCTGTCCGCGCTGGGGTCGACAGCGAAGCTGGGCTTGGGCACGAAAGCGACCGGGACATACGGATACTTCGAGTTGGAATCCGTAGGCGAGGACGAGTTTGAGTTGGCGGCGGCGCTGAATACCCTTAAACGGGGTGTGATCTTTTACGGACGGGAGTACGCGTTGACACGAAACGGTGTGGTCCAGGCCACGCCAACCCTGACAGGTGGTGAAGCGACGGACACGGTGCTGTTGATGCGGCCGCCCATCAACGCGACCGGTGCGGTTGTTTTCGGCGACGTCGAAACTCCCATTCCCCGGGGTCGCCCGTTCCTACAGTTCTCGACGGCCCTCACGGATTTCGCCATCGGGAGTGACGGTGCGCTCTTCGTTCTTCGGATCGATGGGACAGAAGTTTACCGCCAGATGGTATTTCCCGGGACCCAATCGAGCGCGCGCATCGACCTCGCGCGCTGGGCCGGCACAACGACGACCTTGCGATTCATCTTGCATCCCGGACCGCGATTGAATGCGTTCCAGGATATCGGTGCCTGGGCGGATCTCAGGATTACGAATGAAGACGACTCGAACCCGCGGGTCCCATTTTCACTCTCACTTCCGCCGACCAGCGTCTCCGCCCACGTCTCGGGTTCAGTTCAGTGGGACGGCAGCGCCGGTCCGGAGGTTTTTGAGGCCAGTGTCTCCCTTCCGGCAAGGCTCGCTGTGTTTTCTGTGCCTCCGATGCGCGTTGTCCCCGGCGACACCCTGCTGGATGTCGATTTTGATACCTGGAGTGCCTCATATGGAGGCCTGGCGCTCGAGGCCGCGGTGGAGTTGACCGGGCAGATTCGTTCCGTGAACTCGGAATTCGTCACTGAGGAATCGGCACTCGCAACGTATCCACCCGGAAAGGGCCGGACTCTTGTGACTTGGGCCGTGCGCCTGGACGAGAGCGTCTCCGCGATCGATGTTCGGGTCGGGTTGGCGGACCCGCCGCCGCTCCTACCGCAAACATTCGATTACTCCGGAGCACAGGTTGCGCTTCGGATCAACGGCGAACTGGAATGGAACGAAGAACTCCGGTCGCCGGGCTGGAAGGACCGAACGATTGATGTCTCACGCTGGGCGGGCCAAAGTGTCGTCGTCGAACTCGAAGTGGATGCGCTGTCCAGCTCGATCCTCGACTGGGTGCACTGGGCGGGTCTTAAATTCCGATAAGTCGGGCCCGCGGGTCCGACAGCCTGACTTACGAATGACCCGGTAAGGCCTCCAGCGTCCGAAGGATTCCCTCAGCGAGGTTGAGCCGGGGGGCCCAGTGGAGTTCCTCACGTGCCTTCCGAATGTCCAGGACAGCCCAGTCAGGCAACCAGCGGGCCGTTTCTCCAGCGAGAGTTTCTTCCCGTAGAAGGGTTAATCCAGAACATTGTTCGATCAAATCGAGAACTGCCGAGACCGAATGCCCGCGGCCAGACCCGATGTTGTAGACCGAGATCGAACCTGAAGGTTCAAGAACGCGCCGGCAGGCCTCGGCGATGTCGTCCAAATGAATATAGTCGCGGATGTTTCCAGCGTTGCCAAAAATCCGAATGGGGCGGCGGGCGATCGCCCGACTCAAGGCGACTCCGATCAAACCCTGCGTCCGCTGGTGGGGCAGCGGGGTTCCGTAGGCATTGCCGACTCGCAGTACAGCAACGGAAATCGAACCCCGTTCGGCCGCCAAGCGAAGATAGTGCTCTCCCATCAGTTTCTGTATCCCGTAGGAGGACGAGGGACTGCAACAATCGGTTTCCCGAAATGGGGTCCGATCCTCCGACGGCTCGTAGATTGCCCCCCCACTACTAAAATAGATCACATGGGGCCGGCTCGTTCGTGCGCCGTCGATAGCCTGGAGAAGGTTGAGCAGCGGGATCATGTTCATGTGCGCATCGCTCGCCATGTCCCGATCGGAATCGACCGGCGAGTTCCGGTGAGCGAGATGAAACAGAACATCTATCCCGTTGACGAATCGCTTGCAATCTTCAAGTGACGTCAAATCACCGAAATGAACGTTGACGTTGGAATAGAATGCCGGGGACGATGACGACGGACGCCGGGCGAAGACACGGATGTCGTGCTCTCCGATTTGACTGAAGAAGCGTACCAGGTACGAGCCGACGAAGCCCGCGGCACCGGTGAATCCTAAAACCATGGTTCAACCAGTCGCGATTCTTTCAGCGGGATACAGCAATTGCAAGGTCAAATGACTCAGAGTCAAAAGGGCCAGCCACGCAAGGTTGGCGTCCTGCACCTGATCTATTCGTGCAGCTACGGGGGAATTGAGACCGCCGTGCTGAACTGGGTCCGAGGCTTCGACCGCTCCCGTTTCGACATTCATGTCGCCTATTTCGCGGGCGACCGCAGCCGCGAGATTCCGTTTCTCAAAGCTGCAGAGGCGGCGGGAATCAATGTGATCCCCGTTCCATGGACCAAGTTCAAGCCATTCCTCCGCTGCGCACGCGAGGTGGCACGAATGGTCCGGGAATACGATATCGACATCGTGCATACCCACGCTTACTACGGGGACGCCGTCGGTGCGCTGGCCGGATTAATCGCGCCGGTTCGAATCATCGCGACCGTATACGTATGGGGCAAGTATGAACTCCATCGTCAGCTGATGCAGTTCATCGACTGGACCAGCATCCAGTTTATGGACAAGGTGACGGCCACTGCCGCGACACCTGGAGGCGGACTTTCGTGCTCGGCGTTCCGAGGGCTGAAATCCCGATATTGGTTCCGGGCTACCCCGAACCCGGTTCAACGCTTACACCCTCGGAGCGGAGCAAGGTCCGCCGCGGGGAGGGGATCGGCGACGGCCAGATCCTGCTGCTCAACGCAGGCCGACTCGCACCGGAAAAGGCTCACGACCAACTTCTCGAAAGCTTTCGGTTGGTACACGACCGGTTTCCGCAAACGCACCTTTGGATCTGTGGAGAGGGCTTGCCGCAGGTGGAACGCAATATCCGGGCCCTTCGAAAGAAACTCGACCTGGAGTCCTCGGTGGAGATGAAGGGTTTTCGTTCCGACTACGCGGGTACGCTGCAGATGGCCGACATGATGGTTCATCCGACACACGTCGAAGGGATGCCCCTGGCGATAATGGGCGGGGCGGCAGCCGGCTTGCCGATTGTAGCCTCGGCGATAGGCGATGTCCCGGAGATCCTCGACAACGGACGCGCTGGCTGCCTGATCCAGGAAAACGATGTGAAGGGCTTTGCCGCGCAGGTCATGGTGCTGTTGGAAGATCCCGAACAGGCCCGCAAACTCGGCATCGCTGCAGGTAACCGAATGCGGACGGAGTTTTCCATCCGTGCCGCAGTCAGGCGTGTGGAGGATGTCTACCAGGAGATGCTTCTAAGTCATCCCCGGCACCACCTCCGTGTCCTGAGGTCGTTGTTTGCCCGTGAGAGGGGACCAAGACCTACGCCTGCACGTTAAACGAACGCCGGAGGTGGGCGTCTAAGGCTGGGGACATCGTCTTCGTCCTCAATGAGGATGCATCGCGATTGCCAGGCACGCCATCGGCCCCCACCCGCCCGGCGCCGGTGGGCCCGGTTTCCGAGGTTGGGCACGACGCACTCGGAACGATCAACGGCCCGAATCCCAGGATCGGACTGACACCGAACACCATGGGGAACGAAGCCAACACTCCGGCTAACAAGGTGCAATGATTCAACCAGACCGTTGATCTGGGCGTCAACTTCATGATGCTGGCAGACCTCAGCGATCAGGTACGCGGGGACCTGTCGTTGTTCTACGGTTTGGGGGGCGACGAGGCGTTCGGGCCATTCCTCCAGTCGCTTGGGATGTTCGATTCGATGGGAAATCCAAAGGCAACCTGGCACGTATTTACCGAGAACGTTCCGCTGAGGTGAGGCCTACGGGCCCTTCGGTGAGTTCATCGTGAGTACGACACCCACGAAGCGCAGATGCAGGCGGTTCAGGTCCTCAAGGAACTGACGCAGATGGTCCTGGCGCCGTCGGCCGGCAGCCATCGCCACCACGACGCCGTCGGCGATCGAAGACAGCATCACGCCCGCCGGGCCGTCTAACGCCACCCCGCAACTGACAAGCACGTAACGGAACCGGGTCCTCATCTGGTCGAATACGAAGCTTGCCCGGGAAGTTCCCAGCAGAGACGTGGGGCTGGAACAGCGACCTATCGGGAGGACGGACAAGTTTGCCTGCAGCGTGGAACGGCAGGCAGTATCGAGTTCGGAAGCGTCGCCCAGGACGTCGAACAGTCCCGGAGACGGTTCTGTTTCCAGCAGTTTGTGAATCGATGGCGTACGAAGGTCCCCGTCGATGACCAGCACCTCGTCTGAACTGATCGTGGCCATGGCAGCGCCCACCTTCAGAACGAGCGGCGCAGTTCCGTCGTTGGGCGTCAGCCCGGAAAAAGCGACCATCCTCTCAGACGGGCCGAGAAGAATTTTCAAGCGGGCCGCTGTCTGGAGAGCCTCATCAGAGGGTTCCAGCAACTGCGACACCAGGGCCAGAGAACGGGAATCGGCTCCGGACGTGTCAACGACGCGATCGATCGTTGGACCGATGCGGCTTCCACTAATCTCGCTTGTCATGCGCTTTCAGACCTTTTGAAGTCAATGGATCCCAGATAGACCACGTTTTCCATAGCCAGCACCGACCGTTCGTCCAGGATTCGGTCCTCCGTAGTCTCAAGCAACACCGCCAGACCGAGCCCCAACATCAGGGATACGGTCATTCCAATCTCCATCAGAAAGACCTTGTTGGGATAGGACGGTTCGGCCGGGACCGCCGCCGGTGCCACCGTAACGACGTTCGCAACCCGAAGAGAGTCCAGTTGCTCGTTCATCTGGGCTTCTTCAAGTCGTTCCGAATAGGCAAGGAACTCCTGGCGGGCGACCTCGTAGTCGAGGTCTGCCCGCAAATACTCATCGTAACCATCGGTGATTCTCTTGATTGTGTCCACCAACTCCTGTTCCGGCCCTCGAAGGAAATCGTTCCGTCGCCGGAAACTTTGGATCCGGACCTGGCTGTTCTCGATTTCGGATTCGAAGTTTCTACGAGTCGGGTTCGCCTCAGACGTGACGGCGCTGACGATCGTTGCGTCTTCATCCGCGGTTGCTCGCTCGAGTTCCGCGATTTCGCTCTCGATCTTCCGCACCGTCTCGGAAGTCGGCAGGTAACGGCTCACAATCTGGGTGCGTTCCACGCGAAGTTCGGTCAGTCGCTCCTGGATCGACATGATCGTCGGATTGTGTGCTCGAACCAGTTCCTTCTCGACCATTTCGGGAAGATCACCAGACCGGGTCTGCATCAACTCGACCTGCCGCTGCATGCGGACGATGTCGGCCTCATTCCCCACAATTTCGGATTCGATCTCTGCGAGCTGATTCAGGTACTGGGCCCGCTCCTCGGAGGGAGCCTGAAAGCCCCAAAGTTCCCGGATCTGCAACCGCTCCCGGCTCAAATCTTCCAGGCGGCTCTCGGTTTCGGCCAGCCTCTCTGCAAAAAACTGGGAGCCCGCCGACGTCGCTCGAATCGTCGTGCGCCGCTCGAAATACTCTTCCAGCATCACTTCGGCTACCTGCACCGACAGCTCGGGTGATGTCGTGGCAACACGGAGGGTCAGTATGTCGGAGTCCCGGATCGGCTCCACCGCGACTCCCTGTTCCACGGCAACAATGGTCTCTTCGCGCTCGGTCAGCCGCTCTTTGAGCGCGGTCACGATTAGGAACTCGTTCCACAAGCGCCTTGCCTCTCGTGCAGCCTGCTTCGCATATAACTTGGCCTCGCCGACGAAGGATTCCGGAACAGGGTCAACTGGTCGGAAAGCTTCGGGTCCGATTCGATCCACGGCGGTCTCGACCAGCGAGCGGCTCGAGAGGATCTCGACTTCAGAATTGATGTCTGCAACGCGTACTCCCTGTACCATCAACTGCCCGCGTTGCACGGTGTCGGGCGTCTCAGCATTCTGCGGGCCCAACTTCACGAGGAGTCGAACCTGCGTCTCATACATTTCGGTGAAGTAAATGCCGATGAATCCCCACATCGCGATCGTGCCGGTGAGAAAGACAGTCATCACGACGAGCCAGTACTTTCGGATCAGGGTGGCCAATTCCGTCTTCGAGATGGAATGTTGGTTCGAATTCAGCATCGATCAGAAAACAGGAACGAAGCCGCTCCCACCTCCCACTCTCTGGAACACGTACGTGAATCCGGCCGACAAGTTCACCGGGTTGAGTTGGCGAATGTGTTGGTCGACCCAGCGGCCCATACGGGTAATCCTGCTGGCGGGCACAACAATCACGTCAAACGGGGAGAGCTCGGCCAGGGAATCGAGACGGATGTTGTCACCGTCGTTGTCACCGTCGATGTAGGGCTCCATCCGCTGTCCTACCGGGTTCCCGTCGGCGCTCTTTCGAATCAGGACCACAGTGTTCCCATCTGCGGTTGGCAGAGGACCCCCGGCCGCTCCGATCGCCTGCAAGAGTGTCAGTTCAGGGATCAGGTCGATCGGCCCGGGGCGCGGAACTTCGCCGGTGACATAGACCATGAGTCTCGCAAACTCCCGGACCTGCAGGATCACCTCCGGTGACCGAAGTTCTCCGGCATAGCGATCCTGGATCAGGCCCGTGGCCTGTCCGATCGTTAGCCCACCTAGGACGACCTCACCAATCAACTGAAGCGAGACACGCCCGTCTGGACGGAGTTCGGCAGTGTCATTCAACTCAGGATTGAAGTAGAATCGGAACTCGACGATATCGCCCGCCGTGAGGCGATAGGCGGGAGCCTCGGAGTTGGCAGGATTCTGGGGGATCCCCTCAGCGAAGGCCGTCCAGTTTGCGAGCAAGGCAGTGCCGAGCCCGCCTGCGACCCACCACAGAATCCGTCCGCTAGGAGTCTGCGCGGCAGAGCGCGAAGAAGTCGGATTCATTGGAATTTGAGAGGGTCTTCGGAGGAGAAGGGATCGATTTCTCCGATACGACAAGTTCAGAGCGGTACGGACACCAGTAGTTGGCCGTGTAGCGAGTTTGCCGGGTTCCGGTTTTCCGGATTATGCCCATTCGATCATCCCGTTCATTCGTCGTAAGTTGACCGCCAGAGTGACCAGATTCCACTCACCGGTCACCTTGTCCAAACCGCGTAGGCTGAACTGTCGGAATCCGAGCACCGACTTGATCCACCCGAACGGTGGCTCACCGATGTGCTTTCGGGCCCGGTAGCGATCACGCCCACGCTTGGTTTGCATCTTTCTCACCATCCGGCCAAACGCAGTGTCTTGGGGTGGGAGTGGCGCATCGGCCAGATCCTTCTCGCGTCCCATCGGAACATACCCGTCAATTTTACGTTGTTCCAACATCCCCAGATTCGACTCGGATCGATATCCCGCATCGGCCAGGACGCGGGCGGGACGCTCTCCCAGATTGTCGTTCAGCGCATCCAGGTTGGGTTTCAACTGCCCCACGTCCGAGGCATTGTCGCTCACCGTTGTCGCCACGATGATCCGGGCCTCGGAATCCACCACCACCTGCGCGTTGTAGCATTGCTGGAAACCTTCGGTAGAGGTCTTCATGATCCGGCTTTCCGGATCTGTGAAGTTGTTCTGGGCCGTCGGCTTGGGTTCTCCCATCGGACGTTTGTATGGCTTCTTTCCGCATCCGGGCTTGTGATCTTCCCCGTTCCGGCCCGCTTCCTGGTCCGCGGCCATCTGACGGTCTTCGAGCCGCTTCATTGCCGCCTGGATCGTGGCCAGGCGCTTCTTGCGCGTCGACAACCCGTCGGGCAGTTCGTCGCCGCGCCAGTCGGAGCCGTAACGCTGATCTTCGTCCTCATCGGTCGCGGTGGCCCGGTTCAACAGATCCCGAATCTGTTCACCCAATTCGGTCTCCTGCTTTTTCATGCGTTCATAGCTCATCGCTTTGCGTTTGCCCGCATTCGCCCGCATCTTGGTCCCGTCCACCGCCACGGTCCCCATCTTCACCAGTCCCGCTTCCCGCGCCATCATCACCACTTGCACAAACAGGTTCCCGAACTCCTCAAGATGCAGTTTGCGAAAATCCGAGATCGTCCGGTGCGCGGGAAAGTTCTCCGCTCCCAACATCCGGAACGCCACGTCGTCGGTCAACTTCGCCGCGATTTTCCGCGACGAGAACACTCCCGTCGCGTACCCGTAGATCAGCACCTTCACCATCATCCGCGGATCGTACGCCTGATTGCCCGGTCCGTCCGTTCCATACCGCTGCTCGAACGCGCTCAAATCCATGGCGTCCACCGCATCCGATATGAAGTACGACAGGTGATCTTCGGCCAGCCAATCCCTCAGCGACGGCGGCATCAGCAGGCTCTGTTCTGGGATATAGGTTCGATAGGTTCGTGGCATGTCCTATCTTCAATCTTTATCCGCCCAATTCCGGTCCTTCTGCCGCGCAGGCTCCTAGCCGTCATTTTCCTTTCTCCCGGCGATTTGCCCCGGTGCGGATTCTTCCAGATCCGCTCAAAGCTATACTCTTCCGACGCTTGGATTATCAGTTCGTGACCGTGACCGAGTCAAGCTCAGTCATGAGAGCAACCGCACGCAGCCTCTGCTCGGCGCGCTGTGCTTCGAACCCGGAAGGGCGGTCGGTCCGTCACACACGCAGCAATTTACTTTCGTGAGGAATGGTGACCCCAGAGTTGGCACCTCGCCGTCCCATCCTGCTGGCGATTGCGATTGAAACATGCGGGGTTCGGTGGTGCGAACGCGCATCGATCCCCATGGAAACGACAGTAGCCCTTGCAATTGGTGGGTCACGTGGGAACAATGGCCCCATGTTCGGGTCCCGGCGGGGATCATTCGCTCCGTCTCGCCAGGACCGATCCAGAACTTTCAAAAAAGTATGTCCAGAAGATTCCAGGCATTCGAACCGCTGACACCAGAAGCGTGAGTCGCGCACTGTCAAATTTGGGAATGGCCCCCTACCGGTGGACTCCGGCGGCTGCTCTCATTGGCTTCAGTGGAGCGGGTCTGATTGCTGTGCTGGCCTCGGCCGCGAGTCCGACGATTGCACTGGTCGGGCTTGTCGCACTGGCGGGAGGTATCGGAATCCTGGTTTCGCCCCGCTTCGGATTGCTGCTGCTCGCGTTTTCGCTCCCCTTCGAGAGGATTGGAAGGCTCACGAACGACGCTGACCCGGTTGCCATCTCTGCAAGCCGCCTGATCGGGGTGGCCGCTCTCGGCGCATTCTTGCTCCACGCGCTACTAAAGCGCCAGAATCTGCATTTCGGATGGCCCTTCTGGCTGTTCTCGGGCTTTACCGCGATTGCATTCCTGACGAACGGATGGACCGCCACGCCTGAAGACACGTTCCGGGATTCCGTGCGAATCCTTGCGAACCTGCTTTTCTTTTTCTATGCGATCAACGCCATTCGCGACTACCGGACCGCGCGCCATGTGGTGGTGGCCTGGATGTTAGGTTCAATGCTGGCCGGAGCGTACTCGCTGGGAGACTACTATGTGTTTCAGAGTACGGCTCTCAGCGAGACGGAAGTGGGACTGACCAGTGAGCGGGTCTCAGGAACCGTCGTCAGCGACAGCGCGGAAGCCCGGGTGCTGGGGATGAACGTCCGTCGCCTGTTCGGCACCACCGCACATCCCGCGATTTTCGGGCTCAACAATCTTATGGTGCTGCCATTCTTCATCTGGGCCATTCGCACACAACGTCGGAGGTGGAGAGCACTGTGGATTCCGGGCCTCGTGATTTCACTCATGTGCGTTTTACTCAGTAACACACGGGCATGTCTACTCATCCTGCTCTTAGTCGGAGGATACGCACTGATGCGACGCCTGATTCCCGCCACCGCCACTGTCGGTCTGGCCGGATTGGTGGCCGCAATCGCGATCGTGTCCCTGATTCCAGAGGATGTGTACGTGCGGACACTCGATCCGTCGCTGTACACGACGTCAGGTGCAGACGGCGTCCGGGCCAGATTCACATTGCTGTCGGCCAGCGTGGAATTGATTGAGGGCAGCTTCTTAACGGGAATCGGCGTCGGCGATCAAACAACGCTGGTCGAGATGATCACGAACGAGAACACAGGTTTTTTGTCGACGGTGGGACTCCGCGGATCGGCCCACAATGAGTACCTGTGGATCCTCGTCGAAGCTGGAATCTTCGGATTCCTGTTCTTTTACGGCTTCGTCTGGATGGTGACATCTGCGAATTTCAAGCTGGCCGCACGCCTCCGAAACACACGCGGTCCGGATACTCGGGAACAGTATCTTTTCGTTCTCGCAGCACAATGCGTCATTGTGGCGGTGCTGATCTTCGCCCTGCAGAGCCTGCCATTCCACTATCCGCTGAAGGGATGGTGGCTGGCAATTGCCATTAGCTACGTCATGTGGGAGAACTTGAGATCAACTGAACAGGGTTCCCGAACACCCGCCTAGGACCAAAAGTGCAGCAGACACCCATTCGCTTGGCATCAGGGTCCTGGAGAAGCTGTTCATCTTCGCCCGACTGTTCAGACCGGCAAGAGAGCGCATCACTCTTGGCAAATACAACGATCTTGGGGAGCGTGAACATGTGAGCCGCTACCAGTTAGCCCGCCGCTTCTGCGAGGGCAAAGTCGTTGCCGACGTTGCCTGCGGAACGGGTTACGGATCCGGGATCCTCCGTGAAGTTGCCGCATCCGTCGATTCCTACGACAAGGAGCCCCTGGTCGGTAACTCAGCCATTGATCTCGAATGGGAGAGTTGGGACGCCCGTTACGAAGTCATCGTCAGTTTCGAGACCATCGATCACCTCGAGAATCCTAAGTTCGTGCTCGAAAACGCCCGAAAGACGACGGACCTCCTGGTCGTTTCATCGCCGATTGGAGAGCTCCCGGGCTACAACCCTCACCATAAGCCGGTCTGGACGCTTCCGGTGTCTTTGGCAATGCTGGAAAAGGAATTCGATTGCACCGTTTACTATCAAACGGTCGAAACAATCAGCGACGAACCCACAAAGCCGATCAGATACGTCATCGTTGCCGCGGCGGCCAGAAACTGAGGTCTCTCATCGGGTGCCCGCTTACAATTCCCTCGTGCGGTTGGCGGTCACTGGGAACTCGGAAACTGCTTGGGCGCCACTGGCCGTACATGTCCAGCCCCGTTCGAACCCCTGGTCCACTCGACGAAAACGGGGGTGCGAATATCTTTGACAAAGCACCATCCGAATGGGACAAGAAATGCGTCTGCTTTGCAGATTGTGTCTCCTTGGTGAAGGGCGGATTTGCGCTAAGTCCGCCTTTCACTTTCATTGCATGTTGCGTTTCGATGACAGAGGACCATCTACGATCGATTAGCGTCGAAAAACGAGAGGCGAACCATGACGGATTATTGCACCTGCGAATCTCGACGGATTGACCGAGCGTTTTTGAGTGGCAGCCTCGTCTACTGCTCAAACTGCGATCGGCCCGTCTGCTGTGACGCTTTTGCTCTCGATGTCCGCGTAGGACGCCACGCAGCTGAGATCACTAACGACGAGCATTTCGCATGTTGGCGGCACTGGGACAGCGTTGTTGGCCAAAGACCACGTGTTCACTAGGCAGATGAAGTAAGGCAATACAGGGAACGCGAGTGTGACGCATCATGCTGCTTCTTAGTCCCTGCAATCCGCTTGACGGTGAGCGTTGCCGATCGTTCGACATTGTTGTTGAATCTCACGAGAGGATGTCGATGATTTGCGGGACCGTTCCCCGTTCTCCAAGTCGAATGGCTTTGGTGACCACGCCGCCAACACCGACCGGACCCTGAACGAGGTGGCCCAGCTTCAGCACTTCGCTATCCAGTTGCCCGATCGATTGCGCCTGCTCGGCCTCATTGAGCGGCGCCAGGCGCTCGGCCACCGACCAGGCATGGTTTCGGGCATTTTCCATGCTGAAGTTGATAATGGCTGTTTCAACGTTGCCCAGATACCGATTCAGTAGGCGGAGCGTCATCCAGACCTGCGCCAATTCATCCATCACGCTGCCCACCAATGAGGCAAGGAGGATATTGATCTTGTTGAAGTCATCTTTCAGTTCCGGCAACTGCCCGGGCCCTGCGGTCCGGGCTGCCGCGATGCTCAGATCCAGGTTGATGTGAGCGTTGATACTCAGTAACAGATGTTGGAGAACGATAGGCCACCAGCGCTCGCCGATGTCAAAAGCAAAGCGCCAGGATTCGGTGGGCTTGCCGCCGCTGTGATATTCCTCGAAAGCGTCGAGGTAACGCTGCGCGAATAGAACGTCGAGTCGTTCCATCCGTTCCCCATCGTCGAAAAACCCAGCCTCGATGCCTTTCTTCACCTCGATGGTGACTTTACGATAGAGGGCGGCAAAATACCCGCTCCGGGACCGGTCCGCCTTTGCCCCGTCGACGATACGGGTGATGCGCCCAATGACTTGATTGATGGTTTCAAGCTTGCGGGCCATAGCGGTGTGTCCTCCCGTACGTGATCAGAATTATTCGAAAGAAACCGCTGTTTTGCTCAGAGAATGTCTTCAAGTTATACCACTCGAACGGACTCTTAAGTTAAGGAGTATCCTTGGTTTCGGCGCTGGGTTTTTGGCGTCGGGATCAGCTGGAGACGAGAACAGACAGCAATAGGGAGGCCTCATGGCTTGTCGCCTGCCGCTCGGGTGTTGCCAGCGCATCAACCGGGGCGGTCGTCGAGCGACAGCTTTTTGGCCACGGACACGATAGCGGGGCCGTGGTAAACTCGGCCCGACAGCTACGCTTCGAAAAGGTCAGCTGCTCCGACGGGTAGCGAACCGGGAAATCGGGGAAAGCGATGAAGCGATCGGTTCTAGCACTGGTGTTGATTTTGGGAGCTTCAGCTCCGTTTGTGCACGCGCATCACTCGATGAGTTATTGTCAAAAGTGGTGTTTAGGAGATTGATTCAAGCGGCGGTCTGATCGAGCTTTGTCACTTCGATTCCATCGTTAAATTTCACTCCAGTAATCACCTTGACCAGATCATCGAATCCTCGTAATCGTCGCCAGTTCTCAGGTCTGATCGAGCTTTGTCACTTCGATTCCATCGTTAAATTTCACTCCAGTAATCACCTTGACCAGATCATCGAATCCTCGTAATCGTCGCCAGTTCTTCTCAGCGCACTGACCCAGCTTGAACATCATGTGCAGCATTCCATGCCGTGTCAGGCAGCCTCTGGATCGCTTGGTTCGGTGTCGAATGGTGGCAAAGGTCGATTCAATGGGATTGGTCGTTCGGATGCTCTGCCAGTGCTTGGCCGGAAAGCCGTAAAAGGCCAGCAGTTCTTCTCTGTCTTTCTGCAGGCAGACAGTGGCTTTCGGATACTTCGGCTCATAGGTTTCAATGAACAGATCGAATGCCTTCTCGGCATCTGCGTGTGTCTCAGCCTTCCAGATCGCGTGCAGTGCCTGTTTCGCTTTCGCCTGGACCGACTTGGGTAAGCAGTTGAGCACATTCATGGTCTTGTGCATCCAGCAGCGTTGTTGGTGTGTCTCGGGATAGATTTCCTCCAGTGCGGCCCAGAACCCCATCGCCCCGTCACCGATGGCCAAGTTCGGAATATTCATCCCTCGGGACTTCAGCTTCAACAAGACCTCACGCCAACTCTGTGTCGATTCCCGTACACCGTCTTTGATCGCCAGAAAACGCTTCTCTCCGCGTTCATTCACGCCGATTACGACCAACGCACACAACTTGGTTTGTTCAGCTCGAAGTCCGCTGTAGATACCGTCGGCCCAGACATAGACCCAGCGGTCGGCGTCCAAACGCTGGTCGCACCCGATGCGGTACTCTTCAGCCCAGACCTGTTTCAAGCGCGATACCGTGCTCGCTGACAGGCCCTGCGCCTTCGGACCGACAAGAACTTTCAGGGCGTCACCCATCTCGCCGCTGGAGACGCCTTTCAAATACAACCACGGCACGGCGGCTTCCATCGACTGCGTCTTCCGAATGTAGGGGGGTACCAGGGCCGAGCGGAACGTCACAGCTTCGCCCATCTTGGCGCGCACCTTCGGGATTTGCACCGTTACCGGACCCAGGCCAGTCTGCAGCTCGCGTTCAGGCAGATAACCGTTGCGCACCACTCCAGCCTTGCCCGTCTCGGTTCGCCGATCGCCGTGCTGGGATAGCAGTTCGGACAGTTCGGCTTCCACAGCGCGTTGGATCAGCTCTTGCGCCCCGGCTCGTAGCAGGTCGGTCACTGGGTCTGCAATCGCTTCTCGATCTTCCAGTTCAATAACGATACTCTTACTCATAGTGGCGTATCTCCTTTGGTTGCTTTGAAGTCTTGTAAACAACAAATCAACCAGATACGCCGCTTTTCTTCAATCCCTCAAACACCAGATTCGGTTATAACTCCTCGATTGCTGGTATGTATAACACTCGAGAAGAGATTACGATCGAAGGGATCGTCTCAGAACTCCGATTCCGCAATCCACATCCTATCCTGATCGTCAGCGTTGGGGACGCGGTTAACGCGACCGAGTGGCTGCTCGAGATGGACAATCGCAGAGAGCTTTCCAGGATTGGCATGACGAGCGATACGTTGAGGCCCGGAGACCGTGTCGTCGTCGTCGGCAACCCTTCCCTCCGAGTGTCGCAGCGCGCCTACATCCGCCGTCTTGACCGTCCTGCGGACGGATTCGGATACGAACAGGTCGGCAACAGCCCCCGGATAAACACACCGTCCCGCTAACGTTCCTTGAGTCCTCGTGAAGCTAACGGCGACGTGGCTGCACTATCAGGTTAAGCCCTCCGGCAACGTTCGCACTTCCTCTGTACCGCCATCAGCAAACGCGGCAAGCGCGCTGCTGTCGAATCAAAAACCTGACAATTTAGGCATATATCTGACGAATTGATCGAACGTCCGTGATGCTCGGAGATCCAAGCCCACTCTAAACTCAGTCTGTAACATCAAGCGAGTTTGGCCGTTGAATTGCCAGAAACCTTCTTACATTGCACAGAACGGGTGCAAGTACTCTCGCGCATTTGAGTGTCCAGCGGGTACCGGGTTAATTTGCAGGGAGGCGCAACGATGTCACGCTTTCGGGGAAAGAACCTCACCAAGTACGAGCTTCAACGAATCCAGATGTTGCTGGCGGATACGGACCTGGCTATGCCCTTGATCGCCGAACGGATGAACTGCAGCCGAGGTAATGTCGCGAGGATCAACAAGGCACTCCGGATTCGCTCATACAGTGGGCAGCGCAGCAATTGGGCGATAGCAGGTGTCCCATAGTAGCAGTTGACCTGTCAGGGTGGGGTCAACTTAACAAGCCCAAGGCAGCATGAGGCGGATTGGCTCACTTGCCAGGCGGCTGTGACCGTGGCCCACACCGCGACAGAGCGTGCTCTTGGTTTATGGGTGGTGAGCCACCAGAATCCCGACCGACCTACCGTCAACAGATTTCAAATGTCAATCACATCGCCGATCTACCGCACCCCGATCGGGCTGATGACAGTAAAGCATGTATGATGTGCGAATCGAAAGTTCCCGCTGAATGGCGTCTGACTGGAGGGATCATGAGAAAACTCGTGTTTCAATTTGCGGCTGTCGTTTTTGCGAGCGCTTGGGTGTTGCCAGCCTTGGCGCAGTTACCGGTCCGTCATGTTCTTCCGGTGACGCTGGCCAAGAAAATGGCCGATGTCGCGACCCAGACCTGCTCGGAAATGGGTTTCAGCATTTCCGTTCATGTTGTGGACGCTGCAGGCGATACTCTCATAGCCTATCGCGGTGAGAATTCCGGAGTGCACACCTTCGTGAACAGCTTCCGCAAGGCCTATTCCGCGATGACGTTTCGCCGGCCATCTGCGACGTTCGGAGAGCGTTTGGAAACCGGCGACACGGGTGCGCAGCTGCAATTGATGCTGCCCGACATGGCGGGCCAGCAGGGAGGTCTTCCGATCCGTGTTGGCGAGGAAGTGATCGGGGGTATTGGTGCTTCCGGGGCAGGTATGGGTGCAGATTCGAGGTGTGTTCAGGCCGGGCTGGACGCTGTCGCCGCGAATCTGCGCTAGCCCAGCTGAATGTCAGCCAAAGAAAGCCCTCCGGTCATGGATAGTTGGAGTTATTTGTTTTCAAGTAAAGCCAACGAGCGGATTTGAACCGCTGACCTGCTGATTACGAATCAGCTGCTCTACCAGCTGAGCTACGTTGGCAAGAAAGTCGTCTGACCCGTTGTTTATAGCAAATAAAACCTTTGGATTCAATGGTATGGATCGAATCACCCACCCTTTTTGAATCGCCTGCTTGACACGCTGAGCTCCGTCGACAAAAAAATGCTCACCCAAAGGGTGAGCAAGAGTTGTAAAGAGAGATTGGATCTTCCCCTCGGAAAGGGATAGATAGCTCCAATGTACCCATAATTTAAATAGGGGGTTGGGGCTTGTCAACAAAAATCCTTTCTTATGACCGAAGCCGTTGCGTTCATTCGAGTTGTGCGGTTTCGCTCGGCCCTGAATCGAGTTCCTTGCGCGTAAACGATTGATTCAGATGGAGTTGTGTGAACTCGATCTCGTCTACACCACCGAATACGAGACCCGGGTAACGCGTTTTCATATAGATGCGGAAGCCACCGAAGACCAAACCGACGATCAGAGTGAAAGCGAGTGCAAGTCCGATGAACCTGAATATGGTCAGGATCATGTGGGGAAGTGTCAGAGGATCCGGAAGCGATTCGATCCAAGTCACTTCAGATTGATAATTCAGAACCGACATGATCGACTCCGACAACTCATCGCTGTCGCTGTCAATGAGGATGGCAAACAGGGGGCCGGATCTCGTGTGGGGCAAATCACCTTCGAAATTTGCAAGCCAAGCTTCAGAATGCCGCTCGGCCACTTGTTGTGTCGGGTAGAGCAACATGGCCAGTCGGGCTGAGCCGCCGGGTTGTGAGTACTCGGCAAGGGCGACTTCCACGTTGTTGTCAAAGCCGAGCTCCCCTGGATCGAGACCCGTAAGCGTATCGAAGGTTGTTGACGTCAGGATGTACTTTTCAGACTCGGCCACACGGCCTGCCGCCGGTAGGAGCAGCGACACGGGAGCCTTTCTTGATCGGCCCATAACGTGGTCGGCGATTGTCTTTCCAAGGGTGTCCGTCGGCTGGGGTAACCCGGTCAGGCGGACGACGTAATTGGATTGCCAGAGCACCAACATGTCGTTAGTGCGGTAGCTCTCCGCCCCGACGACTGCTGGCTCGAAGCCGCGCATCTGCCAATCACGCTCCAAGCTGAAGAGACCATAAGAGGCTGTGGAATCGACCATTTCCAAGAGCGTGATTCCCACCGTTTCATCGTTTGACGCGAGTTCCAGCCGGGAAGCTCCAATCAGGCCGTAATCGAGGACGCTTGACACGCTATCCCCGACCAGGATTTCGATGTTGCCGGCAGTGTAGTCGACGGGCCCGGCTTCGAGGCTCCAAGCAGAATCCTCCAGTATCAAACCAATAAGAGTTTCTCGGTTCTGAGCTGTGAGGGACCCGGAAAACAAAAGAAGAATGGCCGCAACAATCTTGACCAATTGCCTGGAGGTCTTCATTGGTTTAACAGCCCTACAGGGTTGTCCCACAGGCTGGGGGAATTCAGTCCCGGGCCTGAGCCGTTTCGAAGCCGCTCAGGGTTTCTGCGTACGATCGTACGCCTTGAAACAGTGCCTCGGTAATCTGTTCGCGCCGTTCTGTCCCTTTGAGCTGTCGTTCGTCGTCGGGATTGCTGATGAAGGAGACTTCAGCAAGGATCGAAGGCATGTTGGCTCCGATCAGCACCACAAACGGAGCCTGCTTCACGCCCCGGTCTTTCCCGAAGTCCGGCGCCGAAGCCAGTGCCCTCTGCACGTGGGCAGCGAACTCCCTCGATTCATCCACCTTGTCTCGAAGCATTATCTTGCTGACGATATCCTGGAGTTCGAAAATTGACTGGGCGGAGGCGGCGTTTTCTCGCGCTGCGACTTCGGAATCTTCTCGGGTGGTCGAAAAATTGAGGAAGTAGGTTTCATATCCGCGGATCGACTGACTGTCACTTGAGTTGGCGTGTACGGACAGAAACAGATCGGCTTCCGCCTGATTCGCCATGGCGGTACGGGTCTCCAGCGGTACGAAGGAGTCATCTTCCCGTGTCAGGACGACCTCTGCGTCCATTGCTGATTCGATACGCTCTTTCAGCCGATGCGCAATGTCGAGAACCAGGTCCTTTTCAGTCAGCCCACTTGGACCGATCGTTCCCGTATCCCGCCCCCCATGGCCCGGATCGATGACGACCCGCCCGACCTTCAGGCCCAGGCTGCGAATGAGGGAATGGTCTCCGTTCTCCGTCGGCTCTGCCGGAATCAGCGTGCGCTCAACTCCTCGGTCGACCGATTCCGTTTCCGGCTCTCGCCGGGTTTCAACCCCAACTTCGGCCACTTCCGTCACAGGTTCCCGCAAAGTCAGAGCTTCCGTTGGCGCCGGTTGGTCGGTGGCGCCCAGGACGTCAATGACCAGTCGATTGGGATCACGAAGCGTAAATAATGTTGTTACGCTATTCAGCTGCACCAGGTCCAGAACGATGCGAACCGTATCTGCTTCGTACTGTCCCACACGGATGTTCTTCAGGATGACCGATTCGATCGGCAGGGCGCGTTGCTCAAGGGATGCCCCGACGCGCGAGTTCGCTAGGTCGACGAAAATTCGAGGAGGGTCCTCAACCTCCCCCCGGGTAAAGGCGGCTTCTCCACTCATGTCGACGACCACCCGTACGGATTTTTGTGACTCCCAGTAGCGGACGTTGTCAATGGAAACTGTAGCCGGAGAATCGGGGGCTGCCCTCGGGTCCTCAGTGACGCTTCTAGCCTCTTCGAATATCTCTTCATTACCCGGGCTCATGCGCTCGATATCAGCACGGGCAGTGGGCAGGAATCGGGATGAGGGATACTCCCGGACCAGGAACCGCAGAGTCGTGATGGCGTCTTTCGAATCTCCGATTTCTTCGTAGAGCGCTGCGATATTGACAAGGGCGTCGTCTGCATAGCCAGTGTGAGGCGTGATCAGGTAGACGCGTTCGTAAAGCCGGATCAACCGGAGATACTCGGCCCGGGATCGGTCTGCAACGGGTTTTTCCTTGAGTGCTATATCCTCGTTCTGTGACGCCAGGTAGGCCTGACCTGCCTGGTCTCTTAAAGGGGTTTGCGACCAGGCGGTGGACGCAGATACCAGTCCAATCAACAGCACGGAGATGGGCTTGGACAGTTGCTTACGTTTCAGTCGTCGTCCGGTCATAATCACAGGTGATCGCTACTCGACGTTCGAAAAACGCAATACGCCACGGTCATCGAACCTGCTCGAAATTGCCCGGTTGGCTGGCGATTCTAATTGGTCTGGCAGAGGCGCGCCGCCGGCCAGTTCCCGAGTCGTTTGGGTCGAAGGAGGGATGTAGACAGCCGATTGGAATGTCGCCGCGTCGCCCCCACGACGGTCGTAGGCAGACTTCACCCTCCTTACGTAGTTCTGGGTTTCCGGTATGGCCGGTATTCGACCCAGGCGTGCCACGCGGTTTTCGCCGGAGTTGTACGCGGCCAGCGACAGATCAATGCTTCCTTTGAACATGTCCAACAGGATTTTTAGGTAGCGGACGCCGTCGTCTAAATTCTGAGCCGGGTCGAAGAAATCACGGACTCCAAATCGTCGGCCTGTTTCCGGAATCAGTTGCATCAGTCCCATTGCCCCCTTCGGGGACACGGCGCGACGGTTGAAATTGGATTCAATTTCTATTACTGACCGAACCAGAGTCGCGTCGACACCGTGCCTGGCTGAGATGCTGTCGATCAGAGAATCCAGGGGGTGGGTCTGATTCGAAGCTGCACCCCGGCCGGATCCGGTCGTTGGGTTCTGATCAGCTAGAACGGGATCGACAGCCGGTTGCCTGTAGCTGGCAAGGTTCGTGAACACGATCATCCCGTCGCTCCCGACCGACGCCGAAATGCGAGCCTGTCCCCGGCCCTCCTGAGCTGCGCTCAGCAAAGCACCGGCTAGACCGATCGCGAATAGCCATCGTAAGTTAGGCATAACCGCTACAGGCGGTGGTTTACTCTACCGAATCCGCCACGATATTGTACACTTCTAGAAGAGCTTGATCCAGCTTTCCGGGCTCTTTCCCTCCGGCCTGGGCAAAGTCTGCTCGACCACCACCGCTGCCTCCGACCAGACCCGCCACTTTCTTGATAATTTTACCAGCGTGGAGTTGCCCCTGCAGGTCTTCCGATACAGACGTCACCAGAGTTGCCTTTCCGTCGGAGGCCATGCCGAGGACGACGATGCCGGAACCCATTTTCCGACACAGGTTTTCAGCCAATTCGCGCATCAGTTCTGTATCGACCCCGTCCACCCTTTGCGCTAAGACACGGACGCCCGAAACTGTATTTTCAGTTCGGAGCAGATCTTGGAGTCTGGAATTGGCTTCTCCGCGCTTTAATCCTGCCAGTGCAGTTTCAGTCTGCTTTTGCTGCTCGAGAATCCTCTCAATGGTTCGCACTAGCTCGGACCGCGGTGCCTTGAGCCGATCCGAAAGTTCATCAAGGAGTTGTTCGTCCGCATCGAGCCGTTCATAGCTACCCTTACCCGTTACCGCTTCGAGGCGACGGATTCCGGAGCTGATGCTGCCCTCCGACACGATTTTGAAAAGGCCGATATCGCCGGTCCGACCGGTGTGCGTTCCGCCGCAGAGCTCCATGCTAACTCCAGGCACGGAAACCACACGTACTTTCTGCTGATATTTTTCTCCGAAGAAGGCAATGGCCCCTGACTCGATCGCGTCGTTGAGCTCCATCACTTCGGTCTCGACCGTGTGGTTCTCGAGGATGACCCGGTTGATGCATTCCTCAACGTTCTCAATCTCAGCCTTGCCGAGCGGGGCGTAGTGCGTGTAGTCGAAGCGTAGGCGGTCTGCGGCCACCAGTGAGCCTGCCTGCTTGACATGCACACCCAGGGCATTCCGCAGGGCGGCGTGGAGCAGGTGGGTTCCAGTGTGGTTGGCTGCGATTCGTTTCCTCCGTGCCATATCAACCCGGGCTTCGACGTCTTCGCCCACCGACAGTCCTCCCACTTCAATCTCCACGCTGTGGACTGTGAGGTCCGGTGCGGGTGAAAAGGTGTCGACCACCCGGAGGCCCCCAGTCGGAGAAGTCAGACTGCCGGTGTCGCCGACCTGGCCTCCAGATTCAGCGTAGAAGGGCGTTTCCGACAGAATGACCTCCGCCTCCCCGCCCTTGCCTTCCACCCTCTGGAGGGACTCGTTTCCACGGATGATCCCCAGCACGTGACTCCGGCTTTTGGTCTTCTCATATCCAAGAAAAGCTGTTCCGCCCTGCTTGAGGAACTCTTCGTAAGCTGCAGACGTCTTTCGATCGCCTTTCCAGCTCTCTCTCGCCCGTTTTCTCTGCGTGTCCAATTCGGCATTGAAACCGTCGATGTCGAGATCCAAGGCTTTTTCGTCCGATATCTCTCGAATGAAATCCAGCGGGAGTCCAAACGTGTCGTACAGCTTGAACACGTCCTTGCCGGAGATGACGTCCTTCCTGGCCGCAAGGGCCCTATCAGCTATTTCCTCCAATTTGCCGATGGCCACGGATACGGTAGCTGAAAAACGCTGCTCCTCACTTTCGACGACGCGGGATACGTATTCCCGGCTGTTTACCAGGTCGGGATAGGCGTCCTGCATCAGTTCGACGACATGCCGGGTCATGGTATGGAGAAACGGTTCCTTGTGACCGAGGATGGTGCCTTGTCGAATCCCGCGGCGCATGATTTTCCGCAAGACGTATCCCCGGCCCTCGTTGGACGGAATGATGCCATCGCTGATAAGAAACGTTGTTGACCGAACGTGGTCAGCAATGATTCTCAGCGATACATCGGTGAGCTGTGACTGGCCGTATCGGACTTCAAAAAGGTCGACGGTACGATCGATCAGTGAACGCAACAGGTCTGTGTCGAAAACGCTGATCTTGTCCTGCAGGACCGAGGCCATTCGTTCCAGTCCCATGCCTGTGTCGACGGATGGCAGTGGTAGCCGGTTCAGATCCCCGTCTTCGTTCCGGTCGAACTGCATGAAGACCAGGTTCCAAATTTCGACGTAGCGTCCGCACTCGCACGGGAATTTGCAGTCGGTGTGATTTCGCTCGCTGCCTCCGGGCCCGAAATCGAAGTGGAGTTCTGAGCACGGTCCGCATGGTCCGGTCTCGCCCATCTGCCAGAAGTTGTCCTTCTCGTCCATCCGGAGAATACGTTCCGGATTCACGCCGACGTGATCGCTCCACAATTTTGCAGCTTCGTCGTCCTCGCGGAACACCGTAATCCAGAGCCTGTCGGGCGGCAACCCGAACTCGTTCGTCAAGAGTTCCCACGCAAATTCCACCGCTTCCTTCTTGAAGTAGTCTCCAAACGAGAAGTTGCCCAGCATCTCAAAGAACGTGAGGTGCCGGCTCGTGTGCCCAACATTGTCCAGATCGTTGTGTTTGCCTCCGGCGCGGACGCATTTTTGACTACTGGTGGCACGGGAATAGTGCCTCTTGTCCAGACCCAGGAAAACGTCCTTGAACTGGTTCATGCCTGCATTCACGAAAAGGAGTGTGGGATCTTCGGCGGGAATCAGGGACGAACTGGAAACGCGTGTGTGACCACGATTCTCGAAAAACTTCAGAAATTGTTTTCGGATGTCGACACTCTTCATATGAACTGTTCTAACTCAAGGAGAATCTCCTCGGCATCATATCCAAGACGCTCTAGCGATCTGGAAAGACGAGCTGCGTCCTTCTTGCCAAGAGGGGGATCGAGCTTCGAAGTCTTCATTTTAGCCCTGAGGATTTCTCCAGTCGAAGGCCAATTCTCACGATGTAAAACTTCTTGAATAATGTCTGCGGCAATGCCGTGGAGCTCGAGGTCGGCTTCCAGTTGCGGTCGGCCCCGGCGTTTGCGACCTCTCACGAAGTTTTCCGCGAAGCGGCCGTCATCCAGGAAACCCTCCGATCTCAGGCGTTCGATGATATCTCCAGGCACGGTTTCGAACCGTTTTTCGAGCATGAGGCACATTCGGTGAGTGCTGTAGTCGCGTCCAGCCAGCAGTTTCAGAGCATGGCTGTATATTTCGTTCATGGAACTGAAATCGGCGACCGGACGTATTCAGGGTCGTATAGTGCCTGGACCCGAGATATCGCCGGTGCAGTCTTGTCAGCCTGCGGGGGTCAGCCAGCCAGCCGGCGCCGGCGCTTTTCCGCTGACGATATCGAAAAATCGAGATTGGATCTGTTCGGTAACCGGGCCTCGCCGACCTGAGCCAACAACGATGCGGTCGACGGATCGAATCGGAGTGATTTCGGCCGCGGTTCCGGTGAAGAACAACTCGTCGGCGACATAGAGCCATTCGCGCGGAATTGCCTGCTCCCGAACCGCCAATCCAGATTCCTTACAGATCGCCAGGACCGAATCGCGGGTGATTCCGGCAAGAACGGCCTGCGCGAGAGCGGGCGTGTAAAGGATTCCATCACGGACTAGAAAGATATTTTCGCCGCTTCCTTCGCTCACGAAACCGTCTGTGTCCAAGGCAATGCCTTCCGCGTACCCGTTCGTGACTGCTTCGATTTTGATCAGTTGTGAATTCAGATAGTGGCCCGCTGCCTTAGCGGTCGCCGGAGACGAGTTTGGTGCGGGTCGCGACCAGGTGGACACGCAAACATCCACTCCGGTTTCCAAGGCTTCCAGCCCGAGATATGAGCCCCACTCCCAAACTGCGACATAGGTATCGACTGGAACGCCGGCCGGATTGATACCCAAATGCCCATAACCCCGCAACACGATAGGTCGGATGTAGCAGGCCTCCATTTGATTGGCTCGAATCGTCTCCAGAACGGCTTCGGTTAGAGCTGCCTGGTTGTAGTCCATATCCAGTCTGTAGATCTTTGCAGAGTTGATCAGTCTGCGAATATGGGCATCCAATCTGAACACTACCGAACCCGATGGGGTCTTATAGCAGCGGATGCCCTCGAAGCAGGCAGAGCCGTAGTGGACGACATGAGACAGCACGTGAATTTGGGCCCTCTCCCAATCTATGAGTTCACCATTACGCCAGATTTGTTTTGATGGAGTCACAGGTCAACACCGGGCACGAACAGCCCCTGACTCGCATGTTACACTGAGCCGACCCGTCCAACGGGGAAATTCCGCGCGGGGTCATTAACCTGTACGACCCATATTGGGACCGGTGTTGCGGCCAAACGGTGCCGGATTCCAAGAGTCGACTACGAGACAATGCTCATTGATTGGGAGGGGTCGACGACAACGAAGACGAAGCTGTTTCGCCGTAACCCTTCCTGCCGATGGGGATTGTCGGCAGTGTCTTCTTCGCGAGCCGCCGTCAACAGAAAGACATCGACTTCCGTCGCGCGTCCCGATCACACCGGCAAGACCCATCGGCGCAGGTCCCCGTATGGGTGGTACGGGCGACTCGCAGTCCTGTTGTTGATCGCATCAATTGCGGGGTGTGGCTACCGGTTAGCCGGAGAACGTGTCGATTCAGGTGCTGGGCAGACGTTAGCCGTTCCCGTTTTTCGAAACCTCACGACGGAATTCCGAATCGAACAGCAGTTGACCGCCGCTGTCCGCCGCGAACTGATTCGGCGGACGCGCTATCGGGTGACGCCCACCCGAAACGGCGACGTCATTCTTGCCGGAGAAGTCCTGGGGATTAATTCGATTCCAATCATTTTCACCGCCCAGGGGCGTGGAACGGCTTACACCGTGGCCGTAGATGTCCGTGTCCGCGTGACCGATTCCGCCGACGGCAGCATTCTGTTTCAAAACGATCGATGGACGTTCAGCGAGGTATTCGAGCTTTCGAATGACTCAGAAGCATTCGTTGCTGAGGATTCTGCGGCTATCGATCGTCTGGCCCGTCAATTCGCTTCTTCACTCGTCGCGTCGCTCGCTTACGTAAACCCCAACCCGTGAAATTTTCCGAATTTCGAGAACATACGCAGGCAGGTTCGAGCCACGTCTATCTGTTCGTTTGCGAGGACGACTTTCTCGTCGAGGAATCCAAGACAACCTGGAGGCGCATGTTCGGAGGGGACTGGGATTTTGAGAACCTGACCGTAAGGGAATTCGAATCCATAGATTCTTCAGAGTTAATGGAGTCTGCACTGAGCCCGCCGCTTTTCGGTCCGGCGCGGGCGATCCTGGTTTCGAACGCCAACAAGATCACAAAAAAGCGACTGGAGGACATCGGCCGCATCGTAGAAGTCGAACAGTCCTGGCTGAAGATAGTTCTGGTGGTGGATTCCCGGCTCTCGACGATCCTCAGAAAGACAGCGATTCCTGTAATCGCAATCGACCCTTTGCGGGCCGGAGATGCAGTTCGATGGCTCCGTGACCAGTATGGCGTGTCGTCCGATGTGGGGCGACATCTGGTCGAAAACATCGGGACGGAACTACAGATGCTCCATGCGGAAATGGAGAAGCTGACGATCTATCTGCGAGGGGCCCGTCCGCCGAAAATCCTGGATGTCGACCAGCTGATCCTGCGCTCGGAACAATTCGGTCCATTCGAGCTGGACGATGCCTTTCTCGAAGGAGACTATCCCCGGGCTGTGCGAGTAGTGGGTGCGATGACCGATGAAGGCGTCGTCCCGGTCCTGATCCTGTCTCGGATCGTCCGGGTTTGGCGGCAGATATTCGTGGGGAAGGTGCTGGCGGGTCGAGCTGCACCCGGCGACATTGCTAAGGCAGCCTCCGTGCCCCCCTGGAAAGTCGCCACGCTCGTCAACGCGTGCAGCCGATTCCAGTGGGAACGCGTCGTCGAAGGTTTCGCCTTGCTCATCCGTGCGGACCGGGCATTCAAGACGTCGTCCCCTGACCCGGAATTCTATTTTGATGTGATGCTGTGGAAGCTGATGCGATAGCCGCTCTCAAGCCCGACGGCGCCGAGCGCGAAGCAGCATCAAGAGAGCTTTCAAGCGGCTATGGCGTTGACACGACGATTTATTCTGGACTTGTACCGCTGGGCCGTGTTTGCCTTAATCACGCCTTTTTGAACGGACTTGTCGATCAGGCTGAAGGTCTTCCTCATCACCACCCGAGCCTCGTCGTTCTTGCCGTCCGAGATCGCCATCTTCAGCTTCTTCAGCTGGGTCCTCAGCTTTTGGCGATTCATCTGATTTATCAGCCGTCGACCCTGATTCTGCCTGTTCCGCTTGAGTGCGGATGCGTGGTTAGCCATCTATGATTACCTCAAACCCTACATGCTAGCAGTCCGGGCACTTTTCAGTCAATGAGGGGTTGTGGGAGGTCAATCTATTGTCCTCCGAACTCCCAACTCTCTCGGTCTCACCCTGCGTGGGGAGGTTCGACCCACGCACTGTAATGTCGCTGTGGCCTTCCGGGGACCGCCTGCCCTCTTCAAGCCGCGTGATATAATCCGTTGCCAGATTCAGAACTCGCCAAGAATGAAGAAGACCATCCCCATCGGCGAAGGCGTCGCCGACCTGTTCGGTACCTACGACAGCAATATCAAGTATCTGGAATCCATCCTCGGCGTCGAGGTCCGTATTGGAGAGCACAACTTGACGGTAGAAGGCAACGATGACGATGTTGCTTTAGTGGACCGGATAATTCAGGATTACGCCAGCCTTCGAGCCGAAGGCGTGAAGCTTTCCGACGAGGACTTGAAATCCGTCGTTCGGATAGTCTCGGAAGACAATTCCGTCAATTTGCGCCAGGTGGTCACCGAACCCCGCAATTTTCAGATCGGGAAGCGGAACGTTTCGCCGAAGACGCTCAATCAAAAGATCTATATGGATGCCATCGCCGCTTATGACATGGTCTTCGGAGTGGGCCCGGCCGGGACGGGTAAGACGTATCTGGCCGTCAGTATGGCTGTTCGGGAGCTTCTTGCCAAGCGCGTCAGCCGTATCGTCCTGACGCGACCGGCGGTTGAGGCCGGTGAGCGGCTGGGGTTCCTTCCGGGGACACTGGAAGAAAAGGTCGATCCATACGTGCGTCCTCTCTATGACGCCCTGTATGACATGCTGGATGCCGAACGGGTCCAAAGGTATCTGGACCGCGGTGTAATCGAAATTGCTCCAATTGCTTTCATGCGGGGGCGAACATTGAACGATGCATTCGTGATTCTGGATGAAGCGCAGAACACGACGCCCGAGCAGATGAAGATGTTCTTGACCCGGATCGGATATTCCTCGAAGGCTGTGATCAACGGGGACATAACGCAAGTTGACTTGCCGTTCGGGAAGACGTCCGGGTTGATCGAGGCGCGCCAAGTGTTGTCCGGTGTCCAGGGCATCGTTTTTGTTTCCTTCGACTCACGGGATGTTGTTCGCCATGGTTTGGTAGCCGATATCGTGTGTGCCTACGAAGAGTTCGGTGCTGGAAACGGTGCGGGGCAGGGTTCACTGGAGTTCGAATCGCCGGACGCCAAGGTCGAGGCGCGATGATGGCGTCGGGAACAGACACCCGCGTGTCATCCGAGTCGTCTGAATCTGGACAGTCCGAGTCCTTTCTCTTGATTAACCGGCAACGCAAGCATTCGGTTAATCGACCCCAAATACTGGATTTCCTGTCGCGGTTTGTCGAAGAGGTCCCTCCCGGCTCGCCCTTTTCTGTCGTGCTTGTCAGTGACCGGACAATGCATCGCTACAACCGGGAATACAGAGGACAGAACAAGGCAACCGACGTTCTTTCGTTTCCGGGAGACGAATCGTACTTGGGCGACATTCTGATCTCAGTTGAGACCGCTTACGAACAGGCCGTGCGGTCGAAAGTGTTGACCTTGGAAAGCAACATCAGGCGACTCGCTCTACATGGCCTGCTGCACCTGATGGGTTACGACCACGAAACTGACGATGGCCAGATGAGAGCCGCGGAAGTCCGCCTGCGTCGCAGATTCCGATGTTGATCGAATTGGAACTATTCTTGGCCGCGATCCTGGTTCTGGGGCTTTTCGTGATGTCCGTTCTCGATTTTGCCCTCGCCGCCGTGAACAAGATCGCGTTGCGGCGCATTACCGAATCTCACGAGGGGCGGCAGCGCCGGTTGACATCGGCACTCGCCGAGGGGCGGACTGAAGTATTGATGGTCGTCCACATCGCGATTCAGACCTTGCTCGTATCGCTCGCCGTTCTTCTGACGGGCACCTTCCTCGGTTATCCGCTGCCGCTTTTTGCGGCTTTGCCGCTGGCGGCGACAACGACTTTGATCATAGTCCTGGCTTTTAGGCAGCTGGTTCCCAGAGCCATAGCGCTTCGAAATCCAGACGATGTGCTCGAGCGTTTCATTCCAATACTTGCCGTCCCATATTTCATTCTTGGGCCGCTCGCTCGAATGATCACCGCGTTGCTGAATCGGTTTCAGCACTGGGACGGAAATGAACAGGAGGAGGAAGAAGAGGCATCCGAAGAGGAAATCCAGGCATTTATTGATGCCGGTCAGGAAGAAGGGATTCTCGAACAGGATGAGGGCGTGATGATTCAATCAATCGTCCAGTTTGGAGACAAAGTAGCTCTCGAAGTCATGACCCCGAGAACTCAAATCACCGCGGCCGACGTGACATGGGATTTTGACCGGTTCGTGAGTCAAATGCTGTCGAGCAAGCATTCACGGATGCCTGTGTATCGGGACGAACTGGACAACATCGAAGGATTTATCCACGAAAGGGATTTGTTGCGTCTGAACAGAAGGGGTGGACCGCC
This sequence comes from Terriglobia bacterium, assembly GCA_965216035.1. Taxonomy (GTDB): domain Bacteria; phylum Acidobacteriota; class Terriglobia; order 20CM-2-55-15; family 20CM-2-55-15. Next base: position 793,734 of record CBDCFM010000021.1, read on the forward strand.
TGACAGCCTGCGCCCGTTCCTGCAACCCGTACACTTTGTTCCCGAGACCAAGCCTATCGACGATTTACTTGGTGAGATGAGGAGCCACAAGAAACAACTGGTGCTCGTCGTCGATGAATACGGGGGCATCTCGGGGCTCATAACAATTGAAGACCTTCTTGAGGAAATCGTGGGTGAGATCAGCGACAGCCCAGACTCTGAGAGTGCCAAGCTTCTCGACGAAGGGCGGGGCAGCTACCTCGTGCCAGGCACTACGGAACTGGATGTGTTGGACACGCGCCTCGGCCTGACCGCCTTTCCGAACACGGAGTGCACGACGGTCAGCGGCGCCGTGGTGGAACTTTTCGGGCGCTTGCCCCTGCAGGGCGAACGCATCCGGCATGACGCGCTCGCGATCGAAGTGGTAGACGCGGATCGAAGGAAGCTTCGGAGTTTACGGATACGGACATTCACGTCGAAATCGAGCTGACATGCCGGAAGAATCTTTGAAATCAGGCTTCGTTTCGATCGTTGGCCGCCCGAACTCCGGAAAATCCACGCTGCTCAATCGCCTCGTCGGCCAGAAAATATCGATTGTAACTCACCGGCCGCAGACCACACGCAACATCGTTCGCGGAATCGTGACCGATTCGGAAGGCCAGATCATATTTCTCGACACCCCAGGAATTCATAAGCCGCTACACCGCATGAACGAGCGCATGATGCGGGTCATGCTCGATTCGCTCGACGATATTGACATTGTCATGTTGATCGTGGATGCGTCGGCGAGTCACGGTCGCGGCGACGAGTTCGCACTTGACCTCATTCGCAAGGTCCAAACCCGGCGATATCTCTTGCTGAATAAGATCGACAAGATTCAAAAGCCCCAGTTGCTGCCTCAGATCACCCGCTACAGTGACGCAGTCGACTTCGACCACATCTTTCCCGTTTCGGCTAAAACCGGCGATGGCGTGGGTACGTTAAAAAGCGAAATCTATAAGTGCCTTCCGGAAGGTCCAATGTACTATCCGCAGGAGCAACCTACCGACCAGCCGGAAAGGCTCCTGGCATCCGAAGTCATCCGGGAAAAGTTGATTCTAAGGACCCGGGAGGAGTTGCCCCATGCCACTGCAATCGCTATTGATCGTTTTGAGGAGGGCAAAGACAGGATTCAGATTTTTGCATCGATCTATGTCGAGCGCGAGTCGCAGAAAAAAATTGTAATAGGCCGGGGTGCGCAGGTTATCAAGGAGGTTGGCACTTCAGCTCGACGTGAACTGGAATCCCTGCTCAACAACAGAGTGCATATTGATTTGCACGTGAAAGTCAGAAAGAAGTGGCGGGACGATGAGCAGATCCTCAAGTCGTTAGGTATTTAGAGTCCTGACTTAGATATACATTGCGTGACAGTTTCGTCATGTTTGAAACCGATCACCTCCTCAGCCAGGCATTCTCTTCCAAATTTACCACTCACTGTAGAGCGTACCCTCCGTTGAAATCGAAGGGGCGCCGCTGTTGACGTCCACTATTCCGGTTTCGAGTTGATCCGGGACCATCGCCGTTGCCCCGAACTCCACTTGCCATGTCGTGCGGGATCTGGTAATGGGATCTTCCGGAACTTCACGCAGGTAGCCTGCCGCGATGAGGTCATCAAGGGATTGAGGCGCTGTCCGCTTGTCGGCGGTGTACTGATCGATGACAGTGCGGAGAGAGTGGAGGTTCTCATGCAGAACGGCCTCTCTTGCCCGGAGGATCGTCGCTTGATACATCGGAACGGCAATCGAAGCCAGGATCGCGATGATCGTCAGGACGATCATCAGTTCCAGCAACGAGAATCCAGGGGTTCGGTTCAACCTACCACTCCGAGTACGGGCTGCCATCCAGCGCCAGCGCACCCGATCGCGTATAGACGTCAAAAACGTTTTCGCCTCCCCATGAATTGGATTCCGGATCATCCTGATAGGAGCGCAAACCCCATTCAGTAGAGCCTGTCATGGGGTCGAGGATAATTCGTCTGAGAAATTTCAGCCTCCTGTCTACGGCACCGATCTGATCGACGCCCTCGACAAGAATTTCCAGGTCCTCAGGGTATCCCTCAGTACCTAGAGTGACTTCGATCAATCCCAGATCGGATGCTTCCTTGAACCGATCGATAGCGACACGCATTTCTCGAAGGGCCCGTCGCAACCCGACTTCCTGCTGGCGCCGGATGGAGTTTCGGGCGAGTGGAACAGCCAAACCCGCGAGTATCGCGACGATTGTCACCGTCACGATCAACTCGATCAGGGAAAACCCTAGCAGCCCGTGGCAGAAGCCCCGAGGGCCGCGCGCAGGGGTCTTCGGGTTGGCTGCGCGAAGTGAGGAGTGGGCACCGAGGTTTGAAACCGAGGCCGCGGGCGCCGTTTTTTCATCGTGACCGGCCTTACCAATGCCGGACAAAGCCTGCGGGGCGCCTGCGGCCTCCGTTTGGTACGTCGGTGGCCCCCCTGCGCCCGAAGGGTTACGGCGAAACGGGGCCGTCTTCGTTGTCGCCGACTCCTCCCAATGAATGCGCATTGTATCTTCTTCGCGGCTTCGGGCCGGCGCCTCTTCGCGACTTCGGGTCGGCGCTTCGTCGCCTCCTAGAATCCGGCCCCGTTTGGCCGTAACGCGGCCCTCGGGACTTCTGCCACGGGCTGCTCGTTGGGATCGCTTTCTCACGGTGTGATGACTTGGATCTCTGTCGATGGAGCGGACCGTGGGGGTGCTCCCGTGGAACGGATTTCAACGTCGCGCACACGCAGCGTCGAGGTGCCGCCCGCAATGGCTTCCAGGGTCAGCTCGAGAATTTCGCCTTGTCCTCCGACCGCGGCAGCCAGGTTCGGCCGTTCCGCGGTAATCCGTGCACGGCCCTGTTCACTATCAATATTCTGAACCAGCGCGACGCTGACTCCACCCTGGCTTAGAAAACCGCCATCGCTTATCTGCCGGAGTGCAACCCGAGTGGGATCGAACTCAATGGTGAAGTCCGCACCCGCCATATCCGGTGTGTCAATCAAGATTCCGAGTTGGGTAGGTGCTCCGGATTCCAGCATCACTACCCCCACATCGAAGCTTAGACGGTCTTCTCCGAGTTCCAGGTCTGCGCTCGGTTCGAAGTCTTCTATGGGATCGGCGGTTTCGATTTCTTCTCGAGCGGCACCGGGTATTCCGATAAAACGTGTGTTGGTTTCCGTCCCGATGAGAAGCCCTCGAAGGTTTCTATCACTGAGGTTGGGCATCTTCACAATATGCGGTGTCAGCAGGACGATGATTTCCGTCTGGTCTCGTTGTGTGGTTTCCGTGGAGAACAACTGTCCGAGAATGGGTATCTGGCGCAGTCCCGGAATGCCGGAACCTGAGACACTTTCAATGTCGGTGATCAAGCCACCCAGAATGTTGGTCTCCCCCTCGCTCAAGCGGATTTCGTGGGTGATTTCCCGATTCGTGAACACCGGCAGAGACACGCCACTGATGATGTTGTTGCCCGCGGTCGCCTGTACCTGGACGACGACCTGCATTGAGATTTCCCGATTGAGCAGAACGCGCGGGGTGATGTCCATGTTCACGCCCACATCGATGTATTGAAACTGAACGACCGGTGTTCCCGTGGCGCCGGCAAAAGCCGGCTGAAAGCTGCCTGAGGCGACGGGCACACGCGAGCCGATGCGTATCGTCGCCAACTGACCGTCTGTAGCCCGCACGGTCGGATTTTGAACCAACCGTGTTCGGGCATCACTCTCTAGAAATCTGGCTACTCCGTCGGGAATGACGATGTTGAAACTGCCCGAATTCAGGTTGTTGAGATCGCGCAGGTTGACGTCGGTTCTGGACCCTGCCCCATCATCCCCTCCCGACGACGTCCCGTCCAATCCGATGCTGGTTCCCTGGGGCGGGAGTATGCCGAGTTCTCGAAGCGTGTTCCGGTCCACTTCGAGAACCGTCGCTTCTACAAGAACCTCAGGTTTGCTCTTATCAATGTCATCGATGATCTTTTCGGCGATCGCAACCCTGCCAGGCGTGTCCCGGATGATGATGGCGTTCATTGACGTGCTCTGGGCTATGAAGCGCACGTTCAACAGCGTCCGAATCGCTGTGATAGCTTCCGTGATGTCGGTTGGATTGACGCTGTTCGTCAGATAAATTGTCTTGAGGATGTGGGCTTCATAGTCCCGGCGCTTTTGCTGGTTGTCCGGAGAGACGATGATTGTGTTCTGGTTGATCGGTGTCCAGAATGTCCGGGTCTGGAGTCCCAGTATATCGAGAGCCGCATAAACAGTGATGTCGTTCAACTCCACCGATATCGGGGTGGACCGGAAGTCCGGGTCGAAGATAACGTTGAGGCCGGCAAGCTCGGCTATCGTCTCGTAAACAGCCTGAGCCTCCTGGCTGATCCGAATCGAAATAGTGGATATTTCCGGCGAGAGCTGGAGGTCGAGGCTCGGGTCAGTCCTGGCGAGCTCTTTGCGGACCTCGAATTCCTCGGCAGCGCTGGGGACCTCAGGATCTCCCGGCTGCATCAGAATCTCCGTCCTGTTCAGTTCAACGCGGGCCAGATCATGAGTGGGGTCGAGTTCGATGGCGCGAATGAACTCGGCCCGCGCGGCCTCCAATTCGCCCGCCTCCAGTGCTCTCCGGCCGTTTTCAAAGTGCTGATACGCGGCGGCAAAGCGAGTCTGTTCGACCTTGAGCCTGTATTCGATCTCCCCGGGGTCTTCACTGAGCGCTTGTTCATAATGGGTAAGTGCTTCATCGTAGTTTCGAGCGACCTGCGCCTCGATACCCCTCTGGTAGGCCGCTCGGCCAGCGGCGCAACCGGCGGTGACCAGCAGGACCAGAATCAGAGAGCTCGCCAGGCCTGTGGAGGGTCGAGGAGGTGTGAGTTTTATGATTTTCGTGAAAAGTCTGTTCATGGTGGCGTTCGCTAATTCAGTAAGATAGGGATTCAACCCGACCCGGTCGAAGGGAGGAATCTTCCTCCGGTATCAAGTTTCGGTCGGCGGGTTTGGCACGATGATTGAACAACGACAGAAGATACTGGCCTTCAACCTCCTGTTGATGGACCTGGGTCTGACGGCAGCCAGTTTCTTCCTCGCCTATGCACTCAGCGCCTCTTTCGCGATAGAAGGTTTCACCGTCATGCCCATCGAGGTATACATCTGGCTGCTGGCGTTGATGCTGCCCATATGGGCTATCTTGCTTCCAGCCTTTCTGGTGTATTCGCCGAGGTTTCTCCAGCTCAAGGATCAGCTGGTTCAGCTCTCCAAAGCGACCGGTTTGGCCTGGGTTGTCATAGCGGCCGTTCTTTTCCTCCTCAATCATGACGTTACGGGCCGACTGATCGCATTGCTCGCCTTGATTCTCAATTACGGGGTGTTGGTTTCCTATCGGTTCGCCCTGTTTGCCGTTCGCGGCTGGAATTGGTCGTCGATCCGCCACGTTGCCATTATCGGAGAAGGACAGGCTGCGACGGCATTTGCGCGATCGATTGAGAACAACGCGACGTGGGGCCTCAAACCCATCGGCGTGTTTCCTGAAGAGAGGGCCCGGGAAATCCTCGAAGATGGAGGTATCGACGAAATGATCTTCGTAGTTGACCGCCAACGCCTGGACCCCCTCGAAGAACTCTTTCTGTTGTGTGAGGAACTCGGAATTACAGCCCGGATCGTGCTGAACCTGTTTCCGCATTCGATCGCGCACATGGATTTTCATAAGCTAGACGGTTTCTCACTGCTCACGTTCAGTCCCACGCCCTCGGATGAGTCGCTGCTTTTCGTTCGCCGACTGATGGACGTCGTGCTGTCGGTTGTTATCGGAGTTCTCACTCTGCCACTGATGGTCGCAACGGTATTGATCATCAAGCTGACCAGCCCTGGCCGAGTGCTGTTCAGCCAGCGACGGGCAGGACTTCATGGCCGTCCTTTCATCATGTACAAATTCCGCTCCATGATCGACGATGCGGAACAGCGCCGCGTCGAACTGGAATCCATCAACGAAATGGACGGGCCGGTCTTCAAGTCGTCCCTCGACCCCCGAATTACTTCGATCGGGAAATCTCTGCGGCGATTCAGCATTGATGAGTTGCCCCAGCTGTACAACGTACTCAAAGGTGACATGAGCCTGGTCGGGCCCCGCCCCCCATTGCCTCAGGAAGTCGAGCGCTACAAGAGATGGCAGCGACGGCGACTTAGCATGAAGCCGGGCATGACCTGTCTCTGGCAGATCAGCGGCCGAAATCAAGTCGGCTTCGACGAGTGGATGAGACTTGACCTCGAATACATAGACAACTGGTCTTTGCTTTTGGATTTAAAGATTCTGATCAAAACCATTCCGGTCGTTCTGTTGGGAAAAGGTGCGCTGTAGTTAGCTGGCAGACGGCGGAACGACGCTGTAAGCTGGCCTGATTTATCGGGACTTGACCACGTAAATCAGGGCACGGGCATACCGCCTTATCGGAAGTGGCGAGTCGGGGGAATGGGGAACTCGTTGAGACGCTCTTGGCGGCGGGCGCCGATGTTAGTTCCAAGGACAACGACGGGCGGAGAGTGCTGATAGGCGCCGTTGGTCAAAACGCTGAAGTCATCAAGCTTTTGTTATCGGCTGGTGCTGACGTGAATGCCAAGTCAGATAGTGGTAACACCGCGTTGACGCTTGGTGACCAATTTGGCGTCATTCGCGGCTCTTGCTATCGTTCCACACCAGCGGCAGGGTCGCCAAACACCTCGTTATATCTCGCCGTCTCCGACGGTGAGCACTCCATCTCCCTAATATCGAAATTGGACGGTTGTAACGCCAGCGGTAGCCTGTCGAGGGCGATCCAAGGTTCGGTGTAGTACGTCGGGTCGTCAATCGTAATCGTCATTTCCAAGCGATCGTCGTTCAGGCGGCGGTATCGTTCCACCACGCGCAGATCACTGCTGTGTGGACGCCCCGCATTATCAAGCCAGGTTCTTTCATCGAGCCCGACCGTCTCAGCGACAAACGTGGTGTCGTCCTCCCACCTGCCAACCGAGTACCCCCACCACCTTGGTTCCACTTCATCCGGCTCGGGCAGTTCTCGTCCGTCAGTCCAGATAACACGCCATTTCTTGTTAAATAGGTAGAGGATGGTGACCTGGTTCGCAGTCTGAAAGATCTGGCTTGCTCTGAAATTGTGAAGAACGATGCGCGGGAAGCCCTGTGGATCACAAAGAGGCACCGGATCATTGGAAAGCGCCGAGGGAACGCCGGTGACTCCCCATGCCGGCCTGTTGGCATCGAACGCTTCCTCCCCTAACGGCGTGTATGGCAGAGCATGCTCAGGTCTGCCGTCTGATGGCATGTTTCTCGCACCATTTGCCGCAACGGCGTTGACGGCCGGCTCCCAAGTCCCAGACAGGTCACGCCGTGGGGCGGGCGCTGCATTCCGAACTGCATCCGGTTCGGTACGCGATGCAATTGAATTCCAGATGGGTTGAGCCGTTTGAGCCAACGCAAGCAGGGCAAAGGCGGGCACTGCTGCGAGGATGAAGATCCAGACTATTCTTCGATTTGGCATACGTGAAACTCCCTACCCAACATCTATATTGCGTCGCAACTCAGCAAGAGCCGCCCTCGCAAACCGGACGACCGACCCGCAATCAAACCAGACTTGCTTCAAGCGCCGACGGTTCCATCCGATCTCGAAGGCGGGGCGGCGACGTTTCGGGCCCCCTGGGTGCCTAGTCTAATGTCTGACCATTCGGTAGTACGACTTGCAGCATACGCCCGAGTGGGCTGCCGTTCTTGACGGGCTCCACCGTCACAGTAACTTCATCGCCGGGCTTCAGTGACTGGTTGCTCCAGCCCTTCCGGGCCATGCCGGGAGGATTACTAGATTCGGCAATCCAGTGAACGACGCTGCCATTGTCGTCGGGCACGTCGAACCTCAAGAAGCAATGGGGATTGGCCCAAATCCATTCGGTGACAGTCCCCTTCATCGTAATTTCCTTCCCGGCATCGAAGTTGATGTTGCTGTGGTGCGCTACCAGTGGTACTGAAACTACCAGTAGGCCGGCCGCCACCGCGACAACCGTCATGAACCGATATCTCACAGGGCACCTCCAATCTAAAATCATGTTCCCGGTACTACCAACGATGTATGCCATCGGGGTAACATAGCATGACAGGGCACCTACCTCCAGGATTCCACCGCTTGCCTGGTGAGCGAGCCGGGAACCAGTTCATTCAACTCCAATCGGATCCCGTTGGGGTCGGTGACGTTGGCGAGTTTGGCCCTACTGTTCGAACTGACGCGAGGGTCGGTCACTGTTGCCCCGCCTTGGCGAAGCCGGGCGACCGTAGCGTCCGCGTTTTCGGCTTGAATGCCAACGTGCGTGATGGTGCCCGCGGCTCTGTCTGCATTGGCCGGCGCCACTTCCAGGAACGTGTCACGATTGATCTGGAGATACGAGGTCGTCGGTCGGCCATCCGGGCTCGGAAACTCGAACGCCACCTGAAAACCCATCACCTGGGTGTAGAACTCTATGGCCTCACCCACGTCTTCCACTGCGATTCCGACGTGATTCAGGCGGAGGCCTGTGTTGCCGTCTTCCTGAGCGGCAACCATCTGCATCCCAACGGCGCCGGCTGTGGACCCGGCGACGAAAATAGCTAGTGTGCGCATCCACTTCATGTGATCCTCCTCTTGTCGTGCGAGCGACTTCCTCGCTGCATCCTCATTTCGGAACATCGCATGGCAGCATACATAATACAGCGACCGGATTCACGTTCGTTTGTCGTGCCTGAGATGGATTTTGTTGGCCATTAGAAGGTACAGTCCTGCTATACAGAGGTGATTACAATCGATCGATGCAACATATTAATGCAGAAGGAGGGAGTGAAGTGGATGCGGACGAAGCGGCGGAAGAAACAGAGGAATGCCGTGGGGTTCCTCAGTTGGGATGACACTGCAGCGGGACCTCATTACTTCGCTCCTGCGCCCCGAAGACACACGCGCGAACCCACGGGATTCTGTGACGGGCTGCTATAATACATGTCTTGACAATTGCACGTGGTCTGTGACGGGCCCGGGGAGGATCGTATGAGGTCGCTGGCGTGCTGGGCAGTATTGATTGCAATGCCGATTTCGTTGCCGTCTGAGGCGAGTGCCGCCCGGGCGGATGTCCTGGAGATCGAGGTTGTTGACGGACAGATTTCGATTTACGCTGAGGCGGTGGGCTTAGGTCGTCTCTTGAATCTGTTCGACCGCGCTGCCGGCACCGAATCCACGGTGCCCGCTCAATTAGAAAATCGGAATGTCAGCGTACAGTTCGAAGCTCTGGACCTGGCGCAGGCCGTGAAAAAAATATTTGAGGGCCTGCCTCTGGATTATGTCGTATTGGAACAGGGACGGATCATCGTAATAGCCGTGGCGGGGACGTTAACGGCGGGTGCCGGTAGCGTGCCCGCTCCCAACTATCCAGTCCAGGCGCCCGGACAACCCTTCGCTGAGGCGCAGGTGCCAGTCGCGGGGCGCAATCCCTTTCAATCGCCCGGGGCGAATCCCGCCGCAGCGAACGGACAGGTAGGGAGTACCCCGGTGCAACCCGCCATCATTCAGACGCCCTTTGGACCTCTCGTCAATCCGAGGGCCAACGCGCAGCCCCCAATGCCAGTCGCCGGTCCCGGCCAGGGATTTCCTTTCGGCGCCGGGCCAGGGTCAGTGGCGCCATCAGTTACCGCAGATGGCCAGGTCGTGTTCCCGCAGAACGGACTCCCGGCTACTGGCGCCCAACCCGGCTCTACGCAGCCTGATTTTTTCGGCAATACTGCCCCGGCAATTCTGGATTTGAAGAACCCCCAGCCCGCGTTCCCCAACAGATCGCAGCCGTGAGCCCTCCGGTCCTTGCGGTCAACCGCCAGGCATCTCACAATTACGAGTTTCTTGAAAAATTTGAAGCGGGATTGGTCTTGACAGGTACCGAGGTGAAGTCGGCCCGCGAAGGAAGCGTGAGCTTAAAGGAAGCCTACGGAGTGATCCGGGCAGGGGAGGTGTGGCTGATGAACTGTCACATCAGCCCTTTCTCGCATGGGAACGTCTCGAATCACGACCCGATGCGGGCGCGAAAGCTGCTTTTGAAACGTTCGGAGATCCGCAAGCTGATCGGACGGACGACTGAACGTGGACGGACGCTTGTTCCATTGAAGATGTACCTGAAGAAAGGGCGCATCAAGTGCGAGATCGCCCTCGCGAAGGGCAAGAAAACATATGACAAGCGGGAAACGGAACGACGGAAGACGATCGAGAAAGAATCACGGCAGGCAGTGCGCGACCGGTAAGCTGGGTGAGGGCATGGGCCCGGCTCTGGAATGTCCCATTGATCTGGAGTCTACTCAAGCGTCAGTGTCCTCGGGATCGCATCCTGACGAGCGGGGACTGCGGGTCCAGGCTAATGAATGGTCAAAGAGGCGAGCCCGTGCGTCAGAGCAAGTACATGATCGGTACAGACAGTGAAGAAACTATCAAGTAGTGAAGTCATAGTACTTAACTATTTGCACTGAGACCAAATGAGCGAAGATCTCCCAACGAAACCCAACCTCGACTTTCGCCGTTCCCACCGTTTTGCAGATCTTGACCGAATTGCGAACCTCGATCTGGCACCGTCGCTTGAACGCTTTGATGCGGTCCTCAGCCAGCGCGACGGAATCGGAGATGTCGCCCGGGCCCGTTCCGTGATGACGGACCCTGGAAAGTCCGGCTTGCTTCAGATTCACCGTCACCTTTTCCATCCGCGACCGGGCGCGGGTCAGATACGGCAGTCGCCGGTACCGGCAAAGTTCAGCGGGCAGGACTGTCCGGACCCGGAATTCGTCGACCGGGCTCTGGACAACTTTGAACGCTGGCTTTCAGCCGACAGTTTTCTGGAGATCCACGCAATCGAGCAGGCCGGTCTGGTATTGACTCGACTCGTGGATATCTGGCCGTTCGATTTCGGCAACAGAACCGCTGCCGTGGTCTTTGCGAATTTCTTCCTTGTTCGTGCTGGATACCCGCCATTCGCGGTTCTGCCCGGTCAGGAAGAGGCCTTCGCGGACATTCTGGCGGCGGCGATCCGCATGCAGACCGAACCGCTGGTGGGCGCTATTTACAAATCGATCATCAGGGAATTGGATTTCGCCAATGGATGAACGATATTCGCGTCAGATTCGATTTGAGTTCATGGGTGAACTCGGGCAGACGCGAGTTTCTAAGGCGCGCGTGGGAATCGTCGGTCTGGGCGCAGTTGGAACCGTCGTTGCGGATCAACTCGTACGAGCTGGCGTGGGTTATGTCCGGCTGATCGACAGGGATTTCGTAGAGCTTTCCAACCTTCAGAGACAGATGCTCTACGACGAATCGGATGCCCGTGAGAGCTTGCCTAAAGCCGTTGCGGCCAAGGAAAAACTCCAGGGGGTCAATTCCACCGTCCATCTAGATGCGATCGTGGAAGATCTCAATCCGTCGACCGCGGAGGCGTTGATAACGGATCTGGATCTTGTGATGGATGGACTGGACAACTTTGAGACCCGGTTCGTCCTGAACGACGCTTGCCGCCTGGCTCGAACGCCTTGGATTTACGCAGCGGCCGTCGGGAGCTACGGGCTGGTGGTGCCGGTGTTGCCTGGTGGTCCGTGCTTGCGATGCCTGATGCATACCCTTCCCGCCGCAGGGTCCAGTCCAACCTGTGATACCGCCGGCGTCATCGCTCCGATAACTGGCGCGATCGCATCAATCGCAGTCGCACATGCGCTTCGAGCATTGACCGGACAACTGGAGAATGGCGATACACGATTGATCTCCGTCGACATATGGAGTCTCAAGATGCAATCGCTTCCACTGTCGAAGGCGCTCGAGGAAGAGTGTCCTCTGTGTTCGGGGGGCCATCTGGATTACCTCGATTCCTCAGCTATGAGAACAATCAGCCTCTGCGGCAGGAACGCCGTTCAAGTCATCCCGAGCGCGCGTGCCGAGCTGGATTTATCGGCAATGGGCAAAGACCTTGAAATGTATGGTCCGGTTCGGTCGAATGACTTCCTGCTCAAGTGTTCGAACCCGCCTTACGAACTGACGCTGTTCCGCGATGGCCGCGCAATCATTAAAGGTACTGAGGAGGCCTCCGTAGCAAGATCCGTGTATTCGAAGATGATCGGCCTGTAAGCGGAATATTCTTGCAATGGTGCCCTCTGTCAGACCACGCGTGGAACGCGGCAGGAATGGCGACCTGAAGGAACGACCGAGCGAATCTTATATCCTGAACTTTTAATCCAGGTCGCTGGCGACATTGCCAGTTGGAATGAGTGATGAAGGGTGTGATACACCGTCGCTGTGGCCGCTCCGGATGGAGAATCAGGAATCAGGATGGATGTGAGAGCCTCGACCCCAGATCGTGTCCGTCGCAAGGTCGGTCTCGTTCTGGCGCCGGTCCTCTTTCTGCTGGTCTTGATTCTGCCTCTGCCCGGTCTCTCGATTGAAGCCCACCGCCTTGCTGCCATCATGGTCGCCGTAATCACGCTGTGGGTTACGGAAACGATCCCTCTTCCGGTTACGGCTCTGCTGGGCCCAACTCTCGCCGTTGTTCTCGGAGTGGCTCCAGCCCGCCAGGCGTACGCGCCGTTCGCCGACCCTCTGATAATGCTGTTTATCGGAAGCTTTATCCTTGCACAGGCGATATTCGTCCACCGGCTCAACGAAAGGATTGCCTATGGTGTGATGTCCTGGAAGGTGATTGGCGCCCGTCCGACCCGCATCTTGATTGCTTACGGTTGTATTGCAGCATTCATTTCAGCCTGGATGAGCAATACGGCGACCGCCGCCATGCTCCTGCCGATCGGATTATCGCTGCTGGCGTTCATGGAATCGGAGTCGGAGATAAACCCCAGATATGGGACGGCGCTGATGTTGGCGACGGCGTATGGCTGTTCGTTGGGTGGCATGGCAACAATCGTCGGGACGCCGCCAAACGTGATCGCAGCCGGGATGATTCGCGAATTCACCGGGACGGAAATTTCATTTGTCCAATGGATGTTCTTCGCGGTTCCAATTTCGGTCATTATGGTGGGCTTCCTGGTCATATACATGAACTGGATGGGGCGCGGCGGTGTTGGGGAGATCCCGGGTGCAGACGATATCATTCGGGACCGCATGGCGGGGTTGGGGCCGTGGAAAAGAGGTGAGAAGAACGTCGTCGTCGCATTTCTGATCACGGTGATGCTTTGGATTGTGCCTGGGTTGCTCGGGATTGTGCTGGGAACGGACCACCCGGTCGCGGCAACACTGCTAGCCGCGGTTCCAATTTCTGTAGCCGCCCTTGTCGGCGCCACGTTGCTATTCCTGTTGCCGGTGAGTCAAACAGAACGGTCCACGATTACGTGGAAACAGGCGGCAAACATCGATTGGGGAACGATTCTGCTGTTCGGCGGCGGACTCGCGTTGGGACAGATGGCGTCCTCGACAGGTTTGGCGGAAGCGTTCGGGCGGGCTATCACCGGGTCCGTACCTATCGGGTCCGTTATCACTCTAACTTTTGCCTCTGCTATTTTTATCACGATCCTTTCGGAGACGATGTCGAACACCGCCGCCGCGAATATCGCGATCCCGGTCATTATTTCGATTGCACAGGCAGCTGACGTGAACCCGATTCCCCCAGCAATCGCGGCCAGTCTTGCTGCTTCAGTTGCGGTTATGCTCCCGGTTTCCACACCCGCCAATGCCATCGTCTATTCTTCGGGTAAGGTTCCGATTACGAAGATGATTCGATACGGTATCGTGATGGACATCGTGGCCATGATTGTTATTCCGACCATAGTCCTCCTTTACTTCCGATAAATCCGGGCTCGGTTGACAGGGAATTCGGTGAAGTGTAAAAGGAGAGTCGATATTTTCCGCGAGGTTTAAAGGAGGAATCGAGCTATGCAGCCTGTAGTGGCGGCCATCCTGTGCTTTATCGCATACATACTTTTCTACCGATTCTATGCCCGCTATCTCGGGCGGCGCATCTTCGAACTGGATCCCACTCGAGAGACTCCGGCCCACACCATGTCGGACGGTGTGGACTATGTTCCGGCCAGAAAAGCTGTTCTCTTTGGCCACCATTTCGCTTCGATCGCAGGTCTGGCTCCGATGCTGGGACCCGCTATAGCTGTTATCTGGGGTTGGCTGCCGGCCATGCTATGGGTCGTCCTGGGAACGGTTCTGATCGGAGCCGTGCACGACTTCAGCGCGATCGTCGTTTCAATGCGAAACAAGGGGCTCAGTATCGGTAAGGTGGCTGAGGATCTTATCGGACCGCGCGCGAAAACTCTGTTCCTGATGATCATCCTTTTCCTCCTGTGCCTGGTCATGGGTGTATTTGTTGGAATCGTTGCCGATCTGTTTACGACGAGCTTTTACCCGCAGACGATATTTCCCACATTTTTCCTGATGGTTGTTGCCGTCGTGATCGGATGGCTGGTCTACAAACGTTCCGCGAGCATCGGATGGACGACGGCTATCGGTTTTGTGTTGATGCTGGCATCGATCGCGGCAGCGATAAATATGGGAAATCTCGATGTTGCCTGGCCGAATTGGATCTTTCTGCTTTTGATTTACGCGTTCGCCGCTTCTGTGCTGCCGGTGTGGCTGCTATTGCAGCCCCGGGATTACCTGAACTCGCTCCTGTTGTACTTGGGGCTGGGCGCGGCCTACGTCGGCTTTTTTGTTCTCAGGCCCGGCTTTGTGGCTCCGATAGTGGATACGAGTCCGGCAGGTGCGCCTCCGATATTTCCCTTTGTCTTCATCATAATCGCATGCGGCGCTGCCTCGGGTTTTCATGGGCTGGTGTCTTCCGGGACAACGTCGAAACAGATCGATAAAGAAACGGATGCGGTTCCGGTGGGTTATGGAGCAATGATTGGTGAATCCATGCTGGGGCTCATGGCTGTTCTGGCCACGACGGCAGGCTTCCGGTCGGTCGAGTCGTGGAGTGAGCATTATTCAAGTTGGACAGCCGCTTCAGGACTGGCGACGACGATGCGCGCGTTCATCGATGGCGCAGCCTTTTTTGTTTCACGTTTGGGCGTTCCCATGGAGATCGCACAGGCTTTCATGGCTCTCGTCGCCGTGTCGTTCGCGCTGACTACAGTGGACTCGGGAACGCGATTGCTTCGCTATAACATTGGAGAGATTGGAAATTCGTTTGGAGTCCCGCAATTGGGGAACCGTTATTTAGGATCCCTGATCGCGGTCTCCCTGATCGCGTTCTTCGCCTTCTTTCAGATAAATGGCCAATCAGCAGGATTGGCACTGTGGGCTCTGTTCGGAAGTACAAACCAGGTGATGGCGGCGCTAACCCTTCTCACGGTCACTGTGTACCTACGACAGCGAGGACGAAACTACTGGTACACCCTCATTCCGATGATGTTCATGATGTGCGTCACCGCGACAGCGATGGTCTATAACCTGCAACTCTATTACAACGGTGGCCAGATCCTGCTCACTGCCGTGGCGGTCTGCATTTTTGTACTGAGCCTCTGGCTGGCTGTCGAGGCGATCCTGCGGTTCAGGAAAGACCATCTCCCGGTTTCCGTCCCGCAGGTGGCCGGAGGGGAATAGAACGGGCTCGCCGCTTTAATGTGAAAGCCGTTCATCCACACCGTCGGACCGGTGCGGGTCCTGCTAGCTGCATTGCGGATAGAAAGCATAGCTGAAAATCTTGTAGGCGAGTTTAGCGCATAGGAAATCCGCCGCATGAAAACCTTCTCTTGGGAGCAACTCAACGATGTCGGCCCCCACGATGCTCCTGCTCCGCCTGACAGCTCTGAGCAGGTCCAGAAGAGTGTGCCAATCCAGACCTCCAGGTTCGGGAGTTCCCGTTGACGGCACGATCGACGGGTCCAGCCCGTCGACATCGATCGTGACGTAGACTGAATCGGTCAACGCATCGACGGCCCGGTCGATCCAATCAGAAGAATTGGCAATGTCTCGCGCAAAGAAAAGTTGGGTCGGGAGCTTTCTAGATTCTTCGACCTCCTCTTTTGAGATTGAACGGATACCGACCTGAACGGCCGGGCAGATCTCCACGATGCGGCGCATGACGCAGGCATGACTATAGGGTGTGCCGTCGTAGGTGTTCCGGAGGTCGGCATGAGCATCGATCTGCAGAACAGACAGATCCGGATACTTTTCCCTGGCGGCGCGGACAATTGGAGATGTTAGAGTGTGCTCGCCTCCCAGCGTCAGGATAAACTTGCCGTCACCCATAAAGCGGCGGGCACGCTCGTAAATAAAGCGGATCCCTTCGGTTTCCTCGAGCGTCGAGGGGTCGGTGACTTCGAGAGTATGAATTCCGACATTGCACGGTTCCCAGTCGAGTTCGTCGTCGTATAATTCAACATAGGCGGATGCCTCCAGGATGGATCCGGGAGCGCTCCGTGTGCCCCTTTGCCAACTCGTAGTCCGCTCGTACGGCACGGGCCATACAACCGCCTTGCTGCGTGAATAGTCTGCAAGACTGTCCGGAAGGTTCAGAAACCGGCGCGAGCCTGCAGTTGGCTCTTTCATGGTTTCTTACGGCCGGTAAGGAGGGTCCGGGATGAAAATCGCGCCAGTAACGACGGTTGTCCAGAGGCCGTTCTTGTTTCCGACAGCAGTTTTCGTAATGTTCGTACTCTTGACGATCTTGTTCGAAATTCGCCAGATCTCTTCTCTTTTCGTCCCAACTGCGGTCGGGATCGAACTCGACACCCTGCGTGGTTGCCAACATCTCCGCTGCGAGGTCTTCGGCATAGTCGCCCGCAACATCTTCTCTTTCTCCAAAGGAGTGGTGTTCAGAAAGATAGCCGTACGCGTCCGGGTCCGTTGGAATGGCCACACCGATTGAAGCCGCGATCAGGCGATGGGGCTCGTTCGTCGCATTCGAACTGACCACCGAAAAGACGATCTGTCCAGGATACAGTTGTTTTTGTCCCTGAGCTCTGGAGATCAGCTTGCAATTCGGAGGGAAGATACTGGAAACATATACAAGATTGTATGGTGCCAGGCCGCCGTCCCTGAGAGCCATTTCGAAACTCGGGAGTTTTTCTCGATGCCGCCCGACACCTTTAGTCAGAAAGATTTGCTTAGCTACAAACAAGTTGAAAACCTCAAATCAAGCTGTCGCCGTGATGGAAGTGTTGGGACCTTGGGGTCCGACTCGACAGGGTGAACTAAACTCCCGGACGCTAGCAGATACACGTAAAGTGTGTCAATTGACATTCTCTTCGAGCGCATGTTAGTTTCCCCCATCTCGGTAATCGTTGCTACCGACCGCCGCCGCTCCATGAGGTGCTCCCCAAAATTCGGACAGGTCACTAAGGTGTAAAATTGCTACCTCGGGAGAGGCAGATGAAGAAGCGAGGGCGGAAGCAGTACAGCGCAGAATTGAAGGCAAAGATTGCCGTGGAAGCGGTGAAGGGACAGCGCACGATCCAGGAAATCGCGTCCCACTACGAAGTTCACCCGAACATGGTGACGAAGTGGAAAAAGCAAGTACTCGACGGCGTATCGGACATCTTCTCCAATGGCCGAGTACAGGCCAGTGAAGCCGATGAGCAAGTGCAGGCGGAACTCTACCAACAGATCGGAAAATTACAGGTCGAGGTGGAGTGGCTCAAAAAAAAGTCGGGACTTTCCCGTTAGAGCATCGACGACCATGGATCGAATCGAATCACGACGAGTTGAGCATCGTCGAGCAGTGTCGGTTGACCGGCGTGTCCCGATCGGGACTCTACTACACACCGGTGGGCGAGAGCGCCGAGAACATCGCGTTGATGCGTCTGTTGGACGAGCAATATACGCGAACCCCGTTTTACGGGATTCGGCGTATGACCTGGTGGTTGCAGACGCAAGGTCGGCGGGTCAATGCGAAGCGGGTGCGGCGACTGATGCGGCTCATGGGACTGGAAGCGATCTATCCCAAACCGCAGTTGTCGATGCCGGCCCCGGGACACCGGATTTACCCATACCAGTTGCGCAATCTGGAGATTGTGCGTCCCGATCAGGTGTGGGCCACGGATATAACCTACATTCGACTACGGCAAGGATTCATCTATCTGGTGGCGATCATGGACTGGTTCAGCCGGTACGTGCTGGCCTGGGAAGTGTCCACGTCGATCGACAGCGGATTTTGCGTGTCGGCACTGGACTGGGCGCTGACGAAAGCGCAACCAGAGATTTTCAACACGGATCAGGGTGCGCAGTTCACCAGCAATATCTTCACGGGCCGGCTCGAAGACCAGGGCATCACGATCAGCATGGACGGTCGGGGCCGGTTCCTGGACAACATCTTCGTCGAGCGCTTATGGCGAACGGTGAAGTACGAGGAAGTGTACCTGAAGGACTACTTGAGCGTTCCCGAAGCGATCGCAAACCTGAACCTCTATTTCAGGTTTTACAATCAGGAACGCGGTCATCAAGTATTCGACTATCAGACGCCCGAGGCCGTGTACTTTCAGCGCGCGCCGAGGGCCTGTGGAAACTGACGCAGCTATGCAAATCCCCACACCATGCGGATTCCCACAGTTGCTTGAAAACAGCCTCGAAGACTCGGCTTTTTCACCGTTCCCACAGGCCCGACGGCGGGCTAAATATCAACCCATTTCAGCGGCGGCGATCCACCTTAAGACCCAGGATTTCCTGTCCGAAGAATGGGGAGCCCCTCCCCATACCTCATGCGCGCCGTTTTTGGGGCAGTGTCATCATCACATCTCTGAAAGGATTGGAGGTTCGTTGGTTTGAAGTCCAAACGATCGGGGGGGGGGGGGCTGATCAGGCTCGGGCTATAGCAATAAATGATAAGACGTATGAATTCGCACAGGCGATTGTGGAGAAGATGTAATGCCTAGAAAGAAGATTACAGTAGTCGGAGCCGGTAACGTTGGAGCAACCGCCGCTCAACTGGTCGTTGAGAAGCATCTCGGGGACGTTGTTCTCGTGGACATCGTTGAAGGTGTGCCGCAGGGCAAGGCCCTTGATCTGACCGAGTCGGGCCCTGTGGAAGGTTTCGACTCCCGGATCACGGGTGCCAACGGCTATGACGATACGGCCGATTCCGACGTCATCGTCATCACGGCCGGCATCCCCCGCAAGCCCGGTATGAGCCGGGACGATTTGCTCAAGACCAACTACAACATCGTCAAAAGCGTGACCGAACAGGTCGTCGGGCGATCCCCCAACAGTATCCTTATTGTCGTCAGCAATCCTCTTGACGCCATGGTGCAGACTGCGTTTCGGGTGAGCGGGTTTCCCAGGAATCGAGTCATGGGGATGGCTGGGGTCTTAGATTCCGCGCGTTTCCGTGCATTCATATCGATGGAACTCAATGTTTCTGTCGACAACGTGCATGCCTTTGTTCTCGGCGGGCATGGAGACACGATGGTTCCTTTACCCCGGTATTCAACTGTTGCCGGTGTTCCGATCACCGAGTTGCTTCCGGCCGACACCATCGAACGTCTGGTGGATCGGACCCGAAAAGGGGGCGCTGAAATCGTTGGGCTCTTAAAGACCAGCGCTTGGTATGCTCCCGGAGCCGCCATTGTCGAGATGGTGGAAGCCATAGTGCACGATAAGAAAAAAATACTTCCCTGTGCAGCGTATCTGGACGGAGAATACGGAATTAACGATCTCTATGTGGGTGTTCCTGTTAAGCTCGGGGAAGCGGGTATCGAGGAGATCATTCAGATCGAACTCACGCTAGAGGAGCGAGCCGAGCTGCAAAAATCCGCAGCGGCAGTGAAGGAGTTGATCGACATCATCGGGGTGTAGAACATCTGGGACGGGGGGTCTGATTACTCCGCCTTCCGGTCATGTTAAGAGATCGGTGCACTGCGACCAACGATTCCGAACCACTGCGGTCTCTTCTCACTCTTCAGGACAACAGCGAGAATAGCGAGAACAGCGAGAATAATGATGGGGCGAGTCAGACTCCAGGCAAGCGTGGCTCTTTTGAGTGCGATTCTGATCGGAATCCTTCCAATATCGACCGCCCGAGCGCAGGAGCCGGTTCATGATCGGGTCACATCTATAGACGTAACCCCCGCTTCTCTGACGCTGAACGTTGGAGAAACGATCAATCTCACGGCAACCGCTTTCGACGACGGGGGGAACCCCCTCGACGTGCCGATCGTCTTTATTAGCCGGTCACGCAGGAACGTCGGAGTCACGAACGAGGGTGAAGTCGAAGCGTACCAGCCAGGGGAGTACACGATCGTCGCCATGGTGCCGCGCAATGGGGAAGCAGGGAATCGAAGCGGTGGCAGACGATCGATCCGGAGTGAGGTCAACGTGACCATCCCCCTGCCTCCGCTCGAACGCATAGAGGTCAGTGGTGTTCCCGCAAGGTTATATACAGGCAGCCTGCTTCGCCCTCGGATTGAGGTCTATGACATAACGGACACGCTCCGTCCCGACGCCCACGTGACGTTTTCGACAAGCGACCCTGAGGTCGTCAGCGTTGACCGGTTCGGAAACGTGACTCCAACAGGTCGTGGAACGGCAGCACTCAGGATTGGGGCGGAAGGAGTCGAAACGGAAGTCCCCTTCAGCGTTGTAGATAACCCGGCCGTTTCTGTAGAGTTGGTTCCTGACCAGGAGACTGCCCGCACGGGGGACGTCATTCGATTTCAGGCAACGGCCCGCGACCGGCAAGAACGGATCATCGACGATTTGCCGATCTTCTATTCCATTCAGACGCATCCGAACTTCAGAAATCCTGCAGCCTCAGCGTCAGGCCAAATAGCGGACGATGGACGTTTTGTCGCGGAACTCCCTGGACGATACACAATTATCGCCACTGCCGGAGGCGTGTTCTCGGCCGCTACGGTTGAGATTGAACCCCGGAACGTTCAGAAAAGCCTGACAGTTGTTGGGCGCGCTCCTGTACGTGACCGGCACACGAGCGATCTCTGGATCTGGGAAGGGGACGATGGCCGAGATTACGCGATGACCGGAACCTGGCGTGCTGAGGGGCACGTTTATGTGTGGGATGTGACGGACCCGGGCAATATTGCGATGATCGATTCGGTTCAGGTGGACGCCCGCACAGTGAATGACGTTAAGGTGTCCGAAGACGGGAGAACAGCGGTGATCAGCCGCGAGGGTGCGTCGGACAGACGAAACGGGATCGTAGTGCTCGATGTATCCAATCCGAGTGAGGTCGTGTGGCTGTCTGAATTCGACGAAGACTTGACCGGTGGCGTGCACAATACGTTCATTTATGACAACCACGTATATGCCGTCAACAATGGACGTCGCTATGACGTTATCAACGTTGCCGAACCGGGCGCGCCGTTTCGCGTGTCGCGGTTCGAACTGGATACGGGTGGGCATTCGATCCACGACGTGTGGATCGAAGATGGCATTGCCTACTCGTCGAATTGGCGGGACGGAGTCGTCCTGGTCGATGTGGGGAACGGCATAGCGGGTGGACGGGCGGATCGACCGGTACAATTTGCCTCTTACGCCGATCCACAAGGTGCGACGCACGCTGCATTTCCATTCCGGAGCGAGTCGACTGGTAAGTTCTACGTCATCACCGGGGACGAAATTTTTCCTTACGGTATGGATTCCGACGGCCCGACACGCACTGCGGGCTACATGCACGTGGTGGACTTTACCGATTTCGAAAACCCGGTGGAAGTTGCGCGATACGAGGTCCCTGAAGCTGGGTCTCACAATTTGTGGATCGAAGACGACATCCTGTACGCCGCCTATTACAACGGTGGACTGCGGGTCGTGGATCTATCCGGTGAACTGATGGGGGATCTCTACAGGCAAGGACGCGAAATTGCTTCCTTCCAATCGAACGACGCCGAAGGATATGTCAAAAACGAGGCCATGGTCTGGGGAGTCCAGCCGCACAAAGGGCTGATTTATTTTTCCGATTTCAACAGCGGCCTCTGGGCGGTGCGCCTTGAGGATGAGCATGAGGATGACGACTGAGGCAGCAAGCAGTCGAGCTGGGGTGAGATTCTTCGGTCTCATGGGCGCGGTCGTATCGTTTCTTTTTGTCTGTCCTTCCCTCGACGCCCAAAAGAAGCCCGATGCCAGTTACTGGCTGTATGTCGCCGCCGAATCCGACGACGAGGTGGCTCTGGTTCGTTTCGATGCGGCGGGTGCGAGAGTCGAAAAGACAATTCCCGTGGGCGTCTGGCCGACAGAAATCGAAGGGCCTCATGGCCTCCGTGTGTCGCCCGAGGGCGACTTCTGGTATCTTTCCCTGGCCCATGGCAAGCCTTATGGTTCCGTATACAAGTACCGTACGGGAACCGATAATCTTGTCGGGTCGGTCGGAGTGGGCATGTTTCCAGCCTCGATGGATATAGCCGCCAGTACAGGGTTGCTGTATGTTGTCAATTTCGACCTCCATGGCGGAATGAAGCCGAGTACAATTTCGGTTGTCGACACGGTGACCATGACGGAGGTGGTCGATGTCGAAGTGGGGATCATGCCGCACGGTTCGCGGCTCAACCGGATGGGAAATCGTCAGTATTCGGTCATGATGATGACCGATGAACTGGTCGAAATCGATGCGTTTCGTTTCGAGGTGCTGCGTCGTCTCTCCCTCACAACCGAGGCCACTCCAGACACGGTTCCAACTCGTTCCCCGATGGCCATAGCGGAGACTCGATCGCAGGAGGGGATGGCTGCGGCAGTGGACCGTCCAACCTGGGTGCATCCGGGTCCCCAAGGCCGGTTTCTATATGTGGCCTGCAACGGCAGTGACCAGGTCAAGGTCGTGGACCTTGAGCGCTGGGAGGTTGTGGATACTCTCAACACCGGTGCAGGTCCCTACAACGTCGACGTCACCGCCGACGGCAGGCTGTTGGTGGTGACACATAAGACCGCAGGGTCAACCGGGATCTGGGATCTGCAGGAGGGTGTGGAACTGGCGCGCCTCGATAATTCCAGGGGTGTGACTCACGGAGTGGTCATCAGTCCGGACGCCAACTACGCCTTCGTGTCAGTTGAGGGCGTAGCGGGAGAGCCGGGGGCTTTGGATGTCATCGATCTCGACACCCTCGAATTGGTGGCCACCGTCGAGGTGGGTCGGCAGGCCTCCGGAATCACCTTCTGGAAGATTCAGTAAGCTTCCTTTGAATCCTTTTCTTATTCCTTTGATTCTTCGTTTTCTTTTCGATTTTCCAGAACCCCTCAAGGTCTGAGTTAGATGAAGTGGCCCGTACCGCTCAGGATTTCTTCTACAAGCGCTGCGTCGACCTCTATGTCACCCCCCTCCTCCATACGGATCCGGACTTCCTGCCCATATGCATCAAAGAGTTGGCCCCGTTTGGCTGTCAGAAGCTCTTCTCTGAGGTCTTCGAAGGCGGTCTGCATCGCCTCGGGGGCGATGTCTTCATGTTGCGTAACCTTAAAAACAATGGTCTTTCCAGCGACGCTGACGGGTGTTCCTACCGTGTCCAGTTCCATGTTGAAGATCTGGTCATCCAGTTCTGTCGTCGAACCGAACGGGTCGATGAATCCGTCTCGGGTAATTAAGTCGCTGGTTTGTGCTTCCAGCCCGAGTTCCGCAGCGAGTTGGGCCAGCTCCAGGCCTTGATCCACCATCTCCCGGACTTCGATCGCTTTCTCCGTTGCCAGTTCGCTGGCTCTTTCCGCCCTCAACTCACGGCGAACCTGTTCGACGGACTCCTCGAACGTGGCAATACGTGTCGGTTCGATCTCAACGACCGTGGCTACGACGTACCCGCTGGCGACCGCTACGGCTGTCCCGGTCTCGTTTAATGCCATGGAAAAAATCCGGTTCTCCAGTTCCGCAGAGTCGGGCAACCCGTCGAAACCCGCTCCCTGAGCTGACAGCTCGGTCTCCCGGACCTCTGCGCCATGGGCCTCGGCGACTGCGTCGAGGTCGCTACTCGTTGCCAGGGCGACTGCAACCCGTTGACTCACCGCGGCTGACTGGGCGGCCGCCGCTTCGGACTTCAGGATTGTTTCGATCGAAGCTCGAACCTCTTCCAGAGGCCGCGACTGCTCTTCTTGCTTTTCGTTGACACGGATGATGTGAATGCCGAATTCGGTTTCGACAAGATCGCTGGTCGCGCCTTCACCCAAAGCGAATGCGGCGACCTCGAATTCCGGGACCATCTGTCCGGGGCCAAACGTGCCCAAGTCTCCGCCGGCCGATGCTGATGTGTCCTCCGAAAACTCTCTGGCCAGATCTCCAAAATCATCGCCGGATTTAGCGCGATTAAGTACATCTCTGGCCCGGTCCCGAACCTCTTCGATGTCATTTTCGGTCACGTCCTGCGTGCGAAACAGAATGTGCTGGGCATTGACGCTCGCGGGTACCAGATACTCTTGCTGGCGATCTTCGTAGTAGGTCAGTACGTCGTCTTCAGCGACTTCGATTTCGCTCTCGATCCGGACCGTATCAATGTAGACATAACGGGCGCGTCGTTTTTCCGGCACCGAGTAACGCGCGACATTTGTTTGATAGTACTGATCAAGCTCGTCGTCGGTTGGATTAATCTGGCCCTCAAGTGAAGGGCCGTCCAGCACCACATAGTCGAGTTGCACCCGTTCGTTCTGATAACGGTACTCGGTCTCGACGTCTTCATCCGACACCGTGGCTGCGGCAGTGAGGTAGTTGTACAGCTTTGCCATCAGAAGTTCGTTCCGGACCGTGTTTTCATAGTCCACAACGGTGTATCCGTTCTGGATAAGAAGATCCTGGTATCGCGACAAGCCAATGAACGCTCCGTTTTCCTGAAAGGATGGGTTTTCCAGGACGGTGCGCTCAATCTCAGCCCCAGACACGTTCAGTCCCAGCCGCTTGGCCTCCGCGATCAGGCTGTACTGGTTGACCAGTTGGTCGACGATCTGCATTTCGAAGCCGATCGATTTCAATATTTCGGGAGTCATGCCCGCACCCATCTGGTTCACCGCGTTGTAATAGGCGGTCTGGAATTCACCTGCGGATACGGCTTCAGTGCCGACGCGGGCAACATCCGTTGTGAAGTGGACGTGACCGAGCTGTCCCATGGGTACGAGTCCCACGACAAGCGCGAAGCTGAAGACGGCGATCAGGACAACCCACAACCATTTCTGACGTCGAAAGAAAGCGAGCATCGAATCCCTCCATGTAAAGAACTACAAGGCGCTATGCTATCAAAACAGGCCCGACGGCTTCCACCTTAAGAAAACTCCGGTAGTGGTTGAGTTTGATAGTGCAGACGATTTCCGATGTGATCCAGTCCCCTCGTTCGTCTGCCGCACGGGCTCACTGCTACCCCGGATACACGGGCTCGCCTCTGTACTCTGAGCGCCGTCCATCTCCACAGAGAGACCGGTGCGGACCCTGCTGAGGGGCATGAACAGGCCGGCATCTCCAAGAAGCCTCGCGACCATGGTGATGAGAGGGCCGCTGCTCGTTTGGCCAGAGAGGTCCGATTGAACGAGCCGGTGAACGCCCCCTCCCGGCCGGAGACTGATATTGAAACTGACACAATGACGAATATCCAGTAGTGTCTGAAATTTGTGGAAACAGACGCACCAAGCCCCGAATTCACCCCTGAATGAACTTGAGAGCTCAATGCCGCGCCAAGGCGCTTGTCTCCACAATTGACCCTCAATAGCCGGGATTTGCTCCGAACCCACCGGGCGGAGGTCAGATCGGATCGCCAGTGGGCGGAATCAGTCTGGCATTTAGCGGTGCATTGTCAGTATGATAGGTCGGCTTCTAAATCCTTTGCGCAAATAATGCGTGATTGAGGCGCCGAAAGGGAATTGATGAATTTTCGCTCCTTATTCAGCCTGTTTTCCAGCGATCTGGCAATCGATCTGGGAACCGCCAACACACTCGTCTTCGCCAAAGGCCGAGGAATCGTCGTGAACGAACCCTCGATCGTGGCGATCAACAAGGTGACCAACCAAGTCGAAGCGGTCGGGAAAGAAGCCAAGGATATGCTGGGACGGACACCTGGCAACATTATTGCCATTCGCCCGATGAAGGATGGCGTCATCGCAGATTTCACGGTCACTGAGAAAATGCTCACCTACTTCATTCAGAAAGCTCACGGAAGAAAGGTGCTCGTGCATCCGCGAATCGTGATCGGTGTGCCAGCCGGAATCACTCAGGTTGAAAAACGCGCCGTGCAAGACTCCGCTTACCGGGCGAAGGCGAGCGAAGTCCACCTCGTCGAACAGGCCATGGCAGCCGCCATCGGTTCAGGTCTGCCGGTTACCGAACCCGGTGGAAACATGATCGTTGATATTGGTGGAGGCACGACCGAAGTCGCTGTCATATCCCTCTCCGGGATCGTGGACAGTCGGTCCGACAAGGTTGCGGGCAATGAAATGGACGATGCGATAATTCAATACATCAAAAAGAAATACAATCTGTTGATCGGCGAGCGTACGGCGGAACGTGTGAAGATTGATCTCGGCTCGGCCTATCCTCTCGACGAGTCCAGAACCATGGAAATAAAGGGGCGGGACCTGATGGCCGGGGTACCTAAAAGCCTCACGATTACCGATGAGGAAATTAGGGAAGCTCTCGAAGAATGTACAAAGGTCCTCGTCAATTCCATTCGCGCTGTCCTGGAACGCACGCCCCCCGAATTGTCATCTGATATTGTAGATCGGGGAATCGTTCTCGCCGGTGGAGGTGGTTTGATCCGCAATTTAGACGAGCGCATAAGAAAGGAAACGGGACTTCCGGTGACGTTGGCTGAGAATCCGCTCGACACCGTCGTCATGGGCACTTCGAAAATGCTGAGCGATTTCGCGCTCTTGCGTAAGATTGCTTTGAACTGATGATATCGGGATCCGACAGAACCGTTTGGCTGGTACTCGGTGCCGTTTTGTTCGGGCACACGCTAATGGTCAGTCTGCCGGCCGGCGGAGCAAGTGAGACCGGTATCGTCCGCACTCTGATTCTGGATGGTCTGACGCCAATCGAAAAATTGTTCGATGTGACATTGGATGAGATCGGCTCTGTCTGGAACAACTACTTTGCTCTTCTAGACACGAGACGCGAGAACGAACGTTTACAGGCTGAGCTTTATCGCCTGGAAATGGAGATCGGACAAAATCGCGAGGACGTCGGTGAGGCCGCCCGTCTCCGGCGTCTGCTGGATTTGGATCCCCGGGTCAATGCGGAGCGCGTTGTTGCGCGTGTGATTGGACGGGACACGACGACTTCCAGACATACGGTCACGATCGACAAAGGCAGGAGGCACGGCCTGCACAATAATTCACCGGTGATAACGCCGGATGGCGTCGTAGGGCGGATCATTCACGCAGGATATGCCGCATCGATCGTTCAACTCGTTTCCGACCGAGAGGGCGCCGTAGGGGTGATTGCTCGATCAAGCCGGCTTCAAGGCATTGTCCGCGGAGATGGTACGGGTTACCTGGAGCTGGAACATATCGACGACCACATCGAACTATTACCTGGCGAGGAGATCATTACGTCTGGAACCGATCAGATTTACCCGAAGGGCCTCCCGGTTGGGATCGTTCGGGCCAACGGTCCCGACCGGGGCATGATGAAAACAGCCATCGTGGATCCCGCGGCGGATTTCAGGCGGCTCGAAGAGGTCTTGTGCCTGGTTTCTGCTCCGGGCGCGATCCAACTGTTTGAAGAACCTGAAGAGGAAGTGCTGACCGATTCTCGAATTCCTTAGAAGGGGTCCCTCAATGGATCACGCCATAGCCCGCTACGGGACCTTCCGAACCCTCGCAAATTTTGCGCTCATTCTTGTTTCGATCGTGGTTGCTCAAGGCATATTGTCGTTAAAATTCCGGGTATTCAGCTATTTCGACTTGCCCCTAGTGTACTCTGTATATTACGGTTTCACGCTGGCCCGGCCCACAGCATCCATCGCTATTGGTAGTGTCGTGGGGTTGATGCAGGACTCGTTGTCCGGTGCGGCTCTCGGCATGAACGGCTTCAGCAAGACATTGATCGGTTTTCTCGCGGCTTCGGCCAGTTCGAAGTTCGATGTTGAACAGCCGATCACACGTATTCTGGCATTGATTT
Source organism: Terriglobia bacterium (assembly GCA_965216035.1). Lineage (GTDB taxonomy): Bacteria > Acidobacteriota > Terriglobia > 20CM-2-55-15 > 20CM-2-55-15. Next base: position 821,744 of record CBDCFM010000021.1, read on the forward strand.
TGTTTACGTTTCTCGACTTGGCGTTAAAGGGATTGTTGAACATTTTAGTGTTTCCGGGTTCCTCGGGCGTGACCGGGCCCGCTCTGTGGTTTTGGGGCCTTTCCGCTGTCTTCAACGCTTTGTTCGGTTTAATCCTTTTTGGCTATCGGAGCCGATTCATCCATGCTTCAGCGTAACGAGCTTGAACGCCTAAACGTGCGGGTGACGATCATCCTTGTGTTGGTCTTGATCGCTTTCGGCGTGCTGACGTTCGGATTTTGGAATCATCAGATCGCACAATCCCCCTATTATCGCCAACTGGCAGAGCGGAATCGCATCCGCGACATACCGCTCGCGGCACCGCGCGGTCACATCTATGATCGAGAAAACCGCATCATTGCCGATAGCCGCCCCTCTTTCAATCTGATCCTGACACGCGAGAACAGTGCGCGCAGCGTCGCAGAGACCATTGACTTGCTTGCACCTGGAATCGACGACAGCAAGGAAGAAATATGGCGGCGGATCGAGCCGTATCTGGAGGCGCCGGAATACGAACCGATACTGATTGCTGAAGATCTATCTGTCGACGAAACGGCTTTTGTCGAAGCACGCAAGTACGAACTCTCTGAGATCAGTCTGGAGTTGAGCCCACGACGCCGGTACGAGAGGAGGGAAGTGGCGGCCCACTTGATCGGATATGTAGGAGAGATCACTCAACCTCAGTTAAAGAGCGGAGAATTCAGCGGAATTGAATCCGGAGACGTAGTGGGTCAGTCCGGCCTGGAGCGGCAATACGATCGATTGCTCCAGGGTGAGGACGGAATTCGCCACGTAATCGTCAACAATTTTGGGCGTGAAATGGGGCTGCTGGGTGAAGTGCGTCCGATTCCGGGCAACGATCTTGTCACGACCCTGGATCTCGATTTGCAGCTTGCTGCAGAAGCGGCTCTGGGAGATCGAACGGGTGTTGCCGTTGCTATGATTCCCAGGACCGGGGAAGTTCTTGCGATGGTCAGTCGCCCTGCGTTCGATCCCACTTGGTTCGCCCAAGGGATTCGCCAGCAAGAATGGGACATGCTTCTGTCAGATCCGCGAAAGCCTCTCCAGAACAGGGCTATTCAGAATAGATATTCACCGGGTTCGGTCTTCAAGATCTTCATGGCGGCAGCAGCGCTGCAGGAAGAGGAGATGGGTCTTGAGGAAACGGTGTTTTGCCCGGGGCATGGCGTCTTTTACGGTAATCGATTCGACTGCTGGCGTCGAGGCGGTCATGGATCCATGGATGTGCACCACGCTCTCGTCCAATCCTGCAACGTCTTTTTCTACAACGTGGGCGATCGGCTCGGGATCGAGCGTATATCGCAGTATGCAGTGATGATGGGCCTGGGACGCAGGACTGGAATCGATCTGCCAGGAGAAGACGCCGGATTAATTCCATCGGAGGAATGGAAACAGCGCACCTCTAATACCCGGTGGTTTCCGGGCGAAACGATATCGGTCAGTATCGGGCAGGGCCCGGTAAGCGTGACACCGCTGCAGTTGACATGGGCAGTCGGCGGTCTGGTCGTGGGCGGGACACTCGTTCAGCCACACCTGGCGGACCCTGAACGGGTGCGGTCGCTTGGCGTCGAGACTTCCGGTCTCCGGAAAGAAGATTACGCAATTAGTGAGAGCACACTGGACACTGTAAGACAGGCTCTTTGGAGCGCTGTCAACGAATTCGGAACCGCAAGCAGGGCCCGGGTCAGAGGCTTCGAGGTTGGCGGGAAAACGGGCACAGCGCAGGTAGTGGCCAAGGGTGTGGACGGCGGTCGAGCGGATCTGGAGGATCACGCATGGTTCGTCGGTTTTGCTCCCTACGATGATCCGGAGATTGTCGTCGGTGTGTTCGTCGAGAATGGAGGGGGCGGTGGGGCAGTGGCGGCGCCGGTCGCACAGACCATCATGCAGGTTTATTTTGATAAGAAGAGCGGACTCTTCAGTCAAGACAACGTCGAGGAGAGAGCCGAGCTGAGTACTGATCCCTCGAGCGCTCGATGATTGATGTTCTGAGAAGCAGGCGGTTCTGGCAGGACTTTGACTGGTTTTTGCTGTCGGTCGCCGTTGCGCTGGGCACGATCGGTCTGATCGAGATATACAGTTCCACGCTGAATACCGATTCTGCGAGTTACTTCCTGCGCCAGCTGGTCTGGTTGATCGCCGGTGTGGGCCTCAGCTTTGTTGTGGCCTCCTTCGACTACCACGTACTTGCCCAGCACATCGCCGTGATCTACGTGGGCGCTGTGTGTGTGTTGCTGAGTGTTTTGTTGTTTGGAAGCACGATAGTGGGATCGCGAAGTTGGTTCGGTATCGGAACGTTCGGCTTGCAGCCTTCAGAATTGGCGAAGTTGGTCGTTGTCATTGCGCTGGCGCGATATCTTTCAGACTTCCAAAAAAGGTACTTAACGCTGCCCCAAATTCTTGCTGCGTGCGCGATTTGCGGGGTTCCCGTGCTTCTGGTGGCCGCCCAGCCTGACCTAGGAACGGCTTTGACGTTCGTGCCGATTCTGGGCTTCGACCTCTTTGTTCGCGGTGTGCGTCCTGCCGCCTTGATCTCCGGTGTCTTGATCGTAATCATTCTTCTCCCCGTTGCGTGGTCAGTTCTGGAAGACTACCAGAAAGATAGGATTCTTACTTTTCTGCAACCGGAAAGCGATCCTCTGGGGAGCGGATATCAGGTTATTCAGTCAAAGATCGCCATCGGTTCGGGCGGACTGTGGGGGACTGGGCTTTTTCAGGGCAGCCAGAACCAGTTGGGGTTTCTGCCGACGCGGCACACCGATTTCATTTTCTCTGTTTTAGCGGAGGAGATGGGATTCGTGGGCGTGTGCCTGACGCTTGGCCTGTTATTTGCTTTTGTCTTCAGAACACTTTCGCTGACGTTCCTGCCGGGTGACACCCTCGGGTTGTTCATCGTTCTGGGCGTCGGGGGCATGTTCGTGTTTCATATTCTGGTAAACGTTGGCATGGTGATCGGATTCATGCCCATCACCGGCATTCCGTTGCCTTTCTTGAGCTATGGAGGTTCTTCGGTTTTGACGGCCTTTATCGGACTGGGACTGATCGTGAGCGTCAGGCGCTGTCGTTACGTAAACTGACAATCGTGCTATAGTCTCGGCTGGGAAGAGCCCAGGTCTTGTCTTTCGACGTCGGACTTTAACTGCTTGTTGACTACGCGGTTAGGGCTTGGCGTGGGTGAACGACGCCCCACTATGTTGCACTATATAGTCACCGGTTTCCCATAGATTTGATGACGTTCTAAAGAACTTGAAAAACCGTTCATTAAACCGGAGTCTGTAACTCCGGAGTAGACAGCAGTGGTTGCCCTCCTGGCTTCCTCTAAAGAGGAGATTGTTCCTCAGGGCGCTCGATATCACTGCCCGAATGTGATTTTTGTAGGCATGTTGGTTTTATGAGACACGCTTCCCGGTCGGGGTTCGTAAGGGCCCAGATGGGTCTTTCGTCATCCGGCTATTGTTATATACAAAAGTTTTTGCCCGTGACGTTACGGCGAATGAGTTGAGCTGTGACTCGCGTTGTTCAATCGGTGATGGTTCGATCGGAGCTTGTTTCCGATCGCGTGCTCCGCACGCGGCAGACGTTTCCGGAGGCAAACAAAGGTGCTTCGGGACTGACTGAAGGGGCGGCATAGCCTTTGAACCCTGTACTTTGCGCAATCGGCAGCAGTGGTTCCGAATGCCATGCAAAGCCTTCTGGCGTCTTTTGGCCGAATCGTCGTTCAGCGGATTGGAATAACCGGGTCAGCTCCTCCGGGCCAGGAGTTTCCATGACACTTTCAACGTGTGGACTCGTGCGTCCGCGTCAAGGAATGCCCCTGTGTGCCGATAGCGATGGGTGTAGGAGTATTGATGCGGAAAGAACTGATCATTTCCACAATTCCACAGGAAACGAGAGTTGCGGTTCTAGAAGATGACGAACTTGTCGAATTCCTGATCGAGCGCCATCGGGCGCAAGGTATCGCGGGAAATATATATAAAGGGCGGGTTACGAAGGTCCTTCCCGGAATGCAGTCGGCTTTTGTCGACATCGGCCTTGAACGCGACGCCTTCCTCTACGTTTCAGACTTTCTTGAAGACATGGACGAGTATGACCGGATCGTCTCGTCCGCTGAAGACGAGGCGTTCAAAGAGGGCGACTCGAGCCGTCGGGTCAGTTCGAGCCGGACGACGCGGACGAGCCGGACGAGCCGGGCAGCCCGCGCACCCAAGACCGAAGGGCCGAAGGAGCGAGTCAAGGAAAAGCCGAGTGCAGGAGTTTCCAGCGAAGCGGTTTCGCCGGGCAATGAGGCTGACCTGGCGTTGTCTGGTGTTGAATCCCAGACAAAGAGCCTCGGGGCGGAGAGCCCTGAAACCAAGAGTTCTGAGACGAAAAGCCCTGAGCGACCGGGTTCGAGGCGTCGCCCTGAGCGACGCGATCGGAAGCCTCGCATGCCGTCCTATGAATCTAAATCTGCGGAACCCAGCTCCGGGACCTTGAGCCTTTTGCCCGGCGAATCGCTTGCCAAATACAAGGGTCAATCTGTCCCCTCCGAGGGTAGGGTTCGCGAGACGACCGAAACCGATGTCCCACCATTAACACCCCAATCGATTGACGCCGCTGATTCCGACAGCGATCAAGGGGTGAGTGAAGCCCGGCGGGGGGAGGCCGCCACGGGCAATTCCCTCGCGAACGGGCGCGACCCGGACGGAAATAACCGGATTGAAGAGACAGAGCCGGAGGAGAAGCGGCAGGCTAGAATATCCGACCGCCCCAAGAAAGGACAGTTTTCCAGAAAGCCGCCCATTCGACGACCGGGAAGGCGCACTTCGGACCGGTCCGAGAGCGGCCGATCGGAATCTTCTCCGACCGAGCCCACCATTTCCGAATTGTTGAAGGAGGGACAGGAGATCCTGGTCCAGGTTTCCAAGGAGCCACTCGGGAAGAAAGGGGCGAGGATTACGTCGCATGTTGCCTTGCCCGGCCGCTATGTCGTCTATATGCCGACGGTCGATCACATCGGGGTGTCCCGGAAAATATCTTCCGACGACGAGCGTTCCCGCTTGAGAAAGATCATTGCCGAGAATCGGAATGAGTTGCCGGGTGGCTTTATCGTCCGGACGGCCGCCGAGGGACGAGACGAAAAGACATTCGTTCAGGATTTGCGATTTTTGGCGGATTTGTGGAGTGATATTCGGGGCAAGAGTGACGCCGCAGCTGCTCCAGCTTTGATCCATAGTGATTTGAACCTGGTCCACCGTGTACTGAGGGATCAGCTTTCCGACGAATTCAATGCGATCCGCCTGGATACCGAGACGGAGTACACGAAAGTGCTGGAATTCGTGAGCCGCTTTCAACCGTCGCTAGTGACTCGTGTTCGCTTGCACCTGAAGGAAAATGCAATCTTCGAAGAGCATGGCGTGCAGCAGGAAATCGACAAGGCAATGCGGGCGAAAGTCTGGCTCAAATCGGGTGGCTACATCGTAATCAATCAAACCGAGGCATTGGTTGCGATCGACGTCAATACCGGAAAATTCGTCGGGAAGTCCAACCGCCTCGAGGACACCATCGTCCGCACCAACATGGACGCCGTGTATGAAATCATCCGACAGGTGCGTTTGCGAAATCTGGGGGGCATCATAGTTGTCGATTTTATCGACATGGAGGAGCGAAAGAGCCGTCAGCGGGTGATGCAGTCCCTCGATGAGGAGTTGCGAAAGGATCGGTCTCCGTCGAAGATTCTCCAGTTCAATGATTTCGGATTGGTTGCGATCACCAGAAAGAGGACTCAGCCGTCACTGGAAAGGATCATGGGCACCCCCTGCCCACGGTGCGCCGGCGCAGGATTTGTCAAAGGCATCGAAACCGTGTGTTACGAAATTCAGCAGGAAGTCAGGAAGATGCTCGGTCACGCCGAAGGCGACGATTTGACAGTTCGAGTGGGCCCAGACGTTGCGAAGGCGCTGAAGAGCGGTGAATTCGTGGATTTCGCGGAACTGGAAGAAGAGAGCAAGAAGGAAATCCGAATTCAGGGAGATCCGACGCTTGTAGCGGAGCGTTTTGATATCTACTGATAGTCGAGGGTGCGGTCCTCCTGGGTTGAGTTCCAGACCTGAGTGTCGAACAGGCGTCTTTCGGAACTCATATTCCGGATTCCCCGAATCTGCCCTTCGATCCGGGAGAGTCGAGCCTCCACGTCTTTAATCGTCCGATCATCGTCCATTGGAGTGTTTTCCCCAGTCCCATTCGAACTCGCGGCCGACGTCCCTTGCATTGTGCTGCCCGACGCTGCCAGTGTCGTTCTATTGATCGCCATTTTTGTTTGTGTAGCTTCAGTCATAAGTCAGTCAGGCCGATTGCAGGACCCAAATTCCAGCCGACTTCGGAGAGTTCAAGCCGCCATCGTAGCAGGCGTGGGCCGGCGTTTTCCACCGACATACGCGGTATACTGATCCCTCATGAGTCGGCATCCAGATTGGTTGAAGGTTCGTATCCCGAGCGGAGACACATACTTTGAGGTCCGTGACATTCTTCGCAGCCATCGGTTGAATACCGTGTGTGAAGATGCCCGCTGTCCCAATGTAGCCGAATGCTGGGGACAGCACCGAACGGCCACTTTCATGATTCTCGGAGATATCTGCACTCGTGCCTGTGCATACTGTGCAGTGAAGTCCGGTCAACCGACCGAATTAGATCAATCGGAACCCGCTCGTGTGGCTGCTGCTGTTAAGGATCTCCGGCTCAAACATGCGGTAATAACGTCCGTGGACCGGGACGACCTCGATGACGGTGGTGCTGCGATTTTCGCCGAGACCGTCCGGGCTATACGCCGTCTTGATTCGACCGTGAAGATTGAATTGCTGACGCCTGATTTCGAAGGGTCTCTCGAGGCCCTTGAAATCGTAATGAATTCCGGCCCCGATATTTTTTCTCACAACGTCGAAACCGTCGAACGCCTGTATCCGAAGGTTCGTTTCAAGTCGGATTATCGCCGGTCATTGGGCCTGTTGGCTGCCGCCCGCAGGTGGGGCTGGTCCAGTTCTGTGAAGTCTGGAATATTTGTGAAGACCGGAATAATGGTGGGTCTCGGAGAGCGGAAGGACGAAATCTATAGCCTCATGACCGATGCCGTAGAGGCAGGTGTTGACATTCTTACCCTCGGCCAGTACTTGAGGCCGACGCCGAAACACGCGGAAATTCAAAACTTCTACACCCCCTCGGAGTTCGACGAATTTCGAACGGTTGGCCAGGAGATCGGCATCCGATGGGTGTTTTCAGGCCCCCTGGTTCGAAGTTCGTATCATGCCGAAGACGTATTTGACGACATGATCGCTTCGGCTGCGACGTGATCATGGGACTCCTTTCAAAAATATTTGGTGTGGATCCGGACTTTCTGGCCGGTCAGAGCGTAGGCACACGATCCGAGGGCGGAGGTGGCATTCCGGACGGTGCCGATTTCAGAACGAAGGTCGAGACCGTGCTGGATCAGGTGCGCCCGGCAATCCGAGCAGACGGGGGTGATGTTCAGCTCGTCGACGTCATCGGGCGTTCAATACGGGTCAAATTGGTCGGTGCCTGTGAGGGTTGCTCCAGTTCCTCGATTACACTGCGCGATGGAATTGAGAAGGAGCTTCGCGATCAAATCCCCGAATTTGAAGAATTAATTCCGTTCTAATTAGGCGACCCGTTTTGAAATGCAAGAACGTCAACGCTTTCCGGTGTCGCTTTCGGGAGACTTCTGGAACATCCTCAGAATAGTCCCAAAAATGACTAAGTTGGAATCAGTTACATCGTGTAAGCTCGATTTCAGACTCTGGAAGCAGCGTCAAACTTTCAGATCAGGAGGATTCCATGAAGAAGTGGTCCCTATTCTTAATATTGGTTTTGGGACTGTTCATAGCCGCCCTACCGTTGTTTGCCCATCACGGTCGGGGCAATACGTATAATTCCAACGAGATCGTCACCTTGGAGGGCACTGTCACGGAGCTGGCGTGGCGCAATCCCCATGTCGTGCTCTACATCGACGTCACGGACGAGAATGGTGAGGTTGCAAACTGGGGACTTGAAAGCATGAACGTCAGCAGTCTGGCCCGGAGAGGTTTCAGCCGGAACACACTGCGAGCCGGTCAGGACGTAACCGTAAAGCTCAATCCCGCCTATTCGGGCGCCCCCAGGGGGGTCATTCGGACGATCATTATGGCTGACGGAACCGAAGTCCTGCAGTTCGGCGGTCCGATCGACGACTAGTGCCGCTCCAACATCGGTTTGGACCAGGAATCACGAAAGTACATTCAACGGTAGAGGCTTTCGTCCGCACCGGGCGCTGACGCTATTGGGTTTGAAGGGAGCACAAAGACGCGCCTTAGGAACCCGAACGCCTGACCCTGCCTGTCGGATTATGGAGAATTAAGAATGCAGAATCGCTGGGTATCATTGATGCCGGCACTGGTGTCGGCACTCTTTCTTTCGCTCGCAGCTGGGGCGTGTGCGCCGATGGATGCGCCCGAGGCCGCCCGGATTGCGGCGGGCGAATTCGACCCGCATGATCTATCTGGAATCTGGCTCGGGAGGGGACCCCGATCGAACGATCACCCTCCGCTGACGCCTGCCGGAATGGAGATGATCGCCGATCGTCGTCCGGACTATCTCGTTGATGTGCCTTCAGATGGAAACGATCCTATGTACCAGTGTAATCCCCAGGGTTTCCCGCGCCTTGCCTGGGATGAGAACGAACCTTTCGAATTCATTCACCTTGAGGGCCGGATACTGCAGAACTTCCAGTGGGACCGAGCAGCAACCGAAATTTGGATGGACGGACGAGAGTTGCCTTCGGGTGAGAACCTGGAAAACATCGGCCCGAATTGGTACGGCCACTCCGTGGCGGAGTGGGAAGGCGATACGCTCGTCGTCAACACCACGGGTTTTAATGAAGACGCGTGGCCTGACGAGTACGGCAATCCCCTCGGTTTTGATGCGCGGGTCGAATCGCGCTACACACGGATCGACGCCGACACGATCGAAGGTCAAGTGACGTTCTATGATCCCAAAAACTACACCGCACCTTGGGTGCATGAGCCCCCGACGCTCTTCAATCGCCTTCCGGAAGAGGAAGTCACTTATTTCGGTTGGTACGGCCTGTTTTCAGGCGTCACGGATGCTATCTGCGCGCCGATGTACGAACTCGGGGACTTCAACGCAAGGCAGCGTGACCCGGCGATCTTTGGGACCAATTAATCAGGGAACGTTCTGCAAAGGACCGGCCAACGGGCCTTGGGCTGTACTCTGTCGCTGGCCGATCGGGTTGTTTGATCTGCGGCCGGAGTTTGGGGAACATTCCACCTTAAGGTGCTCCCCATTTCTTCGGACAGCACCGGTACGTCGTGTTTTCAGTTGCCCATCCGCGACGAATGGCCAGCCTATCTGAGAATCCTGCCACGCCGGGAGTCACCTGGCTTCAAACGGGCTCCACACTGACCTGAACCGCAGACATGAAGTCGATTCAGTTGTCATTCACGATGTATGTAGGCCCAGTTGGTATGGAGGGCAAAATCTGAGGTGCACAAGGCTCCGATCGTCTTTCCCCTGATTGGGGAACACGACAAGGGTGCATCGCGCGGCTAGTGCAGTCGGATGCGATCGAGGGTTCTGCCCTATGTGCCGGACCCGCGAGCTACTTCTTGGAAATTTTCCTGACCATCCCCCCGGGTGTCATCGTATCAGCGAGGTACAAGTCGCCCGTTCCCGCATCTCGCGCGATGTTGTGCGGTCGGGCCTCGAGTCCTGCGATCACATCGATAACGCGACCGTCCTTTACGACCTTGATCGTCTGAGCATCGGTGTCCCCGATGTAGAACGTGTCGTTCTCATCCATCACGAGTCCGGAACCCATCGTCAGGCCGAGGTCGGCCCACTCTTCGATGAACATGCCGTTCTGGGCCCACACCTGAAGGCGGGGGTGGTTGGAATGACCGTCCATGACGATCAAGCGGCCACGGGAGTCAATCTGGACCCCATGGACTTCTTCGAGTTCGCCGGGCGCGGTTCCGGGGGTGCCGCCGATAATCTTGATGAACGCGCCATCTTTCGAAAAGTGCACGACGCGGTTGTTGTCATAGCCGTCCGCCACGAAGATATCGCCGTTTGCGGCAACAGCGACGTCACTGGGACGGTTGAAAGCAACCCTCGAGCCGTTGTCGCCTCTGACGCCCTTCGTTCCAAGCGCGAGAAGTTGTTCGCCATCCATTGTGAATTTGTAGATCATCTGACCGTTTCGATCGCCGATCCAGACGAATCCTTCATGGTCGACATCTATGCTGTGAGTATCGGTGAACAAACCGGCGCCCCAGGCTTTCTGGAGTTCCCCTTCGCGGTTGAAAACAAGCACGGGCGGCTCCGAGCGCCGTAAGTGGGTATTCCGCTGATCGTGAACACCAGTTCCGGAATCATGAACACCGATTCCGGCCATCGTGAACACTCGCCGGAGCGAAGCGACGGGTTAGCGTCTCAGTTTATTCCTTCAGAGTCCAGGTTTTCCCTATTTTAGTCCTTTCCAAAATTATTGTGATAAATCGCCGCCGGCCTGTGTGTAACTGTGCGAAAGCCGGGAGCGTTTTTCGCGGAGGCTTTTGCAAGCAGCGGTGGAAATGATCAAGAGAAAGTCGGCCGAAGGCCACCATTCCCATTTGCACGGCTGCGGCAGTTTCCACAGGCCCCGTGCCCTGCGTGAGGCGCGCGTTCCGCGCCCGGACCCGGATTCCCGCACTTCCTTCGCGCGAGGATTGCGCAGGAGCGACGATTGGGTCCGGGGCTGGCTGGAGTACCCCCTGGCGGCGGCGTGTGGATGCATCGGTGCGCCGATCATCGGGACTCCTTCAACGTCTTGGGTTGGGTCTTGGTTTGCCGCATCGATGCCCCTTTCAGTTCGATACGGTGCGCATTGTGGAGGAGGCGATCGCAGATGGCGTCGGCCTGGTTCGGGTCGCCAATGACGCCGTGCCAGTCGGGGACCGGGAGCTGGCTGGCGATCAAGATGGCGGAACGTTCGCTCCGTTCCTCGACGACTTCGATCAGGTCCCGGCGTTCAGCGTCGCGCAGCGGGGCCAGGAGCCAGTCGTCGATGGCCAGCAGATCGGTTTTGGCCAGACGGGCCAGGACTCGGGTGTAGGAGCCGTCGCCACGGCCGACCGCCAGTTGGTGCAAGAGCCGAGGCATGCGGACGTAGGTGGCGTTAAAACCCCGCCGGCAGGCGCGTTCGACGAAAGCCGAAGCCAGAAAACTCTTTCCGATGCCGGTCGGACCGGTGATGAGAAGATTGTGCCGGTCTTGGATCCACCCGCAGGAGCCCAGGGCGAGGACTTGGGAACGGTCCAGACGGCGACGATGTTTGAAGTCGACGTTTTCCAGCGATGCCGTCGCGTCGCGCAGCTTCGCCGCGCGCAGGCGTCGGGTGAGCTTGCGGTGCTCCCGGGCCGTCCACTCCTCATCCACCAGTAGGCCCAGACGTTCCTCGAAGCCGAGATCCGTGTACTGATTCGAGCGGCGTTGCTGCTCCAGGGCCTCGACCATGGCCGATAGCTTCATCTGGTTCATCTTCTCCAGGGTTTGTTCCATTAGCATGAGTGCGTCTCCTCGGGGTCCGCATAGTAGGCGGCGCCGCGAATGTTGTCGTGATGGGGCGTCGGTGGGGTTTCGGTGTCCCCGAAAGGCAACCGGTCCTGGGCCGACGACAGGATGTTCTTGACGGTGCGGTAGCTATAGGACTGCAAGTGCAGCGCCCGCGCACTGGCGGCTTCGAGCCGCTCGGCGCCGGAGCGGCGACCTAGACTCATCAATCCCAGGCAGGCCCGGTACCCCTGTTCCGGATGCGGCCACCGTTTCATGATCTCCTCGACCAGGCGGCCGGTCTTGGGGCCAGTTTTCTCCGCCCAACTAATCAGCCGGGACGGTGTCCATTCCGCATGGGCCCGATGGGCACTGGGCATATGTTCGGACAGAGTCGACGGCTTGTGATCGTAGCGACGGCGATGGGATGTCACGCGCCGGCCTTTGTAGTAGACTTCGACAATGGACGCCGTGTAACGCGCTTCCACCCTCTCATGGATCAACTGGCAGGGCACGCTGTAAGGATGGCGGTCCACGGTAATGTGGTAATCGATGCTGACACGACAGTCCTTCCACTCGGCCTGTTCATACCGGTTGGTCGGGAGGGGCTGTAATGCCGGTCGATCCAGCCGCTCGTAGAGTTCCAGGCGGGATACTCGAAGCTTCTGCATCGGCCGCTGGTTCAGTTCCACCAGCAACTCTCGAATGGCTCCGTTCAAGTCGGCCAGACTGAAGAACGTGCGATTCCGGATCCTGGCCAGGATCCACCGCTGTGCGACCAGGACGGTCGATTCAACTTTCGCTTTGTCCCGAGCTTTCCGCGGCCGGGCCGGTATGACAACGGCGCCGTAGTGTTCGGCCTCATCCTGGTAGGTACGGTTGACGCCTGCTTCATAGCGGCAGGGCTGGGTAATGGCACTCTTGAGTTGGTCGGGAACCCAGATCCGGCTCGATCCGCCGAAGAACTCCACCATGCGGATATGCACGCCGACCCAATCGGGGAGTTTCTGGCTCGGTGTCGCTTCCGCGTAGGTGTAACCGCTGGCGCCCAGAACAGCGACGAACAACTCGACTGGAATAGCTTTGCCCGTCCGTGGATCCGTCAGCTGTGGCCGTTTGCCGGAAAAGTCGATGAAGGTCTTCTCTCCGGCGCGGTGCACCTGTCGCATCGAGGGCTTCAATTTCTGGGCCCAACGCCGGTAGATCTCACAGAACTGGCTGTAGGCATATCCCTTTGGATTCGCTTCTCGGTACTCTTCCCACAGCAGGTGCAGGGTGACTCCAACACGCTTCAACTCCTGGTGGATCCGTTCTACATCCGGAGCCACCCGTTCCCGGGAGCCCGGTCCCGCGCGGGGAAACAGTCGCGCTTCAAGCGCTGCCTCGTCCAGGTCTTCGGGCAGCGGCCATTCCAGTCCGGCCTGCTTGGCCCGTCCCAAGTAGTCCGCAACGGTGCCCAAGCCCACGCGACATGCGCTGGCGATCGCCCGGTGGCTGAGCTGTTGGTCGTGTTTGAGTCGTAGAATCTCGCGTATCTGTCTCATCGGTAGTCGTTTCGTTGCCATCAAGGCCCTCCTGTGCTTCAGGAGAACCTAAAAGCTCCAAACTTCGCTACCGACGAGTGATCACGATGGCCGGAATCGGTGTTCAGGATCACCGGAATCACTGTTCAGGATCCCGGAATCCGCGTTCACGATCCCGGAATCGGTGTTCACGATGGATCGGAATCAGTGTTCAGGATGGTCCGGAATACGCAGTAAGACCAGTATCGATCCCCTGCCATCGGCGGCGACTGATATCGTGTCTCGGTCTCGCCCCGTTGCATCTTCATAAGGCGGATCACCAAACGGCGTGACTTCATAATTGGAGTTCGTGGTCTGGGCCGAGACTCCCACAGCCAGGGTAAGGACGATGGCCGTCGTCCAGATGCACATTTTCATGGAGACCTCCGTCAATTCTTCCGGTTGTTCCAAGAACGAGAACCGTGTTGGGAAGCATTCTGACTCGGCCGGCTCGGGGCTGTCAACGTTTGGGCGGAGAGCGGGACGGACGCCTCACGGGGAGTTGTCCCAGTTCAGATTCAGAATCGGTGCGTGTAGGGCAACTTCGTCGTGGCACTGCGATCCAGGGTGACCCGGTCGGCCCCCGGGTCGACCAGCCAGTTGTGGGCGTATACGAAATAGAAATTGTTACCGGGACGCAAAATCCATCGAAGCCGGGACTGCCAGCCGAGGATATGACTGACAGAATCGTGCTGGACGTTGTTGACGAGGGACATCGAGGGGCTGAACTGCGTGTTTGCGTTGAACCGCAGCACCCGCGTCGAAAAACTGCCTTCTGGAAGTTCGATACGATTCCACTCGTTGTTTATATTGATGAGGACGCCCGGCATCGGCCGAATTCCGATATTCAAATCGAAGTTTCGTCGGTGTCCGGAGAAAAAGCCCCCTTTTTCAATCTGGGTGGTGACGGACAGGGCCCGCCGGTCCGTGGTTGAAAGCGCCAGCCGGTAGCGCGTGAAGTTGTACGCGCCGTCACCGGGGAGAATCACTCCGGGCGAGATTTCGAAGGCGCGTTCCAGGAGCTCATAGGTGGGCGTGAGCGTGAACCGTATGCTGTCTCCGGACTGAAAATACACATCCGCCCGGGCTGGTGTAGTCCGCGTGAGCGTACGGCTCTCAAGATCGGTTGTCAGGCGCAGGCCTCCGTCGAACAAGAAATTGCGGATATAGCGATTATCCGCGGGTCGCGGCATGAACCCTACGGCCGGACGGTAGTGCCTGACTCCCCGACGGTCGATGAAGCCAACCCCAGGGTCATGGCCTTGCTGCACCTCGCGAACCGATACGCGGGCATCCCAAAATTCATTCGGATAATCGAGCCGGAAGCCGAAGTTCGCGCCACCGGTAGCGGCGTCGGTGGTCGTGTTCCAGACGTAGTAACCGCTCAATTCCAGGTTTTCATTGCCGCGAAAGCTGGATGTGCGTAACGAAAAATCGGCTCCGACAGTGTGACGGTCTGATACGTTACTGTCCCGCTCCGCCCGCCGGGTGAAAATCAGACCGGCGTAGGACTGCAGGAAGAAGTTCGTTTTGCTGCGCAAAACCGTAAAATCCTCGCCGACAAGGTTCTCCGAGCTCGCAGTGCGGACATGGATCAAACCGATGTCTCTCGATGCGATCTGACCCGTCAGCTTTACACCATACTCGATCCGCTGTGGTTGACCGTCGGAATCGAGTCCGATCCGGCGGCTGAAGAAGGGTATGACGGCGCCCGGGTCTCTGGCAAAATCGAAAACGGTGGTTCCCTCGAGGAAGAACAGACGTCTCTCGGGAAAAAACAGTGGAAATCGTGTCAGGTTCACCTGCCGCTGATCGACTTCGGTTTCGGCGAAGTCCGTGTTGATCGTGAATTGTCCTCTGAGCGAAGGTGTAATGGCATAGGTGAAATCGACACCGCCATCCCTTTCGAATTCGGATACGCGGTTTCGTCCGGGAGCATCGACATATTTTCCGGTGACAAACGGCTGTACGTCGAGTCCCACACCCTGACTGACATCTGAAATTCCTTCGAGCAGACCCGAATTCGCCATTCGGTTCAAGCCCTGGTTTCGCTCAAATCCCGTCCAGAGACTTTCCTCCTGCCTGCGCCGGATTGTCCGCTGGAAGTTCACACCCCACGCCGGTGCATTCGGATCGAAGTTGAGGGTTCGGAAGGGGATTTCGACTTCGAGTGACCATCCTATGTCGCTCACCTGAACTTCTCCGTTCCATATGCCGTCCCATGCCCGGCCCGCGTCGCTCGCGTTGGTGGCGTTTGTGGATAGGATCAGGGCGTCCCCCATCGAACCATTGGGATTCATTTCAAAATAATAGGCAGAACGGGCATCGAGATAGGTGTCGAAGGTCCACATGAACCGGTCATCGGCCGACAGGGGCGCATCGCGCTGCATCGTGTTCGCCATGACGCCCCCGGGCTCGGAGTCGTAACAGGTGACCCCCATGTAGAGCGTGTCGCCGCTCAACAGGAATCGGACTTCCGTGCGTTCGGTCGCGGGCTGTCCCATGTCCGGGTCTTGTTGAATGAAATCCATGGCGGGAATCGCACGCCCCCACGCGGCTTCATCGAGACGACCGTCGAGCTCCACGGTCTCGCCAATTTTCAAGCGGTAAGCGCGTACTCGCGGGCGCCCCTCGTAAATGGAAAGATCGCCCGTAGTTGTTGGGAGTGAAGCCGGGTTCCCATCTTGCGCAAGCACTTCGTAGGGCAACCAAGGAAGTGTCAAGCAGAGAAAGATGAGTTTTACAAGACTCACGGTGGCGCTCCCGCTGACAGGGTTAGCGCTCAACAATCCCACTGACCCACCTTAACGTCAAGACACAAAGGGGCTCAGGCCGATGTGAGGGTGGGGCACGTGGCCCGATTGAAGCGAGTGGCGAGAGGCCGACTATTGTCCTGGGTCCGGGATGCCGTTACTATTGCCGACAGATCTTGACTCTGAGGTTGATAGAGGAGGCGGCGCGATGCCAATAGACAAATGGATGATGTGTTCACTGTTGGTTGTGTTCGGTTCAGCGCAGTTGGGGGCGCAGGGGACCGAGCCGTTGACGCTCGAATACATGCTCTATCGCGACAGCCCCGAGGCCCGCGCCTTGCGCCCCCCGGACATGCCGTTTCCAGCTCACCAGATCGTTGGAAATATCTATTTCGTGGGTGAGAGCAGGCACGCGTCTTTTCTGATCAGCTCACCAGATCCGAAATATCTATTTCGTGGGTGAGAGCAGGCACGCGTCTTTTCTGATCACCACAGCCGAAGGGCACATTCTGATCAACAGCAACTACGAACGAAACGTTCCTTGGATTCGCGAATCCGTGGAGCAGCTAGGGTTCCGCTTCAGCGACATCAAGATCGTGCTTGGAAGCCACGCACACACGGACCATATGGAAGGTGATGCCCGTGTTAAGGAATTGACCGGCGCCCAGGTCATGGCACTGGATCTTGACGTCCCCGCACTGGAGCGGATTCGTCCGGGCGGTAAGCCGCATCCGATCGATCGAGTGCTGCACGAGTTCGATCGAGTGACGCTGGGCGACACCACACTGGTCGCCCGTCTGACCCCGGGTCACACGCGAGGCTGTACGTCCTGGACGACGCAGACCATGGAAGACGGCAACACTTACGATGTCGTCATCATGGGTTGCATCGGCGCGAACGGTCGCATCGTCCTCGTAAACAAAGAGGACTATCCCGAAATCGCGGACGATTTCAAACGCACCTATGCGCTCCTGCGCTCGCTCGATGCCGACGTGTTCATGGGTTCGCACAATGATCACTACAATATGGTCGAGAAACATGCGGCCATTGGGCGGGGTCCGAATCCTTTCGTTGATCCCGAAGGTTACCGTCATGCAATCGACAACTACGAGAAGGTCTTCAACTTCAAGTTGGAGGAACAGTCGAAGGCCGGGTCAGCCTCCCCCCGGTAGGCTGAGGCCCTTCGATCAACGGCGAGACGAGTTGACAGCCAAGTGCTTGCGGTCTAGCAGCCGAAGCAGTCAGAAATGATACAATCTAAGGGCGTTAGCGAAACAAGTCCGGCGTCTTTTGAGAATGACGATCCGCGTCACTTCAACACGATCAGGATCATCGAAGGAGTTCCGAAAATGCGACATCGGTGGGTGATGCCACCCCCAGTCTTGGCGTTCGTTTTGTCGCTGGGAGTGCTTGCTGCCCCCGACGTGTCGTTCGGGCAGGGCCAGGCGGTCAGGGGCGCTGTATCGGGTGAATTCGATCCTCGGGATCTCAGCGGATACTGGATCGGGCGTACGCCTCGAGACAACGATCACCCTCCCTTGACACCAGCCGGCATCGCGATGATGGCTGGGCGTGTTCCCGACTCGGAGGCCGAAAACGCGGCCGAGAGCAACGATCCGATGTATGAGTGCAATCCTCAGGGTTTTCCGCGGCTGGTGTGGGAGGAGAACGAACCCATCGAATTTGTTCACACCGACGACCGGGTACTTCAGTTCTTCCAGTGGGAGCGTACGCTACGCGAACTGTGGTTGGACGGGCGAGAACTGCCCTCGGGTGAGAACCTCGAGAGCCTTGGACCGGCCTGGTACGGACACTCAGTTGCCGAGTGGGAGGGAGACACGCTCTTCGTCGTTACCACCGGTTTCGATGAGAGAACGTGGATCGATGTGAACGGCAATCCATTGGGCTTCGACGCACGGATATACGAGCGGTATACGCGGACCGGCGCCGACACCATAGAGGGTCGGGTGGTCGTCCTTGACCCGAAGAACTACACCGCACCATGGGCCCCTCTGCCGACCATCTTCACGCGTATGCAGCCCGATGACGTGAACTATTTCGGATGGAAAGGATTATTCTCTGGCATTACGGAAGCGATCTGCGCGCCGATGAACGAGTTGGGCGACTTCAACCTCAGAATTCGTGATCCCGGAATATTTGGCACCGACAACTAAGCATTGCATCCTGTGAGCCTCCTACACCGCGAAACGCTCGGGAACAATTTCGCGTAGATTGTAAGTGCCCCCCGTTGCTTCGCCACTAAGCAGCAATCAAATTGAGTGTGACCCCCGGACGACGTATCCATCCCGGGTTTGGCTGACATTGACTTGCCGCCTGAAGAGACGTCCCTGGAATCAGTCGATGTTTCCATCGCGCGGCCGCGGGATGGCTGTCACGAATCCGGGGTCGTAGGACGTGTCCATGATATTTCCCTCTTTTATGACGATCCAGATATTTCGTGTGGCTGAGATGTCGTCGAGTGGGTTTCCCTCAACCACCGTGATGTCGGCCAGCTTTCCCGGTTCGACACTGCCAAGCGCCTCTGCCTGACCGATCGATTCGGCCCCCCACAGGGTCGCTCCCTGAATCGCATGCATCGGTGAGATACCGATGTCGACCAGCATCTGCATTTCGTAGTGCAGGCTGAGACCCGGCATGTACCCTGAGTCGGTGCCTGACGCTATTTTGCCGCCTGCCAGGACAAACCGTCGCAGAAACTCAGCTACCTTCGTGAACCCCTGGATGTCGGCCCGTCCGCGGGGCCGCGTCCAGGATTCGGCGGTAGCGGTGGGCACAAACCGCAGGCCGGGATCCTGGATCAAGTCCCTGGCGGCATCCGCCCATTCCCGTGCGCGCGGCGTAGAGGCCGCCCAACGCACAAACAGTGTGGGGTTTGCGTAGACGCCCTGTCGGACCATCACTTCGACCAGGGAATCGAACAGGCGGGTGTCCATAATACTTTCGGGACTCGATCCCTGCTCTGCAGATACTTCCATTTGATCGAGGATTGCCCGCCCGACGGTGTCGGTATGTTCCATGTATTGAAGTCCGATCTCGGCCGCCGTCCGCATGTTTTCGGAATGCCCCACAACCATGACGCCCGCGCTGTTTGCCTCATCGACGACAGCGCGCAACTGGTCGAGCGTCAGATCCAGATCCACCTTGAGCATATCGACGCCCTTGGCGAGGAGCGTGCCGACATACTCCCGGGCATCTTCAACAGTCTGCAGGGCAACCCCGGGGCTCACGGATCCATCGGATGACGTCCGGGCATAGGCGCCAAATTGCTGGCTCGGTGAAGTCCGTGTGGCACTCTCTCCGGCCGTTGGCCCTCCGGCCGCAATACCGGACACGAACAGTCTGGGACCTTTGATCCTTCCCGCTTCAAGAGCATCCCGCAACGCAATGCTCCAGCTGGTGTAGTTGTTCGTGTCCGCGATCGTCGTCACCCCATGCGGAAGGAACATAGGCAACATATGGTCCCGGAGGTGAATGTGGGAGTCGACCAGCCCCGGAAGTATCGTCCGGCCTCGAGTGTCGATGACCTGAGCGTCGGGTGGATAGGACACCTGCCCCCGTGCACCCACTGCGCGAATTCTGGACCCTTCGATCACAATCACGGCATCGCGGATCGGTGGTCCCCCGGTACCGTCGATCAAAGTTCCCCCCGCAAGGACGAGAGTCTGTCCGTCCGCGGAAACGCCACTTCCAGCACAGAACAGCAGCACCGCACATATGACGGCCCAATGTCTTGTCACGATCCCATACCTCCCTACGCCTGAATCGAACGCTCCGCGTCCGCGCTCGTACAAGTACGATCTTCACGCGCGAGCTGCATGCGTTTCTTGTGAAAACAGGATTATCCAAAGGACCACCCTGAAACGCAAGCACGGAGGCAACTCGGATCATCAAGTCAATGGAATTTGTTCAACCCGCAGGTGGCAGTGGCGGCCCCCTGATTCGGTTCCGGTCGAGGGCGTGGTGGAGACGCTGCAGGCGCTGGGCTCCGGACGGGCTTAAGAGTGGGTGAGTCGTAGAGGGATCAGGTTAAGTGGCCCCCGCCAAAGCGGGGGACCACCTAACAGGAGCTACTCGTTCCCGTATCGATCGGGGTACGTGTTTTGTATTTCTGTCCGCGTGATTTCAGAATTGCATTCCCACCAGCCATTGAGGGGCGTGTCCTCTTTGACCCATCGCTGCTCCCACGTAATAGGCGCGTTTAAGAATACAGGATCTTCGTAGGTGATCACGATGCTCATCGTCTCATCATCAACCATGCTGTAGCGTTCGACAACGCGCTTTCGGGTCGATGCAGCGAGATGGATGTGGTCGTCAAGGCCATCGGGATCCCACGTGAAGTTCTGTGTCTCAATGATCAGTTCCTCACCTTCCCAATGGGCGATCGCGTGTCCGTGTTGAAACAGGTCGGTCGGCGGCGGGTGACGGCGGCCGTCCATCCAGGCTGTCCGCACCCAACCTGCGTGTTCATAGCTGATAATCAGGCTGTCGGTCTTGAACGTGAAGCTAAAGGGGCGGACGTCACCCAAGATCCCGGGAGTCGTAACCGTTGCGCACTCGTTCAGGGTGGGGGATTGGTGCGCATCAAAGTATTCCAGCCAGGCGCGTCCTCTCTCGTTGACCTGTACTTCCGGCCATGGGATTGAACAGTCTGTAAGCAACCTGCCATAAGCGTCGGTCAAATCGCCGCAATCGCCCCTCGGCCACCGGCGGTCCCGTGTCCAATTTGTCTTTGTGTACTTGTCAACGTGATCCAGGATCACCTGCTCATCCGGATACTGGGCCTGGGCCGAAAGGTGCGCCGGCGCGACGGCGATAGCGAGCACCAGCAGGCATGCACTGGCCAAAAACCCAGCCCAGACTCTATGCTGAGATGTTTTCTCCTGACTTAGGGGTGCTCTATGTGCACTTTTCATAGTCACTTCTCCAGTTCAAAATCGGATTCCGAGAGCTAACCGCTGCGAGCTACAAATCCGAGAGTCTCCATCGGAAAAGGGGAGCGCTAGCTCCCCATACATTTCGTTTGACAGAGTCATTTGTCAGACTCTGGGCATTGGTCAGACGCTCGGCGTAAGCTCCGATGCACCCCGCGCGCGAACGCGGTCGGACGCTAAACAGAGACGCGCGTCACCCACCGATTCTTCATTTGGGGCAAACAAGAATTCTGTCGTGCGTCAGCGTCGAGTCGGAGGGCTATTGTCCAGGAACGCCGCCACCGCCGCCAAGCCACATCACCTTGCCGTCGGCCAGGGTAACCTTCCCTGCTGCAAGGGCCTTGGCGCCTTCCTTAACGTGAGGGGCTCCCCTCAATCGTGACGGTTTCACCGACCAGCAAGCCGTTCTCCCAGCCCGCTCTTCTTGTCGCCTGTGCCGGGCCTCGTGATGTGATGTGCCAAAGGGAAGTTTCACCATTCGCTTCGGCGACTTCGACAGTCAATTCCCCATGCGGATTGATGATCCGAGTCGAGCGTACAATCCCGGTGATCTCCACCGTTTGATCCATGTGCCAAAACGTAGTGAACGAATGGTGAGCCACGGCCGGAATAGCCACGAGTCCGACGATAATTAAGACGGCCAGAGTCGCAACCTTCATATCGCGGATCCTCCCTTTCTGCTATTTCTTAATCTCAATAAATGCTGCTGTATCGCGAATCCTGTGTCCAATTGGTGTGAGTATAGTTCCCGGTGTCTGGCGCTGTCAAAGTTATTTCAAGCCGTTCATGAAGGCGCGTCAAATCAGCGTGTCCGTGGTCTCTGGTTACACGAATGGCGACATCAGGATATGAACGGTTGCTGTGGTAAAAGCGAAGAGGAACGTCGCGACCATCCCAATCTTGATCATGTCCTTCATGTCAATTTGGCCCGTGGCGAATGCGGTTCCACATGACGCTCCGGCCCAGGGAAGAGCGATGCCGACGGCGGCGTTCGGAATCAGAATGGCCATCGAAGCCGGGTTAAACCCGATCTGCTCGGCCGCGGGAACAAAGATGCCACTGAAAAAACTGGTGGCCGCGACTCCGGAGATCAGGTTAGTGCTGAAGGCGACCACATAAGACGCAACAAAGGCAAGGGCAGTGGAGCCTAAACCCAGGCTCGCCACTGCGTCTCCTGCTAAGTCCACAAACCCGAAATCTACCAGAGCGTCCACGACAGCGGCTGCAGCGGTCACCAGGATCATGATGTCCCAGGGAGTGTGAACCACCACTTCCTTCCATCCGAGGACGTACTGCCTTTTCTTCCAATCCACGGGTGTGCTGAAGAGCAACAGCAGAACAATCGGCGGCACCACGTACAGGTTCAGCGCCTGGGCGCCCCACACCGTTACGGGGTGCTGTGATCCTAGAAGAAGGTTGAATGCGGTCGGCAAAACGAACAGAGTCACCATCATGACGAACACAAACAACGTCGCTCGCTCAGCCGAGGTGATGGGGCCCAGTTTTCCGCGCTCCTCCCGGAGAAACTCGGTGCCTCCCGGAACGATCTTAAATTCTGGAGGCAGGAAAAACCGCAAAACGAAATAGAACACCAGCAGCAGGACCACGAACACCGGGAAACCGGCCAGCATCCATTCAAACCAGCCCAGGGCCCTTCCTGTAAATTGCTCCAGCAATGCGACGCTCAGGGCATTGTGAGGAATGCCCGCAATCGTAGCGGTCCCCCCGGCAACGCTGCCATACAACGCGCCCAGCACCAGGAACGCTCCAAAATTCGATTTGCCCGTCTGGCCTTCGGGTTGGACGCTGCGGATGAAGGCGACCAGAGAGACTGCCACTGGAATCATCATCGCAACAGTGGCCGCATCAGAGACAATCATTGAAATCAATGCCGTTGCCAGCATGAATCCGAATGCGACGCGGTATGAGCTTCCGCTGACCATTCGCATTGACATGAACCAGAGGGCAAAACGTTTCGCCAAGCCGTGGCGGTCCATGGCATATCCCATCATGATCGTGCCCCAGATCCAGAAGAAGATGTTCTGGCCGTAGAGCCCCACGGTAGCGCCGACGCTCATCACATTGAACATCGGGAACAGGATCAGTGGCATTATCGAAGCGACAGCCCATGGGACAGGGCGCACCATCCACCACGTGATCATCCATGCGAAGACAGCCAGCGCAAGGCGGCCCTGTTGCGTCGCGCCCTCAATAGGGAGCAAGTAGACCAAGAGAAAAACAATCGGACCCGATGCGAAATTCAGCACTGGCATGGCAATCCAAGCTCCCCGTTTGCAAAGCAGGACGTCGCCTGCCTTGCGATGTGCGATCAGCGGTGAACGTCAGCTGCAGGCGCCTCGATGCCTGCCCACCGGGCGTTTATTCCGCTGGTTCGATGCGCCGGATCATGCCGGGTGCGTCCGGGTCATCGTAGCTGGTGAAATAGATGAATCCGTCAGGCCCCTGCCGCAAGTCGCGGACCCACTGGCCGATACCGCTGAACAGATTTTCGCGGAACGCCGCGTTACCTACCGCGTCAAACGCGACGCGATGAATTTGATTTGTATTCAAACCGCCGAGAAATAGACTGCCCTGCCACGCCGGGAATGCGTCTCCGGTATAAAACAACATACCCGATGGATGGATGTCCGGTTCGATCCAAGAGATGTGCGGTTCGGTCACCTCGACGCCCGCTGGTACGGGTTCGTCCGCGGGCAGTCCCACCCCGTAGTTTGCGCCGGCGCGGAGGATGTTGGCCTCGTCGCCGTGCTCGATAGACCAGATGTCGCCGGTCTCAGGGTGCGTGGCCATCGCATGGATATTCTGATGCCCGTAGGTAAAAATTTCCGGCTGGGCTCCCACACGGCCGACGAAAGGATTGTCGTCAGGTGCCGAGCCGTCGTCGCGGATTCGGAGTATCTTTCCGGCGTGATTGTCCAGTTCCTGGCCGCGCACCAGGTTCGGACGGCCGCCAGAGCTGGCCGACATGAAGATACTGCCATCGGGAGCGAATGTGATGCGCGAGTTCTGCCGACCGTTTGTTGTCGCCCAGGCGTCGGCGATGAACACGTCTTCGACACCGGTTAACTCGGTCCCGTTAAATACTCCCCGCGCGAGAGCTTCAGTGACTCCGTCTGCCCCTTCCTTGTCGTAGGTGAAATACACGAAGTTATTTACGGCGAAGTTGGGATGGAGCGCGATGTCCATTAAGCCTTTCGAAGCACCCGTGTGAAAGACTTCGGGTATTCCAGGAATGGGCGCCTCCTGGAGCACACCATCGCGAATCATGCGCAATTGTCCGCCCATCTCGGTAAACAACATGTCGCCGTCTGGTAGAAAGACCATCGAGTAGGGGTAGGCGAGACCGTCGGCGACGGTCACGAGACGAATTGTGTATTCTGCCGTATCGAACCGCGTCCCCACGACATCAGCCACAGGTTCCGGCACGGCCTCCGGTTCTGGTGGCGCGCAACCGGGGGCGAGTGCCAGGACAAGCAGGGCGATGGACCCCGACCGGAAAAGATGACCTCGTAAGGACACACTGCTCATATCCTGCCTCCTGACAACAATGAGAATTTCCTCGGCACTCTGATTATGTCGATATAGGCGCGCAATATACCACAGCCAGTACCCGGACCATATGCGTTTGGTCCCCACAGTGAGAGGTGAATCAGTTCAAGCACACAGTTCCCCAGCGCCCGGTCGTTCTGTCTGAGGAACGCTGCTGGCGTTCAAGGCGAGTGGAGTGTCTGCTAACGTCGGGCATACCGGCAGACTCGGAGCGTTTGAACCGGCGCGTGTAAACGATCCTGGAGGCCACCTCACCGCAATCGTGCGGCCGTGGGCAGAATCGTTCAGCCCATTGTGCGCCCAGTCGCCATTGGAGTCTTTCACTGCCCGCCTCCCCCAGTGAAAACGGGCCTGCTGTCGGATTGGCCGAGTCAGCGAATCCCCCGTCGGCCTGAGATCTGGATTCGAAGCGGTGAGCGGGGCATTCTCCTGATTCGTAACGATCGGGACCGTTTGAATGGTTTGTCAACCGGATCTCAAATCGAGGGTGTCTGCGGGCCTGAAAATTTCATAGGTTGGTCCGGTCTTCATACTCGAAGTACAATAAAAGATTGTGGTTTGGACCTCAGCGCTGGAGTCTACCCTCGTCAATGAACGTGTTTAGATTGTGTTTGCTTAGCACCGTGTTGACGACGGTTGCAGCGGGTCAACTCGTTACTCAAAATCCACTCGATGAGTTGAGGATTCAGATCGCTGGCGTGCTTGCCGAAGCGGGGGTTCCGTTCACAGGAGAACAGGAAAGGCAGATCGCGCTCCTGCTCGAACAACAGCGCCAGAGTTCCGAGAGCCTCTTCGGTGAGACCATGGATTTCAGCAACGGGGTTCCCGAAGGAGACGAGAGAGACCGGGCCCTGGCTGGCATTCAGTGGATCCACGACGAGTTTCGGTCTGTTCTTCCAGACTATCTGACGCCAGATCAGCGCCTGGCATGGGAGGAGTTCGAATCTACGGGGGCGTTTATCGGAGCCCAGATAGCCGGCGATGATGGTGTTCAGACCGACCGAATCCAGGAAATTCGGGTCGTGAACAACCCGCTGACGGCTGAAAACAGTGTGGGCGGCGGAACGGGTCCGGGCAGCCTCAGGCAATCTACTGAAGTGATTGAGCGTGGAGGAGCCGGAGCTTTCCACGGAAATTTCTCGGCCGCGTTCCAGGACGACGCCTTGAATGCCCGGAATCCGGTGGCGGGGAACAAGCCACGGTACTACGAGAGGACGATCAGCGGAAACATCAGTGGCCCTGTGATCCGCGATCGGTTGACGGCAAGTTTCAGCCTGCGCGACAACCGGCGCGAGAACGTCGGCACGGTTAACGCGCTGACGCTGGACGGGCCTTTCGCCCTGGGGATCACACGGCCCAACGTCGGCCGGTCCTACGAGGGACGGGGCATCTTGCAAATTACCGACATCCAGGCTCTGCACTTCGGAGCGGAGTACCGGTCCGAGAGCCGAGAGAACCAGGGCATAGGAAATTTCACCCTCCCCGAGCGCGGGTCCAACTTCGGGAATCACGACTACGCGGTGGACTTGCGCCATATAGCCGTTCTGTCTGAGAAGACCGTGTATGAAACTCGCTTTTCATTGGGAAGGGAGCACAGTGAGACGACACCGCTGACGGTGGGTCCGGCAGTCAATGTCCTGGCTGCGTTTAACGGTGGCGGTGGGCAGACTCTCCGTCAGACGAAGGCCACCAATTATGGATTCGGAAACCTTTTCTATTACACCGGAGGGATGTTGACCCTACGGGCCGGTGCGGAAGGGACCTATCGCAGGGAACGTGAACTTAACGAGGACAACTATCTGGGTCTGTTTACATTTTCGGATCTGGCGAACTATCGAAACCGGACGCCTTCCCAGTATGACGTGAACCGGGGGAATCCGCTGCTGGAACTTAATCACTTCCAGGTTGCCGCTTTCGTGCAGAACGATATGCGTGTGACGAACCGGCTGACGCTGATGCTCGGATTCCGCTACCAGGGGCAGACCAATATAGACGGTAATCATGCGCTGGATCTGCGACTGAACATCGCGTATGCGGCGGGGAGTTCCACCGTCATCCGGGCCGGGATCGGAACCATTCACGAACCCTGGACTATCCGAGACGAAAAACGACTGCGTCGGTTTGACGGTGAGCGACAGTTTGGCCTTCGTGTTTCGCAACCGGGTTGGCCGGACCCGTTCCAATCGGGTGACATCGAGACCATTCCACCGGGATCGCGGAGGATAAACACGGCGGACATGCGGACTCCATACTACGTGACCACCGTCGTCTCTCTGGAGCGGAGCCTTCCAGGAAACCTCCAGCTCAACTTCAGCGTGGATCACAATCGCGGCGTCAACCTGAAACGGCGCCGGAATATCAATACGCCTTTCCCGGGTTCGATCACCTTCGAGAATCCCGACGGCATCAAACCCTTTCCAAACGAAGGCGATATTATAGAGGAACGCACCGCTGGTCTTTCCTCGCACACGAACTACAGGATTTCTCTTCGTCAACGCTTCAGCATCTTCAACGTCGTGGCCAACTACATCGGTAACAGGGGATACAGCGATGGCAGCATGATATCCAATGCCTATGACCTGTTTTCGGACTGGGGCCCGGCCGGATCGCAGGAGAAACATACGCTCACGACCGGCATCAATTCCCGTCTACCCCGGGACGTGTATGTGACCACAAGCTTTTCCGCCAACAGCGGCGAGATCTACAACATCACCACCGGAACAGACGACAACAAGGATGGGCAGTTCTCGGACCGCCCGGAAGGGGTTCGCCGCAACAGTGAAACCGGTCCGCGATTCTTTGCCGTTGGCTTCAATGTCTCGAAGGCTTTCCGACTGAACTGGGGACCATGGGGTGG
Source organism: Terriglobia bacterium (assembly GCA_965216035.1). GTDB lineage: Bacteria > Acidobacteriota > Terriglobia > 20CM-2-55-15 > 20CM-2-55-15. Next base: position 849,054 of record CBDCFM010000021.1, read on the forward strand.
TGGTGGAGGGCCCCAGGTCAGTCTCTTTGCGAATATCGACAACGCCTTCAACATGACAAACCTTGAAGCCCCAGTCGGCGTGACGACGTCCAAGAATTTCGGGTTGTCCACGAGCGCGTTCGCGCCCCGCGAAATCGAAGTCGGACTGCGATACCAGTTTTGACGTGGAAAGCGGGTGCAAACCACTGAAACATCAGGAGAAATTCCAAAAAAGCGGTGAAGTGCTCATCTCTGCAGAATAAGAATTTCTATTGTTTGTTCTTTTTCGTCGTTGCATCGCTTGCGTTGCCGGCCCACGCCCAGAATCCAGAGGGTGGGCGCGATCTCGCGGCCTATGAGAACGCCCCTCGGGTCCGGGCCGTGCGCCTGGCGCCAGGTGAGGAGATCGTACTCGATGGCCGCCTCGACGAGACGGCGTGGGAACGGGCTGTTCCTGCGACCGACTTCAGGCAGGAGGATCCCGACAACGGCGCGCCGGCGACGGAACGCACGGAAGTCCGATTCTTGTTTAGCGAAAGCAGCCTCTTCATGGGCGTGATCTGTTTTGACTCCGACCCGGACGCGCTGATGGGAAACACGATGCAGCGCGACGGGTCCCTGTCGGCCGACGACCGTTTCATGTGGACCTTCGATCCGAATCTGGACGGCATAACAGGATATTCCTTTGAAGTTAATCCGAGCGGCGCGATGGGCGACGGCACTCTGTTGATGAGTGTAAACACAGGTGCCACGGAGCGGGCCTGGGATGGCATCTGGAATGCCCGGGTCGAGAAGACCGAGATTGGATGGACGATTGAGATCGAAATCCCTTTCCGGACATTGAATTTCGACCCCGCCGCTCCCGCCTGGGGTGCAAACTTCCAGCGCACCGTGCGGCGCAAGAACGAAGAGAGTCTCTGGACCGGATATGCGCGCAACCAGGGAGTGTTCCGCATGATCAACGCGGGCCTACTGGAGGGCATTACAGAAGTCAGCCAGGGGATCGGACTGGACATCCAGCCCTATGCCGTCGGTAACTACAGCGCTGCACCCGGCCGGGGTGTCGAATCCACTTACACCGGTGATGCCGGGGTTGATTTCATTTACAGCATCACGCCGCAACTGAAGGCCAACTTCACGATCAACACGGATTTCGCCCAGACGGAAGTCGACCAGCGGCAAGTCAATCTGACCCGATTCCGACTGTTCTTTCCCGAGCGGCGCGACTTCTTCCTTGAAGGGAACAATTTCTTCGATTTCGGGCGCGAGTTTGGCGCCGTGGTCGTACCTTTCTTCAGCCGCCGTATCGGCCTGACCGACGGGCGGCCGCAACGTATCAACTACGGTGCAAAGGTCACGGGCCAGGTGGGCCCGAACGACATCGGAATGCTCCAGGTCAGTACAGCGGCCGAGACAGACCGGATCGGCGAAGACTTCACGGTCGTTCGCGGCAAACGAAAATTCTTTCAGCAGTCCTTCGTCGGCGCGATGTACACGCGGCGCGCTGAGCGCGCAGGCGGCGCGGCTGACCCTAGTAGAGTTGCACCGGACCGCCACACCATGGCGGTCGACTTCTTCCTGGCCACATCACAATTCCGGGGCTCTCAAAATCTCAGCCTAAACGGATACTACGTCTGGACCACCGGGAGGGGCCCCACCGAGCGGGCGATGTACGGGATCCGAATGGATTACCCCAACGACCTGTTCCAATTGCGGTTGCCGTTTCGTGAGATTCAGGCGAACTACGATCCGGCCGTTGGTTTTGTTGCGCGACGTAACATCCGGCGATACAACCCCGAGCTCAATATTACTCCACGGCCCCGGGATTCCAGTGTGATACGGCGATTCAATTTCAGGATCGACACCGAGTTCATCACCGATACTCAGAATCAGTTGGCCAGCCGGGACTTACAGGTCATCCCGTTTGGTGTGGATTTCCAGTCGGGAGACACTATTGGGACAAATATCCACCGCAGGTATGAGCGCCTTGACGCGGACTTTGAGATTTCTGACGGTGTGACCTTGCCCGGTGGCGCTCAGTATGCCTTCACGCGGTACAGGGTTCAGTTGAGGACTGCGAACCAGAGGATTCTGTCCCTGTTGACGGCCTTCGAGGGAGGAGACTTTTTCTCGGGCAGCCGCCGGGACCTTTCACTCGATCTTGGCATCCGGCCACGTCCAGGTCTGCTCATCAACATCGAGAATGAGTGGAATCGCGTCGAACTGCCGGAGGGTCAGTTCTCGACCCGGGTCCACCGCCTGAATGCAAACTCCCAGTTCGGCCCACGGGTCTCCGTTGTCAACAACGTGCAGTATGACTCGGTCAGCCGGGTCCTGGGCTGGCAGTTCCGGTCACGCTGGATCGTCCGACCGGGCAACGACATCTACTTTGTTTACGCCCACAACTGGATCGACTACGTCGAAGGCCGGCGTATGACACTGGACCGTACCGCTGCAACGAAGATTGTATACACACATCGCTTCTGAGCTGTGCCGGCCTCCTTCTTCGAGAGTTACATCGAGCGGCAGGCAAAACCTCGGCCAGCATCGTCACCGTGTACATTGACCTCGCGTACCGCTGGGCGGCCCCAGCGTCGCTCGCGCACCGGCTGCACCTACCCCATGTCGTCGGACCGCCCCACCTCCATCAGGCACACCTCGACCCTTAACGTCGTCCCCGACTTCGTCTGTTCAAAGCTGTCGGAGTCTCAATTCTGGGCTAGCCTGAGGACAACTCTCCGGTTTTCGGCCCGCCCTCCGGCGTTGGTGTTGTCGGCAACCGGCTCGCCCTCTCCTTTGCCGATCGCATCAACCTGACCGCCGTCGACACCGTTCTCCGTGAGATACATAACGACCGAGCGTGCGCGTCGCTGGGAAAGGTCAAGGTTGTAGTCGACGTCGCCGCGGTCGTCGGTGTGGCCTTCGATCATGACCCTCAGGTCCGGGTTGCTCGTGAGCGTGGACCGAATGTCCTCGAGAGTCGGCGTCGACTCCGGTCGAAGCACATCACTGTCGCTATCGAAGTAAATGCCGCGTGTCGTGAATTCTCCGGTTTCGGTGAGAGTGTCATAGAAGGTCTCGATTCCAGCGGCTACCACGACATCGGAAATGTACCCGCGGGCATTCGGACCGCCAGCCATGTGGAAGGTGATGACGTCTGAGCCGACGATCTCTGCGGCGGGCAGGTTCGCGACGCGCTCGGTGCCGATGTAGAGTACGGCGTAGTCGCCGTCGACCTGCAGCCTGACCTGGTGGAACCCAAACGCAAGACCCCCGTTCATTCTCATAGACGAGAGAGGCGAACCTCCGGAGTAGATACCCGGGCTCTGTCCGAACTTCAGATGCTGGCTGTCACGCAGGCTAGCCGGCGGGGGCGGCCCAAAATACACGTCCAGACCCCCGTTCGGGTTCGAGGTCTTAATGAAGAACTCGACCGAGAAGTCCTCGGGCAGTGTTTCTGGCAACTCCACCGTGAAGATCGTGCTCGCTGAGGTCTCGAGCATCTTTTTCCGGCCCAACTCCTCGACCTCGACAGTTTGGCCGTTGCCGCTGTCAAAGCCGAATTCTGTGCTCGGAAACCGCCCCACCCGCGAGTTTGTGAAATCCGAGACATAGAGGACTTTTTTCCCAGGCGTGAAGTCGTAGTTGCGCCACACGCCCTCGCCGGGCTCCTGCGCGAGTTTTTCCGCTTCCTCAGGGTCGATGACGGGGTTGCCGTTAGAGTCGAGAACGGGTTCTCCACCGTTATCAGAGTCGAGAATGGGTTCCCCATCGGGATCGACGATTGTCACGTCATTGCCGTTGTCGTTCGCGTCCTGGACGCACTCGTCGTCGCCGCGAATACATTCGACGGTGCCGCTGACGGCGTCGTTGACCGCGGTACGCGCTTCGCGGTTGATGGCCCCGCGAATGATCCCTCCGAACTGGGCCTCGGCGGCTGGCGACAGGGCCAGCAGCAGAGCTAGTGTAGTCCGTCACAGTTAATGTAACTTATTCAGCTTTCCTACGTCTGAGTATATATGAGGAGAGCACCGACGATTAAATTGGACATTCCTGTGCGGAAGGAACTGGAGCGACTGAGCCGAAGCCGCAGTGTGGCGGTCCGGTTGGCGGAACGATCTCGAATTGTCTTGCTGGCCGCCGGGGGTCTGGACAATCAGGAGATCGCTGCCAAGTTGGACATCACTCGTCAAAAGGCCGGACGTTGGCGCGATCGTTTCGTTGAAGATGGCCTCGGGGGAATCGAAAAGGACGCTTCCCGCAGTGGACGGATTCCCTCGATCGGCCGCCGGAAGCGGGCCCGGATCGTGAAGAAGACGGTCGAAGGGAAGCCTCCGAACGCCACGCACTGGAGCCGGTCCTTGATGGCCAGGGCAACCGGCGTCAGCGAGTCCACGGTAGGGAGAATCTGGCGGGCTCATGGCTTGAAGCCTCATCTGGCACGCACCTTCAAACTTTCCAACGACAAACAATTTGTCGAGAAGTTGGAGGATGTGGTCGGTTTGTATCTGAACCCTCCGGAAAACGCCATTGTTTTGTCCTGCGATGAGAAGAGCCAGATGCAGGCCCTGGACCGCACGCAACCCGGGTTACCTCTGAAGAAGGGGCGGTGCGGCACCCTCACCCACGACTACAAACGCAACGGGACGACCACGATGTTCGCCGCGCTCAATACGCTGGACGGCTCGATTATCGGGACCTGTATGCCGAAGCATCGTCATCAGGAATGGATCCGGTTTCTCAATCAGATCAAACGTTCCGTGCCGAAAGACAAACAGATCCATATCATTTGCGACAACTACGCCACGCACAAACATCAGAAAGTCGTCAACTGGTTGAAGCGCAACACGCGCTTTCATGTGCACTTCACACCGACCAGTGCATCCTGGCTGAACATGGTCGAACGCTTCTTCCGGGATCTTTCCGAACAACGGCTTCGGCGCGGGGTTTTCCATTCGGTTCCTGAGCTAATCCAGGCCGTGGAGGAATATGTCGGGGGTCACAATCAGAACCCGAAGCCCTTCATTTGGACCGCAACGGCTTCCGATATTCTTGAAAAAGTTCAACGTGCCCGAAAGAAGCTCGATAAGTTACAGTCTGTTTGACGGGGACCACTAGAGTCAATACTGGAAACCGCAACGTGGAGATGGACATCGGAGTACCTCCGTAAAAAGCTGTCCTCATAGTGAGGAAAGCGGCTGGTGTATTCGCTCCCGGGTGACGTGACCGCGATGGACGGGGCCGCGGTCGATAAGTTTAGGCGTCCACAGGCCATGGTGTCAACTGGACGATTGAGCCACAGCTGGATGGAGGTGATGAACCCGGAGAGGTTCTCCTATGGGTCACAGATATAGACGACGGATGGCGTGCCGGAGGACCCGGATGCGCGGAACGCGACCTGTGTCCTGGCATGTGATTCACTCCAGCAAGGCAACCGTCGGAATGTTCATCGCCGGTGTCACGCCTTCAGATAGCCTTACGCAGGAGACCGTGCACGATTTCAAACTTTTGATATATAAGCATTCATACTGTTGAAGGTGATGTCTGAAAAATAAATCAAGCGGGTTTGGCAGGGGGTGACTGGCGCAGTTCATAGGTTTTGTATTTACAAATGCGGACGGCGCACGAACGCCTCAACTCTTTCGGCAGGTTGCATTTACGAGAAATTGCGCCGAGGGCTGGCGCTCAGTTTCCCTAAACTCGCTCTAGGGGTCATGGTCATAGAGCGTGCGGCGTGCTTCTCTTTGAATCTCTGACAGGGATTCAGATTAGCCGGAAGGAAGAGCCTGGACGCCGGACTAAACGTTCTGCCGCCCGGGATCCGAGGGCTCGTCCGGAAGGCTCTCCAGATACTCGATCAACTGCTCGAAAAAATCGATCACGCGGACTAGACGCTCGGGTTCCGATCGAAGTTCCAGTAAATCCTGCTTCCAATCCACGGCCGCCGGCACGCCCGCCATCATCCGATAGGAAAGCTGCGTATCCGTCCATACGGGAGCGGGTGCGGGAAACGGTTCGTTTTCCAACCGCAGCAATTCGCTCAGGCGGCCATAGAGTTCAATGCCACGCCGTCGAAGCGCCTCATCGGCGGGATCGGCCGTATCGTCTGCCAGGAATTCCACTCTTCCCCTCAAATAAGATCTTTCATCGTCGAGCAGCGAGATCCCAAAGCGCCGTTCACCTCGAACCAGAATGTTCATTCGGCCGTCCGGAAACGTGGCCAATACTTCGGAAATGGAAGCGGTACAGCCCGTGTTGCTGATGGATCCTTCCTGGTTCAGCAGGATTCCGAACTCCCATCGGTTTTCGAGGCAATCCTGAATCATCTCTTTGTATCGGGGTTCGAAGATGTGCAATGGGAGATTCGTTTCCGGAAACAGGACCAACGCTAGAGGGAACAGCGGGACCAGGATGTTGGCGTCAGAAGGATCCTGAGATGCGCGATTCGGAATCGCGGCTTCGACCACTGAGGTCCCCGCAGGGGTCGTCCGGGTCCAAAGACCTAGGGCCACCGTCAGTAATTGTAGGACCCTTCTGCGTTTCAACTACGACTCTCCGAAAACTGTGCAGAAAATGGAATTAGAGCCCATTTCCCAAATAATCCTCTGCAGTTGTTCGCGTTAGCCAAAATTGAGATCGTGACGCCTATCTTGATCTGCGCGACGCGAACAAGCGCCGGTTGCGGCCCATGAAGCGGTCCCACAGGTCGTCCGGATCGGTCAGAAATACGTCGTCGGGATTGGCTTGGAACAGCGCCCAGGCATCGTCCGTGGCGAGTTCGGCATCGAGCTGGCCCGGAACCCAGCTCGCGTAGCCCACGAAAACGCGCAAGACATCGGGACTCAAGTTGTCTTCGAGCAAGTCTTCGATGACGTCCCCGTCCGTGGACCACCACACGTCTTCCCATACTCTCCGGAACGAGCTGTCGGGCGCTTCGCCACGCACGAGCACCTGGACCTGATTCGGGGCAACCGGTCCGCCGCTGTATACAAGATACCGGGGCTCGCCCGTATCGGTCCGCGACATACCCGCAGGCCGGGTTAGGCTCAGCCCGGCCGTACCACGGTCGTCGTGGCTGAGCAGGAGAATAACAGCGTGCTCAAACCGCAGGTCGGGCATTCCGGGTTTCGCAACCAGGAACACGCCGGGAGCCGGTCTGGTGGCTTCAAACTGCGTCCGGGCCGGAGTAGCCGATGCGATCAGGGCGCCGAGTAGAATAAGCTGTGCGGTTGTGCGCATTCGGAATCACTTTCGCGACCTGGCACGCAATTAGATGATACGATTCTCGCGTCAATCTTGCCACACCGCGCCGTCCCCAGGTGGAGGATCCTACCAATCCGTGAATCAATCGGCGGGTCCGGTCGCAGCAGAAGTTGATAAGATAGGGGCGTCTTTCGCTCCCGTGGAGGCCGCATGACTGTGTTCGGCAAAACTCTTTCCGAGTACGTGTCATTTCAAAAATATCTGTTGATCCTGACCATCGCTGCAGGCGTGATCCGATTCGGACTGTCGCTGGGAGGGGTTTCTGAAGGAATCGTGCGGCTGTTCAGCATGACGGCGCTCCTCCTGTTCGGCGTCGCATATTATCCCGTGCGCGCGCACCTCAGCGGGTTTGGCAGCTTCACCCACGTTTGGGTGTTGCTGGTGATTCAGCTCCTGGTCGCGGAATCAGTCAGCGCGGCTGGTATCGGAATCGCAGCCTTGACCGGAGTCGCGAATACGTTCAGCGACGTGGGGCCGGGCACCAGCTATCTGGGCCATGCCCTGGCCCACCTGCTCGGTGGACCGACCGTATTCGGCCTGATCCTGTGGGCGTTGGCGTCGCTGGTATTGATCATTGTTCGCAAGGCAATCCCCGCGCGGTCCCATCAATGACCTGGATCTGAGCATCCGGACGGCACGCCCAGTGCCGGCCGACTTCAGAGGCATCCATGACCCCGGCCAAACGAGGGCGGTCTCAGCCTTCCGTCCGACGTCCCATCGTCCTGATTGGCCGCAGGCAAATACGCCGCGTTTTGACTGTCTGCTGGCGCAGTCTTGTTGTAGAGTAAGGCGACTTTGGGAGTTGTGCGGTCCCCCGACTGCAGGTGCCCTCGATCACCACACGTCTTGAATGTATGCTGGTTGAGCGCACCGACAGACGAAGTGTTTCGCGGATTGTTGTGCTCTCCCACGACTCAATCTTAGTGAAATTCGTTTTCTACGGAGGTCCAGACATGCGTCGTCTATTGATCGCGATACTTCTAACGCTGCCACTGTCGATGACCGTTGACGCTTCAGCACAGGGCGACCCCGACGCCGGCCAGGCACTCTGGGGAAACCGGGGATTGAACCGTTGTGTCGATTGCCACGGCACGAACGGAGAGGGCGCGTTCGGGCCGGATCTGGCAGGGCGTGATCTGACCCTGGAACAATTCACGAGAGCAGTGCGACGTCCGTGGGGCATCATGCCCGCCTACCCACCCGTTCTCCACAGCGACCAGCAAGTGGCTAACCTGCATGCCTACTTGACGAGTCTTCCCAGAGTTGCCGAGCCGGGGCCGTGGCGGACACCGCTTCCCGCCAACGCGCCGCGCGCACAGGAGTTGCTGATTGCAGGCGTCGGCTGTGCGCAGTGCCATGGCGATGGCCTCGCTGGGCCTCGCGCCGACGCCGGCTCGCTCAACGCCGATTTCGAGTGGTGGAAGGACCTGGTCTACGACCACGCAGCGACCATGAATGGAGTACGGGTTGATTTGGGCGAAAACCCCGGGCCTGTTCGCATGGGCAACTACTCGCGTGCGCGGCTTCCGGAGAGCCTGCTGGAAGAAATTTATGTCTATCTAAAGGACACACTTGGATATCGTGTGAGTATCTCCTCGCGAGTGACGCCAGGATCCGCTCCCGGTTCCTACAACCTCGTCGTTGCAAACAGCGGGCGGGAAGGACTCGGACTGACTGCCGAGAACATTGCCATCACCTTGGACCTCGAACCGGGGACCATCGTAACGAGTGAAGCGACCGATGGTTTCCATGGAGTTGAGAACGGGACTGAGGCGGCGTGGCGGATTCCGAGACTCGGACCGGCTGAAGAACAGACTTACTCTTTTACGATCAGCAATGGCGGAGGGATAAGCGGCGGCGAGGTCGTGTGGCACCGCGAGGGGAGAAGCGACCGCGACAGAGCCGGCGTCGCGATACCCTAACTTCGCTATCACTCTCGGGGCGGGCCGAATCGGCTTGCCCCTCTTTTCTATTTTCTTAGCGATTGTCGACGACGACTCGTCCACCCTGGATTACCATGCCCACATGTAACACGTCGTAGATATCCTCCAGAGGATCGCCGTCCAGAATCACCATGTCGGCCTGCTTGCCGGCCTCGAGGGTGCCGATCTCGTCTTCCAGCTCCAAAAAGATAGCGGCATTTTTCCCCAGCATTGCGATGATGTCCTGGGCTGAAAACACTAAATTAAGGGGCCGCAGTTCATGGGCAAGGGAATCTTTGGGGTGAAACCCGGTGTCGGTTCCAAAGCCTATCGTGACACCTGCTTCCCAGAGGTAGCGGGCATTGACGGCCTTCTCTCCGGCCGGCCGGATCATGCCCCCCCTCGGGATCGACTCGGGCCACGGACCACCGTTGCGAAAGCGGGGCACGTTGTCGTCGGCATACACGCCGAACACCGGAACGCCAAATCCGATCGTTGATGTCATCGGTATGCCCGCCTCGGCAACCATACGTGCGCCATCGGTGTCATCAAGCCAGCCCCCATGCGGCACATGGACCAGCCGGTCAACGCGCGCTTCGACAGACGCGATCAGATCCGCCGGCGTCGCAGCATGGACCATGACCGGAATGCCGACCTTCCGGGCCTCGTCCGTGATGGCTATCAAGTTATCCTTTGCACGCTCACCCTCGAGAACCAATTCAATTCTGCTTTTCACAACATCGGCTCCGGCTTCGGAAGCTATACGCACTGCAGCTCGGGCCTCCTCCTCGCTGCCGGTCGTACTGGCGCGGCCCGAAGTCAATAGTCGAGGGCCTACAAGTTCACCTTCTGAGAGCCTTCTCCGAAGCTCGATGATGCCTTCAAGCGAATCACCGGCCGACAGTACCGTCGTGAAGCCGGCGTCGAGAAAATCCTGCATGCGGTCCTCTGCCTGCTCATTGAGCCATTGATCCGCGTCTCCTCGCATGATGTGTCGATGCGCGTCGATAAATCCGGGCATAAGAGTCATGCCCTGGGCGTCGATTTCCATAAGACCGGGTGCTCGGGTGTCTCCCGCAGAAACCGAGGCGATGCGTCCGTTCCGGACGACAACGGAACCCTGCTCAATGGTTCCACCGTTACCGTCGATGATTCTGGCATTCGTGATCACGAGATCCCGTGCCTTTAGGTCCTGGCCGCTACCAAGACTCAAAAGGGAAGCGAGAAGAGTCAATGTAACCAGCCTTTTCATTTGGCAAATCCTCCAATGATGACGATGATGATCATACCTCAAGAGGGGGAAAATGACTGGACTTCGAGGCTCCTTGGCAGCCAGTGTTGTAAGTGGCTGGAAACTGTGAGCTCAATGGCCTCACAAATGTCGCAACAATTTCTTGTGGATGGTCTATTATCGCCCTGTATTGCACCGCATCCGAATACGGCCAGAATAGACACTTTGCGCCAATTGAAGAACGACGGAGGTTTTATGAAAAGTTGTTTCCGGGTCCTGGCATTCTTTGCTCTGATCGCAAGTGCTGCCGCACAGACAACGAATAGCAACTACGAAGTGACGAATTTTGGTTCTCCTCCCCCGGGTGAGGAATGGGGCGACACGATATCGGTCGCTGCGGACGGGGAGGGATCGATTCTCGTGTTTCGCCGGGCGGAGCCGCCTGTGCTTATTTACAACCGTGCAGGAGAACTCCAGAGTGCCTGGGGCGAGGGGCTGTTCGTCGATACACACAGCATCGACGTCGACCATAATGGTTTCGTATGGGTCACCGACAGACGAGCCCACATGGTTTATCAGTTCACCATGGACGGACGGCAGTTGATGGCCCTCGGAACCGAAGGCGTCGCTGGCGATAACAGCTCCAGGAACGCCTTTAACCGCCCCAGTGACGTTGTCATTGCGCCGAACGGCGATATTTTTGTGGCGGACGGGTATGACAACAATCGCGTTGTGCATTTCTCCAACGAGGGCGAGTTCATCAAGATTATCGGCGGCACTCCGGGAACAGGTCCCGGAGAATTCGAAGAGTTGCATGGGATCAAAATCGATTCCCGGGGGCGCCTGGTCGTCCTGGATCGTCATTCCGACGACCCTCGCCTTCAGGTGTGGGACCAGAACGGAACGTTCATTGAAGAGTGGACCGGGCTCGGTCTGACGATGGGTTCAGGATTCACAATCGACGACAACGATACGTTTTATATTGGGGATACCCGAGGCACCAAGCTCATCGCCGTGAAGGACGGAGAGATCGTTGATGAGATCGCAGGCCTGGAGGCGGCGCCGCACAATATCACGAGGGATCCGAGCACGGGCGAAATCTACATGGTTGACTCAAACGAGCCGGGGCAAATTAAGAAAGTCGTGAAGAAATAATTGGAACGGCGTTGGGGATGCGGCGGATTATCTAAGCTTCACCGATGCCGACTCTGCCCAAGTCGAACGACACCAGAACCGGGAGTCCGTTGCCCTCCTGTCTGGGCGGAATACGGCTTAGCGGGGCGGTGCGCTCACCGCCTCCGTCAGCTGTCCTTCGACACGGGCGATGAACAACTTCGCCCAGTTGTCCAGTTCGGTTTTGCAGCCTTCAGGGTCGATGAAAGGATTCGGTGTCTGGCCGACGTTGGCGTATTTGGGCATCAGGTTGTACTGCGGGCCGTGAGCGGCCAGGAAGACCTCGCATCCTAGAGTCCGCAGATATCTCAGACTGCCGATGTACTGGTCGACCTCGTCGGTCATCTTTCCATCTCGGTCGACAAGCATTCCCGTGCCAAAACCACAACCGAGAATCATAACGTCATGATTCTGCCCGCCCTCTTCCTGTGTCATCGTCCAGGTTGTGCAACCTGGCGTGTGCGCGGGTGTGAGATGCGCCACAAGTGTCGTTCCACCCAGCGAGACTTCATCAAGGTGCCGAAGCGTTCCGTCGACCGGATGCGGTTTGCCGCCGGGCGTTATGCGCCCCACCACTGCCGCGTCTTCGGCCATGATCATCACTTCGGCACCGGTTAGCTCTTTAACCATCGCATTGCCTTCCATGTGGTCGGTGTGACCATGACTGGCCAGAAGAATCTCGATATCTTCAAAACTAAAACCCAGTCTTTCGACGGACTGGCGAATCAATGGCACGTTGCGCTCGAAGTTGCTGTTGATCAGGATGTGACCTTCCGGAGTGGTAATCAGGAAGGAACTGAGCGTTTCGCTGCCGACATAGTAGAGGTTGCCGATGATCCTGTGAGGAATCGGCCGCATCTGCTGCTCTCTCGTCCCGTTGATACTCCTGGAGAGGACTTCCTGGGTGGTCAATGCCGGTACTGTTTGTGCTGACAGCTGCAGCCCCGTCAGGCCAGCAAAGAGAAGCGTTCCAATCATCAAGGTGGAGATTCGCAAGGTAGGCTCCTTTTTGTTCGGACGTTACGGCAGTCAATCTGTTTCACTGGCACCACCACCGGCAAGACTCAGTTCAATGCGCTGCCGGGCGTCCGACGATGTTGCCACGGCGGGTCCTATCATACCGTTGTGGTGTCCTCAATCAAAAGTCACTTGCTCAACAATTTCGTCCGTGTCGCATCCGCATCTTCATTGACTATGATCAGGGATGGCCATCTGAATGATCGAGGGGGCACCATCAATTTTGACCACGTTTGGAATCAGGACACGATCAGAGTGCGGTTGGAGTCGGGTTCATACTACGGGGCAGTCCAGGACGGCCCACCAGCGGGCGTCCACAGAGCACGCCTACATTCACAGGCGATTCTAGAAGGGGCTCGTGGCAGCATTCCCGAAGAGTCCCCCGGATTTTCGGTAGAGATCAATTTTCGGATCTGCTAGAGTCTGGCCAAATCATCACTGAACCCAGTCCTGGTGAAGGAGATGGAACTATGAAGGACTATTTGGCGCCCCTGTTTTTCAGCATTGCGCTTCTGGCCGTGGGCGGCCCCGTGAACCTCGTGAAGCGTGTGGAAGCGGGGGCACAAAGCTGAGGTCCAGGCCCATCTGGAAATCGCCCGTGATGCGGCCTACCGGCCCGGGCAGGACCTAAGCTGGGTATACGACAGGCTTTGTTTCGAGCCTGTGCCGGAGCCGGTCGAGCCTCAGGTGGCTGGAGCGGCCCCTGCCCCGACCCAGGGAGGTCCACCGCCGCGTTCGGAATGGTATGACGAGCCCGCAAAGGTATTCGACAATTTGTACTACCTGGGTGCCCGGACCTCGTCCGTCGCGGAAGGCGTGGTCGCCTGGGCCATAACGACCTCCGACGGAATCATCATGTACGATGCTACTTTCGACTACAGCGTCGAGGAGATCGTCGACAACGGACTGGGTAAACTTGGGCTCGTTCCGGCGGACATCAAGTATGTCATTGTTTCTCATGGTCATACCGACCATTTCGGGGGAGCCCGGCACCTCCAGGATACGTACGGCGCACGCGTCATCCTGTCTGAAACGGATTGGGACCTCATCGAACAGGACGGTGCGCCCGAGGACGTCAAACCCCGAAGAGATCTTGTGGCCATAGATGGGATGGCAGTCACGCTCGGCGATACGACCGTTCGACTGTACATAACTCCGGGCCATACCCCGGGTACGATCTCAGCTCTGATTCCGCTCAAGGATGGGAACCGCAGCCACCTGGGGACAATTTGGGGTGGAAACAATTTTGGTTTCCGATATTTCCGGGACCGTGCTGAGGCGTTCGGAACCTACAATGCGGCGGTTGAGCGTTATTCGGAGATCGTGTCTGATGCCCGGGTTGATGTTCTGATCACGAGCCATATTGCTCAGGACAGACTGAAGGACAAGATCAATGCCCTTCGGTTTCGGAATCCGGGGGACCCCCATCCCTTTGTCGACCTCGAAGCCCCCCTGCGCCACCTGACCGTCCTTGGAGAATGTGCTGCGGCTCGATTGGCCGGGGAGCCAGGGGTAAACTGACGCCGGTAACCTGGAAACCTCGGACAGGGACCCGCTCTCAGCCAACCGGCAGAGGGCGAGGCGGAGGGAAATGCACAGAGACCCGCGTTTCGGTCGGACCCAGAAAGGAACAGCGCTCCGTGATCAGATAATAGCGGACGGTCAGCGACCGCCCCCACAGCTATCAGCGACTTTTCCCATACGCTGCTAGAAGCCCGGTGGCGGAGGGCGACCCACGATTTCAGTTGGCACTCTCTGGCGGGGTCGGCTTGTCCAATGGCCAGTTCTGCGGGGGATACGGAATTCTGTTGATTCTTAGCGCTGAAAAGCTTCGGTCCATGGGGGCGGTGGAGGTTTGTCATGGAGTTTGGTCTTCAATTTTTTCCCGACGTCGGTCCCGACGTTAAATCTGGTGCACACTATTGGGACGAGTGTCTCCACCTGACGGGGCTCGCTGACGCACTCGGCTTTACCCATATCCGAACCGTCGAGCACCATTTCCAGCCTTACGGGGGCTATTCGCCCAATCCCCACATTTTCCTGTCGGCCGCTTCCCAGCGGACACGAAAGGCGCGCCTGGTCACCGGCGCTGTGCTGCCCGCCTTCAACAATCCGCTGAAGATCGCCGGTGAGATTGGCATGCTCGACGCCATCTCAGGCGGGCGGTTGGAATGCGGCTTTGCCCGCGCCTTCCTCCCCATCGAGTTTGAAATTTTCGGCCGCAGCCTGGATGAGAGCAAGGCGCGATTTACCGAGGGCATGGAGCAGGTCCGGCGCCTTCTAGAAGAGGAGAATGTTACTGAGGAGGGGGAATTTAACAGCTTTAGAAACGTGACGACTCTTCCCCGCCCGACTCAGAGACCCCGGCCTCCCTTCTGGATCGCCGCTCTGATCACGCCGGCGTCGTTTGAATTCGCCGGCCGCATGGGCTTCAACGTGATGGCCATCCCGCTGACAGGTGGCATGATGGGCGACCTGATCAAGACCTACAGAGACGCCTGGAAGGGTGCCGGGCACGCGGGCGAAGGCCGCGTCATGCTCGCGCACCATTTGTTCTGTCACGAGGACGAAGAGAAGGCCATGGAAATCGCGCGCGGGCCATTGAATCGGTACCTGAAATCAATTGTCGTGGCCGCCCGAGGGTGGCTCGAGGGCAAGAAATCTGCCGACTATCCCGGTTACGACAAGGTGATCGAGCTGTTGTCCAAGGAAACCATCGAGACCCAAATCGAGAAATGTGCCGCCTTTATCGGCACGCCCGAATCCATCGCCGGTCGAATTGCTGAATACGGCGAGATCACTGGCGGGTTCGATGTCGCTTCGCTCCAGGTCAATTTCAACGATATGCCCGTCGAAGACGCCGAGAAATCCATGCGCCTGTTTGGCGAGAAGGTCATTCCCTCGTTCCGCTGATAAATCGAGAAATAGCCTAGACCGTATGACGGCCAAGGTATCTCCCCGCGCAAGAGGCAACGGGGCCAGGTCCGCGGCAGGTCTTCTCCGGTGCGCCTCCCAATGATATTAGTGTCACGTCACTCCCGCACACCGCACGTAAAGTTCCGGGCGTCATTCACGTCACCCCCACCCTGATAGACGGCTACCTGTGGATAGGCGCACACCAGTCGCGTTCCCGCTTCCGTACCGTTCTCATAGCGGTTGACGACAATCTGGTCGGGAGCTGTGTTGGTCTCTTTCCATTCCAGGAGAACGTCCAGACTGTCAAAGTCGAAGCCCTGAGGTCCCCTCGGACCCATGATGTGCCCCATCCCGGGAATCATGAACAGCCGGATTCCATCGCGCGCCGCCTCGCCCATGTCGGCCATAACGGCCTCGTAGTAGTCCACACTGCCTGACCAGGTCGTACTGGCATCGGCCCAACCGCCAATTACCAGAATCTTGCCCCCGCGATCCATGAATTCTCCGAGGCCCGTCTCGGTCTGGTTCAGGCCTCCGATCATTTCCGGCCTGTTGGCTCGTTCAAAGTCGCTATCGAAGTTCACGGGTCGCGTTTCGTAGTCCCAGTCCGGGTCTTCGAATACGGCCCATCGGAAGAACTCTATGGCATTTGGGCGGGGTTCCGTTTCCGCCCCTGAATCCCAAAGCAATTCGCTGCCGGGAAGATATTGGGTCGTGATAACTTCGCCGGTCCGGGGATTGATCACCGGGCGGTACATTGAACGCGCCGTTTCGACCTGAGCTGCGGTCAGGCAGTCGGCACCCTCTGCCCCCGGGCAAAGGAGCACTTCCGGATCAAAATCGCAGGTTGGTGGATCTTCGATCAGGCCGTCCACGGCTCCATCGATCTGGGCATCGCATTCACCGAGGGCCGCCTGATGGATCAGGGCCTTCTTCTGTTCGGAAATAGGGCTTTCGGGACTTCTGTGGACGGACTGATACAACTTCATCTGGGCGAAGTGGTACCGCGTCTTCAATAGATCGAGTGTTCCAGGTACCGCAATTGCATCCAGATCAGCTGGAAATCTCTGCACCATCGAAAGGGCCTGGCGGCCCGCACCGCCAGCCTGGTTCATAACCGAAAGCGTGGGACCGTTACCGAAGTAAGCGGCTATCATGGCCTTGGAGGTTTCGATCATTCCGTGGAATGCCCGGTAGGAAAAATCCGTCAGCTTTTCTGGGTGACCGACCATGAACTCACCGGTGAATCCCACATGGCCGGTGTCCGTGCTGGACGTTGCATAACCGTAGGAAAGGATGTCCGACATCCGACCGTAGTTGATCGAGCCCGCCCATCCTCCGCTTCCAGCCGGCTGATAGTTGCCGTTCCAACCGTTCGTTGGGAGCCAGACCTCGACCTTGATATCCGAATCCGCAGTTGGCGTGAGCGTGACCGCGACGCGACAAAAGTCTGGAAGATCCTGAAAATTATCCCCTCGGCCATCCGGCGGGCTGAATGCGCCTGGGGCGACGTTTTCCGCCAACGTAATCGTCGTGTCAGGCAGCACCAGTGATGTCAGTTCCGTACACATCGCCGTCGAGCCGGGCGGTTCCGATTGACAGGCGGACAGACCCACGACAGACACCACAATGATGATGAAATTCGAGACTCTTCGTAGCATGAAATAAACCCTCACTCGATTTTGTAGTTCATCCTGGTCGACTGCGCATTCGGCCGACGGCGAATGCGTTTGGACGCTGCCCGGACAATGCAGGTTCGAGATTCCGGCCGCACCCGGTCTCCAGACGTGGCATCAGGCTGCCCCCATCATCTCATTTTGCGGCCCAAGAACGTCACGAAGTTGCGGATAGCGGCCGATTTTATGTGCTCCCGTCCCCGAAACTTCGTCAGGGTGTTCACACGCGGGCCGAGGGCAGCGTTCAGTTCAAGCCAACCACTCTCACTGGTTTCCAATGGCGGGTCAAGGTTGAGGCACACCACGCCCCACGAACGAGAGCGACAGGGCTCATCTTTGCATGATCGGAAATTGATCGAACTGCGCGCGTGACTTAAAAGATGATCGTCACTCGGGGTTCATTTTCATGACCAAGAGCGTCTGATCGTCATGAGCGGCAGTGCCTCCGCCGTAACGCTTCAACGCTTCCGCGACGACCTTGACTACTTCATCGGAGGTCTTGTCTCTGTTGTTCTGAACAAGTTCTGCGAGCCGCTTGAGCCCAAACTCTTCGCCGTCGGGATCTCGCCTTTCCGCAATGCCATCGGTGTAGAAGACGATAAGGTCCCCATCCTTGATTTTGATGACGCGTTCCTCATACTTCGAATTGGAAAGCAATCCCAAAGGAATACCTGAGACATCCAGATAGCCAACGCCGCTGCCATTGCCATGGGCACATATGGGGTACGGCAGCCCTGAATTCGAGAAGGTCAGCTGTCTTGTTGCTGGCTCATACACGGCATAGACCAAAGCGATGTATTGAGTTCCAATCGGGCGCTGCTTGAGAGATTGATTGACCAGTTCCAACATCTGACCCGGAGGGTATTTTCGTGTGGCCCGCGTGCGGATCACACCGCTGGCAAGTGCGCCGTAAAGAGCGGCCGGGGCGCCTTTACCCGAAACATCTCCAACGGAAATCGCGAATCGGCCATCATTGAACCGTATCATGTCGTAGAGATCACCCCCAAGATGTGCGGCGGGCGTAAATAATACGGCCATTTCCAACCCGCCGATTGGAGGTATTGCTTCTGGCAACAGCTGGAGCTGGATTTCCCGGGCGATCTCAAGCTCGTTGTCCAGCCGTCGTTCGTTTTCCGCGACTTTCTCATACAATTCCGCGTTTACCAAAGCTGAGGCGATACGTGTGGCCAACGTCATCAGGAGGCGTTCGTCGTATTCTGTGAAGTGATCCCGTTCCGTGCTTTCTAAATCGAGCGCACCGATGACTCGCCCCTTGTACGCCAGAGGAATGACCATTTCGGAAACGGTTTCGCTATGAACGTTGATATACCGGTCGTCGTGACTGACGTCCCCAATACGGATCGCCCGGTTTCGAAGTGCCGCGTTGCCGATCAGGCCCTGACCGAGAGGTACATCGAATTTTTCGTAGGCCTCGACGTTGTGCCGGAAAACCGTGCGTGGCCGTAATATTTTGTCGGATTCGTTCAGAAGAAGGATCGAGAAAATATGGTAATCAACGGTGGACTTGACGGCCTCGGCGATCTTGTTGATCACCTGTTCGACCTCAAGGGTTGATGCAATCTCGAGGCTGATGTCGTGAAGCAGCGACAACAGCTCGTGATTGCGTCTCTCACTTTCGTATAGATTGGCGTTTTCGATCGCGATTGCGATTTGGCTTGCGAGCAAATGGAGCATTCGTACCTGCTCCTCTCTGAAGAAACCAAGCTCCGGGCTTTCAATGTCGAGGACACCCATGACGCGCCCTTTGCAGATGAGGGGTACCGCTAATTCCGACCGGGTTCCAGCCACAACATTGATATAGCGGGAATCCTTTGAAACATCGTCTACGACGACCGGGCGCTTGTCCCGAGCGGCTGTGCCAATGATTCCATGACCGATCGGAACCCTGAAATTGGTGACGACTTCCGCGGGGTGGCCCATTGAGAATCGATAGTAGAGTTCGTCGGTGGATTCATCGAGCAGCAATATTGCAAACACCTGATATGGAATGAATCTTCGGGTGGTTTCGGCGATTTTTTGCAGTAAGGGGTCTAGATCAAGGATTGATGTGATCTCGTGATTGATTTCGATGAGATCGGAAAGAAAACGGGTATCGGAGAAACGCAGCATGGGTTTCTGACTCACAGCGCGGCACGGCTCATGGAAGCGGTCGGAAGTGGACTATTCATCAAGAATTCTGATGTCGGGAAGATTGCGATAGTGACCGGCGAAATCCAGGCCGTAGCCCACGACGAAAGTATCCTGAATCTGAAATCCAACGTAATCGGCCGTAAACGGACGTCTCAGTTTTCCCTCCTTCTGGAGAAGTGTGGCCACGTGGACGGAAGCCGCACCACCTTCTTCGATCAATGTTTGGATGCGCGACAATGTTTCTCCAGTCTCCAGAATATCGTCGATGATCAACGCGTTCGCTCCCTTGACCGAATCATCAAGATCCCGAAGAATTCGCACTCTTCCCGCCGAAACCGTTTCTGTGCCGTAACTGCTTGCCGATACGAAAACCAGGCGCACGCTTACAGCTGAATCTATCTTGCGGAGCAAATCGCTGGCGAATATAAAGCCACCGCGAAGGACGATTACAGCCAACAGTTCAGTTCCCGCATAATCGTCGGAAATCTTCTTCGCCATTTCGGAGATCCGCCCCGAAATTTGCGACTCGGAGATCAACACTTTGTCCTGTAATTTGGAGTTCATCCGCTGGGTTACCGAGCCTCGTTAGTTTACCTGTTCGAGACCTCTTACTGCAGGAAACGTTTCCACATGCACCCGTCTCGTGGTAGAAGCATTCACTGGTATGACGAATTCTGAATTACGTCAAGCTGCTCAAACGATCTGGCAGGCTGCGCTGGATGCGGCGCGCCCGGAAGTCTGCATCCCGAGGGCGATCCGGGTCACTGACAACGGATTTGCGGTCTGCGACGATAAATTTGCGGTTGAGGGGCAGCTTGTCGTGATCGGTGCAGGAAAGGCCGGCGCCGGCATGGCGCAGGTAGTGGAGCGCCTTTTTGGCGACCGAATATCTTCCGGCCTTGTGATCACGAAATATGGTCACCGGCTGCCAACCGAGGACATTCAAATCTTCGAGGCTGGGCATCCTGTGCCTGATCAAACCGGGGAACTGGCCGTGGACGGGATGCGCGAGATCCTACATGACCTGAGCCCGCAGGATGTTGTTTTGTGCTTGATTTCCGGAGGCGGTTCGGCGCTACTGCCTGCACCTGCCGAAGGAATCACGCTGGAAGAGAAACAGCAGGTTACCTCGAACCTGCTTCGGGCGGGAGCCGCGATCCGCGAACTCAACACAGTCCGCAAACACCTCTCCTCGATCAAAGGTGGACAGCTAGTCCGATGGGCCGCTCCCGCTCGAGTCGTATCTCTGATTATGTCCGACGTGATCGGGGATCCGCTCGACTTCATCGCGTCCGGTCCGACCGCACCCGATACGACGACGTTTGCGGACGCGCTGAGGATCGTCGAAAAATATGGCATTCTGGTGCCCGAAGCCGTCCAGAGCCGCCTTGAGATCGGTGCCCGTGGAGAGATTCCGGAGACTCCCAAGCGGGGTGACCCGCTCTTCGAGCGCGTCAACAATTACATCATTGCAAATAACCGCTTACTCCTCGATGCGGCTTCCACGAAGGCCGGGGAACTGGGTTTCAAGACCATGGTGCTCAGCTCGGAGATCGAAGGCGAAGCGCGGGACGTCGGACGTTTCTTCGCGTCTATTGCGCGAGAGATCGGATCCAGTGGCCAGCCGGTTTCGCCGCCCGCATGTGTGCTCGCTGCAGGGGAGACCACGGTAACGGTGAGGGGTTCCGGCAGGGGAGGTCGCAATCAGGAGATGGCGCTCGCGTGGGCGGTAAAAATGCAGTCGTGGAGGAAGCCCGTCTGTTTCGCCAGTGTGGCGACGGATGGCACCGACGGGCCGACCAACGCAGCAGGCGGCTTGGTCGATTCACGTACCTGTTCCCGCGCAGTAGAAATGAATTTGGAACCGATGAAGTTTCTTCGTGATAACGATTCGTTTACCGTTCTGCAATCGGTGCGCGACCTGATCACGACGGGTCCTACCCAGACGAATCTGATGGACCTCCAAATCCTCCTGGCCGGATAGAGCCGGATAGAATAAGAATCAACCTTAAGGTTCATGAAGGACGCGGACCGACCAGCTCGGTTTGGAAGTCAGGCGAAGCCCCTGGCCTCGGCCAAGGATCCCGGCATCGCAGCGAGGTACAGATTGAGACAGCAGCCGAGTAATTTACAGGGACGAGTCGACCCACCGAACAACAATAACGTCGTGGGGCACTGTCCCCGTCTTGGAGGTGTGCTATGACAGACAAGCCGAAGAAGCCAGAATTTATTCCCGTCAACGAAGATGATCTCCAGCCCGGTCATCGCTGGCACCGGCCGCTTCAAGCGCCGGGCACGACGCAGGTCGATTTCGAGGAACGGGTCGATTTTCGACGCCTGCACCGGTATCGCCTGGCGCGTACGCGCCAACAACTGGCGAAGTCGGGGCTGGGTGCCGTTCTCTGCTTCGAGCAGTCCAATATCCGATACATTTCGAGCACGGTCATCGGTGAGTGGGCGCGTGACAAGTTGCTCCGTTATTGCCTGCTCACCGGCCCCGGTGATCCGTGGGTCTGGGATATGGGCTCGGCGGTCCTCCATCACAAACTCAATTGCCCATGGCTCCGAGAGGATCACATGCGTCCCGGCAATCCGGGAATGCGCGGCGCAATTGAACCGGAGGTGGGCCTGTTCAAGGCTGCGGCAAAGGAGATCAAGGAGCTACTTCGGAATGAAGGCGTCGCAGACATGCCGCTTGGCGTCGATCTGGCTGAACTCCCGATGATATTCGCGTTGCAGGAAGAAGGTATCGACGTCCGCGACGGACAGCAGACGATGCTCGCTGCACGCGAAGTCAAGAGCCATGACGAGATCACCCTGCTCAACATTGCCGCGAGCATGGTCGACGGCGTGTACCAGGACATCGCCGCAGCGCTGAAGCCGGGAGTCAAAGAAAGCCAGATCGTATCACTCGCGGCGGGCCGCCTGTACGAGATGGGTTCGGATTGCGTTGAAGCGATCAACGCCATTTCTGGAGAGCGTTGCAGCCCCCATCCACACAATTTCACAGATCGGTTGGTCCGGCCGGGAGATCAGGCCTACTTCGACATCATTCACTCTTTTATAGGCTACCGTACCTGTTATTACCGCACCTTCACGGTCGGCAGCTCGACGCCTGCGCAGAGAGATGCCTACAAGCGCGCGCGGGAGTGGATTGACGGCACAATTTCCATGCTCCGCCCGGGTGTCGGCACCGACGAGGCTGCACGGATGTTGCCGGAGGCCTCCGAAATCGGTTTCGAGAGCGAGATGGCCGCGTACGGTTTGAACTTCGCTCATGGCTTGGGACTGGCGCTACACGAGCGGCCCTTGATTTCTAGAGTCAACTCGCTGATCAAGCCCAATGAGTTGAAGGCGGGCATGGTGTTTGCGGTCGAAACATTCTGTCCGGCTACAGACGGCGTGTCCGCAGCGCGAATCGAGGAAGAGGTCGTGCTGACGCCGGAAGGCGCCAAAATCATCACACTGTACCCGGCCCAGGAATTGCCTGTTGCAAATCCCTATTGAGCGGCCGGAACCAGAAACGTTGTCGATCACCGTATCCCGCGCTGGCTGTCAAGCCTGGGTTTCGCTGGTGATCCGAGCCAGGTGCCTTGGGCTGGCCGCCAGGGTTGATCTATACTTCGTTAGACTAATTGCGGGAATAGGGGCTCTGACAGGGCATTCCCTGATTTTGGGAGGATGTCGATTGAATACGAATAAGTTTTCGCGACCGTTAGTGCTGCATACCTGCGCAGGGATCATCTTGATGGCCGGGCTAGTTTCATCCGCAACCGCGCAGAGCGTCCAAATGGAGCAGCGCGCAATTGCCGATGATGTGTACGTGATGCAGCACCCCTTTGGGTCGAGCAATTCGACCTTTGTTGTGACCGATGAAGGCGTTGTCGTGTTCGACGCCGATATCCGGACCGCAGATCAGGTCCTCAGAGCGATCCGGCGCACGACGGACCAGCCGATCCGCTTCATGATTATCTCGCACCCAGCAGGCGACCACTCGACCGGCGGTTGGCATTTCCGCGAAGACAGACCCGCCATTGTTGCGTCGCGTACGCAGGCAGCCAGCATGGCTGCGGAAGAAATGGTGGAGTTTAACGCGCGTAAGAACTCCGATGATGTAGTTTATACCCCTTACCAAAATACGGAATTTGTTCAGCCCGACATAGTTTTCGATGAAACGCTTACGCTCCGACTTGGCGGATTGACCTTTGAGATCACCGAAGAGGGTGCGGAGCACTCGAAGAGCGACGTAACGCTGTACATCCCCGAAAAGGGGATTTTTACCTTGGGCGATTTGTTCAAATCCGAAATCCACACCGGTCCAGGGGAGACGGCCTATGAAACTTTTGCCGCAGGCAGCGGTTGGATTGCCGTCATCGATCAGATTAAGGAGCGCAATCTAGTAGTGGACACCTATGTTCCAGGCCATGGGGTGGTGCATGTCGGGCGCGGCATAGCGGACCTGGCCGAACTGCGCAGCTATTTTGTTGACATGCGGGCAGAAGTTTCCGAAATGATCGCGGACGGCAAGACGGAAGAAGAGGTGTTGACGGAATTCCAAACGCCTGAGCGATTCTCTCAATACGAGCAGGCTGATCGGCTCGGCCGTTTTCTGCCGCTTTATTATCGACAGCTTAAGGCCCAACCTCGCTTCTGAGTCATACCTGCTGCACACATAGCTTTTAAGGCGTTGAGAATCGATTTCAAGGCACCGGCACCCATTCGATCAGTTCTTTAAACCAGTTTTGGACTATGTAGATTTGGCTCGACGCAGGATCGAGAACCTCAGGACTGGAGTTGTATAACTTGAAAATCGTCTTATAGAAAAGTGACGTATCCGTGCGAACTACTTTGACGACGTACAGCGAACTTCAGGTGAATATCTGCTCGGTCTTCCCATGATGACTCCAATCTTCTCAAGTTATGGTGTCTCCGGGAAACCCGGGGCGGTTCACTTGGTGGAGTCGCCTCCCGCCGGAGAAAAAATGATGGGTCTTGCGGAGGCGCATGAACCCTGTGATGAATAATCTGGCGCCCCGTGGTGGTGTCGGAGTATAAGGGGCGTGATCAAGCTTATCCAAAACGGAAATCCCAGTTGATACCGCTTCCCGAAGCGGACGGGCGACACAAACGTTTGTAAGGAGGCCATATGCGTCTGATATATGAATTGGTGGTGCTGAGTGCAGCGATGGTATCTATGTTGTCGTGTGGTGCAGCGGAACAAGAGGAGCCAATTCAGGCGGCGAGCGAAGAGGTGGAGCCGTTCCGCGTCATAGGCAATATCTACTATGTCGGCGGCCAATATGGCTCCTATCTCATCACCACGCCGGAGGGCCACATTCTCCACGACACGGGCAGCGCCGATATGCACGCGCTCATCGTATCGAACGTCGAGAAACTCGGGTTCAACGTCCCCGACATCCGGATCATGATTTCGAGCCATGCGCATTGGGACCACGTCGAGGGACACGCGGCTATGAAGCGGGTGACCGGCGCGCAGGTTGTTGCGCTCGGCGGCGACGCCGTGGCACTCCAATCAGGCCAAAACAACTCCGCTATCGACAGCCGAGACTGGGAGCCTGTCACGGTGGATCGCGTGGTCGAGGACGGTGACACCGTCACGCTGGGCGCGGTAACGTTGCGCGCCCTCTGGACGGGGGGCCACACGCAAGGCGCAACGATGTGGATGACAACCGTCGAGGAGGGTGGGGACACCTACTCCGTCGCCTTCCGTGGCGGCGAAATTCCGAACGCGGGGGCTCAGCTCTTCAACAACCCCAGGCACCCGACGGTTGTCGCCGACACGCAGAGGACGATTCAAAGGCTGAGGGAGCTCGAACCTCCCGACCTCTTCCTCCACAATCACCCGCAGGAACCGCCACGCGAGTTGGACCCGGCTCTTCCCGTCGACCCGAGGTGTGTGACCTGCTTTGACGCGGAAGGGTTTAGGAGTTTCGTGGCGGGTGTCGAATCCAGATTCGAAACGATGCTCCGGGAGGCTGAAGGCCGACCGGGCCAGTAGGGTCGGAGTCCCCGCAGAAGCGCGATTGGATCACGCCCAGCCAGATCGCGCCTGCCCCACGGCAGGACTGGGATCGATTCGGTAGACGCCTTGTAGCGGCACTGTCCAGTTAACTCGCCCAAGTCAGAATGATGGCTGGCTGGGCAGAGATCAGGCTGGCGTCACGGCGGCCCGAACCGTGAAAGATTGCGCTCGCAACAGTCAGTGATGGACTGCCTTCAATCAGTGGAGACCCACTCGGAATAGATTCTGAACGACGCCGTGAACATGTAAGAATCGCTGAGACTGGTGTGCGACTCATACACCCAACATAGGCAAATGCTTTACGCGATGATAGGTAAGAGACAATGCTATGCAATGCTTTAACTCTGCTTCGGGAACATCATCATCTTCATCAAAGACAATTGCTCTGTTGCCTTCAAATGTGAAGCTATCTCCGTAAATCTCTCTGAATGTGTCCACCAATCTGGTACTACAGTGAAAATACAGTGCATACTGACGTGGATTTGATTCCTTCCAAGCGATTCTGACTGTGCTACCACTTTTCGACTCTGTTGTAATGTAGCTTGGCTCTCCCCATTTGAGCGTTTCTTCCAATCCTCCGACCCCTTCGGTCTCCAAGGCTGTGTCCAATATCAATCTCCGAAGGAACATTAACCTTTTCTGCACATTCTTCGGGTAGCAATTAAACACCTCGGCAACGTCTGGGTTCTCGATCGTATGCATTCGGACTGTCTTCTGTTTTCACACCTAACGGATCGCGGCTAACCTGAGGGCCGGAGTGGCGCGCGTCTTGCGCATGCAATACGCGTGACACCAGGGACTGACTGGTTGAGCCGCTTGTTCGGCGGCCTGTTGGATAGTGGCATCAGTATCACAGGATTCGTTCCACAATTACCTCGTCCACGTACCGGCCACTCAGTTTTGCTTGGCGATTCGCGTGGCCAACGATGCGAAAGCCCTGACTCTGATACGTGGCAAGAGCAGCGGGATTATCTGCGCGAATGTAGGTAAATATCTTCTCGTATCCTTTGCTTGGTGCGACTTCAAATATGCGCCGAACAATCTCTTCGCCACACCTTGCCGGTGATAGTTGACGTCAACCCAAGTCCCAATCACACCTACATGATCGAACGCGTGAGTATACTGATCAGGAAATGGCTTCATACTCTGGAAACCAATCACAGAACCATCGCTCCTGCATTCAGCTACATGACAAATAGCGCGATCTGAGAGTCCCGCGATGTAAGAGAGTTGATCTTCAACCGTGAGCGGTGCGTCAAGGACGGTGTAGATGCCAGCGCTGATTATTGGATTGAAGACACTGACGATCTGCGCCGCATCGTCTAGCGTCACATCACGCACCAAGAAATCCATCGGAATCGGGCCCCCTTTCTTGCGCCGAACGGCCTGTGGCTCACCTGCGGTGGCCACTCCGATTCAATTCAAGAGAATACCGTCGTCGCCGGCTGGTGCAGCCGCTTGTTGCGCGTCACTTGGGTACGGTCCGGGTACATCGTTTACATATCTGTCCGGGTACATGGTTTACAGATCGATCACGATGAAGTCCTCCGTGGAGGACTTCATATGCCCTGGGATCAATCAACGACCATGGATCAAAAACGATTATTTATTGCCGATTATCTTACTCGATCTTTCTCGATCGTCGAACTGTGTGCGCGCTACGGGGTGAGCCGGCCCACCGGATATAAGTGGATTGACAGATTCTTGGAGAATGGCCAATCCGGATTGGAGGAGCGTTCCCGTCGTCCTGTCGGCTGCCCGCATCGGACGTCAGACGATGTGGTGCGGCGGGTGATCGATCTGCGCCGCAAACATCCTCACTGGGGGGCCAAGAAGCTTCTTAAGATCTTGAATACCCGGCATCCCGAGGTCGACTGGCCCGCCCGATCGACGATCTCGGAACTGCTGAAACGTCATGGGCTTGTGGAGAAGAAGCGGAGACGCACCTATCCGGGTCATCCGGGCAAGCCCGTGACTTCAATGGATCGGTCCAATGATGTCTGGTGTGCGGACTATAAAGGCGAGTTTAAAACTGGGGATGGCATCTATTGCTATCCGTTGACGATCACCGACGGTTGCACCCGGTATCTGCTCGCATGTAAGGGCCTCTACTCGACTAATCATGTTCGCGCGAAGTCCGTATTCAAGAGTGTCTTCCGGAACTTCGGTCTCCCTGCAATCATCCGGACCGATAACGGGCCGCCGTTCGCCACCACGGCCATCGGGCGACTGAGCCGGCTATCGGTCTGGTGGATCCGCCTCGGAATCTTCCCCGAATTGATTCAGCCCGGCCGGCCAGATCAAAACGGCCGACACGAACGCATGCACAAAACCTTGAAACAAGAGACCACTCGGCCGCCAGCGGCCACGATGCGGGCTCAGCAATTCCGGTTCAATCGTTTTGTTGAGGAATTCAACACTGTGCGTCCCCATGAGGCGCTGGACCAGGAAACGCCCGACTCCCGCTATCAAACCTCTTCACGGGAGTTTCCGTTGGGCCTGCCTCCCATCGAGTATCCGTCTCATTTCGAAACGCGGCTGGTCAGTCGGAACGGGGGATTCCGGTGGTCGGCCCATCGTGTTCCAATCACCCACACCCTTGAAGGTGAGTACGTCGGACTCGGGGAAGTCGACGACGGCGTCTGGGATGTCTACTTCGGCACCGTTCGTCTCGGACAAATGGACGAACGGACCTTTACCATTCAAGATGCTTTGGGGAATAGAATGAGAAAGAGGTACAAACTGTAAAGGATGTGCCTGGACTATTCTGTCAATGATGTTCCCGGCCGTTCAACCCTTGGTCATACATCCAGCGACGCAGCCGATACATCAAGCCAGATTGAACGTTTCCGTTTCCGCCGAAGTTTTCTTGCTGAGCAGCCCACCAGTTGCGTAGTGCCAGCACTGACAAGAACACGACGGCGATCAGTAAGGCTACTCCAACCCAATAGTCCACCTCAGCTCCGTAGGGAGTCGCGGCAAGACTCAGATACAGAACCGTCAAGATGAGGACTGCCCACGCACTGGCCTTCTTACCTATCCGCTTTCCGCTGGCTCCTGCCACGCCCCCCCCCCTTCACAGTCTCGCTGTCGGCCTGACGGTAAGTATCCAGTTCCGGATACTCCTATAGGAAACAGTCGAGTCGGCTTGATTCTGTTGTTCGCTCAATTGGATGTCAAGAAATGTCGCCTCATATGCGGGCCGGGGTAGACAGGTACGGATACTCCACTTATACCTGACCGGCGGGGTTATAGCCTGGGACATCGAATGGACTGCGGACTTGTCCCTCGCCAGAACCTCATCAGTTCAGCAAGCAGGTGATTTTCCAGCAAGATGACCGCACAGCGACAAGCTGTGCTTTATGCATTTTTCTTCGGATTGCGATTGCTGCTTCTGGTGTTCGGCGGTCACAAACGAGTTATTGTCAAAAGTGGTGTTTAGGAGATTGATTCAAGCGGCGGTCTGATCGAGCTTTGTCACTTCGATTCCATCGTTGAATTTCACTCCAGTAGTCACCTTGACCAGATCATCGAATCCTCGTAATCGTCGCCAGTTCTTCTCAGCGCACTGACCCAGCTTGAACATCATGTGCAGCATTCCATGCCGTGTCAGGCAGCCTCTGGATCGCTTGGTTCGGTGTCGAATGGTGGCAAAGGTCGATTCAATGGGATTGGTCGTTCGGATGCTCTGCCAGTGCTTGGCCGGAAAGCCGTAAAAGGCCAGCAGTTCTTCTCTGTCTTTCTGCAGGCAGACAGTGGCTTTCGGATACTTCGGCTCATAGGTTTCAATGAACAGATCGAATGCCTTCTCGGCGTCTGCCAGTGTCTCGGCCTTCCAGATCGCGTGCAGTGCCTGTTTCGCTTTCGCCTGGACCGACTTGGGTAAGCAGTTGAGCACATTCATGGTCTTGTGCATCCAGCAGCGTTGTTGGCGTGTCTGGGGATAGATTTCCTCCAGTGCGGCCCAGAACCCCATCGCCCCGTCACCGATGGCCAACTTCGGAATATTCATCCCTCGGGACTTCAGCTTCAACAAGACCTCACGCCAACTCTGTGTCGATTCCCGTACACCGTCTTCGATCGCCAGAAAACGCTTCTCTCCGCGTTCATTCACGCCGATCACGACCAACGCACACAACTTGGTTTGTTCGGCTCGAAGTCCGCTGTAGATACCGTCGGCCCAGACATAGACCCAGCGGTCGGCGTCCAAACGCTGGTCGCACCCGATGCGGTACTCTTCAGCCCAGACCTGTTTCAAGCGCGATACCGTGCTCGCTGACAGGCCCTGCGCCTTCGGACCGACAAGAACTTTCAGGGCGTCACCCATCTCGCCGCTGGAGACGCCTTTCAAATACAACCACGGCACGGCGGCTTCCATCGACTGCGTCTTCCGAATGTAGGGGGGTACCAGGGCCGAGCGGAACGTCACAGCTTCGCCCATCTTGGCGCGCACCTTCGGGATTTGCACCGTTACCGGACCCAGGCCGGTCTGCAGCTCGCGTTCAGGCAGATAACCGTTGCGCACCACTCCAGCCTTCCCCGTCTCGGTTCGCCGATCGCCGTGCTGGGATAGCAGTTCGGACAGTTCGGCTTCCACAGCGCGTTGGATCAGCTGTTGCGCCCCCGTTCGTAGGAGGTCGGTCACTGGGTCTGCAATCGCTTCTCGATCTTCCAGTTCAATAACGATACTCTTACTCATAGTGGCGTATCTCCTTTGGTTGCTTTGAAGTCTTGTAAACAACAAATCAACCAGATACGCCGCTTTTCTTCAATCCCTCAAACACTAGATTCGGTTATAACTCGTCACAAACAGGTCGCCTTGGAGAATTTGGCATTGCGTCATCAATTGGCTGTCTTGAAACGAGACGTGCGGCGACCCAAACTCCGCCAGCGGGATCGGCTATTCTGGATCACCTTGACTCGGACCTGGGCGGATTGGAAGACTGCCGTGGTGATCGTGCAACCCGAGACCGTGATCGACTGGCAGAGGCGACGCTTCAAGCGACACTGGTGGAAGTTGTCCCAGAGGAAAGGGTCGTGACGACAGCGAGTGCCAGCCGAAGTCTGACTGCTGGTTCAACGAATGGGCACAGCCAATCCGCTTTGAAGTGCGCCTAGGATTCATGGCGAACCTCTGAAACTCGGTTGCGACATCGCGGAAGCTGATACCGAATCTGTAGTAGAGCCAGATGTCATGAACGATGATTTCGCGAGGATATCGGTAACCGTATTAGAGGGATCGGGTGTCTTTCATCAGGACATTCTGGCAGGCATCACTTTAAGTTGACAGCACCGACAATACCCCGAAAATATCCGGCTTTGCGCGCGCAATGGATGGTCTGAAGTGATCCGGAAGGGAAGTACCGTCACGATGAAAAAGGTTTTGCCGATCGCTGACGATCCGCTTAATCCCTAGCCTCTTGCCCATATTGCTGCGCATAATCCAGGAATAGGGTATTGGTATCGGTGAAAAAATAGGAGTGTAAGAAAATGTGGAACAAGTTCATTATTGCATTGGTTCTCACACTATTGTCGTCGAACGCCGTAATGGCGCAGTCTGCGCTTTTCGATCGCAAGCAATTGACGACGGATGCGGCCAGAAAAATCGTCGACACTTGTCTCGCCTTTGCGGCCGAGCGCAATGCCGTGGTCGGCGTGGCTGTCGTCGATATGTCCGGTGTTTTGATGGACTTCCACGTCATGCAAGCTGGTGGCGCAACAACTGCGGAAACCGCGATCCTCAAAGCGAAGACGGCGGCGCATTGGGGCCGTCCAACCACCGTACTTGAAGAAACGGTGATGAGTGGTGGGAATCAGGCTTCCGTTTGGATCAATGATTTTCCCAAGGGTGGCGGGATACCGATCGTGGTGGACGGTAAGGTTGCTGGTGCCGTCGGCGTTGGTGGACCGCAATTCCAAGATGAATGCGCGCAAGCCGGTATCGACGCGGTTCTAAACCAATAGATTGGTTTCATCGCCGAACATTAAGGCCGGGCGTTTCAACATCAGCGCTCGGCCCTAGGCACTGTCAATTTAACTCGCCCAAGTCAGAATGAGCGCTGGCCAGGCAGAGATCAGGCTGCTGTCACCGCGGCCCAAACCGTGAAAGATCGCGCTCGCAATAGTCGGTGATAGACGGCCTTCAGCGAGTGCCGATCCACTCGGAACAGGTTGATTCCAATCGCCGAGGCTTGACGAGGCTTATCGTTGGCGACGGGGGGCAGCGCGGGAACGCTCAATCATGTTTCGGATGCGCTGTTCGAGGCTCGGTTGGACGATGCGCAGCCGGGCCCTCTGGCCTGGGGACAGACCGGTATCGACCGAACGCAGCAGGTTTACCTGGGCTTCCCGCAGTGCGAGCTCGCTTTCGTCAACTTCCGCGATCCTCCGGGTCAGCTCATCGTCAGAGGCGTTGGTCCGAATGGCCTGTCGCAACTGATTGAGAGCCCTTGCCCGCCGCTGTCCCAGTGCGTTTCTTTCCCTCAGTGAGTCTCGAAGCAGGGGGAGAACGCGTGCAAACTGTGCATCATCTAGGCCCAGCTCCTGTTGAACACGGCTGACGTAGAAACCCTCGACGATCTCCTGGATCGGAGCGGCATCTCGGGCGCGGAGGTTGCGGCCTTGTCCCGGTCTCTGGGGCCTGACGTTCCCAGTTCCCCGCCCGATCTCCCGCCCGATCTCCCGCGGCCCCTGCTGGAACAGAGGTGGGGCCGATACACCCGTACCGAGAAGCAGGGTCAGGCTTGCTATTGTGGCGAACAAAGCTTTCATTAATTTATAGCTTCCATTGGTGTACACCTGCTGCACACCTGGTGCAGACCCGCGTTTACCGCGCACCCGTGTCAAAGATCGAGTCTTCGACAAAAGCCACGGAAATCAATTCGCGGAGCACTTCTTCTTCATCCACTTCGAGCTCGTTCAGGGTCGTGAATATTTCAGTTCGCGACCAGGCGAGAGCTTCTGCTTCGGCTGCTTCAGCATCCCCCACAAACAGCCCAAACTCAAGTGCGGAATCCGCTAAAGATGAATCTACACCGTTCGCCTGTGAAACACCCGTGGTTTCATCCGTACGTTGGTTCAGATGGACTGTCTGGTAGTGCCACAGGCCACCCGCAGTCATTCCCGACAGAAGTATCATCAGTGCCAAGCTCCAGGATGCGGCAGGCCTCAGCGTCCACCCGGTCCATCGCTGTAGAACAGAAGAACGCTTCACCGCGCGTGCCAGCAACCGGTTCCGGACTGAAGAACGCAGCTCAAGCCAATCCGCACTTGCAACGGCGGCATCCGCAGCTTCAATATCCATTACTTCAACGTCCGATATGACCTGACGCATTTCAGTCAACGAGGCCAGAGTTGTTCGGCAGTCGGAACACGTTGCGGCATGTTCGATACGTGCCTCCGGGAGGCTGACCCCATCCAGCAGGTTGATGACTTCTTCTGCTTTCAGATGTCTGAACGTCTTGAGAAATTTAAACATAACTCATCCCAGGTTTCGGGAACTTTCCGGCCGAGTCCTCCCTGCAAGTGCCTCCTGTTGGACCATCTTCTTGAGTTTCGTCAATGCAAAGAAAACGCTGGACTTGATCGTCGACACCGACCTCCCGACTATTCCCGCAATCTCCTCGTAGCTCAGATTGTCATTCATTCGCAGTTCGAGAATCGCCTTCTGCTTGGGAGGAAGCTTCCTCATCAGTTGAACTACGATTGCTCGCCGTTCTTTCTCGAGGAGTCTGTTGTGGAAGGACGGATTCACACTCCCAATGCTTTCGTTAACTTCGACGAACTCCCGGGAGTTCTTCTTTACATGGTTCAGGCAGTGATTGACGGCAACTCTGTACAGCCATGTCTTGAAGCGGGCATCCCCCCGAAACGCTGTAAGTTTCTCGAAAGCTTTGATGAAGACTTCCTGGGTTAAATCCATCGCGTCTTCGCGATTCTTCACAAAGCGGAGGCACAGCCTGAAGACAGTCCGCTCATGGCGGGTCATCAACTCGTCGAAAGCCGCAATGTTCCCAGCGAGGTATCGGGAGACAAGGTCTGTGTCCTCATCTCTTTCCGCTGTGGCCTTCGTGGCAACCGGCATAATGGTAGTCGCGGTGTGACCCATGATGTTCCGAAGTTAGTGACAGAAAAGTCGTTCTGCCTCTCGAACCCTTCCGAGAAACGCCCGTATTTCCTTTGGACTCTGTCGACCGTGCCCAGGTTTAAAAGCTCCCGCTAATAAATGTAGAATGGTAGTCGAATGTCCGCTGAAAAGTCCCAAACCTCTACTTTATCCCGGTTAATCGTTTATCTCAAAAGGTATAAGTTACGGATGATTGCGGGCCTTGTGTGTGTCGTTGCGACCTCCGGCCTGGCCCTGGCCACCCCGTGGGTGATTCGATACGGCATCGACAGCCTGAGCCAAGGGGTTACCCGCGAGGGCCTGATTTTTTACGGCGGGCTGATTGTTGGATTGACCCTCTTGCAGGGTGTCGCGCGGTTTCTCATGCGGTGGCTGATGATCGGCGTCTCCCGCCGGATAGAGTACCACCTCAGGACCGATGTCTTTCATCATATGGAGAAGCTTCAGCTCTCGTTCTACCAGAAGAACTTTACCGGCGATCTGATGTCACGCGCGACGAACGATTTGAGCAGCGTCCGGATGCTGCTTGGCCCGGGAATCATGTACACCGCAAACACGTTCGCCACGACGACGATTGCCATCGTGCTGATGTTGAGCATCGACTGGAGGCTGACCCTTGTGGCACTCCTCCCGCTGCCCCTCATATCGTATGGAGTCCGGAAGTTCGGGAGGCGCATCCATCAGCTGAGTGAGCAATCGCAACAGCGTCTGGCCGATCTAAGTGCCCGAGTTCAGGAGAGTTTGGCGGGAATCCGCGTCGTGAAGGTCTTTGTGCAGGAAGAACACGAAAAGGAGGTCTTTGGCGGCCTGAACGAACGCTTGTTGAAAAAGAACAGGGATTTGATCCGCGTCACCAGTCTGTTCTATCCCACGATGCAGTTCACCATCGGCTTTGCAGCTGTTGTCGTTCTCTGGTTCGGCGGGCGCCAGGTGGTTGCCGGTGTCATCACCCTGGGTGAGTTCGTCGCGTTCACTGTGTATCTGGGGATGCTGGCTTTTCCGATGATCGCGGTGGGCTGGGTGGTCAATCTTGTTGAGCGCGGCCGGGCGTCGATGAATCGTTTGGACCACATCCTGAATGCCGTGCCCGAGATCGCAGACTCCCCCAACTGCGTTGATAACGAGATCCGGGGTGAGATTGAACTGCGACACCTCAGTTTTGCCTACAACGGGACGCCCGTACTCCGGGATGTTTCCTTGCGGGTACCGCAGGGGCAGACGCTAGCAATAGTGGGCTCGACCGGATCGGGCAA
Organism: Terriglobia bacterium; assembly: GCA_965216035.1. GTDB lineage: Bacteria > Acidobacteriota > Terriglobia > 20CM-2-55-15 > 20CM-2-55-15. The sequence continues at coordinate 883,803 of CBDCFM010000021.1, forward strand.
GTCCACGCTGGCGCAGCTCATCCCACGTTTGTATGACCCGCCGGAGGAGACGGTGTTTATCGACGGCATTGCTGTCGAACGCTTTCCCATCGAGCGCCTCCGCCGTGCGATCGGGTTCATCCCACAGGACACGTTTCTCTTTGGCGAGACGATCTTTGAAAACATCGCCTTTGGAATCGATGAAGCATCTAATGAAAAAATTGAAGCTGCAGCCCACATCTCAAACATAAAAAACGATATAGAAGCGTTTCCGGATGGATTTGAAACGATGGTCGGAGAGCGGGGAATTACGCTGTCTGGAGGCCAAAAGCAGCGCACGGCGATATCCCGCGCCGTAGTTCGCGATCCCAGGATTCTGATTTTGGACGATGCGCTATCCAGCGTTGACACTTACACCGAAGAGCAGATCCTTCACCAATTGCGAGACGTCATGAGGGACCGGACTTCGATCCTGATCAGCCACAGGGTATCGACGGTGAAAGACGCGGATGAAATTGTGGTTCTCGATGGAGGGGAGATCGTCGAGCGGGGTACCCACGACCAGTTGTTGGAGGTTGGCGGTCAGTACGCGGAACTCCATCAGCGACAGTTGCTCGAAGAGGAGCTTGAAGTAGCGGAATGACGGTTCGTAGGAGCGGATCTGACGCGACGAATTAGAAGCTGAATTGCCGTAGGCATAGTGGCGGAGGCGCCGCATAGGGTAGCAGCCGGTGGCAGAAGTCCTGAGGGCCGCGTTACGGCCAAACGGGGCCGGATTCTAGGAGGCGACGACGCGACAATGCTCTTTCATTGTGAGGAGTCGGCGACAACGAAGACGGCCCCGTTTCGCCGTAACCCTTTGGGCGCAGGGGGGCCACCGACGTATCAAACGGAGGCCGCAGGCGCCCCGCAGGCTTTGTCCGGCATTGTTAAGACGGGTCACGATGAAAAGACGGCGCCTGCGGCCTCGGTTTCAAACCTCGGTGCCCACTCCTCACTTCGCGACTGCAACCCGCAGACCCCTGCGCGCGGTCCTCGGGACTTCTGCCACGGGCTGCTAGGAAGGCGAGCGAAGGTGCCACAGGCGTATATGACAATACGCCGAGGATTCCCAAGCGATCCTGACAACGCATACGCGGATCGATCCGTCGCTCGGAATATTTAGATGCAGGAAGAAGAAGTACTGGGTAAGGCATACGATTCCCGCCTCATGCGGCGGCTGTTGGTTTATCTGCTGCCGTACCGGAAGATGGTGCTGTTTGCGTTCCTCCTGATCATAGTCGAGTCCTTGATTGAAGTCAGTTTTCCATGGCTGACGCTGGTGGCTGTCGACCGCTACATTCTAGCCGGCGACATGGGAGGGCTGGGGCTGATCGCTGCCGTCTATTTTGGTCTTCTGGTCGCGAAGTACGGCATCGGCTTCCTGCAGACCTATACGCTCCAGAGCACTGGGCAGCGGATCATGTTTGATATGAGACGCGAGATCTTCAACCACGTTCAGAGCCTGTCGAACAGTTTCTTCGATCGCAATCCCGTAGGTCGGCTGATCACGCGTGTGACTTCAGACGTCGATGTGCTCAACGAGATGTTCTCCTCTGGCATTGTGTCCGTATTTGGAGACATATTCACCCTCACAGGAATCATGATCGTATTGCTGGTCCTGGACTGGCGCCTGGGACTGATCGTTGCTCTGATCGTCCCGTTTATTGGCATTGTCACGGCCGTTTTTCGAACGAAAGCCCGGGACGGCTATCGCCGGGTGCGGATCGCGATTGCCAAGATCAATGCATTCCTCCAGGAACACATCACCGGAATGAGTGTTGTTCAACTCTACAACCGGGAGCGCAAGAGCGCCCAGAGGTTTGACGGCATTAATCGCGAGCATCTGGTGGCGACCCTCGATTCGATCATGGCCTATGCCGTTTTTTATCCTGTCGTTGAACTTCTGAGCGCGATCGCGATCGCCTTGATCATCTGGCATGGAGGCGGCGGGGTTCTGACCGGATTTCTGACTCTCGGAACCCTGATCGCGTTCATTCAGTATTCACAACGTTTCTTTCGTCCGATTGCGGACCTCAGCGAAAAATACAACATCCTGCAGTCGGCGATGGCCAGTTCCGAACGTATTTTCAAGCTGCTTGACACCGCCCCGAACGTGATTTCTCCCGCTTCGCCGAGGGTGATCGTTGAAGCTCGTGGTGAGATCGAGTTTCAGAATGTATGGTTTGCCTATAACGATCAGGATTGGATCCTGAAGGACGTATCGTTTCGAGTCGGACAGGGCGAATCGATTGCCATCGTCGGACACACGGGCGCAGGGAAAACGACCGTCACGAGTCTTTTGACACGTTTTTACGACATACAAAAGGGAAGCGTTCTGCTCGACGGTGTGGACGTTTCAGCAATCAATCTGGATGACTTGCGGCGGCGCTTTGCGGTCGTATTGCAGGACGTGTTCGTGTTTTCCGGAACACTGGAGTCCAACATTCGGCTGGGCTCGGACATACCCCCCGAGAAGGTTCGCCGAGCAAGCGAAGACGTCAATCTGGGGCCGTTCATTCGTTCCCTGGAGAAGGGCCTGGAGCATCCGGTCAACGAGCGGGGTACTACATTGTCAGTCGGGCAGCGCCAGCTTCTTGCATTCGCCCGGGCACTGGCACACGATCCGGAAATATTGATTCTGGACGAGGCCACGTCAAGCGTGGATACCGAGACGGAGGGACAGATCCGAACCGCGATCGAGCGATTGATGCGTGGCAGGACTTCGATCATCATTGCGCATCGACTGTCCACGATCCAACGCTGTAACAAAATCATCGTCATGCACAAGGGCCGGATCCGTGAAATCGGTTCGCATCAGGAGCTACTGGCCCAGCGTGGTCTGTACTTCAAGCTCTATCAGTTGCAGTACAAGGATCAGGAATTGGCTTCTGTTTATGGTGATTGAAAGACATGGGCTGGGGAGGCGCGCACGTAGAAAATTGCAAGTGATCAGCTACAGATGACACTGTAGCGAAAGGCTGTTTCACGCGCGCATCGCCCCCCTGGGGAAGTCCTCATCCATCTGTTGACGCTGTCGGAGGCCTCGGATAGAATTCCCTACCTGACGAAAAGCGAACGCATCTGTTTCTGCGGATGCCGGAATGGATCGAACCGCCGAAGAGCGGGATGGAGGAAAAATGAGAAAAGCGGTAGCCATTGCTGCGGCAGTGGTGTGTTTCAGTTCCCATCTGCTTGCCCAAACAGCCGACACGACAGTGTTTCGGCTTCAGCTATTGCCCGAAAACGAAGTTCCAGCGGTTCCTCTGGAAGGAGCGAGCGCCAATGCGACAACCACGATCAGGGTGAACCGTGACTCGCAAGGTTCCATCGACACCGCAACGGTCATTTTTGACGTGTCTTATCTGATGCCGCTGTCGACGACATTTAGGGGTCTCCATATCCACAACGCGCCGGTTGGAACTAATGGCCCCGTCGTCATCAATAGTGGGCTGAGGGAGGCAGATTCCGAAGTGGGTACGAGTGGTCGCATCAGGCGAACGGTGGATTTCAGCAGCCTCGACATCGGGCAACTTGCATCGGTGGAGGGCTTGCTTGCCTCCCCGAACTCTACTACGTTAATTTGCACTCGACCGACAATCGTTCCGGTGTTGTCCGCGGTCAACTCCTGCCCAACGTGATTTCTTTCAGCCCGGCCCTACGTCCTGAAAATGAGGGACCCCGGTTATCGGACTGGACGCCGATGGTGCGGCACGCATTACAGTCCAGGTCGATCGAGACCCGGCCGGGACGATCACTTCGGGAACCGTCACGTTTGATGTCAATTTCACGTTTGCGGGTAGCGTCTCAATCACCGGTTTACACGTTCACAACGCGGCGGCCGGAAGTAACGGTTCAGTCGTCATTAACAGCGGAGTCAACTCTACCGGTCCCCTCGTCGACAGTGACGGAAAGGGCGGCATCTTCAGGGTGGCGACGATCGACCCTACAGACACCGAGGGATTGGCAACGCTGAACTCGCTTATCGAAAATCCGAGTCAGTTCTACGTCAATCTGCACACGAGCGACAACCCATCGGGAGCCATTCGGGGCCAGCTGGACCGGAATACTTTAAGCTTCTACGCCCGCCTGACTGGCGATGAAGAAGTACCGTCGGTGTCGACAACCGGTACAGCGTCCGGGCTGATCACCGTTGCCGTGACGCGGGACGGCGGTGGCAACATCGAGGGCGGTAATGTGGAATTTGATCTGGACTACAGTTTTCCCGACGCGATTACGTTCAGGGGACTCCACATCCACAACGCCGCCGTAGGTGCGAATGGCCCCGTGCGTGTGAACAGCGGCATCAGCGGATCGTCGCCGATCGTCGATGACGACGGTGTCGGAACGATCATCCGCGAAGCGACGATCGACGCGGGCAATACCAGTGGAATCGAGGCGTTGAACGGCCTTTTCGTCTCGCCCGACTTGTATTACGTGAACCTACACTCGGTTTCCAACCCATCGGGGAGCGTCCGCTCCCAGGTCGGCTACGAAACATATCATTTCAGTTCGTCGCTCAGCCCGGCCAGTGAGGTCCCTGCCGTCGTCTCGGCTGCGACGGGGACCGCCTGGATGAGTGTTCTCGTCAAGCGGGATGGGAATGGGACGATTACGTCGGGATCGGTAAAGTTTGATGTTGATTTCTCGATCGGCGAATCGGCGACGATCACTGGGCTGCATATCCACAGTGCGGGTGCGGGACAGAACGGATCCGTGGTTGTCAACTCCGGAGCCAGCAGTGTCGTCAGCGATACCGGAACCGGCAACGTTTTTCGGGACGTGGCCATCCTGTCGTCAGATACAGGTGCCCTTAATGCGCTTGAAGGCATCGTCGACGACGCGACAGGCTTCTACACGAACCTGCACACGATATCGAACCCTTCCGGACTGATGCGTGCGCAGCTACTCGAATCCAACAGCTTCATTTCCCAGATCGTAGGTGGGGGAAACTGGATCACTTCCGTGACCCTGACGAACCCGTCAGCGACGGAGTCGGTCGAAGGCATCGCGAAGTTTTTCGACACTGCGGCGATGGCGCTACCGGAGGGCGTGATCGACCAGACGATACCGTTCTGGATTCCACCTACCGGTTCGGTCACGCTGAACACCCACAATCAGGGAACACTCACAGTGGGCTTTGCTCGGATCGGTTCCGATGGTGAGGTCACGACCCAGGTCGCCTATATGGTGCCGGGCTTTACGTCCTCGGGTCCCAACACACCGGTAACAGCGCGGTCGGTGACCGCAGACGTTACGATCGGTGGCGGAGAGAGCACGGGCGTCGCGGTCTTGAGCCTGGGGGGCGCCGACATTTTATTCACGCTTCGCAACGCGTCCGGCGCGACCATCGGGTCCTCGTCGGTCACACTCGGCGCTCTTGGGCACTATGCGGCGTTTTTAGACGAAATGTTTTCGAGTTTCGGAGGCGCTTCGATGAGTGCAACGCTGGAAATCGAATCACGAAAAGGGTTTGTCCTGACCGGTTCGATGTCGATTGTGATCGTCGAGATCAATCCGGAGGGTCTGATCCCCGTGATTGTGAATCCAAACTGATTTCCGCGAGGTTGTAAGAATTGAAGTTGCGGGGGTTAGGACCGTTATCAAGGTTTGAGAGCGGGGGCCGCCCCCGCCGCTTATTTCATCATGGTTTCATCATGGCCGACCGGCCAATAGCGCCCAATGCCGACTTTCACTCGCAATCACGAAACATAGAGGCGCTGAGGAAGAACACGATCTTTCCGACAATGGCAATAGGTTCGAGACGGATTCGACGATTGACAGGTTGCCTCAGTCCCAAATCCTATCTTCTTTCCTCCGCACCCCTGAGCCATTGCGGCTGATTTCATGATCTCTCTCGAAAATCAGGTGGCTATAGTAACCGGGGCGGGCCGAGGCATTGGCCGTTCTGTTGCAGAGGAACTCGGCCGCCTGGGGATGCGTGTGGCCCTGGTTTCACGGACGCGATCCGAATTGGAGAAAACCTCTGCCGGCGTCCCGGATTCGATTGTGCTTCCGGCCGATCTTCGAGTCGAATCGGAGGTCCTGCAACTTGTCGAGCGGACCGAGCGGAATCTGGGGCCGGTTGACGTTCTGGTGAATTCTGCCGGCGTGTACCACTTTGGGCCGGTGACCACGGCCGGTGAAGACGACTTCGACCGCGTCATCGATACGAACCTGAAAGGGCTCTTCTTTAGCTGCCGCTCAGTGCTCGAGCGAATGCTGGAAAGGGGACGCGGCCACATCATCAACATTGCTTCGATTGCGGGCAAAGTAGGGTCGGCGGGCCGCTCGCTATATTGCGCTTCCAAGTTTGGTGTTGTCGGATTTACTGAAGCGCTGTCCCAGGAGGTGCGCGAGCAGGGGGTTCGAGTGTCTTTAATCTGTCCAGGTTCGACGAACACCGGTTTTTCGCCCAAGGAACAGGAAGGGAAGTCCAGAGACCGCATGCTGCAACCTGATGATGTGGCGCATGCCGTTCGAATGCTCTTAGGTCAGGAACCGAATAGTTTTATCAGTGAGATTGTGATGCGGCCGACGAGGAAGCCCTAGCCGAAGGAACTACCAGAGGGGTGATCTTCTTCTGTAGGGGCGGCCTATGAAGAACAAAATCACGCAAAACTTCCACATCGTGCGGTCATAAGATCACACCTACTGTCGAAGAGATACCGCTCCGCAGGATCGTGGCATGTGGCGGACGCCGGTCCGAATATGAAAAAATAGGTCATTCGCAGTTTTCCGCGGTGTTTGAGGGGGAATGGGTGGTCGTTGGGAATCGGATAGCTGTCCAGGCAACTGTGCTTCTAATGGGTGGAGGCGCTCTCGTGTGGGGCATGGCACCGATGACGCCGATGCCGCAAGCGGGGCAGGGCGAACGTGCCTATTCCATCGGCGATCGTGGCGGCGTCTCGCTGATTACGAGTGGGGCCGACTCGCCGACGCCGTCAGTGACGTATGCGCGCATCCAACCCGCCCCCGGTAGCACAACACCCTCCGGAATCGGTATATTCGGTTTCCGGAATTCGGAAGGTGAGCTCTTAACGGAAACTGGCGTTGCGGCCTCGCCACTTCTGACATCCGGGCGCGTGTTTGTAACGTTCACCACCAATATCCTGAATACAGGACTCGCCATCGTTAACCCCAACGACCAGGAGGTGCGGATCGATTTCTTTTTTTCGGATTCCCGCCGTGATCCCATTGATTTTGGTTCGGGCTCGTTTACGATTGGTGCGAATCAACAGACCGCCCGGTTTATATCCGAGGATCCCTTCAACGCGGAAACGGGGACCCGTGGAGCTCTGACCTTGACGGCTTCGCTCCCTGTGTCCGTAGTGGCGTTGAGACAAATGGTAGCTTCAAGTGGTGACTTTGTCTTCAGCAGCATGCCGGTGGCGGATCTCACACAAACTTCGACCGACATCATGTTCTTGCCCCATTTCGTTACGGGCGGACTCTGGTCCTCGCGGTTGATTCTGGTCAATCCGACAGACGAAACGATTACTGGAAGAATTGGTTTCATCAGCCAGGGAAGTGTCGTCCCGGCGGTGCCGGGACTTACGACGGCGATACCTCTGAACGGGCTTTCGCAGGCGACCCAGGACTACTCTCTCACTGGCCGTGGCTTCACGGAGTTCACGACAACTGACCCCAGTCCTTTTTTGCGGGTGGGTTCGTTTCGTGTCGTTCCCGACGAAGGGAATGTCGCTCCCATTACCCGAGTCGTCATCGCCAATCTCGACAGCAACTTGGCAACCCTGTCCGAAGCGACGATATCACCTTCAGAAACCGGCAACGCGTTCAGGATGTACGTGGAAAGCTCCGGTGAACCCGGTAGTGTCGGTTCCATTCAGTCCGGTGTCGCTGTGGCTAACATCGCTTTCGACCCGACGACGGTGACGCTGGAATTGACCCGCCTGGACGGCTCTCTGGTCGCCGTTACAGAAATAGTGGTTCCTGCATCGGGACAGCAGGTGGTCTTTGTGAATGAAGCGTTTGCCGCCGAGGCACTCGCATCGCCTTTCAAAGGTGTGTTGAGGGTAAGCTCGCCGGATACGATTGCCGTCGCCGCGCTCCGAACTCGCACCAACGAGCGCGAAAACTTACTGATGACCACCACGCCCCCGACCCATGAGGGAGGCGCAACGACCACTTTGGAGGCGTTCTTTCCCCACCTGGTCGACGGCGGTGACTGGAGAACCCAGACAATACTGTTCAGTGGCATTGCCGGCCAAGTGGCCGACGGCGTGATGCGTTTCTTTGGTGTGGATGGAAGTCCTTTCGACATCGTGCTCGAGTAGAGACTTCGGATCGACTTAACAAGAATCTGTTTTTGTACGAGTCCCTCGCCTTGAGGGATGGGTCTGTTGGCGCAGTGGAGGAATCTCTAAAATGTCTCTGAATCGACTCTCGTTCTTTGCTTCAGTGCTTCTGCTCGCCTGGGCAGCCATGTTGTGGGGAAATGCATTGGGTCCCCCGTCAAACCGCTCCGGTGTGAATGGAATCGACTGTACTGATTGTCACGGTAATCTGCCCGCTAACTCGGGTGGGGGAAATGTCGCAATCTCGGGCCTGCCCCCGGAGTGGAGTCCCAGCACGACCTATCCGCTTGAGGTTACTGTGACCGATGCCAACCCCCAGGTTCAGCTTTTTGGCTTTCAGATGTCCGCAGTCGATTCGAACGGGACGGCTGCAGGCACGTTTACCCCTGCCAGTGGAACAAAGCTCAACTTCGAGTCGCCGGCCTTCATCGAACACAGCTTTGCTCAGCCAGGAAGCGGTAGCCGTACGTTTTCCTTCGATTGGACATCGCCATCCTCCAGCTCTACCGGTAACGTGCGCTTCCATGTCGCCGGCAACGCCGCCAACGGGAATTCCAGTTCGAATGGTGATTTCATATATACAGCCGTCAGCACGGTTTCTGCGGCGACCCAGGTATCCCAGAACGAAATCTTCTATTTCCCCCAGATTGCAGACGGCGGCGTTTTTACGACCACGTTGTTTATTACCAACCCGGGAGCGGCGACTACGACAGCAAATGTGACGGTCACGTTTAACGATTTTGCGGATGGGGACGGCAATACGATCGTTCCTGTGTTCATCAACAGCCAGGGTGCACAGTATTCCGGGACCATCAATTTCCAGATCGGGGGCGGCAGGAGCCAACGCCTGGTATCGACGGCTGCTTCAACAGGGGCGGGAGTCGGTTTTGCCACCGTGGCTTCCGATATCCCGGTGACGGGGAGTGCCGTCTTCTCGCAATTTACCGGTCCTCCGGCGTCATCGTCTCTGGTCGCTGAGGCGGGAGTCGAACCGTCGTCCACGGGAACGTCTCAGGCTATCTTTGTCGACGAATCGGGGTTCCGAACAGCGCTGGCCTATGCCAATCCATCAGCGACCGAGACGGCGAATGTGATTTTCAACCTTCTAGATGCCGAGGGTCAGGTGGTGTTGACATTCTCCTCGATTCCGCTGGCACCCTTGAACCACACCGCACAGTTCGTTAATGAGTTGTTCGAGTTTTCCCCGCTGGTGATGAATCACGTCGGTACCATGCAGATCACCAGCGACGTGGCGCTGACGCTGATGTCTCTCCGTTTTCTGGACAATTTTTCCATCTTTACGAGCGTGCCACCCTTTACGCTGACGCAGTAGGCGCCCTCGAAATGTAAACTGTTGTGAAGGTTACTCTCTGCTGTCCTTCTTGCCGGATGCCTCTGGTGGATCGCAACAGGTGTGGGTGTGGATTTCTTCCCCGGTATGCGGACGGCATATGGGATCTCATGACTCCCAGGCAGGAGTCCCAGTACGCTGGTTTCGCCGAAGCGTTCGAACGGATTCGATACGCCGAGGGCTTCGGTTCGGGAGATCTCGACCTGCCCTTCGAAGCGCGACACAATCGGGGAATCTGGGCGGTTCGTCGCAGAACGTTTCAAAAATTCAAAAATTGGGTTCTGGAAGCGATGCCGACCGAGTCCCAGGTGCTCGACGCAGGCGCGGGCAACTGCTGGCTGTCGGGTCATCTCAGCCGATGGGGCTTCGATGTCGTTGCCACGGATGTCAACGCAGGTTCCCATGACGGCCTGGCTGCGGGCACCTACTATCTGGAGCAGGGTTGTCGCTTTGATCGGATCCGGACCCCGATGGAAGCCCTTCCGTTTCCCGGGGAAACATTCGATCTGGTCGTGGCCGGCGCGTCGTTCCACTACGTCGGCGAGATGCGGGAAACGCTCAAGGAATTCCACCGGGTTCTCGAACCCTCTGGCTGGGTAGTCATCTTCGACTCTCCGTGGTATGAGGACGAGGTGGACGGCAAGCGGGCGCAGACGCGGAGGGCCAGCGACTGCGTGCAGGAATACGGGTTGGACGAAACACTCGCAGAAACGGCATCCTTTCTTGTCCACCCTATGCTCGACGATCTGATTCACAGAGTGGGTTTCGCGCACGAGAGAATACCGGTCTGACCCGGTCCTCGCCGCAGTCTGCAAGCACTGAAAGCGCGCCTCGCCGGACATCGGATAGCGTCTTTTCCCCTGATCATCCTCCGCAAGTAGCAATGTCGAATGAACGGTCGAAAGAGGCTAGGCTGGACACCCATGTAAGGAATGCATTCGATCTGCACGCTTTCGAGTACGACGCTCGGTTTTCGGCGAATCCCCTTGCCCTCGAAATCCGGAGAAGGACATGGAACGTGATGGATCGATTCTTTAAAGCCGGAAGCCGTGTGCTCGACCTGGGTTGCGGTACAGGAGAAGATGCGATCCATCTTGCGGAACGAGGTGTCTACGTGCGTGCAATTGGGTATTCCGCTGATCGTGAACACCAGTTCCGGAATCATGAACACCGATTCCGGCCATCGTGAACACTCGCCGGAGCGAAGCGACGGGTTAGCGTCTCAGTTTATTCCTTCAGAGTCCAGGTTTTCCCTGTTTTAGTCCTTTCCAAAATTATTGTGATAAATCGCCGCCGGCCTGTGTGTAACTGTGCGAAAGCCGGGAGCGTTTTTCGCGGAGGCTTTTGCAAGCAGCGGTGGAAATGATCAAGAGAAAGTCGGCCGAAGGCCACCATTCCCATTTGCACGGCTGCGGCAGTTTCCACAGGCCCCGTGCCCTGCGTGAGGCGCGCGTTCCGCGCCCGGACCCGGATTCCCGCACTTCCTTCGCGCGAGGATTGCGCAGGAGCGACGATTGGGTCCGGGGCCGGCCTGGAGTACCCCCTGGCGGCGGCGTGTGGATGCATCGGTGCGCCGATCATCGGGACTCCTTCAACGTCTTGGGTTGGGTCTTGGTTTGCCGCATCGATGCCCCTTTCAGTTCGATACGGTGCGCATTGTGGAGGAGGCGATCGCAGATGGCGTCGGCCTGGTTCGGGTCGCCAATGACGCCGTGCCAGTCGGGGACCGGGAGCTGGCTGGCGATCAAGATGGCGGAACGTTCGCTCCGTTCCTCGACGACTTCGATCAGGTCCCGGCGTTCAGCGTCGCGCAGCGGGGCCAGGAGCCAGTCGTCGATGGCCAGCAGATCGGTTTTGGCCAGACGGGCCAGGACTCGGGTGTAGGAGCCGTCGCCACGGCCGACCGCCAGTTGGTGCAAGAGCCGAGGCATGCGGACGTAGGTGGCGTTAAAACCCCGCCGGCAGGCGCGTTCGACGAAAGCCGAAGCCAGAAAACTCTTTCCGATGCCGGTCGGACCGGTGATGAGAAGATTGTGCCGGTCTTGGATCCACCCGCAGGAGCCCAGGGCGAGGACTTGGGAACGGTCCAGACGGCGACGATGTTTGAAGTCGACGTTTTCCAGCGATGCCGTCGCGTCGCGCAGCTTCGCCGCGCGCAGGCGTCGGGTGAGCTTGCGGTGCTCCCGGGCCGTCCACTCCTCATCCACCAGTAGGCCCAGACGTTCCTCGAAGCCGAGATCCGTGTACTGATTCGAGCGGCGTTGCTGCTCCAGGGCCTCGACCATGGCCGATAGCTTCATCTGGTTCATCTTCTCCAGGGTTTGTTCCATTAGCATGAGTGCGTCTCCTCGGGGTCCGCATAGTAGGCGGCGCCGCGAATGTTGTCGTGATGGGGCGTCGGTGGGGTTTCGGTGTCCCCGAAAGGCAACCGGTCCTGGGCCGACGACAGGATGTTCTTGACGGTGCGGTAGCTATAGGACTGCAAGTGCAGCGCCCGCGCACTGGCGGCTTCGAGCCGCTCGGCGCCGGAGCGGCGACCTAGACTCATCAATCCCAGGCAGGCCCGGTACCCCTGTTCCGGATGCGGCCACCGTTTCATGATCTCCTCGACCAGGCGGCCGGTCTTGGGGCCAGTTTTCTCCGCCCAACTAATCAGCCGGGACGGTGTCCATTCCGCATGGGCCCGATGGGCACTGGGCATATGTTCGGACAGAGTCGACGGCTTGTGATCGTAGCGACGGCGATGGGACGTCACGCGCCGGCCTTTGTAGTAGACCTCGACAATGGACGCCGTGTAACGCGCTTCCACCCTCTCATGGATCAACTGGCAGGGCACGCTGTAAGGATGGCGGTCCACGGTAATGTGGTAATCGATGCTGACACGACAGTCCTTCCACTCGGCCTGTTCATACCGGTTGGTCGGGAGGGGCTGTAATGCCGGTCGATCCAGCCGCTCGTAGAGTTCCAGGCGGGATACTCGAAGCTTCTGCATCGGCCGCTGGTTCAGTTCCACCAGCAACTCTCGAATGGCTCCGTTCAAGTCGGCCAGACTGAAGAACGTGCGATTCCGGATCCTGGCCAGGATCCACCGCTGTGCGACCAGGACGGTCGATTCAACTTTCGCTTTGTCCCGAGCTTTCCGCGGCCGGGCCGGTATGACAACGGCGCCGTAGTGTTCGGCCTCATCCTGGTAGGTACGGTTGACGCCTGCTTCATAGCGGCAGGGCTGGGTAATGGCACTCTTGAGTTGGTCGGGAACCCAGATCCGGCTCGATCCGCCGAAGAACTCCACCATGCGGATATGCACGCCGACCCAATCGGGGAGTTTCTGGCTCGGTGTCGCTTCCGCGTAGGTGTAACCGCTGGCGCCCAGAACAGCGACGAACAACTCGACTGGAATAGCTTTGCCCGTCCGTGGATCCGTCAGCTGTGGCCGTTTGCCGGAAAAGTCGATGAAGGTCTTCTCTCCGGCGCGGTGCACCTGTCGCATCGAGGGCTTCAATTTCTGGGCCCAACGCCGGTAGATCTCACAGAACTGGCTGTAGGCATATCCCTTTGGATTCGCTTCTCGGTACTCTTCCCACAGCAGGTGCAGGGTGACTCCAACACGCCTCAACTCCTGGTGGATCCGTTCTACATCCGGAGCCACCCGTTCCCGGGAGCCCGGTCCCGCGCGGGGAAACAGCCGCGCTTCAAGCGCTGCCTCGTCCAGGTCTTCGGGCAGCGGCCATTCCAGTCCGGCCTGCTTGGCCCGTCCCAAGTAGTCCGCAACGGTGCCCAAGCCCACGCGACATGCGCTGGCGATCGCCCGGTGGCTGAGCTGTTGGTCGTGTTTGAGTCGTAGAATCTCGCGTATCTGTCTCATCGGTAGTCGTTTCGTTGCCATCAAGGCCCTCCTGTGCTTCAGGAGAACCTAAAAGCTCCAAACTTCGCTACCGACGAGTGATCACGATGGCCGGAATCGGTGTTCAGGATCACCGGAATCACTGTTCAGGATCCCGGAATCCGCGTTCACGATCCCGGAATCGGTGTTCACGATGGATCGGAATCAGTGTTCAGGATGGTCCGGAATACGCAGCCCTTTACTTTGGCCTCACTGATCCTACCGATCCAGTCATGGGCCCGGCCCCTGGAATACTGGATTGCCCAGTGGCCGTGGCTGTCCTCTCTTGCATCGCTGGGCCGGATTCTTGGGACTCTCCAGTTTCGTGCGGGCTAGGTTCTGGACTCTCGCCGAAGAGCACTTCAATCGATTTTCCGTCGTTCGGTCATTGGAAATCGGAAAGCCGTGAACAAAGAAGTCAAGCGCTATCTCGACTCGATCACTGACGACAGAAAACCACTGGTTCAGCAGTTGCACGCTCTGATCGTCGGCCTGTATCCGGACGCCGAAATCGACATGTCATACCGAATGCCGACATACAAAGTGAAGGATGGGTGGGTGGCAATAGCGAATCAGAAGCGCTATGTGTCTCTTTACACGTGTGGGGCACATCATATCGCGGATTTCAAAAAGATACACCCGCACATAAGAACAGGCGCAGGCTGCATCAATCTCAAGGTCACCGATCAGGTTCCGGTACCGGCGCTCAAGAGGGTGATCAAGCATGCCATCGAACACCCGAAATAGCGCACAGAAGAACTTCGCTGAGCTCGGGGGCCGGAAGATGAAGGGCGCCTACGCGTTGGTTGAGTGCCACCTGATGCGTAATATCGTCAATGGTCCTGACGGTGGACCGAATCAGCTGCTGCCGTTCGATTGGGGTTACATCGATTATTTTGTTTGGCCCTGGGCTCAGAATTGGGAAGAGCACGTTGGGCAGGGCTGAGAGAAACCGACCGACTGAGTTCGCAGCCACACCGAATAACAATAACAAGGAGAAAGACGTGAGTGACGATCTGTCCGGCAAGAACGATCTACCCGGCAACGACGCCCCTACCCAAAGTGCAGGCGATTCGCGTATCACGCGCCGCCGCGCCCTGCAGGCCGGGGCGGCTTGTCTGCTTGCTGGGGCCACTGTTCCCGCCTGTTCGGTCGCCGAAGACACGCCGCCTGCCCCAGCGCCCACTCAGCCCACACTGAGAGGCCCCGATCTGACGGGTCGATTGGCGCGCTATATGTTGCAAGCGCGAGATCTGGACCTGCCGCCGAGCGTCGTGCTCGCCGCCAAACATCGGCTTCTCGATACCCTTGGGGCGATTGTGTCGGGCGCGCGTCTGAAGCCGGGCGAAGTCGCTATCGATTATGTGCGCCAGCAAGGCGGCATCCCGGAAGCTTCCGTCGCAACGACCGATATTATGACGTCTGCCGTAAACGCGGCATTTGCAAACGCGATGTCCGGCCATGCCGATGAGACGGATGACTTTCACCCCTTCACCAAAGCCCACCCCGGTTGTTCGGTCGTACCCGCTGCGCTGGCAATGGGCGAGCGCGAAGGCAGTTCCGGTGAGGAGCTGCTGCGGGCTATCACACTCGGTTACGATCTCTGCTGCCGGTTCCTGGTTGCGCTCAGGCCGGCGCTGGTGCGTGCGAATTTTCGCAGTGCGGAGGGCTACAGTTCAACATTCGGGGCGACGGCTGCCGCTGCATCGATTGCACGATTCGATGAAAACGAGATGCGCTACGCCATCTCCTACGCTGTTCAGCAAGTTTCCGGCGTGTGGAGCTGGGTCCGGGATGAGGAACATATTGAAAAAGCGTTCGACTTCAGCGGCATGGGGGCACGCAACGGCGTTGCAGCAGCGACGATGGTCCAGAGTGGGTTCACCGGTGTCCTCGATGCGCTGGAAGGCGAACGCAACGTGCTCGATGCTTTATCCACGGACGCAGCACCGGAAGAGATGGTGGCCGATCTGGGTAGCCGCTTCTACGTTGAGGAAACCGCGATCAAGACGTTCCCCGTGGGTTATCCCATCCAGTCCCCGTTGGCGGCATTCTTCACACTGCGCGAGGAGCATGGCCTGAGAGCCGACAACGTCGAGCATATTCTCGTGCGACTGGCTGAAGACGGTGCAAGGATCGTGGACAGCCGTTCGATGCCGGACGTCAACTGCCAGCACATCATGGCTGTGGCCCTGGTCGACGGCACGATCAACTTCGAGAACAGCCATTCCTTCGAGCGCATGTCGGACCCGGCAATCGTCGCTGCGCGCCAGTGTGTGGAGCTGGTGGCGGATCCGGAGCTTGTCGTGCTAGAGGCGCCGCGCAGCGGCTTCGTCGAAGTGACAACTCGGGACGGCCGGCAGGTCAGTCTGTTCGTCACTCATGCGCCCGGTACGCCGGAAAATCCACTCGACACCGAAGGTGTGGCCGCGAAAGCACGCGAGCTTATGGCACCGATTCTGGGAGACGCAAGAACGGCAGCGTTAATCGAGCGGGTGAATGCACTCGAGGAACTGGGAAATGTTCGCCAGCTGCGGGGGTTCCTGACGCTTTAGCCCTTAAGTGGGCGACGAATACATGATGTCGCATAAGCTCCCATCGTCATTGAAGAATTAGGGGGCAATGGTTGGATCAGATCGGAAATGACCTGCGTTGTCAGGCCCGACAACCTCACGGCGGCGGCGTTTTATTGACAGCACCAATGGCGAACACTAGAATTCGGCCTAATGGAGTCAAGACAACCTCAATGAATCGGTCAATATCAAGTGTCGCACTGGTCGCCTTGTGTGTTGTTGTTTTCAGCGGGGTTGTGTCATCTCAACAGACCATTCCGACCGGCGGCCCGATTCCCGACATACGCGGATTCAACAACCGAATTACCGACCCTGATGCCGTTTCCGAGGTCTCAGTGGTTGTCCGCCACGTCGCTGGACAGGTTTACGTGGTTGCGGGCGCAGGTGGAAACGTCGTGGTCTTCGCGGGTGACGGCGGAATATTCCTTGTCGATACGAACTTCATCGTATTTTACGATGAAATAATGGCTGCAATCCGGCAAATCTCCGACAGCCCAATACGCTTCGTCGTGAACACACACTCCCACCTCGACCACGTTCAGAACAACGAGAACATGGCCCGGCAGGGCGCCGTAATCGTGGCTCACCCCAACTTGCGTAAGGCCATGCTGGGGGACCTGGAGCCCGGGTCCGATCTTCCAAGTGGATTGCCCGTTGTGACATCGTCAGAAGTTCTGACGTTTCACTTCAACGGTGAGGAAGTCGTTTTTGTGCCATTGAAACCCGCACACACAGACGGGGACGCGGCCGTGTACTTCCGTGGTTCCGATGTGTGGGCCTTTGGCGACGAATATACGACTGACTACCCGGGCGTCAATGTTAGGGCCGGTGGCACCATCGAGAACTTCGTGGACAACTACAATCTGGCGCTCGACATGACGACACCGAACACGCGATTTGTGCCCGGCCACGGACAACTTTCCAACAGAGCGGAATTGATCTCAATTCGCGATGTCATCACGACAGTTCATGCCCGTTTTCGCGATATGGTCGCCCAGGGCATGACGCTCGAACAGATTCGAGAAGCGCGTCCCTCAAGGGAGTTTGACGCGGAATTTGCTGCTGAAAATAGTTCGCCGACGACGTTTGTTACGGTCGAGCGCTTGGTACGGCAGCTTGTACGAAGAAGCTGTGGCAGAGGCGGCGCGACGACAATAAAGCACCTTTCAGGGTCGTCCGCCCACTTGAAACGCCACGTTGTTTGAATCCGATGTCTTGGCACAGCGCAGGAGGTCTGAGCATGTTCCGAACTTTAAAAGCCGTCGTTATTGGCTTGAGCTTCACAGCCTTTGCTGTGGCGCACCACTCAACGGCGGCGGTGTACTTCATGGACGACGAGCCCATCATACTGCAGGGCACGGTGACAAAAGTGGAGTGGCAGAATCCACACATATGGACCTACATCGATGTGACCGATGAGGCCGGAAATGTCACGAACTGGGAAGTTGAAATCCAAACCAATCCGGCCAGAATGTACAGGGCAGGCTGGTCCAGGGATTCGTTAAAGGTTGGCGATACCGTGACCGTGGAAGGTCTTCTCCCGAGAAACGGCGCCTTGAAGCGGGTCTTGAACCGGTCCTTGATTTTGCCGGATGGTAGAGAGTTGGGCAGCAGGAGGTAGCCGAAACCTGACCCACATTGCAAGAACCTGATGCGGGGTCGCTCCACCCTCACCGATCCGAGGAGAGGGATCCTGGGAGGTATCGAGATGAGAAATCGTAATCAGCTTTCAGACAGACGGCTCCTCATGCAGCTGTGTAGTGTGATTCTGTTCGGCACCGTGACGCTTCTTGCCCCCGGCTGTGCTGGAGCGGAAGAGGGAGGCCAGACAGAATGGGAACCGCGGGATTTTGGAGGTATTTGGCGGACTTCCATACGGGACATCACACGGGGGATGTTGCCCGGTGAGGAGATCGCGTTTACTCCCTATGGCGCACAGCAGCATAGAGGCTTTGACCTGCAGGAATATTCTCGGAGGGGATGCGAGATTAAGGGCTCCACGCGGCAGCTGCTTTCGAACAGTCTCTCCATGTTTGTTCAGGACCCTAACCTCGAGATGATGGTTATATTGCACGAGGACCACAACCGTTTTCGGGCGGTTTACATGGACGGCCGTGGTCATCCTGAAGAAGTGTACGACATTCCGGAGCCCTTCGGACATTCGATCGGCCACTGGGAGGGCGACACGCTCGTCGTGGATTCAGTAGGCTTCCGTGACACGACCTATCTGGACACGAACGGTCTCGGGCACAGTGTCCAGCTGCATCTGACCGAGAGGTTCAGTAGAACCGGACCAGACACTATCGAGTGGACTGCGACCGTTGAGGATCCGCTGTTTTACACCCATCCGTTTTCTTTTCAGAGCATTTTCACCCGGCAAACCGGTTTGAGGCTGATGATGTATGACTGCGAAAACGAAAGGGATATAGAGCACCTGGAGTCCATTGTCCGCGGTGATAATGAAAGTCACGCGAATCCCGAATTTTTCATATTCCCCGATTGAGACCGGTAGGTCGACATCCGATCCCATGAGAAGGGACAGCCAGGACACGCCATCGCATTTTTGAACCCGAAATCCGTCTCGGTGAGCGGGTCCAGCGCCGGAGCTGGACCCAAGGAGAATTCAAATTCCCGAACTTCCATCGTCGTCACGGGCGGACGAGATGGAAACGACGTAAACAGGGTGACGGACCAACAGGTTGCTGAAAAAGCCATCCAGACTTTTTCAGCGACGCCATCCGAGAAGTGTGATTCTCGCATGGCTTACAGCCATCGAAAAAAGGTGGCACTTCCTGTGCCGCATAGCAGGCTGGGGACAGACGAGCGTTTTTCCCCAGCCGGCTAATTCCCAGCTGCAGCAAACATCGTCCGAAGCCTCGCCCGATCGACCTCGTGGCCTCTGAGGTAGACGCGGTCAATCGTGCGCGAGTTTGTTATTTCGTCGAGAGGGTTTTCGTTGAGCACGATGAAATCGGCGCTCTTGCCTACGGCGAGGGTTCCCAGGTCATTCTCGAGACCGAGGATCTCGGCCCCATTCTTCGTCCCGGCCACGATAGCCTCTGCCGGAGTCATACCCGCCGCCACCATGTTTTCCAGTTCGGTATGCGCGGTAAAGCCAATAAAGCGATCACCGCCCTGGCCGCCCCCATCGCTCCCGATGCCGATTCGGACCCCTGCCGTATGGAGCTTCATGATGTTCTGCGCCGTGTGCTCCCACGACTGGCGCGCCCGCTCCAGCGCCTCGGGTGAGGTGCCCGCAACTCGGTCGCGAAGCCGATTGATTTGCGCGGGTGTAACCGTCTCGAGCAACAGTGGCTCGATTGGATCAAGATACGGCGAGTAGATCGTCCGACGCCCGACCTGTGCGAGGAGGACGCTGGCCTCAGGGCGCTCCCTAAACAGCTCTATCAGCTCGTCGTCGACCTCGGTGATCATGTGCGCGAACACATCAATGCCAGTCCTCAGCAGGTCCTTGGCTTCCTCGAGTCCAGTAGCATGCGCGGCGACACGCATGCCGTTGTTGTGCGCTTCGTCGATGATCGTCTGGTAAAGGTTCGGTGCCAGCGCCTCGACGTTCCCGCCACGGGTGTCAACCCATGTCTTGACGAGTGTCACTCCCTGCGAGGCCAACTCACGAACGTTTGCGCGGGCACCCTCTTCGGTCGTGACCACGTACGCCGCATGCCGCATGTTGTTTGGGCTGAGCTCGCTAAGCGGCGACAGCCCCCGGCCTGCAGTGAGGAACCGCGCCGCGTCCGGGTACTCCCCTGCCAGGATGTCGTCTCTCAACTGAAACGGCATTACTCCGAAGTCGGATCCCATCGCCTGGCTCGCACTCACCCCGTGATAGGCGAAGCGATGCATGTGGTCCAGAATGTGTTCGCGCGTGTAGTTCTGCGGTCCGCTCGTCAGTTCCTTCATGTACCCGATGTGCGAGTGCGCGTCGACTAAGGCCGGCATGATCGTCTTTCCTGTCAGGTCGACCCTCACCGCATCTGCCGGAACCTGGAACTCTCCCACCCGGCCGACTTGGACGAATCTGTCCCCTTCGACCCACACAGCCGAGTCTTCGATGGGTGGGCTGCCATCGCCCACAATCAGGCGCGCGCCTTCGAATACTGTCACGGTCTGGGCCGTCTGGTTTGTAGGTTGGGCGGAGCACGCCGCGTTGACGAAGAGCCAACCCACCAAAAGTATCCTCGAACCCATGATCCCTCCTTGCGCTGATTACCGTGCTGATGCTCAGGACATTATAGGATGAATGAGAAGCCTTGTCGGACAAACCTGCCGGTGTCGCAGGACATCGTGCCGGCCAGCTGAATCATCATCTCCAATTCCCAAAACCTGTCCGTCATCTTCCGAGCAGGGTTGTAGAAGATTCACCTGGGCGTCTTTTCGTTCGCAAAGGCAAGTCACATTCCGATTCCGTGTCGCACCCACCTGCCTTCGGTTACCATTTATTGGTACATTCAGTCAGCGAGGGGGGCACCATCTATGCTCGGCATGACGTTCCGGTTGGAATCTCCACTCCCGCAACGTTTGATGCGGGGGAAGGCTTTGCCGGCGGCCAGAACAACGGCTCTGGCTGTATGCGCAATGGTGTGCGTCACCAACTTCGCACACGGAGCCCGACCACCACAGCAAGCGGATCCAGAGCAATGCGGCTTCTTGTGTAAGTTGGGAAGCGACTTCCGAACATTTGGAACGTCGAGCCACACCGCTCTGGTGCTGGGCCCGGGTCTGGGTCTCAGCCTTTTGTCCAAGAATTTCGATGACGGTGTAACCCGGAGTCGTATCAACTCGGAGCTTTTTCCCGGTACGGCTTTGGATCATATTCTCGAACCGGGAGACATCGGAGGGGGATCTGCTGTGCAGTTTGGTGCAGCGTTCGCCACGCTTGCGATCGGAGAATTTTCTGGGGAGGACACCGTGGCGAACCTTGGCTCGGCGCTTGTTCGCGTCCAGCTTGTCAACGGAGTTGTGACCTCCGCGATGAAATACACCATACGGCGCACCCGCCCGGACAGCGCCTCGAGGACCTCGTTCCCATCGGGTCATACTTCGGGTTCATTCGCATCGGCCACGATTCTGCACCGAAGCTTCGGATGGAAGGCAGGGGTGCCAGCGTTTGCATTTGCCAGCATGGTAGGAGCGTCTCGAATCAGTGAAAACAAGCATTTCCTGAGTGACGTCGTCTTCGGGGCTGCTGTAGGCATCGCTTCAGGATTGAGCGTGGGAATGAGAGATCGAATTCTTCCCGTCCAAGTGTCCCCGCAGCTGGTCGACGGAGGCATGGCTGTCAAGGTGTCCTTTTCGGTGCTGAATTAGCCTGCCTTCAGACGCACGCGAAGGCGTAAGTTCCGAGAAGCACAACTCAGGGGTCCACTCTCCTAGCTTGGCTGGCTCAGCGGCGCGCAGTTCGCCGACGTGGCAGCGTGCGTTCTCGAACTCAACGGGTACCCGGCCGGGGATGGTGATCTTCCCCCGGATCTTGCGGTCCTGAATCAGATCCCCCTCGCCCAACGTACCTCAGCTGGAAACGCGTTTGGCCGGCTTCAGCGGTTAAGCAGGCCTTATCTCAAGTACTCCTCGGTAAACGGCAGGTAGCGGCCAAGAACAATGATTGCCAACCACAGAATCATCGAACTCGCCGCGACAAACCTGGCAAACGGGGGGGCATCTTCCCCGGGTCCCAGGTGCGCCCAGGTGCGGAAAGCGCCGGTGCAGTAGAACAGCAACAGATGCGCTCCCGCAAGCGATATAGCGAGCATCTTGAAGTGCAAATTGAGGTTGAAGACATAGAAGTAGGGCATGCCTACAAAGAAGAGCAGGCCAGTGATGACATTAACGATGAACCCAGCGATGCCCCAAGGTAGGAGCCGGTGCAGGGGAGCTACCGGCAACTGCTTGAGAAATCCCAGCAGGCGGAGATTGAGTACTCCAACGGCAGCCACAATCAATATCAGGCCAAGGAAGTGAAAGGTTTCTACAATTGGCCAGACCCAACGGGAATAATCGATCACCCAATATCTGAGCAAAGGGACTATCTCAGAGCCTAATGTCCCTACAATCGATACTGATTCCTCCCCGGACAGGATCTCCGGATGGCGGATTCCGCCACCCGTGTTCCCCGTGATTGCCATCAGGCCCACCGTCACAATCGAAAAAAGCAGGACCGCTGTCATGTTCCAACGTGCCAGGGGGCCCGGGGGTAGGCGTGAGATTCGACTAAACTGCCACAGTCCAAGTAAAGCGACGGCGCCAGTGATCTCCATGAACACGAGTGCCAGCAGCGCCGCGCCCTGGTGGGTTTGAATCGAGGCTGCTGACACGCCGGACACTGCTGTGAGCATCTCCTCTGCCGCATTGCCGCTCATGTACGTGGGAATCGCCAGGAGAGCAATGAGCGAGAGAAGAGCAAGGCTGGCTTGCTTCAGGTGATCGCTGTGGGCAACCAGGGCAGCAAGGAGAAGGCCAAGTCCGATGAAAGAACCGATGATCGGCCAATGATTCAGTAAAAGGTGTATATGCGCCAAATACATCAGTGAATTCTCTTACCCAAGGTAGGTCAGATAGCTGAACGTATAGGCGAGCAAGCGGCCCGCCGTGATAGCCCCAACCCAAAAGACGAGAGACCATGCCGCAAAAATTTTGCCCTTCGCCATCATGGCGGTCTCACCCAAGCTAGGGTCGGCGAATACGCGATTCTTAAGGATTTGCATCATCGTGACGGCAAACCCGATCGACACCAGCTTGATGTAGAAATCCGGGTTAGTCAGGGCTTTAGTCGGATAGGCGATCAGAAGAAATACGCCGGATACAACCTGTATCCAGAAGCCGACCCATATGAAGCGGTATAATCCCTTGAGGGGCGCCAAAGGCAGGTCCGGTGCAACGCCAAGAATCCGCAAGGCAACTACCACGCTCGCGCCCACGAGCAATCCCATGCCGACAGCGTGAAAGGAGAGCACAAACCAGAATGCGAACAGCGACGTTGATTCCCGGAGCCATATACTCAGACCACTTTCTTCGATCACCATGAAAAACTGCGGAAGATCCAAGTTTGCCTCCTTTATAGAGACTCGCGTCGGATCTTCGGACGGCGGCCGAAAATAACCCGACACAAAACCGAAAAGCTCAGACAGGGGACGTAATGTGTCATAGCCTTAACCCCGCGTCAAGCCGTGCTTCGACCGATAGGCGTTCGGTGGCAGGACGTCACGCCGACATAAAGTGTCCATTGACATCTCGAGCGTACGGTAGACTGACGGCGAAACCGGCGGCCGAATTAAAAGACGCCGGTGATTGAAGAACCTGAAGAACTGGGGAGAGCTACGATGCAGCGAACGTTCCTGACGGGTCTGGCCATACTGGTCATCGTTTGGGTCATGAACCCACGTGTGCTGGGCGAGACGGGGAGCGCTCAAGGTTTAGGGCAGGCGCCGATTTTCCAGGTCGAACCCGGGTGGCTCAAGCTCCCGCCAAACTGGGTATTGGGGCAGGGCTCCGCGGTGGCTGTCGACAAACACGATCACGTATGGATACTGCACCGTCCCCGCTATGTGGGGAGACTCTATGAGCAACCGGCCGGCAAGACAGTGGCGCCTCCGGTTCTGGAATTCGACGCGACAGGGCAGTTTATTCAAGGGTGGGGCGGACCCGGCGACGGGTATGACTGGCCCGATCAGGAGCACGGCATTTACGTTGACGATGAGGACAGTGTCTGGATCGGGGGGAGCGCCCGTCCCGCCTTGGCAGGACCCGGCCCGGTAAACGTGCGATCCGACAACATGCTGCTGAAGTTCACGAACACGGGGGCGTTCGTGATGCAAATCGGCCAGAGGGATCACAGCACGGGGAACAACGATAGGAATAATCTGTATGCGCCGACCGAAGTGTTTGTCTATGGCGAAACAAATGAGGTTTTCGTCTCCGATGGCTACATCAATCGGCGTGTGATCGTCTTTGATGCGAACACCGGGGCATTCCGGCGCATGTGGGGCGCGTTTGGCAATATCCCGCTGGATTCCCCCGACCAGCTGAAAAATGCCCGGATACCCCACCCCAACCCGGGTACCCGCGGTCCGGATCCTCCTGCAGCGCCCGCCAGGGGAGTCAACGCACGACCGGCCGCAACAGGCCCGGGTCCGGACCAGTTCAACACCGTGCATGCCATTGAAGTGTCAACGGATGGGTTGGTCTATGTTGCCGACCGATCCAATAGTCGCGTCCAGGTGTTCACGATCGACGGCGAATACGTCACAGAAGTGTTCATCAACCGCGGGGGAGGGCGTAACTCGGCTGCCGGAATGGCACTCTCGCCCGATCCGGAGCAACGATTCCTCTACGTCGCCGACTTTGGCGGTGCGAGCGTGGTCGTGATGGATCGGCGGACCCTCGAAGTGCTGTACCAGTTCGGCGACAGCAGCGGAACAGCTGGAAATTTTGTGGTGCGGGGCCCCCACCATATGGCTGTCGATTCGAAGGGCAGTTTATACACCGCCGAAGTTCACCCAGGGAACCGGGTCCAGAAGTTCGTGTTCAACGGAATGGGTCCCCCGCCACGGCAGTGAGCGTGAAGCATTGAAGTGCGGCTGGCGAAGATCGGACTCTTCGCCGAGGGATTCTCGTCCTCGGCGGCTTTTTCCCCGCTGCTATGGGGCTTTCTGCAAGACGCTTTCGGACCAGTCAATCGCGTCGGTCGCAACAGAGAGGAACTAGAGGAGATACCGTTGACAGCACAGAACTCGCAGCTTACAATTTGCACGTCAACAAGAAGAAGCCCGCAAAGATGTAGGAGGGCGTGCCAAGGGGCACTGCTCGCGTCAAAGACAGGCGTAATTGTACAGGGGAGGTCTTAGATGATTTATCGCGCTCTTATGGCAGGAACCGTTCTGGCTGTCCTGGTTTTTTCAGCGTCGCTGACCGTGGTACCCGTCGCCGGCCAGGCCCCTTCCGACGCCGTAACCTCGTCGGACGCCGTAACAGCGGAGTGGCCCCCGCCCCCAACGACGTACTCCCCGCCCCAGACGCCATGGGGCGATCCGGACCTGCAGGGTACCTGGGACTCTCTGAGCCGGATCCCGATGGAACGACAGGAAGTGTATGAGGGAAAACCGGTCCTGACGGATGAAGAATGGGCCGCATGGTTGATCCGCGAGCCACCGAATATGACCGGCTACAACGACTTCTGGAACAATCGGGACTTCGTCAGGGACCGGCGAACGTCGCTCGTTGTCGATCCGCCGGATGGGAGAATCCCTGCGTTGACGCCTGAAGCGCAGGCGAAGCTGGAGGCGCATGAAGCGGCCATGAATGTGCCGGGACGGAGCCGCTACGAAACTTGGGAAGACTTCCGCACCATGTCGCGTTGCATCGCGGCGCACTCGCCCCAGGGTCCGATGGATTACAACAGCGCCGTGTTGATTATGCAGTCGCCCGGGTGGGTGGTCATGGTCCGCGAGCGGCTCGACACCCGGGTTATCCCGCTTAACGGGACTCCGCATCTGGACCCCGACATCCGTCAGTGGAACGGGGACTCTCGGGGTCACTGGGAGGGCAATACCCTCGTCGTCGAGACGAGGAATTTCTCGGAAAAGCAGATGGGGACCGGCAGCGCCCGCCCGGCCACCAACCCCGGAGCTTCGTCCGGACCGTCCTTCATCAAGAGAGGAGTTACCTTCGAGAACTTCCGTCTGACCGAACGCTTCGTCGTCATCAGCCCGACGCGGATGCACTACTATGCCACGCTCGATGATCCGACGACGTGGACCCGACCCTGGACCTTCATGCTTCCCTGGGTGAAGGACGACAACTATCAGATGCTCGAGTACGCCTGTGTCGAGGGCGACATCAGCGTCGGCGCTGCCCTGAGGGGTGAGCGTATGATCGAGGCGAGGGAACGCGCCGCGTCAGAGGCCGCGAACGAGGAACAGCGATGAGGGACGAGTTACAGATAGAGAAGGCCGATCAGACGTCTGAGCAGCGGAGCTCCTCGCTGCTGCGAATCGTCACGACTGCCGTAACGGCTATTGTCCTGCTGTTTTCGGCGACAGGAATTGCCGCTCAAACGCCCTCGGGCGAAATACCCCGGTTGGCCGACGGCACGCCGGACTTGAACGGTTTCTGGCAAACCCTCAACACCGCATACTGGAACCTCGAAACTCAGGCCGGCGGCCCCGCCCCGCCTGAAGGACTCATGCTCGGTGCGATCGCCGCCATTCCACCCGGCCTGGGCGTGGTTCAGGGAGGAGAGATCCCCTACCAGGCGTGGGCTCTGGAAAAACGCAACGAGAACCGGGAAAACTGGACGGAACTCGATACCGAGCTGAACTGCTTCCTCCCGGGTGTGCCCCGGGTGACGTATCTGCCCCATCCGTTCCAGATCCTCCAGTACAAGGACCGGGTCCTGATTATCTACCAGTATTCATATGCCCGCCGCGATATCCGTATGACCGAACCCACCGAGGAGCCTCCTATCGAGCAGTGGCTGGGATGGTCCTACGGCCGCTGGGAAGGGGACACACTCGTGATCAATGTCTCCGGTTTCCTGCCGGCCTCCGACCTCCGGCCGAATGAGCCGCCTCTCGGGAACTGGCTGGACCGGTCGGGGAATTTCTACAGCGAGGGGCTTCACGTGGTCGAACGTTATACCCCGATAGACGGGACCCATATCATGTACGAGGCCACGATAGAGGATCCAAACGTCTATACGCGGCCCTGGACCATCAGCATGCCGCTCTATCGTCGTCTGGAGCCGAATATGCGGATTCTGGAATTCAAATGCGCCGAGTACATCGAGGAGATGAATTGGGGCGAGTATCGAAGACAGCCGGAAAACTGATCCCACATTCAACATGCACACTATTAGACAACTCAACTCACAGAGGTACAGGTGATGCGAAATACGCTCTTGGTGATGGCCGTCATTGTCGGTCTCTTGTTTCTGGGCACGGCACCCGCTATGGCCCATCACGCCTTTTCTTCGGAATTCGACGGAAATCGGCCCGTTGAGCTGACGGGAACCGTCACCCGGATGGCTTGGGTCAATCCCCATGCATGGATCTACATGGACGTCGCACAGCCCGACGGTACGGTGGAACAGTGGATGGTCGAAGGGGGCACCCCCAATACGCTGATCCGGCGGGGCTTGAGGCGGTCGGACCTGCCGGCCGGAACGGAGATCAAGGTCAATGGTTTTCGTTCCAAGGACGGAACGATGCGCGCCAACGGCACGAACATCACGCTGGCCAATGGACGGCAGCTATTTATTGGCTCGCCCGGCACAGGTGCCCCGTTAGAAGGGCGCGAGAATATCGAGACGCCGGGGAACTAGCTCGAAAATCCTAAAAGTTAAACAGGTTGGTTGCCTTTACAAGAAAAGCGCGATCGATGAACTGGCCCGTCGTCGTGTCGCGACGTTCGTTGTATACGATGAACAGATCGCTCAGCGGGCGATGGATGATGTTATATCGGATGTTCGAGATGAATTGACGGGTATCCGCATTGTACTGAAGAAAGGCATTCAGCATCATGTTTGGATTGAAGGCATAGAACCATCGAGTTCCGACCAGATTCGTTGTAAATGACCCCACGGGCAGCGCGACGCGGTTGCCGCTGTAAGTGAGGTCAACGTTCAGATGGTGGTTGGGCTTAAGGGACAGTCCGATCGCAAACGAAGTCTGGCGGCCATTCCAGAACTCACCCCAACTCGCGTTCACATCAGCTGAGAGTTTTCTGCCCCGGTTGGAATTTGCACGGACGGCGTAACGAGCGTATCTGTAGACGCCTCCGGGTATGGCCAGATTGGATCGGATATCGAAGGGCTGTCCGAGCCGATCGAAGGTCCAGGTTGTGCTGAAGTTTAACGACGCGCTATTTCTAAAGGTGAGCCCCGTCTCGAGGTTCTGAGTGCGTGTCTCGACCCTGCCGCTTCGGGAACCCGCAAAATATTCGGCCCCGCCGGCGAACGTCAAATTTCGCAAGAGCCTGCTGCTGTCAATGCGCGGGCGCCAAGACGCGTCTCCGGAGTAGTGCCGCACGTCGGTGCGGCGAACGAAGCCGACCCCGGGTTTGAAGTTTGACTGTACTTCGTCGTATTGGCTGTTAACCGACAGGTCATCGTCAATCCAGCCGATTGATAACAGGCGCGCCTGGTCGTTGCCGCGCGCACCAGCGGTGTCGCTCCGCAGAAGGTACGAGCCGACCTCGATCTTGTCGAAAAACAGGCTGGTGTCCACCCCGTAAACACGGTTATGGTTGTCCGGCACTGCTGAACCCCGGCTCATCATTAAGGCGCCGACATAGGAGCGCCTCAGAAAACTTCTTTTGATGCGACCCACGAAAAAGTTATTCGAGGGCAACGCGCCTTCACGCTCGGTTTTCATTGCCAGAAGACCGATGTCATATGAGCCGACTGTCCCTGAGGCGCGCACGCCTCCCATTAGCGGAATCGGTTCCCCGGCTGGGCCCAGTCCAATCCGTCGGCTGAAGAACGGGATCAGGTTGCTCTGGTCGCCGCTCCGCGAAAAACGGAAGATGCCGGCGTTTTCCAGAAAAAACTCTCGTTTTTCCGGAAACAGAATGCTGAAGCGAGTCAGATTGACCTGTTGCTGATCGACTTCGACCTGCGAGAAGTCGGTCCGATAGCTCGCATCGAGCGTGAGAGACTGCGTCAGGCCGTATTTCAAGTCGACGCCGCCATCACCACTGATCGTCCTCTCTGCCCCATTGTCGGTTCGAACGTGAGTGATGCCTGAACTGACGTAAGGCTTGATTTTCAGATTCCGCCCCTGATCAATATTCTCAAGGCCCACGAGGGTGCCCGCCGTTGAACCCGTGGGCGTGCTGTAGCGGCGCGGGATCGGTGTCCAGGTGCTGTCCTCACTTTTCCGACGCACGCGGCGAAGCATATTGAGACCCCAGACCTGGGACGGGGAGTTGCTGAACCGCAGCGTCTTGAACGGAATGACAAACTCGGCGACCCAGCCCTGGCTATCGCGCGTAACGGTCACGTCCCAGACACCATGCCAATCGTAGTTGACGAGCCTGCCCTGGGGGTTGTCAGACACCTGGCCGTCGCGCCGTCCTCCCGCCGGATTGATGCCCAGGAAAAATCCGGATCGCTCGTCATGGAGTGTATCGAGGTAAATCGCAAACCCATCCTCGTTTACGCCCTGGATGTCACGCCTCATCTCATTCATCACGAGTTTATCGGGTTCGGAGTCGAAGCAGCGCACGCCTATGTATAGATTGTCCGAGTCGTAGAGGAAACGCACTTCTGTTTGCTCCGTAGCCGGAGCACCGGTGTTGGGTTCGTACTGAGTGAAGTCCGTTGCAAATTCGGCTCTCATCCACGCCGACTCAGTCAACTCACCATCGACGATAATCCTTTCCTCCGAACTCATGGCCACAGCCCGGGCCACTCGCTCAAAGCGGACGGTGTCATAGTCGATCGGGGGTGAGGTCGTCGGCAGCTGTCCTGCAAAGGCAACTATTGCCGTTAGTCCGGAGGTTGCGACAACAAATGCAATATTCCGCATCAATCGGAGATCCTCAACCGAAAATCCAAGCACTGTACAACAGCTCTGTCAGTCTATGGTAACGGGATCGGCGCATTTTCATCCCCCCGCGATGCCCTCCGTGGAAATCGTGCCCTTCAACACGAGGTCCGAGCGTTGCCAGTATCACAACCCGTTTGCTTGCCGTCGCGAACAATCTTTCACCAGACGCCATCGGAATGGAGTCTGACGGAGAGGCAATGTTGCCTGCGAACGCCGCAGGTTGCGGCGGCGAAAAATGTAGGTGCAGGCATCCTCCCAAGGTGTACTCTTGCAGTCAGGGCGCAGTTCGTGTGAGACATGATGCGTGTTCAATCTCGGATCAGGGGCATCCGTTGCCCCGGCTGTTAGGGGGAAGACAAACATGACAACGACGCCAGGTGAGGGACCACACCGCGAGTGGGAGGGTGTAGAAGTTGTCGCGGGTAACGGGTTGCTGGACCGCCGTGCCTTTCTGCGGGGTGGCGCAGGATTGGCGGGGGCAATGACGGCATATAGTCTGTCTCCATCCGCATCCGCTCAGGATCTTGTCGACGATCAGTGGAGTCTTTCGCCCGGCGCGGCCGTTGCAGATTATGGCCTGCGATCTCCATTCGAAAACGATGTCACCCGGACATTGAGCAACCCGGATGGTGATCCGCGGACCCAACACGGGCGCACACCACACCACCTGCTCAACGGCACGCTCACCCCCAATGGACTGCACTTCGTCATCTCCCACGCGGGTAACCCCGACATCGATCCAGACGCGCACCGCCTCGTGATTCACGGCCTGGTGCGGCAGCCGCTGGTCTTCACGCTCGATGCGCTGGCACGCTATCTAATGGTGTCGCGCATGGCCTTTATCGAGTGCGGCGGCAACAGCGCGCCGTTTTTCTCCAATGAACCGATACAGGCCGACGTTCAGGCACTGCATGGTCTGGTCTCCTGTGCCGAATGGACCGGCGTCAACCTTTCCACGCTGCTCGAGAAAGCCGGCATTGATTCAAGGGCGAAGTGGCTGATCGCCGAGGGAGGGGATGCGCCGCGCTTGAGCCGGAGCGTGCCTATCGCGAAGGGCTTGGACGACGCCATGATTGCGCTCTACCAGAACGGTGAGCGGATCATGCCCGGTAACGGCTACCCGATGCGCCTGCTTGTGCCGGGCTGGGAAGGCAACATGAGCGTTAAATGGCTGCGGCGGATCGAGCTCACCGAATTGCCTGGCATGAGCTACTACGAATCCAGAACATATGCGCCTATACTTCCGGGTGGCCAAGCCTATCAGTTCTATTTCATCCAGGAAGTCAAATCCTTCATCATACAGCCCTCGCCGGGCCTTGCCTTGAGCGGGCCGGGGTTCTATGAGATCTCCGGCGTCGCTTACTCCGGGAACGGCCGAATCTCGAAAGTCATGGTGTCCGCCGACTCTGGCCAGAGCTGGGCGCAAGCGGCACTGCAGGAACCGGTTCAGAGCAAAGCCTTCGTCCGATTCCGGGTTCCGTGGCGCTGGGACGGCGGTCCAGCGGTGCTGCTAGCCGCGCCTGGGACGAGGCCGGTTACGTCCAGCCGACCCGGGCCGAGCTGGTAGCCGTACGCGGCCAGACGACGCAGGTTCCCTCCGTCACCCGGTTTCCGAGCCAGCACTACAACGGCATCACCTCTTGGGCGATCGAGCGCAGCGGGGAAGTGACACATGTATACGCATAGACTTCTCGGATCGGTCGTCGGGCTGATGCTCATTTTCAATCCGAGCCCTGTTTCCAGCCAAACACCAGATCTCGGAAAACCAATCACTCCGGCCGAGATCGCGGTCTGGGACATCAACGTCCTGCCCGACGGTACCGGATTGCCGCTGGGTGAGGGCAGGCCCGAGAATGGAGCCCGTATCTACGCGGAAAAATGCTCCTTTTGCCACGGTATAAACGGCGAAGGCGGTACCAATGCCGCTCTGGTTGGCGGTGGCCCTATAACAGATATGGAGTCGCCAAAGACCATTGCCAACTTCTGGCCTTTTGCGACAACTGTTTTCGATTACATCCGTCGTGCCATGCCATGGAGGCAACCCGGGTCACTGACCAACGAAGAGGTTTACGCGCTCACCGCCTACATCCTCGAGCTGAACAGGCTGATCGGCGAGAACGACACGATGAACGCCGAGACGCTGCCCAGGGTACAGATGCCGAATCGGGACGGATTCATTGTCCGGTTTCCGGACCGGCAGTAGCGCAGGGGGAGGGAAGACACATGACTCGAACACTCTCTTTATTTATCGTCGCCGTTGTCGTTGCAACATCTTTGAGTGCGCTTGCTCAGGTCCAGGATTTCGAGCCGGTAACTCGAGAGATGCTCCTGAACCCGGATCCCGGGGACTGGTTGATGTTGAGCCGAACTTACGACATGCAGCGTTTCAGCCCGCTGGATCAGATTAACCGGCAGAATGTGGGACGGCTCCGCATGTCCTGGGCACGGGGAATGTCGCCGGGTATTCACGAGCACATACCCCTCGTCTACCGGGGCGTCATGTACGTGGCAAACCCGGGAGGTTTACAGGCCCTCGACGCCACGACGGGCGATTTGATCTGGGATTACCGTCGCGACGTAGAGACAGGCTCGCGGTCACGCGCGGGCCGGACGATGTCGATCTATCAGGATGTCGTGATATATGCCGCACCGGACGATTCGATCGTGGGTGTGGACGCACGCAGCGGCAAGGTGCGGTGGGAAACTGAGAGCGGTTACTCCAGCTCGGGTCCCAATGTGATTGACGGCAAGGTGATGGCGGGAATTCAGAGCGACCGGACCGGACGCGCCTACGTCATCGCGTTGGACGCGGGCACCGGGGCCGAACTCTGGCGATTTTACACGACTGCTGCGCCCGGCGAGCCGGGGGGCGACTCGTGGGGCGATGTCCCCGTGGATCAAAGGATTGCAAACCCATGGGGCTTGCCGGGATCGTATGATCCCGTACGCGGTGTGGCCTATTGGGGCATCGCCAACCCCACCCCGTACACCCGTTTGAGACGCCATGCGGGTGATCCCGACGCCATCTCCCGGTCGGCCCCCGCCGACCTGTACAGCAACTCTACCGTTGCGCTTGATCCGGACACCGGAGAACTGGCCTGGTATTACCAGCACCTTCCGGGGGACGATTGGGATGCCGATCACACCCACGAGCGAATTCTGCTTCGAACACCGGTCAA
Organism: Terriglobia bacterium; assembly: GCA_965216035.1. GTDB lineage: Bacteria > Acidobacteriota > Terriglobia > 20CM-2-55-15 > 20CM-2-55-15. Next base: position 916,687 of record CBDCFM010000021.1, read on the forward strand.
TCCGGTTTCCGATGCGGTCAAGTGGATCAAACCCGGAATGCCTCAAGGCGAGGAACGCGATGTCATGGTCACGGTCGGAGAACCCGGAGGGATCTGGGCCCTGGACCGGGAAACGGGAGAGTTTCTCTGGGCGACTCCGTTTCCCTACGATGTTCCCGACTTTCACATCTCCCACATCGATGTGGAAACCGGCGCGACGTACATCAACTGGGACAAGGTGTTCAAAAAAGACGGGGACAGAGTCGTTGTCTGTTATCACAACACCAAAGGTTACTGGCCGATGGCCTATCATCCGGGTCAGAACTCCCTGTACATTCAATACAACGACCAATGTCTCGATATGACTGCTAACGAAGACAGCAGGTCCGGATTCGGGCCCCGGAACGGTATCTTGCGTCCGGGGGCAGACCCCAATCAATTCGGCGGGCTGGCGAAGATGAATATGGCGACAGGTGAGGTCGTGTGGCGCTACACACAACCGGCGCCCACCAACGGGGCGGTCCTGGCCACGGCTGGAGACCTGGTTTTCTGGGGTGACATGAATCGAAGATTCAGGGCTTTCGATGCCGATTCAGGACAGATTCTTTGGGAGACCGTCCTCGGGGGCATCGTTCAGATGAGTACGATCACCTACTCGGTGAGTGGCACGCAGTACGTCGCAGTCCTGACCGGTGATGGTGGCGCGGGTACCCGCATCCCTCTTCAGATTGCGGCCGACCTCAACACGCCGGGCGGCCACAATGCCATTTATGTTTTTGCATTGCCCTGACATTAGAGCCGGATGAGGGAATGCTTGCTCTGCTGACTACGGGGGCCGTGCTGATTTGAGAATCACGCACATGAACATTTTTACCTTCAACTTGGGGTCTCCGATGTTCGTACCCGTGCTCTGGTTCGCTATTGCGGCGGCCTACATTCCAGTCCCATTGAACGCCGTCGCACCGCAGGTTCAGCCAAGCCAGGAAATAGACTTCGAACGGGCCCGCCGCCAGATGGTCGAAGAGCAAATAGCCGATCGCGGAATACGCGACGCCCGGGTTCTTGAAGCGATGACGGAGGTGCCGCGGCATCAATTCGTTCCCGCAGAATATCGAGCCATGGCCTACGCGGACCGGCCCCTGCCGATCGGCCTGGAACAGACAATCTCGCAGCCCTACATTGTTGCGCTGATGACTGAACTGGTTGGGACGGAACCGGGCGACCATCTGCTCGAAATCGGAACTGGATCAGGATACCAGGCTGCCGTCGCGGCGGCGCTCGTCGCCGAAGTATACAGCATCGAGATCATTCCGGAACTGGCCCGCTCCGCTTCCGAGAGACTCGAGGGACTCGGGATTTCGAACGTCTCCGTGCGCGAAGGCGACGGTTACCTGGGATGGCCCGAGCACGGTCCCTTTGATGGAATCCTTGTCACCGCCGGTGCCCGGGAGATCCCTCAGCCCCTGATTGACCAACTCAGGCCGGGAGCCCGTATGGTCATCCCTGTCGGGGATGCGTTCGCCGTCCAGATCCTGAAGGTGATTGAAAAGCTACCTGGGGGTGGCGTCGACGTCCAGGACATCGCTCCGGTCCGCTTCGTTCCGTTTCGCCGAAATCCGTAGCCTGCCCGATTCCGAATCTCGACAATGTTGCCCGATACCCTCCGGAATCGGCGTTCCCGGGTCCGTCCTCTTATTGCCGTTGTCGAGTCGAGGGAGGCCCCCCACCGTGGGCCGTACGCCCACCGGGCGCCGGTTTTGATGGTATGGGAACCGGTGACATCGATATATTGGCCCGACTTATAAGTAGGGCGCCCCACTTTGAGATAGGCCTGATTGACCGAGGTCAATTCCCGCCTGTCGCTGCGGCTTCCCTCTCCTGTGCCCGGGCTCCCGACAATATGCCTGCCAGTCCGTAATTACCCTCATGGCACGCGTACTCAAATAGGGGGTCTTCGGTCCTCGTCATGGGAACTACTGCCGTCCAGGGTCTCGTCCACGTCATCGGGTCCTCAACCGTGAATTCGTAGTGGAGCCTGTCCTCGTCCAGACGCGTAAAGCGTTCGGTCAATCGCAGGCTGTTCGCGCTGGATCCTCTGAATATCTTCTCGGGCCGGAAATTGGTCGTTTCGACGACCAGCGTTTCGCCTTCCCAGTGACCCTGCGAGGTCCCGGCCCATTGACGGACATTCTGAGGCAGGGGAGGACGCCCATCCAGTTGGAGAATGCGGGTGCTATGGATCTGCTCGTTTAAGATTGCGACCCGCCCAGGGCTCTGCACGATCTGAACATTGTTGTTGTAAGCCCCGGGAACCATCGGTGGCCCGGCGTTGTTGGAGAAGATGCAACGTACCTGCGGGTTGATGTCCGTCCAGGAATCAGCGGGGTGCTCTTGCTGGTATACCCGTCTCGCCTCTGCTCGCCGCTCGCCCTCAGCCGTCAGGGGAGGGATTCTCCCGTCCGGTGGGTCTACAATTAACGACGTTCGCCTGTCCTTTGTCAGTTCGTTTCCCCGCTCGTACCAAAACTCGTTGTAGGCAACGACACCACCCTCGGATACCGGTGGATAGCCGGCACCGCCAATCTCGGGATCGACGAGGTCCCGATTCAGCCGTTGATTTTCCGCCGCCTCAAAGGCCGCTGCTTCTTCAGGCGACAGCACTTCCTTTCCCTCCAGCGCAGGCGGACGCTCCAAGGGGGTGATCGTGGCGAAGTTCCAGATACCCTGCAAGTCCGGTTGGCCGTCCGGAGTCCGGAGCGGCGCTGGGTCGTTTGCCTGGGCCACCGCGGAGTCGGTCCTCAGGCAGAAGGTCGCGGTCATCGCCACGAAGCAACAGGTCCAAGCGAGAAGTCGATGCCTCATCGGAGAATCTCCTTTATGGCGCTCTTGGTTCACGTGGCGCTCGATACGTGCGGGAGTTGTCAGGACCGAATTTATATCTGTTGAGTCGCGATTTCAAGGAGTTTTGACCCATCCCCACACTCCCCTAAGCGGTTTCGACTCTTCAAAACTGAGCGGGGTCTTGGAGGGCTCACCCGAGGGTATGCATTGAGCGTTGGCCCGGGTCGGGCGAAGTCGGTCCGATATCCACGCTCGCTACGGAAACTTCGCAGCCGCCGAACAGCCCGTGGTGGAAGCCTCGAGGGCCTCGCGCAGGGGTCTTCGGGTTGCAGGCGCGAAATGAGGAGCGGAACGATGTTTTTCCATCGTGACCGACGAGGGACAAAGCCTGCGGGGCGCCTGCGGCCTCCGTTTGATACGTCGGTGGCCCCCCTGCGCCCATAAGGGTTACGGCGAAACGGGGCCGTCTTCGTTGTCGCCGACTCCTCCCAATGAAAGAGCATTGTTTCGTCGTCGCCTCCTAGAACCCGGCCCCGTTTGGCCGTAACGCGGCCCTCGAGACTTCCGCCACGGGCTGCTAAGGAGGAGCTCCCTTTCATTCCGAACGCCCGTGAGAAACTGGAGGAGTGGGTGCCGGTGGTGGAGGCTTCTTCCTGAACACAGGGTGGGAGAGCCTGAAAAGTTTCGATCCGATTGGGCTGGTGGCGGTGCTAGAATTGTCGTCAAAGAATCCGGAAGGAGTTGCTATGCGAATCATCGGCTTGCTGTTGCTGACAGTCTGTCTGGTTTCCCTAGGACCGGCCGCCGCGCAGGAACCGTCGCTTGAAGCGGTGGGCACCATTGGCGAACTGATGGTGGACATCATCTATCCTACATCGGACGAGCTTTTCTACGTCATGAGAGCACCCCCCACCAACGACTACGAGTGGAACCTGCTTCGGGGAAGCGCACTGATGCTGGCGGAGTCCGGCAACCTGCTCATGATCGGCAGCCGTTCCCTCGATCAGGATGACTGGGCGAAGAATGCGAAGGTCCTGGTGGATGTGGGGACCGCGGCGTTTGAAGCTGCAGAGGCCCACGATCTGGACGCAATAGTCGCTCTGAGCCCGGCACTCGAGAGCTCGTGCCGCACCTGTCATGAGCAGTACCACCCCAGGTATGGCGGGCGACGGCCGAACCCTCCCGAAGAATAAACGGAGACAACCCTTCTGACTTTGAGGTGTCTGGAGGTCCAGACGCCCCCGCTCCCGTTGTGCGTGATCGGAATTCGGGTCGAGTTTGTCGTGACACAGCCCAGTGCACCCGTAGGTCTATACCCGATCCAACGGAAAACGCTGGCCAGATATTGCGCCCGGCCACCGATCGCGATAGAACGTCTGGAACGGCTGTCAGACGGACGACTACTCTATCGTTTCAAGCGCCCCTGGTGCTACGGGACGACGCATTTGGTCTTCGAAGGATTGGAGCTGCTGGAAAAACTTTCGGCACTCGTCCCCGCTCGTTTTGCAACGTAAGACGCACCCACCTGGTTCGATACAGCGGAATCCTCGCACGCGCGGCCAAATTGCGAGCCTTGATCGTGCCCACCGAAGCTGCCGAACGGCCTGGGCCGATGCCCCACACGGTCTGTGCTAGGGAAACAGTCGTCACCACAGAACCGCTGGCCCGTGGAGAAGCCCCTGGAGAAGCCGTCGCTCCGGCCGCCCCCGTGGGGCCGCCCGCCGCTCCGCATCCCCGAACTATTCCTGGTCGGAATTGATGAAACGCGTCGGGGCCCTGGAGGTTCTGGAAGGCCCCCGCTGTTCGGGCCGCATGCGAATCCTCGCAGCAATTCATCCTCCTGGCGCGACACAGAAAATCCTGGACTGCCTCGGTCTACCCTCGCGTGCACCACCCGTTGCCCCGGCCGCCTCCGCGCATGCCACTCAAACGGACTGGTTCTGAATACCCCTGAAAAACTGTTAAGGGATTCGTGTGCTTTGGTCTCCGCGATTTCGTGTGTCGACGGCGATTTTTCGTTTTGATTCCGCCGTTCTGCCTCCTGCAGCTCAACATAAGACCCCAACTGCGACACGCCCGCCGTGCGTCTTGCCAAACCCTGCACTGCGAACCCCGCTTGTTATACCTATCCGAGTTTTACCTATCCGCTGCGTTCGGTTTCAGTGCTCCGGATGTTCGGTCAGAGTCCGAATCGGCCTTGAGGGACGTGAATCGACAGTGGGTGGCTAAAGAAGCGGGGCAAGGTCTGATTGGCGGCCAAATCTCCCGAAGACGATGATGACACCCTCCCGGCCCGCTCCGGACGCCGCGCCCAGTCCGGGGTCGACGATGTCCTCCCTCGAAGCCTTCAGCGCCACCTGCATCTCGGCTGTGGGGTTGGTGATGCGGCTACTAGACTGGATCGGCCGTAAGTAGAGCCTGGAATCGTTCTGGCTTGCCATCTAAGGACGTCCAAAACTTAGATTCCCAGAAGGACCTATGAATTGCGACTTCAAGGGTATCTACTGCGCACCCCTCCTTGGAGTTTTCCTGGTCACACTTCAAGCGGCCACCGTTACCCACCTGGCAGCTCAGACGACTGAGATACCGTTTCTTGTGAACAATGGAGGCGTGGATTCGGAAACAAGCGCAGGGACCGCCAGCGAGGTCTCGATCGGCTACGCGCGCATTCAGCCGGCTTCGGGCCGTTCGACTCCGTCCGGAGTGGCCATCTTCGGACTGCGACATGACGGTGTTTTGGTAAGCGAGACCGGTGTGCCGGCGTCGCCGTCCATTTCGTCGGGTCGAATCTACGCTGAAGTCAACGGACCGGCCGCACAGGATTGGCTATCGCAAACCCGGGCAGCCAGGACGCCGAAATCACCTTTTACTTCTCGGATCAGTCCCGAACTAGTTTCGGAGCCGGCAGCACCACGATTCCCGGGGGCAGCCAGATCGCGCGATTTCTGGACGAAGACCCATTCAACGGAGGGTCCTCGATCATCGGAACGTTCACCTTCAGTTCAAACGTACCGGTGGCCGCGGTTGCGCTCCGTGGACACACAAACGAGCGTTTGGAGTTCCTGATGACGACGCTACCGGTGAGCCCACTCACGGCAAACGAAGAAGAGATCGTCTACTTCCCCATTTCGCAGAGGGTGCAGGCTGGAGGACTGAGGTCATCTTGGTCAATCCAACCGACGACACGATGGCGGGCACGGTTCAGTTTTTCGGACCAGGGAGCGGATCGGTGGCCGCACAACCGGAAACGGTGACTATCGGCGGTCAAACCGCTTCCACGTTCAGTTATTCGATACCGGGAAGGAGTTCCGAGAATCTCCGGACGGCGGGAACAGGAATCACAACCCAGGTGGGGTCTGTACGCGTCACCCCGTCGGCAAATGCCCGAACCCCATCGGGAGTGGCCGTGTTTTCTTTCCGAAGCGGCGGGGTCACCGTAGCTGAAGCGGGTGTACCGGCTGCGGCCATGGGCCAGGCATTCCGACTTTACGCGGAAGCTACGGGCACCGATGCAGCTTCGATTCAGACAGGCATTGCTATTGCGAATCCATCAAGCAGCGCTGTGGAAGTCACATTTCAGCTATTGAACCCCGGTGGCGGCGCCACAGGCTTGTCGGGTTCGGCCACCGTCGCAGGCAACGGACAACGTGCTCTGTTCCTGAACCAGATTGAGGGTTTGGAATCGTTAACGCCACCTTTTCAAGGCGTCCTCCGCATCTCGACGACTGCGTCGGATGGGATTGCGATTGTTGGGCTGCGCATCCGGACGAACCAGCGAGGAGAGTTCCTGATCACAACGACGCCACTCGCCAATGAGGCCGACCCCAGCGTCACCAACGATCTATTCTATCCCCAGCTGGTAAATGGTGGGGGTTTCACGACGCAATTCATCCAGTTGATCGGGTCCGCGGATCAGACGGTGATCGGAACTCTCAGCTTCCACTCACAGACGGGAGCAGCCCTGGACCTGGAGCTGGCAATATCGGATTCGAGTCAGGTGAGCTGGCAGAACCGCGGGGTTGCCTGGACGGCCTCGTCCATACCGCCCACTTGCGAGAGTCCCTTGGTGTTGCCCCTGCCGATGTCGTTGTCGAGAGCGACTTCGGTCCTCTATCCCGGCCAACCTCGCAGCGGGGATTACAAAGCCCACGGTGGATTCCGCTTCGACGGTCCGGGCCAAGGTAACGACGTTGAAGTCTTCGCGCCGATAGACGCGGACCTTTATCGCGGCGCGCGCTACCTGGAGGGCGGCATCGTATAGCACACCTTTGACTTCATCAACGCATGCGGGATTATGTACCGGCTGGACCATCTCCTAGAGCTCACACCAATTCTTCAGGCGGTGGCGAATACGTTGCCTCTTGGGGGCGAAGGGCAAAGCCAATCCACGTTTCTGGCGCCTGGCCAGACGATTCGCGCAGGAGAAATTCTCGCCAAAAAGATCGGACTGCCGGGAAACGTATTCTTCGACTGGGGTGTTTACGATCTGCGGATGATGAACGCTGCAAGCAGCGACGCAGAATGGCTGGCACGGCATCCCGGTGAGCAAGCACCCTACGCGATCTGTTGGTTGGAATTCCTATCGTCCACTGACGGTGCCATCGTAAGTGGCCTGCCGCCCTCTGACGGTATGAGCGGGGCTATGAGTGACTACTGCAACTAAGGCGGAATGCCGAAGCTGGGATCAAAAAAGTTTTCAGCCCGTTCGGATGGAATCGCGAAACCGGCAGCATCGCGGTCAGTTCGGAAATGATCGCAGCAGCCCGCGGTTAACAGGGTAGCCCAGTCGCGCTCACCTGATTCCGCGCGACGGCCTGCGGCCGCGCCCGGGTTTACGTCGCACCCGTACTATGACAATGCCAACACTGTCGTAGTTGGCGATTTTTCGTCTTGATTCCGCCGTTCTGCCTCCTGCAGCTCAACATAAGACCCCAACTGAGACACGCCCGCCGTGCGTCTTGCCAAACCCTGCTCTGCGAACCCCGCTTGTTTTACTTATCCGCACCGAGCGTTCGGAGGCGGCGGTCCTCAGTTTTGCCGTCGCAACCTCGCCCCGCTGGACGCTACCCGATTCCCGGTACTCAGGGTAGTGGACAAACAAGATGGGGCGAGGGTCAGGACGCGGTCGATCCATGGCGTCCGGACCCCTGCGGGCTATATGCATTGCGTCGAAAGCTGCGGAAAGATCCGCTCAATGTTGCCCCGGTAGAGCTGCTCGAGCTCCCTCGCATCGAACACACCGGACTCGGCAAGTCCGTGAATATCAGCGCTCATGTTGCTGTATGGAAAATCGGTTCCGAATACGATCTGGTTGATTTCCACCACTTTCTTGAGCGCACCCATCGCTACCGAATTCCCGGTCCCTGCGGTGTCGTAGTAGAAGTTCCGGAGCTGCTCGAGCCTCGAACCGGCCTCCGGCGTCTGCTGTAAATAATCGTCGAGGTCGCCGCGGTGCCCGACGATGCGTTGAACAAGGAATGGCATCGTGCCGCCGGCATGCGAAAAGATCCACCGAATGTTGGGGAACCGGATGGGCACTTCGTTGACGATGAGGCTCATGATCATCCGGGTAGTGTCGGTCCCGTACTCGATTGTGTTCGGGTTGAGGTTCGGGACAATGTTGATGCAGCAGGTCGCATCCGTCGGGTGCGTGTAGACGGTCAGGTTACGGCGATTGAATTCCTCGAGGAGTGGGGTGAAACTCGGATCGCCGATGTATTTCTCGCCGTAGCTCGTCGGCAGGAACGCGGCGCCCGCATTCAGGGTATCCATTGCGTACTCCAGCTCTCTGAGGCTGTTGTCGACGTCGGGCATGGTCAGCGACGCCATCAAGATGAAACGGCCGGGGTAATTCGATACCATTTCCGTGCCGTACTCGTTCGACTCGCGAGCCAGACGACGGATGGTCTGGGCAGCCTGAGTCTCCGACACGCCCCGCTGTCTGAGACGGTCTGGGGTAAAAGCCCCACCGGCTTGTCCCGCGTTAAGGAGTCCCGTCGACGTTCCTGTGCTGTCCATGGCCTCGATCGATCTGTCTGGCGTCCATCCAATCCGGGCGTTCGGAACCAGATCGGCCGCCTCGAGCTCTTCGAACCAGCCGGGGGACGTGAAGTGGTGATGGACATCAACCCGGCGGCCCGCGACGACCTCCAATGCCGCCGTCGACGTCGTTGCTTCCCCGGTTGGAGCCTCCGTAACCTGCTCGCCACAGCTCGAAAGCAACACGCCCGCGCCCGCGGCCGCGAGCCCGGTCAGAAACTGCCGCCGCGGGTGAATCGTGCACCCGGGGTCGTGTCCGTTCACATCGTCATGCTTCATGCTTTACCTCCAAAGGCACATAAGGGGCGCGGTCAGACCATTCCCATTGGTGCATCCAGCCGCCGAGCTGTGCGGGTTTACATCACCGGATGCGGCAAAGGCCACGACCGCATCACGGGCGAATACCGAGGCTGTTGACCTCATACCGGACAAGCTGTCGCCTGAGCGTAGTCAAAGTAAGCCCACAGGTGCAATGAAAATTGAATTATCCGTGGCGTTATCATGATTCGATATTCGATCGCGGGGAAGACGACCGACGAGACTACGTTGCAGGGGATCAACATCGCCCGGATCGGGTCTGAAGAGTTGAAGGCATGGGTGCTCATGCTCGAGTCCGTTGGAACGAACGGGCATGGTGTCGCGAATGGCGGGTAAGCGGAAAATCGCGCCAAGCGAAGCTTGGGAAAGGGGAATTCGAAGTGAGCCGATGAAACCTTTCGAAAGGAATCCAACTGGTGAAAGTCCAGTCCGGCCAAAGCTGTAGCGGGCAGGCCGGTAGCGAGTCTTGCCTGTCGCCGGGTGATCGGCGGGAGAGAAGCGTAGACAGCGAGGAAGTGGGCCGCGAGGATTCAGCTCCGAAATTTATCACGTTGCGGATGCCGAGGCTTTTATTCCGGTCGAAGGCCGCATCCGGACAGCCGTCATGCGAGGTTGTCGGGAGCCGCCGGAGTCTCTGGCCCGGGGCACGCTTCCACAGGGATTCTCCAGGAACTTGGGAAAGCCTCACAGTCTCCTGCTGAAGAGGTAGTCGGCGGTCGAGGGCAACCAGAGACTGCGGGCGATGGGTTGTGAGGCATCTTATGAGCCCATAGTACCGGTGAAGGTGGGGAACCGCAGGGCCACGGGAGATGTGGCGGCCACGGGACCCATTGGAGGGAAGGGGTGAACAAGCGAACGCATCGGATGGAGGAAACATGACGATCCTCAGAGATCGAGAAACCATGTCCACGAAACACATCCGAATAGCTGAACGGGCTAGGGAAGACAAGGAGCGGACATTCTTCTCCATCGCGCATCTTTTGACGGTGGAGGCGTTGCATGAGGCGTTCGAAAGTCTGCGGAAGGATGCCAGTGCTGGCGTGGATCGTGTAACCCATGCAGGATACGCGTCGGAGGCCAGGGGCCACATTCAGAAGCTCCATGATCGTTTAAAGGCGGGGCAATATCGGGCGCAGCCGTTGCGCAGGATCTATATCCGGAAGGAGGACGGACGGCAAAGGCCGATCTCGATTCCTTCGTTGGAAGACAAGATCGTGCAGAAGGCGGTGGCCGGGTTGCTCAGTGCGATTTACGAGCAGGATTTTCTGGAGTGCTCTTATGGATTCCGGCCGGGCCGCGGCCCACAGGATGCGCTGGACGAGGTTGGGCGGATCATCTGTCGACGCCCGATCTCGACAATTCTAGAAGCGGATATCTCCGGATACTTCGACGCGATCGTCAGGAGTCTGCTCACCGAGATGATCAAGAAGAGGGTCAGCGACGGAACAATCCTGAGACTGATTGGGAAATGGATCCACGTCGGTGTGATCGAAGACGGCAGGCTGCTCGTCACTGAAACGGGGACCGGACAGGGGCAGGTGATCAGCCCGCTTCTGGCCAACATCTATCTTCACTACGTGCTCGACGAGTGGTTTGAGATGGTGGTGAAGCCCCGGTTGAAGGGCGAAGCCTACGCGATTCGCTTTGCCGATGATTTCATTCTCTGTTTTCAGTATCGGGAGGACGCGGAGAAAGTGCAGGTGGTGCTGAGGAAGAGATTTGCGAAGTATGGGTTAACGCTCCACCCGGAGAAGACTCGGCTGATGGCGTTCGGGCGAAAAGCTCTGGCAAAGTCAGAAGAGACCGGTGGGGGGAAGCCTGCAACCTTCGATTTTCTTGGATTCACGCACATTTGCAAGCGAAGCCGGCGGGGAAAATTCACGATTCATGTTCGAACGAAGCGGCAGCGGCTACGGCGCAGTTTGACGGCCGTGGCGGCGTGGTGCCGCAAACATCGGCATGATCGGGGTGGACGTGCAGCAGAAAGCGCTCAACAGGAAACTTCGGGGCCACTACCAGTACTTCGGCCGATCGACGAACTTCAGGCGTTTACTGGAGTTTTACGACCGGGTCCGGCGTATCTGGCACAAGTGGCTCAATCGGAGGACGCGTGGAAACCGTCTGTCTTGGCTTGCCTACCTGCGGCTGCTCCGACGGCATCCGCTGCTACGCCCTCGTTTATCGCGACCTTGGAACCCTGAACCAGTGTTGGTGAGTTCGACTTGAGGAACCGAGTGCATCAACGTGCACGCTCGGGTCTGTGAGGGGGGAGGTCGCTCTCGGTTACGGAGAACCTACACGGGCACGATGCCGGAAACGGCGGATACAGCCAAGGGGATACCTACGAACCGATAGCGGCTTCCTCTACTCGGAAGAAGGGGCCGACGCTATGGCAGAGCGGACATTGTCGTACTACGGGTGATATGTATACTCGCGCGCAGCCGCAGTGCACCGCGCGGATAGTGTCGCGCCCGCCCCTGCATCGGTCATAGACAAGCGACGTCGGCTCTGATTGGTCGAAATTTTACGGAGCAGGGGCAGCGGTAATATCAACTTGGGACCGTACCTGGCAGACGTGCGGCATGAAACCCAGCCGATCTCTCTGTTATGGGCACCGATATCCACGCGAAATCATCAGTCAGTGCGTCCAGCGAAGGCTGGTCTGTTCAGTGGGAGCTAGACCCGCCGGGGTAAAAGTCAGAACCCTGTAGCCAGAGTCCCATCCGTGGAGGAAACGAAACGGATGAAGCGGACTGACAAAGCCATCTTCAGGATGGTGAGCGAGTCGTCGGGCCGTAACGTGAGTGAACTCAGAGGTAGCCTCGTCAGATTAGATTCCGGAGGCCGAGCCCGTTGGCTGAGGGTGAAGGCCGTACGATGTGTCGCAGACTGACTGATGAGACATGTCGCTCCGGCGGGGTGGTAGAGATGGCACGACGACAAGGACAGGCTGAGCAACTGGAGAAACCGTCCTCGTCCCATCGAGAAATCGGTGGAGCAGCTCGGTCGTATAACCGGCACAACCGGGAAGTCGCCCGAAGGCGAAACGGTGGCGGCCAGGTTCGTAGTAGCGATGAAGCGGGGTAACGCCCGTGGAGCGAAGGGACCTTGCTGCACATGAGGTCGAAGCCAATGATGGGAGGCAGGGGTGAACTGATAAACGCACCCGGCAATCTGCAAGACCTGAGGCGACGGCTATACCTCAAGGTGAAGGCTGAAGGGTCTCGGCGCCTGGCCGAGTCTTCGACAGGAAGCGGTGGCGTACCGGGTGACCCATTTACGGCCACTCTGTTCAGCGGCTTCCTCATCGATAGGTCTCATAACCCTTGAGACGAAGTGTGCAGGAGCGCGTAGTGCGGGAAATCCGCATGCTGCGTGCGACGTGGCGGGCACTGGAAACGGAGCCACGGCGAATCCTAAACGGGCACGAAGGTGGAAACGCCGGACACAGCCAAGGAGTTGCCTGCGGGCCACCGCGCCAGTGCTCGACCCTACCACCGTCTGGCTCGACTACAGATTCGGTATCAGTCTCCGAGATGTCGAGGACCTGCTTGCCGAACGGGGAGTCGTAGTGTCCTAGGAGACAATCCGACGGTGGTGCGGGAAGTTCGGTCTCGAGTATGTCAGGCGTCTGGAGCGACGCCAAGGTCGGCTTGGAGATACATGGTTCCTCGACGAAGTTTTCGTCAGGATCAACGGTGAAAGGCAATACCTTTGGCGCGCCGTGGACCAAGACGGTGACGTGATCGACATCCTCGTCCAGTCGCGACGCAACCGCCTTGGGGCGGAGCGCTTCTTTCGCAAGCTCTTGAAAGGGCAAGGAGAGGTTCCGTTTCGTTTGGTCACGGACAAATTGAAAAGCTACGGCGCAGCCCACCGAACGATCATGCTCTCGGTGAATCATGACACTGAACAGTACGCGAACAATCGAGCTGAAGTTTCACACCAACGAACGCGACAACGGGAGCGACAGATGCGACGGTTCAAGTCGCCACAGCAGGCTCAACTCTTCCTTTCGGTTCATGGTGTCGTTCTGAATCTTTTCCGCTTGGGCAGACACAGATTAAAATCGGTTCACCATCGGATGCTTCGGGCACGATCTTTTGCAACTCGGGATGCGGTCATCGTAGGCTGACAGACCTGGGTCCAAACACCACCGATTCGGCCGGACGATGGTAAGTTGGCAGAACCCTTCTGCAGCATCCAGGTAGCACAAAGAGGCCAACGCGTCGCATACACATTTATTGACTAGAACCTGTGCGTATAGACCAACTTCGTCGCAAGGCTACGGTCGAGTGCTATCAACTGGCCACCAGAATCCAAATAATTGTTCAGCCACACGAAATATAGGTCGTTACCCGGATTCAAAATCCATCGGAAGCGGAATTGCCAACCGAAAATGCGACTCACCGAGTCGTACTGGACGTTGTTCGAGATCGACATAAACGGACTGAACTGTGCATTGATAACAGCACGGAGAGTCTTCGTGGAGAAACTCCCCTCGGCAAGCTCAACCCGGTTGACCGAGGCACTCAAAGCTGCAACAGTCCTGGCCGTGGTCTCAGGTTTAAATCGGCGGACAACTCGCGCCGGTGCCCGGAATAAAAGGTACCGAACGTGGCGTTGGCTCCGCCTGAAATTTTTCTTCGAGCAGCCGTACTGACGTCGAGCCTATAGCGGGAGTAGTTGTGTTCGGATCCGGCGGGAAGGATAATTCCACTGCCAATTCGGAAATCTCCCTGCAACTGTTCATATGTTCGGGAGACGATAACACTTACCCTTTCACCCGAATGAAAGCTGACATCCGCTAACGAGAAATAGTAGCTGCGTTCGACCCATTTGCCCTCGGTATCGTCCGTAAAGAAGTCCGCACGCAGCAGGCCGATGGCAACCTGGCGGACCCAAGGGTTGTTGTTGGGACGGGGACGGAACTGAATGCGGGGGGTCAGTTTCCGGTAGTCGTTTCCGTCCAAAAAACCGACCGCCGGGTCGGCATTCCGCTGAATTACGCGATAAAAAGTGTTGAAGACCCAACGATCGTTGGGATAATCCACGCGTACCCCGTGAGCAGCGTTATCGCGCTCTTTTGCGGCATTCGGTGTCTTCATGAAGTAGCCGACGAATCGCAGGTTCTTGGATCCCTGGAACCTCGACGTTGCGATCTGAATGTCCGCACCAATCGTGTGGCGACCTGGTAAATCCGACTCTCGCGTCGCGCGCCGTGTGTAAATCAGGCCCGCGTATGATTCGCTTAAAAAACGACGTTTTGATCGGAAAACAGTAAAATCCTCACCCAACACCTCGCCTTCTCTGGCCGTACGGACCTGCAGGAAACCCAATTCAAAACTGTCGACGCTCCCGGTCAGCTTCCCACCGTAGTCGATTTTCTGGGGTTGTCCGCCTTCGGTGAGGCCGATGCGTCGTGAGAAGAACGCACTCAAGTTGCGCGGCGGATCGCGCGAAAAATCGAAGTTGCCCGCACCTTCGAGAAAGAAATCGCGCTTCTCCGGAAAGAAAACCCGGAAGCGAGTGAGATTCACCTGGCGGTCGTCGACTTCCGTTTGCGCAAAATCCGTGTTTAAGGTGAAGTTCGCCTTGAGCTGGGGCGTCAAATTGTAAAAAACGTCGAGACCAGCGTCTCCCTGGTAGGTGGACCCGATTTCGCGTCCCGGTGAGTCAGTATAGGTTCCGATCATGTAGGGTTTTATATCCAGACCGCGCCCCTGAGTCACTTCATCGATTCCTTCGATCCGGCCCGCCGCCGGCAGGCTGAACAGCCCCTGGTTGAGACCCCATCCAGTCCAGAAGCTCTCTTCGTTCTTGCGTCGCACCGTGCGTTGAAAGTTGGCGCCCCAGGCTTGGGCCTGAGGGTCGAAGTTCAGCGTTCGGAACGGAATCTCAATTTCAGCGGTCCAGCCTTGATTGTGACGAGTGACTCGAGCCATCCAGATACCGTCCCAGGCTCGATTTTCTGTCGTACCAAAGCTTCCGCCGCCCTGGGCGGGCACCAATTGCGCATCGCCCATGGCGCCTGCCGGATTGATCTCGAAGAAGTAGCCGCTCGTCTGATCGTAGAACGGGTCAAGTATCCACATGCAACGGTCGTCTGCGGACAGAGCTCCGTCACGAACCATTTGGTTCCCAAGCAGACGGTTCGGAGCGGAATCGTAAAGTTCGACACCGATATACAGGTTGTCGCTATTGAAGACGATGCGAACTTCTGTCTGCTCGGTGGCCAGTGTTCCGGTCTCAGGTTCGGATTGTCTGAAGTCGGTCGTCGGTTCGGAGCGGTGCCACACCTCTTCGTCCAAGAATCCGTCGATCGTGACCTCTTCGTCACTCCCCAGGCGAAGGGCGCGGAGCACTGGTGTATCCCCGGTCGCCGCCAGTTGCGGCGCGGCTCTGGCAGATATGGGAAACACAAACCCGGTGATACAAAGAAACGCGAGCAAGTGCTTCATGCTCAAGCAAGATAACACGTCTGCCCGCTCGCCCGACAGTGAGTCAAATGCCTGCGCGGCAAGGGAAAGGGCCGAAAAATGAACTCGAGCCTCCGCAGTGTTAGCGTGATGAACCCTCGCGGTTGAGTACTTCACCTACCTGTGCTTCGCCAAAACCGATCCAACGATCGCAAGGCTTGAAAATTCAATGAATTGCGGAACAAATTAGTACGTGCCATCCTGACCTCGTTTCCCAGAGAAAAACGGGCTTCGAGCCAAACCTCCCTCAAAAACCCCTCCGGAAATTGTTCTGAGACGTTTTCTTGAAGCAGGAGGTGCTGCAGTAGCCCCGGAATCAATTTCGAGGTCAGATGCGGACGCCCCAAGGAAAAGCGCGGCCGGCCGAGGGTTTTGGGTCTTGGTATCTCGGCTTGGGCAGGATAATTAGGTCCCGAATCCGGCAATCTCAGCGACCATGGCTGAGATCAGAAGACCCCGAAATTTCAATGGATTGCGCGATTGATCAGTAATTCGCCACCCGCAGGCTCTGGCGAATCACAAGGGACAGTCTATTGGTTGACCGCATAAACTGAGTTCGTGCAAGACACGGTTTTAAAAGAAGATATCTGCTCAAAATAAAAATATTAGCATATATCAATCATATTACTTGACATTATTAATATCATATTCTATATAATGATTGTGTTCTTTAAGCCGATACATTTGGAATCGTAACGTTTGACCTTTATTAACAACGACTTGACAGATGGAGGTTACTATGTCTTTAGTTCGATGGGATCCTTTTAGAGAGCTAAACTCGCTTCACAGCCGCTTCGGCCGGTATATCGGTGGAGTCGGGATGCCCGGTTCAGGGGAGGCTGGCAATGGAGGAACCACCTGGGTTCCCAACGCAGACATCGTTGAAAACGAAAAAGATTTTATCGTTCGTGCGGAGTTGGCCGGAGTTGACCCCAAGGAAGTTCGGTTGACTGTGAACGAGAACGTCTTGACAATCTCCGGGGAACGCAAGTTCGATTACGACGACAAGAACGACAACTACCATAGACTCGAACGGCTCTACGGCTCCTTCACCCGTTCGTTCACGCTTCCCCGCACTATCGACGAGGACAAAATTCACGCCGATTACAAACACGGGGTTTTGACGATTCGGCTAACTAAGCACGAAATTGCAAGAGCGAAGCAAATCCAGATCGCATCGTGAACACTTCCTCAAAAGGAGGCCGCCCACATTGGGCGGCCTCTTTTGTCGTGACACAGAAAATCCTGCACTGCCTCGGTCTACCCTCGCGTGCACCACCCGTTGTCCCGGACGCCTCCACGCATGCCACTCAACCGGACTGGTTCTGAATACCGCTCAAAAGCCGTTAAGGGATTCGTGTGCTTTGGTCCCTGCGATTTCGTATGTCGACGGCGATTTTTCGTCTTGATTCCGCCGTTCTGCCTCCCGCAGCTCAATATAAGACCCCAACTGAGATGCGCCCGTCGTGCGTCTTGCCACACCCGGCACTGCGAACCCCGTTACATATCCGCCGAAGCTGTATTCGATCAACCCCGCGGCATTCTGAGGTGCCTTGTCGAGGTCAACGATACCGCGTTCTCGGCGGCTATGGGATTCGCGAGGGCCTGGGCCCTGCCTATCAGTATTTCATACGGGCCGGCGGCCCCGAACGACTGGCCGTCGAATGCCAGACGCCAGCTTGTGGTGTCGAACTGGGTGACGCGGGAAAGCCCCTGCGGAGGGGACGGTGAGGCCGTCTGGCTCGGGTCTATGGGGCCACATCCGCTGCCGAACGCCGCACTCAGCACGAGGGTTGTCAGCCACTTTCGAGGTGTCATCTGGACCCCCAAATCGGGTATCTGTAACGCTCCAACTCCCCATGCTTCAGGGGTTGGGCGGCGCGACGCAATTCGGAAGAAGGGCCGTGTGCGTACCACATCTCGGTTATTGCCGTTACCCGAGAGCAAACGTAAAGCAGAGGGCCGTTCCCTCGAGAACGAGTGTGCCGTCATCCCGTGTCACGGTCGTGATGAGTTTTGTGATCGGCTTGTCGTCACGAACTTCGGTGACTTCGACCTCGCCCGTGATGGTATCGCCGGGGCGAACGGGAGCTCGGAAACTCCAGTCGACATGTAGGAAAACCGTTCCGGGACCCGGGAGGTCTTCAGCGACGACTGCATTCAGAATCGCGCTCGTGATGCCTCCCTGAACCACGATTTCGCCGAAGCGTGTCGATTTTGCTGCTTTCTTGTCATAGTGTATGGGGTTCCGGTCACCACTGATCCGGGTGAAGAGTTCGATGTCCTCTACCCCTACTGTTCGCGACATTTCGGCCCGTTGTCCGACTCTAGGCCTGCCGTTTGGCCAATCGTTGCCCATCCTGTCCCCCTGTCCCTTGTTATCCTGGTGGTGAAAGTAACGCGCGCCAGCCGTATATGGCATTGTTGCCCGGGAGAGTGCACTTGCCAAACCGTAACATGAGCTCGAGAGGTCAACACAGGGCGAGGGGCAAAACCTCCGTCGCTCATGCCTTCGTTCTCACGCTGGCTGCACTCTCGGCATTTGCGGCGAACTCAATTCTCTGTCGCTTAGCTCTTGGCGATGACGCGATCGATGCATACTCCTTCACAGCGGTTCGCCTCGGGTCGGGAGCGCTGGTTCTCTGGCTTGTGAACATTCTGCAACAACGGGTCAGGAGGCCATCGAACGGCTGGTCGGGGGCCTTCTTTCTAGTGCTTTATGCTTTTCCATTTTCGCTCGCGTATGTACGTCTCGACACAGGCACCGGAGCCCTGATCCTGTTTGGAGCGGTACAACTGACAATGATTGGTCATGGGTTCCGATCCGGCCAGCGCCCCGGGCGGTTGGAATGGTTGGGTCTGATTGGCGCCATGGGAGGCGTCGCCTATTTGGTATCTCCTGGATTGACGGCCCCGGACCCAATAGGCGTGGCGTTGATGATTGCCGCGGGGGCGGGTTGGGGGGCGTACTCCATCGTCGGTAAAACCGCGGGTGATCCCGGGTTCGTTACCGCAGGGAACTTCCAGCGTGCGGCGCTGATTGTTGTGCCAGCGACATCGCTGGCTTGGCCGTGGTTGTCGCTGTCGAACCGGGGAGTCCTGCTGGCAGCGGCGTCGGGTGCACTGGCATCGGGCCTGGGTTACACGGTGTGGTATGCCGCGCTGAAGTACCTACCGGTGACTCGGGCCGCCCTTGTACAACTTGCGGTTCCAGTGCTCGCCGCAGGTGGCGGGGTTGCCTTCGTAGGTGAGACGATCACGCTTCGCTTGACACTGGCGAGCGCTGTCATTCTCGCATCAATTGCGGTGGGGATAGTCAGTCGTCAGGCTGGAAGCGGTGCGAGGGTGGCGATCAACCCAACGAACTAATTGGTCGGTGCCGGAGTTCATCGTCCTACTTTGCTGCAAATAGCCATACCGTCCATGGCCTGATTGACTGACCTGAAACCCCACCTGTGTTCTCATTGATCCAAAGCAACGCGGTGCCGAACTTGCCGCCGCTGCACAGCTACTCCGAGCTTTTGTGAGAACTGGGGCTTTAACGGATTCACCCGAGCGAACTGAACAAAGCTTTAGCGACTCGGTTGTGGGTCAGCAAGATTCCAGCTAGAATCGACCGGAGGCACGGGCATGACGACAACACCCCCGACTCTCGACCAAAAGGCCCTGCGGACCGCCATTCAGGAAGAATACGAGGCGGTTGCCAGTGAACCCGAGCGTGGTTTTCACTTCCATACCGGCCATCCATTAGCAGAGCGTCTGGGATACGCCGAGGGATGGCTGACAGACATTCCCGAAGGTTCGATCAAATCGTTTGCCGGGACAGGGAATCCCTTCAGTGTGGGGGCGCTTAGACCCGGAGAGCGAGTGGTGGATGTTGGCTGCGGTGCCGGCATTGACAGCCTCATCGCCTCTCGGATGGTGGCTCCCACCGGACAAGTCATTGGGATAGACATGACGCCGGCCATGTTGGACAAGGCGAAAGCGAGCGCCCGTGCTGTCGGAATCGACAATGTGGACTTTCGGCAAGGGTATGGCGAAGCCCTCCCTGTGCCAGAGGGTTGGGCCGACGTGGTGATTTCCAATGGCGTGCTCAATTTGATGCCTGACAAAGCCGCAGCACTGGCCGAAATGGCCCGAGTGCTCCAACCGGAAGGGAGACTTCAAATCGGTGACATCCTCGTGCAGAAGGTCGTGCCTCAAGCAGCGAAGGAGAGGATCGACCTCTGGACTGGCTGAATCGCTGGCGCTCTGCTGGAAGCAGAGCTCGAAGCGGTTGTGCAAAATGCAGGCTTTACCAATTTCGAGATTAAATGGCGGGCGGATGTTTTCAGCGGTGCCCCGCAGCAATCCAGCGCGGCACAATTTGGCACACTGGGGATCAACTTTCAGGCGAAGAAAGACCCGCGCCGAAGCCAACATCGTCCTGAACTTTCTTGAAGAGATGAAGGAACGGGTGCCGGTGCGATAAGTTCCCTTGCTGTCTCGCTCGTCTCACCTTTCCAATCCCCGAAAACCTCCTCCGCATAAAACATTGGATTTTCAGTGTCCGAGAAAGTGGCGCGGCAGTGAGACAGGCTAGTCCACCACTGGTGTAGACTGCTCGAGGCATGGCTGGATCAGCTCGAATGGAGACGCTACTCGCTTGGAGTAGTGGCAAAGACAGCGCGTGGGCACTCTACGTTTTGCGGAACAGGCGTGACATCCACGTTGTCGGTCTCCTGACGACGATGAACGCAGCGGCCAACCGCGTGGCCATGCACGCAGTGCGTAATGAACTTCTTGGTGCTCAAGCTCTTGCCTTGGGACTGCCATTGATACGGGTATCGATTCCGAGTCCGTGCTCTAACGAGGAGTACGAGGCGGCCATGGAGAAAGCCATCCAGACTGCAAAGGCAAACGGGATTACTGCTGTGGCGTTTGGCGACCTTTATCTCGAGGATGTCAGACAATACCGAGAGGAGAAACTGGCAGCGACCGGCATTACGCCCCTGTTTCCTATCTGGGCACAAGATACGAGAAAACTGTCCCGGGAGATGGTTCGGTCCGGCTTACGCGCCTACATCACGTGTATTGATCCCAAGCAACTGGACTCATCGTTCGCTGGCCGGATTTATGAAGAACAGTTCCTTGACGATCTGCCCGACGAAGTGGACCCGTGCGGCGAGAACGGCGAGTTCCATAGTTTCGCGTTCGACGGTCCGATGTTTGATTCGGCCATCCCGATCGTAGGCGGAGAAGTCGTGGAGAAGGATGGATTCGTCTTCGCCGATGTCACACTCGGCGAGAGCGCGCAGAGCTGTCCTTCGCCAGAATCTGATCCGTTCAGCTTACAGACGTAACATCATCATCCATTGCACGCTCGCCGAGCGATAAACGGGGCCGCACCCTGCGCAAATGAGAACGACGACCCGACACGCTGCGATCGCGGTGGGCGCCGCGGCGTTGCTCCCACCGCCGAAAGTTGGGGGAGGCCGTTCGACGAGACCCGGTTGGCCGAGGTCAGTCTCAATCCGATTGTGCATCCCCGGTTGGGGCTTGAGCCCACGGATGAGAGGGTGGCTCGTGGAAAGTTTCTTCCTTTTCGAATATCTCGCTAACCTTCAGGAAAAGTCGGTGGATTTTGGTGCTCGGCGCCAGGAGTGGGCATCATGTGTTCTGCGTCCACTTCGTTATCCGCACAGCGTGCCGGTATCAGCCGTGGAAAATCGACGCGCGCCATTGGCAGCTGATATGTCCAGGGCCTGGTGAAGAACACCGGGTCTTCCACGGTGACGGTCCAGTTAAACGTGTCTGGGCCGGTCTTGTCGAAGCGTTCAACTAAGTGTAACTGCTCGCTGTGCTGCAGACCACCCCGATCCAGCCAGGTCTCAGGTCGCATCCCGATCGTATCGACAACCAGCGTGTCGCCTTCCCAATGGCCGACCGAATGTCCCATCCACTCCGGATAGTCCAATATGTCGTCGGGATGAGTTGTATCCATGTAGAACACCCGATAGTCAATCGCTTCATTTAAAATTGCAGTTATTTCAGGAGTCTGCACGAACATGTACGGGTTAGCGCCAGCCATTGAGCGGTTGGGGCCGTACGGCTGGCAAGTATTTCCGAGGAAGGCTCCATGGTCGACGGCTCGATATCTTTCCGTCCCATATTCCGTGAGAGAAATTTCTTCTCCAGGAAGTAAGAACTGAGTGAGGTCGGCCGTCAAGAACTGCCAGATGCCACTAAAATTCCGGGCATCCGATAGGGTTTCGGCAGTGTCACCACTAGGCGTAGGCAGGGTAGCGCAAGAAGCGCCCAACAAGACCAGCGCACTCCACACAACTAATTTCAGGGCAGGTTTGCTCATCGTGATCCTCCGTTCCGCATACCGACCTAGACCAAATAGGGGCCTGGTCAGCTCTCGAAACAACTCCATGGCTGCCGCTTCAGGTGAAATACAACTCACCCCCGACGGAAATGTGTGGGCGCGCAATCCAGTATTGCGGATTCTGGACATCTCCAGGGAGACCCCCAGGTTCTTCCACTAAAAGTTCGCGTCCATCAGCGGTCGTGACGACGTCTCCAGGCTGCAAGACATCCTTCCTCCATCGCCGCGGATAGAGGCTGTTCGGCGTGCCCCCCTTCGACCGCATAATACACGACATTGCCATTGTCGTCCGTTACATCTAGGGGAAAGGGAATATGGGGATTTGACCAATCAATTTTTGTGACGGTACCAGTCATGCTGCCCTCAACGTCATCGGACAGGTCATACATGGTCGCCGCGTTAAGCGTTGTCAACTTGCGCTCGCGATGGCCGATCTTGTGCGTATGGTCGCAGTTCGATCAGTCTGCCGTGACCGCGTCCCAAGTCACGAAAGAACGGGCCCTCAACATGCGGTGGTGAACCGCCTTTAGTTTGTGCCTTGCCAATTGGAAAAGATTCAAAACGACACTGTGAATCGAAAGGAAGAGTTGAGTCTGAGGCGGAGATTTGAACCGTCGCATTTGTCGTTCGCGTTGTCGGGTTGGTTGGTGTGAGACCTCTGCTCGATTGTTCGCGAATTGTTCGGTGTCATGATCCACCGACGGCATGATCGTCCGGAGCGGGGCACTGTAACACTTCAACTTGTCTGTGACCAGGCGGAACGGAACCTTGCCCCTTCAAGAACTTGCGAAAGATACGCTCCGCCCCACGCCGATTGCGACGGGACCGCACCAGGATCTCGATCACGTCGCCGTCTTGATCCACGGCACGCCACAAATACTGCCGCTGTCCGTTGATGCTCACGAACACTTCGTCCAGGAACCCCGTGTCACCGAGACGACCTTGACGTATCTTGAGTCGCCGTGCGTATTCCGGACCGAACTTCTTGGGCCAGCGTCGGACGGTCTCCTACGACACCACGACTCCCCGTTCGGCAAGCATATCCTCGACATCTCGGAAGCTGAGGCCGAATTTATAGTAGAGCCAGACTGCATGACTGATGATTTCGCGGGGATATCGGTAACCGCAATTGAGGGATCGGGTGGATTTCATGCTGCAAGTCCGGCAGCCGTGGCCCCAAGTTGAAAATGCCGTCCGCTCAGATGCTATGCACGCACGTCTTTAATATAGGACTTTCATGGCATACTTCTAGGGAGGCAGATGATGCGTTGTTTACAGATCTCTCTCACGGCCAGGTGTTCTGTTGCGGCTCCGACATGCCGTCGTTCGGTATCCTCCGGCGAAGTGCGTGCAATCCGACGATGTGGAATAGAGGGAATATGCGAAGAACGCTAACGCTATGGACCAGCTTGACAGTTTTCCTCCTGGGGAGTGTTGCTCTGGAGGCATCCGGAGCTCAAGTCGCCGAATCAGCGGCATTGTCTCATCAGGCTGTAGTCGATACATTCTGTGTAACCTGCCACAAGGAAAGCCTCCGTACGGCCGAGTTCAGGCTCGATGCCCTCGACCTGGATAATCCCGAGCGCAATCCCGCGGTTTGGGAAAAAGTGATCCATAAGCTCCGCACGCGCGAAATGCCTCCTGAGCCGATGTCGAGGCCAGACGATCCGACCTATCGAGCTTTGATCGCTTACCTTGAAACCGCGCTCGATCAGTCGGCGGCAGCGAGGCCCAATCCTGGCAGACCGGGCGTGCATCGCCTCAACCGTTCTCAGTATGCCAACGCGGTCCGCGACTTACTGGCTCTGGAGTTTGATTCTGCATCGCTTCTTCCCGCCGACGATTCGGGGTATGGATTTGACAACATTGGAGATGTGCTGACCGTGTCTCCCCTGCTGCTTGAGAGATATCTTTCCGCGGCGGGGAAGATCAGCCGCCTCGCAATCGGTGATCCTGACATCAGTCCGACCTCGACCGAGTATCCGGTTCCTCCCGCCACCGTGCAGACTGAGCGGGAACACGGCGACCTTCCGATCGGGTCCCGGGGAGGGATCGCCATTCGCCATCACTTCCCACTAGACGCCGAATACGTGATCAAGGTTCGTGCGCAGAGAGCTAAGAACGGGCAGATTCTGGGCCTGTCCGAGAGGCGACAAATCGACATTCGTGTGGACGGAGCGCGAATCCAATTGTTTAGTCTGGGGGGCCCGGGCGAAGCGGACACTGAAAATATTCCAGGCCGGGACTCGGTCGGCGAGTTGGACGATCACTTGGAAGTCCGGGTTTTGCTCGAAGCGGGGCCTCACCTGGTAGCTGCGACTTTCCTGAAGGACACGGTGAAGCCGGAAGGAGTACTCGATATCATCGGCGATCAAGCCTTCTTTGAGGGCGTTGGCAGCATTTCCATTGCCGGTCCGTATGGCGCGACGGGTCCCGGTGACACGCCAAGTCGACGTAGAATCCTTGTCTGTCGTCCATCAGGCCCTCTAAATGAAGAGGCGTGTGCCAGACAGATCGTGACGACGCTGGCCCGGCGGGCGTACCGCCGTCCCATCCACGAGGAAGAGATTCCGTCGCTGCTGATCCCCTACGAGGCGGCCAGGAACCAGGGTGGTTTTGAAGGGGGAATCAGGATGGCGCTGGAAAGAATCCTCGTATCGCCTGATTTTCTGTTCCGCGTCGAAGTGGATCCTCAAGAGACCCCTTCAGGTTCCGCCTATCGAATCAGTGACGTGGAACTCGCTTCCCGGTTGTCGTTTTTCCTCTGGAGTAGTATTCCCGACGACCGGCTACTGAGTTTGGCTGAACGCGGTCAACTCAGCGAGCCTGGGATTCTGGCCTCCGAGGTCGAGCGAATGCTGGCCGATCCCCGAGCCCACACATTGGTGACCAATTTTGTGGGCCAGTGGCTGTACCTGAGGAATATCGAAAGAGTGTTGCCGGATCCGGTGGCGTTTCCCAGTTTCGACGAAAACCTCCGGACCGCGCTCGGGCGGGAGACTGAGCTTTTCTTTCAGAGCATGCTCGGAGAGGATCGGAGCATTCTGGATTTGCTGCGCGCCGACTACACCTTTCTGAACGAGCGACTGGCCCGGCACTACGAAATTCCAGGCATCTACGGCAGCAATTTCCGCCGCGTGACTCTGGCCCAGGAACAGCGCAGGGGACTGCTGGGGCAGGGGAGTATTCTCACGGTGACGTCCTATCCCAACAGGACTTCGCCGACTCTGCGTGGAAAGTGGCTGCTGGAAAATATCCTGGGCTCCCCGCCGCCCCCACCGCCGGCCGATATCCCTTTCTTGAAAGAAGATCAAGATGTCCGGACCCTCAGCATGAGGCAGCGCATAGAAATGCATCAGGCCAGTCCGACATGTTCGAGCTGCCACTCGCGAATGGATCCGCTGGGCTATGCGCTCGAAAGTTTCGACGGGCTGGGGCGGTGGCGCGACGGCATCGACACATCGGGAATCCTTCCCGACGGAACCGAAATCGACGGACCGATCGGCCTGAAGGAGGTGCTGCTCGGCAAACAGGACCAGTTTGTCATGACGGTCACCGAAAGGCTGCTGACATACGCGCTCGGGCGGGGCGTCGAGTTTTATGACATGCCGGCGATTCGCACGATCGTTCGAGACGCCGCATCCAGCGACTACCGCTGGTCGTCGGTGATAATGGGTATCATCAACAGTAAGCCGTTCCAGATGAGGAGGGCCCGCTAGCCATGATGGTTTTTAAAAAGTCTATTCCGCGACGCACATTCCTGCGCGGGGCAGGAACCGCCGTAGCGTTGCCGCTGCTGGATGCAATGTTTCCGGCCTTTGGCTCCGCTGCCCAAACTGCGTCCAACACGGCAAAGCGTCTTTCGTTTTTTACTGTGCCTAACGGGATCATCATGGAGAAGTGGACGCCGGCGGGGGTAGGCAATGGGTACGCCCTGACGCCTATCCTGGAGCCACTCGGCGCCTTCAAAGACGACATTCTGGTGCTGAGCGGGCTGGCCAACAACGAAGCCCGCAAACTCCCCGGTGAAATTGCCGGTGATCACCCGCGCGCGTGCAGCGCCTATCTCACCGCCTCCCACCCGAAAATGACCTCGGGAGCGGACATACATTGCGGTGTTTCCGTGGACCAGGTGGCGGCCCGCGAGCTCGGCAAACGCACCGCGCTTGCCTCATTGGAGATTGGGCTGGAGTCCAGCGATATTCTGGGAGCGTGCGAATCCGCTTACAGCTGTGCGTACTACTTCACCATGTGCTGGAGTAATCCCGTCACACCCCTGCCGATGGAAAACCGCCCGCACGCGGTGTTTGAACGACTGTTCGGCGATAGCACGGACCCCGACGTGCGGGCCTCCCGCATGGAAGAGAATCGCAGTATTCTCGATCTGGTATATCAGGATTTGAGGCGGCTGATGCAGTCGGTCGGGCCGAGTGATGGCGCAAAGCTCGACCAGTATCTCGATGCTGTCCGCAGTGTTGAGCGGCGCATTGAGGTGACCGAGCAGCAATCCCCAAAGGAATTGCCGAGCGTGGAAAAACCCATTGGGGTACCCGAGGCATTCTCCGATTACGCCAAATTGATGCTGGATCTACAGGTGCTGGCTTTTCAGGGCGACATCACGCGAGTCAGCTCGTTCATGCTTGGCCACGAAATGAGCACCCGGGCTTACCCGGAACTCGGTTTTGGCGACGCACATCACGCTTTGACGCACCACCAGGGCGATGCCTCGAAGATTGCGAAGGTTGCCCAGATCAATATTTTCCATGCCCAATTGTTCCAGTATTTTCTGGAAAGGATGCAGTCTGTCACCGACGGCGACGGGTCCCTGCTCGATCACTCCCTGCTTGTTTACGGCAGCGCCCTGGGTGACGGCAATATGCACCTGTATAAAGACCTGCCCGTACTGTTGGCAACGGGCGGAGGGGCCGGTATCCAGGGTGGCCGTCACATCAAGTATCCGCAAGACACGCCGATGGCGAACTTGTATGTGACGTTGCTGGAGAAGCTTGGAATATCCGTCGAGAATTTCGGCGATAGCACAGGTAGACTCGATCTGTCCGACGTGTGATCGCCACTGACAGGGGTGAGGTGTGTCGGCCCTCCACCGATATAGGTGTCTGAGGATGAAGAAAGGGAAACACGGCTGGCATGAAAAATATGAATAGGCGTGTGGCCGGGGTATCGACGACGATCCTTCTGTTGCTACTCCCCGGGGTCTCCGGGCGGGGGGCACAAAGCACGAATCCCGACCTGGTCCATGCGGTCCAGGGAGGAGACCCGGACGTCGTCCGGGAACTATTGCAGAATCACGCCGACCCCAACCTGGCTCAGCCGGATGGTTCCACTGCCTTGATCCTGGCGGTCGAGGGCGATGACCTGATCGTGGCGGATCTGCTGATAGGAGCCGGGGCAGACTTGAACGCGGCCAACGAGTACGGCGCCACTGCTCTTTCTGTCGCGTGCACAGGCGGCAACATTGCCATGATCAACACCCTGCTGGAAGCCGGGGCGGATCCGAACGCGGCACTGCTTTCCGGTGAGACCCCGCTGATGACCGCCGTCGACAAAGGGAACCTGGATGCTGTCCGCGCGCTCCTCGAGCATGGGGCCAACGTCAATGCGAAAGAAACCCGGGGCGACCAGACCGCCCTGATGTGGGCCGTGGCCAACAAGCACCCCGAGATCGTAAGACTTCTCCTCGAGCACGGGGCTGACGTTCACGCCCGCTCGAGGGGGGATTTCAGTCCGTTGCTTTTCGCCGCACAACAGGGAGACGTGGCCATCGGGAGCACCCTGGTGGAGGCTGGAGCGGAGGTCAATGATCTCAGGATGACCGATGGCATGACGGCCTTGATGTTAGCGGCCGCAGGTGGCCACGATGAATTATCCGTTCTTCTTTTGAGCAGGGACGCCAATCCGGATCTTACAGATGAGAGAGGCCAGACGGCGCTGCACTACGCGGCTCCGGACCCGAAGAGTATCGAGCTGGTGAGAGCACTTCTGGCTCATGGGGCGAATGCGAACGCACGTACCAGGAATGATTCGCCCCGGAATAGCTATGCGGGAGTCAGCTTGACAGGTGCGACACCGCTGTTCCTGGCTGCTTCAGTAGGGAACGTCGAAACAGTGCGCGCGTTGATAGCCGGCGGTGCGGATCCTTTATTTACGACCGAGGAAAAGACTGCGCCTCTGCACGTAGCTGCCGGCGTCGGGCCCCCCTTGGGCAGGCACTACACCGAGGAGATGAAGAAGAATTCATTGGAAATTATACGTCTGCTCGTGGAGCTGGGGGCTGATGTCAACGTGCCCGGTGAGCACGGATGGACTGCGCTCCACGGTGCTGCCTACATGGGAATCGATTCAGTGGTGCAGTTTCTCGTCGAACGGGGCGCCATGATTGATGTTTTTGATGCGTATGGACAGACTCCGCTGAGCATAGCAGGCGCTGTGATTACAGTCGGGGTTAACGACCATTATTTCCAGAGCTCACGAATAGTCCGCCAGAGTACAGCCGATCTTCTTCTGGAACTGGGCGCCACTCCACTGGCCGATTCAGGCATCCAAATACTCAGCAATTTCTACAAACAGCAGTGACGTTCCAGCAGCGCACGACGTACAGAGGTAGGGCGAAGTTTCGTTCAGCAGACCCCAGTGAATCTGATGAAACCGACGGGACCCAATGCATCACATTCCTGAACGGGTCTGGGGAACTGAAGAAACGGATACGGAGACCGGTTGAGCATGAAGAACATCATTAGGCACGTGGCCTGGGTGTCGGCGACAATCCTTCTATCGGTTTTCCCCGGGGTCTCCGGGTGGGGGGCACAAAGCACGAATCCCGACCTGGTCCATGCGGTCCAGGGAGGAGACCCGAACGTCGTCCGGGAACTATTGCAGAATCACGCCGACCCCAACCTGGCTCAGCCGGATGGTTCCACTGCCTTGATCCTGGCGGTCGAGGGCGATGACCTGATCGTGGCGGATCTGCTGATAGGAGCCGGGGCAGACTTGAACGCGGCCAACGAGTACGGCGCCACTGCTCTTTCTGTCGCGTGCACAGGCGGCAACATTGCCATGATCAACACCCTGCTGGAGGCCGGGGCGGATCCGAACGCGGCACTGCTTTCCGGTGAGACCCCGCTGATGACCGCCGTCGACAAAGGGAACCTGGATGCTGTCCGCGCGCTCCTCGAGCATGGGGCCAACGTCAATGCGAAAGAAACCCGGGGCGACCAGACCGCCCTGATGTGGGCCGTGGCCAACAAGCACCCCGAGATCGTAAGACTTCTCCTCGAGCACGGGGCTGACGTTCACGCCCGCTCGAGGGGGGATTTCAGTCCGTTGCTTTTCGCCGCACAACAGGGAGACGTGGCCATCGGGAGCACCCTGGTGGAGGCTGGAGCGGAGGTCAATGATCTCAGGATGACCGATGGCATGACGGCCTTGATGTTAGCGGCCGCAGGTGGCCACGATGAATTATCCGTTCTTCTTTTGAGCAGGGACGCCAATCCGGATCTTACAGATGAGAGAGGCCAGACGGCGCTGCACTACGCGGCTCCGGACCCGAAGAGTATCGAGCTGGTGAGAGCGCTTCTGGCTCATGGGGCGAATGCGAACGCACGTACCAGGAATGATTCGCCCCGGAATAGCTATGCGGGAGTCAGCTTGACAGGTGCGACACCGCTGTTCCTGGCTGCTTCGGTAGGGAACGTCGAAACAGCGCGTGCATTGATAGCAGGCGGTGCGGATCCCTTCATGACAACCAACGGAGGAAGCCCTCCTCTGCAGGTCGCAGCCGGCGGAAGCGACCCATATACCAGAGACTGGACCGACGAGGAGAAGCGGAATCTTTTCGAGACCACCAGGCTGTTGGTGGAACTCGGTGCCGATGTCAACGCGGCCGGTGAGCACCGATGGAGGGCGCTTCACATGGCAGCTTACAAAGGAATGGATTCCGTAGTTCAGTATCTCGTCGAAAAGGGTGCCCGGATGGACGTTTTTGATGACTATGGTCAAACCCCGTTGAGCATCGCAAGTGCGGTGATTACAGTCGGTGTGAATGATTATTACTACCAAAGCTCACGCATCATTCGGAAGAGCACGGCTGACCTTCTCCTGGAACTGGGCGCCACACCCCTGGCCGATTCGGGCGTCCAGATACTGTGAACGACCGGGAACATCATTGACAGAATAGTCCAGGCACATCCTTTACAGTTTGTACCTCTTTCTCATTCTATTCCCCAAAGCATCTTGAATGGTAAAGGTCCGTTCGTCCATTTGTCCGAGACGAACGGTGCCGAAGTAGACATCCCAGACGCCGTCGTCGACTTCCTCGAGTCCGACGTACTCACCTTCAAGGGTGTGGGTGATTGGAACACGATGGGCCGACCACCGGAATCCCCCGTTCCGACTGACCAGCCGCGTTTCGAAATGAGACGGATACTCGATGGGAGGCAGGCCCAACGGAAACTCCCGTGAAGAGGTTTGATAGCGGGAGTCGGGCGTTTCCTGGTCCAGCGCCTCATGGGGACGCACAGTGTTGAATTCCTCAACAAAACGATTGAACCGGAATTGCTGAGCCCGCATCGTGGCCGCTGGCGGCCGAGTGGTCTCTTGTTTCAAGGTTTTGTGCATGCGTTCGTGTCGGCCGTTTTGATCTGGCCGGCCGGGCTGAATCAATTCGGGGAAGATTCCGAGGCGGATCCACCAGACCGATAGCCGGCTCAGTCGCCCGATGGCCGTGGTGGCGAACGGCGGCCCGTTATCGGTCCGGATGATTGCAGGGAGACCGAAGTTCCGGAAGACACTCTTGAATACGGACTTCGCGCGAACATGATTAGTCGAGTAGAGGCCCTTACATGCGAGCAGATACCGGGTGCAACCGTCGGTGATCGTCAACGGATAGCAATAGATGCCATCCCCAGTTTTAAACTCGCCTTTATAGTCCGCACACCAGACATCATTGGACCGATCCATTGAAGTCACGGGCTTGCCCGGATGACCCGGATAGGTGCGTCTCCGCTTCTTCTCCACAAGCCCATGACGTTTCAGCAGTTCCGAGATCGTCGATCGGGCGGGCCAGTCGACCTCGGGATGCCGGGTATTCAAGATCTTAAGAAGCTTCTTGGCCCCCCAGTGAGGATGTTTGCGGCGCAGATCGATCACCCGCCGCACCACATCGTCTGACGTCCGATGCGGGCAGCCGACAGGACGACGGGAACGCTCCTCCAATCCGGATTGGCCATTCTCCAAGAATCTGTCAATCCACTTATATCCGGTGGGCCGGCTCACCCCGTAGCGCGCACACAGTTCGACGATCGAGAAAGATCGAGTAAGATAATCGGCAATAAATAATCGTTTTTGATCCATGGTTGTTGATTGATCCCAGGGCATATGAAGTCCTCCACGGAGGACTTCATCGTGATCGATCTGTAAACCATGTACCCGGACAGATATGTAAACGATGTACCCGGACCGTACCCTGGAAATATTCTACAAGCAGCCGTAACACCCGTCACGGTGCAGTCAGAGACGCGGGTTAACCCCGGGGTGCCCGTCGGGCCCATGCCGGTTGGCGCAGCGGTTGGTTTGCCAACAGTATGCTCTTAGAACACGAGCGTCGCATGCAGATGAAACCCCACCGGGCAACCCGAGCCGCACTTCGAGATGGAGCAATCGACTGACATGTTTCACTTCCGGCTGATCAGGAAAATTGTGATGGGAACAACAGTCCGGCTCCTCGTCTCCAGCCTACTGTTGATGGAGGTGGCCCAGGGCGGCCAATCTGAAACACCTCCCTACGCACCCCTTACGTCGCCGGAGGCATCGGCCGTCCCAAGCGCCGTCGATGGTTCGCCTCAGCTCGAGCCACTTGAGGCCTCCGTGCCAGACGGGGCGGACCCCGTTACGGTTCGGGCCGTGCGGCTGAGGGCACCGCTGCGCCTCGACGGACGACTCGATGAAGCCGTCTATTCGAGCGTGCCGCCGATGTCGGATTTCATCCAGACCGAGCCGCAGGAAGGCGTGCCGGCGACCGAGAAGACCGAAATCTGGGTCTTCTTCGATCAGGATCATGTATACGTGGTCGCGCGTTGCTGGGAGAGCCAGCCGGACCGGATGGTGGTCAACGAAATGCGGAGGGACAGCCCGGCCGTGTTCCAGAATGAGACGTTCGGTTTCTACCTGGACACCTGTTATGACAGGCGCAACGGCATCGGCTTCAATATCAATCCAATCGGTGGCCGACAGGACGGGCAGATCACCAACGGACAGTGGAATCGTGACTGGAACGCGATCTGGGACCTGGCAGTTGGGCGGTTCGAAGGTGGATGGACGGTGGAAGTGGCAGTCCCGTTCAAGTCGTTGCGGTACAGTCCCGGGCAGGCTCAGGTTTGGGGATTCAACGCTCGCCGTGTTAACCGGTGGAAGAACGAGTCTTCGCATCTGACAGCGATTCCGAATGCCCTGGGGGGATTGGGCCTGTTTCGAGGCTCGTTGGCAGCTTCGCTGGTGGGGATCGAGGCCCCGCCGGGTTCGAAAAATCTGGATGTTAAGCCGTACGTCATCTCAGATTTAGCGAGCGATCTGAGGGCCACACCGAGGATCTCCAACGAGCTCGGCGGCGATGTCGGAATGGACGTCAAGTATGGCGTCACGCAGAACCTCACAGCTGATTTCACCTACAACACCGATTTCGCACAGGTCGAGGCCGACGAACAACAGGTGAATCTGACACGGTTCAACTTATTCTTCCCGGAAAAGCGGGAATTCTTTCTGGAAAATCCTGGACTATTTACCTTCGGGGGAGTTGATGGCTTCACGGGAGGTTTCGGTGCTGGTAGTGCGCCGCTTCTGTTCTACAGCCGTCGCATCGGCCTCAACCAGGGGCGCGTAGTGCCGATTGAGTTGGGCGGGCGTTTGACGGGGCGGTTGGGACCCTACAGTCTAGGGGTGCTGAACATTCAGACCGCCGGAGAACCCACCTCGGGTGCGCGCAGTACCAATTTTTCAGTGGTGAGGATGAAGCGCGATGTGCTGCGGCGGAGCAGCGTCGGCCTCATCTTTACCAGGCGCTCGGTTGGCCTTGACCGTGGAGAGTCCAACACGGCCTACGGAATTGATGGGACCTTGGCCTTCTTCGACAATCTAGCGATCAATACCTATTGGGCGCGAACTCGAACGGAAAGACTGCCTGGGAATGACACCAGCTATCGCGTAGAGCTCGACTATGCGGGAGATCGCTACAGGGTCGGGCTCGAACGTCTGGCGGTCGGCGACCACTTCAATCCGGAAGTGGGGTTCGTCGAGCGCGATGACATGCGGCGCACCTCGGGGCAGTTGCGATTCAGTCCCCGGCCGCAGTCGATCGCCTCGATTCGTAGATTCTCCTGGACCGGATCGCTCGATTACATCGAGAACGGCTCGGGTCGAGTAGAGACGCGAGAGTGGGTCGGAGAGTTTGCCATCGAGTTCCAGAATAGCGATCGCTTTAATTTCACCTATGGCGGCAGGTATGAGTTTCTACCGCGGCCATTCCGGATTGCGCCGGACATAGCGTTGCCGGTTGGGGGCTACGACTTTAGGAACCTGCAGGTCGGGTTCAATTTCGGCACCCAGCGGCCCGTGTACGGCCGCATTTGGGCGGAACACGGTACGTTCTACAGTGGCCACAAGACGGGGGTCGGGTTTAGTGCCGGCCGCGCAAACCTCACGCGGCAGCTGTCGCTGGAGCCGACCTATTCGGTCAACTGGGTCGATCTCTCAGAAGGATCGTTTACGACGACGCTGGCCGGCTCGCGTGTCACCTACGCTGTGACACCGTGGATGTTCACCAGCGCACTGCTGCAATACAGTTCCAGCACCCATCCTGTCTCGGCGAACGTGCGCTTCCGATGGGAGTATCAGCCGGGCAGCGAACTGTTCGTCGTCTACAACGAGCAGAGAGACACATTGGCCCGTCGGTTTGCGGAACTCACGAGTCGGGCGTTGATTGTCAAGGTTACGCGCCTGTTCAGGTTCTGAATCCCCTGGCGTGCGAGCCTTGTCAAAACACCGGTCCGGCCGGCACCGTCGGGTGCACCTTCAAAGGGGCATGTCAAGAGAATTGGCTCCCCGACTTGTGGCAACCCGGGCATCGCACGTCGTCAGGGCCCCCAGCTCCACTTTCCGTCAGGCGCACTCAGATTCCGACAATCCCAGCCACGATGATCGAGACGGCCTGCCAGATGGAGACACGGGTGGCCCGGCCTGAATCGAAACTGCGGGATGATGGGCTCTCCGAAATCGTGGGCGATGTTGACCTGAAATCCTACTTGTAGTCTTATTCATCCAATACAACCTGGCCCGCAACTCGGGCAATACGAGATTCTGTCTGGTCATGGTAAAGGTTAAGAGGATCTTTCCCGTTTGAGATCGGACGAGTCCTGTTGGAGGGAACCCCATGAACTTTTCGCCGTCGTTTGTATCCCATCTGATTGTTTGGATAGTAGCCATCACAGCTGTCGCGCCCTTCGCCGTCGTGGAGAGCCCCGCCCAGGCGCCGGTCATTCAGCCCGGGGCGCCTGGGGAACCGAGCCGACAGATTTCACCGGAGGAGGCCTCCGACTTGGCGAGCATCCAGTTTACCGATGCCGACGTGGGGTTCATGCAAGGGATGATCTCCCATCATGCCCAGGCCCTGGAGATGACTGTGCTTGTTGAAACACGGAGTAACCGGGAAGCTATGCAACTCCTGTCTCAGCGCATATCACTTTCCCAGGAAGATGAAATAGTCATGATGCAGGACTGGTTAGGTTACCGAGATCTCGTGGTTCCCGACCCGGAGGCGCATCATGCGCCGGATTTTGAATTGATGCCCGGCATGCTGACGGATGAGGAGTTAGAAGAACTTGAGCAAGCCGAGGGCTTCGAATTTGACTCGATGTTTCTTGAACTGATGATCAAGCATCACGACGGCGCCCTGACTATGGTCGAGAACCTCCTGGATCAACGCGGATCCGCGCAGGACTCGGTGCTGTTCGCGTTTACATCGGACATCACGTCGGACCAGAGCAGTGAAATCGAGCGCATGAACGCCATGCTTGCTGGATTCTCCCCGGACCCTAGAGTCAACCTGAAAGCTGGATTCGCGGATGCGGGTCAGGCTTCGCTGAACATGGAACTCGTCGTCGCCCTCCCCAAGCCGGATGGGTTCTTCGATCTTGAAAATCCAGCGGGCTTACCCATGAACAGAGAGCCGGGTCGAGAAGAACGATTCTCGGAGCCCGATACGGGTGATACGATCCGTGAGGACGCTGGCCCAGCCGAAGAGGCAGCTGGCCAAGCCGACGAGGCAGCTGGGAATGTTGCAGCCGACCGACCCGCTGCGGAGGACGAAGGAGAAGATGAAGAGCCACGGCCAAGCCTCCTCAACTTTGCCAACAGTGACCTTGCCTTTGCAGGTGATGTCGTCATCGCTGGGAACTATCACGGATTCAACGCCTATGACATCGTGAATCCACGCTCACCCGAGCTGCTCAGTTCGGTCGTATGCCCCGGTGGAC
This sequence comes from Terriglobia bacterium, assembly GCA_965216035.1. Taxonomy (GTDB): domain Bacteria; phylum Acidobacteriota; class Terriglobia; order 20CM-2-55-15; family 20CM-2-55-15. The sequence continues at coordinate 952,254 of CBDCFM010000021.1, forward strand.
AGGGGGATGTATCGGTAGTCGGAAGTCTCCTGATATATTCGGTGGAGCAAACACGAGGGCGCCTCGACTGTGGCCTTCAGGGAGTCGCGTCACCGGCAAGCGACGACCGTTTCCGGGGCATCCGAATCTTCGACATCAGCGACCTTCGATTGCCTCGTCAGGTTGCGGCGGTGCAAACCTGCCGGGGATCTCATACCCATACCGTTGTGACTGCGCCTGATGAGGAAGGAAACTTCTACGTCTATGGGTCGGGAACCAGTTCTGTCCGTCCCGGTGAGGAACTCGACGGTTGTTCAGATGACTCACCCTTCGAGAATCCGGAGACGGCGCTGTTCAGCATCGACGTGATCGAGATTCCAATTGCACGACCGCAGCAGGCACGCATCGTCAACCGCCCCCGTATATTCTCGGACCAGCAGTCAGGGGTCATCGCGGGTTTGTGGAATGGTGGCGACCACGGGGACGGCACACAGACTACACGGTCGACCAACCAGTGCCATGACATTACGGCATTTCCCGAGATTGGCCTGGCGGCCGGGGCGTGCGCCGGCAACGGAATCCTTCTTGATATCAGCGACCCGGTCAACCCAGTCCGTTTGGATCAGGTCATTGACAGTGGTTTTGCCTACTGGCACTCCGCGACTTTCAACAATGACGGAACGAAAGTGATTTTTACCGATGAATGGGGGGGCGGGGGCCGCCCGCGTTGTCGCGCGTCCGATCCTAAGGATTGGGGCGCGGACGCAATCTACGACATCGTCGACGGCAAGTTGCAGTTTCGGAGCCACTACAAGATGGCGGCACCACAGACCGACCAGGAAAACTGTGTGGCTCACAATGGATCGCTCATACCCGTTCCCGGTCGGGACATTTTCGTTCAGGCCTGGTACCAAGGGGGCATATCGGTCATAGATTTTACCGACTCCGCGAACCCGATCGAAATCGCCTTTTTTGACCGCGGCCCGATCGATGCCGGAGACTTGGTGATGGGTGGGTATTGGTCAGCCTACTGGTTCGGGGGTCTGATCTATGGCACCGAAATAGCGCGCGGCCTCGATGTGTTGGCCCTGCTGCCCAGCGATCATCTGAGTGAAAATGAAATCGCCGCAGCGTCGCTCAGGGACCCTGATGCTATCGTCAACGCACAGACACAGCGGCAGCACATCTGGCCGGCCGAGCCCGTGGTCGCACGGGCGTATCTCGACCAGCTTCGCCGCAGCAACGTTGTTTCAGCTGTGCAAGCATCGGCGCTGACGCGGGCACTGGAGGGTGCCGCAAATCTGCTGGCGAGTGAAAGTGGCAGCGACACGTTGGTGGCGGAGCAACTGGAAGCGCTTGCTGCGACGCTTGCCCAAGAGGGCGAGGGCCGAAGCGGCGTCACCCGAACCCGATTTCTCGCACTGGCCACAACCGTGGAGGGGCTCGCTGATCGCTTGCGATGATTCGGCCCTCATCCTCGCATCGATCCGCGGGGACAGACAGCGTCTTCAGGGTAGCGTTATCTTCAGCAGTTTGATGACAGGACCGGGCCCGCTCGCCAGTTCGCAAGTGTTGCTTTCCGGTACCGGCTCTGGCGGATTCCCTCGCCAGCGCAGCTCGATTTGAGTTGACATGACAGTTCGGCAAAAAGGATAGCGGATTGCCGGTAATGACAGTGCTCCGGGAACGAGAAATGCGCACGGGTCCGGGCCGAGCCCTTGATTGACAGTGCCATTCACAAACTCTACAATTCGCTGAAAACTGCTCCTCAGTTCAAGAGGTGATTCCTATGAAACGAGCAATCGCATATATGGCGTCGGGTGCCGTGTGCGCCATTCTTTCCTGCGGCGCGGCCGCTTCCCAGGAAGCTATTCCTACCGGCGGTCCGATTCCCGACGTACGCGGATTCAGCAGCCGGGTCAACGATCCCGAAGCGGTGGCGGCGATCGAGGTCGTCGTCCGCCATGTTGCCGGCCAGGTGTACGTAATTGCCGGCGCAGGTGGGAATGTGACAGTCATGGCGGGTGATGATGGGATTTTCATCGTCGACACCAACTACCCCGTCTTTTACGACCCGATCATGGCAGCAATCCGACGAATCTCGGATGGGCCGATCCGCTTCGTGGTCAACACGCATTCTCACGTAGACCACTCCGGCAACAACGAAAACTTTGAGCGGGAGGGCGCGGTGATCGTCGATCAGCCCAATCTGCGCCGGGCGCTGATAGGCGACCGCAGTGGTTCGGATCTTCCGGGCGGACTGCCTGTGATCACGTCTACGGGACAGATGACGTTTCACTTCAATGGAGAGGAAGTCCTCTTTGTGCCGTTGAAGCCCTCGCACACGGATGGCGATGCGGCAGTGTACTTCACCGGATCCGACGTGTGGGCCTTTGGTGACGTGTATCGGACAGACTATCCGTCCTTGAATCCCTCCGTCGGCGGCACAATTAATAATTTTGTTGATATCTACACCATGGCGCTCGATATGACGACCCCGAACACGATCTTTGTCCCCGGCCACGGGCAACTCTCGCCCAAAGAGGAATTGAGCGGAGTGCTTGACGCCGTGATTACGATTCAGGGTCGCTTCTGGGACATGGTAGCCCGGGGCATGACACTCGACGAAATAATGGAGGCCCGGCCGTCAAGGGAGTTCGACGCTCGCTTCGCAAGCGAAAGCAAGTCGCCCACCACAGGCAACACGGTAGAGCGCGTCTACACTCGATTCTACGAGGATGTTTCAAGGGAGCTGGCAGAACAACAGTGAGGGCTTCGTCAACACCTGACTTGAACGAGAAACTGTCAGACTTCCAGGACTTCTACAACGGCCATCAAGCGATTGTTCGATTCCAGGGGTTCCCCTGAGCTGGATCAGAATTGAACGCTTTGCGGTGCAGCCTGTGCTTCAAATGCAATCCCCTATCACAATTCGAGAAGACGGAGGGATTAAAATATTTCCGATGAAGTATATGAAATGTAAGAGAAATTTTGCTTTGGGGTTTGCGGCCATCGTTGCTTTCGGCGGATGGATCACGGTCGCAAACGCACAGCGGCAAGTACCGGCGCCCCCGATGCCGGAGCTCTTGCGGGGAAATGTATATTGGGCCCAGGGAGGTGGGGTGGGCGCCAACACCGCCTATATCATCGGGGACAATGGCGTGATCGCTTTCGATGTTCTTGAGTTCAATAGCACGGTGAGGGACGTACAAGAGGAGCTCGCCAAGATCACGCCGAAATCCGTGACGCACGTGATCTTCAGTCACACCAATCCCGATCACATTAAGGGGATCTTTGGATATCCCAGGGGCCTGACTATCATTTGCCAGGAGAACAGCGCCGCGAAGATCGAATCGATCTTCCACTATCTGCGGGATGGAGAGCGGGTGCATTTTCAACCCACCCACATCGTGGATAGACGGGCGGATTTGAATATCCACGGTGTGAACATCACGCTGCTGCATTGGGCTCCGGCGCACACCAATGGCGATCTGATCGCCTACCTCCCCGATCAAAAAGTGGCGCTGATCGGGGACCTTGCCAGCGGGGCCAGTGTTCATCTGGAAGACCTGGGCTCAACCGAAGGGGCGATTGAGAGTCTGAAGCAGATTGTGGCTCTCGACGCGGACATCTACCTAGCCGGACATGGCGACCCGATTACGAAAGCTCAACTCCAGATGAACCTGGCCGAGGTGACCGAGAGGCGGGCCAAGATCGTTCAACTGTTCGAGGCCAGCCGGCCCCTGAACGAGGCAGAACAGGAGATGGGGGAGAGTCTCCCTCCGCCGCCACCCCCGGGCACGGCTCAGTCGCTGCGGCAAATGTTTGCCCGGCAGCTCCCAGAGATCCCGGGTCTAGAGATCTTCCAGCCCTATCGGGGGATGAGCTATACCGAGATGGTCTATACCGAACTGGCTCGAGCCAGGCGTTAGCGTGTTTCCCGGGCGCCGGAACGGGACTGGCTCGGGGGAGGGATCGTCTCGCAGGAGATCTCGATTCCTCGCTTCTCCAGCAGATCATCGACATCCCGCTGGCTGAGGCCAGATCCGCGGTATTGCCAGACTGCAGTAGGGTCGAGCGCTGGCGCGGTGACCAGTAGGCGATTCCTTGGCTGTATCCAGCGTTTCCGCCTGCGTGCCCGTTTAGGAATATCCGTGGTTCCGTTTCCAGCACCCGCCACATCGCACGCAGCATGCGGATTTCCCGCACTACGCGCTCCTGCACACTTCGCATCAAGGGTTATGAAGAGCTATCGGACTGGAGCGGCTATCGGCCGTGGCCGCACGCGGTATTGATTAAACAAACCGAGCACCTCATACAACCATTGTCGATTCCACCGATTCCATCCAAAGCCGTGACGCTTCCGGGCTCGGGCCAGGTGACGCCGAACTTTGTGCTCGACCCAGTAGCGAATGAAAGAGAAACAGCGACTGGCGTTCCCGATTGAAAAGTAGTGGACCCAACCACGTAGAATCGGATTGATCGTCTCGATCACCCGGTTCACGGGCTGGGACCGCAAGCCCCGGAACACGGCCTTGAGTCGGCGGAGTAAATTCGTGCGCTTCTTCGTCTGGGGCAGGATCAACGGCATCCAGCGCCCAGCGCGTCTGCGCACCCTCCGGAAGTCAAAGCCGAGAAAGCCGAAGCTCTCCCCTCGTGTCAGATCTACCCGTCGACTCTTCTCCTCATTCACCTCCACCTCAAGCTTGGCAAACTCCTCCCGCAATCGGTTCTCCACCGCACCGCGCAGCCAGCGCTGACTGGGATGAGCGCTCACCAGGACCACCAGATCATCAGCAAACCGAACATATTCGATCACTGTGGATCCACGATGACGCGTGACTTCCCTGGCTCGCTCCAGCATCTTGTCCACCTCACTGAGGTAGAGATTGCTGAGCAGCGGAGAAATCACTCCACCCTGAGGAACGCCGCGTTTACCCGACGCCTTGAGAAGCAACCGGAGCAAACTCATGACCGCATCATCGTCCACACGCTTCGCCACCTTCTCTAACAGCAGGTGATGTCTCACCGTGTCGAAATAGGCGCGAAGATCCAGATCGATGACATCGGTCTTGTTTGTCCGTATTGCCTCTGAAACGCGCTGGATCGCGCCCGACGCCGACCGCTTTGGCCGATAGCCAAACGACCCCGGTTGGAAGTCTGCTTCAAAGATCGGTTCCAGGATCAGCTTTAACGCTCCCTGGACCACCCGGTCACGGATCGCCGGGATCGAGAGCTGACGTGTACCGCCACCCTGCTTGGATATCCCAACCGACCGCGCCCGCAGAGGCCGGTAGGTCTGTTGCACTAACTCCTCGCGGAGTTGTTCGAGAAAGCCCTCCACGCCCTCAGCTTCGATGGCCTCAAACCGCACTCCGTCAATACCGGGAGCACCGTTATTGGCCTTCGCCAGCCGATACGCTTCATCCAGCGTTTCCCGCCTGCACACATGTCCGTACAAGCCCCAAAAGCGCCAAGACGGTTCCGCCTTGGCCTTGACGTATAGTCTGCGTCTCAGGTCCTGCAGATTGATGGGCGCCTTTGTCATCTCACCCCTGCCTTCCGTTTTGACCCAAACCTCATGTGCAGCAAGGTCCCTTCGCTCCACGGGCGTTACTCCGCTTCATCGCTACTACGAACCTCGCCGCCACCGTCTCGTCTTCCATCCCTTTCCCGGCGGTTACCGGTTATAGAATGTGCCTTGCTTCCGCCGATTTCTCGGTCGGGACGAGGACGGTTTCTCCAGTTGCTTAGCCTGCCCTTGTCCTCGTGCCGTCTCTATCACCCCGCCGGAGCGATGCGTCTCATCAATCAGTCTGCGACACATCGTGCAGCCTTCGCCCTCAGCCAATGGGCTCGGCCTCCGGACCTAATCTGACGAGGCTACCTCTGAGTTCACTCGCGTTACGGCCCGAGAACTCGCTCACCATCCTGAAGATGGCTTCGTCAGCCCGCTTCATCCGCTTCGTTTCCTCCACGGATGGGACTCTGGCTACGGGGTTCTGACTTTTACCCCGGTGAGTCTATCTCCCACTGAACAGGCCAGCCTTCGCTGGACGCACTGGCTGATGATTTCGGGAGGACGCTGGAGACCGCAGTTGAGGGACCGGGTAGGTTTCATGCCGTAATTCTGGCAGCGATGGAACCGAGTTGAGGGCGTCCTCAGAGGGTCTATTCCGAACAGTCCCGAACGGGACTAAGGCCCTGGATGTTGCACTGCGTGATCGCCCGTCAGTTTGTCGTCATGCCTCACCAAATGCGGGCCTGTTGTTGCCACCTCACTCGAGTCAACATCATGGTTCCAGAGGCGGCCGGCTATTGTCTCGGCAGAGCCGAACGAGGTCGTCAATCCTGACCGTCCCGGCACACATCACGCTGTCTGCCCCACCCCAGTAGATTTTGAGGGCGCCGTCATCTTCAGCGATAGCGCCGCATGTAAAAACAACGTTGTGGACATAGCCTGTCAACTCCCACGGATCTTCCGGCGAGAGTATCCACTCATCGGCGACACCCAGGACCCTCGCAGGATTTCTGAGATCATGAAGAGCAACGCCGAGGCGATACACAGCACCGCCCATTGTCTGGAAGACTCCATGGAAGATGTTCAGCCATCCCTCGGGCGTACGGATCGGTGTCGCACCCGGACCGGTTTTCATCTCATCCCAATGATAGGGGACCGGCGCGATCACGGGTTCTGAGTTGCCCCAGTGAACGAGGTCCGGGGACCAGGACAGCCAGGTGGGCCAGGGTTTGATTTCTGAGTGGGGCCGGTCCAGTCGTGCATAACGACCCTTGAAGGTCTCAGGGAAAATTACGATGTTACGCATGTCCGGTTCGCTGATCAGCGCGACTCTTTCAATCGTTGTGAAGTTCTGAGTCTTTGCCAGACCGATACGCACACCGAATCTGGAATAAGCGCTATAGGTGATGTAGTGGTCATTGCCGAAGGAACAAATTCTCGGATCCTCTACGCCGTACTCCTCGTGCGTTGCGAAAGTCCCCGCTGTAGAGGGCACCATGAACGGAGCCGGCTCCTCCACTCTGAACTGGAACCCATCGTCGCTCCATGCGATGCCGATAATCGACCGGCCGTTATGCAGATGGGACCGAAAGAGCATGACGTAACGACCTTGATACTTTGTTACGGCCGCATTGTGAACGGTCTCCACAGGATAAGGGACGTCATGCTTCGTAAGAATGGGATTGCCCGGGTAGCGCTCTACGGGTCCGCTAGCACTCATCGTCTTGTTCCGACATTAAGATCTCCCGGTACACGCGGGTATAGTCTGCGGCCATTCGAGTGTGAGAAAAGCGTAGCTCGACGTCTTTCCGGCAAAGGGATCTATCGATCGATCGTACGGCGTCCACCGCATCCACAGCGTCTTCGAAGTTCGAAGTTCTTGACGATATACCCGGTCTGGCCGTGGCGAATAATCTCCGGCATCGAGCCGCGGTCGTATGCAATAACCGGTGTCCCGCACGCCATGGACTCCAAGAGACTTAGTCCGAACGGCTCGTCGAAGTTGATCAAATGCAGGAGTGCTAGAGCTCCACCCAGAACCGCGGGCCGTTCGATGACACCCACCGGTCCGAGATATTCCACCGTCACTCCGTCAATGTAGGGTTGAACCTGGCTGTCGAAATAGTCCTGATCTTGTACGATACCGGCGATCAGCAGCTTTTTCCCTGCGCGCTTGGCGACTCGAATGGCTTCGTGTGTGCCTTTGTCCGGGTGGATACGCCCGAAGAACAACAGATACTCTCCTTCCGATTCGCGGAATGAGAACTGCTTGATATCGATACCGTGATGAATAGTGGCTATGTAGTCGAGTTCTGGCGACTTGTCTGATTCGCTGATTGCGACGTAGTGGGCGCGTCCGTTGTACTTTTTATAGACGGGGACGATCGATGGTGATGAGAACCCGTGAATCGTAGTCAGCACCGGCGTGCGAACCAGTCCCGAATACGTGAGTGGGAGAAAGTCGAAGTTGTTATGAATGAGATCAAAGTCGGCGGCACGCTCGAAAACTTCGGAAATGTGCAGGCACTCCATTACTTTCGGATCAGCCAGCGGATCCTCCGAATAGGGGCGTGGGCACACCCCGATTAGTTTTCCAGAGGTCTCGGAATCCCCGCTGGCAAAAAGGGTGACATCCAGGCCCATTCGCACCAGTTCCTCGGCGAGGAGGCTGACCATGAGTTCCCATGGTCCATAGGCGCGTGGCGGCGTTCGCCATGAAATTGGGCTAAGGACTGCGATACGCATGGACGATACGCATGGATATGGCTGACCCGGGCAATATTTGAAAGTGTTGTTCGTTGGGCAACCTGATCGGTGGAGGTTACGGCTATAATCGGACCAGTTTCTGATTCAGGCCAGAGCCCGGGAACACTGAGAGCCAAAGCCCGGGAACACTGATGGCCAGAGCCCGGACATATTGTCCGGCAGATTCCATCCATGCGCAACGCCTTATGAGAGTTAAGGAACACCGCACCCGGCTCGTCAGACGGCGACCGACTGTATTGAACGCCGCAAGTTCACGTGTTATCACCCGGCTTCATATTGCCGGAGACGCCCCACGGTGCGAACAATTGGTCGACCGTGTCTCAAAGCTTGATGACGACGATGTAAGTCACTTGTTGGAAGCCATACTTCAGGACTTCTCGGCGCGTCACAGAGACTTCAGGGATACCCTGGCGAGGAACTACGATCGGCTCGCAGAGATCGTTCCCGACTGTGCCTCCTTGTCCGCCGAAAAGCGCCTTCTGTTGGGAGCCTATGTGACTGCCGAATACTCGGTTGAATCGGCAGCTCTGTTTAACCCCTCTATCGTGCCACATCCCGAGCAGAAGGGCGTGAGCAAGGGGTCCGTTCGCTTTGTGATGAGTTTTCGAGCGACGGGCGAGGGCCACGTTTCCTCCATCGAGTTTCGTAGCGGAGTCGTTGACGAAAACTGCGATATCTATATGGATGGCATCAGCCGGTACGTGGCCACACCTGAGATTCACACGGATCCCACTTATGAGCGGTATCATTTTCGACGTAAGCTTGAGGATATCTGTGCGAGGAATCCGGTCGCGGATCGTCTCTTGGAGGGCTTAAGCGAAACGTTCACATTTGATGAACTCGAGGCCCAGATCAAGAAGTTCAGGGCGACTCGGTTTCCAGTGGCGGACAAGCGGGACGCAATTGAAATGGTCCTGCGGTTGGCCCAATCCAACTATGCGGTGATCTTCGATCCCGATCGGTCGATTTCCGAGCGCGTACTCTTTCCGGTGACGGAGAATGAGCGTGGAGGGATTGAGGACGCGCGCTTTGTGCGTTTTGTCGATGACGATAAGTCGGTTAAATACTATGCAACCTTTACGGCGTACAACGGGTTTGCGATATTGCCTCAGCTTCTCTCAACAACGGACTTTCTGAATTTCAAGATCCATACGCTCAGCGGTAACGCCACTCAGAATAAGGGCATGGCATTGTTTCCGAGGAAAATCAACGGTCACTATGTGATGTTGTCGCGTCAGGACGGAGTGAATAACTACATCATGTTCTCGGATCGACTCCGCAATTGGAAGGATGCAGAGCTATTGCAGGCACCGGTTCACCCCCTGGAGTTCGTTCAGGTTGGAAACTGTGGGTCGCCGGTGGAGACATCCGAAGGGTGGCTTGCGCTGTTTCATGGGGTAGGCCCAATGCGGCGATACAGCATCTGGGCCGAACTGCTGGATCTCGACGATCCGTCCAAGGTCATCGGCCGGCTCGACGAACCGATTCTATCGCCCGATGAGCACGAACGAGACGGCTATGTGCCCAACGTGGTTTACACGTGCGGCAGCATGATTCATGGCGACGCACTGATCATGCCCTACGGTATCGCGGACCAAAGGTGCAGAGTCGCGACAGTATCGATTCCAGAGCTGATGACGCGCCTCAAGACCCGCCGGCCAGGTTAATCCGCTTCCCGGCACGACCCGCTGACGTGTTCTCGAATTTCACAATATCGGTTGCTTATTTTCATTCATCGTCAAGCCGCGGAGATTGTAGATGGCGAGCAGAGAGAGAACATAAGAGAGCGTCGACTCCGCTCCCTGATTTTCATTCGCGCCGTTCTGTCCCAGCCCATCGCGGCATCCGCCCGTGGCGTGGTCGTAGAGCTTAACCTGTTGGTCGTTCTTGCCCAGATACCAATCGAAGCACGTGGATGCCAACTCAATCCATTCATGTGCCTGGGCGCATTCGTATGCCTCGATACACGCTCCGATCATTGCGGCGGATTCCAAGGGCTGTTGATCATATTGGGCTTTGGTGCCTGATTTAACGAACCAGCCGCGGTTCCCAATCGGTGTGAACCATCCACCCAAGGGATCGATCTGGATGTCTCTGAGCCATTCGAGCACGTTCATACCGAGAGCGACCATGTCCAGGTCACCGGTAAGCCGTCCGCAAGCCATGAGCGCTTGGGGTAAGCGTGCATTGTCATAGGCCAGCGTCTGTTCGTGCCACCGCCATGCCTCAGTAGCAAACTCCCGGAATCGATTCCGAAGCCTGCCGCCAAGCGCGCCGAGGAGTTTCCAGACCTGATCGTCATCATCGTTTCGGCGGAGGTACGCCTGGATTCCGAGAATAGGGAACGCGATTGCACGAGAGTCGGAAAAATGCTCGAGTGTCGGTAACCCGGCTCGAAACAGTTGAGTCGCAACAGCGACCTGGCCGTCGTCCCTGCCCAAGCCTGCCACGACACCCAGGGCCCACAGCGCGCGGCCGTGGGAATCCTCCGAGCCGACATCCTCGAGCCACCGACGCTCGTAGGACATGAAGTTGCGAAATCGTCCAGTAGCGGGATTGAAAGAATGGTCTAAGAAGCTGAGATAGACTGCCGACAGCTCGATCAGTCCGGAATCGTTGCGGTTCAAGACATGTGCCCGGGTGGCGGTAATCAGCGCGCGCGCGTTGTCATCAACGCAGTATCCATGTGCGCGGTTCGGTACCGTGAAGGTCGCGTGCTGAAGGATGCCGGTGCTATCGGTCATCAGACGGACGTGTTTCAGGTTGATCTGAGGCAGGCGTTTCTCACGATGGCTGAGCGTGCCGAGTGCCGGGACGTCTGAAATCGCGGGCGAATGATGTGCAACGGCCTTGGAAAATACCTCTAGATAGCGGCTTCCCATCGACTTCATCTCCATCGGACGGCAATATTCGTAGGCTGTACGGCGCATCGCGAGGCTTTCCTCCGGATGGTCGAGAACGTCGTTGATCGATCGCGCCAGTGACTCGCTATCCCTGAAGGGCACGAGCTTTCCTCGACCCTCAGCTAACATTTCCTGTGCGTACCAGTAGGGGGTCGAGACCACAGCTAGGCCTGCGCCCAGCGCGTAGGCGAGCGTGCCAGATACGGCCTGGGCCTCATTCAAGTACGGGGTGACATAGATGTCCGCGGCTTGAATGATTTGGAGCAATTCTTTGCGATCCAGGAAGCGGTCATGGAAGACGATGTTGTCAGCTATGCCCAGCTCCTTTGCACGCAGATGTAAGCTCAGCCGATAGTCTTCGCCGTTCTCGGCCTTCGAGTGGGGATGGGTCGCTCCGACGACAAAATAAAGCACGTCCGGATGTGACCTGACAATCTCCGGAAGGGCATCGAGCATATACTCAATGCCTTTTCCCGGTGACAGCAGTCCGAACGTCAGGATCACGGTCTTGTCACTAGCGGCGACCCTGATACGACCCCGATCAGGACTGAGGAACGGAACATCAAGGATTCCATGGTGGATGAGGTCGATCTTGGCCGCCGGCACCTCATAGATGTTTCGAAGAAACTCAGCGCAGCCTTCACTCATCACCACTACGCTTGCGGAAACGTCTGCAAGTTGCTTGATGATCTTATGTTCCGCGGGGACGGTTTTTTCAATACGGTGTGCAATGTCGTGATCAGAGGAGCGTTCAGGTTTCGTGCGAGCTCAACAATGAAGCTGCCGCGCTGACCACCGAATATGCCGTTTTCGTGTTGGAGGCAGACTGCATCCGGTTTCCGCATGTTGAGAAAGTTTGCTGCGAGGCTGTACTCGTTCAGCCTGTCTTGATTGATCTGGAATCGCACCGTATCCGGGTACTCGTATCCTTCAGGCCGGTCATTCATGGCCACGATTGAGCAATCGGCATTCGGAATGTTGTAGGTGATCGCGGTGGCAAGGTCATCCGTAAAGGTGGCAATGCCGCACAGCCTCGGTAGATACGTGCCTATCAGCGCAACTGATGTTATGGACGGTGGCATGCGTGCATGACTCCGGTTAAAAGCAGCCCCGAAACTTAACTATGCTAGGTTAATAATAATTATTCTGCAATGTCGATGGGGTATGTTAGTTGACTGGAAATAGTTAATAGACTGAAATGGAAAGAGGGTCGTGCGGCGATGGACGTATCTCAATTAATTCAGCAGAAGGTGGCCGAGCTGGGATTAGATCAGCGCGATCTGGCCGATGCTGCGGAAGTCACCGAGTCCTATATTTCCCAGTTATTGAATCGGAAGAAAATGCTGCCCGCACCGGAGCGGACCGATATCTACGACAAGCTTGGAAACTTTCTGAAGTTACCAACCGGTAAGCTCGCGGGTTTGGCCGAGGTCCAGCGGCGGCAGGAACTGACGCAAACGATCCAAAGCCCCGCACCCTTGCACAGCGAGGTTCGAGAACTCTTGATCGATAAATGCAAGCGGGACAATCGCCGTCATGTGCGGGCTATTTTCGAAAAAGAGCCGTTCGGCGAACTTGAACGCCTGGTTATCCAGAAAATCCTGGACGTGGCAAAGGCGCTGGCCCGGGAGGAGTTGGAAAGCGAAGACTGGCTCCGGACCATGGCTCGAGAAAGCGATCGAAGTTATACCCAAATGCGATTCGCCGTCCTCCAGTTCATCGAGACTGACGTGTTGAACATCACCCCGGAAAGTTGTACCGCCTTCCTGGAACCGATGGTTGTGGGGTGGGACATCGATCTGGCTTCGTTCGATCTGGAGATCCGGTTAAACCGCAGGATCACTCGGTACCATCGGAAGAGATTTGAATTCGTCGAGATCGACGCTGCGGGTGCGTCGGGTGAAGAACCGGGACTCGTGGAATTCCTCAAGGATCGCTCTCTCAGCGGAGATGCGACGACCGAGGAGGTCGAATTCCTCAAACAGCTGCGTTTCAAGAAAGAAAGGCGGCCGACGGCGCTGTTTTACTACCGCGAGCTGCAGAATCTGCGAGATCCTATTCATTTTTGCGGCAAGTGAATGCTGACAGATCGCGCCGTAACGGTCAGCGGAATGAACAGCATCGCAAAAGAGTTCTCATCCCGAAGTTATGTAGAGGCGCAGGCAGAAAGCCCACATCCTCTGAAAAAGACAAGCAGGCGCGCCGAATGCAACTTGGACCGAGCGCCCTTGACATAAAAGCCGACACGAACAACGATTCTTCGCTTACGGTGTTCGGTCGAGTTCCGCCGCTTTGAAACCAGTCGTCCTCTTACGGCTTGGCGCTCGCTCAAAACGGAACGGTCACACCGATTTCCGGCAATCTACGCCGGGTTCTTCCCGAGAAAGAGAGTGCGACTAAACGAGTTCCGGTGACTGCCCCGCTGATCTCAGTCCTTGTGGAGTATATTCGGGGCGTCGAAGCTATGCTAAGGAAAGCGGAGACTCGCTCCACGTCGCGTTCCCGAGGATCGAACTGTCGGCTCTCGGACTCTTCGAGTTTAGTCTGCGGGTCATCGTTGAGCGAGTTGCCTAACCGAAAGACGCTGGGGAGATGTTGGGGACATGATCGAGGGAGCTGGACCGGGCGGAGGACCGATACTGATCAGGCCTAAGTTTCAAAGGTACGCTTGGGGCGATGCGCGCTACATTCCGGAAATGTTCGGAATCCCTGATACCTCCAGAACTCCTTGGGCCGAAGCCTGGTTTGGAGCGCACGCTGCGCTTCCATCAGGTGCTGTTGTTAACGGTCAAGAGATACCGCTGGACAGGCTGATCGCAGACCGCAGTGAAATCCTCAGTAAAGCGTCGGCCACTCGCTTCGGCGGCCTTCCATACCTGCTGAAGGTCATAGCGGCCGCACGCCCCCTCTCGATACAGGTGCATCCGTCACGGAGCCAGGCCGAGGAAGGATTCCGGCGCGAAAGCGAAATCGGGATCCCCATAGATGCACCGCAACGCAACTACAGGGATCGCAATCACAAGCCGGAGTTGCTTGTCGCGCTGACGGATTTTCACATCCTGTGCGGATTTCGCCCTTTGGCGGAGATAAACAGCGTGCTGGGGCGCCTCCCGGAGATAGCGTCAATTCTTCCTCCATACGAACCCTCGCCTACGGGACTACGCAGGGTTATCGACGCCTATTTTGCGCTCTCGAAGGACCGGGTTTCCGATGCGCTGAGGAGATTGATCGACCGATTGAGCAGTGAAAACGAAGCAGGGCCGCCACACTCGGACGATCCCGCTTTCTGGGCGTTGATCGCGGACAGCGAATTTTCGCGGCCAGAAGATGCCGATCCAGGCATTCTGTTCGTGTTTCTTTTGAACCTCATTCGACTGGCGCCTGGAGAGGCTGTGTTTCTCGAAGCCGGTGTACTTCATTCATACCTCCGCGGCGCGGGCGTGGAGGTTATGGCGAATTCGGACAATGTGGTGCGGTGTGGGTTGACACCGAAGCCAGTCAACGTGCCCGAGCTCCTGCGGATCGCAAACTTCGAGGGAGGCTCGATTCCGCGCGTCATACCGATGCCGGCGGGGGATGGGGAGATCATCTATCGGCCACCGGCCGACGAGTTCGAGCTCGGGCGCTTGCATTTGCGGCCCGACGCAGGCGAATCGTGGGGAATGGCCGAGGGAGAGGAGTTACTGGTCGTGCTCGGGAACGGGCCCCAGGTGCGTGTCACCGTCCGGTCGAAGGAAGCGGAGTGTGTCGTCAGCCGTGGCGGCGCCTGTATCGTGCCCAGCGGTCTCGACTATTCGATTCGGGCGTCGGAGTCGGCCGTAATATTTCGAGTAAGGACTCCCGGAGGGGACGAGCGCGTCGAGCGAATTGATGCCGGAACGGCCTTTCGCGGCAGGGTGCCGCGCCGGCTGGGATTCGGGACCAGCGGGCTGCGTGGGCTCGTCGCGGACCTGACGGATTTGGAAGCCTATATCAATACGTGTGGCTTCCTCGAATTCCTCGTCGCCGGCGGGATCACCACCCGGGGTGGCCCGGTCGCGATTGCGGGAGATCTGCGGGTTAGCACTGACAGCCCTGACCGGAGCATTCTTCGCGCTGTCAATCGCGGGGTTGCGGATTCTGGTTTCGAGCCTGCCTACTGCGGGCGAATTCCCACGCCGGCCCTGTCTCTCTACGCCTTCGAGAAAGGGTGGCCCAGCATCATGGTGACGGGCAGCCACATTCCATTCGACCGCAACGGCATCAAGTTCAACACGCCCACCGGGGAGGTGCTGAAGAGTGACGAGGCGGCAATCCTCGGAGCAGTCGATCGGGTCCGCCGGATCGAATATGCGAATCCTCCCGATCGGTCGGTCTTCGATGACGACGGCATGTTCCGATCCGGCTGTGGCACGGCATTGCGGCCTGGGGCCGACGAAGCGCGCGATGATTATGCCCGCCGTTATCTCAACTTCCTTCCGAAGGATGCGCTGTCTGGAATGCGAATCGTTGTCTACGAGCACTCGGCCGTCGGGCGGGATCTACTGGTCGAAATCCTCAGTGCCCTCGGGGCCCAGGTGCATCCGATGGGCCGAACGGACGGTTTCGTCGCAATCGATACGGAAGCGGTCTCCCGAGAAATGCTTCACGAGCTGGAGCGGCTGATCGATGCGGCGCCCTGGCGCCCGGACGCGATTGTCTCAACCGACGGCGACAGCGACCGGCCAATGGTCGCGGGAGTCGACAGCGAAAGCGGGGTGCGCTTCTTCTCTGGCGACCTGCTTGGAATTGTCGTGGCCGACTACTTGCGTGCTGATTCAATCGTCGTTCCTGTCAGTGCAACGGACGCGATCGATACGTACTTTCAAGACAGGGATGTGCACCTGGTCCGGACCCGCATTGGCTCGCCGTGGGTGATCGCCGCGATGGCGGCTGAGGCCGGCCGGCGGTGTGTCGGCTGGGAGTCCAACGGCGGCTTTCTGGTTGGATCGGAGATCGAAGTGGGAGGTCGGTGCCTGGGTGCCCTTCCGACACGGGACGCGATGCTGCCGATCGTTGCGGCGCTTCATGGAGCGAAGAGGGAGGGCATCACACTGATCGAATTATTTGAACGGCTGCCGCGCCGATTCACTCGGGCCGGGCTGCTTGACGCGTTCCCATCCGAGACCAGTCGCCGTCTCCTTCAACAGTTCTCGCCCGGCGATCCGACCCTGCGAAGGGCGGTCTTCCGGGAGGACGGAACCGTCAGCGTGAACGTCAGCGGAAAAGACGGCGAAGCAGATCCGAGCCTCGCCCGTCGGCTGGGGGAAATTCGCCGTCGACTTGGACGGCACTTCAGTCCGGACCGTGGATTCGGCCAAATCGAAGAGATCGATTATCTGGACGGTATTCGAATCTACTTCGACAACGCCGACATCGCCCATATCCGGCCTTCGGGAAACGCGCCCCAGTTGCGAATCTATGCGACCGCGGACACCGAGGGCCGCGCCGAGGCCATCGTCGGGCTGGGCCTTGCCGAGCCCGACGGCATCCTGCGCGAGATGGAACGAACATAATGCCTGGGGTCGGGCAAGGCTTTTCCAAGCCGGTGGTCGGCAGGCATGGAACGTCCGTGGATCTGCCTGAGTAACGGGAACGGGACATGTCCGCAGTCATGGATTGAATCACTCAAAGGCTGTTTCGAGGAACGCCTCGGGGGGCCGGTGAGCATCAACACCCCGTTCAGAGGCGGGCATGTCACCTGCACCCATGCAGCGGAAATGCCCTGGATTCAGTTGGAAATGTCTCGCAAGGCATTCATGTCAAACGACGAAAAGCGAACAATGGTGATCAGTGCAGTGGCTCGCTGGTTTGAGATTTCGGAATGAGCTGGAGAGGTCTACTCGCAGGCGGTTCGAATCGCTGAGAGGTCTGGGGAGTTGACGTCAATGAATGGCTCAAGCCATTTAAACGATAAGTCTTAATCGCACACTTGACAAACTTTGATTCCAGCGATTAAATCCAAGCATATCGCCTGAGAATGATCGGAGTACTGAATTGGAATACTGCCCGGAACAATAGTCGGAATAGTGGTCGAAATATGCAGGAGGTGCAAGGTGAGGACTTGGCTTAGATTGACAACTGCGGCTTTGACGATAGTTGTTGTATTGACAGTGCTAGGCACTATGGCTTCAGCACACCACGGACGCGCCGGATACAACGAAGACGGCGTCGTAACGGGGGTCGTTACGTCAATGACTTGGAGGAACCCTCACACGTTCGTGAACTTCGAGGTGAAGGACGATGCTGGAAACGTTGTCCGTTGGGTTGGCGAAATGTCTTCCCCACAAACGATGATGGCTGCAGGCGTGAGTCGAAGCACACTCAGACCCGGAGATAAGATTACTGTTGGAGGGAGGACCGGAGGGGTGGGCGAAGCCCCGGTCCTGCTTGTCCGCTGGATTACGCGCGGTGGCGAGAGCGTCATTGGTGACCCTGATTCGAGCGAGTCCTTTACCAGCAACACGCGCTGATCGATTTCTCCTCTTTGAGAGCGATCATTTTGATTCTCTTGTGAACTGAGATAGGCCGTTCCTCTGTTCCTTGTAGTGGCCCGGGTAAGCCTAGCCTCCTGGCTAGGCTTACCCGATAGAATTCGCGCGTACGCCTGGCAGACGGGGATCTGATCCGGTGAGAGCTGTGAGGCCACAGGCCCCCCCCCACTCAGTCAAAATCGGGCAGCTGACTCGGTGAGCTTATTGATTTTCGCCCGCTGCGGCCGGGTTAAACACGCGCTCGTTGAACTGCTCGTAGTCGGAAGGCGCGCAGAAATTTTCGTACAGCTCGGTCCCCGGGTTCAGCTTGAACGTAGCTGTCGGCGTGACCCATGGCTCCGTGTAGACCCCGGGGTCGACTATCGTCATTTCCCCCTCCAACGTGCCGTAGTCTGTACGCGTGTAGCGTTCCACGACCCTCATCTCGTCGCTGTGCGGCCAGCCTCCGTCGGGACTGCTTGCGTTGATCCAGGACCTGTCGTCAAAGCCGTTCGATTCGACGACGAAAGTATTGCCCTCCCAATGGCCCACACTCCAGCCAAGCCAGCGCAACTCTGGCGGAAACTCGGGAAGTTCTCGCCCGTCCGTCCAGATCGTTCGCCACGTATGGCCCAGTTCAAAAAACTGAAGCACTCTGTTGGGCGTCACCAGGAATTCGAAACCGAAGTTGTAGGCGTACAAGCGTGGCCACGAGTACGGATCGCAGTTGACAAAGCTGCCCGACCCCCGACCCGAAGTATCTTTCGAGCGAAGCGGCCGTCCCTCGTCTGCAAAGGTGGCTTGGCGCAGCCGCTGTCCAAACTCCGTCAGTGGGGGCACATTGTCATCATCGAATGCGGCGGCGTTTGAGTTATCCGGGCCCCAGCCCCACACGCCCGTCAGGTCCCTCGACGAATTGAACGTACGGGCATCGATCCCGTACGCTGCCCAGGCCTCGGCTCGGTCGTCGTTGTTCTGACACCTCGGGCAGCTCAGCCAACCCTCCGGCGGCGGGATCGACGGCAGGGCGATGCTGTCACTCCCTTCTGCGCTCGTGCGTCCCCCGGTCCCCGCATTCCCTTGCCCTTCAGCCTGTCCCACAGCGACTGAGGAAAAAGCCAGCAGTACCGCCAGTGCCGTGTTCGTGAAAATCGTTCGACTTCGCATTTGTGTTTACCTCTTAACTATCTGTCTTTCGTTCGAGTTTAGGCAGGTTCCAGATGCACTACGGCATTATAATTACCAACCACAGACTGTCAATGTATATGGTTGCCCGCCGGCACTGTCAATATGAACGGCTCAATGACATCACGGAACCGTCTGCGGACGCAAATTGAATTGATTCCCATCTCTGGCGCCGGCTAAACCCGTCTCCAAGATACGGAGGGAATCCCTATCAATTCACTCTGTCCTTCCGTTGGATCGTGAACGAGTATCGAATCGTGATCCGTTCGGGTTAGAATGGCCTGCAACAGTTTCCAAGGAGTGTGCTATGAAGACCACAAACGGCTTTTTCCGTCATGGTGTCGCTGTAATTGGGAGCGCGCTGATCGTTGCTCTAGCGGCGTGCCAGACTCAGGATAGTTCCGGATTGTTAGTCGACAACGATGACATCGGCGGCGTTGTCGCCAGCGAAAACGGCACAGAAGCCGGCGTCTGGGTGATTGCAGAAACCGACGACTTCGACACGCGTTTTGCGCGGATCGTGGTCACCGACGATGCGGGCCGTTACCTGGTTCCCGATCTTCCCGACGCGGACTACAGCGTCTGGGTTCGCGGATACGGGCTGGCTGATTCGGCGCAGGTCACCGCCTCGCCAGGCGAAACGCTCAACCTCAGTGCGAGCGTCGCTCCGAGCCCTGCCATAGCGGCCCAGGTGTATCCGGCGAGCTACTGGTATTCCATGATGGGCCTGCCTGATGAAAGCGAGCTTTCGCGGCTTCCCGGCGGCTTGGACGCGTATCTCGGATCGATGAAAAATAACGGCTGCGTCGGGTGCCATCAGTTGGGCCAAGAGTCGACGCGCACGATACCCGAAGAGATTGGAGATTTTGAATCTTCCGTCGATGCCTGGTTGCGGCGTCTCGGGGCCGGGCAGGCGGGAGAGAACATGGTGGGACAGGTGACCGGGCGATTGCAGGGAATCCCGTTGACGTACCTGGCTGATTGGACCGACCGCGTTGCCGCCGGAGAGTTACCCTCAACCCAGCCCCAGCGCCCATCCGGTTTGGAGCGCAACGTTGTTGCGACGATCCGGGATTGGGCCAGCTCTTCGGTCTACATGCACGACCTGATCTCAACGGACCGGCGCAACCCAACCGTCAATGGGTATGGGAAGATTTACGGGGCTCCGGAACTCAGCACGGACGATTTCCCAATCCTCGATCCGGGGGCCAACATTGCCACAAGCTTCAAGGCCACAGTACGGGATCCGGACACGCCTACGACGGCGAGCACGCCGCCGTTCCAGTCATCGCCGTACTGGGGTGACGAGATCATATGGGACAGTCAAGCCAACGCGCATAATCCGATGATCGACCACCTCGGCCGTGTCTGGTACACCGCGAGAGGCCGGGGGCCAAGCAATCCGGATTTCTGCCTGGAAGGCTCGGACCACCCTTCCGCCCAAGCTTTCCCTAACGCGCGGGCGGGACGGCAGCTTGCCGTTTATGAGCCGGAGACGGGGGAGTACACGTTCGTTGATACCTGCTTCGGCACGCATCACCTGCAGTTCGCCGAGGACGAGGATCATACCCTGTGGACCAGCGGCGGCGGCGCGGTCCTCGGTTGGTTGAACACACGGATGTACGACGAAACCGGAGATGCCGCCCAATCCCAGGGCTGGGCGCCGCTGGTGCTGGACACCAATGGCAACGGTCGTCGCGATGAGTGGGTGGAACCGGACGCAGCCGTGAATCCATCTCTCGACAAGCGCATCGATGGGGGCTACTACGCCGTCATGCCGAACCCCGCGGATGGCTCGGTCTGGGGATCGGACAGGAATCCACACCCCGGCTCGATTGTCCGATTCGATCCGGAAACGCGGCTCGCGGAAACCTACACTGTGCCGCTGCCCGGCTTTAGCGTGCGTGGCGCAGACATCGATCGCAACGGCGTCGTCTGGGTGTCGTTGGGCAGCGGCCACTTGGGCGAGTTTGACCGCAGCAAATGCGAGGGGCCGTTGAACGGACCCACGGCCACTGGAGATCATTGCCCGGAGGGTTGGACCTTCCATCCTTTACCTGGCCCGGGGTTCGACGATCTGCCGGAGTTCAGCGTGGAATCCAGTTATTACACCTGGGTTGATCAGCATAATACGTCGGGACTCGGCGAGGACGTGCCGATCGCAACCGGCAATTTGTCCGACGGCGTCCACGCTCTGGTGGAGGGCGAGTTCGTGACGCTTCGGATTCCCTATCCCATGGGCTTTTACAGCAAGGGGTTTGATGGCCGCATCGACGACCCGAACGCGGGCTGGAAAGGCCGCGGGCTCTGGGTGTCTGAAGGCGACCGCACGCCGTGGCTGATGGAAGGCGGCAAGGAAAACCGGCCACTGGTGGTGCACTTCCAGGTGCGGCCGGACCCGCTGGCACGATAGGGCGATCCGGACAGAACCCGTTCTGTGGTCATCGGGTTCCAATTTGGGTACCGAGAGGATATGCTGCCGTTGCTCGAAACACACAACAAACGTAACTACCGCTGCTCCAGGCCGTGATGAAATGACGGGGAGGCATTTGATGTTAAGAACAACTTATTTCCTGCTTTCTGTGTTTTTAATCGGGGTCGCCGGGCTTGCCGTCGCCGAGCCCGCGCAAGACGCTGCCGCAGAGTCGCCAGCATCCGTGAGGCTGCTTTTCCGGGAGACCTTCCAAGGGCAACAGCCGAACGCTCCGACTCAGATCCCGCTTACCGAGCAGCACGGGACGAATGCCAATCTGGAGGTGAAACTGTACGGACCGGGTGCAAAAGCGGTTCCCGATTACGAGTCCGGACTCCTCCTGAATCAGGGAGCAGACGAAGCACGACCGGGCGAGAGCGTCAGCTATATTTGGTCAGGCGTCACCGAAGACCGTTGGGGCGTCATGCTGAGAGACAGGAATAACTATCTCGACCTGCGGGGTCCCGCCAAGATTCGATGGCGCACGCGGACCCGGAGCTTGCATCAGCTTCGCCTGGTCATAAAGCTCGCCGACGGGACTATGCTGGCCGCAGACTACGTGGAACCCGAGGCGTCCTATTGGCGTGAAACCGAATTTTACCTCGTTGACGTTCCCCGATGGCGCGTGCTGAATGAAACGCGGATGGCCGTAGCCAGGGATTCCGAATGGAAGATGAATCTGGACTTAAGCCGCGTTGACGAAGTCGGCTTCACCGACTTGATGCGAGGGGCAGGTCATGGGACGAACGGGAACACCGGCCTTGA
Organism: Terriglobia bacterium; assembly: GCA_965216035.1. Classification (GTDB taxonomy): domain Bacteria; phylum Acidobacteriota; class Terriglobia; order 20CM-2-55-15; family 20CM-2-55-15. The sequence goes on from CBDCFM010000021.1 coordinate 974,337, forward strand.
CTGGATCGAAGTTTACGGGAACCTCGTAAACCGCGGTACTTCTCGAAACTAATCGGTGTAGACAGGACAGAGGTGAATCGGGTTGGGCTGCTGCCTCGGTGCGCACCGATAGGGGCTTCAAGGACCCTTCCTGCTCGTCGCTGTCGGCCCCAGAACGAGCGAAATGGCCACTGGTCCTACCGCGCGAAAACGTAGGCTGCACCGGAGTCCGGAGCCCCGTTGTCGGCCTCGTTGACGTTGAAGTCTCCTGAGGCGCTGTCTTCGAAGCGCGCACCCACTGCCAGCACTGTGCCGTCCCGGTTGAGCGCGACAGAGCTGCCGAACTCGTCGAATTCCTCCGTGTTCGAGCCCTTGACGTAAACCGGATCGTTCCAGATGCCGCCGCTGGCCGTATAGACGTAGACTGCGCCGGCTTCCTGGGCCGAGTCGTCGTCCTGATCCCCGGCGAAGGCCGTAGACGCGCTGTCTTCGTTGGGCGCACCGACAACCAGCGTGTTGCCATCACCGCTGAGGGCCAGGCGGACACCGAACCAGTCTTCATGTCCCGCGTTCGAGGCTTTGATAAACGCCTGTTGCGACCACGTCTCCCCCGCAGCGGCGAACACGTAAGCGGCCCCGGCGGAAGTATTCGTGATCTGATCGGCGCCCCCCTGATCGCCCGGATTGGGGCCGGTGAGAAAACTATCTTCATCGGCCGCTCCTGCCGCCACCGTGATCGGGTCATCGCTGATGGCGACCCAGGCTCCCATCGAGTCCCCGGGCTCCGCGTTCGAGGCCTGCAGGCGGGTCTGCTCGGACCACCGATCGCCACTGCGCGTGAAGATGTAGACCGCCCCTCTTCCTCCATCTTCGTCGTATGCCCCTGCGGCCAACGTGCCGCCGCTGCCGTCGAGCGCGACCGAGTAGCCGAAGAGAACGTTTGCACGGGGATTGGAGGTCTTTATATAAGCTTGCTGCGACCACGTTCCGTCGCCGGGTCGCGCAAACACGTATACGGCACCGGCTGCAATCGCCGAGTTGTCCGACTCGTTGCCATCGACTCCACTGGCTGCACTGTCTTCACTGGGAGCGCCCACGGCGAGCGTGCGGCCGTCGTCGCCGAGGGCGACCGAGTAGCCGAATGTATCTCCTTCTTCGGGTTCACCCGTGTTCGAGGCTTTGATATAGGCGTCCTGGGACCAGGTGGACCCTGTGCGCGTAAAGACGTACACGGCGCCCGACTGGCTCAGGGAGTCGTCGTCCGGGTCGCCGTTGACACCTCTGGCCTCGCTGTCTTCAAAGTGCGCGGACACGGCAAGCGTGTTGCCGTCCCCGCTGAGGGCGAGGGCGGCACCGAACTGGTCATTGGAACCGGTGTTGGACGCTTTGATGAAGGCCTGCTGGGACCAACCCTCGCCCGCGCGCTCGTAAACATAGACAGCGCCCGAGCTGTAGGCGGAGTCATCGGACGGGTCGGGATCGTCAGCATGGACGCCGGTGACCGGGCTCGGGTCCATCGGAGCGCCGACGGCGAGCGTCGTGCCGTCGGCGCTGAGCGCGATCGCGTGTCCGAACTGGTCTGCTGCACCCGGGCTCCGAGCCTTGATATAACCGACCTGATTCCATCCGGATGGAGCAGTGGTCTCCGTCGAAGGCGTCCTCACTTCGGTTCCGGGGTCTGGAGCGCAGGCGGCTAGGGCGAGCAGTCCGGCGGCCAGAGTCTTTCTCGTCATCGCCCGTCGAGCGCCCTCTCCCACGTTGACTAGCGTTGGGCGCATGGCCCGGGTTCCCGCTGTTGGCCCGGTTCGTTGCCACGGAAAATCTCAGTTCCATTCGCATCGAGAACGCGGGATTCTTCAGAGAGGCTGATGTACGGTTGGCCGTTTTTGCGACGCTGGCCGACCATCGTCAGCCGATCTCCTGCCTGGATGCGATCCTCGCTCCAGCACCAGTCTCTCAAGTTTGCTGGACGTCCCAGCTCTCCCATCCACCGCGTGGTGCTGCCGTTGGGTTCGGCGACTTCGAGCAGGAGGAACGAATGGGGACTGACGAGTTGAAGCTCCAGGACCCTACCCGAGACCGTGGTCAGGCTATCGTCATAGCGGCCGGCATCCCCGTGATGTGCGGCGGCGGGTCCCGACATCAGAATAAGACCCAGGGACACAAATAAGCCGTGGGCCAGGGCGATCGGCATGAACGGAGAACCTCCTGATCTTGAACAGGTTATATACCAGGTGGTATTAGAAGGTCAAAAAGAAGGTCAAATAAGTGGCCCTATTCGACGCGCCACGCCACCGACACACCGTCACGAACCGGCAGAATCGTCGTCATATATCGCGAATCGTCGTACAGCAGGCGATTGAAGTCACGGATTCCGGCGGTGTCGCGATCCCGCACATTCGGGTCCGTGACGCTGCCGCCCCACAGAACGTTGTCTGAAATCAGCAGGCCACCCACCCTGACACGGTGCGCGGCGCGTCTGAATACCTCAGGGTAATAGTGTTTGTCGACATCATTGAATACGATATCGAACTCGCCGTCGGTTTGATTGAGAAGGTCGAGGGAATTCCCCGTCAATAACTGTACACGGTCGATGAGCCCCGCCCTCTGAAGATACTCCCCAGCACGAGCGGCATTCCGGGAGCTGCCGTCGGAGTAGTAGACGCGTCCGCCTGGACCAACCGCACGCGCCCACCATATCGTGGAATACCCCACAGCCGACCCCATTTCAAATACACGCTGGGCGCCGATGATTCCTGCCAACTGTTCTAGGAGCCGGCCGACCACGGGGCCCACGATCGGTATGCGTTCCTGGGCGGCAACGGCTTCGATTTCAGTCAACACTGCGTCACGGGACGGCAGCATTTCCCTGAGATATCGTTCCACTGATTCGTCCGTAAATCCCATTTAAATCAAACCCGCTACTGGTGGGCCGTGGTCCTCGATCGGCTGGAAGAGCTGAAGCGCGTCCTGCCCGTTGGGAACTGAGCCGGTCACGGCCCCTCAGACGATTCTTATTGCGTTGGAAGAGTCAGTTGCGTTCAGGGACAGGTTCGAGCTCAAGCTCAGCTCTGGCCGTCATGTCCGACGTCACCTCAAGGGGCAGGCCGAAGGTGAAGAATTGGCTCTGTGAGACGAAGAGCTGGTACGCACCTTTCGCCACCCTCACCTCCGCGATGCCACGGTCGTCGGTGACCCCCCTGTACGGGTGCATAACCACACGCGCACCTCTGAGGGGCGTTTGACTGACTTTGTCGATAGCCTCGACCTTCACCACATACTCGGGATGGGTGACGACGCGGACTCCAAAACTAATGGTGCCTTCAGCGTGCGGAATCCCGACATCCGACCCCGGGACCGTGAAATCCCATTCGGGAGCCTTGACGCTCCACGTGTAAAGACCCTCCCCAGCCGGGGCTTCCAGTTCGACCTCGGCAAAATACAGGCCGTCCGAACCGGGCCAGAGTTCGCCGGGCAGTGTCCCGGTGGCCACTTCTGTCCCGTCATGGTCGTAATTTCCAAATGCCCTGTGCGCCAGGTCGCACTGATTAGAGCACTTGATCCCAATCTTGATCCTGAATCTATCGCCAACCACAATGGCCGAAGGTATATCCCACGCGATGACGTTCGTCGAGTGAGGCTCGACGGTGAACGAAATCGCTGTGGACGTTTCCATGTATGAAATGCCTTCCTTTACGACTGCCGGACAAACGGCCAACCACGTATATGTCCCCGCGCTGACGGGCGCTTTGACGACAAACTCAATGGTGTCGCTTGTCTCGCCGTCGAATTCGCTGAGCTCAACGCTGCATGCGTCGAGGCCGGCGTGGTCTTTGATCCAGAGGGTATGTCCCCGCAGGTCGCATGCTGGGGAGCAGGCCACCTTGCCCTGTAGCGTTATGTCGGCCCCGGCATCCACGACGTCGGGTGAGACGTCAACCGCGCATCTGGTCCGACCGCGCATCTGATCGTCTTGCGAAGCCATGTTAGCCGTAGGGTCCTTGCACTGGCATGCACTCGGTTGGGGGGGAGCGGTCAAACCCCAACAAAGGGACCCTAGGGTCCCTTACCAAGTACGCGTTGAGTGGCGTCAGGCTTCCTCGGCGGTGGCGTTCGTGCCTGCGATGTAGCCATGGACGAGCGCTCGCCCCAGACCATGTTGGTTGCCGCCACCACTTGCCTCTCCGCCAGCATACAGGCCGGGTATGGGCTCGCCCTGCATGTCTATCACCTGGGCCCGTCCGTTGATCCGGAGACCTCCGTAGGAATCGTGCCAGACCGGATAAAGCGTGGCCGCGTAGAATGGCGGCGTGTCGATCCGGTACATCGGTGCATCGGATCCACGTGCAAACTCCGGATCCGCACCCCTGTCCACGTAACTGTTCCACTTGGCCACTGATTCCGCCAGGTGGGTCAGCGGAACCCTCTGGAACTCATGGCCGGCGTAGATCTTGGCGGCCAGGTCCTCGATCATGTCGGCGCTGAAGAAGAAGCCATTGGTTGGCGACGTGAAGGGCGGATCGATGTTCCATCCGTCACGTTCCACCGCAGCCCGGTCGAAGATCGCCCAGATCGGTCCGGAGAAGTAGTCCGGATCCTTCGAACCCTCGTTCATCGCCAGGGCGGCATGAATGCTGTTGGGCTCTCGGTAGGTCGTCCTGACGTTCTCGACGCTGGCATTGCGCCAATCCATCTGCACGTGGTCGAGGCCCGAGCGGGGCTGACCTTTTTCGGGCCCGGCCGGAAACGCGGCGCCACCCGCCTTTTCCGTGACAAGAAGCTCATTGAAGAATCTCTGCCCCACCTGATTCACTACGATCAGGTGCTGGAAGGAATCGCTGCCAAGCTTGATGCCCGTGGATCCCCTCAACGAAAACGTCGGGTGGCCCGGGAGCATGTCAGTGTAGGGATCCCGCGTGGCCAGGTTTCCCGGGATATGGAACGTGCTGCCATAGGAGAGGTTCTGTTGCATCCCCGCGAGGTTCGCCCCGACCCTCATACCGGCGATGATACCGCTGGCGTCCTGACCGCGGGGCCCAAGAAGAGCCCAGCCGCTCGAGACGAATGCGGGCTCTCGCCAACCCGGGTAGAACATGCTGCGGAACTGCGGATTCGCGACGTGACCTCCGGCGCCCATGACGACCGCCTTGCGAGCCCTGATGAACAGTGTCTCGCTGCGATCGTCGATGTTGCCGTTCTGCCAGTAGCTCTCCAAACGCGCACCGGTCTCCGGGTCGAACCGCGGCGAATAGCTCGCCCGGATACCCACAACCCTGCCCGAGAACTGCTGCTCCCGAATCACCTCGTCCATTCGGCAGTTGAGTAAGAACCGCGCGCCTTTTTCGCGAGCGCTGAACTCCAACGGCCTGGAGAGTGCGGCGCCGTTCGTGCGAGCGCCTGCGCTGGCGATGCGGGTTCCGTCACCCATCAGCCGTGGCGCGAAATGACTCGAGCTCACGCCCTCGATTCCGGCATCCTGCTTTGAGACGGTTCCCTTCTTGATGTCCGTCGTCGGACCTTCCATCAGGAAGGTCACCGCTCGGCGAGCGCGCGACATGCCGCCATTGCCGTGCGTGCCGGAGATCCGGCCCATGCGGACGTAGTTGGCCATCAGGAATTCCCGGGTGGCGTAGCAGTTGTCGGCATAGGCCCGATGGAGTTCGCGTTCGTTGTACCGGTAAGGGGCCTGGGCCGCGCCATCCATCACTGACCAGTCGGTATGATCGTGGAAAAGGAAGTCCGGGTCCTCGGTCAGTTCCTCTACGGAGTGCAGGGGTGGAGCCGTGACGAAACCCTCCGGGTCCTCCTCGCCTGCGATGTCTCTCAGCTGGAGAGGATCCCCCCCGCCAAGAGATATCAATCCGCCGCTGTGCAGCATCTTGCCGCCACAGTCGAAGTTCTGATCGACGATGATCACCGAAGCCCCAAGGTCCCGCGCCCGAATGGCCGCGGGTAGCCCAGTGCACCCTGCTCCGAGGATCACGATATCCGCCTCGTAGTCCCATTGAATGGCGGCGGCAGGAGACGTTTGTGATAGGGCTGTGCCCGACGTCGACAAAACGGCCGCACCTACGCTGGCGGCCGCGCCCTTCTTGACGAAATCGCGCCTGCTCAGGGCCTTCTGGTCCTGGGTTTTTCCATCTTTCGGATCAGTGTCCCGTTTCTTGGCCACGTTTTTACCTCCCATGGAGCGCGCGCGGACTGTTAGATGAATGTTTAGATAGCTCTGAGCAGTCTACAAGATGGATGGGTGACGTGTACACGAAATGTCGATGTTTGACAATGAAGGTGGGGTTTGCGCGTGGAGTCCAGCGCGCGTTTCAAGAGACGGCGTTGGAAGGGTCGAGGTGGGACCGCACTCACCACGGCTTGCACTACCGGGCTCCGAATATTCCGCCTAGGACTTCGATGTCAAAGCAGCTAGTTCCCTCCGAGGGCGTCTTGCCGCCACAGCGTCCAGGCCCGTTCGTAGTTATCGGGAATACCGGTCAATTCAACCTCCTCCGGAGTGAGGTAGGTGACGGGGCCGCCGAGCGCCATCGCCTGCGCCTGCATCGTTGCATTTATCGCGAGATAGATGCTCTGTCCAACGGCGATCGGCAGGGACGGTCCTGCGATGGCTGCACCGTGACCGCGCATCAGTATCGCAGGTCGGTCGCCGAGCGCTTCTGCCAGAGCTTGACCGATGGCCTGTGTCGAGACCAGCATATTGGTCATTCCTGCCGCGTTTCGGATTTCGAAGATCGGCAACCCTTGGCCAATAAACGCGGACATGTGAAACATCGCTCGCAGTGGAACGGTGGTCGTGCCGAATGGGACGACCGAGGGCGCATGCGAATGGACAACGGCTTGCACGTCCGGACGCCGTTTGTAGATCTCGCTGTGGATGTACAGTTCCCGGTACGTGTTCTGATCGGAATCGAGGACGTTGCCATCGAGATCCAGCTCAAGGATGTCACTCGCCACTACGCTCACAGGAGCCATTGATCGTGACAGGAAAAAGTGGTTTGGATTGTCTGGGTTCCGAACGCTGACGTGTCCATAACCGTCGACGACTCCCTGATCTGCGATGATGCGGTTGGCAGCCACGAGATCCTGGATGATCGGTGGTACCTCCGGAACCTGAGCGGTCACAGGCGAAGAAGTTTCCACAGGCGTATTGCTGCACTGCGCCGTCACGAGCACCCCACTGGCAATCAAAATTCCAGCTACCGTAACAACAAATGTTCGCATCGTTCTGTCCCCCTTTTCTTAGGGCCCGCCTGCGGCAGCGACTGGGCTGACCTGTTCACGCCGACCGGGTGCCTATCGCGGTTTCTTCGATCAAAGCTTCGAGGTCTGCGCATAATAGCATGGCACGCGCGAGGTCTGGCCGGGTGCCCCCACTCCGATTTACCTGTTATTCCTAGTGATCTCTTAAATAGCAGTTCAAAGGACGGATGCAGACCAGTGGTGTACTGTAGTATTCTCTACCGAGTTTCTGACGGTTCCGTGTGACTCACACTCAAACGATGGAATCCGGTACACAACTCGGCCACGAGACCATCCTGTCGTCCATCGGCGATGGCGTGGTTTCCTCCCTATTTCGAGGGCACCCTTCGGAAAGATCTGCACTGATATGCCCAAGGGATTAGTGTCGAAAGGAATTCCATTGAAGACTCTCATTCTGCCATTTGCGGGTCTCATCGCTCTGGTATGCTCGTCTAACGCCGGCCACGCGCAACAGGCGTCTTTCAACCGCTTGCCTGATGACGTACTCGACATCGTGCCCCCGTCGGACCAGGTCAGCGGGGCGCCGGGTGAAATGAGGATTCAGAGGGTCGCGTGCAGCACGCTGCCGATAAACGGGGCACGCCGGCGCATCGTCGACATAGCGGTACAGGAGTGGGGCTTCTTCAGTTTCAGTGTTGTCGATGAAGCGATAGACGAACCACGTGGGCGTCGTCGCCGCGCTCGTCGCAACCCCTTGGAATCTGCGAGGGTTGCCTCTTCGATCGGGGGCTACTGGGCGGTCACTCCCGAGGGATACTGGATCGTCGAGAATCAGAACGACGTGTGGAACGGGCCAAGAGGTGTCGGCTCGAGGTGGCGCAGTCCGTGGTCAGCGGCATTCATATCCTGGGTGATGTGCGCCGGAGGCATCGGCGACACCGCACGTTTTCAGCGCGCTATCGCACACCGCACCTATATCGACCAGGCCATTCGTGCGCGCGATACGGGCACGTCCGAGACGGCGTTTGTAGCCTACGACGTCGGGGAACTCGAAATCGAGCCGGGCGACCTGCTGTGTACCGCTCGCCGGCCGGGCTATCGAAATATCGCCGAACGACGGCAACACATGGGACAGGGTGCCCGCACCCATTGTGACATCGTGGTGAAAGTGGACGAAGCCAAGGAAGAAATCATGGCCATTGGCGGCAACGTGCGAGGGACAGTCAGTTTGAAGCGTTTGCCGGCAACACGAGGTCAGGCAGAAAATCTCCGCCCTAGCCGGGCAACCTTTGCCCATCTGAAACTGCGCGCCGATTCCATCGCTTTGGATGCCCTGGACAGCAGCCCGACGATAGAAGCCCTCGGTTGCGACGCGGGATTCGAGGCACCTGCACAACTGATTGCAATGGATCTACCGTTGGCTGACAAGCTCTGTTGAGTTTGCAACTGCAGGGAGGCAGGCCGAAGTTGGCCGTGGTCAATGTCCAGACTTTGCCGGAAGGCGCGGTGTATTCGATGTCGATCGACCCTAGTAACCACGATAAGAGGGGAATCCAATGCTCAAACGAATGTCTGCTGTGCTCACGTTTCTGGCCATTCTGGCGCTGCCAGTACGTGCGCAGACACCACTTCCCAGCGATATCTTCCCAGCCTCGGGCAGCCGGCTTCCTTTGCTCGATCCATCCGGCTCGCAACGGTCTGTGGACGCGATTCGGCTTCACGGGTCTGGAGTCATCGTCCGTTGGGCATCCCCATTAGGCCGGGCTTTGACGGAACTGGCAGTTCTGGTTACGGCCCGCGAGCATGACCAGCCTTACGAGTGGTCACTGCACGAGATGGAAGCCCTCGCCGTGAACTTGGATCCCGAAGTCGTCGACCTCGTGCGTTATAGACAGCCGCTTGTTGGACTTGGAGAAAAAGAGTCGATCATCATTCAGATCGGCCGTGAGATTTTCGGAACCCACAAACTGAGCTCGGAAACTTACAGTCGCGCTTTGAATGTCCTCGGTAAGAGCAATCTCGTCGATATTGTTGACTTGATCGCTAACTACACAGCGACAGCTATCCGATTGACTGCTGTCAATCAGCAAATGCCTCCAGGATGGAAGCAGTTCTTACCGCTGCCTTTCGTTCCAACCGATGACATTTATCCGGACTCGAGAAGCCGTCTGCCACTTCGACTAAGCGCGACTGATGCCTCGGCGGTAGCGCCCTCTCTCTACAGCCGGACGATGGCCCCTGCGGGCACTGGACCTGGACACATCAGGCGTCATGGAGCGGGTCGCGATTCTCTTGAGGCTAGTGTCGGGCGCCGTTTGATGGGGTTGGCGATTCTCGTTACGGCTCGTGAACACGATTCCCAATATCAGTGGACATTGAACGAGCTCCAGGCGCTCCAAGTCGGATTGGAACCCGCGATCATTGACCAGATTCGCCATCGCAGACCCGGACGAGGACTCGGTGAAAAAGAAGCGGTGCTCATCGATTTCGGTCGTGAACTTCTTGGCAACCATAACGTGAGCGAAGAAACGTATGCCCGGGCACTGGAGATATTTGGAGAGCGAGACCTTGTTGATCTCATCGATCTGATGGCGCAGTATTCAGGCGAGGCCGTGCTGTTGACGGTTTTTGATCAGCAGCTGCCTCAGGGGCAGAGACCGCTGCTGCCGATTCCCTGATGGCATTCAATCGATGCCGAACAATTCGAGGGATGCGAGGTCGGGGCCCGCTAGCTGTGAATTCTGTGAAGGTTGTTCACACGGGCTAAATCCGAGAAGCTGATTGGGACCTAAACCGATCAGCCCAAGGAGAGAGCCCGTATGAACCTTCACAAGAATGCAAGAACCTGCCCGAAGAGTCGAGCATTGATGGCGATCCGAGTGATTGAAGAGCGCGCTTCGGTATCTTCAGTAGCCGAGCAATTTGGAGTCAGTCGGAGCACGGTATACAAATGGGTCCGACGGTACCGCGATTGGGGCGAAGCGGGTTTAAACGACTTATCGAGCGAACCTCGGATGTTACACCATCGGATGGGCAAGGACGGGGTGGATCTAATCGTGGAGATGCGAACCCAATACCGAATGACAGCGCTTCGGATTGCGAATCAGCTCAAGCTGCCACGATCCACAGTCGCGGGGGTGCTGCAACGACAAGGCCTGTCCCAGTTGAAGAATCTGGACCCACCCGAACCGGTGGTGCGATACGAACATGATGGGCCGGGAGAGATGTTGCATTTGGATATCAAGAAGTTAGGGCGATTCTGGCGGCCGGGTCACCGCGTCACCGACAACCCACGACAGGATTCCGAAGGTGCGGGTTGGGAGTACGTCCACGTTTGCGTGGACGACTATTCCCGCCTCGCCTATGCGGAGGTCTTAGCTGACGAACGCCAACACAGTGCGGTCGCGTTCCTGGATCGCGCCATCCGATGGTTCGCCCGGTTCGGTATTACCGTCCAGCGCGTACTCACCGATAACGGCTCCTGCTATCGTGCCAAAACATTCTTGAAACGATGTCACGAACTCAACATTCGTAAACGATTCACTCGCCCGTACCGGCCTCAAACCAACGGCAAAGCGGAACGATTCATCCAGACGCTGCTGCGCGAGTGGGCCTACTTCCGAGTCTACAGGACCTCGAACGAACGATCCGACGTGTTACCGATCTACCTCACCCACTACAATGAGCATCGACTACACGGCGGCATCCAATACAAACCACCGATTTCTCGGTTGCCTGGTGTTTACAACGTTGCTGGAATTCACAGCTAGAGCAGTTGCCAGCGCCGGTGGCACGCTCGGAACGACTGTCTTCTCTGGCCGCCACCTGGCCGCTGAAGCCTGTAAATGGTGATGCCGGTTCATCCCTTCTCAGTTGTAGCGACGACGTCTGCAGGGACAGTTCGCTGCCCCCCAACCCGACGACGCAGGTGTCAACCTTGAGCATGAATGTGTCCATCGCCGCGACCGGATTAGGGTTCGGTTTGGAGCGCAATAGCGAGGGTTAGATGCACGTTGGGTGACGCTAAAAAGTGTCGCACTTTCACCGTGGGAGACGATGTATAGTAGACGAACGCAGGAGAAAACCGATGGAACCTAGTTCAAAAATCAGACCGTCGTCCGTTCCAGCCGTCTTTCTGTGGGGAGCCGTCTTGTTCGCGCTTGGTCTCGCCCCCGACCTATCGGCGACATCGGTTGTTGGGCAAGAGTCGCTTTGCGACGCGATGCTCTCGGACGCGGATCTGGTGCCGATGGCAGCGCCGAGTCGGGTGACAGGGAGCGCCCAAACGACGACGCATAACCCGATGGAGTCGGACGAGGTGACGACCTCGATCGGGACGCTGACCATCACACCAATCATCCACGCCAGTCTGATGTTGGAGTTTTGCGGCCGGACGATTCACGTGGATCCAACGGGTGACTATTCCGGGATGAGAAAGGCGGATCTGATCGTGATCACCGATACGCACGGTGATCACTTTGGACCATTGACGGTCGCCGATCTCTACAAGGAAGCCACAGTTATCGTGGCGCCTCAGGGAGTGGCTGACAGAATCGAGTCGGGCTCCAGCGGAGGAGATGCCGTTGTGATCGATCGACGAGAGGATGAAGCGGTCACAATCGAGGAAGTTAGGGTCCTTGCCAACGGCGAGTCGATGACTGTGAATCTTGAGGGAGTTGACATTCAGATCGAAGCCGTTGCGGCCTACAACCTGGCGGGGAGCCCCCAAGGCCGGCTGATGCATCCTCAGGGTCGCGGGAACGGGTATGTCCTGACATTCGCAGACACGCGGGTTTTCGTGGCGGGCGACTCGGAATGCGTCCCTGAAATCAGACAGCTCCAGGAAATTGACATCGCCTTCGTACCTGCGGATCCGTTCTCTACAATGACTGCCGAAGCGTCGGCCGAATGTGTGAAGGCTTTCAGGCCGGTCGCGGTATATCCCTATCATTACATCAGTCAAGATCTCCAGGGTTTTGTGGACGCGCTCAGTGGCGAAAGCGTGGAGGTTCGTTTGCGGTCCTGGTATCGGTAGGCCCAATAGAGAAACGAGTACTTACTGAAACTTTAAGATCAGGAGGTTTCCATGAAGCGACTGCTTCCATTTTGCATTTTTCTATGGATGCTATTGATTGGCTCCGGTCCACTCTTCGCCCATCACGGCAGGGGGCAGATGTTTGATATGCAGCATGAAGTCACCTTGAAGGGAAGGATATCTGAGGTGGGCTGGCGCAATCCGCACGTCGTCGTCTACATGGATGTTGAGGACGAGAACGGGGAGGTGGTCACTTGGGGTTTCGAAAACGCCAGTGTCAGCACGCTGGCACGTGAGGGCTATAACCGGAACACCCTGAAGATTGGTCAGGAAATCACCGCAATCGTGAATCCCTCTGCGGCTGGCGCGCCTCTCGGCATTGTGGTGGTCGTGATTCTTGAGGACGGCACAGAGATAATGTCTCGGCGCACAGGGGAAAACCCTGTCGATTAGTACAGACGGTTCAAAGAACACGAACCTTAGATTTCACGCACCGTGATCCAGGGGCCGGATGAGCACGGCCACGCCGGATCGCATGAGGAGCAGCAAAAATGCGATTTCGTTCGACAAGCTCACTGGCTGGGGTAGTGACCGCGCTTTTCTTTTTGTCGGCGGGGCTTTCCGGGGCTGTCTCGCCGTCGGAAAAGGAACCTGCGATTGAGGAAACGGGTGCGATGCAGTTCGACGCACATGATCTGACTGGACTCTGGGTCAGGACCGGCGGAGGTGGGGGGATAGGCTCGTCAGCGAGTATGCCGTCGCTGACACCCGAGGGTCGCGCAAAAATGAGTGGGCGCGTGGGTACGGGTGATGTCCCTTTGCCGGTGTACTCGAACGACCCAAAATATTCGTGCAATCCAAGCGGTTTTCCGCGAATCCTCTACACGGGCACGTACCCCTTTGAATTCGCTCAACTTGACGGGCGGATGCTGCAACTGTTTCAGTGGGAGCGCGTCCTGCGTGAAGTATGGATGGACGGACGCGACCTGCCCTCCGGCGACAACCTCAACAACCTTGGGCCGGCATGGTACGGGCACTCCGTGGCCGAGTGGGAAGGGGATACGCTTGTCGTCAATACGGTCGGCCTTGACGATAGAGCCTGGCTCGATGGCCAGGGTCATCCTGTGAGTCTGACAACGCGGATCGAAGAACGATGGGAGCGGACTGGAGTCGACACTCTGGAGGTCCAGCTCACTCTTGATGATCCGACAATATATAGCGCGCCTTGGGTCGGCGATCGTAAGACCTTCTCGCGAATGCCTCCCGAGGACGTGACGTTTTTTGGATGGTCCGGGTTGTTTTCTGGCGTTTGGGAATCAATCTGCGCGCCGATGAACGAAGTGGACGATCACAACACCCGGTTCTTACTGCCTGGAAGCTTGGGAGTGGATCCTTAAGGTCGAAGTCTTCAGCAGGGGTCGAGGACAGGGCGGAAGCCTCGCCGTCGGCCGACGCGCAGCCTTGTCCGGACCAGGTCCTCACATATCAACAATCGGCGCGACAACGCCTGAAAAAGACATCGGAGGATTTGCGATGAAGATGAAAGCGGAGTGGGCGGCATTTCTAATAACCGCCACCGTGATGTTGAGTGTCGTAGCATTCCCGGCCTTCGCGCAAGGGCCCGAACCGACGCCCGTCACCGACCGAATGCTTGAGAATCCCGACCCTGCCGACTGGCTGATGATCAACCGTACCCATGACGAGCAGCGGTTCAGTCCGCTGGATCAGATCAACCGGGAAAATGTAGACCAGCTCAGTATGGCCTGGGCAAGGGGACTGCCCCGGGGCGTACAGGAAACGACACCCATCGTGTCTGACGGAGTGATGTATCTGGTTCAGCCGGGCGCGGGTGTCCTTGCAATTGATGCAACGAACGGTGACCAAATCTGGGAATACTGGCGCGCTGTACCAGAGGAAGCGATTGACTATGTGAACGTTCGCACCAAGAACATTGCCATCTACAGTGATCTGATTTTCTATCCCGCACCGGACGGGTATCTGGTGGCTCTCGATGTGCGCACGGGCCAGGTCCGCTGGGAAACAAAGGTATTTGAGCTTGACACAAATACCCGGCATAGCGGAGGCGTTCTTGTCGCTGACGGGAAGGTGATTACGAACCGGACATGTTCGGAGCGGGTCGGCTGCTTTATCGCTGCGCATGACGCTCTGACCGGACGGGAAGTTTGGAAGTTTTACACGACGGCCGCGCCCGGAACCCCTGACGGGGATTCCTGGGGAGACGTTCCGCTTGAAAGACGTGTCGCGAGTTCCTGGGGACTGCCGGGGTCCTACGATCCGGAATCGAAAGTTACGATTTGGGGCATTGCGAACCCGAAACCATATACACGGTTGACCCGCCATGGCAGTGCAGACGGAGTTTCGCGCGTCGCGCCTGCCGATCTCTACAGCAATTCCACGGTTGCAATTGACGTCGAGACCGGCGAACTGGCCTGGTACTACCAGCATCTTCCGGGCGACGACTGGGATGCCGACCATTTGCACGAGAGGACGCTGTTCAGAACGCGCTTCAATCCCGATCCCGCAGCAGTGAAATGGATCAATCCAGCGATTCCACGGGGCGAGGAGCGCGATGCCGTCGTTGCCGTTGGAGAGGGCGGAGGCATTTGGGTCCTCGACCGCACCACCGGCGAGTTTCTTTGGGCCATGCCTTTCCCCTACGACGTGCCGGATTTTAATATTTCCGACATCGATGTTGAAACGGGCCGCACGCACATCAATTGGGACAACGTGTTCTTGGAGGATGGGGAAAGGCATCTCACTTGTTTCCACAACACCCGAAGCTACTGGTCTACAGCATATGACCCGACCCGAAATGCGCTTTATATTCCATTCCACGATTCCTGCCTCGACATGACTGCGAATTCCGATAACGCAAGTGGGTGGGGCCCCAGGGTCGGTGTTGTCCGCCCCGGCTCCGACCCAGATCAATTTATGGGGATGGCCAAAGTGGATCTTGCCACCGGTAATATGGAGCGAATCTTCACGCAGCCGGTTCCCGGAAACGGCTCCGCTCTAGTCACCGGCGGCGACCTTCTGTTCTGGGGCGACATGGCTCGAAGATTCCGCGCTTTCGATTCTGACAACGGCGAAGTCCTTTGGGAAGCCGTCCTCGGCGGAATTATCCAAACCAGCACGATCAGCTATGCCGTGGACGGCCGGCAATATGTCACCGTGCTCACGGGGGATGGCGCTTCGGGGACGAGAGGGCCCTTAGATTTGACGGGTGTGGAGACAGTTCGCGGCCACAACGAAATCTATGCCTTTGCCTTGCCGGAGGTGCCGTAAGGGGTATTCAATCCGGACCGGTCCGTGAAAAAGGGAACGGGCCTTTCGGGTTTGGGAAAGACGTTAAGAATTCTCCGGGCTTTATTCTCTTCTGCAGGTGCAGTCTATGCCCGCAGGATATCGAATGGCTCGTGCGCTCAGGCAATCGGGGCCGCCCGAAGCACGGTAGGCCCCAGGCTGAGAAATGCCCGCATCTGTAGTTGAGTCTCACCACTAGAAAGCCCGGGTCTGTGTCCGGGCTTCTGCGATGATCACTTCGGCCGACCACCGGGTCGCCACCCGCTCGATGCTTCCAAAATCCCGGTGGTCGAAAGCTCCGTAGAACAGTCTACTGAGAGTAGCCCTGTACATACCTCCGCACTGTTGCGCTTGAATCCTCTTCACGGGATACTCGAGGGAATGAGAGACTTCCATGTTCTGTTGATCAGAGTCATCGTCACAGGATTATCGTCGACGGCGATTGCATTGAGCATGGTCCCGGCCCAGGAAGCCTCCGTTGACCAACGGACCCTGACAGCGGTTCGTCTGTCCGGGGCCGAGTCGATAACCCTGGACGGGGAATTGACTGAAGCGGCCTGGGGGCGGGCCGTGCCGGCGACAGATTTCATACAGCTGGATCCTCTGAACGGCGAGGCGGCTACGGAACAAACCGAAGTCCGTGTCGTTTACGACAGCGGCCGCCTTTTTATCAGCGTCATCTGTTACGACTCGAACCCGGACAGTCTTCTCGGAAACCAGATGCTGCGGGATGCGGAATTTTCCGGGGACGATCGTTTCATGTTTGTGGTCGATCCCTTCCTGGACGAACGCAGCGGCTACTTCTTCGAGATCAATCCATCCGGCGCCATGGGAGATGGTCTGGTGAATGCTGTGGACGGCGGAACCAACATCAGCGTGAACAGATCCTGGGACGGGATATGGAATGCGCAGGTCGAACAGAGTGAAATCGGGTGGACCATAGAAATCGAACTACCGTTCCGTACTCTCAACTTCGATCCGAACGCCGCGGCCTGGGGCATCAATTTTCAGCGCACCGTCCGGCGCAAGAACGAAGAAAGCCTGTGGATGGGTTATGCCCGCAACCAGAGCTTGACTCGGATGTCGAACGCGGGTCTGTTGGAGGGCCTGGCGGAGATCAGCCAGGGCGTCGGCCTGGATGTCAGACCGTATATTGTTTCCGGATTGAGCCAGTCGCCGGGTCGCGGGCTTCCAGCTACGAAGGGGGACACCGACCTGGGAGCGGATTTCTTTTACAACCTGACCCCCAGCCTGCGGGCGAACTTCACCGTAAACACCGATTTCGCCGAAACCGAAGTGGACCAGCGCCGGGTCAACTTGACCCGGTTTCCGCTACGATTCCCAGAGCAACGCGATTTTTTTCTCGAAGGCGCCAGCTTCTTCGACTTTGCCGTGGGGCGTCTGGAATCGTTTTTCAGTCGCAGAATCGGTCGCACCGACGTTGGTACACCTCAAGCGATCAACTCCGGCGCCAAGTTGACCGGCCAGGTGGGCGCCAATGATATCGGGTTCCTGCAGATGCAGACCGCAGCAGAGCCGGGTCTCGCCGGCGAGGATTTCACCGTGTTGCGGACGCGCCGGCAGGTATTCACCCAGAGCTATTTCGGGATGATTTATACCCGGCGTTCGGAGCGGCAAAGCGACCGAGCGGATCGGCACACCGTCGGCCTCGATTTTGCGCTGAACACATCCGAGTTTCGGGGTTCCGACAACCTCAACCTCTGGGGTTATTGGGCCTGGAACAACAACCCGGGTCGACCCCGGGGCAACCTTGGAGGGCATGCTTTTGGAGTGCGGCTGGCCTACCCCAACGACCCCTGGAGCTCCATAGTCTCCTACAGGGAGTTTGGTGAAGACCACGACCCTGCCGTCGGTTTTATACCCCGGGTGAACATGCGCCGCTTTAGCCCGGGATTCACTTACGCGCCGCGTCCGACCGGGCACCCCTGGATCCGGCGGTTCCGTTTCGGCTGGGACGGAGAATGGATCGCAAGCTTCGAGAGTGAGCTTCTTTCCTATCTGCAGAACGTCACGGCGTTTGCGATCGAACTGCATTCGGGTGACAGTTTCCGTGTCAACATCCAACCTCGCTTCGAGCGGCTCGCGAAGGATTTCGAAATCCATCCCGGCATCGTCCTGCCCAAAGCCGCGGCCTACCACTTCACTCGATACGTGCTCAACCTTCGCACCGCCAGCCAACGCCCGATTGCGTTCAACTCGACATACGAGGCAGGCGACTTCTTTTCCGGAAGCCGTCGAGAGTTCACGGCAGGTTTAGACCTGCGTCCCCGCAACGGCGTCCTGCTAGGCCTGACCGGCGAATGGAACCGCGTTGATCTGGCCGAAGGCCGCTTTACTACCAGCGTGGTTCGGGCCAGTGCCGACACCCAGTTCAACCCACGGGTTTCGCTGAACAACAATATTCAGTACGACACCCGCAGCCGGGTTCTCGGTTGGCAGACTCGCTTTCGGTGGATCCTCCGGCCAGGTAACGACCTCTTCTTTGTGTACGTGCACAACTGGCAGGACGATTTTCTCGAAATTCGCACTCTGGACCGCCAGGCGGTAGCCAAACTGTCCTACACCCATCGATTCTGAGAGTATCGAATCTGTGGGTGACTCGATCAGCCGACATTCAACTACCGGTATTAATCTTGCAGCGTCGGGTTGTTGGGCGTATCCTCTCCCTCATTCGTAACACTAGCGGCACTGAGTCTGTACTCGGCGGAGGAAAAGCGAATGCACATCCCCATATCCTTTAAAGCAGAAAACAAATCGTTGCTCGTTGCCATCATTATTTGCCTTATTTTTGTGGCCGCCTGCACACCCGCACCACAGGTGGAGTCACCGGCCGAAGCACAATCCCTGGAATCGGGCGTCCCACGTTATCAAGTGGATGCATCGTGGCCGAAAGAGTTGCCAAACAACTGGATCCTCTGGAACGGCACGGGGCTTCATGTGGACGCAGACGATCACATCTGGGTGTTACATCGCCCGCGGCAGGTCTCGATGGCGGATGCCGGCGCATTTCAAACACCCCCGATCAGCGAATGCTGTATTCCAGCGCCGTCCGTGGTGGAATTCGATAGCGAGGGCAATCTCCTCAGCTCCTGGGGCGGACCGGAATTCGTGCCCGACTGGCCGATCCTCGAGCATGGCCTTGTGATCGATGCGGACGGTAACTTCTGGCTCGGAGGCAACTTCCGAAACAGCGCCAACAACGCCCTGCTCACGTCGCCGATCCCACCTCCAGCCCAATTGCGTAGTGATCGTCACGTTCTAAAATTTTCTCCGGATAAGGAACTTCTTCTGATGATCGGCCGGCCCTCAAACGACCCCGTCGACAATCAGGACACGACGATGCTGGGGGCGCCTTCCGAGATTTTTGTCGACGACGATGCCGATGAGTTGTATGTCGCCGACGGCTACATGAACCGACGCGTCGTTGTGTACGATTCGAACACGGGGACATTCAAGCGCGGCTGGGGAGCCTACGGGATCGCCTTGAGCGAAATCGAAAATGGCCCACCCGCACCGTATGACCCGGCCCTACCCTCGCCGCAGTTCAGAGGCCCTGTCATGAGCGTCGATGTCTCCGTCGACGGACTCGTCTATGTGGGCGATCGTAGCGGCAACCGCGTCCAGGTGTTTACGAGAGAGGGCATGTTCGTCGAGGAATTTCTCATTCGCCCCGAGACACTGGGTATCGGTTCGGTATGGTCGACGGCGTTTTCTAACGATCCGGAGCAACGCTATCTATTTGTAGCCGACGGGGCCAATGGCAAGATCCGAATCCTTAACCGCGAAGACGGTGTCGAGCTGGGCACGATCGGCCACAAAGGGCATCAGGCCGGCCAGTTCGACCAGATCGAACATATGGCATTCGACTCAGAGGGAAACTTGTATGTCACCGAGGTGGCTCCCAACACGCGAATCCAAAAATTTGTTCCGCTGCCATAGAGTGCGCTTATGCAGTGCCTTGAACGGCATGCGGCGATGTGAAGTCGTCGGAATTGTCCAAGTTCGAAGGTGGGAGCCAGTCATAGGTGTATACAGAGAGCCCGACTCGGGTGTGTGTGTGGAATCTTGCGGTTACCAAAGAGGAATCAATGCGTACTGATCTGGGCATCATTGCCGTTACCTTCGTCTCTGCCATGGCGTTTGGCGTCCCCGCCGCCCAACAGGGCGAAACGCCGCGTGCCGGCGCATCTCCTCCGTCATGAGCCTATCCGGTCAATCCAGGAGGGGGACAGCGGCCCGCAGACGACGGTGTTCCCAGGCGCGTTCCGGGCAGCGCAATAATCTTCTCGCTGACCGAAACCCGTGACCTGTTTAACCCGCCGGATTGGCATCCAGACGAGCATCCCGCGATGCCCGAATTGTTTCAAACGGACGTAGCCATGCAGTCCGTGCCTGCGGTTATTGTCACCTGCCTAACGGACAGGGCCGACCTGAAAACTCCGACATTGCCGGTCTTCCGGCGCCCTACATCATCCAGCAGATGGCGGACTATAAGGCCGGGCTTCGCAGCAGTTCCGAACCCCGGATGGGACCGCCAAGGGGAATGCTGGCAATCGGGAAAAACGCTGACGATGACGAGGTGGCGGCGGCAGCCGAGTACTTTTCCAGCTTCGAATTCAAACCCTGGATTCGAGTCGTAGAGACCGATACGGCACCGCGAACATTCATGGCGGGCGCGATGTACGCTGCGGCAGAGGACGGGAGTATGGAGCCGATCGGAGAGCGTATCGTTGAGGTCCCGGAGGACCTCGGCAGAACCGAGCTGAGGGATGACGCTTCGGGGTTCGTGGCGTATGTGCCTGTGGGAAGCCTTCGTCGGGGTGAGGCGTTGGTGACGACGGGCGGCGGACGTCGGACGACTGCGTGTGGTGTCTGTCATGGCCCGGATTTGACGGGTCTTGGCCCGGTGCCAGCGCTCGCGGGACGGTCGCCCAGCTACAGCGCCCGGCAGTTGTACGACTTCCAATCCGGCGCCCGACGGGGTGCGTGGTCTGCGTTGATGCAGGATGTCGTGGACGATCTGACGCTGGAAGACCTTATCGCTATCTCTGCATACACGGCTTCCCTGGCCCCATGATGGCACGGTGTGAGCGGTACCCGGAAGGCGGGGTGTGAGGAACATGCCCGGGCACGGGGAATTGACTCGACCCTCAACTGAGGTCCAGCACCTGTGGGGCCACGGCCCCGATTGGGCCGCACACCCTGATCCACTGCCCAATAAAATATAATTGTATACCTGAAGAAATATATTTTAACTAATTCATATAACATAGTTTACTAGGTTAATCGAGAGCCTGCTGGGCCTCGAGCGTGTGCGGGCGCCCGGGCGGGGTGTCGAGCGCTGGCCTAGCCGCTTCTGGCCGCTGCCTCAAGGTCGCGACAACGACTCTGGGGATGGGATTCGTGATAGGAAAATAATTGAGATGCCTATGATACGCCGGGGCCCAATCAGTGAGAGAATACGGACACGTACTGATGCGAATTCTGATTGCTGGCGGCGGCGAAGTGTCCGCCCTGATCGCGGGCCGCCTGATAGGTGAGGGTAACGAGGTGATCCTCATCGAGCAGGACGCCAAGCGTTGCTTGGAGCTTGAAGACGCGCTCGATGCCAAAGTCGTTCAAGGCAATGCGGCCAGCGTTCTAGTCCTTCGACGTGCGGGCGTGGAAACGGCCGACATGTTGATTGCGACGACGAATTCGGATGCAACCAACTTACTCGCGTGCCTCATCGCCAATGTCGAATCCGAGGTTCGGGTCAAGGTCGCCCGGATGCGGACTCACGAAGTCGACCACTGGCGGCGTATCGCCGAAGAATCCAGTCTCAACATCGACCTCATCATTCACCCGGAATCCGACGTCTCTGATCGGATCATGCGCGTCCTCAATTATCCCGGCGTCTCCGACATTACCGATTTTGCCGATGGTGGCGCCCGGCTGTTCGGAATGAATGTTGAATCGGGGAGTTGGGTTGCCGGAAAGACTCTTCTGGAGCTGCAACAGGCTGGACCCCCGGACAATTCACTGATCGCGATGATCTTTCGCGGGCAACAGGTGATCATCCCCCATGGCGCCGAGCGGCTAAGAACCGGGGATCACATTTATGTCATGGCGACAAGGGACAACCTGGACGCCGACCTTGCCTTCATGGGGCTCGAGAGCCGGAAGACTCTAGAGCGAATTTTCATCGTCGGGGGAAAGCAGCTCGGAATCCGAATCGCCGGGATTCTGGAAGAAATGAATGTTGACGTGAAGCTGTTTGAACGCGACCTGGATCGCTGCGAGAAAATTTCCAAGATACTCGACAAAACTATCGTCATTCATGGTGACGGCACGGATCAGTCCACTTTGATGGAAGAGAACGTCGAGGGAGTCGATGCTTTTCTGACCTTGACCGACCATGACGAGGACAACATCATTGCCTCGTTGCTGGTGCGGCGTCTCGGCGTGAAGAAGGTCGTCGCTCTGATCAACCGTTTGAGTTATCTGCCGATGGTTCAGCGTCTCGGAATCAACACAACGGTGAGTCCACGTCTGGCAGCTGTTGACAGGATTCTCCAGTATGTCCGCAAGGGACGCGTCCTGAGTGTAACGACGTTCGGAGCGGAAGAGGCTGAAGCGATCGAACTGATTGCTTCCAGGGGTACACGCTTCGTCGGCATGAAACTGAGCGATATCCGGTTTCCTAGAGGCGCCATTGTGGGTGCAATCGCCCGGCCGGATGGCGAGGTGGTCGTGCCTCGGGGTGATTCATCGATTCAGGCTGGAGACCGTGTCATTATCTTTGCGCTGGAAAGCGTTGTCTCTGAGTTGGAAGCGGCCTTCCTCTCGTAAGTCGTTTGTCAGAGGAATCTGTTGATTCACTTTTCTGCCGTCGGCTACGTCCTCGGTCAGTTTCTACTGGCTCTGTCGGGGACGATGCTCATTCCGCTGGGCTACGGGTGGTTGACCGGCAGTGAAGGGTTGCTGCCTCTTGGAGTCGGTGCCCTGATTACCGCTGCTAGCGCCGGATCTCTGATCCTGGTCTCAGGAAAGCCGGAGCGGGAATTGACCCAGCGCGAGGGACTGCTCCTGGTCGTCTCCGTCTGGGCTTCCGTCGGCCTGTTTGGCAGCATTCCTTTTTATCTCTCGCCATATTTTTCTTCATTTACCGATGCCTTTTTCGAGTCCATATCCGGGTTCACGACAACCGGGTCCAGCATTCTGGAACGCGTCGAAGTTCTGCCTGAGGCCCTGCAGTTCTGGCGGTGCTTTTCCCATTGGCTGGGTGGGATGGGAATCGTTGTTCTGGGCATTGCCATACTGCCCCTTGTCGGCCACGGAGGTATGCACCTCTACCGTGCCGAGTTTTCCGGCGCTAAATCGGAAAGATTGAAACCCCGTATTACGGAGACAGCGATCTCGCTCTGGAAGATCTATTTGACCTTATCTGTGGCCGAGTTCATCGCCCTGCGGCTGGCCGGTATGACCGGATTCGAGGCGATGTGCCATACGTTTTCGACGCTTGGGACCGGTGGGTTTTCTACACGTACCGAAAGCATCGGGGGTTTCAACAGTCCTCTTATTGAGACGATCATTATAGTGTTCATGCTGATGGCGGGTGTCAGCTTTGTCCAGCACTACCGCTTCTGGGTAGAACATAAGCCCCGAAGTGTTTTCAAAGACGTCGAGCTTCGATACTACGGCCTGATGACCCTGTTTGCCACAGTGATTATTGCTGCCGTTCTGGTTCTCAACGACGGTTACGCCATGCCATTGGCGCTCCGCAACGGACTATTCCAGGTTGGGGCGATCATCACGACTACCGGGTTTGTCACTGACAACTTCGAGGTGTGGCACCCGCTCCCGCAGTTGATACTTCTGGCCTTGATGTTCGTTGGCGGGTGTACCGGATCAACGGCCGGGGGTATGAAAACATCGCGAATTCTCCTGCTGGCGCGGGTCGTCGATCGGGAGTTCAAGCGTATGGTCGAACGCAGGGGTGTCTTTGCAGTGCGGCTGGGAGGCCAGGTCATACCCGAAACCACAATCCAGAGTCTGCTCAACCTTGTCTACCTGGCTTTCCTTGTCAATTTTGTTTCATGCCTGGCGCTTGCGGCACTCGGGGTGGATGTCTTGACGTCCATTACGGCGGTGGCCGCATCGATGTTTAACATTGAACCCGGATTTGGAGCCGTAGGACCGGCGGAAAACTACGGCAGTCTGCCCGACCTGGCCAAATGGGTTCTCGGAGGCTGCATGATTGCCGGTCGCCTGGAGTACTACACGGTTATTGTCATTTTGACCCCTGCATTTTGGCGGAAGTGAGCGGCTGCAAAACATTCCTGCACCCCGCGACGTCTAACGCTAGAGTGGGCCGGGCATGAGGCCCCGTCCTGAGAGTAGAATATGTTGACCAACAGATGCGTGAGATTGCTAAACCCGAGGCCGGTTCCAGACTGTTGCTGACGCTGGCGTGTCTGATCGTCCTGATTGCCGGTTTGCGCGCCGCCGAGCCCGTAGTTGTGCCGTTCCTTCTGTCGGTGTTCCTCGCCATGCTTGGGTTTCCTCTGCTGATGTGGCTCCGTCGGCTGGGAGTCCCGCAGTCGCTAGCGATTGCCGCCGTTGTTCTCAGCCTTGTCGTGGCGCTGGTCGCTGTGGGAGCAATTGTCGGGGGCTCGGTGAATGCCTTTACGCAGGCCCTACCGCAGTATCAAAGAAGGTTGACATTGCTTTTGCTGTCGAGCGAGCAACAACTGGCCTCTTGGGGCGTTAATATTTCGGTTTCCACCGTTGTCGGTGATTTGATCAATCCGGGGCAGATCCTTCAATGGGCTGGAGGTCTGCTGTCGCGGCTGGCCGGGATCGTGTCCAGCTTCTTTCTGGTTTTCTTGACCACCGTCTTCATGTTGACCGAGGCCACGGGTTTCCCAGCCAAGATCCGGGCGGCCTGGGGGGAGCGAGGTTCGAGAATGCTCGGGTTCTCCCGCGTGATGACCCAGGTTCACCGCTATCTGACCATCAAGACGGCGATCAGCGTCTTTACGGGCCTCGTATTAGGCACTTGGCTTTGGATGCTGGGTGTGGATTTCCCGGTACTGTGGGGCCTGCTGGCTTTTCTTCTGAACTACGTTCCGAATATCGGGTCGATCATGGCGGCCGTGCCGCCGACCCTGGTCAGCCTGATTCAACCTGAAGGCGGCTTTGGTCTCGCGCTCACGGTCGCTGTAGGATACCTTGCCGTGAATCTTGTCGTTGGCAACGTGGCTGAGCCGCGAATGATGGGTGAGCGTTTGGGTCTTTCGACGCTCGTTGTCTTTATGTCTCTCGTGTTTTGGGGCTGGGTATGGGGTGGCGTGGGGATGCTGCTTTCGGTGCCGCTTACTATGGTCGTCAAGATCCTCATGCAAAACAGCGATGAACTCCGTTGGATCGCGATTTTCTTAGATAAAATACCCGACGAAGCAGCCGCCACTGCGGGCGAAAAGCAGAGTTAGGACTCGTTTTCGACGATCAAGTCCGGATGGTCTGTCCCGACCCCCACTCGACACCAGTTGAAAGGGAGCAAGGCGTTGGATAAGCAATCAGCGGGCATCGGCACGCGGGTGTATCATATTGTGAAACGGAATTTCGTCGTGGGCGTCTATCAGTGTTGGCGGTCGCAAACGGGAGAGGGCCGGTGAAGGAGAAAGAGAGCTTCTACCGCGAGATTACGAACGAGAAGTGGTTTATTTCGTTAGTCAAGCAGGTTCGCCGACTGCGGGCAGAGAAACGTAACAGAGTCGAGATCGAACTGACCTCTGAGCCGGATCCTTCTGTTCTTGAGAAGATGGTCGGAAGTCGTTCGCCGGTCGTGTCGCTGTGGTCCCAGCTCCACGAGCTCTACGGAGAGTTTCGAGATCCCCCTGAACGCGCCAAGTTGACTGCCGCCGCGGATCCATCGGCGCTCACCGGCTTGATTGATTCGCGATCGCCGCTGGAGTCGATCATTCGACAGGTTCGGGCGATCGTCAGTGATCTCAAGAACCCTTCCGAGTTTCAAGCCACTACAGAGCCTGTCGAAACGCCTTCGATTTGGTCGGAGACACACTACCGCGTACCGGCGTACATGACGATCGGAGCTCATCTGGTGTTGATCGGGCTGGTATTTTCCGGCCTGAATTTCAGCCGGGATACCCAACTTGTGATCAGCGAAACGTTCATTCCCTTGTACCTGCCCGTAGACTTGATGGTTCTTCCCGACGAAGACCGAACGTCTGCCGGTGGTGGTGGAGGGGGACGAGAGACATTGACCGCACCGTCGCCGGGTGCCCCTCCGCGGGCCGCCGACCAGCAATTGGTTCCTCCCGCGGCTGAAGCGCCGCTGAACCTGGATCCACTGTTGGTGGCGGAACCCACGATCGTTGCGCCGCAACTGGCGTCGTTGATTCCAGTGACGCTGCCTGAACTCGGAGATCCAATGGCCGGCATCCCTGTACCGCCCTCATCGGGACCGGGTTCGGGTGCGGGTATCGGTACGGGCCAAGGCCGTGGGGTGGGTGAAGGCGGGGGGCCAGGACTGGGGCAGGGAGAGGGCGGTGGCTTCGGGGGAGGGGTGTTTGAGGTCGGGGGCGGTGTCAATCCACCTTCCATTGCCTATCGGCGCGAACCCATCTACTCTGAAGATGCGCGGAAGGCGCAGCATGAGGGTACGGTCGTTCTTGAAGCGATTGTCCGCAAGGATGGGTCTGTTGAGATATTGCGCGTTGTCCAGGGCCTGGGTCTGGGTCTGGACGAGAACGCGATGGAAGCTCTGAAAGAGTGGCGTTTCAGTCCGGCAACCCGTCAGGGCGTGCCGGTGGACGTGGCCGTCAATATCGAAATCAATTTCACCCTGCGCTGATCTCAGTCCCTTTCGATTCCTACGACTTCCAAATTGGCATTTCTGTTTCGAATATAGACGCGCACCAGACGGTCCACTTCGCGCAGAGTCGCGTGGAAATATTCACCGTCGGTGCCTACGCGCACAGCGTCCGGCAAGTCGATGTCTGCCAACGCCCGATCGTGCATCAGGTATCTGAGAAGTGCAAATGACGAGTGACCAGTGGGGCCATTTTCGTGTTCGCTCCGCCCGTGTCACTCGTCACTGGAACAAGGGGCCTCTGCGATATCCTGTTGCTCGGTTGTCAGGCTGTGTTCGAGGCCGCCCGTCGATTTCTGACAACTGTTCGAAGGCTACTACGCGCGAGCCGGGTGTAGGTGAACCCAAGGATCAGGCCATAAACAAGGTGCCCGACCAGGCTGGGGAACATCGCCGTCGCAGCAGTGGCATTCCAGTTGACACCGACACCCATGCCCATCATTGCCGGCATGAGGGTCAGGGGTCCGAGAAACCACCAGACGATTCCGTAGGCGGCGCCATAACCGAGCCCGGTTGTTGTTCCGTTGACGAGAGTTTGGAACAGCAGCGCGAAGGAGCCACCGATAAAGGCACTGATTACGAGGTGAACGAGGAACCCAGCGGTGGCCGTGGGTGAACCGGCCATCTGCCCGATCATTGGAAGCATGCCCATCATGCCCATCATAGCTCCGAAGACTATGCCACCCGCTAGGCCCGCGACGGCTCCGTGTTGGATACTCTTGATATTCATCTTTGATTTCTCCTTGGTGAGTGCTTATCTCTGGAAACCCAGCGGGTTTCGTTAATGAGTGGGAGCAGGACTGGATTTATTACACCCCGACTGCATGGATTTTGCGAATTCCCAGTTTTACGGACGTATACGCAGAGGTGATCGCGCCGCTATTCGTGCGGTAGTCGAAGCCTACCTGCCCCATATCCTCAATGCGGCACGGGCTTCAGGCCTGGATTCACACACGGCTGAAGACATCACTCAATCAACTTTTGCGACCTTCGTCGAGAAGGCGTCCGCGTTCGAAGGGCGTGCCCATGTACGGACGTGGCTCTTTGGAATTTTGTATCGCAAGATAGCCGAAGCCCGCCGAGGGGTCGGGCGCGAGGGGCTTTCCGATAACATTGATGAATTGATGGAAAAGCGCTTCCACCCGGATGGGACCTGGAGCAATCCAGTGCAGCCGATGACTGTCTACGGCGCGGAGCTCGGAAACTTAATCGAAGAATGTCTGGACACCTTGCCGACCGCTCAACGGATGGCGTTCGTGTTTCGGGAGAAAGAAGACTTGCCGACCAAAGAAATATGTAAGATTCTGGACGTCTCGCGCACTAATTTGGGAGTGCTTCTTTATCGCGGTCGAAACCGTCTTCGAGAATGTCTGGAAACCAAAGGCATTAGAAAATGAGATTAAACTGCAAAGAAGTGACGCGGCTACTGGCCAGTGAAGAATGGGTAACGGCCCGTTGGTATGACCATCTGCTCGGCGGGTTGCATTTGTTTCTGTGCGATCAGTGCCGCCTCTACAAGTTGCAGTTGGAGTCTATAAGTAAGACTGCAAAGAATTTGTGGGCACCGACGGAGGATTCTGCAACGCTCGACCGTTTGAAAGCGGAGATTCTAAAAGAAAGTGACGAGTGACGCATGATGAGTGACACGCCTGGAAGAGGATCCGGAAACACGGAAAGGTGCCCGATAAGAAAGATTTAACGTGTCACCCACCGCGTCACTTTAGAAAGGTTCCATCCCGCATCTCCCTGAATGCTTGTTTCAGTTCCTCTTCCGTATTCATTACGAACGGCCCATACCGCGCGATCGGTTCTCCGATGGGTTTAGCCGCAACAAGAATAAAACGCATTGAGGCGTCACCGGTGACTGCTTCGACGCCATTGCCGTCGCCCAGGACAACCAGATGGCTGCGCGTGTGCAGGGTACCGGAGGGTTCCGATTGAGCGATGTAACCGCTACCGTCGAAGACGTAGGCAAATGCAGTGTGTTCGGCTGGCAGCGGGTGCGTGAATCGTGATTTCGGTTCAAGAGAAACGTCCAGGTATGTGGGGTCGGTGACGATCCCCTCAATCGGTCCGCGCTGGCCCTCAACCTCTCCTGCCAGGATCCGTATCCGTGCGTTGTCGTGGACCACTTCAGGTACTCTTCCGGGTGGAATATCCTGGTAACGCGGTTCGTTCATCTTTTGGTCCGCGGGAAGGTTGATCCAGAGCTGAAAGCCCCACATCAGACCTTCTTCCTGCTGCGGCATTTCTGAATGGATGATGCCGCGTCCGGCCGTCATCCATTGAATGCTGCCCGCCTCCAGGTTCCCCTGAAGACCGGTATGGTCCCGGTGTTCCATTCGTCCGGCCAGCATGTAGGTAACGGTTTCGAAACCGCGATGGGGATGATCTGGAAAGCCCGCGATGTAGTCACCCGCCTGGTCGGACCTGAACTCGTCGAGGAGAAGGAACGGGTCGAGATGATCGAGTGCGGGCGTTCCTATGCTGCGTCGTAACCGAACGCCAGCTCCATCGGAAGTGTCCTGGCCAACAATAGTGCGGACGGGGGCGCGGAGTTTCATCGTGAGGTCCTGTTTCTGTATATGCTCAGCCCGGGAGCGAACATATTTGCCCAATGTCCGAACGCGTTTGGCCGCAGGGAGACCCTGCGGCGCTGCACTGTAGGCACCTACGTCCGTTCCAATTCCCAGAGAACCACTTCGCTGTTCTTGGGGACGAAGACGCCCCCGCCGCAGTTGGTGAAGTGCCGGGAAATCGTCGTTCTGCACCATTTGGCCGCGATGCGATTCATGCTTTCGTCAGTCCTGTCCTGGTCACAGTGGTTCTCATCCCAGTCCTCCTCGGTGAGGACCTGGAGATAGACGGCCCCGCGGCAGAGCCGTGCGATATTGGCCAGGGCGTCACGAATGCTGCGTCGCGTCAGGTACGGCAGGACGTCATGGCAAATGACAAGGTCGTATTTGTGCCGGGAGCAGAAGTCGGTTACCGACGACTCAATCCACCCGTACTGACGACGCAGGTAGGGTGACACGTCGACACCGGTATATCGAATTGCCGAATCATACGCCGTGAGAGCTTCCCGCCAGCGGCCCAGTCCGCAACCGAGATCGAGGACATCATTTAGGGGAATCTCCAGGTATTCGAGGTAGCTCAGGACAAACCGGCAGAGCCGTGCGAATTCCTCGGGGCTCGAAGAGCGGGTGTCGGGTCTGTTGTAGAAGCGCTCGAAAAACTCCTCGTCGAACCGATTGGGATCCAGTGTTTTGCTCATAGCAGCGTGTGGCAGAGGTCTCGAGCTCCGCGTGCAGGGGTCTTCGGGCCCCACTCATGCAGTGACGTGCGGCCCCCAAGGACGACGATTGAGGCTGAAGGACTCTCTTTTCAGTCGTGGGCGAATTGACCATCGATTTGAATAGATCTCGCTACGAAATCCTATGACCCTGGAGTCTCTATTCTTTCACTGTAGTGCTGGGCTCGGATGCAGTAATTGGGGTCGATGTCTCCTCCGAATCTCCCGATGTACTCTGGCTCTGTCCGTCGAAGCGACCTCCTTCTTCAACGACCAGCTGTGGTGTCCGGATGTCGCCACGAACGCAGCCGGTTGAAAATAGTTCGACACGCTGGGCGCCATCGATGCTGCCGGACACCGAGCCGTGAATTTGCACCTCCCCAGCCGTGATGTCGGCATGAATGGAGGCACCCTCACCGACAATCAGGACATCGGGAGTCTTGATGGAACCATGGACGTTCCCATCGATGCGAAGTGTGCCCGCGAAACTAAGTTCTCCGGTCAGAGCAGTTCCTTGGTCAAGGAAACCTTTGAAGTCATCGGAATTGAATTTCCCTTTTAGCTTCAACAGACCATTCCCCCGGTAGTTGAGTATCGGCTATTGTGGGGCGATCAACCCGCTGTGTCAATCGAGGCCTGTGTGATTGTCAACCGACAGCACTGGGGATCAGTGTGCGTGATAAGCTACGTACATGCTTTTGAAACTCAGACGCTTCCTCACCATGTTCGGCGGATTCTTCACCGATTATTACAACCGCCCCCCGGGATGTTGTGCCTCGGGAGGTCTGACGCGCAGCCAGCTTGACGGCCGGTCTGCCCGCAGACAAAGCGTGCGAAATGCGGATTAGGAGGGCGACAGCGGCCTTTAGCGGCGCTCTCGTCGCCAGGTCCATCCATCGGCGGGGCGTTCGATACTTGACAGGTGGATCTGGTGGTTTGATGGATCCCGTCCCGGGCTACCGGTGACGATGACATGGTCACCGGGCCGGAGGGTGTCTTCGGTGACGCCCTGACGTCTCAGCCGGTTGGCGTTGGCCCATTCAGCAGCGAACAACTCCGTTTCGCCGTCTGCGTGCTGAGCCATCACGTAAAGCCACGCGTGGGGGCTTCTGAGTTTAACCTCGAATAACTCGCCCTCGATCGATACGGACTCGTCTTCGAAGTAAAAGCGGGCAAACGAGTGGTGGGCTGTCGCGGGAAGCCCCGCAAGAATAGTGACCAGAACGAAAGCAATCAACGGACGTTTCATGCTTTTGTTTCCAGGTCTGAACATGCCCCCTAGCTTAATACCGATCTGCGTATCTGGGAAAGCAAAATATCGTTGCCCCCGAGTTTGAAAAATCAGTCTCCAGCTTGGCACGGGTTATCGCTCGTTTGATCAAATACCGTGGCTACTCTGTTTGACCAGTCGTCCTCCGATTTCTAGGCCGGGTCCTTGATTGTTTCACCCGTCTGTATACCGCGGTAGAGGAGAGACTCTTCCATTCCCGACGCCAGACACCATTCGGCGAACACTTCCGGTGTCTGATCGAACTCTCCAGGAACCCAGTTGGCATCCAAGATGTCTGAGTCGAAGTCGTACTCGGCTCCGCCGCCGCCGGGGTTGATGAAATACCAGAAGTAACATGAGGAGATCGGGTGGCGTCCGGGCCCCAGCATCGTCTTCCATCCCTTGCGTGTCATGTTCAGGCCTCCACCGAACAACTCGTGAATGTTTGCGACTTCAAAGGCGAGGTGATGGAACCCGAGCTTTTCACTCTTGCCTCCTGGATTCAGAAGAAACAGATTGTGGTGGTTCGTGGAAGCACCGCCCCTCAGAAAGTAGGCCAGACCCGGATAGCTGTCGCTCACCTTGAATCCCAAGCGGGTGACATAAAAATCGAGCTCGATCTTGGTATCGGGGACCATGTAGACGA
Organism: Terriglobia bacterium; assembly: GCA_965216035.1. Lineage (GTDB taxonomy): Bacteria > Acidobacteriota > Terriglobia > 20CM-2-55-15 > 20CM-2-55-15. The sequence continues at coordinate 1,005,992 of CBDCFM010000021.1, forward strand.
CGTGCGTCATCTCAAGGGGACGTGCAGACTTGTAGAACTTCCCTCGTCCGTTAAGACGGCCCACGCGGCCGGGCATGTTGAATTTCGGATCTGGAGCCGTTACGCTGCGGCAGCGGGATACTCTAAAGCCAACTCCGAACCCGAGCGGGTCGATCGAATGAACGGTGCCATCGGAATCCTTTCTCACCGGCCGGTCCTTGGATAGCTCTGCTTCGATGGCTTCAAGATCTGCTTCGGAAGCCACTCCGAAAACTGATTCCCGCACTCCCGGGCCGCTTTCGATCGCCCTCGGCAGTGAATCATCATCCCTACAACGGACCTCGACGGTCGATTCATCCTCCGCCGAAAACAACAGCCGGGAGGCGCCTTCTTCCCGGAGCGTCAGACCAAAATCGTTCCAAAAACTCTTCGTCGTGGAAAGTTCGTCAACGCCGTAGATGACTGCGTCGAGGGTTGTCACATTCATATGTATTGCTCCTGAGCGGATTGGGTAGGCCGAACGCGTTCATCGCGACAGCATGTAAGTCAACTGGATCAAGCTTCGTCCTTTTAAAATATGGATAATAGACCTCTGTATTTTAGACGACATCAACGCTTTCAAGAGGGTGAATTAAGTGTTCGACTATTAGACCGAGAGCGTTTGAGTGGCGTAAGGACGTGTTCGCTGCGCGACGAGTGAGGTGCTCCCCAAAATTCGGACAGGTCACTAAGGTGTAAAATCGCTACCTCGGGAGAGGCAGATGAAGAAGCGAGGGCGGAAGCAGTACAGCGCAGAATTGAAGGCAAAGATTGCCGTGGAAGCGGTGAAGGGACAGCGCACGATCCAGGAAATCGCGTCCCACTACGAAGTTCACCCGAACATGGTGACGAAGTGGAAAAAGCAAGTACTCGACGGCGTATCGGACATCTTCTCCAATGGCCGAGTACAGGCCAGTGAAGCCGATGAGCAAGTGCAGGCGGAACTCTACCAACAGATCGGAAAATTACAGGTCGAGGTGGAGTGGCTCAAAAAAAAGTCGGGACTTTCCCGTTAGAGCATCGACGACCATGGATCGAATCGAATCACGACGAGTTGAGCATCGTCGAGCAGTGTCGGTTGACCGGCGTGTCCCGATCGGGACTCTACTACACACCGGTGGGCGAGAGCGCCGAGAACATCGCGTTGATGCGTCTGTTGGACGAGCAATATACGCGAACCCCGTTTTACTGGATTCGGCGTATGACCTGGTGGTTGCAGACGCAAGGTCGGCGGGTCAATGCGAAGCGGGTGCGGCGACTGATGCGGCTCATGGGACTGGAAGCGATCTATCCCAAACCGCAGTTGTCGATGCCGGCCCCGGGACACCGGATTTACCCATACCAGTTGCGCAATCTGGAGATTGTGCGTCCCGATCAGGTGTGGGCCGCGGATATAACCTACATTCGACTACGGCAAGGATTCATCTATCTGGTGGCGATCATGGACTGGTTCAGCCGGTACGTGCTGGCCTGGGAAGTGTCCACGTCGATCGACAGCGGATTTTGCGTGTCGGCACTGGACTGGGCGCTGACGAAAGCGCAACCAGAGATTTTCAACACGGATCAGGGTGCGCAGTTCACCAGCAATATCTTCACGGGCCGGCTCGAAGACCAGGGCATCACGATCAGCATGGACGGTCGGGGCCGGTTCCTGGACAACATCTTCGTCGAGCGCTTATGGCGAACGGTGAAGTACGAGGAAGTGTACCTGAAGGACTACTTGAGCGTTCCCGAAGCGATCGCAAACCTGAACCTCTATTTCAGGTTTTACAATCAGGAACGCGGCCATCAAGTATTCGACTATCAGACGCCCGAGGCCGTGTACTTTCAGCGCGCGCCGAGGGCCTGTGGAAACTGACGCAGCTATGCAAATCCCCACACCATGCGGATTCCCACAGTTGCTTGAAAACAGCCTCGAAGACTCGGCTTTTTCACCGTTCCCACAGGCCCGACGGCGGGCTAAATATCAACCCATTTCAGCGGCGTCGATCCACCTTAAGACCCAGGATTTCCTGTCCGAAGAATGGGGAGCCCCTCCGAGGGCTTAAAGTTGCGGTCGGGTTCGTTATCGTGTTCGTATTGTTCGTTTACGCAAACAATACGTCGCGGGGTTTGGCCTCACGGACGGGATTGCCGTCGGTGCTGTCCCACCGAGGGGTTTCGCAGCAATACCATGACCGAGGTGTTTCTTTTGGAGGGTGCGAAGCAGAACGGATGACTGTACGCTCGCACGATTATATCGAGAACACGATTCCCTCGATCGCCGCTGCTTTCGATCGAGGTGCGAACGTCGTTGAGTTCGACGTCCAATTGACCCGCGATGATGAGTGGGCCGTCTTTCACGATCGGCGACTGGAATGCCGGACCGACGGGCGCGGCCGGGTTTCGGAACAGACGCTTGAGCAGCTCCAGGCATTGGATGTGGGGTATGGGTACACCTCGGACGCGGGAACGACCTACCCGTTTCGAGGTGAGGGTATTGGGGCCATGCCATCGATGAGCGAAGTCTTTGAAGCGTTTCCCGGACGTTCATTCTTATTGGATCTAAAGGCGAACAATCCCGATCACGGTGCTCGGCTGGGCCGGCATCTCGCCCGATTGCCTGAGGCTATGCGCCGGTCGTTGACTCTCTTCGGCCGTGAAGCAGTCTTGGTGGCATTCAGAGAGGAACTCCCTGAAGTTCCTGCATTCTCTGTGAGTTCTATCCGGGCGTGCCTGATTGCCTACATCGTGTACGGCTGGAGCGGACTCGTGCCCGCCTCATGCCGGAATATCCCTGTCTATGTTCCTATCAATATCGCGCCCTTCCTCTGGGGTTGGCCCAATCGATTCATGAATCGTATGGACGCGGTCGGGAGCTCAATCGTCGTTATCGGAAGCTCCGGGAGGGGGATCTCCCTGGGTGTGAATACTTTGGAAGACCTTTCTCGGCTGCCGTCCGACTACAACGGCGGAATCTGGACCGATGACGTGTCACTGGTCTGGAGTACGATCAACCGTTTGCCTCTTCAATAGAATGACGATCGCCAGCACAGCCAATGTTAATGGAGTCATTACCCCTCTGGGCGAAGCGCGGATTCCCGTAGCCGATAGAGGCTTTCTGTTTGGGGATTCCATCTATGAAGTGTTCCGGACCTACTCGGGTGTGGGGCTGCTCTATCGGGATCACTGGAGGCGTTTGGAAAATTCGGCCCGATTGATTCACATGGACATTCCTTATACTTCTGCGGAGCTGTTTGAAGAGATTCGGCGCACGATCGTTTCCAGCGGAGCGGCCGAGACCGGTGAGGATGTCTATGTGCGCTTCACCATCACACGCGGTGACGGTCCGCTGGAGCTGTTTCCAGCGCCCGAACTTCAAGTCCGTTTTGTGATCATGGTTACGGACGTCCCCCTGTGGGATTCGAAGTTCTATTCCGAGGGCGTGACTCTGGCGATTCCAAGGGTAAGACGAAATCCGTCAAACGCCTTGAACCCGAATATCAAGGGTGGAAACTACCTCAACAATGTGTTGGGCGTCATCGAAGCGAGGGCGCTCGATGCTGACGACTGCCTTCTCCTCAACGAACACGGTTTGGCGACGGAATCATCAAACAGTAACGTTTTCTTCGTCATTGCAAAGCGCCTTGTCACGCCTTTTCAGAACGCCGGAAACCTGATCGGCCTGACCAAGCAGACACTGCTGGGTCTGTGTCGCGAGGAGGGAATTGAGGCCGTCGAGTCGGCCGTGGGAATCGGTGACATGCGCGAGGGGACCGAGTGTTTCATTACAAGCGCGACGCGCGAGATCATGCCAGTGAGAAGCCTGAAGCTACAAAGCGGCGAAGTGATCGGGTATCCCGCAGGAGGTGGCCCGCTGACCCGAAAAATGTCAGACCTTTATCAATCCTTCCTGGCGCACTACCTCCAGGGACACCAAGCAGAGCGTTTTTTTTAATTGCCGCGCTACGGTTCAAGTCGCATCACGCCAAAGCTCTGGCTAGTGATAGTGGCCGTGTTCGGGTGACCACACCGCGGCAGGTGCATCCGCTGGGTCGCTTGTTGCAAGAGCTCTGACGAACCCGATCGTACCCAGGGCCAGCAGGCCTCCGACGATCAGCATGATCAGCCTGGACCGTGAATTGTTGACCGCCGCTGAAGATTTGCCACAGCAGTGCTTGTATTTCTTCCCGCTCGCACACGGGCACGTATCATTTCGACCAACTTTGGGTGTTTTCATCAGGCCCCTCGCTCCGTCTGATAAATTGGCTAACTTCGGTAAAGCTTATAGAAGCGTCCAGGCGCGGTCAATCAGAAGAAGTGCCGCCTGGCCCTTCAGGGTGGCAACGCAGTTGCTTTCTGCCATGATCAGACAATTTCATCTCAGGCAATGCACGGCCTTGGCGGCTACTTCGCCAGCGGGTCCGGCCGCACCTGGAAGTGCACGACCAGTGGCCTGTTGGCCGTGCCGCCTTCCATCAGCCACGGAGTCCTGTCGCCTTCCGACACCCACAGGCCGCGGCCTTTCCAGCCAGCGTCGGGGTCGTCGATCCGCCCGTCGAATCCCTTGCTGTAAAAGCCCATTGGGTAGGGAATCCGAAGCGTTACGAATTGACCATCGACCAGAGCGTGGAGGCCGTCCGCCAGATTTCCTGTGGCGATGGGTACGTTTGCACCCAGTCCCGAGGTGTTGTGCTGATCGACCCAGGTGTAGTAGCTCGATTCCACGCTGAACTCCGGCAGGTCGTCGAATCCCGGTCCGGGTAGGGGATGGAATGTCCAGCCCTCGGGGCAATGGTCACCCGTGGCCGTGGGGCCGTTGAGCGGTCCCTCACACTTGCCCCGGTCGAATTCCCCCAGGTGTCCGCTGCCCAGTGAGACCCAAACGACACCGTTGCGATCGATGTCCGCGCCCCTCACGCCGAATCCTGGCAGCGGCACATGGTAGATTTCTCCCAGCATCGTCTCCTGATCGAAGCGGACAATCGAGCCCGGAACCCGGAAACTGACCGATCCCCAGATCGAACCGTCGGCCGGGTTGGGCATGACCGCGTAAAAGCTCGCGTTGATTCGTTTGTCGAGCTGAGGGTCCACCGGCTGATCGGGCTCCACATAGTCGTCCCGCCGGCCATTGCCGTTCGTATCGAGGATCATCGGCGCCCATCCTTGGGATGCCTTCGAATCACCTGTTTCATCGTAGATTTTCGTGTTCAACCAGCCGACCACAGGGCCGCCACCGCTCGTCCAAAGCGTGTGGTTAGCATCCTCAGCAAATTGGAGGTGATGGGTCTGGAAACAAGTATCGATGGGGGTGTATTCTCCCGTGTCCGGCAGGTATAGGGCCAGCTGCCGCCCTGAGCGGCCGTTGGGAAAGTACTGAGCCGATGGGTGGTCTGAGCCTTCCTGACAGAAATCGGGATTGGTGGGACCCCGGCCTCTCGCCGTGTACCAGACACGGCCGAGCTGATCGATCATCGGGTTGTGTGAGTTGGCCTGGCTGTCCCAGATCACTTCGTCACCCCAGTACGGCGAGGGTGCCAGCGGTGGAGTGCTGGCCGTCGTTGGCGTGTTCGGGTCCCTGACTTGAGCCCTGAAGCTGGTGTCGACGTTGGCCACCGGATCCAGGATCGGAAAGTCATCGGTGCTGAGCTCGGGCGATCCGAAGATCCGGCCGTAACCGTTGACGGTCGGATTGCGACGGTCGGTCGAGATCAGGTCGTGCATGTATACAGAGGGACTGGCCCAGTCTCGAATGGTGGCGACCACGTTTTGCTCGACACCGGACGGACGTTCAGGTGTGGTCGACGGTATCTCGCCTGCCGCAACGCGGTCGGTTCAGTCCGCGAGGTACTTCAAGGGCAGTCCCTGCAGGCGTCCCATCACCTGCCCCACCATCTGTCCTCCGGCCTGCCCGGATTCAAGGCGGCGCAACCAGGCATCCTCTGAGGATTCATACTCTCCCAACTCTTCCGGTATCGTTCGCGTGGATTTCTGGCCGAGCTGATGACATCCGATGCAGCCCTGGTTCTTCATCCAGGAGAGGTAGCTGTTTAATCCTCCCTCCACGTTTTCCAGCTCCGCCTGATCGGGCAGACGCATCATCGAATACCAGTGGCTCGCGGGGTAGAATTCAGCGGCGGCCGCTGGATTCGGGGCGACGACGGCTGTGAGATCGAGGAGTGCCCCGGGGGAGGCATCGACCTTCGATGAATCAGAGAGTCCATACCCCCGGACCCAGAGGCTGTAATCGGCATCGGGAAGGTCTGGGACGACGTAGCGGCCCTGATCGTCGGTGACGACGATCCGCACAAAGCGCGTTTCGAAATCGTCGGTTTCCGCAATGACCCAGACGCCCGCTTCCGGTCCGTAGGCACTCGCAACCACGCCCCCAATATCATCGCCATCAACATTGATGCCGGAATTTTCCTGGGGCTGACACCCCGTCGCTATGCCACCCAGCAGAATGCCTGTGACCACGGTGATGCCGAATCGGGACAACCCGTTTACCATCCTCATGTCGCGCTCCTTCCTTAAGATTAGGCTTGCTCTTGCGGCCGATTCTATCACTCCAGTGGCTTTGATCGGACGTGTTAGTGAACTCGTACATAGAGAGGCGTAAATTCAGTGTTTTATTGGGCTGTTTCCACTTTCATTCCCGCCCGCCCCGTCAACTTTCTTGCTTGCAGGCCCACATCACAAGTTTTCCACCCATCGCCGGCAAGCGGTCGGCGACGGCAAAGGTCAGCCGTACCGCAAGTTGTTCGGATCTCGACAGAATCAGCCGAGACGTTTCCTGATTACGCGTTTCAACCTTCAGGACGTCGAAGTCGCATCCTTCCATCAGCCGTGCGAGACGCCTGATGTTGAAATAGGAGAGGTGGTGCTTGTAGTAGAGAATCCGCATCGGGCGGTCGAATTTCCCTAAGCTCAGGCGAAACATCAACCGCGCTACACGCCGCAGAAGAGCATCGTTGTTCGGCGTTAGGGCGAAGAGAATGCCTCCTGGCTTGAGCCACTTGTGAACCTTGCGGAGATCACTCAGCGGATCGGGCAGATGCTCAATCAGGTCGTACATCGTGATGACGTCGAAACGGTGTTCCGCGAAATCCACCTCGGAAAGTAAGCCGACGTGGATGGGGCACCCAAGATCCCGGTTGGCAGCCTCGGCCAGTGGCTCGCAAGTTTCGATTCCCTCGCAAAGGAATTGTGCCTTCTGGGCGCGCCCCAGAAGGGCGCCCGTGCCGCATCCGATGTCAAGCAGGCGTGGCTGGCCCGAGCCGCGGCCAAGGTAGTTTCGACACCGTGTCAAGTACGAGTCGAAATTCAGTCGGACCGCGTCGTCGATGCCTGAAAAGTACTGATCCGTCCCGATGGCGTCGTATGAGGCGTACATCTTCCGGATTGATTCCATCGTGTGGACGGTACCCAGAAACACATGTGTGCACTCTTCGCAACGCAGGACGCGGTTTTCACCGACGGCAAACAGGGCATTCGATCGGAGCGCACCGCATGCACGGCACGGCTGATCATTGCCGAATGTGGATTGAGGGGCTCTCACGTCATTGTCAACATAACATCGTCGCGACGAGTTGATGGCGTTCTGAATCAGCACTGTCAAGCGACCGCGATCGCTTTCCATGTTGAGAAAGACCGGACCTCCAGGATTCGACGATGCACGCGTGGGGATCCGGTCGTTGGGTTCTCCTACCTCCCTGGGTCGGTGCCTGTTAATATTGTGGAGCTTTAGAGGTCTGCGCGGACCACCGTTTTCACAATTCAACGCAGGAATTCGTAAGGATACATCGTGAGAATTCGACGCATGAGCCTGTATGCCGTCCCCGTTTGCAGTTTGTCGCCACTTCTTTCAGGCACGAACGGGGTTGCGTGGGGGGCGATGGCGGCGGATTCCACCTTCTTGGCCGGATTGGAGTCCAGGACTTACATCGGGAGCTAGAATATGAAGTTTCGCATCCTTTTGTTCGGGATGATTGGCCTTTGTGTGGGTCAGGCGCCGGGGCCGGCGCACGCTCAAAGGGACGGTGCCGAACTGTTTGGGACCTATTGCGCGACCTGTCATCAGGTGGAGGGTGGCCAGGAGGCGCTGGGTCCCGTACTCGACGTGATGCTGCAGATGACGCCGGAACACATCCTGGAAGTGCTAGAGACGGGCACGATGAGGGCACAGGCTTCTGAGCGAAGCCGTGCCGAGCGCCGAATTCTGGCGGAATACCTGTCGGGAAAAACATTCGGGAGCGTTCCCCCCGACCTGATTCCCCAGTCTGCCTTTTGCGGTGGCGCGACCCTTCCGTTCAGCAACAGGCCGACAGGCCCTGCGTGGAATGGCTGGGGAGCGACTACAACAAACACCCGCTTTCAGCCAGCGGATTCGGCGGGTTTGAGCGCGGAAGATGTGCCGCGCTTAGGCCTGAAATGGGCGTTCGGATACCCTGGGGCCACTTCTGGCGGCACACAACCCGTTGTCGTTGGCGGTCGTTTGTATGTCGGCACGGCGGAAGGCGATGTCTTTTCGCTCGATGCCGACACCGGCTGCGTTCACTGGATGTTTCAGACTGAGGGCGGCGTCCGGAGCGCCATCAGCATCGGGGTCTCCAGGGGTGGCGAGCTCGTGGCCTACTTTGGTGACCAGGCGGCAAATGTATATGGAGTGGATGCGAGAACCGGAAGATCGTTGTGGAAGAAAAAAGTCGATGACCATCCAAGGGCCGTGGTTACGGGTGCACCGAGCCTCCACGCCGGTCGTTTGTACGTGCCGGTTTCTTCACGTGTGGAGTCCCAGGTCCGCAATCCAAAATATCCGTGTTGTCAGTTTCGGGGGAGTATGGTCGCGCTGGATGCCTCGACTGGAAACGTGTTGTGGAAGACGTACACGATACCGGATGAAGCTCAACCAATCGGAAAGAACAGTATCGGTACACAGCTCTGGGGTCCGTCAGGAGTGCCGATCTGGAATGCTCCAACCATCGATGTCGAACGGAATTTGTTATACGCGGGCACCGGAAACAACTACTCCACGCCATCGACCGACACGTCCGATGCCATCCTGGCCTTCGACATGGATTCAGGAGAGATAAGGTGGATCAGCCAGGTTGTGGAAGACGACATCTGGAACTCGAGCTGCCGGGCTGCCGGCCGCGACCCCTTCGTATGTCCGGATCCCGATGCGCCTGATACGGACTTTGCGAACTCTCCGATTCTTGTCGATCTGGACGGACGGGGGATGTTGATCGCTGGAAATAAACTCGGCGCGGTATATGCCTTTGACCCGGACGATGAGGGGAGAATCATCTGGCAGGAATCGAATGGCAAGGGGGCGACGAGTGGCGGCGTGATGTGGGGGCCTGCCGTCGACGATGACAACGTCTATGCGGCGAACGCCTATTTCAATAGGTCGGAACCCGATGCAACCGGAGGGATCATGGCCTTCGATCTTGTGAGTGGGCGTACGATCTGGTCCGTGCCGCCTCTGTCGTGTGCAGAACGAACACCATGCAAACCGTCCCATTCAGCCGCAGTTACAGCGATTCCGGGCGTTCTGTTTTCCGGAACCATGGACGGCCGGTTGCGGGCATTGTCAACCCAGGACGGCAAAACTCTTTGGGAGTACGACACTGCCAGGGATTTTCAGACAGTGAATCTCGTAAACGCTAATGGAGGTTCGATTAGCAACGCCGGCGCCACAGTTGTGGGCGGAATGGTGTTTGCGAATTCTGGCTATTCTCATCACGGCGGCGTCATCCCTGGAAACGTTTTGCTGGCTTTCTCTGTGGAATGAGGCGAATCTTAGATCCAACGAGATGCCCACGACATTCGGACCCTCAACCGCACCCGTTGTGAATGAAGTAGTGAATGAGAAGGTCGGGCGGTTCGCGGGGTTGCCCAGGGATTTGAAGCCGGGCGCCCGCGTCGACTTCCGTGTAAAATTTCTTGTGACACTGGGCTTCCGGTAGTCCAGCAAGGAGGTTCGCTGTGAGAAAGGTATTCTCAATCCTGTTCTGCATCGTCGTTCTTGGGCTAAGGCCGTCCCTCGCCCAGACACCCGACTTGAGCTCTGTGCAGAAACTTGACCCGGCACTGGACGCCATAATTTCTAGCTCAGCCACGGTGGAGGTCCTGAAGGGCGACTATTTTGGAAACGCCGAAGGGCCGCTGTGGATAGACGATGGCCCATCTGGATACCTCCTCTTCAGCGACATCAGTGCAAACGTCATTTACAAATGGACGCCTGAGGGAGAGTTGTCGGTGTTCCTCGAGCGAACGGGTGTAAGAGAAGTTTCCGACCGAGCGAGTCTTCCGCATACGGCCGGCTACCTTGGGGGGTTCAATGGACGTTTCTATCCGGTCTCGTTCGGTTCGAATGGAGTCGCTCTGGACACTGAGGGTCGGATCCTGTGGACTGCACAAGGCGACCGGGCTGTCATGCGGCTCGAAGCAGACGGAACACGCACCGTCCTGGCGGATCATTATCAAGGCAGCCGACTCAACCGTCCCAATGACCTCGTCGTAAGGTCGGATGGGTGGGTGTACTTCACCGATCCACACTCGAACAACCCCGGAGCAGGAAACGTATGGCCCAGCAGTCTGTATCGCGTCCGAGATGGCAACTTAGAGTTGCTTGCCGATGACATCAGCCCTAACGGGCTGACGTTTTCACCCGACGAAAGATATTTGTATGTAACGAACGCCGGAACCATCGTTCGTTACAGCTTGTCCGCTGACGGCCGGCTGGGTGATCGGGCCGACTTCAATTCGGTCCGGTGCGACGGCATGAAAGTGGATATGAACGGGAACCTTTACTGCGCCAGCGAATCAAGCGGTGGTGTCGTGATCATCTCGCCTGCGGGTAAACACCTGGGTATCATCCTGACCCCTCACGACGGCGATGGACCGACGAACATCGGTTTTGGTGGCCCCGATAGCAAGACGCTCTATATCACGATCAAGAGAACGTTGGCTCGAATCCGTGTCAACGTTGCCGGTTTTCGCCCGAACTCCTAGAGCGTGTGCAAGATTCAGGACGAGTTCACGCTGGCGGTGGTGGGACAAAAATCACGATTCATGCGCCGACATTTCTTCGCAGCCCGGTAGCGCCCGGCGGAATTGTGCGCGTTTGGATGCTGATTGCCACGTGCGTCACACTGGAGCTCGCGGCCGTGGGTGCGATTGCAGCGCAGATCACGAATCCCATTCCAGATCCGGTTGAGAAACGTGGCCTGATGGTCGAGATCAGGGATGTCGTGCGCCTACCGGAGTCGCGTTCGATGTGGCCTGCCGATCAGGACGTAGATCCTGCGGGCTGGGCGCGCGTAAGTTACGTCCGCGACCTGCCGGACGGCCGACGGTTCGCCAACGATTCGCGCGGCTTCCTCTACATCCTCGATCGCAATAGCCAGGCCACTCTATACGCGAACTTTGCCGACGCCTTTCCGTTTACCGTTTACAACAGGCTGGAAAGCGGTTTCATTGGATTCGATTTCCATCCGGAATTTGAGCAGAACGGATTGTTTTACACCGTGCACGCCGAGCGCGCGACGGGAAACCCTGCGACCCTGGACTTCATCCCCCAGGGGTTCACCGCAGCCGACGCGACCTACCACAACGTCATCACGGAGTGGCGCGCGAGAAACCCGGCAGCGAACACCTTCGAGGGTACGCGGCGTGAACTGCTCCGGGTGGCGAACGTGGTCAGAAACCTGACCCACCCGTTCGGCCATGTGGGGTTCAATCCGACGTCGATGCCAGGCGCCGCAGACTACGGCTTGCTTTACACAAGCGGCAGCGATTTCGGGTTCAGCAACGGTGGGGGACCGAATGCGAACAGGCCCGGCGAGGTACAGCGTCTGGATACGGTTGTCGGCACTATTCTTCGCATTGATCCGCGCAGTCCTTTAGTATCGGGAGGGACGAAAGGGCTTGGGGATTACACGATTCCGGCGATCAATCGCTTTGCAGCGGACGGCAATCCGAATACACTCGGCGAGATTTATGCCTATGGGTTCCGGAACGCCCACAGACTTTCGTGGGATCTCACCGATGGAACGATGTTCGCGGCGGACATCGGTATGAACCATATCGAGGAAATCAATATCGTTCGTGAAGGCGAGAACTACGGCTGGATGCGGCGCGAGGGATACTTCGAAAACGGTGTCAGCCGACCCGGTGGAACGCTCGACCAGCTATTCGCCTTGCCGGCGGACGTTCTCAACGGGCAAAGACAGGACGGATTTACCTATCCAGTAGCGATCTACGACCACAACGACGGTCAGGCCATTTCAGGTGGATTCGCCTACCATGGCCTTATCGAGGCACTCCGGGGCAAGTTCGTGTTTGGCGACCTCGCCCGGGGCCGGCTCTTCGCGGCTGATCTGGCGGCGATGAAGGCTGCCGATGATGGCGTTCCCCGGACCGTAGCCCCCGTCGAGGAGATCCAACTCTACATTCGCAACGCGAATGGAAACCGGACGTACGTGACGTTCCGGGAGCTGATCGAAGCGGCGAATGGCGCAGCCGCCACCCGGGCCGACCTACACATCAGCCGCAGCCGCGACGGCGAACTCTTTATCACGTCAAGGCAGGATGGGATGATCCGCATGCTCGTTCCCGATTCCGGTGGAACGACACCCCGTTCGCGTTAGGCGGTCGGCGTTTTGGGAGGTCCGTTCCCGAACACCTTTCGCAGGACTCGATCTTTCCCTCAACAAGAAAGACCGGGTCCCTATCTAAATGTATCGGGTGAACTGGGCCTGGCCAACCCACCGAATGGCCGTCTTCGACAGGGCCAGCCAGGCATCGGACAGCGCCAATCCTCTAACGGAAATGTGAGCGCGCCTTCCGGCATGATATCGCTGGATGAGACCGTGAACAAGGGAAAGCGGTTTCCGTAAATCGGGGAACGAACTTCGGCCTTCGGTCTAGGGACTCACCTTATGGGGAACTGGGTGGAAAAGAGACGTAGTCTTAACGCTGTGCCAGTGTCTCCAACAGGCAAAACGCCCTTTGTCGCATATCTCGGCTGGATGGGGTTCGAGGGCTGGATCGATTAGAACAACATCGCAGCAGAGGGGTTGCCCGCAATCTATGCAGCAGACGAAGCCCCGACTCAGAATCGTTCGTTCGAACCGTCGAGAACCCCACCTGCAGAAATCCTTCATCGTTCACCCCGCGTATACCGATTCTTATTGATCGTGGATGTTGCTTTGTCAACGAAACGCAGCATGCGGGGACAATGAAAGGGGACTTGGCGGAAGGAGCCTAACCCGATGAGCCGGCATGCTCCCAAAGTAACATCCACCTGAATTGGTTCGAAGACTTGAAAGAACCCATGCATGCGCCGTGTTGGGGCGGGATAAACGAATTCACTCCCGGGCTCTGAATGACCACAACCGCCACCTGGAGTTAGCTCTACCGGGCTCTTTCACGTTTTAACCGGCGCGTCGCAATCGACCCGGGCGGTGCTGGCAAATTAATGCAGGAGTATATGCTGCCGGTCATCATGTATCGATCAAAGTCTTCCGCTGGGCGATCCATCTATTCCTTGATCACTGAATTTCGTAATGTTCCGATACCTTCCAGATCGATCTCGACAACGTCGCCCGGCTTTAGAAACACCTGCGGTCTGCGACCCACGCCCACGCCACTGGGTGTGCCTGTTGAAATCACGTCGCCCGGTTCCAGCGTCATGACCCGGGATATGTAAGACACGAGTTCCGGCACTTTGAATATCAAGTGTCGTGTGTTGGAATCCTGCATCACCTCTCCATTCAGGCGCAGCCGGATGTCGAGTCCGTCGCCGTCGCCAAGAACGCTGGTCCCCACTATGCACGGTCCCATCGGGGCGAACGTGTCGAACGATTTCGCGCGAATCCATTGAAGATCAGACGACTGTAAATCCCGTGCCGAGACGTCATTGACGATCGTATATCCGGCGATGTGGTCAATCGCTTTATCGATGGGAATGTGTCTCCCCCTGCGGCCGATGATCACGCCGAGTTCAGCTTCGTAGTCGATTCTGTCGCTCATCGCTGGAATTGTTATTTCATCGTCGTAGCCGATAACTGCATTTGAGTACATCGCAAATAGCAAGGGTTCCTGAGGAAGGGTCTTCTTGACCTCCTTGGCATGGTCGTGGTAATTGAGTCCGATTCCGATGATTTTTTGGGGTGCAAAGACCGGTTGGCGGGGTCGGAATCCTCCAGAGAGTATCGTGAATTCCTCCACCGATGTCATGTCCATGGCTGAGAGCCGTTCTTCCAGGCTTTGTAGGCCATTGTTCTGGTGGAGGACATCTTCGAGCAGGGTTGGCATCTTAGAATCGTTTGGTCCCCCAAGTTTCGTTTTGCTTAGGTCCAGACACTTTTCGTCCTGCATCAGTCCCAGGCGGACACCCTCGCTCCCAGGTATGGAAAAATTCATGAATTTCATTTGTTCCTCCGGTAGAATCCGTCAGGATAATAGATTGGTTTAACCGACAACGGTGTCGGCCGAGCTCGCATCGGCAGTTCTGATCTTAATGATCTGACCGAATTCGCGGGGCTAATAATGAAAAACCGTTTACACCAGTCCCACCTCGAGCCCTTCGTCGAGAACCGTAGATCGTTCCTCCTTCTGCGGTGGCTCATAATCATTCCGGCGTCATACCTTACTCTGTTCAGCAACCTCGGGAGCGAAAGGTTCACCGGTGTTTTCGTCCTTGTCATTGCCTTTTCCGCGTCCAACATCGCCTTGAGTTTCCTGTCGCAGCGGTCTTTCATGACGGTGCGTGCGAACCGACTTTCAATCCTCATCGATGCGATATTTATCTGTGGGTTTCTTTTTCTGCTTCGCGTTCCAGGTCCTCCGATCCATTTCCCGTTGATGGGGATTCTCGTATTGGCGCTGATATGGCGCGACTTGAGGGTTGTCCTCTTTTCGCAGTTGGTGGTCAGCGTTCTGTTCGGCGTCTTTGCCTACATCGATTTCCTCGATCTCAATAGATCAGTGTCCCCACAAGAATTTCTGCAGATGGCCCTATTCTTCATTGCCGCTGTATTCTACGTGTTTCTGGTAGCCCGGATCGACCGTGACACACTAACGTCGTTGGCGATGTTGGAGGAAACTAACGATTCTAAAGCGATGGTCGAGATCGTGCGCACGCTGTCGGCGTCCATGAGTAGCAAAGACATCTATGACGAGATCGTCAAGCGGCTCCGGGACGCCGTTGGTGCGACTGCCTGTTCGGTCGTGCGTGTGGAAGGCGTCCAGGTCGTCGTCCTGGCCAGTTCCAAAGGTTCGGAAGAGATCGGGCAGACGACTCCTCTGGAGCGTTATCCTCCAATTAAGACGGCATATATGGAACGCCGCGTGGTCTACATGGGTGAACGGAGAACCGGTGACGGGGTAAGCGCCAGTAACATCGCTATTCCCATCGTGGTCCGGGACGAGATCGATTCCTTGGTCTGTCTTGAATGGGAGCAACTCGATACCGAACCGTCGGGCACGAGGATTCAATTCTTTGAAGTTGTTGCAGGCACCGCTGGCAATGCCCTCGGGAATGTTCAAATGTTCGAGGAAATGAAACACCTGGCTCGGACGGATTTTATGACCGCATTGCCCAATCACCGTTTTTTTCAATCCACGCTGTCACGGGAACTGAGTCGAGCCGATCGACATGACCACTCAATGTCCCTTCTCATAATCGATTTGGATTTCCTGAAAAAGGTGAATGACCGCTTCGGGCACCCGGCGGGTGACACCGTCATTCGATGTGTTGCCGATACGATTCAATCGACCTGCCGGGAGATTGATTTTGCTGCGCGTTACGGTGGCGATGAGTTCGTGGTCGTTCTGCCGGAAACGGATCTTGCGGGCGCGATCCAGGTTGCTGAGCGCATCCGGCTGGGCATTGAAAAGACTGATGTCGGAGTTGTCGGGAAGGTAACCGCGTCGGTTGGCGTGGCGAGCTATCCACTCAACGCGACCTCCAAGGAAGAACTAATTCGAGTTGCCGACCAGGCCTTATACCTCGCTAAGGATGGCGGTCGAAATCAGGTCGCCCATATCAAGTATCAATTGACCACTGAGTAGTACGGACCCTGTCCTGCGGTTTGTGGAGTTTCCCGAGATCCCGCGTCAATCTAGGATACCTAAAGGGTTTGGCTCCTGGACCGGGGGCCTGTCTCGGGCGGCCGCTCAGTCTGGAACGCGATGGCAAATTTTATCGAATTCATCAACGTTCACAAGGCCTTCGACCAGAATGTTGTGCTCGACGGTTTGTCGTTCGGTGTCGAAAAGGGTTCTACGTTTGCCATTCTTGGTCCCAGTGGTGCAGGCAAGAGCGTACTGCTGACTCACGTGGTCGGATTCACGTCTCCCGAGTCCGGAAGGGTCCTGGTCGGGGGCCAGGATGTTACAGTCATGACCGAACGGGAGTTGACCCCGGTGCGTAAGAAGGTGCAGCTGGTATTTCAGTCCGGCGCCTTGTTCGACTCCCTTACAGTTTGGGAAAACGTCGCCTTTGCACTCCAGGATATCGGTCTGAGCGATGAAGAAATCGGCGATCGCGTTGCGGAAAAACTGAATCTGGTTGAGGTTGAAGATTTGGCTGAAATGATGCCTTCAGAACTCAGCACGGGGTTGAAGCGGGCGGTGGCAATCGCACGCGCTCTCGCAACCGAACCGGATGCGATTTTGTACGACGAGCCCACCACCATGGTTGACCCGCTTCTGTCGCAGACTATCAACGGTCTGATCTCAAAGATGCAGGAGAAACTCGGACTCACACAGATGGTTGTAACCCACGACATCGCTAACTGTGCTGAGAAGGTGGCCGATCGTGTAGCGCTCCTCCACTCGGGCAGGTTCGCGTTTAACGGGACGATTGCTGAACTCTATGAAAGCAACGATCCTGTCGTAAGGGAGTTCGTCGAGGAGGATCACTTTCGTTTCAAGTATCGATGATTCGCCCACCGACTTTCCCAGAGTTCACAACCCGCTATAAAGATGCGAACTGAATCCCTGATCATTTTCGACCTGGATGGAACATTAGTGGACACGAAAACCGATTTATGTAATTCAGTCAACCATGTCCGAACTGAGTTTAATCTGCCCAAGATCAGCGAGACTGTGATTGCCGCACTGATCGGCGATGGAGCAGCGGTATTGGTTCGCCGTGCGTTGGAGAATAAGGTTGCGGAGGCCGATCTCGATCGTGCGTTGACGATGTTCCTCGACTACTACAGGGAGCACATGCTGGACGAATCCGACCTCTATCCCGGCGTGCGACAGACGCTCGAGGCCCTCAATGACGCTGTATTGGCAGTGCTCACGAACAAACCTTACCGATTCAGCTGCAGGATGCTCGAAGGGTTGGGTATTTACGATCGTTTTGAGGTCGTGTACGGCGGCAACAGTTTCGGGCAGAAGAAGCCGGATCCCGTGGGTATCTTCCAGATACTTTCAGACACAAATGGAAGCAGGGAATCGACCTGGATGGTGGGTGATTCATCTGTGGACGTCAAGACGGGACGAAACGCCGGCGTCAGGACATGCGGTGTGACTTATGGCTATGCGCATGAGAGCTTTCGCGCGGATCCGCCCGATCACTTCATCGATAGATTTTCGGAGCTGCCGGCGCTCATCCGGGGCGACTCCTGAGGAAGTGTTCTGTTCGATCAGTGCTGTGGGCCAGAAGCGCCGGGCTTGATCGTTTCGTCCCAGTCTGGTCTACATTCGGTTCGGGACGGTGATGCCCATGAGATCGAGCGCGCGGGTGAGGCTCTGACGGACGAAATCCACCACGAGAAGGTAGAACAGCTGCCGATCCTCGTCCTTTTCAGCTAAGACCCTGTATTTGTGGTAGACGAGGCTGAATCTCTGCGCCAGAGTGAACGCGAATTTGGCCAGAGTCGCAGGTTCCATGCTTGAGATCACCTGTACCGCAATTTCGTCCAGCCGGGAAGCCGTATAAATGAGTTCCCAGAGGTCGTTGGATTCATCGATGAAACCGGGGAGTTTTTCGCTGGCGAGAATCTGGTCAAGCCTGCTAACAGAAAAGTCAGGGTGATCTGCTTTCATGCGGCGGAAGATGTTGTTCGCACGTACTGTCGCGTATTGGATGTAGGGGCCTGTTTCTCCGTCGAAGTTCAGGGCCTCGTCGAAATCAAACGCGATGACTGCTGTCCGGGTAAAGCGAAGCAGGAAGTAGCGCAGGGCACCCACAGCTATTTGATGCGCGATGTGGGTCTGCTCGGTCTCGGTAATGTTGGGATTCCGCTTCTGGACTTCCTGAAACGCCTTTTCTTCGAGAGTATTGAGAAGATCATCGGCCTTGACCCCCTGTCCTTTCCGGCCGGACACTTCTACGTACGGTTTTCCTTGATCTTCATCGGACAGTTCGATGCCCAGTTGGATGGCACATGCCGGCGTTAGAGCGACCATTTCATAAGAAAAATGAATGGACCGTTCCGCTGCATCTCCGTGGCCCAGCGCGCGCACGCCTTCGCGCACCACGGTTTGTGGATAGGACTGGCGTACGTCGATGACGTTATAGACTGCTTGGCCACTGCCAAAAGCGGGGTGCTGCCGGAGGGAGTCTTCACTGGAAGTAGTGACCCAGACCGGAGCCTGCGGGGTGTCGTAGTCGAAGATCGCATATCCGAATTCGCGGTCCAGTAAGCCCAGTTTCCACAATTGATATGCGATGTCTTTTCCCACATAGGTGACTGTTCCGTTTGATCGAACAATGATCTTGTCCTCAGTGCCGGCAGGGGTCTCTATGCGCATCACCCAGCAACCCTGATTCTTCCCGTTTTCTTCAAAGAAAATGGCGTTGTTTGCCTTGAGCAGGGAGAAAGCCTCGTCCCAGAAATTCGAGTGCAGGATGTCGCTCTCGCGGGGCAGCAGGTTGTAGCGGACGTTGATCCTTTCCATGGTCCGCAGATGACAACGGACAACGGCCATGGAGACGTCTTCAGCCATGTCGGCAGTTTCATTGCCCCCCCCTTCGATTTCCTGGAGAGTCTGGGCTCTTTTCGCATGTTCCGGATCGTCCATTTCGAAAAAGGACGCGGCCTTGGCATACAGATCCCAGCAGTAGTAATCGAACTTCAATCCGGGATCATTGATCAACGCCCGCACCTCTTCGATCGAGCGGTTCTCGATAAAACGGAACCCGACGATCACATCCGCGACTTGAACTCCCGTGTTGTCGATATAGTTTTGAACCTCAACCTCGTTGCCGCAAAAGCGTAGCGTGCGCACGAAGGTGTCCCCGATCGCTGCGTTTCGGAGGTGTCCGATGTGGGCGGCCTTGTTGGGATTTATGTTGGTGTGTTCGACAATGACCTTGCCGTCCGGGTTGGAAAAACCACCGAACATACCGCGCCGAAACTCCGTCATCGACTGGCCCAGGACTGTTGGGCGATCGACGTAGAAATTGATGTAACCAGGCCCGGCGACGCTCATCCTCTGTATGCCCTCAATCTCCAGGGTTTCGATCATTTCTTCAGCGATCAAGCGCGGGGCTTTCTTGAGGGTCTTTGACAGGCCCAGGCACAGCGGTGTTGCCAGTTCTCCAAACTCGACTTTGGGCGTCTGATTGAGGACGATCTCCAAAGGCTCGATTTGCCATCGCTCTTTCAGCACAGATCGAAGGGCGTGACGGATGCGGGACTGAAGGATCAGTTGCATGACGGCTCATGATAGCAGCTGGCATTGAAAACGGTCATTGACGACGAATCTTGAAATTGAGGCCGTGCACGAAATCGTCCCTTTCCCTGACACCCACCGCTCCCGCTCGCGATTGCGCCCACGATTAACGATCGAGTACCATGACGATTTCGGCTCTAGTGACGTGAACACACTTTACTTCGACTGCTTTTCAGGAATCAGCGGCGATATGACCATCGGCGCTCTGCTGGATCTTGGTGTGGACTTTGGCTATCTGAAGACCGAGATCGGAAAGTTGCCGTTGGTGGATGATTCCGGATTCGCGGCCGATATCGACCTGAGGTCATCTCGAGTGGTCCGTGCCAACATCAGTGCGACTAAGTTCGATGTTGTCTTGGGGAAGGTCTCTCGCCAGACGCACGCGCCCTCGCCCGGGCACGGGCATGTCCATCCGGGAGCCGAGGCTGACGGCCACGGCGTTCCCGAGGGGCATTCCGCCGCACAGGACAAGCACCATTCCCACCGCAAGGCCTCACAGATCCTTGACATGATCAAGGCAAGCGGCTTGGGGTCGAATGTCCGGGCACAGGCGGTGGCCATATTCGAAAAACTGGCGATCTCGGAGGGGAAGGTGCATGACGTGCAGCCCGAAGATGTTGAATTTCACGAGGTCGGCGGGATCGATTCCATTATAGACGTAGTGGGTGCTGCCATTGGTCTTGACGCTCTTCAGGTGAATCGCTTCCTGTGCTCTCCCATCAACATCGGCGGCGGGTTCATTCACTGTCGACATGGTGTCTATCCGGTTCCCGCCCCTGCGACAGTGAACTTGCTGTCCGATGCTCCGTTATATTCAAAGCACGTTGACGTCGAATTGGTCACTCCGACCGGCGCGGCGATTCTGGCCGCAACCGTCGATCGATATGGTCCGATGGACGGGTTCGAAATCAAAGGTATCGGGTACGGTGCCGGCAGCAAGGCTTTTGCAGAATTTCCCAATTGCCTTCGTGTGTTCGTTGGGGTGGAGGCCCCTGCACGGGTGGAGACCCCTTCCGCGCGGCCAGTTTCGAAAGAGGATATTGTCGTGATTGAAACCAATATTGACGACATGAGCGCGGAAGAGCTGGCGTACGCTGCTGAAAAACTACTCTCGATGGGAGCCCTCGACGTCATCACGATGCCGGTCGTCATGAAGAAGGGTCGGTCAGGACATTTATTACAGGTCCTTGCTCTACCGGAACACGAAGAACTCCTGTCGCGTATGATCTTTCAGGAGACCACGAGCATTGGCGTTCGGAGACGCCCGATGTCACGTCGGGTTCTTGAGCGTGAAGTGGTCACGGTGGAGACATCGCATGGGAAGATTGGTGTCAAAATAGCCCGTTTCGAAGGGCAGGTAGTCAACATCAGTCCCGAATACGAAGATTGCGCGCATCTGGCGCGCAAAACCGGACTGCCGTTTCATCGGATACGTGATGATGCCGTGAAGAGTTATGAGGCGATACCAACCCACAGGTGATCTAAAGACCATGTCCGATCCTTTTTACATCACAACCCCGCTCTACTACGTCAACGCGCCGCCCCACCTGGGGGGCACCTATACGACTATTGTGTGTGACGCCATCGCCCGCTACAAACGGATGATGGGGTTCGATGTGAAGCTGCTCACGGGTACGGACGAACATGGGCAAAAAATCGAACGGGCCGCGCGGGAACAAGGAATCGAACCTAAAGAGCTGGCCGACCGCGTCCAAACTCAGTATGCAAATCTCTGGACGAGCCTTCGAATGAGCCATGATCTTTCGGTCCGGACGACGGATCCTCGCCATCCGGGCGCAGTGGGAGAGATTTACCGACGGGCCAAAGCCAACGGGTTTATTTACAAAGGGGACTACGCGGGCTGGTATTGCGTGTCCTGTGAAGCCTACGCACCAGACGCCGATTCGAAGGAACCGGCCCCGTGTCCGGACTGCGGACGGGAAACCGAATGGTTTTCGGAAGAGAGCTATTTTTTCAGATTGTCTGAATTTCAGGACCGACTGCTTGATCACTATGAAAAACATCCTCAGTTCGTACGTCCCGAAACACGCAGAAACGAAGTCTCCTCTTTCGTTAAAAGCGGCTTGCGGGATCTGTCAATAAGCCGCGCCACACTCAAATGGGGCGTTCCACTCCCGGATGACGCCGCCCACGTGTTCTACGTCTGGTTCGATGCCCTCGCCGGGTATATGACGGGGATCGGCTATCAGTCCGATGAAGCAACTTATTCGAAGTACTGGCCTGCCGACGTGCATGTGGTCGGAAAGGACATCCTGAGATTTCATGCAGTTTACTGGCCGGCATTCCTGATGGCGGCCGAGCTGCCGTTGCCCAAGACCGTTTTTGGACATGGCTGGTGGCTGTTGAGGGACGAGAAGATGTCCAAATCGCGTGGAAATGTTTTCAATCCCGGTCTTTTGAGCGATGTGTTCGGGATCGAGTTGCTTCGGTATTTCCTGTTGCGCGAAATGGTCTTTGGCCAGGACTGCAACTTGAGCTTTGATGCGATTATCCAGCGGGCCAACAGCGATCTTGCGAACGGTCTGGGCAATCTGCTCAGCCGCACCGTTGCCATGGTCAAGAAGTATCGCAACGGCGTTGTCCCGGGGCCCGGCAGTGCGAAAGGAGACGCGGACCTTGAAGCACTCGCTTTCCGCGTTGTGACCCAGTACAGGGACCGGTTTGATAACTACGACTTTTCTCTAGCGCTCGAGAGCGTGTGGCAGCTGATCGCCAGGGTGAACAAGTACATTGTTGAAAACGAACCTTGGGCGATTGCCAAGGATGAAAAGGAATCGTCGCGCTTAGATGGAGTCCTGTTTCATTGCGCCGAGTCATTGCGTCTGTCGGCGGTGATGCTGGCACCGGTGATGCCCGAGTCTGCACAGACGCTCTGGGAACAACTCGGACTCGAAGCGCGGGTAGACCAGGTGTCTCTCAATGAACTTGCCTGGTCCGACCAGCTGGTTGGTGGTCAGTTGCGGGGTGGAGAAGCCTTGTTTCCCCGGGTTGATCCGAAGGCAATGGTCGCCAAGCTCGAGGCGGGAGTTGAGGCAATTGGTAACGGCCACCCAGGGGCGGAGAGCGGCGGGGGACCGCCTCCTCTGGCTCCTCAGATCGCGATCGAGGACTTCGTGAAAACCGACCTGCGGGTGGCGACCGTTCTGGACGCTGAAAAAGTCAAAGGTGCCGACAAGCTCCTGCGGCTCGTCGTCGACCTGGGATTCGAAACCCGGCAGGTACTTGCGGGGATTGCCGGCACCTACGACCCCGCCGACCTTATTGGACGCAAGGTGGTCGTTGTCGCGAATCTGAAGCCTAGAAAGCTGCGTGGCCTGGAGTCGAACGGAATGATCGTGGCCGCGTCTGCAGGTCCAGAAGGCACTCCCACTCTTGTTGGATTCCACGAAGAAGTCAGCAATGGGTCAAGGCTGACCTAGGCGCCAAAGATTACGATGCTGGTCGACTCCCACGCCCATCTGGACGATCCCCGGTTTGAAGACGACAGGGATGCTGTTTTGGAGAGGGCTCAGGCGGCCGGTGTCGCCACAATCCTTACAATCGGGAACGGGGCCGGTCCGGATGACATGGGTTGTGGCCTTCGGTTTGCCGAGGCGTACGATTGGATCTACACCAGTGTCGGTGTCCACCCTCACGATGCGGCCCGCGTCGAAGGGAGACACTTCAAACTGATGAAGGAGCTCGCTCGCAGGCCACGCGTCCTGGCGATCGGAGAAACCGGACTCGACTATTACTACGAAAATTCTCCGAGAGATGTTCAGCGTAGCGTTTTCTGCAAGCAGATCGAGTTGGCCCGGGATGTGGAACTTCCCCTCATCGTTCATACGCGTGATGCCGACGCCGATACGATTCAGATTCTGGAGGACCAAAAGCCGAACCGTGGTGTCATTCACTGTTTTACAGGGGGCTCCGCCCTCGCGGACTGTGCCTTGGATTTGGGGTTCATGATTTCATTTTCTGGAATCCTCACATTCAATAGCGCAGATACGATTCAAGCGATAGCAGCACGCGTTCCCGAAGACAGACTGCTTGTGGAGACCGACTGTCCATACCTGGCGCCTGTACCGCACCGCGGTCACCGCAACGAACCTTCCTTCGTCCGGCAGACGGCACAGAAGTTGGCTGCATTGCGCGGTTTAACAACCGCAGAAATCGAGACTCAGACGAGCCGAAATTTTCAGCAACTGTTTCGTTTAGCCTAATGGTACCGGCCACTACTTTGGGCACAACGCCCCGGACATGTCGTACAATGCACCTTCCGTGAAAACCGCGCTCACACTGCAAGAAATCTACAGCCTCGTTGCCGCTGATCTGGAGCGTGTTGAGGAGGAGATTGAAGGGTATTCTAGATCTTCGGTCGGTCCGATTTTCGAGATAGGCAGGCACTTGATGGAGGCCGGCGGAAAACGAGTTCGGCCCGCGCTCCTGCTTCTGACCGCGCGCATGCTGGGAGAGGTGTCGCCGTCGACGATCCGGATGGCAGCGGTCGTAGAGCTGATTCACAATGCCACGCTGGTCCACGATGATGTGATCGACGAATCCGATACGCGACGTGGGCGACCCTCTGCCAATACACACTGGGGAAACCCAATGGCGGTATTGTCGGGCGACTGGCTTTACATGCAGTCGTTCGCCGTTGCCCTGAAGGAAAAGAGCTTCGACGTTCTTACAACTCTAATTAGAATCACACAGAAAATGGTCGAAGGTGAGCTATTGCAATTGACGCTTCTGGGACGGTCCGATGTCAGCGCTCAGGAATTGCTGGATATTGCAGAGCGCAAGACCGCCCATCTGTTTTCGGGATGTATGCGGTTGCCGGCCATCCTGGCAGGTGAGGACTCTGAGTCAGTTGAGAAATTAACCCGCATCGGAATGGATCTGGGAATCTCGTTCCAGCTCGTTGACGATTTGCTCGATTTGACGTCGACCCAGGCGGCATTGGGGAAGCCGGTCGCCAGCGACCTTAAGGAAGGAAAGGTCACGCTGCCGTTGTACTACGCAATAGCGGCCGGAGTGCCTGAGGTATCGACCAAGATTCAACAAGTGCTCGACGAAGGTGCGTTCAGCACCGTGGCGGTCGAAGAAATTCTCGGTTTCGCAGATAGCGTTGGTGGTGTGGATCGTACGCGCGATCTCGCCGCGGAGTATGCGGAGAGGGCTATCGCCGCATTGGAAGCGTTCCCCCCGTCTATTTATCGCGACGCTATCGTCAACATTCCGGAATTCATTCTGAATCGAAGATCTTGAGGATCCCATCGGACGGTGTGATCAATTGGAGTTCACCGTCAGTCAGCCGATGAGGGCAGTCAACACGAATAACTTGGCTCAGAATCCCGGAGCGGATCCTCTAGTTCTAACTCTGAACCTCATCAAACAGCTCGTGGCAGAAGTCCCAAGGCCCTCGAGACTTCTGCCGCTGGCTGCTAGGGTCGTCCCCATCCCGGAGGCGCCCCTGCGCGTCGGAGTTCCTGTCGGAGGTCCGCGATCGCCTGGTTTGCTGCGTCAACGCGGGCTTCGAGCGCTATAATTTCATCCCGTTTGGCCTCTATTTCCAGCCCCAACTGAAACTCGCGGTTGTACAGGCTGCTTTCTGTCAGCAGTCGCTGATTCAGGTCAGCGATCTCCAGTTCGGCCAGCTGCAACCGTTCCTGGGAGCGTGTCAGTTCATCACGGGCCTGGCTGAACATCTGACGCCAGGTGTCTTCGGTTCGTATGCCCGTGCCTCCTACTCTTTCTTCGCCAGCTTCGGTTGTAGCGGATGCGGTCGGGGAGGCGAGGGAGGCGATATCAGCTGGGGACCCAGTCGCTGAAGTCGAGGCACCGGTGGCAACGTTCTCGTTAGTAAAGACACGGATGCCGGGGACTTCCCGCTGCTGTTCTCGCACGCGCCGGGCCACCTCGGGCAACGACTGCGCTCCCGACTCGAAGCAAAATAATCCCAACACCAAAAAAGCGATGAAGCGAATCCTCATGGCTGACTCCTATCGGTAAGTCCCGTGCTTTCGAAAACGTCAGGCAACGCCTGATCGAAAGCTTCCACCGGGGTGTCTTTGTAAACCTGTTCCATGAATGAAAGCCAAATGGGCAGGGCGGCCCGCCCGCCCGTCTCTCCAGTTCCGAGGGATATTTTTTCGTCGAAGCCCAGCCAGACGCCGGCGGTCAAAGATGGTGTGAAACCGATGAACCAGGCATCGGTAAAGTCGTTGGTGGTTCCGGTTTTTCCGGCAGCAGGTCGGCCGAGCGATTGTGCGCGGAGGGCTGTTCCGCTTGTGACCACTTCGCGCAAAAGGTCCACCATTGTTGCCGCGACGTCGGACGTAATTACGTCATGGGGTTCGGGGAAATTCTCCTCGAGAATGTCGTCGTCGTAGTCAGAAACGCGGTTGATCAAGCGCGGTTCCACGCGGACGCCGTCATTTGGAAACGTCGAGTAGGCGGAGGTGAGTTCGAGCAGCTTCATATCAGTTGCGCCAAGCGCAATCGGCAAATAAGGCTCGATGAGAGAGCGGATGCCGAAGCGGGCAACTATGGGAATCAGCCTGTCGAACCCAATTTCGTCCAATACCCGAACTGCAGGTACGTTGCGCGACTCTGCCAGTGCACGTCGGAGTGAGATGGGCCCGACATACTCTCCGTCGTAATTCTTCGGCCTGTAACCATCGAAATCCACAGGGTCGTCGTCGATCAGATGCTCGGGGCCCATGCCGTATTCGAGGGCGGCGGTATAGAGTAGCGGTTTGAACGCCGAGCCCGTTTGGCGAAGTGCCTGGGTCGCGCGGTTGAACTTGCTCTGTTCAAAATCATAACCGCCTACCATGGCCTTGACTTCGCCCGTGCGCGTTTCGATTACAACGACTGCTCCCTGGACCCTGGGTAACTGCTCGAGAGATAGTTCGATCGTTTTCTCGGCCGGATCGATCGAGTGCACCAGGAACTCGGCCACGTCGCCGCGAGCAAGGATTGCGTCCGGCGATTGCCGACCAGTCCAGCTGATATCTGCTCCGGTGACATCGTCGCGGTATTCGCCGACGCGGACCGTGGCGAGGGTCGAACTCGCATCGAGGATGATACCTGGAACGATGTCCCCGTCACGAAGCGGTCGCTTCCATGCTTCCAGCGAGTGCGATTCGATGTCGTCGAAGCCGTTTTCGATCAGGTTCGTCGTGATTCCCCTCCAACCGTGACGTTTGTCATAGTCCCGAAGTCCGCGCCGCAAGCTGTCTTCCGCAGCCCGCTGCATCCGGACGTTCAACGTCGAATACACACGGAGGCCCCTTTCGTGGACGGCGTACGTGCCATAGGTTTTTTCCAGGTACTGCCGCAGATCTTCGACAAAGTAACGCCCGAGCTGGTCAGGAACCTGCTCTGCGTTCAAGCGGATCGGCCGCTGTTTGGCCTGCTCGCCTTCATCTACAGGAACCTTTCCCTCGGCAACCATTCTGTCGATCACGTAGTTGCGCCGCATCAGGCCGCGTTCGGGATTGGCCAGCGGTGAATAGAGCGTCGGGGCGCGCGGTAGAGCGGCCAGGGTCGCGGCCTCCTCCAGGGTCAGATCTTGGATGTTCTTTCCGAAATAGAAATCCGAAGCTGCCGCGAAACCGTACATTCCGTGTCCCAGGTAGATCTGGTTGCTATACAGGGTGAGGATTTCATCCTTCGTGTAGCGCCTTTCGATCTGGATAGAAAAAAGAGCTTCCTGCAATTTCAGAGCCCATTTTCTTTGAGGCGACAGGAAAAGGTTTTCAGCTAACTGTTGGGTGATCGTACTGCCGCCTTCGACGACTCGACCGGCCAGAATATTTTTGAGGGCCGCGCGCGATATCCCGTAGAAGTCCAGTCCCCAGTGCCGGTAAAAATTCTGGTCCTCTACGGATACGATAGCGTCCTTGAGAATAGGAGGGATCTGCGTGTGTTCGATGATGAGCCGGCGTTCCAGGGCAAAGGAACCAATGACCTGTCCGTTGTCCCCATAGACCTCGGTCACCACGTTTGGGCGGTAAGCCTCCAAAGACTCGACCTGGGGCAGGTCGCTGTTATAAACGAAAAGAACTCCACCCGTAGCACCCATAGCGATGGAAACCACAAGGAGTGCAGCAAACAGAGCGGATCCGAAATATCGCCGAAATGCGATTTTCATTGCCTTCGATTATATCAGAGGGTCAGCAAGCACAGCTGATGCCCCAAATCGGGCAGTGTCTCGGTTGGCATACGCGGATAATTCCTAACATTCGAATCGTTGTGTTGGGGTCAAACCACGGCGTTCTCATAACGTGTGGAGAGAGCTGTCGTTTTAAGAACCGATCTTTAGGACGGCTAGAAAAGCCTCCTGAGGAATATCGATCCTGCCAACGCGCTTCATTCTTTTCTTGCCTTCTTTCTGTTTCTCAATAAGCTTGCGTTTTCGCGAGATGTCACCGCCGTAGCACTTGGCGACGACGTTTTTTCGTATGGCGGGGATCGATTCCCGAGCGATTACCCGACTTCCGATCGCAGCCTGGATCGCCACTTCAAACATCTGCCGGTGGATCAGTGTCTTCATTTTTTCAACCAGGGCCTTGCCGCGCGGATATGCAAAGTCGCGATGAACAATCCAGGACAGCGCATCCACTTGCTCGCCGCCGACCAAGATATCGAGTTTGACCAGATCCGAGGCACTGTAGCCGGAGAGGTTGTAGTCAAACGACGCATAGCCTCGTGAGACAGACTTTAAGCGATCGTAGAAGTCCAATATGATTTCGTTCAAGGGCAGTTCATAGGTGAGAAGGACCCGTGAATCTGAAACGTATTCGAAACCCTTCTGAGTGCCGCGGCGTTCTTCGAGCAGTTTGAGAATCGGTCCCAGATAGGCGTCCCCCGTCACGACGAGAGCCGTGATTACAGGTTCCTCGATCGCTTCGATGTCTCCCGGGTCCGGAAAATGACTGGGGTTGTCGATGTCCACCAGCGCCCCGGTCTTGAGCAGTATTCGGTAGCGCACGCCCGGCGCCGTTGTTATCAACGAGAGCTGGAATTCACGCTCCAGGCGCTCCTGGATGATCTCCATGTGGAGCATGCCGAGGAAACCGCAACGGAAGCCAAATCCTAGTGCTGTTGAGGTTTCAGGCTCGTAAAAGAACGATGAATCGTTCAGTTGGAGTTTATCGAGCGCATCTCGAAGGCCTTCGTACTGACCCGGTTCGACCGGATAAAGGCCGGCGAATACCAGAGGCTTGATTTCCTGAAAGCCTGGAAACGGTATTTCAGTCCGTCGTTGATCCTCGGTAATCGTATCGCCGATTTGAGTGTCGGACACAGTCTTGATATTGGCGATGACGTAGCCAACTTCACCGGCCTTCAGGCAATCTGTCGGTTGCATCTTTGGCGAGCGGATCCCGATTTCTTCCACCTGATAGAGTCCATCATTGGCCATCAGGCGGATGCGCGTTCCCTTTTCCACCTTTCCATCGACCATTCGGACCAGAACGATGACACCGCGGTAACTGTCGAACCATGAATCAAAGATCAGCGCTTTCAGGGGAGCGGCAGGATCTCCCTCCGGCGGCGGGACCTGCTCCACGATCGCTTCGAGTACTTCATCGACGCCATCACCATGCTTCGCGCTGATCAGCAAGGGATCACCTTTCCCGATCCCAAGTAAAGACTGCATTTGATCCTGAACGCGCTCGGCCTCGGCGCCGGGCAGGTCGATCTTGTTCAGGATCGGGAGGATTTCAAGATCGTTGTCCAGCGCAAGATAGGTGTTGGCCAGCGTCTGCGCCTCCACGCCTTGGGATGCGTCTACGACCAGCAGAGCGCCCTCGCAGGCGGCAAGGCTTCGGGATACCTCATAACTGAAATCGACGTGGCCCGGCGTATCGATGAGATTCAGAATATATGCGTTCCCATTCCGGGCCTTATAGTTGAGGCGCACTGTTGCCGCTTTGATCGTGATCCCGCGTTCTCGTTCCAGGTCCATTGCATCGAGAACTTGCGCCGACATCTCACGTTTCGTCAGGGCCCCGGTCATTTCCAAGAGGCGGTCAGCTAGCGTCGATTTACCGTGATCGATGTGGGCGATAATAGAAAAATTTCGTATATGTTCCAGTCGCATCAACTTTGATTGTAGCCCAAAGAGATCAGGGGCCGCTTAATGTGTGGGCGAGGGATCTTTTCGTGCGGGCGCTTGAAAATTTCGCCATCGCGCCGGGCTGCCAACGGCTGGAAGTTCATCACGTGCGGTTCAATGCAAGGAGGCCGGCCCCGATGATTCCCGCATCGTTGCCGAGTTTGGCGGTCACGATGCGACAGTCCGAATGCGCCTGTGCGTAGGCGCGCGCGCGCGCTTCAAGCCTCGCAGATTTCAAGAGGAGGTCTCCAGCCCCGGCCAGTCCGCCGCCTAGCACAATCATTTCCAAATTGAGCAGATTGATCAGGTTGGCACACGCGATTCCAAGGAACCGCCCGGCCTGGGCAAAAACGTCTATGGCAAGCGGGTCTCCGTCGATGGCGGTATCGTGAATGACCTTTGCCGTTAGCGGGTTGGGGGTGCGATGGAGTGCGGAAGAGGGGTGGGTCTCCATGTTTCGCTCTGCCAGTGCGACGACGCCGGTCGCCGATGCTACGGTTTCCAGACAGCCCCAGCCACCGCACGGGCAGGGGAGACCGTCCGGGTCGACGACCATGTGGCCCGCCTCGGCTGCATACCCTTGATGCCCGGAGTAGGGGCGCCCATCCAATATCAGTCCCGAGCCGACACCGGTGCCGAGAGTCAGGCAGGCCAGGCAGGTGATTCCCACGCCGGCGCCCAGGGTGAATTCTCCCCAGGCGCTCATGTCGGCGTCATTTCGGCCCACTACGGGTAAACGGGTTCGTTCGGACAACTCTGTTTCAAGGTTCACACCGTTGAGGCAGGTCAGATTCGGGGAAAACTCAATGACGCCCGTCTGTTTTGAACGGAGCCCGGGAATACCGAGTCCCACTCCAACCGGATGTCCGAGGCCGGTGAGCTTTTCAACAAGTGACGCAAGCGAGTCCAGAAGCGCTTCAGCGCTTTCAGTAACCGTGGGTTCAACCCGGACGTTGAGGAGTTTGCCGGTTTCTTCGACGAGTCCGGCTTTGATCGTCGTTCCACCGATATCGATACCGATCGACTGCATCGCACTTCTATACTACGGGAATTCCAGATAGTTCGGGTCAGAGCCCCTGTTTCCGAATATTCGGTCACCTCTGCTGCGGGTTCTTAACGGGGAACAGGGGCTCTGACCCCAATTTCTCGATTTCTGTCGTACCATCATCTACTGCCACCGAGCGGCAGTAAGAGGAGGACAGTCGGATGGGTATCAAGCAGATCAGTGTAGAGGATGCGCGAGAGGCGATGGGGGCCTCAGAGAATGTGGTGTATGTTGACGTTCGAACACCCCAGGAATTCGAAGAGGGACACCCGCCGAGGGCTATCAATGTCCCGGTGGTGTTACCCAGCTCTCAGTCCCGCCAGATGGAGCCCAACGTCGAGTTCATGAAGGTAGTGGAAGCGCTTGTGCCCAAGGGCACGCCTGTGATCGTCGGTTGCAAGATGGGTGGGCGCTCTCAGATGGCGGCCGATTTGATGAACAATGCCGGATTTATCGACGTATCCAACATGCAGGGTGGGTTCGGTGGAGCGAGGGATCGCATCACCGGAGAGATCACAGCGCCCGGTTGGATCCAGATGGAGTTTCCCGTAGAGACTGATGTAAATGCAAAAAACGGCTATGAGGAGCTGAAGACACGCGCCCTTGGAGACGTCTAGACGAAACGTTTAGAGCAGCATGCCTGCGATCGACGCGGTCATGAATGTCGCCATCGTTCCGCCTAACAACGACCGCAGGCCCAGGCGCGCCAGATCGCCGCGCCTGTCGGGAGCGATCCCTCCGATGCCGCCGATCATAATGCCGATTGAGCCCAGGTTCGCGAATCCAGCTAGGGCATACGTAACAATCACGACTGACCGCGGGTCCATCGCGCCTGGGGCTATTTGGGTCAAGCTGCTGTAGGCAACGAATTCGTTAAGGACTACTTTCTGTCCAAGAAGGCTGCCGACCGTCAGGACATCGTTCCACGGGACCCCCAGCATGAATGCGATCGGTGCAAACAGAACTCCAAATATTTGCTGTAGGGTCAGTCCGACGATCCCAAGGATTCCGTTGGCCAATGCGATCAGTGCGACGAATGCGATCAACATGGCCCCTACATTGAGCGCCAGCCTCAGCCCGTCGGAGGTTCCTCGGGCGATCGCATCAATGAAATTGACGTTGTCCCGACCCATTTCGAGCTCGGCGTGGCCACGCGTTTGAGGTTCCTCTGTTTCCGGGTTCAGCATCTTTGCGATGACCAGTCCGGCCGGAGCCGCCATGACGCTTGCGGTGAGCAGGTGCCCCGCGTCTACGCCCAATCGCACGTAGCCGGCCATGACGCTTCCTGCAATCGTGGCCATGCCACCCGTCATCAAGGCCATCATTTCCGACTGCGTCATCTTTGGAACGAATGGTTTAATGGCCAATGGTGCTTCTGTCATGCCCATAAATACGTTTGCTGCGGCTGCGAGGGATTCAGCACCGCTGGTGCACATCGTCTTTTCCATCACCTTCGCGAATACGAGTACCACCGGTTGCATGATGCCAAGGTGATAGAGGAGAGAAAACAGAGCCGCCGTAAATATGATGATCGGCAAGACCTGGAACGCAACGATAACGCCGAAAGACTCGGTGTCCGAAGCCAGGGTTCCGAACATAAAAACAGAACCCGCGTCAGCGAATCCGAGCATCGTTGTTACGGCACGACCGATGAAATCGAAAACGATTGCGCCCGGCCTTGTCTTTAAGATGAAAAGAGCAAAGCTCAGCTGAAGGCCCAGGCCCCACACTACGATTCGGAAATTAATCGCTTTCCTGTGGGTGGATAGGCCGTATGCGGCCAGCAGCATGAGCCCCAGCCCGCCGGCACTGATGAAGTTAGTCATGTATCCCTCGCTTGACGTTAGGAACAGCGAAAATTAATTGTGAAATTCCAAGGGCAGTATAATTGAAAGGTATGGCACTGAGTGTCGGTGGAGTCGTGTTCCATGTGGTGGCAGGCGACATAGCCGGGATGGAGACGGATGCGGTTGTCAATGCGGCCAATAATCATTTCTGGATGGGCGGCGGTGTGGCTGGGGCGATCAAGCAAGCCGGCGGTGCGGGTATAGAAGGGGACGCAATCAGTCAGGGTCCCGTTCCGGTAGGACAGTCGGTGGTAACGAGCGGGGGACGACTGCCTGCCCATTACGTCATCCATGCGGCGGTTATGGGACAGGATCTTCAGACAAGTGCCAAAGCGATCCGTGACGCGACCTGGAGTGCTTTGGAGTGTGCGGACACGCTGGAAATCGAGAGCATCGCTTTCCCGGCGTTTGGGACGGGCGTCGGCGGTTTTCCGCCGCCCGCTGCGGCACGCGCGATGTTAGAAGCGGTGCTGGACTTTGTTCGAGCGAGAGACGATCTCAAGCTGAAGAACATTACTTTCGTTCTGTTTGCAGATGAATTGACAGCTGTTTTCAGAGAGACTCTTGCGAACGCGGTGGGAGTCTAGGGTTATCTACAATGGGAGTCGAAGCATGTTTTGTCCGACCTGTGGATCTGAATACGTTGAGGGAATCACCGAATGCGGGGATTGCGGTGTCTCTTTGGTGGGGCGGCTGCCTAAGTTTGATGACAGCCCCGATCCACTGAGAATGCTTCGGGTTACCGGACCCACCGAGGCTCCGATGATTAAGGAATTGCTCGAAAACAACGGGATTGATTCAATTCTGCAAGGTGAGGCTTCTGCCGCGACTATTCCTGCAACGGGTGATTTCAACGAAGTGCGTATCTGGGTTCCGGCATCCAACGCGGTCCGGGCACACCAATTAATTGAGGCGTTTTTTGACAGGGACAGCCACGAACTCGAGGAAAATGCAGATTCCGTCGAATAGTCAGTATTGTTCGAGCGCCCCGGGTGTAGGAACATAAGGTATGGATAATTTTACGCTCGCCGTAGTCATAGGTATCGCCGCAATACTTTGCGCGCTGCTGGGTCTCGTGCTTGTGGACAAGGGCCCGCCCGACCCGGCACAGGCTCCGAAGTCTCGGAGGAAGAAGTCGTCCTGATCCGGGTGGTCGATCGGTGCCCTCCACCGAGATTCCCTCAATGTCCGCCGGTGCCAGACGCTGGTTGAGAAGTGGACCCCAATGGTTGGACAGCGGGGCAGCCGAATAGTTTTCCGTTGCACATGATCGAGTGGTTCGCAGAGCGTTCAGACAAGCCCTATCTCTGGCGAGTGGGCCCTGCGGGTTGCAGGCATCGGCTGGAGGCTAGGGAGGGGGTCTATTCCATCCACTTGATAAAACCGACGCAACGTTGAATTCTATCGAACAACCGAAGCCCGGTTTATCCACCTGTGACTGAAAATGGTTTACAGTGTCACGCAGTAGGGTCGTATCATCTATGGAGATTCCCGGATTGGAGGATTTGATATGAGGAATGACTTTAACCCACGACGCATTTTGTTGGCGTGCCTGGGTGTATTTCTGTTCGGGGCGTCTGTGGCTGCCCAGAGCGACTCCGTGGTAAGGATTATCCAGACCAACTCCGCAGGTACGAACGCCCATCTCATCGACCCCGCAACCCACGAAATCGTAGCCGTCATTGACGGTGTGCCGCAGGCACATGCAGCTGTCGATCATCCGGATGGATATTTCTACTACTTCGCGAATGAGCTGGACCATGCCATCGACGTGGTGGACACGAAGACCCTCAGGCCCGTCATGCACATCCCCCTGAGGGACAGGCCCAACAAGCTGGTGATCAACGAAGCGCTGGGGAAAATGTATGTGGGAATTCGCGACGCGCCGTTTGTTGAGGTCATAAATCTGGATTCCCACGAGATCGTGAAAAGCATCCCCATGGTCCAGGGGGTGCACAACGTTTATGTGACGGCCGACGATCGATATGTTATCGCCGGCCTCGGTGCGAACCCCTCCACGCCCGATGAGCACACGATCCAGGTAATTGACGCCAATACAGACGAAGTGGTGTGGGGTGTGGCATTGGGTGGCCATCGTGTCCGCCCGATGGCGCTCGAATCCAACCCTGACGGCTCGACCCATCGGCTGTTCGCGCAGGCGACCCGGCTCCATGGGTTCTACGTCGTGGATTGGGATCAGCGAAGGGTCGTCGACTTCATCAGTCCGCCTCCAATACCACTGTCAAGGAAGAACTTCGATGGCATCCAGGAGGGAACCGGCCATGGCCTGCTGGTGCTCCCCGACCAATCGGCTCTCTGGTATGCCAGTCGACTCGATAGCAGCATCTACGGATGGTCCCTTCCGGATCTCGAATTCATCGGCGGTGTCGAGGTCGGACCGTCCCCGCAGTGGCTCACAGCGACCCCGGACAGCCAAACTTTATACGTCAGCGTGGTCGGCAGCATGGAGACCCTCGCCGTGGACCTCGCGACGCAGGAAATCGTTGCGCGGATTCCAGTCGGTCACGCGCCCAAGCGAAACTCGACCCATGTGATCCCGGCAGATCGGGCAGAAATCGTGGGGGTGACCCCATGATCAGGCCGGCTCTATCGCTGTGGTTTCGATTTGGGCTGGGTCTGGTCGCCTGTGCCGCCATTCTCACCACGTTCGACCTTCCAGAAAGATTGCGGGCGGGGAGTGCCCCGGTGCCGCGGGCAGGTTCTCCCCCGGCCCAGGGAGCCCTTGATTTCGAGTTCTACAGAGACAGTGTGGAACCCATTTTCGTGAAGTCCCGCGGCGACTTCCTGCCTCCCGAGCCCGGTGATCCGGCATGCGTCATGTGTCACACGTGGCAAACCAACACGCCGCTCAAGCTCGAACCGCTCGAGGAAGACCGCAACGGTGGGGTCTTCTGGACTGAAGAACAGTCTCGCCGCAACTTTGAGGTCGTCTCGAGTCTGGTGGTTCCGGGCGATCCGGAAAACAGCCGGTTCCTGCGGAAGCCGCTCAGCGCCGGGGCTGGAGGCACGGTGTCCCATACGGGTGGCAAGTTCTGGACTTCGCAGGATGATCCGGAGTGGCAGGTCGTCGCAGAGTGGGTCCGGGCGGGTGCGGGTTCGACCGACAGCGCTCGAACTGCACCCGATGTGGATTTCGAGTTTTTCCGAGCCTGTGTACAACCGATCTTCCAGGAACCACTTCCAGACAGTCTGGCGTGTGTCACCTGCCACTCGGAAGGGGCGGCGGCCTTCGTCGGGCCAATCCCCGAAGGACGCCGGTTCTGGAATGAGGAGGAGTCGCGCGGCAACTATCGGAGCGTGATGCGGTTCGTAGCGCCGGGAATCCCCACCCAGAGCCGTCTCTTGATGCATCCGCTGCATCCGGACGGGGGAGGCGACTACGCGCACAACGGGGTCCGGCGATGGAGGTCCCAGGACGATCCCGAGTGGCAGATGTTGGCGTCATGGGTACGCGGAGAGCGGACGGGCAACAGCTGTCAGCGGTGACATCGGATTCGAGGGGCGTGGTGGCTGGCGACAGAAGGCGCGAAGTGATCGAATGACGCCGCCCCACCATGCCCGGGATGCGATATGGCCCGACCTCATGACATTTCTGCACACGACATTTCCGCTGACCTCATGGGCCAGTCACACCAAGCACCAAAGCATTGATACCAAAGGGGCAGCGTTACTTTCACCATAGCCCGTCCCAAACAGCGGCAAACGTCAGCCGCTTCGTGTGCCGCTCGACGCGCCAGTGTTTGTTCGCTCAAGTCTTCGGATCAAGGTCACGAACTGCCGTTATCGCGATCAGCGTTCTGCAGGGAACAGAATCTTTATCGGACGACCCGATGCCAACTCTGCGTCGGTGACCGGTGGCGCCATCCGTGATACGGATGCCTAGCAAGCAGTCGCGGGTCGCGGAGCAGCAGGATCAGAACAGCACCTGCAGCGAATCCGCCGACGTGAGCCCAGAACGCCACGCCACCCCCTTCAGCGCCCAGCGTCCCGAACCCGCTGACGAGTTGAAGGACAAACCAGTACCCTAGCATCAGAAACGCTGGAACGGCGACTGTGGTGATAAAGAAGCCAAGGGGCAAGAGCATGTGGACGTGCACGCGTGGATAGAGGACGATGTAGGCGCCCATGACACCGCCGATTGCGCCGGATGCGCCCACCATGGGAATGGCCGACTCCGGGGTGGTTGCCATCTGCACCGCGGCGGCTGTCAAACCAGACAACAGGTAGAAGACGACGAAGCGCGCGTGGCCCATCGAATCTTCGACATTGTCTCCGAAAATCCAGAGAAACCACATGTTGCCTATGAGGTGAAGCCATCCCCCGTGCAGGAACATCGAGGTCAACGTCGTGTGCCATCCGCTGGTCTCGCCCAGCACGCAGGAGGTGGCAACGCCGAGCTGCAAACTGGTGCCCGCCGGGACAGTTCCGAGCAGCTCGCCGGGAATCAGACCGAGGCGGCAGACCGAGGCGGAGAGAGCCGGTTCCGTGCCCATCCCCTGGACGAAGATCCAGGCCGCCACATTCAGCAGAGCGATCCCGTAAGTGGCATACGGTGTCAGAACCTGCGGGTTGTCGTCTCGTATGGGAAACATGCCATCCCGACCTACGTCGAGCGGCTTGATCGCTCGACGACTCAAGGTAGCACACTCTTGGGTTTCGCCGGGAGGCGGTCCGATGCGTGTTTAAAATTACTTTACGGCGATTAGCACTTTCCATCGTAGCAAATGTACGTCCAGGTGGATCCGATGCGTAGTCCTTACAGCGAATATCGGGAGTAGTCCAGATTGGGGGTTGCTTCCATGCATACCGAGAGGGCTACCATGTCCAACCTCACGCCGGACCCGGAGAACACGATGAAAGCGATTGTCCACGACACGTACGGCTCGCCCGACGTCCTGAAGCTCAGGGAAATAGACAAGCCAATGGTCGGGGATCACGACGTGCTGGTACGTGTTCACGCGGCTGGCGTCAGTATGGGTGTGTGGCATCTCATGACGGGCCAGCCGGACCTGATGCGCATCATGGGCGCGGGGCTACTCAAACCGAAGTGCCGGGTTGCGGGAGAGGATGTCGCAGGACGCGTTGAGGTGGTTGGGAAGGACGTGACCCGGTTCCGCCCGGATGATGAGGTATTCGGCACCTGCAACGGCTCTTTCGCCGAGTATGCGTGTGCTCGAGAAGATAAGTTCGTGAGGAAGCCAGCCAACCTCACCCTCGAGCAGGCTGCGGCCGTCCCCGACTCCGCTGTCACGGCTCTCGAGGGTCTGCGCGACGCGGGAAAGGTCCAGCCAGGGCAGACGGTGTTGGTCATCGGTGCGGCGGGAGGCGTGGGGTCGTTCGCGGTGCAGATCGCCAAAGCGTTCGGAGCGAAAGTCACCGGCGTGTGCAGCACAACAAAGACGGACTTGGTCCGCTCGATAGGTGCTGACCACGCCATTGATTACACTCAGGAGGATTTCGCCGACGGTCGGCAGCACTACGACCTCATCCTCGACACGGCGGGTAACCGTTCGCTTTCACATCTCAGGCGCGCCCTCACCGCTCGCGGGACACTCGTGATCATCGGAGGTGAAGGAGGCGGGCGGTGGTTCGGCGTGGGTCGCCAACTCCAGGCACCCTTTTTGTCACCGTTCGCACGCCAGAAGCTCTGTTCGTTATTCTCGATGGATCGCACCAAACAGGACCTGCAGTTCTTGAGCCACCTCATTGAAGCGGGCAAGGTCACACCGGTCATCGACAGGACCTACCTGCTGAGCGAAGTTCCCGACGCACTCCGCTATCTGGAAGAAGGGCACGCTAGAGGAAAAGTCGTCATTGTCATCGAGAGCGCCTCCCGTAACTCCCGACAAGCTAGCGTTTCGCGATAGGCGAGCACTAACGACCCAGAAGTCTAGCTGAGGCACATCGCAGTGGGCCTGATGCGGTGTACTCAACTACGCTGCTCCAACGGTACAACTTGGCAAAGATAGCCAGAAAGCCTGCATCGACGGGCCTCTGAGTTCCAACGTTAGCCTGCTCACCCCAGCTGAGATCACCTGTGCCTGGCGGAAGGGCGGGTCTTAGCAGTGAGTATCGGCAACGGACCCATTGTAGGGTCGGGCCACGACGCGGTGACCGCTACGAGTGCGGAAGAGTTGGCATGCATCGGGGCGACACAGCCTGTCTCCTACGAATCGACCACCCGGATGCAACCGGAGCCGATTGCAGATATGCGGTTCTATGCGGCCTTGGCCAAATGCCCACTACTGGAGTGACTAGGGTGCGGAAGACGATGAAGTGCACGATTCAAAGCTTCGCCACGCTCGCGTTCGTCATCTGTGCGGGCGTGGCCTGGGGGTGCGGATCCCGTGTTGTGTCGCAAGAAGCGGCATCGCCACAGCCTGGGTCCGGGCCGAGTGAACCCGTGAGTCCGCCGCCCGCGGCTAGCGAGCCGACACCACTATCTGTGACGATGACGGAGCCTCTTCCCGGCGATAGTTCCGCGGCCAGCTTCGAGTCAGATTCGATCGATTGCCTGTTGATTTCTGAACAGAATGCAGCCGGGCAGGCTGGGCAAGTTAAATCCGTAACCACCGCCGCCTTGGGCGAGCGCGTCGATCCAGTCAACGCGCCGCATCCATCGAACGAGAGCGAACGATTGGTGTTCCGGCAGTTGTACGAAACGCTGATCACCGTGGACTGCAACGGACGCGTGGGTCCGGGGTTGGCTGCCTCGTGGCAGATAGGTGCGAGCGGACATAATTAGATTGTCACGTTGCGACCGGACGCCCAGTTCTCCGATGGAATGCCGGTGACGGCGGCCACTGTGGTTTCGGCTTGGACCCGTCATGGGATTGCCGGTGACACCGGAAACGAGTTGCATCCATAAGTCCTCCGATTGCTCCAGGCGGTCCTTGTTATCGACGATCGAACTCTGGAGATCACGTTGAGGAGGCAGCGCGACGCCCCGGTGGCGCTCGCGCACAGGGATCTGACCATCGCCCAGCCCGTAACCGGCTCGCCATGGCCGTTGGGAACGCGACGCGCAAAGATCGCAACGGACAGGGAAATGCCAGCATCCACCGGCGAGTCCGAGATTCACTTGATCCGGCTCCCTGCGAGCCCGGAGTCTTCCGACACGCGTGGCAATCTGTTGTCCGTTCGTTTCCTTGTTGCACCCGGCGGCAACCTGCGTGATCTCCAGGACGCAGGCGTGGACTTGCTGGCGACCAGGGATTCGACCGCTGTCAACTATGCGGCCGCACTGCCACAGTTTGTCTCGGTGCCGCTTGCGTGGCGGCGAACCCACGTGCTTCTCACACCCGGCCCCGCCCTCACGCCACGCACAGTTTCAGGAGAACACCGCGAGATGCTTGCTCGTGACGCCATTCGAGGGGAGGCGCGCGGCGCTCTCTGATTTTTAGAGTACCGATTGGGGTTTGCACTGTTAATGATACTGGCAACGTTCAGAGAAATTTTGCGAATTACTGGTCACCTGAACACTCAGCATCTGGAAACTCATATGCATCATTTACCTGCTGTAACACGCCGCGAACAACTTGGTGCACATCACTCCATTTATCATCACGAGTTTTTTCATTAAAGGTGAGAAACATCCTCCTTCCATCTGCTCTAAACCCAAATCGACCTTGAACAGTAGCCAAAGGCATTCCCAAAGCCCCCTCAGGAGAACCATCAGGAGGTTGTGTGAGATCTCTTCTCACAGACTAAAGATCATTTTTCATTATTGCGTCATAAATCTCACCTTTTTGCACAGGCGTTAACCGCGCATAAAAAAATAAGAGTTATTGTCAAAAGTGGTGTTTAGGAGATTGATTCAAGCGGCGGTCTGATCGAGCTTTGTCACTTCGATTCCATCGTTGAATTTCACTCCAGTAGTCACCTTGACCAGATCATCGAATCCTCGTAATCGTCGCCAGTTCTTCTCAGCGCACTGACCCAGCTTGAACATCATGTGCAGCATTCCATGCCGTGTCAGGCAGCCTCTGGATCGCTTGGTTCGGTGTCGAATGGTGGCAAAGGTCGATTCAATGGGATTGGTCGTTCGGATGCTCTGCCAGTGCTTGGCCGGAAAGCCGTAAAAGGCCAGCAGTTCTTCTCTGTCTTTCTGCAGGCAGACAGTGGCTTTCGGATACTTCGGCTCATAGGTTTCAATGAACAGATCGAATGCCTTCTCGGCGTCTGCCAGTGTCTCGGCCTTCCAGATCGCGTGCAGTGCCTGTTTCGCTTTCGCCTGGACCGACTTGGGTAAGCAGTTGAGCACATTCATGGTCTTGTGCATCCAGCAGCGTTGTTGGCGTGTCTGGGGATAGATTTCCTCCAGTGCGGCCCAGAACCCCATCGCCCCGTCACCGATGGCCAACTTCGGAATATTCATCCCTCGGGACTTCAGTTTCAACAAGACCTCACGCCAACTCTGTGTCGATTCCCGTACACCGTCTTCGATCGCCAGAAAACGCTTCTCTCCGCGTTCATTCACGCCGATTACGACCAACGCACACAACTTGGTTTGTTCGGCTCGAAGTCCGCTGTAGATACCGTCGGCCCAGACATAGACCCAGCGGTCGGCGTCCAAACGTTGGTCGCACCCGATGCGGTACTCTTCAGCCCAGACCTGTTTCAAGCGCGATACCGTGCTCGCTGACAGGCCCTGCGCCTTCGGACCGACAAGAACTTTCAGGGCGTCACCCATCTCGCCGCTGGAGACGCCTTTCAAATACAACCACGGCACGGCGGCTTCCATCGACTGCGTCTTCCGAATGTAGGGGGGTACCAGGGCCGAGCGGAACGTCACAGCTTCGCCCATCTTGGCGCGCACCTTCGGGATTTGCACCGTTACCGGACCCAGGCCAGTCTGCAGCTCGCGTTCAGGCAGATAACCGTTGCGCACCACTCCAGCCTTGCCCGTCTCGGTTCGCCGATCGCCGTGCTGGGATAGCAGTTCGGACAGTTCGGCTTCCACAGCGCGTTGGATCAGCTGTTGCGCCCCCGTTCGTAGCAGGTCGGTCACTGGGTCTGCAATCGCTTCTCGATCTTCCAGTTCAATAACGATACTCTTACTCATAGTGGCGTATCTCCTTTGGTTGCTTTGAAGTCTTGTAAACAACAAATCAACCAGATACGCCGCTTTTCTTCAATCCCTCAAACACCAGATTCGGTTATAACTCAAAAAATAATCATCAAAACATGGCAACGGAAATCTCCGCATATTTTCATTGCTGTCGTAGCTATGCTCGGAACCCATGCTGCTTACAGAATAATAGAAAGAAAAATCCTCTGGAACAGGCTCTTGCGCCCTTGCAGTACCTGCCATAAGAACCGTGAGTAACGTCGCAGCAACTATGCATTTCATAAGAAAATAAAAAATCCTCACTATTTAATATTTGTGCACAAAACCTTTAAGAATCACACCAGTTCCAACAGGTGCATGGTAAAAGAACTTTTTGTTGGATCAAAGGCATTTATCGAATGCAAGGGAAAGATTCTTATCATAAAAGAATCAAAACAATACGGTGGATAAGCGAAATATCGCGCCAAGCAAAGCTTGGGAAAGGGGAATTTGATGTGAGTCGATGAAACCTTTCGAAAGGAGTCCAACTGGTGAAAGTCCAGTCCGGCCAAAGCCGTAGCGGGCAGGCCGGTAGCGAGTCTTGCCTGTCGCCGGGTGATCGGCGGGAGAGAAGCGTAGACAGCGAGGGAGTGGGCCGTGAGGATTCAGCTCCGAAATTTATCACGTTGCGGATGCCGAGACTTTTATTTCGGTCGAAGGCCGCATCCGGATGACCGATACGCGAGGTCGTCTGGAGCCGCCGGAGTCTCTAGCCCGGGGCACGCTTCCACAGGGATTCTCCAGGAACTTGGGAAAGCCTCACAGTCTCCTGCTGAAGAGGTAGTCTGCGGTCGAGGGTAACCAGAGACTGCGGGCGATGGGTTGTGAGGAATCTTATGAACCCATAGTACCGGTGAAGGTGGGGAACCGCAGGGCCACGGAAGTGGTGGCGGCCACGGGACCCACTGGAGGGAAGGGGCGAACAAGCGAACGCATCGGATGGAGGAAACATGACGATCCTCAGAGATCGGCCAACCATGTCCACGAAACACATCCGACTAGCTGACCTGGCCAGGGAAGTGGAAACCTGAACCAGTGTTGGTGAGTTCGACTTGAGGAACCGAGTGCATCAACGTGCACGCTCGGGTCTGTGAGGGGGGCGGTCACGATCGGTTACGGAGAACCTACACGGGCACGATGCCGGAAACGGCGGATACAGCCAAGGGGATACCTAAGGACCGGTAGTGGCTTCCCCTACTCGGAAGAAGGGTCTGAAGACGATCGGAGTGCGGACAGTGTCGCCGTATGGGTGTTATGTCGAGGGGCACGAAGCAGAACACCCGATTACTCCTCCCGAGTCGCCAAGGGTTTACCCATACTGCAGAAGTGAATGGTCTACTCTGCGGTGTTTATCGGGCGGAATCGTCGGGAGAACGTTCCAGGCTTTCACGACGGGTGAGCGATTTTTGGACTGCGAAATGGGAGAGGGACAGACCCGACGGATACCCATGAGAGGGACCGCCGATTTCACACTAGAGGCAGCAGAATCGCTAGCAGTACGGTCGCGAGCATGCCGGCCACGCCAACCGTGGCGGCGATCGCGCTCCAGGTCTGGAATGTTTCGGCTTCGGTCAGAACGCCCATTTTCGACACGATCCAGAAGCCGCTGTCGTTCATCCAGGAGCCAATCATCGATCCGCTTCCGATCGCCGTGGCGAGGTAAATCGGATGGAAACTCAGTGTGTCGGGAACGACCATCGATCCGACCATCGCAGAGGTTGTGATCA
Source organism: Terriglobia bacterium (assembly GCA_965216035.1). Taxonomy (GTDB): domain Bacteria; phylum Acidobacteriota; class Terriglobia; order 20CM-2-55-15; family 20CM-2-55-15. The sequence goes on from CBDCFM010000021.1 coordinate 1,049,565, forward strand.
TCGAGACCGTGCTCGAGCCCTGAGCAATCTTCAGCAGGCTAGCCATGCCAAAGCCCCCCACCAACAGAGCCATTCCCGACAAGGCGTTTGTACCGAAGAGACCTTGAATCGCCGGTCCGATCTCGGCAGCCTGCAGCATCGTTCCGAATGCGCCGCCTGCGGAGGTAATGAGAATGATAATACCCCCACTCATCAGCGACCGCTGGACCTGACGCGCGAATTGCGCGCGTTCCGGCCGACGTCTTCCGGCGTAAAGAATCAGTGCGGCCGTCGCCGCAGCCAACATGGCGAGGTTTGGGTTCCCCAGAATCGCGGCCCACTCCGCGACCGGGGCCTCCGGTACTATAGCCTGCGCGATGGTATCGCTCGTGATCAGGACGACCGGCAGCATGGAAACTGCAAGACCGGGCACCTCGTCGTCCCCCGGCGCCGACCCGGCCATGCGCTCGCCGAGCCCGCGTGGGGGAATGTTGAGGCGTGCGTCCAACCAGCCCGCCACGAGGATGCCGGCCGTTGCCGCCGGTACTGCCACGAGCAGGCCGACGATAATCATCCTTCCAAGATCGATGCCGAGATTCTGGGCATTCACGAGCGGACCCGGCGTTGGCGGAACGAGGCTGTGCGTGACGATGGCCCCGCCTGCGATCGCCATGACGTACTTGGCGTATCCACGTCCGGTCTGTCGGAACATCGACCGTGCGAGCGGGATCAACAGGTAGAACACGGTATCGAAGAACACGGGAATCGACAGGATGAAGCCACTGGCCAAGAGCGCCACGTCGGCCCGGTCGACTCCAAACAGAGCCAGAAGCCAGCGAACGATCCGGTCGGCGGCGCCGCTTTCCAGCATGCACATTCCGATGACCGCCGCTAGGGCAATCACGATGCCGATACTGCCAGCCGTGGCTCCGAACGCCGTAGCGACGCGCGTAACCTTGTCGGCGACCTCGCCCGGGGACAGCAGGCTGACGACCAACGCCGCAGCGAGGAGCGCAAAAAAAGCGTGCAACCTCAGGACCATGATCAGCACGACCACGGTGACCATACCAACAAGCAGAATGAACAGTGGAAACATTCGGCGCCTAGCCGCGCCCGATGAATGGCATCTTCGCCGCCATGACCGTCATGAACTGGACGTTCGCATCGAGGGGCAAGTTGGCCATATGCAGGACGGCTGCCGCGGCATGCTCGACGTCCATAAATGGCTCAGAACTGACGCTCCCGTTTGCCTGCGGCACGTCGCCCGCCGTCATGCTCTCGGCAAGTTCGGTTCGGGCGTTACCGATGTCGATCTGACCACAGACGATGTCGTACTTGCGTCCGTCGAGTGAAGTCGACCGCGTCATTCCCGTCACGGCATGCTTGCTTGCCGTGTAGGGTGCTGCATCGGGCCGCGGCACCTGGGCCGAGAGCGATCCATTGTTGATGATTCGGCCACCCCGAGGCTCCTGATCCTTCATTATCCGGACGGCCTGCTGCGTGCACAAGAACACGCCGGTAATGTTGATCGCCACGACACGCTGCCACGTTTCGAACGATATCTCCTCGATTGGTCCGCCGCTCGCGATGCCGGCATTGTTGAACAGCACGTCGAGACGGCCGAAGCGCGCCTTTACTGTTGAAAACAGTTCTGCCACCGATTCGGGCTGACTCACGTCGGTCGGGACCGCCAAGGCACGGTCCGCGCCTGCACCCGCTTTTCGGGCAGTCGCTTCGAGTAATGCATTTCGGCGGCCGGCCAAAACGACACGGTAGCCGTCTCCGAGTAGGGCGAGCGCCGTGCTTCTCCCAATTCCCGTGCCCGCACCCGTAACAATCGCGATCCTTTCTTTAGAATTCATATCCCGCCTCGTTTCGTCGACATCACAGTAATTGCCACGGCCGACATTCTAACGCGGTAGTCGTGGTCCAGGGCGTTCCCCCTACACCGAGGCGCGTGAATACCGAGAACGGGTTCACCATGAGCGACGGCAGCGTGGATATGCAGAAGTTGAAGAGTTACAGTGCGGCGCTCCGCACCATGGACTCTCAAGTGACGACACGACCTTTGTCGTTACCTGGATACGATCGCCGAATTCGAGTTCGTAGTTGTATTTTTGATCTGAACCATTCCCAAACAGCATGTAGGGTCGACGTCACCGGACTCGCTGATCTGATCAGAGCGCGCACCTCTGAGTCGAGCGTCTCTGTACTCGCCAGAGGGGGGAGCAAGCAGCTCTCATCCGTCTGCTTTGCGCCACTTAACTTAACACTGCCCTCCCGGTCCTGGCTGGCCCGATGGCTGCTCTACCTGATGACGGTGATTTTCTCGGGACCAAGACGCCCTCGCAGAGAATCCCGGAGAAAGGCGTTAAGATCGCGTCTCCGATCAAGGCGAAGTCGGTACTGCAGTTTTACATTCATTGAAAGCTCGGGTAGGTTTATGGCATCTTCGGTTGAGGAAACTGGATCCAAGAGGTGCCCGATGCCCAAGCGACTTGCTATTGCGCTCTGCCTGTTTCTGCTGACACTTCTGTGGGCTCCCGGGCCGGGTCTGTCACAGGAGCGCTCCTCTGCAATTTCCGAGCTGGACGGGGTCTGGAACCGTGGGCGGTGTGTAGGGCCGAACCCATGCACGGCCGTTGGGCCCGATCACCTCGCGCTGACGGCCCGAGCGAAGGCTTTTCGGGCTGCGTTCGACGAGGTTGCAGCTCCAAAATACGATTGTTGGCCCACGCCCATCCCGCACCTGTTTACCGACCCGTACCTTTTCGAGATCCGCCAACTGGTGGACCGCGTGATTCTGACCTATGAGAAGGACGACGTCGTGCGTACAGTCTGGCTGGAAGGCCACGCTCATCCGGAGCCGAGCGGTAACGAGTTCTTTACGTCCGGATATTCGACCGGGCGGTATGAGAGAAATCAGCTCATCGTCGAGACAATGCGGTTTGCGTTCGATCCGGCGGGGCTCGATAGCGATTTCAACGTGCCGTCGTCGACCCAGAAACGCGTTACGGAGCGTTACTCATTAGACGGGGACAGGCTCCGGCGCGAGGTGAGAACTGAAGATCCTGTCTTCCTCGTGGAGCCCATCGAGTTCGTTGTCGAATCCGAGCGGAGCGATAGTCCCCTGACGCTGCCCTGGAATTGCGATTCTGAGGCCGCGCAGGAGATCCTCTCGGTCTTCCCCTCGAAGTACCCGGAGGATCCACCGGTTGTTCGCGAAAGGTAGGCGGGACCCGTATGCCGCCGGTTCCAAGGAGGTAGAGCTATGAAAGTCGATGCGGGGGTCGCCCCAGCGGCGTTGATGTTGGTGCTGACCCTTCCCGGGGTGGCTCACCACAACGAACGCGGCCTATTCGACGAGACGCGCGTCGTCGAGATGAGGGGCGTCGTCACCGAATGGCGCTTCGTGAACCCGCACCCGATCCTTCGCGTGGAGATCGCTGGAGAGGAGGACGGCCAGAGATCGATATGGACGGTCACCTTCGGCGCGTCCGCGGTGGCCTCTATGAGCCGGCAGGGATTCTCCCCCGAGACCTTCACCCTTGGCGAAGAACTTATCGTGAAAGGCCACTCCGCCAACAACGGATACGCCCTTAACGTTCGCGGCCCGGGAAGCGAGGTCACGCGAGGCGATGGTGCGCCGATACCTTAAGAGTCAGCGCCGTACAAATTCTTGGACCCGGCGGTTGACCACGTCGGCCGCGTAGATACTCTCCTGGCTGTCCACGGTCAGATAGTGGGCTTCGCCAAACTTGCCCAGACCTTCGCGCCGCGTCGATTCCGGTCAACGCTAACGACCCGTAGGGAATCAGTCAGAGCTTTCACTGGACGCATAGTCGTTCGGCCAAGTGAGCTTTCGGACGGGTTCGTATTCCTATGTCCACTTTTGACAGTCTATGTGTTCACGGTAGCCTCTCCAAAACACCGCCAGCGTCGTTGAACAATTCAAGGGAAGAAACAGGACTTCGCTCAATCGATCCGTCCGAAGACACCACCTGGGATATCACGATCGGCGTAGCCCCTAGCAGCCCGTGGCGGAAGTCTCGAGGGCTGCGTTACGGCCAAACGGGGCCGGATTCTAGGAGACGACGAGGCGCCGGCCCGAAGCCGCGAAGAAGAGACAATGCGCATTCATTGGGAGGAGTCGGCGACAACGAAGACGGCCCCGTTTCGCCGTAACCCTTCGGGCGCAAGGGGGTTCGGGCCGCAGGCTTTGTCCCTCGTCGGTCACGATGGAAAAACATCGTTCCGCTCCTCACTTCGCGCCTGCAACCCGAAGACCCCTGCGCGCGACCCTCGAGACTTCCGCCACGGGCTGCTAGAATGGCTCTCGCCCGGAGATTCCCGTCATAGAGGGTGACGGACGGTGTGTACCCAGCATCGATCCCGACCCTCACGTCACCCGTTGCATCGGACAACACTAACGATGCACCGTTTGAAGTTGCGGTGAGGATGGCTCTTTCTTCTCCCGCTGGATCGGCTAAGGTGATCGAGTCCCGAACGACAAGCGGTGGATGAGCCTGATCTGGAACCGCGATTTGACCCTCGATGCCCAGATCGCGGATCCGCTGTTGCGTGCGGTCTCGGCCAAAAAGCAGACCACTCGCAAGCACGATCACAGTCAACGCTATAACGGAGTGTCTGTACCTTGCCAGCCGTGTCTCAAGCATTGTCAGACTCTGTTCAAGATCTGCCGAAGGATTCGCCTGTGACATTTGCCCCACCTTTATCCTAATTCTTGATGGTGTGCCCAATAACCGGTGTGGTCTCAATAGGTCGATGCAACACTTCACATAGGAAGCGAGGTGAAGTGTATGCCGAAGAAAAGAAAGAAGCGACGGATGAGGAAGCGCCGGTGGTTCACAACCACGGAGCTGGTCGAGATATGGGATCGGTGGCAGCGGGGGGAGTCCACCAAAGCGATCGGTCGTGTACTGGACAGAGGGGGGACGTCGATTCATCGCCAACTGGCCGTGTATGGCGGCATCCGTCCGCGGCCCCGTTGCCGTTCATCCCGGGCCCTAACTCTGATCGAGCGTGAAGAGATTTCCAGGGGTATTGCGGCGAAGAAGTCGATTCGGTCGATGGCCATGGCGCTGGGTCGCTCACCGTCGACACTGAGTCGGGAAATCGGTCGCAATGGCGGCTATGATAACTATCGAGCGTTGGAAGCCGATCAGCGGGCGTGGGACAGGGCACGCCGTCCGAAGCCATGCCGCCTGGCCCAATGTCTCCGGCTACGGCAGCTGGTCGAAGACAAGCTCCGCCTGGACTGGTCGCCTCAACAGATCGCCGGGTGGCTGAAGCACACCTATCCGGAAGACGAGTCGCTTCACGTGTCGCACGAGATTATCTATCGCAGCCTTTTCATCCAGGCCCGCGGGGCTCTAAAGAAAGAACTGACTCTGTGTTTGCGTTCAAAGCGATCGATCCGTCGATCCCAACATGCGACCCGGAAAGGCCACGGTAAAGGGCAACTCGCCGATATGGTATCGATCCGTGAGCGTCCGACCTCAGTCGAAGATCGTGCCGTGCCCGGTCACTGGGAGGGAGACCTACTGGCTGGATCTAAGAACACCCACATCGCCACATTGGTCGAACGTCACTCGCGCTACGTGATGTTAGTGAAGGTGTCGAGCAAGGAAACAGAGACGGTCATCTCGGCGCTCATCAAGCACGCCAGAGAGCTACCGACAGAACTGTACAAATCGCTGACCTGGGATCGCGGTCGGGAAATGGCCGATCACAAGCGCTTCACTCTGGCCACGAAGATTGACGTCTACTTCTGTGATCCACAGAGTCCATGGCAACGCGGCTCGAACGAAAACACCAATGGTCTGTTGCGGTATTACTTCCCGAAAGGAACGGACTTGTCTGTACACTCACAGGAACATCTGGACTTCATTGCCCGGAGACTTAACGAACGCCCCCGCCAGACGTTGGGGTTTGAAACTCCGGCTGAACGATTTAACGCTTGTGTTGCATCGACCGGTTGAGCCGGCAGTACTTACAGTGTCCGGCGTTTTTGCGCCGCACAGCAAGCAAATCGGGTTCCTAGTCAATAGGACGTGATTACACCTGCTCCAAGCACAAGAGCAGGCTGTGAGAGAGGGCTTGAAGATGACGCTCGTGGGAAAGGGGGTAAACCGGTCCGAGGGAAGGTATCAAGAACGTCTTGGAATTTCCGGGTCAAGGCGCCTGGCCAAGATCTATAACACGATTCGTTACCGGTGGTCCCCACGTTTTGCGACCGAAGCCCATTGTAATCATCGAGACGAATTGCTGGTTTGTACGTCGTCAGAATAATCCGCACGAAAACCAAGTCATCGACACGGAGATTGAGTTTACTCGTTTGGGGTGCGAGTCACGTCAATGGTCAAGTTCCCCCCCAGCGGACCGAAGTCGCCCTCCCAGCGCTGGATCAACTGCTCCCTGCGCAGGTGTCCATACAGGAGTTCCTCGACAAACTGCACACACTTGTACTCGGTGAGTTGGGCGTCGGCCTCCTTGCGACGGTACAGCGGCATGCTGATCGTCCAGGGGCGCGTATAGACCTCTGGGTCGTCGATGGTCGCTTCGTAGTCGAGATGGTCAGGGCTGGTCGGAGTGTATCGTTCAATCACGCGCAGCGCGCTGCTATGGAAGTTCCCGGCCCTGTCGAACCACGTCTCCGGATTCTGATCCGTCACATCGACCACCAGCGTATCCCCCTCCCAGCGGCCCACCGAATGCCCCATCCAGGAGGGTGCAGGCGCCGGACCGACGTCTTCCATGTAGACCGTCCGGTTAGCGGCCGCATACTCGTAGATCATCAGAATCCGATCCGTGCTTTGAACGATCTGTAAGGGATAGGGCATATACGTGGCGCGCGGAATACCTGGCAGGAAACACTTGACCTCGGGGTCACGCGCCAGCGCGTTTTCGAAGTTTTCCTGCTTTTGCGCCGCGGCCCAGGCCTGGTAGGGGATCGTGCCGCCCCCGACAACGCCCAGCCCGCCCGGCACACCGCCGATGGCGCCGAGTGCAAGGACCGCTGCTGCGGGGACGTCGCCGTCGGGGCCCGGAACGGTCGCCAGTCCCGGGCGCGCGACGTGATCTTCGAGGTCCCAATGCGCGGTGTTCATGGCTTGCCAGACGCCGTTCAAGTCGGGGTAGGGCATCCCTTCCAGACGCCCTGCACGGAAGGCCGGGGCCTGACGCGGCGCCGCGTACAAGAATCCGGCCACCAGGACCGCTGTTGCTGTCACAACCATCACCGCTTTCACCAGATTTCGCACGGTGCTCTCCTCGCAGTGGCGCGGAACACTCACAAGCCGAAGGCAGAACAGGCCAAGCTGTCCGTCTCCCCGTCTGTTTCTCTCAGCGTAGCGCCACCGGCCTGGCGCCAGGGTGTTCTAGTTGGGAATGTTCGCCGCTCCAGTTTCAGCCAAGCGAGCTCCCCGGAGCGCGTTCCCGATAGCGTAGTTGCCCTCGTGACACGCAAACTCATACATCAGTCCCGTGCCCGGCGCGGGCCTCATGAAAACCTCCGCCGTCCAGGACTGTGTCCAGGTTGTTGGATCATCGACCGTGAACGCGTACTTGAGTGTCTCGGCATTTACCCGCGAGAACCGTTCGATCAGGCGCAGGTGTTCACCTGTGGACGCACCGATTTCTCGACCTGTGGACTTGAAATTCGTGGTCTCGACCACCAGCGTTTTCCCCTCCCAGCGGCCCCGTGAGTCTCCCACCCCCGAGCGGATATTGGGTGGCACATGTGCACGCCCATCCAGGGGGACGACGCGTGCATCGTGCATCATCTCCATGTTGATAACGACGTATCCCGGGGCCTGCACGATCTGATGGTTACTGTTGTAACCCCTTCCCGTCATGGGAACACGACTGCCGGTGCAACGCAGGCCTGCGGCGAAATCTTCCGGGCCCCCGGGCAGCTGGGAATCCCTGCTATTGAGATCTCGCTGAACTCGGAGGGCCTCCTGCCTCGCCTGCGCCTCGGCCGTCAATGGAGGGACCCTGCCGTCGGGCGGATCGACAATCAGCGACGTTCGGTTGTCGAACCAGCGATCGATCAGCCAGAATTGATTGTAGTTGCCGGTCGTATCCGTCGAGACGAAGGTGTCTGCTTCGTTGAGGACGGCTTCATACACGCTATCCCCGAACGCAGCATCGGTCTCACCATTGAAGAGTTCTGCCGCCCTCCGTCGCAGCAAAGCGACTTCCGCATCCGTCAGAAACTCCCGGTCGGCGAGCGCGCTGGGCCGCTCAAACGGTGTGGCCGAGTCGCTCGCCCAGACTCCCTGTAAATCCGGGTCGCCCCAGGGCGTAGTCGATGTCCAAGGTTCCGCCTCAGCTCCGGGGATGGGCGTTTGAGCGTTCACGCAGGGGACGAGACACACGGACACGGCCGCAACGATGCTCAGGGCACCCAGTGAGGCAAGAGGGCGACGGCTCATTGGTAACCTCCTTCATTCGCACCCGTCTGCCGAGCAGATCGGGATTTGATCATACCAGTTTGATCACACGTGGCTGAGAGTAACCCCAACATCGCTGTCCTGGCAACGACTCTTTTACAAGAAGACGTGCTTGGATCCGTTGCGAGGCAAAGTGGTTGCGGCGCTGACGGTGTACCTGTGGCTGGTGTGATCCAGTTTGGCCTCACGTTACGCTTCTCTGGCAATCCATTCCAGGCGCGTGGGTTTGTGGCTCGAGGTCTAACGATCGAGCGTGACCATCAACGTGGCTGTGGTTGGAGCGATGGGTGATCCGTATTGACACGAGCACAGCGCGGATCGCCGGGGGAGGGATCCGGAATGGGATCAGCCACCCCACAGGGACTCACAAGAGGAGAGCTGCCCTGACTTGACATCGACCCCGATTGAAGGGATTATTCATGTATCATAAGGCAGTCTGGATAGATCCAATATCAACTATCCGGCAACGCATAAGGAGAACCCGACATGAATGCCAAAGTAGCCGTCGCTGGTGTCGTTCTGTTGTTGGCCGCTGCGGTTCCCACGTGGGCGCATCACGCCTTTTCGTCAGAGTTTGACGCCGAACAGCCGGTGGAGTTGCGGGGAACCATCGCCCGAGTGGAGTTCATCAATCCGCATTCATGGTTCCACATCGATGTGACTGAGGACAACGGCGCTGTTACCCGTTGGATGATCGAAGCCGGCACACCCAATGCGCTGTTCCGGCGCGGAGTTACACGGAACAGCCTGCCGGTGGGCACTGAAATCCTGGTCGACGGTTTTCGAGCGCGGGACGGATCGAACAGAGCCAACGGCCGGGACATGACGTTCCCGGATGGACAGAAGATCTTCCTGTCAGGCAGGTCCGCATCCGAACAGCGGTAGTCAACAGGAGACTCCACTTCTCAGGCGAGGGTCGGGGGCCGGGGGCCGGATATCAAGCAGGTAATTATTGATAGACCCGCGCTCACAGGTGGCTTCGCCGTGGACACGATCGAGGGCTTAGCGCGACAGTTCGCGGCAACGTCGCAGCTCTGATCTTACTGATCGCCTTACCCGTCGTCGCACTAGTCCCATCGTCGCACTAATCAATGATGGACTGATAGATCAGCGTCCGCAGTTTCGCCTGGTCGTCGATGCCGCCCGTCGGCCTGAGTTGGGTTAGATACACCACAACGAGATCATTTTCCGGATCGACCCAGTAAGTCGAATGGTAGGCGCCGCCCCATCCGAACTCGCCGACCGATCCCGGCAGTCCGCGCTTTCCCAGATCGGTCACTACCGAGAAGCCGAGGCCGAAACCCTGGCCGGGACGAAACGGAGTGTCATCGATGTGGTTCTCCGTCATCAGGTTCACCGTTGTCGGGCTGAGCAGCCGCACGCCGTTGAGCTCGCCGCCATTCAGCAGCATCTGGAGAAAGCGCGCATAGTCCCCTGCGGTCGAAAGCAGTCCCGCCCCGCCGGAAAAGCTCCTCCGGGGACCATTGACGTAGGCACCCTGTCCGGTCCATGCGCTCGAATCCGGGGCCCGCATCAGTGCGCCGCCGTCGGTCCGGCCGTACACGGTAGCCAATCGATTCTCCCTGTTGTCGGGCAGATAGAAGTACGTGTCGTTCATCGAGAGCGGCTCAAAGATGTGTGTTCGGAGATACGCGTCGAGCGACATGCCCGATGCCTTTTCAACGACCACACCGAGGATGTCGGTGCTGTAGCCGTAAATCCACCGCTCTGCTGGCTGGGCGTCGAACGGCAGACCGGCCATGCGGGCGATGGTTTCCCCGATAGGTTCGTCCTTGTCCGCGAAGTACCACTGCTGGAAACCCGCCCGATCCCACGCCTCGCGTGCCGGTCCTGTTCCGTAGCTGATTCCGGACGTGTGAGTCAGCAGGTGACGCAGCGTGATCGGGCGGCCGGGTTCGAGATTGTAGCCTGCGCCTTCACGAGCGAGGGCCACGCGGGTCTCTGCGAACTCGGGAATGTAGTCGCTGACACGGTCACCGATCAGGAGCTTGCCTTCTTCCTGGAGCATCATGATCGCGGTGCTGACGATGGCTTTGGTCTGGGAAGCGATCCGGAAGATACTGTCGCTCCGCATCTCAATTTCAGCTTCGATATCCTGTTGGCCGAAGGCTTCCAGGTAGGCGACCTTCCCGCGGCGGGTGACAACGACCACGCCTCCGGCCAGTTCCCTACGGTCGACATATCCCTGGAGTGTCTCACTCAGACGGTCGAGCCGTGCGGACGACATCCCGATTTCTTCGGGTGCCACTCTTGAGGGCCACTGAGCGGCAAGGCTTGCAGGCAGGAATACAATCAGCAGCAACGTGGCCGGGAAGGTGGGGCTTAGGAAACGCACTCGAGACACGGGCTTCTCCTGGGTCAATGAGATATCCTGTATGAAGCTCAGCCTAGTGAGCGACGGCAGGAATGTCAAATTGAAACGGGTGAGAGATCCCGCCGGTTGGGACCGGTCTCGGTGCCCACCACCCGGCGCTGGACTCGGCGTGCACTCTCCAAAGCCTTCTCCAAAGTCCCCCTCAACAGGGTTGTAGAAAGTGAATTGGGCGGGTCAGTCGCCGGCCCGTATAAAGGAACAAAATGATCCCGGCCCGTCTATGTTTTTTCTTAAAACCCGTGTATTGGGAGTGCTAGCATGAATGTGATGCATCCTGCCCTGATTTGTATTCTGCTGGCGACCGCCGCCTTCGGGCAGCTGACCGCCCGCAACCCCGTCGACGCACTCAAAGATCAGGTGACCGAGGCGCTGATCAGAGCCGGCGTGCCTTTTACCGCCGATCAGGAGCGGCAGTTGGCCCTGCTGATTGAAGATGAGCGTCAGGCGGCGGAGAACCTGTTCGGTGAAACCTGGGACTTCAGCCAAGGGCCGCCGCAGGGGGAGCAGCAGGATCAGGCCCTTGCCGGCATCCGGTTTATGTATGACGAATTGCGGGGCAAGCTTCCCGCTTACATGACCGCAGCGCAGAGAGACGCCTGGGAGATCTACGAGACTGAGCAAGACGTGGCATTTGATGCAGGGAATTCCGGGAATGACGCTGCCGGAAGCGGACGGATTCAACAGATCCGCGTGACGAATAACGCTTTCAATGTCGAAACCGGCGCCGCTAACGGGTCCTCTGGCCTGCACGAAGGGGGCGCGAGAACCGAAGTGATCGAGCGCGGCGGTGTGGGCGCCTATCACGGCAATTTCGCGGCAACCTTCCAGGACGAATCGCTGAACGCCCGCAATCCTTTTGCCCGAAATAAGCCACCCTATTATGAACGGACCATTAACGGCGACATCAGTGGTCCTGTCATCCGAGACCGCCTCTCATTGAATTTCGCGGTCACCGACAACAGACGCGAAAATGTCGGCACGGTCAAGGCGCAGACATTGGATGGACCATTTTCGCTGGGCGTCACCCGTCCTGTTGTGAACCGGTCATACGACACCCGGGGTGTGTTGCAGATTGCGGATGCGCACTCGCTGCACATGAGGCTCCAGTACGCCACCGAAGACAGCCAGAACGAGAACGTCGGCAATTTCAGCCTGCCCGAACGTGCGTCCCGGACAGAGACGGCCAACCACGTGGTCGATCTTCGGGAAGTCTCCATTCTTTCCGAGCGCACGGTGCACGATCTCCACTTCATCTGGCGGAAAGATCGGAGCGAGACCCGTCCTTTAAGTGATGCTCTGGGAATCGTCGTCAAGGACGCATTCACTGGAGGTGGCTCACAAAACAGAAGCCTGATCAACGGAAACGAATACGAACTGAACAACCTGATTTACTATGCCGGTGACAACCTGACTATGAGAAGCGGATTTCGGGGCTGGCGCCGCAGTGAACGTTCGGTGTCGGAAGACAATTTCTTCGGCGAGTTCACGTTTTCAGATCTGGAAAGCTATCGGGCCGGAAGACCGCTCAAGTACCGGGTCAAATGCTGCGACCCATCGTTTAACTTGAGCCAGACGCAGCTTGTGCTATTTTCCCAGAATGATTTCAGGCTCACACCCACCTTCACCCTGATGCTGGGCCTGCGCTATTTCATGCAGACAGATCTCACCGACCGGAACAACGTGGATCCGCGCATCGGTTTTGCATATGCGATCGGCAACTCGACTGTCATCCGAGGCGGCATCGCTATCTTCACGAACCCGACTAATTTCCGCCAAATCAAAGACCACAGCTATTTGGACGGAGAACGGCTGTTCGAGACCCAGATCGACAATCCGGGTTGGCCCGACCCTTTCTCTGCAGGTAGTATCCGGCCCCCGTCCCGCAACCAGATTGCGCCTGATTTGAGAAACTCGTATTTCTTCTTGCCACAAATACAACTCGAACAGAGTTTTCCGCATAATCTTTTCGTGACCGTGGCCTACGACCGGGCCCGGGGTATCAATCAACCCCGTGGGCGGGACTTGAACGCGCCTTTTCCGAAAACGGGCCTTCGACCGTTTCCCGACGAAGGCCAGATTATCCAACTCGGAACCGGCTTTTCGACGTATCACCATTTCAAGGTAACCATGCGGCAGCGTATCAGCATCTTCAATATCACGTCGGACTATCTGTACTTCCACGGTGTCAGCGATCAGGCGGGCACGGGCGGCTTTCAGGCCTTGCCGGTGGATAGCCATGACGTCTTTGGTAAGGAGTGGGGACCACACGTCAACCCCACCCACACGTTCAACGCGAGCGTCAATTCGCGCTTGCCTCTGGACGTCTACCTGACGACCGTCATCGGGGCACGCAGCGGCAGGCGATATACGATCACCACGGGTCGGGATGATAACGGCGATGGCGTCAGTAACGACCGGCCGGAAGGCGTCTTCAAGAATAGCGAAGTCGGACCGAATTTTTTTGATGTCAGCTTTAATATCTCAAAAGCCTTTGAATTCAGCCGCGACGCCTCAGGCGCTGCCGGCACCGGGCCCCGAATGAATGTCTTTGCCAATCTCAGCAACGCTTTCAACAAGACGCACCTGGGAACACCCAGTGGTGTGTTGACGTCTCCCTTCTTCGGAAGGTCCTTCAACGCGACCGCACCCCGGCAAATCGAGGCCGGAATGCGATTCCAGTTCTGATCCGGGTGGCGCCCGCGGCGCCCGCTCTGCGTTTTCAAGCTTTCAATTTTCCGAGAGACTCGTCTGAGTAGAGCGTTGTGGCTCCAGATGGCTGTCGGGATCCACAAACGTCCATGCGACTGTCACATTGACCTGAAACACTCATTGAAGTCTCGTTCAATCGGCTTGATTTCGCACCATAAGAACTGCGAATGGGCAGGCAGAGTGGTGTTGTCGTAACAGGCGGGTCAGGAAGCGAACCGCGTTGGAAACGGAGGAGCGCTGTCCGGTTGTTCAATAACGCACGCGGCGAGAATCGCGACGCAATGGGCACGGACATCAGGAGCGGTAACGATGACATGAGTTCATCCCAAGCGAAACGAAGTCGTGTCAGGCAGTTCAATTCCCGCCCGTCATCGAGTCCAAAACTCTCACGAACTCGGTCCAAGGCACGGGAGTCCCGTGTACCGGCGCGAGCGTCGCCACATCGAGCTCCATTCGCTGCACCTGGGTGTACAGACTGCGCATCGCAGGCAATTGTGCCTCACGAGGCGGCTCGTCCGTATCGAACAGGTCCGCCTGAAACACGATGCGCTCGGCCGGTAGATAGGCCATCAGCATGCCGGCCACGTGTTGCAAAGGTTGGACGTAGAACACGCGCAAGAGCCGGGAATCATCGGCGATCACGTAGTTTTCCTGGACCGCTTCGTAGGTATAGCCCTCCGCGACCTCGGTCGGCGGCCATTTCGAAAGAATGTCTGGTTCGACCGTCCTCGGCTCGTACGTCAACACGTCGCTGTTCAGGAACTCGAGGTTTAGCATATGCGTCACGATCGTCGAGCCAATGTGGAGGTAGGCACGCAATCCGCCGATGTGATCAAAGTGGGGGTGTGAGTTGATCAGCCAGCGGATCGGCTTGTTCGGAGCCAGCTTCACCACCTCTTCGATGACCGCTAGGCTGCGAGTCTCGTCGCCGGGAGCCTCGAACACCGCAAGAAAATCCTCGAACTCGACCATATAGCTGTTGGTCGGCCCGCCCCCGAGACGGTACACGCCGTCGGCGATTTCCTCGACCGTCACATCGCTGGGAAAGGTCGCCGCCCGTACCGACGGGGGCACCGGCACCGGGTCATCACATGCGTTCGGCTGCACATTCGGGAACTGGCCGCCGTAGGCATTGTGCCCGGTGCTTTGGCGATAGAACTGCCAGTTGTCGTCCCATCCCTGGTGGGAGTGCCAGGCAGTCGGCCACTTCACGTTGCCAAACACCTGTTGATCAGTGGATTCATGCTCGATGTTGAAATCGCCGAGGGTGGGGATGTTCACCGTCGTCTTGATTCGCTGGATTTGATTCTGCGAATTGATCGTCGCATCGACGCGATACTTCCCAAACATCGTGATCGCGACCACGTGCATTTTTTCTGGATTCACGACGTTGCCGTCTCGTCCCTTCTCGAGCTGCTCCCAGCGCCAAAACGCCACGGGATCGGCACCCGGCAGACGAGCGGCCTTGAGAAACCCGTGGGGGTTCAACCACATGTCCAGTCGGTACACTTCCGCCAGTTCTGGCGGCACGGCCACCGGTGCCCCGTCGCCATCCTGATGCCAGGCGAACTCTCCATTGGCGATGTGGGTCTGGCGCGTCTCCCGCTGCGTCGGCGTGCCGCCCACCCAGCCGATTCCGTACTTCCACGATGCGGGATTCAGGCCCGGCTCGCGATCAAAGGTTTCCTTGCTGGTTCCCGTTTCCCAGTTGATAGTGCGCGTGTAGTTGGCCATCGCATCAATGCGTGGCCAGTCGATACCGGTTGCGTTCTCGAAGGTCTGACCAACGGCGCCGCTGTAGCCACTGCCAGAGTACGTGATGCAAGTCAGATCGGCTTCTCCGATTTCCTCGGCCGCCGCGGTGAGCAGCGGTGCGGGGTCGACGTAGCCGGGTGGAAAACTCTGAGCGTAAAGCAACGGCCCTGCCAGCACGAACCTCGTAGCGACGCCAACCAACCGTTCTGTCATCTTGTCCTCCTCACGCTGTGCTTCGCCATGAACTCTTCCCCACTGTACGCTCCTGAGGGAAGCTGCACAAGCCCGCGAAAGAACGATTCAATGGCTCTCCAGTATGACGTCTACAGCTCAGTCGTGTAGAACGGCTGAAGTCGGTCGACCGGCATTGTCAACTTAACCGACGCCAGCCAAACCGATGCTCAATGTTCACAAGTTAATCAGGTTCCCGTGATCGAGCGATCGGGTGGATTTCATATCGCAAGTCTGGCAGGTATCGTCCCAAGTTGCCAGTAGCCCCAGGCGACTTCGTCCGGGCCGTATTGGCCGGAGAGCTGGCTGTGGTTGCAACCGCTCCGTGCGGAAAAGGCGCGGAGAACGACCTTCCGGAGCCCCAGGTCTACCGGTAGGTGATCCCGTCCGGACCTCGGCCTACATCGACCTTCCCGGACACTTCCAGTGTGCGGGTATCGACGACATAGACCGCGCTTTCCGCGGCGGACGCCACGTAGGCTTTCGAACCGTCGTCGGAGAAAACGATACCCCCGGGGTTCCCACCGACCGAAATCGTATTCAGAAGTTCGTGCGATTCTGCGTCATACACTGAGATATCATCCGAAGCGGAGTTCGGAATATAGACTCTCGTCCCGTCCGGGCTGAACGCTGCTCGGATCGGAGAATCCCCGGTGGGCACCTGGCCGACGACACGACGGCTCTCGGTGTCGACGACAGTCGCGGTGTTGGCTCGGCGATTTCCGACCCAGACATACTTGCCGTCCGGCGAAAGAGCAATCCCTTCAGCTCCATCGCCGACCGGGATGTTGGCGACCAGGCTGTAATCGGTCAAATCCATGATTGAAACTGTGTTGGAATCCCGGTTGCTGAAATAGGCCCAACGTCCGGTCCGATCGATAACGACCATGTGCGTTCCCTCTTCGGGTGTATCGATCGATCGGAGCAATGTATCTCTCTCGGCATCGATGATGACGATTTTCTGTGTGAGTTCGCTCGTCACCACTGCGATCCGTGCGTCCGGCGTGAAAGCAATGCCGTGAGGGAAGGAAAAGTCCGGGGTCGTAATCGTCTTTGTTTCTTGCTGGCCGGCCAGGTCGACGACGGATATGGAACTGTCCCCGACGTTCGAAACGTACGCTTTGTCACCTGCCGGATCAATGGCCAATTCGTGGGGCTGTTGTCCGACTGCGATCGTTGCTCGCACCTCCAACGAAGCCGCATCAATGATCGTCATCGAGGCGGACTGCTTGTTGAGTACGTAAACGTGGTGACCCGTCTGCGCCAATCCACTACTGGCAAAGAAAGACAGGACCAACGCAAATGTTCCGAGGAATTTCTTCATGATTGTTTTGCCTTCCTATAAGAACCCTGAACGTTTGAGCAAGGATACTCCAAGGTGGTTCTGATGCCTAGGAGTCTGTAGTGAAAGTCGGCCGAGCGACCATCGTTCTCGATTTGATCGTTTTCTGTCGCTGACGCCTGTTCATTACGAATGCCGTTGACCCTCAACGGGGGGGCTGGTGCGGGTCCTACAGGTGTGCTTCAAAATCTCGTTCAGCCCCCCGGACCTCGCAACCAGGATGATTGCAAGGGTCGCCGGTCGTTCGGACAGGATGTCCGATTGAACGACCGAGCGAATTCTTCTCTCAATGGCGAACTGTTGGGATGACGTGGCGCAGGCAGATCGGATCTTCTCCGCGGGCTCTTGCAGGACAAGGCCTGCGACAGGCCAGATTCTCGCGATGCTAGGTTTGTTCAGTGATATCGGTATCGGAGGCTAAGGGATGTACGACTGCAATGCCGCTCAGGGCTCTGAGTCGCTGTCCTGGTTTTCTTCAATACGGGTGCGCAACGCGTCGATGCGTTGATCGAGATCTTTCTGTTTGATCGACATGCGGATCGTGTAGGCGAAGAAGAGGACGAAGAAAGCTGAATAGGCCGCCACGAGCCACGTCATCGGGAGAGCACCATTTGTTCGCAGTATTCGACTTGCTGGGAGCTGTGTTCCACGTCCAGGCGCCTTCGGAGCATGTAGGTGTAAAGCAGACCGAGAGAGACTATCGAGACACTGAATGCAACCCACATGGCGGAGTCGAGTCCGGAGCCTTCGCCGCCCGCAATGACCGGAGACGGATGTTGCGTTCTCCACCAACGGATCGCCATGTAATTGATCGGGACGTCGGCGGCACCCAGGATGCCGAATACAGCCTGGAGAGAGGCGCGTTTCATAGGATCCGACACATAGGCGCCCAGCATCAGATAAGAGACGAATATGAGGGCCAACAACAATTGCAGTGTCAGGCGGGCATCCCAGGTCCACCAGATGCCCCAGACCGGCTTTGCCCAGAGCATACCCATCGAAATGTTCGTGGCGGCAAACAAGATGCCGATCTCGGCAGAGCAGTATGCCAAGCGGTCCCATCGCAGCTCTTTGTTATAGAGGAACATGATGCTGCTGAATCCGACGACGATAAACGCAAGGTAGGAAATGAGTCCGGCAGGTGCATGTATGTAGAAAATGCGCTGGACCGTGCCCATGCTTGATTCGGTGGGGGCGTAAATGAAGGCGCAGTAGAATGCCGCCAGCATCCCGACCAGTGTTGCAACTCCCAATTCGCGGTCAGCCATAAGGGACTCCAACTCCTTCTATTCCTCTACAACGTATTCAAAGACAAGATAGGAGATCGTGAAGAAGATGATATCAAAACCGATCACTAAGTTCACCCACGCCGAATATCCCACGCCGGCGTCATCGAGCGCTGCCGCGGTCGCAGAGACGGCAGCCAGAATCAGCGGGAGCGTCAACGGTATCTGGAGGACGGGCAGCATGACCTCACTCATGCGCGTGTGCGACGAAATCATGGACAGAATCGTCCCAACCGCGGCAAATCCAAACGTGCCCAGAATCATGATTAGAATGATCCAGAGCAGCCGGACATCCACCTGTAGGTCATAGAAGACTACAAAGAATACAAAAATCACGACGTCGGACATCAGCATAAACAGGAAGTTGCTTATAACCTTTCCGGTATAGAGCGTTCCGCGATCTATCGGTGCCAGCAGCAAACCCTGTATGGAATCGTTGTCCAGATCGATGGCAAGCGAGCGGTTGAGCCCGATTATTCCCGCAAACGTGAGGGCGACCCAGAGGACGCCCGGCGCGATGAGCACGCGCTCGGTTCCCGCAGGTTCGAACGCGAAGTTGAAGATCACCATGACAAGGAGACCGAACATCATCATTGAAGCGACGGTTTCCTTGCGGCGTAATTCGAGGGCAATATCCTTCCGAATCAGCGCGATCAGCGCACCCACTGCGAATCCTTGCCGCGAACATAGTGCCGGTAGGCATCGCGTATGCCCGGATCCGTGCCCTTTCCCGAATGAACGATCTTGCCCCGATCAATGATATGAGCATAGGTTGCACCCCGTAGACCGAGTTCAATGTCATGTGTCGTCAGAATGACGGTGCGTCCCTCGGTGACAGCCTGATCCAGCATACGGTTCAGTATTTCCACGGCGTTGGCGTCGAGCCCGGTGTAGGGTTCGTCGAGAAGGAGAACGCGGGGATTATGCAGCATCACACGGGCAAGGCCGACACGTTGAAGGAGACCGCGGGAAAACGAACGGACTGCATCGTTTCGTCTTCGGTGAAGACCGACCCTCTGAATCAAGCCGTCGATGGAGTCCGGAGTCTGCTCGAGTCCATAGAGCTTGGAGAAAAAAGTCAGGTTTTCCCGTGGCGTCAGGTCTCGGTAAACATAGGTATTGTGGGAGAGAAGTCCGATCGAACGTCGAACCTCTTCAGGTTTTTGCTCGATATCGAATCCGTAGATCGAGAGTGTTCCATTGCTCGGTTTCGCCAGTGTTGCCGCGATCTTCAGAAATGTCGTCTTGCCCGCCCCGTTTCTCCCGAAGAGAGTGACCGACACGCCCTGGGGCACCGTCAGATCGATGCTCCGGAGGGCAGGGAAGTGACCGTAGGTTTTCGAAATTCCGTGGGCTTCGACCGCGGGGGTGTCATTCATGGGCAATGAAATTGATCGGTGATCAGAGATCGGAAAACTCGAAGGTTAAAAGCTGCCTTTTCTCTTAGCTCTTGGACTCGCGCTTTGTGCTAGCAGCCCGTGGCAGAAGTCCCGAGGACCGCGCGCAGGGGCCTTCGGGTTGCAGGCGCGAAGTGAGGAGCGGGCACCGAGGTTTGAAACCGAGGCCGCGGGCGCCGTCTTGCCATCGTGACCCGCCTTAACAATGCCGGACAAAGCCTGCGGGGCGCCTGCGGCCTCCGTTTGATACGTCGGTGGCCCCCCTGCGCCCGAAGGGTTACGGCGAAACGGGGCCGTCTTCGTTGTCGCCGACTCCTCCCAATGAAAGAGCATTGTTTCGTCGTCGCCTCCTAGAATCCGGCCCCGTTTGGCCGTAACGCGGCCCTCGGGACTTCTGCCACGGGCTGCTAGGCGTGCTTCTTTTCCCGAGATGCGGAATGAAGTTTTTCGATCACGCGTGACAGCTCTCCCCGCAGTTCTTTCATCCGCCGCTTGTGGCGTTCCTTACTGATGGTACCCGATTCTCGAGCCGTTTCGAGTTCCGTGATCTTGTCGAGTATAGTTTCGCGACGGCTGCGCAGCCCCTGGCGTTTGTTCTGATGGCTGCGCTCTTTCATTACCTGGATCGAGAAACTCGCGGCCCAGAGGAGGAAACCGGCCGTGATCAATATAATGAATAGCGTGTGGGCGGCCATCGCGTTCGGTACCTGGATAGGTGCCTGAGCGTAGGCCGGTACAGCGAAGATGAGTGCGACGACGACCCCAGACAGTCTTCGCATCCAATCAGTCGAGATTCGTGCCACAGTCTGCGCAGAACTTGTTCTGAGGCGAGTTCCTATGGCCACAACTGGAACAGACACTGGAGCCGGCCACACGTTCTTTCCTCGCGATGACTTCATGTCGAATTAACGCATCGAGATCCTGAGACGATTCGATCCGATCAATGTCACCGAGAACTGCTGCCACTTCGGCCGCCATCTCCTCACGGATCGTCTTGTAGTCGTCTTCCGACAACTTCCCGCACTTGTACTCAAAATCGAGATCCTGGATGTTGCCGAGGATGACATCCTTTTTTCGCTGCAGCAGGTCCCACTGGGTTTCCTCGAGTATCGCAGATTCGATCGAATCGTCTTTCGCGAACAGGGGCCAGCAGACAGCGGCGATAACGCCGCCGCCGAGCAGTCCGGAGAGTAAGTAGATCATGACGCAGAGGGGATCAGTCTTCCGGGACAAAGTCCGCTAATTCGTCTTTGAGTCGCTGCTCGAAATCAGTCGCCGGGGTCAGACCGGGCGCCGGTGCCACCTTGCGCCATCGGCCTCGAAAGCGCAGGGCGTAAAAAGCGACCAGTCCGAAGCCCACCGTCAGGGCGACGAACGGCATCAACCAGGAAGCGATGTTGAACCAGCCTGCCGTGGGCGGCGCTGCAAGAACGGTCAGGCCATACTTCTCAGCGAAACGGGAAAGGATTGTCTGCTGGTCCATACCGTCTTCGATGAGGGCATCGACTTCCGCCCGCATCGGGATCGCGTTCGGACAGCCGAGATGGCTGCACACACCCAAACCCTGATTGCAGCTGCAGTTGCACATCAACTCGCCGTAGACAACCTCGGGATCCACAATGTCGGCTTCCACACGAGCGCAGCCTGCCGCAGTGAGCAAGACGACGAGGAGAGGAGCGTTAAGCGTGTACTTTTTCAGTCTTGCGAGTTTCATCTGTTTCTTTTCCACGTGCGGCCTTCTTTTCCCGTTTCGAGCCTCCGGGCCCCCTGTTCGGAAGCAAAGCGATCAGGGTTCCGAATCCGATCACGTAACCGCCAATCCATACCCATGACACCAGCGGGTTGCGATAGACCTGCATGATGGCGCGATTGTTCTCAGAAACGCCGGCGAATACCAGGTAGAGATCGTCCTGCAGTGTAGCGCGGATGGAAACCTCGTGGGTCTGCTGCTCGATCGCGCGGTAGAAGCGGATTTCAGGGAACATGCTGGCGACCTGGACATCGTTCTTGAATAGACTGACTTCGGCCTGGGTGAGGTCGTAGTTCGCCATTCTTTGTGATTGGAAGTTTTCGGCTCGAAGGACGTAGGGACCGATCGTGATCGTATCTCCGACATCGACTTCTTCCTGGACTTCAACGGTAAACACCTGGCCTGTGAAACCTACGAAAATCAGAACGATGCCGAAGTGGACAATGTAACCGCCATAGCGCCGCGTATTGCGAAGTGTCAGGCTGATCAGGGCTTCGATGAAACCCTCTCCGGTCATCGAACGTTGCGCCCGAGTCCCTTTGTAAAACTCCTGGAAAACCGTCATCGCAACGAAAGTTGCTAGCGTCAGCGATATCAAGGCGTAGGCACTGTCGACACCCGAGGCACCCAGCGCAATACCCACGATCAGGGCAACAGTGGCCGGAAACAAGAACGCCCGCTTGAGGCTACTCGGCGAAGAGCGCCTCCACGCAAGCAGCGGTCCGACGCCGGTCAGAAACAGCAATCCCAGTCCAATCGGAATCATGATTGTGTTGAACCAGGGCGTGGCAACGGTGACCTTCACGCCCTGGATCCATTCGGAGAACACCGGAAGCATCGTGCCGAAGAGCACCGCGAAACACGCAGCCACGAAGAGGAGGTTGTTCAGCATGAAACCGCTTTCGCGTGAGACGAGCGATTCCATGGTGTTTTCGGTCTTCAAGTAGCTGACGCGGTCATACAGGAGATACAAGGATCCTGCTAGTATGAGGATGATAAATGCAAGAAAATAGCCGCCAATCGACGACTGGGCAAAGGCGTGCACGGAAGACACAATGCCGCTTCGAGTGAGGAAGGTGCCGAAAATGGCCGCGGTATATGTCAGAATCACCAGGACCATGTTCCAGATCTTCATCATGCCCTTTTTTTCCTGGATCATCACTGAGTGGAGAAACGCGGTACCGAGGAGCCAGGGCATCAACGACGCGTTTTCTACCGGGTCCCAAGCCCAGTACCCGCCCCACCCCAACTCGACATAGGCCCACGCGCCGCCCAGTACGATGCCGGTCCCAAGGAAAAACCAGGACACCATCGTCCACCGCCGGGTTGTGCGGATCCAGGTGTCCCCAGTCTGCCGGCTCGCCATAGCCGCCATCGCAAACGCAAACGGGACCGAGAATCCCACGAATCCCAGGTACAGCATTGGTGGGTGGATCACCATCATGAAGTATTGGAGCAAAGGATTGAGTCCACGACCATCCGCAGCCGTAAATGCCCGCATGGTCCCGTCAGTGCCGAGGGTGACGAACTCATTGAACGGATTTACGACGAACAGGTTCAGTGAGGTAAAGAAGATCGAAGTCGTCATCAGGACAGCCACGACATAGGGCATCATCGCAGTGTGGCGATTGCGGTTCTGAATGAAGACCAGGGCGGAGTACACGCTCAGTATCCAGCCCCAAAGCAGGAGCGACCCTTCCTGCCCGCCCCAAATAGCTGCAATTTTGTAAAACAGAGGCAAATCGAGATTCGAATTGGCCTGGACGTATCCGATAGAGAAATCGTTGGTGAGAAAAAGATATCCAAGGCATGTGATGGCAACAGTCAGAGAAGCGAATACGCCAATGCCGGCATTGCGGCCGCTTGCAATCAGACGGTCGTTCTTGATGCGTATGCCGAACAACGACGCAGCGATCGCGTAAACCGCTACCGTGAAGGCAAGGGCCAGTGCGAACTGCCCGAGTTGAGCCATGAATTCTTTTCCCTAGAATCCGCTTCCGCTGATCGGGGTGCGGGGGTCTAACTGGGTGGTTTCGGGAAGCACAATGCCAGCTTCGGTTTCGCGTTCGTATTTGGAAGCGCATTTTGCCTGCAACCGGGTGGCCGTGAAAACACCATTCCCGTTGTATTCTCCGTCGACGACGGCTTCAGCGTAGTCTCTGAATGTATCCGGAAGGGGATCCGTTCCGATGTAGCGGACGGTCAGCATCTGCTCGCCTTCACTGATGATGAATTCAACGTGGTCCGCGCCCAGCTGGATAGATCCGGGAACGACCTCGCCCGCAACCTTCAGGCGCTCGTCACCGAGCGTGTCAGCCATCGCATAGAGCTCGGATACCGTCTGGAAGTACGCCCGGGTTTCCTGGAAGGCGGAATAGCCAATCCACATCAGGGCAAGGACGATCACACTCGGCCCCAGAACAAATTTTAGTTGCTTGCGCGACATAGGTTTGCCTCTCCTCTCTGATAAGTTGGCACCCTATCAGCTTGCTGATAGAGAGTGCTGTACCGACCGCTACTGGTATTCTACCTAAACCGCGCCGTTAAACTTAAGTTATTTCGTCCTCATCTTGAGGATTGTGCTGCCTCCGGGGTAAGAGAGCCAGGAAGAAGATCGCTGTGGACAGCCCCGCTGAGGTGAGACAGTACTCGCAATAGGCCTCGAGGATGAACACCTGGATTCCGGTCAGAATGGCCGAGACCGCAAGCGCTGCACCCGCTGGCCAGATCACCAGCCTGAGGCTGTCCCTGTCTCCGAAGACTTGAAAGACCGCGGCCGAAAAGACCCCGACATAGAAGGTCAGGCCGAACCAGGACAAGGGAATACCGGCTACTTCCGAGTACACGCTGCGGAGAACGTCTCCGCAGCCTTCGGTAATGTGGCAGGGGACCAGCCCGGAATCGCCCGAGAGGGACAAGTACAGTGTGTCGACCATCCCCAGAAATGACAGCGCAAGAATCCCTGCCGGAGGGAATTTCATTCAGCGTTTTCAATAGCCACCGAGATAGCGTTTTCGAACTCCGCGAGAGATCTGGGCAGTGGAATCATCTCGCCGTTGATAAAAAACGTCGGCGTACCCGGAAGTTGCATCTGCTGTGCGCGTTGCATGTCCGCCAGAACCCTGGCTTCGGCTCCTCCGGACTGATACGCAGCATCAAATAGTTCTCGATCCAGCCCCAGGCGCTCAGCATAGAGGGCGAACACTTGTTGCGGGTTTGTGTGATTTGCCCACTGGCTCTGAAGTTCAAAGAGCACGTCGTGCATTTCCCAGAAAGCGTCCTGTTCAGCTGCCGCTTCAGTTGCGATTGCCGCAGGGACCGCATTCGGATGGACCGAGGTCAGCGGGTAGTGATGAAACTCGAGCTTGAGTTGCGTCTGGAACTGTTCCATCAATTCGGCCACCACGGGATGAAAGATTCCGCATGTCGGGCACTGGTAGTCGCCGTACTCGATGAGCGTGACGACTGCGTCGTCCGGGCCCTTGACGCGCAGGTTATTTGTGGAACCCGAGCCGGAGGTCTGCAGGTTGACCGTGCCGCTTGGCGGCTCCCCGCTCGTTCCCCGGGTAAGGAATGCAGCGAGGGCGATGGCTGCAAACAGTCCAAGAATGAGGATCACTATCGGTTTTTTGTTTGACCCTTTGGCGGCGCTTCCCGCAGATCCCTTTGATGATGGATTGGATGTTTTGGTCATGGCCCCATACTAATTTCTGATTCGACACATGGCAACCGTCGAGCGGTCTCGATAGGGAGATTTCTTCAAGCCTCAGTGCGACATATTTTACCCCTCTTGGATGTTTCATGTGGCCGCCGATGGGGAATCGGATCGGAAATTAGGATGAAGAGGAAAAACCACTTGAAATAAGCATGACCCCCGTCAACAATGGGTTCGTCTCGAGTAGAGACAACAATTCTTCTAGTGACAAGAAGGCTACTCCAGCCAGGGACGGTAGTCGGCTGCATCGGGTGAGAGGACGGCTGAGGCGGGACGGACCCCGAGCGAAAGGGATTTCGTGAATTAGAGCCAGGTGTAGACGGTGAAGGAGACTAGAGGAAAAGGCCTCACAGCGTAGGACGCGCTGTGAGGCCTTTCACGTTAGCCTTTCACGTCAGCCTTTCACGTTTTGAGGGCCCAGCCCACATCCCCCAAACCGCCCCGCGTCCCCGGGGCAACTCCTTGATAAAGTGTCGGTTGAGCCGTGTGCTATAGTCGGGGCGTGGCCGAGTATACAGAACAACACGCCCGTGCCGGTATGGGGGCGCCCCTCCCGGAAATCGAGTGCTGGCCAAACCAGTATCCCGGATATGAGATCGAGGTTTCGATACCCGAGTTCACGTCGATCTGTCCCAAGACCGGGCTTCCAGATTTCGGGGTGCTCAGCCTCCGCTATCGTCCCGATACGCTGTGCCTGGAGTTGAAATCACTGAAGAATTACTTTCTCGCCTACCGGAATCTTGGGATTTTCTATGAGAATGTCGTCAACCGTGTTCTGAGAGACGTTGTCGACGCATGCTCCCCTGTGGAGATCGAAGTTGTCGGAGAATTTAACGCCCGCGGCGGGATGCGGGCGGTCGTCAGAGTCGATCATAAGAAGGTGCAAGGTTAATGGTCTAGACCTGTCAGCCCGGGGAATAGGAATTCTTAAATCTTAACTCTTAGTTTCCCAACGACTTCCCTCACCCTTTCCGCTATCGTGTTCGCTCCGATACCCATGGCTTCGATTAATTCCGCCGGACTGCCTGAGCGGGGCACAGTGCGCACAGCAATCTTGTGGACCACGGCCCGATTTCCGACCGCATCCAGAACCGCATCGCCAATTCCACCGTCCCAATAGTGGTCTTCGACGACTATTATATTTCCTGTCTCTTTCGCAGCCCTTCGGAGGGCATCAACGTCGATCGGTTTCACAGAATAGACGTCGATCACTCGGATGCTTAAGCCTTCGGCTTCGAGCGCAACCTGCGCACTTAATGCCTCATGTAGCGTCACGCCAGCCCCTACGACCGTCACTTGGTCGGACGAGGAAGATCGAAGGACTTTCGATCCTCCGATCTCGAAACGCTCATCGGACGGATATAGCACGGGTGCCTTCGGCCGCGTCGTCCTGAGATAGGAAATTCCAGTGTGGTCCGCCATCGCGGCTACGAGGTGTTCGGTTGAGACCGCGTCACTGGGATAAAGCACTACGGAATCCGGGACCGCCCGGAACATCGCGATGTCTTCCAGACCCATCTGTGAAGGGCCATCCTGTCCGATCGAGACCCCACAATGGGAGCCTACGAAGTTTATATTGGCCTGGGAAATTCGCGCCATGCGGACCTGGTCAAAAGCGCGCGTTAGGAATGCGGAAAACGTGGATACAAAAGGAATCTTGCCGCAAGCGGACATGCCGGCCGCTACGCCCACCATGTTCTGTTCGGCAATGAACATTTCAAAGAAGTGGTCCGGGTGCTTGTCCAGTAGCTTCTGTGAGAACGTAGAATTTTTTGTGTCTCCATCGAGCGCCGCGACCCGTGGATCCTGGTCCACGAGCTTCACCAGTGCGTCTCCGTACGCCTCGCGGGTGGCTGTCTGGCTTCCGAGTTCCCGGGAAACGTGGATGCTGTGTGAAGTGGGTCCGGAAACCGACGCCTGAGCCGTTCGAGGCGAGGCTGTAAAACTGTTCTCGGCGTGAGGTCCAGACAGTTCGTTTAGCGCCGCTTCGAGTTCAGATTTAGGGACAGGCTTTCCGTGCCAGTTATCCTTATCTTCAAATAGCGAGACGCCTTTACCCTTGAGTGTTTTCGCAAGGATCGCGCGGGGCTTGTCGCCGCCCCGGGCCCGGCACTCCTTGAAGGCGGCAATGATCTGCTCGTAATCGTGCCCGTCAATTGTGATGGCATACCATCCAAATGCCCGGAAGATTTCGGCATATCGATTTACATCGAACCCGTACATGGTCCGCTGGCTTTGGCCCTGGCCGTTGACATCAACGATGGCGAATAGATTCTTGGCTTTGTAATAACTGGACAGCGCTGCGGCTTCCCACACCGAACCTTCGGCGCATTCGCCATCTCCCAGCAGGGTGTAGGTGTCGTATCCGGCACCGTCAAGTCTGGAAGCTAGGGCGATACCCAGGGCTGCGGACAAGCCCTGACCCAAAGATCCGGTCGCGACGTCAACCCAGGGTATTCGAGGTGTCGGATGTCCCTCCAAATCGCTGTTGAATTTTCGGAGGGTCATAGGCGCTGCGGGATCGATCATCCCGGCTTCCGCATACGCTGCCCAGAGTAGCGGAGCGGCGTGACCCTTCGAGAGAACGAAGCGATCGTTCGCACGATTATCCGGGTCGGCGGGGTCGTATCGCATCTCCCCGAAAAACATCACCGAAGTGAGGTCGGCCGCGGACAGGCACGAAGACGGGTGTCCGGAGCCCGCTTCGGTCGTGGTTTTTATGGACGATACACGCATACGACGTGCCTTTTCTTTGAGGAACTCGATCGAATTAGCCATGGCTGGAATGTGCTCTCTTAAATGAAGGTTCCAGAACGAAGTTTTCGAACAACTACCGGAAAGTCGTGGGAATTATACGCTGCTTCAACGGTCAGATGCGGGGCAAATCGCGGCGTGAAATGCAGGTGGATCAATAAATTCGATTCGAGTCAGGGGTGCGGACACTGTGGTCGGGATTTCTCGAGTATTTCTTGAACATGACGCTGAAAACTCAACTTGATAATCTAGGACAGCTTTGCTGACAGCGGTCGCGGTCGCCTCACAATTCGTTTGATCTCCTGAAGTCCAGAGTCTGCGGTCCGGGTGCGGCAGACGCAGTGGGGTCGCTGCGGTACCGGTGTCCATATTCCAAATCGAAATTGTATCGAAGATTTTAGGGGGCGTTTCGATGCCCTAAGCCCCGGGCCCCGATTGGAAGGAGTCGCGCCCCATTCATCACCCCGTGCCGAACGGCATGGCAGCGGATTATTGGCTTAGGATCCAACGGCTTAGGATCCAAGATTTCAGGATCCGATGAAAGTCCCGGCGGCGACTGAAGGTTGAAACGAATCCGCGCGGCCGACCCACCCGCGCCCGCAGTTATTCTTGCTCCTCTCCGAGTGCAAAGCGTAGCCCCTTTAGGTAGTTCATCAGTTCCGTCTGCTCCCGGCTGGCACGCATCCCCGCAGAGAGATCCGTGGACGGATTGTCGATCTTCAGTGCCAGCATGTCGAGAGCCGAACTCACCCGTTCGACCTCACCGGTGATGTGAGCCCGCTGCGCGGTGTCGACGGGCTTCGATTTGCCGGAGTTCTGTCCCTTACCTGCCTTCTTTTTTTCGCGCTGGAGCGCCTTTAGTTTATCGACGGCTTCATCCCGGAGGCTGTGGGCATCCGCGATTTCGGCCCGGAGCTGCTTTCGCTCCACGCTCCACTTCGCAGTCTGAGCTTCGAGATCGCTGGCCCGGGATTCACTCTCGCTTTTTGCGGCGGCCAGTGTGCTGTTGTGGTCATGTTCGAGCGCTTTCGCCTTGTGGGCAACTTCATCCCGGAGGTTGTGGGCATCCGCGATTTCGGCCTGGAGCTGCTTTCGCTCCGCGCTCCACTTCGCAGTCTGCGCCTCGAGATCGCTGGCCCGGGATTCACTCTCGCTTTTGGCGGCGGTGAGCGCCGTGTCATGGGCCTGCTCGAGCGCCTTCATGTTGTCGGCGGCTTCATCCAGGAGGTTGTGTGCGTCTGCGACCTGGGTCTGGAGCTGGGTTCGTTCCGTGCTCCACGCTGCAGTCTGAGCTTCGAGATCGCTGGCCCGGGATTCACTCTCGCTTTTGGCGGCAGTGAGCGCCGTGTTATGGGCCTGCTCGAGCGCCTTCATGTTTTCGGCGGCTTCATCCAGGAGGTTGTGTGCGTCTGCGACCTGGGCCTGGAGCTGGGTTCGTTCCGCGCTCCACGCTGCAGTCTGAGTCTCGAGATCGCTGGCCCGGGATTCACTCTCGCTCTTTGCGGCGGCCAGCGCCGTGTTGTGGGTCTGCTCGAGCGCCTTCATGTTTTCGGCGGCTTCATCCAGGAGGCTGTGGGCGTCCGCGATCTGGGTCTGGAGCTGGGCTCGCTCCGTGCTCCACGCCGCGGTCTGAGCCTCGAGATCGCTGGCCCTGGATTCACTCTCGCTTTTTGCGGCGGCCAGCGCGCCGGTGTATTCTTGCTCCAGCGCGGCCCTCAGCTCTCGGATTTCAGCACTCCGTTGCCGTTCATGCTCCGCTTTCTGGACTTCTATTTCGACGCCTAAACGGTCCAGTACATCATTCCGAACGGCCTCTTCCCTTTCTTTGATCACCGCTTCCTGCTCTTCGACCGACGGTGCTGATTCTCTCTTCTGTTCCGATTTCAATTCCGCGGAGATCACCTGGAGATTCTTCTCCAGCCCACGGCGGGCCTTTTCGGAGTGATCCAGCTTCGACGTCGTGTCCCGAACGGACTGGGTCAGAGTCTCGATCGCGGACTCCAGCTTCTGTCGGTCAGCTGTCCATTCCCCGGCCACCGCCGCCAACTGTTCCGTATTGCTCGTGTTCTTCCCTTCCGCCCTTCGCAGTTCCTCGATCGTTGACTTCAGAGTGTTTCGTTCCGCGTCCCATTTCGCAGTCGCCAGGGAAAGCTTCTCTTCCGCTTTGGCCCGAGCGGCCGCAACGGCATCCGCTTCTGACTTGAACTCCTCGGAGGTGTGATCCGATGGAAGGCGACGGTGGGCTTCTTCGAGTTCGGCCTCCAGCTCACTGATTGTGGCCGCAAGGCTCTCCCTCTCGGAGTCCCACGCATCGCGACCGGACTGGAAGAGGGTCTGAAGTTCCGACCGTGCACTCTCCAACGTTGACAATCGGGACGCGAATTTCATCTCAACCCGGTCTTCGACCGAAGCCGTGTCGCCCCCATCCTCTTCGAGCCGGGCGATCGTGGCGTTCAGGTCTTCCCTTTCGGATGCCCAGTCCGTGGTTGCGGTGCTCAGCTGAGCTCGCACTTCCTCAATCTACTGCTGGGCCCCAGCCAATTGGCCTTTGAGTTCAGCAACGGCCTCATTACCCTGGCCCTGTTGATTCTTAGTGCGACCCTTCTGTTGAAGCGCGTTCCGCTCGACTTCCACAACGCGCGCTTCCAGCCTGGAACGTTCGCTTTCCCATTCCTCACGTGTCTGCTGGACTGTCTGTACGTCCTCCTCGATCCTTTCGGCCCTATCCCGGAGGGTGTCGCGTTCCTGGAGGATAGAATCGCGTTCACCCGACACAAGCTCTGTTTGCTTCCTGGCCTCGCCGAGGGCCTGCTCAAGTTCGCCGGCGCGCCGAACGAGCTCCGTGCGCTCCTGATCAAATGACGCCAGTTTTGACCGCTGGGAATCCACATCGGTTTCGGGGGCGCCCGTGGCGGATGAAATGGAACTCCCGGTGCTCGCACCGGAATCGAAGCGTGCGCGAACCCTATCGGTAAAAGAAGGTTTTTTGCGCTTGGAAGGCGCCACTGAGGGTGGGGGTGGGGGTGGCATGATGGAAAGAGGATTCGGAGGGAGTGCCTTGGGTCGGGACTCGGTTGCTTTCCTAAGACGTTCAAGTTCGAGGTCGACCTGGGCGCGTTCAGCATCCCATTCCCGGGTTGCCTCTTCGGCCCGTTGACCGGCTTGGGCTTTAAGCTTCTGAATATGTGACTTGTACTCGGCTAACTTGGCGTCCTGGGCGGTGCCTACCCGGAGCGCGGCATTGTTAGCCCGCTCGATTTCTTCGACCAGACTGGCTTCGAGCCGGGCCACCGATTCCTTGAGCTTTCCTTCTTTAGTTTCCCATTTGCGTGTCCGTGCGGCCAGCTCCTCTTCCGCCTTCTGGCGATCGGACGACGCATCGTCCAACTTCGATTGCAAGCGAGCAACGTTTTCGCCATCGTCCGCGTTCGTCTGCCGGGAGGTCTTTCGAGCTTCCTCCTGGACTCGATACAGGCTGTCGATCTCGGAGTGGAGCTGGCGGCGCTCCTCACTCCACCGCTCCGACACCTCGTCAAATTCTTCTTCGCTGGTGGCTTGCGAAGGTCTAGCCTCCGGCAACTCGCTTGAAATCTCGTCTTTTCTGGCCATCACACCTACCGGTCGGGATCGATGAGGGACTCCGTTAACGCATCGATCACAGATTAAATCTATGTATTAATTAGACAAGAGGGACACGTGGACTGTCCAGTGAAAGGCTTGCCTATAATCCGCCCAACTCCAGATCGGGGAGCAATCATTCTCAGCATGTTGGTCCAACCTGAGTTTCTCCTGAGTTGTCGTCGCGCGGCCGCGCAGACACCATCATGCATACGGCACGTGTCGGGAGGGCGATCGAGGCATGACCTAGGCTGATCAGCCTGACGCCGTGCTACGCACTCGGCGCGGATGGATGCAGGGCAGGGGCAAACCAGTCGTGTGAAATGTGGGATGATCAGATCAAGCCAATTTTAAACGGGGACCAACAGTGGGGCCCATAGCTGAGCGAGGCAGTGATAGCTTTAGGATTGGCGGGTGACACAGGTCGGAAGCGGAGAGGGTGGGATTCGAACCCACGGTGGAGTCACCCCCACACCGGTTTTCGAGACCGGCCTATTCAACCGCTCTAGCACCTCTCCGGAATTGATTCTACAACTACTTACTAACCCCGACTACTTTTGCGACTACCTCGACTCTTGGGTCATGAGGACTCGTTTTCTTCGAACGTCGGTAACTTTGACACGGCCTCCCGTTTGTAGTCCATCACAAATAGGCAGAGCGACCGAACAGCGACGGCCGTAAGCAATGGATCAAAGATTGTCAGCTGATTCAACTGATGAGGCGCAGAGCCAATTGCCGGAATAAATCGGTGATGGAGCGCTTCTTCAAGACGCGGACCCTCGGGCCCATCCATCGTCTGCGCTGCGGACATCCGCGCGCTTCATGACGACAACCCGTGAGCAACGCGGCTACTGCCCGCCCCCATACCTCCGCACTTCAGAAGTCTAGTGAATGCCCCAGTGTTCCCAAACCTGATGAATATCTTCACGGGTCGCCCACTCGTGTTCAGGGAGTCTCCAATTCTCTATAGAGCCGCTATGCCTCCCGCCTCCACACGGGCGAGAGAGGGACGCAGTTCCTGTTCGATCTGAATGTTGTTCCTCTCCAGCGTGCGCCCGATCGCCCGATCGTAACTGACGATGGCCTTGGCGTAGTCCACCAATGCGCGGATTTCGTTGGTCTGCGCCTGCGTTACGTTTTGCTGCTCGTCGAGGACGAAGCGAATTGCGGAGGCGCCCAGTGTGAACTTCCGTTGTTCAGCATCCAGCCTCCGTTCGGCAAGTTCCCGGGCAATCTGGGCAGCGTCAATACGCGCCCGGTTCATCTCGATCTGGTTATACGCATCGCGCACTTGTGTGGCGATCGCCTGTGCGGTGGCTGCGATGAGGGACTCGGTCTGCCGTTTCTGAACCGTCAGTCGCGCGACGTTAGCCTGAGCCGACCTGTTGCTGAGTGGGATCTCTAGAGAAAAGCCGAGTGAGTAACCCGTAAAGTTGAAGCCGAAAATATCGGAAAATGCGCCGCCGATGCCGCCGGGAATCTGCGTCACCGTATCGCCGCCAATTCCTGAACGGACGAAAGTGTTGCCGCCGACGCCGGACTGAGTATAGGAGGCAGAGATGTCCAGTGACGGGAGCAGTGAGTTTTCGGCGAAAGCCAGGCTGACGTCATTGTTCCGGATATCGATTTCTGCCTGACGTATTTCCGGCCGGTTCAGCAGCGCGAGTTGAATCGCCTCCGCGATGGGGAGTATCTCATCCGTCCGGTTGCGGACGTCCTCGACCGGGTTCAGTGAAAGCAGTACGAGCGCCGGATCCGGGACGCGGCTGACCACTCGTTTGATGTTGTCTTCGATTCGGGTTCGGTTGTATCCGGCTACCACGAGACTTTCTCGCCGCGTCGCGACCGCCGACTCTGCCTGAACGACCTCGATAGGTGCGAGCGTGCCGATTTCGACCTGCATCTGGTTGTCTCTTAGGGTCCGCTCTGCCAACTCCAGAGATGCCTGCTGAACACGAATGTCTTCCCGCGCGTATACGAGATCCCAGTACAGGTTTGTGGACTGGGCGACCAGGTCCATCACCTGCTGCTCGAACTGGATTTCCGATATTTCGACGTTGTTCCGGGCGATCGTAATATCGCTCGTGTTGATCGAAGTTCCGAAGTTACGAAGAAGTGGTTGGGTGAACTGATACGTCACCTGCCCGTTGTATGCCGGATTGACTGTGCTGAACAAGCTATTGGTCGATAGCCGGTTCATCGCGAAGCGAACCTGGTAGGACGATCCATACTGAAGCTGGTGGTTGAAGGTGACGGCGTAGTTGCCCGTAAGCCGCGTGTTCGTGATTGCGCCGTCCAGCTGCGTCGACGATGCTGATGTGTTCCGGTTCACCGCTCCGGAGAAAGTCAGCGTCGGATCGAATCGCTGGTACGCTGCCGCAATGGCGTACTCGGATATCGATGGCGCAAATCGGTTCACACCGATGTCCAGGTTGCTTTCGAGCGCCATCCGAATGACGTCGTTAATGCGCAACGGCACGCTGTCACCCTGAGCCAGTGCGGTCAAGGACGCAGGAGGAATCAGGGATGTTTCAAGCGCTGTCAGATCCACCTGGGGGGACCGATAGCGATCGAGGAAATTGCTCACCATGTTCTGCGCCTCGGCCGGAACAGCGGCAAGCAAACCCCACAGAGCCACGATTGCCAAGTACTTCTTCATTGAGATCCTCCTGATAGAAAACTTTGACCCTGGAACGCGGTCCCCCGAAACGAATGAGCTCCTTCAACCTTACTATTTACGATTGCTGAAGATAAATCGTTACGATTGAATGCTGCTCTACCGCATAATTTTACAGGGTTTCAACGTCAATTCCATAAAGCCCGCAGGCATCATCGCTCGATGTCAGCCGGGACTCAGACGCGATCAGACTGAGGGGTCGGCGCAATCACCTAAGGACGGGTGTTTTTGCGGCGTTGTTCAAAAAATCTGCGAAGCAGTTGCCGGGCGTCGGCTTCGCTGACGCCGGAAGTGACCTTGATTTGGTGATTCAGGCGGGGATCTGCAGGGACGTCGTACACAGAGCCCGCGGCTCCGAATTTAGGATCCGTACAGGCGTACACCAGCCGATCGATTCGCGCGTGAATCATGGCACCGGCGCACATCAGGCAGGGTTCTAGCGTGGCGTAGAGCGTGCATCCGGTAAGCCGGTAATTCCCCTGAGCCGCGGACGCATCGCGAATTGCCCGGATCTCGGCATGGGCCGTTGCATCATCGGTACGTATCGACGAATTGTACCCGCCGCCAACGACGCTCCCCTCTAAAACGACGAGCGCTCCGACCGGGACTTCGCCCATCCGTTCGGCCTCTCGGGCAAGCCCGATCGCAAGATCCATGAATTGGACATCATCAGCCTGATTGTCTTGTCCCATTGAGCTGGCCTAAAATGTAACTCATGTTTCGCTTTCTGGCTCTTAGCATAGCAGCGCTGGTAAGTTTCCAGACTGACGCCTTCGGGCAGGGTGTCCGTATGTCTCCTGACTTCCTGCCGCTGGATGTCGGAAACCGGTGGGAGTACGACATCCTGGATTCTGAGGGGCGAACCCTCGATAGCTTCGATATGGAGGTCAGCGGTTACACGATTGTCGACGGGACCAGCTACTACGTGTTTTCCCAGTTCCCATTCGTAGGCGCGGGTGGGCAGCTTGGCGTTCGTTACGATCGCGACCTGCGGCAGTACCTGCGCTTCGACGGAGAGTTGGAGGCTGACTTGTTTCCGGTGAGCCGGGTTTCGGTTGAAGTGATCGAAACCGATGTCAACGATTTGCCGCTCACTGCACGCTTTGATTTTGGAGACATCGTATTGGTGCTGGAGCGGAGCGTGGGCATCGTCGGGGGAGAAATCGATGCACCGGCCGGCGCTCAAAGCGTGAAACTTGTTGGAGCATTGGTCGGAAACGAGCCGGTGGTGGGGGATCTGGACGTGCGGTCTCCAGGACCCCGGCTTCCCACAGCAGCTCCCACCGAGACCGTCGGTGAGGTATCGGATTCCAGCTTGAGAACCGAGGTCGAAGTCGTCGCCAACGAGGCCGAGCATCAATTCGTATTCCGAGTGCAGAACATTTCGGATCTCTTGCTGGCGTTTGACTTCGATTCCAGCCAGAACTTTGATTTCGTAGTTACTGATCCCCGCCGGGGGATTGAGGTCTGGAGATGGTCCGAAAGCCTGTTGTTTTCCGAAGTCATCCGGAGTGAGGCGCTTCAACCGGGTATAGAATGGAGGTTCGAAGCTGCCTGGAATCACCGGGACAAGGAATCGAATCAAGTGATCCCGGGTGTCTACGAAGTCGTCGCCACTCTCGTGGCAAATGCTCCTGTCGATTCCGAGCCCATCCAAATTGAAGTCAAGTAACCCAGTGCCGTTTGTCCCTCACGTTGCCGAACAGGTTTGGAAGGCCTGTGTGTCCCCCCGTCGGGATGGCCAACCTGGAGCTTATCGGCAGTGTCGGGGTGGTCGGTGGATGTTCAAGGGTTTGAAAATTGAGAGGTCTGCTTCTGTATTCCCGAAGATAATCGTGGACAGACCTAATCTAGGAGAATGACGATGTACCCGACCTCACTTGTGATTCTCCGGGTTTCCGTGTCGGTCTTGCTTGTTCTGTTCGTGCTGTTCATGGGTCTCCCGATGCCGGCGCAGGTCGAAGAGCCCGTCGACCTTGATGCGGTTCACAGAATTAAGGACGAGGGCCTGAACCGATCCGAGGTCATGGATCTCGCCAGCTACCTGACCGATGTTTACGGTCCCCGTCTGACGGGTTCCCCTAATATTCGGATGGCGGGGGACTACGCCCGGAGCAAGTTGGTCGAGTGGGAGTTGGTCAGTGCAGAACTCGAAGAGTGGGGCCCATTTGGCCGTGGTTGGACCAACGACCGTTTCTCCGCGCACTTGACAATCATGGGCCAGAGTTACCCGGTAATCGGATATCCCAAGGCCTGGACCCCTGGTACCAATGGTGCAGTTCGGGCCGAAGCCGTTCTTGCTGTGATCGAAACACCGGAGGATATCGAAGAATTCAGAGGCCGACTGGGTGGAAAGTATGTCCTGACGGAATCGATGCCCGAAGTGCCAGCGATGTTTGAGGCCCCGGGACGGCGCTTCACCGATGAAGAACTGCTGGCGCGATCCCAACAGCCCGTGCGCGCTCGGAGGGGCCGTGGCCGGAACCGCGACGACAACGACTTTCCTCGAACCCGGATGGAGTTCTTTCTCGACGAAGGTGTCGCCGCTCTCCTCGAACCCGGGGCAGGGTCGGGCGGGACGGTGTTTGTGCGCAATGGTGGACGTTGGGAAGTGGACGCGGATCCGGTTGCGCCGCAGGTGGAACTCGCAGTCGAGCACTACGGCCGCATTTACCGGACCCTGGACAAGGGCGTGGCTGTCTCGATGGAGATCGACATCCAGAACACGTTTCACGATGACGATCTGAACGCGTTCAACGTGGTCGGCGAAATTCCCGGCACCGACAGGGCGGATGAAGTCGTAATGCTGGGAGCTCACTTTGATTCCTGGCACACCGGAACGGGGGCGACCGACAACGCCGCAGGATCCGCTGTCATGATGGAAGCTGTCCGGATCCTGAAGGCGATAGGGTTGCCCATGCGTCGGACAGTGCGAATCGCACTCTGGACTGGAGAAGAGCACGGCTTTTTTGGCTCCCGTGCTTTTGTGGCCGAGCACCTCGCGGACCGTCATACGATGGAGCTCGATCCGGAGCACCTCAAATTCGCGGCTTACTTTAACTTAGACAATGGAACTGGATCAATAAGAGGTATTTATGCTCAGGGAAATGATCGAGTAGAGCCTATATTTTCACGGTGGATCGAGCCCTTCAGGAGCATGGGGATGACGACTTTCAGCATCCGGCCGACCGGGGGCACAGACCACATTGCATTCGATGAGGTGGGGTTGCCGGGCTTTCAGTTCATCCAGGATCCGATCGAATACAACAGCCGCACGCACCATTCCAGCATGGATGTCTACGAACGGATTCAGGCCGATGACATGATGAAGAACGCCGTGATTGTAGCTTCATTCGTTTACCACGCAGCAAATCGGGATGCGTTGTTGCCACGCAAACCGCTTCCTGCGCCGCGGGAGCAGGAAGACTAGCAGCACGGGTGTTTGCGCGATCTAAGCGAAACGGGATAACGTTATAGCACAGGCCGATGGGCGCCTTGGTGAAGGGCAGGTGGAGAGAATTATGAGCAGTGAAATCGAGTTGAGCCGAGAGTGTGAAGTCGTCGAGATACCGGGAGGCCGGGCCGTCCAGCTGCCTCAAGGCACGGCAGTTTCCATTACGCAGGCGTTGGGAGGTACCTATACCTTGATGGTTCCTTCTCTGGGTGGCTTGTTCCGTCTTGCGGGCCGTGATGCCGATGCGATAGGAAAGGAAGTTGTCCAAGAGCCGGCTGCTGCCAATGCTGCGGGTGATCCCCAAACTGGGACACAGCTGCGCGATGAAGTCTGGGCGCAGCTTAAGACTTGCTTCGATCCAGAGATTCCAGTCAATATCGTGGACCTCGGATTGATCTACGAACTCGAGGTAGGGCCGCCCACAGATTCAGGTTCGCGCGTCGACGTGAAGATGACCTTGACCGCTCAGGGTTGCGGCATGGGTGACTCGATTGCGGCTGATGCACGGCAGAAGATCGAAGGGCTTTCCGGTGTCGAAGCGGCCGACGTTCAGATCGTCTGGGATCCGCCCTGGACTCCCGCACTGATGTCTGAAGAGGCAAAAACCCGGCTGGGAATCAGCTGAAGACGCCGCAGGTGTTCAACTCACCTGGGAGTAATGGTGGAATGCTCGTGGGCGCGAGCGTGACTCAACGTCCAGACCTGTTTGCCGCAGCCGTCCCTGCCGTTGGAGTAATGGATCTGCTTTGATTCCATAAGTTCACGATCGGTTGGGCGTGGATCACGGATGACGCTGCACCCGAAGATCCCAACGATTTTCCGGTGCTCCGGACCTGCTCTCCCTACCACAAAATCCGTAAGGGCACCTCTTAGCCCGCAACGCTGGTCACAACGGGTGACCACGATTACCGGGTCGTCCCGTCTCATAGCTTCAAGTTCGCAGCGGCCCTGCAGCACGCTCAATCCGGAGGCAACCCGACGATTATCCGGGTCGCAGTCTCTGCGGGGCATGGTGCGGGGAAGCCGACTTCCAAGCAAATCGACGAAGCCACCGATGTCCTGGCTTTTCTGAAGGAGACAGTGATGGATTCGGAAGCGACGGGTTGAGCGTCGATTTCATCGGACAATTGGAGCCCCAATCAGAGAGTGGGACTCTTTCAGAGCGCAGGTGACGATGATAGTATCGCCACGTGAAATGGCTCAAACACGCTTTTGCCATCGAATCACCCGAAGCAATGGAGGTGAGCGAAGCGCAGCGTGCACTGGTCGAAAAAATATGCGTTGAGGTTGTCCGACGCCGAATGACCGCGCCTGCGTTGTTGCTGCTGGAGATGCACCGGCCCTTTAACTATGTGTCGGCGCAACTGATGCACTTCTTCCAGCCCCTCTTATCTATTCTGACCGACACGGGCAGCTACGAGCGATTCGCCGAGTTCCTTGAGCGGAGAGGATCCATAGACTATCTCATCCTTCGCATTGAAGCCCTGGACTCGGTGACATCCCGGGTGTCGAAGACGAGCAAAGCCTCCGGGCGGCCCGAGCCAGCCGAGCAACGATCTCCGACACACGATGAAAACGATTGAGCCGGACCTGATTTGCGTGATCCTGGCTACCGACTGCGGTAGCACGACGACCAAGGCGATTCTCATCGAGCTGCGGGAGGAGGGATTTCGACAAACGTATCGGGGCGAAGCGCCGACGACGGTTGAGGCCCCGTTTGCCGACGTGACAGTAGGTGTGGTCAACGCCATCACCGAGATTCAGGAGTTGGCCCGCCGCCGCCTGATCGATGAGGATGGCCGGATTGTGCGTCCCGCGACGAACGAGGACGGCTGCGATCTCTATATCTCGACTTCCAGCGCGGGTGGCGGCCTGCAGATGATGGTGGCGGGGGTTGTCCGACAGATGACGGGCGAGAGCGCCAAGCGGGCTGCCCTGGGAGCCGGTGCGATTGTCATGGACGTCATTGCTTCAAACGACAAACGCCGCCCTCATGAACAGATTCAGAAAATTCGTGAGCTGCGACCCGACATCATGCTGGTTTCGGGAGGGGTTGACGGGGGCACCACAAAGCACGTGGTTGGGATCGCCGAGCTGATCGCCCCGGCCAAGCCACGCCCACGTTTCGGTAGTGATTACTCACTTCCAATCGTTTATGCGGGCAACAAGGATGCGGCGCCGCTGATCCGGGAAGTCCTCGAGGAAGGATTCTCGCTCAGAATCGTTGAGAACCTAAGGCCGGTTCTGGAAAGGGAAAACCTCGCGCCGGCGCGGGATGCCATTCACGATCTCTTTCTGGAGCATGTGATGGCGCATGCGCCCGGATACGACAAATTGATCGAGTGGACAGATGCGCCGATTATGCCGACTCCCAGCGCCGTCGGCAACATCCTGAGGACGATTGCCACGCGACAGGGAATCAATGTCGTGGGTGTTGACATCGGGGGCGCCACGACCGATGTCTTCAGCGTTTTTGACGACACGTTCAACCGTACCGTCAGCGCCAATCTCGGCATGAGCTATTCGATCGCGAATGTCTGCACGGAGGCGGGTATGCGGAACATCCTCCGCTGGGTCCACTTTGACATGGACGAACGCGAACTCCGCAATCGCGTCAAAAACAAAATGATTCGCCCAACGACGATTCCTCAGACACGGGAAGCCCTGGTATTTGAGCAGGCCGTTGCCCGCGAAGCGCTTCGTCTGGCCTACCTCCAGCACAAGGAGTTCGCGACCACGCTCCGTGGTGTGCAGCAGCAGCGTACCGTGGGAGACACGTTTGATCAGGTCACTTCGGGCCAGACGATCGTCGACAACATGAAGCTCGATCTGCTGGTGGCCTCAGGTGGTGTGTTGTCGCACGCGCCCCGGATGGAGCAGACGGCCATGATCCTCATCGATGCTTTCGAGCCCGAAGGATTTACCTCGCTGGCGAAGGACTCTATCTTCATGATGCCGCATCTGGGCGTTTTGGCCCAGGTGCACCCGGAAGCATCGCTTGAGGTTTTCGAAAGCGATTGTCTGGTCTACCTGGGAACGTGCGTAGCCACCCGCGGCACGGGGAAACTGGGACGGCCTT
Organism: Terriglobia bacterium; assembly: GCA_965216035.1. Classification (GTDB taxonomy): domain Bacteria; phylum Acidobacteriota; class Terriglobia; order 20CM-2-55-15; family 20CM-2-55-15. The sequence goes on from CBDCFM010000021.1 coordinate 1,090,183, forward strand.
GCTTCCGCTACTCCATTCGCGGAAAGGGCATCGACGAGTCTGGCCAGATGGCTGTGGGGGACATCCGCATCCTCCCTCTGGGTCAGGGTGAGATCGCGATGGTGACCATTGAACCGGATAAAGGCTTCGACTGCGGTGCGGGTCCCGGACGCGAGAGAGAGTCTGAGGTTCGTGGCGGCCGGGTCGGCATCGTTCTGGATGCGCGGGGTCGACCCCTTGAAATTCCAGTGGAACGACAGGCGGGTCGTCAACAGGTCTCCGAGTGGGTAAGAGTTATGGAGCTCTACCCTGAAGTGAAGACTTCGGAGGGAGGGCATTGAAGGCCAAGGCGTACACACCGGGCCTCAAGGTATCTCCTCAGATTCGGCACCGGGTTCGCCGCCAGCTTCCGATACCGGGTCATGTGCGAGTCGCACTCGATGACCCGGTGTCGGCCGAACAGGCGGTTGCCGAAGCCTTCATGCCGGGCAATATTACCCCGCTCAACATCGCGAATCTCCTCGCCCTGCCCCCTGCCGATGTGCCCGACTGCATGTTGGTAAACGAAGGCGATCCCATTGAAATCGGGGATGTCCTGGCACGCACGAAGGGTATTTTTGGAATGTTCAAGTCCGAGTATGTATCCCAGGTGTCGGGCACGATCGAGTCGATTTCATCGGTGACGGGGCAGCTGATTATTCGTGGCGTACCCACGCCGTTGCAGGTTCAAGCGTATTTAGCGGGGCGGGTGGTAGAACTCATTGCTCGAGAAGGCTGCGTCATCGAAGCCGACGTCACGTTCATTCAGGGGATCTTCGGCATCGGAGGAGAAGCTTTCGGCCCCGTGCGAATGGCCTCGAAAACTCCGGACCAGGAGTTGACCGCTGATTTAATCACTTCCGACATGAAAGGCGCCGTTGTGGTCGGTGGAGCGCGAATCACGGCTGAAGCTCTCCGCAAGGCGCGGGAGACGGGAGTGGCAGCGGTTGTGACGGGAGGAATCGATGACGAAGACCTCGAAAGGTTTCTCGGCTACAGCATCGGTGTCGCGATCACGGGTTCTGAACAGGTGGGTTTAACGCTGATCATCACCGAAGGCTTTGGTCGTATCGGAATGGCGGAAAGGACTTTCCGTCTTCTTGCATCGCGGCAGGGGGATCTGGCCGCAGTCAATGGAGCCACGCAGATACGCGCCGGTGTGATGCGGCCTGAGATTATCATCCCGATAACCGGATCGGCCGGAAGATTGGGGTCGGGCTCTGATACGGCTCATGGTTACCTGGATGTGGGCGCCCCCGTGCGAATCATTCGTGATCCGTACTTCGGATTACTCGGCGCGGTCCGCCAGCTGCCGTCCGAGCCACAGGTGCTGGGGTCGGGCTCCCGGGCCAGGGTGCTCGAGGTGGATCTGGAATCGGGTGAACGTGTTATTATCCCGCGCGCGAACATTGAACTGATTGAGGGGTAGCAACGGTGAGGATCCGGGTTGCATGGGTGGGGGTTTGTGCCGTTTTATGGTTTCCCGTCCTGGGGTGGGGTCAAGTGTTTCCGCCCCAGCCGCCAGCGAATCTACAAGTCTTCGACCATCCGTGGGACAACGGCACTCAAATTGATCTGACGTGGATGCCGTCGGCCGACGATGCAGCCCTGCTGGGGTATGTCGTTCGTCAAAGAACTTCTGACGATCCGGAGTTTGGGCGCGTTGACATTGTTCCTCCGGCGACGACCGCCTTTACCGTCACCAACCTCAGTCGGGAACAGTCCTATATTTTCCAGATCGTTGCCCTGGCCCAGGACAACCAGGAATCGGTCCCGTTGACGAGTCCGGTCCCGATCACTCCAGCCATGGAGTGGTTTGATGGATCCCGCTTCTGGTTTCTAGTGACGCTCGTGATGTTTTCGGGAGCCGTCATCGTTTACATTCTGATCGCCCGCAGGGGTGTTCCTATGAAGGTGCGTAGGATCGCGGGCCTTGAGGCCATTCACGAGGCGGTCGGACGCGCGACGGAAATGGGCCGGTCGTGTTTGTTCATTCCGGGTATCCAGGACATGAATGACATCCAGACGATCGCAGGTATCAACTTATTAGGGCACGTGTCAAAGACCGCGGCCGAGTACGACGCTAAAATCGAGGTGCCGACGACGCGTGCACTGGTCATGACTGCGGCGCGAGAGACTGTGCAAACCGCTTTTCTTTCAGCAGGACGTCCCGAAGCCTACAATCCTGATCTGATTTATTACGTGACTGACGAGCAGTTCGGCTATGTGGCCTACGTTCAGGGCATGATGGTCCGGGAGAAACCGGCGGCCTGCTTTTACCTGGGTTCATTTTTCGCCGAATCATTGATTCTGGCGGAAATGGGCAATTCCATCGGTGCGATCCAGGTGGCGGGTACAGCCCAACCTGCGCAGCTTCCCTTTTTCGTAGCGGCCTGCGATTACACCCTCATTGGCGAAGAGTTTTTTGCGGCGTCCGCCTACCTCTCGGGTGAACCCGAGCAGCTTGGGACGCTTAAGGGCCAGGACGTGGGCAAGATCATCGTCGCGGCCGGAATCATCGCTGGAGTCGCCGGGTCGACGATCGCCGTTCTGACCGGTTCGCCTTTTGTCCAATCCTTGGTGGATTTTTTCACTCAGACGATGTTGATATAGATGAAACGAGCCGTTCCATTGCTGATTACAACGATTGGTGGACTTGTCCTCATAGTGGCCTACTTCATTCCGTTTATGCAGGGCCTGGGAGAACGGGTCGCGATCTGGTTCGACCTGCTGGCAGCCATCGCTTTCGTTTTGGGCGGCGGCAATCTCTTGAAGCTTCACCTCAAGAAAGTGTCGGACCGTGGGGCCGGCTGGGGCTACTCGGGAATCGTTCTTGCTGCGTTTCTGGCAACATTGATCGTCGGTCTGGGTAAGATCGGCGTGCCCCCGTCAGTCCAGTTTCCTGACTTTGCGTGGTCGGGCCAGTATCGAATCATTGGCAGTCCGTTCTGGTATCTGTATCAGTACGCGTTTCAACCCCTGACGGCGACGATCTTTGCGCTGTTGGCGTTCTATATCGCCTCAGCCGCATTCCGCGCGTTTCGCGCGAAGAACCTTGAAGCCAATCTCCTGTTGGGGACGGCTTTCATCATTCTCCTCGGCCGCACGTTCGCCGGCGTCGCGTTGACCAATTGGATCGACCCTAACGGGCCCTTTAGTGGCCTCAGAATTGAAAACCTCACGGTCTACATCATGAGTGTCTTCAATACTGCGGGGAATCGCGCCATCATGATTGGCATTGCGCTTGGGATCGTTTCAACGTCATTGAAGGTCCTGTTGGGTATGGATCGATCGTATCTGGGTAAGGATTAGACGATGGTTGACTTTATAGTCGAGCAATGGTGGCTCGTTGTCGTCGTCTGCGGATCGATGACACCCCTGGCGATGCAGTTCGCCAGAGCAGGCTTACTGTCAACGCTCGGATCACTCGATCGCCGTTGGATTTTCCTGCTGATGCTCTGGTGTGTGCTGGTCCCGATTTATTACATTGGCAGCACCGGTCAAACGTTTCCTGAAGTGCCCAGCGCTCTGTCGCAGGCGACATTTGACGAAATCGAGCGGCTCGCTGAGGGCGATCGTGTATTGCTGGCCTTTGACTATGATCCCACCAGCGAAGGTGAACTTGGCCCCATGGCAACTGCTTTCGTCAAGCATGTGGCGGCGAAGAGACTTCGGATGTATTTCATGGCACTCTGGCCGGTCGGACCGCAGATGGTCGACGACACAATCGAAAGGATCATTCGGTCCGATTATCCGGACCTCGTTTATGGACAGGACTATCTCAATCTTGGGTATAAATCAGGGAACGAAGCCGTCATCCGAGTAATCGTGACCAATCTTCGTGAACTGTACACCACAGACAGCCGCGGAACGGCGGTAGAGGATATTCCGATGATGGAGGGAATTGAAAATATCCAGCAAATGGACCTCCTGATCAGCATATCCGCGGGATATCCGGGCACCAAGGAATGGGTGCAGTACGCTCAGACTTCCTATCCCGATCAGATTCGCATTGTTGCCGGAGCGACCGGCGTCCAGGCCCCGCTGCTCTATCCCTACATCCCGAGCCAGTTACCCGGACTGCTGGCGGCGATCAAGGGCGCGGCTGAATATGAAAAGCTCGTGGTGGATTCCTATGTCGGGGAAGACCCGGATCCGAAATATCTGGAAGGCCTTCGCCGTATGGGGCCACAACTGGTCGCGCATTTGTTGATCATTTTCCTGATCGTCGTGGCCAACGTTCTGTATTTTGTGGATCGGCGGGGGGGTGTGCGCAGATGAGACGCGAAACCACGATCTGGGCCGCGGTTTTCCTGGTCGGCGCTGTCGCGTTGTTTGGCCGGTCCGTGCTCACCGAGACCGGAATGGGGCGTGAGTACGTGCAGGAGGTTCCCATGGCTGGCGGCCAATGGAACCAGTACGATTCAGCGACCTACCGAGAGTATGCGCAGGCCGTCGCGGCTGATCCGACGCAGATCGAGTACCGGTTCAGCCTTCCGCGCAGCTTCGGGCTGTGGATCGCAGCTTTCTTCACCCTTGCCGTGATGTCTTTCATGTACCGGGATAATCCCTTCTATAAGGTCGCCGAGTCTGTCCTGGTCGGTGTTTCCGCTGCCTATTGGATGGTCGTGGGATTTTGGGATGTGCTGGTTCCCAACCTGTTGGGAAAGATATCGCCGGGAACGGTTCAGGCGTGGGCCATACCGGGCCTGAGCGGCCCCGAAGCAGGCCAGGATCTGTCCTACCTGGTTCCCTTGGTACTGGGAGTCATGTTGCTGTGGCGTCTTTCACCGAAGGGCGCGTGGATATCACGCTGGCCGCTTGCCTTTGTTGTCGGAACGACGGCCGGATTGCGACTGGTTGCGTTTCTCCACGGTGATTTTCTCGCGCAGATTCGCAACACGATTCTGCCCATCGCTGTCATGGACCAGGGTGGGTTTGATTTCTGGGGCTCACTGGAAAACCTGATTCTTGTCGTCAGCGTCCTATGTTGCCTCGCTTACTTCTTTTTCTCGTTCGAACACAAGGGGGCGCTGGGAGGAGCGGCCAAGGTTGGAATCTGGGTTTTGATGATTACCTTCGGGGCCAGCTTCGGATACACAGTAATGGGTCGAATCGCTCTGGTAGCCATTCGTTTCGAATTTCTACTCGACGACTGGTTGTGGCTCGTCGATCCGGTCGGCCGACGTGTTGTCGGGTGATCCCGGTGCCTCATTCCCCAGATTCCGACCTACGTTCGTTGCCGGCATATTAAGCCGTACCTCATGGGTCATATTACTTATCGGGCATCGGACGCCGATTTCAATCGGACGGGCCCTACTCTGAGACGGACGCGGAAACGGATTCGAGGCACTGGCCGAAACCTATGAATCGGTGGCGTCTCCCGCACCCATGTCGCAGGACTTACATCCATGCCGGCCCGATTCGAATGACGACGCACTTGAATCAATTGACAACACCCCTTGCTTTGCTAAACTGGCGCTGACGTTTTACTTACATGGATTAGGGGACGTACCGTTGTGCGTCACTATTGAGCAGCACGCATTGGCGTGGAGCTAGGAATCTTTTGAGGGAGCGTGCCATGAATAGTGTAGATCGAGCCAGAATCATGGGAACTCTGTGTCTGTGGGTAGCCATGCTGGTCTGTGTGCCAGCGATGGGTCAAACCACTGATTTTTCCGGGGAATGGTCGGAGCGGAGTCACGAGGACAACTGGGATCGGAGGGGGGGGGGGCCTGCCCGTCCCCCCAGTGTGGCGGTCCTGCCCTGGGCGACTATCTCGGGTTTGCGCTGACCGATGCGGGCCGACACCGCCGATGCTTTGGAGTGGGGACTGCCCGAATTCCAGTGCCGCCCGCATCCCGTCCCTTACGTTTGGCGTGCTGCCGGGAACGTGCGGATCAATAAAGAAATCGACCCGGTTTCACGGCAACTCGTGGCCTACCATGTCAACTGGGTCCGGTCCCTGGACCGGACCATTTACATGGACGGCCGCCCCCATCCTCCTGAATATGCGGCGCACACCTGGGAAGGTTTCTCGACGGGTCAGTGGGATGGGAATACTCTGGTCGTGACAACCACCCACCTTAAAGAGAGTTATCTCCGGCGCAATGGCGTGAAGTTCACCGACGCCGCCACAGTGACCGAATATTTGACCCGGCACGGTGATCTCCTCACGGTCGTTGCGATTATAGAAGATCCTGTGTATCTGGCAGAACCCTGGGTCTTTTCGGTCAGTTATGTGCAGGATACGCACACGGAGCTGATTTTCTATCCCTGCTCGGTCGTGGAAGGCGTGAATATCTCTCCCGAGGTCCCACACTTCCTGCCTGGAGCGAACCCGTATCTCACCGATTGGACCGCCCAGTTTGGGATACCCGAAGAGGCCGCGAGGGGCTATCGCGGAACTCTGTATCCGGAATACCAGATGGAGATTGAGGCGTCATCTTCCGGCGGGGGCTCGAATTGATCGCACTCTTGAAGCAGGAGATTACCAGAAAGATGTTCAAACCCGCGATGGTTATGCGGTTGATCGTCGCCACCGCTGCGGTCGCCGGATCTGCCGGGTTGGCGGTGGGGTCGGCGACTCCGGGGGCTCAGAATGCGACCGGTCCCGCAATTGATGTGCTGCCCGTGCGCGGGAACGTGTACATGCTGATTGGCGCCGGCGGAAATATCACCGTATCCGTCGGCCGGGATGGCGCATTGCTGGTGGACACCGGGTCCGGGCAGATGACCGATTCGGTTGTCGAGACGGTCAAGCGACTGATCACCGCCGTCACAGCCTCACCCCTTCCCGCTTCAACCTGTGTGGGTCCGAGTTGCCCCGGCGTCTTCAGCGCTTTCGGATGGTCGAGCCCGGAATTCAATGGGACCACGGTCGCACGGGCGCCTGCCAAACCCATTCGCTACATTATCAACACCAGCATCGATGCGGAGCATACAGGTGGGAATGGAACCCTCCGCTTGGCAGGGACGTCGCTCACCGGAGGCAATGTCGTTGGAGCAATCTCGGATGCCGGTGAGGGCGCAGCGATCCTGGCCCATGACAACGTGCTCGTGCGGATGAGCGAGCAGGCTTACGGAGACGGATCGATATCAACCGACGCGTTGCCGACGGAGACTTATCTGGAGGACTCTTATAAACTGAGCCATTTCTTTAACGGCGAGGGTGTGCAGCTGTTTCACCTTCCCGCGGCCCATACCGATGGCGATACGATGGTCTGGTTCCGCTATTCCGATGTGATCAGCGCCGGTGACATCTATTCGACTACGAGCTATCCGCTTATCGACATCGACGCTGGCGGCAGCATTCAGGGAATTCTTGACGGTTTGAACCGTATCCTCGATGTTGCCTACGCCGAGTTCAGATCGCAGGGTGGAACGATGATTATTCCGGGTCACGGAAGACTCAGTGATGTGGGAGACGTTGCCAACTATCGCAACATGATGGCGATCATTCGCGACCGTGTTCAGGACATGATTCAGAAAGGGATGACGCTGGACCAGGTGAAGGCGACCAGGCCAACCTTGGACTATGATGGACGGTACGGCTCCGACACCGGTTCCTGGACAACCGATATGTTTCTTGAGGCCGTGTTTCAGAACCTTTCGCAGAGCCAATAGGGCATCCAGACGCTGGGGAGAACCTGGACGGAATTCGAGCCTGCGGCAACGCTAGCCTCAGTGGTGGCATTGTTACTGTCGAAGAAGATCAATCGTTTTCATCGGAGGACCCACGCATGAAAGATAAATTAGCCCCGGCCCTGGTCGCGCTGTTTTTGCTCGGGTCGACGGCGTACGGCCACCACTCCCTGGGCGCGACGTACGATCAGGGATCGGAGGTCACCCTTGAAGGAAAACTAGTCCGGTTTCTGTTTCGCAATCCGCATGCTTTCGTTCACGTCGAGGCTCCAGACGCCGATGGAGAGATGCAGCGATGGGCCGTGGAATGGGGCGGCGCAACGCAGCTTGCGGGCCAGGGTGTGACACGCGATACGTTCAAGATCGGAGATCATGTGATCATCATGGGAAATCCTTCGCGAACGATCACGGACCACAGGGTGAAAATGAATACGCTCTACCGAACCGAAGATGGATTCGGGTGGGGCACACGACCAGGGGAAGTCGTCGAATAAGCCAAACGTCACGTAGCGCCTACGAGTCGTTACGCTACAGCTGGATGAACCATGAAAAAGAGATCACTGTGGAGACTGACCCCGGCACCCGCGTTCATTGCAGCGTGCCTGCTCCTGACATACCCTATTGCAGGCACGACGCAGAACCGCGGGGGTGGGGGCCCGCGCCCGCGCCCGGGTAGCCAGTTTGAGACCGCTCAGGAAGCCGCACCGATTGATCTGACTGGATCCTGGGTCTCCGTGATCACCGAAGATTGGCGCGTCCGCATGATCACGCCGCCGAGGGGTTACTACGAATCCGTTCCACTCAACCCCGAAGGTCGCCGTGTTGCCGATTCCTGGGATCCGGAAGAAGATGAAGCCAACGATCAGGCATGCAAGGCTTATGGTGGGGCAGCCATCATGCGAGTTCCCGGACACTTGCGTATTCGTTGGGACGACCCGGATCTGTTGAGGATGGATACGGATGCCGGGATGCAGACGCGACTGTTTCGTTTCTCCCCGAAGACAGCGGGTGAACGGACCTGGCAGGGAGATTCTGCCGCAGAGTGGGAATACGCCGATACTGCTCGCGGAGCTCCGCTCAAGGGCAACCTCAAGGTGGTTACGAACAACATGCGAACGGGATACCTGCGCAAGAACGGGGTTCCATACAGCGAAAACGCGGTTGTGACCGAATATTATGACCTGATCACCGGGCCGTCTGGCGAGGAATGGCTCGTCGTGCTGACGGAAGTAACCGATCCCCTGTATCTGGTCGCCCCGTTCATTACGAGTACGCAGTTTAAGAGGCTACCTGGCGATACCGAGTGGAACCCCACACCCTGCGCTGTCCGATGAAGATCCAGGCGATCATAAACAATTCAAAAAGCCGGAACGCTTGATCCGAAATCGCGTTAGAGACGTCTAAGAGTAAGACGGCGGGATTAAGGAGGGCGCGTTCACATGGTTAAGAATTTCATTCCAAACTGTGACTTCTGCGGCCATGAAATTCCGTTGGAACAACATACACGAAGAAATGTTCCGGCTCAAGGCATCGAGTTGCTGATCGTAGCGCTGGGAAATTCCGATTCCGACCTTGAGTTCACTCAGAAGCCGGATGGGACTGTCGATCTCGATACCTGCCTCGATTGCTACACTCGGTTGGCCTTCAAATACTCCCAATCAGTCAATTGACGGGCCGAGCGGGAGGTCCACCCGGCCATGCTGCGTTGTAGGTGGGTATTCCGCTGATCGTGAACACCAGTTCCGGAATCATGAACACCGATTCCGGCCATCGTGAACACTCGCCGGAGCGAAGCGACGGGTTAGCGTCTCAGTTTATTCCTTCAGAGTCCAGGTTTTCCCTGTTTTAGTCCTTTCCAAAATTATTGTGATAAATCGCCGCCGGCCTGTGTGTAACTGTGCGAAAGCCGGGAGCGTTTTTCGCGGAGGCTTTTGCAAGCAGCGGTGGAAATGATCAAGAGAAAGTCGGCCGAAGGCCACCATTCCCATTTGCACGGCTGCGGCAGTTTCCACAGGCCCCGTGCCCTGCGTGAGGCGCGCGTTCCGCGCCCGGACCCGGATTCCCGCACTTCCTTCGCGCGAGGATTGCGCAGGAGCGACGATTGGGTCCGGGGCCGGCCTGGGTACCCCCTGGCGGCGGCGTGTGGATGCATCGGTGCGCCGATCATCGGGACTCCTTCAACGTCTTGGGTTGGGTCTTGGTTTGCCGCATCGATGCCCCTTTCAGTTCGATACGGTGCGCATTGTGGAGGAGGCGATCGCAGATGGCGTCGGCCTGGTTCGGGTCGCCAATGACGCCGTGCCAGTCGGGGACCGGGAGCTGGCTGGCGATCAAGATGGCGGAACGTTCGCTCCGTTCCTCGACGACTTCGATCAGGTCCCGGCGTTCAGCGTCGCGCAGCGGGGCCAGGAGCCAGTCGTCGATGGCCAGCAGATCGGTTTTGGCCAGACGGGCCAGGACTCGGGTGTAGGAGCCGTCGCCACGGCCGACCGCCAGTTGGTGCAAGAGCCGAGGCATGCGGACGTAGGTGGCGTTAAAACCCCGCCGGCAGGCGCGTTCGACGAAAGCCGAAGCCAGAAAACTCTTTCCGATGCCGATCGGACCGGTGATGAGAAGATTGTGCCGGTCTTGGATCCACCCGCAGGAGCCCAGGGCGAGGACTTGGGAACGGTCCAGACGGCGACGATGTTTGAAGTCGACGTTTTCCAGCGATGCCGTCGCGTCGCGCAGCTTCGCCGCGCGCAGGCGTCGGGTGAGCTTGCGGTGCTCCCGGGCCGTCCACTCCTCATCCACCAGTAGGCCCAGACGTTCCTCGAAGCCGAGATCCGTGTACTGATTCGAGCGGCGTTGCTGCTCCAGGGCCTCGACCATGGCCGATAGCTTCATCTGGTTCATCTTCTCCAGGGTTTGTTCCATTAGCATGAGTGCGTCTCCTCGGGGTCCGCATAGTAGGCGGCGCCGCGAATGTTGTCGTGATGGGGCGTCGGTGGGGTTTCGGTGTCCCCGAAAGGCAACCGGTCCTGGGCCGACGACAGGATGTTCTTGACGGTGCGGTAGCTATAGGACTGCAAGTGCAGCGCCCGCGCACTGGCGGCTTCGAGCCGCTCGGCGCCGGAGCGGCGACCTAGACTCATCAATCCCAGGCAGGCCCGGTACCCCTGTTCCGGATGCGGCCACCGTTTCATGATCTCCTCGACCAGGCGGCCGGTCTTGGGGCCAGTTTTCTCCGCCCAACTAATCAGCCGGGACGGTGTCCATTCCGCATGGGCCCGATGGGCACTGGGCATATGTTCGGACAGAGTCGACGGCTTGTGATCGTAGCGACGGCGATGGGACGTCACGCGCCGGCCTTTGTAGTAGACCTCGACAATGGACGCCGTGTAACGCGCTTCCACCCTCTCATGGATCAACTGGCAGGGCACGCTGTAAGGATGGCGGTCCACGGTAATGTGGTAATCGATGCTGACACGACAGTCCTTCCACTCGGCCTGTTCATACCGGTTGGTCGGGAGGGGCTGTAATGCCGGTCGATCCAGCCGCTCGTAGAGTTCCAGGCGGGATACTCGAAGCTTCTGCATCGGCCGCTGGTTCAGTTCCACCAGCAACTCTCGAATGGCTCCGTTCAAGTCGGCCAGACTGAAGAACGTGCGATTCCGGATCCTGGCCAGGATCCACCGCTGTGCGACCAGGACGGTCGATTCAACTTTCGCTTTGTCCCGAGCTTTCCGCGGCCGGGCCGGTATGACAACGGCGCCGTAGTGTTCGGCCTCATCCTGGTAGGTACGGTTGACGCCTGCTTCATAGCGGCAGGGCTGGGTAATGGCACTCTTGAGTTGGTCGGGAACCCAGATCCGGCTCGATCCGCCGAAGAACTCCACCATGCGGATATGCACGCCGACCCAATCGGGGAGTTTCTGGCTCGGTGTCGCTTCCGCGTAGGTGTAACCGCTGGCGCCCAGAACAGCGACGAACAACTCGACTGGAATAGCTTTGCCCGTCCGTGGATCCGTCAGCTGTGGCCGTTTGCCGGAAAAGTCGATGAAGGTCTTCTCTCCGGCGCGGTGCACCTGTCGCATCGAGGGCTTCAATTTCTGGGCCCAACGCCGGTAGATCTCACAGAACTGGCTGTAGGCATATCCCTTTGGATTCGCTTCTCGGTACTCTTCCCACAGCAGGTGCAGGGTGACTCCAACACGCTTCAACTCCTGGTGGATCCGTTCTACATCCGGAGCCACCCGTTCCCGGGAGCCCGGTCCCGCGCGGGGAAACAGCCGCGCTTCAAGCGCTGCCTCGTCCAGGTCTTCGGGCAGCGGCCATTCCAGTCCGGCCTGCTTGGCCCGTCCCAAGTAGTCCGCAACGGTGCCCAAGCCCACGCGACATGCGCTGGCGATCGCCCGGTGGCTGAGCTGTTGGTCGTGTTTGAGTCGTAGAATCTCGCGTATCTGTCTCATCGGTAGTCGTTTCGTTGCCATCAAGGCCCTCCTGTGCTTCAGGAGAACCTAAAAGCTCCAAACTTCGCTACCGACGAGTGATCACGATGGCCGGAATCGGTGTTCAGGATCACCGGAATCACTGTTCAGGATCCCGGAATCCGCGTTCACGATCCCGGAATCGGTGTTCACGATGGATCGGAATCAGTGTTCAGGATGGTCCGGAATACGCAGTAGGGGCGCAGGCTCCTCAACGAGTCTTTCATTAGTCCTGCGACAGGCCATCGATATGCCGAGGTCGCCTTCGTTGCCTACGCCTTGTCTGGGCCGTCGTCTGGAGGGCTCTCGGTATCGCTGTCGTCATTTTCGACAGTGAGATGTGGGGGTCAGAAGTTCACGACTGGGGCTGTTTCCGTCCCAGCTACGGCGTCTAAAAATTCCCGCTGATCGAATACCGTCATGCTGGCGATGATGCGCCCCGCCATCGCGTCAGGAATGATCGGTTCGAGTCCGAAACCGACTTCTATCCACACCCGCCGGTCTTCTATGGCCGCCAGCAGCAGTGCGCCGTTGTCTTCACCGACTTGTCCTATGCCCCAGCGTTCGAAAAGGCGATTGGAAAAATCGGAGATCTCCCCGCCTTCAAGCGAACTCAGTGTGACCACCGCAATCTGGGCTCCCGTTTTCTGTTCCAGCTCTCTAAGCAGAGTTTCAATGGAACTGGCTTCCCCTCCGATGACGCCGGCGAAATCATTGACCAGGCCCTGGAAGGCAAGCCCTTCGAGGAGCGCATCTGACTGGAACGCTCCGGCAGGCAAAGCCAGGAGCAGGCAGAGGATGAATTGGATCGTGATGCGGTGCGTAAACTTTGATTCTAGCAACCATTGAGAACGGCCGCCGCCCTCACCCCGGCCCGAGTGTTCCCAGCGATGGCCCTGTTCGCTCCTAGAAGTTGTCCCAACGATGAAGAAAACTTCAACCCATGTGGCTGAGGATTCGAGTAGGATAGTTTTCCAACGGGAGGCCGACTATGAAGGCGATTTGGAATGGCGTGGTCATTGCCGAAAGCGGGGAAACGATCGAGGTGGAAGGTAATCACTATTTTCCCCCCGACGCGATCGGACGCGAGTACCTTCGAGATAACAGTACCCACACAACGTGCCCATGGAAAGGCCAGGCGAGTTACTACGATGTCGTCGTTAACGGGGAAACCAACGCGGGTGCAGCCTGGTATTATCCCGAGACCCTGGAGGCTGCCAACAACATCCGCAACTACGTCGCTTTCTGGAACGGCGTCGACGTCACTGAGTAGCCAGTACGCCATGCGAACCCGATAACGGATACCGGCATGGGTTCGAGGCCGTGACCGCCAGGTCGCGGGTGCCGTCTTCGCCGAGATGTGCGCCCTTGCTTGGCCCTTAGTGTGGCCCGTCGTCTGGCCAAAAGGCTTCGAGAAGCTCCATTCAGGATTTGAATTTCATCGGCTTGCCATCCTGAATCGTGTTGCCGATTCTCTCCATCCGCACAATGGGGAGGAGCCCGCCTGACGACGATGCCACATTCTTCTGACTAAGAATTCAAAAACTCTTCAAATGACACCAACTTGGTGTTTACCTCTCTGATGTGCGCGAGGCCTGCGTGAGGCATGATGCGGTGGGTGGCCATTCAGAGATCATGTTCGGGTTTGCCCGTTGAAGGAGGGTAGGTTGACCGGAGCCACAGTATTTGCAGAGGTGGCCCATTCCCGCCCGATTCCTGACCGACTCCCCTATTTCGATGGAAGCGGGTCCGCTAATTACAGATCTTACACGCCCGGTACCCGGCGGCGATTGCCTCCGGCAGGTCATTAAATACCCGCGTCAATTTTTTCGAGTCGTAATATCGACAGCCGGCCTGGTGGAGTGTCTTCGAATTATGGCTCCCACGGTAAATCCCCGCACCGGCCTGTCCGGTCTGTCCATCCTTTTTCCTGCGGGCTGACTTGTGAAGCAGTACACTCGCACCCGCTGCGCCTGCGGCCGTAGCGACGACGGCGATTACGAGTTTCTTGGTCTTTCCCATAGTACGGCGGATGTTATAGGACGCGGCTCAGAAGATCAAAGGGTATGCCCACGTGTCCCCGGTTCCCGTGTGGGTGGGTGCGATCAGGGAAGAGTTTCCAGCGTCTCGTCAGTTCCGGCGAATGAAGGGGAAACGAAGTCGGCGCGCTTGTCCTTCTCCAACCGGTCGTATGCGGTGATTCGGGTGCGAAAGAATCGGGGCCGTGGCAGCTGAGGCAATCGCTCATGAAGACCGGACATATCAATTATGGTGACCACCCGGCCCAGCAGCTTCTCTCGCAGATCGGAACTTCCGGAGTCGCTCTGCCCCATCGTAGACTGGTAATGTGAAATCGGACTCTCTAAAATGACGTGAGCTTCCTGCCTTGATTTTGAGCAGCCAGAGATTTCACGTGATTGTTTTGGCCTGGGCCCCTTCATTCAAGAGATGGGGTCTCAGTTTGGTGAAGCGTCCGGCCGCAGTGCAGCCTTCATAAGGCCCGTTGTTTTATGGATCATCTCGAAAACCTGGAAGCAGAGTCGATTGAAATCATTCGTGAAGTCGCCGTGACAGCGTCAAAACCGGTCATGCTCTATTCGATCGGGAAGGACTCGTCGGTCATGCTGCGATTGGCGGAGAAAGCATTTTATCCTGCGACGATCCCGTTTCCGCTGATGCACATCGACACCGGATGGAAGTTCAAGGAGATGATTGCATTTCGCGACCGGATGGCCCGAGAGGCACGGTTCGAGCTGATCACGTATACGAACCCAAGAGGGACCACGGAAGGTATTGGCCCGATCAGCCATGGTTCCACATACCACACCAACGTGATGAAGACCGAGGCTCTTAAGCAGGCGCTGGACCTGTATGCATTCGATGTTGCGATGGGGGGGGTGCGAAGGGACGAGGAGCAATCTCGCGCCAAGGAGCGGATCTTCTCCTTTCGCGGTCCAGGACATCAATGGGATCCCAAAGCCCAACGCCCGGACCTGTGGAACCTGTACAACACGCGCATCAATCCAGGTGACAGCATTCGGATTTTTCCTCTGTCCAACTGGACGGAAGCCGATGTCTGGGCGTACATCTATCGGGAGGACATTCCGATCGTAGGGCTTTATTTCGCGGCTGAGCGTCCCGTTGTAAAGCGATTCGAACAGTGGATCATGGTGGATGACGATCGTCTGCCTCTGGAAACCGATAAGGTGCCCGAGCTACGGATGGTTCGATTCCGGAGCTTGGGTTGCTACCCGCTGACTGCGGCAATTGAAAGCACGGCGACGACGGTTGAGGAAATCATCAAGCAGACGCTCGGTGCCCGTACGTCCGAGCGCCGTGGCCGGGTCATAGGCCACGATTGCAAATCTTCTAGAAAAGCGGCTCCACGCGAATGCGCGACTCACCTACATTCTCGACGGCGACAACGTCCGCCACGGGCTCAACCGAGATCTGGGTTTCACCGCGGCCGACCGCGTGGAGAACATTCGGCGCGTCGCAGAGGTGGTCCACCTGATGGTTGACGCGGGTCTGATCGTGATTGTCGCCTTCATTTCCCCATTTCGGGCGGAACGTGAGTTCGCCCGGAGTCTGTTTGAAGAAGGGGAGTTCGTCGAGGTGTTTGTCAACACGCCTATCGAGGAATGCGAACGCCGGGACACAAAAGGCCTGTACGCCAAAGCCCGGAGGGGCGAGTTGAAGAACTTCACCGGAATCGACAGTCGCTACGAGGTGCCTGAGAGACCGGAACGGGTCTTCACAACCATCGAGCGCACGCCGGAGGACTCCGTTGAGCAGATAGTGCGTTACTTGGATGATTGATCAACTGTGGCTCCTCGGAGGCGCTGTCGGGCAGGGGCTACCCCACGGGAGTAGACAACCATGACGATAGGATCCGACGACGGCCTCCTTGCGAAGCTGACGGCAATCACATGGCAGGCGGGCGATAGAATCATGGATGTCTACGCCGGCGAGATTGTGGCGGTGACCAAGTCGGATGGCTCCCCGTTGACGGCGGCGGATGAAGCGGCCAACGATCTTATATGCGACCAGCTGGCGCTGTTGTCGGAAGACATTCCGATTCTCTCCGAAGAAGGTGGACGTGATTTCACCCCACCCGAGGGTGGGCCCTACTGGGCTGTGGACCCCTTGGATGGGACGAAGGAGTTCATTGCGAGGAATGCAGACTTCACGGTAAACATTGCGCTGATTGAGCTGGGCAGACCGGTCCTGGGCGTGGTATTTGCGCCTGCGTTGGGCAAGACCTATGCCGCTGATGGCCAAGGCGCCTGGCGGAAGACGGGTGACGGTCCGTGGCAGGCGATCTCGGTGGAACGATTCGAAACGGATCAGCCGTGCAGGATCGTGGTCAGTCGGCGTCATGGATTGGCTGATTTGGAAGCGATGCTGGGGGACATCCCCAACCATGAACTGATTCCGATGGGAAGTTCCCTGAAGTTCTGTGCCGTGGCCGACGGTTCCGCCCACCTGTATCCCCGATTGGGGCCCACGAACATATGGGACACTGCGGCCGCTCACGCCGTTGTCAGCCAGGCGGGGGGCTTCGTCCTAGGGATCGACGGAGATGAACTCCGCTATTCCGATCCCGCCCATACACTCAATCCGCCCTTCGTGGTCTCGGGCGACAAAAAGCTTGCGCTTGATCTGATCTCAAGTTTTGGCTCCCGATCGGATCGGTAGGTTCCTCGAGGCGGGTCTTCGATCGTCGTTCTGCCACTTAGCCCATGCTGCCTTCGTCAGCGGACGGGCCGTAAATGGATGGAACCGACACGTTGAGTTCACGCAGGTACACCGAAAGCTGTCCACGGTGGTGGATGACGTGGTTCAGGACGAAAGTGCGGACAACGGCGAGTTTGGGCATGGTCATCAGCGTCGCATCGCCGTTCTTCAGCGACCAGTCCTTCATTAACGTCTCGTCGTTGCACCCGGCAATCGCCTTCCGAGCCGCTGCGACGTTCTTGTCGAAAAATTCTAGAACTTCGGCAGTCGAACCGCCCTCAAATGGTGTAATGCCAGCTGCGAGATCCAGGAAATCATGATCGACAGTGGCGCTGGCCCATGTCGGTATTTCGGCAACGTGCGAGGCAAGCCGGCCGGCGGTCATGGATTTTTCATGAGGCTTCCAGCCGTATTTGTCTTCGGGAACGCGCTCAACAACGATCCGCGAGGTCGCCATTTCTTGATCGAATTCAGGTATGAGAGTAGCGCTCAATGCCATCTATTTTCCTCCAGCAAATTGAGAGAAGCCGAAGCATCTTAACATCAACTGTTGGTGGTATCATTGTTTTCTCCAACGGAGGCTAATGAGATGAAATTGACGTGTTTTGCGTTACTCGGCGCAGTCGTATTGCTGCCGCTGTTGCCGCTGCCTGCTGCGGGCGGGCAACTGTTGACACCGTGGGGCGATCCGGACCTACAGGGGATATGGAGCAATCCGTACGTGACACCGCTGGAACGGCCGGAAGAGTTCGGTACGAGGGAGTTCTTGACAGAAGACGAAATCGCTGCCGCCGAGACACAGCTGGTTGAACGATCCCAGCTGCCGGGTCGGGATAGCCGCGCCGAAGCGGGGACAGAAAGGGATGTCGCCCTTGCCTACAACAATCATTGGTTCGGTGACCCGTCTTTTTCGCGGGGCCCGCGTACCTCACAGATCGTCGACCCACCGGACGGCAGAATTCCTCAGCTGACGCCCGAGGCTCAGAACAGAATTGCCGCAAAAAGAGAGTTTCTCCAGGCATTGCTCCAGGGCACGTCTGGCGGCAGACCCGGACCGATCTCACCCCGACGATCGGATCCTTCCCCAGATTACAATCTGGATCGGATCAATCGTACGGATGGTCCCGAAGACCGAAGCGGGCCCGAACGATGTTTTGGTTTCAGCCTGCCCGTATTGCTCCAATCCGGAACCTTCGGGGGGGTGGCGCGGATCGTGCAGTCTCCGGGAAGCGTGGGGATTAACTACGATATGGGTCAGGGTCAGGGCTTCAGTCGAATTATCCCCATTACGGACCGGCCCCATCTTCCGGAACACATGCGGCAGCGCTACGGCGACGCTCGTGGCCGGTGGGAGGGCGATACGCTGGTCGTCAACGTTACCAATTTTGAGCAACAGACGAATTTCCGTGGATCCCGAGAACACCTCCATCTGGTCGAACGTTACCGGCGGATCGATGCCGATACGCTGGCGTTCCAGGTCACCATAGACGATCCGACCACGTTCACGGCACCGTTTACGGCTGTCCAGGAGCTGACGAAAAACAGCGATCAGGCGAATCAGGTCTACGAGGGAGGCTGCCACGAAGGCAACTACGGCATGATCGGCATGCTCGTGAACACGCGCGCTGCCGAGAAGGCTTTTGCGGAAGGGCGGGGCCCGGATCCGGCGACCCAGGACAACGCCACCGGCGGTGGCGGGTAGTCGACAGAACCCCGGAATGTGTCTACTTGCTTTTCTCCAACAGCTAGTAGATTCGCCGTGGAGCGCCGGGCTTCATCAATTGATATACGCCTGTTCCCGCATCGGATTTTATTGCTAGGTGCCGCGTCCCGTCTCAGGGGCGCTCTCCCGACTCAGGGGCGCTTTCCCGACTCAGGGGCGCTTTCCCGACTCAGGGGCGCTCTCTGGGCGTCCCCGCCGATCCCAGGAACAACGTCCTTCCGTCGGGAAGCGTGAGGTCCCTGCCGTTTGCTCGGCGTGAACCATCCTTCGCACGATAACCATCGACAACGATCTCGGTTCCC
Source organism: Terriglobia bacterium (assembly GCA_965216035.1). Taxonomy (GTDB): domain Bacteria; phylum Acidobacteriota; class Terriglobia; order 20CM-2-55-15; family 20CM-2-55-15. The sequence continues at coordinate 1,109,076 of CBDCFM010000021.1, forward strand.
GCCACCAGCGAGTCTCTTGTAAAGCCACGCCGGTACAATACATTAGGAGTACCTGCCTCAATTGCCCATCTTTCTAAAGTTCCATCGGGTAATGTCACTTCGACTTGAATCCACGCGTGCGGATTCGTCCATTGCATGCGCACGACTTTAGCTGTGAAATGGACCGGGCTATTGGCGTCAAATTCGGCCGCAAATGCATGATGTGCCGATGCGGGTAACGCGGCCAGGATTAGAAACATCCCAATCGTCATAGCTGTAAAGGTTAATTTTACGGGCATCGGATGCGTCCTCCGTGGTGGGTTGACTGAGTCAGGTTTACAGAGCATCGCTGCGCAGTATTGGGCATTACTGAGCCCTATTGTTCAAGAGGCGGATTGCCCGACCAATGCAGTTCGTATACATCTTCACCCGGCGGAACCTTGCGCGTGATGTCGATGTCCATCGTCCGACCTTCCCAGCGCGTGACGAGCGGCTCCCTGCGCAGATGCCCGTAAAGCGTTTCTTCGACATGCTCGAAGCACCTGAAGTCCAAGACCTGAGCGTTGGCCTCGAGCCTGCGGTAGAGCGGAATGCTGATGGTCCACGGGCGGGTGAATACCTTCGAGTCGTCGATCGTCGCTTCGTAGCGGATCGCATTCCGGCTGATGGGCGTGTATCGCTCGACAACGTGCAGAGCGTCGCTATGGAAATTTCCGGATCTGTCGAACCAGGTGTACGGTGTGAAGTTTGAGACTTCGACGACCAGCGTATCTCCTTCCCAGCGCCCAACTGAGTACCCCATGAAGGCCTCGCCCGGATAGGGGGCGACTGTGTCGAGATTGATGGTTCTTTGAGCGTTCGCGAACTCGAAGACCATCATGATCTTATTGGTGCCCTGAACAATCTGGAACGGATACGGAAGATACATCGCGCGTGGCACTCCCGGCATGTAGCATTTCAGTTCCGGGTCGCGATCCAGCCAGTTTATCGCATTCTCGAGTTTCCGCTGGGCCGCCCAGGGCTGGTAGGGAATCTCGTCGCCGTCGACCACGCCCAAACCGGGTGGTACCCACCCCATCGTACCCAGGGCGACTACGGGTGCCGCCAGAATCGGGACATCGGCGTACACCCCGGCCTGGGCAACCAATGGGCGCGCTCCATGGGACTGAAGGTCCCAATTCGCCGTGCTATGGGTTTGCCATATGCCGCTGAAGTCGGGCCTGCCGTCTGCGGTTCGGGCCGGTCCTGGCGCCACGCTTCGGGAGTCCATATTGAGGCTGGACGTAAGCATCAGTGCGAGGGCCGCCCCGCCCGCGATGGCGGCGGTCACGATTATGATTATTGCGTCTCTGAATCTGTTTTGCATGCGTCGAATCCCCACCTCAACTGAACGTCGTCAAGGGATCGGTGGAAGAGAATTCCAGCCGGCCCGCAGGTGTTGATCCCGGGCCGCCCCACAGGTCGTATCGGCTGCATGTTGCTCCATCAAATTAACAAAGTCAACATTGTCCCTTCCCGGCTGTGCCGCAGTTTTGAGTTCAGCTGACCCCCGGGAGGGGGATGCGCTCCCTCGACTACGGTCACGGGCTGACAGAGCCCTCCGTAGGGGTCAGCGACGCCCACGAGGGGTGGCAGGGCGTGCGATGAATCCTCACGCCGCATATGTCCTGCGCCGCTTGAAAGGAAGTGAAGACTCCTTCGGACGCACAATGTGAGTGGTGATGACGCGAGGCATTCGAGGACCAAGCGACCGAAGTTCTTGGTCATCGAACTGCTACATCCTGTCGGGGAGAACGCCCCGGCCGCATTGCTAATCGGGAAACATGATCGGCTTGTTCTCGCATGTGCCAGGCGACGTGCTCCAGGCTGACAGTCTTCGATCGCCGTTGGCAGGAGGTATATGAATTGAACCGATCGACAAGTTTTCAACGACTTGCAATGATTTCCATCGTTGTAGTGGTGTTCTTGGCGGCCTGTCGACCCGCGTTCCAGGTTTGGGTGACGGATTTTCGGGGTGGCGCGCGACCTTCTTTTTACGAAGGCGAGCCCCTTAAAATGTACGTACACTGGGACAGGGAGGACAGAGACAAGGCCGTTAACTGTCAAGTGGTTGACACGTTTACCGGTGAAACCAATTGGAAAGGGCAAGCTATTGTCCCTGCCGCCGAAACCGGGGCACTCCAAGCTCTTGTCTTCGATTCGCCGCTACCTCAGAACGGCCAATTCGGATTGCGGGCGGGTACCTATGAGTGGGCATGTGATCTGGATGCCCATGTGAGTTCGTCAGTCTATTTCGATATCGTTGCGCGTTAGTCGGTATCCGCGCAGGGACCAACTCAGCAATGCCAGCCTATTGGGTCGGTCACGAATCTCCCTGATTATACTTTGACCTGAGACTCGGGTCCTGACCGAGAAATTTGCGATAGATGAGTTTGCTCGCTCGTTTATTCGGACGTCCTGTCTGAACAAGCGGCGACCCCCGCCATCATCCTGCTGGCGAAGCCTGCAGGACTCCTGCACGCAAAAAGGGACAGCGATGCGCGGCGTGAGTCGCTCGACACGTAAAATTGGGTACAAGCCGAGGGCCGGGTCAACTGAAGTCGCGACCGGTGATCTTCTGCTTAGCCATTCAAATCGTTCCGTTCAAAAAAGTTTATCTGGGTTTTTTGAGGATTTTTGTGAAAAATGCTGTGACAAGCAACCTGAGGCATCGATCGTGACCGGTTTCAAACGAAGGGGAAACCGATCAGCACGGTTATCGATCGCGATTCTGGATAGAATGAAAGTGTCTGAGACCCTAGCACGGAGGAAACGGTTGTGGGTAAAGCAGGAGAAGCACCTGACGTCGAACTCTACATGGAACGCGTGCGAATCATATGCAGTGGGATTGCAGGCGAAGAATTCTTGCCGCTGGTTGAACAGGCCGAGATGCTGACTTTTGGCGATGACGACACGCAACTTGAGCCAGCACGGCAGCTCTATCAGCGTGCTTTTGATCTCTTCCGCAAAGGCTACGGGCGGTTCCTGGAAAGTCCGGAAACCTACGAAGCTCTCGTCACGTGGAAGGAAGAGACCACACTTCCATGGAGGGGGGATGGGGCGGTAGTCGAGGGTTCGGGGCGACCTGGAGTTCACGAAGCGCTGTTTGAAGGCTATGACGACAGTCTGAGCGACTACCTTTTCTGTCTTGCTCAGCTAGCGGACGTATACCGACGGGAAGGTCGGACCTCCAAGGCAGCGGACTGTAATTCTCGTGCTGAAGAGCTGCGTCTCTTTGCTCAAATGATGAGCCGGGATCAGAATTAATTCGGCCTTTACTTGTTCAGTGAGCGGGTCGTTGCGAGGGCATCGTCAACCTGGGGCGACCTCCGCCCGGCGGGCCGGTTTACATCGAGTTGATCTCGCTCTCATCGTTACCGCTGTCTCCGCGAAACTGTCAGCCACTCCCTGCGGCTCTACTACGAGTGCGATGCGAGGTGGGGACAAGTCACTGCTTCCAAGAGATTCACAATTTCTTGAGTCGTGTCTGCCAAGACCGCAGAGGATCTGGAGGTTGATATGTCCGTGCGCTCACGTCCTTTCGAAGAATACACACAGCGGCTGAACGCACGGCGCGAAGCGGCTGAATCTTGCGCAAGGCTCCATCGAATTCTGGTAGGCCTGCGCCTGGGAACAGCACTGCTTGTGTTGATCGCGCTCTGGGTCGGCGCGCGACAAAGCCCGACTCCTGTGCGGCTGATTCTCGGTCCCGTCCTTCTGTTCGTCGGCCTTGCCATCTACCACGGAAGAATCCTCCGCCGCGCGCGCCGCGCGTCCCGCTCTGTGGATTTCTATGAGCGGGGCCTGGCACGGATCGAAGGCCAATGGATGGGAGAAGAGCCATTCGAGCCAGTGGTCATCAACGATACACACTTATATACGCACGCCTTGGACATCTTCGGCAAAGATTCTCTCTTTGGATTGCTGTCGACGGCTCGAACTCGAGCTGGTGAGGATAGGCTGGCCGACTGGCTGAGCGAGCCGGCGTCGGCCGACGAGATTCTCGCTCGGCAGCAATCGGTCGAGGAACTCCGGCACAAGGTTGATCTCCGCGAAGATCTCGCGATTCTTGGGCAGGAGGTCCGGGCGAGGGTCCATCCGGAAAGGATGACCCGATGGGGTCATTCTCCCATTCTGCTCGACTCCGTGCCCACACGTGTCATTGCGCCGATCCTGGCTGGGGGTGTCTACTATACCCAAGTCGAGTACTGGTTCGCGGCGGGAGGCGTAGGGCCCGCCGCTATCGTCCTGGTCCTGGCAGGCCTGTTGGGTCTTTATTACAGAGATCGCGTGCGCAAAGCCGCCGCCGGCGTCGAACAAGCGGAAAAAGAACTGGAAATCCTTTCTCTGGTTTTTTCCAGGCTGGAGCGTGAAGAATTTGATGCTCCGAAGCTTCAGAGACTGCGCCGCGCTCTGGATACCCATGGACAACCGCCCTCGAAGGAAATCGCTCGACTGGTCCGCCTCGTCGATCTTCTGAACTCGCGGCGAAATCAAATGTTCATGCCGTTCGCCGCTCTGATGTTGTGGTCGACGCAACTTGCTTTCGCGATCGAAGGGTGGCGTCGTCGATGTGGCTCGCCCCTGGGTCATTGGCTTGATGCCATTGGCGAATTCGAGGCTCTATGTGCTCTGGCAGGATATGCCTACGAACATCCTGAAGATCCGTTCCCGGAGATTGTTGAAGAGACCTGCTTTGAAGGTGACGACCTGCGGCATCCGCTTCTATCGCGCGAGAGCTGTGTTCCAAATACGGTTCATCTTGGACGCGATCTCCAACTGTTCGTGGTCAGTGGTTCCAACATGTCCGGGAAGAGCACCCTGTTAAGGACCATTGGAGTCAACGTCGTGCTGGCCCTGGCGGGCGCTCCCGTGCGGGCTGCCCGGCTGCGCCTTTCCCCGCTGGCGATGGGAGCGACGCTGCATATTCAAGACTCCCTCCAAAGCGGAACCTCGCACTTTTACGCCGAGATTAGTCGACTGCGGGACATCATGGAACTCACCGAAGGCCCTCTCCCGGTGCTCTTTCTCTTAGATGAAATCCTTCATGGCACGAATTCGCACGACCGTGCAATCGGGGCCGAATCTGTGATGCGGAATCTAGTGGAATGTGGCGCCATCGGGCTGGTCACAACCCACGACCTGGCACTGGCAGAGGTGGCAGACAGTCTCGCCCCAAGATCGGCCAACATCCATTTCGAGGACCATCTCGAAGATGGCAAGATGGCCTTCGACTACCGTCTGCATCCCGGTATCGTCGAAAGGAGCAATGCCCTCGACCTGATGCGGGCAGTCGGCTTGAAAGTGTGAAGCACCCGAGAGAATCATGGGAATGAATACAGGGTGTTTGACTTCTTGGAACTTTTCTGGAGAGAACCCATCAATTTTTCCTCGCGTCGTGGGAGTTGCGCGCCCCCCGGATGTGAACCCTAATCAACCGCCCGGTGTGTGTGGCCGCAATATCAGCCTAGATCGAACGTCGAAGCGCTTGGAAAAGTGCCGCACCGTTTGTTAGGATTTCTATCGATCACAGCTCTGACCAGGCGAATCAACGTGTCCAGCGATGAAGGGAGGTCAGCATGGCGAGCATTAAGGAAAGATTCACGGCCCAGAGGAAAAAGAAGTCGAACGCGAAGGCAGGCTCGAAGCGGCCTGTGGGCAAGGCAATCGATGCAGCCGCGCTGAAGTTCTGTGAGCAGCCGGTGGTACCTGTTCGAGAATTCAGTCTAGAGGTGGGCCCGGAGCGGGCGAGCCTGATTCGCAACTCCGATAGGAAGTGGGCAAACGGAACGAAGCTCCGGTACCACTTCCTGACATCACCCGTGGGGCTTGTCGGCAGTGGGGCCGATCGGCAGAAGGTCAGGGACGGATTCCGCGCGTGGAGGATATCGGCATCGGTCTGGACTTCGAAGAAGTCCAGTTGCTGGACGAAGCTGAGATCCGAATTGGATTCGAGCGTAACGGTGGACACTGGTCCTACGTTGGGCGAGACATTCTCGGTATCGCCCAGTCGGATCGCACGATGAACCTCGACCAGGGCGACTCCTGGCCCGTGGACACCGCGATCCACGAAATCGGCCATACCCTGGGTTTCCCCCATGAACATCAGAACCCGAATCCGGCATCGTCTGGAATGAGGAGGCGGTCTATGCGGCTCTCGCAGCGCCGCCGAATCGATGGTCCCGGGAGAAGACTTTCCACAACATCATTCGCAAGCTCAATCCAGGTGATGTGCACGGTTCCGCGTGGGACCGAAACTCGGTCATGCACTACCCGTTCAGGGCGGGCCTGATCGACACTCCGGTGCGCTACCGAACGCAGCCGCTTCTCCCCGAAGCCGGCCTATCGCCAGTCGACAAACGCGAGGTCAAGTCTTTTTATCCCCGCATTCGTCGACGCGATGAGAGGAAGCTGGAAGCGTTCCAGTTCATGCGTCTAACCCTCGAACCCGGGAAGCAGGCGAATTTTGTTGTTCGCCCGGAAGCGACCCGCAGCTATCGCTTCAGCACCTTCGGGCGATCCGACACAGTCATGGTGCTGTTTGAGGAAGTGAACGACACGCCGCGCTTCAAAATTGGCGACGATGACAGTGGTTTCGACCGCAACGCCAGGTTCACGACGCGCCTCTTCAGGGGGCGGACCTACTACCTGCGCGTGCGCCTCTACTTCCAGCATCGCCGCGGGGACTTCGGGGTCATGATGTGGTGACTCGCAAGGGGTAGGAGGTGTCGACCGAGGCTTCGGTGGCTGAAGCAATGCATTGGGGCCACGTGTTGATTGCGCGGTAGTGGCCGACCCTTCAGTGTCCTGTTCTGGACATACACGGGCTGCGATAGGTTCGATCCCTCACGGACCGGTCGACATGACCACGGGAAAAGCAAAGGCTGTGTTTGCGGGATAGGATGGAATTGATATGGTCGCTCTCGCAGGCGTTGGCTCAAGTGGATACAGCAATTCACTGAAGCAAATTCTGTCTTGGATCAACCACAAAGGATCGGATCGGAAGCGATAGAGGCGTCGCGAAGGACGCCTCTGCTCGACAACCGCAACTTCGATCTCTTGAGTTACTTCTCTGGCGACAGCACTGCCTTCTTGACGCCGACAAATCCAACCATGATCAGGCCGAATCCCAGCAGCGACAGGGTTGTCGGGTACAGACTTGATGGTGGCACGTACAGTCTCCATCGTGTTCCTGTACCTCCGGCCATATCGCCTTTTAAGAAACCTGTGGACATCGTGAATTTCGCAATGAACGGGTTCGTCAAAGCGTGCACTTTCAGTTGGATCACCTGATTGGTTCTGTTAGCACTCAAGACGCCCGCGTCCGAGAAATGATCGATATGGATTGTCGTCGATCCGTCATATTAATTGATACCGACTCCAGAAAGAACCAGGGATCGTTCACTCGATATATGTCCAAGTCGTTGAATTCGAGAGTGAGGATGTTCGGACCCACGCGTACGGGATTGAACCGAAGAAACATGTCCATCGTCGAGTCAGCACAGTGGGTGTCGTAAGTACAGGTGTCGGCTGATAGTCCCACACCGCCGACTCCAAAGGTGCCGGCACTGGCGGCCTTCAGAGGAATGAAGAAGCCAATAGTACCTTCTCCCAGTTCAGCTCGTCCGGCAACACTACGGCGTTGGTGCCGAGCGAATCCGTAACCGCAATACCAATAGTTTAAGCAACCGCGGGGCTCGACCACATAAACAACATGAGCATCAGAGCCAGAACAACAGTGAATCGGGTCATTGGGACTAACCTCCAAACAACGGAAAATAAGTCTGCAACACTAAAGTCGCTAGGGGCCGTTGTTATGTCAGTACTTTGACATATCGCGGTTCTTGCTTGCATTGAGTTTGTCCTTTATGGTCGGGAAGCATGGAGGTGCCCGTTCGCTGAGACTGACATGTCCAATCCGAAATTCCCTGCGGTCAGGTCAAGTTGAGCGGTTTTCTCGCGGTCTCTCCGCAGTCCGCAAGCTCCGAGTTATAACCGAATCTGGTGTTTGAGGGATTGAAGAAAAGCGGCGTATCTGGTTGATTTGTTGTTTACGAGACTTCAAAGCAACCAAAGGAGATACGCCACTATGAGTAAGAGTATCGTTATTGAACTGGAAGATCGAGAAGCGATTGCAGACCCAGTGACCGACCTGCTACGAGCCGGGGCGCAAGAGCTGATCCAACGCGCTGTGGAAGCCGAACTGTCCGAACTGCTATCCCAGCACGGCGATCGGCGAACCGAGACGGGGAAGGCTGGAGTGGTGCGCAACGGTTATCTGCCTGAACGCGAGCTGCAGACCGGCCTGGGTCCGGTAACGGTGCAAATCCCGAAGGTTCGCGCCAAGACGGGCGAAGCTGTGACGTTCCGCTCGGCCCTGGTACCCCCCTACATTCGGAAGACGCAGTCGATGGAAGCCGCCGTGCCGTGGTTGTATTTGAAAGGCGTCTCCAGTGGCGAGATGGGTGAGGCCCTGAAAGTTCTTGTCGGTCCGAAGGCGCAGGGCTTGTCAGCGAGCACGGTATCGCGCTTGAAACGGGTCTGGGCTGAAGAGTACCGCATCGGGTGCGACCAGCGTTTGGACGCCGACCGCTGGGTCTATGTCTGGGCCGACGGTATCTACAGCGGACTTCGAGCTGAACAAACCAAGTTGTGTGCGTTGGTCGTGATCGGCGTGAATGAACGCGGAGAGAAGCGTTTTCTGGCGATCGAAGACGGTGTACGGGAATCGACACAGAGTTGGCGTGAGGTCTTGTTGAAGCTGAAGTCCCGAGGGATGAATATTCCGAAGTTGGCCATCGGTGACGGGGCGATGGGGTTCTGGGCCGCACTGGAGGAAATCTATCCCGAGACACACCAACAACGCTGCTGGATGCACAAGACCATGAATGTGCTCAACTGCTTACCCAAGTCGGTCCAGGCGAAAGCGAAACAGGCACTGCACGCGATCTGGAAGGCTGAGACACACGCAGATGCCGAGAAGGCATTCGATCTGTTCATTGAAACCTATGAGCCGAAGTATCCGAAAGCCACTGTCTGCCTGCAGAAAGACAGAGAAGCACTGCTGGTCTTTTACGGCTTTCCGGCCAAGCACTGGCAGAGCATCCGAACGACTAATCCCATTGAATCGACCTTTGCCATCATTCGACACCGAACCAAGCGATCCAGAGGCTGCCTGACACGGGATGGAATGCTGCACATGATGTTCAAGCTGGGTCAGTGCGCTGAGAAGAACTGGCGACGATTACGAGGATTCGATGATCTGGTCAAGGTGATTACTGGAGTGAAATTTAACGATGGAATCGAAGTGACAAAGCTCGATCAGACCGCCGCTTGAATCAATCTCCTAAACACCACTTTTGACAATAACTCGCAAGCTCCAGTCTGGAATCAATGCGTGACGCTGATCAGGTCTGTTGAGAGCTTGGGCTCGACAAACCCCAGCTCGGGGTGTCCGGCCAGATTGAGACAGGGCCCGGCTGGCGCGTCCAAGTCTAGAACGCGTTCTCTGGGGACCGGTCACGATGTCCCACCCGGATCACGAATCAGGACTATTCCGGATCAACAGAGACGACGGATGGCTGGAAGTTGTACGATGAACTTGAAGCCGATAATCGGGATGCCCAGCTGGCCCACATGGAGCCGAACGACGGTCCGGGACGCGAGGCAAGGTCGACATGTGATTTATCCAGCCAATTGCAACGTGTCATCAAGCAGACGGGTTAGTATTTGAAGGAGCTCTTCGAATCTGCTGCTCCCGCGGTTCACGTCGTTCAGCCGCGACACCAGCGGCCGGCCGCCGATCAGAATCCGGATCTCATACTGCGTGCAGTCCCGACAGCGTGTATCCGCAATAGTCACTTCGGATTCGACATTTCTCAGCAGGACCGACACCCGCATCAGATCCTCATCATTCGCGTTGGCGCTGACGTTGACGCCCCTCTGGCGGTCCGACGCGTTCAGTTCCCCCGTGCCTCGAAGATCGAGCATCCGGTCCAGACCCACAACACCGCCGGAAACGTGGAGTTCGACCTGCCAGTCGCCCTCCCCGTTCTGGCGTGTGGATGTTGACACCGTCCCAGGGGTTGCGCTCCAGCCGAGCGAACACAGCCCCACACCGGTAATGGCGAGGGAAATGATTGCGATGGATCGGGTTCGCATCGTGGTTAGACGACCCAGACGATAGCTCCTATCGTTGGAGGGCCTTGTGTCTGAATTGTACCGACTGGCGTCAGGAGGCGATACTGAATACTGACGGTGAGGTGAGCGGACAGCCACGGGCTGACCCTTCTCAGTCATAACGCGGTGGGTTGGCTTCCCGGCGATCAGTGGCGTCGTGCCTGCGTCTTTCTCCTGCCGTGCTCGTAGAAGAGCTTGGGGTTGCGGCCCGATATATCTTCGATGACGAAATCGGCATTTGCGATCATGTCCTTTGTCTTGCCCAGCAAGGGCGTCGTGAGAATTTGGTCGTCGGCGCGCTTCACGCCATCGATGACCTGGCGAAGATGTGTCTAACCGCGGCCATCTCGTCGGCCGTGACGAGTTCGACACCACAATCGGTGAGGATTTCCTTGGCGAGACGTCGGATGGGAACAAACTCGTGGCCGTTGGGTGTGGCGGGGTGGCTGGTTGGTAAATCGGTCATCGTGGAGTCAACTAAGACATGGGGTGCCATCCCGAGCGACAGCCGGGAGAGCAAGCGCCAAGCTGCGCTTCACCCAGTCGGCAGTACGCGGGGCTAAGGCGGTTGGCCAGAGGAGGATCTCCCGCATCTGGACCTAAACTACCGACCCGGCACGGCCGGCCTGGCCAACGAGGTGACCGTGACGGATGGTAGCAATAAACCACCTGTCATTTGTATGAAATGTGCTCGAAAAAGGTGCCGACAACCGAAACAGGGAATCTCATGCTGGCTCAGTAGTTGTTAGGTAATTCCCAGTTGGCGACCAGTGCGGATGTTTATACACACGTATTACTGGATCCGGATGCGACAGCAGTGGAGGCGGTGGAGAGAACCGTTTTCCAAGAATCTGTTCCCAATTGTTCCCACAACAGGCGGGATGCCAGTTTTGGGAACAAGTAGCAGACGTTGGGTATCAATACGCTCATTCCCGTAACCCCAACAAAAAAGGCCACCTAGCGGGTGACCTTGTAGAGCTGCCTGTTATTGCGGGGATAGGATTTGAACCTACGACCTTTGGGTTATGAGCCCAACGAGCTACCGCTGCTCCACCCCGCCCAACCATAGTAAGAACTCTGCTGGAGATCGTCAAGCTTCTCCAAGAATGAAGTCAAAGCGGCGAGCAGTATAGAGCCACATTCCTGAAAAGAGAAATCGGCGAAATAGGGCTCGGACCCCTATTCTTCGGGCGGTAGGAGGAGGAGCACTTCGCCGGGGCGGACGAGCTTCAGTTGTTCACGTGCGCGGCGTTCGATTTCGTACGGTTCGGATCGGAGGCTTAGGATTTCCTGGACCAACTCGATGTTCTCGGCTTCGAGCGTCTGGATCTGCGCCTGAAGTTCCCCAAACTCGGCTCCCTTGCGACGGACTTCCAGCAGACCGCGGTCGCTGATGAGGCTCAATACCAGTGTCGCCAGTGTCAAGAGTCCGAAGACTCCAAGGCCCACTCGAATCATCATTCCTTGAGCTAAGCTTCGGTTGTCCATCGTTTCCCGCACTCCACTAGATGCTCAAGTTCCTGATGGCTCGATGCCTCGGCGTAGTACCTGACGACGGGTTCGGTCCCGGAGGGGCGAGCCAGCACCCAGCTGCCATCTCCAAATATCAGCTTCAGGCCATCGGTTCGATCGGTGCGTTCCACCTTCTTTCCAAAGAAGTCTGAAATATTGGACGCAATTTTTGCGTCCATGATGTTACGGACAGACGGGTTCAGCCGAATATTCAGGCGTCGATTATACACTTCACCGGTTCGGTCAAAAAGGCCTTTTAGCATTAAAGTCAATGATTTCCCGCGTTCAGCGACCATCTCCGCGACCAGCAGACACGCAAGAATCCCATCTTTTTCCGGCAAGTGACCTTGAATCGCAAGGCCCGCACTTTCTTCGCCACCAAGCATAATGCGCCCCTGTTCAATATATTCGCCGATGTACTTGAAGCCGACGGGGGTTTCGATGACTTCGAGCCCATGCAGTTCGGCCACGCGATCGATCAGATGGGTCGTCGCTACCGTACGTGCCACTGCGCCTGTCCAACCCCGGCTCTCGACGAGATAATCCAGCAGAAGAGCGAGAATTTCATTCGGATAGACGTAGCTCCCGTCGGCGTCGAGTATGCCGAAGCGGTCCGCATCCCCGTCAGTCCCGAGTCCAAGCGTGAGCTGGTTGTCGAGCATGGCCTGTCTGAGTCCGGCTAGGTTTTCTTCATCCGGCTCGGGATGGTTGCCGCCAAAGTAGACGTCGCGCTCCGCATGCAGCACGTGGGGCTTGAGCCCTTCGGTCTGCAACAAGTAGTCCAGATAACCGGCGCCCACGCCGTGAAGCGCGTCGTAACCGATGCGAATCTCCGACCTGCGAATGGCTTCAAGGTTTACTTTCTTGGCCAGCCCATGCAGGTACTCCTCGCGAATGTCGATGCTTTCAATTCGGTCTGCGACCGGATTCGCCCGAAATTTCCAATGCTCGTTCTGAAGTTCGACGATGCCACGCTCAATGCTTTCCGTTACGTCCGGCAACGCCGGGGCGCCATCGGCACTCGAAAACTTCAGGCCGTTGTATTCTCCCGGATTGTGGCTGGCCGTAATGTTGATTGCTCCGTCGAGTTTGCGATGGCGCACGGAGAAGGAGACGGCAGGAGTGGGGACGGGTTTATTGGAGACCAGGGCATGAATCCCGGCGGCCGACAGAACATTCGCAACCTGGGCGGCAAAATGTTCCGAAGCGAATCGAGTGTCGTATCCTACCAGGAGCGAGGGAGACTTTGATTGCTGAAGCACGTAGCGGGCAACCGCTTCGGTGGCCAGCCGCACGTTGGCAAATGTGAATTCTTCCGCGATGATGGCCCGCCAGCCGGAAGTGCCAAATTTGATTGTAGCTGCCATGTCCGTTGCTATTCTACTAAGCCGTTTCTCACTTGGTGATCTGAAAGTGTGGTCTCTATTATGATTGATGCCATGATTGCATTCACAACCTGCCCTTCGGGTGGGGAAGCCCGCAGGATCGCTGAAATACTCATCCAGGAGAGACTCGCCGCCTGCGTCAACGTAGTTTCATCCGTTGAATCCTGTTATCAGTGGGAAGGAAAGGTGAACTGGAACAGCGAGTATCTTCTCGTGATTAAGACCACCGCCGGCACCCTCGACCGCGTCCGTCAACGCGTGGTTCAAGTTCACAGTTACGAATTGCCGGAGTTTATCGCCTTCAACATTGATCGCGGGTCAGATCCCTACCTGGGGTGGATCGCTGATTCGGTGGAAACAAGCGGCGACTGACACGCCGCTGTGGGCATACCCACCACGTCTTCTTATTCCTCAAACGCATTGTCGAGATCCGCAATCAGGTCTTCAATATCTTCGAGTCCTACCGAAATTCGGACCAGCCCGGCTGTGATCCCCATCCGTTCGCGATCTTCTTCGGGTACCGACGCGTGTGTCATCGTTGCGGGATGAGAGATCAGCGTTTCTACGCCACCCAGGCTCTCGCCCAGGGAACAGAGACGGACCCGACCGAGAAAGCTGGATGCAGATTCCAGGCTGCCGAGGTCGAACGCGATCAGCGCTCCAAAGCCCGACATCTGCTGTTTCGCCAACTGATGCTGCGGGTGATCGGAAAGGCCTGGGTAGTACACCTTGCGCACCCTCGCCTGTGAATTCAGATAATGTGCGATCGTCATCCCGTTTGAGTTGTGTACCTCCATGCGAATCGGAAGCGTCTTGATGCCGCGCAAAACCAACCAGGAATCGAAGGGTGACAGGATGGCTCCGGCGGCATTCTGGATGAAGTGAAGCCGCGCTCCATCATTTTCGTCCTTAAGGATGGCGACACCTCCGACGCTGTCGCTGTGTCCATTCAGAAATTTCGTCGTACTGTGGATTACGATATCGGCGCCCAACGCAATCGGCCGCTGCAGGTAGGGGCTCATGAAGGTGTTATCCACCACGAGGTGACAGCCCGCATCCCGGGTCGCACTGGCAACTCCCGCGATGTCCGTCATGGACATCAGCGGGTTGGTGGGTGTCTCTATGAATACCATCTTGGTGTTGGGTCGGATTGCTTCGCGTACGTTATCGATCCTGGAGGTGTCGACCCAGCTGAACTCGACCCCGTAATTCTTGACGATGTTGTCAAAAAGCCGAAACGTTCCGCCGTAGACGTTCTCCGAGCACACCGCGTGGTCGCCTTGCTTGAGGAGCAGTTGTGCAATCGCGGTTTCGGCCGCCATACCCGAGGCGAAAGCGCAAGCCGACATACCGCCTTCGAGCACGGTCATGTTCTGCTCAAGTGCGATTCGAGTGGGGTTCTCGGTCCGCGCATACTCGTAGCCCTTGTGTTTCCCCAAACCTTCCTGAACGTAAGTGGATGTTTGGTATATGGGAACCGTCACCGCCCCTGTGGATGGATCGGGTTCTTGACCGGCGTGGATGGCGTCGGTTCTGAATCCCATGGATATAACCCTTCGACGGAGTAAATGAACTCAGGACAAGACCGCCACAGATTACACGGATTTAACGGATTAGGAAAAACCTATATCTGGGAGCAATCTGTGAAATCAAGGTCTGGGCTGCCATTTTGGGGCTTAGCGAATGGCCAGGGTCGCGGTTAACGATTGTCTATTTCTTGGAAAAAATCGGTCTTGACAAGGATTTCACGTGGCTTGCTGCCATCTGGAGGTCCGACAATTCCGTCAGCTTCCATTGCGTCTAGAAGGCTTGCCGCACGCCCATAGCCGATTCGCAGGCGTCGCTGCAGTGCAGACGTGGAGGCTTTCCCCATTGAGACGACCAGTCGCACTGCCGTATCGTAGAGCGGATCCAGATTGCCGTCCGGTTCCATCCGGGCGCGTCGCTCTTCCGGAGACTCCAGGATACTCTCATCGTAGGCCGGTCTGCCTTGCGCTCTGAGGTAGTCTGCAACCCGCGTGACCTCTTCTTCGGTGACCATCGGGCCGTGGGCGCGCATCAATCGTGACGAACCCGGAGGGAGGAATAGCATGTCTCCACGTCCAAGAAGGGTTTCAGCTCCGTTCGCATCCAGAATCGTTCGGGAGTCGATCTTTGAGGCGACACGAAAGGAAATGCGGGCAGGGAAATTGGCTTTGATCAGTCCGGTGATCACGTCGACAGATGGCCGCTGAGTGGCCAGAATCAGATGGATCCCGACCGCACGCGCCATTTGGGCAAGCCGTGTGATTGAGTCTTCCACGTCGCGAGAGGCGACCATCATCAAATCAGCCAATTCGTCAATCACAATTACGATATAGGGTAGCGTCTCCCGGTCCTCTTCCTTTTCGTCTTCACCGATACCCGGAATCGGTAGCTGCTGGATGTGCTCGTTGTATGCCGCCAGCGTGCGGACACCCCGTTTGGCCAATTTCTTGTACCGGCCCTCCATCTCGCCGACCGCCCACTTCAGGGCGTTTTGTGCAGCCCCAGGTTCGGTCACTACCGGAACCAACAGGTGGGGAATATCCTGATAGAGTCCCAATTCGAGCCGCTTGGGATCGATCATGATCAGTTTTACGAGTTCCGGCTTCGACCGAAACAGCAGCGACAGCACCAGTGAGTTCAATGAAACGGATTTTCCTGTTCCTGTAGATCCTGCGATCAGCAGATGGGGCATCCGGTGGAGGTCGGACACAATGATCCGGCCGGTGATGTCTTTGCCCAAAGCCAATGGCAGCAGGGCATTCGATTTCAAATACTCCGTTGATTCAATCAGTTCCCGCAACGTGATCGTTGCCCTGTCGGGGTTCGGCACTTCGATGCCGACTCTCGATTTGCCCGGGATGCGATTAATGCGGACCGATTCCGCTTCCAGAGCAAGGCAGAGATCCTGATCGAGTCCAGTGACTTTGGAATACTTAATGCCCGGTTCAGGTTTGAATTCGAACGTCGTCACAACCGGCCCGGGGTGGATCTGCTGAATCTTTCCGACAACATCGAATTCCTTCGTCTTTTCTTCAATCAGGTCTGCCCGTTCCCGAAGTTCTTTCTCGTCCACCGGCCTCGGGGCTTCAGGTGCCAGCAACAGATCGGGAGAGGGGAAGCTCACGCTCTTCGGCGAGACGGTCTGCATTTCCGTGACGACAGGTTCGTCGATAGGGATCAGCGAAGGCTGCTGTGCGGCTCTCCGTTTATTCGCCGCCGGGAGGCGAGTTTCTCCAGGTTGCGGCGCATCGGGCATGGGTGTCGTAGTAACTGCTGCCTGTGTTTGCTTCCGCTCGATGCGTCGTCGGGCACGTTCGCGGGCCTTTTCGTCCCACCAATCGACGGCATGTCGCCGCCACGTATTCAGGAATCGAAGTCGTGGCCGAACGATTGCGGTGGTTTGAGCAAAAGAAAAAGGCGTCGCCAGCAATAGAGAGACCAGGAAGGACGAGATCAATACGATCGCCGTTCCAAGGGGATTGAACGTCGCGCCCAACCACTCTGCTATGAACTGGCCACCACCACCACCAGCCGGTATCTGGCCCTTGATTCGCGGGAAGACAGGCAAAAGCGCAAGGGCGGCCGCAAGCGTCAGGATCATCAGCACCATGCCCGCCAGACGTGGGCCCACATTGCCGACACTCCAGGATGCCAACCAGTGGAACGCATAGATTCCCAGAAACACCGGTAGAAGAAAGCCCGCATAGCCAATAAATTGAAACAGCAGATCCGATGCGTAAGAGCCAACGACTCCGATCAGGTTGACCGGTTGCGCCTCGAAGCGGGGATTTTGGCTGATGTTAAAGGAAGGGTCCCCAGCATCGAAAGACACCAGGCTCAGGCCGACCAATAGCGCCACCGTGACCAGCAGAAGACCAACAAATTCGTTAATTCGCCGATGATTGGTGGGCGAAAAGTGCGCGGTCCACTTCATCAGCCCGCATTCTATCGAAATCCAAAAGAGAATGCGAGTAAGACCACAATACCGAGTGCTATCCGATAGTAAATGAACGCATATGTCGTATGTGTGGCGAGATAACGAATCAGAAAGGCAATGGCCAGATAGCCCACGATAGCGGAGGTCAGAATGCCGATGCCCAGCATCGTCATCTGGTTGCCTGTAACGCCTTCAGAGAAGAGATCGAAGATTTTCTTAGCTCCCGCTCCCGCTATGATCGGGGCTGACAGGAAGAAGGAAAAGTGTGCGGCACTGTCGCGATGCATGCCCCGGAACAGTGCCGCGGTGATGGTCACACCCGAGCGCGAAACTCCCGGGATGATTGCCAAAGCCTGTGCAGATCCCACAACCAGAGCGTCCCTCCAGGAGACACCGTCGAGGTGTTTCTCTCTCCGCCCTGTCCGTTCTGCCGCGACCAGGACCAGGGCGAGGACGATCAGCGCACAACCAATGACAAGGGGGCTGCGCAGGTAGGTTTCGACCATCTCTTCGGCCAGGAGTCCGGCAAGTGCGCCAGGGACAGTGGCGGCCGCGATCAGCCCGACCATGCGGGCGTCCGGATCATTTCGATGGCCCTGAAGGAGGCGAGTTCCGGCCTGAACGAACGCAATCCAGTCCTTCCTGAAATACCAGAGCACGGCCAACAGAGTGCCGGTGTGGAGCGCCACGTCGAAGGGAAGACCCTGTCCTTCCCAGCCCAGGAACCAGGGTACGAGGATCAGGTGTCCCGTACTGCTGATCGGCAGGAATTCAGTGATTCCCTGAACCACGCCAAGAATGATTGCTTCGAGTACGTCCATCCGCGTCGGGTCAAATTTCCATGATGACAGGCAGGATGAAAGGGCGCTTGGAAAGATGCTTAGAAATGTACTTTCGGAGCGCACGCCGGATTTTGTCCTTGATCACGGCCCAATCCCCCCTCTCTTCCAGGGTCGAGGATTCGATTGTCTGAATCACAAGATTCCTGCACTCCTCGACCAGTCCGTCGTCATCACTGACTGTCATGCCCCGAAACACCACTTCCGGCGGGCTTTCCAGATTGCCGGTCTGCCTGTTGATCACGATGATCGGAAGAACGATGCCGTCTTCCGATATGTGCCGCCGGTCGCGCACCACGATTTCAGCGACTTCCTCCAGGCTGCCCTGGTCGATCAGGACCCGGCCGACGGGAGCTTTCCCGGTGATGGCGATGCTCTCGGGGTCCAGGCGGATCACATCGCCCGTTTCAGCGATCAGAACCTTCTCCCCGATGACACCGGTCTGTTCCGCAATGGCTGCGTGACGGTGGAGGTGACGGTATTCGCCGTGAATGGGAACGAAGAAGCGCGGTTTGATCAGCATCATCATCAGCTTGAGTTCTTCCGCGCTCGCATGTCCGCTGACGTGAACCGGCGCGGCGGATAGACCGTCCTGGTAGATAACGTCCGCGCTTCGCCGGTAGAGGTGATCCATCAGCCGCGATATCGCCCGCTCGTTGCCCGGAATCATGCGTGAAGACAGAATGACCGTGTCGCCGGAATCGAGATGGAGGTCCCTGTGTTGATCGAGCGAAACACGGGCCAGGGCTGCCATCGGTTCTCCCTGGCAGCCGCTGACGATCACGGCGACTTTGTCTCTGGCATGGTTCTTGATTTCTTTCGGTCGAATGACTAGGCCGGGAGGCAGCTTTAGCGCTCCCAATTGTTGAGCCATCTCAGTGTTGGCGAGCATCCTGCGTCCGAGAAAGGCCAGATTGCGGCCGTGTCGATGGGCGGTGTCGGCAATGATCTGGATGCGGTGAATGGCCGAAGAAAAGCATGAAACGATGATGCGACCCTTCGATTCCCCGAAAATCGTCTCGAACCGGCTTTCCACTGCGCGTTCCGATGGCGTGTAACCGGAACGTTCCGCGTTTGTGCTGTCTGAAAACAGGGCGAGCACTCCCTCGCGGCCGTAGGCGGCGAACGCAGCGATGTCGAAGCGATGGTCGTCCATCGGTGAATAGTCAATCTTGAAATCTCCGGTATGAATGATCAGTCCAGCGGGAGTTCGAATAGCCAGAGCAAGTGAGTCGACAATGGAATGCGTGACCGCAATGAACTCCAATCCGAATGGTCCCAACTGGATGGTATCGTTCGGGTGAACTTCTATGAGGGTCGCTTCACTGAGGAGATTGTGATCTTCGAGTTTCCGGCGCACCAGCGCGAGTGTGAACGAGCTGCCATAAACCGGGACATTGATGTAAGGAAGAATAAAGGGGAGGGAACCGATATGGTCTTCGTGGCCGTGAGTCAGAACGATCGCTGCGACGTTCGCACGTTTTTCCAGCAGGTAAGTGATGTCAGGGACCACGATGTCGACTCCCAGCAACTCTTGTTCGGGAAACAAAATGCCGGCATCGATCACGATGATCGAGTCTTCTGTAGAGACCGCCATCATGTGCATTCCGAATTCGCCAAGTCCGCCGAGCGGGACCACTTCCACGGTCCTATTCATGGATTGGATTATATACGAGCGAACTGTGGAGCCGTATGAAGGCCTCGACAGACAGATCTTCCGGCCGGGCATTCCGATCGATGCCTTCGCGTTCGAGAATGCCAATGAGTTCTTCACGTCCATGGCCGGGAAATGCGGGCGCGAGATTGTTCAGGAGTTTTTTCCGTCGTGAGGCGAATGCCCGCCTGACGAAGCCTATGAACTCGGGAGAGTCGGCTACCTTAGCGTACCAGGTCAATCGAAGCATCCGCGAATGCACTTTTGGCTGGGGTCTGAAAGCCTCCGGAGGGACGGTGAAACCTGCTTCGATCGTCGCGTAGTACTGCGTGCCCACTGATAGAGCGCCGTATTGACGTCCGCCGGGCGCTGCCAGTATCCGGTTCGCCACTTCCCGTTGAAGCATGACGGTCACAGAATCAATCGAAGCCCGCGCGTTGACAAACCTTTCGATCAACGGTGTCGCGATGTTGAACGGCAGATTCGCGACGACATGATACCGCGTCGGACTGAGTGCAGCGAAGTCGACTTCTAGAGCGTCGCATTCGAGAATTTCGACATTCGGCCTGACGGTTTCGCGGAGAGAAGATATCAGGTCGGGGTCGACCTCGATTGCGATCACACGCCGAACCCTCTGGGAGATGGCGCTCGTTAACGTGCCCCGCCCAGGTCCGACCTCGACGACAGTGTCTTCGCCCGCAATGCGTGAGAACCTGACAATGCGTTCCAGAATATTGGGATCGGAAAGGAAGTGTTGTCCAAGTTGTTTCTTAGGCACGTGAGCAGCTAGAATCGCCCCCGGGGGGCTTACGCGGTTTGATGTCTGGGAACAACGTCCCGTACGGGATTCGAACCCGTGTCGCAGCCTTGAAAGGGCTGTGTCCTAGACCAGGCTAGACGAACGGGACAGCGGCACACGGTGGGGAAACACGGCCCGGAGCCGAACCATTATTTGTACCATCGAACGAGACCCAAATCAAACCGCGAGGCAACTGCACGGTCTCCTAACAATGCGGTGTGCGAGTGACTCTTCTTGAGTATAAGATCGACTTGCCGTCGAAAGAAGTTTCGCTCAGGCATCATTCAGACATCCTGTCGGAGGGAGGGGCGACGTTTGCGGGTGTCGTGATCGCAGGTGCTTTCTCTCACATGCGACTGACATTGCCGGGTCTGACGGGGTGGTGGTTTACGCGGCATTGAATTCGTGGGTTCCCTTTGACACGTCCGACAAAAATGCGTGTAATGGTAATCCCGACGACGGGACTCACTTATTTTCAAAGTATCAGGAGGACGACATGCCACTGCGGTTAGGGGCCACAGCGCCCGACTTCACGGCCGACACGACGGAAGGCTCGATCCAATTCCACGACTGGATCGGGGATGGTTGGGCTCTGCTGTTTTCGCACCCCAAGGACTTCACACCGGTCTGCACCACCGAATTGGGGACCGTAGCGAAACTGAAGCCTGAATTCAATAAGCGCAACGTAAAGGTCATTGGGCTGAGTGTCGACTCGGTTGAGGATCACAAAAACTGGTCGAAGGACATCGAGGAGACTCAAGGCGTCGCACCGAATTATCCAATGATCGGTGACACGGACCTCAAGGTCGCCAAGCTCTACGACATGCTCCCCGAAGACACACAGGGGCATGCCAAGGAACGGACGGCCGCGGATAACATGACGGTTCGAAACGTCTATGTCATTGGCCCGGACAAGCAGATAAAACTGATTATCACTTACCCGATGGCCACTGGCCGGAACTTTGATGAGCTGTTGCGCGTCATCGACTCGCTTCAGTTGACTGCCAATCATCAGGTAGCCACGCCCGCGAATTGGAAGGATGGCGATGATTGCATTATCGTGCCGGCTGTGTCTGACGCAGCCGCAAAGGAAAAGTATCCCGCTGGATGGAAGACGCTGAAACCCTATCTGCGGCTTGTGAAGCAGCCCAACAAGTAATTCAAAGCCAGAATTATGAGCTAATAGCGGGCTGTGCATTGATGTTGCGTGATTGATTTCGGCTCTGAACGTTCAACTTAATCTGCTGGGCGCTTACCCTTATGCTGATTTCCGACGTTCTCGCTTCTCACAAAGAGTGGATCGATTCCGACGGTTCACGTGGTGAACGTGCAGAACTGCGAAACGCCGTGATGCAGCAAGCGGATCTCCATGACGCCAACCTCGAGCGCGCCGACCTCAGCGGGGTGCGGCTCAGCGTGGCGGATTTGATGGGATCTAATTTGAGAGGCGCCAACCTTCAAGGCGCAGATCTCTGGATGTCGGACATGCAGGACGCAATTCTTGATGGCACGGATCTGCGAGGCGCCAACCTGAGCGAAGTTACCGGCCTGACGGCAGACCAACTCTCCCGGGCCATCGTCGACACGAAAACCAAACTTCCTGACGAGCTTTCCGACTGAGACCCGGACGTATCGGCGGGTTATTTCACCAATGGAGGGAAGGACAGCGACGATCGAGGAGTCACACCTTCGCCATCGTGAACTGGTTATGGTTCACTCCGGACCCGTCACGTCTTCTAACGGAACGCGGGGATGCCCGTGATCGCTTCCCCGAGAATGAGCGTATGCATGTGATCGGTCCCTTCATATGTATAGACCGATTCCAGGTTGACCATATGGCGGAAGACCGGGTACTCCAGGGTCACGCCATTGGCGCCCATCAAGTCACGGGCGACACGGGCCGTTTCCAGTCCTACGCGAACGTTGTTGCGCTTTGCCATCGATGTTTGCGCGTAGTTTGATGTTCCGGCATCTCTGAGATTCCCGAGCCTCCATGCCAGAAGCTGGCCTTTAGTGATTGCGGTCAGCATGTCGGCGAGCTTTTCCTGCACGAGTTGGAATGAGGCGATAGGACGGCCGAATTGCGTCCGTCCCCTCGCATAGTCGGCGGCCCAGTCGTAGCAGGTCATTGCAGCACCGAGAGCGCCCCACGCGATCCCGTAGCGAGCGTGGTCCAGGCATTCCAGGGCGCACTTGAGGCCCGCACCGTGGGGCAGCCTATTTTCTTCAGAGACCGCCACGTCATCGAGTATGAGGTCGGAAGTGACCGATGCCCGAAGCGACAGTTTCTTCTTGATCTCGGGCGCCTCGAATCCGGGTCGATCTGTCTCGACGATGAAGCTCTGTATTTGATTGGCGTCGTCCTTGGCCCAGATGATGGCAATGTCGGCGATCGTCCCATTCGTAATCCAGCGTTTCGTTCCGTTGAGCACCCACTCACTTCCGTTTCGCCGCACCCGCGTTTCCATGCCGGCCGGGTCCGAGCCATGGTCAGGCTCGGTCAAACCGAAGCAGCCGATAGCTTCTCCGTTGGCCAGGAGGGGCAGCCACTGCCGCTTTTGGCGCTCGGAACCGTAGGCATAAATGGGGTACATCACTAAAGCCCCCTGGACGCTGACGAAACTGCGCAGGCCACTGTCCCCCGCTTCCAGCTCCTGCATCATGAGGCCATAGGCCACGTTGTTCATTCCGGCGCATCCATATTCCTCGGGCAGATCAGCGCCGTAGAGGTTCAGCTCCGCCATCAGGGGAACGAGTTGGGTTGGGAAACTGGCTGTTTCGAAATGGTCGTCGATGATGGGATCGACGTGATCGTTGACGAATGTTCGGACTGTGTCCCGAACCATCCGTTCCTCATCCGATAGGAGATTATCGATTTGGTAAAAGTCGGCTCCCTGGTAGGAAGGCATCTAAGTCTCCTTAAAAAAGCGTCTTATTATACAGTAGCCCGGGGATTCGTCAGGCGGATCGATGAAGAGTTATAAATTATAGGTTGAGGGTTCAGGTTCACTCTCTTGCCTGATAATTCACAAGGGTCAATTCTTAACCTCAATGAAATCCAAAAATGCAACTGAGATCGTCCAGGCACTCCGAAAGAACGGGCACGAAGCATACTTTGTCGGCGGATGCGTCCGCGACATGGTGATGGGTATCGAACCATCCGACTATGACATCGCGACGAGCGCGCGACCTGAGGAAGTCGTCAAAATCTTCCCACGTACCGAACCTATTGGGTTCAAGTTTGGTGTAATCCTTGTTCTCCATGGGGGTGTAGGGATTGAAGTCGCCACGTTCAGATCGGACGAAGCATACGTCGATGGCCGGAGACCCAGCGGCGTTGTCTTTACGAATATTCAAGAGGACGTCTTGAGGCGTGATTTTACGATAAACGGTTTGCTTTACGATCCCATTGAGGAGCGCATCATCGACTACGTGGACGGATTGGCCGACATCGAGCGGCGCGTTGTGCGCGCCATCGGCGATCCACTCGAGCGGTTTGAGGAAGACAAGCTCAGGATTCTCAGGGCCATTCGTTTCGGCGCACGGGGGGGATATTCGATTGCTGATGAAACCTGGGCCGCCGTTCGAACGATGGCACGAAAAATCAATCAGGTCAGCGCCGAACGCATTCGAGATGAACTGTTGAAAGTCCTTGTGGAAGGTACGCCCGCTCGTGGAGTCCGCATGCTCGAGGAATCGGGACTGCGACAGGAAATACTTCCGGAGCTAGTCTGGACCGACCATCTACGGAAGTGCCTGGAACTGATCGAACGCCAACTCGAACCCGATTTCGCTATGGGCCTTCTTCTGCACGAATGTTCCGTGAGCGCGGTGGAACGAATCGTTCGACGGCTGAAGTTATCGAATGCGGAGCGGGCACACGTTCGGGCGCTCGTCGAAAACCAGTCTCTTTTCGAGGAGGTCCGTGATATGGCACTGGCGCAGTTGAAACGATTTGTCCGCATCGACAGGTTCGGGGACCATCTGGAACTCCACAGATTGCAGAATGCGGCCGATAGAGGAGCCGGTCGAGCCTTGGCGATCGTTTCGAAGAAACTCAGTGAGTGGTCAGAGAAAGACCTTTGGCCGAAAGCTTTGATATCGGGAGATGATCTGATTAAACTGGGAATGGAACCCGGACCTTCTTTCAAAGAAATCTTGACCCTGGTGGAAAACGAACAGCTTGAGGAGCGCCTGGTGGATCCCGACGACGCCCTTCGGTTCGTGCGGGAAAGGTTTGGGGTGGGATAAAGACACGCCGCCTGTGATACACATTCTGACCGCGATTCTTCTGATCAACCTGAACACGGCAACTCTTAAAGAGCTCGATCAACTTCCGGGCGTGGGGCCGGTGCTGGCGCAGTGAATCGTTGACTTTCGTGAAAAGAGGGGCGGTTTTCGAAGGATTGAAGAGTTGCTTGCCGTGCCCGGAATCAGCGAACAAAGGTGGCAGGCGTTGCGGCATCGATTGTGGGTGGCCCGACCGGCCCGGGAGACTCGGTAGCCGACGGCGACTCCGGATCGGGTAAATCCGATGCTCCGAAGTCACTCAACAAGAATCCCGTAGAAAAAGAATGGATCGGGCAGTACGCCCGGGGCGCTGTGCCGAAGATGAATGCCTGGGTGAAGCGGTTTTCGCAGTACGGTGTAGCCAACGACAGGGTCTCTGTGTCGATAGTGACCAACCCGACCCCGGGCGGATCGTAGAAATTGATTTCCTCGTCTTCTCTGACAGGGTAGAGAGCGTCTGCCTCGAGCATGAAAGCCGTCCAGATGGGCAGGGCTGAACGAGAGCCTTCCAGATCCAGTTCCCGGTTGTCGTCGAATCCGACCCAGGCGATCGCCAACAGGTCTTTTGTATACCCTGCGAACCAACCGTCTCGAGATGTGCCCGTCTTGCCGGCAGCGGGAAGAGTAAAGCCCCGCGAGCGCACACCCGCTCCCGTGCCGCGGTTGATTACGTTCTGCAAAAGGCTGGTCATCAGGTAGGCCAGTTCCGGTCGCATGACTTGCTCAGATTCCAGTCCATACGTCTTCGTCAGCTCGCCGTCTTTGTCAGCAACCTGCCGAAGCGCCCGCGGCTCCACCCGGACACCTTCGTTTGCCAATGCGGTGTAGGCCCCTGCCATTTCGATCGGGGTGACTTCAAAGGACCCCAAGGCAATCGAGGGATAGGGGCGGATGTCGGCGTTGAGTCCGAGACGGTGTGCAAGTTCGGCGATGCGGTCGAAGCCGACGCGTTCAGCGATCTTTACGGTCGGGACGTTCAGAGAGCGTTGGAGCGCCTCTCGGGCAGGAATGAGGCCGTAGAAGACGCTCTTATAGTTGT
The DNA here is from genome assembly GCA_965216035.1 of Terriglobia bacterium. Lineage (GTDB taxonomy): Bacteria > Acidobacteriota > Terriglobia > 20CM-2-55-15 > 20CM-2-55-15. The sequence goes on from CBDCFM010000021.1 coordinate 1,134,755, forward strand.
TCGGCTCATAGAATTTGTCGTCTTCATAAAAGAAGAGCGAAGGCTCATCCATCACCGTGGTTAGGGGTGTAATGATCGAAGCTTTACCGATGGTCCCCAGTTCTACCCGGTCTTGAAGTACGATGAAATCCATTTCTTCGAGGAGTCCATCGGTGGCTTCGTCTTCTTCGGGCACTTCGCGCAGTCTGAAGTACTCTTCTTGGGTCAGAATTGGCCGCTCATCTACATCGGCCACTTCGGCACCTTCTCCGGAAAGCAGGGCGGCGTCCGATTCATTCTCCCCCTCAAATTCACTCTCCCTCTCAAACGTCAGGCCGTAAGCGATCCCTTCCAGAAGATTCGCATCCGAGCTTTCTTCGGGTGGTTCAACCGGGATGATCAACGGATCGAAGGCTGTTTCAAAAGCCGTTGCGTACACGAACGGCTTGAAGATAGAGCCGGGTTGGCGGAACGCTTCAGTGATCCGATTGTACTGGCTGTTACCATAGTCGCGCCCGCCGACCATGGCTTTGATCTCGCCGCTATGTGGGTTCAAAACGATGATCGACGCCTGAACAGGGGGTCTGCCCGACGAAGGCCCCCGTCCCATCGCTTCGAGTTGTACGTCGACATTCGCAATGCCTGACGCCACAGCTTCCACAGCGGCTTTCTGGAGGGCTGGGTCGAGCGTGGTGTAAATCTTCAATCCGTCGTTGATCAATTCCTCCTGAGAGAAGTCGTCCAGCAACTGGTCTCGAATGTAGTCCACCATATACGGGGCTCCGCTCTCGTCCACTCTCATCTCTGCAACCTTGATCTCGGCCAGGCGGGCTTCGGCAAGCTGGGTTGTATTGATCATATCCAGCTCGTACATTTCGCTGAGAACGATGTCTCGACGTTCGAGTGCCAGTGCCATATTTCGTCGAGGCGAGTAGGCGCTCGGGGCGGGGAGCATGCCCACGAGTGTGGCGGCGTCGGAGACTGTCAGGTCGGAGACGTCTTTGCCGAAGTACGCGGCGGCCGCTTCACCGAAGCCATGGATGGCAAAGGAGCCGCGGTTGCCGATATAGATCTCGTTGGCGTACATTGTCAGAATTTCGGCTTTCGTCAGTCGCTGCTCGAGGAGGAGGGCTATGAAAATCTCAGGAAGTTTACGGTTCCATGTCCGGTCGCCGCGATCGAGAAAGAAGTTCCCAGCCAACTGCATCGTCAGCGTACTGGCCCCCTGTAGGTTTCCAGATCGAACGTAAGTCGAAATGAAGGCGCCACCGGCTCGGATCAGGTCGATTCCAAAATGGCGGAAGAAACGCTGGTCTTCGGATGCGACGAGGGCATCGGTCAGATGGGGTGGCAGCTGCTCCCACTCGAGAAGTCGCCTCTTCTCCCGGCTGTCGTCAAACAGGTTCGTGACGAGTTCAGCGGGCAACTCCATCTGGTTTGCCTCGAAACCCGTGAGCATCTCCTGGATTCGGTTCACGCGGCTTCCGATGAAATCGAGACGGAAGTCCGGAAGCTGGTAGGGCGACACGATGATGCTGGAACTGGAATCGCCGGGAATGAACTGATAGACCTCGTCTTCGGAGAGCGTCCGATCGCGAGGTTCAAGACCTGCCCTTCGCAAGCGACCAATGACGTCGTTGGGGTCAATCTGCTGTCCCTTATAGACGATGTATGGAGTCGCGTATATCTTGGCGGTGTCCTTGAAAACATCGCCGGAGAGCCTGCGGTCGATGATCGTGGAATAGATGTTGTAGTAGTGCATGAACACTACACCGCCGGCAATCGCTGCAATCAGCATCAGCGCTGCAGAGATCTTGAAGGAGGGCGACCGCAGGAAAGCTTTCATAGATCCGGACTTCGGCTTCGACCTTCGCCTCTGTTTTTGTCGTCGAGTGTGCCTCTGCATAAGCGGCTTATTATAGCCCAGAAATCGGGTAAAGGTTCATAAAGCACAGTCGCTACAGGTGGGCAGCGGCCAGTCGATGTTCCAATATATTTCGAGCGTTGGAGCCTTCCATTCGAAGCGTTCTAGGTTCCACGCTCTGAAGGGCGGCTTCCGGCGCCAGGCCGACGAGCTCGCTGCCAAGTATCGAAATACCGGCGTCTTCCGCTATACGGCGGACGGCTTCATAGGCTGTTCCAATGCCTGTTCTCTCGTAGTCGGTCAGGTTCATCGACACCTGGACGGAGTGAGTCCTGTTCATAAAGAGTCCCAGCGCCTTGACCCCAGGCAAGCCCCCGCCGGATTCCCTGATACTGGAAGCGATCTTGCGTGCAAAGTTTAAGTCGTCGCTGTCCAGATTAACGTTGAAGGCGATCAGGATCGGTCGCGCTCCAACGAAAGTCGCTCCAGCGCTCGGGTGGGCGCGAAGTGGGCCGAAATCGGGTCGCAAGTCGGCCCGGAGGGCTATTTTCTGGGCGAGTCGTTCAAACCCTATCTTTCGGATCTGTTCCAGGTTTTTGCGATTGGACCGGCGAGCCGCTGATCCGTAGAGATAGACAGGAAGCTCCAACTCTTCGGCAATTCTGGCGGCCACTTCGCCCGCCAGTAGGGCGCATGCCTCCATCGAGATATTGCGAAGGGGAACGAGAGGAATGACATCGGTCGCACCGGTCCGCGGATGTTCTCCTTCATGGAGTCGAAGATCGATCCGTTCGGAGGCGACACGCACTCCCGCGACGATGGACTCAGCCAGGCTGCCCGGGTGTCCGGCCAGCGTAAGCACTGATCGATTGTGATCGGGGTCCATGTGCCGATCCAGAATTCGAATGCCATCGACAATGGAGAGGGCGCGTTCGATTTCTTCGACGACCCCAACTCGGCGGCCTTCGCTGAAGTTGGGGATGCACTCAACAATTTGGTTCATGCGGCATCAAGCAGCCCGTGGCAGAAGTCTTGCGGGCCGCGCGCAGGGGTCTTCGGGTTGCAGGTGCGAAGTGAGGAGCGGCCACCGAGGTTTGATACCGAGGCCGCAGGCGCCGTCTTCGCATCGTGACCGACGAGCGACAAAGCCTGTGGGGCGCCTGCGGCCTCCGTTTGATACGTCGGTGGCCCCCCTGCGCCCAAAGGGTTACGGCGAAACGGGGCCGTCTTCGTTGTCGCCGATTCCTCCCAATGTATGAGCATTGTCGCGTCGTCGCCTCCTAGAATCCAGCCCCGTTTGGCCGTAACGCGGCCCTCAAGACTTCTGCCACGGGCTGCTAGCGGCTCTTGGTGAACGTCGGTGGAGCGGTCAGTCGGATTGCGGTGTCTCCGCAGCCAAGAGCATCTCATAGTGACGTCGCGGAATCGCTGTTGGCCGCGCGCTATTTTTGTCGACCACGACATGCCTCGTGCTTCCTTCAGCCAACAGCGTTTCAGTTTCTGCGAGAGTGATCCGGTATGAAAAGAGCATCGTTCGCCTTTTAAGGCGTTTCAGTGATGTTCGTACCAGGACTTGGTCATCATAGCGTGCAGGCGCGTGATAGCGGCAGTGGACGTCGGCCACGGCGATGGCGATTCCGTCATCCAGCTCCATGTCCCGATAGCGGAAACCCGATTCCAGGCAGAAATCGGTGCGTCCGATTTCCATCCATACCAGGTAGTTCGAGTAGTAGACAACACCCATCTGGTCGGTTTCCGCATACCGGACGCGAAGGCGGGTCTCTGCGACGATAGACATCAGTTTGAGTTCCTTACGGATGGTATTCGGGAGAATTCCACGAGACCGCAATCGAGTTTGTGCCGACATTGTACTCTCATGCTTGACCGCTACCGGCGATCCCAGTAGGATGGCTGCAATCGAGGTGACTAACATGAAACATTGCCGCCGTATTCTGATTGTTCTGGTGTGTCTGGCCGCGTCGTCGACAGCGGCATTTTATCAGGCGCAGACTGTACCCGATATCGTGACCGCAGCCAACGCGTTTCTTGCGTCGCTGGACGGGGAAAGATCCGCCAAGGCACGGTTCGACTTCGATGATGAAGAGAGGATGAACTGGTGGTTTACTCCGGTCCCGCGCGAGGGACTGATGCTGGGGGAGATGGAATCCCATCAGCAGCAACTGGCGCAGGCGCTGATCGCCTCCACATTGAGCTCCAGAGGGGCCGTCAAAGCAGCGACGATCGTGAGTCTCGAGCAAATTCTGAATGAGATCGAGGGCCCGCGTGAGGTTGAATACGGAGGGATCATGCGCGATCCTGGACGCTACCATTTCAGCATCTTTGGTCAACCGTCGAGGACAGGTACCTGGGGCTGGCGGATGGAGGGCCACCACATTTCCGTGAACGTGACGATGACTGAAGGCGAGGTCATCGCCGCAGCACCGACGTTCTTCGGTTCGAATCCGGCAGAAGTCAAGGAGGGCCCCCGCCGGGGATTGAGGGTTCTGGGCATGGAAGAAGACCTCGGACGAGAACTGCTGGCCTCTCTGGACCCCAACCAGAAGGAAGCTGCCGTCATTCAGGAGACCGCCTTCAGGGAGATTCTCACCAGCAATGCCAGAGTGGCTGCGATCGATGGAAATCTGACGGGGCTGGCTGCTTCGGATATGACAGAAGCGCAGAGGAACCACATGGCGGCGCTGATCAGTGAGTATGCCAATCGTCTCGCCCCGGATATCGCGGCCAATACGTTGAGCCGCATTCGCGAAGCCGGCATCGGTTCAATTCATTTCGCTTGGGCCGGAAGTGACGAACGCGGAGAGGGACACTACTACCGACTGCATGGACCGACGTTTCTGATCGAGTACGACAACACCCAGAACAACGCGAACCACGTCCATTCCGTGTTCCGTGACCTGGAGAACGATTTTGGCCGTGATACGCTGCGTGCCCATTACGAAGCCGATCATCCCCGGGCGTTTGCGGACTGACGAGTTTCGGAGCTTTTGAAGCTGACGTTTCAACACGGAGAGCCGACCCTAGATCAAGAGTTCCGGTATAGAAATACAGACTTCGAGCAGGCGTGCCTCGAGTTGGGGAACGGGGCTGCCAGTGCCGCAGTTCAGAGGTCCGGTGCTCAAAAGGTTCGTTTGGGTCCTTTCCGATTGTCTTCGTCTGTACCTTAAACGCCTCGGCTTTGCCGCTCTAATGCGATAGCGGGCCCCCGCACCGGTCTTACGGTGGGGGGCTATACGGGCACTTCAACGTTCCGCCGATCCCTTCAGGCCTCGTCATCAGGATGACGGCGAGGATCGCCTCTCGTTGCCACCACGCGTGGAACGCGACAGAGTGAGTCATATGAATGAACCCCCGAGCGAAATCTTGTAGCGTCACCCGCCGACTCCGGACACGAGCAACGCCAGGACACGCGCTACGAGGGTAGTTTCGAGATTCGCACTCAAAGGGGTTTGGGCTACACGCCGCTAGATGTCCGGTTCCACGTACGTCCCGTACACACTTCGGAGCCTGTCGCAGATCTCTCCGAGGGTCGCGTAGGTCCGGACGCAGTCCAGAATCGGATCCATCATATTGACGTCAGTGCCTGCCGCTTCCTCGAGTTGATTCAGACTTTCTTCGACCTCGCGGTTGTTCCGCCGACTGCGTAGTTTCTTGAGATCTGCAATTTGCTGGTCGGCGATCGTGTCGTCGATGAGGAGGATGTCGACAGGCGGATCGTCGTCGACTTTGAAATCGTTGACGCCTACGATAATCATCTCGTTTGTTTCAATGGCGCGTTGGTACGCGTAGGCGGCATCCTGGATTTCCCGTTGAGGGAAGCCCTTCTCTATAGCCTCGACCATGCCGCCGAGCCCGTCGAGTTGGTGGAAATAATCCCAGCACCCCTGTTCCATGTCCAGCGTCAGCCGTTCCACATAATAAGAACCGCCCAGTGGGTCTGGCGTCTTCGTCACGCCACTTTCACTTGCAATGATCTGCTGCGTTCTAAGCGCAATGCGCGCGGTCTCCTCAGTGGGCAGGGCAAGCGACTCATCGAGAGAATTTGTATGTAGGGATTGCGTGCCTCCCAGAACGGCCGCGAGTGCCTGCACTGTTGTCCGGACCACATTGTTGACGGGTTGCTGGGCTGTGAGTGAGCAGCCTGCCGTCTGGGTGTGAAAACGAAGGACGGCGGCTTTGGGATTTTTCGCGCCGAAACGGTCCTGCATCACTTTGTGCCAAATCTTCCGCGCCGCCCGGTACTTCGCGACTTCTTCGAAAAGGTCGTTGTGGGCGTTGAAGAAGAAAGAGAGTCGCTGCGCAAAGTCATCGACGTCCATCCCATGCCGTCGCGCCCATTCGACATACTCGATTCCGTCGTAGAGCGTAAACGCCAGTTCCTGAAGCGCCGTCGATCCTGCTTCACGGATGTGATATCCGCTGATCGAAATCGTATTCCAGCGGGGCACGTGCCGGGTCCCAAATTCGATCGTGTCCACGATCAGTTTCATCGAAGGCCGAGGCGGGAAGATATAGGTCTTCTGCGCGATGTATTCCTTAAGAATGTCGTTCTGAATCGTGCCCGAGAGTGTGTCCCACTCGATGCCCCGTTTTTCGGCAACAACCAGGTACATGGCCCAGATGATTGGCGCCGGCGCGTTCGTCGTCATGGAGGTGCTGATTTTGTCGAGGGGGATGCCGCGAAACAGCGTTTCCATATCCTCGAGCGAGTCGATGGCCACGCCGCACTTTCCAATTTCACCTTCCGACATCGGGTGGTCGGAGTCGTAGCCCATCAGCGTTGGCAAATGGAACGCCACGGACAACCCGGTCTGACCATGACCCAACATATAGTGAAATCGCTTATTGGTGTCTGCAGCTGTCCCGAATCCGCTGAACTGCCGCATCGTCCAGAGTTGGTCCCGATACATTGCCGGGTGTATGCCGCGCGTGTAGGGCGGCACTCCTGGAGCGCCGAGTTCCAGTGCCGGATCGAAACCATCGAGGTCATTGTGGGTATAGAGGGGTTGGACTGGGAGCCCGGATCCGCTTCGGTATCGGATCCGGGCGCTTTCTGGATTCGCCTTCGAAATCGTGCCTGCGTTTAAATTTTTTGCCATACATCCTTCTTGTCAGAGCCTTCCTCAAACTATTCATGCTATTGCGGTTGAGCGTTGCTGTCAATCAAGACAGATCGGTGCCCTACGGCCTCCCCGGGATCGCTTACCGCGCCCGTGTCGGGTCGCGGTATGTGCTATCATGCGCCGCTTATCCCGGCGTGATGGGGAGTGTCAAAGCATGGCTGAAATTAAGATAAGGAAGCGGGAAGACGATTATACGCGGTGGTACACGGACGTGATCGCTGCAGCGCAGCTGGCGGATCACGCTCCGGTCAAAGGCTGCATGATCATTCGTCCCAACGGGTACGCCATTTGGGAGAAGATGCAGCGTGCCCTGGATGACATGTTCAAGGAGACGGGACACCAAAACGCCTACTTTCCGATGTTCATTCCGGAAAGCTTCCTGCAGAAGGAGGCCGAACACGTCGACGGGTTTGCGCCCGAGGTTGCGATGGTCACCCACGCCGGCGGTGGGCAGTTGGAGGAGCCTCTGGTGGTGCGGCCGACGTCGGAAACGATCATATGGCATGCGTATCGAAACTGGATTCAGTCCTACCGCGACCTTCCGTTGTTGATCAACCAATGGGCCAACGTCGTTCGATGGGAAATGCGGACACGCCTGTTCCTGCGGACGACTGAATTTCTCTGGCAAGAAGGCCACACCGCGCATGCGACCTACGACGATGCCGAGCAGGAAACGGTCACGATGCTTGAAGTGTACCGGCGGTTTGCGGAGGGCCACATGGCAGTGCCTGTGCTTTCAGGCCTAAAAAGTGAAAGCGAGAAGTTCGCCGGCGCCCATCACACCTACTCTATTGAAGCGCTGATGCAGGATGGCAAGGCCTTGCAGGCGGGGACGTCGCATCATCTGGGGCAGAGTTTTGCCAAGGCCTTTGACGTAAAATTCCAGAACGATAAAGGGGAAATGGAATACGTCTACGCGACCAGTTGGGGTGTGTCGACTCGACTGATCGGCGCGCTGATCATGGCGCATGGCGACGACCGAGGCATTATCATTCCTCCAAAGTTAGCCACGACGCAACTGGTGATCGTTCCTATCTTCAGGCAGCCGGAGCAACGCGCTGCAGTGATGGACCGGATCGATCAATTGACGGCTGACTTCGACGGGATCGGTTTTAGCGTCGACGACCGGGAACACCATAGTCCCGGGAGAAAGTTCAATGAATGGGAGCAACGGGGCGTGCCGCTGCGGATGGAGATCGGCCCAAAGGACATGGAAAAGAATCAGGTGGTTCTTGTGCGACGGGACAACAGAGAAAAGAGCTTCGTCTCCCAGGAAGGATTGGCCAAAACGATTGCCGCGGCGCTATCCAGTGTCCAGACCGCTCTCTACCAGCGGGCTTTAGACTTTCGTGACGCGCACACGCACGAAGTGGACAACTACAGCACGTTCAACGAAATACTCGATGGCGACGGTGGTTTTCTCCGGAGTCACTGGTGTGGCCGGGCGGAATGCGAAGAAAAGGTGAAGGCGGATACAAAGGCCACGATTCGCTGTATTCCCACCGAGGGTGAAGCCGTATCCGGTGGCTGTATCGCCTGTGGCCTGACATCCGAACGCCGTGTCGTATTTGCACGCGCGTATTGACGAGAGATGCATGCGTGGGGAGTGAAGGCCCCGAGCCCCGTCTGTCCAAAATACCCTAAATAATCCTCGCGTTTTGGAAATCAACGTGTCTGACGAATCCCAGATGTGGCTGCGGCAGTTTTTTTCCCTGGCCCTTTTGACAGCGTTGGTGCACATGCTGCTGGCGGCCTCGGGGATTCTGCTTTGGGTACGGACCTCATCAGCGGTTCTGCTGGCCTTCGGTATGGATGCACTCGTCGGTGCAGTTCGGGAACTGATTTTGGTCCGGAGGATCGCCCGTTACGGAACCCCAGATATCGATCCACGCAAAGACCGCTTGTTCTTCAGTGTTATCGCCTGCGGATATGTCCTGGTTGGGCTGATTGCTATGGGGGTGAGCGTGGACCAGCTCTGGCAACGCCGGGCCTCCGGGGCAACGTTGCTCGGCGTTGTGTTGGCCGCGGCCGCGATGCTGATTATTCCGATTATCGGATCGTATATGAAAGCACTCGCGATGGAGCTGCGCAGCGCGGCCCTCAAGGCGGCCGCGATCTTTACGTTTGGCAATTCCTATCTTTCAATGGTGCTGCTGATCGGTCTTCTGATCAATGCCGGTATGGAGCGATGGTGGGGCGACCCTCTCGCGGCTCTGATCATGGCGCCGTTCATCGTCTACAAGGGAATCCAGATCCTTGTGGAGCACCGCAGTGAAGAGTTCCTCCATTGATCAGTGGATACACAGAAAACGGAAAACGTGCTTGCGATTTGGGTCGCCATTGGAGGATAGTCAAAGAAGCAATGAAAATGATAATCGTTTTCATTTAGTAAAATTGGAGTTACCGTGATCGAGCTAGGCAGTGCCCACTTGAAATTGACGGATGCGACAGTGTCTCAGTGGTATCGGATAGAACGGCTTGAAGGGCCGGAATCCGAGTGCCGCCGCTTACTCGACCTGGGTTTCACTCCCGACGAACAGGTGGCCGTCGTCAGATCGACGCCGCTTGGAGATCCTCTCGTGGTTGTCGTTCGGGGGACTCAGCTGGCCCTTCGAAAACGCGAAGCGTCCTGGATCCTGGTGAAATGAAGACGCCCGTCGAGGCGGCCGAGCTGGCAGGCGAGAGTGCCAAGCCGCTGACGGTGTGCTTGGTGGGCATGCCGAATTCCGGCAAGACCACCCTGATGAATGCTCTCACCGGCGGGCACTTCCATACCGCCAACTACCCCGGCATCACGGTGAGCCTGCTTCGGGGCAAGAGCCGTCCCGAATGGGGCCCGCCTGTCAACCTCGTCGATCTTCCAGGCGTACACAGTTCAATCAATCCATCTCCCGAAGAGGAGCTTTCCTGCAAGGTCATTGAGTCGCGGGATTCCGCCATTGATGCGGATGTCTTTGCGATGGTTGTCGATGCGACGCAGTTGGAACGCCACCTGAAGTTCGCCGGTTTCGTAGCTCAACAGAGAAAGCCCGTTGTACTCATTCTGACGATGGTCGACCTGCTTCCACGCGTGGATCAGTTATTAGATGCCGAACGGTTGGCCAAGGCATTACGAATTCCAATCGTCACGGTTGATGCACGGCAGGGAAAAGGCGTCGACGGGCTTGTGAAGGAGTTTCGAGTGGCCGCGGGGCGCCAATGGACGCCGAATGCATTGTCCGATCTTGGTGACGACCCTGTCGCTGCGTACTCTTCGGTGCGGGAAATATTGGATGCTTCCAGCGCGCTCGTTCGGCCCACTACCCGGGTTGAGAGTGACTCAATCACCTCACGAATTGATCAGGTTGCGCTCCACAGGCATCTCGGTTTCCCACTGTTTGTAGTGGTGTTGGCGGCGCTGTTCGCCTCGATCTTCTGGATGGCGCAGCCGTTCATGGACGCTGTCGATGTGGGCTTTGGCCTCGCAGGAAACCTGCTGACCGGTCTGTTTCCGGAAGTCATGCTCGTCCGCTTTGTTGCCGAGGGACTGATCGGAGGCGTGGGCGCGGTGGCCGTGTTTTTTCCACAGATCGTGATCTTGTTCTTCCTGATGACACTGTTGGAGGATTCCGGATATCTAGCGCGTGGAGCCACATTAGTGGACCGGCCACTGTCGTATCTGGGGCTCCATGGCCGGTCTTTCGTCCCAATGCTGTCTGGTTTTGCGTGCGCCATTCCAGCGGTTCTCGCAGCACGTTCGATTCCGACGCTGCGGGAACGATTGTTGACGGTGTGGATCATACCGCTGATGAGCTGCAGCGCTCGATTGCCGGTCTATGCTTTATTGTTGGCGGCGCTGTTGCCGGATGCGGCCTGGGCGGGGTTGAGTCTTGCGCTGATATATCTGGCCAGCCTCTTGATTGGGTCTCTATCTGCAGGGGTCATCGGACGCTTCATCATGCCCCACGAGGAATCCTCACTTCTGGCGATGGAGTTGCCCGTATATCGTGTACCTCGATGGAAAGTCATCCTGCGGATGACGTGGTCCCGATCATCATCCTATCTCCGAAAAGCCGGCATGCCGATCGTCGTTATCGCGATTGTTCTGTGGCTTCTCTCGAATTTCGGCCTGGGAAGCTTTCAACAGCAGCAAGCTGGAAACGGCTCGCAACCTCTCATCGTGCAATCGGAAATGGACCGGTCCCTGGCCGCTCAATTAGGACAGTTTACGGAGCCGCTGCTGGAACCGATGGGTGTGGATTGGCGTGTAGGCGTGGGTCTGATCTCGGCTTTTGCTGCGAGAGAGGTTTTCGTCAGTGCCATGGCGATCGTGTTCTCCGTTGAAGGGGAAGACGAAGACACGCAGGCCGCAGGCCTGAGGGAGCAGATGCGGACGGCCACCTTTGCCGGCACGGAACAACGGATCTTTACGGTGTCGAGTATGATCGGTCTTATCGTCTTCTTTTTCTTTTCCCTCCAATGCATCGCTACAGTTGCCGTTGTCCAGAGAGAGACCAACTCCTGGCGTTTCGCGGGCATTCAGTTGCTGTTCTACACCGGTCTGGGATACGGGGCTGCAGTCGTAACAGTCCAGGGGCTGCGCGCCCTCGGCGTGGCCTGATACATCGTCGAAAAAGGTAAGAAGAGCGACCTCGAAGCGGGTAGCTACCGGTGTGGATACGCATGAAGATCGTCACCTACAACGTGCATAAGTGTCGCGGGATGGATGGGCGGACCCGAGTGCGCAGGGTCGCGCACGTTCTCAAAGAGATCGACGCCGACATTGTGGCTCTGCAGGAAGTTTTCGCTTCAGAACACGGCCGCCAGAGTCAGGTCGAGGTCATCGCGGCAGAATTGGGATTTGATGTCGCTTTCGGACGGACCCGTCATCTGAAGGGCCGGCCCTACGGAAACGCGATCCTGAGCCGGTGGCCCATTCTCTCCTCCAGCCACCTTCAGCTGCCGTGGACCCGCAGGGAGCAGCGGGGATGCCTGCGCGCAGATATCGAAACTCCGTTAGGGGTGATCCATACTTTCAACATCCATATGGGCACATCTTACTTTGAGCGGCGGCGTCAGATCTGTTCGTTTGTGAAGCAAGAATCGGTACACAGCAAACTTTTCGGGCCTCGGGTGCTGATGGGCGACTTCAACGAGTGGGTGAGCGGATTGACGACTCGGGTGTTGCAGGAGCAGTTCGAAAGCCTGAACATGATATTGCATATTCGGCGGAAAAGAAGCTACCCAGGCATCCTCCCGTTCCTCCATCTGGACCACATGTACTTCGAGTGGCCGCTGCACGTCGAAACAGCGGAACTTATTCGTAATCGCAGGACCCTGCTCGCCTCCGATCACCTGCCTCTTGTCGCACAATTCGGCTTGTACAGCGGAAGCAGCAAAATCAATTAGACATCCCGTTCCCGCTCATAGTCTGCCGGCGTGTTGATGTTTCTGAAGTTTTCAGGGCCAAATCCCACCCGGTGCAGTTGCTCACCTGAAATCTCTTCGTGTTCGACAGCGGCGGCAAACCCCTGAATCGAGCGGTGTCCTAAAGCCAGATAGTCTTCCACCTGCCTGAGGAGTCTCCGGCGTGCTCCCAGGCACAATGCCACGTATCCATCGATTCGGCAGAGAAGCAGGTTTCGGGAGGTGGTTCGGAGACGGGCGGCGAGATAGTCCAGGAACCGCGGTTGCAAGAACGGAAGATCCACAGCGGCAATTAGATTGCATTCTGTTGTTGTTGCGCGCAGCGCCGTCCGGATGCCTTCGAGGGGACCGCGACCGGGGTCCAAGTCGGGAAGCGAATCCCGTCCAACGATTTTGACGGGTGTGGCGACCCCGGAAATAAGGTCGGCCATGTGTTCGACGAGCGTTCGCTCCCCCCAGGGCAGGGCAGCCTTGTCGGTCCCCATGCGAGTCGCCCGGCCCCCGGCCAGGACGAAACCCGTGATCGCTTGAGTGGACATTTGTCCAGATGATATCTCAGCCTGCAGAGGTTCCGGTGTGCTTGGCGAAGAGCGTCGGTCATTTTGGAAACGTTATAATGTTTTGACGTTATAACGTTATAGCGTTAAAGTGGGTCAATGGTAGATCCGAGGCGAACCACTATTTATTTCGATCCCAGTCTCCACAAAGCTCTCCGAATAAAAGCGGTGGAAACCGATCAAAGCGTGTCCGATCTGGTCAATATCGCTGTACGGCGGAGCCTGACTGAAGATGCAGAGGATCTAGAGGCTTTGGATGACAGTAAGCGGGAACCCGAACTCAAGTTCGAGGACGTTGTCCGCAGCCTTCGGCGTCGTGGAAAAATTTAGCCTCCATATGGAACCGGGAGCCGTCGAGGCATTGGGTGGAATCCCTCCCGAGGCAGGCCGGAGATTGATCTCGCGTATCCGTAGACTGGCTACGGATCCCGTCCCAGAAGGCTCTGAACAGCTTTCTGGAGCAGGTAAATACCGCCTCCGGCATGAAGATCTCCGGGTTCTGTATTGGGTCGATCGAGAGGCGATGCAGGTGGTCGTTGCGTGGATTGGTCCTCGTCGGAGAGATTGAATTGGAGACTGAGTCCGATCTCTCAACCTGGAACCGGGTCTGGAAGAAATCTTTGTACAGACAAGAGAAGTGAGCCCTATGAGATTTCGCTCGATCGTTCATTCAGACATCCTTTCTGAACGATCGGCAACGCTCACCATCAACCTGATTGCGAGCCCTTGGGATCACCCGAATGTCGCCCTCGGACCGAGGTAGGACCCGCACAGGCCCCGGTGCGGGGGGACAACGAGGTGGAGCCGAGACGTCAGTGCAAAAAAACGATTAAATCGAGCACGATGATCGCTTGGCCGCCCTTCACCACGGGCCGCTAATAGAAATCTCGGGACTGGGTCGGGGCGTCGGTTATAGACAAGGCGTGGATTCTGTGTGCTTTTACAGAAACAACGTTGTCGACGTGCTGGAGCTGGCCTTCGATCAGAATGAACCGCTCTGCGGTAATCAGGGCGCGGTTCTCACTCAGCATATCCGGTGTGAATATCGCATTGGCAATGCCCGTTTCGTCCTCAAGACTGATGAAAACAAAGCCTTTGGCAGTTCCCGGGCGTTGACGTGCAATGACGCAGCCCGCGGTTTTAACCCATGTTCCGTTCGCTGTGTGGTGGAGGTCCACTGCCCGGTGAATCCCCATCCGATCAAGGTGGTCCCGGCACAAGGCCATCGGGTGCGGGCCCGTTGTTAAACCAGAAACCCGATAATCGACTAGAAGGCGCTCTTCAGCGTTCATCGGGTGCAGCGGGGAAGGCGTGTCGGGCGTGTTGATCGGATCGAATAACGGGCCGGAGGGTCGGGAGGCCCGTTCCACCTGCCAGAGCGCGTCACGACGGTGTATTGGCGTGTTCATCCGGATGAAATTCAGCGCTCCAACCTCTGCCAGCAGCGTCAATTCTTTTTTCTGAAGCTCGGGGACACGTTGCGCCAGATCTTCTATTGAAGTGAAGGTTTTGCGGCTGCGTTCTTTGACGATTCGGAGCCCGGGCACTTGGCGGAGCCCTTTGACGTAGTTCAAGCCGAGTCGCAGGGCGAATTCTTCTCCTGTGCCTGCCTTTATCCGTGTCTTCTCGAGGCTGCAGAGCCAGCCCGAGCGAGCGACGTCAATGGGCAAGACACGCAGACCATGCCGCCCGGCGTCTTTGACCAGCGTTGCCGGACTGTAGAAACCCATCGGCTGATTGTTTAATATTGCTGCTGTAAATGCTGGTAAATAATGGCATTTAAGGTATGCACTCGCGTAGGCTATGAGCGCAAAGCTTGCTGCATGGGATTCTGGAAACCCATAGAGCGCGAAGGATGTAATCGACTGGACAATCTGATCCTGGGCTGCTTCCGTGATGCCCCTTTTCTGCATTCCTTCCCGTAATTTGATTTCGATGTCGCCCATCTTTTCTTCGGACCGCTTGAAACCAAAGGCGCGGCGGAGTTCTTCGGCTTCTCCCCCGCTGAACCCGGCGGCGATCATGGCCAGCCGTAAGAGTTGTTCCTGAAAAAGCGGAACGCCCAGCGTCCGTTTCAAGACAGGCTCGAGCGATGGGTGGGGATAGGTCACGGGTTCTCGTCCCTGCCGCCGGTTCAGGTATGGATGGACCATCTGGCCGACGATCGGTCCTGGGCGGATGATTGCCACTTGGACGACCAGATCGTAAAAACAGGTGGGTTTCAAACGGGGCAGGCAGGACATTTGTGCGCGGCTTTCGATCTGGAACATACCCACAGTGTTGGCCCTCTGAAGCGTTTGATAGACAGGCGGATCATCTGCGGGCAAATGGGCCAGATCGACTGTTTCGCCAGTGTTTTCTCGAATGAGTTGGATCGTATCCTCGAGTACCGCCATCATCCCCAGTCCCAGCAGATCGACTTTGATGATGCCCATGTGAGCACAGTCGTCTTTGTCCCATTGAACGACAGTTCGGTCCGGCATCGATGCTGGTTCCAGCGGCACGACCGAATCCAGTGTTCCCTCACAGATCACCAGACCGCCAGAATGCTGTCCGAGGTGCCGGGGCAGTTTTTGGAGACTGATGGAGAGTTCCATGAACTTGCGGATACGGGGATGGTTTGTATCCAGTCCCGCAGTTCGGAATTTCCCTTCCAGGCTGTCGTTAGGGTCCTGGTATTCCCAGCGACTGACCAGCTTAGAGAGCCGGGCGAGCGTTTCCGGATCGAACCCCAGGGCCTTGCCGACTTCACGTGCCGCAGACCGGCCCCGGTAGGTGATCACGTTTGCGGTCATGGCCGCCCCGCGCCTTCCGTAACGGGCATAAACGTACTGGATCGCCCGCTCGCGCTGATTCCCACTCGGCAAATCCAGGTCGATATCGGGCCATTCCCCGCGCTCTTCAGAAAGAAACCGCTCGAAGAGAAGGTCCATCCCCACCGGATCGACTGCTGTGATCCCCAGCGAATAGCAAACGGCGCTGTTGGCAGCCGAGCCCCGTCCCTGGGCCAAAATATTTTCTCTGCGGCAAAACTGAACAATGTCCCAGACGATCAGAAAATAGCCGGCCAGTTGGAGCTTTTCGATTAAAGCCAACTCGCGTTCGATCTGATGCTGGGCTTTCGGGTGAAGCGGCCGATAGCGGTTGCGGGCGCCTTCATACGTTCTTTTCCGAAGAAACGAAGCCATCGTGTCGCCGTCCGGGACGGGATACGGAGGGAATTTATAGCCGAGGTCGTCCATCGTGAACTCGAGTCTTGAAGAAAGTTCGCCGCTGTTGGCGATGGCTGCAGGAAGGTTTTTGAACAAGAGCGCCATCTCTTTCGGGCTCTTAAAACGGCGTTCGGCGTTGTTGGCAAGCAACCGTCCGGCTGATTCCAATGTTCTGTGATTACGGATAGCGGTGAATACGTCAAGGATCTCGCGATGGTGAGTGTGCCGGACGCCATTGGTCGCCAGAATCGGAAGCCGCATGTGTTCGGCCAGTTCACGGCAGGCTTCGAGCCGTGCTTCTTCATGACGATCAAAGTGGCGTTGCAATTCCACGTAGACATTGGAGCGCCCAAAGATGTGGGTGAGTTGGATGAGGCACTGTCTCGCTACCGGCATGCCCCCGTTCCCAAGTGCCCCGGCCAGTGGGCCGCGTTCGTCTCCGGTCAGGCAGATGAGGCCCGCGGCGTGTTCGGCCAGTTCTTCCAGCGTTGCCGTGCCTTCGCCTTTGCCCTCGCGCATTTTTATGTGTGTGATCAGGCGGCAGAGATTGCGGTATCCCTGTCTTGTCGCAACCAGCAGGGGATAGCGGTGGCCCCCCGTGACAGTAATTTCAGCGCCGACATGGGGCTGGATTCCTGCGCGTCGAGCTTCAAGATGAAACCGTGGCGCGCCGTAAACACCACCCCTGTCGACAATGGCCATGGCCGGCATGTCCATTCGTGCCGCTGTCGCTGCCAGGTCCTCGGGTAATGAAGCCGCTTCAAGAAAACTGAAAGCAGAGGCCGCATGGAGTTCGACGTACATGGAAATTCACAACAGAAAGGGTTCGCAATGTTTTCCCTTTGCGTCTTTGCACCTTTGAGGTGAAAGGCTTTTCTTTGCCTCTCTGCCTCTCTTTAGTCGTATGTCGCGTCTACAAACCAGCGGTGTGTCTGCGGGTCCTGGTAAATGCGGTACAGGGCATGGTCCTGGCCACTTTGGACTTCGACATCCCATTCCTCCCGGTTCCAGGGATCTTCGCGCCACCATTCCCCTGAGGAATTCCAGGGTCCGCGTGCGGTCGTGACCTTTCCGGATTTGCCTGAGAAGAAGATCCGGGAAAATTGGCCCCCGAGCTTTTCGACGGTTGCCTCCAGAGGCGGCCTGAAGATACGCAGCGCCATCGAAATCGAGGTGTTTGTATGCAATTTCTTGGCCCTCGATCGGGTCGGAAGAGTGAAACGCTGGATGCGAAACCGATCGGGGTGATGTGTGTCGAGCAGGCGGGGTGAGCCGATGCAGTCGTTTCCGACAATGGTTCCGATTCGGGCCAGTGTAAGCTCCAGCTTCTCAGGTTCGGGTGCCAGGGGAGCGAACAGTCCGTTCTGGATGCAGCGCGGTTGGACCGGTTCTGCGGTAAGAGTGACACCGATGACGGGCCGCGGGGGGCGGTGTGCGTCCAGGTCCAATTGTAGAAGCTTTAATAAAACCCTGGAATCCTGTGTTGGGGTCGGCAGGCGGATGGCCCGGACGAACCGGTGGGGCGATTTTCCCGGGTCGCCTTCGTCATTGTTTTTGTTGTCTTTGTTCGGAGGGTTTTTACCGAATAAGGGCTCCAGCGTCAAGATGAGCCGCAATGCGTTGGTCGCCCGGTTGCGGGCTTCCAGACGTTTGCAGAGCGGGTTCAACAGTCGGCTGAATATGAATGCGAGCGACTCAATAGAGTTAATAGATCCATCGATTTCCATAGATTCTTTAAAGAATAACTTTTCATTTAAAACCCGCAAAGGACGGGTTGTTTCTCCACGCGCCATCTGTTGGAGTCGGATGCCTTCCTGGCCCAGGCGTTCGACGACGCCGACTTCGGGAAGCCGGGCCAGATCCTGGAAAGTTTGAACCCCCCACCGACTGAACGATGCCTGGATCTCTTCTGATGCGGCAAGGGTGTGAAGATCGAGGGACGCTAATTTTTGGGCCTCATCACCCATCGCAATGACAGTGATGCCAGCCTCCGCTTGTGCAGCATGGATAGCTGCATCCGGGTTCGAAGCTATGGCAATGTGGGCTTCCAGCCCCAGCTTATCGACCGCTCGAAATAACTTTTGTGCCATTGTCCGGGGTGTGCCCCACAGTTGGGATAATCCGTTCAGATCGAGCGCGACCGTATCCGTTGCCGTATCTTCCACGCGGGGTGTGAAAAAGTGGGCACAGTCGATGAGGGCGTGATGTGCGGAATCTTCCTGTTTCTCGGACCGGTAACGCACTATGAGATCGGAGAATCGCTCGAGTTGAAGCTTTGTCATTCCGTTCTGGATTCCCAACCTTCGTGCAAACGTGTTCGTTGCTATCACTGTAAATAGAGGGAATGTGCCATCGAGGATGGCCATCGGCTGGCGCCGCAAAGCGGGTTCAGTACGTATAAAGGCCTGGACCGGGTAGTCGGGAATATGAATACATCCATAGAGTGGGTCGGAGAGTGGGACGGGCTTCGGGGTTGTGTCGCGGTGGTGTTCGATGATCTTTACGCTAGAACTCATGGCAGGAAGCTCCTTCGAGATTCGAGATATTCAATTCCTTGTTTTTTTGAGGGGGGAACCTCATCCGCTTCATCCGCTTCATCCGCGATCGCCCGAAAGTGTGCGGGTTGGACAAAGAAACGTTGTGGTGTCCGGTTCCAGCAGATCTCGGGATTGATCCTGGACCGCAGGATCTCAACTTGTGGGTGGATCCCATAGAAGAGGTGCGGGGTCCAATCAGTGCGATTCAGTTCCAGACCGAGGACTAGGGACGCACATGTCCGGGTGCATGCTCTCCGTCCAATGAAAAGCAGTATTGTGGGCGTGTTTTGCACCGCACGTTGCAGTCGAAACCATGAGGTGTGTGGAACGCGGCGGATTTCACCATGAGAAAACTCCCCGAGATCGACCCCGATCAACCCGAATCCACCTCCTTGCACCAGCAGATCCGTTGCTTTGAGCGTTTGGCCGATGTCGGGTTTAGGGGTACGGATCCAGAGGAGTCGTTCCAGATCGACCCCGATGTGGTCTGCGGATGCTGGATCAAAAATACCAGCCGGGTCGATAAGAGCGCAAACCTCTTCTTTATCAGTGACTTGGGCTAGAGTTGAAAGCAGAAGACTGGTCCGTCCTGACGAATGGGGCCCAACGATTTCAGTGATCCGGCCTCGGGGAAACCCGTTGGATAGCTGGTCAACTTCCTGGATTCCAGTAAAAAGCGTCTGGGGGGGAGCGGTGCAGGATAGATTGGAAGGGAACGGGCGTCGATTGTTGAAGGCCAGGTTTTTGAAAGCTTTATCTTTGAAGATCGTGTCTTTCAAGCTCTGTTCGAGAATGAGCTTTGACGGTGTGCGAATCGGCGTGGAACGCATTTGGGAATTATACCAAACACTTGTTTGGTAGTCCATCCAAATACGGATTGCTGCAAGCGTAGTTGTCCGGAAGGTTAATGGGTAGTTTGTGTTACGCTTTTCAATTCGGCTAGGGTATTTAACTAATCAAAGGAGTATGACTGTGAAGAAGTTCGTTTTTCTGTTTCTGGGGAGTTATTGTCAAAAGTGGTGTTTAGGAGATTGATTCAAGCGGCGGTCTGATCGAGCTTTGTCACTTCGATTCCATCGTTGAATTTCACTCCAGTAGTCACCTTGACCAGATCATCGAATCCTCGTAATCGTCGCCAGTTCTTCTCAGCGCACTGACCCAGCTTGAATATCATGTGCAGCATTCCATGCCGTGTCAGGCAGCCTCTGGATCGCTTGGTTCGGTGTCGAATGGTGGCAAAGGTCGATTCAATGGGATTGGTCGTTCGGATGCTCTGCCAGTGCTTGGCCGGAAAGCCGTAAAAGGCCAGCAGTTCTTCTCTGTCTTTCTGCAGGCAGACAGTGGCTTTCGGATACTTCGGCTCATAGGTTTCAATGAACAGATCGAATGCCTTCTCGGCGTCTGCCAGTGTCTCGGCCTTCCAGATCGCGTGCAGTGCCTGTTTCGCTTTCGCCTGGACCGACTTGGGTAAGCAGTTGAGCACATTCATGGTCTTGTGCATCCAGCAGCGTTGTTGGCGTGTCTGGGGATAGATTTCCTCCAGTGCGGCCCAGAACCCCATCGCCCCGTCACCGATGGCCAAGTTCGGAATATTCATCCCTCGGGACTTCAGCTTCAACAAGACCTCACGCCAACTCTGTGTCGATTCCCGTACACCGTCTTCGATCGCCAGAAAACGCTTCTCTCCGCGTTCATTCACGCCGATCACGACCAACGCACACAACTTGGTTTGTTCGGCTCGAAGTCCGCTGTAGATACCGTCGGCCCAGACATAGACCCAGCGGTCGGCGTCCAAACGCTGGTCGCACCCGATGCGGTACTCTTCAGCCCAGACCTGTTTCAAGCGCGATACCGTGCTCGCTGACAGGCCCTGCGCCTTCGGACCGACAAGAACTTTCAGGGCGTCACCCATCTCGCCGCTGGAGACGCCTTTCAAATACAACCACGGCACGGCGGCTTCCATCGACTGCGTCTTCCGAATGTAGGGGGGTACCAGGGCCGAGCGGAATGAACCGCCCCGGGTTTCCCGGAGACTCCATTTCTTGAGAGGATGGGAATCATTATGGGAAGACCAAGTCGATATTCACCAGAAGTTCGAGAGCGTGCGGTCCGGATGGTGTTCGAGCACCAGGGGGAGTACGACTCCCAGTGGGCCGCGTTGGCGTCGATCGCCTCGAAGATCGGCTGTACGGCCGAGACGTTGCGGAAGTGTGTTCGACAGGCCGAGCGAGATACAGGACAACGTAGAGGCCTGACGACAGACGAGAAGCAGCGACTGAAGGAACTGGAGCGTGAGAATCGTGAGCTGAAGCGCGCGAACGAGATTCTGCGCAAGGCCTCGGCGTTTTTCGCGCAGGCGGAGCTCGACCGCCGACCGCGGTAATGGCGCAGTTCATCGAAGCGAACCGGGACCGTTATGGGGTCGAGTCGATCTGTAGCGTGCTGCCGATCGCCCCGTCGACGTTCTATGAGCGCGAGGCACGACGACGGGATCCGGATCGGTTGCCGGCGCGGGTGAAGCGGGACACCGAACTTCGAGTCGAGATCGATCGGGTCTGGCACGAGAACCGCCAGGTCTACGGGGCGAAGAAGGTCTGGAAGCAACTGAACCGGGAAGGCTTCGGCGTTGCACGATGCACCGTGGCACGACTGATGCGGGACATGGGCCTTCAGGGCGTGGTTCGGGGAAAGAAGTTCAAGACGACGATTCCGGACGAAGCAGTCCTTCGACCACCGGATCTGGTCGAGCGCGACTTCAGCGCAACCCGCCCGAACGCACTTTGGGTCGGGGATCTGACCTACGTGGCGACGTGGCGCGGCTTCGTCTATGTCGCGTTCGTCATCGACGTCTTCTCGCGCAAGATCGTCGGATGGCGTGTCACAAATTCGCTGAGAACCGACATCGCCCTGGATGCTCTGGAACAAGCCCTCTGGTCGCGCTCGGACACCGAAGGACTGGTCCATCACAGTGACCGCGGCGTGCAGTACTTGTCAATCCGGTATACGGAGCGATTAGCCGAGGCTGGCATCGAGCCTTCAGTGGGTAGCATCGGAGACTCGTATGACAACGCTCTGGCCGAATCCGTGATCGGGTTGTTCAAGACGGAGGTCATTCGACGAGAAGGCCCTTGGAAGGGACTCGATGACGTGGAGTTCGCCACGCTGGATTGGGTTTGCTGGTACAACGAGAAGCGATTGCTGGAGCCAATCAGACACATCACTCCAGCGGAGTTTGAACAGATGTATTATCAGAATCAGCCGTCCGAGCTCATCGAGGCTGGACTCAACTAAAACCGTCTCCGGGAAACCCGGGGCGGTTCAGAACGTCACAGCTTCGCCCATCTTGGCGCGCACCTTCGGGATTTGCACCGTTACCGGACCCAGGCCAGTCTGCAGCTCGCGTTCAGGCAGATAACCGTTGCGCACCACTCCAGCCTTCCCCGTCTCGGTTCGCCGATCGCCGTGCTGGGATAGCAGTTCGGACAGTTCGGCTTCCACAGCGCGTTGGATCAGCTGTTGCGCCCCCGTTCGTAGCAGGTCGGTCACTGGGTCTGCAATCGCTTCTCGATCTTCCAGTTCAATAACGATACTCTTACTCATAGTGGCGTATCTCCTTTGGTTGCTTTGAAGTCTTGTAAACAACAAATCAACCAGATACGCCGCTTTTCTTCAATCCCTCAAACACCAGATTCGGTTATAACTCACGGGTCCGATGCAGCTCTCAAAGAACCTCACGTTGAAATTATGGACTTCACGGGGCGACCGATCCGCAGCATGGTCTACCTCGGCCCGGGCGCTTGTGCTCGAGAAGTGGAGCTCAAGCAATGGCTCGATCGTTCCGTGAAGTTCACTTCCTCCCTCCCAAAAAAGAGGTCAGCGCCCTAATTAATTTTTCAGTTTGTCGAAGTACTGCGCACGGAACTTGGCGACTTTGGGGTTGATGACGTACTGGCAGTAGGGTTGTTCCGAGTTCTGGCGAAAGTATTCCTGATGGTGAGCCTCGGCCGGGTAGAAATGTTCCAGGGGAGTCAATTCCGTCACAACAGGAGCGGAGAACACTCGGGATTGATCTATTTCCTCAATAATCATCCGGGCGATGTCGTTCTGTTCCTCAGAATGGGAGAAGATTACCGAACGGTATTGCGTGCCGACATCGTTGCCCTGACGATTGGGTGTGGTCGGATCGTGGATTGAGAAAAAAATCTGTAGAAGCTCCCGGTAAGATGTTATCGAGGGATCGAAAACGATCTGGACAACCTCGGCATGACCTGTTGCTCCGGAACAGATCTGTTCGTAGCTGGGATTCGGGCGAACGCCGCCGGAATAACCGGATTGGATGGAGTGTACCCCCTGGAGTTGCTCGAACACGGCTTCGAGGCACCAGAAGCAACCACCGCCAAGCGTTGCTGTTTCCGCGGGTGGGTTACTCATGGGGATTTCGACTGGGTTGATTTTTGCCACTCCTTTGACTTAGCCTTCAAGTCACGATGCGCACCCCTATTGTATTGTGTTTTGCCCTCGTTTTTGCGGTTTCCGCTTCGGCCCAGGTGGATATTTTGGTACTTCCCCCAGCGGTATACGTCGAGGAACTGGGTAGCGACGTCGTATCTCTCGAACGGGTTTTTTTTCATCTCATATTCCACAACACGTCTTCCGAGCCCGTCGAATTACTATGGGTGCGGTTTGATCTGGTCGGTGCTGCAGGCGGTGTCGTGTCGGGCCAGTTTTCCGGGACCGCGTTGATTGAGCTCTTCGACAATTCCGTAGAGCGTCGCCGCATTGAAGTGACGCCGCTGGGTACTCTGCTTTTAGGCCCGGACGAACGGAAAGGACTTTCGGACGTTACTTTCGAGTTGCCGTCCGGGTTGATGGGGCAGACGCTGATTGTGGAAACCGAATTCAGGCAAGGCGACAGCGTCCGGTCGAACAAGGTGTCGATGCCGTTAGCTGTAGTGGAAGGTTTTGTAGGAAGTCTGCCGTTTGAGGGCATTTGGTATGTAGCAGCGGAACACAGCGTATTAGATGCACACAAGCGTTTCCTCGCTGAAGCGTTTGCGTACGACTTCCTGAAAATTGGCCCTGATGGAAAGAGTTATCAGGGGACCGGCGGTCGCAACAGTGATTACTTCGCATATGGGCAGGATGTTCTTGCGTCGGCCAACGGCGAAGTGGTCTACATGCGTAATGACGTTCCGGAAAATTTGCCGGGTCAACCTATGGCAGCGGTTCCAGGCGGCAACGCGATCATCATTCGCCACTCCGAGAATCTTTACACGTACTATGCGCACTTGCGTCCAGGCGGCATGAAAGTGGGTATTGGCGACCCGGTTCTTGAAGGCGATCCCATCGGTGAGGTCGGAAATTCTGGAGACTCGCTCGAACCCCATCTCCATTTCCACGCAATGAGCGGGCACGACCCAGGGCTGGCGCCGGGCATCCCGGCCCTGTTTGAGAACTGGACTTCGAATGCCTACGGACGGCGAGCCCTGGTCCACCAGCGGGGGACGATACGGCACGGTGAATTTGTGGAGCGACCGTGAAGAATCCATGAGTGAACGCTTAATGTGACGCCTTTGGGAATGCAACTCTTTCGTTCCCATCAAGTCCTCCTGCATCCAAGAAGAACCTAATCGGTCTAAACTTCGCTACCGAGGAGTGCTCATGATCGCCAGAATCAGTGATCACGATCCCGGTATGAGTGTTCATGATCCCGGAATCGATGGTCACGTTCAATGGATTGAAGCCTGATTGCGCGCCCTCCGATGTCGCATGGCCTCAATGCCCAGGAATCCAAGCAGCCCCATGCTGAGCAACGTAAGGCTGCGGGGTTCGGGCACAGAAGTGATGTTTTCTTCGGTGTGACGCGTGGTGTTTACCAAACTCCATCGTTCTGCGATCTGCGGCTCCCAGCGCGTCGTGTTTTGATCCATCAAGTGGGTTTGAACGTAGCTATTGGAAAATGATGAAATCATCAAATATTCAGTATACGGCTGGTTTCCCCCACCGTAGTCGACGTCGACGAAGACGAGATTAGTCTGCAGTCCGTCATAGGAAGCAACGGCGCATCCGCTCATGTACCCAGCGATGAAACAGTTATCGAACAAGCTACCCGAAGCAGCGAACGGGGTTCCATTGTATTGCGCGGTGATATTTGACAGTGAGGACACCGTATTTCCGCCGACGTCTTCTATGCCGTCGAATGTGCCGGACACCACTGTACCGTCGGCGAACTCGTATGAGTACTGGAAGCTATCCGCGAAGGCCGCGGAAGACAAAGTCGCCACCCCGACTGCCAGGACTAGGGCGATCCGTAGTGCGTTTTTCATCGTAAATATCTCCAAATGAATTAGGGTGGGCCTAAGGGCACCAACCCTGCTGTCAATTAATTGACAGCACGTCCGGGGCCCGTGTGTGGGGCGGGATGCGTAGTGACTTTCTGAACTCACCTGAATCATTGTTATCAGTCATTTAACTGGTGGTGGCGGTGAATGTAAACGCGGCTGCGCAAATTTTGCGTGGGATGCGCGGAGGTGAAACCGTAAGGAAAGTCAACGACTGTTCGACGCATCACTTATCTTATGTTGCTGATTAAACACGGTTCGAGGCAAATGTAGGGAGCTTCGATGGGTGTCGGGCTTTCTTACAGCCGAAGAATGGATTCCGTAGGTGGGTCCATTTCTCTGGATGTTGCAATGCATTGACAATGCCACGTCCGCGATCAATAAGGTTTAAACTAGGAGGCTGGAGAGGTGAAGGACGATTGCATCGGAGGTTTTAGGTGGAGCTTGCGTCTTCCGCTTTGATTGCAGGCACCGCGCCTGCTGCGATTGTCGTTCCGATTGATCCGTCGGTGCATACGGCGAGCATGGGACCACACACAGCAAAGGTCGGCGACGGAGAACATGTCTGGCGTTGGGTACACCCGGACGCCATTGCTGCTCGGGCTCTGTTCAACGCTCAAGGGGCGATGAGGGTGGGGCCCCGACAGCGACCGTGGATGAGATGACATTGGAGGGGCTCCCCATTCTTCGGACAGGAAATCCTGGGTCTTAAGGTGGATCGCCGCCGCTGAAATGGGTTGATATTTAGCCCGCCGTCGGGCCTGTGGGAACGGTGAAAAAGCCGAGTCTTCGAGGCTGTTTTCAAGCAACTGTGGGAATCCGCATGGTGTGGGGATTTGCATAGCTGCGTCAGTTTCCACAGGCCCTCGGCGCGCGCTGAAAGTACACGGCCTCGGGCGTCTGATAGTCGAATACTTGATGGCCGCGTTCCTGATTGTAAAACCTGAAATAGAGGTTCAGGTTTGCGATCGCTTCGGGAACGCTCAAGTAGTCCTTCAGGTACACTTCCTCGTACTTCACCGTTCGCCATAAGAGTTATTGTCAAAAGTGGTGTTTAGGAGATTGATTCAAGCGGCGGTCTGATCGAGCTTTGTCACTTCGATTCCATCGTTAAATTTCACTCCAGTAATCACCTTGACCAGATCATCGAATCCTCGTAATCGTCGCCAGTTCTTCTCAGCGCACTGACCCAGCTTGAACATCATGTGCAGCATTCCATCCCGTGTCAGGCAGCCTCTGGATCGCTTGGTTCGGTGTCGAATGGTGGCAAAGGTCGATTCAATGGGATTAGTCGTTCGGATGCTCTGCCAGTGCTTGGCCGGAAAGCCGTAAAAGGCCAGCAGTGCTTCTCTGTCTTTCTGCAGGCAGACAGTGGCTTTCGGATACTTCGGCTCATAGGTTTCAATGAACAGATCGAATGCCTTCTCGGCATCTGCGTGTGTCTCAGCCTTCCAGATCGCGTGCAGTGCCTGTTTCGCTTTCGCCTGGACCGACTTGGGTAAGCAGTTGAGCACATTCATGGTCTTGTGCATCCAGCAGCGTTGTTGGTGTGTCTCGGGATAGATTTCCTCCAGTGCGGCCCAGAACCCCGTCGCCCCGTCACCGATGGCCAACTTCGGAATATTCATCCCTCGGGACTTCAGCTTCAACAAGACCTCACGCCAACTCTGTGTCGATTCCCGTACACCGTCTTCGATCGCCAGAAAACGCTTCTCTCCGCGTTCATTCACGCCGATCACGACCAACGCACACAACTTGGTTTGTTCAGCTCGAAGTCCGCTGTAGATACCGTCGGCCCAGACATAGACCCAGCGGTCGGCGTCCAAACGCTGGTCGCACCCTGGGTATTCCGCTGATCGTGAACACCAGTTCCGGAATCATGAACACCGATTCCGGCCATCGTGAACACTCGCCGGAGCGAAGCGACGGGTTAGCGTCTCAGTTTATTCCTTCAGAGTCCAGGTTTTCCCTGTTTTAGTCCTTTCCAAAATTATTGTGATAAATCGCCGCCGGCCTGTGTGTAACTGTGCGAAAGCCGGGAGCGTTTTTTGCGGAGGCTTTTGCAAGCAGCGGTGGAAATGATCAAGAGAAAGTCGGCCGAAGGCCACCATTCCCATTTGCACGGCTGCGGCAGTTTCCACAGGCCCCGTGCCCTGCGTGAGGCGCGCGTTCCGCGCCCGGACCCGGATTCCCGCACTTCCTTCGCGCGAGGATTGCGCAGGAGCGACGATTGGGTCCGGGGCCGGCCTGGAGTACCCCCTGGCGGCGGCGTGTGGATGCATCGGTGCGCCGATCATCGGGACTCCTTCAACGTCTTGGGTTGGGTCTTGGTTTGCCGCATCGATGCCCCTTTCAGTTCGATACGGTGCGCATTGTGGAGGAGGCGATCGCAGATGGCGTCGGCCTGGTTCGGGTCGCCAATGACGCCGTGCCAGTCGGGGACCGGGAGCTGGCTGGCGATCAAGATGGCGGAACGTTCGCTCCGTTCCTCGACGACTTCGATCAGGTCCCGGCGTTCAGTGTCGCGCAGCGGGGCCAGGAGCCAGTCGTCGATGGCCAGCAGATCGGTTTTGGCCAGACGGGCCAGGACTCGGGTGTAGGAGCCGTCGCCACGGCCGACCGCCAGTTGGTGCAAGAGCTGAGGCATGCGGACGTAGGTGGCGTTAAAACCCCGCCGGCAGGCGCGTTCGACGAAAGCCGAAGCCAGAAAACTCTTTCCGATGCCGGTCGGACCGGTGATGAGAAGATTGTGCCGGTCTTGGATCCACCCGCAGGAGCCCAGGGCGAGGACTTGGGAACGGTCCAGACGGCGACGATGTTTGAAGTCGACGTTTTCCAGCGATGCCGTCGCGTCGCGCAGCTTCGCCGCGCGCAGGCGTCGGGTGAGCTTGCGGTGCTCCCGGGCCGTCCACTCCTCATCCACCAGTAGGCCCAGACGTTCCTCGAAGCCGAGATCCGTGTACTGATTCGAGCGGCGTTGCTGCTCCAGGGCCTCGACCATGGCCGATAGCTTCATCTGGTTCATCTTCTCCAGGGTTTGTTCCATTAGCATGAGTGCGTCTCCTCGGGGTCCGCATAGTAGGCGGCGCCGCGAATGTTGTCGTGATGGGGCGTCGGTGGGGTTTCGGTGTCCCCGAAAGGCAACCGGTCCTGGGCCGACGACAGGATGTTCTTGACGGTGCGGTAGCTATAGGACTGCAAGTGCAGCGCCCGCGCACTGGCGGCTTCGAGCCGCTCGGCGCCGGAGCGGCGACCTAGACTCATCAATCCCAGGCAGGCCCGGTACCCCTGTTCCGGATGCGGCCACCGTTTCATGATCTCCTCGACCAGGCGGCCGGTCTTGGGGCCAGTTTTCTCCGCCCAACTAATCAGCCGGGACGGTGTCCATTCCGCATGGGCCCGATGGGCACTGGGCATATGTTCGGACAGAGTCGACGGCTTGTGATCGTAGCGACGGCGATGGGACGTCACGCGCCGGCCTTTGTAGTAGACTTCGACAATGGACGCCGTGTAACGCGCTTCCACCCTCTCATGGATCAACTGGCAGGGCACGCTGTAAGGATGGCGGTCCACGGTAATGTGGTAATCGATGCTGACACGACAGTCCTTCCACTCGGCCTGTTCATACCGGTTGGTCGGGAGGGGCTGTAATGCCGGTCGATCCAGCCGCTCGTAGAGTTCCAGGCGGGATACTCGAAGCTTCTGCATCGGCCGCTGGTTCAGTTCCACCAGCAACTCTCGAATGGCTCCGTTCAAGTCGGCCAGACTGAAGAACGTGCGATTCCGGATCCTGGCCAGGATCCACCGCTGTGCGACCAGGACGGTCGATTCAACTTTCGCTTTGTCCCGAGCTTTCCGCGGCCGGGCCGGTATGACAACGGCGCCGTAGTGTTCGGCCTCATCCTGGTAGGTACGGTTGACGCCTGCTTCATAGCGGCAGGGCTGGGTAATGGCACTCTTGAGTTGGTCGGGAACCCAGATCCGGCTCGATCCGCCGAAGAACTCCACCATGCGGATATGCACGCCGACCCAATCGGGGAGTTTCTGGCTCGGTGTCGCTTCCGCGTAGGTGTAACCGCTGGCGCCCAGAACAGCGACGAACAACTCGACTGGAATAGCTTTGCCCGTCCGTGGATCCGTCAGCTGTGGCCGTTTGCCGGAAAAGTCGATGAAGGTCTTCTCTCCGGCGCGGTGCACCTGTCGCATCGAGGGCTTCAATTTCTGGGCCCAACGCCGGTAGATCTCACAGAACTGGCTGTAGGCATATCCCTTTGGATTCGCTTCTCGGTACTCTTCCCACAGCAGGTGCAGGGTGACTCCAACACGCTTCAACTCCTGGTGGATCCGTTCTACATCCGGAGCCACCCGTTCCCGGGAGCCCGGTCCCGCGCGGGGAAACAGCCGCGCTTCAAGCGCTGCCTCGTCCAGGTCTTCGGGCAGCGGCCATTCCAGTCCGGCCTGCTTGGCCCGTCCCAAGTAGTCCGCAACGGTGCCCAAGCCCACGCGACATGCGCTGGCGATCGCCCGGTGGCTGAGCTGTTGGTCGTGTTTGAGTCGTAGAATCTCGCGTATCTGTCTCATCGGTAGTCGTTTCGTTGCCATCAAGGCCCTCCTGTGCTTCAGGAGAACCTAAAAGCTCCAAACTTCGCTACCGACGAGTGATCACGATGGCCGGAATCGGTGTTCAGGATCACCGGAATCACTGTTCAGGATCCCGGAATCCGCGTTCACGATCCCGGAATCGGTGTTCACGATGGATCGGAATCAGTGTTCAGGATGGTCCGGAATACGCACACCCGATGCGGTACTCTTCAGCCCAGACCCGTTTCAAGCGCGATACCGTGCTCGCTGACAAGCCCTGCGCCTTCGGACCGACAAGAACTTTCAGGGCCTCACCCATCTCGCCACTGGAGACGCCTTTCAAATACAACCACGGCACGGCGGCTTCCATCGACTGCGTCTTCCGAATGTAGGGGGGTACCAGGGCCGAGCGGAACGTCACAGCTTCGCCCGTCTTGGCGCGAACCTTCGGGATTTGCACCGTTACCGGACCCAGGCCGGTCTGCAGCTCGCGTTCAGGCAGATAACCGTTGCGCACCACTCCAGCCTTCCCCGTCTCGGTTCGCCGATCGCCGTGCTGGGATAGCAGTTCGGACAGTTCGGCTTCCACAGCGCGTTGGATCAGCTCTTGCGCCCCGGCTCGTAGCAGGTCGGTCACTGGGTCTGCAATCGCTTCTCGATCTTCCAGTTCAATAACGATACTCTTACTCATAGTGGCGTATCTCCTTTGGTTGCTTTGAAGTCTCGTAAACAACAAATCAACCAGATACGCCGCTTTTCTTCAATCCCTCAAACACCAGATTCGGTTATAACTCTCGCCATAAGCGCTCGACGAAGATGTTGTCCAGGAACCGGCCCCGACCGTCCATGCTGATCGTGATGCCCTGGTCTTCGAGCCGGCCCGTGAAGATATTGCTGGTGAACTGCGCACCCTGATCCGTGTTGAAAATCTCTGGTTGCGCTTTCGTCAGCGCCCAGTCCGGTGCCGACACGCAAAAT
The DNA here is from genome assembly GCA_965216035.1 of Terriglobia bacterium. Taxonomy (GTDB): domain Bacteria; phylum Acidobacteriota; class Terriglobia; order 20CM-2-55-15; family 20CM-2-55-15. The sequence goes on from CBDCFM010000021.1 coordinate 1,165,351, forward strand.
CCGCTGTCGATCGACGTGGACACTTCCCAGGCCAGCACGTACCGGCTGAACCAGTCCATGATCGCCACCAGATAGATGAATCCTTGCCGTAGTCGAATGTAGGTTATATCCGTGGCCCACACCTGATCGGGACGCACAATCTCCAGATTGCGCAACTGGTATGGGTAAATCCGGTGTCCCGGGGCCGGCATCGACAACTGCGGTTTGGGATAGATCGCTTCCAGTCCCATGAGCCGCATCAGTCGCCGCACCCGCTTCGCATTGACCCGCCGACCTTGCGTCTGCAACCACCAGGTCATACGCCGAATCCCGTAAAACGGGGTTCGCGTATATTGCTCGTCCAACAGACGCATCAACGCGATGTTCTCGGCGCTCTCGCCCACCGGTGTGTAGTAGAGTCCCGATCGGGACACGCCGGTCAACCGACACTGCTCGACGATGCTCAACTCGTCGTGATTCGATTCGATCCATGGTCGTCGATGCTCTAACGGGAAAGTCCCGACTTTTTTTTGAGCCACTCCACCTCGACCTGTAATTTTCCGATCTGTTGGTAGAGTTCCGCCTGCACTTGCTCATCGGCTTCACTGGCCTGTACTCGGCCATTGGAGAAGATGTCCGATACGCCGTCGAGTACTTGCTTTTTCCACTTCGTCACCATGTTCGGGTGAACTTCGTAGTGGGACGCGATTTCCTGGATCGTGCGCTGTCCCTTCACCGCTTCCACGGCAATCTTTGCCTTCAATTCTGCGCTGTACTGCTTCCGCCCTCGCTTCTTCATCTGCCTCTCCCGAGGTAGCGATTTTACACCTTAGTGACCTGTCCGAATTTTGGGGAGCACCTCAATTATCTAGGAGAAATCGGCAAGGATCGCGATGGCGGCGTCATCTGTTTCGCCGCAAGGAATCTCTCAAGGCCACTTGGAAACTGCGCGTGTCGGTGCTTCTTCTTGGCATTCTCCTAGTGTGGGCCACCCGTGACATCTGGACAGTGCGAATAGGCGAGAGCCTGGTGTGTACACCGCAGATCTTCACCAGCGACGCATTGCTGCTGGAAAATTTTGATCCGACTTATCTGGTATTTGAACGCGCAGCGGATCTCAAGGAATCTGGAATCGCTTCCAGGTTGTTGGTTCCTGTAAACGCATCTCGTGATCCGGACAAGCCCAATACGATCTCCAACGGCATTGCGGAGTTGATGGCCAGTGTCGCTCGGATTGAGGACATAGAGGTCATTCCCATCGAGCAAATCGAACCGATCAGTCTCAATACAGCGATTCAGATTCGGGATTTTCTGACCAGAGAACAGTTGGATTCGGTTGTTGTTGTCACCCCCGCGTTTCGGAGTCGAAGGTCATTGCTCATCTACAATGAGGTATTGAGACCGGCAGGTGTCATCGTAGGCTGCGCTCCGGTGTGGGGAAACAGCACGACCGCCAACTGGATCGAGTCATTGCACGGCATCCAGGACGCTCTGCTCCAATTTCTCAAACTCCAGTACTATCGCTTTTATGTGCTTTTGTGAGTACCTCCGCCGTTAGAGTTGCCGCCATCCCTCCGCGCTGCTGCTCCTGAGCTTATGTCTTGTGGGGATGGTGGTGAAGGGAATGCGCGATTCGTAGTATCGACTCGAATCATTGATCCCTTAGGGCTGCGATCCCGAATGATGGCGGCCCTGTGTCGTTCGATAGCCGATTGATCGACGAGCGGGGCGGGCCGGAGCCGCCCCGCCGTCTGTTACGGGGTTGATCGAAGGTGTGACTCGGATTGAGGAGTCAATTGCATCGAGGCGCGGGCACAGTGCATATGTGCAATGGATTGAACGGGGTGCTCAGTGGATTGAAGCCTGATTGCGCGCCCTCCGATGTCGCATGGCCTCAATGCCCAGGAATCCAAGCAGCCCCATGCTGAGCAACGTAAGGCTGCGGGGTTCGGGCACAGAAGTGATGTTTTCTTCGGTGTGACGCGTGGTGTTTACCAAACTCCATCGTTCTGCGATCTGCGGCTCCCAGCGCGTCGTGTTTTGATCCATCAAGTGGGTTTGAACGTAGCTATTGGAAAATGATGAAATCATCAAATATTCGGTATACGGCTGGTTTCCCCCACCGTAGTCGACGTCGACGAAGACGAGATTAGTCTGCAGTCCGTCATAGGAAGCAACGGCGCATCCGCTCATGTACCCAGCGATGAAACAGTTATCGAACAAGCTACCCGAAGCAGCGAACGGGGTTCCATTGTATTGCGCGGTGATATTTGACAGTGAGGACACCGTATTTCCGCCGACGTCTTCTATGCCGTCGAATGTGCCGGACACCACTGTACCGTCGGCGAACTCGTATGAGTACTGGAAGTTATCCGCGAAGGCCGCGGAAGACAAAGTCGCCACCCCGACTGCCAGGGCTAGGTGTGAATTCTGTGAAGGTTGTTCACACGGGCTAAATCCGAGAAGCTGATTGGGACCTAAACCGATCAGCCCAAGGAGAGAGCCCGTATGAACCTTCACAAGAATGCAAGAACCTGCCCGAAGAGTCGAGCATTGATGGCGATCCGAGTGATTGAAGAGCGCGCTTCGGTATCTTCAGTAGCCGAGCAATTTGGAGTCAGTCGGAGCACGGTATACAAATGGGTCCGACGGTACCGCGATTGGGGCGAAGCGGGTTTAAACGACTTATCGAGCGAACCTCGGATGTTACACCATCGGATGGGCAAGGACGGAGTGGATCTAATCGTGGAGATGCGAACCCAATACCGAATGACAGCGCTTCGGATTGCGAATCAGCTCAAGCTGCCACGATCCACAGTCGCGGGGGTGCTGCAACGACAAGGCCTGTCCCAGTTGAAGAATCTGGACCCACCCGAACCGGTGGTGCGATACGAACATGATGGGCCGGGAGAGATGTTGCATTTGGATATCAAGAAGTTAGGGCGATTCTGGCGGCCGGGTCACCGCGTCACCGACAACCCACGACAGGATTCCGAAGGTGCGGGTTGGGAGTACGTCCACGTTTGCGTGGACGACTATTCCCGCCTCGCCTATGCGGAGGTCTTAGCTGACGAACGCCAACACAGTGCGGTCGCGTTCCTGGATCGCGCCATCCGATGGTTCGCCCGGTTCGGTATTACCGTCCAGCGCGTACTCACCGATAACGGCTCCTGCTATCGTGCCAAAACATTCTTGAAACGATGTCACGAACTCAACATTCGCAAACGATTCACTCGCCCGTACCGGCCTCAAACCAACGGCAAAGCGGAACGATTCATCCAGACGCTGCTGCGCGAGTGGGCCTACTTCCGAGTCTACAGGACCTCGAACGAACGATCCGACGTGTTACCGATCTACCTCACCCACTACAATGAGCATCGACTACACGGCGGCATCCAATACAAACCACCGATTTCTCGGTTGCCTGGTGTTTACAACGTTGCTGGAATTCACAGCTAGAGCGATCCGTAGTGCGTTTATCATCGTAAATATTTCCAAATGAATTAGGGTGGACCTAAGGGCACCAACGCTGCTGTCAATTAATTGACAGCACGTCCGGGGCCCTTGTGTGGGGCGGGATGCGTAGTGACTTACTGAACTCACCTGGATCATTGTTATCAGTCATTTAACTGGTAGTGGCGGTGAATGTAAACGCGGCTGCGCAAATTTTGCGTGGGATGCGCGGAGGTGAAACCGTAAGGAAAGTCGACGGCTGTTCGACGCATCACTTATCTTATGTTGCTGATTAAACACGGTTCGAGGCAAATGTAGGGAGCTTCGATGGGTGTCGGGCTTTCTTACAGCGAAAGAAACGTGTCGGCTCTATGAACCTGCTGAACGCAGGTGGACTGTAGAGAGCTTCAGAAAATAGGTCCAAATATGTGGGCTGTCGAACACCGTCGAGTGATTCGGTGGCTATCTCGATGGCCCGCTGATTTCCTCAAAGATGTCGTCAAAGATTTCCTCAAAGATGTCCTCAAACGACTGGCACGTTCGCGAAGCCCGCATCAGGTGGCGAGTGTGTCGATCGTGAAATCTCGAAGCCACTCCCGGCACTTGGGTGAGGCGCCTCAGAGGGCGCGCATTCGGTTGTTTCTCGAGTTATGCTCTTCTTGTGTTTGACTCTCCTGTTTCCTTTTGTCTCGTACGGCGATAGTTTTCCCGATGGAATCACGTACCCCGGAGGGCCAGGTTTTCCCGATGTTGAGGACGTGCGAGATTCACGGGACAACAGTCTCACGATCACCGACGGTGAAATCACGTTCGATTTCAGAGAGAACTTGATTCCAACCGAAACTATCTCAACGCCTTCTGTGACGCGCATCACTTACGGCCAAGCGACCACGAGGCGCGTTGGAAGCTGGACGGCGTTGGGCATCCTTGTCGCCCCTGTCGCGTTACTCGGTATCTTCCATAAGTACCGTCTGAGGTGCTCCCCAAAATTCGGACAGGTCACTAAGGTGTAAAATCGCTACCTCGGGAGAGGCAGATGAAGAAGCGAGGGCGGAAGCAGTACAGCGCAGAATTGAAGGCAAAGATTGCCGTGGAAGCGGTGAAGGGACAGCGCACGATCCAGGAAATCGCGTCCCACTACGAAGTTCACCCGAACATGGTGACGAAGTGGAAAAAGCAAGTACTCGACGGCGTATCGGACATCTTCTCCAATGGCCGAGTACAGGCCAGTGAAGCCGATGAGCAAGTGCAGGCGGAACTCTACCAACAGATCGGAAAATTACAGGTCGAGGTGGAGTGGCTCAAAAAAAAGTCGGGACTTTCCCGTTAGAGCATCGACGACCATGGATCGAATCGAATCACGACGAGTTGAGCATCGTCGAGCAGTGTCGGTTGACCGGCGTGTCCCGATCGGGACTCTACTACACACCGGTGGGCGAGAGCGCCGAGAACATCGCGTTGATGCGTCTGTTGGACGAGCAATATACGCGAACCCCGTTTTACGGGATTCGGCGTATGACCTGGTGGTTGCAGACGCAAGGTCGGCGGGTCAATGCGAAGCGGGTGCGGCGACTGATGCGGCTCATGGGACTGGAAGCGATCTATCCCAAACCGCAGTTGTCGATGCCGGCCCCGGGACACCGGATTTACCCATACCAGTTGCGCAATCTGGAGATTGTGCGTCCCGATCAGGTGTGGGCCACGGATATAACCTACATTCGACTACGGCAAGGATTCATCTATCTGGTGGCGATCATGGACTGGTTCAGCCGGTACGTGCTGGCCTGGGAAGTGTCCACGTCGATCGACAGCGGATTTTGCGTGTCGGCACTGGACTGGGCGCTGACGAAAGCGCAACCAGAGATTTTCAACACGGATCAGGGTGCGCAGTTCACCAGCAATATCTTCACGGGCCGGCTCGAAGACCAGGGCATCACGATCAGCATGGACGGTCGGGGCCGGTTCCTGGACAACATCTTCGTCGAGCGCTTATGGCGAACGGTGAAGTACGAGGAAGTGTACCTGAAGGACTACTTGAGCGTTCCCGAAGCGATCGCAAACCTGAACCTCTATTTCAGGTTTTACAATCAGGAACGCGGCCATCAAGTATTCGACTATCAGACGCCCGAGGCCGTGTACTTTCAGCGCGCGCCGAGGGCCTGTGGAAACTGACGCAGCTATGCAAATCCCCACACCATGCGGATTCCCACAGTTGCTTGAAAACAGCCTCGAAGACTCGGCTTTTTCACCGTTCCCACAGGCCCGACGGCGGGCTAAATATCAACCCATTTCAGCGGCGGCGATCCACCTTAAGACCCAGGATTTCCTGTCCGAAGAATGGGGAGCCCCTCCGTCAGCATCGAGTCCTGATCGAATGGACAGATGATCAGGACCGGCACCGTTCAATATTGATGCAGGTCCACAAGGATGACTTTGTGGGTGTTCTCAATGACCTTGCATTCAGAACTGGTGATCCGATTTGGGCGACTGCCGAGGACAGGGAATGGCTGTTTGATCGGGGTGTGAACGCAGAACTCGATTTAGATGCCGAAACTGAAGACGACGAGTAGCCAACATCCTCTGTTTCTGGATGACGAATACCTCTCAGGTCGATCCCCACTTTGAATACAAGGCCAACGCACTACCCATCCGATAGATCCTGAATCCACTAGGCTATGTGCGTGATACTTTGAGTAAAGTTGAGTCTTGTTGAGTCACCGACCGGATTCTTCGCCAGCAGAAAACGTGATTGGAGAGTCCTCTAATCCGCCGTCGACCACGGCGGGTGGACGGTCAAGATCACTAGAACGATGCACATCCCAAGGAATAGCCCCGGGGTGGACGAATAGAAGAACGGAGACGCTGCGTTGAGCACCATCGCGGGTACTCCCCAGAAGTTCCATCCTGGTGGCACAGCAGCGCCCATCGAATCCTGGATGTGGAATTCGTTCCAGAGGACCCAGACGCCGAGAGCCAGGGCCGGGCCGGTCTGCACGAGGTATCCCCAGAGAGCAAGAGGGCGGAGTAACCTTTTTTTGCGGGCCAGGTCTTGTTCGAGTTGCGCCCGAACCCACACCAAGCCTTCATCAGGGCCTTCATCGGGGAAGGATGCTTCGCTTCCAGCGCTTTCGGCCAGAGCACTCATCCATCGGGCCGCGCTGGCGGATTTGCCGCAGCGAGCGCATGAGTCGACATGCTCCGCCAGACGGTCGTCCCATGTCCTATCAATGACGGCCCGCACGACACGTTCTTCTTGAGCACAGATCTTGTTGCTCACGACATTCCCTCTGGGGAGAGACCCTTGCGACGAAGGATTGAAGCCAGCTTCCTGCGGCTCCGGTCCAACAGGACGCGAACGCTCTTCTCTCCCACACCCAAGGCAACACTGATTTCCCTGTGTTCGAAGCCCTCAACGTAGGCCATCCACAACAGAGCCTGTTGTTTCGGCTTGAGCTGGCGAAAGCATCGCATCAGGTCCCCTTGCAAGTCCGGATCGGATAGCGATGGGTTGCGCGGAACCCGCGTTTCCCGCCAGCGTGCCTCCCTTTTTAACGCCCGCCAGCGTTCCGAAACCAGGGATGCGGCGGTCTTGTAGAGGTAAGATCGCATTTGGAACTCGTTCAACTCGCTAAGTCCGCTCCGCAGAAACCGATAGAAGCTTTCCTGGGACAGGTCTTCGGCCAGACTCCGATCACCGCATGCCACACGCAAGTAAGACCGCAGGCCCGGGAGCGTTTTCCGGTAGAAGCTTTCGAACTCGGCCTTTTCCATCGTCGGGGAAACGTCTCCGCTGGCTCATCCCGCTGGCAGGGTCAACTCCCTGTGTGTTCCGGGCTCTCGTCGTCCAGCGTCGCCCTATACCATTTACTGACCAGACGGTGTGAAACCCAGGCGGCGATCAGGACTCCGATGCCCAGAGTCAAGGCGATGATTCCGGGAAAGACGAGATCGCCGTCCTGAGTGCTGAGCGCCAGCAGGCCAATTGCGAGAACCGCAAGGACGATGCCTACTCTCACGGGCCACAGTTGCGCGGCACGCGGGTCCGTCCGCTCGACGGTGAGCTGCTCGAGAAATCGCCGGCCGTCATCGCTTTCGATGAACCTGGTGAGTTCCTCGCCCGAGTTGAACTTGTCCAGAAGGTGCTTCTGAACATCGGTCCGGACGAGGGCCTTGGCCTGGGCTGCCCGATGCCGCAACCAGACCAGCAGCACGATCATAGCGAACAAGCCCAGGGGAACGAGTATGTTTTGGAGCAGGGCGAGATTTGGAATGTTACCCAAGCTCTCGAGTATCTCGACGGGATCAACTTCCTGCTGGAGTGTCAGGGCCACCGCAAGCACTGTATTTCCATTCATTTGCAGATTCCTCCCATCAGCGTTCTGCCGCACCGACGGTGTTGACGCTGCCGTTCAGCGTGTTCATCCGTCCTATCGCTATCTACAAGGTCTAGGAAGGCGTGAGGTTAACAGTCTTTTTTCGAAAAGACGCGTCCTCCCGCCGTTTTTCCCGCCATAATTATCAGGACGGCTCTGGGGAGGCCCCGGCGAGACAATAGAACGATGATTTTATTGGGTTTATCAGGGGTCGCGGGATGTCCTCGGACCCCCTTGGGCACTCAAAAAATAGCCCCAACGGGAATCGAACCCGTGTTTTAGCCTTGAGAGGGCTACGTCCTAAACCGCTAGACGATGGGGCCTCAGGCTCGTCAGCGCCGTCGGCTGACCCGTTGCGCCGCGAGCAACTATTCTAAGCTGCCGGCTCCAATGCCCGCAAGTCCTGGACTTAGCGTCCGCGCGCTTCGAAATCTTCCTGCACCGGGGGATTGAGATACAGATCCAGAGCCATCCATAGCATTCTCGAATATCTGAAGAACCAGAGCGGGAATACTGAAGCCACAAAGAGAAGAACCACAAGGACGATCCAGCTCCAGCCCAGGCCCATGAATTAACCCACAACGGTCCATGTTCCGAACGCGACCGCCGCGGTCGCGCCATACCCGATGTAGGCCGACCCCAGAAAATACCCGCTTTCCCGTGCGAAGAAGTAACCGCAGTGGCTGCAACGCCTCAGGGAATTGAAGAACCCGGCGAACACCGGGCCTTCAAGACAGATGAGACACCGCAGTCGGATAATGCCGATGAAGAAGTGTCGGAGTGGCAGGAGCACTGCAGGATTAAAACTTGAGAACGATCATCGTGCTGTCGTCATTTGCCGGTGTTTCCCCGACAAAGTCAGACAGAGCATCGCATACCGCGGCATGAATTGCCGTCGCTGATTCGTCCTTCTGCTGGCTGACAACGAGTGCGAGACGATCGGTCTCAAACTGCTCCTGTGCTTCGTTTTCGGCTCCGGTGACCCCGTCGGTGTAAAAGAGCAGCACAGCCCCGGGATCGACGTCGATAATCTCGCGGTGATAGTGAACTTTTGGCAGTATTCCAAGTGGCGGACCCCCGCCGTCTTTCAGAAGATGAACGATACCTGATCCGCCCACCATGATCGGGGGATTGTGGCCTGCACAGATCATATGCACGCGCCGTTTGGCCGGGTCGAAGAGAGCGACCATCAGCGTCATGTAGGTTTGTGGCTGGGTTGATTCGAGGATCATCTGGTTGAGGACGTAAGTGATTCGTTCGAGCGAATGGACGTGCCTGACTAACGCACGGCACATCGCATTGACAGATGTCATCACCAGCGCCGCCCCAATTCCTTTTCCCGAAACGTCTCCGAGCATCACGATGAACCGCTTTTCGTCGTCGAGCGGAAAGAACGAAAAGTAATCGCCTCCGACCTCGAAGCACATGGTCGAAGAGCCGGCCAACTGAACGCTGCCATGGGATGCGGGGAGCTTGGGGTGAAACTCCTGTTGTATTTCACGCGCCAGGTCCAGCTCTTGATCGATCTGTTTTTTTAGAACGATGAATTGGTGCATCCGCGCCCTCTCCAGTGCGAGTCCGATGTGCACGGAGATTCCTGCGAGAAAATCTTTATCCGGCTTTGTCAGCGGGCGGTTGCGATTGAGCAGTTGAAGAACGCCTACGGTCGTCCCTTCACGATTGTGAACAGGCATGCAGTAAATGTCGCGCGTTCGAAAGCCAAAATGAGCATCGAAGCTCCTGTCGAAACGAGCATCCTCATAGGCATTGTCAATATCGATAACCCGGCCGGATTCCGCAACAGTTCCGGCGATTCCAGATCCGATACGGATCTCGATTTCTTCGTCCACATCCTGAGCCACCAGCGAACGCAGGTGCTCGCCGCTTTCGGAGACAACGAAAACCGTTCCTCGCTCCACGTGGACTTCGTCCCGAGCGATCTGCAAGATGATCCGCGTCAACTCGGAAAGGTCCAGGGTGGAGTTCAGCAGCTTGGTGGCCTCGACTATGCGGTCAGGTGGCCGACGGCTCGTAAGAGGTCGTCGTTGGAGTCTGCAGGAGAAGACATAGAGCACTATCTTCTATGACTTTGAAAAATACAGCAACTCAAAGGGGACATTCACAGCATTCGTTTCGAAATCTCCCAACGCCACGCCGTCCGATGGCTGTCGCTCAGACGTCGGAAAGGTGTGGGGACAGCGCGATAATACTGGATGCGAATACGATGGCTTCGGTTGACCGTTGAGGATGTGTCAGCCCATGCTTACGACTGCGGCGGCGCTTGGACCATGGGAGTGCCGCGTCAGGCGACATGGCGTGCATTCGAGTCGGGTCCGAGGCGCAGCTTGGAATGGACTTGGAGGCAGGGATTCGAACCCCGACAGGCAGAGTCACAGTTGACGGTTGGCCAACTATCAACAACTTACACCGAATGGCACTGAGCGTCATGTAGCAATCTTTCCAATGACTTATCTCCGGTCGGATGCCGCTCCGTAACACTCCATCTAAACCGGTAGTCCCCACCAAAGTCCCCACACCCAGGATGTGTGATTCATGTCCCATGACCCGTAATTTACTTCCCTGTGGACGTAAATTTATTTCACTTGACATTTATCGGGACCCGGCGTGACTCGCCGGGCCCGTCCCCCCAATGGAGTCTTTAATCACTGGCGTTTGCGGTGAGAGCGTGCGATCTCCACGCACGCTCTGATCACGGGTCTGAAATTTCAAAAATAATTCCGGACTCGGAAAGAAGTACATTCGTAAGCTTCCCCATCACAGAGACATTTCATAATTGGAGCTTTCTGGCAATATGAAGCCAGGAGTTCCCAACAACAGGAACGGCAGATCACAAACGTCGCGCCACAATCTGACCCGCCGGAAACCAACTGGCGAAACACGGCTTCTCTGGCCATCGTGCTCCAAGCGGGAGTGGACAATGGCCTCCCGTCATGGCAACGTGACCCTCGTGAATGTTGTGGGCCGGTTCTTTGACCAGAACCGCCAAAAACAGAAACCCCAATCGCGTCAACGATCGGGGTTTGCCTCTCTCCGCGCCTGACTTACCCTATCAAAGCCTCCGCTTCGCTTCGGCGATCATGACGACCATCAAACCGGCGCCTGTCCAAAAAGTTCAATTTCAGGTGATCGCTGACAATTTTGCTGTGATGCTTGTACGTCGTCAGAATAACTCGGACACAAGCGCCGTTTAGCTAAGAGACGGTTTTCAAACCCTTCAGATAATGTCGGGGCGTTCGCACGCTGACAGCAGATCAGGAACATAGCTGTGCACAAGAGCATCAAGAAATTGGGGCGGCGATCTGATTCCAGAAAAAGGGTCTGGCGTTCGCGTTAAAGGGCTACAAAGCGAAGCGCCGCCAAATTGTTTGAGCCGATCTATGGGCGAAGTTCGCGAATTCCAATCCGCGTTGGGCCCGCTCTTGTCAGCGGGCACCCTCTTTAAACCACACAGCCAACGCGATGGCAATCAATGAGAGGTTGGTAGACGCCCTCGATAATGCCTCGGTTGCAACTCCCGGCACAAGAGAACCGATTAAAGAGGAAACCACGGCTAACAAGAAGCCCACTGCCGACAAACCAATCAGAGTTATCGCTACACCTCGCATGCCTCTCTCCTCCGTCACAATCAGTGACTCCTTATTTTCGCGTAGCATAGACCACTGATGTAAACGATCACTTCAAAATGAACATATTTGAACAAGCGACGGCCTGCCCCCGCGCGCGGGTTGACATGACACTCATACGATGACATTGCCAGCGCTGTCATAGTCTTCGGCCCGTTAAATCTTGGTTTCCGCCATGAGGCCGACACATTCCCGTCCAGGATGGTCCCCGGCCATCTGCCGATTCACCTGTTTTGTCAGCACGACGATGGCCAATCTGTGATGATCGATGGGTCAGGAATTTTTCTTGTCCCGATGTCTTATGAGGTCAAGAACTTAGAAATAAGTGGAGTCACAATAAACGCGACCACGCAAATTATGCATCGCCACCTCCCACCAGAAACTGTAAAGAAACCCGACGGTGGCTAAACTGCCCGTAATGTCTATGTGGTTGATTCCATACCCCTAAGAGGTATATTTCATGGGTTTTGGGAGCTATCGGATTTCTTTACATCCTACAAATGTCAATTTCGTAATCGCCAATCTGGGGCTCAAGACCCTCAAGGGCATCGGGGAATTCAACAACGATGAGTCCCGGAGGGAAATTGATGTTCGTATTGACAATTTTTTCGCAGATATTCCACCGGAGTGGCGGGAGTGCTACATGCCCAATCCAGAAACCCGAAGGAAGTTGGAGAAGACTCTATGGGCCGGTCAGCGGGTCATGGAGGGCACAAAACGGGTCGATGACGCTGAGGACGGTGACCCCAAATATCGCAAATGGGGCAAGGAGCATGAACGGGCTATTACTATCTCCAAAAAGCTAAATGATTGATTGACGCAATCGGATTCGCTCCGTGAATGGCGAATATTTTGAACACGCGCCCGAGAGTTTTGGAAAAAATGGATTGGGGCAATCACTCGGTTGCCCCAATCCTGCCATTCTCATCTAACCCAACTAAAACCGTCTCTGGAAAACCCGAGGCGATTCTCCCATGCAAGTTTACCTCGCAACGCATGGCGATCAATGTTAGCCGGTGGAAGAAGGCGAAGTAAGGCGAGAGGTCCCCACAAAATTCCCCACAAGACGTATTTACGGGAGTTCTGTATAGATATTAAGTCATTTAGAATCAATAGCTGGGAGGCAGGGATTCGAACCCCGACAGGCAGAGTCAGAGTCTGCAGTCCTACCATTAGACGACCTCCCACGGCTAACTGAAGCCATTCAATGATCGTAGCACCCGGAGAAAAACCTTTTCAAGCCGACGTGGGGTTGCTCAGTGGTCGTCCGGACGTGCAACTATTCCTCGTCTTCGGCTTCAACTTTTTCGACACTGAAAACCTGGTAACCCTCCGCGAGTAGCTCGATGTCGAACATGATCTCGTCGCCGACTTCCAGGTCGTCGCTCATGGCCTCTTCGGTGACGGGAAAGGCCATTGTCATGCCGGCCATGAAGCCGGGGATCGTTTCGTGCTGGATGACGAGTTGGTTGCCGGTGATTTCCTGAATGACGCCGTGCCCCATGAACGGGCTTTCGCGAGTTCCGTTTGGGACCGTGGCGGGCACTTCAGCTGAGGCTTCGGGACTGGCAACCTGTTCGGTCGGCCCACAGGAGACAACGAGAGCGATGGAAACGACCGCAAACGCAAGAAACTTCAAGAAACACCTCCAGTGTTGAATCTATGGGCATTATAGCGTCTTTGCTTGCGCGCAAGCCGTTTCAGGGAAAATGCGGCATAATTTCACGCAGGCGCTGCGCCCACTGCGACGCGCGGGTGATCGCCGCACTGGAGTATGCGGGGTAACGTCCGGAGGTTACGACGTAAGTGATGCGAAAACTGGTCAGGGACGCTGTCCACGGCGACATCGAACTGGGTCCGCTGGAAATGGAGCTGATCGATACTCCTGAGTTCCAGCGGCTCCGAGGGATCAAGCAGTTGGGTACGGCTTATCTGATTTACCCCGCAGCCATGCACACCCGGTTTGAGCATTCACTCGGGACGGCATGGATGGCCCATCGCATAGTCGAAGCCCTTCGTCGAAGCCGGACGGTTACTGAAGAGGACGAAGATCTGATCCGTGCCGCGGCTCTGCTACATGACATCACACACATTCCGTTCGGCCACACCCTGGAAGACGAGCGGCGTGTTCTGCCTCGTCACGATCACGACGCCGACCGATTCGTCTATTTTCTGGAAGCTTCTTCAATCGGCGACGTTCTTCGCAGGCACGGTGTGAGTGACGACGTGCAAGCAATTCTTTCCGGGACGGCGGGCTTTGCTTCCGACATCGTCAGCGGGGCGATCAGTGCCGATCTGCTTGATTATCTGCGGCGCGATACCTATTTCTCCGGACTGTCGCAGCACTATGACGATCGAATCTTTCAGTCATTTGACGAAGAAGACGGGCGTCTGCTCGTGCGACTGGAAAAACATGGCATGTTGCGGCGGGACGCGCTTTCGGAACTGGTCAATCTGCTGAGGATTCGTTACACGCTTTCAGAGCGTGTCTATTTTCATCACACGAAGCTCGCATCCGGGGCGATGATTTCGAAGGCGGTTGAACTGGCCCTTGACCAGGGCTTGGACGTGGTTCGCTTGAGGACGCTCAAAGACGACACCTTGCTCTGGCTGTTGCGCCACGATTTTCCCGACCATGCTGGAATTGGCCACATCCTGGACTGCTTCGAGATGCGGAAGCTCTACAAGCCCTGCTATCTGCTGACGGTGTCTGTCGGTGAAGAAAAGCAAAAGGACCTCGAGCAGCGCTTTCATTTCAGTCCTTCAGAGCGAGAAACAGCCGAGGTCGCGATCGCAGAGGCGGCCCGGCTCCATCCCCACCAGGTGATCATATATTGCCCGTCGCTCGGGATGTCGCTTCCCGAAGCTGAAGTTCCTGCCCGGCTGGACGGGGGCAAGATTCTGCCGCTTTCAGGTGCGAACAACGCCGAGATACGGATACTCAAGGAGAAACACAGGGCCCTCTGGAAATTCCTGGTACTGATCGACCGGTCGGCCTGGGATTCGAGCGACGCCGTACGGTCGGCGTCAGAAGAGTACTTTGGCGTCGCCCCAGGGTGAGTCCGGTTCGATGAGTGTTATATTGAGATGGCTCCGAGTGCGTGCCGCTAGCCATGATTTCCTCAACGTTCTTTTTTTTGTTTTCCCAGTTGGCCGTCGGCATGCTGTGGACACTGCTGTTTATTTCTCCACGCGTCATCGGGAACAGCTTTTTCAAGTTTGCAAGCCAGACGGCCGCAATTTTGATCGGTGTGACGCTCGGTTTTGATTTTCTATTCGCCTCACCCGTCCGCGAGAGTGCGTGGCCGGCCATTCTGCTCCTGGTCACCGCAATTCTGGCCGGTGTTTACAATCGCACCGTCCATATTGACAAATTTCGGCCTGCGATGGTCTTACTGGTCCTTGCCACCGCAATCGGTTTGATCTCCATCACGCTGGATTCACTCGCGTTCAACTTGTTGATGGAGCTCGGGGGGTGGGAGCACTGGGTTCTGGTATTGAATCACCTTGGGGCAACGGCCTTGCTCGGTTCGGTCATGCTCGCTATGGTCTTTGGACACTGGTATCTGATTGTGCCCAGGCTGTCCATCGATCCGTTGAGACTTTTGACGAAGGTGTATATAGGCGCGATCGCGGTTCGAGTCGTGACCATCATTCTAAGTCTGGTTGTGCTCGAGGTAAAGATGGACGTCACGCTGGCAAATATTGCGCTGGAGCTGTTTGTGCATCAGGGTTTGTTCTTTTGGCCTCGTGTGCTGTTTGGTGTGGTTGTACCGATCGTGCTCGGCGGAATGATCTGGAGTACCGTGCGGCTCCAGCATACGCAGGCCGCGACGGGGTTGCTGTATGTAGCGGTAGTGGCTGTTCTATTCGGGGAGTTTTTCTCTAAGTTTCTTTTGTTTTCTCTAAGCCTCCCTCTTTAACAGTGAATGCCTCACCCTAAGAAGAGGCGGCCCAGTGGCTGCTTTTTCTTGTAAGGACGAATCTCGCTAGAAGAGCGCAGCGACTTCCTCGGAATCCATCAAGTCGATCACGTCCTGCTCGATCAGTTCTTTCTTTCCTGTTTTCATTCCCAGGTATTTCTTATAGATCTTCCAATCCGGACTGACGACAAACGTCGTCGGGAAGCCGATCAGGCCTCCAAATCCCGTAACAACATCTTCGTCTCCCATCACAACGGGATACTCGATGCCAAGACGCTCAATATAAGGTTCAACGTCTTCAAACGACCCGGATTCCACCGTAATGCCCAACATCACGAACTTATCGCTGTCTTGTTCGGCGTTGAGGGTGTTGAAGTTGGGGATCTCTTCAATACAGGGTTTGCACCAGGTGGCCCAGAAATCGACCACCAAAA
Organism: Terriglobia bacterium; assembly: GCA_965216035.1. Lineage (GTDB taxonomy): Bacteria > Acidobacteriota > Terriglobia > 20CM-2-55-15 > 20CM-2-55-15. Next base: position 1,181,157 of record CBDCFM010000021.1, read on the forward strand.
CCTTGCCTTTGAGTTCTTCGGAGTTCAGCGTTCCCCCTGCTAAAGAGGCAAGGTCGAACTCCGGTGCGGACTGCAGATTCGCAGTTGAACCGGCGCCTGCGGAAGCTGATGAACCGTTGAGGGCCGATTCCGGCATCTCAAACGTGCAAGCTACCAAGCTGAAAGCTAAAAGAGTCAAAAGGAGAATGTTTTTCATGTGTCGCCCTCTTGAGAGTTTATTGACATAAACTATAGCATGCGGGTGCACTTAGTAAACGGCAAGACGGCTTACTTGCCCCCAGAGATTCAGGTCATCGTGATTCCCTCGGTCTTAAATGACTGTCCCTGTATAATTCCTCACCGATGAAGCAGCAAAAGCGCTTTCAGGATTTCCTGGCAGAAAACAAGCTGAAGAAAACGTCCCAACGGGCGTTGGTATGGGAGACCTTGCTCAAGGCCGAGGATCATCCATCGGTTGAGGAGATCCGGGAGCGACTGCTCGAGCAGGGTCATCGAATCGGCTTATCCACGATCTATCGAACGTTAAAGATCCTGCTCGAATCCGGAATGATCCGGCAGTCGAAGCCGACGGATACGACGCGCTACGAGGCCCTGGTCAAACAGCCCAACCATATTCACTTCATATGCAATCGATGCGGCAAGACTGAGGAGTTTCCCTCCCGACGTATCGAACATCTTATTCAGGAAGTAACCGACGAAAACGATTTTCAGGCTGTCTATAGCCGGTACGCGATCTTCGGATTCTGTCGGGAGTGCGCTGACCAAGAGGTTCGCGAGGTCGGTCTTGATATGAAAGACAGGAAGCAGAAGATATTTGCCCGGGATGCGCTTGAATTGACGCTGGCAGTAGAGCGGCGGGGCTACAGTTTCTATACAAATGCTTCAAAAAAGACGCAGAACCCTGAAGGCAGACGGATGTTTCAGGAATTGGCGGCGGAAGAATACGACCATCTAGGTAAGTTGCAGCAGGAATACCGAATCCTGATTGAGGAGCACAGCTGGCTTCGCCGTGAGCCGGCGCGGCTTCCCGTAAGCCGTAAGATTGCCGACCAGATCTTTCCGGAAAGAGAATTGCTTAACGTTGATGTTCGCGACTGGACGACGGATCTGGAGGCTCTTGAGATTGCGATCGAACTGGAACGGAAATCGCATCAGTTTTTTAGCAATTTCGCAAAACAGTTGGACGATCCTCGGGGGCGGAAGATTTTCCGCGAATTCGCAAATGAAGAACGGTTACACCTTCAGAACCTCCGGAACGAGCACAAGAAGCTGAAGAAAAAGGAGAATAATCCTGATCCAAGTGAAGCGCAATGAACGTCTTCGGTAGCGTCTTCCTGATGTTTGCGATTGCCGTCGGTGGGTGGTCGCAGGCTCAGATGTCGGCGGGCGACATCCACGGGCGGGTCCTCGACCCTGATGGGGCCCTCGTCACCGGCGTTTCCGTAACGATCCGCCACAGTGAAACCCGTGTGAACCGTACCACCGCCACCGATCAGGATGGAACCTACCGCTTTTTCCTGTTAAATCCTGGCATCTACGAGCTGCGCTTCGAATCATCGGGATTTGCCATCCAGACCCGCCGTCCGATTCAACTCCAGGTGGGTCAAAGTCTCAACATCGATGCTCGACTGACCCCTGTCGAACTTCAGCAGGAGATCGTCGTCATCGGGCCGGCTCCGTTCGTAGAACTGGAAAAGACGCAGCAGGCCGACACGATAACTCAATTCAGAGTGGACAACCTGCCCATCAACCGGCGGGAGTTTCTAGATTTTTCCCTGTTGACACCCGGCGTCACCGATTCAAAGGCTTTGATCACGTTCTCGCTGCCTCAGACGCCAAATTCAGGACTCTCATTTGCGGGTCAGAGCGGCCGTTCCAACAGCGTGACTATTGACGGAGTCGACAACAACGACAATGCGGTGGCGACCGTCCGGTCAACCCTCAGCCAGGAAGCCGTTCAAGAGTTTCAGATCAATCGCTCAAACTACTCGGCCGAATTCGGCAGGGCTGCAGGAGGGTTGATCAACATCGTCTCAAGGTCCGGGACGAACGACGTGACTGGAACGATGTTTGCTTTTCTTCGAGACCAGGCCCTGGATGCGCGAAACCCGTTTGCGTTCGGTCCCGGGGGCACTAATATCGATCCGCCGTTTTCGCGGCTACAGAGTGGCTTCAGCCTGGGCGGGTCGATTGTCCGGAATCGAAGTTTCTTCTTTTTATCTTACGAGGGCTTGCGTCAGAGAGAATCCAATTTTACGACATTCCTTGAGAGCGAAGAGTTGTTCAAACCCACGGCGTCTCAGGAAGCGTTGATCCAGGCCCTCAGCGTTGCGCCAGTTCCGTCCTTCCAATTGCTGGGTTCTGCCCTGCGTGGAGTCTTGACGACCTCGGAAGAGGCATACCCGGAAACCATTCAGCTATTACGGGAAAACAGTGGCGTGTTCCCCTTCCGAAACAGCGATAACCGCACATCCTTACGCATCGATCACCAGGCGACGGGCGGTCACCAGCTGTTCCTGCGCACAAGTTTTTCCGACGTCGATACGATTGGCGGGTCGTTCGGTGGTTTGAAAGGGCCCTCCAGAGGAGTCAATCAGCAGATTCAGGATTTCGGCCTGGCGTTTGGCGAATCCTATTTCCTCGATTCCAATCGCGTAAACGAGTTCCGCTTCCAGTTTGCACAGCGACAGTTCAATTCGATACCTGCAGATCCGTTTGGGCCCGAGATCAACATCAACGGCACTGCACTTTTGGGACGAGATTATTTCCTACCCTCGATTCGAACGGAAAAACGGTTTCAGTGGATTGATAACTTCACCCTTGTGCTGGGAGATCACGAGGTGAAACTAGGAGGGGATTTCCACTACCTACCCATCAATACGAAAACCGAGGTCTTCTTTGGTAGCCGCTTTATTTTCGGAGAAATAATTCCCCTGTGGTCGGTGATTGACCGCGTGGGTGGGTTCGGTACCTCAGCTACTGTTGGGGCCGGATTGTCGAGTATGGGACGTGCGGACCTTCTCCCTGCGCTATCGAAATCAATCAATTCTCTTCAGGCCTTCAACCTGGGTTTACCGCTGGCGTATCAGCAGGGCTTCGGAGATCCAGTGGCCAATCTCACGAACAAGCTTGCAGCGGCTTACGTTCAGGACAAGTTCCGGATATCTCCATCCTTGACCTTAAATTTGGGTTTACGTTATGACGTGGAATTTCAGCCGACACCGCTGCATCGGGACACGAACAACATAGCACCACGGTTAGGACTTGCATACAGTCCCGATCAGCGCACGGTCATCCGAGGCGGTTACGGAATTTATTACGCGCCGGTCTATCAAGCAGTGGTGTTCATCGAAAGAGTTCTGGACGGGACTCAAATAGCCCAGCTGTTCGTGCCCTTGACGGGCCTGCCTCAGTTGGGGATCACCACAACATCAGCCCAGATATGGGGTTTGTTGAAGCAGCAGGGAATTGTTGGTTCGCGTCAGATCACCGCGGCCGATATTGCGCCGCTAGGCCTCGATCCTGGCGTCACACCCCCTGTATTGCTCCGTTCAGCACCGGATCTGGTAAACCCGTATAGCCAACAGGTAAGTGTCGGTGTGGAGCGGGAGTTGGGAACCGATATAACTGCCAGCATCGGCTACCTGATGAACCGTGGGACGAAGCTGCTTCGATCCCGGAATACGAATCTGAGAGTTACTGGAAGTAACGCATTCGGTCCGACTTTTGGTCCTGTCGACCCCAGCGTACTGCAAGACAACCAAGTCGAATCATCTGGGAACTCCATCTATCACGGGTTGACTGCGACTGCGCGAAAGCGATTCAGCGACTTCTACGAGTTTCAGGCATCCTACACGATGTCGAAAGCCATCGATGACACGGTCGACTTCATCACCGACCTTCAGGCCGCAAACCAGTTGGATTTTCAGGCCGAACGATCGTTATCGGCATTTGATCAACGCCATCGTTTGGTTGTGAGCGGTGTGTTCTCGTCTCCCTTCGAACGCGGCTTCGGCAGCGGCAAGGTACTTGCCGATCTCACGATGTCCCCCATCCTGACGTTTGCCAGCGGCCGCCCCTTCAACCTGCTTATGGGATTCGATGCCAACGGAGACACGAACGCGAACACCGACCGGCCCACCCTTGCCGGACGAAATACGGGCCGCGGTCCCGACTTTTTCAGCTTCGATTTACGCGTGACGAAGGCTTTTGTTTTTAGGGGCCACATCGAACGGATCGAAGTAATTGCTGAAGGATTCAATCTCTTTAATCGAGTCAATTACTCCGGAGTGAACAACGTTGTCGGCACGTCCCTCAACGCGTTTGATGTTGAAGGAGATGCCACCCGCGGGGCAACTGAGCCACTGGGCTTTACCTCTGCCTTTGCGCCGCGTCAGATCCAAGTGGGCCTGCGTCTTCGGTTCTGACATGTTCGACCCGGTTGAAGGGGCATTGAGTTCGAGGACGGAGACCGAATGTCCGGCATTGGACTCCTGTTCCGTCTCCGTCCCCGAACGAATGCGTGGGTCGGGCGTCTAATCCTTAATAGTGGCGACGACGTCGATTTCGGCGGCCGAGTGCGGCGAGCAGGATCATGCCAACGAGAAAACCACCAATGTGAGCCCACGAGGCGACACTTCCGGACGTGGTGTCGGTGATAGCGAGAGCACTCGTTCCGGAAAGAAACTGCACAAGGAATCAGATGCCGAGGACGATCGCGGCGGGAATTTCGATAATTTGCCAGAAAAAGAGTATAGGGATCAGCGTGGTGACGCGAGCAAAGGGGTGGAGCGGAAGTTAGGCGCCCAGGACGCCCGCGATGGCTCCGCTCGCGCCGACGCTTGGAATTTCGACGTAGTAGTTGACTCCGGTGTGGATGAACCCAGCTCCGAGGCCGGCCAGTAGAAAGAACACCAGAAATCGAAGGTGTCCCAGTCGATCTTCCACGTTGTCGCCGAATATTCAGAGGTACCACATGTTGCCGATCAGGTGTAGCCAGCCGCCATGCAGGAACATCGACGTCAGGTAGGGAACTGTAATTGACGCGAGGGATTGCCCTGAGGCGGGCCATTGGAATACATTATGTGGAATAACACCGTCGATGAAAATATAAGTTTGGAGATCCGATCCTATGAGAGAGCTCGTAGAGAAAGATGAGTGAATTGACGCCAATGAGAGACATCGTAACCAGTGGCCCGGTATCGGTGCGAATGGTTTGTCGAAACGGGATCATTGCAAGTCGCTGGGCTCTAGTTACGTTTCTCGTGATCGTGTTCGGGTTGGTTCACGCTGGCCCGGTTACGGCACAGGTCCCCCGGAGTGAACCGGATCCGGTCGACCCGGAGGTTCTCGACGCATTGTACAGCCTCGATTTTGACGTAGCTGAACGAAAGTTGGAAGTCTTGGTCGCGGACGCGCCTCAGAGCGGTCGGCTGTGGAACCTGCTGGCCTCTTCGATCTGGCTGAAGATCGTATTCGAACAACAAAAATTCAGATTGGACCGGTACATGGGAAACCGCCTCGGCGGAGACAGTTCCAATGACCAGGTGGATCAAGCGCGGGAGGCCCGCCTCAGGAAAGTGCTCGATCGGGCGATCGGTATCGCCGATGCGATGCTCGAAGAAGACCCGGACAACATCGAAGCACTCTACATTCGGGGGGTGGCCCACGGAACGCTGGCGAGCTTCGAGGCATTAGTGAATCGTGCGTATCTGGCGGCTAACCGCGCTGCAAAGAAGGCACGCGAAGACCACCTGCATGTTCTCCGACTGGACCCTTCTTACAATGATGCGCGGTTGACGATTGGAACCTATGACTACGCGCTCGGTGTGTTGCCGGGGATCGTCCGGTTTCTGCTGGGCGTGGCCGGAGTCGGGCGCGGCGACAAGGAGGGGGGGATCCGGGAATTGGAGTATGCAGCCCAACTGGGTATTCGTGGCAGGACCAACGCGAAGATGGTTCTGGTCGTCGTCTACAACCGCGAAAGAGAGTACGAAAAATCGCTCGCAGTACTCGAGGATCTTCACGCCCAGTATCCGCGAAATTTCTTGCTGGAAACGTCTAAGGCTTCGGTATACCAGCGACTCGATAAATGGGAAGACGCTATCGGGACCTATGAGACAGTACTTGCCAAGGTCATGACGGGTAAAGACGGCTATGACCGCATGGATTCCGAGCCCATTGTCTTCAGGATCGGGGAAGCGAACGTCCGTCGATCGGAGTTAGATCTTGCGCTGGAAACCTTCTCTACGCTCGTCGATAGTGAAATTCCGGATGTGCGGGGCCGTGCCCATCTCTGGATCGGCAAGGTTTATGATGCAATGCGGGTGCGTGACCGCGCCATTGAACAATACGATATCGTGCTCTCGCTGGATTGTTCCGATAACCTGAAAAAAGAAGCGCAAGACTATAAGCGTCGACCCTACGATGAGGTATAGCGGCACGCAGTGACTCTGGCGATCAGTTAAGCGTCGTTATTCTAGAGTTCAAGAATTCCAGTTGATCGACCGATAGACGTCAACCCGCAACTCAAGACACTCAACGTGAAACCTTCCGCTCACTGCCGCGACTACCTGCAGGGCCTTTCCCGTGCTGTCGTTAGGAAAGATTCGACTTCTTCTAGACGCGGTATTCCCGTACGCGCGCCCAGCTCCCGGCATTTCATTGCAGCCGTTGCACTAGCGAATCGGACGATCCGGCCCAGCACCCAGCCTTCGAGCACTCCGTAGATGAACGCACCATGGAAGACGTCGCCCGCCCCTGTCGTGTCCCGCACCGCAACGTCGAAAGCGGGGGACCGCAGGATCCGGCCTCCGTCGAGGAAGATCGATCCACGCACTCCAAGCGTGATTCCTGTCGTAGCTTGAGGAAAACGCGCTGACAGTTCCTTGACTGCGAGTTCTTCATCGCTGTGTCCAGTCAGATTCAGAGCGAAATCCTCAGCCGCAATCAGGTAATCCACCAACGCAAGCAGGTCGGGGGTCGTCGAGTCATATATCTGGTCGATATCGATGACGACTGGAATGCCGGCCTCCCGTGCCCATTGGGCGGCCTGTAGCGCCGCTCCACTGTCCCGCCCGTCCAGATGCAGGATCCGTCCAGAGGTGACCGCTTCGGGGGTGAGATCTGAGGGTGGAAAAAGCAGTTTCGAATCACGGTGCCACAGGATCGTCCTTTCGCCGACACCGTCTTCGACGAGGACGAAAGCCATCTGGCTCGTGGCGCCTTCAACAATCCGGACCCGGGACGTATCGATTCCTTCCTGCTGAAGGCTTTCCACCTGTATCGTGCCGAGTGGGTCTGAGCCCACAGATCCGATGTAGCTTCCGGTCAAACCCAGCCGACAGCACGTAGTCAGGGCAGTGGCGACCTGCCCTCCGGGTTCCAGACGGACTTCCTGAACGGGAACCTTCGTCTGCGGTTTGGGAAACCACGGCAGGACCGTGATGTAGTCCATCGCATTCAACCCGAGCCCAACGACATCAAAATGGGGAATCGTGGTGGCGCTGGGTTGGTGGGTCATGTTTAAATCAAAGGTTCATCGGTAGCCGATGGTTATGGACGGCCATGCCTCTGCACGAGAGCGATTCCATCATACTAAAGACATATCCCCTCGCAGAGGCCGACCGTATCGTCGTTTTCTTCAGTCGCGACTACGGGAAGATTCGTGGCGTCGCAAACGGCGTGAGACGGATGAAGAGCCGATTCGGCGCGTCCCTGGAACCCCTGGCCCTCTCCAGAGTGACTTTCTTTCAAAAGGAGACCATAGAGTTGGTCCGGATTCGGTCGTGCGAGTTGATCGACTCTCCAATGAAACTCTTTGAAGATTACGACCGCGCCATGATGGCATCGCACGTCGCAGATCTCGTAGACCGTTTTCTTCCCGAACACGAAGTTCAGGATGCGGTCTTTCGCCTTTTCGGTCTGGTGCGCCAGAGCCTTAAGGTTGATTGCCCACTGGATCTAACACGATGCTATTTCGAAGTCTGGATGTTGCGGCTGGCAGGCGTTTTCCCCAATTTCTTTAGATGTTCGATCTGTGCGATACAACTGGGGCCAGACGTATCGAGAGTCTTTCTCCCGGGCCTGACGAGCCTGGCATGCCACAGGTGTGGGCATGATCGAGGTACGGAAGTGCCATCGGACACCGTCGATGCGCTCTATTGGATTATGACGAAATCGTTAAATACCGAGGAGTCGCGTCCGAGCGTAGTGGGACTTCAACACATGCAGCAACTCAATAAGATCTGGATCGAGCACTATTTCGAAAGATGAATTTTCAGGACCTCATTCAATCGTTGATGGACTTCTGGGGACGACAGGGGTGCATCTTGCAACAACCCTACGATGTGGAAGTGGGTGCGGGAACGATGCACCCGGAAACCTTCCTCAGGGCGTTGGGGCCGGAACCTTACCGCGTTGCGTATGTCGAGCCTTCCAGACGCCCCCTCGATGGACGCTATGGAGAGAATCCCAACCGCCTCGAAAAACATCATCAGCTTCAGGTCATCCTTAAACCGCCGCCGGCCGATATTCAAATGGTCTACCTCAAATCGTTAACGGCGATGGGTGTTCGCCTGGACGAACACGATATCAAGTTCGAAGAAGACAACTGGGAGTGGCCTATGGGGGGTGCCACTGGAGTCGGCTGGCAGGTGATGCTGGATGGTCAGGAAATCACACAGTTCACATACTTCCAGCAGATCGGGGGCTTGGACTTGATGCCCATTTCCGGAGAAATCACCTACGGGTTGGAACGCATCGCGATGTATCTGAACGATGTCGACAATGTCTTTGACGTTCCGTGGAGCGACCAGATCAGTTACGGGGAAGTGAGGCATCTTGAGGAGTTCGAGTTTTCAAAGTACTACTTTGAAATTGCCGATACTCAGCGCTACTTTCGCCTTTTCGACGAATTCGAGGATGAAGTGCGTCAGTTGATGGCTGCGGGCCTGGCTCTGCCGGCGTATGAAAACTGTTTGAAGTGCTCTCACATATTTAACGTCCTCGACGCGCGCGGTGCTGTCAGTGCGACTGAACGCGTGCAGATGATCGCGCGCGTCAGGACATTGCTCAGCAGTGTCGCCCGGTTCTATCTGGAGCGCCGCGAAAAGGCAGGTTTCCCGTTGCTTGGCGGCAACAATTCGGTGGGCGGTTCTGATGAGTAACGAATTCCTCCTCGAAGTGGGATGCGAAGAGATCCCGGCGCGTTCGATGGGCCCAGTGCTCGAAGAATTGAAGCAGAAATTCGAAGACTTACTGGAGCGCTCCAAACTGACCTTTGGAAATGTGGACACACTCGGTTCGGCCCGTCGACTGGTCGTACACGTAAAAGACCTGGCCGATTGCCAGAAGACCGAGACTGTGACGACGCTTGGCCCACCTCAGAAAATCGCTTTTGAGGACGGCCACCCCTCACGTGCTCTGGAAGGCTTCGCAAAGAAATCCGGTGTCAGCGTCGATGTATTGGAGGTTTTCGAGACGGAACGGGGAAAGTACATGGGCTTTCGGTCGGATGTTCGGGGCAAGCCCACAGCAGAGATTTTATCGGAAGCGATTCCCGATCTCATACGCTCCTTGAAGTTTCAAAAGACGATGTTTTGGATGGAATCCAATCAGAGATTCGCACGTCCAATCCGCTGGGTGCTTGCTCTCCACGATTCCACCGTCCTACCCGTGGAGTTGTACGGTATTCAATCGGGTTCGGAAACCGCTGGCCATCGCATAATTGGGGACCAATCGATCACGGTTACCGGTTTCGCGGACTATCTGGAAAAGCTCAAAGAAAACGGTGTTCTCGTATCGCAAACGTCACGACAAGAAAAGGTGGAGGCCGAACTTGCAAGCGCGGCGAAGAAATTGAGCGGACAGATCATCGTGGACGACGAATTGTTGCAAGAGGTTGTTTACATCAATGAATATCCCACTGTAATTGCGGGAAGATTCGAGGAGCGTTTTCTGGTGCTGCCGCGGGAAGTGCTGATTACCGTGATGCGGGAACATCAGAAGTATTTTGCTCTCCAAAGTACGGAGGGCGTTCTCCTCCCCAATTTCCTGGCTGTGATCAACACGCGCGGAGATCGGAAAGGGATGATCCGTAAGGGGCACGAGCGTGTCCTCGGAGCCCGGTTGAGTGATGCGCTCTTTTTCTGGGAAGTCGATGGCAAGCAGACACTCGAAGCCCGGTCCCAATCGCTTGACTCAATCGTCTTTCACAAGGCACTGGGAACATACAAAGACAAGGTCGACCGGATGGTCTCTCTTGCTGCATCTGTGAATCGTCTCACAGGAGCCGGTGTGGACCCTGATGTTCTCAATCGCATCGTCCGGTGGTCCAAAGCCGATCTGACAACAGATCTTGTTGGCGAATTTCCGGGTCTGCAGGGGATTGTGGGTGGGCTCTACGCCCACCGGGAAGGCGCGTCCGAAGAAATTTCAAGTGCGATCTACGATCAATATCGTCCTCAAGGACTCGACGATCATTCTCCCCGCCGGGGGGCAGGGACCGTCCTGGCATTGGCTGACAGGTTGGATACTGTCTTGGGTTGCTTTTCGGTTGGACTAATGCCTACCGGCTCAGAGGATCCCCTTGGGTTGCGCCGCCACACGCAGGGCATTATCAAGATACTGCTCGACCATCGCCTGGGGTTTTCGCTCCGGGCTGCAATAGAGGGCGATGGCCGAATTACTGGAGACGCAGCGGATGCGTTCTATGCGTTCTATGCGGATCGGATGCGGCACATACTGGGCCGCATGGGATTCGCCTACGACGAAATCAATGCCGTACTGGCTACAGATTCCGACAGCCCGACGAATGTTCTCAATTGCGTGGAGGCCTTGCATGCAGTCCGGGAGCGCCCTGATTTTCTTGCCATCGCGGCGGCATTCAAACGGATCAAGAACATATTGAAACAGTCGGACGATTCGGGTGCATCACTCGAATCGAAGGCGGACGCATTGGTGCTGGAGCCGGAGGAATCGATGTTGGCCGAGCGGATCGACGAGATCGAACCGCAGGTGCTCAAATGGGCCCAGGCCGGAGAGTACGCTCAGGCGCTTGAGGCAATGGCTGCCTTACGATCAATAGTCGATAACTTCTTCGATAAGATCCTCGTCATGCATGAGGACACCGCAATCCGTGGACGCCGAATAAGACTGCTGAAACGGCTCTTCGATACCTTTCTCCAGGTCGCAGACATCTCCGAAGTCGTTGTCTCCAACTAACAGGCTGCTGAAAAAGCCATCCATGCCTTTTCGGCATCCGGCTAGCGAGATCTGGATTTTTCGAGCGTTTCCACTCGCTTGAGGATTGCCGGTAGCCGCTTAAACACAGCGGAGCACTTGAGCCACAGGCGGTTTTCCATTGCAGGATATCCTGAGATTATCTTTCCTGCTTCGACCGAGTTAGGGATGCCCGTCTGTGCGGTCGCGATCACGCCGTCTCCAATTTCCAGATGGCCGGCGACGCCGACCTGGCCTGTCAGTACGACGTCCCGGCCGATCTTGGAGCTGCCTCCCAGGCCGACCTGAGCACAGAGCAATGTGTTTTCGCCCACTCGGGATGCGTGTCCGACCTGGACAAGGTTGTCTATTTTGGCGCCGCGGCAGATACGGGTTTCACCCACCGTCGCTCGATCGATCGTTGCATTTGCGCCTACTTCCACATCGTCTTCAATCACCACAATGCCGGACTGGAGGATCTTGTAATAGCTCCCGTCATCTTGTTTCGCGTAGCCGTATCCATCGGATCCGATGCGGGCGCCGTCCTGAAGAATCACGTTGTTACCGATCACACAGTACTCGCGAACCGAGACATGGGAGTGGCTCCGGAAATCCCTACCGATGCGGGCACCCTTGCCGATATAGGTGAAAGATCCGATGATCGCGTCGTCACCGACGGTGACGTCGTCTTCGATGACCACGTACCCTCCGATTGAGGCGTTGGGCCCGATTTGAGCGGATGATGCAACCCGAGCCGTCGAGTCTACCGTTGGTGTGCGCTCGGGGGGGCTGTAGAAGAGTTCGATCGATTGTGCGAATGCCAGATAGGGGTTCGGCGTTCTGAGCGTTGCTATATCCAGCTCAGGGAAGTCATCGGTAACGAGAATCGCTCCGGCGCGTGAGGTTCGAGCACGGGCGGCGTACTTGCGGTTGGACACGAAGGTCAGTTGGCCGGGACCGGCTTCATCAATTCCGGACACGCCTGTGATCTCAGTATCAGGATCGCCTCTGAGGGCGCATCCCAATTTCCCTGCGATTATCCCGAGCTTCACGTGGGCCCCGTTTGCTGATTGTTCGGCACGGCTCTAAGCTGCTGTGCCCGTTCCTTTTACATGTACAGACTGCTAGTATAGCAGCCCAGATGAGTGAACACGGTAAGCTGCTCCGCTCCGCCTCACTAATCACCGCGATCACGCTTGTCAGCCGTGTTTTTGGTTACCTTCGAGACCAGCGGATCGCGTTCCTTTTGGGGGCGGGGGTCGAAGCGGATGCCTACACCATTGCCTACCGGATTCCCAACCTTCTGAGGCGCCTCGTCGGGGAGGGGGCTGTGAGCGCGGCCTTCATCCCGATTTTCTCGAAGTACATCGCCAAAGAGAACCGTAAGGACGCCTGGGAGTTTGCGAACGCGATGCTGACAATCGTCACGCTCGGGATGGCGGGCGTGACTGTCGTTGGAATCGTCGCGGCACCACTGCTGGTTCGGGCGATCGCCTACGGTTTTGCCGATACTCCCGGCAAGGTCGAAATGACGGCGCTGTTGACCCGCATCATGTTCCCTTACATCTTTCTGATCAGCCTGTCTGCTCTCGCCATGGGTGTTCTCCACAGCCTGCATAAGTTTGCCGCTCCCGCTTTTGCCCCCGTACTTCTGAACCTGAGCATCGTGGGGTGCTCGTTTGTCACAGAACTGTTTGAGAGCCCCGAACGGGCTCTGGCGGTTGGCGTCGTTATCGGCGGCATTGCGCAAATCGCTATTCAAGTACCTCAGCTCATTCGGAACGGATTCCGAATTCGGCCCCGCCTTGCTTTTTCCAATCCGGGTGTCCGTCGTGCGGCAAAATTGATGGTGCCCGTCGTCGTGGGTGTCGGTGTGGTTCAAATCAACATTGTAGTCGGCGGTCAATTCGCATCGTTTCTCGGAGACGGGCCTCAGATGGCTTTGTACCTGTCCGACAGGATCATGGAGCTGGTGTTGGGCGGGTACGCCATTGCAATCGCAACGGTCGTCCTGCCGATGCTATCCCGAAATGCAGCGTCGGGAGAGCTCGAGCAGATGCGGTCGACATTGAATTTCGCAACCCGAATAATTCTTTTCATCACGGTTCCATCGACGGTCGGTCTGGTGCTGCTGCGCACGCCGATTGTTCAAGTCCTGTTCGAACACGGGGAGTTCGATCAAGCCTCCACCGCTTTGACCGCCCTGCCGCTTCTGTTCTTCGCGCTTGGATTGTCGGCATTTTCGATGGTAAAGGTTGTGGTTCCCGCCTTCTATGCGCTCCACGACACCCGGACTCCAGTGACAATCGCCGTGATCGCAATGGTATTAAACATCGTGTTCAACTTTGCCTTCTTTCGACCGCTTCAAGTGGGTGGCCCTGCGCTGGCGACCTCACTCGCAGGGGTCTTCAACGCCGTGGCGCTGATGGTGATTTTCAACCGCAGAGAGGGATCAATAGATGTCAGATCGATCTTCGATTCGCTGACACGATTCGTCGCCGCCTCGGTCCCTCTGGGCATGGTGGCCGTAACCATGATCAGCCGGCCCGGCTTCTATTTTGGTCAGCCGTTGGGGCAGCGAATATTCGCGCTGGCACTCACGATTACATCGGCGGGCGCTGTTTACTGGCTGGCGTGTTATTTGCTCAGGTGCAGGGAACTCGGAGAGTTCCGGCAGATTGTACTGGGGCGTGGTTGAAGATGAAAAACGTTCGGAAATTGCGCGGGCGTCTTCGGGTAACGTAGGGGTTGGGTCGGGCGGTATTCTGTGTTTCCTTGATCGTCTGGAACTAATTTGAAGAACTGAACGAACGCGCGCCGGTGCCGTGAAGCTCCTGTCGAATTTTCAAATTTCACCCACGCCCCTCGGCCGGATGGTTCCATAGTCATTCCACTTCCCTGAAGTGTCCCACGCACCGCGATTGGAGAGAGAGGTGACCGATTGATTGCGATCAAACTCTCATTGCAATAGTGGCCTGTTAAAAGTGCTTTACTATGCCTAAAATGACCGACTAAAGGGGGGCAACATGATTCAGATTGATCGAAGGCATTTTATTGCGAGTTTAGGCGGAGCCGCAGCCGTCGGTGCGATGAGTTCGGAATGGAAGGCGGAGGCTCTCGAATCATACATGATCGAGCGGTTGCACTCCGCTCAGAGGGAGGGGTTCCCGACGGCCACCCAAGTCGAAGCCCAGATTCCGACGCAGCACTACCGGAGAGGTGCCGGAAATCTCTTTGTGAGCACCGTTGAAGGGGACAAGGTCCAGATACTGCCGCCGATGCCCGAGAATCCAACGCTGCTGGATTTCTTCGAATTCCGCTTCGTCCGAACGCGGAATCACTGCTTCCAGAGCGCCGACCGGGCTCTCAAGACGGGAATGCCGGAGGATGTCGTTCTTGCCTGTTTGCTCCATGACACCATTCAGGAGTTGATCAAGGTGGATCACGGATATTGGGGCGCGCAGATGTACGAACCGTATGTACCCGAGAGGACGAGCTTCGCCATACGGGGCCATCAGGCTCTCCGATTCTATGCCGACGCGGAGGCCGGTTATCAGTATCCGGATCTGTATCACCGTATCTTCGGCGAAGACTATGTGCCGGACCCGCACATCCGAGAGGCGAGACGATTTCTCGAGAACCACAGGTGGTACGAGGCCCCCCGCATGGTCACGGTGAACGACCTGTATGCCTTCCAGGAGGGCGTGGTCCTTTCGATCGATCCGTTCGTTGACATAATCGGCCGCAACTTCAAGCAACCGCAAGAAGGTCTCGGAAACGACAACAGTCCGGTCGCGCACATGTGGAGATCCGTCGCCATGCCGGACAATCCGCTGTAGGACAGAGCGCCCCCGTCATCAGACGCTCAATCGAATTGGCAGCTACTTGTGAAGAAGGATCGGCCCCTATTCCTTCGGGTCGGCGCTGGCCTCCTCTGATGTCCAGTGTCTTGCGGCTCACGGATCGCTAATAGCCTGTGATTAGAGTCCGATTGACCGATTCGAACAGAGCTATTGCGACCGTATCGGGATGCATTCAGAGGGCGCGATCTGAGTGTGGGACGGAAAAGCCGCGCCCAAAACTGCTGTGGATTGCGACGCCTTCCAGCAACGAAACTCTTGTGATCGCCGAGAGGCAGCAGATCGCGAAAAATCCGCTCGGACGTATCGTTGCCGGACATTGACTTCTGGTCGCGACCACAGCAGGTTCCGCCCGCCAAAGTGACGATTTCTCCTCAGCTTGACGACGCCTTTCTCTTAAGACCCGCGTAGTGGGAGTGCTAGCATGAATGGGATGCGTTCCTTCTTGATCTGTATCTTGTTCGCGACGTCTGCATTTGGGCAGCTGACTGCCCGTAATCCCGTCGATGTCCTGAAAGACCAGGTGACCGAGGCACTGGCGGCAGCAGAAGTGCCATTGACCGCCGATCAGGAAAGGCAGTTGGCGTTGCTTATCGAAGAGGAGCGTCAGGCTGCGGAGAACCTGTTTGGCGAAACGTGGGATTTCAGCCAGGGGCCGCCGCAGGGCGAGCAGAGGGATCAAGCACTGGCCGGCATCCGGTGGATGTATGACGAGTTGAGTAACAAACTTCCCGCCTACATGACCGCGCCGCAGAGAGCCGCATGGGAGAGCTATCAGAGCGAGCAGGTTGTGGCTTTTTATGAGGAGGGTGCCGCCGGTGCCGGGAGCGGACGGATTCAACAGATCCGCGTGACGAATAACGCTTTCAATGTAGAAACGGCCACAGCTAACGGAAGCCGGGGCCTCCATGAAGGCGGCGCGAGGACGGAAGTGATCGAGCGGGGCGGTGTCGGCGCCTTTCACGGCAATTTCGCGGCGACCTTCCAAGACGAGTCGCTGAACGCCCGAAATCCTTTCGCCCGCAACAAGCCACCCTACTATGAACGGACCATCGACGGCGACATCAGTGGTCCCATCATTCAAGACCGCCTCTCATTGAACTTCGCGGTCACCGACAACAGACGGGAAAATGTCGGCACCGTCAAGGCCGAAACACCGGACGGGCCGTTTTCCCTGGGCGTCACCCGTCCTGTGTTGAACAGGTCGTACGACACCCGGGGAGTGCTTCAGATTGCCGACGCGCATTCTCTGCACATGCGTTTCGAATACGCCACTGAAGACAACAAGAACGAGAACGTGGGCAATTTCAGCCTGCCCGAACGCGCTTCCCGCACACAGAGGGAGAACCACGTAGTCGATCTCCGCGAAGTGTCCATCCTTTCAGAGCGCAAGGTACATGATCTCCACTTCATCTGGCGGAAGGATCGCAGCGAGACCGATCCGGCAAGCGATGCCCTGGGGATTGTTGTCAAGGACGCATTCACCGGAGGGGGCTCCCAGGACAGGAACCTGATCCACGGAAACGAATACGAACTGAACAACCTGTTTTACTTTGCCGGTGACAACCTGACGATGAGAAGTGGATTTCGGGGGTGGCACCGGAGCGAACGTTCAATTGCAGAAGACAATTTCTTCGGCGAATTCACGTTCTCCGATCTTGAAAGTTACCGGGCCGGGGAACCGCTCAAGTACCGGATCAAATGCTGCGACCCCGCGTTTGACATGAGCCAGACGCAGCTTGTCTTTTTCTCCCAGAACGATTTCAAGCTCACGCCGACCTTCACGCTGATGCTGGGCATACGCTATTTCGTGCAAACGAACATCGGTGACCGGAACAATGTAGATCCACGCATCGGTTTTGCCTACGCGATCGGCAACTCGACTGTCATCCGGGGCGGTGGGGCTATCTTCACGCAAGCGGCAAATTTCAGAGATATAAAGAGAAATAGAGAGTTGGACGGAGAACGGCTGTTCGAGATCCAGATCGACAATCCGGGGTGGCCCGACCCGTTCGCATCGGGCAGCCTCAGGCCCCGGTCCCGCCGCGTGATTGCGCCTGACCTGAGAAATCCATATTACGCGGTGGCACAAGTGCAGCTGGAGCAGAGCCTGCCCAATAATCTTTTCGTGACGGTGGCCTACGACGTGAGCCGTGGCATCAAACCTTTTCGTCTCCGGGACCTCAACGCGCCTTTTCCGGAAACAGGCCTCCGGCCGTTTCCGGACAAAGGTCAGATTATCCAACTCGAAAGTGGCCTGTCGACGCATCAGCATCTGAAGGCCACCATGCGGCAGCGTATCAGCATCTTCAATTTCACCGCGGACTATTTGTATTACCACGGCGTCAGCGACTCTCCTGGCACCGGCGGCTTTCAGGCGTTGCCGGTCGATAGCCGCGACGTCCTCGGTAAGGAATGGGGACGAACCGCCAACCCCGAGCACACGTTCAACGCGAGTGTCAACTCGCGGTTGCCGATGGAGGTGTATCTGACCACGGTGGTTGGGGCACGCAGCGGCCGACGATACACGATCACGACGGGTCGGGACGACAACGGCGATGGCGTGAGTAACGACCGGCCCGCTGGCGTTGTCAAGAGTAGCGAGGTCGGTCCGCAGTACTTCGATGTCAGCTTCAATATTTCAAAATCCATTGAATTTGCTGGCGACGCCACCGGAGCTGCCGGTACTGGACCCAGAATGAATGTCTTTGCGAATCTCAGCAACGCTTTCAACAAGACCCACCTGGGAACGCCCAGCGGTGTGATGACGTCTCCCTTCTTCGGGAAGTCTTTCAGCGCGACGTCCCCGCGACAAATCGAGGTTGGGATGAGATTTCAGTTCTGATTCAGATAGCGAACCCAGCGCTCGACCGTCTCTCCCGTATCGCGGAGCGATAGAGATGTCTCATCCGCGGGGGGATTTCGAACAGGACGGAGCAACTCTTTCCAATCCCGGCCAATGCCGGGCTTGCTCGCCACGCGTCCCTACTGAGCCTAGGATGAAGGGCCAAATAGTCAACGGTTTCTGGAGACGTTCCCTGAAGGCCAAACGGGCTTGGGATCCGCCCCCAGATCAACATCGTCCTGAACTGTTACGAAAACAGGAATCAGCGACGCCGAAGGAGGCGAACTGCAAGGGCCCCGAGGCCCAGAAGCGCAAGGCTGATGGTCTAACAAGGACTTAACTGGATCGTGATGTTGCAGAAGAATTCAGAATCGTTCAAGTCACCACTGAGGAATGACCAGTGGGTTAGAGGTTAGGCTTTGAATCCCCCCCCCTCGACGTATATCGGCTCAGTAGAGAAACGCACAGGAACCGAGATGGGAGCGGATTACCCGCCAGTAGTCGCCAAGGGTTTACCCATCCTGCGGAAGTGATTGCCTCTACCCTTCGGTGTTCTTCGTGAGTAATCCCGCGAATTGCCCCGACGACCCAAGCCTTCAAGCTCAAGTACCGCTTGGCGGTTTGCGTCCAGGTGTAATCGGTTGGTCTGCCGAACAGCGACGGGTCGAGATCGTTCCAACATCACAGCACTTCGGTTACCGACCCAAACCGCGCAATACGTCCCGTGGACTCACCACCGATCTCCCGGGGATTCCTGGCCGGATAACCCTACCTAATCCCGTGTAACTCGATGTAGACTCTGTCTCGGACACTCCAAGCCCGAAGGCCTTTTCATGACTGGCACCAACCATTACAGGTACTGGGCGTTCATCCCGTATTCGTCCAAGGACGTGCCTGTTGCTAAAAAGCTGCACAAGCGCCTGGAAACCTACCGCATCCCACGGGATCTAGTCGGGCGACCGGGTTGCGACGAGCCAGTGCCCCGGCGGCTCTTTCCCATCTTCCGAGTTCGGGAGGAACGGCCATCATCGTCCAATCGGGGAAAGGCGATTGCGGATAAGCGAAATATCGCGCCAAGCAAAGCTTGGGAAAGGGGAATTTGATGTGAGTCGATGAAACCTTTCGAAAGGAGTCCAACTGGTGAAAGTCCAGTCCGGCCAAAGCCGTAGCGGGCAGGCCGGTAGCGAGTCTTGCCTGTCGCCGGGTGATCGGCGGGAGAGAAGCGTAGACAGCGAGGGAGTGGGCCGCGAGGATTCAGCTCCGAAATTTATCACGTTGCGGATGCCGAGACTTTTATTTCGGTCGAAGGCCGCATCCGGATGACCGATACGCGAGGTCGTCTGGAGCCGCCGGAGTCTCTAGCCCGGGGCACGCTTCCACAGGGATTCTCCAGGAACTTGGGAAAGCCTCACAGTCTCCTGCTGAAGAGGTAGTCTGCGGTCGAGGGTAACCAGAGACTGCGGGCGATGGGTTGTGAGGAATCTTATGAACCCATAGTACCGGTGAAGGTGGGGAACCGCAGGGCCACGGAAGTGGTGGCGGCCACGGGACCCACTGGAGGGAAGGGGCGAACAAGCGAACGCATCGGATGGAGGAAACATGACGATCCTCAGAGATCGGCCAACCATGTCCACGAAACACATCCGACTAGCTGACCTGGCCAGGGAAGTGGAAACCTGAACCAGTGTTGGTGAGTTCGACTTGAGGAACCGAGCGCATCAACATGCACGCTCGGGTCTGTGAGGGGGGCGGTCACGATCGGTTACGGAGAACCTACACGGGCACGATGCCGGAAACGGCGGATACAGCCAAGGGGATACCTAAGGACCGGTAGTGGCTTCCCCTACTCGGAAGCACGGGCCGACGGCTATGGCAGCCCTGACAGTGTCGTCGTATGGGTGTTATGTCAATCCGCGCGCGGGGGCAGTCCGTCGCGCGGAACTTCGTCGTCATTTGTGTAAAGAGTTGCCATTGATTCCCACTAATTCTCCCGAGAGACTGCTTGGGTCCGTTGAGCGGACTTCGCAGCGGACCAGCTGATGAACAGTCCCTCAAGCGATCGCGAATAGGCTGTCGCAGAAGTCAGGCGAAAAGATAAGGATCGTCGTAATGGCTGTACACAGTGGGTCGGACCTGCCTCCCTCGGCGACCATCTGCGGCCGCACGCTCTTCGCGCAGGGTCAGTGGCTTCGGGTCATCCGTGTGACAAGCGAAGAGTACCTAGAAGGCAAAATATTCGAGAATCCCTCGCTTGTCATCGACGGTGTGAAAGGAAGCGCTTTGCGAGGAGATATCCTCACGTTTGCGCAGAACAATATCGAGGACTCGAACTCTGTCCACTACCCCTACCCGTTCGAATGGGACAATGCGGCGGTCTTGCCCATAACCTCGCATGAAGACTGGCTGAAGAATCGTGTGAAGTACGACGTGCGGAAAGCAATCAGGAAAGCCAAGCGATTGGGGGTAGAGATCCGGACAGTCGAATTCAATGACGCATTTGTTGAGGGGATCCACGGCATTTACAATGAGACCCCAATCCGGCAAGGCAAACCCTTCTCGCACTATGGCAAGAACTTCGAGAGCCTGAAGCGTGAACATTCCACGTTTCTGGATCGAAGCGTGATTATCGGGGCCTATCATGAAGGCGAGCTCATTGGATTTGTGAAGATGGTGTATGTCGATCGGGTTGCGAAGACGATGCAAGTCACTAGCAAGGTGGGTATTCCGCTGATCGTGAACACCAGTTCCGGAATCATGAACACCGATTCCGGCCATCGTGAACACTCGCCGGAGCGAAGCGACGGGTTAGCGTCTCAGTTTATTCCTTCAGAGTCCAGGTTTTCCCTATTTTAGTCCTTTCCAAAATTATTGTGATAAATCGCCGCCGGCCTGTGTGTAACTGTGCGAAAGCCGGGAGCGTTTTTCGCGGAGGCTTTTGCAAGCAGCGGTGGAAATGATCAAGAGAAAGTCGGCCGAAGGCCACCATTCCCATTTGCACGGCTGCGGCAGTTTCCACAGGCCCCGTGCCCTGCGTGAGGCGCGCGTTCCGCGCCCGGACCCGGATTCCCGCACTTCCTTCGCGCGAGGATTGCGCAGGAGCGACGATTGGGTCCGGGGCCGGCCTGGAGTACCCCCTGGCGGCGGCGTGTGGATGCATCGGTGCGCCGATCATCGGGACTCCTTCAACGTCTTGGGTTGGGTCTTGGTTTGCCGCATCGATGCCCCTTTCAGTTCGATACGGTGCGCATTGTGGAGGAGGCGATCGCAGATGGCGTCGGCCTGGTTCGGGTCGCCAATGACGCCGTGCCAGTCGGGGACCGGGAGCTGGCTGGCGATCAAGATGGCGGAACGTTCGCTCCGTTCCTCGACGACTTCGATCAGGTCCCGGCGTTCAGCGTCGCGCAGCGGGGCCAGGAGCCAGTCGTCGATGGCCAGCAGATCGGTTTTGGCCAGACGGGCCAGGACTCGGGTGTAGGAGCCGTCGCCACGGCCGACCGCCAGTTGGTGCAAGAGCCGAGGCATGCGGACGTAGGTGGCGTTAAAACCCCGCCGGCAGGCGCGTTCGACGAAAGCCGAAGCCAGAAAACTCTTTCCGATGCCGGTCGGACCGGTGATGAGAAGATTGTGCCGGTCTTGGATCCACCCGCAGGAGCCCAGGGCGAGGACTTGGGAACGGTCCAGACGGCGACGATGTTTGAAGTCGACGTTTTCCAGCGATGCCGTCGCGTCGCGCAGCTTCGCCGCGCGCAGGCGTCGGGTGAGCTTGCGGTGCTCCCGGGCCGTCCACTCCTCATCCACCAGTAGGCCCAGACGTTCCTCGAAGCCGAGATCCGTGTACTGATTCGAGCGGCGTTGCTGCTCCAGGGCCTCGACCATGGCCGATAGCTTCATCTGGTTCATCTTCTCCAGGGTTTGTTCCATTAGCATGAGTGCGTCTCCTCGGGGTCCGCATAGTAGGCGGCGCCGCGAATGTTGTCGTGATGGGGCGTCGGTGGGGTTTCGGTGTCCCCGAAAGGCAACCGGTCCTGGGCCGACGACAGGATGTTCTTGACGGTGCGGTAGCTATAGGACTGCAAGTGCAGCGCCCGCGCACTGGCGGCTTCGAGCCGCTCGGCGCCGGAGCGGCGACCTAGACTCATCAATCCCAGGCAGGCCCGGTACCCCTGTTCCGGATGCGGCCACCGTTTCATGATCTCCTCGACCAGGCGGCCGGTCTTGGGGCCAGTTTTCTCCGCCCAACTAATCAGCCGGGACGGTGTCCATTCCGCATGGGCCCGATGGGCACTGGGCATATGTTCGGACAGAGTCGACGGCTTGTGATCGTAGCGACGGCGATGGGACGTCACGCGCCGGCCTTTGTAGTAGACCTCGACAATGGACGCCGTGTAACGCGCTTCCACCCTCTCATGGATCAACTGGCAGGGCACGCTGTAAGGATGGCGGTCCACGGTAATGTGGTAATCGATGCTGACACGACAGTCCTTCCACTCGGCCTGTTCATACCGGTTGGTCGGGAGGGGCTGTAATGCCGGTCGATCCAGCCGCTCGTAGAGTTCCAGGCGGGATACTCGAAGCTTCTGCATCGGCCGCTGGTTCAGTTCCACCAGCAACTCTCGAATGGCTCCGTTCAAGTCGGCCAGACTGAAGAACGTGCGATTCCGGATCCTGGCCAGGATCCACCGCTGTGCGACCAGGACGGTCGATTCAACTTTCGCTTTGTCCCGAGCTTTCCGCGGCCGGGCCGGTATGACAACGGCGCCGTAGTGTTCGGCCTCATCCTGGTAGGTACGGTTGACGCCTGCTTCATAGCGGCAGGGCTGGGTAATGGCACTCTTGAGTTGGTCGGGAACCCAGATCCGGCTCGATCCGCCGAAGAACTCCACCATGCGGATATGCACGCCGACCCAATCGGGGAGTTTCTGGCTCGGTGTCGCTTCCGCGTAGGTGTAACCGCTGGCGCCCAGAACAGCGACGAACAACTCGACTGGAATAGCTTTGCCCGTCCGTGGATCCGTCAGCTGTGGCCGTTTGCCGGAAAAGTCGATGAAGGTCTTCTCTCCGGCGCGGTGCACCTGTCGCATCGAGGGCTTCAATTTCTGGGCCCAACGCCGGTAGATCTCACAGAACTGGCTGTAGGCATATCCCTTTGGATTCGCTTCTCGGTACTCTTCCCACAGCAGGTGCAGGGTGACTCCAACACGCTTCAACTCCTGGTGGATCCGTTCTACATCCGGAGCCACCCGTTCCCGGGAGCCCGGTCCCGCGCGGGGAAACAGCCGCGCTTCAAGCGCTGCCTCGTCCAGGTCTTCGGGCAGCGGCCATTCCAGTCCGGCCTGCTTGGCCCGTCCCAAGTAGTCCGCAACGGTGCCCAAGCCCACGCGACATGCGCTGGCGATCGCCCGGTGGCTGAGCTGTTGGTCGTGTTTGAGTCGTAGAATCTCGCGTATCTGTCTCATCGGTAGTCGTTTCGTTGCCATCAAGGCCCTCCTGTGCTTCAGGAGAACCTAAAAGCTCCAAACTTCGCTACCGACGAGTGATCACGATGGCCGGAATCGGTGTTCAGGATCACCGGAATCACTGTTCAGGATCCCGGAATCCGCGTTCACGATCCCGGAATCGGTGTTCACGATGGATCGGAATCAGTGTTCAGGATGGTCCGGAATACGCACAAGGTGTCGCACCATCGCAGGAAGCCAACGAATGCGCTCCTGTCCAGGGCCGTCGAAATCTGTGAGCAAGACCGAATGACCCACCTTGTGTACGGGAAGTTCGTGTATACAGATGAAAAGAGTTCGCTGACGGAGTTCAAACGCCGCAGCGGGTTCGAGAAGGTATCATTTCCGAGGTACTATGTGCCCCTGACTTGGAAGGGAAAGCTTGCATTCCGGCTTGGGATGCATCGCGGCGTCACGGGGATGCTGCCGGTTGCATTGACACATCAACTCCTGGGTATTCGTGCATGGCTCTATGGTCTACGGCACAGGACGCCCGTTCCCGATGAGATTCCGTTGCACTCCGCCGCCGCTGAGCCTCCAGTTCTTAGCGTAGATCCAGCGCCGCCACGCCGCCCCCTGAAGGGTCGAGCTGCACGCCGGTAAACTCCCACCTGGCTCAAGTGCCCGACCTGCACACTGCAACTCAGCTATAGCAAAGAGTCTACGGTGCAATCGAAACCGTGTGCGTTGGTTGACGATTCCAGTAGTCGATGAAACTCATGACGTTGTGATTAAACTCATCCGGATACTCCCGGAAATGCAGGTGCCGCGCTTTATTGATGTGCAGCAGCCAAACCTTCGGGTGTTGGGCGGCCAGGATGTCGTGGAAGGGAAAAGTGGAAGGATTTCGTAGTGCTAGCCTTTCTTCTTGGTTCTCTAGCGCAGGCGCCCACAGAACAACTCGTCAACAGCGATGCGGCCGCTGTGAAGGTTGTTCAGTTTTCCCGTTTTCACTAAATAGTCGACACCGTTCGCCGTCTTCAATCCGAACAGGGCAGCCGCCTGCGCTCTTGTGATGCCAACGGTTGCAGCCTTCTCCGGGGAATACGTGTCTAACAATATTTTGTACGACGTGCGGAGGTCCTCTTCAACTTGATCCGGAAGGCTCGCACACATCAAATTCCACTCCTGCTCGGGGGTTGGAGGCCCCTCAAGCTGGTCGAGCAAGTCATTCAGCCTTGCCAATTTGGTTTGGGCATGCCTCCACCTCCAACAGTAGAAATTCGGATTCCAAGTCGCAGTTGATCCGCGGAAGGCAGGCTCGGAAACCCTCCGTTCAGCCGCGGCTTATCCGCAGGTTTAATGTTCCGATAAAAGTCCTACTAGAAAGGATCGTCAAGATCGGTCCATTGCGTGACTAATCGAAGAAGGGAATCGACTGCAAGTCCATTAGGGGTCGGATTGCAGAGGACCGATGCGATCGTTGTGGCCCTTATTTCCTGTCAGATTTCTCGACTTCCTGAAGATCAGCAACGATCAACATTAACCGACTCGCCCACAGGTCCAGTGCATCGCGCTTCTCTTTGTCGCAGCTGTGACGGTCATAAACTTTAGTGGCACCCACTTCAGCGTGGTTCAGAATCCGGCCCACAATCAAACGTGGTATCTCCATGCCGGTCATCAGTGACGCTGCGGTCCGTCTGAGATCATGGGCTCGGAAATCAACACCGGCCTCCCGACGCACGCGCTGAACGGCTTTTTGTAGTTCAGTAATGTGACCTTCTGGTCGGCTCCGGTGGGGAAATACCCACTCGGACGCTCTGCGCTCGATGCTTTCTGATACGGCGCGATGCTTCCGTAGCTTTTCCAGGAGCCGAAGTGCTTGGGGGCTGAGTGGGACCCGGTGAGCGAGACCATTCTTCGCAACTGACCCCGGAATTGTCCACCATCCCGATTCAAGGTCCAGATCCTTCCATCTCACGCTCGCAATTTCGCCGCTCCGCTGGGCGGTGAGAATCCTTAGCTTGAACATCGCTTCAGTCTCGGGGTCCTGTGTCTCCGCTGCCCTCCAAACCTTTCGGACTTCATCGTGCGACAGCACGCGGTCCCGCGGCTTCTCGGTTCCAGGCCCCTTAATCCCGATGCAGGGGTTCACTTCGACAAGATTCTGTTCGAGGCTCCAGCTGTAAATTCGTCGAATAAGCGCCAGCACCCGGTTCGCCTGAATCGGGGCCATGTCCGCGATCTTTTCCAGAAGCGAACGAATGTCCGCCCGGGTAATTCCATCCGGCGTAACATTGCGAAAGCGCGGCAGGATGTAAATCTTCAATTGCCGCTCATCTTCTTTCCAGGATCGTTTCTTCTTCTTTGCGTATCGTTCTATGTAGCTATCTGCCAGATCCGCGAACGTACCGTCCAGACGATCGGATTTCTTCCTTGCGGCCGGGTCGATCCCCATTTCCGCATCCCTTAACGCTTCCCTCGCCATTTTCCGTGCGACCGCAAGGGAAAGGCGCGGGTAGGTCCCAAGTGTAAACCGACGTAACCGCCCCGCATGCCGGTAGAACACCGAAAAGGATTTGTTCCCAGATGGAGTCACGCGAACGCAGAAAGCTGGCAAATTGGCGTCAAAGTAATCGAGGCGGCTAGTCTGAGGTTTTAGGCTTGAAAGGGTTCTGGCTGTTATATTTATTCTTGCCACGGTGAATCCTCCGTGCACTAGGGTAACACTGGGGTAACAGAATAACGAAACAAAACGAAACGCTCTCGCACATCCCGGAATGTTAATATTAGACTGTTATCATGGATTAATAAGGACTTAACTGTTTCATGACGTCGCAGAAGAATTCAGAATCGTTCGGGTCACCACTGACGAATGATCAGTGGGTCGATCGTTTTGTCCACTATCTCCGAATCGAGAAGGGGTTGTCGGCGAACACGATCGATGCCTACAGCCGTGATCTCAAATTGTATTTGGACTACCTGGATAAGAGGGACGTATTGACCGTGGAGGCGACGGGCGTTTCCGCATTTCTGAATTATCTTTACGATCACGGACTCAAGGCCCGCTCCGTCGCCCGCGCTTTGAGCGCGGTTCGAGGACTGTATCGATTCTTGATCCTGGATGGCAACACCCTGGAAAATCCGACGGCGGCCGTCGAGGTGCCGAAAGCCTGGAAGCCCCTCCCGCACTTTCTTACCTTTGACGAAGTTGACCGTCTTCTGGGCACACCCGACGTCTCCGAACCGATGGGACTGAGAGATCGCGCGATGCTCGAAGTGCTCTACGCAACGGGCATTAGAGTGTCCGAACTCGTCGCCTTGACCATGGATTCAGTCGATTTGGAGAATGGCTTTTTGCGCTCGATGGGCAAGGGGAGCAAGGAACGAATAGTTCCCTTAGGCGAATCCGCAGCAGAGGCCATTCGTGACTACATTGCCCGTGGACGTCCGAAGAAGACGAGCCCGCATCTTTTTTTGAACTATAGAGGCCAATCGCTCACGCGGGGAGGGTTTTGGCTGATCTTGCGGAAACACGGAAAACGGGCAAACATCAAAAAGAAGGTCTCACCGCACATGCTCCGGCATTCCTTCGCAACACATTTGCTGGAGCGGGGTGCGGATCTGCGCTCCGTCCAGATGATGCTGGGACACGCCGACATTTCAACCACCCAGATCTACACCCACGTTGTCCGGGAACGGCTCAAGCAGATTTATCAAGCCCATCACCCGCGTGCGTAGTTCAGGACTTCTACGTGCGGACCCTCAGTAGCAGCCAGAAGCCGCTTAAGCCAAAAATAAGATTTGGAAACCAGGCCGCGATCAGAGGTGAGAGCTGGTTGATTCCCCCCAACTTGTCGAATAGTTCAAAGGCGGCCCAGTAGCTGATTCCGATGACGATCGAAATGCCGATCCCGTAAAAGCTCCCACGGCGCCCTGTGGCAAACGAAAACGGTATTGCAATGATGACCATGATGATTGATACGAGAGGGAAGGACAGTTTTCGATATAGATCAACCGTCAGGCCGCTGACGTCAAAACCACTTTGGCTCAAGTCGTCGATGTACCGGCTCAATTCCGGATAGTTCATCTGAGATGCAGTCAGTACCTCTTTCTTGAAGTAGTCGGGATTGTCACTGATCTGTGAGTAATCGAGCCGCTCGAAAGAATCATAGTCATCCACCTGGCCGCCACTGTCGATCGAAGCGGTCCAGCCTTTCGAGAACGCCCACGATTGACCGGTCCAGTTCGCCTGTTCGGCGAATGTCCAGCGGAGAAGGGAAAACGAAGCGGTATCGAATTCGAACACCGATATGCCGGGAAAGAAGTTCCGCTCTGGATCAAAGTAGTTGTAGTAGTAAATGTGGTTGTTCGATCCTGCCATCCACTTTCGTAGCGGGTCTCGATAGGTCTGGGGCGGTCTGCCCTTGATTCGGTTGCGAAATTCATCCTGACGTTGGTTCGTATACGGCAGAAGGAAGTCTTGCATGACGTAAATCCCTGAGGATAGCAGGAGGCCTGTCAGCAGGAGGGGCGCTGACAAGCGGTACAGGCTGATCGCACCGGCTTTGACGGCCAGGGTTTCGTTGGCTTTGGTCAACGTGCCCATGTTGATCAGGACAGCGACCAGCACTGCGAGAGGAACCACCCAGTAGAGAATCTGTGGCAGGAGATAGAAAAAGTAACTCGTCACCAAACCAAGGCTGATTCGGTTCTCAACGATATCTGGTAATAATTCGAAAAGCGTGACGATGACGAACATTGACACGAACACGACGAGCACGAGAAAAAAGAAAAAGCTGAAACTCTTTAGCACATAAAGATCCAGCGTACGGAACCATGTGGGATGGCGCGTCAGCGAATAAGCCCATTGGCTGACTCTGTGAGGACGTCCGCGTAGGGACGAGTACCGCTTCCGCAGCCGTTTTCCGGCATCAAGCAGCAGTTCCGTTGCGCGATTGCCATGTTCGCGTTCTGACCGCAGGAGCAAGATCACCCCCAGCAACAGGAAACCGAGGTTGGCCCCCCAGGTTCCCAGGAAGGGAGACATTTGCGCGTTGCCTGCGATTTGTGTCCCTCCGATAAAGACCATGTAATAGATCAACATCAGTGCGGCGCTCACCACGAGCCCCATCGAGCGGCCACCTCTGTTCGTCGACAAACCGAGAGGGAAGCCGATCAGGGCGAATGCGATACTGGCAAACGGCAACGCCAGCCGGCGGTGGAATTCGACCTGTTCCGCATAGGTGGCCTCGTCCGCCTGAACAGCCCTCCAGAGTGCCCGCGTCGACAGTTCAAGGGGGGTCGATTCCACTGTTTCTGTGGGTTCGGCGGAAATCGGAACCGGCAGCGTCAACGTGCCGAAGCGGGTCGAGGCATAGCGGTCGGGCGCTAGAGGCGAAACCACGTGTGTGCTGCCATTCAGCAGAGTGACTTGGTACTGTTCGTTGTCGGGGTCACTGACCAGCCGACCCGATTCTGCAAACGTCACACGAGGTTCATCCGGGTCCCCGAGGTCTGCCAGAAGAATCCCGCGCCACGCAGCTCCGTCGGGGGAAATATCTTGAACATATAGAACGAGATCTTCGACATCTTCGTTGAACACTCGGGGCTGAAGCTCCAAAGCGAGCTGGCGAATGCCAATCGACCGCGTGAGTTGCCCGAGGTTGGCCGCCACAGTGGGCGCAATCCAGACTGAAAGGATGCTGTTCACGCCCCAGGCGAGTATTCCAAGCGTCAGGACGGGACGGAGGATTGTGATCATCGACAGGCCAGCAGCCCTGAATGCGACGGCTTCACTGTCGGAGGACAAGCGGCCGAAGCCGGTCAACACACCCACCAGAACGGCCGTTGGGATTGTAAAAATCAAGGCACCGGGGACGATTGCAGCCACTATCGAGAACAGTTCGTGCCCCGTAGCCGAGCGGCGGACGACAAGCTCAAGCAAAGCGCTCAGTTCGCGGCCTACCATGACGAAAGTCAGCGCGATCAATGCGATCAGCGTTGGCGTGAGGACTTCGCGAAAGATGTAGCGGTCGAGGCGATTCACGTGTTCACGCAGTTAGTGGACTATTTATGGATTTCCGTTCAGAGAAGATCTTCGACCAGGCGCAGAAGGGCCTGGAGCTCTATCGTGGAATCGACCACGTGCGAAGCGTTCGAATCCTGCCAGAATAAGGTCAGTTCACCTTCGTTGTCGAACAGGAGCGCTGCTGCCCCACGGACATCGAGTTGTGAGGGTTGAGCGATAGGTCCGAAGCGGTTTTTTTCCGGATCGTCTTCCGGCGCAAAGGCGTGTTGATTGAGTGCTGAAATCAAAATGGGATCTGGAATGTCCGGCTTCGGATTTCTGAACGAATAGAGGGTGAGGGATTTGCCGTCATGCACCTGGAAATGCTGACGTACAACGGGGTAGAAAAGGGTCTCCCTATTCCGGCCGAGAATATTGACTTCGTCCACGTGACCCGCAGCAATTTCAATACTCTCCCGGGTGCCCTCGTTAGAAGACAGCCCGAGAAGATCAATGCCGGCATCCTCGGTCGCCACGTTGTATGTTGTGGGTATGAAGTCGGTGTGCCCTACGAACGTGACGATCGGATTGGGATGCATGTCGCTGTCAAAGGGCGGGCCGGCAGGAACCTGAGAGAACCCGATAGCCGTCGTATACAGCAAACCTATGAGTGCTCTGGGCCACACATCGATATTGTAACAGCCCTGTGCCCTCGCACTCTCGAATACGGTGGTTCGCTCCGAAGTCGATCTTCCCGTCTCTGGATCCAAAGATATAATTGAGCGATGCCGCCGGGAATCTTTCAGTTCGAACGATCCAGCCTCGGAGAGCTGTCGTGACACCGACCGCGCTGACCATCGCGGGATCCGACCCGAGTGGCGGTGCTGGAATTCAGGCGGATCTGAAAGCCTTTTCTGCGTTGCGTGTCTACGGAATGGCGGTGGTTACTGCGCTCACAGCTCAGAATACCGAAGGCATACGGCAAGTGTTCCCTCTGCCCGAGGGGGCACTCGAAGCGCAATTGGACGCTGTGCTGGAGGACATTCTGCCCACAGCCGTCAAGATCGGCATGTTGTCGACTGCAGCGAATGTCGAAATCGTTCAAGAGCGGTTAGCCCGATATGACTGCGGTTTGACGGTCCTGGATCCGGTCGCGAAGTCCAGTTCGGGCGCCCTGCTGCTTGATTCCGATGCACAACACGCCTTGTCCACGCTGTTGCTTCCCATGTGCACTGTTGTGACACCGAACCTGAACGAGGCCGAAGCGATATTCGGCAAGCGGGTTCGGACGCCATCCGAAATGGAAACGGCGGCTCGAGGGATCCATGATTTGGGTGGCGCGAGTGTTCTGGTTACAGGGGGGCATCTGGAGGGCGGGGTGGCTCTGGACGTTTTTTTCGATGGCCAGAACATGGAGCGGCTGGCAGGGGAGCGCATCGATAATGGAGAGTCTCACGGGACAGGGTGCGTTCTCTCCTCAGCGATTGCTGCTTATCTCGCGCGTGGGCAGGCTCTATCGGATGCAGTCAACAATGGAAAAGCCTTTACCGCGGATGCCATCCAAAACAGACTTCAACTGGGTCGTGGCCCCGGTCCTTGTGATCCCCTCAGGCTGGGCGATGCTTGAAGAAGACCGATCTTGAGGGTCGCAGCTTTGCGTGCTCAGTTCGGAAGTTTCTGGCGGATCTCGTCGTATTCGGGAAAACGTCCGGTTGCGAGTTTTGAGTAGATCAGCGCGCCGTCGACGCTTAATTCGAAGCGCCCCCCATCGGACGGCACCACGACCAAGCGTTTGATTCTGGCTTTGAATTCTGTGATGAGCTTCTCGATCAGGCTGACCGCCTGAGGTTCATAGCTTCAAGACTGACAGTATATGAGCTCGATTTCCATCACACACTCCCGATTAGTTGAGTACTTCGATCCACCGATTCCGGATCTCCATCTGTTCCGGCGTTGCATCAGGGGCGTCTATTATGCGCCAGATCTGTTGCTGATTTTCGCTGGGCCTGAGCTCCAACACGCGGATGCGGTCTCCACGAGCGATTGTGAGGTCGATCGTCTCGCCGAGTTTCCGTCGACGGAGCTCGCTCTGGAAATTGCTGAATGTGAGACGGCGGTCGTCGAACGCCAGCAGGATGTCCCCGGTATCGAGGCCCGCCGCCGAGGCCGGACTTTCGGGAATGACCCTGGAAACATGTACGAGTCCACTTTCATCTTCGACAAACTGAATCCCCATATATAAAGTTGGGAGTTGTCGGTCGGTCCTTACACGGAAACCCGCCTGAGTTGCGTAGCGTGCGTAATCGAGTTCCATGCGGCTCTGAACCACGGACGCATAGAACTCCTCAAAATCAGATCCCACCGTGGTGTTCAAGGCCGTCAGGAAGCCATCTTCAGGAACACCGACACCTTCGTCAGCATAGGTTTCCATCAAATACCGCATGACATCGTCGAGACTCTTTTCGCCGTCCGTCCGCGCGCGGATTTCAATGTCGAGAAGAAAGCCCGCGATCTCGCCTTTGGTAACGTGCGAAATACTGTTGTTGTCGATGTTGTCGCTCGGAGCCCAGACCTCCCAGCTCGCTTCCTCGAGGCTCATCAGAAACCGTCCAGAGGCATGTTGAAGCCGATCGATTTCCTGTGAAAGTTGGGCCAAATAGGCCTGGATCGGCAGTATCCCGGTCCGGGCGAGCAACAGCCGTGCGTAGTAGTTGGTCAACCCTTCCGTCACCCATAGAAGACGCGTGGGCGCTTCTTGCGTGTAGTCGAACGCGCTCTCGGAGAAAGGTCGTATACGTTTCCCGTTCCAGAGATGGAAAAACTCGTGTGCGACCACGTACAGGAAACGCTCGTAACGCGGCCCGCTGGCGAAATCGTTTCCTCCGACGGTGATGCGTGTCGAGTTGAGATGTTCGAGGCCGGCACTGCCGGGTGTTGGGACGATTTTGAACAAAAACGTATAGCTGTCCTGCAGGGTCGGACCCATCAGTCGCACCGTCGCCTCAATGATGTCTCGGATGTCGGTGAGGAGTTGATCTTCGTTGAACTCGACAGACGGGTCGCTGAATTCGAGACGGTATAGAACATCATCAGATGTGAATTCATGGACTCGGGCCTCTCCGACAAAGGCCGGTGCATCGATGAACACATCGTAGTCGGGTGCTTGGTAGGCACCGCCACGGCGTTCAAGCCCACTGTGGATATCCCAGGAGCGCGGTTTATCGTAACGGAGGGTAACGGGAACGTGCGTGTGTCCCACAACGTACATGTAAGTTGCAGGGCCGGAGATGTCTGCCATTTCGGCTGTCAATCCGGCCGAATAAACGTCGTAGGTGACAATCACATCTTCATCGGAGGGTTTCTGAATTTCCCAGGTCCGGGTGTCCGTCTTTTCCCAGTTCAGGCTTCTGCGCCCGGATCGCGGCCGAACTTGAAAATTTTGGACGTTGCGGGCGAAATTCCGAATGCGGCGGTCACCGGGTGCCCAGGCGGGCATTGCTAGCCGGAGACTGTCGGTTTGAATGCCGCGTATATCCATTTCCACGGTATAAAGATGGGCCGTAGGTTCTTCGATGGAAATCCGATATTCAATCTGGACTCCGTTGGCCGGGATCCGGTTTGCGGCATAGATCCCCTGTGCCGTGAGGTCCGATGGAGTGGAGAGCAGGAGTGCGGTGAAAATCCACAGCCAGGGACGGAGCAGACGGGTAGGCCTGATTCGGCATTCGGAAAACATCTGTAAAATTGTACTGAATCTGAAAGCCGGTGTCTTGGATTGTTCTGAGCCTCGCGCGAAAACTGAAGTCGATCGGCTTGTGATCGGATGTGATCTGGATTCGATCCTTTAGAATAGGTGGGGCCACCGAAAAGCGTAAGAGGAAATATGAGGCTTTTTACATCAAGAGATTTCAAGGTATTCGATATCGCCGGTTTCGAAGATCGGATGAAATCGCTTCGAAGCAGGATTCAACCCAAACTCGCTGAAATCGGAGAGACCATGGCTCCGAGTGTAGCGGGCTTGGTCGACCAACCCCTTCATGTGCATGTCGCAAAACACATGCGCCGCACGGTTAATCCACCGAACGACACCTGGGCGGCATTGGGCGCGGACAAGCGTGG
Organism: Terriglobia bacterium; assembly: GCA_965216035.1. GTDB lineage: Bacteria > Acidobacteriota > Terriglobia > 20CM-2-55-15 > 20CM-2-55-15. Next base: position 1,214,646 of record CBDCFM010000021.1, read on the forward strand.
TTATAAAAAGGACGTTCATTTCAAAATAGCGGTCTCGCGTAACTGCGTTCGATTGCTGTTTGAACTTGGCCCGGAATACTACGACAAGGCGGAATGGGCCCTTAAATGGAGGCGAGACATTCGGGCGATAGCAGCCACCTTGCGTTCCGGGACGAAACTGGCGTGGTTTAAGGACGAGCATGACGAACGGCCGGAGGCAGATCTCGATGGCTGGTCCGGAGCGGATTTTGCAGGTCTCGGCCAGGAAGTAATCCGCCGAAGGGACGGTCATCTCGTGATCGGACGCCGGATTGATTGCGACAAATTCATTCGGATGAATCCCGCCCAATTCAAGCGGATTGCCCTGATGACGTTTCGGTCCGTCGCCCCGCTGTTTTCCATGCATGAGCCGCGAGTCATCGCCATGACTCGAGAGTAACCGTGTATTTAGTGGGGCAGTGTTGATTGGGCCGACACGGGAACTAGCAGCCCTTGGCAGAAGTCCCGAGGACCGCGCGCAGGGGTCTTCGGGTTGCAGGCGCGAAGCGAGGAGTGGAGCGATGTCTTTTCATCGTGACCGACGAGGGACAAAGCCTGCGGCCCGAACCCCCCTGCGCCCAAAGGGTTACTGCGAAACGGGGCCGTCTTCGTTGTCGCCGACTCCTCCCAATGAAAGCGCATTGTCTCGTCGTCGTCTCCTAGAATCCGGCCCCGTTTGGCCGTAACGCGGCCCTCGAGACTTCCGCCACGGGCTGCTAGGCTTTTGCGCGGACCTTGGCATTGATGTACTGCTTGTGGCTGAGGTGAAGGGCAGAAGAGATGGCCCGTAATTCTTCCAGTTCGGAGTAGGTCAGACCCCCGTCTGAGGCAGCGACGGCGAATAGAAGGTCCAGGATTTCAGTGCGCTCTTCAAGGGTGGCGTGTCGGGCATACTCATTGATCAACCGGTAACGGTCCAGCCCACGAACAGACTCCTCGTGAATGATCGTCAAGAGTAGATCCAGCGCTCCCTCGTCGAAGTTTCCGCGCTCGGCCAGTCGACGTCGAATCTCTTGTAACTCGCGTTCGTTTATGTCGTGATCGGCGTGGGCCACGATGCCCATCAAACCACCTAGTAGCGCCAGCCGGTGCATCTCGGGGGTAATCGAGTCATTTCCTGCAACCCGGCGCAACTTGAATAGGATCTTGTTCTTGAGGAACTCGTCGATATCCACTTGCGATCGGGTCGGCGGAGACTGAAACACGCTCTTCATGCGGCTGATCATCAGGTCGAGAGATGAAGGTTCTTTCAGAATGTCTTCGTAGCGTTGTAAGAGCTCCTTTTCTTCCGGGGTCACCGTGGCATCAGCGTGAATGACCCCTTCAATATGCCGGATGACCGTCTCGCGTTCCGAAGCCGACCCGATTCTCGACAGCAGATCCTGGATCGCAGCGAGCTGTTCCTCATCGGATACCGGATCTTCGATATAAGGCTGGAGCTTAAACCACTCGGAGTCGTCCAGATCGAACCTGCGGGCCAGCTCTTTTATATAGTTCATCTCAGATTGAGATAGCTCTGAGTCCGCCCAGGCTGTTGTGATCAGGACTTTCAGAAGGGCCAGTGCTGTGGATGCGCGAACCATAGGTTATCCAGTTGTTACGTGGGATTTCATTTTTCAGTGACTGAGCGGGGGGTGTTCCCGAAACCCCACCCACTGTTCGAACCAGCTTCCAATTGTGACCAGTCGGTCTTCATCCAGTGGTTGTGCACTCAGCTGAACCCCGATGGGCAGATGGCCCGGACCCAAACCTATCGGCAAGGAAAGGGTCGGAAAATCTGCCAGCGTCCATGGGGCGGAGATAGTCGGATCCCCGGTGCTGCTTAAACCCAAAGGCGCAGTTCCCCGCGCGCCCGGCGAAAGGATTACGTCACAGCGGCTGAACAGGCGCTGCATTTCCAGTTGATAGAGCCGGCGCAATCTGCGGGCCCGAATATAGTCCGTCGCAGAAATAAGAAGCCCACTTTCCACCAGACCGCGAAGATTAGCGCCATACGCCTCACGGTGTTCCGCATGCAATTCGGTATGGACGGCCCCGAGTTCGACTCGCATGATTGTCCTCAACGCTGCGACCGCCTTACCGAACGTGGGGGGAAGAGACAGTTGTCGAACCTTCACACCGGCATCGCTCAAACGATGCATCAGTTGGTCATGAACGTCCCATGCTGCCGGATCGGTGTTCTCGCGGAAGAATTCGCCCACGACCCCGATGTGCACATCGCGTATGTCAAGGGCAGGGGAAATCACCAGTGGCTTTCCAGACATGGCTGAAGTCACGATCGAGACATCGTCCACCGTACGCGCGAACGCGCCGACATGGTCCAGAGTCCAAGCGTTGGGGAAGACACCTTCCCGCGAAACGCGCGATGCGGTGGGCATCAGTCCGACGATACCGCAAAAGGCCGCGGGGCGGCCGATCGAGCCGGCGGTTTGTGTCCCGGTTGCCGCCAGACACATTCGGGCCGCAACGGCCGCAGCTGAGCCGCTGCTGGACCCTCCCGGTGTGTGCCTCCGATTCCAAGGGTTCCGTGTCGGGCCCGGGTCCAGGGCTGCGAACTCGGTCGTGACCGTCTTCCCCAGGATAACCGCGCCCGCTTCCCTCAGCCGGTGAACCACTGCCGCATCATGCGTGGGCACATGGTTCGCGAACAGAGGAGACCCCATCGTTGTCCGCATCCCGCGTGTGCTGAAGATGTCCTTGATACCAATCGGTATTCCATGGAGCGGGCCCCGGTATCCGCCGTTTTCTGCCTCTCTATCCAAAACTTCAGCCTGCCGCAAGGCGCCCTCTGCGTCCACGGTCGTCCAAGCTCGGATCTCGGAGTCCGATCGGCCAATCCGGTCTAGGAAGAGAGACACAATTTGGACAGACGACGATTGGCCCTCGCGTATTTCGTCGGATGCCGTCCTCAGTAAGAGGTCGTCAGTCACCATCGCGGGGGGCCAGCCTGTATTGGGAAAGTTCGTAAAGGTCCGAAGCTGCCTGTTCGAGGAACGGCCGGAGCTCTAGAACCCGCTCGGAGCCAAATGTTTCTTCTGCATGGGTGAGCAGGCGTTTCAGAATTTCATCCATCGGCGCGTGATTTTAGCACACCAAAACTGACGCGCTCTGGGGCCACAGGCCAGGCAGCGTCCCTCCAGCGAGTTGATCTCGGTATGGGACGCTCTTGCCGTCTCAGAAGGCTTCGTTGGTTCGATTGAGTGTCGACTACAGCGCGAAGCGGTTCAGAAAGCCGAGGTAGCCTGAGAGCCGTGTGAAGTTGTTCGTCAGAATCAGGACACCCACCGTAACAACGAGAGCACCACTGACAAGTTCGACCGTGCGGAAATGGTGCTTGAATCGGCTATAGAAAGACAGGAACTTATTCAGTCCGAGGCTGGTTAGAAGGAAAGGTAAACCCATGCCGGCCGAATAGACTGCCAACAGAAATACGCCCTGATAAACCGTTTCCCTGGTGCTGGCAAACGTTAGGATGCCGGCCAGGATCGGGCCGATACAGGGGGTCCATCCAAACGCAAAAGCCAGGCCCAGAACAAATGCGCCTAACATCCCGCGTGGCTTGTCGACATCGTGAAAGCGCTTGTCTTGGTAGAGGAAAGGGATCTTGAAGATGCCCATCAGGTGGAGGCCAAAAATAATAATGACGACGCCAGCCACGCGGTAGAGGATCGCCATTTGTCCCATGATGACCTGTCCCAGCAATGTCGCTGAGGCACCCAGTGCGATGAACGTCATTGAGAAGCCGACGATAAAGAAAACAGAGTTTGTCACAACCATTCTCGTCATCGATGCACTGCGATCCGACTGCAACTGTTCCAGTGAAACACCTGAAACGATGGAAATGTAGCCGGGGACCAGGGGAAGGACACACGGTGAAAGAAAAGAGACGATGCCGGCGGCGAACGCGGCGAATACGGAAACGCTATCCATGAGCTAAATTATTCCATGAAAGGGTCAAATAATCGCTGGAAATCATTCCAGCGCCCAAATACATGTCTGACGTCTGTCCGGACGGAAAGTGAGCTGCATTCCAGGAAAAAATAGATATCAGGAGCTTTTCAGAGATTGTCCAAGACGAAATTAGTCATCACGCTCCGCACATGGTAAAGCTGTTCGGGATCCTCGATTTTATGCCTGGAATGCGGATAGAACATGGTTTCAAAGTCCTTGCCTGCTTTCTGAAGCCTATGAACGAGCCGCATGGAATGTTCGATATGAACGTTATCGTCCATCGTGCCATGCAGGATCAGAAGTTTCCCATGGAGTTTATCTGCAGCCTCAAGTATGGAGCTGTTCCGATATCCCTCCAGATTGGTTGACGGTTGTGCCATGTACCGCTCGGTGTAGATGCTGTCATAAAGCCTCCAGTCTGTGACCGGTGCGCCCGCAATACCCATCCGAAACAGGGTGCTGTGGGTCATTGCGTACAAAGTGAGATACCCACCAAAGCTCCAGCCCCATATCCCCAAACGTTGCGGGTCAACATACCGTTGAGATTTGAGCCAGGTTATTCCGTCTTCAAGGTCCGACAATTCCATCGCGCCGACACGGCGATAGATTGGCCAGGCTGCGACTGCGCCCCGGCCGCTTGAAGATCGATTGTCCACGACCCAGACGATGCACCCCCGCTGGGCCAGCATGTGGTGCCACACTTGGATGGACCCACCCCACGTGTCCTGTACTTTGGGTGACATGGGTCCGCCGTAGAGATGGCACAGGACAGGATACTTGCGGCTGGCGTCAAAGTCTGGAGGCCTGATCATCATGCCCGGGAGTCTGAACCCCTCGCGCGAGGGAACGTCAGTAAGGTCCACTCGGCCCCATGCATAGGTGTTGAGATCGGGGACAACAGTCGTATTCAAGAGTTTCACTTCGCTTGTCGTTTCGTCGTCTCCTGGAGGGCGAATGCAATGAAGACGAACTTCGGGGGGCGTGGTGCAATTTGACCAGGTGTCGATGAAGTATCGAAAGGTTGGGGAAAATACGGAGGCGTGAGTCCCTTTGCGGACAGTGAGCCGTTCTATGCCTGTTCCATCCAAGCGAACCCGGTAGGTGTGGGCGGCGATGGGGCTGTGTTCGGTGGCCGAGAAATAGATCCAGTTCCGTTCAGTGTCGATTCCATGGATCTTACGCACATCCCAATCGCCGGAGGTAACGGGTTTCGGCTGTCGATGGTTCTCAACGTAGTGGTAGATGTGACTCCATCCGGAGCGTTCTGACAGCCAGATAAAGGAGCCGTCATCAAGGCAGTAGGGGTTGTCGAGGACCCGGACCCATCGTTTCGACGTTTCACGGAAGATGACACTGGACTGCCCGGTTTCGCAGTCGGCGGCAACCAGGTCCAGCCATTGCTGTTCCCGGTTCTGTACCTGATAGAGGATTGTGGGCCCGCTCGCCGCCCATGCGACGCGGACTATCAAGTGGTCGATTGCGGCATATCGGGACGTGTCAACCCAGCGCACTCGAGCCTCAGGAACACTGACCACACCCAACCGGACGGTTGGATTCGATTCCCCGGCCTTCGGATAACGGAATCTTTGATGGTTGTGGCGGAAAACATGGTCGGGGATCCACTTCTCCGGGACTTGGGACGTATCCAACTCCAGAAACGCGATGTGCGTTGCATCTGGGCTCCACCAGTAAGCGGTGAATTTGTCCCGGCCATAGAGCTCTTCCTGATAAACCCAGTCCAGACGACCTGAGAGAATAGGTCCACCGCCACTCGCAGTTAGTGAGTGGGTTGTTTCCGTTGAGACTTCAGTGGCATGCATGTTGCCGTTCTTGATATAGCTGATCCATGCGTCGTTCGGACTGAGGGCCGCACCTACGGCCAAGTCGATGTCTTCGTCTAACAGTGCGACGCGATCGGAACCGAAGCGGTAGTAGACCAGTTTGCCCTTGTGGTGAATCAGCGCCCCCGTCTGGTCCGAGTTTAGATGGTGGTTCGACGCCCGGGACATTTCGATCGCGTCTGTCGCAGTGACACCATCAAGCCTCTCCAGGGCAGTCCGCATGTCATCGATGTCATAGAGTTCGACGCCCTCACCCGTGCGGGCATCGATGCGTCTCCAGGGAGACGCATCCGCGTCTTCCGTGTCGTGGCGTTCCAGATAGTGGTTGCTGCTGACCCATCGCCGTATGGTTGATGGCTTGCCCTCGAATACTCCCCCCCTGGACGGATCGTAAATGTCCTCAAGGTTGAGAAGCTTGTTTTGTCGAGCCTTCGACACGAGACCCATCATAATCACAAACGCAAAGAAAGAGGCAGGATCTCCACACCTGGCCGCTGGTCGAATACAAAGAGGGGACCTGATCTTTCCCCGTGAAGGGCGTAAACTATTATTGGAATCATTGGGATGCGCTGCATTCCGATCCCAGTTAAGGGTATGGAGGTGATATGTTGTTTCTCGCAGTGATGCTGACCGTGTTCTCAGTAGTACAGGGAGATGCCCTGCTGCTGGAGTATCCGAACGAGGACGGGTTGGATCGTGTCGAAGTGCAGTGGCGGAACCAAACCATACCTTTGATCCGATCGGACACAGATTGGGTAGCGATTATAGGTGCGGATTTGGATCTTGGTCCTGGAGATTACCCGGCAGTGGTGACGTTTCAATTTTCAGACGGACGACGCGAAGTGCGTGAGGAAGCTGTCCGAGTCGAGTCCAAGTCCTTTCCCGTAACCCGCCTCACGGTGGAGCCCCGGTTCGTGGGCTTGAGTCCCGAAGACCTTGAGCGGTCCAGAAGAGAGAGCCGAAGGCTGGGGCAGGTGTTCGGTCAGATCACGCGGGACATTCTTTGGGATGAGGGATTCGCTGTGCCGATTCCGAACGCCCAGGGGAGCAATTTTGGGCACCGGCGTGTCTTCAATGACCAGCCCAGGAATCCCCATTCCGGGGCCGATATTTCCGCCGCCGCTGGCACGCCGATTCGGTCGACGAGTCGGGGGCGAGTCGTTGAGACCGGTGACTACTTTTTCAATGGCAATACGGTGGTCGTCGATCACGGTCTCGGCATTTACTCAGTTTACCTTCATTTATCGCAGATTGACGTTGAGCCTGGACAGATGGTTGAGCGAGGGGAAGTGGTGGGTCTGGTGGGCGCAACGGGCCGGGTTACCGGACCCCATTTGCACTGGGGTTTCCGTGTCCAGAACGCGCGGATCGATCCTTTTTCATTGATCCGTATCGGCGATTAGGGAGACTTTTCGACGTTTCTCCCGTCCTCACGGTACGCTCGCCATCGTTCATCATTATGTTTGACTTTTTCAGACGTGGCGGTCCCTCGCAAAAGCAAATCGACCGGGCCGTAAAGAGGCTGACCGAACCTCACGGGGAGGAGGGTCCGCGCATCGAGGCGGCCGAAAGACTGTCGGAATGGGGCACTCCTGAGGCGCTTCTAGGTCTGGTCAAGCGGTTCACCATCTCGAGCATTGTCATCACACAAGACGTCGAAGAGAAGCGGATGGTCGTCGAGATGCTTGTTAACAAAGGACGCGACGCCGTCGGACCCATTCTCCGCTTCATGAAATTCCATCACCAGGTGGACTGGCCAGTGCAGGCTCTGGCGCGGATCGTGCCTGAACGGGAGTTGATCGACCATCTCATTGGGACTATCGAGACTGTTGCCAAGAGCGAGTTCACGGCAGCTGAGCATCGGGTTAGTTTGCTTCGGGCCATTCAGGGCCATGTAACCGAAGAAATGAGTGTCACGCTTCAGACGTTTCTCAAAGATTCCGACGATGACGTTCGGATCGTGGCAATTGAAGCTCTTGCCAGCCTGGGCCTCTCGGTCCGTGAACTTCTCCTTGAGTCGTTTCTCGACGCCGAGGATCGTCCGCGGATTCGCCGTCGGATCGCAGAGATCTTCACCGATCAGGAGTGGCCGGTTAAGGGTTTCCGCCCGAAAATTGAGCAAACTCTACCGGACGGATTCGCCCTGAATGCCAAGGGACTGATACGGCGCCGATAGCTTTGCTGGCGCCAGTGGGTTTCACGTGAACCCACTCGCTTTAATCAGACGCCCGTGGCTTTACTGAGACAACGCCCGTGGCTTTATTGAAACGCCCGTGGCTCTACTGAGACAACGCTTGTGGCTCTAGTAAAAAGACGCGACGCCGCATTAGCCCTGATCGGAGCCTGGGTGATGGGAACGATCTTCATGGCTGTCGTGGCCACGCAGAATTTCTATCTCATCGATCGCCTCCTGGCCACGGGATCGGTTCAGGGGTTCAACGAAGTCACCGCGGCACTGGGAAACGACGTGGCGCGGGAGTTTATGCGTTACGTTTCATCGGAACTGAATCGTTTGTTCTTTGTGGGATGGGGCGTCGTCCAGGCAGTTTTGGGTGCGTTACTCCTGTGGCTTGTGTGGCATTCCGATTCGCGGCGCGTCCGAGTGGGCGCGTTGTCCATCTTCATCCTCGCCTTGGTTCTGGCGATCGTCCTGACGCCCCTGATTGTTTCGGTGGGGCGGGCCCTTGACTTTGTTCCGCGCGATCCCCGGCCCCCGGAACTGACGACATTCGGTTTCTTGCATGCCGCATATACCCTTGTGGACTTTGCCAAACTGGGGCTCGGTCTGGTGATTGCCTTCTGGATACAGCGCACACGATGAGCGGAGGATCGTGTGCCACGCGGGTTAGTCTGGGTGGACGGCCGTCATATTGATGTGGTGATCCCGTGCGTCAGGAACAAGAAGATAGTTGGATCGAACAAGGACGAAACTATTAAGCATCAATTTTCGAATCCAGGGCACTACAGGTGAATTGGACCGACACCCAGTTCCTCACCCACTAGCCGACCGATCAGGACGTTGAGAGGCTCACCGGTTGCAGGAAAAATGAAAGTAACTTCATCCGGAGACCAGTCCAACTTGAAGCTGGTCGATTGGGCCGAAATCCAGATTTGACGGGCCGAACTGTTGGGGCTCACGATGATTTTCGATACGGACGGCTCTTCGATCTCCAGGGACAGGACGCCACTTTGAAACAGGATCTCGACGTCATGGTCGTCGGCGATGGTGTCCATTGAGCGATTGAGCGCATCGAGGGCTGCTTCGCTGGAGTGGGCGAATTCCGCGTCGGTAATCACGTGCAGATTGTAGCCGATACCAGAATATAATGAATGCCTCAATCGAGCGAATGGATCCGATTGTTACGGTTTTTCGTCTATGACTCCGTTTGAATTAACGAAACAACTGATGTCGATTCCCTCCGTCACCGGAACTGAAGGAGATGCAGGACGCTTCCTCGCTTCCTTTCTGGAAAAGGAGGACTACCGCGTACAAAAGCAGCCTGTTAGCGAAGATCGGTTCAACGTCGTCGGCTATGCGGGTGAAGATGCGAAGATTGTCCTCTGCACACACATCGACACGGTTCCCCCTGTTTTAGACGTCTCCGAAGATGGCGAAGCGCTGTATGGACGGGGTGCCTGTGACACGAAGGGCATCTTTGCCGCCATGTTTGCGGCAGCTGAACGCTTGCGTGCGGATGGAATCCGGAATTTCGCGTTTCTTCTCCTTGTAGGCGAGGAGACCGGCGGGGATGGCGCGAAAGCTGCAAACGGACTGGATTGGTCCTCCGACTTTGTCATCGTGGGAGAACCGACCGACAATAGGCTGGCACGGGCTCAGAAGGGCACTCTACTCGCGGACTTGACTGTTGAGGGTCAGGCGGCCCATTCCGGTTATCCGGAAGCGGGCGCATCTGCCGTACATCCGCTCATCGATGTCCTGCACGAATGTGTGAATGCCGACTGGGGTGAGGATCTCACCCTGGGGCCGGGGACCTGCAATGTCGGCGTAATCCGCGGGGGGGAACGTGCGAACATCCTGGCGCCCGAGGCGACGGCCTCTATTATGCTGCGCACGATCGAGGACGTTCCCAGTGCACGCCTGCGGTTGGGACGAGTGGTACGAAACCGTGCTGTGATTGATGTCAAGGCGTCATCGGCTCCCCAACACATGCACGTGGTCGAAGGTTTTGCCGAGACGGTTGTTTCCTTTGGAAGCGACGTTCCTTACCTGAACAATCTGGGCAAGCCTCTGTTGATCGGACCCGGTTCTATACTCGACGCGCACACATCAAAAGAGAAAATCCTGAAGCGCGACCTGCTGGAGGGTATCGAGATATACGATCGATTGACGCGAACCCTTCTTAAGTCGTAGTTCGGGCGAGTCACGATAATGAAAATAGCCCTCATTGGTTACGGAAAGATGGGCCGCGAGGTCGAACGTCTGGCGCTCCAGGCAGGTGACCAAATCGTATCAAAGTTCGATCTGGACCCTCTTCCCGACGCTCGCGGACTCCAAAAAGCGGACGTGTGCATCGAGTTTTCGACACCGGCTGCGGTAATGGCAAATATGAAACTGGCGGCCGACAGTGGCGTGGACATCGTTGTTGGAACGACGGGATGGTATGGCCATGTTGAGCAAGTGCGGGGTTGGTTTACCGATTCAGCGCTCGTTTACGCGCAGAACTTCTCGCCAGGAGTGAACGTTTTTTATAGGATTCTACAAAGAGCCGCTGAGCTGATGGATTCGCTGCCCGAGTACGACGTGTTCGTTGAAGAACATCATCACAGGGGAAAGGCCGATTGTCCCAGTGGGACGGCACTGCGGATCGCGGAGATCCTCCTCGGCGAGATTGAGCGCAAGACGCGAACCGTGGAAGGTGTGCCCCGCGATGGCATCAGAGAAGACGCGCTTCAGATTTCCTCAGTTCGGGCCGGGACAATGCCCGGCACCCACATCGTGGGGTTCGACTCGGATGGGGATATCATTGAACTGCGTCATACAGCCAAGAATCGAATGGGTTTCGCCATGGGAGCGCTTCGCGCAGCCCGGTGGGTTCGGGGCAGGAAAGGCGTATTTACAATAGATGATATAGATTGTTAATTGCATAATACGAATTAGATATATGACGATATCTAAAGTCATAGTTCAGGGTACGGGGACCGCTCTGGTAACGCCTTTTCGCCAAGATCTGAGCGTGGACGAGGATGCGCTGGCCCGATTGGTCGAGTTCCAGATCAAAGGCGGCGTCAACATGCTCCTGCCCTGCGGCACGACCGGTGAAGGCGCGACGCTGGAGAACGACGATTGGGAGCGGGTGATTGCGCGTGTGGTCGAAGTGGCCGCTGGACGGGTTCTGGTGATCGCAGGCGCCGGAGGCAACTCGACGGCCCGGGCACAGCGACTGACGGAGCGTGCGGCAGCACTTGGGGCGGATGGCATTCTTTCCGTCGCGCCCTACTACAACAAACCGATGCAGGATGGGATCTACGAACACTTCAAGGCGGTGACCGAGGTTAACGATCTTCCCGTCGTCGTCTATAACGTGCCCGGAAGAACGAGCAATAATATTGCCGCCGAAACCACGTTGCGGTTGGCCGAGCTACCCGGCATCGTGGCCGTAAAAGAAGCCTCTGGAGATTTCATCCAGATCATGGAGATTATTCGCTGCCGCAAGGACGGCTTTCGGGTGCTCTCTGGCGACGATGCACTGACTCTACCTATAATTGCCGCTGGCGGGGATGGAGTGGTTTCGGTCATTTCCAACCAAGTGCCCGCTATGTTTGTGGAGTTGGTCGAGCGGGCGTTGGCCGGTGATTTTGAGCGTGCCAGAATGCTGCAGTACCGTCTCCTTCCTTTGATGCGGGCGAATTTCATGGAGAGTAATCCGATACCCGTCAAAGCCGTGCTCGCGATGATGGGGCTCCTCGAAGAAACCTACCGCTTGCCGCTGACACAACCTTCATCCCAGACACGGGATGCGTTGCGCGGGATCGCATTGGAGTTAGGGTTGATCATGAAGAAAGGCGTGAACGGTGAGAAGGGTACGCATGGCTGACATCCGGAGCGAAATAGATCGACTGAGCGCTCTGCCCCATGAGCAGGCTCGAGTTGAAGGTATGGCTCTCCTGGCCGAGTTCAGAGACGGACTCAACCAGGGACGTTACCGCGCTGCAGAGAAGGTGGACGGCGTATGGCAAACCCACGCGTGGGTGAAGCGGGGAATCCTTCTGGCCTTTCGACTGGGAACAAATACTCGAAGGGATCTTTCCAGGGAGTTCCGCTTCCTGGACAAGGACACCTTGCCCCTTCGACGTGCGACGGACTTTGACCCCCGCGTCGTGCCGGGGGGCTCGAGTATTCGTGATGGCGCCTTTATCGGACGGAACGTGATCTGTATGCCACCGATGTTCATCAACATCGGTGCGTGGGTTGACGACCATTCGATGGTGGATTCCCACGCGCTGGTGGGTTCCTGCGCTCAGATCGGAAAGAGAGTGCATCTCTCGGCTGCGGCCCAGATTGGCGGTGTGTTGGAGCCTCCGGGAGCGCTTCCGGTGATTGTCGAAGACGATGCCTTCATCGGTGGCAACTGTGGTGTCTATGAGGGCGTCATTGTCGGTGAGCGGGCCGTCCTCGCGCCGGGAGTCTTGCTGACCGGGGGTGTGCGGGTCTACGACACGGTTCGGGACGCCATCTATCAGCGCTCCGCTGACGCTGGGCTGACAATACCTCCAGCAGCCGTCCTCGTGCCCGGGACGCGACCGGCTCAGGGTGAGTTTGCCCGAAAAAATGGTGTCTCGGTGTATGCGCCCGTAATCGTTAAGTATCGCGACGACAAAACGGACGTGTCCACCTCCTTGGAAGCAGTCCTGAGGTAGGCAGTCCTGAGGTAGTCCCAGCGCGATCAGACTTTGGAAATCAGTTTTGCCTACAATCGGTGTTGAGAGGGTTTCGACCAGATTCCGGCTCGATAGAGCAGGAAGCCAACGGCTCCCAGCCCCACGATACCGGGGATGTTACCGTCATGGGTCCCCCAAAAGGCCAGGACATCCGGGCGGCCATATATGACGATGGGAATCGCCATTGCGATTCCGATCAAGGCCTCCCCGGTAATCAATCCGGCTGCAAACAAGACGCCTCGATCTTCGGTGCCTTTCCGTCTGCGTACCGCACCATGCGCGATCAGGCCACCAACGAGAATGGGAACGGATAGTTCAAGGGGAAGGTAGATGCCGACCGCCAGCGCCAGTACGGGTGTTCTGAAGCTCGTTTGTTTCCGTTCGAGGTAAAGGTCGAGGGCAATGACGGCAATGGCAACCGCCATGCCGATCGCGACCATCCCGGCCGGAAGCCCCCCTCGAAATACACCTTGAGCTACCGACGCCATCAGCGTTGCCTGGGGTGCGGCCAATGGTTCGGGATGAGCCTGGGTTGGGACGCCGATGCCGTATGCCTCAAGTAAGAGCGTCAGCGTTGGGGCAATGACAGCTGCCGCCGAGATGACACCGACGCCTTGAACGATTTGTTGCTTATACGGCGTCGCTCCCAGAATGTACCCGGCCTTGAGATCCTGAAGGTTGTCGCCCGCCATCGCGGCGGCGCAACATACTACCGAGCCAATCAGGATCGCTGATGCCGGGCCGATAGGGCTGTCCCCTCCAAGAAATGCCAGGAGCAGAAGCGCGGAGCTCAGAATCGTCGCTATGGTTACACCGGAAATCGGATTGTTCGATGATCCGACGAGCCCGGCCATATAAGCCGCCACCGCCGAAAACAGAAACCCTGCCGCGAGCATGATCACAGCCATGATTGCGGAGAGTCCGGGTTGTCCCGTAATGTGATTGAAGATGAAATAAAGGGGAATTACCGACAGTGCCAGCGCGATACCGGCCCATTGCATGGGAATGTCCTGCTCGGTGCGCGCGATCTGGGGCATTCCACTGTCGCGAGCTCTGCGATAGGCCACAGCACCTGAACGAATGCCCTGGATCAAGCTGGTCCGCAGACGGACCAGTGCCCAGAGGCCTCCCACCACCATAGCGCCTACACCCAGATAGCGTGTTTGGGTGGACCAGAGTGCACCTGCGGCGTTCACGGCGGATTCCTCCGGTGAGATTCCATTTAGGGCCGCGAGTATGGGAATAGCGATGAACCAGTTGAGCGCCCCTCCGATAAAGATCAGAACGGCGATGTTTAGCCCTACGATGTATCCAACTCCAATGAGCGCGGGGGAAAGATTGCTTCCGATATAAAGGATTGTACCCCCGGCGTAGGCCGCTTGTTCGACGACACCGCCCCAGAGTCGGAGGCCGGCTTCACCCAGCTTGAAGATTGCACCGATGGCGGCAGCGGCCCCAATGTGGCGAACGCCGGTGCCACCGCTTTCCCCGACTTTCAATACTTCGGCGGTCGCAACGCCTTCGGGAAAACGGAGCGGCCTTTCGATGATGAGCGCACGGCGGAGCGGGATCGTGAACAAAACGCCCAGGACACCTCCGAATCCGGCAATCGTGGCTGTTTCCCAGTAGTTGAAACGCGTCCATGTGCCCAGGATCACGAGAGCGGGAATCGTGAAGATCACTCCCGCTGACACGCTCTCTCCGGCGGACGCGGCGGTCTGGACGATGTTGTTCTCAAGGATGTTGGAGCTCTTGAAGCACCGCAACAGTGCCATCGAAATTACGGCGGCCGGAATAGACGCCGACACCGTTATTCCGGCAAATAACCCAAGATAGGCATTGGCCGCACCCAGCACTATTGCCAGGAGCACGCTCAGAACAAGCGACTTCAACGTGATTTCCGGGAGTGTCCTAGAAGATGGGATGTAGGGCTGATGCTCCCGATCGGGGTCGGACATGCTTCCTCCTGGGGGCTAACGGAATCTTGTCAGGATAGTGGAAATCGAAGTCAAAGCGGCGGACGGTTTACCCACCGCGGTCCGAACGCAGATGACAATCCTCATTTCTTCAGACCGTTCCGAGATATCCACGTTCGAACCCGCGAGCGCAGCATCGGGGGACTGAAAGGGCGCTCCAGGGAGTCCGTGGCATCAGGAAAGCCCGATTGTGCGCCATCGAGCTGATGCCCCTCGGTCAGCAGAATCACGGGCAAAGCGGGATTTCCGGTCTTCTCTCGCAGGGCACGGATGAACAGGGGACTGGTTTCCAGCACGGTGCCATTGACGATTGCCAGTGCAGGCGCGAAGTCATCGCAACGTCTCAGAGCGAGGGCGGTGTCAGTGGCCGGCATCAGAATCAGGCCGTCTTCAACGAGAGCGCGTTCAATCAAGGTGAAATCGTCCGGGACGGAACTGGCAATTAATACGCGTTGGCCCAGGGTGATGGGGGGGTGCAGAGCGGATTTCCGTGTGATTTCGGATCGGGCGCTGTTGCCCTGGATCTGCAATACCATGTTTTCGGCAGCGGCGAAAGCCTCCATCGAGGGTGCGTGTCGAGTCAGCCACTTTCGGAGTCCCTTTTCCGTTTCTTCGATCCAGGCGTCGTCGTGCGTGGGATCGTGATGAAATAGGGCGAGTCGCTTAGCCCCGGCTGCCACCGCGACATCCCGGACGTAGCCGATGGGGCTGTGTCCCCAACCTGTCTTCTTTTCGTATTCTTCTTCGGAATATTGGGCGTCGTGGATAAGGAGGTCGACGTCGCGAAAAAACTCAACGTGCATTTGATCTCCCGGATGCTGGAACCCGAGCCCCGTGGGCTGCCCGAAAGGTTCGTGATCCGTGATGTAAGCTACGCTGGTCAAGCCTTCGGTGATACGGTAACCGATCGTTGGCGCCGTATGGTTCAGATACTGCGTCTCGACGAGGGCGTTCCCGATTCGGAAGAATCCTTCGCCGAGTTCGGTGTAACGGATACGGCTCGACAGATCATCCAGAATTACGGGGAAATAGGAGTATTGCATCTGCCCGGACATTGCATCTTCGATGCTTCGGTGGAATCCGAGAGGAGCATAGATGTTGATTTCAGTGCCTGGAAGGAACACGGGAGTGAAAAACGGGAAACCCTGGATGTGATCCCAGTGCGTATGGCCGATCAGGATGTGGATCTGCGGGAACGTTGCCGCCGTCTCCAGAAGCGAGGCTCCCAGTGCGCGGATGCCGGTACCGCAGTCGAAGACAATCAAATTGCCGTCTTCGGTTTGAACCTCGACGCAGGATGTGTTTCCACCGTAGCGGAGAGTTCCCGGCCCTGGGCTGGGTATGGAACCTCGGGTCCCCCAAAAGCGAACTAGCATCGGCATCCTATCTCAGCTAAAGACGTCATTATGCGCGTCAGATAGATTACGTTATGGCATTCTGGAGTCAAGTTTGAATTCCGGATCCGTCAGTCTCGTGACTGCACTTTCTGGCACCAGTGGCCTGTACCACCCAAATCGGGACAAGCGTTCGGGCCAAACGGCGTTGGATTTTAGGAGTTGGCGACGAGGAAATGCGCCTACATTGCGAGGAGCAGACGACGACGAAGACAATGCCGTTTCGCCCGAACCCTCCGGGCCGATGGGGGTTGGGAGAGATATCTTCGTTATGAGCCGTCGTCGATGTGAAGACATCGACTTCCGTCTCGCGCCTCGATCTCCCCGGCAAGACCCGTCGGCGCTGCTCCCAATTTGGGTGGTACAGGTCATTAGAACGTGCCCGAGATCAAAAAGCGGGTGAGGCGAGACCATCGGCAATCCGACGGGCGCCGCACATGCGGCGCTGTCTACAGTACAATGGAGTTCGCCCTATCCCGTTCGAGCGCAATCCGGTGGCCACACTGAGTGACTCGCCCGGTGACGCGTTCTTTTCTACACCCACAATGTTTTCAGACGATGAGGTTCGCGCCCGATATGGGGCCCATGCGATTGTTTCGCGCAAAGACACTTTTACGCTGGTCCATCTGGACCAGCCTGACCCCGCCCAGGTTCAGTCCCGAACGGAAGCTTTCGATTCGACAGAATATTTCGAAGAAAATTGTCCCCTCTGTACGCTTCAGCGGGCAAGTGGCATCTACATTTTCGATGAATTTCCGGACGACGAAGAGATGATACTACTCGAATAACTCCACAATCGGAGTGGACTGCCAGGGCGTGTCCGGGGTGTAGGGGAATCCCCGTCCAAGTGGGTCGTCGTCACGCACTGTTGTATGGTCAATTCCCAGGGCGGAATAGATGGTCGCTGCGACTTCTTCAGCGGTAGCCGGCCGGTTGCCCGACCACCCCGGGTCTTCGACGAAACGCCCGTCGGCAGTCGTTTTGCCGATCACCCGGCCACCGACAGTACCGCCACCGGCAAACATACTGAAATGGACGAAGTAGTGATCCCGTCCGCTCTGGCTGGTCAGATCGCCCACCGTACGCCCAAACTCTCCCTTCGCGATCAGCAGAGTTTCATCGAGTAGCGTCTTTCCGGCGCTCCCCGGCATCGTCGCCAAATCGGACAACAAGTTCGAAAGGGCCGGATCCAGTTCCGCGCTGCGCGCGTATATCCCCGCGCCGTCAAGGTAAATGTCCTGGTGGTGATCCCATCCGCTGGAGTTGATCTGGATATAGTGAGTTCCCAGATCCGCTGCCAGGATATTCCGAGCAACCACACACGAGTTTCCAAGTTCGATATTGCCATAGCGTTCAGAATCTGAAGGAGTGAATGCAAACGCCTCCTGGACCCGGGGCTCATACATCATGCGTCGCGCGCTGGCGTAGAAGTCATGCATTTCTTCCAGAACGCCTCCGTATCGGGAGGGTTGGCGATTTCGGGCGTCCAGCAGTTGGAGCATGTCGTAGCGCGCGCTGAAGAGCCCTTCGCCGACCGGATTACTCAGGCCTTCCAGGCCGTCCGGGTCAGCCACGACATCAAAGGGTGCGTAGAGGCCTCCGAAATAGCCCTGCTTGGCGACCCGTCCCCTCGTATTGAGGGAAACGAAGCCCGGTAGCGGCTGGTCGCTACGGCGGCCCGATTCCATCTCCAACGCGACGATCGAGCCGATGTTGGGTGCAATCGAACCCGTTGCACTGGTCGGGCTTCTCGCAATCTGTGTCCAGTGCTGCAACAGTGGATGGACTAAAGCGGTTGATTGCATGCTGCGCACGACGGAGATCTTGTCGAGTTGCTGCGTCAGGTTGGGTAGCAGTCCTTCGGGGAAGTCCATCGCGCCGACCGTGGTCGGACTGAAATCGTTCGGCGTCCATGGACCCACTTTCAGATCGAACAGGTCGATTTGACTGGGCGCGCCCCGCATCAGAAGGAAAATCACGTTGCGGGCCGTAGAGAGTGTCGGAACGCCTTGTGCGGTAACCCTCGATCCAGCCAATGTTTCCAGCGGTGAGGCGAAGTAGCCAGTCACTCCAGCCATCGCCGTCTTGAGGAGCGTGCGTCTATTAATGCGCATAGTCATGTCAGTGCCCTTAGTAGTTGAAAACAAAGTCGAGTTTGTTCATCAGAATCCACTGCAGGGATTCCGATCCGGCCTCGGGGCCCAACTGCACCATCATCGGCAGCGGCAGTGCAACTTCATCATCGGTTGGAAACCTGGAGAGAGTTGCCAGGTACATCTGCCGGATGATTGCCGTGGGGTCGAGGGTCTCAGACAATATTTGCCCGATCGTTCCCGTCCCGATATCCGCGTCGATCCGTCCCATAACGAAACTGTGATTCATCAAATTGAGCATCTGGAGTGCGGAGCTGTCGGAGGATCGTACGGTCTGGTCTCTATCGCCACGGCCGTGTGAATCCAGAAAGAGCGCGACCCGTCTGTTGGAACGGGGTTCGCGAGTGTCCGGCAACTGCATGGCACGCTGAACGGGTCCCAGAACGGTACCCGTGCGCGACCGTATGGTGTAGGTGGCGCCAACACCGGTCGCCGTCATCACCGCGTCATGGATTTCCTCGGCATCCAGGCGCCGTGCGAATTTCCGGGCATAATACGGCACGTACTCGGGACGCCATTGGGTGGGATAGGCGGCGGACAACTGATATGTCCTGGATTTCGTGATCAGGGCGATCAATGCTCGCAGATCGAACTGGTTCTGTTGGATCCACACCGCCATGGCGTCAAGCAATTCCGGATTCGTTGGCTGCATTGTCCAGGGCGGGGGTGGAGGATCGCTGGGATCCAGGCGGTCCATGTCAAATGCGTTGGATGGGGTGACGAACGCTTCCACCATCAGCTCTTCCCATACGTAATTCACGATTGCGCGTGCAAATTGGATGTCGCTGGTTACGTAGCTGGCCAGAGCCTCACGCCTGTTGACGCCCTCTTCAACCAGACCGGTGTCAGTGGATGCAAGCGTGAACGGATAATTGGGGACGACGACACTGATGCCATCCACGGGTGAACGTGCGCTGCGATTTCCCTCGCTCGTGTTGAGACTGTAGCTGAATCGCGGTCTGGGATCTTCTGAAACGTTAAATCGATTCAGCCGAGGCTGATCACTGATGCGTTCGCGTCGGATCCGTGTTTGGGCGAAAAAGGCCGACAGGCCCCACATGTCATGACGCGATTGACGGTATCCCCAAAGGCTGACCTCTTCCAGATGGCCGGCGCCGTCATGGCAGAGCAAACAGTCGACCACCTGGATTCCGAGAAACATGGATGCGACCTGCGCTGCCAGTCCATCATAGGTATCCTGAACGGGTCCCATGGGAACAATTCCGCCAACCGGAAAATTGACCGCGCCGGAGCTGTGGTTGTCTCCCGTTGCGGTAATCATCTCCCGTACCAGTGTGTCGTAGGGTTTGTTTTGAGCGATCGAGTCTTTCAGATAGAGATAGAAAGCGTCCCGGCCCTGCGTGAACCGGTTCACGTTCGTGGCCCGGCCGTTTAACTTGAACAGGTCGCCAAAAAACATTGTCCACTTGTCGATGAATTCCGAAGATGCGACAAGGCTGTCGATAAGAACGTCGCGCTTGTTGGAACTGGGGTCTCCGATGAATTCGGTAATCTCAGCCGGAGAAGGGATTCTCCCTGCGAGGTCGAGCGTGACGCGCCGGAGAAATTCGGTGTCTGAACTAAACGGTGCTGGCTCGATGCCAGCGGCTTCTATGCGCCCGAAAATATGCTCATCGATGAAGTTGTTCCTTGTCGCAGGTAAAAGGGGCGCACTCCGTATGATGACCGGATTGATGTATTGGACGACTGCTTCCGTTAGTGCGGACAGTTCTTGATTGGATTCAGCGGGTTCAGAGAAAAATGTCTCTGGATGGTCGAACTGGACCACGCCGAAAGCCGGCGGCGCCGTTGCGGGTCGAGGAAATCCGTCGCGGGTGATTGGCCGAAGGATGCCGATGTCAACCAGATCAGGGCCCCTGTCGCTACAACATAGATTCTATGCAGCCTGGGTCGAGTCATAACCATTTGTCTCCGCTTCATAGATCTGTTTACGAGTATGCTTGATTAGATCAGTTGAAGGTAGGGACGTTTAAAGTTCCAGACGTTTTTTTGACAGATCGGGTTCGCGTGCCGCCCGCGCTTTTCACCGACCCCTGGCCAGGCTCAAGGCCGAGCGCCGGTGTCGACCGGCAATCGGATCATTCAAAAAGCGAATCAACGGTAGGAGGACCTTGAAAGTCCGGATGACTTCCGGATAGAAAGCGGGTGTTGTTGCGACCCCAGGTTCGAAGCGGCGTGACGCCAGAAACTGTTTGTATCGCAGGAGATCGGCCCCCGGATGGTCCTTATCGAAACCGCGGGGCACTCGCGTCAGCTGTTCTCCCGAGAGCGCTCCGAAAAACTTACGAAACCTCTGAGAGCCGACGATCGAGCGAAACGACGCATGATGGAGGGCGAGATGTTCGCGAACAGCCTGAAGATCAGCGGAGACCGGCCTGAACAGCCCGCCTCCGACGAACACCTCGTCTGGTGCGATATGCACATAGAGTCCGGCGCTCTCATGTTTTTCCAATCCGCGTCGAGGAAAGACCGCGGCTGCGTGTGTTTTATAAGGCGCCTTGTTCGAAGAAAACCGGGTGTCCCGATATATGCGGTAAGCGGAGATCTTTGGACTGCCGGTCATTTCGGGAGCAAATTCTTCGAGATCCGCAGACACGGCCACAATAAAAGAGTTCATGGGATCTTTCACAGTCGCGAGATATAACTCTTTCCGTTTCTGGAACCACTCTCTCTTGTTGTTCTTTTTGAGAGCGCTGAGGAACTGCAGTCCTTCTTCGGGAAAGCCTCGAAAACGTGATGGCATGCCGCGTATTATTGACATTGTTTGACGAGATGTCTACCTTTGCAACGACATGGAGACCAACTTTAAAGCACCCGAAATTGTTATCGAACGATTTGTTACACTGCTCGATATCTGTCAGCGCATCAATTCTGAAAAGAACTTCGACGAACTACTGAACATAATCGCAGTCGATGCCGCAAAACTGGCCGACGCCGAGCGAGCGACGATTTTCCTGCTTGATGCGGACAAGGGCGAGATTTGGGCCAAGGTTGCGTTGGGAACTTCAGATGTCGTTCGTTTCGATGCGCGACTTGGCGTCGCGGGTGCCGTTATTAAAACCGGCAAGACGATGATGGTTGAAGACGCGTATAATTCGCCGCTGTTCTATCCGGCTATTGACTCCATTACCAAATTCAGAACGCGAAACATCTTGTGTGCGCCGATTCGTGACTACAAGGGTGATGTTTTTGGAGTGTTTCAGGTCCTCAACAAACGCGACGGGCGCTTCAGTAGCGAAGACGTTCGGTTCATAGAGGCGCTGGCTTCCCAGGCCGCTGTGGCTTTAGGCAACGCGCGTCCATTGAAGGAAATGGAAGAGAAGCAGAAAGTCCTGATCAACGAGAACCAATCTCTCAGGGATGCGGTCGCGGAGCGCTTCTCGTCTAGAAATATTCTCGGAACAAGTAAAAGGGTCGACGCCATTCGACACCTGATCGATAAGGTATCGGCAACCAATGTATCTGTTCTGATCACCGGTGAAAATGGTACAGGCAAGGAACTGGCAGCACGCGCTCTTCACCATGGGGGGCCGCGACAAGCCAAACCTTTTGTCGCTGTCAATTGTGCGGCGTTACCCGAATCACTAGTTGAAGCTGAGCTTTTCGGTATTGAGAAAGGAGTCGCTACCGGTGTCGAGCGCAGAGTCGGGCGAATCGAATCCGCTGCGGGAGGGACGCTCTTTCTAGACGAGATCGGAGATCTCAACATGACGGCTCAGGCGAAGTTGCTTCGAGTGCTTCAAGAGCGAGAAGTGGAGTGGGTGGGTGGACGTAAACCAGTGCCGGTCGATATTCGATTGGTTGCCGCGACAAGCAAAGACCTGTCAGCTGAGATCGAAACCGGCCGATTCCGGCAGGATCTGTTTTTCAGGCTAAATATCGTTCATCTGAAAATGGCCGCGCTGCGCGAAATTCGCGGAGATATTCCGTTATTGGCTACACATTTTCTTCAGAAATAAGGCCCCGAACTGGGCACTCGAACCAACGGTTTTTCCACTGATGCGATGAATGCTCTCATGTCCTACAGTTGGCCCGGCAATGTCCGTGAACTCGAAAACGAAGTCAAGCGCGTACTGGTGCTCAGCGCGGGCGAACTTGTCGGGGTCGACGATCTCTCCGACTCGATCCGTGAAACGAATTTCGTGGCAGAACCTACCGCAGACGCTCCGGTTTCTACCGCAGCTAAAAGAGTTATTGTCAAAAGTGGTGTTTAGGAGATTGATTCAAGCGGCGGTCTGATCGAGCTTTGTCACTTCGATTCCATCGTTAAATTTCACTCCAGTAATCACCTTGACCAGATCATCGAATCCTCGTAATCGTCGCCAGTTCTTCTCAGCGCACTGACCCAGCTTGAACATCATGTGCAGCATTCCATCCCGTGTCAGGCAGCCTCTGGATCGCTTGGTTCGGTGTCGAATGGTGGCAAAGGTCGATTCAATGGGATTAGTCGTTCGGATGCTCTGCCAGTGCTTGGCCGGAAAGCCGTAAAAGGCCAGCAGTTCTTCTCTGTCTTTCTGCAGGCAGACAGTGGCTTTCGGATACTTCGGCTCATAGGTTTCAATGAACAGATCGAATGCCTTCTCGGCATCTGCGTGTGTCTCAGCCTTCCAGATCGCGTGCAGTGCCTGTTTCGCTTTCGCCTGGACCGACTTGGGTAAGCAGTTGAACACATTCATGGTCTTGTGCATCCAGCAGCGTTGTTGGTGTGTCTCGGGATAGATTTCCTCCAGTGCGGCCCAGAACCCCATCGCCCCGTCACCGATGGCCAACTTCGGAATATTCATCCCTCGGGACTTCAGCTTCAACAAGACCTCACGCCAACTCTGTGTCGATTCCCGTACACCGTCTTCGATCGCCAGAAAACGCTTCTCTCCGCGTTCATTCACGCCGATCACGACCAACGCACACAACTTGGTTTGTTCAGCTCGAAGTCCGCTGTAGATACCGTCGGCCCAGACATAGACCCAGCGGTCGGCGTCCAAACGCTGGTCGCACCCGATGCGGTACTCTTCAGCCCAGACCCGTTTCAAGCGCGATACCGTGCTCGCTGACAAGCCCTGCGCCTTCGGACCGACAAGAACTTTCAGGGCCTCACCCATCTCGCCACTGGAGACGCCTTTCAAATACAACCACGGCACGGCGGCTTCCATCGACTGCGTCTTCCGAATGTAGGGGGGTACCAGGGCCGAGCGGAACGTCACAGCTTCGCCCGTCTTGGCGCGAACCTTCGGGATTTGCACCGTTACCGGACCCAGGCCGGTCTGCAGCTCGCGTTCAGGCAGATAACCGTTGCGCACCACTCCAGCCTTCCCCGTCTCGGTTCGCCGATCGCCGTGCTGGGATAGCAGTTCGGACAGTTCGGCTTCCACAGCGCGTTGGATCAGCTCTTGCGCCCCGGCTCGTAGCAGGTCGGTCACTGGGTCTGCAATCGCTTCTCGATCTTCCAGTTCAATAACGATACTCTTACTCATAGTGGCGTATCTCCTTTGGTTGCTTTGAAGTCTCGTAAACAACAAATCAACCAGATACGCCGCTTTTCTTCAATCCCTCAAACACCAGATTCGGTTATAACTCCAGCTAAAAAATTCCTCAAAGACCGTGTTGCTATTCTGGAGATCCAGATGATTCGGGAGGCTTTGAATCAGGCTCAGGGCGATCGGCGAAAGACCGCGAAACTCCTTGGCTTAAGTCATCAGGGATTGATCAACAAGGTCAAGCGCTATGGACTCGCATAGACTTTTCACTGCGGTTCGAATTCTAGAATTGTAATCTCGATGTTGTTGTCGACTCCTGTGACAGCTCGACGATAGCGTTCCAGACGGCCGTTGTCAGGGTTGAAACGGGCCAGCAAGTGCGCTTCATAGCCGGAAGGTGCTCCCAGTAGCGCGGGCTGTTCCGCTAATGCCAGTTCCTGTTCAAGCATCCGGAAAAGGCCCCGGACGGAGTAGTCATCGGCCCCC
Organism: Terriglobia bacterium; assembly: GCA_965216035.1. Classification (GTDB taxonomy): domain Bacteria; phylum Acidobacteriota; class Terriglobia; order 20CM-2-55-15; family 20CM-2-55-15. Next base: position 1,238,860 of record CBDCFM010000021.1, read on the forward strand.
TCCGGCAATATGACCTGACCGTTTCTCCTCAGACTGACGACTTGCTCTGCGCGGACTAGCGCTTCGAAGACGCCTGTTTCGACGCGCCCGCCTTTCATTTCAATAGCGACACGATACAAGCCCGGTGCGTTGGCATTCCAACGCGCTTCAGCATCCCGGAGAGATTCATCGGTCAGCACCTCGAGTCGCGAACAACCGGCCGATACGAACAGAACTGTCGCCAGTGAAAGATGAAAGCGCATGTAATGAACCATACGTGACAGATTTTTCATAAGCAACAATCGGGAAATTAGGGACCTGATCTGGGAATCCTTAAGAAAACAATATGCTGTCGCGTCAGGTTTCGTTTGAATTCTTGACTGGAAATCATGACGCGTTTGTAGGAAAGTACTACGCTACGTCGCAGTAGTATCGCAACGTAGAGAGTACGAATAAAAATAAGAACAACAACTGAGAGATAAGGAGAGCTTCAATATGGCTACGAAAAAGAAGGCGCCTAAAAAGAAGGCGGCAAAGAAGAAAGTCGCTAAAAAGAAAGTCGCTAAGAAGAAAGTAGCGAAGAAGAAGGTTGCGACGAAGAAGGCAACCAAGAAGAAAGCGACTAAGAAAAAAGCAACTAAGAAGAAAGCCGCCAAGAAGAAACGGTAACGTATTTTCGAAACGACCGAGTCTGAAAGGTCCTCAGGGCGCTGACAATAAGGAATCCGAAGGTGCCCTTCGCAATCGGACCTTTTGGCGGTGTGATTGGCGTTCGCTCTTCGTTCAAGTTCGCGTTCACCGTGGAGCTGGCCATCAGTTCAGGATTCAGCTCCTGAACGCGGTGCTGGATCGTCGTCGCGTGACACGATGACCGAAAGCACCCATACCAGCGCCACGCCATACACCTTGAGGTTTAAACGTTAGCAGCGGGGGTTTGCAGGACGACACAGCAAACCCCCTTTTTATTGCGTTACGGATGACCGGTTGAAAAAGGACTCAATGGGGAAGCGACGCGGCAGGGAAGTCTCTGGTGTCGCCCAGGGGGCGGAAATCAACCTCCAAGTGTGATCATCTCGATCTTTCGACCGCTTTCAAGATAGCTGCCAGATTTTAGCGCCTCCCAGCGTTCGTCGGAGTATCGATCCCGGCGGTTACCCCACGCAGATCGGATAGCGCTTGCGATCGCTTCGTCGCTTTCTCCACCTCGAAGCAAGGATTTCAGATCAAAACCGGTCTCTGAAAAAAGACAGGTGACTAGCCGGCCATCTGCCGTCAGACGTCCCCGGGTGCAACTGGAGCAGAACGGTTCAGTGACCGAGCCGATGATACCCACCGATCCCTTACCGTCCACAAACTCGTAGTCCGTAGCGGGCGCGCGGCCTTCCCGGCGTCCAATTTCTTTCAAGGGGTAACGCGAATGAATCGTCTGAAAAATTTCCTTCTTCGACACCGTACGGCTGAGGCTCCAGTCGTTTGCGTTACCGACGTCCATATATTCGATAAAGCGAATTTCAATCCCTTCCGTCCTGGAATAATCGACTAAATCGATAATTTCATCCGCGTTCACGCCTTCTATCACCACGGCGTTGATCTTGATCGTTTCGAAGCCGACCTCGCGGGCGGTACGGATGCCGTTGAGCACTGCCGCAAGATTGCCGCGTTTGGTTAATTGGGCAAATCGGTCGGGGCGCAGCGTATCGAGGCTCACGTTAATCCGATTGAGGCCGGCACGCCGCAGGCTGGAGGCGCGCGCTCCGAGAAGCGAGCCATTCGTCGTTAGCGAGAGATCGCGCAAGCCTTCAAGCTGGGTCAATCGCGCGACCAATTCGGAAAGATTCTGGCGAACAAGTGGCTCGCCGCCGGTCAAACGGATATGTTCGACTCCATGCTTCAGAAAAAGTGAAGCGAGACGCGTAATCTCTTCGAACGACAGCAGGGCCGATTTTTCGGTCCAGACATACTCGTCGAGTGGCATGCAATAGTTGCAACGGTAGTTGCAGCGGTCAGTCACCGAAACACGAAGGTCTCGGAGGGGTCTCTGGAGAGTATCTTTGAACGGCACAAGGCGATTATGCCTGGACAGATGCGTTGGTTCAAGGGAGTTGGTGCTTCAGCTCATGTCGCATAATGGACATTATGTCAACTTATCGCTGGCGCCCGCCTACCGACCGCCTACTTCAGACAGCCCCCTGCTTCCCGTCTCGACCTCGCTCCGATCAAAATAGACCAGGATCTCAGGCTGACTCAGGCGACTGTGGATAAACCTGTGCAAAACTCTCGGCAACGCGGTCTAGCAACGTCTAAAGCGATTGTATCTCGTATTTTGCACTGAAAATGGGCCTTTTAGCGCTTGTTGAAAACCGGAGCTGATTTTGGGTCAATGGGCATGAGGTTTGAATGCATGTGGCAGTTTTGCGGACGCCTTTAGATGGGCTTATCAGTGCAAGGTGGGTCCGGTGAGTCCGTGTATTGGGCCTCAGACGACTTCCGACTGACAGAAGGCTTGATAGATGGGCCTAAGACGCACCTTAGAAAGCGAAAGACCCGCCAATAAAGGGTGAGCGCGAGCACGGTCGACTGTCGGTGCACCGGTAGAGCCTGGCATCGATCTCGGTTGAACTGGAATAGTATAACTATATTGATATTAGGGATATAAGGGAGTTAGGTTATGTATCACATTCAATATATCCTCAAATTCGGTCTTTTCATCGGCGACATCCAACGGTACGGAGGTTCGGGCTGCGGTCGTCCCCGAACAGGGGACCGCGTGCTGTTCCCTGCTCTCAGGCAGTGGACTTGGAAGGGAGCGTTCGAATTAGGGAGATGAGAGGTCGAGTGCTTCCAATGCCTGCTGAAGATCCTCCAGGCTCTGACCCGCATCGGCCATTCGCCCTTGAGAGGTGAAACGCCGGTAGTCGGAGAGGGCCTGGGTCGCGCGCTGAATCAAAGCAGTGGGCAGGGCGACGACCTCGGGTCCTGCGCCGGAGGGGAGATCATCCAGACGGATTTCGGTCAGTTCCTCTGCCGTGTCGGGAGAAAAAGAAAAACTGCGATCAAGGAGGTTGCTCAGCGCCTCTTCAAACGAAGCGCCATATGTCATACGATCCTGCGTTGCGAGTACGACAATGCGGAGTTCGGGCATCGGGCTGCGTTCCGCCTGGAGAAATATTGGCGCAACGAAAAGGAGCGTGTCGTCCAGGGGAATGACGAGAAGGTTCCCGCGGAGGACGGTGGATCCCTGCTGGTTCCACAGGCTCAACTGCGATGACAGCTCCGGGTCCTGGTCGATTCGCGCCTCAATCTGGAGCGGACCATCCACAAACCGGGTTTTGGGAAACTGGTACGCCCTCAACTTGCCGTAGTTTTCCCCGTCGCTGCGCGCGGCCATCCATCCGATCAGGTTGTTCCGGTTCGAGGGCGTGAACGGGAGTATGGATACAAACTCCACGTCGTCTTCGCCCGGGAAACGCAGCAGAACGAAGTAGGGTTCTATCTCATCGGATCCGGCCTGAGACCGGCCCTGTTGGGCAACGGTCCAGAGGTCTTCCCGGTTGTAGAAAACCTGTGCGTCTTCGACATGATAAGTCGAATAGACGAGGGCCTGAGCCCGGAACATCAACTCGGGATAGCGGACATGCGCGGCGAGGTCAGCCGGCATTTCGTCGGCGTTCAGGAAGAGATCCGGAAACGTTTTGCTGTATGCCTGAATGACGGGGTCCTCGGGTTCGAAGACATAGAACCGGGTGGTCCCGTCGTAGGCGTTGATGACGACTTTAACGCTGTTACGAATGTAATTGACGGATTGTCCGCGGAAGAGGATTTTCCGGGAATAGGGGTAGGTATTGGCAACTGTAAAGGCATCGATCATCCAGTACAGGCCGCCATCATCACCTACAACGATGTAAGCGTCATCATCGTAGCTAAGGAAAGGCGCAATGCGGCTGATGCGATCCCGGATATTGCGGCGCATCAACAATTCGCTGTCCGGATTAACGTCCTGGGCAAATGGGAGCGTCGTCAATTCACCTGTCTGATATGCCAGGATCAGCCGCCTGAACATCGATCCCACCCGGATGCCGGCTGTCGCTTCATAGGTCGAATAGTTGTTGCTCTCCCCTTCCGGGTAGTTGAACTCCTGCTGGCTGGTCTTGACGTAGACGGGCCAATTCGTCAGTTCACCGAAGTAGATTTCGGGACGTTGCAGGCTAATCGAAGGGATGGTGCTCTCCACCGGCATATCACGCAGTATAAGTTCCGGGAGCCCTTCGTCCGTAAAACGGCTGACGGGATTCATCGTCACTCCGTAACCGTGGGTGAAGATCAAGCGCTCGTTAATCCAATTGCTCGAACCGGCAGGCAGGTTCGTCAGGTTCAATTCCCGGGTCGCTAGCATCATCGAGCGCTTTTCCCCGTTGATGACATACCGGTCGACATCGACATCGGCGAAATCGTAGTAGGTACGGATCTCCTGGACCTGTCTCAAGGTGGACTGCAGCGCCCGCCAGTCCCAGAGCCGGACGTTGTCCAGGGTCTGGGTGTGCGATTCCGGATCGAAGTCTCCGGTGACCGCAGGGTCGAACGGAATATTCTCCACTTCGTCCAAACCGAAGGCCCGGCGCGTATGTTCAATGTTGTGGCCAATATAGGGTAATTCCCGAACCAGTTCGTTCGGTCGAACTACGAAGTTTGTAACGTAGCCGGGAACCAGCACCCACGCAAACACATAGACGAGGACCGGCAAGCCGGCCGCGATTGCAAGATTCCGTACCTGGCATGCTTGGACGTTGTAGGCACTGACGGCTGCACCCACGAGCAAGGCGCCACATAGAAACCACAAGCCCGGAATGACGGCATTGTCATCCACGTAGGTTACGCCTGAAATCAGTGGATGCTCCTGGTACAGAAGGTGAAAACGATACAGGTATGCCCGTGTTGCCAGAGCGAGGAATGTCAATGCCAGTCCAATCGACAAGCCTCGAAATTTATTCGAGGTGTCCAGTGCTGCAACCAGTAGAGCCGCCAGGAGGGTCATGACGCTGATCGAAATGAACCAGGATGATAGCGATTCCAGCGCGGGGAGAACGAATAGATAGAAATTCAGGTCATGGCCCAGAATTGGATCCACCACCGCCGACGGAGTGGGTCTGTTCAGAAATAGCGCGTAGACAGGCCAGTTGATGCTGTATGCAAGTCCGAAGAGAATGCCGAACACGAGCGCGATCGCGGCAGCTATTCTCCGAAAGAACGCCGGTGGTGGGATAACGAGAGTTTCCCCGCCGATTTCGAGTACCGATCGACTTTCGCCTTCGCGCGGAGACACGAACGAAAGCAGAAACGCGAGGGAGCCGCCCGTCGCCAGCGCGAATATGCCGAACGTGCCCCACTGCATTGCAAGCCGGTACCAGTACACCGACTCGAAGCCGACGCTTCCGAACCAGAGTGTTTCGAAGTAAATCGATATCGCCTGGTTCCCCAAGATCAGGAGAACAACTACGGCGAATAGCTTGTAGACGAGGCCGGCACCCGGAGGTATTCGGGTCGTTGGGGGATGAGGTACTTGAGACACCTCTACACAGGGTACACGGATTGGGCAAGATTGCGCGGATTTTGAGCTCGAATATGATGGGCCGCGTCACCTTTACTAATTGGAATATCCTCGAAAGGGACATATTTTAGTGGGTATGCGACAAGCGAACGAAAGTTGACTTTCGGCTTCATACTAAAGAACGGAGGCACTGTTTGTGAAACGTTTCTTGCTTCTTTTACCGGGCCCGATGCAGATACCCGACCAAGTGGCCAAGGCCGCCGAGAGGCCGCTCTTTTTTCACAGGTCGCCCGAGTATATGGAGTTCAGGGCCCGCCTTGAATCCCGTGTCCAACCTCTCTTTGGTACCAAATCCGACATTTTGTTTCTTTCCAGTTCCGGTACCGGCGCGATGGAATCCGCGATTGTAAACATGACCTCCCCAGGAGGTGAGATCATCGTAATGGTTGGGGGCACCTTCGCCGAACGCTGGGCTTCGATCGGCGAGGCATTCGGGCTCGAAGTCCATCGAGCTCAGGTCGATTGGCGACAGGGGCCGTCTGTCGATGATGTCCGTCGGGCGATGGAACAATGGCCGGATGCCACTGTCATCTATCTCACGTGGAGTGAGAGTTCCACCGGTGTCCTCGTCGGTCTCGAGGCGATCGGACGGGCTGTGCGGGATCAGAACAAGTGGCTCGTCGCCGATGCCGTGTCGGGTCTGGCGGTTTCACCCCTTGACATGGATGGGTGGAATATCGACGCTGTCGTGGTCGGTTCACAGAAGGGACTGATGTTGCCACCCGGACTGGGACTCGTTGCAATTGGCCCCCGCGCCTGGGAGCGGTCGAAGACGGCCCGGTCTCCACGATTCACATGCGACTGGTCGTCCTACATCGGTCAGGTTCCCGTTACGCCGCCTCTGTCCCTGATGCACCAACTGGATGCGGCACTCGATATGATCGACGAGATGGGACCCTCGGGCGTTTATAAAAGGCGTTCTGAGGTCGCCGAGCGAATGCGTGCCCTCGTCGAAGAAAACGGCCTGGAGGTCTTCGCGAAACGGCCGGGTAACGGTATTACCGGAGGCATCGCTCCGCCTTCGCTCGACATCGAACGCTTTCGCCGGTGCTTACGGGATGAGTATTCCATTTTGATCGCCGGTGCTCCCGGAAAGTTGAACGGCGAGATCTTCCGGATCGGTCACGTGGGCCACCTGACGGACGCGGAAGTCGAATATTTTTCTGAGAGCTTCGAAAAGGCCTTAACGGCAGCGTCTTAAACGGCCGGAAATGGCGAATCGCGTCATTCCGCCTCGACTCAGCAGAACCCGCTGAAACCTGGAAACCGTTTCGACTTTGCTTCTGAAATGCCGGGTCCGTGCAGAGGATGTTCAAGAAGAAGAAGGCCCCAAACAGGGGCCGTTCACCAAGCGATAGATTCTTCATCAGCCATCCTGGAAATTTTGTAGTCGTAGTATCCTCCACAGACTGTGTCCAAATCCAACAACACCGTGAGCCAATGGCTGTGGGTCTTCCTCGGCCTGACACTTGGGCTGGGACTTATTTTCATCTGGGTGGGAGGTGGATTCCCGTTCGGAAAAGCCTCATCAGAGCCCCGTCAAGTCCAGATTACGCGGGCGGAGTTCGCCGATTTAATCGAGCGTTTCTCTGAACCGGAGGGCTATTTCGACACCGACAACTTCGTCTCCAACAAGACGTCCTATATGCACGTAGTTCCCAGCTTGCAGGAGAATGTTCGAACCGGTGGTGCATACATCGGAGTGGGTCCGGATCAGAACTTCACGTATATCGCCCATTCCCAGCCTTAGATTGCCTTCATTGCAGACATCCGGCGGCAGAATCTGTTGCAGCATCTCATGTTCAAAGTTTTGATCGAGGAAGCCCGTGACCGGTACGACTTCCTCTGTCAACTCTTGTCAAGAAACTGTGCAACGCATGAGGGTGAGATTGAGTTTGCGGAAATGTTGTCTGATGTTAGAACGGCCTCTCCCGATTCAGAATTGTTCAGCGCAAACCTAAGGAACATCAATCGGGTTCTGCTCGAGGATTACGGATTGTCGCTCGCCCTGTTGGACCTGGAAAGGATCGCGCATGTCTACCGTTCGTTTTTTGAAGCCGGCCTGGGAATCCGCTTTTTCACACTGGGACGACCATCGCCCGGTTACCCGACGTTTGAGGAGTTGATCCGCGAGACGGACGTGAACGGTGAGCTTCAGAACTATCTTTCGGATGACTTGCTGTTCGCGCGATTGCAGCGGTTTCAAAGGGAAAACCGTCTGATTCCGATTGTGGGAGACTTTGCCGGGCCCCGTGCCCTGGGTGCTGTGGCCGATTATCTTGGCCAACAGGGGTTGGAAGTGTCCGTTTTCTACGCTTCTAACGTCGAATACTATCTATTCGGATTTCCCGGGTGGCCCGATTATGTCGCCAACATACGCGCCTTCAGGTTCACCGACGATGCGGTCTTTATCCGATCCTACTTCCCTACGTTTGGGCGGCCGCATCCACAAAACATTCCGGGCTACCGTCCCACGAGCCTCATCCAGAACGTTCAAGGCTTCCTCGACGACGCACGGGATCGGCGGCATCAGAGCTATTGGGACGTCGTCGCGCGCAATCTCATCCCACACTAGCAGGATCCTGAAAATGCCATCCGTGACTTTATCAGCAGCTTGCTAACGGGTCTTGCCGGGTAGCTTGGAGAGATTTTCAAAGTACCGGGCGAACATCCGGATTCCACCCGAGGTTTGACTCCAGTCAAAATTCTCGTTGGCGGAGTGATAGCCGTGTTCGGGGAGACTGAGACCCAGAAAGAGGATCGGAACTTTCAGGTAATCGCGCATCGTGACGACGGCGCCTATGGACCCGCCCTCGCGAATTGAAGCGGGGTCCTTTCCGAATGCGGTCCTCATGGCCTCGCTGGCGGCTTCAGCATACGGGCCCGTCGGGCTTCCGAGAAAAGGAGCCAGCATCGAGTCCAGTTCCACGTCGACGTCCGGATTTCGTTCTTTCAGGAATTGGGCGAAGAACCCGAACTGCCGATGCGGAGACTGGTCGGGCACCAGACGCATGCTGATTTTTGCTTCCGCGCGGGGGGGGATGGATGTCTTCACGCCAGGTCCCGTGTATCCCCCGACGATGCCATGCACCTCGAAGGTCGGACGCGTCCACAAGCGCCGCAAGATTCTTGCGGTTTGGGTCTCTTTCATGCGTATCAAACCGTGTGCCTCGCGGAACAGTTCCGGGTTGAAACCGGAATCAACAAATCCCTGAATTATTTCCTCATCGGGGGGAAGGACGTTGTCGTAAAAACCGGGAATAGCGACCCGTCCTGTTTCACGGTCATAACAGTCGGCAATCAACGTGCATAGCTCGTTCAGTGGGTTCCGGGCAACGCCTCCAGTCAAACCTGAATGAACGTCCCGGGTTCCCGTTTCCAGATAAACTCGGATCGTGAGGAGACCGCGCAAACCGAAGGGAATGGCGGGCCGATCCCTGGAAAGCCAAATCGTGTCGGAGATGACGACGGAATCCGTCTGCAGATCGGCTAGCTGGGTCTTAATAAAATTCTCGAAGTTAGGACTGCCGATTTCCTCCTCGAATTCCCAGATGAAGTGGATGTTCAGCGGTATGCCGTTTTCAACGGAGTACCGGGCCCCCATCAGAGCGGCCAACGCGGGCCCTTTGTCATCGGTGGTGCCCCGCCCGATGTAGGTGTCCGATTCAATCCGCATCTGGAACGGGTCGCTCTTCCATTCCGGTTCGTTCGCCGGCTGCACATCGAGGTGGTTGTAGACGGTAGCGGTAGGGTGTGCCGGGTCGGTTTCAAACCTGCCCCAGACGACCGGGTTGCCGGGTGTCTGAACCACCGCAGCCTGGGCGCCGAGCTGGCGGAGATATTGAACGGCAGCGTTCACCCCGCGATCGATCTCGGATCGATGGTCCGGCGAGGAGCTAACCGTGGGAATTTCCACCCACTCCCGGAGCTTGGCTTCGAATTCCCCGCGAACGTGTTCGATATAAGAACCAAGACTGTTTGGCATGACTATAAGATAGGCGCATCTTACTCGAAGAGTGAGCGCGGGCCAAACGTCGTCCCGAATTTCGGACGCTCGCTCTTCAGGCATTCAGCTGCCTGCAGCTGCGCGCGATCCGCGTTATCATGGCACCATGTCTTTACGGGATGACGCAGGGAACTATTTCATGGAGCTGCAGGACCGCATTGCGGAGTCGTTGTCGAGAATCGACGGTCAATCTTTTCGTGAGGATCTCTGGCAGAGGAAAGGTGGGGGTGGCGGTCGCACAAGAGTTTTGGAAAACGGACACGTCTTCGAAAAAGGTGGCGTCAACTTTTCCCGTGTTTATGGAAATCTGTCCGAAGAATTCGCCGACGAGATTCCCCTTGGTGAAGGCACCGATTTCTTTGCCACCGGCCTATCCCTGGTGATTCATCCCCGGAATCCGATGATTCCGATTGTCCACGCGAACTTTCGATATCTGGAAAAGGGCGATGCCGCCTGGTTTGGCGGCGGCGCAGACCTGACGCCCTGCTATCCGGACCCGGCAGACTGCACGCACTTCCACCAGACATTGAAAAGGGCATGCGACGGCCACGATGCCGATTACTATCGACGTTTCAAGAAGTGGTGTGACGACTACTTTTCCATTCGCCACCGGAGCGAAATGCGCGGCGTTGGGGGTGTCTTCTTTGACTATCTCCAGGGGGATTTGAATGATATCTTTTCGTTCGTGCGTTCGGTGGGGGACGCGTTTCTGCCCGCCTACACCCCGATCGTGGAAAAGCAACGAGATGCGGCGTATGGGGAACGTGAACAGGTCTTCCAGGCATTGCGGCGCGGGCGTTATGTCGAGTTCAATCTCGTATACGACCGCGGAACGATTTTTGGCCTGAAAACTCAGGGCCGTACGGAATCCATATTGATGAGCCTGCCGCCGATGGCCCGCTGGGTTTACGACTACCAGCCGGAGTCCGGGAGCGTTGAAGAAAAGGCCATCACTTATTTTCAACCGCGGGATTGGGCCTGATGTTTTGTAGATACTGCGGCGCTTCGATTCAGGCAGATAGCGAGTACTGCTCAAAGTGTGGGAAGCGGCTCCTGACCTCGCCGCGGCCGTGGGTCCAGGCGCTGGTTCAGACACTTCGATTGGAAAGTCCTTATCCCTATGCGGGCGTGCTCTTTATCTTTTTCCTGATCTGGGTCATCCAACCCCGCCAGTCCAATGTGGATTACTCCCAGATTCATATCGAACTCGAACTCGAGGGTGAATCCGGAAGACCGGAGGAAAATATATTCCGTCACCATTTGAGCCTCATTCTGGAAAACGTGTCTGCAGAGCCCATTCGAGAAATCCCGGTGGAATTCCGAGTCCGCGTTGAACCCCAAAGAACCGGAGAAGTCGTATCGGACTTTCTGGGCCGCCGCCTGGTCATCCATCGTGACGGGGAGTCCCTGCCCCTCCTTGTCGTCCTCACGGACCTCGTCGAAGCCCAGGAAAGAAGGCGATACACGATCGACGGAATTGTCACGATGACGCCTCCAGCGGACGTCACTTATGAGGTGCTTGCTGAAGGTAGCGGTGAGGTGCTGGCGACCCTTGAAACGACGATCCAACCCGAAGGTACGGATGTGTCGGGACCGGTTGCCCTCCTTCGTTGACCCTCAAGCGATGAACTGGTGGGCAAAGCGTCTACTCGCGTTCATTCTGGCCATCATGCTGTTGGTTCCCCTGGTCGTGATACCCGTCGGCGGTTCATTTCTGATCACCAACGGCCGAATTCGTCTCCCTGAACGCGACGCGATAGTCCCTGAAGCGGTCGGGCTATCGGTCAACGACGTGGACTTCAGTTCGTCCGACGGAGTGACGCTTCGAGGCTGGTGGGACCCTGGAGAGAGCGGGCGAGCGGCAATCATTTTTCTACACGGGCTGAATCGATCGCGCCAGGAATTGCTGAAGCGTGCGGGAGAAAGCCGTCGGCGCGGCTATGGTGTGCTCTTATTCGAATATCGCAATCACGGCGAAAGCGCAGATGCGTACACAACGCTGGGTGTCAATGAGAGTCTGGATGTCTGTGCCGCAGTTCGATTCATCGACAGCGTTTCCCCCGGAAGGGAGAAGATCTTTTGGGGCGTTTCCCTGGGCGGATCGACTGCCGTACTTGGGGCGGCACGGTGTGGAGGGGCGGACGCGGTAATTGCAGACAGCGCTTTTCTATCTTTCGAAGAAACGGTCTCCCACCATATCCGGCTGATATTCGGTTTGCCCGCGTTTCCCGTTGCCACCTTGCTGATCTTCCTGACGCGAATGCGGGTCGGGTTCGATTTAGAGGAAGGCGATGTCGAGCGCGCGGTGGAAGACCTTCCGCTAGTACCGATGTTGTTCATTGCAGGCAGTGAGGATCGCCGGATGCCTCCCGATCGTGCGCGGCGCTTGTACAGGGCTTCTGCGAATCCCTGGAGTGACGTCCTCGTCATCGAGGGGGCAGGTCATGGACAAGCGTTCAGCCAAGCTCCAGAGCTGTACCTGGATGCTGTTTTCAGTTTTCTCGCCGATGTGGTCTCTCCTGTGGAGATGAACTGATGATGGATGACCACGAGTTATACTTGGGCTGCAGTGAGCGCATGGAATGCACTGAAAATCAGTGAACGGCGCCCAACAGCACTGAATCAAGGAAATGTTCATCTCATGAGTCATGTAACTGTATTGGCGGGAGGCAGCGGCGCTGCAAAGTTCCTGATGGGCCTGGTCGACGTCCTTCCGGAAGAGGATATTCATGTCGTGGTCAACGTGGCCGATGACTATGAAATGTGGGGTCTCCACATCAGTCCGGACATCGACCGGATTCTCTATTCACTGGCTGGCGAAGTGAATCCCCATCGTGGCGGGGGCCGTCCGAATGAAACGTACAACTGCCACGACACGATCCGGAAACTGGGTCTACGGTCCAAAATGCGGATCGGTGACCACGAGATGGCAACACAACTTCTGAGGTCCAACCTTTTAAGCAGGGGGGCGAAGCTCGATGAAGTTACCTCTGAATTGGCGGACCGGTTTGGTATCGGGACACGCATTATGCCGGCCAGCAACGACCGTATCCGCAGCCGGATTCACCACTCTGAAGGAACGTGGTCGCTTGAGGAGTACCTGGCTCGGGGGGAAACGTCGAACGCGGTCACTGGGGTGAGCTACGAGGGGGCGGAAACCGCGTTGGCTCTGAAGGGCGTGATCGCGTCGATTCTGGAAGCTTCCAGGGTGATTCTGGCGCCGAGCGATCCAGTGCTCAGTATCGGCGCCATTCTTGCAGTGCCAGGGATTCGCGATGCCCTGACTCGGACCGAGGCTGGAGTCGTTGCAATCAGTCCCATTGTCGGCTCTCAACCGGTTTCCGGTGGTGATGGGCGGTTGATGCAGGTAACCGGTTCCAGCGAAGTCTCCGCCCGCAGTATCGCCGAACGATACCGAACCTTCCTCGGTGATATCGTGATCCACACGACCGACCTGGGGAGCCTGGAAGCTGTCCGTCAGGTTGGCGTCGGGGTTTGGGTGGAAAACATCCTGATCAACAATCTGGAAGGCGCCACCCGTCTCGCCAGCCGCGTCACCAACACGGAACGTTCCGTAACCAGCCCCACCCAGGCCAAATATGGCTCGGAAAGAGCTTAAGCGATCGGGTGCCCTAGTTCAGGCGGGAGCCCGGCTACATTTTGTGCTTGCCTAGATCCTCGTCGCTCTGGTCGAGCCAACGTTTCAGGTCTTCGTTGGTGATGCTGCGCTCGGGGTTGCTCGCCTGACTCTTGGAGCCCCGCAATACGTTATCTTCCACCAGAATCGGGCAATCAATCCGAAGAGCCAGCGCCAGCGCATCGCTTGGACGGGAATCGATCGAAATTAGTCGGCCGTCACTGGCGATCCATATCACAGCGTAGAAGGTGTCCTCCTGAATTGTCGTCACGACCACCTTCTGGACATGGGTGTCCAAGCCAATAAGCACGTTCTTCAGAAGATCGTGGGTCATTGGACGCGGGGTGACTACTTTTTCGATTTCCAGCGCGATCGCGTTGGCCTCGGAAACACCGACCCAGATGGGGAGGATGGCCTTGCCTGTCGCTTCCTTTAGGATCACGATAGGCATATTCGTGATGGGATCCATCATCAGACCCCTGATCTTCATTTCAATTTCCAAGATCAACCTCTGCGGGTACTGGGTCCAGGGCCAGTCTCAGGTATAGGCGCGGTCTTCGCTTGCACATGCATGCTGATGGACTGCATATCCGTTTTCTGAAAACGGGCACTTGGCTTGTCCCCATCCCGTGAACATCTTTGCAATGTATATCCTTACTCAATGAAATTGCAAATCGTCAATGAAATCGCAAATCATTGCCTCTTTAACAATTCAAGGACATGTCGGCGGGCAGCGGCGCTGACCTTCGGACCACTCATCATCCGTGCCAGCTCTTCGATACGCCCTTCGTCGCCGAGTGCTTCGACCCGCGTCACTGTGCGCCCATCAACAACAAGTTTTTCGATTCGGGCATGCTGATCAGCGAACCGGGCGATTTGAGCCAGGTGAGTAACGCAAAGCACCTGATAGGTGTTGGAGAGGCGTTTTAGCTTTTTCCCGACTGATTCGGCTGCTTCGCCTCCGATGCCTGTGTCAATCTCGTCGAACACGAGCGTGCAGTCCGTATCATCGGTCACCAATACCGTCCGCAGCGCGAGCATCGCGCGCGAAAGCTCTCCTCCGGAAGCGATCTCAGCCAGACGACGGGCGTGTTCTCCCGAATTTGGACTTAGAAGCAATTGAGGCATGTCAATGCCCGTGTCACGGCCCGGTTCGAGCGTGATCCAATCGATTTTGACCTCGGCATCAGGCATGGCCAGCGACCGAATTTCAGACGTAAGGGATTTCGCGAGACCTTCAGAGGTTCTGCGGCGGCGTTGGCTCAACGCCTCGGCCGCTTTCTGGTATTGGCTTTTGAGTGTCTTCAATTGCCCAGAAATTTCAACCCGTTTGATGTCCCGAAGACCTATATTGTCCAGTTCCTGGATTACCGTCTCCAGGTGTGCATGCAGGTCGGACCCGTACTTCCGATGCAGCCGCTCCAGTTCTGCCAGACGAACCTGGAGTGGTTCCAGTTCGCCGGGATCGACCTCGATTTGGTTCATATAATCTCGGAGGGCATACGCTAAATCTTCGACAAGAGTCCGTGCCGTCGTGGCCTGCTCCGCGATATTCGCCAAGCGGTTATCGTCGACTCCTGCGTCACGGATACTCCGTTCGACCGAGGCAAATTGAGCAAGGATGGAGGCGTCTGCTTCGTAGAGGGCCTCGTACCCTCCGTAAGCGGCCTCGAGCAGCTTTCCTGAGTGGGCGAGAATTCGGACCTTTTCTCCGAGGCGGCCGATCTCTCCCTTCTTGGGCTCTGCCCGCTCGATTTCCTCACGTTGGAAGCGCAAAAGATCGGCACGCTGCAGAAGTTCCGAATCATCCTGTTCGAGGGCGGCCAGGGCCTCTTCCAGGGAGCGGATCGCGTTATAGAGTTTTTGAACTCGTTCCCGAAGAGTCCCCGCTTTTGCAGCGTGGTCGATCATTGCAAGCTGTTTTGAGGTGTCGAGCAGCGTCTGTTGCTCGTGTTGTCCATGGATGTCGACCAGGTACGGGGCAATCATCCGCAACGCCGTCACGGTGCTGGGCTGGCTATTGATAAACACTCGATTC
This sequence comes from Terriglobia bacterium, assembly GCA_965216035.1. GTDB lineage: Bacteria > Acidobacteriota > Terriglobia > 20CM-2-55-15 > 20CM-2-55-15. The sequence continues at coordinate 1,254,125 of CBDCFM010000021.1, forward strand.
CGATTGTCGGCCGATATCTCGCGTCGGAGAATCAATTCGTCTTCCGGGTCGATGCCGATTGCGGCGAGGTCCAAGGTGTCTGATGGTTGGAAGACGGCTTCGACGATGGCCCGGCTTGCACCGCTTCGGATGGTGTCGTTTGACGCTTTGGCGCCCGCGATCAGAGCCAATGCATCAACGATCAGGGATTTGCCCGCGCCTGTTTCGCCGGAAAGCAGGTTTAATCCGCGATCAAACTCGATCTCGAGTTTGTCGACCAGAGCGAACTGGCGTACGCGGAGTAAGCGAAGCATAGGGCCCGGTTATATGACAACGACACATCGGATTCAATGGCCAATGGTGACGTCTGGCAATGCGTGGCCCGACGGCGCCAGAGTTCAACCCGTTGCATCGGCTTCGGTTTCTTTCTTGGTGATCGTGAGTCTGTTATTTTTTTGAAGCAGGCCGAAGAACCATTCCGCTTGGTGAGGAGGGACTAACTTGGTCGACCCAGCATTTCCCGCCGTCTGGATTCTTCAGGGCGGAGCTGATATTTTGGCATTGCTTGGAACCACCGGACTGATTGCGCGCATCGTCCTGGTGACCCTATTAATATTCTCGCTCGCCTCCTGGAGTGTGATTCTCTCGAAAGGTCTGATGTTCCGAAAAATCCGTCGGGAATCGGAAGCATTCTGGCAGATCTTCGAAAAAGCACAGACTCTGCCCGAGATCCGCGGTGCACGCGCGACGTTGCGATTTACTCCACTGATGCCCGTGTTTGAAGCGGCTTACGAAATGATTGATCCCGCATCCGCGTTGGCGGGCCGCACCGTGCTGACACAAGTGGCGACGATCACTATGGTCGAACGTGTACTTCTTCGAGCATCGGTTGCGCAGGTGTCTCAATTGGAATCCCGGATGACGCTACTGGCGACGACAGCGGCGGTGACACCGTTCATTGGATTATTCGGTACGGTCTGGGGTGTCATGGGGTCCTTTGCCGGCCTTGGGAACAACTCCGTGACGACGCTGAACGCAGTGGGCCCTGGCATCGCCGAAGCGCTCATCGCGACCGCAGCTGGTCTTTTTGCGGCAATACCTGCGGTTGTGGCCTACAATTTGTTCGTGGCAGAAATCCGGCGCCTGGGAGCGCAACTGGATGACCTGCAAGCAGAATTACTGGCCATCGCCGAAAAGAAGGGCCTCGGTGTATAGATTCGGCGATCCAAGCGCTGATGGGAGCGAACTCTGATGGCGTTCACAGCGGGCGACGGCAGAACCCAAACCCAACTGTCGGAGATCAACATGATTCCGTTTATCGATATCATGTTGGTCTTAATGATTATTTTTATGATAACAGCTCCGGTGGTCCAATCGGGAATCGAAGTGAATGTTCCGCGCACCGAGATTGTTCAGGAACTGGCACAAGAACGGCTTGTTGTCTCAATCGATCGCGAGCAGCGAATTTATCTCCAGAGCGACCCGATCAATATCAACGCATTGGGGCCCGAAATCCAGGCACGTCTTCTTGACCCGGCCTCTCGAAGCATATACTTGAGAGCGGACACGTCCGTTCCTTTCGGCACGATCGCTGTTGTGATGGACCGCTTGAACCAGGCGGGAATCGAAAACATCAGCGTCGTCACTCAGCCGCTGGATGCGCCCGAGCCATGAAGAAAAATCCCGAAAAGTTGGGCAGCGGACTGCTGATGTCTACCGGATTGCACGTCCTGTTGGCAATCACAGTGTTATTGTTGCCTGAGGTATTTCCCGCGTACGGAGTCGCGGGATGGGGATCGGAGGAGGGTGGCGGTGAAGGCGTGAGCGTGGAAATCGTGGCTAACATCTCGGGCATTCCCCTTCCCGCGCCGGCCGTGGTCAATGAGGCGGCGGCCGCCAATGAGTCTGCTGGTTTCTTTGCGTCCGAGATCACAGCTGTCCCCGAAGAAACGATAGCGACTGATGTGCCCGTCGTCGAGGCAGAGCCCGTACCCGATACCCTGGCACCGGTGGAAGTGACTCCGCCCCCGACGCCGGCTCCCCGGGCGACCCCGGAGCCGCCCGCAACTCCAGACAATGTGGTGCCGTTTGGTGAGGGAGGACTCCCAGCTATCAGCTACGGGCAATTCGCTGCCGGAGACGGCACGGGGGCCATTGCAGTCGGGGACGGCGCATTCGGTGAACGTTACGGTGGCTACGTAGAATCTATTACGCGAAGGATTTCTGAAAACTGGCTACAATCGATGATTTCGGGCAACGTTCGCCAGGCGCCCCGCATTTATGTAAGCTTTGACGTCTTGCGTGACGGAACGATCATAAATGAACAGATCGATGAGAGTAGCGGGATTCCGTCCCTGGACCGATCGGCCATGCGGGCGATCTTCGCATCCAATCCACTCGCTCCTCTTCCGGGAGACTTCAGAGGCCGGAGCGTCAACGTGAGGTTCTGGTTTGAGTACAGCCGATGATTAGAACCGCCTGGATCTTGTCCGTCGTTTTCCTCGTCCCGGTATGGGTGCTGCCTTCGGAGCAGGCACAGATTGAAACCGGCACCCGCACGGGTGCGACGTCCATCCGCCTGGCACTGCCGCCGTTCCCTTCCAGCTCCGGCGACCCTGAGGCGATGGCGGCTTTGGCGGCCGCATTCAATGAGACGCTATGGAACGACATTGATTTTTCAGGTGTAATTTCACTTATAAGCCCCGACTTCTATCCGCTGGGCCGTTTTGGAAATCCGGGCGACATCAACCCCGAGGATTGGACTTCTACGACTGTCGATGCTCAATTCATGGCTTTCGGGAACACGTCACTCAATCAAAACCAGTTTGTTCTAGAAGCGCGACTCTGGGATCTGCGAACCCGGGTGTCAGAGCGCGAAGTGGAGGGTCGACGATATCGCGGAGAGATGAACGAGCGATCTGTCCGGTTGATCGCCCATCAGTTTGCCGACTTGATCATTCAGACCCTTGGGGGTGGCATCCGAGGTGTGGCGCAAACCAAGATCGCGTTCGAATCCGACCGTTCGAGCGGGGACGGCGAGGTGGTCAAGGAAATTTTCGTGATGGATTATGACGGGGCCAACGAATACCAGTTGACGACCCTCCGTTCGCTGGCCGTCACGCCGAACTGGTCTCCCAACGGTGAGATGATCGGCTATACCAGCTATGCCAGTGACAAAGCGGACATCGCGATCATATCGCCCATCGATCGTCGTGGTTTCCGGTTTTCCACCTTATCAGGAACGACGACCACGCCGGCATGGTCTCCTGACGGTAACCGGATAGCGTTTTCCTCCAGCATGAACGAAGTCCGGGGCGTGCCCGACATGGAGCTCTACGTGTCTGACGTACGCGGAGAGAACCCGCGTCGTTTGACCAACTCGAGAGGCGTCGATATCTCTCCGGTGTGGAATCCGAGCACCGGCAGGGAGATTGCCTTCGTGTCCGATCGGACTGGCCCGCCGCAACTCTATATTATGGATGCGGAGGGTGGTAACGTCAGGCGGATTGTCGAAGGCGGAGGCAACGCTGGCAGCCCGGCCTGGTCTCCCGACGGCCTGACGATCGCGTTTCACTGGCAACGGCGAGGCGCACCGTTTGACATATATATGTATGATATTGCGACCGATCGTACCGTGCAGCTGACCCGGAGTACGGGCAACAATGAAAACCCGACTTGGTCTCCCGACGGCCGCCATCTGGTGTTTGAATCCAGCCGCAGTGGTTCCCGCCAGATCTACTCCATGTTGGCTGACGGAACGAAAGTAAGACAATTGACAAGCAGCGGAAACAATGTAAATCCCTCATGGTCCGGTTACATGGGAGAATGAGTGTCCAATTGAGTTCACAAGGAGACCTGTATCAATGAAATCTGGAAAGCCATCTGGAATTGGCAGATCCGACTACCGAGTCGGTTGGGCTGCCCCAAGCGGCGTGAGCCGGCGACAGAACTCACGCTCCACCGGTGTCGTGCTCCTAGTATTGGTCGGTTTGTTTTCCTTCTCCTGCGGGAGACCGGCCGCGGTGCCCCCGCCCCCACCTCCTGAAGCCGCGGCCCCACCCCCGCCGCCTCCCGCTCCCGCGGTGACTCTGGCCGCTTCGCCGTCGTCGATCGAACAGGGTGAGTCAACCACGTTGGAGTGGTCAGCGCGCAATGCGAACACGGTACGCATCGAACCCGGAATCGGTGGGGTTCCTGCGTCGGGCACGCGTACCATCAGCCCAAATTCTTCAGTCACCTACACGGCAACAGCGATGGGCCCGGGCGGCACGTCGACCGATACCGTACGTGTTACCGTCAATGCCGCCGCACCGCCGCCAACGGCTCCACCAATACCGGATCGTCCGGATCCGACGATCGAGGAGCTTTTCACTTCAACGGTGCTGCCAATCTTCTTCGACTATGATCAGTCGGAACTCCGCGCGGATCAAGTGGGGCAGCTCCAGGGCAACGTCCGTTTCCTCGCGCAAAACGGTGCCGTTCAGTTTACGGTCAGTGGTCATGCTGACGAACGGGGTAGCCAGGAATACAACATTGGGCTGGGAGACCGCCGTGCCAATGCGGTTCGGCAATATCTGATTGAACAGGGTATCGGTCAAGGAAGAATCAATACGGTCAGCTTCGGAGAGGACCGTCCGGAATGTACGAATACGACCGAACAGTGCTACCAGCGGAATCGTCGTGTCGAATTCGTCCTGCGCTAGCTGTCACATTTCCAACCCATGTGTGGGGCCGGCCACAGGCCGGCTCCAGTCCTTCGCGGAGCCATCGCGGAGCCATCGGGGAGCTATGATGAGAAAACTGCTTTTCGTCGCTGTTTTAGTGTTGGTATCGTCAAGTGTGTCTTACGGTCAGCGGCAGGAGATTATCCAGCTACAGGCCGACATCATCCGTTTGACCCAGCAGGTTGCGGAGATTCAAAACAGCTTAGACGACCGTAATTCCAGACTCCAGGGACTCGTCGAGCAACTTTTCGATCGGGTTGCTCCACTTGCCGACGCGGTGGAACGTATATCAGAATCCATCGACGGAATGAGGGCCGGCACGGACCGTTTGAGCAGCGAAATGCGGGTGCTCGTCTCGAATCTTGGTAACGATGTTGAGATCATGGATCGCAACCTCGCCGAGCTTCGCTCAGAAATGAACTCCGTATCCCAACAACTAACCACATTAAACACCACGACGAGCCAACTGGAGTCTCCAGAAGGACTGATACGACTGGCCTATGCGGACTTGTCGGCCGGTAACTACGAACTGGCGATCGAGGGATTCAGAGAATTCATCGATACTTTTTCCGCAAGTCCCAGGGCATCCGAGGCCCAACTATTCATTGGAGATTCTTATTTTAATCAAGAGGCATACGAGCAGGCGATTATCGAATATGATTTTCTCTTGCAGAAGTACCCGGAGAGCGATAAAACGGTCACTGCCCTGTATAAGAAAAGTCTTGCCCTAGCTGCGATGGACCAAACTCAGGACGCGTTGATCTTCCTCCGTCAAGTTGTTTCGGACTATCCCGACAGCACGGAAGCTGTCAGTGCTGGGCAGCAGATCGAGGTGATTGGCGGTCAGTAACACCGTGCTGCGGTCGGGGCGAGGCGAGGAGAACATATGGCTAAATCTGTCAACAAAGTGACCTTGATCGGACGTCTGGGCCGGGATCCTGAGCTGAAGTACACCGCAAGCGGCACCGCGTATTGCCGCTTCTCGATGGCTACGGACGACTCCTGGACTGACCGGACTTCGGGAGAGCGTCAGGAGCGCACGGAGTGGCATAACGTAGTCGCCTGGGAACGGCTGGCCGAAATTTGCGGGCAGTATCTGGCGAAAGGACGCATGGTCTACATCGAGGGCAGCATTTCTTCACGTCAGTGGGAAGACAAGGACGGGAACAAACGGACTTCTTTCGATATTCGAGCCCGGGACATGGTTTTGCTGGGATCGCCGGGCGGAGGAGCAGGTGGAAGCGGAGGTGGAGACGGCGCCCGCCGCGAAGCTGAAAAACCTAGCGCAGAGGCTGTTGCGATTACCGACGACGACATTCCATTCTGAACCTCAAACCTGCTGCAAAGGGGCCTCTAAGGGCCCCTTTTCTAGAAACGGAACCACACCCGGAAGTAACGACTCCACCATGCCAAGCAATACCTTTGACATCGTTTCCCAAGTCGATCTTGAAGAAGTACTCAATGCAGTTGAACAGGCGAGCAAGGAAGTCGCCAACCGCTTCGACCTGAAAGGCTCCGACTCTATCATAGAGATGGACCGGAAGGAGCACAAGCTCGTCATTGTCAGCGTTGACGACTACAAGCTGAAGGCCGTCTACGACGTCCTCGAACAAAAACTTGTACGGCGGAAGGTCCCGTTGAAAGGGCTCACTCCAGGTGCGATCAAGCCGGCTGCCGGATCTAGCGTTCGTCAGGAGATCGCAATACAGAACGGAATTCCTATCGAAAAGTGCCGCGAGATCGTTAAGAAGATAAAGCAAAGCAAGATGAAAGTGCAGGCGTCGATCCAGGAAGATCTTGTGCGCGTCAGCGGCAAGAGTCGGGACGCTCTTCAGGAAGTCATCGCTCTGATCAAGGGAGAAGATTTTGGCATTAATATCGAGTTTACAAACTACCGGACGAGTTAGCCGAGTCTATACCCGGATAGAAAAGGGCGTGAAGTCGGTATCGTGGTCGAAATAATCTTCGTTTTCAGCTTTTTTCAGGAGACCGACAACTTTGTAAGTAAAAAGACGCCGGCTCCAAAAGTGAAGCCTCCGATCGTCGCAACCTTCACTGCGCCAATAACATTCGAACAGATCAGGACGGTGACAAACGCCTCCATGACCAGGTCTTAATATTTGTATGTTCGGCCGCGGCAGGGACGGGTCTATCGTTGTTATGTCGATTAGGCGGTAGCAGCCCGACTTTGTCTGCTTATCATACGCTCCAGCAGTTCCGGTCGGAACTTGGAGAGGAGGCGAAACCCCAGAAGGACTGCTAAGACGAGGGCATAGATTGCGGGTTCGAGTTCGACTAATTTTGCAACCCAAAGATAGTGCAGAACTCCTGCGATAGCGCTCACATAGACTAGACGATGCAACTTTTGCCAGCGCCGGCCTCCGAGCCGGCCGATCCATTTCTTGGTGGACGTTAAGGCCAGCGGGATCATTGAGACAAAAGCTGTAAATCCTGCTGTGATAAAGGGGCGCACAGGGACGTCCGCGAGAACAGCAGCCATATCGAAAAGATGGTCCAGCCAGATGTAAATTGTGAAGTGCACAACGCCATAGAAAAAAGCGAATAGGCCGATCATGCGCCGGAATCGGATGAGTTTGTTAAATCCTGTAAGTTTCCGAAGGGGGGTGATGGCAAGCGAGGCTAAAAGAAAGCGCACCGCCCACCGACCCGTCGTGTGCGTAATGTCTTCGATCGGGTTAAAGCTGAGGTTTCCGGCGAAAAAATTCCAGGCCAGAAGAGGCAGTGGTAAGAAGCAGAGCAAGAAAACGACGGGCTTCACGACCCACTTCAGGAACCTCTCCAGGCTCATACTCCCGCCGCGCCTTAAAAATTTCTGCGAAGATCCAGGTCGGTATACATATGTGCGACTTGGTCTGAATAACCATTAAACATCAGAGTCTCTCTACGGAGCACCTCACCGATTCGGCGCTCTCGTCCCTGGCTCCACCGAGGATGATCGACATTCGGATTTACGTTTGCGTAAAAACCGTACTCGTTCGATTGCTGCTGTTGCCAGGTATTCAGTGGCTGGTCTTCGACAAAGCTGATCTTGACGATTGATTTGACGCCCTTGAACCCGTACTTCCAAGGCGTGACAAGGCGTATGGGCGTTCCGTTCTGGTTCGGGCCTTCCTTTCCGTAGACGCCAACGGCCATCAATGTCAGCGGGTTCGTTGCTTCATCCATGCGCAAACCTTCAACGTAAGGCCAGTCCAGGGCATAGCCGAAGAGCCCACGCCGCTGTCCGGGCATCTGCTCGGTGTCGACGAGAGTCTCCATACGGATGTAACGCGCGCTGGGTAAAGGGTCGAGCTTGTTGATCAAATCAGCAAGTGGAAAGCCGTGCCAGGGAATGACCATAGACCACCCCTCAACACACCGCATTCGATAGATCCGATCTTCCATTGTAAAACCGCCGATGAGATCGTCGAGGTCATACGTGGCGGGGTTGGGAACCAGGCCGTCAACTTCAACGGTCCAGGGTCTGGGCCTCAGGGTGTGCGCATTCCGTGCCGGATCTTCCTTTCCCGTACCAAATTCGTAAAAATTGTTGTAACCGCTTACCGCATCCTCTGGCGTCAGTTCCTCGTCCGTATCAAACTCTCCCAGTTGGGGAGCTGCGGCGACAGTGCCCGGGGAGGCACATCCTGATCCCAGGAACGCTGTGCTGGCCGATGCAACGGTGGCCCAACCTGCAATCTTCAGAAACTGGCGGCGGTTCTTATACAGTTCTTCGTCAGTGATTTCCGACGATTTGATGTCCGCGGGTCGTTTGATGAGCATATCTTCTCCTCAAAGAAATGATGTCTCTGTATTCTAGCATTCGGCAGTTCGGTGGCGCACACAGTATTCAATCCGATTGCATGCTCCGATCCGTGTGCGACGAAATTCCGGTCGCCGCCCGTGAGCTACCGAATCCAAGGAAGATGCCGCCACACCTGGAGGGATTTGCGAACCAGGTTTGCCGTCCATGGGTTCTGGAGATCCCCCAGCAGCGAGTCGTAGCCGCCCATGGCGGATGGGCCCGTAACGATGCTTTGAGACTAAGCGAATCGTTGTATGCCGGGAGCGCCATGACGCCGGCCCAACCCCGACGATTTGGTGCCGCCCATAGGTGCATCAAAACTGCCGTAAATCTGCAGGGTGGAGCGAATGCCGACGGAACCGCTATCCAAACGGCGTGCCACTTTGAGTGCCTGGGCCTTTGGGCCCCAGACTGAAGCATTCAATCCATAGGGAGAGTGATTGGCTCGATCAATGGCTTCCTCTATGCTTGCAACCGGCTCCACAGAAACTACGGGACCAAACGTTTCCTCTCTGGAAATCAATGCGTCTGGAGGTACGTCTGCGAGGAGCGTAGGCGCAATGAAGGCGGGTCCGAGGTCTGGTCGCGCCTTGCCCCCGGTCATGATCCTCGCTCCGCGACTGACGGCATCTTCGATCCGCCTGCAAATGGTTTTCAGGTGGTCCACACCGATAAGACTTCCGATATCGACATCCCATTCCGTCGACCAATCCACCCTCACCGCGGCCATCCGCGTGGCCGTTTTTTCCAGGAACTCTTCGTACATTGACGACGCAACATACACTCTTTCGATCCCAATGCAGGCCTGTCCCGCGTTCGTTGATGCGGCCGCAACGAGACTCTTGACGGCTTGATCCACACGTGTGCCACTGAGCACGATCATCGGGTTCTTTCCGCCAAGTTCCAATGAGCAGTCAATCATAGCTGTGGCTGCGGCAACCCGCACCGCCTGTCCGGTTTTCGACCCGCCCGTGAATGCCAGATAATCGACCTCTCGAATGAGGCTCGAAGTCAGGTTGGGGCCGCCGTGAACAATACCGACGAGGTCAGGATCGCACCCTGCTTGGACAAGAATGGCGCGTCCCAGTTCAGCAGATAGCGGAGTTCGTTCCGATGGTTTTAACAACGCAGCGGAACCGGCCACTAAGGCTGGAAGCATGTCACCCATGCTGAGCAGCAGTGGGTAGTTCCAGGGCGATATGAATCCGGTGAGCGGATACGGTTTCCAGACGACACGCGAACCTGTGACAAGCGGTATTCCACCCCGCAACCTGCGCTCGTTGAGATGCCGGGGTCCGTGGTAGGCGTAGTAGCGGGCGGTTCCCGCGAGCGTGCACAGCTCGCCAAAGGCATCTTTGCGGGATTTTCCAGTTTCCGACTGGATTGTGTTGAGAACCTCAGTTTCGCGGGCGAAGAGTCGATCGTGGAAGTTCACCAGAAGGCGGGCCCGTTGTCGGATCGGGGTGTCGGCCCACACTGCCTGAGCGGACCGAGCCCGTGTGGCTGCGGCCCGGATTTCATCCTCGGTCGAGAGCCTCACCTGGCCGGAGAGCGTACCCGTAGCGGGGTTGCGAACCTCGATGTTCATGAAGATTGTTTTACCACACGGAGCTACGGGCAACTCGGCCGGGGCGGCCACAGTCCGACGGAGCCAAACCCAGAGTTGACTTCCCTGTTGTGGACGATGGGTTTTTCTGGGATGATCGATCGAATCGATTCCAAAATATACATGGCGATACACGAAGCAATAGGGTCAAAGCCCGCTCACCGATAAGGAGAAGGTTTGCTAACTGAAATTCTAGCTGCTCTCGGGACCGGAGCTCTCATTCTCATGCCAGTGTTTATTCTTGTTGTTGTTGTGGGAATCGTTGTGGTAAAGCGCGGCGAAGGAGCCGGCCACCACTAGTCCTCAGTTTCCGGTTCAGCTAATCTAAAGAAAGACTCGAACACACACTGCTGCGAATTGTTGGACGTCAGACCCAGGCGATCTTCGAGTCCTTCTTCAAGAAGGGCCATGTGGTCCGTTCTCGACTTATTCTCCGAAGGAACCCATCGTCCGATACTTCTGATACCGTGCTTCCAAAAGCGGTTCTACTCCCAGCTGAACAAGCTCATCCAGTTGCGCTTGAAGAATTCGTGATAGCGTTGAAGCCATGGCGGTCGGGTTGTTCTGGGCGCCTCCGGTGGGTTCAGGCACAATTTCGTCGATAAGCTGCAAATTCTTCAGATTGTCCGGTGTGAGCCGGAGCGCCTCGGCGGCTTCCGCTGCGTGCTGTTGATCACGCCAGAGAATCGCAGAACAGCTTTCCGGTGCAATCACCGAATAGACCGAGAACTCCAGCATGTTGACGCGGTCGGCAAGGCCGATTGCCAACGCACCTCCTGAGCCCCCTTCTCCTGTCACCGTCGCGATGAGGGGGACACGCAGGTTCGACATCTCCCGAAGGTTGAATGCGATTGCTTCGGCCTGTCCACGTTCTTCAGCATCGATACCGGGATAGGCGCCCGGTGTATCGATAAACGTGAGAATGGGTCGTCCAAATTTCTCGGCGAGTTTCATTATCCGAAAAGCTTTGCGATAGCCTTCCGGCTTCGGCATTCCAAAGTTTCGATATAACTTCTGCTTGGTCCCCCGCCCCTTTTCTTGCCCCACCAGGCAGACGGGATGTCCTTGAAATAGAGCACAACCAGCGACAATAGCCGGGTCGTCGCCGAATTTGCGATCGCCGTGCCACTGCTCAAACTCTTCAAAAAGGAGTGGAACATAATCGAGGAAGTATGGACGTTGGGGGTGGCGGGCGAGCTGGATCTTCTCGTACGCTGTCATCTCATCAAGCAGTTCCCGGCGCAGTCGGTCTAGCTGCGACTCGAGCCGCCTGATTCGGGCCCCTGTCTCCCGATCCTGCGGCAATTTTGCGAGCGTGTCGAGTTCGTGTTCCAAATCTGGAATCGAACCGTCGTCGTCGGGCCTCTGGCTCATTGACTGCACTTTACAGTATCCGGGCCGCAAATCTCTTCGACAAAATTGACGAATTCACGATCAGGGAGGACCTTCAGATACGGGTTGGGCCTGACAATGGCCGTGTATTGATTCTTGAAGCGGATTTCAAAGACGAGTTCAGCCTGACCGGTCTTTTTTTCGACCATCGGAAGTAATCGCGCGGCCAGGTCCGGCGGTGCCGTCTCCCCATCGATAGCCACGGTAACAGTCGTGCTCAATTGTTCGTGGACACGGTCGATAGAAATTATGTCAATAGCCAGAAGGCGGGTCGTCGATTCGTCACTGTCGAGTTTTCCCCGCACGATGACAGGAGCATCGCTTGTCAATATCGCCTGGGTCTTGGCATACGTGTCGGGGAATACGAGGACCTCGATCACACCTTCTAGGTCTTCCAGAAGAATCACACCCATACGGTCCTTCTTCTTCGTCCGCATTGTTCGTGTCTGGGCGATCACTCCACCGATGACAATCTCTGAACCGGCGGCCTTTTTCGAGAGGGTGCCCGTTGTGGCATTTGCGTAAGACGCGAGTTCCCTCTGATGCTGCCGCAGGGGATGGCCCGTTATGTAGAAACCGAGGGTCTCTTTTTCATGGACTAATTTCAATGCTTCGGGCCAAGGGTCGACCGGCGCCATCATGGATGCGTCGGATTCGGGATCAGCGATCCGGGCAAAGAGACCCCCCTGTCCCACTTCGGCCTCGTGTTGCTTCCGTTGACCCCACTCGATCGTCCGGTCGATGTTGTTGTACACCGTTGCTCGATCCAGTCCAAGGCTATCGAATGCACCGGCCTTGATCAGGCTTTCCAATACACGCTTGTTGACCGTTCTGAGATCGACCCGTTCGGAGAAGTCGAGAACAGAGCGGAACGGCTTGCGTTCTGCGATGGATCGGATGGCTGTTTCACCGACGTTTTTGATAGCCGCCAGCCCAAAGCGGATACCATCGGGTGTGGGCGTGAAATCGACATCGCTTGTATTGATATCGGGCGGCAGGATCGCGATACTCATTTCCCGGCACTCGTTGATGTACTTGACGATCTTGTCAGTATTGCCGCGTTCACTGGTGAGGACCGCCGCCATGAAGTAAGAGGGGTAATGCGCCTTCAGATAGCCCGTGCGGTAGGCCAGGACCGCATAGGCGGCCGAGTGAGATTTATTGAACCCATATCCGGCGAACTGTTCCATCAGGTCAAATATTTTCGTAATTTTCCGGGAAACCTTAAATCCCTTTGCCTTGGCGCCCTCGATGAACTTTTCTCGATGAGCGGCCATTTCCCCGGCCTTCTTCTTACCCATCGCTCGCCGCAGTAAATCAGCCTCTCCCAGTGAATATCCGGCGAGCGAATGGGCGATCTGCATCACCTGTTCCTGGTAAACGATGACGCCGTATGTTTCTTCCAGGATCGGCCTAAGCTCCGGAAGCTCATATTCGATCTTCTTGGTTCCGTGTTTCCGCTTAATGAAGTCATCGATCATGCCGCCGCCGATGGGTCCCGGGCGGTAGAGAGCGTTCAGGGCTGTCAGGTGCTCGATGACGGAGGGCTTGAAGCGCCGCAGAATATCCCTCATTCCCGAGCTTTCAAACTGAAAGACACCGCTGGTCAGACCGTTCGAGAACAGTTCGAATGTCTTCGCATCGTTGAGCGGGATCTCGTCGATTTCTAGATCAATAGACTCCGATGCCCGGAGCATTTTGAGAGTATCGTCGATAATCGTCAGAGTCGTCAGCGCGAGAAAATCCATTTTCAACAACCCGATCTTTTCGATGTCGGTCATCGGGTACATGGTCATGATCTCGTCTTTGCTTGATTTGTAGAGCGGAATAAGTTCGGTCAGTGGTCTGGGTGATATGACGACTCCGGCGGCGTGCATGGACGCATGTCGCGCCAGGCCCTCGAGTTTTTTCGCAACGCTGAGAATGTCTCTGACACGCGCGTCGTCTTTGGCCAATGTTCTCAGATCCTTGTTCTGTTCCAGCGCGCGCTCGAGGGTGATGTTGAGTTCTGCGGGGATCATCTTGGCCAGCCGATCCACCTCCGAATAAGGCATCTGCATTCCCCGGCCAGTGTCCCGGATGACGCCGCGCGCGGCCATCGTACCAAAGGTGATGATCTGCGAAACATTTTCGCGCCCGTACTTGCGCGTGACGTAATCGATCACGTCAGCGCGGCGGTTCATGCAGAAATCAATATCGATATCCGGCAGCGTAATTCTTTCGGGATTGAGGAAGCGCTCAAACAACAGTCCGTAGTGGAGCGGATCGAGATCAGTAATTCGCATGCAGTAGGACACAAGACTTCCTGCGGCTGAACCACGGCCGGGGCCGACCGGTATTTCGTTTTCGCGCGAGTAACGGATCAGATCCCAGACGATGAGGAAATAGCCGGAATACCGCATGCCTTGAATGATCGAAATCTCATCTTGGAGACGACGTTCGTATTCCTCAAGCGGGTGCTTCAGTTCCCCGGAATCAGCGAGCCGACTCAGCTGTTGCAAGCGCTCTCCGTAGCCATCCCTCACAACCTTGTCGAAGTAGGAGTCAACCGTGAATCCCGGTGGCACCGCGAAGTCAGGAAACGGGTTGTCGATGGATTGGAGTTCGAGGTTGCAGCGATCGGCAATGTCGACCGTCCGGCTCAACAGCTCGGGATAATCACCAAACACCTGGGCCATTTCATCGTGGGTTTTAAAATAGAACTGATCCGTGTAGAACTTCATTCGGTTGGGATCGTTGACGGTTTTCCCGGTCTGAATACACAGCAACACGTCGTGGGCGTTGGCATCATCCTGACACATGTAATGGCAATCATTCGTTGCCACGGCCGCGATTCCGGTTCGATCGGCTATGCGCAACATATCCGGGATGATGTGGCGTTGCTTGGGCAGGCCCTGATCCTGAACCTCCAGGAAAAATTGCTCCGGACCAAATATGTCGCTGAGCTCGCCGGCGGCCTCTTCGGCGGCATCGTATCGATTCGCAAGCAAGTTGGCGGAAACTTCCCCATTCAGGCAACCGGAGAGGGCGATCAGGCCTTCGCTGTGAGTGGCCAGAATCTCTTTATCAATGCGCGGCCTGTAATAAAATCCTTCCAGGTAGCCGGTGGAAACCAGCTCAATCAGATTCTGGTAACCACGAGCGTTTTCGCACAGAAGAATCAGATGGTGGGGACGTGCCCTACGTGGGTCGCGATCGTGGCGGGATGTCTTTGAAACGTACATTTCGCAGCCGATGATCGGTTTGATGCCCTTTTTCTTGGCGGCTTCGTAGAATCCCACAGCTCCGAACAGGTTTCCGTGATCGGTAACCGCAACCGCGGACATGTCGTAATCACTGGCCTTGGAAACCAGTTGATCGTGGTCACAGGCACCATCGAGCAGGCTGAAGCCGGAGTGCAGGTGTAGATGTACGAAATTAGACACCGGTTAGACATCTCAGCGCAGAGGCCGCAAAAATCCGAATCTCCATTCTCTGAAGCACTAATTCTCTGAGGCACTCCATGTCGGCGTTGATTCGAAGCGATAATGCGTCACACAGTTGCTCCCATTTAGTCATTCATACTCGTAAGTATTTTATAATATTACAGTTATTCCCACTCGATCGTTGCGGGAGGTTTCGAGGTGATGTCATAGACGACCCTGTTGACCCCGCGCACTTCGTTCACGATCCGGTTCGCGATCGTTGCCATCAGATCGTAGGGCAGCCGTACCCAATCGGCGGTCATGCCATCCGTACTTGAGACAGCACGGATGGCCACCGTGTATTCGTAGGTCCTGAGGTCCCCCATCACGCCCACACTCTTGACCGGAAGCAGGACGGCGAATGATTGCCATATTTTCCTGTACAGGCCCGCCTTCTTGATCTCACCGACGAGAATGTCGTCGGCCTCCTGTAGAATCCGGATGTTGTCCGGACTCACTTCGCCCATGATGCGGATGGCCAATCCAGGGCCCGGGGAAGGCTGCCGCCAAACCATATCCTCCGGTAAACCCAGTTCGGCTCCTAATTCCCGCACCTCGTCCTTAAAAAGCTCTCGCAACGGCTCAATCAGTTTCAATTCCATCTGGTCGGGGAGTCCCCCGACATTGTGATGCGACTTGATCGTAGCCGAGGGCCCACGAACAGACACGGACTCGATCACATCAGGATACAGGGTTCCCTGCACCAGGAAATCCGCCGAATTCAGGTCGCGCGCCTCTTCTTCGAAAACTCGAATGAATTCATTACCAATGATTTTTCGCTTCCTTTCTGGATCCACGACGCCCGAAAGCAGCTTCAGAAACCGTCCTGATGCATCGACGCCGCGAACGTTTAGGTGCAAGTTGTTTCTAAGGGTTTCAAGGACGGTCTCAAACTCGTTCTTCCGAAGGAATCCGGTGTTCACGAAGATGCCCACGAGACGGTCTCCGATGGCGCGTGCGACCAGGGAGGCGGCGACGGTAGAGTCGACACCTCCGCTTATCGCACAGATGACTTGACTGTCACCGACTGTGTCGCGGACACGCTGGATCTCTTCTTCAAGAAATGAACCGAGCGACCAGGTTCCAGAACAGTGGCAGATATCGAACACAAAGCGGCGCAGCAACGCCACGCCATTTTCGGTATGAGCCACCTCGGGATGGAACTGCACTCCGAATATCCCCTTGTCAGGACATTCCATGGCGGCCATGGTGGTATCGGTGAACGCTGTCACCTGAAAACCTGGGGGAGGATCGAGAATCCGGTCGCCGTGACTCATCCAAACTTTCTCAAGGCCGTTAAGAATGGACGAAGGTCCCACCGTTTTGAGCGTACCATGCCCGTATTCTCGTGCTTCGGCCGGCTCGACTCGCCCGCCAAGGTCCTTGGCGATCAACTGCATCCCGTAACAGACCCCGAGGATGGGGATGCCCATGCCGAATAGTGCGGGATCGCATCCCGGGGCATCTTCCTCATAGACCGAACTGGGCCCGCCCGAAAGAATGATACCGTTGGGTTTGCGTTTGCGGAGTTCTTCTATGGGAGCGTGGTAGGGAAGGATCTCCGAATAGACATCGATCTCACGTATCCTTCGGCCAATCAACTGGGTGTATTGCGAGCCGAAGTCGAGGATCAGGATTTCCTCAGAGGTCACATGCATGTTCGGTGGCAACTCCGGACCGGATATTCCGATGCATTATACCCACGGCGGAATAACGCACCAGAAGCATATAGCTGTGGTTTACACTGAGAACGCCGATCAGCACTATGCCGGCTAGAACCCGGCCTCCAGGCGATCCAAGCCACTGCATGATCAGGGCGCTTGCCCCCACAACCGCCAGAACGACCCCGGCTTCCACGAGCGCTAGGACTAGAACGATTTCGACGACGCGGGACAGATGCAAGCCTGATACCTCGGCCGCATTGCTGCGTATGAGGGTTTCGATGGTCATCAGGCTGAATGCAAGCATGACCAGAATTCCAAGTCCCGCAAGCGCAGCCCAACGAACATCGGGCCAAGTCTCGGCCCATTCTCTCACCGGCATCGTCAGGAGTGGTCCCAGGGCAATCAGAACCACTAACAGGACGCCGAGTCCCAGAATCGTACGGCGTATCAGGCCCACCCACAGGTATTGTCGGAAATAACTGGCGGCATCCTGCAAGAAACTTCGATTCGTGAGCGGCAATAGACCTCCGCGCACAAAAGCTTCGAGCAGGATCCAGCCGACACAACAAATTGCAGCCATCGCCGCAAAGATTTTCACAAGTGACGACCCGTTCTCGATGAGGGACTGAATGAGGGTCGCCGCTACCAGCGCCGGAACTCCACGCTGGAGTGCCAGAACGTCATTGTGGGTGAGTTGAACCGCGGAAGCGAACCAGATGCCGGCAAAGCCGAAGACTGCGACAGTCAGAGTGAGCCAGGCTAACTTGGCGACCATGTCGAGGATGACAATGTGTGGCCGCTGTATCGCGAGAATGAACCCATCGCGTACATCGCCCAGCGCAGAACTCACGTTTCCAGCGTCTGCTTGGCGTCGGCACGGATCAATTCGAATGCGTTTCTCGCTGCCACCCGGATGTTGTCGGCTGCTATCCAAATCCAAAACGAATCGAGATCAGCGGCTTTGTCAATGCGTGTAATCGTCGCCTTTTCGGACCCGGCGACACTCAATGTCGTCTGCTCTTGACCGTAGCAGAATCCGGCCTCGCCGTCGGAAGTTAACGTCTGAAGGATCTCTTCTCGGGTCGATTCCCGACCCAAGCGTATATGAATCGACAATGCGGTCCCGTGAAATTGTGGAACCTGAGCGAAAACCATGGCGGGGGCCGGGCAGCGGACCCCACACAACTGACCTACCTGACGCGCAACACGGGTAGAACGAGCAGCTGACTCAACATCGGGCCCCATGACGTTGAAGGCCAACGGATGCCGCCCCTCACTGGCGGTGGGCTGAAATTTGAGGGCCTGGATTGTATGTTGCTGCAGTTCTTCGATGCGGGTGCGGCCTGATTCGGATGCGGGAAGGAGAACAGTCGCTTCGCTGCCGGCCACCCCGATGGAGGCGTCCAGCCGCGCCAGCAGGTTGGACAGGACGATGGCCTCTGCCCGGGGAGCAACACAGACTTCCCCCGGAGTCTTGCACCAATCAGGATTCGCCGTACTCCTCAGGCCTTTCACGAAAACCGGACTGACGCGTTCACCGTTTGTCAGATCGATCGTAAGGGGGGGCAGCGGCAATCCGCTTTCGACGTACTGCTCGAGCAGTTCCGGAGAGCAGGCGAACACGGCGATGTCGGCAGATCTTAAACGCTCCGGCGAAATCATGTTGACAATCTGGATTTGATCGCGAAACTCCTGGAGCAAGCCTGCGTATTCATCCGTGTCCAGCAGCGTCAACTGGAAATCCGGCGCGGCTTTGTCTGCAAGGAGGTCCCGCAGGTCTTTTCCGATAGGTGAAGTTGAACCGACAATCGCGATGCGGGTAACCTCCTCCGTTTTCGGAGGGAAACTCACGAAAGATCTCCGCGCGATTCTGCCTGGGGTTTTTGGTGTTCCCGAGAACGGCTGATTCCGCGCCCGAGAGCCTGGGAGACTCTGAGTACCGGACCCGATCCCATGTAAATAGTGGCTATGACCAGCAGGACGATTTCGGAATAAAACACAATGAGTCCGATCAACATCGCCGTGCCGGCTAAGGCGCTACGCGGCAGGGGCTTTTTCAAATGGACTTCTTTGAAGCTGGGGTAGCGAATAGTACTGATCATCAGAAAAGCCAGTGTGGCAACGAGGAGGCACCAGAGTAACGCCGAGCCGATCTGGGTCACAGGAGATTTCTGGAAGTGGACAATAGCAGCCACCATCCCGGCCGCGGCCGGTATGGGCAATCCGACGAAATCCCGTTTCGGTTTCGCAGGGTCACCTCCTTTGTGCGCCACCACGTTGAATCGGGCCAGACGCAGGGCGCCCGCAATCAGAAAACCGAATGTCGCCAGCCAACCAAACTTGTACACGTCTTGCGCAATATCAGCGGGCAGACCTTGTAGAGAGCTGATACCCCAGTTCAGCGCGAGCACTGACGGCGCCACTCCGAACGTCAGGAGATCCGCCAGTGAATCCAACTCCACACCAAAATCACTGCTGGTATTTGTCATTCGGGCAATTCGTCCGTCGAGCATGTCGAGCACGGCGCCGACACCGATGGCGAGCGCAGCATAATCGTAGTTGCCCTGCAGGCTGGATGCCACCGAGTAATAACCGCAGAACATATTGCCGATAGTGAAAAGGCTGGGAATGATCGACAGGCCCGTCCGGACACGCGGTCGGTCACGAAAGCGTTTTCGATTTGCGTGCGTGGCTTTCATTCTAGCGGGTCGTTCTTCTATGAACTAAAAACTCCGATCTGTGAACTCCCCCCCCTAACATGGTCGCCCACCTGAACGAGAAGCTCCACATTTGCAGGTAAGAGCAGTTCCGTGCGGGATCCAAATCGAATCAGCCCGAATCTCTCTCCACGCCCCACGACATCACCGGGCTTTTTCCAACACACAATCCGTCGTGCCACAAGGCCGGCGATCTGAGAACACTCGACACGGATACGGTTCCCGCTGATTATCAGAAGGTTTCGTTCATTTTCTACGCTTGCCAGGTCATTGTATGCCGCTCTGTATTTTCCCTTCCGATATCGAATCTCCGTGATTGTCCCTTCGACGGGCGACCGGTTCACATGCACGTTAAAAATCGAAAGAAAAATGCTGACGCGTGTCGCATCACCCTCCTGCTCTATTCTAACAACTCTACCATCGGCGGGAGACACAATAATGCCCGGCCCGGAAGGAACCCGGCGCTGAGGGTCCCGAAAAAAAAAGGCAACGCAAGCTGCGAGCCCAACGAGCACCCCGCCGGCGACGACCCATCCAATCCAGAAGGCAATGACAGCGGCCGCTGCTAACGGGACAAGGAAGTAAATTGCGTCCTTTACCATCGAGGTACTACCATACGCAGTTCATACAAGCACATGGAATCCGCCAAACTCAATCGATTTCCGGCAGAGGATCCCGCAGATCTCCGTCTGCTGGACATAGGTTGCGGAGAACATAAGATTTCAGGCGCCATCGGAATGGACGTAAACCCGCGGACCGCGGCGGACGTCATTCACGATCTCGACGACGTTCCGTACCCGTTTTCGGACAACCGTTTCGATCAAATCGTGGGGCGTCATGTCATCGAACATGTACAGAACCCTACCGCCGTCATGGGCGAACTCCATCGAATCACCCGCCCCGGGGGACTGATCCGTCTGGTGGCACCGCACTGGACCAACCCGGATTTCGCAACCGACCTGACACACCGCAATCACATCAACAGCTATTCGTTTCGAAATTTTACGGACGACTCCGCGGTTTTTGCTTTCTACACCGATGTGCGATTCCGCCAGCGCAGCTGCCGTGTCACGGTACTCAATGTCTGGAAGGCCTGTGGAGTGGAGCTACTGATCAATTCGGACCAGCGCTATCCGCGTCTTCGGTTCCTGCGAAAATTCTGGGAGCAGTACCTCAATGCCTTCATGCGTGGAAAGGAAATCCAGTTCGAACTGGAAGTCGTAAAATCCCACATAGACTCCAGCGGGGCTTGAGTCCGACACATCAAAGCTGTCCATCGTAGTTTGGCGGCCTCCCCCAGCAGCCCGTGGCAGAAGTCCCAAGGACCGCGTTACGGCCAAACGGGGCCGGATTCTAGAAGGCGACGAAGCGCCGACCCGAAGTCGCGAAGAGGCGCCGGCCCGAACCCGCGAAGACGCGACAATGCTCTTTCATTGTGAGGAGTCGGCGACAACGAAGACGGCCCCGTTTCGCCGTAACTCTTTGGGCGCAGGGGGGCCACCGACGTATCAAACGGAGACCGCAGGCGCCCCGCAGGCTTTGTCCGGAATTGGTAAGGCCGGTCACGATGAAAAGACGGCGCCTGCGGCCTCGCTTTCGAACCTCGGTGCCCTCTCCTCACTCCGCGCCTGCAACCCGAAGACCCCTGCGCGCGGTCCTCGGGACTTCTGCCACGGGCTGCTAAGCCTGGGCGCACGCTCGAACCTCGTCCACTCGGTGAGCGCACACGATCAATTCTTAACGGATGCGGTCATAGACCGTCCCTACAGGTTTCAGCGATTTTCACCGTGGGCTGCCACGCCAAACGGTACCGATACAATGAAGAGAAACAACATCAGGACTTCTGAATCTCCAAAGTTGAATTCGAAGAGCCCGGCGACCAGAAAACCTGTCAGTGCCGCCAGGGCGGATAGGGAGACGAATCGCAATGTGGGGTCTGTGGTCCCTTTCAAGCGCCAGAGGCCCTTGAACAACTCGACGAACAACCAAACAAACGTAATCAGACAGATCAGGCCCCGTTCAGCGGCAATCTGAAGAAAATTGTTGTGCATGTGCCCATAGTAGAAAGTGTCCAGATTCTCCTCGTCGTAATAGCCGACGAATTCGGTTTCGATCCGTTGCGGGCCGACACCGAACAGTGGATGGTCGCGCACCATCTGAAGTCCGGTCTCGATCAGCGCTACTCGACCGACATCGGGGCCGAATCCCTCCTCCAGGCTCATCGACAGTCGGTGGTAGATAAGTGGCGAACTGACTAGAACAGCCATTGCTAGCGGGATCGCGAGTCTGACCAATGACCTGCGCGGCATCGTCCAGGCGACGGTTGAAGCTCCAACAATTGCTCCAAGCCAGACACTGCGCGTGAAACTGGCAACGATTCCGATCCCGACCATCGAGATGGGCAGGATCCAGCGGCGTCCAAGGACGGCCAGGGCGGGCAGCGCCCCACACCATACGAGAAGCTGTTCCCCACTATAAGTCATCCAGTGACCCATGAATCCGGTGGCCCGTGCCAGGACAGTGGGATCGTCCTGAAGAGCTCCGGTCAACAGGAAGTCGCGATAACCCAGTCCAAACTGAACCACCGCAAGGGCCGCGCTAGTTGCCGCAACGATGATCAGCAAGCCATACGACAGTTTGGCCCGCTCCGCAGTGGTGACGAAATTCGCTGCCAGAATCCCCATCGAAAACAGGACGAATTTTCTGATCGCGGGGAGCCCAACTCCGGGATCCACAGACATGGCAAGCGATAGAAGCGTTGCTGCCATGAATCCGATCACCGGCATGCTGTATCGTGGTAGATGGATAGGTTTGGGGCGAAAAACAATCCACACCAGACAGGCTAGGGCGAGAAACGACTGCGAGACGCGGATAGAAATCAAGACCGCCGTCGCGCTCGCCAGGGTCAGGCCAAAGATCCACCCCTCACTTCTCTCTTTCATGAAGCGAAGATTCTATTCGATATATGGAGATTTACGCAGATTTACACGAAGTACGCGATATCGGTTCGTGGGATTTTACTCGCGCAATCTGCTTGCAGAGCTACGGATGAGCCGTTTGTGTCTTACGGTATTCCTGAATCATGCGGCTCATTTGATCTTTCACTTGAAGTTTCTTCTTCTTGATATCGACTTCTTCCAGCTGGTCGTGATTCGTCACACGGGGACGGTCGTACAGTTCACCCAGCCTTAGTTCGTAGGAACCATGTTCCTCTGCGAGGCGACGGAAACCCGGATCATTGGAATATAGGTATTCTTTGATTTCCTCGTCTTTCGTCAACAAGGTGCTCCTCCTTCGTTGTGAAAGGTTTCGGTGCCGACCACGTCACCCTAACATACGCTTCTCCGGCGATTCAATGAAGTAGTTGGAAGTTATAGGTTAAGAGCTAAGAGTAGAGAGGTCTGTTTGAGGCTTTACGAATGCTAGCTGTGAATTCTGTGAAGGTTGTTCACACGGGCTAAATCCGAGAAGCTGATTGGGACCTAAACCGATCAGCCCAAGGAGAGAGCCCGTATGAACCTTCACAAGAATGCAAGAACCTGCCCGAAGAGTCGAGCATTGATGGCGATCCGAGTGATTGAAGAGCGCGCTTCGGTATCTTCAGTAGCCGAGCAATTTGGAGTCAGTCGGAGCACGGTATACAAATGGGTCCGACGGTACCGCGATTGGGGCGAAGCGGGTTTAAACGACTTATCGAGCGAACCTCGGATGTTACACCATCGGATGGGCAAGGACGAGTTATAACCGAATCTGGTGTTTGAGGGATTGAAGAAAAGCGGCGTATCTGGTTGATTTGTTGTTTACGAGACTTCAAAGCAACCAAAGGAGATACGCCACTATGAGTAAGAGTATCGTTATTGAACTGGAAGATCGAGAAGCGATTGCAGACCCAGTGACCGACCTGCTACGAGCGGGGGCGCAAGAGCTGATCCAACGCGCTGTGGAAGCCGAACTGTCCGAACTGCTATCCCAGCACGGCGATCGGCGAACCGAGACGGGGAAGGCTGGAGTGGTGCGCAACGGTTATCTGCCTGAACGCGAGCTGCAGACCGGCCTGGGTCCGGTAACGGTGCAAATCCCGAAGGTTCGCGCCAAGACGGGCGAAGCTGTGACGTTCCGCTCGGCCCTGGTACCCCCCTACATTCGGAAGACGCAGTCGATGGAAGCCGCCGTGCCGTGGTTGTATTTGAAAGGCGTCTCCAGTGGCGAGATGGGTGAGGCCCTGAAAGTTCTTGTCGGTCCGAAGGCGCAGGGCTTGTCAGCGAGCACGGTATCGCGCTTGAAACGGGTCTGGGCTGAAGAGTACCGCATCGGGTGCGACCAGCGTTTGGACGCCGACCGCTGGGTCTATGTCTGGGCCGACGGTATCTACAGCGGACTTCGAGCTGAACAAACCAAGTTGTGTGCGTTGGTCGTGATCGGCGTGAATGAACGCGGAGAGAAGCGTTTTCTGGCGATCGAAGACGGTGTACGGGAATCGACACAGAGTTGGCGTGAGGTCTTGTTGAAGCTGAAGTCCCGAGGGATGAATATTCCGAAGTTGGCCATCGGTGACGGGGCGATGGGGTTCTGGGCCGCACTGGAGGAAATCTATCCCGAGACACACCAACAACGCTGCTGGATGCACAAGACCATGAATGTGCTCAACTGCTTACCCAAGTCGGTCCAGGCGAAAGCGAAACAGGCACTGCACGCGATCTGGAAGGCTGAGACACACGCAGATGCCGAGAAGGCATTCGATCTGTTCATTGAAACCTATGAGCCGAAGTATCCGAAAACCACTGTCTGCCTGCAGAAAGACAGAGAAGCACTGCTGGCCTTTTACGGCTTTCCGGCCAAGCACTGGCAGAGCATCCGAACGACTAATCCCATTGAATCGACCTTTGCCATCATTCGACACCGAACCAAGCGATCCAGAGGCTGCCTGACACGGGATGGAATGCTGCACATGATGTTCAAGCTGGGTCAGTGCGCTGAGAAGAACTGGCGACGATTACGAGGATTCGATGATCTGGTCAAGGTGATTACTGGAGTGAAATTTAACGATGGAATCGAAGTGACAAAGCTCGATCAGACCGCCGCTTGAATCAATCTCCTAAACACCACTTTTGACAATAACTCCTACACGGCGGCATCCAATACAAACCACCGATTTCTCGGTGCCTGGTGTTTACAACGTTGCTGGAATTCACAGCTAGCGCGTAAATCTTGACTGCCTTATCGCCTCAGATCTCGCTCCATGACGTAAGCGTCTTCGAGCGGATTGGAGTAATAGTTGTGGCGTTCACCGGCGATATTGAACCCGAATCGCTTGTAGAACTGGATGGCTCCATGATTGGATTTTCGGACCTCGAGCATCAGCTTGCATGCCCCCTTGGTCCGGGACCACTCCACTACCTGCTGCATCAGAGATGTTCCGACTCCCAGGCGGGAATGGCTGTTGTCGACGGCGATGTTGTAGATTTCGGAGATACGGTCCGCGACATGAAATATGACAAACCCCGCGGTTTCAAACTTTCCATCGGCCTGTTCGGTTTCCGCAACCAGACTTCGAGTAAGTGTGTCCTTTTCAATTAGACGGTGATAAGCATCGAGTGACCAGTGAGACAGGTGCACCCAGGATCGCTCAATCTCGACAATTCGGTCGATGTCGTGCCTGTGCGCAAGGCGCACGCTGACAGAGATGGCTTTCATCGTTGGTTCAGCCCGATCTGTTCACTTCCGCATCCAAGGGACGCACGTAGAGGGGTTCCAGCGGTTCCCTGCCCGAGGTGACGCTGATTTCAGCGACGGCCGTTGCCAGATATGAGCTGACTGGCATCACTTCCCATTCGGATCGCTCAGCTATCCCAGGTTTCATCACGCCAACAGCGTTGCCACAAAAAACGATCGGTTCAGCCGGCAGTGTGGACAACCATTGGGCGGTTTTTAGCACGGTCGGCGCACACAATTCAATCAGTTCTTCGCCCTGACGGCGGTAAAGCGCAGCATAAATTTCGCTCCTCCGGGCGTCGAGAACTGGAGAAATCAGGCCATTTGTACTTTTGATCTGCCATGCCGTCGCAGCTAACGTTGATACCCCAATGGCGGCTTTCTTCCGGGCAAACGCAAAACCCTCCATCGCTGACAGCCCGACGCGGAGTCCGGTGAAAGATCCGGGTCCCCGAGCGGCCGCAAAAATATCGATTTCGTTCAGGGTCAGCTCAATCTCTTGGAAAAGATATTCTATCGAACGAAACAGCCGCTCAGAGTGGTGTATGGAATTCGCCAGGCGAATTTCTCCAAGGACCCGTCCGCCCGACAGCACGGCAATGCTGCCGCAGTCCGAACTCGTGTCCACCGACAGTAGGTTCATGGCAGTGCGCAGGGTCTGTTCTCGTTCGTGCTGCAACAACCCGTCATTCTCAATTGGTCTCGCCATCATCATCATGGCAAGGGTCGCCCGTCGTTCAGAAGAGGAAGAGGATGTCTGATTGAACGAGCGAAGATCGTAAATCGCGAGCTTCTCACTCAGGATCCCAGCGCAGAGCAACCATGGTGCGGGATAAGACCTAGCGACCAGCCGCAAGCGCTTTCCGTATTATAGTGGCTGTCTGCTGAAGCGATCAGCTCGGAAGATTCTTTTATGGCAAAGAAACTTGTGATAACCCCGATGATGCGGCAGTACCACTCCATCAAAGAGGAAGTGCCCGACACCCTGCTCCTGTTTCGCCTCGGAGACTTTTACGAGCTGTTTTATGAAGACGCGGTGACGGCTGCCCGCGAATTGCAGATCACCCTGACTGCGCGGCAGAAAGAGAGCCCCACTCCAGTGCCAATGTGCGGTGTTCCGCATCACGCCGCCGATGGCTACATCGCGAAACTCCTTAGAAAGGGATACAAAGTCGCAGTCTGTGACCAGACCGAACCGCCGCAGAAAGGAGTCAAGCTTGTACGGCGCGCAGTAACCCGAATCATCACTCCAGGAACCGTGACGGATCTCACACTGCTGAAATCAGGTGAAAATTGTTTCTTGATGGGTCTGATCGAGCGGGACGACGCTCTGGGTGTGGCTTTCCTGGATCTCTCGACCGGTGAGTTTCACGCTTTCCAACGTCAGGAAGAGAACCGGTGGGACCGGCTATGGCTTGACGTCGATCACTTCGAGCCCAAGGAAGTCGTGTTTCCCAGGTCTGCGGAGGAACGGATTCCAAAAATCGACCACTGCGTTGCCACAGCAATCGATGACTGGCCATTTGATGAGGCCGCGGCCACACGGGCACTTAAAGAGCAATTTGGAACGACCACCCTCGACGGGTTCGGCTGTGGGGGGCAGGGCTTGGCGATCGGTGCGGCGGGAGGGGTCATCTACTACGTGCGGCAGACGCAGAAGACGGCCTTGGAGCACATATCGGGTTTGCGATGCGGCACACGGTCGGACTACATGGTTCTCGATTCTGCCTCAATTCGAAACCTGGAGCTGCTGGAATCAGTGAGCGGAGGCAGTCACAAGGATACGCTCCTCGGAGTTGTGGACCGGACCACGACCGGGATGGGCGCCCGGCTACTGCGCCATTGGATGATTCGACCCTCTCTTGATGGGGACGAAATCCTTCGACGTCAGGATGCGGTCGAGGAACTTGTATCTTCCTCGAAACGCCTGGATGAAACACGGTCCTCATTCGATGGCATGGCAGACATCGAGCGACTGCTCAGCAAGGTTGTCCTGGGAACGGCGGCTCCGAGGGAAATTGTGGCCCTTCGCAGTGCGTTCGAGAGATTGCCAGGTCTCGGGACTGCCATCGGAATGCTGCACTCGGATCGTTTCAGGGAGCTCGTCGCAGGGCTCGATACGCTTGAGGACCTCTACCGGCTGCTTGAGGTGTCGATCGAAGATGAGCCTCCTGTGACATTCGCGGATGGGGGCGTGATTCGGGATGGTTTTGATCCGGCGCTGGATGCGCTGCGGGCAATATCGCGGGACAGCAAGGCCTATCTTGCCAGCCTCGAAGTGCGCGAAAAGGAGCGGACGGGAATCGCGTCCCTCAAGGTGCGTTTCAACCGGGTTTTCGGCTACTACATCGAGGTCTCAAAAGCGAACCTGCATCTGGCACCCGACGACTATGTGCGGAAACAAACGCTAGTCAATGCCGAACGATTCGTGACCGAGGAACTAAAGGAATATGAAGAAAAGATCCTGACCGCGGAAGAGCGGATGACCGCGCTCGAGAAAGAATTATTCCAGGGCATTCGGGATACGCTGGCGCGAAGTTCAGCCAGGATTCGTAGGTCCGCCGAAATCGTCTCCCAGTGCGACTGTCTGGCAGGACTGGCTGCCCTGGCACGAAAATTCAACTACCGGCGGCCCGAAATATCCACGGACGGATCGCTGCTGATCAAAGGCGGCCGCCATCCCGTATTGGAGGCGCTTGGGGAAGAGCATCGAGCGGAACGCTTTGTCCCGAACGACTTATTCATGGACCGCAAGCAAAGCCAGATCCACATCATCACCGGTCCGAATATGGGTGGAAAATCGACCTATCTCAGACAGAGTGCGCTGATCGTTATCCTGGCCCAGATGGGGTCCTTTGTGCCCGCGCAGTTTGCCCGGTGCCCTATCGTGGATCGAGTCTTTACGCGGATCGGGGCGTCGGACGATCTCGCCCGAGGGCATTCTACTTTCATGGTCGAAATGACCGAGGCCGCAATCATTCTCAATGCCGCCACCTCCGAGAGCCTCGTTGTCCTTGACGAGGTCGGGCGCGGCACGGCCACCTTTGACGGGCTTTCGATCGCCTGGGCCGTGATCGAGCATCTGCAGTCCCGTATAGGCGCAAAGACCTTGTTTGCGACCCACTACCATGAGTTGACGGAGTTGGCCGACCTGCTTCCAGGCGTCGCCAACTACCATGTTACGGTCACCGAAAGCGAGAACAGAATTATCTTCCTGAGAAAAATAGAAGCTGGGGCTGCGGATCGCAGCTACGGCATCGAAGTGGCCCGCCTCGCAGGAATTCCCGCCTCTGTGCTTGATCGAGCTCGGGAGATTCTGAAAAAACATGAGGAAACTGAGCGCGAGTTGTCGGATAATCTCACGGTTCGAGCCAGACGAACGAAACGTATTGTTATCAATCAGCTGTCACTTTTTTCTCCCGAGGAGGAAGCGTTGAGAGTCCGTTTGCGCGATGTGGACGTCGAACGCACATCCCCGATGGAGGCCCTGAAGCTCTTGGCTGACCTCAAGGACAAAATCGACCTGGACTAATCCCCCGTTGAGCCCTCGAGCCGGGGACAGTGGCCCTCCCCTTGAGATCGCGGCGGCGACGGACGCAGGATGAAAGATTTATCACGCCTGACATTAGAAGAACGCGTGGGCCAGCTTTTTATTGTGGGATTCCAGGGCCAGGCACCGGATGCGGAAACCGAACGCGTCCTCGACAAGATCCGTCCCGGCGGGTTCACCTTTTCTCAGCGAAACATCGCAAATCTGGATCAAATCTACGCACTCAATATTCGCTTGCAAAGCAGGGCGAACCTCCCACCTCTTCTGGCGATCGATCAGGAGGGCGGCGCCGTGGACCGCCTGAAGCATGTGGTCGCACCGATCCCCTCGGTAGCGGATCTTGCCGATCTGGGTATCCCGGCGGTCCGCGCTGGTGCCCGATTGCTGGGATCAGAACTTGAAGCTGCCGATTTTAACACTAACCTTACACCTGTTCTGGATCTAGGATTACCGGGTTGCGTCGTTCGCGAGAGGACATTGGGTGCCAGCGTCACTGAAGTGGTACGCCTCGCCAAGGTCGTCATCGACGCATTCGAGAAGAAGCGGGTCCTGGCCTGCGCGCGACACTTTCCCGGTCTTGGGGGGGCGCGCCTGGATCCCCATTTCGTCTTGCCGCGCATCGAGCGGAGCCGCCGGGAAATCCTGTCTGAAGATGTAGTTCCCTTTTACGAGCTTTCCTCCCATTTGGACTGCATAATGGTTTCGCATGGGCATTACCCGTCGCTTGGAGACATCCGCCCCCTGCCGGCCTCGCTATCGGGCCGCGTTGTGGACGGGCTTCTCCGTGAGACTGTGGGATTCGAAGGCGTCGTGATGACGGACGACCTGACGATGGGGGCAGTAACATCTACGGGACTGACGTCGAAGACTTTCCTGAAGGCTATCCAGGCGGGAAACGACATGGTCCTGTTTTCTCAGACAACGCCTCTGCTCGAAGAAGCGTTTGAGTTCATATTGGCCACAGCCCGCGCCGACCGCACGCTGCGGAAGCGGATCGATCGTTCGATCGAGCGGATACTGCATCTCAAACAGAAAATCGAATTCGCACCTCTCCGAAACCGGCCTCATGCCCGACCCCGTCTCATACGCCAGATCGAAAAGCTCAAACAGTCCATTCCGACTGTCGAACGCGTGCACGTGAGATATGGGAAGTTATGAATGACGGGGGAAAAACGGGGAAATCATGCCTCACGACTTGTCACAGGTCACTCGTCACTGCTTCCGGCGCGCTGCGACCATGACTTGTATGCTCGAAGGTTTCCGGCGTTTTGGCCTTGTTCTCCTCAGCACTAGCGTCCTCCTCGCCTGTGGCAACACCCTGACACGTCCCGACATCGTTACTATTGCGCTGGATAGTCCACCCATTAACCTCGATCCAAGAATTGGAGTGGATGCGTATTCGGAGCGCCTGGACCAACTCCTTTTCAATTCCCTGGTCCGCAAAGGTGAAAGTTCTGACATTCTGCCCGACCTTGCCGAAAGTTGGGTGATCCCGGACCCCACGACCTACATTTTTTATTTAAGAGAGAATGTCCGGTTTCACGACGGACGATCACTGACGGCCGCCGACGTTGTGTACACGTTCAACAGCATCCTGGACGGCACCGTCCAGACTGCAAAGGCGGGCACTTACAGCTTGGTGGACACCGTCGCGGCTCTGGATCCGCATACCGTGCAGTTCACTTTGACAGAGCCCTATGCCCCGTTTCTCTGGAACGTGGCCCTCCCCGCGATCGGGATCGTTCCCGAAGGTGCTGGAAACGACTTTTCGAACCAGCCCATTGGAACCGGCCCGTTTATCTTCGAGCACTACATCCGTGACGGCGAAATCCTGCTCCGATCGAATCCCGAC
Organism: Terriglobia bacterium; assembly: GCA_965216035.1. GTDB lineage: Bacteria > Acidobacteriota > Terriglobia > 20CM-2-55-15 > 20CM-2-55-15. Next base: position 1,284,590 of record CBDCFM010000021.1, read on the forward strand.
TACTTTGGCGAGTCGCCACAGTTGGACGCAGTCCGTTTCAAGATCGTACCGGACGCCGTAGTCCGCGCACTGGAACTACGAAAAGGGACGATAGATATCGCCTTGAACGTTTTGCCAGCCGACATCGTAGAAGCCCTTCGCGATGAGCCACATCTCGCGGTCCTGAACACCGAAGGTACGAATGCCCAATACCTGGCCTTCAATTTAGAGGATCCGTTGTTTTCGGATCTACGAGTGCGCCGGGCGATCGCCCATGCCGTCGATCGTGAAGCGATCGTAAAATATCTCTGGCGCAATCAGGCTCGATTGGCGGATTCCATCCTTCCACCGGAAAACTGGGCCTACTCCTCCGATGTCAGACGGTATGCCTACGACCCGGAACTTGCGAGGTCAATCCTGGAGGACGCCGGGTATGACGAGATCAGCTTCACCTATCGGACGTCCACGGACCCACTCGGCCTCTTGGTGGCGGCTGTGCTGCAACAGCAGTTTAAGGATCTCGGCATCGAAATGCAGATTCGGTCTAATGAGTTTGCGACTTTTTTTTCAGACGTTGTAGCGGGTAACTTTCAGATGTATTCCCTGAGATGGGTCGGCGGCAACAACGACCCCGACATCTTCAACCTGATATTCCATTCGGAAATGGTGCCCCCGAACGGAGCGAACCGCGGACACTATCTCAATCCGCAGGTCTACCTCTGGATCGAGTTGGCGCGGAGGGAAACCGATTTGGAAACTCGGAAGGCCTACTACGCGGACGTCCAAAAGACCGTATCGAATGACCTGCCGTATGTGAATCTGTACTACACGAATAACGTTGCCGTAGTTAACGAACGGATAGAGGGCATGAAGCTGTTCCTTGCAGGAGACTACGATTTTCTCAACGAAATTCGCGTTCGAGACGCCCCGTAGCGTCCTGAATCAGAAGTTCGCGACAGATCAGTCAGTTTACGCCGACGAGTCTTCCCAGACGATACACGGTAATCAAAAGAACTTCTCGAAGGCTGTACCACCCCCGGTTGGTGCGAGATGTTTCAATCAGGCTGTCCGGTGCCGGCGACACCCGCGTCTGCACCGCGTTGTCTTTGAAGATCTGGCTCACGCGGTACAGGTGGAAACCGTCACTGACGACGAGCGCCGTGATCCACCCATTGGATTGCATTAAGCGAACGACCGCAAGGACCGTGTCGTATGTGTTGCCGCTTCCCTGCTCGGTTACTATCTGGGATGGATCGACACCGAGTTCCGACAAATATTCTGTAGCGACGTGGGCCTCGGAAAAATTTGGATCGGGCCCAAAACTTCCGGTGGTCACGATGATATTCGCATGGCCTTCTTCAAAGAGATTCAGAGCGTGATCGAGTCGTGCCCGGAATACAGGAGATGGGCGTCCGTTGTATTGGGCCGCCCCCAGGACCACGATCGCATCGGCTGGACCCGTTTCGTCCGTTGCCGCGACTCTCCGGACCTGAAGATAGGTGAACGCGGTATAGGCAACGATCACAAGGAAGGCGAGTCCCATGCCAAGCGCAAGCCGGTGGAAGGACACACGATTCATGCTGTTCGCCTCTGAAGTCGGCCATCAAAAAACCGGACAAGCGTTTGGTACGTTACCGGCCCTTCCCTGAGGAGTACCGGCACATCGCCGGAAACGTCAAGGACCGTCGAGGCCGGTGAATCCCCCAGGGTACCTCCGTCAATGACGACATCGACTCCTTCGCCCAACTGATGCAGAGCGTCAAGAGCCGATCGAACTCCCGGTTGTCCGCTGCGGTTGGCACTCGTGCCGGTAATCGGTACACCAAAAGCTTCAATGAGCAGGCGCGGCACGCTGGCATCAGGCCAGCGCACTCCAATCGTCCCGGCACCCCCCGTGACGCGGTCCGACAGATGGTCTTGAGCGGGGGTGACGAGCGTGAGTGGGCCCGGCCAGAAGGTGGCGGCCACTTCTTCGAAAACGGGATTGGGCAGAGAGACCGTCCGGGCCAATTCGATTGAGTCCAGAAGAAGGAGGATGGGTTTCGCCCCGGTCCGTCCCTTGAGCGTGAAAAGCCGTTCCACTGCTTCTGGATTCGAAGGATTCACCGCAAGCCCGTACAGGGTATCCGTTGGAAAACAGACGACACCGCCTGTTTCAAGCCTGTGAGCAATGTCAGCCAGGGTTGCGGGATCCAGCTGATCCGCGCTGATTTCATATGTCATTCCAGAAAGTTAACAGTAATTGGTTACAAGCGAAGCTCACATCTTCAGTTCCTAACCCTTATAACTCATAACGGCACAGTCCCTGCCATAATACTGGTATCATGAGCCGTGAATCGATCGGTAAGCACAATCCAAGACTCGCCCAGATTCGCCGGGCCTTTCGGGATGGGGCGCTTACCGAGGATGGATTGCTCCCTATCGAAGGCCCCCGTTTACTGGACGAGGTGTCGAGGAGCGCTTTCGAGGTGAGAGAACTATTCGTTCGAAAAGGCGAAACCTGCCACGTCACAGCGGCTCGAAGCTATACCGTCGACCCTTCGGTATTTCGGTCACTGGGCGCCACCCAAGAACCGCAGGGCGTGATTGCACTGGTGCGACCTTCAACCTTCTCACTCGAGTCGATACTGGACGAGGCGAACCTTCTGCTGCTCGTGTTGTGCGGTCTTCAGGACCCAGGAAACGTGGGAAACATCATTCGAATTGCAGAGGCGTTTCGGGCCAGCGGCTGTATCGCCACTGAAGGCACTGCCAGCCGATACAACGACAAGGTGGTTCGGGCGAGCGCCGGAAGTCTTTTCCGTCTGCCGCATGTGTGGGACGTTGACTTCGAGGCAACCATTGATCACATCAAATCGAGAGGAGTTCGCATCGTAGGGACCGCGATGGGGTCCGACTACACGGTGGAGAGCGAGGACTGGCGTGGGCCTACGGCGATCTTATTGGGCAACGAAGGCTCCGGATTGAGCCGGGAGGAAACCGACGCCTGCGATACTCTGGTGCGGATCCCCCATGCGGGCGCCGTTGAATCGCTCAACGCCGCAACCGCTGCGAGTATTGTGATGTATGAGGCTGCACGCTGCCGCGGTTCCAAGGCTAACTGATTCATGGATTCCTTGTTCGACGAACCCCATCCGGGTCCTGAAACTGAGCATGTTCCACTGGCCGAGCGGATGCGCCCGACGACTCTGGAAGAATTCGTCGGCCAGGATCATCTGCTCGGACCCGGTAAGGCGCTCAGAGGCGCCATCGAGCACGACCACGCGCCGTCGATGATTCTGTGGGGGCCGCCGGGTGTTGGCAAGACGACGCTCGCCCAGATCATTGCGCACCGAAGCCGATCAGGGTTTCTGAGTTTCAGTGCTGTGCTCTCGGGAATCAAGGAAATCCGCGAGATCATGGCAGTGGCTGAGGGCGCCCACAAACGTGGACGTCAAACGATTCTATTTATCGACGAGATTCACCGGTTCAACAAGGCTCAGCAGGACGCATTCCTGCCCTATGTCGAGAAGGGCAGTATTACTCTGATTGGCGCGACGACAGAAAACCCCTCATTCGAGGTGATCGCGGCGCTTCTCTCACGGGTGCGCGTCTTCGTCCTTGAGGCACTCAAGGACGAAGAAATCGCTTTACTGATCCGACGGGCAACGAAGGTCAGCGATTGCTCGATTGCCGCTGTCGCGGCGGCGGCGCTCGTTGATCTTTCCAACGGGGATGCTCGCGCTGCGTACAATATTCTTGAGGTGGCTGCCCAATCCGTTGATCCCGGGGAAGAGATATCCGAGCACGTGATTCACGAGGTGGCCCAGCGAAAAGTGCTTCGATATGACAAGGGTGGCGAGGAGCACTACAACGTCATTTCAGCTTTGCATAAATCCATTCGGAACTCAGATGCCGATGCCGCCTTGTACTGGCTTGCCCGGATGCTGGAAGCCGGTGAAGATCCTCTCTACATTGCACGTCGGCTCGTCCGGTTTGCGTCCGAAGATGTGGGTTTGGCTGATCCTCACGCACTAGGGCTCGCACTCGACGCAAAGGATTCGATCATTTTCCTGGGCATGCCCGAAGGCGGGTTGGCGCTGGCGGGATGTGTAATCTATCTGGCGGCCGCTCCGAAATCAAATTCCGTCTACACCGCCTACGCAGCCGCGATTGAAGAGGCCCGAACCAGTCGGGCTGAACCCGTGCCTCTTCATTTGAGGAACGCACCCACGCCTTTGATGAAGAACCTTCACTACGGTGAAGGGTACCGGTATGCACACGATACCCGGGAGGGGGTGGCGCATATGGAGTGTCTGCCACATAACTTGATCCGCAAGCGCTACTATCAGGGCAGGAATGTGGGAATGGAATCAGAGATCATCAGGCGGCTGGAAGAGTATCGGCGGCGGGCTGAAGAATAATATAATAGATTATATAACAATCACTTACGAATTTAATGCGATGTGTTCCTTGAGGATACATCGATTGATGACAATCGCCAATCCGGCTTTCCTGCCGCGTTCAGCCGCGGCATCATCAATAACACCCTCCTGCATCCAGATGCATCGGGCACCGATCGCGATCGCCGATTCTACGATCTCCGCAACGAAATTCGAGCGCCGAAAGATATTTACGATGTCGACACTCTGAGGGATTGCGTTCAAGTGTGCATAGGCCTTCTCGCCTAATACTTCTGTCTCATTCGGGTTAACCGGGATGATACGGTAGCCACAGGCCTGCATGTACCGGCTGACACCGTAACTGGGCCGGAACTCCCGTGACGAAAGTCCGACGACGGCAATGTTGCGATAGGTCTCAAGTATCTCTTGTACCGTCAAGATCGCTTCCCTGCCACAGCCTTTCGTTCAGCATTCTTCCCGGTCCTGACCCATGGCTTCTTTTCATCCGGTGCCTGCGAAACCCCTCGACCCTCTTTCTTCAGGATCCTGGATCGAGGCTTTTTCCCTGGTCGCGTCTCTGCGGCCTTGCTCCCATATCGACGATAGAATTTCTCGACCTCGGTCGCCGTCAAATGGCGCCAACCCCCGGACTCAAGCTTGATATCTTCAAGGAAACCGATGCGGGTCCGACGCAATTTCAGGGCAGGGTGACCCATGGCTTCGAACATTCTGCGAATCTGCCGATTCCGTCCCTGAAGGAGTGTGATCTCATACCAGGCATTTGCTCCCCTCCGGTAAACCCTGATTTCACACGGTGCTGTGCGCGTGTCCGCGAGGCGGATTCCCTTCCGGAGCCTGTCGAGTGCTGCATCACTTGGCGTTCCGGAAACCTTCACACGATACACCTTCTCCACTCCGCCGGCCCGCGTCATGAAGTGAGTGAATTCACCGTCGTTGGTCAGAATCAGAAGACCTTCGGACGCATAATCCAGGCGGCCCACCGGGTATACCTTGTCTCTCAGACGGGGCCCGAGCAGGTCGATCACAGTTCGCCTGCCGCGAGGATCAGTGCGCGTCGATAGGACATTCTTGGGCTTGTGAATGAGGATGTAAACGGGCAGGCCCGGGCGGCGCAGTCGCTTACCGTCCAGCGTAATCTCGTCGTCCCTCGCATCGGCCCGCACGCCCATCTCAGTGATAACCTTCCCGTTGACCCGAACTCGCCCCTCCAGGATCATCTTCTCGGCACTCCGCCGGGACGCCACACCCGCATGGGCCAGTATCTTTTGCAAACGATCGGTCATACCTGTCTATCTTAGCGGAAATGGACGGTCGGGGTGTGACGGGTTAGCGGGCGGCCTCGTCTGCGGCATCGCCGCTTTTGGACGGCCCGGAGGCCTCGGGTTGCAGGGGAAGCTCGGCCTGCTCCGCGGAGTGCTCAGACTTGATCAATTCTTCGAACTCCTCCATGCTGGGCAACTCCTCGAGGTTCTTGAGGCCAAAGTGGACCAGGAAATTACGCGTGGTCTTGTACAGAATGGGGCGGCCAACCACGTCCTTGCGTCCGGCGGCGGTCACCAGTTTTCGGTCCAGCAGGGCCTTGATCACTCCAGAGGCGTGAACGCCACGAACTTCCTGTATTTCGGGCACCGTAGTCGGTTGTCTGTACGCGATTACCGCCAGAGTTTCAAGTGCAGCCATGGAAAGTCTAGTGGGGGGGACCAGGCTTCTGACGAATTTCTTCAGGACTTCGTGGTGTTCCGCTTTCGTCGAAAAGCGATAACCGCCGGCCACTTCGCGGACCTCAATCCCGTGGTTGGTCGATTGAAATCGCTCCATAAGAGCATTGAGTTCGCCGGTCACGGCCTGCGGAGAAACCTCCGGCAGTGCCTTTTGAATCTGCTCCAGTCGAACAGGGTCGTCGGCGAGATAGATGATCGCCTCAAGCAAGGCTGAAAGATTGGGATCGCTCATACTTCGGGTTCGCTCGGAGTTGGATGTCTCCGAAGGCATCTTTCTGGCCGATCTGAATCGCTCGGATCCGGGAAAGCTCCAGAAGTGCGAGAAACGCCGTAATCAGTGCTTGTCGTGTCGAAAACCTTTCCATCAGTTTCATGAACGTGAGGCCGGTCGGAGTGTTTTCAACCTGCCCCAGAATCAGTGTTGCCATCTCTTCGATTGTAAACTCTTCCCTGTGGATGTCTATCGACGGACGTTCTTCAACGCGCTTGATGACATCGCGAAAAACTGCAAGTATGTCGAAAAGTGTCGCGGTCACCTCAGGTTCGAGTTCGCTTTGCTCGACGTTCAGATCACCGGGCCGGGTCCAGGTGGACTTTTCGACAAGCTCTCTCTGGTAGAGCATTTCTGCAGCATTCTTGAATTTTTCATGTTCGAGCAGCCTTCGGACCAGTTCTGCCCGTGGATCTTCCTCTTCGTCGGCAGCGGCGTCCGGATCGAGCGGCAGGAGCATGCGTGATTTGAGGTAGATCAACTGCGCCGCGATGAGCAGAAACTCGGAAGCGACATCCACATCCATTTCCTTCATCAGGTGAAGGTAGTCCAGGTACTGTGCGGTCACCTCGGCAATAGGAATGTTGTAGATGTCGAGCTTCTGGCGGCGGATGAGGTCCAGCAGGAGGTCCAGGGGGCCCTCATAGAGATCGAGCGTGATTTTCAGTTCTTGCGCCATTTTGGGGACGTGAGCACCCGATATTGAAAGTTAAGAGCATTCTTCCCGAACCGACAACTCTTAATTCACTATTTCAGCTTCATCGCTTCCCGGACCTCAGCCATGGTTTCCCCGGCAACCGTCCGCGCACGCTGCGCCCCGTCTTCCAGAATATCGAGGACTTCATGCGGGTTCTCTGCGTAATGCACGCGGCTCTCGTAAATCGGTCCGAGTTTGTCTTGATAGCTCTCGAAAAGCCAACCCTTACATTCCACACAGCCTATCCCTGCACTGCGACAACCTTGGTCCACGTCCTGAAGTGTTTTTTCGTCGGAGAAGACCTTGTGAAGATCAAAAACGGGGCAGAGGTCCGGGTTGCCGGCATCGGAGCGTCGCTTGCGCGCAGGATCCGTCATCATCGTCAGAAGCGACTTCTTCACCTCATCCGGCGGGTCGCCCATCGAGATCGTGTTGCCGTAGCTCTTGCTCATCTTTCGCCCGTCCGTGCCGGGCAGCTTCGGCGCGGAAGTGAGTAGTGCCTTGGGTTCAGGGAATATCTTGGTGTAGATCCGATTGAATCGGCGGGCGATTTCACGGGTCAATTCGACATGTGCGACCTGATCCTCACCCACCGGTACGGCGATCGCCTTGTAGACCAGAATGTCTGCCGACTGAAGAACGGGGTATCCCAGGAATCCGTAAGTGTTGATATCGTGATCGACGTTTTCCTGCAGTTCCTTGTATGAAGGCACCCGTTCGAGCCAACCCAAAGGCGTCACCATCGACAAGAGCAGGTGCAGTTCGGCATGTTCGGGAACGCTGGATTGCAGAAATATGGTCGTTCGCTCTGGGTCCAGCCCGGCTGCAAGGTAGTCGATTGCCACCTGGAATGCGCTTTCGCTGAAGTCGGTGCCGCTCTCATAGTGCGTAGTGAGTGCATGCCAGTCGGCAACGAAACAGAAACTGTCATAATCGCCCTGAAGGCGCACCCAGTGTTCCAGCGCCCCCATGTAGTTGCCCAGATGCAATCGGCCCGTCGGCCGCATCCCGCTGAGAACTCTTTTCTTGACCATAAGGAAGGAGGGGTTAGAAGACTAGGAAAGAATTGACGAATCCTATTACAGGGCTGAACAGGTATCCGGGAATGCCTAGATAGAGTAGTCCGATCAGAATGAAAAGACCGTAGCTCTCGAGCGCCTTGTACGCCCGTGACAGCGAGTCAGGGAGCAGGCCCGAGAGCACTGCGGCCCCATCGAGGGGCGCCACTGGAATCATGTTGAAGATGGCTAGAATCAGGTTGATCAGGACTCCAAAGTACGCCATGAAGACCAGTACAACGACGATCCCGTCACTACTGCCCACCACCCCGCGCACGACCTGATTGAGGAGCAACTCCATCGACGCGGACGATGATTTCAAGAACCCAAGCACAAGGAGGAGGCCACCGGCCATCAACAGATTGCTCGCCGGACCCGCGGCAGCGACCAGCATGTAGTCGCGCCTTGGGTTCAGCAGTCGGGCCGTGTTCACCGGAACAGGCTTAGCCCAGCCAAAGATGATGCCGCCAAACATGAATCCTAGGAGCGGGAACAGAAAGGTCCCAAAGAAATCAGCATGCACGAGCGGATTGAACGAAATCCGCCCGAGATACCGTGCGGTCGGGTCGCCCAGCCTATCCGCAGTCCACGCATGGGCCGACTCATGAACGCTGAGTGATACCAGCAGGACCACAAGCGAAGACACCAGAGAAACGACGTCGATACCCATAGCGTTTTTATGCTAGCACACACGGTGTGCCCAAGAACCCTCACTGCTGCTATAATTTAAGCATGCACGTCGTGCTGTTGAGGGTCGCTCTGGCCTTCTATTCCGTGGGCTTACTGCATTCGGTCGTTTCTGTTCTCAGCAGGAAGTATACGCTTTTTCGCCTCAGCCTCTACGCCGTCATAGCCGGGTTCATCTGCCAGGCGGTTTCAATCCTTCTGCGTGCGAACGAACTCAACTACATGCCGCTGACGCAACGCTACGAAGCCTTCTCGTTTTTTGCCGCTCTGGTGGCTATGGGATACCTCATAGCCTACGCCCGATATCGGATCGCTACGCTGAGCATATTTGTCTGTCCACTGATTTTTATTCTGACGTTTATTGCGAACGTTGCCTATGACCCCTCGAGTGCCATTCCTCTTGTGATCCAAAGCAATTGGATTTACGTTCACACGCCTCTGATTTTTCTGGGATACGCGGCTCTGCTCATCTGTTTTGCGGGCTCCACGATGTACCTGATTCAGGAACGCGAGCTGAAGTCGAAGCACCACTCTCTGTTCTACTACCGGCTCCCTTCGCTCGAGATCTGCGATGACCTCTCGTACCGTTCGCTGGCGATCGGCTTTCCGCTCATCACACTTGGCATTGTTTCAGGAGCGCTCTGGGCCCAGTCGGCCTGGGGCACGCTATGGGGCGCCGATTTGAAAATCCTATTGTCTCTGTTCACGTGGCTGATCTATTTGATGCTGATCCACTATCGGTTTATTGCAGGGTGGCGCGGCAAGAAGGCGGCTTACCTTGCGATCGCAGGATTCGTCAGTGTGCTGGTGTCGTTTCTCGGAGCAAATTACTTTGGAGGACTGCACTCGTTCACGCAATGAGGGGTCACAGGACGGGAACCCTGGTGTGGATCGGATCGATCTAATCCTATGCAACTGGCACTCGTTGGGTTGAGTCACAAAACAGCTCCGGTCGAACTTCGGGAACGGCTTGCGTTCGAGAACGGAGATTTAGGCACAGCCCTCCAGTCGCTCCTCTCACGCGATGGGATTTCAGAAGCGATGATCCTGTCAACCTGCAATCGAGTCGAGGTCCTCGTTGAAGCCTCAGATGAAGCTCCAGCTCGCGATTTTCTCTCTTCTTACCATCGCGTCCCGTCGGCCAGTATGGTCAAGCACCTCTATACTCTGCGGAACAACGACGTCATACGGCACGTCTTCCGGGTCGCCTCGAGCCTGGATTCGATGGTCGTAGGTGAACCGCAGATTCTTGGACAGATCAAAGAGGCCTACCGGCTTGCCCATGATGCCGGCACCGTTGGCGTGCACATCGGGTCGGTGATGGATCGTGCGTTCGTCGTTGCGAAGAAAATCAGGAGTGAAACGGGCATCGCTCAATCCGCGGTGTCCGTGAGTTATGCCGCGGTCGAACTTGCCCGAAAAATCTTCGGAGATCTGAAAGGCAAGAGCGTGATGATTATTGGCGCCAGCAAAATGGGTGAGTTGTCGGCAAAACACCTGAAGCGCGCCGGAGTGTCTATGGTGCTGGTAACGAACCGGACCTTTGAACGCGCCGTGGAAATGGCAAAGGTATTCGACGGGGCGGCGATCCCTTTCGAGCATCTGAACGCGCACATAGACCGGGCTGACATCGTCATCAGCTCAACTGGGGCACCCCACTTCGTGATCACAAAACTTCAGGCCGAACGCATTATTCACCAACGGAAGAATCGGCCTATTTTTTTCATCGACATTGCTGTCCCTCGGGACATCGATCCGACCGTGAATGAGATCGATAACGTTTTCCTCTACGACATCGACGACCTTCAACAGGTGGTTGAAGAAAATGTCAAAGAACGAATGAGTGAAGCTGTGCGCGCGGAAGAAATGGTCGATGACGAGGTGCGAGCGTTTCGCTCAAAGCTGCAATCCCGTGAGGTGGTTCCGACGATTGTCGAGCTTCGGGAGACCCTCGAGAAACTTCGCCGTGATGAGATCGAACGGAACCGCAAGCTGATGGCCCCCTTGGATCCCGAGCAACTGGAAGCGCTGGAACGCATTACCCAATCCATGATCAACAAGATTTTGCACCACCCAATCACCCAGCTAAAAGATATGACCCATCACCCGGATGGGCCTGAGTACATCAAATTCGTTCGAAAGATATTCAATGTCAAAGACCGGTAGCGAGCTCGGGCTCGGTACGCGGGGCAGTCCTCTGGCCCTGTGGCAGGCCAACTGGGCACAGTCTGAGTTGGAGCGCCGCGTTCGGGGCCTTCATGTCACGATTCTTCCCATAAAGACCAGCGGTGATCGAATTCAGGATGTGCCTCTTGCCCAGGTTGGCGGGAAAGGTCTCTTTACGAAGGAACTGGATGCGGCGCTGCTCGATGGGCGGATTGATTTTGCAGTTCACAGTTTGAAGGACCTGCCCTTTGCCCTTCCCGAAGGAACGGTTCTCTCGGCGGTGACCAAAAGGGAGGATCCACGCGACGCTCTGATATCCAACGGCATCCGTCTCGCCGACATGGTGCCGGGTGCGCGGGTCGGCACCAGCAGCCTTCGCCGCCAGGCGCAACTGCGACGTCGTTTTCCCGCCCTGGAAGTTCTGCCCCTAAGGGGAAATGTCGATACCCGGCTCGGAAAACTGGATTCGGGTGAGTTTGACGGCATCATTCTGGCCGCCGCCGGTTTGAAAAGGCTCGGGTTTCAGGAACGCATCACAGAGTACCTTGAAAGAGACGTTATGCTGTCGGCGGTGGGGCAAGGGGCGCTCGGGCTGGTTTGCCGCTGCGACGATACGCGGACGCTCGATACCCTTCAGGTTGTGGACGACATCGACACCCACCAGAGCATCATTGCTGAGCGGGCCCTGATGGCAATCTTAGAGGGGAGTTGTCAAGTGCCGATTGCAGGATATGCCTACATTGATGGAGACGAGATCGTACTCCAAGGCCTGATCGCAAGCTTGGATGGTGGCACAGTTGTTGCAGGTGATGTGCGCGGCGCCCGATCGAATCCTTCCAAAATCGGAGAGCAACTGGGCCGACAACTCCGTGGAGCCGGCGCAGACAGCGTTCTCGAAGAGATACGCCGATATGGGACTTGAAGGCAAAACGGTAATTGTTACCCGTTCCCCTGCCCAGAGCGTGGAGTTTCGGAACTTGCTTGAAGCTCTTGGAGCGGAAGTGATTTCGATTCCCACGCTGGCGATCGGCCCTTCGGAGACCTGGAAGCCGGCTGACCGGGCCATCGAAGGACTCGCCGATTTCGACTGGATAATTTTCGCCAGCACTAACGCTGTGGATGGTTTCCTCGACCGGTTCGGAAGATTGCCGCAAGCGAAAATTGCGGCGGTGGGCACTCAAACAGCCCGGCGACTGCAAGAAAGGCACCTCAAGGCCCACCTCGTACCGGAGGACTTTCGAGGGGAAGGGCTCCTCAAGAGCTTTCCCGAAGACCTCACCGGCATCCGGATTCTGTTGCCTCGCGCCCAATCCGGCAACGATTTGCTTCCAGACACACTCCGGGAGCGCGGTGCACGGGTGGACATCATCCCGGTCTATCGGAATGAGATACCGGGCGCGGGAGGCGAGGAACTCCGCGTTCTCTTGGCGGCTGGAACGATTGACTGCATTACTCTGACGAGCGGCTCGACTGCCCGAAACCTGATTCTAATGCTGGAGGTGCCGCATCCGGTGGAGTTACTGTCTGAACCCGCCATCGCCGTGATCGGTCCCGTTACGCGCAAAGCGGTTATCGCGCTTGGCCTCCACGTCGACATCGAACCGTCCACCGCAACCATCCCCGCTCTGGTCAATGCCATCGACCAACATTTCAAGACTTCTTGAACCGACTGATTCTATCCCTCGAGTCCGAAGTTCCCTGACTTGAAAGTTGCATTCCGGACAGGACTTCCCAGACTGTGGCCAGACCACCGCCGGTTGAAACGGGCCGGGGTCAAAATATTGCTGAAGACCGGTTTCCTGAAAAGACGTTGCACGCAATGGACTCCGATGGCTAGGTCCGGTTCGCGGGCGACTCAATCCCCGAGCCTAAAGACCATCAGGATGTTGCTCCCATTCGGGGTCCTCAGTTCGGGGTACAAGTTGGCCAGGTGGTTGGTTCCCGCTGTCGTGCCACCCACGGCCACCGCAATGTACTGGTTTCCGTCCACCGCATACGTCATCGGATAGCCGGTCACTGGCGCACTGAGCGGTGTTTCCCACAGCACCTGCCCGGTTTCGGCATCGAGCGCCCTGAAGTACCGGTGCAAGTCTCCCACAAAAACCAGTCCACCCCCGGTAGTCAGGACAGAACCCATTGCCGCCCGCTGATCATAGGTCCACAGAAAGTCCCCAGTCGTAGCTGAAACCGCGGTCAACCTCCCGACCTGGCCGTTCGAACCTTCCATGTGCTGGATTTCGGAGTAGTTCCCGCCGGAGACGCTTTCGTCCAGAGATACGACCTCGAATATCGTGCATTCATTGCTCACCGTGCTGTACACGGCATCGGTCGTGGGACTGTAGGCATTCGTCTGGAAGAGCTTGCCGCCGCGCATTCCCGGGCATACCAGGGGCGCATCCCCGATATTCCTGGGAATGATCTCGTCATTCATAGTGATTGCGCCGGTCACCGGGTCGATGTCTTCGTAGAGATTCTGGAATGTCACCAGCTGCTTGTGAAACAGATACTCTCCCGTCGTCCGATCCAGGGCCCAAAGCATGCCAGGCTTGCCGAGCAAATACACCACCTGGCGCAGGACGCCGTCGATCTCCACGTCGGCCAGGATGGGATTGTCCTGGTGATCCATGTCGAAGTTGTCACGCGGCTGCATCTGGAAAAACCATCGGATTTCACCAGAGTCGGCGTCGAGAGCCAGAATCGAGTTGGAGTACAGCAGCTCACCGCTGCCTGTGCCTTTGTGCAACTCCGGGTAGGGATAGGGGCTGGCCGTGGTCCAGTACACCAGGTTCAAGTCCGGATCGTAGCTTCCCGTAAGCCAGAACGACGCTTTCTTCCGTTGCTCGTAGGGCGCGCCCCCCCATGTCGCCTCATGTTCAGCCGGATCTCCGGGACCGGCGACCGATTCTCTCCGCCAGAGTTCCCGTCCCGTATCCGCATCATGGGCACTCAAGAAACATGAGCGAGAGGTGCCCGTGCCGCACGTCAGACCGGCAAAGATCCTGCCGTCTCCGGCGATCGGTCCGGCGGAGTATCGGATCCGGTCGCTGGGATCCCCGGTCTGGATCTCCCATTCCAGGCGCCCGGTCATCGCATCGAGCGCAACAATGTAGCCATCCTCGGTCGTGAGAAAGATCTTGTCCCCGTAAATCACGAGATTTCGCGTCGTATCTGCGCCCATGCCTTCCGGCAAGTTGCGGCGGTACTCCCAGATGAACTCGCCCGTTCGAGCATCGAGCGCCTGCACCACGCCGCGGGTGTGAGGCAGGTACATGACGCCACGGTAGACGATCGGTTCCGACTCCTGCTTCCCGCTCTCCATCGCCCACGCCCACGCCAGGCGCAAGCCCTGAACGTTCGCGCGCGTGACCTGGTCCAGGGGGCTGTATCCGCTGGCACCGTTGTCACGACGCCAGCTCAACCAGTCGGCCGGTTCAGAGTCTTGAAGAATGGCGTCAGTCACTGGAACGAAGCGCGACTGTTGTGCGCGCGCCGCATAAAAAACCCCCGACAAAAGCAGTGCCACCACGACCAGCGATATACGAAGCCTTCTCATAAACATTCCTTTCTCCTGTTATTGCCTGCCACTCGACACGACGGATTCTGGCAGAGGGCTCCTTGTCTGTAGGGCCTCGCCGATCGAACTCGCCGCCCTCGGGCACGGCGCATGGTGAACCCGGTTGGATGGGCCACTTTGTCCTACTCTGCCGACACATCTCATCACATCTCACTAGTGCGGTCGCACCAATAGCTCGATGCTGTTGGACATGCCGCCTTCCGGGGGCGGGTTGAAAACGCTGATCTCAATGGACCGGTAGCCGATGATGCCAACATTCTGGGCGGGGCCGGGAGCCCGGTACGGGTCCGGTCCAGACCGTGAAACCAGGTTGGCGGGAAGATCGAACTCCACGCGGCGCGGGCTCGTTACGAATGTCTTCACCGAGATGCCGTTGACACGGATCAGTGACGTCAACAAGAACCCACTGCCCTCGATCGCCACACGGGTGCCTTCGCTGCCCGCCTCCACGATGGCCGGCGTGAGGGAACTGATGACGGGGGCGAATGTGGACCCCGCCAGGGATCGAGCGGGGCCCGTCTGGGTGTAGTACTCGGGAGTGTAGCCGAGTTCGATCCAACGCCCGTCTTTCATTACCCGTTCGATCTCTTCAGTGTTCGAAATGTCAGCCAGAGGATCCGCCCTCAACACAACCAGATCCGCCAGCTTACCGGGTTCAATCGAGCCGACGCGGGCCGGGCCGCGCGCCCCGTCCCTGCCTTCCAGCAACTCGGCGGACCATCGTGTGGCGGATTTCAGGGCTTGCATTGGAGTGAGGCCGGCTTCGACCAGCATCTGCATCTCCTGATGCACGCCAAGGCCGGGCACTCCACCCGTTATGGTGTCTGTGCCCGCCTGAATCTTTCCACCCGCGTTCACGAAGCGGCGGACAAACTCGCGTACGTTTCGATATCCCTGTTCGAAATGGGCGCGATCTCCGGCCGGCAGACGGCTGATCAAGGGCATATTCTCGTAGCGGCTGGAGAAATTCTTGATCTGCCGATGCTTTAGAAGCAAGCTGTCGGCGATGTTATCCGGAATGTAAACCAGATCCGGATTACTGATGACGCGGTAGTCGTCCAACTCGCGTTGATTCGCGCGCTCACTCATTCCGCCCCACTCATAGACCAGCGTGGGATTGAGATAGGTGCCGGCCTCGACTGCGTCCGCGATCATTCCGTCCAACACGGTCCAATCGGTCATCAATGTCGCCCAGGTCAGATACGCGCCTTCCTGAAACGCTTGAAGGTCGTCGGCCGACATGGCCGCCTGCGTGAAGCCCCAGACATGTTCGATCACGTCCATGCCATCGCGGATACCGGCCGGCGCGTCCTCGGCGTGCCCGAACACCAGGAAGCCTTCACGGTGGGCTTCCTCGGCCGCTACGGCATAGGCTCTGCTGGAGGCGTCATCGTAGGTTGGAAAATGGGCCATGTCCGGCTCGTTCTCAAGCCAGAGTTGCATGGCGCGACGGATCTCTTCGGGACTGCCGGCGTTGGAGAAGGCAGGTCGATTGCCACTGTGGTAAAGCCGGGGAAGCTTAGCCGATGCCTGACTCCGGGCGCGCAGTTCACGATCGAGATCCGTTAGCGCAACGATCGAAGTCACGCCATGATTCAGGAAGAGTTCGCCCATCCAATCAAGCCAGTGGACATGGGAGTCCATCAGTCCCGGGATCAGGACCTTGCCATTCAAGTCTACGATTTCGGTACCGGCTGCAACGGGCGACCCGTCGGGAACAATGGCTATGATCGCACTCCCTTCGATCAGTACCGACCGATCGACCAGCGGTGCGTCGGACACACCGTCAATGATCGTGGCACCCTGGAGTCGGAGGCGGCGGGTCGATCCTTCCTGCGCCCAGCCCGTCACCCCACCCATGAAAAACAGACTTAACGAAACAAGACAAAACAGACAACGACTCCGAAACTTGAAAAGACCCATTTTTCTGGCTCCGTATACCTTTCTCATGGTTTATTCGGGGGCTGTATCGGCTGACTCTATCACTTTGGCAGATCCGGGGCAAAGCACCCCTTTTACAAGCGCATGCCTATGGTCAATTCGAAATCTTCGACGTCCCGGAACCGAGTCGGTCGACTCGATGCAGGGTCGAATGCGGGTGGAAGAGACCCTGTCTTGGCGTCGAAAGTAACGGAGCGGCATCCACCGCATCTGAAAGGTGCAAGTACCCCCCCCTCCCCCGGGACCAGTGGAGACGCCGCCAAGACGAGGCGCGCGTGGGGAGGGTTGACCGCGGCGTATTGGAAATACGCGGAGGAAACCCGACCAAGCGCAACGACGTATTGGAGGATGTATCCGCTGCTCGAGCTAAAAGGGGAAGGGGAACATGATCCAGCTCACGAAAAATGCGACGCCCAAAAAAGACAGGAAGACGACAATGCCATAGCGAAGTTGTTCTCGTAGTTGCGTTTTGTTGATCAGGCCAAACACAACGGAAACAATCGTGGCGAAGACGAACAACGAGCTGAAGTGGGAAATTGTCACGGCTTGCGCCCCTGGGCGATGTCGAACGCGTCGAGCACGATGAGGTAATTCAACAGCCCGGCTACCCAGAGATAGGTGCTCCCATAGTCGTAGCTGGGGTTGGCAAGAAAACCGACGCCCAGACCCAGGCGTTGCGCAACGATGTACGGCACGCCGACGCCGACATTGGCCAAGAAAGCAAATATGTGTAAGGGTTGTTCAGGCGCCATGTCGTAAAGGCTGCCCTGCATCGCCAATCCGAGAGCAAACATCGCCAGGACTGATAGTGTGAACGCAATCGCCCTGCCCCACCGGCCCAGAAACAGATGAGAAGCGCCTGGGACAAACCATCCTGTGGCACAAATTCCCAATGTTGCCACCAAGCTCAATGGTTTGCGCCGCTTCAGCAGAGGCGCTGTTTCCAGCGCGGAATCCGGTTCCTGCGTTTGTTTGGACATCAGTTTAAGAAGTGCGATTGCTTTGACAGCCCGCGAGCGTTGCCTCCGCCTGGCCGGCGTCCAAGCCTATAATTTCAAATTTTTTGTGTCTACTCTTTTCTCCCAAACGGAGATGTATGGCCGAGCGCGACACGCCAAAAACGTTGGCTAGATATACTCTCGCAGCTTTGTTGGCCTTTCCGTCCCGGGCGGGGGCGTTCACCTTCAATACCAGAGCTGCTCCTCGATGCCTGGTGAAGGCTGTCCGGGCAGCGTTGGGAATGATCCGGACGTCGAGCATCATGATCGATCTCCAAACAACGCGGTCCCCACCCGCACCATTGTCGCACCTTCTTCAATCGCGATTTCGAAGTCATGACTCATCCCCATCGATAGCTCGTGCAGAGCGAACTGATCAGCCATCTGCCTCAATCGATGAAAGTAGGGACGGACGTCTTCGGCAGTCTCGAAAAAGGGAGGGATCGTCATTAAGCCTTTCAGATCCAGGTTCTCCGAGGCCTGAACGACATCAATCAACCCGGGGAGCTCGGACTCGAGAACGCCGGTCTTAGCGACCTCGTCCTCTAATTTGACCTGTATCAGAACGCTCAAACGCCCGAGGGCAAGTTGGTCCAGGCGTTGGGCAAGCGAAACCCTATCCACGGTCTGAATACATGTGAAGAGACCGACAGCCTTTCTTGCTTTGTTTGCCTGGAGGTGACCAATGAAATGGGCCTGGAACTTGTCGCCATCGAACCCATGGAGCAAAGGAATCTTCGCCTCAGCCTCCTGCAGGCGATTTTCACCAATCACGTCGAGTCCGCTTTCAATCGCTTCCCGGATCCGTTCGACACCGACCCGCTTTGTCACACCCATGAGACGGATGGATGCCGGATCCCGGTCCACGGCCAGCGCCGTTTCCCCAATGCGATCCAGGAGGCGGTTGTAATTTTCACCGACCTGACTCACAGGAGTTTCTCGGGGCCACCTGTCTTGGCTGTATCTGACGATCGCGGGCCGGCGCAGAGGGAATTCAGGATCTCCGCGAACCGAGGACTGATATTCCCCTTCCAGACAGGTCTCATTGTCGAAGAATTCCTCTACAGAAGAACCGTCGTCGACACGTTCAATCCGAATCCAAACTGCATCGACGCAAGCTAACTTTCTTACCATATTTAGTGCATAATTGCCTACCCATGCAGCGGTTGATCGTCATTCACTACAGTGAATTGGGCCTCAAAAAGGGCAACCGGGATTACTTTGAGAAGAAGTTGTGCCGGAATATCGACCGGATACTTGCCGGGTGCGGCGTCGACAAGGTCCAACGGATTTCAGGCAGACTTCTCCTCCCTCTCGCGAGGGATTCTACGGTTGACGAGGTGAAACGCCGACTGGGATTGGTCTTTGGTATCGCTTACTTCGGGGAAGGATGGATGGTGGACTGGGCGATCGAAACGCTATCCGATTCCGTCTGGAGACTGGTCGAAGACCGTCAGTTTGAGTCCTTTCGAATCGATACTCGAAGACCGGATAAGCGCTTCCCGTTGAACTCAATGGATGTGAACCGGACGGTGGGCGGATACATTCAGGAACGCTCGGGTGCCCGCGTGGATCTGGGTGCGGCCGAGTTGGTCTGTCGGATTGAGCTGGTCGATGGTCGGGCGCTGATTTCTGCCGAACGAATCAACGGATTCGGAGGTTTGCCGAGTCATACCGGCGGGAAGGTTGCCGTCCTTCTCTCGGGGGGCATCGATTCGCCCGTAGCTGCCTGGAAGATGATGCGGCGAGGTTGCAGCGCATTCTTCATTCATTTTCACAGCTTTCCTCACACGAACAAAGAGTCCCAGGAGAAGGCCAAACAAGTCGCCGGCATTCTGGCCGCTCACCAGCACCGGTCCCGGATTTGCCTGGTGCCTTTCGCAGACATTCAGCGAAGAATCTTGGTAGAGACACCGGCCGAAACCCGCGTTATTCTCTATCGCCGTACCATGTTTCGGCTTGCCGAAAAAATAGCGAAACGGGAAAAGGCCCGGATGCTGGTGACCGGTGACAGCCTCGGACAGGTGGCGTCCCAAACGCTTGAAAACATCGATGTCATCAGCCGCGCTATCGCAATGCCGGTGTTGCGTCCTCTGGTCGGCAACGACAAGGAGGAGATCATCTCGCTTGCGCGGCGGATCGGCACCTATGAGATCTCGATCTTACCGGATCAGGACTGCTGTTCTCTCTTCGTGCCCAAGCACCCGGAGACCCGGGCAAACCTCAGTCGGATTGAACGCATCGAACACGCTCTGGACCTTTCGGTAGAGATCGAAACGGCGCTGGCGTCCGCAGAGGTTCTGGTACAATACCCGGCCTATGAAACCGGGGCTGTTCGTCAGCTTTGAAGGAATCGAAGGTTGTGGCAAAACCACACAGATTTCAAAACTGTCGTCTGCGCTCACCGCGCGAGGCATCGCCCACACCGTAACCCGTGAACCGGGTGGCACAGCTGTTGGAGAGGTCGTCCGGCGGATACTCCTCAACTCGGAAACGATCCACCTGACACCCGCATCCGAGCTATTGCTCTTCTACGCATCGCGCAGCCAGAACATCGCTGAGAAGATCCGTCCCGCGCTTGAGCGCGGTGACGTTGTCATTTGCGACCGTTTCTTCGATGCGTCACTGGCATACCAGGGCTATGGCCGGGGTTTGCCTCTGGACTTTATCGACGGCTTGACCGGTCTCGTCTGTGGGAGAAATACTCCAGAGATCACGATTCTGCTCGACATTGAAACCGAAGCCGGCCTGGCACGGGCAAGAGAGCGCAACAGTGCCCAGGGAGAAGACGAAGGCCGGTTCGAGGCTGAGGAATTGAATTTTTACGAGCGCGTTCGACAGGGCTATCTGGAGCTTGCCGAACGCAACCCCCAAAGGATCAGGGTTGTTCCGGCTGGCGGAACCGTCGATGAAGTGCAGTCTGCGATTCGCCGTGTTTTGGAGTTTGACTGAGATGAGCTTCGCCGACCCCTTTCTGGGAAACGAGCGCACCATCTCCCGGCTGGAGAGCAAACTCGCCGAGGGACGGTTGCCGCACGCCCTCATATTCACGGGTCCCGAAGGCGTGGGCAAGCGCACATGCGCGCTTCGAATAGCCAAAGCGCTCCAATGCGAGAAACGCGAATCTCCTCCGTGTGGAACCTGTGCTCAATGCCAGAAAATCGACAGAGGCCTACACCCTGACGTAGTCGGGCTGTATCTCGAAGCGGATGCAAGTCAGATCAAGATCGAACAGATCCGTAAACTGAGGTCCACCCTGGAGTTCGAACCACTGGAGGGAGTCGCGAAGATCTATTTCATTGATCCTGCCGAGGGCATGACCGCGGGTGCGGCCAATGCTCTGCTCAAAGCTCTCGAGGAGCCTCCCCCGGCCACGTACTTCTTTCTGATCACAGTAAATTCCATGGGCTTGCCTGCGACCATTCGCTCGAGGAGTCAGACCTACCACTTTTCGCCTGTTCCACTCGACGAAATCCGGAAAGCCGGCATCGTCGACGAGCGGGTTGTCCGGTGGTCTCGGGGGAGTATTGGTCGCGCCGTGCGCACAGACCCCGAAGAGTTGGTATCGCTCCGCGAGATGCTGCTGACCTTTTTGGAAACGGTGATGACAGCCCGCGATGAGGCACTCGTTGACCTGATCAGCGCGAGCGCCGAACTCGCACGTTCAAAAGATGACTATCGTGAGCGTATTCGAATTCTTGGAGTGCTTGTTTCTGATTTGATGTTCGTCGAAACCGGCCTGGATCACCGGCTTGTCAATGCGGATATTCGAGAGCGTTTGGAAAAACTACAAAATGCGACGTCTTTGGACCGCATTGTCCAGGTGGCGGACTGTCTGAAGTTTATCGAAGCGAACCTGAAATACCATGTCAATCGGCAGATGATGACCGATCAACTCGCCCTCACTCTGAACCCATCAACTGCTGAATTACAGCATGACAAACCCTGGGAATACCGATAAAATACGGTTAATAGGGTGAATGACATATCGCAGGTAGTAGGAATCCGATTCCAAAACACTTTCCTCGATTGACGGTTCAATTCTAAGTGACTCACAATGGCAGGGTCGGCCTGCAAAGGTGAGACCGGACGGGTCACGAGGATCGAAACAACTGCAGGTGAACCAGTCTCGGACCCTCCACAGATCACGAGCACTTAGCGAGGAACGCGATGTCCAATCGGAAATTGATCCGCCCCAGCCTGTCAGAAGTGAAAGAGCAGATGACGGTCCGGCAAGTCAGGAAGAAACCGACTCCCACGGACCAGACGAACGCTGAGAATTTTTACTATGTTAAACAGATGCAGAACCGGACACCCATGGTCCTAGTATTGAAGGATGGCGAGCAAATTCACGGTGTAATCGAGTGGTACGACAAAGATTCTCTCAAAGTCAACCGCACTTCTGAACCCAACCTTTTGGTTCTCAAGCACAACATTAAATACATATTTAAAGACGGTGAAAACGGCGACTGAAGACTGTCACCTCTTGGATTCAGGACCGGTATCAGGACCAGTATTGGATGAAGATCGGGATCACCGCAGGAGATCCAGCCGGTATCGGTTTGGAAATCATCCTGAAATCGATCCCCGATTTTCTGTCCCGTGCGGAGTGGGTGCTCTTCGGCGAAACCGCTGACTTCGAGGTCAACCTCCACCGATACGCGCCCGATCTGAGATGGTCTCCGACAACAAGCCTAAAACGCATTCAAGCCGGACGTCTCTGGTTTTCCTCGACCGGTAATGGACGTGCATCGGCCTGGGGTCAGGGTTCGACCGAGTCGGGCCACCGTGCCCTTGTCGCGCTGGAAACTGCCGGTCAAAGAGCCAGATTGGGAGAACTGGCGGCTTTGGTCACGGCTCCTCTCAGCAAGGAACTGGTCGGACCCGGATTTTCTGGACAGACGGGGTTCCTCAGAGAGCAGTCCGGATCACCGCGCGCTGCAATGTCGTTCTTTACGGAGAGTTTCAAGGTCGTCCTGGCCACGACACATCTTTCGCTGTTCGACGCGATATCGTCGCTTTCGCGATCCTCCTACGTCGAACTGATCCGATTGATCGATTCCGAATTCAATCGCTATGGCTACGATCGTCCGCGGATCGCTGTTGCCGCGCTCAACCCGCATGCGGGTGAAGGAGGGATGTTCGGGTCTGAGGATGACGACATTCTGAAACCGGCTGTTCTGGAGTGCGCAGCCTCAAATATCGGGGTTTCCGGACCCTACCCTGCCGACAGCGTGTATCAGCGGGCTCACGCAGGGGAGTTTGACATCGTCCTGGCGCCCTATCACGACCAGGGATTGATACCGGTGAAGTTGATCGCCCCCCGCTCTGCCTCCAACGTCACGCTCGGTCTACCTTACGTTCGGACTTCGCCCGACCATGGCACGGCATTCGGAATTGCCGGACGGGGTGTGGCGGAAACCGGAGGTATGGAAACAGCATTCAAGTGGGCCCTCGAACTGGCCGACCGTCTGGCCGGGGAGAAGACGCTCGTGTCTTGAGCCTGAAATTCGCTGCTCAACTAACTCAGGAGAACTACGAACGACAGAGGGCACAGAGACCGTAGATCTGTAATTTGTGATCGAGGACTTTAAAGCCAAGCCGGTCCGAGGCCGAGCCTTGAATCTTTTCCAGATCCGCGTTAAGGAACTCGATCGACGTGCCACATGCGGTACAAACCAAGTGGTCGTGATGGGTATGGTTATAAAGGTGTTCGTAGCGGGTCAGTCCATCCGCCAGATCAATCTCTCGTGCCAGTCCGGCCTGGATCAGCAGCTTCATCGTTCGGTACACGGTCGTGTATCCGATTTTCGAATCTTGTCCCCGGACATCGCGGTGGATATCTTCGACGCTTCGGTGGCCCTCACCCGCTAGAAATGTTTCGAGGATGAGTTTGCGGTGAGGGGTCTGCTTTAGCTTCTTTTCCGCTAAATATTCCTTAAAGACCTGCATTTCGGGCGAGATCTTTTTCATAGGATCAGGTGGGTGGCTGTATCGGGATCAGCTTGACGACGTCGTTATAGATCACGAAAACGATCAGCGTCAAGAGGAAAACGAAGCTGACCTGGACGATGCGCTCTTTCGCAGCCAAGCTCAAATCGTGTCGCGTGACGCCTTCGATGAGAAGTAAGAACATGACGCCGCCGTCGAGTATCGGTATTGGCAGAAGGTTGATAACTCCCAGGTTGAGACTGATCAAGGCCATGAAGCGGACCAGGGGCGCGAGACCGGCCTGTAAGGCTTGCCCCGAATAGTTGACTATTCCAATCGGGCCATCCAGCGATCGCATGGATGTCTCTCTCCGTATCAATCGCCCGAGTATCTCGAAGATCAGCATGGCGTCGCCTGCGTTTGTTCGGACTGATAGTACGATCGAGTCTATGAATCCGAGTTCGATCGTGACCATGGGGACCGTCGGGTACATGATTCCGATCATGCGCTGCCCATCCGAATTGACTTCAGGATGTATTTCCAGATCCACTCGCTGGGCTTCACAAGGGCTTTCTAGGGTCTGCAGGTTTTGTTGCTGGGCGACAAGCGCCTCACTACATCGCAGAACGGAAACGGCCAGTATCTCGCCTTCGCTTGCTTGAATAATCTCGTTGATCGAGCGGTTGGATCTCGCCAGGTCAACATCGTCGGCGGCTATGATTTCGTCACCGGGAAGCAAGCCCCCGCGTTCGGCGGGCGAATCTGCTCCAGAATAACCGTCCACTACAATGCGGCTTCGGGGAAACATACCCGCGTACCCTGTTTCGTTGCGCGGCTGGCGTGCCGGTGTAAGCGTAATATTGAGGCGCTCTCCATCGCGAATCAAGGTTGCGGCGATCGGTCTTTCCGGGCTCAGGATGACGTTGGTTTCTACTGCTTTCCATGTGGGATTCAGTTCCCCGTCGAAGTCGACGATCAGATCGCCGGGCTGGATGCCCGCAGCCTCAGCCGGAGACCCTTCTTCAACGATGTCGACCCGCGCTTCGCCTTGAAGGAATTCAGGCACTGATGTTCCGTACATGTACAGGCCGGCGAGTAAACCCACGGCCAGGACGCCGTTCATGGCCGGCCCCGCAAAGGCAATCAGGAATCGTTGCCATTTGGGTTTGGACATGAACTCGTTGGAATCCCCGGTCACTTCATCACCGGGGTTTTCCCCGGACATCTTGACGTATCCGCCCAGGGGCAGGGCGCTCAGCCGGTAATCTGTTTCTCCGTATCGAAACCCGAACAGTCGTGGGCCAAAGCCGACGGAAAACGTCTCCACGCGGACGCGGAAGAGCTTGGCCACCAAAAAGTGACCGCCCTCATGGATGACAATAATCACTCCAAGGACAATCAGGGCTCCAACAATACTGGACAAAAGCGTCGCCATCGTTATCTGTCTCTACAAGTTAGCCAAGTTCAAATGATTCTACCATGGAAGCGCAGGCCCAGCTGTATCTCGCGCAGCGCCTCCGGCGATTCTGCGCTAGTGACTTGTACCACCCAAATCGGGACCAGCGCCGATGGGTCTTGCCGGGGAGATCGAGGCGCGAAACGGAAGTCGATGTCTTCACATCGACGACGGCTCGTAACGAAGATATCGCCGGCAACCCCCATCGGCCCCAAGGGTTCGGGCGAAACGGCATTGTCTTCGTCGTCGTCAGCTCCTCGTGATGTAGGAGCATTTACTCGTCGCCGCGACGTCGTGTCGTCACGTTGTTGCCTCCTGGAATCCAACGCCGTTTGGCCCGAACGCCGGTCCCGATTTGGGTGGTACAGGCCACTAATGTTGCTCAGGCGAAGGTTTTCGTGCCGTGACACCGCGCGCGTAGTCGCGGGCCCACAGGTCGGCAGCGAGCACACGTGCCACCGTATCGGCTGGGCCAGGTTCGTGGGCATCGAGGACCCTCTCGACGACTTCAGTCACTTCGCTGAACGCGATGCGACGTTCGAGAAAAGCTTCGACGGCGATCTCGTCCGCAGCATTGAGGACCGCAGGAGAGGTACCCCCGAGCTCGATGGCTTTATACGCCATCGAGAGCGCCGGAAACTTCGTTGGGTCCGGTTCTTGAAATTCGAGTGGGGGCATCGCGGCCCAGTCCAGTGATTGAACAGGTGACACCTTCCGGTCTGGATACGTCAGTGCGTATTGGATCGGCCCCCGCATATCCGGGGCGCCTAACTGAGCCACGATCGATCCATCGACGAACTCAACCATGGAATGGACGACAGACTGTGGGTGGATCACGACATCGATCGACGAGGCCTGGATGTCGAAAAGCCATCGGGCTTCAATTATTTCAAAACCCTTGTTCATCAACGTTGCCGAGTCCACCGTAATACGAGGTCCCATCTTCCAGGTCGGGTGTTCGAGAGCCTCTTCCGGCGTCACGTTTCCGAACTCGGAGACCGGTCGATTCAAGAACGGCCCACCCGAGGCTGTCAGGATTAATCGACCCACTTCGTGACTCCGGCCCGCGCGAAGGCACTGATCAATGGCGTTGTGTTCGCTATCGACCGGAAGAATGATTCCTCCGTTTTCGTCGGCCGTTCTTCGCAACAGCTCGCCAGCAATAACCATCGCTTCTTTGTTGGCAAGCGCCACGCGTTTCCCCGATGCCAGCGCCGCGAATGTCGGTTCCAATCCTGCTGCGCCGACTGCCGCAGAAACGACGACATCGACGTCAGCGGCCCCAGCCAGTGCGCGCAGCCCTGCCGCACCGTCCAGCACCTGAGGCACCTCGACTCCAAGTGCTGCACACTCCATACGAAAGGGTCGCACCTGCGAGAGGTCTGCGACAGCCACGGTGTGGGGTCGATACCGGGCGACCTGTTGGGCCAGAGTCGCCACGGACCGGTTTGCAGCCAGGCCGACGACGTTGAGTTCGCCGTCCAGATAGTCGACGACCTTCAGAGTGTTTCGGCCGACCGAACCTGTCGACCCGATAATGGCGATTCGCTTCATCAGACAAGCAGCAGCAAATAGAATACAGGTGCAGCGAACAGCAGGCTGTCCACGCGATCCAGAATGCCCCCGTGCCCTGGTAAACGATTTGAAGAATCCTTGACACCCACACGGCGTTTGAGCGCGGACTCCCACAGATCACCCGCCTGCCCGACCAGCGCAGTGATCAATGACATGACAGCCAGCCAGACGTAGGTTGTGTCCGGTAATGTTCCGCCGAGCCCGACCCCTGCAACCATACTGGCAACCACCCCAGCAACGGCCCCTTCGATCGTCTTGCCCGGGCTGATCTGAGGCGCCATAAGATGGTGTCCCCACGCGCGTCCGACGTAGTAGGCGGCAGAATCTCCGGCCCAGATTATTCCCAGGACCACAAAAACTGCAAAGCGGGGCAAGAGAATAAGAAATCCCAGGAGCAGGCTGGTGTAGAACAACCCTGTAAGGCCGTTTGCCAGCCGCCTCAGTGCTGCTCGGGGCGTATGCGAACCGACTGCCGTCGTCATCAAGAGGAACGCACCCAACAGGAAAACCCCGAGCGTCCACACGGGAGAACCAAGAAAAGAGAGCGTGAGGCCGGCTCCAACGGGAAGAAACCAGTATCCCGGGCGGATCAACCCTCGCGATGCGCCCAGATCCATGAACTCATCCAGCGCAAAGGCACCCACCAGTGCGACGAGTGACGCGAAGACCCAGTCTGATCCCCAGTAGGTCACACCGAGCACCACAGGGAGGCCGGCCGCAGCGGTCAGCACACGCTTCATCGTGAGATGGGAATACGTATGTCATCGGTGCGCGCCGCCAATCCCCCATAACGGCGTTCGCGTTTCTGAAACGCAATAACCGACTCGTACAGGTGCTGCCGGCGGAAATCCGGCCAGAGCGTATCCGTCACCCAAATCTCCGAATAGGCGATCTGCCACAGAAGGAAATTGCTGATACGAAGTTCGCCACTGGTCCGAATCAGCAGGTCCGGGTCGGGCAGGTCAACTGTGTAGAGTCTGCGGACCAGTTCCTCCTCTTTGATGCCCTCGAGCAAATTCGGATTCTGCTTGGCCTCCGACAATATCGAATTTATGGCGTGAATTATTTCTGCGCGCCCGCTGTAGTTAAGGGCAACGCTAAATCGAAGTCCTGTATTCGATCGCGTTCGGTCGATGGCCACGTCCAACTCTCGCTTAATGGTCGGACCCAATTGGGCGGTGTCGCCCAGCGTATTGAACCGAATGTTGTTACGATCGATGTTGTCGAGCTCCTTGCCGAGATATTCCCGCATCAGGCCCATAAGGGTTTCGACTTCCCTTCGCGGACGTTTCCAGTTTTCTGTGGAGAACGCGTACAGCGTGAGTGCTCCGATTCCAAGTTCCGCCGAGGCTTCGAGAACATCTCGCACGGACTCGATACCGGCGTGATGACCCGCCACACGGGGGAGGCTGCGCAGCCTCGCCCAACGTCCGTTCCCGTCCATGATTATGGCGATGTGAACAGGCAACGCCTTGGGATCGATCAGGCGGGTCAGATCTTGCCCGACATTAGACATAACAACGGCTATGTTACCACTTCAACCGGGCACGGCCGGAACGGAGGGGTCCGGGCTGGGAGACGGCCTTCATCATAAGGATGACAGTCCGAGCGGGTCAATACTCGACAGACACCAAATGAAGGCCTTTGGCGGGGGCAGAGGGGCCCGAGAGTTGCCTGTCTCTGGCCTCGAAAATTCCAGGGATTTCTTCTGGAGTCATTTTTTCCCGCCCGACTTCGACCAGCGTGCCCACAATCGTTCGGACCATGTATTGCAAAAACCCGCTGGCGCGAATCCGGAAAACCCATTCTTCCTCGCTCCGCTCCCACTGTGCTGCGTACACTTCACGGGTGTGACTCTTCGTGGATGTCGATGCAGCGGAAAAGGACGTGAAGTCGTGCTGCCCCGGAAAATGCGCGGTGGCGCGATCGACTTTGTCCGCATCGAGACTCTGCCAGATGGAATGCACATACCTGAAGTGGAACGGGGACACTACCGGCGATCGCCACAGGTGATACTCGTACGTCTTGGCACGCGCTGATTCCCGCGCATGAAACTCGAGAGGTACCTCTTCTATGGACATGACTCGGATGTCGGGCTGTAACAACGCGTTCACACTGCGATGCAGGGCGTCGGTGTCGATCGCCTTTTCAGTTTGAAAGTGCGCGACCTGCCCATGGGCATGAACTCCGGCATCAGTGCGTCCTGAGCCGTGAGTTGTAATTTCATGATCCAGAATGCACGCGATCACACGCTCCAACTCGCCTTGAATCGTCGGGACGCCAGGTTGGATCTGCCATCCATGAAACGAGGTGCCGTCGTAGGCTAGGGTTAACTTGAGATTGCGCATGGGAAAGAGGCGACGCACTATACTATAGTCGACCTGACCGCCCGGGGCGTCATCTACTTGTGGCGGACTTATAGTGGGGACTGCTCGCGTCGATGTTTGAAAGCCGTCCACCCGCACCGTAGATCGGTACCGGCCCTACAATGCCTGCTACAATATGTTGCTCTGACCCCCAGCAGGCCGTCTTCGCTATACTGCGATGGTGGATTGGGCCATCGCACTTTTGTTGGGACTCTGTGTAGGGAGCTTCCTCAACGTTTGCATCGCACGCATTCCATTGGGCGTTTCCGTGGTCAGCCCACGTTCCCTCTGCCCAAGGTGCGAAACTCCGATTGCCGCATACGACAATATCCCTTTGATCAGCTACGTCTTCCTCGGTGGGCGGTGCCGGAAGTGTCGGACTTCAATCTCTCTCCGATACCCTGGGGTGGAAGGCTTGACGGGGTTCATCAGTGTGTTGCTTGCCCATCAATACGGCCTGAGTGTTTCCTGGGCCATCTATCTTGTATTTTCGGCTTCAATGATCGTCTTGGTATTGATCGACCTCGACCACCGTATTCTTCCTGATGTCATTACTCTGAATGGAATCTGGATTGGGATACTGGCCACCCTCTACCTGGCGTCTCCAAGCCCGTTTGCCCAACGGCTGTACGCCCTCGCCGGTATTGTGGTCACCAACCCATACGTCCTCGCCCTGACGGCCAGCTTGGCAGGCTTGGGGTTTGGTGGAGGATTGCTCTGGTGTGTCAGAGAGGCGTTCTACCGGTTGCGTCGTATAGAAGGCATGGGTCTCGGCGACGTCAAGATGATGACGATGGTCGGCGCATTCCTCGGCTTACCTCTTACCTTGCTGACCATTCTGTTGGGGTCGATCCTCGGTTCCATCATAGGACTTGCTGTCATTCGCGTTTTTGGAAAAGGCCGTCACTACGAACTTCCCTTTGGCACGTTCCTCGGGGCCGGTGCCATTGTTGCGGTTCTATATGGCAATGAAATCATTCGCTTGTACTTAGAGTATTTCTTTCCGCTGGCGTCCTAGCAGCCCGTGGCAGAAGTCCTGAGGGCCGCGTTACGGCCAAACGGGGCCGGATTCTAGGAGGCGACGACGCGACAATGCTCTTTCATTGGGAGGAGTCGGCGACAACGAAGACGGCCCCGTTTCGCCGTAACCCTCCGGGCGCAGGGGGGCCACCGACGTATCAAACGGAGGCCGCGGGCGCCCCACAGGCTTTGTCCGGCATTGTTAAGACGGGTCACGATGACAAGACGGCGCCTGCGGCCTCGGTTTCAAACCTCGGTGGCCGCTCCTCACTTCGCGCCTGCAACCCGAAGACCCCTGCGCGCGGTCCTCGGGACTTCTGCCACGGGCTGCTAGGATCTTATCGTGGCTGGCGATACTTAGTTTGCCTCCTCTTGTCCCGGCATTGTCGATTCACTCGATGTCAACACCTTCGCTGCCCCAAGGCCTTAGCCTAGACAAGGACTAGATCCTGAAATTGGATACGCACGTGCAAACTCTTCGATATGGCAGTCCAGGGGACCCCGCGTGATCAAGCGCAGAAACCCGCTGATGTTCACGACATCGATTACGCCGGTATTGCTTCTGCTCCGACAGGCTTTGGCACTAAGAACTCAAACCGAATAAGCCAAGATTTTCCGGCCGAGTCTTCATGGCGGCTGTACATGTGCCCTGATCCGACGTGTCCAATTTCAGACGTCAGCAGAGTATCGAGCGGCTTCACGTTAACCGAAACGTTGGTCGCGACCGCTATTCTCGTTTCGGGACTCCTGGCGATTGCCAATCTGTTCACGTTCTCGATTCGGACGAACAAAATGACGGAACAACAGACTTCGGCCACGCTCCTGGTCTCCAACAAAATGGAACAGTTGAGAGGCGCATCTTTTTCCACCCTGACCGCAGGCGGTGGCCTGGACCCGAGCAGCCTGATGCCGAGTTATTGGGATTACGTCTCAATAACTACCAGTGGTGCGATATTGTCTGATACGACTACAACGGGTGCACCTTACCTCCGGCTCTGGCAAATCGCTGGGGCGGAGACAAAAGCTGTTTCCGTAGTTGTTTACGCACAGAAGTCCGGAGTCGGTATGCAGCAGATGGAACGGGCGCGTGCCAGCACGGAGATTACGTCGGGTTTCTAATGCAGCGTGCCCACAAAAAGGAGGGTTCCGGGTTCTCGCTGGTCGAACTCATGCTGGCAATGTCGATCACGCTTATCGTAGGAATGATCGTCTTTGAGATGTTTCGTCAAAACGAGGGAGTGTTTCGAGACCAGACCTTGGTCATGGAGATGCAACAGAGCCCCCGAGCCGTGGCGTCGATGATTGCTGACGAAGTCCGGCTTGCCGGTCAGGGCGTTCCACTGTATAGCGCGGCACAGGACACGTCCACCTCTGAGGCGGTCCAGACGTTTCTGGACGGAACCGATGCTGCCAACCTTCGATTCCGTGCCGGAATCCGAAACGCGTCCACTCCAGTCACTACCCCACTTGCCTATAGCGGGACAACGGCAGTTACGGTTGCTGACGTTACAGGCGTTAATAACATTGTCGGAATGGACCCAAAATATTTTGTATATCTATGGGGACCGACAAGCAACACGTGGACCTGGATACGCGGAGAGGTGTCGGGCATCGACCCGGGGACCAATCAGCTCTCTGTAGCCTTGAGCCAGAACAGCGGACGGGGTGCAACTTTTTCGAGCCCGCCTCGCCTGGTTCTCGAGGAAGGCATATCCTATCGACTCGCCAACGGGTCTGTCCTCAGAGGGACGACAAGCGATTTCAGCAGCCTTACCTCGCCCGCGTTCACCGAACAGACGATCGGGACCCACTTCACCGATTTGACTTTCTACTACTTTGACGCCTCAGGCGCCAGCGTCTCGCCAACGACGCTTGCGCTGCGTTCAACGATTCGCCGGGTTGACCTCACGGTAGGCGCAGAAACTTCCGAGCCCCTCTCTATCGGCAGGGCTGTTCAATACGCGATCACGCTGTCGGTCTATCCCCGCAATCTTTCACTTGACTGAGACTTGCGCGAAGCGCTCCTTTTTGCAGGTGCGCGGGTTGGGGCGTTCACTGGGTACCCTCAGCAGGCTCACAGGAGCAGGGCAAAGGTGACTATCATCTCTCAACCTCTCTTGACATAGTATCCAGTGTCGCTTTGATGCGCCTGCTCATGCCCGAGCGCACACAGGCAGACCAAGCTCCTCAAGCGTGGTGTCGGGGGCCGCTCCTTCAGTTGAAAAGACTCTCCTACGATCCACTCCGCTTCGTGCCCCAATGCAACGCCGCAATACCGCCGCTGAGGTTGCGATACTGGACCCGCTCAAAACCGGTCAACGTGATCATTCGCACGAGTTCTGTCTGGGATGGAAAGCGGCCGACAGAGTTGGGTAAGTACTTGTACGGCCCATCGGTGCCCGATATCCAGGAACCGAGGCGAGGCAGGATGTGGTTGAAGTAGAACCCGAATACTGATCGAAATACCGGCAATACAGGTCTCGAGAATTCGAGAACAACGAGGCTTCCGCCAGGTTCAAGGACACGAAACATTTCCATCAGTCCCTGCACCATGTTCTCCACATTACGTAGACCAAATGCCACGGTCACAAAGCGGAAGGTTTGATCGCGAAACGGAAGAGCCAGAGCATCCGCATCGGTCAGCTTGGTTTTCGACCTGCCCGGACCCATTCCAAGTTTTTCCTGTGCGTGGAGCAGCATGGGATGACAGAAGTCCGCCCCGACCACCTGGAGGCCAAGCTGTCGCTGGAGTTCAAACATCAGGTCGCCGGTACCTGTACAGAGGTCCAGGCAAAGATCGCCCGGGGACGTTCCCATTGAGCGTATAAGCCGGACCGTGCTGCGCCTCCAGTAACGGTCGACGCGGAACGAAAGCAAGCGGTTCAGCAAATCGTACCGACCGGCGATCGCGGCAAACATTCTCTGGACATCGGGCCCGACTGGTGCCCGGTATTCGTTCATTGGGACAGTCCCCGGAGAACACTTCCGACAAGCTTCAGCGGGATGCCAGCCTCAATTTCGACCTGACCGACCCGGCGCGGCAGGACGAAATGAATATTCCCGTCACGAATTTTCTTGTCATGCTGCATCGACTTCATCATTGTCTTCACCGACAGCCCGGCGATTGAAGGCAAGGCTCCGATGGACCGGACAGCGTTATCGATCCTGCATGCTTCTTTCCCTTCGATTCGTCCCAACTGTGCTGCAATCTGTGTCGCCCCGATCATTCCGTGCGCAACAGCTTCGCCGTGCATGATTCCGCGGTATGAGGACGCGGCTTCGATCGCATGTCCCAGCGTGTGGCCAAAGTTCAAGATTCGGCGTAACCCGCCTTCTTTCTCATCCATCTTTACGACATCGGTCTTGATTCGCAGGCACCGGTAAACCAGATCCTCGAGAGCCGTCGGCTCTTTACGAAAAATGTCCTGAAGGCGCCGTTCGAAGTGAACAAAAAGGTTCCGGTCACGAATGACACCATACTTGAGAGCTTCCCAGAGTCCACTCCGATACTCCCGCCGCGGCAGAGAAACAAGCAGCCCTGGGTCGGCGAGGACCATTCGCGGCTGATGAAAAGTTCCAATCAGGTTCTTACCTGCCGCATGGTTGATGCCCGTCTTCCCTCCCACGCTGGAATCAACCTGGGCCAGCAGGGTCGTTGGCACCTGAACCACGGCGATTCCTCTCAAGTAGACGGAAGCCGCAAACCCTGCCACGTCACCCACGACTCCACCGCCAAGCGCGATCACCGTCGACTGCCGTGTCAATCCCAATTCGAGCATGGCATCGATCAGGCGGCTTACCGTTCGGAGTGTTTTGGCGCGTTCCCCATCAGAAATTGTCACCACTGGGATTCGACCTAGAGGGCGACTCCCGACATGCCTGAGCACCTTCTCCTGGGATACAAGCATAAATGGTGGCCCGAGGCCGGCGTCCGCGAGATGGGTGATAATTTCTGCGTACGCACCTGTGCCCACGAGAATGTCGGACTGTGCCCCGCCGAGCTTCAAACGAATTTTCTTCATCACACAAACGAAACGGGCGGCCTCAAGGGCCGCCCGCATAGAAACAATATTACCTTCGCCGTTCGGAACTGATCGATTACCTTCGCCGAGCTATTTCGCCGCGCGATCGCATCGCCAGATCTCTGGCCTCAGGAATCAGCTCCAGCGCAGCTAGAATTTGCTCATCCCCCTCCAGGAGAACCCGGGTAGCCTCGGCCACTCCAAAACGGCTGTAAAAGATCTCGTATTTGACCTTCAGCGCGACGTAGTCCTGGTTTTCCGCAACAGCAGCATCGGTAATCTCAATGCCTCTGTCCCGGACGTGTGCGATGAAGTCGGCGATCATTTCATCAGACACCTCGAACGACAGGTCGACATTGGCGTTGTCTTCAAGGTAGTCGCGGGCATACGTGTAAAACACGAAACGTTTGTCCATAAGATCCTGAGAGTCGTTCAACTCTCTCATCGAGACCAGTTCGTCCGGTGTAATGCCGCCCCCTCCATATACAATCCGTCCCAGATCTGAGTATTTGATATCGTTCTCTGTGGGAGTCGGTGGCGTCCCGCGTTGATTGTAGTAGTCGAATTCCGAAATCCCAGAATAGTCCCGCTGAATCAACCGCCCGCTGGGCGTATACCATTTTTGGGTGGTCAGTGCGAGACCAGCCCGTTTGTTCAGTGGAAACATGGACTGCACCAATCCCTTGCCAAAACTCGTTTCGCCCACGATCAGGCCTCTGTCGTGATCCTGAATGGCCCCGGCCACGATTTCCGACGCACTGGCACTCTGGTGGTTGATGACGACTACGAGTGGGTACAGATTGTCGTTGTTGACACGCTGGGACGCGTACGGACGATTGGATCCGCTTGTCCGACCACGAGTCTCGACGATTGATTGATCTTTCTGGAGAAACGTTTCCGAAACATCGATCGCCTGTTGCAGGAGCCCGCCCGGATTCCTGCGCAGGTCAAGAATAAGCCCATCGAGTTCGCTGTCGCGAAGGTCTCTGAGCGCGGCTCTCAGCTCACTTCCAGTGGATTCTGCAAAGCTGTCGAGTTTGATGTAGCCGATTCCGTCCCGAATGTGAAACGCGCTGCTGATCGTGAATCTGGCAATTTCGTCGCGGACGATCGTGATTTCCAAGGGTTCGTCCACGCCCGGTCTCGCGATCGTCACGTCCACAGGTGTTCCTTTCGGCCCCTTCAACTTACCCACGACTGAATTCAGGTCAGACCCCTCGGTGGCCTCTCCATTTACGTGGCTGATCACATCCCCGACCCGCAATCCGACCTTTTCAGCGGGCGCGCCAGGAAACGGGGGCGAAACGACCGTGACCTTGCCGAAGCGGCTGCTAACGGTAATCCCCAGCCCGAAATAGCGCCCCTGCTGGTCTTCCCGAAGCCTCGTAAAGTCGGACGGAGAAAAGAATTTGGAATGCGGATCCAGCGTCCGCAGCATGCCGTCGATTGCCCCGAAGACGGCCGTTTCCGTGTTTACCTCCGTCGCGTGATTTTCTTCAACCAGGCTCAGCAACGCCGTAAAGGTCTTGAGAGCTTCATCCAGCTCGGCCTCTACTTCCTCAACTCGGGATCTCGCCTCAACTTGCGTACCATAGAGGCTTCCGAACAGCGCGGTCGCAGCGAGAATAGCGGTCCAGAAGAATATTAGGCGAAATGATCTTGGCGTCATGTGAACCCCTTTCGAAATGAGTATACCGATTATAACAAAAGGACTGAGCCAAATTCGAGCAACATTACCTTTGTCTTGTGAGGTTCACGACCCGAGAGCCACCGTCTGTGGACGGAACTTTAGTTTGACGCCATTTCGCGCCTGCCGCTATTATGAATTGATCTTCTAGCTGGAGGAACGTTTCATGGGCCAACTCGGTTTTCAGGAGCTTCTCGTAATCTTCATCATCGCGCTCCTGGTTTTCGGTCCGAAGAAGCTGCCCGAGCTCGGGAAATCGCTGGGTAAGGGGCTCCGCGAATTCAAGCGCGCCACTAACGATTTGAAAGCGACCTGGGACGACCAGTTGAAGGAAGCAGAGAAGGAGATTTCCAGTACCGCTCGGGACTTTCGAGATATCCAGAAGGATGTCGACACGACCATGAACGAAGTGGCCGAACCCGCCGAACCCGTGGAAGCTGCACCTGCTCCATCGACACCGGCTGAATCAGACCAGGGAATGCCCCACCCATCGGAGACTCCCTCGCAGAAGCCCTCATAGATGGCCGTCACGCCGCCAATAGCCGCCCAGAGATCGGGACTTTCTGGGGAAATGTCGTTTCTCGACCACCTCGAGGAGTTGCGGCATCGTATCTTCAGAATACTGATTGCGCTTGCGGTCACCTTCGTGGTGTGCTGGGCCTTCGTCGACGAAATTTATAGAATCGTCTCGTATCCGATTCTCGATGCCCTCGGGGATCAGCCGCTGGTATTCATCAGCCCTACGCAACCATTCAATCTCTTTGTGAAGGTGTCTTTTGTTGCGGCCCTTTTTCTCGGATCTCCGTTCATTCTCGCCCAACTCTGGCTTTTTATTGCGCCGGGTATGTACAGACACGAGCGTCGCTGGGCAATCCCATTTGTCCTGTCCGGGAGTGTCCTCGCCTTACTCGGTGCCCTGTTCGGCTACTTCATCGCCTTTCCCTTCGCCCTGGATTTTCTGATCAACTGGGGTGAACGCGCCGGTTTGCAGGCGATGATCGACGCGACCCGTTATTTCGACCTGTTTCTCACCATCGAACTCGGTCTGGCCGTCATCTTTCAAATACCTCCAGTGATATTCGTTTTGAGTCGTCTCGGGATAGTGTCGGCTGGATTCCTGTTGCGCAATACGAAATATGCGGTACTCGTCTCCTTCGTCGTCGCAGCCATCATCACACCCACAGCAGACATTCCTAATATGATGATCATGGCGGGCCCGATGATCCTGCTCTATCTCGTCGGCGTCATAGTTGCATTCGTCTTTGGCAAACGCGGGTAGCGATCCAGTGTGGCGACAGAGATTCTTGAGGTTGCGAACCGGTAAAGGTGTGAGACCCTCGACTCCCGGCCAGAACGGGACTGATCAGGAACCCACTTTTCAGGGTCCGACTTGCGCGTCGATACTGGGAAGCGCGTGGTACAGAACGTCCCCGATAATCTTCAAGCTATCGGCGCTGGTCTTGTCGAGAGTGTCACCGGGTGAATGCCAGTACGGGTAGGAGAAATCGATCAAGTCGATGGAATCGATACCCGCCCTCAGATAGGGGACATGATCGTCGTCGATGAAAGAAGGCGTATTTCCGAAGTACTCACCGTAACCGAGGCGATTGGCAGTATCCCAAACGAGAGTCTTCAACCAGAGCGATGAAGCGCCTTCGGGAATTACCGTCAGGTCGCTGTCGCCGATCATGTCGACAAGGACAAGGGTCTTGAGGTCTTGGAGCGACCCTGCGTCCAAGCGGCGCGAGACATCGTAACGACTGCCGTAAACGCTGTCGGTCGGAGTCCAATCCAGGACAGCCTCTTCACCATCGAAGAATAGGAATTCAAGATCGTGAGCGAGGTTGAGATTCGCAGTGATACGGGCAAGCTCGAGGATCACGGCCGTGCTGGACCCCCCGTCATTGGCACCCAAAAAACTGAAATCGAATCGCTTCGTGTCGTAGTGGCCGGCGAGGGCGATCGTTCCTTCTCCGGATGTCCCTTCCCGGATGGCCCTTACGTTGGCCATCTCGATCTCCCCGATCGGCGTCTGCGCAATAAACATGTCGAGTTGGGGTTCAAGCCCGGCATTTTCTAATTCCGAGACTATATACTCTCGGGTCCTCGCCAGGTTCTCACTACCGGATGGCCGAGCCCCAAAAGCGACAACCGCTTCCAGGTCGCCGAAAGATCGTTCCGCATCGAAGGGGGACTCGACTGATACCCCCGCACCGGGGCCGGATCCCCGCTCCTGATATCCGAGCGTGAGGATAACGACGATGGCCGGCGCGGCGAATCCCAGTAATAATCGGTTGTTCTTGGACATCAGCGCTGTCGAACTCCGGGAACACCATAACCCGTATCCAGACGGAAGTCATGGTCCAGATGATACGATTCGGGGTAACAGAGGCAATCGAGACAAACATTGTGAGGTGCCACATGTCCGGGAATAAAGGAGAAACGATTGGGTTGTTCATTGCCGGCGCACTCCTCGGGGTGAGCGTTGGATTCCTCTACGCCCCGCAGAGCGGCTCTCGAACCCGAAATCAGATTCGAAAACGGGCACGACGCAGCATCGAACAGCTGGATGATTTGCAGGAAGATATCCGGTCGCAGATCAACGCTTGGGTACAGGAGGTGAGCGACGCCGTCGACGAGGGACTGCATCAAGGCCGCCGGATGACGCTGGCGGGTCAGGAAAAAGTCCTGGCCGTCTTCGACAATGCGAAGCAGTCCGTTGATCAAGGCCGAACACGCATTGAGCGGCTGATGGGGACTGGAGAATAGCTCGACACCGGACCACAGATGGGATGCCCCTGTGCTCAGCGGCAATGCGCCTCGGTCCCCAACAATAATGAAGTGGACGGTAAGGGATTCGAACCCTCGACCTCGGCGTTGCGAACGCCGCGCTCTCCCAACTGAGCTAACCGCCCATCATTCGGTAACCGGCAACGGAGACCGATTCCCTCTGAGTATGGGTTTTGAAATCGCGGTCGCCGGAAATGGGTCTCCGCCGCCGATCGCCGCGCTTGAAAAAATTAAAGCACCTGCATGAACAACTGTCAATTTACGGGGTGGACGCTTCAAAATGGCATTGGCATTCTGAAGTGTCTATCCTCTGGAAAATTCAGCTCCTCACCGATCCTCAGTCAGTGCGTTTTAGTCGTTGTGCTGGGTGCAGCGTTCGCTCTGCTATTGGCCGGCCGGGTTCAAGCGCAGGAGCCGGAGTTCACGCTCAACGTCAACGTCGATCTGGTGGAGCTCAGAGTTGCGGTTCGTGATGAAAGCGACCGCAATGTTTCCGGGCTGGAAGCCGTCAGCTTCCAGGTATTCGAAGACTCCGTGCAGCAAGACGTTACCCTAGTTCCTGCGCGAGGACCTACCCGTGAGTCTCGGTCTCGTCATCGATAATAGCCGCAGCATGACACTCAAGAAGGAGCGCGTGGACACAGCCGCAATTTCTTTCGTGCGGCTGAGCAATCCTCAGGACGAAGCGTTTCTTCTTCACTTTGACGACACCGTGCACGTGGCTCAGGATTTCACATCCGATATTGCTCTGCTCGAAGAAACGCTGAAATCGATCAGCCCTTATGGCCAGACATCATTGTTTGACGCGATCATGGTATCCCTGGAAAAAATAAAAGAAGGGCGCTATGACCAGAAAGCGATTCTTCTAGTCACCGATGGTGCGGACAATTCCAGCGCCTCGGTCTTCGAGCAAGTGCTGGAGAGCGTCCGCCAGTCCGATGCTGCCGTCTATACAATTGGCGTCTTAAATGACTCTGTCGCAGGGCAGAAGGCGCGCATCGCCCTGGAGGCACTGGCGGAGGCGAGC
Source organism: Terriglobia bacterium (assembly GCA_965216035.1). Lineage (GTDB taxonomy): Bacteria > Acidobacteriota > Terriglobia > 20CM-2-55-15 > 20CM-2-55-15. The sequence continues at coordinate 1,323,959 of CBDCFM010000021.1, forward strand.
GGAGGGCGAGCCTTTTTCCCCCAGACGGTCAACGAGATTCCGGTGCTAACTGAGTCCATCGCTCGCGAGTTGAGGGAACTCTATACCTTGGGATACATACCCACGAATTCGGGCCGCGACGGGAGTTGGCGATCGGTACGTGTTCACGTCCCGATGCCTCCAGGAAGATCCCGCTTCCGGGTCAATTTTCGGCATGGCTACTACGCCCCGGGTCCCTAGAAGAACTACCGATGCGCGTATTTACAATTGGGTTAGGATGAGGGGACCATCGGGAGTCACAGCCACTGTATGTTCGAAATGTGCAGAAGGCTGTTCGTCGGCAGTGACAACAGTCCAACCGTCATCGAGGACCTTCACTTTCTCCGTCCCGAGGTTGATCATCGGCTCTAGGGCTAGGACCAGACCGACTTTGATCTTCGACCCCCGGCCGTTCTGGACGTAGTTCAGGACGGGAGGATCTTCGTGCAGCGCCCTGCCGATTCCATGGCCGCAGAATTCCCGTACGATCCCATAGTTGTGGGGTTCAACCACTTGCTGAATCGCGGCTGAGATATCGGATAAGTAGTTCCCGGCCCGAGCTTGCTCGATTCCGCGATATAACGATTCCTCGGTCACGCGCATCAATTCCGTCACTTCCGGAGGCACTTCGCCGATCGGCACTGTCATCGCGTGGTCCCCGACGAAACCGTCATAGGTGATTCCGAAGTCGATACCTATGATGTCACCCGTCTTGAGAACGTTTCGCTTCGAAGGGATGCCGTGAACCACCTCGTGGTTGACCGACGTACATAGCGACCCGGGAAAACCCCGGTAGCCTTTGAACGTACACGTTCCGTTCCTCGCAACTGCCGCTTCCTCCGCAATCCTGTCCAGGTCGTAGGTCGAAACACCATCAAGGCAGTTCTCACGGACGATTGAAAGGATTTCGGCGTTGATCCTTGCCGGCACCTTCATTCGCTCGATCTCATGGAGTGTTTTGAGTTGAATCATCTGAAACGTCGCCGCGACGGCATATGCTCCCTTTAATTCTATCAAGGGAGAAGCTGCCTGTCTTCCCGGCTGATCTCAATTTCGCCAAGGGCATACTATCTCAACGGTTAGCCCAACTCCTATGATGCGCCGAAACAACCCCGAGATCCAGTCGAACGCGCCCGAGACCGAGCGCCCCTGCACCGGGATTCTTACTGACTTCCCGGCCGCAAAAGGGCTATATTTTCGTCCATGTCAATGAAGTCTCTGTTGCGTGTGGTCCTTCTCAAGCCCAGCAAGTACGGGGTGACCGGCCACGTCGAACGGTTCCGCCGCGGTTTCATGCCCAACAGTACGCTCAATCATATCGCCAGCATGACGCCGGAGCGCATCGGCGATTGCACGATTCAGACCCTGACCGCAGACGAGTATGTCCAGATCGATCTGGACTACCTCGGGCTACTGCAATCTGAGGAATCACCCACCCTCCTGGCATTGGTCGGCGTGCAGTCCCACCAATTTCAACGCAGCTTGGATCTCGCCGCCTACGCTCTCGCGCACGGTGTCAGACACTGCGTGATTGGCGGCCCACACGTGATGACCTGCGACACCACTATCGTGCAGGGCCGGGGAGTGAGCTTTGCCCTGTCGGAAGCAGAGATCGTCTGGAACGAAATTCTCGAGGATGCGATCCAAGGCGAGTTGAAGCCAGTCTACGGGGGCGAGCGGCGATGGCAGCCAGTCCTCAGCGGTCCACCTCTGAAGCCGCCGACGCGCCGTGACCTCGGGCGGTATGCCGTCAAAATGGCGGGTATTTATCCCTCGCGAGGTTGCCCGTTCACGTGTAACTTCTGTTCGGTGATCCAGATTGCGGGCCGCCGCATCCGCAGCCAGGACCTTGACACGACGATGGCGAGTCTGCAGACGCTGGCTGGGGCAGGTGTACGGCTTGTGATGTTCACGTCGGACAATTTCAACAAGTATCCGGATGCCGTGGAACTGCTCGACCGCATCATAGACGCCCGATTGCCGCTGCGCTTTTTCGTACAATGCGATACCCAGGTCGCTTCAGACGAAGCGTTCATCGAGCGCTTGGGCCGCGCAGGTTGTTTTCAGATGTTCGTGGGCGTGGAGTCCTTCGATCGGGCGACGCTGCTCGCTGCTCACAAGGCGCAGAACTATCCGAAGACATACTCCGAAATCGTTCGATTGTCGAGGAAGCACGGCATTGCCACCAATTTCTCGAGCATCATCGGATTTCCCGGCCAGGGCACTGCGGGGGTGCGGGAACACGTCCGGATTCTCCGGGCCCTCGATCCAGACGTCGCGTCGTTCTATATTTTGTGTCCGCTACCGGGAACCGAGCAGTACGACGACTTTCTCGCCTCCGGGCGCATTACCGAAGACAATCTCGACCGATTCGACGGCACCGCGGTCACCTGGAGACACGATCGGATGTCTCCGAGAGAGATTGACGATCTGTTGTTTGAAAGCTATCGGACCTTCTATCCATCTTCCAAGCTCGCCCGATCTGTCATGGGAGGGTTCCGACGCCGGGACTCGGCAGCCGTTTGGGCAGCAAACGTCGCACTGGCGGCGTTGGGCCGGTACGCAGCGTCCAGGCGGCGGCACCCCATGTCGGGAGGAATCGTCCCCATCGTGCGGGATCACGAATCCGACTATCGCGAGCTTCGCAGGCACCGCTACGACCTTGACCGTGTCCCATTGCCTCTGAGCCTCCGGCTCTCTGAATCCGACCAGTCGCTCAACCAGAAGCTCAACGCTGTTGTCTGATTGAGATTCGAAATTGCGCACGCGCTTTGTCTGTCGTTGGAAGCGCGTTGCCGAAGCTAGGCGAGGGTAAGACAGCCCGTTGGCGGAATGATGAGAGCCGCGTTACGCGCGGTGTCCCTTGAAGTTCCGGATGGACGCCGCCGGGTGCGAAAGCACTGCCCTGAAGGCGGCGCATCGCCGCATGACCGGAGTCGGGACCCAATTCCGATCATGCGGCGCGGTGTTGAGACGTCCAGCGGAGATTCGCTCGAAGCACGTCGGTTATATTACGGGTAGTCACGGGTTTCGAGAAGTAGTAGCCCTGGCCCAGATTGCAACCCATCCGGATCAGTAATTCCAATTGGTCCTCAGTTTCGATTCCTTCCGCTGTGACTGCGAGCCCCAGCTTCTGAGTGAGGAGAAGAATCGTCTCCACAATCTGCAACTTTTCTTTGCTGTGCTCAATTCCTGTGACGAAAGATCGGTCGATCTTGAGTTCGTCCAGCGGAAAGTCCTTGAGGTAGCTCAGAGAGGAGTACCCGGTTCCAAAGTCATCGATCACGGTTCTCGCACCGAGATTCCTGAACTCCTGGAGCAGCGATCGGGACTGGTTTGGGTCTGTCATAAGAAGGCTTTCCGTAATTTCGAGCTTCAACTGATCGGGATTCACACCTGTTTCGCTGATCGTTTTCTTGAGAAAGCCCAGGAACTTCTCGTTGATTTGTTGAATAGAGAGGTTCACCGAAACCGACAACGCCGCTATATCACCGAATTCCTGAGACCAGGCCGCAAGGTTCTCGCAGGCTGCCTGCAGCACTTGTTCGCCAATCGGCGCCATGAGGCCGGTTTCCTCCGCGACCGGGATGAACTCCAGAGGCGCTACCAGTCCGTGACTCTGATGCCGCCAACGCACGAGAGCTTCCAGGCCCTTGATCTTGCCGTTCTCGAGCGATACGATCGGTTGATACCAATTCTCAAAGTCCTGGTTGTCTACGGCTTTGCGAAGGTCGGTTTCCATTCGAAGGCGGGTCACAGCTGTCTGGCGCATCTCGCTGTCAAACACCTGGATCCGCTCCCGCCCGAGAGCCTTCGCGTGGTATAGCGCGGTCGCGGCTTCGCGTAACAGGTCCGGTGCCTGTTTGTCGCCGCTGCCGATAGCGACTCCGATGTGCGCGTTGACAAAGATTTCGTGTGCGCCCACCTCGAAGGAGGTTTCCAGTATCTGGAGCAGTCTCTGGGCAATCTGGCCGGCACTGGAGGGATCTTGGAGATCGTCAAGCAGGATGGTGAATTCTCCTCTACCATGGCGGGCCAGCGTATGACGTTCGGAAAATCGCGAAACCGTATCCGTTCCGCGAAGTGCCGCTTCAACTCGCTGGGCAAAGGCCACCAGGAGTTCGTCTCCGATAGCATGCCCGAGGCTGTCAGTCACCAGTTTAAGTCGATCGATATCAATGAACAATACAGCGAATGAATGTTCGCTGCTTCTCTTCGAACGGGCGATCAAGCGGGAAACCCTATCCATGAACAGTATCCGGTTCGGCATTCCCGTCAGGGGATCGATCACCTTCGCAGACGTGATATCAGACTGCGAACCGGCAATACGGCGGGCTCTGTTGGATTCATCACGGATCGCCAAGCCGCGGCTCAGAACCCACCGGTAGGATCCGTCCTGATGCAGTATCCGGTATTCCTTTTCGAAGTACGAATCGGTTCCATCCAGGTGAGCCCTCAGGTCCGCATCGACACCGGGTCGGTCGTCCGAGTGAATCCTGTCGAGCCAGGTTTCCGGCCGTGGCGCCACTTCCTCTTCTGCATAGCCCAACATCTCTTTCCACCGGTCCGAGAAGTAGACCTCGCCGCTTCTGAGGTCCCAGTCCCAGATGCCGTCCCGAGAACCCGCTGCCGCCAAGGCATAGCGCTCCTCGCTCCTGTGCCGTTGCTCTTCGGCATGCCTGAGTGCAAGCTGGGTGGATATTCACGCCAGCGTGACAGGGAAATTTATGGGTTTGGTCACATAGTCGTTGGCTCCCAGTTCGAACGCCTCGACCATGTCCCTGTTTTCGCTCTTCGCCGTCATCAGAATCACCGGCAGTTCGCTCAGGGAGTAGCGCTCCCGAATGTGCTTCAAGACCTCCAAACCGCTTAAGTTAGGCATCCGAACGTCCAAAAGAACGAGATCGAACACTGATGAATCGACCCGTGAGCAGGCTTCCTCGCCGCTTGAGGCAAGTTCGAAAGTAAGACCCCTCTTCCCCAACCGCCGGGACAGCATGTCCCTGTTCGGCTCTTCGTCGTCGACAATGAGGATATGGCCGTCAAGCTGTTTCACAGCAGAACCTCCCCTGACCAGCCAAGTCTTGGATAAATGATCTTGAAAACTCCACCGCGATCGATCGAGGGGTCGTCTTCGTCCTGCAGAATTCACAGAGTACCGGATCGATCTGCAGTTTGGGGAGAACCGTCAGGTCGTCCATTTCACCATGCGTCAATTCGCGACCTCTTCGATAGAAAGCCGGTTCAACCTTGACAGACGCTCGCGCATTTGTGGCTCCCGCCTCACCCGGAGCGTCACTCGCCGGGACTTGTTCCGGGGACCTATAACCCATTTATCGGCTCTGAATAGTTTGATCTTTAGGATGTATAGTGAATTGGCTGAACCGGGGAGAAGCATTAAGCCGTAAGACCATCTGAGTCCTCAACATAAGATATAATCTTTCGTCGTACTGGAGGAATTAACGCGATGGGAAAGCAGCTTGAGGGCAAGACGGTGCTGCTGATCGTTCCGCCCACTCAGTTCAGGGAAGAGGAAGTATTCGAGCCGAAGCGAATCCTCGAGAACGAGGGAGCAACGGTCATTGTGGCTTCGACGACCACCCGAACCTGCCGTGGGACGCGCGAGGGAGTGATCGACGCTACCCTGGCCGTTGAGGAAGCGAGGGCCGAATCCTTTGATGCCGCTGTGTTGGCAGGCGGCCTCTCGATTCCGGGTTTCTTCTGGAAGAACGAGAAACTCGCCGAACTCGTTACAGCGATGTCCGAGGCGGGTAAGCTCGTCGCTGCAATCTCTCTATCAACGGTAGTTCTGGCACAGGCAAAGCTCCTTGAGGGGCGTGAAGCCACTGTGTACTACTTTCCCGAAGCGCTTGAAGAGCTCAGGAATAGTGGAGCCACTTACGTCAAAAAAGAGCTCATCGTAGACGGCAACCTGATCATGGCCGAAGGGCCGGGCGCAGTCGGATCATTTACGAACGCCATCGTAACGGCGCTGGCCGGATCGGTCTAGCGAGGGGCCCGAGAGAGAACCCTCGAGGGTCGCGCGCAGAGGTATTCCCTCTGGAGGGGCAATGTGAGGTGCGGCCCCGGGCTGTCAATTGACCGCATTAGACTGTGACGGCATCGACAGCACGCTGAAGTTGCTCTCTCGCACCAAGTTCCCGGAAAGAAAGACCTGGAGAGTGTATCCCCCAGGTCCGTCAAAAGAGACGTTCGTAAAGAAGGTGATGTTGTCGGCAGACCCCGGATTGGGAATGGCGAATCGCCCGGGCGTGGAGCGAGCGGTTTCCTTACGGTTTGGATTCAGAATGCGGACTTCCGTCTGGAATTCCCCCTGGCCCTCCCAGTGGTTGACGACCGCAAACTTCATCACGGCCGCTGGAAATTTAGGCACGTATATGTTCTGGAACACTCCCATCAGGGATAATTTGTTGCCCGTTTCTAGCCGAACGTCGTCACAGAGTATCGAATAAGAAAGCGTTGCTGAATTCATCAAACTTCTTTCTATGCAGTCCGGTCCCCGCCCATACCGCTAATCGACTCCGAGTTCAGCCGCTCCAGTAATCGACGATGGAGATCATCAAAGCTACCATTCGACATGATGACGATCCGATCTCCGGGCCGGCCGCGGGCAGCAATGAAATCGATTATTTCCTGAGACGAACTCATTGCATGAGCTTCGGTTCCGACTTTTCTTGCTTCACCGGCCACCCGTTTAGGGGATAACACGCCATCCGGCTTCAAATGAGCCGCGGAGTACACCGGCGCGATCAGGACCACGTCGGCGATGCCAAGAGCGTTGGCAAACTCGCTTTCGAACAAGCTGCGCCGGGACGTCTGGGAACGCGGCTCGAAGACGGCCCATAGGCGCGACTCGGGAAATTGAACCCGAACGCCTTTGAGTGTTTCGCGAACTGCCGTCGGGTGATGGGCGAAATCGTCGTAGACCGTAATACCGGAGACCTCTCCCAGGATTTCCAGACGTCTCCGTACGTTCTTGAACGTCCGGAGCGCCGCAGCGGATTCCTCTTTCGAAAGCCCCAATCGATCGGCAACGACAATCGCGCTCAATGCGTTGGCGACATTGAATTCTCCCACAAGAGGAGTCCAGATGGTATGCCAGAACTCCCCCGCCCTCAGGACATCGAAGCGGGTTCCCGCCTCTTCGCGAGCTATGTTCCGTGTGGTCCAGTCTCCGGTTTCAAGACCGAATGTTTGAACTGGAGCGGGCGCGTCATGCAGAAGATTCTCCACGGCGGGACTCTCGGCTCCGGCGATGATCAGTCCGGATCGTGGCACGATGTTGATCAACATTCGAAACGCGCGCTGGATCGCTTCGAGGTCCGCATAGATATCTGCGTGGTCGAACTCTATGTTCTTGATCAAGACAATCCGCGGGAGGTAGTGCAGAAACTTGGGTCCTTTATCGAAGAAGGCGGTGTCGTATTCATCACCCTCAATCACGAAGTCACGCCCGGAACCGAGGCGGTAGCTGCTGGAAAAGTTCTCGGCGATCCCGCCCACGAGGAAAGAGGGTTCCCTCCCTCCAGAGTGAAGCATCCACGCCAGCAGTGCGGTAGTCGTTGTCTTGCCATGGGTACCCGCAACGACAGTGGATCGACGCCCCCGGATGAAGAATTCCTTAAGAGCTTCGGCCATCGAGGAATATCGGACGCCCGTATCCAGAATGTATTCGACTTCAGAATTTCCTCTCGACAGCGCATTGCCGATGACAACAAGATCTGGCGCGGCGTCTCTGATGTGTCTTTCGGAGAAACCTTCGAATACGGGAATGCCCAAGCTCTCCAGAAACGTAGACATCGGAGGGTATACAGCACGATCGGAGCCGGAAACACTATAGCCAGCGGCGGTCAGCATACCGGCCAGGGATGCCATGCCAGTGCCGCAGATTCCTGAGAGAAAAACCTTGTGGATGTCCTCTTTCACTCGCAGGTTCTCCTATCGGTCTACAGCGGGCTCCACCAGCTTGAACTGAGCGTCGCCTTCCAAAGAGAGGCGCGCCAGCACTCCGAAGGGAACAACCGCGTGGGGTTTGGAGCAATGACCGGTCGGAAATCCGAACAGCACGGGAACCTTCAGGTCTCGAAGCCTGTCGCGGAAGATGTCCTCGATTGCATACTTCTGATCTGGGTGTTGTGTGCATTCCAACATCTCACCCACCACACAAGCGCGAACTGAGGCAAATTTTCCGGCGTGCAGAAGATGAGTGAGCATTCGATCCACCTGGTAGGGACGGCAGTTCGCATCCTCAAGAACTAGAATCGCATCACTCGTGTCGATCTCCCACGGTGTTCCCAGCGTAGAGACGACGAGTGAGAGGCACCCTCCCGTCAGCCGTCCCTCTGCGGTTCCAGAGTGGAGAACGCTGCACCCATCGAGTGGAAATTCAACGGCTTCGCCTTCGACGAGCGTGCGAATCAGCAACTTCCGGTCATACCCTGCATCTCCCTGCCGCAATGCCGTTGCGACCATGGGACCATGAAACCCGACCACACCCGCTTTCTCGAAGGCCGCCAGCAGCATCGTCACATCACTGGAACCGCAGAGAATCTTTGGATGGGAGCGTATTTCGGATTGGTCGATGAGCGGCAATAAATGTCCGCTGCCGTAGCCGCCACGGGCGCAGAAAATTGCCCTAACAGTGTCATCCAACAACATGGATCGCAGCCCTTCGGCCCGACGGGTCGCTGAACCCGCGGTGTAGCGGTCCAGGTCCAGAACGCCTTCCGCAACACGCGTCTCGAAGCCCAAGGATTCCAACTCTCGCAGCCCGTCCTCGAGCATTTCGGCTCTGAGATTGCTCGCGGGGGCAATGACCCCGATGGTATCGCCCTTTCGGAGGGCAGGTGGTTTGATTGCCTTCAGCCGCGCCATGTCTATTTAAGTGCGCCGATTGCCCCAGGCGTCCGGATTGACCAAGTTTGCGGGGCGGTCTCCGCTTACCCCCGACAGGAGGTTCTGACTGGCCATCATGCACATTCTCAGTCGCGTCTCGTGGGAACTGCTTGCGATATGGGGCGCGAGGACGACGTTGGAAAGAGCCATCAATCCCTCCGCCAGGGCGGGCTCGCGCTCGTACACATCGAGTCCGGCACCGGCTATCACACCGTCTTTAAGCGCTCGGACCAGCGCGATCTCGTCCACCACGGGACCACGCGACGTGTTGACCAGGATCGCGGTGGCTTTCATCGAATGCAATGCGGCATCGTCGATGATGTGGCGTGTGCCCTCGAGCAGCGGAACATGGAGGCTGACAAAATCGGACTCGCGAAGAATCACGTCTAGGTCGACCGACTCTGCTCTGAATGCCGCCGCGACATCATCGGGTACAGGATGCGGCTCGTAAAAAAGGATGCGCATTCCAAAGCCACGAGCTCTCCCCGCAACGGCTTGTCCAATTCTTCCCAGACCAATGATTCCCAGAACCTTGCCGAATACATCGTGACCCAGCAGCGTGCGAGGCCCCCAGGCGTCAAACTTGCCTTCCCTCACGAATCGGTCGGCTTCAACGATCCGGCGGGCCGCAGCCAGCATCAGGGACCAGGCAAAGTCAGCCGTCGTCTCCGTTAAAACGCCGGGAGTATTGGTAACGAGGATGCCCTGTTCGGTCGCGCACCTGATATCAATGTTGTCGAATCCCACTGCAAAATTCGCGATCACCTTCAACTTTGGACATTCGACCATTAGCTCCGCGCTGATGGAGTCGGTGAGCAGTGTGAGAATGCCATCCACACCCTGAATCCGGGCATTGAGTTCGTCGGGAGAAAGGACCCGATCGTCCGGGTTTTCCTCCACTTGAAGATGATTTTTCAGGAAATCAACAGCCTCGTCAAAAACCCGGCGTGTTATGAAGACCTTTTGAGACACGGAGTACACCCCAAACCGCGGGTTCTGCTGACAATATGTGACTACAGCCGTGAAGTTGGGTCGACGTCGCTCCCTTTCCCCTCCCACTACGTCCGGCCCAATACGTCCGGCCCACAGCGCCTGAGAGGGTCAAGCGTATGCTATAATCTACTGTTTTGTCGAACCTGACTAGCAATAGGAGTTGGATGGAATGAATCGAGTCTCACTTCTCGCTCCTGCGGTGCTGTTGCTGAGCGCATGCGGGGCTCCTGCGGAACCCGAGTCTACCGAACCGGAACGCACGGTTACGTTTTTCGAAGGTGGCCGGGCAATACTTGGCAATGGAAGCGAAGTCATTGAAGACGTCGCATTCGTCGTGGACGATGGGATTGTAACGGCGATCGGTCCGGTGAATGAAGTAGAGCACCCTCCAGGCGCTGAGCGCTACGACCTCTCCGATCACACGGCGGTTCCTTTTCTGCACAACATGCATGGTCACGTGGGCTACCTTGATCGCTTCGGTGAAATGTCGGCGGCCCAGTACACACGTGACAACATCCTTGTCGATCTCGACCGGTACCTTTATTACGGCGTCGGCACAGTGGCTGTCCTGGGTTCGGACCGTGATGACACGGCATTCCAGATCCGTGCCGAGCAGGGGAGCGGCGCCTTGAGTACATCGCGGCTCATGACTGCGGGTCGCGGCATTACCGCCAGAAACGGATTCCCGTTGCGGATCGAGCCGCTGTCGGAGGTGCCCTACCAGGTCGCAAGCGAGGACGAAGCCCGTGCTGCAGTCCAGGGGTTGGCGGCTCAGGGTGTCGACTTTGTAAAAGTCTGGGTGGACGATGACCGGCGCGTTTCCGGTCAGGTCTACCGATTCGGGCAGCTGACGAATCAGTACTCGACCGTTTCCAAGCTGAGCCCGGCGCTCTACGGGGCCATCATCGACGAAGCCCACCAGAACAATCTCAGGGTCGTCGCCCACGTCAGATATCTCGCTGATGCGAAAGGACTCGTCGATGCGGGCATCGACGGGTTGGTACACAGCATTCGCGACGGCGGAGTCGACGATGCCCTAATCCAGGCAATGTTGGACAATGATGTTTTCTATGTGCCTACCCTGACCGGGCATGAATCCGCCTTCATCTACGCCGATGAACCCGCATGGCTGCGTGAGGGTTCCCTCCGTGAAAGCGTGTCCGGCGCAATCATTGGCCGGCTGTCGAGCCGGGGTATTGTGGGGACAATGCAGCAGGATCCAAACTTGACGCTTTTGCGTGGGGAATTTGAGACCGCGATGGAAAATTTCAAAGCGCTCTTTGATGCTGGCGTCGCTGTGGGGCTTGGAACCGATTCAGGAGGTACTCACAGGTTTCCTGGCTTCTTCGAGCACCGAGAGTTGGAATTGATGGTCCAGGCCGGACTCACACCTCTCGAGGCCATTACAGCCGGCACCCAGACTTCAGGCCGGCTTCTGGGGCTGGAAGATACCGGAACCCTCGAAGTGGGGATGCGGGGAGACTTCATCATCGTTCCGGGCGATCCGGCGGCCGATATCACCGCGACCCGCAATATTGCTGCGGTGTTCCGAGGTGGCGTCGAGCTGGAGCGATCGACCATGATGAGCACATTCACTACGGTGAACTAATACTTCCTGATTCAGAAAGAGGAGCGGGACGCCTCGATTGACCAGCAGGCGCCCCAGCATCTGGACGGTTCCAGCAGAATCAGGTCTTTCCTTCGATCTCACTCCGTTTCGCCGTTCGATCTTTCGTCGTAAACGCACGCAGCCGTCCGCGGGCCAGCCGGTGAGACGACCCGCAATACATCCGGCATAGCAAGCCTCAGAAGAGGACCTCTTCTTGGCAGAGTATAAGAGAACAGCTCTTTGCGATCTTCAAATTTCCCAGGGGGCCCGACTGGTTCCCTTCGGAGGTTGGGAACTGCCGGTGGAGTATTGCGGGATTTCGAATGAGCATCGAGCCGTACGCACGGGGGTCGGCCTTTTCGATGTCAGCCATATGGGGGAATTCTTCGTCCGGGGTCCGGGATCTCTTGATCTTTTACAACGCGTTACGACCAACGACGCAGCACGGCTCTCCGACGGAGCGGCCCAATATACGACGCTGGTCTCTGAAGAAGGCACCCTCATCGACGATTTGCTTCTCTACCGTTTGGCTGGGGACCAGTACATGATGGTCGTCAATGCAGGAAATACAGACTCCGATTTCCACTGGTTACGCACCCAGAACAATTTCGACGCACAACTGGAAGACGTCAGTGACCAAACCACTCTTCTCGCGCTCCAGGGACCGCGTGCAGAGGACACGCTGCAAGCGGTGACCGACTCGGATTTGTCGGCCGTTGCGCCGTTTCGTTGTATTCACACCCGAGTCGCCGGTGCGGAAGGCATTCTCTCAAGAACCGGATACACGGGCGAGGACGGTTTCGAATTCTATTTTTCGAATGCACATGCCGCCACGGTTTGGGAAACCCTTCTCGATGCCGGAAAGGCCTTCAGCATTCTGCCGGCCGGTTTGGGGGCCCGTAACACACTCCGGTTGGAAGCTGGATTGTTGCTTCACGGGACCGACATGGATCGGACGACAACCCCCCTCGAAGCTGGTATAGGATGGGTCGTGAAGCTTGAAAAGGGAGATTTCATCGGTCGAGAGGCCATCCTCCAGCAGGCGAGGACCGGTATCACTCGAAAGCTGGTTGGTTTTCAGATGCTCGGGCCCCGGATTGCGCGGGACGACTACGTGGTTCTTGTTGACGGCCACCCAGTGGGACGGGTCACCAGCGGGGGCCCATCCATTACGTTGAAGAAGAATATCGGTTTGGCGTATATTCCTGCCGAACATGCGGCCAGTGGAACACGGCTTCAAGTGCAGATTCGCAAACGTGCCTGCGAGGCTGAGGTTGTACCCACCCCATTTTACAGACGGAGAGCGGCGAAATGATTCCAGATGATTTGCTCTACTCAAAGGGACACGAGTGGGTCCTTGTCGAAGAGGATGCCGCAACAATAGGCATTACCTCGCACGCCGAACAGGAGTTGGGCGAGGTTGTTTTTGTCGAGCTGCCGAAGGCGGGGGCTCAGTTTGACGCGAACGAATCTTTTGGTACGGTCGAATCCGTCAAGGCGGTGTCCGAACTCTTCATGCCGGTTTCCGGCGAGGTTATCGAAGTCAACGCTGAACTCGACAACTCACCTGAACGCGTCAACCAAGACGCCTATGGGAAAGGGTGGATGATCCGCATCCGTATCAGTAATCCATCTGAACTCAAGAGCCTGTTTTCAGCCGACGAGTATGCGGAGTACACCTCCGGCCGAGACTCAACACCTGAGGCGTAGTGATTGCGTTACATCCCGAATTCTCCGAGCGGCAGGCAGGAAATGCTGGCCGAAATCGGTGTCGGTTCGATCGAAGAACTCTTTGCCAGTATTCCCGATAACTTACGCCTGAAACGGGTTCTGGATCTCCCCCCGGCGATGAGTGAACCGGAATTGCGGGGTTTCTTCGATGCCGCCGCGCGCCGGAACAGCCTCGATGCAGCTTCCTTTCTTGGAGCCGGTGTCTATCCGCATTATATCTCCGTTGTCGTGGATGCCCTGATTTCGAGATCTGAGTTTTTCACAGCTTATACCCCCTATCAGGCTGAAATCGCTCAGGGAACTCTTCAGGCCATTTTTGAATTTCAGACCTACATTACGCAACTGACAGGAATGGACGTTGCTAACGCCTCACTCTACGACGGAAGCACCGCGTTGGTCGAAGGGATGCTCATGGCACACCGGATCCGCCGAAGAGATCGCTTCCTCATCGCACGATCGGTGCATCCGGAATATCGTCAAGTCATCGACACCTACACAAAGAGGCTGGGCCTGCGCTTCGATACGATCAATTTTTCCGACAGCGGGCAGATCGACATGAACATGTTGGAGTCCGCCCTCGACTCTGACGTAGCCGGCGTCATCGTCCAGTCCCCCAACTTCTTCGGTGGCATTGAGGACGTGGGTGCCGTATCGGAGCTGGCGCACGGTCATGGAGCTCTTTCAATCATCAACGTCTGTGAAGCGATGTCGTTCGGACTCCTCGCTCCACCCGGTTCCCCGGGCCGGGATGGGGCACGTGCTGACATAGTCGTGGGTGAGGCCCAGTCACTCGGGATTCCGATGAATTTCGGCGGTCCTCACCTGGGATTTATTGCGACCTGCCAGGAATTCTTGAGACAGCTGCCCGGCCGGCTCGTCGGCATGGGACACGACTCTGAAAATCGGAGGGGCTTTGTTCTAACCCTGGCAACCCGGGAGCAGCACATTCGCCGGGAAAAGGCAACTTCAAACATCTGTACGAACCAGTCGCTGTGCGCCCTGATGACGACCATCTTCCTGGCCCTCGTCGGTCCAAATGGGCTTCGCGACTGCGCCACTCAGAACGTCCAGAAGAGCGCATATCTCATGGATCGAATTGCCCGCAATACACCCCATGAAATCCAGTTCTCCGGCCCTCGCTTCAACGAGTTCGTCGTCAGAATCGCTGGGGATTGCGGGGCGATATACTCGAGAATTGAAAAATCCGGATTGGTCCCCGGGCTGCTCCTGAGCCCCTTCTATCCCGACCTCGAGAACGCGTTGCTGGTATGCGCGACAGAAGTTCACACGAAGGAAGATATGGATATGATGGTCGAAGGTATGGCGTGATGCCCAGAGAGAATAGAGCAGGGTCGCATATCAGTTTGAACGAACCGCTCCTCTTCGAAGAGGGTTCGCCCGGTCGACGGGGATACGACCTTCCCGTGCTCGATATCCCGGAGCTTGAGATGGACACGCTCATCCCATCCGAATTGCGCCGCAAGGATATCGAGGGCATGCCGGAACTGAGCGAAAGCGACGTCGTGCGCCACTTCACACGCCTGTCGACATGGAACTACAGCATCGATCTGGGTTTGTATCCGCTGGGTTCCTGCACGATGAAGTACAACCCCCGGATCCACGAATTTCTCGCGCGGCTGAATGGGTTTATGGCAGCGCACCCCTACATGCCGCCGGAGTCGGTTCAGGGTGCACTCCACATCCAAAAAACCCTCGAAGACAGTCTGGCCGAAATTACGGGCATGCAAGCCGTCACCTTACAACCGGCGGCTGGGGCGCACGGTGAGCTGACGGGCCTCCTGATGATCCGGGCCTATCACGAGGCTCAGGGAAATCCCCGGAGGACTATCCTCGTCCCGGATTCCGCCCACGGTACAAATCCGGCCAGTGTCTCCATCTCTGGATATCAGTCTCGTGGAGTTAAGAGCGGCGCCGACGGAACCCTCGATCTGGCACATCTGGAAACTCTGATCGATGACGATGTGGCCGGCATCATGATCACGAATCCCAATACGTTGGGACTTTTTGAAAGCGAAATCGAAAGAATCACAGCCCTGCTGCACGCCACCGGTGCGTTGGTTTATATGGATGGTGCAAACCTGAACGCCATAATGGGGATCACCCGCCCGGGAGATTTCGGGGTTGACGTGTTACATCTCAACCTTCACAAAACTTTTACGACACCTCATGGCGGCGGCGGTCCCGGGAGCGGTCCCGTTGCTGTAGGGGCCCGGTTGGAGCCTTTCTTGCCGCATCCGGTAATTGTCAGACGCGAGGACTCTACGTATGGCTTTGATCCGGACCGTCCCAAGTCAATCGGAAGGGTCAAGGCATTCGCTGGCCAGTTCGGCATGCATGTGCGGGCCCTGGCTTATATCCTGGCCAACGGAGGCGAAGGACTGCGCGAAGTGTCGGACACAGCGGTGCTGAATGCCAACTATATACGGGCGAAGCTGGAGGGCCGGTATCATCTGCCCTATCCCGGACGATCGCTACACGAGGTCGTGTTTTCTGACCGCCTTCAGATGAAAAGAGGCGTTCAGGTCGGCGATATCGGAAAGAGGCTGATGGACTACGGATTCCACCCACCTACGGTTTCGTTTCCACTGATCGTTTCCGGTGCCATCATGATCGAGCCGACGGAAACCGAAAGCAAGCAGGAGTTGGATGCGTTCATAGAAGCAATGCTTCAAATTGCCGACGAAGTGGAGACCGACCCCCAGAAGGTCAAGACGGCGCCCCATCACACACGGATAGGACGCATAGACGAAGCAGGGGCGGCACGGAAACCCGTTCTGCGCTGGCAACCGGGCCTCGAAGATAAATGAACGGGTTCTGAACCTCCACCCTGAAAATCTCTCTGCATCGTGACTCGGTTTCAACCCCTCAGGGCCCTCACTGCGGGCTGGGGTGCACGACAGGATTTTGAGAACAGGCTATGTTAACGATGAGCCGGTCATCGGGTGACTAGCCTGCCGATCCGATTGTTTTACTTAGACTATCGCCTCGGCTTCCGCCTCGTTGATCACCCGCACGGGGGAAGGGTGCGGGTCCCATAGGGAAGCATGAAGGTGGGAGCGAGACTTATCGGGCCCGCAATCCGGAGACTGCGGGCGGCGAAAGTCGCTCGGTCAGGATGACCGTTTGAGCGACCGCTGCAAGTCTTGCGCGTTCAGCCACGGACTCCGCCCCCAGGGTGGGCTGTAACCATTTGACTTTGCAATACGGTAGAAGAGAAAGTATGCAGGAGTTTGAAGTACCCGCCGTTGAGGAAAACCCATTGTCCGAATCACAGTCAGACAGAAAGTTACTGCCTCTGCTGCTCGTTTTGTTTGTCGGTAGCGGATGTGCCGCACTGATCTACGAGGTGGTCTGGTTCCAGCTGCTGTCGCTCGTTATCGGCGCATCGTCTGTGTCCCTCGGAGTACTCCTGGGCACCTTTATGGGTGGCATGTGCCTGGGAAGCCTCCTCCTTCCCCGCCTGATTTCCCCCAAGCACCATCCTTTACGCGTCTACGCACTGATGGAACTGGGCATCGGCGTGATTGGCGCGATCATTCTCTTCGCGATGCCTTTCATCGGTGGAGTTTACACTGCGTGGGCAGGATCGGGCACGCTGGGCATGTCCGTGCGAACCCTTATAGCGGCCATCTGCCTCCTACCGCCCACGATCCTGATGGGCGCCACGCTCCCGGCGATCGCACGCTGGGTCAAATCGACTCCCTTCGGCGTCTCTTGGCTCGGCTTCTTCTACGGCGGTAATATTGCCGGAGCGGTTGCGGGGAGTCTGCTGGCGGGCTTCTACCTGTTGCGTATCTACGACGTGGCCGTCGCAACGTTCGTCGCCGCGACGATCAATATCGCAGTGGCCGGGCTGAGTTTGATTTTCGCGAAGCTGACCCCCTATGAAGCGGATCCCTCCCTCGAGTTCAGCCCTGCCAGACCCCGGACGGATTGGTCCGTATATGTCGCGATCGCACTGTCGGGCATGACTGCCCTAGCGGCCGAAGTGATCTGGACACGTAATCTTTCCATCCTGTTCGGCGCTACCGCATACACGTTTGCACTGATACTGGCGATCTTCCTGTTGGGGCTCGGCATCGGCAGCAGCCTGGGCTCTTTTTTGGCCCGGACGCCTAAGGATCCACGGACAGCTTTGGGAGTATGTCAGTTGCTCCTGTGTGTGGGAATCGCCTGGGCGACATCTTCCATCGCCAGATTCCTGCCGTATTGGCCTCTCGATGTGACGCTTGAGTCCACTCCCTGGGTAACGCTTCAGTTGGACCTCATCCGGACCATTTGGACGCTGTTGCCTCCCGCCATACTCTGGGGAGCTAGCTTTCCGCTCGCGCTGGCAGCCCTCGCCCAACGGGGACGCGATCCCGGTCGACTTGTGGGCGGACTCTACGCGGCCAACACGGTGGGAGCAATCATGGGATCCCTGGGCGCCAGTTTCATCCTGGTGGTCGCACTGGGGAGCCAGCATGCGCAGCAGCTCCTGATTTTCGCTTCTGCCGTGTCGGGACTGCTGATGCTGCGACCGGCAACGCTGGCACGGCTCCGGGGAGCCGGCTTCCCTTTCCGAAAATTAGCAGCCGCGGTCACTGTTGTCCTAGCGGCCGTCGCACTGATCGCCAGTGTGCCGGCCATTCCAGGTGAGTTCGTGGCGTATGGCCGCTTCTTGCCGACTCGGGGCGCGGGTACGGAGGTGATCTACATGGGCGAAGGCCTGACGGCCTCGGTCGCGGTGACGCGTCATCCGAGTGGCATCCTCAACTACCACAACGCCGGCAAGGTCCAGGCCTCGAGCTACGCGCCTGACATGCGACTTCAACGAATGCTCGGGCACCTGGTCACGCTCGCTCCGGAGAACAATAACTCTTTCTTGGTGATCGGCCTGGGGGCCGGCGTGACTGCCGGAGCCGTCAGTATTGACCCCCAGGCTGAACGCGTCGTCATTGCCGAGATCGAACCACTCGTTCCTGCAGTAGTCTCCGAATACTTTGGGGAGTACAACTTTGACGTTGTCGCAAATCCGAAAGTCGATATCCACATTGACGATGGGCGTCACTTTCTACTGACGACGGATGAGAAGTTCGACGGGATAACCTCCGATCCCCTCGATCCCTGGGTCAAAGGTGCGGCCGCTCTCTATACCGAAGAGTTCTGGACACTGGTCAAGCTGCATCTCAATCCGGGGGGTGTCGTGACCGTCTTCGTCCAACTTTACGAAAGCACGGAAGAAGCGGTGAAAACTGAAATCGCCACGTTTCTGAAGGTCTTTCCGAACGGTGCAGTATTCGCGAATAATATCGGTGGCCAGGGCTATGACGTGGTCCTTTTCGGACAGGCCGCACCCTCGTTCTCGATCGATGTCGGGCGCATGGATCTCCGTCTGCAGAGTCCAGAATACGCGCAGGTTTCAGCATCCCTCCGCGAGGTCGGGTTCGCGTCCGTCTTCGATCTGCTGGGAACCTATTCAGGTCAAATCGGCGACCTTTCCGGCTGGCTCGAAGACGCGCCCATCAATCGCGACCGCAACCTCCGTTTGCAGTACCTGGCTGGAATGGGCTTGAACCTGTATCGTGCGGATGTCATTTTTGGAAACATGGTGGCGGGCGGCGTGCGCTTTCCGCAGCAACTGTTCACTGGCCCCGTGGCGGCGTTGGAGGAACTGGAGCGAATCGTTCGGCTTCGCGTGGGCCCCTGATCACACAGTCTCTGAACAACGATCCCGTACCTTTCCGACTGTCCGCATCCCCCATCAGCCCTGGCCTTCCACCCACACTTCCCCGTCTTCGAAATGCTCTTTCTTCCATATGGGAACGATCTTCTTGAGACGGTCGATCGCGTAGTGACAGGCGTCGAATGCGGCGCGGCGATGGGCCGACGTCACGATCACCGCTACGGACGCTTCACCGATTTCCAGCCGACCCAAGCGATGCACGATACCGATGGAATCGATGTCCCAGAGGTTCCGGACGAGTTGACCGATCTCCTCCAGCTTCTTCAGGGCCATCCCTTCATAGGCTTCGTAGCTCAGGTACCGGGTCGATTTCCCTTTCGACTGATTTCTCACCACGCCCTCAAAGACACAGATCGCACCATCCGCATCACGCAACAATTCGCGGGAAATCTTCCCGGCATCGATACGGTCATGAGTGATTTCGTAAAACTCGTGCGGGCGGGTGCGTCTTAGAGAGTGACCCGACACGTCCCCCCCACTCACGGGTGGGAATATGGCGATTTCGTCTCCCGCCCTGACGGTGTGGCCCGTGTCGGCGTACTCTTCATTTACAGCGGTCAGGAGAAGGGATCGATAGTCCTTGAGACCGGGATAAATCTCTTCGAGCCGTTCGAGCACCTCTCCCAAGGTGGTGTCAACACCAACATCGAGAGTGAGCTGTTTGGACCCGACAACATCCACCAGCGACGCAAACAAGAGAACGCTAACCTGCACCGGACCCCTCACCGTGTAGCCGGACGTTGAAATAGCCTGTCGCAGCATTTGAACCGTGCAATCAAGAAGCTTTCCAGTAGCGATCAGACGCGTGCGGCCCGAATTGGATTGGATGATATCACAACGTGATAGACTCGTATTCTTGATGAAATACACGGTTTCTACGGCACTGATCACCTCTCTCCTGGCTACGCTGAACGGCTGCGGTCCGGGTTTGTCGGCGCGGAACGCGCGCTCCCAGATTGCAAGTCTCGGTGTGGCAGAAATGGTACCGTCAGACGTTGCAATCGAACGGGTCGTCGCACAGACCGGAGACCGTGTGATTGCCGAAACCACCGTCAGGATGGCCTTTCAATTCGAGAGAGAACCTGACGGTGACTGGCAGATCGTATCGGCTCGGCTGGGCGACCGCCAGTGGGTGGACGTCAGTGCATTCATTGAAGCTCTGGAATCTCAGTTTGAGGACCAAACCACTGAGGCGATGGAGAAGTTGGCGTCCGGCGTAGAGACCTACCGCGATGAAAACGGAGGTCTGCCCGAGATCACTCCGGAGGGCTACCTTTCAGATGTCCTGCATCCTTTGTTCATGCCGGAGTTGGTCCGGGACGATGCCTGGGGAAGCGCCATTCGCTATGAGCAGGAAAACGGAACCTATCAGCTCCGTTCCTCAGGGCCGGATGGCGTGGTGGGCAGTGGGGACGACTTGCTGGTCAACCCCACACCGAAGTGAGCGCAAACACGATCCTTTCAACGTGCTAATATAATTTTCCTATGGCTATTCGTAAAGTGGCGGAAGCCGCGCTGCCGACGAAATTTGGGTCGTTCCGAATATTTGGATTCGAGGACGATACCGCCACCGAAACCATCGTTGCCCTGGTCATGGGCACTCCGTGGACCCGACCGCCGGCACTGGTCCGTATCCACTCCCAATGTCTTACCGGTGAGAACTTCTTCTCATCACGGTGCGACTGCGGCGACCAACTGGAACTCGCTCTTCAAACAATCTCGGAAGAGGGTGAGGGTATGCTGATTTATCAGCACGCTGAAGGTCGAGGAATCGGACTGATGAACAAACTCCTGGCCTACGAGCTGCAGGACTCCGGCCGGGACACTGTCGAAGCCAATCATCAGCTGGGGTTTGATGCGGATGTGCGATCGTACACGCTGTGCGCAGCCGTTTTGAACGAGTTCGATATCCGAAACATCCGACTGATGTCCAATAATCCGCGCAAGGTTGAGGCCCTGGAAAAGGCCGGCATCGAACAGGTCGAGCGGGTATCTCTCGAAATCCCTCCTTCACTCACCACCGAACATTATCTGCGGACGAAAAAAGATAAGCTGGGTCACCTGTTGCGCCAGGTGTAGATCCCAACCGCGCAAAACAGCCTCGCTACTATCACCAGGAAACGTCTTTGAGGCGAACCGCGACGGCCCCCGCTTGCGATATCAGTTCCGAGGCGTCCACTTTTACGCGCTGACCACCCAGAAAAGTAGCCACAACGTTCTTCCGGTTCGCCGAGTAGACCATCGTTGCCACGGGGTCGTAGACGGGTTGAAGCGCGGCCTCGGCAAGATCGACGACAGCCAGGTCGGCCAGCTTTCCCGCCTCCAGGCTGCCCACATCATTTTCCATTCCAAGGGCCCGGGCGCCTCCAAGCGTCGCCAGATGGAGTGCCTCCCGGGCATTGACCGTCGTGGAGTCTCCCAATCGGTTTCTCTGAAGAAAGGCGGCTGCACGCATTTCCTCGAACATGTCGACGGCGTTGTTGCTGGCCACGCTGTCGGTTCCGAGACCGACCGGAATATTCGCGTCAAGAAACTCCGTCAACGGGGCGATCCGGTGGCCCAGTTTCAGGTTCGACTTCGGACAATGGGCAATTCCAACACCATTTTCCTGGAGCCGCCCGACATCGTCTACGTCGCAATCGAGGGCGTGGATCACGAGCGTTTCCTGACCGAGAACGTCCAGACTGTCAAGATAGGCGATGGGGCTCATGTTGCGGGCTCTGACGGGAATGCCCCGGCTTCTCAGATGCTCGGCGAAGGGGCCCCGGCCCAAGCGGACGAAGTCCCCTTCTGCCCCCGACTCCGCCAGATGCACGGCGATCGGCAATTTTTCTCTGCGGGCCAATTGTCCCACCTGTTGATACAGGCCGGCGGATACGGTATAGGGTGCGTGGGGCGAGACCCCCACCCGGCATGACGGTGATTCCGTCGAGCGAAGCGTGTCGAGCTTCTGTCGGAGAGCTGTGACCGCTTCGGACGCGGTTTCTTCAGCCGGGCCGAAGACCTCCTGATAGGCTATGCCGCGCAGGCCGAACCGGTTCATGGCCGCCCATCCAGCCCCGACATCGGTCACTTCGCCGACGGTTGTCACTCCGGCCCGGAGACACTCCACCACACCCAGTTCTGCAGAGATCCTGAGGTCCGCGTCACTGAGATGATCGTACTTGGTGCGGGTGAGGCGACGAATCCAGTCGAAAAACGAAAGGTTTTCCAGGAATCCCCGCAACAGGGTCAGTTCTAAATGGATATGGGTGTTGACGAAGCCCGGCACTATGGCGCAACCGTCGAAGGACTCCACGGACGCTCCGTCTGGAACGGTTCCAACGACATCAACAATGCGCGACCCTTCGATCAGGATGGCGCCATCGGGAACCGGCGGACCTGTGACAGGACAGATCCAATCCGCGCGGATGGCCTTCACGCTGAAGGGACCTCCCCACTGCCCGTGTCGCCACCGCTGCACGCCTTTGCGAGGACGATCCGGCGATATCGGGTGCTCTCGAAGCGGATCCGGACAGGAACCCTTAGCTGCATACGAGCCCGGCGAGTCTTGATTGTCCCGATGTGCATCAGCGTTTGATCTACTTGCCCGTCGTCTTGGCCTCCTGCCAGAGGCGTTCCATTTCCTCAAGCGTCCATTCGGTACTCGGCTTGCCCGCTCGAGTCAGCGCCTGTTCAACGTATTCGAACCGAGACCGGAATTTTCGGTTCGCGCTTTTAAGCGCCGACTCGCTGTCGAGTTCCAGGAAACGCGCAACGTTGACCAGAACAAATAACGTGTCACCCAGTTCACTCTCGATAGCATCACGGCGGAAATCACCCTTCGCATTCGATATCTCCACGCGCAGCTCCTCGATTTCTTCCTGAAGTTTCTCAAATACCGCATCGATGTCTGGCCACTCGAAACCCACACGAGCGACACGGGAAGAAATTTTGTGCGCCTCGTGCAGGGCGGGAAGCTGGGGTGGAATCCCGTCGAGCAGGGCGGGAGGATCCCCGGGGGCATCCTCTGTTTTCTCCTGCTTTTTGATCGCTTCCCAGTTGTCAATAACATCCCGGGAACTGTGGACGGCGACATCCCCGAAGACGTGGGGGTGGCGGCGTGTCAGTTTTTCCGTAATGCCGTCGATGACATCATCAATGTGGAAGCGCCCCAGTTCCTCTCCCAGTCGTGCGTGAAAAACGACATGAAAGAGAAGATCTCCGAGTTCCTCGGCAAGGCCGCGATAATCCTCGGCATCGATCGCTTCGAGGACTTCATAGACTTCTTCGACGAGCATCGGTTTCAAAGACTTGAGATCCTGCTCCCGATCCCAGGGACAGCCTTCAGGTCCCCTCAGCTTGGCCATAATCTGAACCAGTCCTTCAAACTTACCGCCCGTCATCCTGCCTCCCCTTTAAAATTGGTTATTATAGCGGGGACCCCCGGTATCCGCTGAATCTATTTGATAACAAATGACTTGTGGAATGCCCTACCGACCGAATTTCCACTGGGTGCCATCTTCACGCCGTCGTGCGGGCCTTACGGGTGGTTGTCGCGAGTCCGGTCCACCAATTGACTGCGTTCCGACTGCTGTTCCCCAACGTGAGCCTACCGAAGACTGAAGCCTGCGGTGCGCGCGAATTCACACTCCCGCTCTATCCTTCGATACCCCCCGCTCAGGTTGACACCATCGTGGACTCCATGGTCCACTCCTACACGCCTATATAGTCAGCCGTCAGCTTCGGACACCCAGCCAGCACTTTGAGCTGATAGCTGAACGCTGATAGCTCTATGCCAAGCAAGACCGCACTCATCACAGGTATTACCGGACAGGACGGTTCCTATCTGGCGGAACTCCTCCTGTCCAAGGGCTATGCGGTTCATGGCCTGATCCGTCGTTCCAGTTCGTTCAACACACAGCGAATCGACCACATATATCAGGACCCCCACGTCGCGGAACCAAAACTACGCCTTCACTTCGCCGATCTGAACGATGGCAGTTCCCTAAACAAATTAATCCGCACCCTGGAACCGGATGAAATTTACAATCTCGGGTCGCAGAGCCACGTTCGAGTCAGTTTCGACATTCCCGAATACACAGGCGATAGCGCGGGTCTGGGGGCGGTCCGCTTGCTTGAAGCCATTCGCGAGGCCGGCGTGAACACGCGTTACTACCAGGCCTCGAGCAGCGAGATGTTTGGCAACGCAAAGGAAAGCCCTCAAACCGAAAACACGCCTCTCGAACCCCGGAGCCCCTACGCTGCAGCCAAGGTCTACGCCTACTGGACGACGATCAACTACCGCGAAGCCTACGATCTCTTTGCCGTCAACGGCATTCTGTTCAATCACGAGTCTCCAAGGCGGGGCGAAACGTTCGTATCACGCAAGATTTCCCGGGCAGTGGCTCGGATCAAACTGGGCGTTCAGGACAAACTCTACTTGGGAAACCTGGAAGCGCGGCGGGACTGGGGATTCGCAGGTGACTACGTCGAAGCGATGTGGCTGATGTTGCAACAGGACAAAGCCGACGACTATGTCGTCGCCACCGGCGAAACCCATTCGGTTCGAGAATTCCTGGATCTAGCCTTCCAGCATGCGGAACTGGACTGGGCAGCCCACGTCGAGATCGACTCGAAATACTTCCGCCCCACAGAAGTGGATGTCTTGATCGGCGACGCGTCGAAAGCCTTGAGAAATCTGGGCTGGCAACCCCGGATTCGGTTTGAGGCATTGGTACGCATGATGGTAGACGCCGACCTGGCCGCGGAGCGGCTCAAATTGGAAGGCACCCGCGACGGCGCTTCTTAGGATGGGATATTGGACCGATAAGAGCGTCATGGTCACCGGAGGTGGCGGATTTTTGGGATCGCACGTAGTCGCTGAACTCGAAAGCCTGGGTTGCGGAAACATCTTCGTGCCGGCTCATTCCGAATACGACCTCGCCAATGCCGTCGATGTGCGACGTGCCTACGAGGACGCGAAACCGGACCTGGTAATCCACCTTGCGGCCGTCGTCGGCGGCATCGGTGCCAATCAAGCCAATCCAGGAACATATTTTTACGAGAACGCGATGATGGGCCTCCAGATGATGGAAGCCGCTCGCCTGGGTGGGGTCGGAAAGTTTGTCGCCGTCGGCACGGTCTGTGCCTACCCCAAAGATACACCCACACCTTTTAAAGAGGTGAACCTGTGGGACGGATATCCGGAAGAGACGAACGCCCCTTACGGCCTGGCCAAGAAGATGCTGCTCGTCCAGGCCCAGGCGTACCGCCAGCAGTATGGCTTTAATGCAATCTACCTCTTGCCGGTCAACCTCTACGGACCGGGCGATAACGACGACCCGGAATCCTCCCATGTCATTCCGGCACTGATCCGGAAATGCCTGGACGCGGTGCGCGAGGGTCAGTCTGAGATCATCGCTTGGGGAACGGGTGAACCCACACGCGAATTTTTGTACGTCGATGATGCGGCCCGAGGAATTGTGCTTGCGGGGGAACGGTACGACGGAAGTGAACCCGTCAATCTGGGATCGGGATCTTCGCTTCAAATCCGGGACCTTCTCGCCCTGATCGCCCGGCTCACGGGATTCACCGGTAACATTCGATGGGACCGGAGCCGGCCTGACGGCCAGCCTTCGCGCCAGCTCGAAGTAACACGGGCCAAGGAGTTCTTCGGATTCAAATCCCAAACTGGGTTGGAAGAAGGTTTGGGGCGTACGATCGATTGGATGCGGCACCGGATGGCGGACTCCCGCTGAGGCCTACTTCACGCCCGAAACAGCAGAGCTCTGTAAGGCCAGCATCTCATCCCTATATTCGAAGCAGACATCACCATAGCGATGGTCTTTGTAGTTCTCAAGCCGGGAACCGCATTCGGAGTAGTAGATGAGTTTCGTGTCTTCGCCGTAGCGATCCAGAACGTTCCACTGTTTGGACATCTCACCAACAAGTCTTCGGCTCGCGCATCCGGATGGATACGTTCGCGATTGAATATGTAGGGTTGTGCCTCATGAACGATTGTCTTAAAGACTTGACGAAAAACCATCTATGCGATCTAGTTTTAAGTAATTTTCTCAGAATTACAGTATCAACTAGCTTTTCAAGCAACAGGTTCGGTTCAGGAGAGCCGAGGAACAGCCTGTTCCCCTTTTCGTTACGAAGACGAGCGCTCGACAGTGAAGCCAAATGGCTGGATGTGGGACTTATCGGGGGGATGATGGGTAATCTGAAGAGTTCCAAAAGTCCAACGCGTGAGCTCGATGCTGAGGCCAGCCTTATCGCGTCGCTGTCTCCGCGAGAGCGCGAAGTGAGCATTGCGGTTGCGAAGGGACTGACGAACGAACAGGTTGGTACTGAGCTGCTCATCAGGCCGAGGACCGTCCGTCACCACCTCACCTCGACCTTTGGAAAGCTCGGAATCTCCAACCGCTTCG
This sequence comes from Terriglobia bacterium, assembly GCA_965216035.1. Classification (GTDB taxonomy): domain Bacteria; phylum Acidobacteriota; class Terriglobia; order 20CM-2-55-15; family 20CM-2-55-15. The sequence continues at coordinate 1,350,387 of CBDCFM010000021.1, forward strand.
AACTCATCGTCCTCTGCTATCGTCACAAACTTACCAAACCTCGGAGGAATTCTCCCCGAGATTGATTGCATCTTTCGTTCGCGTGAACCGCTGACCGTCGCCGAACCTAGGCCGAAAGTCTGTGGAAGAAACGGTTGAAATCGTGCTGACAAAAAACGGGTGTGTTGCCGCATTGTACGATGCGCCGGTTCCGCAGCTCGTGTATCGTCCGTCTCAGAATTTCCAGTCAAATTGGCTTTTGTCATCAGATCACGCGATTGACGACGGGAAGTCCGACGTCGCTGTGGCGTGTGAGGTGAGTTCAAGTGGGAATGGACAGACGCCCCGATCTAATCACGGATCACTCTGATCAGTCCGATCTGTTTAACGAAGAAGAGATCGCCATTTCTTCGCTGACACGAAGAGAACGGGAGGTCAGCGTCCTGGTTGCCGAAAAAGGATTGACCAACAAACAGGTTGGTTCGAAACTGTTCATCAGTCCGACGACAGTCCGTCATCATCTCAACTCGATCTTCGGAAAGCTCGGAATCTCCGGCCGCTTCGAGCTCATCGTCCTCTGTTATCGTCACCACCTCGTCGTTCCATTCGAGACTCCTTCTTCCGTCCCTCTGCGCAGAGTCCGTTAGCGGATTTCTTTCCGCCGGCATCAACGAATATGTTTCTAGCCGGCTCGTGGTTAGAGTCGCTCAAGCGATCATCGTCCTCGCCCTGATCGTTATTTTCCACTGACGCCTCGGCTTAGCTTCGTTGTCCACCCACACCGGGGGACCGGTGCAGGTCCTACAGTGCTTGCTTCAGATTGTCGTCCAGCCCATTCGGCCTCGCAATCAGGATGATTGCGAGGGTCGCCCCTCGTTCAGACCACGCGTGGAACAGGACGGAGATGGTCATGTGAATGAACGACCCCGCGAAATCTTCTCCCAACGTGAACCCGTCGCATAAAGTAGCGCCGTCCGACTCGACTCTAACCAAGGACTGCTTGCCGCAAACCAATCATCCGTTGTCAAAAATGGGCCCATTGTTCGATGCGCGGCCGCCACGTGAGGTGTATCTTACGACACACGATTTGCCGAATAGCGTGGGTGCGCAGCACCAATTGTCGGGACTGTGCCGCGAGCCGCTCGTCTCAGAAAGATAGAAGACGTCTGCGGTAGCTTGCCCAAAAAACGGTAAATTCTCTTGAACATAGAGCGGTCCGTTCAAAGGTCTGCCAGGCGCAACGCCTTACCCCGCATTCCACCCAGGATATCTGACGATCGCCCGTTTGACACCAAAGTTGGCACTACGAGCAATGACCGTCGACGTAAGCCCCGCACCTATGACTCTTTTCCAGCCCGAGTGTTGGGTGTGGACGTCGACGGCAGAAAGTTTGAAACCGAAGTTACGCTCGAGAATCTCAGCTCCAGCGGACTCTGCGCTTTTCTTCCAAACCGAATGGAGCTAGGGACAGACCTCCTCGCTCTGATTCGCTTTCTGGCCGAGTGGTACCAAGACGGCAGCTACACCGAAGACACGTACGCTCGGGTGGCCGCGTGGGGCAAGATTGTTCGCTCGAAGGTGCGGTCCGATGGCACCAATGAAACGGCTGTTGCCTTTAAAGGGCATATCGTTCTGTGAATCACGATTCGCTTGATCGACAACGCTTTCGGGTGAGGTGAACATGGAGATTGCTGACAAGGTTCGCTGGTTCGCAATACAAACCAGAACTCAACACGAAAGAATCGTAGCCAGCGCTCTTGCCGATAAAGGGTACGAGGAATTCCTACCACTCTTCAAGCAGAGACGGCGGCACTCGGGCGAGATTCGGGAGCTCGAAGATCCGTTGTTTCCGGGTTATGTGTTCTGCCGGTTTGACCCGCAACACAGACTTCCTGTCCTCGTCACGCCGGGCGTGCGGCAAGTGGTCGGTTTCGGCCGTGTCCCGGCTCCGGTCGCAGATCACGAAATCGAGGCCCTCCGGACGGTCCAAAAGGCCGGTCTTCCCACCCAGCGCTGGCCCTTCTTGAAAATCGGCAATTGGGTCTCGATCGAATGTGGCGCCCTAGAGGGCCTCGAAGGAATCCTCATTGGCCTGAAGCAGAAGCACCGTCTGGTCGTTTCCGTTAGTTTGCTGCAGCGATCCGTTGCCGTTGAGATTGACGAAGCGTACGTAACGCCCATCCCGCCGTGAACGGCCGGGAACATCATTGACAGAATAGTCCAGGCACATCCTTTACAGTTTGTACCTCTTTCTCATTCTATTCCCCAAAGCATCTTGAATGGTAAAGGTCCGTTCGTCCATTTGTCCGAGACGAACGGTGCCGAAGTAGACATCCCAGACGCCGTCGTCGACTTCCTCGAGTCCGACGTACTCACCTTCAAGGGTGTGGGTGATTGGAACACGATGGGCCGACCACCGGAATCCCCCGTTCCGACTGACCAGCCGCGTTTCGAAATGAGACGGATACTCGATGGGAGGCAGGCCCAACGGAAACTCCCGTGAAGAGGTTTGATAGCGGGAGTCGGGCGTTTCCTGGTCCAGCGCCTCATGGGGACGCACAGTGTTGAATTCCTCAACAAAACGATTGAACCGGAATTGCTGAGCCCGCATCGTGGCCGCTGGCGGCCGAGTGGTCTCTTGTTTCAAGGTTTTGTGCATGCGTTCGTGTCGGCCGTTTTGATCTGGCCGGCCGGGCTGAATCAATTCGGGGAAGATTCCGAGGCGGATCCACCAGACCGATAGCCGGCTCAGTCGCCCGATGGCCGTGGTGGCGAACGGCGGCCCGTTATCGGTCCGGATGATTGCAGGGAGACCGAAGTTCCGGAAGACACTCTTGAATACGGACTTCGCGCGAACATGATTAGTCGAGTAGAGGCCCTTACATGCGAGCAGATACCGGGTGCAACCGTCGGTGATCGTCAACGGATAGCAATAGATGCCATCCCCAGTTTTAAACTCGCCTTTATAGTCCGCACACCAGACATCATTGGACCGATCCATTGAAGTCACGGGCTTGCCCGGATGACCCGGATAGGTGCGTCTCCGCTTCTTCTCCACAAGCCCATGACGTTTCAGCAGTTCCGAGATCGTCGATCGGGCGGGCCAGTCGACCTCGGGATGCCGGGTATTCAAGATCTTAAGAAGCTTCTTGGCCCCCCAGTGAGGATGTTTGCGGCGCAGATCGATCACCCGCCGCACCACATCGTCTGACGTCCGATGCGGGCAGCCGACAGGACGACGGGAACGCTCCTCCAATCCGGATTGGCCATTCTCCAAGAATCTGTCAATCCACTTATATCCGGTGGGCCGGCTCACCCCGTAGCGCGCACACAGTTCGACGATCGAGAAAGATCGAGTAAGATAATCGGCAATAAATAATCGTTTTTGATCCATGGTCGTTGATTGATCCCAGGGCATATGAAGTCCTCCACGGAGGACTTCATCGTGATCGATCTGTAAACCATGTACCCGGACAGATATGTAAACGATGTACCCGGACCGTACCCCGTGACGAATTAACACGATGGTGACACCAAACCCGGCCCGGACCGCGGTCTACGTCTAGCAGCCCGTGGCAGAAGTCCCGAGGACCGCGTTACGGCCAAACGGGGCCGAATTCTAGGAGGCGACGACGAGACAATGCTCTTTCATTGGGAGGAGTCGGCGACAACGAAGACGGCCCCGTTTCGCCGTAACCCTGTGGGCGCAGGGGGGTTCGGGCCGCAGGCTTTGTCGTTCGTCGGTCACGATGAGAAGACATCGCTCCGCTCCTCACTTCGCGCTTGCAACCCGAAGACCCCTGCGCGCGGTCCTCGGGACTTCTGCCACGGGCTGCTCGTGTCCTGCTTCTACATTTCCTTGATCCCCATAGGCCTCGCAATCAGGATGATTGAGAGGGTCGCCCCTCGTTCAGACCACGCGTCGAACGCGACGAAGATGGTCATGTGAATGAACGAGGGAGCGAAATCTTTTTCACGAAACTCTAACCTCGGACACTCCCCAAGACCGGCCAAAGCGCGACACCGGTCCGCATCTGCGCACTGAGGAAAATGACAATCCTCGAAGCAATCGTAGGGATCAGCCTCGTAATTCACGCCCTGACCCTGCTGATCCTGGTGTTCTTCCTGCTTCAGTTGATCCGTCAGCAGGGGCGCATCCTGCTGCGACTCGAGGATCTGGAGCGCGCCGTCGCCGGCGAGTCGGGAAAGTCTGCCGCCGCAGCGTCGGTCCGGACAGAACTCAATGTCGGAACCTTGGTCGACGACTTCGAAGTTCCCGACCTTGACGGAAGAGAGGTCTCCCTTTCCGACTTCCGCGGCAGCCGGGTCTTATTGGTGTATTGGAGTGCCGACTGCGAGTTCTGCGACCTCATCGCACCCGATCTGGTCCGAGTCGAATCGCGGCTGGGGAAAACGAAGACGAAACTGCTGCTGCTTGCCTATGGAAGTGCCGATGCCAATCGGAAGCTGGTGCGGGAACACGGCTTGACGAGTCCGGTGCTCCTGGTCGAGGGATCTTCGGCGCTCAAACAGCTTGAAATCCGAGTCTTCCATTACTGTGGCACACCGTCGGCCTACCTGCTCGATGAACATGGCCGGGTTACCCAGCCACTGGCCAACGGGGCTGAGGAAGTCGTGGCACTCGTCGAAGAAGCCGCCACCGGGAAGGCCGCCAAGGGACGGTTTCGGAAGCTTCCCTTGACTGCAAGCGGGATCGAGCGTGAAGGACTAGAGCCCGGCAGCCCCGCACCTGCGTTCAGCCTCCCGGACATCCACGGCCAGCTCATTTCTCTCGAACAGTTCCGTGGCGGGCAGGTGCTCCTGGTCTTCTCGGATCCGCAGTGCGTGCCGTGCAACGATCTGGCCCCGCGCCTGGTCGAGTTCGACCGGCAGCACGGGGACAAGCCACTGGCGGTGGTCATGGTGGGTCGCGGCCACCAGGAACAGAACCAGAGGACAGTGGAAGAACACGGGATCCGGTTTCCCGTCGTTCTCCAGCAACGGTGGCGGTTGTCGAAGGAATACGGAATTTTCGCAACACCCGTGGCGTTTCTCATTGGTCCCGACGGTGTCATCGCGAGGGACGTGGCCAAGGGATCGGACGCAATCATGCAGCTGGCTCGTGAAGGGCTGGCTTCAGAAGAAGCTTTAGAAGAAGAAAAGGAGGCGTCAGTATGGGACAACTATTCGACCACATCTCCCGCATCCTAGCCAAGCCCCTGCCCAGATCGACCGCGATTCGGCTGATTCTCGGTGCACTGGTTGCGTTCGTCATGGCGCCGTTTGGGTGGGGGGATGGGCGGCGAAGACAATGGCCGTGCCCACCGGGACAGGAGTGGACCGGCACGCAGTGCAAGAAGGTAGAGTCATCGCCCGACCGGCCAGACGATGACGATGACGACGATGACGACGATGACCGCCGCCGGCACATATTCCGGTCCATATTTAACTGGGCCGGCCGCTTCAGTTGACTTCTCGTCCCGACTGCGATCCTCGCATGAGAGTTCATATCCATCTCGAAAACCGAGGTTTCCGGGTCACCGTGCTTCTGGCCTTCCTCGCCACGTGCGCCAGCCTCCTGTACCTGTCGGCCACGAGTGTCGTCATCGGTGCCCTGGTCGACGATCGGATCGATCTCCGGTCCGATGTCGAACCGGGTCAGTTCATCCTGGCGCCGCTGGCGGCGGGCCCGTGGGGTATCCATCCCGACGACGTCATCTCGGCTCTTCGGCGATTTCCGAACTCTTCGCGCCTCCACCGAAAGCTCGCTGACTTCCTGAGTTTCAGCCAGGACCCGGGCGTGGTCGAGACCGCGCTCCATCACGCCCGTCGCGCGGTCGCGCTCTCACCGCATGATGTGGAAAACTGGCTTATCCAGGCCTCGATCGAGGAGTTGCTCGAGGACTTGCCGGGGGCGGAAGCTTCCGCCCGGCAGGCGCTCGCCCTCGCGCCGCGCGACCTCGATGCGCGGTGGCTGGTGGGGAGCCTGACGCTCGAGCGGGGTGATCTGGACGGGGCGATCGGGGAGTTGCGCACGGCGGGCGCCGGGCATCTGATCTACCACGATGCGGCGCTGGACCGGGTCTGGACCGCATCGGGTGAGGATCTCGATGCGGTGCGCCGCGTGACGCCCGATTCTGCGCCGTCGCGAGTCCGGCTTGCGGAGTTTCTTCTCGAAATGGGAAATCCGAAAGCCTCAGCGACGGAGTTCGAAGCGATCGACCCCGTCGAGCGCCTCAGTCTTGGTGAGAGCGCCCAGTACCTGAACCGCCTGATTGCGGCCGGGGAGGTGGATCTCGCACGTGAACTCTGGGTCGGGCTGGTGGGAAGCCGCACAAACGATGTAAGGGATGACGGTATCACTGCTGCCGATCAGGCGCTGGTGTGGAACGGCGGTTTCGAGGCGGACATCCTGGTCGACTTCTCACAGTTCGACTGGGCTATCCGGCCGACGAAGTACGCGCGTGTCTCTATCGACACGGCGCAGGCTTCCGCCGGCAGGCGGGCCTTGCGGCTCGACTTCACGGGGCTGGAGACGACGCGGCTCGAGGGGGATATCCAGCAGCGAACCCGTGTCTCGCCGGGCACGCGCTATCGTCTCGAGGCGACGGTCCGGACCGAGCACCTTGTCGCGGTCACGCCACCACGCGTGTATCTGTCCAGTCCGGGTGTTGGGGAATGGAAGCTGGCATCCGAGCCTGTCCCAACGGGTTCGACCGACTGGCAACCGCTCTCGGTGGACTTCACCGCACCCGCTGTGGACCTCGTGATTACGATCGGCCTCGAGCCCCGGTTTAGCTACGAGGATCCCACACGCGGCACGGTCTGGTTCGACGATATACGGCTGATCGATCTCGACGCCCACGGGACCTGACCCGAAGAGATCGTAAAGTGGGTAGTGTGACCACCTCGCCCAACCCCGAGAACGCCACAGCCAAAACCTGATGTCCAATTTTATCGACAGAACCATTGCCGTCGGCCTCCTTGCCGTCCTCGTCCTGACGGCTCTGGCCCACGGCGCGGTCGAGCCCTGGTCGGTGGGGCTCTTCGAGATGCTGCTGGTCGGGCTGCTGGCGCTTTGGGCTGTGAAAGCGGTCGTCGACAAGCAACTGAATGTGACAATCCCGACCGTGACGTTGCCCATGCTCGCGCTCTTGGCGCTGGGTGTGGTCCAGAGCATCGCGTGGACGAACAATCTGGGCCAACGGGCCGGCCTCTCGCTCGACATCGATGCGACGCGCGCATCGGTTCTCGTCCTCGGTTTCCTGATCCTGTTCTTCGTCATGGCCGTGAACTTCTTTGGGACGCATGAACGCATGCTTCTGGCCGCGAACGTCTTGACCTTCTTTGGCGTCATCCTGGCAGCCTTTTCGCTCATCCAGCACTTCAACCTCAATAGCGAGTTCATAGGTCCGTTCGTCAACCGAGCTCATTTCGCAGGCTGCATGGCGATGCTGGCGCCGATCCCTCTCGGTTTGATCCTGGCCGGAGTGCGGCACGAAGCGCGCATCCTCTATGGCTTTGCGGCAGCGCTGATGGGCACCGCCGCGATCGGCTCCTTTTCGCGCGGCGGCGCGGTCAGTCTGGTCCTTGCTCTGGGCTTCATGGCACTGGTCTACTCGCGGTTGCACGGGGGTCATCGAAACTCTTCGCGGGCCGCAAAGGCCGCCCCAATCGCGCTGGCCGGCGGGGCGATGCTGGCAGGTTTGTTCTGGGTGGGCGCGGCACCGGTCGTCGATCGATTCGGCGACTCGATCGACCAGTTTGTCGAAAGAGGGACCGCCGATGTTCGCAGGGCCGAGATCTGGCAGGGGACGGCTGGTATGATCCACGAGTTTCCCCTGATGGGTGCGGGCCTGGGCGCCTTCACAACGGTGTACCCGACGTACACGGTCGAGGACACGGGCCTGCTGATGACCTACGTTCATAACGACTACCTTCAAGTGCTCGCCGACAGCGGCGCCCTCGGCGGCCTCATCGCGTTGTGGTTTCTCATTATCACCGTGACCACCCTCTCTCGTGCGATCCAATCAAGCGAGCCAGTCACCGCCGGCCTGTCACTTGCGGCCGCGACCGGAATGTTCGCGATCGCGGTCCACAGCATCTCTGACACGCAACTTCAGATTCCATCGAACGCCCTGTTGTTCTTGTTCCTTCTGGCCATCGTTTCGACGGTGGACCAGCCTACAGGGATCGACGGCATGTGGAACGAGGCCCCGGAAGGACCCGCACCGGCCCGGCGGTGCGGGTGAGCAACGAGGCGAGCCCGTGCGTTCAGAGTAAGAAGATAATCGGATCGATTCAGGTCGAAAACGTTAAGAAATGAACTTCTCACCAAGAACACCAGCGACACACCTACAGTACCGGGAGCATATTCAATGATCCGATTGTTCACTCTCGCTCTCCTGACATCGGCACTTTCGCCGGTCGGACTCTGGGACCAAGGCTCGCTCCCCGCGACGGAATCCCAACCACTGCGCGTCTCCGCAGGCGACAGCTCAGGGTCCCCCATCGTCGTGTCCCCCGAAGAGGACTACCGCATCGCCCCAAGCGACGTTGTCGAGGTTTACGTCCTCCGCGCTCCGGAGCTGTCCCTCGAATACCGGGTGAACGCAGCGGGAACAATAGAAATGCCATTTCTCGGGCGTGTCGAGGCCCGGGGAAAAACCGTGGAAGAGCTAGCCGCAGATATTGCCGATGGCCTGAGAGACGGTGGCTACCTGGTGGACCCCCAGGTTTCCATCCTCTTCAGCCAGATCAACCGGAGGTTCTTTATTCAGGGTGCTGTCCGGCAGCCGGGCGTCTACAACATCGAAGGGCGTCCGACGCTGCTCGAGTTGATTTCGATCGCCGGCGGGCTCAACGGGAGCTACGGCGGGACCGCGTTCATCATCCGCAAGGTGACGTCCGGAGTCGCTCGTTCACTCCCACTGCCGCTGATCGATGACGGAACAACGCCCGAGGCCCACCCTGGATACGAGCTCGAAAAGGCCAACATCAACGCGCTGCTTCGCGGCGAGTTCACCGAGAACGTAGCGATCAACCCCGGCGACATTGTCCATCTCCCCGAGGCCGACGTCTTCTTCGTGGCCGGAGAAGTCAACGCCCCCGGCTCGTTTTCGCTGGCCGAAGGCACGACGCTCCGCCAGGCGATCTCGCTAGCCCAAGGAACTAGCGCCACGGCTTCCCCCGGCAACGCAGTGATCTTTCGCGAAGACGGCGGCGACAAGGTTGAAATTCCGATCGATGTCTCCGCCATCATGCGCGGCCAGGAAGAGGACCTCCCGATTCTTCCCAACGACATCGTCGTCGTCCCGAACAGCACGCTGAAGTCGGCCTTTCTCCCGGTCGTCAACGCCTTCGGCAGCGCCGCCGCATGGGGAGTTTTCCGGTGAGTTGCAACTTGCGTTGAAAAAAACAGAACTGCAGGGCGTTCTATGACCGCCCGTACTTCTTAACCCTCAACGCTTTGAGCAATTAAATGTCAGACGAACAACCTATTCCACGGCCCGGCCCAGCTTCGCGGCCCCTACCCGCGCCGAAGGCGTACTACCCGTCACCCGTTGGCTACAACGATCTCGATCTGCCACCCTATGGCGGCGACGACGAACTCAACCTGCGTAGCCTGTGGCGTATCGCGCGCAGGCGGCGCTGGATGATTGCGGGAATTGCGCTCATCGTGACGACGCTCGTCACCATCGATGTTTACCGGACCAAACCCCGGTATGAATCCATCGCGACAATCGAAATCGGGCAGCAGAGCGGCGCCATCGTCAACGGCGGCGAAATTCTCTATCAAGAGTACGATCCGCTCTCTGTGACGCTGAACACGAGCGAGGTCGTCCTGACCAGCGCGCCGATGCTGGAGGACGTCGTCGTTCAACTTCGGCTCGACGAAAGCCCGGCCTTCCTCGAAGTCAGCGAGCGCCGCTCGGTCCTGGAGTTTTTGAACGAGATTGCCGGAAAGATCCAGCAGGACGACGCCCCTCCGGCGCCCCGCGTGTTCACGGGTACGGTAGTCAAGACCCCGATCGAAGCCGACCGAATTCCCGAAGAAATCGAACGCCTGGCGCCCTACGTCGGCATCATCGAAGACGGGCTCCGCGTCCGGCCCATCCCCGATACCCGGGTGATGACGGTGGCCTTCACGCACACCGATGCCTCAATCGCGGCAGCGGTTCCCAACGCGATTGCCGAACGCTTTGTCGAGACCAGCTTCGACAAGAAGATCGAAGGCTTCGCAAATGCTTCCGAGTGGCTCGACCGCTCGACACGCGAGCTGAAGGCCAAGATCGAAGTGTCCGAACAGTCGTTGGCCGACTACATGCGGACGCACAATATCTACGCGCTCGAGGGCCGCGAAACCCTCATTATCGAAAAGCTCTCAGCGCTGCACGACCAGGCGACCCGGGCCGCGACCGACCGCATCCTGAAGGACTCACTCTATGAGCAGGTGCGCCAGGGCCGCGTTGCCCAGATTCCGGAAGCCTTCGCCGACCCGCAAACGGCCGAACTCCAGCGCGGCCTCGGTCAGCTGTCGATACGCGCCGCGGAACTGGGCGCGACCTACGGCCCCAGTAACCCGCTGATGATCGAAGTCAACCGGCAGATGACAGAGATCCGCGATCAGATTGCGGCCAGCCGCACGATGCTCGAGGAAAAGCTCCGGGCCGATTACGGACGCGCTGTCCTTGACGAAACGGCGCTCGCCACGGCGCTCGGCGAAGCCAAGACCGAAGCGGCCGAGGAGAACCAGAACGCCATCCAGTACAGCCTTCTCAGCCAGGACGTGGAAACATCGAAGGCCCTCTACACCGAGTTTCTCCAGAAGACCAACCAGGCCTATCTCGAAGTCGCGCAGCAGCAGAGCAACATCCGCGTAATCGCCCCGGCACGCGTTCCGAGTTTACCGGTCAGTCCGAACCGGCCGCGGACAATCCTGATGGGTCTCATGGTGAGCCTGTTTGGGGGCATGGGCCTCGCATGGGCTTTGGAACGCTTCAACGATTCGATTCGGAGCGTGGACGACGTCCTGCGGCTCACCCAGCTTCCGGCTCTGGCGGTCATACCGTCGATCAAGAAGAATCATGCCTTGCTGAGCACCGAAGTCCGTGCCATCGGCACAGGGAGGAGCCTCTCGTCCGAAATTCAGCGCGGGCGGATCATGGAATTGGACGGGCGGTCGCCCTCGGCCGAAGCCTACCGCGCATTGCGGACGGGGCTCCTGCTGTCCACGGCGGGAAGCCCTCCGAAGACTATCCTGGTGACCTCGGTTCGCAAGGAAGAAGGGAAAACCACGACAGCCACCAACACGGCCATCTCTCTTGCCCAGCTCGGAGGGTCCGTCCTGTTGGTGGACGCCGACCTGCGCAAGCCCTCGATCCACGACATCTTCACGATCTCGGCAAACTCAGGGCTTTCGAACTATCTGGCCGGCAACCTCGATGCCAGTGGATTCAGCAAACACTCGCCCATCGATAACCTGAGCGTAATCCCGGCCGGTCCGCTGCCCCCGAACCCTGCGGAGCTGCTCAGTTCGGACAGAATGAAAGTGTTTCTGGAGAAAGCGTCCGGCCGCTACGATCACGTCATCCTTGACTCGCCCCCGATGGGAAGCGTCACCGACCCGGTCGTCCTCTCGACGATGGTGGATGGCGTCATCCTCGTCGTCCACGGAGCGAAGAATTCGCGCCAGGCGGTCCAGCGGGCCTGCCACGAACTGGCGGCCGTCGGCGCAAAGATTTTCGGTATCGTCCTGAACAACGTTGACCTCAAGCGGGAAGGGTATGAGGATTATTATTACTATTCCTCCTACGAGCGTTACGGTGACAACTGAAAGACCGGCATCTTACTGCGGGGGCGGTCTATGACCAGCTTACAATTCGAAAACCGATGAAGATGAATTTGTACAAGCAACATTGGTGCACAACCTCCTTCGGTTAGTCCCGGACGTTTCGTGTATATCCTCGGCATCAATGCCTACCACGGCGACGTGTCGGCCGTGCTCATCCGTGACGGAAAACTTGTCGCCGCCCTCGAAGAAGAACGCTTCACGCGCATTAAGCACGCGACCGGCTTCCCGACTGAGGCGATCCGCCGCTCCCTTAAAATCGGCGATATCGACGGCACGAAAATCAATGCCGTCGCGATCAGTCGTGATTGGCGCGCCAACCTCACAAAAAAGGCAGCTTTCGTTCTGACAAACCGCCCGGGTCGGACTCTGGTTCGTGACCGCGTCCGAAACCTCCGCAAGGTCCACAAGCTCGAAGGCCCGCTCGCACACGCACTCGATCTCAAACCGGCGAACCTCCCAAAAATCCACCGTGTTGAACACCATCCAGCCCATTTGGCGAGCGCATTTTTCGTCTCACCGTTCGAAGACGCTGCGGTCTGTGCGATCGATGGATTCGGCGACTTCGTCAGCACCTCGTTCGCAAAAGGACAGGGCAAGCGGCTTGACGTCTTTCGAAAGGTCTACTTCCCCCATTCCCTGGGAATGTTCTACACCGCCATCACCCAATACCTTGGTTTTCCCAGTTTTGGTGACGAGTTCAAGGTGATGGGGCTTGCACCCTACGGCGAACCTGAATTTGTTCGTGAACTGAGCCAACTGGTCCATCTCGAAAAAGACGGCCTCTTCAAACTCGATCTCAAGTACTTCCGACACGCGACGGAAGGCGTGGAGATGGAATGGGAGCAAGGGTATCCAACACTGGGCCGCGTTTTCTCTGATAAGTTGGAAACGCTCCTCGGACCTGCTCGAAAGAAGAACGATCCTCTGACCCAGCGTTGCGAAAACATCGCCCGTTCCCTCCAGGCCGTGTATGAGGATTGCGCGTTTCATGTGCTGAATGCCCTTTGGGAACAGACCCGTTCCCCGCGCCTATGTCTGGCTGGAGGTTGCGCGATGAACAGCGTCGCGAACGGAAAGGTGAGGTCGCGAACCCCATTCGAAGACGTCTACGTCCAGCCAGCTGCCGGGGACAACGGTACGGCGCTCGGCGCCGCCTATCACGTCTGGCATCAGACGCTCGGTAATCCCAGAACGTTCGTTATGGATCACGCCCTCTGGGGCACTGCCTATCCAGACGCCAACATCGCAGCGCTTCTCAAGCAGAATGGCATCAACGACAATGACTTCAACGTCATCGAGCTCCAGAATGAGGACGAAACCTGTCGTCATACGGCTGCCCTTCTGGCCGAAGGAAAGGTGGTTGGCTGGTACCAGGGACGAATGGAATGGGGCTCCCGTGCCCTGGGGAACCGGAGCATCCTGGCCGACCCGCGACGCGCCGACATGCGCGACCTGATTAACGCCAAGATCAAGTTCCGCGAGAAGTTTCGGCCCTTCGCGCCTTCGGTTCTGGAGGAAGACGTCGGCAACTATTTTGTCGATCCGGCCGCCGATCCGTTCATGCAGCAGGTTTACGCGGTGCGGGAGGAGAAGCGTGCCCAGCTTCCTGCGATCACGCACCGAGACGGCACCGGCCGGTTACAGACTGTGAACCGAGAACAGAACACCCGCTATTACAGGCTGATCCAGGAGTTCGCAAAACTCACCGGCGTTCCTGTCGTCCTGAACACGAGCTTCAATGAGAACGAGCGCATCGTGGACACGCCTGAACAGGCCCTCGATTGTTTCCTGCGCACGAAGATGGATGCGCTGGTCGCAGGGAACACCGTGGTGCTGAGGTTAGCCGCAAGGCGAAGTCCAGACGAGGTCGAGTCTGCCGCAGTCACTCCGGAGAGCGTGGAGGCCTAATCCAAACGATTGCCATGTGCGGCATCGCTGCCATATTTTCCTACAACAACGGCCCCCCGGTCGACGAGCGGGAACTTCTTCGGATCCGGGATCGAATGACTTCGCGCGGTCCGGACGGAGCAGGAATGTGGGTATCTGAAGACCGCAGCGTGGGCCTCGCGCACCGGCGTCTGGCGATCATCGACTTATCCCCTACCGCCGACCAGCCGATGACGGACGACTCGGGAGTATTCACGATCACCTTCAACGGTGAGATTTATAACTACAAAGAACTGCGGCGAGAACTCAAAGCTCGTGGTTACCGTTTCCGGTCGACGAGCGACACCGAGGTCCTCCTCCACCTCTACGCGGACCGCGGCGTGAAGATGCTCGACGATTTGCGAGGCATGTATGCGTTCGCGCTCTGGGACCGGCGGAAGAAGTCTCTGTTCCTGGCGCGCGACCCTTTTGGGATCAAACCTCTCTACTATGCCGACGACGGTCACACGTTCCGTGCGGCCTCACAGGTGAAAGCATTACTTGCTGGGGGTGCTGTGGACACCGGAGTTGATCCTGCGGGTCACGTCGGATTCTTCCTTTGGGGGCACGTGCCGGAACCGTACACGCTTTACAAGGGCATCCGTTCCGTCCCCGCCGGGAGCTTCGTTTGGCTCGAGGCTGGCAAATCTAGACGTGTGGAAAGCTTCCTGAGTATCTCAAACGTTTTCACTGAATCGGTTCATGCCGGAAAAGACGATGCCGAATGGAACCGTCAACAGGCAGATGCCTACTCAATCTCAATCAGAGACTCCCTACGTAATTCGGTTCGCCACCACATGATTGCCGATGTGCCGGTCGGCATTTTTCTTTCATCAGGCATTGACTCGACCACGATCGCATCACTGGCGGCGGAAGAGGGCAGTTCACTGCACACCATCACTCTTGGATTCGAAGAATACAAGGGCACTGAAGACGACGAAGTGCCCCTGGCTGAGGAAACTGCACGATGCCTTGGGGCCCGTCACGAAACGGTGTGGATTACTCGCCAGGATTTCGAAGAGAAACTCGAGCATCTTTTTTCAGCGATGGATCAGCCTTCGATCGACGGTGTCAACGCATACTGGGTGAGTCTGGCTGCTCGACGAGCCGGATTGAAAGCCGCGCTGTCCGGTCTTGGCGGCGACGAGCTCTTCGGGGGCTACCCGAGCTTCCACCAGATACCACGCGTGGTCTCCGCGCTTCGGCCGTTCCAGTCCCTACCAGCCCTTTCGGAAGCGTTCCGGTCGGTCATCGCGCCGGTCTTAAAACGTTGGACCTCACCTAAATATGCGGGCCTCTTCGAATACGGCGGGACGTTCGCCGGCGCATATTTGCTCAGACGCGCTCTGTTCATGCCGTGGGAGTTGCCGGAGATCCTCGATCCCGATCTCGTGCGCGAGGGCTGGCGGACGCTGGCAGCGCTCTCTGCTATCGAGACGATCACAGCAATTCCCGATTCTCCGCGCTCTAAGGTTGCGTGCATGGAGTCCTGCTGGTACATGCGAAACCAGTTACTTCGAGATGCAGACTGGGCCGGTATGGCGCATTCTGTCGAAATCCGCGTGCCGCTGGTTGATCTGGAGCTGGTCCGGACGGTCGCCCGCTCGGTCGGTGCCGGATGCGCTCCGGACAAGGCTACCCTGGCCGCCGCCGCCCTGTTCGGCGCGTCACAGGCGCTGCTCGGCCGACCGAAGACCGGGTTCAAGGTGCCCGTCCGGGACTGGCTCCTGACTAAGGACCATGGGACTACGCCCCGTGGACTTCGCGGATGGTCGCAGGTTGTCTATGGGGCGTTTGCGGCGTGAACCTCCTCGTTCTCCTGACTGACGCCTACGGGGGGCGGGGTGGGATCGCACGGTTTAATCAGGATCTGCTGGGCGCCCTCTCGACGTTCCCCGAAGTCGACTCCATACGGGCCTTTCCACGGGTGAAGCCGATCGACGCAACGTCCATTCCGTCCAACGTGGACTATGAGGTATCAGCCGCCGGAAGCAAAGCTCGCTACATCCGGCACCTGGCACGCCACCTGATGCGATCTGAGCATTGTGATGGCGTTATCTGTGGTCACCTTCATCTCTTACCGCTCGCGGCTTTAGCTGCGCGGCGTTCTCGCGCGCCTCTGATCCTGATCATCCATGGGATCGAAGCGTGGACGTCCCCAGCGATTTCGATGTCGAGACTGAGTATTTCCTCGGTCACGAAGTTCGTGTCCGTCAGCGAATTCACGAAAGGGCGATTCCGCGAATGGGCACCGCTCAGCGAAGAGCAGGGAGTAGTCATTCCGGATTGCGTCGACTTGTCACTGTTCAACCCGGGGCCGAAACCCAAGTATCTCCTCGAGCGCTATGACCTCTCGGGAAAGGTCATCCTGACTCTTGCCCACCTGCGATCCTCGGAACGCTACAAGGGAATTGACGAAGTGATCGACGAAATGCCCGCGTTCCTAAAAGAGATGCCCGACCTGATTTATTTGATCGCAAGCGATGGTGACGATCGCCTGAGGTTAGAAGCGAAGGCGAACTCGCTGGGCCTCGGGCAGCACGTAAAATTTACCGGGTATGTCGCAGAACACGAAAAATCTGACCACTACCGCATCGCCGACGCATTTGTGATGCCGGGCCGTGGGGAAGGCTTTGGCATCGTCTATCTAGAGGCAATGGCCTGCGGGATCCCTGTTGTCGCGAGCACAGCCGATGCGAGTCGCGAGGCAGTACTTAACGGGAAGCTTGGTCTGTTGGCAAGTCCCGACAAACCTCTCGAGATCAGGACTGCGGTCAAAGCAGCATTAGAACGCGAGCACATTGTACAGGAAGGCCTCGAGTACTTCGGCAACGAGAGCTTCGTTTCACGTTGGCACTCAGTCCTCAGCGACTGTCTAACCGGCGTCTCCCGCTTTTCGCCGACCTTCTGGATTCCGTCGCCGTAGTTCGCGTGCCTTTGATGGATGCGGGTTCTCCACACGATTGCTAGCACGCGAACCGATCACGGGGGGCCTTCCCGCAGCATTCCATCCCTGTGCGACGTTCTTTGCGGCAACGAGGTTCAGGTTGCACTAGTAACTGCGGCACCGCCTGACGGCATCCAATTCAACATCCCTTCGAAACGAGTCCAAACGCGTGTCGTGGAGGAACGTAATGGGATCGGAGCACATGTCGGAAATCCGTACCGTTTTTTCGAAGTCCTACAGAGAGAGGCGCGACAGTGGCAACCCGAGATCATTCATGACCATGGCGTATGGTTGCCAAGCCACATCGCTTCGGGATTGAGAGTTATAACCGAATCTGGTGTTTGAGGGATTGAAGAAAAGCGGCGTATCTGGTTGATTTGTTGTTTACGAGACTTCAAAGCAACCAAAGGAGATACGCCACTATGAGTAAGAGTATCGTTATTGAACTGGAAGATCGAGAAGCGATTGCAGACCCAGTGACCGACCTGCTACGAGCCGGGGCGCAAGAGCTGATCCAACGCGCTGTGGAAGCCGAACTGTCCGAACTGCTATCCCAGCACGGCGATCGGCGAACCGAGACGGGGAAGGCTGGAGTGGTGCGCAACGGTTATCTGCCTGAACGCGAGCTGCAGACCGGCCTGGGTCCGGTAACGGTGCAAATCCCGAAGGTTCGCGCCAAGACGGGCGAAGCTGTGACGTTCCGCTCGGCCCTGGTACCCCCCTACATTCGGAAGACGCAGTCGATGGAAGCCGCCGTGCCGTGGTTGTATTTGAAAGGCGTCTCCAGTGGCGAGATGGGTGAGGCCCTGAAAGTTCTTGTCGGTCCGAAGGCGCAGGGCTTGTCAGCGAGCACGGTATCGCGCTTGAAACGGGTCTGGGCTGAAGAGTACCGCATCGGGTGCGACCAGCGTTTGGACGCCGACCGCTGGGTCTATGTCTGGGCCGACGGTATCTACAGCGGACTTCGAGCTGAACAAACCAAGTTGTGTGCGTTGGTCGTGATCGGCGTGAATGAACGCGGAGAGAAGCGTTTTCTGGCGATCGAAGACGGTGTACGGGAATCGACACAGAGTTAGCGTGAGGTCTTGTTGAAGCTGAAGTCCCGAGGGATGAATATTCCGAAGTTGGCCATCGGTGACGGGGCGATGGGGTTCTGGGCCGCACTGGAGGAAATCTATCCCGAGACACACCAACAACGCTGCTGGATGCACAAGACCATGAATGTGCTCAACTGCTTACCCAAGTCGGTCCAGGCGAAAGCGAAACAGGCACTGCACGCGATCTGGAAGGCTGAGACACACGCAGATGCCGAGAAGGCATTCGATCTGTTCATTGAAACCTATGAGCCGAAGTATCCGAAAGCCACTGTCTGCCTGCAGAAAGACAGAGAAGAACTGCTGGCCTTTTACGGCTTTCCGGCCAAGCACTGGCAGAGCATCCGAACGACTAATCCCATTGAATCGACCTTTGCCACCATTCGACACCGAACCAAGCGATCCAGAGGCTGCCTGACACGGGATGGAATGCTGCACATGATGTTCAAGCTGGGTCAGTGCGCTGAGAAGAACTGGCGACGATTACGAGGATTCGATGATCTGGTCAAGGTGATTACTGGAGTGAAATTTAACGATGGAATCGAAGTGACAAAGCTCGATCAGACCGCCGCTTGAATCAATCTCCTAAACACCACTTTTGACAATAACTCTCTCGCTTATCCGGTTGTTTCAGCAAGCACCCTATGTAGTGTAGGGTTGTGGCGCACCCTCCATTTCCAAAAAATCTGCACGAGTCCACAATCACTCTAGAGCGGTCTTTTGTCCGCATTGGCGACATACACTTTCTACGTTGGCTGGAGTCACGTCCGACCGCGTCCACGGCACAGTCTCGAGCGGCCCGTAACTACAAATGCGTGATGCAGTCGGCCCTGACGGGCGAGCGTATTTCCACGCGTGAAGCGGCGCGGGCCCGGGTCTTCCGCAAGGACCGGGGAGCCTCAATCCGACAGTCATGAACCCCCTCTTCTTTGCAGGTCTCTTTGCGGCTATTGTCGCCCTGATCATGGCGGTCCTGACCGTGCCGCTCGTGACGCGGGTGGCCACGGCCTTCCGGGCCGTGGACTATCCCGGTGGGCGGCGCCTTCATGGCGCGGCCATTCCGCGTATGGGCGGGATCGCAATCGCAGTCGGCATCGCGGCCGGTGCCGGACTGCCGAGCCTCTGGTTCTGGAGTGAGTGGGGCACCGGGGTCACGCGGCTCGAACTTATGGCGCTGATTATCGGGACGGGGCTCGTGTTCCTGGTCGGGCTGTCCGACGATCTTCTCGGTCTCTCGCCGATTCAGCGTTTCGGTTGCCAGGTCGTGGCGGCGGTCGGTGTTGTCTACGCCGGATGGTCGTTCGATACGTTTTACGTACCACTCATGGGCGAGGTGGGGCTCGGGTTGTGGGGCCCTCTGGTCACCGTCGTCTGGATTGTCGGTGTGACCAACGCGATCAACCTTCTCGACGGCCTCGATGGGTTGGCAGGAGGCGTCGCGGCGATCATTGCCGGGAGCATCCTTGTCTTTTCCTGGATCCAGGGGAACGCTCTTTCGGTGATCCTGATGGCCGCGATCGTCGGCGCGTCCGTCGGTTTTCTCCGGCACAACTGGGCGCCGGCACGGATCTACATGGGTGACTGTGGGTCGCTGAGTCTTGGATTCCTTCTCGCCGTCATGAGTCTGCACGGCTCGATCAAGGGCGCGACGACGGTGGCGATCCTCGTGCCGATCCTGGCGTTGGGACTTCCAGTAATCGATACCCTTCTGGTTATGGCAGTCCGGTTTGTTGAACAGCCCCAGGGATCGTTCGTAAGGCGGTTTGTCCGGATGTTCCGGGCGGACCGGAACCATCTTCATCACCTGCTCGCGCACGCCGCGCCGAGCCGGAAACCGATTGTGGTGTGGATCTACGCCGTTGTCGCGAGCTTCTGCGGGATGGCACTCATCGTCGCGCTCAGCCGGAGCGCCACGCTCGGTATCGCGTTGATCTTGGTGGAGGTGATCGTCGTTCTGCTGCTGCGGAACCTGGGCATTCGCTGGGAGGTTCAGGCCCTTTCGCTCGAGCAGAGGCAGCAGGTTCGGGCAGGATTCTTTGGTGTCGGGAACGAAGGGCTGGGAGTGAGAAATACGATGGGGTCGGTTTTGGAGGAAGCGGGTTTTGGACGTGTTCGTCCTTCGGGCGTGGAGACTCGGGCACAGAGAGCCGATTGGCAGTGAGGGAAGTCGGAATTGGAAGGTGGAGATTGGTAGATCTGCAACGTTTCTTATTAATAGCTATTCCTAAAGGGATCCTAATCACATGAGCAAAACCACCGAGGTCGCTTACCACGCGGATCTGATTCGCCGCGCCGCGCGCCGCCTGGAAGGCTCGGAATTCACCGGCGACGCCCTCATGGATGCCTGCTTATGGGTGGAGTGGGCCGGGATGCCGGCAAGCTATGGCCTTGCCGCGACGGCGTTGGAACACACGGCCTTTCAGAAGGCCGATCACTTGGCCCTCGTCCTGGCCTCGCGGGTGGGGAACCCTCGAGTTTCGCCGCTGCCGCCCCTCTGGCCGCTTCTCGCACTACTCGTCCTCAGCTGGCGGGATACCGTTTCAGCCCCAGGTGTTGTGGCGCGAGCCGAGGTGCTGGGATCCGAGGCCGAAGTGCGGCGCGGACTCTCGATCGTCGTGTACCTGATACCTGAGCTGGAAGACTGGCTCGAAGGCGTGTCTCTGGACATCCCTCTCTGGGAGCAGACGCTGGCCCTTCCACTGGCGGCGCGGAAGTTGGCGCTTGCGGACACGGACATGTAAACCTGCAGGGCTGGGAGCCAGCGTTTACAATTCAAATGCCCCGATCATCCCTCTAGGGTGATCGGGGCATTTTTCATGAAACAAAGTGGGCCTTTTGAGCTCTTCTTAGCTGCGTCAGGTCTAACACAACGTTGCTGCTACCGGCACCTTAGCCTAAGCATGGCGAGTTCATGGTTGTCGATGCCTGTGAGCATTGTGTGATCTTCGGGGAGCGTTTCGACGCTAGCATCGACGCCGTTGAAGAATTTTTCAGAAACCAAGACGGCCGAGCGAGGGACTCTCCCTGGGCGCGGTCTTTTGGGTCGCGCCCGTCTGACTGATGCCACCCCACCCGCGTCTCTTCCGTAATCGGCGCCGCACACCTCGGACACTGCAGCGACTCTGTCAGCGCATAGCCCGACCTAGCCCCACTCCGGCCTGTCACGCTATCCAAAACCCAGCTCAGCGGGATCCCAGTGCCATCGTGCAGTGTTCACAGCCAAGCACCTGGCGCTGGGTCTCGAGGGCGGGGGAGTTGCTGTTGATGGTGGATAAGAATAGGGGCGGTCGACGCAACCGGGGTCACGACGACCCCGGTTGTCTACCGACCTTCAAGGACCTTGGAATCGACAGGATCGGTGCTGTGGACTCGAAGCGATCGGTCTAGCTGTGAATTCTGTGAAGGTTGTTCACAGCTAGGGACGAATGACCCATTCCGACCGCCTTCGCCGCAATAACCGACGCCCTACCAACTTTGCCCCCAATTGGGGCCGAAGTTAAATTTGCCCGGGTTCCCTGCCGTTCCCACGATCATGATTCCGGGTGCCATAGGGTGCCACGGTTGCCACTTTTTAGCCGTGTTTGGCCGCTTCTGCCCACCCTAACCTGTTGAAACCACTGAAAATACACAATCGTAAAGATATTGGTTATTATAACGGATTGGAATTTCGGCGAGGTCGTTCCAATCGGTGTGTAAAAAGAGAAGGCGGTGTACGCTTTCGGTGAATTCGAAACCGTAGGCAATCCCGGCAGCAACCGGGAGAAAGGTACACCACCCATGAAGAAGAAGAGCATACCGGCATCAGTGGCGTCAACGAACGCGTATGAAGGTTTGGAGGACTGGGCGCGATCCCGGGTCCAAGTCTGGCTACAGGAGCTGCTCGAGGACGAAGTCACTCAATTTCTAGGTCGGGAAAAGTCGGAGCGGAGTCCGAATCGACGAGGATACCGGAACGGCCACGGGAAGCCACGACGATTCGCAATGATGAACGGTACGATGGAGGTTCGACGACCTCGGGTTCGAAACACCGCCGAGCGGTTCGAGAGTCAGATCCTGCCGTATTTTCGACGGAAATTGAAACAGCTGGGCGAGCTACTTCCCGAGCTCTACCTCCACGGTCTGGCCACAGGGGATTTCGAGCAGGCAATGCGCGGACTGCTTGGCGCTGGCGCTCCGTTGTCGCGAGCATCGATCCAACGACTGAAATCGAGCTGGCAGTTGGAGTATGACGAGTGGGTCCAGCAGGACCTGTCCGGCCTCGAGGTCGTGTACCAGTGGGCAGACGGCTTGTACGTGAAAGCGGGGATCGCGAAAGAGCGAGCGGCATTGCTGGTGATCATCGGAGCCTTGTCAGACGGGCGCAAAGTGGTGTTGGCCTGTGAGAGCGGGCAGCGGGAAAGCAAGGAGTCCTGGAGCCGCATTCTGCGCAATCTCCAGAGACGGGGCCTGAAGCTGGGACGGCTGACTGTCGCGGACGGTCACCTGGGCATCTGGTCCGCGCTGGCTGAGCAACACCCCGAGGGCCAGGAACAACGCTGCTGGAACCACAAGTCGATCAACGTGGTCGATCATCTGCTGAAGACCGAGCAGCCCGCGGCCAGACAGCTGCTCCATGGGATGGCCTTCGCGAACTCCCGCGCGGCATGCGAACGAAAGCGGGATCAGTTCGTCCGCCGATATGAGAAGAACTATCCCAAAGCGGCTGAGACGCTGTTGCGGGACTGGGACCGGATGATCACTTTCTATGAGGTCCCGAAACAACACTGGGTGCATCTGAGAACGACCAACATCGTCGAGTCGCCGTTCGACATGGTTCGCCTCCGCACCAACGCCGCTCGCCGATTCAAGCGTGTCGAGAATGCAACGGCAATGATCTGGAAGCTACTACGTGTCGCTGAGAAGACCTGGCGACACTTAAAAGGATCCGAACTCTTACAAGAGGTCTATGATGGTCAGCAATTCGCTGACGGCATCAGAGTCGTGACGAAATCGAAGGCCGCCGCCTGATGACTTTTACACACCTTTTGTAATGACCTCATTTCGGCCTGCAGCGTACACCCTGGGCCAGCTGGGGATTTGGCGATTCCCGGATTGCACTACTGATGAGAACCATTCATAGCTTAGCCGAAGTGGATTCGTCGGTTCCGAGCGTCGTGACCGTCGGAAATTTCGACGGTGTCCATCGGGGCCACCAGGCGATATTGTCCGTGGTTCGGGAGCGCGCTTCGCAGCTGGGCGCTCCGTCCGCAGCCATCACCTTTGAACCGCACCCGCTCGCATGCATTGCACCGGAGCGGGCGCCGACACCGATTTCAACACTTGAACAAAAGATGCGCCTTATCGAAGATGCCGGCATCGACGTTCTGCTGATTCAGCGGTTTAGCGAAGAGTTTTCCCGGATACCTGCCGAGGCCTTCATCGAGAAATACTTCGTTGAGGGTTTTCGCGCGCAGCTATTGTGCGTCGGCCACAACTTTCGCTTTGGACACCACCATCGGGGCGATGTCGCTACGCTGCGTACATCAAATTCCAATTTCAAAGTCATCGAGGTGCCCGCCGTCGTCGTCGGAGACCGCGCGGTCAGCAGTTCGCGGCTCCGGGAACAGATCGTCGAAGGGCGCGCTCGAGAAGCGCGGCACTTGCTCGGCCACTGCTACGAAGTTGGGGGGCGAATCGTCGCCGGCCGGGGCCGCGGCCACACAGTCACGGTGCCCACGCTCAACCTCGAGCCTGACAACAAGCTCTTGCCGAAGGACGGTGTCTACATGACACGGGTCGCGGTGGAGGATGAGGCCTGGGCCGACGCCCTGACCAATGTCGGGGTCCGCCCGACGTTTTCAGAAACCGAGCGCACTGTCGAAAGCCACCTCCTCAACCGGACACCTCCAGAGGGCGCCCGGCGTGCGCGGCTCCGTTTCGTTGCGCGACTGCGTGACGAACAGAAGTTTTCGAGCGCGGACGCCTTGCGGGAGCAGATCGAATTTGACCGCTCTCACGCCGAGAGATTCTTTCGGCGCTTCGAAAATGTTCGACAGGGAGAATCCCTGCCCTACAGCTCACAGCACCGGCGATGAAGGGTAAGATCAACATTGAACTGTTCTCCCGTCCCAATTGCCATTTATGTGATGTCGCGGTAGAGATCATTGAAAACCTCCATGGGCGCTATCCTCTGAGGTTGAAGGTGACCCACGTTGAAAAAGACCCTCAACTTGAAAAGAGATTCGGAACCGAGGTGCCGGTTGTCTGTATTGACGGCGACGCGACATTCAAGTACCCGATTGAGCCGGCGAAGTTGGAACGGGAGCTGAACCGATTGTGGAATCTGTAGACATCCTCACGATTGCCGCCCACCCGGATGATGTGGAGCTGACCTGCGGGGGCACACTGCTCAAGATGATTGGGCAGGGGTACTCGGTCGGAATCCTGGACCTGACCCAGGGCGAGATGGGGACTCGGGGCACGCCTGAAATCAGGGCCGATGAGGCGGAAGCGGCCCGAGTGGTCCTTGGCGCCCGCTTTCGAACGCGAATGAACCTGGGAGATTCCCGACTGACCGCCTCGATCGAAAACAGAATGGCTGTAGCACAGCAGATCCGGAATCATCGGCCGCGTACCGTAGTCCTCCCCTACTGGGAGGGTCGTCATCCCGATCACACCACCACCTCGACTCTGGGATATGAGGCGTGCTATTTATCTGGACTAAAAAAGGCGGATTTGGGGGGAGAACCCCACCGCCCCCACAAGATTCTGTATTCGACCCTCTACTGGGATGTCAACCCATCGTTCGCCGTCGACATCAGCCCGTACTTTGAAAGGAAACTGGAAGCGATTCATTGTTTTGCCTCTCAGTTCCATGGGGACATGGGGGAGATTGAACAACTATTTCCGGCCTGGGCGCGACTGATCGATCGTATCCGTACTCAGTGCCGGTTCTATGGGCATCAACTGGGCGTGGAATACGCCGAGCCCTTTGCTGTCAAGGAACTTGTGGCGATCGACGATGTTGTGGAAATGCCGGTCGCGTCGGTTTGAATTCAATTTTGACGGAGATAAATCGGGGGACTTTAAACCCGACAACGGGCAAACCTGTCTGCCTTAGTCAAGATGTTGTGTGAGAAGAAATTAGGATCAATATGACCCGGTTTCTTACAAACTTGAGTTTCCAGCGTCCAAATACCTTGACAGTGCAGAACCACTGTCATTACGATGAGTAAATCTGATTCCGGGAGAACCTCACCATGATCGACAAGCTGATCCGGTTGACGATGGCCGCAATCTTCCTGCTCGTGACAACTGCCAATCCGGCGCTTGCTCAGGACAGACCGAAGAACGGGGACATCGAAAACATTGGAAACCGCGACATCAATTCAGGGTTCTTTAGTTGGAACTTCACCTCCCTCGAGAAGGAAATAGCTCTTGGACGCGGTATGGCGGCTGAGCTGGAACGCCAGGTGCGTCTGGTTGATGATCCGGTAATCAACGAGTACGTCAATCGTGTCGGCCAAAATCTGGTCCGTAACTCCGACGCCCAGGTGCCCTTCACCTTCAAGGTCATCGAAGACGACACTATCAATGCGCTGGCCCTGCCCGGCGGATTCGTATTCATCAACACGGGCATTATTTTGACCGCCGACGAAGAGGCCGAATTGGCCGGTGTGCTGTCTCACGAGATCGCTCACGTCACGGCGCGCCACGGTACGGAAAACGCCACCAAGGGCCAGATCATCAATTGGGCCTCGATTCCGTTGATCTTCCTCGGGGGTGTCGCCGGTTTCGGAATTCGTCAGGCCGCCGGCTTCGCCATCCCGGCGCAGTTCATGAAGTTCAGCCGTAGCGCGGAAGAAGAAGCCGATTATCTGGGCAGTCAGTACGCTTACAAGACTGGATACGATCCGAACGCAGCCGTGACATTCTTTGAAAAGATTCAGGCACGTGAGACGGCAAAGCCGGGAACAGTGTCCACGCTGTTCTCCTCCCATCCACCGACCGAGGACCGGATCGAAAAAACCCAGAAGAGCATTGCAGTGGTTTTGCCAGAACGCCCGCAATACGTGTTGACGACGTCAGAATTTATGGATGTCCAGCAACTGCTGATCGACTACGAGAACCGGCGGCCGGTTGAAGAAGAGGACAACTCTCGCCCCAGCTTGAGACGCCGGACCTCGGCTTCCGCCGATAGCCGTGACACCGACATCGCTGAAGACGAAGAGATCATCACGAGCGGGGAGAGCGGGGAGGATGACCGGCCCCGACTGGAGCGACGCGACGACGATCCCGACCGTGAACCGGTTGAGGATGACCGTCCGGTCCTGAGACGACGTTCCGGCGTCTGATCGTTGCCCGAGTCGAACAATGTTTTCAAGGGTGGCCAGGCGGCCACCCTTTTTCCGTGTCCGTTTCCCACCTGAATCGGGATTGATACCCACACCATTCAGCGGGTATCATGGGCCGTTGTCCACGGGGTCGTAGTTCAGCTGGTTAGAACGCCGGCCTGTCACGCCGGAGGTCGCGAGTTCGAGTCTCGTCGGCCCCGTTTCGATGCAGTAAAGCCCGGGGGCAATTCCGGGCTTTACTGAAACGTTCATCTGTAGCGAAAAGTTCCCATGGCCTGTATATCTCGGCGTGTCTTCCTTGAGCGGTCGGCCCGCATGGTCGGTGGAAGCTTCTCCGCGTTCTGGGCCCTGGGGTTGGTCGCGTGCGAAGGGGGAAGGCCAATCGCTACTTCCTTCGGCTACGGCCCTCTCCAGGAGGCCGGTCCCGACCTGGCGCTACCCGCAGGTTTCCAGTACCGCGTGTTCGGGATTGAGGGATCGACCATGTCGGACCGACGGCCCACGCCTCCACTGCATGACGGCATGGCCGCTTTCCCCCTTTCTAACGGCAACATTCGACTTATCCGCAACCACGAGGTGGGCAATGAGCCCCGGAATGGGGCCGCCTTCGGCGACCCCGGGCGGGCATATGACCCCCGGGCGGGCGGGGGGACCACCTCGCTCGAGATCGACCCGGTGACGCGAGAACTCGTCCGCGACTTCGCGAGCCTCTCCGGAAACCTGCGCAATTGCGCTGGCGGACCCACGCCATGGCAATCATGGCTGAGCTGTGAGGAGCACTTCGGCGATCAGCGGCAAGGCTATCAAGAACCGCACGGCTATGTCTTCGATGTCCCGGTGTCCGCCGAAGAGGACGTCAGGGCATTACCCATCCGCACCCTGGGGCGCTTTGTCCACGAAGCCGTGGCCGTCGATCCATCGACGGGGATCGTTTATGAAACCGAAGATCAACCCCAGTCCGGTTTCTATCGCTTCGTCCCGGACGGGCCCTACCGTCCCGGAGAGCGTCCTGATCTTACGAGCGGCCGCTTGCAGATGCTGGCCGTGCGGGATCAACCGCACTACGATACGGTAAACGGTCAGACGCCAGGCGCTGCCCTCCCCATCGACTGGGTGGACGTTGTCGATCCGGACCCTCAAGGGGAGGCGGTCGCTGTGAACGCTGTATTCCAGCAAGGATTGGAGCAGGGTGGGGCGCGGTTCTCCAGGAACGAAGGCTGCTGGTATGAGGAAGGCGCAATCTACTTCGCGTCCACCAGCGGGGGTGATGCGGCAGAAGGTCAAATCTGGCGTCACCGCCCGGGGGCAGCCGGGGGAGACCTGACGCTGGTGTTTGAGTCGCCAGGATCGAACGTTCTCAAGGGCCCGGACAATATTTGCACCACACCCAAAGGGGCGCTGGTGATTTGCGAAGACGGGCCCGGCTCATGTTTCCTCAGGGGTCTGACCCGCACGGGCGAGATCTTCGACTTCGCCCAGAACATCGCAAACGCGTCCGAACTCGCAGGCGCCACCTTCAGCCCGGACGGGCAGACGTTGTTCCTCAACATTCAGGGAGCTGGACAAACGGTGGCGATTTGGGGACCGTGGGAGTCGGGCCCTTTCTAGAGTGCGGAAGCTACCTTGACCGGGTCTCGAAATCCTGGCAGCACCGGTAGTGCCCGTACGACTTTTTGACTGTGATCGGACTCCGTCACTGCCGCCGTGGACCTTGAGATTCGGCCAAACTCCACCTTTTTGTAGAATGTCTCCGACGCCTCCCTGGCGTTCTAACGTACTATTGATGATATGAGAACCGGTACCCATTGGCGCCCTCCTGAAGTTGATGACCGAGCCGTTCGGTCCCCACTACGCGAGGTATCCCCCTCTGAAAATGCAAGCTCGATGAGATTTCGAAAAACCGGACCCTGGGCCCTCGCAACCGGACTCGTCTTTGCCCTCATCGCCGGGGCCGCCAGCAGCCAGCTGGGAACTCTGGAGAGGAGCACAAATGGGGACTCGCCCGATGCGGAATTCCACATGGTGCGCCTCGTGTACGGAGGCTTTGGCGGTGGCGGTTTCAGGGGTTTCAGGAATCGATGGTGGGCGATCGATTACCCGGATGCTGAAATCCATTTTCTCCCGGCCCTCAGTCGACTGACGAACCTTTCGGTCGCCGATGACAGCCGCCATCTGGCCATAACGGATGATCGTATCTTCCAGTACCCGTTTCTGTTCATGCAGCAGCCCGGGCAGGGCAACTGGAATCCCAGCAGCCTGGAGGCGGAGCGGCTCAGAGAATATTTGGATCGCGGGGGCTTCTTGCTGGTCGATGATTTTCACGGCGACTACGACTGGTACGTATTTGCGATGGCGATGAAACAGGTGTTCCCAAACCGTGAGATCGTCGAGATTCCAGATGACGACGTGCTGATGAATATCTTCTTTGATCTCGACGACCGCATCCAGATTCCGGGGCTGCGGCACCTCCGCATGAGTTCGGGTGGTCAGATCGTTGCGGCAATGCAGGGACGGCCGCATTGGCGCGGTATATACGACGATCGCGGCCGCCTGGTGGTTGCCATCAGCTTCAATATCGATATGGGTGACGCGTGGGAACACGCCGACGACGCTTACTATCCCGCCCCGATGACGGGGCTGGCCTATCGTCTCGGTGTGAACTACGTCATCTACGCAATGACACACTGACGGGCCACTGAGCGATTCAGCCCTTAGCAGCCCGTGGCAGAAGTCCCGAGGACCGCGCGCAGGGGTCTTCGGGTTGCAGGCGCGAAGTGAGGAGTGGAGCGATGTCTTTACATCGTGACCGACGAGGGACACAGCCTGCGGCCCGAACCCCCCTGCGCCCAAAGGGTTACGGCGAAACGGGGCCGTCTTCGTTGTCGCCGACTCCTCCCAATGAATGCGCATTGTCTCGTCGTCGTCTCCTAGAATCCGGCCCCGTTTGGCCGTAACGTGGTCCTTGGGACTTCTGCCACGGGCTGCTAGGCACCGCCTCAAGCCTCTCCCGTCATCTGGACAACAATGCTTCGGCTCCGCGGGCGGGTGTCAAAATCGACCACGACAATCTGCTGCCAGGTGCCGAGCAGCAGCCGACCTTGACGGAATGGAATCGTCAGGGAGGGTTTGAGAACTGCAGCCCTGACGTGGCTGGAACCGTTGTCGTCACCCCATGTGAGGTGATGATGGTAGGCCCGGCCCTCCGGTATCAGCGCCTCGAAAAACTCCTGAATATCCCGGACAAGGCCTGGCTCAAATTCCACCGTCGTCACCGCAGCTGTCGATCCGGATACGAAAACCAACACCTGCCCTTCGCTGAGCCCGCTTTGATCGACTTCGGCGCCCACTGCACGGGTGACGTCGTGAATGTCACAATGCCCTTCGGTTTCAATTGTAATTTCCCGTGTAAGGATCATCTGTCGCTCCTTTGTCCGGGCGTCTGTTTAGGGCGTGTTCCCGGTTCGGATGGGTTGATTATTTCTTATGAGACGCTTCCTGCGATGCTGCATTCAAGCAACTATTATGACGTCTGCCCGACGACGCCTCGAGCGCATCCGCTGGGCAACGTTTCGGAGATTGGCACCGTTTGACCCAGCCCCGCAACTCCTATAAGATCCAACCCGCTTCTCAAAATCATTGATTTCATGAGACATGGAGTAAGCGCGTGGGCAAATTAAAGCTGCATTGGCAAATCCTGATCGCAATCTGCGTGGCGATTTTCGCCGGCATGCTGACCGATCCTGATACGACGCTTCTGAGCCTCGCCGTTCCGGGTATTTACGAATTTTTGGGCACCTTGTTTCTGAACGCGCTGCAGATGCTGATCGTGCCACTGATCATGTCGTCAATCATCAGTGGCGTCTCCGGTTTAGGCGCGGGCAGCGACCTCGGCCGGCTGGGACTCCAAACGGCGTCCTACTACATCGCATCGAGCCTGCTTGCGATAGTCCTTGGCCTGATCGTTGTCAATCTCGTGGCGCCGGGAATCATAAACGGTCAGCCGGCTGGTGAGATACTCGGCCTTGAGGAAGACACCGCGGCGATTGTGGCCCAGGTCGAGGGCCGGGGTAGCGGTGATCTAGCATCGCTGTTCTTGAGGATGATTCCAATCAACATCGTAGGCGCCGCCGCCAATGGCGAAATGCTGGGCCTGATTTTCTTCAGCATCCTCTTCGGTTACTTCCTGAACTTTATTCCCGGTGATCTTTCCGATTCCATGCAGGCGTTCGCCAAGGGCGTCTTCGAAACCATGATGCGCGTCACGATGTGGGTGATGATGTTTACACCGATTGGAGTCTTTGGACTTGTCGCCGCAGAGATCACTCGAACAGGATTCAACGCCTTTCTGCCCCTGCTGGCTTTCTTCTTTACCGCACTCTTCAGCCTACTCGGGCACACGCTGGTCACGCTCCCGTTGCTCCTCTGGTTCGTTGCCGGGGTCAACCCTTGGAGGCACTACCGCGCGATGTCACCGGCCATGCTCACTGCATTTTCAACCGCCTCGTCCTCGGCGACGCTGCCGCTGACGATGGAATGCGTCGAAAAAAATGCGGGTGTATCCAACCGCACCAGCAGCTTCGTGTTGCCTCTGGGCGCTACGGTGAACATGGACGGAACTGCGCTCTATGAATGCGTGGCCGCCATGTTTCTAGCCCAGGCTTACGGTTTACAACTCGGTTTCGTCGAACAGTTTACGGTGGTCTTTGTGGCCCTGATCACATCCATCGGAGTCGCCGGAATCCCTGCTGCCAGTCTCGTTGCGATAACAATCATTCTGTCAGCCATCGGGCTGCCGGTCGAAGCTGTGGGCTTGATCCTGGTCACTGATCGAATCCTGGACATGATCCGTACCTCGATCAACGTCTTCAGCGATTCCTGCGGCGCGGTGATCATCGCGCGCGCCGAGGGAGAGACCGGCATCTTGGCTGCTCCCGATTCGAGTGGTAGAGGCCACTAGTATTTCAAACGGCTCGGACGGATGGTTGAAAAAGGCATCGAGTTGTGGGACATTAGTGCGTTGTCCGGCGACCCACGTTTGCGACTGCGCTATGGCACTTCGAACAGAAATCGTTGCACTCCTGGCTGAAAAGATCTCCGACGGGCTTGTCGCACGGGAGATGATCGATCTACCCAACGACTTTTCTGTTAAAGAAAAGCTGTTTGAGGCTTTGAACACAGAGGTCACGATAGAAGAACGTCTGAACGAAGAAGTACGGACCGTTCTCAACGAATATGGCAACCAGATGCGCGACAGCGGCGCATCCTACCAGGAGATGTTCAAGCTGATCAAGAAGAAGCTTGCACGGGAGAGAAAGATAATTCTGTGAGACTTTCGCGCGACAAGATCAACATTCTCTCGCATTGTGTCTCCGACACCCTGGCAGAAATCGACGAAGTTACTTTTAAGGAAGATCGAAACACCATCCGTCTGGCTGCGCTGGAAATCCTGGTACAGTGGCTCAAGAAGGAAGAGGTTATCGATAATATGGCCCGGCGGAAAATAGAGTCACAGACCCGCCCGATCCCGGAAGGCGGTGAGGAATGGGATATTCTCTATCGCAAGTACTACAATGAAGAACTGCAGAGCCTCACTGGCGCCACGGCCCGCCCTGGTTCAGTTTGACGACTGCATTTCACTCGAGAGAATAACCGCTTCAGCGATCTCACGCATCGTCCGCCGGGTCTTCATGCTTTGCTGCCGTAGCCTGCGGTAGGCCTCGTCTTCAGACAGCGATAGCTCCTGTTGCAGATGGCTCTTGGCGCGGTCCACGACCTTTCGCGTTTCTAGAGCGGCTTCCCTCTCCTGGATCTCTACAGCTAGATTCGTATTTTCAATGGCAAGAGCGGCTTGTTCGGATACTGTCGTGAGGACACGCATATCGTCATCCGAAAACACCCGGCCTTCATCCGAATACACGTTGACCAGACCGATCACCTTACCCTTGGCGATCATGGGGACCGAAACCAGAGAGCGAATCCCTTCTTTCTTTGCCAACTCGGGATAGAGATAATCAGCCTCTTTCGTTACGTCTTTAACCATCAACGCCTGACCCTCTTTCACGACCCGAGAGATCAGGCTCTTTCCGATTTTCAGGTTGGGCTTCTGCCAGTATTCATCACTGGAACACTTCGCAGCTTTCAAGACGAGTTCGTTCTTCCTCTGATCCACAAGCATAATCGAGCAGACCCGTGCGGGCATCGTTTCACCCAGCATGTTCACAATCAACGCGAGCATTTCGTCGAGATATCGACCCGAGGCCGCGACCTTGCTGATCCGAGCCAGCGTCGACAACTGCGTGTTGCGCCGCTTCGTTTCTTCGTACAAACGTGCGTTCTCAATAGCCCCTCCGACCTGATGGCCGATAATAGAAATCAACGTGATTTCCCGTTCTGTATGGTGGTGGGACATCCGGTGCTGGACGTTGATGACGCCGATCACGCGATCCGGAGGCACCACGATTGGAACCGAAAGAAAGGCATCGTAGCGGTCCTCGGGAAGGTTGTTGAACAGCTTGAAGCGGGGATCCTTGCCCGCGTTCTGATCGATCGCAACCACTTCGGAGTTCTCGGCCACCCACCCGGTGATGCCCTCTCCCACCTTGACCACGTTTCTTCCGATCAAGCGCGGATGGGGGTTCTTGGATGCCCGCAAAAAGAGATAGGGTTCGGACTCGTCCACCAAATAGACAAGACAGGAATCGCAACGTGTGACATCGACGACAAGGTCGATGATTTCCTTGAGCACCTGATCCAGGTCCAGATTGCAGCTGATCGACTGGCTGATCTCGTGGAGTATCCGCAGTTCCTGGCTGGCCCGGTCCAGCGATTCGCGGACGGTGGTAATAGAGTTGTTTCGAGACATAAGCGATAGACGAAGAGGGTCGCATCTTTCGCCCGCTGGCGCAACGCGGTAGTTTCCCAGACGACGACCTAGGGCAATTATAGTCCGTATCGGGCCAAGTCGCAGGACGTCGCACTATCCGTTCTGAATCTGCCCTATGCGCTCCGCGTGCCTGTGATCATTCCGACAAGCCCCAAAAGGTTGCATCAGGCTCCGGCGCAATCGATACTGGCCGACGCTTGCGCCCCCGGCGACGCTTACGCCCCCGGGTGACGCTTGCGCCCCCGGGCTTGCGCCCCCGGGCGACGCTTGCGCCCCCGGGCGACGCTTGCGCCCCCGGGCACGCTCGAATGATAAAGTGGAGAAGTCATGGTCTTCAATCACAGGCAGAAGATGAAGGAGCGTCTATGGGCGATTCTGACGCTCCTTGGGTTTGCTGGGCTCGTCGTGTGGTCTTACTCTAGCGGCGGCCTGATTGCCGCCCTCTTCAGTGCTGACACGAGCCCGGCAGAGAAGGTCGAAGCCATGCGGGCGTTCTTCAGCAGTTGGGGGCCTCTGGCGCCGGTCGCCTACATCATGCTGGTCATAGCCGAAGGCGTGATCGCGCCGATTCCGGGAGCGATCCTGTATCTGCCGGGCGGGGTGATTTTTGGTGGATTCTGGGGAGGCACGCTTTCCTTGATCGGTAACGTCTTCGCCGCCGGGATCTGCTGCACACTGATGCGGACGCTCGTCGGTCGTTCGTGGAGCGAGGATTTCTTTTCCGCGGGCCGGCTCTTGAGCGTCAAAGAGTTCATCCTGCAACACGGAGTACTCAGCATCGCCTTGTTGCGCGTAAACCCACTCACTTCATCTGACATCGTATCTTACGCCGCCGGCCTGACTCCGATTTCAACGTCTACTGTCATGATAGGCACACTCTTCGGTATGGCGCCGCTCTGCTATATCCAGGCGTACCTTTCGATGGGATTATTCACTGTCTTTCCGTGGTTGATCTGGCCACTGATCGTGGGGTGTATCTTCTATGCGGTCCTGGCTGCGATGGTACTCCGGCGGCTTAGAAACCCCCGCGTTGAAGAAGCCGGCTAATTGTTGGGGAGCTCGCTCGATGCGTTTCAGTTCTTTCTGGATCTATCCCCTCGCTTCGTTATTTCTGATCTTTCTGGCCCGAGCCCGCGAACCGGAACCCTCCGTTGGCGACTACTTCGTACTGATATCGTTCGGGATCTTTCTCTGGACGCTTATCGAATACGGTCTCCATCGCTTCTTCTTTCACTGGCGTCCCCAAAACAGCACTCTGGCCAGCATTCTCTTCGGATTCCATCTCGTCCATCACGGACGGCCCCGCGATCCGGAATGCATCCTCGCCCGGGCACGAACGACGCTGCCGCTTTCCGGCATTATCCTGGGACTGACATTCCGAGCGACCGGAAGCACCTCAACGGCCGTAGGCATTGCGATGGGCGTGTGGACGGGCTTTCTCTACTACGAATGGGTTCACTACCGTATTCATACCAGTGGGTCGACGTTCGGCCTTACCGGCCATCGAAGCCGGCACTTCCGGCATCATTTCGTGGACAACACGAAGTGTTTTGGTGTCACCTCCCCACTGTGGGACTTTGTTTTTGGGACTTACTTGAAGGTCGACAGTCCGGACCAATCCGCACTTGGAACGCGTATGCGCTCATAGAGCGCACCGACTGGAAGAGGGGGAATGCTTCCTCTGCGCTCGCCCCATCTCCAGGATGGCTAAGAAATGCCCGCACCGACTGGCTTATCTGAAACGGATGGAATTAAAGATCCTTCCGAAGGCTTCGTCGTAGTCGTCGAAGGCCTCTTCTGGGCTTACGGCGATGAAGTAGTAAAACCTGCCGTTTGGGCCGAACGAGGTAACGAGCCAGTCTCTTTCGGGCCCTCCGAAGGGAGATTCCGACCCGATACCCACCGACAACGCATCCTGACCGTCAAGTCGGTCGCGGCGGTACCCCTGGCCGATGCGCATTGATGGATTCCCCCGACGCAGGCTCGAGATCAGCTGGTCGGTCGCATCCTCCAGTGTCATCCGTCCTCTTCCGTCGCCCCGGGTTTCAAACGTTGATATCAGGAAGCCATATCCAAGGTTGCCGTCGTCTGCAGCGAAACCCCCCTCAGGGGCAAAGCTAAGTGCATCGTCGGACTCGTGAGCCTCCCAATTTGCGGGGAAGACCAATCGAAGAGTACGCGTCTGATAATTCTGGTATCGCGTGGACGGCAGCTCGGGCGGACGTGCCGGGGCGCGATCCTCCGGGGTCTGATCCCGCTCGACAGGTGTTTCTGCAGGGATGTCCGCGAGTCGTTCTTTGACTCGGCGGAATTCAGAAAAGTTGTCGAAGTAGGTGGCCGGTGCCTGACCTAATCGTTGGATCTCGTCCGCCACGTCGCCCAGCCGATTGCCGGGATTGGGATGGCTGCTGAAAAATTCCGAGCCCCGGTTGCCAGCTTCGGATTCCAGCTTTTCGAAGAACTCGGTCATCCCTGTCGGGTCGTAACCGGAATCATAGAGAATCTGCGCACCGAGCAAATCCGCCTGCCGCTCGGCATCCCGGGAAAACTTAAGGAACAGAGAGTTGGCTCCAAAGCCCACTCCCAACTGAGTCAATATCGATCCCACGCCGCCGCCCCCGCCAAAAAGTCCTCCCAGGACAGAGAGCGGGGCTTGAGCAATCGAAGCCTTCGATGCCTGATTCGTTCCATGGCGCAACGCCACGTGTCCAATCTCGTGGGCGACAACACCGGCGACTTCAGCTTCCCGGTCGGCTGCCTCCAGGATGCCCCGATTAATGTAGATGAAGCCTCCAGGCAGAGCGAACGCATTGATACCGGAATCGTTAACCAGGGTGAACTGATACGTGTACGGCTCGAATGGGGTTACCATGGCAAGTTGCTGTCCCAGTCGGTTGATATATTCGCCGAGAAGGGCGTCGTCGATGAGGTTGAGTTCCTGCTCCGCTTCGTCTGCGACCTGGCGACCCATCTCAACATCTTGTTGGGGAGAGTAAATATTGAAGCCCGGGTTGAGTTCGGTCCGCTGTGCCGACACGGACGGCACCGAGAGAAGAAAAAACATGATCCAGGTGGCCGGTCTGGAACTTAGAAATTTCATCATGACGAAGGATCTCCTCAGCTATAGGACCTCACAGAATGGCCCCCAATTCGTCCTCTAAGGCAGCAGGATAACCCACGAAGTGGGCATTTATACCTCTCCCTCGGTTTTTAGTTCACCATTTTTCAAGCGCAGACAAGAGGCTCCTCACCGAAATCAAGGCTGTCACTGCGTCGCGATGGGCATCCCGATGCGCCGGGTGTGCGCGGTGTCATTGGCAGGAAGACCGGCAGGAAGACCGATCAAATTGTCCCCCACTGCACAGGAGAGGGCCACAATTTGGGTTCTATTATACATATTTATTATGGATATATAACAGAATATATAATGTATTACTTCATTATTTGATCTGCCGACCGGGGATCGTGAGATCGAGACAGCCATGGAAACCCTACTGGAACTGCTTCCGCGTATTCAGTCTTTGGGCGCCCGTGAGGCCATCCGTTTCTCGGACGGAATCCGCACCGAGATCTGGTCCTATCAGGAGCTCGACCTCGCCATCACGCGGTTTGTGGGTCACCTCAAGGCAACGGGCTTAGGGCCCGGCGACCGGCTGCTTCTATGGAGTGAGAACCGTCCGGAATGGATTGCCGTCTTTTGGGCTTGCCTCATCCAGGGCGTCGTGGTGGTTCCCGTGGATGCGAGCTCGACCCCTAAACGGGTCTCTCAAATCCAAGGTGAAGCCGGCACGCAGCTGCTCGTCCGTGGACAGGCCACGGCCGTCCCCCCTCCGGAGGCAAACGTATTTCGGATTCAGGATCTCACAGATCTTCCTTTGCCCTCCGACCGGAGCGGCCCCCCGATCAAGGCTGCGGACATCGTCCAGATCCTCTACACTTCAGGGACCACCGCAGAGCCCAAGGGTGTGGTTCACCGGCACCGCAACATCTGTTCGAATCTGACGCCGATCGGACGCGAAATTCACCGCTACCGGCATTGGGCGCGTCCCTTCCAACCTGTCCGACTCCTCGACATGGTCCCGCTCAGTCACATGTTCGGACAGTCCATGGGGATCTTTATCCCTCTCCTGCTGGAAGGGTCCGTCGTCTTTATGACCGGCCTCCATCCCGCAACGATTCGCCGGACGATTCGCAGCCAAGGCATCTCGGTGCTCGTCACCGTCCCCCATGTTTTGGAAACCCTCCGATCCGATGTCGAACGACGGCATCCAGAAACAGGATCCCCTCGGCTTCAACCGCGAGGCGTCATGGCGCGGTGGTGGCACTATCGAAGCATACATCGGGAATTCGGATGGAAGTTCTGGGCCTTCGTCGTGGGCGGCGCATCGCTCAACGCCAGTGTCGAGGAGTACTGGGCCCGAATCGGCTTGCTAGTCATCCAGGGTTACGGATTGACCGAAACCAGTCCGGTCGTAACTGCGAATCATCCGCTCCGCGCACGCCGTGGGACGATCGGTCGAAGCCTGGGCAATCAGGAAATTACGATTGCGGACGATGGCGAAATGTGGGTGCGCGGACCCAGCGTCGTTGAGGAGTACGTGCACAGCGGATCGAGTGTCCGGCCAACGACTGATGCTGACGGGTGGTTTCATACGGGCGACATCGGTGAAATGGATTCGGAAGGAAACGTGATTTACCGAGGC
The DNA here is from genome assembly GCA_965216035.1 of Terriglobia bacterium. Taxonomy (GTDB): domain Bacteria; phylum Acidobacteriota; class Terriglobia; order 20CM-2-55-15; family 20CM-2-55-15. Next base: position 1,388,106 of record CBDCFM010000021.1, read on the forward strand.
CGGAAGAAGGACATTATCGTCACTGCCGACGGTCTCAACGTCTACCCGGATGACGTCGAGGACGTTCTCAATAACGTCGTTGGCGTCAGAGACAGTGCCGTCATAGCGGTGCAGGGCTCCCATGGTGAGGTGCCGCATGCGGTCTTGATTCTCGACACGCCTCGTATCGACCCGGCTCCCCTTATCGAGGCTGGGAATCGTCTCCTTGAACCCGGACAACGCATTCGCAGCTGGTCGGTGTGGCCCGATGAAGACTTCCCCAGGACACTCGCCACCCTGAAAGTGCAGCGTCGGCTTGTCCTTGAACGTATGGTTGCCGATCCCGCGGGTTCCGGACAAAGCTCCAACAGAGATCCATCGTCACTGATCGCTCTTGTTTCTGGGTTGAGGGGGGCCCGCGGGGCAGACGTGACCCCGAACACGCACATGACCGAAGACCTGGGGCTCTCTTCTCTGGAACGAATCGATCTGCTCGCCGGGTTGGAAGCCCGTTACGGAATCGAACTCGACGAAACCGAGTTCTCAGAAGCGTCAACGATCGCAGAACTCGAGGCCCAGGTCGCAGCCGCCCGACGACATTTGACACCAAACGGTGTCCCCCTCCCACGCAGGCATTCGAATGGGGAGCTGTCCCCACCGAGATGGTCTCGCAGCATATTTGTCCGGGCTTTTCGAAGTTGCGTGCAAACAACCCTGATCCTCCCGCTGCTGCGAACCTTCGTCCGGATCAGTGTTGAGGGACTAGAAAACCTCGAGACGATCCGGGCACCTGTGCTGTTTGCATCCAACCATGCCAGCCATTTGGACACGCCCGTAATCCTGAAGGGCCTGCCCCGGCCTTGGCGCGGCCGGCTCGCTCCGGCCATGCGGGAAGAATACTTTCGCCAAGAAGCGCCTGCCCTGATCGGCCGTTTGGGATACATTCTGGCCTCGCTGACCTTCAACACCTATCCGTTACCACAACAGCTGGGCCGGGTTGGCGAATCGCTGCGTTACACTGGAGAGTTGGTCAGTTCGGGCTACTGCCCCCTGATCTTCCCTGAAGGCAAACGGACCACTGACGGCGCATTGGGCCCTCTCCGAACGGGCGTTGGGTTGATGGCAGTGCGGCTCCGAATTTCGGTGGTGCCGCTACTGGTTGAGGGGACGTTCGAACTACTTCCCTTGGGTGCGGGTTGGCCAAAACGCGGACGGGTCAGGCTCAAAATCGGCGCTCCTATCCGGCCGGAGGAAGATGAGTCCTACGCGTCCGTCTCGAGGCGGCTCGAGGCGGTGCTGCGCTCAATGGCCTGAGTGCTGGCGTATTATGCAGGGCACGACACGGACGAAGGAGACAGAACGGATGGAACTCGGGAAAGTCGGTCTGGGCCGGATACGTGCGGGAATCGCGGTGCGTCTGAGAGGAAAAGGTCATCGGGTGGTCGGATTCGAAGAATAACCCGCGGTGGTTCCTCCCGGCCTATGGCGCAACTGTTGACGTGTTGGGACGCTCGATGGTTGAAGGTTTGGCTTTCCAGATCGGGATTTCCTATGAACGGGTCACCGCAGTCTTGAGACAGGATTCGGGAACAACCGTTCTCTCCGGAAACGCCTTTGAGACGCTGGAACCGTCAGCGATCCTGGCAGCGATCGTTCCCGCCCAGATCATTGAGCCCCTCTCACCGGGTTTGGCCACGTTGCGGGCTGCAGCCCGTTGCGGTTTTCAGGCTGGGGGACCCGACACAGGGGGCCACGGAAGCCGTATTGGCCGCGGCCCGAATCATTGATCCCAATCCCGACACACGACTCAACGAACGCTATACCCGTTTTAAGGCCGCTTACTTCGACACTCAGCAGGTCTCCAACTAGATGCTGAGGCCTTCACTGATCCGGCGAGCCCATCCCAGCGATTCCAGATAGTGGCTCCGAATCGTCATGGGCTGAACGTCTTTGAAACACACCCCATCCCAGTCGGCCCGCTCATAGGCGAGGACGCACTGGAGGGCTTCGCCCAGAGATCCTTCCCGACGTGTCAGCGCGGAGATCAATTCATCCGAAATGGGCAATTCCTTGAGCGCGTCTTCCATGGGACGGTCCATCAGCGCGTCGAGCACAGATAAGATGCCGACCGTAAAGAACGTTTCTTTCGGACCCGCGTTTGCAGAAGTGGCCAATCGCTCACACACTGCAGCACGCACGATTGCAGTGATCATCAGTTCGCGCGGCTTGTGGTCCATCTTGGAGAACATGAGCAGGCTGGCCCAGACGCGAATTCGTCCCATTCCGATCAGTTTTGCGGCGTGGCTGATCGAATCGACCTCCCGGTTCATCCCGAGAAACGCGGAGTTCGCGAACCGCAACAGCTTGTAGGTGAGCGCAACGTCGGTGCTGATCGTTTGCTCGAGCTCGTTCATGCTGAGGTTGGGATCCTGAAGCTGAGCCAGAATCCGCAGTGCCGCCATGCGGTTGGCGGGGACATCAGTGGCTGTAATCTTCGGAGAACAAAAGAAATATCCCTGGTACATTTCGAAGTTGTGTTTTTTGCACAACTCAAATTGTTCGTAGGTATCGACGTTGTCCGCCAGCAGTCGGACGCTGAGACGGGAGAGGGCCTCGACTTGCTCCGCCAGTTCATCGTCTCCCAAATCACGAACATTGACCCGGACGATGTCCGCAACCGAGGGACTGTTTCCATTCAAGGACTCTGGTGTCGTGTTTCGGACCGCGATCCTGTACCCCGCGTCCGACAACTTCCGGAGCTCATCCTTGAACGCCGGGTCCGAGACGATATCATCGAGAACTTCCAATACGACCCTTTGCTTTGAAAGAGATAGACAATAGCCAGCCATAACGCCGTCATGGGACACGTCCACAAACGCTTGATTGTTGCCAACGATCTGATCGAGGCCGACTTCAGAAAAAGTCCCCAGTTCATCGCGTAAGGCGTCCAACTCGGCGGCCGATGGATGGGGACTGCCCTCATCACGGGGCTGTGACACCAGTTCGTAGGCGTGCAACGCCACGTTGGACTCGTATATCGGCATCCGACTGACGTAGCCTTTTTCCATGAGTAAGTTCTTGCTTGAAGGGCCCCGGGTTCGCGTTCCTGATTCCGTTCGGGCGGATTCGTCCCAAATAAAAGTAGTGCTCGTCATTAATATGTTTGAGACACGCTCTGAGTCAAGCCTCCTAGCAAATCGCTGCGCTTTAACCTCGTGTGCCGGTTTGAAAACGCAGGAGATTTCCGACTGGATCCGCTCAAATTGCTCCACTGAGGCTGTGACTCGCATCGGGGGCCATCCCCACCGGGGGTCCGTCGCCAGCCCGTGCCTAGCGTTCGCTACTGTAGCCGATCGATCTTGGCTGCAAGAATGAAGTCGCTCTCTGTGAGACCGTCGATCTTATGCGTCCATATCGAAACGCCCACCTTGCCCCAGGCCAGATAGAGATCGGGATGGTGCCCTTGTTCTTCGGCCAGCGCTCCGACCCGATTCACGAACTCCAAAGCATTTTTGAAGTCAGAAAACTCGAACTGCTTGTCGAGATGATGATGCTCAACTACGGTCCAGTTGTTGAGGGCCCCGGCCAGCGGCGCGATCTCCATCGGTGTCAGCGGCGGGACACCCCCCGTGCAGGGAATGCAGGCCTTTTCTGAAAGTTCCATCGGTTCTCCTCTTTCTTTCATCAGATTCTGGTGTTCAGTATACCGGGCCGGCCTGCACGATGGCCGGGGCCGAACGTCGAGGATGAGAGGCGGCCGGCATCGAAAGCCTCGGGAAGCCACAGCCACGGGTACGTCAGAGACAGAGTCGGGTCCCGTCGGGATCAAAGTTGGATCACGGCTGGATCAGGGAAGGAAGCGTTCCTTGTCTCGATCGGAGGGCAGACGGCAGGTTTTGCGTTTACCAAACCAGCGATAGCGGTTGTTCGCCACGAAATCATAGATCGAATCACGCAAAGCATGAGGCACTAGTCGCAAAAGGCGCGCCAGACGCCACCCTCCACCCAGAGCTTCAACCACACGCAGAACCGCCTCCGACTTGATGTGCAACTGCTCGCCGTCCCAGAAAACAATGCTCGTGAGCCTCTCCGCAGGTCGATTGTTCTCAATCCCATGGGGCCCTCCGGCCATCGAACCCCTCGCCCCTACTGTGGTGGAGAAGGTTTCGCCCTGCAACGCGGAAAATCGAAGTTGGGCGCCGCCATCGCGCGCCAGCACAAAGTCCACGAAACTGTTGCAGAGGCCACATACGCCGTCGAAGAAGACGATGGCGCCGCTCGATTCCGGGATCGCGGCTGAGGGTTCAGGTCTCATATTGGCACTCGTCATTCTCTGGGACACTCCTTCACTCTGCAAACCGGAAATCACCGGCACGCTCAGGCTGAGACACCCTCCGCTTCGCCACAACGCTTGATAGTTAGGCCTCGCCAGAGTAAAAACCGGGTAAAGCGCACCTGTTAAGAGTAATCCTGTTTCACTCAGCAGCTACCCTACGCCCAAGGAGCAATAGAGTTATAACCGAATCTGGTGTTTGAGGGATTGAAGAAAAGCGGCGTATCTGGTTGATTTGTTGTTTACGAGACTTCAAAGCAACCAAAGGAGATACGCCACTATGAGTAAGAGTATCGTTATTGAACTGGAAGATCGAGAAGCGATTGCAGACCCAGTGACCGACCTGCTACGAGCGGGGGCGCAAGAGCTGATCCAACGCGCTGTGGAAGCCGAACTGTCCGAACTGCTATCCCAGCACGGCGATCGGCGAACCGAGACGGGGAAGGCTGGAGTGGTGCGCAACGGTTATCTGCCTGAACGCGAGCTGCAGACCGGCCTGGGTCCGGTAACGGTGCAAATCCCGAAGGTTCGCGCCAAGACGGGCGAAGCTGTGACGTTCCGCTCGGCCCTGGTACCCCCCTACATTCGGAAGACGCAGTCGATGGAAGCCGCCGTGCCGTGGTTGTATTTGAAAGGCGTCTCCAGTGGCGAGATGGGTGAGGCCCTGAAAGTTCTTGTCGGTCCGAAGGCGCAGGGCTTGTCAGCGAGCACGGTATCGCGCTTGAAACGGGTCTGGGCTGAAGAGTACCGCATCGGGTGCGACCAGCGTTTGGACGCCGACCGCTGGGTCTATGTCTGGGCCGACGGTATCTACAGCGGACTTCGAGCTGAACAAACCAAGTTGTGTGCGTTGGTCGTGATCGGCGTGAATGAACGCGGAGAGAAGCGTTTTCTGGCGATCGAAGACGGTGTACGGGAATCGACACAGAGTTGGCGTGAGGTCTTGTTGAAGCTGAAGTCCCGAGGGATGAATATTCCGAAGTTGGCCATCGGTGACGGGGCGATGGGGTTCTGGGCCGCACTGGAGGAAATCTATCCCGAGACACACCAACAACGCTGCTGGATGCACAAGACCATGAATGTGCTCAACTGCTTACCCAAGTCGGTCCAGGCGAAAGCGAAACAGGCACTGCACGCGATCTGGAAGGCTGAGACACACGCAGATGCCGAGAAGGCATTCGATCTGTTCATTGAAACCTATGAGCCGAAGTATCCGAAAGCCACTGTCTGCCTGCAGAAAGACAGAGAAGCACTGCTGGCCTTTTACGGCTTTCCGGCCAAGCACTGGCAGAGCATCCGAACGACTAATCCCATTGAATCGACCTTTGCCACCATTCGACACCGAACCAAGCGATCCAGAGGCTGCCTGACACGGGATGGAATGCTGCACATGATGTTCAAGCTGGGTCAGTGCGCTGAGAAGAACTGGCGACGATTACGAGGATTCGATGATCTGGTCAAGGTGATTACTGGAGTGAAATTTAACGATGGAATCGAAGTGACAAAGCTCGATCAGACCGCCGCTTGAATCAATCTCCTAAACACCACTTTTGACAATAACTCGGAGCAATATGCGACTCACCTTAATAGTTACCGTTCTTGTGGCCATTCTGAACCCAGTTCTACTGGGAGCACAGAGTGGCCCCGCACAGTCAAGCACAGAATCCTTCAAGCTGGGAACGTTCGAGGTAAATGGCGTTCCGCGTGTTGGAATCGTCCTGCGTGACAGCGTGATCGCCGAGCTTGACGCGGCGAACGCGGCACTGGAATCAAACCCGGTCTACCCGATGATTCCGATGCCATCCGATATGCTGGAGTTGATCAGCCGCTATGAATACGGCTTGAAGACCCGACTGTATGAGATCGTCAACGACCTGGTTCTGAACAACCGGCTTACGGGCAATTCCCGGCCGGACTACGTGCACGATGTCAGTGCACTCCGGACACTGCCACCGATCATATATCCGGGAAAGATACTGAACGCCGCCGTTAATTTCTACAGTCATGTGGACGAGCAGGGAACTCCCGAAGAACGCGTTGAGGCGCGCCGCCAGCGGCGGGAGAACCGGGGGAGTGCCTTATCTGTTCCTGAAACCCTCTGAGGGGGCTGTGATCGGCAACGGCGACGCCGTCGTCCTGCCCTATGGCCGCACGCGAATCGACTGGGAGGTGGAACTCGCCACGGTAATCGGTCGTGCGGCGAAATACGTGACGGCAGATGAAGCCGAGGACCACATCTTCGGCTATATGGTCTCGCTTGACATCTCCGACCGGGGCGGAAGACCGCCCGGAGGAAATCCGTTGCAATCCGATTGGTTTGTCGGCAAAGGACACGACACGTTTCTTCCAACCGGCCCATGGATCGTCCCGAAGGAATTCTACGGCAATCCCATGGAAATTCTTCGGCAGACGCCAAGCATCGACGGCACTTCGATGCAGGAAGCCACCGGGGGTGACATGATTCACTCTCTCTGGGAATTAGTCGAGTATGCTTCATCCATCGTTACCCTCTTCCCGGGCGACGTGATCAACAACGGGACATCCGGCGGTACCGGAGCGGGCACCGCAGTCCGCGGTGTGCAGAGGTTCCTGCAGCCGGGAGAAGAGATCGTTGCCAGCATCGATGGGATCGGCACCCTGCGGCTGCCCGTCGTGTCGGAAGAGACGCCCGAACCGGGCAGTGGCGCCCGCTTGCCCCCAGTCAGTACCTATCGGGATTAGTCGCCATCAAGCTGCCGGCTGGAATAATCCAGCCGGCATCGGCTGGCTGCTTGAAACCGCACGTCCCCTCAATCATTGTGGACCTATGTACCTCATCAAACAGAGACACCGAGGTTCCACCCGCGATGGAAGAGCAGCCTTCTCAAACGATATGCTTTTTCAATAATCGAAGAGGGTAGGCGGTTCCCCGCCAAACGACAGCGCTCCGCCACAGGGTTTTCAGCGTAGAAATCCAGAGACCCCACAGAAGCATTCCAGCTCCGAGCCAGTGCGTCACAAAATACAAGCGCGACCGCTTCAGTGGCCGGCTGACGGGTCCGTAGGCAAGTGCGATAACGGACAGAGACACCACTGAGGCCACCCGTGAGGTGATATCGCCGAAAGCAAACGCAACGAAGGGACTCAGACTCATCACCATTATTCCCACGCTGCCAAAGGCCACGCGTAAGAGGCTGTAATCCACCCCCGCGAATGCGTTCTTTTCAATGCCGCGAACGTAGGCCCCTGCACCGCCGTTTTGCCACCGCAAATGAACGAGACCATCAGAGTCCATTGCGTCCTGCTGATACCCGTATCGTTTCACCAACTTGCCCAGCTTGATATCGTCTGCGACTTCCATACGCAATCGTTCGTGTCCACCAATCGCCTGATAAACATCTCTCCGGATCAGGTTGAACGCGCCGACACCACAAAATTTTCTGGATTTCGGATCTTTTGCTTTCCACGGTTGTATGTACGCCCAAAAATAGAACGCAAACGCCATAAGAAACGCGCTTTCCCCTACACCCTGCGTTCGAAGACGTGGAAAGAGGCAGAGGTGATCCAGTCCGCGCATTTCGGCCACCGACAATGCTCTCCTCAGGCGCTCCGGTTCGAGGGCCACATCACCATCAATAAAACACAGCCACTCTCCAGAACTCTGCGCGGAACCTTCATGGAGCGCGTGGGTCTTCCCGAGCCATTCATCCGGAAGCGTTTCGATATTGACCACCTTGAGTCCAGGAAGGGTGCCAATGTGCTGAGATACGACTTGACCGGTTCCGTCCTCGGACCGATCGTTAACGACGACAACTTCAAGGTCCGCATATTTCACCCGTGCGAGCCGGCTCAAGGTCTCACCGATGCTGCCCTCTTCATTCCGAACGGCAATGATGAGCGATAGTGATGGCAACGCGCGCGCATCCATGCCGGAAGATTCGCTGCTGCGGCGAAGTCCTTCGAAGCGCAACCATCCCAGCCCCAGATACACCCCAGCCCCCAGCCACATCAGAGCGACCAGTGCCGCACCAAGAGTCGTGATAGAGAGTGGGGTCATGGCCATAGAGTACAATCCCTCCCCGGGGAGTCGAACCCTTATTGTTTGATTCGAATCGAGATGGAAGGATTGGCGGACCCGATGACCCATGTTCCGCCACAGCTGCCGATATGCTGCGCTGGGTTGCGCTTACGGAGGACGGAGTTGAGAGATCGGATCGCTGAGATCAGGACTCTCTATGCGCGGGAAGTGCGCTCGGCGCTGCGCGAGCGCAATATTGTCATCAACAGCATTGTCCTGCCCATTCTGCTCTATCCAGCCTTGCTGTGGCTCGGATATTCTGGCGTCTCTTTCGTGACCGGCCAGTCGGAGAATCTGAGGGTCCGCGTGGTACTGATCGATCTGCCCTCTGAACACGCGGCCTTTCGAACATTTCTCAACGATCAGACCTCGGTAGAAATCCACTCTCTCGATTCCCCGGAGGATAGCCTCCGCTCTGGAAGCGTTGATGTCGCCGTCGAGTTTAATCAAGCTGCAGACGCCGGCGCCACGGCCTGACGAATCTCGTCGACGACTATCGGGTGCGCCTTCTATTATGACGGCTCGCGCGATCGCAGTCTGACGGCCCGGTCACGGATGGACGCTTATCTTTCCGACTACCGCCAACGATATTTGCTCGAGCGGGTCAGGGCTGCCGGCATCCGTGAGGCGACGATCCAGCAGGTCTGGATCGAGCAACAGAACCTGGCAACCGGGAACGAAATGGGCCGCTTTATTCTTGGACTGCTCGTCCCACTTCTGATGGTCATCATGCTTGTTGTGGGTGGGATATATCCGGCGATCGACTCGACAGCAGGCGAAAGGGAAAACGGGACATGGGAAACTTTGATGACCGTATCGAGCCGGCGCAGTAGCATCGTCATTGCAAAGTACCTCTACGTCACAACGATGTCGTTCATCGCCGGAATGCTCAATGTGATCGCCATATCGATCACCCTTCGGGCCATACTGGTTCCCCTTGTCGGTGAGGACGCTTCAGACCTCAGCGTTCGCCTTCCAATCGCTACGATCGGTGTGATGTTTGTGGGCGCTGCGCTGATGGCGCTCTTCGTATCGGCCGCCATGATGATCCTGGCCTCTTTCGCCCGGACGTTTCGCGAAGGCCAATCGATGGTCGGACCCTTCTATATCGCAATCCTGATTCCGGTGATGTTCCTCCAGGTGCCCGATCTCCATCTCACACCTGGGCTGGCTCTCGTTCCAGTCGTGAACGTTACCCTGATGTTCCGGGATGCGATCACGGGTGTTTACCAGTGGCATCTGATCGGCATCACGATGGTGATCGAATTTGTGACGATCGCCATCGCGCTTGCCCTGGCGAATGCGATTCTGTCCCACGAGGACTTTCTAATGGGTAGCCACGCCGGGAATTTCGGACGTTTCTGCAAGAGTGGACTCCTCGGGCGGTTCGCCAATTCATGAAACCTCATTCGACCGATCCTGGAGCACCCCGATGCTGACCGTTTCGGTGGGAGATCTGCGGAAGACGTTTCACGACGAAGGGCGGGGCCAGGTCCGCGCTGTGGACGGCATCAGTTTTGATGCGCAGGGAGGCGAGATCCTGGGCCTGCTCGGGTCAACGGAGTGGAAAAACCACCACACTTCGGATGCTTTCGACGATCATATCACCGACGTCTGGACGGGCATCGATCATGGGTCATGACAACTAGCCCCTATATTTCACGGATAGGACCAGAGGCCCCCCTGTTTGGCATAAATCACGTTTAAAAACCCAAACGGAGACGGCCCGAGCAGAGTGTAACCAAGTGAATTTCACGGACTTTTTCGAAGGCGCGATTGATCACGATCGCGGGTGTTCTGCTGTTGAGGGAAGTCGAGAAGCGGACGGGTTTGATCGCGCTTCGAACCCTGGCGAATGCGATTCTGTCCCACGAGGACTTTCTAATGGGAAAAAACCGGCGGCAGGCCGGAGACCGGGGAAAGGGGTAGCCACGCCGGGAATTTCGGACGTTTCTGCAAGAGTGGACTCCTCGGGCGGTTCGCCAATTCATGAAACCTCATTCGACCGATCCTGGAGCACCCCGATGCTGACCGTTTCGGTGGGAGATCTGCGGAAGACGTTTCACGACGAAGGGCGGGGCGGAGCCACCGGGAAACCAGGTCCGCGCTGTGGACGGCATCAGTTTTGATGCGCAGGGAGGCGAGATCCTGGGCCTGCTCGGCGTCAACGGAGCTGGAAAAACCACCACACTTCGGATGCTTTCGACGATCATATCACCGACGTCTGGACGCCCTTATCATGCGGAACCTGGGCATCGATCATGGGTCACGATGTGGTTCGCGAACCCGCAGAAGCCCGTCGACAACTAGGATTTTATTCATCGACGACAGCCCTGTATCCAAGGCTGACGGCCCGGGAAACGATCGAGTTCTTCGCCCGTATCAACCACTACCCGGCGGCGAGTCTCTCTGATCGCGTGGAGGAACTGATCGAGCGCTTCAAACTCTCCGCCTACGCCGACGCCCGCGTGGAAAAACTCTCCTCTGGATGAAACAGAAGGTTTCCATTGCACGCACGTTGGCCCATGATCCCCCCGTTTTGATCTTCGACGAACCGACCGTCGGTCTTGATGTTCTGAATGCCCTGGAGATCCATCGGGAGATTGCCGAGCTCCGGGACGAAGGGAAGACGATCCTGTTTTCAACGCATGTGATGAGTGAAGTCGAGAAATTGTGTGACCGGATCGCGATCATACACAAGGGCCGCATTCTGATTTCGGGGACCCTCGAAGAGCTCCGCGAAGCCAGCGGAGAGCACTATCTGGAAGATGTTTTTATTCGTTATGTCCAGGGAGAGTAGCGGGTGGATTGGAAGGTAATCCAACTGATCTGGACCGTAGAGCTGCGAACACTCCTGCGCTCCCGGCGTACGATTATTCGATCCGTCCTCCTCCCGATTCTCGTCATGCCGTTGATGCTGATGGCGACGCGCTTCAACACCCAGTTTCAGGAGCGCCAGCAAGCCTCTACCGTATACCGGTACGCCATCGCTGGGGACTGGATCGATCCCACGCGCATGCTGGTCGAATCGGCCGCGCTTGCGCTCGAGAGCGATCCCGAATCCGAACTTCATGGATTTCACTACGAAGAAACAACAGTTGGGGAACCGACTGCCAGCGTTCGCGCGGGTGAGATCGACTTCTACCTGGAAACGTTCAGCCCGGAAAGTGCAGACCTGGAGTGGGATCAAGATGGGGAAGAAGACACGGCTTCGGCGACAACGCTTCCCTGGCTGGAGGGACGAATCAGCGGCGTTGCCGGCGTCCGGATCGCATTGCCGGGCAACCGCGCGAACTCAGCCGCGGGGGCGGGCCAGATGGCTGCCCTCCTCGCATACGGGCGCCGTATCGAGGTTCAGCGCACGCTCCGGTCAGACGGATTTTATCTCCAGCTTGCGAACGTACTCGCCTCCAGCGATGGCAATGTCGCTACGGACGCGTAAACTTCCGGTTTGTTTGTCGGACGGTTCTTGACGTTGCTTCTGTTCATCCTGACCTTGACCGGTGGATCCGTCGTGGCCATGGACATTATTGCCGGCGAAAAAGAACGGGGCACTCTGGAAACATTGCTGACAACGGGGGCGGGCCGGAGGGAAATAGTTGTTGCAAAACAGCTCTTGATCCTGACGTCTGCGTTAGTGATCACCCTGCTCCAGATCGCAAATCTTTTCGTGTACACACGGTTCGACATTCTGACCATATCTGAAACATTCAGTTTCCAACTCGGCATTGAGACCGCGGCAGCCGTTCTCATAACGTATGTGCCTTTCGCCGTGCTGGTGACCGGGGCCCTCCTCCTGGTATCCGCCTACGCCAAATCGTACAAGGAAGCCCAGCTCTATTTCTTTCCACTGTATCTGATCGGAATGTTTCCAGCTGGGGCAGGCGCGATTGGCGACATTCCCCTCGGCTCAGCGATTGCCCTCATCCCCCTGGCCAATGTCAGTGTGGCGGTTCGGGAGATCCTCAGTGGGCACACCGAATGGGGGCTGTTGGCCGTAGTGTTCGTCACAAACTCTGTCGCGGCCCTTGGGATGCTGCACTATTCGACAACTCTGCTTGGGGACGAGGGGCTGATCTCATCAAAGCAGGAACAGCATCCGGATGGACTGCATGGACTGGGGGCGTTCCGATCGCATCTCTGGCGCTGGTACGCCGTGATGTGGGCCGTGTTGTTCGTGGGCGCCGCGGCAGTTCCGGCACTTTCAGACTTCCGGATTCAGTCCCTGTTCAACGAAATCGTGATACTGGCCGGAGGGTCCTTTCTGATTGTTCGCGTCTACAAACTCAACGTTTGGCGGGCCCTAGCGTTGAGACGTGTCCGACCGGTGCTGTGGCCTGTAGTGCTCTTGCTGATCGGCCCTGTCCATTTGACTGCCGTCGTCGTGAACCGGTTTGCGAGCACGGCCTTTCCCCTGCCCCGGAGCTACATGGAACAACTAAGCGAGCAGTTCTCCTTCGAGGGGGTGCCCCTGTGGCAGATCTTGGTTCTCTTCGCGCTTTTGCCCGGAATCTGCGAAGAGATAGCTTTTCGCGGTCCCCTTCTCTATGGGCTGCGACGCCGGTTTTCGATGCCCGTCCTCGCCGTCGTTGTGGGTCTGATTTTTGGATTCTTCCACTTCAGCCTCTTTCGGATCGTCACCACAGGCGTCATGGGAATGGCGATTACGGCCGTGGCATTGATGACGGGATCCATATTCCCCAGCATGGTTTTACATATGGGTAACAATGCACTGGCGCTTCTGTTGAGCCACTACGAGATACCCATCGATCAACTCCCCGAGCCGGTCTATGGCCTCGGCGTGGGATCGACTCTGGCCCTGCTCTGGGTCCTCTACCGCAACCGAAGCCTGTATCCGGAAGAGTAAATCACTGTCATTTCGTCCGGGACAATCACCGCCGCACACCCCGGATTGACACTCCGCGGCTACAGAACCGTTAGCTCCCAGAATGCCGTTTCCAAATTGCTATAATAGAAGGCCCCAAGACGGCAGCAGAAGGAGTCACTAAAATGGTGTTTTTTTCCCGTCGAGAGATCAACCGGATGCGGACCGGACAAATGCTGGGGATGCTGTTGGGCCTGACAGTACTGGTCATCGTTGCGCGTGGATTTTCACAAAGTAACCCGACGGGACAGTTCTTCTTTATCTTGATTGCCCTCGTCGCGCTGGCGACGATCGCCATCGCACTGATCCAGCTCTTAACCTATCGCGGCTCCAGCAAAGCCATTCTCTTCCATCAAGACGACAAGATGATTATCGCGACCAACCATCTTCACGATGGCTACAGGCTTCGCTTCTTCCGCGACCTTCTCAACGACAACATCACGGCATTTAGCGACGCAGAAAGAGAGCAATGGAGTGCCCTTACAAAAGAAGGTTTTAATGCTGTTTTCAAGATCCATGGCGTCCGTAAGCCCTTTATTCTGCCGATGCTCTTCCTGGTGTTCGACGAGGTGTTTGTATCCGACCATACGAACCGATGGGACTATTTTGACTGCAGGAACACTTCAGAACCAACGTACTCACGGCGCGGCGTCCGCCCATTCGATGACGAATCCGTCCTGCCTGAAAATAAACGCCAGCCCGCTACCTAACGCTGCTCCGCGCCACGATCCGCGTTCGTTTAGAGCCAGCCTCTGGGCTCGTCCCCCGGTTCATCTTCGGGCCCTTTCAATCCGGACCACAAGCGCTCGACGCCAGCGCCAATGGCCCCGCCGACGCCATACCACTGCAGCGTCCCCACCAGCCCGACGATTGCGGTAGTGAGCGGTACGGTCATTCCAAAGCGGATGTCCAACCAGTCCAGTGCTCCAAAAACGCCTAACAGCACCCCCATTGCAAGCGTGTCAAAGACGAATAGCAAACTCCAGAACGGGGAGCGGTTGAACAAGAAGTCGTCAAAGCGTTGGGGGGTACCGGCGATGTTGCCATTGAGTCGATAGTCGAAATACGAAAAGCAAAAAAACCGATCGCGAGGAGGAGGTGGGAAATAGCCGATGCCAGCGCCACGCGACGCCAGAACACATCGCGCCCGATACCTCTGACGTTGAACCACACGGAAAGGTGGTAGACACCAAACACCAGCAGGGGTGGAAGCAGGACGGCCGCAAGTACGTAGATCATTTCTCCTTTCCCCGTCCGCTGCCGCCGATTGACTGCGTCGAAGCGCCGCCAGTACAATCACGGTGCTTCTTCCGATTCGGGTGGTACAGGTCACAAGTATACGGCCCCCAAAACCGAGACGGCCTACTTAGGAGCGATCGATGCTGAGAAAAAACCTTTTCCGCGTAATCGTTTGTCTGCTCTTCATTCCACGGCCCGCCGTTGCCCACGATTTCTCGACAAGTTATTCCCTGATTGAGGCCGAGGGCCTCGACGTGCGGGTACAACTGACATTCAGCGCGACTGATTTTCACGAAGGTCCACGGCTTGATCTCGACGGAGACGGCCGCGTCGATGCTGAAGAGTTGGACGAGGGTATCGACGCGTTGTTCGCAGCTATCGAGGCCAACTATCAACTCAGCGCTCCGGATCCTCCCCTAGACATCTCGCTGGAGGAGTATTTTCTCACGGCTGACAACGTGGCTCGCATCCGCGTGCTGTATACGTTTGAAACCGACGTTCGCGACCTCACGGTCGTTTCCACTCTGGATCGTTTGACCCAGGAGAATCACCAGCATCTTCTTCAGATCGGAGAGGGGGAGGCGGCCCGAACTGCAGTGCTCGATAGCGACTATCCCAGTATCGATATCGACTACGCAACGGGAATTCCCTTCTGGGTCACGATCCTCGATTTCGTGGAGCTGGGTATTGAACACATCTTTACAGGCTACGACCACCTTGCCTTTCTGCTTGCCCTGCTCCTGGCTACCACAACTCTTATGTCACTGGCCAAAGTCGTCACATGCTTCACCCTTGGCCACAGCGTCACCCTCGTTCTGGCGACGCTCGGAGTCGTCGCCCTCCCGCCACGGCTGATTGAGAGCCTGATCGCATTGAGTATCGCCTATGTCGCCATCGAAAACTTCGTCGGCCGCACGCTGGTTCATCGCTGGATGGTGACGCTTGTGTTCGGTTTCGTCCATGGCTTTGGCTTTTCGAATGTCCTGAGAGATATGGGACTGGGGCGGAGCCGTCTGGCTATCTCCTTGTTTTCCTTTAATTTCGGCGTGGAAGTCGGCCAGCTCGCATTCGTAGCGATACTGTTCCCACTCCTCCTCTACATTGGACGGACCCGTTGGAAGGAACACGTGATGTCGGTGGCATCGGTCGGAATCATGTGCCTCGGATTCTACTGGTTCGTCTCACGCGCGTTTTTTCTCTAGATGTCCGGAGTCGAGGGGATCAACCCTGAGTCAATCACCCTATCTAGACGACGGGCTGTCCGGAAAATGCGAGGGTTCCCCGTCAGTGGAAAGCATCCCTGGTGTCATACAAGCGGCCGACACGCCGGCAAGCGGGCAGGTTTCTAAGGGAAAGCAGCTGCCCGCTGAGTTGCCCTGGTTGCGTTGAAGTTTACCGCCGGCGGTAGCCTCTAACCTGGAGTCATCACAGGGAGGGAGAGCTTCTTGTCGATCCCGGCGTCGTCGAGGCTGGGCCGTGCGTTAGATGGTTCTAAGCGGGAACCCTCTAATCTCTTTTTACCACCATGTTCTCTACCCATTGCCAACCCCACCGTCTCTTTCTGCTGTACAATCAACTGGCCCATCCGGCGCACGTCGACGTTCGAAGTTGAATGTGCGGTGTAGAATGTTGGTTAACAAGAAAGGCAGGAATGGCCAACGCAGGAACCGCCCTAGCCCAGTACAACCCTCCCAACCGCGAGGAAGCTCTGGATACGGCCCGACAATCGATCGAGCAAGAACTCGCCGCCATTTGTGAGCTGACTGAACCGATCGCCGAGCGTCCGGATACGTCCCGTTTATGGGAACTTATTGGGTCCATGAATGCAGTTGCTGCAGACCTTCGTCGGCTCCGACGGGCGATGGAGGAATCGCGGTCCCGTCCGCACGCTTCTGTAATCGAATAGGCTTCATTTCTTCGTTACTTCACTCCTGAGGCTGCGTGAAGCCCGCAGCATGGCGAACGACTCGTCTGTTGCGCAATCCATTGGACAGGTTTAAAGGACTCGAACTTTCGCCGGTATCACGAATCACTCAACAACGTGACTCCGGCGGATATGTTCTTTGTCCATCAACAGGAGGTCCTCTCCCGTGAGGAGAGGACTAAACGGCGAAAGTTGACTCAACGGCGGATCGTGAACTTGAACGCTGGAGTGATATGACTTGAAAACCGTCTCTTAGCAAAACCGTGTTCTTCGCGAAATACTTTGACGACGTACATTAAGACTATCGCTCTCCTTCAGCCGAACGAAACTGTTCTTCGAGCGCTAGAGTTCTTAGCAAGCTAACGAGTTCCACCCGGACACGTTGATTACTCATTGATGGAATCGGCATAATCGTGCCTGGAACGACAGCCTGAGGATCTTGAAGGAATCTATTCAACCGCTCTTCTGACCAGGTTTCTGCTGCGTTTGCCATTGCGTCTGAGTATTGTCTATAAGGGAGGGGCTCCCCATTCTTCGGACAGGAAATCCTGGGTCTTAAGGTGGATCGCCGCCGCTGAAATGGGTTGATATTTAGCCCGCCGTCGGGCCTGTGGGAACGGTGAAAAAGCCGAGTCTTCGAGGCTGTTTTCAAGCAACTGTGGGAATCCGCATGGTGTGGGGATTTGCATAGCTGCGTCAGTTTCCACAGGCCCTCGGCGCGCGCTGAAAGTACACGGCCTCGGGCGTCTGATAGTCGAATACTTGATGGCCGCGTTCCTGATTGTAAAACCTGAAATAGAGGTTCAGGTTTGCGATCGCTTCGGGAACGCTCAAGTAGTCCTTCAGGTACACTTCCTCGTACTTCACCGTTCGCCATAAGCGCTCGACGAAGATGTTGTCCAGGAACCGGCCCCGACCGTCCATGCTGATCGTGATGCCCTGGTCTTCGAGCCGGCCCGTGAAGATATTGCTGGTGAACTGCGCACCCTGATCCGTGTTGAAAATCTCTGGTTGCGCTTTCGTCAGCGCCCAGTCCAGTGCCGACACGCAAAATCCGCTGTCGATCGACGTGGACACTTCCCAGGCCAGCACGTACCGGCTGAACCAGTCCATGATCGCCACCAGATAGATGAATCCTTGCCGTAGTCGAATGTAGGTTATATCCGTGGCCCACACCT